>NZ_LT732548.1:4392329-4814829 GCF_900155685.1 Paenibacillus bouchesdurhonensis | reverse complement strand
CGGATGGGCACTCTAAGGTGACTGCCGGTGACAAACCGGAGGAAGGTGGGGATGACGTCAAATCATCATGCCCCTTATGCCCTGGGCTACACACGTACTACAATGGCCAGTACAACGGGAAGCGAAGCCGCGAGGTGGAGCGAATCCAATCAAAGCTGGTCTCAGTTCGGATTGCAGGCTGCAACTCGCCTGCATGAAGTCGGAATTGCTAGTAATCGCGGATCAGCATGCCGCGGTGAATACGTTCCCGGGTCTTGTACACACCGCCCGTCACACCACGAGAGTTTACAACACCCGAAGTCGGTGAGGTAACCGCAAGGAGCCAGCCGCCGAAGGTGGGGTAGATGATTGGGGTGAAGTCGTAACAAGGTAGCCGTATCGGAAGGTGCGGCTGGATCACCTCCTTTCTATGGAGAATCGTCTTCTGCAACGAAGACATTCAAAAAAAGGCTGACGAAAGTCGCCGATCCCTTTGCGGATGCAAAGGGGGATATGCTTTCGAAGTAGCTTTACTTCGTAAAGCTTTTAGCTCACTCGTTGGTCAGTTTTGAGAGTTCAACTCTCAAAATGACGTAACTTTGAACGTCACCAAAGGTGATCGTTACAAAAGTTCCGTCCTTGATCCTTGAAAACTGGATAACGAAACGAAATTTGCGTTTTAGAAATNTCCAGTTTTCAGGTGATCAAACATCTGAAATGCAGTTTAAGCTGCATGTTTGTTCTAAGGTCTGATATTTTGTTGTAGCAGATCGAAGAAGTGAATGCAGTGCAAAAGTCACGTTTGGTGGCAATGGCGGAGGGGTTCCACACGTACCCATCTCGAACACGACCGTTAAGCCCTCCAGCGCCGATGGTACTTGGACCGCAGGGTCCTGGGAGAGTAGGACGTCGCCAAGCAATTATAAGAGGCACTACTGATATTATATCGGTAGTGCCTTTTTGCGTTTTCAATGCAAATTTATTCTGTGAATATTGCTGCTTTCCATTTGCTACTGCAATGCTGGATTCAGCAATACTACAACACTGCAATACTGCGAAAAAGACCGTTAGTAGCTCGGTTGATCGAGATTGATCGAGGTTGATCGAAAAAGTTATCGTCCCCAAATGACCGCCAAGGATGGTGACTAGTGACTGAATGTATTTTATACAATTAGTTTGGCACTTTTAAGAAAAGGTACCCGTACTAAATGCAAATCTGCAACTAGAATAAAAAGTGGACAGTCCTTAAGTGAACCTAGATAATAATCCTTAAGGGAGAGATGTCCGGATGGAACGTAATAGTTACAGTGAAGAGTTTAAGAAGCAGACAGTGAAGTATATTTTAGAGCAAAGTAAGTCCATGCCGCAGTTGGCCGAAGAACTCGGTATATCTGCGGGTGTGTTGCACAACTGGAAAGCACTTTACCGCGATGAAATCCAGCTGGAATCTTTAGTCACACCGGAGAGAGTGCGTCAACTCGAACAACAACTGCGTAATAAGGAACTGGAGAATCAAGAGAAGAAGCGGGAAAATCAAGATCTCCAGGAAGAACTCGCTATATTAAAAAAGGCGCTGCACATCTTCAGCAAAGAAAGGAACTGAGATTCCAATTCATTGAAGAACATCGCTCCGAGTTTTCGGTGGAGAAGATGTGCAAGGTTTTACAAGTGTCTCGGAGTGGCTTCTACAAGTGGCAGAAGGCATTGCCTAGCGAGCAGAAACTTCGAAAGGCGAAGGTTCTGGAGAGAGTCAAGTATCATTTTCATGACTCCGGGGAACGCTACGGCAGTCCTAAGATTACCCGAATGCTGTGGAAAGAGCGTATCCAGGTCGCGGAGCGCACAGTTAGCATCTACATGAAAGAACTGGGGTTGCGTTCTTGTGTCTCCCGTAAATTTAAGGTGCAGACGACCGATTCCAATCATGACTCACCCATTGCTCCCAATGAGTTGAACCAGAACTTTGCCGTATCTGAACCGAACAAAGTGTGGGTTGCAGATATTACCTACATCCCCTGCCGAGAAGGACGGCTGTACTTGGCTAGTCTGATGGATCTGTGCACACGCGAGATCGTGGGTTGGCGGCTTTACGGCCGGATGACAACAGAACTTGTCTTAGATGCTCTAGAGGCCGCATATGATGCGAAAAAACCAGGTAAGGGATTGCTTCACCATTCCGATCGCGGTTCACAGTACGCATCGAAGGAGTACCGTGACAAGCTGGAATCGTATTCCATGAAGGTTAGCATGAGTCGTAAAGGGAATTGCTACGATAACGCTTGTATCGAGTCATTTCACAGCATCTTGAAAAAAGAACTCATCTACAGAACGAAGTTCAAGACCAAACAACAGGCTTACGAGACCATTTACAGGTACATTGAATTTTTCTACAACCGCAAACGAATCCACAGTTCAATCGGCTATGTGTCGCCGGTTCAATTTGCTGCGCAATTCAAGAAGGAGACGGCGTAAACTTTCACTTAATAGGTGTCCACTTTCTTGACAGAAGTCCAATCATACCGTTAGAATGCCTGAATTTGCTTAAATTCTGCTAATAGCCTGCTAAACAGCCTCAAACTAGATGTAGATTTGCAGCTAGCTACCCTTCATACGACAAAAGCCCATCAACTAACTGTGGGAAATACATCTAGCGCCCGGCAAGCAGCTCCCCGCGCCCGGCATGCAGCCCCCCGCGCACCGCGCGCAGCTCCCCGCGCACTATGTGCAGTTCACAGCGAGCTCCCCGCATGTGATGTTTCGCTGTATGATGGTAGTCGGCCCATCATGTGGACGTTCCGCCTCTCCTCTCGTTCAATGGGTGTACAGAATTGGATTTGTCATGCTGAAAAATCCCAACTTTGGCATGGTAGGCATTATTTCTAGGTAGCAATCAGAAAAATCTCAACCACAAATCGCAATATTGCCTCCTCAAAATCATGCCGAAAGTTCGATAGACTAACGATGTAAACATTTACATTTCTGAAAGGGGTCTTGAAATGATTAGAATGAAACGCATGGTTGTAGTTTTGGTTGCTGTCCTGCTAGTCGCTTCGCTAGCGGCATGTGGCGGCGGGGGCAACAAAACTACAACAAACAATGGTGGCAACACGCCTGCTGCTACCGACAACGGGGCTAATGAAGGTGCAAAGACAGATTCCGGAGAGAAAATTGAACTTACTTTTTGGTCGCTGGGAACGACAAATTACGAGGAGCTCGCTAAAGAATATACCCAAGAGCATCCGAATATCACTGTGAAATTTCAAAATACTTCAGATCAAACGGCTCACCATAATAACCTGACTACGGCACTGTCGGCCAACTCTGGGGCACCGGATGTTTTCATGCTTGAAATTGCCTTTATGGAGCGCTTCATCAGTGCCCAAGATAAGTTCCACAATTTATATGATCTAGGCGCCAAAGACATTGAAGGAGACTACTTGGATTGGAAGTGGAAGCAAGCCACTTCTCTAGACGGCTCCTTCCAACTGGGTCTGCCAACGGATATCGGGCCTACAGTGGTCTACTACCGTACAGATTTAGCTGAACAAGCGGGTCTGCCGACCGATCCGGATGGATTTAGCGCAGCAATCGATACATGGGATAAATTCGCGACAGTAGCGAAGCAATTCAAAGATAAGACAGGCAAACCGTTCGCCGACTTGACTGATTTGGTGTACAACGGCGTTCGCGACCAAGCAGCAGATGAAATTTATTTCAGCAAGGCGGACGGCTCCTTTATCGGAGATACGAATCCGCAAGTGAAGAAGGCTTATGATTTCACGGTTAAAGGTATTCAGGAAGGCTGGATCGGCAATACGCTTCTCTGGTCTCCTGAATGGAATAAAGCGATCAATGATGGCGATTTCGGCGTAATGTTAGGCCCAGCTTGGATGGCAGGTACAATCAGAAATGCTCAGGATTCCGCTGGTAAATGGGCTATCGCTCAGCTTCCTGAAGGCGCGGGCAACTGGGGCGGTTCGTTCTTGACACTGCCTAAAGAAGGCAAGCATTCGAAGGAAGCCTACGAATTTATTTCTTGGCTGGTAAGCAAGGAGAACCAATTGAAATCCTTTAAAGCCAGTGGCTTATTCCCTTCTATTCCAGCAGTATATAGCGAACCAGCATTTACGGAAGATAAAGATGACTTCTTTAGTGGTCAGGTTATTTCCGAGGCTTATGCTAAATCGGCAGAGCGTGTAAAACCGGTATACTACGGTCCGCTGCATGATCAAGTGGATACGATGTTCAAAGATGCCCTGAAGAATGTGCTTGAGAAAAAGGCCGATCCGGCCAAAGAGTGGGAAAATGCAATTAAACAAGCTAAGACACTGGCAGAACGCAGCTAGTAAACTTTTCTTTCTATTATAGCTTGTCACCCGAATTCGCAAGAAGATGGTATCTTCTTGCGAATTTGGATTTATCAAAACTACCCCTGGAGGTGTATAAATGGCTGACTTAGCAACTGCCAAACCGCTTCAAAGCGAAGGCAAGAAACCGTTCTGGACGGAGACAAGGCGGAGCCGATTGACGGCGTATACGTTTATTTCTCCTTTCTTTATTCTTTTTAGCATTTTTGGGCTGTATCCGATCTTTTTTACAATTTATTTATCTTTTTTTAAGTGGGATGCCCTTGGGCCAATGAAATTTGTCGGATTTAAAAATTATGAACTGATCACAAGCGATCCGACGTTTTGGATTTCCTTCAGCAATACGCTGATCATGGCGTTAATGGGGACCGTACCGCAGCTGATTATGGCGTTATTTGTCGCAATTATGCTGAATTCGGCAATGAATAAGTATAAAAATACATTCCGAATTCTGTTCTTCATGCCGAATATTACATCCATTGTAGCCGTGACGCTCGTTTTCAGTACGATGTTTGGCAACAACGGGATGGTCAACTGGTTGTTAAACACCATGGGATTGGAGAACATGGCCTTTAACTCCGGATGGTGGGGTGTGAAAATTGCCATCTCCACGATGGTCATGTGGCGCTGGATGGGTTATAACGCGATCATTTTTCTATCCGGGCTGCAGAGTATTCCTACAGATATTTATGAGGCTGCGAAAATTGACGGAGCAAGTCGAGGACAGCAAATGCTGTATATTACGCTGCCATTGCTGCGACCGTTTATTATTTTCGTCACCTTGATCTCCACGATCGGTGCGCTTCAATTATTTACCGAGCCTTATGTCTTCCTAGGGCAGTCGGGATCGGGCTCTACTCGTCAGGAAGGGGTTACGATGGTAACTTACTTGTACAGTGAGGCATTCCGTAACGGTTTCTTCGGCACAGCGGCGGCTACGGCAGTCATGCTGTTTATTTTCACCATTATTTTCTCCGTCCTCAATATGATGATATCCAGTCGAATGGGTGGAGACACAGGAGGGAAAAAGGCATGAGTTTAGCAGCTGTAAACGTTAAAAAAAAGAAACCGGATGATGCCGGAATTGTCGTCAAAATATTATTTTATATCTTTATGGTGGTAGGCGCACTTGCTTCGATATTCCCGTTCTACTGGATGTTCGTAATAGCGACCAACGACAAGTCTGCTGCATTCCATATTCCGCCGCTACTTGTACCCGGAACGGAGTTTTTCAATAACTTTGGGCGCGTTTTGGAGCGGACGGAATTTTTTAGAGCATTGATGAATTCTGTCGTCGTAGCTTCAGCAGTTACGGTTTCCGTTGTATTTCTGTGTACGCTCGCTGGTTATGCTTTTGCGAAATATGAATTTCCATTGAAAAAGGTTCTGTTTGTCTTTGTTATCGCTACAATGCTAGTTCCTGTTCAACTGGGAGTTCTTCCGCAATACGTTATTATGGCGAAGCTGCAGTGGATCGATAGCTATAAGGCGTTGATCGTTCCAGCTATGGTCAATGCGTTTGGGATATTCTGGATGAGGCAGTATATCTCTTCGGCTGTCCATTCGGAATTGATCGAAGCGGGGCGAATCGACGGAGGCGGACACTTTCGGATTTTCTGGAATATTGCGATTCCTGTCGTTACCCCGGCGATGGCTACGCTTGCCATCCTTAATTTCATGAACGTGTGGAACGACTTTTTCTGGCCGCTCGTCGTGTTGAAGAATAAAGAGAATTATACGATTCAGCTTGCGCTCCAACAGTTATTTACGAACCGGGATGGTCTGGATTTCGGTATGATTATGTCAGCCACGTTTACAGCTACCCTGCCGCTGTTGATTGTATTTTTACTATTCAGCCGTTGGGTCATCGCTGGACTGACTTCGGGAGCTATTAAAAGTTAATAAAGCAGCATCGCGATCTGAATATATGTGATTTAATACGTGATGTTTGCAAGGAATATAGAACACGATGAAGAATAATACAGTTAGAAGATGGTGGGGGAGGCCGCAAAAGTTCATGAAGCTTCGTCGAAAAATCTTGCTGGCAATTATACTTCTCGTGTTCATTCCGGTTATACTGATGGGCGCCGTATCTTATTACAGCTTCGCGAATGCGATGGAAAAGAAGTCTAGCCATTTCTATTGGATTTCTTTGCTGGAGAGTGACCGGAAGCTGAAATTTGCGCTGAATGAAATCTCGACCATTTCGAACTCGGCGATCACTCAGGATGTTATTCAACTAACGCTGAAGGTACCGGAGGCAGGAGTAAGCTACGAGACTAAGCAAGAGATCGGAAAACTATTCAATCATCCAATGATTACTTCGTATGCGCTGTATTCTAAAGATCAACTGCTCTACAGTCCTAACGAATTTATGGCATTCGATGAGCTGAATCAGCAGAGCTGGTATGAGAAGATGAAATCAGCTGAAGGAAGACCGGTGTGGATCGGACCCGGGGAGAACGGTTCGGTCGCTACGGGGAACCCGGTACTTATTCAGGCGCGGTTGGTCAAAGACTATTATTCATTAGAGGATATTGGGGCCCTCGTGATATATATTAAGCCAGACATTCTGGATCAGGTGTTCTGGGAAGCAGCTACGCTGAAGCAAGGGGATATCTTGCTGGTGAATACGCAGGGGAATATCGTATTTGACAAGTCTGGTGAGCATATCGGGGAACAGACGTCATTTCCATTTCTCTCGGAAGGGTATTCCAACAGCAAGGGTTACTATGTAGACAAGTATCTTGAAGAGCAATCGTTGATTACGTATTTGCCATCCCATAACAAAGATTGGGTTTTGGTAGCGATTACACCGTTTAAATTGATCGCGTCCGAATCCTTGTCGATCCGCAATATCGCTGTTATTCTCGTGTTGGTATCCCTGGTATCGGCGTTTTTGTTTGACCGGTTCTTCATACGTAGATTGGTCAGCAGCATTATTAGCGTCGTTAACGGGATGAAGCGAGTGCAGCAGGGAATATTCGTACCGATTACTTCTACGCTGCCAGCGGATGATGAGCGGGATTTGCTAGTGGATGGCTTCAATCGAATGAGCACACAAATCGATGAGCTGATCGAGCAGGTCGAGACCGAGCAGAATCGGAAGAAGGAGGCGGAGTTGCAAGCGCTCGTGGCGCAAATCAATCCGCATTTTATTTATAATTCCTTGGAATCGATCAATTCCATGGCTGTGCTGCAGGGAAATAAAAGCATCAGCAAGATGGTCATATCTCTCGGCAAGCTGCTGCGCATAAGCATCAGTGAAAATCAGGAGCTCATTCCTCTGCAAATGGAAGTAGAACATGTTCGGCATTACATGGACATTCAGAAATTTCGTTTCGAGGATAAATTCTCGTATGACTTGCAGTTATCAGATTCATTGAAATATTTCAAAACACAGAAGCTGATTGTTCAACCCATTGTAGAGAACGCATTGTATCACGCGATCGAACCGATGGAGGACAGCGGCATGATCACGATTCAGGCGCAGGAGCATGGGAATGATATTTTTATTTATGTGATGGATAACGGCCCTGGCTTCGATTCTGTAACGCTGCAGAACATGTGGAATAAAGATTGGGGCAATATGAAGAAGTACCGGGAAAATGGAGTAGGTCTTAAAAATGTTCATGAACGGCTGCGTATCCGGTTTGGCGGACAATATGGCATTATGATTTGTTCTTCCCCTGGATTCGGGTCTACGATTCGAATTCGGATACCTAAGATAGTTTCTTAAATACCGATAGGTAGAGGGGGGATAAATGAATGAAATGGTTACTTAACTGGGGCTGGATTTTACTATACATTACGGTTCTTGCCGTATCGGTCCTGTTCATTACAGCCGGAAACCGCGATCCTATCGAGGAGGATCAAATCGATAAGATTACGCTCACTTTTCGTCATTTCTGGACGAAGGAGCATGACAGGCCGATGCTGAGTATTTTTGAGGATGTAGTGGCGGATTATCAGAAAGCCCATCCGAACGTAAAGGTGAATTTCGAGGGGATGGATCAGACCACACATCGCGAGCAGCAGCTCAAAAGCGAGATGGTCACTGGAACGCCTCCAGACATGTTCGTCCTGTTTGGGGGCGCTGAAATCGAGCCTTATGCCCGAGCGAATCGATTGATGGATTTGAGCCAGTTTGTGAAGGAACGGGGGCTTAAAGAGCAATTCCGCGACTTACAGTTATGGACCTTTGATGGGAAGATTTACGGGCTGCCGTTTGAAGGTAATGCGGAGCCTTTATATTATAATAAGACGATTTTTAATGCGCTTGGCCTTCAGGCACCGAGTACGTTAGCCGAGTTGGATCGCGTCATTAAGGTGCTCAGTGACAATGGATATATTCCGTTTGCGCTGGGCAATGAGGATCGCTGGCCGGCTGCAATATTTGCTCATTACCTTATGGATCGATACGCGGGGCCGGAACTGATTCAAGTCTTGTCGCAGGGGGAAGAAGGCTATGATTTTCGGAATGAAAAATTTTTAAAAGCCTATGAGCATCTGGATGGGTGGGTAAAGACGGGAGCCTTCGCCCCCTCTGCTAACGGCTTTACTACGGAAGAGGCAATCGCCCAGTTTACCGAGGGCAAAGCCGCCATGTATTTGAACGGGAACTGGGATATCAATCTGTTTCACCGAAATGATCTGATCTCCCATAACACGTCTAGCTTTCAGGATGAGGTAGGGGTCATTCCATTTCCGTCCCTCCGGTTAGGAGAAACTAGATCGATTGCTGGGGGTTATACGATTGGCATCGGGCTGTCATCCAACTTGGAGGAAGCGAAGAAGGAGGCCGCGTTGGATTTGCTGGAGCGCTTCTATACGAAGGAAATTCAAAGCCGTATCGTGTATGAGGGCCTCCGTCTGCCTTCGATTAAAATCAGCTATGATCCCGAAAAAACGGGTCCTGTGTTTGCTCAAGTGATCACATTGATGGAGCAAAGCACGCATAGTTTCGTCCCGTATGACAATATTTTGTCGCCAGAGGTCAAAAGATCTTTCTTGAAGGGTGTAAAAGAAATGATCGGCGGCCAATTGAGTGCAGAGGAAGCTTTGGAGGATTTGCAGCTTAGCTCCAAGCTTTATTGGAATCAGCGAAGAAGTTCTTTACCCTTTAAGAATTCAGGAGGTGCGCTGGATGGGGGCGACGGAAGAGAAGTACAAAGTGATACTGGTCGATGACGAGCCTATAATTCTGCGGAGTTTGAAGGCGGCGATTCCCTGGGATGAGCTTCATTTGGAAATAGTCGGGGAAGCCAGAAATGGGGAGCAGGCTCTCCAGTTGGTTCGTGAGACTTCGCCGCATATGATTATCAGTGATATACGCATGCCGGGTAAGGATGGAATTTCTCTGATGAAGGAAGTACTGACGGAAAATTCGCAGAGATTATTTATATTCATTAGCGGTTATGGAGAATTCGAATATGCACGCGAGGCGCTGCGCGAGGGGGCCTTTGACTATTTGCTAAAGCCGATTGATCATGACGAATTAATCGAAATGATTATGCGCGCCAAGAAGCATTTGAACAAGCAGCAGGAAAATGACAAGCTGCTTCATTCAGTTCAAGTATTATCATTGCTTGCCAGAGAAAGGCTGTTTGCTGAATTTATCGAGGGAAATCAAAGCCCGCTGCAGCATATGCGTTGGATGGAGAACAGTGAGCTGGAGCAAGGATATTTCATGGCTGTCGTTCAGCTCGATCATTATCTGAAGCTGAATGAGCAGTGGAGCATCGAGGAGAAGCGCCTATGGTTATTCGCAATACGGAACATCGTTAGCGAGTGGTCGCTGAATCAGGGGGGGCTTACGACGTTTCCTTTCCATAGTGGCGAATGGGTCATCCTGTTCCCTGACCATCTAAGCGATAGAAAAGTATGTCTCGGCAATGATTTGATCGGACAACTCAAAGCAAATACGAAGCTGTCCTGTTCTGTCGGCTTCAGTCCGAGCATGATCGGCATCGATCATTTGAATGAAGCCTACCAACATGCGGCTCAAGCCTTGTATCAGCGATTTTACTCCGGTGAGGAAGGGGTATATGTCTACGTAGAACGGGAAGAGGCCGTTCATGCTTTGGAAGCAAGATATCCTAAGCAGATTGAAGAAGCGCTTCTGGAATATGCTCGTAAATTAGATCGCCAGCAACTGCTGAATTCATTCGATGAAATGAAGCATTATTTCGAGGATCAGGCTCTGACGAAGGAACAGGCTGAGCGAATGATTATCGAGCTGACGATCGTTTTGTATCGCCAATTCGAAGGCATGAATATGATGCTGGAGTGGTCTTTGGAGGGATTGCTGCAGGAGATCTACTCTCTGTTGACTTTAAGCGAAATGATCACCGTCTTGAAGGACTGTTTCGGTCAGTGGATTTTGCAGAGCAAGGAAAATTACTCACGCGGAGATGTTCAGGCTGTCATTGCAAAAGCAACATCGTACATCACTCACAATTATCATAAGGATCTTAGCATTGAAGAGGTCTGTGAAATAGCTGAGCTGAGTATAAGCCACTTCTGTATGCTGTTTAAGCAAGAAACGGGGTATACCTTCCTTGAATATTTGACGAAGTGTCGCATCGATAAGGCCAAGTTTATTTTGCAGAACACGAATGTAAAGGTGTATCAGGTAGCTCCGCTGGTCGGATATCAGGATCCCAGGTATTTCAGCCAGGTATTTAAGAAGATTACGGGAAAAACTCCTTCTGAGTATCGAGAGGAGGCCGGTTAGCATTACGAGAATAGAAGATTACTTAGCCAAGGACGGCCGGAATACCCCGGTCGTCCTTAACTAAATTGTTCATTCATTCGCTTTTTTATCGGTTGCGCTGCATGGAGCCCATAATCAGACTGACAATGAAAACAAGGACGATTGCCCCGATCAGCGCTGGGACGAAGTAGAAATTACCGATGACAGGCCCCCAGTTTCCAAGGATGAGACTACCGAGCCAAGCCCCGATAAAGCCAGCGATAATATTGCCGATAATTCCACCGGGAATATCTCTGCCCATAATCAGACCTGCTAGCCAGCCAATCACACCACCGATAATCAATGACCATAAGAAACCCATTCTTATCACCTCAATCTTTGGATTAGGTTGTCTGTCTACTATTAACCACCTCAATTCATTTTAAACATCTCCTCACTCGCTTATGAATACATCAAGCTTGAGATATATCGATGTTTTTGGCTTAACCTAGAAACCGGTGCTTGACCGACGGGATAGCCTCATTCAGAAGAGCGATACCTGCCTGCACAGTGCTATGCTAACGGTTGTCATAGCGCTTAATCGACCCAAAAAACGGAGGTTTCTTATCTAACGGTTGTATGTGCGCTTATTTGGACGAAACAGCCCTCTGCCTACGAAAAAACAGGAAATAGCCCGGCTGGCAACCGTTACATTTTGCAAACCTCAATTTTACTCAAATAGCGTCGCTGGCAACCATTAGACTTTTGTAGCATCGCTTTACAACCGATAGATTACTCTAGCATCGCTTACAACCAATACATTACTCTAGCATCGTTCGCAACCATTAGACTTTTCGCCCGCATTTACGCACTCGCATTTACTCTTCTGATCAAGCACCGTGGTTTTGAGCCGTTTTTTTTAAAAAAAATTTTTTATTAAAAAGGCTTGTATAGTTAGCGGCTTATCTGGTAAAATCCAACACAACAACTACCAAAAATAAGAAGAAATAGTATTTGTCAATGTGAAAGCGCCTACATTACGCTTTTTATTGGGAAGTTGATCGTTTTTAAGGAGAGGAGGAAACGTTTTGGACTAAAACTCAAACGTTTGCACAGGGTGAGCGTAGATGCTTATCAGCTAAGGGTTAGACTTTTGCCTTTTATGCAAACCTTTGCATTGAGGAAAATAATGAATGAAAGAGGAGGAGAAGTGGTGTCTAAGCAGATTCGGAAATTTATAGCTTTATGGTTAAGTTTAATTTTTGTTGCCACATCGGTCTTTATAAATCCATGGGTCGCTTTAGATGAGCTCTATGCTGAGGAAATGCCGGCGATCCAGGTTGCCTCGGATGCGATCGTACAGCCGGCGACAGCGGAGCCGTTTAACGGAACAATGATGCAGTACTTTGAATGGTATTTACCGAGCAATGGAAGCCACTGGAATAATCTTAAGGCGGATGCAGCGCATTTGAAGGACATCGGCATTACGGCGGTGTGGCTGCCACCAGCTTATAAGGGGCATGCGGGGATTAATGATGTCGGCTACGGTGTGTATGACTTGTATGACTTGGGCGAATTTAATCAGAAGGGTACGGTTCGCACGAAGTATGGCACGAAGAGCCAGCTGGAGCAGGCGATAGCTGCGCTTCATAACAATAATATCCTGGTATATGGCGACGTTGTAGTCAACCATAAAATGGGCGGGGACGGCACGGAGGATGGCAATGCGGTGGAGGTTGCCGGTAATAACCGCAACCAGGAAACCTCGGGCAGCTACAGCATTAAAGCCTGGACGAAATATGATTTCCCGGGGCGAGGCAATCAGTATTCCGCCTTCAAATGGAGATGGCCGCATTTTGACGGAGTGAACTGGAATGAGAACAACAAGAAGGAAGCGGTCTACAAATTATCCGGCAAGGACTGGGACTGGGAAGTCGATACGGAGAACGGCAATTATGATTATTTAATGGGCGAGGATATCGACTTCGATCACCCGGATGTTGTGAACGAGATCAAGAATTGGGGCGTATGGTATGCCAATACGCTGAATCTCGACGGATTCCGGCTCGATGCGATTAAGCATATTAAATATGGTTTCATGAAGGATTTCGTAACTCACGTGCGCTCCAGCACAGGCAAAGAAATGTTCACGGTCGGGGAATTCTGGAGCGGAGATCTTGGCAGGCTGCAAAATTATTTGAACAAGGTAGGCGGCAATATGTCCTTGTTCGATGTCCCGCTGCATTATAAATTTCAGACGGCTTCCTCAAGCAACGGGAATTTCGATATGCAGAACATTGCTCAGGGTACGCTTGTCAATGCGGATCCACTCAAAGCGGTAACGTTCGTGGATAACCATGATACACAGCCGGGCCAATCGCTGGAATCTTGGATTCCAGATTGGTTCAAGCCGCTGGCCTATGCGTATATTTTAACGCGTGAGCAAGGTTATCCGATGGTGTTCTATGGCGATTATTACGGTATCCCAAATAATAACATCCCGGCGATGAAAGATAAGCTGGATCCATTGCTTAAAGCGCGAAAGGATTATGCCTATGGGGTGCAGCATGATTATATCAATCATCAGGATATTATCGGTTGGACGAGAGAAGGCGTGGCAGCTAAACCGAATTCCGGTCTGGCCGCATTGATTACGGACGGCGCGGGCGGCACGAAGACGATGTACGTCGGCTCGCAGCATGCCGGCGAGATTTGGTACGACATTACAGGCAACCGTACGGATACCGTTCAAATTAACTCATTGGGTTACGGGGATTTCAAGGTGAACGGCGGCTCAGTATCGGTCTGGGTAAAGCAGGGGACAAGCATCCCGAACCCCCAACCGGTGGCTGGTCTGACCGTCCACTTTAAGAAACCGGCGGATTGGGGAGCCCCCCAGTTGTATTATTACGGCACTTCACCTGCAGTGACAGAGCCGGTCTGGGCATCTTCTCCAGCCATGATACATGAGCAAGGAGAATGGTACTCTTACACGATTGAGGGCGCGAGCAGCGCGTACGTTATTTTCCGCGACAGCAGCGGGAAGCAGAATCCGTTACAGAATCAGCCGGGCTTCTTCCGGAGTGCCGAAGGCTGGTATGACGGGGGATGGCATAATAGCAGCCCGATTGCTGTTGCAAATACAAAATCGAAAGGAATGGCCACCTTAGATAATGCGTCCTCTGGCCTTGCCGGGAGCACTGCAGCCATGATAGGAAGTCCGGTAAGCCCGTTGATTGCTGCAGCGGCAGAAGCCGCGTCCGTAAGCGCTGCCGTTCCGGCGAGCGGAACGGAATCGCAGAGAGGGATTTTTAGCTGGAATAATGCAAACGTTTACTTCGTATTGACGGATCGTTTTAAGGATGGTGATCCAAGTAATAACAACTCCTACGGGCGCCCACAGAGAGATGCTACCGGGAAGAATATCGGAACGTTTCACGGCGGAGATTTAAAGGGCCTGACGCAGAAGCTCCGGGAGGGTTATTTTACCGATTTAGGCACGAATGTAATCTGGATCTCTGCTCCGTATGAGCAGATGCACGGCTGGGTCGGCGGTGGCAACGGCGGAGACTTTGCCCATTACGGCTACCACGGATACTATGCGATGGATTTTACGATGATGGATCGCAATATGGGGACGGTCAGCGATATGCAGGAGTTTGTGGATTTGGCGCATTCTCAGGACATTCGCGTTGTGCTGGACGTCGTTCTAAACCATCCGGGGTATTCCACACTGCAGGATATGGAGGAATACGGCTTCGGAGCAAGAAACGGCATCGGTGCCGGCTGGACGCCAAGCAGCGGTCAAACCTGGCATAGCTTCCATGACTTGATCGACTACAATAACTCATCCGCTTGGTCGAGCTGGTGGGGTGAATGGATTCGAGCAGGAATCGGCGGGTATGAAAATTGCGGCAACAGCGATTTGACTCAGTGCGTAGGCAACCTGCCTGATTTCAGGACGAATGTAACAAGCAGCGTAGGTCTTGCTCCTATTCTGAAGAATAAATGGGCTGCCGAAACAGCCGGGCATGACGCTTGGATCGTTCCAGCAGCATCCAGCCTGCGTAAAGATCTTGGTATAGCTCCGGCCGATCATATCGTGAAAATGTTAGCCGCCTGGGTTGAGGAGTTCGGGATCGACGGCTTCCGAGCAGATACGGCCAAGCATGTGGAGCTGAACCGCTGGAAGCAGCTTAAGAACGAGAGCAGCGCAGCGCTACAGAAGTGGAGGCAGAACAATCCGAACAAGCCTGGAGCCGATTGGAACGACGATTTTTGGATGACCGGAGAGGTTTGGGGACACGGCGTCGGTAAAAGCGAGTATTTCAATTACGGCTTTGATTCAGTGATCAATTTTAGCTTTCAGGACAGCAATCTCAATGCCTTGGAAGGCACATATGCCGATTATGCTTCGAGAATTAACAGTGATCCAAGCTTCAATGTGCTGAGCTATATTTCATCGCATGATACTCGCTTATACGATCGCAGCAGGTTGATCCAGGCGGGAAGCGCCCTGTTGTTATTGCCGGGCGGAGTGCAAACGTTCTATGGGGATGAGGCGGCCAGAGCCTTTGGAGAGACGGGCTCGGATCCGCAGCAGGGGACTCGTTCTTCGATGAATTGGAATGGCTTAAATCAGGATGTGCTGTCGCACTGGCAGAAGGTCGGCCAATTCCGCAATAATCACCTTTCGGTTGGGGCAGGCAGCCACGCAAAAATTGCGGATGCCCCTTATACATTTAAACGGACATATTCGGAGGACGGCATTGAGGATCGAGTAGTTGTCGTGATGGGTGCTTCAGGTACGACGAAGGTCAATGTATCGTCGGCGTTTTCAGACGGCAGTACGGTACGCGATGCTTATACCGGAAATGAAACAGTTGTGTCAGGCGGATTTGCCACGTTTACAGCGCACGCTAACGGTTTGATCCTGATCGAGCAGACGGCAGAGTCGGCTTTGCCAGCTGTGTCGGCATCGCCAGCGGGAGGTAATTTCAAGACGGATACCCTGACTATTACACTTCACGTAACAAAAGCGGAGGGTGGAAAGTATACATTGGACGGCAGCGATCCGTCTGAGGGCATACCTTACGCAGAAGGTACGGAAATTACGATTGGTGCTGGCATGGAGTTTGACGATTCCGCTACATTACGGCTATATGCGGTGAATGAAGAAGGCGCTTCCGTACAGCAATATCAATATACGAAGAAGGATCCAGATGCAGGCTTGACGATTTATTTCAAAAAGCCGGAAAATTGGGGATCGCCCCACCTTTACTATTATGAAACTTCACCTAAGGTAACCGAACCGACCTGGGCCACGGCACCAGCGATGGCGAGAGCTTCGGGGGAATGGTTTTCATACAAAATCGAAGGTGTGGACAGTGCGACTGTAATATTCAAAGATAACTCGGGCAGACAGAGTCCGGGGCAAAATCAGGCGGGATTAGTACGAACATCGGATGGATGGTATGACGGTGTACAATGGCATGAATCCAATCCTGACGGGCCTGGGGATACTGAGGCGCCAACTGCTCCAACACAGCTTCATTCCACTGCCGTTACGGATACTACTGTGACGCTTGCCTGGGAAGCGGCTACCGATAATGTTGGCGTTGCCGGTTATGACGTTTACCGCGGAACTGAGAAGGTAGGAAGCGGGGCAAAGACAACGTATACCGACAAAAATCTCGCTCCGGAAACGAGCTACACGTATACGATCAAAGCCCGCGACGCTGCAGGCAATGTGTCTCCGGCTAGTGAGGCGCTGGAAATAACTACGGAGGTAGCAGGAACAGGCGGCAATAAGGTGACTGTCTATTACAAACAAGGCTTTGCCGCGCCGCATATTCACTATCGTCCTGAGGGCGGAACGTGGACGGCGGTTCCAGGGTTTGCGATGGAAGCATCAGAAGTGCCGGGATACAGCAAGTATACAGTAGATATCGGAACTGCTTCCCGTCTTGAGGCATGCTTTACGGATGGGAAAGGGAATTGGGATAGCAACAATGGACAGAACTATTTTTTCAATACGGGAACTTGGACATATTTGGGGAATGGAAAAATTCAGGAGGGCGCTCCTGCCCCGGATGCAGCGAATAAAGTGACTGTGTACTACAAACACGGATTCGGCAATCCGTACATTCATTATCGTCCAGAAGGGGGGACATGGACAGCAGTTCCGGGAGCGGCGATGGAAGCAGCGGAAATACCGGGATACAGCAAATATACGGTGGATATCGGCACCGCATCCCGTCTTGAGGCGTGCTTCACGGATGGGAATGGAAATTGGGACAGCAACAACATGAAAAACTATTTATTTAATGCTGGAACGTGGACGTACAACGGGAATGGACAAATCGTATCAGGGGCTCCGCTATCAGCAGCAGCTGCCTAAACTATCTGAGCATCTAGGCTTTAGCTTGCCTAAGGAGATTGAAACTGTGCGAAGTTAAAAAAAGAATGCCCAAGCATCTCTGGATGCCAGGGCATTCTTGCGTATAGTACGTTGTTATTTAGTGGAAACGGGCGCTGCTTGTGTGCTAAAGCCGCTTTCGCCGAAAGTAAAGTACGAATGCGCTGGCAGCGAGCAGAACAAGCAGTGAAATGCCTGCGGTAATGGCTTCTGAGCTGCTGCCTTGCTGCTGCGAGTTTTGGGGGCCGAAGCCGCCTGGGCCACCGAAGCCCATCCCGTCGGGAGCGCGTCTTCCGCCTTGAAACTCCCCTTGAGGCATTTGGCCGTTGGGAACGAATTGCTGATTGCCCCCGGCAGGAGCTCCCTCCTGCAGATCGGGTGCTTCTTGCCCTGCCTGCGCTGGGATCGCCCCCTGTTGGTCGGGTGCTTCTTGCGCCGCCTGCACTGGAATCGCCCCCTGTTGGTCGGGTGCTTCTTGCGCCGCCTGCGCTGGAATCGCCCCCTGTTGGTCGGGTGCTTCTTGCCTCGCCTCGGTCGGAGTTGCTCCCTGCTCACCTGCAGCATCTGTCGGCGCATTGATGTTGGCCGGCGTGTCAGGAGCGGCACCAGCGTTGAATCTAGCGCCCATATTGCCACCCATGCCGCCTCTCGTCCCTCCACCCATACCGCCGCCACTGCCTGAGCCGTCACCCGAGGAGGGGATCGTTCCGGCCAATTGCTGTGCAATGTTGTCGACTTGCTTAGCATTGGAGGACATTAATTGCGTCACGCCTTGTTGATACTCTTCGTACGTATAAAATGCGGTGGGATCCTGCTCCACATACGTAGCAATCATTTGGTTCAGTTGTTCGACCCGGGCGGAGAATCGATCCTCTGACAAATAGCCTTCGATCGCCTCTTCAATAATGCTATGGTACCGCTCCTTATACGCGTCAACGGCCAGGAGCTTAGCGACGAGCGGCCGCTCTGCCAGCGTGCCCTGGGTAGGCTCATCGATCAACAGCGACGTGCCGGACGGCCCTTGCGCCGCATCCGCTGCACGCTGGTTTGTGTCATCACCTATTGGAGTATCTTGCCGGGCTTCGGGCACGGGGGCGGCCGGTACACTGTTTTCCGTATCTTCGGCCCGCTGATTACGTCCTGGCTCTCCTCGCCCTATGCCCATCCCGCCGCCTAATCCGCCGAAGGCCATATTGTAATCCCAAGGCAGGATGGAGAAGATGCCGTCTACCTCGTATAAATAATAGTTTTGCTTGTTGCCGCCAATATAGCTGTCCGTGTTGTTGGTAACGACATTCAAGGCGATATATTTTAAGGCTTCCTCGACGAAGAGGACACTTTCATAGTCGCTGCCGTGGTTCAACTCGTCCAGCATGTCGATCAGCACATTCCCGTTATGGGAATTGGACTTCAGCTCCAGACCGGTGTATGATTCCGGATTATCGTCCAGCCAGAGCAGATCACTTCCGCTGCCTGTCATGACACCTTTGTATAAAGCCCCGTAGGCATTGTCGAAATGCCGCTCCAGATAGGAGGTGCCGATTTGCTCAACCGCGAGGTAGAATCCCCACAGCTCGCCATTAATGTATATATTGACAAACGAATATTTAGGCGTTGGCAAACCCATCGTTTCCGCCAGCTCGTAAGCGAGATATTCCCGCATATACGAGGCGTCGCTGTAATTGTTGTTGAGATTGATTTTTTCGAGTCCGGCTAAGGTCTGATTGACATACTCATTAAAAGACAGCTTAAAGCTATATCGATCAGAGTCAGCCATTTGCACGACGCTTCGCAAGGTGAGATTCCCTTTAGTACGGATGCCGATATTGTCGATTTTCTGCCCGTTATAGTTCACCGATGCCGGCTTATACTCTTCTGCGCTGGCATTGTCCAGCATATCCTGGAAGTCATCCTCATCCATTGTAATTTTCACATCGACGACTTTGTCTCTGGGAAACACAACCTCGTCTAGCAACTGTTCTGCGGCCGTTCCTGAAGATCGATTATAAGCGCTGTTGGAAGTCGTACTGCTATTGCTGGAAGAAAACTCAGATGCTGGAGCATTCGAAATGGAACACGCTGCGAGCCCCATGCATAGCAACGCAAGAGCCAGACTTCGCAGAGCAGTCTTCAAGCGGGATCTCATGATACATAGTCCCCATTATAGCTGATCAGCACCGCGTTCCTTACTCCGTCCAGCTCGGAGATTCGGTTGACAAATACGCTTTCGTTGTCACGGAGCCGCACTTCAAAGGTCATCTCAATGTTGCCGGGAGATACTGTTTTTTGCTTCACATTATAACGTTTTACAAGTCCGGTTATCGCCTGGTGAATCGCTTGCTCACTCTCATCGCCGCTGCAATTGATCACGAGCAAATAAGGCGTCTCCAAAGTCGAGTTTTTGATGAACAGGAACAGAACCAATCCGATAATGACCGAGCCGATGGCCGCTAGCGTGTAGAAGCCAGCTCCGGCAACAATCCCGGCGGCGGCGGCCCAGAACAGGAAGATCAAATCCGTTGGATCTTTAATTGGCGTTCTGAAGCGAACAATCGAAAGGGCGCCGACCATCCCTAGCGATAGGATCAGGTTGGAGTTGATCGCGATAATGACCATGGCCGTCACTAAAGTCATGCCGATTAATGAAACGTTGAAGCTTTTCGAATATAGCACGCCGCTAAATACCCTTTTATACAGAATGAAAATAAATAAGCCGATGATAAAAGCGACGCCTAGCGTAATGAGAATTTTGGACAGGCTGATATCGGATGTGAAATTGCTCAGTACCGAATTTTTAATAATATCGCTAAACGTGGTCGATGAAGTGTTCGTTGTAGTTTCCATAATAATTAATAATCCTCCCAAGAATTTTCTTTTAGAAATTTGCGGCAGATCACATATTTTGATGCGGATTGACGGTTGAGCCCTTCTAGCTGCAGAGCTGCACGGATCGTTTCAGGAATAAATTCGTCGTATTTGACCTCTAAAATGATGTAATTATCGTCCATCGCAGCTATGGGCTTCAAATTCTGATCGAAAATGTCCATCTGATGCAGCCCTGTCCTTAAATCCTTGTCAAACGTAATTCGTACGTTGCCGCTTGGATAAACCAATGGCTCACGCACATAATCCACGATGACTTTAGGTCTGAGCAGACGGTGATTCATTTGCTGGTGAAGTTCCATCAGAAGCGGTTTCTCCGGTACGTTGAGAACCTGGAAGTCGCCAGCGAGAATGGAGCGATACATGTCCAGAGTGATGGGCTCTTTTACCTTGGCGATGTAGTCGTTCAGCTTGATTTTTTTCTCAAAATGGATGACGTGCTCCTGCACATTGTAGATGCGAATGCGGTATTTGCAGCGCTGGCGGATTCCTCCGAGCTTCTCGTGCAGCGCCGTATTATCGATGTCATCGAAATAAAGACTGCGGATATGATACTCGCCGTTTGCTCCGGCATGCTGATCATAATCCATGAAATTGATTAATCTTTGCCGTATGATGAAATATTGCTGCCGGTTGATTATGAATTTGAGCTCATGCCGATATTTTAGCTTCGTACTCATTGGATGCTTGTACACCTCGTTCCTGCGTAGTTCTATTTTCATAACCAGTCAACTTGCCTTGTCAGTTACAAGATTCATCCTAGCAACCTTTTCTGATTTCTCACTTAATGTGAACTGAATGTAAACTGAATGTTAAAAGGTGTTTCGATATTTCAAATTGGGGTAATGAATAATTTGGATATTATACATAAGTGCTTAAGAATGACTAGCGAAAGGAACGTTAGAGGAAGATGAGATTGACACAGAAGAGGATGACACAAATGCAAGAAGGGCAAACGGTACAACAGCAGAAATGGTTTGAAAATATGACCCTGCGATCTATGCTGCTCGTCTGGGCAATGATCCTGATCGCTGTCATCGTGCTTGCCGGCTGCGGTAAAAACAGCGACGAGGGGAAGGCGGAGGATAACCCGGCTGTATCGATCGCGGATGGGAACGATACTTCCAATCCTGTGCCAGACTCCAATGCATCGTCAAATGATGGCGACGGGCAAAAAGTAAATTACGAAATCGAAACGAACGGAAACTTGAAGGATGCTCCAGCGGATCAAGGGGATTCAAATGTATGGATTAAAGGAAAGGCTAGGCTGGAAAACGAACGCGTCTCGGTCACTGGCACGACAAATTTGCTGCCGGGAGTCAAGATGAAGGCCGATATCACCGCCACGGGCTACAATATGTGGGGATACAATGATGAGGCAGACATCGGGCGGGACGGCACGTTTCAATTCGATATCAAGAAGCCGAATATTAAAGAGGGAACACTGGATATTACAATCAGCTTCGTACCTGAGGAGCAAGCGGGCGAAGTGGAGGCATACGGCAAGGATGGCAATAAGCTGACCGGGCCGTATATCCACCAGTACGAGAAATCGGAGCAAATTTACAAGAAGGCTGTTGCCTTCATTCGCGTAGGTGCGAATCCAGAATCAGCCGATGAGGAATGGGAGGTTGAAATCCCCGGCGAGAGGCCGGAGGATTACGGCAGCCCCGACATATGGATTACACCGGTAATTTCGTTCGACGGCACTAATTATCAGATTAAAGCCAAGAGCAACTTGCTTGAAGGAGTAAGGATAAAGGCAGATGTGGACATACCAGATCACTGGAATATTGGGTATGGAGAGAATGCCCAAGTCATGCCCGATGGGGCGTTTAGCCTTCAAATGAAGAAGCCGAAGAACGTTGATACGTTTTATATTGTCTTGAGGGTCGTGCCGGCGGAAGATATGCCGAAAGCGGCCAAGGAAGGGTATGGAGTCAAGGGAGAGAAATTCGACGGAGAGCTTGTCAAAGCGGAGCAGAGCGATCAAGGCTCGATATCGGTCATCCAGATGAAGATCAAAATTAAAGATGAGTAATGAACAAAAAGGGAGCTTACAGGTCATCATACGCCTGGGCTCCCTTTGATTTTTAAATAAGAAAATAGATCGATCATTTCGAGCAGTTTAATTTTCAATTACGATGCGATCCAGCTTCAAGTTGACCGGGTTCGCGATCGTGTCCCCGACAGGGCACTTGCTCTCCAGGAACTGAACAAACTCCTCGACCTTATCCTGAGGCGAGCTGGTCTTGACGTAGAATGTGTATCGAATATCGGAGTAACCTGGACGAACCGATGATCTATTGAAAAATCCGTCCAAATCGATGTCGCCTTCCACTTCAACACGGAAATCATCCAGCTTGACATCAAATTTCGGCGCGTAGACTCGGGCAACGATGGCTTGGCATGCACCAAGCGAAGCAAGCAGGGCCTCGACCGGGTTCATGCCCGTGTCCGTCCCGCCCAAGCTCTTCGGCTCGTCGATGATCAGCTCGAATTGGCGGGCAGTCGTCTTAACTTGAACGCCGTTTTGAAGATGTGCAGTTGCTTTGAAGGTTTGTACAGCAGCCATTGAAAAATCTCTCCCTTTTTACAATTCTAAAACATACTTATCCGCTAGGTTTTATTGAATTATATGCCCGAATGTCGCAGTTGTCAATCTGAAAAGTTATGAAACGGGACAATCACACATCTCTCCCTCCTACAATACTGTGTACTATAAAGGAGGATTAGGTATGATGCTGTACGATCAAGCCCGAGTGAAAGAGTTGTCATTAAAAGAAAATGCTTGGAAATACGAGGCTTATCGGCATTTTGCCATGAAACTGTCCGATCCCTCGTATTTATTCCCATGTATCCCGGCAACCATTGGATTTAAACGGGGGCATTTCAGATACGGCTTCATCGGGGAACCGAGCAGCGGCCAGGCTGCGGCAGAGATGGCCTTGTTGCTGGAACGTTACGGGGAAGAAGCCAGAAGCTGTGGCAAGTATACTTCATTGGTTCTATTTTGTGAAACGCCGAAGGAACTAGCTGATAATTGTACCGTCGAGGAATATAAGGAAATATTCTGGAGGCTGCTGCTCAAAGTCCGGGCTTTGGATAAACATGACTGGCCCGCCCGTATCCCCGCCGATCCTCATGATCCAGTCTGGGAGTATTGTTTTGGCCAAGAGCAGTATTTCATGTATTGCGCTACACCGGCTCATCGATTGCGGCAAAGCCGGTATTTCCCTTATTTCATTCTCGCTATTACGCCTCGCTGGGTGCTCGTGGAGTTCAACTCATCCAGCGAATCGGCGGCCCAAATCAAGAGCAAAATCAGGGAACGCGTCTTGCAGTATGATGCCGTAGGTATTCATCCCGATCTGAATAGCTATGGAAGTAAGGACAACTTTGAGTGGAAGCAATATTTTCTGGGAGATGATACTGCTCCGTCCAATTCGCGGTGTCCCTTTGCCGATATTCATCTAAAGAAAAATTAACTTATTTGGTCGTACAATCCTTCCACCCTGAATAAAATGGTACAAGTTCGCCGCTGGTAGTGTCAGGGGATGGAGGGGGAAGGCATGAGCTTGTTTTTAAGTTATATTCTACTTGGGTTGTCTCTTGCTGCGCCGATCGGTCCAATTAATGCCGCGCAGATGGATCGTGGGATTCGAGGCGGTTTCTGGAATTCCTGGATTCTGGGCCTCGGCTCCCTGGCAGCTGATTTTATTTTTATTGCACTCGTCTATTTTGGAACGGTTCATTTTCTGCAGATTCCGTTTGTAAAATCCTTCTTATGGCTATTTGGCTGTTTTGTGCTCATTTACAGCGGGTGGGACGGACTTCGGGGAGCAAAGCAAGTGGCAGAGTATCGGAATGCCAGCCATGAATCGTTGTCCAAATCGTTTGGCACGGGATTCATTCTATCTATCTCGAACCCGCTGTCGATCATGTTCTGGCTAGGTATTTACGGCTCGATCCTGGCAAAGGCGGCTCAAACCTATGGAGTGAAAGAATTGGTGCTATATACTTCAGCGGTGATTCTTGGGCTTATGGCATGGGATTTGACGATGGCCGTCATGTCCAGCGGGCTTCGGCGTTACTTGACGCCCCGCTTGTTAACGGGCATTTCGTTTCTCTCAGGGTGGATGCTGATTGCCTTCGGCATATATTTCGGCTGGCAGGCCTTTGTTGAGCTGTTTGGATAACCTTCTCATTCCGTACTGCTCTCGTCTCACGTAAATGCAGCGGCAAAGCCGAAACTGAAAATGAGCTTAAAGTTCCTGCCGTTTCGTTGACATTGGGGACTAGAAGGTGAAAAATCTTAGACAACATGATACAGGAGGAAGAGGCGCATGATGAAAAGATTTCAGGGGATCGGATGGCTGGGCAGTCTTTGCGCCGTAATGCTTGCAGGGGTGATAGGACTTAAATGGCTGCAGGAAGGGGAGGATGCTGCTTATTTTCCCGGTAAACCTAAATCATTGGTCACCACGTTAAAAGGAGATGCCCGAACTTCCAGAGCGTTCACTTGGTACAGCGAAGCCGGGAGTTATGCGGAAGAGAAGCTGCAGATTGTCGAGGGCACCGATGCCGGGAAGCTGGGGGGGAGCGATACATTGACTTACCGGGCTGGGTCCAGCATCGTTTCCATCGGCTCCGGTGGGCAGAATATGGCTCACCAGGTGGAAATCACTGATCTGAAGCCGGGTACAACATATGTTTACCGTGTAGGAAGTGGACTAGCGGAGGGCTGGAGCGAGGCGGCTATGTTTACAACGGAACAATTAACTGCGGAGGGGTTCACATTTATAAATGTTGCGGATTCGCAGGGAGAGACCGAAGCGGATTTCGAGCTGTGGGGCAGGACACTGGATCAGGCTTTTGCGGCTTTTCCGGATGCCCGTTTTATAGTTCATAACGGAGATTTGACGGAGAACCCCGAGAATGAGGCTTCTTGGGATTATTTTTTCAGCAAAGCGTCCAAATGGCTGCCCAGTATTCCGCTTATGCCTGTGACAGGCAATCATGATGAGGTGAACGGTGAGGCAGGTCGGTACACATCTCATTTCAATCTACCGAATAATGGGGCGGTGAACTCCCTTCCCGGCACTTCTTATTCGTTCGACTATGGGGATGCCCATTTCACCATTATGAATACGGAATCCAATATTGCCAGTCAGACCGAATGGCTCCGCAAGGATCTACAGAGCACGGACAAGCTGTGGAAAATCGTTGCCATCCACCGTCCGGTATACGGCGGAAATAGCTATAGCAAGATTCAGGAATGGGCCGAGGTGTTCGATGAGTTCCGTGTTGATCTGGTGCTGCAGGGGCATAATCACGAATACTCGCGTTCTTATCCTGTTCATGGCGGGAAGGTTGCCGCTTCGGGCGAGGGCACGGTGTATGTCACTATAAATACAGCAGGACAGAAATTTAACGAGAAGAAGAAGGATCGGTTCTATCATGCCGTTCATTTTCAAAATGGAAAGCAAATGTTTGCCGGGGTCACGATTAACGGAAGCACCTTGATTTATCAGGCTTATGATGTGGAAGGAAAGCTGCTGGATGAGTTTGAATTAGAACAGTTTATTTGACTTTGCTTGGCGCCTACACTTGGGGCGACGGAGAACTGCCCGATGAGTTCCTTGATTTCATGGATGAGATGCTTGAGCTTGACTGGAAGGAAGCAGTGACCGCCTTGTTCGGAAGTGGAGACACCAGTTATCGATTATATTGCGGAGCTCTGGATGAATTGGAAGAGAGAATGGCTTCGGACTTATTCCGCAGAAGGCATCTCTCTTCCGTGTAAAAGGCTGACATGGCGCCAAAGAGTGCAATATGCGGTAGGGCACACGATTAATGAATATTAGGGCATGATGCCGGAGGCAAGAAGCCGGATGCCGATACATGTACTGCTGGAGCGCCGTTGGCCGAAGCGAGTCGAGGATTTTTTAGGCGAAACCCATTACCGGCATGTGTATCTCACCATGATCGAGCAATTGGAAAGAATATTTAAAGAAGCCAATTCAATGGATTATCCCGTGGCTCTCTATGAACAGTGGAATACGAACGTTGCAGAATTGGAGCTGAATCTGGTCATGATTTTTCAGGCCGTCTGGCACAGCAAGCAGGCAGAAGAATTTATTGTCCAGAAGTTCTTGGCTCAGGATGATGCTGAAGTGATCCTAGCATTCGTCCATATGACGAATGTGTTCTGGCATTCTGCTTACGGAAGGCCGGCAGACCAGATCGATGTCTATGTACTTATGAGTGGGAGAAAATACAGCTATTTCGGTAAAGGGATGCCTTTGGAGCAGTCGCTCGACTACATGAAGCTGCTGGCGGAAGCGGCTTTGGGAGCCGTGCCCGCAGAAATATCAGTTTAGCGCAGAATATTTACGCCCCCTTGTCAGCACAATAAGCCATGATTGGTGCAAAGTGCAAATACATGGTTGAGGATAAGGAGTTTGCCTTGAACAAGACAAGCAAGGAAGCAAAGGATAAGCCGCTGCACTGGTGGCAATTGTCGTTAATGGGAGTAGCCTGCACGATCGGTACTGGCTATTTCCTTGGCACGGGCGTAGGCGTAAAAATTGGAGGACCGGCCATCATCCCAGCATTTTTACTGGCTGCAATCGGAACATTCGTCGTATTTGACGTGCTTGCCCGCATGAGCTCGCAAGACCCGCAGGAGGGCTCGTTTTGCGTGTATGCGCGGAAAGGTTTCGGGCGCTGGGCTGGCTTCGGGAGCGGATGGGTATATCTTTCTTCGGAGATTTTAATTATGGGAAGCCAGATGGCAGCATTGTCACTATTTACCCGCTTTTGGTTCCCAGGGCTGCCGATGTGGGTATTCGCTTTGATTTATGCCGTACTCGGCTTAGTTATTATTATATTGGGGACAAAAGGGTTCGAACGGGCAGAGCATTTGTTTGCGGTCATGAAGCTGGCGGCGATTATCGCCTTTCTGGCGATTGCCGGCGCTGCAATTTTAGGCTGGCTCGGCGGGGGGAAGCATGCGCCCAATTGGCCCGTTCCTCTTTTCCCAGCAGGAGCAATAGGCGGATGGTCCAGCCTCATATATGCGTTCTACGCCTTCGGGGGGATCGAGGTTATGGGCCTTCTGGCAATTCGTTTGAAGGATCCTAAGGAAGGCCCTAAGGCGGGACGATGGATGATTGGAACATTGACGGTTCTTTACACGGCTTCTTTGGTGCTGGCGCTAAGCCTAGTCCCCTGGAACACCATGGGCACGAAAGAGAGTCCGTTTGTCGCTTCGCTTAAAGGTTATGGCTTGAGCTTTGTGCCGCATCTTTTTAATGGGGCTTTCATTATAGCCGGATTCTCAACGATGATTGCTTCCCTATTTGCCGTAATTACGATCCTCGTGACTTTAGCCAAAAATAAAGATGCTCCTCCGGTATTTGCTAGGGTGAGTGGCGGGCAAAGAGAGACTCCCTATTATGCGATTGGCGTTACCGCCCTAGCTCTGAGCGGATCCATTCTGTTAGCCCTGCTCATGCCGGAGAAAATGTATGAGTACGTGACGACTGCGGCAGGCCTGATGCTTATGTACAACTGGATCTTCATCCTATTTACGTCCGGAAGGCTGCTGAAGCTAAGCGGCTGGGGGCAGACGAAGCGCTGGATCAGCACGGCAATCATCGTTTTAGCCATAAGCGGCACAGTGCTCCATCCCATGAGCCGGCCGGGCTTGTGGATCAGCCTGGGGTTTGTAGTGCTGATTGGAGGAGTAATGCTGCTGATGAAGCGGATTTGGAGCAGGGAGCAAAGCAAGGACAGAGGCAAGGTGCGAAGAGCGAGGCCGGAGGGAGAGCCCACATAAGCATATATAAGCGCAGGCAAAAAAGGAGGCAGCGTCAATCGCTATCTCCTTTTTTGGATAGGCGTCCTTAGATGTGTCAGGGGGAAGAGATCGGTGAACCCGATTTACCAATCTTTTCACCGCCCAATTTACATCGCGCCTCCGATGGGGCTCAGAACTATGATTTGTCGAGAATTAGGGCATTGTTTTGTTTCAGGTATCTGTAAAAAGTTTAGCACATATATTAACATAGTTCACCTATAAGAATGTATAGGTATGTTTTAGGTGCTAGTTGCCTATAAGTAGGACATCCGACTGGCAACCGATACGGCTTCCGTACTAGACTGGACACCTAGCTTTTCGAAAATGATCTTTTTATGATGATTCACGGTACATTCTTTAATATTTAACTTAAGGGCGATGGACTTGACTGTCTGGCCTTGCGCAATTAGTCTAAGCACATGCAGTTGGCGCGCCGTCAGAGGAACTGGCGGCTTTTCCGGCGGTTGTGCCTCCGCCAGGTTTTGCAGGCTGCTCAGCATGTTACCCGGAATCAGCTTGGCGATGGCGATCAGTTCGCTTTTCATATTCGCGTTAATGGTGGAGACATCAAGATAGCCTATCGTTCGCGACCCGAGGGTCAGCGGTGTGGAGAAGCAGTGCCAGTTCTTAAAGAAGGGACTTTCGTGTTCTTCCGGTGGCAAATAAATTGGACTTCGGCGGGCCATCGCTTCCGATATTGCATTGACCCCGCAGCTCTCCTCCGTAAAATACATGCCTACGCGAATCTCGGACTTGCGCACGACCTCTTGCAGGTTTTGGCAATAGTCCATAGCCAACAGGACTCCTTCCTCATCGGTGAGGAGAAACAGGTAGGTGCCTGATAAATGCTCCTTAATGTTGTCGATGCACTCTTGAAATATAGTAATCAGTGATTTGTTGCTGCGCACAATTTGCACAAAATGCGATTGGGATGTAAAGACGGCGGCTGAGCTTGAGGACGATTGATGTGATGCAGCTATTTTTTCTGACATGATGTGTAACCCCCTTACGGCCTTTCAATTCAAAAAAAATGTAGCTCTCTTCCTATTTATCGGGTCGGTAAACGTAAATTTTGAATAAAGATTGTAAATTTTGAGTTAAGGCTTCAAAATATAAGAGAAATTATGGTGATATCAAGGCAGAGGAGATAGAAGGAATGAAGCTGGTGTCATGGAATGTCAACGGGCTTAGAGCATGTGTAAACAAAGGATTTTATGATTATTTCCGGACAGCGGATGCGGATATATTTTGCGTTCAGGAAACGAAGCTTCAGGCCGGGCAAATCGACCTGGAGCTCGGCGAAGAATATGAGCAGTATTGGAACTATGCAGAGAAGAAGGGCTATTCAGGAACCGCCGTGTTTACGAGAATCAAGCCGCTATCTGTGCGATACGGGATAGAAGAGGATTCGGAGCCGGAAGGGCGAATCATTACGCTGGAGTACGAGGCATTCTATTTGGTGAATGTATACACGCCGAATGCGAAGCGGGACTTATCCAGGCTGCCCGATCGATTGGAGTGGGAGGAGCGGTTTCGCAGTTACTTGGTAGGGCTGGATCGGCATAAACCGGTTATCGTAACTGGGGATATGAATGTCGCGCATCGGGAGATCGACATCAAGAATGCCAAATCGAACGTCGGTAATTCCGGCTTTACGCTGGAGGAGCGGGAGAAAATGACGAAGCTGTTAGAGGCGGGATTTATAGACACGTTCCGTTATTTCTATCCCGATCGGGATAATGTCTACAGCTGGTGGTCATATATGCCGAAGGTAAGAGAGCGGAATATCGGTTGGAGGATCGATTATTTTCTGGTCTCGAACCGGCTGAGTGAGAGCTTGGTGGATGCACAGATCGATTGTCATGTTATGGGCAGCGATCATTGTCCTGTTGTGCTGGAAATGGCGGATATTCAGGGAGCGTAATTTTGTAAAGAAGGTAGTATTTGAATATAGTTGGTTCGGAGATGAAAGCTTCAGCAAAGCTTTAATGGGAAATATTACGCCTTAAATAGATTGTGTTTGCATAATAAAAGGCTGCAACAGTCCGCCTCTCGGCAATTTGTTGCAGCCCGTACAAATGTAATTGAATTCTCGATAAAGCTCAGTATGTCCTTCGTGTTTGCTAACTAATTTATGTTGCTGCCGTTTGATCGTCCTTATTGCGTCGGCTTTTGCTCCATGGCGTTCCAAGCAGAGGAAGCGCCCATCTATCGAGCCCATACCATCCGGCGACCTTCCAGGCCAGTACAATCCAAGTTGCTAGGATGAACAGCAGCGGATTCGTGCTCAAGGTACCGGCAAACAGGAAGCTCGCATTCATGAAGGCGCCGAAGAAAGCGGCAATTCCCGTTAACAAGCCAAGGATCAGGCCTAGCCCCACGAGGAGTTCTCCAAAGGCAACAAGATAAGAGAAGAGCGGGGCATTGGGGAGCACCATGCTTTCCAAAAACGATGCATACCATCCCGTTACGTCTTTCCCTTCTGCAGCTTTGCCGACCGCTCCTTTAACGAATCCTGTCAGTCCCGCACCTGCATTGCTCCCAACCCACTGATCGCTAGTTACCTTGTGCCATCCTGCGGTTAACCAGGCATAACCCAAATACAGTCGAATAACTAACCACAAAAGGGCCGATCTCGTGTTATTAAACAAAAAATTCGATACCGGATTGTCAGGAATAATGATGTTTTTCCCTCGCAACTCATCTTTAATCGTCATAGCATCATCTCCTTTAAATTTTAACAAATTATTTTTTAATCGTATACCATTTTATATAAATAGCAAAGGATAAAGTTGGATATTTCGTTTGTTATTAATCTCAAAGCACTGACAAGCTCGTCTGGAATGGTAGGTTAAGTCACTTACATTGGATTATGTAATAATCGTCTCATCGGTGAAACGAATCAGAGTGCTTCCGAATTCAATCAAGTGATTATCGCGGAATATACGAATGATAATGTTATAAGGATAATACTTATCTCAGGATAGATTATTTCGGGAGTGAGCGTTAAAGTTACGAATTTACTTGCAAAAAATGATAAGATAGTTCTGCGAGTTACACGAGATGAAGTATGTACTGGTATGGGAAAAAACGGTAATGCGGCCAGTTTAATTGGAGTTTTTCAAGCATGAACTAACTATCGAGGACAAGATCTCGTTTAAAGCAAAAGTCGTCACAAAGAGGCTTGCGAAATATTGAAAGGAATGACCCGTGCATATGCAAATTAAGATTGGAATCGTTGGCATGCAGTATGTTGTAGATAAGCTACTAAAGGTTATAAAGGCATTTCCTACATTTACTCCGATTGTACGGATCGTTAATGATGAGGAGCAAGTCCCGTCAGTCGTTGAAACTTTAATGCTGGAGGTAGAGGCGCTTCTATTATTCGGTGCGCAATCGCATCGTAAAGTTAGAGAAAATATCAATGTAACGGTACCTGTGCATTATGTTCCACTAACGGGGGCTGGGCTGTACAAAACGTTATTTCGTGCTTTACAGACAGGTCACCTCAGCGGTGGAATATCTGTAGATTCGCTTACGAAATCCATGGTTATGAGTGCGCTCAAAGACCTTGGGATCGAGCAGACGAAGGTGGTAGTTTATAGCGGTCCTGCTCATGCCTCACCGGACAAGCTATTTGCATTCCATCATAACCTGTTGAACACGGGTGCATGCTCATTCGCCATTACGGGGGTGGAATCCGTAGCACGGAAGCTGTCTGATCTTCAGGCTGCGAACGAATGGCTAATTCCTTCGGATCAGGATATGAGCGTGACGTTGGAGCGTGCGCTTCTATCAACGGAATCTCGCCGTAATAAAGAATCGCAAATTGTCGTTGGGATGATTAAGGTCGATGATTTCGGCAAGCTGGTGATGATGCGGAATAATGAGCATGAGGTTCAAAAGCTAAAGCTGGATATTCATCGTATGGTTCTGGATTATGTTGAATCACTTGACGGCTACTTGACACCGTTAGGTGGAGATGAATATTTATTCTTCACAACTAGGGGGATCTTTGAGAGGGAGACGGGTGGTTACAAAACGATTCCACTAGCCAAAGAGGCCAACCATTCATTAGGCATTTCCTTAAGCCTGGGAGTAGGGTTTGGAACCTCGGCAAATGAAGCGGGTACAAATGCCAGAGCCGCCCTTCGCAAATCAAGGGAAGCCGGGGGAAATATCTGCTTTATTATTCGTGAGGATCAGACGCTGATCGGTCCTCTCGAAATGGCAGATCCCATCCAGAACGTATTATCGCCAACGCATGCGGAACTTATCAAGAAAGCAGAAGACGCTGGCATGACAAGCGCTTATTTAAGCAAACTGCTATCTCACACAGCAAAGTACGGCAAATATGAATATATGGTTCATGAGCTTGCTGCTTTGCTTGATATCACGGTACGTAGTGCTCATCGGTTGCTGTTACTCTGGATCGATAATGGACTCGTTGATATTTCTGGTGTGGAGAAGGTTCCGAGAGGAAGGCCACGGCAAATTTACCGCTTTTCTTTTTTGAAGGATAAAACGATGTTCTAGCCTATTTACTGATTTAAAGACAATTAAAAGATTTGTCTTTATATAACCCCTGTCGGTATGATGGAGATAGATTCATACTAGAAAGGGGAAAATCGCATTGAAAACACTTGAGGAATTGGAAGCGAAATTAGCTGAGCCCTCTGAGGCCTTAGTAAAGGAGTTATCTTCGGTTGATGGAGATATCATGATTCTTGGAGTAGGCGGAAAAATGGGGCCAAGCTTAGCTAGGCTAGCTAAAAATGCAATCCGTAAAGGTGGATTAAATAAGCGTGTTATCGGTGTATCACGGTTTTCAGACGAAGAAGCGAGACGTGAGCTAGAGGAAGCGGGGGTCGAGACGATTTCCTGTAACTTATTGAATGATGATGAGCTTAGTCAATTGCCTCATGCAGACAATATCATTTATATGGCTGGTAATAAATTTGGAACAACGGGCAGAGAGCATTTCACATGGGGGATGAATACTTATTTGCCAGGCAGAGTGGCGGAGAAATTTAAGGATTCCCGAATTGTCGTATTTTCATCAGGTAATATTTATCCTTTCATGCCTATTGGTAGTGGAGGGGCAAATGAGTCGGTATCGCCTGAACCGTTAGGAGAATACGCGCAATCAACTTTAGGTCGCGAGCGTGTTTTTGAATATCATTCCCATAAAAACGGAACGCCCATGCTGTTCTATCGTTTGAATTATGCGATTGATATGCGTTATGGAGTGCTATTGGAAATCGCAAAGGCTGTGAATGAACAACGAGTGATTAACTTGACTATGGGGCATGCTAATGTAATTTGGCAGGGAGATGCCAATGAAATGGCGTTGCGTTGCTTAACAGAGTGTTCGAATCCACCAGCTGTTATGAACATTACTGGGCCAGAAACGATGTCTATTCGTTGGGCTGCTGAAGAATTTGCGAAGCGTATGGGTAAAGAAGCCCTGTTTGAAGGCACAGAATCGGAGATTGCGCTGCTGAATAACGCATCGAAGTCGCATCAACGATTTGGGTACCCATCGGTATCGTTACTTCAAATGATTGATTGGCTGGCTGAATGGGTTCAGGCGGGTGGAGCCACATGGAATAAACCGACTCATTTCCAAGAAAGAAAGGGGAAATACTAAATGACTACTACTACTCTTTCTTCCGAATTGTTGAAAGCGCTACATGAAGGGCTTGTTATACCTGCACATCCCCTAGCACTGGATAAGAATCGACAGCTGGACGAACGACATCAACGTGCGTTAACTCGTTACTATGTTGCTTCCGGAGCAGGCGGAATCGCCGTCGGTGTCCATTCGACCCAATTTGAAATTCGCGATGAACCCCACAATTTATTTGAGACTGTTCTGCAAATGGCCGCAGAAGAAATCGCGAGGGCGAATATACAACGTCCCTTTATTAAGGTCGCAGGGATTTGTGGGCCTATAGAACAAGCAATTAGTGAAACACGATTCGCACAATCCCTAGGTTATGATGCAGCATTGTTGAGTATGGGAGGTCTTACTGACTGTAGTGAGGAAGAAATTTTGGATAGAACAAAGCAGGTAGCAGCTATTATGCCTGTCATCGGTTTTTACTTACAGCCATCGGTGGGTGGGCAGATTTTCAGTTTTGATTTTTGGTGCAAATTTGCGGAAATTCCAAACGTAGTCGCTATCAAGATGGCACCTTTTAATCGCTATCAGACCATTGATGTCGCTCGGGCTGTTTGCTACTCAAGTAGACGAGATGAAATCGCATTATATACGGGTAATGATGATAATATCATCAATGATTTATTGACCACTTATCGCTTTGAAGTCGATGGTGAAACGATCGAGAAGACCGTTGTCGGAGGATTACTAGGTCATTGGGCGGTTTGGACCAAAAAGGCCGTAGAATTGTTGGAGGAAATTAAGACTGTCCGAAAACATGGAGAACTGTCAAAGGAATGGTTAACGAGAAATGTACAAGTAACAGATACAAATGCTGCATTTTTTGATCCTGCACATCATTTTAAAGGCTGTATACCAGGTATACATGAGGTACTGCGTCGCCAGGGCTTGCTGCAAGGCACGTGGTGCTTGAATCCAAATGAAACGCTGTCTCCGGGACAAATGGAGGAGATTGATCGTGTATATCGGGATTATCCACAACTGCACGATGATGAGTTTGTGTCTGCACATCTTACGGAGTGGCTTGAAGATTAATCAAACAGGAGGACTCAAACATGCGGTTTAAGGATGTGTTTTCTATTATCGGTCCGAGCATGGTGGGGCCCTCCAGCTCCCATACCGCCGGAGCAGTTCGGCTGGGAAGAACGGCCAGACATGTGCTCGGAGGGCTGCCAGAATATGCTGAAATCATTTTCTATGGATCCTTCGCTACAACCTATCGCGGCCACGGCACGGATCTTGCTGTTATCGCAGGTCTGCTAAATTATGAAACCGATGATATGCGGATCAAAGATGCTTTTGACAGGGCAAAGGAAGCTGGGATGGAAGTACAACTTCGTACAGCTCAGAAGGCAGGCATGCACCCCAATACGGCAACGTTTATTCTTCGCAGAGGAGAGCAGCAAGTCATTGTACTAGGGTGTTCCATCGGTGGCGGCAATATTGAAATCGTAGGCATTGATGATTTCGATGTTAAATTTACGGCCAACTATCCAACCTTATTAATTTTTCATGCGGATCGCCGGGGGATCCTAGCTGAAATGACGGATATATTCAAGCATGCTGATGCCAATATTGGCTATATGGAGGTTGATCGAAAGTCCAGAAGCGGGGATGCTCTAACCGTGATTGAGAGTGATGAGGTATTGCGTACCGAGTTTATCGACCAGATCGTTGAAATACCTGATGTTTACATGGTTCGCGTTATTAATCTCACTTCCAAAGGGGATATACTATGAGGTTCTCTAATTTAGAGCAATTGATACAATTATGCGTTAAAGAGTCCGTTACGATAGGGCAGCTGATGATTACGGAGCAGGCGGCAGAGACGGGGAAGAGCACTGAGCTAGTGCTAGAGAAAATGGCCGCATATTATGACATTATGAAAGAAGCGGTTTACAAAGGAATAGACAGCGATTTGAAGCCCCGTAGTGGATTGACGGGCGGAGACGCCAAGCGAGTTCGAGCTTATATGCACAACGGGGTCGTTTCTTTAGGGACGGAGGCTTGCAGCGCGATGGCGTATGCTTTAGCGGTCTCTGAGATCAATGCATCAATGGGGCGAATTATCGCTACTCCGACGGCAGGCTCCTGCGGCATTATACCAGGCGTGTTCGTTAGCTCGCAAGAAAGATTTGGCTGGAGCGATGAGCATATGGTTCATGGCCTCTTTAGTGCGGGAGCAATAGGCTATGTTATCGCGAATAACTCATTCGTGTCGGGCGCCGAAGGCGGGTGTCAAGCTGAGGTAGGCTCTGCGATTGGCATGGCAGCTGGAGCATTGGTGGAGCTTCGCGGTGGTACACCGGAGCAGGCGGTTCATGCGGTAGGATTGGCGTTGAAAAACTCACTTGGCCTTATATGCGATCCGGTCGGGGGATTGGTGGAAGTTCCTTGCATCGTTCGTAATGGTTTTGGTGCCGTTACGGCAATGGCGGCCGCAGATATGGCACTTGCCGGGGTCAAGAGTGTCATTCCATCGGACGAAGTGATTGACGTTATGCTCGAGGTTGGCAGTGCAATGCCTGAGAAGCATCGGGAGACGGCGATGGGCGGACTTGCACAAACACCCACGGGGAGAAAAATTATGAAAGAGCTTTATGAAAAAGAGGAGAGTTGATGCTAGTGGATGATTTGAAAATAGGTCTTATTGGTACGGACTCCTCCCATTCTGTTGCATTTACTAAGCTGCTCAACGACTCATCCGATGCAAATCATGTATCGGGAGGGAAGGTTGTGGCAGCTTTTTTAGGGGGCTCTAATGACTTTCCGCTTAGTGCGGATCGAGTGGAAGGTTTTATGGCAAAGCTGGAGCTTGAATTCGGGGTTCGTAGATTAAATTCTCCAGAAGAGGTTGCTGCGAGCTGTGATGCAATTTTGCTAACATCTGCGGATGGCCGGGTACATCTTGACCAATTTAGGCGAATAGCTCCATACGGCAAGCCAGTCTTTATTGACAAACCTCTAGCTCTGGACACGATAAGTGCTAAAGAGATATTTCGAATCGCGCAGCAATATCAGCTCCCGATTATGAGCTGCTCGGCTTTAAGGTATGCGCAGCAAATAACAGATGATTTGGAACGCGAGAACCCGGCGACCGTGATTCGAGCTGTTGTTGGCGGCCCTTTGGCCGTGGAGCCGACCCAATCCTACTATTATTGGTATGGGATTCATTCGATAGAGCTTCTATATGCAATTATGGGCACAGGCTGCCTGGAGGTTAGCGTTACGACTACAGAAGAGCATGATTTAATAGCTGCCCATTGGGAAGGTGGGCGTACGGGAACAGTTAAGCTCAGCCGTTTGCCAGAAAGTCCATTCTTCGCAACGATTAGCCGAGCAGGACAAACCTCGTTGATCGAGGTTGATTCAAGCGCAAAGCCTTTTTACGCTAGCTTACTTGAGCAGATAATGATTCTATTCGATAGTCATAAATCTCCATTAGATTGGAATGAGACCTTAGAGATTATTCGCTTTATAGAGGCAGCCGAGGAAAGTAAAAGGATAGGGCAGTCAGTATCGCTGTAAGAACCCTCCATTTACAATTGATTTAAACCCAGTTGTTTGGATTCCTAAAAATGGCGATATGCCGTGAATGGAAAAAAATCAAAGTGTTTATATAGCATTTTCCACCTATTTAGCAAATTCCACATCAAAAAAACGTTGATAAATAAGGGTTCTTCTAACTTTTCACCTCGGTGGATGTCGAAAAAACACAGCGGATGAAAACGCTTTATTTACGAGGCGTATGAACCGATCTACAATGTGAATTGTCCGAAGGAGCACTTCGGTCACAACAAATGCTTTACTTTTTCTATTACAAAGGGGAGGTATAACAATGTCAAAAAGGCTTCTTAGTATGACGCTCATTCTAGTACTGGTCGGTACACTATTGGCTGGATGCGGTTCAAAAAATGCAGGGGGAAAAGAAACAAACTCAAGTGGCGGAGCAACAAATGCCCCATCCAATACGGTGGTTGAAGATATCACTAATGAATATGGTGATACCGGCGGGTTGAAGCTTCCACTGGTAGATAAACCAACAAAGTTGACTTGGATGGTTGTAAGTGAAACTCCGCTTAACGACAAGCTAGTTGCTAAGGAAATCGAGAAACGTACAGGAATTACAGTAGATTTTCAACATTATTCCCCTGCTACTTTCCAGGATAAGCTTCGTTTAATTGTTGCATCGGGTAAGCTTCCAGATATTTTTCACGGGCTTAAACGGGATGAGCTGAAGAGAATCGGTCAACAAAAAGCAGTAGTTGCAATCAACGACTATGTTGATATGCTGCCAAATTTCAAAAGACTATATGTTGATGAAAATCCTTGGGTTGTTAATTCCTATGGAGACGAGAATAACAACATTTATACATGGCCGGTTTACAACATGAATCGTGATGTTAACCATGGCATGATGTACAGAAAAGATATTTTCGATAAGCACGACATTCCTGAGTGGACAAACACGGAAGAGTTCTATCAAGCACTGAAAAAATTAAAAGAAATTTATCCGGATTCATATCCAATGGCATCCAAAACAAAGGAGACGATCTTTAAAGATCTTTCCTATGGCTGGGGGATCGGAGGAGCAAGCTACCCTGCTATCTATTCCGAATCCGATAAAACTTGGAAATTAGCAGGAGTTCAACCAGAGCATAAAGAGATGCTTGATTTCTTGAAAAAGCTGTATAACGAAGGCTTGCTTGATCAAGAATTCTTGACAGATACCACGGATTCCTGGACAGCTAAAATGACTACAGATAAAGCGTTCGTAACGTGGGACTGGATTGGACGTCTGGATCTATTCTACAACCAAGTAAGCTCGCAATATCCTGAGTATGACCTGCGTTATGCTAACCCAATTGGGCCTACGGGAAATATCCGTACATTGCCTTTAATCAATGCAGACTTTGGAATCACCGTTGCTAATAACGAGAATAAAGAAGCTGCATTGAAATTGTTAGATTATCTGACGAGCCCATCGGGTTCCGAGCTTATCACGCTTGGTGTAGAAGGTGTGAACTTTAACTTTGATGAGAACGGGAAGCCAGTATATCCGGAGCTAGCCGACCTGCCTAGCATAGAAATTAAAGTACTGGAAGAGCATTATGGCATGTGGATTGAAGGCATGTATCTTAACCCAGATAGACGCTCTGTATACTACAACTACACAGAGAAAGAGCAAGAGGCTCAAGACAAAATGGTATCAGCTAATAAATTTGAACCTGAAGATCCTGTATTGAATCTTACAGAAGATGAGATTGCCCTTATTGCAGAATTGCAAACATCGATTGAGAAATCGATGAATGAATTCAATTCAAAATATATCCTTAATAAGAACTATGGAGATAAAGAATGGGCTGATTGGCTAGTAACAGCTGAGAAGAACGGGGCAAGTAAATACGTAGAAGTATTCAACCAAGCTCAAAAACGTTTTGAAGCAAATAAATAATATATAGAAAGATTAGGACGATGAATGGCACGGAGGGAAATTATGTTCCGAGTGCCATTTATCGTCACCCGGGAGGAGAAGAGACGTGCCAAACCCTAGCACGGATAAGGGACTTACACTGAGTAAGCCATCCTTATTATCACGGATTACTGCATCGTTCATGCGGACGCTAAAGCATATGAAACGGGATAGACAGTTATTGCTCCTATTTCTGCCTTGTCTTATATTTTATATTATTTTCCGATATGGACCATTGTACGGCTTGATTATTGCATTTAAAGATTACAGTGTATTCGAAGGAATTATCGGCAGTAAATGGGTCGGTCTTAAGCACTTCGTCAGGTTTTTCTCGAGTAATGATTTTTTGCTGTTATTCAAAAACACACTAGCACTCGGATTTTTCGCTTTGATATTTGGTTTCCCAGTTCCGATTCTATTAGCAATTTCGCTAAATGAACTCCGAGTGAAATGGTTAAAAAAATCAATTCAGACATTTACTTATCTACCCTCATTCTTGTCTGTTGTAATTGTCAGTAGTATGGTTATAGACTTCCTATCACCCAGCAGCGGCTTGATTAACAAGCTGATTGCAGCGCTTGGATTTGAAAAGATTTACTTTTTGATTATGCCGGAATGGTTCCGAACCATTTATGTTGCATCCGATATTTGGGCCCTTATGGGTTACGAAGCCATTATTTACCTAGCTGCGATCGCCGGTATTAGTCCGACGCTATATGAAGCGGCAAAGGTCGACGGAAGCAGCAGGCTGAGAAGCATGTGGCATATTACGATACCAAGCCTAATGCCAACGATTCTTATTCTTTTCATTATGAAAACGGGCAATATGATTCGAATTGGATATGAGAAGGTATTGCTTCTCTACACTCCGACTACGTATGAAGTGGCTGATGTATTCTCCACTTATGTATACAGAAAAGGCTTAGTCGAGGCGAATTACAGCTATGCTGCAGCTGTTGGCATGTTTGAAGCATTGGTCGCAATGATCATGCTACTGTCGGCAAACTTTATAAGCAGAAAGGCTGGAGGTAAAGGGCTATGGTAGGAGAATCAAAGTTTTCCCTATTTGGATTAATCAATGGACTGATCCTATGCTGCATTGGAATTGCTACGGTCTACCCCATTGTCTATATTCTAGCAATTTCTCTAAGCGACACAGCTTCCGTTGTTCAGGGCCAAGTCACCCTATTTCCCAAGGGTATTAACTTAGAAGCTTATAAGGAGGTTCTAAAAGACACACGGATACCGAGAGCCTATTTAAATACAATATTTTATACGGGGCTTGGAACCTTCATTAACTTGTTAGTTACTTCTATAGCTGCCTATCCACTGTCCCGGCCCGACTTCATTTGGCGTAAATATTGGATGTTTGGTATCGTTCTAACGATGTTCTTGAATCCAGGTATAATTCCAAACTACATCATCGTTAATACGCTTGGATTGACTGATTCAGTATGGGCATTGGTTATCCCTAATGCGATTTGGACGATGGAATTGATTATTCTGAAAAGCTTCTATGAGAATATGTCTGCGCAAGTCCGTGAAGCGGCACTTATTGATGGTGCTTCCGAGTATCGGATATTGTTTAATATCTTGATTCCGCTCTCCAAACCAGCGCTTGCATCAATTGGGCTCTTTTATTTCATGGGACACTGGAACAGCTTCTTCCTCCCATTGATTTATTTGAATGAACAAAGCTTGTACCCGCTTCAGGTCGTATTAAGAGACATGCTTATTTTTAATGATGGTAGTGGTCCAGGACTTGTCGATGCGGCAGCCTTAGCGCCTCAGGCGAAGAAGAATGCCACAATTGTGCTGTCGATGATTCCGGTCTTAATGATCTATCCATTTGTTCAAAAATATTTTGCCCAAGGTGTGATGCTAGGTTCCGAAAAGGGTTGACATTAATTGTTGTATACTTAATTGGACAAAGAAACATGCGGAAGGGATGGCTACTACTTGAAGCGTTACATCACAAATTTGGGCATCATTCAAATCTTTTGTTCGTTGCTCCTAGTCGTCGGCATAATGTTCGTATCCAATTATTTCGTATACAAAAATTCAATATCTGATATTTATGAAAAAGTCGCCCAAAACAACACACTAGCAATAAAGACAATGATTCAATCGTTCGACAATAGCTTTCGTTCGATTAACAACATTATTCACTCTATTCATGGACTTCCTTATAGCAGTCTGGAGTCGGAAGAAGACGGACGTATTGACATGCTTAAGGTCTATACGATGCAAGAGAGTATTGCTACGCTAGTCTCTTCAGTTGATTTCATTGAAGAAGTGATTGTTTTCTATGATGATATGGATCTAGCCATTACCTCAACCGGCACAAGCAGCCTTAGTCATTTGTTCCAGAACAAGTACAAGCATGATTTGTACAATGAGAGCTATTGGCGGACTTATGCAAAGGGGAAGAATTCATTTAAAATATTACCAGGACAATATTTCAAAGTCGCAACGGATACATCTCAGCATAGAAAAAAGCTTATGGTCGCAGTAGGTGGTAATAAGGTTCGTATTTCGAATAAAAATATAATTATTTTAATAGATGAGGCCGCTTTATTGGAGTATGTGAACCAGGAATTGATGATTCCAGGTGCTTCACTGATCGTACTTGATCAAGAGCGAAGAGTCATTCTTAGTACAGATGCTAATTCTGATTTATCTGGCTTGCTTGATGATGTTTATTTCAATTCATTTCATGAAGCCACTTTAACAAAAAAAGATTATCAATATAACATATATAAATCCGACTTTAACGGATTTATGTATGTTGATAAAGCGCCATATCAATTCCATAATATCGATTCAGTAACAAAAGCAAACAAAATGATTATGTTATCAGCTATCATCTGTGCGGTCTTGATATCTTTATTTCTAAGTGTCTACTTATATAAGCCTGTCAAGAAAATTATTCGTCAGTTAGGCGGCGGCAACAATAGAGGGAATGATTTCCGTAAAATATTAAGCGGTATTGTAAAAATGCAAATGGAAATCGACTCTACCAAGAAACAGATGGAAAATATGGAATTCACAGTGCAAAGAAGTGTGTTTTTTCAAGCAGTGGATGAATATGCTTACTCTACTTCGGAGCATGGTCTAGAGATGCAAAAATATTGCAGAGATATTTTGCGCAGCGAGTACTTTGTGTTACTCATGATTCATTTGAATAAGAAGGGTATGGAGCAGCAAGCGGCATTATCAATAGAGAAGATTATAGACGTTCTCAATTCAGCCTTGTTGAAAGAACAAAGTGATGTTCAGTTGTTCTACGATAACAACCTGCAATTCGTCTCGCTTGTTGGTATTAAACCAGATGAGCGTGCAGTGTTGTTAAAGCGTTTGAAACTATTGTTTACTAACCTGGAACAAGGAGAGCTGGCAGGTTATTCAATCTATGTTAGTGTAAGCAAGATGTACGCTACAGAATTTGAGAATTATAAGTTAGCGTATCGTAACGTGGTAAATGGCATGCTATATAGAATAGTTAATGAAAAGTCTAATGTACTGGATGTTGAGAAGATTCAATACAAATGGAGTCTGTATTTCCCTTTCGATAAAATCGAGAAGCTATCCAATTATATTTCAAATGGAAAGCTGCAGGAAGGGAAGGAGATTATTTCTGAGACGTTCAGGGAGAATGCAGCTCGCAATGTGCATCATCATCAAATGGCTCATATTGCCAAGACGATGTTCATGTATATGCTGAGACATGCAGAGGATACTGCTAATGCGGACAATAGATTGTATAAGCTTGAACAACAGTTTTTACGGAAGATCGATTACGCACATGATTATCTGGATGTTGAGAAAGCGCTTATAGATGTAGCGAAGCATATTTCTGAACATAGTAAGTCTGAAGAAGCTAATAAACTGAATCCTAGCTTTATTTCTCGGTACATCGAGCTGCACTATATGGAGAACTTATATTTAGATCATATTGCGGAGGTTGTGGAAACCTCGCCAAAATATTTCTCGAGTTACTTTAAGAAGACGTTTGGTATCAACTATGTCGAATATCTTAATAAAGTGAGATTATCACATGCCAGGGAGTTGCTGAAGGACAGTTTATTATCTATCGGTGAAATTGGAGAGAAGACGGGGTATTTAAATTCTTCGACCTTCACGACGACATTCAAGAAGTATTTTGGCATTTCTCCGAGTGAATATCGAAAACAAAATATGAAATGATAGGTCTGGAGTGAAATACGAGATGAAGACGATTACGACTCAAAACGGAAAAATTATCATTACAGTGCGGGAGAAACCGAAATTGTTGCACGGTCATGTGCTTATACGGACTGAATATTCAGCTATTAGTCCTGGCACGGAAATGATATTGGTTAGACAGGCATCTGATCGACTCGTCACGTTAGGCTACAATGCAGTGGGAATTGTCGAACAAGTCGGCGATGGTATTCAGCATATTCAAGTAGGGCAACGCGTAGCCTGCTATGGCGCCCCCTATGTGCATCATGCGGAATGGCTGGCTGTTCCCGCAAATTTGGTAACAGTTGTTCCTGACCATGTTGATCCACAAGAGGCGGCCTTTGCTGGTCTTGGGGCGATTGCAATTCATGCACTCCGTGTGGCTCAACTGCAATTCGGAGAGTCCGTTGTCATCGTCGGGCTTGGTATTCTAGGTAACATGATCACGCAGATTGCTCAAGCTGCGGCTTATAGAACTATAGGCTTGGATCTGAGAGAGGATCGGGTAGCCATGCTTCAAGAGCGCGGATTCTCTCATATGTATCATAGTCAAGCGGAGATGGAAGAACGATTAGCCGATGCGGCGGGACGTTACGGGGTAGATGCTGTCTTGCATTGTGCAAGCGGACCGGGAGAACAATTGATTAATAGCTCGCTCAAATGGATTCGCGATCGTGGGAAAATCGTTATTGTCGGTGATCTGACAGCTGAATTCTCTAGAGAGCTAATGTTCGGAAAAGAAGCTCAAGTGCTCATCTCGCGCGCTGGTGGTCCAGGTCGGTATGACCCTCAGTATGAAAGAGAGAATAAAGATTATCCGATCGGTCATGTTCGTTGGACGGAAGGTAGAAATGTTGAGGAATACATTCGTTTGTTAGCTGACGGGCGAATCTCGATTAAGAACCTCATAACTAATCTCTATTCCATAGATGACGCTGAAGAAGCCTATATGAATTATAGGACGCCAACGGAAACGATTGCTACAGTCATCAAATACTAGGATGGAGGCTTGTATTTTCAGTGATAAACGATCAACTTGAGGTTCGCAGCATTGCAAATCGTGCTGAGTTGGAATCCGTCTATGACATTCTCGGAAACGCATTCCCCGTTGGGAGAGATTTTTTTCAAATGCGTCTAGATCATGATTCAGCTTATGATAGCTCTACTACATGGATTGCGCTGCAGCAAGAGGCTATCGCTTCTACTATACAAGTGTTCCCTTGCAACATCCGTGTTGAGGAAGCAGAAGTGAAAGTCGGAGGAATAGGGAGTGTAGCTACAGTTCCCGAGTATCAAGGGAAGGGATACTGTAAGCAAATGCTGCATCGCTTAACTGAATGGATGGAGCAGCAGGAATATGACCTTTCATTGCTTTTTGCTATCATTACCCCTTTTTACGAAAAATCGGGTTGGAGTACCTTTCCTCAAACTTTGTATGAATTAAATACGGCAAACATCACGGTGAACGGTAATTCAAATTATGATATCCGTCCGTTTGATCCGACTTATATTAACGATATTTCCACCATATACAAGCAATTTAACGAGACCAGAACCTGCACGGTGATTAGGCCGGCGGCCCACTGGAATGATCGGCTTCAATGGCCTAAATGGAAAGCGTCTACCTGTCTTTTGGTTATACGGAATGGTGTGACTGTAGCATATGGGCATATTTCTGAGCAGACAGAGGATGGGGCTGCCTATCTGGAGGAATTAGGTTATCTCCAGGGCGAGGAAAGTGCCGTTGTTCCCTTGTTTCAGGCTTTGGTTGAACAGCGTCCTGAAGTTAATCGAATACTAGCATACCTTCCCGAAGACCATCATTTGACCGAAAAATTAATCTCATGGGGAGCAAAGAAGAAGACGAATCGCTATATGATGTGGAAAATAATCAGGCTCCAGCCTTTACTGACCAAGCTGGCTGCCCTTTTCCAAAAGAGGCTACAGAACAACAAAGCATATGCCGGGAAATCTCTGCAGATTGAATTGCATTGCGCAGGGCAAGAAGCATATATTCATTATTCGGACGGACAGATATCGATCGAAGCTGATCCACGGCAAGGGATTGAATATTCAAGAATAGCCTTAACTCAAGAGGAATTTACGATCTTACTATTTCAAGGCTGTGATAATTCTAACCCGGAAGCACTTCATGACCCTGTGCTTGGGGCTCTCTTTCCGAAGCAAAACTCTGTCTTTTACAACTTAGATAGGTTTTAAAGTTCTTAATCATGAGGGAGTGGAGTTTATTGTCTATATTGCAGAAAGAATATGATGTAGCAGTTCTTGGAGGAGGTCCGGCGGGAATTACGGCTGCTATTAGCGCGGCGAGAAATGGAGCGAAAACGATTCTCGTGGAGCGTTATGGCTTCCTAGGCGGTATGTCTACCTCTGCGATGGTATACCCTTGGATGACCTTTCATACGGCAACAGGTGAGCAAGTTATTAAAGGGATCGCTCAAGAAATTGTTGATCGACTGATAGCTCTTGGCGCATCCCCTGGTCACTTAAGGGATACTGTTGGATTTGTTCATACACTGACGCCCTATAATCCTGAGGTGTTCAAGGTTTTGTCTTGCGACATGCTTCAGGAAGCGGGAGTAGACATTCTGCTTCATACAGCGGCTATTGATGTTCAAACCGAGGGAGATCGTATACGTGGTATTTCCCTTTACAATAAAAGTGGAATATCGACGCTCCGAGCAAAGGTGTTTGTTGATGCAACTGGAGAGGGAGATATTGCTTATATGGCAGGTGCTCCTTGGGAGCAGGGAAATCTCGAACATAAAGTACAGCCGATGACAATGAAGTTTCGTATGAAGGGCGTTGATCTGAATCAGGTCAAGCAATATATGCAGGAGAATCCTACAGAATTCTACGAAAAATCATTGATTTCGGAGTTGAATACCTTGCCTCTTACAGGAGTTATGGGGTTCTATACAAAGTGGAGGGATGCAGCTCTTCATATCCAGCGTGAGGGAATCTTGTTTTTTAGCGGACCTGGTGAGGATGAAGTGCTTGTAAACGTATCTCGGGTATCAGGCTTGGATCCAACAAATGTTGAGGATTTGACCGAGGCGGAGATCGAAGGTCGCAAACAAGTACTGCTGTTAGAGGCGTTCTTCCAAAAATCCATTCCGGGATTTCAAAATGCTAGTGTTACAGCGGTTGGAACTCAGATCGGGGTTAGAGAATCAAGGCGGATTATCGGAAAATATATGTTGAATGGCACCGATGTATTAGATGGAAAAAGATTTGATGACGTTATTGCTCGAAGTGGTTATCCAATTGACATTCATAATCCGGAGGGTAAAGGTGTTACGGCTAATTTTATTCGGGAAGGCGGCGCATACGATATTCCATATCGCAGCATTGTTCCGCTAAACAACTCAAATTTATTATTAGCTGGCAGATGTATTTCCACGACACATGAGGCCCAGGCTACGACTCGTTTGACCCCTAGCTGTATGGCGGTTGGTCAGGCCGCTGGCGCCGCAGCTGCGATAGCTGCGCTGTATAACTGCGCTGCGGCGGAGGTTCCTATTCTTGAATTGCAGGAAAGGTTAATAGAAGGGAATGCTGAACTAGGATTGGTGGAGAGGGTTGTCCGTGATGAGTAAACTAATCATGCAAAGTAATCATCCTGTACTTGCTTTTGCTTGCGAGGAATGGAACAGATTGTTGCAGCTCTCCGGTAGGGCTGCAACTATGCCTACGGATGAGGTGTGGGTCGGGACATGGGAAGAGCTGAAGAATGGGCAACCAGAACTGCTAGGCGTGGATGAATGGAGAGACTCTGGCTTTAGTGATGAATTCGTCATCTATGAGACGGAGAACAAGATTGTTCTTTCAGGCAAATCAGAGCGAGCAGCATTATACGCTGTATATCAATACGCGCAGGAGGCTTGGGGTATTCACTGTGTATATCCTGGTTCGACATCTAGCACATCTAACATGAAGCAGCAGTATCCGGTAGATTCAAAACCTGCTCGAGAGACAATTCGATGGTATGCTCCAAGAATGGAACGCAGAGGATTTGTATTCGAAACGATCAATGAGCCACACTACTTAAAAGAAATGATCGATTGGTTCGGTCATAATAAAATCAATGAAATGTTCTTTACTTTTTCACTATGGGACCAAGTGGGTGAAGAAATTGCTCCCGAATTGATTAAACGCGGAATCCAGGTCACGCTCGGCGGTCATAGTATGAAGTTTATTTTGAATAGAAAAGAATACGAGGATTTGAACGCCGAAGCAGATCATCCGTATACAGCCAAGTCACAGCTGAACTTCAAAGATAGTACATGGCAAACCCAGCTTCTACAGGATATTACAGCATATTGTCATACCGTGCCCAATTTAACTCGAATATCGCTGTGGCCGGAAGACATCGCGGATCGGCAAACAGAAGGCTTCCTCGAATATTATGTACAATTTACAGAAAAATTGAAGGCTAGCTTATGTCAATCTGGACTAGATGTAGAAGTAGAACATATTGCCTATAACGCAGGCCTAGCTTGGAATATGCTAGAGCGAAATGAAGCAAAGCCATCTACTGAAGTTGATACACTATATGCTTTTTGGGGTCGGGATTACCGGTACGGATACGATAACAGTCCGCATGAAAGTGATCGCAGGGCGAAAGAGGCGTTAGAGGACTGGGCACGTAGACTTAGAAGCACGGAGCGTAAGCTAACTATCTTTGAATACTATAGCGATCATTTCATGCTGACGAACTTGTTCCCTTTTCTACCACAGCGCATTCTGAAGGACGTAGCATATTACGAGCAGCAGAACCTGCTCGGTATGGTGAACTTAGTCGTTCCGTATCGAGGGTCTGATCCTTATCCGTGGAAATGGGTACATGGATTTAATAGTTATGTATTTTGCAAAGCGTTGTGGAGTGATCAAATGGAGGAGATTCTTACCGACTATTACTCCTGTTATCCTGAGAGTGAAAGAGCGGCGGTTCAAGCTTTATTCGAAGTGATTGAAGCCAAGCTACCACGCATAACATCATGGAATGCTCTCTTATTTCCTGCAAGAGTTGTAGATCCTGAAAAGGCCAATGTTAGCGAGGAGCAACAAGAGATGATTCTTGCAACTCTGGAGGATATAGGAAGCAGCATACAGAGCATCCTGCAGCAATCCGGGCTTAATCCGGATTTAGAGCCTTACCGATATGCACAGCATATCCTTAATTATACGGATAATCTAAAGCAACGATGGCTTAAGCAATAAACAGAAGCAAAGCGTGTTGGGATCACGCCAAAGATTAAGCGTAGAATACATCACCATAGCCCCAAACTGCAAAGAACCCGCGTCGGACGCGGGTTCTTTGTGTTTACTCTTTTCCAGCGGCAATGGAATTCTTCTCATAACTGATCCAATCGCTCCAACTGCTTATCTATTGCAAGTCACCCACCTGTGGCTGAACCAAGCCGAACGGAACGCCAACAAGAGTACAAATGAAGCTAGGTAGTTACCGCTAACAATACGTATTTAACCATATGTCTTCAAGCGTTTGATTAATTTGCTCTACGAAAAGTTTAGTTTCCATCCGCTTCCTCCTGACGACGCTTGAACCAATTCCTTCATTATGCGGTATCCGTCAATATCACCTTCTGAGCTCGCTGACAAAATGGAGATTACAAAAAGCGCTGTAAGTCAGCAATTGGCCAAGCTTGAGACAGAAGGCTATATTATGAAAAAGCAGAGTGCGGAGGATAAGCGCGCATTTTCTATAGAATTAGGAGAAAAAGGGCTGCTGTATAAAAAAGAAATAGAGAAATTTAATGAGCAGCTTGTCAGAATATACAATGAGAAACTGACGCCAGTTGAAATGACAAATATATTATCAGCGCTTCAAAAGCTTCAGCAATTGATGAAGTAACAGATACCGGAGCGGTATTCCGGATGCCGCATGATCGAACCAGCGAGAGTATCTTGGTTTCTGTAACTTCGGAGATGTACCCGAACAACTCAACTCGCCTATATCTACACCGAGCGTTTCGGCTATCTTTGCGAAATTCACAAGTGAAATGTTCCGCTATCATTAATAATGATGATATCTCCTCAGACACTTGTCATAATTATACCTTTAAAAGTTTCTAGGCGTTCAACAATCACCTAACCTAACTGCCGGACTGTGGCTGGTTCCGATGTTCTTGCAACTGCTTCTTCGACTTATTGTTTGCAAGCTGCCGAATGAAAAGCCCAAAAAGGGCTGTAACAGCCCGCCTCCCGGCAACCTGTCCCAGCCCCAAAGCCGCGTCTGACACGGCCTCTCGGTTCTTACTCTTCTCCCGTTGCAATCGGGTTTTCCTCATACGAGATCCAATCGCTCCAGCTCCCGGCATACAGCCGCACATTATCATATCCGAGTGAATGGAGCGCCACAATATTTGGACAAGCGCTCACGCCTGAGCCGCAGTAGACGATAACCTCCCGGCCAGCATTTAGAGCATTTATCACTTCAGACAATCCTGCCCGGCGTTGTTCCTCGGACGTCCATTTCCCCTCGGCATCCAGATTGTTCTTCCAGAAAGCGTTGACGGCGCTAGGGATATGTCCTGCTTTGGCATCAATAGGTTCGGTGTCTCCCAAATAACGAGGCGCCTCACGAGAGTCCACCAATAACATCTCGGGATTGCCAATAGCGCTGCGAACATCGTTCACATCTGCAATCAAATTCGGCCGTACAGCAGGCTGGAATGAGGAAGGAACGATGACTGGTTGATCCGCGGTTACGGGATAGCCGTCCTTCTTCCACGCTGCGAATCCCTCAGCCATGACATACACCTGATCGTGCCCCAGCCAGCGCAGCAGCCACCATAGTCTGGAGGCATTCATCCCCCCTTGGTCATCATAGGCCACGACTATGCTGTCATTGTTGATACCGGCCTGGCCGAGACGCAACGCCAGAGCTTCTGGATCGGGCAGCGGATGCCTGCCGCCATGCTCGCCAACGGGAGCGGAAAGATCGCTCTCCAAGTCGAGATAGACTGCGCCGGGCATATGGGCTTCGTTATACGCCTCTCTGCCGGCTTCCGGTGCTCCGAGCTGAAATCGGCAATCGACGATAACGATATTCGGCTCATACATGCGGGCTAAGAGCCACTTTTTTGAAACGAGCGGGCTTGGGTTTGCCATGATCATTTTCTCCCTTCATCTAATTACTTCTTCAACTCAAAGAACTGACAGTTGTTCCGGTTATGGTAGGTAAGATCGCTCACGCTGGATTGCGTGATAACGGTATCCTCGGTGAGGCGGATAATGATCGATCCGGATTCGATGAGGTGGTTGTCGCGAAAAACGCGGATACGAAGGCCTAGATCCATCGCTGTTTGTAAATCCTGTTCTGTGATAAGACGTCGAATCGTGGGCATTTGGTTACCATCTCCTTTGAGGCGGGCAGAAGGTATGCTGCCCGTAAACTACTTCATCTGACTTCTCTATTGTAGAGACAAAAGCCCAACCGTGACAAGCGACTACTCCATATATTATAGAAACGATATTTAACGCAACGATGAACGGACAACTCGATCGTTCTAAGGAGGAATAGAGATGGGAAGGGTATTACGCCGTAGAAGCGCAGGAAGCTGCGGACGCGACGAAATAAGGGTACATGCGGACAAAATTAAGGTCAATGCGAATATTCTGCAAAAAGTAGCGGTCAGTATGCTGCCGTTCTATAGAGCTGTCGCAACGAGTGAAAGGTTCGCCGCTATATGGAGCAAGGCAGTGGTTACAGCGAATTTAAATTTGATGAGAAGGCTGCTCGCTTCGGTAGCTCCGTCTGCAGCGAGGCAAGGCCTGGGCACAAACGGGATCGGCTATTTTATCGACTTTATTTTTCCCAAACTCGTGTATACGAACGGAACGACGATTCCTCCGGGAACCGTGCAATTCATGTTCGAGCCCCGAGTTCACCAGGCGATAGCCCGGGCAGTACTGCCGCTATATCACAGGCTTGCCCATGACAGATCATTCGCCTGCAAGCTGGCTATTGCGATTCGCCGCAAAAACTCGCAATTAGTGAGACAGCTAGTACGAGGTACCGTACACACTCAAGCACTGAAGTCGGTTAAAATCGAGGATCAAGGCATTGCACTGACTTTCAAATATCCGTTTAGCAAATTTAAATACCGTAATCTGTTGTTTCGGGAAACTTTTTTTGGACGCAGAAAAAGGCTAAGACGGAGGAGAAGACTGGCATTGACGGAAGAGTGACAAATAGGGGATTCTATGTTCGTTGAACTTTAAGAAGGCGCATGCAGGGTGCATGTGCCTTCTTACTATATAGGATAACTATAATGGAGGATTACGATGACATTTCCGGCATACAGGGTAGTAGGACTCATTGCCGCCGATTTGGATTTGCTCTCCCGTGTAGACGGGCTTCCCGTTCTCGACGCGTAGGTTCATCGTAGCTTTGCGCTCGCAGAACCAGCAAATCGTCTTCATTTCCTCTATTTTATCCGCATAAATCAGCATTAGCTTGCTGCCCTCGAAGAGTTGATTCTGGAAATCGTTCTTGAGGCCGAAGCCCATGACGGGAACGTCGAGTTCGTCGACGATGCGGACAAGCTGCTCGATGCTGTCCTTGTTCAAAAATTGACACTCGTCTACAAGCACGCAGTAGGGCCGTGGCTCCTGACGGCTAACCAGGCCAAAGATGTCGGTATCGTCCTTGATCGGGATCGCTGGCCTGCGCAGGCCGATGCGCGAGGAAATGTAGCCCACCTCATCCCGGTCGTCGAGAGCCGACGTGAAGAGCATCACCGGTTTGTTCTGTTCCTCGTAATTATGGGCCACTTTTAGAATCTCAATCGATTTGCCGCTGTTCATTGCCCCGTACTTAAAAAATAGCTGTGCCATCACTGCGCCCCTTCTCTAGTTGTTCATCCTGCTAATTATATAGCGGGTACGCCCCATCGCACAATGAGTCCTGCATGAGTAAGGCCGCTGCCGAAGCCATAAATGAGCAATCTGTCGCCGGGCTTCAACTGGCCGGCATCGATTCCCGCTTGCAGGGCAAGGGGAATCGATGCCGAGGAGGTATTGCCCATAAGCTGAACGCTTTGCAGTGTTTTGCCCAAAGGGATATTCGCTTTCTCACAGATAGATTCAATCATGCGCAAATTGGCGCTGTGCGGAATGAACCAGTCGATCTGCTCCCGACTTACATTAGCCTGCTCCAGCAGCTGCTCAATCCCGGCAGTCACGGTGCGTACCGCCCATTTGAATACTTCGCGTCCATTTTGCACGATTTTACCGTTGCCTTCCAAAGGTTGACCGTCCATGGCCCGGGAGAGACCGGAGCGATATACGTTGATTCCCCCGGCTCCTTGCGTGCCCATGACGACGGCCTCAAAACAGCCTGATTCTGTATCTTCCCGCTCGACAAGCACAGCCCCGGCTCCATCGCCAAATAGAATGCACGTGCTCCGATCGCTGTAATCCGTTATCTTGCTCATCGTTTCGCCCGCGACCACAAGCACTTTCCTATGTAGCCCTGAAGTGATCAGTCCATTAGCCAGATGAAGGGCATAGGAGAAGCCCGCGCATGTCGCATTCAGATCCACTGCCCCGGTGTTTCCCATTTCGAAATGCTTTTGAATTTTGCATGATACGCTAGGGAATGAGTAATCGGGAGTAGTCGTCGCTACGAGAATAAGATCGACATCATCCAGCAAGACGTTGTAGGTGCTGCGGAGCTTCTCGACGGCGCGGATGCATAAATCGGAGGTGAATTCGTCGTCTGCCGTAATGTGCCGCTCTTGAATTCCTGTTCGTTGAACGATCCATTCGTCATTCGTTTCAACCAGCTTCTCCAGATCCTCATTCGTCAATATTTTCTCGGGAACGTAAGTACCGATGGCGGTAATCCGCGATTTGGATACAGGCGTCAAATCAATCGCTCCTTCATTGTGGAAATGGGTTTGTAAAAAACATGCTTCGATATCTTGTATGAAAATCTAAATTATGGCCTAATATTATTATCAGGTTTTAGTACCTGGTAATAATATATATTAATTTTCCTTTGTTGTATAGCTTTATCATTAGTACATTAACCATTGCATTAAAATCCCAGAAAAACAATAAATTTATTCAATGTTTATAAAGATCCAACGTTCGAGAAAGCCTTCTTCAAAAGCCTACTTAAAATAACCTAAGCCTAAGCTTGCTACCTCGTGCGCTCAATTTAAAATCTTGAAGATTTCGTTGCGCACTCCCACGGATGCTATAATAAACTTTGAAAGGAGTGCATCTGTGACCCATGAAAACATTAGTACTAGCGGAGAAGCCGTCCGTAGCGCGAGAAATCGCGCGAGTGATGGGCTGCCGCGATAAGCATAAGAGTTATTTGGAAGGGCCGAAGTATGTCGTGACCTGGGCGCTGGGCCATCTGGTCGGGCTTGCGGAGCCGGAGGACTATGATGCTAAGTTCCGTTCCTGGGCCTTGGAGGATCTGCCGATTTTACCTGGGAAAATGAAGCTGAAGGTGCTGCGGGAGAGCAGCCATCAGTTCAAGGCCGTGCAGCAGCTGATGAGAAGGCAGGATATCAATTCTCTCATCATTGCAACGGATGCTGCGCGCGAAGGAGAACTGCTGGCTAGATGGATCATGGATATGGCGAAATGGAACAAGCCGTTCCAGCGGCTGTGGATCTCCTCGCAGACCGATAAGGCGATCAAGGAGGGCTTTGCTTCGCTTAAGCCGGGGAATCAATACGATCGGCTGTACCAGTCGGCAAGATGCCGGGCGGAAGCGGACTGGATGATCGGACTGAACGTTACTCGGGCACTGACCACCAAATTCGGTTCGCCGCTATCCGCGGGGCGGGTGCAGACGCCAACGCTGGGCATGATTATGCAGCGGGAGAACGAGATTGTCTCGTTCCGATCGGAGGAATACAGCACACTGCGCGTTGATCTGGGAACGTTCGAAGCCGTATGGCGGGGCGCGAATAATGATTCGCGGATTTTTGACCCGGAGAAGGTGAAGCAGCTTCAAGGGAAGCTCGACGGCCGCTCCGGCAAAATCGTGAAACTCAAGAAGAGCGAGAAGAATGTGCCGCATCCTTTGGCATACGATTTGACAGAGCTGCAGCGGGATGCGAACCGCTTGCTCGGGTTTTCCGCCAAGCAGACCTCTAATGTATTGCAGCGGCTGTATGAACAGCATAAGCTCGTAACTTATCCGCGTACGGACTCGCGTTATTTGACGTCCGATATGAAGGACACGCTGAAGGAGAGACTGACGAGCGTGGCGATCGGCCCTTACGCCCCTTTAGCAAGACCGCTGCTGCGCAAGCCGCTCTCTTTGGGTAAACGGATTATCGATGACAGTAAAGTTACCGATCATCACGCAATCATTCCGACCGAGCAGACGGTACTGCTCAATGAGCTCAGCACAGAAGAGCGCAGGTTATATGATTTGATCGTAAGGCGGTTCATCAGTCTATTCTATCCGGCGGCCCGTTATGACAATGTCGCTGTTACTTTGGATGTCGCCGGGGAGGCCCTCCATGCCAAAGGCACGACGATGAAGGACAGCGGCTGGCGGGCCGTCTATGACGGTCAGCCTGTGGATGAAGACGAGGAGGATGAGGAATCGCTTGAAGGCAGCGGCGCGCTGCTTCCAGAACTGAAGGAAGGAGACAGTGTGACTGTGAAGCGCTGTCGCATTCAAAGCGGCCGTACTATGCCGCCGAAGCGGTACAGCGAGGCGGCATTGCTGACGCAAATGGAGAAGCACGGATTAGGCACGCCGGCGACCCGAGCCGATATTATCGAGAAGCTGGTCAGCTCGGATACGATTGAGCGGCAGGGAAACCTGCTGCATCCGACAGGAAAGGGCAAGCAGTTGATTGAGCTCGCTCCGAGCGATCTGCGGTCGCCGGATCTGACGGCGAAATGGGAGGCAGAGCTGGAGCGGATCGCTCGGGGGCAGGGCAAGCCTGGCCCGTTCCTAGAGGGGATACGCGATATGGCTCAGGGGCTCGTGGCTGGCGTGAAGAAAAGCGATGCGACCTATAAGCCGCATAATGTGTCCAACAGCCATTGTCCGGATTGCGGTACGAGGCTGCTGGAGAAGAAGACGGGGCGGGGGCTGATGCTCATCTGTCCAAGCGAAGATTGCGGCTACCGCCGTTCCGGCGAGAAGCGCCTGTCCAACCGGCGTTGTCCGCAGTGCCATAAGAAGATGGAGCTGAAGGAAGGCAAGGCTGGCCGCTACGTTCAATGTCTGCCTTGTGGCATTACGGAAACGCTGAGCAATAACGACCCTAAACGCATGAACAAGCGGGAGGAGAAGAGGCTCGTTAGCCAGTATACGAAAAAGCAGGAATCCATTGGCTCCAACCTGGGAGAATTGCTGAAGGCGGCTATGGAGAATAAGAACAAGTAGAAGACTTCTGCCGATGTTTGGATATTACCCTGTCTTCCTCTTCGCATAAAACAGCGGCATGCTCGAGAACCTATGAATAGGAGGTGATGAGCATGCCCCATCACAAATCAACGAAGATCAAGGATCAGCAGAACAAATCCAGTATTATGGAAGAAGCGGTAGAGCCTAAGCTGAAGAAGCAGGCCAAGAGGCCGCCGAGCTTAAATGAAATACCGAAGATGTAGTGCTGCGTCGACAAAGGCTCCCATGCGGGAGCCTTTTGTATTTATAGCGTTAGCGTTATAATAGAATCAAGGGAAACGAAGCTCTGCATAGACGGATGAAGATGGGGGCGGTGAGCATGAAATCCGGGTTGCTGCTCTGGTTTCTAATTATTAATGTTATTTCATATCTAGTTATGGCCGATGATAAGCGCCGGGCCCGGCAGAGGCGCGATCGAATTCCTGAGCGGACATTGTTTCTCTTGGCAGCCATCGGCGGTTCGCTTGGTGTGCTGACGGCCATGAACGTAAAGCGGCACAAAACGAAGCATGCCAGCTTCCGGATAGGCATTCCGCTGCTTCTATTGCTGAATGCGGTGCTGCTGGGTTATTTTTTGTTCTAAATGGTTTATTTAATGAAGTAGAGGAATTGCACGATCTCGCTCCACTTGTATTTCTAAACTAGACAAGGAGAGGTGCTGACTTATGTTGTTTACCAAAATTGTTGCAGCTTATGATGGTTCCAAGGCAGGTACCAAAGCGCTGGATAAGGCGATCGAACTAGTAAAATTAACACCGGAAGCTACTCTGGAAGTGGTACATGTTTTTGATTTTCCACGTTTCTATGTCGCAGAGGGATATGCGCCCGTGCCCGCATCCGTAAATCAGGATTTCTACGAGCTGGCTGAGAAGACGGTAGAGGAAGCGAAGAGCCGATTGCAGGCTGCAGGTGTGAACGGGAAGGTCGAGCTGTTTCAGGGCGCGCCGGCGGAAGTCATTTTGGATTATGTGAAGAAGAACAATAACGACATTATCGTCATCGGCAGCCGCGGCCTTGGAGGCATTCGCGAATTCGTCCTTGGCAGCGTCAGCCATAACGTTGTTCAGCATGCCAAGGTGCCTGTGCTGGTCGTTAAATAAGCAATTTAAGGGAGAGTGTCCTTAGGGGCATTCTCTTTTTTATATATAAGACAAGCATGCCGCTTCTCTCTGGAGCCTTCGCTTCCTTAAGCGTGTTTTTCTTGTTTTTAACTTAAGATAGCGTGAAAAAACGAACATTCTGATTACGGGAATTAATAATGTTCGTGTTTTAGTTGACATGAGCTAGGCGGGATTGTTAAACTGATAAAGGACAGCGGGTGACCGCTAGTTTGAATGATCTCGTATAAATCCGGGGATATGGCTCGGAAGTTTCTACCTGAAAACCGTAAATTTTCGGACTACGAGGGAATACGTCAGGAAGAAGGTTGTTATGCAAGAAGAGGCTTTCTTCGTTATGATTACAGACGATGAAGACGGTTGGGGTGTTTCCAGCTCTGCGCCGATATTACGCGCATGACGGAAGCGCGCTCGTGGCGACATCATACTTACTTCTGTAGTCATAAGACAAACGCGGAATCACACTGCATGCTGCTTGTTGTGAATCCGGTGTATTCTCTCTGGTCCGGGAATCTGAAAATACTCGTTATTTTCCAGAATACTCCGGACTTTTTTAATGTCTTGGCTGGAGCTGGGGGATAAACGAACAGAAAGACCAAATACTTTAATTGAAGGAGCGGGTTGAGGCATGTCAGCACAGGCACAGGTTGCAGTAATCATGGGCAGTACATCGGACTGGGAAACGATGTCCCATGCTTGCGCTGTTTTGGAGGAGCTTCAAATACCTTATGAGAAGCAGGTGGTATCTGCACACCGCACGCCGGATTTGATGTTTGAATTTGCGGAGCAAGCGGCAGAGCGCGGTTTAAAGGTCATCATCGCAGGCGCGGGCGGAGCAGCTCATTTGCCGGGTATGGTCGCATCAAAGACGATTCTTCCCGTTATCGGCGTCCCGGTGAAGTCGGCGGCCTTGAACGGTCTGGACTCCCTGCTCTCTATCGTGCAAATGCCGGGGGGAATTCCGGTTGCTACTGTGGCGATCGGCAAGGCGGGCGCGATTAACGCCGGTTTGCTTGCAGCGCAAATGATCGGGGCCTTCGATTCTGAAGTGTCATCTCGTGTGCAGGAGCGCCGCGACCGTATTCGTGACCAAGTGCTAGACAGCTCTGCTGAGCTGGGGGAGAACAAGTGATGAACGAAAATTCTGGTGCAGTGAACGGATCTAAGGGCCGGGCTGCCGCGAACGGCAGCGCTGAACAGCGGCATAGCGAACGCGTAGGAAACGTCATTCCGCCGGGCTCGACGATCGGTGTCCTTGGGGGAGGACAGCTTGGGCGAATGATGACGCTGGCTGGCACCAACCTCGGCTATCGATTTGTGACGCTCGATCCGACGCCATCGTCTCCATGCGGTCAAGTAGCGGAGCAAATCGTCGCCGGATACGATGATCAGGAGGCAGCGAGGGGATTGGCCGAGCGATCCGACGTGATCACGTATGAATTCGAGAACGTGGACGCAGAAGTGGCGGCGCTGCTCGAAGAATTATCTTATGTTCCGCAAGGCAGCCAGCTTCTATATACGACGCAGCATCGCCTGCGCGAGAAGCGGGCCGTGGAAGCGGCTGGAGCTACTGTAGCTCCCTATGCGGAGATCAGCAGCGAGCAGCAGCTGCGCGAGGCCGTAGCACGGCTGGGCATTCCCAGCGTGCTGAAGACTGCGACGGGTGGGTATGACGGCAAAGGGCAATGGGTAATCCGCTCCGAAGCGGAAATCAGCCCGGCCTATGCCGAATTAAGCCAGGCGGGCACAGAGCTCGTATTGGAGCAATTTATTCCCTTCGTGAAGGAATTGTCCGTCATCGCAGCGCGCAGCCCGCGCGGTGAAATCCGAACGTTCCCGGTTGCGGAGAATATCCATGTGGATAATATTTTGCACGCATCGATCGTTCCTGCAAGAATCGAGCAGGAAGTGCAGCGAGAGGCTGAACGGCTTGCTGCACGGATCGCGGAGTCGATGGGAGCCGTTGGGCTCCTCGCCGTGGAAATGTTCCTGACCGGAGACGGACGGATTTATGTGAATGAGCTGGCGCCGCGCCCGCATAATTCGGGACATTATACGATGGAGGCCTGCACGACATCGCAATTCGAGCAGCATATCCGGGCAATTTGCAATCTACCGCTCGGTGAGTCGAAGCTGCTGACGCCGGTCGTCATGGTGAACGTGCTCGGTGAGCATGTGGAGGCCGTGGCGGAAGCCGTATCCGCAGGGAACTGGGGCTCACTAGGGCCAGACGCTGCGGCGTCAGCAAACTTGGTGCCAAAGGTGCATTTATACGGCAAGACTGGGTCGGCCGCCAAACGCAAAATGGGACATGTCAACATACTGTGCAGCGATGTGCAGGAAGGCATTGATTTTATAGACCAAACTAAAATTTGGAGGAACCAGCTCATATGATCGAACGTTACAGCAGACCCGAGATGAGAGCGATCTGGACCGAGAAGAACAAGTTCAAAGCGTGGCTGGAGGTAGAGATTTGCGCATGCGAGGCTTGGGCTGAACTTGGAGTCATTCCGAAGGAAGATGCCAGGCTGCTGCGCGAGAAGGCATCCTTTGATATCGATCGCATTTACGAAATCGAGCAGGAGACCCGCCACGATGTGATCGCGTTTACCCGCGCGGTATCGGAAAGCCTCGGAGCGGAGCGCAAGTGGGTGCATTACGGGCTTACTTCCACGGACGTCGTCGACACGGCTCTAGGTTATCTGCTGAAGCAAGCGAATGAGATACTGGAACGAGATATTTTGAGTTTTATCGAAATTGTGCGGGAAAAGGCACTTGCCTACAAGGACACGCCGATGATGGGTCGTACCCATGGCGTACATGCGGAGCCGACGACTTTCGGCCTGAAGATGGCCTTATGGCATGAGGAGATGAAACGGAATCTGGAGCGTTTCCGCCGGGCGGCAGATGGTGTGCAGTTCGGTAAAATATCCGGAGCCGTCGGTACTTACGCAAACATTGACCCGTTCGTGGAGGAGTATGTTTGCAAGAAGCTAGGCACGCAGCCGGCTCCGATCTCTACGCAGACGCTGCAGCGTGACCGCCATGCCGAATATATGGCGACCCTAGCGCTAATCGCCACATCGCTCGATAAATTCGCTACCGAAATCCGTGCCCTGCAGAAGAGCGAGTTCCGAGAGGTCGAGGAGGCCTTCGCTAAAGGCCAAAAAGGCTCCTCCGCCATGCCGCACAAGCGCAACCCAATCGGCAGCGAGAATATTTCCGGTTTGTCCCGCGTCATCCGCGGGCATATGGTGTCCGCTTACGAGAACGTGACGCTGTGGCATGAACGCGATATCTCGCACTCTTCCGTAGAGCGCGTGATCCTGCCGGATGCGACGATGCTGCTCAATTATATGCTGAATCGCTTCGGCAATATCGTAAAGAACCTGACGGTATTCCCGGAGAACATGAAGCGCAACATGAGCCGTACGTTCGGGGTTCCTTTCTCCGGACGCGTCATGACGAAGCTGATCGACAAGGGTTTCAGCCGCGAGCAGGCCTATGATACGGTTCAGCCCCGGGCGATGCAGGCTTGGGAGACGCAGCGCCAGTTCCGCGAACTGATCGAAGAGGCGCCGGAAATTACGGCTGTTCTAGGCTCGGAGGAAATTGAGGATGCGTTTAACCCGTCCTGGCATTTGAAGCATGTAGATACGATTTTCCGCAAGCTCGGATTGTCTGATTAATACTACGAAATGCAGGGGGCAGGGACAATGGAATCACAGGCGATTTCCACGGCGGAGGAGCTGGTAAACGCGCCGCTGCTATATAAAGGCAAAGTCCGGGAGCTGTACGATTTGGGAGAGCATTATCTAATCGTGGTGACGGATCGCATTTCCGCTTTCGATTACGTGCTGGAGCCGGCTGTGCCTGACAAGGGCAGCGTCCTCAATCGTCTTAGCGCACATTGGTTCTCACTGACTAGCGATCTTATCGACAATCATGTTATTCATGCCGATCCGGATCGTATTGGGGATACGGTGAAGCCGGAGTACAAGCATCTGTTGAGGGATCGGATCATGGTCGCCCGCAGAGCCGAGCGCATTCCTATTGAATGTGTCGTACGCGGTTATGTCACGGGAGGCGGCTGGAGGCAGTATGAGGAGACCGGGGAGATCAATGGCACAGAGCTGCCTGCAGGTCTGAGAAAGAACGCCAAGCTGCCAGAGCCGATATTTACGCCTTCCTCGAAAAATGATGTCGGCCATGACGAGGACATCTCCTTCGAGCGGATGTCGGAACTGGTCGGGACAGAGCTTGCCGAGCAACTGCGCACCCGGAGCTTGGAGCTGTATGAGTTCGCTCGTCAGTACTGCGACCAGCGGGGAATTATCCTCGCGGACTGCAAGCTGGAATTCGGCTCGGTGGATGGCGAGCTTATCCTGATCGACGAAATTTTCACCCCGGATGCGGCACGTTTCTGGGCGAAGGAAAATTACGTGCTCGATATGGATATCGACAGCATGGATAAAGAGCCGGTACGTACTTATCTTGCCGGCTCCGGTTGGGACAAGAACAGCAAGCCCGCCCCACTGCCCTCATCCGTCGTTGAAGAGACGGCCTGTCGATATCGGGAAATATTTTATCGCCTGACCGGTCAGCGGTTAGTCTGAAGTTTAATTACAGTATCAAGGCTGTAGTGACTAGCGGCGGAAGAACACACAAGCGATTCACAAGCGATGCTTCATCAGCCGCATTTGTCGCGAAGGCTTATAAATATATTGCAACAATCAGCACTTGATTCATTTATATCATTCATTAGGAGGAACACGAGGAATATGATTAAAGCGTCCGTTTATGTCACCATCAAGCAAAGCGTACTTGATCCGCAAGGAGTTGCCGTACAAGGTGCCCTGCATTCTATGGGATTTGCAGAGGTTGAGAGTGTCCGTATCGGTAAGTATTTGGAGCTGCAGCTGGATACCAATGATCGCAATGAGGCGGAAGCCCGTGTAAAAGAGATGTGTGAGAAGCTGTTGGCCAACACGGTCGTCGAAGATTACCGCTTTGAATTGGAGGGCTAATCCATGAAATTCGCAGTACTCGTATTTCCCGGTTCCAACTGTGATATCGACTGCTATAAAGCCGTGGAAGACACATTAGGCGAGCCAGTCGATTACGTGTGGCACACGGCCACTGATCTTTCCGCTTATGACTGTATTCTTGTTCCTGGCGGGTTCTCTTATGGCGACTATCTTCGCTGCGGGGCGATCGCAAGATTCGCTCCGGTAATGGCCGAGGTAGCCAAAGCCGCCGAGCAAGGCAAATATATTCTTGGCATTTGCAACGGATTTCAAATTTTGACCGAAGCCGGATTGCTCCCTGGCACACTGCGCCGCAACACGTCGCTGAAATTCCGCTGCCATGATACCGTGCTTCGCGTAGAGAACAACGATAATCCGTTCACTACCCAATACCAGAAGGGCGAGGAGATTCATATCCCGATCGCCCATGGCGAGGGGAACTATTATTGCGATGAAGCAACGCACGCTCAATTGAAGGCGAACAATCAAATTATTTTCCGTTATGTGGATAATCCAAATGGTTCCGTAGACGACATTGCGGGAGTTTCCAATGAACGCGGGAACGTCGTGGGCATGATGCCGCATCCTGAGCGTGCAGTGGACAGCCTGCTTGGATCAGAGGACGGCAAACGTATGTTTACATCGATATTAAAGGCTTGGAGGGATCGGCATGAGTCAGCAAGTGTCCGCTAAAGAACCGAATGCAGAGCAAATCGCAGAACAGCAAATTTATAAACAAATGGGCGTATCGGACAGTGAGTACGAACTGATTTGCGGATTTCTGGGACGTAAACCGAACTATACGGAAATCGGCGTATTCAGCGTCATGTGGTCTGAGCACTGTGCCTATAAAAATTCCAAACCGCTGCTTCGCCGCTTCCCGACTGAAGGGCCGCGCGTCCTCATGGGGCCGGGCGAAGGCGCCGGAATCGTAGATATCGGCGACAACCAAGCGGTTGTATTTAAAATCGAAAGCCATAACCACCCCTCTGCGGTTGAACCGTACCAAGGGGCGGCGACAGGCGTGGGCGGCATTATCCGCGATATTTTCTCTATGGGCGCAAGACCGGTTGCCCTGCTCAACTCCCTGCGCTTCGGCAAGCTGGAAAGCGACCGCGTAAAGTACTTGTTCGAGCATGTCGTATCCGGGATTGCCGGCTATGGCAACTGTATCGGCATTCCGACGGTTGGCGGCGAAGTGGTGTTTGATGATGCCTATGACGGCAATCCACTAGTTAACGCAATGTGCGTAGGTTTGATCGAGCATGATAAAATCCAGCGCGGCGTCGCGAAGGGCGTAGGCAACCCAGTGTTTTATGTGGGGCCTCCGACAGGCCGCGACGGTATTCACGGGGCAACATTTGCTTCGGAAGAGTTGACGGAAGAGTCCGAATCAAAGCGGACGGCTGTACAGGTCGGCGATCCATTTATGGAGAAGCTGGTGATGGAGGCATGTCTGGAGCTGATTAACTCCGGTATCGTGCTTGGTATTCAGGATATGGGCGCAGCGGGTCTAACCTGCTCCAGCGCGGAGATGGCAAGTAAGGCCGGCAACGGTCTGGAGCTGTATTTGGATGAGGTGCCGCAGCGCGAAGAAGGCATGACGCCATATGAAATGATGCTCTCCGAGTCTCAAGAGCGCATGCTGTTCGTCGTCGAGCCGAAGGATGAGGCGCAGGCGCTGGAGATTTTCGAGCGTTGGGGCGTAATTTGCGCCAAGGTGGGTAAAGTGACGGACGACGGACGTCTAAGACTGATCCACCAAGGTGAAGTTGTTGGCGATATGCCGGTAACGGCGCTTGTCGACGAGTGCCCGATTTATAACAAGCCATCGGCTGTACCGGCTTACTATGAAGAAAATGCGAATGTAGATACACTGCGCTACGACGAGGTTACGGATTTGAACGGAGCATTGGATAAAGTATTATCCTCTCCTTCCGTAGCGAGCAAAGCGTGGGTATATAACCAATATGATTACATGGTTCGTACCAGCACGGCGGTTCAACCGGGCTCGGACGCGGCGGTCGTGACGATTCGCGGCACGCGCAAGGGACTCGCTATGACTACAGACTGCAACGGACGGTTTGTATATCTGGATCCAGAGGTTGGCGGACGCATCGCGGTCAGCGAAGCGGCGCGCAACGTGGTCTGCTCTGGAGCCGAGCCGCTGGCGATTACGGACAACCTGAACTTCGGAAGCCCGGAGAAGCCCGATATTTTCTGGCAAATGGAAAAAGCGGTTGACGGCATGGCGGAAGCCTGTCGTGTGCTGGATGCTCCAGTTATTGGCGGTAACGTCAGTTTGTATAATGAGAATTCCAAAGGCGCAATTTACCCAACACCGGTTGTTGGCATGGTTGGCCTCGTACATGATACGGATCATATTACGACGCAAGGCTTTAAGGCGGAGGGAGACGCTGTATTCCTGCTTGGCGAGACTTTTGCTGAGCTTGGCGGAAGTGAATTCCAGGCGGTCGTTCATGACGTGACGGAGGGACGGCCACCGGCGCTTGACCTGAACGTCGAGAAAAAATTGCTGGACAGCGTGCTGGCAGCGATTCAAAAGGGGCTTGTGCAATCTGCGCATGATTTGTCCGAAGGGGGGCTGGCCGTAGCTCTGGCCGAGTCCTGCATCAGCGGCAGCCTTGGCGCCAAAGTCAATTTTGCGACAGAGCTTCGTCCTGACTTTGCCCTATTCAGTGAGTCTCAATCCCGCATCCTGCTATCGGCATCTCCGGATAAGGCGGCAGAGCTGGAGCAGTTGATCGCATCCTACGGCGTTCCGGTTCAAAACATCGGTCAAGTTACAGGCGACAATCTGGAGATTTCGGTGAATGCCCGCTCCGTGCTGAACAGACCGGTAAGCGAGCTGAAGCAGGTCTGGGAGGATGTAATTCCATGTCTGATGCAATAATTCCGCAAGGGCTTTGGACAGGAGACTATTATAATCAAGGAACAGGCAAGAGTGATATATTTGATACGCTAAAAGAGGAATGCGGTGTATTCGGGGTGTTCGGTCACCCCGAAGCCGCCTCTTTGTCCTACTACGGCCTGCACGCGCTGCAGCACCGGGGGGAAGAGAGCGCAGGACTATGCGTAACGAACGGTGAGGAGTTCAATTATTACCGGGGCATGGGGCTCGTGAAGGAAGTGTTCGATCGGGACAGACTGAGCTCGCTGCATGGCGACCGTTCCATTGGGCATGTCCGTTATTCCACGAACGGGGACACCAGTCTGATGAATGCGCAGCCGCTGATTTTTAAATATCGGGATGGAGATCTCGCGGTAGCTACGAACGGCAACATCGTCAATGCCCCGCAAATCCGTCATCAATTGGAGCAGAGCGGCTCCATCTTTCAAACAACCAGCGATACGGAAGTAATTGCGCATTTGATCGCCCGGTCATCCAAGGATTTCGTCGAAGCAGCAAGAGACGCGCTCGGCCAATTGATCGGCGGGTTCGCGTTCCTGCTGCTGACGAATGACCGTATGATCGTCGCCAGCGATCCGCATGGGCTTCGTCCGCTAACGATGGGCCGTCTGGGCGACGCTTATGTATTCTCATCCGAGACCTGTGCGTTTGAGGTCGTCGGAGCGGAAACGATCCGCGATATATTGCCGGGCGAAATGCTGGTGCTGGACGCGGAGGGCGTGCATGAGGATCGTTATGCAGAGCCTAAGCGCAAGGCGCTATGCGCCATGGAGTATATTTATTTCTCCCGTCCTGACAGCGATATGAACGGTTCCAATATGCATGCGGCTCGCAAACGGATGGGTCAAGTCATGGCACAGGAATCGTTCGTTGATGCCGACGTCGTTACCGGCGTTCCGGATTCCAGTATTTCCGCAGCAATCGGCTACGCCGAGCAGACGGGGATTCCGTATGAGCTTGGCTTGATCAAAAATAAATATACGGGCCGTACCTTCATTCAGCCGAGCCAGGAGCTGCGCGAACAGGGCGTGAAGATGAAACTGAGCGCCGTGCGCCGAGTCGTCGAAGGCAAGCGCGTCGTGATGATCGACGATTCGATCGTCCGCGGGACGACCTCGCGCCGCATTGTAAATCTGCTGCGCGAAGCGGGAGCGACGGAGGTGCATGTGCGGATCACTTCACCGCCGTTTAGAAATCCTTGCTTCTACGGCATCGATACGCCGAGCCGGGCGGAGCTGATTGCTTCCTCAAAGACCGTTGAAGAAATCCGCCAGGAAATCAATGCGGATTCCCTGGAATTCTTAAGCGCCGAAGGCTTGATCGGCGCCGTCGAAGGAGATAACGCGAAGGATTATAAAGGCGGGCTGTGCATGGCCTGCTTCGATAACGAATATCCGACGCGGACGGATTTTGAGGGTGAGGAGAAGTTCGGCTGCGGCTGTTAAGTTAATGTGATTAATTGTGATCAATGATTGACTTTTTGAACAACCCCTAAAAATATTTTGAGGAGAGTGTCCATCGTGTCTGAAGCTTATAAAAATGCCGGTGTAGACATCGCAGCGGGCAATGAAGCGGTAGAGCGGATGAAAAGCCACGTCAAACGGACGTTCCGTCCTGAAGTATTAACGGATTTGGGCGGCTTTGGCGCTTTGTTCGGCTTGAACAAAGATAAATATGAGGAGCCAGTCCTCGTTTCGGGGACGGATGGCGTCGGAACGAAGCTGAAAATCGCTTTTGCGATGGACAAGCATGATACGATCGGGATTGACGCGGTGGCGATGTGCGTCAATGACGTTGTCGTTCAAGGGGCGGAGCCGCTCTTTTTCTTGGACTACCTCGCCTGCGATAAAGTAATTCCGGCCAAGATCGAGGCGATTGTGTCCGGGATTGCAGATGGCTGCAGTCAATCTGGCTGCGCCTTGATCGGTGGCGAAACCGCAGAAATGCCAGGCATGTACGCCGAGGGCGAGTATGATATTGCCGGGTTCACGGTAGGGGTAGTAGATAAGAGCAAGATTATTAACGGAAGCAAGATTGCAGCGGGCGATACAATTATTGGCCTGGCCTCCAGCGGTGTGCACAGCAACGGCTTCTCCCTTGTTCGTAAGCTATTGCTTGAGCAATGCGGTTATAGCCTCCATGATTCGCTTCCTGAGCTTGACGGCGCTCTGCTTGGCGATGTGCTTCTGACGCCGACGAAGCTGTATGTGAAGCCGGTCCTCGCTTTGCTGGAGCAAGTGCAGGTTAAAGGGATGGCGCATATTACAGGCGGCGGATTTATTGAAAATATTCCTCGCGTGCTTCCTGAACATGTTGGTGCAGAAATCAATTACGGCGCATGGCCGATTTTGCCGATCTTTGACTTGCTCCAGAAGAAGGGCGATGTGAGCAACCGTGATATGTTTACGACCTTTAACATGGGGATCGGACTCGTGATCGTAGTTGCTGCAGAAGAAGCGGACAAGACGCTTGAAACTTTGCGTGCTGCTGGTGAAACGCCTTATGTTATCGGTCGCGTTACGGAAGGCAGCAGGGAAGTGAAGTTCACTGGAGCAGAAGTATAATGACGGATCAATCTGTTGGAAGCAGGAGACCCTATCGGATCGCGGTGTTTGCCTCCGGTCAGGGGAGCAATTTTCAAACCCTCATAGACGCTTCGCGCGAGGGTACATTAGGGGCGGAAATCGTACTGCTAGTCTGCAATAAACCGGAGGCTCCCGTCGTCGAACGGGCGCATCGTGCTGGCGTGGATTGCTTTGTGTTTGAGCGGAAAGCCTATTCCCGCCGTGAAGACTATGAAGTGGAGATCGCTGAAGAGTTGGAACGCAGAGGCGTAGATTTGATTGTGCTTGCGGGATATATGCTGCTTCTCACTCCGGTTCTGGTAGATGCGTATCAAGGGCGCATGATTAATATCCATCCGTCCTTGCTGCCATCTTTTCCTGGAAAGGATGCGATCGGGCAGGCTTGGTCTTATGGCGTTAAAGTCACCGGTGTGACCGTGCATCTGGTTGACGGCGGAATGGATACCGGGCCGGTCATTGCCCAGAAGGTCGTCGAAATCCAGCAGGGGGATACGAGAGAATCTCTCGAAGAGAAGATTCACGCCGCTGAGCGCGATTTGTATCCGCAGGTGGTTGGTTGGTTTGCGGGAGGAAAGATTCGGATCGATGGGCGGAACATTACGATTTCGTAGTGTTGCATATCGTATAACGGTGCGAACAAGCTTAGGATAGATTCAAATGATGGTGGAGTCACAAAACAGTGCTATCGTTTTGCGAAAACTGCGTATTCACGTCTTTGTTCTTATAGTGTATGTCGATTGACGTTTTACTTGCAGCGGTTAATGTGGCATTTTCGATATTTCCCGAGAAATATCGGGTCATTTATCTAGCAAATGAAATATAGGAAACATCAGCTTTTAGCTAGTCCGGCATGAAGCCGAGGCGTTATTCTTGCCATAATATAGAGGAGGAAGCCAATCGTGAGTATCAAAAGAGCGCTGGTTAGCGTTTCGGATAAAACGGGTATCGTGGATTTTTGCCGCGGGCTGTCGCAATTAGGAGTAGAAATTATTTCAACCGGGGGCACGAAAAGTCTTTTGTCGAAGGAAGGTATTCCTGTCATCGGCATATCTGATGTAACGGGCTTTCCGGAAGTACTCGATGGCCGCGTGAAGACGCTGCATCCTGCAGTTCATAGCGGACTGCTGGCGGTACGGGACAGCGCCGAGCACCAAGCGCAAATGCAGGAGCTTGGCCTGGATTATATCGATCTGGTCGTCGTCAATTTGTATCCGTTCCAGGAGACGATTGCGAAGCCGAATGTCACTTATGAAGATGCGATTGAAAATATCGATATCGGCGGGCCAACTATGCTGCGTTCCGCTGCCAAAAATCACGCCTTCGTCTCTGTTGTCGTTGACTCGGGTGATTATAGCAAGGTCTTGGATGAAATTGCAGCCGAAGGGGATACGACCCTGGATACGCGCAAACAGCTTGCGGCCAAAGTTTTCCGTCATACGGCGGCTTACGATGCTTTGATTTCCGATTATTTGTCGAACGTGAACGGCGACCCGCTTCCGGAACGTTTTACAGTCACGTATGAGAAGATCCAAAATCTTCGTTATGGCGAAAATCCACACCAGAAGGCGGCGTTCTATCGCAAACCACTGGCTGCGGCGGATACGCTCACCTCGGCGGAACAGCTGCACGGCAAAGAGCTTTCCTATAATAACATTAATGACGCTAATGCGGCTCTGCAAATCGTCAAGGAATTCGAAGAGCCGGCGGTCGTGGTCGTTAAGCATATGAATCCTTGTGGCGTGGGAATCGGAGCCAGCATTTACGAGGCATTCCGCAAAGCGCATGAGGCTGACCCGGTATCGATCTTCGGCGGCATTGTAGCAGCTAACCGTATTATTGACGAAGCGACGGCACTGCTGCTTAAGGAGATTTTCTTAGAAATTATCCTTGCTCCTGGATTTACGGATGAAGCCATTGCCGTTCTGACGCAGAAGAAAAACATCCGATTGTTGAAGGTGAACGGACTGGAGCTGGGTGTAAATCGCAAGAGCCAGCTTGTCGTTACTTCGATTGACGGCGGCATGATCGTTCAGGACAGCGATGTTCACTCTTTGCAGGAATCGGATCTGAAGGTGGTCACGGATCGTGCTCCATCCGAAGAAGAATTGAAGCAGCTTTTGTTTGCTTGGAAAGTAGTTAAGCATGTGAAGTCTAACGCCATCGTGCTGGCGAAGGATGATATGACGATCGGCGTGGGCGCCGGACAAATGAACCGTGTCGGCTCGGCGAAGATCGCCATCGAGCAGGCCGGAGATAAAGTGAAGGGCAGCGTGCTGTCTTCCGATGCGTTTTTCCCCATGGGCGATACGGTAGAGACGGCTGCTAAAGCTGGCGTAACGGCTATTATTCAGCCGGGCGGCTCGGTCAAGGACGAGGAATCCATCCAAATGGCGAACAAGTATGGGGTTGCCATGGTCTTCACCGGCATTCGCCACTTCAAGCACTAGAGAGGTAGTTTTAAAGTCAGCTTTTGATCACGATGTAACCTTTATATAAACTTTTCAGATGGACAGGGACGGTGGACAGCAGAGGCGGCCTGCCGTTTGCTGTTTGGCTATAGGGGGGAGCAGTATGGATATTTTAGTGATTGGCGGCGGCGGCCGGGAGCATGCGATCTGTTGGGCGCTGGCCAAAAGCCCGAAGGCGGGGACGATTTATTGCGCGCCGGGTAATGCGGGAATTGGCCAAGTGGCAGAGATTGTTCCGATTGCGGTCAATGAATTCGATAAATTGACGGCCTTTGCTCAGGAGAAGCAAGTTGGTTTGGTTGTTGTCGGGCCGGATGATCCGCTGGCGGACGGGATCGTGGATGCGTTCGAGGCGAAGAGTATTCCGGTGTTCGGGCCGCGTAAAAATGCGGCTCATATCGAGGGCAGCAAGACATTCATGAAGGATTTGCTGAAAAAATACAACATTCCTACAGCTGCCTATGAGAAGTTCGATAACTATGATAAGGCTAAGACATACCTCGATCAGCAGAAGCTACCGATCGTCATTAAGGCGGACGGTCTTGCTGCGGGCAAAGGGGTAACTGTAGCTTTTACACGCGAGGAAGCGGAAGCGGCTTTGAAGGACATTATGGTCGGCAAGGTATTTGGCGACGCGGGCAGCCAAGTGGTCATTGAGGAGTTCCTCGAAGGACAGGAAATGTCGATCCTTGCTTTTGTGGATGGAGAAGTCGTGCGACCGATGTCGGCAGCGCAGGATCATAAGCAGGTCTATGATAATGACAAAGGGCCGAATACAGGTGGCATGGGGACATACTCTCCGCTGCCGCATATCGCGGATTCCATCATCGAGGAAGCGGTCGAGACGATCATTAAGCCAACGGCCAAGGCGATGGTGGCGGAAGGTCGCCCATTCCGCGGCGTGCTGTTTGCCGGGCTGATGATTTCTCCGGACGGCAAGCCGAAGACAATTGAATTTAATGCAAGGTTCGGCGATCCGGAAACCCAGGTCGTGCTTCCGAGACTAAAGAGCGATCTGCTGGAGATCTTCCTTGCATCCGTTAATGGAACTTTGGATCAGGTGGAAATCGAATGGAGCAATGAGGCGGCGGTATGCGTAGTGCTTGCTTCAGGAGGCTATCCTGCGTCCTATCCGAAGGGACTGCCGATTTCCGGGCTGGATGAAGCCGGGGATGCACTTGTATTCCATGCAGGAACAGCGAAGAATGGAGCTGGGGAGTGGATAACGAACGGTGGACGCGTATTGGGTGTCGTTGGGTTGGGACAGGATATTGCCGAAGCTCGCGAGAAGGCTTATGCCGCCGCGGAGCGCATCATCTTCGAGGGCAAGCATCAGCGTTCCGATATTGCGGCAAAAGCCTTAGTATAAGCATTCGTAAATTCGAGAGTATATTATATTCCTTGCTTATTCCGTAGAGGTTGTTTTAAGGACGGATAACCCGGTCCATTCCGGCGCATCTTAACGATATGAGTATTCCGAATATTGTTGAATGGAGGCGTCGAATCGATCATGAGTCAGGAAAAGAAGGATATGCTTCCAATTTCGCGCGAGAGGGTGGAAGTGGAAGGGCTGTACACGGATGAGTGGGGCCGTTCGGAATATTTGTACCGCGGGCAGGAGTTTCCTGCAGATCTTATTATGGGATCGACGGAATGGAAGCTCACGGAGTTGGCCAAGGATGCTGCAGAACGGGATATTTCGGATGACTTCGAAAACACGGGACATGCGGGGAAGCGCCGCAGCGGTCAAGTGGAATGATTGTGCAGAATTAGCGCCAGCCATAATGGGAATATCAAAGCAAGCATTTAGCGTCAGATTATGTCTGACGCTGTTTGTTATTTTCCAGCCCATATTTTGTAATAGAAGATGAATTGTTGCCGTAGGTTACGTATAATAACGAGAAGAAGTTTTTTTCGGGAGGACGAGCCATGCCAACCACGGCAGGAATACATCATATTACGGCGTTTGTCGGGGACGTTCAGGGAAACGTGGATTTCTACGCAGGCGTCCTCGGTCTGAGATTGGTCAAGAAGACGGTGAATTTCGATGCACCGGAAGTGTATCATTTATATTTTGGAAATGAGTCGGGCAGTCCAGGAACGATCATGACCTTTTTTCCACAGGATGCAGTGGAGAGCGGGATGATCGGGGGAGGGCAGGTCGGGGTAACGGTTTACGCCGTTCCGCCGGGGAGTCTGCTGTTCTGGCGCAAGCGTCTGAAGAAATTCAGTATACCTTATATGGATATCTCACGCTTTGGCGAGGAATATATACGCTTTACGGATAATTCGGGTCTGTTGATCGACCTCGTGGAACGAGCGGAGGGGTCTGCGAGTACATGGTCTTTTGGCGGGGTGCCCTTGCAATACGCGATCAAGGGGTTCGGCGGCGCATTGCTGTTCAGCAGCGATAGCGAGAGTACCGCAGGTGTGCTGGAATTGATTCTTGATATGAGGCGGGTTGCTGAAGAAGAAGGGCTTATTCGGTATCAGGCGACAGGGGATATAGGCAACTGGATCGATTTGAACGCAGAGGATATTCCGCGAAGCGGCGGTGGAGCGGGAACGGTTCATCATATCGCTTGGCGGGCAAGGGATGATAAGGAGCAGGAAGAGTGGCGGAGAATGATTGAGCAATGCGGCCTTCGTCCTACGCGAATCGTGGATCGTGAATATTTCAAAGCAATGTATTTCCGGGAACCAGGCGGGATTTTGTTCGAAATTGCTACCGATCCGCCGGGCTTTACGATCGATGAGCCGTTGGAGCAGCTTGGTGAGGAACTGATGCTGCCCGCGAGGTATGAGCCGCATCGCAGTGCGATACTTCCCCATTTGAGCAATTTTCAGGTTCGGTCTTTGGAATTTGATGAAGAGGAGGCAGAGGAATGAGGCATTTATTTCACGAAGGCAAGGATGAATCAGCGCCGGTGCTAGTGCTCTTGCATGGAACGGGAGGGACGGAGAGCGATTTGCTGCCGCTTGCCCAGACGCTGTCGCCTAATTCTTCCGTCCTCGGTATTCGCGGAAATGTGCTTGAAAACGGGATGTCCCGCTTTTTTCGGCGGTTGGCGGAAGGGCTGTTCGATGAGGAGGATTTGGCGTACAGAACTAGAGAGCTGTATGACTTTCTTGATGAGTCGGCTGTGAAATATCATCTTGATCGGCGCAATTATGTTGCTGTAGGATATTCGAATGGAGCCAATATCGCAGGAAGCCTCTTATTTCATTATCATGACGCTCTTCGCGGCGCCGTCTTGCATCACCCGATGGTGCCGCTGCGCAGCGTGGTGCTGCCGGATTTGAAGGACGTTCCCGTGTTCATCGGGGCGGGACGCAATGATCGAATGTGTCCGCCAGCTGAGACGGAGGAGCTCAGCAGCCTGCTGGAAGGAGCGGGAGCCAAGCTGAAGCTGCATTGGGAAAATGCGGGTCACAGCCTGACTCGAACGGAAATCGAAGCTGCGGCAGCCTGGTTTAGGCAGACATTTCCGCTCTAACCGAGGACGGAGTTTAATTTTAACGGAAATTAATTTTAATAGATGAATCATTAATTTGTTGAAGTGAAATGAGGAGAAGAGATGAATCAAACGGAACAAGAAACAGGGCAACGCACGGTAGGTATGGAAGAAATCGTTCGGGCGCACCATGTGCTTAAGGAAGTGGTGGTGCGTACCCCGCTGCAATTGGATGCAACATTGTCAGCGAAATATGGATGCCGCGTATTTTTGAAACGAGAGGATTTGCAGGTTGTCCGTTCTTTCAAAATACGGGGTGCATATAATAAAATTCGCAGCTTAAGTCCAGAGGAACTGGAGAAGGGAATCGTGTGCTCCAGTGCGGGCAACCATGCCCAAGGCGTGGCCTTCTCCTGCAATGCGCTAGGTATTCCGGGCGCGATCTATATGCCGAGCACGACGCCTAATCAGAAGGTAAAGCAGGTCAAACGCTTCGGCGGCTCGCATGTGGAGGTTATTTTGACCGGAGATACTTATGACGACGCTTATGAGGAAGCGATGAAGGCGTGCCGGGATCGCGGCATGACGTTCATTCATCCTTTTGATGACGCGAAAATTGTTGCCGGCAACGGAACGATCGGCATGGAAATTCTGGAGAATCTCGATGCGGCCGCAGATTATGTGTTTGTGACGATCGGCGGCGGCGGATTGGCCTCGGGCGTCGGCACGTATATTAAGGCAATGAATCCGGAGACGAAATTGATCGGGGTTGAACCGCTGGGAGCCGCTTCGATGAGCGAATCGTTCGAGCAGCAGCAGGTCATTACGCTGGAGACGATTGATAAGTTCGTAGACGGTGCGGCCGTGAAGCGCGTGGGCGATTTGAATTATCGCATATGCGCCGATTTGCTGGATGATATCGTGAAGGTGCCTGAAGGGAAGGCGTGTACGACGATTCTTGATTTATATAATGACAGCGCGATTGTAGTAGAGCCTGCCGGAGCGCTTGCCGTCTCCGCTCTTGATATGTATCGGGATGAAATTCGCGGCAAGACGGTTGTCTGCGTTATCAGCGGCGGCAACAACGACATCGATCGCATGCAGGAAATGAAGGAGCGTTCGCTCATTTATGAAGGGTTGAAGCATTATTTCATGGTGAACTTTCCGCAGCGTGCCGGAGCGCTCCGTGAGTTCCTGCAGGACGTGCTGGGGCCGAACGATGATATTACCCGATTTGAGTACACGAAGAAGCACAATAAGGAGAATGGACCGGCATTGGTCGGTATCGAGCTCAGTGACCCTGCGGATTACGGGGCGTTGATCGGCCGCATGGACGCTAAAGGCATTACCTATACGGAGTTGAACCGTGATTTGAATCTGTTTAATTTATTGATCTGATCAAGCACGAACGGGTTTGATTTAGCGAACGGAGGCTGATTGAGAATGAACATGACACCAAAATGGCTGGAATGGGCGAAGCAAATTCAGGCACTTGCTCAGACCGGGCTTGCCTACACCAAGGATGTCTATGATGCTGAACGCTATGAGCTGCTCCGTGAAATCAGCGTTGACATATTGGATAGCTATACAACGGTGGATCGAGAGATTATTGAACTGTCGTTTGCCAATGAACGTGGATACGCGACGCCAAAGGTCGATATTCGCGGCGTTGTTTTTAAGGATAACAAGGTACTGCTCGTCAGGGAGAAGCATGACGGGGGCTGGGCATTGCCCGGGGGCTGGGGAGATATTGGACTGTCTCCATCCGAAGTAGCGGTGAAGGAAATCAAGGAAGAGGCAGGATATGAAGTGAGGCCGGTTCGTTTACTCGCAGTACTGGATAAGAAATTTCATCAGCACCCTCCAGAGCCATATCATGTCTATAAAATATTTATTCAATGCGAAATTGTCGGTGGAGAGGCCGCAGCAGGGCTTGAAACGAATGGCGTAGCCTTCTACGAGGAGAACCATCTTCCACAGCTATCGCTCCAAAGAAACACTGAGGAGCAGATCAAAACGATGTTCGGGTTCCTGAGGAATCCCGATCAGCCGACGATTGTTGATTAAAGGGTAAGATTCTCATAAGCAGTCTATATCGGTGATTGATTAACCGATTAGGCTGCTTTTTTTGTGGTTCTGAGAAGGATTGCTGCACTTTTTCATTGTGCATAAATTCACTAAGTATCCAATCGTTGTACTATTTTAGCCAATCATCGTTTCATAACAAGTCAAATCACAGTTGGTACAATTATTATTGAAAGCGGATACAGGTGGTCGCGGAACAGTTACAATAGTACGCTGATGCCGCAGTACACACTAAGGATATTTTCAAAAAGGCAATAGTCATCAAGAGAAAGGGGAGAGCTGCAATGAGAGAGACGGGCATGAAGCGGCTGACGAGCGGAGCCTTTTTTATGGGGCCTGCGCTTTTGATTTTCGCCGCGATTATCATTGTTCCTATTGGCATGAGCATGTATTACAGCTTGTTTCAGTGGGATGCGATTTCGGCCATGATATTCACCGGAATGGACAATTATACACGGCTGTTTCAGGATCCGGTTCTATGGATTTCGCTGAAAAATTCACTGTACCTTACGTTGGGAGCATTGCTGATTCAACTGCCAGTCGGACTGTTTCTGGCGATTTTGCTCGGCTATAAGCTGAGAGGCTCCAATTTTATGAAAACGATCTACTTTACGCCAGTCATGCTGTCGACTGCGGTGCTGGGCATTCTGTGGGCGCAAATCTATGATCCGAACTTCGGCCTGCTGAACAATCTGCTGATCAAGCTCGGCCTACAGAGCTGGACGCATGCCTGGCTCGGGGAGACGGGGACGGCACTGGCCTCAGTCATCGCGGTCGTTGCCTGGCAATTTATCGGCTTCTACGTCGTTGTATATTTCGCCGCGCTGCAAAATATTTCGGACGAAGTACTTGAGGCGGCGAGGGTCGAAGGAGCTAGTGAATGGAGGATCGTATTCAACATTCAGATTCCGCTGATCTGGGGAACGATTACGTTCACGGTACTGAACTGCGTCATCAACTCGCTGAAGTATTTTGACCTGATCTATATTATGACGGGCGGCGGCCCCAACAACTCCAGCGAAGTTATTGCCAGTTATATGATGAAGAACGCCTTCAAGCTGATGGACTACGGCTATGGCAGTGCAATTTCGACTTTCCTGCTGCTGTTTGGGTTGTTCCTGGCATTCTTTATTTTCAAATTGCTGAACAAGGGCAGTGCCAAATTTCAATAGGAAAATCGCAAGCTCTAGGAAGCTTAAACGTAGGCAATAGAAGCTTATGAATGGATTTAATTTCATCATCCTAAAGAAAGGAGAGGGTCATCTTGCTTAGAGCTCATGCAGCAGCGCATTCTCAACAGCCGAAGACCACGGGAGTGAACAGCGAAAGACGATTTTTTAACCGAAAAACTGCCGTGAGATCCCTGCTGTACGTCATTCTGCTCACTCATCTGGTATTTACGGGGTATCCGTTCGTTTGGATGGTCATCTCATCCTTTAAGAGCAACAAGGAATATTTCGCGAATCCGTGGGGATTGCCATCGGAGTGGCGGTTTGATAATTTTGCCAAAGCGTGGAACGAGGGAATCGGCGGCTATTTGTTCAACAGTATGTACATTACGCTGTTCTCTGTGATCGGTCTGCTTATCGTGGCGACCTTGATCGGGTTTTATTTTGCAACTCGTCCGTTTAAAGGCTCCGGTCTTTTGCTGGGGATGTTCTTTCTAGGCATGCTTATACCGGTTCACAGCACGCTGATTCCATTGTTCATGATCTCGAATCGGATCGGTACTTATGATACGTTTTGGGCCTTGTTTTTTCCATACATCGCTTTTAACCTGCCGGTGGCGGTGTTTCTGTCTTATGGATTTTTCCGGGAGGTGCCAAGGGAGATCGAGGAGGCGGCAACCGTGGACGGCTGCGGTATTTACCAGAGCTTTTTCCGCGTATACTTTCCTTTAGCTAAGCCGGTGCTGGCCACTGTGACCATCGTTTCCTTTTTCAATATCATGAATGATTTCGTCTTTCCGTTAGTGATGATTTCCAAAGAATCTTTGAAAACGCTGCCGATCGGACTGATGATGTTTAAAGGCAACTTTAGCGCAGACTATTCACTGATCAGCGCGGCATTGGTCATAACTACAGCCCCGATTCTAATCATGTACATGTTCCTGCAGAAGTACGTTCACAAGGGGGTTGTGGCTGGCTCGGTAAAGGGCTAGAAGCAGGGACAGGCTGGGGTTTATAATAAAACTAACAAAACGAGGGGGAACACCAATGAAGAAGGCATTCGTACTAGTGATGCTTGCTGTATTGCTTACAGTTACGGCATGCTCCAATCAAGGAGAGGGCAAGAAGCAGGCGGGCGTAAAGGAATTAACGATGTGGAGCATGGAGACGCGAAGCCGGGAAACGATCGAGAACTCGATTAAAGAATTCAATGATGAGCATCCGGATATCCGGCTAACCGCCGAATTTTTTGAAGACGAAGCCTTGAAAACGAAAATGAAGGTAGCGATTGCGGGCAATCAGCTGCCGGACATCATTACGTATTGGAGTGGGGAAACATTCGATACGCTCGTCTCGACCAGCATGCTGGGAGATATTACGGAAAGCTTGAACCAGGATGCAGAATTCAGAGATAATGTGCTGCCAGGCGGTTTGGATACATTTACTTACGAGGACAAGACCTATGCGATTCCCGTCTTATTCAGCGGCGTATCACTTTGGTATAATAAAGAGATCTTCACCGAGAATGGCTTGACTCCGCCTACGACTTATGATGAACTTTTGACTGTGGTGGATCAGTTGAATGCGAAGGATATTACGCCGATTACGATCGCTGGCAAAGAACGCTGGCCGATGCTGCACTGGTTCTCTTATTTGGCTCAGCGCATCGGTGGAACGGAGCCGTTCGAGAAGGCCAAAAATGGGGAAGCCGATTTCACGCAGGACAGCTTCGTCCAGGCTGGCGAGATGCTAAGAGAGCTGGCTATCGATAGAAAAGGTTTTGTAAACGGATTCTTAGGATTGGATTATGCTGCTGCAGAATCGCTGTTCGTGAATGGACGCGCGGCGATGTATTTACAGGGCGAATGGGCGATGGAGGCTTTTCTGAACGATGAGTTCGCGGAGAAGGTAGGCTTCGTGCCATTCCCTGCGGTGAGCGGGGGCGAAGGCAGCGTCAATGTGTATCAAGGCGGCTTCGGCGTAGGTATGGCGATTTCCTCGAAGGCGGATCAGGATGCAGCTTATGCCGCGATTCGTTTCCTGTCCAGTCCAGAACAAAGAAAGGAAATTTACGAGGGCGCCAACATCAGCCCGATGAAAAATCCGGGACTCGACGACTCCAAGATGCATCCGCTCGCTTATGAATACGATAAGTCGATTAGTGATAACTTGGAAGGCTTCTTCGGATACTACGACCAGACGCTCGACGCAAGACGTGCCGACCAATTCCTTGACCTGATGGGAGCCATCGTAGGTCAGAGCAATAATGACGTGAAGGAAGAACTGGCGAAGATCAAGTAAGGGCTGCGGCGAATCGAATCATATAAGTTGAATTAAAGAATGGATGCAGGGAAGAGAGAACAATGATTCCGAGGAAGAGATTATCATAGTACGTGATCATCATAGTACAAGATCATCATAGTACGTGATAGTACAAGATAGCTTAGTGCACGCAACTTAAAGAATTTTAAGGAGAAGTTATAACAGTTAAAGCTGCAGTTTGCAGTGATGCAGACAACTAGAACAGAAGTGGAGGAATATGCGGTGTCTGAAATTATCAATCCGATTTTGAGGGGCTTCAACCCAGATCCATCGATTATTCGGGTGGGCGATGATTATTATATCGCTACTTCAACGTTTGAATGGTTTCCGGGGGTGCAGATCCACCATTCTCGGGATTTGAAGAACTGGCAGCTCATCGGCCATCCATTGAGCCGGACGAGCCAGCTGGACATGATGGGGAATCCAGACTCCGGCGGAGTGTGGGCACCCTGCCTGAGTTATCATGAAGGAACTTATTATTTAATATATACCGATGTCAAAAGCCATATGGGACCGTTCAAGGATACGCATAACTACTTGGTTACCGCGAAGGATATTCGCGGCCCGTGGTCAGAGCCGATCTACCTGAACAGCAGCGGCTTCGATCCCTCAATGTACCACGAGGAGGATGGCACGAAATGGGTGCTGAACTTGGTCTGGGATCACCGCAAAGGGAATAACCATTTCGGCGGCATTGTCATCCAGCAGTACTCGGAGGAGGAGCAGCGGCTGGTCGGCCCGATCCATAACATCTTCCGGGGAACGCCGCTAGGTTTGACAGAAGGGCCTCATATTTATAAAGCCAACGGTTATTATCATCTGATGACTGCGGAAGGCGGAACCCGCTACGGGCATGCGATCACGATGGCGCGTTCAGCTACGCTGCTCGGCACTTATGAGGCTGACCCGAATGGTCCGCTGCTGACCTCGGCGGATCGCCCGGAAGCTGCGCTGCAGCGGGCGGGTCATGGCAGCCTGGTGGAGACGCAGCAGGGCGAGTTGTACGTTGTGCATCTGTGCGGACGGCCGCTGCGGCCATCGATGTGCTGCACGCTCGGCCGGGAGACGGCCATTCAGAAGGTGGAATGGACGGAGGACGGCTGGCTGCGTCTGACAACGGGTGATCATGAGCCGCAGGTGCGCGTAGCGGGGCCGAGCTTGCCGGAGCATCCATTTGCACCGGAGCCGGAGACGGAGCACTTTGACGGCGTGGAGATCAGTCGCCACTTCAGCACGCTGCGCGAGCCTCTCGCCGAGGGGTGGGCGACGCTGAAGGAGCGCCCGGGCTATCTGCGGCTGAAAGGCCGGGAGTCGCTGTATTCGCATCACCGGCAAAGTCTGGTGGCGCGCCGGCAGCAATCTTTTCTGGCAGAAGCCGAGACGGTTGTCGAATTTGCGCCGGAGACATATCAGCAGCTGGCAGGTCTGATTTATTACTATAATACGAAAAATTATTATTACCTATGGATCAGCTGGGATGAGGAATTGGGCAAATGCTTAGGCATCATGTCCAGCGACCGTGGAGTGTATGACGAGCCCCTAGAGTCGCCGATTTCTATCGAGGGCTGGGAACGCTGCTATATGAAGGCGGTCATTCGCAGGGAGGTGCTGCGATTCTACTATTCCAGGGATGGGGTAGAGTGGCTGCCGATCGGCGGGGAAATGGACGCAACCAAGCTCTCGGATGAGAACGCGGAGCTGGTCAAGGACGGCATTGCTCTGGATCAGGGCTTTACCGGAGCTTTTATCGGCATATGCGCCCAGGACTTGAGCGGCCGCCAGTTGCATGCCGATTTCGATTATTTCACATACCGCGAGCTGGATGAGTAGATACAAGCTTCGGCCAATGATTCGAGATAAGTGAAGTGCAGGATCTTAATATATTCTATGTTTGAGCCGGAGAGGCAGAAGTTTAACAATTTCAAACTAAGGGAGAGCTGACTATGTCGAATATGATGGATGCAGCCATACTGAATAGACCGATGGATATTGAAATCAAGCAGGTGCCCATTCCTAGCATTAAAGAGGATGAAGCACTCATCAAAGTGTACTGCATCGGCGTCTGCGGCTCGGATGTTCATTATTATGAGCATGGCCGGATCGGGCGTTATGTGGTGGAGAAGCCAATCATTCTTGGTCATGAGCTGGCTGGGGAAGTGATGCAGGTGGGGGCGAAGGTAAGCAATGTGGCGGTAGGCGACCGGGTCGCCGTGGAGCCGGGAGTCGCTTGCGGACGCTGCGATTATTGCAAATCTGGCCGGTATAACCTTTGCCCGGACGTCGTGTTTATGGCGACGCCTCCGGTCGATGGAGCTTGGGCAGAATATGTTGCTGTACGCAGTGATTTCTTGTTCCAACTCCCGGATGAGATGAGTTTTGAAGAGGGGGCTCTGCTGGAGCCGCTTTCGGTAGGCATGCATGCGATGATCCGCGGCAAGGTAAGCCCGGCTGACCGGATGCTCGTTACAGGGCTTGGCCCAATTGGACTTCTCGCGATCCAAGCCGCTAGAATTTACGGCGTCACAGAAATTTATGCGACCGATGTTGTTCCGTTCCGCCAGGAGCTGGCGATGAAAATGGGAGCAACTGCTGTTATTGATCCGTCGAAGGAGAATCTGAAGGAGCGCCTTGCCGAACTGACCGGTGGGAAAGGCGTTACCGTTGTCGTCGAATCCTCCGGTAATGGCCGTGCCATCGCCGATGCGTTTGGCGCTGTGAATCGCGGAGGCCGGGTTGTTCTGGTCGGCATGCCGGCGGCGTCGGAAATTCCGGTCGATATCAATACGATCATTGATGGCGAAATCGATGTCTACGGATTGTTCCGCTACGCGAACACGTATCCATCGGCGATCCAGGCATTGAGCAAATCCGATATCGACATTGAACAGGTCATTACACATAAATACGCGCTCCAGGATATTCAGGAAGCGATCGAAGTCGCTCGTACGGAGAAGGAAACAAGCATCAAGGTAATGATTTATCCAAAGCTGTAGTCGGGCTTCCCGCCCGATTCGCTATTCCCCTTAGAACAATCTGGAGGCAATAAATATGAGACTGCTGAGCAAACTAGGCTTGGACAAGACGAGAGGGCAAATTTTTGTAGGCTTCATTGTTATGATGATTATCGTGTTGTCTTTAACGGTCAGCAGCCTCTATTATTTACTGTCCAAGGTGCAGAAGGAGAACGCTGCTCTATATATCGACGAAATTGCCGAGCAGGTTGGCGGGCGATTGGAATCCTTGCTCAGCGAGATTAATGTTCTAACTCTGCAACTGACGATGGATGAACGGATTCAGGAGCAGCTTGCCGATGAATTGCAGGGGCAAGCTACGACTTACGATGAGAAAATGCAGCTGCGTAAAATTTTGATCGATAAAACAGCATATTCGGAGACGATCCGGGAAATTGAGCTGTTCTCTGAGGAGAACAGCCTTTACCCGATTGTAGACCAAACGATTACCGGGCGTGTTGGCGAACGTTATATCCAGGAAGCGAACGATGTAAATCAGGTTGGGTCGATGATTTGGATCGGCCTTGACCCGCAGAATGCAGGGGATTTGCTGGCGATCCGGCGGATTAAGCTGGAGAAGCTGGATTATCGAAACGGCGGATATTTGGTCATTCGCATCAAGCCCTCCCTCATTGAGTTCATCAGTAAAGATGTCGCCAAAGCAAAGGGCAGCATCATGCGGCTGCTCGATGCAGATGGCAATGAGATTTCGCTGACAAGGACGGGGAGCACTTTGGCTTTGCCTCTTCCCCCCGACGGAGACGGGATCAACAAGGAGGACTACGTCACGGTACAGCGGAAGATCAAGGCGACCGACTGGCAGTTGGAGATTATGATTTTGAAGGAAGCTTTAACGGAGGATATTCATTTCCTGCAGGACGTCCTGATTTGGGCCAGCACTCTCAGCATCATCGTTTTTGCGCTTCTATCCTATTACCTTTCCTTGCTGATTACTTCTCCGATCAAAAGGCTGACAAGAGTGATGCAGAAGGGAAAAAGCGGGACTCCTCGCGAAAACCCTGATCAATATTTTAACCGCGAGGTCAATCTGTTGAACGTGAAATACAACCATATGGTACGGGAGATCAACCACCTAATCAAATCAGTCTATGAAAAAGAACTGATCAAGAGCAAGAGCGAAATTAAAGCGCTGCATTCGCAAATCCATCCGCACTTCTTATTTAACACGCTCGATTCGTTGTATTGGGCGCATATCCGCAAAGGAGAGGATGAGCTCGCTCAAATGGTCATTCGCCTTGCCGACTTGTTCCGCTACAGTATTCAATCGAAGGGGGAAGACGGTTTTGTGACGGTGGCTGAGGAACTGGAGCAGGTAAAGCGTTATGTCTATATTATGAAAATGCGTTGGCACGAACGGTTGCAGGTCAAGATCCGTGATAACCCGGCAGTGCATGAGCTGAGGATTCCGAAGCTGACGATCCAGCCGCTTATTGAGAATGCGATCGTTCATGGGATTGAACCGCTGGAAAGCGGAGGAATGATTGAGCTGATAATTCGGGAGCAGGATGGAGTTGTCTCGTTCATTGTTGCCGATAACGGTGTCGGCATGACCGCGGACAAGCTGGATGAGATTAGAAGCCGACTGCAAAATGAGATGAATGTCGAATTTATGTCCAGCGGCAAAGGGATTGGCATGTTCAACGTCAGCAAGCTGATTCAGTTCCATTATGGCGCTGATTACGGCATTCAAATCTACAGTCGTCCCCATGAAGGCACTGTCGTTGAGGTGCGGATTCCAGCTGCTCGGGAGGAGGTGGAACCGGATGAGCATACCGGCGATATTAGTCGTTGACGACGAATACAACACGAGAATGGGTGTATCCTATACGCTGCAGCAATGGAAGGGCGACAAGGCCGAAATCGCTGTGGCGGAAAACGGGATGCAGGCGCTGAAAATGCTGCGTGAGCGGGAATATGATGTGCTCATCACCGATATCCGCATGCCTCTGATGACCGGCATCGAGCTTCTGGAAACGCTGCGTGAAGAGAATAATGAGGTTGCCGCCGTTCTGCTCACCGGATTCGCGGAATTCGAATACGCACAGCAGGGATTGCGGCTTGGGGCCATCGATTATCTCTTAAAGCCAGTGCAGCAATCCGAGCTCATTCAGACCGCCGAGAAAGCCCTGAATGCGGCTCGATTAGCGAAAGAGCGAAGGGAGCGACTTAAGAAGCAGCAATCCCGTCAGCTTAAACCAGGGGAATCACAACAGGAGGACGGAGAGCGCAGCCAAGGGAAAGACCCGCTTAGTTTGCATACGAGCAATGAGTACGTGGTCAAAGCGCTTCAATATATCGATGAGCATATTTCCGACGTGTTGACGATCAAGGAGGTGGCTCAGCAGGTTCATCTCAATCCGAGCTATTTCAGCGTGTTGTTCAAGGAGGAGGCGGGGCTTACCTTCATCGACTACGTCACTCAGCTTCGGATGAAGAAAGCGAAGGAGCTGCTGGAAGGCTCGACCCTAAGCTTGGATGCTATTTCGGAGCAAATCGGATTGCAAACGACGAGCTATTTCATCCGCATGTTCAAGAAATTTGAACACATGACCCCAAAACAATATCGCGATCAAGTGAAAATGAGATAAGCCTGTTCATAACCCGGCGCCGGAGAGACAACTCTCCGGCGGTTTTTTTTCGAAAAAGGAAAAAAGGGCTTTACAGTTGTTCGGTGCTAGTGTACTATTCAACTATAACACTAGTACAAGGGAGTGGAATGATGAGCGTACTCGAATTAGAGACATATCCTACCGTGCTTTCGGTGAATCAGGTGAGCAAGAAAATAGGGAGCAAGTACCTTGTAAACCGGCTGTCGTTTGATATACAAAAAGGAGAGATCGTCGGATTGCTGGGGCCTAACGGGGCGGGCAAGACGACAACCATCCGGATGATTGTCGGGCTTATCTCCATGAGTGAGGGCGATATTCTAGTTAAGGGTAAGAGCGTGCGCCGACATTTTACGGAGGCGATCAGCCATATCGGCGGTATTATTGAGAATCCTGAATTCTACGGCTATATGAGCGGCTACGATAATTTGAAGCAGTATCAACGGATGACGGAAGGAATTACAAAGGGGCGGATTCAAGAGGTCGCGAAGCTGGTAGGACTGGAGCAGGCGCTGCATAAGAAGGTAAAGGCGTATTCGCTCGGCATGCGTCAGCGGCTGGGCATCGCGCAGGCGCTGCTGCACAGGCCGTCGATTCTTATCCTTGACGAGCCGACGAACGGGCTTGATCCGGCAGGCATCCGGGAGATGCGGGATTATTTGAAGCAGATAGCCCGGGAGGAAGGGATTGCGATTCTAGTATCCAGCCATTTGTTGTCGGAGATAGAGCTGATGTGCAGCCGGATCGTCGTGATCCAGCAAGGCGAACTCGTGACGGTAAGAGATTTGGATACGCCGCAAAATGAGATGGAGTACGTGAAGTTGAAGCTGCGCATCGATGATGCCGGACGGGCCAAAGAAAGGCTTCAGCGAATGGAGGAGGTTACCATTGCTGGAATTGCTGCGGAGCAAAGAGAGATCACAGTTGTCGTGCGCGATCGTCATGTTCCTCGTCTTGTGCAGGCGCTGGGTGAAGAGCGGATCGGCTTGTACCGGATGGAGGAAAGCCGGGAATCGCTGGAAGATGAATTCCTCAAATGGACGGGAGGGAATTGCATTGCGTAGTTTTGGTAATCTCGCATGGAATGAATGGCTGAAAATGTTCAAGAAGCGCAGTTTTTTCGTACCCTTTGCGATCATTACAGTATTCATCTTACTGTTTGCATATTTGACCCAGTTTATGGGGGGACTGCAAAATGTCCTGACCGCTCCGCAGTTTGCGGAGGTCGTCGTGGCGAAAAATGGGCTGGGACAGCTCCTGGTTATACTGGGCATCATCAGCACGGCGGGCATCGTTTCTAAGGAATTCAGCGGCGGTACGATCAAGCTGTTATTGATTCGCTCGGTCAGCCGCAGCAAAATTCTAGCCTCCAAGTATACGATCGTTTTATTGTATTCGATAGTGCTGACGCTGTACTCATTATTCGTAGGGCTGGCTACGGGAGCAGTGATGTTTGGCTTCTCGGGGATTGCCGAGCTAAGCAATTTGCTTGCCGCTGCGCTGTACCATGGCGTATATATGACGATCTATGTGACCGTCACGTTTATGATCGGGACGCTCATACGTTCCGGCGGAGCGACGATTGGGATCGGAATGACGCTGCTTATGCTGGAAGGGCTTATCGTTGCCATGATGTCCAGATATTCATTCGGTAAATATTTGCTTTTTGCGAATGCTGATTTGTCGGTGTATGCAAACGGCAGCCCGCCATTCCAGGGAATGACCATGACTTTTTCGCTCATCGTATTGGCTGTTTATATGTTCTTGTTTCTCGGAGCTAGCTTTGTTACGTTTAAGAAACGGGATGTCGCCTAAGGGGCATGGCTCCGGAAGGCATAGGGCGGAAAGGGGTACGACACATTGTGAGTATTGAATTCGATAATAATTTGCCGATTTATTTGCAGATCATGAACTATATCAAGAGAGAAATCGTCACTGGCAAGCTGAAGGCGGGAGACAAGATACCATCCGTTCGCGAGCTTGCTGCTGAGCTGCAAATTAATCCGAACACCATACAACGGACGTTCCAGGAACTGGAGCGGGAAGCGATTGTAGAGACGAGAAGAGGGTTAGGAAGATATGTGACAAGTGAGGAATCGAAAATTATGATGATCAAAAAAGAAATGGCGGGAGATTTGCTGGAACGGTTCATTCATGGCATGCAGGAGCTCGGATTTACGAGTGAGGATATCGCCGCGATCGTCGCTGAAGCGGTTCATATCGATTCAAACGAATCTAACGACTAAGGCTTTAGTCAGATCATTGTTAGAGAAGGGGAACGAATACAGTGAATAATATACTGGACTTTCAAAATGTATCCAAATCCTACGGTTCCAAGAAAGCTTTACGCGATGTTTCTTTTTCTGTCGGGGCTGGAAAAATCGTCGGTCTGCTCGGAACAAACGGCAGCGGCAAAAGCACGATTATGAAAATCGCTGCAGGGCTTATACGGCCTAATCGCGGAACGGCTGCGGTGATGGGTAATCCTGCGGGCCTCCAGACAAAGACGGACGTAGCCTTCATGCCGGATCAGCTCTTAACAGAATCTTGGATGAAGGTTCGTGATGCGGTTCATTTCTATCGGGATTTCTACCAGGACTTTGATGAAGGAAAGGCGCGCAAGATGCTTGAGTTTATGAGCTTAAATGAAAAGGATCGGATCACCTCTTTGTCCAAAGGGATGAACGAGCGCCTGCATTTGACTTTAACGTTATCGAGAAACGCCAGGCTGTATTTGCTGGATGAGCCGATTGGCGGAGTTGACCCGGTTGCGCGGGATAAAATTCTTGATGCCATCGTTGAATTTTATAACGAGGATAGCAGTTTGCTCATCTCGACCCACCTCGTAAGGGATATCGAGCGGATTTTCGATGAAGTCATTTTTATCCGCGAGGGTGAAGTCGTAATGCAGCAAGAGGTAGAGGAGATCCGAATGAAGTATGGCAAAAGTGTCGATGACATGTTTAAAGAGGTGTATGCGTAATGTTGAGGCTGCTTAAGTACGATTGGAAGCGGAACGCGAATCTATCGCTCGGACTTCTTGCTGTGCTGGTTGTTCTGCAAATCGCAATCGGAGTCGTAGGCAATGTCAGAGGCTGGGAACAGTCGATCATGTTTATGCTTTCCATTATGCTGTATGTGATGACCGGAATTATTCTGATTATTCTTGCGTCAAAGACGTACGAGAATAACATGAAAGCCTACAGCCGCAGGTTACTGCCGATTCGTCCGATGTGGAATGCAGTATCCTGCATAGTCCTATGGTGGTTGTTTAACATAGTGTTAGGGGCTGTAGCCTTTATTCATTATTGGATTTATAGTCGATTTGTCTATTTTGACTTATGGTGGCCGCAGGAGCTGGTCGTTGCTGATGTGCTGGGCTGGTTCGAAATTATTTTTCTAATAGGCTGGTCCCTCACCTTTTTGATGCTGAGCATTCTTGTGTCGATGACGATCGGAGCCAGTGTAAGTTTACGGGGCAAAGCAGGTACCTGGGTCGGACTCCTTGCGTTCATTTTGATTCAAAATGCAGTGGGATTGGTCGAGCAGTGGCTCTTTGGAGGATATGATATGATGCTGTTTCGAATCGGCAGTGTGCAGCACTCCACTATGGGTGTGAATGCCGAGGTCATATCTACGACTCCGTTGCTGTCGGCAGGACAGCTGCTGTTTGAGGGAGCGATCATGGTGTTGATGCTGGTGCTTATCGACTATTTGCTGAGCAAGAAAGTCGAAATATAGAGAGAGTCTCGCGCGGCACGCCGCGCGAGGTTCTTTCGTTTGGATAAGCTGAGGAGCACATCCACTCCTCACCCTTTACTTGTGCTTATTATAGCTTACTGGTTTATAGAATGGGCTCTATGTTGATCGTCTTTACTTTTAGGCTCGAGTCATACTCCAGTTTGGCATACACGGCAAATAAAGCAGGGGACACACTCCCCGGAACGGTTGCGGTAATTACGTTATCGGTGACGCTGTAGCTAATCATCGACTCGAACGCGACCTCTTCATTCCACATCACTGCATCCGATTCAGAGTAGGTTCTCTCCACTTTCTTGCCGGTCGTCTCGACCATGACTTTGATTTGATCCTCGTTATGTATAATTTGCGAGGTGATCTCCTTTTCTATAACCTGCAGGGGATTCTCGAAGGCAAGCTCAGATAGATCCTCTTTATTGAGCACATGAATTTCTTGTTCATTTACACCTGTTCCATAGCCGCTTGTCAGGATTATGATAATTTCATTCTGATTGTCGCCGTCGACATCTGCGATGTGAACGGTAGGCTGGTACGTTGGGTTAGTTACGTTCTTCCAAGGGAAGGTCTTGCTCAGCTTGCCGGCTTGAACGGTCAGACTAGTATAAACATCTGAATCTGCAGCTGCCGGCGCAGAAATGATGATGTCTTCGGCTTTGACTAGATGTATTAAGTCCTTATCGTCGGTTGTTGACGAGTATGCGTTGCCGTTATTGCTGGTAATGCTGTTCTGGTTGTTGCCGCTAGGGCTGCTGCAGGCAGCAAGCGCAAGAGCTATCGCCGCGGATAGCATACATATATTTAAATATTTATTTATCAAAATAAGCAACTCCTTTTATTGGAATATATTTACGACTCGTTATAATTTAAAAAGGCTAAGCAGGATAACCTGTTTAGCCTTTTTACTGCATGCGAGAGATGTATTATGTCTTGCTCTTTCGACCGAAGATCAGTTTCTGGCCGATAATGCCAATCACAAATATAATCAGGCTGTCCCAGGGCGATACGGTGAACACGGGCAGCAGCCGAGTTAATATGAGGCCGACTACTGCAATGGCTAGAGTAGTTCCGAGATAAATCCCGAACATCTTCGGGTTGAATTTCGCAGATTGGTGATCGGGATGCTCTTGTTGCTCCTGCTCTGTTCGCCGTTTAGTCCCTGGGCCGAGAAATCGGGTTACCCCTTCGATCAGCAGAATCGAGAGAACAGCGATAAGAAGCAGGGAAGCCGTACTAATTTGGGTGTATTCGAGCTCACCGCCAAACCATTTGCTGAAAAATCCTGTGAGCATGTAAATAAAGAATACCCAAGTCAATGCGACCCAGGGAATCATCGTATAGTATTTGATTTTGTCCTGCAGGCTGCGGGGCTTCCTCATCAATACATCATCGGCAAGCTGCTCGCAATAAGCCTTCGGATCATCACCGAATAATTCTGAAGCCGAAATATTCTTCTCTTGGTTCTTAATAATGCGCCGAGCCAGCTCAAGGAGAACCTCTTCTCCTTTGGCCTCGGTCAACGAACTGGAGCCAGAACGAAAATACATCACCATTTCTCCGAAATAAGCCTCATTAGCCGGGGACATCTGCCCTCTTAATTGATTCGTCTCTCTGATCATCTCATGAATGTACATGAATCTTTCCCTCCAGGCGGATTGGCTAAGATTGCAATCTCCCATATATGTGTTTGAATTACCGATTTTCTCCAGTAGTATACTTCATATTCGAGGTTTCTCGCAAGGGTCCTCGGAAGTGTCCTTGAGAGTGAGTCTGGAGAATCACGGGGATACCGAATAAAAAAATGGTGTCACTCCAACAATAATAAGCAGGGAGAAGCGGACAATATTCTTCCAAATCCAAACGAGCGAGGTGCGATAGCCATGGGACAGTTCAGTTCAGAGCTAACTCGGAAGTATTTGCTTAACAGTCACTCGAGGGGAAGTCTAGATGAGGTGGCGGCGATGGATGCAGTGTCTACGGATCAACAACTCCGGGAGGATTATTCTGAGCCATGGCTTGGCGAGGGCAGCCAGGGAGTAGATTCGATGGAAGGCCAGCAGTTAACGCAAAATTTTTTTCGTCTGTATTATGAATAATAGTAGAAGCGATTGACACCTAGCCTCGTGTGATGCTAAGATAAGTTTATAATTCACATTAAACTTATCGGATTAATTGATATATGGCATTACAGTCGAGGGAGGGCAACGCGGATGGAACGGCAAATCGTTATTCAGCATGGGGAAGAGAAAATAACAGCTAGTATTCATTACCCCGGGGAGACAGCTATCAAGCAAGGACGGTGTAAGGATCGAGTCCCGCTGATCGTCATTTGCCACGGGTTTGTAGGCAGCCGAATCGGGGTAGACCGCCTGTTCGTCAAGGCAGCCCGGGAACTGGCCAGTGAGGGAAACCTTGTCGTACGATTTGATTATATCGGCTGCGGCGAGAGCAGTGGGGATTACGGGCAAGAAGGCATCGATTCCATGATTGCGCAGACGCGCACGGTTCTGAATTACGGACTCAGCTGCGGGGACATTGACCCGACTCGGGTCATCCTGATCGGACATAGTCTGGGAGGAGCGATTGCGCTGCTCACCGCAGTGCGTGATCGGCGCGTTAAGAAGCTTATTCTTTGGTCCGCTGTCGGCTATCCTTTTAATGATATCGTGAAGATTACTGGTAGGGACGTCTATGATAGGGCCAAGGCCGGAGGGGTGGCCGATTATCTTGGCTATGGGTTAAGTCCCGTGTTCTTTGACTCGCTCGGCACCTATCAGCCTTTCCAGGAGGCGATCAAGTTTTCCGGGGACGTTCTTGTTATTCATGGGACATCGGACGACGCAATTCCAGTGGACTATGCATTTCTTTTTCAGAAGGTGTTCTGGATGCGTCCTGAGGGCCGCTGTGATAAAGAAATTATTTTTCAGGGCGATCACACCTATTCTTCAAGCGATCACCGCGATGAATTGCTGCTTAAGACGAAGGAGTGGCTCAATGGTCTGGAAGCTGTCCAGACGGATTGGCAGCATTGGATGATATAGGGATAGGGACAATATATCAAGGCAATTCAATAGGGGCATCCAGAAAGTCGGTGACAACGGACTGCTGGACAGCCTCTTTTTGCTGTTATGGTGGCGGGTGCGGTTTAGCTTTCAAAAACGGCCGCATTTCGTTGCATAACGCTGCTCAGTTCCGCCAGGTAGTGCCACTTATTGGACAGCTCATTTCTATGACAGTAAAGGAAACGCGAATCATGTCTTTCCGTCACATGGACAATCAGCGTATAATATGAGGAAAAACATGGTGTTCGGAGGAAAGAAATTTGAACTATTCTAATCGATCAAGCCGATCAAAACTTATGCTGCTGCTCTTATTGGTGTTTAGTTTATTTATTATCCCCGCTTGCGGACAAGGGAAGGCCGCTATGCCGGGAAACGGAAATGAGATTCAGGATACGCCGGAGCCCATCTTCGAGGAACTGGTGGCGGAGGAGCCTGCGTTCGCATACAAAGCGCCGTTGACGGGCCTGCCCTCGGAAGAGCCAATTACCCGGAGGCCGCTGGCGGTGATGATTAATAATGCCCCAGCGGCGAGACCGCAGTCCGGGCTCGGTCAAGCAGATATTGTATACGAGGTGCTGGCTGAAGGCGGGGTAACCCGACTTATCGCGATCTATCAAAGCGGTGACGAGACGACTCGGATCGGGCCTGTTCGCAGTATACGTCCATATATGATTGATCTGGGCGAGAGCTATCATGGCGTACTCGTCCATGCGGGAGCGAGCAATGACGCCTATGCTATTCTTCAGCGGCAGCACAAAGAGGATCTGGATGAGATTACGAATGCCGGAGCCTATTTTTGGCGGGATAAATCTCGGAAAGCACCGCATAATTTGTATACCAACATAGAGAAGCTGCTGGAAGGGACAGCTAAACGAAATTTTGCCATTGAAGACGAGGAGGTGCCGACTTATCCGTTCCGCGATGAAGAAGATCCGGGTGAAGGAGTTCCCGTTCAAAAGGTTGAGGTTAAATTTCAACTCGACAATTATCGGGTAAGCTATGAATATGACTCTGCTGCAAAACTATATAAACGTTCTATTAATGATTCACCACATAATGATCTCGACACAGGGAGTCAATTGACAGCTACTAATGTGGTTATTATGGGGGCGGATCATAAGGTTCTAGATGATGTCGGCCGTCTAAGCGTGAATCTGGAAATGGGCGGCGAAGCGGTTATATTTCAACGGGGCCAAATGATTCGCGGTCAATGGATACGTAAATCCGGCGACGTTATTCGTTTTGTGAAGGACAATGTGGAGATTCCTTTTTACCCCGGGATTACATATGTTAACGTTGTGCCAAATCAACCGGGTTTTGAAACTCGGTTTACAGTCGAATAAGTCGAATAATTAGGAAAGTATTTCATTTCCGTGCAAATTTAGGGATGATAACGGTAAACAAAGGGTAATTATAGAAGGAAGACGTGAAATGTTTGTAACAAAAGTGTTCATGTTGTCGCTAATTGTGTTAAGATATTCAAGGTTATGTCATCCGAGTGTATCAGAAACACACTTAGAGAAAAGGGGATAAGAGATGCGAGCGAAAAAGAAGGATATCTTTTTCCAAACATTAGAGAATATGGCGGATACGATCGTGCATTCGGCGGATTATTTCGCCCAGCAGGTATCGGAGTTAAAGGATGTAGAGCAGTTTGCCAAGCAAATGAAGGAATTTGAGTCGAAATGTGACGGTTTTACGCACACAATTATCGTCGAGCTGAACAAAACGTTTATTACACCGATTGAACGAGATGACATCATGAACTTGACGACAACGCTCGATGACGTTATCGACGGCCTGGAGGCAACAACCTCTCGTTTCTTTATGTATCATTTGAGTGAGCCGGACGAGCATATTGTTCAGTTCGCTGAAATTTTACGTACTTCTGCTTATGAAATTCAAAAAGCGGTTCATTTGCTATCCCAGAAGAAGCTGCTTGCGATTCGGGAGCATACCATTCGCCTGAACGATTTGGAGAATCAGGGAGACGAGCTGCTGCGTATTTGCATTAAAGAGCTGTTCGCAAAAGTTACTGATCCAATCGTTTTAATTAAGAAGAAGGAAATTTATGAACGTCTCGAAACGACGACAGATGCGTGCGAGCACGTTGCCAATATGCTGGAATCCATTATCATGCGCAATTCATAAACATAACTTCGCTTTATCATTCACTATTCGGGAGGTTGGAATTGCGCGGATGATATACAAATACAACGATCTGTGCAATAAATGAGACTATGGATACGAGTTTAATCATCATACTGATTGTCATCTTTCTGGCGCTAGCCTTTGACTTCATCAACGGGTTCCATGATACAGCCAACGCGATAGCCACCTCGGTATCGACGAGGGCATTAAAACCGCGGACAGCAATTATTCTTGCCGCGGTTATGAACTTTGTCGGGGCCATGATGTTCACGGGCGTAGCGAAGACGATTGGCGGTAGTGTAGCCGACCCAGCCAAGCTGGATAACGGCCTGGAGATTCTAGTTGCGACATTGCTTGCGGCGATTATATGGAATTTGGTTACCTGGTGGTTCGGTATCCCTTCCTCTTCCTCGCATGCATTGATCGGCGCTCTGGCTGGTGCGGTTTTTGTTGGCGCTGGCTCTGAGAACCTGAACTGGAGCGGGTTTACGACAATCATTCAAGGACTTATATTTTCTCCATTGATTGCCTTTGCTATCGGTTATGTCGTGATGCATGTTCTAAAATGGATTTTCGCTAAACGAAGTCCGCATACGGTGAATAAAGGGTTTCGTTCGATGCAGGTTGTAACGGCAGCGATTCAAGCCTTCACTCACGGCACGAATGATGCACAGAAGGCAATGGGGATTATAACTTTTGCTCTCGTAACGGCCAATTATCAGGACAATATGGACGTACCTTTATGGGTTAAGGTCGCGGCAGCTACTGCGATGGCACTCGGAACATCGGTCGGCGGCTGGAAGATTATTAAGACAATGGGTACAAAAATATTCAAGATCGAGCCGGTCAATGGCTTCGCAGCCGATTTGTCGGCGGCTTCGGTTATTTTTGGCGCCACGCTGTTCCACTTGCCAGTGAGTACGACGCATGCAATTACATCCGCGATTTTGGGTGTAGGCTCCGCGAAACGGTTCTCGGCGGTGAAGTGGGGAGTTGCCGGACGCATTGTGGTCGCTTGGGTCATTACGATCCCAATCGTGGCTGTCCTTGCCGGATTAATTTACGTTATTTTGTTTTAAATCGCATTAGAAAAGCCAATCACTTAGGGTTAATACTGAGGATTGGCTTTTTTGAATAGGTACGGCCATAGACTAGAGTTCATGGAATGGGTAAGGAGGGTGGAAATGCTGCGCATTATGGGGATCACGCATGATCATAAAGTTAAGCCTGGTCTTTCCCTAGAGGAGGTTCATCTTGGACGTTATGCATGGTGTTGGGTAGATTTCAATGAACCGACGGAGGATGAATCGGGGCTGCTGGCTTCTTTTTTCGGATTCCATCCTCTGGCGATCGAGGATTGCCTCCACGTCCTGCAGCGGCCGAAGCTGGATTATTACGAGGATTATCAGTTTCTGGTGCTGCATGCGATGAACCCAGAAACGCTCCGTACGGTCGAGGTTGATTTGTTTATCGGGAACAGCTACATTGTGTCTTATCATAAAAAAACGCTAGCTGAGGTCGATCAAGCCTGGGATAAAATGCTGAGCCGCACGCATGATCGTAAAATTTGGTCACAGGGGCCTTACGCTGCCGCTTATATGATTATCGATAGCCTGGTGGACAATTATTTTCCATGTGTATATTCGATTGAGGACGATCTGGACGAGCTCGAGAAGCAAGGAAGCCGGGAATCGGTCGAGATGTTGATGAATCAGGTATTTACACTGCGAAGCCGTCTGCTCAAGCTGCGGCGTACGATTGTACCTATGCGGGATTTGATGTATCGCGTGCTGAACTCCCAGCATATTCAGGGGGAGAAGGAGCCGCGGGTGCATTTCTCTGACATTTATGATCATCTGTTAAAGCTGTCTGAAATGATCGACAGCAATCGGGAAATGACAGCGGATTTAAGGGATTCTTATATTTCGCTGAACTCCAACCGGATGAATGGGATCATGAAGACGCTGACGGTTATTACGACCGTGTTTATGCCGCTTACATTGATTGCGGGAATTTACGGGATGAATTTTGTAAATATGCCTGAACTGGAGTGGAGATATGGCTATTATTTCGTTCTTGGAATTATGGCAACGTTAGGCATATGGATGATTCTCGCATTCATGAAACGAGGCTGGTTTAAATGAGGGGAAATGGAAAACGGCAAAACGCCGCCGCTGAACTAGCGGCGGCGTTTGCTTGATTTGCTGCGCCCCCGGGCTGCCGTTTTACGGCGCGAACTTCCTTTGCGGCTGTTATTTCTGCTTCCGCCCTTGCTCCGGCGCCGACGGGATGGCTTGTATTCGTCGAGCTTGTCGCTTCCGCCTTGGAGCTTTGAGCCTTTGCCTCCGGGGAGGAGTCCCGTAATAAGTTTAGCCATTGGCGCAAATTGTTGAACGGTTTGCATGACCTTTTGTACCTTACCCATTGTTGCTAAAATTCCTTCGATTCCTCCAAGTCTGTCGACGATTCCTTTGATATCGCCAAGATTCGGTATGGAGAATCCTCCGGTTGATTTGGCAGCTCCGCCCCCAGCAGCCGGAAGAGCTGTGCTTTCGCTTGCTACGGCTTGCGGTGAATAAGGAACTAAAGCGGAAGCTTCCGCTTTATCGGTAAGCGGCGTCTCATACGGATTGACCCCAGGGTAATAGTCCGTATAAGGCGAAGAGGGCGTTATGCTGCGGCGAGGGGGATAGTAATGAGGCATGATATCACTGTCCTTTTTAAATAATTTAGGGTGGAGATAGGCGTTTGTATACTATACTGTATGTGTCGCGTGTATCGAGTGTATAGACGAATGTCCCGGGTATGATAGGCTTTTGCTGTATTTTGGGCGTTGTTTCTGTGATGCGTGAAATCGTTAACGCTTGAAAAGGGGGCCACTGCTCAGGTACAATGAAGATGTGTTTATAGTAACGGTAGGGGATGATTAATCAGTGCAACTTAAGAAGTTGAATGATAAAACGATCGACCAATTATTTGAAGCCATTCTTACATTGAAGGATATCGAGGAATGCTATGTCTTTTTCGACGATTTATGTACAGTTAATGAAATACAATCTCTGTCTCAGCGCTTGGAAGTAGCACGCATGCTGGGCAAAGGCAACACCTATAATCAAATTGAGGCAGAGACCGGAGCCAGTACGGCGACGATTTCCCGCGTCAAGCGCTGTTTGAATTACGGTAATGACGGATATAAGATGACGCTGGATCGTCTGGGACGTTAAGTATGAACCGGGGCTTGGATATGCTGCATGGGCTTGGTGTAGCTCAGGAGCAGGGTCAGGGTCAAGGGCAAGTAAACGAGGAATTAGGATTTGCAAAAAAAAAGCTTTTAGCAGAAAGCCCGCTGCGGCCCGGAGTACTTGTCATCAGTCACGGTTCTCCGGACGGCTACTGGGTCAAGCTTGTCGATGATGCAGTAGCCGCAGTCAAAGCGGAATTACCGGAGGGGCTTCCAGTGGAGGCCTCTTTCCTTGAACTCGTGGGAGGCCGTTTGATTCAGGATGGCATCGATCGATTGGAGCATCAGGGTGTCACTGATATGATCGTTATACCTCTGTTCATGTCCTCCGGAAGCACGCATGTGGATGAGATTGCTTATGCGCTCGGGGCAAAGGACACGCCGGAGAAGGAGACGGATTTGGAGAAATTTCGCCTCTCTGCACGCGTGTTATTTGGCGAGCCTGTAGAAGACCATCCTTTGGTTGCCCAAATGATTTGGGATAAGGTTAAGCCGTTGTCCCGGGAGCCGGAGCGAGAAGCGCTGCTGTTGATCGGGCATGGCAGCAGGCATGACGGCTTCCGTCAGCGCTGGGAGCGAGGAATCTCCTCGCTGGCTCAGCGGGTGAAAGAGATCGGCGGCGTGGCTATGACCGATTTTGCGCTTTTAAATCCTGATAGTGTGCATAAGAAGGTCAGTTATTGGCAAGAACGGGGATATGATGTGGTAATTGCCCCGTTGTTCCTCAGCGCAGGCTATTTCACGAAGAAAGAAATCCCTTCCAGGCTGGAAGGATTGACATATCGCTACTCTGGAGAAGCGCTGCTTCCCCATTCGCTATTGCCTCACTGGATGTTGGAGCAAATATTGCATATAATGAGGTCATTGAAATTATGATAAACGGGTGGCGTTTATATCATGAAAAGAGCTAGGTTGATCTATAATCCATCCTCCGGACGGGAGGAGATGCGGCGCTTGCTTCCCGACGTGCTGGATCGCTTGGATCTTGCTGGTATTGAGACGTCTTGCCATGCAACAACTGGCGAGGGCGATGCAACGCGAGAGGCAGCTAAGGCGGTAGAGCGAGGCTATGATATTATTATTGCGGCTGGCGGTGACGGAACCCTGAATGAAGTCGTGAACGGCATGGCCGGACTTGATAACTTGCCGCCGCTTGGCATTTTTCCGATGGGAACAACGAACGACTTCGCCCGTGCAATGGGGATTTCCAAGCGCTGGGAAGACTATTGCGACCTGGTCATCGAGAATAAGACGCGGCCGATCGATATTGGCAAGGTCAATGGCCGCCATTTTATAAATATTGCGGGCGGCGGCTCGCTCACAGAACTGACGTATGAAGTGCCGAGCAAGCTCAAGACGATGATCGGGCAGTTGGCCTATTATATGAAGGGGATTGAGAAGGTTGCCAGTTTATCTCCTACAGAGCTGATTATTCGTGCTGAGGGGCATGGTGTGCTGGAGGGCGAGTTCATGCTCTTCCTGATCGCGAACAGCAACTCTGTTGGCGGATTTGAGAAGCTGGCGCCAGATGCGCGAATTGATGATGGCCTGCTGGATGTGATTGCGGTGCGCAAATGCAATTTGGCCGAATTCATCCGTCTGCTGACGATGGCGCTGCGCGGCGATCATTTCAGCGATCCGCGCGTTGTTTACTTCAAGACGAGTCGGATGGAGGTAACCTCGCCGGGCCTGGTTCAGCTAAATCTGGATGGTGAGTTAGGCGGAGAACTGCCTGGCGTGTTCGAGATTTTGCCGTCGCATTTGCGGATTTTTGCGTAGGTGTGAGAGTTAGCGGGTTAGAGATTGTCTGGCAAGAGGCCAGTGGCAGGTGGGGGTATTAGTTTGAGAGCCGTTGATGAAGAAAATTATTCTATGGCTTTAGCGTCCTTCGGCTGGCCTAGACAGCGGCGTTAGTGAGCTAATTTGGTGACAAGTCGATAGTTTGACGGATATAGAGGGGCTGTTTCCGAAGCATGCAGGATAGGATGCTGGGGAACAGCCCCGGCTCATGAAGGTAGCGTAGGAAGCTGTGGTAGACCGACCGCCAACATCAGCACTTAGAAGAGCTGCATTGTCGATGAAATTAGGCGAGAAGGGTCCGCAGGTTAGCTTGATTCGGAGGAACAACCTTATTAGAAAGAAGTGAAGTACCAGCAATGAAGAGGCAGCGAAGTAATGGGGCAGCGGGCAGGACGGAATCGGCGGGCCGTGTCCGTGGATCGGCGGAGCGCGAGACAGGTATCCGCAACTCTAGTAAACGAAGCAGAAATGGAAGTGCGGGTAATTTGCGTGGCGCTAAAAAACAGCAGGATCCAGAAATCGCCGGATTGCCCGTCGGCAAAAACGATGAAGTCGTCATCGACATTATCGGCATGAATCACAACGGCGAGGGCGTGGGCCGGGCAGATGGCTACACGCTGTTTGTAGCTGGAGCGCTACCGGGCGAGCAGGCGCTCGTGAAGGTGCTGAAGACGAAGAAGCAGTACGGCTATGCCAAGCTGATCGAGCTACGGGAGGTCAGCTCGGACCGCGTAGCTGCGCCGTGCGGCATTTACGACAAGTGCGGCGGCTGCCAGCTGCAGCACTTGAGCTACGCCGGCCAGTTGGCCTGGAAGCGACAGCATGTGATCGATGCGCTGGAGCGGATCGGCAAGCTGCGCGTGTCGGCGGATGCGCCGAGCGAGGGTGGCGCGGTGCTGGGCAGCGACGTGGCGAACGAGAACGCCGGGGCACTGGGAGCAGCGTGTGGCGCCGACACCGCGGCGCCAGGCGTTGAGCCGCCTGCCCGCGATGGCGTCGTCGTGCTGCCGACGCTGGGCATGGCGGAGCCTTGGCGCTACCGCAACAAGGCTCAGGTGCCCGTCGGCGTGACTGACGGCGCCCTGGTCGGCGGCTTCTATGCCCGCGGCAGCCACCGCATCGTCGACATGGAGACGTGCCTCATCCAGCACGAGAGTAACGATGATGTAGTCGCGCGTGTCAAAGCAATCGGCCGCCGTCTGGGCATCACCGCTTATGACGAAGAGAGTGGACAAGGCTTGCTGCGCCATATCGTCGTCAAGGTGGGTTTCCGTACTGGCGAAATGATGCTCGTCCTCGTTACCAACGGCGGGCGTATTCCGCGCGAAGGCGAATGGATCACAGCGATCCGTGAGGAACTGCCCAATGTGGTCAGCATTTGCCAGAACATCAATACACGTCAGACGAACGTCATTTTCGGCGACATCACCCGTGTGCTCTGGGGTCGGGATGTCATCTATGACTACATTGGTGACGTGAAGTTTGCTATCTCTGCTCGCTCATTTTATCAAGTGAACCCGGTGCAGACAGAAGTGCTCTATGGCAAAACCGTAGAGTACGCCGGACTGACTGGCAATGAGACGGTAATTGACGCTTATTGCGGCATCGGCACGATTTCGCTATTCCTAGCTCAGCATGCCAAACGCGTTTACGGCGTGGAAATTGTCAAAGAGGCGATCGAAGATGCCCAAGCTAACGCAGAGCTGAATGGGATGGAGCATGTTACCTTTGAGGTGGGAGCTTCTGAGGATGTTATTCCTCGCTGGAAGGAGCAGGGCATCGAAGCTGATGTGATCGTGGTCGATCCTCCGCGTAAAGGCTGCGATCCTCGTTTACTGGAGACGATCCTAGAGATGAAACCGGAGCGAGTCGTATACGTAAGCTGTAATCCATCGACGCTGGCAAGAGATCTGCGGATTCTAGAGGATGGCGGATATCGCACCGTTGAGGTGCAGCCGGTGGATATGTTTCCGCATACAACACATATCGAAAACGTGGCTTTGTTGGTCAGGAAGTAATACAGCTTCTCAACGCCTTGTTTATCAAGGGTTTTGTTGATAACACAGATGTTAAATTTTCAATGTAACAGACGTGAAAATCGACAATTGATGTGAAATTGATGTGAAACTTCCTGTGACTCTACAATAAATGGTGATAATTCGACATAAAAAAAGACACTCAGCATAATTAACCGAGTGTCTTTTTGCTATGCTGTTCTTTGCGTGTAGAAAACAGAGAATCAAGCTTATCTGCTGCTGCCTGGTCAGCGGATCGCAGAGCATGCCCGTATATATTCATGGTTGTTGTGATGTTTCCGTGTCCTAACCGTTCTGAAATGATCTTTGCGTGAACACCTTGGTTAATTAGCAGCGTTGCCGATGTATGCCGCAAATCGTGGAATCGGATGTAACGCAAGCCGTTCTTCATTATGAATTGTCTGAACCACAAATACGGGCGTTCATGGTGAAATGGCTTACCATCAGCGTGTGAGAATACAAAGTTCCATTCACGGCCTTCCCGATCCCTTCCATTCCAGGCATCACCGAGCTTGTCCCTCTCTTTTACTCTATGGGTATAATATTCCCTTAGCTCTTCAAGTACAGAAGCTGGGAGCGCAACCTTACGCCTAGAATTTTTGGTTTTAGGTTCTTTAACGATGATTTCACCTTTAAGCGCATGAACTAACGTTTGTGTAACGTCAATATGGCCTGCTTTCCAGTCGATGTGTTTCCATTCAAGGCCTAATAATTCACCGCGCCTCATCCCGGTTGTGAGAGCTAAAGTAATCATCATACGCCAGTGGAAAGGCTCCTTTTCAAGAGCTTGAAGCAGCTGAGCCACTTCATTTTCATCATAGGGGACAATTTCTTTGCTTGTTACCTTAGGCTTTTGAACAGAGGCGACAGGGTTGTTCTTTATAATCTTCCATTCGACAGCACGTGTAAAGATGTTCTTTAGTATTCTGTGGTTCATCTGAACGGTTCCCGAAGATAAGCTACCGCTTTTGTTATCTCCACGGCTTCCATCCCGGGATAATGATTCAAGGAAGTCCACCATATGAATCGGCTTTATGTCCTCTAACTTCATGTGACCAAAAGTAGGAATGATTCGTTTCTTTAAATGCGATTCATAGGCATAACGTGTTTTATGTTCAAGGTGCTTGACAGCGTGTTTTGTACGCCATTCCTCTATGAAGGCACTAAACGTCATTCGCTGTGGCGCAATATATTCCCCGGCTTCAACTTCTTGGCGAAACTTGGAGTATTCATCTTCTAAATAGTTTTGAAGCTTCTTTGTAGTTTTCAACAACGCTTCATCTGTCACTGTGATTGTCTTTGTTTTACGGCCATACTTTCCGTTCGGTCCTCTACCAGTGTAAACAGTAAAGAACCATGAGTTTTCACCACGCTTCTGAATGTTAGCCATTTCATTCACTCCTTTGCATTCAAATGTGTATACCCTAGGAAAAAGGGGATAAAGGGGAACTAAACCGAGATACCTTGCTATATAAGGCTTTAAAGGTATTTCCTTTTCCTAAAATAACCTCTGAATAAGTCGGGGATTAATTATAGACATTATATTTTTTCTAGGAATTCGTCTAATTCACCATCTTGAGAATTGATAAAATCTTTAATTTCTTTTCTTATGAACTCATCATCCAAGAACTTTACTTCTATAGAACTTTTATCTATTTTAATCGGTAGGTCATATGAAACGTTTATTTCGTTTAACGCAAGGTCAGTGATATTATTAAAAATTTCTTGTCTAAAAATCAAGGGAATCTTCTCAAGACGGGATTTATCTTTAACCGAAAAAACAACTTGTGTACGTTCAGGATAGTCATCTGTGTTCAATAGACCTAGCATTGTAATTATCTTTTCGTTATAAAAAATCTCTACCTCGTAAAAACCAGAATATTTAACCCCATATAATACCCTTGTTCCCGTAGCATCTGTTTTAATTTGTTGTTTGTTTGGGTGGGTAAAAACATATTTAAAGCCCACATCTGCGTATGTGAATAATTCACCTGGGAGAACATCGAGTAGCTTACAAATCGCATCCATTGTATCGAATTGAATTCCTTTCCCCGTATTGTTTTGAAGTGCGCTTAGCGTATTTCTAGATAGCCCCGTTCTTTCAGACAATTCAGAAATGTTCATTCCTCTTTCAGCTAACAAAACTGCCAAATTGCACTTTATCATTATTTACCACCTTATATTGTTATTTTGCTTTAAAGTATAAACAATTTGCTCTATACATTCAACAGTTTGTATTGACATATACAATATCATTTGGTATCTTTGTTTTATCAAATTGATCAGACTACTGAACAATTTGGTGGGAATTTAAATCAAAATGATATGAGTGAGGTGAAACGAATGAGCAATATAGACTACACAATTCTTGAAAACCGTATCCGACTAGAGAAGAAGCACTTTCCCGATGGCATGACTTCGGATATGATCCAGCTTTTGGACACAGTGGGCACCATGATTAAAGACGCATACCTTGCCGGGCTGTATGAAGGACAAGCAGAACAGGAGTGGAACAATCAATCCTGCTTAGGCTATGCGATCCTTGCAGCTGAGAAGATGAAGTGGGACGAGACATTAACCAAAGAGCTCGTAAGGGCAATGTACCGATCGTTTGATTTTGTCACACTAAATGAAGCTGCCGATGCTTACCGGGGTTCGATTTATTAATTTAAGAGAGGCTGGAATGAACAATGGAAAAAATGACTTATGCGGAGTACTTACAGGAGAATCTAGGTGTTCTGCCGATCGATGAATGTCTTGAAGTGCTGGAGAAGGCCGAAGAGGGTAGTATGACTGATTTTGATGTAGAACAGGAGCTTACTCCCGTTGTGGGAACAATCCTTTCAAACCTGTTCAATCATGACATGGAGATGTTTCACTATATTCTTGAAAAAATTAAAATGGCAGCTGATACGATCAGGGAACGGGAAGAAGGTATAACGATTCATTTAGACCCATGTAATGACAGTGTGGAACTGGTTCTTCAATTCGATACGATTCTGAAACATATCAAAGATGGTTATTCTCTCCAGGATCATTGGTTAGACGAAACTGGCTCTTGGATCGTTGCGCTAGGCAAGAAAGAATAACGGAAGGGGAAGGGCATTATGAGAAAGGAACGTAAAGACGCTGTGTTGTTTTCAGCTGTATTCCTAGTCGGGATTCTGTTGGGTTATGGAATGACAAATTTGCTTTTCATGTAGCTTGTCATCCCTGTGGAGTACTCTATCTCTTTCGATAAAAAATATTATTTCGGAGGGTAAAAGTCATGAAGAATCAAATACAAGAAATCGCTTTTGAATTGGATAATACCGCGAATTTTATTGAGGCGGCCGTCGAGACTTTATCAGATATAGATACTGAATTTGGGCACTTGCGCGAAGACATGGATAATGCGGTGTTTAGGGGTGACCAACAAATTTACTACAGAGAACACCACAGACAAGTAAGGCTATTGTCTCATTTAATGCGGCACGTATTGGGTGAATTGAGAGGTTCGTCGGAAAAGGCGAGTGAATTAACCCAGACGCTATTTAAAACTGTTAAAGAAGAAAGTGAGGCGGCTAGTGCATGAGGGACGCTGGGCGTACAGTAGCCTCCTGGCATTCAGAAAGGGCATGGGTGAAGTTGCACAAAATTATAGCAAAAATTCACATAAAACACTTTGGTTCAAAGGAAAAAGACATTGTTCAATTTTAAAAATATTAGCAAGGTGGTGGCATAAATGAAACGTATCACATTAACAGTAACTGAAGCCGCAGAATTGATTGGTGTATCTCAAAATACGGTTTACGCGATGGCAAGAGAGGGGCAAATTCCACATACGAGGGTTCGGGGGCGGATTCTATTCCATCGGGATGTAATCGAGACTTGGTTGCGTGGAGAGTATGCGCAAGTAAGCCAAGCTTAGGCGGTGATTTGATGCTATTTGAAAAGATACCGTTTGAACTAAAGAACATTCCTCAATGGGTATTGTGGAAACTGGAACAGCGCAGGGCTGGGGCCAAGCCAACAAAAGTTCCATACTCTTCAACAGGTCAGCACGCTTCTGTAAACGATCCGTCAACTTGGGCTACCTTCGAGGAAGTAATAACAGCATTTGGGGACAACAAGACATATTCCGGGATAGGATTCGTGCTTACAAAACATCAAACTGATCATTCAATTGTGGTGATTGACATTGACGGTTGTGTCAAAAATGGAGGGCTAGATAATGAGTCGAGGGATATTATCTCAAGGTTCGATAGCTATACGGAACGTAGCCAGAGCGGTGAAGGCATTCATATCGTTATACGGGGTAGTAAACCGGGAGAACGAAGTAGGACACGTAACATAGAGATATACGACGACCTGAGGTTCATTGTATTCACAGGAGATCATGTGAAGGGAACACCGTCACATATCGAGGAAAGGCAGCCAGAACTTATTAACTTATATAATCACCTGTTTCCAGCGCAAACGCCTTTTCATGAAGTCGGACCTGTTAAAGGGCCGAACCTAGAGGATGAAACGGTACTGAAGCTTGCTAGGAAGGCAAATAACGGGGCAAGGTTTGAAATGCTATACTCCGGCAAGTGGAGTGCATACAACAGTCAAAGCGAAGCTGAACAAGCCCTATGCAATATGCTTGCTTTTTACACAAAAAATCCCGAACAAATTGACCGTTTGTTCAGGAACAGTGGGTTAATGCGTGATAAATGGAACCGTGATGACTACCGGGAACGAACTATAAGTAAGGCACTAGAGGGTGTTGTAGTGCAATATAATAATCCGTCCAATAGTACAAAGCTTAATAATAATATACCACAGCCTAGGGAATTTGACGAGACTGAGTTTGACTTTATCTTCAATCCTAGACCGGAATTTGATGGCAAGTTGGGAGAAGCTGCGCTATATGGGTTAGCTGGTGAAATTGTCAGGTTCATTGATCCTCATACAGAAGCTGATCCAGCAGCTGTACTTATTAATTTTCTTACCATGTACGGAAACATGATTGGTGACAGTCCTCACTTTGTTGTATCAGGTGGCAAACACCGTATGAGACTGTTTGCTGTGTTGGTTGGGGCAACCTTCCGAGGGAAAAAAGGAACGTCTCTTGATCCAGTACTGAAGCTTATGAATGCCATAGATGTGGAATTCAATGAACGCAAGAAATCAGGTCTGTCCAGCGGTGAAGGACTTATTTATTCAGTAAGGGATCAAGTAATTGAATCCAGACCAGTTATGGAAGGAAAGGGAAAAGATAAGAGACCTACGGGGGAATACGAGGATGTAATTATTGATCCAGGTGTTGAAGATAAGCGTTTATTAGTCGTTGAAAGTGAATTCGGATCCGTACTTAACGTATTACGCCGGGAGGGCAATACTCTATCGGCCATTATTAGAAATGCCTGGGACGGAAGCGGAGAGATAAGAACGTTAACCAAGAACCCTTTACAAGCATCAAGGTCACATATCTCCATATTAGGTCATATCACGCCCGAGGAACTAAGGAAGCTATTAACAGGGAATGAGATTCATAACGGCTTTGTGAATCGCTTTTTGTGGTTGTATGTTCAGCAATCCAAATCATTACCCAGCGGCGGTGAATTCCACAAGTTAGACGTTGAGCCTATCGTTAACAGGATCAAAGAAACCTGTGACTATGCCATGAATGGAATGCCGCTTGACGATAATGGGGATGCGCTCCCTATGGAACGTGACGAAGCAGCAAATCAGCTATGGGAACGCATTTATGAACCTTTACAGCGTGATGCGACTGGTATCATTGGAGCTTCTACAAGTCGGGTTATTCCTTATGTAATGCGTTTGGCTTGTATCTACGCCCTACTAGACCTGTCTAACATTGTCCGGGTAGAACACCTAAGGGCAGCGTTAGCCCTATGGGATTACTGCTATAAATCGGTGGTGTTCATCTTTGGCGAACAGGAGCTTACCAACGATCCTATAATTAGCAAAATACTAAGTAGGCTTAAGGAGCAATCAGAGGGGCTAAGCCTTACTGATATTAACGATTTATTCAAGGGAACGGTTAAGAGTGATGAGCTTCAAGGTGCAGTAAAGAAAATGCAAGATAACGGCCTCATCACTGTGAAAACAATACCAGGCCGGGGGAGACCAAAACGATTAATTGAACTGAATCAATCAAGTGAGATTGCATGAGTATTTAATACCCGAATTATTCCGAACTTATTTCTGGAATAAGTAAAGACTATAAACACGGTCAAGCCAAGGAATTTCGGTATTAATCCCCTATATCCCCTTTTTCATAGGATAAATACAAATAAATGATCGAGAGGAAGGATACCATGCCAACAGCAAATGAAATCATTCGTTTGAACGAGATAGAGAGAATGGATAAGAAGGCAAAAAAGGCCGGGTTCCTTCCTCTAGTCTCAGGTGAGGCGTACGAGGCGCAGTACAACAGCAACAGCCATGTATTTATCATGATCAAAGGTGGTAAATGGAGCGCATGGCGTGAAACATGGCAGCCTGGGAAGGGACATTCTATTTCAATCAGATCCATTGTGAATAAAGTTCCTTTTGATATTGCAGTACAGCAAGCTAATAAGTACATGGCATTTATTACGAAGAAAAGGGGGTGGTGAATATGGAGATTCGTTAATTTTACATTAAAACACTCGGATTAACATCTGTCCCCACTTTGTCGACATTTGAGTTATAACCGAGGTTCAGTGCCTACCAAACTGGTATGAACTGTGATAGGACGTTTCATTTTATCATTTAAAGTACGAAATCCGTACCTATGATGAATTGTTGAAGAACGTTGAAATTGAAACGTATATAAAAGAAAGATAGCAGTTCACAAGCTTAAAGAAACCCATACGACGTCACCGACCATCACATTGTGTGCGTGCATCCTAGTAAAACCCAGTATTTTAAATGCGTCAACCAAGAACACCATAAAAGCCTAACCGAGAACACTACTAATTGAGGGTAAACCCGTAACATAAAAGCATTGTTTAGCCATTGGATCGTCAACTTGGAACGGATAAAGAACAGCACCGCGAACAGCAAGGTGAACAACAATGACAAGAGAATAATCTGAAGAGTGCCAACACTTTTAGAGCGATTGATGAAGAGGTGTTGAACAGCAAAACGAATAACAAAATGGATGCAATTGCTATGCAAATGCATTACACAAGTGGTGTCCCAAGCAAACACAAAGCCTGGTTTACCTGCTTAAGAGAGGATGTGGTATGCCGATTTATATTTGCAGGTTGACTCCGAAACAGCCTTTGAGCGTAATCATAAAATGGCGGTGATCTGATTTGAAAAAGCTGAAATCCTTTGAAATATGCATGGACGACAGCAGAGTAACCATTAAAACAAACAGGACAAGGGTTCGTACGCTGGACAAGTTACTCAGGCTCATAATGTACGAATATGAGAGAAAGAAGCCAGAGGAATTAGATAGTTTCATGGCAAGTATCAATATGCGGTACGAGTTCATCCTAGAGGATCGAAAGCCTAAAAAGGAGCGACGACAGCTAGAAGAACCTGAGCCACTGAATGACTTCAGCTTTTGGCAAGGGCTAATGGAAAAGGCTCCTATGCAGGAATAGGCAAGTTGATAAAGTTTTTAAATCACATTAAGGGAGAAATGTAAAATGACGGACAAAATGAATGACGACTGGCACAACAATGTTACCGATCTGGGGAAGGATTTTGCAGAAAAAGCGAATGAGAAAGAAAAGTACAGAGAGGAAGCTGAAAAGAAAACGCAATGGCACCAGGATCAGCAAGCACTTAATAACTACAGGGGATGGAATTAAACAATAGCAGGAAGGTGAAATAAACATGGATAAATCCGTTCAACAGGCACTGATTGAAATGCGCGAGCAAACGAAAGCAGAAAATGAAAAAGTGCGAGCTGGCTTAGACTTTTATTTTGGTGATAAGCCGGGGCAAACGGAAGAACATTATTTTGGGAGGGTCACTCACTAATGTCAATCAAAGAATTGGAAGAGTTTAAGGCAGCGGAAGAGGAATTCGAGGAAAGATTAACGGAGGTAAAAAATGAGCTTTGGAGCATGGAAAGGGAGCAATCAAAGCTTAACCAGGAATATCGCAAAATGAATGAAGAGGATACAGCAGGAACAAAGCACTACAGCATGTCGGAGTTTAACAAAATCAAGAACCGATTGGCTGAATTGAAAGGTGATATAGAGTTTGCAAGAGAGCGGGTAGGGAGAATTGAGGAAGCCAAGGGAAAACAGCTAAAGCCCCTAATTGAAGCTGCAAAACAAGGCGTACAGGCGCGAGAAAATGAGTTGAAAGTGGTTTTAGATGGGATATTCCACGAATTAAGAAGCCATCGAGCCCGAATGATTCTATTGCTGCAGAAAGCCCACCAAGAGGCGTATGCCGAACTGTACCAGTTACATGAAGATGTATATAGAGCTGAACGAGTGGCGGATGATAGAACTCATAGACGTTCTATTCCTTGGGGAATCGATATACGCAGCGTACTAGGTGACACCGATGAAAAAATAGGAATTCTTCATACTCCTCAGGAAATGATGCAAGCGGCTAATGCGGGTGTTGTGCCTGACTGGGTACATGAATACGAAGGCGAACGTGACGGCGCACCAGAAACTTAAACGGATGGCGGCAGGGGAAACCTTGCTGCCTTTTCTTAAATGAGAACCTAACAAAACCAGACATTCGCGCGCGCGTAGGTAGTGCACACAAAAAATGCTTGCAAATGCTCACAAAAAAAGGGTACAGCGGAGTATACCTGTTCATCTGGTGGCTAGACGCACGCACACAAAGGTTACTAAGAAATCCTAAGATAAAAGGGTGCAGAAATGCTAGTAAATGCTAGTAAATGATAAGGTGCAAATAAGAAACAAAAAGGGGAAATGTATATGCTCAAAAATGAATTGCTAACTAATGCTAACGTCCAGGAAGTTGACGGCCTCCTGGATCAGGAGGTAATGCTATGGCTACTATAACTTCGACAATGAAAATGATGGATCAATGGACTAATCCACTAACGAAGATGATCCAGAAGATGGATGCTTTTGTACAGCGCGGCCAAAAAATGAACGCCGTCATGAATGGTGCTGCCGGATCGTCCAGTGTCTTAGGGAATCAACAAAAAATGATCTCCAACAACCAGCAAATCATTCAATTGACTCAGGTGATCAACAACAATTACAACCAAATAAACAACACAGTAAACCAAACAAACAATTCTGTTAATCACTTTAATAATGGCCTTAATAGGGGGGCTAAAGAGGCCTCGGGCTTACTCAGAACATTGAAGGGTGTCGCTGCAACCTACCTCACCTTAAACGCTGCAAGTCGTTTATTCGGTTCTACTATCGGGGGAGCAATGAACCAACAGCAGATGGTTGACGCATTCTCGGCGCGAGCGGGTAACCAGGATTTAGGGCGAGCGATATATGGGGAAGCTTCTAGGGTAGCCCTGAAATATGGCCAAGATGTTAACGCAGCACTAAAAGGGACAATGTCCTTCATGTCTAATACGATGGATCCGGCACAATTAGGGGAGCTTAATTTGCTTACAATGCGCCTATCCAAGCTGAATCCAGCAGAAGGATTGGAAGGAGCGGCTTTTTCCCTGAAGGAACTCATGTCTGGTGATTACACATCCATTGCCGAAAGGTTCAACATGTCCCGAACTTTACTGAAAGACAGCGAGGCGCGACTAGCGGGTATGGATGGCAATATTACGGGATTCATTGCTGGCATGAACAAGCTACTAGACCAGCAGAACATGACGCAAGAAGCGTTTGAGAAGATGTTAGATTCACCAGCCGCAAAATGGCAATCCATTATGAACACCTTTAAATTCAATTTGGCCAATGCGGGAAATAGCGCGTTACAGTCCCTGGTGCCGACGATCGAGAGGATAAACCAGGCTTTTCAGTCCGGACAGATGCAACCGTATTTTGATATGTTAGCCGTGGGTATACAGGGCGTCATAGAGGGGCTTACTTGGCTGTTTGACGCCTCCCTAGCGGTGTATAACTTCTTCTCAACGAACTGGCCATATATAGCACCTATAGTGTATGGAGTGGTGGGGGCGTTTGTAGTTATGAAATCCGTTGTGATGATGAACGCAATTGCCCAAGGAGCAACTGCGGCAGCGACAACGGTACAGACGCTAGCTATGTTCGCTCAAATAGCGGTCACACAGGGGCTTAAGGTGGCTTGGGCTGGCTTGAATGCGGTTATGAAGGCTAATGTCATATTTCTGGTTGTAACGGCTGTAATAGGGCTTATAACGTTGCTTATACACCTTTGGAACACTAATGATAAGTTTGCGGCAGCTTTATTCAGAGCCTGGAATGCCATTCTAAACTTCTTCGATACGGTCCCGGCGTATTTTTGGCAGCTGGTTGAGTGGATGATGAAGCCTTTTGAATGGTGGGCTAGTAGCATCGGGAAAATCTATGACACTGTGATAAATGGCATTATATCCGGGATTAATGCGGTTCTAGAACTTATCAATAAAGTGACTGGCTCTAGCTATGAAATTCAAGCCAAATTCAACATGGAAGATGTCGCGGGTAAAATTGCTGAATTTGCTGGTGCTCAGAAGGATGCGGCCTATGCAATGGCGGGTCTGAAAGCTCAGGAAAGAGCACAGAAGGAAACGGACTTCCTAAACGACCGTGCCAACAAGAGGGCACAAGACCAGATAGCGAAGCAGGCTAACATGGCCAATAGTCTTGGAGCATTCGGAGGCGCGGGGATGTTGCCAGGCGAGGGTATAAAGAACATCGACAAAGTGAACAAAATAGGCAAGATTGAGGATAAAGTGGATATCAGCAGCGAAGACCTCAAAACGATGCGTGAGCTGGCAGAAATGAAGTCGATCCAGAACTATGTAACCCTAACACCTACTGTATCCGTCGAGGGGGGCATGCACGTGAGACAGGAGTCTGATATTGATGAAATTGCCGCCAGGCTTGCCAGTAGATTAGAAGAAGAAATAGCGTCGGGCGGATCGAGGTTAATATACGAATGAGCACGGCGACATTTAACACATATGACTTGAAGGTGCATAACCCCTTTGAGCGGTTCCCGGCTGGAAAATATGTTGTTGCTGAAGCTAACGCCGATGGACTCTATAACATCCATGTTAGATTTGATCACGGTGGCGGAATGACAACAATAGAAACATTTCCACTTCATAAAGTAGTGTATATGGTTTTTGACATCCAGGATGAACTCGGGCTTCCTGCTAAGGCTATATGGTTTGATCTTCCTGATCATGTACTAGAACAACCCTCGCTATTTAATCGTCGGTTAATGGCCTTGCTGAAGCGTAAGGGGTTTTACTGGAAGGGAAGAAAGGGTTAAGGTGAACATGGGGCTAGGTATGCCGATTAATTCGGTGAACCTGGCTCCTTTTCTTTTTTGGCAGCTTCGAACGAATTTCGTACGATAGGGCTAACAATTGCTAACCTTTACACATAAAGAAAGATGATCCTCCAAAATTGGAGGGTGAGAAAACACGCTCACCAAAACGGGGGAACGTCACACTGCAAGGGGGCGACAAGTTACCGCATCCTTACTAATGGAGGCGATCACAACAAAATTGTTGCGAGTAGCAGACATGGTGAATCGCCATATCCGAACCTCTAGCCTTCCGGATCGGAATGTTAGAGAAGGCCTGGACAGTCTGTCCACCCCTTTATAGAGAGAAGAAGACAAAAATGTCCGCAACTGACCATAAAATTATGGTGAGTGAATAAATGAAAATATTGGTTGTCCAAAAATGACCGACCAATATCCAGGACAGCTTTACCGTTTTGGTTAATCCGATCTTGGGTTGGTTTCTCTTTTTTCGGAAACCAATACAAGCGAATTTCAAGGCAAAAAACCTCTTAAAACGTCAAAATAGTGCAACTTTGTGACTTTTACCGAGGCGAGCACAAGATGGTGCTTACCAGCAATTTGCGGAGAACCCAAGAGCGGTGCGGTTTTGTCGTTTTGCAGTATCAGCGTAGACATGTGGTTAAAATATGAATTTTGTACATATGTAGGTCGCGTTAATTCGTTAAAGTGTGTACCGCTTACTGAAATTCTAGTAAGCAGATCCACTCGACGGAATTTTCCGTTCAGAGGGTAGCGACATTTTTGGGTCACCATCAAAGTAATCCTCTTTATTAGAGGTTTGAAAAATTGGATTAAGGAGCACATTGAGCTTTAATAACCAACGGAACTTTCCGTTCGTCTAAGGGAAGATCTTGCAACCGTACTTTTTTATACGCTTGTAATGTCAAGGTGCGCTGAAGGTTCAGCAACCCTTACCGACTTGGTAGGGGGTGGCTTTTTGTGGTTCCGAATTTAGGAAGTACATTTCTAAGATGCGTTTTCCAAGAGATTATTACTCAAAAAAGAGGTAGCAGCTCATATTTGTTAAACGGAATTTTCCGTTCATCTGTGCTCGGTGACTCCGTGGACGACGGAGGCATGACCGGTGATTTACAGCAAACCTTGAAATTCACGATCCGTCAGTATTCGACGGTTTGAAACGCTCTCTTTTTTAAGGCCTCAGAAAATTCGCTTTACTCAGTCCGCAAATGGATTCAGTACCCGTCAAATTGACGGGTGTGAGATGCTGCATGAGCATTTATGTTACCACGCAGCGGAATAAACCAGGGTTTATGTATTATACATTAATCGGGATGGTGCAGCTTGCGCTACCCTCTAGCTTTTGGTCAAAAAAGACCGACAGCACCAGTACTCGCTTTTTACTCGGATTTTACTCAAAACTGAGTAAAAGCAAAACTGACATATGAGAGAGGAACGAAGTACTCATTTTATGAGTATGGACAAATTTACCAACAAAACTCCTGTGAGTATTTCAATGCGATAACCAGCGAGGTAACCAGCGAGGTAACCAGCAGAACAACCAGCAGAACAACCAGCAATAAGGCCAGTCACCATGCAGATCATAGGGGGATAGCAACCAACAGAGTAACCAGCAGCTTAACCACCAGGACGATATACTTATGGCCAGTATTTAGAAAACGGAAAATTGCGTTCTCAGGATTTCTTATATGGCGATCCACCATGTTAGGAAGCGAGCTCCTGGAAGGGTACTACATAGCTTTACAAAACAAACTCAATCATCATTCCCCAAATCTGGGGTTTGATGCTGTCCACCAAACGGACAACACCTTTTCAGCTCAGAAATCGGGAGTACTCACTAAAGGAGATTTTCCCCTCAGTGATTTTTTTCTTGGAAAGTTCATACTCGAGTAGATTGTTAAAGGATGTTAAGGTTTTAAGTTATATAAAAGAAAGACCTGGATTCGAATAGGCGTTCTGAGTTGCGGTTTAAGGCCTCGCACTCGTTTACCATGTATTTATGCTAAGTCGGCTACAAAACTGCTAGAACAGTCATTACAGGCGCTATGGCGGCGTCTCTTATCGTCGTTAGTAGTATTCCCCGGATTTGGGGAGAAGGTTCCTGTCAGTGTCACCGGGGCAATATGAGGGGCAATGAAAAGAAGGCTGCTAGCCGTGCAATATATGGTGTATATCGGGACAGGGGGCAGAGTGACGGCAAAGACACGGGCAATGAAAGGGCAGAGCGTGGTAAATCCATTTTTGGATTGGCTCAACGGAATCAAGCGGACGATTCCCGAGATTCCGGGAGTCAGAGATCAGCACCAAATTGTGCCGGTTGTCTGCAGCTGTACAAAACAACTCAATCCAATTACTGGAATAGGCTCTTATTGGCCAACGAACGCAATTTTGCGTCGGTTAATGAAATGAGTCCAATTTTGGACTGTGAGAATATGCCGAAATACCTTACCTGTGGAACGCATCCGAAAATACGGATCGGTTCATGCCAAGAGGTTTTCGCCAAAACTGGCGAATAGTCTTCACCTTCGATAAATTCAAAAGAAAACAGACTACAAACGAACCACCATAACCATATGTAACTACGGGATTTATCACGATTGGGGAACCAAAAGCGGACTACAAGCAGACCACAGGTGGACAGACTTAGAAAAACTTAGTGTGTAGAGGTGTCCTCAAGTTTAATCTGTTACAAAAAAAGGGGGGGGAGCGGTGTAGAGGCTTGTCCAAGAGTCCAATCATAGCGCGGCCTCCCAGCTCCAAAATTTCCCTAAGTACTATTAATAGCAAGCTGGCTCCACTTTTCCAAGTTATAAATATAGACAAACTCCCGCCATTTTATACATGGTAATTAATGGCGTCAAATAGGAGTTTAGCGTACTTCTGAGCCTATCAGTATATGTCTTGCCTTTATGGTGGGGCTTTTTTTGTTTAACTTTCTTGTCCGGAACATGTCCGGTGATAGTCCCTTGACTTGCTTTAAATCGTTGTAAATATATATTATAGGTGTTATACATACATAAATATTGAGTTTTTCATCATTTTCCAAATTATTTTCCGAAAAAAGAAGGAGTCCGTTGATCCAATGTCGAAGCCATGTTTAATTTCAAAAAATTAAATATGGCAAAGTACTATATGGCGGCATTCGCTGTATGGTACTTTTTTTATTGTTTGGAGGATAAAGGTGAGTGAATGACAGATAATAATGTATATCATTTGTTGTTGTATCATGGAACAAGTCAAAACCATTCGAATAATATAACCAAGAATGGTTTTAAACTCCCTGAGAAGAAAAAAGATCACTGGATCGGAAACGGTATTTATTTTTTTAGGGAGGATCAATCTCAAGCTTTATCGTGGGCGATATTAAAATTCCAAAAATGTCCGATGGTAAGTAATTATCATGTGATTAAAATTAATATTGATGTAAAAGGAGATAACTTTTTAAATTTAGACAGCCGTGAAGGACTGTTCAAGTACAAGGAACATGGAACAAATTTCTTGAGAAAATTGAAAGAAGAAGGAATCGAATTAGAGTTTGCTTCTGAAAATGAGGCAAGATGTTTCATCATAGATTCTTTACCTAAACAATATACTGTGATACAGAGGACTTTTGAAGGACAAGGAACTTCAAAAAGCATTGACAACAACCACATAATCAAAATGACTGGATTATTTTTGCAAGGAACACAGGTTTGTGTTCGAGATGAGAAGGCAATAACTGCTAATGCGGAAGTAGTGCAAGAAATGCCGCGAGCAATAAAGACAAAAACGAGTAAAAAAAGGAAAACCAGTTTAAGTACTAATAAGAGGTGATTACTATGTACGAAATAAGCAGGGAAGAAATTATAAAATTGGCTGATGAGTGGGGCATTAGTTACAAACTGAACGGCGATCGCCCTGGAATTCACATTAATGATGGGAATACAAGAAAAGAATTTACAGTTAATGACCTTGTTTGGAATGAAACCAACAATATGAATAATATCGATGAAATAATTTCTGTGACTTTGAATGATTTTATCGTTGCAAAACCAAAAAAAATCATTATAGAAGAGACAAATTTTAATTTTTTTAAGATTAATGGGGTGGCTTAATTTGTATGCAGAAATTCAATTGAAACATTACTATGTTTCTAGAATAGAAATGAAATATAATTTGGAATCGGAAAGCGTTGATAAAAACAACGTCCAATTTTCTCACGATATCGCTTATAGGGACGACAATAACGTTGAAGTTATTCTTAACTGCAAAATAAGTGATGAAGCTGGATCAAATCTAGAATTGACTCTCAATGGTTTCTTTGAAATCGCTGTTGGTGACGGAAGGGAAAAGGATTCAGAAGATATTAAGGCTTTATGCGAAAGAAATACACTATCAATACTTTTCCCATATTTAAGAAGTTCTATTTCTGATATATCTATAAAAGCAAATATATCACCTATAATTTTACCGACCATCAATATCTTAGCTCTAATAGATAGTCAAAAAAAAGAAAAACAGACCAATTCCAAAATCGAAAATACATAAGACAAAGGTTTTCTCAAGAAGTATAGCCCACTAACCTATATGGTCGGTGGGATTTTCTTTACTTTCGATTCTTTTCGCGGTAAGGCTTCAAGTGCAGCGTCCTTATTTACTCGGTCTGAATATTTAATGGAGAGACGAGCGATTAAGGCATGTAGTTTTTCCCAAGCCTCTTCACTCAATCCTGGATTATATGGCTCATGTGTTTTATTCATACTCATCGCCCCCTTGGATGTGTGATATTACATATGATAGCCACAATTAAAAATAATCATACGAAAACAAAATTAGATCCGATCCTTAATCCCCGACTTATTCGGATACTAATTTAGGAAAAAGAAATACCTGTAAAGCCTTATATATCAAGGGATGTAAGTTTAATTCCCCTTAATCCCCTTTTTCGTATCCTTCAGAACAAGCTATGAAAAATCTCCATATGTTTGTTGCACGTATTTTTCCGAAATACATTGAAGAACTTAATAATTTGAATGATAGGGAGGAACAACCGAAAGGATCATTAGTCCTGAATAAGTCAAACGTGAGGGGATAGTATGAACTTGAAAAAATTATGAAGAAGAAATAAAATACAGGCAACATGCTCCTCTTATGCAAGTGTCTGAATTAATGAGCGATTTGGAGATAGAAAAGCTTTGGATATTTACTTGTTGTGATCTCGAAAGAACATATGGAATGGATTCGAGGTTAGTAGATGTACTAGATGATCTTTCATCTGAAGGATGGTAGTTAGTCTGTCCATTAGTCGAAGAGAAGGGGTATTTATTGAGAGCAATTCAGTGGCTTGATGATACGGATTGAAGATGAGGAAGAGATAAACGGGTTATGGGAGTTGGATATTCCTGTCAAAATTAACTTATTATTATGTCCACATATGCGCATTTAAACATTTTATTCATAAGGAGGAAGTGAATTGGAGGATTCGGGACGCATTGTTGAAGTGAAGTATAAGCAGTACGCAACACTTATATTAAGAACACGTTATAGCATCGATTCAGGTGACAGAGAAAAGTGTTGGGAATTCAGTGGTCCTGACCTAATAAGAGAATACGATTTAAGGGAAAACGATCCTTCGGAATTAATTGAAATATTGGAGGATCTATCAATCGAAGGATGGGATCTCGTTTGTCCAATGTTTAATGAAGACGGTTATATTTTAAGAGCAATTGAATTTAAAGATGATACTATAACTATTTATAGTGATGATGAAGAGAACGAGGGCGGGGAATGATGAGTTGATTAGTAATGGTCAAACTGTGTTAAAGAGGATAAATCCAATTACATAATCAGCCAGTTTTCACAAGAAACGCAGGACTTTATATATTGGATTTGTGCAAAGGAGATTTTACGGGACATAAAAAATGGGACTTATAAGCCTCGAGTTTATGGAGAAGCCATAAGTAAGAAATCAATTGAGATGGCAAAGCGGAAAAGATTGAAGGTAGTAGGGGAGTATATGCTCATTGGTGGTAAGAGGGTATTAATCGATCTTACAAAACAGATCTGCCCGATCGCTGTAAATTAGCTATTGCTGAATCTTTACAGGAAAGAAGTATGAATTGATGTGAAATTGATGTGAAACTTGATGTTATTAGATTGGATTTAATAACAAAAGATGATAAAGGATTGTAGAAAACCTATAAATGGCGCGGTTTCTTTACACTATAACACAATGTATTATAAAGGGATTGTTGCCCGCATACGGTGCATGTGGAGTGTGTGGTATTGATGTCGCGGGTTAAGTGAATAATAACCATATAATATAAGGAGTAAATGATTTACGAATCAACAATTCGCGAAGTAAAAGAAGAAACAGGGTTAATGCTATGCGACTTAGAGCAAGTCGGCCTAATTCACATGTATAATCCTGAAAATCATGGTTTTATCGGCTCACAGGGACAAGTCCAGAGGACAGATTTCGGGCACGAGTTACAAGTAAAATATATGTAAGATAAGGAAAGCATAAAACATGAAATCAATATTAGCAATATTTGTATCGATAATACTAGTCCTGGCAGGCTGCACAAATAGTGAGATGGGTGGGTCTCCTGCGCCTTCTTCACCAAAAGAAACAATAAATAATCTGGGCATTTACAGCATAGCCGCCTCTACAGAAAACAAGTATACAGCTGTGGTATCCGAATTTGACCTTGGCAAAAAAGAGTATTTATCAAATGCAAAAAAAATCATGCCATATAATATTAAAGGAATAATAGGTGTACCTAAAGGCGATGGTCCTTTTCCTCTTATCCTCATAACCCATGGTTCCCATTCCAATGATGATGAGAGCAAAAGATTTGATACCGGTTATGACTACTTGGTAAGTTATTTGGCTGAGAACGGGTATGTAACGGTATCTATGGACATGAGCAAACCTTATATATGGAAGTATGGCGACAATGACGACGACGAAAAATCCATTCCTGTGGCAAACGATCATGTTGAAAGTCTGCTTAAAGCCAATAAAGGAGACAATCCGGGATATCCAGTGGATTTAAAAGACAAAATCGACTTTGAAAAGATTGGTTTGATAGGACACTCACGGGGAGGGGAAACCATATTTGATATTGCTATGGATCAGAAAAACAGAGAGATTGATATCAAGGCAATACTTTCAGTTGCGCCAACCATGCTTTTTGAGAAGAAATGGCCGGATACAAATGTGGCTATTCTAGTACCCGAATATGATGGAGATGTTATACAACTGGATGGGTTTAATATGTATAGAATCCTGAACTCAGAAGGGCAAAAGAACCGAAACCATTATGTAACCTTGCTAAAGGGAGCAAATCATAATTACTTCAATAGAAATATTCAAATAAATGATGCCTTGATGAGAAGTACAGAGGACATCAGTGATCAATTGACCAGAGAACAGCAGGAGAGCTTCTTAATGGACTATGCTGTAGGTTTTTTCGATTCGTCATTCCGGGGGAATAATGAGCATTTTATCAATATCCATAATCCACAGCCCGATAAAATGTATGGGTTAGATGTTAAATCAATGTTTAGATCAGAACAGGCTGTTGACTTGGTTGATGTAGACACTACTGATGATTTCATTGCAGAGGGGGCTATCATAGAAGCTACCACTGATTCCTGGTTTTACAAAGATGATAAAATATTAATTGATACAATAACATCCGGTTTAGAGCCATATAATCTAAGAGCACTGATCAATATAAAGTGGGAGAAAAGTGACAGCCGTGTGATTATTTCACCACGGGTGCAGGATTTCAGCAAATTCACCTCTTTGACCCTGAATATGGTAATAGATTCGGCAGATGAATTGAATCAGCCTAACAATTCCCAGCGGTTTACCATAGGATTACGGGATGTTGACGGGAATTTCTCTAAGATTGTTTTGCCTGAGGGTCTGAATGCTTTAGATTATACATCAGGGAAAATAGATTCCACACAAGTATTTGAGGAAACTCTTTATTATTGGTCTGTTGCATCGCCTATTTCCGCCATTAACCTGCCATTAAATGAATTCAAAGATGTTAATTTGAAGCGTATTGAATCCATAGAAATGATTTTTGACCAGACAGACAGCGGTTCTGTTTATATAGATTCAATCTTGCTGCAATAAGTTACCCAAGTAAATTTGTCAATATAACCCCCTGCTCCCAAGGAGATACCAGGTTTAATCGGTATCATTTTTGACCAGGCATGTGGAGTGCTGCTCCCTGTTAGTCAGGAAAGATTAATAGCTGAGGGAGTTCCCCATTGTTATGTTCTTTTGAGATACTGACCAATCCACAATTCCCAACATAATCGTTTGGTGAATCCTTTTTGAATAAAGCAAACTCATATGCCTTGCCCTCATCGAAATTCTCATTACAAAGTTTATCCACCAATCAACGGTACTAATTGCTGAACATCCCCATGTACATCAATCCTTTCAAAGGTAGAAGTCTATTCCAGTTACTGGTGTATCACCCTGAAAGATGCCCGTCTATAATTCGTCAGTTTCAGGAGTTACAAAGATAAAGGCTAGAATGCATACTGAAAAGATCGCGTTAACGATTTTGTTCCTCTGAATCCGATCTATTCAATGCTCCTCGAGTACTGCCTGTTTTCTTTCTTCCCAGCGTTTCTGTTCATCTGGTAAGTTCATAGCACAGTATAGGTTGATGATTTCCTCGTAAGCCTCCCCGTTAGTTGCTTGATACTTCAAAACATGGGATGAAAGATTAAATAGACAAGTAAACGCTTTGCATGGCGTTAATGGAGCCCTTCTCTTATCGAATAGCCATCAATACTTACCTCGAACTGATTGATCAGGTTAACCTCTAGTATGGGGGCGGCTTCATATTTATTGTGTTGTACAAAAAAGTTGCGATAGGCCATTTCAAATTTAGAGTGAACATCATTTTGATTTTCTTTCCTCGGGTCTAGCTTAAATTGGATATAGTAATCGATCCACTTTGCTGTCATTTCAGGTTGCTCTAAAAAGAACAGAAACGATGCATTTGGCATCACCAGTTGCGTATAATGCTCCAGGGAAAACGATAGCGTATTGGCTAGTTCATAGGAAGTAATGGCAACTTGATCCCCTGCAATGGTAAGTGTAGGGATAGAGATTTGGGTCAGATCATTTAATAAAGGAGAATGCATCGTCATGACCGACAATTGGGCGAATACATGGTCAGGCAGCTGAGCAAGTACGTGAAAATACTGAACCAATCCATGATACTCTTCCTCTAAAGAGGTATATAGACGAAGTAAATCTCGAAAAGGAGCTAGATCATCGATGTTGCCAGTTTTGACTGCTTGCTTAATATGTGGAAAAGCTTGTATTAGAAGCTGATAAGGGTAATTGTTGATATGCATAAACGGTAAAGAAAGCAGGATGAGGGATTTCACATAAGCCGTATGCTTGCTTGCAAAATGAACAGCAAGATGGGCTCCAAGCCCATGACCTACGAGATGAAACTTTTCAATTTCAAGATGCTGGATCAGCTCACAAAGATCCTCTGCCATCAGCTCCCAGCCAAGCTTGGAGCCTTCTATTTCACTTTGCCCATGTCCCCGCAAATCATAGATTACAATCTGGGAGCGATGTTGCAAATGAGTAAGCATAGGTTTCCATAGAGAGCTGTCCATAGCAAATCCATGGATCATGACGATCGTTTCGGCGTCTTTATTTCTCGCAGGATGAATCTCGTAATATGTTTTAAGATGGTTTATTGTCAAAAAAGGCATGGATCCTGCCCTCCACTAAAATGAACTGTTACGAAACTGTTACATCGTTTATAGTAAGTTATTTCCGTGAACTATTCAATTGCAAGACCAGATAGGAAGCAACAGTCCAATTAATACATGCTGAGCGTGACTTCATTACTAGAAAGGTACGGTGAAAAAAGGTTGCTGAGACGATATTTTTTTTATCGGCGGTACTTGTTCTTCTGGCAGGATTCCTCCCTGCTCATGTCGCTGCCGGTTATTTGGACGAGTGAATATTAGGAGTCTTTTGCCCATGGGTAGCTATCTTCATGGTGTGACCTACGGCAACCGAGCGGAATGGACAAACCGTCACCATCGTCACTTTTGATCAGTCAAAGCTGGAAAACATGCTTGCGACCGAAGGACAGCATTCGATTGTGACGATTCGGGTTAACACGAAGTCTGATGTCGTTGTCGAATGGAGCGGTCAAACGGTCAAGAACATGGAGAACAATCAGGCCGTTATCGAGATCATAACGGATCGGGCAAACGTATACTTTGCCAGCGCAGCATCAAAAGGAGCATTCACGATGGTCGTCCTGAAGAAATCAAAGGAAATGAGTTTAACTTAAATATTCCTCGCTACGTGGATACGTTTGAAGAAGAACAAGTCATTGACCTTGATGAAGTGATTAAGCTATTAGAGCAGGACAAGCAAGAAATCGCTGATCTTGAGGCTAAGATCAATGAACAGTTGAAAATCTTGGGCATTAATGTGTAAAGATTGACGGGGTTGATTCACCGATAGCGAAGAGGAAAGAATCTGCAAATATTCCGCGAACAATCGATAACCACCCACTTTTGGAAAAATATTCTTTGTGATTATCTGTTTAATATTGTAAAGTTTATTAATTCAAATATACGAGATACATAGATGAAAAGGGTGGGAATGGCATGAATAACTTTTTTATTGCAGTTAGAAATCGAGCACAATCCGTAATGGCCATTGATGGTTTTCCGATTATTTTGCTGTTAAATGTGTTTCTTGGCATCGCGAACTCATTTGTATTGCCTTTCAGCTCTATCTTTGGGATTGATGAAGTTGGTATGACTAATATGGAGTTTGGTATATTTATGATGATCTCCACGCTCTGTGGTGTCGGCTTCAGCACCTATATCGGCAAGTTGTCTGACCGAGTATCTGACCGTAAGCTGATTCTTATTCTTTGTGCTATCGCTGGAGCGATCGGATATATCGGTTATGCCTATTCCCGTAACTATTATGTGCTTCTTGCGATTTCTTCTATTTTTTTGGGTATATCTGCCTCCACATTTTCACAAATTTTTGCTTACGGACGAGAGGTATTAGTGAAATCTAAGGTACCAGCCAAAGAGATTCCACTGTATATGAACATACTGCGTGTCCTATTCGCCCTATCTTGGACCGTAGGCCCTGCCATTGCGGCGTATGTGCTGCTATATTTCGGTTTCAAAGGGATGTTCCTGGTAGCGGCATCCTGTTATATCATCGTTGTAGGTATTACTTTGCTTTCTCTCAAAAAGGCATCTAAGAAAGAAATGGCAAAGCCAAAACCCAAACCAACAGAAGCAACGATTCCTCTACGGCAAGTCATCTTTCAACCTTTTATTTTTGTTAACTTAATCGCCTTTACACTGATTTCAACAGCGACTACGATCAGCTCCTTGAACATGGCCCAATTCGTAACGAAAGTATTGAACGGGGAAGAGAAGCATGTTGGTATCATTTTCAGTATTCCGCCTGTATTCGAAGTTCCTTTTATGCTTGGGTTTGGAATTTTGGCGTTGCGGGTCAAGAGCGACAACCTGATTCGTCTAGGCTCATTGCTTGCTTTTGCATATTTCGCCACCACCTTCTTCGCCACTGATATCTGGCACATTTTCCCTATCCAAATACTTAGCGCGGCATACATTGCTATTACAAGTGGCATTGCGATTACCTACTTCCAGGACTTCATACCGAATATGCCGGGTACTGCAATGACTCTCTATTCCAATACTGGGAAAATTGGCTCCATGCTCGGCTTCCTGCTATTCGGTGTACTATCAGATACGTTCGGGTATCGTAACGTCTATCTATGGTGTGCGATCTTTGCCTTTCTCGCCATGATATTGCTCTTCGCATTAGTAAGAGCCAAACGAGTCCAGTTCGGATCGAGTTCGTCCATAAATGCATAACTCTTATTTATCAAAACAACGCGACCTAATATCGGTTGCGTTTGTATAAGTTGTAGGAATAAAAAAACGGGATGGCAATCATTAGAGCTATTACGCTGATGCTCAACCAAGGATTAGCTCTAAATGAGTTTACAATGAAGATAAAGCCACCCAAATAGTGATCGCAGTGCTTCTAAAGAACTCTTTTTCGGATCGGTTTTATTTCGAAACCATGAATATATATACGACAAGCATCAGAGCAGGAATGCCAAATGCGGCTAGAAACTTCGGCTCATAGTTATCAGGATTGCCAGCATGATCAAAGTGAATGGCAACTTGGTCAGGGAGCTTATTGTAGTAGAATGCCGAAATAATAAATGGAATGAAATACGAATGCGTGCTTACACGTATGACATTCGCAATAGATTCGTGCTAAAAATTGAAATAAGATGTGATAAAATTGGGAAAGGAATGAATGGGGAACGGGGAAAACTCAGATCCATCAAGACTTTCCTCTGTTTTTTGTATCAAGAATTATTCGAATTCTAGTAGATTATAGGAGGATTACATGTCCTGGAGTAAATTGAAGCAGCAAATGGAGAGCTTTCTCAGTCCTGCGTTATATGGAAGGGTCGAATATCGTGCAACAAGTTACCGTTATTTACCTGATAAAGCGGGAGTTTGTTATATTTCGGTAGATAAAAAGAATGTACTCAATATGAATGATAAAACGAGCTTAATTAAATGGTATGAAACGGAGCTGGAAATTAAGAATGATTCAAATATCCAGATTCCTATCAACAATGAAGAAATTGAAGCGGTCAGAAAAGATACTACGGGGAACGTTCCGGAGGATCGCCTAATCGTAATTGCTAGAAATAGAAAAATGTCAGAATATGCAAAGGATCTTCTGTCAGCACAGGTTTCATTAAGTAAATCAAATTTTATCGTTGTGGCTAATAAGTTTTTATCTACTTCTATAGAGGAAAGCATAGAGTCCGATGATATCTTACTGAATATTCTAGCTTTGGTGGACAGACGAGTTGGAAAAAAACGAATGATAAATATGGGCGAGAAGATGAGATTGAAGCATCCAATCGTACAGTATTTTTATGAATTAAGGCTAAGTACATTAGGGAAATAAATCACTCTTAAGTATTGGATGATACATAATAACCATACTGGACGGTGGACGGGGGTTAAAGAAATGGCAGCACCTCGTAGACCTCAAGTTGAAAACCGAGTATTGAGGAGCGCACGGAGAAGTAATTGGATTTCCTTTTGAAGGATCCTTCATTTGATTATGTAAACATTGGTTTTTGGTTTGAGAAATGTACCAGATTATTCAACCGTTTTACAGGAAATGTATCGAGTATCAAAACCAGATGGAAAAGTAGTTTGTTTAGAAACGGGATTTTCCAAAGTAGATGTAAAAAGCTATAGTGGCGGCGTCGCAGCAATGCATATGGCTATAAAATAGATAGAGTTGGGTTTCCTAGAACCTTTTAATATATTTCTCATTTAGATTCCTTCATGGTAGCATATTTATAAAGAACGATAAAGGAGGCCGCACGTTGTCTCGTATCTTGCTGATTGTCGTGGTTCTCCTGCTGGCCGGGTGTCAAATCAATTCCGGTTCCTCGCAGCCTCTATCCAATGAATCAAATTCTGACGAAAAGAAGGTGGAAGTGATGAATCAACAATTGATTGCCTCGGCAGAAAAAGGAGAGGTTGAAGACGTTCTGAAGCTGCTTCAAGACGGAGCAGACATCAATGCAACGGATGGACGTGGAAGAACGGCCGTCATGGCAGCAACTTATAACAATAAGGCTGAAACAGTAAAGGCTCTTATTCAAGAGGGGGCGGACATTAACCTTCGCGACGAAAGCTTAAATAATGTTCTCTTATATGCTGGAGCGGAAGGGTTTCTTGAAATCGTCAAACTCGCGATTGATGCCGGTGCCAACCCCCAACTTACGAACCGGTATGGAGGAACTGCGCTGATTCCTGCTTCGGAACGCGGACATGTTGAGGTTGTCCAAGAACTGCTTAGTCATTCAGACATCGATGTCAACCACATTAATAATTTGCACTGGACGGCAGTGTTGGAAGCGGTCATTCTAGGTAGCGGCGGAGAGAAGCATCAAAAAATCGTACAACTGTTAGTTAACCATGGAGCCGATGTGAATATTGGTGATGGAAATGGGGTCACTCCCTTAATGCATGCGCGTCAAAAAGGATTTCAAGAAATTGCCGACATTTTAATCGAAGCAGGGGCATAACTCCTTAATGCTTACGTTGCAAAATGCGATTAAGGTATTGTACGACACGTGGAGAGTGGATCAGATCCGGACAATTTTGACTTTATAGTAAGAGTCATAAGGATATAGGCGCATTTTTTCGTCTATATCCTTTTTTAGTACCACTAACTTCTTATCTCTGAAGAAAAAAGGAATTAAGAAAAACCGGACTCACAAATTTTTGTGAGTGCACTAGAAAGGCTTGGGGTGAGTTTTTTATAATATTCTATAGGGAGATGGATTCAACTAATAATAAAATAGTCAATTAAGCGGAATAGGTATGGAGGCATCATATTATGAAACCAATCACAGAAGTAGCAGCTCAACTGAGCCTGGAGCCGGATCAGCTTGAGCTTTACGGAAAATGGAAAGCGAAGCTAACCGAGGATGTATGGGAATCCGTCTCGCAGCGTCCTGACGGTAAGCTTATCCTCGTTACCGCCATGAATCCGACGCCGGCAGGAGAAGGCAAGACGTTGACAACGATCGGGCTCACGCAAGGATTAAATCGGATTGGACGGAAGGCGGTTGCCGCGCTGCGCGAGCCGTCGCTCGGACCGTGCATGGGCATGAAGGGTGGCGCCACAGGAAGCGGCAGAGCCCAGATCGTGCCGGCTGAGGATATTAATCTGCACTTTACAGGCGACATCCATGCGATAACATCAGCGCACAATCTGTTGACGGCACTCATTGATAACCATATTCACCAAGGCAACGCTTTGCGTCTTGACCCGGCGCGCATTGTATGGAAACGTGCGCTCGATATGAATGATCGGCCGCTGCGTCAGATCGTAATCGGAATCGGTGACAACAACGGCACAGCTCGCGAAGACGGCTTCCTTATTACGAGCGCATCGGAAGTGATGGCAGTATTGTGTTTAGCGGAGAATATGCCCGATTTGCGAGCGCGGCTTAGCCGGATTGTTGTAGCGTATGACATGGATAAGCGACCGGTGACGGCGGGTGAGCTACGGACGGTGGACGCGATGTGCACCCTGCTGAAGGATGCGATCCATCCGAATCTGGTGCAGACGCTCGAAGGCGACCCGGTGTTCGTTCATGGCGGGCCGTTCGCCAACATCGCTCACGGATGCAGCAGTATACGGGCGACCCGTTATGCTCTCAAGCTGGCCGATTATGTTGTGACAGAAGCGGGGTTCGGCGCCGATCTGGGCGCGGAGAAATTCATTGACATTAAGTGCCGACTGGGAAACCTTCAGCCGGATGCTGTAGTCATTGTCGCGACCGTGCGTGCGTTAAAATACAACGGCGGCGTACCGAAGCAGGAACTCTTATCTGAGAATACGGAGGCGATCCGATCCGGATTCGTCAACTTACAGCGCCATATTGAGAATATGCGTGCCTTCGGCCTGCCAGTAATCGTTGCTATAAACCGCTTTGCGGCCGATACAGAGGCCGAGCTGGTGCAGGTTGCGACTCTCTGTTCAGAGCTTGGTGTGAAGGCGATCACCTCAGACGCGTGGGAGCGCGGTGGTGAAGGCTGCCGTGAATTGGCACAGGAAGTGGCCGCACTGGCTGACGAATCGGCGGCGGATACGTTCCAGTTGCTCTATCCTGATGATATGTCGCTTACTGAGAAGATCGAAACGATCGTTAAGCGTGTCTATCGCGGAGACGGCGTCAAATACCGTCCGGCTGCGAAGCGAGCACTGGAGGAATTGGAGCGGCTTGGCGTGAAAGACATTCCTGTCTGCATGGCTAAGACACCGTACTCATTTACAGATCGTCCTACTATGCTTGGAGCGCCGGAGCACTTTACCATCGAAGTGCAGGATGTCCACTGGTCTGCCGGCGCAGGATTCGTTGTTGTGCTGACAGGCCAGGTTGTGACCATGCCAGGGCTGCCTGCGGAACCAGCGGCATATCGCATAAAACTGGATGATACAGGACATATCGAAGGTTTATTTTGAATTTGGCTTTTTTACCATGATAAGTAGGGGAAAGGAAGTGGTGAAGGGGAAGACCTAGACCCAGCAAGCCTTTCCTCTCTTTTTATATCTAGGCTTATCCAAAGTGACTGACTATACGGATTTGCTTTGGGTCGAAAAATTAAAGGAAACTACCCAAAACTTATGGTTGAAGCCTAGATCTGCAGGAAAATGGTCTCTTCGGAGATATTGCTGTTCAGAGATACTCCTGAACGTCGCTCGGCTTTTTCTTTTTGATCCATCCCTTTAACTACTTGACTAATCGTTTCTTATCATGAAGTATAAGGATTAAAATATAAAATTTTAGGTGTTCTTATGATTAATAACAATCGACAGAAACTAATTAATTACATAGCAGATTCGCCTATGGAATCAGCAGAATTTGTGCGACTTTCGATCATAGTAACAGAGATGGTTTGTCGTGCACATCATCAGACCGCAATGATTGGGAATTTGAACCCTTCGAATATCAGCATCCAATGGGAGAGTAAGGAAGCTACTCTAGGTGAAGGCCCGGAATGGGATGCAGCTTATCGGGCTCCAGAGCAGACAGGGCGGCTAAATCGTGTGCCAGATAATCGAAGTGATCTTTATGCTTTAGGGGTCATTTTCTATGAGATGTTGACGGGACAAATGCCGTTTCGACCTGAACATGCTGAGGGTTGGGATGACATACATATTTATAAGATGCCGCCGCCGTTGTCCGAAATTCGACAGGAATGGGATGAACCACTTCAATCGATTCTGTTGAAGCTGCTGGCTAAGTCGCCAGAAGAACGCTACCAGAGCGCTTATAGCTTGCTTGATGATCTTAAGCAATGCGAGAGCATGCTGGAGAGCAGCGGAACGCTAGTTTCTTTTGAGCTAGGCTCAATGGATAAGCTCCGTTCGTTTGGCCTATCGGACGCATTCTACGGTCGCAGCTTCGCTATGAAACAGTTGGAGGATGGGCTGGAACAGGCTGTACAGGGCTTGCAAGTGTTTCGCTGGGTGACGGGTGGTGAGGGGAGCGGAAAAACTACTCTAGTTCATAGGCTTCAGCTGGACATTGCGTACAGAGGCGGAAGCTTTGTTACAGGGAGCGTCGAATACGATCGACAGAAGCAAGTCAAGCCTTATGAGCCGCTTCTGCAAGCCTTGCGGGAATGGATTCATCAGCTGTGGAGCGAGCCACACGAGGTAATAGAGAAGTTAAAGGCTAGGCTGTATACTGAATGCGGCCACGACTTGAGAGTGCTAGCCTCGTTACTGCCTGAGATTAAGCCGTTAATTGGAGAACAGTCGGATGAGAGATTAACCTCGGAAATAACGGATCAGAATCGTTGCGAGGAGCTGCTGCTTGCCGTGATTCGTTGTTTTGCTGAAGGTAAATCTCCATTTGTTCTATTTATGGATAACCTGCAATGGGCGGATGAAGGAACGGATTCTGTCATTCGTAAGCTTACGCTGGGGGAAATGATTCCTGGTCTCGTCTTGATCGGGGCTTGGCGCACGGAGCTGAATTGCAATTCAGATGAAGAGGGTCGGAAACCTATAACTAAGCTTGATTGGTTGTCAGAGAGAATGCGTGTTCATTCTACCGAACAAGTTGCTCTTTCCCACCTGCAATATGAAGACATCAGACAATATTTATCCGATGTGATAGTTGAAGACACGGCTCGAATCCGATTATTGGCACGATCTGTGTATGATCAAACTGGAGGTTATCCAGGAGCCATACGACGTTTGCTGGAAGGCTGGGTAAGAGAGCAGCAGCTCAGTTTCGACGAGCAGCGGCGCCAATGGACATGGGATAGTCAGATTATAGGAAAAATGAGCAGTCTGGAGCCCAATCATTCATTAATGGAGTCGAGCTTTACAAATCTTTCCGATGATACGAAGACGCTATTGTCCACGGCTGCTGTTATTGGATCGGTGTTTCGTTTATCGCTCCTATCGGAAGCGTGTGATTATTCGTCACAAGAAACATTTCGGTTGCTGCAAGAAGCAGAGGCAGCAGGAATTGTATGCCGTGAGGATGATACAGAGCCTGGCAATAGATATGAAGGGCTTTATCTGTTCTTGGATGATCATATGCATCAGATCGCCTATGGATTTAATAAGAAACAGAACGCGCTTACGCATCTGAAGATTGGAAGGCTGCAGCTTCAGCGTCACGAGCTTGAATGGAATGACGAGACTGTATTAGCTCCGATCGATCATCTGAATCTTGGTGCTACCTATATGAAAGCGGACGAGAAGGCGCAGCTCCCTGAGTATAATCTTCATGCAGCGCGCAATGCTATCGCCCGCGGGGAATATGCTAAGGGGAAGCGATATGCCGAAGCCGGGATGAAGTTTGTAAACGGAGACACAGAGAGTGATTCGAGCTCTCTATATGTTCAGTTGAAGCTGGCATTGGCGTGGAATGAATATATGAGTAGCAATATGGAACAAGCGAGAGAGATATTATTGGAATTGACGAAGTGTGATCGGGAAATGACCCTGGCAGAGCGTTCACAGATCTGGGTGCCTTTGATTCAGTTTCATACGTTTGTTGAGAACGAGGCTGCGATCAAGTATGGGAGAGAGGCGTTGGCGGATTATGGATGGAGCTTGCGAACTAAAGTATCTAATCCGTCAATCGTTAAGGAAGTAGCGCATACCCAGCTGCACTTGTCTCGAGTGCGTAATAAGCTTCATCAATTGCCTGTTAATCACGATGAAGACTATAAGACGTTATGTTGGCTTATACTCCTGGTTACTTTACCGCTGCTTATGCATAATGCAAAGGCTTTAATCGAATTGTTGGCCAGATTTATTCGCTACGGGATAAAGGCAGGGATGAATGAGTATCTAATCAATATCATGATAAGTTATGAAACGCTGGTACAAAGAGCGCTCCCGAACTATACTCGAACTATTCCAATTTCCAGCATGATCGGTGCTACCAACCAGGATTCTTCCCATATGTGGTCGAATCATCTCCTCGATTATATCATCGCGCTGTCTGTTAAATTGGATAAGCCTGCAGAGGCATCCGCTTATTTGAATAAGGCGATGCGTCGAGGAGTGAGACAGGGGGATATCGGCTTTGCTAATCTAGCCATGATCACATGTCTCATTACGCATCATGGAAGCTTGTTTACCTTATCTGATTTGTTGGATTATTTTGAAGATCAGCTGCGGGTGAGCGCAAGCGATAAGACGCTGGAAATCGTGCAGGTTGCAAGAAGCTATATAACAGCTCTGCAAGATGAGACTTTGCAAAGCAGCTTCGTTGCTATCCCTGATTCGTCAGGTGCTTCAGAACCCGATAGTGAGGATAATTACAGCTATGTCTGCAAGCTAGAAGCAGCTTATTTATCTGGCTATTACAGGGAAGCTATGTACTGGGCGGAACGAGCAAAGGAGAATGAGTTTGCGTCCGATTGGGTACGAATCCGTAAACAGCGCTTGTATGAAACGCTGACGCTGGCTGCATTATACCCTGAAGTGAATGACCATGAACGTAAGCGCATTCGACGAGCGATCCGCACACAAATAGGAAAAATGCAAAGATGGAGAGGGTTTCTTGGATCAAACACCTCTGGACATCTGCTTCTGAAAGCGGAATGGGAACGAATCAATGGGAATCAGCTGGATGTGCTGAAGAAATATTCGGCTGCGGTTAATCAAGCGAGAGCAGAGCAGTATGGTTTAATGGAAGGTATCGCTTGTGAACGGCTGGCTGTGTATTATCATACGATTGTGAGGAGCCCTTCAGGAGCGACAATCGCCATGATGGATGCCTGTACCGCTTATTCCGTATGGGGCATCACCTCCAAAGTTACTCAGATCCGAAATCGCTATGATGACCTATTAAATGATGTGTTGATGCCACGAGAAGATCAGATCTTGGAGATCGAAAGTAAGGATACAGTTGTAAAAATGTTGGAGCATAAAGCATCAGAAGAGCGTAGGAATTCGACAGACGAGCTTATACAGCAGGTTGTCACAATGTCTTCCAAGCTGAATAAAGACAAGTGGCAGCAAAGCTTCCTAGAGGCGGCGCTTCGACAAGCGGGTGCGGATCGCGGATACGTATTGAGCAACCAGAAAGCCCGCTATCAGATCGAAGCCAAGTCAGAACAAGAGTCGATCGAGGAGGTGTCCAGCGCATATTCGGAGAGCATCCTGCGACATGTCCTTATGACGAATGAATCGGTTGTGCTGCAAGATGCACTCCAAAGCTACTATGTGAAGGACTCTTATATACAGAGCGAGCGCCCGAGATCGATCCTCTGCATGCCGATTAGGGTTCCGAGGGAGCGGTCTCCTCTGATATTGTATCTGGAAAATCGGCAGGTATCATGTGTGTTTACAGATCGTGATCTGCATGTGCTGGAGCTTATCGCCACACGAATGATCTATTCGAGCATGCTGCTTGAGGAGACGGCAGCTGCAGAAGACCGTGCTCCATCTGTCCCAGAACTGGCGAACCAGAGTTTGATCGAATCGCTGACAAAAAGAGAAATCGAAGTATTAACCGCTGTCGCTGAGGGATTGTCCAACAAGGATATTGCGGAGCGATTAGGTATTTCGGAAACAACGGTCAAGACGCATACCTCTAATATCTATGGAAAACTTGGTGTGAAGCGGCGGGGACAAGCCGTTGTGCGAGCGAAAGAGTTAAATATTATTAAAAATTAAGGATAGTTTTTGCACTCTACTACTTTCGTAGGATACGTTCTCCTATCATTCGATCTATGCTGTCATTTAGGCTCGAAGGATAGGGGATTTCCTCGAAGAGTAGGTTTTTTTGTGATGTGTGCATTCGGACTTAGCAACGATCATATCGGGCATATGAGAAAGGGTCGAGAAAGGAAGGGGATTCTTAAGGCTAGTATTCAAATTAAAAATCTATGACTGCTTCTCTGGTGAAAATTAATTTATATGCTTTAACAACCAATTGGTATAACTTAGGCGAAGAGGAGATCGATATGAGAGTAATAGGTCGCAAATTAATAATGACTATTATGATTTTGACGTTGATTGGAAGCACGGTTGCAGGAGCTGCAGGAGCAGCTGCTATACAAAGTGAGCAACCTTCAAGCGGTAGCCATGAAGCTCTGACAAGCGTATCCGTGATAGCAGGCAACGGTGATTTTAATGATTGGGACGGAGCAGCGTTGGAAGCGTCTTTCCGTATGCCGCAAGGAATGGCTGTATTGAAGGATGGCTCTGTGCTTGTTGCAGACAGCAGGAACCATCTGATTCGACAGATTAAGGATGGTCAGGTTTCCACTTATGCGGGCTTTATACTAGACGTAGATGCCAGTGGAATTCCGAGTGGAGGATGGAACGACGGTACGAAGCAAACGGCTGTATTCAACGATCCTTCGGGCATGGATACAGATTCGGAAGGCAACGTATATATAGCGGATACAGAAAATCATCTGATTCGGAAAATTTCAAAAGATGGAATGGTATCAACAATTGCTGGAGACGGCATTCTCGGCCATGTTGACGGGGAAGGTAAAGTAGCAAAATTCTATCATCCTCAAGATGTTGCTGTAGCTGCGGACGGAACCTTATTCGTTGCGGATACCTTAAATCATTTAATTCGCCAAATATCACCGGAGGGCCAGGTCACTACACTGAATGCTCCTTCTGATCGTGTCGTAGAGGTTATTGCCGGATATGCGGTTCCTGCAGGCGATTACGCGAATGGTGAGTTGTCAGCAGCTAAGTTTAATGAGCCTACCAGTATTGCAATCGACAATAAAGGCAATTTATATGTAAGTGATACTGGCAATCATGTTATTCGATATATAGATATGGCTGAAGGTACAGTTACAACGGTAGCAGGCTTGTCTCAGGGGGAAGCGCCAGTGTATGCGAAGGGTGCTCTGTATGGTAAAGGTGGCTATGCGGATGGATCCAGCTCAGAGGCACGCTTTCAGTCTCCTAGAGGTATTGCCCTAACAGAGGAACAAGGGCTAATTATTGCCGACAGTCTTAATCACACGATTCGTTATCTTGTTAATGGACAAGTGAGCACAATAGCTGGTGTACCTGCACAATTTGGTCAAGTAGACGGCATTAACGGTCATAATCTGCTTCATCAACCAACAGATGTAGCCGTTCTGCCAAATGGTAACTTGCTCATTGCGGACAGCTACAACAATAAAATTCGTGAGCTTGAATTTTATAAGCTTCCTGGCAATTTGCCACAAAATGATCAGGTGAAGGTTGTGTTCGAGGATCAGATCATTAGCTTTGATGCGCAGCCCGAGACTGTAAAGGGACGCACGATGGTTCCTGTTAGAGCGTTAAGTGAGAAAATGGACTATGAAGTTGGATTGGATGATAATGAGGGGATTATTGAATTAACAAAAGGTGAGGTAACAATCACACTTCAGGTTGGAAGTCCTATGATTTCTATCCAGAATGCTGCTGATATACAAGAGAAGAAAGAGATGGAGGCAGCACCTTATATTAAAGCTGGTCGCATCTATGTCCCGGTTAGATTTTTCAGCGAGGCATTTGGGGTAGATGTAGAATGGGAACCCAGTACGAGTGCAGTTATTTTGAGAGAAATAGCTGAAGCGGTCGATAAGCTACCTGTAGCGGATCGAAATTCAAGGACAGCGACACTAGAACAGATTAAGGGAACAGTTTGGGTAAAAGAGGCGGGGGGTTCATTGACCTATAGAGCCTATAATTTCATAAAACTTAATCATGGTGATCAGATCATCACTGAAAATAGTTCAAGCGCGATATTGAAAACGGTTGATCGCAAGGATGAAATTACGATTAGTGAGAACTCTAATCTATACATTTCTAATTTAAGTAATACGTCACATGTTGAGCATACGAGCTTTTATCTATGGAGCGGAATGGTTGGGGCTAGTGTGTCCTCGCTGGTTGACTCGAAGGATACATTCAAATTGATGACTCCTACGGCTGTGACAGATGTTCGCGGAACAAATTTTTATGTCGGTATCGTTCCTACTACGGGCCAGTCGACACTTTTTCTAGTCAGCGGCTTAGTTCAAGCTGGCGGTAACGGAACTGGTCAGAACCCAGGTCTCGTATATCCTGCTCAGCAGCTGGGCTTTATTCCAGGATCAGGCGATTATCAGTCTTCTAGCCCTTCTCCAGTTGATCTAGCCGATTTCATTAAAAATGCTTCACCTGCTGTCATCGAAGCGTTTTTGAAGGAGATGCAGAAGATCGATCAAGAAAATGCGGAGATGCTGGAGGGATGGAAGAACGAACTTTCAGGATCTAACCCAAGCGATAATCCGTTGGGTCTATCTCAAGACGAGCTTAATCAATATCAGCAAAATTTAGAAAACCTCCTCGCCAATATTGCAAAGCAGGCACTCGATCAACAGAAAATAGATGAAGATCGGCTTCAGGAAATTATGGGTAATATCGATTTAAACAATGTTCCTCCGCTTCAATTAACGGAGCAGCAAAAAGAGCAGCAGGAATTACAGAAAAGATTGGAACAGGAAAGAAAGAGACAGCAGGAGGAGCAAAATAAGCTGCGTGAGCAACAGCAGCAGCAACAAGCTGGGTTGCTCGCTAAACTCTTAGCAGAAAAACAACGGCTGGAGCTGGAGAATAAGAAGCAGCAAGAAGAAGCCGCGAAGAGAGCAGCAGATTTATTCAAGCAACAGCTGTTGGAAGAAGAAAGACAAAGGTTCGTGCAGCAACAACAAGCATTGGAGCGGCAAAAGCAGCAGCAGGCGGCAGCACAGCGGCCGCAGGCGCCAACACCTTCGCCATCAACGGCAGCACCATTGCCAACGCCATCGCCGACACCATCACCAACACCATCACCAACACCGTCGCCATCACCAACACCAACGCCGACACCGACACCGACACCAGAACCAACGCCAGAACCAACACCGTCCAATACTGCACCTACGGTCATCAACCCGTTATCAGATCGGATGGTAAACACAGAGGAGTCTTTTGAAATAGATGTGAGCGAGGTTTTCCATGATGCAGATGGTGACACGCTAACGTTCACGGTCAATTCGAGTAATTCTAATATTGCAAAAGTTGAAGCAGAAGGAGCTATTATTACTGTTTTTCCATATGGTATGGGTTCAACTATAATCACGATTACTGCTGATGATGGCAGTGGCGGGATAGCCGAAGCATCCTTTCATTTTGGGCTCTACTCTGTCATAGCTGGTTTGGAGGCTGAAGTATCGACGGAGTTCATTATTCTTTATTGGGATAATTATTGGGATGAAGACTTGATCTATCATATCTATATTGATGATGAGCTGTTCGAAACAATCTCTGATGGAACTATATCGATTGTTGATCTAAAGCCTGATACGGCTTATAAATTGCGCGTAGTAGCTGTTAATTATGATAAAGAGATTATGGGATTCGCAGATCTTTTGGTGACGACGAGTTCTATCGATTAAGCTATAGGAGTGTCGATTCACCGTCAGCGAATAAATGAAAGCGGAGAGCCGGCTAGACTTGGGTTCTCCGCTTTTTTACACAGGCTAGGCGAATGCATCGTCAAGACCGACAAATGGGCGAACACATGGTCAGGCAACTGAGCAAGTACGTGAAAATACTGAACTGTTACCAAATTGTTACGTCTCTTATAGTAAACTATTCCCAAGAACTCATAATAACGATAGAGGAACTGCTCGATACAGCCCATTTGGAAAACGACGGGGAAGTATTTGCAAGTCCGGTCTTTGAACTACTTAGCAATATTTCGGGCAACTTTAACAAGCCTGTCACCTTGACGTTCAAGTATGACCCTTCTAAAGTAGAGAATGGGCAATACCCTGTTATTTCCTATTGTGATGAAGAGAACAAAAAATGGGTTAATATAGGTGGTCAAGTGGACGGCGATACGATTAGCATAGATGTGGAGTACTTTGCGAAATTTGCGGTATTGGTAATTGATGAAGAATCAGTGCCAGAGATGCCAAAGGAAGAAATAACGTTTACCGATATTAGTAGACATTGGGCAGAAGCTCAGATTAGACAAGCGGTAGAACAAGGCACCGTCAGCGGCTATCCTGATGGCACATTTAAGCCGAATAGCAGGGTCACTCGTGCGGAATTTACGCTTATGCTAATGAATGCCATAAATTCAAGAGGTGAGAGTACTGAGCTCCGCTTTGGCGATGTGCAAGAAATTGGCACATGGGCACAAACAGCGGTAGCACAATCCGCAGCCTCAGGGATTGTTACAGGCTATAGCGACGGTACATTTCGTCCAAATGCGAGCATCACCCGTGCTGAAATGGCAGCAATGATCGCCAGAGCACTCAAGCTGCAGCTTGACACTAATGTGTCAACCGGATTTTCAGATGACGAAGCCATTCCGCAATGGGCGAAGGGCTCGATCGAAGCGATTCGTGAGCTTAGCATCGTTAATGGCCGCGGCGGGAACCGTTTCGTTCCGGACGACACGGCAACGCGGGCGGAAGCAGCGGTGATGCTGCTTAGAATGTTGGAAGTCAATCCATAGAGCATAATACTCACGCGAAGGCACCTCTAAAGGGATCTTCGCGTTTTGCTTATCGAAATCGCCTCCAACCTTAATGGACAGTGAAACTACCCTTTGTGGGAGAGCGCATCGCTGGCAGCGATGAGGTCAGAGGTTCGATCCCACTTGGCTCCATAATTAACATAACGAAACTTCTAATGAGCGGATACAGATCCTAGGCTAAAGGCGGGGTTCAGACACTCCCTAAGACGGTTATGACAGGCGAATAAGGCGGTTATAATAGGATTCATAACTTAGAACGTGAACTTATGAATCAAAGGAAGTGTTTGATATGAAGGCAACCGAAGTGAATGCCAAAACGCCGACAGGTAAAGTGAATTGGGTGCTTTTTAATCCAAAAACCTATGCAACGATCCTCTATTTATTGCTATCTCTCCCATTAGGGATTATCTATTTTACAGTAGCGATAACGGGGCTCGCTCTTTCAATCGCTTTAACTCCAATATTTATCGGGATACCCTTGTTTTTTGGAGTAGCTAAGCTGTTGGATGGGATTGTGAAATTTGAACAAGGCATGATTAGACAAATTTTAGGTTTACCGACTGCTCCTGCTTCGTATAACTATAATCAACAGTCTAATGTTGGGCAGAACTGGTTTATGCGAATGGTGAGAGGTTTTGACGGTGGGCTATTTATTCGAAATCTGCTGCTCGTAATCATGAGATTTGTAACAGGCATTGTATTCTTTGTTATTATGGTAACTGCGATTTCACTAGGACTTGGATTTATTGCACTTCCAGTCGTGCATATCATTTTGATGAATGAAATGCAGTTGGATATTTTGGAACATAGTTTGTTCAGTTATTTTCATATTGATTGGACCTATAATCAGCAATATATGCTTTACGTAGGCGTGGGATTTGTACTTTTTTGGATCGCACTTCGCGTCGTGAATGGGCTCATGCAAATTCAGCGCAGAATCATGTTTGTAGATGAGCCCTATCAAAAAGCACAGCCGACAATGCCATTGCACGATCAAACACAAGCGTCAGTTCAGTCGCCATATTATGAACCCCCGGTGGATCAATCCACTCCGGAGTTCATGCAGCCAGCTTATAGAGAGCTTTAAATCAGGCATTGTGGGAGTGAATACCTGAACAGAAGGACAATTAAATCAGTAAAAAGAAAGAGGGGCTTGTGATTAAGCACCCTCTTTCTTTTTACTCTGCTCCAGCAGGGGTAGTTTTACCCTTTATTTGGAAGTGACTTGATCAAGGAACTTATCTGCGTCACGATTGAATTTCCAGCATCCTAGGCCGGATGATCGTTGGACTCTGAACAAAGATTCTCCTCGATGAAGCAACGGCTTCTCTCGACCCCCGAGAACGAAGCGGTGATTCAAAAAGCGATCGATCGGCCTTGCCTCCTAATATTCAGGATACAAGACCAGCAATCCATTGGTATCACTTACTTGTTCCCAGCGAATTTTTCTGTAGTTGCGGAATCAAGGCAAAGCCGAAAGTGAATATCGGACTTAACCATAGGAATGCAGCGAATGGGGCATATTCAAGAACCGGAACTCCAAGGGTCGCAGCGAAAAAAGCTCCGCTGACGCCCCATGGAATCAGAGGGTTGACGAGTGTTCCGCAATCCTCCAAGGTTCGTGACAGGGTTTTGGCCGGAATTTGTCTACGGGTATACTCATCCTTAAACATTTGGCCCGGCAGCAGAATAGATAAATACTGCTCCCCTGTCATGCCGTTAACGGCGATCGATGATGCGCCCGTCATAAGAACAATGCTGCTGCGCCGTTTTAGCGGCTCAATCCATTTACGGAACAAGGCTTCGATGACTCCACAGTGCTGCAGCAATCCACCTAATGATAAAGCAATCAGGATCAGGGACACCGACCACATCATTGATTGCAGGCCGCCTCGGTTCACGATCTCAGCTACAGTCTCATTTACGATGGTACTCTTGTAACCGTCCTGCATCACACTGAACCAACTGCCTATCGAGGCTTGCTGTTGAACAAATGCTGTGATCAAAAGTCCAGTAACAATGCCTACTATTAATGTGGGAAGGATCGGAATACGCTTTGCGGAACATGCAATGACCGCAAGGGGTGATAGCAGCGTTAACCAATGAAGATGAAACCCACTTTGCAATGATTCCTTGATGGACCGAATAGAGCTCAAATCCATAGACCCGGTTGTCGGGATCAGAAGAAATAATATCGTTGTGATAATTAACGCGGGAACCGTTGTATACATCATATTACGAATATGTGTAAATAAAGAGATGCCGGCCACTGCAGGTGCAAAATTCGTCGTATCGGACAACGGAGACATTTTATCCCCAAAACAGGCGCCTGAGACAATGGCTCCCGCTGCTAGAGGAAGTGAAATTCCCGTTGTCATGGCAATTCCCATCAAGGCGACACCGACCGTGCTGACTGTGGTGAACGAGCTGCCGGTGAACGTTGATACAATGATGGTGACATATAACGCGCTCACTGCAAAATAATGCGGTTCAATATAATCCAGTCCATAATACAGGATGGTCGGCACGGTTCCACTCATCATCCAAACGGCAATTAATATTCCAATAAGCGAAAGAATCAAGATCGGCATAATCGCGGATTGTATGCCTTGAATGATAGAGGATTCAAGCTTGCTCCAGGAAACTCCGTATAAGTGTAATATGGCGGCAGTGCCGATCGTTGCACCCAGAAGCGGGATATGAGGCTCCGCCTTGAATATAAAGATCGAAATAAATAGAAATGCAAGAATGAAAACGATAAGAATCATACTTTGTAAAAAATTAAGCTGTCGATCCATCATGCTGGAGCTCCTTATATATGAGGTTTCGGTTGAAGATATTGTCTCCAGCCGTCCTTTACTTTTATGCTTTTAGGCTTTTTCGCATTGAAGCACGTAGGTACTATAAACGATAAGTTGAGATCGAGTCAATGTTAAAAAATACATTCCATAAGAAAAAGCCAAATTCCCAGCTGTACTGAGAAACTTGGCTCTTCTGCTCTGCCATACTGGTTTGTAACAAATTACCCTCGTTATTTGTCTTATGTTCAAGCTGACAAGAGGTGATTCCATGAAATATGAAGAGCATCACTTCGCTCACATTATAATGGTATTGACAAGTTAAACCAACCCATATGCATAAAAGTAGCTTACGAAGATCCGAAAGCTACTTTAAAATTTTTATGATTTGTAATATCCCTGAGTACCTCTGGTTGATCATAAGTGATGAGGCATGTTATAAGTGTAAAAGATGTGGAACCGTTGACTTAAGAATAATGGACGAGAGTTTGATGTCATTTCTATATAATGAAAGGATTTGAGTTTGATTTGATAAATCATTTTTGGAGTGATCTGCCACGGCCCTTTTTTGTGCTTGCTCCAATGGAAGATGTGACCGATGTTGTGTTTCGTCATGTGGTGAGCAAAGCGGGCAGACCTGATGTGTTTTTTACAGAGTTCGCAAACACAGAGAGTTATTGTCACCCCGATGGGCACAAAAGTGTGCGTGGACGTTTGATGTTTACAGAAGATGAGCAGCCTATGGTTGCCCATATTTGGGGAGATAAGCCGGAATATTTCCGGCAAATGAGTATCGGGATGGCAGAGCTCGGATTTAAAGGGATAGATATCAATATGGGCTGCCCTGTTCCCAATGTGGCATCGAGAGGGAAGGGGAGCGGCCTTATTCTTCGCCCTGATGTTGCAGCAGAAATTATCCAAGCCGCCAAAGCGGGAGGACTGCCTGTAAGTGTGAAAACAAGACTTGGATACGAGGAGATCGACGAGTGGCAGGGGTGGCTAACGCATATATTAAAACAGGATATTGCGAACCTTTCTATTCATTTGCGAACAAGGAAGGAAATGAGCCAAGTGGATGCGCATTGGGAGCTGATTCCGGAAATTAAAGCATTACGTGATGAAGTGGCGCCAAATACTCTTCTAACCATTAACGGAGATATTCCTGACCGTGAAACAGGGCTAAAGCTTGCGGAGCAATACGGTGTAGATGGCATTATGATTGGGCGGGGAATATTCAGCAATCCGTTCGCTTTTGAAAAAGAACCCAAAGAGCATAACCCGAAAGAATACCTAGACCTTCTGAAGCTGCACCTTGATCTTCATGATCAATATATCGAAGAGCTGCCACGTGCCATGTCAGGGCTTCAGCGCTTCTTCAAAGTATATGTCAAAGGCTTCCGCGGGGCTAGTGAATTAAGACATCAAATGATGAGCACCAAGTCAACGGATGAAGTGCGGGCACTGCTCGATAACTTTGAAAAGAATGTGGAGGTTAATACTGATCAGAAGGACAATGGGTGAAATATATACGGCATAGAAGGGATGGTACAATGTCAGAAATAAAAGATGAGATCATTTTAAGAGGGCTTAAAGAAAATAATCTGAAAAATATAGATTTAAACATACCCAAAGAAAAAATCATCGTATTTACGGGTCTTTCAGGCTCAGGTAAGAGCTCTGTTGTATTCGATACCTTAGCAACGGAAAGCAGAAGACAAATGACCTTGAACTATCCCCTCTATATCAGAAATCAAATGCCAAGATATGAAAGACCTCAAGCCGATCTGATGCAAAACTTAAGCCCGGTTGTCGTTGTGGAACAAAGGCCTATAGGGGGCAATTCCCGCTCAACCGTCGGCACCTTTATGGATATCCATCCATTGCTTAGGCTGTTGTTCTCCAGAATAGGAAAGCCAGCTGTAGGTTCTGCTAGTGATTTTTCGAGTCAAAGCTCCTTTGGCAGATGTCCGCAATGTGGCGGATTCGGGAAGGTCATTACCCCTGATTTAAATAAAATGATCGATTACGATAAGTCGCTTCGAGATTATGCCGTGAAATTTAAGCCATTATCACCTTCCGGTTGGCAAGGCAGATGGATGATGACCGGCGGATTATTCGATCCGGATAAACCCATTAAGGACTATTCCGAAGAAGAACTCCGCCTGCTATTATATGGTCCCCCGGAAGGTGAAAAAGTCTTCGCGCCGTTTCACACGAAGAACGGGCCGCAACCCCATGAATGGGACGGGCTATTGCCCAGATTTACGCGACTCTATATTAATAGAGATGTCACTAAGCTCAAGGAAGTATCCCAAGATGACGTCTTGGCTGTATCCACACATGCATTGTGCCCAACCTGCCAAGGTTCCGGCCTGAACCCCAAGGTGTTGGAATGTAAAATAAACGGTTTTAATATAGCAGAATACGATCAATTAGAGCTGACAGAATTACTAGAGGAACTAACGAACATCAAGGGTCCTATGGGAGCATCAATCGCGCTCCAAGCGATTCCACTGCTCCAACAGCTAGTGGACATGGGATTAGGTTATTTGAGCCTTTCCAGAAAAATGGGCACTCTGTCCGGCGGCGAAGCGCAAAGAGTAAAAATCGCTCGTCATTTAGGGAGCAGTCTGAACAATATCACATACATATTCGACGAACCCAGTGCAGGACTTCATCCAGAAGAAGTAAACATGTTAATACAGATGCTGCAAAGTATTAAAGAACAACATAATACGGTCATCGTCATTGAGCACGATCTATCCGTAATTAAAGCAGCGGATGAAATCATTGAGATGGGGCCAGGAGCAGGTGTACATGGAGGAGAAGTGGTCTATCAAGGGAAATTAGAAGGACTACAAAACTCTCCCGCTGCAACCAACCTAAACTACAGCCTCAACATAAACAAAAATCCAAGAGAGATAAAAGGTTATTTTACAATAAAAAAAGCAAGTCACAATAACTTAAAAAATATAAGCGTAAACATTCCTAAAAATGTCTTGGTCGCTATATGTGGAGTATCAGGATCAGGCAAAAGCTCCTTAATGCTGGAAGCATTCGCGGAGAGTTATCCAGAAACGATCATGGTAGGGCAAGGCAGTATAGGAATTTCTAGCCGCTCGACACTAGCTACCTATATGGGAATCATGGATGATATTCGCTCCATATTTTCGAAGGAAACCGGACAACCAGCAGGTTTGTTCAGCTTTAATTCCTTAGGAGCATGTCCTGTCTGCGAAGGAAAAGGAGTGATCACGCCAGACGTTGCATTTGCAGATCCGGTAACGATCCCTTGTGAAGCATGTGCCGGTACGAGATATTCCGACGAGGCGCTGTCATACCGATATCAAGATAAAAATATTGTAGAAATTTTAAATTTAACGATCGATGAGGCGATGACCTATTTTCGAATGCCAAAGATCTTAAAAAGAGTGAATACGCTAAAAGATGTAGGATTAGGGTATCTAACCCTAGGACAGACGACAAGCTCGCTAAGCGGAGGAGAAATCCAACGTCTGAAACTTGCCAGCCACTTGCAAAAGGAAGGCCAGATTTATCTATTGGACGAGCCATCCTTAGGACTGCATACGAAAGATAATGGAAAGCTCTTAGACGTATTTCAAGCGCTTGTAAACAGAGGTAATTCCGTGATCATCATCGAACATAATCTAGACTTTATAGTGGCGAGCGACTGGGTCATCGAACTGGGTCCAGGCGGAGGAAAACAAGGTGGACATATTATATTCGAGGGTAGACCAGAAGAGATGTTGCATGCAGAAACATGGACAGCGAAATGGTTGATGTGAAACTTGATGTTGATGCTTCCACTGCATTCTATTGGAGACATAAAATTCTATTTGCCTTGCGCTCATTGGCATCGTGCCAGAAACCGAATTTCACTACGATAATGTCATTTAAAACGGGCTGATGTATTTCGCTTGTTATCGGCGCTTTTTAGCCAGTGTCTAATCCCTTTGCCAGCATAGGGTTCGTCACTAAATCGGGGAATAACATGTAGGTGTGAATGCATGATATGCTGACCTCCAACAGCATTACAGTTCCAACCAATGTTATACCCATTGGGGCGATGTTCTTCCTCCAAGATAGATTTTACTTCTTGTAATAATGAATATGTTGAAGCCCATTCTTCTTCGGTTAAGTCAAACACTGTTTCACGATGCTTAATTGGCACTATTAGTCCTGAACCAATTAAAACTTCTTGCGGGGTTTGTAGGAAAAGACAATGTTCATTCTGAATTATCACTTGTTGTTGTTCTACTAATTCAAGACTGCAGAAAGGACATTCCTTCATTGAGACAACCACCTTAATGTTTTAGTATCATTTTTACATTTTTCCACTCTAATTAGCAACAATTTTCAAGAAAACAGCCTAAAACATAAAGGATCATTATATTAAAAAGTCTTAGGTTGGATGTTAGGCTCTAATAAGAGAGCAGACCTAATGTTTTTTCAACGAGAGAGTAGAAAAGAAATAGAATCACACTTCACTGAGGTATGATTCTATTTTTTTATAGGAATATCCCAAATGGTAGGTTGTCTAGATAATGTTGAGAATGTGGCAATAGAATGATGAAATAGACTGTGTAAACTTGGCGTATTTTGTCAATTCGCAGTGTATAACTGACGAGGAGGGTCGAAGGAGAGGGGGAAGAAAGTTACTACGCATGGATCAACGGCCTGCACGCCCGCGGTATTTACCCGGTCATCTGGAATTCCGTAAGATTTCGATGATGTTGAAGGGCCGCTGGGTTAAGCCAATAGCAATGTCTATTCGCTTGTGCGCTATATTGGCAGATGATCTTGCTGCTGACAAAGAAGTTTCGGGAAATGGAGGAGAATCTTGCAATGAAACGAAAACGCAGTGTAAGCAAGGCTTTGCTGTCTCTCTGCCTGGCGCTTATGCTTGTCTTGCAGACGGTGACGTTCTCTGGTGCTGCATATGCGGATAGTGCGCTAGGCGGTTCCGGGACGGCAGCAGAGAGCGAATTTAGCCTGCCGGACGCGGCCGAACCGTCGGTGACTGAAGCGGTGTACGATGCGCCAAAAGGGCTTAATCCCGTAACTTTGATGGCAATTCCGGCGGACAAAACGGCGGTGTTCATGGGAGTAAACGAGCCATTTCCGCTGGAGGTGGTGCAGGATAACCAAGCTGTTGTTCCCGGCGGCACCATCCAGGGCAGACAGCCATTCACGCTCAAGTCGGAAGGTCTTAAGGTGCCAGTGAATGGTGATGATGCTGATCCGACTAATGCGGATCCAGACCTGTACATTCAGAAGGGCGACTGGATCGAACTAAAAAGGGATGACTACTTCGAGGAAGTGGTGTTGCCAACAGCTACCAAAACCTTGATGGCAACAACTGAATTTGGTGCGAAACAGCTTGGCACTGCCTATTTCACCCCGAATAGCATCAAGATTGTGTTTAATGGTGACGATTGGTTTTTCAATGGTGTTGGACGAGCAGTTGCCCTTGGCTTTGAAACGACCGCTAATTCGGATATAACGGGCTTAGATTATGACGAGTCAAAGCCCATCTGGATTTTCGGGGGAGCTTACCAGCTAAAAAACCCGGACGTCACAGCGGCATACAGCATCAACCTGACAGGAAACAACTGGCCAAAGAATGGGAGCTGGACTTGGTGGTATCTGACTGTGCCAGCCTATCAAGATGGTTATTTGACCTTCCAGTCTACTCCATCCTCTTTTGATGTGCTTGATGCAACAATCAAGCTGCCGCTAGATGGGATGACGTTTTATTCGAAGCCTTCTGATTACCGTATGGTCTATGTATCGGGATCCTTCAAGGTAAACGGCGATACGGTAGAGCCAACCATTGATGCAGAGGGCGGTCTGAGTTACACCTTCCCGCCAGGGACAGGAGTGGATCCAAAGGTCGAGTATCAAGCATGGTTTCATAAGGATTTGTATTATAAAGAGTATCGGGGTGTGGCATTAGATCCCGGTCGTAATGGAGGACAGAATTTTAACCCAAGTGTACAACTGAGGGATACGAGTGCTAATGTAAAAGCCAGTGCAGCTCGGGAAACGTGGATTGCACCCGACTGGATTCAAGCAAGCGCCTCTTATGACCATCCAAATGAAACCATTACATGGAAAGTCACTGTTAACCAATATAATAAAAAAGGGTTAAGGGACTTTACTATTACAAATGTATTACCTGATGGGCTGGAATTTGAATCAGCTACATGGCAGACATGGGTGGATGGCATTGCATCTGAAGTGAAAGCGACTACACCAGATGAAAACAGTATGTATTCTTTTGGCGATGTTGACGGTAAAGTGGAACTAATCATTAAGAGTAAAGTTCAAAGCGGTTCCACCTTCAGAATCGACCCTCGTGCCAACTGGGATTTGGATACATCAGATGGTATACAGAACAACGATGTAATGACCGGTACAAGACCTAACGCAGTGACTGATGAGGCAATTGTCAATATCGGCGCGCACACTTTTACAAAAGCAGGCTCTGTTTCGATGGAAGATTTCAACCTCGGCGGCGTCACTTGGATCATCAATCTAGCTCCACAATATGCCCTGCCAAATGCGGTGGTATATGATGTGCTGGTGCATGGCGGAGATTTGAACGTCCTGGACAACGCTGTGGATGCAACCGGCGAGGTGAGCGTAGAAACGATTGCGAAAATCAAAGCAAATGTTAATACTGCTCAGCTTTGGAAGAAGTATCATGAGGGAACCTTGAAGGGTGTGACCAATGCAACCGGCTTGAACATGAAGGCTATTCCTTTGACCGTGAACGGTGAAGTGGTAGCAGATTTGATCAAGGTGACCGAATACAACACCGACAAAGCTACATCTTTCAGTTTCCGTGCACTTGAAACCAACCTGGATGTCCTCTTCAGGCAGGATATTAACGCAGGGAAAACACGCTGGAATCGGGCTTTGCTCTTTGACGGCGAAACCATAAAACAAGCGCAAAACAGTATCAACCTTCACGTGCGTATGCTGAACAAAGATATGCTTGCGGCATCCTATCCTATTAAGAACAACGGGACGGATGACACATGGTATATTCCGAACAACGTTCACCGCTATATCGGTTATGACAGCTCATCAAGCGGCGATGAATACACCTTAGCTGGTTATGACCAAACGACCAAGACCGTTACCTTCCGCCTAGGCGTCAATATGCCGGGCTATAACACGGTCGAAATGGCGAAGGACGGCGGAAGTCGGGTCATCACCGATGTGAAGCTGGTGGATACCTTGCCGGAGGGCTGGGAATTCGTTCCGTTTTCCGAGGAGAAGGATTTTGAGCTTTGGAAAGGTTATTCGGACAATGGCAGCGGCACCGGCTATGGGGTTCGAAACAACGCCGTGTCAATCATCGATTCGAACGACCCTGCTCATGTGGTGAGTTTCTCCCATAGCGGCAACGTAGGCACCTTCACCTTCTCTGAACTGGAAAGCCCTTATGTCATTCTGGTGAAGGCAAGACCTTCCAATGCGGCTCTGGAGAAATATTTGGAGGAATACACTACAAACGGCACAGACAAGCAGGTGCTGTATAACAAAGCCGACCTGCATATGACATGGGGCGGGATGGAAAAGATCATCACCGAACAGCGTAAAGTTATTTTACCTATTCAAACTCTAGGCAAGTCGGTAACTAAGCCGGTTCCAGGGGTACTGGAATGGACAGTGAACTATACCCCGCCATTCAACATGGAGCAGGGTGTTTATTTGCAGGATACCATAGGTGCGGGCATGAATCTGCGCTACGATGAACACGGAAAGCTTGTGCTGACTGCGCCTAGTATGGCAGTTTATCCTGCTAAACTGACTGCCGGCGGTGCTCTGGAAAGAGAGGGCACAGCACTGAACCTAAACGACCCGAATGCTGAAGTTCAGGCGGAAGCTGAACCGGGCGCGGGAGGCACTACAGTTCTAAAATTCAAAATGAACGATCCTAATAAGTTTTACCAGTTTGTGTATCAAACAGAGGTTGATCCCTCTAAAGCGAAAGCCGGAGACAAAATGGGCAACGAGGTAAAGCTGGCGGGCGATGACAATCTGAAGTCTGTCAGCGCCAGAAGCGAAAGCACGCTGGACAGTTCGGACGTAGCCGGCAGTTCAAGCTCCAATGCCCTGCTTCCCCTGAAAAAGGAAGATCCTAATGGCAATCCGTTGAAGGACGTAGAGTTTACGTTGTATAAGAAAGACGACGGAACTCAAATCGCCAAAGGAAAAACCGATAGCGGAGGGAAACTTAATCTGCTATTCCCGGATCCGGGGTATTATGAGCTGAAGGAAACTTATATTGACACAAATACTTGGCTGCCAACTACAAGAATTTATCAAGTATATGTAGGAAATACGCCAGGAAAGCCCATCTGGGTAGATGGCATAAAGGTAGATGCGAATAATCCGCTGGTCGTGCCTACGCCGGCGCAAGGAAAGCTGACCATCAGCAATAAGGTGGAAGGAAACGGCAGCGATTCTTCCAAGGATTTTGAATACACCGTGATCTTCACCGGTGAAGGCAAGGACGGAGAATACACCTATACCTACAAGGAGCCGGACGGTACAACCGGCATCGGCAAGATCAAGAGCGGAGACAAGATTACCCTCAAGGATGGGGAATCTGTGACACTCCCGGCATTGCCTGCGGATCTGGTCTATACCGTAGCCGAGGCCGATTATACGACCGTTGACGGTTACACGACCTTGCCGGAGACAAGAGAGCTGTCCGGCACAATCTTGAATAAAGGCGACCACAAGGCGGATTTCGTCAACAAGAGATACGTTAACGATCTGACCGTCAGCAATACCGTCACGGGGGACGGCGCAGAACTGGACAAGCCGTTTAAGTACACGGTGACCTTTGACGGTACAGGAAAGGGTCAAGATTACAATTACGAGCATTCAGACGGCACGACGGGCACGGTCAAATCCGGTGCTTCTTTCGAGCTCAAGCATGGTGAGACCTTTAAAATTAAGGATCTTCCAGAGAGTTTGAAGTATACGATCACCCAGGACGGTTACAAGAACGACGGCTACGCGACCACCCCTGTGGCATTGTCTGATGAGGGAGTCATGGCGCGCGCCGATCGTGAAGCGGACTTCACCAATGAACGAACCGTCAACAAGCTGACGATCAGCAACACGGTCATGGGCAACGGCGGCGACAAGACGAAGGCGTTCGAGTACACCGTCATCTTTGAAGAAGCAGGCAAGGATGGAAGCTACGCGTATACGAAGTCGGATGGCGAGACGAGTACACCGGGCACGATCAAGTCTGGAGAATCCTTCACACTCAAGCATGGAGAGACGCTGGAAATTGTGGGTCTGCCTAAGGATCTGAAATACACAGTTACCCAGAAGGACTACACAGCCGACGAATACGTGACCATTCCAGAGGAACGGTATTATACTGGGGTCATGGAGGGCAAAGATGAAGATGCCCCGTTCACGAACGTGCGAGTCTTGAAGGGCGGCCTGCTCATCAGCAACACGGTTAAAGGGAAAGACGACGACAAAAAGAAGCCGTTCAAGTACACGGTAACCTTCACAGGCGAGGGAGCGAACGAATCCTACGCCTATGAGAAGTCGGACGGCAGCAAGGGCACGATCAAGAGCGGAGAGACCTTCGAGCTTACAGATGGCCAGACGTTCGTTGTGCAAGGACTTCCGACGTATCTCGAGTATACGGTGACCCAGAATGATTATACGGAAGACGGCTATGTGACGAATCCTGAAGGTCTCGTTCGCGCAGGTACCATTCCGGAGAAAAAAGTGGCCGAAGCACACTTTGTCAATACCCACCCGTATCTGGAAGGCGTGCTGCGTGACAACAACACAGGAGAAGTCATTCCGAATGCGAAAATCATCGTGACGAACAAGAAGACCAACGAACAGCAGACGATTTGGACGAATGAGAAGGGTGAATATTCGGTCCCAGCCGCAGCAGATACCGACTATACGATCACGTATACGAAGTTGTATCAGGTAGGCGGGAAGGATGTCCCTGTCGAGTTCACGCAAAAGGCCAATGTGGACAGCAGCGTGACGGATGAGACCGTTCCGGCGGACATTACGGCGGTAGGGATCGTTCTGTTCAAGCAGTTGGATGGAACAACAGCGTTATTCAACGAATCATTTACCAGCAATATGTATATCTATTTGAAGGACAAGAACGACAAGTATATTGAGGAGAACGGTAAGCCCAAGGCGTTTCCGATGGCTTCGAACGGCACCTTCTCTGTGGAAGGGCTGAGCGAGCAGAAGTACACCATGGAAGTTCGCTATAAAGCTGAGACCGGCGAGGAACTGCTCTTTAAAGTGACGCAGCTGAATGTGAAAGCAAACGGAGAGCTGAATATTTCCGAGGAATTGGTCGACCCATACGGTACGGTTTATGATGAGACGACAGGAAATGCCGTCACTGGCAAGAAGATTGACGGAGCCAAAGTTACACTGTATTATGCGGATACGAAGCGGAATAGAGATAACGGGCGTATTCCGGATACGAAAGTAACGCTTCCTCCGGTTCCGAATTTTCCGCAGCACGACAACGAGAGCCCGAAGCAGGATAGCGACGCAAATGGCTTCTATGCGTACATGGTGTTTCCTGAAGCGGATTACTATCTGATCGTAACGAAGGACGGATACGAGACGCACAGGAGTGATACGATTTCTGTTGATTTTGACATTGTAAAATACGACGTGCCAATGAAGCCGATCCGTTCTGGTGGCGGCTCCGGCGGCAACTCCGGTGGCAGCTCCGACAACGGTAACAGCGGAACCGACAACGGTAACAGCGGANCTACGATAACAGCAGAACCGACAACGGTAACCGCGGAACCGATAACGGTAACAGCGGAGCCGACAACGGTAACAACGGAGCCGACAACGGTAACAGCGGAACCGACAACGGTAACAGCGGAACCGACAACGGTAACAGCGGAACCGACAACGGTAACAGCGGAACCGACAACGGTAACAGCGGAACCAACAACGGTAACAGCGGAACCGATAACGGCAATAGCGGAACCGACAACGGTAACAGCGGAACCGACAACGGTAACAACGGAGCCGATAACGGCAATAGCGGAACCGACAACGGTAACAACGGAGCCGGCCACAGTAACAACGAGCTGGATAATGTTCCAAAAACAGGAGATAATAGCATATCGCCAATCTTCTATATGGCTTTGGCTCTAATGTCCTTGATTGGAATAGGGTTCTGTCTGCTTAGCAGCAGGAAGAAAGAACACATTTAGTAACAGGGAAGGCGGTAAGAAAATGAGCAATATTAAAAAAATTCTTATCGCCTTTTTCACTATTGTGTTGTTTTTTTCTCTCGTCAATCTTGCGAGAATTCTCCTTCGAGATTATGAAGAACATCGGCAAATGAAAGAATTGATAGAAATCTGGGAACAAGGCGAGGGTGCTGCAACACCCTCACCTTTTATCATGAAGGTGAACGGGCCGGTTATGCTCCCTGAATTTCAAGAGCTTTACAGGAGAAACCCGGACATCGTCGGTTGGCTGGAAATTGACGGCACCCGAATTGATTACCCGATTATGCAGAACAAACAGGATGCGCAATACTATCTCAATCATGATTTCGATAAAAAGAAAAACAAAAACGGACTCCCTTTTTTGGATGAACACAGTCGGATAGACGATTCAGACATTTTGCTGATTCACGGACATCACATGAAAAACGGCGTGATGTTTGCAGATCTGATGAAGTACAAGAAAGAAAGCTACTATAAGGATCATGCTACGATCCGGTTCAGTACGCTTTATGAGAAGGAAGAATATGAAATTGTTGCCGTTATTCTCTCAAAGGTTTATCTTAAAACGGATGACGTTTTTAAATACTACCAGATTGAGAATGTAGGAACATCCGCCGAGTTTGACTTGTATATTCAGAACATCAAGAAACTCGCACTTTACGATACGGGCGTGACAGCTCGGTATGGCGACAAGCTTATTGTTCTGTCTACGTGTGAATACTCTACCGAAGAAGGCCGGTTAGCAGTGGTCGCCCGAAAGAGTAAATGACGATGCTGAAATACGAAGTCAAGCTGATTCATATCGCGTTCTCCCTTGGAGGACGTGATTTTTTTTGAATAGTCGGCTATATGACCTGATTGCTTTGCAAGAAACAGTTATGACAACGCCTGTATTGAGGCCCTTCTGCAAATCCCTTTTTAATAGAAGAGTAGAGCACCTAAAAAGCCCTTCTAGCGAAGGGTCTTTATATCGTTTATACTGATAAGATCAATTTACTTCTTAGGGAGTTGTCTTACGAGCCATGATAAAGAAAGAAATCGCGCATATACGCAAGCAATTTAAGCTGGATCATGATATGCTGACCATTTACGACATTCTTAACGTGTATATTATGAAGGAAAGCAACGAAATCTATCATTGGGAGCGGCGGCCGTTTGCCTTATTGGACAGAGAGAAGCAGGAACTGCATATAGGCAATTTCAAGAAGCTGCTGACGGGTGAACTGGATCAGAAGCTGTTCGAGTTGAAGTTTCAGGAGGAAGAAGTGGAGGAGCCGGCGCGGGTGCTGCTTCACCAGGCTTTGGTGACCGGTGATCCGGAGGAATGGCAGGATCTGTTGCTGCTGTTGGTGGACAAAATGCTGGCGGATGTCAAATATGAACGGGATACGGTAATCACGTTCGTTCGTGGACAATACTACCAGCCGTCCAAGGACAGGAATAAAGAATCGGAGGAGAGCGAGAAGAACGAAGTGTTCGCGCATCCGTTCATTCTGTGCAGTGTGAATTCCACGGAGCAGCAGAGGAAAACTCTTTTGTTTGACTATGTGGAGAAAGAGTTTAAGTACAATGTCAATGTAGATCCGATTATCAAGCTGAGTTCGCCGGAACAAGGGTTCTTTTATCCGAGTGTAACGGACGGTTATTCCGATGTAAACCGCATTCTGTATTGTACGGGTAAAGCGAATGAACCGAATCCGCATTTCATCGAAGAGGTCTTGCATGCCGAAAGATCCGTGACAGCACGGGAGGAGAGAGCCATCTTCGAAGACATCGTGAAGGAAGTAGCGGGCGAACAGTTGGATGCAAGCACCCTTGCACATGTGTATGAGGAAATCCATCGGGTGATTGAAACCCATGAGGAGGAGGAAGAGCCTCCAAAGCTGGATTATAAAGATGTGGAGCAGGTGCTAACGGTAAGTGGTGTAGAGAACGTAACGACTGAAAAAGTGGAACGGGCGTTTGAAACGATTGTCGACGATAAAAACTATGAATTGAAGGCGAATAGTGTGATGCCGAAGTTTACGTCAAAATCGATTAAGATCGACACTAAGGTCGCCACGATTTCGGTTAGCCCGCAGGATTTAAAGTATGTGAGACAGGTGAATTATCAAGGGAGACGGTGTATCCTGATTGAGGTTGACGAAGATGCCGTTATCGAAGGATTTACGCTCAGTACAGAGACGATATAGCATCGATGAAACATGATGGTTTTCTTGATAATAATTATTTCTAGCGACAGTCAAAGGAAGTGTACACATTGAATGTAGAAATGGTTATGCAGGAACTTGAAGCTCTAGGCAAAGAGCGTACCAAGAAGATTTATTTATCCAATGGCGCGCACGAACCGCTTTTTGGCGTAGCTACAGGGGCAATGAAGCCCATCGCCAAGAAAATAAAAAAAGATCAACCTTTGGCTGAACAGCTTTACGCCACTGGAAACTACGATGCCATGTATTTTGCCGGTATAATTGCAGATCCAGAAGCAATGACTGCAGCGGATTTTGATCGTTGGATGGATATGGCTTATTTTTATATGCTGTCCGATTATGTGGTTGCAGTAACCTTGTCAGAAACAAATATTGCGCAAGAAGTTGCCGATAAATGGATCGCAAGCGGGCAGGAACTGAGAATGTCCGCGGGCTGGAGTTGTTATTGCTGGCTACTGGGGAATCGTCCGGACGGTGAATTTTCCGAAAGTAAAATAGCCAATATGCTCCAAATGGTGGAACGAACCATTCACGATTCTCCCGAACGAACGAAATACGCTATGAATAATTTTATGTACACGGTGGGAGTGTCCTATGTGCCGCTTCATGATCAGGCTCTCAAGACCGCAGAGACAGTAGGCCCGGTAGAAGTAAATCGGGACAAGGCAAAGAGCAAGTATCTAAACGCCGCAGAAAATATTCATAAGGCAGTAGCTAAAAGCCAGCTTGGTTTCAAACGTAGATATGTACGGTGTTAATACGATTTTAAAGAGGGTCGGCTCCAAGTCATACGTCAATGACTGTGGGGTTGGCTCTTTTGCATTTATGGGGCTTCTAAGATTGAATTATCAAATTATACATGCAGCTTTTTAACTTTTTACATTTACCCTCTCGACTAACTCGAATATATTTTAAATACACAAGCGTAAAGTAAAGGGCTTTGACTACGTGCCTCGAAAGGCTTTAGCTCGTTTCTGCTCAGGTCTATACGGCTACGACTTAAGACGAAGAGCGGTGCGCTGTGCAGTATAGGATGTGTATAAAGGACAAACTATACTTTCATTTAAAAAAATTGGGAGGTCTTGAAATGAAGAGAGGAACAAAGAGCTCAATTTCGCTATTGATTGCAATCGTTATCATTCTGTCCACAATGGTAGCATGCAGCGGGAATGCAAACACCAAAGATGCTGCGAGCACCCCGGGCGCTGCAAATAGCACGGATACAGACAAGAAGAATCCGGTTAAAATTACAGCGCTAATTCAGCAGTCAAGAAATTTTGAAGGTTTGCAAAAAATGATTAAAAAGCTTGAAACCGATGAGAATATCATTATTGACGCACAGGTTGTCCCCGATGCTGAATCTTTAAACTTAATAAAAATGAAGCTTAACTCCGGTGAAAGCGTGGACATGATCGATTACAACATCCCGGCTGTATATGACATGATTGATCCTGTTGCTAATTTTGCTGATCTGAGTAATGAATCATGGATTTCGAAATTAATTATGCCAGATAATATTAAACATGAGGATGGAAAAATTTATGGATTCCCATTCCAATCAGTTCCCGGTATCCATGGCATGATCTATAACAAGGATGTTTTTGAGCAATTAGAAATCGCAGTTCCAACAACTTGGGATGAGCTCCTAGCTGCTTCTGAAAAAATTAAAACAGAAGGCGACGGAATTACTCCAATTTTCATTCCGAAGGATTCATGGGTTCCACAAATCCTGATGACAGATAATTTTGCCAAAGCATTAGGAGTTGAAAAGACTGCAGAATTCGCGGAAAAAGTAGCGAAGAACGAAATGAAGTGGACAGATGTCCCAGAATTCCAAACTGTTATTGATAAGTACTTGGAGCTTTACCAAAAAGGATATGTTAATACTAATTTCACATCTGCTGTTTATGATGATGCCATTGCAGCAGTGGCGAACGGAAAAGCAGCAATGCATTTCAATGGCGACTTCTTCGCAGCATCTGTAATGGATGCGAATCCTGAGGCTAACATTGGCATTTTCCAAATTTCCATGACGCCAGGCATTGATGTTGTAACAGCAAACACCTCGTCTGCTGGTTTTGTAGCTTACAAAAACTCGAAGAATCTTGATACGGTAAAGAGAGTGTTTGAATTATGGTCAACACCTGAGTATGCCGACTTATATTTTGAAGGGCGACCAGCGTTCCCCGCTTTTAAAGATGTAAATGGCGGGGAGGTTCCTAGCTATCTTGCTGAAATTGATGAGAAATATATCCAGCAGGGTAAAGCGATCTCTGAGTTCAACGCATACGTTATGCAATACAACCCGCTATTTGAGAATAGCCTCTATATCTACTATGTATCTGCACCAGCAACGAATGATTTAGATGGTAAAGGGGTCATGGAGAAATTCCAGAAGGAATTCGAACAATACAATAAAGATATAGGCACTCCCGGATTTTAAATAATGCAGTAAATCAAATGGCTTATGCTGCATGGCATAAGCCATTTGCAATGAAGGAGCGATAGTTGTGAACCAGCGTAAATTAAACAGGACATATCCATTCTGGATTACATCGCCTGCGATTATCATTTACACTTTATTTTTTATTGTACCGATCCTTGCTTCATTTGTTTTTTCCTTCACAAATTGGAATATGGATCGCATGGATTCCCCCTCATTCAACGGTTTAGACAACTTTAGAAATCTATTCAGTGAGGGTGTCTTTTTCCGTTCGATGATGAATACATTTCTCTTTGCGTTCGTGACTACTATATTGAAGACGGTAGTAGGACTCGCGCTGGCTTTATTGGTCGTGCAGAAGTTTTTCGGCAACAGCTTCTTTCGGACGTTGTTCTATATGCCATCGGTTCTAAGCCCGATGATTGTAGGACTTTTGTTCACAGCGATATTGAAGCAAGAAGGATTAATGAATAACATTCTGAATTCTCTTGGTTTGGGGCAATTCGCAACCGACTGGCTTGGCTCCTATGGAACGGCGATGTTCTGGATTATTGCGATTGAGATATGGATGTGGGCGGGCTTCAGTATGTTTATTTTCATCTCAGGTCTGCAAGCTATTTCCAAAGACTACTATGAAGCGGCTGATATTGAGGGTGCGGGAGCATGGGTTAAATTCCGTTCGATTACGCTGCCGTTGCTTGCGCCATCATTCACAGTGGTGACCACATTAAATATTACCGGCGGACTTAAGGTTTTCGACCTGGTGTATTCCTTAACTGGCGGCGGGCCAGGCACGGATACACAAGTGTTAAACACGTACACGTATCGGGCTTTCGGTATGGGCTTGCTCGGGAAATCCAGCGCCAGTGTTCTCGTACTATCAGTGGTGGTCGTCTTTATCACTTTTGCATTGAATAAATTTTTGAAGGCAAGGGAGGTTGAGGCATAATGAGTCACTCTACGAGATTGAAGGTGAACAAAACTCTCTTGTTTGTGGGCGTTCTCGCAGTATCGACGGTGTTTATCGTTCCTATACTCATGATGCTCCTTGGCTCGTTTAAAACACAGGGTGAAGTGCTTTCGCTTGATTTGAGCCTGCCGTCTACCTTTCGATTAGAAAATTACATCCATGTACTGAAAACAGGTTCGATTCTAAGAGGCTACATGAACAGTATCATTACGACGGTGTCCGCGGTTATTCTAATATTATTTTGCGGCTCTACGACAGGCATTATTATTTCACGCAGAAACGATCGCAAGTCTAATGCTTTGTACTATTACTTCATATTTGGACTGACGGCAACTTTCAATACCGTTACGACTTATGCATTAATGCTCAAGCTAGATTTGTATGGAACCTACCTTGGAGTTATTTTGGTATTCGCTGCGATTAATCTGCCTTTTGCTGTATTGACCTTTTCTAGCTTTGTTAGAGGTGTGCCGAGGGAAATTGATGAAGCGGCAATTGTCGACGGAAGCAGCCCATTTAAGTTAATTTTCCGTATTTTGATGCCGATCTTAACGCCTGTTCTGGTAACTAACTTAATCATTGCAGCTATAGGTGTATGGAACAACTTCATGGTCCCGTTATATTTGATGAACAGCTCAGACAAAATGACGATCCCTCTCACCGTATTTAACTTTTATGGCTTGTATGCCCGCGATTGGCAATTTGTATTTGCAGCCCTGACCATTACGATACTGCCTGTCGTGATACTCTATTTATGCCTACAACGCTTTATTGTTGAAGGAATGACAGCGGGGGCTGTGAAGGGGTAATGGACTTACAATAGGATGGAATGAACGGAGTGTTTGCTATGAAAATAAACGCAGTTGGATTAAATGCTCGTTTAAAGGCAGCAGCGGTCGAGGTTGCAGGTATTTTGAATATTGAATGGTCTGAAACAGGGATTCCCGTCGATTTTGTGAAAGCAGGACGAGGCATTCATATACAGAGCGATGGACAAGCAGGAACGATTGAATATGAGCATGATCACCAGTGCATGAGAGCGCTTGGGTTGTTTGTTGAGAAATGGGAACAGGGAGTGCCATTCGATCTGAAGGAGCTTCCTGTATATGACAGCTTAGGCGTCATGATCGACTGTTCGAGGAATGGAGTTTTACATTTTAATGGATTCAAGAAGCTTATTCAACATCTAGCATTGATGGGTTACTCTACAGTTCAGCTATATACAGAAGATACCTTTGAAATGAAGGAGTACCCCTATTTCGGACATATGCGCGGTAGGTATTCAAGTGGGGAATTGAAAAAGATGGACAATTACGCTTTGCAATTTGGCATCGAGCTTGTCCCTTGTATACAGACATTGGCACATTTAGAGCAGCCGCTGCAGTGGGCTGCCTTCCAGGACATGAAAGATTGCAATGATATTCTGCTTGTGGGTGAGGAGAAAACTTATCAGCTTATCGATACGATGTTCCGTACTTTATCGGAGAATTTAACGAGCAGAAGGATAAATATTGGTATGGACGAGGCCCATATGATGGGGCTGGGCAAATACCTGGAAAGGCATGGGTATCAAGATAGAGTAACAATTATGCTACAGCACTTTAAAAAAGTGGTGGAGCTAGCCGGAAAATATGGCTACAAGCCGATGATGTGGAGCGACATGTTCTTTCGCCTAGCAAGTGCAGGCGAGTATTATGCGGCGGATTCTCCAATTAGAGAAGATGTTATTACAATGATTCCTGAAGAAGTCACACTGGTATATTGGGATTATTACTCAGAAAAGCCCGAACTATATGATGGCATGATGAAGAAGCATAAACAGCTTAGCGAAAAGATTATTTTTGCAGGTGGCGCGTGGAAGTGGATGGGCTTTACACCAAACAATGAATTTAGTAAGCACGTAGGTTTGATGGCTCATGAAAGCTGCATAGCAAACGGGATTAAGGATGTAATGATGACGGCATGGGGCGACAATGGAGCGGAGGCATCGACGTTTTCGATTCTCCCTACGCTGCAGCTCTGGGCAGAATTATGTTATCAGAATAAGGCTGAACAAGCGCATCTAAATGAGCGATTCTATACTTGTACCCGAAGCAGTTATGATGATTTTATGAAGCTGGACTTAGCAATGCTAGTACCCGATAACCCAGCGCCTGGAGGGAGCTCAATCAATCCCCCAAAGTATATTTTATACCAGGATTTATTATGCGGATTATTCGACAAGCACATCATACCGAACGAATATGCCGAGCATTATCGCATTAGTGCCGAAATCATAGAGCAATGCATGGAGAGGAATTCCGATTGGAAATCGTTGTTTACAACGCAATATGCGCTTTGCAAGGTGTTAGAGTTAAAATGCGATATCGGGCTCAATATCCATAGAGCCTACTTGGAGCAAGATCTAAAAGCCTTGCAGAAACTTGCACAAAAGGTTATTCCGGAGTTGAAGAGAAGGACAGAAGAGTTCATTGCTGCATACCGCGTACAGTGGAACAGGGAGAATAAAATTTTTGGACTTGATGTATTTGATATTCGTATGGGCGGTTTATTGCAAAGAATGGATGTGGCAATTGATCGGATTGAAAGTTATCTTAACGGGCAAATATCTCAGCTTGAAGAACTTGAAGTTCAGCGCCTTTATTATGATGGACGTGCAGAAGATGGCGAACGTAGAGCAATTAGTGCCAATGTATGGAGTCGGATTGCAACGCCGTCTGTACTAGCGGGCATGTTATAATATTTATAAAGTTAGTGTGAAGCTTGTAGCAAGGGCAGGATCTTGTATTAAAGATGATGTCCTTGCTTCAAATTTGGCATATTTGAAGGTGTTAATTTGCTTAAAAACATTAAATTTCAAACTAAAATAATGATATGGAATACGATTCTGGTCATCGTTATTATGGCAGGTGTAGTCAGTTTCTTTTATAGTATTGTCGTGGACATGATTAATGAGCGTGAATTAGAAAACTTCAGTGCCATTGCATCAAAAACCGCTTCTCAATATGATTCACTTATATATAATATGGACGTGACCGCTTTAAATATTGCTGCTAATCCCCAAATTGTACGCTATTTCTCAAAGGTGGACAAAGACAAGAGCACCAATTATTTCATTGAGGAGCCTATTGTTGCGTCGCAGATCGTTCAGCTGTTGAACTCGTATAATTTCAAGAAGGATTCCTACTCTCGAATTAATCTGTATAATCAATACAATGATTTTGTATATTCATCATCAGTCAATACGACATTTACGGCAGTCAATAGCTTCTTTAGCAGCAAATATTTTTTAGAGGTGCGGGATCACTTTAATCAAGAAGGTGTGTATTCGATGCACCGCCCGCCTCAAAAGGATTTTTTGAACGATTCACCAACACTGCAAAGCCCGGAAGTATTCTCTGTTATTCGAGAAATTAAAGACTACACCTCTAATAGTTTCAAAAATGGTTACGTGGAAGTACAGCAATCGGTGGAGCGGATTGACGAGATTTTTGGAGATTTGGGTCAGGATAGCTTCGGAATTATATTAAATAGTGATCATCAAATCGTATATTATAGCCCAGCTTTAACTAAAGCGGCGGACATCGAAACACTTCTTAAGTATTTCGATGCAGTTCAGCAAGGAGAAATAGAAAGCGCTATCACGTCGGGGGATGGCAAACTGTTGGCGAACGAGGCGCTTCGTGAAACGGATGGCCGAATTATATTTTTAAAGAATCAATCGACTATACTAAAGCCTTTGTCGCAATTTCGCAGCATCTTAATTACCGTTAGTGTCATCATTCTGTTAGTCGCTATTATTGCACAAAAGGCCATCATTAGCCATCTTACTAGGCCGCTGAAGGATTTATATAAGTCGATTAAAAGAGTATCCATTGATAACCTTGAATTGGATATGCTGACTTACGAAAAAAATGACGAGATTCAGCAAATCAATATCGCTTTTGATCGGATGCTGCAGCAATTGGATGCTTCCATCCAAAATATGGTAGATGCGAAAACGAATGAGCTTCAATCTCATTTATTTGCTCTGCAATCCCAAATGAACCCTCATTTTATCCATAATATACTGACGATTATTTCGATGGAAGCACAAGAGTTTGATCAAATAAAAATAATGAATATTTGTTCAAGACTGTCCAGGATGCTGCATTATTCCTCTTCTATGGGAGATGGATTCTCTACAGTGGCGGAGGAGCTGAAGCACACCTCAAATTATTTATCACTTATGAAAGAGCGTTATGAGGAACTGTTCCAATATACGATCGAGATTGATGAGTCAATTCAAGGCGTCCATATTCCTAAGCTTATTATTCAACCGGTATGTGAGAATAGCTTTAACCACGCTTTTAAAGTGATAGAACCTGATTGGAAATTGAATATTAAAGCGTATTCGAAGGATAAGCAGTGGTTTGTTGAGATAAAAGACAATGGAAAGGGATTTAATGAGGAGTTTCTAAATAAAGTTGAGCTCATGCGTAAGAACGTTAGTATGGAGAATGCGAAGGCAGCATTAGAGAAGCTTGAAATTGGCGGTCTAAGCATCCTTAATATTTATATGCGATTAAGGCTGATTTACGGAGAAGGAATGGTATTCATTTTACGTAATGATGCCGACGGCGCTACAGTTGTATTAGGGGGAGAAATCGAAAATGTTAAGAGTATTGATCGCAGAGGATGAGCTCCCTATATTAAGAGGGATTAAACGGATGATCGAGAAATTAAATCCGCGGTTTGATGTCGTCTATTTGGCAAAAAACGGACAGGAAGCGATGCATTACTTAGAAGACCATCCTATTGATGTGGTATTTACAGATATTAATATGCCAGTATGTGATGGCATTGAATTGATGAGCTATATTTCTGCGAGACATCCAGAAACTTATTCTGTTGTTATTAGCGGATACAACGAATTTAAATACGTGAAACAAGCCATGAAGTATGGAGCAAAAAATTATATTTTGAAGCCTGTGGATGTGAATGAACTAACAGAATTACTCAACATACTAGAGCAGCAATTCATCAAAACGGAGTACGAGCAAAGAAAGCTTCAATACTTCAATGCTTTGTTTAATCCAAACCAGCTGCAGGAATATAATCAGTTGGAGCCGCATTCCTTCATCTTATATGTGTGTGCAGGCTCCATACCTCTGAAAATAAGCGGCGAGGAAGGACTTGCCGGGGAAGTTTTCTATGAAGAAAGCCGATTACTGGAAGACATAAAGCGAATGATCGGAAAACAGGACACAGCCTGGGTGTATCATTCCTTCTCATTAGCTGAATATGCTGTAGTGCTTCAATTGCAAGATCCAGAGAAAATTCAGATCATCGAGGAGCAAATATTATCATATTTGGTTACCGATGATACTATTCCTATTACGGTTGTCATCAGTGAAGAGATTACTCGAATGAGCAGTATGTATCCAATTTATAGTCAACTTCGCAGGCAGATGTATGATTATTCTGTATACGGACATTCCTCCGTAATTAGCAAAAGCAAGAATAAGCGCGTAGATTATATACTTGAGAAGGAGGCTAGCTTACGAATCGGTTATGCGGTTAAAAAGGGAAACTACCCTTTATTCAGCGATGAGATTGTACAATTGAAGGAGAAGCTTATGCAGTTTCTACCTTCTCCCAAAAATTTGATGCATATTCTTGATCAATTATTGCTGATCATGCATCATGAATTGGAAGTGAGTGAGCAGGATTCAACAGAAGTAAATGTGAATGAACTACTGACGAATAATTATGAGTATGATGGGTTATTCGAGGATTTTCTAATCGTCTGCAAAGATGTGATGAATAATAACGGGTTTGAAACACAGGATAAAGATGACCTGATGAGAAGTGTGGATCAATACATCAATGCAAACCTGTCTCAGAACATTTCGATGAAATCCTTATCTCAAAGATTCGGATTGGTAGCCCCGTACCTCAGCAAACTATTCAAAGAATACAAAGGCGTATCGCCTGCACAATATATTCAAACCCTAAGAATGGAATTAGCGAAAAAAATGCTTGTAGAAAACCCGAATATGCTGTCCAAAGATATTTCGGAAATTGTTGGCTATAATGATTCTCTTTATTTCTCCAAAACGTTCAAAAAAAATGTAGGTATGTACCCTTCGGAATATCGAATGCATGCATTATCCGAGCATCAATAAATAATTGAGGATACTGCATGAAAGAAGATGACGCCTACTTTTGCTAGGGTCATCTTCTTTCACGTCTATTGATAGGGTTAGCCTCGCTAAAGCAAGCAATTACAATGGCAAAGCACGCGCTGCTTGATCAGCTATTTAGAACGCAGCCAAACGCTCATTTCACCGGCTTGTCGATTCCCCCATAGGTAATAAGGAATTGCTTTGAAGCGGACAGGTACTCTCTTGTCAGAATATACTTGATAAGGGCCGCTTTCTTTCCAGTTGGAGTCGTCAATGAACATGCCGTCTCCTTCAATGACGATGCAGCCGTCAAGGACATTTTCATCAAAGTATTCTGTTAAGTTGGGCTCATGAGCCAGAGATAGGGAACTTAATGGCGATCCGTTATCCACTTCCTCTACACAGTATACAAGCGGTCCCCTTTGAATAGCTACTTTGCTAGCATTCGCTCTAATTAGCGGGTTCGCGGCTATTAATTTTGCCTCTACCGGGATGATCCATTCTACCGTATCTTCATTAGACCAAGTACGCGCTACTTCTGCATATCCATTTATGACATTGTAAGATTGTGTTACTCCATTCACCTTTAATTCCGGCTGTATATCATGGTACCAATTAGGCACCCGAAGCATTAATCTGAATGCAACGCGATCGTCCTTCTCAGCAAGCGATATTCGGAACTTAACTTGGCCATGCCATGGCAGCTCGGATTGCTGACGTAATGTCACAGGGCTTCCTTTTGTATTAAACGTTATTTCACTGCCAATAAATAAATGAGCATAGACGTCAGTGCCATCTTCCGATATGTCATAGATATAATCATTTAGTGAGCTCAACAGACGTGCCACGTTAGGCGGACAGCATGAGCAGCCAAACCATTTTTGACGAACAGCTTTCACGTGGAATTTATCCGGGCTTTTAGCGCTTGCCTCCGGCCATACCTCAAGCGGATTTACATAGAAGAAATGTTTTCCGTCCTTCGACATGCTGCCTAGCACATTATTAAATAGCGCTCTTTCCATGACGTCGGCGTATTCACTTTTTGCCTCTAATTTTAGCATTCTCTGTGCCCAGAAGATTAAGCCAATCGAAGCGCAGGTCTCCGCATATACGGTGTCATTAGGTAAATCATAGTCAAATGTAAAGGCTTCTCCTAAGTGCGTCGCACCAATGCCCCCTGTGATGTACATTTGCTTTTCTGTCGTATTTTTCCACAGTCGAATACAGGCTTCATGCAATTCTTCATCACCCGAAAGCCGCGCTAAATCAGCCATTGCGGTGTACATATAAACGGCACGGACGGAATGGCCCACAGCAACCGATTGCTCCCGCACAGGCAAATGGGATTGATACACCTCAAGATTAGGCTCTCCCTTTGCCCAAATACACGTTCTGCCACGACGCTCCCATTCCTCAATAAAATAGCTAGGCTGGCTTCCGCGCTCATCGATGAAATAGCTGCTAAGCTCCAAATAGCGTTCTTCTCCCGTCACTTCGTACAGTTTGACCAACGCCAATTCGATTTCCTGATGTCCGCAATATGCACGAATTTGCCCCGGTTTTTTGCCAAACATACTTTCAATCAGATCGGCGAAACGGCAAGAAATATCAAGCAGTTTACGTTTAGACGTTGCTTTATAATAGGCAACCGCAGCTTCAATCAAATGGCCGGCGCAGTAAAGCTCATGGGCTTCATACATATTCGTCCACTGTTTGCCGGGCTCTTGAATCGTAAAATAGGTATTAATATATCCGTTGGGATGCTGGGCTTGACCAATTAGATCTATCGCTTCATCGGCGATTCTTTCTAGCTCCGGGTCTGGATGATTGCGAAGAGAATAGGCGACGGCTTCCAGCCATTTATAAAGATCACTATCCTGGAAAATCCATCCGCCAAATTCACCCTCCTCTAGCCCTGCTGCAATTTTAAAGTTACGAATGGAATGGCTGGGTTCAGCATCTTTAATTCTGTCATTTAGTGCTTCCCACTGATATGGAATGACGGTTGTACGTATTAATTCAGAGTATTCTGTCCAGAACTTATCTGTAAGCTGAGTCTGTATTTTCTGCATGCTAAAAGCCTCCTATAAGCAAAATAGATCTTTTCGTAATTAATTATCTGTTTTACAGTAGTGATATAAAAGCCATAATATAAACATTTTTTTATGAAAAATAACACAAAAGGAGGAAGAGGTCTTGAGTGAAAAAAGCATCGTAGAGCTGAAAACCCCACCTTTTCCCTACTATTTGGATTCTGGATGTTCAAATTTTCAAGTTGGGGATCACCATCCTAATCGAAAAAAATTAGGTTTTTTTGATTTATTGATCATGTTAAAAGGAGAATTGCATATAGGTGAAAATAATCAGCAATGGACATTAAGTGCTGGAGAAACGCTGCTCTTGTTGCCGGATGGAGAGCATTATTCGGTAAAACCATGTGACCAAAACACCATATTCTACTGGGTTCATTTCGGGCATGTGAGAAGAGAGAAGCCACTAATAATGGGCGATAACAGCATTGAGGATAAGCTATATCCCTCCGTTAGGGATACATTATGTTTGCCCAAAACAACACGGCTCGCTCTCCCGCAAGCTGCTTTCAACCTGCTGCAGCAGTTAATTAATTCACCCATTGGGAGTGCCTCTCTAAAGGAACAGCGGCTGTTCTTAGATTTACTCGCCATCCTGGAGGATGAGCCTAATCGAAGTGCGATCTCAGTCACGGATCGTCTAGCAGAAAGTGTGGCAGCCTATATTCAGGAAAATTATCGATCAAAAATTACAAATAAACAAATCGCAGAAGCGTTGCATTTTCATCCCAATTACATTGTGCAATGTATGAGAGCCAAGTATGGTTGCAGTCCTAGTGTTTATTTGCTTCAATATCGTGTGGAGCGTGCGAAGCGTCTGCTTATTACTACGGATTGGTCGATGGAACGAATAGCGGATGAGGTCGGGTTTCTTACTGGGCCGTATTTTTCTACCTGCTTTAAACGTATTGAGGGGCTGTCCCCGTTCCAGTTTCGCAAGCAGTATTTAGCTAACTATTAGTATCAGCCGAAGCTCCTTGCCAATGGTGAAAATCCGGCAGGGAGTCGCGAGAAGGCGGATACAATGGGTTGCACAAACACGGCTATTGCGTTAGCGATAGAGCCGCTGGTGCGACCCGCAGAAGTCAAATACAAATACGTCATCCCAAGGAGACGAGTGCGCGACGCCTGACGTTGCAGACTTTTCGCCAAAGGGATGGCGTATTTGGCATTTAAGCTTAAGTTATTTCCAGTTGTTTAATCCGTTTTCAGGCTTCTAATAGGAACCCTCGATATAATCTGGTGCGTTCTACGCGATAAAACATGCAAAAAAAGTAAGGGAAGACCTTTAATTTTGTAATAGTTATGAATACGCTTACCTTCTATAATTTACTAAGTCAGGAGGTGATAGGGAGTACGCTGTGCAATTCGACACAGGACAAGCTAGGCACCACAGAAGCAATCGGCAAGTAGAGACAAGCAAAAAATATTGGGAGGTAATTTATATGTTTAAGTTCAAAAAGAAAATCCTCACGGCAGTTCTTGCGGCTTCAATGAGTTTTGGCATGTTTGCAGCCATTTCAAATGCAGCGACAGATTATTGGCAAAATTGGACCGACGGCGGCGGAACCGTGAATGCTGTCAATGGATCAGGTGGCAATTACAGTGTGACATGGTCAAATACCGGGAATTTTGTTGTTGGCAAGGGCTGGAATACAGGATCGCCGAATAGGGTAATCAACTATAATGCCGGTGTCTGGGCGCCGTCCGGCAATGGATATTTGACGCTCTATGGATGGACGAGAAACTCGCTCATCGAGTATTACGTAGTTGACAGCTGGGGCACATATCGGCCTACCGGAACGCATAAGGGCACTGTGACCAGCGATGGGGGCACGTATGACATCTATACGACGATGCGGTACAATGCGCCTTCCATTGACGGTACACAGACCTTCCAACAGTATTGGAGTGTAAGACAGTCGAAGAGACCGACTGGAAACAACGTCGCTATCACGTTTAGCAATCATGTTAACGCATGGAAGAGCAAAGGAATGAATCTGGGAAGCAACTGGTCTTATCAGGTGCTGGCAACAGAGGGATATCAAAGTAGCGGGAGCTCTAACGTAACGGTATGGTAATAGCTCAACTGCTAATTGCAAGCAGGATCATTGACGGGCATTAGGCCGTTTCTAGAATGTTGAGAAATTCCAATGATCATTCATAATGCAAAGGCCTGCCGTCTCCAAAGACGGCGGCCTTATATATTTCAACAAAGGATTCGGCGATTTATGGACTGTAACGTACGATCACTTTCCCTATGTTTAAAGGAGACCTATCCATGAGAAAACAATTCATATCCTCTTTAGTAGCGATCATATTTGTGCTTAGCGCTTGTTCGCAAGAAAAACCTGAAAAGAATGCAATGCCTGTAAAGAATGATAGTTTAATATTCGTTCAGGGCGGAGCTTTTATAAATAAAAATTCCAACTATTATGGCAGGAAGGAAGCTATATCAAGTTTTTATATCGGTAAATATGAGGTGACGCAGAAAGAGTGGATGGAGGTCATGGGAAGCAACCCCTCAGGATTCCAAGGCGATCATTTGCCGGTAGAGATGGTAAGCTGGTACGACGCTGTTGAGTACTGTAATCAACGCAGTATTCAAGAGGGCTTGGAACCTTATTACAATATAAACAAGAATAAAGTGGATCGGAATAATAAGAGTGAGCATGATCCTATAAAATGGACAGTAACGATCAATGTAGAGGCTAATGGTTATCGATTGCCGACGGAAGCCGAGTGGGAATATGCGGCAAGTGGAGGCCAGGCTAGTAAAAGCTACACCTATAGCGGAAACAATAATGCAGATGAAGTGGCATGGTATTGGAGAAATGCAGGCGATAAGTACTTATCCGGAGATTGGAATTGGCCCAAAATAGAAAGCAACAAAAACAAAACAAAATCTGCGGGCGGCAAGAAGCCCAACGAGCTAGGGCTTTACGATATGTCAGGGAATGTCAGGGAATGGTGCTGGGACTGGTACGGAGAGGATAATTTGGATAGCGATAATGGAGCTTTTCGAGTGGTGAAGGGCGGTGGTTGGATCGGTGACGTCAAGAACAATGAAATATCCTTTCGGGGCAAGTTCGAGGCTAGCGGCTTCGGGCCTGATCAAGGCTTCCGCGTAGTGCGTGGAGAGTAGACGGGGATGAGCTACATTGATAATCAATAAAATAATAAAGACGCTCGACAAATGAATTTGAGCGTCTTTAGATCGTTCCTTTCACAAGGAGATCAATCCTAAATCAAAGGAGAACCTGGATAAGGTTGTTTGGGAGCCCTTACCTATCGAATAGCCGTAAGGAAGAGTCTCAATAGGGCATAGGCATCTTTGATTTCAATCGACATTCCAGTTTGGCCACGTTCAATATCGGCGCAAAATTTAGGGACACGACCTATTCGTTCTGCAAAATCCTCTTGAGAAATCTCCAGAGCCTTTCGCCGAGAGCGGATACGTTCACCTACAGCTTTTTTATCGTAATCACTCATATTTACTCTTAGTGTTTCCCCGATTTTGTACAAATACGTATGTTCATACGAATTAATCAATGATAATCATCGTCTTGATTTAAATAAGGAGATGAGTGGATGAAAGAGTGGAGTGAATTATTTGAGGTTGAAAAACAAAAGTTAAATCAACTAGGCAACGAATCTTTGACGGATGGAATTCCGTTGCACGAAAACGACGCGCTACAAGATCAAAGTAGAAGAGTGGATGAACTGATTGTCCAGCTACACAAACGGGTTAGACTTAAACGGCGTTCAAGATAAACTCGAATGGTTAGAGGGGGGTATGGCTGGAATCGAGCGTTATCCTAAACTGAGTAAGCTTCGTAGTGAAGAAGGCTTGGCTTTCGAGGCTATCTTTTCTGGTGCGGATCGAACGAAGAGGAGTAGAAAATGAACATTTATACATACTATGATTTACCATATACTAAATTCGTGAGCCGCATGATAGAATCAGGAAGTGCACAACCTGTTGACGTGATTCAAATGACAGCATAGGTTGATTCTTAGAGAGATTGGACGGAGTGTTAGATGAAAAAAAGAATTACGGACATGTCCTCACTCATCGTGGGGGCTTTCTTGTTTGCGCTTGCGGTGAATTTATTTGTCATCCCCAATGATCTGGGCGAAGGCGGGGTTACGGGGCTGACCATCATTTTCTACTATTTGTTCGGCTGGTCACCGGGGCTGATGAACCTGATCCTGAACGGGATACTGCTCATTGTCGGCTATAAATTCCTGGATAAGAAAACCATGCTCTATACAATTATTGCCGTGGTGCTCAATTCGATTTTCCTGCATTTGACGGCGGGGTGGAGTATTGATTCCAATGAGCTGTGGATCAACACAATCTTCGGCGGAATATTCGCCGGGGCTGGGATCGGCCTGATTGTCCGCGTGGGCGGTACAACGGCAGGAAGTGTCATTCTAGCGAGGATTACCAACAAGTATCTCGATTGGAACATCAGCTATGGGCTTTTGTTCTTTGATCTGATTGTAGCCTGCTCCTCGGTTTTCATTATTGGAGCCAAAGGCTTGATGAGCACGATTGTATTGCTGTTTACCGCTACCAAAGTGATGGATTTTATCATTGAAGGGCTCAATCCCAAGAAGGCGGTCACCATTATTTCTGCCAAGCAGGATCAAATTGCGCGCCATGTAGTTGACAAGATGGATCGCGGGGTAACCGTGCTGTCCGGATACGGATATTATACGAAGGATACCAAAGAAATTCTGTATATCATCATCTGCAAGAAGGAGGTTCCTACGCTCAAAGAGATTGTCCGCGCCGAGGATATGAATGCATTTATTACGATCCAGGATGTTCGCGATGTCTTTGGTGAGGGCTTCCTTAAGCTATCCAAGTAACAGATTATGCCCAGCCGCTTCCCCCTATAGAGAGGGGGATAGCGGCCAATAGCTTGCGTTCTAAGCCATCCCTAAATCCAATCCCACCCCGAGCGACTTTGCTTTCTCCACCCAGTAGGCTGCTGTGGCGATATCGAACACGGCCATCCCCATTGGGCAAAATAAAACAGACTCATCCGCGGCAAGTTTCCCCAGAGCACCTCGGCACACGACATCGGCCAGCGAACATGTATCGTTCTTCGTAAGTCCCCGTTCCAGGTGCAGCAGCTCAATATCGGTATTTTCACGGCATACCTCATCCCAATCATCGACGACAACGAACTGTATTTGCTCCAGAGCCGCTGCTTTATAATCGCGTAGCGACACATCAAGCAACAGACTGCCAGCAAGCGGTGGCTGGTCGATGTAACGATCATCGCTAACAGTACACGTTATGATGACGTTGCAGTTGCTGTAAAGCTCCTCCCAGCTTTCGGCTAGCCGTGTGCGCCTGCGGTAGCTTGCATCGGCTTCTTGGATAATCGGCGTCTCCGGCTTAAGCGCTTTAATATCGTAGATAAGAATCTCGTCAATCCATTCTCCGAACAGCTTTCCGCACATGTCATAATGATGCTGGCCAATCGGTCCGAAGCCAATGATGCCAATTCGTATCCGCTTTACAACAGGGCGTGCTTGCAAAAAATGACGCAGCATGACCGCACTCACGGCAACCGTTCTGGCCACGCTCGGCAGCGGGGAGTTCAGCATGGCGTAAGGAACGCCTGTATCGGGTTTATTCAGCAATAGCACGCTATGGGCTCGGGGCAGTCCGTTCAACGTATTGCCGGGAAAACTGGCGATCCATTTCAGGCCTGCTGCCTGTACTGCTCCCCCAGCGTAGGCGGGCATCGCAATGATTCGGTTAGCCGGATTGCCGTAGCGGAGATAAGGCTTAATGGGCTGCGCATAGTCGCCTGAATCCATAAGGCGCAGCGCCGCGACAATACGGCTCTCCAGTTCCCCCCAGCAGTGCCCGATGGCCTGCAGATGGTTATTGTCCAAATATAGCATGGGCCTGCCCCTTTCTATTTATGAAGATCGAATGAAGAAAGGTCTGCGTTTAGATGCTGCGCTACCCACTCTTCGTTATACACCGTATCCATATACCGCTCGCCGCGGTCATGAAGAATTACGGCGCATACTGAACCATCCGGTATTTCGTGGAACAACACTTCTTTAAGGGCATATATAACCGCACCCGAAGAAGGGCCAGCGAGGATGGCTTCATGCTGTACAAGCATGCGGCAGCCCGCAGCCATATCGGCTTCCTTGACCTGAATGGCGTAGTCGGTAAATTTGCTTTGGTTAAACGGGGGAACGATGCCGGCGCCAAGGCCGGGGAAGAAGCGCTTGCCTTTTGTTCCGCCAAGTATGACGCTTCCGACCGCATCGACGGCGACGATTTTAGTATCCAACCGCTGTTCCTTGATGAAGGTTGCGCAGCCCAGCATTGTCCCGCAGGTGCTGAGGCCGCCTACAACATAATCGACTTGGCCCAGCTCGGCGGCAATTTCCCGCATTGTTCCGTCCCGATGTGATAAGTAGTTGTTTTCATTCCCGTATTGGTTGGGCCAGAAGCTGTTCGGGATACGCTGAACAAGGTGCTTGACCTTGTTCAGCCTGGCCGGCAAAAACTCGCCGGTTATGGGGTCAGGCTGCTGTACCAATTCGATTTCGGCCCCATAGGCTCGCATGATGCGAATATTTTGAGCCGTTGTTTTTGGATCGACAACGCTAATAAAGCGCATACCGAGCTGGGAGCAGATGGCAGCCAGACTGATCGCCATATTGCCCGAGCTGGATTCGATAATGACCGAGCCTGGGCCGATCAAGCCCTTCTCCAGCGCAGCGGAAATCATACGCGCTGCAGGACGATCTTTGGCGCTGCCGTTTGGATTCAGCATTTCAAGCTTGGCATGGACGGCAATACCGCGTTCGTTCGCAAACAACCGGGAGAGCTGGACAAGCGGGGTATTGCCGATGCAAGAAAGCCAATCTTTGGTCATGGATGGCATTACGCCTCCTAGCTATACAATTTTTTAGACTTCACCGAACAGTTCGCTTGGTGAAAGGATTCATTCTCATTCACGGAAATTACTTCAATACGATCAAGCATATGGTTTTCGATCATCAGTCCGATCGCTTCAATCGTATGCTCTATCGCATGACGGATGGAGCTTAGCAGTTCATTATTAAGCGATTCGCTGCGTATGCGGACGGTCAGCTTGTTGTCACTTACGCTGACGCGCAGTTCGGCATCCTGGACGTAGCTGTGCACGACATGCTCGATGTCGTATAAGCTGATTTTCTCGCCATGCTTGAGCTCGCTGCCGATTCGCTTGGAAATACACGTAAATGCCTGCCGCATCACGCCGTCAATTTCCATGGTGCGGAAATCGCGCACTACATCGTAGGTGACATAACGGATGACAGGGAACAAGCTGCGCTTGCTGGAGGTTAATACGAGTACGCCCTCGCTGTCCTCCAGCGGCTCGAAGCCTGGATCGAGCTGTTCGGAGGGGATCGTCTCCGCGATGATCCCGTCAGCGAACAGATAGGCCCCATGCTGATGGGAATAGGAGGCGATCGCCCCAACCTCGATGGAGCCATACGTATCGAGAATATCCTGCGCTCCGATGTCGAAGCGAGCTGCCATATTGGCCTGCCAGGAGGGGGAAGCCATTTCTCCGACGAGAATGATTTTGCGAATGCCAAGCGCGGCAGGGTTTTGGGCGGCCCGGGCAATGGCTTCCAGAATGGAAGGCATCGTATACAGCAGCTCAGGCTTGAATGCGTTAATCTGGGCGATATGCTCTTCAATAGGCACCGAGAAGGAGATGGATTCCGTCTGCAGGCCCAACTCGCGAAAAATCGCATTGGCGGTGCTCGCCGCATGTCCGGTGCCCACATCCGAAAAAGCCTTGCTTATCCGCAAAGGACTGGATGCAAGCCATGTACGGTAGCAGGCGATCTTGGCATTCCGATAGTGCTTCTCATCCTCCGGGGAATAATAGATCGTTTTGCGTATTCCGGTAGAGGTTCCGGATGTCCGGTAGGCTGTAAGGCCGGCCTCTGTCCGCGGCTCTTGTTGATAATAGATCTTATATAGGCGATCCTCGGTCAGGAGCGGGAGCCCGAACAAGGCCGTATTCTGGGGCGGAATGCCCAGCTCATTTAACAAATCGCCGTAACCGGGATGCAACTGAATGATGCGAGCCAGTTGTTGTTGAAGCGAGGGAGTGAGCATCTTCTCTAGACCTCCTAAACATAGTAATGGACACAGCTTCATTCAGCTGCCAATTAGTAAAGCATATGGCGGTTCGGTTCATCTGGTGCCGACAACAGCCTACATCCATTTTTTTGATTGGTACGTATGCTAGGAGTAAATGAGAAATGGAGGGATCGAATGAGGCATCGCCGGAAGGATAAATGGAGCAAGGACGTAATTATGCGGAAGGAAACCATGCTGCGGCAGCATATGCCGCCGGCAAGAATCGCCACGAAGGAGCGACTGCTCAGCATGCTATTGAAGTACGGCATGGTCTACGTGAAGCCAGTTAGCGGGTCGAAGGGACGGGGCGTCATGAGGGTAGAGATGCGCAAATTCGGAGAGCGGAGATATGCATACCAGCTTGGCGAGCGTAAGCGGGCATTCGCAACCTATGACCAGGCCTACGCCGCTATAAGCAAGGAGATGAAGGGCGAGCGGTATGTCGTTCAGAAGGGGATTTGGCTGCTTAAGCATAGAGGGCGTCCATTCGATATCAGGCTGATGATTCAGCGGACGCCTTGGGGCGGGTTTGAAACGACCGGCACGTTTACCAGAGTGGCACATCCCCGTAAAATCGTGACGAATGGAAGTCAGGGCGGTACGATTTATGCAACCGATGACGTATTGCGCCAGTTTGCCGGAGCGGTAAAACGCAAGGAATTGTACCGCCGCATGGATGATCTTGCCCACCGAACCGTGAAGCGGCTGCGGGGCGCATTTTCTGGCATTAAGGAGCTTGGCCTCGATTATGCCATCGACAGCAGCCTAAAGCCGTGGATTCTTGAAGTGAACACATTGCCTGATGCGGCTCCATTCACGCTGCTGAAGGATCAGAGTGTCGTTCGGCGGATCGTCCGGTATGGCAAAGCATACGGTAAGACTTATAAGCTGGTTTGCAAAAAAGCCAAACGCGGCCTATAGCCGCCGGAGTTTACGGCAGAATAAATCTGTCCTTAAACATCTAGAAGCAACGCCAAGAAGGATAATTTCAACATACCTGTAAATGGAAGCCGGGGCGATAGATTCTGGCTTCTTTCCGTCTATATAATCGTGCTTGCGTTCCTGCTCGTAATACTTTCGCCCTGTTCGCCAGCTTCCAAATCAACGACAATACATTCAGACGCAGCAAGGTTATTAATATGTAAGTTAGGAGTAGGTTCAAATGGCGATAGTGCAGGTGAGCTCCACCAACCCCCAGTTTTCATTCTTGATTAAGAAAAATCCGCATTCCGGCATGATGCTTCGTTCGATCCGCAAGGGCATGGCCTACGGCTGGTACTCTAATGAGCAGAGCTACAACGTATATTTCAAGGATGCCGATAATGAAATTTCCTACAAGCAGCATGAGCAGGAGAACTTTGAATATTTGAATGTATCCAGATATAACACGCCTTTATTTCCGCTAAATGCGATAAATGAATTTTTCTCAGCGCCCCTAAAGGTTCAGGATGATAGAGACATAGAAGGGTACGAGCATACCTTCTTCATCAACATGATACATATTGAATTGCTGCGGTATGTTGAGTTTTTCGAGAAGCATTTGAAGGATTTTTCTTTCGAAATCGTACATCGGGCTCATAAGAGTTTTTCGCTTACAGTTACAACGAAGAAAAGCCTGTATCAACTCCTTCATGCCGTAAGTGTGCTGTGCCTATTCCTCTCGATGTTCGGCAACGAATACATTGATATTTCGGACAGCATTCTGGATAAGTACATCAAGAGTGTGAATGTGATGGATGCACCGTTTTATATTCGCAGCTTGTTTGTGCGCAATTTCTTGTCTTCTCGGGCTCGGTTTCAAAAGTATAAGGCGGAGCTAGAAAAAACGGAGCGATACGATATTCAGTTTGCTTATGGAGGAACAGCGCTGCAAAGGAGAAATTATATCGGCAGCGAGTTGACCTTCGATAAGCCGATTTTAGATGTGGGCTGTGGAGAAGGCTACTATGCCATTTCCTTTGCCGGCAAAATCGAGGGCAGCTACTATGCGGTCGATATCAACGAAGAGGTGCTGGAGAAGGTAAAGCATAAAGCCGAAGCTAAACAGCTTGACAACATCATTACCCTTGGCTCCATTGATCAGTTCCTGGAATGCTACAACGATGAAGTCGTGGATGTGATTTTAACAGAGGTGATCGAGCATATGAATGAAGCCGAGGCAAAACAACTGATTCATCAAATTTGCAGGCATGTTGATTTTGATCGCTTCATTATTACAACGCCCAACGCTGATTTCAACCGTTATTACGAATTAAGCGGCTTCCGGCATGACGATCACAAGTGGGAGATGGGGGAATTTTTCGGCAATGGATGTGTGATGTGGTTCAGAAGACGGGGACAAATCTACATGCCGAATTTGTAGCTGTTGGAGACGGCGTCAACAATATCAGGACTACGCAGGGCGTAATTATTAAGAAAAGGGGGGCCTGACCAGTGGATATCCAAACGAGGGTTCATACGATTTTCATGCTGATCGGGTCTACAGAGTGCGGCAAGACGACATTTGCCACGGAAGTATTGATTCCCGGACTGCGTTTTGAGGATGGCAGTCGGCAGGCTAAGGCCAACATTCAATATTTGTCCTCCGACCAGATTCGCCAGGAGGTGCTGGGGTACGAATACGATAAGTATGATCAGCTCATGCTTGAGGCTAGCGAGCAAGCGTTTCATTTGCTATTTGAAAGATTGAAGATGGCGACGTCATTTCCGATCAATGCGGAGTTTGTCGTTGTTGATACAACCGGGTTGTCTGAGGATTTTCGGGCAAAGGTGAAGGAAATTGCGTTTCAGAATAACTATAATCTCGAAGTGATTGTCTTCGATTATAGACGGCGAGATGATTATTATGCATCGGAGCGCTCCAAGAAGCTGATTGCGAACCATATCAATCGGTTGAAGAAGGACGTTCTTGGTTCGTTGGCTCGAGAGGGATATGGCAAGATCCATAAGGTGCGCGCTAAAGATTTTTATTTGATTGAAGAAGGCAAGGCCAATCCGGAATACAACATTATTATTGAGGATTTGGACGCTTACTTGGCAACGATACTCCCTCAGGATCAACAATATATTATTATTGGCGACGTTCATGAATGTGTGGATGATCTGCAAGGGCTCTTGCTCGATTATGGGTATAAGATCGATGAGGGCAGGCTTATTGTGACGGATAAGCTGAAGCGCACCAAAATTGTTCTGCTCGGGGACTGGATCGACAAAGGCAAACAAACTAAAGAAATCATTCACTTTCTGCATAATAACGAGGAGCATTTTTACTTTGTGCTGGGGAATCACGAGAATTTCGTTGCTAAATATTTGAAGGGGGACATTGCTGGCGTCGATCAGGAGCTGCTCCATACGTATTTTGACTCGACTGCAGTTCTGATGAACGACTTGGAATTGCTGCAAAAATTTCAGTATCTAGTCTCGATTTCAAAGCCATTTTATCGATATGTGGGAGTACGAGGGCCGTCCTTCTATGTGACCCATGCCCCATGCCGCAATAAGTACATCGGGAAGCTGGATGCGAATTCCGTCCGCAATCAACGGAACTTTCGAATTGATCGAGAAGCGCCGCTGGAGGAGCAGCTGGCTTTTCTGCAGAAGGAATCCGTCAAGAATCACCCTTACCATGTGTTCGGGCATATTGCTGCCAAGCGGGCTTTCCGCATGAAGAATAAAATTCACATCGACACGGGCAGTGTGCACGGCAACCTGCTGACTTCGGTCAGAATCTCGGATAGACTGTTTATGAAGTCCCGGAAGTCCAGTCAAACGGTGATTACCGAGGAACTCCAAACGCTGTTCAAGGAGGAGCGAAAGGTAACCATACGAGACCTTGGGGAGGATGACATCCGCAGACTCCGCTACTGCTCACGAAACAAAATCAATTTCATTTCGGGCACGATGTCCCCGGCAGATAAAAATATGGAGACAAATGAACTGGAATCCTTGAAGCGTGGGCTCGATTATTTTAGGGAGCACGGTATTCAGCAGGTTGTCCTGCAGCCTAAATATATGGGATCAAGGTGCAATATTTATCTGCACAAGGAACTAGAGCAGTGCTTCGCAGTGAGCCGGAACGGTTATAAAATCAAGCGTGCGGATTTAACGGGAATATACGGCAGGCTTCTGCTGAAGTTCGGCTGTTATATGGAAGAGCATAAGATAGCCATGCTGGTTCTTGATGGAGAGCTTATGCCGTGGAAGGCGCTGGGCGAGGGATTGATCGAGCGGCAATTCAAACCGATTGAGAGAGCGCTGGAGACGGAGCTTGCATTCCTGGCGCAAAACGGTTTTGAGGATGCCTGCCATAAGCTCATAGCCGAATATGAGAACAGTGGATTTGAGAAGGATCACCACCATATGGCCAAGTCTGTTTTGAGCGACAAATATGGTTCCAGTGTGTATCAAACTTATAAATACGTCCATGAGATCCGGGATACTTACGTTCCTCTATCCGAACATCAGGCGGCCTATCAAACTTACAAAAGGCAATTGGAATTGTATGCGAAAGACGAGGCTATGGAGTATAAGCCGTTTACCGTTCTGAAAATTGTATATGAGGATGGAAAGGAACAAGTTCCCGACTGGAAAACCTCTGAGATGTACGCTTTTGTGTCGGAGGACGAGGCGCTCATGCTGAACTTGTCTGAGACGGGCTATCTGGAGCAGGCAGAAAAGTTCTTTTCCAAGCTGACATTGGATAACCATATGGAAGGGGTCGTCATCAAACCAGAGGCATGGAGCGGAAATACCGTGCCTTATATGAAGGTGCGGAATCCGGATTATCTGTCGATCATTTACGGATATGACTATAAGTTCCCGCATAAGTACCGCAAGCTGGTCAAGCAAAAGAGTATTCACTCAAAGCTTCGCACCTCGCTAAGCGAATATAAGTTTGGCATGCGAATGCTCGCGGTGCCGTTTGGCGAGATTGCGCCAGAAAACGAGGTTTATCAAGAGATTGCTGCTAACCTGCTGTTTGAAGTCGCGCAGGAGCGGGAAATCGATCCCCGCTTATAATCGCAAAGGTGTCCGAATCTACAAAAGATTCGGACACCTTTTTATAGGATAGAGGGTTCCCTGTCTCCTAACGCGAATGCACCTTCTCACCCTGCACCCACACCTCGCGGATGTGCTCAGGTCTAACCAAATACATCATTTTCTGAAACACATCGTCTAAATCTTCTTTATCATTAAAATCGGTAATTTGGCGGATGGCAGCTTCGTATCGATCAGCTGTACATCCCAGTCATAGCTCTCCTCGATCCGGCCGATGGGCAGGCTTAAGCTTTCACCGCCGCCGGCAGTAGCCAGATAGAATGCCTCATGGATCGTAATCCGTGATCCGGGTACGCCGCGCTCACTGGCCGGAAGGGAGGTAATCACGCCGTCCTCCAGCATTCTTGAAGAGATGACCGCTTGTCTGATGTTATCGTACAGGCTAGGCGAGAAGCCTCCGGAAATATCGGAGCCTAATCCGATCTCGACGTTTTTGGCATGAAGATGAGCGATTGGGATGACGCTGTTGGCAAAATACGCGTTTGATCCTTAAGGATTTGAATTTCTTGGGGGGATTTGCTGGAAAAAGCAGTGCCTTGAAATATTTGCATATAATTATCCATAAATACCGCCTTAATGTTCGTATTTTAAATGTATTTTGTATTATAATTCGTTGAACAGGAGAAGTCTATTATCAAAATAACGGATAGTTTCGACTCCGCTATTATGATAACCTTTTATTAATTAGAGGTATTCTGCAAAAGAATGAAGATTTAGGAATAATAGTTCAAGCCAAAAAGGAGCAAAGAAGATGCAATTCGCAAAAAGAATGGATCGGTTTGGTGAAGGCATTTTCACTAAATTATCAGATATAAAGCGCAGCAGATTGGAACGCGGAGAAACGGTGATTGATCTAAGCATCGGCACGCCGAATATTCCACCGGGCAAGCATATCATCGAAGCTTTATGCTCGGCCGCCGCAGATGAAAGGAACTATGTGTATGCACTCAGCGACCAAAGCGCTTTACAGGAAGCGGTAAGCGACTGGTATCGGGAAAGATATGAGGTAGAGCTGAACTCCAAGACGGAAATCTGTTCGTTATTAGGTTCGCAGGAAGGGCTGGCGCATATTTCATTGTCCATTGTGGATGAGGGAGACATCGTGCTGGTGCCGGATCCCTGCTACCCTGTGTTCGCAGACGGGCCGCTGCTGGCCGGAGCGAAGCTTCACTATATGCCGCAGAAAAAAGAAAACGGCTATGTGATCGACTTGCAGGATATTCCCGAGCATGTGGCGCAGCAAGCCAAGCTGATGCTGGTGTCCTATCCGAACAATCCGACCAGCGCGATGGCGCCGGACAGCTTCTACGTTGATCTGATCGCTTTTGCAAAGAAATATGATATCATCGTTCTTCATGATAATGCCTATAGCGAATTAGTGTTTGATGGTAAAAGCTGCGGCAGCTTTCTTTCCTTCCCCGGTGCGAAGGAGGTCGGTGTCGAGTTTAATTCCTTATCCAAAACCTATGGGCTGGCAGGGGCAAGAATCGGTTTTTGTGTGGGGAATGAGCAGGTTGTCTCCCGCCTGAAAATACTAAAGTCGAACATGGACTATGGCATGTTTCTGCCAATCCAGCAAGCCGCGATTGCTGCGATAACGGGGGATCAGAGCGGCGTAGAGACGACGCGCAAAGCTTATGAGTACCGAAGAGATGTTCTTTGCGACGGGTTGAATGCACTGGGATGGAAGATAGATAAGCCGGAGGCAACGATGTTTGTCTGGGCGGCGATTCCTTCCCATTACGACACATCCGAGGATTTTGTCATGGATTTGGTCACTCAAGCGGGGGTTATCATCACACCGGGCAGCGCCTTTGGCCCTTCGGGGGAAGGATATGTACGAATGGCTTTAGTTCAAGAGGAAGAGAACCTGAAGCAGGCGGTTGAGGCAGTTCGCCAAAGCGGGATTTTAGAAGTGTAGATTCCAGAAGGGCCCGAGGGGCCGCTCTAGGTCGGTTATATTTAGGCCATTCCTAAGTTGGTGCTTTGCTTTAGCCGATATATATAGAAGCAAAAGTAAAACATCACGAAGGGAATCATTTACTTGAAGACTACGGTTCAGAACGTCCTTAAGCTTGTTCTCCCATTTGTTCTAATGGCTGGGGCCTATTATTTCTATAAAGAAACCAGTACGCTGGCACAGGCGCAGCTGGATATTATCGAGCTTTCCCCCTATGTAATTTTTGCCGTGGGCGCAGTTATCTCGTGGAAATTCAACCGGAGCAGGGAGCTTTTTATCCTCGTCGTACTTGCCCTTGTTTTGGCGTCCATGGAATATTTGCCCGGTATGACGAAGCTGTCTTTCCCGATTGCTGCGAATGATATTTATAGGATCATCTCCTTGCTGATCCCGCTGAACATCGGGTTGTTCTCTCTATTTAGGGAACGGGGAATATTAAGCCTATGGGGGGTACTCCGCATTGGAATCATCCTCTCTCAGGGCTTGATTTCAGTATGGCTGCTGCGTCCCGAGCAAGGCGGGCTTCTCTCTTTGATCAAAAAAGATGTGCTCCCTGTCAGCCTTACTTCTATAACAGCGGTAACCCAGCTGTCCATCGCGATCTTCCTGATCGCTTTAATCCTACTCATCATCAGGCAGGTCAAATATAAATCATCTCAGGATATTTCGTTTATTGCCGTGTTATGCGCCCTGTTCTATGTGCTGCACGAGAACCGCGACCCGATGATGTACGCTGTGTTCTTTGCCGTTTCTGGCATTGTACTGATAACTTCGATCATCCAGGATTCGTATTCGATGGCATTTACGGATGAGCTTACAGGCCTGCCATCGCGGCGAGCTCTGAAGCAGGATATGATGAAGCTGGGCATGAATTATGTCATCGCCATGCTGGATATCGACCATTTCAAGAAGTTTAATGATACCTATGGGCATGACACGGGGGACGAGGCGCTTAAGCTGGTGGCTTCGGTGATCAAGGACGTGACCGGCGGAGGAAAGTCCTACCGTTACGGCGGTGAGGAATTCACGATTCTCTTTCCGGGAAAAAGCGTACAGGATGCGCTGCCGCATCTGGAACAGCTGAGGGAGCAGATAGCTAAACGTCCTTTTACGCTGCGCAATCGGAAAGGGAAGGGCAAGAGCAAATCCCGGCGTAAAGCAAGGAATAATAGAGTCGGGAAGCAAATTTACATCACTGTGAGTATCGGCTTAGCTCAAAAGAGCGAGAAGCATAAGAAACCGGATGCCGTCATGAAGTCGGCGGACATGGCCTTGTACCGGGCCAAGAAAAAAGGCCGGAACTGTGTGAGTAAATAGCAAATTCATTGATAGTAGCACATTTCGATTGTACCAATGAATGGTTACTTAAGCTTCTGAAAGGCGAAACCCTCAATTTATGAATGATTTATTTGGTAAATATAGGGAGGTTAACTATGCAATCGAAAGCAAAAAAAAGACTCAAAATTACGGCAATCAGTATTCTCGCCTTTTTACTCCTTGTCGTTGGAGTCTTTTATATTTATACACTCGATTACTATCGGGCGGATGAAGCGGCAGTACAAGCTATAGCAGGCGAAGAGAACAGCGTTGTTAGCAAGGACAAGATGTGGATCTTCTACCCGGAGAAGCAGCAAGCCAGCGATACCGCTATGATCTTCTACCCTGGCGGCAAGGTGGAGGCAACAGCCTATGCTCCGCTGCTAGAGCAGTTGTCCCGGGAAGGAATTACATGCATTCTAGTGAAAATGCCCTTTAACCTGGCTGTATTTGATATTAATGCCGCGGATCACGTATTTGAGCAGTTTCCCGAGGTGAAGCGCTGGTATATCAGCGGGCATTCCTTGGGCGGGGCGATGGCGAGCAGCTATGCCAGCAAACATATTGACAAGTTGGAAGGAATGATACTCCTTGGCGCTTACCCCGTCGGCCCAACCGAGCTTCCCATGCTCGCTATTTATGGCAGCGAGGACATGATCCTGGATACGACCAAGCTGGGCGATGTCCCAAACCAGTATGTCATCGAGGGAGGAAATCATGCCTATTTCGGCAACTACGGGGAGCAGGATGGAGACGGTATGGCGTCGATCGCGCGGGAAGAACAGCAGCGGCAGACAGTAGAGGGAATAATAACTTTTATTTTAGAAGAAGAGAAGTGAATGATTGCGGGGCAAAAACGTGTTATTCTAATTGCAGAAACTTGTAGATAGAGCCTAATAGTCAAACTAATTTATTTCACGCATCAAAGGAGGCCTTCTCTTGTCGTATAGTGTAAGCGATCAGCTGAAAATTACGTTGTTCGATGTGAAGAAAATCCAGTACAAGTCTAGAGTGATCTTTGATTATGTCCAGTCCTGCTGCACGGTTGCCTATATCAAAAAAGGGGAGGTCAGCACGACCTTTGAGGGGAAGGAATACATCGCCAAAACGGGGGATGTGATGATCCACCGCCCCGATCTCCCGTTTAACGTCATTTCGAAGACGGATGGAATCCACTACCTGTTCAACATCGATTTGAAGGTGATGGAGGAAGTGGACTTCTTTAGCTTCTATCCGATGGGCAAGGTGGTAACGATTAGAAATCCAGAGCTGTACGAGAAGAAATTCGATGAACTAAGGAGCATGTGGCTGCAGGAGGGCAACGATTACCGATCCGTGCAATGCAGCTTCCTGGCCTTATCCTTGCTTCATGAGATTATTGAGAGTTCCAAACTGGGCGGGAAACGGTCGCCGAATGAATTTTACATTACCGACCGCTTCAACAATGTGCTTCACTATATCGAGAGCCGTCTGAACGAGAATATTACCCGCGACGAGCTGGCGCAAATTTACCATATGAATCCCGTCTATTTTAGCCGTGTCTTTAAAGAGATTTATGGGCTCACTCCTATGAAAATGGTGAAAAAGCTGCGGTTGATGCATGCAAAAAGACTGCTGGAAACGACGGACGACACCATTGAGCAAATTGCCCAAAAGTGCGGGTTCTGTGATTCGCCTCATTTAAACCACACTTTTCGAGGCTCATTCAACACCTCTCCAAGCGAATACCGCAAAAGTATCAAAAGTACAAAAAAGGGAGTCATCCCTACATTGTTAGATCATTCATAATTGATTACGATTGTTAATACGATAGGACGGATGGCCTGTAGCGATATCATATGACGCTGCAGGTTTCTTCTTTAGGGAGGCGTAATCAATGAAGGTGGAATTAGCAGGTCTAAATGAAACGCAGCTTGAGGGCGTTAAGGAAATAATGCCTTTATTGGGCGTAGAGCTTGTGGATGAAGGGATAACGGTTCAATTTTCTCGAACCAGTGAGGTATCCATCGATGTACGCTTTGATGGTATGACAGGGACGATTAAATATCAGCATGACTCTCAAATCTGCCGAGCGTTAGGATTAATGATCGAGGGGCTGAAGCGGGGCGAGGCGTTTGTGCTCACGGAATGTCCTGCTTATGAACAGCTTGGGGTCATGCTCGACTGCTCGAGAAATGCGGTGCTGAAGGTGGAGACCTTCCAAAGGCTGATAAGAAGCCTGGCTCTGATGGGATACACGACGGTGCAGCTGTACACCGAGGATACTTATGAAATCGAGGAGTATCCTTACTTTGGCTATATGCGTGGCAGATATACCGGAGAGCAAATGCAGGCGATGGATCGCTATGCGCGTTTGTTCGGGATCGAGCTTGTGCCCTGCATTCAGACGCTGGCTCATTTGGGTGCGGCGCTAAAGTGGAGCGCATTTGCCGATATCGTAGACTGCAACGACATTCTGCTGATTAATGAAGACAAGACTTATGCGCTCATTGACGCAATGTTCCGGACGATGTCGGAAAATTTAACGAGCCGCAGAATCAATATCGGGATGGATGAAGCCCATATGATGGGACTCGGCAAATATCTTGACAAGCATGGCTACCAGGAAAGATCGGTGTTGATGCTGAAGCATTTTCACAAAGTGATGGAGATCGCCCGGAAATATGGCTACAAGCCAATGATGTGGAGCGATATGTTCTTCCGCCTGGCCAGTGCGGGGGAATATTACGATGTGGACAGCCCGATCCGGCAGGACGTGATCGACATGATTCCCGACGATATCTCGCTCGTGTATTGGGATTATTACTCGGTGGAGCCGGAGAAATACGAAGGCATGCTGAAAAAGCATAAGCAGCTTAGCGATCAGATTATTTTTGCGGGCGGAGCCTGGAAGTGGATGGGCTTCTCGCCGAACAGCCATTTCAGCAATTATATCGGCGAAATGGCCCATGCGAGCTGCGTAAAGTATGGCATAAGCGAAGTACTGATCACGGCCTGGGGAGATAATGGGGCTGAAGCTTCAGTCTATTCGATTCTGCCGGCGCTGCAGCTGTGGGCGGAACTGGGTTATGCGAATCGTGCCGATACAGAGTATCTACAGAAGCGGTTCAATACTTGTACGGGCGGAAGCTATGACGATTTTATGAACCTGGACATGACGATGCTGGTACCGGATAATGCTTCGTCCGATGCGCATTCGATCAATCCACCCAAATATTTGCTGTACCAGGATGTCCTGTACGGATTATTCGATAAGCACGTTATTCCTCAGGTGTATGCCGCTCATTTCAAGAAATGTGCGGAGTTTTTCGCTGATTGTGTGTCAAGAAATCCGGAGTGGCAGGAAATTTTCCAAACGCAGCATGCCTTAAGCAGTCTCTTGGAATTGAAATGCGAAGCGGGAATAAATATCCGTATGGCTTATTTGAACAAAAATCAGGAACTTCTGGCAAAATACGGCCAGGTGGTACTGCCTGAATTGAAGCAAAGAGCGCAGCAGTTCATCACGGACTACCATGCGCAGTGGCTGGATGAGAACAAAATTTTTGGTCTCGATGTGTTTGACCTTCGCATGGGCGGTTTGCTGCAGCGGATCGAAACAGCAATCCGCCGCATTGAGAGTTATCTGTCGGGGGAGCTGACGCAGCTTGAGGAGCTGGAGCAGGAGATTCTGTATTTTGACGGACGTGAAAATAAGGAAGAAAGAAAGGCGATGAGCGCCAATTTGTGGCATACGATTGCGACGCCTTCGGTTATAGCCGGAGTTTAACCATAGAAAATACGAGATAAACTTTAAAGCTCGCCAAACAGATTTGGCGAGTTTTTTGCTGCTTTTGGCAAAAACAAAAGATAGACCGATACTTCAATTGCGAATTGCATCACAAATGTAAAAGTATCAAAAATACAAAAACAAGCTGCTTCCCTACATTGTCGAACAATGTTGAAATTAGATAATATAAAAGCAAATCACAAAAGATTGATTTTGTAATCGTATTCAAATTCAGTCTTTGTGGGGAATGTTGGAATTGTAGAGTAGAGAAAAATAATAAAATCAAAGGGGGATTTTGTGTGAACAGGAAGTTTAAAATGGTTAGTGTTTTTCTGATGCTGGTACTAATTATACAAATCTTTGCAGGCTGCTCAAGCTCCAATTCTACAGCAGAGAACAGTGGACAGAACTCGTTGGGACAAGAAGCGGCAGAAGAGCAAAAGCCGGGAGAAAAGATCACGCTGCGCGTCATGGACTGGGCGGATAGCGAGAAGCCGTACCGTGAGCAGTTCATCAAAGATTTCGAAGCGAGACACCCAGAGATCAAAATCGAGTATACGCTCTTAACAAGCGATCAATTCCAAAACACGATTACGACAGCGATTAAATCGGGAGACGCTCCAGACTTGTTCCCGATCCCGCCTGGGATGAAACTGAGCACCGCAGTCGCCGGAGACTGGTTCCAGCCGCTGGATCAATATCTGGATGATGAATTCAAGAGCCGCTTTGTTGATGGGGTCTTCGTAGAAGGCGCAACGATGCAGGACGGCAAGATTTACACGATTCCGGCATATTTGCCTCTGCCGAATACGCTTATTTTCTACAATAAAACCTTGTTCAAGGAAGCAGGCCTGGATCCCGAGAATCCGCCCAAGACACACAGCGAATTCCGTGCAGCAGCGAAAGCAATCACCGAGGTATCCAAGGGTAAGGCTTACGGCATTATCGAGGGCGGTAAGACGATTGTCCGCTGGAAGAACCCGGTGATCGACTGGTCTGCTCTGGGCGGCAGCGGCCTGAATCCGCATTCGCCATTATCCTTGGCTACGAACGATGCCAATTACGATTCACAGGCAGTGATTGATGTGATGAATCTGTTCAAAGGCATGAAGGATGACGGCAGCTATCATCCGAAGACAATGAGCATCTCCGCGCCGGAAGCACGCGCCTTATTTGGACAAGGCCAAGCAGGCTTTATTATCCAAGGTGAATGGTCGATTGGCGTCTGGGCGAAAGAGAATCCTGAACTGGATTTCGGCGTGATGGCTCCTCCAATTCCGGACAGCGGCCAGCAGGGCTACCTGCCAAGACCGAACTTCCAACCTTGGGTCGGCATGTCTTCAACAACGAAGCATCCGGAAGCGGCGGCATTGTATCTGAAGGAGTATTTCAACAAGGATTATCAATCCGTATTAGTTAAAGCGGGAGATCGTTTCTCGATGCTGAAAGACGTAAATGAAGCAGCGGCCGAGCTTCCACAATTCAAACAGTATTTCGAAGTGGCAATGGAGAATTCCCGTCTCGTTCCTAGCGTGGAAATCAAAAATCCGGAAACCTCTGCAGTTTTCGCGAATTACAAGGATCCTCAGCCTGGACTTGGCGATATCGTACAGGGCTTAATCTCTGGTGCGATCAAAGATCCGAAGGATGCTTTGAAGTTCTTGTCCAACAACGTCAATACCGCGATGGATCAGGCCTTAAAGGAGGCGCAAGCGAACGGCGCGAAGGTCGATAAAGAGGATTTCGTATTCTCCAACTGGAGCGCGGATAAGGACTACACGAACGAGGATTATGCAGCAATTAAAAAATAGGGAGTAATATCAAAATGAAGAATTCGAAAAACGTAGTTTGGTATTGGGTGTTCCTGTTCCCTACGTTGTCATTATTCGCGATGTTTCAAGGCTGGCCCATTGTGGCCAGCTGGTATTATTCTACACTCGATTGGTCGGGCTTGACCTCTGATGCCAAGTTTGTGGGCATGCAGAACTTTATTAAAGTGGCTCAGGATCCTTACTTCTGGAACGCGTTCAAGAACAGTTTCAAATTCATGGCGGGCACGGTGCCCTTCCATCTGATCTTTGCGCTCATCCTTGCGGTAATTTTGCATCGTCCAGGGCTAAAGGCAGCGAATTTATTCCGTACGTTCATCTTTCTTCCAGTCGTAACGACGACTTCGATCGTTGGGATCATCATGGTCTTCATTTGGGGAAGCGATGGTGCCGTCAATGGGGCACTGATGAGCATGGGCTTGCTGGATCAGCCGATCAACTGGCTGGGCGATGCCAAGTGGGCGATGTTCACGGTCGTATTGATCTCGGTGTGGAAAAACCTTGGCGTCAATCTGGTCTACTGGCTAGCCGGCCTGCAATCGATTTCGCAGGAGCTGTATGAAGCGGCTGAAGTGGACGGCGCCACCGGAATTCGGAAATTCACGCATATTACAGTGCCTCTCTTGATTCCGATTGGAACGATCATTCTTCTGCTGAACGTGGTCAACTCGTTGAAGGCCTTCGACTTGGTTAAAACAATGACGAATGGCGGGCCGTTCTTTGCCACAGATGTCGTATCTACTTATATTTATCGTTACGCCTTTACAAGCGAGATGGGACTGCCGCAATTGGGCTACGCTTCGGCGGCCGGATTGTTCTTCGCCTTGACGATAATACTCCTGGCTATCTTCCAGTCCTTCGTGCAAAAGAGAATCAAAGGTGGTAATAAGTAATGAGGATGATTAAGCGCTCGATATTCTATATTGTTATGACCGCCTTTTGTCTAGTTTGGATCTATCCGTTCCTATGGATGGTAACGGCCTCGTTCAAGACGCAAAACGAATTTTTTGCGAATGGCCTTTCTTTAATTCCGAAGCACTTTACTTTCGATAATATTGCGCGGGCATGGAACCAAGCGAATTTTGAACAATATTTTATCAACAGTGTAATTATTACGGTAGGCACGATTGCGATTGTTTTCTTTACGACGGCTACCTGCGGTTACGTGCTCGGAAGATATTCATTCAAAGGGAAGAAGATCATTTATGCCCTATTAATCTCCAGCATGTTTGTACCGATGGAGTTCGCTATAATTCCGATATACGATTTGATCCGGAAGCTGGGCTTGGTGAATACGCAGATGGGTGTGATCCTGGCTGAAGCTGGTGGAAATCATCTGATTTTCATTTTGCTGTTTGCCACTTTCTTCGCTAAAATCCCCAATGAGCTTGAAGAAGCGTCCATCGTAGACGGCAGCGGTTTCTTCCGAACCTTTATCATGGTTATGCTGCCTCTGTCCAAGCCCGTCATCGGCAGCGTGATGATCATGCAATTCATCTGGTCGTGGAACTCCTTCCTGCTGCCTTTGATATTGACGCTGAGCGCACCGAATGCGCGTCCGCTCTCCGTCGGTTTGTATGCACTCCAAGGGGAGAACATCGTCGATTGGACAGGGATTGCCGCGGGAGGCACTATCGCCATTGTACCGATTGTCGTTATCTTCCTGTTCCTGCAGCGATTCTTCGTCGATGGCATTGCGGGTTCAGTTAAAGGATAATTTCTATCGTACCTAATCGGCGTAAAAACGACACTCATTTTTATTCAAATTTTCGATTAAAAGGCAGGTTACTTGCTAATGAGAATTTTATATTTGGATCTAGATTCTCTTCGTCCCGATCATTTGGGTTGCTATGGCTACCATCGCACGACTTCACCGAATATCGACGAAGTCGCTAAGGAAGGCGTCATATTTACGAATTATTATTGTACCGATGCACCTTGTTTGCCATCCAGATCTGCCCTGATGTCTGGCAGGTTCGGCATCCATACCGGCATCGTCGGCCATGGAGGAACCGCAGCGGATATGAGGCGGGAGGGGCCAAGCCGGGACTTCAACGACAAGCTGGTGCACGAGAGCCTTCCAGGCTCCCTACGCCAGTTGGGATATAAGACGGCCACGATTAGTACCTTCGCGGAAAGACATTCCGCCTGGACTTTTAACGCCGGCTTCAATGAAGTATTCAATATCGGGGCGAAGGGCCACGAATCCGCAGAACAGGTGCTCCCGGTTGCTCTCAAGTGGCTGGAGGATAACGGCAGCATGGATAACTGGTTCCTGCATCTCAATTTCTGGGATCCCCACACTCCTTACAGAACGCCGGAGGAGTTCGGCCAGCCCTTTGCGGAAGACCCGATGCCGGAATGGCTTACCGAAGAGGTATTCAACCAGCATAAGCAAAAGGTCGGGCAGCACAGCATCGACCATATGAACGAGTTAGCCAAGACCCATTATTTCAGATGGCCCCGACACGGCAAGCCGATTGAGGAATATGAGGACTTAAGGACGATCATCGACAACTACGATTGCGCGATCCGCTACATGGATGCTCATGTCGGCCAAGTGCTTCGCAAGTTGGAGAAGATGGGCATCCTGGAGGATACGGCGATCCTGATCAGTGCGGATCATGGCGAGAATATGGGCGAGCTCGGAATTTATTCCGAGCATGGTACCGCGGATCGCGGCACTTGCCAAATTCCGATGATCATCCGCTGGCCTAATGGCGCGAAAGGCGTTGTGGACGAAGGGCTGCACTACCATCTTGACCTTGCCCCTACGTTAACCAGCCTGCTGGGCGGCGAGAAAGCACCGTCCTGGGATGGGCGAAGTTATGCCGACAGCGTGCTAAGCGGAGCGGAAACGGGCAGAGAGTACTTGGTATTCTCCCAATGCGCCCATGTCTGTCAGAGAAGCGTAAGATTCGGCGATTGGCTCTATATTCGCACTTATCATGACGGTCATCATGGATTTCCGAGGGAAATGCTGTTCAATCTGAAGGAGGACCCTTATGAGCAGCACAATCTTGCTGAGGAAAGACGAGATCTTTGCAAAGATGCTGTATATTATCTGAACGAATGGCATGACGAAATGATGTCCACGATGGAGCATGATGTTGATCCTTTGTGGACGGTGATGAAGGAAGGCGGTCCGTTCCACGCCAAGGAATTTAAAGTGTAATTATCGCCAGGCCCTGATGATGCAAGATTCATCGGGGCCTTCTAAGTGGAGCATGAACTCAAGGAGGGAGAAGCATGAGCAGCGGATGTTCGGCAGCGGAACATCGAAACATCAGTGTGATGTGGAAGACGGTTTCGGAGGATTGCAATTTAGCCTGTGATTATTGTTATTACAGTACTTGCGGCGGAAAGCCGGGAAGAAAGATCAACCGGATCGATCCGATCATCCTGGAGAAATTCATTAGGGAATACATGGAGAGATCGAGGGGGGCGGCCACCTTTGCCTGGCAGGGAGGGGAACCGCTGCTGGCCGGCCTGGATTTCTTCGAGGAAGTGGTACAGCTTCAGGCCAAGCATGCACCAAGAAATACGATAATCAGCAATTCGTTGCAGACGAACGGGACGCTGATCACGGATAAATGGGCTTCTTTTTTAAAGAAGTTTAACTTTCTGGTCGGCGTCAGCCTCGATGGCTCTAAAGAAATTCACGATGCAAGAAGGGTTGATTCCGTAGGACAAGGCAGCTTTGACCGGGTGATGAAGGGAATAGCGCATCTTCGCAAGCATCGCGTTGATTTTAATATATTGACTGTAGTCCATAAAGGAAATGTCGACAAGGCAGCCGAAATGATGCGCTTCTTTGAATCAGAGAACCTTGCCTTTGTGCAATTTATTCCATGCATGGATTTTCGGGCGCAGGAAATTAACCGTCCCGGGGTGTACGATATTACGCCGGAAGAGTATGGCGATTTCCTCTGCGAGGCCTTCGATTGCTGGTATAACGATGGAGAGCCCCAAACCTCGATCCGCTTTTTTGATGAAATGCTAAATGTTTATGTAAATCGGGAGCCTGGCTTATGTATTCATCGTGCTGCTTGTCCGCAAACGATTATCCTGGAACAGAACGGGGATGCGTTCCCTTGCGACTTTTTCATCCATGCCGATTGGAAAGTGGGCAATGTGGGGACGGATTCCATCGAAGAAATCTTGGCGCACCCTTTATACGATAAATTCCTCAAAATGAAGCCGAATTTGCCGGAGCCGTGCAGGACGTGCGATTGGAAGAAGCTCTGCCATGGCGGCTGCCCGCGCAACCGGGAATGGAGCACGGATCTGCTCACATCCGATGTCGATTACTTCTGCTCCAGCTACAAGCAGGTGTACAGCTATGCGGATGAACGGATGAAGCAGCTAGGAAACAAGGTGAGGGCCCGATTATTTGAACAGAACGTCATTCGATATTTCAAAGGGAAACTGCCTGAACGAAATGACCCTTGTCCTTGCGGCAGCGGGAAGAAGTATAAGCAGTGCTGTGCGGCTTTGAAATCGTCACTTCATCATTAAAAAGGCGCGAGTGCTGGGGCAATCCCGGCATTCGCGCTTTATGCTATGTAATTCGTAAAAAGGAGGGAGCAACGCGCCTTGCCGGAAGCTGTAAGGCGTTATGACGACAGCTCCTCCTTGGCAGCAACGATGCCGTATCTCTCCAGCGCGTTTGCCGATGATTCCAGCATGCGTTTCTTTAAATAATCCCCTTCCACCACCAGCACTCTTTTACCGAGAAAACGAATTTTGGAGAGCAAGTATTCGACTTCGTCGCCGAGTACACAGACTCTGACGTGATAAGTATCGGTGTCAGCATCATAATGGACGTCCTTCTCAAAGCAGGAAAAGGCATAGAGGATGCGCGACAATTCGCTGTTATATTCTCGCACGATTTGAATTACGGCTTCGGATTTTCGCGATTCCAGCACCTGCTGGATTTTCTCCAGGATGCATTCTGCATCGGAAGGCTTGATCGTCTCGGCGGACACCGTCACAATTTTACTCAATCTTGTGCTCATGAGCGCGCGTTGCCTGTGATGATACCACAGCAGATACCATTCCCTTTTGACCATGGAGTACTCGAGCTTATAGGGGAACCCGGAATGCTCTGTCCGTGTGCGGCCGTTCTTGAGCTCATAGCTGATACGAAACCCGCTGCGCTGTGTGATATACTGGCGGAAAGTGCGGAGGAGCGGGTGGTACACTTGTTTTTCCAGGCTGCGCGCCTTGTGGATGAGATGCTCGGAGAATTCCACGCAAGCGTCCTGCTCAAGCAGCGCATTCAGCTTCTCCCTTGTCCCTGCAGTGAAGGCTTCTGCAGCTGCAGGATGCTGCAGCATCGTCTTCAGCCAAGCCCGCTCCTGCGAGGTGACCATGAAGATCCCCGAGTCTTCCAGCCGGGAGATGACCTGGTAATTGAAAATTTTCTCAAAAAGATGCATAGTACGCCTGAATCTCCTTCCACTCGTCAATCATTTGCTGCCGGAAATAGGCGGGTTCGAGAATTTCACAGCTCGACCCGAAGCTGCGCAGCCACGGCTTGATCTCCGTCGTCCCGTTGACCATGATCTCATAAATAAAAGAGTTTTCATCTTCTTCCACGATCTCTCCCCATTGCCCCTGCAAAAGAACGCGCTGCTTCACAAAATTCGGTTCAAAGCGCCCCGGATTAAAGAAGCGAGCCCGTACCATTACGGGGCGTCCAGTGTCAATGAGCCAGCTGTGCCGGAGTTTCTCCTCCAGTTCAGCCCGCTTGGCATCGAAGACTTCCGGTGTGGTGAATGCCGTCTCCTCAATTTGGGTTATTCCTTCCATCCGGTATTTACGAATGCCCACCCTGCTGTTCGACAGCAGATACCACCGGCCGTACTGGTGGTCGTAGACCACTTTGAGCGGAAGGGTCTGCACTAGGCTGCCCTTGGAATCCCGTTCGAACAGAGGATTTGTGTTTCGGGAGGTATAGCTGTTCTCCGCTTTCGGTGAGAAATACAGAAATTGTACCTTACGGCGGTTGCGAATGGCGCTGAGTAGGGTGAATAAATGGGCCTCATCCAGAATTCTCGAGTAAAAGTGATACTTATACAAGAATGGCTCAATCGCATGTTTCTCGACATCGTTCCGCAGGAGATGTTTTTTTAATCCATCGCGGAGAAGATAACCTTGAACCGATGGTACTTGCGTGTTGGCCATGACATCGATGAAGTCATACAAATCATACAACTCCTCCATCGATAGGGCTTGAACCAGATCGTTACGTAGGCTGTAGCGGTAGGGGCGTGCTGCATTCTCTTTACGGATGACACCGACCTCTTCTAAGTATTTCAGATCAGAACGGATCGTCTTCTCGTCAGGCAGGGGCAGTTCGGGATCAAGGCGGCTGCAGCAAACGTCCATTAGTTCCATCGCGGTCAGCGCATGCTCATTCAAGGCAGCAAGCAGCAGCGAAATCCTCTGCGATTCGGATTCCTTCAGGGATTTGGCGCGATAGAGGAAGAGCAGCATTGGATCGCTCGAATCATAGTAGTTGAAGCGGAGGGTTTCCGCGAACTCCTTGCCCTGTTCCTGCGGCAACTGCTCGTACGTCGAGTAAACGATTTCCTTGAGTCGCCGCAGCGTCTTATCAAAAGTATGTACGGAGATGCCCAGCCGCTCCGCGAACTGCTGCCTGCTGTAGGCCCCACTGGTGAGCGCCAGCATGCGCAGGAACTGGATTTCTTTATCGAAGCTTTCTTTGGCCATCGCCGTTAATTCCCCCATTTCCCAAGATATGTGCAGATACTATTGTAACAATAATAAGAGAAAAGGGGGGAGGAAATCTACGGTTCATCGAGGGTTGTAATACTTGTGCCATGTTCAATTGCTCTGAGTTCAGGCATGCTGGGAGTATGGAGTACGGCTGGTTCAATTGAACGGTCAGGCCTTGCAGATCCAATTTTGTAACTTGCATATACATGTATGCTTAGAAAGGAGAGAAACACATGTCTGAGCAGCGGCAACAAATATTAGCGCAATTGCGGCGAATTGAGCAGGAAGAGCAGGTGCGGATTTTATATGCCTGCGAGTCGGGGAGCAGAGCATGGGGCTTTCCTTCAAAGGACAGTGATTATGATGTAAGATTCATATATGTCAGGCCGATGGAATGGTATTTATCGATTTTTGAAAAAAGGGATGTCATTGAGCGCCCGATCAGCGATCTGCTCGATATTAACGGCTGGGATTTGAAAAAGGCACTGAACTTATTCCGCAAATCCAATCCGCCGTTATTGGAGTGGCTGCAATCGCCCATCGTTTACATGGAGGATTATTCTGCGGCAGAGCAAATTCGCAATCTCTCTTCGGCAACATTCTCGCCGAAGGCCTGCATGTATCATTACTTGCATATGGCTGAGGGGAACTATCGGGAGTACTTGCAGGGGGAACAGGTGAGGATCAAGAAGTATTTCTATGTGCTGCGGCCAGTGTTGGCCTGCCAGTGGATCGAAAAACACGGCACGATGCCACCGATCGAATTTACTACGCTTACAGATGAGCTGTTGCCGGGAAAAGGCGAGCTAAAGGAAGCCGTCGATTGTCTCCTCGCGCGCAAAAAATCCGGCGATGAAATGGATTATGAACCGCAGATCCGTCCGATTAACGCGTTTTTGGATGAGAAAATTCAGCATTACAAGCAAGCTGCGAAGGGAATGCCATCGTCTGCTAACGAACAAGATCGTCAACTCGACGAACTGTTCCGGACGTTAATAAAGGAAGCTGGGGGTAAGGCCGGAGGAGGAAGTAATCACGAGGAACCGGCGGAGATGTGAGCATGAAGTAATCAAAATGACAAAAGATCGTAGAATCATGGAATAGAGGAGAGAGAGCATCATGGCATATCAGAACATTGATGGTGTGCGCGTCTGGGGGAAGCCAGACGAAGGAGCGGTAGCTCAAGCAAAAATGTGTGCAACAACAGGGAATGTTGTGCAGTCCCTGCTGATGGCAGATCATCATAAAGGCTACAGCCAGCCGATTGGCGGTGTTGTCGTGTATGACGGGCAAATATCCCCGTCCGGCGTAGGATACGATATCGCTTGCGGGAATAAGGCGGTACGAACGAATCTGTACGCAGGAGACATTCGGCAGGGACTTGGGAAGATCATGGATGAAATCGCGAAGAAAATATCGTTTGGGGTCGGCCGGGTCAACAAAGACAGGCTCGATCATGAATTATTCGATGATCCGGATTGGAGTGTTTATCAGGCTTTTGGCCAGCAGGAGCATGACAAGCTGAAGGCGCTGGCCCGCAGTCAGCTCGGCACGGTAGGCAGCGGCAACCATTATGTCGACCTATTCGAAGAGCCGGAGACGGGGCGGCTATGGGTCGGGAATCACTTCGGGAGTCGTGGCTTCGGTCATAAGACGGCCAGTGGATTCATGAATCTCGCAGCGGGCAGACGCTTCACGGATAAGGCGCCGGGCGAATCGATGGACCAGCCGCCGCTATTGCTGGATTTGAACAGCGAAGCTGGCGATATGTATAATCGGGCGATGAAGCTTGCTGGACGTTACGCCTACGCAGGGCGGGATTATGTCATGCAAGAGGTGCTGTCCATTCTCGGGGCAGAAGCGGATTTTGAGGTGCACAACCATCATAACTATGCTTGGAAAGAAGTGCACAATGGGAAAGATGTCGTTGTTGTCCGCAAAGGGGCAACGCCGTCCGCTCCGGGTCAGCTTGGCTTTATCGGCGGGAGCATGGGCGACATCTCCGTCATTGTTCGGGGGAAGGACACGGAGGAGAACGGAGATGCCTATTACAGTACGGTGCATGGGGCAGGCCGCATTATGAGCCGAACACAAGCAGCAGGCAAAATGAACTGGAAAACGCGCAGCCGAAGGGGCGGACAGATTACTCCGAAGCAAATGCTGGATGCTATTCGGGAATTCGGAGTAGAACTGCGCGGTGCGGGAACGGATGAAAGTCCATTCGTCTATCGCAAACTGCAAGAGGTTCTGGATGCGCACAGCGAAACGCTTGAGGTGCTGCATGTACTTAAGCCGATTGGGGTATGTATGGCCGGGGCAAACGAATTCGACCCCTACAAAGATTAGCGAACGGCATAATATTTCGGAGTTACACGCGAAAGAAAGGTGCTGTCCGGAAAGCTCAGTGAAAACTGACGGCCGGACAGCATCTTTGCGTCAGCTCTAAATTATTATGTCGTTTTAAAACTCGACTCCGCGAATTTTGGAGAAGATCATCGTGCTTCTTAAAGTGCCATCCGTGTCGGAGGAGTCGTTTCGCAGAATGCCTTCCAGTGCAAAGCCGAGACGCTGCGCTACTTTGGCGCTTTGCGTGTTGCGTTCATCGCAGCGGATCTCGATGCGATTGGCTTGCAGCTCTTGAATGGCGTAATTTGTAATGGCATCTGTAGCCTCTTTAATGAAGCCTTGCTTACTGAAGGAGGTGCGCACCCAATAGCCAATTTCGAATTTGCGAGCCTCCCAGTCGATCCGGTGAAGACCGCTGCAGCCGACGAGCTGGCCGGTTTCTTTTAGAGTAAGAAGCAGCATGAGATCGGTTCGTTCCATAAATCTTAGGTGGGCGCGCCGGACGACGCTTTCCGAGTCTGCGGGCGCAGGCAGCGCTTGTGCCCAGGGCATCCAAGGACGCAATTGTTCGAAGCTCTCTTTAACGGCTTCGTTTAACTCGGTGCCGTCCCCCCATTTGGGAGCCCGGATGATCAACCGTTCGCTTTCGAAACAATCAGGGATATCTAACAAGAGTGGATTTGTTTTGTTCATGCTCATAGGAGTGCCTCCCGTGAATATTTTCCTGTAAACATAGCATAGGAGGAGCTCTAGGAACAAGATGTATCGTTAATCGTTCAACAGTTTTGGCTAAATATACTATAATTAGTTGTAAGCATGTGAGAATACATCAGTCATAAGTACTTGAGAATACACATAATGAGACCTAGCGGGTGAGAACAATGGCACAGAAAATTATCGGTGTACTAACTCCTGTTCTGGATGGCTTCTATTACGGAAAACTATTAACAAGTATTTCTCGAAAGGCTAAGGAGCTTGGTGTGGGTGTATTAGTGATCGGTACATCCGCACGCTATTATTCGGATTACTATGCCTCTGATTACGTGGATGGCTGGATCGTCATTATGGATGCCGTCGATGAGGGTTATATTCAGCATTTGCGAAGTTTGGATAGGCCGATCATTGGAATCAATACGCTGATTGATGTCGACTACAGGGTGACGATCAACAATAAAGAAATTATGAATACAGCCGTTGAGCATTTGTTAAGCCATGGACATACCCGAATCGTTTATATAGGAGATACTCGCTTTTACGATGCTAAGGAAAGATACATCGGATTTATGGAAGCGCTTCGAAAGAATGGTCTTGATAGTGAGGGCAATGTTTTTTTTGACATTATGCAAATGAATACGTTGGATGCAGCGGTGACTTTGGCAGAACAGGGACATCCATTTTCAGCGGTAATTGCTGTAAATGATATCATTGCCATTGAACTCATCAATCACTTTAAGGCGCTTAATATTAATATGCCTCAAGAGATTGCGATCGTGGGTATCGATGATGTGCCCATGGCCCGTTCGATTAACCCTCCTCTAACTACATTTCAAGTGCCAGTGGATGAATTGGGATGCCAAGCAGCGGAGCTGCTGGTGCAAGTCATTCTAGATCAAGATATAGAGATTCCGCCACAGCTTTCGGCCAAGCCCGTCTATCGAAATAGCTGCGGCTGCCATGCTGGCGTAAATATGCAGGCTATAGTGGATCCTGCGGACACCATTCAATACTTGAACAATATGATGTCGCGCAACTTTAACCTTGGCGTTCTTATGCAAAGCTATAAGAATAATGAAACTAAAGAAATGGAATGGCTTATGCATACTCCTTTTCGAAGAGGAGTAGTAGGCCTAAACGACCCGAAATCTAAAGATGCTTATCGTGTATATCAGTTTAGTCTGGATGAGGATAAGGGAAAGAAAGAGATGAGGCATGTTCCTTCGTCCGCTTTTCCTCCTCGTGAGGTGTGGGAAGATCCATCTTTTCTGGGAAAGGAAAATGTAATGGTGATCGTTCCGATTGCACAGGAGGAACTTATTCTGGGGAGTATGGCGCTGGTCGGATTGGGTGATGTGCCTACACAACTTATGCCATTTAATACGACATTTCAGTTGGCTAACTTCTTTGCCTCGGCCTTGCTGCGGGAAGCGATTTATAGCGAGCTCCAGTCCTATTCCGAGCAGTTGGAGATCATCTCCAGTCTTACGCATGACGGGATTTGGGAGATCGATGTAGAACATGGCGAGGTAACTAGCAAAGGAGGCATCTTTAAAGCCCTTGGTTATACAAAAGCCGAAATTCCGATGACTTTGGATGCTGTGACGAATATAATTCATCCAGAGGATTTGCAGAAGGCAAGGGCCGAATTCATTCGACATTTGAGCAAGGAAATGCCAGCCTTTGAGGTAGAGTTCCGCTGCCGCCATAAGCATGGCCATTTTATATGGATTCAAGTCAACGGGAATGCGCAATTCGATAGCGCAGGAAGAATCTATCGCGTCGTAGGCTCTGTTAAAGATATTACGGAGAGAAAAAGAACGGAAGAGCGCATTCATCAACTGGCCTACTGCGACCCATTAACCGGGCTGGCTAATCGATTAGCCTTTGAGCAAAGATATACTGTACTCTTGAATGAAGCTAAGGCAAACAACAGCAGACTCGCGGTTCTTCTTTTGGATTTGGATCGATTCAAGCTGATAAACGACAGCTATGGCCACCAAGCGGGAGATCGGGTGCTTAGATATGTAGCCCAGCAGGTAACCTCACAAATGAAAGCGGATGATTTGGTAGGACGTCTTGGCGGGGATGAATTGGAAATCGTAGTACCCAATGTGCAAGATGCGAGAGAGGCTGTAGAGATAGCGGAAGAAATACTGGAGCGGTTAAGGGAGCCGTTCTTCGACGGAGAGCGGGAGTATTATATTTCGGGGAGCATTGGCATCGCGCTATATCCCGACCATGGGGCTGACGTTGAAACGCTTAGCAGACATGCGGATCTCGCCATGTATCAAGCCAAAGAGGTTGGGGGGAATTGCCAGGTGTTTGTTCCAGGAACCAAGATCCCTAGCAGCCATCTATTGGATATTGAGATTGATTTACGCAAAGCGCTAGCCGGCAGGCAGCTCATTGTATATTATCAGCCGCAATATCATTTGAATCAGGGTAAAATACTTGGCGTTGAGGCGCTCCTCCGCTGGGATTCTCCAAAGTATGGGCTTGTTAGTCCAGAGGTGTTCATTCCGATTGCTGAAAGCACGGGGTTGATTATTGAGATTGGAGAGTGGGTGTTAAGAGAAGCCTGCCGATTTAGCAGCTCCTACAAGCACCAAGAGGGCGATGCTCTTAAAGTATCCGTTAATATATCAGCACGTCAGCTAAATCATGCTAACTTTGTAGATGCAGTAAGGCGTGTACTAAATGAAACTGCCTGCGACCCTTATGATCTTTGCCTGGAGATTACAGAGAGCATGATGTTGACGGATATAAATTACAGTATGAGAATAGTGAGGGAACTGATTGATCTGGGAGTGGTTGTTTCCATAGATGACTTTGGTACTGGCTACTCTTCGTTGTCGCTGCTCAAGAGCTTTCCGATTTCGGAGCTTAAGATTGATAAATCCTTTATTAAAGATATGACCGCAAGCGAAGAGAACACAGCCATAGTTCATGCTATTATCAAAATCTCGCAGATTTTGTCCCTGAAGGTAGTTGCGGAAGGGGTGGAAACTTTGGAGCAAATGCATCTTCTAAGGGAGCTTGGCGTGGACAATATCCAAGGCTACGTTATCAGCAGGCCGATGCCGCAGGAAGATATGATATTATTCTTGAAAGATTTCGATAGTGAGGGTCAACGATGAACAAGACAATTGGAATACTAGCGCATGTTGACGCCGGGAAAACGACATTCTCGGAGCAGCTGCTTTATTATACGAAGAGCATTAAACAGCGGGGGCGTGTCGACCATAAGGATGCCTTTTTGGACAGCCATCAGATCGAGCGGCAGCGGGGAATTACGGTGTTTACGGATCAGGGGATGTTCAGCTATGGCGACTCCCGTTACTATCTCATCGATACGCCGGGACATGCTGACTTTTCTCCCGAGATGGAGCGGGGGATTCAGGCGATGGATTATGCGGTGATCATCATCAGCGCCGTCGAGGGAATCGAGGGGCAGACGGAAATGGTATGGGAGCTTCTGCGCAAGCACGGCGTTCCCTGTTTCTTTTTTATCAATAAAATAGATCGCATAGGAGCAGATGTCCAACAAGCGGTGCGGGATATTCGGAGCACCTTCGGCGTGGACGTATGTGATATTACGGATGCTCTAACCGAAAACGGAGCTATGAACGAGGAGCTGGCGGAGTTTGTGGCCGAGCGAGATGAAGCTCTTCTGGAGCGGTATATGGAAGCCGGTTATGACAGAGAGTCCTGGCTTGCTGTGCTGCGGCGCCTGATCCAGGACAATGCCGTATATCCTTATGCGTCCGGCTCTGCGCTGCAAGGAATCGGAATCGAGAGCTTTCTGCAGAAGCTGGATCTTCTTAGCATCACCGATTATTCTAGTGAAGAACCATTTTCCGGCCGGGTCTATCGGATCCGCCATGACGAGCAGGGGACGAGAATCACTTTTGTCAAAGCGCTGGGCGGGACGTTAAAAGTTAGGGATACACTACAGTACGGCGATGCGGAGAACCCGGTGAGCGAGAAAATAACCCAGATTCGTGTGTACAATGGCCGTGAGTTTAGAGCAGTGGAACGGATTGAGGCGGGGGAGTTGTTCGCCGTCACAGGTCTATCTATGGCTGCGGTGGGCGATGGATTAGGAAATTTAAAGGAAAAGTCCGTCTACGAGCTGCTGCCGACCTTGAAGTCGAAGGTAATCCTGGAACCGTCAGTGAACAAGAAGGAGGCTTTGCGATACTTCAAAATATTGAATGCCGAGGATCCTTCATTAAATGTGCTTTGGGAGGAAAGCCTGCAGGAAATCCAAATTCACGTCATGGGGAGAATTCAGCTTGAGGTATTGGAACTGCTCATTAAGGAGCGGTTTAATTTAACTGTATCGTTCGATAAGCCTGAAATTTTATATAAGGAAACGATTGAGACGGAGACGATAGGCTATGGTCATTTTGAACCGCTAAAGCACTATGCCGAGGTGCATCTTCGCATACAGCCGGGCGAGCGGGATAGTGGAATCCAGTTTGAAAATGCTTGCCATGCCGACGATTTGTCCTTTGGTAACCAGAATCTTGTTCGGCACCATCTCTTTGAAAGGGATCATCACGGCCTATTAACAGGCTCGCCGCTGACGGATGTGATCGTAACGCTGCTTACCGGGAGGGCTCATAATAAGCACACGTCCGGCGGCGACTTCAGGGAAGCGACCTATCGTGCGTTAAGACAGGGGCTTGAGAAAGCAAATAATCTGCTGCTGGAGCCTTATTATCAATTTAAAATTAAAGTTGAGCTGGATCAGCTGGGGCGAGTTATTTCGGATCTCCAGCAGGCTCATGGGAGCTATGATGCTCCCCGAACGGAAGGGGACAAGGCGATTTTGACAGGAAAAGTACCCGTTGCCACCTTTATGGATTATGGCAGCGAGCTGGCCTCGTTCACTCATGGGAGAGGGGCGCTAAGCTTAACGTTCGCTGGTTATGATCGGTGTCATAACGAGCACGAGGTCATTGAACGGATCGGCTACAATAAGGATGCCGACCCGGCGTATTCTTCATCATCGATATTTTGCGCCAAAGGGCAGGGGTATACGGTGCCTTGGGATGAAGCGGAGGGCAAAATGCACTGCTTGTGATGATGCTACAATAATTGATGGAAATTGTATCTTTGTTGATGATCGTTCAATCTCTTCTCGTAGAAGAATGATATAATGATATGAAGTAGTGCAAAAATTTATATCAACATTGCAATAGATACACAATTCAGCCAAAGAAGTGATGACACAGGTGAATAGTATAGGGCCAAGAATACGACAAGGCAGCGCATCCTTATTGAATCGTTATTTTACCGGAACCTCGATGGATTATAAGCAAATCATCGCGATCATTATCCCTATTTTTGTAGACCAGGGGTTTATCGTATTAATGAGTCTGCTAAATACAGCGATGATCAGTTCTTCCGGGGTGGCAGCCGTCAGTGCAGTGAGTATGGTGGATTCGCTCAATATATTTTTAATCAATGTGTTCGTGGCCATAGCTACCGGCGGTACCGTCATCGTTGCGCAATATAAGGGCAGCGGCAATCAGCAAATGGTGTCAAAAGCGGCTACGCAGGCCTTATCCGCTGTGGCGGTGATCTCTGTGCTGATCAGTATTTTGATCATTGCTTTTCATACGCCTACCTTGAATCTATTATTTGGCAAGGCGGAGGCTGAAGTCTTCCAGAATGCCAGAATATATTTGATCGGGAGCTGTATTTCCTACCCATTCATTGCGATATTCCAAGCAGTGAACGGTGTGCTTAGAGGCGTGGCGGAGACGAAGGCCAGCTTGAACCTGTCTTTGATCATGAATATTACCTTTCTATGCTTAAACATACTATTGATTACAGTTATGGATTTAGGCGTGATCGGGCTCATTATTTCTTTGCTTCTGGCCCGGATTCTGGGCATGATCTGCTCGCTCGTTTACTTGTTGAAATATAACACGACCCTGCGCGTAAAGTTGAAAAATACGCTGAAGTTTGATTATTCGATACAGAAGAAGATTATGTTCATCGGCCTTCCGTTTGCCGCAGAGCAGATGTTCTTCAACGGAGGCAAGCTTCTAACGCAGACCTTTATCGTGCAATTGGGGACGCTGGCTATGACGGCAAATGCCATCAGCGGCTCGATTTCGCTAGTCTTTCAAATCGGAGGCGGCGCGCTTAGCATCGCGATTGTAACGGTGGTCGGCCAGTGCATCGGCCAAAGAAATATCCAGGATGCACGGAAATTCATTAAGTCGTTCTTAGGGCTATCGACGGTACTGTTTGTAATTGCATCGCTCATACTACTGCCTTTGTTTCCGCTAATGGTGCGAATGTTCTCGCCTCCGGTGGAAATTATTCCTACGATATTCGGGTTGATTTTGCTCATTGCTATAGCACAGCCATTTTTATGGTCGTTTAGCTTCGTTCTACCGGCAGCCTTGCGTGCAGCGGGAGATTCCAACTTTACTTCGGTCACGTCCCTGCTATCGATGTGGCTGTTCCGTGTTATTTTGGGATATATTTTGGGGGTTACACTCGGTTTCGGCATCATGGGCGTGTGGGTAGCTATGGTCGCAGAATGGGGCATTCGCGGACTAGTTTTCGCCTGGAGATTCAAGGGAGAGAAGTGGTACGCGCATAAATTGATCTAATGCAGCCAGGAACGCTGTAATGTAAGATATAGATTGGTAATGTTACGATTGTACCGTTAATGTTTGGTTTGCGTAGAGCTTTAGGATAATTCCTGAGGCTCTTTTTTTGCGATTTCTTGTTGCTTTCTTGTTCTATTTCGAACTGCATAAGCTGGACTAAAGTTTATAAGAAATCCCTTTTCTATTTGTCTGTTATGATAGGGGATGGGGGAGGAGAGGTTGCGATATGAAGCAGCATGATTTTACGAGTGGGAATATTTGGAGGCAGCTTGTCACGTTTTCCGCGCCGCTGCTGCTTACGAATTTACTTCAGGTATCTTATCAATTCATCGATAGTCTGTGGGTCGGCAATTTGCTGGGAACCAATGCGCTGGGAGCTGTGGCAATATCTAGCACGGTCATATTCACGGTTCTGTCCTTCATCATCGGGGTCAATAATGCGGCACTCACCGTTCTATCACAGGTTAAGGGCAAACAGGACGAGCAGGGTTTAAAAAGCTATGTGAATGCATTTTCCATTATTCTAGGCATGATCGCTATCGTGCTAGGCGTGATCGGATTTGTATTTGCGGAGAAAACTCTGCTTCTGCTGGGAACGCCAAGCGAGATGATTCCCATGGCTACAAGTTATTTGCAAATCAATTTTTTGGGCATTCTGTTCTTGTTCGGCTATAACTTTATTAGTACGGTGTATCGGGCGCTTGGCAATAGTAAAACGCCGCTGCGTTTCGTTATGATTGCGGTGGTCTTGAATGCGGTGCTCGATCCACTGTTTATTTATGTATTTCAATGGGGGATTCAAGGCGCGGCCTATGCTACGGTCATTGCCCAAGGAGTGGCCTTCTTCTATGGACTTGTGCTGAGCATACGCCGCAAGTTCATTCCGTTCTCGATGCCTAGGTGGCCCAAGAAAGCGGAAGTTACGCTTATATTAACGCAAGGTATTCCTTCCGGCCTGCAAATGATGGTCATTTCTGCGGGTTCAGCGGCGATTATGAGCGTCGTCGCGTCGTTTGGAAAGGATACGGTGGCTGGCTTTGGCGCGGCGCAGCGTCTGGATAGCCTCATCATGCTCCCGGCTCAAGCACTTGGCGTGGCTGTGACAAGTATGGCGGGACAAAATATTGCAGTGAAGCAGTGGCAGCGCGTGCGAAAAATTACGGGGTATGCGATTTTGCTTAATTTAGCGATCATGCTATTTATTTCGTCCATCATTTTTATTTTGGCTAAGCCGGGAATTGCCATGTTTATCTCTGAGCCGAGAGCGGTGTCCTTTGGAGCCTCTTATGTGCAAATGATTGCTTTCTTCTATCCCTTTTTGGGATTAAACTTTATCTTTAACGGCGTAGTGCGGGCTTCGGGAGCAATGCTGCAGGTGCTTGTCCTCAATATCATCTCGTTCTGGATTTTACGGTATCCGCTGACTTACGTCTTTGCCGGTCTGCTTGGCGAGAAGGGAATTGCGGCAGGTTTCGGCTTAAGCTTCATGATTAGCAGTGTAATCTCTTATGCCTATTACCGATTCGGACGCTGGCGGACGAAGAACCTGTTCATAAAGACCGAGACTTAAGGTTTACAAGGTTGTCATATAGTTCCGATATACTATACCTTCTAAAGTACTTTAATGCTATAATATCTTAAAATTTACCTAAAAGGTGGAAGGAGAATCTGATGAAAAAGAAGAAATTAGCTCTTATCCTCGGTGGAGCTATGTTGTTATTCGGCGGCATGAGTTTGGGGGCTGCGGCTAGCTCTCAGCTTCAAGAGGTCAAGGCATTTCTGAATGGAGGCATTAAAGTTAGAGTCGATGGAAATATCGCTCAGCTTAAGGATGCAAACGGCAAAGCCGTGCTGCCGATTACGTATGATGGTACTACATATCTCCCTGTAAGGGCTGTAGCAGATGTACTGGGCGTAGCTGTGAAATACGATGCCCAGGCCAACGAGGTGCTCTTGGGAGAACAATCGGAAGGTGTTCCGATCAAGCGGGAGGAATTTAGTAATACGTTGTATTCCAAGGATCCGAGCCACACCACGCTTAATGGGCAGGATTATAAAGAGGTGCTTTACAGTGCCCCTGGGAAGAATATAAACTACACGGCCTTAACTCCGAATGGAAAGTACACGAAGCTGTATCTGCAATTCGCGGCAATCGACAAGGACGTGGAACACATAGAAATTAAAGACCTCGACAAAAATGCTCTGTTGAAAAAGGTGGAAGGGATTACGCCGGAAAACGGGATGCAAACAATCGAAGTCGACATCACTGGTGTGAAGACCATTACAATTGATATTAGGAAGGATAGGGATGCGGGTTATATGATTCCTTTGACAACTTCCTACTATAAATAAAAAATTGAGAGCTTCGCCTTTATGAGGAGCTTCAGTTAAACGCCTTCTGCTAAGTGAGCAGGGGGCATTTTTAATGCTTCATGTTCTATGTTCAATACCTTTTATGGCAGGGAAAAAATGCGTAATATGTGACTTTTGTAATTGATGAATAGTGTGTCATGGGGATTAATTCCCTGGACATTGGTTTGGTTGACAATGAAAGAGTTAGTCGTAAAGGGCTGATTTCCGACAAATTTAGAGGTTTTATCGCAATATTGGCGAAATTTCGTTAGACAAAAGATCAATCACAGTGAAGAAGGAGAAGGCGGAATGAAAAATTTTAAAAGTAAATATTACATACTCTTTGTCGTTCTGGCTATGCTTACGGGTGTTTTTGCATGGCCGCAGGGGAATCTGCAAGCTGCAAATGCTAGCGATTCATTCATTCAAGAAATAAATAAGCAGTATACGACGATTCGCGATGAGTTCAGAGGTCAGTATGAATCCGATTTGAAACAAATTCAGGGAGATTTTGAACAATTCTTGCAGAAATCCAGAGAGGATCAAAGTACGCTGGAGAAGCTCCTGGATGATGATCTGGCTTACCTGACACAACTGCTGAAGGAGGATCATAAACAGCTGCAAGCGGCTTATGGCAAGCAATCTGGCTATCAGAGCAAATTGCAGAAATACGAACGGGCGATTAATCCGCATTACTCTTCCGGCCCGTTATGGAGATATAACAAGGAAAGCGACAAGAGCTATTCCTCGAGTATCCACTGGAAATTCAACAATGAAATTAACCCTAACTATTCCAGCAGCCTGATGTGGAAATACAGCAACAATGTCAATCCCTCCTATTCCTCAAGCATCATGTGGAAATATGCGAATACGATGAACCCGAATTATAGCAGCAGCTTAATGTGGAAGCTTGATAATGAGAGCAATCCCTCCTATTCCTCGAGCACAATGTGGAACTATGCACGAGGCGGCATTAGCCTGACTACGGCGAAAGACAAAATGGCTACGATATTCGCCAACGCGAGAAAGGATCTTCAGGCATCCCGGGATCAATCCGTAGGCGAGATGAATAAGCTTAAGGCAAATACGGAATCGTCCATTATCGCATTGCGCAATAGCAGCGCAGAGAAATTGCTGCAGCAGCGGGCCAGCAGCCTTGCAGAAATATCGTCGATCAGAGAACGAAATTTCGGCAAAGGCATTACGCCGAATAAGCTGCAAATCAGCTTCGATAAGATCAGAGTCATCATTGATGGGGAAGTAATGGCCTTTGAACAGCCGCCAGTCATGAGAAATGGCAGTACGCTTGTACCGATGCGCGCTATATTCGAACGTCTGGGCGCTACTCTGAAATGGAACGCTCAGACCCAATCCGTTGTCGCAACGAAAGATGACACAAGAATCGAGCTAACCTTGGGCAGCAAAGCTGCGAAGAAGAATGGACAGGTAATTAACCTGGATGTTCCCGGGCAACTGGTGGGCTCGCATACGATGGTACCGATCCGCTTTATTAGTGAATCGCTAGGAGCTAGCGTGAAGTGGGATAGTGCAACGCAGACCGTCTATATTACAACAACGGCCGCGGAGTCTGGAGACATCATGCCTTCCGAAACGGAGGAAGCGGTACCTGGAACAGGAAGTGACAGTACAACAATAGAATAAAATAGTTGAACAGCCCCTGAGCAGAATCATTGATCCTTGCTTGGGGGCTGTTTGCTTCTAACTTTAATGAATCTGATCCAGAAGCGCGTAAGCCTCCTGTTTCGTTTGCACCTTCAATAGCTGATCCCGGAAATCATCATCCATCAGTTTGCGGGAGAGCATTTGCAATATTTTAAGATGCTCGTTACCTGGATTCTCCGCAGGAATTGCAATCATGAAGATGAGCTTAGCCGGCGTACCGTCTACGCTGTTCCAATCAACGCCGTCTTGCTTCATTCCGAATACGACACGAGGTTTGATGACGGCAGTTGATTTCCCGTGAGGAATGGCGATGTTCATGCCAATCCCGGTCGAGCTTTCCTGCTCGCGACTAAGTATCGCTTGTTTGAACTGAGAGGCAGAGCTGATTGCGCCATCCGTCTCAAGCTTTCCGATCAGTTCATCGATAACGCCGTCACGGGACGTTGCTTTGAGTTCAGTCTCAATCAGATCAAGACTGATAATATCCGTTAACTTGCTGACTGATTGATGTTGGGTTGCCGGCTCAACCGTTGCGGAAGTTTCAACGTCGGCCTGAGCGTCGCCCCTAGTTTTAGATTTGTCACTAGTGTCCTTTCCAGCCTTGAAATCTGTGGCTGCTCTACTGGCTACAGTTCCATTCTCAGTCGCTGCGCCTGCAGCAGCCAGGTGGGTCGGGGCCACATCCTTCTTGAGCAGCTTGATCATAAGCGCTGTGACGAGCGAGCCGATAATGACGGCTACAAAGAACATAACCACGTTATCTACCGCACCCAATACGGCAACGATTGGCCCGCCGTGTGCTACCCGATCACCGACCTGACCCAGCATAGCGATGACAGAGCCAGTCATGGAGCCGATCATGATGCTGGGAATGACGCGCAGCGGATCCTGCGATGCAAAAGGGATTGCCCCTTCTGTAATTCCGAACAACCCCATCGTAAAGGAAGCTTTCCCCGATTCCCGCTCGGTGTCATGGAATTTCTGCTTGAACAGGAAGGTTGCGAGTCCTAGGCCGATCGGTGGAATACAAATGGCCACGGCGATCGGGCCCATGATTTCATAGTTTCCTTCGCCGATCATGGCTGACCCGAACAGGAAAGCCACTTTGTTCACCGGACCGCCCATGTCAAAGGAAATCATCGCCCCAAGAATCAAAGCGAGCAGGATCGAGCTTGTGCCTTGCATGCTTGCAAGCCATGAGGTCAAGAATTCAAAGAACTTCGCGATCGGCCCGCCGAGCAGTAGTATAAAGGCTAAGCCCACGATCAGCGATGCCAATACCGGAATGATGATGATCGGCATAATAGGGGCAAGCGCTTTAGGAACCTTCCATTTCTTGATCCACAGCGCAACATAACCAGCCAGGAAACCGGCAATAATCCCGCCGATAAATCCGGCGCCGGCTTCACTGCCATAGAAGCTGCCATTCGCGGCGATGAAGCCGCCGATCATACCGGGGGCGAGGCCAGGGCGGTCAGCGATACTAAAGGCGATAAATCCTGCCAAGATCGGAACCATAAATGTAAAAGATGCGCCGCCGAGACTTTCAACGATTTTCCAGAAGGAGCCCTCCGGGATTTGCAGCCCGCCTGGGGTTGGCTCACCTCCGATGGATAAAGCGATCGCGATCAGAAGGCCGCCTACGACGATAAACGGAACCATGTAGGATACTCCGCTCATCAAGTGGCGGTAGAATTGGTTTTGCTTAGCCACCGGTTGCTTTTCACTGCCGCCGGACGTCTCTTGTCCCGGCTGCTCTTGATACAGAGGCGCTTCTCCGCGGATGAGCTTCTCAATCAAGGCTTCTGGATTTCGAATGCCGTCCTGTACTCCGGCGATTAATAGTTTTTTGCCAACGAATCGGCTTTTGTCCACGTGCTTGTCTGCGGCAATGATGATGCCGTCAGCATGTGCAATGTCCTCTGCTGAGAATTCATTTTCTACTCCAATGGAGCCCTGGGTTTCCACTTTCATGCTGACGCCCAGTTTGTCAGCTGCTTTCTGTAAATTTTCAGCAGCCATGTAAGTATGTGCGATGCCGTTAGGGCATGAGGTAATGGCTAGAAATTTCATTTGGCGAACCTCCCCTGTGTTTTAAATCGTTTACAATTAAATATTAACCTAATAAAACAGAGGAAAAGTTTTAATTTTTACCGCAGCTTCCGGCAAAAAGTGTTTTATAAGAGCGAGAAGATGTCCTCAGCTTCCTTGGCCCGGATCAATTGTTGAATAAGAGACGGCTGCTCGCTCAGGAGGGAGAGGCGATGAAATAGTTTTTTCGTATTTTCTTGCTCCTGGTTCCGCAGCGCCAGCATAAACACGATTGATACCTTATCCTGCTCCCATTCGAGCGGTTCCTTCAACGTAGCAATGGCGATTTGGGATTGTTTCACAAGCTTGGGATCGCCGTGCGGAATTGCAATTCCGCCGCCAATGGTCGTCGCCGAGACTCTTTCCCTAAGCAGGGCCTGATGGGCATAATCCTGCTCGACATAACCTTTGGCATGTAGGCTGTTAGCCAATTGCTCAATAATTTCAAAGCGGTGGGAAACCTCGACCTGAGAAAAAATGAGTGCAGGCTTCGTATACATTTGCAAAAAAGAGGCCGATGCTTCCAGCGGGTGTTCTTCCAGTCGTTCGAGGAAATTTGTAATTTTTTTCACATCGGCAGGCTCTAACAAAGGAGATACCACGATATGGGGGATGTCCATTGCGTCTATATCGTTCAGTGGGATTGTGGATACGATAAAATCCACCGGGTGATGCTCCAGGTATGTATTTAAATCGGCTCTTCTGACAGAATCCATGACCTGGATTCCGCTGAATTTTCGTTCCAGCTTCGTACGCAGGATTTGCGAGATGCCAACTCCCATATGGCACACGGTAACGATATTCTTAATAAGCCTCGTCTGCTTGTTTAACCGTTCAATCGCTGCCTGAAAATGCAGGGTTAGATAAGCGACCTCATCCTCGGGAACGGTGAACTGAAAGTTATGGCCTAGCTCGTTAGTCGCATAAATGACCATGCTGAACATATAGGGGTACATTTTCTTAATATCCTGCAGCAATGGATTCGTTACGCTCAGGCCGTAGCTCAATCGATGGATCGTAGAGCTTAAATGAATACTCAGCCCTTCCTTCAGCGTAAGATCCCGTTCAAAATCGATGAATGTAAGGCTGGACATTTTCCTCATGAGCGATTGCACGACCTCTGTGACCTCTGCGGTAATTTTCAGCGGGTGTTCCGTCAGCCTGCCGCTATCCAGCCGGGTTCGGGAACGGATCTTCGCTCCGAGGAGATGCGCTGTTAAATAAGCGGCCTCACTTGAAGGGAAGTGTACCGAGAAGTAACGCTCCAGCTGTCGAATAAAGTCCAGCGTCCATTGGTACTCTCTTTTCTCCCGAATAAAGGCTTGCTCCTGCTCCGAAAAGGAAATCGGTTGATTCAGCTTCGTTCGGCGGATCATAAGCAGTGTGTGAATCAGCAGATTCTCGAAAGCTTCATCTGTAAAATGAAAGGCCTCCTTCCTCTCCAGCCGTTTTAATTCCCGGGTAACGAGGTCTATCTCATAGGCTTCGAACCTCTTTTTTATAAAATCGTTGGTCGAGGTTTCGATTAGCAGGGATACTTTGGACAAAGCAGCCCGCTTGTCCTTCTCAGCTCCTTCAATGAGGATGCCTACTCTTTGCTTGGAGACGATCTCGAGTCGCCGTTTATGAAGCCATGGATTTAGGGAGTCCAGATCCCTTTTGATGATGGCTCGGTTGACATAATACTTCTCTGCCAATTCCTGAAGCGTAGTTGGTTTGGTATTCATAAGAAGCTCGTAAGCGATGGCGGCAATTCGGTTATCATCCCGTTCATACCCGGTATCCGCGGTGGAGCGGAATAATTGATCGAACAGCTTGACCCGCTCATGCTCCTCAATGTCCAGATCGACCCCGATTCCCGGTTTCCGCAGCAGCTTTGCCTTTCCCTGTTCGGCCAAATAGGCATCGATGGCTTCGAAGTCGTTCCGGATCGTCTTCTCCGAGCAGCTCAAGCTCGCAGCCAAATCGCGCACGACAAAGGAGCGGCCAGGCTCGCCTAGCAGCATTCGCAAAATCTCTCGTTGACGTGTATTCATCGTTCGGATCAACACCTCATTCAAAATTCTTGTTCATGATCATGCTTAAATTGCTCTCATTATAGCTCAGTCGACATAGATATCCAACCAGCATGGTGATCGCGACTAAAAATTGGTAGTATGGGATGAGAGGACTTTAAAATATTACTCGCTTGTGATAACAGGGATATGGAGGAATGGCATGAAAGAGAACACGAGGAAGACAATTCGTTGGGGCATCATGGGGACAGGCTGGATAGCCGAGAAGTTTGCCGCAGATTTAACGTATGTCAGCAATGGGGAAGGAGCTGCAGTTGGCTCGCGTACCCGCAATAGTGCCGAGCAGTTTGCTGCCAAGTTCAGTATTCCCCGTGCCTATGGGAGCTATGAGGAATTAGCAAATGATCCCGAGATCGATGCGATCTATGTGGCAACACCGCATCCCTTTCATCGAGACAATGTGATAACCGCTTTGCGGGGAGGAAAGGCCGTGTTGTGCGAGAAGCCGATTACGGTGAACAGCCGGGAGCTTGAAGAGATTATTGCATTGGCTAAAGAGAAGGGCTTGTTCTTGATGGAGGCGATGTGGACGCGGTTTTTGCCGCCGATCGTTCAGGTCAGAAAGTGGCTGGAGGAAGGCCGGATCGGTGAAGTGAAGCTGGTCAAGGCGGAATTTGGTTTTCGCAGCGACTGGAATCCAAGCGGAAGATTGCTGAATCTAGAGCTTGGAGGCGGTGCATTGTTGGATGCGGGGATTTATCCCGTATCGTTCGCCTCGATGATTTTTGGTGCGGACCCAGAGGAAGTTTGGAGTACTGCCCACATCGGCGAGACCGGGGTAGATGAGCATTTTTCAATTTTGCTGGATTATGGACAAGGACGTTCGGCATCGCTTCACGGGGCGGTTCGGCTTGACCTTACAAATGAAGCATATATTTACGGAACAGAAGGCTCGATTCACATTCCGTCTTTCTTGAATGCCAACACAGCAACTCTTCTGGTGAGAGGCCAGGAGGCAGAGATGGTTACGGATGACCGGATAGCTGTGGGTTATGCCTTTGAAGCGGAAGAGGTAGGCCGATGCCTGCTGGCAGGGGAAACGGAGAGCAGCACAATAACATTGGCGGAATCGCTAGGCATTATGCGGCTGCTTGACCAAGTGCGTGCCCAGTGGGGAATAAAGTATCCATTTGAATAAGGGGTAGGCTATATTTCAAAAGACTTCGATAAGAACCTTGACGGAACTCAATGTCCTCAAGGTTTTTTTAATTAATAAGCAGCTTCTAGACACTCCCTATTAAGGTAATAAAACTATAATATGTAAAAATGATTATTGATGTAACCGCTTTAAAAAACTACCATAACTAGTAGCACTCGCGTGCACCGAGTGTGATGCTGTGTCAAAGGGGAGGTGAATATTCGTATTGCTCCGGGTGTGTCAAGAAAAGTGCTAACAATATCTTTTATTAATGGAGGTTCTGTCATGAACTCTAAATCATCCGTTATTAAGCTTAGCCGATCTTTTAATATCCATCCTTGGAAAGTTATTGCTATCGTCTTATGTATTGCGCTTATGCTTCCATGGCTGCCTGGAGGTCAGGCCAGTGCGGCAACTCTCTTTAGCGATGATTTTGAAAGCGGTAACAGCAGCAATTGGACGCATACTACTGGTACTTGGTCCGTAGTGGAGGATGGGGGCTCTAATGTATATGCCCAGACGGGCACAAGCGAAGGACGTACATCCGCCGGAAGTGCATCCTGGGACAATTATACGATACAAGCTGATGTTAAAGTAGATAATTTCAATGGCACCAACCGTACGTATGTGGCGGGGCGCTATAAGGACGGCAACAATTATTATGCAGCTTCTCTGTACAATAGCGGGGGTGGCAAGCTGGAAATTCGCAAGAAGGTAGGCGGTTCCTCCTCGACGCTCGTTACTAAGGACTATGCGCTGTCAACGGGTGTTTGGTATAACGTCAAGCTGGAGCTCTCAGGATCTACCCTCAAAATGTACGTGAACAATACGCTGGAGCTGACAGCCACTGATTCCAGCCTGTCTGCGGGAGCAGTTGGCTTCGTTACAGGCAAGTCTTTAGCTAAATACGATAACGTCATCGTATCGGAAGGGGCAGGAGGAGGAACGCCAACAGATCCAGATCCGAACCCAAATCCGACCCCGACTGACCCGGATCCGCAGGAACCCGCTCCTGCCGAGGGGGATCTCTTTGTAGCGGCGAATGGCTCTGCCAGCAACCCTGGAACCTTGGATAAACCAACCACGCTTGCAGCTGCGATTACCAGAATCGCTCCAGGCAAAACGATTTATATGCGTGGAGGAACGTACAGCTTTGACTCGACCATCACGATTGAACGCGGCAATAACGGTACCTCAAGCGCCCGCAAAAATTTGGTTGCGTACGGCAGTGAGAAGCCTGTTCTCGATTTCTCGGCCCAGGCTTTTGCTTCAACGAATCGCGGCATTCAACTATTCGGACACTATTGGCTCATCAAAGGGCTTGAAATTAAAGGCGCTGGAGATAACGGGTTGTATATCGGCGGCAACTACAATCGGATCGAGCAGATCGAGGCGCATCATAACCGGGATACGGGCATCCAAATCGGACGCTATGCTTCAACCGCGCAATTCGATGAATGGCCCAGCTATAACCTCGTAATCAATTCATATTCTCATGACAACTATGATCCGGATGATGGGGAGGATGCGGATGGCTTCGCAGCGAAGTTGACCGTCGGCCCGGGCAACGTATTTGACGGCTGTATCGCGGCTTATAATGTCGATGACGGTTGGGATTTGTACACCAAATCCGATACTGGCCCGATTGGAGCGGTCACGATCCGCAACAGCATAGCTCATCATAATGGGCAGACTTCCGATGGCACCTCGACGACGAATAGCGATGGGAACGGCTTCAAGCTGGGCGGGGAGAAAATCGGGGTCAACCATATTGTCGAGAACAGCATCGCTTTCCAGAACAAGAAGCACGGCTTCACTTATAATAGCAATCCAGGCTCCATCCAAATGAAGAATAACACATCCTGGTCGAACGGACAGAGCAATTTCGCTTTCGATGTGGGCACGCATATCTTCACGAATAATTTATCCTTCCAAGGCGGATCAAGCGACAAGACAAGCGGCACTGATGTATCCAGCACGAACGTATGGTGGAAGAACAAAAAAAGCGAAAATGCCAAAGGATTACTGGCCAGCGCCGAGGATTTCGTCAGCTTAACTCCTTCGTTGACGCGGAATGGCGACGGTTCTCCAAATCTCGGCAATTTCCTGAAGCTTGCGGCGGGCAGCGACTTAATCGGCTCGGGCACGCCAAGCGGAACGAATATTGGGGCGCGTTAGACCCAAATATTGATAAGCTTTCCTAAGCTCATTTCCACTTTAATCCGAAGAGTGGAGGTGGGCTTTTTTCGTACAGTGTATTCGAAGCTGGAGGTTATCACATTGTTACTGAACGGTTAATATACCCTGAGTAATAGTTCAATCCTTAAGGGAAGTGACTCTTCTATTTAAAGTTATGGGAGAAAGTATAGTTGTAGAATAACGTCTCCTACATATATGATTATGGCTGCCGCGGACAGAAACGGAGCAAAAGGCACGGACAAAATCTTTTCACGGTGCAAGCCTCTTATTACCCCCACATAAATTAGGGCAAGTACTCCGCCCGACAGAAGCACATAAATATTGGCATACCAGCCGACCCAAGCCCCAATTGCTGATAATAGCTTGATATCCCCGGCACCGATATAGAAATTCCATTTGGATTTAGCGATGAGCAGCAGTAAAGAAGGAACAACAATACCAATAAAGGAATCTTCTAGCGATGTATAAAGCCAACTGTTCAGCAATCCTAATATAAGCACGAGAATAACCACGCGATTCGGGATGATCCGACATTTCTGATCAACAAAACTGCAAATTAGGAGAAGAAGAAAGAAGACAACTGCGAACGATATTTTCATAGACAACCTCTCCTTCATTTAGTTAAAGACGTCAATATTCTCTCCTGTTTCCCGTATTTTGTCAAAAAAACAACCTCCTACTTTATTCCTGTTCTTGAAATACCGTGAATCTTAAGACCTTTGAAGGTGGGTAATAAGTCCATATTAAGGATTATTTATACAAATAAGGTATTGTGTGCTCTATAGGTTACTTGTATAATGTTCTGCATTAGCGAGGTAAATATTACTAATACAGAGATTTACATAGATTATTTCTTTAGTAGGTGAATATATGAAGCTGCTTATCGTCAGTGGTGGGTTTCATAGAATCGTGACGCAGTACTTGCCTAAGAAGACAGCGGTCATTCATTCTGAGACACTCGAATTGCGAAATTTGTCGGATTATCTGGATGGAGGCAACCCCCTAGGCGATGGTGTCCTTATCACAGATGAAGCATTTACGCAAAAACCGAGCCTCGATCAGGAGGAATTGACTAAGCTGCTGGAATGGGTTGAGGTGAACAGCATCCCGATTATCCCTGTTGTTCTCATTACTCGAGACTTCATGAAACCATTTGAACTGGAAATGCTGACGCAAAGATTTGATTATTTGAAGATAATCATCAGCGATACGGTAAGAATACCGGCGCAGGTATTTCAACGCTCTCTAGAGCAGATGGGCAAGAAAGATACTGGCCCCATACATAAAGACGTAAGAACAGAAACGAAGATTGTAGGCGGGGATTCGAAGGAATTAGGGCAAAGACAGAGCGTGAAGAAGCGCTCCTTCTTTGACCGTTTTCGCTCGAAGCCAGAGGCGTCGGCTGAACTGACTGCCACCGACCGCTTGACGAGGGACATAGCCAATATAAGCCGAGGAATCAGCAGAGTCGTTGCAATTACCGGCCATCGCGGAAACGGATTGACCAGTACGACGGTTAATTTGGCGCATGAAGCTAGCAAAAGAGGGCTTAGCAGCATCATTATCGACATGGATGCTGAGTATCGCAGCATGAATATGTATTTCAGCCGGTTCCACGAACGGACGAATAAAGACGAGCAAATGAGCGCATCGTTGATCCGCACGCTGGCGAGACCTCAGGAGTATATGACGACGGCTTTTAATATCAAGGATCATTTCTGGCTTTCTTCATTGGGTTATTCCTTCAATGACCGCAAGCTGATGGATCAATTTTATAACAGCGAGAAATTGGTAGGCTTGATTTCCGTTTTGCGAACCAAATTCAATCTCGTCCTATTAGACATGCCGCTAGATCTATTCAGAAGCTTCCAAGAAACGATGATTCATATCGATGTATTCGGCCTGTGCATACCGAACAATTTACATGCAATCCTCAGTACAGCTCGTAATGTGGAGGTGGTTCTTGATCGAGAGAAGGCTTCTTATTTCAATGCCAAGTCAAAGGTGATCGTTACGAAATACAATGATCGCTCGCGTTTTCAGGGCTCCTTGTTTTCTTCGGAAAAGGTGAACGAGATACTTGCCTCGGGAATCAGCGACTCCTTTCATTACGAGATGAAGACGGCTGGAGTTGTGCCGCACAGCGATAGTTTTGATGCGCAAATCGAGACGGACATTCCCGTGACGAACACGGGAGCGGAATTTGAGAAGGCTTTTGGACAAATGCTTCTAAGATTAATGGAGGGTGCGTAGGCTCATGGATTTAAGTACAGTAAAAAGCGTCTCCCCTAACAAAAAATTGTTCAAAAAAATATTGGCTTTACTGTTTAGTATCGCCGTGATCGTCGCGTCTTTTATCGTATTGAACAACGCCAATGAGGCGGCCAAGGATACGGTAGAGGTGCTTAAGGTAAATCAAACCGGGGGGATACAGGCTTACGCCGTTATAACGGAAAAACAGATCAAGAAATACTCTATCATCCGTAAGGAATATACCGAAGATATGGTTTTGGCCGAAGACTTGTCTTCCGTTACAAATCAATATTCGAAGTATTATTTGCGGGATGGAGGTATTTTGTACAAGGATCAGCTGATGGAAGAGAAGCCCCTGCAGAATGAATGGTTATATGAGCTGGGTGAAGAGCATGAGGTGCTGACACTGCCATATAACTTTCTGGAGGCGGGCGGGGACATTTTAATGCCGGGAGACAGGGTGAGAATTCGCGTGTCTTATGAGCAAGAGGTATCCGACAGCGCGGGGAATCCCAATGTTAGCTATGGCTCGACGAAAACTCAAATGAAAACGGAAGTACTGTTCGATAGCATCGAAGTCCGGGACATGCTCAACTCCAGCAGCCACTCGATTTATGAGGTGTATAAAGAGGTACTCAAGCTCAGTGAAGATAAGAGACAGGAAGTCATGAAGAGCAATGACTTTCTAAAGAGCATTCAGCCAAGGTCGCTGCTTCTGGAAGGGACGAGGGAGCAGATCGATAAATTTGCCAAATTTAACGGCTACGATGGGAAGAAATATTTAATTACGATTCTAAGCCGCAAGAACAGCCAGGTTATATTGGATCAACTGCCTACTTTGCAAAGAGAGGTGGAATCATGGATCAAAACGAAAGACTAAGGCTCGATGATGTACTCAGCAAAATTTCAGCGAAAGAACTAATGGGAGCGGATTTGCAGGAGAGCAGACTGATCTACAGTGTTGTCGGCTTTATACCTGCATGCGACATGGTAGACAATGCTTTGGTGATTAGCAATTTAGGCTATCTGCTGGCTCAGAAAGGCCTTAATACCTGCATTATCGATTTGAAGGTATTTAACCCGAACATTTACCACTACTTGGATGTCAAACCTAGCAAAAAAGGACATGGTCTGATTCGAGTGCTGAAAAGCGATAAGGTCGATTTCCGGGAGGAAATCCAGGCCACGAAATACGAACGCTTATATGTACTGTCTCCAAGTCCGCATGACTTGCTTGAAGAGTATTTTGATTTCGAATTCGATCATTTGGAACGAGTCATTGATACGTTAAAAGGAATGTTTGACATCATTCTGCTGGATATCCCGAATAATCCGCCCCTCGAATTCTGCCTGGGAGCGATGAAATATTCGCACGTAGGCTTCTTCACGGCTACGGAACGAATCGAAGCGCCTAGCAATATGATTCGCATGCTGGACTTTGCCTCTTCCGTGGGGATTAGTACGGCGAAGTTCACGAGCGTTATTCTGATGAATACTCAGGACATCAACTACGACTACAAGGGATTCAAAGAATTTGGCTTCAATATCGTGGCGTCCCTGCCGCTGATCAAAGCAGCCTACGCGTATTCGCTTGAAGGGAAGCTGTACGTTAGGGACAACCCTTTGATGAATAAATACTTTCTCAGAGAGATGCGCAGATTGGCAGACATTCTCGGCAATCAGTAAGGGAGGGATTGGAAAAAATGCTCACCCGTGCAAAAATCAGCGACATGCAGCAGAAAGTGACGCATCAGATCAACAAAGCAGAAGACATGGAGGAACTGAAGAATAAATATACGACCATTCAGTTCGAGGAAGCGCTGGAGCTGTGTCAGAAATACATAACCAAGGTGGCTACCCATGCCTTCCGGCGCGAGAATGATCCGTCCCGCAAACGCGAAATGACCAAATCCTATATTAACGAATTCGTCGATGCGCAGAAGCCGGTCGTTGAGGGATATTTGGAGCTTGTTGAGCTGAAGCAGGCGTTGATCAATGAGATTACGCACTACGGGCCGATTACGAAGGCGATGGAAGACCCGTTGATCGATGAAATTCGCATCAATGGCACGGAGCAAATCTTTGTGGAGAGCGGGGGAAAGACGCTTCCATGGGATCAGCATTTCATCGACCGGGAGCACTTGGAGCGGATTATTTCCAAGCTGCTGGGGGTCTCGAAGGTTCGGCTTACCCCGAAGATCCCGATGGTTAACGCCCGAACGATCGAAGGGTATCGTGTTAACGCCACCCATGCCGATATTTCACCGTATGACATGCCGGCGGTTGTCATTCGAAAATTCAGCAAGAAGAGCATCACGCCGGAGATGATGCTGCGTAATGAATCCTTCTCGGTCAATATGTTCAAGCTGCTGTCCTTGCTGCCCAAAGCCGATTTGTCGTGGATTACGATTGGGCCGACAGGCAGCGGGAAAACGACACTGAACGAAATGATGGTCAAGGAGATTAATCCGCTGTCCCGCATCATTACGATTGAGAATCCTTCGGAGATGCGTCTGCTGCAGAGAGAGGGAAATAGCGAGCATGGCAGAGTTATAAACGATGTGCTGCAATACGAGTCTGTGCCGGATGACGATGACGCAAGTCCGGCGACAATGGAAAATTTGCTGATCAATGCCATGCGGCAATCACCCCATTGGATTGGCCCGGGCGAGCTGCGAACGCCTGGGGAATTTGCGACTGCGCTTCGTGCCGCACAGACCGGTCATTTCTTCTTCACGACGCTCCATGCGGAGGGCGACCGTGAGGCGATTTATCGCTTCCTGACTGCCTACCTTATGGCCTCCAACGAACCAGCGGAACTGGCGCTTCGCAACATATGCAGTGCCGTTAAGTTTATCGTGTTCCAGGAGAAGCTGGCCGATGGCACAAGAAAAGTCACCTCGATCTCGGAGGTGCTGGGCTCCGAGGGATTGGAGCCCATCGTTAATCCGATTTACAAGTTCGTATCGGAGGACGTGCTGGAGGAGGAAGGGACTCATCGCGTGCTAAAAATCATCGGCAAGCACAAGCGTGTCGGCATGCTGTCCGATAAGGTGCAGCAGACAATGATTAAAGCGGGAATCAAGCGCAGCCGCTTTGAGTTTCTGACGAAACCGCCGGGCGAAGATGAAATAGAGGAGTACGGATTCGATGGATACCACTTCAATCATTAGTCTATCTTTAGGGATTGCTGCATTCATCGTGTTTAACGCTATATTCGAGGTTCGGTTCTTCGAAGGAACCGGCCGCTTCTTTCTTGGCATACTCGATACGTTGGCCGAACATCTCGGAAGATACAATACCAAGCGATATGTGGAACGGGTCAAGAAGGAGCGCATCGTCAAGCAGAAAGAGAATGTGTACGCCAAATACAACCGGCTTGTGGAGGGATTGATCCTTGATTTCAACTTGCCGTTGACCTTGGAGAGCTTCACCTCGCTGCTATGCATCGCATTCGCTATTGTCGTGCTCATTGTGGTGGTATTCATGAAGAATGTCACCTTGGCTGTAGTTATTACCGTAGCCATATTCATTGGTCTGTTGACGTACTTCGTCATGCAGTCCAAGGCGATCAAAGCCGAGAAGCTGGAGAGCATCATGGACGCCGAGGACATCCTTTGTCCATTGGCTAGGGAAGGCGTGCTGGTGGCGATCAAGAAGGTGATGGAAAGCGACGAGTACATTAAGCCGGGCATTCGCCCATACTTCCAGCAGTTCATTGACAATTGCGAGAATAATGGATATTCGTTCAAGCAGGCCATTCAGTTGCTCAACAGGCAGCTTGGGCCTAAATTCGACAATTTTGCCAAGAAGGCCATCGTCTTCGAGTATAACGAACGGAAGGGAATGGCTGATATTTTCCTCGATATCGTGGATGAGAATGCAGTTCTTCGCGAGATTAATGCTCGCAAGGATCGAATTTTCCGGAAGATGAATCGGGATTTTCTATTAAAGACTGTCATTATCATTTTGTTCTTTCTATATGCCTTATCGGTCGATGACTTCAGGGAATTCATGCTGTACAGCAGCTTTGGAAAAATGATCAACACGGTCATGATCAGCATTATTTGTCTGAGCTTCGCCCGCACGCAGGCGCTTCAAGGCAATCTGGGGCCGGGAAGTGATAGGAAATGACGATCATAGCTAAATTCAGTGCTCTTGCCGCCATTCTCTATTTGGTGAAGGTGTTCATTTACCCATTCTTTAAGCCCGTGCAGGGGAAGCAGAAGAAGCGTAATCGAAGATACCTGAAGGAACGTAAAAATGCCCAGTTTAATCATAAGCTGCAAGACTTCAAAAGAACGTTCGCTACGAAATACGTTACTAGGTTGCTAGGGAATGCGGAACGTTTGCGGTATCAGAAAATGATCGATCGTCTCGATTTGCCGATGAAGCCCGAGGAGCTTCGGGCGGAGCAGATCTTTTATGCAGCTGCGGGATTGATTGTAACTGTTGTTTTCATGAGCGCCAATCAATTGCTCGGCTATGTGACGGCAATTTTCATCATTCTGGGGTGGCTCTACCCTATCTCGGAGATGGAACAGAAGATAGAGCGCAAAAATAAGAACATCGCGTTTGATTTTCCAGCGTTCTACAGCATGGTGTACTACCAATATTCAAAGTCGGTCAATATTTACCTGGCGGACGTCATCCGGGACTACCTGCCGAATGCCAATAACGATATGGCGGAGGAGCTCGGCGTCATGCTCGACAATATCGAATATGGCGAAGAGTACGCCCTGAAGCAGCTCAAAAAACGGGTACCGATCCATTACATTATCAAGTTTTGCGATTTGATGGAGACCCGGCTTAAAGGCTATGACAATATTTCGCAGATGGTTTATCTAAAAAACGAGGTAGACAGCTACCGGATCATCGCCTTGGAGGAGGATTTGGAGAAGAGGCAGCGGATCAATTCCCGCATTCAGCTCGTTCTGATCCTGGTACTAGTCGTGTATATCGCAATTTATTACTTATTCACAATTTTAGATTCTATCAAAATGTTCCAATAATTAATGATTCATTGAGGAGGTTTATGTTTATGGAATATCAAAAGCGCAAGCAATTCAGTAAGCGCGAGGATGAGAAGAAGCTCTCTTTCTGGCGCGATGAGCAAGGGGATATCGGGGTTAAGCAAATCGCAATAACGGTCGGCGTCATTGTCATTATCGCCGTAGCTGTGACGTTAATTCGCAACACTTTTCTAGAGCAATGGATTAAGGAAGTCTGGGAAATGTTCATGAAGGCGATTGAAGACATGATGGTTTAAAGCAGCCGATTAATTGGGACACAGGTGAGTGAAATGCGTGCATTTGCAAAATCGATTCTTATCTCTATTCTCGTTTCGGTAGCCATCCTGTTGTTTACGAATTTCATTTATTTCTTTCCCTGGTATATGACGCTGGTGGTGGAGACCTTTCATCTGTCGCAGGCCGTAGCCAGCGATAATTATTTAACGGATGACAACAAGTATTATGCGCTCAAAAGGCTGGAGGAACGCCCGGTTTATCGGGACAAAGCCGATCAAATCGTCATTTCCGCCGAGAAGGATGGAGGGGGCAAACATTCTGCTGAAGGTGGGCCTGCATCGTTATATGAGGACGCTCCCACGGATGCAGAGAAGCCTTACTTGCAGCGCGGAAACCCGGTCACGGTAAGGATTGAGGCGGTGTACCCGCTAAGCATTAAGCTGTGGGGGAAGAAATACGAGCAGGAGATTCCTGTCTCCTTCTCTCTCACAACGACAGGGCTCAAGCATTATAAAGACTTAGTTTACCGTGAGTATCTAGGGTTAGATGATGAGGGACTATGAAAAATATAGCTATAGCGATGCTGCTTCTTCTGTTGCTGTCGGTGTTCCTGGAGCCTGTGGTGGAGCTTATGTATTTGGGAAAAGAGAAGGTCGTTCTGGGCTCGGCGCTTAGCAATGCTGCGCGCTCGGCGAGGGATCGCAGTTTGAATTATGGGTCTCAACGAGATTTGGATGCGAGTGTTGATGAAGAAAAATTCGTAGCGTATTTCGCGAAGGCGTTCTGTGATGCTCTAAAGCTGACCTGGACGAATGAAGGGTTGAGTACACGCGAGCTGACCTTCGAATCCACGAACGACAAATACAATGAATTTACAGTAACTGTTGAGTTTACGGAAGAGAAGAATGAAATAACCGAGCTCATTACTACGAAAGTTGAGCTCAAGGCGCAATCGGAATATAAGTTCCAGACGAAATATCTGAGGCTTGCCGAGGATGCCGGACAGGATGTTGCTTATCAGCTGGAGTCGCAGCGCGAGTTCACTCTGTCGGTCAAGAACTGAAGAAAGGGAGGAAGCAGGATGGACTATATCATGATTACGTTTCAAGCCGGCGAACGGCTCGTCAAGGAATTGAAGGTGCCGACTTTCGTTACGGCTGAGGAATTGTTGACGATGCTGTCTGAGGCGCTAAATCTGTCCATTGCTCCGGAGCAGCGGCTTCAAGCGGAGCCGCTCGGACGGATACTTGATCCCGCCCGAACGTTGCATGAGGAAGGCGTTGCCTTCGGGGCGCTGCTGACTCTCATTTAGGAGGAGTGGATATCGTGAATTACAACATCAATAGCGGCGGCCTGATTTGCGAGGCGGACGGCAAATTGCTTTTCGCCGATATTCGCCATTATTCCGGCACCTACTTGCTAGCCGCGTCCTCTGAGGATAAGCCGCTCTTGGAAGGGATGTTCTGGTTCATGAACCGAGCCGGAGATGACATTTATTACAGTGATCAGCTGCAGGGCCATCGGTTGTATAGAATGAATCTGTCCACGCAAAGCGTGGAGCGGCTTCAGGATCGGCCGTGCTACGGCCTAACCTTAAGCGGTGACTGGCTGTATTACAAGAGCGAGAATGATCATAAGCTGTATCGCTGTTTATTGAATGGGAGAAACGAATCCCGGGTTACGGACGAACCGGTCGAATGCTTTGTCGTCGAAGGGGATCAAGTGTATTACGGTACCCAGCAGGGAATTCGATCCTGCCATGTCACGGGGAAAGACCGGGAGCAGCTCTCGGAATCCGTTGCGATCCACTTGATTAAAATCGGCGATACGCTGATCTTTGCGGATACCAAGAACCAGTACCTGCTGACCGCTTTGCATTTGGAAACGGGCGAAGCTCGCGTATATGCTGATGTGTCGCCAAATAGTCTGAACAGCGATGGGCGTTACGTCTACTGTGCCAACCGCAATAATGACAGCTCGGTATATCGCGTTGATTTGGATACGGGCAATAAAATTCGCATTTGCGGAGAGCGCGCCGATCATATTCATATTTTAGGCGACACCCTCTATTTCAGCAGCGGTTTCGAATGGTATAAGATGTCGCTGAACGGTGGACAAGCGGAGAAAGTCATTACATTGTCGTGAGGTAAATATGATAAACGAAAAATATGTATTTAGCCGCCAGCCCCGTTTTTTGCCGGAGATGCCCAGCGGAGAAATTGAAATTCCCAATCCGCCTCATGCCTACGAGAAACCGGAAATTTCCTGGTTCACGCTGCTGGCACCGCCCGTGGTTATGCTGGTCATTACATTGTTGCTCGCATTAACGCACCAATCCATGTTCATGATGCTGTCCATCGCGATGACTGTGACGACGCTGGTCGTATCGCTTGCTACCGCTGCTTCCCAAATTAAGAAATATCGGAAGAAGAAGAAAGAGCGGGAGCAGAAGTATTTGCAATTTATTGCGGATACCCGCAGCGAGCTGACACTGGCAAGAGAACAGCAAATTAAGGCGATGAACGAAATGAGCCCGGAGCCTGCGGCTTGCCTGCAGCGGATTCGGGAAATCGATCATCGGCTGTGGGAGAGAACGCCCTCTTCTCCTGATTTTCTATCCCTTAGACTCGGAGTCGGCAGCGTTCCTTCGGCGCTGGAGATCAAATATACGAAGCAGGCTATCATCATGGAGAGCGATCCGCTCATTATGGAGCCGCAAAGACTTGCTCTTGAGTTCGAGCGGGTGCAGGATGTCCCCGTATCGATCAATCTGATGACTTCGGAAATTTGCGGCATCGCCGGCGAGGAAGAGAGGACGTTCGCCGTCGTAACGCAAATGCTGCTGCAGCTTGTGACCCATCATGGATATGATGATGTTCGCGTCGTTGTACTGGCCGCCGAGGACGGACTGGAGAAATGGAATTGGCTCCGGCAGCTGCCGCATCTGTGGACGGACGGATTTGACGCCAGGTTCCTGCTTTGCGGCAAGGCGATCGCCCATCAGGTGCTTGGCGGGCTGAACGAAGTGCTAAAGGAACGAGAGCGCAAAGAAGTAGGGGGAAGCCCGCTTCCGCATTTCGTCTTCATCATTGAAGATCCGTCTCTTCTCGAAGAGGAGCCGATAAACAAATATCTGTATAACAAATGCGCTGCTCTTGGGGTATCTTCCGTATACATCGCGAAGAATCAGGCTTATCTGCCGATGAACTGTAAACAGGTCATTGTGATGCAGGGGAAGAACGGCGAGCTTGCTGATCGCGAGTCTGGTGAGAAATCGACGTTTATCCCGGATCAAGTGCATATGGAGCAGCTGGAGCAGGCTGCTCGCTTGATGGCGCCGCTGCGGATCAAGAACTCGAGCGCCAGCTTCTCACTGCCGACCTCCCTGACACTGCTGGATATGCTGCAGACGAAAACGACCGCGGAAGTCGATTTGCTGTCCCGTTGGTCAAGGAATAAGCCCTTCAAGGGAATGAGCGTACCGATCGGGGTTAAGGCTGGGGGCAGCCTGTTCCATCTTGATATGCACGAGACCGGGCATGGCCCGCACGGATTGGTCGCGGGAACGACGGGCTCCGGGAAGAGTGAACTGCTGCAGAGCATCATCATTTCCCTGGCAATAAACTATCATCCGCATGACGTTGTTTTCGTATTAATCGACTACAAGGGCGGTGGTATGGCCGACATCTTCAAGGGCATGCCGCATCTTGTGGGTACGATTACGAACCTGGGCGGAAATCAGACGACTCGCGCACTCTTATCCATTAAGAGTGAGCTGATGAGAAGACAGCGTGTGTTCTCCGAATACGGGGTAAACAACATAGACAGATATCAGAAGCTGTATTATAGCGATAACGACGGTGGGCGAATGCCAGCGATTCCTCACTTGATTATGATTGCCGATGAGTTTGCCGAGCTAAAGCAGGATCAGCCGGAGTTCATGAAGGAGCTGGTGAGTACGGCGCGGGTCGGCCGAAGCCTTGGCGTCCATCTGATTCTGGCCACGCAGAAGCCGGCAGGGGTTGTCGATGATCAGATTTGGAGCAACTCCAAATTCAAAATCTGTCTGAAGGTTCAAGATGAGGCAGACAGTAAAGACGTGATCAAACGGCCGGATGCGGCCATGATCAAAGAGCCGGGCCGCGCCTATATCCAGGTGGGCAATGATGAGATCTTTGAATTGTTCCAATCGGCGTATTCGGGAGCGGATTACGACCCGGAAGGTGAAATGCTGAAGAGCGAGAATCGCTCGAAACGCATTTATGAAGTTTCCCTTCATGGTCGATCGGAACAAATTTATCCGCTGGAAGAAGAGAAGATTGCGCTGAAGGAGATGCCTTCCCAGTTGAAGTGCATGGTCGAGCACATTATTTCTTTCTCGGAGCATAGCCGTGTTCAAGCATTAAAAGGCCCATGGCTGCCGCCTCTACCGGATGATGTGTACTTGGAAGACCTATTTGCCCCGGGATCAGGCCTGAATTCAGAGAGCGGCTGGGCTAAGGAAGAAGCACTTCTGAGCGCGCCGATTGGCCTGGTGGATGATCCACGGGGGCAACTGCAGGAGCCGCTGGCGATCGATTTTGCCGCAGAGGGGAATTTATTCGTCTACGGTTCTCCAGGAACGGGGAAGACCTACCTGCTGAGAGCGCTGTGCATGTCGCTGGCCTATAAATATTCGCCGTCGGATGTTCATTTGTACGTCATGGATTTCGGAGGTTCTTCCTTCAAGCTGTTCGAGCGGCTGCCGCATTGCGGCGGAGTGATGACGCTGGAGCAGGAATCGACGATTCAGCAGTTTGTCTTGTTCCTGTTCAGAGTCATGGACGAACGCAAGAAGCTGTTTGAAGAGAGCCAGAGCGACGGATTTAACGACTATAGGCACCATGGCGGGAAGCTTCCTGCTATCGTCCTCGTCATTGACAATTACTTTGCTTTGTCGGAGACCTATGAAGATATTGACGAGAAGATGGTTACGTTGGCCCGGGAAGGCTCCAAATTCGGAATATATATGGTTGTGACGGCAACGAATGCGTCTCTTGTCCGATACAAGCTGTCCGTGAACTTTAAAATGGCGGTGGCGCTGCAGTTGACCGATAAAGGGGAATACGCCAATATCGTCGGGCGGACGGAAGGGCTGGAACCGGCCAAAGTACCAGGAAGGGGCCTGGTTAGCGGTAAGCCGCCGCTGGAATTCCAGACGGCCGTGCCGGAGCTCAGAACCCGGAATATGGAAGAGATGATTCAGGACTTCGAGTACTTTGTAAGGGAGAACCTGATCGCTACGGCGACCCCGATCCCGATTATGCCTAGCAAAATTGATATGCAGGAGATTAACCGAGAGGGAGAGCCGCTGGCTATCGGACTTGCCGACCACGACTTGATGCCGGTCTACGTGGACTTGACGCTTACTCCGGTTATTATGATTGCGGGAGATGCGATGACGGGCAAGAGTACGCAGCTCGTCTCGTGGGTCAGTATGCTGGACGAGAAGCTGGGTTCGGATCGATTGGATGTCTACGCGCTGGATTCCAGCTCCATGGGAATCTATGAAGTGATGAAGCTGCCGAGTGTGACAGACTTGTCGCAGATCGAGGATATGTATGATTTCATCGATGCGATGAAGCAGGAGCTGGACGATCGGCGCGCAAGGTTTCTGGCTACGAGACAGGCTAACGGCGACTTGAACGCACTCGTGCGTTCCTGGAAGCAAATCATATTTGTCATCGATAATTTAAGCGAGCTGACGAACGGGGATCAATACTCACTTAAAGAACTGATTGAGCGCATCGCCAAGCAAGAGCGCAACATGAAGGTCGCCGTCATGGCAGCAGATCAGACTTCGGAGCTCGCCAATAACTGGGATAGCTTGGGTAAAGTGCTTCGCGAGGAGCAAACTGGTCTTTTGCTTGGCAGCATCAAGGATCAGAATCTGTTTAACATACGCTTTCCTTACGGAAGCCAGGAGAAGGAAATGGAACTCGGTGATGGCTACTTCATTGTAAAGAACAAATTTACGGGCTTGCGCACGGCCACGTTCCTGCATCAAAACGAGAAGGTCATGATATAAAACATCCAAGCAAACGAATCAGTTGAGGAGGGGTGTAAATGCCTTCAGCAGGAGAAATTCGCAGAAAAGCAGCGGGGGTTTATGTGATAGCCGAAGATATAAGGCGCGAATCATCAAAGTATCAAAGCATGGTCAACGATGTGACCACCTGGTGGAAGGGAGAGGCTGGAACGAGCTTCAAGACGGGATACCAAGGGATTCAGCATGAAATCGGGAATTTGCTTCGGAATTTGGATAGCCTGGAGTCCAACATGAAGAATAGCTTGGCTAACGCCGTTGAACGGGCGGAAGAGCAGAGAAGGCGAGACGCCATGGAGAGGCAGCGCATGAGCGCAATGAAACAGTAGCTGAGCGGAATAATACCCTTGAAAGGAGGTGAGATTATGTCAAATTTAACGTTTAGTCCTGGACAAGCCCGCAGCGTGGCCAAATCCATTCTGAACAAGGGCAGAAATGCGAATGAAATCGTCGAGCAACTGGACAGAGAAATTAATTCTGTTGAGGGCTGGTGGAAAGGGGAATCTTCCCAGGCTTTCGTTCAAGAGTTCAGAGATTTGAAGCCAAACCTGAAAAAGTTGGTTGAATGCGTGGAGAACATCAGCAAAAACCTCGATAAAATCGCTGATATCAAAGAGCAAAGCGAGAGAGATATCGCTAGCGCGCTTCGCAAATAATGAAGATCGGCGTGGTATACAGTTTACGGCTGTTATCACGCCATTTTCTAAATCCAATGTCATTTTTTAATGGAGGTGAGGAGATGAGCACACCAAGCGCGATCAGCAGCACGGCCAGAAATATTCGCAATGAGCTGGCTGATTTGAAACGGGAGGAATCTAGACATCAAGCGGAGCTTGCCGGAGTAACCTCCTGGTGGAAGGGCAGCGCGGGTAAAGCGCTGACGGACAGTTATCGTTCTCAAACGAGAAATGAATTGAATCGATTATATGCGGAAGTCGAAGACTTGCAATCGGGGTTGGAAAGGTTGGCCAGCGAGGTTCGAAGAGCGGATGAACAAAGGCGCATCGAAGCTCAAGAGAAGGCGTTGCGACTGGAGCAGCAGAGGAATGCGAAGAAATAAAGGGGTGTACCTAGCGTGTTGAGGGATAAGGATAAAATTTTGTTATGCGAGCTGGCGAGTACGGGGGATATCACGCGATTCATTCATCATCCCTTGGAGCAAATCTCCGATTGGGGGAAGGAACTGGGCGAAAACCCGGATTTGAAGCTTTTGGCAAGCGAAATTACCGCGAGTCCCGCACTGCATAGCTTATCTTTGCAGCAGCATAAGAATCTGGAATATATGAATCTGTATGTATTCGCAGACTGCGAGGAAAATAGCATAGTCGTAGCACATGCGCTGGAGCACCCGGATATTCAACTGGATATCCATCATTTTTTGGATGAAGTCATGGAATCTGTGGAGCTTTGGAAGGAGAAGGGCAACTGTGTATTGACCGGGATGAGAGCCGGGGGCTACTGCGTGTCGTATCTTGCTGAGCGGCTGGATATGGAGGCGACTGTATTCGCTGTGCCTACGAGTGACGAGCTTCCTGGGCGAGTGCGAAATCTCGTCGCCGAGCATGATCCGGTTGGGGCTTACTTGGATAAGGTGACTTTCGTGAAGCAGCAGACGGAAGAAACCGATTTGGAAGAAGCTTATTTCAAAATTGTTGAGTTTGATTCGGAAGGCAATGCCGTTCCAAGTGTTCAAAGCGATTATTCTAAATTCGTAAGTTGGTTTTACAATACGGTCGGGACGATCCGGCCAGATGTGTGGCATATTTTCTTCGGAGAGAATAGGGAAGAGGAGCCAGTATTGGATTACGGGCTGTATTCTTTATTTTTAAAAATGGATGGATTAACGGAAGAGAGCGCGGGACGCTCCATCGAACAAGTGATTAGATATACGGAGCAACAGTTAGAGAAGAACAGAAGCACGCTACAAAACGAGTTTATTCATATCAAGGTCGAGCAAATCAAGGATTTTATCCGTGAATGCGGAGAGCAACTGACGAACCAAGCGGTGGACATGGTATACGACATTTATCGAAGCGTCGAGTCCATTTTAGCGGGAGCTGCTTTGTTTGCCATGAATAAGAATACAATTTCGGTCATTCCTGTGATGGAGAGCTTTAATGAAAGAACCGGCGAACTACTGGACAGGGAGATCGTGTTTATAACGAATACAATAGAGCAAGAATTCCAGAATTATATGGACAATATGCTGATGTTTCCCGAAATCTCATTAGAATGGTGATCCGCTCTGAAGGAGGAAATAGTATGAAGCCTTGGATGAAACGATTCATTCTAGTTTTTATGAGCCTGATCATGTTATGGGGAGTGAGTGGATGCATGAACAAGAAACCGAACCGGGAAGCGATCATAGATCGAATGATAGCGCATTTGGAAGAAAAGTATGGGGAAGAGTTCGTTCCGCTCTCTTTTAGCTCGAGTAATTGGGCTTATGGTCATGATACTTTATATGCTTACCCGAAAAAAGGGTCAGAGAATGACGGTTTTGAGGTCTGGGGAACGAAAAAAGATGACGGTACTTACGCGATTCGTGACGGTTATTTTGGGATCTACATTAAGCCGGAATATGAGGCTGTTTTGTCTAGTTTTGTAAGTGAGATTCTTGATGAGTTCAAGCTCTACACGGATCTTGGTGAAGGAGTTCTGCCTGATCGGTTGAACAAAGATACCAAGATTGAGGATATTTATAATAAAGACGAACTTTTTACTTCGGATACAATTCTATTTGTGAATCAAAAATCTGCTGTGGACAAGGACATAAATGAATCGCTACGAGAAATAGGTAGAAAAATGCAAGAAAAAAAGCTGGTGGGAAGTATTGATTTATTTCTTGTTAAGGAAAATCAATTTGAGTCCATAGGGCTTGAACATCTTAATATTAATCCTGTCAAGAAGAAAGAGTACTTCACTCAAAACCAGATAACGCTTTGGGTAAAAGTAAACTCTTTAGAAATTAAAGAATATGGAGAGTGGAAGTGATGTCTAAATTAAGCGAAGATCAACTTCTACTTCTTAATAACTTAATTTATCTACAAGAAGTAGCAAACAAAGATGGTAGATATGTTGAAAAAATTGTTGATGATTTATTAATGCATAACGGACTCGACAAAAGCAGAGATGAAGAAGCAGCAGGGACAGAAGATGAGTACCCCTGTAAAATGTCCAGGGGAGAATGGATCGCCATATTAGAAGCAATCAGCAAGGATAAGCAATTAAAATCATTGATTATTACTAATGGTATTACCGGAGAAATGTCCGATAAGAACGGACAGACAATCATGAAAAATGGCAGAGTTCTTGAGGCCGGCATGCGTGCCGCTACCTTTGTCGATCCAGATGGCGAGGCTACGGTAGTTTTTCGGGGAACGGGCGGCGACTTTGAATGGTTTGATAACGGTCAAGGCGGTTATTTAGCAGATACGCCGCAGCAGATAGCTGCTCTGGAATACATTGAAAGTTTGGAATATGACAACATTACCGTTACCGGTCACTCCAAAGGTGGTAATAAGACACAGTATGTCGCGATTCTGTCGGATAAGGTGAAGGAAGCAGTCTCTTTTGATGGACAAGGATTTTCGAGGGAATTCTTGGACAAGTATAAAGACCGCATTGAAGCGAATGCTCACAAGATTACCTCGATTTCTGCCAAGGACGATTTCGTTAACTGTCTCCTTTATCCCATTACCGAAAAGATTAGATACATAGATACAGAGGAACAAGAGAGATTTAAGTACAACCACCGTCCCAATATTCTATTAGACGAGAATGGTCAGCTACGAGGGGAGACCGAACAAGGGGACATCCCTAAATTTATTAATTCGTTCACGATTTATGTCCACGAAACGATGGAAGAACCCTTCCGTAGTTATGCATTTGATGGCCTGTTGTCCTTATTGAAAAAAGGGGACGAGGGTTTTCCAAAAGAGAGTGAACTTCATCTATTGTCTGCCGCAGTAATGGCTATAAGTCATCTGGATGATTACACGTTTTCCCGGATTGCTGAAGAGCATGGGGATGGAGCGGAACTCGTCGCTGTCATTATCGCAAGCGCGCTGCATCCTTACTTGTTTACTGATGATGCAGCTAGAGTTTTGATTAAACATGCGAGTAATGCTATCGATTATGCCACTGAGAAGCTGAAGCAATTCGGTGATTGGCTGATGAGCCTGTTGAACAAAGCCATCGCCAAACTCAAGCAGGCGGGAAATATAGTAGCTGTTGGGGCTGCGAAATTTGCGGAACGGGTAAGAAGCGAGTGGGAGAAGTTGAAGGAAGGTGTGGTCGTTTTTTCACGCACGCTTGTAGACACGACAAAGCAGACCATTGAACACTTTATGAATCGACTGAAGAAGGCTGTTACCAACTTCTGTGTCCAAGTCGCCGAAGGAACCAGGAAGGTTCTTGCAGCCATTAAGGAATCATGGAATAAGGCAGTAAATCACGCCAAGCAGGGTGCGATTAACATGCTCAACAAAGCGAAGGATGATCATCCCACCAAGTTGGCTGTGTTTTTAACCTATATTACTTTAGTTAGAGAGTTGCAAAAGCAGGTGGGAGGGAAGCGCGCTCTGAGTGCTCAGAAAGCAGTCCCTGATGCGAGCCAACAAAAATATGCCACCAAGGTAGTTAAGGGATATGGTTCGTACACCTCAGCCCAACTGACTGTAGACTTCAGCCGGCTAGCTCATTTAAAGACGACATTTAGAAGCTTAGAAGAACGGATAGGATCACGGATCCAGCAAATGCTGTCTCAAGCGGAGAGAACGATTTCCAGCACAGGGCGTGCCTACAGTGAGCCCAATGTCCAAAGGCAAATTCACCAGCTTAACCGGACATGCGAACAAATCAGGCAGAGAAATTATAAGGTGGCTGCCGAACTACAGAGTAAAGTGAAGTTTCTGCAGCTAGCCGAGCAACAGTATAGAAAAGTAGAGAGCATGATTTCGAGCAACCTTTCAGCGGGTGTCTCTTTTATATAATGCATGTTACCTAAATGGAAGGATTAGAATCCAATAGAGAGGGGGGATATGATGAACCTGTGGACGAAACGAATCATCTTAAGTTTGTTAGGCATCATTATTTTATGGGGAGTGAGTGGATGTATGAATAAGAAACCGAACCCGGAAGCGATCAAAGAGCAAATGATGACACATCTGGAAGAGAAATATGGGGAGGAGTTCGTTCCGAAATCCCTCAGTTTGAGCAGTTGGGCATACAGTTATGACAGATTAATAGCTTATCCGAAAAAGGGTACTGAAGAGGATCATTTCGAGGTATGGGGCACAAAAATGGAAGACGGCTCCTATAACATCAGCGACGGTTATTTCGGAATATTCATTCGGCCTCAATATGAAGAGGTTCTCTCTAATATTGTCAGCAGCACATATGACGAATTTAAATTGTATGCGGAATTTGGCGAAGGCGTTTTGCCGGATCGTTTGAACAAGGAGACGACGGTGGATCAGATTTACCGCAAAGACGAGAACTTCTCCTCGGATACGGTCATTTTTGTGAAGCAGTCCAAGGTAGGCGATCAGGATGCTGAGGCAAGTTTGCGGCAAATCGCCGGGGAAATGCGTGAGCAAAAGTTGGTTGGGTTTGTACGATTGTATGTCGTGGTGGATGACAAATATGAATCTATCGGATCAGGGCCTCAAAACTTAAGTGCCCTGCAGGATGAAGGTTATTTTGTAGGAGAATATAAATCGGTCATGGTAACTCCGGATATGACGATCAGGCAGAACGGAGAGGAGGTACAAGTGGATGGCTGAATTGGAAGAGAATCAATTATTGCTGCTGAACAACTTGATTTACCTCCAAGGGGTGGCTGATAGCAACGACAAGAAGGTCGGGGATATCGTTGATTCTTTTTTATATAGCAACGGTCTCGATAAAAGCCGGAACCTCAGTAAGATCGGCACAGACGACGAATATCCCAGCAAGATGTCGAAGGAGGAATGGCTCGTTATTTTACGGGCGATCGAGAAGGATCCGCAGTTGCGTTCACTCAAAGTCACTGACGGTAGAACGGGAGCTATGGTCGACCAGAGCGGAAAGACGATTCGAGGCAGTGACGGCAAGCCGCTTGAGGCAGGAATGCGTGCAGCCACATTTGTCGATCCCCAAGGGGATGCGACTGTCGTCTTCCGGGGGACGGGCGGCGACTATGAATGGCATGACAACGGGCAAGGCGGTTATCTATCGGATACACAGCAGCAAAAAGCCGCATTGGACTATATCGAGAGCTTGAAATACGACGATATTACCGTGACGGGTCACTCCAAAGGCGGGAATAAGACACAATATGTAGCCATTCTGTCGGATAAGGTCGACCGGGCTTTATCGTTTGACGGACAAGGTTTTTCCAAGGAATTTCTGGAGAAATATAAAGATCAGATTGCTGCGAATGCACATAAAATCACGTCGATTTCAGCCAAGGATGATTTTGTGAACTGTCTCCTTAATCCTATCGCTGGAACGATCAAATATATCGATACAGAGAAGCAGGAGCAGTTTATTTATAACCACCGGCCTAATATCGTGCTTGATGAGAAGGGCCAGATGAGAGAGCTCACCGAGCGAGGGGATATTCCTAAATTCATTAATGACTTCACGATTTATATTAATGAGACGATGGAGGAGCCGTATCGCAGCTACGCACTGGACGGCGTGTTGGCCCATATGGAAAGCGGAGCGGAGGGCTTTGAAAAAGAAGGCGATTTCCAAAAATGGGTCGGTACGGTGATGGTGCTAAGCCATCTGGACGATTACGCGTTCAACAAGATTGCAGAGGAATATGGGGATGAGGCCGAGCTCGTGGTCACGTTTATAGCGGCAAGTCTTTTCCCTTATCTATTTGCCGATGATTTTTTGAAATCTCTGGGTAAGAACATCATGAACGCCATTAATTATGCTATGGATAAGCTGAATCAGTTTGGCGATTGGATTGTGAAGCAATTGACGATTGCCGCTGCCAAGTTAGTAAAGGCTGGGAAGATGGTAGCTGAAGCTTTTACTAGATTTGTGGAACAAGTGAAGATAGAATGGGGGAAATTTAAGGAACGGGCTAAAGAATTTGCCAAAGATGTAGTCATTACTGGAGTTAAAGCGGCTCAGGCTATAGAGCGTTTTAAAGAAAAGCTGCGGAATGCAGTGACTAGCTTCTTCAAAAGTGTGGCCGAGAAAACGAAAAAAATTCTTACAGCCATTAAGCAAGCCTGGGATAAGACCGTCAACAATGTCTCGAAAGGCGTCAGTACCGCGGTTACAAAAGCCAAATCAGAAATTTCCAAAAGTTATAAAGCTTTTAAAAGCAATGTCAAATTGCTGGCTCAGCTGCCGAAGCGAGCGGCGGGACTTATTACGGCGAAGAAGTCCTCAGGGAAGAACAAGAGCTATAGAAATAAAATCATAAAAGGATACAGTTCGCATACCTCTGTGCGGTTAGCCGTTGATTTCGGCCGCCTAAACCACTTGAAATTGAAATTTAAAAATTTTGAGAATTACCTCGGTTCTCGTGTGCAGCAAATGGTCACTCAGGCGGAACGGGTGGCCTCTAGTACAGGGCGGGCTTACAGTGAGTCCAACGTGCAAAGGCAAGTTCACCAGGTTCATAGAGCCTGCGAGCAAGTGAGACAGCGCCATAAGAAAGTGGCTTCGGAGCTGCAAAGTAAAGCGAAATTCCTGACACACGCTGAGGAGCAATATAGAAGGATTGAGCAGATGATTAAGAAGGATGTTTCAACGGGCGTATCTTTTTAAGGGGAAAAATGAGTTGCGAAAAACAGGGGCGATGCTCGCTTCATTCATACTATTGATGAGCTTGCTGCCTGCAGCGACGATGGCTAAATCTTCGTCGCTGCGGGTGGAAGTGGATGGGGGACGAATTTACTTTCCGGACGAGCAGCCCTATCTGGATCAAGCCCAACGGGTACAGGTTCCCGTACGCTTTGTAAGTGAAGCGCTGGGGGCAAAGGTAGGCTGGGATGCCGCAACCAAGACAGTGACCATTGAGTTGGAGGATAACCGGATTACCTTGGTGCTCGGTAATAAGGAGTATCTGCTGAACGGGGAAAGCAAACAAATGGACAAGGCAGCAGCGCGGGTTGGCGGTAGAACCTTTGTCCCGCTTCGGTTTGTAAGCGAAGGCTTGGGAACGGAAGTGAACTGGGACTCTACCGTAAGAACTGTACGAGCTTACACGCCGGGATTTGATCCTAGTGAAGTTAAACTTGGGGCGGAGCAGATTGTAGAGGAGTCCATTTACGGGTTCAAAGTGAAGCAAAATACGGGATCAGGGCTACATATAACGAGAGAATCATATGAACCAAATTCAACACGTAATTATGCTTTAATAGATCTTTTGATAAATTATCCATTTAAAGGTAATGATTATGAGAAACAAATCCAAGAGGTAGAAGAAATTCTGATACAAAAAATAGATGAAGAAATCGTAAATTCAATTATGAAATATGTAAAAACAAAGACTAGCAGAGAACCGGAATTAAAAACAAAAATATACACAGACGAGACCTATAAAATATATGTTGGTTCAAATATTAATTCCGGTATATCAATAACTGTTTTTTATAAGTAGACAATATAATAGGAGGTTTAAAAAATATGAAAAAAAGAATTGCAACAGCACTTACGATGCTGCTTTTATTGATGAGCTTAATGCCAACCTTGTCTTTTGCAAAACCATTACCGCTGAGAGTCGAGGTAAATACGAATCGAATTTATTTCCCGGACGAGCAGCCATATGTAGATAAGGCTCAGCGTGTTCAGGTTCCTGTACGATTTGTTAGTGAAGCATTGGGAGCAAAAGTAGGCTGGAACGCTGCAACCAAAACCGTCACGGTAGACTTGGATTCGAACCGAGTAGTTCTGGTACTTGGTAGCAAAAAGTACACAGTGAATGGCGTGGAGAAACAAATGGATACAGCTGCAGCGCGAGTTGGAGGAAGAACTTTCGTTCCGCTTCGTTTTATTAGCGAAGGTTTGGATGCTTCTGTCAAATGGGATTCCGCGGTTAGAACGGTTTATATTAATACGGCCGGCTTTGATCCTAGTGAAGTTAAACCTGAGTCGGAGCAAACCCTCGAAAAAAACTTACATGGTTTTAAAATAAAATACAATACTGGCTCACAGTTAGGCATCAAGGAAGGAAGAGGTGAAGGTACAAAAGCTCTCATGGTGTTACTTATAGAGTTTACCGTTATAGGGGCGAACTATGAAATGCAATTAGAAGAGGTGGAAGAAATTCTGTTGCAAAAAGTGGACGAAAAAACTGTTAAGTCTGTTATGGAATATGTGAAAACTAAAAAAACACCTGAGCCAGAATTAAAAACAAAGGTATTTACTGATGATACATATAGAATTCGAGTTGCTTCTAATATTAATTCGAGTATAGATATTAGTATTTATTATAAGTAGGTGTATTCATGAATAGATTTATAAGAATAATATTAGCTGTGATACTTCTTTTCGGTTTATCTCCTTACCAATTTATCTACTCGTCAGATGATCTAGTGCCTAAGACAGTTGAAGAAGTGCTTGCTAAAATTAATCTAGATATGGAGAAATTATATGGAGAGAAGGATTATTACAAAGATCACATTAATAAGGACAGCAAGCGATTAAATCTCAGGAAGGATTTAATCCGAGATAGACTGAATAGAGCCTTGAAACCTATTAAGGGTTTAGAAGAAAAAGATAAGATCAAGCTGCACACTTATGAAATAGTCTATGGGGAATCACATGGCCGAAAACTAAATCATAAGGGTAAGGAAATGATGGAGTACAGCGGGTATTCTAGAGATGGTCATGCTATCTCCACAGAGGATGTACCTTGGTTTGCTGGATGGAGTGGAACAAAGATACAAAATTTTCCCTTAATCTCGGAACCTTGGACTGATGAGAGTGTAAAAGACAAGTATAGGATTACTGGAAATCGTTATGACGCATACAAAGACCCATTCAACCAATTCCTGCCCGATGGCACTTTTGAAGCGGCTATAATAGCAGGTTTAAATACTAATTTCGCAGGCGTACCATACAAGGAATTCATGTATAACAACCAAAACTCAACTTTGGCAGATAAAGTGGTATATGACGAAAACGCCAAACCCTTGGATCCAAAGACAAAAACCAATACCGGCAGATGGATCGATTACGTGCACGTGCTCCAGCCCCCAACTGAAATTTCCTGGGGATTCGGCACGGTGTATATCGATAGCTCGATTGGTATAACTTACTTGGATATCCCGATCGCTCCGTTCAATATGCTGCAAGACGACATTTCCGCCCAGTTTGAGGAACTGCCTGTCGAAGTAGTGCGCGGGGAGCCGGTACGGGTGGGCGTGAAGGTGAACTCTACCTTTATCGAGGAAGTTAACTCGAAGTATGAATGGATCATCACTCGCGTGAGCGATGGAAGAAGAATGACCAGCGCGGAAGGGCTGAAATTCAGCGGGCATGGCACCGCAGAGTCGGGCACTGTCAAGCTGAACCGGAATCAAAGCCGGATTCTGTATGCTGATTTTCAGATGCCCGATAGCGAGGTACGGATCCAATTTAACATTAACAAGGACGGGAAGTCGCCGGAAGAGGCGGATTTAAGTAATAATATCCTGGATTCTAACCCGAGGGCGGTAAAGCTTGTCGTTCCCGTAGGGCTCGATTACGATGTATTATCGAAGAGGGAGAAATTCCCGCTGAATCAGGGTATTACGAATACGGCAACAGTTACTCTGCCAAGGCCTGACGCCTGGTGGACTAGCAATACGACGGGCGCTCTTAAGGTTACGAATAATACGCCTACCTTATTTAGAGCTCATCAAGTTCTGAATAATCCGCCCGTCAACGAGCCAAGTGAGACAGTGACAAGAAGCCCGATCTTCCTGACGACCATCAAAAGAGAGGACTTCGGTGATGACCCGCTGAACCGGAAATGGATGAAACCTGCGCCAAGTCCGAGCACTCCGATTCAGAGAATCGGTACGGTATCGCAGGAGGGCAGTGTTCAGAAAAATTATAGTTACAATGTCACGACCTGTAGTGAAGGTGAAGATGGCAAAGACGTATGCACCACGAAGACCGAGAGCGATACAGCTACAGCTTCCTTCCAGAATGGACTAGACACCAAGGCATACGAAGTTTACGTATATAATGGTAAAGAGACCATTACAAAGCCGACCTTTTTAAATAAAATCGACAACAACACGCGAGACTCTTTCAAGAAAGATTTGTACTGGGAAAATGAGTCTTACAAGTATAATGTCATCCGCTGGATGTACCATTTGAATGAGGAAGGCAAGCCTTATAAGCCTGAAGGCGTGAAGACCGATGCTGCCGATCATGGTGTAGCGGTGCCGGGTCAGTATCCTCGTTCTTTCACTCAGCAGGCGAGCGCCAATGTCGAGTGGATGAAGGATCAGGGAGCGTCCTCCAACGGAACGGTGTTTATGAACCGGCAATATGAGATGGCCAGAAGTGCTGCCAAGGATCGCAACAACAATAAGAAAATGTATGATAAGGCCGTATTCGCCAGCGACCGGGAGTTGCAGAAATATGCTTATCCGATCAAATCGGGATATTACTTCAATCCGGCGGGCAGCTATACCTTTACCGTCAAGACCGTTACCTTCAAGCAGTCGGAAAACGACACGGCCGATCATCGCGACCTGGTTAACGCCGTGATCAATGCCTTCCGATACGAGACGAATCTGATCTATATTAATAGCGATAAGAAGGCGGTTAACCTTCAGAACGTTGAACTTTATCCGCAGCGCGGAGGCTTTAAAATAGTTCCTGGCGTCTTGAAGGCCGAGAATCCTCGTGGCGTAAACAATGCGGTACTGCTTGAGGTAAAGGATCGGAAAAGCGAACCTAGCCGTTATAATAAAGAAGTGGAGCCGATCTATTTCTCCCAGGATCAGGATGAGAGCAAGACCCATGCATTCTGGAAAAAAGTACTCGAGGGTTATAGCGAATCCTCTACAGCAGGCAGCCATATGTACTATAAATATCGGGAGTTCGTGAAAAACACGGAACCTAAAATGTACAAAATCACGGAAACGACGGAAGTCACGATTCAGATTAACCCTGAGAATATCCCCGTCTACACGCATGCTAGCATGCAGAACGGCAAGTACTATGTGAAGGCTTGGGTAGAGGATATCAAACTCTCCACGCATGAATATAGAAAACTGAACACTCTCAATGGAATTCAAGTCCTGGATCAAATCGAAGTGACCGTGGCCGGCTCCATGTTTGACGATTTAAATAACTAATCTTATCCGAATGTACCCTTCACCTATACCCATGTCTCTTTCTAGTCCAAGAAAGAAGCGGGGGAGGTGGAGGGTGTTTCATTTTTTTAAAACATAGAAATCAAGCGCATGCATGGTCAATTAGTTGAGAAATTGATAAGATGAGGATAACATACATAGGTTTATTTTATTTTGATCGAAAAAAAACATACTAGCAAGCTTCTTTAAAACGTTCGCGGAGGTTGACAGTGAGTAGAGTATTAATGGGGAATGAGGCAGGAGGGTTGCGCCGAAATGCGCGGTTGCAGAACGGAGGGTCTGGCAAGGAGCACCGAACTTACAGGGTTCGTAGTAAGATTTCCGCTAGCGAACTAGCTATCGTATATGCGGGCAGATGCGAAAAGCAAGAGATAAAGTGCGTAATCAAAGAATTCTATCCAAAGTCGTTAGTACGAAGAGGCAAGGATGGAAGTTCCGTGCGTCGTTTATCGGGCATGCCGGATGACAAATATGAAGCGCTAAGGGATGCGTTTATTAATGAAGGAGAGCTTCTGAAGGCCTGTGAGCACCCGGGCATTGTACGTTGTATTGATCAGTTTGAACAAAATGATACCGTGTATATTGTCATGGAGTTTATAGAAGGAGTTACATTGGCAGAAATGATTGGAGGGCGTCCGGATAAAATAGAGCCCGGATTCCTGTACAAGACAATGCTTCCTCTAATTGAGACGCTGGAACATCTCCATAAGCAAGGAATCATTCATCGTGATTTGAAGCCGGGCAATATTATGATCGATCGGCAGGGAAACGCGAAGCTGCTCGATTTCGGTTCGGCAGTCCGTTTTGACGGCAGCGGTGGTCACCCGATCCTGACCACCGCCGGGTATTCGCCGCTGGAACTCTATTCCGAGCAGTCCAGGCAAGGTCCGGTAAGCGATATTTACAGCTTGGCGGCAGTGCTGTTCTACTGCTGCCGCGGCACGGCTCCCACGGATGTCCGCAAACGATTGTTCGATGATCGGTTGGAGCCGATTCACGCGGGGTTGAAGCGCCGTTGGCCGTTTCTCTCCCGAGCGATCCGGCGCGGTCTGATCGTGGCGCCGGACAAGCGCTGCACCTCTCTTAAATGGTTCAAGGCGGCGATTACGATGGAGTATGTGACTAGCCCGTCTGCTCGCCGGAAGAGTCGCTCCGGATAAAAATATTAGTCGTCGGCTTAATAGCCTTATAGCGAAGCTCGATTTCGGTGATGCCGTCCTCGAATGTAATGTACAGCTTGTCATTATATTCGAGGATTTCTTTTTTATTCTTCGGCAGCGGCGTGCGGTTGCGAACAAGAGAACAGCGTGAAGTGTTCTTTACGATCAGTTTGCCGCCTTTTCCCGGAGTAAAGATAATTTGTTCGGCTTCAGGAAGCGGCTCGTGCACATCGAGGCTTACGAACAGCTCCAGCAGATTTACCTTGCGTCCCTCAAACGAGGTGAGCGGCCACGACTTGACCGGAACTTCACTGCCGCTAGCCGTAGCGAGGAAGTAGCCTTCCAGCTTGCCGGCAAAGCCAGGCTTTGGTCGCAGCCAAAGGAACAAACCGACAGCGGCGCCAAGGAGAACAACGCCTCCAGCGATGGACCATTTGAGCACCGTGTACTTCGACTTGATGATAAAGGTTAACACTGCCGTAGCCGAACCGCCCTCCGAATCGGTGGCAGTAAGCGTGATCTGAGTCTGCCCCGTCTGATGCGGGGATAAGACTAGCTTGTCGCTCTTAAGCTCAGGGTTAAGTATTTTGTTTGGATGATCTCCGCTTTGCATGGTATAGGTTAAATCATCCCCGTTCTCATCGAGGAATAAATCATTCATTTCCAGTACGACCTGCCCGTCTTCCTTGATGACCTCGATCCGCTCGCTGCCATGGATGGAAGGAGCAATATTCACGATATTCTGGTCATGAACTGAGCCATGCCGGTAGAAGCTGGGGCCGTCCATTTTTACCTGCCATGAGTATTGTCCTGAGGCAGGAAAAGTATATTCGGCATAAAAGCGAGCGCCCTCGTTTTTCATATCTACAAGAACTTCCTTATTCGTCTCCAGATCGGTGACGATAAGTTGACCTTCCAAGGATTGATACACTTCCTGCTCCATTAACTGTTCATTGGTTGTCGGGTGTATAAGGTAAGCCTCAATTCCGGTTGGCTGCCCCTTGATGGCGGCTTTGCTCGTAATGGCCGTTTTGGCTTCAAACTCGTAGCTTCCGAGCAGATTTATTTTTACAAGATCCCCAGGCGTTCCCCTGAATTTAAGCTTAGCTGTACCTTTTTTCGGCTGAGATACCTTGATTAGCGTATAACTCCCCGACTTGAACATGCGAATGTTCTCCGAACTGTAGAATAACTGCGTCTCCTTAAGTGAATGCTCGGACAGTAAAATGATGTTGGCTTCCCGCATGCTGGAATTGGGAATCTCGACTTCTACCTCTTGCAGCTGTCCCGTAGCCGTAACGCCAGCCACTGGAAGCAAAACCGATCTCATCTCCGCCGCGAAAATCCGATTAAAAATTTCAGGTAAATCGTCAGCGCTGCTCGTCATATAGGATGCGCCGCCAGTCTCTTTCGCAATGCGCTCCAGTTCTTCGGGATTCACCGTGCCGTCATGGTTTAGTCCGATCGTGTAGATCGGGTATCCGTCCTTCTGTGCTTTGGAGATGGCTTTGTCCACATCCTTGGCTGAATCTGCGGCAGTCCTTTTGGAAAGCGATCCGGGTCCGAAATCCGTTTCCCCGTCGGAAAGAAGAATGACGAACGGCTTGCGTCCGCTCCCCTCCCCTTCAGCCGTTTTTGAAGCAATCAAATTCCCGCCTGTGTTAAGCCCGAGGCCCAAATCGGTATATCCGCTTCTGCGGAGACCGCCTATTTTTTGCTTAAGCTCTGTTTTGTTCGCGGCTACAGAAATCGAGGTAAGCGGTTTGGAAGCTACAATTTGATGATTGTAGGCAACAAAACCGACCCGTGTCCGGCTGGCTTCGCTCATATCCATGAACATATGAATGACCTCATTCGCCATTTTGTTTGGATCGGCACGATTCATAGAATAGCTCGTATCCAAAACAAACACCGCATCAAAAGCGTCCGCTTGATCTTTTTGTAAATAGTTGGCAGAAAAAGCAACTGAATTGTTAAAATTTGTCGCAAAAACGACAGAAATAAAAATCAGGATAAAAGTCCTAGTTCTGAAAAATACGTGTACAGCTTGTTTTTGCTTTTTTTGACTCATTTACCGATACCCGCCTTATGTACTATATAGTGTTGAAATAGAGCGAAAATAGTCGCTCAAATATGTATATTTAAACTTATATCGGAATTAGTGCTTGTTAAATGTATATAGTTCCAGAAAATAGGTCTTTGATTGGATATAAATGCCTTAAATTACAGGATGAAAGGTGCTTTAGTCCCTGAATACCTCAACAATTCAATATATTGACAATTTGATAGGGCGTGTTTAATATTACCCTCGAGACCTGGGATAGTCTGAATCGTCCCGGTTATGCGACTCAGGTATCCCGTACAATAGTCGGATACTGTCGAAAAAAAGTAGTGCAAGCGTCCGGCATGGAAATGATTCCGAAGACTTCATCAGGCCGGCAGCGCTTTTGTTAGAAACGGGAGGAGGAATTACGACAAATGGATATTATCAATCAGACCAATCGAACGATGCTGTTCGAAGAAATCAATCCCGAAAAGCTGGACCTGATTACCATCGTGGGTGATGTCAAAGGCATTGACAGCCTAAGCGACGACAAAATCAAGGAGATTAACAGCCAGCTTTTGGTGCGGAGCTTCGATGAGTTTTTGGACAAGTTTTCGCCGACGGTGTACTCATTTTTTAACGCGGCTAATCAAAAGGTCGTCTACATGCTGAAGAAGCCGGAAGGGATCGCTGAAGAGGCTATTTCGGAAATTCGGATCGATCAGCACAATGACTTCCTGAAAATGCTGTTCACGTTGATCGACACAAAACGAAGTCAAGGGATGACAAACGTAGATTTCAAGTTCGAGCATTTGCTTGACATGATCTCGCCGAAGAAAGTGATGGACGACATTCGTCAGGTTCGGAAGGAAATCCATTACATGTACGGACAGTACGAGAAGCTGGACGATGAGGATCCGAAGAAGCTGGATATGGGCGACAAGCTGAATGCCATGTTCGAGGAAGCGAGTGCCAATTACAACAACGTGATGGCGATGCTTCCGCTAGCGATCGAGGATATTAAGACTCGGCTTTTGCTTGGTAACTCGAACGAGGAAAGCGATGCCGAGGCCGTGCAAATCGGGATGCTGACGATCGGTGAGAGCGGTGAGCTAAAAATCATCGAGGCTCCGAAAGGGGACAGCACGGAGCTCGTGCTCTTGGACGAAAGCAGCTCCAATGGTTTGGCGACTGTCTTCGAGGAGGATTACAACTCGATCACCGAGTCGCCATCCGGCTATGTGAAGGATCTGGTTGTACGTACTTTTAGCCCGCTCCCAGCGGTCAGCACAGAAGTGAATCTTGAGACTGAGGTGCAGAACTACAACACGTATCTGGAATTCTACAAAACGGCTAAAGATGATTTCGTCAAAACCGTGAAGCCGCTGGTTGAGAAAATTCTTGGGGTCAAAATGTTTTTTGATCAATATGCGGTCAAGAACAAAGGGATGGCGCCTTCGCTGCTCGTGACGAATACGAAGCTCGATATGATCGTGAAAAGTGCGAATATCCCGCGTCTGGAAACCTATCTGAACACAGTGAACTCCAAAAATGACTTCTCCGACACGATCTGGTTCGGCATCGTGCCTTCCGTAGAGCTGGAAACGGCCGGCAAGGTAAAGGTTACTCGCGAGCGTTTCAAAGGGAATGAGAAGATCGCCAAGCAGGATGGCAACACGATGGAATCCTTGTCGATGCTCATGCAGGTCGTCAAAGACTTCAAGGTGCAAATATTCTTTAGCTTCGAATCGGGAGAAGAAACGACGTTCAACAATATGGCAACCGCAGGAATTGACAAATACATCGATAAATGCGCGCCGCTTATCCGTAAAGAGTACAGCGAATACGCCATACCGTGCATTCCGAACTTTACGGTTATCCCGAAAGAAAAGTCGGGCGTAGTCATCGACAGTCGGATGGTTCAAACCGAGAATGGAGCCCAGCTCTCCAAGGAGAAGGAAGATATTCTCAAGCTCTGGATCGAAGGCGTGTATGTTGGCGCCTCGTATGTGGCGGCTGGAATCGTCTCGGCATATCAATGTCCGGAGTATTTGAAAGAGTCCTATAAGAACACGAGTAAAGAATTCCCTGGCGTTCGCTTCGACATTGAAGCTGGAGAGAACAGCCTGCGGGCGGTAACGACGATGGCTAAAGAAATTACCGGATTTACGAATACGATTAAGGATTCGATCAACCGGAAAAATTTCGGCTTTATTTTCTCATCGGAGAACGCTCAGCTTCAAGGTAAGGATATTCGCCGGATTACGGTATACAAGGCGAGAAGCCTGGCTGCGTCGGAGGACGGGTTCGACTCGATATACAAAACGCTGGTCAGCACATACATAGAGCGAATTCTTCGCTTCCAGACGGCCGATTTCAAGCATGAGAACATCATTAAATTTTTCAGTAACAATCCGAGCAGCCAGAAGAGCATGTGGCTGGCCAAGCGCGGTTTCATAAATTCAATTATTCATGACGGCGATGACATGAACTATGTGATCGACGAGAAGAACAACCTCTGCCACATTGATCTGATCTATAACGGCAATGTGAAGAATTTGGAGGTTATGATCACGAAAGGCACCAGTCCAGTTAAAGCCTAAGGCAACTTTTGATCACGAAGTGGGCATCGAATCTTGAATTCAGTCGAAACTTCCGATGCTCAATGATCACGAAAAGCAACTTTTGAATTAGGAAAACAATGACTGAGACCTATTGAATTTGATAGGTGCCACTTTTATCAGGAAGCATTAACATAATTTGTATGTGAGAGGCGATCCATCATCGGTTCGTCTCGTTACATAAATTTCGGGCGAGCCTTTCTGCCCGAGCCAAATTTCATTTATTTCAAGGAGGATTTACTTATGGGATTCAGATTGAAAGTAGAAGGAGCCGAAACAATCGAGCTCGGAATGGACAACATTCAGAAGGTTATTTATGACACGGATACACCAGATGATTCCAACGCTAGATCTACAGATGTTGGTTCCACACTGAAAATCAGCGGTAAAATCATTACGGCTACAGATGGAGACAAGGCAGACGATACGCTGAAGCTGGCACTCTGGTCTTTGGTTCCTGCAGAGAAGGCGGATTGCTACCGCAAGCTGACGCTTGAAGTGATCGCCGCGGATCAAGTCGTTCGGGAAATTACATTCCCTAACGCATTTGTGGTGGACTACAAAGAAACATTCGGCGACACGGAAGGCGTTGGTACTTTCGAGCTGTACGTGAAGCAGAAGAAAGACAAAACAGAGCTTGCCAAGCTCAACGGCGGTTACGACGCAAGCAACTAATTGCACTCATAGTACAAGGGTAGCAAGTAATCTCAAGGGGCCTGGCCCCTTGAGATTTACTATACGTATAAGCAGCCGCATCACAAACACAGACACAAGCACAAGCATAATCGAAAGCGGGGGAACGTGTTGAACGTTACCGATTACTATGACCAGCTCGGCGTATCCCGGCAGGCCGCGTCGGCCGAGATTCGGCAGGCTTACCGCAAGCTGGCCAAGCGTTATCATCCTGACGTTAATCCGGGGAATGCGGAAGCGGAAGCGAGGTTCAAGCTGATTGTCGAGGCTTATGAGACTTTGAGCGATGAGCAGCTTCGAGCGGCTTACGACGAGAAGCTGGCCAACCCGAACACGGCTTCGGGGCAGAGAAGCGGCAGTCCGCAGCAAGGGCAAGGCAAGCAGAGGACGTCTGGCGCGTCGTCGGGGAAGGTAGAGGCGGAGGGATTCGACCCTGCCGCAATGCGCAAGCAATTCGAGCAGTTTTTCGGCATGTCGCCCAAGGGGCAGACCGATGCACAGAGCAAGGAAGCAAATGAGAAGAATCCGCTGGATACTTCAGCGATGTTCAATCAATTTTTTGGCTATAAAAAATAACAGATTTTTCTACATACGTTGACGGGGGGAGCGACTTGAAACCGGAGAAACACAAATGGATTACACTCATCGATCTATTGATATACGGAATTTTAGCCGGTATGGTGCTGTATGCCCTGCTCCGTCCTCTGCATTATACATGGCAAATGTCCATCGTCGCGGGCTCGGCCGTGATTGCTAGCGTGCTGATTTGGATCGGAGGCCGTCCTCCTCGTGCTAAGACAACACTAACGAGGGAAGCGGTTGCGAAGATCGTGCTACTCGATGATGACGGAGAGCGCGTAAAGGAATGGTACGTTAAGGGAGAAATCTCGGTTCTAATTGGGAAAAACACGCAGGGCGGCGAGGTTGACATAGATTTGGCGGACAGCGAGTATGCGTCGCTTGTCAGCTCTGAGCATGCTGTCCTGAATCGCGTCGGCGATCAATGGTTCATAGAAGATGCGGAATCGCACAGCGGGACAGCCATCCGCAAAGCAGGACGCAGCGATGCGAAGCAGCTTATTGTCGAAGAGCCGGTGGAAATCGGCACAGGAGATATGATTTTTATCGCCAATACAAGGCTGCTGGTCAAATAACAGGGGAACACACTTACTTACATATGGGGGAATGAATCGAAGATGAGCTTGACGAGATGTCTGAATGGACACATGTTCAGTACGAGAAAGCACGGCAACACTTGTCCATATTGCAATACGACGCTAGAGCAGCCTTCGCGGAACGAATCGCGCAGACCCCAGGTCGCGGAGGACATGGAGGAGAAGACGATGCCTTATCTGGGGGAGACGACGGGAATTCAACCAGTCACCGGCTGGCTCGTATGTGTCGAGGGCCCGCAGATGGGACAGGATTACCGGATTATGGCTGAAAAAAACTTTATCGGCCGCGCGGAGGAAATGCAAATTCGGATTATCGGGGATAACGCGGTGTCCAGGCGCAATCATGCTGTCATCGTCTACGATCCGAAGAAACGCAATTTTTATTTACTGCCGGGCGATGCATCAGGGCTCGCTTATCACAACAACGAAGCAGTATATACGCCGGCAGAGCTTAACGCCTATGATTTAATCCAGCTCGGGCGCAGCAAGTTTGTATTCGTGCCTTTATGCGGACCACATTTTGAGTGGGATAACAGTTAAGAACGGATGGTAATGATGGAGGATTGGAGTTTTTTCGAATCATACGGAATTGTTGCGGCTGCGCTGATCGTAGTCGCCGTATTGCTTGTTATGCGGCAGAAACTGCGTGCCAGCCCCGCTGTAGAGATAAAGCCTGAAGATCCCGAACCCTTGTATATTCCAGACATCATTGAAATGGCCAAAATCGGCAACGCTCAGACGATCGGCAGGCGGGACGAGCAGGATGATTATTTCTCCAGCTCGACGACGCGAATCGGTACAATGGCCGCGATCGCCGATGGCATAAGCGGGTTGTCGCACGGAAGAATGGCCAGTACGCTGGCTGTGACGATGTTCTCGAGAGAGTATTTAAAGGTGGATGATCCAGCGGATATTCCCGAGTATTTTCACAAAGCAGCCTTGATTAGCAACCGGGCAATCATGGAACAGCTTGGCGGGGCAACCGGTGGAACGACGCTCGTCGTCGGCATTGTGTCTGGCGGATTATTGCATTGGGGGGCGGTTGGAGACAGCATGATTATTCTGTTTAGAGACGGCGAATTTACTCCGATCAATTCCAAGCATACCCTGGAGACGGTGCTGGAAGAGAAGTATTTATCGGGTGAGATCAGCAAGGAGGAAGCCAAGGAAAATCCAAATCGCAACCAACTGGTCAATTATTTGGGATATGGCGGTTTTAAAAGTATGGAGGTTGGCGACCCCGTATCCTTACAAGCGAATGACACGATCATTCTGTGCAGTGACGGGGTTTATGACGCGCTGACCGAGGTGGAGATGGAGCAAATTTTAATGCAGGGCTTGCCGCCGCAGGACGCTGCCGAAGAGATGATCAGCTTGATTGAGCGCAAAAGCTACAAGCATCAGGACAATGCGACGGTCATTATTTTGCAAATAGACTAAACATATCATTATTCTCGCAGCAGGACGGGGGAAACGGAGGAACACATGAGAAAGGAGAACAGCGATTTCAAGACCGCATTTGTCTCCGAAGCGGGTTCGTTTATTGACAACAGAGATTATTTTGCCTTCGTGGAGCTTGAGGACATGGCATGCTACGTCATTGCGGACGGCCTCGATACGGATCGAGAGGTGCATAGCGCAAAGATGGCGGTCAGCGTCATCCTGGAGAGTTTTATGGAAAAACCATCTTTGTCCCGGAGAAAAATTCGCCAGGATTTAGAGGCGGCCCATGAGTGGCTGAAGTTCGAAAGCCGCAGAGTCCGACTTAAGGCCAGCGTGCTCGTTGTTGTGACAAATTATACTCAGATGGTGTGGGCGAGCTGCGGTCATGCGCGGTTATACCAATTTCGCGGCGGGCGATTAAATTTGCGCTCGAAGGATCAGAGCTTGGCGCAACTGCTTCTGGAGGACGGCAGAGTGTCCGAGGATGGGCTGTCCAGCCATGAGGAACGTGGAAATTTATTGAGTTACTTGGGACGGCCAGATCGGTTCGAGCCTTATATATCGGAGAAAACTCCGCTCTCGGATGGGGACGTGCTTCTCCTCTGCACACCGGGGATTTGGGAAGAGGTCGAGCTGCCGGAAATGCTCGATGCACTGGCGGAATCGAGTGATCCCGACAGCTTGACGGATACGCTGGAGGACATCGTCCTCAGCAAGCAGCGGCAGACGGTGAGCAATTATACCGCAGCTGCGATATTTGCGAATAAGACGTTTGCGGAGGAGCCGAAGAACCGCAAGAAATGGATCATGCGAATTGCGATCATGCTGCTTACGATGGCGATTGCCGGGGGTGGCATCTGGTATGCGAAAGCCAGGCAGGCGGCCAAGCTTGCCGATACGGTCATGCAAATGACCGAGTATGAGCAGGAAGGCGACGAATATGCTACCGCGGGCGACTATCCGAAAGCGCTCAAGGCATACAGCGAAGCGAAGAACGCGGCGAGCAAGCTGAAGGACAAGCTGCACTTCCAATTGCTTCGTAACAAGCAGCGCGTTGCACAGGCGGTGACGGACGGCGACGAATACGTGAAGGACGGCAGCTTCGATATGGCAGTGGACAGCTATACGAAGGCGCTTGGCGAGGCTGATAAGTACAAGCCGTTTAAGGTGGAGGACATCGAGGCGCGGATTGAGCGCAGCGAGGCGGTGGCGAAGCTGACGGAAGTGATCAAGGAAGGGGATATCCAGTTCCAGAATCAGGATTATAACCGTGCGCTGGACACATACAAGAAAGCTTACCGCGCAGCGATTGAAGCGAATTATCCGAGCGGTCAGAAGCAGTTGGAGACGAAAATGGAAGAGGCCGAGGGAAAAATCAACAACATTCATCGGGAGACAAAGACGCTTCAGGCCGATAATTTGGAGAAAAAAGGCGACCGCGCATTAACTGTGCTGGATTATAACGGCGCCATCGAGGCATATACGCTGGCTCAGGAAATTTATCAGGAGATCGACAAGCTGGAGCGGGTGCTGGCGATGGAACGGAAAATAGCCAAAGCCGATGAGAAGCGCAATCCGATCGTGCCTGCGGCGGGCCAAGCGGATTCTGCGGGAGCAGGCGCTGGTTCGGGGGTGTCCGGGACGCAGGGGCAGGGCATAGGCGGAAACAGCAGAGCAAACGGTTCCGGTGTAGCTTCCGATGGAAATGGTGCAGCTTCGGGAACGGGCGCTAATGGAGCTTCGGGCTACACAGGTAGCGGCAGTCAAGCTTCGTCGGGCGGTGGTTCCCCTGCAAATGCGAATGGATCAGCATCGGGGCAAAGCCCGGCGAATCAAGGGACAGCAGGTTCCCTTACGGAGACTGAGGAAACGGGATCAGGCTCATCAAATACGATGAACAACAATGAGGAACGGTCAGAGGCTTCAGACGGAGGTGAGGGAGCATGAAGGATATCGTGATGGATCGGCTGAGTAAAATGGAGGACTTGCAGCAGCGGCGGGTGCTTCGCAGTCTGATGAACAGTGTATTCCTCGGCCTTGTCGAATATCAGGAGGAGCTGAATCGTCAGATTGAGCGGCGGGTATTCGAGGAAGTAGGCAATCAGGATAGCAAATACGACGTGTACGTCGGAATGTGCCGGCGCGAGGAATGGGATCCGCTTCATGAGTATTTGTTCCCGATGATGCTGGAGGATACAGAGCCGCGCAGAATTGATCTGCAGCAGGTGGTGGCCCGGCTGAATGAGGGGGAGAAGCTGCCGCTGTTCTCCTTATTTTTAGAATGCTCCTATCCGATGATCCAGGAGCTGCTGTACAGCGAACGTATATTCCGGGGAGAGCTGATCACGAGCAGAGGCCGTCATCCCATTCAAGTCAGGCTGGAGCGAAACACGACATACATACGAGAAATCGAGAAATTGTATCATATTTTTTTGAATAATGGCCTGCCTTGGAAAACGATCAATCATCCCTATGCAAACAAGTTTGTAGATATTGTGCTAATCGGGGGAGAGGTTCAGCTGGCGGAGGAAGAGGAAGTGCAGGAGATCACCGTTCAACTGGAGGAATACGAGGCCTATAAAAGAACGGATCTGGTGCCGCTTTGGAACATTCAGCATCTGGAACTGAAGACGGGGGGATTCCCGGTTCCGGCGGCTGATCGCGTGAATTTTGAGCATGCGCTTCCACTGAGCAAGAGCGGACTGCAGCATGGTTATCTGGTCGATACGACCGACGACAGCATTCGTTACATCAAGCGTTCGCCGGAGGAACTGACCGTCGTATCGACGCGCGATAAATCGGATTCCTGGCAGGTATTGATGGTGGTAGAACCGGTTAGCACAGGCATAGGCAAGCTGAGCTATCCCTTGATGTCGAATCGGCAGCGGGATGATTTCATCAGCAATTATGGCCGGAGCCAGGGACAGGTTGTTCGCTCGAAAGGCGAGATCGTCAGGATCATTCATTCCTTTGCGGTATCGGAATGGCTGGAGCTCACGGATGTAGAAGTTCGACCTCCATCGGCTAATCCAGCGATGACCTATGAGCTGAATAGGTTTATTACGGATGAAGTCCGCGTAGATAACGGCAAGTGGCGCATGTGCCTGAAATTCATTTACCGGGATTCCGGCAAGGAACTGGGCTATTTAGCGGAGGATATGATGAGCTTCCTGGTGTCCCAGGTTCAGATGTCGTTTCCCGAATATCGCTGTGAAGGAGAATGGGCTTGAATTACATTTGGGATTTGCTCGTTCAAGCGAAGGAATCCGGGATCAACAAACGGGATATTACCTTTCTTCCGGCAATGGTGTATTCGCCCTATATGGAGCTCAGTCTAGAGGATTTAAATGCGGCGGCGGGCGAACAGGTAGAGGTTGAAGTCAATCCGTTCTATCGCTTCTACGAGGTGTTCCGCGACCTGCTTGATATTAATTTGACAGAGGACGAGGAATTTCGCCGCACACTGTTCGATATTCTGATTCATTTCCTGGCGGAGCTGGATTTCATGCAAGGGATGAATAAGCGGGAATATCATATTCGCTTCGTTCTGCGGGATTTGGAAGCCGGGGCGTTCGGCGAGCGGGTAAAGGAACGGATCGGTCTGTTCGAGCGGGATGAACGGGAATGGATTGCCTGTGCGATCCTGCGCATGTATGACACAGGGGAGACGCTGAACCTGCTCAGAAGTACGGTGAGCCGAATCTTTCGCTACTCGACGATTTATGTCAACAGTGAGGAGAAGGATGAGATGCTGTTCTACATCGGTCAGCGAAAGACAGAGCTTGCCCGCCGGAGGCTAGAGCTGCTGATGGAGCTGTTCCTCCCGGTTCGCTATCGTACCGAAGTGTACTGGGATTGCCATGTGGGGATTATCGATGCCGAGGATACGATGATCCAAGACCGAATCGCCCTCTATTAGAGAGGAGCGCTGAAAATTCGACTTTTTGAACAGACATTTTATAAGCATGCCCCTAACCATTTGGGAGGAGGAATTTATCAAGCATGAAGGGTTATAAACTGTACACGGATTCCACCGGCCAACAGCGGGTGCGCGGGAAGGTTCGATATACGCGGGATGAGCTGACAGAGATGACGACCTTCCAACTGCGGAATATTTGCTACCGGGAGCGGCTTGTGGAGGGACTCAGCCATCGGCTGGATCGGGAAGAGATGATTCGCGTCATCCTGAAATTTTTGGGCGCGGATGAAGAGATGTTCATCGGTTCCTACTGCGAAGGCGGCTTCGAGCGCGTGAAGACGGTGATGCGCAAGTACATGCAGGCATCGCTGCAAGGGGACGGGGGCATCAGTGTTCCGGCCCGCATCGTGATTTATCCCGACATTGCCATCGACAAGAGCGACGGCTATATGGTGAAGGCTCCTGCGGTATTCGCGGAGTCCAATGTGCTGCTCGTCAACGACCGAATGGAGCTTTGCGGCATTCTTAATTTGCGCAAAGAGGAAGGCTCGGCGGGCAGTTTTTATTTGGCGGCGGATAGCAGCATGGAATGGCAGCGGACGACGAACCGCCAGTACAGCCTGCTCTTCCTCCGGAAGCGTGATTCGGAATATGTATATAAGGCGTATTATGAGAGCCAAGCGCTGCCCCCGATTCAAATTCAATATTATAAAATTCCGCTGGCCGAGCTGGATATACGGGAGCTTGAGCCGACGGATGCCGTGCTGGCGATCGATTTCGGTACTTCTAATACGACGGCTGGCGCTTTTTTGTACAACGGATATGCGCAATCTCCGAGCAGTCTCGAGGTGTTGAACGGTCATATTCGCTCTAATGAAGTGAATTTTGTGAAGTTTCCTGATCCAACATACCGAAAGCCGGAATGGATCGAAGCGCTGCCTACGGCGGTCAGTGTCGCGGACTGCTCTGATCCTGCCCATGTGAAATACCAGTTCGGTCATGAGGCGCTATTGAATATCCGGCGCAGCAGCTACAGCAGCCGTGCTTCGGTATTTCAGGGGCTGAAGCGCTGGGTGAACAACTATGACAAGCCGATTGAGATCATGGACAACGAGGGAAATACAGCCACCGTTCTGCGGATGGATATTATCCGGGCGTATTTGGAATACGTCATCCGGATGGCGGAGCATCAGTTTAAGTGTAAGTTCAAGAAGCTGCATTTCTCCAGCCCGGTCAAGATGAAGGCACCGTTTCTCCAAATGTTCTCTAAAGTTTTAAAGGATTACAAAATTGAGCAGGATGAGGCACTGGATGAGGGGATGGCGGTTCTTTACAACACGATAGCCGATGGCCTTGAACGCAATTTGTTCATCGAGGGCGAGGAGTACAAAGCGCTTGTCATCGACTGCGGGGGCGGGACGACGGATTTATCGTCCTGCCGCTTCCGGGTCGAAGACGGGCATATGTCCTACCGCATTGCGCTGGACACCACGTATGAGAATGGGGACACGCATTTTGGCGGCAATAACATTACTTATCGCATTATGCAGTTTATGAAAATCGTATTCGCCGATTATTATACAAACGGGCGGCGCAGAGTGACGGATATCGATGACTTGATCGATATTCCGGCGAACGATTTGTTCCGCGAAGTGGATGAGAACGGTGTGGATGCGGTGTATGCCGAGCTGGAGCGCCGTTATCAGGAGGCAGAGGCGATTATTCCGACCGCCTTCGCAATGTATGAGAACCGCTCGCGGGACGAGTACTATCGGGTGCGCGGCAACTTTCATTTCCTGTGGGAAATTGCCGAAGGCATGAAGCAGCAGTTCTTCCGCAAGACCGGCATTCTGCGCAACCGCTTCGACGCCGAGGAGAACGACAGCCGGGATAACGATTTGCAGATTACGACGATGGAGCGCTGGTTCCTGTCGGTATCACGCGGCGGCGAGCTGAAGGATGAATATGAAATCCCGAATGTCGTGTTCAATATCAAGGAAATTACCCAGCTGATCAAAGGGGATATTTACGAGGTGCTGCGCAAATTTCTGGACGGATTCTACAAGGATGGCGTGCTAAGCGAGTATTCGATTATTAAGCTGACCGGGCAATCCTGCCGGATCGAGGTGTTCCGCGAGGCCCTGAAGGAGTTCGTTCCGGGACGGAGCATCGAGTTTCGGCAAAAGCCGACCATGAGCCGGGTTCCCGAACTGAAGCTGGCCTGCCTGCGCGGGGCGATTCGCTATTTGAACGCCCGGAAGGCGGGCGTGATTGAGACGAGCATCACGAATCATGCGGCCGTCATCCCGTATTCGGTCAGCGCTTATACCCATGATCGCCGCGAACTGGAGCTGATCTCCAGCCTGGAGCGGACGAACCGGGTGCTCGGCTTCATCTCCCGGCCTTATCACACGCAGGAGATCGAGTTCTTACTTCGGGGAGCGGACGGCGGGCTGCGCCATAGCTATGTGTACCAGAATCGGACGGAGGAATATAAGCCGGTGAAGTTCGAGGACATCCAAGCCGTTTACGGCGACAAAATTCCGCAGGACGACACCGACTCCATCGTGAACGGGGAGACGAAATATTTCGTCTTCGCCGACGACGACCAATGGGGCTTCTACGTACTGCCGATCGCTCGTCAGGACGAGGGACTGCTGCTAGGTCGCAAGGAGCTGTATTCGTTTGAGAGCGAACGCTCCGAGCTGGACTTTTTTGACGGGACGAAGTAGGGGGACAACGATGAATTTTTTGACCAGGTTAACGATAAGAGCACTGCGAATAAGATTGCTGAATCAAGCGTTTCTGCCGGCAAGGCGAAAATCGACGGAGGAGATGCTTTTTCGGAGATCGATTTTATGGAGTATTTGGATGGCTTTGGGGAGTGTTCTGTCATGGGTTGGACTATATGCCTCGTTTATGGATGAAGCAGCCTTTGAAAGTGCGGAGGATGTTGTCTTTTTACGTTATGCTCTTGCTGGATTAGCTCTCATTTTTACTGCCATTATGTTTGAGTCTCTTAGTTACAAGGCTGTAGCTGGGCCCTCTTCGATTACTGTTCGGTATGGTGTGAAAACGAAAATGATCCGCTATTCCGAGATTGAGAGAGTCGAGCATTCCACGGTATACGGAGGTTATCTGGTTTTTCGGAGTGCAAATGCGGTCGTTCGTATCCCAGATGGAGCGAGAGGGATTGCGGAGTTCATTCAGCGGTTAAGTCAGGAAATAGGGGAAGAGCGGTGTAGTAAAGCTTTTAGAGTGCTGAATAATAAGAAGATCGAAATCATGCAGTTAAGCTAGGAACGAATTTAAGGGCGGCTGAAGCAATGTGCTCAGTTGTTAGGCTTTCGCCGCTAATATAGCAACAGGGTGGTTCATTAAGAAGGGAGGAGCAGAATGTACGAGGTTTTATTTCGAAGATACGTAGCACTGACGATTGATCGGATTATTACCGGTGTGATGGCTACATTGATCAGCTTCATCTGGATTTTACCCAAGGAGCTGTTTGAATACAATTCTATCTATTTAGTATTAACGCATCTATTAATTTCGATCACCTGTGATTGGATTTACTACTGTCTGATGGAGTCATCCGAATACCAAGCTACCATTGGCAAGAGACTCCTGGGAGTCATGGTCGTGGACAAAGATTATGAACGAATTACATACGCAAGAGCCAATAGCAGGTACTGGGGGAAGCTGCTCTCCGGCTTGATCCTTGGTTTAGGCTACCTGATGGCCTTCTCACATGAGAAGCGGCAGGCGCTGCACGACAGAATGGCAGGGACTTATGTAGTAAAGAAGAGCTTCCTGCTCTTTATGCTCAGCTGCCAACAAGACGACGATGTCAAAACAGATATTGTACATGCATAAAATAGGGGGCGAGCCATCGTGTATGCACGTTTTTGGAAAAGGGCGCTTGCAGCTATGTTGGATCTACTGGTTGTCGCATCGATTCATCAGGTGAGTGTTATTTTGAGTATTTTCATAATGTATTCATTTTCTACAATTAACAATTATGAACGGTTTGATGAACTCCTATGGATATTTGATATAGTCCGAAGTGTTCTGGTGTTAGTCGTGTTATGGTGCTACTTCGCGATCATGGAGTCTTCCAAGTTCCAGGCGACATTTGGCAAGCTGGCGATGGGCCTCAAGGTAGTTGATCAGGAGGGTAAGAGAATCACTTTTCGCCGTGCGACTGCACGATTTTGGAGTAAAAGCCTCTCGGCCATCACGGTATTGATTGGCTGGTTCATAGCGGGCTTCACGAAGAAGAAGCAGGCGCTGCATGATCTGATCGCCGATACCTGTCTGGTGGAAGAGGAAGTGCTTGATACTAGACAAGTGGAGACCGTTGCTTCCGTGTAGAAGTGGAACGTTTAGTTTCCTTCATAAAAAAGACTTGGTGCTGTTGGCGGGGAGGAAAGAGTCGATGTATGACGTACTGTGGAGAAGGTATTTTGCGATGTTTGTTGACCGGATATTTATGATGCTGTCCTTATTGATACTTACCTTTATTTTTATTACCCCAGAAGAGCTGATGTATCGCTACAATGGGACACTGGTGATATTCAGTTTGATAGCTCAGTGGCTGTATTTCACCATTATGGAATCTTCCAAATACCAGGCAACCTTCGGCAAGCTCATGCTCGGTGTAGTCGTGGTGGATGATATGGATGAGAGAATTTCCTGGGGGAAGGCGAATGCGAGGTTTTGGAGCAAACTGATTTCATCCATCCTCGGAATAGGTTATTTCATGGCGATTTTCACGGAATACAAGCAAGGGCTGCACGATAAAATCGCCGATACATATGTCGTCAACAAGGAAATGCTCTTGTATAAGAAGAGCAATGCCAAGCCATTGGTATCCGCGGGAAAGCTTGATTTGGCAAGCAAGGGCTTCAACTGGCCGGATTGAGGGTGGAGTTCGACTAGAAATTACGGGTTTGAAGGAGATTGGTTTATGTACGCCGGGAATCCTCAACTGCACTTGCACGGCGTTCACATGCAGGGGCAACAGGTTTGATAGGTGATCTGCTCAAGAAGAACAGAACCAAGAACCAGGGAAATCGTGTCAACGTCACAGCCGGAAGGAGGGGAAGGCAATGTTTAATTATATCGCACCGAAGTTTGAGAAGGGCCGGATTCTAAAGACGGCGATGCTGGAAAATCTACGGGATTTCCCCCGCGAATTTGTGGACGTCTACTATGACGAATATTCGGACGGCATCATTTCGGGTGCCCATGTAGAAGTCGGGGCAGATTCCTTGATCGTGCATCCCGGCATCATCAAGCATCAAGGGCGACTATATTTGCTAAAAGATGCTGTAAGCATCAAGTACCGCGCCACGGGACGGGAGGCTGCGTTGAAGGTTCGTTTCCATGCTGGTGACGAGGACAGCGACTGGCGAACGTTCCGCAGCGAGATCGTGATTGATGAGCAGCTTGAGGTAGCTGATTCCGAACTGGAATTATGCCGCTTCAAGCTCAAGGAAGGCGCCCGGCTACGCCAAGACTATCAGGGCTTCCGGGACCTCGCGACTGAATTTAATACCGTGAATGTCCTGCATGTCCGCTACGCGGCTTACGGCAAAAGCACCTTGTCCCCGGTCGTCCTCCGCTGCTTCGCAGAGGAAATGACGCGCAAGGGAAGCGGCGATCCGCAGGACTTCATGTTTACAATGATGTGCATGAACGAGGGAACCCTCGCTCGGGACGTCATTTTGCACTATATGACGAGCCGCATCGGCATGAGCAGCAGGGAGTATACGAATGTGGAAATCCACAAGTATCTGAGCCGCATCTTGGACGGCGTCCGCGGCGGCGGTGGGGGCAGGCTGGGCATGACCCCGGGCGGCACCCAGCGGGTGATTGTGGATTAGGGATGGATTTACCCAAAAAGGAGGAGGAAAAGTTATGTCGTTTATGGATGAAAAGATTACGCAGATCCTTAATGAAGCAGAGCAATCAATGGTATCCCGTTCGATTACGGATGTGCCGGTGAAAATAGGGAACCGCTATTATGAATTTACTATGCAGTCTTTCTATGAGGACAAAGTCTCTCTCTACCTTCCTGCTGACTTTGAAGAGATGCCTAAGGAGATTCGTTCCATTAAGTATCCCTATGAACAACGGCCTGAAATTATTAGAAGCGATGAGTCGGGAGCCATTAATTTCACGCTCAACCGAATAGATCATGAGTTAAAGGATGAAATGGTAGCGGAACTGTCTGCTGGCATGAAAACGATGATTCAAAAATCGAACCCCTCCCATGTTTTCTATGAAAGCGGGGTAGAGACCGTAAACGAGAAAACGTTCGGATACTTTGAGTTCAAAAATATGGTGATCGATGGAGCCTTATTTAACATCATGTATTTCCTCGAATTTGAAGGAAAAGTCCTCATGGGAACCTTCTGCTGCCGGTATGAGGATTATCTGGATTGGAGAGATGTGGCTTATCAATGCATTCGCAGCCTCACTGTCCATATTGAAGAAGAGGGAGGGGAGTAAGCATGAGCGAGGTCATCTATACGTCTGCAGATATTATAGTTTCGAATTATAAGTTCGAGAGAATTACGGAACTCATCATTGAAAAACAGGTGAATGAACATGCCAAGCTAATTATTAGCGGTATTATTTCTGAAGACATGCAGGATAAGTATATTGAACAAGCGAATGCGAGCGACACTATTCGGGTTGCGGTTCAGGATAAGGACAAGGCAATCCCTTTGTTTCACGGTGTGATTACAAATATCTCCGTACAAGCAGCACGTGGTGTTAGAAGCATTGCTATTGAAGCCCATAGCTTATCCATTCTTATGGACATCCGCAAGGAAACTGGATCGATCCAAAATAAAGAGTTATCTTATAAAAGTTTGTTCCATCGGATTATAGCCAACTATCCTGATTCCGATGTCATTGACGAAGCGTCGCTAGGCAAAAAAACGGGTGGATTGTTGGTTCAATATCAAGAAACCGACTGGGCATTTATGAGGAGATTAGCTTCGCATTTCCACGCTCCTCTTATTCCTGTAAGCTCTCGAACCGGGATCAAGCTGTATGTTGGATTGCCAGACGCTGTTCATCCCCAGAAGTTAGATGAATACAATTACGCCATTAATAAAGATTTAAGAGATTACAAGCTGAAGTCCGAGAACGGTATCAAGGATATTTCAGAGCAAAATAGCATTAGTTACACGGTTACAAGTCACAAGGTGTTCGAGTTGGGACAGGCGGTTACCTTCCAGAAGCGGACATTGTATGTCAGCCGCGTCGAGACAAAACTAGAGAACGGCATACTGAGCAGCTTGTATGACCTAAAGGATGCCAAAGGGCTGCGTTGCCGAACGGAATATCCTTATGCCTTAGCGGGAACGTCGTTATTTGGAACGATCCTTGATGTGGCAAAGGATAAGGTCCGGGTGAAGCTGCATATTGATCAGGATCAGCCTGTGAATGAGGCCATGTGGTTTGCTTATTCCACGGTTTATTCATCCCCGGATGGGAGCGGCTGGTACTGCATGCCGGAAATAGGGGATGAAGTGCGGCTCTATTTTCCCGATGAACAAGAGAAAAACGCCTTTGCTGCGAGCTCAGTAGATACCGATTCCTCTAATCCCGAGAAACGAAGTGACCCGTCTGTCAAAAGCATCAGTACCAAATATGGCAAAGAAATTGTGTTTAAACCCGGCGCGGTTGAAATTATTGGCGGAGGCCAATTGCTGATGAAACTTACCGATGATGGGGGGATTGAAATTAACAGCGACAAGAAGATTTCCCTGTCAGCCATGGAGGATATTGAAATTAACGGGGGTGCGAAGATTCTTATCCAAGGGGAGTCAGGCATTGAATTCGTACAAGGGAATGCTTCGCTTAAAGTAGAAGATGAGGTCACGCTTAGCGGGGGCCGGGTGAATATCGAATGAGTTCTGTCATGAGTCGTGAAGAGGCGTTGGGTCATTTTTTGGAAAATCATGTGTTTGATCGCTGGCAGGGCGACTTGGACATCATTTCTGAGAGCTTTATCCAGAATCAAGAAGCTACGATAGCGGAATTTGTGAGTTCTGTGGATGCAGCATGTAAACAGGCGGTCGAGCTTCAGGAAGCTGGGATGAAGGGAGATATTCAATATATCTATCTCTCTTTGTTGCGGACGAGCTTCATGGAGCATAAAGCTAGTTATCGCATTGATATTCATGATGAGCGTTGGTTTCTTGATCCCGTAGAGTGTTCTTCTCATTGGCAGGCCGATTTTATATTCGATCCTCTATTTCAGAGAATGCGGGAGTTGGAAGCTGTAAAAACAAGCTATGCCCGGAAAATCTCAACGATGGATATTGAACGAATCTTGCAAATTGAAGCCATAAGATATCATTTGTTCACTATCGAGTTTATGAGAAGTATGATTCCTTCTATTTTAGAATGTGAGGGTTACAATCGGCTGGTCAAGAAACCGAATATTTGCATTCTGGCCGGAGAATACCGGGATCGCAGCGAGCTGCTCTATGGCCAGCCGGAAGCCGAAGCAGAAGAAATCATGGCCGAGCAGTGAATGGAGGAGGGATGTCATGGATTACTTTGTGATGCAGCAGGATGAACGCTATACCGACACGCCAGTCTTACAGAATATTCGGCAAAAAATCGATATTCGGCATATGAATCGCTTACGTTCTCATCAAATTGCAGATACGACGATTTTTCAGGTTAAGGCATCTACCGAAACAGAGTACTTGGATCTATTAAGCGATCAACTGTACTTGATGTCCGAGAAGTTGAAGAAATTGATCGCCATGTACGAGCCGGATTGTATTTTTAAGCATATACCTCTGATGGACCAATTCAATAGTAAGCAAAGTCTTTACTTCCTGCCTTTTTTTGAGGAAGTTGAAGCTCTAAGTTCGAGCAGTGAGTTTAATGCAGATCGAAGCGTCATCAAGAAGCTGGTGCTTCAAGGAGAGAAGGTGGCGAAGAAACGAATTTTCCGCGTGCAAGAAAGCGAGCAACCTCTGATCATTGTCCGCTTAGATGTAGCTGAGAGCATACTCCGCCGGGATATGATCGGAGTTAGCTTGAAGAAAGTTCTCGTGGAGTGATGGAACGAAAGCTGGGGAAGGGCGTGAACTGATGGATAAGTATGAGTACGTTGTACGTGGCGCTAATATTTTTTGCGACTGTGGATCACATTTACGGAAATTGAATCTGCCGAGTAGCCACGGGATCTATGTCAATGGTAAGCCCATGATGAACGAATCGGATTGTATCCCTGAAGTAAATATTTCGAACTTTGGGATCTGCAGCAGTCCGGAAAATCAGAGCGGCGAGACGGTTTACCTCATCTCGATGGATGGCCAGGAAATCCAGGGGAAGCCTTGCCTGTTAGCTCTGCTGGCCGGCAGCAAGTGGGAGAAAACGAAAGAGCAGGCAAAGGTAGAAGGGAAATCGGCTCTGACCACGGAGTCAGAATTGCACTGCTCCTTAGGTGGAGTCATCCGTTTTAACAGCAGTGGCCAGCATGAAGAGGAGTAGAATGATATGCCAAATATGAAAGAGCATAAGCGGAGGCGACCGGACAGCATGAAAAGTTATGCGATCGGAGGCTAGTGGATATGATAGGGTTTGAAAACATAAGCGTAACATCACCATACCGAATCAAGGTAGTTCAAGACATTCAAATAGAATGGAAGTCGAACGAGCATGGGCGATTATTCATTCGTGGCCTTCTCGATGAGCAAGAGCAGGTTAACGCCGTACTCAAAGCGTCGACGGATGACCAGGTTCAGGTATTTGACGGGGAAACCAAGATTTTTAGCGGACTCATTGCCAACGTACAAACCAAGCATCACAACGGGATTTATAGCACAGAGCTGGAAGTCATTTCCGGCACGAGCCGGCTGGATGCTCAGAAGAGGCGCCGATCCTTCCAAAATAAGAACATGACGTACGGCGAACTCGTCAAAAGCGTGTTGAAAGCTTATGCCGGGTACGATGTGATTCAACTTGTGGGTGAAAACGAGCCTATTGGCGAGCCGATCATCCAGTATTACGAGACGGACTGGGAGTTCCTCAAACGGATGGCCAGTCATTTGCAGAGCGTGGTGTTCAGTGATATTTATGAAGCCAAACCACGGATGTACATCGGCGTGCCAAACAGGAACAGCATCCAGCTTCCCGATGATTTGGCGTATACAGCAAGCAAAGATTTACTAGCTTATCAAGAGGCCAGGTCAGGATCTGCATCGGTACATCATACCGATTTTTTTACATACGAGATTCAAAGCGGCATACGTTACGCCATCGGCGATGAGGTTCTATTCCGAGATAAACCGATGGTGATTAGTGAAATGAAAGCCGCCATGAGTCAGGGCCAACTGATCTATAATTACCGCTTATCGAGAAGAGATGGCATACGTCAACATCGGATACATAACCCCAAGTTAGTCGGCGTCTCGATGAATGGGAAGGTGTTAGATGTCCAAGGTCAGCAGGTCAAGCTGCATTTGGAGATCGATCAGGAGCAGTCGCCCACATCGGCCTATTGGTTTCCTTTTGCCCCGCCAACGGGCAGTGCCATGTACTCGATGCCTCAGAAGGGAACGAATGTGAGTCTGTACTTCCCGGATGATGCAGGAAGCAAAGCCAAGGTCATCGGCTGTGTCCGGACGAACGGAGAGGATTGCGGTAAGACAGGCGATCCAAACAACAGATACTTTGGCACAGAGCACGGCAGTGAGCTAGAAATTACGCCGACAGCGATTAATGTGGTCAGTGGATCTAAAGAGCCGCTCATGATTAGCTTTGATGATGCAACAGGCGTCATCCTGACAAGCCACCGGAAGCTGACGATGAACGCGGGTGAGGATATTTCTTTGTACACTCCGAAGCGTGTGGTATTCCGTACACCGAACATGATCTTGGCCAAGAAATTAAGCAAGCTGAGCGGATTTACGGTTGAGAGTGAATATCATCTATTAGGAAGCCAGGTCAAACTGGATGGTGCTGATCGGACTAGCTATCCGAAATATGATGATGAGATTCAGACTTATACGCCGAAGGAAGAAGAGGAAAAGAAGTTTAGCTGGGGCAAGCTCTTTAAGAATGTAGTGGCGGGACTGGCTGTGGTGGCAGCGGTCACGGCGGTAGCTGTGCTGTGTGTGGCTACTTTGGGAGCTGGAGCCGTTGTCATTGGAGCCGTGGCTGCCGGGGCTGCAATAGCCGGAACCGCTGCCGTGGCCAGTATGGCCGTTTCGGATATCATCAGAGGCGAAGTCAGTGATATGAAGGATTATATGCAGACGGCCTATAGAGAATCCGTCATTGGGGCTGTATCTGGAGCTGTTTTTGGCCCGTTTGGAGCTATGGCGACCATTGGTGGAAAAATGGCTTTCGGCGCAACAACGAATACATTTGAAAGTATTATGCGCCAGAGTATGGAGGGTAATGGATTTAGTTTTGGTACATTACTCATGGACGCAGGGATTGGTGGCATAACCGCTGGATTATTCGATGCGAGAGTTCTGAAAGGTATCGGGAATGCGGGGAAAAAAGGATTCCAGAAAGCAAATGAGCTGGTCCAAAATGCAGTGGGTGCTTCTACAGCATGGCTAAAACAAGGAGTTAAGAGCGTAGAAGAAGGCTTTAAAGAGAGCCTAAAGGACTTAGCGGAAGCAGGCAGTCAATTTGCTCAAATGTTTGCGGTGAGACAGCCAGCACTGGCATATGGTATCCCGTCGCCAAATGTTAGCTTCTTCGAGAAATGGATGCCTGATCAAGTTCCTAAACGAACTGAAGTGCAGATAAATTTTGAACAGGCTATGAAGGAGATTAAGGAGGAAGCGGAGAAGAAAGCTAAGGAGAAGGGGAAAACTGGGGCTTACAATCCATCTTTTAATGGTACTTCTGGTCAAGGTCTTGGAAAACTAGACGGAAAGGAACTTAATGTTTCCCCAAAAGGCTTGGAGATTGTTAAAAATCATCTTGCACAGTTTGGTGACTTCCCAGAAAATACAGCTATGATAAAAAGACTTGAAGATGCAATGACTAGCAAGAAAAAAATATCAGGAGCAGATGCAAGTTTTTATATGCATGAAGTTTCAGAAGCTACAATGATGAAGAAAGGTATTGATTATGATACTGCACATGCGGAGGCTCTTCAAAAGTATGATGTTTCTCCATTTAGCGTATATCATCCAGATGTAATAAAATCAATGCCAGAAAACTTTGGTAGGGCATGGAAGAAATTTTGGGGGATAGACTGATGATTATTTTAAATAACTTAGGACAATATCGTCGAGGCAAATTATGGGTAAATGACTTACCAAGAATAGATTACGATTGTATTGATATTCTTGAACTTTCACTAACAATAAATAAGGGATTAGAATTAAAGCCGTGCAACCTAGCTTTGGAGCTTCTACTTTCTCCACGTCAAGTAAGTAACTACGCATTTCTGGGGGCTGAATTCATTCCGAATAGCGGGGACCAATTAGAAATAACCATAAGTGTAGGTAATGATGAAGGGGAGATATTGGAGGATAATATTGCTGCACAACTTGATGAGGTTCATATTGGGTTGCCAAATGAATATGGTCAAGCTATTTTAAGAAGTGTCCAAAAAACTTTAGATGAACTTCCTAATTTTTCAGGAGGCGTACTAAACTTCAACATTGGTGCTCATGGGCTCGTAGGTTCAAGTCAACTCTCGTTTTCTAAAGTAACCGAGATTATCATTAAATTGTTGGCTGGTGACCCTAATAATTCTGATGAAAATAAATTAAAAGACGTAGTTCTTGGGAGTCTAAATTGAATTTCAGGGGCTTCTAGCACTTTTCTAGGAGGCTTCCTAGTCCCAAATTTCAAAAAAGGCTTATTTCTACCTATTTATTAGGTAGAAATAAGCTTTTTTACATACTCAAAGTCAGAGGGCAGTAATTGAAGTGAGCGAAGTATATAAACTGTAAAAAGTCCAGACTGAGTTAAAGCCTTAACGGGCTCAGTAACATATAGGAGAAACGCTCAATCTTCCATATCAATTAATTCATGAATGTGTATATTCAATGCTATGCAAATTTGCTCTAGAGTGCTGATATAAATTCTGTCGGTGGTTCCTCTGCAAAGGGCATTTATTGTTCCAGGACGCATATTAACCATAATCGAAAATTGACGTTGAGAAATATTTCGTTCATCTAAAATTTGCTGTAACTTAATTTTGATTTTCATTAATAGTCCTCCCAAAACCCTATATAAACAATAGCAGTATGTCATTATCTCCAAGGGATGCTTTGGCCTTTGACATAAATGATTTAAGAAGAATCTTGAAAGAAGATGGTCTTTATAATAGTGAAAGTAGGAAAAAATAAATGAATATATAGATAGACTATTATAAAAAATACATGGTTAATGATAAAGAAGTATTCATTAAACCACAAAATAATGAGAATCACAAATAAAGGAGGTTTCAATATGCCGTTTGAGCAACAAATTAATACTTTATATCAAATGCGGTTTTTAAATAATGAAGGTGATGACATTGATGTATTTACTAGCTTGCTTAACGAATTAGCGTACAACGGTGGAAATAATGTTATTCTGGATTTGTGCTCTATTTTCGAGGATGATATAGAAGAGTCCTCCGCGGCTGAGGACATGATTGAAACTATTTTTTACATTGCAAAACGAAATGGCTTAGAACAAGGAATGTATGTTTTAGCGCAAGGTATAACAAGATTGTTGCCTCAAGCTAAAAGTTGGGCTAAAACTCTTCTTAAAACCTTGCTGAATGGGGAGGAATTTATAAGCCCGTTTACTGATGCTTTAGGGAAAGTTGATAGTAACACAAAACAAACTATCATTAATATTTTTATTGAAATTAAAAAAGGATTTTCTAATTATAACGAGAAAATAAACAAAATTCTAGATCAAATTAGTTAACCTTAGATTAAAAATGGTGGTGATAACATGGAAAATATCCCAAAAATTGTATTGGGCATTCCTGGAGTGTGGGAGGATAGGAATGCTTTCAAGGATGCAATGACTAGAAGTGGTAATGGTTATATATATTTGGGGAATCATATTGGATACTTAGAAAAACCTGACCAATTCTACGAAGTAAATATAAGTGAACATAATCCTTATATCGCTGAGGCCATTGAAATTGGTGGGCATGGTTTATTCAGCAAAGAAGATGTAGAGCAGCTAAGAAAACATAGGAGTATCATATACCTTATTACAGAAGGGGGGACTTTAGAGAAAGTTATAAACGTTATGGAAGTTGCAAGTGCTATTCTTAATGCTGGTGGCATTGCGGTGAATGTTGAATCTTCGGGAAGGGCACGAACGAAGAAAGATTGGCTAGAAATTACTAAAAGTAAGGATATTACAAGGTTATTTTCAGCCTTTATACAAATGTCTCAAGAAAATGAAGTTTATTATACGACTGGTATGCATTGTTTTGGATTGCGTGATGTGAAAACAGCTTCAGAAGGCATAACAGCAAGGGATGTTGCTACCCTTTTTAGAATATTCTGTTTATATAATCTTGATGAAAAGCCACAGATTAATGATGGGGAAACTTTTAGTCTAGATCCAAGCTCTCCAATTTATCTACTAAAACAAGAAGAATGTACTATGTTCGATGAAGAAGATCCTTATTTTAATCCATATGGAGTATGGAATATGATCCGTCATCATTCTATTGGGAGATAAATACGCATATTTTATGGATCATTTCTGTAAAGAGCTAGATTTGTTCATAATTATATTAAAATGATTGTGCTGTTCTGAATATCCATTTTACGATTTTAGCAATGGGGATTGAACATTAAGAACACCAAATGAAATATATTATAAACTTAAAAAAAGCTCATTCCGACCCTGTTGGAATGAGCTTTTTTACATACGCAAAATAAAACGGAAAAATAAACTAATGACAGAAAGTGATGTGAGGGGGATTGTATAAACTGTAACCAGACTGAGTTAAGGTCTCAGCGGACTCGGTATATCCTATAAAGAGACACTCATTCTTCCATCCATATCAGCTAATTCATGAATGTGTATATTCAATGCTCTGTCCTAGGGTGCTGATATCAATTCTGTCCGTCGTTCCTCTTGCTCAAGTGTTTGCGGTGAGGCAGCCGGCACTGGTGGGAAATGGCAGAGTCATACGCCTTGATTAGGGCATATGAAAAAATGGGTGTACTCCCAAAACTAATGACAATGTACGTTGACCGAAAAACTTGTAATATGTGCAGAGGTGAAATGCCGGCTTTATTGAAACATTTGGGTATTGAAGAGCTTGAAGTTTTTAGTGAATGGTACGACCTTTAATTATCAAATAAAATTGATATATGGTCAATTTTATCCTGAATGTAGGTGAGAAAATTGTTTTCTGTAAATACTTTTATTCATAGACCAGATAGAAAAATTTATGACCTATCACTTTTGGAATCTAATATTGATTATTATTTTGTTCAGATTACAAATACTCCTGAGATAATGAAACTCGAAGATTTACTAGACTTTGATTATTTGGATGGAGCAATTACATTAAAGTATTTTGAACAGTCATTACTTGATGTTACCCTGTGGGATTTAGTTGACCAATTATGGGCGTACATTTTAAATGTTATTGAGAGTCTACTAAATACTGGAGAAGGGAAGACTTACTTTCCAGACCAGCCTATAAAGTTGTACTTAAAATCAGTATCTGAGGATCTAGTACTTTATGAGATAGAGACTGATGAACTTATTAAAGTTGTACTACCAAAAAATGAATTTATTCAAACTTTATTGGATGGGGCAGACGTTTTTTTTAGGAATATGGAAGAGTGTTTCAAAGGAAAATGTAGTTATCAATATGAAATTGAGAAGACAGAGACTCTGAAAAGAACATTCATGTAAATTAGCAAGTTTACAATCTCAACAACAAGATCGTATAATACAACCAACAAACCAAAACACTAAACATTGAACACACACGCTAAAATTTCAAAGGCTTATTCTAATCTCGAACAATGAGCAGGAATGAGCTTTTTTGCGTGCTCATAGTAAAAGGAGCTATAAGCAATGGAATTAAGGGAGTTGCTATGTATTTAAAGTTCGGCTGCAAAACCTGTATTCTGGCTTTGCATTTGAAATGATACCGTTGTGTTCCGCAATGGAGAGAAACAGCGTCAAGCAGGATTGCGCTAAAACGCATATGGATTTGGAGATAATCGTGGCCAGCAAATGCGGCCTGTGCGAGGGAGACCTCAGCCGTCTGGCATGCGTAACATCTAACTGTCCGGCCAATGCTCCTTATCGTCCCGCGCATTAATAATCCATCGCCGACAAACATACAGCCTGGGCCCAATCTTGCAGTTGTATGGACAGAGTCTACCGCTAACCGATGGATTTTTTGTCGGAGAACAGCGAGTTCCAGTCACTGGACTTTTAATCACCAATCCACTAAGAGTGACTTTTTTGATATATTTACAAATGATTCCATTATATAATGTGTTTCGAGTTTCAGAAATTATCACCAATATCTATATTTTATTCTAAATTTTATGTTGCAGAGTAGCCGATACTTAATTAGATAAGGAGTAATTTTGTATGAATAAGTGGATAAAGATCTTTTTCCTAGCTATGCTTATGCTTTGGCTTGGAGGATGTGATAATAGAACAATGGAGCAAGAAAATATTTTCTATGATGATGCTCGGATGATGGACTCGGGAGACAGTTACAGTTTTGCAAGAAAGTTAGGCAATGTTACCGAAAAAGAGGCAAATATCAAATTTTCGGGTTTTTCGGGATTATATACGGTATGGCATTTACACACTACCTCTGATGTAACAACGAAAATATCAATTAGTGGAACTGCAAAGCAAGATAAATTTAAAATAATTCAAGTCAATGGGGGCAGTGAGATCCACACACTTTGGGAGGGGGAAGGTGATCAGGAGATTGTGTTATCTATACCTGAAGGGGATAGCGCAATTAAATGGGTTGGTAAAAAGACATCAGGAAAGGTAATCATGCAATTAGAGCCACAACAGGGATTAGAAGTAACTCCACAAAAAGGTTTGTTTGAAGATGATGAATTTTTTGAATAGGAATAAGAGAAATTTAACCCCCTTAATTTAAACAGCCAGTTGCCGAAATACTAACGGTGACTGGTTGTTTAGTTTCGTCTGAATAGATTTGCCCCATTATTTTCCCCTTCTCGCTTAGCGTTGAATTACTGAGCTTGGGAACAAAGACGGAGCGCCATTACTATGACTACACTCGAATGGATATTGCAAGGGAGCAGTAACAGTGATATAGCTGTAATGAAGACCACTAATAGCATTTCAATTCAACATAGAGGGGAATCAGAGCGCTTGAAACTGTTGTATAAGACCTTCAGCCAAGGTCATGAGGTTGCCGTATATGAGGCTGAGGAATTGGATGGAGAGAAGGGGACTTTTCGCGTGCTGCAGTTTTCGGAAGAGGCGGTACAAGGGGCCATGGATATGGCTGATCCGGAGCGAGTCGTGCTGGAATACCCCCGGGCCATCTGTCATCTGATGGAATATAACCAAGCCTCATTTGAACGCGTATTTTTAATTGGACATGGGATTGGGACACTCTCTAGACATTTTGCGGATAAAACGTTTGATGTGGCGGAGTTAGATCAAGCAGTCGTAGATATTAGCCGGGAGTGGTTTGGATATTCCAAAGATAATGTGAGAGTAGGCGATGGTCGGGAGCTATTGGAGAACGAGCCGCCGCATGTCTATGATTATGTGGTCTTGGATGCATTTTCGGCTAAGGGCACGCCTACTCATCTACTATCCAGCGAGTTTTTTCACATGGCGGCTAGCAAGCTGGAGCACCCCGGTTCACTAATCATGAATCTTATGGGCAGAGGCGAGCAGGATCAATGGATGAATGCGATACATAGCACGCTTAGCGAAGTGTTTCCTTATACCAAGTGTTTTGCCTTGCCCGTTGAAGGGGACAGGGATCTCCGCAATATTATTATGATGGGCAGCACACAAAACATCCATTATCAGCTTCGGCATATGGCGGGATTTATCGAGTTCGAGGCAGGGCAGGGTTATATTATCTGTGACCGTAGTTAAGGCCGTTTTTGGCGGGTGCGGGGCCGGATTGCAATGAGTAACAAATAAAGATGATGCAACGTTATTTTATTAGCTTAGGAGCCTAACCAGATGATTAATCTGAGGCTCTTTTTTGCGTGTATCCTCATTTTTCGCTTATAAATTTACGATTCGGGTGAAATAAAGGGTGCAGTATTTCGTTGTAGAAATGTCAGCTTCATTAACCAAGTCGTAATTTGGAGGGTTTATCCATGGATTTACAAGGAATCATCGACAAACTGTTGCCGATTTTGCCGACGGCGCTGATCACAGCATTGGTGTTCATCGGGGTCTCGTATTTATCCTACGCCTTATATCGAAAGAGAGGCGGGAGAAGAAATGTAACCGCCAGGCAGGTTATCGCAATCTTCTTGATTCTGGCTTGGTGTGTTGTGGTTATGGTATTAACGACATTCAGCAGAGGCGCCAATTATGAGGGTTGGGTTAATTTCCGGCTCTTCAGCGGTTATGTGAATGCATGGAATCAATGGTCGTTACAGGAATGGCAGTTGATTATTTTTAACATGCTGATGTTCGTTCCGCTCGGCTTCCTGCTACCGCTTCTTAACAAAACAACGCGCCGCTTTGTTCCCGTTCTGCTTCTGTCGCTTCTGATTACGCTGGGGATTGAGTGTATTCAGATGTTGAGCCGCAGAGGTATTTTTGAACTGGACGATATTTTACACAACACACTTGGAAGTATGGCGGGATTTTTCGTGATGAGCGCAATCCTAGACATCGTTGAACAACGAAAGATCGCGGTCAGATCCGCATGGAAGGCGCTCAGTATACCGCTATTTTTTGCCCTTCTTTTTTCCGGAGCTTTGTTTGTCTACAATACGAAAGAGCTTGGCAACCTGTCCATTCGTCCGGCAATTGCGCAAGACATGACTGATGTTAAAGTAACGCTTAACGCTGATTTACCAACCGAGGCCGAACCGGTATCTCTTTATTCCAACCGTCGAATCCATAATCTTAAATATGGAAAAGAGATGGCAGAGCTGACAAAGCGCACTTTTGATTTACAGCAGCAGGGCGGTATGCGCATGGATGGATTTAACCGCATATGGATACTTGTTAGCGATGACGGAAAGGAATATACGTTTAATTACGCTGTCAGGGATGGCGGATGGTCGCTATCAACCGAAGGTGACGGAAGCGGCCCGATGGAGCAGGAGGAATTATTCAGGCATGGAGAGTATTATGAAAGCTGGATGCTTTCCAGCGGCATATTACCCCCAAATGCTGTATTCAGCACACAAAATGAAGATACGATCCGTTGGGATATTGAGCAGTCCATCGCAGACATCGCTCGAGGAAATAGCGATTACGCAAGTGGAATGGTAATGATTGTACCCTCCGGAGAACATCAAATTCCACATAGCTTATTTTACTCCATGCAAGAGAACAAGTTTGTACGTAAAATTGAAATTATTAGTCCGGCTCAAGCCTATATGGAGGTTGCCAAGGGTAATTTTTATGTTTACAATGACTTGGAAAATGGCGACCAACTGAATGTGGACGAATATGAACTAACCTATACCTACGATTCAAAAGGGTATTATCAGCCCGTTTATCGGTTCACAGGAACGGTGAATGGATCGTCTTGGTCCACATTGATTCCAGCAGTGAAATGAAACATGGGTCACTCGATCTGATTTGTATTTAGTTCCCTTAATTTGAGGAAGGAAAAGAGGGGGATTGCGATGGCAAAATGGGATAACATGCTGTCCATGCTCTGGATGCTGCGCTCCGGTAGAAAGCTCACCGCTGCGCAGATCGCGGACAGTTTAGAGATCAGCGTTCGCACCGTGTATCGATATATCGATGCATTATGTGCCAGCGGTGTACCGGTCATCGCAGAATCGGGCCATGATGGCGGGATTCGCATTCTGGACAGCTTTAAGGAGACGCCATTGTTCTTCAACTCTTTAGAGCTGAAGGCGCTTGTGGACGCATTTAAATTTGCGCAAGGCGCAGGTTATCCATATACGGAGGAGTTACAAAGCGTATTGAAGAAGGTCGAAAACGGGCTGCATGATGAACAGCGCGATGATTTGTCCCGTCAGACAAGCGGCTTGGATGTGATTGTTCCAGCGCGTCCGCCTTCCGCCACTCGGTTGCTCAGGGATCTAGAGCAGGCGGCGAAGGAGGGGAGAACGGTCCGCATCGCCTATCGTAAAGCGAATGCGGATCAAGCTTACGAACGTGAGCTTGATCCGTACGGGTTAGCTTATGACCGGAATGAATGGTACGCTGTCGCATTCTGCCATCGGTCTCAGGGGGTTCGGACGTTCCGTGTTGATCGAATCGAATGGCTGGAGCAGACCGAATTGCGATTTGATCAGCCTCTGCATTTTTCTGCGTCGACTTACCTCCACGACCAGTCCGAGCGAGAACGGGAGGCGGACGGACCGTTGACGGTCATTTGCGTTGAGGGAGAATCCGACGCCCTGAACGCGATTTGCGCCCACTGGCATCTGCGCCACTATTTGAGTGAACGGAGCGATCGAGAGGCCCGGTTTCTGCTTGATGTCCCAACAATGAACAAGTACCTTCCGATGTATCTGATAACTTTTGGCACGGCTATTCGGGTTCGGGAACCGATTGAGCTGAAATGCAAGATCCGGGAAATGGCGTATGGAATCGCAAAATATTACGATAACAATACCGACTGAACTTGAACTCAGAAAATCGGCAGTAATTCTGGCAGGCAAGTGACTTCGCACTTCGCCACTTATGGGATGCGACCGTTTTACAACGGCCTAGCTTATAGCCATGAGGGCGGGTTCATATGTTAGGCCACCATTTTGGTGGCCCGATTTATGGCAACCTGCCGTACAGACGGCGCTGGGAGCTTCGCGCGACAGACAGCCGGAGAACCTTGCCTTAGAACATGGTCTCAAGTCATATTCACAATCTGATTCATATCCGTTCCCTCGGTATTCTTGCCTAACATTCTGCGGAGCAGGAATTTAACCATTTTAAATTTGTTGCCCGAATCCCAGTACTCCGCAGTTTCCGCATTTACCTTGATGAGAACCAGATTAGGGTCGTCAGAAGTGGTTTCAAGCAGTTCCTCGTACATGGGATTCCAAAATTTTTGCAATTTCTTCTGATCCTCCACCAATTCAGCATTACCGCGGATAGAGACAAAGGATTTTCCTACATAGGCTACGTTCACATGTTGATTATGAAGCAGCTCATGAAATTTGCCGCTATCCTTTTTTGTCAGGAACCAAAGCGTTCCGTCAAACTCGACGTCCTGGGTTTTCATGGGCCGAGATACGAGTCCCTCTTCGGAAACAGTCGTTAGCATCGCGGTTTCGATCCCTTTGATTAATTCATGGACGGTTTTGATCGCTTCTTGATTGTCGGTAACAGATGTCGTCATGTTTTCATCCCTTCAAAAATTTTATGTTTTATTCTGTTACCTTTCCCTAATCTGAAAAAAAGTAGTACTTTGCTGGTATTTTACAAAGCCACTTGTTAAGGGGCTACCTATGGTATTTCCGGTGTTTTATGAACATAAAAGAATAAAGTGGCCTCACCCTCTTATAATGGTTGCAAGAGAAATTGAAAACACCCGCTGCAAAGGTGTATTATTGGAAGGTGTAAAAAAGGAGGGAAACTTGTTGGCTAAAAAAACCTCTCACTTTTGGGCTTTGCTCTTATTCTCAATCGGCGTATTTATGGCGCAGCTTGATAATGGGATTATTAGTTCAGCGCTTACAACCATTAATCGTCACTATGATGTGACTGATAACTGGGGTGCCTGGGGCATAACCATCTATACCCTTGGCTTAGCGATTAGCTTACCGATTGTTGGTAAACTTTCCGATAGGTATGGAAGAAGGAAGCTATTTATTATTGAAATCGCCTTGTTCGGTATCGGTTCTTTATTGGTAGCGCTTAGTCCTTCATTTGGCTTTTATTTAGCTGCTCGTTTCATTCAAGCGCTTGGCGGCGGCGGTATTTTTATTATCGGGAATTCACATATATTAAGTACTGTTGAACCGGGCAAGCAGGCGAAATATTTGGGGCTTTTAGGGGCGATGAACGGGGTTGCCGCTGTATTAGGGCCAAACGTTGGTTCTTTCTTACTCGACTTAACGGGGAATTGGCATATTTTATTCTTAATCAACGTGCCGATTGCTATTGTTTTGTTCATTCTGGCCTTAATGAGGCTAGAGGAATCCTCGGATCCAAGTCCAGGGCGGTTAGATTTAATCGGTACCATTATTTTGTCTTTTGCCGTGTTATCCCTAATGTACGGCTTAACCAATATTGACATTGATTTCTGGGCCAGCTTTAAGCAGCTTGAAGTATCAGGCTTTATTGGTGCAGGGATCGTATTGTTTATCGTGTTGATGCTGTATGAGTCGGTATTGGAGAAAAAGGAGAATGGCGACCCGATTTTACCGATATACTTGATTAGACAGCCTCGCTTTTTAATGGTGCTTTTGATTGGCGCTTTATCAGGCGGCATTTTAGCAGCGATGATTTTTATCCCCGCCTTCACCGAAAATGTGCTGGGGATCATGGCTGAAAAGTCGGGCTATTGGATGACCCCGCTCGCATTAGCAGCAGGGGTTGGCGCAGGCTTGGGCGGTACACTGGTCACGAAGCGCGGCCCTGTGTTTACCGTTATTATATCGGGGCTGATTGCCGCCATCGGGTTTGCCTTATTCCCATTATGGATTGAATTAAAATGGCAATTCGTGGTTTCCAGTATGATCGCAGGTGTGGGGATTGGTGTTATTTTAGGCGCGCCATTAAATATTTTAGCGACAGAAGGTCTACAATCGAATAAAGGTACTGCGCTAGCTTCTTTATCCCTACTGCGCCAGATAGGTATGACCATAGCACCAACCATTTATGCAGGCTTCATTGCACGTGGCTTTAACAATATGGGTAATCTTTTTCAGAGTGACTTTCAGAATGTGTTACAAGACAATATTGCAAGGGCTGATTTGTCGAAGGAGGCACTTGGCGAGCTAGCGCAAATTGGTCAACAGATGGCTGCGGGCTCTGGTGCAATCGATGCAAATCAGATGAATGAAATTGTCGGCTCGATCCAAGATCCTGCCTTAAAAGAAGTAATCTTAAACAGTGTATCCGAAATTACAAGGATGGCTGCAGAGAATGGCTACGGCGGTTTATACTGGTCAGCGGCTGTATTAGGTGTACTAATCATTGTGGCTTCTTTAATCCTGGTGCCGTTAAGAGGTAAAGCTTCTGCGGTATCACGCGTTGAATAGCTCATAAGATGATGCTAGGGGCAGAGCAATTAAGCAGCGAAGTACAACAAAATTTTACTACCTTTTGGAGCCTTGAAAGATGATCACTCTCAGGCTCTTTTTTGTGCCAAAGGGCTAGGAAGGTTTTTAGACAACAGGTCAACGCATTTTGATCCTATTAATTGTATTGCTATGTATTGTTTAATCTATATAATATAATGCTTGATACATAATTTTTGAAAAAAGGATGGCCGAGAGAGTAATGACATATTGGACTGTACTAGGGATAGACCCTACGACGGACGAATCCGTTATTAAGAAGGCTTACGCAAGCCAATTGCAGGTTTATCATCCGGAGGAGGATCCCGAGGGCTATCAGCGTTTGAGAGAGGCCTATGAATGGGCAAAGAAACGAGCTAAAGCGCTGGAGGATGAAGAAGCCAGTTGCGATATGGACGAGGATGAATGGAGCTACGATACATACGATCCAGATGACGAGATTTCGGTGCTGCGGACATCTTGGCAAGCCGGCGATTCGGAATCATCCCAGTTGAAACGTCATCCGGCTCAGGTATTTTTTGAGCAAATGGAGGAGCTGTATGACCATTTTCCGCGCCGCATTGATCCTGAGCAATGGAAAATATTGATGGCGAGCGACTATATGTGGGATATGGATCATCAGAGTGAGCGGTTAAGTGGATTGCTGCGTTTTTTAGAAGAGCATCGGCATTTTCCGCGAAAAGTATGGGATGTTTTGAACCAATCCTTTTACTTGCTGGAACAGAAAGAAGATCTATTTGAACTCTATGATGAGGAAGAAATAGCTTTTATCATCGGGCAAATTCAGGGTGCTGCGGAATTAGGGTATGGCTGTTTTGAAGATCGACAGCTTGACTTCGATATTGAGCACTATCTTACGCTAAGGCAGGATGCTCAAACTTTACTTATGGAGGATAATCCGGTGGCGGCCAGGGATGATCTGGCGGAGGCGCATGCCATGTTCCAGAATGACCCGGATTTGCAGCTTCTGCAAGCGAAATGCTATCTGAGACTGGGGCAAAATTCGGAGGCGAATTTTTGTCTGCAGCAAGTTCTTAAGCTAAAACCGGACGAGCATGAGGCTCGCCTGTTACTTGCACATTTCTCTTATAATGAACAACGCTACGACGAGGCCATAGTGGAGTGTAATTTGTTGGAGGAGCAAGGAGTATTGAACCAGGATGTCATGAGCATATATGGAAACTCCGCAATTGAGTTGGGACGTATTGAGCAAGTTTGGAAGCAATACGCGGAAACCGAACCGATTTGGCAGAAATTTTACCACTTTCAATATAATTTGATGTTGCTGCGGATGAGAAATAGGCATTTGTTGCCCCAAGAGCATAGTCCCCGACATGCAGAGTATAAAAAGAGGATTAGAAAGTCTCAAATGTGGAACTATGGCATGCTGATGTTTAGATTAAGCTGGCTTTATCTTTTTTTATTCGTGCTTGTTTATTTTATCTTTCGCTTGCCCCCGCTATTTTTGATTCTATTGCCCATCATACTTTGCGGAACCGCTTGGAAGACCTTAAGAACAGCAAGGATGTTTTTTACTTGATTAAGGAGGTTTAATTCATGGCAAGGCGATATGCTTTTGGGAAGCGAAGAAAAATAGAACAGTATTTCCGATGTCTTACGGCAAGTTGTCTTCAAGACATACTGCAAAACTATTATGTGGTCTATGAATTTGGCCTTGCTGAAAGGCTGGTTCGCAAAAGTGTGATCCGTAGTTCGCTACAGCTTTGGAGCATAACAGATGCCGAGAGCTTAAAAGGTAAAATCCGTTGGTTAATCGAGGATGGAGGTCGAAAGGAATATAGAAGCAGGCATATGTGTTTGCTGGCACTTAACGAAACGGCACGTCAACATTATCTTGAAGCCTTAAAGGAGGAGAATAGCGAGAAAAGCTGCGCCCAGTGGGATGTCGTGGCCAAGTGTCTATACCAGCTACCTTCCGGAGATGTGAGTGCATACGGTTTGGCTTGGGCCATTATGCTGAGCCGGATTGGGCTAGTAAAGGGCTTTTTGTCAAAGGAAGAGGCTTGGAGCATAAAGATGGAAGCGGCAGCCATGCTGCAGCAGACTTACAAGAGCTGGGAGGAATTCTATTTGGCCTATTTGTGTGGAAGTCATTTTTATGCGGATAAACCGGGAATCTATACTTACATTCGTATTTCAGGGATGTATGATTTGTTGTCTTACAGTACCTTGCTACATCGGAAAGTCAATTGGCATCAGCCTCTACAGCCGTAAGGCAGAAGCCCGCACTAGCGGCGGGCTTTCTCTCAGTACATTAACGTAACTGTCGAATACTCGGCATCCACTAAAGAGAAATACTCGGCTCGGAGCTGGGTGTCTTTGTTATGTGCTGTTGCGCTGATATTTAAGGTCACGGTTCGATTGCTTGTTCGTTTAGATGAGGATTTCTATCAAGCATTTTCGAATATGCTCCAGGGAACAAAGCTTGAAATTATGGTTATTGACGATGACTAGTCTTCCGAGCCGCCCAGCAGCCACCAGCTGATCCGCTTGGCGGGTCGTCTCCGGCAGGCGGTAACGCGGAGCTAATATCCAGCCCCTGCCATTTCCTGCTGCCCCCACAAAATCACTAGACAGCCAATCCGAAAGTGATACAATAAAATCACTCAAGGAGGGGATGCTTTGCTATACCGTTGGTTCATTTTGCCATTCAGGCGGAGCATACGCAACAAGCTGATTCTCATTATGATTCTAATATCCGTTGTTCCGCTCATCGTCGTGACGATTCTATCTACCGAGAATACGAGAAAATCGATGGAAAGCGAAGTGATCCAGTCCAATATTACGAGAATTACCTGGACGGGCGGCTATTTGGAAGAGAAGTTCATTCAGCTGAACAATCTCATTTATACGATTCTGATCAGTAATACACTGGATGAATATATTAATAAAATGGACGGTTCGACCTTGTCCAATCAATACAACGCCCAGCGCAGCATCATCGATACGATGACCTCCGTATATTATTCGGGGAATAATCATCTGCTTGGAATCCAATTGTATCTGAAAGAGAAGAACAAGCTATTCACGATTAACAGCATGCAGAAGCAAATCAGCACGCCACCGCAGGTACCCCGGTTGTGGAGTGAAGTAGCCTCGAGCGGCATGAGCTTCATGATCAAGGGCAACGAGAGTGATCCGACGAAGTTCAATCTCATTCGCAGCGTCAATCGGTTCGAGAACAAGGAGCTGCTGGGTAGCATCGAGCTGCAGGTGAAGTGGCAAATGATGGACAGCGCATTGGAGCTTCTGCGATCGGAGCCGAACTATACGGTATTTATTGCTAATCACAGCGGCGAAATCATGTATGTGCCTGAACATGCAGAGCAGGCCGAGGCATTGGATCGTGTGGCAACGGCATTGAAGGATTTAGAGAGCACAGCGAGCGGCCCGGGATATATTCAGACGAAGGAGAGCTACATTTTCTACAACACCGTAGAGCCTTGGGATCTGAAGCTGGTCAAGGTCATTCCCGCCGAATACATTAACCAGAGCGCGAAAACGAACCTCAACTACGGGCTGATCGTGGGTATCATATCTGCAGGCCTGTCCCTGCTGATCGCCGTTATCTTAGCCTGGAGCACCTCCAAGCCGATTGTCAGTCTGGCTAAGTCGATGCGCGGAATTAGCATTATTAAAGATCGGGAGCCGCCACTGAGCAACCGAATGGATGAGCTTGGGTTCCTGGAATTTAAGCTGTATAATATGTCCCACCGACTTCGAGAGCATATTAAGACCGAATACAGCATGAATTTGGAAAAAAAGACAGCTCAATTGAAAGCGCTTCAATCGCAAATCAACCCGCACTTTTTACAGAATACATTGCAACTGATCGGCGGACTCGCCTTCTCCAGCAAACCGGAGGAGATCAATGAGTTGATTCGTTCCTTAAGTCAAATGTTCCGGTATGTCATCCGGGGACAGAACGATTTGGCGACAATTCGAATGGAGCTGGATCATCTCAACAACTATATGCATATCCAAATGCAGCGGTTCTCCCCCCGCATCACTTATGAGGTGGACTGCGATCCCGAAGCAGCAGATTGCAGAATACCCAAGCTGACGCTGCAGCCGATTGTGGAAAATGCCTTCCAGCATGGACTTGACAAGAAGTCCGGCGATTGGCGCCTTAAGGTACAGGCACAGCGCAATGAGCAGGGAGTTCTGATCATCGTTGAGGATAACGGGGTTGGCATGGACGCTTCCACTTTAGAAGATTTGCAGAAGAGCTTGCACCGTGAGACAGATCAAATATGGAACATCGGGGATCGCATCGGCCTGAGCAATGTGGCCTCCCGCATCAAAATGCATTTCGGTCTGCAGTATGGCGTATCCGTGGAAAGCGAGCCAGGTGTCGGCACAAGAGTGAGCATACAAATACCGAGGATGAAAGAGGGTGACAGCTCCTATGATCAAGACAATAATCGTCGATGATGAGAAAATGCCGCGAGAGATGATTAAGCGGTATGGGTCATGGGATGAGTATGGCATGGAAATTATCGGAGAGGCTGATGACGGCTTGGAGGCGCTGCGCTTAATCGAAGATCGCTCACCGCAGCTGGTGATTACGGATATGCGCATGCCGGGAGCGGATGGGATGGAGCTGCTGGGCATCTTGAACGAGCGTTATCCGGACACCAAAGTAATCATAGTCAGCGGGTATGACGATTTCACGTATTTGAAGCAGGCGATTCGCTGCAAAGCCAAGGATTACATCCTTAAGCCGATTGATCCGCAGGAGTTAAATGCTGCCCTACTCAAGTGTAAAAGAGAGCTTGAATCCTCCCGCCAAATCTCTCGGCAGCAATTCACGCTGCAAATTGACTTCCTGCAAATCGCCAAAGGCTACAAGCCGGCGCTGACAGCGTACTATAACCGGCTCGATATCGCAGGAATCCGAAGCACATTTCAGAAGCTGCTACGGCAACTGAGCAATTATGAAGCGGATCAGGCGGAAATGCAGGATCGAATCTATCAGGAATTCATCGTGCTGCTTCGGGAGCTTATGGTCGCCAACTCGCAGGCCGTGGACGGATTCCAATTCGAAATTCAAGAAGAGGCGCTGCAATCCTATGAACGACTGTTCAACGATTTAACGAAGCTGTATCTACTGGCGATGAGCCAGCTTGAGGAGCACCGGAAATACCGGCGAAAGCTTAACCTCGCGGAGATTAAACATTATGTGGACACCAACTTTTGCGAGCCGATTACCTTGGAACAGATTGCCGGCGCTTTTTTCGTTAGTAAAGAATATCTAAGTCGAGCCTTTAAAAATGAGTTCAGACAAACACTTTCGGACTATATTCTGCAGCTGCGGATGGGGAAATCCAAAGAGCTGCTGCTGGAGGGCAAGCTGCCGATTAAGACGATTGCCGAAAGCTGCGGGTATGAGGAGATTGCGTATTTTTACCGCGTATTCAAGAAACATTTTGGCGTAGCGCCGGGAGAAATGAGAAAAGATCGGGAATAGCAATGAGAACATAAGAACGAGGTTTAAAATTGTACAAAGAAAGAGGTTAATTAAATCGAATTAATCTCTTTCTTTGTTATTTTACAATGAAAGCGTAACCAAAAACAGACATTGGGAGGTCAAAGCATGAAGAATAAATGGAAACTGCTGCTTAGCGCGATTTTGGTTGTAGGCTTGCTGGCAGGCTGCGGATCGGGAGGCAACACCTCATCGGGCAGCGCGAATAGCGGTGATTCCGAAAAGGCGGACAAAGGAGGAAAGGCGGAGACGGTAAACCTGAAGGTATTCATCGCACAGCCTCGCCTCAAAGAACAGTATGACAAATACATCGCCGACTTCATTGCCAAAGAGAAAGCAGAGAAAAATATCGATGTCAAGATTCAACTGGAAATGCCGAATGCGGATAATGCACCGCAAATATTAAAGACGAGACTCGCTTCAAACGATGCGCCGGACGTATTCAGCCTTCATGCCGTAAACGAGGTGCCGACCTTCTATAAAGCCGGGTACTTGGAGGACTTATCTAGCCAACCCTTCGTGGATACACTGCTCGAAAGTGTGAAGCCTTCCGTGACGTATGACGACAAGATTGTCGCCGTACCACTGGAAACGCTGTCCTGGGGATATTTATACAACAAGCAAATATTTGCTGATCTTGGCCTGACGCCTCCAACCACATTGACTGAAATGAAAGCGGTTGTAGATAAGCTGAAGGAGAACAACATAACGCCGTTCGTGCTCTCCTACCAGGAAGCATGGATTCCGCAGCTGTTCCTGCCATTAGCTGTAGGGGCCATGACTGAGACGGGCAATGCTGATTTCGTCGACAGAATGTACAGCGACAACGGATCTTTCTCCGAGATGAAGGCGATGTTCGATATCATTGACCTGGTCAATGCTAACGGAACGGATAAGGCGCTGGAGGTAAGCGGGGATGACGGCGCAGCCGCGTTCGCCGCGGGCAAAGGGGCCATGTGGATTCAAGGGCCATGGTATGCCGAGACGATTCTGAAGTCCAAGGAGGACTTTGAATTCGGAGTAGCCCCGCTGCCGATTAATGATAATCCTGACGCAACGTTGATCAACTTGAGTACTTCTACTTCGCTTGCGGTATCGCCGACGAGTAAGAACAAAGAAGTGGCGCTGGACTTGGTCAACTATATTTTGGACGAGAACGATTCCAGCGAGTTTTTCCAAAGCCTGAAATTCAACCCGCTTGCTACGGTGCATACATTCGACAGCTACCCTTGGGTAAATGATGCGACCGAATACGTGAAGGCAGGCAAATCGTATCAAGATCCGCGAATTCCTCAAGCGGTCAAGGACGAAGTAGGGAAAGGACTGCAAAGCTACTTCGCCAAGCAAATGTCGCAGGATGACGTGATCAATGCACTGGATAAAGCTTGGAAGGATTTCAACAAAGTGAACAAGTAGGTTCCGGTAGCGAAGGGCGGCGTGAGTTCGGTGGCGCTGCTCTTCCAATAACCAATATTTGAACATCAGAGGTGATGTAACCATGCTCTCCAAAGGTTATCGGAAGTACCTGTCTTTCTTTGCCTTTCTAGCGCCAGCTTTTATTATTTACAGTATATTCTTGCTGATCCCGACGCTTGGCGGCATGTTCTACAGCTTGACCGACTGGAATGGACTGAACCGTGCCTATGATTTTGTAGGGCTTGCTAACTTCGTGGAAATTTTACGTGATGATCCTGATTTTCTGCACTCCCTATGGTTTACGTTGAAGTACGTCGTCATTATGGTCGTGCTGCAGAACGTATTTGCTCTATTTCTCGCGGTGCTGATTGAATCGAAACGGAGATCGAAGGGATTTTTTAGAACGATCTTTTTTATGCCCAACATGATCAGTCTGATCATCAGCGCGTTTATGTGGTCCTTTGTATTTACGCAAGTGCTGCCGCAAATCGCCGAGAAGACGATGCTTACATTCCTTGATCAAGGGTGGATCGGCGATCCGAACGTTTCATTTTATTCCATTATTATTGTCTCCCTTTGGAACGGCGTGGGATATATGATGATTATTTATCTAGCGGGACTGCAGGGCGTGCCTCAGCATTTGCAGGAGGCGGCTATTATTGATGGAGCGAATGTGTTCCAGCGCTTCATGCGCGTCACCTTGCCGATGATCACCCATGCTTTGACGATTTGTTTATTCCTTACGCTGAACGGAGCGTTCAAAGTGTTTGATGTTGTGTACGGCTTGACCGGGGGCGGCCCGGGGCGGAGCACGCAGGTGATCACCTTGAACATTTACGAGGAGGCTTTCTCCAACAACTTCAGGTACGGTTATGCCAGTGCGAAATCGATTATCCTGTTCCTATTCATCCTCCTTTTTACCTTTATTCAAATTAGCGTCATGAAAAAAAGAGAGGTGGAATCATGAGAAAGCGAACAGCAGCCTCTTATCTCGTTACTTTATTGCTTGCGGTGTTGGCCGCAGTATCCTTTTTCCCGATTTATCTAGCCGTCATCAACTCGTTTAAGACCCAAGGGGAAATGTTCAGCTCGGTGATGGCTCTGCCGACAAAGCTCCACTTCGAGAACTATGTGCACGCCTATAAGCAAATTAACCTGCTGAGCAGTGTGAAGAACTCGGTGATTGTATCCATCCTCGGAGTGGGCGGCATTATCTTTGCGGCTGGCTTGGCTGGATATAAGCTGTCTCGTACGCCGGGGAAGCTGAGCAACTTCATCTTTTTCCTGTTCATCGCCTCAATGCTCGTACCGTTTCATTCCATCATGATTTCGCTGACCCGAGTAGCTAAGAGCTTGGCCGTGCAAGGCACGACCTATGGGCTGGGGCTGATTTATATCGGGCTTGGCGTGAATATGGCGGTGTTCTTGTACCACGGTTTTGTGAAAACGATCCCGAAGGAGCTGGAGGAGTCAGCGAGAATCGATGGCTGCGGGGATTTCCAGACTTATTTTCGCATCATATTTCCCTTACTGCTGCCGATTTCGGTCACGATTGGAATTTTGAACTTCCTATGGATTTGGAATGACTTTCTGCTTCCGCTGCTTATGCTCACCGATGTCAATCGCTACACGTTAATTCTGTCTACAAATATGCTGTTCGGCGAATACAACAAAGAGTGGTCCTTGATCCTGGCGGCTCTCGTCCTGACGGCTATTCCGGTAGTCATTATTTATTCGATCTTTCAGCGTTTCATTATGGAGGGTATTACAGAGGGTGCGGTGAAGGGTTAGGAAAAGATGCCCGCAAGATGTTGCATTATGAGTTTAGAGAGGAGAGACAACTGTGCAGAACATGCAGAAGAAGCTATACTACGGAGTCGCTTATTACGATGAATACATGCCTTATGATCGATTGGATCAGGACATCCAAATGATGAAGGATGCAGGGATTAATGTGGTGCGCATCGGGGAATCGACCTGGAGCACGCATGAGCCGCAGAGCGGCGTGTTTGATTTTACCTCGCTGGATCGCGTCTTGGAGGCGATGCATGCAGCAGGCATTCAGGTCATTGTCGGAACCCCAACCTATGCTGTGCCTACCTGGATGGTGAAGGAGCACCCGGATGTGCTGGCGGTGACGCCGCAAGGAGAAGGACGCTACGGAGCAAGACAGATTATGGATATAACGAACCCGAAATACCTGTTCTATTCGGAAAGAATCATCCGCAGAATGATGGAGCGCGTGAAGGATCATCCAGCCGTCATCGGGTATCAGACCGACAACGAGACGAAGCATTATCATACGGCAGGCCCTAATGTACAGGTTCAGTTCGTGAAATATATGAGAGAGAAATTCGAAACCGTGGAGAAGGTGAACGAGGAGTTCGGTCTCGCTTACTGGAGCAATCGGATTAACAGCTGGGAGGACTTCCCTTCGGTCGTCGGGACGATCAACGGCAGTCTTGGCGCCGAGTTCGCCCGCTTCCAGCGGAAGCTGGTGACCGATTTCCTGGCCTGGCAGGTATTGCTCGTCAATGAGTACAAGCGCCCGGATCAATTCGTCACCCAGAACTTTGACTTCGAATGGAGGGGCTATTCCTACGGCGTGCAGCCGGACGTTGACCATTTCGAGGCCTCCAAAGCGTTTGACATTACGGGAGTGGATATTTACCATCCGTCGCAGGATGATCTGACCGGCATCGAAATATCCTTCGGCGGTGATGTGGCCCGATCTACGAAGGGAGCCAGCTATTTCGTGATGGAGACGGAAGCGCAGGCGTTCGCTCATTGGGTTCCGTACCCGGGACAGCTGCGGCTGCAAGCGTTCAGTCATCTGGCCTCTGGAGCCAACATGGTTGCTTACTGGCATTGGCATTCAATTCACAACTCCTTCGAGACGTATTGGAAAGGACTGCTGAGCCATGACTTTGAGCCGAATCCGGTTTATAACGAAGCAAAGACGATCGGGCGGGATTTTGCCAGACTTTCCTCGAAGCTTGTGAATTTGCGGAAGAATAACGAGGTCGCCGTACTCGTTAGCAACGAAGCGCTAACTGCACTGGAGTGGTTCAAGCTGCCCAGCCAGGAGAAGAACTACAATGATATCGTTCGCCTGATGTACGATCAACTATACAAAATGAATATCGGCTGCGATATCGTCCACCCGTCCAGTCCCAATCTGAATGACTATAAGCTGCTTATCGTACCCGCACTGTATGCGGCATCGGACGAGCTGCTCGAAAGTTTGAATGAGTTTGTACGCAATGGCGGACATATCGTCTACTCCTTCAAGAGCGGATTCACGAATGAGCACATCAAAGTAAGAACGACACATCAGCCGGGCATCATCAACGAAGCCTGCGGCATCTATTACAGCATGTTTGTTGAACCGAAGAATGTGGCACTGAAGGGTGATCCCTTCGGCGTAGGAGAAGAGCAAAATGTTGTAGAGACGTGGATGGAACTGATCACGCCGACGACGGCGGAGGTGCTAGCCTATTATGACCACCCGCATTGGGGAGTCTATGCCGCTATTACACGGAACAAGTATGGCGACGGGGTCGCGACTTACGTGGGCTGCCTGCCAAGCCCGGCGATCATGCGCCAGGTGCTGGAGCAAGCGGTGAAGGAGGCGGGACTGTGGGGGAAGAATCAGGAGATAGCCTTTCCGCTGATTACGAAGTCCGGCTGCAATGAAGACGGCAAGCTTGTCCATTACTATATGAACTATTCCGATGAAGCGCAGCTTATGACGTACCCGCATCAAGACGGCGAAGAATTGTTGTCAGAACAAAGCGTCGCGAGTCAGCAGCAGTTGACTCTTGAGCGCTGGGGCGTGCTGATCATCGAAGAGAAGTAGCTAACTCGGAAACGATATAACCCAGGAGTACGATCACACTTAGGAGGTTCAGTCCTTATGAATCAGATATGGATTTCTACGACGCAGCAGGAATATTGGCGGGAGCAGGCCCTCCCTCTTGCGGGGGGAAGCGGGTTAAGCCCGGCGTCAGATGCTCAAGGTGAAACGGCTTTATCCAGCTTGCCAGCGAGCCTGCAGATAACGGAAGAGCAGTATCAGGCGGTAGACGGCTTCGGCGGATGCTTTAACGAGCTTGGTTTTCTCGCGCTGCAGCATGTAACCGAAGTGGAACGGCAGGAATTAATGCGAAAATTGTTTGATCCAAAAGGAGAGTGCCGGTTCAGCATCTGCCGGCTGCCGATGGGAGCGACCGACTATGCCGCCGAGTGGTATAGTCTGAACGAGACGGACGGCGATTATGCGATGGAACATTTCTCTATCGAGCGGGACAAGCAGATTCTTATTCCTTATATTAAAGAAGCGCTGCGTGTTAATCCGAACTTAACTCTGTTCGCATCGCCATGGAGCCCGCCGACCTGGATGAAGCATCCCAAAGCTTACAACTACGGAACGCTGCGGTGGGAGACTGACATTTTGCAAGCCTATGCGCTCTACTTCGTTAAATTTATTCAAGCTTACGCGGAGGAAGGCATCACGATTCATCAGGTATATGTGCAGAACGAGCCGGTTGCGGATCAGAAGTTCCCCTCCTGCGTATGGACGGGCGAGCAATTGCGCGATTTCATCCGCGACTATCTCGGACCTGCCTTCCGGGAGCATGGGTTGTCAACGGAGATTTGGCTAGGAACCATTAACGGCCCAGACCCGTACCGCCAGGAGAACACCGATTATGATGTCTATGCGAATGTCGTGCTGAGCGATCCCGGGGCAAGGCAATATATCAGCGGCGTCGGTTATCAGTGGGCGGGAAAATATGCGCTGCAGCGCACGGTGGAGAGCTACCCCGAGCTTCGTTATATGCAGACGGAGAACGAATGCGGCGACGGTAAGAACAGCTGGGAATATGCGCACTACGTTTTCAACCTGTACAAGCATTATTTCTCAAACGGTGTAAACAGCTATATCTATTGGAATATAATTCTGGAGCCGGGCGGTCTCAGCACTTGGGGCTGGGAGCAGAATACGATGATCTCAATCGATCCGGCCACCAAGCAAACGATCTTTAATCCGGAATATTATGTGATGCGCCATTTCTCGAACTTTATCCAGCCGGGGGCAGTACGTCTTGGCGTCAAAGGAACTTTGGCTGGAAATGCACTCGCTTTCCAGAACCCGGATGGAGGGGGGATTGTAGTTCTTGCCAACCCGTTCAAAGAGCCAAGAACATTGTCCTTGCAGGCAGCTAACGAAACGATCTCGTGCGAACTGCCGGCGTTATCCTTCCATACTTTCAAAATCTAATCGTGCTGCGAAGAAAGCTGTGAATTACAGCTTTCTTTTACTTTTTATTCTATTTTTGCTATAAATGTTGACATTAGTTAACATATGTGGGAGTATAAAATTAGATGTAACACTCTGGTTTTTCCTAAAATGGGTATTTTTATTATATATTTATTTGAAATTGAAAGGCAGGTGTTGGTTTGGCTATAAAAGAGTTAGATATCGCTATACCGCCAATTATTGGGTATCAGTATTTGGCATACCCCCTCTGCACTTTATTCACTCGCCAAGAAACACTACCATGGTTTTATAGTAATTTTATTCATCTATACTCTTATTCTCATCTTGACGAAGATTATGCTTCATCATCCCTGCCTCTTAGTTTCTATGGAGAGGACTTTGTCCGATGTCCTTGGCTGATTACACAGAAACTGGAGAGGGAATCCATACTTTCTTCTCCCGAAGGCATTATAGACTTTCTTATCAGGAATATTAATTTAGGCTACACTATTTCGCTTAATGTGGATGAGTTTTATATACCTCAGCGGCGGGTTTACCGTCAGATTCATTATGCCCATGATGTTCTAATCTATGGTTATGATGATAGTAGTAGTATGTTTCTGATTTTGGGATACGACCAGGAGATGCAATTTCGCAGGACACTTGTGCCGTTTCATGAATTGGAGCAAGCCGTATTTCAGCTCCCGAATACGGAACGTTTTGAGGAACATATTTTTTTATATAAAATAAATCCTTCTGGAAGCTATGCACTCGATGCAGCTGCTATTAAACAATCATTGGAGGATTACTTGGCTGCACGCAATATTTCACTAGGCTACCGTTCAACATCCGGAATGCTGGAAGCCGCATTTGGTACTGATGTTTACCAAGCAATCGCTGATAATTTGCCCATCCTTGCTCGCAAACGGGACATCAGGCCGATACACATTTTACTGGAGCATAAGAAGACGATGTCGCTGCGTTTAAACTACTTATGCAGTCAGGGGATTCTCCCGGCTGATTTTACAGGGTGTTTTAGTTCTGTAGAGGAAAGGATGTTTTCTTTACGGCATGCACTGATGAAGTACGCTTTGACGAAAGACGATGTTCTTCTGAAACAGGGGTTAAAGGAGTTAACAGCTGTTAAAGATCATGAACAGGCGATATTGGAAACCGTGGTGGAGGCACTGGAACGCCAGCTTATTTCCTAGTGGCTGTGCCCTCATAATCATATGTATTGGAGGTTTTTTCTCTGGACATAAATTCGATGTACTCCTTAACCCATCCACAAAGACGCATTTGGTATGTGGAAAATATCTCCCCGGGTACGAGTATCTATAACATAGGCGGATTAATCAGAATTTATGGAGCTGTTGATTTTGATTTGCTAGAGGAAGCGATCAACCAATTTATAAGGCTTAACGATGCGATTCGCATAAGAATCGTTGAACAAGATTCAGGTGTTCAGCAGACAGTAACAGCCTATCAAAGGAGGCGGTTTTCGTTTATAGATTTTACAACGAATACCTCTGATGTTGATGTTGATGCATGGGCGGCTTCGGAATTTGCCCTGCCGCTTCCGCTGGATGGAGAGGCATTGTATGAATTTATCCTAGTCAAGATCAGCGAAACAGAGAGCGCCTATTTAACCAAGGTACATCACATCATCTCCGATGGCTGGTCCTTTCAACTAATGACCTCGCATATTAATGAGCTTTATACCCAATTGATGCGGGGAGAAATGATTCAGGAGGCAGCAAGGCCTACATATATTGATTATATCGAGCAGGAGCAGAAATATTTAACCTCATCACGCTTTAAGAAGAGTAAACATTATTGGACAAATAAGTTTAAGCATGTTGATGAAATTACTTTATTTCCTACGTCAAACAACACTAGAGGCCAGCGAAAGGCATTTGCTTTAAATCAACCTATTTCAGACAGAATCCGCGATTTTACGAATACACATCAGGTGTCGTTGAATACCTTTTTCATAGCTGCAATGCTGCTTTACCTTCATAAAGTCACTCAACAAAACCTCATTATAATTGGTACACCCGTTCTAAATCGTACCGGAGTCAAGGAGAAGAAAACCTTCGGCATGTTCACTAGCAGTATGCCGTTTTCGATTCAGATCGAACAAGATACATCGCTCTCCAAGTTTATACTGAACTGCAACCTCGAGCTCATTCAAAGTTACTTCCATCAGAAATATCCCTACAATCTGTTAGTACAAGACCTTCAGCTGCAGAAACGAGGCATAGATCAATTATTTCAAGTTAGTGTGAACTATTATAATACATCGTATGATAAAAGCTTTGGCCCGGGATGGAAAATGAAGCAAACCGAGGTGCATAACGGCAACCAACTATATCCTTTACAGCTTATTATTACGGAATGGGAAGAAAACGGGGGGCTTGAGCTTTATTTTGACTATAAAACCGATGACTATTCCTCTTGGCAAATCGAAGAGATGTTTTTACGGCTTGAACTTATAGCAGAACAAATTTTAAATGCACCGCATCAATCGATACGAAACCTGGAGCTGCTATTGCCAGGTGAGCGTGACAAACTGCTCTACGAATGTAATTTGACAGAGCGCTCATACCCTGCCGACCAAACCATTCTGGATTTGTTCGAGAAGCAGTCTGCACAATCAGCTGAACATGTGGCATTAACGTATAATGGACAATCTTTAACGTATAAGGAGCTGAATTCACGAGCTAACCAGTTGGCGCGCACCCTGTTGCAATATGGCATCGATCCTCAGACCCCGATAGCGATTATGGGACGGCATTCTTTAGAAATTATGGTCGCCATTTGGGCTGTTATCAAAGCAGGCGCAGTGTATATTCCTATTGATCCTGAATATCCTCGGGAACGGATAGAGTATATTTTGCATGATAGTCAGGCACCGCTTCTGCTCACGTTGGGGAATGATTGGACGACCCTGTCTTATAAGGGAACGGTTATCCAGCTTGAGAATGATAACCTGTACGTGCAGGATGGCAGCAATCTTGGGCTTACAGGATCACCGGACGATATGGTCTATATTATTTATACTTCCGGCTCCACAGGTAAACCCAAGGGAGCGATGATTGAGAATCGCGGCCTTGTCAACTATATTTGGTGGGCAAATCAACAATATACCAGAACAGAGGATGAGATATTTGCGTTGTACTCTTCCATAGCCTTTGATTTAACCGTCACCTCAATATTTACTCCGCTTATCGGGGGACACCGAATAGAAATTTATGATGATAATGGCGAGGAATTCATAATTCACCGTATTCTGAAGGAGAAGAAAGCTACGATAGTCAAACTTACTCCTGCACATTTGTCACTCCTCAAGGATATGGAGCTCGACCAGCTGGCGGTTCATACATTTATCGTTGGCGGTGAGGATTTGAAATGTGCTCTGGCTAGGGAGATTTGCCTCAAAAGCTCAGGCTCTATCGCTATTTATAATGAATATGGCCCTACAGAGACCGTAGTTGGCTGCATGATTTATAAATACGATCCGGAACGTGATCAAGGAGCATCGGTTCCTATTGGCCAGCCTATAAATAATGTACAAATCTATTTACTGAATGAGCAACTGGAGCCGGTTCCTAACGGAGCTGTCGGTGAAATTTATATTTCAGGCGACGGTGTGGCAAGGGGTTATCTGAGCAGACCGGAGTTGACCCAGGAGCGCTTTGTGAGTAATCCATTCCTTAAGGGGATGAGGATGTATCGTACTGGTGATTTGGCAGTACGCCTTGATAGTAAAGATTTGGTATATCTTGGACGCATGGATCATCAGGTCAAAATCAAAGGCTATCGCATTGAAACAGGAGAGATCGAGCATCAATTGCTGGCTATTGATTCGATTAAAGAAGCGGTGGTTATCGATCGAATCGCGGAGGGACAGCATTATTTGGCGGCTTACTTTGTCGCAGCAGAGCAGATTGATGTACTGGAATTGAGAATGAAGCTGCTGGAGGTTCTGCCTTCTTATATGCTTCCTGCTTATTTTGTACAGCTTGCTGAATTACCTTTGTCGCCTAATGGGAAGGTAGATCGACGGATTTTACCTGATCCCGCGTCTGCGAAACCAGTGCGAGAACAGGTGAGAGCTGGTAGACCTGAAGATATTGTTCATTGGCTGATAGACATATATAAAGAGGTTCTTCAGGTGGAGGAAGTACAAACCTCTGATAATTTCTATCGAATGGGCGGCGATTCTATTAAGGCGATTCAAATTGTCGCCAAGGTGAATTCCGCAGGTTACAAACTTAGGGTTCAGGATATTCTGAGCTATCCTGATATTCATGAACTGGCCGCTGTGCTAGAAATGAATATAGCTGCGCCAATAGAGCAGAAACCTTGTACAGGGCAAGTTAAAGCCTTGCCGGTCACTTCTTGGTTTTTGGAAAGTCAATGGGGCAATCCGCATTTCTATACGCAATCGGTACTTATCCACCTGGAACATAAGGTAAAGATTCCCGTCCTGCTGGAAGCTTTGTATTTATTACTCCAGCATCACGATGCTCTGAGGCTGCAGCATGAAATGAAGACAGGGAAGCTAGTGTACCGCGAGGTACGCAGGGAACAAATGGAGTTTGATTATTGTGATTTAACCTCGCTGCAGAGTGAGGAACAGGCTGAAGTCATTCGAAGCCATTCCGAGTCCATGAAAGCGACCATCCAGCTTGGACAGGGCCTCCTGTTTAAAGCGCTATTGTTCGGGAAGGGAGAAGATGGGCAAGCCTTGCTGCTGACGGCACATCATCTGATTGTAGACGGTGTATCCTGGCGTGTATTGCTGGAGGATCTTGACCGGCTACTACAATCAATACCCAGTGGTACAAGCTGTGCTTTGCCAGCCAAGACCCATTCTATTCAAGCTTGGGCAGAAGCGATTGAGGCATATAGCCGTAAGCAGGCAATGGAGTACTTGCCTTATTGGGAGCGTGCGGTCGCGGAGGCGGAGGATAGCCTGAATCGTGATTTTCCTTCTGCGGATGACCGATATGCAGTTTGTAGCACATTGGTTCGCGAGCTGCCTGAATCAGTGACTGGCAGGCTGCTTGGCGAGGCGAATGCTGCCTTCCATACCCAGACTAGCGAGCTGATAACGGCTTCCTTGGCAATGGCTATGCGTGAATATAGCGGCAAGGAGAAGATATGCATCGAACTTGAAGGGCATGGCCGGGAAGAATTGTTTGCGGATGTGGATATATCGAGAACCGTTGGATGGTTTACTACATTATTTCCGGTAAATATTTATCTGCCTGTTCAAGAACCCTCAAGCATAATTAGAGCTGTTAAAGAACAGCTCCGACAAATTCCTAACAAGGGAATAGACTATGGAATATTAGTCTACAATTCCAAGCGGCTCTTGAAAGTAGACAAACGCTTATTGCGTTTTAATTATCTGGGTGAGATTGACAACCTCCTTCAGGGTTCTTCTTTTCGGATGGGTGTGGAGGATCTTGGAAGTGAGACCTGCTCAAGCAACAAGCTTGCTTGTCTCGTCGATGTTGTAGCGCTGGTAGTTAACAGAAAGCTTCTTGTTCGATTGACTTATAGTGAAGCGATGTTTAACAGGGAGAGCATGGAGAATCTGCTCGAATCCTTTATGCAAAAATTAATGGAAGTTGTTCAGTTATGTCTGAATACGGAGCCCGAATTTACTCCTTCGGATTTCACTACATTAAAGTTAATGCAGGACGAGCTGGATGTTCTCTTTAACTGACCCCACTTGTTGCACCGCAATGCATAAGAAGCAAAGGAGCGGATGATCTATTGAGAAAGTTTGCCACCGTTCTTCTTGTATCATCGCTGCTTGTCTGGAGTGCAGCTTATGGGCAGGAACAGGAAGCTTCAGCAAGTCAGCAGCAGGTCTTTGCCAAACACCAGCGTGAGGTTGATGAGTCTTCAATCGATTTATTTGTTGAAACTCAGCTGGAGAAGTCTCATAGCCCAGGCGCAGCAGTTGTAATTGTTCGCGGGGACGAGGTGGTCTATTCTAAAGGATTTGGCCTGGCTGATTTTGAACAGGATATTCCAGTTACTAATTCTACTTTATTTGAATTGGGTTCGACGACCAAGGCATTTACGGGCTTAGCGATACTCCAATTGGAGGAGCAAGGCGTTCTAAGTCTGGATGCTCCGGTAACTCGTTACTTGCCTTGGCTGGAGTTGAAATATGAAGGGGTGCCCGTAAATGTAACAATCGCTCAATTCTTGCACCATACCAGCGGGGTGCCCTTTGCTTCCCTGGCTTCTATTCCCATTGATGCAAGCGAAGAGGCACTGGAGCGAACGGTCCGGGGGATCGCGGGGAACGAGCTTGCTTCTCGTCCTGGAGAAAGCTATGAATACGCCACGATTAATTATGATGTTCTCGGACTTGTCATTCAGCAGCTCTCGGGAATGACCTATGAGCAGTACATGCTGAAAATGCTTCAGGAGCTGGGATTGAATCACACAGTACCTGTATCGGAACTGAACAATGACAAGGGAGTGGCACAAGGCTATAAAATTTCATTAGGCTCTCCGCACCGGTTTTCAGCCCCCATATACAGAGGGAATACTCCGGCAGGCTATTTGTTATCCAATGCCGATGATATTGGGCGTTGGCTATTGCTTCAGCTAGGAAGCGAAGATGTACTCCCGTCCTATCGAACTATTCTGGATCGCTCTCATGATCCTGGTACGATGGCTCAGCAGGATCAGGACGGAAATTATTATGCGGCAGGCTGGTTCGTGTCGCCTCAAGGGAACGAATGGTTGCATCAAGGCTCTAACCCAAATTATTCCTCCTACATTATTCTGCGGCCAGATGAAAAGTTAGGAGTAGGTGTACTCGCCAATATTAATTCGGCCTATACCTTTCATATAGGAAAAGGCCTTGTCAGCATGTTTACAGAGGAGCCAATGCCGCATGCAGAAGCTGATTTCTATCCACAGCTTGATCGGATTGCCATGGGGGCCATCACTGCTATAGGGCTTCTTATTCTTGGGCTGCTGCTGGGAGTGATCCGGATATTCATACAGCTAAGACACGAGCAAAGGGGTTATATTCCCTTAAGCAGCAGAGACTGGCTGAAGCTTGCCCTCGTGTTCGTACTTTTCATTCTGTATTACTGGGGCATAAGCAAGCTCACCCAATTTTTATTTTCAGGTTTGCCTTTGGAAGTAGTCGCAGTCTGGGCACCGTCTACCGTTATTTGGGCATTGGCTGGAATTTACTTCATAGGACTGCTGTTATTGGTTTATATTGCGGTGGTTTGTTTGTTTCCTTTCAAAGAGCACTTCTCTAATAAATCATATAACAACGTGAGGGAGTTGAATGTGGCTAAGGAGGTGAAATAAGTGAAATTTAAGCTCTTTTGCTTGCCTTATGCAGGCGGCTCAGCAACGGTCTACCATCGTTGGAAGCGTTATTTGCATGAAGACATTGAAATACACCCACTGGAACTTGCTGCTCGAGGCAGAAGGATGGCGGAATCTCATTACCTAAGTATGCATGAGATGCTTGAGGATCTCTACAGCCAATTGGAATCTAGCATAGAAGACGATATACCATTCCTTTTGTTTGGCCACAGTATGGGAGCATTAATTGCCTATGAGCTGGCTCATATGACTAAGCAGCGTTTAAAGCGGGAGCCAGCTCATCTTTTCGTTTCGGGAACCTACCCGCCTCATGCTAAGAAAAATAATGTTCTTCACTTACTGTCAGATGAGCGTTTGCAGCAGGAAATCAAGCAATTTGGCGGTACTGAGGAGGAATTGTTTGAAAGAGAGGAGCTTATTCAGCTCTTCTTGCCGGTCCTGCGCAGAGATTTAGAACTGATAGAAACACATGCATTTACAAGCAAGCCCGATTTAATTCATTGCGACATTTCTGTATTAAATGGAATTGATGATCCGGCTACAGAAGACTACGTGCTATCGGAATGGGCGAGATATAGCAGCAAGTCCTGCCAGGTTTATTCGTTTCAAGGCGGCCATTTTTTCATCAATGAGCAGACTGAACAGGTAGTTTCCCTAATTCATCAAGTACTTTGCAATCCAGTATTATGTTCACCAGAAAGGAGCCGTGGATTATGATTCAAACTGTTGGCGTTGTTGGGGCCGGAGTAATGGGGAGTGATGTTGCCCTAGATTTGGCTTGCAACGGATATAAGGTGATCCTCAAGGATATCGACGAAGCAGCCGTACGGCGGGCAAAGGAGAAGATCCAGTCTGAATTTCGCCTGTTAAAGATGGTGAAGCCGAAGACCAAACAGCTTTCTCTGGAGGAAGTGATCGAGCGAATAACCTTTACGACAAGCTATGACAAGTTCGGAGAAACACAGTTTGTTATCGAGAATATTACCGAAGATTGGGACATGAAGAAGAAAGTATATCTTGAACTGGCAGAGGTATGTGGGATGGATGTCTATTATGCAGCCAATACAAGCTGTGTCTCGATAACTAAAATTGGCGCGCTTATGCCGAGACCCGAGAGAGTGATTGGCATGCATTTTATGAACCCGGTTCCGATGAAGAAGCTGGTCGAGGTGATCCGCGGAGAACACACTTCCGAAGAGACGATCCGCATAGGCAAGGAATTCCTGCAGTCCTTCGATAAGGTGCCGGTTGTCGTCAATGATTTTCCAGGCTTCGTTACGAACCGCGTGCTGATGCAGATGATCAATGAGTGCGTTTGGCTGATTCAGGACAAGGTAGCTGAGCCGCAGGATGTGGACAAAATCTTTCGTCTTGGGTTTGAACATAAAATGGGGCCGCTGGCTACATGTGACCTCATTGGCTTGGATACGATTCTTTATTCACTTAATGTGCTTTATGACAGTTACAAAGACCCCAAATTCCGGCCTTGTCCGCTGCTTGTGAAAATGGTGGATGCCGGGTATTTAGGGAAGAAAGCTGGGAAAGGCTTTTTTGAATATCGTTTGTAAGGGAGGGCATTTCGTGAATAAGGAGCCGAAGAAGCCGAAGGAGATCAAATGCATCGTATGGGATCTGGATCATACGATGTGGAATGGCATTTTGCTGGAATCCAATGAGGTAGAGCTGAGGCCGAATATGAGGGATATTCTTGCCACGCTAGATTCCCGAGGTATACTGCATTCCATTGCCAGCAGAAATGATCGAGATCATGCGATGAACAAATTGCGGGAGCTGGGCATTGAAGAATTTTTTCTATATCCCGAAATCAACTGGAACGCCAAATCCAGCTCGATTGAAAGTATTTACAGCAACTTGAACATTGGCAAGGATACACTTCTGTTTATCGATGATCAGCCTTTCGAGCTTGATGAGGTAAGGAGCGTGCATCCCGAGGTAGAATGCATTCATGCAGACGACTATTTGACGCTTATCGATCATCCCCGTCTAAATCCCCGATTCATTACTGAAGATTCTAAACGGCGGCGTGTTATGTATCTGGAGGATATCCAAAGGAAGCAGGAGGAAGCTGAGTTTCGGGGGCCGCAAGAGGAGTTTTTGCGCTCGCTGGAGATGCGATTTATGATCAGCGAGGCGATGGAGGAGGATTTAAAACGGGCGGAAGAACTGACGCTTCGCACGAACCAGCTCAATACAACGGGCTATACATTCAGCTATGAAGAGCTGGATCGAATCAGGCAATCTCCGGACTTTTTATTGCTAGTCTGTGAATTAACGGATAAATACGGTTCCTATGGGAAAATTGGCCTTGCACTCATTGAACTTAAGGAAGACCACTGGCATCTGAAGCTGCTGTTGATGTCTTGCCGGGTTATGTCGCGGGGTGTCGGCACCGTTATGCTGACTTATATTATGCAGCAGGCAAAAAATGAAGGTAAGGTGCTGCGTGCTGATTTTAAGCAGACCGACCGGAACAGGATGATGTATATCACCTATCGTTTCGCTGACTTTGCAGAAATCGCAAATGATGGTCAAGGAAATATCGTATTTGAAAATAACTTAAGGCAAATTCAGCCGTTTCCGCCTTACATTGAAGTTAAGGTGACGGTTTCAGGGAGAAAGGGGTAACCGATATGGAGATGAAGGAAAAAATCCGGAATTTTATTGAGAGCAACCTGATTGTATTTGAGGACGAAGCTGTGTTCACGGACGATGATAACATATTCCAAATGGGGTTTGTGAATTCCTTGTTTGCGATGAAATTGCTTGGTTATATTGAGCAGGAGTTCGGCATTACAGTTGCAAATGAGGATTTGGATATTGCGAATTTTAGTACCTTAAACAGCATTGTAAGGCTCATCGGCAAGCATAAGCAGGAGGTGTAAGCCGGTGAATGCTCATACATGCACTTCTGCTGCTTCAATTATTGAAGAAGCCAAGCAGTTCGCCGCCGAGGAGGTTCGTCCACAGGCGGGTTTGATCGATGCTAGCGGAGAGCTTCCCCGTAATCTAATTCAACGTATGGGGTCATTAGGTTATTTGGGAGCCAGTTGGCCAGTGAAATATGGCGGCTTGGGCCTTGATCCGGTGGCCTATGGTCTGTTCACTGAGCAAATTGGCAAGGCCTGCAGCAACACCAGAGCTATGCTGACCGTGCAAACCTCGCTGCTCGGCGAGACCATTCTGCGTTTTGGAACCGAGGAACAAAAAAGCTATTGGCTTCCGCAGATGGCGAAGGCAGAGAAGCTAGGGGCGTTTGCTTTATCGGAACCCAACGTTGGCTCGGATGCCAAAAGCGTACAAACCACTTATCGGCATGAAGGCAACAGATTTATTTTAAATGGCAAGAAGAAATGGATTACTCTTGCTGGCATAGCTGATTTCTTTGTAGTCATTGCCGTGGATTTGTCTGGACAAATAACCGCCTTTTTCGTCGAGAGCGACCGTAGGGGAGTAGATGTGAAGCCATTGCAGGGGATGCTCGGCAATAGAGCGGCGCATCTTGCTGAAATTGAATTTAATGAGGTAGAGGTTCCAGAGGAGAATGTGCTAGGTAATGTGGGGGGCGGTTTTACTTATATTGTCTCCACTGCGCTGGATCATGGTCGTTACAGTATTGCCTGGGCGGGTGCGGCTATCGCGGTTGAAGCGCTTGAGTCAATGGCGTCCTACTCCAGATCCCGTTCACAGTTTGGAGAGAAGCTGCATCATTTTCAATTGATCAAAGGAATGATCGGCGATGCGGTAACCAAGGTACATGCCGCTCGTACTCTGTGCCTGAGCGCGGGAGAGTTGCGCCGTATTGGCGATGCGGAGGCCATTCATGAAACGACGATTGCCAAGTATTTTACGTCGAAGGCTGCAGTAGAGGTAACGAATGATAATGTGCAAGTCCATGGAGGTAATGGCTGTCATAGTGACTATCCGGCTGAGCGGTTGTTTCGGGATGCCAGAGTGCTGGAAATTATCGAAGGCACGAGTCAGATTCAGCAGCAGGTCATTTCTCAATATGGATTGCGGAAATATGGGATGAAAAAACGGTATACAGTGAACCAATAGCAGGATGCATTGAACTGGTAGCAGGCGGCACAAGATCGGTATCAGAAAGGACGGGTGAGTGTGGGAGAATCTCAGAAGCTGGACAGAAGCAATGTTGAGGATGTTTTGGCCTTGACTCCGATGCAGTCGGGGATGCTGCTTCAATATTTAAAGAATCCTGATACTACGCAATATGTAGAACTGATTGAGTTGGAAATTATTGGGGAAATCGAAGCTGCTTTGTTCGAACAGTCGTGGCTGCATGTAGTAGAGGCTAATGAGGCGCTGCGTGTAGTGTTCCGATGGGAAGAAGTCAGCCAACCTGTTCAAATTGTACTGAAGCGGCATCGCCCTGCCATTCGCTTTCTGAATTATACCCATGAGGATGAGACGAAGCAGGCTCAACTCATTTCGGAAGCAATTCAGGCGGATAAAGCGGAGAAATTCAGACTGGATGAGGTGCCGTTCCGTATTACGTTGTTTAAACGGACAGAGCGGAGACATACAATGCTCATGAGCTTCCATCATATTTTGTTCGATGGCTGGAGCACTGGCATAGTACTGAAGGAATGGCTGGAGGCTTATCACAGCTTACAGCAGGGATTGGTGCCTGAGCTGCTGGGGAAACCTCGGTTGCAGCAGCTTGTGTCTATGCTGCAGCAGAATAAGCCGGAGCAGGAGAGCTATTGGAGAAATTACTTGCAAGAGTTAGGCAATAAACCGCTTCCGATGCCAAAACATAAAGTGAATTCCGGACATCAAACGGAGGTTTCTGTCTATAACCAGTTTAGAGATAGTTCATTTATGAAAGAGATACAACGGTATGCCCAGGATAAGGAAGTGACGCAGGCGGCTCTCTTTTATACTGCGTGGGGAATTTTGCTGCAGTATTATACCAACAGTGATGATGTCATGTTCGGGACGACGGTGTCCGGGCGAAATGCATCAATCTCAAATATCGACCGGATGGTCGGTCTGTTTATTAACACTCTCCCTTTCAGAATGCGGGCATGTCCAGAATCCAGCTTGTCTGAGCTTGTAGGCCAAGTCAATCGCTCTATTTACGTTCGAGAGGAGCATTCAGGAACATCCCTCGCGGATATTAAGGCTTACGCAGGGCTGCGGACAGGGGGCAATCCGTTCGATTCGCTTGTGGTTATAGAGAACTATCCTTTGGACAAAGCTTTAACTGACTTGTCAGGAACGCTTGCGATTGCTTCACATCGGTCTGAAGAAGAAACGGAATTTGATCTGACGCTGCGGATTCAAATGACAGCAGAGCTGGAGATGTCCTTTGTCTACAATACGGAAGCCTATAATAAAGAATGGATCGAGAGATTGGCTCATTGCTATCTCTACATATTGGAGCAAATTATTTCCTTTGCTAGTCAAAATGGAACTGATGAGGGTGCGAGGCTTCAGGATTTAAGTCTTCTATTGCCGGAGGAAGAGCAACGGATTCGTCAGTTTAATCAAACGGCCGTTGAATATCCCGACGAGAAGCTGGTTCATGAATTGTTCGAGGATTGGGCGCAGCTGTATCCCGACCAGATTGCTGTTTCCGATGGGCAGAAGTCATATTCGTACAGCGAACTAAATGAGCAAGCCAATCGGATTGCTCATTTACTGCAGCAAAATGGTTTTCAGCAGGGACAGATCGTCGGCCTTATGGTAGGGAGATCCACGGAAATGGTTGCAGCCATTTTTGGCGTACTCAAGGCCGGTGGCGCGTATTTACCTCTTGACCCGGCTCAGCCCAGCGAACGAATCGAATATATGCTGAGCAATGGGCAAGTGGTGCTGGTGCTGGCCTTGCCAGAGCTCGCTAAGCATATACCTGGAGAGGCAGAGGTGCATTTACTAGACAGCACTTTGCTAGAGCAGGGTGAGGCAGGGAACTTGGATGTTCATTTAAATGATTCTACTGAGCCGGCCTATGTAATGTATACCTCAGGCTCTACGGGCACACCCAAGGGGGTTGTCGTAACCCATCGGAACATTATACGTTTGGTCTGCAATACGAACTATGTACAGATTGTGCCGCAGGATCGGATGCTGCAGGCTGGAGCCATCGGTTTTGATGCGCTTACCTTTGAAGTGTTTGGGGCGTTATTGAACGGGGCAAGCTTGCATATTGCCGATAAACATACTTTGTTGGATCCGGCTAGGCTCGATAACTATTTGCATGCGCAGAATATTTCAACAGGCTTGCTTACACCGGCATTATTTAATCAAATGGCACAGCAGCGTCCGGAGATGTTTAACGGGATGCGGCATTTAGTCGTTGGCGGAGATGTATTATCGCCCAAGCATATTGAGGCTGTTAGACGAGCCTGTCCGAAGCTGACAATCTGGAATGCATACGGACCTACCGAGAATACGGTGATTTCAACCTGCTTCCGAATTGATCGGGAATATAGCGAGCAGGTTCCCATCGGCTCACCCATCCATAATTCGACAGTGTATATCGTTGATCGTCATGGCCAGCTTATGCCCATTGGAATTCCGGGTGAATTGGTTGTAGGCGGCGATGGTGTTGCACGTGGCTATTTGAATCAGCCAGAGCTTACAGCAGAGCGATTTGTATGGGATCGCTTCCGGGGAAAAGGAATGATGTACAAGACAGGCGATATGGCGCGATGGCGTTCGGATGGTCAGGTTGAATATTTGGGACGGATAGATAATCAGGTGAAGATTCGAGGGCACCGCATCGAAACAGGGGAAATTGAGAACGTTCTTCTTCAGCATCCTTTCATTCAAGAAAGTGCTGTTACGACCTGGAAGCGTGGAGAACAAACAGAGCTTTGCGCTTATGTCGTTGCTACAGAGCAGGCACCTGCCGCATCCCTGCGAGCTTATCTGATGGAGAAATTGCCCGACTACGCCATTCCATCCTATTTCATATATCTGGAACGAATTCCGCTTACCCCAAACGGGAAGCTGGATCGCAAGTCTCTTCCGGAGCCTGAGCAGCAGCTTCGGAATAATCCAGATACGATAACCCCGACAACAGAAATGGAGCAATTGATTGCACAGGCATGGAAATCGGTATTAGGTCTGGAGAACGTAAGCATTCATGATAAGTATTTTGAGATTGGCGGCAATTCTATTAATCTTATTCAACTACAAAGTATGCTGCAGCGCCTGCTACAGCGGGAAATAGCGATTGTGACCTTGTTTCACTATCCGACCATTCACGAACTCGCGGAGCATTTAACTGAACCAGTTGAGAGTCTTGCCTTTGATGCAGGTGAAATGGAGAGCCAGGGTTTAAATTCTGAGCAAGCTGCAGTGGAGGGGATAAACGGACAGACCGCTTCTGCCGGGGCAATCCGTCAGGATATTGCCATCATTGGGATGGCCGGCAGGTTTCCCGGCGCGCGAGATATCGATGCATTCTGGAATAATTTAGTGCAAGGGAAGGAAAGTATCTCTTTTTTTACAGAGAATGAATTAGCCGAGTATGGATTTGATCGGGAATTGATGAAGCGGCCTGAGTTTGTCAAGGCGAAGGGCGTATTGGACGATATGGATCAATTTGATCCTGCCTTCTTCGGATACACTCCTGATCAGGCGGCCATGATGGATCCGCAAATTCGCCTCTTGCATGAATGCGCTTGGCATGCCCTAGAGGATGCGGGATGTGATCCGGAGCGCTCGGACTCCACAATTGGTCTATTTGCCGGAGTTACGAATAATTTTCACTGGCTGTCTCAGTTATCGGATCGTTTGCATGGAAGCTTGTCAGATATGTTTGAGGTGGACTCTCTGAATGACTCCTATACGGTGAGTACACGCATATCGCATAAGCTGAATTTGAAGGGGCCTGCCATCAGCCTGCAAACTGCCTGTTCCACGTCATTGGTCGCTGTGCATCTTGCATGCCAATCCATTTTGAATGGCGATTGCGAAATGGCATTGGCGGGCGGTGCTTCCATTGTGCTGCCCCATAAATCCGGCTATTTGTATCAGGAGGGAATGGTGAAATCACCAGATGGACATTGCCGGACGTTTGATGCCAAGGCTAAGGGTACGATTGGCGGCGACGGGGTTGCGTTTGTGGCACTTAAATCGCTTGATGCGGCAATTGCAAACGGCGATCAGATTTATGCCGTCATTAAAGGCTCAGCCATTAACAATGACGGGAGCCGTAAGGTCGGCTTTACAGCACCAAGCGTTCAAGGACAGGCTGATGCCATTGCCAAGGCATTGAAAGCGGCTCGGGTTCCAGCTGAGTCGATTACTTATGTTGAGGCGCATGGTTCAGGAACTACGCTCGGCGACCCCATAGAAATCGAAGCCTTAACTAAGGCATTCCATACAAGCAAGAAAGGGTTTTGCCGGATTGGATCCGTGAAGACCAATATAGGACATCTCGATGCCGCAGCAGGGGTAGCAGGTTTAATTAAGACGGCTCTCGCTTTGCGGTATAAACAAATTCCGCCAAGCCTCCATTTTGAGACGCCAAATCCCAATATTAATTTTTCAGACAGCCCATTTATCGTAAACAGTGAGCTTACAAAGTGGGAACGGGGGGCACATCCTTTACGGGCGGGGGTCAGTTCCTTCGGAATTGGCGGTACTAATGCGCATGTCATTGTGGAGGAGGCTCCTGTATATGAGGCAGCAGAGGGAGAAAGGGATGCGCAACTGCTGGTCTTGTCTGCTCAGAGCCCGGCCGCGCTTGACGAAATAACGGGAAGCTTAGTTGCTTATTTACAGAAAAATCGGAGTGAAGCGCTTGCTGATGTGGCCTACACCTTGCAAAATGGCCGCAGGCATTTCAAATATCGACGCATGCTTTGTTGTGAGTCTACTGCGGAAGCGATTGAGGCCTTAACGCCTGTAAATCACAAAACAGGCTTTGATGAACGTAAAGTGCTGTCTTATGTAACGAGAGATGCTCGGAAATCAGCGGTGTTCATGTTTTCTGGGCAAGGTTCTCAGTATATCCATATGGGGGCGGGCTTGTACGAGGAAGAGCCAGTCTTTCGTGCGGAAATGGATCATTGTTTTGCACTATATCGGGAAATCACAGGCGAGGATTTAAAGGAGATGATATATCCGTCCGAAAATCATGAACTAGCTGCTGAGCATCTGACACAGACGAGATATATTCAGCCTGCGATATTCATACTTCAGTATTCGCTTGCCCGTCTTCTCCTAGTATGGGGAATCAAGCCGGAAGCAATGATTGGTTATAGCTTTGGCGAGTACGCTGCCGCTTGCCTGGCAAAGGTCATGAGCCTGGAAGAAGCAATGAAGCTGATTATACTGCGCGGCGAGCTGATGCAGTCAGCGCCGGCTGGAGCTATGCTCAGTGTCCCTTTAACCGAGGACAAGTTGAAACCATTCTTAAGCGGCTCTTTATCTTTGGGGGTCGTGAATGGGGAATCCTGTATCGTTGCGGGCACAGATGACGAAATAACGGCACTGGAGCAGACCTTGAGGACGCATAAGCTTATGTGTATGAGATTGCCTGTATCAACAGCAGGTCATTCCTCCTTGCTTCAGGCAGTGATTGAGCCGTTTGCTGCGGCGGTTCGCAAGGTGAAACTTCAACCTCCGATGATTCCCTACGTATCGACCACGACAGGGGGATGGATTACGGCGGAGGAAGCAACGGATCCGGATTATTGGATTCGCCATATGACAGATACGGTACGTTTTGCTGAAGGAATCGCCCGGCTTGCCCAGCAGACTGACCGCTTGTTTATAGAAATTGGGCCAGGTCAGGATCTAACGGTGCTTGTGCGTCGTCATCTGAATACAAATCGTGGACAGCAGGCGGTTAATCTTATACGTCCAGCCCAGCGTGAGGCTTCGGATGTTGGATTACTAGTCAATCGGATCGGAAGATTATGGATGTATGGGCTGCCCGTTCAATGGAAGGCATTTCATCGTAGCTTCCGTACGATCGTAGCTTTACCGGGATATTCCTTTGCGCGGCAACGTTACTGGCTTGATGAACAGGCTGGCATGAAACCGCAAGCCGTAGCTCTGATCGGAACGGGAGGGCGCCAAGAGCATGAGAAGCTCGGCAAGCTGCCGGACATGGCAGACTGGTTCTATTCCCCAACTTGGAGGAAGTTACCCATCCCTAGGCCAACTTTAAGTGAGGGTGAGCGCCAGAGTGCAAGTGCAAATTCCCATTGCTGGCTTGTGTTTCTAAATGAGGCAAATACGATCGATGATGTGAACCAGTGTTGCGATTCTGGCGCTTCAAGCTTTGGCCGGGAACTGACTGATCGAATCGCAGGGCTAGCTTCACAGGTTATCACGGTCAGCCCCGGTGAGCATTTTATGGAGGCTGGAGCTGCAAATTATATTTTAAATCCTCAGGTCGAGGAGCACTATAAGAAGCTGTTTGCCGATTTGCAAGTGAAGGGGCTGATGCCAACAAGGCTGCTGCATACATGGGGAATTAGGGAGCGCAATGCCTTCGACGACCATTCGATATGGCTGCGAACAACCCAGGAATTGGGTTTCTACAGCTTGTTATATACGGCCAAAGCAATGAAGCAGTACAGCGATGGAGCAGACGTTCATTTGTGGGTTTTAAGCAGCAGCATGCAAGCTGTTGCGGGAGAAGAGGCCTTATATCCTGAGAAGGCAACAGTACTAGGGCCATGCCGTGTTATTCCACAGGAGCTGCCCTTTATGCAGTGCAGCAGCATCGATGTTCTCCTGCCGAAGGAAGGAAGCTGGCAGCGAGATAAACTATTGGATCGTTTGCTGGAGGAATTACGCTCCATGAGGTTTGAGCTGGCCACTGCTTATCGTGACAATCAACGATGGGTGCTTGATTATGAACCAATCAGAGTGGCTGAACCAACAGAGAATACCCCGGGATTGCGACAAGGCGGCGTTTATCTGATTACTGGCGGTCTTGGTTATATCGGCCAGGTGCTCGGCAGTTATCTTGCCAAGAGTGTCCAAGCGAAGCTGGTGCTTACGAGCCGCTCCTCGTTCCCTGCGCGTGAATCTTGGGAGGAATGGCTTAATACCCATGAGGAAGATGACAGTGTAAGCAAGCAAATCCGTAGGCTGTACCAGCTCGAGCAGGAAGGAGCGGAAGTACTTGTTCTACGTGCCGAAGCTGCTGACTTAAGTCAGATGCAGTCGGCAATTGCAGCAGCAGAAGCTGAATTCGGTTCGATTCATGGAGTTATTCATGCCGCAGGCATGACTGGGGATGCCGCATTCAGCATGCTGGAGGAGACGGATGAAATGCTATGCGAGCAGCACTTCAGCGCCAAATTGTATGGGCTGCTAGTGCTGGAGCAAGTTCTCACAGATAAGGAGCTGGATTTCTGCCTGCTGACCTCTTCATTATCTCCGATGCTGGGTGGCTTGGGTTTCGTAGCATATTCAGCAGCAAACCATTTCATGGATGCTTATGTTCATGATTATAATCGGCGAAGTCGGGTGCCATGGACATGTATAAATTGGGATGGCTGGCAGCTTCAAGAGGAGCAGACGATTCGCGGACAGGCCGGTAACCGAGCATCCATCTCGGAATTGCTTATTGTGCCTGAAGAAGGGGTGGAACTGTTTAGACGATTGTTCACCGTTGGTGAAGTTAACCAGCTTGTTATTTCGACTGGAGACTTGCAGAATCGGATTAAAAAGTGGGTTAAACGAGAAGCTCAGGATAGCTACTCCACTCTACCGGCAGGCGACGAGATTTATTATGCTAGGCCGGCACTGTCCGGGGAATATGAAACACCGGCTACCGATACTGAGCGTCAATTATGTGGAATTTGGGAGCGATTGTTCCGGATTGAATCAATTGGCGTGCATGATGACTTTTTTGAGCTTGGCGGCGATTCGCTAAAGGCCATCACAGTGGTAACGGCTATTCACAAGGAATTGCGGGTTGAAATCAGTCTGCCTGACTTCTTTAATATGTCCACGATACGCCAGTTGTCTAATTATATTGAGTCAGCGGAGCAGAGTGACTATTTTGATATAGAGCCGGCACAGGAACAGGCCTATTACGAGCTGTCGTCAGCACAGAAGCGATTGTATTTGATTCAGCAAATGGGCAAAGAGCATACAGGATATAACGAAATCGTGGCAGGGATTCTGGAAGGTTCTTTGGATCCTGAACGGCTGGCTGCTGTTTTTAGAAGGTTAATAGAGCGTCACGAGAGTCTGCGAACCTCATTTGAACCGGTTAATGGCAAGCCTATGCAAAGAATTCACCCTACGGTTCCGTTTGAGATGGAGTCTGCGGACTTTACCACGGAGAATTACCCGGATTGTGAATTAGAGGAAGGGGAGCGAATCCGTGAGGCAATAGAACGATTTGTTCGCCCGTTTGACTTAGGCCGTGCGCCGCTAATGAGGGCCGGACTACTGAAGCTCGGAGATAAGCGGCATATGCTTATGGTCGATATGCACCATATTGTCTCTGACGGATTGTCACAGGATATTTTTGTGAATGATTTTATGGCCTTGTATGGCGGTAGAGCATTGCCTGAATTGACATTGCAATATAAAGATTTTTCGGAATGGCAGAACAAAGTGATGGTGACGGAAGCGATGAAGAAACAAGGAGATTACTGGCTTCAGCAGTTGGCGGATGCTCCAACGTTGTCTCTGCGGACGGACTACCCTCGCCCGGCAATGAGAAGTTTTCGGGGAAGCCGGATCGAGTTTGCGCTGGATGAGTCCAGAGTTGAGGCCTTGAAATCGCTTTGCCTAAAGGAGGATGTCACCCTGTTTATGGCCTTGCTGGCGGTGTTTAATCTACTGCTGGCAAAGCTGTCTGTACAGGACGATATCATCATCGGCACGCCGATTGCTGGCCGCAAGCAGCAGGCATTGCAGCTAATTATCGGAAAATTCGTCAATATGCTGCCTATTCGTATTCGACTAAATGTTGAAATGAGCTTTATCGAGCTGCTTCAAGCGGTGCGGGCAACAACGCTGGAGGCATTCGCGAATCAGGAATACCAGTTCGAGGAAATGGTGCAGGGGCTTGGCAAGGAACGGGAGCTGGCACGTAATCCGATTTTTGATGTTGTTTTTGCTATGCAAAACATGCAAAACCCAGATATGAGCATTCCTGGATTGGCCTTGCATCCCTTCTCCTATGTACATGACGCCGCTCATTTTGATCTTTCATTGATTGCTGAAGAGGATGGGGAGTATCTATCCTTTAAGCTTGAATACAGCACGAGCCTGTTCCGGCGGGAAACGATCGAACGGTTTGCCAAGTACATGGAGGATATCGTAACTAGCGTATTAAAAAATCCGTCGATTCAATTGAAAGATATCGCTATTGAGCATCACCTGGCTGAGCCGGAGCCTGTGTTTCTTGCGAGCGCCCAGGGGGAGTTCGAATTATAGACCGGTTGGCATCTTAAAGGGAGGTTTAGGTATGACAGCAGGGTCAGAATATCATATGGACAGATTGGCGATAGCTGCATCGCAAAAAAGCAAAGAACGGGATTTTTGGTTAACAGCCTTATCTGGTGATTTTGAGAAGGGGGGCTTCCTTTCTGATTATCCTCATGCAACCGGAGTTACCGTGGAGAAAGCTGCTCTGCGCTTCCCAAAGGAGTTGTCGGAGCGCCTTGTAAAGGTAAGCGGAAATTCAGACTCCAAGCTTCATGTTGTATTGGCTGCTGGACTTGCTGCTTTACTAAGCCGTATGACAAATCGCAGCGATGTTGTGGTAGGAACTCCTATCTACCGGCAGCGGGAGGAAGCGGACTTTATTAACACAGTGCTTCCTTTGAGGGCAAGGATGGAGGCCGGGATCACATTCCGGCAATGCCTTTTAAACATGCAGGAGACGGTTGTAGCAGCGGTAGAGCATCAGAGCTACCCGATGGAGCTGATCGCCCGGCAGTTTGCGATGCCGTTGGATGATCAACTGGCTCACCCCCTATTTGAGGTGGCGCTGCTCCTGTCCAATATTCAGGAAGAGCGTTTTTTAAAAAACATAAGGTGGAAAACCTTATTCTACCTCTTTAGAACTGATGCTAATGGTATTGAGGGTGAGCTTCAATATAATGCCGAATTGTATCAGCGTAAGACGATGACAAGGATCATTTCTCGTTATATCCAGCTCCTGCAGGAGGCTCTGGCAAATCCGGATGTGCCATTAACGCGATTAGAAATTTTGCTGCCGGGAGAGAGGGAACAACTGCTGCAATCATTCGCCGGAGATACAGTAGATTATCCGTGGGAACAAACTATACACCAGTTGTTTGAGGAGCAGGCAGAGCGGAGTCCTGAAGCGCTGGCCGTGGTCAGTTCAGAAGGCGCAGTGACTTATCGGGAGCTGAATGAAAAAGCGAATCAGGTAGCGAGGGTGCTATGTAAAGAAGGTATTGAAGCAGGGGACATTGTCGGTCTATTGCTAACTCCCTCTGCTGAAATGATCGTCGGAATGCTGGGGGTGATGAAGGCTGGCGGGGCGTTTTTGCCGCTAGATCCGGATTATCCGCATGATCGGATTCAATATATTTTGGAGGACAGCGGTGTAAAGGTTGTACTTACACAACAGCAGCTTTCAGATAAATTAGGCAGCCATCCGGGATTGTTTCTTGATGATCCCCAGGGCTTCAGTGAGTCGGTAGATAATTTGGGGGGAAATAGCTCGGCGGCTGATTTGGCGTACGTTATCTATACCTCCGGCTCCACCGGACAGCCCAAAGGTGTCATGATTGAGCATCGTTCTCTGACGAATTTGTCCTATTGGCATAATCATGCTTTTGAGGTGACAGCAGCTGATCGAGGCATTAAATATGCCGGATTTGGCTTTGATGCGTCGGTGTGGGAAGTGTTTCCCCACCTGCTTGCAGGGGCTTCGATTCATATCGTTCCGCCTGAAATTCGCCTGGATGCGCGGAAACTGGGATTATATTTTGCTGAGCAGGGGATTACGATTGCCTTTCTGCCCACGATGATGTGTGAGCAATTCATGGAATTGGAACAGCCGGAGGAAAGCGCGCTGCGGATACTGCTCACGGGAGGGGAACGTCTGAAGCGAGTTAAACCGGGACGCTATCGTCTCTTTAACAATTATGGGCCAACCGAGAATACAGTTGTCACCACTTTCGTTGAAGTGACTGAAGCCGACGGGGTAATTCCAATTGGACGGCCTATTGACAATCTTCAGGTTTATATATTGGATCAGCAGCTTCAACTGCTGCCTCCAGGTGTGCCTGGTGAGATTTGTGTAGCCGGTGCAGGGCTCGCCAGGGGTTATCTGGGCCGACCGGAGCTGACGGAGGCCAAGTTTGTACAGCATCCATTCCTGCCGAATGAACGGCTGTATCGCACAGGCGATCAGGGACGCTGGCTTCCGAATGGCATGCTCGAATATTGGGGACGGCAGGATGACCAGGTGAAGGTGCGAGGATACCGTATCGAGCCAGGCGAGATAGAAATGCATTTGCGACAGTATGACGGTGTCCATGAAGCCATCGTTCTTGTTCGCGAGGATGAGGCTGGTCAAAATATGCTTTGTGCGTATTATACCGGGATGCCCGGTGTGTCTGCTTCTGAACTGCGAGCCAGCTTGCTTGCGAAATTGCCGAGTTATATGATTCCAGCTTATTTTGTTTATTTGGAGCAGTTTCCTGTAACGGCTAATGGCAAGCTGGATACGAGAGGCTTACCTGATCCAAGGGAAAATGTTCATACTGGGAAGGAATACGTTGCGCCACGTGGTGAAATCGAGGGTACACTGGTGCGGATTTGGGCGGAGATATTGGGAATTGGTGAAGCCAGATTAAGTGTACATGATACCTTCTTTGATCTGGGGGGGAATTCATTTCAGCTTGTTCAGGTGGTCAACAGGTTGAACGAAACGTTTGGCTATGATATTCCGGTGCCTTCGCTGTTTCAGTATACAACGATAGCAGCGCTCGGTGGGTATCTGCAGCGCCTCGACCGCGGGGATGAGCAGCAACCTGTTGATATGGCAAATCACGAGCAAATGGATGAAGGCTTTGAAATGATGGAGCAGACCATGCTCATACTGGAGGGAAATACGGATGCCTGACAGCCGAAATGTACCAGCAGCACAAGCGTATAGCGGGCTGGAAATCGCCGTAATAGGGATGGCGGGAAGGTTTCCGGAAGCCCGCAACATCGATGAATATTGGGAGAACTTGAAAAGCGGCAAGGAATCGGTACATTTTTTCTCGGATGAAGAACTCGCTTCGGCGGGAATAGCTCCAGAACTGATACAGAATCCGCGTTATATAAGGGCAAAGGCGCTCGTCCCGGATGCTGAATGGTTTGATTCCGACTTTTTTGAGTATACGCCGCGCGAAGCCGAGGTGATAGATCCTCAGATTCGTCTATTTCATGAGGTTGCATGGGAAGCATTAGAGCATGCCGGATATGATCCGGAGCAAACGTCCGGTTCGATCGGCCTGTTTGCAGGGGCTTCAGCGAGCATTTATTGGCAAATGGTGGCTATGCTCTCCCGAAGCGACAGTATGGCTGAGCAATTTGCGGCATTGGCTTTATCGGATAAGGATTTTTTGAGTACGCGGATCGCTCATAAGCTTAATTTAAAGGGGCCCAGCGTTAACGTTGATTCCGCATGCTCTACTTCGCTGCTGGCTATACATTTGGCTTGCAGATCGCTGTTAACGGGTGAGTGCAAGATCGCTTTGGCTGGCGGTGCTACAGTGACGGTGCCGCGAACGGAAGGCTATCTGCATGAGGAGGGAATGATTAGTTCTCCGGACGGTCACTGCCGGGCATTTGATGCCAAGGCCAAGGGCACGATTGGCGGGGAAGGCGCGGGAGTTGTTGTATTAAAGACGTTGAAGCAGGCACTTGCGGATGGCGATTGCATATATGCAGTGGTTAAAGGCTCGGCCGCAAATAATGACGGAACGCGCAAGATGGCTTATTCGGCTCCAAGCATAGAAGGGCAGGCCGAGGTGATTCGCGCAGCCCAGCGAATGGCGCGTGTCTCGCCGGAGAGCATTAGCTATATTGAAGCCCATGGCACAGGAACAACCTTAGGGGATCCTGTGGAAATAGAAGCGCTGAAGCTTGCTTTTCAGACAGAGAAGAAGGGCTATTGCCAAATAGGCTCGGTGAAGACCAATATCGGACATTTGAATAGTGCTGCTGGTGTTGCTGCATTTATGAAGACAGTGCTATCTCTGCAGCATAAAAAGCTGCCGCCAAGTCTGCATTTTGAACAGCCTAATCCGAAAATCGATTTTGCGAACAGTCCCTTTGTGGTGAACACCGAGCTGACGACTTGGCAGAACGAGAATTATCCACTACGGGCAGGGGTTAGCTCCTTTGGCATAGGTGGTACCAATGTGCATGTGGTGCTTGAGGAAGCGCCGGCAGCTAAGAGTGGCGATGAAGGCAGGGAAGCGAAGCTGTTGCTGCTGTCGGCTCGGACAGAAGCTGGCCTAGAGCTGGCGACGGCACGTTTCTTGGAATATCTGCGGACGCATCCGAATGCACCGCTTGCGGATGTCGCATTTACACTCCAGGCCGGACGGCGTTCTTTTCGTCATCGGCGCATGCTTGTGGCTTCCACATCAAAGGAGGCGTGCAGCCAGCTGGCAAGTCGGCCTGCCGACCGCGTAATCACGGAGGTATGCGATACGACTCAGCCGAGGCTGGTGTTTATGTTCCCAGGACAGGGCGCGCAGTACGTGAATATGGGGTTGGATTTATACGAGCAGGAATCATATTTTCGCGAGAAGGTGGATCAGTGCCTGGAGCTTGCTCAAAGTAAAATGAATGTGGATTTGAAACATATTTTATATCCTTCCGGAGAACAGGCGCCTGATGCGGGGAAGCGTTTGGAGCAGACGGATATAACGCAGCCGGCGTTATTTATTTTCTCGTATGCGCTGGCTCGGCAATTAATGCGCTGGGGACTTCAGCCAAGCGCGATGATTGGGCATAGTGTAGGCGAATATGTGGCGGCTTGCCTCTCCGGGGTGATGACGCTTGAGGATGCTTTGGGGCTGGTCATCGCAAGGGGGCAGCTGATGCACAGCGCTCCCGCAGGCGCGATGCTCAGTGTGCGGCTGTCTGAGCAGGATCTGGCTCCGCTGCTGCATGAGCGCTTGTCCGTAGCTGCGGTCAATGGGACGGCGTTGTGCGTGGTATCCGGAACAATTGAGGACATCGAGAAATTGGAAAAATTGCTGATGGAGCAGGGTGAAGCTATTTCGAGGCTGCATACCTCGCATGCATTTCATTCTTCCATGATGGAGCCTGTGATGGAGCCATTCATCCAGCAGTTTCACTCGATTGATTTGCATAAGCCGACAATTCCGTATATTTCGAATGTTACTGGCACTTGGATTTCCAGTGAAGAGGCAGGATCGGCCGAATACTGGTCGAGGCATTTGCGGGGAACGGTACGATTTGCCGATGGGCTTGGGGAGCTCTTGAAGGATGACAAGGCAGTGTTTGTTGAAGTAGGTCCCGGCAATGCCCTTAGTGCATTTGTGCGGCGTCATCCTGGCAAAGGAGCAGGTCATCAAGTTGTAAGTCTAGTTCGTCATCCTAAAAATCAGATTAATGACAGCGAGTATTTACTGCAGCAGCTAGGGCGGTTATGGCTAGCCGGAGCTCGTATTGACTGGAGATCGTACTATGCTAATGAACGCCGTCTGCGGACAGCATTGCCAACTTATCCTTTTGAACGACGGCAATATTGGGTAGATCCGCCACGTGAAATCGACATTTTAAAGCAGGGATTTCAAGGCAAGTCTCTTTCCGTATCAGATGCGCAGCGCAATAAATCGGCTGTAAAAAAAGCGACGGTTGGAGAGTGGCTGTATACGCCGGCCTGGGAACGTTCGATATTGGAGCAGGAGCCTGCCAGACCATCCTCTAAGCAGCACTGGGTTGCCTTTATTCCTGAGGAGGGGCTTGGAGTACAACTCGTGGAACGATTAAGACAGGAGGGTGCGAAAGTTACCGTAGTTCATCCCTCCGCTTCGTTTGCCCGGCTGGATGCCGATACTTACCGGATTGCGCCGGGAGATGCGGAGCATTATGACCGTTTGCTGCAGGAGCTATCAGCTTCCGGTCAGCAGCTTGGTTCCATTATTCATGCCTGGTTAACGCCAGGGGAGATAGAGGCAAGCGAGCTTGTTGAATCGGGGGATACAGCCGAACTAAGCAGTACAGGCGATCTGGAATTGATCCGAAGTCAGCGTACGTTTGAGTGTGGCTATTACAGTTTGCTTGCTCTTGCTAAGGCTATAGGACGGCGTGGAATTCAAGAGGAACTGAAGCTTTATGTGGCAACGGCGACGATGCAGGAGGTAACAGGGGAAGAGGAGCTAAGACCGGAGCAGGCGTCCGTGCTTGGCGCATGCCTTGTGATTCCGCAGGAATACCCCAATGTAAAGTGCCACAGCATTGATATTGATATTCCGTCAGATAAAGCATCTGCCGCCAGGAATCGCCGGCAAGCGTTACTGGACAGCTTGCATAGAGAATTCGTCTCAGCGTCCAATGATATGGTCGTTGCTTATCGCGGCAATTATCGCTGGGTACAGAAGTTTATTCCGGTGCCTGAAGTCAATGCTTCTGCAAATATGAGATTTCGAGAACAGGGAGTTTATTTGATAACCGGAGGCTTGGGCGGAATTGGTCTTACCTTAGCAGAGTATTTGGCCAAAACGGTAAAGGCAAAGCTGGTATTGACCGGCCGTTCGGTGCCGAATGAGCCGGATTGGCGGAACCCCGCAAAGATGAATAACGGTGACCATGAGTTAGCATCCAAGATGAGCAAGCTGGCCGCGCTTGAAGAATATGGCGCTGAGGTGCTCGTGTGCAGTGCAGACGTATCCGACCAGCAGCAGATGGAACAGGTTGTAAATCAGGCTATGGTTCGTTTTGGAACTATACACGGCGTCATTCATGCAGCGGGAACGGCGGATGGAGCGTTGATCCAACGGCGTACACCGGAGCTTGAGCAGCGGGCAATGGCTGCCAAGGTCAAGGGCACGCAGGTGCTGGAAAGAGTGCTGGGACAAGCACTTACGGGAGGAAGGCAGCTTGATTTCCTGGTTTTGTGCTCTTCATTGGTTAGTGTGCTTGGTGCGATAGGTCAAGCAGGGTATTGTGCTGCTAATGCATATCTCGATAGCTATGCTTATCGCAAGCAGGGGAGTATTGCTGCGCATGTGACTTCAATAAATTGGGATGGATGGAAGGAAGTTGGAATGGCTGCTGCGGAGCAGGAGACTGCAATAACCCGGGATCAACCACCAGCTATTCATGAAGCTGAGGCCAAGGTGCAAGTTGGAAGCGCAAGCGGGGAGCAAATGCAAGTATCGGCAATACAGGCATCAGCTGAGCAAATAAACCCGGGCGCCAGTGCACACTTGCTGCCGGAGGAAGGTGTTGCTGTTTTTCGCCAAGCGTTAAGCAGTCGCCTGCCGCAAGTATTGGTGTCTACAACGGATTTATCTATCCGAATGGAGAAGGCGCGGGAAGCTTCGTTACATTCCTTGATGAAAGAAGGAAATAAGGTCGGTTCTCAAGCCTCTCATGAAAGGGAGGTTCGGGTTCAGATTCCTGCTGGAGATGAGCTGGAGCAGTTGATTTCCCGATTGTGGGGAGAATATCTTGGTGCTGATGAGCTGGGACTGCACGACAATTTCTTTGAACTGGGCGCAACCTCACTGGATATGATTCAAATGAATACGAAGTTAAAGAAAGCACTGCATATGGAAGTATCGGTCGTGGACATGTTCAGTCATTCAACGATTCATTCATTAGCTGAGCTAATCAGGAGAACTGTTACTGGAGCAGAACCTCCGGAGCAAACGGTTGATCGTTCAGAGCAAATCAGTGAGGGAAAAAGCAGGTTAAAGCAGCGACTAAACAGGCGTGATCGGAAGTAAAGCTGCAGGATGATCGATCTGATGGGAAGAGGCGAAGCAAACTAACCGTATCTGGAGTAGGAGAAACGTGAAGGCGGTGACAAAATGAGTATGAATAATAAAATGTACGAAGGTAACGGGTTGGAAATTGCCGTTGTCGGGATGGCCGGACGCTTCCCTGGAGCTGAAAATATTGAGGAATTTTGGGAAAATCTGCGGGACGGGAAGGAATCGATTACTTTTTTTACAGATGAGGAGCTGCAGGCTGGCGGAGTTGATCTGGAAATGCTCAAGCATCCTCAATATGTGAAGGCTAAAGCCATGCTGGAGGATGTAGAATCATTTGATGAATCATTTTTCGACTATACACCGCGGGAAGCGGAGCTTCTGGATCCGCAGGTTCGATTATTTCATGAATGTGCCTGGCAAGCCCTTGAAAATGCTGGTTACAGCCCTGACTCTGAGGAAAAGTTGGTCGGCGTTTACGCAGGGGCCTCTTCGAATACGTACTGGGTAGCCGGTCAAGCTATGGCGGCGAGACATTCCAGTGATCATTTTCAAATCCTGCAACTAAATAATCCTTCTTTTACGACACGTATTTCATATAAATTAAATTTAAAAGGCCCGAGCGTAAGCGTCCAAACCGCTTGCTCGACCTCACTTGTTGCCATTCACCTTGCATGTCAAGGATTGCTGGGCGGAGAATGCGATATGGCTTTAGCTGGCGGAGTGTCGATTAATCTTCCTCGAACAACAGGATACCTGTACCAGGAAGGGATGATTCAATCCCCTGATGGACACTGCCGCCCATTTGATGCTGAAGCCAACGGCACCTTGTTTGGCGATGGCATTGGCATCGTTGTGCTTAAACGGCTTAGCGATGCATTGGCGGACGGGGATACAATCCATGCCATTGTGAAGGGCTCTGCCATTAATAATGACGGCAATCGCAAAGTTGGCTACACAGCGCCAAGCACAGTGGGCCAGGTAGAGGTTGTCCGCAGTGCGCATCAGATGGCGGAGGTGCCCCCCGAGAGTATCGGTTATATTGAGGCTCACGGCACGGGAACATCATTAGGCGATCCGATTGAGGTGGAAGCACTTCAGCTTGCTTTTGAGGGCAGCTCTCAAGGCAGCTGTCGCATCGGTTCCATTAAATCAAACATTGGTCATTTGGATGCTGCAGCAGGAGTGGCCGGCTTTATCAAGACGGTGCTTATGCTAAAACATAAACAGATTCCGCCTACACTGCACTTTCAACGGCCCAATCCTAAAATTGATTTCGCCAATTCTCCTTTCGTTGTCAATACCAAACTCACCTCTTGGGATAGAGCTGATGGATCTCTTCGTGCTGGAGTCAGTTCTTTTGGCATCGGGGGAACGAATGCGCATGTTGTATTGGAGGAAGCCCCCGTGCAACGCAAGGGGTCAGCGAGCCGTTCCGCCAAGCTGATGGTACTGTCGGCAGCTACGGAGGCTGGATTGAAGCAGGCCGCGCATAATCTCGCTGAATATTTACGGCACCACCGTGAGATCGATTTGGCGGATGTAGCTTATACACTGCAAACGGGACGAAAAAAATTTCAATATCGGCGAGCTTTGGTTTGCAGTGACAACGAGGACGCTTTGCAACTGCTGGCGCAGGCGGCGACAGATAACAAGGGAGGGACTGGCGAAAGGACACAGGAGCAGGCCAAAGTTGCTTTTCTATTCCCGGGTCAGGGCTCGGAATACGTGAATATGGGGCTGGGCTTATATCAGGCGGAGCCCATCTTTCGGCAGGAGCTGGATCGGTGCTGTGAGTTCATTATTTCCAGGGGAGGGGATGATCTCAGAAGGCAGCTGTTTCGCAGCGATGGGAACGAAAATTCGGGCACGGCTGCTTCTCACGGGGAAGAGACAAATGCGGAAGTAAGTGTGGAATTCGATGGCAACGACGCCAAGCCTGTTCGATCAGAGAGCGGGCAGCTTGCGCTATTTGCTTTTGAATATGCGCTGGCCAAGCTGTTGATGTTCTGGGGAATACAGCCTCAGGCTATGCTGGGCTATTATGCCGGGGAATATGTATCGGCAGTATTGGCAGGCGTGTTAAAACTCGAGGACGCACTTGAACTTCTTATGCTGCGCAGCCGCTTGCTGAACGCTCAGACTAATGGGGCCGGGCCTGGCAATTCACAGCTTGAGGAGAAACCAGGCAGCGCTGGGCAATCATTCGAGGAAGGCTCGTCGGCCTTCACGGATTCAGACTTGCAAATATTTTCTAATAAAGTGAATCAAATTTCCCTATCAGCTCCAAGCATTCCTTATATATCAACTATTACAGGAGCCTGGATTACCGCAGAAGAAGCTACTTCTCCCGCTTATTGGGTGCATCAGCTTCAAGCCAGAGTCCGGCCTGTTGATCATGCAGCCGGGCTGCTTAAAGGAAGGCAAGTCATTGTCAGCATAGGGCTGGGCAATGACTTGGACGGTTCTATAGCGGGACAGTCGGACGGGGAGGCCCAAAACGGGCATGAATTTATTCCCCTTGTGCGGCAGCCAGAGGAGCAGACGGCAGATGATACATTTTTACTGCAACGACTTGGTCAAATGTGGGCTGCTGGCGTCAAAATTGATTGGTCTGGCTATTATGCAGACGAAAGACGTTGCCGGATTCCCCTGCCGACGTATCCATTTGCCAAGCGGAGATTTGCTGTAGATTTGCCTGTAGGAGGGCTTATTAACAGGGCTTCTTCTGCCCGCCGGGAAGTGCAGTCGAATTCAAGCGGCAATATAGGAGCAACGTCAGATAAGCTGCGGATGCTGACGGTTTCAGCGATCGAGCAAATCATATCGGATACGGTTAAGGAGCATTTTGGGTTTACGGAGCTGGGGGTTAACGATAATCTCTTTGAAATTGGAGCCAGCTCACTTGATGTTTCGCAAATTGCTGACAAATTAACCGGGGCGCTGGATCAAGAGATTCCGGTGGTGAGTTTGTATACCTACCCTTCCGCGCGCGTCCTTGCTAGGCATTTGCGAGAGGCAACAACAGTGGATAGTAAGAAGCCATCGGAAATAAAAAACGTGCAGGCAAGTTGCCCAGAGCTGAACCAAGCAGCGAGTGAATCTATTCGGACAGGTGACTATCATGGTCAGGAAATCGCCGTGATTGGCATGGCGGCCAGGTTCCCGGGAGCGGATAATCTTGAGGAATTTTGGCGTAATTTATCCGGTGGCGTAGAGTCTATAACTTTTTTTACTGAGGAGGAATTGATAGCTGAAGGAATAGATCCGCAGCTTATTGCGCATCCGTCCTATGTAAAAGCCAGGGGGGCACTAAACGGCTACGATCAGTTTGATGCCGCATTTTTTGGATATTCGGCCCGGGAGGCTGAGCTGATGGATCCACAGCTTCGCTTGTTCCACGAAAGCGCATGGGAAGCGCTCGAGGCAGCCGGTTATAACCCGGATACTTATTCGGGATCGATAGGTGTATATGCTGGAGCAACCCCAAATCTGGAGTGGGTATCCCGTTTTGCAGCAGGACTGGGCGGGGCTGAACGATTTAGCGCTATGCTGCTTAATGATAGGGAGTTTTTCAGCACGCAGCTTTCGTATAAGCTGAACCTTCGCGGCCCAAGTATTTCGATGCAGACAGCATGCTCTACTTCTTTGGTCAATATTGTGATGGCTTCTCAGGCGCTGCTGGCAGGTTCTTGCGATATTGCGCTCGCCGGTGGTTCGACGGTTACGGTTCCTCACAAGAGCGGATATATGTATGAAGAGGGGATGATTCAATCTCCTGACGGCCATTGCCGAGCCTTTGATGAGAAAGCGGCTGGAACGGTGTTTGGGGATGGAGTAGGGGTAGTTATTCTAAAAAGGCTTCGCAATGCAATCGAAGACGGCGATGTGATCCATGCTGTAATCAAAGGCTTCGGCCTGAACAATGATGGGACTCGCAAGGTAGGCTTTACCGCTCCCAGCACCAAAGGTCAGACAGATGTCATTCGCGCAGCGCAGCATATGGCGGGAGTTGACCTGGAGAGTATTACGTATGTGGAAGCGCATGGGACAGGTACACCTATGGGAGATCCCATTGAAATAGAGGCTTTGAAAGAGGCCTTCCAAACCGCGAAAACCGGGTTTTGCCGTATTGGCTCAGTCAAGAGCAATGTGGGACATTTGAATAGCGCCGCAGGTGCGGCTGGATTTATTAAAACAGTGCTTGCCCTAAAAGAGAGACAGATCCCCCCGACTCTTCATTTTGAACACGCGAATTCAAAAATTAATTTTGCAGACACTCCATTTGTTGTAAATACCGAGCTGACACCATGGGAGAGTGAACATTATCCGCTTCGTTCCGGCGTAAGCTCCTTTGGTATCGGTGGGACGAATGCTCACGTCATTTTGGAGGAAGCGCCTTTAATTGAAGCATCCGATGAGGGGAAAACAGATAAGCTGCTGCTTTTGTCCGCAAGAACACCAACAGCCTTACAGGCAGTCAAGAGCCGACTGGCCGATTACTTGATGGAACGGCCGGATGCCAATCTCGCAGATGTGGCCTACACACTTCAGGTTGGAAGAAAGGCATTTGAGTGGAGGACTGCATTTCTGTGCAAGGATGTGCAGGAAGCGGTAAATATACTGACCTCATCGGATTCCGGCGTGATCCATGAGGAGCACACGGGGCTGGAGTCGCGTTCGGTTGTGTTTATGTTCCCGGGTCAAGGCTCTCAGTACGTCAATATGGGGAGGGGACTCTACCAGGAGGAGCCTGTATTTCGCAAGGAGCTTGACCACTGCATGGAGCTGGCTCAGACCTTTATGGAGTTTGATCTACGCAAGGTTCTGTTCGAGGATAATCCGTCGTTGATGGCAGAGCGGGAAGAGCTTTTGATGAGAACGGATATCGCTCAGCCTGTACTCTTCATTATGGAGTATGCACTGTCCAGATTGCTCATGAACTGGGGGGTGACTCCCGAAGCTATGCTGGGACACAGCATTGGAGAATATACGGCTGCTTGTCTAGCGGGGGTATTTAAGCTGGAGGAGGCTTTGGAGCTTGTTGCACTTCGAGGACGGCTGATGCGAGCCATGGCTCCCGGTTCGATGCTCAGCGTAGCTATGCCCGAGGATGAACTGCTTGCATCGCTGCCAGAGGGATTGGATTTAGCCGCAGTCAACAGCTCAGCCTTATGTGTTGTGTCAGGAGAAATTCCGAAGGTCGAGGCATTTGCCCGTCTCCTGGAGAGTAAGGGCATCGCCAATCGATTGCTCCATACATCGCATGCATTCCATTCTTATATGATGGAGCCCATGCTGGACGAATTTGCAAGCCGTGTACGTGCTATTTCGTTAGAGAAGCCAATGATCCCTTTCATTTCGAATGTAACAGGGACATGGATTACCGCCGAACAAGCCGTGGATGCAGATTACTGGGTTCAGCACCTGCGGTCAACGGTACGCTTTGCGGATGGGCTGGATGAATTATTAAGCCAGCCTAGAACGGTATTTGTGGAGGTAGGGCCGGGAAATGCGCTAAGCACCTTTGTACGGAAACATATTGCTGCTTCCAGAGAGCGAGTAGTTGTCAATGTACTGAGACATCCCCAAGAAGCGACTGCTGATTCAGCGCACCTTCTGCAAAGGCTTGGAAAGCTGTGGACGGCTGGTGCGCATATGGATTGGACTAGCTATTATCAACACGAGCGTCGCAGACGTGTTGAATTGCCCACCTATCCGATGGAGCGGCAACGCTTCTGGCTTGAGACCCCGTCCTCTTCTCTTGAGAAGGAACATCTCACTGCGGCGCGGCCGAATGGTAAGAACCCGAATATGGAGGAGTGGTTCTATTATCCTGGCTGGAAACGAGCCATGCTCAATCATTCTTCGATTACGAAGCCACTTCATATGTTGATTTTTGCAGATAATTGTTTGATTGCCGAGGCATTGGCGCAGCGGGCAAAAGAAGAAGGCCATCGTATTGTTGTGGTTAAGGCAGGCAGTGGATTTAAGAAGCTGGAGAATGATGTGTTTACGATTGTCCCTGAGGTTTCTGAGCATTATACACAGCTTTTAGACGAGCTGGGGCAGCAAAGCTTTGTGCCAGATCAGGTAGTCCATTTGTGGAATGTTACACCTGAAAAAGCTGAAGCGGATGGCATTTTGCCTAATGAGTCTAAAGCCGATTGGGAACAGCAGAAGTTAGGCTATTACAGCTTGATTTATTTGGCACAAGCACTGAATAAGAAAAAGGAGATCCAAGAGGTTCGCCTAGCTGTTGTATCCACGAATATGCAGGAGGTTACAGGGCAAGAGCGGCTTGCTCCAGGCAAAATCACGCTGCTCGGCCCATGTATGGTGATTCAGCAGGAATACAGCAGTATGACATGTGTGAGCATTGATATTGATCTGCCGAATAATGAAAACCGCAGAAAACGAATGGTTAGCCAATTACTTGCTGAGCTTGCGGCACCGGCGGAAGATCGCCAGATTGCTTACCGCGGTTCATATCGTTGGGTACAAGACTACAAGCCGATGGCTCTTCATCAGTCGATCAGCAGCGAGCGAATGCCGTTTTGCGAAGGTGGCGTGTACTTGATTACAGGAGGACTTGGCGGGATCGGTATGCTGACGGCTCAATATCTAGCTCAGCATTTTAAGGCCAGACTAATTCTGACAGGGCGTTCTTCATTCCCTGCCCGTGAAGAATATGAGCATTATCTGGGTGAATATGGGGAGGAGCATCCGCTGGTTCGAAAAATCAGAAGCGTTCAGCGGCTGGAGCAGTTCGGCGCTGAGGTCACTTATGTACAGGCCGATTTATCTGATGAGGCAGATATGGCAGCGGTGTTTGAGTTTATTGATTCCCAATATGGTGGTTTAAACGGTGTAGTGCAGGCGGCAGGCTTGCCGGGAAGCGAATCATTCCGGGCGATTGAGAATATTGGCGAATCACAGCTGGATGAGCAGTTTAATGCCAAGGTGAAGGGACTGCAAATATTGTCGCGGTTCATAGACGATAAAAAGCCGGATATCTGCGTCTTGTTCTCATCGATTGCGAGTGTGCTTGGCGGACTTGGGTTCAGCGCCTATTCAGCGGCGAACCTGTACATGGATGCCTTTGCCCGCAGGCAGAATCAGACGAGCGATACAAAGTGGCTGTGCATTAACTGGGATGCTTGGGAATTTTGGGAGGAACACCGTTCAACGATCGGCGAGACATTGGTTGATTTGGCTATTACGCCTGCCGAGGCACCGAAGCTTTTCAGCTATGTATACGCCCCCTGTGACAGTCATCAAATCATCGTTTCTACAGGAAATCTCCAAGCGAGAATTGATCAATGGATTTACCATGCCGGCAGGAAGCAGGAGAACAATCGGGCAGGTGCGACTTTTGAACGGCCGGATTTGACGAGTGCCTATGTTGCGCCTCGAAATCAAATCGAGAAGACGATTGCCGAGGTGTGGAAGCAGTTCTTTCGAATTGATCAAGTAGGAATTCATGATAATTTCTTTGATTTGGGTGCTAGCTCCCTAGATATGATTCAAGTGACTGGAAAATTAAACGAAGCTCTAAATGAAAGTCTTGCAGTAGTAGATATGTTTACTTATCCAACGATTCATGCTCTTGCCCAGCGGTTGGGCAAAAGCGAAGAAATTGAGGCGGAAGAGGCAGAGATGGAGCATCAGTTGATCGATACAGTAGCCAAAGGGAAAAAACGCCAGCAGGAGCAGAGGCAAAAAAGACGCAAAGGGGAGGTCTTGCAATGAGCGTAAAGAGGGAAATGGAATATACCGGATCAGAGATCGCCATAATTGGCATGTCAGGAAGGTTTCCAGGCGCAAGAAACCTGCAGGAATATTGGGATAATCTGCGCAGCGGCAAAGCGAGTATTTCCTTTTTTACGGACGAAGAGTTATTGGCAGAAGGCATTGATCCAGAGATCATCCGTCATCCTAATTATGTTAAGGCAAAGGGGATACTTGAGGATATTGACCTGTTTGATCCAGAATTCTTCGATTATACTCCGCGGGAAGCGGAGGTTATGGATCCCCAATTCAGGCTTCTTCATGAATGCTCGTGGGAGGCTCTGGAGCAGGCTGGCTATGATCCGAAGACTTATAAAGGAGCAATCGGCTTGTACACGGGAGCTGCGTTTAACTCCCACTGGTTCATGCGAGCGTTTAAAGGTCTGGGGGGTTCTGAGGAATCTGCTACCCTTGAGACAGCTATGTTGAATCTACGGGATTATTTAGCAACATTGGTGTCCTATAAATTGAATTTAAAAGGACCGAGCTTTACTGTACAGACAGCGTGCTCCACCTCGCTTGTTGCTGTGCATTTAGCCTGCCAGGCCTTATTGAGCGGGGAATGCAGCATAGCTCTGGCTGGAGGTGTGTCTATTCAGTTGCCGAGAAAAAATGGCTACTTCTATCAGGAGGGTATGATTAATTCTCCTGATGGACATTGCCGGGCCTTCGATGAACAGGCGGCTGGTACAGTATTTGGGGACGGCGCAGGGATGGTTGTACTAAAGACGCTAGAGGATGCTCTGGAGGATGGGGATCATGTTTTTGCGATAATTAAAGGCTCGGCAATTAATAATGATGGAAATCGTAAGGTAGGATATTCGGCCCCCAGCACGACGGGTCAAGTCTCCGTTATTCGGGCTGCGCATCATGTGGCAGAGGTAGAACCGGAGAGTATTAGCTACATTGAAGCGCACGGTACAGGAACCACTCTCGGTGATCCAATAGAAATTGAAGCATTAAAGACGGCCTTTCAGACAGATCAGAGACAATATTGCGGGATTGGTTCTGTCAAATCGAACATTGGACATCTCAATAATGCAGCCGGGGTAGCAGGACTTATTAAAGCAGTGCTGGCCCTAGTACACAAGGCAATGCCGCCAACGCTGCACTACCAGAGCCCGAATCCCAAAATAGATTTTGTGAACAGTCCCTTTTATGTAAACAATCAATTAAAGGCTTGGACAAATGATCGATATCCTCTGCGTGCTGGCGTCAGCTCCTTTGGGATCGGCGGAACCAATGCACACGTTGTTTTGGAAGAAGCGCCCATGACGGAAAGAATCGCTTCAGATCAATCAGCCGAATTGATTACGATCTCGGCACGTTCAGAAGCGGCGCTTGACCGAATGGCGAGACGGCTTAGTAATTATATCCGTGAGAACCCTGAGGTATCTCTTAAGGATATGGCTTATACCTTGCAGGTCGGCCGTGCTTCCTTCCCCTATCGCCGCTCCTTGGTTTGCACAAGTACGGAGGAGGCTGCTGCACTGCTGGCCGATCCGGATGCACCTGAAGTATACAATCATTTAGCAGAGTCGGATGACAGACCGATTGTATTTATGTTTTCTGGTCAAGGTTCGCAGTATGTTGAAATGGGGCGGGAATTGTACGAGAAGGTACCCATATTCCGTGATGAGGTTAAGCGCTGTCTGGAACTGCTGTCTGATGAGGCCGCCAAGCGGGTAAAGCAAGCATTGTACCCGCCTATAGAGGAGCAGATAGATCACAATGCTATCAATCAGACGGATGTTGCCCAGCCGGTTATCTTCATTGTAGAATATGCGATCGCCAGAATGATGCTGGAATGGGGCTTCACTCCTCAGGCGATGATTGGCCATAGTATTGGTGAATATGTTGCCGCCTGCATATCCGGTGTTTTCTCGCTAAAAGATGCGCTTAGCCTTGTTGTGGTTCGAGGTCAGCTTATGCAGAGTCAACCGAGCGGAGCGATGCTTAGTGTTCCGCTTAGTGAGCAGGAGCTGCTTCCGCTGCTCTCGGAGGATCTGGCTCTTGCAGCTGTCAATGCTCCTTCCATGTGCGTGGTATCAGGTACGCATGAAGCAATTGATAGTCTGGCTGCAAAGCTTGAAGCCCAAGGCCATGATTGTCGCAAGCTTCATACATCACACGCATTTCATTCGGCTATGATGGATCCGATTTTGAAGAAGTATGAAGAAGAAGTAGGCAGGCTGACATTGAATAGGCCGACTAAGCCGTTTATTTCCAATGTAACCGGGACATGGATTCGTGATGAGGAAGCGACAAGTCCGGCGTATTGGGCAAGACATCTTCGCTGCCCTGTTCGATTTGCCGATGGATTAGCTACATTGCTGAACGAGTGGGATGCCGCGTTAATCGAACTGGGGGGTGGAAATGCCCTTACCTCATTTGCCAACATGCAAAATAGAGAAAATAAGGTGATGGTGCATTTGCTGCGCCATCCAAAGCAGGCAGTTCCGGATATGGCGCATTTGCTTACACAGGTTGGCCGCCTGTGGGGCGCCGGCGTTAAGCCCGATTGGAGAGGGCTATATAAAGAGGAATTGAGGTATCGTATTCCTCTGCCGACTTATCCATTTGAGCGTGGGCGATTCTGGCTGGAGGATGGGGGAGTACGAATTATTCATCACGAAACCCGGTCTGCATCAGGAAACGAAGCTGCAACAAGAGCATCAAGAACAGGCGCAGCAGGAGAAGGCTTTGCCCTTGTAAAGAAATCACCGGGAGCTTATACATCTAGGAAAGCCGCGGGTGACAAAGCAGCACCGCGCAATCCTGTGGAGAAGACGCTAGTCCAGATATGGCAGGATATGTTTGGCATTGAGGAGATCGGGATTAATGAGGATTTCTTTGAAATAGGAGGCCATTCTTTAAAAGCAACGAGTCTTATTGCTAGAATTCATAAGGAGCTTCATGTCGAGCTGGCTTTGTCCGATATTTTTGCCTATCCGACAATTCAGGAACTTGCCCAGTATATTAGCCAGCTTGATCAAAAGAAGTATTTGGCGATCAAACCGGTGGAACCCAAGCCCTATTATCGACTTTCCTCTGCACAAAAGCGCACGTTCCTTATTCACCAGCAAATTGGTCAAATGACGACCTATAATATGCCGATGGCGTTAACGGTAACTGGCAGAGTGGACGCTGATCGGTTTGAACAGGCATATATCAAGCTTATTCAACGGCATGAAAATATGCGAACGTCATTCCACATGATCAATGGCGAACCGATGCAGCAAGTGCACGATAGCTTTGAGTTTAAAATTGCACGTCTAGAAGCTAATGAAGAGGATATGCAGCAGGTCGTGCGCGGCTTCATACAGCCATTTGATCTAGGGCAAGCTCCGCTCATTCGTGCCGCTCTAGTACAGCTTGCACCTGAAAAGCATGTGCTCTTGATGGATATGCACAATATTGTATCTGACGGTTCATCTATGAATGTATTTATTAAGGAGTTTAGTGACTTATATGCTGGTAAGGAATTATCGCCGCTGCGGATTCAATATAAAGATTATGCCGAATGGCAGCATGATTTGCTAGAAGGGAATTTGCTTCAGAAGCAGGAGGAATACTGGCTGAACCAACTCCGCACTGAGCTTCCTCTCCTTCATATGCCAACGGATTTCGAGCGGCCGGAGTTTCAATCCTTTGCAGGCCGAGTGCATAAGCGAAGAATTTCTAAAGAGGTTGCAGAGCGTCTTGACAAGGTTGCTAGATCACAGAATGTCACGATTAATGTACTGTTATTTCATTTATATACGATTGTGCTGCACAAGTATACAGGACAGCAGAATTTGATTGTCGGCTCCCTGGTAGCGGGCCGGCGTCATGCAGATGTGGAGTCGTTGATCGGTATGTTCACCAATTTCCTACCGATACGAGTTAGTCTTGAGCCGCAGCAAACGGTTCTGGATCAATTGCTGTCCTTGAACGAGACAATAATGAGTGCCTATGAGAACCAGGATTATCCGTTTGATCGAATGGTGGAGAAGCTGACTACCAGACTGACACGTGGACGTAACCCGCTGTTTGATACGATGATGATCTTTCATAATGAATTTGATGAGGACACCGTACTGATGGCTGAAGGCCTCACATTTGAGAACTATGAAATTACTAAAGGAATTTCCAAGCTTGATTTCAAGCTGGATATCGGCTATGCGGACGATGGCGGTTTACTCTGTGCCCTTCAGTATAATACGGCATTGTTTATCGAGGATACGATGGTTGGGCTGATGGATCATTTGATCAGGCTGATCGATTTGGTGCTGAGCGAGCCAAACCGCACGCTGGGAGATATCAGAGTATTAACGGAAGAGGAGCATCAGGCATTGGCTGCAAAGCAACAGAATATCGTGCCTGAACCGGCTCTAGAACTCGTGGTCGCGGCAACTTTTACTGCTGATCCAATCCAGCCTTACCTTGATTGGTGGGGCAAACAGTTCGGAACAAGAATTGATGTTCGATTTGCACCGTACAATCAGGTATTCCAGGAGCTTCTGGATCCAGATAGCCTGCTTTCTACAACCGAAGGAGCAGGAATGCTGCTTGTCCGGTTTGAGGATTGGCTGCTGGCTGATGAATCATCGGAAGCAGACCAGCGGGTGAAGATGGAGCATGTGTTGAGTGAACTAATAGAGGCAATATCCGCTGCTAACCGTCGGGATACGCCATTGTTTGCAGGCGTGCTGCCTGTAACGGCACCAGCGTCATTCTCTTCAGAAATGATCAGCTATCTGGAGTACTTGAATGATCGATGGAAAGAGGAGCTTGAAAAGCTTGGGAAGCTTCATCCGATTCACGTTATTGATTTTAGACAAGCGGATCGAATGTATGCTGTAACCGAGCGTTATGATGCGGTAGGCGATCAGGCGGCCCATTTACCGTTTACACCGCAATTTAATGCAGTAATGGGTACATTTGCTGCCCGGCATTTGTTGGCATGGCAGGGGCATCCATTTAAAGTGATTGCGGTGGATTGCGATAATACTTTGTGGCAGGGCGTTTGTGGCGAGGATGGTTGTGATGGGGTGCAGATCCAAGAATCCAGCCGCATGCTGCAGCAATTTCTATTGTCCAAACAACAGGAGGGAATGCTCCTTGTGCTCGTGAGTAAAAATAACGAACAGGATGTGTGGCAGGTGTTTGAAAGCCATCCTGATATGCTGCTGAGCAAAGAGCACTTTGTGGCTTGGCGGCTAAATTGGCAAGCGAAATCTCATAATTTGCAGCAGTTGGCTGAAGAAATAGGCGTAGGTCTCGACACCTTCGTATTTATTGATGATAACGAACTGGAGTGTGCCGAGGTACAGGCCCGATGTCCAGAGGTGCTTACGCTTCAGCTGCCTCAGGAACGGGAATTGGGTCCGTTCTTGGAGCATCTATGGGCGCTGGATCGTTTCCGGGTAACAGAGGAGGACAAGCAAAGAACAAGCAGATATATTACGGAACGAGAACGTTTAAAGGCAAAGGCTTCTTTACCGTCGCTGCAACATTTTCTTAATGAGTTGAAGCTGGTCGTTAGCGTAAATCGGGTTCGGGCGGAGCAGCTTCCACGGATTGCTCAGCTTACGCAGCGAATTAATCAGTTTACACTACAAGCTACCCGTTATACGGAAGCCGAATTATATGCTTTATTGAACCAGCCCGACACGATATGCTGGGCTGTCGAGGCGGCTGACCGCTTTGGCAGTTATGGATTGTCCGGTGCGGTGATTACTAGAAGGAATAAGGATACATTGTATTTGGATGCATTTCTGTTGAGCTGTCGGGTGCTCGGCAGAGGAGTTGAACAAGCGGTGCTTAGCGCTTTGAAGCCTTATTTCCTGGAGGAGGGAATCAATTATCTTGAAGCTGCGTACATGAAGACTGGCAGGAATGTGCCTATGCTGGATTTTCTGATCAGTGGTTCATGGCTTCATACAGATGAGCCAGGGGAGACGCTGCTGTTCCGTCAAAAAGTCGAGGATATCCCCGATAAGCTGAAAGGGACGACATGCATCTATAATGCACCTTTATCAAGTGAAGCTGATCCTGAAGCGATGAAGGAAAAGAGAGACAGTGAGAGAGGTAGAAATACGGTATACGATACGTTGACGGAGTTAGCTGCATTGGAACAACAAGCAAATCAGTTGGAACGGGAAGCTCTTGTAACAGGTTGGGAAAAGCAGTTGCATCGCTGTCAGCTGCAACCATTGCGGTATGCAGCTGCTAGCAGGCTTCTGCAGCTGCCTTTAGAAACGGGCGGGCAGATCACAAGAGCTTTATATTGCGCGCCTGACAACGAAATCGAAGAGGCATTGGTGCAAATATGGGAGAGGATACTAGCTGTTAAGAAGATTGGAGTAGATGATGACTTCTTTCATTTGGGAGGCAACTCTCTTTATGCAATCCAAGTAGAAATTGAGATGGAGAAACAGGGGTTGCTTATGGAGAGTCAGCATTTGTTTAAATATCGGACGATAAAACAGCTCAGTCCATTTATTCAGGTTTCTGTAATGGATTAGCGTTGAAGTATGCAGGCCATGGACATCAGCCGATCAGTTCTGACTGATAGCTGATGTCTTGTTTTTTTATAGAATTTATGGGATTATATTAAATAAAATAGTAAATACTAACAAATAGGCTATTAAACATAAGTAAAAAAATATAGGGAATTCCAAACCAAGACTTTTGCGGCTGAGATGACTGGCTTTTCCTAGAGGTTAGGAGGATGGCTGATCTATGAACAATGAGGCGATCGATTCAATATATTCTCAGGTATCGATAAAGGACGGCAAGAAGGTCATTGAAAATATTTTACTGGATATATATTTTAAACCTGGCATATCTACTAAGGATATAGCGCGAAAAACCCTTCTGCCTTTGCCGATTGTTGCCGCGATCAAGAAAGAATTTATTAAAGCGGGAATTATTGAGCAGGGACGGGGAGTTAAATGCACCTTGCGGGGAACACGGTTGATTGAATACACTATGGGATTTGGAGCCTTGGATCGTGACATGTATCAACGCTTAATGCGGGGCAACTGGCAGCCAGGAGGGATGGAAGATTTACGCAAGGAATTGCATGAACTGATGGGCAAGCTTGAGGCGATCTTTGCGGGGAGACCACAAGTAGATGTAACGATTGATCAATCCTCTTGCACGCTGGAGACAAGTATGAAGCGAGCGGTGCTTGCATTGCGGAACGGCGTATTGATTGGCAGGGATATTGTGTGCTTGGGCGATGATGATCTTGTCAGCGTTTCACTCGCATTTCTGCTTAAGGAGTTGTATCGTCAGAACCCTCATAAGTCCAATTCTCGTATTCATGTCTTTGAAATTGATAAGCGTATTATCAGCTATATCAATTATTTGGCTGAGCATGAAGATTTGCCAATTGTTTGCTATGAAATGGACTTCCGTGTCCAGCTTCCTCAGGATTTTATGCATCAGTTTGATTGTGTATTTACCGATCCCCCATATACGCTTCCTGGAATGAATCTGTTTTTGTCTAGAGCTATCCAGTTGTTGAAGCCGGATGTAGGATTACCGATCTTTCTGTCCTTTGCTCATAAATCCCCTGACTTTACATTGGAAATGCAGCGATCAATAACGGAAATGGGCTTGCTGGTAACAAGCGTGTTACCCCGCTTTAACGAATATATTGGTGCGGAAATTATCGGTAACACGAGTCAAATGATTGTGCTGCAATCAACTGCAGAGATTAAGGAAAGAATCGCTTCTGAGTATAAAGATGCCATTTATACGGGGGAAGTCAAACGCACAATTCGTTCTTATCAATGTAAAGAATGCAGTCAAATTTGCCAGGTAGGCTATCAACTGCAATGGCAGACGATAGAACAATTGAAGCAGGATGGTTGTCCGAATTGTCGGCATAGTACTTTCGAGCTTATTCAGAAGAGAGGAACATAAACCAATACAAATCATAGAGAATGGGGTCTTTAGGAAATGCCGATCCGGGTGATGGAACATCATGATATAGTACAGGTGGCTCAAATTGAAATTGAAATCTCTGTTATTTCATTTGGGCGCGATGCTGTAATTGACCCGCAGTTTCATATTAAAAAGCTTGAGAAGGCTAGCCAAAATGAACGGAAAGGCATGCTTATCCTTGAGGTAGATGAGAGTATTGGCGGCTGGATGTGGATCACGCCACGTGAAAATTCGATTACGAAGGAAAAGTATGCCAACTTTAAAAGCTTCTATATTGCTCCAGACTTGCGAGGAACCCGTTATGTGGAAGAGCTATTTGAAGAAGGAATAGCTTATTGCCGCAGGGAACAGGTAGAGCACATTGTCGGTAAGGTGCATGTCGAAAATTTACCGATGCGTCTGCTGTATAAGAAGTATGGCTTCAGGCCCATGCATCTAACGATGGAGCTGTCGGTAAGTGAGTCAGATGATTAAATGCATTGTTTGGGATTTGGATGATACGATCTGGGAAGGCATCTTAAGGGAGGATGCCGACAATATTATATTGCGTCCAGGTATAGAACTGGTGCTGGCCGAATTGGATCATCGCGGTATTTTACATAGTATCGCAAGCCGCAACAGACTTGACCAGGTGGTTAGCAAGCTGGAGAAACTGGGCATAGCCCAATATTTTGTATCTTTGCAATGCCATTTTAATTCTAAGGCGATAAGCTTGAAGCAGATAGCCATGGAACTGAATATTGGCTTGGAGGCGCTGGCATTCGTGGATAATGATTCATTTGAGCGGTTTGAAATGAATTATTACTATCCCCAGGTGCGCACCTATGATGCGCAGCATTATTTAGAGCTGCCTAATTATCCCGAGCTTCAGGTTAGGGATGTAACAGAGGAGTCTGCAAACCGCAGACATTATATGAATGCACGGCAGCAGCGTGAAGCAGCGGCAAAAGTATTTCAAGGCAGCCGCGAACAGTTTTTGAAGGAATGCCAAATGGTACTTCAGATACAACAGGCCAGTCCTGGCGATTATGCGCGAATTGTTGAGTTATCGCGTCGAACCAATCAGATGAATAGCCTGCTGGAGCGTATTGACCGCCCGTTTGTTGAAGCATTTTGCCAGTGGAAGCAACATATTATTTATGTAGCGAGATTGAAGGATCGTTTTGGAGATCATGGCTTGATTGGCACCTGCTTTATCGCTCTTAAGGGAAGCACAATAGAAATCAGGCTGTTCTGTGTTTCCTGCCGAATTGAAGGGCGTGGAGTGGCTGCGGCATTTTTATATACTGTACTAAGGCGTCTAGTGCTAAAATGGCCTCAGGTTAGGGAGATGCATTGCCTCCTGGCCCGAAAGGAACGTAATTTGCCTGCTCGTTTGCTATTGGAAATGCTTGGTTTCAGTAAGCTAAAGGAGCAGGGAGATAAGGAGTACATTAACTATCAACTAGAGCTGCCGCTTTCAAGCAGAACATTTGACTGGCTTGAGATAGGAGAATAAAGGTATGGAGCGTATACAAGTTCAAGAGGGAATATTGGAGGCTATTCATTTAGTACTTGGGCTGCCGGAGGCTGATATAGATACCGAACTGATTGGCAGCTCGGGTATTCTGGATTCGATGACAATGATCAGATTACTGGCGGAGTTAGAAAGACGATTTGATTTTACCGTTGATGAAGAAGATCTGGCCTTGGATTCACTTCGAAGTGTCGGAAGTTTAACAGATTGGATAATTAAAAGTAAATATGGTTAGGGCTAAGATTGTTAGCGCAGGGCCCAATTTATGCGGAATGAGTACATATAGTTGAGAGTATCCTGATTCATATGATACAAATCAAAGGCCGCAACCTGTCCGCTCCTTGACCAAAGCCTGTCCGACTTTGCCAAAATAACCGGGCTATAATGATAGTGTGGGAATTAGATTCATGGACACCACAAAAGGGCAGACACTTGATGTCATGGCTGGCAATTTTGCCGGCTTTTTTTGTTGTGGTAAGATCAATTTCCGCTCACGATGGACGATCGAAAGGAGGAGGAGGAGGCTATGAACGCACTGCAGGAAAGATTAGCTGATTTGCCGCCTAATACCCCTATGCCGCCCGAATTGCGAATGGATTAGGCATACTCATGACCGAAGTATATCGGTCTTTTTTTATTTACGAAGAAAATCAACGCGAGAATGGCAGAAAGGGGTGCTGCTATGAACAAAGTAAGTTCAAATCGCATTCGTAAGGGAATCGCAGACGCTCTGGCGGAAGCATTTCCTGGCATAACAGTCTATGACGAAGAGAGTGAGCAGGGCCTGGAAAGACCATATTTCATGGTTCAAATGCTGACAACATCACAAATACAAGAACTGGGCAGGCGCTATCACCGCACTCATACCTTCGACATTACCTTTTTCCCGACAGGGCCGCAATACAACGAAAAGGCTCATGCAACCGCAGAAATACTCTATGATGCGCTAGCGACAGTAGAGATCGATGGCGAAATATACCGGGGGATTAATATGAAGCATGAAGTTAATGATCAGACATTACATTTCTTCGTGGATTATAACTATTGGCTGTGGAAGCCGAAGCCGGAAATGCCAAAAATGCAAACACTCGAGCAGGAGGGGTACTTAAATTATGGCTAAAAAAGAAGAAGATACAAAGCAAAAGGCGAATGCAGCTCGCTTTACGAAGGAACAATTTGTGCAATCTGAGCAATGGCAAGGTGTTGATCGAGATATCCTTAGCATTGTGCTGGAGGATTACAAGACTTATTCGATCGCACAAGCGAAACAGCTAGTAGAACAATTTATGAACAGAGAGGTGAAATAAATGGGCGGCACTTGGACTACACAAAATAAAGTATTGCCTGATGTATACATTAATTTCAAATCTGAAGCACAGGCACTTGGTAAATTAGGAGAACGAGGTATATTGGCGGTTCCCGCTCATCTGCCTTGGGGGAAAGAAGGAATCACGACACTTGAAGCAAGCACATTTATGCAGAACTCGTTAGCTGCTATCGGGTTTCATGCAGTCGACCCACGGATCAGGCATATTGCCGCGGCACTTTCCCATGTTAATAAGGTATTGATTTATCGCTTAGGAGCAAACGGGGCAGTGAAGGCAAGCGCCGTGTCAGGTAGTTTGACCGCGACGGCTAAATACGGCGGCCCGCGAGGAAATGATCTGAAAGTTTCGATCCAGTCCAACATAGATATGCTGGGCTTTTTTAATGTCATCACGTATGTGGATCAGGAGGAAGTGGATGTCCAGATGGTCGAAAAAGCAGAGGATCTCGTATCCAATGACTTTGTGGACTTTAGCGGTACAGGCGTATTGACAGACACTGCTGTGACCTCCCTGGAGGGCGGGGCGGACGGTTCTGGCGGAGCTGGGGAATATACTGCAGCCCTTGCAGCCTTTGAGGCGGAGGAATTTGAGGTGTTGGCGGTGCCTACAGAAGATAGTGTCATTAAATCACTCGCAACGGCTTATACCAAGCGTCTCCGGGAGAACGAGGGGAAGAAGTTTCAGACTGTACTGTGCAACTATCCTGAAGCGGATCATGAAGGTGTAATTAGCCTGAAAAACGGTATTGTGACCGCTGATGGCTTAACGGTAGAACCGACCTATCTGGTATGGGAGATTGCAGCTATGGAAGCAGCTGCTAACGTCAACCAATCGTTGACTTATGCGGTGATTCCTAACGCAGTCGATGTGTCACCGAAATATACAAAGACTGAGCTTGTTCAGGCGATTAGTAACGGCGAAATGGTGCTTACTGTCGATAACGGCCAGGCACGAATTGTGCAGGATATTAATACACTTAAGACATTTACGATGGACCGGGGGAAGCCATTTAGCAAAAACCGGATTATTCGCACCTTGGACGCCATTGCTAATGATATATCCAGAGTGTTCAAACAGCATTTCCTTGGCAAGGTATCCAATGATGCCGACGGGCGAAATCTGTTTAAAGCTGAAGCGATCTCTTATCTCGAGAGCCTGCAGGCTATAGGTGCGATCCAAAATTTTGATTCTCAAAAGGATATTGAAGTTTTGCCGGGCAAGGATTCAGATTCCATTGGAATTAATCTTTGGATTCAAGTCGTGGATAGCGTCGAAAAAATTTATATCAGTGTCACAGTACGTTAAGGGAGGGGTTCAACAATGGGAGTTTTTAATGTTAAAGATGCCATTAGCGGCAAGACTGCACGAGCTTTTGTAACCATCAACGGACGGGTGGAGGAATTGCTCTACGGTAAGACCGGGGAGGCCACTGCTGAGAAAAACAAAGTGGATGTGCCTGTGCTCGGTAAAACGAATACGCCACAGCGTGCTGCTGGATGGAAAGGCACTGGTACACTGACGGTCTATTATGTAACGTCGATGTTTAGGGAATTGATGATCAACTATATTAAAACAGGTGAGGATTTTTGGTTTGATTTGATGATGGTCAACGAGCAACCGGGGAGTGCTGCGGGGAAGCAAACAATTGTGCTTAAAAACTGCAATGTCGATAGTCTGCTCCTCTCCAAATTTGATGCCACCAGCGACGATATGCTGGAAGAGGAAATTCCGTTCACATTTGAGGATGTGGACATGCCGGATATGTTTAATACTATTTAATGATAGAAAGAGGGAAACGATATGAGCTTGCAAGAATTTTTGAATGCTAACCCTATTGATGGTTTGACGGAAGAAGTGACCGTGTCCAAGCGCTTTAAAGATGCAGAGGGAAATCTGTTAAAGTTCAAGATTAAGGCCATGACAGGTCCTGATTTTGAGGAGCTTCGCAAACGTTCTACCATCATTCATAAAAAAGGGAAGGTAGAGTTTAATGCACAGCAGTTTAACACCACATCTGTCATCAATAATACGCTAGTACCTGACTTTAAAGATGCGGAGTCCATTAGCAAACTTGGTTGTTCCACTCCTGAGCAATATGTAAATAAAGTGTTGTTGCCCGGTGAGCTTGCAACGCTTGCTGAACACATCCAACGCCTGAGCGGTTTTGATGTTGGGATGGAGGATCTGGTGGAAGAAGCAAAAAACTAATCAGGGAGGGCGACAGTGAGGCGAATTATGCTTACTATGCCCTCCACAAGTTTCATAAATGGCCCAGTGAGTTTTTAGCCCTTTCTAGAGAAGAGAGGGCTTTTGTTATGGCTTGCATTGATGAAAGGGTTGCAGCGGAAGATAAAGCGGCGAAAAAAATGAAGAGATAGTTATTTGCTTCGAAAGAAGGTGAAATACAAAATGGCAACAGTGCAAGCGACTCTGAACATGATTAACAATTACCAGAAGATTATTCATATGACACAGGTAATCAACAACAATTACCAGCAAATCAACACCACATTAAACGATGCAAATATAACTATTAACAATGGCTTGAAGCAAACGGAATCCTCAGTTAAAAGTCTTGTATTTGGTGTTATAGCCAAGGGGGTGAAACTTGCCCAAAAACTAGGGGGGGTGATCGGTGGTGCCATGGCGATATCCGATGACATGGCTAATACCAACGCCCGTTTAGCTTTTGCTAATGATGGTTTGCGCACCCAGGCTGGGTTACAGCAGCAAGTTTTAGATATAGCCAATAGAACCAGGACGAGTTATAGTGCAACAGCCGGACTCATAACTAAGCTTGGAGTAGGTACGCAAGGTTTATTTAAGAACAATGATGATTTGCTTGATTTCACGGATAAATTCAATAAATCTCTAGTGATTAGTGGAGTTTCAGCAGCAGATGCTGAAAATGCTATGCAGCAAATGTCCCAAACGTTGGGAGATGGGGTTGTGCAAGGGGATGAACTCCGCCACCTTTTGGATACTGCCCCGGCCATGATGCAGATATTATCGGGTGGATTAGGAATTTCCGGTGGAGAATTAATGCAAATGGCAGCTAACGATCAGCTTACAGCCGATCAATTTGTTAAGGCCTTTCAGAAACAATCGGGAGACATTGACAAGATGTTCGAGGACATGCCGGTGACCTTTGGTGGTGCGATGACCGTTCTCGACAATATCATTAAAGGCTGGGTCGGGAGCTTAGGGGAAGCAGGAGGCCCATTAGCAAGAATTACTGAACTGGTAGTCTTGTTAACCACTTACTTGCAGTCTGATGCCGTGGCAAATTTTCTGGATGGATTAGCAGTGGGCATATCCGAGGCAGTATCGTGGATGATTCAACTAGTTGAGTATGCAGCTCAAGTCTTTAGCTTCTTCTCTGAAAATTGGTCCCTTCTCGGCCCGATTGTATGGGGGCTGGCAGCAGCGATCGCGGGGTTAACCTTAGCGATAAACTGGAGCACGATAGCTACAAGGATTGCAGCCACAGCCCAGGCGCTATGGAATGCGATCATGAACGCTAATCCCATCGTTTTAATCATAACTTTGATTGCATCCTTAATTTTGATCCTCTATAAATTGTGGACAACCAACGACAATTTTGTAGCTGGTGTTATGCGAGCGTGGAACTTTATTCTGAATATATTTGATCAGCTTCCGGCGTATTTCTGGCAGTTGGTTGAATGGATGATGGTACCCTTTATTGTTTGGTCGCAAACGATCGGGAAATTGTTTGACCATGTAATCAATAACATCATCAATGGTATAAATGTCATATTAAGCCTGATAGACAGGGTTACTGGGTCAACGTTTGCGTTACAAGGGAAGTTTAACATGGAGGATATAGCTGGCAAGATCGCTGATTTTGCTGGCACTGAAAAAGACGAAGCCTATGCGAGAGCTGCGAAAAAGGCACAGGAACGAGATCAAAAGTTGTCGGATATGATGGCGGACAGGGCTGCGAATAGAGCAAAACAACAAGCCGATGAAGAAGCGAAAGGCGGCCCTAGGGGATCTAGCGCCTCTTTGTTCAGTCAAACCGGTGTGCCTGCAGCATCCATTGACAAAGTTGATAAAGTGGGTAGTGTTGGAAAAATTGAAGACAAGGTGGACATCAGTAGTGAAGACCTCAAAACGATGCGTGAGCTGGCAGAAATGAAGTCCATCCAAAACTTTGTAACGCTAACACCTACCGTATCCGTTAGCACCGGGGATATTAACCATGGAGCAGATTTGGATTCGATCATATCGCAAATTGCAGTTACATTGGAAGAAGAAATAGCATCGAGTGCGTCGAGAATATACGCTTAAATTAAAGGTAGAAAGGGGGGGGATCCGTGGATAAATACACTCTCACCCTGTCATTCAACAATGGAGCCGAAGCCATAGAATTCCCGGTGCTTCCGGGTAAAATTGAGGTTCAATCCAGCGGGGATAGTAAGACATACGATATATCTATGTTAGGCGAAATTAACGTCATCAAGAATATGAAGCTGAAAGAAATTGCTTTTGAAAGCTTATTCCCAGCAAGTTGGTTTCCGGGGGTTAATGTTGAGCGCAGCGCTATGTTCAGGCCGGCTTATTACATTGATAGAATTGAAGATTGGCGAAGTAAAAAACGCCCGGTTCGGTTGGTGCTCACCGGTTCGAATTTGAATATTAATATGGCAGTGAGCATTGAAAAGTTTAGCTGGAGTGAAGAAGGCGGCGCTGTGGGGGACATACACTACCAACTTTCGTTTAAAGAATATCGCTTTTACGCCGCGAAGAAGGTCAAAGTCGAGCAGGATGCAACGGGCAAAGAAACGGTACTGTCTGAGAATCAGTCAGCGTCGCGTGCAGATACTCGGGTACAGCCTGGAACGTATACTCTTGTCGCGGGAGACAACCTTTGGAAAGTGGCTAAACAATTTCTGGGCGATGGCAGTAAATATAAGCAAATACAAACACTGAACGGTATCAAAGACAGTGAATTAAAACGGCTGCCCATTGGTAAAGTTATTAAGCTGCCATAGGAGGGGTAACATGCTGCAAGTGATGACGGACGATAAACAAGGCGGTATGTATGATATATCGGAGCTTGTCACGGATGCAACCTGGAAAACATCAAGGGTCGGCAAGCCGGGAAGCCTAGATTTTACGATGCTGCAAGATCGTAACTATCTGATTCAAAACGGGGACATCGTCTCGGTGAAGTATGATGATAAGCCCCTTTTTTATGGCTATGTATTTTCAATCGGCAGGAGTCAGGAAGAAACGCTAAAGATCAAAGCGTATGATCAGATTCGATATTTAACCACGACAGATACTTACGTATTTAAGAACAAGACGGCAGCAGCGATTATCAAGCAGATTGCCAACGACTTCGAGTTGAAGTGGGGCTATATCGCTGATACCAAATATGCACTTCCCACACTGATTGAGGACGGTCAGAAGCTTATTGATATCATCGACAAAGCTCTAGCACTCACAACGGTCAACACAGGAAGCATTTACGTGTTTTACGACGACTACGGCAAGCTGGCCTTACAAAATGTAAAGGACATGAAGCTGGATATAGCTATCGGGGACGGGAGTCTGATGACCGGGTTCAGCTTTGAAAAGAGCATCGACAGCGAAACGTATAACCAGTTCAAATTGGTGCGTGACAACAAGGACACCAAGAAGCGGGATGTGCATATCGCTCAGGATAGCGCCAATATGGCGAAATGGGGGAGACTACAGTATTACGAAAAAGTAGACGAGAACATGAATGATGCCCAAATTCGTCAGCTTCTCGATCAGTTGATCAAGCTGAAAAACCGCGAGACCAAAAGTTTGAAGGTGGATGCGCTAGGGGATCCGTCCGTTCGTGCTGGCTGCTACATCCATATGGAAATCGGGGAATTGGCGATCAACCAGCTTTACTTGGTTGAGGAATGTTCCCACCGTTTCAGCGGCGAAGAATACACATTGCAAATTGAATTGAAGGTGATCGAATGAGTCTAGCCAATGCGATAAAGCAAATCACCATGAATCTGAATGAAGCAGAGCATCCTGTCGCGGTCATGTTTGGTACAGTGACCAAAGAACAGCCCCTGGAAATCCTCGTCGATCAGCGTTTATTGCTGGATGAGGATTTTTTTGTTCTGACTGAACAGCTGACCAGGTGTGAAATTGATCTGAAACACAGCCATCACACAGATGGCATTCCGACCCAGGATGCGTTAACAGAAAAGATCGTTATTCGCGAGGGGCTGAAGGCGGGTGACGGTGTTTTGCTGTTAAGAATGCAGGGGGGACAGCAATATGTGGTGCTAGATAAGGTGGTGGGATCATGATACCGTTGGGCGGCAATTTAATGACGGCTGAGACGGCCCTGGAAACGAGCCGGACATATGGCATAGATTTTCATAAAGGCCGGTGCACGGGCATGGTTGAAGGTTTGGATGCAGTCAGGCAAGCCGTGTATAAAATACTCCAAACCGACCGATTCGCACATCTTATCTATGATGCGAATTACGGCAGCGAATTAACAGGATTGCAGGGGCGAAGTCAGGGGTATGTGCGATCAGAAATAGATCGTCTTATAAAGGAAGCACTATTGGCGGACAACCGAATATCTGGGGTGGAAAACATGCAAATCACAATCACTGGGGATGAAGCGCTAGCCACGTTTACGGTAGTTTCTACCTTCGGGGATTTTAAAAGCGAGGTGACAATAAATGTATGAACACCAAACCTATGAACATATTTTGCAAAGGATGCTAGATAAGGTATCCCATCATGTCGATAAACGCCAGGGATCAGTTATTTACGACGCTCTGGCTCCTGCTGCAGCGGAGCTGGCCCAGATGTACATCGAACTGGACATAAACAACAACCTTGCATACGCCGATACGGCCACAGCAGAGTATTTGGAACGGCGTACAGCCGAGTTCGGGATTCACCGTGAACCAGCAACGAAAGCAAGGCGTAAAGCTTTGTTCTATGGCTCCAACAACGTACCTATCGATGTGCCAGCAGGGTCCAGGTTCTCGATCAACGATCTTGATTATGTTGCAGTCAGCAGGGGCGGTACTGGCGAGTGGGTTGTAGAATGCGAAACGCCGGGGGTGGTCGGCAATCAGGAGTATGGGGGAATGCTTCCCATCCATTATGTTGCAGGCCTGGTTCGTGCTGAATTGACGGATGTACTCGTACCGGGAGAGGATGCAGAGAGTGATGAAGCTTTGCGGAAGCGGTACATGGATGCGATTAACGAGCAGCCTTTTGGCGGCAACATCGCGGATTACAAGAAAAAGATTAACGAAATTTCCGGTGTAGGCGGCGTTAAAGTATTTCCGGTATGGAATGGCGGGGGGACGGTGAAGGCGACAATTCTCGCAGCCGATTTCAGCCAGCCGTCTCAAACGCTGATAGACGAAGTTCAAACGAGGATTGATCCAGAACAAAATCAAGGCCAGGGATTGGGACTGGCGCCGATTGGTCACGAGGTAACGATCACGGGTGCCCAGGGGCGCATAATGGATGTCACAGCATCATTGACGCTAGCTCCCGAGGCCGTCTTGGGACAAGTACAAAGTGACGTTGAAGAGGCGATAAGCGCTTATCTGTTATCCCTTCGGCAAGCATGGGCCAATGACTCATCTCTGATCGTTCGCGTCGCGCATATCGAATCTCGCATTTTGACTGTGCAGGGTGTAGTAGATGTGACCCATACGATGCTGAATGGAGCGGCAGCGAATGTCATTTTGACAGATGAACAGATCCCAATCATGGGGACGGTGACGCTGAGTGAATAGATTCATGCAGTATCTCCCGGACTTATACCATGATGTCGTGGATTTTGTGGATTTGACTGAGACGGAGTCGCAGGAATTTATTAGCGTGGAGCAGGTTGTTGACCAATTATTGGATGACCAATTCGTAGTTAGTGCTTCGATGCAGGCGATTAAACGACGGGAAAAGATTCTAGGCATACAGGCCGACCCTGCCACAGAAACGCTAGAGTTCAGACGAAAGCGGCTGATTAATCGGTATTCTACGAAACCGCCGTTTACTGTGCGGTATTTGCAGCGTCAGCTCGATTTTTTGGTGGGGGCTGGACTCACGATTGTCAGTGTAGATCCCCAAGCTTTTAAGTTAAACGTTACAACCAATCTCGATGATGCAGCCGTATTTAAAGAGGTTGAACATACGGTTAAGATGTTAAAGCCTGCGAACATGATCTATCAGCAGCAAACCAGTTTAGGGGACGTCCTCGGCTTGGAAGAAAGGATCACTAGTAAGGAAATTTATTGGAACTATAAATTAGGTGAATGGAAGCTGGGAGAAAAACCATTTGCCGACTTCGGTCCGGAGGTGGTGGTGAAGTGATGATAAGCTCTTTTTTGAATGATGTGGCTCGCTTTGTTGATGCGAATATTTCAAAGGTCGTGTTGAATGATACGGTTGAGATTACAAGCTTTAGTGTAAAGGAAGTAACCGGTTCAACCGTGGGAATGCAGTATATCGTCCCAGCCGCCGATGTTTCGCTAGTTACGAAAATTGAGCTTAAGGATGCGAATAACAACATTAAAACAACCAATAACGTTTATGTACCGATCACGACTGATACTCTTCTGCTGCATACGGTACAAGCTAAGGAGGTGTAAGGATGGCGAGGACAGATTGGAGTTTGAATGGCACGGTTCAACCTCAGGATATGAATGCGATCGGGGAAGAGATCAATCAACTGCGTGAAGATGTGGATCATATCGAAATCCCTTCGGCATCAGTAACGGAGGCGGGGATCGTGAAGCTCTCTAATGCTACGAACAGCACTAGCGAGACTTTGGCAGCAACACCCCGGGCAGTAAATTCGGCGTATGATGCAGCCACAGCAGCGCAAACTACGGCGAACGCGGCTAATACTGCTGCGGCAACAGCGCAGGCGAGGGCTGATTCGGCTTTTCAGCTTGGCAATGAGCGAAAAGCGGAAGTGGTTGCCGCGCTTGTTGCCAAAGGGATTTCGGCATCCACGAGTGAGAGTTGGGATTCGTTGATTGCAAAACTCAATTCTATCGTAAAGGCGACCGGGAATGCAGTTACAGCGGACGTGTTGAGTGGCAGAACGTTTAGTAATGCCGGTGCAAATAATCTGATCGGGAGCATGCCTAACCGGGGCTCAGGTGGTACTGTAACGCCGGGGACGACGAACCAGACAAAAGCGGCGGGTTATTATAGTAGCGCAATTACGATATTGGGAGATTCTGATTTAGATTCTAATAATATAAGGAGCGAGGTTGATATATTCGGGGTGCTAGGGGCTCTAGAACCTAAATTGTACTACGAATATACTGTAAATAGGATCAATCCGAGTGTAAGTAGTACATTAGAACTCCCTTTTACGCCAAAGATTGCCATGATTACTGGAACCTATAAATCAAATCCATTAGAGAACTCACCAACAGATTTGGATTATGGAATTTGCTATCTGTTGTCTCATACTATATATAACAACTATTTGTGGCAGTATACGGTTCCTGGTAATTTATATATCGGTAAAGAAAACTATAATCGCGATGAACCATTAAATGGCCTACTGCTTTACCGACACGTTGGAAATTCTAGCAAAACTATCTATAACGTTGTTGTTAGAGCATGGGGATAAAAGGTTAAAGTTATGTTGAAATTATTTACCAAGTGAACGAAGGGGGTTAGAGATGATTAGAATATTTCAGTCCAAGGATTGCGTTGAAGCAGTCGAAGCTAAAGATTTGACGTCGATCCTTATTCATACTTGCAGATATGGTAGGATCAGTTAACTTCTCGCTAGAAAGTGTGCTGAGGTCATTAAGCTTAAAAAATGGGGCTCAGGAGCTCGTGGCCAACCCGGGACACTTTGTGTATAAGAATGATACAGGGAGTGTCGATATTTGCAACTATGAACACCTCGCTGCTGAGAGGTACGAGGAAGTTTCGGGAACTGAAAATAGCAGAATAGCCATAATGAACGCCACAAGGCGTATTTTTTTAACATAATTTCAAACTGAAAGGTGATATATGGTAGTTCTAATTATAGGGCAGCTCAAAGTGCCTGCGAAGAGCCGCTTATCTAGCGGTAATACGCGGATTAAGAAAGAAACCACTTATTCCATAAGCCTCCATTAAATGGAGGCTTATTTGCTATGCTTTAAAATCAGTATATCAAAATATCCGATAATTTATTGGGGGAAGATCCATTTCCTGTATTCATAACACAAATACATATGGTATAATTTTTGTAATTATTTGTACCTAATTCATATTTTACATAATATTCGAAAATTTTGAAGGAGGAATTATAATGAATGAGCAATCTGCTGCTGCAACGTCACCTGTAACTATTGTCGGTTATGCGGATGAGTTTAGTGTACAGCCGGGACAGGACATCAATTTCATGATTGATACTGCAAGCGAAGTCTATATGGCCAATATTGTAAAGCTATGCGGCGGAATGCCAGACCCCAACAATTCAACTGAAGTGCCGACGAAGCTGATTCCAGCGGATTGTGCAGGAGAGTATAAAGGACGAAGACAAACAACGCTAGCTGGTTCATATGCTGAACTGACTTTACCGCCAGAATGGCTGCAAGATGGAGAATTCTCAGTACAAATGTGGATTTATCCTACGATTCCGAAATATGACAACGAGCAGACGATTTGGTCTGCATGTTCCACTGAATGTACAGACTATGCCAGATTGTCATTAACTAGGGATGGAAAATTGGCATTCTCACTCGAAGCTGCAGGCGGGAAAAGTGCTGGTGTGGTCACGGATCAGCCGCTGCTTGCGAAGGAATGGTATTTCGTAGCAGTGCAATATTCAGCACAGAATGAATCTGTAATGCTATTCTCACATCGATATACTGGATGGAGCCAAGTAAATGAATTACAGTTCCATACGGAAAAGGCGGGTTTCGACTATTCCAGAACTGTCACGGAGCATGTCCTGCTTGCGGCGGATATCGACCCGGGGAAAAAGGGAAGAACAAGATGCCACTATAACGGCAAAATTAGCAATCCACGTTTCTTCTGTAAATATTTTAACGAGCATCAATTACGTGAGTTTGCCGCTGGCCGTATTTCTGCTGCGGATCAGATTGATATGATTGCTGATTATGATTTCAGTAAAGATATATCCTCGACTAAGCTTTGGGACAAATCATCTGGCAGCTATCTTGGTATGCTGAGACAAGGTGGCGTACGAGGAGTAACCAGTTATAACTGGACGGGGGAACAGGTGGATTATCGGATTGCTCCAGAACAGTATGCTGCTGTTCATTTCCACGATGATGATGTCGTTGATGCAGGCTGGGAGGTGGATATAACCTGGAAAATACCGCAGAACTTAGAAAGCGGGGTCTACGCATTGCAACTGGAGGCCGACGGCTTTGTGGATTACATTCCTTTTTACGTCCGCCCTTCCCGGGGAACTGCGACTGCTCAGGCTTTGTATTTAGCGCCAACGAACACGTATTTGGCTTACGCAAATGAGCGGCTGTTTAAACTAGCGCAGGATTATTTAGATGATGATTATGTTTTGCCGGCACAAGATGTTTATTTGGATGAGCATGCTGAACTTGGAAGCTCAATTTACGATTTGCATAGTGATGGCTTCGGAGTACAATTTTCGTCAAGGCTTCGTCCAATGTTGAACTTTCGTCCCAATTACACCAATTGGCGTGCTGTACGCCATTTTCCGGCGGACATGTATATTACGGGGTGGCTTGAGCGGCAGGGGCACCGTTACGATGCGGTAACGGACGAGGATTTGCATAACGAGGGAATTGAACTGCTTCGTCAATATAAAGTCATTATCACTGGCAGCCACCCTGAATATTGGACACGGCCGATGATGAAGGCGCTGGAGCAGTATTTGGCAGAAGGGGGCCGCCTGATGTATCTTGGTGGGAACGGATTTTATTGGGTTACAAGCCTTGATCCGGATCGTCCTTACTTGTTGGAAGTACGGCGTGGCAACGCTGGTTCCCGTTCTTCTGATTCGCCGCCTGGGGAACTCTTTCATAGTACTACGGGGGAACCGGGGGGCATTTGGCGCCACTATGGCTACGTTCCCCAGCGTCTAGTAGGTGTCGGCACAACTGCTTTAGGTGGCGGTACAGCTAGCGGTTATAAACGCCTTGAGGACAGCTTCCATCCTTCAGCACAATTTATCTTTGAGGGCATCGGTGAAAATGAGATTATTGGCGACTTTGGTTATGCATCAGGTGGAGCCGCTGGTGACGAGGTGGATCGTTACGACCTTGGATATGGTACCCCCCAACACACGTTATGGCTTGCCACATCAGTGGCTTTGGACGATAATTATCAATTTGTGCATGAGGATTTGCTTAATACGATGCCGAATCAAGGAGGAAGCACTCACCCATTGGTGCGTGCGGATATGACTTATTTTGATATAGAGGGCGGCGGGGCAGTATTCTCAACAGGATCCATCAACTGGGCAGGAAGTCTGCCATGGAACGAATATGATAATAACGTTGCCATAATTACTGAAAATGTCTTGAAACACATGTTAACCAAGGAAAAGCCTGCATCTACGGTTAACGGCGCAAAAATATAGTGCTTGAATAGTCAATGTTGTTATCAGGGAAGCTGCCATTTCAGGAAGCTTCCCTTTTTTCATTTTGGCTGTGCTATAACCTGATTGATTTTTGAGTACATATTATGATCTGGCTCGTATATAGTAATAATCCAATCGATTATTTCTGGTCGATTCGGTTTACAATATAGGTAACAACACATGCATTTTATCAAGAATAAGAGGTGTTTCTCTAATGTGGCATTCGAAATCACAGGAAGAAGTGCTCGAGGAGTTGCAGGTCGATCCGGCTGCGGGGCTTTCTGAGGAAGAAGTACGCACGAGACTGGAGCAGCACGGGCCGAACAAACTAAAGGGCAAGCCAAAGAAAAGCATGATTGCTCTATTTTTAGCCCAGTTAAAGGATATGCTCATTTATGTGCTCTTGGGCGCAGCAATAGTTACTCTCATCGTAGGCGAATATGTGGATGCCATCATTATTCTTGCTGTCGTTCTGCTTAATGCGCTGATCGGTGTATTCCAGGAGCATAAGGCGGAGAAGGCCATTGAGGCCTTGCAGCAAATGACGACGCCCAGGTCGCTCGTTCGCCGTCAAGGAGAGGTGAAGGAGATTAATTCCGAGGACATTGTTCCCGGGGATATTGTCATTCTGGACGCAGGTCGATACATACCGGCTGATCTTCGGCTGCTGGATAGCGCCAATTTGCAGATTGAGGAATCGGCTCTGACCGGGGAGTCCGTCCCTTCGGATAAAGACGCCTCAACCCTGCTCGATGATCCCAAGACACCGATTGGAGATATGTCCAATATGGCCTTCATGTCTACCCTTGTTACTTATGGTAGGGGAGAAGGCATTGCGGTGGCTACCGGGATGAACACGGAGATGGGGAAAATCGCGACGATCCTTGATGAGGACATTCATGAACTGACCCCGCTGCAAAAAAAATTAGAAGAGCTTGGCAAGACACTGGGCTTCATCGCCATTGGCATCTGCGTACTGATTTTTGTTATCGGTCTTATTCAGAAGCGTGATTTGTTCGAGTTGTTCCTGACCGCGATCAGCTTGGCCGTGGCGGCTATCCCGGAAGGGCTGCCGGCCATCGTCGCCATTGTCCTCGCCCTTGGCGTGACCAGAATGTCGAAGATCAACGCGATTGTGAAGAAGCTTCCTGCCGTGGAGACGCTGGGCTCGGTCAATATTATTTGTTCGGACAAAACGGGTACCTTGACCCAAAATAAAATGACTGTTGTGAAGTACTATACCGCTACTCCGCTCGGTGACGAGCCTCCAGTAGAGCTGATTAAATCATTCGTTCTCTGCTCGGACGCAACATATGAGAACGGGGAAAGCACGGGGGATCCAACGGAGGTTGCACTTGTCGTATACGGGGAACAAAACAATATTTTAAAGAAATCGCTGGAGGCTGAATATAAGAGAGTCTCCGAGAAGCCCTTCGACTCTGACCGCAAGCTCATGTCTACGCTAAATAAGACGAGAACGGGCTACCGCGTCCATACCAAGGGGGCAATCGATCAACTGCTGAATATCTCCACCTCTGCGGTCGTAGGCGGGGAGGTTGTTCCTCTGACCGAGGAACTAAAGCAGCAATATTTGAATGCAGCTGAAGGCATGTCCGACGATGCCTTGAGGGTGCTCGGTGCCGCGTATAAAGATACGGAACAGCTTCTATCTCCGGATGAGATGGAACAGGATTTAACGATACTTGGCTTTGTCGGCATGATTGACCCGCCGAGACTTGAAGTGAAGGATTCCATCCGTGAAGCGAAGATGGCGGGAATTACACCTGTTATGATTACTGGTGACCACCGGAACACGGCCGTAGCGATCGCTAAAGAGCTCGGCATTGCCGACTCGATCGATCAAAGCATGACGGGGGCGGAAATTGATGAGCTTTCCGATGAGGTTTTTGCTCAGAAAATCAGAAACATCCGTGTGTTCGCCCGCGTCTCGCCCGAGCACAAAGTGAAGATTGTCAAGGCGTACAAAGCCCAAGGCAATATCGTCTCGATGACCGGTGACGGGGTGAATGATGCGCCTTCACTAAAAAATGCCGATATCGGCGTTGCGATGGGAATTACCGGCACCGACGTATCCAAGGGCGCCAGCGATATGATCCTAACCGATGACAACTTCACCACCATTGTGCATGCTATTCGACAAGGAAGAAATATTTACGCGAACATTCGCAAGACCGTTACCTTCCTCCTGTCCTGTAATTTCGGTGAGGTAGTTGCCATTCTGGCATCAATTCTGTTCTTCTGGCCGCTGCCGCTCTTGGCTACACAAATCCTCTGGGTGAACCTTGTGACTGATACCTTGCCGGCGATTGCGCTTGGCGTTGATCCAGGAGAAGAGGATGTCATGAAGCGGAAGCCGAGAAATCCGAAAGAGAGCTTCTTTGCCGGAGGTGCAGCATTTCGGGCGATTCTCGGCGGTATTCTGATCGGCTCCCTGACACTGGTTGCCTTCTACTTAGGCCTAAGAGAGCACGGCTTCAGCATGAACTCGGCGAATATATCCGAAGAGGCGATGACGTATGCAAGAACGATGGCCTTCGTTGTACTTGCCGCATCGCAGCTATTCTATTCATTCTCGAAGCGGAGCGACACGAAATCGATTTTCCAGGTCGGCTTGTTCTCTAACAAGCTGTTGGTCGGTGCGGTCATTGCTGGGTTGGCGCTTCAGTTTGCTTCGATCAGCATTCCGTTCCTGGCAGCTGCCTTCAAAGTCCACAACCTGTCCCTTGCAGATTGGGGCGTTGTGATTGGCCTAGCCTTGATCCCACTCATCATCAATGAGGTTATCAAGGTGTTCATGCGAATGGGCGCGGCGAAGCAAGCGTAGGAATAAGGAGCGGCTGAGCCATAACATCTCAAAAAAACACCTGTAATTTTACAACGGGGCTGCCCATTGAGCCCTTGAAATAGAAAGCCGGACGGAAACGCCATATTTTTCGATCCGGCTTTTTGTTAGATGCCCCCTGTTTAAAACTTCCAATGGTAATTTTTTTTGAATTACGAGAAATGGGATTGCGAAGTTTGGGCTTCATGTGCTACTATAGCCTTGTCATTGAAAACGTTACCGATAAGGATTCCGATTACGTTTTCGGAAACGTTCCCGAAAACGCTATCATGATTATTGCATAAGGTTTTCATGACAAACGATATTTCATTAACGAAAGAGGGGTCTATACGATGAACAAGCTTAAGAAAATGCTAGGAATTATGCTTGTACTCACTTTGGTTACTGTGCTGGCAGCATGCGGTAAGAGCGATAATTCGGCGGCCGGCGAAAACGGCGGCAAAAGCGAAGGCGCGGCTGGTGGAGCTAAAGAGATTTACTTCTTAAACTTTAAACCAGAAATTGCTGAGGTTTATGAGAAGATCGCTAAGGAGTATGAAGCGGAAACTGGTGTTAAGGTAAAAGTTGTTACCGCGGCAAGCGGAACTTATGAGACGAAGTTGAAATCGGAAATTTCCAAGAAGGACGCGCCGACAATATTCCAAATCAACGGTCCTGTAGGCTATCAGGCTTGGAAAGATTACTCGTTGGATCTTAAAGATACGAAGCTCTACAGCTACTTATCCGATCCGAGCCTTGCTGTAACGAGTGAGGATGGTGTATATGGTATTCCTTACGTCGTGGAAGGCTACGGAATCATCTATAATGACGCGATTATGCAAAAGTATTTTGCCCTGCCGGACAAGGCAGTATCGATTTCTTCAGCATCTGAAATCAATAACTTCGATACGCTGAAGGCTGTTGTGGAAGATATGACAGCGAAGCAGGATCAGCTTGGCATCAAAGGTGTATTCGCTTCCACTTCACTAGGTGCAGGCGAGCAGTGGAGATGGCAAACTCACTTAGCCAACCTGCCGCTGTATTATGAATTCAAGGATAATACGGAGTTCGACAATACAGTCATGGCTGGTCTGGCAGCAGATGAAGTTCAATTCAAATATGGCGACAACTTCAAAAATATTTTTGACCTGTATACGAACAATTCGGTAACTAAGGGAGCACTTCTGGGCGGAAAATCCGTAGCCGACTCCATGGCCGAATTCGCGCTTGGTCAAGCCGCGATGGTTCAGAACGGGAACTGGGCTTGGGGACAAATTAATGAAGTAGGCGGTAACGTAGTTAAAGCCGAGGATATTAAATTCTTGCCGATCTACACGGGCATGAGCGGAGAAGAGAAGCAGGGTCTTGCCATCGGCACAGAGAACTACCTCTCCATTAACAGCAAAGTATCCCCTGAGAAACAGCAAGCTTCGATCGAATTCCTGGAGTGGCTATTCACCAGCGATAAAGGAAAAGCGTACGTTACGCAAGAGCTAGGATTTATCGCGCCGTTCAATACATTTAATGAAGATGAGAAACCGGCCGATCCACTGGCTAAAGAAGTAATGACCTGGATGGAGAAGGACGTGACCTCTGTACCTTGGACGTTCGCAGCCTTCCCAAGCGAGGAATTCAAAAATCAGTTTGGCGATGCGCTTCTGCAATATGTTCAAGGCAACCAAGCCTGGGATGAAGTCGTGAAGGTATTCACGGAGAGCTGGAAGGCAGAGAAGGCTAAATAAGTTTTAGTGCAGGCGGTGCCACTGGGCTGAAGAAGCAGCTCAGTGGCACCAATACGATGGTCGGTGAATAAGTGGCATTTATAGCATCATGTTTAAAACTGAGATAGGAGAAGAAAACATGCAAAAGTCGATAAAGAAATACTTTGCCCTTTTTGCATTGCCAACGATCATCGCCTTTTCGGTAGCTTTTGTCATACCTTTCTTATTAGGTGTATATCTGTCCTTCACGGAATTTACGACCGTGAATGATGCAAAGTGGGTAGGATTAAGCAATTACGTCAAGGCGTTTTCGAATCAGGATTTTTTGAATGCGTTATGGTTTACGGTGAAATTCACCTTGGTATCGGTACTAACAATTAATGTGTTTGCCTTCACTCTCGCCATGTTGTTGACCCGTGGCAAGAAGGGCACGAATCTGTTCCGAACGGTGTTTTTTATGCCGAACTTAATCGGCGGGATTGTGCTCGGTTACATTTGGCAGCTTATCATTAACGGCGTACTGTATAATTTTGATCTCACCTTAACCTATGATGCGAAATATGGCTTCTGGGGACTTGTTGTGCTAATGAACTGGCAGCTGATCGGTTATATGATGATCATTTATGTAGCTGGCATTCAGAACGTTCCTAAAGACGTGATCGAAGTAGCGAAGATCGATGGGGCTTCCCGTTTCCAAGTGCTGCGCAATGTCACACTGCCTCTAGTCATGCCATCGATCACGATATGCTTGTTCTTGTCACTGTCGAATTCCTTCAAGCTGTTCGACCAGAACTTGGCTTTGACTGCAGGTGCGCCTGCGAAGCAAACAGCGATGCTGGCATTGGATATTTACAACACCTTCTATGGTAAGACGGGTTGGGAAGGCGTAGGTCAGGCTAAGGCCGTTGTGTTCTTTGTCCTGGTGGCTCTAATTGCGCTGGTGCAGCTTCTTATTACCAGAAGGAAGGAGGTTGAGAGCTAATGCAAAAGACAAATAAAGGAGCAGACGCTCTTATATTTCTTATTTTATTCGTTCTAGCCGTAGCTTTTATTTCACCGATTTTAATCGTATTGATGAACTCTTTTAAAGGAAAGTTCTTTATCAGCGACACCCCGTTCTTATTTCCGAATAGCGAGACGTTCTCGGGAGTCAGCAACTATACAAGCGGTATTGCCAAGACGGATTTCATCTCAGCATTCGGCATGTCGCTATTTATTACAGTGTTCTCCGTGGGTGTCATCGTGCTGTTTACGTCAATGACAGCCTGGTATATTACGAGAGTAAAGACGAAATTCAATCAAATGCTATACTATATTTTTGTCTTCTCGATGATCGTGCCTTTTCAAATGGTGATGTTCACGATGACGAAGACGGCAAACGTACTGAATCTTGACAATCCGATTGGCATCATCTTTATATATTTAGGTTTTGGGTCAGGCTTATCTGTCTTCCTGTTCAGTGGATTTGTGAAGTCCATTCCGATTGAGATTGAAGAAGCGGTCATGATCGACGGATGTAATCCTGCGCAGTCCTTCTTCAAAGTGGTTCTGCCGATCCTTAAACCGATTGCAATCACGGTCGCGATCTTGAACGTGATGTGGGTATGGAATGACTACCTATTGCCCGATCTGGTCATCGGCAGCGAATACAAGACGATTCCAATTGCGATCCAGTATCTGAAAGGCGGTTACGGCTCGATTGATATGGGAGCTATGATGGCGATGCTGGTTCTTGCCATTGTACCGATTGTCATATTCTATTTGCTATGCCAGAAGTATATTATTGAAGGTGTCGTAGCAGGGGCAGTTAAGGGCTGACAGGCGCCGTTTCTTCGATGGAAGCTGCCTTGTTTTCTAATACTTTAACTGCTATTCTAATCAAATGTATCGGTGTGGTAGTTTACATTACGATGTAAGGGAAGAACAAATATGGCTTCTATTACAATTAAAGATATTGCAAAGATGTGCGGCGTTGGAGTAACTACGGTCTCCCGAGCGATTAATAATCATCCGGACATTAGTGAAGAGACCAAAACGATGATTATGAAAGTCATCAAAGAGAATCATTATGTGCCGAATAACAGTGCAAGAAATTTAAAGCGCTCGGTGTCCAAGACGATTGCGGTGCTGATCAAGGGGATTACCAACCCTTTTTTCAACCCGATGATTCAAGTGTTTGAGAGGGAAATCCAACGGAAGAAGTATTCATTTATTTTGCAGCGAGTTGATGAGAAGCAGGATGAAATTGAAGTGGCCATCGAACTGGAGAAGGAGAAACGACTGAAGGGCATCGTGTTCCTCGGGGGGTATTTCTCTCACTCCAAAGAGAAGTTGGATCAATTATCCGTACCGTTCGTGTTAAGTACGATCGGCATGACGGAAGAGTTCGATCCTAATGATTATTCCTCCGTATCGGTCGATGACGTGAAAGAGAGCCATAAAATCGTTGACTATTTATGCAATGAGGGGCATCGTAAAATTGCGATCATTACGGCTCCTATGGACGATGTAAGTATCGGTAAATTGAGATATGAAGGATACAAGAAAGCATTGAAGCAGCACGGCATTGAATACAATGAGCGGCTGGTGCGCAGTATGCGGGAAGATATCGACAGCTACTCGATGGAGAACGGATATGAGGTGACGAAGGAGCTGCTGCAGTCCGGTGAAGAGTTCACGGCGATTTATGCCGTCTCGGACAGTCTCGCTATCGGAGCCTGCAAAGCGATATTCGAAGCCGGCCGCAGGGTGCCTGAAGATTATTCGGTCGTTGGCTTTGACGGATTGGACATTTCTTTCTACTATAATCCTTCGATTACGACCATTAAGCAGCCGACCGAGGAAATTGCTCAAGAGACGATTAGAATATTGTTCGATTTGATCGATAAGAAAATAACTCATGCACATAAAACGTTTCCCGGTGAGCTGGTCATCAGGAATTCTACTAAGCGCTTAAACTAGTTTTTCGCTTATAGAGCAGCGCAGTACACCAGCTTGCTTCGGCGAAATGTGAAGAGCCCTGTCTCCCTCCCAAGGGAGAACAGGGCTCTATGTATAATAGTTGCTATTTACTAAATCGCGTAGTCCGCTGGACAACCGCATTTACTTTTAATTATTGGCGCGGAACAGCTTTTTATCGAAAAATAATAAAACAACGAACAAGGCGATGGCCACCAGCAGCACACAGGCAGGAAGAATGAAAGAAAGCAGGGTTGCCGTGTTCTGCATTTTGTAATAGAGAAGCATGCCGAAGGGCATGAGTCCGCCGCCAATGATGCTGCACCATACATGCAGTTTGGCGATTTTGAGCATACTAATCTCTTTAAAGATATAGTAGAACATGCCGTAGACGAACAAGGTCAGCCAGCCAACGACAAGAATATGGGCGTGAGCAGGTGTCAGAGAATAATCATATCGCCCAGCCATATCCGCCCCGATCAATGCGCCGATTAAGGAGTAAACTGCTGCAATGCGGATTAACCATTTACTATAATTAACCATAGTACGCTCCCCGAAAATTTTTGTAATGACATTTCCAAATATATATCAGAATTATGAACGCAATATGAACAAAGTGTGTCCGAGGTGCTTGGGCAACTTGATCGCAGTGAGAGGCGTTTCTCCAAAGCACGTTATTTCAGGGCATTCGTCAAGTCGAGTGAACCATGCTACAATAGCGGGGAATGGAAAGGAGTGATACAGCAATGGCAATAGAAGTCGATGTTCAGGGCACCCCGAATCCGAACGCAGTGAAGATCAATGCGAGTGCGACGTTGTTTGAAGGCACTGGCAGTATGTCCGTCAAGAGCGGCGACTCGACAGACCATCCGCTTGCAAGCGCGCTAGTTAGCATCGAAGGCGTTGATAACATCTTTGGTTTGAGAGATTTCGTAACGATTACCAAAAAGCCTGAAGCCGATTGGGATGCGATTCTAGCAGAAGCGGAAGAGGTCTTCAAGAAGATTTACGGTTAACAGAAAAGATGGTTTACAATAAGCCTACAGTAAGTCTGATCCTACGGATTTATCTTTAGGTGAAAATGCGATTACGCTGTAAAAGCAAAAAAAGGCGGTTCTTTAAGGGAGCCGTCTTTTTTTGCTTTGTCACAAATCCGGCTCCTTTGCCGTCACATGGAAAACAACACAAAGGAGATGGGAAGATGAACGAATTAACATGCCTTGTCATAGGCGGGGGATATGCAGGAATACATGCGATCCGCTCTATTCAGCAAGCATTTCAGAAAGCCGGAGAGACAAGGAAGATACGAATTGTTCTGATTGATAAGGAGCCCTATCATCTACGGAAGGTGCTGCTCTTTAAGCCCGCTGCACATCAGGAGGAGATCACTATTGCTTTTGCACGCATGTTTCCGGATATCCAAGTTGTCAGAGGAATTGTCGTGAGGATCGAAATCCGGATAAGTTAACGCATATATAGCACAACGGGTTGACTTTAAATTTTACTATATGGTATATAAAAGGAAGAATTAGCACTCTGTGAATTGGAGTGCTAACAGGGCGGAGAGCCTGGTAAGCGCTTGTATCGTGAATGAAGCTGGACAATTAGGCGTGAGCATGCCTCTATTTGGAACCAGGCCCCCTCAAAATGAACCCTTGAAAGGAGATTATTTATTCATGGCAAAGAAAGAGTTTCAGGCGGAATCCAAAAGATTGTTGGAAATGATGATCAACTCCATTTATACGCAAAGAGAGATTTTTCTTCGAGAGCTTATTTCCAATGCAAGCGATGCGATCGATAAAATATATTACAAGGCGCTGACCGACGACAATCTCGTGTTCAACCGCGAGGATTACTTCATTAAGATAACAGCGGACAAGGACAGCCGCACGCTCACGATTTCCGACACAGGGATCGGTATGACGGAGGAAGACCTGGAGAACAACCTCGGGATCATTGCAAAGAGCGGTTCTTTGGCGTTCAAGAAAGAGAACGAAGCGAAGGACGGGCACAATATCATCGGTCAATTCGGAGTAGGCTTCTATTCGGCGTTCATGGTAGCCGATGTGGTAACCGTCATCAGCAAGCCGTTCGGAAGCGATCAAGCCTTCAAGTGGGAGTCGGAAGGTGCAGATGGTTATACCATTGTTCCGTTTGAGAAAACGACGCCAGGTACGGATATTATTCTGAAAATCAAAGAGAACACGGAAGAGGATCAGTACGATGAGTTCCTGGAGGAGTACCGTCTGAGAGCCATTATCAAGAAATACTCCGACTTCATCCGCTATCCGATCAAGATGGATGTTACCGGACAGCGTCCTAAAGAAGGCGCCGAGAACGAGTTCGAGGAATACAAGGAAGAGCAAACGATCAACAGCATGGTGCCGATTTGGCGTAAAAATAAAAGCGAGCTGACGGTGGAGGACTACGAGAACTTCTACCATGAGAAGCGCTACGGCTTCGACAAGCCGCTGAAGCATATTCATATTAGCGCGGACGGCGCGGTCGTTTATAATGCAATCCTATTTATTCCGGAAAATACACCTTTTGATTACTACACGAAAGAATATGAGAAAGGACTGGAGCTCTACTCCAACGGCGTACTGATCATGGAGAAATGCGGCGATCTGCTGCCGGATTACTTTGGTTTCGTCAAAGGGATGGTCGATTCCGAGGATCTGTCGCTCAACATATCCAGAGAGCTGCTGCAGCACGATCGTCAGCTGACGCTGATCGCCCGGAACATCAAGAACAAGATCAAGGGACAGCTGCAAAGCATGCTGAAGGATGAAAGAGAGCAATACGAGAAATTCTACGACTCCTTCGGCCGCCAGTTGAAGTATGGCGTATACAACGACTATGGCACGCATAAGGAAGATCTGCAGGATCTGCTCATGTTCTATTCCTCCAAGGAGAAGAAGCTGGTTACGCTGGATGAGTACGTCTCAAGAATGCCTGAGGATCAGAAATATATCTACTACGCTTCCGGCGAATCGATCGAACGAATCGAGAAGCTGCCACAGACGGAGCTTGTAGCCGATAAAGGCTTTGAAATCCTGTATCTGACCGACGATATTGATGAATTCGCGATTAAGATGATCTTGAACTATAAGGAAAAGGAGTTCAAATCCGTATCGAGCGGCGACCTCGGCATCGAGCCGGATGAAAAGGATAAGGAAGCGGACGAGAGCAGCAACAAGGAGCTGTTCGAGGCGATGCAGGGCGTTCTGGGCGGCAAGGTGAAGAGCGTCAAAGCTTCGAAGCGGCTTAAATCCCATCCGGTCTGCTTGTCGAGTGAGGGCGAGCTGTCGATCGAGATGGAGAAAATATTGAAATCAATGCCTAGCGGTCAGGACGTCCAAGCCGATAAAGTGCTGGAAATCAACATGAACCACGAGGTGTTCCAATCGCTCAAGGCTGCGCATGAGAATGATAAAGAGAAGCTAAGTCTGTACACGAATCTGCTGTACAATCAGGCGCTGCTGATCGAAGGACTACCTGTTCAAGATCCGGTGGAATTCACGAATAGCATCTGCAAGATTATGGTTTAATACAGCGGCATAGCTACAATATCCGTTCCTATGCTATAGAGAATCGAATAAATGTTGGGATTCTGAGAGATAGAGATTTTAGGAAGGAAGAGCACAGCTTTTACAACTGCATGAAGTATAGGTTAGAATGATAGAGGAGCTTATTAGGCTCCTCTTATTTTCATTTTGTATAAGTAGTCCATGCTATGCATGAGAATGGAGAAAAGAGGCTGCTATCAGATGATTATTAAATTCATTCGGTTGCGATAATGAGAGGTACAGAGGGATGAACCCGGTTTTTTAAGAATAAGGATGCCTGGGTTTATTTAACTGTGCCTTTTTTATTCAATCAATACGAATGAATGAGGTGCGATAGCATGTCAAAATTTTATAACATCCCTGCAGGCATGGTCATTTGCCCTGTTTGCTTTGAATCGTTAAATCTACAAGGAAGCAGTCTGATTTGCAGTAACAGTCATTGTTTTGATGTCGCGAAGCAGGGGTATGTTAACTTCCTGCTGCAAGCTCCGAAGGAGAAATATGATAAGCGCTTATTCCAATCCCGGGGTTATATCAGTCAGGCTGGGGTGTTTCAAGGACTTACGGATCGTCTGAGTGCACTGGTGCTGCAGGCGCTGGCGCAGAGAAGCCCTGAAGCAGGACAACGCTATATGGTTAAGCTGTTGGATGCGGGCTGTGGGGAGGGCTCTCATCTATCAGCAGTCGAGCGCAAGCTGGCAGGGGCGACAGGGAACCGGCTGTCGTTGGTCGCGGCTGGGATAGATATTGCCAAAGAGGGAATTAAAATGGCTGTCAAGAGAAATCCCGAAGTGATGTGGGGAGTTGCTGATCTGGCGAAATGTCCATTTGCTGACCGATCCTTCGATTTTATCCTGAATATTTTGTCCCCGGCCAATTACGCGGAGTTTCAGCGAATGCTCGCACCTGAGGGCTTGGTCTTTAAAGTCATACCGGGCGAAGAGTATTTGCAGGAAATACGGCAGGTACTATACCGTGGAACCGACCGGAGGATATATTCCAATGACAGGACGATAGCGTTGTTTCGTCGTCATTTTAAGCTTGTGGCCATGGAGCGGGTGAAGTACGAGGTGGTCTTGGATCAGGAGCATTTCATGCATTTGCTGCAGATGACCCCGTTAGCATGGCAGCTGTCCTGGGAGCAGGTGCAGCAGATGGTCAAGGTGAGCAAGGGGAGGCCAGTCACCTTCGACTTTGATATTTTAACAGGTAAGAGGAAGTTGAACTAGTCAAAATTATGAGGGAGCGGACACTGAGTCCGCTCCCTTGCTCGTTTAAATGTTGTCTGCGTTTGACCGTAGCAATTGCTTGCCCGTACAATTTGGGAATGAAGAGACAAGGACTAAACATCATTTTAAAGGAAAGGAACCACGACCAGGGGAACAATACAGGGCTGTGGTTCTTTTGCAAGCACTTGTTCTATGCCATGATGGGGATAGGAGCGATAGATATGTATCAGGATTTTAAAATAACAGAAGGTCGTCCGGTATACGTTCAGGTGAAGGAGTATTTAAAACGAATGGTGCTAAAAGGGGTGCTCCAGCCTCATCAGAAGCTTCCTTCTACCCGGGAGCTCAGCGAGCTCATGAACGTTAGCCGCAACACGATTATTTCGGCATATATCGGTCTAGAGGAAGAGGGGCTGATATACACGCAGAAGGGAAAGGGCAGTTATATTTCCCAAATGGTAGCTAGTGTTGCTGCACCTCTATTGGAGCTCAATTGGAAGGAACGGATGAATAGTCAAGCGCTGCTGGCCGAGGAAATGGATTTGATGAAGCACGGCATACGTGCGGAGAGAGGGACGATTTCGTTTACAAGCATTGCCCCGAATGAGAAGCTGTTCGATTTAGGTAATGTGAAAAGAGCGTTTCTCGACCGGATGGCCGTGGAAGGTGAAGTATTGCTCAATTATGGCTATGCCAAGGGATATAAGCCTTTAATTGATTTTTTGAAACATTATATGGAGCAGAAGGGCGTGGATTTGACGGGCAAGGATTTACTCATTACGAACGGCTTTACAGAGGGGTTGGATCTGGTGCTGTCCGCCCTGACGAAGCGCAGCGGAGCCGTCATTTGCGAGAATCCGACCCATCATACGGCAATCAAAAATTTACGTCTGCACGGGTATGAGATTACCGGGATCGGTATGGAGCGAGACGGGATTAATTTGGAACAGCTCGAACAGATGCTGTCGTGCCAGTCCTTCGACTGTGCGTATTTTGTTCCCTCCTATCACAACCCTACGGGAATCGTCATGTCTCCGCAGAAAAGGCTGGAGCTCATGAAGTTAATGACCCGCTATCAGATTCCTGTCATCGAGGATGGGTTCAACGAAGAGCTTCGTTATTCGGGCTCTCATGTGTCCCCGCTCATTGCAACGGCTGGTCAAGGGAACGGCGTTATCTATCTGGGCAGTTTCTCGAAGGTGCTGTTTCCGGGCCTCCGGGTAGGCTGGGTGCTGGCGGATCGAGAGCTGATCTATTACTTGGAAAGCTTGAAGCGAGCCCGCAGCATTCATACCTCAACGCTGGATCAATCTATTTTGTATCAATATTTATTAAATGGAAACCTGGATAAGTATTTGCGAAGAGCCAGGACGGAATATAAACGGAAATACGAATGGACGAGGCAGTGCTGCGAGACATATTTGCCTTATAGCCAGCTGACTGGAGACGGGGGGCTGCATCTTTTTGTGTCCTTTGCCGAAGGATTTGACACGAGAAGGCTGCTCCAGTTGTGTAAGCAGCGAGGCGTCATTTTTACACCCGGGGATATTTTTCATACGGATGAAACGGGAGGGGAAACGATGCGGCTGGGCTTCTCTCGCGTGAGTGATGATAATATCGAAGCTGGGATCAAGATCATTGGCGAGGCTGCAAAAGAGCTGTTATCGCAGCAGGAAAGTAAGATAATAAGACACTGTAGCCAAGAAAAGACAGACACTATTACACCATAACAAGACACCATAACACCTCGACCCTGAAAAGTCATGGGCGGAGCAGCTAGTATTGTACAACAATGTGGACAAGGAGTGGCTAAAATGAGCAAGGATTGGGTCAATCCATTGGTAAGGGAAATACCGCCATCCGGGATCAGGGCTTTTGTAGGAGCTGTCGATCAGGGTGTCGTATCATTGGCCGTGGGAGAACCGGATTTCGTAACGCCAAGACCTGTGATTGAGGCTTGTATTACGGCATTGAATCAGGGGGCGACGGGATATACTCCGAATGCCGGTCTCATGGAATTGCGTGAGGAAATCGCAAAATATTTGCACGCGAGATTTCATGTGAGCTATTGCCCTTCTACTGAAATGTTTGTCACCGTTGGCAGCAGCGAAGCCGTAGATCTGGCGCTGCGCACGATTCTTAGGCCGGGGGACGAAGTCGTTGTTCCGACGCCCAGTTATATCGCCTATACTCCTCTAGCACAACTGCACGGGGGCAGGGCCGTAGAGGTGCAGACCTCTGCGGAGGAGCAGTTTAAGCTTCGGGCATGGAAACTCAGGCATCATTTGACCCCTCGTTCTAAGGTGTTAATTTTGAATTACCCTAACAATCCGACAGGGGCGGTCATGACAAGAGAGGACTTGGTGCCGATTGCCGAGTTGGCTGTCGCTCATGATCTTATCGTTATCTCGGATGAGATCTATGCTGAGCTAAGCTACGGACAGCAGCATACGAGCATTGCTTCGCTGCCGGGCATGAAGGAGCGTACGCTCGTCATTAGCGGCTTCTCCAAGGCTTTTGCGATGACGGGCTGGAGGGTCGGCTATGTGTGCGGGAATAACGAATTGATCGCAGCGATGTTGAAAATCCATCAATACACGGCGATGTGCGCGCCAGTTCTGGGGCAAGTGGCGGCGATCGCATCGCTTCGGAACGGAATAAGCGAAATGCATCAGATGATCGAGTCCTACAATCAACGCAGACAATGGCTGGTTTCCGCTTTGCGACACATAGGTCTACCATGTCATGAACCAGCGGGAGCCTTCTATGTATTCCCGTCGATTGTCCACACGGGGCTCAGTTCGGAGGAGTTCGCGCTGCGCCTGTTGAAAGAGGCGGGAGTAGCCGCTGTGCCCGGTCATGTGTTCGGTGCAGGAGGAGAAGGCTATATCCGCTGCTCATATGCTACAGGGCTGCCGCAGCTGCAGGAAGCTATACAGCGAATCGAAAAATTGCTGAGATTGCCTCTTAGGCAATCCTCATGAAAGTCTTATCAGCAACGCTTGCCGGAAGGCAAGCGTTTGTTGTCTTGTATTTTCCGTTTTCTAGCTATCGATTTGTTATTCCCTGTATGTATTTCCAATTAAAAAGGGAATCACCGGAAATAATTGGAATGGTATATGACATTTATCATATTCAAGTGCTGACGGATGTATCTGTCTGAACTAGGCCGGATTTTCTATAATTGAAATATACATCAAAGAATTCGACGTTCCAGTCGTTCCAGCTTAATATTGGTGCGTTAGGCCCGGGGAGGAAAATTGTAGATGAATAAGTCCAGCCGTCTGTCAGATTTGAAGAAAAATGTAGCACCCTACGAGGAGATTGATACGAAATCAAGTGTCCGTCAGTTGGTCAATACCTTGCTGCCCCTCGTGCTGCTCTGGTATTGTGCCTATCTAAGCTTATCGGTATCCTATTGGCTGACCCTTCCGATCACTATTATAGCCGGTGGTTTTCTAGTCAGAACCTTCATTATATTTCATGATTGCTGTCACCAGTCTTTTTTTAAGAGCCGTCTGGCGAACGAAATACTAGGGACGATAACTGGCGTTCTCACGCTGTGTCCTTATCAGCAATGGAAAAATACCCATTCGATCCACCACGCAACGAGCAGTAATCTTGATAAACGCGGTGTTGGGGACATGTGGCTGCTTACGATTGAGGAGTATACGGCCGCCTCGGCCTGGACGAAGTTCGTCTATCGGATGTATCGCAATCCCTTCATGATGCTCGTTATCGGGCCGATTTATATTTTTCTCGTGGCTTATCGGTTTAATCGCAAGGATGCGCGGAAAAAGGAAAAAATCAGCACTTACGTGACTAACGTGGCTCTAGTCGTTTTATATTCGTTATTGATATGGGCGATCGGCTGGCAGGCTTTCGTACTAGTGCAGCTTCCGATTTTCTTCATATCGGGTATGCTGGGCATATGGTTGTTCTATGTTCAGCATCAGTTCGAGCACTCTTACTTCGAGCATGATGAAGAATGGGAATATGTGAACGCAGCGGTTGAAGGAAGCTCTTATTATAAGCTGCCTAAACTATTGCAATGGATTACCGGGAACATCGGGTTCCATCATGTTCATCATTTGAGCCCGAAGGTGCCGAACTATAATTTGGAAAAGGCTCATGACGCTACGCCGCCGCTGCAGAAAGCAACGACGATTACGATCAGAACGAGTCTTAGATCGCTGCGTTTCCGTCTGTGGGACGAGCAGAATAAGACGTTTATATCTTTTAAGGAGCTTAAGGAAACTCAGCGCAAATCTAGTGTCGGTCATAGTCCTGGCTCGTTGCCAAGCGTTCAAGCGAAATAAAGGAGATCAAGCCCTTACTTTGATAGTAATGGGCTTGTTGTTTGTTTATACTAACTGCATAATTGAGGTATTAAAAAGTAATCTAATAGTTTTAACAAGGGGGCGGGAAATGGTGCAGAAATGGTACCAGATTTTTCAAAGGAATACCGGTTTGAGTCCATACATCTGGGTAGTTTTCTACATTTTGCCCTTTTACTTCATATTCCGCTCTTCTGCACCTTATCAGATCGTGTTAGGAAGCTTGTTGATCGTTGCATTCTTCGCTTGTTATGTTCTGTCATTTGTATCTAGAGGCTGGCAGGTGTACTTTTGGACTAGTTTACAGATTGCCATTTCAATTACGATGACATTATTATTTGGTTATGTGTACTTCTCCTTGTTTCTCGCCTTCTTTATTGGAAATATTAAAAACAAGGTTGGTTTTATTACGCTATATACGATACATCTGCTAACGACGGTCGTGGCCATTAACTGGGGATTCGTGACGAAAACCCCGTGGTTCATTACGCAGCTGCCATTCGTTCTCGTCAGCTTGATCGGCGTTATTCTACTTCCAGTTACTACGTATAACCGCAATAAGAGTGATCATCTGCAGGGGCAGCTGGAGGATGCGAATAAGCGAATTTCGGAGCTAGTGAAGCTGGAGGAGCGCCAACGGATTGCTCGGGATTTGCACGATACGCTTGGTCAGAAGCTATCCTTAATCGGTTTGAAGAGCGATCTTGCAGGGCGGTTAATTCGTGAAGAGCCTGCGCGCGCTCAGATGGAGCTAGATGATGTGCGCCAGACCGCCCGAACGGCATTAAAAGAAGTTCGCGAATTAGTTACCGAGATGAGAGGGACCAGGTTGCAAGATGAGATGTTCCGGATTAAGCAAATTTTGAAGGCTGCTCAAATCGAGTTTACTTTGGTGGGAGACAGTGATCAGCTGGACATTTCGCTTATGAATGAGAATGTGCTTGGAATGTGCTTGAAGGAAGCGGTGACGAACATCGTGAAGCATAGCAGTGCCACGGCTTGCTCGATTGTAATGGAGCCCGCTCGCGGTGAATTAATCGTTAGAATAAAAGACAATGGCGTAGGTGTTCCAGTAGAATCGGTCTATTATAAAGGGAATGGTCTACGGGGAATGAAGGAACGCCTAGAATTTGTTAACGGGAGTATGGATATCGCTTCAAACAAGGGGACATTGCTTACGATTAAAATGCCCAGTTCATTAAAACAACCGGTAGAGGAGGCCCCGATATGATTCGTATAGTTATTGCCGAAGACCAGCGTATGCTGCTCGGAGCACTTGCTTCGATCCTGGATTTGGAGGAAGATATGACGGTGGTCGGTAAAGCGAGTAATGGAGAAGATGCAATCCGCCTAGTTCATCAGCATAAACCAGATATTTGTATTATGGATATTGAGATGCCCGTGAAGAACGGTCTGGATGCAGCGGAGGAGCTCAAGGGCTCCGGCTGTAAAGTGATGATCCTGACGACCTTTGCCCGCTCCGGTTATTTTGAGCGTGCGATCAAGGCCGGGGCCAGCGGCTATTTGCTGAAGGACAGTCCAAGTGAGGAACTGGCAACCTCGATTCGGAGTATTATGGCTGGCCGGAGAATTTATGCATCTGAGCTTGTCGACGAGGCTTATGGAGAAGAGAACCCTTTGACCGAACGGGAGAAGGAAGTGCTGCAGCTCGTCGCAAACGGGAAAAATACAAAGGAAATTGCAAGCGAGCTATTTATTACTGCGGGAACGGTTCGCAATTATATTTCTGTCATCCTAGACAAGCTGGGAGTAAGCAATCGAATTGAGGCGATTACCCGTTTTAAAGAGAAGGGATGGTTTAAATAAGCAGTGCGCAGTAGGCTGTAGACTATCGCGGGAAGCTGTACGCTGCAGGCTGTAAATCTGTAAGGGAACACGTATGGTACGTCATCATAGAGAAGGAGATGGATTCACAAATGTCATTAGAAATTGAACGTAAATTTTTACTTCAGGAGATTCCCCAATCTTTAATCGAAAAAGGGCAACTGCAACTGCAATCGGAGCACCGAATCGAACAGACCTACCTTGCGCTCGCTGGAGATCAGGAGCTGCGTGTGCGTAAAATCAAGGACTTGGCTACGAGCGAGGTTACATATACACATACCTTTAAGAAGGGGCATGGATTGCTTCGGGAAGAAGTAGAGTATGAGATTTCAGAAGGGATCTACGAACAGGTCACAGGGATACATCAGGCTGTACCTCTAACGAAGAATCGAGTAACTGCGGATTGGGATGGACGAATCATTGAGATTGATCTGTATGACCAAATTGATTTAATGGTGCTGGAGGTTGAGTTTGCATCCGAAGAGGAGGCAATAGGATTCACTCCGCCAGACTGGTTCGGTCTGGACATTAGCACAAATAAGGAGTATAGCAACAAGAAAGTGTGGAAAGAGCTGCAGGAGCGCTCCGTGTGATCTGCACTGACCTATTGTAATCCACTAATTAAAACCATCTTACTTGCCGGAATGGGCTGGAGATGGTTTTTTTGCGAGAATCAATCACTAAGCTTCGTATTCGGTAAGGGCTGGGCTATAGTCTTTTTTACAAGAAAATGTAAGAAGTCAAACAACGGGGATTTGTGCCGCCTAATAGCGCTCCATGGCGTTTGATCGAATGAGATAATGGATTACTCGTATTTAAAACATATAAAGGGGCGTAAAGTTCGCAATTAACTGGATTTCGTGTCACTAAAGATGAGCTTAGAGTGGGGCAAAGTCGCTCCAGCGTTTTTAGATACAAGGAATCCATCTATTTTCTCAATATGGTCTGATTAGAACTGAATAAATACACGAAATCCAAGTGAATTCAATTGTCAGAGAAATAAGCAATAAATCCAAGCTGTAGATCTCGTCGATAGCACTGACTCTAACTGATCGAGCAAGGATTCGCATTGGCAGAGACAATGGCTCCACTGAACAAGTGAGGGTTCGCTTTGACAGAGCAAAGGCTCCCACTGATTGACTAATGAGTCACGGTGAAAAAGCAATAAACAGGCCGGTTGAGTAAGGTTACCCATCGTTAGAGCCGTGGCTAGGTGGTTATGATGATGGCTCCTGCCCGGGATCAAGCATTTCATAAGCCTGTTCATCTGCAAAAAACTGAGTTTCCGCATCATCATCAGCAATGGACTGGATTTCCTCGGCGCTAATAGTGAGGACTGAATAACCATCCTCCGATTGTTTGCGCAAGGCCCGCTGTTTAATGAATTTTGGACTGCCCTCGCCCATTTCTTCGTCATAGACGAGAAGAATTCCGTCTGTTTTTCTCAGCAGTAAATCATCTCTGGCTACGAACTGCCATTTGCCCTGATAGGGTTCTTTGCTAACGGCCGCATGATAATCGATGTTACGCAGCAACTCTTCGTAATAGATTTTTTTCTCGTCACTCCACTTTTCTTCCGGATTGCTGAAGGCTGTAATGATGGAGCATTTCAATTGCGGATATTGTGCTTTGAGTGAGATGGCGGTTTCGCATGCCCAAAGATCAACGCCGTATTGCCCTGGGGTAATTATCCACTCCAGTCCATCTTCCAGAAGAGGGATAAGTTTATTGCGGATCGCCTGTTGTATATAAGGAATTCCTTGATGCTTGTTGTTAAATATACCAAGCTCATGAGCACGGTAGCCGGTAACAAATAAGTTCTTCAATGCTATACTCCTTCGCAAAAATGGTTGAAATAGAAAGGCTACCTATAATAATAGATTAGCTCTGGATAGATAGCCACCTGAACGAAACAATAGTTCTAAAATCCTGGGTATAAAAGTCTGGAAATGCTATTAAATGGGTCTATATACCTCGTTGACTAATGGTGTAATTTGGTTAATATGATTAAGGAGACTTACACAAAATAGGAGGAAATCATCTTGAAGAAATTAACAGCAGTATTATTGGGGGCAGTTTTACTAGTGGGCATCACGGCTTGCGGAAAGGAAAAAGAAGCGGCAAATGCGAACGCCAACACACCGGCGCCAACGAATGCTAACGCAAGTGCTAATGAAGCACCATCAGCTCAGGCTGAAGATGCACTACCAACAATAGATGAGCTTATTACTAAATCTTCAGAAGCAAGCAAGGATTTGAAGAGCTTTAAGATGGATGCGGATATCGAACAGAAAATGACGATTGTGCAAGGCGATCAAGAGATGAAGCAAGACATTAACATTGCTATGACTATGGACGTTCAGCAGGATCCAATCGCTATATATCAAGAGATGACGATGGATATGGGTGAAGCGGGCAAGACTGAAGTTAAACAGTACGTTACGAATGATGGGATATATACTTTGGCTGATGGTACGTGGGTCAAGCTTCCAAACGAAATGATGGCAGATATGGTTGCTCAAATGGAGGCAGCTGCAAATCCAGAAGCTCAATTGGAGCAATTCAAAGCGATTGCTGAGGATAGCAAGGTAACTGAAGAAGGCGACGAATACATAATGTCTGCCGACCTGTCAGGAGAAGGGCTTAAAGAGCTGGCGAAAAATCTGATGAGTCAATCCGGGGGCGGCAGTGCAGAAGAAACGGCTGCTATGATGGAAATGATGAATATCAAGAACATCAAGATCAGCAACACTATTAATAAAGAAACATACCTTCCAACAAAAAGCGATGTGTATATGGAAATGGACATGGATGTCGAAGGCCAATCCATATCCATGGTTATGGTCATGAAGAGCACGATCTCCAAGCAGAATGAATTGGAAGAAATCAAAGTGCCACAGGAAGTCATCGACACTGCAATTCAAGGCTAATTGTTGCATTAGCGAGACAACTAACTGCCGAACCTACGGGTTCGGCGTTTTTTTTGTTTAAACATTCTTATATAAGTTGATATATCGAAAATAGGAAGTCGTAATATTGAGAGAGTTCGGCAGCGTTTTTCTGTAACATGGATACTGAACAAGCTGGCTTTTGGGGAATTCCAGTACAAGCCGGAGCTAGGTATAATCTGTCATTCTATGTCAGGAAAGATCCAGGCTTCAACGGCTTGTTGGAAATATTACTCGAAAATTTATCCCGCACATCCATTTATTCCAGCCAAGCAGTTCGTATTGTCTCGGAGAATTGAAGAAGATTGAGCTGACTCTTGTCGGTCAGGAGACAGGTTCCAACGCACGGCTGGTGATCTCTCCGAAGGGGGATGGAACATTCTGAATTGATTTCGTCTCTCTTTTCCCAGAAGAAACGTTTAAGAAGCGGAAAAATGGCTTGCGGCCTGATCTTGTCGGTTTGCTGCAAGGGCTGTCTCTTACATTCCTCCGTTATCCGGGGGGCTGCTTCGTCGAAGGATTCTCTGTTGAAACTCATACAGATGGAAGAAGACGGTGGGAGACATTACAGAAAGGGCTTCCCATCGGGCTCTCTGGCATTATCGCTCCACGAATGGGCGGCAGCCAACAGCATGTAAGGACATATTAGAACGGCGTCTCTCCGTTAGATGAGAGACGCCGTTTCTGACCGATTACCCGTGGATGGCAAGGATCGTAAATGTAGTATAGAAAAGAGTGTAAAATGTACCTAACGCAATAAACCAGGCAAAAATGTTACTTTCATTTTTATACTCTGTTTTTGGTTTTTCCATGTGTATCAGCTCCTTATCTTTGCTGAAATCATGATTTGTGAACAAATTGTGTCTTACCTATTACATATTATTAAACATTTTGTGTCTAAAATCAAACACTTTTTTATTTTATCTTGACAAATGGTGATTTAACACAAAAAACACAGTGTCGATGCAGCAGGATCGATACTGTGTTTAAGTTGTGTTAATGCATATTATGGAAAGGAAATTGATGTTCTCAATAGGGGTTTTCCAATTAAGGGGTAAAGCCTTCTTCGCGCAAGTAATCCTCTGCTTCCTCACGCGTTTCGAAAACCATTTCAATGCTGGAACCGGCATATATGTACCATAAATCGTCCTCATTCTTCAATAGCAGGGAACCGGCATCAGAGTCATGCCAAATCTCTTCTACCGTTTTGTTGGGTATTTTGCTGCTGGTGGCTGCTGATGCTGGTGATTCTCTAGGGTCAGCTTCAGAGCCGACAACCTCTGAGGCAGAGGGGTCTGCATGATTCATGTCAGAAGCCGATAGGGAGTCAATGGATTGTTGAATGATTTGCCGGAGCTCGGCTTCTGAGAAATCGCGAATATTAATCAAGCCTTTGGCGTTGATGTCGGAGCGATCCAGCAGCCCGGCATAAACAAAGCCATTGCCATTCGGATGCAGATGATAACCGACCGTTTTTTTGTCATGAACGCTGTCCTCATAGTGGAAATTAACGCGGCCAAGCGATACGTCCCTGCGCTCAAGTTGAGGGAACGACTCAAAAATATGAAGTTTCTGTTGGAACGTGAGCATGTACAGCCTCCCTAGTTACGATTATTTCATTGTGCCGTGATTATATCATAATCCAATTGGAAAGTTATATGCGGAGCAGGTCTAATGGAGAAAAAAAGAAACCGTCGGAAAGACGGTTTCAAAGTTTACCGGAAAAACTGCTGATGTTCCACGGTCTCAGACTTTATTTAGTGGCTTGCCTATAAGATTAAGCATCCGGGGACAACGGCTGATCATCGTCCTGTTTTTTCTGATAGAGTATTCTCGAAGTAAATATGCCAGCCAAGCCAAGGGAGATGAACAAGACGGCCCGCACGCCAATGGACACCCAAGGCAGGTCGATAATAATAACTTTAAGCAGGATGACGAATAAGAAGATAACTCCAGCGAGTCTCACGCGAGATCTGTTCGAGGCGAGCCCGAATATAATTAAACCGGCCGCATACAAAATCCATACCGCAGATAAGCTCAAATGATGGATATCGCTGCTTAATGATTTGGTTAGCACATGGGCGATTTGCGTCAAGAAAATAAGACCAAGTACGGCTTCAGCCCAGTTGAAGACGTCCCATAAAGAGAGTATCCACTTGGGTTCTTGCTGTCTTTTTGTAATAAAGTAGGGAATTGGAAAGCTAATTAACAGTAAGAGCCAAGCCAGTGTCTCTGTAGAAAAAAATTCAGGAATAAAGCTGAACAAAGTCAGAAAGGCACTGAACAAATACAAGGTCAAACCAACAATTTGCTGTAATAAGCTCCTTAGTTTGATGCCGAGAATGAGCGACAGCATGCCTAGCACGAGTAGTACGCTGATTTTGTAGTCATTCCCTACGCTGTCGACTATGAATACAACCCACCCGTATGTAGCGATGGAGGCGAATAATTCCGACATTTGCTTTTGCTTGTGGCTCATTACGGCTGCAATGCTATACAGGATGGACAGTAGAGCTATAACGATTGTAAACGTATAACCCTCCTCATAGCCGTAAAGCTCGATCAACCAAAGGGAAAGCAGGAAAAAACCGATCGGCAGTAAAATCATCTGATCCAACTTGTGGCGATATTGCCGGGTTACTGTAATACCGAATAACACCAGGTGCTGCAATAGTACGGCTGTTAAGAAGAGCCAGTTGCTCTTGTTGTAGTATCCCTGTGCGTACAAAATCAAGAGCGGTATATGCAGGACTGCGATGGCAACGATATAGGCCGCACGAAAGTTGAAGCGGGTGGATACCAGTATCATGGCTATAGAAAAAATAGCTTCGTACAATATGAACATCCACGGGTCAGCCGGGGATTTAGCGAGAAACGGGATCAGGTAGCCCGATAGCATAGCAATGATAATCAATGTTTGTGAACGATGATGTACCGCAATAAATACGCCGAAGGCGATGGACATTATGTATAGAACAAAAGCAATGCCAAGCGGTAATAAGCCATAGAGCATATGTGCGGCAAAAAGAGTTAATACCAGCACCGCGTTAGCTCCGCCTAGTACGACCTGTCCAAGAGCCTCACGTTGTGCGCGAACCTGCTTATCTCCGAACCAGTACATTGCTGCGGCCAATACAACCCCTAGCAAGCAGCGAACCGGCTCGCTTAAGTATCCGGCATTTACGGCCGCCATGAACAACCACAATACGCCAAGCAATAGTACGACGATAAATACGCGCGGCAACCATACCCGTGAAATTGCATATTCCCAGTCCCGGGATGAGCTTGGCTTCGTCGTCGGCCTCATATTAGAAGCGGGGTGGGCGGAGTTTGGCTGCTGCTGCTGATTGTAGTCTAGTGGCGCTCCTTGCGGCTTCCACTCGAATGTCACCTGTTGCTGCTGCTGTTGAGGCATACCTTGCGGGTTCCACATCGTCGCTCCTTGCTGCTGTTGGTAGTGCTGCTGAGTGTTGGTGTGCCCGCCTTGGCGTTGAGGCTGCTGCTGCTGCTGATTGTAGTCTAGTGGTGCACCTTGCGGCTTCCACTCGGGTGTCACCTGTTGTTGCTGCTGCTGAGGCAGAGCTTGCGGGTTCCACGCCGGTGGCCCTGCTGGCTGCCCCTGTTGTTGTTCGTTCTGCATCTGCGCTTGGTTAGAACCGTGAGCATCTTGCATTTCCGATGAATTTGGATTTGGAGAACCCGAAGTATGTCCGGTGTCATTTTTTAGCTCAGATAATTTTTGGGTTAGTTTACGTAACTCTTCCTCCAGTTCACTGATCTTTTTGTCTTTATCCAAGTTTGAATCACCTCTGACTTTACTAAAATAGTAGAGCGTTTGGTACGGAACCACGTTCAATAATTTGACGATAACGAATGGTTACAAAACGTTCAAGTCCATAAAATGGAAGTGAGTATCCTAAGTGTAAAGGGATTATATGCTATAAACTACCCCTAGTAAATATAATCCGAACGAAAAATTTAGTTAATGTGCTGAATTGATAGCTTTGACAGGAAGGGCTATAGCGTTAATCGGTATTCCATAAATATGTGCTGGAATCAGCAGGCTAGAATAGTTGCCGCTTAAAGCTTTGTGTAGATTATCGTTCGAAGATGGGTTTGGATCACCGACTTCAAAGCCTAAATCGATGCTTGCAGACAGTTCATTGAATAGAAGCTTACATAATTATTTTGTGAAAATTGAAGACAAGCCCTCTCCTTGAACTTATTTGTGTGGTAGTATATGTAGTTGAGTCCGAATAGGGGAAGCGCCGAATGCCAAAATGCCAAGTGGTATAATGTTGATGTAACGCAAGAGAAAGAATAAGGAAACAAGGAATTGAAAGAGGAGAACTGAACTTGGAAGAGTATAATGAAATGCTTGAACAAATGAATATCCAGCATGCGATTATCGGAGACGTGACGACAAGCCTGCCCGACATTCTTCAAGACCTGACGAAGGTTCGTTTGTCTTCGCTTGCTTCCGCCTGCAATTTGCCTGGACGTTCTAAGATGAAAAAGCAGGAATTAATAGAAGCGCTGACAGCCTACATGACCGATGCAGAACATCTGCACTCCGCTCTACGTACTGCCAGTCGCCTGGAGTGGCAGTTATTTGAATCGCTTCTTCGTCAGCCTGTTCAACAGAACAATCTTATTTTAGTTGAGCGCTATTGGTATTTAATGAGCCGTGGGCTCGTATTTACTTATTTCAGCGGAGGCCAGCTTTATATCGTTATGCCGAATGAGATTCGAGAAGCTTACGCTATGCTGGATCACGGGGAATTCCATCGTCAACGGGCGGCTGTAGAGCTCGTTCATGAGTATATATTAGCAATGACGCATTTATACGGTGCAGTTGGGCCGGACAAGTTCGTTGAAATTTATAATCGGCAGAACAACAGCGAGCCCCTCGATCGGGAACGGTTCACGAAGCTGTTCGGAGAGCTAACAAGCAGAGAACAGAATTACGCGATGGAGAAAGGCTTCATCGTTGATGGATATTTATCCCTAGAGGAATCGCAGGATGAACTTGAAGAACTGCTGTTGCAAATTAAAGACAAGCCATATTTCATTCCGAGGCGGGAAGAACTGCTGAAATACGCTGATGAAGACTACTTCGAAATGACGCCACAGCTGACGAAGCTGAAAGCGTATGTGATGAAGGAAATCTCTCGGGATGCAGAAATGGTTGACCATCTTATCGACGATATCCAGCTAGCCTGCACGATGCAAGCGACATCGGGAGACCTGATTCATGAGTTTGAGAGAAGAGAGTTGAAGTTCCAGAGCATGGAACAAGCGGACATTGTTGTGGCACTAATGAACGATGTCTACAATCATACAAGACAGTGGATTCACAGAGGACATACACCATTCGAAATGAACCGGATTTCAGGCAACGTGGAGCTGAGAGCAGCGCATCGCCAGCTAAGTCCTTTGAATAAAAGCCAGGTTTCCGTCACCAAAATCGGCCGCAACGAGCCATGCCCATGCGGCAGCGGTTTTAAGTATAAAAGATGCTGCGGCAAGTCATAGAAATGAATTGCAATGGTATATCAATAATTTGACAACTCTTGCGAAGACATATACAGTAGTAGTGAAAATGAATAGGAAGTCCACTAGGGGAGCCGCCAGCGGCTGAGACAAGATCGAATCTTGGACCCTTTGAACCTGATCTAGTTCGTACTAGCGTAGGAAAGTGGAGTCGGATTTCATCCCTGACACGGACACTTGTTGGATTTTTCCTAGCTGTGTAAGGGTAACGTTGATGAAGCCGCTCCATATATGGAGCGGCTTTTTTGGTGTATGCCGACTGTTTCGCAGCAAGTAGCGATTGGCCGGCGCATGCTTTTATCGTGGGTCATCCCTAATGGCTTCCTGATCATGTTCACATTATTTTTGGAGGTGGAGAACAATGAGTTTTACGCAGGAGCTCCGTCAGAAGGCGGACGGAATTTTTCAGGCTATTTTTGAACACCCTTTTGTGAAAGGAATCGCTAACGGCGATTTGAAGAAGGAGCAGTTGATTCATTATGTCAAACAGGATCATGAGTATCTTACGGCCTACATGCGAATTTACGGCATTGCTATATCCAAATGCTCGGATCGGGACGAGATTGAGATGTTTAATCAGCAAATTTCATTTATTCTCAACAGTGAAGTCCATCCGCATAATAACTTCTGTTCGGTCGCCGGTGTTACTTATGATCAAATGCAGGGCTTTGCGCTGGCACCGGGAGCACACCATTATATCCGCCATATGCTGACTGTCGCGCATGAAGGAAGCTTAGCTGAAATCATGGCTGTGCTGCTGCCGTGTCCGTGGACTTATCTGGAGATTGGTGAGAAGTTGATGAAGGAAGTTCAGCCGACAGAAGCTCATCCATTCTATGAATGGATTCATTTCTATGCGACACGCACGAATACAACCGCCAAGTTCTGTGAGCGTCTGGACAAGTGGGCGGAAATCACGACCGAGCTTGAGCGTCGTAAGATGACGGAGCATTATTTGCTCAGCTGCCAGCTGGAGTACATGTTCTGGGATATGGCCTACAATGTACAGGATTGGCCGGTTCCGATGAAGCCTGTGGAGTATGCCTTGTAAGAAACTGATCGACTCTATCATCCTAATAAAAAAGTGAGGCAGGTTCATAATGAGTACGCTTGAACATGATATTACATCTCTTCTTACGAAAGTTCAGAGATCCAAACCGCTCATTCATAATATAACCAATGTGGTAGTTACTAATTTTACGGCAAACGGGCTGCATGCGCTGGGAGCATCGCCCGTTATGGCCTACGCTCCCGAGGAAGTAGCGGATATGGCTAAAATCGCCGGGGCGCTCGTGCTTAATATCGGCACCTTATCGACCGCGCATGTAGAGGCGATGATCATCGCCGGATTATCCGCGAACAAGCATGGCGTGCCTGTATTGCTCGATCCGGTCGGCGCGGGAGCAACGAAGTTCCGCACGGAGTCGGCGCTGCGAATCCTCCGCGAGGTGAAGGTATCGCTGGTGCGCGGGAATGCGGCGGAGATTGCGAATCTTATCGGCGAAGCGCGCGAGATCAAAGGCGTTGATGCCGGAGACAGCGCAGGCACTGGCAATGTCCAGCTTGGACTGCGTGCAGCCCGCGAGCTGAATGCGACCGTAGCCATTACGGGAAAGGAAGATGTCATTACGGATGGCAGCCTATGCCGGGTAATTAGCGGGGGAGACGCGCTGCTCACTCAGGTAACAGGCGCGGGCTGCTTGCTGACATCGGTGTTGGGCGCTTTTGCCGCGGTGGAGAAAGATTTGCTGTTGGCGGGCACGGCTGGGCTGGCCTTCTACGGTGCGGCTGCCTCCCGTGCAGCCGAGCGTACATCCGGCATCGGCCCAGGCAGCTTCCAGATCGCTTTTCTTGATGAGCTCGCCAAGCTGCACCCGCATTCGCTCAAGGGGCATGCGGCTGTGCGTGAAATACAGTTGTCCGCCACCGGGGAGGCGTTGACATGAGTATAGCCAGAGCGCTTACGATTGCTGGTTCGGATAGCGGCGGAGGAGCGGGCATACAGGCTGACCTCAAGACGTTCCAAGAGTTGGACGTCTTCGGCATGTCGGCGATTACGGCCATCACAGTGCAGAATACGCTGGGGGTTCAGGGCGTATATCCGCTGCCGCCGGAAGCCGCCGCAGAGCAGATCGACGCGGTCAGTACTGATCTTGGCGTGGACGCTTTGAAGACGGGGATGCTGTTCAGCGCCGATATTATTGATGCGGTGGCTGGCCGCATACGAGAGCACGGCTGGCGCAATGTCGTCGTCGATCCGGTGATGATCGCCAAGGGCGGAGCGGACTTGCTGCTGCCAGAGGCCGTGAAGGCACTGAAAGAGCGACTGCTTCCGCTTGCGCTCATCATCACGCCGAATATCCCGGAAGCGGAGGCCTTGGCCGGGATAAGCATCCGCTCGATGGAGGATCGGCGCGAGGCGGCGAAGCGCATTTGTGCTTACGGCCCGGCAGTCGCCGTGATTAAGGGCGGGCACGATGAAGGCGGCGAGCAGGTTGTGGATCTGCTCTATGACGGCGACTCATTCTTGGAGCTTACGGGCCGCCGGATTCATACCGTGCATACGCATGGAACGGGCTGCACTTATTCCGCCGCGATTGCTGCCGGATTGGCGAAGGGGTTAACGGTGCTGGAGGCGGTGCAGACGGCTCGGGCGTATATTCAGGCGGCGATCGAGGACAGCCTGGCGCTGGGCGGGGGGCATGGCCCAACGAACCATTGGGCTTATCGCCGCAGAAGGGAGAAGGGCTGATGAGCGGCAGCATCTCTCCAGAACAAATGCGCCGCTACTTGCGGATGTATCTCGTCATCGGCAGTGTGAACTGCCATGAGGAGCCGCTTCGCGTCGTGGAGGAGGCGTTGAGCGGAGGCGCAACGATGATCCAGTTCCGCGAGAAGGGGCCTGGTGCATTAACCGGGGAGGCCAAGCTGGCGCTCGCGCTGGAGCTGCAGGCGGCTTGCCGACGCGCCGGGGTGCCGTTCATCGTCAACGATGACGTGGAGCTCGCCGCCCGGATCGGGGCGGATGGCATTCACGTCGGGCAGGACGATGAATCTGCGGGTGCTGTTCGCGCCCGAATCGGCAACCGCATCCTCGGCGTGTCCGCGCATACGGTCAAGGAAGCGCGGACGGCGCTTGTGCATGGCGCCGACTACATCGGCGTCGGCCCGATTTACCCGACCATCTCCAAGGATGATGCACGCCCGGTGCAGGGCACCCGGATGATCAAGGAGATGCGGGAGCAAGGGATTAAATTGCCGATCGTCGGAATTGGAGGAATTACGGCCTCGCGTGCCGGTGAAGTGATCCGAGCAGGTGCGGACGGCATAGCCGTCATCTCCGCAGTCACGCGGGCGGATAACGTGCGTGAGGCCGTGAAGTCGCTCGTCGAACAGGCGGTTCAGAAGCAGAAAGATTTCAGAAGTGAAAAAGGTTGAGAGCAGTACCGCGAAGCAGGCCGCAGATTCGTATAGGAATCTGCGGCCTGTCTCTGTATTGACATGCTGCTCGATGTTATGGATTGCGGCTTACCTCCTGTTCGCCATGAAATCATCTGGTGATGATATCCACGTCATGATAATTCGGGAACTAAGTCTTAGAAACAAAAACTGGAAATATACGTTTAATCTTTTAACCCGTATATATTGGAGTAATGATTTATTCTATACGCGCATAAGCTATCTAAACAGATGCCCTTTTTTTCGGTACAACCATATGGCCGCCGATATCCTATGACATTTTTAAAGATTAAGAAGGTTATAGGCAAGATGAAAGGTAAGGAAGCAACCCGACTGGAGCGATGCTGGATAGGGATTGCCTCCGTGCAGCAGATTCGTTGATCTAATTCTGATTCATATGCTGTTTGCCTCATTTAGCTTTCGTGTCAGCTTGATCTGCAGCTTTTGTAGCTTCCTTGTGAGCTTCTATGCTTTTTACCTGCTGGCTTAAGAGATGTATCGTGTCGTCCATTTTATCCAGCTTATCGCCCATCGTTTGCAGCACGTATTTGATTAGAATAAAGCTTAGAGTAACGGGAAAACCGACGTTCGTGATCAGAGTAACCATATCAGCAACCTGCATCACCGCTCCCTCCTTTCTGCTAAATCTCCTTTCACTACTATAGAGAAATTAAAGAGAGGGAATTACAACCTGGAATATAGAAAAAAATGTTATAATTTCAATAAATGAGTTGATTTTTTAGTTGTTAAATTTATAAGAATTTTTCCCTAAAGGTAGAAGATGAAATTGAAAGGGGGAGGTAGCTTTGGAACAACAACAAACCGTGTACGAGCAATATCGGAAAGAAGTCTATCGGATCGCCTGGCGGATTCAGTATCGAGCAAAAGTCGTGCGGAAGCGGGAGTGTTCGTTTGGTGGAATGGAACCTGCCACAACCAGTTTCGCCTCATCTTCTGATAATAAAATCGTTGTAAGGCAGCTGATCAATGCCCTCCCGTCGGATACGGGCAGATCTATTATCTTCAAAATCTATATTCAAGACAAGACAGAGCAGGAGGTTGCCCGTGAGTTGAACATGAGTCAGCAAGGGGTGAACAAATGGAAACGAAAGATGATCAAAGAATTGTCCCGGATGATGAGTTCTTGAACCTGCTCTATAAAGCGAGACAGAATGATGTTGAATCCACTCTTAAGCTCATTGAGCTCTACAAAGGGGACATACTCAGGGTAAGCAAGTTTATTCACACGTCGGAGGAAGATGCCGTTTCGGATATTATATTAGAGTTTTTGGAGTTGATTAAGGAGCAGAAGGAGTAGGCAAATCCCTGGAGCTGGGGTTTGCCTCTTTTTCTATTTTCACTGCAGATAAAGTTACTCGTTAAAAAATATGCCGGGCAGCGGTTGTAAACGCCGGGCCGGATTTTCCTTTATTAGTAGGATCCCCCATACTCCTTCCGCCACTGGGAAGGCGTGATGCCTTTATATTGCTTAAACAGCTTGGTGAAATAATTCGGGTTGCCGCATCCGATCTGCTCGGCGATTTCCGTAATGGTGAGATCGCTGCTGCCAAGCAGCCTCATCGCCTCGTTGATGCGAATGAAATTGACGTATTCGATGAATGTGGAGCCGGTGGTTTTCTTGAATATTTTGCAAAAATGATACGGGTTGAGATTCATCATCGCTGCCGCCTTGGTCACGGTAATCGGCTCCGTATAATGCGCATCGATATGGAGCAGCAGTTGCTTGAAGCGATCCGCATTGCGCGTATGGGCCAGATTCGCCCGCCCCTGCTGTTCCCCGGGCATGAAACGGCGGGACAGCAGGGTAAACAGCATGTACAGCAGGCTCTTGACCATTAGCTCGTATCCGGGCTGCTTGCCTTCGAATTCGCTGATGATCTCCTCCAGAATATGCTTGAACCGCAGAGTTGCCGTGTCTTGATGACTGAGCTTGACAGGAAAAAGCAGAGCCCCGTCCAAGTAGGGCGTTATATAGAGTGCATGCTTCGGGTCGGGGGCTTTGCCATGCCGGAGCAGCGCCACGTTAAACACGATGGCGCAATATTCCAGCGCGCTGTCGTCTGCTGCATAACCCGCATGTAGAGCGCCAGAGGGAACGATGATGATATCGCCGGCCTGTGCTTCATAGGGGTTGCTGTCAATATAGAATACGGCCTTTCCCCTGGATACAAGCAGAATCTCGAAATGATCATGCCAATGCAAATGGAATGAAGGGGTGCCCTTCTGCTGCTGCTCCTGGCAAAGACGAAATATATTAAAGGGATAGGATGGATCGTTAAAATACGTATGCTCCCGCAATTCCTGGGGTTGCGTCATTTCAGCCACAGCTCCTCTAGCGCAATATTGAACTGAAAAAGCACAAGATTGTATAGAGATATAATCAAGCAAGTGCTATACAATGGGTTTATGCTTCACAATATACTCAATATAGGAGTGGTTGGCAAATGCAACACGGCAATCATTTGTTACGTATAGGCACACTGGTAGGCGGACAGGATGCGGTGCGGGTCATTCCGCAAATTTTGCCGCATGGCTTTGAGTCCTTTAGCCTGACCTTTTGGCAAACGACGGGCGGCATCGATTTGGCGGAGCTTGCCAAGCAGGTGCGCAAAATGACCGATGAGCATGGCGTAGTCATCTCCAGCATCGGCGTATTCGGCAACCCGCTGACAGGCGAAGGGGACAATGCGGATACGTTGGCTAGCTGGGAGCGGGCCATCGACCATGCGCATCTGTTCGGGGCGGATATCGTCAGCGGCTTCACCGGACGCCTGACGGATCGTCCGATCGATGAATCGCTGCCGCGCTTCAAGGAAGTGTTCGGAGAACTGGCCAAGCGTGCGGCTGATCGGGGCGTACGGATCGCGTTCGAGAACTGCGACATGGGCGGTACCTGGTGGAAGGGAGACTGGAATATCGCTCACAATCCACAGGCTTGGGAGATGATGTTCAACGAGGTTCCGGCCGATAATCTCGGACTCGAATGGGAGCCCTGCCATCAGATGGTCAGCCTGATCGATCCGATTCCGCAGCTTCGGAAATGGGTGGACAAGGTGTTCCATGTTCATGGCAAGGACGCGACGATCGCTTGGGATATCGTAAAGGAATACGGCATCCACGGGCCGAAGGAATTTGTCTGGCACCGGACGCCGGGATTTGGCGACACGAACTGGACGGATATTATTACGATTTTACGTCAAGCGGGGTACAAGGGAACGATCGATATCGAAGGCTGGCATGACCCGGTTTATCGCGATGAACTGGAGATGACCGGGCAGGTGCATGCGCTGAATTACTTGAAGCAGTGCCGCGGCGGAGCCTTCGTGCCGAACCCGCTGTAAGGTTGGATAGACGCAACTATATAGGTTGAAATAGGTTGAAATTTCAGACTTTATGTCTTGCAAGAGTGTGAAACTTTATATAGCTGCAAGAGGTGGTGGAGAGAATGAGTAAGCAGCATAGGATTGTGGTTGCCGGCTGCGGCGAAATGTCGAACGTGTGGATCAAGGAGCTGCTGAAGCGGGATGATGCCGTGATTGTTGGCCTTGTTGATGTCTATATTGGCCAGGCTGAGAAAGTACGGGATGCATATGGACTGGAATGCGGCGTATACACCGGGCTGGAGCAGGCCATTGTCGATACGGGGGCGGACTTAGTTATCGACGTGACGATTCCTGACAGCCATTATGAGATCAGTACGACAGCCATGAAGCATGGCTGCCATGTCTTTGGCGAAAAGCCGATGGCGGCTACGATGCGGGAAGCGAGGAAGATCATCGAAACGGCGGATGCCACGGGCAGGTCGTTGTCGGTTATGCAGAACCGCCGGTACGATGTCAATATCCGCGGGCTTCGCGAGCTGATATCATCCGGCACAATCGGCAGGCTCGGCATGATCAATGCAGATTTTTTCCTTGGGCCGCATTTCGGCGGGTTCCGCGATGTGATGGAGAGTCCGCTGATTCTGGACATGGCGATCCATACCTTTGACCAAGCTCGGTTCATCGTCGGCGCAGACCCGGTGTCGGTCTACTGCCATGAATTTAATCCCCCGGGATCGTGGTACAAAGGGAATGCATCCGCTGTTTGTATCTATGAAATGTCGGACGGCTCCGTATTCAGCTACCGCGGCTCCTGGTGTGCAGAAGGCGTTCCCACGTCCTGGGAGGGCGATTGGCGGATCGTCGGCGAGAAGGGAACGGCCATTTGGGACGGGATTCATGCGCCTTATGCGGAAGTACTGGCTAGCGAACTGGCGGCTGACGATGCGGCGGAGAAGAAGTTCATTCGCGATATGGTGCGGATTGAAGTGCCTCTGAATTGGAGCGGCAAGCCAGGGCATGAGGGTTGTCTGGACGAAATGTTCCAGGCCCTCAAGGAGGGCCGTCCAGCCGAGACTGACAGCCGCGATAACATCCACAGCATGGCCATGGTACTCGGTGCGATCGAGAGTGCGAAGAGTGGTCGGAAGGTTATGCTCGGATAAGGTCGGATAAAGGAAAAGCTGATATGTAAAGGAAACAAGCTATCGACGGTTTTTTTATTAGGAGGGGGCAGCGTTGCTCTCTCCTTTTCATGTTGTGAAAGACTGGAACTTCCTTATTCCGCACTAAAGAAAAATCCGCCAAAAGCGGCGGATGATAATTTATTGCGTATCTTGCTTCACGAATATATCTCTTCTACTTCACAGGGATTTCAATCACTTTATTGTATGCCTTCATATAATGTATCCCTTTGATATGCAAGTATTCCGGCATGACTGAAGTATCGAACAGTAAAGTGCGCTCCTTCAAAATTCCCCCATCGTCCAGCTTGGTTTCGATTTGATTTACGGTCGTTTTTAGAGCAGTTGTCTCGTTCTGCGTTTCAATAGATACGCCATCAAGCAGGATATCGTCATCCGTAGCGATTGTAATCTCCACGCCTTGGGACGTGACGGCTGCTTTTTTCACCCAAAGTTTTTTGCCATCCAGAGAGAAAGGCTCGTTGCCAGCCGAAGAGAGAGGCAGTCTCTGATCCAACTGCTGGTAGCCGACAAACTCTTTCATAACGAGCTCCAGGGATGTCAAAGGCTTGGGCAGTGCCCCGTAACGAAGATCGAACTTTCTGCCGCCCAGGGAAGATCCATGTCCGCTTCCTATCAATTCTACAGGCGTGCCGTTCGCAATTAGCTCTATTCCGCTTAATGCGGAAGGAAGGCGATCGAAGTTATCGACGTTTAGCGAGCCTTCGATCATGGTCATCGTTGGCGTGGCGGTAATGGATTGAAAGTTTAACGTGCCTTTGTCGACTTTTACCGTCTTGCGGAGCGACTTCCTCACCTCGGTCTGCATCGCCTGGTTTGGATCATAGGGGAAGGAGATGGTGTGTTCGATGAGTTGGTTATTTTCCGTCCGATCCCAATAATGCAAGTTCAGCTTCTTGGCAAAAGGGCTCACGGGCTGAAAGGACATCGTTCCCTTCACCTCCGTCTGTTCCTCATTTTGCAACGACGTGCCGCTCTCTAGGTTGGAGTTCGTTAAGAAGCCGGTGAATTTCGATGGCCGGAACAGGTCGATGCCGTTATCCTCAATGCCCTCGGGATTCGTCAGGGTATAGTACATGATCAGTTGGTTTGCATCTGTCATGATGCCGTTAATCGTGAGTTCCGTTCCATCGCTTAGGTTCGTCTTTTTATCAACGATTTGCCCCATGCCTTGCTCATTGAGTTCCTGCAGCTGTGAACCGCCAATTAACTCATCGAATCCAAGCAGCTTCTTGCCGTAATAAGCGAAGGCATTGTAATGATACCCGAAGACCACGAGGAAGAACAAAGCGACCGCCGCAGCCTTCCAGACCGAGGGAATCCGTCTTTTCGTTCTTTGAGAATCCGTCTTGTTCAGCGCATCTCTTAATCGTGTCTCCAACTCCTCGGGTGCAGTTACGGAATCTATACGCATTTTCTCTTCCGCTAATCGTTTTTCAACGTGATTCATACATATCCTCCCCGTAGAGTTCTCTGAGCTTCTTCAGTCCTTGAAAAATCCGGGATTTCACGGTACCTATAGGTACATTCGTGATCTCCGCGATCGTTTGGTAATCGAAGTCATGCCAATACTTCAATTGAATCGCTTCTTGCTGCTGCTCGTTCAAATGGAGCAGCAGCTTCTGGATATCTATCTGCTGATCGCTGCGTCGATAAGGGTCGCCGAACTGGGGATCATAATCCGCGGCCAGATCGCCGTCCCTGCTGACATCGTCTATCAGCACCAGCTTATCCCTTTTGCGAAGCAAGGCTTTGCAGCAGTTCGCTAGAATAGTCTTGCTCCAACTGTAGAAGGCTTCCTCCTTGTTGAGCTGGCCGATATTCTCGTATAATTTTACGATCATCTCTTCCATGGCATCCATCGCGTCATGCGAATTGCCCATATAGGTGAGCGCCAGCCTGTAATAGCTGTCTTTCTCGGCCAGAATCAATTGAAGGAGCGCATCTTTATTTCCCCTTTTTGCTTTTTTCACGTATCGAACCGCATTCATTGCTTCACCTCACTCCCCTATAAGAGTCGCAACCCATAGGAAAAGTTCATTTATTCAAAAATATTTCGCTATTTGATTAGCTTAGCTAGTTCAAAGTATATCATCTACGGTTAGTTATTTTTGAGATGCGACATAAGGCGAATCCTTCCAGGGAACACTGTTCTTCATAAGGAGTCTTGTTAAGCAATTTCAAATCGAGGAGGAATTTCATGCTGCGGACAAAAATCATTTGTACACTTGGGCCGGCTTGCGACACAGTAGAAATTTTAAAAGAAATGATCAAAGCCGGAATGACGGTGGGACGCCTGAATATGGCTCACGGGGAGCCAGAGGAGCATGCAGAGCGGATCAGCCGCCTTCGTGAGGCTGCGAAGGAGGTCGATGCATATATTCCGGTCATGATGGATATTAAGGGGCCCGAGGTACGAATCGGCAAGCTGAAGGAGGCGTCCAGCCAATTAAAGGCGGGCGAGGAGCTGATCTTGACGACTGAAAATATAGAAGGCGATTCGCGCCGGATTTCCGTCAATTATGCCGAAATGCCTGCGGTGGTGAAGAAAAATGATCGCATCTTAATCGATGACGGCCTGATTGAGCTAGATGTCATTGAGGTTGAGGGTACGGAGATTCGCTGTCATATCAAGAGCGGCGGCACGCTTAAACCTCGCAAGGGCGTAAATTTACCGGGAATCCGGACGACGCTTCCGGGTGTAACCGAACGGGATATTCGTCATATCGACTTCGGTCTGGAACAGGGGATCGAAATGATCGCAGTATCGTTTGTACGCAAGGGGGATGACATTCGCGAAGTCCGGCGGCTTCTGGAGGAGCGGGGTGCCGGGCATGTGCAGATTATTTCTAAAATTGAGAACGATGAAGGCGTTCGGGAACTCGACGACATTATCGAGGCTTCGGACGGTATTATGGTGGCCCGGGGAGATCTGGGTGTGGAGGTTCCTGTCGAAAATGTCCCGGCGATGCAGAAAGAAATGATCGATAAATGCAATCTGGCCGGCAAGCCGGTCATCGTTGCAACGCATATGCTGGAATCGATGCAGGTCAATCCGCGGCCAACGCGTGCTGAAGTCAGCGATGTTTACAATGCAGTGATCCAAGGGGCGGATGTCGTCATGCTCTCTGGGGAATCCGCTGCCGGCAAATATCCGATACCGTCCGTTCAGACCATGGCTAGAGTGGCGCAACAGGCCGAGTCTACCATCGACTATCGGGAGCAATTTAATCGAAAAAGAGTCCAGCATGTAACCAATATTACCGAGGTTATCAGCCAAGGGGTGGTGAGCGCTTCACTGGAACTTGAGGCTAAAGCGATCATCACTTCAACTGAGAGCGGCTTTACCGCTCGCATGGTATCGAAATATCGGCCGAAGGCGCCAATTTTGGCGATTACCCATGATCGGCACGTGCTGTCTGCGATCTGTTTGCTCTCCGGCGTCTTTCCCTTCCAAGGCGAACAGGTATCGACTACGGATGAAATGTTTGATAAGGCGATCCGGCGGGCATTAAAGACAGGATATGTGGGCCTTGGCGATACCGTCGTACTGTCTGCAGGATTACCGCTTGGACAGGCGGGAACGACGAATCTGATCCAGATTCAGCAGGTGGAGGCTAGGGGGATTTTTATATCGTAATTGATCCTCTCAATACTCTTTTTCAGTAAAAATTGAATACATTCGGGCATCATTCTCATTCACGCGTACATCAGCCTATGCTACGATTTCGATAAAGGTTTACTTGTCGGAATTTGACCTCTGTACAGGGTTTGACAAATTCAAAAGCAGGCTGCCAGCGTGGCAGTCCAGCTGAATTAGGAGAATGAGTACGATGTTAAAACAACATGAGAACAGTATTTATGACAAAACAGGAACCGATATTAAAGCTGCATTGCGATCGCTTGCAAATCGCTATGTAGCTGATCATCCAGCGGAGCCGTTCAGTTATCGCGCTTTTAATCGGGAAGGTATTCAGCGCGCGAATGACTTTCGATATGTCTTCGATTTGGCAGAACGGTTTCCCGAGGCGGAAGTAGGGCAAGTATCCTACGCATGGAGCATGGTTTGGAGCGATGAGCCGGAAACAGAAATGACCTGGCTTGCTACGGCATGGGGGCCGATGGAGGTGTTCGTGAACGGCCGCAGTATTTACCGTTCGCAGCCTCAAGAGGAACGTCCAAAAGTGAACCGGGAATGCCGTTCTATACTAAGAGCAGGCTGGAATGATATCGTGCTTAAATTTACGAAGACGCGCGCCGGATTCGGTGGACACTTTGGTACTACGAGCAGCAAGTGGGTGATTTTCAATGCCATCGTAGCTTCTAAAGAGAGAAGCGGCCAGGAAGGCTGGCTGTTTAGTAAGCCGCTGGCTAGAGCGGTGGCAGAGCTGCCGCGTGCGGGGCAAACTGAATTTGATGGAATATTGGAATGGTGTCCACGTCCCGATTGGACTAAAGAGCAGTATCTTTTGACGCCAATGGAGCGGCTGTTTGGTGCAGCCAAGGGGCAAAGCGCCTTCGCATGGACGCAGTTTCACGCTAACGGGGTGGAAGCTCAGGCTTACCGGATTACTGGACATAGTTTCGGCCCTACAACAATTTGGATTGATGGTACAGCGATATATCATTCCGAACAAGCCGGAGAATTTGGAGTTACTGTGGAATTGTCATTTGGGCCGCATCAATTGATGATTCGTGATACGCTTGGCCCGTCATGGGGAACAAAAGTAACAGTAGGGTTGGGAGATGAAGTTGTTCCGTTTATGCCTCCAGTCGCTGTTCAGGGGTACTTGGGAGCCTGGTTGTTTTTAGGCCCATTTGCTGAGGAGTGCATCCCTGATCTCGGTGATCTGACAGATCTGTCCCGGGTTCATGCAGACGGTGGGGAAGGAACATATTGGCGTGTTGATTTGCCTGGAACATGGATACGTCCGTACTTGGAAGCTCCGTTGTTCGGGAAATGGAATTACCCTGTAGGTGTGACGCTGTACGGCTTGGTGGAGACAGGAAGGGAACTGTCCCGGCCAGATCTTGTTGCTTATGCGGCGGCGCATGTCGCGCAGACCGTGAAGTGGTATCCATATACACAATGGGATTATAAGCAATATAAGGCCACAGGGATTAATCAATCTATTGCAGATATCGACAGTCTGGATGATTGCGGCTCATTCGGGTCGACCATGCTTGAGGTATATCGGGACAATCTCGAAATGACAGGTGTGGAATCACTGGCATGCGAAATCGGGAATTATATTAGGGATGTTCAGGAGAGATTGCCCGATGGAGCTTTTTATCGCAAGCATTTCCAGGATGAGCATACTATGTGGGCAGATGATCTGTATATGAGTGTTCCTTTTCTATGCCGATATTATCGATTAACAGGGGATGAGCAGTATATTGATGATGCCGCCAGACAGTTTCTGCTATTTAGAAAGTATTTATTCATCCCTGAGGAGAAGCTGATGTCTCATGTTTACGACTTTGAGCAAGGATTGGCGACAGGAGTCCCATGGGGGAGGGGCAATGGCTGGGTGCTGTTCTCCTTATCCGAGCTGTTGACGGTCTTGCCGAAGCAGCATCCGCATCGGGAGCAATTGCTGGAGATGTTTCGGACACTTAGCGCTGGATATCTCGTCCATCAAAGTGAAGAAGGCTTATGGCGCCAGGTCATTAATGAGCCTGATGCTTACTTAGAGACCTCCTGCACCGCGATGTTCATCTACGCTTATGCGCGCGGCATCCGGAATGGATGGTTAACGAACCGAACCGCATACACAAATAGCGCTGTTCGTGCTTGGGAAGGCTTGACCCGCCATAGCATTGATGCGAAAGGGAACCTGCATGGTGTATGTCGGGGGTCGGGATACTCGCATTCCAGCCATTATTATAAGCATGATCTGCTTCCACAACTGAACGATACGCATGGTATCGGAATTGTTATGCTTGCGGGAATTGAATTGCTGCGATTAACTGAATGGTTGCGGGAATTCAAACCGAGTATGTAAGAAAAGCAAAGAGTGGGGAAATGTTACGTAATAATCTGAGGGATTGACAGATAGCTTACTTGTCATGTAATATGTGTTTTGATTGAATCGCATATTTCTTCGTATAACCTCGCGGAGCTATAGTAATATAACGGAGCGGGGGTTTCTACTGGAAGCCGTATCTTCCTAACTACGAGAATGAGAATGGTAACTTATTCTTATTTCGTAGTTAGGATTTTTTGCGTTTTTGGCCTAGTTTGTTTATTTCGAGGAGGAACTGTAAGGAAATGAAAATGAAATATTTATTATCCGTGTTAATTGGAGCGAGCAGCTATGGTGTGCTGTCGACCATTGTTGTCCTCGCATATGGGCAAGGCTATCAGCTAGGCGAAGTGGTGGGTACGCAGCTGTTGACGGGGTGTATCCTAGCTTGGCTATTGGCTATATATACCGGTTGGAAGGAACGTCGCAAAGAAGAGAAGAGCGTAAATGCGCTAACGAAGGCATCCTCGAATCGCTCGGCAAGGCTAAGCTGGAAGCATAGATTTCTGTTAATGTTAGCCGGAACACCGACTGCCATTACCGGCTTGCTCTATTATCACTCACTGCGTTATATTCCCGCATCGCTAGCAATTGTGCTGCTGTTTCAGTTTACGTGGATCAGTGTGCTGGTTCAAGCCGTTAGCAAACGGCAACGCCCAAATGGGATTACCCTAATAACGCTCGGACTTCTGCTCGGAGGTACGTTGTTCGCAGCAGGGCTTATGGAGCAAAGGGATGGGAACTTTCCAATGATCGGCATTGCCCTTGGACTGTTGTCGGCTGTGAGCTACACTTTATTTATTCTGTTTAGCGGCAAAGCGTTACCGGCGATTCATCCGGCCTATCGCAGCGCTTGGATGATTACAGGCGGACTCGTGCTGGTATTTATTCTATTTCCACCGCAATTTTTATTTAACGGTATGCTGTGGAGTCAGCTGCTATTATTTGGTTTCCTGCTGGGCTTGTTCGGGGCATTTATACCTCCAGTCTTGTTCGCGGTTGGCGTTCCTCATATCGGTGAGGGGATGGCAGGCATTTTGGGAGCGGCGGAACTTCCTGTCGCCGTGTTGCTCTCATCGTTTGTTCTTCATGAGCAGGTGACACCGCTGCAATGGGGAGGCGTTATTATCGTCCTGCTCGGAGTCATGCTCCCAGAGCTTCATAAGAGGAGGGCAAGAACAGTAGAGTATTCGAGTTAATTCCGGAAATATCTGGCGATGACGGTGGCTTTACAACTTAGCGGACACTCTATATACTAAACAAGGAGAAAGTTCTGCAAATACATGGTGAGGCACACCTTTTTAGTCGGCTTGAGCCGAGTTAAAAGGTGTGCTTTTTTTTATTTTTCTCTACTTACCATATAGTTCAATAAATGCTTAAGAAAAACATTGCTTCGCGGCAGTTCATTCAAGGTTTCCATGGCCTGGCAGTAGTGCTCCCACATCGCTCTTCGGGCTCCTTCATGGCCAAGCAGGGTAACAAACGTCGAGTTGTTGTTTTCCACGTCTTGACGGACGGGTTTTCCCAATAAGCTCGTTTCGCCTTCAGAGTCCAGCAAGTCGTCTTTGATTTGAAAAGCAATGCCTGCATGGTAGGCATATTTTTGTAGAGACGCAACTTCCTTTTCTGCAGCCTGAGCAAGGATGGCAGGCATGACGAGACAAGCTTCAAAAGCGATCCCCGTTTTGTAAAAGCAGATCGTATTCAGTTGCTCCAGCGTTAGTGCCTTTCCACGAGACTCTAAATCCATCGCCTGGCCCAGGCAGATTTCGCCTGCTTTTTGGGATGAATATCGAATTAAGGCAAGCACAGATTCGGCATCGAATCCGCTCAAAGACGTTTGCTCTTCAACGGCTTTTTGAATTAAATAAAGACCGGTCAATTCTGCGGTGGCACTATCATGCACCTGATGCAGCGTCGGGCGTCCCCGACGGGTAGAGGCATTGTCCTGTGAAGGCAGATCATCGAAAATCAAAGATGCCGTATGCATATATTCCAAGGATTTCAGCAGCGGCATGATTGCCGAAGCCTCCAGCCCATATTCGTTCACACCCATGGCCCAGGTTAAGATGGGCCGAAGACGTTTGCCATCTCCTCGGAGACTGTAGTTTGCAGTCTCAATTAGCGATTCTGTAACCAGAGGAATTCCGTCCGATTTGCGAATTTGCAATTGTTCATTGAGCTGATCGCGGACGGATTGGAGCGTATCGATGAAGCTCTCCTTGTCGTTGCGGCTGTTCCTCAGAACGGTGACGACCTGATCCCGAAGCAGCTTGTCAAGAAAATCTACATCATCCGCTTGCTGAACCATACGTTGGACGAGCCGATTGAACTCGGGGTTTCCCGAGGCGAAAATGTCCATGACTTCGGTGTATTTATCAACCCCAAGGCGTTTCTTACAGCGTTTTAATCCGTTAATCGCACGGTTTAGGATGATCTCACGGGCCTTGGCATCGGAATGATACACGCTATGAATCAGGTAGGATATGACCGTCCAGTATAATTCATAGGGATTAATCAGATCGGGACGCAGCCTACGGTATTTTAAATAATACGTATAAGGCGTTACCGCTCCGGTTCTCATATCCTCGAACATATCCGCAAAATCATCGGCAAGCTGGTTGTAGATCCCGTAATAAAATGTTCGCTGCTCAAAGCCCTCATCCTCAGGCGCACTGATGACAGAACGGACAATCAATCGAGAGGAGGAGGATTTCAAAATTACAGGCAGGTAGAGTTCCTCGTTGGTGTAGGCGGAATGCGAGAGCTCCTTAACCCGATCCAGATCCTGAGCATGAAAAAATACATAAGATTGTTCAAAAAAAGTACTTATGGCTTCTGGCCGCTGATAGCTCTTAATATACTCAAAGGCCTCTCGAAGCTCCGCATATGCGTAATGGATGAAATCGCTGTGTTCCCCGTTCCACTCTCCTGATTCCGGAACAGAGCCAGTAAGCAGTGCGCTTCTTATCATCTGAGAGTATTGGCCCTTCTCCTTATCATTCAAAATTTCGGAATCCAGAAGATCGTCGATAAAAGGATAGGTCAACCCATAGGAGTAACCGAGCCGAATCGCTTCATCCAGCCGCCTGGAGCGCTCATCCGGCAAAATACGGTCATCCATCTCATCCATAACATGAAGAACTACGCCAATGATGATCTTCATCAGTTTTCTCTGAGCATGCTCCGCATCCATTCCTTCGGGAATTTGGGAGGATACATGGTTCAGCTTGCCAATGAGCCAAATAATAGCGTCCTCAATGTTTTCCTTCTGAGCCCACCGATACAGCCCGGCTAAGTTCATAAATTCTGGCTGCTCTCCTTGACCGGTGCCGGTGGAGCGAAGCAAGAGTTTTTTCACATCCGACATGGTTCGCTTTATACGGGCTTGGGCTTCGGGAGAATCGAGCGCCTTGCCCAAATCGCGCATATAAATATAAGAAATGCTTCGATCCAAATAATTGTCCAGTTTCCCCGTACGGTTCAGCCAGCCAATATATTTGCGATAGCCCAGTGCATCCGGTGTTTTGTTGCGATGTGGAAGCAAAGAACGCCAGAAGTGGTGAACATGATTTTTTTTCCACAATTGAATATCGGCTGTCAGGGTTTGCAGATCCGTTTGATCCCTAACCCGCTGTTGAAGAGATGTCAAATACTGCACGGCCTTCTGTTCGGCCTTCTGATACCATGTATCGGCTTGTTGAACCGTAATATCATCATTCATTCATGTAGTCCCTCAATTTCTATGGTTGTTGACAGAGTATGTTTAATCTATATACGTTATAGTATTTTTGAGGTTACAAAATGGTGAAGTAAGTAAGATGCGAAGGGGTGGTAGAGGTGCAAATTAACAGGCTGCTCGAAATCGTCTATATTTTATTGGATAAAAAGCAGGTAACAGCGAAACAATTAGCCGAGCAGTTCGAGGTATCGCAGCGAACAATTTATCGGGATATTGACACGCTGAGCGCGGCGGGAATACCCGTGTATACGAATAAGGGAAAAGGCGGCGGCATTCGCTTGCTTGATCAGTTTGTGCTGGGCAAATCGATGCTGTCTGACAAGGAGCAGATGGATATTCTCTCTTCCCTTCAAGGGCTGAATGCGCTGAATGTTCCAGATGTTGAGCCCGTGCTGAATAAGCTTGCTGCTATTTTCAATAAAAATGCTACGAGCTGGATTGATGTCGATTTCTCCAGGTGGGGCTCTGATTCTACGGAGCAGAAGAAGTTCAACTTGCTGAAAACAGCGATTTTAAATCGGAATGTAGTGAACTTTGATTATTATAGTTCCTACGGAGAAAAGACCGAGAGAATCGTAGAGCCTGTAAAGCTGATTTTTAAAGGGCAGAACTGGTATATCTATGGATTTTGCCGGTTAAAGAATGATTTCAGAATGTTTAAAGTGACCCGAATCAAAAATCCAACTTGCTCGGAAGAGACTTTCATAAGAGAGATGCCGATGGATATTTGGAATGATCCTCCGGACTTTAACCGTAGAGTGGTGAAGCTTGTTTTGAAAATTGAGGCTAGTATGGCTTACAGGGTTTATGACGAATTTGATCAGAACGGCATCACTAAAAATCCAGATGGCAGCTTTGTCGTTAAGGTTAGTTACATTGAGGATGAATGGGTGTATGGGTACATATTGTCCTTTGGGAATAACGCAGAGGTCATAGAGCCCGAACATGTTCGGGATATTATACAGAGAAAGCTGGAAGCGAGTTTACGAAAATATTTATAAGCTTGCTCGTATAATATGACATGCTGTTGTCTAATTAGTATTGCTATACTGACCTCGATATCAAATGAAAAGAGGTAGGGTATATGAATTATGAAATAGTGTATGTAGAAGAAAAAACAGTCGTGGGATTGCGGATCAGAACCAGCAACAGTGATCCTTATATGAGTCGAAGCATAGGCGAGCTTTGGCAGCGGTTTTATCAGGAAGGCATTTATGATTCCATACCTGGCAAACATAATGATAAAAGCATTGGCTTGTACACCGACTATCAGATGGGGGATAACGACGCATATGATGTGATAGTTTGCTGTGAGGTTGAAGGCTCAGTGGAGGCAGAGGTAAAAGAAGAAGTAAAAGCAGAAACAGATGCAGGAACAGAGGTGGGAAGAGGTGCAGGAGCAGATGCAGAGTTAGAGTTAGAGGAAAAGACGATTCCAGCGGGGAAATATGCCAAATTTATTGTGCGAGGTCATGTACAGCAGGCAGTGGCTGAATTTTGGACGAAGCTGTGGTCGATGGAGCTGGATAGAAAATTCAGCAGTGATTTTGAAGAATACCAAAGTGGCGGAAATATGGACAATGCCGAAATCCACATTTACATTGCGTTGAATTAACTCTGCGTTTATGGCTTCGATGCTGCGTGATGGGAACATGTTCATTATGAATGGTTCATGGCTGTATAGTTGTTGTATGCCTGTCGTGGACGAAATGCAATAAATGTCCATCCAAATGTGGACACTAAAGAGGCTCTTATCCACGCTTGCAATGAACTGCATATAGTGTTGTGCATCCTTATAAGCTTCTAAATGTAGATATTCATGGGCGGTGCAGATATATATGTGGTGTCCACCATTTGAAAAACAATCAGGTGAAAAAGTCCACCAGTGAAGAACGAAATTTGATCTTACACTCCCGAATTAAAAGGAAGACGCTATATACAATGCCCCCAGCTTGCCGTATTATAAAAAATAATAAAATTCATGGGAGGCCATCGGGCAAAGTGGATCATTTCGGTTACGACCAATATTTAGTAAGAAAAAAGATACTCTCCTTACTGGGAGCCCAATTTCACATTTATAACGCCAATGAAGAGCTGGTTATGTTCTCGCAAATGAAGGCCTTTAAGCTCAAGGAGGATATTCGGCTGTACAATGACGAGGGCATGAGCCAGGAATTATTGACGATCAAGGCGCGTAATGTGATTGACTTCTCTGCAACCTACGATGTTCATGATGCGCTTACGGGTGAGCATGTCTGAAGCCTGCGGAGAAAAGGCATGAAATCCATATTGAAGGATGAGTGGATCATTCAAAATGCTGCCGAGGCTGAAGTCGGGCGGATTAAGGAGGATAGCCGGCTTTTTGCGTTCCTGCGCCGGTTCCTTAGCGACTTGATCCCGCAGACTTATAACGTAGAAATGAACGGCAGCACGGTTACTTTTAAGCAAAATTTCAATCCTTTTGTCACGAAAATCGATGTGGATTTCTCCAGCGACCCGTCTCATATGCTTGATCGCCGCCTTGGACTTGCTGCAAGCGTATTGTTATGTGCGATTGACGGCAAGCAGTCTTAACAAACCATTTGACAATTGAAAATCAATTCACTATACTTTCTGTAAACTTATATGTCAATTACGATGAAGGAACGAAGTAGCGGGCAGTCACTGCTTACCAGAAAGCCAGGGGTTGATGGAACCTGGCAGCATTACTGATCCCTTGCGAATTACACTCCGGAGTATCTTGGGTAATGCCAAGCGGGTTGGCTCACGATAATGAGCTGAGAGTGGTATGATGAAGCCGGCCGGCTTTAGTATCATCGTACAATTTGGGTGGTAACACGGTTAATTCAATCGTCCCTGTAGTCTGATATAGACTAGGGGACGATTTTTTATTTTATGGAATATAGGGAGCTGAACAGGTTGAATATTATTGATGAATTGGAATGGCGCGAGGCCATTAATCAACAGACGGATGCGGAGGGACTCCGCAAGCTGACCGAGGAGAAGGCAATTTCCTTGTACTGTGGGGTTGACCCGACGGGTGACAGCATGCATATCGGGCATTTGATTCCTTTTATCATGCTGAAAAGATTTCAGTTGGCAGGGCATAAGCCTGTCATTCTCATCGGCGGTGCGACCGGAACGATCGGCGACCCTAGCGGGCGTCAATCCGAGCGCAGTCTGCAGACGCTGGAGCAAGTTCAGGCTAACGTAGAAGCGTTAACCGCGCAAATGAAGAAGCTGTTCATGACTGACGGGGACAATCAACTGCGGCTGGTGAACAACTACGATTGGACGCATCAATTGAACGTAATAGATTTTCTGCGGGATTATGGGAAGAATTTCAGCATCAACGCGATGCTGGCCAAAGATATTGTAGCAAGCCGCTTGGATACCGGGATTTCGTTCACGGAATTCTCGTATCAAATTCTGCAGTCGATGGATTACCTGCATCTATATCAGGAAGAGGATGTGCAGCTGCAAATTGGCGGTTCCGATCAATGGGGGAACATTACAAGCGGGCTGGATCTCATCCGCAGAAAAGTAGGCCCGGAAGCCAAAGCGTTTGGCTTAACGATTCCGCTTATGCTGAAGGCCGACGGTACGAAGTTTGGTAAGACGGCTGGCGGCGCGATTTGGCTCGATCCGAAGAAAACGACGCCATACGAGTTCTACCAATTCTGGGCGAATACCGATGACCGCGATGTCATCAAGTACCTGAAATACTTCACGTTCCTGGATAAGGAGGCGATCGACGCGCTGGCCGAGAAGGTACAGACCGAGCCGCATAAGCGCGAGGCGCAAATTACGCTGGCCGAAGAAATGACCCGATTCGTGCACAGCGAGGAAGCCTTGGCTCAAGCCAAGAGAATCACAGCAGCTCTGTTCAGCGGGGATATTAAGTCTTTGACTGCCGATGAAATCGAACAAGGCTTCAAAGAAATGCCGACCTTCGAAGCAGCTAAAGAATCCAAGAACATCGTCGATTGGCTCGTTGACGTAGGTATCGAACCTTCAAAACGCCAAGCACGCGAGGATCTTACCAGCGGCGCAATCTCCCTGAACGGCGAGCGAGTAAATGAGCTGGAGTTCGAGATCACGGTCGATCTGGCGATCGAAGGCCGCTTCATCATCGTCCGCAAAGGGAAGAAAAAGTATCATTTGGTGAAGTTGGTTTAGGGTTAGCTTAGAGTAAGAAAGGTAAGGCACAGCATTTTCCTGCGGGAGGGTGCTGTGTTTTTTGTTTGAAATTTTTTTGTTCATGACAGCGGTTATTGATCCGACCAATTAAAAATGTTTTCTACAATCCTATGCATCCATATTTGTCTATTTAAATATAAAGCCTATAATAGACTCATAATCTACTACCAAGGAGTGCTTACATGGATGATGTTATAAATAAAATCATTAAATTTCGGGACGCGAGGGACTGGAAGCAGTTCCATAACCCTAAGGATTTGGCGATTTCTTTAACATTAGAAGCAAGTGAATTGCTTGAAAACTTTCAATGGAAGAGTAGTGATCAAGCGGTCGATACTAACTTTGACGATATTCGAGATGAGTTGGCGGATGTATTGATCTATTCACTGATGCTTGCACATGACTTGGGTATTGATGTCAAAGGTGCTATTTTAGACAAACTAGAAAAGAATGATAAAAAGTATCCTATAGAAAAGTTCAAGGGGACATCCAAAAAGTATACAGAAGCAGAATAACGGGGTGAGACATCTTTGATTATTTACGAAGCTACCAAGGAAGAGTTCATGAATGATGTTACTGACGATAGTATAGCCGTCAAAATTCACGAGTCCTATTTGCAGAAAATTGGTAAGGTTTCGCTCGGTGAGATTAACTCCTGGAATAATTCTATGAATTATATGTATAAGGTTCTGAACACTCCGATCATTCCTGATGATGTTGGCGTTGCTATTGAGTATAAGGTGCCCACAACCTCTAGAAGGATAGACTTTATGTTAACGGGGTTGGATGAGAAGGATCGATATTCCGTTGTCATTGTAGAATTAAAGCAATGGTCCGCCCTGAATAAAGTTGAGAGCCTAGATGGGCTTGTTGAGACGGTTATAAATAAAAGATTAGGCAAGCATACACACCCATCATACCAAGCTTATACATATGCGAAGTTAATATCGGACTATAATGAATCTGTTCAAAATGAATTGATATCTCTTTATCCCTGCGCTTATTTGCATAACTATATCAGGGAGGATGATGATCCCCTTACGGATGATATATATGAAAATTGGATATCGGAGGCCCCGGTCTTTACCAAGGGCGATGCATTGAAGCTGAGGGGATTTATTTCTACTTACATTAAAAAATCCGATCGAAAAAAGTCTCTATATCTGATTGAACATGGGAAAATAAAACCGTCTAAATCATTACAGGATTCACTTCTTAAGATGTTAGAGGGCAATGAGGAGTTTTTAATGATTGATGAGCAGAAGGTTGCCTATGAGGTGGCTATTCTAATGGCAAAAAAGGCTCAAACTACTGATCGCAAGCAGGTCTTGATTGTGGAGGGAGGGCCTGGTACAGGGAAATCGGTACTGGCCATTAATTTGTTAGTTCAATTAACCGCACAGGAGATGGTCTGTCAATATGTAACCAAGAATAGCGCTCCTAGAGAGGTATATACTAAGCGGCTTCAGAGAGGTTATAAGAAAACTGTCATTAATAATTTATTTAAAAGCTCAGGAGTCTATTATGAAGCATTGCCCAATGAATTTGATGCTCTGATCGTGGATGAGGCTCACCGACTAAATGAGAAGTCAGGCTTATTTAAAAACAAAGGTGAAAATCAGATGATGGAGATCATCCGAGCTGCTAAATGCTCAATATTTTTTATTGATGAGTATCAAAAAGTTTCTATGCAGGACGTTGGGAATAAAGAACAAATTAAACAATTTGCAAAACTCTACGATGCAGAGGTCGTAGAAATAGAACTCGAATCGCAATTTCGTTGTAATGGTTCGGATGGATACTTGGCTTGGTTGGATGATATGCTAGCAATTCGAGAAACGGCAAACTCAGACGGATTTGATATTCAATATGATTTTAGAGTTTTTGATGATCCTAATGAATTACGTAATGAGATTTTTAAAAAGAATCACAATAATAAAGCCAGGATGCTAGCAGGTTATTGTTGGGATTGGATAAGAGATGGAAAAAGTAATCCAGAGGTTCATGATATTTACTTGGAGGAACACCAGTTTTCTGCCAGCTGGAATTTGAATAATACTCAAACATGGGCAATTGACCCTGAATCAGTGGAGCAAGTCGGCTGTATTCACACTTCGCAAGGGCTGGAGTTTGATTATGTAGGAGTTATTATCGGCGAAGACCTTCGATATATGGATGGAAAAGTTGTGACGGATCCATTTAAACGCGCCAAAACGGATAAATCCTTATCGGGATTTAAAAGCTTATATAAAAAGGACAAAAATAAGGCCCTGCGAATAGCGGATCAAATTATAAAAAATACTTACCGTACACTCCTTACAAGAGGGATGAAGGGCTGCTATATATACTGTGTTGATCCGTTGTTGAGGGAGTACTTTCTTGAAAGGCTTTCAAGTCAAAAGAGTATTACATATCCGTTATATGAGGAAAGAGAATATGCCGTGGCTGAGGAAAGGACTTCTTATGTAACCGGAGAAAAGTTGAGAAAGTAGATTAGTTTATTAATTATTTTATTTAATTTAGTTTAATCATAAAGAATCGTCGATGCACTAAGCACGGCGATTTTTTTCATTATTTACGCTACTCTATTCCCCGCACAATCTCTCTCAACACATTCTTCGCTAGACGCAGCTTCTCCGGATTTGATCCTCTAAGCATCATTACGATTTCCTTCACTTCAACATCTTCCTCGGTAAGTTCACTATGTTCATGAACATATGTAAATAATTGAGCGACATTGACATCTAACGCTTTAGCTATTTTGGAGAGGTTTAATAACGAAATATTCTTTTCTCCACGTTCAACCTGCCCGATATAAGAAAAATGAAAACCACCTTTTTCTCCTAGTGATTCTTGGGAGTAGCCTTGCTGCTTCCTTAAAGTTTTTACTCTTGCACCAACTAATTTGAGAATTTCCTTATCGTTCATATCTACACCTCTTTATTCAAAAGTGTAGACAAGATATCTTAATACAAACATCATCATATAAGTATTAAATATAAGGTTAATACTTATATATATCAAAAATAATATCTATAGATATTATATATGTGTATAATATTGGTGTTTGAGAAACCTTATGGAGGTTAGTATTGTATGGTTAGTGAAATGTCTGTAGAGCATAATAAACACACTCATCCTCAAACCTACATGAACCTCACCACAATGTTCTTGAATCATTGTCTTCCCAAGCCTTGCTTTATTCTCTGCGACTTGGCCCTAGAAAGCATGCTCAAAGCGATATACGTTCAGGAGCGCGAAAGCATCTTGTCGCCATTCATCTTAACATTTGAAGACCTGCTTGATCTCTTTCGCTATGAATCTGATGTTGATTTAGAGGCTCTATGCTTAATTCAGTCTATTAAGTTTCTTGCGAACTCAACAAGTTCTAATAACGTAGTATTGAAATGCAGCAAGCCTCACTTGCAAATGCTTATCCGAAAGGTGGATGAACTATTATGCAAACTATCTCCTAGGGCTATTAGCTCAACTACAGAAATGTACAACTCTATTTTTAAAGAATAGCTTTCTAAGCCTAGAAATAACGCCATGAACGGTTCTTCTCTACCAGAAAATGATATAATGACGGCATATATAATTCTCTAAAGAAGAAGAGAAGGAGTGCTATTTATGCCTGTATATAACAAATTAGTTCGGGACAAAATTCCACAGATTATTGCCGCTGATGGAAAGGCATATCGATCACGGATTCTGGATAAGGAGGAGTATTTGCAAGAGCTGCGAACTAAGCTGCGTGAAGAAACGGAAGAATATTTTAATGCTGCTAATGATAAAGAGGCTCTGGAAGAGCTTGCAGATATGCTGGAAGTAATCCGGGCATTGGCGGAAGCTCACGGATCTAGCCCAACAGTATTGGAGAAAATCCGGGTGGATAAGGCCGAGAAACGGGGCGGATTTCAAGACAGGGTGTACTTGATCGATGTCGACGAAGCTTAATGTGAAGCTCATCACCGATAATTTGGCAGATGAGCTGATTGCTGGCATTCAAAGCGCTTCTGGGATATATATTATGACGTCATTTCTCATGCAGTCCGGTGTATGGCTGTTGGCTCCGCATATAAAAAATGCCTTGGATCGGGGAGCGGAAGTTAAAATGCTGGCAGGGGATTATTTGTATATCACTCAGCCAGAGGGATTGCTTGAATTGATTGGCATTGATGAACGGATTGAGGCGAGATTGTGGCGGAGTATGGGCTCCTCATTTCATCCTAAAGCATATTTGTTTGATTATGATGAAGGCGAAGGTCTGCTTATTGTAGGTTCGTCGAATTTCTCATTTTCAGCGCTTCGTACAGGATATGAATGGAACCTGGCTATGAATGCTCAGGCCGAGCCTTATACGTTCCAAATGGCATTAGATAAGTTTATGGAAAGTTTCTACCATGAGACCACGCTTCCGATAAACCCTGATTCGATCCACATGTATGAAGAGGAGTATCTCCAGTATCATCAGAGGAATCCGGAGCTGATACGACGTATTACGGAGATGGAGAAATCTGAAGCTGATTTGGGCTTAAGTACTGAGCCTCGATTGGATGAAGAAACACAGGAAACTGAGTCAATTCGTCCACGCTTTGCCCAGGAGGAAGCGTTGGAAGCCCTCGAGCGAACATTGGAGGAAGAATACGACAAGGCAGTGGTCGTTATGGCAACAGGACTTGGCAAAACTTATTTGGCTGGCTTTTTTGCTGAGCGTTTCTCTAAGATACTATTTATTGCCCATCGTGAGGAAATATTGCATCAGGCACGTCAATCCTTTCAGCGGGTCATGCCTGAACGTTCATTTGGAATTTTCAACGGGCATTACAAAGAAGGAGAAGCGGATTGTGTATTCGCCTCAATTTTTACGCTGGGAATGCGGAAGCACCGTGAGTCCTTTACACGAGATGCTTTCGACCTTATTATTGTGGACGAGTTCCATCATGCGGCATCAGCTTCTTATTTGTCGGTGATTGAATATTTTCAACCCAAGTTCTTATTGGGGATTACAGCGACACCAGATCGGATGGATGGCAAAGATGTGTATGCGCTTTGTGATGGGAACGTGGCTTACCAGATGCATTTTATTGAGGCGATACGGCGGCAGTGGCTAGCTCCCTTTCAATATTATGGCGTGTTCGATGATACGGATTATTCGGCTATTCGCTGGCTAGGTACGCGTTATGATGAAGAACAATTATTATCAACACAGCTTCAGGAGTCACAGGCCGAGCGGATTTATGAGGCATGGATGAAGAATAAACAAACTAGGACGATTGCGTTCTGTTCGTCTATTCGGCAGGCTGATTATTTGGCTGATGCATTCCACAGGCGTGGAATTTCGGTATTGAGCCTACACTCACGTACAGTGAAAATGTCACGTGCTGAAGCTATTAGTCGTCTTTCGGCGGGGCGGCTTGAGGTTATTTTTACTGTGGATCTGTTCAATGAGGGGACGGATATTCCAAGTGTAGATACTTTGTTGTTTGTCCGTCCAACAGAATCATTGACCGTGTTCACGCAACAAGTGGGACGGGGACTCCGGCTATCAGAGGGAAAGACGCATTGCGTTATTATTGATTTGATCGGTAACTATCGAAATGCAGACGTGAAGCTGCGGCTTTTTGCAGAAGATGATGTGAACGGCGCACGGAGTAAGTCCAAGGAAGTCGTGCCAAGTGTGCCAGCGGGTTGTGAAATTACGCTTGATACGCAAGTGATTAATCTTCTGAATGAGTTGAGTCGAAAAAGACTTCCGCATCGAGAGAAGCTGCTGTACGACTTTATGGAGCTGAAATGTGAGCTTGGTCGAATTCCATCCTATCTAGAGCTGCACTTATTCGGTTTATCTCCTAGTCACGCGTATCGGAACGAGTTTGGTTCGTATATCGGATTTCTGTATTGGGCAGAGCTATTGTCCGAGTCTGAAGTTGAGATATATCAGCGTTATGAATCATGGCTGCGTGATGTAGAGAAAACGGTTATGACCAAGAGTTATAAGATGATTGTACTGCTTTATATGTTGGAAAAAGGTGTAATATGTTGGTGTGATCCAGTGACACCAGAGGAAGTTGCTTCTTTCTTCTACAGTTATTTGATGGAAAAGGAATATCGACGCCGTATTGATTTCTCTGATAAAGACTCACGTAAATTATGGGAACATAATGAGACAACGCAGCACAAGCTATCTAAGCTAATTGCTGACATGCCTATGAGTAAATGGGCTGGAGCCAAGGGGAGTATGACCCGGTTCCAAAACGGTGTGTTCTCGCTTGCGTTCGAGGTGAGGGAACAGGACAAAGTGATATTACATACATGGACTGAGGATATTTGTAAATTCCGGCTGCATGTACATTTTGAACGGAGAGAGCATAGAAAAATAGGGGATTAAGGCTGTTGCGCTGTATTTTCGAAATCAAAGGACGTTGCTAGAAAATCTATATTGTTTAAAAACTTTAGGTATATATTGTAGAGGAATTTAGTAGCAGCTATGATAACCATTAAGCGAATACGTGAAAGAAGACCAAGTGTACTAACACTTGGTTTTTTTTTGAGCTTACTTGTCGAAAATAAGCAGATTCATCCATAACATAGTGATATGATAGAACTAAATCAGAATAGGTCTAAGAGACTGAGGGGGGGAATATAGAACTGGTGAGCAGAAAATCTGCGATTGATTACATAGTGAGTAGTACGACAGCTTAAAAGTGGAGGCTAAGATGAGAAAGATTTGTACATTGTTGTTAGCGCTATGTCTCTTTATATTCATAGAGGCATCAGCGAGTTATGCAGAAGGAAATATCAAAGCCACGGTGAGTGATAGTCAAGTCATCATTGATGGGAAGATTGTTCGCAGCAACGGCTTTAATATTCAGAATTACAATTATTTTCGTTTACGTGATTTGGCAAGTCATTTATCAGGATCGGATAGTCAATTCGATATTACCTGGAACAATGCCCAGAATGCGATTGAAATAACTACAGATAAGGCTTATTCAGCCAAGGAGTCATTCCATACCCCTTACTATAGTTCTGGAAAATTGTATGAAGCCAAGCTATCGACAGCAAAGATAATTATTGACGGAGAGGTTCATTCTATACAAGCGTACAATATTGAGGACAACACCTATTTTCAGCTCAGGGATCTGGCTCAAGTATTGAAATTTGATGTTTCGTTTGATCCAGGAACCAATAGTATTGTTGTCAATCCGTACCTGCCTGAAGATGCATATCAAGCGATAGGTACAGGGGTGGGCAAAGATAATATTGTTGAGTCTTACTTCTCAAGATGGAGCGACCCGATTCGTTCTCATTTAATAAACAATAGCGACGGTACGTTCAGCAGTATAACTGCCGATGAGGAGCATGTACGAATCGTCTCATACAATAAGAACTATGAAGTGACATCAAGCAAAGAGCTTCCGCTTGAATTGCAATACTATGGAGCTTTTTATAGTGGGGAGAAATACAACTTTATTGCTTATGGACAGGATAATAAGGAAGAGAACGACAGCAAGGAAGTAATTCGAGTTGTACGCTACGATAAAAGTTTTAATAGGATCGATAGTGTCTCACTCACGGGTGGAAAGAGTTTTACAGTTGAGCCGTTTCGTTCAGCAGCCCCCAGGATGGCTGAAAATGGCGATGAACTTGTATTGCATACATCACGATTGAGATATGCAACATCAGATGGTAAGAATCATCAGTCCCAGCTTACTTTAATCATGGATACGTCTAATATGAGCATAACCAACGATACAGGAGAATTTCAAAAGAACCATGTCAGCCATTCCTTTGACCAGTTTGTTAGATACGATGGGAAAGAACATGTCCTGGTGGATCATGGCGACGCGTATCCTCGATCGATTGTGCTTCATAAGGGGAACGGATCACAGTATAAAGAAGTAGATTTGCTTCGTATTCCGGGCAATACTGGAGCCAATATGACGGGGGTTTCCCTTGGAGGAATGGAGATATCTTCTACCCACTATCTAACTGCCTATAATAAAGTGAACCACTCTAAGGTGCGATCATTTACAAATTTCGAGATGGTCGGGCTCGATAAGGATGTTCGCGATATTATGCTTGCTGTAGTACCTCGTTCTAATTTGAGCGGAAGTGCAGTTAATAACGTAACTATAGCGAAATATACATCAGGTACGGATCATATTGGCTCTGTCCCCAAATTAGTAAAAGTGGACGATGATCGTTTTGTAGTTTTGTGGCAGGAATTTGATCAGCAGCGTATGCCGCTTGGTGTGAAGTACGTAGAAGCTGACGGCAGCGGTAATATGGTTGGTGAAATCAAGAGTATTCCTAAATTTGTACTCTCCGATTGCGATCCGATCATTATAGAAGATAAGATTGTTTGGTTTGCGGATCAAAAAGGCAAGCGTGTTTTCTATACGATTCCGTTGTAATATTGAAAAGGCTATAGCACCGAAAGGGTGACTATAGCCTTCTTTTCATTACATGATCGAAAGGAACTTTGAGTAGTTGTTCACAATTCTATATCCCAAAAATGCTACTCTACCCACTGAACCACTTGCTCTGTGTTACGTCGTGTTTTCTCCCGTGGAGCGTTGAGACGATAGCCGAAGGCGACCATACAGGCGATGCCGAAATGTTCAAGATCCAGGATGCCTTCTTCTGCCAGGATGCGCTCGACTTCAGCTTTGTCGAAACCCTCGATAGGGCAGGAATCGACCCCGATTTGGGCAGCGGATGTCATCATATTGCCGAGGGCCAAATAGGTCTGGCGGGCTCCCCACTCGAACGTGGCTCGTTCATTGTCCTGCAACTTGAAATCAGATTTCAAAAATTTATCATAGAGCTTGGTTTTCATTTCTATCACTTGTGGGGGCAACTGCTGCACGTTCTTCATCATCGCTTGAATATATTCGGAGTCTGCGGCCATATCTTTAGGTTGTCTGGACAGAATGAGAACAAAATGGCTGGCTGTCGGAAGCTGCTTCTGTGCTCCCCAGGTATATGGGAGAAGCTTCTCCCGGATTCCCGAGTTTTGTACGACAACAAATCGCCACGGCTCAAACCCAAATGAACTGGGTGATAGGCGTCCGGTTTCCAGAATAAATTGAAAATCTTCCGCACTGATTTTTTTGCTGCTGTCGAATTCTTTCGTTGCATGTCTGAACTGATAAGCAGACAGAATCTCACTTTTGTTATTTGTCAAAGTATCCATGGAGCACTCTCCTTACTCCTAAGTATTGGTTTGAATTACACGATTTTACTATATTTCGTGCATAAGATTATATTAGTGCATAACTCAGCAATTTTGAAGTAAGGTTGAATACTCCTTGACCGAATTCGGCAGAACGCTCATTCCGATTATTAATCTGATGAAGGTTTGGGGAAAAGAGTATAAGGCATAACAACTTGCAGCTCAAAAAGATTCAGGGGATTCGGATCTATGGTGTAACTGTAATGCAAGCAAGGAGTAATAATTCCTTTTTAACATAATATTGTCGAATAAAGGGATTTTATGACTCTTTGTAGAATAATATGTACCGGCATATCTAATTATGGAATGCTAATATGATTTGATGGGAGTAGAAGGATGAACGGGAGTAAAAATGTTATGCCGATGTTAGCAGCGCTGCTTGCTGCAATCATTGGCGGTGTCGTTTGGGCACTGATTGTTGTGGTAACGGAGTATGAAGTGGGGATTGTGGCTTGGGCAATAGGAGGGCTAGCCGCTTTAGCAGTATCTTTCTCTGCGAAGAAGATTACTCCAGTTCACCAGATATTAGCTGTCGTGGCGAGTTTGCTAGGTATCTTGCTTGGAAAATACTTTGTTTACGGCTACTTCTTGATCGGTGAAGCGGAAGGGATTATGTCGATGTTCCAAATGGAAGTCATGCGCATGTTTCCGCAGTTTTTCTCCACTTTGTTCAGTGGGATGGATATCATCTTTGTATTATTAGCCATAGTTACAGCATGGCAGCTGCCTGTGAAATTGGCAAGCAATCGCGATAAGGGGGAGGAACCCGTACCGGCAGAATAATCAACAAGTGCATACATACATAAGCATGAGGTGTCCCAGCTAACCAAAGTGGAGGACGCCTCTTTTTATCGCCAATGAAGTTTGTTATATAATTATTGCTAACAAAATATAATAAACTATAGAAATATATTTACAAATAATGTATGATTGTGGGAGTGCCTCTGCTTCTGATTTATGCACCCTGTTACAAGTAGCTGGACTAAATGCTAGCAGTGTCATCACAGGTAGGAGCACAACCGTCAAATTTCAAAGAAAGGGGGAAAGTAACGCTATTCAGGTAAGCGCTTACCTAAAGGCTGGTTTCTCATGCACGTAACTAAATGAACCTGGTTTCAACTTGCTCGTCATCCAAACTATGAATTGGAGGGTTTTATTTATGAGTAGAAAACTGTTGAAATCTTTTGCCACGATGCTTCTTGCTGTGACCGTTATCGCAGCTGCCGCCATTGTTCCCGGTGGAAAAGCATCCGCAGCAGCTACGCCTGTCAAAGGATTTTATGTAAGCGGTACCACAATTTATGATGCCACGGACAAGCCTTTTGTGATGAGAGGGGTCAATCATGCCCATACTTGGTACAAGAATGATTTAGCGGCTGCGATACCGGCCATTGCTGCAACGGGCTCCAACACCGTTAGAATTGTACTGTCGGACGGGGGACAGTGGACAAGGGACGATGTCGCTTCCGTCGAGAATATTATCGCCTTATGTGATCAATATAATCTCATTACCATGCTCGAAGTGCATGATGCGACAGGCTCGGATTCGGCCTCCACGCTGAATCGTGCGGTGGACTATTGGATCAGCATTAAAGATGCGTTAATTGGAAAAGAAGATCGCGTCATCGTTAACATTGCGAATGAGTGGTTCGGGTCGTGGAGCTCGGATGGATGGGCTAGCGGTTATCAGGCGGCAATCCCGGCCCTGCGCAATGCGGGAATTAAGAATATGCTCGTTGTGGATGCAGCAGGCTGGGGACAATATCCGAACTCTATTTTTGAGAAGGGATTGGCTGTTGCGAACACTGATCCGCTGAAAAATATGATCTTCTCCATCCATATGTATGAATACGCGGGTGGAGATGCAGCGACAGTGAAGAGCAATATCGACAATGCTCTAGCCTTGAATATTCCCGTCATCATTGGGGAATTCGGTCATAAGCATTCCAGCGGAGATGTGGATGAAGCTACGATCCTGAGCTATACTCAGCAAAAAGGCGTAGGCTGGCTTGCCTGGTCCTGGTACGGCAACGGCGGAGGCGTCGAGTACTTGGATCTGGCAACAGGCCCAGCAGGAAGCCTAACAGATTGGGGCAAAACGATAGTCAACAGCACTTATGGCACGCTGGCCACATCGCAACTGAGCGGAATTTACACGACCCCTGGCTACCAGCCGGTACCGGAGAACGGCGGCGGAAATCCCCCAGGGACAACTGCACCTGCGGCTCCAACGGGACTAACAGCTATAGCAGGTGATGCCCAAGCAGTGTTAAGCTGGAATGCTTCCTCAGGAGCAACAAGTTATACGGTAAAAAGAGCAACCGTCAGCGGCGGACCCTACACGACTGTAGCGAGCAATGTAATGGCTGCCAACTATACGGATACGGGGTTGACGAACGGCACCGCGTATTATTACGTAGTAAGCGCGGTGAACAGTGCTGGGGCAAGCTCTGATTCTGCTCAGGCTAGCGTCACTCCGCAGGGTATTCCAGCGCCGACCGGCTCGCTGGTGCTGCAATATCGTGCTGGCGATACGAACGCGACCGATAATCAAATCAAACCGTATTTTAATATAAAAAATACCGGAACCAGTGCCGTCAACCTAAGCAATTTGAAAATTCGCTACTATTTCACGAAAGACGGCGCTGACATGAATGCTTGGGTCGATTGGGCCCAGCTTGGAACCAGCAGCGTACAAACAGCCTTCGGCAGCACATCGGGTACGAATGCGGACACCTATGTCGAAATCAGTTTTTCGGCAGCGGCAGGTTCCATTCCAGCAGGCGGTCAGACCGGCGATATTCAACTGCGGATGTCTAAATCGGACTGGTCGAATCTTAACGAAAACAATGATTACTCCTTTGATGCCACCAAGACCTCGTATACCGACTGGAGCAAAGTAACACTGTACAACAACGGAACTCTAGTCTGGGGTATCGAGCCATAATCCGGCTAATATACTAGCTCTAAACCGACCGCTAATATAGCGGCTGCTGTACGAAGGGATCGGCAGCGGCCGATCCCTTTTCTTTTATATTTAGCGGCTTTTGTTATCCATGTTTAAACAAGGCATGTCCGCTCAACTAATCATACTTTTGTTCTCATGAAGAAACGAACTGTAAACAGGAATTTCAATAGTTTAACTTAGATAAATGGATTTATGGCAGTTAATTTCTGTGGCAAGGCAAAAGGTAAAAATTAAATGGATTTGATGTCATTAAAAGAAGGGAAATTGCCCATTGATTTTAGGTGCAGCGAATCCATCTAATCCCTTGAAACATTCGTTTAGAGCATAATTAGATACATGGATTCCATTTAGTGCACGACAGCTTGGTACACGTATCTTAGTTTAGACCTTAGCAAGCAGCAGAAACAGCAAACACAGCAAACGCAGCAAACGCAGCAAACGCAGCAAAAGCACAGCAGTACCAGCGCTAACAGAGATCGTCGAAACATTATGCCTACTTGCCCACATCGTTTTAATAGTCGAGTGCACCTCATATATTAATCAACTATCTACCAATAAATAACCAGTTCACATTGCATAATCAGGAGCTGTTGTTTAGTCTGATAACGGAATCCATTACGGGAATTCAACATCATAATACCGAGCACCTAGCTGTACTTATCCATCTCGTTGAAAGCGCATTCAAAAAAGTTCTTGTCAAAACAAAACTGCCTTGCTATAATGAGCTTGAAAAGCTTTTCAAAAGAAGGATGTAGACAAAATGAAACCTACAATTCGGGATGTTGCCAAGATGGCAGGAGTATCCATCAGCACTGTTTCCCGGGTTATGAACGCACCGGATACAGTGGTTGAGAGTAAACGGGGGCGCGTATTGGAAGCGATTGAGGAGCTGCAGTACCAGCCGAACTCTTTCGCGCGCGGCCTGATCTATAGGAAGTCTTTTACGCTGGGCCTGCTTATCCCTGATATTGAGAATATCTACTATTCCAGCATGATTCGGGGGATGCAGGATGCTTGCATCAAGCTTGGCTACAGTCTGATGATTTGCAATACAGACCGTGACAAGGATCGCCTGCTGTCCTATATCGACGCGTTTCATGAGAAGCAGGTGGATGGGATTGTTTTTGCAAGTGACATGATTTTTCCGGAGTATTATGAGAAGTTGGTTGGAAGCCGGATCCCTTTTGTGCTGGTCTCGTCTCACTCCTATGAGTATGACATTCCGAGCGTGGAGATTGACGACAAGGCGGCAGCCTATGATGCGGTCAAGTATTTGATCGAGCTAGGCCACACAGACATCGGGATGATTGGATTCAATCATGAGAATTCCATATCCGGCCCGCCTCGTTACGAAGGGTTTGTGCAAGCCCTTGCAGAATGCGGTCTGGAGCATAACATCAAGAAAGTCAAATATGCGAATCACCGTTTTGAGCATGCCTATGATGCAGCAGACGAGTTGTTTAACGAGCATCCGGAAATCACGGCGGTATTCTGTGTAGCCGACGAATTCGCGATGGGGACGATATCTTACTTGAACGAACGGAACATTAGGGTTCCGGATCAAGTATCCGTTATAGGCTTCGATAATCTTCGGGTCGCGAGCATGTATATTCCGAAGCTGACGACAATTGCACAGCCGATCTACGAATTGGGTTATCGAGCGGCGGAGAAGGTGCATGAACTGGTTACGACGGGAAGCATCGATATTTTGCGGGAAAAAATGGATCATGAGCTTATTGTCAGAGAATCGTGTAAAGAAAAGTAAGTTTTACTTATTTTTCTGCCGAATCTGAAAAGCTTTTCAAGCCTCGGAAAGCGTAAAAATTTGAATGGGCAATCAGCAAAATGTAAACGCATACAATCTGGTGCGCCATGATATTATTTTAGCTAAAGAACGACTATTTATGTTTTTAAGGGGGTGATCCTGGAGAGGAATGTTTGGCGGCCAGTCAGAAGCCGGACAGGGAAGAAAACCAAGAACGTCAAGAAGACAGGCAAGACCCTTGAACAGGGACGCAAAATTTTAAAAAATAAAGGGGATGTTCATGAGATGAAGAACGCTGTAGGACGCAAAATGTCATTGCTTCTAGTACTGTTGCTATCTTTCACGATGGTACTCAGCGCCTGTGGAGGAGGAAGTACGGCGAAGAATGAGCCGCCAGCAAATAACCAGACCGGCAGCAACAACCAAGGAGCAGTGAATGAAGGAAGCAACGAGAATCTTTCGCCTCTGGAGCTTGCGTTGAAAGGGGAGTATAAAGGGACGAAGGTAACGATGTTCGGTCCGTTCGTGGATGCTGACCAAGTAAAATTCGAGAACAGCATTAAAGAGTTTGAGGAAAAGACCGGAATCGATATTCAATATGAAGGCTCCAAAGAGTTCGAAGCTACGATCAATATTCGCGTTGACGGCGGAAATGCCCCTGATATTGCCGACTTCCCGCAGCCGGGTCTGCTGGCTTCGATCGCGAAGACGGGGAAGGTCATCGACTTGACCAACATTCTTGACCAGGACAAATTGAAAGCGAACTACAACCAAAGCTGGCTTGACATGGGGACAATGGACGGCAAAGACGGCACAATCTTGGCCGGGATCTGGAACCGCAGCAACGTAAAGAGCTTGGTGTGGTATCCGAAGAAGCAGTTTGAAGAGGCAGGTTATGAAATTCCGGAGACATGGGATGAACTTATGGCCTTGACCGAGCAAATTGCAAAAGACGGTGATCCTGCTTGGTCCATCGGTATCGAAAGTGGCGCAGCAACGGGCTGGACGGCGACAGACTGGGTTGAAGATATTATGCTTCGCACAACTTCCCCAGAGAATTACGATAAATGGGTGAGCGGCGAGCTGCCGTTCACATCACCTGAAGTGAAGCGTGCTGTGGAACTCATGTCTGACATTTGGATGAATAAAGATTATGTGTACGGCGGGACGAAATCGATCGTTACTACAGCTTTTGGCGATGCCCCGGCTCCGATGTTTACGGATCCTCCGAAAGCCTGGTTCCACCGTCAAGGGAACTTTATTACCAGCTTCTTCCCCGAAACGGTTAAAGTGGATGAAGACTACGATTGGTTCTACCTGCCATCTATTGATGAAGAATACGGCAAGCCAGTACTTGTAGCAGGCGACATTTACGCGATGTTTAATGACCGTCCGGAAGTTCGCGCGGTGATGGAATTCTTCACGACGGGCGAATCCATTAAGACATGGGTACAATCCGGCGGCGTAATCGCGCCAATGAATGACGCATCTCTCGACTGGTACAGCTCCGAATCCGACCGCCGCATGGCGAAGCTTGTGCAGGACGCATCAACACTCCGCTTCGACGGATCTGACTTGATGCCGGGTAAGGTCGGCGCAGGTACGTTCTGGAAAGGCATGACTGACTACGTGAGTGGTACGGCAACTTTGGATGACGCATTGAAGCAAATTCAGTCCGGTTGGGACAACTAATCCACATATTGTAAAATCATCGGTCTCATCGGTCGAAATCATCTCTATTAGCACGGTATGAACAGGAAAGAGGGGCACTGTAGTTCAAATGGTAGCTGCTCCTCTTTTCCTGTCTTATCCACTTTTGATCACGAAGTAATTCAAGGCTTACGAAGATAGTTTTGCTCCGCAAAACAAGCGTATGCTTACGAAGATAGTTTTGCTTCGCAAAACAAGTGTATGCTTACGAAGATAGTTTTGCTCCGCAAAACTTATAGGAGGAGCTATTATGAGTGCACAAGCAAAACCAACAATTAGCATGAAAGCCGTGCTCTTATCCTTGCTTGTACTATTGGCCAATATCGCCGTACACGGTTCCATATTCGTTTTTTTCCGCGATTCGACGCTAAACCCGCTCCTGACGGCTGTATTCGCCGTGCTATGGGGAGTCGTCGGCGTGTATCTCATCTACTATACGTTTAACTGGGCTGTCGAGCAGTACCCGGAGCATGTCCGCCGGAAAGTTCTGCCCTTCATCTTCGTCGGCCCGGCAACGCTCGTCCTGGGCTGGCTGCTTGTTCTGCCTGCATTGCGGACGCTTTACTTAAGCTTCTTCAATGCTTCCTCGGATAAGTTCGTCGGGCTGGCCAACTATGCGGCTATTTTTACTGATCGTCTGCTCGCGACGGCGCTGCGCAACAACCTGCTGTGGGTATTCGTCGGAACGCTGGCCTGCGTAAGCTTGGGGCTGCTGATTGCAATTCTGGCCGACCGCAGCAGCTACGAGAAGATCGCCAAGTCGATCATCTTCATGCCGATGGCGATTTCCTTTGTGGCCGCCGGCGTCATTTGGAAATTTGTTTACTATTATCAGCCGGGCGATGAGCAGATCGGGATTTTGAACGCGATCGTTACATTTTTTGGCGGCGAGCCGCAGGCCTGGACGAGTATGCTCCAGCCATGGAATAACTTTTTCTTGATCTTGATACTCATTTGGATGCAAACGGGATTTGCGATGGTTATTTTCTCCGCGGCGATCAAGGGCGTCCCCGAGGATATTCTAGAGGCGGCGCGCGTAGATGGGGCGGGCGAAGTGAAGATTTTCTTCGGCATTATGATTCCATATATCTCTAGTACGATTTTGACGGTCACCACGACCATTATTGTATTCACTTTGAAAATATTTGACGTCGTCATGGTGATGACGGGAGGTCAATACGATACAGAGGTTGTTGCAACGCAGTTCTACCGGCAGTTTTTCATGTACCGCAACTTCGGTTACGGCTCCACGCTGGCTATCGTGCTGCTAATCGCCGTCTTGCCTGTCATCATTATCAATTTGCGCCAGTTCCGCAAGCAGGGGGGATTCTAAATGGTCGGCCGTAAAAAGAGAAAAGGAAGCAAGACGGTAGTCAATGTCGTACTCGGCATCATCTGCTTCATCTGGGTGCTCCCGACGCTGGGATTATTCATCTCCTCATTCAGGCCTGCGGCGGATATTCTTCAGACTGGCTGGTGGAAGGTGTTCCCTCATCAGGAATGGAAGTCTGGAGAGACCCTGCAGCTATCTAAAGAGGTCGATCTTCGCGAGCCGATTGAGGTTAATGGCAAAACCTATACGGATGATCAGTTGAAAGCCGGTGTGGCCGAGGGTGATCATCGCCTGGTGTGGGAGAACCGCAGAGCCCGTACGCTCAACATGCAGGAGCGAGGCTGGGAAGTGAAACCTAATTTTACGCTGGACAACTACAAGAACGTATTGTCTGGGAAGGAATACAAGCTGAAGCTCGGGGACGGCAGCGAAACGGTGCAAAAAGGAACCGGCCTGTCCCAGGCCTTCTGGAACACGCTGACCATTGCCGTACCGGCGACGATCATTCCGGTGCTGATCGCTTCGTTTGCGGCATACGCCTTTGCTTGGCTGCGATTTCCGGGCCGCAAAACGCTATTTGTCATTATTATCGCCATGCTCGTCATTCCGATTCAGGTCGCGCTGATTCCGATTCTGAAGGATTACACGGCGCTAGGCCTGAACGGCAGCTACCTGGGCATTTGGCTAGCGCATACCGCGTTCGGTCTGCCGCTTGTCACGTACTTCATGTACAATTTTATCAGCCAGCTGCCGAAAGATTTGTTCGAGTCGGCATTCATTGACGGTGCGAGCCATTTTACGATTTTCAGCCGTCTGATCCTGCCGCTGTCCGTGCCGGCCTTGGCGTCGATCGCGATCTTCCAGTTCCTGTGGGTATGGAACGATTATCTCGTATCGCTCATCTTCATTGGCAACCAGCCGGGCGTACAGGTTATGTCCATGAAGATCGCCGATCTTGTCGGATCACGGGGCAATGACTGGCATTTGCTGACTTCGGCCGCTTTTATTTCGATGCTGATGCCGCTGACGATTTTCTTCCTCTTGCAGAAATATTTCGTCAAAGGGCTTATGGGTGGATCGGTCAAGGGCTAAGTATAAGCACTGTAACAACAATCAACAAGAGAACGATTACGGAATTGGAGGGGCCGGGTAGAGATGAAAATGAAACCATACGTGCATCCGAGGGCGCTGTATCCTTATCAGGAGTGGTGCGTTACCGAGGAGTCCTATGACGAAGAGAACAATCAAAGAAATGAGAGTATCTTCGCTTTAGGCAATGGATATATTGGCATGCGCGGCAACTTTGAGGAAGGATATTATGGCAAGAAGGGAAAATCGGTCATCGGCAACTATTTGAACGGCTTTTATGACTCCGAGCCGATCGTCTATCCCGAGGGAGCCTACGGGTATCCAACGCGCAATCAGTCGATGCTCAATGTTCCGAACGCACAACTCGTCGAGCTGAGAGTCGAAGGCCATCCGTTTCATTTCCATGCGGGCAAGCTGCATCGCTCCAAGCGGCAATTGAATATGCAAAAGGGAATCTTGGAACGCGAGATCGAATGGGAATCTCCGGCGGGACACCGCGTGATGATTCGTATCCAGCGGATGGTCGCTTTGCAGCACAAGCATTTGGCAGCGATTCACTATGAGGTGACCGCGCTAAACTTTGAGGGTGATGTGGCTCTGATATCCGCGATGGAAGGTAAAATTGCCGAGCCGGAAGCGACGGATGATCCTCGACTTGGCGGTACCCGATCCGAACCGAATTTGCTGCTGGAGGAGAACGGGCACGAGAAAGCGATGCTATGGATGAGGCATCGCACTCGGTATACGGAGTTTGCGCTGCTCACCGCGATGAGTCATCGCATTGAAGCTCCTTGGGGATACGAAATGTCCGTCCAGCAGAATGAGCAGCGGACGTCGGCCAAGTATAAGCTGCGACTTAAAAGCGGCGAGACGGCCCGGCTGACGAAATACATCTCGTATCACACGACACGGGATTATGCGGAGGCAGAGCTGGTCAGCCGGAGCAGCGAGGTGCTACGTTATGCGTACGACAGCGGGTTTGAGCTGCTCGCTAGGGAGCAAATCGCTTATTTGGAGCGATACTGGCATCATGCCGACGTGGAGATCAACGGGGATGTGGCGCTGCAGCAGGGGATTCGCTTCAATGCCTTTGCTCTGCTGCAATCTGTAGGTCGTGACGGCATCACGAATATCGGTGCGAAGGGTCTTACCGGAGAAGGTTATGAAGGTCATTATTTCTGGGATACGGAAATGTATATTTTGCCGTTCTTTACGTATACCCAGCCTGAAATCGGCAGAGCCCTGTTGGAGTTCCGTTATAACACGCTGGATAAAGCACGGGAACGGGCAGCCGTTATGTCGCAGAAGGGCGCGCTCTATCCTTGGCGCACGATCGACGGTGCCGAGAACTCGGCTTACTTCCCAGCAGGAACAGCTCAGGCACACATTAATGCAGATATCGCTTATGGGATTAAGCAGTACGTGCAGGCGACAGGGGATACGGAATTCCTCGTGGCGAAGGGGGCGGAGATTCTGTTCGAGACGTCCCGGTTCTGGGCGGATCTCGGTCATTACAACCCGGCGCGTGGGGGTGCGTTCTGCATTGATGCGGTCACCGGACCGGACGAATATACAGCGATCGTCAACAACAATGCGTATACGAATCTGATGGTTCAGGAACAGTTGATCTATACTTACGAGACGGCAGCGATGCTGCGTGAGCAGTATCCGCAGCACTATGAACAGCTGTGCCGAAAGCTTGAGATCACGGAGGATGAGATCGAAGGATGGCTGGTTGCGGCGGAGAAGATGTTCATTCCGTTTGATAAGGAACTGGGCATCTATGCGCAGGATGATACGTTTTTAACGAAGAAGAAATGGGATTTCGAAAATACGCCCGAAGACAAATATCCATTGCTGCTGCACTACCATCCGTTAGTTATCTATCGGCATCAGGTGCTGAAGCAGGCTGACCTTGTTCTGGCCATGTTCCTGTTGGGGAATCGCTTCTCCTTGGCGGACAAAATCCGCAACTTCAACTATTATGAACCGCTTACGACGCATGACTCTTCGTTATCCACATGCATTCACAGCATCATCTCCGCCGAAATAGGAAATTTGGCGAGCGCGTATACTTATTTCGACCGCACGGTGCGGATGGATCTCGACGATGTGAACCGCAATGCGAAGGATGGCCTCCATACGGCGGCTATGGCGGGCTCCTGGATGTCCATCGTGAACGGTTTTGGCGGTATGCGCGCCTATGACGGAGTGCTCAGCTTTGATCCGAAGCTGCCGGAGCAGTGGGATAGCTATCGCTTTAAGGTGATGAACCACGGGCAGTTGGTCGACGTATCAGTCCATCGCGAGGCCGTAGTGTATACGCTTCTCGACGGCGACGGCACGGAGGGCCTGGAGATCAGGCATAAAGGGCATACGGTGAATTTAGTGCTGGGCGAGCCGGTAACCATCCCCTTCGTGAAAAAATTGGAGGCCGTTATTTTCGATCTCGATGGTGTCATTACGGATACGGCTGAATACCATTATCTTGCCTGGAAAGAGCTCGCCGAGGAGCTTGGCCTGCCGTTCGACCGCGTTAAGAATGAACGCCTGAAAGGTGTAAGCCGGATGGAGTCGCTGGAGATCGTCCTCGAGGATAGTGAGCGGAGCTATACCGCGGAAGAGAAGGCGGAGCTGGCTAAGCGGAAGAACGAGAGCTACAAGCGAATGATCGAGCATATTACGCCTGCCGATCTGCTGCCGGGCATTCGCGAGCTGTTCGTCAGCCTGCAAGAGCAGGGGATTGCGGTCGGGTTGGCGTCGGCCAGCCACAATGCGCCGTTTATCCTGGAGCGGCTAGGAGCCAGCTCCTGGTTCCAGGCGGTGGCTGACCCTGGCAGCGCCCGCAAAGGCAAGCCGGATCCGGAACTATTTCTGCTGGCCGCAGAAATGCTTGGCGTAGATCCGGCGAACTGCCTCGGCGTCGAGGATGCCGAGGCAGGCGTGGCCGCCATTCACGCCGCAGGCATGAAGGCGGTCGGCATTGGAAGCGCCGCCCAGCTCGGCGCCGCTGACCTGCTGCTCGCCTCGACGGCCGAGCTAAGCCTAGACAAGCTGCGGCAACTGATCGGTTAGCCGCAAGCGTTGTGGAGAAGGCAATCGCCGATCAGCAACAAGCGCCCCATGCTCCTCTTCCTAGTTTTTGGGAAAGAGGAGCTTTTTGTGCATTACGCGCTAGTAGGGCTGCTAAGTTATGAGGTTGAAGCTATTGACAACCGCTGACTTATACTCCATAACCGAAATCGAGCGGTTTACCGGTTTCCGCAATTGTTTTAATATTACTAAGGATCATCCACCAGAGGGGATTCGCTTTCTCGAATTGCGGGTTATTGTCTGTCCATTGATCGTTTACGAGGTGGAGTCGGGTACAGCCTCCAACTTGGTCTAGCCTTAGGGTCACTGTACTTTCCAGTTCCGCGTGTCTATCGTGATGGGTGGGTCCCGGGTGATCCGTGTAACTCAATAGTTTGTGCTTCTCGAAAGCTAACAACCGACCGTAAATATGTACGGTTTGCTCTCCTTCCGCCCCAGGGCCGACAAACTCTATTGGTTCCCCTACTTGCATACTTGATCGGATGACTCCTCCCATAAAAGCATGGAATGATTTTTCCGGATCGATAAGTACATCCCAGACTTGTTCAGGACTAGCTCCGATATAGAACGTGTATTCCAATTTCATTCTTCATTCCTCCTACTATTGTTAATACAAAACTCTAGTTATAATATAATGATTCTATCTTGAGGTTTCTTGTAAAAATGCGACCATTTTCTGAAGGGGTGACCACGATGAGTGATTTGAATCAATTGAATAAAGGGATTCTCCGATTGGAAGAGGCAAAAAAAAATTTTACCATAGCGCGTCACATCCCCTCTGAACACTTGCGTTTTCTTATCCGGCATTACTGGATTGTCGAATGGAATTTGAATGGCGGACTTACGCATCGGCAGGAAGTTCTGCAGCACCCCGGGGTTAATATCATTTTTCAACAGGGGCATTCCCATATTCATGGTATTGAAAGCAAAAAATCGACATACCTGCTTCAAGGAGAAGGGCAAATTATTGGAGTATTGTTCCGTCCAGGTGCTTTTCATTGTTATGGCGGGCTGCCTATGACTGACTTTATTGATCGAACAGCAAGCATATCCGACATCTTTCCTTTTGATGCGAGCTGGGCCGAAAATGAGATTTTTTCACAAGGGGGAATGGATCAGAAGCTTGCGTGTTTGGAAGTGTTATTAACTCGTAACCTGCCTGAGCCCGATCCAAACGTGGACTTATTGAACAAGATGATTGATCAAATTGTCGAAGATCGTCGCATCACGAGAGTCGATGATCTAGTGAGAGAATATAATATGAGCTCGCGCACCTTACAGCGCATGTTCAAACAATACATTGGCGTCAGTCCAAAATGGGTGATTAATCGATATCGTATGCACGAGGCTTGCGAATCAATCGAGAAAGGAGCGGATATCACCGAATTATCCTTGGAACTCGGATATTTCGATCAGGCTCATTTTAGCAAAGACTTCAAAGCGGTGATCGGTAAATCGCCGAGGGCTTATGCAAAATTGTCTAGGAAATCATGAAAATCGGCTGGAGGAATAGTGTCTACTTTCTACCACTCGTCCTGGGTGGCTTTGTTGCATTTCCTCAGAAACTATTATATGGTGAAAAAGTACTACATAACTGTCGAGGTGACTAGAAATCCATGTTGACTATCTATGATTTTAACGTACTCAAGCCAAGTGGTGAGCGGTTTCCTTTATACGATTTCGAGGGCAGCCCGGTTCTAATTATGAATACGGCGAGCAAATGCAAGTTCACGCCCCAGTTCGATGATATGCAGAAGCTATATGAGCAGTACCAAGCGGATGGGCTCAAGGTAATCGGCTTTCCCTGCAATCAATTTGCGGAGCAGGAGCCGGGTACGAACGAAGAAGCAGAGTCTTTTTGCCAAATTAATTATGGCGTGAAGTTCCCGATATTTGCCAAGGTAGAAGTGAACGGGGAGCAGGCGCATCCTTTGTTTGATTATTTAAAAAAGGCGGCTCCGTTTCAGGGGTTCGATGAGAGTGATATCAATGCCAAGCTGCTGAAAATGATGGTAACCGAAAAAGCACCGCAATGGCTGGTTGGCGATGCGATCAAATGGAATTTCACTAAATTTCTCGTCGATCAGCAGGGCCGTGTCGTGCGTCGCTTTGAGCCTACCGACTCTATCGACAGTATTAAATCCAGCATTCAGGAGTTATTGCAATTAGCCTAGAGTAGCCGCTGTCTAGCTTAGGGGAGTCATTGGCCTCAAAATGCGAGCAGCATCTAAAAAATCCCCGCCTCAAAATCAGGACTGACCCATAACGTGTGACAGGGATCAGTCCTTCAGAGGCGGGG
>NZ_LT732548.1:4135491-4392110 GCF_900155685.1 Paenibacillus bouchesdurhonensis | reverse complement strand
GGATTCATTGACCTAAAAATGCGACCAGCATCAAAAAAACCCCCGCCTCAAAATCAGGACTGACCCATAACGTGTGACAGGGATCAGTCCTTCAGAGGCGGGGATCTTTTGATTCATAGAGACTACATAACCGGATTTATGGTGGTTAGTTTCTGCGGTAAGGAAGGGGAAGTAGATTTAAATGGATTTCATGTCATTGGAAGATGGGAAATTGCCAGTATGGTCTGGATTCTTGATTTTAGGTGCATGAAATCCATCTAGGCCCCTGAAACATTCGTTCAGGCATAATTAGTTACATCAAATCCATTTAGTGCGCAACAGCTTAATATTACCCATCTTAGTATACGATACAGCTTAATACACGTACTTGCACCACATTCAATTTAATAGTCGGCTTATGCAGCTATAAAAGGAGCCTTATGAATGTATTTTCTGCCCTTCACCTCACCGATTATAAAGCTTGCAATGTCTTGAGACGAAATTTTGGTACCGGGCATATCCGTGAGATTTTCCTTGATTCCGCCTCTTTCCTCGCCCTCTACAACGAATGGCAGCCGAATCAGTGTCCATTCGATATTGCAATATTGCTCAAGAATGGCAGCCTCTTTCTGTTTATCTTTGATCATGGCGGGGAAAAGAACCTTGAACAGCCATGCCCCGATTTTATTCCGTAATCGCTTCTGGTCACCTTCTAAAGTTAAGGAGCCTCCAGTGACTCCGATATACCTGCTGATTTCCGACTCATTCATAACTTCCATCACAAGGCTTGTCACAAGACTATACAGCGGCGGATCTCCGGCCGGTTGGCCAAAAGTGTTGATGACAATGTGGCAATCCTGAAGCAGCCGCCTAAGATCATTAATATTGTCTGCCTGTCCCTCCATTATTTCGATTCTATCATCCTGGCCAACTAGCTTGGCGGGATTTCTTACGAGCATGCGCACCTGATAACCTTGCCGCAGAGCGGCAGCAGCGATATAACGTCCTACCTTGCCGGTTCCGCCAATAATCGCTATTCTCTCATCACTTTTCATAATTACGCCCCTATTTACGTTCTGCTCTTTTTTCCAAAAAAAACTATCTACTAATGATTATATTACATAAATTGTTTAATTGGGTACCCCATCATCAGATACTACCTCGATTCCGGTATCGATGAAGGAAGGGAGGGGCTCGCCCCGGGCGGCTTGCAGCAGATTCTCGATCAGTAGGAACCCCCAGTTCTGCTCGTGATGCGAGATGACGGCGGTAATCTGCCCGTTGCGGATCGCCTCCTTCATTTCCGGTGTCATGTTGAAGGAGAGCGCGAAGCGGTTTAACCCCATCGCCTTCCATACGAGCACGGATGTTGAACTAGAGATCAAGTCGATCGATACTAAGGAATCGAAATGAGGGTGGGCGTCGATAAGCTCTTCCATATCGGATAATGCTTTGTCGCTGCTCCCTTCATGAAAGCGGACTTCGAGCACTTGAATATTCGTATTCTCCTCTAAATATTGAAGCAGGCCTTCCAGACGCTCCTGATTCATTTTCATGCTTTGCATCCCGGACTGGACGAGCAGCATGCCTTTGTTTTTGTGAAGCAGCTTAAGCACTCGGCCCATCTCAGCGCCTGCTTTTCTATTATCCGTGCCGATAAAAGCAAGTCGTTTGCTTCCCGGCGAGTCGGATTCGAAGCAAATGACTGGAATACCCGCTTGAACCGCTTTGTTTATGACTGGAACAAGGGCAGCCGCATCGATTGGAGCGATGGCGATGGCATCGACCTTTTGTTGAATCAGCGTCTCCATCATATGAATTTGCTGCTCGGCGTTGAGGCTTTCCGGCGCTTTTACGATGAGACGGATGGAATGAACCGCAGCCGCCTCTTCCGCTAAGCGTGTAATCTCCTCATAGAATAAATGCGCTACCGGATAAATGATGCCGAAAGTTAAGGGCGGCGCTGCTTTGAGATCCTGCGTCGATGTGGCTATAGCGGTCTGCTGTTTAGATACTGTAGCAGAAGAAGGAGAAGTCAGACAGCTCGCCAGCATAAAGCATCCGGATAGCATAATCATCACGACAAATATACTATGAAGATACCGTTTTACTGCTCTCATCCGGCTCTCCTTCCGCCCGGCAGAACGCTGCCGGCACCGTTCCCTTCTTGCGGAATTCCGTTGTCGTCATTCCGGTCACTCGTTTAAACAGGTTGGAGAAATAATGAGGATCGCTATATCCTACCTGAAAGGCAATTTCATAGGTTTTAGCCTGAGTGGAATGCAGCAGCTCCATCGCCTTGTGAATCCGGGTTTGCGTCAGGAAGTCGATGAACGTCTGTCCCGTCTCCTGGCTGAATATTTTACTAAGGTGACTAGGGCTGACACTGACGAAATCCGCCGCGTCCTGTAGGGAAATATGGTCTTTATCGAAGTTGGCCTGGATGTACTCCTTCACTTGAACGAGCAGGTGTGCGTAGCGATCGGAGGAGCGGGAGCGCCAAAGCCAGAACTGCTCCACCAGTCGGGTCAAATAAACGCAGGCGTCCTCCCATGTTTTGATCGATTCAATATGGCTTTGAAATGGTTGAAGGAAGCTGTCCGGAGCCTCGGGTTGGCGGTACAGCTCTTCCGCCGTGCGAATCACCTCTAACGTAATGTCGTTCAGAATGTAGTACCCGATCAAGGAGGCATCCCAGTCAACAGGCTGCAATACCGCTGCGAACTTCTTAATGAAGGAGGGGGTCTCTGAGGGCGACCCGACTTTTAGAAAACTGATAAATGCTTGCCGATCCAGGAAAATGTTCTTATACAGCTTGCTGCGAGTCGCTTCCCATAAATTGCGTCGGTTCTGCCGGGACAGCCGCCGCCAATGCATATCCTCCTCGGCCTCTAGAAAAGACACATGAACGCCCTGCAGCCGATCTTGGATAGAGCCGATGCCGATCGATATCGCGCAGCTGCTGCCGTCCTGTTCTGCCATGCTGTCCTGAAGCTTGCGAAACGGCTTGATCCGCTCCTGCAATGCGTCGATTGTATCGCCTTTTACAATCCAGCCTGTCTTCGTCCGGCTTTGCTGAAAGGCGAGGACGGTTCCATCATCATAGGCATTGGCCTGCTTCAGAAGCGTCCGATCCTCCGCATTCAGCGTAATGGCCTGCTCCAATGGGGGCTTGGCCGCCGCCATCAAATTTTCGGATGACACCTCCCTCTCTTCCGTATAACGAAGATCCATGACGACGACCGCGTAATAGCGGGAGATTAAAGGAACCGCTAGCAGGGCAGCGGAATGAAGCGCCTCCGTGGTCGTTAGGAAGCCGCTGCATAAATCGCCGAGCAACTTTTCCCGGGAAATAGCTTTGTTCTCGTTCTCACTTTGCCGCAGATGATCGATTTGAGCTTTTTCGCTGCGTTCTTTATCGATCTTCCGGCTAACGCTGCGAAGCAGTTGGATTAAATCTACCGAGCTGATCGGCTTCAGGCAATATTCTTCGATCCCGATGCTGAGCGCGCTCCTGGCGTATTCAAATTCCCCGTGTCCGCTTAAAATAATAATTTTTATGTCTGGCATGCGCTGACGGACGATTGTGCACAGCTCAAGGCCGTTCATGAAAGGCATTTTAATATCGGTGATCAAAATATCCGGGTGCAGCTCCTCGATCATCGGCAGCGCGACCTCGCCGTCCGAAGCATCGCCGCAATAAATGAAGCCTTCATTTTCCCAATGGATGCAGTCCCGAATCGTCTCCCTAATCAGAATTTCATCATCGACTAACAGTACCTTTTTCATCGGTTAATCACGTCCTCTCATCGGAATTCGCATCGTTACAGTGGTGCCGATGCCCTCGCTGCTGTCTACTTGAACACCGTACTGCTGTCCGTAATACAGGCGGATGCGCTGCTGCACGTTATGCAGGCCAAAGCCGCCGGATACTTCTTCCCCGGTTTCCACGGGAAGCCGCTGATTCGCTAAATTGATGCGGAGCTGCTCAAGCTTGCGCTCAGGCATCCCGCAGCCGTTATCCTGAACGATCAATTCCATGAGCTCCGTGTCGTCGGCATCGTGGCTCGTACGGGCGATAATGCGGATGAAGCCCATGCCCCGCTTGTTTTTGATTCCATGGTAGAGCGCATTTTCAACAATCGGCTGCAGCAGCATTTTCAAAGTCGGGTGAGAGCGAATTTGCGGCTCTACCTCAATCTCATAATCGAGAATATCGCGGTAGCGCATTTGCTGAATAATTAAATAGCTGTGCACATGCTCGATTTCCTTCTCCATACTGATCCAGTCCCTGCCTTTACTTAAACTGATTCGAAACAAGCGGGAAAGGGATTCGACGAGGCGAATCACCTTGTCGGTTTTCCCTGCCTCAGCCATCCAAAGAATGGAATCCAGCGTATTATACAGAAAGTGGGGATTAATTTGGGCTTGCAGCGCTCGAAGCTCGGCCTTCTTTATTTCCTCTTGCTCCTGAATGTTCTGCTCCAGCAGCGTTTTTATTTTGCTTAGCATAATGTTAAAGCTCTGGCCAAGGTCGGCGATTTCATCATTTCCCGTAGGACTGACCTTCGATTCGAGGAAACCGGAAGCCGCCAGCCGCATTTTATTTTTTAACAATTGGAGTGGCCGCGTGAGTCTGGATGAGATGAAAAAATGGAGCGATACGGCAAAGACGATGCTTAATACAACGCTAATAATGATCAACTGCCGTATAGAATTGGCTTCCGACACAATTTCCTGCAGCGGAACTTGCCCGATAATTCTCCAGCCGGTTGCATTAGAAACGGAGGTGAAAATAAATTTGGGACTGCCTCTCGTCGAGTCTACATAGCTCGTCATGGAGCCTGCTGCGAGGCTCGCTAAGTCGTGCTGCGCCGGGAGCTGACTGTCCATGTTCAGGCCCGAAGGGGTGAAGATCGCTCTGCCGCCGCTGTCAATCACATAGAAAAAACCGGTGTCCCCGATAATGACAGTGTCGCAAAATTGATTAACGGCGGCAGCGTCTAAATCGATCACGATAAAGCCGATCACTTCGTGCGTAATTCGCTGCTTCACAGCGGCCATAATCGATATAACATCAGAATCGGAGAACCCGTCCAGTCTGTCCAGCGGGTCGGCGTCGAGGGGAGGAATATATAGTACGGCATCTGGATTATGAATCAAATATGTAAAGTGGGGGTTGCGCAGCGGATTTTTATCTAGCTGAAATACGCCTTTCCGCTCGCTGATTCCTCGCCCGTATAAATTAATCATTGAAATGTTGAGAACGCTTTCATATTTATAGGTCTGTCTGTAGGAATCCATGATTCTAAGCACTTCTTTGGCATCCTCATACGTATCGTTCTGCGAGAATAGAAAATGAAGCGCCCGTGGATGCTTGCTTAGCTCCAGCAGCTTACCGGTATCTGTAAATAGAATCTCCAAATCCTGAGCGAGCTGCTCAGCCACCAGCACAGCGCTCGCTTTGCTGTTCTCGTACACCGTATTATACGATTTCTGATAAGAGACAAGTCCGATCCCGATTAACGGGATGACGGTCAGAAATACGAACATGGCTAATAACTTTGCCCGCAAGCTTGAGGAAAAAGACTGGATTAGCTTCATCGAAAGTCTGACCTTTCTATAGAAATAATGTAAATAGATTATGAATGATCCCCCATGAAAACGCAATCAATAATAAAAAATTGAAGCATCGGCACAAAAAAACAAATGAAAAGCGGATGAACGCCAGTAAAACCGAAAAAAAACGCATGAAGCAGCGATAAAACTCTGTATCCCCGCTATTTGAAAGCGTTCTATAATCGGGTCACGCCATCCAATTGGTGACTCATAAAAGGGGAGGATACAAGAATGAAGGTATTCAGGAAATCGGGAATTATTCTAGCCGCGACGCTCATGCTGCTCATGTCCGCAGCTTGCGGCAGCGGAAGCACTGCCGGTAATCCAGGTGGGGATGCAGGCGGAAATGCACAGCAGCCTGTCGCAAGCAACACAGGCTCCGAGTCAGCGGCGGACAAGGATCAGTCCAGCGATCAGAAAATTACGCTCGGTTTCTCACAGGTGGGAGCGGAGAGCGGCTGGAGGACTGCCAACACGAAATCGATTCAGGATTCGGCGAAGGAAGCAGGGATCGAGCTTAAGTTTTCCGATGCGCAGCAGAAGCAGGAGAACCAGATTAAAGCGATTCGCAATTTCATTCAGCAGAAGGTCGATGTCATCGCCTTCTCTCCAGTCGTGGAATCCGGCTGGGATACTGTGCTAAAGGAAGCGAAGGATGCAGGAATTCCAGTCATCCTGACGGATCGTGCGGTAGATTCCAAAGATACGTCCTTGTATGAAACGTTTATCGGCTCGGATTTCGTTGAGGAAGGCCGCCGTGCCGGCAAGTGGCTGGTTGAGCAATACAAGGATAACGAGGAAGAAATCACTATCGTAGAGCTGCAGGGTACGACAGGGTCTGCACCGGCCATTGACCGGCAGAAGGGGTTTGCCGAGGAGATCGCCTTCGACCCGAAGCTTAAGATCATCGCTTCGCAGACCGGCGACTTCACGCGGGCCAAAGGCAAGGAAGTCATGCAGGCATTTCTGAAGGCGCATAAGAAGATCGACGTGCTCTACGCGCACAACGATGATATGGGACTTGGCGCAATTCAAGCGATTGAAGCCGCGGGTCTGAAGCCGGGCGAGGACATTATCATCATTACCGTGGACGGTGTCAAAGACGGTTTTGTCGCGGCAAGCGAAGGCAAAATCAACTTTATCGTCGAGTGCAATCCACTGCTTGGGCCGCAATTGATGGACGCTGTGCGTGATGTCGTTAATGGCAGGGATGTTGCCAAACGAATCGTTACTGTGGAAGGCGTGTTCACCTCGGAGGACGCTAAACGAGAGCTGCCGAACCGCCAGTACTAGTGATGGCTGTATGCTGACTAGTGATCATTGAGAGAAGATATTGAGAGAAGGCAGCTCCGAAGGGAGCCCAGAACGCAGGCATGCATTGTGGCTCCGCTCGGAGCTGCTAATTATTCGGGAAGGGAGTGGAGTGTGCAGATGATAGAGAACCGACCGATTTTGCAAATGAGCGGCATTCATAAGCAGTTCCCGGGCGTCAAGGCACTGTCTGACGTAAGCTTCAGATTGTTTCCGGGAGAAGTACACGCGCTCATGGGAGAGAATGGCGCAGGGAAGTCAACGCTGATTAAAGTGTTGACTGGCGTATATTCGATCGACGCGGGAAGCGTTGAGTTGGATGGACGGAAAATTGCGGTTCATAGTCCGCAGGAGGCGCAGCAGGCTGGAATCAGCACGGTGTACCAGGAAGTGAATTTATGTCCGAATTTATCCGTTGCCGAGAATATTTATATCGGTAACGAGCCGCGGAGCTATGGGCGAATCCGCTCCAAGGAAATGAACCGGAATGCAGAGCGCTTGCTTCGCGATAGGCTGCATTTGCAAATCGATGTCACGCGGACGCTTCAGTCATACTCGGTAGCGGTACAGCAGCTCGTGGCGATTGCTCGCGCATTGAGCATTTCCGCCAAAGTGCTCATTCTCGATGAGCCGACATCCAGCTTGGATCAGAGTGAGGTCAAGCAGTTGTTCTCCATTATGCGAAAGTTGAAGAGCGAAGGCTTGGCGATCCTGTTTGTGACGCATTTTCTGGATCAGGTATATGAAATTTCAGAGCGAATAACCATTCTCCGTAACGGAGAATTTGTAGGGGAATATATGGCGGAGGATCTGCCCCGTATTGAATTGGTATCTAAAATGATCGGCAAAGAGCTGGGGCTGCTCGAACAGCTGCCAAAGCAGTTGGACAGCGAGAGGGAAGGTAAGGTTCAGCTTATGCTGGAGGCAGCAGGACTAGGCAAAAAGGGTTCCATTGAACCGTTCGATTTACGCATTCATCAAGGGGAAATCGTCGGAATCGCCGGATTGCTAGGCTCAGGGCGCACGGAGCTGGCGAGGCTGCTGTTTGGAGCCGATCGCGCCGATGAGGGCCGCGTTCGCCTAAAGCATTTTAACGGAATTATGCCTCATCCCAGGCAGGCGATTGATCTGAGGATCGCCTTTTGCTCGGAGAACCGAAAGGCGGAAGGCATCATTGACGATCTGACGGTCAGGGAAAATATCATCCTCGCTCTTCAAGCAACAAAGGGCTGGTTCCGCACGATTTCCCGCAAACGTCAGGATGAAATCGCGGATGAATACATTCGCTTGTTAAATATCAATCCGCCAGCACCGGAGCAGCTCATCCGCCATTTGAGCGGCGGCAATCAGCAGAAGGTGCTGCTGGCTCGTTGGCTGCTGACCGAGCCGGATCTGCTGATTCTGGATGAGCCGACAAGAGGCATCGATATCGGTGCCAAGGCGGAAATCCAGAAGCTCGTTTTGTCCCTGGCGCAGCGCGGGATGTCAGTACTGTTCATATCCTCCGAGTTGGAGGAAGTGCTGCGGGTGAGCGATCGTATCGCCATTATGAGGGATCGCCGAAAAGTGAAGGAAGTACAAGGCGGGGACACCAATCAGCAGCAAGTTATGAAAGCAATCGCAGGGGGGGAGCAGAGATGATCAAGCACCGTTTGTTCTGGCCGCTATGCGTGCTGGCCGGGCTGCTGTTATTCAATCTCATTTATTCGCCAGATTTCTTCTCGATCAAAATGAGGGATGGTCATCTATATGGAAGCCTTATCGATATCCTCAATTTCGGATCGCCGTTGATTTTGGTTTCGATCGGGATGACCTTGGTGATTGCTACGAGTGGTATCGATTTGTCCGTCGGCTCGGTCGTTGCGATTACCGGAGCTATGGCTTGTCTCAGTATCAGTCGAAGTGCGGATCAGAACACGCTCGCTGCAGTTCTGATTGCCATCGTCACCGCGTTGGTATTATCGGCGCTGCTAGGGCTATGGAATGGCTTCCTCGTAGCGGGCATCGGCATTCAGCCGATCATCGCCACCTTAATATTGATGGTTGCCGGCCGGGGAATTGCTCAATTGATCACGAATGGACAGATCATCACCGTGCTTAGTCCGAAATACCAATATATCGGGGCAGGCTCTTTGTTCACTTTGCCGTTCTCCATCTTTATCGTTGCCATCATGTATGCGGTGGCCTCTCTGCTGACGCGGAAGACCGCGCTCGGGCTGTTCATCGAATCGGTCGGCTGCAAACCGACGGCGAGCCGGCTGGCCGGAATTCGTGCAAAGACGGTGATGCTGGCGGTCTACATGTTCTGTGGTCTCTGCGCGGGAATTGCCGGTTTGATTTTAAGCTCCAATGTGTCCAGCGCGGACGGGAACAATGCCGGATTATGGTATGAGCTGGACGCGATTCTGGCTGTCGTCATCGGCGGAACTTCGCTTAGCGGCGGACGCTTTCATTTAACGGGGACGCTGATTGGCGCGCTGATTATTCAGACACTGACAACTACGATATATATGGTTGGTGTTCCGCCGGAAATTACACTCGTTGTGAAGGCGATTGTCGTGCTTGCGGTCTGCTTGATTCAATCGGATCAATTCCGGGGGCTGCTGCGAAGAGGCGGAGGAAGCAACAAAGCCAATTATCGGGCGAATCGGGAGGTGAAGCCGCATGTTTAAGCGAGAGTACATTCCTTTGTTTGTAACGATCGGGTTGTTCATGCTGTTGTTTATTGCGGGCTCTTTCCGGTATACCGGTTTTTTCTCTATGCAGGTTCTGATGAACCTGCTCATCGATAATGCATTTTTGTTGATTGCCGCCGTAGGCATGACCTTTGTTATCGTTTCCGGGGGAATCGACTTGTCGGTCGGATCGATGATTGCCCTGACGACGATGATCTCCGCAAGTCTGCTTCAGCAGGGATGGCCGCCTTATATCGTCATTCCACTCGTGCTAACGATCGGCGTATTGTTCGGAACCGCGATGGGATCGATGATTCATTATTTTCATATACAGCCTTTTATCGCCACGTTAGCGGGGATGTTTCTGGCCAGGGGGCTTTGCTATGTCATCAGCATCAACACAATTACAATCGATAACGCATTTTATACGTCGATGGCTCAGACGAAAATCAAGCTCGCGGGGAACACCTTCATTTCGATCAGCGTACTTATTGCTTTGGCGGTCGTTCTGTTAGGTAGCTATATTGCTCACTATACGAGGTTTGGCCGCAATACGTATGCGATCGGAGGCAATGAACAATCGGCTTTGCTGATGGGCCTGCCGGTCGCCAAGACCAAAATGATGGTCTACGGCTTCAGCGGCCTATGCTCTTCGCTGGCCGGGGTCGTCTTCACCTTTTATATGCTGTCCGGGTATGGCCTGCATGCCAACGGCCTGGAGCTCGATGTCATCGCGGCCGTTGTTATAGGCGGCACGCTGCTCACCGGCGGCGTTGGCCTTGTCGTCGGCACCTTCTTCGGCGTCATGATCCAAGGCGTTATTCAGACGATTATCAGCTTCGAAGGCACGCTGAGCTCATGGTGGACGAGAATCGTCATCGGCGTACTTTTGCTGCTGTTCATTTTATTGCAAAAGCTGCTCGGAGAGCGGCGGCTGGCAGAGCGAACTCCGTAGTTCGGACTTAATCAGGAAGGGTATTCAAGGTATGTCAATGACCTTGGATATCCTTTCTTTGCCTGGAAATGGGCGAAAAAAATGATAGACTTGCAAAATAAAGAGATGCGAGGTGACCCAGGTGAAGAGAAAGGAACGCATAGGTTCGAGTCATCGTAAATGGAGCAGGCTGTGGTTGTTCTTGGCGCTCTGCCTCATCATGTTGCTGCTTAGCTGTGATCAGGCACGTTCTGGCAACGGTACGCTTGGCTCTTCAAATCATGAAACTCGGTATGATCCCGGTACAGCTGTTCGGTCAGAGGATAGCGGCCGATTAGATGAAGGCAGGGGGGCTGGCGGAGGGGCACCGTCTGATGGCGTAGAAGACGCCGTCAAGCCCGCCCGCCCGATCGTGCTTGGCTTCTCGCAGCTTGGATCGGAAAGCGACTGGCGCAACGCGAACAGTCAATCCGTCAAGGAGGCAGCCAAGGAAGCGGGGATCACGCTGATTTTCGACAATGCCGAGCAATCGCAGAGCAAGCAGTTTGAAGCGATTCGCCGCTATATGGAGCAGGAGGTCGATGTGATCGCGATTGCTCCTGTCATTCAGTCGGGCTGGGATGATATATTGAATGAAGTACAGCAGGCGGGCATTCCGGTGATTATTGTGGATCGGGCTGTAGACATCGCCGACACCTCGCAGTACGTAACATTTATCGGATCGGATTTTTACGAGGAGGGTCGGAAGGCGGGGAAGTACGTCCTGGATAAGATGGCCGGTTCTACCGGGCCAGTAGGGATCGTGGAGCTGAAAGGAACGGCTGGCTCAACACCTTCGATCGACCGGGGCAAGGGGTTCCATGATACAATTAAGGATACCGGAAATTATGTCGTACTTGGGAGTGAATACGCCGATTTTACGCATGAACAAGGGAAGGAAACGATGAGGCTTCTGCTGCGGAGGCTAGGAAGCGAGATTGACATTTTGTTTTCGCATAATGATGATATGGCCCTGGGAGCCATCGAGGCGATCGAGGAATACGGCTTGCAGCCCGGTAAAGATATCGTCATCGTATCTGTCGATGGCACGCGCAAAGCGCTGGAGCAAATGATCGAGGGCAAGATCAATTGCGTTGTTGAATGCAACCCGCTTCTGGGGCCGAATCTCATGCAGGCGGTGAATGAAATTATGGAAGGGCGAACCTTGCCCAAGCGGATCGTTACCCCCGAGAGCGTATTTACGGAAGTCACAGCCGAACGGGAGGTCAGCAGCCGTAAATATTAGCTGGCAGAAGGCAGTCTTCATATGAGGTACGAAAAAACACATCGGTGGACGTTGCTTGAAGGAGAGAACATCAATGGGAAATGGTGAATTGTACAGAATACTCGTCGTTGACGACGAAATACTGGTGCGGCAGGGAATTAAGCATATTTTGAACTGGGAGCAGGACGGCTTCCAAATTGTCGGCGAAGCCTCCAACGGCAAGGAAGCGCTTGAGCTGATCGAGAAGCTGCATCCCCATATTGTGCTCACCGATATCGTGATGCCGGTGATGGACGGCGAGGAACTGACTCGGCTTATTAAGCTGAATTGGCCGGACATTGAAGTTATTGTGCTGAGCAGCTTCAGTGAATTCGATTATGTACGCTCTACCTTTCAGAGCGGGGTATCCGATTATATTCTTAAGCCGCATTTGGAGACGGGCATGCTGCTTGAGGTGCTGCGGAAGACAGCTGCGAAGCTGCCGACACCCAAGCCAGGCCGGTCTTTGGAAGATCATACGGTCTCTATGCACCAAATGCTGGATAAGCTCTTAGCGCGGTATGAATTGAAGGTGGAACGCGCCGCGGTGGCTGAGTGGTTTCCGCATCCTTATTTTTATGTGCTGGGCAGCGCTAGAGGCAACTTTATCCTGGACGAATTGAAAGCGCTGTTTCCAAAAATGGTTGCGGCCGAGCTGCCATCCGCCCCGATTGCTGGCCATCCTGATTTGTCCGTATATGTGCTGAATGTGGATGAAGAGGGGCGGGAGATGCTGCCGCTGAAGCTCAAGGTGCTGCATCCTGCCTCAATGACGGAGGAAGGTGTAATTAAGTGGGCGCTTAGCGATTCCTTCCATCCGCTGGATCAGCTTGGTGAGATGTACCATAACAGTTGGCTGAGGCTGCTGCAGTATCGATTTTTTTTGCCGCAGGATGCCCTCCTCATGCCTAGTGAACTGCCGCGGGCCGAGGAGGCTAAGGAGTTCCCGCTCCAATCGTTCATGGAGCAGATCCGCAGGCTGCAATTGGAGGAGGCGTTCCAAGAGCTGGCACGATTTATCAAGCAGCACACCAACGCCTATAAGGCGGCCGTATTTGAGTTTAAGTCGTTGATTGGAAATATTTTATTTAATGCTATACATATGCTCGGCAGCTTGAATTTGAATGTTGCAGAGCTGGACGAAGCCAAATATGCGTATTTCAAAGCGATTGACGAGGCGCGGCATGTTAGTGATATTGAGGCATTGCTGGAGGAATTTCGTCAACAGGTGGAAGACTGTGTGCAAGCAGCTCAGCATTCGCAGCAAGGGGGAAATCCGAGCATGAAGCTGCTGCTTGATTATATAGATGAGCATTATGCAGAGCCGATTAGCCTGACGGAGATGGCGCGGCATTTCCATTTCAATCCCTCATACTTATCCAGCTTCTTTGCGTCGCACCATCATGAAGGCTTCAAAGAGCATTTGAACCGGGTACGGATCGATAAGGCTGCAGACTTGCTGCGCAACGGCGACATTCCGATTTCGGAAATTAGCAGCAGGGTCGGATATGGGGATCACAGTTATTTTTGCAAAGTGTTCAAGAAGAGCACAGGTCTCTCCCCGACCCAATATAGGCGGCAATATAATGAGCGAGTGGAGAAGGAACTGCGATGAGAGCACGATTTGAGCGGCTAAAATTCCATGGTCTATTTATTAAACTGTTTGCGGTTATGGTCATCTGCATCGTGACGATCACAGTGTCTGTCGTGTGGACGAATCTGCGCATGTCGGAGCAGCTATTCCTTGAGACGTTCAGCATTACGAATTCCAAAGTGATCCACCAAATTCAGAACAATTTTGAATCATTTCATTATTCCATTGTGCTGGCCGCCAATCAAGCGCAGCAGAGCGGTACGCTGAAGACCTTCCTCACGGAGGAGGAGGCGCAGGAATCTATCCGGGTGATGAACTCCTATTACAATATGACCCAGCAGATGAAACGGGTTCAGTCCATGGTAGACGCGTATTCCGTCGGGGTTGCGATCATCGGGAAGAACGGGCGAAGCTATTCAGGCAACGTCAACCTGACCAAGCCGTCGGCACTAGAGCTGGAGCTCAGCCATATTACCCCAAGAGCAAGGGCTCATCCTGGCAAGCTGATGTATCAATTGTACCGCGACTCCAGCGGCAGGCAGTTCATTGTGGCGACCAAAGTGCTGATGGAGAGAATTACGGGGCAAGAGTACGGCATGCTCTATATTGTCATTGACGAGAATGATTTCAAACCTTTCTACAGCAGCTTTACGAGCGAAGGCAATGATGTCATCATCCTAGACAATAACGGGACGGTCATGACGAGTAATCTCGCGAATTTGACCGGGCAGAAAAACCATGAGCTGTTATTCTTTGCTCAGGAAATTCAAGAAAAGGAACTGGACGTGAAGAAGGTCAACGTCATGGGCAGGGATCAGCTCATGCTGGCGCAGTACTTGCCTTCTTACGATTTCTATCTGATCAATATGATCGACCAGCAGATGGTGCTGGGGCAAATGGTGAATACGAGAAGCGTTGTGTTGATTTGTCTAGCCATCGTAATGGTAGCTCTGATTGTCGTATTTCTTATTTCCCGTAAGATGACGCGTTCGCTGACCTTGCTGGCTCGTCAGATGTCGAAGGTGACGCGGCGGAATTTCCATAACTATGTCCAGGTTTCGGGCGGATATGAAATCCGGGAGCTTGGCCGCGCTTATAACTATATGCTGGATGAAATCCACGAATATGTCGGCAAACTTGTAGAGACGCAGAAGGGGCAGCGGAAGGCGGAATTGGCTGCATTGCAGCAGCAGATTAATCCCCATTTTCTGTACAACACGCTGACCTCGGTTAAATTTCTTGTCCAGCAAGGCAATAAGGAGCGTGCGGTGGAGACGATTCATGCGCTGATTTCTCTGCTGCAAAATACAATCAGCAACGTTAGCGAAACGATTACGGTAGAGCAAGAACTAAAGAGCCTCAAGGATTATGTGTTCATTAACCATGTTCGATATGGTGAACGAATCCGGGTCAACTATTTCGTGGCCCCAGATTGTGCAGATTATCAAGTGCCAAAGCTGATGATTCAGCCCTTCATCGAGAATGCCTTTTTCCATGCGTTCAATGTCAAAGGCGAAGGGGTAATCCACGTGCTGATCGCGAAGGAAGGGCAGAAATTGCTCTGCGAAATCGTCGATAACGGCGATGGCATAGATATGGCCGCCTTTGAGCTTGAATATGGGACAGAGGCGAAGAATCTGCCGCAGCAAACCATCCAGACTCCACGGGGTGAGCGCGCTCAAGGAATGAAAGGGAAACGTGAAGCTCATGAGCAAATAAAGGCCAAGGGCTCGCGCAAGCTGTTCTCGGGAATCGGAGTAGCGAATGTCAATGACCGCATCCGGCTGCTCTACGGAGATGAATATGGGGTGACGATCACAAGCAGGATTGGGGAGGGAACACGGATACGAATCACGCTCCCTCTGAATGAGAAGAAGTGAAATCTAATAAAAGTACCAAAATCCAAAGAAAAGACATCTTTTTTAAGTAAGCGCATTCAATTGAACAATAAAATCACAAATCTCTATAAAGGAATTGCTAACGCTGCTTTCTTGCCCGGTGCTACGATAAATTCAGACCCGAGGAAAGCGTTTTCCGAAAACGTTTCACTTTTCAGGGGATAGAATAAATAACTTTTCAAAAGGGGCTGAAACGATGAAGAAGGTACTAGCTTTATTCCTGACCTGTGTAGTGCTGCTAGCAGGATGTTCATCCGGTGGAGCTGACAAGGAGCCAGCGGCGTCTAGCGGTAACGGGGGCAATAGCAATTCCAACAGCAAGGCGGAGGAAATCACGATTTGGGCATGGGATCCGGCGTTTAACATTGCCGCGTTGAACATCGCCAAGGAAGCATACAGCAAGAAAAATCCGGATGCGAAGATCAACATTGTTGAATTTGCCCAGGCTGACATCATTCAGAAGCTGAATACCGGCCTAAACTCGGGTACGACGAAGGGATTGCCTAATATCGTGCTGATTGAGGACTATCGTGCCCAGAGCTTCCTGCAGTCTTATCCTGATTCCTTCGTTGATCTGAGCGGCAAGATCAAGGCAGAGGATTTCGCGGATTATAAAATCGGACCGACCAGCCTGGACGGCAAGCAGTATGGTGTTCCGTTCGACTCTGGCGTAACGGGAATGTACGTCCGCAAAGATTATATCGAGCAAGCGGGCTACACCATGGACGATTTGCTGAATATCGACTGGAAGCAGTATATCGAGATCGGAAAAGTCGTCAAAGAGAAGACCGGCAAGCATATGATCACGCTTGATCCGAATGATTTGGGTCTTATCCGCATGATTATCCAGTCGGCAGGCTCCTGGTATATGAGCGAGGATGGCAAGACACCGGATCTGGCGAACAATGCGGCTTTGAAGGAAGCGTTTGAATTATACAAAGAAATGATGGAAGCGAACATTGTTAAGCTTAATGCGGACTGGAGTCAATTCATTGCCAACATTAACAATGGAGATGTCGTAACCGTTCCGACAGGAAACTGGATTACGCCGTCAGTCAAAGCGGAAGCTTCCCAATCCGGTCAATGGGCGATTCTGCCTGTGCCGAAGCTGCCGCAAACTCCGAACTCTGTACATGCGACGAACCTGGGAGGAAGCTCCTGGTATGTCATGAACATTCCCGGATCAGAGACAGCCGCTGATTTCTTGGCGGAGACCTTTGGTTCCGATGTGGATATGTATCAAAAGCTGCTAACGGATATCGGCGCAATCGGTACGCTGAAGGCAGCGGCAGGCGGCGAGGCATATTTGCAGCCGGATGAATTCTTTGGAGGAGAGCAGATCGTCAATAATTTTGCCGTATGGACTGCTGAAATTCCAAGGGTAAACTATGGTATTTTCACCTATGCGATCGAGGACATCATGGTCGTTGAAATGCAGAGCTATCTGAATGGCAAGGATATCGATCAGGCCTTAAAGGATGCTCAGGCCCAGGCTGAAGCGCAGGTTAGATAGAGCGAGGAAACCACTTTTTATAAAAGTGTGGGTTCAAAAAGTATCCAGACCCTTGGGCGCTGCTGCATCAGTATGTAAGATGCGTCCAAGGGTTTATTTTCCGGACAGAAAGGGGCTCTTACTAACAATGAAGGCGGACAAAGCAGGGCTAAGCATCCGTACTAAAAGTAATTTGACCGGGTGGAGCTTTATCCTGATTGCCGTGGTGATGATTGCGACGTTCTATTTTTATCCGATGGCTCAAGCGCTCATCCTGTCTTTCAAGACCGGTACGGGAAGCAACCTCACCTTTACAGGTTGGGACAACTATATACGGCTGTTATCCGACAAAACATTTCTGACTGCATTAACGAATACGTTTATTTACCTGATTGTTCAGGTTCCAATCATGATTATTCTCGCATTGTTCATATCTGTGCTGCTTAATGACAGCAAGCTGAAATTCCGGGGCTTCTTCCGGACGGCGATCTTCTTGCCGTGTGTCACTTCGCTTGTTGCTTACTCCGTCGTGTTCAAATATTTATTTGCGGCGGATGGATTGGTCAATTCGCTGCTGCTGAGCCTGTCGATCATAGGCGAGCCGATTCAGTGGATTACCCACCCGTTCTGGGCCAAAATTACGATTATCATCGCGATTACATGGCGGTGGACCGGCTATAACATGATTTTTTATTTATCCGCGCTTCAGAATATCGACAGTTCGATCTATGAGGCAGCGCGGATTGATGGGGCATCGTCGTTCAAGCAATTTACGAAAATTACGATCCCGATGCTGAAGCCGATCATTCTATTCACGTCGATTACATCCACAATCGGTACGCTCCAGCTCTTTGATGAGGTCATGAACATTACGAAGGGCGGGCCGGGCAATGCAACGCTCTCGATTTCGCAATATATATATAACCTGTCCTTCAAATATACGGCGGATTTTGGATATGCAGCGACTGTATCGTATTCCATCGTGATCATTATCGTTCTGCTGTCTATCCTTCAATTTAAAGTGGCAGGTGATAAAAAATGAGGAAGCTAAAGCGAGTATTCACCTATGTATTTCTCGGCGGTGCGGCATTTATTTCGATCTTCCCCTTCTTATGGATGGTCGTTAGCGCCACGAACAAATCGGTGGATGTGACGAGAGGAAGACTGCTGCCTGGCAGCCATCTGTTCGAGAATTTCAGGAAATTGGCTGAATCTACAGATCTGTGGACGTCTCTTTGGAACTCCGCGAAAATATCAGTGTTAACGACCATTCTAGCGATTGTTATTGCCTCTTTGGCGGGGTACGGCTTTGAGATTTTTCGCAGCAAGCTGAAGGATATCGTGTTCAACATCCTGCTCCTGTCGATGATGATTCCATTTGCAGCGCTTATGATTCCGCTGTACCGGATGTTCGCCGACATTTCGAGCACCGCTCCGGCGATCGGGATTGATACGATGGCCTCGGTCATGCTGCCGACGATCACGACGGCATTCTTGATTTTCTTTTTCCGGCAGAACTCAAAGATGTTTCCTAAGGATATGGTGGAAGCTGGGCGGATTGACGGGCTGAGCGAGCTCGGCATATTTTTCAAAATATTCATGCCTACGATGAAGACGACTTATGCCGCCGCCGGAATCATTACGTTCATGTCGAGCTGGAATAACTATTTGTGGCCGCTGATTGTACTTCAATCGCCGGGGCAGAAGACGATTCCGCTCTTGATTTCGAATCTGGGATCAGGATACTCCCCGGATTATGGCCTTATTATGCTAGCGATTGTTATTGCCACGCTGCCGACGGCGCTTGTCTTCTTCTTGATGCAGAAGCATTTCGTGGCCGGAATGATGGGTTCGGTGAAGTAAATTCATAGATAACTTAATGGATAAGGCAACGATTTAGAACAACATGATTAGATAGGAGCGATAGAGTTGACAGTACTGAGGACGCCAAGCTTGGATTGGCTAAGCGATGTAAGTGTATTTGCGGTGAATCGGCTGCCGGCGCATTCCGATCATAGGTATTACAGGACGAGGAAAGCGGCCGCAGAAGATCGGGTCATGGATATGCGGCATTCGTTGAACGGGAACTGGAAGTTTGCTTATTCTGTTCATCCGGAGAGCCGCCCTGTCGATTTCTATAAGCTGGAGCACAACTCTAGCGGGTGGGAGAATATCCAGGTGCCCGGGCATATCCAACTGCAAGGCTTTGGACAAACGCATTATGTAAACACGATGTACCCGTGGGACGGGCATGAGGATTTGCGCCCGCCAGCGATTCCTCAGAAGCAGAATCCGGTGGGCAGCTATGTGAAGGAATTCGAGCTTCCCGCTTCATTCCGGCAGCGGCCTGTATGCATATCCTTCCAGGGCGTTGAGACCGCGTTCTATGTCTGGCTCAATGGACAGTTTGTCGGATATAGCGAGGATAGCTTCACGCCTGCCGAGTTCGATCTGACCCCTTATATTCAGGATGGCGTCAACAAGCTGGCGGTTGAGGTGTATCAGCGGAGTACGGGCAGCTGGCTTGAGGATCAGGACTTTTGGCGTTTTTCCGGGATCTTCCGGGATGTGTATTTATATACTGTGCCTAAGCTGCACTTATGGGATATGTTTGTTCGTACTGATTTAGACGCTGCTTACTGTGATGGTCAACTGCAAGTGGAATTGAAGGTTCACAGCGAGGTTGACAGCCGCGGGGGCTATGTTGAGGCTGAGCTGATGGATTCGGATGGAAAGATTGCGGGACGGACTCGTTTGGAGTTGAATAAGGTCGGAAGAAGGTTTGGTTCAGGCGTGGAATCCGGAAGCGGAGACGGGACGGAAGCCCGGGGTGCAGCCGGGGCTGGAGCAAACGGAGCCGATGATAAGTCGCTGTCCTTGCAGATCGATGTGCCGAAGGCGCGCTTGTGGAGTGCAGAGAACCCTCAACTTTACACCCTTTATATTTCCATATTCGATGCCCAGGGCGAGCTTGTTGAGGTCGTTCCCCAGAAGGTCGGCTTTCGTAAGTTTGAAATGATCGATAAGGTGATGCATTTGAACGGCAAGCGGATTGTGTTCAAAGGCGTCAACCGCCATGAGTTCAATTGCTATACGGGCCGTGCGATCACGAAAGAGGATATGCTGTTCGATATTCAGATGCTCAAGCAGAACAATATGAACGCTGTTCGCACTTCGCATTATCCGAACCAGACGTTGTGGTATGAGCTGTGCGATGAATATGGGGTTTATGTGATCGATGAAATGAACTTGGAAAGTCATGGATCTTGGCAGAAGATGGGGGCCGTGGAACCATCCTGGGTTGTGCCGGGCGATCGTCCGGAGTGGAAGGACATCGTCATGGATCGGGCTATTTCCATGTTCGAAAGGGACAAGAACCATCCTTCCATCCTGATTTGGTCTTGCGGGAATGAGGCATACGGCGGCGAGGTGATCTACGAGGTGTCGCAGTATTTCCGCAAATCCGATCCGGGACGGCTTGTGCATTACGAGGGAGTTTTCCATGACCGCCGTTTTAATGATACGAGCGACATGGAGAGCCGGATGTATGCGAAAGTGATCGATGTCGAGGAGTATTTGAAGAACGACCCTGAGAAACCTTATGTCACTTGCGAATACATGCATGCCATGGGGAACTCTGTGGGCGGAATGCACAAGTATACAGAGCTGGAGCAGAAGTACCCGATGTACCAGGGCGGCTTTATTTGGGACTACATCGATCAAGGGCTGATGGCGAAGGATCGCTTTGGCAATGACTATCTTGCCTATGGCGGTGACTTCGGCGATCGGCCGACGGATTATAATTTCTGCTGCAACGGCATTATATTCGCTGATCGCAAGCTATCGCCTAAGGTGCAGGAAGTGAAATTCTTGTATCAGAATGTGAAGCTTAAGCCAAGTCAGCGAGAACTCACGATCATCAACGAAAATTTATTCACGAATACCTCGGAATATGAGCTTGAGGTGAGTTTAAATTATGAGGGGCGCGCAATTAGCCGTCGTATTGTAAAGGCGGATGTTGCTCCGCTCAGCAAGCAGACTGTTCCATTGGAGCTTGACCTGGATGGCTTGCTTCCAGGCGAGTATTACATCAATGCTTCCCTGAAGCTCAGAGAGAATACGTTATGGGCAAACGCAGGACATGAAGTCGCATTTGGACAGCATGTATTTATTGTAGAGGCTGAGGCAGGGAAGGCTATAGGCGCTGGAAACGCAGTGAATGCTCCGAATGTCGAAAATGCGGCAACCTCTGCGAATGCTGTAAAGCGCGAGGGGGCTGGCGCAACCCATAATGGAACATACCCAAGCCTTGAGCTCGTTCAAGGTGATGTGAACATCGGTGTTCACGGCAAAGATTTCTCCGTACTGTTCTCGAAACCGGTAGGCAGTATGATTTCTTTGAAATATTCCGGCCGCGAGATGATTAACCATCCTCCGCAGCCATTATTCTGGAGGGCGCTTACGGATAATGACCGCGGGACGAATATGGGCTTCTATGCAGCGGGCTGGTATGCGGCCAGCTTGGCACCTAAATGCGTAGCCGTGGAGGTAGAGGATCATAGAACGGAAGCAGCGGAGCGTATTGCTGGCGAAGAAAGCGGCGTAAGTATTATTTTTACCTATGAACTAAGCATCAGCACGAAAGTGAAGTCCACTATTCGGTACTCGGTTTACCCGGATGGTAGAATCCGAGTGCGCTCTCTGTACCAAGGGGCAGCCGGACTGCCGGATCTTCCGATTCATGCGTTCAGCTTCAAGGTACCAGCCGAGTACGATAAGCTGGAGTGGCTCGCAATGGGGCCGGAGGAGAACTACATTGACCGTTGTCACGGGGCAAGGCTCGGCACCTTTAAGAATACGGCGAAAGAAAACGTATCTCCGTATTTGATTCCGCAGGAATCCGGAAACCGCACCGGGGTAAGACGGGTTCGTGTTCAGAACGATCAGGGAGTAGGCATCGCGATTTCGGCTGCACTGGGCGAGCCAGTGGAATGCGGGATAACCCCTTATACGGCGTTCGAACTAGAGAATACCCGGCATCACTACGAGCTGCCGCCTGTTAACCATACGGTAATTACCGTGGCGGGCAAGCAGATGGGCGTCGGCGGTGACGATAGCTGGGGTGCGCCGGTACATGAGGAGTATCGTATCCCTGCAGACCAGGATATGCAGTTTGAGTTCTGGATCTCTGGCGTAGATCTGCAGGGAATATAGGGAATAGGCAATAAAATATATTGTAAAGTAAACAAACCGTCCGGTAGTCCGGGCGGTTTGTTCGGTCTGGCCGCTGTAACTGTGAATTTCCTGCAGCAGCATAGAACTAACATTTTAACTGTATTTAAGGTGTTTAAAATAACCCCTGAGCGTTAGATCAGCTTTTTAAATGGATTTTTAGTGTTAAAAAAACAGCCGTATGGGTAGGATAGTGAAATTGGTATGATCTAGGTACATAAATTCCATCTCCGTATCTCAAAACTATGAACCAATAGAAATTAATTACAGGAAATCCACCTGTCGAATTCTGCTTGTTTTTGCCTCTTTGTAACGAGGACATTATTCAGACATATTCTTAATTTGATACAGAAGAAATCAACAGAGAATTATCGTAAAATGAAAGATAGAATACAGCAGATTATAGGAAGATAGCTGCTAATTTGAAGATGAGAGTACGGGCCAGCTTCATTTCGGAGGTACTTACCGCTTGCGGAGGGGGAAGCTGCGGTGACTTCCATTTAATAAAAAGAGAGGCGAGTTTAACATGCAGAGATTATATCAACTAAGCGAAATTAATCAGGTGATTCAGGAGCATGCTTTGGTGCTGCTGTTGATCAAAACGAGCCAATGCGGCGTATGCGAATCGATTCAAGCGAAGGCAGAGGGCTTACTGGGTTTCCATAAGAAGGTAAAGGGGATTTATGTATTCATGGAGGATGCCCCGAACACCGCAGCGGAGTATTTGGCGTTGTCTGCGCCGACGCTGCTGCTCTTTTGTCAAGGGAAGGAAGTCTATCGAGAGTCTCGATTTGTTCGTTTTGAAGAGTTGGAACTGGTGTTGCATAGGTATGAAGAGGCTTTGGAGGAGTTGTAAGTAAACAGTGATCTTCTGGACAGGAAGGGGGATGAAAGCTATGCAGGATCGGCTAAAGGCCCTTTTTACCCGATTAAGTGTGAAGCTGCTGGAGCACAGATGAAAGGGGCTTGAGAATCAGGCATATTTCGTAGAGCAATGAGTGGGAAGCGAGCGATAGCAGGGGACAATAGAGAAAAGGAGTGTTATAGGCCAATAGAAGGATGGGGATTGGTCTGTTAGTCTCGTTTCCCTTCATTTTCCTTGGTTTATTGAGTGGTTTCGCCCAACAATTGGGAGCTTCGACACATTTAAGAAGGATGTAGAATATTGTATTATTGTGTAGAAATAAATACATAAAATCTGATTGGAAAGGAAGATGATTTTGAAGTTTAAATCTAAGAAGACAGCAATGATCGGGACGGCTCTTATTATACTATTGACCTTTTCTGCCGGGGTATCGGCGGCTTCGACTCTGGAGCGCATTCAGGCAAACCTGAATCATGGCATTTCATTTTTACTTAATGGCCAGGCATGGACGGCGAAGGACGCTAATGGAGCGAAGGCTGTGCCGATCAGTTACAAAGGAACGACTTACGTGCCGCTGCGCGCTGTAGCTGAAGCTACTGGAGCGGATATTCGCTACGATGCGGGTAAACAGCAAATTTCAATCACGACGGGGCCGGTTGCCGAAACGCCGGGCAAGGGAGAGCGGACTCCTTTTAATGTAAACAATGTATCGCACTTTAAGTGGAGTTATTATGCGAGCGGCATTACTCGCAATAAGGAAGAGCTGCAATTCGGAGAGACGCAATACGAGACTGCGTTCATGGTTACTGGTGTGAACAGCGCCGGTCAAGGCGTTGCCTTTAAAGTGAAGGAAGGTACGAAAAAAGTAGGCGTGCTCGTTGGATTTAAGACGCCTAAGACAGACAAAGTGTATTCGGGAACATATACGATTTCCGATAAAGACGGACAGGCATTTGCTACGGGGAAAATCGAGAATGGAACTGTAGTGGAGAACGTCATGGTGCTTCCTAATCAAACTACCGAGCTGTATGTCAAATTTAACGGGCCGGCTGGGGACGATTCCACAGGCTACGTCATTTGGGACGAAAGCTGGCTGGAGAATTAATTTAATAGTTTTGCGATATGATTTCTTGATATTAGCCGAAGGATGGCCGCTTACAGGTGGCTGTCCTTCGGCTTTTTATTTCGAAGTTGTCTTATGAATTATTTAAAATTAGTGACACAGTGGGATTAATCACGTATAATCATGAGAAGATCAAGAGTATAACAGATGTCTGATATTAGTAGTACAATTTACAGGCTGCTAAAAAGGGGGAGAGCCTGATGATTTCACTGCATGAGGTTAGTAAAAGCTATGGACAACAGCGCAATGGGCAATTGGCCGCGGTTCAAGCGATAACTCTCACGATCGAGGAAGGCTCCGTTCACGGCATCATCGGCTCAAGCGGCGCAGGAAAGTCCACGCTTCTGCGGCTGATGAATATGCTGGAAGCACCTGATACAGGTCGCGTCATTGTCGAAGGAAAAGATTTAACGGCTATGGGGGAAAGCGAGCTGCGGGAGGCGAGGAGATCGATCGGTATGATATTTCAGCAATTCAACTTGCTGCAGAACCGTACGGTGAGCGGCAATGTCTCCGTTCCGCTGGAATTAGCCGGAATCCCGAAGAAAGAACGGGCTGAGCGGGTTCGTGAGTGTTTGCAATTCGTCGGTTTGTTGGATAAGGCAGAGGAGTACCCTGCGGCACTAAGCGGAGGACAAAAACAGCGTGTGGCCATAGCCCGCGCCCTGGCGAACAGCCCGAAGGTGCTGCTCTGCGATGAGCCGACCTCTTCCCTGGATCCGAAGACAACGAATGATATTCTTGCGGTTTTGCGGCATGTGAATGAGACCCTGGGCGTTACGATCGTTATCGTTACTCACGAAATGAATGTTGTGGCACAGATCTGCAAGCAGGTTTCTGTCATGGAGGACGGGCGTTTAACGGATAGCTTCGCATTGACTAAGCGGAATTACGCCGCCGACGCCCCTCGTCCGAAATCGTACAGGGAACAATTGCTGGGGACGGAGGAGCTGTGCGATGTTTGATGTTTCAGTGATTCTCGATAGTATGGTGCAGTACGAAGCTGAGATTAGGAAGGCCATCGGCCAGACCTTTCTCATGGTGGGGATATCCGTGGCAGCTGCCATCCTCTGTGGACTTCCGGCAGGCACGCTGCTTTTTCTATGCCGCAAGGGTCAATTGTATGAAAATCGCTCCTTATCCTGGGTACTGAATGGCCTTGTGAATATCATCCGCTCTTTCCCGTTTTTACTGCTTGTCGTCTTTATGATCCCGCTTACCCGCATGATCGTCGGCACGGCAATCGGCACGTTGGCCGCTTCCATTCCTCTATCGATCGTGGCGATCGCGCTTTATGCCAGGCAGGTGGAGCAAGCGTTGCTGGATGTCCCCCGCGGGGTGATGGAGGCGGCTCGATCCATGGGAGCGTCCAAAGTGGAGATGATTGTGAAGTTTTTGTACGTGGAAGCTCGCTCGGGTCTGGTGCTGGGTTTAACGACGTCAACGATTAGCTTTATCTCCTACTCGACTGTCATGGGCATCGTCGGAGGAGGAGGAATTGGCGATTTCGCCATCCGCTACGGCTATCAGCGCTATGAGACGGAGCTGATGACCGGGGTCATCATTCTGATGATTGTGTTGGTACAGGGAATACAGTTTGCGGGCACAACGGCTTCAAGATTGCTCGATAAACGTTCGTAGCGGGATTTGTACAGTGATTAAAATACTTAAAGATATATTTGGAGGGAAACATACGATGAAAAAATGGATACTTATGCTCTCATTACTTATGGTCTTCGTTACCGGCTGCGGCAATCAGGGCGCGAACAGCACTTCTGACAATTCGTCTTCGCAGAATCAATCGGAAGCTCAAACGGAGTCGCAGGATCAGGAAATGGTCACGTTAAAAATAGCTACCTTAATTCCGCCAATGACTGAAATTCTAGAGCTTGTTCAACCGATGTTGAAAGAGGAGGGCGTTAATTTGGAGCTTGTTGTATTGTCAGACAACATTCAGCCAAACGATGCGCTGGCGAATAAGGAAGTGGATGTGAACTTCTTTCAGCACGTTCCTTATATGGAGCAATATAATGAGAATAAAAATGCCAACCTGGTAGCTGTTCAGCCGATCTACCATGCTGTATATGGTGCTTACTCCAAGCGCTACAAATCCATGGAGGAGCTGCCGGATGGGGCGGTGATTGCTATCGCTAACGACCCGTCGAACATCGGGCGCTCGCTGGATATGCTGGACAAAGCCGGAATCATCAAGCTGAAGGAAGGCGTAGGCATTGATGCGACGCAAGCAGATATTATCGAGAATGAGAAAAAATATAAGTTCGAGGAAGTAGATTTGCTCATGCTGGCGCGGATGCTGGACGATGTAGATTTGGTACTGATGACGCCGGCCTATGCAAGCCCGCTCGGTCTAACGCCGAAGAAGGATGCGCTATTGACCGAGACAGCGGAATCCGACTTTGCGATTACGTTAGTAGCGCGTGAGGACAACCGGGAGTCCGAGGCTGTGCAGAAGCTGGCTAAGGCGATGAGCGGATCTGAGGTGAAGCAGTTCCTGCAAGACAATTATGATGATATCGCGATACCGGCATTTGAATAAAAAAATAAATATAAAAGAATCCGGGTGCTCCCAAATAGGAGCCCCGGATTCTTTGCGCTATTTTACCGTTATTCTACCGCTATTCAATTTGCCGCAGGCGCAAATCCTTGGTAAACCATTGACGGTAGCTCAGCGTGCTCAGCAGAATACTGGTGATGGCGGCTGAACTGGTGAAGGCAAACACGATCAGGATCTGATAGCGCACCGCTTCGACGGGGTTGGCTCCGGCAATAATCATGCCGGTCATCATGCCCGGAAGCTGAACGAGCCCAACGGTCTTCATCCCGTCAATCGTCGGGATCATGCTTGATTTCACGGAGCGCTTCATCACATCCTGAACCGATCTGCGGGCGGTCGCTCCGAGTGACAGCAGTGTTTCGATCTCCCCGCGCGAAGCATGGATGTCGCGTTTGAATTGATTCAGGAACAAGCCAGCCACCACCATTGCATTGCCAATCGTCATTCCGCTAATCGGAACAATGTACTGAGGAGTGGGCTCAATAATGTTCAGTCCCAGCAGCAGACCCATCATTAATAATTCTGTTGTCGTAATGGCCACGGCCACTCTCCACCAGATTCCCTCTAGGCCTTTTCCTCGTTTAGCTGCATTTCTTGAAGCGACGATAATCATGAATATGATAATGGCTATGATGAACAAAGGATGATTGCTGTTAAACACAAACTGAAGGACATAGCCCACCAGCAGCAGCTGTGCGGCGGCACGGATCGTGCCAATGGCGGTATCCTTTTCGAGATCCAGCTTCTGCCATACGGAGATCAGCATCGTGACCATAACGAATATAATCGTGAAGCTAAGTGCTAGGAGAGACATAATGCCCCCCTGTCTGCTGGCTGTTGCAGGTACCGGCGGGCAAGCTCTGTTTCGGGCTGTTCAAAGAATTGATCCGTCGATGTTCTCTCCAGTAATGTATGATTGTCCATAAACCAGACATAATCACTAATTCGGGCGGCCTGCTCAAGCTGGTGCGTTACCCAGATGATGCTGGTTCCTTCCTTGCGATGCCATTCCTGGAGCATGTTTTCTACCCGATTGGCATTGCTTTGATCCAGTGAGGCCGTAATTTCGTCCAGCAAAAGTATCTTCGGTCGCAATAATAAGGAACGGATTAGGGCTATGCGCTGTTTTTCCCCGCCGGATAAATCCGCCGCATTCTTGTTTAAGTCGATAGCTTCAAGACCGGCTTGCGATAGAAGCTTGTTCACAAGCTGAACGTCATAAGGAATATGATGAAGCTGATGAACCGTCCGCAAATTATCCTCAACACTGCCGGGCAGCATGACCGCTTGCTGTGCCACATAGCAAATCTTCATGCGCCATTCGATAGGATCGAATTGTTTTGAAGATACGCCTTCTAGGCGGATATCTCCCTCGTCGGCGATGTCCAGCAGGGATAATATCCGCAGCAAGGTGCTTTTGCCTTGCCCGGAAGTACCGAGAAGCGCAATCCGATCATGGCAGGCTAACGCGGCGCTTACCTTGTTAAACAGAAGAGTTTCCGAAGAATTGGCGTGGCTCTTCTTCAATTGTTCAAATTCGAGGAGCTTAGGCAAGATGGAGGCACCTCTTTTTCCATGGAAATTTATATATATCATTGTAGCAAACCTCCCTTGTGATGAGAACCATTCGCAATTTGGTAATACATCGTTCATACACACATCTGGGATAACCGCATAGAAAGTAGGTGAGGAATAAATAAGCGGATTACAACAGCTGTGAAAAATGCTATAATGGTTGAAAGTGAAGTGAAATTACATGAAACAAGTCAAAACTAGGTTTCAGATGTGACTTCCTTCACAGGAATAACCATCAATTTGTAGTAATCTAAATTCAAGGTAATAACACAGCTTTATAAAATACAAAAATTTGAATATGGATCTTCGGGGTAAGGTGAAATTCCTGACCGGCGGTGATAGTCCGTTCCTTGAACGGCCTTTAGCCCGCGACTCGCTGTCTGAAACCAGGCTGCGACTGATCTGGTGCAATTCCAGGGCCGACGGTAAAGTCCGGATGGGAGAAGATCAAGGGTAAGCATGCTTTGGATTTGTTGTGCCCAAGCAAGCTTATTTGATCAGCCCCCGTAAGATCGACGTTGTCGATGACGGGGGTTTTCTGCGCATTAGACTCCGTATTCAAGGTAAGGAGACGCATCATGGAAAATGTATCTGTAGGAGTCAAAATCAAACCTTCGAGACCGCTGGAAGCAGCTCGCTCCAAGAGCGGATTTTGGCTGGTTGTTCTGGGCGCCGCCCTGTGGGGAGCCGACCCGCTATTTCGCATCATTCTGCTTAAGTCGCTCACATCCGCACAAATTGTGCTGCTGGAGCATATCATTATCGCGTTAATCGCCATTCCCGTTATGTGGAAAAATCGTGATGAGCTGCGCGGCCTAGGCTGGAAGCAGGCTGGAGCCCTTCTGTTCATATCCTGGGGCGGATCGGCCGCAGCTACCATTCTGTTTACGATGGGACTCGTCAATGGCAACCCGAATGCTGTGCTGCTGCTGCAGAAGCTCCAGCCGTTGTTTGCCATCGTATTGGCGAGAATGCTACTGAAGGAACGGCTCCCGCGTCACTTCTCTTGGCTGATAATTCTAGCCCTGGCAGGTACTTATCTGCTGACCTTTGGCTTTACACTGCCAATCGGGCATTGGAGCGAAATTGTTCACGTCGGCAGCCTGTTATCGCTTGGTGCTGCGGCTTTATGGGGCGGTTCTACGGTAATGGGTCGTCTGATGGTAGGTCAGATGAAATACGAAACGGTCACCTCGCTTCGTTTCTTGCTGGCTCTGCCTCTGCTATTCGCGATTACCTGGAACGAAGGGGCAGCTTGGAACATTCCTACTGAGTCCGGTGCTTTTGCTGCCGTATCCTTGAATTTACTCGGTCAAGCGCTGCTGCCAGGCCTGCTTAGCTTGCTTGTCTACTATAAGGGGCTGACCACGACTAAGGCATCCGTGGCAACTCTCGCGGAGCTGAGCTTCCCGATGGTTGGCGTGGTTATTAACTGGATTGCCTTCCAGGAGATGATTACGCTGGCGCAGGCTTTTGGGTTTATGCTGATTTGGATGACGCTGTTCATCATTTCCCGACAATCTCAGGAATCGCCTGAAGTGGCGCTTAAATCTTCTTAATTCGTATAGAATGGGTTTCTTGAATCGATCCTCATTCCTATGGGGTGTGGAAAGTCCCGCCAATAAGGGAGGCTCTGTCGACCGTGGAGCAAACCGCCGAAAGGTTGGGGATAGAAGCAGGAACAGGAGTAACTGCACGAGTAACAGAGGCGGAGGAAGATTCATTTCTTTTCGGGGAAGGGTTTAAAGTGCGCTGCTTATACCTAGAACTTCTATATTAAGATACTATACCCTAGCTTCCTATACCAAGTGCAATACCAGGTCGTGTATACCAAGCTGTCGCATATAAATGGAAATCGTGTATCTAACTATACTCTAGGACAATACTTATTGGGAATATGTGGATTTCATACACCAAAAATCAAGAATCCGGCTCATGATTGACCAGTTCCATTCTTTTTACGACATAAATGCAACTAGAATAAAAAGTGGACAGTCCTTAAGTGAACCTAGATAATAATTCTTAAGGGAGAGATGTCCGGATGGAACGTAATAGTTACAGTGAAGAGTTTAAGAAGCAGACAGTGAAGTATATTTTAGAGCAAAGTAAGTCCATGCCGCAGTTGGCCGAAGAACTCGGTATATCTGCCGGTGTGTTGCACAACTGGAAAGCACTTTACCGCGATGAAATCCAGCTGGAATCTTTAGTCACACCGGAGAGAGTGCGTCAACTCGAACAACAACTGCGTAATAAGGAACTGGAGAATCAAGAGAAGGAGCGGGAAAATCAAGATCTCCAGGAAGAACTCGCTATATTAAAAAAGGCGCTGCACATCTTCAGCAAAGAAAGGAATTGAGATTCCAATTCATTGAAGAACATCGCTCCGAGTTTTCGGTGGAGAAGATGTGCAAGGTTTTACAAGTGTCTCGGAGTGGCTTCTACAAGTGGCAAAAGGCATTGCCTAGCGAGCAGAAACTTCGAAAGGCGAAGGTTCTGGAGAGAGTCAAGTATCATTTTCATGACTCCGGGGAACGCTACGGCAGTCCTAAGATTACCCGAATGCTGTGGAAAGAGCGTATCCAGATCGCGGAGCGCACAGTTAGCATCTACATGAAAGAACTGGGGTTGCGTTCTTGTGTCTCCCGTAAATTTAAGGTGCAGACGACCGATTCCAATCATGACTCACCCATTGCTCCCAATGAGTTGAACCAGAACTTTGCCGTATCTGAACCGAACAAAGTGTGGGTTGCAGATATTACCTACATCCCCTGCCGAGAAGGACGGCTGTACTTGGCTAGTCTGATGGATCTGTGCACACGCGAGATCGTGGGTTGGCGGCTTTACGGCCGGATGACAACAGAACTTGTCTTAGATGCTCTAGAGGCCGCATATGATGCGAAAAAACCAGGTAAGGGATTGCTTCACCATTCCGATCGCGGTTCACAGTACGCATCGAAGGAGTACCGTGACAAGCTGGAATCGTATTCCATGAAGGTTAGCATGAGTCGTAAAGGGAATTGCTACGATAACGCTTGTATCGAGTCATTTCACAGCATCTTGAAAAAAGAACTCATCTACAGAACGAAGTTCAAGACCAAACAACAGGCTTACGAGACCATTTACAGGTACATTGAATTTTTCTACAACCGCAAACGAATCCACAGTTCAATCGGCTATTTGTCGCCGGTTCAATTTGCTGCGCAATTCAAGAAGAAGACGGCATAAACTTTCACTTAATAGGTGTCCACTTTCTTGACAGAAGTCCAAAAATCCACTTAAATCTGATTTCTCTCTCTTAGGGCGCAAACTAATTACTATAAATCCAGTTGTACAATTTAAATTATTAAAATGGATGTCAGGATTCGTACGGAAAATGTTCCTCCAAGCGTTGTTGCTGCTGCTATATTCTTAGGTGACATAGGTTTGTGAAATTCAGAAATCCGGTTACAACGGCGACCGAGCTATGTTCCCGGAGCAGCGCTCTGAATAAGGCAGTTCGATTCTTTGTGCCGAAATTTACCCCTTTTGCGATTTGAGAGGCTGATACAGCTATTGATCTTAGCAAGCATAGATTTTTGAGGCGGCAGTAAGTGTAACTTATGTATAATGATAGACGCAGGTAATAGCAGTTGTGAAATCAAGTAAGAATGACGCAAATGTGATTAAATACGATATGGGGACGCTGAAAGGCGTTCTTTTTGTCGTTGACAATTATTAGGGCATTCGTTACCTTGTTATAGAAATGTGAAAAATAAAGGGTCGAATTTAACGATGGATAAAGGAGGAAATGTACTTTGATACATAGAACGGCGAGGATGACTTTGTTAACAGCTCTACTGGCGATTGGCTTATTGGCGGGCTGTACGTCGAAATCTGCTTCTGAAATGGAAGTAAATTCTGCTGAGAATAAAACATCAGACTCTAGTACAAACACAACGGCCAACGTTACAACTAACGATACAAATAATGGCTTAGAGGGCAAGCGTGAAACGGAAGCCGGAACAAACATAAAATCTTCGGCGAAGCCGAAACAAAATTCAAATTTGCCAGAGGCTGGAGATCTCATTGAGCGGATTATCTTGGCGGGAAAGCAGTTGAAGAGCTTTTCGGTCGAAGAGGATTCGTATCAGCGTATAGTAAGCAATATTTCAGAGATGACTCCTACGGTGGAAATCATCGATATGCGGTCGAGGAGCGAGGTCATCAAAGAGCCATTCCAGATATACGTAAAGTCTGAAACCAAGATGGGTGGGGAGAACAATGATGTGGAAATGGATTTAGATCTAGAGCAATATGTGACGGAAGATGCCATCTATATGAATTTTGGAAACTGGATGAAGATGAATGAAGAACTGAGCGTAAAAGCAATGCCAGCCATGAGAGAAGGGGGATATCCTGAACGGCAACTGAAGCCTTATGAATCCGTCCTTGAAGCGCTGGAAGTTAATGAAGAAGGAGAGCATTATGTCATCCGAGCCAAGTTAAATAACAACCAGATGCTGAAATTCGCCGACAGTTACCGGAACCAGACGAATGATCGCGGAGAGCCGTTGATGGAGAATTATTCCGAGGCAAGCTTCAGGAAAGCGAATATCGTGTTTACTGTTCACAAGGATACGTATTATCCTGTTGAAATCAGTTTATCTATGGAGATGGATTATGTGATAGTGTCTGGAAGCAAGGTTTCCATTGAAATGGAGAAGAGGAGTAAATATTCTAACTATAACAACCTTAAGAAAATTAAAATACCACAGGAAGTACTGGAGCTTGAATAAACAGCCCCCCTTCTACCGAGGGGCATCTTAATTGCGACTGCTAATTGTTGATTCCAGCAACTTGGAAGTGTAATTCTGAATACAGGAATTATTACAGTCTTGACACTAAAGTCAAAGATACCTGTTCCTAGCGTCCGCGGCAGTTCTCAGCCCTTGCGTGATTGCTCCTCAGACCATGGCACTAAATCAACCCTTGCATTGGTTACTTGCCTTGTGAGATTTCGAGACTTGGTTCCTGCAGCGGCGGCTGGTTGGCGTGCATTGCGCTCATTTCTGAAACCTCTGGGAAAACCCATTTACGCACTACGAAATACAAAACTTCGACCAGCACGATCGCCCCGGCAATATCCAGGACGACATGCTGCTTCACGAATACCGTGGAGGCCGTAATCGTCCAAGACGCAATAATAATCGTCCATTTGGATAAAACAGACCATTTGCATTCAGCCAGCCCTTTGAGCATCAAATAACTGGTCAGGACATGAATGCTCGGAAAACAGTTATAAGGGCCATCCGTCTGGTAAATGAAATTGACCAGCCAGTAGGTTAGCCCCGTCTCTGTAATCACCGGACGACCTACCGTCGTTTGGTAGAAGAAGAAGGTAATATAACTGGCGATAAGTCCCAGACAGAGCGTGAACAGTGTGCGATAGTACGTTGTTTTGTCTTTCATGAAATAAGCGACCAGCATGGCCAGAATAAAAGGGTACCATAGGATGTAAGGAATAATAAAAGCCGATATGAAAGGGATATGGTCATCCCAAGAGATCATGAGACTTCTTACTGTCGTATTGCCGTGGTTCAATACCCCATAAAAGATATTAAGTACCGGGATAGCCAAAATCCATAATAATGGCTTGTAATCCGCTATTTTTCTCTTCAACCCATTCGCCCCCTACCCTCTTCATTTCTGTATATGCTACTCCATAGGTATAGCAGATGTGCAGGAAGATTACCACCTAAAAAGTTCCATATTTTGCTGACAAAGCTTTAATATATTTAAAACAACCGTTTCATGAGCTTTAAGCGGGCTCACACGCCCCAACGAAAATCCCCGGTTCAAATCCCGCTAATGCGGGCCGAACCGGGGATATGACGTTAAGACCGTTGCTTACACATCCTCATACAACCGCTGCAAAAATGCAACGCTCTCCGCCAAATGCGGCTCGGTTGTACTCTCCATGATGCCTTGAATATGAGGGCGCTCATATTTCATGTAGCGCAAAATGGGCTCGAATTTGAGCCAGCCCTTGCCTACGGGCACCATTTGGATTTTCCCGTCCTGGACGATAAAATCCTTCAAATGGATGACGGCTATGCGATTTCCAAGCAACTCGAATGCTTCGGCAACGACTTCATCCTGCCGCTTGTAGTTATCTGGCGACATTAAATTCGCGCAGTCGAGAATGATTTGCAGGTTATTCGAAGGAATCGCGTCGAGCAGGCGCCGAGCTAAAGGTGCTGTATGGAGGGGATGATTCAATCCTGCCTCAATCCCGACAGTAACCCCAAAACGTTCCGCCTCGGCAACCATCTCGCGTACCGCAGCGATGACTCTCTGGAAGGCTTCCTCGGTGAAATTATCGGTCGTGTAGCCTTTGCCGACGCTGCCCGTCTCTGTCCCTACGAGACTGGCGCCAAAATCTCTCGCTAAGCGGAGATTGGTTTTGAAGTCAGCCAGCGCCTGAGTCTCCTCCTCGGGGCTGGGAGCGACAATATTGACATAGCAGCCGAGCACGGCAATTTGAATGCCGGCCCGCCGAAAGGCGTTGCCGTAGTAGGTTGCTGTACCCGGGCTTAACGCGGAAAGGCTCGGCGCGCTTTTCGGGAAAGATTTTTTGATGGCAAATTGAATATGTGAAAACTCATATTGCTGCAGCTTCTGAATAAGATCCTCCAATGGAACTTGTCCGAAATCATGGGCGCGAATCCCGAGATGAAATGGAACGGTCATGTGATCTCTCCTTTTAAATGCTGCTGTAAAGCAGATAGTTCAGCGGATTGCTGGATGGCTAGTGCTACAAGCCTGGCGATTTGCTGTGCTCCTTCGTCCGAGAAATGGGTGTCGTCGGTGATGCCGGCTGGATAATTCGGATGCGCCTGCTCCGGCAGGTGCATAAATAGCCGCTTCGATTGGCCGAGCCCAAAGGTTTGGTAAAGCTGCTGCGAAGCTGCAAAAATATCAAGCAGCGGCGTTCCTGTCTCAGCGGAGATTTCCCTCATAGCAAAGGGATACTCGCCTACCGCGAAAGGGTCGAGCGTGCCGTCTTCCAAGAGGCGGCGGCGGCTCACCGAGGTCAGCAGCACGGGGTAACCGCCGCGCCCGCGAGCAGAATCAATGAATCGCTTCAAGTTCTGGCGATATTCTTGTTTTGGATCTGCATAGCGGCTCGGATCTTCCACTTTTCCGTCATTGTGCCCAAACTGGATGAACAAATAGTCGCCCGCGCCGAAATCCTGCTCTATGGCAGCCAGCCGCCCTTCAGCTAGGAATGACTTCGTGCTGCGCCCATTAATTGCGCGGTTGTCCACTCGCATGGAGGGCTGGAAATAATTCTGCAAATATTCGCCCCAGCCTGTCATCGGCTTCTCGGCGGCCCCTTTGAGAGCTGCTGTAGAATCCCCGGCAATAAACAAGATATGGCTCATCAACATCAAGTTCCTTTCTTTACATAGTGATGTTGGCCCAACCATTTCTCGGCAAGGGTTAGCCACTGCTTAACGTGGGCATGGTCGTCCGAGAGGCCGAGCCCATGACGCCCCTCCTCGAACACATGAAGCTCAAAAGGGACTTTGTTGCGGGATAAGGCCGCTGAAAGTAGCAGGCTATTCTCTACAGGCACGACGGAATCATCAGCGGTCGTCCAAATGAAGGTAGGAGGTGTCTCGGCAGTAACCTGCTGATCGGATGACCAGGCATTAAGCACTTCTGGATTAGGATTGGCTCCTAAAAAATGATCCCGGCTTCCTTCGTGGGTATGTGGCGAATGCAGGGAGATGACAGGATAGCTTAGCAGTAGAAGATTCGGCTTCTCCACGCCTGTCGTTGCAGCGATGGAAGCCAAATGCCCTCCTGCCGAGAAGCCGATCATCCCGACCTGATCAGGAATGACGCTCCATTCTTTAGGGGCTTCCCGTACCCATTGGAGAGCATCCTCCACATCCTTAATCAGCGAAGTGAATTCAAAATCTCCAACCTGATAATGGAGCACCCCTGCGTGAATGCCTAGGCTGTTCAGCCAGCGAGCGATCGGCTCGCCTTCATGCTCGGCCAAATGTTCGTAGCCGCCGCCAGGCAATACAAGCACGAAGGGCCGGGCCTTGTCTCCGCCTTGGCCTTGGTCGCCCTGCTTGCGGCTTAGATCATTGTTCTGCTTCATGTAGGGGATATCCTTTTTATCGCCGCTCTGTTCTTTATCTTCCACCTCGTTCGCTTCCAGAGCAGGATAGAGAAAGAGGAGGGAGGTTTCCTTGGGAAACCTTCCTTCCTCTTTCGTCAGCTGCTCGTTGTTCGCACAAACCAGTAACATGAGCGCTGTCTCCTTTACTGGCCAGTGCTGAAGCCAAAGTAGTTTGCTGCGTTGTTATAAGAAATGTCTTCGACCAGTTTTCCGAGCAGTACAACATCGTTCGGAGCTTCGCCGCGTTCTACCCATTCCCCGATCAGCTCGCACAAGACGCGGCGGAAATATTCGTGGCGCGTATAGGAGAGGAAGCTGCGTGAATCCGTCAGCATTCCAACGAAATTGGCCAGTACGCTGTTGTCGGCAAACATCGTGAGCTGATGGCGCATTCCGCTGCGAGTATCGTTATACCACCAGCCCGATCCCAACTGCAGCTTGCCCGGGGTATCCTTCTGATAACAGCCCATCAAAGCCAGGATGGCCGGGTAGTCGTTCGGATTCAGGGAATACAGAATCGTCTTCGGCAAACCCTTGGTGCTTTCCGCACGATCCAGCAATTGCGAGAGCGATTCGGTCAGCGACAGGTCATTGATTCCGTCATAACCGGTGTCAGGCCCAAGCTTGTTGAACATCGGCGTATTGTTGTTTCTGTAGGCGTGTATGTGAAGCTGCATCGTCCAGTCCATCTCATGATACATGCCAATCAATGCGGATAGAAGCTCGGTGCGATAGACTGTTATTTCCTCCTGGGAAAGATCGTCCCCGGCCAGCCTTTTCGCAAAAATCCGTTCCACCGTATTGGCATCCCCGGCTTGGTAACGAAGCACATCGAGGGCATGATCCGATAGACGGCACCCGTGCTGATGGAAGAACTGCACGCGATTCTTAAGCGCGTCTACCAGCTCCGCATATGAGGTTACGGAACTGCCGGCAGCCTCTCCCAAACGTCCAATCCAATCTTTAAAGCCCGGCGCATCAATGTTAAGCGCCTTATCCGGCCGGAAGGTTGGGAACACATGAAAGTCCTGCTCCTCTTTAAGCAGTGCCTGGTGATATTCCAGGGAGTCCACAGGATCATCGGTCGTACAAATGATCTTCACTTTGGAGGTTTTGATGAGACTGCGGCGCCGGAAATCCGGGGAAGCGAGCTTTTTGTTCGCTATCTCCCATATGCGCGGTGCAGACTCTTCGTTCAACAGCTCATCGATGCCGAAGAAACGGCGAAGCTCTAAATGAGTCCAACTGAACAGCGGATTGCCGATCGTTTTAGGCACCGTTCTTGCCCAGGCCAGAAATTTGTCATAGTCGGAGGCATCTCCGGTGATGTGGGATTCCGGCACACCGTTTGCACGCATCAAGCGCCATTTGTAATGATCCCCGTACAGCCACGCTTCGGTAATATTCTTAAAATTTCTATTCTCGTAGATTTCCTTTGGATCAAGATGGCAATGATAGTCGATAATAGGCATATTGTCGGCGTAGTCATGGAATAGGGACTCGGCCATATCTGTCGTTAATAGGAAGTTGTCGTTTAGAAACATGCCGCTTAGCTCCTTTATAATTATTCGATAGCCTAGAGAGTAACTCCAGTCTTGAAGATCGCCAGCTCGCGAACTTCATTCTGCTCATTGCGGGTTTGCTGGCCGTTGGCTACGGAGATCACATAATCGATAAATTCCTCAAGAACCTGATCCATCGGCGTATCGAGCAGAGGGCCGGCGTTGAAATCCATCCAATGCTTTTTGTTGTTATATATATCATTGTTCGTAGCGATTTTGACCGTTGGTACGAAGCTGCCGAATGGCGTTCCTCGGCCTGTCGTAAACAGGACTAAATGGCAATCGGATGCAGCTAACGCGGAGGATGCTACAAGGTCATTACCCGGTGCTTGCAGAAGGCTCAGCCCTTTTTTGCGAAGCTTCTCTCCGTACTGCAATACATCGACGACCGCAGCAGTTCCGGCCTTCTGAGTACAGCCAAGCGATTTATCCTCAAGAGTACTGATGCCACCGGCTTTGTTGCCCGGCGAAGGATTCTCGTAGACTGATTCTCCGTGGGACAGGAAGTACTGCTTGAAGTCGTTGATCAAGTGTACGATGTCCTCGAATACCTCTTCGTTTTCCGCACGAGCCATGAGCATTTTCTCCGCGCCGAACATTTCGGGAACTTCCGTCAAAACGGAGGTTCCGCCCTGGGAGATCAAGAAGTCAGAGAAGGCTCCCAGCAGCGGGTTCGCCGTAATACCTGAGAATCCGTCAGATCCTCCGCATTTCAGGCCGACGTTCAGCTCGCTGACCGGAACGGGTTCCCGGCGATCGTTTTGTGCTGCATGATAGAGCTCTTCCAGTAAGGCCAAGCCGGCTTCGACTTCGTTTCCGACTTCCTGCGCCACGAGAAACTTCACGCGCTCTTCGTCGTGTTCGCCCAGCATGCTGCGGAATTCAGCAACAATATTGTTCTCGCAGCCTAAGCCGAAGACGAGCACGCCGCCAGCGTTCGGATGATTGACCGCATCCATCAGAATGCTGCGCGTCATGCGGTGGTCATCCCCGAGCTGTGAGCAGCCGTAGGGATGCTTCAGCACGGTAATATTATCAAAGGTACCCAGATCAGGGTGGATCGCCTTGAATTCCTTAATCATTAACTCGGCAACCCCATTGACGCACCCTACAGTAGGAACGATGAAGAGATCGTTACGGATGCCGACTTTTCCGTTTTTGCGGCGATAACCTTGGAAGGTCAAATCACGTTTAGGGTACGTTACCGGATGGAGATCGGGAACATATTCATATTCCTCCTCGCCCTCGAGGTTCGTCGCCAAATTATGCGTATGCACCCATCCGCCGCGTTGAATCGCGGAGGTGGCATGCCCGATAGGATAACCGTATTTGGTTACGACATCGTTGGGCCCGAAGTTGGTTAAGGCGATTTTATGGCCTTGGGGAATATCCTCTAATGCTTTTAGAATCTCATTCTCGAAATTCAGCTCTTCCCCTGCGTTAATCGGCCTTAAAGCCACGGCTACGGTATCGCGGGGATTCATCTTCGTTAGTCTTTGCATAGTATCATCACTCCTAAATCAATTGTTGTAGAGCAGTGCGGCTGCCAGATGCCTCTAGCTGCTGCAAATAACCTTCGATCGCTTGCACGAGATCCGGAACCTCGGTCAAATCTTCGCCCCATAAGCTTGCATCCTTCAGAATCGTTGCCACGAATTCGTCAGGACGGCTCCAGGCTTCATCAAATACGGCAATTACTTCGGCGCCGTCCTGGCGTTCGATCTTGTCGCCGCGGTAGCTGAGCAGCAAGGCGGCAAAGGATAGAGTAGTAAGCTTAGGCAGTTCTCCTTTTTCCTGCTGATAACGAAGCAAAACAGGCAATAATCTCGTTTTGAACTTAGAAATGCTATTTAATGAAATCGAAGTCAGCTCATGACGGATAAACGGGTTTTTAAAACGTTCCTGAACAGCTTCCGCGTAGGATTGCAATTCTTCTTTTGGCAGGTCGAGCATAGGGATTAGCTCTTCCTCGATCAAATTCCTCACGAATACGGAGTAAGTAGCGTCATTCATGACATCCTCCACCGTTTCCAATCCGGCTAATAAAGCTAGAGGCACCATTGCGGTATGAGGGCCGTTCAGCAGATGAACCTTACGCTCACGGTAGGGTGTCATATCCTCCGTGACAACGACGTTCAATCCCGCTTTGGCCAACGGCAGACGCTCGGAGAGGGAGGCTGGCCCTTCGATAACCCAGAATAGAAAAGGCTCTGCGGTAACCATCAAATTATCCAGATAGCCCAATTCCTCTGCCAAAGCTTGTGCTTTGTCACGCGGGTAGCCTGGAACGATACGGTCAACCAAGCTGCAGCAGAAGGTATTCTCTTGCTCAAGCCACTGTATGAATGCTTCGCCGAGCTGCCAATCGTTCGCGTATTGCAGTACGACTTCTTTCAGCTTTTCGCCGTTGCGGTCGATCAGTTCGCAAGGGATAATGGTAAATCCCTTTTTGCCTAACTGAAAACGTTTGTGAAGCAGCGCCGTCAATTTTCCAGGGAAGCTCTTTGGCGGAGCGTCGGCAAGGCGGTCTTCAGGACGATAGGCGATCCCGGCCTCCGTAGTATTGGATGTAATGAATTCAAGCTCATCGTTTTCCGCCAATGCGAGATAGCCTTCGTAATCGGAATAAGGATTGATGACACGGCTGACGCTGGTGATGATCTCATGGTCATTGACCGTTTGCTGCTGCATGATGCCGTTTAGCAGCACCGTATACAGATAATCCTGCTTGGCCAGCATGTCGCCGAGGCCTTGCTCGATCGGCTGCACCAGAACAGCGCTGCCTTGAAACAGCCCCTTATTGTTCATTTGCTGCAGCTGCCAGTCCACGAAAGCGCGCATGAAGTTGCCTTCGCCGAATTGAATCATTTTCTCAGGGTAAATGGGCAAGTCTGGAAAGGTCGTTCTGGAAAGTTGTGGTTGTGTCATATTGGATCGCTGTCTCCTTTTTGTGATTAACGTCATAATGCACACGTTAACAATTTTATTTAAAAAAAAGAGAAAACTCTTTTTTTTAATATAAATAGGTGTTGTTGCTGGGACGCTAGAATGAAAAGTTTAAATTTGAGCTACGGTTTGACGAACCATTAGGGCCGTCTTGACGAATAATTGCTCCGGCTTGCGATCCGGCTGCTGCATTAGCTCAATCAGCTTCAAGGTTCCGAGCTCGCTTATATCTGCAATCGGTCTGCGAACTGTCGTCAGTGCAGGATTCGTATAGCGGGCAAAGACGATATCATCGAAACCGATGAGGGACAATTGAGTGGGGATAGCCACAGCCTCTGCAAAGCAAGCATTCATTGCACCGATCGCCATATCATCATTACTGCAAAAGACGAGGGAAGGCGGATCAGGCAGAGCTAACAATTGGGACATCGCCGTATAGCCGCTCTCAATGCTGTAGTCGCCGATAACGAAATAATCCGAAGTCAACGGCAGGCCATTCCCCAGCATGCTGTCCAGAAAGCCTTGTTTACGCTCGGTAGAGGACTTGAAGCCTGTTTTGCCTTCAATCATGGCAAGCTTGCGGTGACCTTGGGAAATCGCATGATCGATAGCTTCCTTGACCCCTTCGCGGTCGTTCGCGATGACGTTCATAATGCTCGGATCTTCCAACTGTCGATTCAGAACGACCAAAGGAATTCCCATCTTCTTCACGTGATAGATAAAAGCGTTGTCTGCATCGCTTTGGCTCATCACAAGAATGCCGTCAAAGCGTTGGGGGATGATATTGTCCAGATTGTGGATGCTATCGATCCCGTTTACAGACAGGTTGTAGTTTTCATCAAGCACATGGTTGATTCCTTTGATGACCTCCACGAGAAAGCTGGCTGAAGTTCCCTGATCGATACTGGAGAAGAATAAACCGATCGTATAAGACTTCTTCATCACCAGGCTCTTGGCATTGTAATTCGGCACATAATTTAGTTCAGCGGCGATTCTCTCAATGCGATCCCTTGTCTCCTTCTTAATCAGCGGATTGCCGTTGAGCGCCCGGGAGACCGTTGTATGGGATACACCAGCGACACGTGCAATATCTTTAATCGTTATCATAGAACCTCACTATTTTGAATCTCAATAATTGTTAACGATTTCATTGTATAACCTAACACCTGATAAATCAAGCGTTTTATGTTATGCACACGTGAAAAAAATATGAACGTTACAGCGTCTGGTCAAACCCTGAATTCGACTTCTTGGACACAGCATGGCATTCCCGATATTGGCCCGGGGTCATCCCTTCAAGCTTGCGGAACGATCTTATAAAGTTCTGCGAATTGTTATATCTTAGCTTGGCGGCGATATCCTTGATCGGCATATCTGTCTCTTCCAGCCATTTCTTTGCCATTTTGAACCGATACATCGTTAGATATTCACTGAAATTATACTGCGTTTCCTTACGGAAGATGCTGCTGATATAGTTTGCGTTGTAATGAAGTCTTGAAGCGCACTCCTCCAGCGTAAGATCCGTATCGTAATAATTTTGTACCAAATCGATGATCTTCTCGGAAATGTTATGATATTGGGCATTTTGCCTGCTGTTAAATATTTTGATCATGGGATGGATGACTACGCTCCAGAACCAGTCCTCGATCTCCGCAACCGTATGCAGGTCAAGCATCTCTTCGAACAAAGAGCCATTTGCATGATAAATTTGGTTCAGGCTGATTCCCGATTCCTGCATCATAATTAGCAAATTATTAAGCAAACGAGTCAGAGGAATTTGATATTCCTGCGGAGTAAGCTCCAGTCCGAAGATAGACTTAAATAATTGGCGTACAAGTTCTTTCGCTTTATCGGTTTCCGCCAGCTTGATCGCGTCCATCAAGTCATTTTCTTTATGCGTCGGATAGTTTAAATTCAAATAATGCTTGCCAGAGTTAATGTTCTCATATTGAATAATTACCCCTTTGCCGAGCTTGATCCGATGCTTCAACGCTTCCAGACTCTCCCGGTAAGCGGTTGAAATTCTATGCACGGTTTGGAACGGCAGGCTCAGGCCGATGCTGACCTGCAGCTTCAAATAATTGTTGATCTCCTGTTGTAGATTTTCCGTTAGCGAATAGAGCGTTTTGTGAAAAGACACCTCATCCGCATCCGTACTGCCGATCAGTGTAACGACAGTTTGATCAATTATGACCGGGGCAAGCCGCTGCTCAGGGGAGACCAACTCCTCAATCATATTATGGGCGGCAAATAATAACAGGTTTAGATCCTTCTTCTCATAGGCCGAATCGTCGCAGAAATCGATAGATAGGGTAAATACGGCCATCGTTCGCCACTCTTCGACTTGAGTCAAGTAACCGAACTGCTCAAGCTCTTCGATGAACTCCCTCTTTTTGAGATGTCCATTGAACGCCTTGATCAGGAAAAATGTCCGCACCTGCTGAATATGCTGGCGAACTTCCTTCTCGAGCTGCGATTTCGATTGGAACAGATGGTGGACATGCTCACCGATCAGTTGAAATTCATTGGAATGTTTTATTTTAATGTCTGCTTTTCGTTGTCCCATTTGATTAAGCAATCTTTCAATCGGCGAATACATGCGGCGCGAACCGATCAAAGCGGTCAGAATAGACAGCAGCAGCATAATTAAACAGACGTACAATGTATACGCGCCGATTTTATTCGATTCTTTGGTCATGCTCTCGATGGACGTTACCGACAAATAGACCCAGCCATTCATTTGCGATTTCAAGTAGGTGACCGCATAATCTTTTTTATCGATCAGCGTCTTGAATTGGCCTGAAGACGTGGGAGAATCGGTAATTACCGGCATTTCAGTGAATCCACTTTCACTTATAGGTTTGCCAATCATCGTTTTATCTGGGTGAAGAAGGACTCGGTGATGCTCATCGAGAATCATAATGCTGTCAAAAGGCTCTATTTCCGAGTTGATAAAATCACTTAAACTACAGGCCGGTATATTCGCCATGGCAAGCCCGTATTTATGCAGCTTGGAAGTAGGAAGCCTCTTAATCAGACTTATGCTGTAATTGCAATCCGTGACATTCAGGCTCTCCTCGCTATAGAACCAAGCGGAGGGAGTTAATACCCATGACGTATTATCCGAGGTGTTAATCAGATTCGTAAGCTGCTCATAATTTTTATATTGATCCAGTCGATACAATCCGGAGTTTTTAATCATCCAGTTCTTTCGCTGGTTTAATAAAACGACGTCCTCCAGTTTCGTATCAAAAGATTGCATGTTGCGGATTTCGTTTCTTAAGTCGTTATACAAAATGAAATCGCTCTCATTTAGCGGGTTGTCGAGTGCTCTTTTTAATACACTGGAGTTGACAACTTGGTTTAAAGTTTGATTGACTGTTGTTAATTTATGCTCTACATTGGAGTTGATTTGCAGGATAAGTTCCATTTTACTTTTGTTCACATTTTTTTGGATTTCGTTTGAAGATGTCAAATATGAGAATGAACCGATGAACAAGACGGGAAGCGTACCGATCACAAAGGCGAAAATAGTCAGTTTACTCAAGAAACTTAATGGTCTCACAGAACTCAGCACCTCTGCTTGTGTAGAAGTAGTCAGCGTAACCTGCATGTGGATGAATAATAACAATAATCATCTCATAACGCAATAATCATTTCCTCTAATTATGTCTATCAGTTATAAAATATTCAAGTAATAGGTTGTATTGTATATATGTGTACGTTAAGCGTAAGAGACAGATCTTACATTACTTGTAGGGGGAACTGAAATGCCTAGATTGTCTTCAAGAAAAACCACGCTACACTATTTACATTTGCTTATACCGATTTTCTTCACTGTATTGATCGGGTGCGGCGATGTACAATCTGCTCGAACGGACTCCAGCGATATTCGTCCCTATGTATCCATATTGGCCCCGCTTCATTTTCCGCAGCAGCCCTCGAAAGAGGTGATTACTGAGTTGGAAAGACTGACAGAAGTGGAGCTTGATATACGCTGGGTTCCTGAAGGAGTCTATACCGATAAAATGAATACGGCTCTCACGACGAACTCTTTAGCGAAGGTGACCTTCGTGAAATTTACGGATTACGGCTTGGTCAAGAATGCCATCAAATCCGGCGATTTCTGGGAGATAGAGCCCTATCTTGCGGAATTTTCGAACTTAAGTCAGCTGAGTCCAGCCATTCTTCGGCAAACGGCTGTGGAGGGCAAAATTTACGGACTATATACCGAACGGCCTTCCTCAAGGCAGGGGATCATTATCCGCAAGGACTGGCTGGACAATCTTCAATTGGAGGAGCCTCATTCTCTGGAGGATTTATATGAAGTATTGAAGCAATTTACTCATAACGACCCTGATCTGAACGGAAAGCAAGACACGTTCGGCCTTGTTGACCGCAATGACTTGGTTTATGGCGTATTCAAGACGCTGAGCTCCTATTTCGGCACTCCAAATAATTGGGAGCAGGTCGATGGCCATTTCATTCCCGAATTCGAGACGCAAGAATATATGAATACGATGAATTTCATGAAGAAATTGTATGACGAGAAATTAATTAATCAGGATTTCGCTTTAACCAGCAAAGAGTTGCAGCGTGATAGCTTTATTCGCGGATCCGCAGGCGTATATATTGGAAGTATGACGGATGTCCAGCGATTGTCCATTGAAACACAAGCTTTGAATCCTAAGGCTGAGCTGACCCTAATCAATCGAATTCATGGCCCGAAAGGATATAAGGTATGGTCTATTCCCAACTACAATGGATTGTATCTCTTCTCCAAAAAGGCCATTGCAACGGAAGAGGAATTAAAGCAGGTGCTCGCTTTTTTTGATCGAACGATGGATAAAGATGTAGCCAACCTGATGATGTACGGCGTAGAAGGAAGACATTATAAAATTGTGGACGGTAAGGTCATTCTTCCCGAAGAAACCTCAAGGCTGCGCGTTGATGAAGTGAATCCTTTGTATTCTCTTATGATCGCGGATATGAGCAATACCAACATTATGGAGGTTGTTCAGAAGGAAGAGCTGACCGCTGCTGCAGAACGGCTGAGTGAAGATAATGAATCCTTCCTGGTGGCCGATCCGACCGTTCATTTAAGCTCTGATACGTTTGACGAGAAGAATGCCGAGCTTTCACAGATCATTACGGATGCGACGTACAATTATATTTTGGGGGAAATAACCGCTGAAGGCTTTGTGAATGAGACTTTGAAATGGCGTCAAAACGGCGGTGATCTCATCATTCAAGAGTACGAGGAAGCCCTATTACGCGAGCGAATGCGAAATAATTAATGAAGGATCATACGAGACCACTGCGCCTTATGCACAGTGGTTTCTTTGTGTTTCCAGCGCTGTTACGGTGATAATCATTTATTCAGATCCCTTGGTATATCAGCGTTTATGAACAAATGATTGTATTCGTAACCTCATTCAGGCTGTACTGTTGAAAGTGTAAAAACAATAAGTCAAATGGAGGTCAAAATGGTTATGAAGAAAAAATCCTTCTCCATCATGTTGGCTGTATTGCTGACACTAAGCGTAATGTTGACAGCCTGTTCAGGCGGCAACGAAAAAGCAGCACCGAATACAGGGGGCGATACCGCGAAAGGCGCTGAATCAGAAGCGCCGATGGAAATTAAAATCATGCTTCCACTTAACACTTCAGAGACACCGCCAGACACCATTAAAAAAGAATTAGAAAAATTAACGAACACAAAATTAACGTATCAATTTTTCCCGGCAGACACGTATGAAGAGAAGCTGAATTCTTCTTTTGCAACGAGTTCATTGCCGCAAGTGACTTATTTGAAAAATCAGACGACATTCATCCAAATGAAGGATGCGATTAAAGACGGTCAATTCTGGGAAATCGGGCCTTATCTCAGCGAGTTTCCGAACCTGAGCAAGCTGAAGCCGGAAATTCTGAATAATACCAAAGTAGAAGGCAAGCTGTACTCGCTGTACATCGGCAGACCGCTGGCTCGCCAAGGGATTATCTATCGTAAGGACTGGGCGGACAAATTGAACCTTGCTGCTCCAGCTAACGTTGATGAATTGTTCGAAATGGCTAAAGCGTTTACAGAGCAAGATCCCGATGGCAACAATGTGAAGGATACGACAGGGGTCGTTGATCGGAACGAATTGACATACGGCGCATTCAAGACGGTATCCTCGTGGTTCGGAACACCGAACGGCTGGGGAGAAAAGGATGGCCAGCTGCAGCCTGAATTTACGTTCCCACAATATATCGATACGATGGATTTCTTCAAAAAGCTTCGCGATGGCGGATATATGAACCAGGACTTCGCGGCAACGAGTAAAACGGATGCCGTCAAAATGTTCACCAGCGGCAAAGCGGGTCTATATATCGGCGGTTCCATGCAGGATATTGATTCCTTGAATAAGGATCTTATTAAAAACGCCCCGGATGCTGTACTGGATACGCACAGTATGGTTGCCGGACCGGACGGCAAATTCGCGCAATGGATGATTCCTGGATATAACAACGTTGTCCTGTTCCCTAAAGGCGCTGTCAAAGACGAGGCTGAACTGAAAAAAATCCTCGCGTTCTTTGACAAAATGATGACTCCAGAGGTTTCCAACCTTATGTTCTGGGGAATCGAAGGTGTGCACTACACGGTTGAAGACGGTAAAGCGAAGCCAACCGATGATAAAGAATTGATCGAACGGGAAGTAAAAGGCTACAAGGATAGCGTGATCGGCGAATCCGAGACGAATGGCATGTACGAGCCGTATAACGTGCTGCCGGGCCGCATCCATGCTGAAGAATTGCTTCTGGAGAACGTGAAGGTAGGGGTTCCAGATCCAACGGCACCGCTTGATTCCGCTACATTCACCGAGAAGGGTGTCGAGCTTCAGCAAATTATTACGGATGCGACATATAAGTATATTTATGGTCAAATCGATAAAGCGGGCTTTGAGAAAGAAGTAGAGAACTGGAAGAAGCGCGGCGGGGATAAAATTATTGAAGAATACAACGCTGCATACAAAAAGTAAGGATCTAGTTTGAGGCAAAGTGATAAAGGAATTAGAAAAGGTTGTTGATGTTGATACACTCAACAGCCTCTTCTATTCCAAGGGGGCTAAGTCACCTTGCTCCATTATGAAACAGAAAGGAAGAAGATCATGCAGGAAGTGACCGTACAGCCGAGTCCGAGTCCAGTTCAACCAAAGCTAGATGCATCGAAAAGCAAACAAGAGATCAAAAGGCGAATATGGAGAAATAGATGGCTCTATGTCATGATAGCGCCCGGACTGCTGTATTTCATTATCTTCAAATATTTACCGATGTACGGGCTAATTATTTCCTTCCAGGACTATAAGCCCTACAATGGCATTCTCGGAAGCAATTGGGTAGGTATGAAGCATTTTACGAGGTTATTTACCGAACCGGATTTCCTCAATATTTTAATGAATACCTTGATTCTATTCGGATTGAATATCTTTATCTACTTTCCGATTCCGATTATACTTGCACTCATGTTAAATGAGCTCCGAGGTAATTTCTTTAAACGAATTTTTCAGTCGCTCCTTTATATACCCCACTTTATGTCTTGGGTTATCGTCGTCTCCATTTCATTCGTTATGGTTACGATGGACGGAGGAATTATAAATGATCTGCTTGTCTTCTTTGGATTTGAAAAAATCAATTTCTTGCTAAACCCGAGCTGGTTTAGACCTATGTATATCATTCAGGTCATATGGAGAGAAGCAGGTTGGGGAACGATTATCTACCTGGCTTCCATTGCTGCAATTGATCCAGGGCTTTATGAAGCTGCACGCATGGACGGTGCCGGCAGACTCAGACAAATTTGGCATATTACGATCCCGGCCATACGAGGCGTTATTATTACCCTATTTATTTTGAAAATTGGTTCCGTTCTCGATTTGGGATTCGAACATGTCTACTTGCTGCTGAATTCCATGAACAGAGAGGTTGCGGAGATTATCGATACGTATGTTTACACCGCTGGTCTAAGGCAAGGTCAATTTAGCTACAGTACCGCAATCGGCTTCTTTAAATCCATCATTGGCCTCATTATGGTCATGGCAGTGAACAAAATTGCCAAGAAGCTGGGAGAAGAAGGCGTCTATTGATAGACTACGGGAGGAATTGAAATGGTAGAAGATAGATCTTTCACCGGCAGACTTTTTGCCGCTGTGAACTTTACATTGCTAGCGATCATCACTTTGATTACTGTACTTCCCTTTATTCACGTTGTAGCAGGTTCATTTACTACCAGTGCGGAATTGGCGGCTAGTAAATTTGTGTTGATTCCGAAGGTTTGGAGCTTTGAAGCTTATAAATTCATCTTCTCAACGAATACGATCTTCAGGGCGATGGGCGTATCGATTGGAGTAACGTTAGTTGGAACGCTTGTCAGTATGTTCTTGACGGCACTGATGGCTTATGGACTGTCCCGCCAGGATTTGGATGGGCGAAAAGTTGTAAACTTCATGGTCGTGTTCACGATGTTGTTCCATGGCGGAATGATTCCTACGTTTCTAGTCGTTAAAGAGCTGGGGCTGATTGATACTTACGCTGCATTGATTATTCCGTCAGCAATCAGCGCCTTTAACATGATTATTCTCAAAAACTTTTTTCAGAATATTCCGGAGGGACTGGAGGAATCGGCCAAAATTGATGGCTGTAATGACTTCGGTATTTTGTTCAAAATTGTGCTGCCGTTATCGATGCCGGCAATTGCAACCATCTCCTTGTTCTATGCGGTAACTTATTGGAATACCTACATGACGGCGATCCTGTATTTGGATGACAGCGCGAAATGGCCGATTCAGGTTCTGCTCCGACAAATCGTAGTATTGGCCAGCGGCATGGATCATAGTTCTACGCTGGATGCTGCGGTGCCGCCGCCAGACCAAACCATTAAAATGGCGGTTATCGTAGTAGCTACCATGCCGATTCTGATGGTGTATCCATTCCTTCAGAAGCACTTTGCCAAAGGGGCTATGCTTGGTTCGATGAAAGGATAATTCATACTGTAGTTCATCTTGGAGCAAGAGGATATTGTTAGCATGGAGGGAGCTTGAAAATGACTGTAAATGTATCGGCTACGCCGCTCGACTGGGCAAAAAAAGCATGCGATTCCTTAATGGAAACTTATAAGGCGGGGGAGCTTCCCCCAGCTCATCGCTGGCATTATCACCAAGGTGTATTTCTTTGCGGGATGGAGCTTCTGTGGAAAACGGTCAAGGAAGATCGCTACGTTGATTATATTCAAGAGTATGTAGATGATCTCGTGGATGAGCATGGTAATTTATACTTTCAACGGGATGAGCTGGATGCCATGCAGGCCGGGCTGCTGCTGTTCAATCTTCATGAAAGAACGGGACAGGAAAAATATCGGATTGCAGCAGAGAAATTGAGGAGCCTGCTTCTAACGATCAACAAAACTACGGAAGGCGGCTTTTGGCATAAGGATAAGTATCCGTATCAGATGTGGCTGGACGGACTTTACATGGCCGGAGTATTCTCCTTGAAGTATGCCAACGCATACGGAGAAACGAGTCTGCGCGAAACCGTGCTTCACCAGGAAAGATTAATGCGCAAGCACATGAAGGATGAAGCGACGGGTCTCTTGTACCACGCATGGGATGAGAGCCGACGCATGCCTTGGGCGAATCTGGAGACGGGCTGTTCACCGGAATTCTGGAGCCGATCGCTTGGATGGTATGGTCTGGCCTTGGCGCAATTCATGGATCTGCTGCCTGATGATCATCCAGGACGTGCTGAACTTGCGCCTGTTCTGGGAGATTTCGTAGAAGCGCTGATCCGTTATCAAGACGGAGAGAGCGGCTTATGGTATCAGGTCGTCGACAAGGGACATATGCCGGATAACTGGCTGGAAACCTCAGGCTCTTGCTTATTCGTGTATACGATAGCCAAGGCGGTGAAATTGGGGATATCCGGCGGGAATGCTCTAGCTGCTGCCCAAAAAGGCTATTCAGGATTAATTCAGGCGCTGCAGCAGGACGAGCAGGGACGATTGATCCTGCCAGACATCTGTATTGGCACATCGGCTGGGGATTACGAGAATTACATTTCCAGGCCGAAAGTAAATAACGACTTGCACGGGGTGGGTGCCCTGGTCATGGCATGTGTTGAGATGGAGTCCTTAATCAACGGCTAATGGCTGTACATCATCACTGATCTAGGACTTGATTCTCTGAGGCTGCAGGGTATCAAGTCCTTCTATTTCATCTGATCCACGGAGGCTATAATGACGATTACAGCTTGGTCTACGAGTACCGCAGATTCTATCATGGATCGCTTGCCGAAGCTCTATGAGGACAAAGGCTATGCTGGCAGGTGGTCTTATGATTACGGCGTAGTGTTAAAAGGATTTGAACTGCTATGGAAGCAGACGGGCGAGCGTAAATATTTTCAGTTCATTAAAGATAATATGGATCGCTTCATTCAGGAAGACGGGAGCATTCATGGGTATCGTCTTGAAGAGTATAACATCGATCATATTAACAACGGAAAGCTGTTGTTTACGCTATATAGCGAGACGAAGCAGGAGAAGTACAAACTGGCGGCAGCTTTGTTGAGAAAGCAATTACAGACTCATCCGCGAACCTCGGAAGGCGCCTTTTGGCATAAGCAGATTTATCCCAACCAAATTTGGCTGGATGGTCTTTATATGGGGGCACCCTTCTATTTGGAGTATTTATTGACGTTTGAAGAAGGGCACGGCATCGAAGATGTGACGAAGCAATTCATGATCAGCGAGAAGCATGCGAAGGATGCGAGAACAGGCCTGCTCTATCATGCGTGGGACGAGAAGCGCATTCAGCCGTGGTGTGATCCTCGTACGGGACTATCCCCCAACTTCTGGGGACGCTCCCTTGGCTGGTATGTTATGGCTCTGGTGGATGTCCTGGAAATCCTGCCGGAAGAGCATGGCGATTATGGAGAACTGGTTCGAATTCTAAGGGATCTCTTAAGCGCGATTAAGAAGTATCAAGATGCCGCTACAGGGGTTTGGTACCAAGTTATAGATCAGGGTGATCGTAAGGGCAATTACTTGGAGGCCTCAGCATCGAGCATGTTCGTCTATGCCATGGCTAAGGGACTCCGGCTTGGTGTGCTGGATAACAGCTGGATCGGAACCGTGGATCACGCCTTCGCCGGGGTGATTGCAGAGTTTGTGCTTGAGACGAAAGAAGGCTGGGTGAATCTGAACAAAAACTGTCAGGTAGCTGGATTGGGCGGAGTTGACCAGCGCGACGGCACTTATGCTTACTATATCAGCGAGCCGATTATTACGAACGATCAAAAGGGAGTAGGCGCGTTCCTAAAAGCATGCGCCGAATACGAACCGTTAAGACGAGAGCATGAGAATGGAGCGAGGACAGATGCAAGTATATAATATTGTAGATTTTGGAGCAGTACAGGATAGCACGGTTCCCGTAACCGAGGCCATTTCCAAAGCCATCGCTGCTGCAAGCGAAGCTGGCGGCGGTACCGTTTATGTACCGGCAGGGACGTTTCTGACCGGAGCTATATTTTTGAAAAGCAATATTGAATTGCGCTTAAATCCCGGAGCTGTTCTCTCGTTTAGTACGAATCCGGATGACTTTCCGGCCGTGGAAGCGAGATGGGAAGGTGTTAAGCGGCAGGTTCATGCCCCTTGCATTAATGGCATCGATATACATAATGTATCGATTACCGGAAGCGGGATGATCGAAGGGAATGGGCAGCCATGGTGGGATAAGCATCGCAATAGACCGGAGGAATTGGAATTCCCGCGGCCGACGACGATCGGCTTCTATAACTGCAAGCGGGTGACGATTAAGGATGTGAACATCAGGAATTCCCCGAGCTGGACGGTGAATCCAATTTGCTGCTACGATGTCACTGTAGACAATGTCTCGATCTATAACCCGGCGGATTCGCCGAATACGGACGGCATCAACCCGGAGTCATGCACCAACGTGCGCATCAGCAACTGCAATATCGACGTCGGTGATGATTGTATCGCGATCAAGGCTGGAACTGAGGATACGGCGGATCGAGTGCCATGCGAGAATATTACGATTACGAATTGTACGATGGTTCACGGTCATGGCGCTGTCGTGCTCGGAAGCGAGATGAGCGGAAATATTCGCAATGTCACGATTAGCAACTGTACTTTTAAACAGACGGATCGGGGCATTCGCCTGAAATCCAGACGAGGACGAGGCGGAATAGTCGAAGACATCCGCATCAGCAACATTGTGATGGAGGATGTGATCTGTCCAATTAAGCTGAACCTGTATTATTTCTGTGGCCCTCGCGGCAAGGAGAAATATGTATGGGATAAGCATCCTTATCCGGTTACCGAGGAAACCCCGTGCTTCAGACGTATTCATTTCGCGAATATTACAGCGCGGAATGTTCATGCAGCAGCTGGCTTCCTGTATGGACTTGCCGAGCAGTATATTTCGGAAATCACGTTTAACGATATCGATATTTCCATGGCAGAGGATGCCATTCCAGGTTATCCGGCGATGATGGCCGGCATCGACAAAATGCAGCGCCGCGGCTTTTATTTGGGGAACGTTCGGGATATTCGCTTTAACCGGGTCACGATCGAGAATCATGAAGGCACCGCCTTCTATATTGAGAACGGCGAGAATGTGGAGGTCACGCAATGTGAATCCAGAAACACTAAAAAGCCGGAAAAATTAGTGGAACAAGTTACGGTGGCACCTTCAAACGATAATATCAATGAATGAGGTGGAGTGTTATGACACGTGAGCGATTAAAAGGATTGTTAGGAGACCTGCCTGTCAATAAGCCAATTTCAGCAAAGGTATTGACCCAGGAGGAGCACGATGGTTATTGGTTGGAAACTTTGGTGCTCGATTTAAACGGAATCGAACAAGTACCCGCTTATGTGGCTAAACCTTTACATGGAGAGGGGCCGTTTCCACTCGTTGTTGTGAATCACTCTCATGGCGGGGATTACGAGCGGGGACGCAAGGAATTTATTAAGAGCAGCCATTATTTGCAGGAGCCCTCCTTTGCCAAGGTTCTTACGGGGATGGGCTATGCGGCCTGTTGTATCGATATGTGGGGCTTTAATGAGCGCGGCGGCAAGAAGGAGAGCGAGCTAGTTAAGGAAATGCTTTGGCGAGGCAGAGTGATGTGGGGCATGATGATCTACGATAATATGCGCATGGTGGATTATATGTGTCAACGCGAAGATATCGACGGCTCTCGCATTGCGACGATGGGGATGTCGATGGGAGCCATGATGTCTTGGTGGATGGCGGCTCTGGATGAGCGGATCAAGGTCTCGATCGATATTTGCGGACAAGTTGACGCGGAGACCCTTATTGTTAAAAGAGGTCTGGATCATCATGGATTCTATTCTTATGTCCCCGGCTTGTTAAAGCACTTTAAAACCTTGGACATTCAGAAACTGATTGTGCCTCGTGCCCGGATGAGCATGGTCGGAAGAAACGACCGGATGACTCCGATTGAGGGCGTTGAGGATTTGGCGGACGGGCTATATGAGGCCTACCAAGCTGCGGGCAAAGCTGACCACTGGCAGCCCGTAATATCCAGTGCCGGTCATATGGAGACGATGGAGATGCGGGTAGCCTGGCAGCAATTTTTGGCGGAGCATCTGTAGAATGGGCGAGTTAACGAAGCAACTTCCGAACCATATACCGGATCATATCATAGTAGGACAAGAGTCATTCTGTCATTTCCGTACGATTCAAGCGGCGATCGATTTCCTGGAGAGGTACACTGCGGGTACGATTCAGACGCTGTATATATTGTCAGGAGTATATGAAGAGAACGTGCTCATTTACCGCTCGCATTTACGGATCATTGGCCTAGGATACGTCGAAATTGCCGGTAGGCGGTATGCGCAAGAGTTGGACGAGCGCGGTGAGCGCATCGAGACGTTCGGGACACCGACTTTGTTTCTAGGCGGCAGCGATCTGGTTGTAGAAAATATAGTAGTGACAAATACGGCAGGCCAGGGGCCGGATATCGGTCAGGCGTTAGCCGTGTATGCACACTGCGATTTGGCCGTATTCCGGAATTGCTCCTTTAAGGCTCACCAGGATACGTTATTTACAGGACCGCTGCCGCCAGCGCCGAGAGAACGGGCGGAGTTCGGCGGAATCCCGCTCCGGGAGCGCCATGCTCATTACCGTCAATTGTACGAAAATTGCTATATCGAAGGAACCGTGGATTTTATCTTTGGCGGAGCGACTGCCTATTTCGACACTTGCGAGCTAAGAAGCCTGCGTCATTACGAGGATCAAGCAGGTTATATCACGGCGGCTTCTACGCCGGCGGGACAAGAGCACGGCTATGTGTTTCATCGCTGCTTCCTAACGGCGGCTCCCGGAGTTGCAGACGTGTACTTAGGGAGACCTTGGCGCGAATATGCCAAGACTGCATACGTAAATTGCATCCTGGGCGATCACATTCATCCGCTTGGCTGGGACAACTGGAACGACCTTGCCAATCAAGCGAGCGTGCGCTATGAAGAGTATGGCGTTCGTCATGCGGAGGTCTTACGCTACCAGCGAGTCCCGTGGGCAGGTATTTATGAGAATGAGCCGGAGTCCAAGTCGCTTAGAAAGGAACAAGTTTTTGCCGGTACAGATTTTTGGCAGCGAAAAGAGGAGTAGAGCCTATGAGTTTGGATGCGAATACGAGCATTATTAGCGTCAGGGACATCTACTATGCAGCGCTACCTTCGATTGACGGCTTGCCGGGTGTGCGGATCTATCAGTCCAAGGATTTGGAGCAGTGGGAGTATTATACGGATATTGTCACCGACCAAGGCGAATGGAATGGAAGTCCAAATCTTAACCCCTGCACCCCGCAACTGAGCTATCATGACCATCAATTTTATTTGATCTATTCCGATCTCAAGAGCTCCACGCGCCCTTCACTAGATTGTGAAAGCTACCTGATGGTAGCGGATCGGCTGGAAGGGCCATGGTCGGAGCCGATTTGTTTGCATAGCAACGGATTAGCCCTTAGTTCATGGTGATCGTTAGTTTCATATAAATCGTCATAAGAGTCATACCCTTTTTTTGAATTATGCTGTTTAGCAGCATGGCCATCAAGGAATGGGGTAGGGCTCTTTTTTTGCCTCCGGGCTTGTTCTGTATTCCTTCGGCGTTAATCCTGTCAATGCTTTAAAAATACGATGAAAATGAGCCGGCGTATCGAAGCCGCAGCGTTCTGCAACGACGTTGATTTTGTCCTCCGACTGCAGCAGCATTTCCTTAGCACGGATAATTCGCTTGGCATTGATATAATCCGTAACGTTCATCGCCGTCAACTGCTTGAATACCCGCGAGAAATGAGGCGGGGAAACATTGGCATCATCAGCGAGCTGCGCTAGCCCGATGCGATGTTCGGGATGCTCGTCTATGTACCGCAGGGCATCCCTGATCCATTGAGGGCCTATCTTGGAGCTATCGCTGATTTCTTTCCATTCTTGCAGAGATAGCCGGTTGATATGCAGCAGTAAATGGCACACAAGCAAGCGGATCGCTTCGCGATAGCCTAAACGCTGACAAATGATTTCTTCGTTGATGTTCTCCAGGGCCGTTTCCGTAATATTCTTAAGATCGCCGGACAGCTCGATTTTGAATATTTTCCTCTTTCGCGCAAGCTCATAGCATAGCAGATGGGAATACGAATCATCCAGAGAGCTGGTCGTGAGCAATGCCGGCGCGAAGTAAACGGCTGTTGATACGATGGGCTCGTCCCGATCAGGCAGGGCATGATGTATCGTATTGCCGGGAATGATGAACAAATCGCCCGGCTTCTTCTCGTATAACGTGTTGTTGATAAAAAAACTCCCGCTGCCTTGATGAATATATACAAGCTCATAACGGTCGTGCAGATGATCGGGCAGCTCATCCCGCTGTCTTTTTACCGCTTTATAAACGATCTCGAACGGGAACAAAGGATCGCCAAAAAAAGGCTTGCGAAGCGGATGAATATGGGCTCACTCCTTCCATCATGTTCTATTTATGATATCAAAATAAGTTATAAAAATGCAGGAATGAAGTGTTACATTATCATATTTTACATATAAAATGAAGGTATGAATAGATTTATATCATAAATAGAGGTGTGACATAAAATGCGAATTGATGCTCATCAGCATTACTGGCGGATCGAACGGGGGGATTACGGCTGGATTACGCCGGATATTCCTACGCTCTACCGGGATTTTTTGCCCGTAGATTTAGAGCCCTTATTGAGGGAGCATAGACTGGACGGCAGCATTCTTGTGCAGGCGGCACCGACTGTAGAAGAAACGGAATATATACTTTCGATTGCGGAGCAGGCTTCATCCGTTCTCGGGGTTGTGGGCTGGCTTGATCTCCATCAGCCTGATCACAGGCGGCATTATGAGCGCTTTCGCCGGCATCCTAAATTTGTCGGATTTCGCTTGATGATTCAAGATATGCCGGACAGTTCCCGGATTTTGGAGAGAGACTTTGTGCAAGCGCTGCAAGGCTATGCCTCCGAGGATGTTCCGATTGATTTGCTGGTCGTGTCCGGGCAATTGGAGCATACCTTAGAGCTGATTCGGCAGGTTCCGAACCTGCGCGGAGTTATCGATCACATGGCCAAGCCGCCCGTCAAGACCGGAGAAACCGAACCATGGTTTACTTATATGGAAGAAATAGCGCAGTTTCCGGGCATGTACTGCAAATTATCGGGGATGGTTACCGAAGGGGATCATCAGCATTGGAAGCCGGAAGATTTCAAGCCATATATGGAGCGGATAATCCGATTGTTCGGATCTGCGAGAGTGATGTTTGGAAGCGATTGGCCCGTCTGTCTGCTAGCGGGTGAGTATAGCGAAGTGATAGAGCTATTACTGAGCACGCTGCCGGAGACTTGGGGGGAAGCGGAACTTTCGCGAGTGTTCGGCAGGAACGCCGTAGATTTTTATAAACTTGGATGAGGTGATCTTGCTATGAAATATCGGAAATTAGGCAACACGGGCCTGGACGTATCTGTGCTTAGCTTTGGGGCTTCGTCGCTAGGATCTGTGTTCCGTCAAACGGATGACAATGAAAGCATCCGCACGGTGCACGCGGCTATTGATGCAGGGATCAATCTGATCGATGTCTCGCCGTATTACGGCCTGACGAAGGCGGAGACGGTGCTGGGCAAAGCTTTGCAGAGTATTCCACGGGACAAATACCTGCTATCCACGAAGGCGGGGCGCTATGGAGAGGATACGTTCGATTTTACCGCGAAGCGGATATACAGCAGTGTGCAGGAAAGCTTGAATCGGCTGCAGACGGATTATCTCGATATTTTGTTTTTGCATGATATCGAGTTTGTTTCGCCAGGCATCATTCTAGAGGAAGCCGTACCGGCGCTTCACCGTTTAATAGAACAGGGGATCATTCGCTACGGAGGCATCAGCGGGCTGCCGCTGCAGCTGTTCGAGCGGATATTGCCGCAAATCGACATCGACATGATCCTTTCCTACTGCCATTATTCCTTGAACGATACCTCGCTGCTTGATTTGCTGCCATTATTGCAGGAAAGGGAGGTTGGCTTAGTGAATGCTTCCCCGCTGTCAATGGGATTGTTGAGCGGTCAAGGGATGCCGGATTGGCATCCAGCCGATGCGAGAGTGAAGGCAGTCTGCCAGCAAGCTATCGATTATTGTGCATCCCAAGGGGAGGACATAGCGAAGCTGGCCGTACAATTCTCTACGCATAATGAGCTTATTCCGACAACCTTGGTCAGCACAGCCAACTGCGAGAATATTGTCAATAATGCACGTTGGACAGATGAACCGCTGAACGAGGCGCTGCTGAATAAAGTGCTGGAAATACTGGCACCCATTCATAACGAATCTTGGAGAAGCGGCTTGGAAGAATACAATGAGCAACGCCGGAACAGCGGCTCGGTTGAGCCGATTGAAGGGGGGCGGAAAGCATGAGAGGGATCGTGTGTGAGGAGGCCGGGAAATTCGTATACCGGGAGGACTTGCCGGAGCCGGCTCTGAACAAGGGAGAAGCGATTGTGCGTATTCAGCGAATCGGAATATGCGGCACCGACCTGCATGCGTATCAAGGCAACCAACCCTATTTCAACTATCCGCGAGTGCTAGGACACGAATTAGCAGGAACAATCGAAGCGCTTGACGAAAATAGTTATGGGCTGTCTGTTGGCGACCAGGTTAGCATTATTCCCTATATCCACTGCGGGGAATGCATTGCTTGCCGCAGTGGTAAAACCAATTGCTGTGTGTCGATGAAGGTATTTGGCGTGCACATTGACGGGGGCATGCGGGAACGAATCGCTGTACCGATAAGCCATTTGATCAAAACAGAAGGACTTACGCTGGATCAAGCAGCTATGCTGGAGCCACTGGCCATCGGCGCTCATGCTGTTCGCCGCTCCGGACTTAAGGCCGGAGAGACGGCGCTCGTCATCGGTGCTGGGCCGATCGGGCTTGGCATTATGGCGCTTGCCAAGGCGCTTGGGGCCAAAGTCATCGCGATGGATGTGAATGAAGAACGTCTCAAGCATTGCCGCTCCTGGGCCAAGGTCAATGATACTGTTAACGCTCAGAGCAAGCCTAAAGAGCGGATTTCCTTCATAACAAAGGGAGAATTCCCGTCAGTTGTGTTTGACGCTACCGGCAACGCCAGGTCGATGACGGGGGCATTTGAATTGGCCTCTCATGGAGGGCGAATCGTCTTCGTCGGCCTGGTGAAGGATGAAATTACGTTTGATGATCCGGAATTCCACAAGCGCGAGCTGACTTTAATGGGCAGCCGAAATGCGACCAAAGAGGATTTTGATCATGTGCTGCGTGCGATTCTAGAGGGCCATATGGATATAAGCCGGTACGTAACGCACGGCTCTGCCTTTGGAAATATGATCAGCGAATTTGATGCATGGCTGAAGCCCGAATCGAAGGTGATTAAGGCAGTGGTAACATTGGAAGACTAGTCAGGCAATTCAGAGGAGGTACTAAGCGTGTTTTTGAAACAAGATGATGTCATTCTATTTCAAGGAGACAGCATAACGGATGCGGGACGGGATTATAGCGATTATAACTCGCTCGGCCATGGCTATCCTTTATTGATTGCAGGGCGATTGGGACATCGTTATCCAGAGAAAAATCTAAAGTTTCTCAATCGCGGCATTAGCGGAAATCGAGCCGTGGATTTACAGGGGCGCTGGGATGAGGATTGCCTTGCGCTCAAACCTACGATCGTATCTATTTATATCGGCATTAACGATACCTGGCGCCGTTATGACAACGGCATGCCGACGACAAGTCAACAATTCGAGACGTATTACCGTGACTTGCTGGAGCGAACCACAAAGTCGCTGGATGCTAGACTAGTTTTGGTCGAGCCTTTTGTATTACCTCATCCCGAAGACCGGAAAGGCTGGAGAGAGGATTTGGATCCTAAAATTCAGGTCGTACGCCAATTGGCACGGGAATTCGGAGCGCTGCTTGTCCCGTTGGATGGATTGTTTGCTGCAGCCTGCAGCAAAGCAGAGCCGGCTTATTGGGCCGGGGATGGAGTACATCCGTCGCCCGCAGGGCACGAGCTTATTGCCGACGCCTGGTTACGGACTTGCGGTTTATAATTTAGAAGGTTTTGAAAAAAGCGTGGATCACTGTTAGGGACTGACCCTATAACGTGACCCACGCTTTTTAATTTTTAAATATTAAACTAAGTGAGAAAAATGATTCCGAAGAAACAGACCCGTTAAATCTCTTATTTTATCGCTTGCAGCGCAAATTTGAATGTATAGATCCGGTTTGCCGGAAGGGTGAACTCCTCATGCGTCGGCGCGCCCCAACTGTCGTCCCCGCCAACGCCCATCTGCTTGTAATTGACGCGCAGCACGGTTTTATCGCTTGGAGGCAGCTTATAAGGATGATCATGCGCTTCGAGCTCCAGCGGCGTCCAAGGCAGAGCGCAGACCTCCATGAGCGAGGAAGCTTCGATGCGCAGACCCGGGCCATCCGTTCCTTCCGTCAAGCAAGCGAAGCGGACATCGGTCTTATTGCCGCATTCCTGCGGTCGCAAATAAGGTACGAATTGCTCGAGGACAGCTCCCGAGTAGCGCCCTACTTTCGCTCCCGTATTGCGATCACAGTAGTTATCATGCGGGCCGCGGCCGTACCAGGCGATCGTGTCCAAGCGTCCGCTCAGAATAAACATCATGCCGATTTCGGGGATTTCCGGCAAGCCGCTTCCAGGTACGAGTTCTTCGCAAACCTCGATCCTTCCGCTTGGTAGAATGCGATATTCTACAGATACCGTCGATAACGGTGTAGTCGCGAGAATGTAGCGGCTTGTTATGACAATTGTCGACCCTTCCTGTTTCCAGGTGAATTCGCTTAGCTGTCTGTTCTCCGATACCTCTCTCCATATGCGGCAGCGCTTGTCCAGTTTATTGCCCAAATCGTTATCCGTCACTGCGCGCCAGAAATTCGGCTTCACCGGTTCTGCCAGCAGCTCTGTGCCGGAGGAATCGTAGGAGAGAAGATTTCCGGTAACCCGGCTGAGCCTTAAGGCAAAGCCGTCCCCAGAGACGATCAAATCTTCATCCACTTCCTTGGCGGATACTGCAGCGATGCTGTCGGCGCTAGGCAGTTCTTTTTTATAGTAAGGAGTAATTATGAACTGTTCCCATGCTATTTCGTGACCCGCATTCGCCCATTTCGCTGCCTCGCGCGTGACAAGAGAAACGGTCAGGATGGCTTCACGCTTATATTGCTCAGCAGTTAATTGATCATTAGATAATAGGTTAGGAATCACAAGCTCCGTGCTCTCTCCCGGAGGCAGGTTAAGCCCGGCCGTTCCGCTCTGATGAATCTCGCCGTCTAAAAGGATTTCCCACTTCAAAGCATAGCTGTTTAGATCCGTAAACAAAAATTGATTTGTAATCCGAATCCGCCCTTCCTCCAGATTGACGCCCTCGAACTTAACGTTCTGATAGCACTTCTTTACCTCGTCCAGCTTTGGTGTTACCGTCCGATCAGCAAAAATCAAACCATTCCCGCAGAAATTTCCGTCATGGGGGGACTCTCCAAAGTCTCCGCCGTAAGCCATGTATTCGATACCGTCGGAAGTTTTGGTGCGAATTGCCTGATCGACCCAGTCCCAAATGAACGCCCCTTGCAATATTTCATAACGGTCAAACAGCTCGGTATAGAGATGAAGCCCTCCGCAGGAATTGCCCATAGCATGGCTGTATTCGCAGATGATATAAGGCTTCTTCGGGTTGTTTCTGGCGTATTGCTCGACCTCTTTTGGCTTGATGTACATCGTGGATTCCATATCGGATGCCGCTTCCGATTCCCGGTAATGGAAAATACCTTCATAATGCACCAGCCTTGTTGGATCAGCCTGCTTGAAGAACTTATGCATGGCGATAAAGTTATCGCCCCCGTAGGATTCGTTGCCAAGCGACCAGATGATGATCGAAGGATGATTCTTGTCCCGCTGGAACATGGAGTTGCAGCGATCCAGCACGTTATCGCGCCACTCCGGCTTGCTGCCCGGGATATTGCGCTCATTAAGCCCTTTTTGCCCGTATTCCCACGCACCGTGCGTCTCCAAATTGGTTTCGTCAATGACGTATAAGCCATATTCGTCACAGAGCTCATACCAGAGAGACTGGTTTGGATAATGGGACGTTCGGACTGCGTTGATGTTATACGTCTTCATCAGCTCGATATCACGGATCATATCCTCTTTAGTGATAGCTCTTCCTTTATCGCAGGAGAATTCATGTCGGTTGACGCCTTTGAACACGATCCGTTTGCCGTTGATCTCCATCAAACCGTCCTTTAATTCAAATGTACGGAATCCGACTTTGCAGCTGACGGCTTCCAGCAGTTGTCTGGCCTCATCCTTTAAGCTAAGCACCAATGTGTAAAGATTTGGCGATTCGGCGCTCCATTTGAGCGGATGCTGGACAGGAGCGGTTAGCTTTACGGCTTGCTCAAGCCCCTCTTGAAAAGAAACCTCAGACGAATAAGGGTCGTCCCATACCCCTTGCCGATCCGCGTCATAGAGCTGCATTTCAACGGTACAGCCGGCCTTGCTTATGAAGTAATCCTCCAGCTTCACATCTACATTCAGCTGTGCGTGCTTGTATGCGTCATCCAGTTTGGTTCGAACGAAGAAGTCGGCGATATGCAGCGGCGGAGCCGAGTACAAATAGACTTCGCGAAAAATGCCGCTGAGCCGCCAGAAGTCCTGATCCTCCAGCCAGCTGGCGTCGCACCAGCGATACACTTCTACGGCCAGCTTGTTCTCTCCAGTGACGAGATAGGCGGTAATATCAAATTCCGCAGGCGTAAACGTATCTTCGCTATAACCGACGAGCTCCCCGTTCACCCATACATAGAAAGCCGACTCTACCCCTTGAAAGCTGAGATACACCGGCTGATCCTTCCATTCTTCAGGCACTGTAAACGTCCGGATGTAAGAGCCGACCGGGTTGTAAACGGTTGGCGCAAAGGGGGCTTGAAGCTCAGGCTCCGATTCCGCCCACGGATAACGGACATTCGTGTATTGCGGATAATCATAGCCATGAAACTGCCAGTGCGAGGGTACGGGAAGATCTGCCCAATCGCTATAGTCATAGTCTAGTTTATAAAAATCGATGCACCGCTGTGCAGGAGTTTCAGCAAAGGCGAATTTCCAGGCTCCGTTCAGCGAGCGGTAGTAGGCAGAGGCGGTTTTATCCCCGGCAAGGGCTTCATTCACCGTATGAAAAGACATCTTGGAAGCATGCGCCTCCATGCGGTTGATTTGGAAAATCTCCGGGTTGTTATTCCACTCGGGATATCCGTTGGCAGGCGGTTGATAGATGAGTTTCTGGCGCAAAATAACCACTCCCTTTTTTGGGTCAATTGTTGATATATTCATATTATAGATTTAATGTATAAGGAATAATATATAAGGATTTTCCTTATTTGTATCAATATATGAAACGAGGATCATGAAGTGGAAAGCAAGATGATTTTCTGTAATCTGCATGAAGCGGTTCTCCTGCCTGTATATGCGACAACGCTTGGATATTGGAGGCACCAGCCGGAGACCGTTAGACCCAAGGGCTTTCCCGATTCGAAGCTGCTATTCACTTTGCTGCCCGATTTAAAAAGAGCTTTGCAGCTGCCCTTGAATCAGGATCATGAAATGGAGCGAATCAAGCCTGTCCTGGAGTACGTGGATAGCAATCTTCACCGGCATTGCAGCTGAGTGAGCTGGCTGAGGTCATCTCGGTCTCGCCGCAGTATTTATGCCGTCTTTTTCAGAACACCATGCAGCTTCGGCCTATGGTATACGTGAATCAGCAGCGGATAAATCGCAGCAAGCAGTTGATGTTCAGCGAGCGGGACAAGAAGATATATGAGAATTGCCCAAAGGGTCGGTTTCGAGAATACGAGTTACTATTGCTCCGTATTTCGGCAAATTACTGGAATGAGCCCGAAGGAATTTATGAGGCTCCATGGTTTATGAGACTGTAGATAAGATGAATACTTTAAATATTCAATTGATCTTGATAAGCTGTTACGCATAAATCTGTGGAAATTAACTAAACAAGGAGCTATCCTTTCGCCAGACAAGCGGCAAGGGATAGCTCCTGTTTCATTATTTCAGCGGGTCTAGGCGAAATAGTGCAGCCCCGTGGGGCAGGACACTCGCCGAAAGGCTGCCTTGGATCTCGTTCGCAGCTCCCGTCCAAAGCTCTTTGGCTTGAATTGGGGAAGTTGCACCTAATATGCTGATCGGAAAACTGATATCTAGCGATGTCTCCCCGGTGTTGAAGCAGGCGACATAAAGACTGCCGTCTTGCCCGTCGGCTACCCAAACGATGCGATGTCCCTCCCGCTCAAGCAGTCTGGCATTCCTGCTAGTCTGGTGCATCGCCAGCACCTCACGATTGGTCAGCAGCGATAAAGTCCATTCATCGTTGTCTCTCAGCTCGCCGCCAAAGAACAGCGGGGAGCGGAACAAGCACCAAAGCGTCATCATCGTAACCTGCTCCTCGCGGGTAAAACGCGTCCAACGATCGGCGCCTCCGCCGTCCACGGAACGGATACCGATATGGCCCAGCGGCAACATATCGCAATCGGGCCAGCAACCATCCCCCGATTGGCCTTGCCATCTCTCGCAGCGGTCGAACATGTCGAGCAGGAGTTCCCAATGATCCCAGAAGTCATCGGTCATTCTCCACATGTTCGCATTTTGCGAGAGGAACTCGGCATATTTGACCGGCGCCGGGCCCGGCGACAGGCTCAGCACCATCGGCCGGCCGCAGTGGTCGATTGCGCGGTGAATCAGCTCGATTTCCGGCTGATGCGTATCATAGAGCTTCGATGCAGCGATGTCGTCGACCTTGACGAAGTCCACGCCCCACTGTGCATAAAGCTCGAATAAAGAATTGTAATAAGCCTGCGCGCCATCCTTGGCGGCGTCGACACCGTACATATCCGTATTCCATGGACAAATTGAATTTGGATGGGCGATATCGCGTGCCGTGACAGTTGTATTTTTGATCGGCGTGCCCGCATGGGCGGCCTGCCGCGGAATTCCCCGCATAATGTGAATGCCGAACTTCAGCCCCAGCTGGTGAACATAGTCCGCGAGCGGCTTGAAGCCTTGACCATTCGCTGCCGAAGGGAAACGGTTCTCCGCTGGCATAAGCCTGGCAAATTCGTCCATCACCAGCGGCACGAAGGGGCGGTAGAGGGACGAATTGGCTTCCGGCTCATACCACTGTATATCAACAACAATTGTATCCCATCCATATTCCTTAAGATGCTGAGCCATATATTCGGCATTCCCGCGAACTTCCGCTTCGGTTACAGCAGCTCCATAGCAATCCCAGCTATTCCACCCCATTGGCGGCGTGGGGGCAAACAAACGATGATTCATACGATTGCTCCTCCAATTCATATTCCTAATTTTTGTTGATTGAATAAAGTTGCTCTGTGTTTTAATCATAAGATGCTTATATAATAGACATCTACAACAATTTAGGAAGTTGGATAGCAGAAAATTGCTGTTCGTTTGCAGGGAGCTTTGCGGTCAATCGAAAAAGAGGCGGTTATACTGCAGAACATGGCTGCCCAAGCGAAAAGAACCGGGGGTTTGCCCCGTGAATTTATGGAACACTTTAATATAATAGCTTCCCGATGAGTAACCAACCTGGCTGGCAATCGTCTCGATGCTCCAATCCGTTGACTGCAGAAGCTCAATCGACTCTTCAATTCTCTTTCTATTGACGTAATCGTTAGGCGTAATGCCAACATACTTCGTAAATGTGCGTAAAAAATGGAATTTTGATAAGCCCAACTGCTCAGCAAGCTGCTCCAGACCGATCATGCGGTGATAATGGGAATTCATGAAGCGAACGGCTTCGCGAATGGCGCCCGGCCAATGCTCCTCTTCGCGATAGCGGTCAGAAGCGGCTCGTCTTAGCTCAATAAGGAATTGGTATACAAAAGAGGAGGCGATATACGGATCCGTGATTTTACCGTTATGAGCCTCGTTGAATATAGATTTCAACCTTTGAATCGGCAGCCCATCGGGGTCGAGATAGGGCACGGAACCGATGAGGGAAACAATCTCCCTCCACATCGGCAGAGCTGTCCGGGGACGAATCAGCAAAAAATAAAACTCCCACGGGGTTTTACTCTTTGACGGATAATAATAGCGGTGATTGCTCGGAATTTCGATCAAAAAAGCCCGCCCCGCAGGAATGCGAGTGATGTTATTGCTGCCGTTGCCTGGCTCTGAATTTCCATCCCCGTTCCCGTCTTCAAAATCTCTTGGATCGCCGACTTCAATCATGCCCTCGCCTTGAACGGAATATTGAAATAGTAGCAGTGGGCCATCCGTACGGGTTAAGCCATCCCAAAAGTAATTCGGATGATCTGCAAGCTCATGTCCTACGGCAAACAAGCTGCATAACGGAAGATGCGAAGCGTCATTGAATCGGAATCCGTAAGTCCCGCAAGGCGTCTCTGGTTTCATTTGCTGCCCCCTACGTTCATATCGTTGCTAACGAGTTGATTTTTGCTGTTAAATATCAATAGGATAGCATATTTTCTACGATCAGGGGCCGAGGCCCGAGACAACTTGAAAGAACGGCTGCTGACAAGCTACATTAGTATGAGACAGGAATACGGCAGGAAACCAGACAGAGCAAAACCGCAAGAGTCAGGAGGTCAATGCAATGGAGCGGGGCAGCATATTTCGAACCGGATTATTAGACGGTGATTTTCAACCGGAAATAACAGCTTATTATTTTAAGCAGTGGAATGAGATGAATATGACGTTTCACCGTCACGATTCTACTGAAATTATGTATATCATCTCCGGAGTTTGCCGGGTTGAAGTGCGCAGCGGCAGTGCCAAGGGGAGCGGCTCAAAAGTTGATGGAGTCAGTCTTAAGAAGGGCGAGTTTATTCTGATTGATGCCAATGTACCCCATAGGCTCATTGTAGAGAAGGAGAGCCCATGTCGGATGCTGAATATTGAGTTTCGTTTCTCCGCTTGTCAAGGGAGCTATCCCTCGCTGCGGCAATATCTTGATGATAGCGGGGATAGCGTAACCATGATGACTGCTTCCCCATTTGACTACATCGTGATGCGGGATCCAGAGGATATTTATTATACGTTAAAAAGCTTGGTGCTGGAGTTGGATCGCATCGGACATGAAGTCCCAACTGCCAGAAATGGCAGGGGAGAGACTGGAACAAGCCAAGCCTTTGGGGGCCCGGCAGCAGGGATGCAGCAGCATGACAGGCTTGTCCAGGGTCAGGCCATGGTGCGACTATTGTTTGCCCAGCTGCTCATCTCGCTTGGACGGCTAAGACAGGAGTATAGCACAAGCGGACAGCAGGAATACGATCATTATGTAAAGCAGTGCCTCAATTATCTGCATGAGAACTATGACCAGGAAATCCATGTGCAGGATGTAGCAGGGATTGTCAATCTGCATCCGGGCTATTTACAGCGTATTTTTAAGAATCATACGGGCGAGACGTTGATGCAATATCTAACGCGGCTGCGGATGGACAAGGCATCTATGCTGCTGCTGCACACGGATATTCCGGTTGCCGATATTGCAGATTATGTGGGGATTGGCAGCCGGCAGTATTTCCATGCTCTCTTTAAGAAGCATACTGGCTTTACCCCGGTGCATTATCGTAATTCCCTGCATACTCAAAAGAATGATACAGGATTAAAAAGTGAGGATTTCTGACATTGCAGGCTGCATCAAGTCAGAATATTGATATCGCTTCCGATAAGTCCCCTGATAGAATAAGGCTATAGGTTATCACTCGGGAGATTGCTCTAAGTACTCTTAAGAGTTCTTAAGAAACCTTAAGGAATCTGGGGATTCCCGACATTCCAATACTTGGGGGGATAAATAGTTATGTCATTTAAAGTTGCATTTATCGGTGCTGGCAGTATCGGGTTTACGAGAGGATTGCTTCGGGATCTGTTGTCCGTGAAGGAATTTAGTGATATTGAGGTTGCTTTTACAGACATTAATGAGCACAACCTGGATATGGTGACCGAGCTGTGTCAGCGAGATATTCAGGAGAATGGTCTATCTATTCGTATTCAAGCGACCACGGATCGCCGGGAAGCGCTGAAGGATGCGAAATACGTAATCTGCACAATCCGGGTCGGCGGACTTGAAGCCTTTGCTACGGACGTAGATATTCCGCTGCAATACGGAGTGGATCAGTGCGTCGGCGATACGCTTTGTGCCGGGGGAATTATGTACGGTCAGCGGGGAATTGCGGAGATGCTTAGCATTTGCAAGGATATTCGCGAGGTGGCTGCTAAGGATGTGCTGCTTCTGAATTATGCGAACCCGATGGCCATGCTGACCTGGGCCTGCAATAAGTACGGCGGCGTGCGGACGATTGGGCTATGCCACGGAGTGCAGGGCGGCCACTCGCAAATCGCTGAAGCATTCGGGCTGAAGAAGGAAGAGGTCGATATTATTTGCGCGGGCATCAACCACCAGACATGGTATATTAGCATCCGTCACAATGGGGAGGATTTGACCGATAAGCTGTTGGAGGCGTTTGAGCAGCATCCTGATTTCTCCAGAACCGAGAAGGTGCGCATCGATATGCTGCGTCGATTCGGTTATTACAGCACAGAATCCAATGGGCACTTGAGCGAGTATGTGCCTTGGTACCGGAAGCGGCCGGAGGAAATCATGGACTGGATCGACCTTGGCAGCTGGATTAACGGCGAAACGGGCGGATATTTACGGGTGTGCACGGAAGGGCGCAACTGGTTTGAGACGGACTTCCCGAACTGGATGAAGGAACCGGCACTGGAATTCAAAACAGAGGAACGAAGCGAGGAGCATGGTTCTTACATTATTGAAGGGTTGGAGACCGGCCGGGTATACCGTGGACATTTCAATGTCATCAACCGCGGCATTATTTCTAATCTTCCGGATGATGCGATTATCGAAGCACCGGGATATGTGGATGGCAATGGAATTTCGATGCCGCATGTGGGCGATTTGCCGCTTGGGCCTGCAGCGGTGTGCAATGTGAGCATTTCCGTGCAGCGCCTGGCCGTTGAAGCTGCGGTGAACGGCGATGACAAGCTGCTCCGTCAGGCATTTATGATGGATCCACTGGTCGGAGCTGTCTGTAACCCTCCGGAAATTTGGCAGATGGTCGATGATATGCTCATTGCCCAGGAAGCATGGTTGCCGCAGTATGCAGAAGCTATTGCTGCAGCGAAGGAGCGTCAGGCTTCTAACGAGCGGATTCCAACTCGTGAAGGTTATGCGGGAGCTGCGCGCCAGCATGTGAAAACGGTGGATGAAATGATGGAAGATCGCGAAGCCGCGAACAAGAATGCACGCGAGGCAGATAAAGGGAAGGATCGCGCTTTACAAGAATAAATAACCTGTATAAATTATGCGCACCGGATAAAATGCTAACCAAGGAAAAAATCTTGATGCTCTGTTTGTTGAAGCATCAAGATTTTTTTATTCTTTAGATAGGGAGGAGTTCAGTGGATTTATCTTCTTATATTCACTAGGCGTCACACCGACGACACGTTTGAACAGCTTGTTAAAGTAAGCCGGATCAGGGTAGCCTACCTCACAGCCGATTTCATGGATTTTCAAGTCAGAGCATGTTTTGAGCAGATGCTTTGCTTTCTTAATCCGCATTTCGATCAAGTAATCGGTAATCGTCATGCCTGTCTCTTGCTTAAAGAGCTTGCTGAGATAGCTCGGGGTCAGGTATACCATGTTGGCCAGGCTGCTAAGCTCCGCTTGCTGATCGTAGTTCTCGCGAATCCAGCGCTTGACCGTTTCAACCGACCTGTCCGCCAATTGGAGACGATTTGCCCGGATTTCTTCGAGTCCTTTAAGAAAAAAGGAGAAGAATAAACCTTTTAGCTCTTCAAAAGCAAGACAGGTCAGCATCTGTTCCCTGAGCTGCTCTTCGACCGCGGTGTCGTAGAAAGATCTCCATTCTGGAAGTTCGGCTAATGCTGTATCGAAAATAAGTCGGCATAGTAAGATGATCGATTGCCGAGAGGCCTTGACTTGTTTGACCTCTCCAAACAATTTCTCCAGATCGGTATTTATTTGGGAAGTATTCAATATCTGCATTTGCTCGCCTAGCAATTCCCTTGTGCGGATGAACCAATCCGTGATGTCGGGCTCAGGCTGCGGCAAGTCGTCGTAGTGCCAGCAGCTCCAAGTAGAATAATCGTACAATCCGTAGTCACAAGCCCGCAGCGCTTCGCTGTAGGCTTCGCTTAATTGAGCTGCCTGTTGATATACGCGGCTGGAACCAGCATGGACAAACCCGACGGAAACGAGAGCTGGGCGCAGTTGAGCCAATAGCTTCTTAACAAGCTCCACGCGTGGTTCCTGTGAAAAGTAGCTTATCAGTGCGAGCGTACCGTCTCCTGTATCCACGATATCACTAGAACCAGCCCAGTCTAAAACCGCTAGATTCAGTCGGGCATGAAGCGCGTCTATGTCGCGGCTGCGCAGGACATGTACAGCAAAGTAGGGCAACTGCAGGCTCAACTCAGGCAGCTTGCTGCAAAGGGAGGTGGAACTCTTCAAATAAGAAAGCAGAACCCCGGAGCGGTAGCGCTGCTCTTTGCCAAGACAGGCTTCCTTCTCTCCTTCCAGCTCATAGAGCAGCTTGAACAACTGCTTCTTGTTAATCGGCTTGAGCAGGTAGTCTACCGCAGAATAACGAAGCGCCTGACGGGCGTACTCGAAATCAGTGAATCCGCTCATAATAATGCACCGGATATCCGGCTGAACGGATTTCAACTGCTTGATGAGCTCCAATCCGTCAACAAGCGGCATGCGAATATCTGTAATAACTACATCTACATCCTCGTCTGTTGATTCAATAAACTTCAATGCCTCCTGCCCGTTAGAGCAAATACCGGCTACGATAAATCCAGCGTTCTCTTTACTGATTATTTTGGCTAGTCCTTCGCGAATTGAGGTTTCGTCATCGACAAGTACGATTCGAAGCATTAGAAATTCTCCCTTCTATAGCGTATGCTATCCTTCGTCCCTCAGGAGACCCGCAATCTTTAATGTAACCGTTGTTCCTTCCCCTGGCTTGCTATCAACGGTTAAGTTAGAGCTGTCGCCATAGTGAAGGCGGATTCTTTCGTTGACATTACGCAGTCCGATACCGAATTTATCTACCTTGCCATCGGTTAGGCTGCGGTTCAACTGGGCCAATCTTTCTTCATCCATACCTATGCCGTCGTCGCGAATTTTAAATATGGCGTCCATTCCTTCGTTCCAAGCGGTGATCGTGATCGTGCCGGGTTTCTCCTGCTTCTCGAGTCCGTGAAATACCGCATTCTCTACTATCGGTTGAAAGACCAGCTTAATGATCGACAGATGATAGAAGTTCTGCGGAACGGAGATATGAAATTCTAATTTGTCCGGAAAACGAATTTGCAGCAAGTGCAAATAGTTCTGGACATGGCTTAGCTCCTGTTCGATCGTTACCGTCTCATCGCTGCGCGTGATGCTGTATCTTAGGAGCAAACCAAGTAAATAAGTGAGCTCGGCCACACGATCATCATCATTGAGCTCGGCCAGCATGCGGATCGATTCCAGCGTGTTATATATGAAGTGCGGATTAATTTGGTTTTGCAGAGCGAGTATATCCGCTTTTTGTTTGCTTTTCTCAGTTTCGTAAACTTCCTGCAGCAGCTCCTGAATCCGGAGAATCATGCGATTGAAATGACTGCCGAGTCTGCCGATTTCATCGTTATATTTTACTTGAACCTGGACGTCCAGATTGCCACGCTGCACCTGCTTCATTAATCGCACCGTACGGGTGAGCGGCTTGGTCAGCGCGTAGGAAATAAAGATAGCTACCGCCAGGGCAAAGAATATAATAATCAACGTCGTTATCATAAGGGCGTTTCGGCTTAGCTTCATCGGCGCGAGCAACTCGGTCAGCGGGATATAGGTAATTGTCGTCCATCCCGTGCTTTCAGACACGCTGTATACCGAAATGTACGGCTTGCCTTCGATCTCCAGCTCGAAGTGCCCGCGCTGATCAGTAGCCTGTCTAAGCTGGGGACTGCCGCTTAAATCTTGGCCTAGCATCGAAGGATCGTGGTTATATACGACTTTTCCTTGCTCGTCGACAATGAAGGTATTGCCATGAGTGACTGTGTTTAACGGCTGGATAATCTCTTCGAATAAACGGATATCTACGTCAATGACGATGATTCCGATGTTCTTCAGCGTGCTGACCGATTGAATGCCCCGCATTATTGTGAACACCTGCCGCTGTTCCGAACCGCTGATTCGGATCGAGTGCGTGCCCAGCAGGACGGGGGAGACGCCGGCCTCCTGCGTCCGCATCTCCCATTCTGCAAATCGATCCTCGGGATAGACCTCGTTAATGCCGGGCTTTTTATTGTAGAAAACTGTTCCAAACCGATCGGTCATATAGACTGCGGCAATTTCCTCTTTCATATTTGCCAGATACATGAGGAACATATTAATACTCGTGTTCTTATCCCAATCCGTCCCGCGTTGATCCAAATGCCTCTCTACGTCTTTGTTATAGAGCGGAAGTATGGTATAGCGTTTTAGATCGGCGATATAGCGATCCACTTTGTCCATCGCGTTGTCAGTCATTTGGCCGGCCGAGTTGGTCATATTATTCAGGATGGAATTGGAATTTGCTCGGTACGATGAGTAGCTGACATAGGTGATGGGCAGAGATACTAGAAATACGAAGATGATGACCAGCTTTTTTTGCATGGATAGGTTAGCGAAGAACACCCAGGCTTTTCGGAATAAGTGTGGAATAAATGAGAACATGGGGTATCGTCCTTCCTGCATGGATTGCCGGTTATTTAACTGCGCCGCTCGTTACGCCTTCAAAAATGTATTTCTGCAGTACAAAGTACAAGATGACGGTTGGCAGCAAAATCAATAATATAGCTGCACTGATCAGGTTCCAATCTGCGATGTTGACCCCTTGGAAGCGCATGAGCACCGTGGTGACTACGCCAAGACTCTGCTTTGGCATATAGAGATACGGGGTGTACATATCATTGTAGATGCTGATCGACTTCAGAATGACGAGCGTAGCCGTGGCTGGAGTCAGCAAAGGAAAAATAATCGAGCGGTAAATACGGAACAAAGTGGCTCCTTCTGCCATGGCGTTCTCATCGAGATCGACTGGAATGTTGCGGATGAATTGCAAGTATAGAATTATTTGAATGACGTCGGCGCCAATATAGAGAATAATCGGTGCCCCCAGCGTATTGTATAGTCCAAGCTGCTTGATTATTCCGAACGTGGCAACCTGGGTCGTGATGCTCGGAATAACTGTAGCGAACAGGTAGGCTCCGAATACGGCTTTTTTCAATTTAAACGAAAATCTGCCCAGTACGTAAGCAACCATCGTTCCGAATATGATGTTAAAAACGAGTGCAACGCAAATAATAATCAACGTGTTGCTGAAGCCATTCAGCAGTCCGCCCCGCTCGAAAACGACCTTGAAATTATCAAAGTTAAAAAAGCTGTTAGGCAGCGCCATCGTACTGGCTGTATTGAATTCATCGCTGGACTTAAATGAGTTTACGATAATGACGTAAGGAGGAAACAGGACAACGAATACTCCGATCAGCAGGGAGAGGTATTTGATGATGTCCAGTCCGCTAAATTTTTTGGTGTTCATTTGCTGTTACCTCCTCTGCTAAGAACGAATTGCTGCAGGCCTACGACAAGGATGACAAAAAACAACAGAATGATGCTCATGGCCGAGGCCAGGCCATAATGGTTATAGGCAAATGCGGTCTCTACTACACGCTGTACGTAGGTTTGAGAAGCTCCGGCCGGGCCGCCCTTGGTGAGTACAAACGGCAGATCGAATACTTCCAGCGCACCGGTGACGGTAAGGAACAAATTGAGCTGGATAACCGGCTTCATGTTCGGCAGTGTAATTCGCCAGAAGGTCTGCCAGGCATTGGCTCCGTCAATTTTTGCTGCTTCATAAATATCTCGCGGGATTGCTTGCAGGGATGCGATGTAAATGACCATGTTATAGCCCATGAACCGCCACAAGCCAGTTGAAGCCAGGGAGTAGTTGACCAGGCCAGGCGTGCCGAGCCAGCTCGTTTCGCCCAGCTTTGTTAGTCCGATGCTCTGCAGCAGCAGGTTGAGCGAGCCTTGTGTCGTATCAAACACGTAGCCGAACATGAAAGCGACCGCGACACCGTTCATGATATAAGGAAGAAACAGAAGCAGCCGAAATACGTTTCTTCCCCGCAGCCTGCCGTTTAAGAGGACGGCGAAATAAATGGCCACGATATTTTGGACGATTCCCATGACAAAATAAGCGAAGTTATGGGTAAACACGCCGAAAATATCTGGATTGGAGAACACTTCTTTATAATTATCCAGCCCTACCCAGGGCTTCTCCGGGCTATAGCCGTCCCAATCGGTGAAGCTGAACCAAACCAGCTTGAGCGCCGGATAATAGGTGAAGAGCAGCAGGAGGGCGACCGGTATTAGCAAAAAGGAAAAGATGATAATGTTTTTCTGCGTTTTATATGATAAGGTTCCAAACATTCCCGAATCCCTTCTTTCTATCCGCTGAATTGACAGCAAAATGGATTATCGCCGAGCCGATAACCCATTTTGCGAGATGTACAAGGTTCTGCTAATTGACTAATAAATTAATATCCGAGATCCTGTTTTGCTTTGGCCCACGCTTTATTCCATTTATCTAACACGCTTTGGGGGTCTTTCGCCAATACGAATTCCTGGGCGATTGCCGGTAAATCGATTTGAGCTTTGTTGGAAATTTCGATGACCTTCGGATCGTCCGGCGTGCCTTCCTGAAGCTCTACCCCGGTGGCCTGGAACTCTGCGAGCTGTGTCAGCTTGGATTCGCGGCCCTCCAGCGGAGAGATGAATCCGGCGAAATCCTCATACCCTGAATCTTCCAGCATCCAGGTCAAGAATGCTTTGGTCGCTTCTAGATTTTTGCTATCTTTGCTTACGGCATAGAAAAAGTCCGGATTAAAGGCTGCTCTGATTTCGCCGGAGTTGTCGAAGGGAAGAGGGAAGAATCCGATGTTATCCGATTCGGCCCCAACGCCAATGACTTGATTGATGACCCAGTTGCCTAGGAAGTACATGCCCATTTTCCCGTTTGCTATGTCTTTCTTGGATTGCTCCCAGTTGGTGGAATTAATATCCTTCTCCAGATAGCCCTTCTCAGCCAGAGTTCTCAGCAGAGACATCGCTTTGCCATATCCGTTGTCCATCGTAAATGGCTCATCCATATTCAATCTGGCGTTCGGGAAGTCCTTATTGTTCTCGATCACTCTTGGCATATCGAACACCCAACTGCCCAGTGGCCATTTGTCTTTAAAGTTGGAAGAGAGGGGAATAACACCGTTTTGCTTCAACTTCTCGCAGGCCTCGAGGAATTCATCCCATGTTTTTGGAATCTCAGTGATCCCGGCATCGGCAAAAGCTTGTTTGTTATAAACGATTCCAGAAGTCGAGTTACCTGTCGTGATTCCGTATAGCTTGCCATCAAAAGATTTGAAGTCCTTAAAGGTTACTTCAGCGCTTAAATCCAGGTCATCAAGCGGTGCAAAATATTTTGGCAGGTCGGAGTTCGGAATATCCGGGATGAACATGAGATCAGGAAGCTCTCCGCTGGCCATACGTACTTTGATTTGCTGGTTGTAATCCGTCTGGCTCGCCTCGAACTCGATTTGGATGTCAGGGTATTTCTCATTAAAGCGTTTGACGTAGTCATCGTATTCCTTGCCGATCATGTCCGTCCGGTTGGTGAGGAAGGTAACCTTTCCGCTAAGCTTTGCGGAGGTGTCATTGCCGGCTGAATTTGATTCAGCCTTATTGGTCGAGCCGTTGTTTGGTGCGGTATTTCCGCCATTTCCAGTATTGCTTTTGCCTCCGCTGCAGCCTGTTAGTGCCGCGGTTAGTGCGAATACCATCATGAATGCGATTAATAAACCTTTCTTTTTCATCCCATTATCGCCCCTTATTCGTAATTTGATAGCGCTTACAGTTAAATTGTATCGCTTCGTTATTTAGGTTGAAATGTACTGAGTTGTTATTTATTGTCTTGAATTGGCTTATTATTGGCATGAGATGATCAGTTTTTAATAAGCGGGGGATTTTGTTTTGTTAATAAAATAACAGAATAATAACAAATAACTTCAATAATGTACTATAATAAATCATAATTCAAGTGATGGAAAGAAGAACTTGAATGCGTAATGTGAAATAATCAAGTCAGGAAAATTTACTACGTCATTGGATGGAGGACTTATGAGCACTCAACATCATGTATTGAATCGATGGAGTTTTAAAGCTTGTGATGAGACGGATTGGCTTACGGCAACAGTTCCGGGTACGGTGCATACGGATTTGCTGCGGCATGGCTTGATTCCAGATCCGTTCTACGGAACGAACGAGCATGATTTACAGTGGATCGATAAGAAGGATTGGGAATACAAATCGAGCTTCAAGCTGCCGGAAGGATGGCAGGACATGACTCGGATTGAGCTTATATTTGACGGTCTGGATACATATGCAGACATTTATGTGAACGAACAGCATGTGCTATCTGCCAACAATATGTTCAGAGCCTGGCGGGTGGATGTAAAGGCGCAGCTGATGGAAGGAAATAATGATATTCTCATTAAATTTCGGTCGCCGATTATGGAGGATCTGCCTAAGCTTGCCAAGCTTGGATATGCTCTGCCGGCAACGAATGATCAATCTGAGTTAGGTGGTTTGGAGGAGCAGAAGGTCAGTATCTTCGCCCGTAAAGCTCCTTACCATTATGGCTGGGATTGGGGGCCGCGGTTTGTGACTAGCGGCATTTGGCGTGAGGTTCGGCTCGAGGGTTGGTCTACTCCAAAAATCTCCGACTTGTTTATTCGTCAGGATGAAGTAAGCGCTGAAAAGGCTAAATTGACAGGCGTCGTTGAAGTGAATGCGGTATCTGCCTGGAGTGGGCGCCTGCGCATCGATGCGCAGGATATGAGCTGGGAACAAGAGGTGAGCCTCCAACCGGGATCGCAAACGATAACTCTGGATTTAGAGCTTGCTAAGCCAACACTATGGTGGTGCCGCGGGCTGGGTGAACCATCCATGTATTCATTTCGTGCGGCTTTGCTGCAGGCTGAGGAGATTATAGCGGAGAGAACCGTAAGAACAGGATTGCGGAAGATCGAGCTGATTCGCGAAAAGGATGAGGAGGGAACGTCTTTTTATTTCCGGCTGAATGGAGTGCGTGTATTTATTAAAGGCGCCAACCATATTCCAAATGACAGCTTCGCGACAGAGGTTACACGGGAGCGTTACCGCCATGAAATCGTCTCGGCGGTAGAGAGCAATATGAATATGCTGCGTGTGTGGGGCGGGGGAATTTATGAAGAGGATGCTTTTTATGAACTGTGCGATGAATATGGGCTTCTAGTCTGGCAGGATTTCATGTTCGCCTGCAGCATGTATCCGGGGGATGAGGCATTCCTTGAGAACGTGGCTGCTGAAGCTGAATATAACGTGAAGCGTTTGCGGAATCATCCGTCTATTGCCTTATGGTGTGGAAATAATGAAATTGACTCCGCTTGGGCGCATTATGCCTGGGGCACAGGCTGGGGCTGGAAGGAGAAATATGACAGCTCCGAGATTAGGGAGCAAATCTGGGCAGATTATAAGGCGGTGTTCCACCGAATTCTGCCTGAGGCCGTGAATGAATGGGCGCCAGGTACGGATTACTGGCCGTCCTCTCCGCTGCGCAGCTTGACCGGAGATGAGAATCAGCATGCAACTCAAGTAACGGGGGAAGGGGATGTTCATTATTGGGGCGTGTGGCATTCGGTAGAACCGTTTGATAACTACAATCAGAAAATTGGCCGATTCATGAGCGAATATGGCTTTCAGTCCTTTCCTGAACTGGATACCGTACTGAAATATGCACAGGAAGAGCAGTTGGAGCTGGAGTCCAAGGTCATGCTTGCTCACCAGAAGAACGGCAGAGGCAACCAGTTGATCAAGGAATATATGGGACAATATTTGCCGGAACCGCGAGATTTCAAGTCGTTCTTGTATATGAGCCAAATCCTGCAGGCGCAGGCGATCGAAACGGCAATCGAAGCTCATCGCAGACATAAGCCTTACTGTATGGGAACGCTGTATTGGCAGATGAATGACTGCTGGCCTGTTGCTTCCTGGGCGGGTATGGATTACTACGGCCGCTGGAAGGCTTTGCAGTATACGGTACGTCGCAGCTTCCAGGATGTCATGCTTTCGATTGACGATACGCAAGAAGGGGAATTAGCGGTTCATCTTATTTCCGATCTGCAGCAGCCTGTAGAAGGCACTTTGAAGCTGAGTCTATACGATTTTAGCGGCCAACTTCTGCATACGATGAGCCGGGAAGTGACCGTTAGTGCAGATGCCGCAGACAAAGTGTTCTCTGCCCGAACAGGTGAGTTGTTGGGAACTCATGATCCCAAGCGCGTGGTTTTGCTTGTTCAACTTGAACAGGGTAGGGTTTCACTGGATAGCAAGCATTATTATTTTGAATCATTCCGCGAGATTGAGCTGCCGGACGCTGCGATTACGATCGAAGAAGTTCCGGGCAGCGGCGGCACATCCTTTACGCTTCGAACAGATGCTCTTGCAAGACAAGTATGGGTGTTGGCGGCAGAAGAGGGGATTTTCTCCGACAACTTCTTCGATCTTATCCCGGGCTTGCCGCATACTGTAACTTTCCAGCGCCGCAGTTCCGGCGATGAAGCTTTTGTTCAGGATAAGCCGGGTATGCTGACGGTAAGATCTATGAAGGATTTTATAGCATAGCGTTTGTTGTTATGGTCAGTCCCAAGTCTAGTTAAGAGCTTGCAATGACTGAGCAACGAAGTTGAGAGCTGTTATTTAAGCCCTAGGCAACCTGAGCTTGCGCTCCAGGTGCTTGGGGCTTTTTGTTTATGCCATCATTCCAACAAGCCCAGGGCTTCATATACTTTCAGTGAGACGACACCGTTAGGAATGAGCCCATGATCTTTCTGATATCGTTTCAAGGCAGCCGTCGTATCGCCACGGAATTTACCGTTACAAACTCCGTTGAAATATCCGGCGCTTTTCAGCCTAGACTGGATGAGTTGAACTTCTCCCCCGACATCGCCTTCGGCTAAAGCTCTGGGATCATGCTTGGCGTTGCCCAGCACGTGTCCGAATATGGTTACTTTAGTGCCAACGGGAATCATATCGTACAGCTCGATCACATCTCTGTTACGCATCCGTATGCAGCCGTGGCTTAAGTGCTGTCCTATAGAATAGGGCTTATTCGTGCCATGAATGCCGTAAGTTCCCCAGGGTACGTTCAGCCCAAGCCAACGAGGGCCGAAGGATGCTCCCCAATCGGTTCCTTTGTAAATGACTTTGTATTCACCGACAGGGGTAGGCGTGGCTGGATTTCCGACCGCGACGGGATATGTCTTGAATTTTTGCCCTTGCATCCGTACGATCAGCTGATGATACTGAGGGTAGATTTCAATCGTATAAAGACCTTCTTCCGCCACTATAGGCAGTGAAGGATCTTTATGTACGGCAGCCTGGACGAAGCTTCCCATGGTCACCAATCCCAGCATGATAAGAGAACAAACTAATAAAGCCGACTTAAGCGGCATGCTAATGTTGCTTATGTTTTTTAGGATCATGATTTCACCATAGGATGTTTTTTGTTATGTGTAGTTTGTACTAAAACCGGACTTTCATACAGTACCCGAATAACAAATCAAAAAGGAGAGCTTTCGCTCTCCTATAAAATATTTTATTCTATCAATTCTGCTTGCCGCAGAAATTGGCGAAGTGCTGATGCCACTGTCTCTCGCGTTGTTGGCGCATTGGGCTGGAAGCTTTGCCCATTGTCGCTGTGATCCCCGCTGATGATGCCTGCGGCAGATAGCGTCTTAACATTTTCTAAAGCATAGCCGGCTATGCTTGCTTCATCTTTGTAAGCTTTTATAGACGGATTGCTTATCTTGAGTTCAGTACCTGTAAGTTTCAAAGCCCGGGCCAAAATGGTGCTCAACTCTTGACGGGTTACATAAGCATTTGGTGAGAATTTGTCTTGTCCTGTGCCCTGGATTAGCCCAGCCTCATAGGCCGCCGCTACATCATCTGCATACCAAGCGGTAGAGGACACATCCGAAAATGTCACGGCTCCAGCAGCTTGAAGTCCCAGCGATCTTACAAGCAGGGAGGTGAACTCGGCGCGAGTCAAGTTGTTATTCGGTGAAAAGGCCTCGGCAGAGGTTCCCTGAATAATAAATTTGTTCGCTAAAGCGGTAATGTCGGCTGCTGCCCAGGAGCTAGCGATATCCTTGAAATGAACGGAACGTTCTACGGCAGCATATACGGAAAAGCCGGGACGGCTAACTGTTACTAACGTCGAACCGTCCGCTTGCGCGTTCATTACAGAAGCGACAGGGCGGATGATGCCGCTGCTCTCATAGAGGACGCCCGCTTGATTAGCCGCGATGCTGCCCGGAATGGTGAAGGCTCGTTTGATAAATACATTGCTCGGTGTTTCCATGGGCTTCTTAGTTGTGCCGACTATCCAATTTGCTTCGAATGATATAGGAGAACCGATTACCTTTGCTCCGGAAGCGTTAGCGTTGAACTTGAATTTGTCGGATTCCGCCTTCGAAATATGAATTTCAAGCTCAGCACCAGACGGAGCCGAGCGCAGCAGGGATGCTGGCAAGGCGACGGCGGAGCCCTCAAAGCTTACGATGATCGTGCTCTTTGTATTCAACTTTTCAGCTAATTGCTTAAGCTGACTAGGGCTAAACCTTACTCGGACATGATGCTGATCATTGTCTGGAACTGCGATAATCAGCGCTGCTGCCTCGTTGTTGATGGAAGTCAGTGCGCTCATCAAGTCATCGTCAAGAATAGTTGTGGCCAAGGGCTCCTTCGTATTACCCGTGTTCGGTGTAATAACGATTTGTTTTTGTCCTTGCTCAACTACCGCTACTGCTGATGGTTCAAGGTCGGCGGATTGATTTGGTGTAGGCTTGGCAGGGGTGGCTGGTGCTGGAGATGGAACCGCTCCACCGGCCCCTCCGGGAGCAGCGCTGCTACCACCGCCACCACCACCTCCAATGCCTCCACCAGAGCCTCCACCTTCGCTGTTTCCACTAAGATCTACTTGCAAAGAAGAAAGGGCCTTATATTCGATCTTTTTATCGCCCTTCTCGACAATTTCCCCGTCGGGGGTAATTTGAGCAGCGGAAACTAAAATTTTATATCTTCCGGTATTAAGTTGTGCTGTAGTTCCAGTTAACTTACCGTTAGCGTCGACTGGGTAATACGTTCCGTTTATGCCAGGAACAGTATATACTCCAGGCGCAAAACGCTCATTCAGATCATCAGTTGCCTCGGCTGCAAAATAACCCAGCAGCTCATCCTTTAAATTTACGACTACAACCATATAATAGTTCGTATCTGCTGCCGTCAATCTGAAAGTAAGGTCTGTAGACTTCTGACTGCTCCGATTTGGATAGATGGTCGAGTGTGTCAGCTTCACTTCCTGAATGCCAAACCCGTTATCGGGCTGTTGATTGCCGACATATAAGGTGAAAGGCAAATGAAGTGAAGGTTGCCCTGGGCTGGTCAGGTTAACTTGACCTTGGTAAAAGCCTTCTTCTGCATGATTTGCAACACGCAAATCAAGCTTCAGAATAGAAGCCGATTTAGCAGCTGCAGTGATCGTGCTTTTATCAAGCGAAATTTCTACTTCCGAATTAGCTTGATGCCATTCTACGGAAGCATCATAAGTTACTGGCTGATCGGAAATGTTTTTAAGCTGCAGATTTTTGACCGCGACTCCTCCTTTAGCAATCACGCCAAAGCTCGCTGAGGAATTGTAGTTAATAACGTTTTTCGGCGAATAATTCGAATCTAAGATCGTAATCGGTTCAAGAGCCTGCAACAATGCCGGGGTCTTGATCGCTTGGCTAACATTTACACGTCCGGCCCCTTGTTTGTAAACATCATATCGATTGTTATTTTCATCTCGAATGACATCTGCCGTATTGGCAAGCGCCGCCCGTATATCAAACGGTGTCCAATCGGGGTGCTGCTGCTTGAGAAGAAGCGCTAAGCCCGATACATAAGGGGTAGACATACTAGTGCCGTTTGAACGCATATAAGCCTTTTCATAGGAAGCGTTCGAATCATTTTTGCCATATGCCGGATAAGTGGACAAAATAGATACGCCTGGCGCCATGACATCCGGCTTGATGCTCAGGTTCGCGTCTGCATTTGGCCCCCAAGAGGAAAAGCTGGCCAAAATGTCGCCGCGCATCGTTTGAAGTTCGTAATTAGCCCCGAAGGCAAACTGGAGGGATAAGTCCGGATGATTCAAAATAGCTTTTGCTAAAGCACGTCCTTCTTTTCCCTTCATATCAAACGCTGGTATAAACAGCGGATTGTCGCCAAGCGTGGTGTCGATATAGCCGTCTCTATCTGGGATGAACTCATTTAAATTCGCATGATTTCCGTCTTCTATCCCATTGAAAATAACGATAGCTTTAGCGCCGAACAATCCGGCATAAGCTACTTTTTCAGTAAAAGATGACTTGCCTCTTGAAGCCAATACGACTTTACCAGCCACATCCTTGTTTGCATAGTCTTTGGCATCGCCCAGTCCTACATAAACAACATCGATTGGATCGGTACCAAGAATTGCTTTTAAGTCCTCTCTTCCGCTTTGCCAGCCAAAGGCAATCAGATCGGTCGTTTCGTAGGTGCTTAACGTGGCTGAAGTCGGAACAGCGGTATAGGCCGCATCTGTTACGGATTTGGATTTGTCCACAAACTGATAGGATAGCTCGCTATGGTACAGTCTGCTCTCGCTCGTAACTGCACCAACTGCGATCCCCAGCTGTGAAGTCGCGGGGGAACCCATTGTATAGTTTCCAGGTCCGGCATTGCCGTTGGCGGAAACGACGATTACGCCGGACAAGACGGCGTTATTGATTGCGATGGCATCCGGAGAATTGACGTTCTTCTCTGTGTCCGAGCCTAAGGACAGGTTGATGACGTCCATACCATCCTTGACCGCTCGTTCAATCCCATCAATAAGCTGTGCGGAAGTACCGGATGCTGTAGTGGGCTCTTTTAAATCGCGCCCAAGCACCTTATAAGCATAGAGTTCCGCCTCGTATGCAACGCCTTTCTGAGCGATGCTGCCTGATGTATTGGCACCTCTGCCGACGAGGATTCCCGCAACATGGGTTCCATGCGAGGTACCCCCGTATCCCTTTCCATGAGGGTCAGCGGCGGGCGTTAGTGGAATCTCTTCATAGGGATCCTCATCTTTGTAGAAAGAATCATAGCCGCCTTTATAAGCATCCTTCAAATCGGGATGCTCATAGTCTACCCCGGTATCGACAACGCCGACTTTGAGACCTTTACCTGTTAATCCTTGAGACCAGGCGATATCAGCTCCGATTTGCTTCAGCGGAGTTTCATCATAGTTGACTGCTTCATCTGTGCTGGCGGAGGCAATCGGAATAGGATACCAGATACTGTTCTCTTGAATGGATTTGACTCCCGGAATTTGGGCAAGCGAAGGGATTTCGTTGGCAGGAATCGTGATTTCGAACCCGTTAAGCACCGTGTTGTATTGATAATTTACTTGCAGATCCAGTCCTTGCTCCTTGGCTTCTTCTAGGAAATCCTGTTGTTCGACGCGAACTGCCGACTCAGTCGCTGCTGCTGCAAGTGATCGAATACCGACTCTCGTCGCATATTTGCCTACAGCAGCCGGCTGGCCATCGAGCTGGACAATGACACGAACTTTGCTTTGAGAGCTGGTGTTAATTCGAGGCGAAATGAACGTCTCTGCCGATTCAGATTCAATAATTAGATCATCAAAGGATTGCAGCGGTAGTATCGTTGAAGCGGCAGCACTGCCCCCACCAGGAAAAGCTCCGAGCAGCAATCCGAAAGCTAGAATTACAACAAACCATTTACGAAACCAAAAACCTTTTTTCAAATAACTCCCTCCACTTGGCTACTAAATTTGGATTTAAGTCCAGTTCAGTTTGATATCATATGCAGAGCTTTTTCGCGGAACGATATCAGTCCTCCTCATGCACTATTTTTTTGAAGAATTGATAGAATGGTAGGGAAAAAATACTAATGAAGATTTTACCATCCTTAATAGAGAATTGCCATATCATACTCATGGAATGAAAGAGTGGAATATTGTATGTTTTTGTCACATTATCGGATATAATGAAACAATCTAATAAAAAGGGAGGTTTTTCCTAAATATTATTGATTGTCATGCAGGATAAAGTACGACTATTATAATGGAAGGGAGTGTATACATTGGAAACAAATGGAGGATACAGGCATGTGGAAGACCCCCCACTGGGCGTATCGGGTTTGGGAGGATGGTTGGTACTCATACAGATCGGCTTGTATATTTCGATCATCGCAAGATTTGTGACTATGATTCAATCGCTTTCTATGCTATCAAGTTCGGGAACAGGGAGTATTCTAACCTCTCCTGACTCGCCGTACTATCATCCTATTTGGAAGACGGCTTTTATCTTCGAAGGTGTATCTTCGGTGATCATGCTTCTATTTACTATCATTATTCTAACAAGTTTCTATCAGAAAAAGCTCATACTGCCTCGTTTAATGATCATTTTCTATAGTGTGAATTTTCTATTGCTGTTGATTACCATCCTGATGTTAAATGAAATTCCATTGGCTAAAGAGGTGCAAGGCGCAAATAGTATATCCACGCTGATTGGCGGTATTTTGGGATGTGCGGTATGGATTCCGTATTTTATCAGATCAGAACGCGTAAAAAATACATTTAGGAACTAATGCCAGTCATACATAATTTCAATCGCTCGCTACGGTGAACCAAGGTGGAGAACTGGACATGAGATACCATCATGTAAATGAGAAGGGAGAGCTATGACAGGGAAATGCCATTCCCGTCCGATCCTTCTGCCCAGCGGCAAACTTCAGTTGCATGAGGAGTGGCAATGGACGTGCCGCGATTACTCCAAAGGTCGTTCTATTATTGAAGAGCAATAGGCCTGGACAATCTCTTAGGAAGAGATCAGCCGGGCCTATCCCCTTACTCGGACAGTTTTCCGTCTTCGATATAGACGATGCGATCGCAGAGATCCAGCATCCGCTGGTCATGCGTCACCATTACAGCCGATTTGTTACGGAGCTTCACTTCGTCCGCCAGCATTTGCACGACATCCCGGCCGCGATCCGAATCAAGACTGGCCGTTGGCTCGTCGGCGAGAATGATTTCCGGGTCGTTCATCCAGGCTCGGGCGATGGCAACGCGCTGGCGTTCACCGCCGGAGAGGCTGTCCGGATAATGATTTCGCCGATGTGCCAGTCCGAGCCGCTGCAGCAGTTCCTCGGCTTTGGCTTGTGCTGCTTTGCTCGGGCTCCCGGATAGCTTGGAGATGAGCAGCAGCTGATCCGTCACTGTCAAATAAGGAATGAGGTTGGACGATTGAAACACGAATCCGATCTTCTCTAGGCGAACTTGGTTTAACTGAGGAGGAGATAGATCGGTTATATCCTCTCCACCTAGCGCAATTCTTCCGCTTGTCGGCGAGAGCAGTGCCCCTGCGATGGACAGGAACGTGCTTTTTCCTGCGCCGGACGGGCCGACGACAGCTACGAATTCCCCTGCTTTGACTTCCAGTGAAACGCGATCAAGCACTTTAACCGAAGAATCTCCGTCGCCATATACCTTGCTTATATCCTCCAGCAGCAATTTATCACTCATTATGCAGCCCTCCCAATCGCTTCGATGGCGTCAATTTTTACGACACGGTACAGTGACAATAAGGAGCCGATTACTGCAACTGCTAGAAACAGCGCCGAACAGAGTAATACGAGCTGCGGGCTAAGATCAAATGGCATACTGCTCGGCAGGATAGCCGATACTCCGTAGGTAAGCCCAATGCTGACGGCGAGGCTAACAACGGATAGCGTCAATACCTGGGCGATGATGTTGCGGGCCAGGTACTTTGAGCTGGCTCCGATCGCTTTCAGCACGCCAAACTGGTTCATTTTTTGAATCGTGATTACGTAGAAAAATACAGCCAGGACAAATGCAGCGATAACGAACAGGAAAGCAATCATCATCAGCAGGGAGCCCTGTTCCTCTTTATAACCGGGAATCCCCTGCAAAGCTTGATCCATCGTAATTACTTCAATATCTGAAATCGAATCTCCGATTTGATCGGCTTTGGCGGAATCAGCTTGAAGCGCGATGGCATTATACTGAATTCCATCCCCTGCCCCTCCTCTTGAAACTGCGGCTTGAAGAGAACTCCATTCGCCGAAATTCACATGAATGACCGGAGAGTGGCTGAAGGATTGTCCCTTCGTAAAGCCGATTACTTTGAATTGCTGACCGGACATTTGCTCTTCCAGCACATCTCCGAGCGCGACTCCCGACTCTTTAAAAGAAAGATCAACAACCGCCTCGTCCAGCGTATCGGCGTCAATCATGCGGCCCTCCACGACTTCCGGCATCAGCATGCCGCCTGTCTCAATAGCAAACAAAGTGGCGTCCAGCTTTTTAGTTTCGCCGGCTTTCGTTACGGCGGTCATTTGAACGCCGAGCGGGGATGCGGATGCCTCATCCGTAAATTCACGGATATGCTGCAGCTGGGCCTCCGGCAGCGACGAGCGGGTAAGCCTGTGATCCGATTCCTTTTGCAGTATCAAATAGTCCGTATTCATATTCTGAATGGACGAGGCATTGTCTGAGGACAGGCCTTGAGCCAGTCCGGATACAAAAAGGACTAGCCATCCGATCAGCACCATAATTAGAGCGATTAGCAAATACCGCATTTTTGCGTGTTTCAACTCGCGCAAAGCTAAAAACATAATAGCTTCATCTCCTGTCTCCTATAGTCTCTCTATCAGGCTCTGAAATAACTATAAGAGTTCTCTATGAACGGAGTATGAACACCATTTATTCACAGTACAATTTATTTAACGGCTTGGGAGATAGATGTGAAATGCAGTTCCTGCGCCGAGCTCGCTCGTTACTTCGATGCGTCCTTGATGGAGCGCGACGATTTTTTGCGTAATGGCCAGCCCCAGGCCGCTGCTGCCTTCCTTGCGATCCCTCGCTGGATCTACCCGGTAGAAACGGTTGAACACGTAAGGGAGATCCGATTCGGCAATGCCGATCCCCGTGTCTTTAATGACTACATGGCATAGCGTTTCCGTCCGGCGCAGCCGAATGGCGATGGTTCCGCCGGGTTCTGTGTATTTAATGCTGTTCGTAATGAGGTTGATCCACACCTGATGCAGCAGCTTGTCGTCTCCGATAATAAAAGCCGGGGGGAGGTCGAGTTCCACCGCCAAATCCTTCTCGCGCCAGCTCCATTCCAGCATGAATAGCACCTGCCTGATCTGGGCGGACACATCGAACATCAGCTTGTCCAGAATCGTTTCCTCTTTATCGAGCGAGGCAAGCATAAGGAGCTGCTTGCCGAGCTGGGACATGCGGCGGCTCTCATTCTCAATAATCGCCAAATAGCGCCTGCGCTGCTCCTCTGTCAAATCCTCCGATTGCAGCGTATGTGAGAAGCCTTGAATCGAAGCGAGCGGCGATTGGATTTCATGCGATACATTGGATACGAATTCCTGGCGCATTTGATCGAGCTGCTCCAGGCTTTTGGCCATCTGCATAAAGGTTCCCGCCAGCGTTCCGATTTCGTCCCGCCGCTTGACCTCCAGCTTGATGTTGTATTTGCCCTGGGCGAGCATTTTGGTCGCCTCGGTCAATTTCACGATGGGGTTCACAATATAGCGGGTACTAACGACGACGAACAGGATGCTTAACAGAACCGAGAGAATAACCAGCACCGCGAAAAAAATCCTTAGTTCGCCGAACAGCATTCCCACGTTAGGTCTTACGAACAAAGCATAATCGTCACCGCCAGCGTGCAGCGGCACGCCGACCGTGTTGATCAGCACATTGTCAAAGAAGCCCGTCACGAACGGGCCTGTCGTAAATTTGGAGACGCCGTGGTACTCCTCGCCGTGAATGACGCTTTGGACGACATCATTGCCGAGCTCCGTTTCCCGGAAAGGGTCGCCGTAGAAGCTTCCTTGCTCCGAGGCCTGAACTAAATACATTTGGAAGCCGAGTTCCCCAATATGGTTTAGATAAGCCTCTGGATGCAGATCCGGGTTTTCCTCGTAAAAGGTGCTGATACTCTTAGCCATCGTCGTAATTTTCTGATCATTAAAGGGCTTCAGGAGGTGCTGGTAATAAAGGTTGGAGCCGATAAAGGCGATCAGAAAGCTTAGAATCATGACGAGGATCGTCGTGATGACAATTCGTAAATACAGCGTCTTCATCGGGGTGCGACCTCCAGCTTATATCCCACGCCGCGTACCGTAGTAATGCTGAAATCCTGATTTCGTTCTCCGAAGCGGTCGCGAAGGCGTTTGATATGTACATCCACCGTCCGGTCATCCCCGTCGAAGTCCGGCCCCCATACGAGCTGAATAAGCTCTTCCCGCGTGAAAATCCGATTCGGATAACTGGCGAGCTGCGACAGCAAATCAAATTCCTTCATCGGCAGCATGAACAGCTTGCCATTGCTGTGCACCTCATAGCTCCGCCGGTCTATGACCGTATCGTTCAGCCGAATCGTTTCGGAATTCACCATCTGATAGCGGCGCAGCAGGGCTTTGATGCGGAACAGCAGCTCTTTCGGTTCAAAAGGCTTCGTCAAGTAGTCGTCCGTTCCTACGGCAAAACCTCTCTCTTTGTCCACTAGCTGATCTTTAGCTGTAAGCAAAATAACGGGAAAATCATAATACTCCCGGATTTCCTCACAGAGTTGGTAGCCATCCTTATTCGGCATCATCACATCGACGATGGCAAGATGGATTTGCTGGGAGACAAGGCGTTCGGAGGCCTCTTTTCCGTCAACTGCTTCAACTACGGCATAACCTTCCGACTCAAGATAATAGCGCACAAGCTCGCGAATATGCGGGTCATCATCGGCAATAAGAATATGGATCACGTATTATGCATCTCCTTAATTGAACTATAGAACTATAGAACGGTTAACTTCATATCCAACTCATGCCAATATACCGCAATTCCTGGCTTTTTCACAATTAGAATGCGGGCAATTATGAAGTTATTGCAAACGTATGTGTGCATCGTTATGGTAAAATAATGCTATTCCTGCATTTGAAAAAAAGGAGGTTCATTATTGATGATGATAACCAAAGCCGAAAGAGCCGATTTGCCTCATATTCTAAAGCTCCAATATCAAGCCTACGAGAGCGAAGCTCAAATTTATAACGATTACCAAATCCCTCCGTTGACACAAACCTTGGAGCAGCTCGTTGAAGAATCGCACTCGCAGATCATTCTAAAGGCGGAGCAAAGCGATGGGCGAATTATCGGTTCGGCAAGGGCTCATGAAGGGAATGGAACTTGTTTTATTGGAAAAGTCATTGTCCATCCAGATTATCAGAATCAAGGGATCGGCACTGCGCTCATTCGGGAGCTGGAGCAGCGCTTTGCTCACTGCGAAAGAATAGAGCTGTTTACGGGACATCAGAGCGAAAGAAACCTGCACCTTTATAAAAAGCTCGGTTATAGCGTTTGCCGTACGGAGCAGGTGCATGACCGATTAAATCTCGTATACCTGGAGAAACTTATGCACAAAGATGAGAAAGCGAAGCTTCTGGCCTCGTTTCAAGACTGGATTCACTTCTTGAAAAAACGACAAGAGCAGGGCGATGACGTTTGGGACGCGCCCCTCTCCCCGGGAAAATGGTCTTTGCGTGCCGTTGTCAGCCATATTATGCTATGGGATCAATATTTCTACGACCATGCGATCGATAAGGTATGGAAACAAGAGCCGCTTGCCTTGAAACATACCGATTACGACGAATTCAACAAAATCGCACAATCATACAGCGAGCAAGTTAGCGTGGAGGAGCTGATCCGCCAGTCTATCTTCTATCGGGAACAGATTATCGCTGCCATCCGATCTCTTTCAGAAGAGCTGTATGAACAGGAATATGTGGACGGGGATGGACACCCTTTTTTCGTAGCACAATACTTAAAGGACTTCATCTGGCATGATCAGCATCATATGGCTCAAGTAGAGAAGAAGAACGGGGAATAATATGCATACGTTCCGGTCTTACCGCCACGTTTGCTTGAGATGGGGAAAACGGCTGTTGAAAGCGAGCATAATAGTGATTCTGATTTTATTCGGAATGCTTAGTTTTCTGCAAATTGCATTTGCCATGATTATGTGGCTATACTCGAACTCGAACGGCCAGACATAATGAACAGACAGGAGGCAGCTTCATGAAGCTATGGTTGCGGTCAGGGCTAATTGTTGTACTAATAATTGCTATAACGGCGGCTTGTTCGCCAAAGCAAGCTCCAGATAATAATCAGAATGTGAAAACCCCGAATACTTCGCAATCGAATCAACCGGCGCCTGAAGCCGGATCAGAATCAGGCTTGATAGGGGATGGGAATAGCAGCGGCCAGGAGGAAGATCAGGCCAGGGGCATACTAAAGCAGATGAGCACGGCTGAGAAGCTCGGTCAGTTGGTATTGGTCGGGGTCGAAGGCACGACTCCTGACGATACGGCGCGGCAATTCATAGAGGACTACCATGTAGGCGGGTTTATTTTTTATAAAAATAACATCAAGAGTGCCGATCAGGCCCTAGCCTTCTTCAATCAGCTAAAGAAAATAAACGCGGAGAGCAAGGTGCCCCTATTCCTGAGCGTGGATGAAGAGGGGGGGCGCGTGACTCGAATGCCCGAGGAATTCAAAGCCTTGCCAACCGCTGAAATAATTGGCGCTTCGGGAAGCAAAGAGCTGGCAGCAGGCTTGGGAAGCGTGATCGGCAGAGAGTTGAGCGGGTTCGGTTTGAATATGGATTTTGCACCAGTGCTGGACGTAAATAGCAATCCCAATAATCCGGTTATTGGCAGCCGAGCCTTTGGAAATGATGTGGAAGTCGTTAGTCAGATGGGCATTGCCATGCTGCAGGGGATCAAGCAGGAAGGGGTGATTCCAGTGGTGAAGCATTTTCCTGGGCATGGCGATACTTCAGTTGATTCTCACTTGGGCTTGCCTGTAGTGGAGCATGATTTGGAAAGGCTGCGGCAGCTGGAGCTGGTGCCCTTCGTCCGTGCAATCGAAGAAGGAGCGGATGTGGTGATGATTGCCCACTTGCTCATGCCGGAGCTCGATGCCGAACACCCGGCTTCATTCTCAAGAGCGGTAATTACTGATCTGCTGCGCGAAGAACTGAAGTTTCAAGGGGTAGTCATTACGGACGATATGACCATGGGTGCGGTTGTAAAACACTATGATATCGGGGAAGCGGCGGTCAAATTCATTCAGGCCGGGGGAAATATCGTCTTGGTCGGACATGAGAAGGACAGACAGCTTGCGGTGATCGATGCATTGAACCAAGCAGTAAAGAATGAACAAATTACGCTAGACATGCTGGACGAGCGTGTATACTCTATTTTGAAGCTGAAAGAAAAGTACGGTTTGCGTGACGAAGTCGTAGACGGGCCGGATATTAAGGCCATCAATGAAGAGATCATGAATATTTTGAATAAACATAAGATCAAGCTAGTCAAGTAACAATCTTACAGCCTATTTATTTCCAAACATATGTTTGTCAACATTGTAACTTTCCGCCTTCGTAGAACGTCTAAAGCCTGAGGGGACATTATAGCATATAGAAAGCGTCGGATATGGAGGAGGCATTGCAAGTGCAAGGTTGGAGAGAGCTCGGTTACCCCGGTAAATGGATTTTGTACATGATTCTTTTTGTTGCCACATTGATAGGTATGAAATATGTTCTACATACACAACTCCCGGACGGGGGGAGACCCCCGTACTTATTTATGCTTTGGAACACCTTCTTAGCCTGGATTCCACTAGGTTTGGCCGTTGTTTTGGATATGATCAGCTTGCTTAAAGGAAAAATGCTGAAGCTAGTTCTCTTTCTCGGCGCCGGCTTGCTGTGGCTGTTTTTTTATCCCAATGCCGCTTATTTAATTACGGATATGCTTCATCCGTTTCATCGTTACCCGATTGGTTCTGGTGCGGGAATACGTTTCTGGGAGGAGAATCTGTTCTGGGATCACCTCTTTACGATGTTCTTTGCCGCACTGCTCGGCCTGGCGATCGCTTCGGCTTCTTTAGCTTCGGTTCATGCGCTCGTACGTAAATATTTGGGTGCGGTGATGGGCTGGATATTCGCCGTTTGCGTTCTTCTGCTCAGCTGCTTCGGCGTTTATTTAGGTCGGTTTATCCGCTGGAATAGCTGGGATGTACTTCAGGATCCATTGCGTATTATCGGCGAAACGATCATATATTTGATGGACTTTGAATATTTGCGTCATGCGATCGGCTTCTGTAAATGGATATTTCTCATTTCATTATTCTGTTACGTGTTTGCTTATTATTTTGGCGTTATGCAGGACAATAAAGCTAGGAGGTAATGGATACAGAAGCGGAGATCATTGAAGCTGAAGAGGGGGCAACATGGATGGCTATTCATGTCAAAGAGGGAATCAGCCGGGGATTTCCGGTACTGGAGAGTCCGCGGCTTAGATTACGGAAGATTACCCAAGAGGATTGCCTGGATTTGTATCAGTGCATGACAAATCCGCTGGTCAGCAGCAATACTTCCTTCGAGCCGCAGACCTTGCTGTTCCCAGCCCGGCTATTCCGATATTTTACAGAATGTTACGAGTCGCTTCGAGATTTGCATTTTGCCATAGAGTTGAAGCAATCCAATAAAGTTATCGGGGTATGCTCGTTGCAACATTGGGATCAGTTCAAGAGCAAAGCGCGGTTAGGCTATTTATTGTCGCCAGCATGTTGGAGACAGGGGTATGCGACGGAAGCAGCCCGGTCTTTAATCGATTTCGGCTTCGAAACCTTGGAGCTTGAGCGAATCGAGGCGCGCTGTGCCTGGGATAATCCTGCATCAGAGCGCGTCCTGCAGAAATGCGGGATGAACTATGTCAAAACGGTACCAACGGGATCGAAGAAGCAGGGAGATGAGGAGACATCTCTCAAATTATTTGCAATGAACCGTGGAGGAGAAATTGCCGATTAGTTTATTAAAGTCTATCGTTTGTTACATAAATGAAATATTACTGTGATCGTTCTCTAACAGTAAGGGGGTACACTTAATACATGACCCCCTTTTGAATATATTTGTCTTTGGAACCCAGCGCCGTATCGCATGGGTTCTCTTTTTTTGTTTTTACAACGGAACGGTCTGCTTTATTTTGTTTTTATAATATACCCATTTCGTGAAGCCGATTTCTTTGAGCCTGGCGGCAACCTCTTCCCACTCGTCCGCCACGCGCGCAGGAACATGGGCATCCGATCCGAAGGTGACCTCGACTCCGAAATGCAGTGCTCTCTCCAAAATGGAATCCGAAGGATACCAGCCGCCGGACAGCTTCGTCTTCCCAGAGGTATTGATCTCTATGGCAACGCCTTCCTCCGAGATGACCTTAAGCGTCTCATCAATCGCTTCAGCGGCAGGGATGTCCGAAAATGCAGGATAATTTCCCTTCATGGCATCGATATGCCCCAGAATCTGAAACATTCCGCTTCGTGCCGATTCACGAATCAACGCATAATAGGCTTCTTTATCCGCGACATGCTGCTCTGTGCTTAGCTTTTTCCAACGATTCTTATTAAAAATGCTTACGTTCCCGACACTGTGCACCGAGCCGATGACATAATCAAACGGATATTGCGCAAGCGTCTGGCGATATATTTCCGCATGCTCCGGAAAAAAGTCGGACTCGATACCTAGCAGAACATCGATTTTTCCTTCATATTCCCGTTTGAGCTGAAGCACTTCCTCTACATAATGTTTAAAGTCTTTTTTGGCCATCGCTATACGTGGAAAGGGCTGCTCCTCCGGGCTGCCGAAATAAGGGGTATGGTCGCTGATGCCAATGACGGATAACCCCTCTTTGATTCCGGCTTCGATATAATCGCGGATGTTGCCGTCGGCATGGCCACAGCGGAAGTGATGAGTGTGCAGATCGAATTTCATGGTGATACTCCTTTTTTATTCAGAATAGATTATTCGGAACTAATAAAATGAGTTTCTGGCATTCCTTTCAAGTCATTCAGGAATTGCTGCATTGCCGAATTGATGTAACGACTAGACTTATATATGACGCCAACAGGATGGGTCGTTTCAAGCTCGGGGATCGGTACGATCTTTAATGTTCCCTGACGGAGCTCGCGCATGACCGATTGCTTGGATATGATTGCGGCTCCTAAATTGATTTCCACCATTCGCTTGACTTCTTCGCTGCTAGACAGCTCCACTACGATTTCTGGTTCTATGCTGTGCTTTCGGAATACTTCATCCACGAACCGTCTGCCCACCGTGTCAGGAGACAGCATAATCATCGGTACTTCCCGCAGCGAATCGAGCGTGGGGGATTGTGCTCCTGCAAGCGGATGAAGCGGAGACACGACAAGCTCGAAAGTATCATAGTACAGCACGGATGCATGAACCTGAGGATTGTTCTCGATCAAATAGCCGATGCCGATGTCAACGAGTCCTTGCTCCACATTTTGATAAATTTGCGAGGAGGGCATAGATTGAATCGTCGTCTTGATCAGAGGAAATTGATCTTGGAAATAGGATAAAATTCGCGGCAAAATTTGTATGGCAATCGAAGTAGTTGTACCGAGCACGATATGTCCTTGTGGAATATGTTCCATATCGGAAAGTTTTTGCTTCAATTCCTCAACAATATCAAGAATAGCTTCGGCACGCTCAAGAAATACTTGCCCGCGATCCGTCAATGTCACGGGCTGATTGCGATCAACCAGCACCGTATTGAACTCATCCTCCAGGCTCTTGATTTGTGCGGAAACTGCAGGCTGAGTTAGGTTGAGCAGTTCTCCTGCCTTACGAAAACTTTTGGTCTTGGAAATCATAAGCAGTGTTTCCAGTTGGCTTATGTTCATCCGAACTCTCCTTTCGCAGCTGTTGTCCAGCTTAATTTGCTGCCACGACGGCGAACATGTTCATTTCATTAATTATAGGGGATTAGCCCTTCATAACGCAATGCGTGGCATCGCCCCCAAAGAGAGCCCATGGTATGAGGAAAGAAATGCAGAATGCAGAAAATTGCATTGTTCGATTTTTAATGACTTATCTCTAGGAATAAAGTATAATGTTGTAAAAGTGGAAAATTGGGACTTTTGTAATGAATTAATTACTTCCAAGTGTAAAGGGGCGCATATAATAGTGAAAGCGGAAGTGATAAATCCTTTTCTGGAATCCGCACGTTCGGTTATTGAGCAGGTTATTCAAATTTCACCTTCTACCGGAAATCTTGGTGTCAAAGATATTAAGCCGGAGCATGATCATATATGGATACAAATCGGCATGACGGGCCATTATAGCGGCATGGTTGTGTTTGGTCTGCAAGAGACGGTGGCGCTGCGCATCGTATCGGCCATGATGGGCGGATTTGTTCTTACCGAAATGGACGAGATGGGTCAAAGCGCTATTTCGGAGCTAGGAAATATGATAAGTGGAAATGCCAGTACGATTTTATCAAACCAAGGCTACGCCGTTGATATTACCCCTCCTCAAGTCATTAAAACCGACACAGCCATGAATGGCACACTCCCTCGCAAAGCACTTTGCATTCCTCTAATGATGGATGGCATCGGAGAACTGGATATTCAAGTCATGATCTCTTAGAATAGAATTATGGAACTAGGAACTAGCTCTAGAAGATGTATTTTTGAAGGGCTAGTTCTTTTATTTGTGTTTGAACTACCCTTAGGAAGGGATGAGAGATGAAATCATGCCGCTAACGAATCAAGTTATTGTTGTGACCGGGGCTTCCAGCGGGATTGGAGCCATGGCAGCCCAAATGCTGTCGGAACGTGGCGCCATCGTTATTCTGGCCGCCCGGTCGATGGATAAGCTGGAGAAGATCGGAGCTGGGCTAAGAGGCTCATACAGGCTATTATCCATGGATGTTGGGAACGATCAATCCGTTGAAGACGGGTTCAAGGAAATTTACTCGCAATATGGCCGAGTGGATTGTCTATTGAATAATGCTGGATACGGAAAGTTTACATATTGCGATGAAATGCAGCTGGATGAATTTTCTGCTATGATGAACGTGAATTATATGGGCATCGTAAGATGCACCAAGGCCGTGCTTCCTTATATGAAGCAGGCTCGTGCCGGGCGTATCGTCAATGTGGCTTCGATTGCGGGCAAGCTGGGAACTTCGAAATCCACAGCTTATACAGCAACCAAGCATGCGGTGCTGGGCTTTAGCAGCGCGCTCCGCCAAGAGGTTCGGGAGTACGGGATCAAAGTAACATCGATTAATCCGGGCCCGATCGATACGCCATTTTTTAATTTGGCCGATCCGAGCGGACATTATGTTAATAATGTGAAATGGTTTATGATGAAGCCTGAACGGGTGGCAAGAGCTATAGTATCTGCTGTGGAGAAAGGTCCTGTGGAAGTAAATTTGCCATGGGTTGCCGGGGCTGGCGCGAAGTTCTATCAGTTGTTCCCCCGTCTCGCGGACATGTTGAGCTACCGGATGTTAAATAAGAAGTAGAATAAAACCGGCTGAAGGAGTCAGCCGGTTTTTTTGGGGAGTGGAAACAGCGCGAGGAGTTAAAAAACATGGCGAATTTGGTGGGATTTGCTGTTATCGCATATAATGTAAGATATGACTTTTACGGTGAGGATGAACATATATGAATACGATAAGTTTTGCCGGATTAGGTATTGAGGAGCCGCTATTGTCTAGATTGGCGGAATTCGGAATTTTCGAGCCTTCGCCTGTACAGGCGGAGAGTATTCCCGCAGCGCTGAGCGGGCGTGATATACTGGCCCAGTCACAGACAGGAACGGGAAAGACGCTGGCTTATTTGTTGCCGCTATTACAACAAATGAATCCGGTCGAGAGAGCGCTGCAGGGTGTTATTCTAGCGCCAACTCAAGAGCTGGCAATGCAAATCTTTCGCGAAGCCGAGAAATACGGTGAGCCGCTGGGTATAGGTGTCCAAGCCTTGATCGGCGGGGCATCGATCAAGCGGCAGCTGGAGCGGCTGAGGCAGCATCCGCAGCTGGTCGTAGGCACACCGGGGAGAATCCGTGAAGTGCTGGCTCTGCGCAAGCTTAAGCTGCATACGGTGCGTACTGTTGTAGTCGATGAAGTGGATCAAATGTTCCAGCTCGGGGGAACGGCCGATGTCGAGCATATTTTACGAGGAACGCTTCGGGAACGTCAGCTGATGTTCTTGTCGGCCACAATTAATATGGAAATCAGAAATCTGGCTGCTCAGGAGATGAAAGATCCGGCAGAGATCGGAATCGAGCCGGAGCAGCGAACCGCAAAAAGCTTGGAACATATTTATTTTATTACGGAGGAACGCGACAAAATCGACATGCTTCGAAGAATCATCCGGCATTATGATCCGACTAGAACGATCGTGTTCATTAATCATACGGACAATATTGCCGAGATTGAGGCGAAGATGAATTATGTGGGCCTTCAAGCCGGAGCGCTGTACGGCGATGCCGACAAAACAGTTAGAGCCGCAACTTTACGCCGTTTCCGCGAAGGGAAAATCCGCGTGCTGGTCGCGAGCGACATTGCGGCCCGTGGTCTGGATATTGAAGAGCTTGACCTCGTGATTAATCTTGATCCTCCGCCGGACACCGAGCATTACGTACATCGCGTTGGACGAACGGCAAGAATGGGGAGAAAAGGGCTGGCCGTATCCATTATTTCAGCTAAAGAGCATTTTATTATTCGGAAATTTTCGAGAGAGCTTGGAATCAAAATTTCCGCTCGGGAAATGTATGCTGGTAAAGTGATTGAACCGGATTCTGCCTCCAGCGGGCGGGGCAGTGCAAAAGAAGCCGGCCGGGCCTCTGAAGGAGGCCGTGCAGCCGCAAGAAAGAGCTCCGCAAAACAAGTCGCCCCAAGACAAGGGTCTTCGAAAAGAGGGGCTGAGAACAAAGCGGATATTTCTGCCACATCCTCTGGGGCAAATGATGCGGCAAAGCGATTTGGCTCAGGAGTGGTTAAGGGAAATAGTCGAACATCCAAGAAGAATGAGCGCGATCAGGATCGCAAAAATAAAGGCGCCCCTAGATGGCTGAAAGATAAGCAAAATAAGGGGTAAAGTAACAACAAACCGGGAGTTTCGGTTGAAAAGTTGACGTTAGGGGGGAACGATTGTGAGTGAAATGCCCGTATTGCAAGTGGAAGAACTAAGCGGGGGCTATAGCCTCGGTCGTCCTGTGCTTCATGATATTCAATTTGATGTACAGCCGGGAGAAATGGTCGGTCTCATTGGTCTGAACGGCGCGGGCAAGAGTACGACGATGAAGCATATATTGGGGCTGATGACACCGCATCGGGGCGGTGTCGTGATTCAAGGCAAGACAAGGGATGAGGAGCCGGAGACTTACCAGTCTTCTCTGGCTTTTGTTCCAGAATCGCCGCTGCTCTATGAGGAACTGACGGTGAGAGAGCATTTGGAATTCGCCGCCAGAGCCTACAACGTGGGGCAGGAGGATTATGCCAAGCGCTCGGAACGGCTGCTCAAGCTCTTCCATATGGAAGAGAAGGCGGATAGCCTGTCGATGCATCTATCCAAAGGCATGAAGCAGAAGGTAATGATCATGTGCGCTTTTGTGGCCCGCCCCCCATTGTATATTATCGATGAGCCATTTCTGGGCCTTGACCCGCTGGGAATCCGTTCCTTGCTGGATTTCATGCTGGAGATGAAAGAGAGCGGTTCTTCGATCCTGCTCAGCTCTCATATTTTATCGACCATTGAAAATTATTGCGACCGATTTATTGTCCTTCACAAAGGCAGGGTCATCGCTCAAGGCAGTTTGAAGGACATTGCCGAACAGGCTCAAATGCCTGGCGCATCGCTTGAGAATATGTTCTATGCCTTGGTCAAGGACAAGGAGTAAATCATGGAATTGAGGGCGCTGCGTAGCCAGCGTAAATCATCGTTCTGGGGTCAGATCATCCCTTATTTGCCTTACGTATTTCAGAGTGGAGTCGCGGTCGTGCTCCTCATTCTGATTATTGTATTCTCGGCATGGTATACCTCATTCCTGCAGGCGCTGCCGCCGGATCTGCCCGTCCGTTGGATCATGCTCCTGCTGCTGGGGCCTTTGACCGTATATTCCGGCTTCCGAACCTATGTTCAGCCGGCAGATGTTGTATTCCTGCTTCCGCAGGAATCGAAGATGAAGGAGTATCTATCCCCGGTATATTTCAGCGGCGTTATATATAAACTGCTTGGACTATATCTCGTCACGCTTACAGCATGGCCGATGTATGTTAGAAGCGGGGAGGCTGCTATCCCATTCTGGGGGATGCTTGTCGTTCTGCTGCTTTTGAAGGTGCTGAGCGCTTACGGCGCCTGGCAAGAGCTTAGAATTGCGACCTCCCGGGCCAAGGCAGGCTATCGATTGCTGCGCTGGTGCTTCGTCCTGCTGATGCTTGCGGCTTGGATCTGGCAGCCAGCTTGGTGGAAAAGTGTGCTGTTCATGCTGCTGCTGAGTGTGAATTATGTGCTTGCTTTGCGCTTTCCGATGAAACATGCCTTAGCTTGGGAGAATTTAATAGCATACGAAAAAGCTGGTGCCGCCCGAGCCATGATGATTCTTGGTTGGTTCGTAGAGATTCCCGCTGAAGGTCAGAAGGTCATTCGCCGCCGCTGGCTGTCTATGGCCGGCAATCGGATTCCGTGGACGCAGAGCGCCTCGTATCGCTATTTGCTGGTCAAGACCTTCGTCAGAAGCGAACTGCTGGGCATCATAGTTCGTTTAGTGCTACTGGGCATGCTGCTTGTATATTGGACGGGGCATTCATGGTTCGGAGTAGCTGTTTATGCATTTTTTATTTTCATGATCGGCACCCAGCTTAGCGCCCTGCGGTATGTTCACCGGGATTCTCCTGCAGCCTCCTATTACCCGATTATGCAGGGGGTACGGCTTAAAGAAGTGCTGCGGCTTATTTCTCGGCTGCTATTCATTTTGGCGGTCGTATTATGGATACCCCTCCTCGGGGCCTCTTTAATCCACCCTGATGCAAATCTTATGCTCGGCATAGGAGGGTTGGCGGCAGGGATGCTGCTCGTGCTGATTCTTCGCTCCCACTGGGCGCGGAAATGGAGCAATTCTGAGGAAGACGATTAATATGCCGGATGTAGAACGACGACTAAACGCCCTGCGGCTGCAGGGCGTTTAGTTTAGCTTTGTGAAATTCGTTGATCCCTATCGATCAGTTAGATGAAAGCACGGCTTACAATGACTAACAGAATAAAGAGTACAAGGATCACGCCTGTACTGGTAAACAGTCCTGCACCATAGCCTCCGCAGCTGCCACAGCCGCCTCTTACATCCTCTATACCGCTCATATAAATTCCCCTTTCCAAACTAACATTGTGTAAGTCACTACACCGTATTGTATGACAAGGGGCCATATCATGCTTGGGCGATTGTTCTAATTTTAGTAAAATGTTATTTCGCTTTTAAATCCAGTACCGCTTTGTATAAAATATCGAACAGTTCCTCCAGGTTTTCCTCGGCAATACAAGAGAATGCAATGCGCAGATCATGGTCACCAAGGGCAATCGTTCCGACGCTGTATTCATGGAGCAAATGCTGGCGAAGCTCCTCGGCCTGCACCTCTTTAAGCTTAAGACACATGAAGTACCCTGAATTAAATGGGTAGTATTCCCATACATCGCCGTATTTTCCGCTGTCGAGCAAGGATTTCACCTTGTTGGCCCGGCCTTTCATGACATGGAATTTCTCTTCTTTTTGCACTTCAAAATCCGGTGATTTCAGCGCTTGAAGAATAAAGGTCTGAGACGGGTGAGCGCCGCTAGAGATCGTAGCGCGAATGATGCCCAGTGTTTTTTGCTCTAAAGCGGCAAGTGCTTCTTGGCTTTCTGCTGCAAAGGTGATAAATCCGACCCGGAAGCCCCAGACGTATTCTTCCTTCGTAGCACCATCTACCTTTACAGGCAAAATCCGCGGATGAAGGCCAGCAAGCTTGCCGAAGAGGGACTCGGACAAGGAATTCTCAAAGAAAAGTCCGAAGTAGGCGTCATCCGTAACGACAACGACGTTAATGCCTGCTTCCGCAGCCTCCAGAATGGCAGCGACGATTTGTTCCCCTTCCTTGGCTCCCGGAGTATACCCCGTTGGGTTGTTTGGAAAATTAAGAATAACAACGGCTTTGCCTTTGTCCTTCTGAGCAAGAAGCGTTTCGCGGAGCCCCTCACTGTTGAACTTCATATCTTCAGTAAATAGTGGATAGTTGACGATAGAACCGTTGCGGCGGATTCCGAAAGTCAGCTCATAATTCTCCCAATTTTTGTCCGGGTAGATGACAGCGTCCCCTTCATCGACGAACAGATCGGCCACAATGCTCAGCCCGTGGGTAAGTGCATTGGTCACTATGGGGTTGCCGTAGCTTTTGCCGCTTAGGGAAGGATTCTCACGGATCATCTTGTCGCGCCAGACCGTTCTCAGCTCAGGCTTGCCGGCAGGGGGAGCGTAAGGATACAAATCCTGCGGCTTATAGGCGGATAAGGTATCTTGTATGACTGCAAGATGCATCGGGCCGCCGTTTTCCGTGGCTATACCGATAGTGGCATTGAACTTCTTGGCATGGCTGGAGGCTTCAGCCGATTGGCTGAGTATTCCTTCCTTTGGAAAATAAATTTCCTTGCCCAGCGTAGACAACATTTCATATAAATGGGCGTTACCTGCTTTGAGATTTTCGTTCAACTGCTCCGCAAGTGAGTTCATTGCGTAATCATCCTTCCGATCAGTTTGATATAATGGATAGCTTCCGTTTTTACTGCCTAACATTATATCACTTTGACTATAGGGAGTCGATGATTTCGTATTTACCTTCCGCTGTGAAAAGGGCAGTATTTATACATATGCTCTACCGTTTCATTATCTAGCATCTCACTTCTCTCCTTGAGTCCCCCAACGACCTTTTCGAATTTATCGGCTTTTAAATTTTGTCCAAATTTGAATTTGGCGCTGATCTTTGCGGGAACGATCCGGATCAGGGCGACCGCCTTCAGTTGTCCGGCATATAGCGGATCTTCCGGATTGATCGGATCATAGCCGCCTTCTGGCTGCAGCTTCTCCATAAACATGCTGAGGGCATCGGCCTTCTCCTGCAGATCGTCCACGATTTCAACATGCCCGCGAACCATCACACTCTTGAAGTATGCGGAAGCAGGACAGGCGAGCTGCGGATGGGTGAAATAGGACGGAATGATCGCGTACTCCTTGGCTACCGTGAAGCTGACATTCGAATTGGATTTTAAATGTTTCATTTTTTCTCCGGCAAGGCTGCCGTGCATATAGAAATAGCCTTTCCCATATACAAAATTCAAAGGAGTAACCCGGCAGTTGCCATCGCTTCCCACAGTTCCGAGAAAGCCAAAGGTCATTTCTTGCAGAAAGCTTTTTATTTCCTGTTCATTTTCATCCATTGAGAATTCTTTTCTCCTCATAATATACCTTCCTCCATCTTCTATGCTTCGTTTGAAACTAGTGTACGGGCACAGTTGACAATAAAAAAGAACCACTTTACATTAATTTCATTGATCCACTTTTGACATAGAAAGGGTGGTTAGATTTGGATTTCATCCTTCCGCTAGAAGGGCACAGCAAAATACATCGATATAAATACCTAGCGCTCTATCATGCGCTGCGCGAGGCGATTCATGAGGGTACTCTTAGCGGGGGAACTCGTCTTCCTTCTACTCGCGAATTAGCTCAGCTATATGGTTTATCCCGCGGCAGCGTCTCCCAGGCATACGATATGCTTCATGGAGATGGCTATATTCATTCCGTTTTGGGAAGCGGAACTTATGTATCCAATACGGTATCTTCAATTATAGAGGAGCCTTGTGAAACTGCCGCGATTGAATTGTCCGCATGGGGGCATACGGTTATGGGGATGCCGAAAATGGAACGGGAATGGAAATCGATGGAGAACAGGATTTCTTTTTGCGATGCCGGGCCTTCTCTAGACTTATTTCCCCTTGCCGAGTGGAAAAGCGCGATCGCCGCGGCCGTCCGGGAGGAGCTTGACTCCTCCCATTCGCTCGAGGACACGGCAGGGGATATTGAGCTGCGCGAGGCAATCGCGGCTCATTTGCGGCGCAGCCGCGGCATTGCGGCAGATGCGGAGCAAATCTGCCTGTTCAATGGCTCGATGCAGGCGCTCGTGCTGCTGGCCCAGCTTCTGCTGGAGCCAGGCCAGCCGGCGGTGCTGGAGAACCCGTGTTACACGGGGATCTCCCGGGCCGTCGCCGCCTGCGGAGCCATCGCCGTCGCCGCTCCGGTCGACGGCGATGGCATCGTGCCGCGCGATTGGGACGCGCGGCTGCTGTTTGTGACGCCGGGCCGGCAGTACCCGACCGGCGCAGTGCTGTCCCCGGCGCGGCGCCGGGAACTGCTCGCGTGGGCGGCGCGGCGGAATGCGGTCATCATCGAAGATGATTATGACAGCGAGTTTCGCTTCGCCGGCCGGCCGCTGGAGCCGTTGAAGGCGCTCGACCGCGAGGAACGCGTCGTGTACGTTGGCTCCTTCTCCAAGACTATGTTCGCCGCGCTTCGCATCGGCTATGCTGTGCTGCCGCCAAGCCTCGTGGAACCGATGGCTCGGGCCAAGGCTTTGTACGAGCCTGTATCTCCAGCGAGGCTGGAGCAGCGCGCACTGGCCCGCTTCATGCGGCGCGGAGAGTATGCCCGCCATCTGCGGAGAATGCGCCGCTACTATGGGGACAAGCATAAATGGCTCCGTGCCTCTATGCAAAAGCATGCTGGGGGGCTGTTCGATCTACAGCCTTCCGATGCCGGCTTGCATGTGTATGCGCGCTGGCGTGGTTCTGCGGAGGATTATGAGCTTTTCCGCGCGGCAGCGTTCGCGGATGGTGTACAATTCCGGGACGCCTCGGCCTATCAATTATCCATTGGAGCTCCGGCTGCCTGCTTCTGCTTTGCTCATTTGGATCAAAAGCAGATTACGGAAGGAATCCAAAGGATGGCCAATGTGTGGAAAGTTGTTTTAAGCGGACGCCAGTAGGCGATATAATATACTTGGAATGACTTTGATTCGGGAGGGAAGAAGGACATGCTCCATGTTTCACCGTCCTCATTCATATTAAAGCCGGCCTTTGCGAAAATCGTGTGCGAGCCAGGCTGGAAATGGCATAAGCGGGATAAGCCGCTGGCCAATTACGATTTGTTCTATGTATGGAGCGGGGAAGGCACGGTCAACTTGCATGATAAGTCTATACCCGTTGCTAAAGGCAGTTGTTTTTTGTTCCGCCGTGGCGACCATCCAAGTGCTACGCATAATCCGCAGCGGCCGCTCGTGTTGACCTATATTCATTTTGATTTGGATCAGCCTGTAAGCGAAGTCCCGGGATCTTATCGCAAACTGGAGGATACGCTGGACTTTGAGTACATGCTGTCGCGGTATGTTCGTCTTTTCCTGATCAAGGCTTACGCCTTTGAAGAAGAGGCCCGGCTTATATTAAAGCAGCTGCTCATTCATCTGCTTCGCGAGGAACGTTATGTGCCCGTGGAGAAGAAGGTCAGCAATCAGCTGGCGGAAATTATTCTTGAGATAGCCAATTACGTTGTACAGCACCCCGGCTTACCGCATAAGGTGGATACTTTGTCGGCTCGGGCGGGGTTGTCGCCGCGTTATTTTTCCATCAAGTTCAAGGAATTGATCGGCATGCCGGTGCAAGCTTACATCATTAAATCCAGAATCGATCGAGCCCAGCATTTGCTTCTGCATGCCGGAATGAACGTGACCGAGGTGGCCGACGCGCTTGGATATAAAGATATTTTCTTCTTCAGCCGCCAATTTAAGCAGCATACCGGCAAAAGTCCCTCGGAAATCCGATAGCTGTATCTTTTTTTAAAAAAAATGTTGTTTCAAAAGCCTTCGAAAAGGGTAATGAATTTTGATTTACGTCTTAGAGGAGGTGACATGCAATGGGACAAAGACGGCGGATTCGCAGCCGTCAGTGCGTGGCGGCTGGCAGCAATATTTTTCGGAATCGCATACGTCGCAATAGAGTATCTGATCAGGAAGGAAATAATTGGTTCTAATACTTAAAGCTTAATATAGTATTTCCATAGAAGCAGCGGCTCAGCGAGTCGGCTGCTTTTTTAATTTGAGCTGCTGTTATAACGGCACAAACGACAGGATTGGTGCGGTGAAAGGGGGCAGATCGTAGAAATAGTATTATATTTTGTTGGCGCGCTGAATCCTCGTTCTAATTCTTTCCTACTACAATAGATGTGCAGACGATCATTGGGGTGTCATTTTGCGCGGGATCGTTTCATTTCAGTACAACAATATGCAGGGAGGAAGGAAGGCGATGAGGACAATGAAGGAATTGCGGAGGATTCATAAGCCGTTTATTATTTTTTTGATTTTGTTGCTGGCGTTTCCAGGCGTTCTGTTCAGCCAGAGCGCGAGAACTGTGGAAGCAGCCGGAACGATTACGACAGCCATCGAAATTCCGCTAGAGAATCCGGGATTCGAGAATGGCGATGCTTTGGGCTGGACCGTGACCGGGGCGACTTATGCAGTTAGTGTAGAGAGGGACGCAGACAATGCCCGTAGCGGAGATCATTATTTAAATTATTGGTTCGGGGATCGAGGATATGAGTTTCAATTATCGCAGACGGTCAGCGGTCTTGAGGACGGCAGCTATGAACTGAAGGCATGGGCTGCAGGAGATGTAGGCGATGCAGATTTACAGCTATTTGCTAACACGGTAGATGCTAGCGGCAATTCATCGACACAAACTACGGCAATTGTCAATTCGGGCTGGGGCGGTTGGAGCGAGTACGTCGTTCGGGACATCGAGGTGGTTGGCGGAGAAATTACAATCGGCTTTGATGTGGCGGCACCAGTTGGTTATTGGGGTTGTTTTGACGATGTCCAGCTCGTGAAAATTACGGAAGAAGAGCCGTCTGATCCAAGTGAATTTATCAAAGGCGTGGATATTTCTACGCTGCAGGCCTTGGAGGATATTGGGGTCAAGTATTACGAAGGCGGAGTAGAGAAGGATCTGCTGGAGATTTTGAAGAATCACGGCGTAAACTATGTTCGTTTGCGAGTCTGGAATGATCCTGTGCAAGCGGATGGCTACAATGACAAGGCGCATACCGTAGAAATGGCGCAGCGGGTTAAAGCTGCGGGCATGAAGCTGCTTGTAGATTTCCATTATTCCGACTTCTGGGCTGATCCGGGGCAGCAGGTAAAGCCGGCTTCCTGGGAAGACCTTAGCTTCACGGAACTAAAGCAGGCGGTCTATGACTATACCACCGAAGTGTTGTCGGAGCTGGATGCCGTAAACGCTTATCCGGATATGGTGCAGGTAGGCAATGAGATTAATAGCGGGATGCTGCTCCCGGACGGAGCGATCCGAAATTTCAACAATTTGGCCGAGCTGCTGAAGCAGGGAATTCAGGGCGTGCGTGACACGACACCGGCCAATCATGAGACGAAGATTATGCTCCATCTCGCTGAGGGAGGAAGCAACAGCAAATTCCGCAGCTTCTTCGATCAAATCCAAGCACGCGGCGTAGAATACGATATCATCGGCTTATCTTATTATCCTTATTGGCATGGGACTTTCCAGGATTTGAAGAGCAACTTGGATGATCTAGTGACCAGATATGGCAAGCAGGTCGTTGTAGTGGAGACTGCTTACGCCTACACTTATGAAAACGGGGATGATCATGGCAATATCGTTAACGAGACCGAGACGGATATCGCCGGCTTCCCTGCTAGCGTGGATAACCAGAAGCTTGTTATTGAAACAGTCTTCCATACCGTAGCCAACGTGAGGAACCAAAAAGGACTTGGAGTATTTTATTGGGAACCGGCCTGGCTTCCGGGAGTAGGCTGGAAATCGGGAGAGGGCAATGCGTGGGAAAATCAGGCGATGTTCGATTATGACGGCAATGTCCTGGAATCGCTAAATGTATTTCAGTTCATGCCTGGCAGTATAACAGAAAAGCTGCCGATCCTGGTCTACCCTGCGGACAAAATTACGGTTGCCAAGGGAGTGGCTCCGCTATTGCCGGCAACGGTGAAGGTGCTGTACAACGAAGGTACGATCTCACAGGCGGCTGTAACTTGGGACAGCATTGCAGAAGAACAACTGCAAACGCCGGGTACATTTAAGGTTCAAGGCAAGATAACAGGCATGGAGAAAAAGGCGCAAATTGAAATTACGGTGTTGGCACAGGAGAATATGGTCAAGAACGCCGGATTCGAGAGCGGTGATCTGAGCCATTGGACGCTGACGGGAACGAGTTCGGCTGGCAAGGTTGAGAGCAATGCCGGCAATGCCCGCTCTGGAAGCCACGCCTTTAACTACTGGTATGATGCGCCGTATTCGTATCAATTGACGCAAACCATCGCCGAGCTTCCAAACGGAACTTATGCACTGAGAGCTTGGGCTTCCGGGGGCGGCGGGGAGACGGAATTGAAGCTGTTTGCCGAGGATAGCGCAGGGATTGTTCTTAGCACGGAAATGGTTAATACGGGCTGGAATAACTGGACGCAATATGCCATTGAAGACATTGAAGTGAAGGACGGACAGCTAACAATCGGATTTGACGTTGAAGCACCAGCCGAGGTCTGGGGATATTTCGATGACGTTGAGCTGGTACTGACCAAGGAAGAACCTACATCGCCTACTCCACCGACGCCGCCGACAACCCCTACGTCGCCAGGAGCCGGTGGAGGAACGACCACCGCTTCTAACTCGGGAGCAGGCACCGCAGAGCCAGTAAAATCAGAGTCTGATTCAGGACAAGTGAGGATTCAACCAGATCAAATTAAGATCAATGAATCAGGGGTCGGATTGGTTACGGTAGCTCCGAGCGTAAACAAGATTATATTGACGGAAGAGTCTATAGCCATGCTGGGCGAGAGCAAGCTGGAGATGACGAATGGCAGCCTATCGCTGGTTATTCCGGCGGATGTTCTCCAGCAGCTCATCAAGAGCAGTGGAGCATCGTCAGGCTATGAGATCGTGCTGCAGTTTGCAGCAGTGGATCACAAAAGCGTGGAGGCTGCTCTTAAGCGGGGGGCATTGCAAGACAAATTTACATCGATCAAAATATTAGGGCAGGCCTATGATTTTAAACTAAGCGTGATCACTCGGGGCGGGGCAGACCTAGAATTGCAGAGCTTTGCTTCATCAATTACGGTAAGGATCAAGCTGGATGCAGTTAACAATCTGAGTCAAACGGGTATCTTTTATATTTCCAATGAAGGCCAGCTTGAGTACGTAGGAGGGCAATGGAGCAATGGAGAAATCAGTGCGCCGGTTCACCATTTCAGCCAGTATGCTGTTCTTGAGCTGACGAAACGGTTCACGGATGTTCCGGAAACGTACTGGGCATATAATGCCGTATCTGGACTCGCATCAAGGCAAATTGTTGCGGGAGCGCCAAACGGCACCTATAATCCTGGTACTGATGTAAGCCGAGCGGAGTTTGCCGTCATGCTGGCTCGTGCGTTAAAGCTTGAGCCTGAAGTTATGGATTCGTTCGCGGATGTATCACGGGATGCATGGTATTACGATACTTTGTCAGGAGCCTATCAAGCAGGACTCGTGCTGGGGCGGAATGATCGGACATTTGATCCGAGTGCTCCGGTCACTAGGCAAGAGATGGCGGTCATGCTCATGAAGGCTTATGCCCTCCAAGGGGGAGCGGCAATCGCACAGGAGGCTTCGCACAGCTTTAAGGATGCGATGCAAATATCGGATTGGGCGGCAACTGCCGTAAACTCAGCCCATTCCCTTGGACTGATCCATGGGAGAGGACAAGAAGAGTTTGCTCCTAAAGCTCATCTGACTCGTGCCGAAGCAGCGCAAGTTGTATATCAATTGTTATCCAAGCAATACTAGAAGCACGTATTTCTAAGAGGCTGGCATCGTTTAAGATGCCGGCTTCTTGCTTTGAATGCGGAAAAAGAACTACCTAGGCTCAGGTCCAGTATCATTCTAGTCTCCAGCCTGTGGAGATGCAAAAATAAACGATTACAATAGAAGGAGAATTCAAGAAAGAAACATTTATTGGTACTTACATAAACAATGCTGCGGCACATACGTTATTTACATGTAGAAGGAATATATGGGAGGCAAGAGAGATGAACAGAGACAGAATCGTGAATTCAAGCAATCGCAAAAGCAGGAGTAGAGGCAGAAGTCGGATGAACTCCATAACGTTGACTGCAGCGGCGGTATCTTTGATTGTGCTGGCAGGTTGTACCAGCATGAAGGATAAGACCCATGAGGCGGTCGGCCAAGCAGCGGGTTCGCTGGAACAATCGCTAATAAAGGTGGCTGAGGATTGGGGGCAAAGAAGCAGAGAGGCAGGGTTGGCCCGGGATATTTCAACGAGTTCGCAAGTGAGCAAGGCTACGACGCTTAGTCTCGATCATTCGGTAGGAAATATTAAAATCAGTGCGTATGACGGGGAAGAAATACGTATCAACACCACTGTTTGGTTCGGTAAGTCGACCAAGCTGGAGAGCAGGCAGCACATTTTGGATCAGGCAGAGGTGGCGGTGACCGAGAAGGGCGGTCAATTGACGATTGCAACACATCCAAAGGGGGAGCAGCAAAATACGAGCTTATGGACTTGGGCCGAGAAGAAATACGGGATTTCTGATTTCATGATCGATTATGTTATTGAAGTGCCGGACTTGATCGACAGCTATGATATTCATAATGATGTCGGTGTCGTCGAGCTATACGATTTGAAAGGAAGCTATAATATAAGCAGTGAAGTTGGATCAATCCAGATGAATAATGCGTACATTACAGGGAAATCATCGATACAAACGACTACGGGCGGTGTCTCCATGCATATTGCGGATATGAACGAGGAGAGCCGGCTCAACGTCAAGACGACGGTCGGCAATATCGAACTGAACTTGGACGATGCTGTACAATGCACACTTGTCACCAAGAGCGAGGTAGGGGGAATTAGCGGCGCCCAGAAAGGAACCAGTGAAATTAATGGAGGCGGTGGAGAGATCACGCTTCAATCCGAAATCGGTATGATCACGGTGAAGTAGTGCGTATTAAAGGCGTGCCTTAGAAGTGTGCATTTGAAGAAAAGTGCGAATTAGGAGAAAAGTTCGCATTAGTAGAGCAAGACTCTAACCAGCTAGCCTAGTTTTATAGTGAATTTGAATACTAGCTAGAAATCATAATACATTTAATCCGTTGATAGCGTTCAACCCAGTGGTCTAAACTAATGTCTTAAGAGAAGCAGGCCATTCCCAGTATTAGGGGACGGCCTGCTTTTACCTCTATCATCGCTATCCAAGATGAGATCCATTGCCACGTTTGGTCTTATTCGCGGAGTAGAATTTCCCCAGAGGCTCGCCCATTTTAACCTTGCTGCCGATATTGAGCTTAGAAAGCGGCTCAAATGTGCCGTTTTCAATGAGTAGAACGACGGTTGAGCCGAATTCGAAATAAGCTAAATCATCTCCGCGATCCCATCTTGTTGCTTCAACATCTGTATATTTAATGCTGCTTACATTCATGGCGCCTACTTTAACGACGGCAACTTCGCCGAGATCATGCGAAATATAAGTGATAAGCCGCTCGTTTCGGCTAAGTACCGTCCTCATATGTCTCATTCCGAAGTCATTGACCGGGTAGACCTTCCCCTTAATATGCTCGCTCTCCAGCTTGCGTCCCGCTACGGGGGCGTGAATGCGGTGGTAGTCGGTCGGACTAAGATATAGTACGAAGAAATAACCATGATTGTACGTTTCTGTGCGGGGAGAGTAATTGAGCAGCTCTTGCAGCGAATAATCTTGTCCTTTTACATTAAGGATCGTACCCGATTGAATTTCTCCCATTGCTGTAATTAACGCATCGACAGGACTGATCAATCCTTCAGGCAGGGGATGAATCGGACGCATGTCAGGTTTTAGCTTGCGGGTGAAAAATTCGTTCAGCGTCCTGTATTCTTTAATGTCCTTCTCAGCCTCTTCCAGCGGAATGCCGTAGGATTTAGCGAAGGTAGGTATAAGGAGCCGGCTTGCCCCCGAGTGAGAAAACCGACCCATTAGCCGGGAAATCCATTTCCGGGACGTAAGCTCTGTCATCCATTTCATCCATTTTGCGGTCAAATCGGTTCCCCCTAGTTACTTTGCTGAACAAGTGTGCTGCCGTTTTCCATTTCGATTATATTGACATATAATACAAACTAAATCAACAACGAAGCTGTAATAATTAAATTATACTTGCTAGTACAGCAGCTCTTGTTGTATGGTTAAGTCAATCGCATAGTGATACGGGAGCTTGAGAGAATCAGGCTGAGATAGCAGCATAGTCCGCTGCTGACCGTCAATCTGATCTGGATAATGCCAGCGTAGATAATTCGTCGTTCAAGGTTTTCTTGTGCCTATGAACTATATACAGCCGCCTGAGCATATCCAGTCGGTTTTTTTGTTTTTTAGCCATACTATTCTATGTAGTTAATTAAGAAGGGGAGATGTAAGCAATGCAAGAAGCAGTACAAAAAAGAGGTGGCCGGGGATTGAAGCTGAGCGATTTGCTCGTCACGATCCTAGTGTCGCTTGTTCTGGGAGTCGTATATTATTTCTGGAGCGCTGTTTATAATTTGTTTTCGTTTTTCCCGCAGGCGGATGAGCTTGTTTATGGGATGTGGTTCATGGCTTCTACGCTCGTGTTTTTGCTGATTCGCAAGCCTGGTGTGGCGTTAATCGCTGAAATCGCCGCTGCGCATGTATCGATATTGTTCGGCAGCGAGTGGGGAATACAGCTCGTCATGTATAGTGTGCTTCAAGGCCTTGGGGCTGAACTGGTTTTCGCAGCGTTCCGGTACAAGAACTATTCGGCCTCCGTGGCTGCTTTGGCTGGAATAGGCGCGGCCGTCGGATCCTTGATTCCCGATATTTATTACGGCTACATCCAGGATTATCAGACTTGGCTGTTGTTCGCCAAATACGGCATGCGCGCCGTCAGTTCGGCTGTAATTTGCGGATACTTGGCCTACGCGATCGTTAAAGCAGTAGAGGCAACAGGGGTAACGAATCTTCTACGGCCTGTCGAGGAAAAAGACTATGCTGCGCTGGACGATTAAGCAATGATGCCTACACTGACATCAGAGGCCGCTGCAAGCGACAGGCAGAACCAGGCTGCGGCCATTGCAGCGGGCGTAACCGAGCTGCGGCTTAAGTTTCCAGGGGAAGATCGTTTTGTTTTTAAAGATCTTACAATCCATGTACGACAGGGCGAGAAGGTATTGCTGCTTGGGCCTAGCGGAAGTGGGAAATCGACACTGCTACAGGTGCTCTCAGGCATTATTCCCTCACTCATCGAGGTGCCGATGCGCTGTCAGGATCTAAATCAACCTGCGTCTTGGGGATTTGTATTCCAGGATCCGGATACTCAATTTTGCATGCCCTATGTGGATGAGGAATTAGCGTTTGTTCTCGAAAATTTAGCGGTTCCCCAGAGCGAGATGCGGGGGAGGATGGAGGAGGTTCTTCAAGCGGTCGGGCTTAAATTGCCGGAACTGCATGTGCAGATAGACTCCTTATCCCAGGGGATGAAGCAGCGGCTGGCCCTGGCCTCCGTCTTGCTTTCTAATCCCCAGGTGCTGTTCCTTGATGAGCCTTCCGCGCTGCTTGATCCGGAAGGCCGGGAACAGATATGGGATACGGTGAAGCAAATTTCGCCGGATCGAACGCTTATTATTGTAGAGCATCGGATCGAGGAGATCGCTGACTTTGTCGATCGGGTCATTCTCTTTGGCCCGGAAGGACAATTGCTCGGCCAAGGAACGCCTCAAGAGGTGTTCAGCTCCTATCAATCCGAGCTGAAGGAATTCGGAATTTGGTATCCCGGCGTTTGGGAGCACTTCTTCACTTCCCCGGAGGGGGAAGCGCTCTTAGAGCCCGTTCTGCCCGAGCGTCCGTTATCCGTACCGACTGAGGAGCTGCTGGAGTTGTCTCAATTCCGAGGGTTGAGATATGGGCAGCCGGTTATTGAGGTAGAACGGGCATCCATTGCACCCGGAGATTTCATTGCCATTACCGGGCCGAACGGTGCGGGAAAGAGCTCCCTGCTGTTAAGCTTGATGGGCTTGCTCAGCTCGGAAGGAACTTATTTGCTGAAGGGGCAGCCATTGGAACAGGATGTCCACGGGCGAGCTGGCAAATGGCGGGGACGCTGGAAGAAGCGCCAAAAGCAGGTGAAACAGGCAGCACGACTAATCAGCTTTGTGTTCCAGAATCCTGAATTTCAATTCGTAGCCGAGGAGGTAGGCGAGGAGATCGCTTTTTCCCTGCGGCAGGAGGGGATGCCTGAGGAGGCCGTCTCAGAGCAGGTAAGCAAGTCTTTGCTTACCTTTGGGCTGGAAGGTTTGGATCACCGTCATCCTTATCAGCTTTCCCTCGGACAAAAACGGAGATTAAGCGTAGCCGGCGCTGTCGTGCTGCATAAGCCGATACTCCTGCTGGACGAACCGACCTTCGGGCAAGATGCCGTAAATACCTTTGCCATTTTGCGAGTTTGCGAGGAACTGCGCCGTCAAGGAACAGCGATCGTCATGGTTACGCATGAGGAGAAGATTGCGGATATTATCGCCACTAAGCGTTGGGAGGTGCGGGAGGGCAGCATGGTCTCCCAGCAGTTTACGGAGCGCGGAGAAGAAATGAAACATCTGCGGGATCGTGCAGTACAGGAATCACAGGAAGAGGGAAGACGATGAGAAAATTTCTTACGCCCAAGCGAGAGACTTGGCTGCACCGTGCCAATCCCGCTGCCAAGCTGGGTATCATAGTACTGCTGTTCCTGTTGACCTTGTTTACACATAACTTGGATTTTATCGTTTACCAGGCGATTGTCATCTTCCTTGTGCTATTCCTGATGAGCGGGCACCCGCCATGGAAAATCCTGCTGTTGATTCTTCCCTTATTATTCGTTTTCGTATCATCCTCCATAACAATGATCTTATTCGGTAAGGGGGATACGCTTTGGTGGAAGTGGGGGATTATCCGCATTTCAGAGGAGAGCTTCTTTAGGGGGATTCATATCGGCTTTAAATCGATCACTTTCGCTGCAGAGGGACTGCTGTATGTGCTGACTACCTCCTCGGTCGCCCTGTTCTATGCCCTGATGCAGAAGGTGAAGCTAGCACCGAAATATGCTTATAGCTTCATGGCTTCCGTACGGCTGCTGCCGATGGTTTGGGAAGAATTCCAGATAAGGCGCAACGCGCTTCAAATTCGGGGCGTGCGGCATGCTCGGGGCATGCGCGGCTGGGTTGAGCAAACGAAGCAGTATGCTGTGCCGCTGCTGTCTCAAAGCATCCGCCGGGCGCATCGCGTAGCCGTAGCAATGGAGTCCAAGGCGTTTCACAACAGTCGCCGGAGAACCTATTATTATTCATCTGTATTTACGCTATATGATTTAGGGCTGCTTTTAGTGCTGATTTTGGCTTTAGCGGCAGCTTACAACTTGTCGCAACTGTATCCTTTATTCGGCATCACGGATATAAGATATTAGATGTGAGATATTAAATACAGCCAAGGAATAGAAGTCCAGATTCGCTTAAGCGGATTTGGACTTCTGTTTTCTGTCGGCTTGTTATACTTCGCCCTGCAACTCATACTGACCTGCGTGATCGTACAAATATCTTGCGAAATCCATCGGCCGCTGATATGTCTCTTTCCAAATTTCCGTCAATCCGGCTTTTCGAAATCCGTACCGCTGATCTCTCCCGTTGCATTCAATAAAGTAGGGCTGGCCAGCTTGCGTCAAGCCGATGTCGATCCCAAGGTCGGCGAGCAGAGGAAGCCGTGCCGATAAATGACAGGCTATGGAGAGGGACAGCGTTTTTACGTGATAAAGGGCATCCGGCACGAGCCGGGCGGGGATGCACTCGTTTAGCAGTTGGACGGGAAATGGGCGTCCGCCTTTGCCAATGTTGGATAGGAAGCTGTTTTCCGGAGCGATTTTGACATACATTCCGGTAATGCCCCATGCGCCAAATGCGCCGCGCTGGACGGTCACACGAAGATCTAGCGGCCTAGCTTCATATTCGGCAAGAGGGATGCGCTCCTGGATGAGATAAGGGGTGCGTCTATACTGGCGCTGAAATCGGGTTGGAAAGCTTTCTCTGCCAATTCTTTCGGAAGTCCACTCTCTTCTTGCTTTGGAGGGATACGTGATCTTCCAACCTAGGTTATCCCGCTGCAACCTCATGATTCCTTCGCCAACAGATCCGCGCGCAGGCTTCAGTATGAGGTCGTCGTATTTTGCCATCATTCTGCTTAAAGAGGCACTGGTAACCTCTGCAGTTGCCGGAAGATACTGCTTTAAGCGCGGATCCTCTTGCAAGAGGCGATGAATGACGTTTTTCCCATAACGGTTGTTTACGTTGAATATGCTTATGCCCTGGGATACAAGGCTGCGAATTTTCCGGTGGGTGGATGCATCCCTGTACAGGGCGCGATTGTGGATGACCTTCGGCGTGGGAATCGTCATTCTTAAGTAATCGCAGCCGTCCCGTACATAAGCGATACTGCTGTTTTTTCCGACATCCATATCTCCCAATCTCAGAAAGCAAGGAATGAATCCGTTAGCCCGTGCCGCTTCTTCATAGTTGGCTATCGATTCCTGGCCGGTTTTGCGCTGGGGAATTCCCCGGTACATGCTGGAATTAAGCAGAATACCGATATGGTCTTGCCCCATGGATTTTCCTCCTTTTTGTATGCGACTTCTGATTTAATTTATGTGGCAATACCTAAAAGGCGTGGACGACTGTGCTGAATCAACAGCCTGTTTTGTTCATGGCAACCGCGGTGTAGCTTGATTTTCACCGAGCCCTACACCTTGGCGGCGAACAGCGCATATTTTAGGTTAAGGGTTTATTTTATAGAGAGGAAGCAGGGTGCATGAGCAGACAAAAAGTGGCGGTCATTACTCCGGGTTCTTTCGTCATTCCTTCGGGACACAGCAGTTCCGTCGAGCGGGTGATCGAGAAAGTGGCTCCATTGGCGGCGAATGAGTTGGACATTCGGATATTCGGCTTAACGGACGGACAGATCCCCAAATTAGGACAGCTTGGGGAGATTCCGTGTTTTCGTATGCCAGGCGGCAGGCAGTACTTATCTTCGTTGTTACGGCATTTGAGGAAATGGCATCCCGATATTGTGGATGTCCATAACCGCCCCCTGCTTGCCTATCAATTGAAGAATAAGCTTCCGATGGCTAGTGTATTCCTGACTCTGCACTCGACCACTTTCTTCGTCACCTCTAGCCAGTCAGTGGGGAAAATGAGTTTCATATTGGACGGCGTAGATACGATCATCGTGAATAGTGAATATTTAAAAAGAAAACTCCAGCAGCGTTTTCCAGCGATGAAGACGCCGATTTCCGTAAATCCCTTAGGGGTAAGCCTCGAAGATTTCACCCCTCGTTGGACTTCGCCGGGGGAATACCTGCGCCAGGCCAGACTTGCCGATTTGGGCTGGAGCCGACGCAAAATCATAATGTTCATCGGGCGCCTTCTTCCCTCAAAAGGGGTTCACCATCTGCTGAATGCCTTGCCGGAAATATTGAGGCAGGAGAAAGATGCCATGCTGGTTATCGTGGGCAGCGCGTATTACGGCGTCAACCGGGAGAGTCAGTATGTCCGCCGCCTGAAGAAGATGGCGGAGCCTTATAAGGATAGAGTAGCTTTTCTTCCTTATTCCCCTTACCCGAGCGTTGCCGATTGGTATAACTTGGCCGATCTAATAGTTGTACCTTCTGGGGAAGATGAAGCTTTCGGCTTAGTGAACGTGGAGGCGATGGCTTCGGCGGTTCCGGTCGTGGCCAGCCGCGCCGGAGGCATCCCGGAAGTGGTTATCGACGGGGAATCCGGATTGCTGCTGCCACCGTCTTTGCTGCCGAAGAGTTTGGCGCTGGGAATCACGGCCTTGCTCGGGAGCGAGGAACGATGCATCAGGATGGGGAGGGCGGGACGTGAGTTGGCCCGCCGCAAATTCCGCTGGCAGCATACCGCTGCTCGTTGGGTTCATTTGATGAAAGGGCAGAAAACCGGAAGATAAAAGCTTGTTATAAGACTATTTTCGTGCGGATCGCTCCGTCAAGCCGAAAAATAGTCTTTTTTCTTTTGATTCATAGATAGTCTGATCTTCAGGAGCTTGATGCGAGTGGAGTTTCTTGCAGTAAAAAGGTCTGTACGTTTGCCGTTGCAACGTTTGCGGAGCCACATACACTGTATGGAATAGTACAAAAAGCCCTATTTGTGCTACCTTCTTCAGCAATCGGAGCTTGGAGGTGAAACTATGCTCAGAAAGCGCAAATTCACAGGCGGTGCTTTACGGCAAACCAGGAAAGGCAAGCGGCCGAACCGTCGTGTGTTCAATCATCCGAACCCGCTCGTGTCTATCATTATTCCCGCGATGAACGAAAGAGCTACCCTGCCTGGTGTATTACGCGAAGCAGGCAAGGTTCACCCCTGCAGCGAAACGATCGTCGTGGCTAACGGATCAACCGACGGTACGCCAGCCATTGCCTGGAAATGGGGAGCACGCGTCATCACGGCTGACGAGCCGCTTGGACATGATGTGGGTCGCCGGGTAGGCGCGGAAGCTGCAAAAGGGCAAATACTGCTGTTTATTGACGCAGACATGATTATCCCAGCTGCTGAGCTTCGTCCTTTCGTCAAGGGCGTATTAGGAGGAGTGGATGTGGCCCTAAATGATTATTCGGGGCCTACAAGAGGGCGGGAGCTCCATCCCGTCGTTGTGGCCAAACATTCGCTGAATGCCTTGCTGGGGCGTTCCGATTTGAAAGGAGCCTCCCTGACGGCCGTTCCTCACGCCATGAGTCGTAGTGTAATTGAAGCCATTGGTTATGAGGCGCTCGAAGTACCGCCGTTAGCTTTAGTCGCAGCATTGCTTCGCGGTTATAAGGTACGGGCGGTTCATTCCGTTCAGGTAGGCAGAATAAATCCGGTCAAATACAGAGGCAGACAGGAAGATCCCCTGGTCAGCCTAATTGTCGGGGATCATTTGGCGGCTGTTCACCGGCTCATTCTTGAACGCGGCTCTCGCGGGGGATACACCGATCTTGGCCGTCAACGAGAGAAGGTGAGGTGAGGGGCGTGTCAAGGAATAAGCTGGAGAAGCCGATGAGACAGCAGCGGTCTGCCGCGAAAGCTCAACCCAACAGCCGCATGAAGCGAACACCACCATTGTCGAAGTCTGGAAGGAGGGGCAAGGTGCAAGGCAAAACCGGATCGGGAGAGCATGAGCACCGCGCCTTTAAGGCAGGATATTCAGCTGCTGCCGGACAAGTGGGATACTCTCTTTCTTATGAGCACCTGCAATCCTCGTTTCTGAATTGGTTTAAGGAAACGATAAATGAATCGTTAACTTGGCGGAGCATACTGGGCATCTCCAGAGCTTACCGCCGGGGATATAATATGATTGCGAAGGAGCCTTTGCTAGGAATCCCCTTGCCGCTGCAGGGAACGGTGTCTGCGGTCGTCTCGGCTTGCAATGAGGAGAGAACGATTGCGGCCGTCATTTCCGAGCTAAGCCGACTGCCGATCCGGGAAATTATCGTTGTCTTGAATGGTTGCAAGGATCGCAGTTATCATTCCATAGGCAGGAATGACCGCGTAATCGTGGTTTACTATCCTAGGCGGCTAGGACACGATGTTGCCCGCGGCATAGGTGCATCGATGGCGACAGGGGATGCCGTATTGTTCACGGACGGCGATATCGTTCTTGATGCAGAAGATCTGGCGCCTTTCCTGCTGGAAATCGATAAGGGTGCGGACATTGTGCTCAATGATATCTCTCCTTATTTGCCTCCGTTCTCTAAACAGGATGCGGTAACCCGCAGCAAAATGTTCCTGAATCATGTACTCGGCCGTCCCGATTTGCAGGCGAATTCGCTCACTGCCGTTCCACATGCTTTATCCAGACGGGCGATAGCCGAGTTGGGAGTCCGCTCATTGGTTGTGCCCCCCAAAGCCCAAGCATTGGCCATCGTACGGGGACTGGTAATCCGGGCTCCGAGATCCATAGATGTCGTGAAGAGGAATCGAGTGCGCAGCGGGAATGTCGGGGATGGAAATGAAGTAGCAAGGCTCATTCTTGGCGATCATATTGAAGCCTTCGAAGCGGCGATGGAACTGCAGGGAGCTAGGTTGAGCATGACGAGAACACCAAGAGACAAATTGGCAAGGAAGAGGAATTGCCGATGAATGACACCAAGCTTACAAGCATCATTATCCCGACTCATAACGGTCTTCATTTGTTAAGCTCCTGCATCGAATCGATTCGCCGTCATACTGAAATGCCATATGAAATTATCGTTGTTGATAACGGCTCTACAGACGGAACGCAGGAGTATTGCAGTCAAGCAGGACTTACGTTTATAGCATTACCTAGAAACGAAGGGTTTCCGGCTGCGTGCAATCGCGGGCTGGCCATTGCTTCCGGCGAACAGTTGCTGTTGCTGAACAACGATGTCATCGTCACGCCGCGCTGGCTGTCGAACATGCTGCGCGCCTTATACAGTGCCGATGACATCGGCATAGTCGGCCCCGTTAGCAACTATGCCAGTGGACGCCAGCAGGTGGACATGGTATGGAATACGCTGGAGGAATTCATGCAAATTGCGGAGCGGTATAATCAGACCGACCCGGCGAAATGGCAGGACGTTAATCGACTTGTCGGTCTGTGCTTCTTGTTTCGAAGAAAGCTGTGGGACATCGTCGGACGGTTCGATGAGCGTTTTTCTCCAGGACACTATGAGGACGATGATTACTGCTATCGGGCGCGCAAGAAAGCATTCCGTCTGCTCATCAGCGGAGATACGCTGATATACCATGGAGGAAGCGCCAGCTTTGCGGCTAAAAATCCGGATGGCTGGAAATCCCTGCTCGAGCTTAATCGACAGAAATTTATCGATAAGTGGGGAATTGATCCGTGGATTTATTTGTAAAAAACAGCTTTGAGGGAGGGGAGTACATGAAAGGTGTTATTTTGGCGGGGGGAACGGGAACTCGCCTTCATCCGTTAACTCGAATCGTTAACAAGCATCTTCTCCCGGTCGGGAGCTATCCGATGATCAGCTATGGCATTGAACGGTTCCGGCAGGCGGGAATTACGGATATCCTCCTTATCATCGGCAAGCAGTCCGCAGGACTTTATACGAATTATTTGGGCAGTGGGGAGAACTTCGGAGTGAATCTGATTTTTCGTGTTCAGGAGACCGCAGGGGGGATTGCCGAAGCGTTGAGTTTGGCTGAAAGCTTTATTGCGCCGGGAGAGAAGTTCGTTGTGCTGCTAGGTGATAATTTATTTTTGGATGATTTGACGCCTTACGTGGAGAGCTTCTTGAAGCAGGTGCACGGAAGCGCCCGAGTGCTGCTGAAGCCGGTCGACGATCCGAGAAGATACGGAGTCCCCGTGTTTGATCCGTCATGCCCCGATCTGATTTCGTATATTGAAGAAAAGCCGGAAAAGCCGAAATCTAACTACTCGGTGACGGGAATATATATGTATGACGACAAGGTATTCGAGCGGATCGGTACGATCGGTCGTTCTGCTCGAGGAGAGCTGGAGATTACCGATGTGAACAATTTATATGCCAAGGATGGCAAGCTGGAATACGATATCCTCCAATTATGGTGGGGGGATGCTGGAACGTTCGATTCCTTGCTAGAGGCCGGGACGCGTATGAAAGGGGTGCTTCCTTAAAAATAGCGCTGGGGATAAAGCGAGAGGAGGGAGATAGCATGGAGAGCAAAGGGCGCAAGCGATCCGCAAGGCGCAAACATTTATCAAGAAAAAGAATGCCTCGTTTGAGCGGTACCCGTTGGAGAAAACCCTCGCGTCCTCGCGCCAATATGGCAACAAGGCGATTCCGCAAAGCTTCCCCAGCGCCGTTGCGCTCTGAGCACAACTTGCCACGTGACACGCAAAACATTGAGACAGCAGGAATTGAGGTTTGTTTGCAAGAGGAGCTTCCGACGGAAAACGGCTCATTCGCAGCCGCAGCCTTCGAGGAGGGGTATCGCAAAGGCTATTACGAGGGCGGGGAAGGCAGGCTCTGCCGACAGCTGCCTCCCTATACCGTACTGCCCGATTTGACCGTCGATGACGTGATCGCCCGCGGAATTCTGCAATCGGCGTCTTCGCTCGTTCCTATTATGCCTCCCGCCGCAGTGTACGCGGAAGTCGTTCAAGCCCTAGATCAGCGGCTACCACTATCGGTCGTCCGTCTTGGGGACGGAGAGCTGCTCACCTTGGCGCATGACATGATCATCTCCACAGACCAGGCCCGGCTCTGGGGGACATTCCTGCCTTATGCCGGGGTGATTCTGCCGGACGGAGCAGCACGCGGTGCTTTGGCCTATTCCCTTCGAGTGGCAAGCATTGTGGGCATTCCCGAGTCGCGGCATCCTTCGTTCCAAGGGTTATTATTTCCAGTGCTGAAGCAACTGGGGATCTCTTATCACGAGCTGAAAATGACCACCTCGACGATCAATTACGCGCTGCATGAGCAAGGGCTCTTCTATCCAATGCTTCGCGGACGAAAGCTGCTTCTGATCGGCAATAAAGCCGACGGCTTGGCAAATGTGCTTAGCAGTCAGGGCTTTGAGGTTGCCGGTATCATCACACCCGTCAATGGAGTGCATGATGTAAACCGCATTATGGAAGAAGTCGCGTTTTTAGATTTTGATCTTGCTCTGGTTGCGGCGGGAGTGGCCGCAGTTATGATCTGTACGGCCATAGCCGAAGAACTGGGCAAGGTATCGTTTGATTTGGGACACTTGGCGAATCGGCTCGAGGACGGCGAAGCTCTTCTGTTGCCCGGCTTGGAGGTGAATGGATGAAAAGAGATAAGTATGAATTGCTGCGCCGCGTTGTGCAAAGTGAGCGGGCTGAGGCGGTGAGGCGTTCTAAGATGAAATCTGTTAAAAATTACAGGAACGGATTTCAGGCTGGTTATGCTCGGGGCGTAACTGAAGGACAGCGGACTTTTGCCATCCCATTTGAAGGCACGAGCATTATAATTCCTACTTATAATCAAAAGGAGCTGGTACTGCAATGCATTGCCAGCATTGAAGCGCATACCGAACAACCTTACGAAATCATCGTCGTGGACGACGGTTCCGTGGATGGAACCCGCGAAGCGCTGCAGAAGCGAAGAGGATTGATTCGCGTTGGCGTCCATTCTGAAAACCTGGGTTTTGCAAGTGCGGTCAATACCGGATTGATGATGGCCAAGGGAAACATGATCGTGCTGTTAAATAACGATGTACTCGTTACGGAGCGTTGGCTAAGTCAATTGCTAACTGCGCTGAACAGCAATAAGGGGGTTGCGGCCGTCGGCCCGGTTACAAATTATATCGGCGGGGAACAGCAAATTAACACGACTTATAAGGATCTGCCGGAGATGGCGGCATTCGCAGCGAATTACAATGCGACCGATAGATCCAAATGGTGGTATACTGATCGGCTTGTTGGATTTTGTCTTTTATTTTCGCGCAAGACCTTTGAAGAAGTAGGCTATTTCGATGAAGGATATAAGATCGGTAATTTCGAGGACGACGACTGGATTCTCCGATTGCAGCTGCAGGGCAAGCGTTTGATGATTGCAGGGGATACCTTTGTTCATCATATCGGGAGCGTGTCGATGAAGAGTCTTGGCGAGGAGGGCTTCGCCGTCGTTAACGGTAAGAATGAACAATTTTATCATCAAAAATGGGGCAGGTCTCTGGAACTTCTTCGGCGTATGAAGGAAGGAAAGGAGGAGCTTCGCGATAGAAGATCCGTGGACTTTTACCCGACGCATGTCTGGGTTGAAGGAGGCTTCGGCAAGCGCTATTGGCTAGAGCATGGTATGAAATATCCGCTATCCGGTCTAACAGGCGAGAATACCTTGCCCAGAAGCCCGGTCAGATTGTCGGTCATCGACTTGATGCAAATACCTACCGGAGCAGGGTCGCCTCCCCCTAATCTTGCACTTATCGAGAAAAACGGCTTACGGGAGGGTGCCGTCATTCAAGGCGAGGATGGCAAGCGGTATCAGCTTGACCGGGGACAATGGCGTGAAATCGTCTCTACCTATACATGTGAGTTGTGGGGATTGTCTGGGGGTGCGGAGATAGGGACTCCTGAGGAATTGGGGAGATACGGGAAGGGTCTCCCAATTCTCCCTCCTCCGAGGCTCGAATCGCAAGAATTGTAATATCCGTTGTTCGGAGTAACGATGAGTTTGCCCTCTGCATATGCTGGAGCAGGTGAACCCGGGCCCGGTTATGAATTTTACTCTCTGTGTCCGGCATAATCGAGTGAAGTAGGAGGAATCCGGGTGGATCAGAAAATCACGGAAATGATCATTCATTTATCCCACTCCCATGGTCAAATCGCGAGAATTATCGATGCTGAGCGGCATGTTGCTGTTCGCATCGCGCAGATTATTCACGCTATTCCTGATGCTGAACCGGCCTTTGAAGGAACGGACGGGTTGATCGAAAGTGCGGGGCGCATTAACAAGAGCGTTGTCGCTTATTTGAGTTCAATTGCTGATCTGGAGGAGGCCATCGCCGAAAATTTAGAACTCGTGATTAAGGAATTAAGGGATCAGGATGAAGAATAGGTTGTTACGAGTGAGGATGATACGATGAGTAGAGAGCAGTCTTTTTTGAATGTGTTGGATGCCGCGGCGAAGGTGCAATGGAATGTCGCAATGATTCTGGAGGCAAAGGCAGTAGAAGCGGAAAAGGTCCGCAATTGGGTGCTGAATCATGTACATGGCGGAAGCTTTGACAGCCATGAGAAGATGCTGTCCGAACCGTTGGATATCCATGAGCAACTCGTTGAGGTCATAGACGGTTTAACCAAGCTGCAGAACGGATTCAGCAGTAATTTGAAAGCCGTGCTCGTATCTGATAAAGAGGAATCCGGCTCTGGCGATGACGATGGGTTCGGCGGATTGTTCAGCGGCTCCTTTGACTTGGAGGATTCAGAGAAATGATGTTGGGAATCGGCTCCGCTGAGGCATCCAAGCTGCGGTTAATAGACTCGATCGCCAAGAGCCAAACGGCGATGGCGCGGATTCTGGACAGTCTGGCAGATGTATCGGATCATTCGGCGGAGACGGCCCGTCATTTGGCGCAGAACATTCAGGCATTAACCAGGTATCAACAGGCCATAGCCGAAACGGTATGCGGTATTACTCTGCATCAAGTACATTATGGAACTCCTTCAAAGCCCTGGATTATGAAGATATGCTACCCCGCAAACATTGCAGCCCGAGGAGAATGGGAGGATTATGAATGTTAACGACCAAACCTCGGCGGAAACGCCGAACGCTAGTCAAGCGCAAAAGAATCGGGAGAGGCGGTAAACGCAAGCCTTTACTTAGACGTAAACGCAGACTTCTCGGCAGAAAGAAAGGATACCAGGCTAGAAAAAGGAGATTGCGGCGAAGAAAGCCGCGCTTGCCGAGTTCGAAGCAGAAGGCTAGTCCTGCCTTGCCCCCGGCACCTGTGTCCGATGAACAGGCCGTTCCTTTGCAGGTTCCTTATGTACACGATCCTGCATTATATCAGCAAGCCTATGATGAAGCTTACCAGGAGGGGTTCAATTCAGGATTCTCCAAAGGTTTTGAAGATGGCCATAAATTAGCGTACAAAAATAGAGTTTGATGCAAACAAGCGGGCTTTTGCCCCGGTATGTCCGGGAGAAAGCCCGCTTGTTTGCATTTTCATAGAGAACATCCATCATTAAAAATGATGTATTTAATAGCTGGACTCCAAGGCATTAGCCAATTTATAAGCTTCCCGGGTAGTCGTCCATGATGCACATGCCCTCCACGCATATATTTATACAGACCTAGGAAATTCAAATATAGATAGGATGAATGCCTTGAATAGTTTGAACAAGAACAAGTCAGATGCTAGCGAAGGTTTCAAGGATGGATACCTGGAGGGATATCGCTTCGGCGGATGCCAGGCCGTCCTAGAGCGGATTGAGAAGCCGAAATCGCCAAGCAAAAGCCAATATCGCGTGCTTTATGTTCCTCAAGGCTTCGAAGCGATTGATCGAGGGGTTATAGAAGCCTTACACGACTTGACGGCAGAGTGCATTGTTGCCCCCCCTGAATCGGCGTTGACTATGGCTGTCTCTGTACGCCCTGATCTGGTGCTGGTAATGAACGGGCTGCATGTATTTCCTCCTGATCATGAGGAGCAGATCCGAACCATTCGCGGAATGGGAATTCATACAGCAATATGGTTTGTCGACGATCCTTATTTTACAGAAGATACGGTAAGAATCGCCCAAAGTTATGATGTTGTATTTACGCATGAAATAGAATGTGCGGCGCTTTATCAAAAAATTGGCTGCCAGCATGTTCACTACCTTCCACTTGCTGCGAATCCGCAAATGTTCCGCCCGATACGTTCTTCTCCGGAATATCGCTACGATATTTGCTTCATCGGCAATGCTTTTTGGAATCGGGTTGAGCTATTTGACCAATTGGCATCGTATCTGCAGGATAAAAAAGTATTTATAGCGGGTCAGCATTGGGATCGTTTGACCAATTACGACCAGCTCACCCGGTTTATTCGAACCGATTGGATTGAGCCGGAAGAAACGGTGTCCTACTATAACGGTGCAAAAATCGTCATCAATATTCATCGCCCTACAGCGGCCGGGTCGGATAACCGGAATGTTATGAATCTTCCAGGGAGCTCAATTAATCCGCGAACCTACGAAATCAGCGGTTGTGGAACATTGCAAATTACGGATATCCGCAGCGACTTAACGCTTCATTATCAACCGGGGTATAACATTGAAACATTTGCCGATGCTGCCGAGCTTCGGGAAAAAATCGATTACTACTTGACTCACGATCAAGAGCGTCTTCATATCGCTTGGCGCTCTTTATGGACGACTCGGTGGAAGCATACGTTTCATGAACGTGTTGCGAGCTTACTAGCCGTATTGAAAACCGTATAAGTGGTTATGAAATAACTATCCAAGAAGGAGTGACAATATGTTCGTTCATTCGGAATCACAGCTAGCGCCTCCAAGAGAGGGAGAAGTACATGGTTCAAGCTGGAAAGGAAGGGAAGCAGGCTTAAAGGATGGCTTTGATGAGGGGTATTTGCGTGGGAAGGCAAAAGCGATCGTGGAGTCCTCGCATACAATTTTTCCAAAGAGACCCTTGAATGTGCTCTATGTGTCCTCGGGTAAAGGTTATCCTTATTCTCCGATCGATGAAGCGATCATTGCTACGCTTCATACGCTGGTAACGGGGGTGAGTGTAACCAATCCGAGTCAAGCGGTAGTAGAGCTGGCGTCAACTACTTTCCCCGATTTGGTGCTTGTGCTGGATGGAATGGAATTGCCTGTCGAGCAAATCGATGCCATAAGATCCAAAGGAATACGAACAGCGATTTGGTTGACGGATGATCCCTACTACACCGACTTGACCGCTAGAATTGCACCGCATTATGATTATGTGTTTACCCTGGAGCGCAATTGCTTGGATTTCTATCGCTCTGCAGGCTGCGCAAATGTATTTTATCTGCCATTTGCAGCTCATATTGAACATTACCGTCCAACGTTAACCCGTTCTGCCATTCGACGGGAAATCAGCTTTATTGGCTCCGCTTACTGGAATCGAATCCAATTCCTGCAGCCGATTCTCAGAGGGCTGATGGATAAAGGGTTAACAATCAATGGAATTTGGTGGGATCGGCTTCCCGAATATGCTGCTTATCCCGACCGAATAGAGATTGGAAAGTGGATGGGTCCCGGTGAGACGGCGGAAGTGTATAGCGGCTCGAAGATCGTCCTGAATTTGCATCGTTCACCGCATGACGAGACCGTGAATAATAATACGATCGGTCTTACGGCAGCTTCGCCCAATCCCCGTACTTTCGAAATATCTGCCTGTGCAACTCTGCAGCTTGCCGACGTTCGGGAGGATTTGAGCAATTTCTATATCCCGGGACAGGAGATAGAAACCTTCAGCAGTCCAAGTGAGTTGTACGAAAAAGTGAATTATTATCTGGATCATGAGACGGAACGTCGTGAAATCGCTCTTCGCGCATTGGAAAGAACCTATCGCGAGCATACCTATTCCCATCGTCTCCATGAAATGTTCAGCCGGATTTTTGGCTAGTCTGCTATGCATTTACAGGACGAGGAGGTGAGGATCTCCTTTGCATCATATGAGGAGAGAAAGCTATGTCTAGGACGAAGAAGCTGTTGTTATTCTCGCATGTTTGCAATAAAAAAAATATTACGGGGGCAGAGAAGCTGCTGCTTTTTCTGGCTACGAAATTAGCGCCATATTTTCAATGTGTCATTGTCGTTCCTAGAGAAGGCGCGTTAACCCGCTTGGCAGCTCAAAGCGGCATAAGAACGATCGTGCACAATATCCCGCTGCTGTACGGGATGTGCCTGCCCCATGAGGGACTTGCTCAAGAAGCCGAGGATGTCTCAAGGGGGGCTTCGTTTGTAGAGACGTCCCGGCTCCTATCCCACGAAAGACCGGATTACGTATTAGTTAATACCAGTGTCCATGTTATCCCAGCTGTGGCGGCGAAATCCCTCGCAATCCCTGTGATTTGGCACATTACTGAGGTCATTGCCAATAACGAGTATGCCGCCGATTCAGTCCGAATCATTGACCAATATAGCGACTGTATCATTTGCATCTCGGAATCTGCCGCCGCTCCTTTACGCGGGTGCTCTTCCGAAAAACTAAGTATTCTGTATCCCTCCTGGTCCGGGAAGGATTTCAATCCTCACCTGTGGCCGAAGCTGCGAGAGCAGCAAAGGCTCGAATGGAAGGTGGGTTCCACGGCGAAGCTGATAGGTTATATATCATCTTATTTGACCGCTGAAAAGGGAGCCGACCACTTTATTGAATTAGCTCTGGAACTAGCGGAAAGGCATGAAGAGAGCCGATTTGTAGTCATTGGTGGAAAAAACCATGATTCCTTCTACAGCAATATTAGACGAAGGGTTAGCGAATCCGTTTACGCGGGAAGATTCATATTCATTGATTACGTGCTTAACGTCGAATCGGCTTATAGCGCAATGGATGTTGTTATTGTTCCCAGCCTGAAGGATGAGGGCTTCGGACTTACGGCGATGGAAGCGATGATCCTCGGCAAACCCGTCGTAGCTTATGCATCAGGAGGGTTGGAGGAAATATTAAGATTAACGGGCAATCATCCGTATCTTGCCAGAACTGGGAATTACCATGAACTAAGCGCAAAAACCTCTGCCATTCTCGAGCATCCAGAGTTGGTGGAATCCATTAGCGACAATAACCGAAATCAAATCGGGGCATGCTTTGGGCCAGAGGCATACGAAGCCAATCTTCAAACTGTAATCAATAAAATCAACAGTTTGCCGATAGGTAACGTTCCAGATTATGTAACGCCAGCGCTTCATCCTGCAGCAACTACGCCAAAGCTAAAAAAACGCCGCGCCCAGAGGGCAAGACGATCATCTCCGGCCCGCAGGCCAACTCGGACATTGCGGCGACGGCGGAAGGCTGGAAACAAAAGCCGGACAAAACGGGGAAGCCGATACCTGCGCCGGACGAGGCGGGTTAGCCGTAACCGCATGGGAAGAAACAGAAGAAGAAACAAGACGAGAAGAACTTCAACAGGGAGATGAGATAGTGAGAATTATGACGATACTCGGCACACGTCCGGAAATCATTCGACTCAGCTTGATTATTCCCCTGCTGGATCGTTACGCCGACAAGCATGTGCTGGTGCATACAGGTCAGAATTTCAATTCCAGCCTCAGCGATATTTTCTTTCAGGAACTGGGCCTTAGGCAGCCGGATTATGTTCTACAGAACCGGAATACTTCCCTCGGAAATCAACTAGCCGTGATGTTCTCTCAGATGGAGAAGATTCTGAATTCAGAAAAGCCGGATCGGGTTCTGTTGCTTGGGGACACGAACAGTGCTTTATGTGCCATATTGGCGGAGCGGATGGGAATTCCCGTCGTCCATATGGAAGCCGGGAACCGTTGCTTTGATTTGGAGGTGCCCGAAGAGAAGAATCGCAAACTGATTGATGCCATATCTACTATAAATATGCCATATACCCCGCAAAGCAAGCAGCATCTAATCGCAGAAGGCGTGCCCAGTAGTCGCATCATCGTGACCGGCAATCCAATCTACGAGGTTATGCAGCATTACGAGCCATCAATTTCCAGCAGTGATATACTAGAACGCCTGAAGCTCAAACCGGGCGAATATTTCCTCGTTACGACACATCGAGCCGAGAATGTGGATCGTCCAGACCACTTGCAGGAAATTATGGAGGGCTTGAACAAGGTCGCAGAAACTTATGGCGAGCGCTTGATTTGCAGTATTCATCCTCGGACGGAATCCCGTATCGCCAAGGATTTGAAAATTCAAATGAACCCCCTGGTCGAATTTCATGAACCCTTCGGATTTTTTGATTTCGTCAAATTGGAGCAGCATGCCCGCTGCGCCCTGACAGACAGCGGTACTGTACAGGAAGAGTGCTGTATTATGCAGGTGCCTACGGTAACCGTTCGCCGTACGACCGAGCGGCCTGAAACTGTGGATTGCGGCAGTAATGTCGTGTCTGGGCTCAATTCGGGGAGAATTGCAGCTGCAGTGCAGTTAATGATTGAACTGGAGCGAAACTGGATTTGTCCCGAAGGTTATTTAGAGGAACGAGTTTCGCATAAGGTTGTTAAATTCGTGCTTGGGGGGAAGGCGAATGTTCACTAATCAAGTTATACTTGTCACCGGTGGAACCGGTTCATGGGGGTATGAGCTGGTCAAGCAGCTTCTTGTGCAGCAGCCGAAGGAAGTTATCGTATTTTCGCGAAATGAATCTACGCAGGTGTCTATGAACCGTGCATTTGAGGATGATAGGCTCACCTTTCGCATCGGGGATATTCGCGATAAAGAAGCTTTGATGGACGCATGCAAGTCAGTTGATATCGTTTATCATCTGGCTGCATTGAAGCATGTTCCCGTTTGCGAGGATCAACCCTACGAAGCGTTGAAGACTAATGTGATCGGAACTCAGAATGTGATCGAAGCAGCAATAGAGAATAAGGTGAAAAAAGTGATTTATATTTCCACGGATAAGGCTGCGAATCCGTCAAATTTCTATGGGATGACCAAGGCGATCGGGGAGAAGTTAATCGTCTATGCAAACCTGTTGCAGAACGATACGAAATTTGTATGCGTCCGAGGAGGTAACGTGCTTGGCACAAATGGCAGTGTCATTCACTTATTCAAAAGTCAAATTATGAATAAAAACCATGTCCGCATTACAGACATGCAAATGACGCGCTTCTTCTTTACTTTGCCCGATGCTATCAGTCTGCTCTTCAAGGCATCCATTGAGAGCATCGGCGGAGAAATCTTTGTCATGTTCATGCCGACCTGCCGCATCGTTGATTTGGCAGAAGTATTGATTGAAGCATCAGGTCAAGAAAACGTGGAGATAATCGAGTCAGGGATTCGCCCTGGAGAGAAAATTCATGAAATCCTCATGAGTGAATACGAAAGCATGACTACCATAGTCTATGACCGTGAGTATCTGGTTATTCTGCCTACCCTGGATTTCCCAGAATTAAAAGGGCGGTATAGACATTATCCTCTTGTGCCCTTCGACAGCTTCAGCTCGGAGCATAATTTGATGAATAAAGACGAGATCCGGAACCTGTTGGTTCGCGGGGGATTTATATCATGAAAATTCTAATCATGGGCGGCAATGGCATGGCAGGTCATGTATTGGTTCGCTATTTCCAGCGGCAAGGGAAGCATCAAGTATTCTATACGACCCGGGACGTGAGCGACCCCGGGTCGCTAATACTTGACGTTAATGATATTTCTGCGGTTGATCGAGCCCTCCAACTGGTGAGACCGGATGTCATTGTCAACGCGGTGGGGGTACTGAATCATTTCGCTGATCAGAACAAAATTGCGGCTTACCATATTAACGGATTTCTTCCCCATCGTTTGCGCAGTGCGGCCGACGCTCTGTCCGCCCGCCTGATTCATATTAGTACGGATTGTGTCTTCCTCGGCAGCAAGGGAGGGTACGAAGAAAACGATGCGGCGGACGGAACATCTACCTATGCAATAACAAAGTCGCTTGGCGAGGTGCGCGATGAAGGGCATCTTACGATCCGCACATCGATCATCGGGCCCGAAATAAGGGGGAAAGGAATTGGTTTACTGCAGTGGTTTCTGGGTCAAAAAGGCGAGGTGAACGGCTACCGACGCGTCCCCTGGAACGGAGTAACGACTATTCAATTGGCGAAAACGATTGATTCCGTACTCGATTCCTCCCTTTCGGGACTCGTGCATTTAGCCCATCCGGAGATCGTCACGAAGCACGATATGCTGAAGCTATTTCAGGAAATATGGACTAAGCAAGATGTCACGATCATACCGACGGACGAACCTTCCATGGATCGCACCCTGGTATCTACCCGGAAGGACGTACAATTTAGGCTGCCCACATTTCGGGATATGATCGTAGAAATGGCAGAGTGGATGAAGGGCGATGGATAGCCCGGTCGTTCTCGTTACGGGAGCCGGAGGATTTACAGGGCGGCATGCCTGCCGAAAATTAGCCGAGAAAGGGTATCGGGTAGCTGCCATTGTACGAACACGTGCTTCCCTAGAAGTGATGTCTCCAATAAGCGGGGTAGATTATTATGTCTGCGATATGAATAAACCAGATCAGGTGCAGGAAATCGTCCAATGCGTTGCTCCCCAATATGTCCTTCATCTTGCCGGCAGAAATTCGGTATCTGAATCATGGGTGAACCCGGTTCTTTACGTGGAAAGCAATATTATGGCTACTGTGCATTTGCTGAATGCCCTGCGCGGCTACGAGGACGCTATGATCCTAATTGCCAGCTCTCGGCTTAAATTTGACCTAAGATTCCCCGTGGAACCCACTCATCCATATGGCCTAAGCAAATCGATCCAGGAGGCTGTATCGCTGGCGTGGGGGCAATTATTTCAACAGAAAATTGTTTTAGCCGAACCTGGAAATTTGGTTGGGCCGGGGCCCTCAACCGGCATTTGCTCTCTGCTCGCCGGACATATTGCTGCGCTCGAGCGAGGGGAGCCAAGGGGGCCGTTTCGTCTGTCGTCCACGCAAGCGACCAGAGACTTCCTTGATGTTAGGGATGCCGTCAACGCCTATGAATTGCTGCTGCAGCAAGGCGTCCCCGGCGAAGTATATCCGGTCTGCTCGGGAGTGGATAAAAGCCTTGGGGAGGTATGTAAATCTTTTATCAGCTTGGCAAGGGTGGATTGTCTGATTGAAGAGGAATCCCGAAGCGAGCATGCAGGCGTGCTGCCGGAAACTCCAAATATCCAGCCAGAAGCCTTGAAGGAAATGGGCTGGAGTCCATCGGTTGCATGGGATTCCTCCGTTAACGATATTTTACAGTATTTCCGAAGGGAGGACGCGGATTATATATGAGTGCAAAAGTAAGCATCATTATCCCTTTTTATAATTGTCCTTATATCGAGCAGGCTGTATCCAGCGCATTGAATCAGACCTACCCCAACCTAGAAATTATCGTGGTAGATGACGGCTCGACCTCGCATGCCGAATTGCTGGCGCCATATCAGAATCGAATTTATTATTTGGGCAAGAAAAATGGGGGAACAGCAACCGCCCTTAATCACGGAATACGCCATGCTACCGGCGAGTATATCGCCTGGCTCAGCTCGGATGACTTGTTCTATCCCGATAAAATCAGTACACAGCTTGATTTTATGCTTAAAAATAGAGCGCTCATTTCCCATACGAATTTCGATTATATCGATGAGAACGGGATAACGGTTCAATATAGTGCAGGCGCTTCTCCAATGACCCGTCGGGAGCTGCTGCTTACCTTCCTGGGCGGCAATCCGGTGAACGGATGTACGGTCATGATTAAACAAAGCCTGTTTGCGCGAATAGGGCTGTTCAATGAACGGCTTCCGTATACCCATGATTATGATTTATGGCATCGGATTTTGCTTGCTAGAATTTCCCTCCATTATTTGAATCAGCCTCTTACTGCTTATCGACGTCATCCCGGCATGGGAACTCTTCGGCATCAAGTTGCGATCGGCCAGGAAATTGCTGCCGTGCAGCACCGTTACAAGCGGAGGCTGCATCGGCTGCTTCATCGTGCGCGTTAGGATTGAATCAACGCTCAGCTTATCATAATAAATTTTCAAAATGAGCGTCTATCCCATGTAACCTGTCTATTCATAAGGATTAACTTTAGCATAGGGTAATGTAGCTTGGAATTTTAGGAGGTGAACGTATATTGGGGGTTTTCTTAGATGCCAGAGCATCCATGAACTCGAATCGGCCAGGTTTTCCGGGGACTCCGCTGTCCTTTACACCCGAGTTATTCGGAATTATTGGATTGCAGACGTATAACGCACCTAAACCGATCGTTATTTTACATGGAAGCGTCGGGATTCTGGGGGACATTGGCGATAATTTCCGAATCGAGATCGTTCGCGGTGCGACCTACGCACCCGCGAATGTAATTTATACGCTGGAAGGCGCGGTAAGCGAAGCAACCGATACGCATCATACGAGCTTTGTCGCTGCCGATCTGAATGCTCCGGCTTCACCGCATACGGTATATTCCTCATTTATATCGGGTGTGTCTACGTCGGTTCGCAATGGTCCAGAAACATTTGTAGGTACGGCTTCATGGTCTAGATGAGAGCTTTGCCAGAAAGCTTGTCAGGTAAATTCCGGCAAGCTTTCAAGCTTTTTTATGAAAGAAATAGATCGGGAAGGCCGCCTTGAGAGAGGATGGGAGCGATGAAGCGGCTAAAAATTTTGTTTATCACGAAAGACTTTAGTCAGTATCTGGAGCGTAATTTTCATTACTTGAAGATGGAGCTTGCCAAGCATGCAGATGTAGCATTGTGTCATGAAGGCGGAGAAATGCCGGAAATTCTTCGTAGTTTACCGTTTACTCCTGACTTCGTCCTGCTAAATGACATGTTCCACTCCACGCATTGTCCTCCTGTAGAAGGCGTGTTTGATCTGCAAATCCCTTGGGGGATGATTATGCACGACCTTCATGGACATGTGGATAAGCGGAGAGAGTTTCTGGCCAGAAAGCCGGCTAACATTTTTACGATCTACCGCAGGGCTTTTCGAAACAGGTACCCCGAATACGAGGGGAATTTATACTGGCTGCCTCATTTCGCAGAGCCTAGCGTATTCAGGAATTACAATCAGCCCAAGGATATCGATGTTTTACTCATGGGGGCTATCAACCGCAGAATCTATCCCTTACGGCATTTAATGAAAAACAGGTATTTGAAGGAACCTTGGTTTGTCTTCCACAAGCATCCGGGATACGCGAACTTCGAAGTAGATAAACCTGCACTCGTAGCGCAAAAATTTGCGATGGAGGCCAACCGGGCGAAAATTTTCCTAACCTGCGATTCCATATATAAATATTCGCTTCGCAAATATTTTGAGGTGCCGGCCAGCTATTCGATGCTAATGGCTCCGCCAAACGAGGATTTGAGAGACCTGGGCTTTAGGTCGGGAGTTCATTTCATTGCCGTTTCCGAGCGGGATTATGAAGAGAAAGTGGAGTATTATTTACAGCCGCAGGCTGAAGCTTTGCGCGAGCGGATCACCAGACAGGGCTACGAGTTCATTCATGAGAATCATACGACCGCAGTTCGAGCACAGAAGCTGCTGAAAATTATACGAAATATCTTAAAAAATGGATGAAAATTAAATCTGTTATGAGCATGCATCCAAACTGACAAGAACATCCTCTCATATACTAATCTAGCAGTATAGGAGAAGGAGGGCTGAATGTGAGTAGGAATATTGCAATTATTGGTCTTGGGTACGTAGGCTTGCCACTGGCCGCAGCTTTTCTAAATAAGGGGTATAACGTAATAGGAATTGATTTGGATGAACAAAAGCTTAAGAGCCTGCAAAAAGGAAAAAGTCATATTGCGGACGTGCCGGACGAAACCATCCAACTGGCCGTTGCACAAGGAAGATTCACTTTATCCTCGGATTTCAGCGCTGTTAAGCCGGCTGAGTCGGTAATTATTTGTGTACCTACGCCTCTGACGAAGGAGCATGTGCCGGATCTATCCTATCTTATTGATGCAGCTAAGCGTTTAAGAGTCCATTTAAGAGCCGGTCAGTTAGTGACTTTGGAAAGCTCGACCTACCCGGGAACTACCAAAGAAGTGCTGATGCCGCTGTTGGAGGAAAGCGGCCTATCGACGGGTAAGGAGATTTATATAGGTTTCTCGCCCGAGAGAGTCGATCCGGGCAATGAACAATTTCCTTTGACTGCTATTCCTAAAGTGGTAAGCGGCGTGACCGAGGAGTGCGCGCTTCGGACAGAGCGTCTTTATAAGGCTGTTTTTGCCCAGGTGATCAAGGTATCCTCCACGGATACAGCTGAAATGACGAAGCTGCTGGAGAATACGTTTCGACTCGTAAACATTTCTTTTATCAATGAATTTGCCGTATTATGCGACAAATTGAATATCAATGTGTGGGAGGTCGTCGAGGCGGCTTCTTCTAAGCCGTTTGGATATACGGCATTCTACCCTGGTCCAGGAATCGGCGGGCACTGCATCCCCGTAGACCCTCATTATTTGCAATGGAAGACCCAGCAAATCGGCGTAACCAGCTCGTTCATTGAATTGTCGTCACGTATTAATCGCAGCATGCCCGCTTACGTTATTTCAAGGATGAAGGAGGCGCTAAGGCAAAAAAGCATGAAGGGTCTCCGGATCTTTGTCATGGGCATTACCTTTAAGAAGAACGTGGCCGACATCAGGGGATCCAGTTCCATTGAACTGATTCGTTTACTGGCCAAGGAAGGAGCGGAGGTGCTCTATTACGATCCCTACATTACTAAGCTTGAAATAGAGGGAATGGTGCTGAAGACGGCAAAGGCCAGCAATTCTGAATTTCGCTTGGCGGACTGCGTCGTGATTGCCACGGATCATCGCGAATTACCGCTTGAGAGTATTCTGAAGCATTCGCGTCTTGTATTCGATACGAGGAATGCTACTGCCGGGATGACCGGAAAGGCAAAAGTTGTTGTCCTTGGCGGAGGCCGGATGGAGACAGCATAGCTGATTGCACCAGCTTCTTTAAGTTCCTTTAACCACAATACAGGAGGGATAGATATTGACTAGGCGGTTGGTTATCGATATCAGATTTAACAATATGGGCATGTGCCAGGATCGGTTAACACGTCCATGGGTAGAGCATCGCATTAAACTGTTCCGGGATTTAACGCTGAGCAGCTTGTTGCATCAGAGCAATCAGAATTTTTTAACATTGCTTAAATATGACCCGCGCTCACATGACGTTATTTATGAAGTATTGAGTGACCTGGGCATCGAACTTCCGGATCATATCCGTTTTGTCCCGGTGGAGCAGTACGAGCAAGCGATATCCGAATATATTCAGGGGGCTGATGAGCTGTATATCGCCAGAACGGACTCGGATGACTTGCTGCACAAGGATTATTTTCAACAGTTACATGATTATCGGCACAAAGCAGAAACCTGGGCTCTGCTTAACCAAAACGGGTATTACTGGGATCGTGATCGCCATGTGATGGCCCCGAAATTTTATGCTTCTCCCCAATTTTATGTGTTGATTTATAAAGTTAAGGGATTTCTGAACGGTGAGCGTTACACCATTAGAGACCACGGTCATGTCATTAAATTTCCCCATGAGAAACTGGCAGGACGAAATTGGGTTAACGTTGTGCATTCAACCAATACGTCACCCAAGGTTGTTCCGGAGGAGAATCGGATGAAGACGGAGGAAATTAACGCCATATTGAGAGATTATATGGCCAAACCGCCTAAATAGTACATGGCGGCAGTTCTGATGGAAAGGAAAGAAAGGAAGGTGCTGTAATGTTTAAGGATAAGATCATTCTCGTTACCGGGGGCACCGGATCATGGGGGAAGACATTGACCCGGACGCTCCTCCGGGATAATCCGAGAGAAATACGCATCTTCTCCCGTAACGAATACGCCCAGGTTCTGATGCAACGGGAATTCGGGTATGACTACAGGCTTAAATTTGTCATTGGAGACGTTCGCGATTACGATGCGGTTGAATCCGGATGCAAAGGCGCGGATTATGTATTCCATTTAGCAGCCCTGAAGCACGTCCCCGTATGCGAGCATCAACCAACAGAGGCGCTTAAGACAAACGTTCTCGGTACAGAGAATATCATTCGGGCGAGCATTGCTCAAAAAGTGCTTAAAGTTATTGATGTCTCTACCGATAAAGCTGTGGATCCGATCAATACGTACGGTATGACAAAAGCAATCGGAGAAAAGCTGATGATTCATGCGAATTATTTAAGTGAGCATACCCGTTTTACTTGTATACGCGGGGGGAATGTATTAGGAACGAATGGCAGCGTTGTTCCTTTATTTATCCAGCAGTTGAAGTCAGGGGGCGAACTGACGATAACTCATAGCCAAATGACCCGTTTCTTCCTCACGCTGGAGGAGGCGATCGAACTGCTGCTAAAGGCAGCAAGAACGGCAATCGGCGGCGAGATGTTCGTCATGAAAATGAAAGCCTGCCGGATTACCGACATTGGGGATGCTTTGGCGGATCATTATTTAGGGCATACCGTCTCATTGAAGGAAATCGGAATGAGACCAGGCGAAAAGCTGCATGAGGTGCTTGTTTCCCGATATGAGTCGCCTTATACGTACAAATACAATGAGCAATACTTCGTCATCCTTCCATCCAACCCTCCTGCCCATCTATATAAGCAGTACAGCCATCTTCAGCGCATTAATTTTGATGAATACCATTCGAACGACAGTCTGATCTCAAACCAGGATATCGTTGATCTGCTCCGGGAAGGAGGCTTCATCTCCTGATTTCCATAAGTTTATGCATGATTGTAAAAAACGAAGAGAAGCAACTGCAGAAGTGCCTGGATTCAGTATGCGACATTGTCGATGAAATTATTATTGTCGACACCGGATCAACTGATCGAACGAAGGAAATTGCCAGAAGCTACACCACAAAAATCTATGATTTCCAGTGGAATGATGACTTCGCAGCCGCCAGGAATGATTCCTTTGGACACGCGACAAAAGAATTCATTATGTGGCTGGATGCCGATGATTTATTATTGCCAACAGATCGGGATAAATTGAAGCGATTAAAGAGAACCTTGAGCAAACAGCAGGAAGTCATCATGATGGATTACCATCTGGCATTCTGTGCTGCTGGAGAACCGCTTATTTTGTCTCGGAGACATCGGCTTGTTCGTAGGGATAAAGGCTTCAAGTGGAAAGGAATCGTTCATGAAGATATCGAGGTGTCAGGTGCCAGGATCGCTTATTCGGATATAGCTGTCACCCACTCCAGACAAGGTGTGCATACAGAGCGTAATCTCCGCATATTAGAAAAATGGATTGCTTCCGGCGGTAGTCTGGAAGGACGCCTCTTGCTGCATTACGGGAGTGAGCTGGCGGATTTGAAGCGCTATGAAGAAGCGGTCGTTCAACTGAACCACTTTCTTAAGCAGCCTAACAAATATAAGGATGACTGCATTCTGGCCTGCATTAAATTGGCGGATTGCTGCGGGGAGCTTGGTTTACGGGAGAAAAAGCTGGAGGCACTGCTGCAATCATTTCAATATGATTTGCCCCAGAGCGAAATCTGCTGCGCGATCGGAAGCTGTTTCGAAGAAAGGGGGCAATGGGCAGCTGCGACTTACTGGTATTTACAGGCCCTGCATATCGGTGCAGCATCTTCCTTGGCTATCATGGAGAATCGCAGCCTTCGCACATGGGTTCCGCACAGTCGGTTATGCATTTGTTACGCACAGCAAGGAGATCTGAACAGCGCATACAATCATAACGAAAAAGCGCTTGAATATCTTCCACAGGATCGCGGATTGCTTGAGAATCGCTCTAAGCTCCAACATGCGCTTGGAATGCTTTTGAGCGACGATGATTCACCATAACCAAGAAGGTTGCCCAATCGTTATTCATTTGATAACGAAGGGGCAACCTTTTTGTATTTTTATTGCTATTGCAATATTTATGACGATCCTTTGAGGCTCAAAATCATCTGGTGAAAATTGGCTGCATATTGCTGGGGAGACATCAGTCTGGATATATAATCCTGGCCGTTGCGGCGAATCATTTCTCGCAGACATTGATTATCCATAAGTTCAAGAATCTCCTTGACCGCACCTGAAACATCCCCCATGGCAAAAAATTTGCCCGTCTCATTGTGGCGGATAAAAAGGCGTACTCCATCCGAGTCGGTGCTGAGCACGGGGCAGCGGCAGGAAATGGCTTCCGCGACGGCATACCCGAAGCCTTCCAGATGGGAGGTCGAAAGCAGCAGTCCTCCTGATTCGCCGATAAGGGATAAATATTCAGGCATGCTAGCATGCGGAGCATTGGAAATAACCCGTATATGCTCAGAAAGGCCCCGCAATTGGACAATTTCCCAGAAGGAGTTGCGTTCTGCCTCAGAACTTAGCTTATCGTCGAGAAACATCCAAAAAAGCAGCTCTGACTTAACAAGGATGAGGGAATGAGCAATATGAAGAAACAATTCCCAATTTTTATTTGCTTCTAGTCGTCCGATCCAGGCGATGATTGGTCTATTCGGAGCCTTTACATTAAGTGGCAAGAACGTGTCTGTATCAACCGGATTAGAAAAGATGTAGCGGGGAATCGTGGGGCATATTTTTGTGGCAAGCTCGACTAGGTGTGGAGTAGGCGGCATGAGCATACCCTGACAGAAATCCCTTAAAATGGGCTCTGCTTCATTGAGTGCCTGTTCGGCCTGGTCTCTGGTACCAAGTCCCTGAATTTCGTATAATATCGGGCCAATATAGCCGATTTGGCGCAGCCTTAGCGTCATAAGGTAGTCTGAGGTCGTTACGATGGCATCATACTCCTGTGTCATTAACAGGGTTTGCAGCTGATAATCGGTAGGGGAAATATATACGGGAATGCCAGAAATGTTCTGGAGTCCGGAGCCGTTTTCAAGATAGAGGAGATGCCCTTCGATGCCGATTTCTTTAAGTGCTTTACAGCGAAGGCGATTCAGCGTTTCCACACCGCCGCTGGGGACGTAGAAGGTAAACAATACTTTCATAGAAGAATCACCTCAGGTCATTATATATGTTATTGTACGCCTGGCGTCCGGTTATGTTTACCTGTATGCAAAAACTCCACCGCGAGCATCCTAACAGATGTTCATCATACATCACTTTAATAACGGGGGATGACTAAATGCGAATTGCCAAAGTTGTCAGCTTATCTCTGTCAGCAACGCTGCTTGCCAGTATGGTTGGAATTACGGGCTGCGGGACAAGAACCGATCAGGGGAATTTGAAGTCGCAGGGCGTCCGCAACAAGAACTACCGTAATTATGACGTCAATTCGCTCCGTGACGGCGATCGGAATTTTACGCGCAGTCTCGGCAACGGCCAGAGCGAGCGAATCAACTCATTGAAGTACAGTCCGGCTCTAAGCAACAAGGTATCCCAGCTTAGTGAGGTTCAATCGGCGCATGTAGTCGTTACGGATCGCGACGCTTATGTCGCCGTAACGCTTCATGGCAATCAACATGGAAGAGCAGTTGCTCCAGGCCGCGGCATGACTACGAACTACGGGGCGACAGGTTATGGAACGAACAACGTCCTGAATGGAAGAACGCCAGGAACAATGAATAATGGAGTAACAGGAAATCAGACGGGATACGGTCCTACAGGCTACGGAACAAGCTATGGCACGACGGGCTATGGCACTACAGGCTATGGAACGACCCCGAGAACCCCTTCAGGTGTAAACGACGGCACACGCGTCAATGACGGACTTGGGAGAGGACTAATGGGACGATCCGGTGTAGCTGGAAGCCTGTTCGATACCGCAACTCGGGGCAATCGAGGCGCAACGGGTATGAATGGCGGAGCAGACGGCATGCTCGGCATGAAAAGTATGCGTAATCGCAATACAACTAATGTAGATGGAACAGGCAACGGTTCCGTTGTAGGGCTTGGGGCAGGTACAGGCGCGGCTCTTGTGGATAATGTTCCTCAGAGCGTAAAGGATAATATCTCCAAAGCCGTGAAGAAGACAGCGCCTCACATTCGAAATGTGCACGTATCCGGACATCAGGAATTCGTAACGCATGTAAGCAACTATGCGACTCAATCCCGCACTGGAGCTACACTGCAGGGTTATGTTAGCGACTTTGAACATCTTGTAAATCGTATTTTTCCTGGGCGAGCAGGTACAATGACCGGCCCGAACGGATATAGAAATACAGGCGGCGGCGCTGGTACAACGGGTACTGGTACTGGCATGTCTGGCACTACAGGAACAGGAACCGGCAGCGGCGCCGGATTCTCGGGCGGAGTAACCCGCTAAGAAGTAGCAAAGTCCTGCATATAAGAAAAAGCAGCAGCCATGAGGATGAATAATAAAATCCTTAGCTGCTGCTTTTTTGATTATGGCTCATGCTCATGGTTCATGGCTTATGCCTTAAAATGTTGTCCTTTAACCCAGGTGTCCTTTAAATTTAAATCCCGGTCAACCAGCAATAAATCTGCTTGTTTGCCTGTCTCAACCGAGCCGGTTAAATGATCAATCCGAATGAGCTTTGCCGGGTTTAAGCTGGCTGCTTCGGAGGCTCTTTCTACAGAAAGGCCTACTTTTTGTACGAGATGGCGGAAGCCGCGAATCATCGTTAGGGTGCTGCCAGCCAGGGTGTTATCACTTTCTTTAAGGGTACAAACGTTATCCTTCACGATGACCGGAAGGTCGCCGAGCATGTATTCGCCGTCCCCAAGCCCCGCTGCTGACATGGCATCCGTGATTAAAATTAAATTGTTGTTATCCTTCACCTGAGCCAGCAATTTAATGGCCGCATGATGGACGTGAATACCGTCAGCGATGATTTCCGCACTGATCGCCGGAGTGCTCAGAACAGCCCCAGCGGTTCCCGGATTTCGGTGATGAAGCGGAGTCATGGCATTAAAAGTATGGACGGCATGATGCAGTCCTACCTGGACGGCGGCCATAATTTCTTCGTAGGAAGCATCGGTGTGCCCAGCGGCAGCAACGATTCCTTCTTTGCGAAGGTAGCGAATCAGTTCCAAGGCACCTTCTCTTTCCGGTGCAAAGGTAACCTGTTTGATAAGGCCAGGATATTTATTGTTCCAAGCTTCTACCCAGGAGCGGTTTGGCGGTACGATATGGGCAGGGTTCTGGGCCCCTGGCCATTTAGGACTAATAAAAGGACCTTCCAAATGAACGCCAACCAATTGAGCGTAAGGCATGTCGTTGGACATATACTCGTGTACTTCGCTGAGTACTTCATCGATGACGTCATGCGGCATTGTCATTGTTGTAGCCAGCATGGACGTAGTTCCTTGGCTGCAATGCAGCTTCGTGATCGCGTCGAAGGCTGCCTTGCTTGGAATTGAGAAATCCTCAAGCAGGCCGCCATGAACATGCACATCAATAAAGCCAGGCAGGACATAGCTTCCCCCAGCGTCAATCGTTGAGGCTGAGGCCGGAGAATCTGAAGGCATTCCTGATGTCGAGCCCACGTATGTGATAAGGCCTTCCTCCACGACCACCGTACCGTCATGAATGATGCCTGTAGGCGTAACAATCTCGGCGTGAGTAATTTGAAAACTCCGGTTCGGGGTGCGCATGCTTATAACAATCCTCCAGCCTCTTGATCCACAATAACGACAACATTTGGATGGAGCTGCAATAAAGAAGCAGGGCATTGAGTCGTGATCGGCCCTTTAAGCGCTTTGGCAACAATTTCTGCTTTGTCCGCTCCTTTAGCCATCAACAAAATTTGCTTCGCTTTAAGAATAGAACCGATGCCCATCGTAATTGCATGTGTTGGCACCTCGTCAATGGAGTTAAAGTAACGAGCATTAGCTTTGCGTGTCACTTCATCCAGCTCAACTACATGCGTCGCTGCTACTAGCTCCTCAGCCGGCTCATTGAAGCCGATATGTCCATTATGGCCGAGACCGAGCAGTTGCAGATCGATTTGGCCAGCTTGTTTCAGTAGCTCCGTATACTCTTCTGCGGCTTTGTGCCCATCGCCGGATACGCCTGTTGGGACATGGGTATTGCTTAAATCTATGTCTACATGGTTGAACAGCTTCTCATTCATAAATCTGCGGTAGCTTTCCGAATGATCCTCAGGCAGTCCGATATACTCATCCAGATTGTAGCTGCGAGCTTCCTTGAAGCTAACAAGGCCTTGTTTATGCAGTTCGATTAGATGTTTATATACCCCGACAGGTGTGCCTCCGGTTGCTAGCCCGAGAGAGGCCCGCGGGTTTGTTTGCAGCAGACTTGCAATAATTCCTGCTCCAGTCTCATTGAATTGCTGTTCATTGTTTACTTTAATAATATTAAACATATTTATTAGCCTCCTGTAGTCTTGCGATAGATTTGGACATTCTGATATGAATTTTTCAGCTTAGGCGTATAATCCGTAAATTCCAGGCTTACCATTCCTGTAAATAGAATATCGATTACATGGAGTTGGGCAATTCTTGAGGCCATATCGCCGCGGCGCATACCTTCCTCTAGAGATGAAGAGAATAATGATATGTCCGCTAATGAGGCCAAGGTGCTGCTGCCGTATTGGGTTAAAGATAGAGTCACTGCACCGCTATCCTTTGCACAGCGCAGCGCATCGATGGTTTCCGGTGTTTCCCCGGAGTACGAAATGGCTAGGGCCGCATCGTCCTCGCTTAAGCTGGACGCAGAAGTAATTTGCATGTGAGAATCCGCAAAGGCGGTACAATTTTTACCGATCCTGATTAGCTTCTGATAGAAATCCTGAGCGATGACGGAGGAAGTCGCTACGCCATAAAGATCAATCCGCTTTGCGCGGCAAAGCGTCTCCACCGCTTTTTGAAGCTGGGAAATATCCAGCAGACGGGTTGTATCCGTAATTGAAGCCAGATGGTTAGCCTCCATAGCCTGCACGATTCTGTGAAGATCGTTGCCTGCGATAATATCCTGATAATGACTTTCTGAAGGCTTGTGAGCCAGCTCGAAGGCCAACTTCATTTTGAAATCGGGAAATCCTTTGAAATGAAACGTCTTGCAAAATCTAGTCACCGTAGAAGGACTGATTCCGCACTCCTCAGCGAGATCAGTAATGCCCATATGGATAACGGATGTAGGGGCACTTAGGATATGTTCTGCCAGGCGTCTTTCTTGAGGTGGCAAGGCGTTCAGTTGAGTAGACAACGCGTGCAGAATAGGAGTAAGAATGTAGACTCACCTTCTTTCCTTTAACAAATGCACCACAAAGGAGAAAATAATTTTTGTGAATTTAACAAATTTGATGAAAACTATTTTAATACATAATAAAATATTCCACTTTATAATGCAAGGTGTTATGTTACCCTAATGTGACACTTTTGAAACGAAGCGATATTCCTTGTTTTTTGGGGAAACGCGTAATACACTAATATATGTTCATGATTAAGACGGCTTAATCTTATGAATATACGATGAGGAGGAATAAAGTGGATCCGAATCTCGATCAATATATAGACCGGCTTCAAGCGAAGTATTCAACGGTTGTGAAGAGGCTGCGAAACGAAATTATGCAGCACCGCGAGCTGCCGCTAACCGGCCCGCAATTCCATATGCTGTCGCTCATTGCCAAGGAGCGAAGCTGCAATGTCACTTATTTGGCGGAAGCGCTTGTCGTCAAGCCGAGCGCGATTACGGTTATGCTCGATCGCCTTGTTCAAAGCGGTTATGTGGAGCGCAGGCATGACGATCAGGATCGGCGCGCAGTACTGTTATCCATTACAAAGCACGGCAGGGAAGTACATGAGGAGGCACGGAGAAAAACAAGAGAGGTGCTTGCCTACTACTTTACTTGCCTGGATGAAGAAGAGAAGGAAGTGCTGGAGCGAGTGATTAACAAGCTTGATGAGGCGGGACGGCTTAAAGACCAAAGAGCGTAACTGCCCGGCACGGGAACAACGCTGTATAGCTTAAGAGACAAGCATGAAACATTCGATGTAAGGAAGGGCGCCTTGGGGTGCTCTTTTTCATTTGTCACGTCATTCCCCATCGGGGTAGAATAAGGTTAATATTACAATTGTGACTACGTATTTTTTGGATATTTGCAATTCATTCAGCATAGATATGCAGGCGTCGAGTTAACCAAGAGCGGAGGATGTTTATGAATCAATATATATTAGCGCTGGATCAGGGAACTACGAGCACGCGTGCGATTCTTTTTAATAAGCAGGGAGAGATCGTACACTTGGCGCAGCGCGAATTTCCGCAGTATTTTCCTAAGCCCGGCTGGGTGGAGCATAATCCTAACGAGATTTGGGGCTCAACCCTCGCGGTGATCGCTACCTGCTTGTCGGAGTCGGGAGTGAAGCCCGGGCAGGTAGCCGGGATCGGTATTACGAATCAGAGGGAAACGACGATGATTTGGGAGAAAGAAAGCGGAAATCATATTTACAATGCCGTCGTATGGCAATCCCGCCAGACGGCGGACATCTGCGACGACCTGAAGTCCGCGGGTCATGATTCTCTTTTTCAACGGAAAACCGGTCTGTTGATCGATCCATACTTTTCCGGCACGAAAGTAAAGTGGATTTTGGATCATGTAGAGGGAGCCAGAGAACGCGCGGAAAAGGGAGAGTTGCTATTTGGCACGATCGATTCGTGGCTCATTTGGAAGCTGACCGGCGGGAAGGTGCATGTCACGGATTATTCCAACGCATCTCGCACTCTGATGTTTAACATTCACGAGCTATGCTGGGATGATGAGCTGCTTGACCTGCTTGATGTGCCTAAGGCTATGCTTCCGGAAGTCCGCTCATCCTCCGAAGTCTATGGACATACGGCGTCCTACCATTTCTTCGGCCGTGAGGTACCGATTGCTGGAGCCGCGGGCGACCAGCAGGCCGCACTTTTTGGACAAAATTGCTTTGAGCAGGGCATGGTGAAAACAACCTACGGCACAGGCTGCTTCATGCTGATGAATACGGGGGAGAAGCCAGTCTCGTCGGAGCATGGACTGATTACATCGATTGCCTGGGGCCTCAGTGGCAAGGTTGAGTATGCGCTTGAAGGGAGTATCTTTGTGTCGGGTTCAGCCATACAATGGCTAAGAGATGGTCTAAGGATGTTCCGCGAAGCTAGAGACAGTGAGAAGTATGCAGAACGCGTGAAATCTACGGAAGGCGTTTATGTGGTGCCCGCTTTTGTCGGTTTGGGGAGTCCTTATTGGGACAGTGAGGTTCGGGGCGCAGTCTTTGGCCTGACAAGGGGAACGAGCAAGGAGCACTTTATTAGGGCTACGCTGGAATCTTTGGCGTATCAGACCAAGGATATTCTCATAGCGATGGAGAAGGATTGCGGCTATAAAGTCAATACGATGCGGGTTGACGGCGGAGCTGTATCGAATACGTTCCTAATGGCTTTTCAAAGCGATATCCTTGATGTTCCGGTAGAACGTCCGGCTGTCCGCGAGACGACTGCGCTAGGCGCAGCCTATCTGGCAGGGCTTGCTGTCGGATATTGGCGGGATCTTGATGAAATTCGCCGTATTTGGAGCGTGGAACGCAGATTTGAACCGGCGATGTCAGAGTTGGAGCGGGAAACTCTATATAATGGGTGGAAAAAGGCGGTTCAAGCCGCAATGGCGTTTAAATAGGAATGGGCTGCGTATGCAGCCCATTTTTGCTTAGTACCGCACCCTTATGCGTTATTTTTCATAATATGTGTTGACTGTATCCCTTAACCTTGTTATACCACAAAACCCGAGCAAGGAGGGGTGACGCATTTTGAAGAGCAGCGATCGTAACAGCAAATTTCTGTTGACTCATCGTGAGCGGGAAGTTTTCGAACTCCTCGTGCAGGATAAAACGACGCGCGACATTGCGGGGCAACTATTCATCAGCGAGAAGACCGTACGGAATCATATTTCTAATGTAATATAATTTGAAGCACACAACAAAGTGATGCTTCTTTTTTTCGAGCATATACTTTAATCAATTGGGAAAGGAGTGGTTCCGTGGAGCTTCACAGCTATATCTGTGTGCTGGATTTGGAGAGAGAGGGATTGCGGATAACAGTGCCGATTAACTCTCCGTACAGACTAAGTAAAGATCGGATTTTGAATATGGCCATAACTAAATCGATCGACAATATTATGGTCTCTCGGGGTACAACGACTGTAGCGAAGGATTACAAAGGTATTGGTTATCGTTATCTAGGTGACTATGGCCCGTTTCTCAGTTGATTGTAAATATACAAGAATGGAGTTGAATAACTTGAGTATGGACATATTTAAGGCCAAAAAGGGAAGTAAAGTCCGCTTTACAGGCCTTGGTGGTTGGGACGGAGAGGCAGAACTTGCAGCGAAGAAGTTAAAAATAGGTGCTGAATATATTGTAGATCACGTTGCGATCTACCAGTCATCAACCGATGTGTACTTGGAGGGATTCGGAGATTACGGATTTAACAGCGTCATGTTTGAAGATGTGTTCGAGTCCAAGGATGGGGTTGAATACGGAAAAATACGTGATCTGACTAATGCTGAGTTCACACATTATGTGATGGACAAGATTGAAAACATAACTAAATTTCGCGAGCTGGAACGTGTGATAATCTCCACTGATGATTTTGGGTACGATCCCGAGGAATGCGAAGATGTCGACTCGCCAACGATTGTGATCGATGTTAAGGTGCGCGGCGCACTCTGGACGTTCTGGTTTGATACTGGTGAGGGTAAATTCAATTATGATGTTCTCAATGACTGTCGGGTTAATCGGTACATGGCGATTAAAGAAGGGCGCCAGCCTGAATTGCCTGGGTTATATTCTTACCCTCCGGATGAGCGATTAACGGAAGAAGGGAAAGCAGAGCAATGAGCCATGTATAGAATTGTCCGGGGTAATCTCGGGCTTTTTTTATTTTCAGAGAAAAAATAGAGAAAAAAATGAGAAGAATTTGTGTGTTGCAACGTTTTTTACCTGATATTCTTGTATCATGGGGAATCGAATAAAGGACACCGATGGGGCGTAAACGCTCCGAATACCCGCGAGGACGGTTAAAAATGATTCGGTGCAAAGTTCCTGATCTTTTCCCAGTACGATTGATTATGTATGTCACGGATGTAGTGGGCAAACTCATCTGAGGAGCGTGATCAATCATAACCGAGGTGTGGTGGCGGAATAGGTAGACGCTAAATAAACTCGGCCCGAGCATCAGACGGAGTAGTCGTGTATTGGTGCATAAACAAGGTGTACATGATATGCAGGGTGCAAATCCTTGCCCACATCCGTATAATTACCGCTCTTTATTATGTCTGTTGGGAATAGCAGGAAATTGCCTCCTTGTGTCGAAATGTGATGGGGGAGGTGTTGAGGTTGGATCATAAAAGTGTTGATCTTGATCAATTCGTTCAAAAGGTCGAGGAAGTTTACGACCAAAAGTCAGAACATTTAGGCGATCTGATCATGAAAATTGAAAGAGAGCAGAAGAGATACAGAGAACTCTGCGAGGAATATCCTATTGAGGTTGACCGCGACAAAGGATTGTTTTTAAAGGGCGTTTATGATGGCATAACTCATTGTGTTACAATGTTGAAGAATTACCATGAAGGAAAGTCTAGCAATTAAGCCGCTTATTTGAGCGGCTTTTTCTTTTGCAGTTTGATTAACCGGAGGGGAGTGAGGTGGCAACATATCGAGTCAGCAAAGTAGGCAAGGCAGCGCCACCATTCACCCGGATAATCAATGAATTACTTCATGATGAACGCCTCTCCTTTAAAGCTCGCGGCCTGCTCTCCTATATGCTGTCCAAGCCGGACACTTTCAAATTCTACATAGACGAGTTGACCAAGCACACCACCGAGGGTAAGGACTCTATCCGGGCCGGCATGAAGGAGCTGGAGCAGCTGGGCTATGTACATCGGTACCCGGTTAAAAATGAGCGGGGCAAGATCATGTCGTGGGAGCTGGATATTTACGAAAGCCCGTCATTACGTCCAGAATCGGGTTTTCCAGTTGTGGAAAATCCAACGCTAATAACGAATGATATATTAATAACGAATGATAAAAGATTAAATAAATACCTCACTTTAGAGAATGAGGATAATTCATATATAAAAACCTATCTGAAATACTTCTCTCTTAAGAAGAACAAACAGCATATGAGAGTTACAACAGAGCAGAGAGAATGGATAATAAATCAGATAGAGCATTTGAGATCATATGAGGTGACAGCAATTGATTGGGAAGAACAGGTGAGAGATCACTTCGAGAATCTACCTAAGACGAACAACGGGAATATTATAGCGTTCCTGTATGCTTCTCATAGAAGATTCGATATAGGGATGCATGATCAGTTTTAACCGAATACGCAAATCCAAGGTCACTCATTCATGGGTGGCTTTTTTATATTCCAAATAGAAAGGTAGATCAGGTATGAATCAACCGAATAGCAATGATAAGCCCAGCATAGTTAATCGTCTAGGATCGTTGCCAAAGCCAATAATACTCAACACCGAACAAACCGCAGCTTATCAAGCTAAAAAACTATACACTGCCCTGCTCAAGGAATTTGACGAGGCGCTAGTGAAGGAATTACTGGTAGCTTCGATGCCTGAGATATATCTAAAGGCACAACATAGGAAGGTGGCAATTGACACATCGCCAGACGATCAGAAATGACGCATAGTGCATTCTAATGTCAAACAAGCGCAAACATACTGACAAGCATTAGAACGTCTGTAGCAAGGAAGTGCGGGCGTCCTGTGACGTGATGTGATTATGAAAAAAACGTGAAAATTTTCAAAAAAGGTACTTTCAGAGGTCGAGACTGAGTGCGGGTGCGCGTGACCCCGAATTTCCGCTAGATTTATTATCAAATTTTTAGTTCCGCTTCCGCTCCGGGTCGTCAGGATTCGAGGCTTTTAAATTTTCCCTTCGAATTAAGCTACTAAAGAAGCGAAGCGTGAAAAACGATAAAAAACGGAAGTTGAGGTGGGATAATGGCCAAAAAGAAAGCGGAAGCTGAAAAAATGCATGAGATGATCGTCGGAACCGGTGAATTGGCGGCCATTATCGGAAAATCTGATCGTTGGGTCCGGCAGATCACCGGGGAAGGCGTCCTCAAACAGGTCAATCGTGGCAAATATATTCTGGGGGAAGCGGTCCAGGATTACATCGAGCACGTTTCTGGCGGTAGAGAGGATGACAAAAAGCCTCGGTATATTGATGAGAAGACGGAGCACGAACGCATCAAAAAGGAAAAGGCGGCCCTTGAGCTCGCCGAAATGCAGGGTGAACTGCATCGATCTCAGGATGTCGAGGCGGTTATGAACGACATGCTCGGTGCTTTCCGTCAGCGGATCAGAGCTATACCGATGCGCCTGGCCCCGGAATTGATGGGTCAAAACCAGCTGAATGTTATAAAAGGCAGGATATCTGCAGCGCTGGACGAAGCTTTGGCGGAGCTCGCCGATTACGATCCTGATCTTTTCCGGGAGGAGCGAGTGAGGGCTGATTTGAATGACGAAACCTGATCAAAAGACCATCTCCCTCTTTCGTAGGATCGCTCGGGTCGTTGCTCCGCCACCAAAGCTAACTGTTTCCGAATGGGCCGATCAATTCCGTCGGCTTTCTTCGGAAGCTTCTGCTGAACCTGGTCAATGGCGGACAGATCGCGCTCCATATCAGCGGGAAATCATGGATGCCCTCAATGATGAGGAGGTCGAGACAATTGTCGTCATGTCATCGGCACAGGTGGGCAAGACAGAAATCATTTTGAATGCAATCGGATATTATGTGCATCAAGATCCGTCACCAATGATGCTGGTGCAGCCGACCCTTGAACTGGCGCAAGCCTTCTCGAAGGACCGCCTTTCTCCGATGGCGCGGGATACCCCAGAGCTTAAAAAGAGGATGGCTGGGGCGAAAAGCCGGGATAGCGGGAACACGATGCTGCACAAGACATTCCCGGGCGGACACATCACAATGGCTGGCGCCAACTCGCCGGCTTCTTTGGCGTCTCGTCCGATCCGCATTGTACTTCTTGATGAGGTCGACCGCTACCCGATTTCAGCAGGCACTGAGGGCGACCCGGTGACCCTTGTTTCCAAGCGGGCCACAACCTTTCACAACCGAAAGCGGCTGCTGGTCAGTACGCCGACAACTAAGGGAGCAAGCCGTATCGAATCAGCTTACGAGGACAGCAGTATGGAGCAGTGGAGCTTGCCTTGCCCGAGCTGCGGAGATCATCAGCCGCTTGTTTGGGCTCAAATCCGTTTCGAAGATGCGTCCATGGCCTGCAAATATTGCGGGGCCATCCATTCGGAAATTGAATGGAAGAACGGTCATGGTAAGTGGATCGCTAGGAAGGATAATTCAAAGGTTAGGGGCTTCCACCTGAACGAGCTCGCAAGCCCGTGGAAACGCTGGGAAACCATCATTGAAGAGTTTCTGGAAGCGAGACGTAACGGTACGGAAACGTTGAAAGCCTGGGTTAATACCTCGCTCGGCGAACCATGGGAAGAAAAGGGCGAGCGACTTGACGAGGATATCCTTTACAATCGCCGCGAAATGTACCACGCTGACGTGCCGGAAGGCGTAAAGGTGCTCACTGCGGCCGTTGATACCCAGGACGATCGCTTTGAGGTTGAAATTCAAGGTTGGGGAGCTGGTCATGAAAATTGGCATATTCAATATCACGTTATTTACGGCGACCTTAAACAGCAGCAGGTCTGGATGGATCTCGACGAATATTTGAAACGTACATGGGAAGATGTTGAGGGCAGGAAATTCCCAATCGCTCTCACTTGCATGGACTCGGGCGGTCACTTTACGAATGAAGTGTACCGTTTCTGTAAGGAACGGGCGGCTCGAAGGATTTTTGCTATCAAAGGGGAAGGCACTGGCGACGGGACACGGCTGCCTCTGATCATCGGTACATCCACGAATAACCGATATAAGGCTACCGTCGTCAGACTCGGCGTAGACGAAGGGAAGTCGAAGGTCATGAGTGCATTGAAAACCCCGTTGGTAGATAAGGATGGGAATAGAATGCGGGGCTACTGCCATTTCCCGCTCTCTACACCGGAGCGGAACCGCGGCTATGAGCGCCAGTACTTCGAGGGTCTGACGGCCGAGGCGCTTCATACTCGCGTAAAAATGGGTGTTCCATATCAAGTTTGGGTGAAAGTGCGGGCCAGGAATGAGCCGCTTGACCTAGCTGTTTACAATCGCGCTGCAATTGAAATTCTTCAACCTGATTTGGATAATATGCAACCGTTCTGTACTGGGGTAATTCCTAATGCAAGTTCACGAGTTGTTGGTACTAGGAAAAAGGGAGTAGCGAGTAAAGGAATTCAAGTATAGAGGGGGATTTTAGTGAGCAGCAGATTGAGTGAATTGAAGATACGTTATTCTCAGTACATTGCATGCGAGGCAGCTATTTTAAGCGGAGCTCAGTCATACTCTATTTCCGGAAAAAATTTGACGCGAGCAAATCTATCTGAAATAGCCAGAATGATTAAGTACCTCGAAAAAGAAATAGCTGCTGAAGAAGCTGTATCCCAAGGGAAGGGCCGGAATAAAACATTCGGCATAATTCCGCGGGATTTTTAAATTTTGTTTTTTGAAAGGGGGTGGACGCTATTAATATCACAGATCGTTTCGTTTCATTTTTTAACCCAGAGGCCGGGATGAGGCGTGCGGCAGCTCGCCAGGTTACTCGTGTCATCAATGGTTATGAGCAAGGGGGAGCCAGTCAGCAAAAGAAGAGTATGCGGGGTTGGATAACGTCAGCTAAAAACCCGAGAGATGATATTGACCCCAACCTTGACACGCTGCGGAGCCGGTCCCGTGACCTATACATGAATGGTCCACTTGGTGCAGCAGCACTTAAGACTACAAAAACAAATGTTATCGGCCCTGGACTACGGCTAAAAGCAAGGATAAACGCCGAACTGCTTGGGCTCACGACTGAAGAAGCTGACGCTTGGTGTGGCCATGTGGAGGAGGAGTTTAACCTTTGGGCGGAATCAAAGCATTCAGATGCCGTCAGGATGAATGATTTTTATGACCAGCAGGGCATTGCCTTTCTTGGAATGCTAATGAATGGAGACTCTTTTACAGTTTTTAAACAAGCGGAAAGAAAACCGTATATGCCTTATGGTTTACGCATCCACCTTATCGAGGGGGATCGAGTATGTACTCCGCAAGGAAACGGCGTTTTAGGCACTTCCGTAGAGGCGACGGCTTCGAACGGTAACCGCATCTACTCTGGAGTAGAAATTGATGACGATGGCGCACTCGTTGCCTATCATATTGCGAACACTTATGCCACCGACTACACCAGCGGGAAGATGCGGAAATGGGTTAGGATCGAAGCATATGGACAACGCACCGGACGACCCAATGTCATTCACCTTATGGACGCGGAACGGGCCGAGCAACGTAGAGGCGTGCCGTTATTGGCGCCAGTAATCGAGACGCTGAAGCAGATAACACGTTATACCGAGGCCGAACTTATGGCGGCAGTAATATCTGCTATGTTTACGATTTTCATAAAAACTACCGGAACGACGACAGAAAATCCAATGGGATCAATGATCCCTCTTGATCAACAAGTGGCAGCAGAAGACCAAAATAACTATGAGATGGGTCCTGGGGCTATCAACATCCTTGGGCAAGACGAAGAGATTCAAATCGCCGATCCAAAGCGACCAAATGCCAACTTCGACCCGTTTGTACGATCTCTTTGCCTTTATGTGGGAGCTGCGCTCGAGATACCTTACGAACTATTACTTAAAAATTTTCAATCGTCTTATTCGGCGTCACGGGCCGCATTGCTCGAAGCTTGGAAAATGTTCCGTATGCGCCGACAGTGGACGGCAAAAGAGTTTTGTCAGCCGATTTATGAGGAGTGGCTTGCAGAAGCTGTTGCACTCGGTCGTGTTCGTGCGCCCGGGTTCTTTGGCGACCCTAGAATTCGAAAAGCATGGTGTAAGGCAGAGTGGAACGGCCCGGCTCCAGGACAACTTGACCCTGTTAAAGAGGCACAGGCATCGATATTAAAAATCAAGATGGGACTGAGCACTCACGAACGGGAAGCAATAGAAAATAACGGCAGCGATTTCTGGACAAACGTTCAGCAGCTTCAAATTGAAAATGAGGCTTTGGAGAAGGCTGGCTTCTCTACATCGGCAACAGAGAAGTTATTTATTCCGGGGAAGGGGGTGAACAAAGAGGATGAATAATTTTTGGGAATTCCGAAATATCAGCGAAACCGAAGGGGAATTAATCCTATACGGTCAAATCGCATCGTCAAAGCCCTGGTGGGCCGATGAAGGAGAAGGTATTTATGCCAACCAGTTTACCAAAGACCTTAAAGCGCTCGGCAACATTAGTCATCTGGTTATGAGAATTAATTCCGGCGGCGGCGATGTCTTTGCAGCTAACGCAATTTACGCACAATTGAAAGCCCACCCCGCTAAGGTGACTGGGATAATCGAAGGTGTAGCTGCGAGTGCTGCCACGATCCTTCTGGCTGCTTGTGACATCGTGAAGGCTTGGAGTAATGCGACTATAATGGTGCACGATCCTCTGGCAGGGTTGATGGGGTACTACAACAAGAAGGACCTAGAGAAGGTAGGAGATGTGCTGGATACCGTAAAGTCGAGCATCATCAATGGTTATATCAGCAAAACAGGTCGAACAGCTGAAGAATTATCAGCTCTGATGGATCAAGAGAAATGGATGACAGCAGAAGAAGCAATGGCTGAGGGCTTTGTGGACGAGATTATGGATGATGTAATTGTCGAGGCTAGCATGACGAAAGATAACCGTTTCGTAGTTGTTAACTCGATCGCTCATGATCTATCCGGGTTTAATACCCGTCCTACTTTTACATCTGCACCTGGGTTAATACAGTCCCTGCAATCGCCCCAAAATGTTGCCCAACAAGGTTCAAAAAACGAAAATCAAAAGGAGAGTGACGGCGTGCCTATCACAAATATCGAAGAACTTAAAAATGAGTACCCTCAGTTATGTAACCAACTCGTCGAGCAGGCTGTTAAAAATGCAGTTGAAACCGAGCGGAATCGTATGAAAGAAATCGACGAGATTTCTAACACTGTTTCTCCGGAGTTGGTAAACAAGGCTAAGTATGAGGAGCCGATGGATGCTGGCAAGCTGGCATTCATGGCCCTTAAAGAGGACGCCGGGCGCGGCGAGGTGTTTATTCAAGCTCGCCAGCAAGAGCTGCAGAATAACGGAGGGGTAAAACCAGAAAATTCTCCTTCGGACGCGGATCAGAAGAAGGTTCAGGAAAGCGCAAATATTGATGCTATCGCAAATGCAATGAATGCCCGTAGAGGCGGAACGGAGTTGACGAAATAATGGCAAACTTGTGGAATGATAATTTTGGTTCGACGACGCCGGATAATCTGTTTTACGACACGAAACATCCAACGGACATAAAGGCAGTCACACTTAAGGCTGGTCAGGGTGTGTTGCAGCGCGGGACAGTTGTCGGAATTATCACTGATGACGATCTAGCTGTAATTGTAGACAGCACGAAAGATGATGGGAGTCAATTGGCTGACTCAATTTTGACGGATACGATCGACACCGGGGGCGCTGGGGCGACCGATGATATCGTCACAACGGCATATAGCTCCGGTTCGTTTAATCGTCAAGCACTTATTTTTGGTGGCTCTGACACTGCGGATAAGCACGAAGAGCGTTTGCGCATGCTGGGCATTTTTATTAAAGATGCTCAAGCTTATGAAGGTTAAGGGGGACAAAACATATGCTAAATCTGGATTTGTACAGAACAACGACAATGCTCGCGGCAATTCAAAAAACAATGCCGCTACGGAAATTCTTCACTAAAACTTTTTTCCCCGGGGAAGAAACGTTCGTAACAGAGAATGTAATCTTTGATTATAAGAAGGGCAAGCGTCCGATGGCTCCGTTTGTTGCGCCGCGTGTAGGCGGTATTACGGTCGCGCGTGATGGTTACAAAACCAAAGAGTACAGGGCGCCGAAAATCGCTCCACAGCGTATTTTAACTGTGGATGACCTTATGACCCGGGGTATGGGAGAAAATGTGTTTAGCCAGCGTACGCCGGCGCAGCGACAGGCTGAAATGCTTGCAAAAGACCTATCTGAACTCGAAGATATGAACGCTCGTCGTATCGAATGGATGGCAAGAGAATTATTTCTTGGCAGGCCGATCATCGTGAAGGGTTTTATCGATAAACTAGACTCGGAGTATGTCGAGGACGTCATTGACTTTGGTTTCGATAACAAAGTGACCTTGGCAGGTGCTGACAGATGGGGTGATAGCGGATCCGCTGGCAAGAAGCTTAGAAATTTGAAGGCATGGCGCCTTGAAGTTATTAAAAAGTCCGGAATTGCTCCTATCATGGTCATTTTCGGAGAAAGCGCCTGGGAGGATTTCAGACAGGATCCAGAAATTCAGAAACTGGTAGATCAGCAGAATGCTACGCTTGCTCTGATGAATCCTAACGTTATCAATGAGGCCCTTACGTTTGTCGGCCGTCTTCCAGAGCTTGGCATGGAAATGTACACTTACAATGATTGGTTCATTGATGACGACGGCAACGAACAACCGTATATTCCTGACGATCATGTTATCCTGTGCCGTCCTAACTTGGGCGGCTTTTCTTATGGCGCTGTGACTCAAATGGAGCCCGACGGTCAATTCCATACCTACGAGGGTACTCGGATTCCAAAATCGTGGTCAGATCAAAATAGCGATGCTCGAATGATTCGGTTGAGTACTCGTCCAATCCCAATTCCAGAAGATGTTGACGGCTGGTTCGTCGCTCAGGTGTAGGAGGTGCCACATGAGATTAAAAGTTAAAGAGAATCAGAAGGTACTGACGGGTGGCCGGACGTATAAATCGGGGGAGATTATCCCTAAATTAGACGAGGTTGAAGAACGGCGGTTGCTGTCTCTAGGGGTTTGTGAAGCAGCTCCAGATATCCAACCAGTTGACAATGATGAGGAGAAGGGTAGTCCAGGAACTGTTCCGGAACCTGACTCAAATTTGGACAACGGTCAACTGCCTCTTTTCGGTCTTCCGCTTTCTGTAGAGCAATTCGCCAAACTTAAAGCCGATGAGCAGAAGGCCCGACTTAAAGAGTTGGAAATCGATCCGTCTGGCAAGGAAGAGGAGCGAGTCGCCAGATATGAGGAATGGTACCACAACCAATTGACAAATGGTGATCTGAATGTCCAACTTTAAAGACCAATTGGCCAAGGATGCCAAGAATGTCTTTATGAATTTAGAAGAATTCGCAGAAGTTCGCCTAATCGACAATAAAGCAGTTGAAATAATCGTCGATGATGATCTGTTGCAAAAAAGGCGCAGCTTAACGAACAACCCCACAGACGGCGTTTATAGCGCCTCTTTTTTGTTTCATGTGCTTAAATCAAGCTTGCCTAAAAAGCCCGTTATTGATGCCGATATGAAGGTAGATAAGCGGACATTTAAGGTAGCAGATGTGCAGGAGGACGATGCTATGTATACCATCACTCTTAAGCGGACTGGATCATGATCAAGATAACTTCAAAAGAAATTAAAAAGGTCGAGAAGCGGCTAGGACAGTACTCTAAAAAAGCGCCCGTGGTAATCTATCGGGCGCTTAATCGTGCTGCCAGCGGCGTAAGAACCAATGCGAACAAAAAAGCTAGAGAGGTATATAGAATAAAAGCGAAGGATGTTAATCAGACCTTTACTGTCATTAAAGCCTCTCGGGGATCGCTAACAGCTGCGGCTACTTCAAAAAGTGGTAGTATCGGGCTGGAAAAGTTTCGTATCAACGCCAGCAATCCCAATTCTCGCCCGAGAAAATTCAAGGCTGCTGTTAAGAAACAAGGCTCCTTGAAGGAAATCATGCGCGGGTTTGTCGCCAGTATAAATGGCGTTAAAGCATTTAGGCGTACATCTAAGAGTAGGCTTCCGATCCAGCGCTTGTTCGGCCCTCCTGTGCCTCAAATGGTAAACAATAAAGAAGTCCGCGATTTCGTTGAAAAGCAGGCTGTCGAGACTTACAACAAGAGGCTGCAGCACGAAATCAAGCGAACATTGGAGGGGAATTGATGTCAACACCATATTTGCTTCAAGACGCTCTAGTTGCAGAATTAGAGGCTTTGTTTGCGGGGTTTGAAACGTTGAATGCAGGGGGAGAGCCTGCACCAATGAACATTTATCCTCAGTCCTTGCCTGCAAAGGTGGAAGAAGACGACTCCGAGCATTTTCCATATATCATTGTCCGGGTAACGGACGGGGGCGCTCAGTCAGAAGGAGATCCGGAAAGTTCCAGAGTAATCCTGCTCGCTGGTATATACGACGAGCAGCACGACCGTCAAGGAAATAAGATTGTGCTGAATGTACTGCAGCGCATCCGGACACACCTATTATCCAAACGGATAGTAAATAAACAATTCAGGATCGATTACCCCTGCGACTGGAGTGTCTACGACGATGAGGATTTGCATCCTTACTACTTTGGGGCTGTCGAAACTAATTGGACGCTTCCGGCGATCCAACAGGAGGTTGATTTTTAAGTGAGTAAAGAGAAACCAGCAAGTGCGGCCGTAAAGAAGTCTCGCACTGAACCAGGGCCGACTGAGGCGATTATTTATCTTGGCCCTCCGTTGCCTAAAGTTGCGACCTACTCAGTTTTTAAAGATGGCGTGCCTAAATATATGGAAAAGGATTTGGAGCGTATCCCGGCGATGCGCTCTTTATTTTTGCCTGTTTCCGAATTTACAAAACGGCGCGGCGAATTAAATGAAGTTGGCTCGCCTCTTTACGCAGCGTATCAAGCGGTATTAGCCGAACAGGAAGGAAGTGTTTAGTATGGAACGCCACGGAATTTACGTTACTGAAATACAGCCCCAGACCCTTACACCAGTGTCCCAAATTGCTACAATCCCTGTTGTAATTGGCACGGCGCCAGTTAGCCTGTCGCGCAACAGTACTTATCCTGTTAACGTGCCGCTGCTCATCGAGAGCTGGGAGCAGTTTGTCAGGTCTTTTGGCAGCTCTGATGACTGGAATAGCTATACATTATGCGAATTTGCTTACTCGCATTTTCGTCTTTACAGGCAATCTCCAGCGGTATTTATCAATGTTTTAGACCCTGCTACTCACAAAAAAGCAGTGTCGTCCAAAACAGTTACATTTTCGGCTGGTCGGGCTGTGATCGAGGATGAAGGGATTATCCTGAGCAGCGTTAAAGTTCAGTCCACAGGTGGTTCAGGGACGGAATACGTGCTTGATACGGACTATGCACTGACATTTAACGAGGTTGGGAAAGCAGTTATCTCTGTAATGTCTGGCGGGGCTATTACTCCATCGGATTCGGTCAGTGTCGAATATGACGTACTTGATCCGAGCGTTGTTGCAGCTGTTGATATTATTGGCGGCACTGATAGTAATGGCGTTGCTACTGGATTGGAATTGATTAAAAAGGTATTTCCGTTGTTGCGAGTTATTCCTGGGCTGATTCTAGCGCCTGGCTTCTCACACGATCCGACCGTTGCAGCCGTGATGACCGCGAAGTCAGCTAAAATAAATGGCCATTTTAATGCAATGGCCATTACTGATGTCCCAGCGAATTTGAGGTATACCGAGATCGGAGAATGGAAGGAACAAAACCAGTATACGAGCAAAAATCAGGTCGTCTCCTGGCCGAAAGTGACAAAATCAGGCCGTACATTCCGCTATTCAACCCAGTTGGCCGGAGTTATCTGTCAGTTGGATAAAGAGAGCGACGGCGTGCCTTACCGATCACCATCCAACAAGACGCTCCAAATCGATGGTGTTGTAGCGGAGGACGGTAAGCCTGTAGCACTCGGTCCCGATGATGCAGAGGTTATAAATAGCGAGGGAATCGTGACAGCTATAAACTTCATCGGCGGATTTAAGGCTTGGGGAAATCGGACTGGTGCGTATCCCGAACTGATCGATCCTCAAAACGCATTTATTCCGGTGCGTCGAATGTTCGACTGGTGGAATAACACCATTATTCTAACTCAGTGGGCATATGTGGATGAGCCAGCTAATAAACGGCTGGTCGAGGCTGTGGTCGATTCTCTAAACATCCGACTTAATGGCCTGATGGCCAGCGGGTATATCCTGGGCGGTCGCGTCGAATTTAACAAAGAGGATAATCCTCCTGATCAAGTAGCAAACGGAAAGCTTAAATTCCGAACATATATAACGCCCCCATCTCCTGCTCAGGAAATGGAGTATACCGTTGAATACGACGCCAGCTATCTCGGCTCGATCTAAGCTAAGGAGGGATGAAAGTTGAAGCAAATACCAGAGAAACTAAATAACTTCATGGCCTACCGAAATGGCAGTGAATACATGGGTGTGGCCGATGTGGATTTGCCTGATTTAGAGTCGCTGTCTGAGACGATCAGCGGCGCTGGCATCGCAGGGGAGATCGAAAGCCCGACAATCGGACAATTCGCATCCATGTCTGCAACGATTAACTGGAGGGTGCTTGAACGACTTAACTTCAAGCTGGCTCGCCAAGAATCTCAACACATCGACTTTAGAGGTTCGATTCAGTCTCACAATTCCGCTGCCGGAATGTATGATCAGATTCCGATAAGAGTAACTATTCGCGGGCTGCCTAAAAACACACCCCTTGGAAGCCTGGCCGTTGGTGCTACCATGGACAACTCTAACGAGTTAGAAGTGACATACATCAAGATTCTATATGACGGTGAGACGGTTGTGGAAATCGATAAATTTAACTTCATCTGCATAATTGATGGCGTGGATTATCTTGCAAAAGTTCGGGAAAATCTCGGACTATAAAGGGAGGATATAAAGATGTCAGAACAGAAAAAAACAGTTGCTAAAGAAGATGAAAATAAGTATACACTTCAGCGTCCTATTACTTTCGAGGGTCAAGAGATAAAGGAACTCCATTTCGATTTTGACAAGTTGAACGGAACAGAGTTGCTTGTCTGCGTGAAGGTCGCTCGTCAAATTGATCCAGAGGAGTCTCTTGCTGCTCCTATTCGCGCTTTTACAATGTCGTATCAAATTGCGGTAGCAGCTGCAGCTGCAGGGGTAACGGCTGATCACATCCAGGCACTCAAAGGAGCGGACTTTATGCAGGCAACACAGTTGGCGGCTAATTTTTTAATGGGTCGGGGCTAGGAAGCAGTGACATAGAAAAGGAGATAAGAGAAATTGTAATCTCCTTATCCAATATTCCTGGCTCTGACTTTGTTTTTTGGCTTAATGAACCTATCCGTGAATTAATTAAATGGACAGATGCCTATGAAGCAGTCGAAAAGAGGCGTCCGAAGCCGCAAGATAATCCCTCTCCTAAAGGAAGGAGGGTCAGACGTTAATGGCTGCAGCAGCGGGTAAGACGTATCAGACAACTTTTCAACTCGGGGGAAAACTTAATCCTACATTCAACAAAACTTTTTCCAATGCGAACGGTCAATTTGGAAAAATGCAAAAAGAAATGAAGAAAACAGAAGGCGCTGGCGCGGCTATGGCAAATGCTTTGAAAAAGGCAGGAGCTGTAGTCGCCGGCGCCTTTGCTGTTTCTAAGGTCGTAGGATTTGGCAAGGATATCGTTAATACATTTGCGACATTTGAGCAGGCCATGGCTAACGTCAAGGCTGTTTCTGGTGCAGCCGCAGATGATTTTGCGAGACTAACCGAAAAGGCGAAGGAAATGGGTGCCAAGACATCCAAGACCGCAGCTGAATCCGCTGACGGGCTCCAGTACCTCGCTCTTGCTGGTTGGAACACTGAGCAAATGCTTGCAGGTATTGAACCAGTTCTGCGATTGTCCGAAGCTGGCGCTATGGATCTCGGCCGAGCCTCCGACCTTGCTACCGACTCCATGGCAGCGCTAGGGATAGAGGTCAAAGACCTTCCGGCGTATCTCGACAAGGTAGCTCAGACTTCTAGGCGATCTAATACCTCAGTCGAGCAGCTAATGGATGCTTTCCTAGTAGCTGGGGGAACGTTTAAGACTTTCAACGTACCTCTGGAAGAGGCAAACAGCTTTCTGGGAATAATGGCTAACCGCGGTTACAAAGGTGCCGAAGCTGGTACTGCGATGAACGCCATTGTTACGAACCTTACAAGTGGTGCTGGTCGAGCTGGAACCGCCATGAAAAAATTAGGGTTATCAGCATTCGATTCACAAGGGAATTTTAAAGGTCTCGAAAATGTCTTCCGTGAGGTCAAGGCCAAACTCGACCCTATGACCGATGCCCAAAAAGCTCAATACATTGCCATGATCGCGGGTAAGGAACACCTAAAAACCTTTACCGGATTACTCGACGGTTTGGGCAAAGAGTATGGCGATCTTAAGGATCAAGTATCCGGAGCAGATGGCGCGCTTATGGATATGGCTCATACTCAGATGGATACCTTCCAGGGCTCCATGATACTCCTCGAGTCAGCCATAGACGGCGTGAAAATACAACTGGGCGAGAAGCTGGCTCCAACGATCCGCAGGGTAGCCGATTGGATGACCAACTATATACCGGTGGCAGTGGATCAAGCGGGCGTAGCGTTTAACAAGGTTAGCGAATGGATCGCCCCGGTTATATCCATGGTGAAAACCCTATCCGGGCCGATAATCTCTAGCGTGAAAGGTATTGGCTCGGCTGTATCTAAGTTATTCTCCGGCGATCTTACGGGCGCTGGCATCGATATAGCGGCTGCACTTGGTCTGGACGACAGTGCTGCAGGCGTGTTTTCAGACGCCATAGGGCATTTAATCGACACCACGAGTACCTACGTAAAAGGGATTATCGACGGCTGGAAAAATGTTGCGCCTTTCGTCATGAGCAGTGTCGGATCGGTCGTGAAAATTGTTAAACAAATAATTCCTATCGTAGTTAAGGTGGGAGGTATAGTTTGGCAAGCTGCCGGGAAGATCGTCAAAGCGATAGTTCCGATTGTAACGTATTTAGCCGGGAAGCTGTGGCCGATAATATCAAAGGTCTCTCAATTCATCGCAAATGATGTGGCTCCAAGGGTGTCTAAAGCTGTAAATGCCCTTGCTCCGGTATTCTTAACGACATTCGGAAAAATAGGCAACTCCATATCTGCCATGTTCAATTTTGTTAAGCCGATAATTGACGGGCTGGTAGGGGCGTTTAATTTCGCTTTCCCGTATATCAAAACGATCGTAATCGGAGTTGTCGACAACATCACCGTCATTACTAAGGGACTTGTAGGGGCGTTCGGCGGCATAATTGACTTTGTTACAGGTGTCTTTACTGGCGATTGGTCGCTGGCCTGGACAGGAGTAGTGGACACGTTTGGCGCAATTTGGGGCATGCTCAAGGGTCTGGTGGCAACGCCTATTAACGCTGTTATTCGACTGGTTAATATGGCCATCGAAAGTATAAATGGTATTAGCGTCGATATCCCGGATTGGCTGGGCGGCGGTACACTTGGGTTTTCCATCCCGAAAATCCCCGAAATTGATGCATATGCCAAAGGTGGTATTGCTGACAGACCGTCGATCTTTGGAGAGGCTGGCCCGGAGATTGCAATCCCACTAAACGACAAGCCAAGGTCACACTCATTGCTGGACACAGCAAACCGGATTATGGGACGTGAACCTGGTACGGGGGGCAACTCTGGAGGGGACATTTACATCGAGTATAGTCCCGTGTACCAAATCTCAGGAGATGGCGGTGGTGATGTTAAAGGACAAGTGGAGAAGGCTGGCAAGATGTCACAATCTGAGTTTGAAAAGATGTATGGTCAAATGATTAAAAATAAAAGGCGGGTGGCCTTCACGTAATGAAGACGTACACCACGATTCAAGGAGATACCTGGGATGGTATCTCCTTTAAATTGTTTGGCGAGGAACGATTTTCGGTTCAGCTCATGAATGCTAACCCTGGGCATATCGAGACGGTTGTATTCTCGGGTAACATCGTGCTGCATGTGCCCGAACTCCCGGCAGAGCAATCACAAACATTACCACCGTGGAAGCGGGAGGATTGATATGGATAAGATTCAGGACGCCCGTAGAGTTGTCTTAGTAATCAATTACAATGGTAAGGATGTCACGCAGGATTTAGCAGATTCACTGCTGGATTTCGCCTATAATGACGCCGACCCCGGGGCTATGGATGACATCCAAATCACGTTAGAGGATCGTGAGCGTAAATGGCAAGAACCGTGGCAACCTGCTGCCGGAGACAAAATAAAGGCAGAGCTCCGGACGATTAACTGGGGAGGGCCTGGCGAGATAAAGAGCCTCCCTCTGGGATCGTTCGAGGTGGATAGCCTTGAGTTTGCCGGGCCGCCCGATACGGTGGCTATAAAGGCAGTATCTCTTCCAGTGGGCTCTTCCGCTCGGCAGGAAGTACGCACAAAAGCATGGGAGAAAGTAAAGCTCAAAACTATTGCCCAGGATGTCGCTAAGAGGGCGGGCTTGAAGCTGCTTTACGAGGCAACGGATAATCCATCGTATGACCGCCTGGATCAGACTGAGCAATCAGACTTAGCTTTTTTAAATGATCAGGCAAAGCAGGAAGGCATCGCTGTTAAGATTGCATCAGGGAAGCTGGTACTGTTTGACGAGTCTGAGTATGAGAAGAAGGAAGCTGTCGCAACCATCGAGCACGGGAAGGACAACATCCTTTCATACCAATTTAGTTGGGGGACGGCTTACACAGCCTATCGGGCATGTCAGGTGACGTATAAGCCACCTAAGTCCAAGAAAACCATCAAATATACCTATACGCCGCCCGGAGCTCCTAAAAGCGGTCCGGTATTGAAAATAAATCAAAAAGTAAGTTCGGCAGCCGAAGCACAGCGACTCGCAAAAAAAAGCATCCGGGAAAAGAACAAGGAAGCTGGAAAGGCTTCGCTGACTCTTGTCGGAGATATCCGGATGGCGGCAGGCCTAACCCTCAATGTAAAGGGTTGGGGGCGATTTGACGGAAAATACATTATCGAGAGCTGCAGTCATGCCATTTCTGGAAGTGGATATCTAACGAATCTTGAAATTAGAAAAGTATTGGGGTGGTAGACGTGAATTCGAACTTAATTAGGGCTGGTATCGTATCGAGTGTTGATGAGGCGTCCGGCACTGTTCGGGTCACATTCCCCGATCAGGACAATCACGTCTCCGGTTCACTACCTGTCCTGACTCCGGGCGGGTCGGGGAAGGGGAATGCACTCCCTGCCCCGAGCGAGAGTGTCCTGTGCTTATTTCTCGGAAATGGGATACAAGAAGGATTTTGTCTTGGTTCTTATTACACAGATGACGAACATCCACCAGGCACGACGCAGCAGCGCGGAGTTTGGTTCGAAGACGGTAGCCATGTCTATTATGACCGTAGCATTCAAAAACTCGTTGTACAGGCTGCTGGGGGTGTTATAATCGATGGCGACTTAGAGGTAACTGGAACGGTTAAGAGAGCAGGCGAAATCCTATGAATAAAATTGGCAGCTTGGGCAGTGTCGTCTTTGAAGTTAGCCATGAAAAAGTAAGGACGTTCGAAGAGTTGACCCGAAGTTCTACCCCTCGATGGGCGACGCATGAAGTGATCGGAAAAAGACCTCTCCTGCAATTCATTGGCCCGGGTCTTGACACTAGTTCGCTCACAATACGTTTTGACGTGCGGTTTGGCGTGAATCCCCGGAAAGAAATTGCTCAACTAGTCGAATACGAGAGGCTGGGGAAAGCATTACCCTTTTTAATAGGCGGGAAGCCAGTAGGGAAGGGTGGCATGTGGGTTATAACTGGACTAGAGCAAGAGTGGACTAGCATCGACAACCGAGGGAATCTACTGGCTGCAACAGTAAATTTATCCTTAGAGGAGTATGCAAAGTGATATACACAGTAGATATGGCGGCGTCGAGAGAATGGGTTAATTTTAACCCTACAACACTGCAGGATGAGGTCGGGCAAAACATTAGAACAATAGTAACGACTATACTTGGATCGGTTCCCGGTAGCCGCTCGATCGGGATGGACGTTGTTATAGACGAACCGATTAACGTCTTAACTGCTCGTATAGCTGCTGAAATTATGGTCGCCGTTTCTGAACAGGAGCCGAGGGCGGTTATTGCGAGTGTTGAAGTCATTGAATCGAGTGAGGAGTCAGCTATCTACGGCCGACTTTCGCCTGTAATTAAATATACTCTGGCAGGGGAGGGGGAAGGATTTGAGCAACTTTGATGCTCTACCGGATTTTGATTTTGTGAATGTAGACGCCAAGGAGATCGAGAACAGCATTATAACTATTTTTGAAGGCATAATCGGTAGCCAGCTTTACCCGGCAGACCCGAGGCGCCTTTTTTTATTGGCCCTGGCACAAATAATCATCCAGCAGCAGGCGTTGATTAATCACAACAAGAAAGCTGATTTGCTCAAATATGCGAGCGGGTTGGTATTAGATCATATCGGCGCGATGAGCGATGTGACCCGGCTCCCTGCTGAATCTGCAATTACTACGCTGCAGTTTAATCTGTCGATTCCGCTTACTTCTGCTTCGATTATACCGGCTGGAACGCGGATAGGTCCGGCCGGGGGCGAGGGGGCTATTGTATTTGCGACAAATGAGGTACTTGAAATCGTTGCGGGCGAGGTATCAGGCACCGTCGCTGCCTCTTGCACAAGTCCTGGGACTGTAGGAAATGGGTTCCTTCCGGGGCAGCTTAACACATTTATTGACCCCTTGCCATTTGTCCAAAGCGTCATTAATTTGACGGAGAGCTCGGGCGGCGCGGAAGAGGAGACGGACGATGCTTTTCGGCTGCGCATCCGTTCTGCTCCTGAGAGTTTTTCTGTGGCCGGGCCAGAGGGGGCATATCGTTATTGGGCGATGACAGCAAGCCCTTCGATCGTGGATGTGGCGGTCACTTCGCCAGCTCCCCGGGAGATTTCCGTCGTTCCCTTGCTGCAGGGCGGGGAACTACCCTCGCAGGATGTATTAGATAGCGTGGCAGCTGTGCTCAATAACCGAACCGTCCGGCCACTGACCGACCTTGTTACCATACAGGCCCCCGAGGTCGTGAATTATGATGTTGCTCTCACCTATTATATTGATCGGTCTCGGGCAACCGAAGCGACCGGGATACAGGCGGCGGTAACAGCGGCTGTGGATGCGTACAAGCTTTGGCAAAAGTCCAAGCTCGGCCGGGATATAAATCCTTCGGAACTGATCTGGCGAGTGATGTCGGCAGGTGTCCTGAGGGTAGAGGTCACATCTCCGACGTTTGTGGAGGTTGGCGAACTACAGGTTGCCAAGGACGCTTCTGTCAACGTCACATATGGAGGTCTTGCCGATGATTGATATTAAGAGCCTAAGCATGCTTGATATGCTGCCGGACAACCTTAAGCGTGATTCCAATATCAAGGCAGCTGCCGAAGCGTTAGACGGGCAATTACAGAGACTATCAGAGCAAATTATGAAGCTTCCCCGCTTCTCCCGGCTGGACGAGTTGGACGATGATGAGGCCGACGAGTTGGCTTGGCAGTTTCATGTCGACTTCTACGATCCGGCTCTGCCGATCGAGCAAAAACGGGAGCTGGTCAAAAACGCCTTTCTGTTTCATCGCCGAAAGGGTACGCCGGCGGCCGTAGAGGAATTGATATCGATCCTATTTGGTACAGGAGCGGTCGAAGAGTGGTTCGAATACGGCGGCGAGCCGGGATACTTTCGGGTACGTACCAGCGATCAGACCGCGACCAGCGAGAGGGCTCAGGAATTTATACGGGCGGTCGATTCGGTTAAGCGGCTGAGCGCTTGGCTTGAGACGGTAATCTTAGAGGAAACAATCCAAGCAAACGATCTCTATTTCGGCGGTTCACTGCACATCGGGGAGACTATAACAATAGGGTAGGTGAGATAATGTCGAGTTGGAGTTATGCAATGACAAATAAAGGGCGACAGCTGCAGGCGAAAGCGCAGGCTGGCGCCCAACTTGTGTATACTAGGATGGCCGTTGGAAGCGGCACGCTGAGCGGGCAATCGTTGGAGAGCATGACTTCGTTGATCACTCCGGTCAAAGATCTGACAATATCACGATTAAAGCATCCAACTGGTTCGATCCGCGCTCTGATCGGGGCGACGCTGACTAACCCGGACGTCACGACTGGTTTTTATCTGCGCGAGGTTGGTGTTTTTGCCGAGGATCCGGACGTGGGCGAAATCCTTTATATGTACGCCAACGCCGGGGCAACTGCCGACTACATCACTCCAAGCGGTGACGGAGTGATCGAGAAGGCCATTAATATGAATGTGTTCGTCGGAGCCGCAACCAATATCACGGCCAATATTGATGAATCCCTGGTCTTTGTAACACAGAAGGAATTGGATGATGCGCTTGCGGGAATAACGATCGAGGATGCTAGCACTACGAAAAAAGGTGTTGTGCAACTCTCTAATGCTACGAACAGCACGAGCGAAGCACTAGCAGCGACACCACGAGCGGTTAAATCGGCCTACGATGCGGCCGCAGCAGCCCAGACTACAGCCAACGCCGCAAACTCAGCAGCAGCAGCGGCTTTTCAGCTTGGCAATGAGCGGAAAGCGGAAGTGGTTGCCGCGCTTGTTGCCTGGGGAATATCGGCATCCACGAGTGAATCATGGGATTCGCTGATTGCAAAAATGGCAGCTATCGTTAAAGCGACGGGAAATGCAGTTGCAGCAGACGTACTAAGCGGCAAAACATTTTCTAACGCTGGAGCCAACAACCTGACCGGGACAATGCCAAACCGAGGAGCGGGCGGAAACGTTACTCCAGGGACAACGAATCAGACTAAGGCAGCAGGATATTACAGTAGCCCGATCACTATTTTAGGAGATACAGACCTTATCGCTTCTAATATTAGAAATGGTGTTAATATATTCGGGGTTTTAGGCACTTTAGTAGAGGGTAGGCGATTTGCTGAGGGGAACGGCGTAACATCGAATGTCTCTGGCGGTAACACTTACGGATATTTGGATGTATCTGGCCTCCCGTTTACTCCGAACTTTGTTTTCTGCTACCCAGCTAATGAACCTGCTTATTTCTCATTTATTGCTTATAAAAATAATAAGACATTCATAGTTATACCAGTGAACGTTGACCAACACTCAACTTCTGTTGCAGATGGTAGAAACACGTTTTTCTTACAAGAAAATGGATTCCACGCGAGACTTTTTTTCGGAAATCAAAATGCTTATTGGATAGCGTTTGAATAATTAAGAAGGGTGTTGAAGATGATACGAGTATTTAAATCAAAGGATACTGTGGAAGCCGTGGAGTTTAAAGATTTGTCGTCGATCCAGCCAATTATAATGCTTACAAGCATGGGGATATCGGTTGACTTCTCGCCAGCGGGCGCGCTGCAATCTATAACTCTAAAAAGCGGGACTAAAGAGCTTGTGGCCATCCCGGGGCAGTTTGTATACAAAAACGATACCGGCACTGTCGGCATATGTAATTATGATTATTTAGCCGAGAGATACGAAGAGGTCACGGGAACAGAAGAATAGACAACCAACGCCGCAAGGCGTTTTTTATTTTGCCCTCGGGATCCCCGGGGGATATTTATATGAAGGGTAGGGTGAACTATGTTAAATCAAATAAAGGTGTTTGGTAGCACTGTACTGGCTGCTGCAGCTGGTGCTTCGGGTAAAGAGGCTGCTACTGGCGGAGTCTTTGCTGCTGTCGGTTTAATCGCTACATTGCTAGGCGGTTGGGATAAGCCGCTGCAGCTTCTCGTCGTACTTATGGCAGCTGATTACATTACGGGAATTTTGGGAGCAATCAAGACAAAAACACTTAATAGCGAAGTAATGTTCTGGGGTGGAATCCGTAAGATTACGGTGCTTTTTGTTGTCGGACTTGCCGTGCTAATTGACGGATGGGTTGGAGGGGATGCATCTGTATTTCGTACCTTGGCCGTTTACTTTTATGCTGGTCGAGAGGGTCTGTCTGTTGTCGAAAATCTAGGCATCCTAGGCGTGTACCTCCCACCGAAAGTTAAAGACTTCTTGGAGCAGCTGAACGAAAAGGGAGGGGCTACTAAATGAAAAATGTATGGATTGACGCTGGCCACGGCGGCAAAGACCCCGGTGCAGTAGCAAACGGACTGCAGGAAAAGGACATAGCTCTTGCTGTGTCCCTCGCCATCAAGCAGCAATTAGAATCGCAGTATGTGGGCGTGCAAGTGCTGCCCTCACGCTACACGGACGTATACCTGGAGCTAAAAGAACGCACGGATTTGGCAAACAAAGTGGGGGCCGATATTCTGGTTAGTATCCATTGCAATGCGGGCGGCGGTGCTGGTGGCTTCGAGACGTTCCGTTATACTAATGCATCAGCTGCGAGTACATCATTTCAGAATGTGCTGCATGCCGAGATCATGGCCGCGCTTAAGCCTTATGGCGTCATAGATCGAGGTAAGAAGACTAAGAACTTGCACATGGTACGTGAAAGCAAAATGCCGGCAGTGCTGACAGAGAACTTGTTTATTGATGTGGCAGCTGATGCAAATAAACTGAAACGGCCAGAGGTGATCGAGGCGATCATCCAGGGGCATGTGTCCGGTATCGCTAAATATTTAGGCTTGAAGCGAAAGGAGGGGGCAGCCTTGGCAGATGATAAGAAGACAACGCAAGTGCCAGCCTGGAAGGAAAACGGCCGAGAGTGGCTCATAGCAAACGCGAAGATCAGCCCGGATTGGAAGGCGACTGACCAATTAGACGTGGGAACACTGGGAACGATCTTGAGCAGGCTGTTTAAATAGAGTGGAGCTCCGCTGGAATTTAGCTGGCGGAGCTCCTTTTTTTGTTGCTTTACTTATCTTTTCTTAATAGAAGTCTTGATGATTTTGATGCACTAATGGAATCAAGATGCTTATTATCTCTGGCTCTCTTTGCGCCTTCTTTCAGATAAATAGGCAATAAGGAGTCTATTTGCGCTATATTGGAAATGTTTAAACTTAACCGTATTATGGTTCCCGTAAAAGGACTTTCATATGATTTGTGGCCTTTTCCGTTTATAATGATAAAACTATTAGTACTTCCGATGATAAAACTTCCGTTATCTTGACAAATTCTGCTTGTCATAAATAGCCCATAACCAGAATTCCCGTAAACCTCGTCGCGGCGTTGTTCAGCCTTAATATCTTTGCCCGATATACCAGGCTCAATTGCTAGCAATAAGGCTTCCTCTGCAGTTTTAAACTCCAGGTGTCTGTTAGCTTTTAATGCTTTCTGAACGCCGATACCTTCATCAAGAATGCACACTTCCACACGATCCTTTGATGGCCATACTTGCCCCGCATACCAAATACTCTCAGCATAGCTGTGTTCTAAAACATTTCTCATTATTTCTCTTATTGAATAAGTCAGAACTCCCTCGATATTTTTGTTCCCACAAGAAAGAACCTTTGACAGTTGCCTAGTTCTCCCCTCTATAGTATCTACTACGTGTTCTCTTCTTTCGTGCGATTCTGTTATAAGTTCTTGGACATCAATTTTAGTTATTGGTAAATATGTAGAACTACCCTTTGCCTCTCCGGGAGCGTTCCCATAATTCAGTTGAACGCTTTTAAAGAAGCCCATGTGGGCTGCGTAATCATTATGTTCATAGTTCCTTGCGAAAAACTTAGCGCCTTTTTCTTTTTTATCCTTTATTAATTGCCGTAACCGAGACCCAATTAAAAGCATACCGAAAGGCTCTACATTACCCAAGGATCTGCAATCAACGTTGTACACATCAGCATCCTCTAAAAGCTCAAGTTCACGACAAAACATCAACGAATTCATAACATTAAGATCTCTAGGTAGTTCAATGGTAACAGGCATCTGACACCCTCCTTATCAATTACTAGTATCCAATTACTAGGATACATTGATTAGGTGCTTTTTGCCAACTCCATTGACTACGAACGTTTATTCGCATTATAATTCCAGCAGGGGTGATTAAGGTGAATAAATTAACGCCAGGCACTAACATGCTATGGGAATCTAGCCGGATGATACTGCCGCAACACAGGGAGTCGGCTCTGAGGCAACAACGAGAAGAAACGAAGCGGCGGAGAGTAGAATTAGACGATCAAGAAAAGGAGCAAGTTGCGCGATTTATAGTTACAGCTCATAAGACGCGGCAGCCCGTAAAACTGCGCATGTTTGACGAGTACGAGGATGTTTATGTGATCGGCGTTATAGAGTGGTTGGACAGCCTTACAGCACGCTTTAAGGTGGATGGCGAATGGTTTCATATGGAGGATATCACGGAGCTTTCTTGGGATGCACCTGCGGGAGATTAACCTGTTTAACATTAAATTTAAAACCACCGAGGTATAGTCCCGGTGGTTTTGTGCTTTCGCTACTTTTATTTAGAATCCTCCAAACTTAATTTTGCTTGAGCCATCTTTGTTGCTCCAGATAACATAAATTTATCGGAGGATTCCATGTTCTCTTTAAAAGCATCGAGATGACTCACCTTCTGCTCATCCAGATAGGCCATTGCTGACTTGTAGGCCTTTTCTCTAACAAAGTAGGCCGTGGATAGTTCGGTCTTTGCTTCTTCCAATAAACTCTTTGCATCCTTCGGCAAATCAGACGGGACCTTAATCTTAAAGAAATCTGCATGCAACTGGCTCGCCTGTTCTTTTGCCTTTTTCGCTGCTTCATAAGCATCTAGTAGCGAGGCACTTCCGTCAGCAGCTGCGTTCATCTTCTCCACATAATTTTCGAAAACTGGATTTGCTTTGTTTTCGGCTTCTGAAATTTCCTGCATAAAATCATCTACGTAGGCAGCGTATTGCTCCGTCTTATCTTCTTCTTGCTGTGGGGCAGAGGCCTGCTCTACCGCCGGATCGCTCTTATCCTCCTTTGCAACATCCTCTTGTTTAACCACTGACTCGGTCGGACTATTTACGGCCGGATCGGCTTCATTTTTACTCTCGCTCATATTACCGATGGCACCAATAACAAGGACAATAATGAGCCAAAACCACCATTTTTTATAGATTGGCCTGTTCAAATCCCATCCTCCTAATTATGTAATGTTCGATATTAGTCTACCAGAACTAGGAAAATGTTTCTATCCAAATTAGAAAGTTGTTCAAAGAGGAGTGATTACGTCCTGTAATTGTCCTATTTTAATTTCTTGTTGGGTTTATAATTGGTGGTGACTTCATAGGAAGGGAGGAAGGGTGTAACCCCATTGGGTGACGATATTCTCGGGGGAGAGCGGCGTTAACCTGCTCATCTCCTGTTGCGAACGACCTCGAGGATGTATAAATCAGTGACGCGGCAGCCTAAAATATGCGCAGCGTTGAAGGCGAATTCTAGGGACATTTTTCGTTCACCACTTATGAGCTTACTAACAAATTGGCGGGAAACGCCCATTCTTTTTGCAAACTCAGCTTGTGATATGCCCTTCTCTTCTAATCGTTCCAGCAGGAGACAATCCCCGAGCCGGAGACCCATGGATTACTCCTTTCTTTTCAGGAAATACATCATTTATTTTTCAGAACATTTGTTCTCGTTTTTTGTTCGCGTTTGTGGTATGCTCGTCTTATCTCTTGCGGAATACATTACCACCTACTAGGAGTGATGACCTATCAATATCGATTTAGAACTGTACCTAGCGAATTTAAAATCTAAAGGCGTTGATGTTTCGGAAGCTACAAGGTACTTGGAGGGACTTATTTCTTCCAACGCTTCAAGGCAGCTTCCAAAAGCTCAATAATGTCGTCGGCTTCCTCTTTACTTAAATCATGTCCCTTGTAGGTTAGTTTATATTGATTCAAGCGTTCAATAGGAATGTCTGCTAACTCCGATTCTTCATGTGGATCGGGGTTTTTGTCATTCAGGTCAACTCCGTAAAGATTTAAGTTTGTTTTTTTTAAAAGGTAGTCTGTGGTTGCTTTTAACACCTCTGATAGTTTACCTAGAATCTCACTGCTTAATCCTCGCTTTCCTCGTTCAATGTCATAGAGGTATTGAGTCGATATGCCAAGTTTTGCAGCTACTTCTGGACCGCTTAATTTAAGTTCTTTTCTACGTTCTCTAATCCGATTATTACTCTCCATTATTTTCACCGCTCCTCAAAATAAAGCTAATTGCTTAATTGATACTATCATTCCTACAAACAAAAAACAACACGCAAATAGCTGGAAAACAGAGAAAAATAAAGCGTTTAGCTGAAAAAACCATAATAATCCTCCGAAATAACGCTAAATGCTTTATTTTAGGCTTTGTAAAATACAGCTAATAGCGTGATAATACGAATCACAGGAGGTGAACATAGCATGAATTTCACTGAGGCAGTCAAGGCAGTGATGAACACCAAGGGAATTAATAAAGCAGACGTAGCACGGGCTACCGGATACAGCTATCAACACATACACGATTTGATTGCTGGTGAACGTAGGTGGAACGAGGATTCGATCAATAAAGTCTGTGATGCGCTGGGGATTTCAGTAAACTTCGAATTCAACGAACCTGAAGGGATCGTACAGACAAATGAACAAACTGCGAGTAATTAATCACAAAGATCAGCGCGTGCTGACAACGGCGCAATTGGCGGAGACTTTTGGGACTGAGAATAAAATCATTACAAACAATTTTTCTCGGAATAAGGATCGCTACACTGCAGGAAAGCACTATTTCGAGCTTCGTGGCCAAGAATTGGACGATTTCAAAGGTTCACATCAATTTGATACCAACCTCAAATTCGCCCCTGTTGTTTACCTCTGGACAGAAAAAGGCGCTTGGATGCATGCGAAGTCTCTCAACACTGATCAGGCGTGGGAAGCTTACGAAATGCTGGTGGATGACTATTACAGGATCAAGTCAAACCCATATGAACAACTTAGTCAAGAACTCCAAGCTATATTCCTCCTGGATCAGCGGACTCAAGCATTTGAAGTAAGGGTCACTCGTCTAGAAAACAACACAACCATAGATTACGGGCAGCAAAACGACCTTCAATTACTAGCCAACAAAGTTGTCGTTTCTATGCTCGGAGGAAAAGAGAGCCCGGCATATCTGAACAAGACGATCCGAGGCGAAACCTACTCAGCATTGTGGCGAGATTTCAAGGGCTACTTCAATACAAATTCCTATAAAAACACCTTAGTCAAGGACTTCGACAAGGCGAAGGAATATGTTAGCAGCTGGCGGCCACACGGGAAGTTATTGCGGGATATTGAGCAAGCGAACTCGCAACTAGCATTTAACTAATCATCATCCGCTCTTTGACAATTGGATATCGGAAGGGAGTCGCTATGAACTTAGACGAACAATCCAAATGGTTTCGTAGATTAGAATGGCTCGTGCTCATCATCTTCATGCTGACAGTTGCGGCAAACATCTTTGTAACAATTGAGCGCAGCAAGCTCAACAATCAGCAGCGCCATGTAATTGGTCAACTTGAGGTGGTCGTAGAGCAATACGATGACATCATTGCCGAACTCAACCAAAATTTAAATCGGCTGAAAGGACGGTAATAGCATGGCCATCATGATTCACCCGGTACAACGCAGGCTTGCTGAGCTAACAATAAAGATGCTGCAGGGCGGATTGAACCTATTCGAAGCCAGCGAAATGATGCATTGTCTCAGGGCAAACGCTGATCTGGTGCAAAAGATTGACGGTTATAAGGAAGCGGCCTATGCAGCGCAGTGCAATGAACAAATGGATCTAGTAATGCACTTTAGTCAAAAACTCGATGAAATGGAGGCGAAATGTACGTGAAGGATGAACGGAGCTTGCGAGAGCTAATGCACTTCTATCTGCAGCTTGAACGCCGGATGAAAGATAGCGGACGCTTATTAATTGCCCTGCATGCCCGCAAGCAATACACAATTTTCCGCAGGCAGTTAACTGGTACATGGGGGAGTGAGCAGCATGCCAGACGAACTGCTTGATCGGCTCGGAACCTATTTTGAACACTTCGATGTTGGCGCCCGCTACGGAATAACCTTCGCGGACTTCGTGGAGCGGGTGCAGCGGGGAGCGTGGCTCGCATGGCTGGCCTAGCCATAGAAGATGATGGTATCCAATATGACAACTTAGGCCGGATGATGTATCACCCGGAATTTCATGAAAAACACGGTCAGCGGTTTACGGAAGATGAGTTGTCCTATTTGTGCAAGTTTTACAAGCATGATGGTCGGCGGGCGATGTCGTTTGCTCTCGGTAAAACGGAGCGGGTAGTGCAAAACAAGTATCTGGAGCTCAAAAAGCGAGGGCTAATCTCGTACTACCAGAGTTTGCAGCATTACGTCTGAGGAGGTGCGGGGTGGCTATGCCTGATCTTGACCGCTTTTCCCAGCCATTGTGGAGCGCTTGAAAGGAGGTGAGGAAAGCGATGGGAGAAGCTGCTGAAATGGTGCTGGACGGTCTGTTATGTGAATGCTGCGGGTTACTGATCGACGGCGAGGATCCGGGGTATCCACGAAAGTGTGATGACTGCGAATAATGAGAGGAAGGTGAACAAGACAATGTGCATTGAACTAGGCCAGAAATTCAAATTGAAGTCTACTGGTCAGCGGCTTGAAGTATGTGAGATCGAAACGAGGTACATTCTCAGGCCGGTTGTAGCAACTGCTTTACGTACGCCACCTATAACGGAAGAAGATTTGCTCAAATATTATGAACCCTATGAAGAGGCTGAAAATCAGTAGCCTATTTATTTTTTTGCCAAAATCGGGGTTTTAAGCCCAAATATCAACGAAAACGAGGGAAAAGCATGGATGAAAAAACGTTGCAATACATGGGCGAGCGGGTCGATAAAGCTCATGCTATTAAGAAAAAGATCGCGGAATTAAACGAATTTATTCAGCACAGCGAAGGCAAAGACACTATTAGACTATCGGACGGTGGTGGATACGTTCAGCTCGTAAGCTACAACTTCGACCGCCTCTCAGCCCGCGCCAAAGTAGCTGTCCTGAAAGAAGTCGAGGAAGAAATCAAACTGCTCGAGCAAGAGTTCGCTCAGTTGTAGGAGGATTCCGATGCCAGAAACACCATTATTACCTATCAACCTTGCCCTTAGCGTTTACGAGCGGCAGCCGGAAGTTGTCCGGATCGATTTGAACAATTACCTATTCGCACTGGACTGGTTGCAAACGGAGGAAAACCCCGAGATAAGGGCTCACCTGATTTGCGAGTTGGAAAAGCTTGAGCAGAAGTACGGCGTGAAGGTAGACAGAAAAAAAGCCGCCCAATTAGAGAGCGGACAATAAAAAATATCCTAATACCACTATAACACAGGGAAGCGAGGTTTGAGAATGGCAAAGCAAGTTAGATTCATCCAGTTGGAGTTGAAGAACTTCGCCGGGATCCGGAAGCTAGATGAAAAATATGGCGATATAACAAATCTGTCCGGCAATAACGGAGAAGGCAAGACGACATTCGGAGAAGCCCCGGCTTGGATATTCTTCGGTACTGATTTATTTGGAAATAGGTTTAATCCATCGCCAACAACATACGAGTTTGATCGGGTATATGCGTCACTTAGATTATCGGTCGATGGCGAGGAAATGACCTTCACCCGAGAAATTAACGAAAACGGGGTCAATGAGTTTTGCATCAGTTATGTGCCTGCAAAGGCCAAGGAATACGAGGCCGCGGTGGCCGAGCTCTTTAGCAAAGAGGAGTTCCTATCTCTCTATAACCCGGGATTCTTCTTTACTCAACACTGGACTAAGCAGCGGGAGCAGGTAATGAAACACACCGTCCCTCCGGCTAAGTCGGAAGTGTTAGCTGAAATGAGCCGGACTAGTAAGGAGCAGAAAGTCAAGGACATTGCCCTGAATCCTGCTGCAGCCAAACTCGACGAACTCACGAAGAAGCGTTCCCTGGACGACCTGCAGAAGATTCACGGCGGAACTGGGGGGCAGAAAGCGAAGCTGGAGAAGCAGCACATAGCAGCTCAAAGTAGGACAAATACGCTGCGGGAACAGTACGGCCGTCTGCCGGATGCGCCAACGGATGTCGAAGCTGTCAAAGCTGAATCAGCCGCGCTGCTGGAACAAATCAAGAAGATCAACGAGCTGATTGATGCGGCCCAGCAAACCAATCAAGAACGCTCCTCGGTCATGGGTAAGCTGGCTGTGGCTCGGCTCGGTGTTGAGTCTGCCAAAAACCATTATATGAAGGTTTACAATGAGCCGATCGAGGATGCCTGCCCGAGTTGTAAACGGCCGTTGGATGAGGAGGCTGTGAAGGCTGTTACCGACACCAAGGAAGCCCGGAAGAAGGAACTGCATGCCGAGCACTCCAAGGCCGTGGCCAAGCGCAAGGAGTTAGAGGCCGAACTGGCTGGCATGGAGGAGGTCGACGTCTCAGACCTCTGGAACGAAATGCGCGAGCTTGAGCAGAAGCGGGATGTATTAGAGGATTTGCTCCACGCAGACAAGGCCCGGCAAGCACTCAAAGCAGATGTCGAAGCAGCCAAGAATGCCGAGGATGACACGCTTGCGGCGCTTAAAGAGTCCATATTTATCCTTGACGCAATTAAGGCATATCGCGCCAAAGAGGCGGAGCTGCAGGCAGAGAAGGTGCAGTCGCTATTCACTAGGTTGAAGATTCGACTTTTCAAGTATGTGAAGACGACTGGCGAATACGATCCGGATTTCAGCATCCAAATGGACGGTAAAGACTACTCGTCACTGTCTGTCGGCGAGAAGATCACGGCGGGACTGGAGCTCACCGAAGTGCTGTTCAAGCAGTCTGAACTCATTGTTCCGACCTTCGTCGACGGCATCGGGGAGTACACGGGTGATCTTTTGGTCTACGGCCAACTGATTACGGCCAGAGCTATCAAAGGCCAAGAATTAAAAATCGAAACGGAGGATGTAGCCGCATGATAAAAGAGATCGAATGTAAACAGTCGGTTCCGGGTCAGTTCACCGAAGGGAAAACGTATCAAGTGGATACGGAATATGAAACTCATATCATTGTTCGTGATGATTCCGGATCTTTCCATCACCTTAGGAAAGACGGCACATATCTTGCCCAGAGCTTCAACCTATGAGAGGAAAACGCCCCACTTTAGCACAGAAAAAGATCATCGCCGCTAACGTTGGAACGCCGGGTGACTGGCTAGTGCAGCGGGCTGAACCCGATCGACTTCATCTCGTACATCGATATATGGGCACTACTAAAATCATTTTCTTATAGGAGGCTTTAATCATATGGCAAAAGATACGCAAGTTCAGGCGGTTGATATTAACCAGATTCAACAAATTGGTGACTTTGGCGTTGCCGAACTCATGGCTATGAAGGAATCCATAGCGAAAAAGCTGACCATTCCGCAGTTCAACCTCTTCATGTACCAAATGAATCGGATGGGTCTCGACCCAAGCCTCGGGCATGGGGTGCCGATCCTTTACGGCCAAGACGTAAACATCCGAATCGAATATGAGGGATTTCATTCCTTGGCCCGGAAATCCCCCGGATACGTGGGCGTTTATAGACAAGTAGTTTGTGAAAATGAAGTTGAGGACTTCGAGGCTGAAACAAATGAAGATGGCGTTGTAACTAAAATACGCCACAAGATTAGATTTCCTCGCGGGAAGGTAGTCGGAGCTTATGCCATCGCAAAACGTGAAGGGAGGGAGGATGTCATTGTCCTATGTGACAAGACAGAGTTTGAGAAATACGCGAAGAAAAACCCTTCGTTCTGGAAACTCGAAGATGGTTCACTGGATCCTGATATGTGCAAAAAGCACGCTGCAACAAGAGCGGTCAAGGAGCAATTTGACATCGCATTAGCGGTTGAGGAAAACATGACCGCCCTTAATGCTGGCATTGGCGATGATTCTACCGAACCAGTCCGCCGGGACATCACCGCCGAAGCAAACGCAGCAGCATCTACGACACCGCCGCCAGCAGAGGAGCCGAAGCAGACACCACCGCCGAAAGACGATGCAGCAGATCTTAAAAAATGCCGAGCTGAGATGAAGCGCAATTTCGCGAAACTGGGCATTGATACACCGGAAGCCATAGACGAATACATCAAGAATCACGGAAAGATAAAAGGGGATAAGCCAACACTGGCCGAGTTTAAGGCGCTACTGAAGGTCATGGAACTCCATATTGCCGAGAAGCAGCAGGCGGAGCAAGATGAGCTGCCAATCTAACCCGGTGCAATTGGAGCTGGATTTATTCGGCGGCAGCAATGACAAGCCGCCTCCGGCTCCGGCCGGGGAGCCAGCCCTCAACGGCATGTACTACGAGCGCAGCACCGGACTATATGTCTCCTACGTGCAGGGCCGTCGGTACTTTGAGGTAACGTCTGCACGCTGCCTGGGCGACAAGGCTTGGAAAGAACGAATCAAGAAGGAGAGGAGCATATGAACTTTAACTTTATTGAACCGCCGCCAACTATGAATATTTACTCCCAAAAAGGCGATAGAGTCAGGTTTCTAAACAAGAATGGGCATGATTGGGAACCTGAACGAGCAAGAGAGATCGGATTGGTTGAAGGTGAGATTTACACGGTTGAGCGTACTGATGTCGGAGGATGGCATACGGATGTTTATCTGCAGGAGATTCCCGGATATCACTTCAATTCTGTAATGTTTGAGAATCATAAAGAAACAGTGCCTGAAACTGAAGAGTTGCATATCCCTTGTAGCATTTGCGCGATGACTCAGGTGGTAACTGTCAGACGGAGTGATCTGCAACAGTACAACGAAGGAGCACATGCACAGCATGCATTTCCATATTTATCAGCAGATGAAAGGGAATTGATCATTTCGGGTGTATGCGGCAAGTGCTTCGATGAATTGTTTGAGGATGATGGCGATGAGGGTTAGCATCATCGCAACTGGGAGTGACGGGAATTGCATTCATTTGCAAAGTGGCTCCACCGGGATCCTGATCGATGCCGGCAAGTGGAAGCGCGACTTGGAAAAGCGGCTGCTGGCGAACAACATCAATGCGGCAACGGACATCCAGGCAGTCTTCATTACACACGCCCATGGCGATCACATCAAGGGTCTGACTTTAGCTAAGAAGTACCTTTTCCCGGTATATGCAACGCATGGCGAGTGGCAGAAGATCAGCGGCTTGGACGACGATCAGAAGCATGTACTTGAAACGACGTTCGGCAAATATGACAGCGTACGGATCGGTGAAATGGACATTTACCCCTTCAAGGTTCATCACGATGCACTGGAGCCAGTCGGCTACGCGATCCAGGACGGCAACGGAAACCGCGCCTGTGTGGTGTTTGATACGGGGCAGATCGACGACGACATGCTGCAGATGATGGAAGGCAACATCTACATCGTTGAGGCCAATCACGACGTGGATATGCTGCAGAACGGAGAGTATTCTGATTATCTCAAAGACCGAATAGCCGATCCGCATCGGGGACATTTGAGCAACGACCAGGCAGCAGAAGCGCTGAAAAAGCTGGTTAATGGTCGCGGCGAGCGGATTTTCCTAACGCATCTTAGCAGCAATAACAATACGCCGGAACTCGCTTCACACGCGGTTAGAATGGCGCTCTTTGAAAAAGGATTTATCAATAAACGAGATTATTTTCTGGAGGTGGTTTGATGCTATCAAATATTACGGTATTTGACTTTGAAACGACCGGACTTGATCCGGTAGAAGAAAGAGTAATTGAAATGGCTGCGATTCGAGTTGTGGACGGTGAAATCGTCACTGGCTTTCATACCCTTGTCCAGCCCGGCAAACAACTTACATCAAAAATTACTGAGATCACTGGTATTACAGACGAAATGCTTGTTGATGCGATGGATGAATCCTTAGCGTTCCGAATCCTTCGGAATATCATGGGAGACAGTTTGTTAGTTGCTCACAACGCTGCATTCGACCTCCAATTTCTGCACCATGCTTTAAATCGACTGGCAGGGAGAACGTTCACCAATCCATTTATCGATACACTTACGATCAGTCGTGACCGTCATTTCTATCCTCATAAGTTGACTGACATGTGCGGTAAATATGGGATTGAGCTTGAAGGAGCTCACCGAGCCCTAAACGACGTGCTCGGCTGCTGGGAACTGCTCAAGGCTATGCATGATGATGAACCAGTTGATGCTTATCTTAATCGGTTGGGCTATCTGAGCAAGTATGGCCCTCCGGTTTGGGTGCCGGAACACGCATCAATCTTCGGAACTCAAAATAGATACGAGCCACGGGAGGTGGTTTAGATGGGCTACAAATATGCGGTTGTTAAGACGCCAATGGTCTACAGGAATATGTACGTACCAAATGGTGGAGTGACAATTGATATAGGAACAGTTATTGGTTATGACGAGGAATCACGAGAAATCTTTATGCCCCGGGATTATGCCGGCAAGTTTGTTTATTTGCCAAGTATTGAAGAAATCCCTGAAAACGAATTGACGAACTTGTGGCGTAATAGCCAAATAATTTCTCAACAGCGGGATAAGGCGATCAACGATCTGGCCAAGCATGCGCAAACATTGGTTGATATGCAAGATGAACTGAATCAAGCGCGCAAGAAGGTTTCAGTGCCCCAGGATGTGGCTGAAGCTATTGAATGGTTCAGGGCTCAGTCGTTGACCAATGAGGAGATTTACGAGCTTTCACTAGATCCTTCGGACGGGAAATATGCGGATGCACTTCATGTCTGGTCTGATATCGGCCCTGGAGACGGAAATATGTTGATGGAAGCCCTAGTGAACGGCTACACCGTTAAGCAATCACCGGAGGAAAGGCTGCAGCAAGAAATAGAGGATTTGATCCAAGAATGGTGGTTCTCTCCGATGACCACAGATAAAGATGTAGCAATGGCAGCGAAGGAACTCGCCGGCAAGATCGTGGAGCATGCAAAGCAATTTACTTGAACGTTGGTGAGGAGGAATGAGCGGTTTTATCCCGATCGGCAGGGAGCTTCAGAATCACTGGATTAGGCGGGATAAAGATTACTGGAACGTATTTTGTGAGATGTACTTTCTAGCCCGTTTTTCAACCAAGCCTGAGACGAGGGTAGTAGACGGGCTGGAAGTAATCATCAATCATAAGGAGTTTATCTTTGGTCGCCCTGGTTGGAGTCGGAGGCTGGATATATCGGAACAAAGGCTGAAGACTCTAATCAAAAAACTGGTAGACGAAGGGTTCATAAAACTGACCCAACGGCACAGCAAATTCACGGTTTATTCCTTCGAATATGCCCCTGAAATCAACCAGCAGAACAACCAGCACAGCAACCAGCAGGAAATTTTAATTCAACCAACAGAACCCCTTGAGCCGCAAGGCTTTGAGGTCGATAGCAACCAGCAGGATTTTTCAGAGCAACCAGCACAGCAACCAGCACAGCAACCAATGAAAGAAGAAGGTATTAAAGAAGAAGGTTTAAAAGAAGAAGGTGTTATTAATATGCCGAGTATTGAACATCAACAAATTGCTTCGGAATTAATCTCTTACTTGAACAAAAAAACAGGCAAGAGGTATAGAGCAACCAAGGGGACTACAAAGCTTATCATCGCCCGTTTAAACGAGGGTTACAGCAAAGACGACTGCATTCACGTGATCGATGTTAAGTGTGCAGAATGGATCGGGACTGCTCAAGAGAAGTACTTGGATTACGAAACCCTATTTCGACCAAGTAAGTTTCCTAAATATCTCGAGCAGCGGTTGGATATCGTCACGCGGGATAGTGGTCACAAGACTAGGACCCAGCGCAATCAAGAAGAAATGGAAATTTTAAATCAATTCTATGAGGAGGGTGCGGCTCGTGAAACAAACGGAAACAGCGAACTTCCTAGCCATGATCAAGACCGCCTACCCCTTCTTTGAAATTACAGAACCAGGCACCAGACTGTGGCACATGATGCTGCAAGACATCGATTTCAAAACGGCGCAAGTGCGGCTTGCAGATCACATTAGGACGAGCAAATTTGCCCCTACTATTTCGGAAATTGTTCAGGCGCCAGAAGAGAAGCCGTCCTATTACGATCTGCTGAGGCAGGAAGAGCAGCAGGAACAGCTAGCCCTGGAAGCCTACAACGAGAAAGCAGTCCCTATGCCCGACCATATTCGGGAGCGTTTGGAACGTCGGGCGAAACGGAAGGTGAACAGCTATGAGCCTTGAAGCGGAACAGGCTGCATTAGGAGCAATGCTGCAGAAGCCGGAGCTTATGGATGAATGCTATCTTACGACGGAAGATTTTGACCCGAATGGCCTAAATAGATCGGTGATGGAGGCATTGAGTTGGGCGTATGAACATTTGTCTAACCGACCAGACGTAAAGAATCCATTCGATCCGTTGGTACTAGCTACGCATTGGGGGAAGGGTCTCGAGCAGATAGGCGGCAATTCTTATCTAATGCGGCTTCGAGAGTCAGTCCCGACTCTTTCAAACTTTGACCAATACCAGAAGATCATTAGGCAAGCCAGCATCCAACGCCGTGCATCGGTAGCCTTACAGGAAGCTCTAGCAGCCGGAGAGGTTGATCTGTCCTTTGTCAAAGATCAGATGGAGCGGCTGCAGGATTTGCAAAGCCAAGGCATAACAGACGGCATGCAATGGATTCCGGACATATTGGACGGCCATCACAAGGAGATTATGGCTCGCGGATCTCGCAGCGGCATAACCGGAGCTAAGACGGCCAGTGATGACCTTAACGAGATGGGCGGAGGCCATCAGAAGAAAGACCTTACGATTGTAGCGGCTCGGCCTAGCATCGGGAAGACGGCCTACATCGTAAATGATTCCAAGTCGACAGCAATGGCCGGGTATACAGTAGGATTCTTTTCAGCAGAAATGTCTTCGAAGGATGTGGCCGAGCGATATATCTGCGACATTAGCGGGATAGACAGCCGCAAGGTGCAGAAAGGTCGGCTTACGGAAAATGATTGGGACAACTACAGCAAGGCTCTGGACATCCTTGATCAGCTCCCGATCTACATTGACGATACGCCAGGCATGACCATTGAGTACATTTGGCGGCAGACGAAGGCGATGAAGAAGAAGCATTCTAATTTGATCATCTACATCGATTACCTGCAGTTGATCGAAACAGAGAAGAAATTCAGCCAGAATGCGGATCGGGTCAACTACGTCTCCAAGCAGTTGAAGCAGATGGCGAGAACCTTCGATATTCCCGTGGTCGCGATCAGCTCAGTCGGCAGAAAGTGCGAGGAGCGAAACGACAAACGACCGATGATGTCCGACTTGCGAGAATCGGGGAACATTGAATTCGATGCCGATGTAATCATCTTTCTGTATCGTGACGACTACTATTATCCAGATATACCGTGGAAAGGTTTTATTGAGTTGATAGTTGCCAAAGGACGGAAGATCGGCACTGGCATAATTACAATGGCCTTCAATAGAAAAAACGGCCGATTTACAGACCTTACCAAGGAAGATAAGGAAAAACTCGCAGAGAAGGTGAGGGAGTATGAGCAGTCGAAGCCGCGTAATAAAGGACGATGAGGAGTATCAGCGCGCCGAGGAAGGCAAGTTTAAGCTGGCGGCAGAACTGGACGATCCACTCAGTGGGATGACGGAAGCGGAGAGGGCTAGGAAACTGGCAATCTACGATCGGACGGTCGATTTAATTGAGTTCTACCGTCGGGGACGGCTGGTACAGGAATTTCCCGGCTTGCGTGAACAGTATCGAATTTGGCGCAAGGAGTTTCAGGAGTTTGATAGTCCGGCAACCGATTCGAAGCCGCCCGAAGCCGTCCCTGCAGCCGCAGCAGCTCCGCCATTGGAGAAACCGGAAGAGCCTAAACAGTCGGCGGCAGCGGCCTGGTTAGATGATGATTGAGATATCGCAAGTCAAAGAGACAGCAAAGGAGGATGAGGGCATGAAAGCCATAGTTAAAAGACTAGTGAAACATATATTTCTGGATATAACACTTGAACCCGGTGAGGAAATAGAAGTGGATGACGAGGAAACTCTACTAGGCAATGTGCAGATTATCGGCCCAGAAAAGTACGATGAAATGTACATTTCCCTAGAGGACATCGAGTTAGTCAAGGAGGCTGAGAAGGCATGAAACTCACAATCCAGAAACGAGCCTTAAGCGAAGCGATCCTGCAAGTATCTAAGGCGGTCAACAATAAGGCGACCATACCGATCTTGACCGGGGTTAAGCTGGACGTCACCAACCAGGGCGTTACGCTCACAGCGAGCGATGTTGAAACAACCATACAGGCGACTATCCCGGTTGAGCCTGTAGCAATTGAACAGAGTGGCAGCGTAGTGCTCCCCGCGAAGTTCTTCGTGGAAATCATCAAGAAGCTGCCGAAGGAAACTGTCAACATAGAGGTGCAGGATAATTTTGCGACCCTGATACAATCCGGCCGTACCAAGCTTAACCTTGTTGGTATGGATCCGGAAGAATTCCCGGCTATGCCGGCGAGCAGCGACGAACTTAAGCTAACCATACCCGGAGGCGAAATCAAGGGATTAATCAAAGAGGCAGAGTTCGCAGTATCCACAGCCGAACAAAGCCCCATCTTAACGGGCGTGTTGTGGGAGTTGGACAACGGCAGGTTGAAACTTACGGCAACTGATCGGCATCGATTGGCGAGCACCGTAGTGGAAACGGGAGCGAACGAGGAAGCGGATTTTCGGAACGTCGTAATCGCAGCCAAGACACTTGTCGAGTTGTCCAAGATCGTTCAGGACAAGGAGGATGTCAGGATATCGGTCAGTAGCGGTCATGTGCTATTTCAAACCGACCAGGTTCATTTCTTCACCCGCATGCTGGAAGGCAGCTACCCGGACACGTCCAAAATTATACCGACTAGCTTTAAAAGCGAGCTTACGGTCAATGTCAAAGCGTTTAACGAATCGATTGATCGGGCGTACTTACTGGCTCGTGAGGAAAAAACGAACATCGTCCTGCTCGAGGCTTCCGAGGATGGTGCAATAAGAATAGAGTCTAAATCCTCCGGGGTCGGGAAAGTGATCGAACAACTGGAAGCAGATTCATTTAGCGGCGATCCGATCAAGATTGCATTTAACTCCAAGTACATGCTCGACGTGCTGAAAGTAATCGGTAGCCAGCAGCTGTTCATAGGATTCACGGGAGCTATGAGTCCAATCATCATTCGTCCGGTGGACGGTAACGAAAATCTGTACCTGATTCTGCCGTATAGGATATCGATATGAGGCACATCGGAATTGATCCTGCGACTCATACAGGATTCGTCGTAATCGGCACTGATGGCGCACTAATCGGCTGGACTGAGTTCGTCGGCAAAGGCGATACCGCACCGGCTCGAATCAATATGATTCTCAATGAAGTCTATCGGCACCTTAAGTCGGATGATAATGTCTGCATTGAAGGTTTTGCGATGGAGGCAAAATTCGATACAAATAAGGTTTCGACCGGATACAACTGGGCGGCTAGGCTGGCGACAGATCGAAAGGTGGGCACATTCATTTCAGCAACACCTAACCAGCTCAAGAAATTTGTAAATGTCGAAGAGTGGGAAGGCGAGCCTGGGAGTAAGGTGCGGTTGGAGAGCAAAGAGGTTAAGCGCCGGGTAATAGCTGCTGTTGAAGAACACTGGGGAGTCAAGCCCCGAACGGAGAACATCGCAGACGCCTATGTGCTTGCCCGGATCGCCGAGACAGTATATGACGTAAAGCGCGGCCAAGCGCTGAGCTGTTACCCGAAATATCAGCAAGAGGTCATAATGGCCATCATCGATCCAAGCACGGTCAAGAAACCTAAGAAACCAAAACCGAAAACGAGCAAACGCCGGGGGAAGCCTGCGGCGGCGGATAGTCATACCCATTTGGCAGAACAACCGTTCTTATTTTAACGGAAATGACCAGAGGAATTGAGAGGAGGGTGCGTTTTTGCAAATTCTAGAGAATGTCCAGTACAAGACGGCATTCATTTTATTTGGTGGCATCGGTGGGGAAACCAAGGGCTTGATGAAATCAGAAGTCGAATACGGCGGCAAGGTGTACAGATTCAAAATTCTTGGCTCTGTAGATAATGACCCGGTCGCCTGTCGTAACCACGATTTAATTACTGGCGAAAAAACATCTATTTGCATGGACCTGTTTACCCGCGAGCAGTACATTGCATGGCACGGCGAAGCACCGCCGCCCGAATGGAAGGAAGTAACCCCTTGGGATATGTGGGTTGCTATGGGACAGCAAGTGCCATTCTTCCTGTTCACTTCTCCACCATGCAAGGGATTGTCCGGGCTGCTGCCTGAAAAGTCGGCTAAAACGGATAAGTATCAGGCACTAAATCAGCTTACGGTTCGGGGTATCTGGCTTGTTCTTGAGGCATGCAGGCTCTATGGGGATCGGCTGCCAGCAATCATTCAACTAGAGAACGTTCCCCGGATTCGGACTCGTGGAAAAGCTCTGCTGCTGCAGATAGAAAAGATGCTGAAAAAGAACGGATTCGCAGTTAACATGCGCGCGGATCATAATCTCGGGAAAATCGGTGGTTTAGGAGCAGATAGACTTCGCTTCTTGGTAATGTCTCGCCAAGAAGATCAGGTGCCAAACTTCATTTTCTATCCAGAGGAAAAGCCGCTTAGAAGTATCGGGGACGTAATCGGACAGCTACCAATGCCTGGCGATACCGAAGCGGGCGGACCGCTTCATCGGCTGCCTAAACTGCAATGGAAAACATGGGTGCGGCTTGCACTGATTCCAGCCGGAGGAGACTGGCGCGATCTTCAAAATGTACCCTTCGAGCAGTATCGGATTATCCATGAGCCGCGAGGCGGAGCCTTTGCAGTCGAGGATTGGGATAAAACTAGCAGAACGGTTACGGGAACGGCCGGGCCAGGCCGAAGCAACGGGGCTGCGGCTGTGTCTGATCCGCGGGTGAACTTTAAGAAGGATACTCACGGGGCAATTTATCGAGTTTGCCGGGATGATCAGCCAGGACCAACAGTAACGGGGGCAGGTGGGCCGAACAATGGAGCTATCTCGATTTCAGATCCCCGGCTCAAGGACAGGGCAGGGCGGCATCCGGGAGTATATCGGATTGTCAGGGCCGATGAGCCAGCGCCGTGCGTTACTGGAACCAGGTTTGGCAGTGGTGCCTTGGCAATCGCCGACCCCCGATTGAATGATCGAAACGGCAAGCGGCGCAGTAACGGCTATTCTGTTCGGGATTGGGATCAGCAGGCATACACAGTTACAGGCGAGGACTCATTAGGCAGTGGGGGACAATCAGTCTCTGACCCAAGAGTTAATACCAACCTCATGCCAGACAGCTACGGCGTACAGGATTGGGATGCGACAGGGAAGACTGTGCGGGGAGCAAGTCGCATAATGAATAGCCCGGCCAGCATCAGCGATCCTCGCTTATCTTGCAGCCCTCGTTCCGGGTCATACGGCGTTCAAAGTTGGGACAAACCGGGGAAAACGGTCACGGGAGCTGGAGATATCCACTCTGGAACGTCAGCCCTTGCTGATCCTCGCATCCCAGCTGACACTGATCGAGGGGAATGGATATTGATTGCTGAGGATGGCACATGGCATCGCCCCCTTACGACCTACGAGCTCGCCATGCTCCAGAGTTTTCCGAGATATCTTCCAGACGGACGACCGTTTCAATTGGAAGGGTGCAGCGATGCAAAGGCTCGGGAATATATCGGCAATGCCGTGCCTTGTGATGCAGCTCAAGCAATGGGTAACGTGATCCTGCTTGCGGCTGCGCAAGCAGAGGCCAGGGACACATTCACGATGTCGTGGGATACGGTTTGGGTGGCGCCTTACGAGGATGATTCAATACCTGCGATGGTGCATTAGGAGGAGAGGCAATGCAATACATCGACTTCCTTAAAACAAAAATCGAGATTGCCAGGGAGACTGGTTTTACGGTCTCTCCGGATGAAATAAATCAAATTCTTAAGCCGCATCAGCGGGATTCAGTAGTATGGGCAATTCGCGGCGGGCGCAGGGCGCTGTTTGAAGCGTTCGGCCTTGGGAAGACAATTCAGGAACTAGAGTTCAGTCGGTTAGTGGTTAAGCATCAAGGCGGCAAGGCGCTTATTGTTCTACCGCTCGGCGTAAAGCTAGAGTTTGAAAATGACGCCGTGAAGCTGCTGGGGATGGAAAAACCGGAGTATGTACGGAATATGGCGGAGGTGGAGGCTGCACCCGGCTCTATCCTGCTGACGAATTATGAACGGGTAAGGGATGGCGACATTGATCCGACCTACTTTACGGCCGCCGTGCTTGATGAGGCAAGCGTGCTGAGAGGATACGGGAGCAAGACATACCAGACATTTCTCGACAAGTTTAAGGGCGTGCCATTCAAGCTGGTTTGCACAGCGACGCCGAGCCCGAACAAATACAAAGAACTTATCCATTATGCCGGCTTCTTGGAAGTAATGGACACAGGGCAAGCTCTGACGCGGTTCTTCCAGCGGGACAGCACGAAGGCCAATAACCTGACCATTTACCCTCACAAGGAAGATGAGTTCTGGCTATGGGTTTCGACTTGGGCGCTGTTTATTACGAAACCTTCAGATCTTGGATATTCAGACGAGGGGTATGATCTGCCACCGCTGGACATCCAATATCACGAGCTCCCGGTTGATCACAGCGCGGCTGGAGCCGAACGGGACGGACAATTGTTACTGCTGCGTGATGCGGCAATCGGGCTTAAAGATGCTGCGAGGGAAAAGCGGGAGAGTATCGGGCAGCGAGTCGCCCGGGTTGTGGAGATCGTCAAAGCGAGCACTCCGGAGCAAGTTGTAATCTGGTGCCACCTCAACGACGAACAGGATGCTATTGAGCGGGCACTGGCTTCCGAGGGGATCACCGTCGCCTCAGTGTATGGCAGCTTGACGCATGATGAAAAGGAGCAGCGAGTGCTGGACTGGAAGGATCGGAAATATACCGTGCTCCTGTCTAAGCCAGAGATATTGGGCTCCGGCGCTAACCTGCAGCAAAGTCATATCGCCATCTTTGCCGGCATCGACTATAGCTTTAACGACACAATTCAGGCAGTTCACCGGATTCACAGGTTCCAGCAGCAGCACCGTTGCCAGATCCACTTTATTTACATGGAATCGGAATCTGAAATACTCAAGACACTGATGGAAAAATGGCGCCAGCATGATTACCTGGTCAGCAAGATGGTCGAGATTATCAAAAAATATGGGTTATCGGGCACATCGGTCATCGACAAGTTAGCCCGCACGATAGGGGTTGAGCGAGTGAAGTTACAAGGCGAGCGGTGGACGGCCGTGAACAATGATTGCGTGCTGGAAACCTCGGAAATGGAGGAAAACAGCATTGATCTGATTCATACATCCATTCCGTTTTCGAACCATTACGAATATACGCCGTCATATAACGATTTCGGCCATAACGAGGATACAGATCGGTTTTTCGAGCAGATGGATTACCTCACGCCGCAGCTGCTCCGGATCTTGAAGCCCGGTCGTGTGGCAGCCATTCACGTAAAGGATCGGGTACTCTTCGGGAATGCAACGGGTACCGGAATGCCAACGATGGAGCCATTTCATGCAATGTGCATTGACCATTACCGACGGCACGGCTTTCAATACTTCGGGATGATCACGGTGGTTACGGACGTGGTCCGGGAGAACAACCAGACGTACCGACTTGGCTGGTCGGAGCAGTGCAAGGATGGTACAAAAATGGGCGTCGGCTGCCCGGAGTACATTCTGCTATTACGGAAGCTTCCGAGCGATACCAGTCGTGCCTACGCTGACAAACCAGTCACCAAGACCAAAGAGGAGTACACCAGAGCGCAATGGCAGATCGATGCCCATGGTTACTGGCGTAGTTCAGGTGACCGACTGCTAAGTAAAGATGAGCTTGCCTCTATCCCTGTGAACAAGCTGCAGGCCGCTTACCGAAAATTCTCAAGGGGCAATGTGTACAGCTATGAGGAGCACGTGGCACTGGCTAAGCAACTCGACCAGGACGGGAAACTCCCAGCCACGTTTATGGTTGTCGCTCCCGGATCCTGGACGTTCGAGGTATGGGACGACATTAACCGGATGCGGACGCTTAACACCACGCAAAGCCAGCGCCGCCAGCAGATGCACGTCTGCCCACTGCAGCTCGATATCGTGAAGCGGATCATTAACCGATACAGCAACCCCGGCGACCTTGTTCTTGACCCTTTCGGTGGTCTGATGACAGTCCCGATGCAGGCAGTCAAGATGGGGCGCAGCGGGTACGGGATCGAACTCAACACGGATTATTTCCGTGATGGAATCGGCTACCTGCAGGCTGCCGAGATGGAAGCGGATATGCCTACGCTGTTTGATTTCGAGGAGTTGGCATGATAAAAAGGGAACCGATATTCGACCAAGTGTATCTGCCGTTGATTGAAGAAGGTTATAACGTTGTGAGTTGGCAAGGAGTAAGAGCGCAAGAAAGTCCGGCGCGAGCGAAGCTGGCGGAACGGGAGCTAACGCCGGAAGGCTTTGAAATATATCGACCTATTTTGAAATGGGATGTTGAACAAGTGTTTGAAATGCACGAAAAGCACGGAGTAGAACCAAACCCGCTTTACAAGCAAGGTATGGGACGCGTCGGATGTATGCCGTGTATTAACTGCTCTAAACAGGAGTTGTTCGAGATTTCTCGCAGATATCCAGATGAAATACAACGAGTAGTTGAATGGGAAAGGATCGTCAGCCAGGCTTCAAAAAGGGGAGCTGCATCGTTCTTCAAACACGACGAAGTAGCTGGAAACGGAATTTTAGAGTGGGTGGAATGGTCAAAAACTACTTTTGGCGGAAAGCAATACGACCTTGTTAAAGCCATTGAATTCGATGATATTCCAGCCTGCTCTAGCGTGTATGGGCTTTGCGAGTAACTCTATTTTAGGTGGAAAGGATGATATAAATGACGATCACTTTAGAACAAATGTACGAAATGCAAAAGCAGCTCGATGCCCGGATTATCAAGGAGAAGGGGCTGGAAGGGCAAGATTTTCTCCCTAATACGGTGTTTGCGCTTCAGGTGGAGATCGGAGAGCTGGGGAACGAATGGCGCGGATTCAAGCATTGGAGTACACGGCAAGAACCTCTAATGTACCCGCTTGAAACATGTAGTTATTGCGGAGAAGAAGTCAGTTACACTCGGCCTAGTCCTTTTATAGCAGATGCTGGTGCTGATATGTGCGAACATTGCTGGGACATGACCAAGAAAGAGTATGCCGCTTCAAACGGAGAGTATATTCCAGACTTCAAAGACTATCCGCATTTTCCGGAGAAGAAGCCACAGAAGTTGCTCGAAGAATACGCAGATTGCCTGCACTTCTTCCTAAGCATAGCCGTTCAAAAGGGCTGGCTCGAACACCTCTATCTCTATGAGGAAGCGATCGAAGAAGCGCGTGAGAACGGATTAGACGGCGGTATCGGCGGTGCTATCCTTGAGGTTATTTATTGGCTATCGAAATGGTATATGGAGAAAAAGGAAATACCGAATATTAAAGAAAATCTAGGTTATTCGACCGAAGTATTCTATTTCAGAAACGCCTGGTTTGTATTTATGGCGGTTGGAATGATTGGATTTGAATTCACATGGGAACAGATCGCCGAAGCTTACGCCGCGAAAAACGCCGTGAATCACGAGCGGCAGGCAAGCGGATATTGAGGTGATGGACATGAGCGACAAAACAGGAATTGAATGGGCTGACGCTACTTGGAACCCGGTTACGGGCTGCACTAAGGTCAGCGAAGGCTGCCGGAACTGCTACGCCAAGACGTTCACGGAACGATTTGAGGGAACACCGGGGCACTATTTTGAGTCAGGGTTTCATGTGACGTTGCGGCCGGAGAAGCTAGATCAGCCTTTGCGTTGGAAGCGTCCACGGCGGATATTCGTCAATAGCATGAGTGACCTTTTCCATCCGGATGTGCCAGACGGATTCATTGAACAGGTGTTTCGAGTTATGACAATAGCACAGCATCATACCTATCAAATTCTAACTAAACGGCCTGAGCGTATGCGAGATTGGATTTTGCAGCGCGGATGGATTATGAGTGAACTTCCGCATGTCTGGCTCGGGGTTAGCGTAGAGAACCAAAAGGCGGCAGATGAGCGTATACCTCATCTGCTTCAGATTCCTGCAGTTGTCAGGTTCCTAAGTTGTGAGCCGTTGTTGGGGCCAGTAGACCTTTCAAAATGGATGCTCACTCCTGGATGGACTCCGTCATATTACGATCCCGATAATATCCATGGATATCCGAATGCAGAACCGACCAACGAGTACATCAACTTTAGGAGGGATTCTATGCTTGATTTCTTTTATAGAGGTTCGCCGCATGCCGTAGAAGCCAGCAAGTCGGAGATGATGCAAAATGCGGTGGAAATCAAAAGAATTATTGCTGAGATTAACGCACCTATTGAATTAGTCGCTGTAAACAAATATTACAAGCTCAATATCATCGGTAGGGCGCTTTCCGGGTATGGTGAGGGTCGGCTTCACCACTACTTATTAATACGCAATCCCAACGAATTTAGGCGAGAACATGAATTTCATGGCCGTGACGCTTGGGAGCAGGCACCAAACTATGTGCAAATAAAAGATTTGGAATTCGGACAGATGGAGCTGTTTTGAGGGGAGAGGATAAGGAATGAAGTCCATAACGATTCATCAGCCCTGGGCGACATTGATCGCTCTCGGTGAAAAGCAATATGAAACGCGCAGTTGGCAAATCAATTATCGGGGCCCGTTGGCGATCCACGCAGGCAAGAAGGTTGACCGGGAAGCCTGTGAGTGGGAACCGATTAAATCGACACTAGCTAAACACGGATACACAACGGACAACCTCCCCACAGGCGCGGTCGTTGCCATTGCTAATCTTTCGGAGTGCTGGTTCGTCGGTCTTGATTATGAGAGGAGCCTAATGCCGTATCTATTCAACTTTGTAGATGGGTCTACCAAGAGGAGGAGAGTCAGTCTCAAAGAGGATAAGTTCGGTGACTATACTGACGGCCGCTTCGCATGGCAAATGAGTGACGTTCAGCGTCTACCGGAGCCAATCCCGGCCAAGGGGCAGCAGGGGCTCTGGAATTGGGATGGTCAGCCATGAGCGAATCACTAAAATTATGGGACTGCCCGACATGCGGCTTCACCTTCGACGCGGATCATCAGGACATCGACCCAGTAACGGGCGAGGGTAACGGAAACCATACCTGTCCTTTATGTGAGCTTGCAGAGAAAGACGAGATAATCACCTCGCTTCAAGAGCAACTGCGCGAGGCCAACGAATCAGCTGCACATTGGGCGTGCAAGCATCATGCCGACGCAAACCGATTTCAGACGCAAAATCGGGAGTTGGCAGAGAAGGACAGGATGGTAACTTTGCTGGCAGAAGAAAACGCCGCCTATGATCAAGAGATTGCCCAAATGAATCAGTTAATTGCTGACTATGAGGCGGAAGCATTGAAGAGGGGTGATTCCAATGCTGTACAAAAAGATTAAGCGAGAAGTCTGGACACCGGAGCAGATAGAGGCGCATTTAAAGAAAATCGGCGCTGACGGCCCGCCACCACCACGAAAGCCGGTTGACAGTACCATTACGGCTAGTCAGGAGGGATACAACAACAAATATATGCGGAAGGGCGGCGAGGGCTGGTGAGTAAAGTACGAGCCGATCAGGTCAAGCTCGCATTGTCTAAGCGCCATACTGACGATTTGTTTCTTACTGAAGTTAAGACGGGCAGAACCTGGGACAACAAGGAGTTGCTGAAATTTGACGCTTTGGCAATGAAGAAGAGTTGGGCAAACCCGTGCCTTATGGGATATGAGGTTAAAGTGAGCCGCGGCGATTTTCTGCAAGATCAGAAATGGCCGGGATACATGGCATATTGCAATAGATTTAGCTTTGTATGCCCCAAGGGTCTGATAGCAAAAGACGAGCTACCGCCGGAGGTAGGACTAATTTATTACTACCCGGATACAGGGGCTCTGCGGACAGAGCGAGCTGCGAAGCACCGATTAACCGAGATACCGCCGGACATTTACAAATACATGCTCATGTCCCGGACAGAGTCGGACAGTCATCCGTTTTTTAGCAGCCGACGTGAGATGTTTGAGGCTTATCTGGAGGAAAAGAAGACGTGCAGGGCTCTTGGCAGAAATGTAGGTTCCAAGCTAGTCAACGAAATTAACGAGCTTCGGAAGAAAGTCAGTGATGTGGATTGGGAGAAGGAGCGGCTTCAAAGGGACTCTGATCTGTTGCAACAGGTTCGGGAATTGCTGGGTGATTACGGCATTCGCCTGGGCGCCTGGAATAGCTGGGAAGACGAGCTTAGGCAACGGCTATCAACCGGAGTAAACCCGCAGGTGATGACGGTGCTCGATAAGGTTACGGACAACGTAGGAGAGCTTAGGAAAATGTTGCAGCCAGAGGGGGCGAGCGGATCGTGATCATCTTTTTATCCATCGTCGCTGGAGTCAGTTTTCTGGAAGCTATTGGGGACGGCAAGAACAATAAGCCGCATGGTCAAAACATGGCTGCCATCTGCTGCGCGGCAATTATAGCAATAGCAATTATAAAAGTATTTTCATGAGAGGAGCCATTATCCATGAGCTGGTTGAGAGTAAATATTCAAACGCCTGAAGGTAGCGGAGAGTTGGAGATGGATGGGGCTACGGCGGAGAATGGACAATCCATCATTGAAGGATTCATGAGCGTATTTGGGGTTAAGACGCAAAGTGAATCTTTGACTAAATCAAATAATGAGAGCAGCGAGAAGATCGAGGGTCTGTCTAAGTTGGCGAGGGAGATAGGGGCCACAACTACCCAGACCGTGGCAGATGCAGCAAGAGGACTGCAATGCATTAGTCCCGGTGAGATTGTCATACCGCTACCTAAGATCCCACAACTACCAAAATCAGCAGTAGAGATTACCAAGCCACCGCTTATTGGATCGGGAAGGAATCTGACAACTCCAATAGCGGAGCTGGTAAGCAAAGCGGTTGAAAGCGGGCCGAAGACCATCCCGGAGCCAGAGCACTACAAAACGGGCATTAAGTACAAAGATGGGGTGCCGCATTACCGCTGCCGATATTGGTGCAAGAACCCTGACTGTAAGAACAAGGGCAATCACTATATCCCTGAGGAAGAGCGCGTAGTGACATGCCACGTCTGTGGCGAGGAGTTGAAAGTTCGGATGGCCACAGATGGAAAGCTGCAACAGGACGGCTGGGGCAACTTCTTCATCGCTGATGAACTTGTCAGATTCAACTGAAATTATTCCAAAATTATTCCGAGAGGGGAAATTATAAATGTCCATCACAATCAAAGCACATTTTAATAAACAAACTCGCGATAGCAAAAAGGAATCCATGACCTTCTGGGTCAAAGGGGAGGACGAGGAAAAAGAAGAGCTCCGAGAATTATCCCGCAATGTCGTAATACTTGAGATCGAAGGTTTGGAAGACGTTACGGTTGAGGCCGAATACAAGAAGATCAACCGGGATGATAAGAAAACCGTAATGGAGTTTGAGGTCAAGGGTGGAACGTCTGAAGAGAGCAGCGCAGCTTTTTACAGCCGTTCCGGTACGGATGTTACGCTAACTCTTTCAAAGGCCAGTCAGACGGTCAAAGAGTTTCGGGAGAACCAGAAAAAGTACCGCGAAGGACTGAAGGGCAAGATCAACCAAGACGGAACCGTTGAGGTCGAGGATAAAAACCAACTGACGCTTGATGATGCTTTGGCTGCGAAGAGCGATCCGATGGCCGGCGTTGAGGATGGCGACCCGGATGAGTTACCGCAATAAAGGATGCCCCGGCTCCGGCCGGGGGAACCCCAATCCTGGAGGTGAATGCGAGTGGGGCAATTAAGTTTCCTTCCGGAGATTGATCGGAAGAAGACACAGGCAGCGGTTGAGAACGCCTTCGAAAAATACAGGATGTATAAATTCCTGAGTCACGAAGACCGAGAGGCAAGCACGACAGCGGGATACAACGAGAGATTCCATGGCCCGACGAATGTCACTAGTGATCAAACCGCCGACATAGCTATTCATAACGTGGACTCCCGAGCATACCGCAAAAAGTACTGCGAACGAATTGAGCGGGTTGTCAACCGTATGCCACGGATGGAACGGTTTTTGATCGAGGAACGATACATGACGAAGGAGCATGATTATATCACGGACTATCATGTCTACAATCAAGTGTTTAAGCCGGAAATCAGTGCGGGAAAGTACGGTACAATTCGCTGGAGAGCATTTTATAAACTGGCTGCGGACTTGAATTTGTTGGTGGAAAAGTCGGAGGAGGAAGAGACTGAAGGGGCAACTTAGCCAAGCCCCTTCACATAGCATGATAGTAGGTGATGCCAAATGGGGAAGCAGCAAGGGAAAAAGAAATATAGACTTAATTTTATCCTAGAAGAGGATCGTTCTGTTGAGATAGTCAGGAATCTTGCTCGCAGTGAAATGAAGAAAGTTTTTGCAAAGCACGGGGTCGTGTCGTACAATTTGGATGATGTTTTGTCCAAATATATTACAGGGGAAATGCAAAATGATGAAAAAGGATAGAGGTTATGTTCGGGTCTCCACCTTATACGACTCGCAAAAAGACAGCCCGGAACATCAGGAGTCGTTTCTCATTGAATCGGCAGCGCGAGAAGGAGTTGAGTTAGATCGTATATACGAGGATAGGGACACTGGTACTAGCATCGTGGCTCGGGAAGATGTGCAGAAGATGATCGCAGATGCAAAGAGTGGTGAGATTAGATCGTTATGGTTTACCTCTCTTTCTCGTTTTAGTCGTGATGCGCTGGATGCTATCTCGCTAAAAAGGATTTTGGTTAATGCGCTAAATATTAGGGTCGTGTCTATCGAAGATGGTTATGATTCTGCGAAGAAGGATGACGAGCTCTTATTTGGAATAAAAGCTGTTGTTAATCAAAATACAAGTGGCGACATCAGTGTTTCATCGCGTCGTGGTATCAGGAAGTCAGTGCTTGAAGACGGAAATATAATCGCTTCCAAGCCGGCGTATGGGTATAAAATAGTTACAACAGCAGAAGGACGAAGAACATATGAAACTTACCCTGAACAAGCTGCAGTCGTCGATTTGATTTATGAACTTTACATCTCAGGCACTGGCGATAAAAACATTGTCAATTACCTTAACGGAGAAAACCCTGCGGGTATAGTATATAAATCATATACGGGCAGACCGTGGAATCTTGGGTCGGTTCAATCTATACTTAAAAACCCAACTTATACTGGTTATAATATATCTGGTAGATATACAACGGAAGTTGTATACGATGATTTAAATGATCTCATGAACCGAAGAAAGAAACTTGTGCAAAGACCAGAAAGCGAGTGGGAATGGTCTAAAGAACAGACACATCCCGCAATAATCCCGTTGGAACGTTACAAACTGGCACGCGAATTAAGGATTCAGCGTGGGGGCGCTGCTCGTGGCGGACGACGGACATTTGTTAATGTGTTTGCAAAGATGATATTTTGTAAAGATTGCGGATCGGCAATGGTAACGATGAAAGGTAAAAGTCGTGATGGAGGTAAGGAATATAGATACCTCTTGTGCAGCCGCCGACGGAGGATGGGAAAAGCGGGCTGCTCAAACAATACCTATTTTCCGTATTACGACCTTAGAAACGATTTAATAGGCAATATATTGGGTCGGATACGTCAAAAAATACGCGAGTTAGAGTCGCGTGGCACGGATGATATTGGAATTACAATCCCACAAAATGATTTTGACAAGGAAAAGCGCAAGCTTAACAAACAAATTGAAAATAATCGGAAATTGCTTTTCGAAATCCGACGGCAGCATATGCTGGGCGACATACAGACAAGCCAGTATGAGTATGAAAAAGAGCAGTACGAGAAAGAGATTACCGATCACGAAAAAAGACTTGAAGCAATAGTAGCTGAGGAAAAGAGAAGCTTTGACGTAGAACGGATAAAGAAAGATGCTCGGAGAGTTTTAACTGAGATGACAAATCTAAAATCATACGATGACGACATTCAAAAGACACGCGCATTGTTAATGCAGGTGGTGAGAAGGATTGATGTGGCTCAAGACGGAGACATCGACATCCGAACATACATTTAACTTTGCGTGCTTGAAAATGTATCACGAATGTCATGCAGAAATTGAACGTAAAAGGTCGTGCGCAGGCGGTTGTCGAGCTAATCAAGCTTGGGGAACTAAAAATCTGACGGTTTTGCCAAAGCATGTAAGAAACCGTAAGCCTTCTAATTCCTTGTCCGGAAAGGAAAGGAACTAGGAGGTTTTTTGTTGCTTGAAACCTTCTGAAACCGATATTACAAGGACATGTTGAACAGGCCCTCCGTCGACACTGCTAGCGTTCGATCCCTCGGATCGCGCGGAAAAAAGTATTGTAGCTAATGTCTACGTCTTGCAGCCTCAAGCGACTCTAGAGTATCCATTGGCTTCCTTTACACCTTATTAAGCTTGTCTGTACCCGTTACATTTTTAAAGGCTGTTTTCCTGGCTAATAGCGTCTTTTATGTCCGTTACAGCTCGTACCGATTCATTCCTCCCCACGCTACTGCTGCTCAAGTCCACTCGAGTCCCCTTTCTAACTACATCTCAATGACATGCAGAAACCGAACGATTGAACATAACCAAGGCTATACGCAGACGGTTCCCGGCTTATCGATCTTAGCTATATAAGCTGTGTCGTACACTAAATTGAATTCATGTATCTAATTGTACTCTAAACGAATCTGCTTAGGGGTTAGATGGATTTTAGGTATCTAAATCAAGCATTCCGCTTATCATTGGAAAAATACCTTCTTCTAACGACATGAAATCCATTTAAATCCACCTTTCTTTCCTTGCCGCGGAATCTAACTGCTATAAATCCATTTGTTTGAAAATCGAACTTTTTAGTTGATCTTATATAGCTAAAAAACCTTCCAGCCCATCCACGAATGGAGAGGCTAGAAGGTTTATTGTCGTCTGTCCTAGAGCGATTTCAGGTAGTCTACGATCGTTAACAGCCCTTTATCGAAATTCTCCAGATTGAAGTGCTCGTTCGGAGCATGGAGGTTCTCGTCGGGAAGCCCGAAGCCCATCATGACGGCCGGAGCATTCAGGACGCGGGATAACGTTTCGACAATCGGGATGGAGCCGCCGTCGTTCGTGAACAGGGCGCGGGTGCCGTATACGCGCTCGTATGCATCTGCCGCTTTCTGCAGCATCGGATTTGCAGGATCGATGGTGAACGCACGCGCCTTCTCCACTTGGATAATGTCTAACTTGGCGCCAGGCTGTACGTGCTGCTTCAAGTGAGCTTCGATTTTGTCCAAAATATCCTGAGGATCCTGATTGCCGACTAAGCGGCATGTAATTTTGGCGTGAGCCTCTTTCGGAATGACGGTTTTGGAGCCTTCGCCTTGAAATCCGCCGTATACGCCGTTCAGTTCAAGCGTCGGGCGGGCGCCAATCCGCTCTACGAAATTATAGCCCTCCTCGCCATAGAGTGTATTTAGGCCGAGATCGGCTTGCAAATTTTCCTCGTTGAACTGCTGTTTGGCGAATTCCTCACGCATCGCAGGGGTCAGCTCCGGAACTCCTTCATAGAAGCCCTCCACGGCGACTCTTCCCTTGTCATCATGGAGCGAAGCTAGCAAAGAAACGATCGCATGCAGTGCATTCGGTACGCCGCCTCCAAAGGTTCCTGAATGCAGATCCGTATTGGCGGTGTGCACCGTAACCTCTAAAGAGCATAATCCACGGAGGCCAATACAGATGGCCGGTTTGCCAGGCTCCAGCAGAGACGTATCGGAGATGAGTACGACGTCGGCGGCTAGCTTTTCCTTATGCTCATCCAGATAAGGCGGAAGGTTTGGGCTGGCGATTTCTTCCTCGCCCTCAATGCAAAACTTAATGTTGACCGGAAGCTGCTTCTCTTCCTTTAATATAGCCTCCACGGCTTTGATGTGAAGAAACAGCTGGCCTTTATCATCCGTTGCTCCACGTGCATAAAGCTTGCCATCCCGGATGGTCGGCTCGAACGGAGGCGTCTCCCATAAATGCAGTGGATCTACCGGCTGTACGTCATAGTGCCCGTAGACGAGCACGGTTGGCTTCCCGGGAGCATGCAGATGGTCTGCATAAATAATCGGATGCCCCTTGGTCGGAATGATTTCCACATTCTCCAGCCCTGCGCTCGATAACGAGCTGGAAATCCACTCCGCCGCTTTAGCGATATCCGGCTTATGCTCGGATAGGGCGGAAATGCTTGGTATTGTCAGCAAATGCTTTAATTCGTCCAAATGTTGTTCTCTGTGTTTTTGAAAATAGGATTCATAGTTCATCGTTGATCAGATCCTCCCGAACGTTATTGTGGCTCCTCTATTTTACTACGTTTTGTCCACTAACACGAATGCAAAGCAACAATAGGATTATTCTAACCGCGGGGATGGCATGTGATGTGAATTAAGCAGATTTTAATAAAAGTCGGTTTAAATTTATATTTATTTAATGTTTGATTCCGCATATTCTGTTACTCTCTTTAAAGAGAGCTTAATTCTGAGAGCTCCGTCGTTAGGTGAGATGAAGGGAGTTATTGAGTAAATGGATGATAAAGATAAGAAGGAACTGGAATCGCTAGGGAAGGAGAACGAAGCTGGATCAGGGCAAGAGAGCTCATCCCAAGACGCTGCGGCAGTCGAAAAGGAAAACGCGGCACCGGAAGCTGAGACAGCTGTAGAAGCAAACGTGAATGCAGACTCCGCAGACGAAGGGAATCTGGAGGCAATGGCGGAAACAGAGGCAGAGGCCGATCGTGAAGCGGCAGCGGAAGCTCGCGAAGAAGTTGACACCGAGGCCAGTGCAGCAACTGACGCCGCAGATGGAGCAGGTTCTGAGCTTGAAACGGAGCCCGAAGCAGTTCAAACGATGAAGGCAATAGATACTACGGGCGCTGCAGAGCCCGAGCAAGCTCCTAGCGGACAAGCATTTCCGCAGTTTGAATCTTCATCTCCTCCCTCGAAATCCGGTTCATCAAATATATGGCCGATCATTTCTTTGGTTTTAGCCGCAGCGCTTGTTATCGTATTACTACTGCCGCTGGCCGGGGGCAAGAAAGATGTTGTAGCGACGGTTAATGGAACTAAAATTACTCAGGCCGAATTGTATAATGAGCTGGTAAAGGCTAGCGGCGGAGAACAAGCCAAGCAAGCGTTGGAAGCAATGATTACGAAGACGCTGATTACACAGGAGGCCAAGAAGAAGAATATTGTTGTATCTGAGGAAGATATCCAATCTGAGATCGATAATTATACGAAATCCTTCGGCAGTCTCGAGATATTGGAGCAAATGCTTCAACAGTATGGAATGACATTAGACGATTTGAAACAGGAAGCTGAGCTTAATGTCATGGTGTCCAAGCTGCTTGAGGATAAGACGAACGTGACGGACGAGGAAGTGAAAGAAACGTTCGAAATGTATAAAGAATCCTTCAACACACCGGAACAGGTTCGAGCTTCGGTAATTTTGGTAGAGACCGAAGCAGAAGCAAACGAAGTCATCCAAGAATTGAAGGACGGCAAGGATTTTGCAGAGCTTGCCAAGGATAAGTCGCTAGATGCGTTTACGAAGGAAGTGGGCGGAGATACCGGATTCTTTGAGCGGGGGCAGATCGAACCGGCAATCGAAGAAGCTGCCTTCAAGCTGCAGAAGGATGAAATCAGCGGCGCGGTAAAAACGGATGATGGATACAGAGTCATTAAATTAACCGATCGCAAGGACGCTAAAGAGGCGACACTCGAAGAGAATAAAGAGGAGATTCGTAAGAACTTGGTAGCCCAGCAAGTATCGGAATTATTCGAAGATTGGTATAATGAAGTGAAGAGCAAATCCAAGATTACCAATAAATTAACGAATGCAGAAAATACAGCTGCAAACGATAATTCAGCCAGCGAGTGATAACTGCATTTATATGGAATTAAGGATAGCCAGTGTCTCCTGCAAAAGAGACGCTGGCTATCCCTGTATTTAATGATTCATTGCGTTGAAACTATGCCGTGAAGTGGTATTTTCGTTTGCAAGTTATTTGGTTTATGTATACCTTATTAATAGAGCAGTTTTTTTGCATAGATAGGAAGGAGCAATTCTAATGGCGGAGTGGTATGAACGCAGCTTTGGTGAAGATTATTTACTGGTCTATAAACATCGTGACGTGCAGGGAGCGAAACGTGAAGTACATACGATGATTTCCTGGTTAGAGTTGCCTGCTGGAGCAAAAGTGCTGGATCTTTGCTGTGGCATGGGACGGCATTCCATGGCACTAGTAGAAGCCGGTTATAAGGTAACTGGCATAGATTTATCGGACGTGCTGCTGCGGGAGGCGCGTATTCATGATCCGGAAGGACGTGTAACCTGGATAAAGGGAGATATGCGCAATTTACCGCTGGAGGGCGGATTTGATGCTGTCGTTAATTTATTTTCTTCCTTCGGTTACTTTGAGGAGGATACGGAGCATATCAAGGTGCTTAAGGAAATTCGCCGAGTTCTGAAGCCGGGAGGCCAATTCATTATTGATTTCCTAAATCCGTCCTATACCGTAAATCGTTTGGTTCCTCGATCCGAACGGGTAGATGAAGGACAGCATATTACAGAGGAACGCAGCATCCAGGATGGATATGTGAAGAAGCATATAACGATTCAGAATATAGAGTCAGGCTCTTCTGACGAGCCAAGGCATTATTTAGAACGGATTAAGTTGTATAATCGCGAGGATTTTACAAAAATGCTGCTGGAGAGCGGCTTGCAATTGGAGCATGTCTACGGCGGATATGGCGATATCCCCTATGACCCGGAGATTTCTCCGCGGATGATTATGGTTGGGAAATCCTTATGATTTCCGGAAGATACCAGGAGTGGGCGGAAGCTGGTATGATTAAAATCCCGATTACGATGGCTCCTCCGCTGCGCCAAGTGAACAGCTACCTGCTTCGCGGCCCCGAGGGAGTTACTATTATAGATCCCGGGCCGCGAACGGAAGTGACCGAGAAGGAATGGGAAGCCGTCTGGAAGGAGCTTGGCATACATCCAGGCGATATTACCTCGATCGTCGTGACACATCATCATCCTGATCATTTCGGGCTTGCCGGGCAGTTGCAGTCACTGACCCTAGCCCCGGTTTACATGTCGGCAAGGGCTTATAAGGAAGCGGAGCGGATGTGGGGGACAGCAAGTACGGTAAATGAAGCGCTGCCCACCCTGTTTCGGCAACACGGCATGCCTGACGAATGGTTGAATCAGCTGCCGCGGCATTTAAACGGGTTTATTCCTCAAGTGTCGCCTTTCCCGAAGGTTACGATAATAACAGAAGATACTTTAATGACCATGGGTGGAAGGCACTGGGAGCCTGTAATGAGCGGTGGACATGCCCCTGGCCATATTTCTTTGTATAATCGGGATAAAAAAGTAATGATCTGCGGGGATGCTGTCCTGCCGCAAATATCACCTAATATAAGTTTGCTTCCTGGCAGTGAGACCCATCCGCTGAATTCCTTTGTAAGTGGACTGGAGCGACTTGGCACGTATGAAGTCAGCATGGCTTTCCCTGGACACCGGAGCCCCTTCGACTATTTCCATGAAAGGATACGCTCATTGATTCAGCATCATGAGCAGCGCCTGCTTCGGATGGAGCAACTGCTGCGAGAGGAGTCATTGACGGGCTTCCAGGTTTGCAGCGCAGTATTTGGGACGAAGCTTGGCATCCATCAAATGCGGTTTGCAATGTCCGAGACGCTCGCCCACTTGCTTGAGCTCGTTCGTCAAGGCCGTGCGGCCGAGGAAGAGAACACCGATGGGACGGGAATTCGATTTAGAGTATTACAGCAAAGCTACGGGGTGCTGTAGCGTAATAAGGTTAAAACAAAGAACAAGCTGCGGAGGTTGCAGCTTGTTCTTTTGCTTGCCAGGAACAAAGTCATCTGTCGGTATCCATCGTATCTTCGCCCCGTTCCTTCTCACGCTCCGCCTGCTTGCGGTGGGCAATACGACTGCTTGCTGAAGCAGCAATGGCTCCAACGATATCATCAAGAAAGGTGTTGCAGCCTACGCTCTTATCATTTAATCGTTCCAATATACCTGGTTTAAGCTTATCCACATAACCATAGTTGGTGAAGCCGATGCTTCCGTATACGTTAACGATCGAGAAGGCCAAGATCTCGTCTACGCCGTACAAGCCTTCATCATTGATTATCATGTCCTGCAGCTCTGGAATCAAAAGTCCCTGCTCTGCCAAAATGTCCAGTTGTATTCCTGTAAGCACGGCATTCTGCACTTCTCTCTTACTGAGGACTTGCTCCACATTGTGAATGCATTCCTCCATGGTCAGGCTTGGGTAATACTTTTGCTGCAGCAGCATGACGAGCTCGGCAATCTCGTTAAGTTTCACTCCCCGTTTTTGCAGCCATTCCATGGTGGTGTCAGCGACTTTTTTACTGTTCAAACTGTAAGGCGCCTTCGCTTTTGGTTGTTCCATCCCCATTCACCTCTACCCCTCTTTTATAATGTCCACTGCTTGAATATTTTGCCTCGGCTAAGATGCAGTGTATCCACTTCCGGGAAAAATTAGTTATTTTTCATGAAAGGGCTCGTATATATAGTAATACAAACCTTAGAAAAATGTTAGGGAGGAACCCAGGTCATGAAATGGAACCGCTCAATACGCAACTCTGCTGTAGCGGGATTGCTCGCACTCCCGTTATTGCTGACAGCCTGTAATCCCTTTGCAGCAAAATCATCAGGCCAGATTGACCCGCCACCGGAAGATATCGAATACCAGATGCTTAGGAATCTTGAGCCGCAAGACCAGACAAGCTTGGGCACGGAAGGCAATATGTCGACTGTCTACTTGGAGAATGATCACGGCTTATTAGCTCCTGTTGCTCTACAACTGCCGGAGGAAGACAACAGCAATCAATTAACTCGTGCTTTGGAAAGCCTAGTAAAGGACGGCCCTTATGCTAAGCTCATTCCATCAGGATTTACGGGGGTGCTGCCCGAAGGAACTGAGGTCAAGGCAATTACGCTGCAGAAAGAGCAGCAAACGGCCATCGTCGAATTCACGGAGCCTTTTAGAAACTATGAGGCTGGTGATGAACGCAAGGTAATGGAGGCACTCACTTGGACGCTGACGGAAAATCCAGACATCAGGCAGGTTCAGCTCTGGGTTGACGGCGAAAAGCTAAATGAAATGCCCGTGGACGGAACACCGCTAGAACGTCCGTTGACGCGAGCATTAGGCATTAATTTGGAGCTGAATAGCGGTATTAGCCTGTCCCAAAGCAGTCCGGTTACTGTGTATTTTTCAGCGGCGACGCCGGAAGGCGTGCAATATTTCGTGCCTGTCACTCGTTTTGTCGCCAGCGCTTCTGACCGGGTTAAATCGGCGCTGGAAGAATTAATAAAAGGCCCAACCCGTGGGGAAGGCATGGAGAGGGTCGTTACAGACAATACTACTGTCGACAGTGTCGATGTATCGCAGGAGGGAATTGTTACCGTATCGATCAGCGACGATATGTTTGATCCTGGCGAGAGAGTGCCTGCTCAAATGCTTCAATCGTTAGTTCTTACCGTGACGGAGAATACGCAGGAGGATCAAGTGCGAATTTGGCTGAATGGTGAAAAGGATGTCGTTGGACTTGATAATCAGAAATATAGTGAACCCGTGTCTAGGCCGGTAAACATTAATGAAATTCCTCTGTAATTTCATAATTATGCGCTTCGCTTTGGGCTTGCCGCGGCAAGCCCAGTTCTGTTGTATCGGACGATGCAGCTTGCTCTGATTTTCATTTTGTGGATAATAGCTAAAGAGATACCGGCTGGGAGGAATGGAATGGTGATTTTATGCTTACACTTTGGTAGAATAGGGAAAGCGTAAGGACAGCATGAAACGTAGGAGGCAGGTTACGATGAGAATAAACGGGCGTGAAGCAAACCAGCGGCGGCCATTGAAGTTAACAGCAAATATTAACAAATATGCAGAGGGATCCGTATACATTGAGGTTGGGGATACGAAGGTAATATGTACGGCTACGGTAGAAGAGAAGGTACCGATGTTCATGAAAGGCCAGGGCAAAGGCTGGGTTACCGCGGAATATTCCATGCTTCCCCGGGCAACTCACTCCCGTAACCAACGCGAATCAGCCCGTGGCAAGCAAAGCGGACGTACGATGGAAATCCAGCGTTTGATCGGCAGAGCGCTGCGCTCTGTTGTTGATTTGCATGCATTGGGCGAGCGATCCATTACGATTGACTGTGATGTACTGCAGGCGGATGGAGGAACCCGTACTACGTCGATTACAGGAGCATTCGTTGCTCTGGCATTAGCGGTGAATAAGATTGTTCAGAAGCATTCTCTGCCTGTTTTTCCAATTACGGACTACCTTGCTTCGGTTAGTGTAGGCATTGTCGGCGAGGAGACGCTGCTCGATCTTAACTACGAGGAAGACTCCAAGGCAAAGGTTGACATGAATGTAGTAATGACAGGGCAAGGGCATTTTGTCGAGGTACAGGGAACTGGTGAAGAGAATCCGTTCTCCAGGGAAGAGCTGAATAAGATGCTGGAACTCGCGGAACAGGGTATTAATGAGATGATTGAAATTCAGCGCGAAGCCCTTGGGCCGATTGCACTGAAGATTGGAAGCAAGCAGCCGGAGGCAGGCATGTGATGAACAAGCAGGATTCAGTCATTATCGTAGCTACGCGTAATCAGGGGAAAGTGAGAGAATTTGCTCATGCACTCGCATTTCTAGGTAAACCCGTTAAGAGTATGTATGATTATCCTGATGTTCCTGAGGTAGTGGAGGATGGCGAGACGTTCGAAGAGAACGCTCGCAAGAAAGCAAAGGAAGTAGGCGACTTGCTGGGGCAATCTGTACTGGCTGATGATTCAGGACTTTGCGTAGACAAGCTGGATGGTGCACCAGGTGTTTATTCAGCCCGCTATGCGGGAGAAGGAGCTTCAGACGAAGACAACAATGAGAAGCTGCTAGGCGAGCTGGAGCGGCTGCAGCTTGGGGAAGATACGGAGCAGCCTTTGCTTAGTACGGCCCGTTTTGTTTGTCACCTTGCACTTTATAACCCGACGACGGGGGCGTTTACAGAGGCTTCCGGAACGGTGGAAGGCTGGATTACTTCAGAACCGGCTGGCGGAGGAGGCTTTGGGTATGATCCTCTTTTTTACCTGCCGGAGTACGAGAAGACCCTTGCCGAGCTTACGGTATCGGAGAAGCAAGCGATCAGCCATCGTGGAGCTGCGCTGCGGCAATTAGCAGGGAAGTTAAGCGACACGCATAAATAAAAAAAACCTCCGGCATAGCGGAGGCATACTACTCCATTTGGATTTAATGCAGCGAAAAGAACCCCTTTAAGTAACTGTGTATGAAGCTCACACTTTCTTGTGCGTGGGTCAGACACTGAACCTAAAGGGGATTTTAGTATGATAAGACTGCGGCTGATCTATCTACTGAATTTGGCTAGTTTCATTGCTAGTTTTATGGCGGCTGTAGTAAAAAAACCAGCAATCGTTAAGCAACCGAATTTGGCGCCGGTCTTTTTTATGAAATGCACGCATCATCTGGTTGCTGAGCCAATTGGGCAATAAAATCTCCTCCCCGACAATTCCCTATGTACGTTAGCATATGGGGAGAAGCCATGAAGAGTGCAGGTCCAATAACTTTATTGACCTTCTTCCTCGTACCATTGTTCCAATTGAGCCTGTAATGCACGGATTTCCGTCAGCAAAGAGACCAAAGGATAATTTTCCTCGCGAATAGCGGAGAAGGCAGCCTCGAGCTCATTAATGTAATCCAGGCCGCTCGTAATTTTCAGCGATTCCTGCAGCAGATCTAGCTCGTTACATTCGGCAATCGCTCGTGGCAATGAGGGAACCTCGGCTGCGGTTAGTTTTTCGATTTCTTTGTTCAGGCGCAAATTAAGGGCGCTAAGCTGATAGGCATAGTCAGAGGGCATCTCCACAAAACGTAGATTACTATCTTGCTGTAGTATGACATATCTCATTGAGGCCATTTTTTAACATTCTCCTTTTTATTATTGCTACTTGACAGTGTAGCTTAATAGGAAGTTAGAATTCAAGTATAAACAGCGCTTGAAGCCGGTGGGGTTGCAATTTGCAGAACAAAAAGGAGGTTATTCTCATGAAGGATGAACAACTGCAGGCCTGGGTCGAGGAGATTTCGCTTCGCAGCTTTGGACTTCCTTTCCGGCATGAAGCTAGATTCAATCGGCGATTAAGATCCACGGGCGGGAGGTACTTCATGAAATCACATCATATTGAGATTAACCCTGCGCAGCTGGAAACCTTCGGCATGGAGGAGGTGGAGAAAATTATTAAGCATGAGCTGTGCCACTATCACCTGCATATTATGGGCAAAGGCTATAGACACCGCGATCCTGACTTCAAAGCCTTATTAAAGCAGGTCGGAGGAAGCCGATATTGCCAATCACTGCCGGGAAGCCAAGGCAGAAAACAGTTGCCGTACCGCTACATGTTAAAGTGTACAAGCTGCGGAATGGAATACTTGCGTAAACGCCGTGTTGATCCCAAGCGGTATCGATGCGGAAAGTGTTCTGGAAATCTTCAGTTATACGGTTATGAGCAACAGAAAAATTTGTAATTGGTTATGCCTTGAGATGTGATATACTTACGTCAAATCGACTAAGGATGTGATGATGTATGGCTAAATCAAAAGCCAAACGTATGCGCGATAAATTAACGCGTGAAGGTGGACGCAGCCCTGAGCTGAGCCGCAGCCCATTTGCGGCAGCTGATCTGAGAACAAGAAGAACTAAGACCAAGCAAGAACTTATGAATCAGAATAAACACAGACTGAAGAACCTGATCTCGTTCTATGGAGATGATGGTTCTTTTTTATTGTCAAGAAGTCGTCATGCTTGTCATATATATAGAACGGGAGCGTAAGGAATCCATGGGGAGAGGGGCAACCGGCTTCGAAGGAGCAATACGCGGATGGAGGCGAGGCATTATGAGCGCAGAGCTGCTTATTCAACTGCTGGTACTCATCGTTATGCTCATCGAACTGGCGCGGCACCGGAAGGATTCCTAAAGTTCCATGGGGTCTGGCTGTGAAGCCAGACCCCGCTCGCCACCTGCTCTTTACCTTGACATTGCTTCAAAATCATGATAAATTATACCGTATCTATAGTGACTTAGCGTTCCCTGATAGCTCAGTCGGTAGAGCACTCGACTGTTAATCGAGTTGTCACAGGTTCGAGTCCTGTTCGGGGAGCCATATTTTTGGAGAGATACCCAAGTGGCTATAAGGGGACCCTCTGCTAAGGGGTTAGACTGCGTAAGCGGTGCGAGGGTTCGAATCCCTCTCTCTCCGTTCTGAACTACTTCAATTAGAAACCCTCCGGATACCCGGAGGGTTCTCTATGTTAGAGGGTGAGAACCCTCAGAAGGAGGGTTCGTCGAAGCGTAGACTACGTTAGCGTTACTTCGCAGTCTCGAATGAAATGAGAGTATCCCTCTCTCTCCGTTCTGAACTACTTCAATCAGAAACCCTCCGGATCCCCGGAGGGTTCTCTATGTTAGAGGGTGAGAACCCTCAGAAGGAGGGTTCGTCGAAGCAAATGCTAAAGTCCTAATGGGCTTTTTTTATTTCTTACGACAAAAAATAGGGTTGTCAACGCACGTAAATTTTGATATACTCATTTTTGTTGTCACTCTAAAAAAGGGTAGACATAATATTTTATTTGGCCCGTTGGTCAAGGGGTTAAGACACCTCCCTTTCACGGAGGTAACAGGGGTTCGAATCCCCTACGGGTCACCACTTTCTTATAAGCTTTAAGTAGGGGTGAGAATCCCTTGGTGGGTTCGTCGGAGCGAAAATTTACAACTTAATATGCGGTCGTGGTGGAATGGCAGACACGCTATCTTGAGGGGGTAGTGGGTGTATACCCGTGGAGGTTCGAGTCCTCTCGACCGCATTCATAACGAAAAGAAGAACCTTGCTGGTAAGCAGGGTTCTTTTGAAATTGTGCATCTAGCTGTATTTATGATTACATACAAGGTGCAGTCCAGCGAATCATCAATATTAATAGGTTAATCACTTGAATATTAGAACATCCTCGCTTTAGCGAGGATGTTCTTTAAGCAGGAATAAAGATAGATAACCCGAGATTACAGATTAAGCAGTGAATTTAAAGCGTAGGCAACTCCATGCTCGTTATTGCTGCGCGTGGTAAGGGTGCTTAGCCGTTTAATCTCATCGACAGCATTGCCCATGGCCACACGTGTTCCAGCTACCTGAAACATGGAAATGTCATTATAGTTATCACCGATGACAATTGTATCAGCCATGTCGATGTTGTAATAGGAAGCAAGAAATTGAAGTGCGCTGCCTTTGTCCGTTTCTGTGGAAATGATTTCTAGCGTATGATTGGCAGCAGCTGTAGTTTGGACGGATTCTTGGTTTTGAAAATGCTTATTGATAAGTCTTAATTTTGCATTGTCATAAGTAAATAGAAGCAATTTATAAATAGGAGTTCCGGCGCGTAGAACTTCACGAGGATCATCAATCTGCTGGATGCCAAATTGATGCATCTGCGTTTGTATGCCACTCTGCAGCGTGGCGATGTCTATATCCGGATTAGCGCTGACGAGAATATCTACCTCTGCTTGAAGTTTGCTTGTCCCGCTAAAAGGTGTATAAATTTCATCAGGACAAAAGATTTCAAAATATACATCCTGTGCCATCAGATAATTTATAGCTTCGGCGGCGGTAGAATGGGGGATGGGAGTCTCTTGTAAAAGCTGTCCCCGTTCATCATGCACGGCAGCTCCATTCGATGAAATAATTGGGAGGGGTATTTCTTCTCCAATAATACCTAAAACGTCAAAACGGGCTCTACCCGTGCAAATCGTTATTTCATGATCATTGGCGGATAAAATATTATGAATGGCCTGTAGGCCCTCTAAGCTTGGTTTACTCTCAGCAGTAAGCAGTGTTCCGTCCAGATCGATGGCAATTAACTTCATTTATATATCCTCCTCATAGATTATTCTGTGGTTGTTTGCTAAGAGTATAAAATATGAAATTGATTTCAGGTCAACATAAGGATAATATGATAGTATTAATCTGTAGTTAACCGGGCGGAATACATGAAATTTGATGTGCCGCCTAATCATCAAGACAACTTAAGGACAGGAATGAGTTAATGGAATCTCAACTATGGATTATTCTTCTTATTGGATTAGGGACTTATTTATTTCGCGCAGGATCACTCGCGCTGGGAAGCCGCGTGCAATGGTCAGACCGGACTAAAGAGTGGCTCTCCTATGTGTCACCGGCGGTTCTTGGAGCTTTGCTTGGGCCCTTGCTATTGCTAAATGATGGACAATGGGTTTCGCTCAGGGATAACACGATGATGTTAGCAGCGATCCCGACGATAATAGTTGCCTGGTGGACACGAAGATTGTTGCTAACCGTTGTGTCTGGCATCGCATTCTACGCAATAGCCTATTATTTGATGTGACAGGAGATACAAATATGAGTCGACAAGATAGAATTGCTTTAGCATTAAAAGACGTCTTGCCTATAGTGTTGGCCTATTTTCCCTTATCTATTACTTTTGGTGTTTTGGCGGCAGCTAGCGGTGTGCCATGGTACGTATCCGTATTTAGCTCTGTATGGATTTATTCCGGAGGAGCACAGTTTATGCTGATCAGCATGCTTGAAACAGTAACGGCTCCAGTCACAATCATTGCTACGATCCTTCTTGTTAATATGCGTCATGTCTTATATGGCGCTACAATGGGGCCTTATTTAGCAGATTGGCGGGAACCATTAAAGTGGTTAGCAGCACTCGGCCTTACGGATGAAAGCTTTGTTGTTACCTCTAACCGTGCGGCGGCAGGTGAAAGGCTTACACCTTCGTATTATTTAACTTTTGCATTGGCTGCATACGGATCTTGGATCGCCGGAACGATAGTGGGTGCTGGAATCGGCGGAATTGTACCTTCAGAAACAGCTACTGTGCTTAGTTTCGCACTTCCTGCGCTGTTCCTGGCATTATTGTTTGGTGGTGAACGTACGCTTCCGCATCTATTGGCAGCTTGTACAGGGGCGGCATTAGCAACACTGGCAGGATTAATGAATCTAGGCGGAATTGGTCTTATTGTTGGCGGAATTATCGGAGCGTCGGCAGGACAAATGCTGGGCAGAAAAAGAAACAGGCATATCCAATCATAAAAGAGGGAGGCGCTCGATCACTTACTCCTCCTCATCAGGTTGATCAAGGAAGGAGGAATATTTAGGGTACAAGACTCGGATGCAATCAGGACATATATCGTGGGTAAATTCGGCATGAGTATTCCTAATTAAAAAGTTCTCAATGTCATCCCAATGATTCTCTTCATCCTTGATTCGCTTGCACACCGCACAGATCGGGAGCAAACCGCGGAGCGTTCGTATTTGCGAGATGATTTCAACAAGCTGCAGCTCAAAGCGTTTATAGCGTGACGTATCTATGCAGCTGAGAACAATGCCGTTGATTAGGGAGCTATGTTGGTCAATAAGGGGGATGACCTCCAACTGAAACCATATCGCTTCTTGAGAAAGGGATAAATGAAAATGTAACTCCTTGCTATAGGAAGCACAATCTCCATGAAGTATATTGCTTAGCTGAGCAAGGAACATCGGAGCGTCAGGACATATTTCACGGTTGTCAGGATTCTTCAGGAAATCGATGAGATTAATTCCAGGACGATCCCATAGGGGAGATAAACCTAGCTGTGCCGCCTTTGATGTCCAGGTTGGATTGACATGCTGTATGGTACCCTGGGCATCGGTAATGGCAAGAGCTTGGTTCAAGGATTGGGCAGCTGAAATCCATAAGGTTGGTTCGTGGGACATCGCGAACACTCCTATCTATTATATAAGTAATATATATGCTAGGCTGTATTCATGATGGATAACTGCCAGGAAGTGAAGGGCCGAAGAGGTCTATGATATAATGATCCTGGGAGTAATGACCAGTACGTAGTAGTGGTATAATGAAATTATACTCGCAACTGCGCTATTTTACAACAATAATGACTTAAATGCGTAATTTTTTGTTGTGAAGGAAGGTAGGAGACTTGTCCATTTACGAAAGAATAGAACGGCTGATCAAAAGCAAATCGATGACGAAGAAGGAGTTTTGTCAAACACTTGGAATCAGTACTGGCAATTTGGGCGATTGGAAACGCGGAAAATCTTCACCCGGTACGAATAAACTCATCGATATCGCCTCATACTTTGACGTCAGTTTGGATTGGCTGATGACCGGGCGAGAGCGGCCGCAGGAAAGGGTACTTGAACGCAGAGAAAATTATGTCGTCGATGAAATCGATTGGATTCGCTTAATCAGTCAGTTGACCGATCAGGAAAAAGCCTTTATTCAAGAATATTTGGAATTTACCGAATATCGTAGAAGCCTTAAGAAATACTGAGGAAAATAATAACACTTTACTTTTAGCGATGGCAGCGATATAATAAAAAATGTTCGTTTCAAACAATATGCGGTCGTGGTGGAATGGCAGACACGCTATCTTGAGGGGGTAGTGGGTGTATACCCGTGGAGGTTCGAGTCCTCTCGACCGCATACATCAAGTGACGGAAGGCCGTCTCAGCAGTAGATTAATCTACTGCTGAGACGGCTTTTTTTTAATCTCGAGCGTTTCAAAGCATGCTAATTGCTTTAAATGGACAGTGACCCGAATTTTGAACAAGGAGGGAGCGAAATATGAAAGCAATATATACGGCAATTGCTATGATACAAGGCGGCAGAACAGGTACAGTAGAGACATCCGATGGTGCGTTGAAACTAGAGCTCAGCATGCCTGAAGCGCTGGGAGGCCAGGGAGGTTCTGGCACTAATCCCGAGCAGCTGTTTGCCGCCGGTTATGGGGCTTGCTTTGCCAGTGCCCTGGAGCATGTAGCCGAACAAGAAGGCGTAAAATTGGATCAGGTGATCGTTAAGCACCACGTAAGCATTGGCAAGGATCCGGGGGATGACGGATTTCAATTAGCTGTGGCCATCGATGCGCAAATTCCGGGAGTAGAACGCGATACAGCTCAGGACTTGCTGCGTAAAGCGCATGATTTCTGTCCGTATTCGAAGGCGACTAGAGGCAATATTGAAGTAAAATTAAACTTAATTGAATCGTAATGATTTTAAAAGACTTCTCATGGGCAATACTGATCGAGAGAAGTCTTTTTCACGTGTAGGAAATGGATTTAATTGTAATATCATTCCAAGTTGACACACTGCAAAAAATTATTTAATATGTCTAAGTACTAAATTAGGATTTAAATTTGATAATACGGGTGATGACCATGTCTTACAGACCGAGTGTTCACAACGTGACCAAGGCCAGCAGCAACGAAAAGGAAGGGCTGTACGAATTTATCGTTACGATGGTTGATGGTACAGCGTGCCGAGTATTTTTTCACCGAGACCCGGAATGGCGGCTAACGAACATCAGCCGGTTACAGAGAACTCCTTGTCCGGTTTGCCGCAAAGACTTTATTTGCAAATGCATGGACAGATTCAGCGGAGAAATCAGACAGCAGATTGATGATGGTCAGTGGATCGAGAAAGCGCTGGCTCAGTAAGATAGCAGTCAATCAACGTTGAAGACGGGCTTGATAGCGGACTCTATGAGACCGTTCATAGGATTGAAGAGCAAGCGGGTTGATCAAGGACTTTCCTTGGCTGACCCGCTTGCTTTTTTTGGATATAGAATTTATAGACGCTTCTTATTTATCTACATAACAAATTTGTTGGCACTATATGCCGATTCGCACTTTTCCTGTTTTTTATATATTTGGCGATATCTCAAGGGGGTTTCTCCTGTAATTTTTCGAAATAAAGCATGAAAAAACTTCATATCGGAGTAACCGACCTCCTCAGCAATTTGAGCAACAGACCAGTCGGTATGAACGAGCAGCTCGCAGCTTTTGAGAATACGCACGTGCTGAACGTAACGGTTAAAGGTTTTGCCCGTGGCTTGTTTGAACATATTCTGGAACTGTCTGACGCTCATGAATGATTTTTCCGCCATCATCTCTAGCGTCAAATGCTCCTGATAGCGATCCTGCAGGATTTGCAGCGCTTCTTGCATCCTGTCAGCCTTCAAGGTAGAGGGTTCTATATACGAGCTTGTAGCAGTTTCCCTGGCGAGGCGATCGAGTGTGATGAAAATTTGCAGGACTAGTGAACGGATAAGCACCCTGTAATTGCTGCCTCTGTTGTAGTACTCGATATAGGCCTCATTAAACAACTGGTGCAGTCGATTATGCTTGTCCCGGAACTGGTACCAGCAGCCGCCTTCTCCGGCAGAGGTTCTGGTCAACATGTCATAAAGCGGCGAGCCAGGCTGAAAGGAGCCCAGCAATTCCTGAAGCGCCTCCAACTTGAAGATGCAATTACAAACTACCAGCGGATGGGAGCTTTTTGCCGAGACCGGACGGAATACGTGAACCGTGCCTACTGGCAGCAGAAAGATGTCTCCTTTTTGCACAGGGTATGATTTTTTGTCAATATAATGATGACCTTGTCCTTCTTCAACCAAACATAATTCCACAAAATCATGTACATGTTCCCGTAGATGAAACGCCTCGACTTCACGATTGAGGTAGATTGGAAAATCATCTTCAAAGAACCGGGTGCCGCGCAATGTAAACACCATTTGAAAGCGCCTCCATTTTCATGCAGAGAATGAGCTGGCTGATGCCTTTAAGATATAAGAAAGAATAGGCTACGGTAATTTTTGCATTGCTTTTCTAATATTAAACATAGATTCACGGAAAGATCAAGTCTACATTATCCCCCCTTTTATTATGCCGGATCGCCCTATAAATTTATATTTTACTTCACCTATACTGTGGATAAATCTTTAACAATTATTCTGCAGAGTAATGATTTAATGGCTTAAGTTAAAGGGGAGATAGCAAAAATATGACAATAAAAATCGTGCGGCTGCTTGTTGAGGATGAGGAAAATCCTCTGGCGATCGGAACAGATTGCCCCAGATTTAGTTGGCAGCTGGCACAAGATTCTCTGGACCCCGAGTGGAATTTACTGCAAGTCGCTTATCGGATTATTGTCGCTGATAGCGAGCCGATTTTGGCGGAAGATCAGGGGAATATGTGGGATAGCGGTAAGATAGAAAGTGATCAATCTGTTTATGTTCCATATCGCGGCAGGACGTTAACCTCAGGGACAACCTATTTTTACAAAGTTCAAATCTGGTGCTCAAATCAGCAGGGCGGCGTATGGAGTCCCATTGGAAAATTCGATACAGCATTGGCTGATGCGGATTGGAACGGAAAATGGATCGGACGGGCCGATCAGCAGGAGGAGGAGCTAGTCCCCGCAAGCTATTTGCGCCGAGAGCTGAATATAGACAAGCCTGTTCTTAGGGCGAGGTTATATGCAACAGCCTTAGGAATGTACGAAGCACGGCTGAATGGCGAACGGGTAGGCGACCATATACTGGCTCCGGGTTGGACAGATTACGCACAGCGAACTCTTTATCAGGCTTATGATGTTACGCAGATGCTGCATGAAGGGAGAAATGCCTGGGCGATTATACTGGGGACAGGGTGGTATGCTGGCAATGTAGGCATGATGGGAACTCGGATTTATGGCAGCAATCCATGCTGCCTGATGCAGCTCCGGGTAGAATACCAGGACGGAACGAGCGCAAGCTTTTGTACCGATGAAAGCTGGCGAATGAATGAAGGGCCTATTCGCTATTCCGATATGATTAAGGGAGAGAGCTTTGATTCCCGGCTTGAGCAACGTGGATGGGATCGCTCCGGGTTCGACGATTCCAACTGGACGGTACCGGATTTATTTCAGGATTATCCCGGCACGCTTCAACCGCAAAATGGCCCGCCCGTTCGAATAACGCAAACCTTGGAGCCTGTTCGGAGCTACATGACAGAACGAGGAACCATCATATTCGACTTTGGTCAAAATATGACCGGCTGGACTTCATTGACGGCGATCGGCCCGGCAGGCAGCAAAGTTTCGGTCAATCATGCGGAAATGCTGGATGAATCCGGCTTATTGTATACCTTGAATTTGCGGAAAGCCGTACAAACCTGTCACTATGTGCTGGATGGGGAGTCGAAGCAAACCTTTCAACCCCATTTTACGTTTCATGGCTTCAGATACGCTGAAGTAGAGACTTCTTCCGAAGAAGTGACTGTGCTGGCGTTAACGGGAAAGGTCATACATTCGGACACGCCGCCTAGCGGAGAGCTTCACACTTCCGATGAATTGGTTAATCAGCTTATCTCCAATATCAAGTGGGGACAGCGCAGCAACTTTTTGTCCGTTCCGATGGATTGTCCGCAGCGCGATGAACGGCTGGGCTGGACTGGAGATGCGCAAATTTTCATTCGCACGGCCTCATACAACATGAATGTAGCGGGTTTTTTCCGGAAGTACATGGTAGATATCATAGATGCACAGTCGCCGGAGGGGGCGTTCCCTGATGTTGCCCCGGATGCCGGATGGCGGATTTATAAAGGCATCAGCAATGCAAAATGGTTTGCGCCTGATAATGCAGGCTGGGGAGATGCAGGTGTCATCATTCCGTGGACGGTTTATCTGATGTATGGTGATTTGGATATATTGAGCGACTGCTATGCTTCCATGCAGCGTTGGGTTGAATATTTGGAGAAAAACAGCGACGGATTGCTGCGGGCTGATTATGCGGATCATGCCGATTGGTTATCCATCGGCGCGGATACCCCTAAGGATGTGCTCGCCACAGCATATTTCGGCTACAGTGTCTCCCTGCTGGCAAGAATAGCGCGAGTGCTTGGGAAAGATGAGGATGAACAAGCTTATCTAGCCCTATTCAAGAGAATATGCGATGCCTTTATGGGGGCCTATGTTTCTTCTGACGGCAGGATCAAAGGGGATACACAAACTGTATATGTGTTAGCTATCCATTTTGATCTTCTTGCTCCGGCGATTAAGCCGCAAGCGATAAACCGGCTCGAACAGCTTATCGTTAATAATGGCTGCCGTTTAAGCACCGGCTTTCTCGGCGTAGGGTATCTGCTTCCGGTATTATCGCAGAACGGCTTGAATGATCTTGCGTATCAATTGCTGCAGCAGGAGGAGTTCCCGTCCTGGCTGTATTCGGTGAAGCACGGAGCTACGACCATTTGGGAGCGCTGGGATGGCTGGACGGAGGAGAAAGGCTTTCAGTCTCCCTCGATGAACTCATTCAACCATTACTCGCTCGGTTCCGTAGGAGAGTGGCTGTACAGATATGCTGCCGGTATAGAGCCTGATTCCCTTGAACCTGGATTTAAGAAAATACGGATAAAGCCATATCCGGGAGGCAGCTTGACCCATATTAAGGGCATTTACGAATGTCCTTACGGCACCATAACCGTGGATTGGGCCAGGGAGAACAACAGATTTAGCATGAAGGTAAGCCTGCCAGTGAACACCACTGCTGAACTTTGCATTCCCGGCAGCGTGACGCATACCGTCGGCCCGGCTAAATATGTCGGGGGCAAGGAAGGGCGGTCGGTCTATACGGCCGGCTCGGGGCATTATTACTTTGAAAGCGAATTAATAACTGAGGAAATACGATCTCAAGATACATTACAGGAGGTTGCAGATGAACACGAATAGCTATGATCAGCATGTGACCTTGCTTCGTAGTTTCATAGCTGAACAAGCTGTAGGCTGCTTGAAGGAACCGTCGCATTATTTGAAATATCCTTTTATAGACCCAGGATCCGTGTATAGCGCGAATCTATGGGATTGGGATTCTTTCTGGTCGGCCTACGCCTTGCTGAATTTGGAGGGCAGCCTGCTTCCAGTGGGAGCAGTGACACCGTACGCGAAGGGAAGTATCCATAACTTCTTTGATCATCAGCAGGAGGATGGCTATATTCCCATGATGATTGAGAAGGGCAAGACAGAGGAGCCTTATCTTATATGCAAGCGCAAGGAAGGTTTCAAGCTCAATATGCACAAGCCGTTTCTGAGTCAGCACATTGCCCTTATTTCGGGACATTGCGGCGATTACGAGTGGGCACGCCAATACGTTGAAGGGTTAGAAAAGTATTTCGGCTGCTATGACCGCGATTACTATCATGAGAACTGCAAACTATATGTTTGGGCGGACGACATCATGATTGGGATGGACAATGATCCAGCGACCTTCGGAAGACCGAAATATTCAACGGCTAATATTTATTTAAATGCATTTATGGTCAGCGAACTGAAAGCCATGGCTTTACTTTGCAGCAAATGGGGATTTATGGGCAGAAGGGAACATTATTTGGAGAAAGCCAGGACGCTGGAGTTGGCGATTCAGGAAGAATGCTGGGATCCAAGGGACAAGTTTTTCTACTCAGTGGATGTCGACATTAAAACACGTCAGTTCGATTGGTTCCATACGGGACTAGGTGTCTTCTGGAAGACGCTGCCGATTAAAGTTCGCGCTTGGAGTGGATTTATTCCCTTATGGTCGGGAACAGCGACGCTGGAGCAAAGCGCTTATTTATCTGGATTGCATCTCGCGGACAAAAATACTTTCAACAGTCCCTATGGAGTTCCTTCGCTTGCTATGGATGAGAAAATGTATAATATTTCGGCGACCAATAATCCGTCAAACTGGCTTGGGCCGATCTGGGGAATCGTCAACTACGTAGCGTTCCGCGGATTAATGAACTACGGATTCAAGGCAGAGGCGAAGGAGATTGCTCGAAAAACGGTATTGCTTTTCGGCAGCGACCTGGAGAGAAGCGGAACGCTCCATGAATATTATGATCCGGCCAGTGGGCAGCCCGTCATGAACGGCGGATTCCTGAATTGGAATATGCTAGTGCTGAATATGGTTGACGAGCTTGCCGGCAAGCCTGCACTTGCTTTGCATTTAAGCGATTGAGCTTGAATGAACTACAAGTTATGAAAACGGTTACTCTCTTTTTTTAAATATAAATAGAAGGATTTCTAGCATTTAAAAAACAGAATGGGGGAACTAACATGAAAATTCAGAAGAAACTGTTGACAGCTTTACTGGTTCTAATGCTGCTCGTCGTTACAGCCTGCTCGGGAAGCGGGGGCGAAAACGGTAAGAATGCTGCAAGTACATCAAAAGGCGCCGGGGAGGAGAAGGTGAACCTCCGAATTATGTGGTGGGGCTCTCAGGCCAGACATGATGCGACATTAAAGGTCATTGAAAAGTTCCAGGAGAAATATCCGCATATTAAAGTCAACCCGGAATACATGGGCAATGATGGATATTTCGACAAGCTGGCTACACAAATTGCTGGCGGGAATCCACCGGATTTGATGCAGCTCGGCAATAACTATCCAGACTACGTTTCTAAGGATGCCTTAATGGATTTGACCCCTTATATGGGACAGGAGATCAATGTAGATAATTTTGACCAGAATGTGATCGAAGCAGGAGCTATGGATGGCAAACAATACGGAATCAGCCTGGGTTCCAATGTGCTTGGGCTTATTTATAACAAGGCATTATTGGAGAAGGCGGGACTTCAGCCGCCGAAGGATAACATGACATGGGAAGAGCTTGAGGCATTTGGCAAGGATGCGGTGGCAAAGCTGGACAAAGGCGTTTATGCCTTTGCGGATCAATCATTTTTCCCGCATTATCTGAACTACTTCCTTCGTCAGCAGGACAAAACCTTTTATCGCGATGGTGCAGTAGCTTTTGCCAAGGAGGATATTGAAAATTGGTTCAACATGTGGAAGGGCTTCCGGGAAGCAGGGATTGTTCCTACCTCCGAAGCAACGGCCTCCATGTCAGAGACAAGCCCGGATGTATCCTTGCTTGTACAGGGCAAAGTATTGATGTCGCTTGTATGGTCGAACCAAATGTCCGGCTTCCAAAATGCCATGCAGGATGAATTGGGCGTTAGCCTGCTGCCGGCAGCCAAAGACGAGAAGCGCTCTGGCTTGTGGATTCAGCCGAGTCAGTTCATGACGGTCAGTAAGCAATCCAAGCATCCGAAGGAAGCGGCTATGTTCATCGATTTTATGGTTAACGATCTGGAAGCCACTAAAATCCTCGGCAACGACCGCGGCATTCCGGGCTCAGAGAAGGTAAGAGAAATGCTGATCGGCGAAGGTTCCGATATTGATAAGAAGATTTACGAATACTTTAATCTCTCAACAGGTACGGCCAGTACGATGGATCGCGAGCTTCCGAACATTAGCGAATTCGACGGACAACTGAATAATGCGGCTATGGCTGTAGGATTTGGGACTAAATCGCCGGCAGAAGCAGCGACGGATGTCGTATCTGCGGCGGAAGCGGCAGTGAATAAAGCGAATTAGAGTGTAATGGACAGAAAGGATGAGCGCACATTGAGTCAGGCTGCAGTTACACCAACAGCGCCCGGTCAAGATGACCGGGCCGGCAGCCGCCCGTTAGTAACGTGGTGGAAGCGTAATGCAACGGCATACTTTTTTTTACTGCCCTGGTTTATCGGTTTCTTTGTTCTGACACTTATACCGATGATTTCTTCGTTATATTTATCTTTCACCGATTTTGACTTGCTTACACCATCTAAATGGGTCGGTCTTGCCAACTACGACACGATGTTCAATCACGATCCGCGCTATATAAAATCATTACAGGTAACCTTCACCTATGTCTTTAGCTCGGTTCCTCTTAAGCTTGCCTTTGCTTTGCTGGTAGCAATACTTATGAACAAGGGCATGCGAGGTCTTGGCTTATATAGAACAATCTATTATATTCCGACATTGCTGGGAGGAAGCGTGGCCATTTCCGTGCTTTGGCGAAAAATGTTCGGCGGTGGCGGTGTTGTGAATAGCTTTCTCCTGGATTACTTTGGCATTCAGGCGCCGGATTGGGTGTCCAATCCTAAGTATGCCTTATCGTCGCTGGTTGCTTTGTCGGTCTGGCAGTTCGGTTCCTCGATGATTATTTTTCTGGCAGGGCTGAAGCAGATCCCTCAGGACTACTATGAGGCTTCCCAGATTGATGGTGCAGGCAAATTCAAGCAGTTTATGAGTATTACGATCCCTATGCTGTCCCCTATCATTCTATTTAACTTGATTATGCAAATTATCAGCTCGTTTCAGGCATTTACCCCTGCGTTTATCGTAAGCGGCGGGAAAGGCGGACCTTTAGACTCGACGATGTTCTACACCCTTTATTTATATCTTAAAGGCTTCTCTTTCTTTGAAATGGGCTATGCTTCCGCGATGGCTTGGGTACTTCTTGTGATTATTGGCATATTTACAGCCGTTATATTCGCTTCCTCGAAGCATTGGGTGACATATGGGGATGGAGGGGAATAAAACCATGGAACGGACGACAAAAAATTATACGGTGCTTCTAAAGCATTGCTTTGTAATTTTGCTGGGAGTACTGATGATGTACCCCGTCATTTGGATGTTCATGAGCTCGCTGAAGCCAAGTCAACATATTTTTAGCGACCTGAGCCTTTGGCCTAAAGAGTTCACCTTCGGCAATTATGCCGATGGATGGAAAGGGATTGCCGGACGCGGCTTCGGCATATATTTTTGGAACTCTATTCTCATATGCGTCTTTGTCATTATTGGTAATCTGATCTCCTGTTCGATGGCAGCCTTCGCTTTTGGACGGCTGGATTTCAGTCTGAAGAAGCTTTGGTTTGCCATGATGATGATCACGATTATGCTGCCGCAGCACGTCAAGACAATACCGCAGTATATTATGTTTAAAAATATCGACTGGGTCGACAGCTTCCTTCCGCTGATTACGCCTAAGTTTCTCGCTACAGAGGCATTTTTTATTTTCCTGCTGGTTCAGTTCATCCGGGGTTTGCCGAGGGAATTGGATGAATCGGCACGGATTGACGGCTGCGGGCCTGTGCAGATTTATTACCGCATGATTATGCCGCTCGCCTTTCCCGCGTTAGTCACTACTGCATTGTTCTCCTTTATGTGGACATGGGATGATTTTTTCAGCCAGCTGCTGTATCTTAATGATTCTGCTCTTTACACGGTACAGCTTGGACTGCGGCTGTTCATGGATTCGACCGGAGAATCGTCCTGGGGGCCGATGTTTGCCATGTCCGTATTGTCTTTAGTTCCTAGCTTGATTCTCTTCTTCTCGATGCAGAAGTATTTTGTGGAAGGAATCGCTACAACCGGGATCAAGGGATAAAACAACAGATATAGTAGATCAAGGAGGTTATCGCTTGCTGCATTCAGGTCAGTTGGATACGTCTTCAGCTATTGTAAAGCAGTGGGACAGATTTGAGCTTGCTATTTCGGCTCCAGAACAAAGTGATCCTTATAGTGACGATATATGGAGCGCAATCTTCAAGAAGGGCTCTCAATCCATTAAGGTGAAGGGATTTTACGATGGAGACGGGATATACCGGCTGCGATTCATGCCTAATGATATCGGGATCTGGTCCTACGTAATAAATAGCAGGATGCCGGAGCTTCATGGTGTATCGGGTACATTTGAATGTACAGCTCCCGCCGCAAACAATCACGGTTACGTTAAGGTAAAAGACGAAAGACATTTCTGTTATGCGGATGGAACAGCTTATCATCCATTTGGGACGACGTGTTATGCTTGGATTCATCAGCCTGAAGACGTTAGACGGCGTACGATGAATTCTCTTGGCAGGTCGCCGTTTAACAAGCTGCGCATGACTGTATTTCCGAAGAATTACAGCTTCAATGCCACCGATCCGGTAGAATTTCCGTACGAAGGCAGTCCAGAGGAAGGGTTTGATCTTATGAGATTCAACCCCTCCTTCTTTAGAAGATTGGAAGGCCATATTGATGAGCTGCTTAAGCTGGGGATCGAAGCGGATCTTATCCTTTTTCATCCTTATGATGAAGGAAGATGGGGCTTTGACCGGATGCCGACGGAAGCAGATCAGAGATATTTGCGGTATATCATAGCCAGGCTTGCTTCTTTCCGCAACGTATGGTGGTCTCTGGCCAATGAATATGATTTTATGAATGAGAAAACCATGAGTCAGTGGGATGCTCTGTTTCAAATTGTCCAAGCCGAGGATCCGTACGGACATCTCCGCTCGATTCATAACGGTACGAGGATGTATGAGCCGGCCAGTGTAGTTTTTTATGATCACAGCCGCGATTGGGTTACGCATTGCAGTATACAGCATTGGGATGTTACTCTGGTGCGCGAGTGGCAAAGAGCTTACAGCAAGCCCATCGTCATTGATGAATGCCTGTATGAGGGCAATGTGCCTTTTCGCTGGGGAAATATAACGGGAGAGGAAATGACCCACCGCTTCTGGGAGGCGGCAGTCCGCGGGGGGTATGCCGGCCATGGCGAGACTTATCTTCACCCCGACGGTGAAATATGGTGGGCCAAGGGAGGAGAGCTTCAAGGGAGCAGCCCGAAGAGAATATCCTTCCTGCGACTTTTTATAGAACAACTGCCCGAGGGAAGCGAACCGTTGTTTACGATGCGGCAAATGGAAACGATCGGGATAGAGGGAGAGTACTATTTGGGCTACTTCGGAATTCATCGTCCGGCCTATTTTGTAGCTGAGCTGGATGAGAAGAGCAGCTACCTGGCGGAAATCATCGATACTTGGGAGATGACAATAACTCCGGTCGAGGGTGTGCTTAGCGGGACAAGCACGATCGAGCTGCCGGCCAAGCCGGGAATTGCCCTGAGAATTAAGAAGCTTCATTAGATTTGAAATGTTATAATCGTTCTAAAGTGAGGTGAGCGATGATGACACGAAAGACGGGGCAGGAGCAAAATGTAGTTTTGTTTGATGGCGTATGCCATTTATGCCAGGGCGCGGTCAAATTTATTATAAAGCGCGACCCAGGGCGCCGCTTTCGATTCGCTTCCCTCCAGTCGGAAGCCGGGAAGAGAATATTGCAGGGCAGCCCCCGGCAGGATATTTCCTCCGAGCGGATCGATACGATTGTACTTTATCAGAATGGCGCTTACTATACGCGGTCATCTGCTGCGCTTCGCATCGCGAAGGGGCTGCGTTTTCCTTGGCCGCTGGCTTACGGGTTTATCATTGTGCCGCGATTCATAAGGGATGCCGTGTATCGCGTAGTGGCAGCCAATCGTTATCGATGGTTCGGCAAGGATGAGACATGTCTTGTTCCTACGAAGGATAACAAGGAGCGTTTTTTGCAGGACGGATAGCCATGTAAAAAAGGCCTTGCGAGAGTTTGCTAATTATGGTATTCTAACTGTAAATTTCAGGAATGAACGGCGGAAGCACCGTCCAACAACCGTAAAGCGGTTATTGGGCGGTGCTTTTTTGCGTTCCAAGGGGGTTGGTGGTAAGAGTGGTTCCAGTTCGGCTTATTCTGGCCGTTAAGGATGAGCAGTATATTGAGCCTTTTCTGTATTATGTTCGCCATAGCGAGTTTGATCGCCGTTTCTCCGTAACGGCATTCAGCCGCCAGGATGCTTTTGTACGGCACATGGGGTCGAGTCGGCTATTTGTGGATCTCGTTCTGGCGGAGAATACGTTTCTGGAGGCTTGGCTGGGCGGCGGCGGAGCTCTGCAGGTGCCCTGGATTCGCCTTGATGAAGGCGGGGAGGGGAATGTCCAGGGGAAGAGCCTCTCCAAATTTCAACCGTTGCCTCTGCTTCTATCCGCTGTGCTGGAATGTGCTCGGGGAGGAGCAGGGGGCAGAGGCTCGGTGGAGGGCAAGGCTTTGGTCGTCGGAATATATTCCGCAGTTGGCGGATGCGGCAAGACGACGGTGGCGATCCATTTGATGAAGCAGCTTGCCGGGGAGGGATGCAAGGCTTTTTATCTTAATCTGGAGACGATCAGCAGCGGTATTTTATTTCAGAGTCGGCTTCTGGGGGAAGGACAGAATGAGGCGCAAGGGCTTGCCAGGCTTCTATACGATTTGAAGGCGGCAGGGGAGCGTGACGAACCATTGAAACGAGAGCTCTCGACCTATGTATACAGAGATTCCTTCCTAGAGGGAGATACTTTTGGGCCGCTCGACAATATGAATGAAATGCTGGAAATGGATCGCAAGGACACGGCAGGACTTATTGAATTCATTGCAAATAGCGGTCTTTACGATGCGATTATCGTCGACGTTGATTCATATCCGAACGTGCGGACATCAACGGTGCTGGAACGCTGTGACAAGCTAATCTGGCTATTAACCGATGAGTGGAACTCGATGCGTAAGAACGGACTGTGGATGTCTCATATAGAGCGGAGAGATTCGTCTCTATTCCGCGAAATGATGGGGAAGACGCTGTTTACAGTCAATAGATGCATGGGAGAACTGGTTCATGACATGCCCAGAGCGGGGATGACAGCTAAGGTTACGCTTCCTAATATTCCTTCATGGAGCCAAGGAACGGGACAGGGCTCCCCGCTGCATTCACCGGCATTTCAGAAGGATATGCTCAAGCTTTGCCGCAGTGTATACAACGGAAGTCATTCGATTGAGACTGGGGGACGGCAGGGTGACTGAGCAATTTTTAACGGAGCTTCGTTCGAGTATTCGATCTGGCCTGGATATGACTGCAACGCTATCGGACGCGCAGTTGATGGACTATATTGAACGCCGCGTGTTGGAAGAGAAAGAACTCAATGGATTAACGGCTTCCGGGAAGCGGAAATGGGTGCGCAGATTGTATGACTCTTTTCGGGGCTTGGATGTGCTTCAGCCGCTCGTGGATGACCGGTTGGTCTCTGAAATTATGATCAACAGCCATGAGGAGATTTTTATTGAACAGGATGGTCAGGTCAAGCAGGTACCTGTACGTTTCGAATCTCAAGAGAAGCTGGAGGATATCATCCAGAACATTGTTTCTAACGTAAACCGGGTCGTCAATGATTCATCACCTATTGTCGATGCGAGACTCTCGAACGGGTCGCGGGTGAACATCGTGCTTCCGCCTATAGCGCTGAAGGGGCCGACAATGACGATCAGAAAGTTTCCCGAGCAGCCTGTAACGATGGAACGGCTTGTGGAATGGGGCTCTTTAAGCGAGGAGGCTGCAGCCTTTTTACAAAGCTTAGTTAAAGGGAAATACAACATTTTCATTAGCGGGGGAACGGGTTCTGGCAAGACGACGTTTCTCAATGCGCTCTCGCAATATATACCGCCGGATGAACGGGTGATCACGATTGAGGATTCGGCAGAGCTGCAAATCGTTACAGTTCCGAATTTAGTCTCTTTGGAGACGCGAAATGCGAATACGGAAGGGAAGGGCGAAATTTCCGTTCGAGATTTAATCCGCGCTTCATTGCGCATGAGGCCGAACAGGATCGTTGTTGGCGAGGTGCGAGGGAGCGAATGCTTGGATATGCTGCAGGCGATGAACACTGGACATGACGGCAGCTTATCAACTGGTCACGCTAACAGCACTAAGGACATGATCAGCCGGCTGGAGACGATGGTGCTGAGCGGCGCCGAATTGCCTATTCAAGTGGTACGCCAGCAAATCGGGTCTGCGATTGATATCTTTATTCATTTATCCCGGCTGCGGGATCGCTCCCGCAGGGTCGTGGAAATTTCGGAAGTATGCGGTTTAAGTGAGGGGGAGGTGGTGCTGAATCCGCTGTATGTTTTTCAGGAAGAGGAGGAGCAGAACGGGAAAATTCAGGGGCAATTGGCAAGACGGGGGAGCTTGATCAAACTCGATAAGCTGCGCATGGCGGGGATTATACTGGATCAAGAGAGGGCGAACGGAGCAGTATCGAAGGGTGAGAACGCATGAAGAAAGCATTGCTTAGGCGGAGTAACAGGATTAACAGGATCAATTCCCCGGAGAATGAAGCAGGGCAGCTGCCGGGTTATCGGGATTATGTGCTTTCAGGAAGGCAAACCGTACTTTGTTTGGTCGTAGGGGGCGCGCTGCTTTTAGTTGTCGGGTATATATTTTTTCATTCCTGGATACTGTCGCTTATTCTGGCCTGCGGCACCGTATTTGTTCCAAAGCCGTGGAGCAGGTATTTATTGCGCAGAAGAAGGGAGGCACTGAGTCTGAACTTCAAGCAGGCCTTGTATTCATTATCCTCCTCCCTCGCAGCAGGACGCTCGGTGGAGAACGGATTTCGTGAAGCGATACAAGATTTGCGGCTGCTATACCCGGATGGGACGAATGATCTCATCATTGAGCTAGGAATTATATGTACCCGTCTGGAGTACGGGGAGCCAATCGAGGACGCGCTGCAGGATTTCAGCAGACGGGCCGGCATGGAAGACATCAGCAATTTCGCGGATGTATTTATGACTTGCAAACGCTCCGGTGGTGATTTAGTAGAGGTGGTGAGAAGAACCTCTTCCATTATTAGCGAGAAGCTGGAAATCAGCCAGGAGATCAGTGTCATGATTGCCCAAAAGCGCTTTGAGGCTAAGGCCATGCTGGTCTCGCCCGTCCTGTTTTTATTGTTTATGGATCTGACATCTCCGGAATATATGCAGCCGCTTCATCACGGAGCCGGACTGGTTATTTCAGCCGTTGCCCTCATTCTATTTGTCATATGCTCTTGGATCATGATGAAGATTATGGATATCCGGGTTTAGGAGGGATGAAAATGAACCTGCTGTGGGGAACCCTGCTGATCGTTTTACTTATCACGTGGAATTTACTATATCGGAAATCGGCACATCAATATTCCAACCTCGCCAAGCTGCGGATGGAAGTCATCCGGCTGCAGCGAATTGCCCCTCCCATGCTTTATTTGCTGGAAAAGGTGAAAGTGTCGCAGAGGCTTCCGCTTTTTTTCTTCAAAATCCAGCGCTCGATAAGGCGGATTAATGGCCAGCAGCACGGCGGGGAATACACCATGCTGTTTCTAGCGGAGATGCTCTCCTACAGTTACTTGCTGCTTATAGGAGGATGCTTCATCTCATTAGTCATGGAGGGGGAAGCCAGCGGATTTTTCATAGGTACTGTTCTCGCCGTGCTGCTGCCGATCGCTCTGATTAATGATCTGCACAGCAAGGTAAAGCGTCGAGAGCAGCAGATCATACTTGAGCTGCCGGAGCTGCTGAATAAAATTGTACTGCTGGTCGGCGCTGGTTCAACCGTCCAGCAGGCAATCAAGCAATGCCTGGAACGAAAGCGGGGGCAAGAGACGCATCCTCTGTATCGAGAGCTGTTTCAAATGCAAAGAGAGTGTGAAGGGGGGGATTCCTTTCCCCAGGCATTGGAAGGCTTCAGCAAACGCTGTGGAATTCAGGAGGTGTCTGCATTTACGACGACTGTTCTGCTTAATTTCCGCCGCGGCGGGAACGATTTTGTATTGGCGCTTCGCGATTTGTCCCATACGTTGTGGGAGAAGCGAAAGGCAGTCGGTAAGACATTGGGGGAGCAGGCTTCATCCAAGCTGGTGTTTCCGATGGTGCTGTTATTTTTAATTATTGTGATTTTGGTGGGGACTCCCGCCTTCATGATCATGGATTTATAGCTTTTATTAATTAAGGAGGAATTTAATAATGTTGAAGGTAATGCGTGCGAGAATGGGAGAGCTTTGGCGGAACGAGGACGGACTTGGGATGCTTGAAATGATCCTGATTATCGCGGTCATCGTTATTATTGCAGTTGTATTTCGTAAGGAGCTGAAGGCGATCGTTGAGAACCTGCTCTCCAAAGCCGGCAAAAAAACCGATTCTTTCATGGAAGGCGGAGAGTAGTGAAGCTGCTCCGGAATAAGGATGGGAACTTTACAATAGAAGCCTCGCTAGTTTTTCCGGTCATATTTTTTACGATATTGCTGCTTATGTTTTTTTGCATGTATTTGTATCAAAATGCCGTACTTGGCCATACGTCTGCCGTGGCCGCTGAACGCAGCGCCTACACATGGGACAACAGCTATCGGGATCCCCGAACAGGGGCTTATGAGGAAGGAAAGCAGGACTCCATTTATTGGCGCTTAAATGACGATGGCATGCTGCAGCTTCTCTTCGGCTGGCTCGGAGGAAATTCCTCGGTTGTATTGGAGCTGCCAAACGGGGATGAGTCTGGAATTGCTCTCCCAATGAAGAAGCTCGGAAATACAGGAAGGGAAATTCCAGCCGGAATGAAAGGGCAGATGCAATACGATAATAGACTGCTGTCTCGTAAAGTATCCGTATCTTTGAATCGCTATGTTCCACTTTCCCCGCTCGAAGCAGTGATCGGTGATGTCATGCAATCGGGATATTCGGCCGCTTATGTTGTAGAGCCGACGGAATGGATTCGAACCGTGGAGCTTGTGCGTTATTACGGAGCGAAGTTCAAAGGCTCTGGAACGGAGCATATCCATAAGGACGAGGCAGGAAAAGCACTGGAATTATATGCGAAATAAGGATTTGTTTTTTTCAGAAGGGGGTTCTTATGTTTGACAAGCGCCGTTCAGAACATGGGGCAGTGACGGTATTTCTGATCGTTATTTTTGCGGCTGTCTTCGCCTTTGTAGCTATTTTCATTGACTTTGCCAGGATGTCTGCGCTGCAGGCGAGGACAGAGGCGCTTGCTCATGCGGCAGCTCGTTCAGTGCTATCCGCTTACGATAAGCAATTGTTAGAGGAATATGGCTTGTTTGCATTCGGCGGGACGGATGGGAATTATATAATGTCCAAAGTGCTTCAGGACAACTTCGATCTTGCAGTCCGGAGCGATGATCTGCCGATTATGAGAGCGAGACTGGACTCCTCTTCCGTAGGAATGCTGCGTCCTTTGGGGAACTATTCTGTATTTGCACAGCAAATTCGGGAAGAGATGAAATACAAAGCCCCGATCGATTTTGCAATCGAGGTGATTAATAAATTCAAACCATTGTCGCAGGTCATGAAGGAAGCTTCGAATACGGTAGATTTGCTAGCCAAGCTTCAGAAGCTTTATGACAAGAGGGAGGAAAAGCTGGATCAACTGCTTGCGGCGCAGAGGCAAGCCGCATCCTCGGCAAATGGATATCTTGATCGGTTAGCCCGTGCGGATTATTCATATATTCCGGACAACCCGCTTGGTGGTCGTATCCTGTTGATATCCGATGCAGCGTCCCAATACCAGGATTATTTAGAAAAACGGGAGGAGGATCGGCAAAGAAAGCCAGCCGAACGGATTTATACCGACTTACTGGCGGATTACCGATATGATACGCTGGCCGCCTTTGATGCGATTTCAGAGGCGAACAAAAGTGCGGAAAAGCAGCATACTCAGCAGTTGCCTTCCGCTACAATGCTACTCGGCGAAATTCGAGAACTAAACGAGCAAATGCGTCATGTGATCAGCGAGTCCGAGAAGCGACCCGTACAGCAGGGGTATAACTCAATATCTTCAGCACCGAGTACAGAGGAAGAAGAGAGTGTTAGCGGGGAGGCGGAGCTTGCCGGAGTCCGGAGCAAGAGCGATTCCTTGCTACTGCAAGAATCACTCCTTGCAGACTTAGAAGCAGGAATCGAGGCCCAAGAGTCGAGCTTCAATCATGTTCATCAAGCCGTAGACTCGTTACTTTTGAGGTCTTCTGATATTAATGCAGCTTCATCCGGAAGCATAAGTGCTTTTAAATCGGGGACGATTCAGGCTAGTCGTGAAATCGATCATTATTTACGAACCTATGTTGATGCCGGAAGCGGCAATGTCCTGCAGCGATTCGAGACCACCTTGAGGGCTCACCGAACTAGCGATGCTGAACGCAAGCAAACGGAAAGACAAGCTGCCGCTGAACTGAAGAAAGTGTCTAATTTACTCAAGCAAATCGAGGATCTAAAGCATAAGATGGGCGAGCATCAGAAGCAATTTGATTTGCTGAATAGTTATTTTGACGGTAATCGCAAGTTGAATCAAAATCAAACGGCTGAATCGGAAGAGAACCTGAGTAAGCGCGGCAGTGATCCTTATGAGACTGGAGAGCAGGCGATGGGGGGCATGGATGCTTTATATGCTTCTTTGTCGGATATGCTGTCAAGCCTGACGGACAATGGTTACCAGACGGAGTATCTTATCAGTTACTTTGATTTTTTTGATATCAGCACCTTGAAAGGACTTATGGAAGGCAAGCCAGACAAGCTGGATGCAATAGTTGAGCAATTTGCCCCGGAACGTCAGGAAGTAGAGTACATATTGTATGGATTTCATAATCCAGCAGGAAATATCGCTGCGGTTTATGGAGAAATATTTACTATGCGTTTGGCGATTCGCACAATGGAGGGACTGATCAAGCATGCTAACAAGATCAACCCGCTAGCTATCTTGGCTTCCGCTCTACTGCACGGAGTTGTAGAGGCGATCAAGGATGTGGTGCTTTTATGTCAGAAGGGCACTATACCGCTTAGCAGTTTTTTGAAAATCAACTTAACGTACAGGGATCATCTTCGATTATTTCTATTGCTGCATGGGGGCAGTGAACAGCGACTTTCACGGATGATATCGGTAATTCGTTTCAAGACAGGAATCAACCCCGATGAACGAGCCACTTATATTAAAGGAGAAGTTACCGCAGCCTTGCCATTATGGTTCCTGCCTGGCGTATCCAAAGCGATCGGAAACGCCGGGGCTTTAGAGGGACGAGTGGAGGGAAGCAGATATTATGCTGTCAAGCAAGCGCATTATTCATACTGACTCTTCCAGTAGAACCTCTCAAGGCAGCATGGTGCTGGAAGCTTCACTTGTCATGCCTGTTTTTATTATTGTAATATTCTTTTTTATCTATATGGTTCAAATGACTGTTTATTCTGTACAAATGCATATCGCAGCCTCAAATGCAGTGAAACAAGTATCCGCGCACATCTATCCCATTGCCTTGGCTATCGACGATAAGCACTCGGAGCAGAATGCGGAGGGCGAAAGCCATGGCAGGCAAATGAATGTATTTGAGTGGAGCATGCCCAAGCTGTCTCTTTCGGAATGGGCTGGGCAGTATGCTGATTCACTTCCCGAGCCCTTATCTGGATGGATGAGCGACGCCGCAGCCAAGGGAGATGAACCGCTGAATGATATTAAAAATAGTATGCTGGAGGCTGTTCTTGATCCCGTGATGAAGCCGCTATTAAAGCCATTTATGCAGGACACATTGCTTCGCGAAGAACATGTTCATGTCAGTCGAGTTACTGTGCCTGATTTAAAAACGGGGAAAAATCCTTATTTCGGCATCGAGTTAAGTTACGAACTGCCGATAAAGGTTCCATTCTCGAACCGGAAAATCGTCCTGCAGGCGAGGGCTCAGGAGCGTCTTTGGATCGGGGATACCGATGAGTTGAATGAGGGCGGAAGTGCGGAGCAGGCCGAGGGACAAGCCCCGGTGATTTTATCGAAGCCAGATCCCGCATTTGCGGGCCATAAAGCGCGGGTTAGTGCCCGGGTCGAACCCGGAACGGTGGCTAAGCTGACAGTTTACTATAAAAGCGGGGTAAGCCAAGCTAAATATTTGGGCGAAGCTTCCGCCGATGAGCATGGGGTTACAGAGTGGCAATGGCTTGTTGGAGGGAATACCACGCCGGGCACCTGGACTTTTGTCGTTGAAACGGAAGACGGACTGCGTACGGCGGCGGATTTTGTTGTCGAAAGTCCAAATAAAAAGAAGTAAGGAGGGCTGGCCATGTATTTAGAAATTTGGGGCTGTTTTATTTTGCTTGCTGCTGCGTTCGTAACCGATATCCGTACGATGAAAATTCCTAATACGATTACCATAACCGGCACGCTGCTTGGCACAGCATACCATGTGATAACGAATGGCGGACAGGGGTTTGTTTTTTCAGCGAAGGGCGCCGCCGTTGGTTTTGGAATTATGGCGATTCTATATGTGGTACGAGCCGTAGGAGGCGGGGACGTGAAATTATTTGCTGCGATCGGGGCTTGGGTAGGAGTGCCGCTTACATTGTCTATGCTGTTGTATTCGATTGTTGCCGCCGGATGCATCGGCATTTTAATTCTAATTTGCAGAAGGGAAGTGGTGATGCGGCTTGGCGCCGTATTGCGCAGCGTTATAGGGATAATTGTGCTGCGCAGCGCAAGTCCGGTACAAGCACTTACGGCAAAGGATAAGCCGCTAACCTTTCCGTTCATGCTGGCTGTACTGCCCGGTTCGATCATGGCCGTCTATTATTTTTAGAAGTGAGGAGGAGAACATGAGATGGCGGGGTTTGTGACCGATTTTGTCAGAAATGGCGGAACATATATGGTTATTAACACGGAGGGAGGACTGCATACAGAGCACTTGAATCGGGTTCAGAGGAGTATGATAGCTTCAGTGGCGATCCCTAATTTGCTGCGGCTGGATATAAGGGAAATTGATTTTGAAGTTACGCTGCACTATGAAATTACCGGGAAAAGAATGCTGTCCCAGTGCCTAAAAAGCGATTGGATGACGATGACCGAATTCTACAGTTTCCTGCTGCAGATTGTTAGAGCGCTTGATCATAGCAAGGAATATATGCTGACTTCCGGTAACTACCTGCTGGATGAGAATCATATCTTTGTAGAAGAGTCTTTATCCAGCGGCATCATTTATTTAGTTTACCTTCCATTACTTGATATTTCGTCAGAGCAATCCGTAGCCCAGGCTCTGCTAACCCTCGTCAATCGCTTAATGACAAGAATAACGGATATGGAAGGAAGCGGAATACAGAAAGTCATCAGCTTATGCGGAGGAGAGTTATTCTCGGTTGCTGGGCTAAAAAAATTGCTGACCTCCCTGTTGCTTGATGAAACCCCTTCAGTGGAGCACGGAACAAATCTTCGTTCAAGTGAAGGCGGGGGAAGGGGAGTACCTCCTGCTCATAAGCTGCAACGAAATTCGCTAAATGATCCATATCTCTCAATAGCGGAAAATCTCCCGAGCCGAAGCAAAGCGAGTTTTTCGTTCGATGCTACAGATAATAGCAGCGGTTCTCGCTTCTCCGGAGAGGAAGATGACGATACAGAAAACGAGGAGCACAAGTTAAGCAGATTGGAAATTCAGCCTACTTATATGTGGCTTGGCGCTGCGCTGCTAGGGGCGGTGGTTTGGAAGTTTGTGTATTTGGATAGGCCGACAGCTACCGGACTATATTTAAGTATGGGAGTATCAGCAGCGATAGTATTATTTGTGCTGCTTATTAATCGTGGAACAATTGACCTGGCTGGATTTTTCAGGAATGAGAACGAACGAAAATGGAGTGGGGATAACCATCAGGAGAGGCATGATTCCGATTTTGTTCTTAAGGAAGATAAAGGCGTCAAAGGCAACAATGATCATAAGGACAATAGGAAAAATCCAGGCTCTCACTATGGCGGAAACCTGCACCGTTATGAGGAAAAATGGCGGTGGAATGATTCCTTTGTTGAAGCGGATTCACAATCTTTATCAGCGAAGCAAGCAAGAAGCAGTATGGCTTCTACGGCTGAGGAATTAGCAGTAACGGACATAAATCTTATTCCGGCTCCATTGTCAGAGTCTGCATCGCATAGGGAGCCTACGGCACCAGCTCCTGCTACGGTATTGTTGAAGGAATATGAGGAGCCAGGGCAATTGCAAGCTGAGGCGGCATATTATTTGGAAAAACAATGTTCAGGTGGTAGCAAGGAACGCGTTCCTCTTCCGAAGGGCAGCTTTATTATCGGCCGTTCCGAGGAGTTGGCTCAATATGTGGAGAAGGAAGCTGGGGTATCCCGTGCTCATATCGAACTCATGATACTGGAGGCTAGTTGCAGCATCAAGGATCTAGGCTCCCGAAACGGCACAAAGTTAAACGGCGAGTTGATTGCGCCTTACAAAGATTACTCGATGGAGCCCGGGGACTCATTCAGCATTGCGGAGATCACTTTTCATCTGGGTAGGAATCGGTAGAAATAGAGAGAGCGGCAGAAATCATTTAGCTTTCTTTTTTAAATCTGCCGCAGCAGACTCAAGTTCAGGAAACTGAAAACGGAAGCCGTGTTCCAAAGCGGCTTTCGGTACTACCCTTTGTCCCTCCAGCAGCAAGGCAGACATTTCACCAAGCAGCGCTCTTAGCAGGAAGGCAGGTAGCGGAAACCAATATGGCCTTCGATGTACCCGGCTCACGATTCTGCTGAACTCATCGTTGGTCAGGGGATTTGGGCTTACAGCGTTGATGGCGCCATTCACTTCGGGATGCATCGTACAGAAATCAATCAAGGCAACGATATCGGCGATATGTATCCAGGGTACCCACTGATTGCCGTCTCCAATTTTACCGCCTGCGCCAAGTAAGATAGGAAGTCGCATGAGTGGGTAAGCTCCGCCCGTATTTCCAAGCACTACGCCGGTTCGCAGCTTGACGAGCCTGATACCTTGAAACCCTTCATCCGCTTCAGCCTCCCACTGTCTTGTTACGTTCGCCAGGAAATCCTCAGCATCAGGCGGGGAGTACTCATCAAAGGTTTCCGTGAGGGAAGTTCCATATATACCGACGGCAGAGCCTTGAATGATGACCTTAGGTTTATGATTGAGCGCCTGCACCCATTTGGCGGCTAAATTCGTTGCTTGCAGCCTCGATTCCAAAATGCGGTTTTTGGCCTTGCCGGTCCAACGCTGACTCAGTGTAGCTCCTGCCAAATTGATGACCGCATCTACTTCTAGCTTACTGGATGAAGATTCTGATAGCTGCTCCCACGTCAGATAATTAGGCGAAGCGGCAGCCCCCTGAGTTTGATTCTTTGGATGAGCGCTTGTATCAATTCTCGACTTGCTCCGCGTAATAATCGTAATTTCATGGCCTTGCTGCTGCCAGTAGGACGTTAAGGCACTGCCGATAAAACCTGTCCCCCCGAAAATTACTACTTTCATAGCATTCCCTCCTAAGATAGAATGAACAAACTCCTTTTATATTCAAGAAGAACAGGTATGCTTACGAAGAACGAAGTTGCGTAGAAGTAAATGCAAGTAATCAGGGCATTGGCGTTAAATTGGAAGAGTGAAAAATACACCTTTTAAGAAAAACATCCGGCTGGCGTTGTTCAGGGACGTCGCGACCGGATGCAGGAATTGTGCTATTTGTTAATGAGATGCTGGTAGGGATGGTAGTCGATATTGCTCTTCTCCAGAAAGTTCATCAGGAACTTATAGTCCCTTTTTGGTGTAGCCACAATATAGCCTTTGATGCAGTGATCCTTCGTAACCTCGCTTGCTGCTTCTTCTAAGGCGATTTTGCCGATTTCCGCCGCGATCGAATGCTTGGCGATATCCCGGAAAGGAGTGGGCACAGGCTGTACAAGCTGATCCAGGAAGGCTTTCGCTTCGTCCGTCCACAAATGCCTGCTTTTCTCTACCCAGTGATTCTGCCAATCGAGCTTGGACATGCCGTCGGCCTTCGGAAGCACCTTCAAAAATTTGCGAAACATAAAAAAACCACCGATGCACATAACGCCAAGCATGACGAATCCCCAAAAAGCAATCGAGTTCATAAACCAGCGATTTGGCCCCGGCGCGGCCAGTATAAACCAAGTTATGCTCCAGTGTGGCATCGATTCATTCACCTCGAATAATTAGTCCTTAAACCCTTCAATCTTTAAGAATTATACCTTATTTATGGATTTATACATAGTAATTCACCGATGAAAAATGTTATATGAGTGTTTTCGTCATTATAAAGTCCAATTGTTCTTCATCACCCATAAAGAAAGAGTGTGCTCCATTTTGAACAAAGCCCATTTTCTTATAAAAAGCAATTGCATTTTCATTTTTTTGCCATACACCTAGCCAGACTTTTATTTTTTTACATTCTATCGCAATTTCTATTGCTTTATCTAGCAGGCATTTACCAAGCCCATGTGTTTGAAATTTGTTCTTTATATAAATCCTTTCGATTTCAAGTGATTCATCACCCATTACTTCAGTCTGAGCATCATTGGTATTGACCTTTAAATATCCAGCAATTTCATCATTAAAATAAGTAAAAAAGAATTGCGAAGAAATATTGGATAATTCATTTTCTAGTTTTTTTAAGTTAAAAGCGCTGTCCAGATAGGCATTCATATTTTCGGGAGAATTCTGATGCTTAAATGTCTCCTTAAAAGTTTCATAGCTAATTTCTTGAAGTTGTCGTAAATCCTTAAAAGTACACTTTTTTATAGTTATAGTCATTTAAATATGGCGCTCCTCGATAATTAATATTTTCTCTTATTCCCCTTTTTTACATATTCCCAGTCTTTTTCTACATTTTTTCTCACTCGCTGAAGCAGATTGAAAATGGTTTCTACCTCACCTTCGGAAAAACCATCTAATGCAACAATATTGGAATAATCATTTTCTCTTTTTATAAATGGATACACATATTTCCCTTTCTCTGTTGGAAAGAGTTTTTTTATCTTTTTGTTATGTTTATCTTCTTTTTTTTCGAGGAACCCATTAATTTCAAGTTTTTTAATAGCACGAGCTGCTGTTGTTCGGTCTACTTTTATCATCTCAGCTAACTTTTCTTGAATGATTCCTGGGGTTTCACATATTCGAACAAGGTACAAATACTGTCCTTTTGTAAGGTCGTATTCTTTAAATTCTATATTACTTATAGAATCTAATGCCCTAGCGATCGTTCCAATTTCACGAAGAATTTCCTTCATAATTAACTCCTTGGCACATAGTTTTGTTGTAAATGCAACAAAAGTGCATATAAATAATTTAACCTGATTATGTTGCATTTGCAACAAAAAATAAAAATGCTGAATATATCAATCTCAGTATATAAAAACGACAGATAACCTGACGAAATAAGACCACTAGGCATAGTGGTCTTTAACGCATTAATCGCGAACGTACACTCGCATCGGTTCAAATCAAATATTCCACTTTTCCTGCTTTCTATCCTAAAAGGGTGAAACCAACACCAGGACTGATATTTTTCTAAAAAAGTCCTTCGTCTTCTAACTTAACTAGATTTATATCGACATTCAAGCTAAAATAGGTTTGTTCAAAGAACGTTGTCCATAAGGGGGATAAAGGAAATGTTAAAAATAGGTTCACATGTCTCGTTCTCGGACAAGGGGCTATTAACCGCAACGGAGGAGGCCGCATCTTACGGCTCCAGCTCGTTTATGATATATACCGGCGCACCGCAAAACACGCGCCGCAAACCGATTGAGTCGATGAATATTGAAGACGGCAAGGCTGCGATGGCCGTTGCCGGAATAGACGAAATTGTTGTCCATGCGCCATACATCGTCAATCTTGGCTCCTATAAGTCGAATACGTATCAATTGGCGGTAGACTTCCTGCAGGAAGAAATCCGCCGTACCCATGCGCTGGGCGTACGGAATATTGTGCTTCATCCCGGCGCATTCACGGATAAGGATGCCGAATACGGCATTAACCGGATCGCCGAGGGCTTGAATGAAGTACTGAACGGTACGAATGATACGGAAGTCAATATCGCGCTGGAGACGATGGCCGGCAAAGGTACGGAAATGGGGCGCAGCTTTGAAGAAATCGCTGCGATCATCGATAAAGTACAGCATAACGAACGACTGACGATCTGCTTGGACACCTGCCATATCCATGATGCCGGCTACGATATCGTTAATGATCTGGACGGTGTACTCAATCAATTCGACCAGTTGGTCGGCTTGGATCGGATCGCTGTCGTACACGTAAATGATAGTAAAAATCCAATCGGCGCAAAGAAAGACCGCCATACGCCAATCGGCAGCGGGTGGATCGGATTTGATGCGCTGAACCGCGTCGTGCATCATGAGTTGCTGCAGGGGCGCCCGTTTATTCTAGAGACGCCTTGGATCGGCAAAGAAGCCAAAACCCAACGGCCGATGTACGAAGTCGAAATCGCCCTGCTTCGCGGCGACGTTACGGGAAGATTCGGCGAATCCTTCCTGACGGAAATGGAAATGCTGAACAGCTTTTTTGCAAAACGCGATATAACACAGCGGGCGTTCGTGCTGGACACGTGGACGTTGCTCAAGAATGATGCCAAAGCGAGAAAGGCTGATCCGCGCGAGCCGCTAGAGCGATTATACGACCTCGTCTTGGAAGCCAATCTGTTCCCGGATTATACGGAGGAGCAAATCAATTTCAGATTGATCGGTTGGCTGGCGGCGAAGGATTTATCCGCTACTGTATAAGCGTTTTAGGTATGTGTTAATAAAAGTTACTGGGAGGATTTGAGAGAAAGATGGATATCCATGTTAAAACAGGCGCAAGGCCTGCAAAACCATACGAAAATCACCGGGCGCGGATGCTGATTTCCTGCCCGGACGGGCCTGGCATTGTCGCTGCCGTATCTGATTTTCTTTATCAGCACGGCGCGAATATCGTTCAATCGGATCAGTATACGATGGATCCTGAGGGCGGCATGTTTTTTATGCGGGTCGAATTTGACCTGGAACAGCTGCATGACAAGTTGACGGAATTAAAACAGGATTTTGCGGTCATTGCTGCCAAATTCGAAATGAAATGGGACATATATCCGCTGAATCAGAAGAAGAAGCTGGCTATTTTCGTATCCAAGGAGGACCATTGCTTGGTAGAACTGCTCTGGCAATGGCAAGCAGGCGACCTAGATGCGGAAATTTCCATGGTCGTCAGCAACCATCCTGACAATAAAGAATATGTCGAATCGTTCGGAATTCCTTTCTATCATATTCCGGTTACCCCGGACACCAAAAGAGAGGCCGAGCAGAAGCAGCTGGAGCTGGTTAATGGAAAAGTAGACCTGATTGTACTGGCCAGATATATGCAAATCCTGTCTCCGGCTCTGATCGATCCTTACCGGAACCGCATTATTAATATCCACCATTCCTTCCTGCCCGCCTTCGTCGGAGGCAAGCCATACGCGCAAGCTTATGATCGCGGCGTGAAGATCATCGGCGCTACAGCCCATTACGTAACGGAAGAGCTGGATGGCGGCCCAATTATTGAGCAGGACGTTCAGCGCGTCAGCCATCGTGATGACGTTGGGGAGCTGAAGCGCATCGGCCGCACGATTGAGAGAGTTGTACTGGCACGCGCAGTGAAATGGCATATTGAGGATCGCATCCTCGTGCATCAGAACAAAACCGTCGTGTTCAGCTAAGGTTGAACTGAAATTACTAATTTACCTTGAACAACTAGGAAGCCGTCACAGTTGGCATGCATGTCATACTGGACGGCTTTAGCTTTACGTTTTTCGCGCGCATTTGTAAGCTTTTGCCGTTTCATGCAGAAAATTAGTTGCGGGAACGTAAACATTTTGGTCGCTTGAAACGTCCTATTAATAGAATCATTGCGTGGATGAGAGGAGAGAATCATTTGTTATCACATGACAATAAGAGGGCATCCCTAACAGTGCTGTGGCTGGTTATTGCCATATTAGCGCTGCTGCCGGGGCTCACGAGCCCCAAGCCCGCCTATGCGGCAGAGCCGTCGATTTCTATCAAGACGGATATTGGCTTCGATGGCCATTACAAAATGGGAGAATGGACGCCGCTTAAAATTACGCTGACCAGCGATACGGATTTATCAGGTGATATCGTTGTCCAGGTGGAGTATCCATTTAACGCAAGCCAGGCTTCCTATGTCCAAAGCGTAGATTTGCCTGCGGGTACGCCGAAGGAAATTACCTTTGGCATTCTGGGGCATTCCTTTCACAAGGACAACAACTCGATCCGCTTCTACAAAGATTCGGTAGAAACGGGAAAATATATTCCCTTTAAAACCAAAGCTCCATATTTGAATTCCGGCGCAAGCAGCGGCACTCTGATTGGTGTGCTGGCTCCTGATCCGGACAGCATGAATTTTCTCAGTGTGCTGAACGGCAAGGGAAAGGATGTAAAGCTCATCCCCCTTAAGCCGGAACAATTACCGGAGGATGCCGCCCTGCTGGCAGGGCTGGATACGCTCGTCATTAATAATTATACGACTGGGAATCTCGGGACTAAGCGGGTAGATGCGATTAAGGCCTGGGTGAACAAAGGCGGAACACTCGTTCTTGCCGGAGGTGCTGGCTATGCGAAAACGATCCAGGGGCTGGAGGAGCTGTCCCCAGTTGACTATTCCGGCCATGCGGATGTCACCTCGCTGAAGGAGCTGGAGAAAGTGACTGGCAAGTCAATACCCTTGACTTCGTCGTTCCCTATTTCCGCCGTTAAGCTGAAAGATGGCGCGCAGACGATAATTAATGGAGAACAGCCTTTGTTTGTTTCCTGGGATGTAAGCAAAGGCGCGGTAATTTATGCCGCTTATGATGTTTCCATGGAGCCGTTGCAATCCTGGCCGGGTCATGCCGAGTTATGGAATACGGTGCTTCAGCAGCACGAGCCCTTAGCAGCGACTTCGCAAGCCAACATGGGCTGGAAGGGAAATATAGCCCAGCGGATCGATCATTTGCTGGATTATTTTCCAAGCCTGACATTGCCGCCGTATTCTTTGCTGCTTTGGCTGCTGCTGGGATATGCAGTGATTGTTGCCCCAGGACTGTATTTCGTGCTGAAAAAATTGGATAAGCGCGAATGGGCATGGCTGCTGATTCCGGTCATTGCCGTACTTGCCAGCGGCGGAATTTACGTAGCTGGTACGACAGGCAAAAGCACGCTGCGCACGAACACGCTCAGCATTTTTGAATTAGATGGCAAGGGCTATGCCGACCGCTCCACGTCAACAGCATTATTTATCCCGCGCAGCGGGAACTACAAGCTGAGCTTCCCAGCTGGAACGCATGTTACGGTGCAGCGTGAAGACGGGCTCATTTCCGGTGGCCAGTCGAATGCTTCCGAGCGGCAGTTGATTCGGAAGAGCGATAGCGAAACGACTGTGAATTTAAAAGGAATGACGTACCGCTCCCTGGCCAAGTTCACCGTGGAGCAGCTGGAGGATCGGCAATTCGGTCAACTGGAAGTCAATATTTCCTTTGATGATCAGGGGGCGCCCCAAGGGACGGTTGCAAATAAAACTATGATGGATTTAACGGATACTGCGATTATATTGAACGATAAATTGTACTTGCTTGGAGATCTTGCCAAAGGTGAAACGGCCGCGATCACGTCGAATCCGATCCCCGTAAGCTACAATGATTATGGCTATCATATATTCCCAACCGTTGGCAATCGCGAAGAGAATATGAAGCAGGAACGTGCCAGAGGCCTGGTTAACAGCTATTTCAACCGGGGCAATATGACGCATAACTATGCCTTCATTGGCTGGAGCAAGGACGAATTGCTCGAGTATGGGGTTAACGGTAAAAATGTGGAAGATGATTCGCTGAATATGTGGGTTCAGCGTATTAATCCAGAGTTCCAAAAAAATGGACAATGGAGTATGCCTTATGGGTATATTCAACCTACCATCGCCAAGACAACGTCTTCCGAGTGGGGCTATGAGTCCAGCGGCAATGTGCATATGTCCGCCGGCGAAATGGAGCTTGAATATGTATTGCCTAACGAGGTTGAGTATTCTGAGCTGAAAATGCGCCAAAACAATCGTGGGTACAACATGAGTATGGCGGTATGGAATGCCTCTAAGGGAGAGCTTGAGCCTTTGCAATTTAATCAGGGAATTGTCGAGCTCGCCCAGCCGATAGATCAATACTTGGTCGGTGGGACGACGCTGCGCGTTGTCATCACTACGCAGGATTGGAACGGATTTGACCTGCCGGAAATCGCTGTAAAGGGGAGTAGCAGCCGATGATAGAAATACGCAATTTGACGAAAACCTATGGAAGCTTTGAAGCGCTGAAGTCGGTGAATATTTCCATTTCAAAAGGGACTGTGTTCGGATTTGTAGGGCCGAATGGAGCCGGGAAGTCAACGACGATGTCGATTCTGGCAACCTTGCTGCTGCCCACCTCTGGGACGGCGACGGTAGGCGGCTTCGAGGTCACCGAGCAGCCGCATGAGGTGCGAAAGAGAATCGGGTACATGCCGGACTTCTTCGGGGTTTATGATCAGTTTAGAACGACGGAGTACCTGCATTTTTACGGAGCCAGCTATGGCATACCTCGTCCTGACCGGGAGAAGCTTATCCCGCAGCTGCTTGAGTTGGTTAATTTAAGCGATAAGCAGAATGCATATGTGGACAGCCTGTCTCGCGGTATGAAGCAAAGGCTGTGCCTGGCCCGCTGCCTAGTGCATGATCCCGATGTGCTCATACTTGATGAGCCGGCTTCGGGCCTTGATCCCCGCGCTCGGATCGAAATGAGGGAAATTTTGAAAGAGTTGAAGCTCATGGGCAAAACGATTATTATTTCGTCGCATATTTTGCCTGAGCTCGCGGAAATGGTGGACGAGATCGGCGTGATTGAGCATGGAGAGATGGTGGCTCAGGGCAAGGTGGCTGACATCCAAAATAGACTGCGCGTCAAGCGGGTGTTGCATATACGCGTCATGGAACGCGGGGACGAGCTAGCCAATATGCTCCGTGACGAACTCCATGTCACTCAAGTGCTGAGCGATTCTACAGGGGTGCATGTTCATTTTAGCGGCGGGGATGCCGAGCAGGCTGAGCTGCTGAATAAAGTCATTGGCGCGGGGTACGGGGTTGTGTCCTTCCATGAAGCACAGACCAATCTTGAGGATGTATTCCTGGAGATTACGAAGGGAGGCGCGGCGGATGAATTGGCGTAGGAAATTGATTAATCCTGTGATGGATAAAGAGTTTCGTCTCCGCATGAGATCATCTCGTTCTGCCGTTACGGTGTTTGTCTATGTGTTGGTGATGGGGCTCCTAGCGATGGGCATTATTTATGTCATGATGAGCAGCGGTGCAGGTTTTTCGGGCCGCATTGACCCAAGCACAAGCCGGGTCATGTTCTACGCGCTCAGCATTGCCCAGCTAGTGCTAATAGCGTTTATGACACCTGCGCTGACGGCCGGAGTCATTAGCGGTGAGCGGGAGAAGCAGACCTTAAACATGCTGCTGACGACCCAGCAGAGCTCGTCGACGATTATTCTGAGCAAGCTGGTATCTTCGTTAAGCTTCATGACATTAGTCATTTTGGCGACGCTGCCGGTGTACAGCATAGCTTTCCTTTATGGAGGAGTAGCTCCAAAGCAGCTTGTATTCGTCTTTTTATTTTATTTGTTCATTATGCTGCTGCTCGGTTCATTGGGCGTGCTATTTTCTACGTTGTTCAAACGAACGATGGTTGCCGTAATTATGACTTATGGTGTAGGACTTGTTATTTTTCTCGTTACGGGAATTGTTTATTTGTTTGCAATGGGAGTGGTTCAGGCTAATTACTATGTATCAGGGACGGCTCTAGCTTCAGATTATTCCTGGATCGGATTTATCCTTGGACTTAACCCGGCGGGAGCGTTGATCAGCATTTTTGAACCGTCGTTCTCGGATAGCGTCTTTCTTGCGCATTCACGAGGCCAGCAGGGCAGTGCGCCGATTCAGTTGTGGCAGCAATTCTTGCTCGTTTATAGTGTAGTTATAGCTTTGGTGCTTTGGCTAGCGATCCGTTATATCCGTCCAGTCAAACGAGGGCGGGGCAAGAAGCGTCTCCAGACGGATTGGGAACCGCAGGACAATGAGCAGACGGAGTAACAACCAGGCATAAAAAAGGTTTCGTATTTGGAGCTATGAGGGGAGGCCGGCAGCATGAAGGAAATATATCAACAGCTCAGCTCGGTACGCCGACGCATGCAATGGCTTAGAGCGTGGGATGGATTTCGGCATGGCTTGATCATCGGCCTGGGAGCCGCTTTATTATGGCTGGCTGTCGGCCGCCTGCGGCCGATTGAGGGCTTGCTGTGGCAAGGAGCCGGTGTAATCGTATTGACTGCGTTGTTTGGTATGGTATGGGGATTGTTCGCAAGGCGGGTATCCCTAATGGATGCAGCCCGTATGATGGATCGTCAGGTGACCGGGAAGGAAAGGCGAGACGATATGGCAACGGCGCTGTCGTTCGGCGAAGCGGATACGGTTGCGGCGAAGTGGCAGCGCGCTCAAGCTGTTGAGTATGGCTCGGCCTACTTGCGAGAGATCAAGCGGCGGCTCCCCTTTGCGGTTCGCCGAAAATTTTGGATGTCTGGCGCATGTTTGCTGATGGCGATAGCCCTGCTGGTTGTATTGCCGAATCCGATGAATCAGGAGCTTGCGAAGCGCAAAGAGCAAAGGGAATGGGTAACCGCCCAGAAGCAGGAGACGAACGAAAGAGTCCAAGAGCTGGAGGCGCGCAAGCTGGAGCCAATCGCGCAAGATGCCCTAAACCGGGAAATAGCTGAGCTGAGGCGCGCGCTGGAGTTAAGCAAGGCGCCTGAGGAAGCGCTGGATAGTGTAGAGAATACGATGAAAAGCTTGAAGGAAATGGCCGATAAAATAGAACTCAAGCAAAAGGAAACAGAGAAATGGCTGGATCAGTGGAAGGTCAATCCGTTATCTCAAGGCTTGGCTGAGGCGCTGAAACAGCAAAATCAACAGGCGTTGAAAGAGAAAATGGACGATTTCCGTCGGCAAGCTGCCTCAAAGTCCGAGGAAGAACGCAAACAGCTTGCCCAGGATTTACAGCGTATTGCCGAGGCTGCGCCACAAGACGATGAGAAAGCGCTGCGTCTGGCGGAAGCTTTGAAAAAAGCTGCAGAAGCGCTCGAACAGGGAAATTCGGAAGAGATAGAGCAGGCATTGGAATTGCTGAATCAAGCGATTCAAGAGAATGCCGCCGGTTTGAATTCCGATATGGATCAGGCCGAGGCTGCCGCGGCATTAGCCGCCGCGCTAGCGAAGCAGGGAATGGAGCTCGCGGAGCAAATGGCCGCCTCCGGCCTTGCTGTTTCCGATACTTGGAGTATGGGCGGAGTCGCTGATCAATTAGCTGCTGGTTATTTACCCGCCGGCGGGGAGCCAGGGAGCGGCAATTCTGGTGATCATGGAGGCGGCCAGGGTCAGGGCTCCGGGCAAGGGAGCGGTCAAGGTTCAGGCTTCGGATCGGGCAGCGGCAACGGCAGTGGCACGGGAAATGGCGGCCAAGGCACTGGCAGTGGTCAAGGAAATGGCATAGGCCTGGGTGCGGGACTCGGGAGCGGCGGACGGGAGCTTGTTACCACGCCGCGCGACCTGCAGGGCAGTGGAAATATAGAGCGGGATGGCGGCGAAATTCACGGCGGCGGCGGTGATGTGCAAAAAGGCGGCAAGTCGCCAGTATTTGACGGAGTAAGCCGGCCCTATGACGAGGTGTATAGCGATTATGCCGCCGAAGCCAAGCGCTCCCTGGAGCGAAGCGAGCTGCCGCAAAGCATGCAAAGCCTGGTAGAGAGCTATTTTACCGAAATAGATCCGGGATATTGAGGACGAAGGAGAAGAGGGACATATGATGCTAGAAGCAAATGCACGGGTGGAGTCGTGGACAAATACAATATCAAGCGTGCGGGAGCAGATTGGAAAAGTCATTGTGGGCCAGGAGGAGATTGTCGAGCAGCTGCTCTGGTGCGTGTTTGCTGGAGGACATGCCTTGCTTGAAGGCATTCCCGGACTAGGGAAGACGATGCTCGTCCGTACGATTGCTGACACCTTAGACCTGTCATTCTCGCGAATTCAGTTTACGCCCGATCTGATGCCGAGTGATATAACCGGAACAAACGTTATTCGTTTTGGGCCGCAAGGCAGCACGGATACAGTCTTCCAGCCTGGGCCGGTGTTCAGCAGCATTGTGCTGGCGGACGAAATCAACCGTGCTACGCCGAAGACGCAGAGCGCCATGCTTGAGGCGATGCAGGAGCAGACAGTAACCATTGGCGGGGAGACGCATAGATTGCCGCAGCCGTTTTTTGTCCTGGCCACGCAAAATCCGTTGGAGAATGAGGGGACATATCCTTTGCCGGAGGCGCAGCTTGACCGTTTTCTATTGAAAATTCATGTTAGTTATCCATCTCCCGACGAGCTTAAGGAGATCGTCCGCCGTACGACTTCCGGCAATCAGCCGACTCCGGATAAGGTGGCTTCGGCTGGAGAACTGCTGGAAATCAGGCAAGCTGCTAAAGAGGTTCTGCTTGCCGACGATGTGCTCGATTATGGGGTGCGGCTGCTAATGATGACACATCCCGAGGAAGCCTCGGCTCCGGAGTCCGTGCGCAAATATTTGCTGTTCGGATCGGGGCCGCGGGGAATCCAGTCGATTGTATCGGTAGCCAAGGTAAGGGCAATTTCGAAAGGAAGGCTGCATGTGTCGACCGGAGATATCGCGGCGGTAGCCGTTCCAGCGCTGCGCCATCGTTTATTTTTGAATTTTGAAGGACAAGCGCTGGGAGTATCCCCGGACAAGTTGATTGAAGATATTCTGTCCGTGCTTGAGGAGGGAAGACGATGATCGAACCTCTCCTTCCGCCATCGCTTCTTCCCCGCCTGGAACGGCTGTCGATAGTCTCCAAGCGGCGGGTGCGCGGAACGATGCAGGGGAAGAGGCGCTCAAACCGCTTTGGGTCATCGCTGGAATTTGCCGATTATCGGGAATACGCGCCGGGAGACGATATCCGCCGTTTCGACTGGGGCGTATATTCCCGAACGGGTAGACCCTTTGTTCGTCAATATTGGGATGAGCAGGAGCTGCAGGTGAATCTGTATGTAGATATTTCCGCCTCGATGGACTTTGGAGACAAAGAAGCATCCGCTAAAAATAATGAGCCGTCGTCTGGCGCGAACAAGCTGAATTATGCGAAGCGCCTTGCTGCTTCCGTTGGATACATGGCTTTGGCCTCATATGACCGCGTGCAGGGAACGGTGTTCAGTTCAGAGGTGGAGGGACAATTGCCTCCTATTCGGGGAAAGGCCTCTGCGGCTAGACTGTTCTCGTTTTTGCAGGCGGCGGAGCCGAGCGGCATCGGGAATTTGGCTCAGGCGCTGCGACAGCCCAAAGCACTCCCCAAACAGCCGGGAATGACATGGGTTTTTTCTGATTTTTGGCTGGATGGCGGAATAGATGAGCTGGCGCAGACATTGTCCTTCTTGCTGGCTGCCGGGCAGGAAATTGTATTGGTACAGGTCTTGTCGCCCGAGGAAACTGCCCCGAATCTGAGTGGAGATTTACGGCTGGTGGACAGCGAGTTGGGTACGGGCAAAGAAATCGCATTGACCGGAAAAGTGCTGGATGCCTATAGACGTACTTTGCAGGCTTATCAAGCGGAAATTGCGCATTTTTGCAGTGAACGGGCTATTTATTATGTACAGATCACGACTGATACCCCATTAGAAACGGGAATATTCGAGACGCTGCGCGGAGCGGGAGTGCTTGGCTCTTAAGCTGTTTTTGAATTGGAAGCAGATCATGTTAGAGCAACTAGAAAGGGGTGAAAAGATGGGAATTTCCTTTTGGCCCGGACTGTGGTTCGCATTGGCGATTCCGCTGATCGTGCTGATGTATCTGTTTAAGCGAAAGTATATAGATACGCTGGTACCCAGCCATTTGCTGTGGAATCGCGTGCTGCGCAATATCGAGGCTAACCGCCCTTGGCAGAAGCTGCAAAATCGACTGCTGCTATGGCTGCAGTTGCTTGTAGCTGCATTGCTTGCATTTGCGTTGATGATGCCTTTTATTTGGGTCAAAGGCGGCTTGGAAGGGCACACCGTTATCATTGTAGATACATCGGCGAGCATGAGTGCGGCATGGAACGGCGAAACCGAGAAGGATACTCATTCATCCCGAACGGCGATGGACGAGCTTAAGCAGCAGGTTGGCAAGTACATCGAATCGTTGGGAGCGGACGGCGAGGTAACCTTGTTAAAGCTGGGGATGGTGCCGGAGGTGCTGTTGACTCGTGAAAAGAATCAGAAGGCGATCCGTGATCAAGTGGATAAGCTGGCGGTTGAATACGGCAAGGCTGCTTATCGGGAGACGATGTCCCTGGCTGTGGCATTAACGAAGGATGATCCTGACGCGAGAATGATTATTTTTACGGATGAGCAGTGGAGCGAGCCGGCGGACGATATTCCGTTTGCTGTTCCGTTGGAGGTTGTATCTCTGAGAGGAGCCGCGGTTAATAATGCAGCCGTAGAGCAATTCGGCGTAAAAAGCGATGGGGAGAACGGCACGGGGGTAGCTGTGATTCGGAATCACGGCGGGAGCCCGGTCGAAGTGAATTTGGAACTGTTTGGGGATGGCAAACTACTGGCATCGGAATCCGTGAAGATTAAGAATGGCGAGGCCGCAACCGTTACCTTCGGAGAACTGCCTACTGCGGATATTTACAAATTAAAGCTGGCAACGGATGACGACTATGCGCCTGACAACGAGGCTTTTGCATTCCGTGAAAAGGGCGGTGCCCCAGGCGTGCTGCTTATTTCCCAGGGCAACCTTTTTCTGGAGAAGGCACTTCAGCTAGCGGGAGCTAGGGTAACCCGGATGGAGCCCTTATCAAGCTCGGCAAATGCAGGGGATGAAGAGGCGGCCAAAGCTCCGGAAACTCCCAAAGACAGGCCGGATCTGATCATTATGGATGGCAAGTCCCCTGCATATTTGGAAACCGGGGAATGGGGCCGGCTAGTGAAAGAGATACCGACTTGGACACTGGGCGGTGATGGAGCAACCATTCAGCCTCCGAACGGCAGAACGATGATATTCGATCACCCGGTTATGCGCTATATCTCGTTGAATGATCCGCCAACCGGAACCCTTCTTGATAGGGAATTGCCAATATGGGGCAAGCCGCTCATCGAAGTTGGCTCGAAGACAGCGGCTTATGCCGGAACCGAGAGCGGAATCAATCGGCTCGTATTCCTCTTTTCCTTAAGTGATGGTGATTTGCCGCTCCGTCCGGAATTCCCGGTAATGGTCAACAATGCAGTTCAGTGGCTGCAAGCGGGTCGGACGACGGGGCTGGGCCGCGTGGTCGCGGGTTCAACGCTGGAAATCCCGGCAACTGTAGAGGCGACGGATGGCGCTTGGATCGCGGCGGATGGCTATGCGCTGGGAACAGGGGCGGCGCCGATTCCGGCAATCATTCAAAATGAGAGCTTGGCTGCTGAGCAAACTGCACCGAAGCTCCCCGGCCTCTGGCGATTTGAAACGAAGGGAGCAGACGGCAGCGAACTCCCTGGCTACTATGTGGAGGTGATCGCTTATCCGTCCGAATCCGCGATGGGGCAGCCTAAGCCGCTTGTATTTGGCGGTGATGACAAAGACACTAACGATAGCAGCAGCGGTACCCCTGTAAACGGAGCTTCGAGCGAATCAAATATAAGTATCGAAGCGAAGTCCAAGCATTCCCTTGCTTACTTGGCGGTGCTACTGGCTCTGATCGTGATTATCGCAGAATGGGGGGTGTACCAGCGTGGGCGTTCAATTTAATCATCCATGGGTTTTGCTGCTGCTCCTCCTTGTGTTCGCTGGTGCATTTTACGCCTATCGTTCGGATTTCCGGCTCAGCGGTGGCAGGAAGAAATGGGCCGTAGGCCTGCGGGTCACGATTGTTACATTGTTAATATTGGCGCTTGCCGATTTTCAGACCTTTACACTGGTTAAAAATAAGGAAGCCGTGTTTCTTATCGACCGTTCCGCCAGCATGGAGGATATCGACTCATCCTTGGCGTGGGCCGCGAAAGCGTCCAGCGGTAAAGGGGAGCAGGATAGCACGGCCATCGTCTCGGCAGGGCTCGATGCTGTCATTGAAAAAAATCTCGATATCCTGCCGCTGTCGACCGGCGGCGCCCGCGCTGAAGTGAATGCGGCTTTTACTCATTTGGAGAAAGGGCTTCAGCTTGCGGGCAGTCTATTCGGTGGTAAAGGCAACCAGCGGATCATCGTTATTTCGGATGGCGAGGAAAATGTAGGTGATGTCCTTTCCGCAGCAAGAACGCTGAAGGACAGAGGCATTGCGGTTGATGTGCTGCAGGCTCCGGTGAAAGAGCGGAGGGATGCAGCCGTTGAGTCGCTGAGCATTCCGGAGAAGCTGTACCGGGCAGAGTCATTTACGTTCGAAGTATCGATTCGCAGTACTTTTTCCGGCAGCGGCGAGCTGCGGCTGTATGAGGATAATCAGGAAATTGGCCGCAAAACAGTGACGCTGGATCGAGGAGAGAATCGCTTCGCTTTACAGGGCCTGGCCAGAGAACCAGGGCTTCATCGCTACAGGGCAGAAATATTCATGGACGGGGACGAGCAGGCAGCAAACAATGCCAATTATGCTTTTACCCGCGTGACTGGCAGTCCAAAGGTATTGATCGTCGAGGGAAAGCCGGGAACGTCCTCGAATCTGGAAAATGCACTGAAATCGGGCTTGATTCAGTATACGGTCATCGAGCCTGGCCTGCTGCCGACGGAAATGGCGAAATACGCCGGCTATGACAGCGTCATCTTTAACAATGTATCCGGCGAACAGGTCGGAGGCAAGCAGATGGAGCTCATCGAGCAGGCGGTTCGTTCCTATGGCGTCGGCTTCATGATGGTCGGTGGAGAAGAGAGTTTTGGCATGGGCGGTTATTTCAAAACGCCGATCGAGAAGCTCCTTCCGGTATCGATGGAGCTGCAGGGCAAGCGGGAGATCCCGTCTCTTGGGCTCATTCTCGTCATCGACCGATCCGGCAGCATGGCAGGGGACAATATCAGGCTGGCCAAGGAATCGGCGATACGTACGGTCGAAATGCTGCGATCCAAGGATACGGTAGGCGTTGTCGCCTTTGACGACAGGCCATGGTGGGTCGTAGAGCCGACGAAGCTCGGGGATCAGAAGGATGATGTTATCGCCAAGATCAATAGCATTCCAAGCGCGGGCGGGACGAATATTTATCCGGCCGTGGCGGATGCGACGAATAAACTGCTGGAGGTCGAGGCTCAGCGCAAACATATCATTCTGTTAACGGATGGACAGTCGGCGGTGAACTCAGGTTACGATGAACTACTGAATACGATGAAGGACAATCATATGACGATGTCCACCGTCGCTGTCGGCGATGGCGCGGATACGCAGCTGCTTGAATCGCTCGCCAAGGGCGCCAAAGGCCGTTATTATTTTGTAAAAGATGCGACGACTTTGCCGACGATATTCAGCCGGGAAGCGGCGATGATTGCTAGAACATATATCGTGGATAAACCCTTCGTTCCTGCCCTTGTCCAGCCGGGAGATTGGCGTGAATCGTTGTCCGGCGGACTGCCGACCATCTACGGTTATGTGGCCACATCGGCTAAATCGACTGCGCAGACGGTGCTGGCAAGTCCCGAGCCTGACCCCCTGCTGGCCCGCTGGCAGTACGGCTCTGGACGAGCCGTAGCCTGGACGAGCGATTTGACGGGGAAATGGTCGCGGGACTGGGTGAATTGGCCAGGGTTTCCGAGCGTATTCGCGGATATGGTGAAATGGACTTTCCCGCAGTTTTCGGCTTCGCCTTTTGAAGTGAACACGACGGTAAAGGGCAACGAGGTTTATTTTGAAGTTGCTGCTGCGGAAGGGGCAAATCCGCCGGAGGAGCTTGAGGCTATTGTCACTGGCGAGGATTTGAGCGATGTTACAGTACCGCTAATTCAGACGTCTCCCGGGGTGTATACCGGGGTGACTTCTGTGCGTGAGCCGGGCTCTTTCCTCCTTCAGTTGCAGGGCAAGCGCGGGGATGAAATTGTGGATGGCGGAGGAACGGGCACTGGCTTCGTGATCCCTTATTCACCCGAGTATCGGATCGTGACGGAGGATGCCGGGGAGAAGCTGGCCAAGCTTGCCGCTTTAACGGGCGGGCGCGAGCTGAAATGGGAGGAGCCGAGCGCGCTGTTCGATTTCCCGGTGCAGCCGTATAAGTCGCTGCGCAGCTGGGAGCGCGCGCTGCTCGTCGCCGCGCTGCTGCTCTGGCTCGCCGACATCGCCGTCCGGCGTCTGGCGCTGCCCTGGGGCCG
>NZ_LT732548.1:4068416-4135280 GCF_900155685.1 Paenibacillus bouchesdurhonensis | reverse complement strand
GCAAGCGCTAGCATGGGCGGATGGCATTGCCCATGCGGGGCTGCTTGCGGGCGGCGCAATGCCGCCGTCCCGCACGAGCCCTTGCGCGCGTACATGTAACCGCGCATGACCGAAGGCACCAGGGCGCAACCTGTCTTAGGGATTTTTCGATGCATTTGTCCAATTTCCCCCGCTTTTCGGCAGGATGCATAAAAAAGTCATCATCCGGGGCAGGGTATGACAAAAAGGGATATGGAAAGGTGCTTTAAACCGTGTTACAATATATAAAGTCAAAATGATTTTTTCAAAGTGATTGTTTTGTAACTAGAAACGTATTTCTTCATAACTAAGGAGGAAGCTAGAATGCCACTTTCAGACAACAAGGTCATCGAAAATCTGTCGATTACTACGATTCGTACTCTAGCCATAGATGCGATCGAGAAAGCTAAGTCGGGTCATCCAGGAATGCCGATGGGGGCAGCGCCAATGGGGTACCAGCTGTTCGCCAAGACGATGACGCATAATCCAGATCAACCATCCTGGATCAATCGCGACCGTTTCGTATTGTCCGCTGGACACGGATCTATGCTGCTGTACAGCCTGCTGCACTTGAGCGGTTATGATCTTTCGCTCGACGATCTTAAGCAATTCCGCCAATGGGGCAGTAAAACGCCGGGCCACCCTGAGTTCGGACATACGGCAGGGGTAGACGCGACGACAGGGCCGTTGGGACAAGGTATTGCGATGGCAGTAGGTATGGCTATGGCCGAAACTCAATTGGCAGCTACTTATAACAAAGACGATTACAAAATTGTCGACCACTATACTTACGGTATTTGCGGTGACGGAGACCTGATGGAAGGCGTTGCTAGTGAAGCAGCTTCCCTCGCAGGTCATCTGAAGCTTGGCAAGCTGATCTTCCTGTACGACTCTAATGACATCACCCTGGATGGTGAATTGAATCTCAGCTTCTCCGAGAATGTCAGACAGCGTTTTGACGCTTATGGCTGGCAAACGCTGCTTGTGGAAGATGGAAATGATTTGAATGCAATTGAGAAAGCTATTGCTGAAGCCAAGGCGGATACCGAGCGTCCTACTTTGATCGAAGTAAAGACCGTTATTGGTTACGGAAGCCCGAACAAGCAAGGTAAGGGCGGTTCCGGAGGAACTCATGGTTCTCCGCTTGGCGCTGATGAAGCGAAGCTGACGAAAGAATATTATAAATGGGTATATGAAGAGGACTTCTATGTGCCTGAAGAAGTGCGCGAGCACTTTGCCAAAGTGAAAGAGCGCGGTATTGCGGCAAACAAGGCTTGGGAGGAGCAGTTCGCGAAGTATAAAGCGGAATTCCCTGAGCTTGCAGCTCAATTCGAGCTTGCTATTGCAGGCGATCTTCCAGAGGGCTGGGATGCCGATCTTCCTAAATACAGCTCAGAGGACAAACCGCTGTCCACCCGCGTTGCTTCCGGTAATGCGCTTAACGGCCTGACTAGCGGAGTACCTCAGCTTCTTGGCGGATCTGCTGACCTAGAGAGCTCGACGATGACTCACTTGAAAGGTTTGACGGTTTATACACCTCAGTCCCGCGATGGCCGCAACCTATATTTCGGGGTTCGCGAATTCGCCATGGCTGCTGCAATGAACGGTATTGCGCTTCATAGCGGCCTTAAAATTTTCGGCGGTACGTTCTTCGTCTTTACGGACTACTTGCGTCCTGCAGTGCGTCTGTCTGCGCTTATGGGACTACCGGTCACTTACGTTCTGACGCACGACAGTATCGCTGTCGGTGAGGATGGGCCAACGCACGAGCCGATCGAGCAACTGGCTTCCTTGCGCATTATTCCTAACTTGACGGTGATTCGTCCAGCGGATGGCAACGAGACCTCTGCGGCTTGGGCTTATGCTGTTGAAAACAAAGGCAACCCGGTAGCCTTGGTGTTGACTCGTCAAAACCTGCCTGTGCTCGAAGGCACTGCAGAGAAAGCCCGCGAAGGCGTGAAGCGCGGCGGCTATGTTGTATCCGATGCGAAGGATGGCAAACCGGTAGCTCAGCTGATTGCATCTGGTTCTGAAGTGCAATTGGCAGTAAGAGCGCAAGCAGCGCTTGCCGAAGAAGGCATTCATGTTCGCGTTGTCAGCTTGTCCAGCTGGGATCTGTTCGACAAACAGGATCAAGCTTACAAGGATTCTGTCATTCTTCCAGACGTTAAAGCACGCGTAGCTATTGAAATGGCACATCCGTTTGGATGGGAGCGTTACGCTGGCGAGAAGGGCTCCATTATCGGCATTGACACGTTCGGCGCATCTGCCCCTGGCGATAAAGTGATCGCAGAGTATGGCTTTACCGTTGAAAACGTTGTGAAGCATGTTAAGGAGCAACTGAAATAGATTTTGTCGGATAGCATAAAAAGGCAGGCACCGCGCATATCGCATGGGCCTGCCTTTCTTGCTCTGGGCTAGCTAGCCAGGCGCGAAGTTCACACGCCCAGGGGGTTGCATTATTGCTTCGGCTCCAGCTTGCTGCCGCCGATTTTTTGGCCGATCCATGCTTCGTACAGCTTGACGACGGAGGATAGATCCTCATCGCCGTAGCCCTCAGTCTGGCCGGCCTGGAACAGGCTTTTAGCCATGTTCAGCATCGGGGCTGGAATACTCGCACCGTCCGTCATCGAGGAGGCCAGCTTCAAGTCTTTGAGCATCAGCGAAAGGGAGAACTGGTTGGTGAAGTCATGCTCGATGATTTTTCGTCCCTTAAGCTCTGCTTGCTTGCTGCCTGCGGAGCCGTTCTGGACGAGCTCGAGGAAAAGATCGGCAGGCAGCCCGGATTTGGCTGCGATGGCAAAGCCCTCGGCCAGAGCCAGGTTGTTGATGCCGACGATCGTGTTGTGCGCCAGCTTGGCGACAGCTCCGCTGCCGTTCGGGCCCATATGGAGTATTTTTTGGCCCATCGTTTCGAAGATATCCCGCTGCTCGGCCAGCGCTTCGGCTGATCCGCCGATCATGAATACAAGCGTTCCCGCATGGGCCGCCGGGGAACTGCCAGTTACAGGCGCATCGAGGAACTGGCCGCCAAGCCGAGTAATCTCACTCGCCAATTGGCGGACAAGCGCAGGAGAAATCGTGCTGCAATCGATCACAGTGCTGCCTGGACGAAGGCCCTGCAGAACACCGTCATCGCCTTCATAAACAGCAGCAATTGAGGCATCGTCGCTGACCATCGTGATGACGGTGTCGGCCGCCAGCGCCGTTTCCTTTGGAGTGGCTGCCAGCACCGCGCCTTGCTGAACAAGCGGCTCAGCTTTTTCCGCTGTACGATTGAACACGGTTACCTGATAACCTTGTTTAAGTAAATTCGCGGCCATGGGAGCGCCCATCGTGCCGAGTCCGATAAAACCGATTTTTTTCATAACAATCACCTTCTATAAGGAATTGAACAGCATTTAATTATTTTAGCACGACTATAGGAATACTGCATATTGTGCCTTGTCTTCACCCGGAATTTACAGTATCCTAGGTGTAAGTTAATTGTGGATAGAGCAGTGAGATAGAACAATATTGTGTAGACGGAGGAATGATTTACCATGTCTAAAAAAGTCACTTTTGATTACAGCAAAGCTCTTGAATTTGTAGGGCAGCACGAGATCGATTATTTGACGGAGTCGGTGCGTTTAGCTCATGATCAGTTACATAACGGAACGGGGGCAGGCTCTGATTATCTCGGCTGGATCAATCTGCCGACAGAGTATGATAAAGAAGAATTCAGCCGCATTCAGAAGGCTGCTGCGAAGATCCAAAGCGATTCCGACGTATTGATCGTCATTGGAATCGGCGGGTCCTATCTTGGTGCTCGTGCAGCGATCGAATCGCTGTCACATTCTTTTTACAATTTGCTTCCGAAAGACAAACGCAAAACCCCGGAAATCTATTTTGCCGGTAACAATATAAGCTCCACCTATGTAAATCATTTGCTCGATTTGATTGAAGGCAAGGACTTTTCGGTCAACGTCATTTCCAAGTCCGGAACGACGACAGAGCCAGCGATTGCATTCCGTATTTTCCGCGCGGCGCTAGAGAAGAAGTATGGCAAGGAAGAGGCTCGCAAACGCATTTACGCTACAACGGATCGCGAGAAAGGCGCTCTTAAGAAGCTGTCGACGGAAGAAGGCTACGAGACCTTTATTATTCCAGACGATGTAGGCGGACGTTATTCCGTACTTACTGCTGTAGGGCTTCTGCCTATCGCTACCGCTGGCATTAACATCGAAGAAATGATGCAAGGGGCGGCTGAAGCTGCTAAAGAATTCAGCAACCCTAATCTGGCAGAGAACGCCAGCTATCAATATGCGGCAGTCCGCAATGCCTTGTACCGCAAAGGTAAAGTAACGGAAATTCTTGTCAACTATGAGCCTTCCCTCCATTATGTGTCCGAATGGTGGAAGCAGCTGTTCGGCGAGAGCGAAGGCAAAGACTACAAAGGGATTTACCCGGCTTCAGTCGACTTCAGTACAGATCTTCACTCGATGGGACAGTTCATTCAAGAAGGGAACCGGAATATTTTTGAAACGGTCATTCAAGTGACGGAAGTGCCTAGCCATATTACGATTGAATCCGATCCAGCCGATCTGGACGGCTTGAACTTCCTCGCAGGCAAGACACTGGATTTCGTGAACAAGAAGGCGTTCCAAGGCACGCTGCTCGCTCATACGGATGGACAAGTGCCGAACCTGATCGTTAACGTACCGGACTTGACGCCTTACTCCTTTGGCTATCTCGTATATTTCTTTGAAAAAGCTTGTGGCATCAGCGGCTATCTGCTTGGAGTGAATCCGTTCGATCAGCCGGGTGTTGAAGCCTACAAGAAGAATATGTTTGCATTGCTCGGCAAGCCGGGCTTTGAGAAAGAAAAAGCAGAACTGGAAGCAAGATTGTCCGAATAAGATCATTAAGCAGGTTCAAAAGGACAAGATACTACATTGTTTAGCCAGAAGATATCAGCGCCAGGGAAGCAGTTCACCGGTTAGCTCCGGTTGGGCTGCTTCTTGGCACATTCTATAAGGATGATGTATTATGCTAGAGCGTTACAAGACGGTTCGCGGAGCCGGAGAGAAGGAAATCGTTATTAAAAAGTCGCGATTTATTGGACATATCAAACCGGTAGAAAGCGAGTCTGAAGCTATTGCCTTCATTGAAGAGATCAAGAAGAAGCACTGGAATGCGACCCACAACTGTTCCGCCTACATGATTGGAGAACGGGACGAAATCCAGAAGCAATCGGATGACGGAGAGCCGAGCGGCACAGCCGGCAAGCCCATTCTAGAAGTCATTAAGCATCAGGGGCTCAAAAACGTAGCAATCGTAGTAACCCGATATTTCGGCGGTATCATGCTTGGCGCAGGCGGCTTGATCCGAGCCTATACGGATGGCGCGGTGGCGGCAACCGAGGCGGGGGAAGTTATTACGCGGCTACTACACCGTGAAATATATGCCGAGCTTGATTACACCTGGCTGGGCAAGGTGGAGAACGAGCTTAGAAATCGCGAAATCCGCACAGGAGACACCGCTTTTGCGGATAATGTGACACTGTTGTGCCTCCCGCTGGATAGCGAAGCCGAAGCCTTTAAGGATTGGTTAGTCGATTTAACTCAAGGACAAGTCGTGTTGAAGGAAGGTAACCAGGTTTACTTTATTGAAGGGGAATAATGCCTATGGCAAGAAGAGCAGTAGAGCAGGAGTTGTCGAGGGAAAGAATAATGGATGCGGCCAGACATTTGTTTATTACCAAGGGCTACCGAGGAATATCGATGCGAAGCATCGGGCAGCATCTAGGATATAGCCACGGCTCTCTTTATTATCATTTTAAGGAGAAGGCCGAGCTATTTTATGCCATCGTGGTGCAGGACTTCAATCATCTGACCCAGCTGTGCACCCAAGTCACAAAATCTCCACCGATGGACGGGCTGACCAAAATTGAACAATTAATGCTGGTGTTTATTAAATTTGGACTTGAGCATCCGCATCAATATGAAATCATGTTCATGCTCCGGGACGAGGAGATACTGGCCTATTGTCGTAGCGAGCAGGCAAAATGCTTCGATGTATTCGAATCGATCGTCAGGAAATTTCTGAAGCAGGAAAGACATCCTATGGAAGATAACCCGGCGTTTCCGCTGAGTATGTTTTTAGGCGTACACGGGTTTATCTCATTTTACATTCAAGATCGTTTGACATATGAAGAAATTATGCCCGCCGCCATTGCGCATGTTAAAATGCTTAGTCAGAGCAATTACCGCTTGACGTCATAGGACGTTTTTGTTTTCAATTCACACTTTACTCATTTACATTGTCATAGCTGTAATTCTTTATTACATTACTTTAATAACGTAATGAACTTCCCAATTGTAAATACACCTTAGCCTTAGCAATTGTTCTAACTGAAATGAATCATTGATGACAAAACAAAGAAGCAGGATATCGCAATATTCTGCTTCTTTGTTGTTTTATTAAGATTATCGTATAGATTAGTTCATTTCAACCCATTCTCTGCGAAGCGGATGATAGAATCGGCCTTGACCATTTGTAATTCCGTCTGCCGTATAGGCAGTCATGCTTACATTCTCCCAATCGATGTAATCCGTCGTTAAGGCGAGCTCGACATGAGGGATGACGGTTCCAGCACGAACTAGCATAATGATCGGGATTTGTCCCGCCTCGATCGTTAGCCATTGCTGGCCTTCGTATACTGTTCCAGTTTGATAATCCACCCATTGACCTTTCGGCAAATAGATGATGCGTTGATTCGTTTCTTCAAATAGTGGAGCGACGAGAATGTCGGAGCCGAAGAAGTATTGATCCTCGATCATCCAGCAGGTCGGATCATCCGGGAATTCCAGGAACATCGCTCTGAGCAAAGGATGGCCTTCCTGTGAGCTTAAATATGCCTGCGAATAAATGTACGGCATAAGCTTGTACTTCATTTCCGCAGCCGCGCGGAAGTCATCCATGAATGAATCGCTGTAAGCCCAAGGCTCCTTCGGAGGAGCGCCATGGCATCGACTATGCGATGTCAGCATACCAAAAGGCATCCAGCGGCGGTACAGCGCCTCAGGGCTTTCCTTTACGAAGCCGCCAATATCATGGCTCCAGTAGGTGAAGCCGCTTAGTCCCATGGATAGGGCTGCTCTTAAGCAGGCCAGCATGGCGGAGTCCGTGTTCTCCGTATCGCCGCCCCAATGGATCGGATAGCGCTGGCTTCCGGCCCAGGCGCTGCGCGCCCAAATGATACTTTCTCCGTTAACCTGCTCTGTGACCTCGGCAACGGCTTTGTTGTAGCGGAGCGGATACAAATTATGCTCCAGTCGGCCGCTCTGGCCGGAATGGAACCGTCCAAAGATCGGCGCGCCTTCGCCAAAATCCGCTTTAATGGCGCTTACGCCCATTTTGAGCAGCTCGGCGATTTTCTCCTGATACCAGGCTACCGTTTCCGGATTGCTGAAGTCGAGAATCGCATCCTCTGTGGGCAGGTTTCCGTCAGGATCGGTAACAACGAGCCCTTTATCGATCAGCTCCTGGAAGTAGCGGTTCGTCGGCGTGAAATAAGGAATTTGCCACAGACTGACGCGCAGCCCCTGCTTGCGCAGGTCATCAATCATTTTCTGTGGATCGTCAAACCGGGTGTGAGAGAATTCGTAATCACAGCGCCAGTCCTCTTCAAACCAGCCCGTATCCAGATGGATGACGTCGCAAGGAATTTGGTTGTCCAGCAGCTTTTGGGCTACCTCCCGGGTTTGAGCCTCCGAATCATAAGTGATCCGGCTCATCCACAGGCCGAAGGACCACAGCGGCGGAAGCGGACTTCTGCCCGTCAAAGCCGTATACTCGGTCAGCACCTCTTTCGGATCGCCGAAGAAGAAAAATAAGTCCAGACTGTCGTCGTCCATATAAATCGTATTGGCGGCATCGTATTCTTTTCCGATATCGAGCGTGATCGGCGCAGTGGAATGTATGAACATGCCGTACTGCCTGCTGCTCAAGAAGAAAGGAATCGGCTTGTACATATCGCCAGTTTGCACGCTGAGCGAATCGCGAGTCCACAGATCGACGCGTTGACCGCGCTTGTTCAATCCGGTAAAGGATTCGCCGGTTCCGTAAATTTTCTCGCCTGGAGACAGGCTGAAGGTAGCTGCGATTTTATGAGACATATCCTGAATCGAACGGGCAAATGAGAAAGGGACAGGGTACATATTTTGCAAACTGAAGGTATCCTGATGATGCCAGGTTTGCGTCAGCACTTTTCCGTTCGCGTCTTTAAAGGTTAGGTGGAAAGGATGAAGCCCAAGCTCGACCTTTCCGAATTGGCTCTCCCAAATATAGCCATCATCGGTTTTTGTAGCCGATGTCCACGTCGAATCCTCGTTGATTTCTCCCGAAATCATGAGAGAAGGCTGTTCCTTGGCTACTTTTCTTCGCGTTTGGATGCGAATGCGTGCCGTTCTTGGCGTAACAAAAGAAATATCAAAAGGCATTACAGGAGACTCCGGGTATTCTACCGGAAACTCCCAAGATTGAGTAGGTTCAATAAAGAAGTCATATTGGTTGAACGCAAGTCTCGGTTTGCGGGTAGAGCGGAGCCACTTGATCCGGCCGCTTCTCGTTTGCGGATCAAAGTCGGTAACCTGATCGCCCATAAAATTCAGTGTGTCGGATTGATGAAAGGGAATGCTAACATCGATAGCTTCATTGAGTCTGCTAGTTTGATAATGCTTCATGGATTTCCCCACCTATATCTATATTATTTAACCGCTCCGTTAGTAAGCCCGCTGATAATATATCGCTGCAATACGATAAACATGGCCAGAACTGGAAGAACGGTTATTGTGGCAAAGGACAACAGATTGTTCCATTGAATGCCGTATTTACCCATGGAATTGTACACGCCTGCCGTTAACGGCCACATCGCGGAATCGCTTATGAAGGTCATGCTGTAAATCAAATCGCCCCAGGCGAATAAGAAGGAAAACGTAGCTGATACGATGATTCCCGGATAAGAAATAGGAATCATGATTCTCAGGAACGCCGTGAATCGATTGCAACCATCGATCATCGCCGCATCCTCCAGCTCTTTAGGCGCGTTCAGGAAATAAGTCCGGAGGATCAACACGGAGAAAGGAATCCCGAGTGTTGCTGTAGCCAGAATGGGCGCGGCCAAGCTGTTGAGCAGGGCCATCTTTTTGAACAAAATAAATAACGGCGTTAGAACTACGGTTACCGGCAGCATTTGCGTAACTAGGAAGAAAAGAATCATCCATTTCTTGCCGGGTACCGGATATCTCGCAAGCCCGTAGGAAGCGGGAATAGCGAGGACGACGACAATTGCCATCGAGCTGAGGGCTACGATTAAACTGTTAATAAAGCTTCTTCCAAGGGCGCCGCTGAGCTGCGAGGTGTAGCCTTCCACATACCATTCATTCGGAATAAGCGTCGGCGGCATTTGGAAAATCTCCCCTTGCACCTTGAACGAACTGACGATCATCCAATAAATAGGGAACAGGAGGGCACCTACAATGACGATTCCAACAATGCTTAATATTAGCTCTTTTGATCTTCCCATTTTTACATCACCTCATCGCTGCGAACCATGCGCAAGTAGATCAGACTGACTATGAACAGAATGAAGAATAGTATGTTGGAAGCCGCTGCGCCTTGTGAGAAGTTGAACTGATCGAAGGACAACTTATAAGCCAAGGTCGAAAGCACTTCCGTCGCATTTACGGGTCCGCCGGCGGTCATGACGAAGATTAGGTCGAATACTTTAAACGTAAAGATGAAGCCCATCATGATGACAACCATAATGACAGGACGAAGCATCGGAAGAGTCATATACACGAACTGCTTGAATTTGTTCGCGCCGTCGATGGAGGCCGCCTCGTAAATATCGTCAGGCAGCGAGGATAGTCCCGTAGAGAGAAGCATCATGTTAAATGGTGCTCCAACCCAGACGTTGGCGATAATGACGCTCCACATAGCGAGCTCCGGATGAGTCAGCCATTCGATCGGCTGATCCACGAAACCGATGGAGAGCAGGGCGTAGTTGATGATCCCTACGCTTTGGTTGAACATGAATTTGAACAAGAGCGCCGTGATGACGATCGGAACAAGATAGGACACGAGCGTCAAGCCTCTTAGAAACCCAGCCAACCGGAATTTCATATTGAAGAACAAGGCGAGTGCAAAGCCGATCGTAAACTGGAGGAAGATGCTCCAGAACGTAAAGAAGAAAGTATTCTTGAACGCGATATGAAAAGAGTCCAGACCGATGACTTTCCGATAATTGTCGAGACCTGCAAACGCGATATCGGGGTTGTTTAGCGTCATTAGATCCAGGTGCTGAAAGCTGATTTTGATGTTGTAGAAGAGCGGATAACCGATTAATACAAGCATGAAAATAAGCGCTGGCACGACATAGGCCAGACTGATCAGCAGATTTCTTTTGTTTAATTCCACAAGGACTGCCCCTTTCTAAGGGATTGTCCTTCTCCTTCACCTTAATTAAAAGGCGTTGGAGAAGGAGAAATGGAGTCTTTATTGCCTGATAGCGCTATGTTATGGATTGATAATGCCTTTGATTTTTTGTCCGGCTTCTGCTGCTGCAGCGGCAGGATCCATCGCCATGGAGAACGATTTTTGATACGCTTCTTGCATAATGGATGAAATTTCAGGCCATTTTGGATGCGGACCGCGTGGCTGTGCAGATTGCATTTGCTCTAGAAATCCACTTAAATGATCGTCGCTTTTCCAGTGGTCGGACTTCTCAGCTACATCTTTGCGTGGCGAGAAGTAGCCGGTTTGCACAAGGAAGGATTCCAACTGGTCAGCCTCGGACAACCATCTCAAGAAATCCCAGGCTCCATCAACGTTATTGCCCTTAATTATGGCGATATTCTCTCCGCCGAGGACGGAAGCTTCCTGCTTGTCAATCGGCAGCTTGGCAATGGCAAAGTTCATGGTAGGAGCATCTGCTTTTACGCCGGCAATGTTCCAAGGCCCATTTACCATCATGGCCAGCTTGCCGGAGGAGAATTGCTTCAAGGTATCGCTGTTAGACAGGTTGATGACCTCTTTGCTGACGGAGCCGTCTTTAATGAGATCCGTTAGGAAAGAGAATGCGCGGGCAGCTTCGGGAGAATCGATGCTGTCGTAGTTTGCGCCGGTGGACAGAAGCCACGGAAGGAAGTCGAAGGCGCCTTCTTCGGATTTAACGGCAGCAAACCCGAGGCCGTAACGGTCGCCGACCGTTAATTTTTTCGCTGTTTCGCGAAGCTCGTCCCAGGTTGTTGGCGGCTGGGCAATTCCGGCTTCTTTGAACATATCGGTGTTGTAGAAGAGAGCAAGAGTGTTGCTCGTGAATGGAAGACCATAGAGCTTGCCGTCGTATTTGGCGGATTCCAGCGGGCCTTCGAGGTATTGACTGCCTTGACCCCACTCGTTAACGCGCTCCGTAATATCTTCGAAAATACCAGCAGCGGCAAAGGAGGCATGGTCAGGGTTGTCAACGGTTACAATATCCGGCAATTCTTCACCCATCAAACCTACAGACAGCCTTTTTTTCATATCGCCGAATGGCACATATTGCCCGATAACCTCAAATTGATCCTGCGAGCTGTTGTATTTTTGAATCGCTTCTTTAAGCGCAGTTTCTTCATTTCCGCCAAAATAATACCAGAACGCGACTTGCTTTTTGGCTCCGCCGTTATTTTCGTTGTTCTTGCCGGCGTTTTGTTGATCTCCTCCGCACGCGGTAAGCAAGAGACTGAAGATCATCATAGCAATGAGGATGAGTGATGCCTTTTTTTTCATATTTACGAGCCCCTTTGTTTGTAAAATGAGTTGAAACATGATTGGAATGATTTACAAATGATGTACGTTAATCATTTTGGTGTAAAGGGTGTTAAGTTACGAAAAAATATAAAAAATCATAGAAAAAAATTGGCGTTTTCACGAAGAGCAACTTCAAGTTTGCTTAAGTTTAAGGATGGAATAAAGTCAGTTGGGCGAGTCAAATGATCAAACAACATCTTGACGGCGGTATAGCCCTGATTATGCGGATCCTGGCAAATCGTCGCCGTAATGACATCTTTCTGCAAATACTCATGCACTTCCGGGGTCATGTCATGACCGATCAGAGCTGCGTCCAATCCCCAATTCTCGATATATTGAGCCATGGCGGCAAGCTGTCCGGTAGCCAAATAAATGCCGTCTACCTCCGAAAGCTGGTCTTTCATTAAGTTTTCCATGGAGACCTCGATATTATTCCGATCCAGCTTAAGAGGGCCGATCATTTGCACGTTGTCGTAACGCCCGATGACCTCGCGAAAGCCCAGGATCTTTTGCTGGAACTGAAACATGTTCTCCGTCTCGAGGATGAAGGCTGTTTTCCCTTTGCGGCCGATAAATTTGCACAGCAGTTCCGCGGCTAATTTACCTGCGTCTCGATAGTCGCAGCCCACGTAAAATAAGCGCTTACTAATAGGAGAGTCAGTGTTGAACGTGCAGGTGGCAATGCCTCTGTTAACAGCTCTGTCAATCAGCTCCGCGATCTCGAAGGAACCATCGGAGGAGATGGCGATGCCGTCGTATTTCCCGCTGTCGACGACTTCGTTGATTTTGTCGATCTGCTCTTCAATGTTGGTATTCATTGTACGAATGATATCGACTTGAAGACCGAAATGCGACAGCTCTTGAAGGGCGTTGTTTACGCCAATCTCAATTTGCTCCCAGAAATAGATGGGATACGTTTGAAAAATAACTGCGATAGAAATCATCCTGTTTCTAGATAAATAGCTTGCTGACTTGTTAGGTGAATAGTTCAGCTCCTCGACAGCTTGCATAATTCTGTCGTATGTCGCCTTTTTGACATTCCCCCTCTGGTTTAATGCTCGATCGATCGTAGCTACTGATAAACCGAGTTTTTCCGCTAGCGTTTTTACAGTTACCTTGTTGTAAGACTCTTTTGACATGCTCATCACCTTTCACATCCCTGCTCTCGAAACTAATCATAAAATAAAATGTGAGGTAATGTCAACGTTTTCATATAAAAAATGATTAACGTTGATCATTTTGGGATTCATTATCTTTATAACTGCTTTATGAATGCCTTATGGGAGTTGATTTGAATGTGGATATCAGTGTGTATCAGGGCAATTAACTTGAAATGCTTTGAAATTAACGAAACGTAATGGATTGACGGTAAAGGCAGGGTTTGGTAAAGTATTTTTATGGGATAATACCGAGTAAATTCATAAGAATAATATATGAAGCGGTGGAGCGAAAGGGTGTGACCTGAAATGCATGTAGAAGTAAGGAACTTGGACAAACATTTTGGTAATTTTCATGCGGTAAAAGACGTTAGCTTTGGAATCGAGAAGGGGCAGCTCATCGGTCTGCTTGGGCCGAGCGGCGGGGGAAAAACTTCTATTTTGCGCATTTTGGCAGGTCTGGAACAGCCCGATTCGGGAGAAATTATATTTCATGGTCAGCGGGTAAACGGGCTTGCTCCGCAAGAGCGCGGGATCGGCTTCGTTTTTCAAAGCTATGCACTGTTCAAGCATATGACGGTATTCGATAATATAGCCTTTGGCCTTCAGATCAAGAAGTTTCCCAAAGCAAAGATTAAGGAACGGGTCATGGAGTTAGTTGAATTGACAGGGCTAAAAGGCTTTGAACAGCGGTATCCGCATCAGTTGTCAGGAGGACAGCGCCAGCGTGTCGCCTTTGCCCGTGCTTTGGCGCCGGAGCCGCAGCTGCTGCTGCTGGATGAACCGTTTGCGGCGATCGATGCCAAGATTAGGCAGGAACTGCGCTCCTGGCTTCGAGAGCTGATTGAGCGCGTTGGGATTACTTCCATTTTCGTCACGCATGATCAGGATGAGGCCATTGAGGTAGCGGATGAAATTATGATTATTAACCAGGGCCGCCTGGAGCAGAAGGGAACCCCTTGGAATATCTATAAAGAGCCGCATACGCCGTTTGTAGCTTCGTTTATCGGCCAATCTACGCTGGTGGAGAGGGCCTCCGACCTGAAAGGCTTTGAGAAGGAAGCGGAGGCTTCGGGAATCCGCGCCTTCATCCGTCCAGAATACATTGAGGTAGGAACGGAGCAGGAATTCACCCTTAAATCCGCTACGGCGCCGGGAGTTGTGAAGCATCTGCACTTCCGGGGAAGCGAATGGCTCGTAGAAGTGGAGGTCGGCGGGCATAAGCTAACGACGTTCCGCTCACTGGAGAAGGAAACTCTTCACGCAGGACAAGAGGTTAGAGTGCTTGTGCATCGCGCATATTTGTTCAATGATGAGAAAAGCTGGATTGTGGAAAATCCACTGAAGGGCGAGCCGTTAACCGTGATGATTTAAATCCTGTGCACATGCTATAATCATTTTATTCTACTATGAATATTAATAATATGAACAACCGTCCATGTTATAAGGACGGTTGTTGTTGACTGAAGAAGCAGAGGGTAATGCAGTCAACAATATTTGAAAAAGTAACCAGAAAAGACTATATATTATACAGCTTGCTGACTACGGGGTGAACTAAAGGATGATTAGAAAGGCAGATCAACTAACGTTCTGGGGAACCGGAGACGCAATGGGCGTGCCTAGAGTATATTGCGAATGCGGGGTGTGCCAGGAGGCGAGGCAACAGGGCATCAATCGACGATATCGCTCGTCCGTGATGCTTGAGAGTGTAGACGGGACATTCCTTATCGATTGCGGCCCGGATTGGCGTGATGCTATGGAGCGGAATGGCCACCGCTTTGTAGAGCATATTCTGGTGACGCATGCGCATTTTGATCATATCGGCGGGCTGCCGGAATGGGCGGACTCCTGCCGCTGGTTAAATCAGCGAGGACAGCTGTATGCACCACGGGAAGTGATCAATATGATTTTGCGTCAATATCCCTGGCTGCCGGATCAGCTTGATATGCATGCTGTGGATCAGGGCTTGCAATTGGCTGGATGGCATATCGAGGGCTGGAAGGTATTTCATGGCAAAAATGGCTTTTCCTACGCCTATCGTCTGACTAAGCAAGGTTATGCATGGGCTTATTGCTCCGATGCCATTGCGCTCCCCGAGGAGCAAAAAGGGCTGCTTCACGGATTGGATTTGCTCATTTTGGGAACGAGCTTCTACGAGGAGAAGGCGGAATTCTCGACCCGCTCCGTGTATGACGTGAAGGAAGCACTAGAGCTCCTTCAGGAGCTTCGACCGAAGCGTTCACTATTTACTCATATGTCCCATGATATCGATTTGCGCTGTGATTATGGACTGCCTGACAACGTCGGGTTAGCCGACATAGGAATGACCGTTCTGCTGAAGTAGCAGGACGGTTTTTTTTACGGTACAGCACGGGATTCACACTACGGTGAAAGTCTAATTTTTTGGAGAATTGCGGTCGATGTTATTAAGAAGAGATTAGTTCTGTGGGGATATACCCTATTCGGCGAATATGTTACCATTAGGCCGAAGTGGAGTACATATCTTGAATAAAATTCAATTTTAAATTGGAAGCGTTTACTTTCCAGGACTTATTCCGTTATGTTTAATTTAAGATCGGGGTGTAGGGTATGAAAAGGTGGTTGGGAAAATCTCTTAAGCATAAATTATCGATACTCATTATCGTGGCTACACTAGTTCCCCTGCTGTTTCTTGGATTGTTCTCTTATAATATAGCAGCAGGTCTCACCGAGGAAAAGGCCAAGATATCAGGGATGAATACGCTGCGTCAACTGGAGGCTTACTTGGCCACGATGGTCAAGGATGTGGAGAATATGTCTTTGTTTTTAATTGGACACAATGGGGTCCAGAATTACTTGCGGTCGCCTGAGGGGGATTTTGTCCAACAAACGTCAATTACCAATTTCCTGACGAATTTGGCTTTCTCCAAGGATTATATTGCGAATATTATTATCGAGCCATTAGGCGCCAAGCCGCCGATTTCTCATAAATCATTAGCTGGATCCGATTTCAAGGATATTACTGAGACTTATCCTAATTACTACGAGGAGCACCCTAAATGGTGGTCGGGCGTCCATCAGCAGTGGTCCTTCGATGGCGTGCGCAAGGTGATTACGCTCGCCAGGCCGATACGTAGTACAGATAAATACAAACTGATTGGCAAGGAGCAAATTAATCTCGATCAAGCTGTCATTGCCGAGCAAATCAGGCAGGCGGTTTTGGAGAAAAGCGGGTTTGTGCTGCTTCTCGATGAGCAGAATCGGATTCTCGCTGGCCCCCCTGAATGGGAGACCAATCTTCTACTCTCGGATTATTATCCCGACATAGGGCCATTCGATGGAGTGAGCGGGTTTATAGACTATGGGGAAGGGGTTGAGAAAAAAACCATTCTCTATAAAACGATGTCCAGTGGAAATTGGAAGCTGGCGGGGATCATCCCTTCGGAAGAATATCGTTCGCAAAACCGCTACTTTCTGACTTTAACGGCCGTAGCCGTCTCGGTTGCCATCCTGTTTGTAATCATTTTGGTGCTTTTTCTGATCCAGAAAATAACGAATCCGTTGTCCCAGCTGACTAATTTTCTCAAGCATAATAGCCCTGAGGAGCCTATGCCTGCTATTCCTGTGAAGTCTATAGATGAGGTCGGCCAGCTTATTGTCAGCTATAACAAGCTGAGCTCCCGCATTGTCAAACTAACGGACGAAGTCAAGCGGAATGAATCGCTCAAAAAAGAAGCGGATTTACAAGCCCTGCAAATCCAGATCAATCCGCATTTTCTGTACAATACCCTATCCTCGATTCATTGGCTGGCTCTGATGAACCAAGATGCCAAAATTGCAGAAATGGTAGGCTCATTGAGCGACTTTTTAAGATCCAGCCTGAATAATGGTCGAGAATATTGCTCCATCGAGCAAGAAATCATCCATGTCAAAAATTATGTAAGCATTCAATCCATCCGGTATCCCGATAAATTCGTATTTCAGGTTGACGTCGATACGGCTATCCAGGAGCAGTTCACATTAAAGCTGCTGCTTCAGCCATTAGTCGAAAATGCCATGCTGCACGGTATATTGAAGCGAGAAGGAAAGGGCTGTATTACAATCTCGGCGGAGTGCGATGGGCAAAGCATTCATTTTACCGTTTTAGACGATGGCATCGGGATCGCGCCTGATCGATTGAAATGGCTTCGTACTCAGTTGTCGGGGCATCCAGATCATAAGAGAGAGCAATTCGCAAACGGCGGGTATGGGCTGCGCAACGTTCATAACCGGCTGGTGCTTCATTACGGCAAGGAAGCAGGGCTTCGAGTAGATAGTACAGAGGGTGAGGGAACTCGGGTCATGTTTACGATCCCTTGCATGGAGAGCGCAAGCAACTAACGAGGGCAAGGAGATGATGAGAATGAAAGTACTGATTGTTGACGATGAAGTGATCATTCGCACTGGATTGAGCAGTGTTATCAATTGGGAAGCTAGCGGATTTACGGTGCTGGAGCCGGCAGCCTCGGCAGAGGAGGCTCTATCGCGCATTCCTGACGAACGCCCGGAGATCATCTTTACAGACATTCGGATGACTGGAAAAAGCGGTCTGGAGATGGCTCATGAAGTCAAGCAGGCATACCCGAACACAGAAATGATCGTCATCTCCGGATATGACGAGTTTGCATACGCCCAGCAGGCTTTGCGGGAAGGAGTCAGTGATTATCTGCTCAAAACAAGTCGCCCTGATGAGATTATACAAGCTGCCCTTCGGGCCAAAAAACGGCTTGAAGAGCGAAGACAGGCGGACGAACGAGGGAGAGCGAAGGAAGCTGTTGTAAATCGAAGTTTTCTAAGAGAACTGCTAACCTCTGCTTCCAGTCCAGATGAGCAAATGGCAGCGGAGCTGTGGCATAGATATCCGCGCCTGCGAACGATCCAGGGGAAACACCAGCTGCAGATCTGGATTATTTCAGCGCAGGCTGGGGCTTGCGAGGGTTTGAGCAATTCTGAGCTTCTGCATGGCAAGCTGGGCGACATGTTAACGGGATGGCTGCCTTGCGAGTGGCTGCCATGGAATGAAGCGTTACTGCTGTTAGTAAAAATCGAAGCCGATCATTCAGGCTGGAATCCCGTAGTGCGAGCGATTCAAAAGGCTGAGCAAGCGCTGCATTGCCGGACATTTGCCGCTTGTGGCCGGAGTATTGGGGATGTTCGTCAGATGCGCGAAGCCATCGACACAGCCTTAGAAGCGCACTCCTATGCCTGGCTGTTAAGCCATGAGCAGTTCGTACGCTATGACGAGCTAGGTGCGCGCAAAGGTCTGCGAAGATTCTGCACGCAGGAGGAGGAAATCGCCCTTTCCTCCCTGCTGCGGTCAGGCAGCAAGGAGGGCTTGCGGGCGGAGATCGAGAGGATTTTAGAGCGGATCAAGCAGGATAGTCAGGCGACGCCGGGCTCGGTTCAGGCTTACCTGCATTCCTTGCTTATCGCGGGTTATCGGTGGCTGGAACGCGCCGCATCTTCCATCGGGTATTCCAGCCTGCTGCCCCATGGGGAGGAAATAGATAAGGCTGCACTAGCGAGCAGGCCCGAACAGACGCTGATGGTTCATTTTGAATCGATGATGAAGCAGTACAGCCAGATGGTTTCCGGAGTGAGTCCGGTTCGGCGGGCACTGGCCTACATTCATGATCACTTGGATCAAAGCCTCTCCCTGAGCCAGGTAGCCAAGCATGTACATATGAACCCGAACTATTTTAGCGAGGTATTCAAACGGGAGACCGGGCAGAATTATATTGAATTCGTGACGCAGGCCAAGCTGCGCAAAGCGATGACTCTGTTAAGAGAGACGCCCGCTAAAATCAGTGAAGTGGCCTACCAGATTGGATATGAGGATATCAAGCATTTTAATCGTCTATTCAAAAAGTTTACGGGGTTAACCCCTTCGGAATACCGAAGTAAAAGCTGAATAAAGCCCCCCTATCAACTGAAATATATCCCCTATGGGCCTGTTCTCCTCCACTTTATACTTAAAAAAGAGCAGGTTCGAACCGTCATCTTTTTGCACACAAGGCATCTCTGCGGCTATACCGCCTGAGAAAACGCAGCAACGCAAGCATATGCCCTGGTGGTGAAAGGTGACTGGTGAACTCGCACTCAAGGAATTTATTTTACAAGATGGACTAGGCAGTTCATAGGTTCGTTCCGTATAACAAAGGGGGAATAACGGTGAAATCATTAAGAAAGATGAGTCTTTTGCTGCTCCTGATGACGATGCTTCTCGCAGCCTGTGGGGATAGCGGCAGTAACAAGGCTGGCGACGCCAGCAAGAAGAGCGAGAAAATAAAGCTATCGGTTTGGCATAATTTTGCCGGAGATGACTTGCGGGCCAAAACCGTAAGAGGATTGATCGAGAAGTTTGCTGAGGAGCATCCTGAGGTGGAACTCGATGCGCAAGCGATTCCGCCGGATGGCTACCGCCAGCGCTTAAGCACGGTTGCAGCAGGGAACGAGCTTCCGGATTTATTCTTCGTCTATGCAGGAAGTCATTCTGCTGAATTGCACCGGGCCGGATTATTGCAACCGATTACAGAGGTTGTTGACCAGTACCCCGAGTGGAAGGATAAGTTTCTGGCAGGCGCCTTTGATCCCTTTACATTTGATCCGGACGAGATTTACTCAGCTCCTATCGGAATGTCGGCAACTTCCATCCTCTACTACAACACGGCTCTGTTTGAGCAGTATAACGTAAAGGTTCCAACGACATGGGATGAAATGATGACCGCTATTAACGTTTTTAACGAAAATAATATCACGCCGATCGCTTTGGGGAATAAAGCTCCTTGGGTAGCGCAATCGACCATACTTGGTTCGCTCGCTGACCGTGTAACTGGAACCGAATGGTTTGAGAATGCTGCCGCCCAAAATGGCGCGAAGTTTACGGATCCAGAATTTATCGAGGCTCTGGGTTACTTTAAACAGTTGGTTGACCATAAGGCCTTCCAGGAGGGAGCCAACAGCATAGACAATACGCAGGCTGAGCAATATTTCATTCAAGGAAATGCGGCTATGATGATCAGCGGCGCCTGGAGTCTCACCAATTTGGCAGCCTCGGCGAGCGAGGAGCAGATGAAGGTCGTTGACGTTACCGTGCTCCCGGCAATTCCGGGGGGCAAAGGAGAAGCGAATACGATTTCCGGCGGTGCAGGCGGCGGCCTCGCATTGAGCAAACGGACGGAAGGCGCAGCTAAGGAAGCAGCCCTCGAGCTTATTTATGCCGTTAGCGGCCCGGAAGCACAGAAGGCGATTGCCGAGAGTAATTCCATGGTGATGTACGATACGGACATTGATGAATCCAAGGTAAGCACGCTGTACTATAAGGCGTTTAACCTGGTGAAGAAGACCAATATTACCCCCGTCTATGACGCCTATTTATCTGCAGAAGCTGCAGAAGTGATCAACAACGGACTCCAGGAGATTATGGCAGGAGGTTCTATAGAAAGTGTCGCGAAGAAGCTCCAAGATGCACAGGCCAGGTCAGTCACCCCATAGTAGGGCTATCCCGAGTCGACATAAGGAGGTAGACTTCTCATGCCTACCGCTCTGCGGAGTAGAAGCTTCATTGCGCTAGCCCTGCTCCCGGCACTAATTCTGTTTGTGGTCTTTGTAATCGTTCCCATTTTTTGGTCCGCTTACTATGGACTATTCGAATGGAAGGGGATCGGAGCATCCAAATTTATCGGCGCAGGCAACTATCGTGAAATCCTTCAGGACGCTATTTTTTGGAGAGCGCTTAGAAATAACTTGATTCTGGTTGTATCGGCGATCATAGGGCAGATTCCTATCGCACTTCTCTTAGCTTTGGTTCTGGTCAAGAATTCGTTCTTCTCCAAGTTTATCCGCTCGGCGGTATTTATGCCCATGGTGCTTTCGACGGTTGTAGTGGGGCTCATTTGGGGATATATCTACCATCCGCAGTTCGGATTGGTCAACACTATACTAGAGGCTGTCGGGCTAGAGTCTTGGACCCGGGCTTGGCTTTCCGTGCCAAATGTAAACATCTTCGCTATCACCATTCCGATTAACTGGAGCAATATCGGACCCTATATGCTTATCTTTATTGCAGCGCTGCAGAATATATCGCCGGAAATTTACGACGCGGCTCATATCGATGGAGCATACGGGAGAAAGAGGCTGTTCTACGTAACGCTGCCTATGATCTGGAGTACCGTGATTGTTACCATGGTACTCTGCATCTCGGGAAGCCTGAAGGCGTTCGATCATGTGATGGTGATGACGCAAGGAGGACCGGCGCAATCGACAGAACTGCTAGCGACCTATATGTATAACAATACGTTCCGTGTTTATCGTTATGGATACGGCTCTGCCGTGTCGACCATCATCATGATCATAAGCGCCTTATTGATCGGGATCAATTATATCCTGACTCGAAGGAAAGCGGGATAACGAGAAGGGGGAAGGAGAGTGGAGCTCAGAACGATCAGAGCGACGAAAATTGCCGTGGATTCCTCTGGCAGAAAGCTTATGGGAAAGGGATTAGCCGTACTCGGAAAATCAACCTTGCTCGGATATGCCGTTCTTACGCTGTATCCCTTGTATTGGCTGTTTATCAGTGCTTTTAAGACCAATGAGGATTTTTTTAAGAACCCCTACTCCCTGCCGAATGTGTGGATGAAAGAGAACATTATCCGGGCGTGGGAGCTTGGAAATATGGGAAGGGCGATGCTGAATTCTACGTTTGTGACGTTAGCCGCCGTCATCCTTACTCTTATTCTTGGTCTTCTTGCAGGCTACGCGCTTTCACGATTTGAATTTCGTTTTAAGAAGACAGCCGTAGCCCTGTTTCTGGCAGGCCTGCTTATACCGATCCATAGTACGCTTGTCCCTTTGTTTCTTATGATGAAAGAGATGCATCTGCTAAATACTTACGGAGCGCTTATTCTGCCTTATACGGCATTTGAGCTTCCATTGGCTGTGTTCCTGGCTATGGGTTACATGGCCTCCATTCCGAAGGAAATTGAGGAAGCAGCTATGATCGACGGCAGCGGCTGGTGGGGAATCTTTGGCCGGGTGATCTTCCCGCTATGTACCCCAATCATCGCTACTATTTCAATATTAGCTTTTCTGCGGTTTTGGAATGACTTTTCTTTTGCCCTAGTATTCATTAACTCACAGGCGCTAAAGACCTTGCCCTTGAGTCTATCCTTATTCTCGGATGGCTTTGGTACGGACTACAGTCTGACGATGGGAGCCATGGCGATCGCCGTCATCCCTACGATTGTTGTGTATTTGATCCTGCAGGATCAAATAATGAAGGGCATGGTAGCAGGCTCGGTTAAAGGTTAAGGCAAAGGCAAGGGGCAGCCCATAAGCTGCCCCTTCTTTTATTCCATTTAAGCTTCCCGGTTAAAAATAAACTTGTCGATCACATGCTTGATGCCGTCTTCATTGTTGCTCCGAGTCACATAATCGGCGATTTGCTTCAGCGCGGGGATCGCGTTGCCCATAGCGACGCCAAGTCCGGCGGCTTCGAGCATCTCATGATCATTCCAAGAATCCCCAATCGCCATCGTCTGCTCCAGACTGCAGCCGAAATGACGGGCGATAAACTTCAGCGCATGCCCCTTTGTTCCTTCGGCATGCATGAATTCAAGGAAGTTTGGCTTGGACTTAGTAATATGCACCGTCGGCCCGAGCAGCTCGCGAAGCACCGGGGCGATTTCGTCCAAATAATCCGGCTCGTCGATAATGAGCATTTTGGGCGTAGGCTGGGCTACCAGCTTGGCAAAATCCGGCTCGATAAAGTATTCCGTGTTGTTGAGAGAAGTGTAATCGATCAGCTTTTGGTTCTCTTCTCGGGAATAGAGCTTATCATCGATATACGTTTGCAGATGCAAATTGTACTCCACGCAATAATCGAAAAGCTTGCTGGCTGCGTCCAGAGGGAAATAGCGCTCGTACAGCACTTTTTCATCGAGCAGATTCTTCACGTAGGCGCCCTGGTATGTAATGATCGGTACATTAAGACCGGTTTGGCGTGCAATCGCCTGGGCGGAGGAGTAGGCTCTCCCGGTGGCCAGCGTAACAACTACCCCCGCAGCAATAGCTTCTTCCAACGCTTGCTGCGTTGCCGGAGTAACCTCTTTGTCATCATTAATCAAGGTATCATCAATATCAATTGCAATAAGTTTGTACATCGTGTAGGTGTCTCCTCTTCTTGTTATGATTGAAAGCAGTAACCTCGAACTTAAGTAGCGCCCTCCGTAGGCAGAGAGGGAATATCCTCTTCCCTTGCTGCTTGGTATGAAGAGTTCGAATGTCCGCCATCATTCTTGTTTCCATCATCCGAGCTTTGGCCTGCCTTTAACTCGGCAAGAAGCATTCCGGTAAGAATAAAGCCGCAGCCCAGCAGCGCAGACCAGCCCAACCGCTCGCTGGCGAACAGCACGCCCGTAATTGCTGCGAATACCGGCTCCATCGCGTATATTACGGCAACCCGCGCTGGGCTCGTGTAATTTTGACAAACGGTCTGAATCCAAAAGGCAAAGGCGCTGGTTGGGCCGATGGAAACGAGAAGCGCCAGCAGCACCTCGGGACGCAGAAGCAGCTCTGTCGTTTGAGCGAAAGTTCCGGTATGTTCGGTCATTAGGGAGGCGACCAGACTGAACAATCCGGTCACCCCAAGCTGAACCGTAGCTAGCAGCAGAGCCGGGTAATGGGGAGCGTAGAGACCCGTAAAGCCGATATGCAGCGCAAAGGCGAAGGCGCAAAGCAGAATCAGGACGTCGCCGCGATTCAACAAAAAACTACCGTTCGTGAACGTTAACAGGTATAGCCCGGCAGCAGCCAGCAGGGCGCTGAGCCAGGTGAATACGGACAGCTTATGCCGGAACAGGACAACGGATAGAAACGGCACGAGTACGACGGACAAGCCGGTGATGAATCCGGCATTCGAAGTCGTCGTATAGAGCAAGCCGACCGTTTGGAAGCCATAGCCCGCGCACAGGAACAGTCCCAGCAGCACGCCATGGCCGAGCAAGCGCAGATTGAACCGGCGCCAATCCTTGCGGTAGAACAGCGTCGTAATCAGCGCCAGCAGCAGGGAGGCTCCAATGAAGCGAATCGCATTAAAGGCGAGCGGCGGGAGCGCCTGCACTGCATTTTGCACGATCAGGAAGGTGCAGCCCCACATCATGGCGACGGCAAGCAGGCTCAGGTCGGCAATGCGTGAACGCGGCATATTTATTTTTTTCACGAACGGCTACTCTTTCAGGAAGACCAAACCCACGAAATCATCAAATTCCAGGTTGCCGAAATAGTGCTTGATGTCGATGCCTTCCAGCGCCTGGCGAACCGCTTCTTCCTCATGGCGTACCCCGCGCAGCTTGTCCTCTATATCCGCGACGTCGCCGACACCGAAGAAATCGCCGTAAATTTTAATGCCTTGAATATGTCCATCCTTAATATCCATGCGCAGATCAATGATGCCGATTGGGAATTTTTTCGAATGCTTCACATTGGATTCCGGGGACAGCCCGAAATTCCAATCCCAGTTCTTATATCGTTCCTTAGAAATTTCATGAATCTTGCTCCAATCATCTTCGGTCAGGCGATATTGCGGAACCTTGTCTGCGTCCATGCCAAAAATATGACGGAGCAGTTCAGCACGGAACTCTTCGATCGTCATTTTTTGCTCCAAAAAGTCAATAATGTTCGCTACCCGGCTGCGTACGGATTTGGTGCTCTTGGATTTAAATTTTTCAGGATTGGCGTGCAGGGAAGCGGCTACATCGTTCAGATTCAGGTTGAACATGAGCGTACCGTGGCTGAACATGCGTCCACGTGTGGAAAACTGAGCGTTGCCGGAAATTTTCTGCTCGCCGACCTGCAAATCGTTGCGGCCCGTCATCTCCGCATTGACACCGAGAGATTGCAGCGCTTCAACGACCGGTTGGGTGAACTTGCGGAAGTTGTGGAAGGACTGCCCGTCATCTTTGGTAATGAAGCTGAAATTCAAGTTGCCCAGATCGTGGTAGACCGCTCCGCCGCCGGACAAACGGCGCACGACCTGGATGTTGTTTTCCTTGACATAATCCAAATTAATCTCTTCGATCGTATTCTGATGCTTGCCGATAATAATCGACGGCGCATTAATATAGAACAGCAAATAGCTGTCATCTTCGAGTGGAAGATGCTTCAGCGCGTACTCCTCAATGGCCAAATTGACCGAGGCATCGGTAATTCCCTGGTTATCAATAAACAGCATGACTCTTCCTCCATTACAGATCTATATTTTTAAAAGTAAATTTGAAATATCCTACCGTAATTATTGTAAACCAATTAAGACCGAAACCAAAGGAAAAAACGCGGCAGTAAGCATTTTACATTTAATGGGCAATCATGCGTTCAGCCGACATTGACGGAAGATAGGAATTCACCTCATAATGAGGGCATTGAACTTACGGGCGAAAAACAGCCAAAACATATTAATTGTTTATGGGAAAAGAGGAATGGCGATATGTTGGAAGTGTACGGACATGGAGGAGATGTAGAGTCGGCAGCACTGCGATACGGCCTTGCGCCGGGGCAATTCACCGACTTTAGCGCAAATATTAATCCGCTCGGGCCACCGCCGGGCATGTTGGAGGCGCTTCGGGCCGCGCTGCCTGAAATCATTCGTTACCCCGATCCGGGCCATCGGGCGCTGCTTGCCTTATTGGCCGAGCGACACGGAATTCAGCAGAAGGCCATTTGCATAGGCAACGGAGCGGCGGAAATCATGGCCCTTATTTTATTGGCGCTGGCACCAGGCAAGGTCGGGGTTGTGCAGCCCTGCTTCTCGGAATATGAAACGCTGTCTCGGCAATTTGGAGCTGAGGTTCACGCGGTTTACGGCACCGCAGAGCGGGACTACCGCGCCGAGCCCACGCAGATTGTGCAGCTGATTGCTTCAAGCGACCTTGTGTTTCTTGGACAGCCGAACAACCCGAACGGAGTGCAATATGAGGTGGAACAATTGCGGCAGCTTGCGAAGGCCGCGGAGCGGCATAAGACTTATCTTGTGTTCGATGAAGCCTTCATCGACTTTATTCCTGCGGAACGTCGCCAATCGCTGCTGCCCGAGCTGGAGACGTATCCGCATGTGATCTTCGTTCGGTCGATGACGAAATTCTATGCGATCCCCGGTCTGCGGCTCGGCTATGGCATCGCACACCCCCATATGGTGGCCGCGATGAGGAGCAAGCAGGTGACATGGAGCGTAAATATTTTGGCGCTGCGGGCAGGCGAGTTCAGCCTACATGCGGGATCGGAATACGAGGCGGCGACGATCACCGCGATTGCGGCTGAACGGGAGTATCTCCGGGCGGAGCTTGTACGCTTGGGCTGCGAGGTGACACCGGGGGAAGCGAACTACCTGCTTCTGAAGCTCCCGGAGCCGTGGGCCGCCGGCAGCATGCAGGAGGCGCTTGGACGGCGCGGCGTGCTTGTGCGAAGCTGCGCGATGTACCCGGGACTTGGCGAGAGCCATATCCGCGTCGCGGTGAAGGATCGGGGAGCGAATGTCATCCTGATCCGGGAAATGGAGCAGGTGATTGGAGGCGGACAGGGATGACGACCCCTTTTTTGCATGTTCAAGCGGAACAAGCTGTGGACGTTGGTGAGGCTGGAGAGGTCAGTGAGGTTAGTAGAGCTAGTATAGCTAGTGAGACCAGTAAGTCTAGCGAGGCTAGTAAGGAGAATCGGACGGAATTGGATGGTCAGGCCAAACCAAATGCTCAGGCCAAACCAACTCCAGTGAATGAAGCAAGTCAATTTCGCGGTAAGGATCAAGTGGGTCAGACGGTCTACCATGCAGAAATATGGCCGGGGTTGAAGCTGTACCGGAAGGAGCGGCATATTCTGCTGGAAGCGCCGGAACGGATGGATAGCTTAGGAAGCGCGGTATACGGCGGCGGAATGCAATCGCTGCAAAGATTCGTGAATATTTATGTCGATCGGTTCTATCACTGTGAAGATCCGGAGCGGGACATTCGGAATTTGCTGCGGGATTGGGGGTATCCTGAGCAGGGGGCGGCCGGGCTGTTAACGGCGGTGCAGCTGCAGCACACCGCAATCGTGGAGGAGCAGGGCGCCGATTACGGCGTGCTGTGCTGCGTGACCGCAGGCGTATCCAACGCGGCCCGGGCCGGCGTGAGGCGGACGACGTTCCCCGCCTCTTGGACGCCGGGCACGATCAACATTATGCTCGTCGTTGACGGCAGAATGACCCCCGCGGCTATGGTGAACGCCATCATCACGGCGACGGAGGCGAAGGCAGCCGCGCTAAGCGATCTCGGCGTACGCGATGCCGAGATTGGCCTGACCGCAACCGGCACAACGACGGATGCGGTCATGCTGGGCGTCAGCCAGCGGGCCAAGTGGCCGCTGCTGCACGCCTACGCGGGAACCGCGACCGACCTTGGCGGCGCCATTGGCCGCCTCGTCTACGACGCGGTTCGCGAGTCTTTGGCCGCGGCCGGAGGGCCGAAATGACGGCTGCGTGGTGGGTGCTGCCGGTCGCGTACGCGCTCGACCGGCTGCTTGGCGATCCGCGTTGGCTTCCCCATCCCGTCGTCGGGATGGGGAAGGCGATAACCGCGATCGAGGCGGCAATTCGCCGCCTGGCGAAGCCCCGCGCCTATCGGGCCGCGGGGCTGCTGCTGCCGCTGCTCGTCGTTGGCGGCAGCTTTGCGCTCACCTGGGCCGTGCTATGGCTATTGGCCCAGGTCAGCCCGTGGCTTGCCGCGCTGGCAGAAGCCGCGCTGATTGCCACAACCATCGCGGCCAAAGGGCTGCAGGAAGCCGGCATGGAGGTGTACGGCCATTTGCGCCGCGGGGATTTGCCCGCCGCTCGCCGCGCGCTCGGCATGATCGTTGGGCGCGATACCGCACATCTCCAAGAGCCGGACGTGGTGCGCGGCGCGGTGGAGACGGTCGCCGAAAATATCGTCGACGCCGTCATTTCGCCGCTCTTCTTCGCGGTGCTGGGCGGCGCCCCCCTGGCAATGGCTTACCGCGCCGTCAACACCCTCGATTCAATGGTCGGCTACAGGAACGAGAAATATATCGATCTCGGCTGGGCGTCGGCCAGGCTGGATGATATTGCGAACTATATCCCCGCGCGTTTGACGGCTCTGCTGCTCATTGCGGCGGCATGGTTTCTGCGCTTTGATGCCAAAAGGGCTGCCGCCTTGGTACGCCGCGATGCATCGTCTCATCCGAGCCCAAACAGTGGATACCCGGAATCGGCTGTTGCCGGGGCGCTGGGAGTTCGGCTCGGTGGCGAGAATTCGTATCAAGGCATAGTTTCTTTTCGCTCATATATGGGGGACAAGACCCGTGAACTTGAGGCCGGCGACATTCCAAAAACGAGCCGGATGCTCTATTGGGTATCGAGTGCCTTTGTGGTGATCGGAACCTTGGCTGGAATAGTTTTGAGCGGCGGGTTTAATTGGATATAAGAGCAGCGGACGATAGGGAAGAATGTCGTTGACCACCATCATAGGATGGTAAACCCGCGAACCTGAAGCATTGCGCGGTGCAAATTCCGATAACTGATGAAGCAGTTCTGGAGGTGACAGGGCTTGGAACAACAAAAAGAACAACAAAAGGAACATACAGCAGAGCTGTGGCTGGCCCGTCATGGACGAACGAGCTGGAATAAGGAGCGGCGATATCAAGGGCATTCGGACATGGCCTTGCTAGATGATGAAGCATCCGGATTGTGCGCGCTTGAACAGAAGCTGGCGGGCATTTTCTTTACATCTATATACTGCAGTGACCTTTTGCGATGCCGTCAGACACTTGAGCGGGTTAGACCGGATCTTGCCGGGCAGGCCATTTATGAGATGCGGCTGCGGGAAATGAATTTTGGGCAGTGGGAAGGCCAGACCTACGAGGAGTTGAAATCAAATCCGCATTATCGCGCGTGGATCGACGATCCGCAATCGGTCACCCCGCCGGAGGGGGAAGCATGGGAAGCATTTGAACGGCGGGTCGCTGAGATGGTTCAGGAGTGGGCGAATTTAGCGAATTATCTTGGCCGCGGAGATGCTGGCAAGAAGCCGCGGATTTTGGCAATTACCCATGGCGGTGTCATCTCGCTTATTGCTTCTATGCTTCGTCCCGAAAAGGGTTTTTGGGATACGCATATCGACGCTGGCGGAATACTGAGGCTTCAGATATAGGAGAGATCGGACATTAACAACACTAGCTGCCGCAAGCAACAATAGCTGTGAAAGTAAAATAGCCACAGCAGTGCAAATGTTGGTAGGGATATTGGCAAGGCGTTATTAGCCACGGAGACCTGGACTGCGTAATCTTGGAAGATGAAGGTGGGGCAAAAATCAGAATGTGTGAGCAAGGTATCGGTCAATATATTTATACTTACGCCTGCCATGACAATGAGCGGCGGCTGTGTGAAATGGAGTTGAATGCTTTATTCGGTCAACGCCCTGGAAGCGTTGGGTATGTGGAAACGCAGAGGAGAATTGATCCGGGTCGCAGCCCTTTTATATCTTATCGAATGGACGTATTATTTACCGGAGAAAGCTTGGAAAGCATAGCAGCTCAGGCGGCTGGCTTGCAGTTAAATGATAGAACTTTTAAAGTTATCTATTTGAAGCAGGGGGATGTGCGAGGCTATGAGGAGCAGCGCGACATCGAACGGCAGGTGGGAAGCCGAATTCACGGCAAAGCGGAGATGCGCAGACCGGAAGTTACCTATGGTTTGATGTCGATTAACGGACATTGGTCGCTCGGTATTTGCCATGAAGCGGAGCCGGTATGGCTTCATCATAAACATAAGCCGCGCAATTATTCTACCGGGCTTAGCACGCTCGTGGCCAGAGCCTTGGTCAACATAGCGGTTCCTGATCCCCACGCCATGAAGGTGATCGATCCTTGCTGCGGGATGGGAAATGCGATGATTGAGGCGTTGTCCATGGAGATCGATATCGTAGGCAGGGATATTAATCCGCTGGCTGTTCGAGGAGCAAGAGTGAATTTACGGCATTTCGGGTATGACGATAGCCGGGTCAGCCTTGGCGACTTGAATGAAGTGGATGAGCTATATGATGCAGCTATTGTCGATATGCCATATAATTTATGTTCCGTCCTTCCTTCGGAGGAACGCCGGCAAATGCTGAGCAGCATTGAGCGCTTTAGCCGAAGAGCCGTCATTGTGTCGACGGAGCAGCTTGAGGAAGAATTGAACCGATCGGGACTTGCAATTCATGATTACGGTACGGTCAGCAAAAGTTCTTTCATTAGACATATTTGGTTATGTGAGCCGCGGCGGAGAGTATAAATGATTGTCAGCAGGGCGGTTTTCACCTATAATCCAATACAGACGCAAATGTATGAATACTTAGTGAATGAATGGAAAAAAACCGTAGGTCCCGAATCGGCAGTTGATCCACAGCTGACGCCTCGGGTTAAAAGGGAAGCCGGTGCAATTCCGGCACGGTCCCGCCACTGTAAACAGGGATGAGGCTCATAAATGCCACTGTCGTTCGTAGAATCACGGCTATCCAGCGTAGTAAGCATGGATTGGAGTGAGGCTGCGAGGATGGGAAGGCGAGCTGCATCGGCAACCTGGAGTCAGGAGACCTGCCCACGGGAATAAGAGACGTTCCTTCGAGGAAAGGAAGACGTTCTGCTGAGAGAATTATGCACTGGACAAGCCGGATGGTTGAGCTGTGTGTATAATCTTGTAGACGTAACCCGATCCTGAACGGATGGGTTTTTTCTTGTTTTCGGACAAATTCCATTTAGCTTCTGTAATTCATGAGCAAACTATCAGATCTATTTTAAGGAGAGAGATGGATGAACAAGTTTAGGCATTTTTGGGGGATTTGGATATTAGCGATCATGCTCGTAGCGGTTGCAGGCTGCGGCAAGGATACGGCAGGAAATAACCCTACAAATACACCTGCCCAGCAGGAGCAGAACACGAAAACAGGAAAGGGAGAGCAGGAAAACTCCTCGTCCGATACGCAAAAAACGACCTATCCTCTCACCGTGACGGACACGGCGGGAGCAGAGTTTACTTTTGAAGCTGCGCCGCAAAGAATCGTATCGCTGGCCCCTTCCGAGACAGAAGGATTATTCGCTTTAGGCCTTGATGAGCAGATCGTGGGCGTATCCGACACCGATGATTACCCCGAAGCTGTAAAGGATAAGCCAAGAATGGGCGGATTTCAGGTTAACGTAGAGGCCGTCATCGCTGCAAAGCCGGATTTGGTCGTGGTCGTAGGCAGTCTGATCGACCCGGCAACCGTCCAAAGCTTAACGGATCTTGGAGTTAAGGTCTATCAAACCAACCCGAACACATTGGATGAAACAATGGCCAATATCAGAGCAATTGGCGAGATTACTGACCGGCAAAAGGAAGCCGAGGTAGTGGTGGGGCAAATGGAAAAAGAACGCGACCTCGTACTGGATGCCGTGAAATCCTTGACCTCGGATCAGCGAAAAAAAGTGTATATCGAATTTTCGCCAGGCTGGACCGTCGGTAAAGGCGAGTTCATGGATGAATTGATTACGCTAGCCGGGGGCGAAAACGTAGCATCGGATCTCGAAGGCTGGAATGAAATCAACGAAGAAAATATCATTAAAGCCAACCCGGATGTAATCTTATTTGGCGGAAACGTGCTCTATGAGGATAATAAAACGATCGGCGAGATGATCAAGGCTCGCGGCGGCTGGGATCAAATTACAGCTGTGAAGGAAGACCGCGTCATCGGCCTTGATGATAATTTGCTAAGCCGTCCCGGCCCGCGTGTTACTCAGGGCTTGATTGAAATTGCCAAAGCCATTTATCCGGAATTGATCCAGCAATGACGAAGAAATTGGCAGGATACGCAGCGGCGGGCTTGATACTTCTGGCTGTTACATTGCTGATTTGTATCGGCGTTGGCTCCGTCTTTCTGCCGACCGGCCAGATTATCGGTATTTTGCTCCAACGGCTTCCAGGAATCGGCGGTATGATTACGCCGGATTGGGATGTATCGGCAGAACAGATTATACTGCAGGTTCGGCTGCCGCGGGTTCTGCTCGGCATGTTAGTCGGCGCTTCGCTCGCGGTGGCGGGTGCCGCATTCCAAGGTGTGCTGCGCAATCCGCTGGCAGATCCTTTCACATTAGGCGTTTCCTCGGGCTCCGCGGTTGGCGCTGCCACACTTATTTTTTTCGGCTGGCAATTTTCTTTAATCGGAGTATTTACGCTGCCGATCGTAGCTTTTCTAACAGGTGCATGCACTTTGTTTGTCGTAATGTGGCTAGCTAGGGAGAACGGGAGAATTCCAATCGAGAGCCTCATTTTATCGGGTGTAGTCATGCAGTCTTTTCTTGGCGCGATCGTATCGTTTCTAACTGCCATGTCAAAAAAAACAGTCAACGAAATATTGTACTGGACAATGGGAAGTCTTAGCTTGCGCGGATGGTCGTATACGATCATCCTTTTCCCGTATTTGCTCCTCGGCATGCTGTTGCTGTGGAGCAGCGCACGCAGCTTGAACCTGCTTGCGTTGGGAGAACGTCAGGCGGCACACTCCGGGCTGAACGTCGATCGCACGAAGGTGCTTGTGCTGCTGGTTGCTACGCTGTTGACCGCGGCGGCTGTGTCCGTCTCTGGGGTCATCGGCTTTGTTGGGCTAGTTATTCCGCATATGATCAGACTGATGACGGGGCCGGACTACCGAGTGATTATTCCGCTCTCTGCGCTTGGCGGGGGGATTTTTATGATGTGGAGCGATCTTGCGGCCCGGACAGTGCTTGCGCCAACAGAAATACCGCTTGGTGTTGTTACAGCATTTGTCGGCGCTCCATTCTTTGCTTATTTGCTATACCGTAATAAGAAGCGGAGAATGGAGGAACTGCAATGATTCAGGTAGAAGGCGCTATGAAGACCTATGGTCGGCAAACGGTATTGCAGGGAATCAATTGGCATGTTCAGCGGGGAGACTTTTGGGGCATCATCGGGCCTAATGGCAGCGGGAAAACGACGCTGTTGAATATCTTGTCAGGCGTCGAGAAACCGGAGGCTGGGGAAATTTCGCTGGCTGGCAAGCCTCTTCCTTCCTATGGTCGTAAAGCACTGTCAAGGAAACTGGCGGTGCTTCAGCAGGATGGTTTGCCGCCGATGGCTTTTCCAGTGCGACAGGTGCTGGAGATGGGCAGATTTCCTTTTCAAAATTGGCGGGGACAAGAAGCGGGAGACGGTGCAGAGGCTCTGCTTAACGAGATCGTAAGCCGCCTAGATCTGCAGGGACTGGAGAACAAGCCGCTGCATGTATTGAGCGGAGGCCAGAGACAGCGGGTCGCTCTTGGCAAAGTGATGGCACAACAGCCGGAGGTCGTCCTACTGGATGAGCCGACGACTTACCTCGATATTCGCTATCAAATGCAGTTTATGGAATTGATCTCGAGCTGGCAGCGGGCTGAACACTTAACCGTCATCGCGGTGATGCACGACTTGAACTTGGCTGCACTTTATTGTGATAAGCTGCTTGCATTGCGAGAGGGAAAGGTCGTAGCCAAGGGAGCTCCAAGTGAAATTATTACCCCGGAAATAGTGAAGTCGCTTTTTGAAGTGGACTCTTATTCCGTGATTCATCCTGATCGCCATGTTCCTCAGCTGCTGCTGCGAAACGAGCAAGGGACATGAGACATGAGATCTACCAGACACTTAGCTCGAGGCTATGAAAATAAAGCTCAAGGCTTATGCGTCAGGCAAATCGTTTACGAAAGAGCGCCTTTAGTTAGTGGCAGGTAGTGATAAGGCGTCGTGCGGAAGAGACATTGGGTTTAGAAAGGGGATAGAGGAATGGGAAATTCCATTTTGGATGTCATCAAATTAATATCGCCGCTGCAGGGGGAGGCGTCAGCGTCAGCGGCGGAGCATTTGGATCGTTTGACCAAGCCTCCGGGCAGCCTCGGAAAGCTGGAGACGCTGGCGGTTCAGCTTGCTGGAATCACGGGACAAGTGAGGCCGAGCTTTGATAAGCGTGCGATCATTGTAATGGCTGCAGACCATGGAGTATGCGAGGAAGGGATTAGTGCGTTCCCTGCTGAAGTTACTCCGCAAATGGTACTGAATTTCTTGGCTGGCGGGGCAGCGATTAATGTATTTGCCCGTCAGGCAGCGGCTGATGTGCTATGTGTGGATATCGGGGTCAACGCCGAATTAAGCCATCCGGATTTGCTTGTTCGGAAGATTAGAATGGGTACGGCAAATATGGCTGTCCGTCCAGCGATGAGCCGTGCTGAAGCAGAGGCTGCGGTATTGGCGGGGATCGCTGTCGTAAAAGAAGCTGTGAATAAAGGCACAACATTGTTTGTGACAGGTGAAATGGGGATTGGCAACACAACTGCCAGCGCTGCGGTAATGAGCGTACTGACGGGCATTGCTCCTATGGAGTGCGTTGGACGGGGCACGGGCATCGATGAGCCGACACTGCGTCACAAGGCCTCTGTAGTCGAGCGGGCCATAGCGTTGAATCAACCGGATGCCCAGGATCCGCTGGATGTATTATCCAAGGTGGGCGGCCTAGAAATCGCTGGCTTGACCGGTGTCATATTAGGTGCAGCAGCCCACCGTTGTCCCGTCGTTATCGATGGGTTTATTTCCAGCGTGGCCGCCTTAATCGCCAAGGGATTATGTGCAGAGGCTGTGAATTATATGGTTGCTTCTCATCATTCGCAGGAGCCTGGGCATATTCAGGTGCTGCGGGAGCTCGGCCTTTCTCCGATGCTTGAGCTCGATATGCGGCTCGGTGAAGGAACCGGAGGGGCGCTTGCGCTCCATTTGATTGACGGTGCCTGCCGGATTATGAACGAAATGGCTACATTCGAAAGCGCGGGAATTTCCTCAGGCGAGCCATCGGCTGGAGTGGATACGAGATGATCGTCATGGTGACGGGCGGAGCCCGCAGCGGAAAGAGCAGCTTCGCTGAGCGTTGGTGCATGAAGCATGCCGACAGGGCGTATTATATCGCCACAGCTCAAGCCTACGATACCGAAATGGAACGGCGAATAGCTCTGCATCGTCAGGATCGAGCCTCGGCAGATTATGCTTGGGAGACGATCGAGGAGCCGCTCCAACTTCGCGGCTTGCTGCGAAAGCTGAGCGATACCGTGCCGGCAGAAGTGTATTCCAATCCGGTAGCCGCTTATACCGAGCCGATAGCAGTGTATACCGAGGAGCCAGAAGTCTCTGCTGCGCCCGTCGTGCTGATCGATTGTTTGACGCTTTGGCTGTCTAATGTTCTGCTCGCTATAGGCGAGCAAGCAGATGGCGAGGCCAAGGTAATACGGGAAATAGATCTGCTGTTGGAGGCAGTCGCGAGTTATAGCGGAACAATTGTGATTGTGACCAATGAGGTGGGAAGCGGAATTGTTCCCGCCTACCCGTTGGGGCGGCTATATCGGGATTTGGCCGGCGTTATGAATCGACGTTTAGCCGCAATAGCGGAGCAGGTGTTTCTCGTTACGGCAGGCATTCCGATCGAGCTAAAGAGCAGGGAGTACAAGCTATGAACGGGAACAATAGAAGCAAGGATCGGCCGATTGCGGCAGCGTTTCAGTTCTTATCGCGAATTCCTGTTCCGCTTGAGGTTGATTTTACGCCAGAGCTTCTACGTCGCAGCGTTAAGCATTACCCGCTCGTCGGCTTCGCTATAGGCGCTGTACTCAGCTTGGCGGCAGCAGTCTCTGCCTGGCTGCTGCCGCCGATGCCCGCTGCGGTTATTACGCTTGCGATTTGGATATGGCTGACCGGCGGCCTGCATCTTGACGGCTGGATGGATTCGGCGGATGCGCTGCTCAGCTATCGCAGCAGGGAGAAGATGCTGGAGATTATGAAAGACAGCCGTGTCGGCGCAATGGGGGTCATCGCCTGCATATTGCTCCTTCTGTTCAAAATGTCTCTCCTTTTAACCTTAATCGGCTCAGGTTTTGTGTACATAGGCGCCGCGCTGTTGACGGCAACGATATGGAGCCGCTGGTTTATGACCTATGCATTGAAAGTTTGGCCAACGGCACGGAAAGGGGAGGGACTCGCGCAACGCTTCCATGGGCAGACGGTGGGTGATATCGTCATCTCCACATTAGTCGCTTTATTGCTATCGGCCCTGGGATTAACGCTAGCAGTTTGGTGGGAGGCTACGCCTGCTTCCTGGATGCTCTTCCTTGTTTATCAACTTATCGTACCCTGCACGGTATGGCTCATCGGCACACTAGCGGCTGGAAGAATCAGCAAGAGGCTAGGCGGGTTAACCGGGGATGTGTACGGCGCTTTAAATGAAGGATTAGAGGCGGTAATCCTGTTGGTGGCTGTCATTATTTTTGCAGGATGAAAAATAACAATGCCGTGCTATCGTTCGAATAGCACGGCATTGCGTTGTGATCGCTCATAATTTGTACGGATTCATCAGATGATAAATTGACGGACGGATTCTCGTAAAGAGAGTGCGCCTTCGTGCAGACTGCGCACGGAATCGGCATGGTCTTTGATTTCATCCGCTTGTTTTGCGGAATTATGAGCAATCTCCTCCATCGTTTCGAGTGAATTGGCGGTGATATTAGCAGCCTCTTCCACAGAAGCCGTCACTTCTTCTGCACTCGCAGAGACCTGCTGGGTGGAGGAAGAGATGGATTGTACGGTCAAGTTAATGCTTTGAATCCATTCTGACAGCTGAGAAAAAGCTTCTTCTGCGTTCTTAACGCGAGACGTTCCCGATTGGATTTCATCACTGACCCGCTGCATAGCACGTACTGAGTTGCTTGCTTCCTCTTGAATCGCGAGGAGGTAGTCTCCGATTTCGTCCGTAGCGGTGCGGGATTGCTCAGCGAGCTTGCGTACTTCCTCGGCCACGACTGCGAAGCCTTTCCCATGTTCACCGGCACGGGCTGATTCAATGGCAGCATTAAGCGCCAAAATGTTGATCTGCTTGCTGATTTCCATGATCGTTCCAACGATTTGGGCAATCGCTGCGGAGCGTTCGTTCATAAGCGAAATATGGTTCATGGATTCCACCGCAGCTTCCTCGACCAGAAGCATTTCATCAACAGCATCATGGACGATCTGGTTGCCTGATATTGCCTTATCCGCTGCTTGGCCGATTTTCTCGGTGATTTCTGCCGAGGAAGAGGCGATATAATGTATGCCAGCAGAGATTTCTTCCATAGCTCGCGCATTTTCAGCCGCTGTAGAGGCAATCGTAGAGCTGCCTGCTTCCACTTGCTGCGTGGCTTCATTCGAACTGTAAATCAATTGTTCAAAGGTTTGCGCGGAAGTAAGCAAGCTGTCCGAAGTGTTAACGACCGTCTGGGAGGTATGAAGGACATTGGCGATCATCCCTTTCAACTGCTCTGTCATCGTCCGGAAGCTTGCCGCTAGCTGGGCCATCTCATCATGACCTTGAACCTGAATCGTTTGACGAAAATCGCCACGCGCCATTTTCTCCGTAACCAGTGCCAGGTTCCTGATCGGCTGCGTAATTCGTTTGCTGACAATATAGGCAGCGGTAATACCAAGAAATATAACTACGGCAGTAATGCCGAGGCAGATCCATAGTATTTCCGTTTGCTTTTCCTTAATAAAGGTAGCATCCATTCCGACGGCAAGCAGCATCTCGCTCCCTGGAACTTGGAAATAAGCAGTCTTATGGTAGCCGAATTGGTCCTGATATAAGTCGCTAATTGCTAGTTTGCCTGCGGACGCTTGCTTCATTGCATCCTGGATAGCTATGGTGTCGGAGGTCTGTAAGGTAGAGCCGGAGCTGGTCGCAATGACGGTAGCCTGATCATCTTGAAGCTGAACGAGATAAACGGTATGTAATTGAAAATCCTCCACGCTTTTCGTTAAGTACGCTTCTACGCCAAATCGGGAATGTTCTCCCCCTTTGAGCAGTTGGTGGGACATTGTAGTATCGAGACCGCGATATATATCTTGCGTGCTGGTATGCAGTACTTTGTCAAACTGAGGCAGAACGTTTTTGTTGATGATCCCCATGGAGACGAAATAAAAGCTGATGCTGAACAATAGCGAAGATAAGACGATGACGACGGTAAAGGTTGTCATGAATTTGCGGCTGATTGAATGCTTGATTCCGAGCATGACATAATAACCTCCTAAATTTATGAATTCCTTATAGGTCAATCGCTATTATTAATAGCCTCCTTCCATTAACCTAAGCGAGTTAATTAACCATTGGTTCATTAGTCTTATATTATAGCAAGTTCTCCCATTTGAAAATAGGGATTTTTGAAAACTTTCCTTATTTCATAAAGTTTTCACGCTTTTTACATTTATATGGATCAAAAAATAGGGAGGAAGTCTTATGCACAACTTTGGGTGGGGCGTACTGTTCGTACTCATGAACTTTGCGTTCTTCTTGATATGCTATCGCTGGTTTGGAAAAAAGGGGCTTTATGCGTGGATTGGCGTTGCTACGGTTATTGCCAACATTCAAGTGGTAAAGACAATTGAAATGTTCGGAATTGTCATGACCCTCGGTAATACGATGTACGTCAGCCTTTATTTGACCAGTGATTTGCTTAATGAAAAATACGGGCGGGGAGAAGCGAAGAAAGCGGTATGGTTTGGATTCTTTACCCTGATTATGACGACGATCCTGATGCAGATGGCACTGGTATTTACTCCTCAGCCTGGGGATCTGGCTCAAGCTTCTTTAGAGAGTATCTTCGGATGGATGCCGCGGCTTGCGCTCGGGAGCCTAACGGCATACTTCGTCAGCCAATTTTTGGATGTCCGATTGTTTGCTTGGATTCGAAAGTTCTATCCAAGCCGGGGGCAGTTATGGATTCGCAATAATTTCAGCACACTGATCAGTTCCTTTGTGGATACGCTGATTTTCTGCACAATTGCTTTTGCGGGACAATACAGCTTGCAAATATGGATTGAAATTTTGCTGACGACGTATATCATCAAATTTGTTTTGACCGCCGCAGGCACTCCATTTCTATACATCGCGAGAAATTTTCATCAGGAAGAAGAGAGGGAGGAAGCACAAACGAGGTAGCCGGGGCTTCGGTGGCTCCACGATCTGGGCGTACGGGGCTCCACCCGCATCCCGGAGACTCGCGGCTCACTCGCCCAGCAGCTCAGCGACTCGCAGCCCAGAGTCTGCAGCACCCCAAGCACCATAACTACAAACAGGGGCTGTCCAGCAGTCAGTTTTGCCTGACTTTCCGGACAGCCCCTGCTTCAGGTTGGCCGCCGTGTTATAAATAAGTAAGCTCTTTGGGAAGTGTGGTCAGCACCTCTACTCCCGAAGTCGTTACCACGACGTCGTCTTCGATGCGGACGCCGCCAAGTCCAGGAACGTAAATTCCCGGCTCAACCGTAAATACGCTGCCTACTTCCAGGAGCAGTTCGTTCTCGCCGTGGACGGAAGGGAACTCGTGTACGTCGATACCAAGGCCGTGACCGAGCCGGTGAATGAAGTAGGAGCCGTATCCGGCCTCCGCAATGACGTCGCGGGCTGCTTTGTCAATCGAGGCATAGGAAACGCCTGGCTTAATGGCCTGGATTGCGGCTTCATTGGCGGCCAGAACCGTATTATAAATTTGCTGCAGCGGCTCGGCCAAATGGCCAACGCCATAGGTGCGCGTAATATCCGATGCATATCCGCCGGCATACAGCCCAATGTCGAACATAAGCAAGTCGCCATTTGAAATCGGTTGATTGCCCGGAACCCCATGGGGGAGGGCGGTCTTCTTCCCAGCTAGCACCATGGAATCGAAGGCGGGTCCTTCGGCGCCTACTTTACGAATCAGATATTCAATTTCTGCGACAAGTTCATTTTCCGTGATACCTGCTTTAACATGGGGCAGAGTCTCCTGAAGTACTTGTTCAATGAGGGCTACGGCATGCCGAATTTTGTTGATTTCTTCTTCGGACTTGCGGTTGCGAAGCTGGCGAAGCCATGGCCCGACATCTAAATATCTGGCAAAGGACAGAGACTCCTGCAGCTGCTCGAATCGGGCGACTGACATATGCTCCTTTTCGAAACCGATCGTCCCGACAGAGCATTTGAGATTGCTTTTTAATACTTCATAAGGGTTATCCGTATCACTGTGCGTTACGATTTCGGTGATGTCGGCAGCAGATCGCGCATTCTCTTCGTCCAGCTCGGGAACGAGCAGGAAGGGCTGCTTGCCCATGGAGAATACAGCCCCCAGAAACCGTTCGTGAGGGTTGCTTAGAAAGCCTGTCAAATAATAGACATGTTTGGGATCGGTAATAATTAACGTTTGTATGCCTACCTCCCGCATTTTTTGTTCCAGTATGGTCCATTTGGAGTTCATATGATGAACCTCCCTCTCTTTAAAACTTATTAATTTATTATAGGGTAAAAGCTGAAATTTAGATCGTCCGCGGGTACTATTATAGTAATAAATATTTTCAAGAAAAAAGACGTCCTCTTTCAGGACATCCTCCTATATATGGATAATCTATGCCAAGCTAAAACCGGATGAGGCTGTGATCACGGATTAATTGTATCATATTATTACAATATTTGTAAGCGAATGCTCGTACTTTGTCGTATTACAATATTTTGTCGGAAGCTTTACTTTCCGTCTGTTTCTAATAAAATAAACAACAGAAGTGAATATTAATAATTTGAATAAGTTAAAGGGGCATACCTATTTGATTACGAAACAGAAGGACAACACATCTCTCATTTTAATTGGTTTGATGCTGGCGATTCTGATGTCCGCGATGGATAATACGATCGTTACAACGGCAATGGGCACGATTGTATCGCAGCTTGGCGATATGGAGCAGTTTGTATGGGTAACCTCGGCGTACATGGTTGCCGTAATGGCCGGTACTCCGATCTTTGGCAAGCTCTCTGATATGTACGGACGCAAACGTTTTTTTATATTCGGGATTATAACGTTCTTAGTCGGTTCGGTACTGTGCGGCATGGCCGAGAGCATTACGCAGTTGAGCATTTATAGAGCCATTCAAGGGATTGGCGGCGGAGCGCTGATGCCGATTGCTTTTACGATAATTTATGACATCTTCCCCCTGGAGAAGCGCGGAAAAATGACGGGGCTGCTCGGGGCGGTATTCGGAACCTCCAGTATATTTGGCCCCTTGCTCGGTGCTTACATTACCGATAAGCTGGGCTGGCATTGGGTGTTCCTGATCAATGTGCCGATTGGGCTAGTCTGCCTTGGATTAATTATCGTGTTCTACCGCGAATCCCTATCGCGCTCCAAACAGCGCATCGATTGGGGCGGAGCATTTACACTGGTCGCTTCCGTCGTGTGCCTGATGTTTGCGCTGGAATTGGGCGGAGAAACCTATCCTTGGGGATCAACCGTAATCCTAAGCTTGTTTACCGGCTTTACCGTATTATTTATAGCTTTCTTGTTCATAGAGACGCAGGCGGAGGAGCCCATAATTTCATTTAATATGTTCAAAAATAGACTCTACGCGACGAGCAGCGCACTCGCTCTTCTTTATGGCAGCGTGTTTATTGTGGCGACGGTGTTCATCCCTATTTATGTGCAGGGCGTATTCGGCGGCTCGGCGACGAACTCGGGCCTGATTCTCATGCCCATGATGATTGGATCAGTTGTAGGCAGCATGCTGGGTGGTTTCTTGTCTACGCGGCTGTCGTATAAAATGATTATGATGATTTCCGTAATCTGTTTTGTGAGTGGGATATTTGCGTTAAGCACGATATCCAATGAAACTACCCAGAGTCTGCTTACGCTTTACAGCATCCTGACTGGGTTCGGGGTGGGCTACTCCTTTTCGGTACTGAGCATGGCTGCTGTTCATCATTTCGATATGCGTCAGCGCGGGGCGGCGACATCAACCAACTCTTTCTTGCGTTCTCTTGGAATGACTTTGGGAATTACGATTTTTGGGATTATACAAAGAAATTTAGTTGCGGAGGAAATGAGGCAGGCATTTGGTGGAGCAGGAGTATCCGCGGAAGCCTTCGGTGATATGAGGGAAGCGTTATCCCCGGAGAAGAGGGTGCAAATTCCGCCGCCGATTTTGGAGAAAATAACGGCGGCTTTATCCTCCTCCATTGCCCATACCTTTATGTGGGCGCTAATTCCTGCTGGACTAGCCGTTCTGGTCGTATTGCTGATGCCGAATGATCGAATTTCCCCTCAGGGCAAGCGAAAGCCCCAATCGGAGCAATCATCGTAGCACGTTTATTTTATGCACTTTTGAGGTATAAAGAGATAACAACGTGTGCGAGGTGATGATCATGGCCCAATCGAAACGTGACGCTAGTTTGGAAGCTAATCAGGCAAAAGATAGGAATCACCCCGAGCAATATCCGACGGGCAAGCCAAGCTTATTTGATCTGCATGAGAGCGAGATGCATGTTGATCCGATTCCCGTCGAGGATTTGAAGCTCGAGGTGCAGGAGGAAAGAGATAAAGATGCTACCAAGCACCGATCCTCCAGCGAAGGTAAATACTTTACCGGATTTGAAGAGAAGTAAACGGATGGCATGAACAGAAAAAAAGGGATGGATTGGGGGCTGCCCCCTAATCCATCCCTTTTTCATTGTATGCAAATGCCAGGGTAACATAGTCCAGAGAAGTTTGAATATCTGGGAATTCATGTTTACCTTACAGTTGCATTACCTGCTCAAGCCTTACTTAAGTCCGCAGTTCCTTGACGAGCTGCGGCGGAATTTGGCCGCTAAGGGCAGCAACCATGTTTTGCGCCGCGAGCATGGCCATGTCGAATCGCGTCTTACTCGTTGCCGAGCCGATATGAGGCAGGGTAATGACATTAGGCAGCTTCAATAAAGCATTGTCCGGGGAAATAGGCTCCCGTTCGAAAACGTCTAAGCCTGCGCCATATATTGTTCTTTGCTCCAATGCCTTGACGAGTGCTTGTTCATCTACGGTCTGCCCTCGGGACGCATTAATGAAGATGGCTGATGGCTTCATTAGCCCGAATTCCCGTTCGCCGATCAGGCGCTGCGTTTCCGGGGTCAGCGGCGTCATCAGCACGATGAAATCGGCTTCTTGAAGCAGCTCGTCCATGGAGCAATATTGGGCTCCAAGCTCCGACTCAGCGGCTGGCTTCCGGCTGCGGTTATGATAGAGGACATCCATCTCAAAGCCCCATTTCGCCCGGCGAGCGACGGCTTCCCCGATGCCGCCCATACCGATGATTCCCAGCTTCTTGTGATGGACGTCCAGGCCGAACAGATTCTGGTTGTTGCCGCGCTTCCATTGTCCATCCTTCACATAGCGATCGAGTTCGGTAACCCGGCGGGCCGAAGCTAGAATCAGCGCGAATATTAAATCGGCCACGGTTTCATTCAATACATCGGGCGTATTGGTTCCCATAACCCCGCGGGCTTTCATCGCCGCAAGATCAAAGTGATTGTAGCCTACACTCATCGTACTGACTACTTTTAATTTCGGAGCGTGATCAAGCAGCTCAGCATCAATTTTACCGCCAAAGGTGAGCAGTCCCTCTGCATCGGACAGACCGGCCAGCAGGGCGTCTCTCGGGATGAGCTCGGGGCGATCCCATTTGTCATAAGTGCAATGTTCAGCGATATAATCTTCCACTTCTTTAGGAACGTTGCGGGCAATGAATACTTTCGGCTTCAAGGCAGTCTCTCCCTCCGGAATAGGTTGCAATCATTTCAACTCAACTATTTATATATTGTAACAGATTGCAGCCGTTTGAATCTCCGGTATTCGGTTTATGAATATGGTTTAACGGTTATCGATTTTCTCCGGATACATGTCATGCTGCATTAGCCGCTGCTCAGCCATGCTCTCGTATTTGGTCCCTGGTCGGCCGTAATTGCAGTATGGATCGATTGAAATGCCGCCTCGAGGCGTAAACTTGCCCCAGACCTCGATATATCTTGGATCCATCAGCTTAATCAGATCATTCATGATGATGTTTACGCAGTCTTCATGGAAATCGCCATGGTTGCGGAAGCTGAACAAGTACAGCTTAAGCGATTTGCTCTCTACCATTTTAATGTCGGGAATATAGCTGATGTAAATCGTAGCGAAATCAGGCTGGCCCGTAATCGGGCACAGGCTCGTAAATTCCGGGCAATTGAACTTCACGAAATAATCGCGGTAGGGGTGTTTATTATCAAAGCTTTCGAGAATGCCGGGATCATAGGAAAAGGAATATTGCACTTTTTGATTGCCAAGCAGCGTTAGATCCTGAAGCTCATCGTTTTGTCTTCCAGTCATTATAAATCCTCCTGATATTAGGTCGTTTCTAGTCTTACAAAAAGCTACACGCCGCGTTTATTTCCCCAAACTAGGGCATGGAGCTGGGGCAGCACACGCACATCATTCAATTCCGGTGCGGAGACAACTTGGTCGATTAGCTGCTCATATCTCTCCAGAAGATCAGCGGTATGATGCTGAATATCCATTCTGCTCACATCCGGGTTGCCCACCTGCAAGTAAAAAGGAATATGCGGATAGCGGACGTGGACTTTTTTGGCATAGGCTAAATCCTGATCATCAAAGACGACGACTTTAAGGCTTTGATCTAGAGGATAAGGTCTTGTCGACAGCTTCGACGCTACCTCGTCAAGCACGTCCCAGTCGGTCGTCATGCCCGAGCTCGGCGGTTTCGGAGACAGGGTTACCTGATCGACCTCCGCGAGCCAGTCCTGCCAACGGGAGCCTTGCGTCTCTACTGCCACGATGATCCCTTTCTCATGAAGCAGTGTTACTAGCGCACCGAGTCCTCCCAGGAGGGCAGGATTGCCGCCAGAAAGCGTAACATGGGAGAATCGGTCTCCCCCCAGAGAGCGCAGCTCGGCATAGATATCCTCGGCTGTTAACAGCCGGATGTCATCCTTGGCACTGCCATCCCAGGTAAAAGCGGAATCGCACCAGGAGCAGCGGTAGTCGCAGCCCGCGGTGCGGACGAACATCGTCTTCTGGCCGATGACCATGCCCTCCCCTTGAATGGTCGGCCCGAATATTTCCAGGACAGGGATAGGCTGCTGATGATTACTCACCACTCATCCACTCCCGTCTCGCTTCAGCGTAGCTGGTTGGTGTTTCGTACAGGCGGACGAATTCCGTCCTGGCCTGTAGAGAAGGTGAACGATAGGTGCCGGACTGAAGCGCCTGTTCCATTTGCTCGTACAGCCATACGACCATATTTTCCGCCGTCGTATTCATCAGCGGCAGCGACTCGTTTAAATATTGATGATCGAGATATCCTTCGATCTCCTGCTTCCAGATCGTTTTAATCGTGCCAAAATCGATCGTTAGGCCAAGTTCATCCGGTATGCCGCTAATGCCGAAAACAACTTTATAAGTATGCCCATGCAAGTTTTTGCATTTGCCCTCATAGGCATGTAAATGGTGGGCGGCATCAAACGTGAATTCTTTGCTCACCAGCACCCGTCTCTCATGGTATCTTAACTGGGAACGAGGAATGTCCTCTCCCAGCTTCTGCAGCTTGTCAACGATACGAAATTCGCCAGGAACGAAGCTCATGACATCTCCCCCTTTGCACGTGCTTCAAGATAGGCCTCCATTCCGGCAAGCCTTAGCTTGCAGGAAGGACAATCTCCGCAGCCATCGCCGATTACACCGTTATAGCAGGTAAGCGTCCGTTCTCGGACGTAATTAAAGGCGCCAAGCTCATCGGCAAGCTGCCAGGTGGCGGCTTTATCGAGCCACATAAGCGGGGTATGGATAACGAAGTTGTGATCCATGGCCAGGTTCAGCGTTACGTTCAGCGATTTGACGAAGGCGTCCCGGCAATCCGGGTAGCCGCTGAAATCCGTTTCGCATACGCCGGTGATGATATGCCTTGCTCCAACTCCTTTGGCAAGAACGGCAGCAAAGCTGAGAAACAAATGGTTGCGGCCTTCAACGAAGGTGTTGGGCAGCGCCCCGTCCTCGTGGACGATGTCCATGTCATGGCAAGTCAGCGCATTCGGGCTTAATTGAGCCAATAACCCCATATCGAGCAGATGGAATTTGACCCCGAGCTCTTCGGCTATTCCGCGGGCGCACTCGATTTCTTGCTTATGGCGCTGTCCGTAATCAAAGGTCACGACCTCGACTTCACGGAATTGCTTCAAAGCCCAGAACAAGCAGGTGGTACTATCTTGGCCGCCACTGAATACGACGACGGCCTTCTCGTGTTGAAGCATAAAAAAAACCTCTCTTCTTCTGAATTTAGTTAAAGGGTGCGTACGGCACCATTTACATAGAAGAAAGAGAGTTCTTGAACTGGAACACTATGAAAAAACATACCGCAGCCCGCAAAAGGGCACGGCAAAAAGGGCGCAGAGCGCCGTTAGTTTTTTATAGAGGGAGTTCGCGAACCTCTTCCATGCTGAGATAGCATGGATCTTCTTCAATTATGTTGTGTTGATAGTTTCGATGCCATTATAGCATAAATGAAGCCGAAGCTGTTGTGCCAAGAGATGTCAACTAGTTGTTTTCTCTTATTTACAAGGAGAGATGGATACAGGATAATAGAATATATCATTACGGGGAGGTAATATTTTGAAGAAAATGAGCAAATGGCTATCACTGCCGCTAGTGCTGCTGCTAGTTATCCTAACGGGATGCTAGGCGGTAGGGGGATTTGACATCAACAAAGCTATGTTGAAAAATTTGGAGGTTCAAGCTAGCGAATCCAGACAATCGGTTTCGATTGAAATTATACCAGCAGATAAAGTATCTGCAGAAGATAAGGAGATAATCGAACTAATCAACTCTTTATCCTTGATTGTTGATCATGCTAAGATTCAGGATGCTTCCACGATGTCGATCAAAGGCTCGATCGGTTACTCCGGCGAGAAGCTGCCATACCATATTTCCATGGATAAGAAAGGGATGGCCATCCAGCTTGAAGGAGCAAAGCAGCCGCTGTACATATCTCTGGAGGATGCGTCTTTAGATTATATTGATCTGGAGCAGTACAATGAGCAGGCGCAAGAATTTGGTGTTAAGGCTGTCGGCTTCCTGCTGAAGCATATGCCGAATCCATCCACGATTTCCGTGAAAAAGGTGCAGGAGAAAGTCAACGATGAATCGCTTAGCTTGACACAACTGCATGCGGAAATTCGCGGTGATGAGCTGGTGAAGCTCGTGAAGCCGCTTTTAACGAATGCGGCTAAAGACGAAGAGGGCTTGAAGGAGCTTATTGGGGCGTTCTATGATGCCTTCTATCCGATTCTTAGCGCTCAATTTGGAAGTGACGCGCTCGGCGAAGGCCCGGCTTCTTCTAAAGAGTTTGCTGTTGCCGCAATGTATGGCGTAGTTCAAGAAGCGTTGGCTGAGGCGCTGAAGGAATACGATCAGCAGTTTGACGCTATGTTCGAAGAAATGCCTGAACTGCATACTGTTTTCGGCAAAGATACTGTGCTGAAAATGGATATGTACTTCGATAGCAGCCTGAACACGCGCAAGCAGAACATGGAGCTTACGGTAGCTATCCCTCAAAGTGAAGGTGTGCCAGTCAAGTCATTCACGGTGCGCAGCGAAGCCGAAATGTGGAATATCGGCGGAAATGTAGCCGTGGATCAGGTGAATTTAAGCACAGGCAAGCTGGAAGTTACCGATGAAGAAATTACTCCGGGACAGGTGCTGCGCAATTTTGAACCGGGTTCTATCATTTATAAGCTGCTGAAGGAAGAGATGCAGATCACTTCCAAGGATGTATTGATCGGCTATCCGGGCGACTATTATGAGGTGATTAAGAAGAACGGCGCAAGCTTTGTTCCGCTCCGTTATATGTCCGCTGAGCTGGACGCAGAGATCAAATGGAATAAGGAAACGAAGACGATCACGATCATTGACGATATTACGCAAGAGGAAATCGTGCTGACTGTCGGTTCCAAGCAAGCGAAAGTAGGCGGGAAGGCAGTAACGTTATCCGAGCCGGCATTTATTCATGAAGACGGCAAGACCTATGTGCCGCTGCGCTTTATCGCTGAGGCTCTAGGAGCGAAGGTGCAAGTAGACGGCGACGGATGGATTACAGTAACTCGCGATTAATTGCTTGAGTATAACGAACTGTGCTTCATACATGGATATTTGAAGAGGGACTGCAGCTTATTCTACCCAATAAGCGAGCAGTCCTTTTTTTCACATATCGCAGATTCCCGCAAACGAAAAATTGACCGTGATTTAATAATTGACGTACAATAAACCTCCATTTAAGATAGGAATAATACTTTACTTCAAAAAGAGAAGCCAGTCATGATTTTTCGCTTTAACACTTTCACCTGGGAAAGCGTTAGCAAGATCATGCTTTCGTGGCCTAAATCTTTATGGGGGATCTATTATTGTTTGAGAGAGGGGTTATCGAAGTGAAAAAGAAATTAGGGGTACTCTTGGCTATTGTAGCTATGCTAGTTACGGTGATCGGCTGCGGCAGCAATAATGCCGGGGGCAACAACTCTGGAGCTGCGTCTAACCAAGGCAATGCACAAGCAGAAGCTCCGGCGGACACAAGTAAGGAGAGCTACAAAATTGCGATCTCGCAAATCGTCGAGCATCCGTCTCTCGATGCAACTCGCGAAGGGTTCCTTGCCGCACTGAAGGATGCAGGCATCGTGGAGGGCGAGAACTTGAAGCTCGATTATAACAACGCGCAGGGAGATCCAACCAATAACTTGACGATTGCGCAAAAAATTGCCGGAGATAAATACGATCTTGTTCTGGGGATTGCTACGCCTCCAGCTCAAGCTCTTGTAGGCCAGGTTAAGAGCTCGCCGATTCTGTTCGCCAGCGTTACTGATCCATTGGATGCCAAGCTGGTTGACAACTTGGAAAAGCCGGGCGGCAATGTATCGGGCGCGTCCGATACGAATCCGGAAGCAATTGTCAAATTGATGGATTTTATCGCTGAGAATTTCAAGGATGTGAAGGCAGTGGGCGTCGTCATTAACCAAGGCGAGCCGAACGCCGTCATTATGGCTGATCATGCGGAGAAAGCGCTTGAGAAGCATGGCATCAAGCTGATCAAAGCGCCGGTAACGAATACTTCCGAAGTGAAGCAGGCGGCAGAGTCGCTCGTCGGCCGCGCTGATGCTCTGTATACGACACTGGACAATACGGTTGTCGAGGCGGTAAGCACTGTCATTCAAATTGCGAATGAGCATGATATCCCATTCTTCTCCAGCGACCGCGATACGGTAGAGAAAGGTGCTTTTGCCACAGTCGGTTTCAAATATTACGATCATGGCTACCAAGTCGGTCAAATGGCTGTTGAAGTGTTAAAGGAAGGCAAGAAAGTCGGCGATATGGCGGTAACCTTCCCCGACAAGCTTGACCTGATCCTGAACCTCAAGGCTGCTGCGGAGCAAGGAATCGAGGTTACGGACGCTATGAAAGACATGGTTAACGACAAGGAGAACAACTTGCTGGAATAGGCTGGTTTCAATCATTTAGGAGGTACTCATCATGGTAAACTCGTTAATCGGAGCTCTTGAATCCGGCCTACTCTATGCGTTGATGGCGCTTGGAGTATATATTACCTTTCGGATTTTGGATTTTCCGGATCTAACGGTGGATGGTAGCTTTACGACAGGCGGCGCGATCGCTGCGGTTATGATAACCAAGGGAGCAGATCCGGTAACGGCTACCCTGGTTGCTTGCTTTGGCGGGATTATCGCCGGTATGCTTACCGGATTGCTTCATACGAAAGGCCGCATCAACGGGTTGTTGTCCGGGATATTGATGATGATCGCGTTGTACTCGATTAATATGCGGATTTTGGGCAAGCCGAACATTGCGCTGCTTGGCGAAAGAACGATCTTCAGCTCCATCTCCCCGCTGCTGCTGATGCCGTTCGTTGTTATTGCGATCAAGCTGCTGCTGGATTTGTTCTTCAAAACGGATCTCGGGCTGGCCCTACGGGCAACTGGCGACAATAAGCAAATGATTCGCAGCTTTGGCGCGCATACCGATAACACAATTATCCTTGGCCTAAGTTTGTCGAATGGCCTTGTCGCATTGTCGGGTGCACTGATTGCCCAGCAGTCCGGCTTTGCCGACATCACGTCAGGGATTGGCATGATCGTCATCGGCCTTGCCTCCGTCATTATCGGGGAAGCGATTCTTGGGGCGAGAACCGTATTCTTTGCTACGCTGGCTGCAATTATTGGTTCGATCGTATACCGTGTGGTCGTCGCTTTGGCTCTGCGCATCCCTTGGTTCGAGTCATCGGACTTGAAGCTGATTACCGCAGTGATCGTCATCGTTGCATTGGTGCTTCCATCCGTGCGCCGCGCATCGAAGCAGCGGTCGCTTGGTCGGAGACGTTCAAGAGAAGTTGCGGAATCGCTTGGTGAAAATGTAGGTTTCGGAGGTGGGCGTTAATGCTGCAGCTATCAAATGTATCCAAGCTGTTTCATCCCGGTTCGCCGGATGAGAAGATTGCGCTCGCTAATGTCAGCCTGCATTTGCATCCAGGCGACTTCGTTACCGTAGTCGGCAGCAATGGCGCAGGGAAGTCCACTTTGATGAATATGATCTCCGGCGTGCTTAAACCTGACGTTGGCGAAGTCCGCATTGCGGGCAGCGAAGTCAGCCATTTGATTGAGCACCAGAGGAGCCGCTGGATCGGCCGTGTCTTTCAGGACCCCATGGCGGGAACGGCGCCGAATATGACGATCGAGGAAAATTTGGCGATGGCGTATTCGCGGGGCAAAAGAAGAGGATTGGGCCTTGGCATCAATTCCTCCAAACGCGACATGTTCCGCAATCATCTTAGCCGCCTCGGCATCGGGCTGGAGAATAGGCTGCGGGCCAGGGTCGGTACGCTGTCTGGAGGAGAACGCCAGGCGCTTAGCCTGCTGATGGCAACCTTCACCCAGCCGCGAATTTTGCTGCTGGATGAGCACACCGCCGCGCTAGACCCCGCTCGTGCCGAACTCGTGACGAAGCTTACGCAGAGCATCGTGGAGGAGATGAAGCTGACGACGCTGATGGTGACGCATAACATGGAGCAGGCCATACGTCTCGGCAATCGTCTCATCATGATGGATAAAGGCCGTATCATTCTCGATGTCAATGAAGCAAGGAAGAAGACGCTGACGATGGAAGAGCTGATTGGCGAATTCGAGAGAATCAGCGGTCATAAGCTATCCGACGACCGTGTCGTGCTCGGGTAAAGGTAACTACAACTATACGAAGCGAGCACGGGTGTAATAATTGTTTATAGTTGAGATAAAAGGACAAGCTGTCGGGAGAACTCGGCATTCGCAGTTTTGTATGAGAAGCTGCTGTATCACTACGCATTGCGTAATGGTGCAGCAGCTTTTTTTAGTTGCAGAGGGTCAGTACGTTAGTAGATAGCTGTATCAAAAGAGATTGACAAACCGGAGGGGGAATTTTTAATATTTATTTATGATAAATCGTAATTATTACAGATTACTGAATGGTGCTCGAATATAGAATTTGAATTCTAAATTATACTAAAAGGATGAGGGAGAAGACAGGCATGCTTAAGTTGAAACGAGGCGATATTGGATTGATCGTACTGCTGTTCGCGGTTGGTTTCATTTGGCTGGGGGCTCGCCATGTTCTTGAGCAGAACCGGACGTACAACCCACATGAATTGAGTGCGGTTATTACGGTCGACGGCGAGCTTTACCGAACCATTCCTCTAAGCGGAGAAGAAGAGGAAATTGAGATTAAAACGGCATTGGGACATAACATTCTTAGAAAATATAATGATGGGATTCAAATGGTTTACGCGGATTGTCCTAAGAAAATATCGATGGCCATGGGGTTTGTTTCCAGACCTAACGAGACGATTGTATGTGTGCCTAACCGAATTTTCGTAGAAATCATAAACGACGGAACGACAGAGCTGGACGAGGAGGAGGTAGATGCTTACGTACGCTGATACAGTGAAGCTCGTTAATTTATGTCTGAATCCCAAGCTTCGAGCGGATGATCATTCGGATATACGTAGGGAGTGTCAGGACGAGGAATCTCGCGTAATTCCTCCGCCGAGACCGCGATAATTTCCCTGCCGTCACGGATGATTGTCTGCAGTATTCCTTGCACTTCAATCCAGGCATCCCGTTCGAACCGGAGGGAAGGCTGAGCGGAATGGACGACGACGCCAAAAGGATAGGCATCCGCCGTGCAGCATTGTACAAGAAATCTTCCAACAATAAACTCCTTTTGGTCTAGGCTGGGATCGTTATAAACGAAGCCGCTCAGTTTAACGGTTTTTCCCTTGAATTTGTCCTTAAATAGCTCGATAGCGCCTATCGTTTCAGAATAAATTTCCGGTTTAATTTCAATGACCTCGGCAGAATATAATTTCTTGGCCAGCTCAGCGAATTCCGTATTGTACTTGTCCGGAGATATGAATACGTCATTAAGATGCTCCGAGTTCAAGAGGGGAGAGGTGAGCAGCATGCCCTTTTTGTCAGCAGCCATGCTTCCCATGGCGTGATCTGGTAAAAATATGCCAAGCAGGAGTGGAAAAAGGAAGAGTGCGTAGACGGCGGTATTTTTCAATTTCGAACTAGGCGAATGGTGTTCACAGCCGCAAGCAGTGCTGTCCCTGTTAAGTAGTGCCTGGCAGGCGAGGCACAAGGACATAATGGCTAATGGAATGGCGCTATAGCGTATCCAAGGCTCCATTTTTGGAGCGATGTAATAATGAAGTGCACCATTCTTGGCTAGATGGGCGATAAACAAGGCAAAGGCGAGCAGAATAAAGCTTTTTGCTAGCTGCTGCCGCCGCTGTGCTCTTGGGGTCTCCTTCATTTCTGTAAACCTCCTTCGTTTAAGTAATGGACATTAACTTAAATAAAGCTTGCCCACGACTACCGAGCCGATAAATACGACGGTGCAGATGAGAAAAGCGAAATAAAGCACGAATTTGACGCGGAAGACGGATAAGAGCATGAGGACGTTTTTGAGATCCAGCATTGGGCCGAACACGAGAAAGGCTAACAGGGAGCCAGAAGAAAACGTATGTGTAAACGCGGAGGCTACAAAAGCGTCAGAGGTCGAGCATAGAGACAATAAAAACGCGAATCCCATCATGAAAACATAGGAACTGACTGGACCGCCGCCGATAGCGATCAGGCTTTCCCTTGGAATGAAGGATTGAATAGCGGCAGTAATGAGACAGCCCATGATCAAATATTTTCCCATATCGAATACTTCGTCAGCCGCGTGCACGAATATGGAGGTCACCCGCCTCCTTTGCTCGAAATGCCCAGTCTTGTGCTTGTGATGATGGTCAAGGCGCGTGTGATCAAGAGAATGCGTGTGTTGATAGTTTTGGCGGTGATTGTGCTGGGAAGCATGCAGGTGATTACGGTGCTGAATAGAAGAATTGGGAAGGGACTTAGCTCTAAGCGGGCTACCTTTCCAAGTGGCATAGATCATCCAGCCGATCACGGCGGCGACAAGAAATGCTAGTCCCATTCTGGCATATACCATTTCAGGATGGAGGCGGAAGGCCATATAAGTAGCGCCATATACGACAGGATTGACGATAGGGCCTGCTAGGATAAACACGGCTGCGATATATACGGGCATTCCTTTTTGAATAAGCTTGCGAATTAGCGGGATCATTCCACACTCACATACAGGAAATATTAAGCCCAACGTACAAGCGAATAAAATGCCGAAGACAGGATTTTTCGGAATCCATTTGCTTAACGTATCTTCAGAAATATAATGATGCACAAGTGAGGAGAGCAGTGCCCCGATGAGCACGAAAGGGAGTGCCTCCAGCAAAATGCCGATAAAGTTTGTCTTGAACAATTGTATGTAATTAAAGTCCATCGAAACCGAGGCCAGCAGAGGGGGAACGATAACGATGAGGCAGGCCGCTACAAAGGCGGCGGGAAGCAGAAATGGAAGCCACCGCGATGGGTTCATTTGGTTCATAGCAATCTCCTTAATATTTCATAGGTTTAGCTTAATCATAATAATTACTATTAATGAAAATCGGGGTTCAGAACATAATTTCATGATATTTAATGGGCGTGCTCGATTGACAAATGGCAGCCAGGGTATTATATTAGGGTTTGCTAATCGTAATAATTACGATTAATCGTGCTGGATCATATTGATGAACGAAGGGAGATAAGGAATGACGGATCAACAAATACCGGTTACTGTACTCTGCGGGTACTTGGGTTCCGGGAAAACTACGGTGTTAAACCACGTGCTGAACAATCGCCAGGGGCTGAAGGTTGCCGTTATTGTCAACGATATGAGCGAAATTAACATCGATGCAGGGCTAGTGGGCGCAGGAGCTAATTTATCGCGCACGGAAGAGAAGCTGGTGGAGATGTCTAATGGATGCATTTGCTGTACTTTGCGCGATGATTTGTTGCAGGAGGTGCAGAAGCTGGTGAAGGAGGGGAGATTTGATTACATACTTATCGAATCTACCGGCATAAGTGAGCCGATTCCGATTGCTCAGACATTCACCTATGAGGATACGGAGACAGGAATAGATCTTCGCAGCCTGGCTAGGCTTGATTGCCTGGTGACCGTCGTGGATGCATATCGTTTCTGGCATGATTTCTCTTGTGGAGAGACGCTGCTGGAGCGGGGCGAGGCCAGCGGGGAAGGGGATACGCGAGATGTCGTAGATCTGTTAATCGACCAAATCGAGACCTGTAATGTACTGCTGTTGAATAAATGCGACTTAGTCTTAAACGAGGAACTGGATGAGCTGGAGGGCGTATTGCGGAAGCTGCAGCCGACCGCCAAAATCATTAGAACGCAGAATGGCAGCATTGATCCTAAAGAAATATTGAATACGGGTATGTTTGATTTCGAACGGGTGAGCACATCCGCCGGCTGGATTAAGGAGCTGCAGCAAGAAAGCCATACCCCTGAAACCGAAGAATATGGCATCAGCTCCTTCGTATATCGTAGAGCTAGGCCATTCCATCCTGAGCGGCTGGCTGGGTTTATGGGCGATTGGCCTGAGGAGGTCGTACGGGCAAAAGGATTAGTCTGGATCGCGGCAAAGGCGGATTTGGCGGCGAGCTTAAGTCAGGCTGGATCATCGATTCAGTTTGGGCCTGCCGGGCGGTGGCTGGCTTCCTTTTCCGAGGAGGAGCAGCAGGAGGTCTTTCGCAGCGAGCCGGAGATTTTACGGCGATGGGATGAAGTATGGGGGGATCGGCTCAACGAAATTGTCTTTATTGGCATTGATATGAACCGTCCGAAAGTAGAGAAATGGCTGGATCGTTGTCTTTTGACGGAAGAAGAGATGAACTTGGATTGGGCTGTCTTTCATAACCCGCTTCCTTGGATCAATGAGGAGGAATACCTGGCCGCCAGCATGGACTAGGTAGAGATCGAAAAATACGTTTTATTGCGAAGCCAGATAGGAAAATTGCATGGTCGTAGTGTTGTTTTTATTAATCGTAATTATTACGTATAAAGAAGGGGATAGAATGATTTTATCTTCCATGCGAAATGTCGTGTTCGGCTACGGGGATACCCCTGTGCTGAGCGGTATTTCTCTGGATATTTACAAAGGAGAGTTTGTCGGAATTACCGGGCCTAATGGAGCTGCTAAGACAACGATGCTGAAACTGCTGCTCGGCTTGCTTAAGCCGTGGAGCGGGACAGTGCGAATCTATGCCGAAGCGTTAGAGGGTCAAAGCTTGAATATCGGCTATGTACCGCAGAACGTGGCTTCTTTCAATAGCGGCTTTCCCAGCCGGGTGCTGGAATTGGTCAGGTCGGGCTGCTATTCTCGGCTAGGGCTGTTCAAGCGATTTACGGCGGAGCAGCACGATATCGTCGAGCAGAGCTTAAAGCGGGTGGGCATGTGGGAGTACCGGCAGAGTAAAGTCGGGGAGCTTTCGGGAGGGCAAAAGCAGCGAATATGTATCGCCAGAGCTTTGGCGGGACAGCCTAACGTGCTTATTCTGGATGAGCCTACGGCGGGAATGGATCAACAGGCAAGAATGGGCTTCTACCACCTTATGCGCCACTATGTATCCGAACACGGGATGACAGTGATTATGGTTACGCATGGACTAGAGGAGTCAGGCCAATATTTGGATCGCATTATTTCGCTGGAACAGCAGGAGAGCGAGGGATGGCAATGTTTGAGTACGAATTCATGCAGCGTGCGTTTTGGGCCGGAGCTTTCCTTGGAATAATCGCTCCCGTTCTAGGCGTCTATTTGATGCTCAGGCGTCAGGCGCTGATGGCAGATACGCTGTCGCATGTTTCTTTGGCGGGAGTAGCACTTGGTTCCATTCTTGGGCTACATCCAGTCATTACGGGTATCGCTGCCGCTGTGTTAGGCGGAGTACTTGTGGATGGACTAAGACGGGCTTATCGAACATACAGCGAAGTGCCTGTAGCGATTGTTATGACCTCTGGACTTGCCCTTGCCATTGTTCTTATGAGTCTGCAGAGCAATTTAAGCAAAAGCTTCAGCTCCTATTTGTTCGGGTCGATCGTAGCGGTGAATAATACGGGATTGTGGTGGATCGGCGGAGTAACATTAGCCGGCGTAGCCTATTTTTTTGTGTTGCGAAGATCGCTCTATAATATGACCTTCGATGAAGAAACGGCGCAAATCGGCGGTTTGCAAGTAAAATGGTTATCCTTTTCATTTGCCGTGTTAACGGGGATGACGGTAGCGGCGGCGATGCCGATCGTCGGCGTTCTGCTCGTATCGGCGCTTATGGTTCTGCCAGCCTCTCTCGCGCTCCGAGTAGCCAGCGGGTTCGCGATGGCTTTGCTGGTTTCGGTCTTGGTCGGATGGGTGGGGATTTTCAGCGGCTTGACTATTTCTTATTACGTTAGTATTCCGCCGGGCGGAACGATCTCGCTAATGCTGTTGTTTTTGCTATTATCAGCCATGCTTGCGCAAAAGTTAAGGAGATGGCGGGCCAAATCTAAATAAGATTGAAAATATTGAAGGAGAGTGGAGTCTGTGAATAAATCAGGAAGCAGAGCAAGGAATACAAGGAAAAGGATAGGGAGTAAAGGAATCGCTGCCGCCTCATTGCTGCTTGCCATTATGATGGTGATATCGGCTTGCGGGGCAAAGGGGAATTCCGGTTCTAACGGTGCTGAAAAATCGGAAGCTGTATCGTCGGGCGTTCGTACCTCCGGTTCGGAGAACAAACTGAACATTCAGGTAAGCTTCTATCCCATGTATGAATTTACGAGACAGGTTGCCGGAGATTTGGCTGAGGTGGAAATGCTCGTCCCGAGTGGCGTTGAGCCGCATGATTGGGAGCCTGCGCCGCGGGATATTGCAAAATTGGAGGATGCCGATGTATTCATCTATAATGGCGCTGGCATGGAGGGCTGGGTTGAGCAGGTTCTATCTGCTGTCAGTAGTGACAAGCTCATCACAATCGAAGCCAGTCATGGACTCGATATCATTGAAGAAATGGAAGCACATGATCACCATGATGACGGAGAGCATGGGCATGCTGAAGGTGAGGCACACGATCATACGCATGATCACGCCGATGGTCAAGGACACAATCATGCGCATGAGCATGCAGGGGACGGCGATGGTCACGAACACGATCATACGCATGATCACGCCGATGGTCAAGGACACAATCATGCGCATGAGCATGCAGGGGACGGCGATGGTCACGAACACGATCATACGCAGGATCACGCCCATGGTCAAGGACACAATCATGCGCATGCAGAGGACAGCGACGGCCATAATCACAGCCATGGCGGGCTGGATCCGCATGTATGGCTCTCTCCGGCTTTGGCGATTAAGGAAGTCCGCAATATTGAAGCTGGCCTTTCCCAGGCCGCCCCAGAGCATATAGAACAGTTTAATCAGCATGCGGATGCATATGTCGCCAAGCTGGAGGCATTGGATCAGGAATTCAGAGACACATTGACTACGGCTAAACGCAAGGATTTTATTACGCAGCATGCAGCATTCGGGTACTTGGCGAGAGAATACGGACTTAGACAGGTGCCGATCGCAGGGCTGTCGCCGGATCTGGAACCGTCAGCGGCAAAAATGGCGGAGATCGTCAAATTTGCACGTGAAAATAAGGTGAAGACTATTTTCTTTGAGACTCTGGTATCCTCCAAAGTAGCTGAAACGATCTCGAAAGAAATCGGCGCCAAGGCTGCTGTGCTTCACACTCTCGAAGGGGTGACGGAGGAAGACTTGAACAATAATATGGACTATATCGCCATCATGCGCCAAAATTTGGCGGCACTACAGACAGCACTTAATGAGTAGGATAGGGAACGCCAGCGAATTGATCAGCAATGACAGTAATTGACTAGCCCTAATTAGCCACTAGGATGAGATATTTCTGCCATAGAAAATCTCATCCATTTCGGTTTTGAGCCGATCGGTGATTTCAGCTTGCTCCTCTTTGCTCAATTTGTCCTTCGTGTAGCCGAACAGATAATTGTTCAAATCAAACTTTTTTAGCTTGCATTTTGTATGGAAAATATGCTCTTGATATACGTTTACGTCAATCATATGGTACGCATCGATGACCTCATCGGGGATATAATTTTGGATGGAGCTGATCTCGTGGTCAATAAACAGCTTTTGCCCGTTAATGTCCCGTGTGAACCCGCGAACCCGATAATCGATTGTCATGATGTCCGTGTCAAAGGAGTGGATTAAGTAATTGAGCGCCTTGAGGGGGGAAATCTCGCCGCAAGTCGAGACATCGATATCCGCCCGAAACGTGCTGATTCCTTCATTCGGATGATATTCAGGATATGTGTGGACGGTAATATGGCTTTTGTCGAGCTGCAATACTACGTTGTCCGGCAAAGGACCGGGCGACTCCTCAAAAGATTCCGTAGGCACTTCTACGACGGGCCCCTCGGATACAAGGACGGTTACGCTCGCTCCCTGCGGAACATAGTCCTGTTTCGCCACATTGAGTACATGAGCCCCGATAATGTCGGAAACGGCCATCAGAATCTGGGTGAGCCTTTCGGAATTGTACTGCTCGTCGATATATTCAATATAGGCTTGACGCTCTTCTTTTGTTTTGGTGTAGCAAATGTCGTACATATTGAAGCTTAAAGATTTCGTCAAATTGTTGAATTCATGCAATTCTATTCGCTGCTCGGGTGTCAGTTTCATAGTATCCTCCATTTTAATAAAATATGCTGATGCTTTAATTATCTTTATACCCATTCTTCCTCATCCCTAACGATCGAAGGAAAACTCCCAGCTTGACCAAAACCTTTTGCCGATCAATTGCCCAAAGATTATAATTGGATGGAGGTACTTTAATTGGAAAAGGGGAGATCCAATGAAGCTTTACGATATTTTTGACTCATTTCCGGTGCTGGAATCCAGCGAACTGATCATGAAGAAGATCGAGCTCAGTCATCTTGATGAGGTATATTCCATTTATAGCAACGACAACGTGTTCGAATATTGCGGAATTATTCCCAAGCATAATAAAGAGACGGTGAAATCGATGATCGGACATTTCGAACGGGATTTTACGAAGCGTACCCGGGTTAAATGGGGTATTTTCCGAAGACAGGATGACACCAAATTGGTAGGTATTTTGGAGGCCTTTGATTTCAATCAGAAGGTGAACATGGTAACTATCGGATACTTTTTGTCAGAGTCATATTGGGGACAAGGGATCGCCACACAAGCGGTTCAGAGGTTAGTTAGATTTCTTTTTGAAATCGCTCACGTAAACCGAATCCAGGCGGATGTGATGCCATCCAATGAATCCTCGAAGAAGGTGCTGCTCAAGAACGGCTTCAAAAAGGAAGGCGTCCTGCGGCAAGCGCATCTATGGTCCGGCAAAGGCGTAATTGATCTTGAGATATACGGTATCCTGAAAGGGGAATATTCTTAATACATTATAATAAAATAACAGCACGCTCAGCATAACGCTGGGCGCGCTGTTATCACTTGCCAATCTATGTTATTCTTCCGCTGATTCTTCCTCAGTCTCGAGATCTTCCGCTTGAATTCTCGGAGTAACTACCGAAACCAGGAGCTCGTTATCTGAAGACAGTAACGTTACTTCAGGAGGAAGCTCAATATTTCCAACTAGAAGTGAATCGCCAATTTCCAGTTCACTAATATCAACAGTGATGGATGATGGTAAATTTTGAGGCAATGCTTCGACCTCGATGAATGTGCTCTGCGTTTGTACAATGCCGCCCAGCTTCGTACCTTTAGGGGTACCAACGTAATCAAGCGTTATTCTCGTACGAACAAGTTCATCTGTTCTGACGCGCAGGAAGTCTACATGAATATACTCACGTGTGACCGCATCCCGCTGTAATCCTTCGAGCAGTACAGGGACTTTCTTAGAGTCTCCTACTTGAACCTCCAATAGTCCCGATCCCCCGCCTCTAACCCAGCGTTGAAACTCAAGCGATGAAATATGAATCATATCACTTTCCTTGTTCAATCCCATAACTACGCCTGGAAGACGCCCTTCATTGCGTAGACGCTTAAGACCCGACTTATTCAATGGTGATCTTTGTTCCGCTACAAAACATGCTCTCATCACAAAACACTCCTTATATTTCAACAATAATATTTGTGCTCCCAAAATCTCTATCCGTCAGTGAACATTGATTTCGCCCCCTGCTCGGGGGATATAAAGAGCACCATGACATCACCGCCTTGGTTACATTAAATGTTAATAGATGCGTATATACATGAAGGCATCTCGCTCCGGCGGAGCGAAATGCCTAGTTATTTTACGATAGCATAAACCCGGTGGTATGTCGACAACTGTTAGCTGTAATTCATCAAATTGTCTCAACTTCCAGTATTATACTCCCTATTAAGAAGATTATCGTTTTTTTAAAGGAAAATATTGACGTTTACCATCATCTGCGTTTAATATATCAAGTGATATGTATCGTGTGTTATACATGGTGGCGAAAGGAGAGTGAGCAGGCCATGCCGCCTCAAACGAAATTTTCCAAAGAAGAAATTATTCAGGCTGCCTTTGAAATTGCCAAGGTGGAAGGGCTGGATCAAATCACCATTAGAAAAGTAGCCAACCGGCTGGGCAGCTCCATTGCTCCAATCTATGTCAATTTTACAAGCGTGGAAGAGCTCATTCAGGCCGTCATCGGTAAAATTTCCGAGCTTAGCAGGGAAATACTGCGGGAACAGGACACGGGCAATCCCTTTCATGACATTGGCGTAGCCAGCTTGCGGTTTGCTAAAGAATACAGTGTGCTGTTCAGGGATCTGGTGATGAAGAGAAACGATCACATGAAGGATTCAGATCAAGATATGGCTACGCTCCTCGTCGAGCAGATGAGGGGAGATTCTGATCTAGCCGGCTTCACAGACGAGGAATTAAGACTTATTTTATTAAAAATGAAAATATTCCAATTAGGACTGTCGGTCATGATCGCAAACGGATTGCTTCCCGATTCCTTCAGCGAAGAGCAGGCCATTGCGATGCTGGACAGTGCTGCTGCTGATGTGATTGCAGGCGCTCGCTTGCGACAAGGATTTTGATTTCAGGGAGGTTCGATATGCGGAGGCTGTGGACTTTTGTTCCTTTATTCAGTTTATTGCTTGGCATGGTGCTGTTTCCCGGCAGGGCTGTTCAGGCTGGCGATCAGGAGAGTAAGGCAAATTTTGCAGATACAGATGTAGAAGCTTTTATCGATCAAGAAATGAAAATACAAATGGAACGATTCAACATCCCGAACGCCGCTGTAGCCGTCGTGGCCGATGGAAGCGTTGTTGTCAGCAAAGGTTACGGATATGCGGATTTGCAGGAGCAAACTCCCGTTGATCCAGAGCGTACGCTTTTTCGGATAGGTTCAACCTCGAAGCTATTCACATGGATCGCCGTCATGCAGCTTGTGGAACAGGGGCAGCTGGATCTGGAAGCGGATATCCGTACATACTTGGATTTTCAAATTCCCGGCCAGCTCCATCATGCCTCATCCCAAGAGCAGCTTGCGCCTATCACATTAACTCATCTGATGACGCATACCGCCGGATTCGAGGATTATCCAGACACTATTTTCAGGCTGGAAGAGCAGCAAAAGCTTCCCCTTGCCGATTATTTGCAGGCCTATATGCCGAAGCGGGCATTCCCACCAGGAGAGGTAGCGGCCTATTCCAACTACGGCACAGCTCTGGCCGGGTACATTGTTGAGAGAGTATCGGGTCAGCCCTTCGCGGACTATATCGAACAGCATATTTTTTCCCCGCTGGGGATGAAACATAGCAGCTTTCGCCAACCGCTCCCGGCACAATTGCAGCCCGATATGGCTCGGGCCTATCGCTTTGTTCAAGAAGAATACAAGGAGGGGCGATTTGAATATGTGCCGGAGCCCGCTGGCGGCATGAGCAGCTCGGCCTCCGATATGTCCCGGTTTATGCTGGCCTATCTGCAAGGGGGACGTGGTCAGGCAGGGCGGATACTTGCCGACGAAACGATTCGCACCATGCAGAATCAGCAGTTTACCCAACATCCGCTGCTGAGCGGGACTGCATTTGGTTTTATAGAGGGCAGCTTCAACGGGGAGAGAACGCTTTTTCATGGCGGAAGCACCATGCTGTTTGATACGGGGCTGTATTTAATTCCCGAGCACGAGGTGGGATTATTTGTCTCCTTCAGCGGGGGCAGTTACCTTGCGCATACCGGGCTTTTTCAAGCCTTTATGGATCAATACTATCCGACAGCCGCAACGCATGATCCAAGTCTCACGCCTCCCGAAGGTACGATGGAGCGCTCCCGTCAATATGTCGGGGAATACCAGCAGAACCGCCGCAGCTTTACGACCTCGGAGCGATTTCTGAGCTTGACGATGGGTCTCATTCATGTGCAGTTGGATAAAGAGGGCTATTTGATTGTGAACCATGCAGGAGAAGCCAATCGCTTTGTGGAAATAGAACCCGGCATCTACCGCAATCTCAGGGAGCACCGGACTCAGGATTATTATGGCGCCTTCAAGACGATCGTGTTTGGCACCGACCCCATGGGGAATACGATGCTGATGTCCGACGGCCCGATGACTTATTCAAAAGCTCCTTGGTATGGCACGAGTTCCTTTACATTTCTGACCTTGATTGCCGCTCTACTATTTATTATCATTTCCCTTATATTTTGGATGCTTCGAGCGATATATCGCCAGATGAGACGTTCCCGTATTCAGCAGCCTAGATGGGCCAATGCGGGAGTAGGAGCAGCGATTGGTTTCGGCGTGCTGACTGCCGCCAGCCTGGTCGGAGTCGCCCTGAACGGCCAAATTGACCCGGTATACGGTCTGCCAAATGCCGCGCTTGGCATTTTACCTTCGTGGAATCCTGTGCTGGATGTGCTTCCATGGCTTATGATCGTAATCGGGGCAGCTTTGATTATTTTCACTTTATTTGCTTTGTGGAAGAGATATTGGAAAATTTCCGGGCGTATTCACTATACTCTGTTTACTGCCTCGGCCTGGATCGTGTTATTGCTGTTTATGTACTGGCAGCTCATTTCATAATAAATTTACATTTAATGAATGATAGTATATTTCGGATGACGTAGAAGTGAACAACCGCGGCAGGATAAAGCGGGACAGGGGCGTTAGCGTGAATAACCAATATATCACTTTTCACAAATTTGGAAGTCCTAGCGATGTCCTAAAGGTCGAGCATAGGAGCATTGCCGATCCAGAGCGCGGGGAGGTGCTTGTGCGAATGTTGGCACGACCTATTAATCCATCCGATCTCATTCCAATTCGGGGAGCTTATTCGCATCGAATTGCGCTGCCTAGCATTCCCGGTTATGAAGGCGTTGGTATCGTTGAGGCTGTAGGGGATGACGTCGCTGAAGAGTTGATCGGGCAGCGCGTGTTGCCCTTGCGAGGGGAAGGCACATGGCAGCGATTCGTCAAGGCGCCGGCGTCATGGGCTGTGCCGCTCCCGGATTCCGTCGCGGATGATACCGCGGCACAGCTATATATTAACCCGGTTACCGCCTGGGTGATTTGTCGCAGTGTATTGGGGCTGAAGCCCGGAGACACTCTTGTTGTCAACGCTTGCGGCTCATCGCTTGGCCGGATCTTTGCGCAGCTATGCAAGCATTTCGGCTTACGACTCATCGCCGTGACGAGGAATGATCGGCACGCGAAGGAGCTGCTTCAGCTCGGGGCAGCTTCTGTGATCAATACGAGGGATACTGCTCTGCTGCCAGCCCTAATGGAGCTGACCGGCGGCCTTGGTGCGAACGCAGCCGTCGATATGGTCGGGGGAGAGCTTGGCACGAAGCTGGCTTGCTGCGTACGCGCAACTGGCATTTTCGTAACGTTGGGGCTATTGTCGGGGGTTCCTTTGGATTGGGCTGAAATAAAGCGCAAAACGAATGCAAGGGCGACCATGTTCCATCTTCGGCATTGGAATGAGACGGTCAGCGTCCAAGGCTGGCAGGGAACCTTCCGGGAACTGATCTCCTTAGTGCAAGCGAAGAAGCTGTTGTTGCCGCCGCCGCGGTCGCGCTTTGAACTGTCAAAGATAAGCGAGGCCGTGCGTGCAGCTGAAGGCAATGAAGGCAATGAAGGCAATCAAGGGAAATGCTTTCTTATGTAATATTGAAATGATAGTTTGATAGATAAAAAAAAGCAGCAGCCCAAGAGATCACCTCTTTGGCTGCTGCTTTGGTCTGCTTTTCTTCTATTCTACAGCAATCCCCATAATGCAGGGACGTTGGCTGGTTCCCACCCTGGCAGGGATGTATGGGGCTGGATGCAATAGTACGTTTTGCCTCCGTAGGTAACCTGATCGTTCACCTTGTAGCTGACATTGGGCGCCCAAGGATCCGCGCTTCCGCTGCCTGCTTCGGTCGTCTCCGTCACCGATGCACTATCCGATACATTGCCCGCCGCATCACGGGCTGACACGGTGAACGTATACGTTGTATTTGGGACAAGTCCGCTGATCGTAGCGCTCGTTTCCGAAACGTTCACTTCATTCGAGCCATAACTAACCGTGTAGCCTGTTACCCCAACATTATCGGTAGACGCGATCCAAGATAGGCTAATGCTCGACGAAGTTTTTTCAGTCACTTGAAGATTCTCCGGCGCTGTCGGCGGCGTTGTGTCGCTTGAGGCCGGATCCGTCGTTGCGGAGAGCGGGCTGCTAGGAGCGGATACATTGCCCGCCGCATCCCGTGCTTTCACCGTCAAGGTATAAGCCGTATTCGGTGTAAGCCCGCCGATCGTAGTGCTTGTTCCCGAGACGTTCACCTCGTTGGAGCCATAGCTGACCGTATAGCCAGTAACGCCCACGTTATCGGTAGAGGCGGTCCATGAAAGGCTTATGCTTGACGATGTTTTCCCAGTCACTTGAAGGTTCGTCGGCACCGTTGGCGGCGTAGTATCCGTGCCTCCCGAACCGGTGGACAAATCACTCGCCAGCTTGTTCAAAAGCGTCTTGTTTCGATCGCCGCTGAACTCCCAGAACATGGCTCCGCCTAAGCCCTTGCTCTTGATGAAGTCGGTTTTGTGACCAAAGGATTCGACATCATCATACGAAATATAAATACGGCTTGAGGGGTTGTACAGGTACGGCACCTTGGCCGTGTCGTTCCAATATCGGGTATATCCGTTCTTGTTGATATAGTTCGCTTCCAGGTCGCTAAAATCGAAGAGGCCGGCTTCCCATGTTCCGTTCGACACTCCTGAGCAGCTTTGGTACTGACCGTTGCCGCTGGAGCCGCAGTTGGCCCAGCCGCGGCCATAGAACGGCATGCCCAGTACGATTTTGCTGGCCGGAACGCCTGCGTCCAAGTGGCCTTGAACACCAGCTGCTGTGTTAAATGAAGCAGCATTAGGCACTCCTGCGGCAGCAGCAGCAGGATCATAATAGAGAGGGGCGTTATGCGCGCTGACCGTTTGCCAGCCGCCATTGAAGTCGTAGCCCATGATGTTGATCCAGTCAACAATCGAGGCGATGTTGCCGAGTTCGGTGTTTTGCGCAAATGAAGGGCCGGCACCCGAGGCGATCGTCAGCAGGTAGGTTTTGCCGTCTTGTGCGCCTGCGGCGTCAAGCTTTTCGCGGATTTTTTGCAGCAGCAGCGTAAAATTCTGCTTGTCCGCGGGGCTGACGCTATTGCCGGCCAAGCCGCCGCTAACCGGGTATTCCCAGTCCAGGTCAACGCCATCAAATTGATATTTGCGCAGGAAATCGACCGCCGAATTGGCGAAATTCTCGCGGGTCTGAGCGCTTGCAGCTACATCGGAGAAGCGGTTCGACCAGCTCCAGCCGCCGACGGAAATAATCGTCTTCAGGCTCGGATTTTGTTGCTTCAGCTTAATAAGCTGTCCAAGATTTCCTTTTATCGGTTTATCCCATGTGTCGCCAGGGAATGATTTTTGGACATCGATCCAGGGATCGCCCAGCACAATCGTGCCGTTCGGAACGTTGATCGTTCCGACCTCGTCCTGACAGGTCCACGTAACCGGGTTTGGCCCGGTAGGGTCTGGGTTTCCGTGTCTTCCATTCCAGCAAATATCCGCAAACGCATAGTTGATATGCGTTACTTTGCTGGCATCCATGTCCGTGACGTTATAGTTCCTGCCATAAGCCCCCCAAGATGGAAAATACCCGATGATTTTGTAATCCGAAGCCGCTTCCGCTTTTTGCCCTCCATAGGCCAGGAAGGAAAACATGGATAGAATCAGGGCAAGTGCCAACAGGACAATACTACCTTTTGAAATTGATTGTTTACGCAGTGTCATTACTTAAATCCACCTCTTTCTCATAGTTTTTTAGTGCATATACCATGCAAAACGGCAAATCTATGAGTCTATCACCTCCTTCACAAAGTGATCAGCAAATCATCCAAATATAGGTGTCAATGGGGGGGGGGGG
>NZ_LT732548.1:3849047-4068225 GCF_900155685.1 Paenibacillus bouchesdurhonensis | reverse complement strand
AATAGCAAATCATCCAAATAAAGGTGGCAATGGGGGGGGGGGGAAGATGTTCTTAAAACAAGATCAGGTTCATAATAGGAAAGGCGAAAAAAGCAGGTGTTTAAGCGTTTACATTTTTCTGCGAGAAAAGATTCCTTCGTCTTTATTTACCTATTATTGTAATTGGTAGATGTATTTGTATGAAGGGGGAGGTTTGTATGATCGAGGGAGAAAAATCTCTCCATTGTCGTAGGGGATGAAGCTTCTAAAAAATGCAAAAGCCCTGTTATGATTTTTAACAGGGCTCCATGCTCGCAATGAAGTTTCGCCACGCGGTGCTTCTCCTGCTTAATGACAAGAGATAGCGAAGGTTCGCCATCACGGATTGAGCATATTAATTATTCCATCGGGTTATCTTAATTGCGAGAAATCAAAGGCGAGCGTGCTCTTCATACTGTGCGGTGAAATGGTTGATTTTCATAGTCACCTTTTGCAGATGCTTTTCCATCGTTTTGATATCCTCTTCAACGCTCTTTTTATGCTCGACTAACATCTCGCAGCGCTGCTCCAATGTATCTGCGCCCAGCACGCTTAAATCTACGAATTCCTTGATTTGCTTTATGGGCATGCCTGTTTCCTTCAGGCAGCAAATTAATCCGAGCCAGTCCAAATCATCGTCGGAGAAACGGCGTATGCCGCCCTCCGTTCGCTTTATGAACGGCAGCAGTCCTTCTTTTTCATAGTAGCGCAGGGTGTGACTAGGCAATTTGGTTTTTTCAGACACTTGTTTAATGGAATAGCTCATCTGCCATCTTCCCTTCCACGATTTCAAATATTAGCAGCCAACTCTTGACTTGAAGTTAACTTTAAGCTTTAAAATTCTATTGTACAATACATGGAGATGATTCAAAAGATCTAGACAAGGAGGATATGAATCATGAGAACGATGAAACTTGGAACTAGCAATTTGGAGGTGCCGGTGATTGCGGTCGGTTGTATGCGCATTAATTCACTGGGACAAGCTGAGGCGGAGAAGTTTGTACAGACCTCGCTCGAAGCGGGTGCAAATTTCTTTGACCATGCGGATATTTACGGTGGAGGCAAATGCGAGGAGATTTTTGCCGATGCGATCCATATGAATGATGACGTGCGCGAGAAGATCATCCTGCAATCCAAGTGCGGCATTCGCCAAGGCATGTTTGACTTCTCGAAGGAGCATATATTAAATTCGGTGGACGGTATTCTGAAAAGATTGAGAACGGATTATCTCGACGTGCTGCTACTGCATCGTCCAGATGCCTTGGTAGAGCCGGAAGAGGTCGCAGAAGCTTTCGATCAATTGGAGAGCTCCGGCAAGGTAAGGCATTTCGGGGTGTCTAATCAAAATCCGATGCAGATCGAGCTTCTGAAGAAGCATGTGAAACAGCCGCTGGTCGCCAATCAGCTGCAATTGAGCATCACGAATGCAAATATGATTTCCAATGGAATTAACGTAAATATGGAGAACTCGGCTGCAGTGAACCGTGATGGGAGCATATTGGACTATTGCCGGCTGAATGATATCACGATCCAGCCATGGTCGCCGTTCCAATACGGCTTCTTTGAAGGTGTATTTCTTGGCAGCGAGAAGTTCCCGGAACTGAATCAGAAAATCGATGAAATCGCGGAAAAATATGAGGTTTCCAACACGACAATCGCCATTGCGTGGCTTCTTCGTCATCCAGCAAAGATGCAGCCAGTGACAGGTACAATGAACCTGGAGAGAATCCTGGATTGCTGCAAAGCCGCCGACATCAAGCTGACTCGGGAAGAATGGTACGGCATTTACCGCGCAGCGGGGAATGTGCTTCCGTAACTAGGGCAGGAAGGGCTTTATTAACTAACAGTTCAACCATGGAGCTGTTGTACCGATTACAGAAGCAATTAGAAAGCGGGTGCATGTTGTTGATGCGCCCGCTTTAATAATGCTGCTTTTATCGATGGATAACATGCTTACGGATTCGGAACAGTCCGAGATACTTATGAAAGGTTCTCCCACTTAGCCCACATCTCCTGCGGGTTCAATTCATAAATATCGTTCTCTCTGAACATGAATTGATGCATGATGAATTCCCTGCGAATCGTGGCAAAATCCTCGTGATAGTTCTTAATGAACGCATTGATTTCCGGTTCGCTATATTTATGCCCCATCTCCAAGCGGGATACCAGATGCTCCAGCACAATCAGCTTCTTTTTTAGTTGGGCAGGGATGCTCTTCAGGCGGCCGTCAGCGGTAAAAAAGTTTTTAATGACGGATTCCTTCAGGCGTTGTTGCTGCTCATCGAACATATTCGTTCCTCCTTCAGACGCACGTTGAATCAGATTGATCGAGGCGTCAGCGCTATTTTTCAGAAAATAATGGTTCAGCGAGAAAAAGATCGTGTTCTTATCCCGGCGTTCGTTAATCAAACTGGCTTCCCGCAATTTTGCGGCATGGTGAGTAATGGTAGCGGGAGTTACTCCCAGTTTCTTAGCCAGTTCTTGTCCATTCCGTTCGCCGTCCGCAAGTAAAATCAGCATGCGAATTCTAGTAGGGTCGGCGAGTGCTTTATGGTAGGTCACCACCTTGTCTAGCTGCAAGTCAAGACACCTCCATATGAAATTTAACAAATATCTAATTAGATGAATGATAAATTAGATTCTAAGCCAGTCGCAATGTATTGTCAATGATTAATAAAAAGAATTTCATGGGGTAGCGGGCAGGAGCGGGACTTGAATGGCTGGCGATCAGACACAATTCGGGTTTTTATTGCCAAGTAAATCAAGGCGTTCAACCAGCGGTTGAACGATTTAAAAATTCAAATACGAAGTTATTGTCCCTTCCAAGCAATTCCAATACAATTGGAGTTACATAGAGGGGCGTGAGAAAATGAAAGAAACATTAGCAAGAAATATAAAGATCTATCGCAAAGAAAGGGGACTGACCCAAGAGGGGCTTGCACAAATACTTGGTCTTTCCTTTCAAGCTGTATCCAAATGGGAGAATGCTCAGACCATGCCGGATATTTCGTTATTGCCTCAGCTCTCAAGAACCTTGGAAGTAAGCACCGATAAACTTCTTGGGTACGCTTCACAGTACACACCGATAACGATTTATGAGGAAGCATATCAAACGCAAGATTATTACTGGGGGACTGCACCCAACCAGGAATGCTACCAGGTTTTGCAGAGGATGCCGCCTGTGAAGCCCTTGAAATTGCTGGATATTGGCTGCGGGGAGGGCAAGGATGCCGTGTTCTTTGCAAGAAATGGATATGAGGTCACAGCATTCGACGTTTCGGATGCCGGCATCGAGAAAACAAAAAGACTAGCAGATCACAGCGGAGTGCATGTTAACGTATTTAAGGCGGATATTTTAGATTATCGTTTAGATCGCCATTTTGACATTGTCTTTTCTAGTGGTGTTTTGCATTACATAAAACCGGAGCTTCGCCAAGAGATTTTTGACAACTATAAACGATTTACAAATCAAAAAGGCATGCATATCCTGAATGTGTTCGTAAATAAGCCGTTTATTGCGCCACCTCCGGAGAAAGAACCGAATGCGTATAAGTGGTACTCGGGCGAGCTGCTTGCGTATTACCAGGACTGGCTTATTCAAGAGAGCTCGGAAATTGTCTTCGATTGCAGCTCCTCCGGCATCCCTCACAAACACGCGATGACTACAATCAGCGCCCAGAAGATCACCTCATTAGAGTGCTAGAGAAGCCGTCCACAGAACGGCTTCTCATTGGGGTGAAAAAAATTATTTCCAGGTGGCTACAGCCTCAACCGGCAAACGGTACGATGGGCGGCCTTCGGTGGCAGCCTTGCCAATCGATATGATCATAACCGGAACATAGCGCTCCTGATCGAGCCCAAAGGCCTCGGCAATATTCTGCTTGTCGTACCCCCCAATTGGGTTGGTATCGTAGCCATGGGCACGAGCAACAAGCATAAGCTGCATCGATACGAGACTGGCATCAATGAGCACAATGTCCCGCATATTCTGTTCCGGCAAACTTTCATACATTGGTTTGAAGGAGCTGAGCACCTTTTCCTTAACGTCTTCAGGCATATAACCCAGCTCGACAGATTTTCCATAGATCTCTTCGGCATTTTCGATGCAGTTCATATCGCCAAAGACCGCGATAACAGCCGCAGAAGTGTTGACCTGATTCGTATTGAACATGGCCAGTTCAGCCATTTTGGCTTTACCCTCTGGTGTGTCGATGACGACAAAGCGCCATGGCTGCATATTAATCGAAGATGGGGCGGTCATTGCTTCGGCTAAAATCTCCGTCATTTCCTCGCGGCTGATTTTTACGGTTGGGTCATAATTTTTTACGGAACGGCGTCCTAATACGATTTCTTTGAAATCTTTAGTATGGGTTGTATTCATTTGGATTCTTCCTCTCCTATAGATCTAATATTTGCTTATGTTTTGCTGAATGCGAGTCAGCATGTCGGTCAATGCATAAAGTTCTTCCGAACTGAAGTCCTGGAACATGTGATGGGTAAAACTACGTTTTTCCGTGCCGCAGCTAATAATTTGCTCCCGTCCTTCCTTCGTCAAGCTGACAAAGGTTTCACGGTGATCGGATGGATTTCTGCGTCTCGCCACCATACCTTGAGCTTCAAGCTGCTTCAAATGGCGCGTAACGGCTGCATTATCGATGTTGACCGACTTTTGCAGTGTAGACTGATTCATCTCGTCCGTCAGGTACAGTTGATACAAAAGCTCGTAGCGGGACAAACTCAATTGGGCACTACGTTCAAACTTCGGGCCGATCTGATTGCAGAAATCTTTAAGCAGAAACAAAATACGCTCTTGATCTGTAGCTGAGCAATTCATTGAATAACCTCCCGGGTGCGGTAACCAACGAGCCTGCCTTTTGTCTCCAGCAGCGTGTTGCATTTGCAATGCTCGTTTAATTGAGGGGTCAAATATTGACCCGTCAATTAATGTATTACATAATAACAAGAAATGCAAGTGAGTATTGATTTCCAGCTTGAATTGGATTGCCTTTTTTATTAGAATTTAAAGGGAAATTTCTGACAACTCTTGAGTTTGTCTAATAATTTGCAATAGATTCTGTAAAGGGAGTGAGCAATATATGATGAGTCAGGTAGGACAAATTATGTTGTATGTGAATAATCAGGATAGGGCGGTGCGTTTTTGGACGGAAAAGGTAGGCTTTAGCATAATTTCTGAAGAGAATAACGATCAAATGAGATGGATTGAAATTGCTCCAACCAAGGAGGCTGAAACAAGCATCATTCTCCATGACAAGGAATTCGTTGCTAAAATGTCGCCGGGAGTAAACTTGGGAACACCGTCTTTAATGTTCTTCACGGATAACCTCGATGAACTGCATAGTGATTTATCTGGAAAAAATATTACAGTTGGGGAAATCGTAAGTCTGCCTACCGGCAGAGTATTTAACTTTGCAGATGACGAGGAAAACTATTTTGCTGTCATGGAGAAAAATAAAGAGCGTTCCCAATAATCCCATCGAAAATCAATAGCAGGTTTGAATCTATTTAGCTGACGGATAGTAGGGATAGTCCATCAAGTCTTGAATACGCTGGGCTGCATCTTTGTTGGTAAGAGATTCAACAACATATAGCCCCAAGTCAATCGAAGCCGCCACTCCGCCGCCTGTGAATAGGTTCCCATCCCTTACGAAACGTTCCTTCACGACTTCAGTGCAGTAAGGGCGGAGCAGTTCGTAAGCGTAGGGGTTGGTGGTTGCCTTTTTGCCTTCTAAAAACCCCGCTGCTCCCAAAATCAAAGCCCCTGTGCACACAGACACTTTGTATTTTACCTCTCGCGCTGTTTGAATCCATGAAATAAAATCGGAATCATACCTAAGCTGCCTTGTAGACATTCCTCCCGGGACAAATATTAAATCATAGTTCGTCAGGTCTGGGGATATATGATCTATTTTGACAGTTAATCCTCGGTCGTCTTTAATTTCTTCTTTCGTGGAACAAAAATCCCATCGCACATTTTCTTTAACGTTTAAAATCCCCATCCAGGTTACAGCTTCATAGAAGCCAACAAAATCGAGCGTAGTCATGTTGTCAAACAGAATAAAAGCCATCCTCATCCCTTTCACCTAACCTTTCGATATGAAATAAAAAAAGCATCTGGTCACTAAACCAAATACTTTGCCCAGGCGTACGGCTAATATGAACATATGTGCTTCCTCGTGGTTCTCCACGTTTACGCCAGTCGCACATAGATTTATTGATTGTTATATTTATAACAAATGTTCCTGTATTTTACAATAGGGTTTTATGAACTAAGGGAAATGATGGGCTAGGGTAAAATGAATGTTGTATAATCGTAAATATTACGAATTATATTGACATTAAATTCAAAACGTAGTATATTCGCAGAGGTGTAAATAGTAATAATTACGATTTGCATAAAAAAGGAAAAGGAGAGAGTTTATTATGAAAAAAAATCTTGCCCAATCCATTGCCGTGTTCTGCTTAACAGGTGCGATGCTTACAGGCTGTCAGGAAAATGAGAAAACGCCAATTGAAGAGGCTTCTGTTTCTTTGGAATCTGCAGGAAGCACTGATCTAAACCATGATAGCCATGATCATAACCATGACCACAGCCATGGCAATCATGATCACCATAATGAGAAAGAGAAAGAAATATATGCGGGAATATTTGAAGATGACGAAATTAAAGACCGGGAATTATCCGATTGGGGAGGGGACTGGCAATCTGTCTATCCATACTTGTTAGATGGAAGTTTAGATAAGGTATTACATAAAAAAGCCGAAACAAACAAAGATAAAACCTTTGAAGAGTACAAGGAATATTACTCAGTCGGATATAAAACAGACCTTGAACGCATCGTTATTCAGGATAATACGATAACATTTTATAAAAGCGGGGAGGGAAGAACAGGAGAGTATAAGTATCATGGCTACGAAATCTTGACTTATGAATCTGGAAAAAGAGGCGTTCGTTATTTGTTTGACTTAGTTGGAGAAGCAGTCGGCGTACCAGCACATGTCCAGTTCAGTGATCATAATATTTATCCCACCAAAGCCGGCCATTACCATATCTATTTTGGAGATGAAGATCATGCCACTCTATTAAAAGAATTGGAACATTGGCCAACTTATTATCCTACTAATCTGGATGGAGAAGAAATCGTAGATGAAATGAATGCACATTAATTTGTTGCTATCAGGCGATCATCCTTTACAATAGTTATAAAAAAAGGCATCAAGATTTTTCATCTCGATGCCTTTGTAGCTTTATGATATAGGTTATTTTTTCTTCGCTGAAATAATTAGCAATCATAGGTCGGCGAAGCTCATCTTCCATTCCACTAACAGTGTGAAGCAGATGTTCCGATGGTTGAGGTTCTACAACTCCAGTGACAGCTTTAGCACCTTGCTCTACGGCATACTGACAATGCCAGCCAAATCCACACCCTAAATCCAAAACTCGTTTATCCTTAAGCGTTGGCAACATTGATTCAAGGGTCTTCTATTCGCCGGCCCCAGCAAGCCCCTTTGTGGAACGATCCATCTTACTGTATTTTTCAAAAAGTATTTTCATACAAAATATTGTCGTCATTAAAATTTAGACCCTTAGCGAGCCGCGGAATCCTCTGGCGGCATAGTAGGATTCTGCTCCATTGTGATACATAAAAACAGTGTCGTAACGACGATCGCAAAAAATAGCTCCCCCGAGTTTTCTAATGCTGGCAGGCGTTAGCACCCAGCTTGATGTTTTCTTATCGAAATCTCCAAGTTTCTGCAGCTCCCGGTATTGTTCTTCCGTTAAAAGCTCAATGCCCATGGCAGTTGCCATTTCAATAGCACTATTTTTTGGCTTATGTTCTTTTCTTGACTCCAGCGCTTCATGATCGTAACAAACACTTCTGCGGCCCTTAGGACTTTCAGCGGAACAATCGTAAAAAATGTATTCGCCCGTCTTATTGTCATGGCCAACCACATCCGGTTCACCGCCAGTCGTTTCCATTTCATGGAGCGACCATAGTTTTTCGGTACTCGCTTCAAGCTTTGCTTGTATGTCAGCCCATTCAAGATCATTATGCCGGATCATGTTTTTTTCAAAACGGGCTTTCAATGTTTTGAGCAATCCTTCACATTGCTCTGGCAACAGCTCCATTTTATTACTGGATTCACTTCTTTTTGTCATGCTTATTTCTCCCTTCAAATATGCTATTTCCTCAAGAGCGACACACAGCACTCCACATGTGTAGAGTGCCCATTATTGACAAATAGTTTAGGGAGCAGTTAAGCCCTCATAAATTCTGGATTTCTGAAGTTACAAAATAAAGCAATTCTGCCGTCCACCGCTATCTCTATTTGATTTGACCAGACGATGAAGGACTACGCGAAGCATTTCCTCATCCGTTATTTCCAAATCAGCAAACTGCTGAATTTTCTTCTAAAATAGGTGCCATTGCTAAACGATGAGGTAATTCCATATTTCCAATTTTAATTTTACTCCACAATTTGTCCATTTTGTACACTCCTTTTTAAATTATGTTAGCAACCTAATACGTATCACTAGGTTTTCTGTAACGTCAACTTTTGAAGTAAGACCCTCAAATAAGATGCAAATTCACATTATTGGTTTAGCGCATTTCTTTTGACAGATTCCATAGAGTTCAGACTTAACTTAAGGCTACTATTCCTTGGCATAATTTAACCCTAAGTGATAAGCTTGGTTAAGCAACATCTCATAATGCTTGGGATTAGAATCCAAAGTCTCGTATAAAAATTCGACCTTGGAATTGGAAACACCGCAATAATCTGCAATTCCCACATTGAGCAGATGAGTAATCATTTCATCATAGTTACGCTTTTTTAACTGTTCTTTGGAAGCGCCCGCCAAACCAATCCACAAGACATGCTGATGATGAAGTTGCTTCGAACCGTACGCAAACCCATTGTTCCATACACGATCAATATAACCTTTTAGCATGGCTGGTAAATGCCACCACCAAATTGGAAAAATAAATACCAAGGCATCATGCTCCTTCATTCGCCTGATTTCCATTTCCACCTCAGGGGAAAAGGACTGTTCCGCAGCTGAACCGTCAGGTTCATCTACTCCTTTTAAAACAGGGTCAAAGCCAATCCCGTGTAAATCCAATATCTCATAGTCGTGGCCAGCCTCGGCAAGACCTTGTACGAAACGATCGGCAACCTGAAAGGTCAGGGAATCTTTTCTCGGGTGCGAAACAACGCTTAATACTCTCATACTTGTATCTTCACTACCTTTCTCAACAGCTAACTTGTAGCCATGATCAATGACTGAGGCTATTATAAACAGTAGGAGCATAATTTGGAAGTACGCACTTTTAAGTTCTATAGGATGATACAGGTACCATAGGAACATGGAAGTACCCTAGGTAGAATCCCTAGAAACTGGCCTGAGTAACGGATGGAAGCGGTTTGTTGTTCTAAGCAAGCGTAGCCTTTTAACGGAGGAATAAGAGATGATTGAAAAGAGGAATAACAGCGTTCAAAAGAAGTATAGAGTTGGAGTGGAGGCGGCATTAGAAGTAATGGGGGGGAAATGGAAGCCTTTAATCATCTATCATTTGATGACAGGACGGAAACGGACGTCTGAGCTTCGGCGGTTAATGCCCGACATTACGCAAAAGATGCTGACCACTCAACTAAGAGGCTTGGAAAAGGATGAGATTGTTGCACGAAAGGTCTATAAAGAGATCCCACCTAAAGTGGAGTATGAGTTAACTTCCTACGGCTGGGGATTAAAACCTGCGCTAGACCATTTATGCTTTTGGGGAGAGGATCACCTGGAAAAGGTTCATGGCGACAAATCCAAGGTTATGGAAGAGTTTTAAGGCTGAAAGGATAGGCTATAACGCCCAATATTTTAGCACGACATTCAAGAATTATACCGGCTATACCCCTTCCGAATTTCGAGAGTCAGAGCATTAATAACTAATGGAGATGATAGCCACAATACACATGCCACATGCAAAAGCCAGCTTCCTATCGTCAGCGTAATTATGACGGAGGGAAGCCGGCTTATTGTTTATTCCTGAGGCAATGAATGAAGCCTAAGCCTGCCTCTACTAAGTCTTGCTCCTCTGCCGTCTGGAGTGAGCGGAGCTGCGAGAACCGCCAAATATGATTTTCCAATCGTAGGAAGCAGCAATCACCCGTCCAAGAGGAACCCCGATAATCAGCGAGGTACTAAATCCCATAAGAAGTGTTGCGATGGCGCTGCCCTGTTTATCAGGCGGAGCCAGCTTAGTGGCTACGGTCAAGGCAGTTACGAAGAATCCCCCCGTACTGAGTGCCAAGATAACCCGAGATCCGATTAAAAATCCAAAGCTTGAAAAAGCAAAGGTAATTGCGTTTCCAACGACGAATATTCCCAACGAATAAAGCAGCAGCTTTCTCCGCTCCATGCGTGCGGTAAGAGCCATAAGCAATGGCGTACCCAAAGCGTAAGCAAGTGCAAAAACAGTAACTTATCGACTCCACATGTGTTGCCCGTCTGTCCAGTTCTTAATTCAGCGAATCTGTCACTTCTCTCTTCTCACCATCAATATTACCACTTCCACATGACTTGTCTGCGGGAACATGTCCACCGGCTGCACCCATTCGAGCGAGTAGCCGCCGTCCAGCAACTCCTTGCAGTCCTTCGCCAAGGTTGAAGGATTGCAAGACACGTACACGAAGCGCTTCGGCTTTGTCCGCAGCACCGCGTCAATGAAGCGGGGATCAAGCCCGGTTCGCGGCGGGTCGGCGATGATGACGTCGGGCTTGAAGCCGGACTTCACCCAGCGGGGAAGCAGCTCTTCGGCGCTCCCCTCGTGGAAGGAGGCATTGCCGCGGTCGTTGCGGGCCGCGTTTGCCCTGGCGTCCTCCACCGCTTCGGGGATCGACTCTATGCCGCGCACCTCGCTGGCGTAAGGGGCGAGCCATAGCCCGATCGTACCCGTACCGCAGTAAGCGTCGACGACGACTTCCTTGCCCGTGAGGGCAGCCGCAGTGCGCACCGATTCATACAGCTTGACTGTCTGTAGCGGATTTAGTTGGAAGAAGGCGCGAGGGGAGAGGGTAAACTCCAGATCGCCTAGCGCTTCCTCGATGCTATCCGCGCCCCAGAGTACCGTCGTCTTGTTGCCGAACACGAGCGAGGTGTTCTTCGGATTGACGTTCAGAGCGATGCTGGTCAGCTCCGGCATGGCCAGCCTTAGCTCCTTAATCAGTAGACCCAGCCGCGGAATGCGGTCATTCGCTGCTACTAGCGTTACTTGCAGCTGCCCAGACTGGAAGCCCCAGCGTACGACGATCGTGCGAACGAGCCCCTGATTGCTTTTCTCTTCATAGACCGGAATATTCAGCCGCTGCAAGACATTTCTCGTCTTGTCGACCGCCTCATTCACCTTCGGATGCTGGATCGGACAGCCCGTAATATCGATTAGCTTATGCGAATTCGCAGCATAAAGTCCGGCAATGACGCCTTCCTCCTGCAAGCCGAGCTGCAGCTGGGCCTTATTGCGGTAGCCCCAAGGGTGTTCCATGCCGAGAATCGGTTTCATGCGAAGCTCTTGCATGCCGGCATAACGAGAGAACGCTTCGCGCACGATCTCCTCCTTGCTCTTCAACTGGCCGGGATAAGAGATATGCTGAATTTGGCAGCCGCCGCATATGCCAAACACCGGACATGGCGCATCGACCCGCTGGGGCGACAGCTTCTCGATTTTCACGATCTCTGCGCCAATGAACTTGTTCTCGATTCGGGTTACCTTAGCATGAACAATTTCATCCGGCAGCGCTCCTGTGATAAAAACCGCCTTGCGGCGGTAATATCCGACGCCCTCGCCATTAATGCCGAGCCGTTTGATCGTAACGACGATTTGATCGTCGATACGCAGCTCCTCGGCATGCTCACGCCCGGAGATGCGGGTCTGCTGCTTGGCATTATGCGAAGCATCCGGCCTTGTCCGTAGGGATTTGGGGGACTTGGCACCGCGTAGCTCCTGCTGACTCGCGCTTCGGGTCGCTCCAGACTTTGCATATCCGCCAGCAGAATGCTTGCTTTTTGACGCCCTGTTGTTATTTTTATGTTGATTAGGGGATCTTGGCGATTCCTTCATGATTGATTTAGCTCCATCCTTATAAAATGTACAAATCCAATATACCACGCTGATAGGACAACCACCATGCAGGGGCTGAAAAGGTGTCAAAAACGTTCGGCTTCCTCGAAAACCGCTGCAAAATGTAAAACCGTTTGCCCAACGCGCCCACTCCCGGTAAACTGGATAAGGAACGTATGCAATAAACGATGGTTATAAGTAAGGAGCTTATTTTCTAATGAATATGCAATCCAAGCAATCCACTTTAATGGAACAAGCCAAATCTTATTTGCAAAAATATTACGGTTACCCTGATTTCCGGGAAGGCCAGCGAAAAATCGTCGAGAGTGTCTTGACTGGCGCCGACACGCTCGGCATTATGCCGACGGGCGGCGGAAAGTCCATCTGCTACCAGATTCCCGCGCTTATGCTGCCCGGTCTTACGCTCGTTGTGTCGCCGCTCATCTCGCTCATGAAAGATCAGGTAGACGCGCTCACAACAGCCGGGGTATCTGCGGCTTATATCAATAGCACGCTGTCTGGCAAAGAGGTGAACGAGCGCATCCGGGCGGCGAGAAGAGGCGAATTGAAGCTGCTGTACGTCGCGCCGGAGCGGCTGGAGCTCGACTGGTTCCGCGAGGAAATGGGCAGCTTGACGATTTCCTGTGTCGCCGTTGACGAAGCCCACTGCGTGTCGCAGTGGGGTCATGATTTCCGCACGAGCTACCTCGCAGTGGCCCCGTTCGTGAACGGGCTGCCAGATCGGCCGATCGTGGCGGCATTTACGGCGACGGCGACGCCGGAGGTCATGGACGATATGACCCGGCTCCTCCAGCTGCGTGAACCGGAAGTGTTCGTCACCGGACTTGGTCGCGACAATTTGGCGATGTCCGTGCTGCGCGGCGAGAACAAGCGCGATTTCGTGCTGAATTACGCGAAAACGCACGGCCACCAGCCGGGGATTGTCTACGCGGCGACCCGCAAGGAGGTCGACGATCTGTACGAGCGGCTTCGTCAGAGCGGCATTCCGGCTGGACGATACCACGCGGGACTGTCCGACAATGAGCGGGATTCAAGCCAGGAGGCGTTTCTTTATGACGATATCCGCGTCATGGTCGCGACGAATGCTTTTGGCATGGGGATCGACAAATCCAACGTCCGTTACGTCATTCACTTTAATATGCCGAAGAATATGGAAGCTTATGTACAGGAGGCCGGCCGCGCCGGACGGGACGGGGAGGCTAGCGAGTGCATTTTGCTGTTCAGCCCGCAGGACATTATGACGCAGAAATTCCTGATCGAGCAGAACCCGCAGGATGATGGGCGCAAACGCAATGAGTACCGCAAGCTGCAGCAGATGATCGAATACTGCTATTCGACCAGTTGCCTGCGCTGGGGCATGCTCGACTACTTCGGGGAGAAGCATGACCGCAAGCCTTGCGGCATTTGCAGCTCCTGCACCGATGAGCGCGAGCTGGCGGACATGACCCGGGATGCCCAGATCGTGTTCTCCTGCATTCATCGGATGAGGGAGCGCTTCGGCGTCACGATGGTTGCTTCGGTGCTCAAGGGCTCCCGCAACAAAAAGGTGCTCCAATACGGCTTCGATAGCTTGCCCACGTATGGCATGATGCCAAAGCGTACCGAGAAGGAGATTTCCGAACTGATCAATGTATTTATAGCCGAAGGGTATCTCGCCCTTTCCGAGGGACAATATCCGGTCGTCCGGCTGCAGCCTCTGGCGGTCGATGTACTGAAGGGGCAGCATCAGGTGATGATGCGCGAACCTGAGCCGGCAGCGGCCCAGACTGCGGGAGGCAGCCGTCGCCGCAGAGGGGCTTACGACGATGATCCGTCAGCCGTCAATGAGACGGTATTCGAGCAGCTTCGCCTCATCCGCCGGGATTTGGCCGAGAAGGAGCGCGTGCCGTCCTACATTATTTTTAACGATGCTACTCTTCGCGAAATGAGTGTTGTTTGCCCGACGAGCGAAGCGGATATGCTGAACATTAAAGGAGTCGGGGAAGTGAAGTACCGTAAATACGGACAGGCGTTTCTCGACTTTTTTCAAAATATGGAATAGGACTGTGAAATCATGAAGGTTATTTTAACTACATTAAATGCAAAATATATCCACACCTCGCTGGCGATCCGCCTGCTAAAGGCTTACAGCGGAAATGAGTTTGATATCGAGCTCGCCGAGTATACGATTAAAGACCCAACGATGAACATCGTGTCCGACTTGTTTCAGCGCAGGCCCGATGTGATCGGGTTCTCCTGCTATATTTGGAACATTGAAGAGACGATTCGCGTTATTGATATTTTGAAAAAAGTGCTGCCGGAGACGACCATCGTCCTCGGCGGGCCGGAAGTATCCTATGATTCGCAGTACTGGATGGAGCGCGTCAAGAGCGTGGATTTCATCGTCATGGGAGATGGAGAAGAGACATTCCACCATCTGCTGCAGGAGCTGTCCGGGGATCGCAAGTTCCATTATGTGTTCGGAACCGCATATCGCAAAGGCGACGAGGTGATCGTCAATCCGGGACGGCCTAAGTCCGATCTGAACACGCTGCCTTCTCCGCATCGTTTTCCCGAGGATCTTCCGGATCTCAGCAAGCGCATCATTTATTTCGAGACAAGCCGCGGCTGTCCGTTCAGCTGTCAATTTTGCTTGTCCAGCATCGAGGTCGGTGTGCGGTACTACGATATTGAGAGGGTAAAGTCGGACTTGCTGTATCTGATCGATAATGGGGCCAAGATCATTAAATTCCTTGACCGAACCTTTAATATCAACCGCAGCTATGCGATGGAAATGTTCGAATTCCTGATCGAGAACCATCGCGGCTGCATTTTCCAGTTTGAAATTACCGCGGACATTATGCGCCCCGAGGTACTTGATTATCTGGCTGAGAATGCTCCTCCGGGCATCTTTCGGTTCGAAATCGGTGTGCAATCAACGAATGATCCGACAAATGAGCTGGTGAAGCGCCGACAGAATTTTACGAAGCTGACGCGCACCGTGACCAAGATTAAGGAAAGCGGCAAAATCGCTCAGCATCTGGATTTGATTGCTGGACTCCCGCTTGAGGATTATGCCACGTTCCGCAAGACATTTAATGATGTGTTCGCGCTGGGGCCGGAGGAACTGCAGCTCGGCTTTTTGAAAATGTTGCGCGGCACCGGTCTTCGCAACGACGCGGCAAAATACAACTATAAATATATGGAGCACGCTCCTTACGAAATGCTCAGCAATGATGTGCTGTCCTTTGCTGACATCGTTCGATTGAAGCGGCTGGAGGACGTGCTAGAGAAATACTGGAATGCGCACCGGATGGATCATACGCTAAATTATCTGATGAAGGCAGAATTCGACTCCCCGTTCGATTTCTTTCAGGAATTCGGGGATTTTTGGGAGGAGCAGGGGTGGCAGCGCATCGGCCACCAGCTTGAGGATTTGTTTCTCCGTCTGCACGAGTTTCTTGGCCAGCGCGAGCTGAGAACGCCGGATGTCGTCCTGGGGCTCATGAAGCTCGATTACTTCCTCGGACATAAGTACAAGCCGCGCAAAATCTGGTGGGAAGATCGTATCGGGAAGGATGCTCGTGGAAGGTATTTGAGTGTGCTGGCCGAGCAGTTGGAGGGTCAGCCTGGGCAGTTTGCCGCACAGCAGGAGGGCCGCCTGCCTCAGGTCCCCGGGCGAGCCGAGGGTTCGTCTGAGCAGATTACTGAGCGGCTTGATGGTCGGCATGAGCAGGTTGCTATACTGCGGGAAGGCCGTCCGTCCCAGCTCACCGGGCGAAATTTGAGCGAGCGCGAATTGCAGAAGTTCGCCGTTCTAGAGGAACTTCCGTTCCGGCTGGAGGATGTACTAGGGGGCAAGGAGATCTCTGCGGAGAGCATGGAGCCAAGCCTGCTGGTCGTACTGTATCAGCAGACGGAGGACGAGAAGCCACTGTTTTGTTCGTGGCCGCTTGCGAAGGTTTAAACAGTGAATAACATTAAGCGGATAATAAATAGATTTTGAATTATACAAACATTAAATGAAATGATATTAGATGGATTTAATGCGATCTAATGTATTTGATGCATTTAAAAGGTGCGCTTGATCGTTGAATGTACCAACTAGATGGATTCATGCAGTTAGATTGCGGTGAAAAGGCGAAGAAGGGCTAAAAGCAATGTTCTAGTTGCAGAAATACACCTAGATCCAAGCAGAGTGTTGAGTATGTGTTAAAAAATAAGCACAAAGAACCGCCCATGTTTTTTTGGGCGGTTCTTTGAATTATGCAGCGCATGAGCCTGTCGCTCATGTCCCTCAGGCATTCGCTCGCGCTCTTCCCGGCATTCGCCGCAAGTGGCTCAACGCAATTGCTCGCCCAGTCCCCGGCAGTGCACCAGCCTGTCGCTTTATATAATCACACGCATATCTCCAGCATTCGCCCCGTGTCACACCCGACAATCGCTCATGTCCCTCAGGCATTCGCTCGCGCTCTTCCCAGCATTCGCCCCGTGTCACACCCGACAATCGCTTATGTCCCTCAGGCATTCGCCACGCGTGTGCACTAGCCGGTCGATACGTGGCGCTCCAGCCAGTCGACGAGATCGCGAGTTACCTCATCCCGGTTCGTCTCGTTCAGCATTTCATGACGGCCTCCAGAATAGAGCTTCAACTCAACGTCCCTGATCAGCAGCAGATTGTACAGCGCAGCAAGCTTCCTTACACCGTCGCCCTGCAAGCCTACGGGATCTTCGTCACCGCTGAAAATATAGATCGGCTTGTCCTTCGGGATTTTTCTCATCCGCTTCGGACGATGGATTTCCTGCAGCAATGAGAAGAAGCCTTGGAAAAATCCGGCGCTGCACAGAAATCCGCAATGCGGATCTTCTACGTATTTATCCACTTCCGCTTCATCTCTGGAGAGCCAGTCAAATGGTGTGCGGGGCGGGAGAAAACGTTTGTTGTAGGTTCCGAAAACAAGTCCGTTCAGCATTAAGCTGGGGTGGCGCTCACCTTGCACGAGACACTGCAGCCTGGCCAGCTTCTCGCCGAAAGTCAGCAACCCGCGCGGCCCGTTGGTTCCGGAAAGAATGAAGCCGGAATAAGGTTCCGGCGCGGTGTACATTATTTTTTGCGTCAGGAAGGATCCCATGCTGTGACCTAGCAAAAATAAGGGCAAATCGGGGTGGCGATCCCGGATAATCCGGCTAAGCGCACTCATATCCCGCACCATTCCGCCAAAGCCGTCTTTCCCGATACAGCCCAGCTCAGCGTCGGTTCCCGCCGTTTTGCCATGTCCTCTATGGTCTCCCGCGAAGACGATCCAGCCCCGCGCGGTAAGCACTTCGGCTAGGCGCGCATAGCGTTTAGCTGTCTCTGCCATGCCGTGGGCAATTTGCAGTACGCCCTGCAGCAAACCACTGGCACTCTTTCCTTCTGGATACCACACATAGACGAACACTTCGTTTTGCGCATCGTTGGTGAAAGTAAAAGTTTGCTCCAGCAACGGATTCACCTCATTTCGGGACGTTATTTTACGCTAAATGCGCAGGCTCTAGGAATTCGATTCGTTCTCCATCCGGCCCATTAAAGAAAAAGAGACGGCTGCCGTTTGAGATCGAGCGAATCTCAGGATCCAAGCCTGATAGGCCAAGTCCGGCGATTCGCTTATATTCCTCTTCAATGCGGCTGACCGTAAAGGCGATATGATGCACGCGACCTTCGCTTGGCAGCTCTGCGCCGCCTCGGAGAGAGATCAATTCGATTTCAACGTTGTCCTGACCTGGGAAGGCGAGGAAGGCAAGGCGCAGCTCGTCGTCTACTTCGCCGAGAATATGCAGCAGCTTAAGTCCGATCACCCGCTCATAAAATTCGATGGAATCCTCCAGCGCGGAGACGCGGATGCCGATATGTTCAATTTTTCGAACCGTCATATATTAAACTCCCCTTATCGTATTTTTTTACTTTTTTTCGATAGCAATCAAATAAGGTGCGGCCGGCTTCTGGATTTGCCGATATACGATCGTTTGCCCGGAGGAAGGCGGAAGAGAAGCCGCCCAACTCTCCACAGCGCTTGCCTCTGCGTCGCCTCCCGCATGTCCCGGGTAGAGCACGGTGGTAACAATTCCCTTTGGCCTAAGCAGCCTGAGGCTGGATTCAAGCGCGGCCAGCGTGCTGTCCGTCAGCGTAATAACGTTGGCATCAGCCCCCTCGGCAGGAAGATAACCGAGGTTGAACATGATCGCGCCTATTGTTCCGCGAAGTTCTCTTGGCAGCGCCTCTTCCATCTCTGAATGGCTTCGCTCCAGCAGCGTAACCTCAGCCAGCCGGGCTTCAGGCTCTCGATCCAGCCGCTGCCGAGTAAGAGCAAGCGCTTCAGACTGGATATCGAAGGCATACACCTGCCCGCGGCGGCCGCAAGTACGAGCGAGGAAGAGGGTATCCTGGCCGGTACCCGCCGTAGCGTCGATTGCGGGCTCGCCAGGCTGCAGCCGTTCTCCGATCAGTTTATGGGCGAAGCTCAGTACAGACATGAAGCCCATCTTATCCCCTCCAGTATTTTCCTTGCCAGGTGTCTCTTTGTCTCAGCTCGCTGTCGATCGAGTTGAGCACCTCCCATTTTTTCAAGCTCCACATCGGGCCGATCAGAAGCTCTCTTGGCGCATCGCCGGTGAGACGGTGCACGATCATCTCCGGCGGTAGAAATTCAAGTGTATCGACGATGAGCTTCACGTACTCGTCCTTCTCAAGAAAACGAAGTAGCCCCGCCTCGTATTGCTTGACCATCGGCGTTTTACGCATCAAATGCAGCAGGTGAATTTTGATTCCCTGTACATCCATCGCCGCAACGGCTCGGCCGGTCTCCAGCATCATTTCATGGCTTTCCTGCGGCAGCCCGTAAATGATATGCGTACATACGCGAATATTGCGCGCCCGGAGCTTCTCGACCGCATCCAGGTAACACTGCGTATCATGGGCTCGGTTAATGAGCTGAGAAGTAGATTCGTGAATAGTCTGCAGCCCCATCTCAACCCAAAGGTAAGTCCTTTCATTGAGCTCGGCCAAATAGTCCACAACATCGTCAGGCAGGCAATCCGGACGCGTAGCGATCGACAAGCCGACGACGCCAGGCTGCTCCAGAATGGCTTCGTAGTATTCCCTCAGCTCCTCGATAGGGGCATACGTGTTCGTATAGGCTTGGAAATAACCGATGTATTTTGCTTGGGGCCATTTTAAATGCTGTCTGTCGCGAATTTTGTTGAATTGAGTCACAAGATCGTCGCGTCTGCTTCCCGCAAAATCACCGGATCCGCGGGAACTGCAGAATGTGCACCCGCCTTTGGCAATGGAGCCGTCACGGTTTGGACAAGTGAAGCCTGCATCCAGCATCACTTTGAATACTTTTTCGCCAAACTGTTCGCGCATCTCGGTATTCCAGGTATGGAAACGTTTATCTCCCCATAGCTTGGGTAGAGAATTTAGTTCTATATTCATCAGAACTCCTTTATATTGTCGTAATAATTTGATATTGTCACAAAAGTTTACTGCTTGAAGCAATTCCCGTTAAGCCGCATTAACTGGGGATTGCCATTGCTTTATTGTATCAAAATATGTGGAAAAATGGGAACAGCACCCGGCTACTTTCTTGCGATAGATTACAGATTATGTTATTTTGAATGTATTACAAATTAGGTTTGGACCCCAATTCCAAATATATCGAAAAAGGAATCTGCGTAAACCGTCTCCCCGGCGGCCGCAAGATTCCTTTTTCATTGTTCTCCCCTTTACAAGAGGGACGATCTTCGGCACAATAATTGCAGTATCAGAAAACTTTGTGGCATGAGCCACAATCATGGAATATAGAAAGCGGAGGAATGACATGCGGTTACGCGGCAGAAAAGGAATTCGGGAAAACCTGGAGCAGCAGCAACATCTCGTTGTCTTGGAACCACGGGAATACAAGGGACGCTGGTCTGAGGTTTTTGGCAACGACCGTCCGATTCATATTGAGCTGGGAATGGGTAAAGGACAGTTTATAAGCGGAATGAGTGTGAAATACCCGGATGTTAATTTTATAGGCATGGATATGTATGATGAGTTGATTCGCAGAGCGAGCGAGAAGGTGCGCGGGATCTGGCAGGAGCAGGGTCAGGAGGAGCCGCAAAGCGTAAGGCTGGCGCTGGGAAATATCGAGTCAATCGAGGAGTTTTTTGCGCCGAATGAGGTCGAGCGGATTTATTTGAATTTCAGCGATCCGTGGCCGAAGAAGAAGCATGGTCGCCGCAGGCTGACCCATCCGAGATTTTTGGAGAAATACCGCTCCTTGCTCAACGAGAACGGAGAGATCCACTTCAAGACAGATTCTAGAGAGCTGTTCCAGTTCTCTTTGAACGCATTTGCGGCTTGCGGGCTGCAGATGAGTAACATCTCGCTGGATCTCCATCAGGGGGGCATCAATGAAGAGCATGTAATGACAGAATACGAGACTAAATTCGTGAATCAGGGAGTGAACATTCACCGCTGCGAGGTGATGGTTGGAGAAGCGGCTTTGTCGCGCTATCATGAGCATAAAATGGAGCAGTTCTAATGCGCCTTGCGCATATCCTAATGATAACAGGCCACCGAATCATCGGCGGCCTGTTTGGCTTGAGCGAAGAAGGCTGTCCCGCGCTTGATAGCGAGTACGCTTCGTCGTCGATAGTTTAAATTTTTCTTCCTCAAGAGGGCACTTTGCTTTCGTCCAGCAAGTCCATGATCACTTGGGCGCTCTGCATCGGATGATATTTGGCGATTTGCTCAAGCACCTTCTCTCTAGCAAGGGCCACCTCATCGTAGTGATCCGTCAGGCGATAAATCCATTGCTTGATATCGTCGAGCGAGTTCATCAAGGTTCCCCAGCCCTGTGATTCGAAATATTGGGAGTTCTCCTCCTCCTGGCCCGGGAGAGGCTTATGGAATAGCATTGGTATTCCTTTGGCTAATCCTTCTGTACAGGTCATGCCTCCGGGTTTCGTAATCAGCAGGTCGGATACTTCCATTAATTTATCAATTTCCCGAGTGAAGCCGAGAAGCCGAATATTTGGATGAATGAATCGGGGGTCTTTTTTCATCTTTTCCAGCGATTTCTGATTGCTTCCGAAGCAGAAAATGACCTGGATTTTGTCGCTATGCAGAGCGAGTAATGAATTGACCGACTCATCCTTCATAAATCCCCAGCCGCCGCCCATGACTAGGACTGTAGGCATATCCTTGAGGGCGAATTGACGGCGAATTTCTTCTTTGCTATGTCTTTCCCAGAAGTTCGGATGAACGGGAATGCCGGTTATTCGGATTTTGCTCTCATCCACATCCCGTTCGAGCAGCTTTACTTTGACCTGCTCCGTAGAGACCAGATAACAGTTCACTTCCCGACTGACCCATGTTCCGTGCGCGTCATAATCTGTAATGACGGTACAGAGGGGGACATTTAGACCTAGGCGCTTCATACGCGAAATAACAGCGCTAGGAATCGGATGGGTGCATACAATGACATCGGGATGGAGCTGGCGGATAATCTGAGTGGCACGTGTGTAAAATATCCGATGGAGCGCCGCCGTCGTCAATCGGTTCAAGGATCTCTTATAATTGCTGCGGTACATCATTCGTACAAGACGGGGCTGCGTTGATACCGTTTTTTTGTATGCCGTAATGATCAGTGGAGCCATTCTAGGGTTCAGAAAGCTACCAAGCTCGAGTACCTTCGTCTGAATGTGAGGTGCTAGCTTGCGTAGACTGCTGGAAAGCGCATAGGCTGCCTGGGTATGACCGGCTCCAAATCCCTCAGATAAAAGCAAGACTCTTTGTTTAGACACTTTCGATTCACCTTTTCTCAGAAGGTTTTTCCTCGACTTAACAATATCCCCTTTATGGCCATAATGCAACTGTGCCAAAGGCCGTTAAGGTGCCAACTGCGGCGCCTGCCAGGACGTCTGAAGGATAGTGCAAGCCGAGATATATTCTAGAAATGCCAACCAACAACGCGATCGGTCCGAATATTAACGAAAGCCCTGGTTCGAGCAGCATGAACGGCATCGTGACGGAGAAGATCGCTGTTGTATGGCCTGATGGAAAAGAATGATCCGTCAGCGGATTACGGAACGTTTTTGTACCCGGGAGGGTTAAATATGGACGAACCCGCGGGTAGGTCTTCTTGACAAGCGCTACGGGAATATGGCTGGCAGCAAGCGCTACACAGGACTGAAGACCTACAATGCTCCAGGGCTTCGGTGCCAAGATCCATACTAGCAGCGAAGAGCAGATCGTAAATGTGGCTCCTCCCAGGTGAGTCAGGTAATAGAGCCAGAAATTTAGAAAGCTGCCGTGCAGGCGGCCGTTAATCCCTACAAAAAGCTTTTGGTCGAACCGTTTTAATATTTGCAATAATCGAGTCATATAATCCCTCCGCTATAGTTGCCCGCGAGAACGGCCAAGAAACTGCTATAGATCCAATCCGTCAAATGCAGCAAGGCATTTTCAGGTTAGACTTATCATATTTTTAATCCGTGATCATTTCAAGGACAGAGGCCTTATTTTTTGTTTGAAGTTATTACCCTAATTTTGACTTTGCGCCTATCCACCTTATACAATGATTCAAATCATAGCAAAAAAGTTTAAAATAAAATGAGCAATTTAGTAAACTTTTATGCTTTATTATTCGTTTATGTTTACAAAGGCCGTGTATATAAGCTGCTTACGCTCAATTCATGAGGTGCAGATGAAATAAAAAACGCCAAAATTGATGAAAATAAGAAATAACCGCACCCTCCGCAGGTAGCGGTGGCGTCGTATGCGATTATAGCGCGACTTCGCTTATATTTGGGGAAGGATGGCACAAGATGGACTTTGACAAATGCTGCAAAGTCATGGAAAATCTTTATGCGCTGCAGAAGATTTAATTTTTTCCAGGAACGATGAATACGCAGGGTCATGACTTAGAGAAACAAAAGCCCACTTAGAGAAAAAAAAGAATCGTAAATTTAAAAGGGGTTAAAGGGGGTATACGAAATCATGATGGACACCATTTTGATATCGTTGCAAATCGTACTGGCCGTAGTTGGGATCTATCAATTTGGCTTGGCTTTGTTCGGGATGTACAAGAAAAAGAAAAAAGTTCAATTCCCGCCGACGAAGTCATTTGCGGTGCTGGTAGCAGCGCATAACGAGGAGACTGTAGTCGGAGCCTTGATGGAAAATTTGAAGCAGCTGAATTACCCGAAAGAGCTTTATGACGTATTTGTCATTTGCGACAACTGTACCGACAGAACGGTAGACATCGTTCGCAGCCATGGCATGACCGCTTGCATTCGCACGAATGAGAATTTGCGAGGCAAGGGCTATGCCATCGAATGGATGCTGAAGCAGCTTTGGAAAATGCCGCGCCAATATGATGCGGTCGTCATGTTTGACGCCGATAATTTGGCACATCCGGATTTTCTGAACGAAATGAACAACGATTTATGCTCTGGCGCCCGCGTGATTCAAGGGTACATCGATACGAAGAATCCGGAGGATTCCTGGATTACTGCGGCTTACGGTATTTCGTACTGGTACTGCAACCGTCTATGGCAGCTCTCAAGGCATAATTTAGGCCTGGCTAACTTCCTTGGCGGTACGGGCATGTGCTTTGAGACCGAACTGCTGAAGGAGATTGGCTGGGGTGCAACAAGCCTGGTAGAGGATCTCGAGTTCACGATGCGCTGCGTCGAGAAGGGAATCCATCCTGTGTTCAACTATGACGCGAAGCTGTTCGACGAGAAGCCGCTCACATTCAAAGCGTCCGCTCGCCAGCGTCTGCGCTGGATGCAAGGACATTTTACGGTAGCTCGACGCTATTTCTTCCCGCTTCTTTGGCAGAGTATCAAAGAGCGGAGCATGGTAAAGCTGGATATGGCACTCTATGGAGCGAACGTATATATCGTGCTCATTACGTTCTTGCTCACCGCCTTGATCTGGATCGACCAGTCCTTCTTTAACGGCCCGAATATCGCCACGTTGTACGGATATTTGCCGTTATGGATATCGTTCGTTGCGATTGCGGCCAATGTGTTTATTTTCCTGGCTGCAATGGTACTCGAGGAGGTTAAGTCAAAGAAGGTTTACGCGTACCTCGTCTTGTTCCCGTTGTACTTGATTTCCTGGTGGCCGATCACTTTCTATGCGTTCTTCACGCAGAACAACAAGCAGTGGAGCCACACCGAGCATACGCGCGTCGTTCGCTTGGAGGAAGTTCAGAGCAAGCAAGGTTAATGCTTGACTATTGTTTGACGATGTGGTAAATTATTTGAGCATGGAACAAAGAATATGGATTGTAAGCAGAGGCGCTGTCTTCTCACCTGTCCGATGATGTCGGCTGGTTTTGATCCGATGATTTATGAATATATCTATTCATGATGAATTGATGATCAATTTGGGATGCAGGTGGACACCTGCATCCCTTATTTAGTTTAAAACAGGTCATAACGACCGAAGATTAAAGTGGAGGTGTAGAATTATCAGTAAGGAACATTTGATCAATGATGAGATACGGGCGAAGGAAGTCCGTTTGGTAGGCGCTGAAGGTGAACAAATCGGCATCAAGCCGATCCGCGAGGCACTGCAAATGGCCATCGATCTGAATCTGGATTTGGTGAACGTGGCGCCGACGGCTAAGCCGCCGGTATGCCGAATCATGGATTACGGCAAATTCCGTTACGAGCAGCAGAAGAAAGAGAAGGAAGCCCGTAAGAATCAGAAGACAGTGGACATTAAGGAAGTATGGTTTCGTGCAAACATTGACGAGCATGACTTCCAGACTAAACTGCGCAATGTGATCAAATTTTTAAAAGAAGGCGACAAAGTGAAATGCTCGGTGCGTTTCCGTGGCCGTGAAATTGCTCATGCTGATAACGGAAGGAAAATTCTGGATCGCGTGAAAGAAGAGGTTGCAGAAATTTCTTCGATCGAGCGGATTCCTAGGCTTGAAGGCCGCAGCATGATTATGATTTTGGCACCGAAAAACTAAGCGCCCGCTTGCATGGAGCTCCGTTGATACAGAGCTGCTGCTAAGCTGTGCCCACAAACTTTGAGGGGGAAGTACAATGCCTAAAATGAAAACCCACAGCAGCCTGAAAGGCCGCTTTAAAATTACAGGATCGGGTAAAGTAAGACGTTACAAAGCGAACCGCAACCACTTGCTGTCCCACAAGTCCAACCGTCGCAAACGCGTTCTGGCGAACAGCCCTGTAGCTTATGCTGGGGATGTTAGACGTTTGAAACAGCAGCTTGCAAATCTGAAATAATTCACTTAAATTTCTGGGAGGTTTATTGATATGGCAAGAGTAAAAGGCGGATTCGTTGTTCGTCGTCGTCATAAAAAAGTATTGAAGCTTGCTAAAGGTTACTTTGGCTCGAAACACCGTATTTTCAAAACAGCTAACGAGCAGGTAATGAAATCCCTGCTGTACGCATATCGTGATCGTCGCACGAAAAAGCGCGATTTCCGCAGATTGTGGATCGTACGTATCAATGCTGCAGCTCGTCTGAACGGACTGACTTACAGCAAATTGATGCATGGCTTGAAGCTGGCTGAGGTGAACATCAACCGTAAAATGCTGGCTGATCTTGCTGTGAACGATTTGAACGCATTCAACTCCTTGGCTGCCGTAGCTAAAGAGAAAATCAACGCATAATTGTTGCATCAGCGCTTAACAGGCGCCCCTTTTGGGGCGCCTGTTTTTATTTGCTCTCAACACGCTTTTTTATATAGGCAAGGCGATGGTGGAAGCGAAAGGACTCCCTCTTGAATACACTGATATGAAGACGAAGCGAATATTTTGTAGGATGAACTGGCGGGTCGTTTTGTCTCGGATCTGAAAGTAAATCTCTTATTCGGGGAGGAAGATTGAAGTGAGCAAATCGGTTACGAAAAAAGAAGCCGAGAAATGGCTTGGCAAATCTATAACTGCTGTGAAGAAAGATGGCACCATCGTTACGGGCAAGCTGGTTAAAATAAGCGGAAATCGTCTTATCGTTCGGCAGCCAGGCAAAAAAGTGAAAACAAAGGCGCTTATTCCACTTGTTTTATTTGATCTGCTGGCAATTGGAACGGGACCATACGGCTACGGCTATGGTTACGGAGGGTATCCTTATGGTTATGGCTACGGGTATGGAGGCTATGGCGGATACGGAGGCTACGGCTATCCATACGGTTATTACCGGTAGAAGCGCCATAACTGGCCTAGAGTCGCATAAGAAGCTTTTTTTCCAATTCATAGCATCGCGATACGGGAATATACCGAACCATATCATAACCGGACTTTTGGTAGAAAAGGTGGGCCCGGGCATTATCCTGGTCCACCATGACTTTTGCTTGAGTGCAGCCTCTGGAGCCTGCCAAGTTTTCTGCATGCGCGATTAGGGTTTTGCCGTGGCGCTTGCGCTGCTGCTGGGAAGCAACGGCCATCATATCGATGTACAGCAGCTCACCATGGATCATGAAATGGATAAAGCCTATGGGATCAGCCTCATAATAAGGTGAGGCGACGAGAGTTATGCCTCGCGTAAGCCGCTTGGGAATATCCTGAATTGTTTTCTCCAAATCCGGTTTGGACATGCTGGAATGAGGGACAAGCTCCTTCTTGATAAGTTGGATGATGATCGGATCATCCTGTTGAGGTCTTCTATATCGGATCATTCGCTCGCACTCCTCCTTGCACTGCGTATTTAGGCACTTTATACATCATATGAAGGGGGAAGGCGGATCGGTTCCTATAAAATCAATCTGCGGCAATGCTGGGAATATAATTCCTTGGAAGGATTTTAAAAGCAAAGAAATGATCCGGGAAAATAAGTTTTCCAAAGACCTTTTATCCCTGTAATTCAGCAGTGTGATGAGGTGTTTTGAGGAATCGCGATGAAACATGTGGCAAAAGGGTATTGACTCTATGCGTGAACTAATCATATAATGTGTCTAAACATTTTTAACGTTCATAGTGTATCTGCGATGAAGAGGACGAAGGTTTAAGGGCTCTTTGCTCAGAGAGTGGATGGATTTGCTGAGACCATTCACCATTAATCCCTTAAATGCGAGCTCACCTCGGAGCTGTTTTCCTGAAAAGCGAAGCCGAAGAATGATCACCACGATCATTTCTGTGCAAGCCTATTAGGGAAAATCGTTAGGTCTGCGTTAGAGACCACGGGTAAGGACATAGCTGTCTCTACTCGTCAAGGCTTGGCACTGTGAAGTGTCAGGTGAAAATGGGTGGTACCACGGAAGCGATAACCTTTCGTCCCTCGGAACAGGAGACTGTTCTGGCGGGCGGAAGGTTTTTTTGTTGTATTTCTTTAGAAATACTTAAATTTTGGAAGGAGGATGACTGATGAGCGCGCAAATACCAGCAGTGCGGTCTACAGAACAATTACGTGAGAAATGGATGAAACCAGAAGTCATTACGGGATCTGAAATATTGCTTCGGAGCTTGGTGTTGGAAGGTGTCGAATGCGTCTTCGGATACCCAGGCGGGGCCGTATTGTACATCTATGATGCGTTGTATGGATTTAACGACTTTCATCACTTGCTGACAAGACATGAGCAGGGAGCGATTCATGCGGCTGACGGCTATGCACGGGCGAGCGGCAAAGTAGGGGTATGTATCGCAACTTCGGGACCGGGGGCGACGAACACGGTCACCGGAATAGCTACAGCGTTCATGGACTCGGTTCCTCTGGTGGTTATCACCGGGAACGTCGTATCCAGTCTGATCGGAACGGATGCCTTCCAGGAAGCGGATATTACCGGCATTACGATGCCGATTACGAAGCATAGCTATTTGGTTCGCAGCGTAGAGGAGTTGCCGCGTGTCATTCATGAGGCATTCCACATCGCCAATACGGGGCGCAAGGGGCCGGTGTTGATCGACATTCCGAAGGACGTATCCGCGAACAAGACTTTGTTCCAGCCGGTACAGACCGTTAACCTTCGCGGCTATAATCCAAAGGTTGTTCCGAACCATCATCAATTGGAGAAGGTAGCGGCAGCGATTAAAGAGGCTGAGCGTCCGGTGATCCTGGCCGGCGGCGGTGTCGTCTATTCCGGGGGCCATGAAGAATTGCTAGAGTTCGCTACTCGGACGGAAATTCCGATTACGACGACGCTTCTAGGCTTAGGAGCATTCCCAAGCGGAAATTCCCTATGGATGGGCATGCCGGGGATGCATGGAACGTATACGGCTAACCAGGCGATTCAACAATCGGACTTGCTGATCAACATCGGAGCTCGCTTCGATGACCGCGTCACAGGACGGCTTGACGGATTTGCTCCTCATGCTAAAGTAGTACACATCGATATCGATCCTGCGGAAATCGGCAAGAACGTGCAAACGGAAATCCCGGTAGTCGGCGATGTAAAAACAGTCCTCGAACTGCTTAATCCATTAGTGGGACGCGCCGACAAAGCGGATGCTTGGAGAAGTCAGGTCAGTCAGTGGATGGCTGACAAGCCGTATAAGTACAAGGATTCCGAAACAGAGCTCAAACCGCAATGGGTTATCGAACTGCTGAATGATACGACGAAGGGCGAGGCAATCGTGACGACTGACGTAGGTCAGCACCAAATGTGGGCCGCCCAGTATTACAAGTTCAATCAACCGCGTTCTTGGATCACATCCGGCGGGCTTGGTACGATGGGCTTCGGCTTCCCGTCAGCGATCGGGGCACAGATGGCCCATCCGGATCGGCTCGTCATTTCGATCAACGGCGACGGCGGCATGCAGATGTGCGCGCAGGAGCTTGCGATTTGCGCCATCCATAACATCCCGGTAAAAGTTGTCGTCATCAATAACCAGGTACTCGGCATGGTACGCCAGTGGCAAGAGCTCATATATGAGAATCGCTACAGCTATATCGATCTAGCCGGAAGTCCGGACTTTGTGAAATTGGCGGAGGCATACGGTGTGAAAGGACTGCGGGCTACCAATAAGGAAGAAGCCAAGCAAGCCTGGAACGAAGCAATGGACACGCCGGGGCCTGTGCTGGTGGAATTCGTGGTCAGCAAAGGGGAAAACGTGTATCCGATGGTCACCCAGGGTTCCACCATTGATCAAATGTTGATGGGGGACTGTGAATAATGACAACGACAATGACAAGCCATACAATAGCGGTATTAGTGAATGACCAGCCCGGAGTTCTGCAGCGTGTTTCCGGCCTGTTCGGTCGGCGCGGTTTCAATATCGAGAGCATCACCGTTGGCCAGTCCGAGGAAGAGGGATTGTCCCGGATGGTCATCGTGACTCAAGGCGATGATAAGACGCTGGAACAAATCGAGAAACAGCTGTATAAACTTATCGATGTCATTAAGGTAGTTAATCTTAGCTCCAAGCCGATGGTCGCCCGTGAACTGGCGCTGATCAAAGTGAAATCGGAGCCGGCGGAGCGCCCGGAAATTATGGGCGTCGTCGAAACCTTCCGCGCTGCTGTAGTTGATATCGGGACGAATAGCATGATCGTGCAGGTCGTCGGCGACACGGAGAAAATCGACGCCATGATCGAGCTGCTCCAACCATACGGCATACGCGAGCTGTCTCGCACCGGTGTGACGGCGATGATTCGCGGTAACGCCTAGGAAAGTATTAGGTAGCTTGATACTAACCTGATTAATGCTTAGGCAGCTTCTAGGGCAATACTTCATATTCAAATCCCGCATCGCTGAGCGGGTGCTTGAGAGGATCGATTCAATTCGCCAAGCAATCGACTTCTGAAGGGAATCGATCTTTGATCGGAAGATACTGATTCCCCGTCACTAAGGCAACGACCCTTTGAAGCACCCGCTCACCATGGGGATAGAAACTAATATAAGGGAGCCGCTAAAGGCGGCCCCGTAAATTTTAGGAGGGCTATAAGAAATGGCAGTTACTTTGTACTATGAAAAAGATGCAGAGCTTAGCGTATTGAAAGGAAAAACGATTGCGATCATCGGCTACGGAAGCCAAGGCCATGCTCACGCTCAAAACCTGCGTGACAGCGGACTTAACGTAGTCATCGGTCTTCGCGAAGGTAAATCCTTCGACAAAGCCAAGGAAGACGGCTTTGAAGTATTGTCGGTTGCTGAAGCAACTAGCCGTGCGGATGTAGTTCAAATTTTGATGCCGGACGAGACTCAAGCTTCTGTATACCATAGTGAAATTGCTCCGAACCTTAAGAAAGGCGCAGCTCTCTTGTTCGCTCACGGCTTTAACGTGCATTTTGGACAAATCGTACCTTCCAAAGACAACGATGTCCTTCTGGTTGCTCCTAAGTCGCCAGGCCACATGGTTCGCCGGACGTATGTTGAAGGCTTCGGCGTTCCTGGGTTGATTGCTATTCATCAAGATGCTACAGGCAAAGCGAAAGAAATCGGTCTTGCTTATGCTAAAGGCATCGGCTGTACTCGTGCAGGGGTTATCGAAACTTCCTTCCGTGAAGAAACAGAAACAGATCTGTTCGGTGAACAAGCTGTTCTGTGCGGTGGTGTAAGCGCCCTGATCAAAGCTGGTTTCGAAACATTGACTGAAGCTGGCTATGCTCCAGAAATGGCATATTTCGAGTGCTTGCATGAATTGAAACTGATCGTTGACCTGATCTACGAAGGTGGACTTGCTACTATGCGTGACTCCATCTCCAACACAGCGGAATATGGTGACTACGTTACAGGCCCTCGCATCGTAACCGAAGAAACGAAGAAAGCGATGAAGGAAGTGCTGTCCGATATCCAACAAGGTAAATTCGCACGCGACTTCATCCTGGAGAACCAATCCAACCGTGCGTTCTTGACAGCTACTCGCCGCAATGAAGCTAGCCACCCAATCGAAGTTGTTGGTGAAGAGCTTCGCGGTCTGATGCACTGGATCAAGAAGTAATATTTATACTTATATGCTCTAAATCAAGCCGTGGAGATTACTCTCTGCGGCTTTTTTATTTCCCGGCTGGCTGCGTATCCGCTCAAACAACCAATGCGAATTGTTTAGATAAAGCATGTTTAAATCAGAGATGATTGGCTTACCTTAATGGGGAAAACAAACTACGAAATTTAACAAAAGGAGACTAGACAAGCATGAAGAACAATGTTAAATCAGTGACATCCCCTAAAAAATACATTTCAGGCCAAAGGCTTCTTTCCAGCTTCAATGACTACATGAAGTTTTTTGGGGACAACGCTTATATTATTTGCGACGAGTTTATTTTGGAGCGTGCCCAGCGTGAGGCGGGGAAATCGATCCAGGATGGCGGCAATAAAGCGGTATTCGAAAAATTCAATTATGAGTGCACGAAGGAAGAAATTAATCGACATCGTGAGCTGGCTCGCGGTGCCGAAGCCAACATCGTCGTGGGCATTGGCGGGGGCAAGACGCTGGATACCGCCAAAGCTACGGCGTATTATGAGAAGCTGCCAGTTGTTATTTTTCCTACGATTGCCTCGACGGACGCCCCATGTACGGCATTGGCGGTTATTTACAAGAAGGATGGTTCATTTGATGAATATCTGTTTCTGCCGAGCAATCCGGATATCGTATTGGCGGATACCGGAATTTTAGCTGCTGCCCCGCCGCGTTTTTTTGCAGCTGGGATTGGCGACGCTTTGGCTACGTATTTCGAGGCGAGAGCATGCTACCAAGCTTACGGCGATAATTTGGCGTTGATGAAGCCATCGACGACTGGACTCGGCTTAGCTCGCTTGTGCTATGACACGTTGCTCGAAAACGCAGTTAAAGCGCAGCGCGCAGTAGAGCGAGGAGTGGCTACGAGAGCGGTGGAGGATACGATCGAGGCGACGATTTACTTGAGCGGAGTCGGGGCCGAGTCGGGCGGCCTGGCTGCAGCCCATGCCATACATAATGGCATGACCGCGGTTCCGGCGCTCCATAAGGCACAGCATGGAGAGAAGGTAACCTTCGGACTGCTGGCCCAACTCATACTTGAGAATGCCCCTAAGGAGGAACTGGAGGCGGTAATCGGCATCGTAAAAGAGGTTGGTCTTCCCCTGACTTTAAAGGACCTCGGTGTGACGAAGTTCGTAGAATCGGAATGGCGGCAGGTGGCAGAAGCCGCTTGTGCTGAAGGGGATACTATGGGCAATATGCCATTTCCGGTAACTCCGGACGATGTGTATCATGCCATTGTAGCAGCGAATGCTATAGCTGAATCATATCGCGGCGACTAATTTTTTCGAGTTACACACGAAATCACCACTACCTCAGGAATTAACCAGACAGAAGGCTGGTTAATTCCTTTTTGCATTCTCGGTCAGGCCTTATATTACACGATAATATCTGTTATAGTTAAAACCTATAGCATTAATAGATTCTATATCTTTGTCTATCCTTACCCGTTATGTTACAACAGAAGGAGAGGATTGTTCGAAGAGTACAGTGAAGTATAGCGAATGAGAGGGAGTTGTAGGTCATGACAGAAGTGAAGAAAATTGCAGTAATCGCAGGCGATGGTATCGGGCCGGAAGTAGTTGCAGAAGCCGAGAAGGTATTGAAGCGTACGGAGGAACTGTTCGGCTACCGTTTTGAAACAGAGCATGCCTTGTTTGGAGGCATTGCGATCGATGAGAAGGGAACCCCGCTGCCGCAAGAAACATTGGAAGTTTGTCAGCGTGCTGACGCTGTGCTGCTTGGAGCTGTTGGCGGTCCGAAATGGGATAACAATCCGAAGGAGCTTCGTCCGGAGACAGGGCTGCTCGGTATTCGTAAAGCGCTTGGACTGTTCTCGAATCTACGTCCGGCGGTCGTCTTCGATTGTTTGAAGGATGCTTCTACGCTGAAGCCGGAAGTCCTTGAAGGAACGGATCTGATGGTTGTTCGGGAGCTAACGGGCGGGATTTATTTCGGCGAGAAGTTCCGCCGCGAGACGGAAAATGGACAAGAAGCTGTGGATACTTGCGCTTATAATGTTAATGAGGTTGAGCGGATCGTACGCCAGGCGTTCGAAATAGCGCAAAAGCGCCGCAAAAAACTAGCTTCTGTCGATAAAGCAAACGTACTGGAAACTTCCCGTTTATGGCGTGAAGTGGTGATCCGAATTGCTCCAGAGTTCCCGGATGTTGAATTGGAGCACGTGCTTGTAGACAACTGCGCTATGCAACTGCTGCGCCGTCCTTCCAGCTTTGACGTCATCGTTACGGAAAATATGTTCGGGGACATCCTTAGCGATGAAGCGGCGATGCTGACTGGATCGATCGGAATGCTCTCTTCCGCATCCCTTGGGGAAGGCAGCTTTGGTTTGTACGAGCCTGTACATGGGTCTGCGCCTGACATTGCCGGACAAAACCTGGCAAACCCAATCGCTACGATATTGTCCGTTGCACTGATGTTCCGCTTAACCTTCGGTTATGCTGACGCGGCGGATGCGATCGAGGCAGCGGTGGCAGAGGTGCTGGACGCTGGACACCGTACGAGTGATATTGCGGTAGACAAGAGCAAGGCGATCGGAACTCAGGAAATGGGCGATCTGATCGTAGCGGCAATCCGTAAATAAAGTTACAGGAAATCGGCAAGCGAATCGTAATATTTACTGATTACCAATACACCCCTGTCTGGCGCTATGCCTAGAGACAGGGGTTTTTTATACAAAGAAATTAGTTCTTAAAGCTTAATATTTGCAAAAAACAGTTTATAATTAAGAGTATCCGGAGGAATCTAAAGAAGCCGTCGCGAATAAATTAAAGGAAGCCTAATGCAATATAAGGATACCTCAAAAATATATACCGAAGTCTAACTCGGGAAAGGGTGATGGGGAATGAGTTTTTGTTGCGGAGCTAGCATGGTTGGAACGAAGGGAACGTTGAAGCATTATCGTACACAGGTTCATAATGTTCCCCTGCTGCTTTGTCCGGTATGTCATCGGGTCGAAGTTCATTATAAAGTGGAACACGAATATGAAATACTGGCGGAATATGCGCATGGGGACGGTGTATCGGAAATCGACTTCGGAGACTTTATTATGGAGGACGAAGAAACGATTTTTGGCAACTGTGTCAATGTAGAGGATGAGGATCCACTTGATATTGTACAGAGTCAAATTGACATGGCTCTGGATCTCCTTGCAGTAGCAAAAGGAATTCAGGATACGAAATGGGAGAGCGAGCTGAAGAAGCGACTGGCAGTGATGAGTCGCCGGAAAGCTAGGCTGCACTATAATAAATAGGTCGCAAGTATGAAATAGTCCTCTGTAGAGGACTATTTTATTTTTTTATTTATAAATTTTTTTATGATCTATCTTTTTTCGACAGTATCTCTGATTGACGTTAATTGGAAAAGTTTACTATGATTATAGTGATCAAAATTCTCAATTAAGATATAGCAATTAGAAGAGCTTAATTTTTGAAACGGTAAGGCCGTGTTTGAAGTAGGGTTGAATATTGTCGATATTTGCAGGAATACCATTGTTGTGGGAAAAGGGGGAATCAACTTGTTAAGTGAATTCCAGGAAACTTTGCTGCAGTCTGTCAAAGCATTTCAATCGACGCAGCTTGTCAAGAACAAGTATGAGAATGTCCTACAAAATCTCGATAGCGGAATAATGCTGTTTGATAGCGAAGGCGTGCTGACATTTATTAATGTACAGATGGCCAAGCTTATGGAGATGCCCCGCCAGTCACTTATCGGTTGTAACTTGTTGCAGATGCTACGTCACCCTCACCTTAGTCGTTTCAAGAAGCGTAGAATATTACGAATATACAGAGAAGCTATTTTTCATCGCAAAACATATCATGAGCTTATCGATGAATACGGTCGCCATTGGTTAATAACGATTACCTACGGGGATCAGATGGAAGGAGATTATTTGCTTAGTGTAAAAGATGTATCGGATTACAAGCAGATTGAACAGACTGCCTATCAGAATGACAAGCTTGCCATGCTTGGTAAAATTTCCGCAGCGATTGCCCATGAAATTCGCAATCCACTAACCGCTATTCGGGGTTTTATCCAGCTTCTACGTCCGCATTTGATACAGCTTGGCCGCGATGAGTATGCACGCATTATATTAACGGAAATCGATCGGGCCAATGACATTATTCATGAGTTTCTAAATTCGTCGAAGCCTTCTGCGCCGCAAAAAAGCGTAATCAGCGTACCATCCTTGTTGAAGGAGGTCGTGCTGCTGACTGAGAGCGAGGCTTTAATGAAAGGCTGCGAGATCCATTTAGAAGTCATGGATGAGGAAATGTATGTCTCCATTGATGTCAAACAAATTAAGCAGGTTTTGCTGAACATCATTAAGAACGCCATGGATGCTATTGGGGAAGTAGAAGATCCCGAGTATTCCGGGGCAATCCATTTGGATGCGAAGATCGTAAATAATTATGTGCATATTTCCATACAGGATAACGGCAACGGCATGGATAAAGGACTTCTAAGTCGATTATTCGACCCGTTCTTCACGACGAAGGAGAAAGGTACCGGGCTCGGTTTGTCTGTCAGTTACCGTATTATTAGAAATCACAGAGGCAATATTTCAGTGGATAGTATGAAAGGGATGGGGACAGTTTTTGTGATAGCGCTTCCAATCGTATCTTTTAAAGTGGTGGAGTCTTCAGGAGAGCAGCGCTCCTAACAAAGCTCTCCTGAACTAAAAATTACAAATGCTTGTCTGGGGAAGGTGCTGATGAATTATCGCAGCCTGCTGAACAGGATCGTTGTTGGGAGCAGGAGGCGCAAGCGCCTTTTTTGCCTTTTTTAAAGCCTTTATAAACAGCCCAGCCAGCATAACTGAACACGAGGGCAACAATGATAAAATCGATCATGGTATGCTCCTTCTTTCTTTGTTTATTTAGTTAGATGAATCCAATCCACCGTCCGCCCTGGTAAATAACAAGTGCTACAAAGTATGCGAGCAGCAGTGAATATCCAATGGAGAACAGCGTCCATTTCCAAGATACGGTTTCCTTGCGAAGCACACCGACTGTCGCAAGACAGGGTGTATACAAAAGAATGAATGCCATAAAACTGTAGGCTTGAAGCGGTGTAAATGATAACGAGATCTGCTCCTGCAGTCCTGCCGTATCCGGCACATGGTAAATGATGTTCATCGTCGATACGACGACCTCCTTCGCCATGAAACCAGTCACAAGCGATGCCCCGGACTGCCAAGTCCCAAAGCCAATCGGCTGCAGCACAGAGGCGAACAAGCCGCCTATAACAGCGAGGTAACTATCGTCCATTTCTACGTTGGCTCCGCCAGGGCCAAAGTATGTGAGCAGCCAGATCAGCACGGTACCTCCAAGAATAAAAGTCCCAGCCTTGCGCAGAAATCCTTTGCCTTTTTCCCAAGTGCTTCGCAGCAAAGTGATGGATTGGGGCATGCGGTAAGGCGGTAGCTCAATCATAAAGAAGGAATGTTTGTCCTTGAACATCGTTAGGGAGAATAATTTGGCTAGTAGAAGTGCAAGAACAATCCCTAATATATATAAGGAGAGCACAACAAGTGCCTGATGTTTTGTAAAGAAAATGCCGGCAAACAATGCATATACGGGCAGTCTGGCAGAGCAGGACATAAGTGGGATCAACAGCATCGTCAAAGTCCGCTCTTTGGGCTGTTCAATGCTGCGCGAAGCCATAATGGCTGGCACATTGCAGCCAAACCCGAGAATGAAGGGGATCATTGCCTTTCCATTTAAACCCGCCAGCTGCATAAATCTATCCATCATGACAGTAATCCGGGCCATATAGCCGGAATCCTCGATAAATGAAATCATGAAGAACAATATGAGGATTTGCGGAAGAAAGACAAGCACGCCTCCTACCCCAGCAATAATCCCGTCTATAATAAGCGCCTGGGTAAAAGCGGAAGCATCAACAGCTGCAAGGCCTTGCCTGGCAAGCTCACTAAGCGGCCCGCTGATGAAGGCGTCCAGCAGGTCGGACAGCGGGTTGCCAAGCCAATCAAAGGTTAATTGGAAGGCGACGAGCATGGCTAAAAGAAAGATGGGGATGCCCCATACCGGATGCGCTGCAATTCTATCGATTTTTTCGGTTAGAGTGTGTGGTTTTTGGCCGGACGTATCGACGGCTTGACGACAGATTTCCTGAATTTTTGCCGTGCGAATGAAGCGAATACGATCCGAAAGCGATTCTGCGTTACCTGACTTCCTTAGCTTTTCATTCGCCGCGTTTTGGATGGAGGAGAGCTTATCCAGGCTGGCGTAGGAAGAAAGCGAAGAAGTAACCACAGAATTTTGTTCTAATATTTGTATAGCTAGCCAACGTTCTGAGGAATAGCTCAAATTCTCTGGAGGAACAGCGATTAATTCCCGGGAAATTAATGTAATTGCTTCTTCAATAATATCCCCGTAGTTTAGAGTAAAGTCCGGGAAGCAATGGTCGGCTGAATTTATTTCTTCTAATAAGAAGTCAGTGCCAATTCCCTTCCTGGCGATTAGCGGTACTACGGAGATCCCTAGCTGCCTTGCTAGCAGCTCTGAATCGACGGCCAGCCCGCTTGCTTCGGCAACATCAATCATATTCAATCCCATGATGACAGGTCTGCCATACTCTAGTATTTGAAGAGTAAGATATAAATTACGCTCCAATTGCGAGGCATCAACGATGTTGATGAATAACTCCGGAGATTCGTTGATCAGGTATGAAGCTGCAACTCCTTCATCCTGAGATAGAGGCTGAAGCGTATAAATGCCGGGAAGATCGGTAAGATAGCCTGTCTTGTTGCGAAATTGGCCGATTTTCTTTTCTACTGTAACGCCCGACCAATTGCCGATATATTCGTAGGAGCTAGTCAATTTATTGAATAATGAGGTTTTTCCCGTGTTGGGATTTCCGATTAATGCGGCAAGGGTCATGATACGACCACCTCAATATATGAAGCTTGCTGCTTGCGAATACCGAGAAGCTGTCCGCCGCTTTCCAGCGTGACAGGACCGCCCCAGGGGCAGTATCTTTTAACAGTAACATAAGACCCTTCCGTAACTCCAAGATCGGCGAGCCGCTGTTTTAGCATCGGATCAATATTGCCAAAATGCTGAATACAGCCTGAGGCTCCAGGTTTAAGATGAAGCAAGCACTTGCTGCAAGTGTCGCTAGCGTACATCAGACATCGACTCCTTTAAATGTGTACGGATTTTTACTTTTAGTTAAAGGATAGTGATAATCAATCTCAATTAGATATGAAGTTAATATAACATGATGCACTCTTTGTCACTGTGATAAAGTTCATGACAATAATTACTTTACTTTCTTAATTCCATTAAAGTAAGATGGATAGTAAAACATATGATGAAGGGAATCGGTAACATGAAAGTGAACCAGAGCAAGATCGTAGATTGCACCATTCGAGACGGCGGCTTAGTCAACAATTGGGATTTCAGCGTGGAGTTTGTACAAAAGCTTTATGCCGGCTTAAACGAAGCAGGTGTTGATTATATGGAAATCGGATATAAGAACTCTCCAAAATTGTTAAAGGGCGCAGATTCGGCAGGGCCTTGGCGTTTCTTGGATGATGAATTCCTGCGTAAGGTTATTCCGCAAAAGGGCCATACCAAACTATCCGCGCTTGTTGATATTGGACGTGTTGACGAGAATGATATTTTGCCCCGCAGCGAGAGTCTTCTTGATTTGATTCGTGTAGCTTGCTACGTAAAGGATGTAGACAAAGCGCTGCAGCTGGTGCAAGTATTTCATGACCGCGGTTATGAGACGACGATCAATATCATGGCGCTGTCTAACGTCATGGAGCACGAACTGCTGGAAGCTTTTGAAATGATTAAGAATAGTGTCGTAGACGTAGTTTATATTGTTGACTCTTATGGCAGCCTCGATTATAAAGATATGGAACATTTGATTACTAAGTTTAAGACGCATCTTCCTAATAAACGCCTAGGAGTGCATACGCACAATAATATGCAGCTGGCGTTCTCCAACACACTGGTCGCTGTCGAGAATGGCGTAGAACTGCTTGATGCCTCTGTTTACGGAATGGGCCGGGCGGCGGGAAACTGTCCTACGGAGCTGCTGGTTACCCATCTAAAGAACACGAAATATAACCTCCGTCCTGTGCTTGAGATATTGGAGGAGCTTATGATTCCGCTTCGCGAGAAGGAAGAGTGGGGTTACCTCATTCCTTACATGATTACGGGAACTCTGGATGAGCATCCTCGTTCCGCAATGGCTTTACGGGCCTCGGCGGAAAAAGACAACGCGGTTGAGTTCTATGATAAGTTAACAACGCCTGAAGTCAGCTTCGAGAAAAAATAAAGCAGAAAGCGCCGTGGTCAACCTCAGCCATGGTGCTTTTTTTGCGTAAGAAGCAGGAAATTCAACGAAAAATGTTGAATTATTCTAATTTACAACAGTCTGTTTTTAATAACCATCGGGATCATACCTAGTTTCGTTATGAACATCACGACTGGGCACCGCATTATACCATTTCCGGGGGTTGAACACTATGCGAATCAGAAAAGAAGAGAAAACTACAGTCATTCAGGGAACACTCGGTTTACTTGCTATGCTCTGTGTTGTTTACTTTTCTTCGACAATGGCTTTTCCCGTTATTTCAGCGTCAGTACGTCAGGCTATGTATTTGCTGGCAGGTCTAATGTATGGAGCAGTGGCCTTTGCGGTATTCGCACAGGGGTGGATGCTGTTTACAGATAAGCTGTCCAGACAGCGGCTGTACTCTGCCGTATTATTTTTTATAGTCGGCACTTTGGATATCCTTCATATCGCTGCCTTCACAGGGATATCGGCGTTTGGTTTTATACCGGGATATACGATCTCTGCGTGGTTCATATTGTTATCGCATCTAGTCGGAGCAGCAGGGATGCTGATCATTTTCAGCGTGCCGGATAAGCAGGTGTCAGCGCGCCATAAAGCAGCGGCATTTTCTGGATCGGCCATTGTATTATTTATTGTAATTATGCTCTTGTACAAATATCAGCATCAGCTTCCGCATCTGCTTGGCCCGCAAGCGCTCGGATCGACCAAACAAGCGATGTGGATCGGTATTCCGTTTCTTTATGCCCTCGGGATTTTTGCAATTTTGTACAGACACCGGCAGGAGCGCCCGCCGGCGGCTCTAACGGTCGTCTGTGCACTATTATTTATGATGATCGGCCATATATTAATAACGGCTGCTGACCCATTTGGAATCGGCATTGCTCACGTTGCTGGCGAATGGTTTATGGGGATCTCTTACTACTACGTATTAAAAGGGGTATACCGTCTGACGATCGAGGAACCGTTTCGCGGCCAACAGCTTGCAGAAGCACAAATGATGCACATGGCCTATCACGATGATCTGACGAATCTGCCCAACCTCCGGCGGCTGAAAGAACAACTGGCTATACATCTTGCGCCTGAAGGCAAGGCGGGACTTTGCACGGGGGTAGCCGTCATGAACATCAATCGCTTTAAAGCGATCAACGATTCCTTTGGATATCGTGCGGGCGATAAGCTGCTGACTGAGGTTGGAGAGCGGTTAAGTCGGCGCTGTTTGCCGGAGGAAGGTGTTTATCGCATGAGCGAGGACGAGTTTGCAGTAATCATTCCGGAATACTCTGATCCGCGCGCGATTGAGATTAGAGCCTTACAACTGCTTAAATCGATCCATCCTTTGGTAACGATTGAGGAAACAGAATATCATATTTCACTCAGCATGGGATTGTCGATTTACCCCAAAGACGGAAATAGCGGAGATCAAATTATTCAGAACGCAGATATGGCGGTTCACAACGGAAAGGAACAAGGACTCGAATTCGTTCGATATACGGCGGCCATTAAGAATCAGACCCATTCCAGAATAGAACTGGAGAACGATATGCGTAAAGGACTGGAGCGGGGAGAGTTCTTTCTAGAGTTTCAACCACAGGTGAGTCTGAATAGCGGTCGTGTCGTGGGCGTGGAGGCATTGGTGCGTTGGAGCCATCCGCGCAAGGGGCTGCTCTCGCCGGGGGAGTTCATTCCGGTTGCCGAGGATAGCGGACTTATCGTTCCGCTTGGGGAATGGGTGCTTCGTACGGCCTGCGGAATTAATAAGAAATGGCAGGATGAGGGGTATGATCCTGTTTGCATATCGGTTAACTTGTCTATGCGGCAGTTTCGTCAGCATAACTTGGTCGATAAAATTGATGGGATCCTGCGGGAGGTGGGCCTGGAAGCGCAGTACTTGGAGCTGGAGGTGACCGAAAGCATGACATTCGATATCGACATTGCATTTGAGCAACTGCAGAGGCTAAAGCGGCTTGGTGTTCATATTAGCATCGACGATTTTGGAACCGGCTACAGCTCGCTTTATTATTTGAAAATGCTGCCGATTGACCGGCTTAAAATTGATCGTTCTTTCGTCAAAGAGGTTATGCTGGACGGAAACGGTGCCGCCATTGTTTCTACCATTACGATGATGGCTCACCATTTGAAGCTGAGAGTAACGGCAGAAGGTGTGGAGAACGAGGAGCAGCTTGAATTCCTCAAGCTCCAGAATTGCCACGAGGGACAAGGATATTTATTCAGCAAGCCCGTGCCTGCCGGATTGTTCGAACGTCGTTTCCTTACCCGCATGGCATTAAGCTTACAGGCTCCGTAATGTCAGGTTTACTGTGACGCGGTAATGGATTTGTAATAAATTAGCTGTTGCAATGATGTAAGAGAAGTGGTATATTTATTTTTGTCTTCACGAGCAGTTTGCTCGGTTGAAGCCTCGGGACGTAGCTCAGCTTGGTAGAGCACCTGGTTTGGGACCAGGGGGTCGCATGTTCAAATCGTGTCGTCCCGACCACTATACAATTAACTCTGCAAAAGTAAGCGTCATTCGCTTCAAAGCATATCATCACTTTTGTGGGTACTGATGCGGGTGTAGTTCAATGGTAGAACTTTAGCCTTCCAAGCTAATAGCGTGGGTTCGATTCCCATCACCCGCTCCATATGTAAAAGCTAACTGCCAAATGGCAGTTTTTTTGTTGTAGAGGTGCAGTTTAATCATTTGTAGGTGCGGTCGTGAGATTTTCGATATCTGTCGATCCGTAGAAGAACAATCCCGCTATGATCAATATGATCACTAGCTCGGCGAAGGCTTCGCCATTGAAGCTGCTCATCCTCATCCCTCCTAAAAACCTAAGAATTATTCGATTTTTTCTTTAGAGCCTCAATCACTTCGTTTAACGTCATATCCCCGTTATTATCCAAAAATTTCACCATTTTATCTATATTCGTTCCGTTCATAGCCAGCGTTTTGTATTGGCCAGTCAAGGTAATGACCAACGAAGCTTCTCTAAATAACTGCACGGAATCGACTCTTAATTTTCCGGTCAACAAAAGCGCTGCGACGGTATATTCCAGGCTTTTGTTTTTTTTGGATTTGGATGAGGAAGTTTTTGATTTTCCGTTTTTTGACGGAGAAGCCATGGGAACTCCCCTCTTCCGTTATAGATATTTGTTTCGATAATAATATCTCTGAAATACACTCTATGCTTCCGAAATGTGATTGGTGTACGCGCGTGGACATGGCTAATCGCGGGAAAACATAATTTTAGCTGAGTTTAAACGTCGTTGTAGTGGTTAATTATCCAATGTAGCGTATTTGCTTTGACATTCCTGAGGAGGTAGTCGACATGATGAAGAAAATCGTAGGCGTCTTTGCTTCGGAACAGGATGCAACAAATGCAATAGAGGAATTAAAACGACAAGGCTATTCGATCGATAATATTTCAGTCGTCGGCAGGAACAAGGAACACATGGATGCCATGAATGAAGAGACTGGGACGAAAGCGCCGGAAGGCGTGGCCTCAGGAGCAGCGACAGGAGGCATCGTAGGCGGTCTCACAGGGTTGCTGGCGGGTATTGGCGCACTTGCGATACCAGGAATTGGCCCGATCGTGGCGGCGGGGCCTATTGCTGCTGCATTGGCGGGAGCGGCGGTAGGTGCAGGGGCAGGAGGGCTTGTTGGAGGGCTCATCGGCCTTGGCATTCCCGAGAATGAAGCTAAGGAATACGGCAGCTATGTAGAGCATGACCGGATTCTCGTACTCGTGGACGCGAATGAAGCGCAAAGAGCAGATATTTATCGAATCTTTCAAGAGCATCACGCATTGAATTCGAAAAATTTTGGACTCACCGATGCACATCATTCGAATACAGCAATTCATAGAGAGACTGGAGTGCCGCAAACTGGAATGGAGACGAGGGAAACGGCGGGAACATTTTATCAAGAAATACCCCCGGAAGGCGGTGATCATTCCGTAAATGAGCGGGATGAAGATTGGGATGAACAAGATTACCGCAGATCCAGGGATCGCAGACAAGATCGCAGATTCTGGTGAAAATATAAAAAAGAACGGGCAGTTACGCTGTCCGTTCTTTTTACATATTCATCTCTATTTTGAATCTCCGCTTAGGCTTCGCTTCCGGAATTTGCGATAACCGCTTTGACGCGGCCGACTTGGCCGTCCTGAAGGCGCACTTTAATTCCATGCGGGTGATTCGCTGAATTGGTCAGAATGTCTTTAACGATACCGCGGGTCAGCCGTCCGGTGGCCTGATCCTTTTTGAGGACGATATCAACGGTTAGGCCTTGTTTAATATTGCTGCGTATATTGCCGTTCATGAATTCAACTCCTTGGTGATGTACAGTGATTATAATTTAGCATATTTCTTTACCCTTATGAAAGAAGCTTGCAATAAAGAAGGCTGACACCTTGCCATCGCTGTGAACTTTGCATATAATAACAGATAAGCCGTCGCCGGTTAGGCTGCGGATATGATGACCTTTAAATGTAAATGCAATGATGGAGAAGAGTAGGCAGAAGCCTCCGTACAGGGAAGAGTCGCCATAGATTGAGAGCGTCTCTAGGGAAACAGACTGCTGAAGTTCACTCCGGAGCAGTTCCTTGAACCGTTTGTTTTTACGGACGTTTAAGTAGAGGATACCGGCTGCGACCCGTTACGTCGCTTTGAGTGAGAGTCAATTAGCAGGCTTGCCGTTGGTTTATTAGTGCGGCATCGCATCCTTTAACGATGGTTGTAGTATGCAATTCTGCTGTAGGCTCTAACAAGGGTGGTACCACGGTCTTTTCGTCCCTTTCCAGGGAGAAAAGGCTTTTTTTTATTTAGATATCAGAAAGTATAAGAAATGCGAGTAAGAATTCCTGATATCGCAAGAAAAATATCGCGTAGTCTCCATAAAGAGTACGTCGATCGACGTTTTTCTTATTCAACCTAAGGAGGATTATCCATGAAAGAACGTTTGGAAGCACTCAAGCAGGAAGCCGTGGCTCAATTGAATGCCGTAGCCGATGCTGTGCAATTGAACGACCTTCGGGTCAAATACTTGGGCAAGAAGGGTGCGCTAACTGAAATTCTGCGGGGCATGGGCGCATTAAGCGCAGAGGAACGACCTGTCATTGGACAGGTCGCGAATGAAGTTCGTACAGCGATTGAAGATCTGATCGAAGAGAAGCAGCAGCATTTTCAGCGGCTGGAGACGGAACAGCGTCTTGCAGCGGAGAAAGTAGACGTCACCTTGCCGGGACGGCCTCTGAAGCAAGGTAGTGTGCATCCGTTGAACCAGGTTATTCAGGATATCGAAGACATTTTTATCGGAATGGGCTACCGTATTGCCGAAGGGCCTGAGGTTGAGACCGACTATTATAACTTTGAGGCTCTTAATTTGCCGAAAAACCACCCCGCCCGCGATATGCAGGACTCCTTCTATCTGACCGAGGATCTGCTCATGCGTACGCAAACATCCCCGGTACAAGTGCGGACGATGGAGGCGATGAAAGGCGAGGTGCCTGTCAAGGTGATTTGCCCGGGCCGCGTTTACCGTCGTGACGATGATGACGCAACGCATTCGTTCCAGTTCCATCAAATCGAAGGACTCGTAATCGGCAAAAATATCCGCATGAGCGATTTAAAAGGCACTTTGCTGCAATTTACTCGCGAGATGTTCGGGCCGAATACGCAAATTCGGCTGCGTCCAAGCTTCTTCCCATTCACCGAGCCAAGCGTCGAAGTAGACGTTACCTGTATGAAGTGTGGCGGAAACGGCTGCCGAGTATGCAAAAATACTGGCTGGCTAGAAATTTTGGGCAGTGGCATGGTTCATCCTCGAGTCCTGGAAATGAGCGGATATGACCCTGAGCAGTACAGCGGCTTTGCCTTCGGCATGGGCGTAGAGCGAATTGCTATGCTCAAATACGGCGTAGACGATATTCGCCACTTCTTTAATAATGATATGCGATTCTTGGGGCAATTCGCCCGAATTTAATCCTGTATAAGAAGGAAGGGATCTTAAGCATGAAAGTATCAACCGAATGGTTGTCGGAATATGTATCTTTGGATCAAGTAGACATCGAGGAATTAGCAGAGCAAATTACCCGTTCCGGAATTGAGATCGATGCGATTGATAATCGGAATAAGGGAGTCACTAAAGTTGTTGCTGGTTATGTCAAAAGCAAGGAAAAGCATCCAGACGCGGATAAGCTGAATGTATGTATCGTTGATGCTGGCCAAGAGGAAGAGCTGCAAATCGTGTGCGGCGCCAAAAATGTTGATGCTGGGCAAATGGTGCCAGTTGCTCTCGTCGGGGCAAAGCTTCCGGGCGGGCTCGACATCAAGAAGGCCAAGCTGCGCGGTGTGCTCTCTCAAGGGATGATCTGTTCGGCCAAGGAGCTTGGCCTCAATGACAAGCTGCTTCCGAAGGAACAGCAGGAAGGCATCCTTGTACTGCCTGAGGGCACTGAAATCGGTACACCGATTACACAGTTGCTCGGACTGGATGATAAGGTGCTCGACTTCGACCTTACACCGAACAGATCCGACTGTTTGAGCATGCTGGGCGCAGCCTACGAGGTGGCGGCTATTTTGGGCAGGGAAATCAAATTGCCTGAGCCGGACAAGAAGCTCATAGAGGTAGCGGAGCCTGCAAGCGAACGGATTGCGGTAAAAATTAATGCGGAGGAGCTGTGCAGCCGTTATGCGGTCAGATACATCTCAGATGTTACGATCAGCACTTCCCCGCAATGGATGCAGAACCGTCTTATGGCGGCTGGAATTCGGCCAATTAACAACATTGTGGACATTACCAACTATGTGATGCTGGAATATGGCCAGCCGCTGCATGCTTTTGATGCCGATACGATTAAGGGGGGCATTATCGGAGTTCGCGAAGCCCAAGGAGGCGAGAAGCTGCTCACACTGGATGGTCAGGAAAGAGAGCTCGAGGCAGGCGCTCTATTGATCGTGGATGGCGAGAATCAGCCTGTCGGCCTGGCCGGCGTTATGGGGGGACTTCATTCCGAGGTCACTGGGAATACCGTAAATATTGTTCTGGAATCTGCTAAATTTGACGGCGGTTCAGTTCGGAAGACTTCGCGTCAATTGGGTCTGCGTTCGGAAGCTTCACTTCGTTTCGAGAAGGAGGTTGATCCGGCTGCGGTAATACCTGCCCTGAATCGGGCGGCCGAGTTGATGGCTCTTTATGCGGGCGGCAAAGTGCTCCATGGCATCGTAGAAGCTGTTGTTTCCGAGGCAGAGGACAAAGTGATTACTCTTTCATTGAGTAAATTGAACGCTTATTTGGGAACGGATATTTCGGCATTGGAGACAAAAGCTATTTTCGCCCGCTTGCATTTCGAATGTGGGGACGTAGCAGAGAATTCCCTGGAAGTCCGGGTACCGACTCGCCGCGGAGATATTACGCGCGATGTAGATCTGATCGAAGAGGTAGCCCGGCTGTACGGCTACGACAATATCCCGACAACAGCGATCGAAGGCCCGACAACGGCAGGCGGATATTCGAAGCCGCAAGCTCTCCGTCGTACTTTGAGAGGGTTGCTCGTGCACGGGGGCTTGCAGGAAGTGATGGGCTATTCCTTCATTCATGAAGGCTATAGTACGCTATTTCCTCAACTGGGAGCAGGCGGGCGCGAAGTGAAGCTGGCCATGCCGATGAGCGAGGATCGAAGCGTGCTGCGAATGAGTCTAATTCCGGGCCTGATCAACATCGCAGCCTATAACCGGAATCGGAAGCAGGATAATCTTGCGTTGTTTGAAATGGGAAGCGTATTTCAGACGGACGAGGAAAAGCTGACGAAACAGCCTCGGGAAATAGCTGTATTGGGCTTGCTTCTCACGGGGGATCGCGAAGAGAAACGCTGGAATGCAGCTCCCGAACCAGTTGATTTCTTCGACTTAAAAGGTGCGCTGGAGAGCATTTTTGATTATCTCGGAATTCGCGGGCTTATTAGCTATGAAGCGGATGCGCCGCAAGGCTTCCATCCAGGACGCTCAGCTTCCGTATATTTAAATACGACGTCAGGCAAACAACAGCTAGGTTTCCTAGGTCAGCTTCACCCAGAGCTGCAGCGTGAACATGATCTTGAGGATACTTATGTTGCGGAGCTGCTGCTTGAGCCGGTATACCAGTATGCGGGGGATACTGCTGTATATCGCGAACTGCCTCGTTTCCCATCCATGCAGCGGGATATCGCTGTTGCTGTGAATGCGGATGTGGAGGCAGGAGCGCTGTTGGCTGCTATTCGAAATACAGCGGGCGAGCTATTGGAAGAGCTGGATGTATTTGATGTGTATACTGGCAGCAAGCTTGGCGACAACAAGAAGAGCGTAGCATTGTCTTTGGTGTATCGCCATAAAGAACGCACGCTGACGGATGAGGAAATTACTTCGGTGCATGGGCAAGTTGTGTCGATGCTGGAGCAAACTTTTGCAGCTGAATTAAGAAAATAGCAGGAATTGAACAAAGTCACATCGAATCAAGTCTAAGTAACGATTCGATGTGACTTTCGTGCAAGGACAGACAGCTTAGATGAAACGTAAGGACCGAAGGAGGCACAACATTTTGACGACCCCTGACCGTATTAGTGTAAATGTTGAAATTTACGGTACATCTTATAAAATCGTGGGCAGCAGCGCTGAATATATGAAAGAGGTTGCTCGCCGCGTCGATACCCATATGCAGGCTATATCTAAAATGTACTCTCATTTGGACACCCCGCGCCTGGCGGTTCTTGCTGCTGTTCGTATGGCTGAGGAGGCCATGAAGGCGGAGCAGCTTAAGAACGAACTAAAGAAGATGGAGCAGGAGAAAGCGGGGCTTGCTCAGGAGATTTCCGTCATGCAGGCGCTCCATTCCAAGCAGGAGAAGGCGCATCAGCTGCTGCAGGAGGAGCACCATCAGCTTAAGAGCGATAAGAAAGCGGTTTTCGATCAGTTCGCTAAGGCCGAGACGACCCTTAAAGAGCAGGAGGCGGAAGCTCTCAAGCTTAACGCGCGAATTAGTGAATTGGAGCGCCAATTGAACGAGCAGCGTGGCAGTTCTTCCCAACTGCAAGCGAAGCTGCGGGGGGCGGAGCAGGAGGCCAAGCGGGAGAAGGAAGAACGCGAGAAGCTCGCCGTTCAGCTTAAGGGATCATTGCAGCGGGAACAAAGCGTAAAGGCTAACGAGCAGCGTCAGAAGGAGAGCTTATCCAGGTTGGAGCAGCAAACGGCAGAGCTTAAGCAATTGCTCGAGGCGTCCGAAGCGGAGAAGAAACGGCAGCAGGGACTGCTGCAGGAATCCAAAGCTCGCGAAGAGAAACTGCGCAAGGAAGCCGCCGAGGCAGCTCAGAACGAGAAATCATGGCAGAAGCTCGCTGAGAAGCGAAACGATGAAATCAGCCGGCTTGAAATCAGCCTGTTAGAGTCTTCCGAGCAGCGGGAGCAACTGCAGGCTGAGTTGAATTCGGCGATGAAGGAATCGGCAGCTGCGCGGGAGGAGTTTGAAACCGAACAAGCAAAAGCGGCCAAACTCGCGAAGGATACGGAATTCCTTAAATCTGAAGTGAATCGGGTGAATCAGGAGCATGAAAATGCGCTCAAATCCGCAGGCACAACCGCACAGGAAAACTCTCGCCTAAGAGAGGAAATACAACGTTTTCGCGACAAGCTGACCGAACTGGAACGGGAAATGCAGAGCTATGTCACCTTGGCAGAGGAACAAGAGAATTCCCGACTTGCGGCAGAGCGAAGAGAGCAGGAGTGGAGACAGCAGCTCGCATCTGCAGAACAGGAGTTGGTCTCCTGGCGTGAGACGGAAGCGGATTTACAGCGGCAGCTTCAGGAATGGCAGCAGCAGTGTGCGGCAGGCGGAGAGCAGGTAATGGATCTCTCCTCGCAATTCCGTGAACTGGAAGAAGAGAAGTCGAAGCTCGAAGAGCAGCTGAGAGAAATGTCCGATAGCTACGAGATCGTTTCCCATGAGTACAGGCTGTTGCAAACAACCCGTGAGATGGAGCGCGAGGGAATAGAGAAGACTCAAGAGGAATATGATCGTCTAAAGGATGATTATACGAAGCTCCAAACGGAGTTCAATGAGTGGATCGAGCTGATTGAACAAACTGGAAATGAATAATGACAACGAGAAGAGCCCTCGGATGACCGAAGGCTCTTCGTTATGGCTTATTCCTCGACAATCAGCTTTGACACCATCGTGGAGTGGCCTGCACCGCACATAATCGAGCAGGCGATTTCATATTCCCCTGCTTCTTTAGGAACAACAACCTTGGATTGGCTTTTACCTTTAAGCTCTACCTTCAATCCTGGAATAATGATTCCATGATTGCCCTCCACGTTCTTGAACGTAATTTTTACCGGGGAGTCCTTCTTCACGCGGTATTCTTCTTGATCGAATTTAAAGTTTGTCGCTTCGATGACGATTTCGGATTCCGGAGTCAAGTTACTTTCTTCAGCGCTACCGCTGGAACTGCTGCCGCAAGCGGCAAGGATGACTATTAACATAGAACTGAGTGCGAATGCAATAGCTTTTTTCATGGAAACTCTCCTTAATAAGAAGTATTTTGTGACAAATTTATTTATATCATAGCGCAAATCAACTGGACATGAATGCCAAGAATTTGAAATATTCATGAACTCTCGGGAAAAATACAACAGCTCCCCGCTGAAGTAAGCGGAGAGCTGTTATAGAGCCGGATATCATATCAGGCTCTGGCGCTTTAACGGTCTGATCTGTCCTTCGCCGCTTCAAATGGCGAGGCGATCGGGATGAACAGGTCAATGATCCCGATGACGAGAGCAGCGAGCAGCGCTCCGAGAATCGATACCGATACTCCAGAAATGATGAACTGAGCAAGCCAGATCACCAGAGCGCTGGCGAGAAAGCCAACGATACCGCGGCCAAAAGGAGTGACTTTCTTCCCGAAGATTCCCTCAATGGCCCATCCGAGAAGTGCAATGACAAGAGCGAGCAGAAGGGCACTGCCGAATCCGCCTACGCTGAATTGCGGGACGAGCCAACCTACGACAAGCAGAACCAGAGCAGAGACAATAAATCGAACGACATGTCCCAGGAAATTCATGGCACAAGGCCTCCTTTATCAAATTAACGTTTCGTATACGTGTATATAATGTTCCGCAAATTCATTTCTTATGTGCGTAACTTTGTGAAATGGCGTAAAATGTGTGATTTCGCTATAATAGAAGATGTTCAAAAAGCTCCATTTTGATCACGCAGTAATTTAAGAACATAGTCCCGAGGGGAGTTGTGATCGTTTTTGGATGAGAAAATTTTGAAAACGATGGAATATCATAAAATTATAGATATGCTTGTGAAATATGCCCAGACATCGCTGGGCAAAATGGCTGCTGAACGCCTTGGCCCCGTATCTGAATTGGAGGAGGTCAAGCGGCTGCTGCAGGGAACAGATGAAGCCTTTAAGGTGGATCGCCTGAAGGGAGCACCGTCCTTTGGCGGAATCGTTGATATCATGCCGGCGGTGAAGCGGGCGCGGATCGGCGGAACATTGAATCCGCACGAATTGCTTGGCATAGCGACGACGCTTGAGGGCTCGCGCCGCGTAAAGCGGTACATTTCCAATATTCATGAGGATGAGCCTGTTGAGCTGCTGTCTACGCTTTGCGATATGCTTAGCGAGCAGAAGCCGCTTGAGGATCAAATTAAACGCTGCATTGACGAGAGTGCGGAGGTGCTGGATTCCGCCAGTCCGGAGTTGGCTCAAGTTCGCCGGGAGCTTCGCGGCGGAGAGGTGCGTATAAGGGAGAAGCTGGATGCAATGATTCGCTCCTCCAGTGTGGCCAAGATGCTTCAGGATCAACTGATTACGATCCGAGGAGACCGTTTTGTTATTCCCGTAAAGGCGGAGTACCGCGCGCACTTCGGCGGGATCGTTCATGATCAATCCGGTTCGGGTGCCACCTTGTTTATTGAACCTGAATCGATCGTGGCGATGAATAATAAGCTGCGCGAGACAAGGCTAAAGGAAGAACGGGAAATTGAAGTGATCTTGCAAAAGCTGACCGCGCTTGTGGGAGAGCAGGCCGAGCTTCTCGGCTATGACAGCGACGTGCTGGCCCAGTTGGACTTCATATTTGCTAAGGCCAGACTGGCGCGAGAGATGAAGTCGACGCTGCCGCGCATGAATGACCGCGGGTTCCTGAAGCTGAAGAAAGGACGTCATCCGCTTATTCCTGCCGATCAGGTGGTTCCGATTGATGTAGAGCTTGGCAATCACTACACATCTATCATCGTTACCGGCCCGAATACTGGTGGCAAGACGGTAACCTTGAAGACGATCGGGCTGCTGAGCCTGATGGCGATGTCTGGGTTGTTCGTCCCTGTGGAGGATGGAAGCCAGCTTTGCGTGTTCGATGCAATCTATGCCGATATCGGCGATGAGCAGAGCATCGAGCAGAGTCTTAGTACATTTTCCAGTCATATGACGAACATCATTTCTATTCTGCGGCGCATGACGGCCAAGAGCTTGGTGCTGCTGGACGAAGTCGGCGCAGGAACGGATCCGGCGGAAGGCTCCGCGCTAGCCATCGCCATATTGGAGCATATTCATTCCCTTGGCTGCCGGATGGTGGCGAGTACGCACTACAGTGAACTCAAGGCCTACGCCTATGAGCGCAAAGGCGTTATCAATGCCAGCATGGAGTTTGATGTGAACACGCTCAGCCCGACTTATCGCCTGCTCGTCGGCGTACCTGGACGAAGCAATGCCTTTGCGATCGCCGAGCGGCTCGGCCTGTCGGAGCAAATTCTAGATTTCGCCCGTGGTGAAGTGAAGGAAGAGGATTTGCGGGTTGAGCATATGATCGCCTCGCTGGAAGAGAATCGGCTTGGCGCCGAGCAGGAGCGCGAGACGGCAGAGCGGCTTCGCAAGGAGCTAGAGGAACTAAGGAAGCGGCATGAGGCTGAACTGGATAAGCTGACGCGGGAGCGCGATAAGCGGATCGAGAAGGCGGAGGACGAAGCCATCGAGATCGTGGCCAAAGCACGGAGCGAAGCTGAGCGAATTATCGACGATTTACGCAAGCTGGCGCTGGAAGAGGGCGCATCCGTGAAGGAGCATAAGCTGATAGCCGCCCGCAAGGAGCTGGAGGAAGCTGAACCTAAGCGGAAGAAGACTGCAGCTGCTCGTCAGGCGGCTAAAGCGCCCCGCAAAATACAAGCCGGTGATGAGGTCAGGGTCTACAGCTTGAACCAGAAGGGGCATGTAGTAGAACTCGCTGGCAGCAAAGAAGCGCTTGTACAGCTCGGCATTATGAAAATGAAAGTCAGTTTGGACGATTTAGAGCTCATCGCCGCTCCGTCGGCAGCCAAGACGGCACAGCGCATCGTAACGCACGTCAAACGGACGCGCGATGATAACGTACGCAGTGAATTGGATCTTCGGGGCGCGAATTTGGAGGAAGCGCTGATCGAGGTCGATCGCTTCATTGATGAGGCATACCTTGGCAATCTCGGGCAAATTTATATCATTCATGGCAAAGGTACGGGAATATTGCGGACGGGTATATCGGACTATCTCCGCAAGCATAAACATATTAAGAGCTACCGGCTTGGCAACTATGGTGAAGGCGGCACAGGAGTCACTGTAGCCGAGCTGAAATAAGCGGGAGGAGCGAGGGCGAATTGGCAGGAAATATTGAACCGTTGTTGGAGCAGCCGTTTGGGCTAATGATCGGTTACTTATCTATCGCTGTCATGGAGTTGATCGTGTTTCTGTCCTGCTTCGAATTGGTAACCAAGTATCGCTGCTGGCAAGAAATCAAACAAGGGAATATTGCCGCATCGATTGCCACAGGTGGTAAAATATTCGGAATCAGCAACGTAATACGCTATGCAGCAGTTCATACCCCGATCTATGAGTTTATGATTTGGTCTGCGGTTGGGGCTGTGCTGCTGTTTGCAGCTTATATTTTATTTGAATTTCTGACCCCGGTGTTTCGAATCGACGAGGAAATCGCAAATGGAAATGTCGCTGTCGGGATTATAGCGATGTTTGTGTCCGTATCGGTATCTTTTTTGATCGGAGCCTGCATAGGTTAGGGGGTGCGTCATGAGAAATTTTATTAAAAACTTGACTAGTGTTATTTTTGTGGCCGCCATATTGTTTCTAATCGGTGGTATCGTTTTTCTGTGGAAGTCATAATGGGTTAAGAAAGGACGGCTATGTATGGAAACAACGATTTGTCCCTGGTGCCAAACCGAAATAGTCTGGGATGAGGAACTCGGAGCGGAGGAAGAATGCCCTTATTGTCATAATGAGCTTAAGGGCTATAGAACCTTGAATATTCAACTCGGAAACGAGGAGGAGCTCGAGGATGAAGCTGAGCTCGAAGATGGGGCACAAGATGCGGGCTATTGGGAAGAAAGCGATAGTACGCATCTTGAAGCGATTCGCCGCGTTGAGAGCTTTGTGGCTGGAGGTGGCGATTTGCTGGCTTATGAATCGGGCGTGGAAAAGGTGCTGGATGGACAGGATGAAGTGCCGGAATGCCCGCATTGCCGGGAGTATATGCTGCATGTAGGGCAGCAATCGATCACGGACGGCTCGTTTGAGCCTGTCGTGCCCAAGGGAATGTCAAGCCCTTTGCTATTTAACCCAATGAAGCTTAACGTGTACGTTTGTTCTGCCTGCTTCAGCGTAAGTCGTTTTTTGGCTGAGGAGGATCGGAATTCATTGATTCGGACTGTGAGTGAAAAAGCATGATTTTATCATGCTTTTTTCTTTTTTTGGGCATCCTTACTGGGGAAATAAGAACCTGTGGAGGAGCAAGGAATGAAGAGCTCTCTAGACCGACAATGCATTTTGCTGTTAGCCGTCAATAGTTTGTTCGTGCTCGCTGGAGCGCTGTCGGGCACTTTTTTGAATGTATATTTGTGGAAGGCTAAGCAGGATTTCATGATGATCGGCTGGTTTGCCTTCAGTCAGCAGATCGCCATCGGCCTTGCGTTCTGGATTGCCGGCAAATGGGTAAAGGAACGGGATAAAATGATGATTCTACGGCTGGGAATTATCATTTCTGGCATGTTCTATATGCTGGTGCTGTTCACGGGAAACCGAATGGTACAGTATATTTGGCCGCTTGGCCTCGTATCTGGAATTGGGGCAGGGATATTCTGGCTGGCGTTCAATGTCGTTTATTTCGAAGTGACCGATAGAACTAACCGTGATTTGTTTAATGGCTGGGTAGGAATTATGGGATCAGCGATCGGAATCAGCGGCCCATGGCTGTCTGGATGGCTCATATCAACTTTGCCTGGCGAAAAGGGCTACAGATTTATTTTTGCAATATCGTTAATCGTATATGGAATAGGCGTCTTGCTAAGCTTCTGGTTGAAAAAACGGCCAAAGGGAGGCCGCTACCTGTGGCTAGAGCCTATGCGGCGCTTGAGAGCAGGCAGTCCCTGGAGACACGCGGTTCCTGCTTCTATCGCATATGGCCTCAGAGAAGGTGTCTTTTTATTCCTGATTAATTTGCTTGTCTATATAAGCACATCCTCGGAATTGAAGGTCGGACAATATTTGCTGATTACTTCCTTAGTCTCTTTAATCAGTTATTGGGCTGCTGGGAAGTGGCTTGCAGTGCGGCATCGCTACATAGAAATGCTAGTTGGCGCGCTAATGATCACACTGGTTGTCCTGCCAATATTATGGAAGGTAAGCTATACTACCCTGATTATTTTCGGCGTTGGCACAGCATTGTTCATGCCTCTATACATTATCCCGATGATCTCTTCGGTATTCGATTTAATGGGGCGTGATGCGAAAGATGCAGAGCATAGGGTGGAGTTGATTGTCTTGCGGGAAATAAGCATGATGGTGGGAAGATTAGCGGGAATAATTATTTTTATTTGGTTCTATTCCCGCTCGCCCCATATGACAACGATCTTATGGCTGATGGCCGGTCTCGGGGCAGCTCCAGTCGTAAGCTGGTTAGCGATGCGGAGGCTGCTGGCAACCTAGCCCCATAAGGCGATATCGACTTTATGGTCTCCTGCGGTTTGGAGCTGGAGCAGGCCTTGAAGTTCTTGTTGGCGAGAACCACTCCATATCGGGGCGATCCTTGCCCTGGAGCACATCGGTTAGCATTTCGGAGGCAATCATACTGTATACGCTCCCGTTACCTCCATCCCCCTCGAGAAAATAGCAGTTAGGATAACTCGGATGAGTACCGATGAATGGAAGACCGTCCCGACTTTGTCCGAATACGGCTCCCCATGCATATTCCGCCTTCAACTGGCGTTTGCCCGGAAAAAATTGATGCAGCATCTGCAGCAACATCTGTCCTTGATGCAGGTAACGCGCCTCGTCCAATTTTCCACCAGGCAACGATTCATCAAGCCCTCCGATCATAATACGATTGTCCGGCGTTGTTCTCATATACAGATAAGGCCGGGCTGTCTCCCATATGAGACAGCGTTCGAACCAATCGTCAAAATGATCGATGGGTTCAGTCACGGTTACGTAACTGGATGTCAAATAAGAGCCTCTTTCCTTATGAAACTGCTTCGACTCATAACCCACTGCAAAAATAACATGCTTTGCTTTAATTTTGTGCTTTCCGGCCCGGCATAGAACACCGTTTTTTTGAAATTCAAAGCCGGTCGCCTCCGTGTTCTCGTAGACAGAGACGCCCTTGGAGGCAGCAGCCTCGACAAGGCCATGTGCGAAAGCGAAGGGGTTTCCTTCTGCATCTCCATAATTATAAATCGCTCCCGGCTTCTGAAAAGAAAAGCGGGCTGAAATTTCATTCTTCTCCCACCATTCGACAGGGAAATTGTATCTGCGCAGTGCTTCATATTCTTCGCGAAGCGGGTATAAATCTTCCTCTGAACTAGCGAAATAAAGGCTGTTCCTCGAAATGAAATGGGCTTCTTCACTGTGTAAATTCCGGCTAAGTTTCACCAGCTTGCTCACGGCTTCGCGGCACATTTTATAAAAATGAACCCCTGGCTCCTCGCCAAAGGTGTTGATCATCGATACTAGTGTCTTGTCGTTCGAAAATTGCATTAAACCGGTATTCGCCAAAGTGCTATCAGTCGCCACGGCTCCTTTTTCGATCAGCGCGGCATTAATGCCGGATTCAGCAAGAAGATAGGCGCATAACGCCCCGCCGACGCCCCCCCCTATAATCAGACAATCACATGATATGTTTTGCTGGAGCGCTGGATATTCCGGAAGATAAGGCATGGTGTCCAGCCACGAAAATTTACCGCTATGCAGCTTCATAATCAGCCATTGCTCCTTTGTCATAGTATTCATAATGCCGGAAGGCTAAGCTGTTACGCTACTTATTGCTACTTAAAAGAATGTGCAAAAAAGAACGGCATATGTATAAAGTTTGTACATTTCACTGCGTTTACATATCCAGGGGGCTCCTGGACATAATATGCCTGAGTGTAAATGCAACCAACTTTCAGGAGGGAATCCTACATGAATGCTTCACAAATGCAGTCGTTATCGGCTAAAGAATTAGAGTATATTTCCGATTCGATTTCCAATGAGGAAATGCTGCTTAAATTAACGGCGGCGGCTTCCGCTGTATCGCAGCATTCGGACATTAAAAATGCGATTACAAGCCAAATGCGCACCCATGAGCAGCATATTAACCAGCTCATTCAAGCAATTTCGCAGCATCAGCCGCTCGCTCCAACACAGGCCCATTAAATTTAATTCAATATCCAACAGGAGGAATATCCGTGACACCAACTTCTCAATTTCAGAATGCAAACCTGCTTCCAGAGGAAGATTTGCTGAATGTCGTTTTGGCTGATTTGAAAAGAACCGTACGGGAATATACGACAGCGACGACAGAATCTGCATGCCCTTCTGTTCGTCAAATGTTTACTCAGTTGACGGACAGCACATTGCAGCTTCAAGGGCAATTGTTCCAAATGATGAGCAGCCACAACATGTACACCGCTCCTTCGAAGGCTATGCGCACCGAGGTAGACAAGAAGCTGCAGGAGGCACAGCAGACCCAGCAGAAAGCTCAGCAGTTCGTCCAGCAGCGCACGGCTCAGTTTAATGGCAATATACAGGCCTCCCCGCCTAATTCGCAGCCAGGCATGGGGAATCACAATTACAGTTAATTAACCCATTATTGGCAACCTTCAAGCACAGCCAGTGTAGGAACCGTCCGTCTAAGGGAATGCCTTCCCGAAACGGACGGTTTTTCTTTGCAGGATTCCTAAATTCATGTAATATAAGAATTAAATTTAGATTCCGATGGGCATGAGGATAATCATTCCGTTCATCGGAACAGCGCTGGAGGATGAAGCATGAAACCACTTAGTGAATTGAAGCTGAAAGTGCTGGATCTTTTGAAAGAAGATGCCCGGAGAAGCCCGGCTCTATTGGCAACCTTGCTTGGTGTAACTGCGGATGAGGTAACCGCGGCGATCACGGAGCTTGAGGAAGACAACGTCATTGTGAAATATGCGACGGTCATCAACTCGGGCAAATTGGACGATGAGAAGGTGACTGCGCTGATTGAGGTGCAAATTACACCGGAGCGAGGGCGAGGGTTCGAAGCTATTGCCGAACGGGTCTATTTATTCCCCCAAGTCAAATCAGTATATCTCATGTCAGGAGCCTACGATTTGCTTGTTGAGGTCGAGGGACGCACATTGAAAGAGGTGGCGAGCTTTGTCTCCGATAAGCTATCAACGCTGGATTCCGTGCTTTCGACGAAGACGCATTTTATACTCAAGAAATACAAACAGGACGGCATTATCTTCGAAGATCCCGAAGAAGATCGCCGTCTCATGATTTCTCCGTAAAGGAAGTTATGTTATGACCGTACAATCGCAACAACAATCCGACAAATCGATGTTATCTTATTTAGCTCCCCGGGTGAGAGAAATCCAGCCTTCCGGTATAAGGAAGTTCTTCGATCTTGCGAGCGGCAGTAAAGATATCATCACCTTAGGCGTGGGCGAGCCTGATTTCATTACACCTTGGCATGTCCGGGAAGCTTGCGTCTATTCATTGGAAAGAGGTTACACGAGTTATACTTCCAATGCTGGTACGCCGGAGCTGAGGGAAGCCATTGCAGAGTACTTGTACAACGGCTTCGAGGTGAAGTATGACCCTAAGGATGAAATACTGGTCACGGTGGGCGGGAGTGAAGCGATTGATTTGGCGCTTCGCGCGCTGATTGAGCCAGGGGATGAAATACTTGTTCCCGCTCCCTGCTACATCTCTTATTCGCCGATTTCTTTCATAAGTGGAGGCATTCCCGTTGAAATCGAGACTTACGCGAAGGACAATTTTAAGCTCAAGGCAGAGCATCTGCAAGCCAAAATAACTCCAAAGTCCAAGGTGCTTATCTTGAACTATCCTAGCAATCCGACCGGTGGAATCATGACCTATGAAGACTGGCTTCCGATTGCAAAATTAGTTGAAAAGCATGATCTGATCGTTATTTCCGATGAAATTTATGCCGAGCTGACTTATGGAGGAAAGCATGTTAGCTTTGCAGCTCTTCCGGGAATGAAAGAGCGTACGATTCTCGTCAACGGCTTCTCCAAGGCATTTGCGATGACCGGCTGGCGGATGGGCTATGCTTGCGGCCATCCTGAATTGATTTACGCCATGCTCAAGATTCATCAGTATACTGTCATGTGTGCACCCGTGATGGGACAGGTAGCTGCCTTAGAAGCGCTCAAGAACGGATTGGAAGAGAAGGATCAGATGGTCGAATCCTATAATCAGCGGAGAAGGCTGATTGTCCAAGGGCTTCGGGATATCGGTTTATCATGTCATGAACCGCAAGGGGCTTTTTACGCTTTTCCTGGTATAGAAACTACTGGACTTAGCTCGGATGAATTTGCTCAGCGTCTGCTTATGGAGGCTAAAGTGGCAGCAGTTCCCGGCACTGCTTTTGGTGCGGGCGGCGAAGGCTACCTGCGCTGCTCATATGCGACTTCGGTCAATCAAATCAATGAGGCTCTTGACCGGATGGGCCAATTCGTTCATAAATTGAAACAAGGCTAAGCTTCCGAGGAACTATTTAAATGGGGGTATTTAACAAATCTTTCATTTATTAATTGATCTAGCTCCAATAATCATGTTATAATTTGATTTTGGAAGAGGCTTGAAGTTTCTCAGGGAGGGATATCTTTTGTTTTGTGGTGAATACAACATGCCGTATACGTATAAGCTGACAGGCGGTCATATTGCTGAAGGCAATGAAACGAATCAATGGATGGACGAAGAAGGCCGGAGGACATCACCACAAGCATTGACACTGGAGGATGAAATTCAACAGCTCCGCACTCGAATGGAAGAAATTTTTCTAGTGGAGAAGTCTTTTACCTCAGATATTGTCATCGAAATAAGCAGTTTGCTTGATTTAAAGATCAATGAATTCATGAAGAGTCAGAAAGTGAAATAATGAAGGCTCCTCTATCGATAATGTTTTGTACAAAGAGGTGATCCGTTTGCGGGTCGCCTCTTTTGCGCACGCAACTTGATTCGCATGCAGCCACTTCGGCTGGTTATCGGCGGGATGATTTATGGTATATTGGAGTTAATTGATTTTGAGGAAACAGGAAAATGCGTGAATGGGGGATAATGGTGAAATTATACACTAGAAGCGGCGATATGGGACAGACCTCCATCATCGGCGGCAGAGTAGATAAAGACGATGCACGGATCGAGGCTTACGGAACTATTGATGAACTGAATAGCTTTGTTGGTCAGGCTGCAAGCTTAATCGAATCCGATTCCGAGGCATTCGGAGATCTTAAGGAGGAACTGCTGCAAATCCAGCACGAGCTGTTCGACTGCGGCTCTGATTTGGCTTACGTCAAATTGAGCGAGGATCGGTATAAAGTCGGAGCCGAGCCAGCTGCGCGGCTGGAAGCATGGATTGATCGCCATGAAGCCGGCAATCCACGGCTGGAGAAATTCATCTTGCCGGGAGGGACTACCTTGGCAGCTGCGCTTCATGTATGCAGAACCGTATGCCGCCGGGCCGAGCGCAGGGCGGTTACTTTGGGCAGGCAGCATGAGGTGAATGCGGCTGTCCTGACTTATTTAAATCGGTTGTCGGATTATTTCTTCGCTGCAGCTCGTACGGCAAATGCCCGCAAGCAAGTCGAAGATACGGAATATGTGCGCAGTGCAAAGGTGTTTGGTCGAAAATCATGAGGCTGTACTATGACCCGATTATATATATAGTAACGGATGAAGAAGATGGCTGGCAGCTCAAGAAGGTTCTGCAGCGGCGGCTTGGCGTGTCCAGAAAGCTGCTGTCGCGGTTGAAGCTGACCGAGAAGGGGATCACGCTGAATGGTGAAAGAGTGTATATCAGCGTGCCGGTGAAGAGCGGGGATATCGCTGCAATTACTCTAGAGAAGGAGACTTCGGAGGACATATTGCCGCAGCCCATCCCATTTGACCGTATTTATGAGGACGAAGCTCTGCTAATCGTGAATAAAGCGTCCGGAATCATTGTTCATCCAACACATGGTCATTATACGGATACTTTAGCGAATGGAGTCGTTCATTATTGGCAGGAAAAAGGGGAGATGTTCCGTTTTCGGCCCGTGCACCGGCTGGATCAGGAGACTAGCGGCGTGCTGGCCATTGCCAAAAATGCTTACGTGCATCAGCATATTTCCGAGCAGATGATCGCAAATCAGGTGGAGAAGAAATATATAGCGTTCGTGCATGGAACACCAGACCCGCTTGAAGGGACGATTGACGGACCGATCGATCGTGATCCTGAGGAGCCGCATCGGCGTATCGTTACTCCGTCCGGCTACCCGGCGCTGACCTATTATACAACGGTTCAGATTTTGGGGCCTGCTTCCAAGGTTGAGCTCCAGTTGGGAACAGGCAGAACGCACCAAATTCGTGTGCATATGACCTCGATCGGCCACTCGCTTATTGGGGATAAGATGTATCAGGGAGCGAGAGCAAGCAATGATCTTGTACCAAATAAGGTTCTATATCATCCCGATCAAGATAAAGGATTGGACGACTTTATCGAGCGTCAGGCGCTTCACGCCTCGGAGCTGGCATTCCGCCATCCATTAACTGGAGAATATATGAGCTTTCATGCTCCGTTTCCGCCGGATATGGTACGCTTGGAGCAAGCCTTGAGCGGTTCAGTATAACTGCATAGCGAAGGCTTGTGCAGCTGCTGTGCGCATTATTAACATAGACAATGTGAATTGGATCAGGAGGTTTTACATGATGAGTAAGCTAATCGTTTATCAATATCCCAAATGCGGCACCTGCCGAAATGCGGTGAAGTGGCTGGAGGCGCAAGGCCATGATTTAGAGCTGCGTCATATTAAGGACGCGCCTCCGAGCGAGCAGGAGTTATCGGAATGGATTGACCTGAGCGGACTAGAGTTGAAGAAGTTTTTTAATACGGCTGGAGAAGTGTATAGGCAGGAAGGATTAAAGGACAAGCTGCCAAACTTGTCGCGTGAGGAACAGATCGCATTGCTGGCTTCTAACGGCATGCTGATCAAGCGTCCTCTTGTAAGCGACGGGAAGCAGGTAACGGTTGGCTTTAAAGCGGAGGAATACGAACGGGTATGGGGCAAATAGCAACCAGCTTGATTACAGCAGGGAGAGAGTAATTTGACAGTTGTACAGAATGAAAAAGAGAGCATATTGCTTGTGGATGGCATGGCGCTGATGTTTAGGGCTTATTATGCTTCGGCAGCCACGGGGTATATTCGCAGAACGAAGGCCGGATTGCCGACGAATGCGGTATATGGCTTCATGAGATATTTCTGGGATGCGGTGCAGAAATTTAATCCGACTCATATTGCCTGCTGTTGGGATCTTGGCAGCAAGACGTTCCGGACGGAGCAATTCGCGGCCTACAAAGCGAACCGCTCAGAAGCTCCGGGTGACCTGATTCCCCAATTTTCAGTCATTCAGGACGTGATGGACAGCCTCGGAATACCGAACATAAGCGCGCCCGGATATGAAGCTGACGATTGTATCGGAACGCTTGCCGCACGCTTTGGCACGTCCAACATGGACGTTTTTATTTTGACGGGCGATCACGATATGCTTCAATTGGTGAATGAAACGACAAGCGTAATTATTATGAAAAAAGGCCACGGCAATTATAGTGTTTATACCCCTCAAAGCTTAATGGAGGAGAAGCAGATTACTCCTGCGCAAATCGTTGATCTTAAAGGATTGATGGGGGATACAAGCGACAATTATCCCGGCGTGCGGGGGATCGGCGAGAAGACTGCGTTGAAGCTGGTGTTGGAATATGACTCTGTAGAGGGTGTACTGAACAATTTGGACAAGCTGTCCAAATCGATTCGCGCCAAGATTGAGGCTGATCTCGACATGCTGCATTTATCCAGGCAGCTTGCGGAAATTCGCTGCGATGTCGAATTGGTATGTGATCAGGAGGCCTGCCGTTTTGAGCTGAATCATGCGCAGGTTGCCGCCAAGTTCGAAGAGCTGGAGATGGCAAGCATTTGCAATTGGATGGGGGTAGCGGCGGCGAATGAGTAACCAGAAGTGGAAGGGCTGGGCTTCGGTCTTCATGGCTATTCTCACTATAATAGCTGTGATCAGTCCCAGTGCAGGAAATGCGGCGGCAGCTCAGCGGCCGACCATTAAGCAAGAGACGAAGAAGGTAAAAGTCGGGAATAAGAGCTTTACGGTGCAAACCGTACGCATCCCGAAAGGCACGCCCGTTACGGTAGGCCTAGCGAAGGGACAGGTCGGCAGCACGGAGGATTTTGCTGCGATCATTAGAAGGTATGGTGCGGAGGCAGCGATTAATGGCGCCTTCTTTGAAGCGTACGGCGGGCCGCCGGATCCATATGGGACGCTTATCGCGAATAACGTAGCGATGCATAAAGGTGGAAATGGCACAACGATCGGCTTTAAGAAGGACGGGACGGCCATCATGGATGAGCTTCGCATTTCCATCACGGGTACGGTTCTTTCCCCGGAAGGGAGCTCCAAGGGATGGTATGCCACGTTTATGAACCGGACACCGCTTGCGGGAAGCAGCACGAGCATCATGTTTACGCCGGCTCGCGGCAGTAAGGTCGGATTCTCCGGCGGAATTGCAGTTACAATCGATGAGGGCAAGGTTGTCAGAAATGAGGTCAATGCGAATGCTGCAATTCCGAAGAACGGGTATGTACTTATCTTTACCGGGACAGAGAAGAGCTCGGCGGATCGCTTTACGGTTGGTAGCGAAGTGAACCTGACCATTAGTTATAAGAATGCAGAGGGTGAATCGCTGCCTGCTTGGGAGGAGGTAGTTACCGCCGTTGGCGCTGGCCCGCGTCTGGTGAAGGATAGCAAGGTGGCATTAAATGCGGCAGCCGAGGGCTTTAACGATGCAAAAATTTTGACGAGCTCGGCGGCCCGAAGCGGCATCGCCATTCTGCAGGACGGATCCATTATGCTGGCTACCGTTCCTGGAGCGACGATGAAGCAATGGGCGGATATTATGAAAGCGCTGGGTGCGAAGCAAGCGATGAACTTGGATGGGGGCGCCTCTTCCGCTCTGTACGGGGGAGGGAAAGTGCTAACCAATGCCGGTCGGCAGCTTAGCAACACGTTGGTATTCGGATCAGGCTTAAAAAACTGATGTATATGTAAAAGAGGGTTTCTCCGGGGGAGAATTCCATGCATATTTGTCTACCGCCAAGGCCTTGGCGGTAGATGCCGTTATACTTGGATTAAAGGCTTCGCGTCCGGACAGGTCTCACGACTTGCCAGCAAGAGTAGCCGTTTTAGTCGGTGAAGTAAGCATCGCCTACAACCTGGTATAGGAAGGATTTCAGTTCTTCGGCCTCCTCCTCCTCAAGATTGTAGACATGCTCCAGATATCCTTCTTCTTCCAGGTCATCTGTACCTAGAATCGCAGTCTTGCCGTTTTGTAAATCCGTTACGAGCTTTTTTCCGTAGAAGCGGTTCGTTGTAGTAACAGCCAGATCAAAGCGCTTAAGGGACTCTCCAATAAAAGTCACGAACCTCGTAGAGGTGCTTTCTGTACTGTCGGAAAGGAAATCCAACTCCTTGTGTTGGTCAGTCATTGATTTTGCCTCCTTGTACGATTTGTGCGTATTCAACAAAGTCAATCTATTGCTCCTAGACATTATAGCGGATAAAGAGGGCTTATGGGGAAAAACATCTCAGGCATTGACAGTTGATTGAAAAATGGTATCATTGGAAATAACAGTATATGAATGGAGGAAGCACCTCTTCTGTATTTTTACAGAGGGGGTGCTTTTTTGCGTGCATTTTCGAAAGACAGGATCTCGGGATGTCCGTTCAATACTGAACTTAAAGGAGGGGAAGAATGGTGCGGATCATATTTTTGAACAGCTTGGAGAAGCGAGAGGCGGGTGCTGTCGTCGGCAGCGCGCAAGTATGGATGGGAGAGGAAGACAGCATGTGGCGCATGGGATGGAATGAAATTACGGCCGAAGGGGAGCAGGAGTATATATGGTATGAGGGCTCATCCTGGTCCGAGATGCTCCATGTGTATCGCCATCGTTTGGTCATTAAGCTGGGGGAAGGCTTCCAGCCTACGATCGAGGGGATCTGGGAGGAAAAAGAACAGCTTCGCGGCAAATCGATGATCGCCCAGAAGCTGATCTGCTATAGCGAACATCACGAGAACGAACCGTTCTATGCCGAGCTGGGCAATTGGAGAAGGAAGAAGGCCGCCGTGGATCGGAAGGCACCGTACTTAATCGCGAGCAATCGCTTGCTCAGGCTGATTAGCGCCTTCTTACCACATACGCTGGAAGAGCTGCTGCAGCTCCCTGGAGTAGGACAGAATAAAGCAGCTGAGTTTGGAGAGGAACTGCTTGCAATGACTCGCAACCAAGCCCGGACGACCACTTTTCCATTAGATTGGGTAGAGGAGGCTGTGGATCAGGAGACACTGCGTTCCTGGATGTATAAGCAGAAAGAAGTAAAGTTCCGCGCCGAGATGGAGAAATATGGGGTACGCCGAAGGCTGCTTGAAGGAATCGCTGAAGGCCTCAACGTGGAACAGATTCGTGAGCGGGTCGCTTTGGGCCGCAGGGAGATCATTGAAATGCTCGAGGAGCTGGAGAAGGATGGATACAACACGGAGCAGCTGGTCAAGAGCGAACTGGAGGAGATGCCTGATCCAGAACAGACAGCGGTCATGCAGGCTTATGAAGAACTCGGAGATGCTTTTTTGAAGCCAGTGCTGCAGCGGGTGTATGGCCAGGAGGCGGCAGAAGCCGAGGAGCGGGAACTGCTCTATGAACGGCTCCGCCTTATTCGAATCCGTTTCCGCAGGGACAGAAGCAGTGTTCGAGACGTAGGATAACGGGAGCAGCTAAGGCTTTCAATTGTACAAAAGTAAAAGGACGAAAGCCCATTCCGTTGTTCGGAAGCTTTCGTCCTTGTTCAACCTTCAAATCCAGTCCCGCTTGCGGAACAAATAATACATCCCGGCACCGAGAACGATCATGATCCCAAGCACCACGTAATAAGAATATTTCCAGTGCAGTTCAGGCATATTGTCAAAGTTCATTCCGTATATACCTGTAATTAAGGTCAGCGGAATGAATATCGTCGTGATCGCTGTGAACACGCGCATAATCTCGTTCGCTCGGTTAGCGATCGAGGACTGGTAGGCTTCCCGCAGGTTGCCCATCAGTTCGCGGAACGTCTCGAAGTTCTCCGAGATTTTTACGGCATTCTCATAAATATCGCTGAAATATTTCTGTAGCTGATCATCGATCAGACGCAAATCCTTCTTGTTTAAAATATTGATGACTTCCTTTTGCGGTCCCAGCATCTTCTTCAGCCACAAAATCTCACTTCGCAGACCTATAATTTCGCTAAGATGGGAACGCTTCGTATGCATCAGAATATCCTCTTCAAGCTTCTCGATCTTCGCTTCGATCCGATCGCTGACCGTAAAGTAATTGTCCACGACGAGGTCAATGAGCAAGTAGAGGAAGCGGTCAGGTTCGCTTACTTCCTGCTCCCACAAGATCGGTTTTACCGCACGGAGTTCGTTGATTTTCTGTTTGGTTACCGTAATAATGTAATGACGGCCGAGAAAGATATTCAAGGCCCTCAGAAAAATTTCTTCATCATCGAAGCGAATGCTGTTTACGACAATGAAATAATGGTTGTCGTATGTTTCTATTTTCGGACGCTGCTCTTCTTCCGTTAAGCAGTCCTCTACAGCCAGATCATGCAGAAAGAACAGCGGCTGCAAAATTTTGAGATCCTCACCGTCCGCATCGATCCAATAAAAGCCTTCCTCGGGTGCTGTAGTTGTTAGCTCCACATTATCAACCGTTGTAAATACGCCGTCTTTAACATGACGAATTTTCAAAGGTGTCACTCTCCTTTTCCCCAATCCTGTCGGATTATTATGCTCTACCGAGAGCATAGGAAAAGGATCAGCAGCCGGTAACGCCTGAACAGGCGTTTTTATAAAAACACCGGGAAACGAAAACGAAAGAGCCCCAAATCATCCGTGAGCGCTCTGCTGATCAATTTCCTATGCCATTGTTGTTGTGGGGCAGTTCTCTGCGGACTCGGGTCGCCTTCCATAGTCGGTTTCACCTCTTTACCTTATTGGTTTTTTACACTTGTCTAGTATAACCCTGACATATGACATGATCAAGCCATTCTCACATACGCGGGGCTATTTTTCAGCTTATGGCGAAAGAGGGCGGATGGTGAACATTCAACGCTAGGTTCTTGACGTAAGTCTCTTTATACATTAAAGTGTTCTCAGGGACCTGAAGCGTTCCATAAATAATTAAATATGGCGAAATCTTATCAAGAGCAGGTGGAGGGACAGGCCCGATGATACCCGGCAACCGGCGATTTAATCGTACGGTGCTAATTCTTGCAGAACCGCCAAGCGGCAGCGCTTGCGGTCTCTGAGAGATGAGAGAGGCGCATTCATAATAATAATGAAGACCTTTCTCTAAGTGAGAAAGGTTTTTCTTTATAATGAATGCGTCCGCTTTCTACTATAGGATGACTGCGCACACAACAATGTTTGTTCAAAGAAGGAGTTGAAGAGAGTATGCCAATTAAGGTTCCTGATCATTTACCGGCAAAAGAAATACTGGAGAACGAGAACATATTCGTGATGGATGAATCACGGGCTTATCGGCAAGACATACGTCCGCTGCGAATCGCCATCCTGAACCTGATGCCCACGAAGGAAACGACCGAATCGCAAATCTTGCGTCTGCTCGGGAATACGCCGCTGCAGGTGGAAATCGTCCTTCTTCACCCCCGTTCCCACACGTCCAAGAATACGCCGGCGGAGCATCTTGAAATGTTCTATAAGACATTCGACGAAATCAAGTCGCGCCGTTTTGATGGATTGATCATTACGGGCGCCCCGGTCGAGCAGTTGGAATTCGAACAAGTAAATTATTGGGAAGAGCTGAAAGGGATCTTTGAGTGGAGCAAGACGCACGTCACTTCAACCCTGCATATTTGTTGGGCTTCCCAAGCCGGATTGTACTACCATTATGGAGTCAGAAAGATTCCACTTGTGGAAAAATGCTTTGGCGTATTCTCGCATACGGTGAACATTCCAAATGTCAAACTGCTCCGAGGCTTCGATGAGGTGTTTCAGGTGCCTCATTCCCGGCATACGGACGTTGAACGCAGTGACATTGAGAAAGTGCCAGAACTCGATATTTTGGCTGAATCCGAAGAGGCGGGCATTTATCTCGTCGCAACGAAAGACGGCAAGCAAATATTCGTAACGGGACATTCGGAATATGATCCTTGTTCATTGAAATGGGAATATGACCGCGATGTGGCAAAAGGGCTGGATGTTGACCTTCCTGTTAACTATTATCCCAATGATGATCCGTCTCGTACGCCGAAGTCTACATGGAGATCTCATGCTAACTTATTATTCTCCAACTGGTTGAACTACTATGTGTATCAAGAAACGCCCTATGACATCGATCAGCAGGGTGGACTCATTTATCATATATAGGTTGTGGAGGGATTGTTAAATGTCAGAGAAGAGGTACCGTATTGAAAGTGTACTTGCACAGATCGGTTCGATCGAAGAGCCGGTTACCGGAGCAGTAAACTACCCGATATATCAGGCAACAGCTTTCCGCCATCCACGACTGGGACAAAGCACTGGATTCGATTATTCGCGTACGAAGAGCCCAACGCGTGCGGTGCTGGAAGAAGCAGCTGCTGCACTGGAGTCCGGGGACGCGGGCTTTGCTTGCAGCTCCGGCATGGCGGCATTGCAGATCGTGTTCACTTTGTTCGCTAGCGGAGATCACTTGATCGTGTCGCTGGATTTGTATGGCGGGACTTATCGTTTGCTGGAGCGGGTGCTGTCCAAGTATGGAGTTACCGCATCCTATGTGGATACGAACGATTTAAGCGCGCTTGAAGATGCCAGGCAGCCTAACACCAAGGCGATATTCATCGAGACGCCAACGAACCCGCTGATGATGATTACGGATATTAGAGCGGTTAGCCAATGGGCCCGTGACCATGGTCTTCTGACCATCGTCGACAATACGCTGCTGACCCCTTTCTTCCAGCGCCCGATCGAGCTTGGCGCCGATATTGTTGTTCACAGCGCTACGAAATATCTGGGAGGACACAATGATGTATTGGCTGGCCTTATTGTTTCCAAAGGAAAGGAACTATCGGAGGAGATAGCCTTCCTTCACAATTCAATCGGAGCGGTGCTTGGCCCGACTGACTCCTATCAGCTTATGCGGGGAATGAAGACGTTGGCGCTGCGGATGGAACGGCATCAGAGCAATGCCCTGGCGATCGCCAAGTATTTGCAAAATCACCCGCAGATAACGGAAGTATTTTATCCGGGGCTGCCGGATCATCCTGGCTATGAGATTCAAAATACCCAGTCGAGCGGCAACACGGGCATCTTCTCCTTTAGAGTCTCCGATTCCCGTTATGTGGACCCGGTGCTTCGTCACTTGAAGCTGATCGCTTTCGCCGAAAGTCTCGGCGGGGTCGAATCTTTAATGACGTATCCAGCCGTACAGACGCATGCCGATATACCGGCTGAAGTTCGCGATGCTGTTGGTGTGGATGATCGCCTGCTGCGCTTCTCTGTGGGGATCGAACATGCGGATGACCTTATCCAGGATCTGGAGCAGGCGTTGGCGGCAGCGCGGGCAGAAGTCGAAGGAGGCAGCAAGAATGAGTGATCAAGGCAGCGCTAATGATTTTTCCGATGCAGGGAAAAAAGATAAGAAATTTGATACGAAGCTGATTCATTTCGGCGGGGAAGTTGACAGCGCGACAGGGGCATCGAGCGTGCCGATCTATCAAGCGTCCACCTTCCATCATCATGATATTTATACCCCCCCTTCTTATGATTACAGCAGGTCGGGCAACCCAACGAGGCAAGCGCTGGAGGAGTATATTACGGTGCTTGAAGGCGGTCAGCGAGGCTTTGCATTTTCCAGCGGCATGGCAGCGATCTCGACAACCTTTATGCTGTTCTCGGCCGGCGACCATATCATCGTTACGGAGGATGTGTACGGAGGTACATATCGTCTACTGACAGGCATTCTGAATCGTTTGGGGATCGAAGCAACCTTTGTTGATATGACGCAGATCGATGAAGTGAAGGCCGCGCTTAAACCGAACACTAAGGCCGTTTATCTTGAAACGCCGTCCAACCCAACGTTGAAAATTACCGATATTGCTGTAGTGACGGAATGGGCACATGCCCACAGCTTGCTCAGCATTCTCGATAATACGTTCATGACGCCTTACTATCAGCGGCCGATTGAACAGGGTGTTGATATCGTACTGCACAGCGCTACTAAATTTTTAGGCGGGCATAGTGATGTTTTGGCAGGTCTTGCCGTGACCAGAACGGAATCGCTTGGCCGCAAGCTGAAATATATGCAGAACGGCCTTGGCACGGTGCTGGGAGTCCAGGACTCCTGGCTGCTGATGCGCGGAATGAAAACGCTTGGCGCACGCATGGCGCACAGTGAGAAGAGTGCCGGCAAGCTAGCTGAATGGCTAAGCGGGCGCAGCGATATTGAGGCGGTATTCTACCCTGGCCTGGCCAACCATCCGGGACGGGAAATTCATGAGAAGCAGTCCACGGGTTACGGGGCTGTCGTGTCCTTTGATGTCGGCTCCGGAGAACGGGCCAAGCAGGTGCTTAGCGGTGTTACGATACCGCTTGTAGCTGTCAGCCTTGGGGCTGTTGAGAGCATTCTGTCCTATCCGGCGATGATGTCCCATGCATCCATGCCGCAGGAGGTTCGTCATGAGCGCGGCATTACCGATGGCTTGCTCCGCTTCTCGGTAGGTCTTGAGGATATCGATGATCTTATCGCCGATTTGCAACAAGCATTGACGCAAAGCTAGAAGCAGGAAGTCAGAGGTTAGAATCTAGAGATAAAATAAATAGTAGATGAAGGTTAGAAGTATTGCGGCTTTTAGAGTAAATTGGCTTTGAATGTAGGAACAGCATCCGATCTTGGCTCGGGTGCTGTTTTTCCGTCCGGATTATGTTACGATAAAACCGTGCTATTTAATTTCAAAATATTAGATATTTAAATCAGGGCAAGTGAGATAGAGCTCAAAGATCATTTTTAGGGAAAAGGGGAGGCAGCCCATGACTGCAATTGACGACATACTAGACAAAGCGCTCCGAGGAGAACGTCTTAACCTGGAGGATACGATCGCTTTATTTGAATCGGATGAAGTAGAGAAAATGGGGCACGTGGCTAACGTCGTGATGGAACGGATGCATCCCGAGCCGATCTCGACCTTCGTCATCGGGCGGAACGTCAACTATACGAACGTGTGTGATGTATACTGCCGGTTTTGTGCCTTTTACCGTAGACCGGGCTCAGAAGAAGGCTATGTGCTGCCAGACGAGGTCATTTTTCAGAAAATTCAAGAGACCATCGATGTAGGCGGTACCGAAATATTAATGCAGGGCGGCACGAATCCGAATTTGTCGTTCAGCTATTATACGGATTTGCTTAAGGCGATCAAGCAAAGATTCCCGGAGATCACGATGCACTCTTTCTCACCGGCAGAGATTTTGAAGATGAAGGAAGTATCGGACGGCTTGTCTCTGGAAGAGGTTGTGCGGCAAATTCACGAAGCTGGTCTTGATTCCTTGCCGGGCGGGGGAGCAGAGATTCTCGATGACCGAACGCGTCGCAAAATCAGCCGCCTGAAGGGATCCTGGAGAGACTGGATGGACGTCATGCAGACGGCCCATCGTGTCGGCATGAACACGACCGCCACAATGGTTATCGGTTTTGGCGAATCGATGGAGGAGCGCGCGCTGCATCTGATGCGTGTCCGGGATGCTCAGGACGAATGCCTACAGAACGGCTATGATTCCGAGGGCTTCCTCGCCTTCATTCCGTGGACGTTCCAGCCGGATAATACAAATTTGAAGCGGGAAAGACAGACTCCACGGGAATATTTGAAGACCGTGGCGATCAGCCGAATTGTGCTGGACAACATTAAGAACATTCAATCATCCTGGGTGACCATGGGGCCTGAAATCGGCAAGCTGTCGCTTCAATACGGCTGCAACGATTTCGGCAGTACAATGATTGAAGAGAACGTCGTCTCTTCCGCAGGCGCAACGTACAAAGTCAATATTGAATCCATACTGTCCATCATTCGCGAGGCCGGCAAAATCCCTGCTCAGCGGAATACGAAATATGAAATTTTGCGCGTGTTTGATCAAGGCAGCCAGGTCGAGAAAGACTTCGTCATGCAGAACTAATATACTTCGTGATCAAAAGGTAAACTGTCAAAACTAAGGAATAGCTGTGGATGTTTCCATGACCCGCCCCGTATATCTGCTTCCTTCTCACCATATACTTTGAGAAGGAAGCGGAAAGGGGCGAGTTCATGGATTTTTTTACGATTGGCACGAATGTCGGATCCGCCGTGTTAGCCAATCAATTCGGCAATTATATGAAGCGGCTAACCAAGAGTTTACATAAGGCGAGCGTAAAATCCGATTTTGTATATATGCCCAAACATTCAAGAGTAGAATGGAGTATGAGCCTTCGTCCCAAGAAGGGAGCTCAATCCGAGGAGCGTAACAGCAAGATCATGGATGATATCGCCCTCGTTGTCGCGGAGTATGTTGTCGATGTCAGAGAGCCGGGAATCATTCGCAAAATCTTAACGAAGGATTATGAACTCAATGAAAGCGAGAAACAGGCCGTTGAAGCGATTTGCCACAAATTTCTGGGCATGGAGGAAGGACAGGCCGAGGCCAGAAAAGCACGTCTGATGCTTATAGAAACGGCTTTTCATGAAATGATTGAAGGACAACAGCGCACTCTGGATCTTGACGGCTTTATTACGTTTAGGCTGCAAAATTACGGAATGAAGCTGCGGGAAATGGTCGATTATGCGGTGGAGGAATTCTTGCTGGATAAGCAGTATGAGGATTTTATCGAACTGCTGCAGTACTTCGTGTATTTTCAAGAGCCGCTAACTCCGTTTATTCACGTCATGCATAAGCGTGGCAGTGAATTTATCATCCTAAACGAAAGGCTGAAACAGATAGAAGCTTCCTCAGGCGATGTGGTCATGCGGATGGCTGACCAGGAATTGCAGATGGAGGATGTCATCGTTAGTACGCTGATTTCCTTGTCTCCGGAGCGGATACTGCTTCATACCCGGGATCCGGAAGCCTTGGCGATTACGACGATCCGGCGCATTTTCGGCGAGCGGGTACAGCTATGCTTGCGTTGCCCGCAATGCAAGGAATTCCATCAAGGAACGAGACAGCGCGACTTGGTAACATAGTTTACGGGGCGTGGGGTTCTTGACGATATATGTGGATAGCATTATAATTACAAATATTCAAGTGAAAAGCGTTGACAAAGACATGAACCAGAAAGTCGAACGATACAGAGAGAGGGAACGCAGGCTGGAATTCCCTTCAGAGTCGGTTTTGGTTTACCCCTTTGTAGCTGTGTTCCCGAACTCTTAGCATTTACGGCTCAGAAATTAAGGAATGCCGGTTCATTACCGTTACATAATGCCTAAACAAGGACTTTTCCATGGCTGTGTCCTGCAGCCTTGAACAGTCGAATGAGGGTGGAACCACGGGTATATAACGCTCGTCCCTTTCCGGGACGGGCGTTTTTTGTTTGTCCGCTCCCGGCCATGAATGACGATAATAAGGGAGGAACAAGAAGTGGCAGTATCAATTTCTTTACCGGACGGCTCGGTTCGGGAGTATGCAGACGGAAGTACTTTGGAGGATGTAGCTGCATCGATTAGCAGCGGCTTGCGCAAAAATGCGCTTGCAGGGAAAATTAACGGAGCAGCTGTGGATTTGAGAACGCAGCTTACGGATGGAGCAGCTGTTGAAATCATCACGCCGGACTCCAAGGACGGTCTTGAAATTATGCGGCATAGTACGGCTCACCTCATGGCCCAGGCGGCCAAGCGTTTGTATGGCAACAAGGAAGTTAAGCTGGGCATCGGCCCGGTCATCGAGGATGGCTTCTACTATGACATGGATTTGGAGCATCCGATCAATCCGGAGGATTTGCAGAAGATTGAGAAGGAAATGGAACGGATTATCGGCGAGAACCTGCCGATTACCCGCCGAGAAGTAAGCCGGGATGAAGCGGTAGCGATCTTTACTGAGCTGGGCGATCCGTATAAATTAGAGCTGATTCGCGACTTGCCTGAGGACAGCGTGCTGTCCATTTACGATCAGGGTGAATTTTTCGACCTCTGCCGCGGTCCGCACGTGCCTTCTACAGGCAAAATCAAGGTTTTCAAGCTGCTGAGCGTAGCGGGTGCCTACTGGCGCGGGAACAGCGACAATAAAATGCTGCAGCGTATTTACGGCACGGCTTTCTTCAAAAAAGCCGAGCTGGATGAGCATTTGCATTTGCTAGAGGAAGCTAAGAAGCGCGATCACCGTAAGCTTGGCAAAGAGCTGAGCGTCTTCACTTTCTCGAATCTCGTTGGTCAGGGCCTGCCGATTTGGCTGCCAAAGGGCGCTACCTTGCGCCGTACGCTGGAAAGATACATTGTAGATATTGAAGAACGCCTTGGGTATCAGCATGTCTACACTCCTGCTCTAGGCAATGTGGAATTATATAAAACCTCCGGACACTGGGAGCATTATCAGGAGGATATGTTCCCGAGCATGGTGATGGATAACGAGGAGCTTGTACTCCGGCCGATGAACTGCCCGCACCATATGATGGTATATAAGAGTGAGATGCACAGCTATCGCGATCTGCCGATTCGGATCGCTGAGCTCGGCCTGCAGCATCGTTACGAAATGTCCGGGGCGCTGACTGGTCTGCATCGCGTTCGTGCGATGACGCTGAATGATGCTCATATCTTCTGCCGTCTGGATCAGATTAAGGACGAGTTCAAGCGAGTGCTCGCTTTAATCGCGCAAGTGTATAAAGATTTCGGAATTAACGATTACCGGTTCCGCTTGTCCTATCGTGATCCGGAAGATACAGAGAAGTACTTCCAAAATGATGAAATGTGGAATACAGCTCAGCGCATGCTGCGTGAAGTTGTCGAGGAAGAAGGTCTTCCATTCTTCGAAGCCGAAGGCGAAGCGGCATTCTACGGACCAAAGCTGGACGTGCAAATTAAAACTGCGCTCGGCAAGGAAGAGACGCTGTCCACTGTGCAAATCGACTTCCTGCTTCCAGAGCGCTTCGAGCTCGAATATGTAGGGGATGACGGCGCTAAGCATCGTCCGGTCGTGCTTCATCGCGGAATCCTCGGCACGATGGAACGCTTTACGGCCTTCCTGCTGGAGAATTTTGCTGGCAATCTGCCGCTCTGGCTGGCTCCTGTTCAAGCGAAAGTCATTCCTGTTTCCGGGGCTTTTGAAGATTATGCGCGTGAAGTAGAAGAGAAGCTGCTCGCTGGCAGAATCCGCGCCGAAAGCGATCTTCGCAACGAGAAGCTAGGCTATAAGATCCGTGAAGCTCAGCTGGAGAAGATACCATATATGTTCGTTGTCGGCGAAAATGAGCAAAGAGAGGGAACCGTCTCCGTGCGCAAGCGCGGCGAAGGCGATCTTGGTGCGAAATCGTTGGAAGAAGTAGTTTCCTTGCTGCAAAACGACATTCAAAATCATAAGATTTAAGGAAATAACCGAAGCAATGGCGAAGGTATAAACTTTGGCGCATGTGGACATCCTCTGGAATAAGGGAGGAGATTGTCACATGCGCCAAACTATTTTTTGGGAACGACTTGGTATGTGTATTACGCTAATATTCATGCTTGTAGTTTTGTTGAGTAAGGATAATACGATATATGCCAATCCGGCACGGCAACATGAATTCAAACAAGTCGCGGCGATGAATACGTTCAAAACGACCGCTGTATTAGCTCGGCAGGGAGTAGTTCCTAAGCCGATATATATTTCAAGCTCATCGACAAACCACGAGCAAGCTAAAAGAGCCAATGCTGAAGAAAAGGCTACTAAAGCCCAGTTTGAGACAGTAAAAGTAGTCGCAACCGGTTATACCGCCGGTTATGAGTCTACAGGTAAACGCCCTAACCATCCGGGATATGGGATTACTTATTCCGGAGTAAAGGTGCGAAGAGACAAAGACACCATTTCTACCATTGCAGCCGACTTAAAGGTGTTTCCACTCGGGACGATTTTGTATATACCCGGATACGGTTATGGTGTTGTAGCTGATAAAGGCTCGGCCATTAAAGGAAACAAAATCGACCTGTACTTTAAAACCACTAAGCAGGTCTTCAAAGAATGGGGCAAAAAGGAAGTAGAGGTTCAAGTGATTCGTAAAGGATCGGGAAAGCTGACGGAGGACATGTTCCGTGAGCTAGGCAAAGCGCTGGAGGTCAATAAGGAAATTCCGGAGGATTTTTGGGATAGGGCAATATGATTTGTGATTTGTATAATTTCACTCCCCAGGTTGCATAATACGAAATGCATCCATGCAGTCACTGCATTTCCATGTATGTGACAGGGCTAAGGGAGGTGAAATAAAATGGCAAATCAAAAAAAGGCAGTTTCTCCAGGCTACAAAACACCAAATGAAAAATACAATGCTGAATTCGCTGAAGAGAACAATGCAACGATTGCTCAAAAAGCGAAAGCTTCCCGAAATGCAGCTTCTAATCCAAGCTCTCAAAGCGGAAAATAATGTTGGAAAGAGCGTCCTGCCACAGGACGCTCTTTTTGTTTTGGATGATTCAGGAGTTTATTTCAAACCATCCAATAATAGGAACCATCTCGGTCTCGGGACCGAGCTGACTTTCAACCTCTCGTCGCTGTTCCTTCCTTGCAGGATGTTGTACACTAAAATCAGATTAAAGCTCGTGCTTCATATGATGGAGGGATTAGAAAATGAAGAACGGAATGTCAGGCAGAATTATTGGAGGATTCGTGCTTATTGCGATCGGTGTCGTTTTTTTATTGAATCAGCTCGGCTTCACCGATATTAGTATCGGATATTTATTTTCGACCTATTGGCCCGTATTTATGATTTTGGCCGGAATATTAACTCTTGTGAATAGAGAACGTGGAGATTCAAATTTCATTTGGAGTCTAGTCTTAATTGCATTAGGCCTGTTCTTTCTAGGCAAAAATTTAGGCTATCTGCATATCAGCCCTTCGGATTTCTTTAAAATGTTTATACCGGTTATGCTCATTATCGCTGGCCTGTCAATTCTGTTTAAGCCGCGTGACAGATCGCGAAATAAGGAGGAGCTGCCCAGGACGCCGCCGCCACCGGTTGATAATCCGTTCGAGGCTCCGATCGATCCAGCTTTCCACCCTGAGATGGAGTCGCCGCTCGATAAAATCTTTGGAACGACGACCAAGACGGGAGCGGATCAGGAGGAAAAACAGTACGGAGATAACATGAACTACGGCAAGTTCCAACAAGGCACTAACACTGGGAAACGGGAAGTTCTTACGAAGGCCGGGTTCATCGGGGATGTTCATCTCGGACAAGATTATTTTCAGCTGCAGCCAATGAATATATCCCATTTTATCGGGGACACCATTATCGATTTGACGAAAGCGCAAATTCCCTACGGAGAGACGAAGATTACGGTCTCCGCATTCATCGGCGACGTGAAGGTGTTTATACCTGAGGATATGGACATCGGCATCACGGCAACCTCAAGCGCGCTCATCGGCGATTTGAAGGTGTTGTCGCAGAAGCGTGGAGGCTTCTTGAGCAATGTAAATGCACAGTCGCCGCATTACGGCGAAGCTGGCAAGCGGATCAAACTGGTCGTCAGCGTGTTTGTCGGCGACGTAAAAGTGAATATGGTGGGCTGATTATGATCGTGCAGCGTATATTAAAAAATACAAAATGGGAGCTGCTGCTCTTCTTCCTGTTGACGGGAAGTCTGACGGCAGTGGCTCTGTACGTCGGCTCGATCTTTGGAGCCGTCATTGTCATTGATCCTCGGGTATGGATTTATATCATCGCGGGGATTCTCGTGTTTACACTTATCATCGGATATATTGCCGGGCAGCGGATTCAGCGACGTCTTGATTCGCTGCATTTAAACATGCTCCAGGTGGCGAAAGGGAATTTATCCGTACGCATGCCGGATACGGTAGATCAGACATTTTCGGGGGTTTATCAGGAATTTAACAATATGACAGAGGCTGTTGAGAAGAAAATGAAGCTGCTGCAGCAGTTTGGCGAGCAGGAAGTGATCGAGAAGGAACAGGCCGCAGAGAAGGCGGTGCTTGAGGAACGCAGAAGGCTTGCGCGTGATTTGCATGATACGGTAAGCCAGCAGTTATTTGCCATACATATGGCCGCCTCTTCTTTGCCGAAAGTACTGGAAATGAACGAAGCTAAGGCCCAGGTTGTACTTGAGCAATTAATCCAAATGTCCAACATGGCTCAGAAGCAGATGCGCGCGCTCATTGCCCAGCTGCGGCCAATGGAACTGGTGGGCAAGACGCTGGCCGAGGCGCTGGATCAGTGGTTCCCCGATTATTGCCGCCAGAACGGTCTTAGGGGAATGAAGGATATGGATCTTCAGGGCGATATATCTGAAGCCAAGGAGCATCAGTTGTTCTTAATCGTACAAGAGGCGATGGCGAATATCGTCAAGCATTCCGGGGCGAAGCTGGTCAGTCTGTCGTTAAGGGAAGGACCGCGGCAAGTTGTACTGAGCATTAGCGATGATGGACAGGGCTTCAGCAATGGAGTGCAGAAGCAAGGCTCCTATGGATTAACAACGATGAAGGAACGCGCGGAGAAGCTGGGCGGCAATGTCGAAATCATTAGCAAGCCCGGGGCAGGTACGACGATTCGCGTTCATATTCCGAAGTTCGAAGATGAATAGAAGGGAGAACGCAAATGAGTGAGAGAATCAGAGTGATGATTGTAGATGATCACGATATGGTGCGTATGGGCCTCAAAACATATTTAATGCTTGACCCTGGTTTTGAGGTCGTGGCCGAGGCCAGTGACGGAGATCAGGTCGTGAAGCTGCTCGACCAAGGCATCGAAGGCGGGCTGCCGGACATCGTCCTGATGGATCTGATGATGCCCGTTATGAATGGGGCGGAGGCAACGAAGGAGGTACTGAGCCGGTACCCTGACTTGAAAATCGTCATACTTACCAGCTTCCTAGAGGACGACCTCGTAGTTCAGGCCATTGAATCAGGAGCGGTCAGCTACGTGCTGAAGACCGTTTCGGCAGCGGAGCTGATTTATGCACTGCAGGGAGCCTATCGCGGCATGCCCGTTATGACCGGGGATGTGGCCCAGGCGTTGACGCGCGGCCTGCGCCAGCGTACCGTACAAGGGGATAACTCCGGAATGACCGAGCGGGAGAAGGAAGTGCTGCTGCTGATTGCCGAGGGCAAGAACAACAAAGATATCGCTGAGGAGCTGCATATCAGCATAAAGACGGTCAAAACCCATGTCAGCAATTTGCTGATGAAATGCGAGCTGGAAGACCGGACGCAGCTAGCGATATACGCGCATCGCCAAGGCTGGGTACCGGGATCTTAGCATGGCTTGATCGCGATACTGCAGTATGATATAGGTTGTGTTTGGCTTTTATCTCCTTTTTAATTGTTTTTAAGGTACGTTTAAGGTTTATAGTACAAAATAAGAACAAGTAAACAAGAACCCCTGCATGACTGGGGGAAGGAGGTATTTCACCATGGATGATCAAAAAAACAAACCGGGTCAAGGCTTTGGAGAGAACGGGAACGATAAGCCGCAGCAAACTCCAGAGTCGAGCTCGTCTTCTTCATATTACTATTCATATGGGCCTTTTCAATCCTATGGCAAAAGCGGCGAGGAGTCTCGTCAAAGCGATTCCTATGATCGCCGTCAGCCCGAGGAAGTTGAAATTACGAAGCCTCAGCCAGTGAAGCCGATTCCTACATCCTCTTTTACCGGGTATTCTACGTCGGATAGCCCGCGGGGCGCATTTGGCGGAGGAAATACGGGGGCACCGGCATCGCCGTCCTCCAGGAATGCCAATTGGCAGTACAATGAGCGGCCGAAACGATCGTCCTTCAAGTCCGTACTTGCCGGAATGTTGGCAGGAATGCTGATCTTAACCGGAGCCATGGTGTTCGCGGATCGAACCAACCTTTTTACGCCGGACACGGTCGCCAACGTTCCAGCCGCTGCTACGCCGGATTCTAAGACGGCGGCAGGAGACGGAGGGGCGTCTACGAAGACATCTACAGCGGTCTTCCCGATGACGAATCCCGGAGATGTAACGAGCGTTGTTCAGCAGGCTAGTCCAGCCGTCGTAAAGATTGAGACACTGGTCAAGGCCGGAAGACAGAGCCAGCGCAGTCAAAGCAATGATCCGTTCTATCGATTCTTTTTTGGGGACGATCTTTACGGAAATAATAGCGGAAACAACGGCGGCAGCTCTTCCAACTCGAATCAGCTGGTACCAACTGGAATCGGATCCGGTTTTATATTCGATAAAACAGGTTACATCCTGACGAACGAGCATGTGGTGCATAATGCCGATATCGTTCAAGTTACGCTTCAAGATAGTGAGAAGCCCTTTGAAGCCAAGGTGCTTGGCACGAGCTATGAACTTGACCTTGCCGTACTAAAGATTGAGGGCAGTGATAATTTCCCTTCCATTCCGCTGGGCAACTCCGATAATACGCAAGTAGGCGAGTGGCTTGTAGCGATTGGCAACCCGCAGGGCTTTGACCATACAGTCACGGCCGGTGTGCTTAGCGCCAAGGAAAGAGGCGGCATTCGGATCGCGGGTGAGAACGGCGAGAAAGATCGGGAATATGAGCATTTGCTGCAAACCGATGCATCGATTAACCCGGGGAACTCCGGCGGCCCGCTGCTTAACCTGAACGGGGAAGTTGTGGGAATTAACGTAGCGGTTAGCTCCGATGCCCAAGGGATCGGATTTGCGATTCCGACATCTACCGTTACGGAAGTGCTGGATAAGTTGAAAAACAATGAGGAAATACCTAAGAAGCCGGTGCCGTTTATCGGGGCAACGCTGATGACGATGACAGACGAAGTGGCAAAAGAGATGGGGACCGATGTGAACGAAGGCTCCGTTGTCTCGGATATCGTCTTCAAATCTCCGGCATATAATGCGGATCTCCGCCCGTACGATATCATTACTGGAGCAGACGGCAAGAAATTTGTGACCAAAGAAGATCTTATCGCCTATATTCAGCAGCAAAGCGTCGGTACAGTCGTTACTTTCAATGTCGTACGAGATGGAAAGAGCATCGATCTCAAAGTAACGATTGGCGACAAGAATGAGTTTCCCAACATTCAACAATAACGCTGGAGCTTCCGTTTTTCACAAATAAATCAGAAGTAAAGAGAGACGGCACGGCTGCTATGCCCTGCCGTTTCTTAATGCTATGGCCTAAGCGGAAACAAAGCGGTTTCTGTTGTACAATATAAGTAACAATAAGGGGACAAGCTGCGAACTGAAGTAGGGCGGCTTAATAAAGGAGAGATGGCCGTGAGATCGGGAATTTTGGTAATCGACGATGATGAGAAAATTACATCCATGCTCCGCCGGGGCTTAGCATTTGAAGGATATGACGTATATACGGCGAATGACGGGATGGAAGGTCTATCGATGATGCTGACCGCTGATCCTGATTTGATCATCCTAGACGTGATGATGCCGAAGCTGGATGGATTCGAGGTATGCCGCAGGCTCCGGGAAGGGGGCAGCACGGTTCCCGTGCTTATGTTGACGGCTAAAGACGAGGTCGAGAATCGGGTCAAGGGGCTGGATACCGGGGCCGACGATTATTTGGTGAAGCCGTTTGCGCTGGAGGAGTTGTTGGCTCGGGTGCGCGCCTTGCTGCGCCGCAAGGAGTCCTCGGGAGGAGAGGGCAGCAACAGACTTATCTTCGAAGACATCATTATGGATTTGGACTCCCGCGAAGTGCTGCGGGCTGGCCAGCGGTTGGAATTAACCGCCAAGGAGTTCGAGCTGCTGCATTTATTTATGCAAAATCCGAAACGCCTGCTGACCCGGGATCTTATTATGGACAAAATTTGGGGGTACGATTACAGCGGCGAGTCGAACGTGCTTGAAGTATACATTGCCATGCTCAGGCAGAAGACGGAGGAGCATGGAGGGAAGCGTCTCATTCAGACGATACGCGGGGCCGGTTACATTCTGAGAGGTGATTCCTAGGCATGTCGATTCGGCTACGTCTAACAGCTTGGTATACAGGGATATTGGCGATCACTCTCATTATGTTTGGCGCATCGATATATGGAATAGTACGGTACAACATTTTTTTTGAAGTGAAGAAAAGAGTCGAAGAGCACGCCGCTCAGATCGAAAAAGCCCAGAACGTGAGCCTCTCCCAGGGACTGGATCTGCAAATGGATCGGAGCCAAATCCTGCGTCTCGAGGATGCCCGCATCTTCTGGCAGCTGAACAATTATGTCAAAAATACGACACGCATTTCCGAAGGCATGCTGAACCGGGAGATGGTGTTTCCAGTGCCGGACATTGATCAGATTGGAAAAAAAGGCGTCTTTCAGAACATAACGATCAACGGAAATTCTTATATGTTGTACGAGAGACAGCTTGTCTATGGAAATACGACCGTCGGTCTGCTCCAGCTTGCCGCGGACACCAATGCGGAGAATCGGATCATGGGCCAGCTCAAGACGGTGCTCCTGTTCGGGTCATTCATTACGATCGCCGTGGCGAGCACGTTCGGATTGTTCCTGGCCCGGCAATCGATGGCGCCGATCGGCAAGGTCATCGAGGCGGCCAACGGGATTCAGAAGGGGACGGATTTAAGCGTTCGCATCGAATATGACGGTCCCAGCGACGAGATCGGCAGGCTGATCGGTACCGTAAACAATATGCTGGCTCGAACGGAGGGGTTCTATAAGGAGCTGGATGAGGCCTACGCGAACCAGCGGCGTTTCGTATCGGATGCGTCGCATGAGCTGAGGACTCCGCTGACAACGATCCGCGGCAATGTCGATCTGCTGAAGAAAATCTGGGTTCGGGAGAGTACAGAGCCGGCAGTCATGAATGAGGGGCAGCTGCGAAAGTTCTCTCTGGAGGCCGTCAGCGATATTGCGGATGAATCGGAGCGAATGAGCCGACTGATCAATGATATGCTGTCCCTCGCTCGCGCGGATGCCGGCCAGACGATCGCTAAGGAGCCGCAGCTGCTAGGGCCGATTGTAGAGGAAGTTGTACGGCGAGCTAATTTCCTACCGCGCAAAGCATTGTGGCTACAAGGAGATCTATCCGTTATTCAGGATGCTTGCATCGTTGGCAACAAGGATTATTTGCAGCAAATGCTGTTTATTTTTATTGAGAATGCCTTTAAGTATACCCCGGAAGGTCAGGTTAGCATCGATGCGATTAAGTCAGGCGATCAAGTGGGGATACGGATCAAGGATAGCGGCATTGGCATGGATCGCAGCGAAATTCCGCAAATTTTCGAACGCTTCTACCGGGCGGATCCATCCCGGGGGGTGACTCAGGGAACCGGCCTCGGCTTGTCCATTGCTAAATGGATTATCGATGAGCATCAAGGCTCGGTCGAAGTGATTACCCGGCGCGGAGAAGGGACGACTTTCGTGATCTGGCTCCCCGTTGCCTTTAACGAGCAGCAAGAATAGGCTATAATAAAGAATGTTACCCTTCAAAACAGGATATGGATTTGGATATTGGGGAACAAGAAAGCGGGGGTGCAAATCATGGAAGTGATCAAAATTTCGCCGCGCGGTTATTGTTATGGCGTTGTCGATGCGATGGTGCTTGCGAGGCAAGCCGCCAAAAATCTCGATTTGCCGCGGCCGATATATATATTGGGGATGATTGTTCATAACAGCCATGTGACCGAGTCCTTCGAGGATGAAGGGATCATTACACTTGACGGGCCTAACCGTCTGGATATATTAAGTCAAGTGGAGAGCGGTACGGTCATATTTACCGCGCATGGCGTATCTCCAGAGGTGCGCAAAATCGCTCGCGACAAGGGCCTGACTACCGTAGACGCGACATGCCCGGACGTAACCAAGACGCATGTTCTCATACAGGAGAAGGTAGCAGATGGCTACGAAATTATTTATATCGGGAAGAAGGGGCATCCTGAGCCGGAAGGAGCCATCGGGGTTGCGCCTGATCGTGTTCACTTGATCGAGATGGAGGAGGAAATCGATTCCCTGAAGATTGATGCGGAGCGGATCGTCATTACGAATCAGACGACGATGAGCCAATGGGACATTAAGCATATTATGAAGAAGCTGCTGGAGAAGTTCCCCGGCGCAGAGGTTCATAATGAAATATGCTTGGCAACGCAAGTAAGGCAAGAGGCTGTTGCCGAGCAGGCAGGACAGGCGGATCTCGTTATCGTTGTAGGCGATCCGCGCAGCAATAACTCCAATCGTCTGGCCCAGGTATCAGAAGAAATTGCCGGGGTCACGGCTTACCGGATTTCCGACGTAACCGAGTTGAAACGCGAATGGCTGGAGGGAGTCGGCAAAGTCGCCGTCACCTCAGGCGCCTCCACACCGACACCGATTACGAAAGAGGTTATCGCTTATCTGGAGCAATATGATCCGGCGAACCCGGGCACCTGGGAAATCGTTCGTACCGTCAATATGCAGAAGCTGCTGCCTCCGGTCAAGATCGGAGCAAAGAAATCTTAATATTTTGTACGATTCATAGAAGCCGTCTCAATAGCGAAGCGCTTTGCTGCCGCTATTGAGACGGCTTTTTTTTAATCTCTATAAGAAGTTGAACTAAAGAGTGGAATGCAAGCAAGATATTTTGGCTGAGTCTAGAAAATTCGCTCAAGAGGAAATAAAAGTGTTGTAAAAAGCATTATTGATCTATTGCAATTTTGAGATGGCATCTCCAATACATAAAACGGGTGAAAAAAACAAATTTTGCAGATGGAATATGCGCTCAAACCCGATTAGACTTAAATAAAAGACAACGACATCATGGGGGCTCGGGGCTATGCTTTGGAAGCGGCTATCTTATCATCGTAAATTGTTCATCGTATTGATTATCGTCAGCAGCTTGCCTGTATTTTTATTAGGAACGATCGCTTATAAAAAGTCTTCGGAAACGCTAATGCAACAGACGGAGCAGGATCTTCAGATTATTGCGGGTCAATTGATCACAGCGATCGAGAAACAAATCAGTGATTTTGATCGCTTTAGCATTTTACCCTACTATATGCCGGAAGCGTTTACAATTTTTAATCAGCCTTACATACCTGAGGAAAACTGGGGCTCAGCTGAGCTCAATGCACAGAAGCAGCTTATCCGCTTAATGAGCGCGTATCCTTCGATCAATACGTCAATTAAAGGAATGGTGCTCTACGGGATGAATGGCAGAATTAGCGGCTATCGGCTTAGCGGCTCTTCATCCATGAACAAAAATTTCGATGTGAAGAACGAGAAATGGTACCAGGAGGCTCTGGAGAGAAGAGGAGGCTTTGTCGTCTCGGGGGTACATGAAATAAAGCAATTCGAGGGAGAAGCTTTTCAAGCCGTGACGGTATCCAGGATGCTGCTGGATGAGCAAATGCGGCCGCTTGCTGTCATTGCGATCCATATTTCTCCCGATTTCATCGAGAAAATTATTACCTCATCACAGCTTCGTGACACGGTCGTGACGGTAGTAGATGCGGATCACCAGCTTGTTTATGCTTCGGACGAGCAGCTAGCGGTACATTTGTTGGAGCATTCCCTCGATGCAGGAGCGAACGGGGTATGGGTCGCGGACAGTAAGCTGAATGAGCGAAATGTGAAGTACAGCGGTGTTGTCAGGCAGAACAAATATTTAAGCTGGACGATTTACATGGGCAAAAATCAGGCGGATATTCTGCAAGGCACGAGTACGATTCGCCAATATACAGTCGTCATTGCCATCGTGCTTATGTTCGCCTCCGCAATCGTATCCTGGCTGCTTGCCAAAAGTCTTTCGCGGCCGATTCTGCGCTTGATCCGTTCGATGCGCAATGTGGAGAACGGCAAATTCGAAGTGCTGGAGGCGCCGAGCCGATATGATGAAATCGGCCAGCTTCATTTAAGCTATGTACGGATGGTAAAGCGGCTAAACGAGCTGATCCAGTCGATCGCCGAAAAGGAAAGGCAGAAGCGTAGGGCGGAGCTTTACGCGCTTCGAGTTCGAATACAGCCTCACTTCTTATATAACACATTGAACTCTATAAGGATGCTGGCCATTTTGCAGCAGTCTCCGCAAATCGCCAAGCTAATTCATTCGTTAAACCGACTGCTGCAATCCTATTTAAAGCTGAATGATGAGCTAATGCCGTTATCAAAAGAAATTGATTTACTGCAGGATTATGAGAAGCTGATGGATTTACGGTATACGAATACTTTCGATGTTGAATGGGATATCCCTGAACAGCTTCAGGATGCGGGGATTCCGGCTATGCTGCTTCAGCCGGTACTGGAGAATGCTATTTTTCATGCTTCACGCGGGTTGAGAAGAACCTTATTGATTACAGTAAAGGCGCGCCTGCTCGATGATGACCGTACTCTATCCATTGAAATTATGGATAACGGAGTCGGGATAACCGAGGAACAAATTACTGACCTGCTTCAAGGCCAGCGGAAGGACGATAGCGCCCATATTGGGATAAATAATGTAAATGATCGCATACGACTATGGTTTGGCAGAGAATACGGCCTTACGGTCAAGCGAATGGAGCCGGGAACGGCAGTCATTATTACGATACCTTATAAACCGGTGAGAGAGGAGATTTGACATGTGGAATCTTCTGGTGGTAGAGGACGAGGCCATTGTAAGGATGGGCCTTAGGTATATGGTCGATTGGGAAGCGCTGGGCGTATGCTGGAAAGCCGAAGCCTCCAACGGCGAGGAGGCGATGAAGGTGCTTGAAGACGAGGAGCTTCATATCGTTTTGACCGATATTCGCATGCCGGGAGTGGACGGGCTGGAACTGGGCAGATATATCCGTGAGAAGCACGGCGGATCCATTCAGGTGATTTATTTGAGCAGCTATGATGATTTTCCTTACGTGAAGGAGGCGATACGTCTGGGAGCGCTGGATTATCTTCACAAGCCAACCATGGACGAAGAGGAAGTAGCGGCAGTCATTCAGAAGGCGATTAAGCATTTGGAGCAGAGTAACGCCAAAACTCCCGCGAGAAAATGGTCGGAGGAGCAAAGGAATGATTGGTTGGTTTCTTTACTCGATGCCTATACTTATCCCCAGAAAATGCTGCTGCCGGAGCTCACGGAGGGACAGTTTGATCAAGGACTATGGATGACTGCGATTCGGCTTCGGGATGACGCTGCCGATCATATGGCTGCCCTCAATGCTAAAGATCATTTAAAATTCATGTCGATCCGTTATTTAATCGATGAGTACGTAGGCCGGGATTGGGGAGGCCTTGTCTTTCATCGGAATCACCGCGAAATTTTATGGCTTGCACCCGCCAAGTCCAAGGAAGGACATGAGGATCATCAGGGCAGGGAGCAGTATCTTGACCGACTGCGAAGCAAAGTATTTGAACTACTGAACGCCTCGATCATTTATTCTTGCAGTTCGATTTATAGGGAGCTGCGGCAAATCCCGGAAGCTTATTTGGAGGCCCAGTTGAAGTTTCCCGTCAATCAGCAAAGCGACAGCCTGCATGTCAGACTAGCCAAGGAATATGTAGACAATCATCTGCTAGAGGATATTACCTTGGTGAAGGTGGCGGAATCCATTCCGATTAGCTCAAGCTATTTAAGCCGGATTTTTTTGAAGGAAGTAGGCGAAAGTTTTAGCGAATATGTGATTCGGAACAAAATGATTTATGCCCAAAAGCTGCTCCGGGAGACGAATAAAAAGGTGTATGAGATTAGCGAAATACTGAGCTATACCAATCCGCACTATTTCAGCAAGCTATTCAAGGAGCGGGTAGGGCTGACTCCACTGGAGTATCGCAACCGTTAGCGCATAGAAATGTAGGAAAGAGCATCAATCGTCTATTTGGTGAAGAACTGGACTGTTTTAAGTCTGCCGAAAGACGATATGATAGCGTATAAAATGACATGCTCCCCTCATACCCAGTTCAATTTTTGAATAGTAGACTTAGAAGCAAGCAATGAGACAGGGCTTAATTATACAGTGCCTATCAAATGCTTATTTACTGACAAACAACATCAGCGGGGGGTTATTCAATGAGTAAAAAACGTTTATCAGCAATGTTAGCGGCTGTGATGGTAATCGTCATGATGCTGTCAGCCTGCGGCGGTTCGGGCAATGCGGCATCTGGGAAGGATGGCGCTGGCAACGGTGACGGCTCTAAGACGAGTGTAACGTTATGGGTGCTGAATGATCAAACTTCCTATTTGGAGCCGATCATTAAAGAATTTGAAAGCAAAAACCCGGATATCAAAGTTGAACCGACCTACTATGGTACAGATCCATTAAAGGAGTCGTTAAAGGTAGCAGCTTCCTCCAAAACCTTGCCTGACATGTGGTTTACTTGGGGCGGTTCTCTCGGTTCCTTTTATCCGGAGAATGATTTAGCGATGGATTTGACTCAAATTGCAGCGGATCATGGCTGGAGTGATATTTACAACCCGGCTGCGCTGGATCTGGTGAAGTATAACGATAAAGTGTATGGCGTGCCATTCCACCTTGCTTCGCTCTCGGTTTTTTATCCTAAGGAGCTGTACGCCAAGCTGAACTTGAATCCGCCAGCTACATTTGCGGAATTTGAGGAGCAGCTGCAGCAGATGAAGGATCAAGGCACTACACCTTTCGCAGTAGGAGGCAAGGGCGGCTGGATGCTGATGCGCTGGGTAGAGCAGCTGATTGAACACTATGGCGGGCCCGAGCTCCATGATCAGTTGAATACGCTCGAGGCTTCATGGGATGATCCGGCGGTCGTCCAAGCATTTCAGAAGCTGAAGGATTGGTCGGACAAAGGCTACTTTGAAAAAGGCTTTATTACCCTTGATCCGTTAGAAGCAGAAACACCGATGTATCATGCTCAGCAGGGGTTTGCAATAGAGGGAGCATGGGTAGATCTGAACATCGCCGAGGCGGGAGCTGAGCCCAAGAACTTTGGCATCTTTAAATTCCCTACGGATCATCAGCCTGTTCGGATGTCGAGCTTTGCGGAAATGTTCCAGATTAACGGCAGCTCGGAGCCGCAGGTGCAGGAAGCAGCTATTAAATTGGCGGAATATATCACCGGCGAGGAAGTTGTCAATGAATACATCGATCAGTATGGTTCTCCCGCTTTGAAGCAGTTCAACACTTCGGAGCAATCTCCGCATACATCTGAGATGGCGGAAATGATCAAGGACGGCAATTTCCTTATTACGGATCAGGCGCTGCCGCAGACGGTCGTGCAGAAGCTGTTCGAAGCGCAAGATGCTGTCGTTCTGAATGAGTGGACGCCAGAGCAAGCCGCAAAGGAAATACAGAAGGCTGCCGAGTCGCATAAGAGCAATAGCAACTAGAACAGGCACAAGTTCAGCATAGCTTGAGAAGAACAGCCCTGTGGCTGTTCTCTTAAGCTAAAGGCTGTACGAAGGAGGCAAGGTATGAAACTTAAAGCTTGGAAGCCATGGACATTCCTGCTGCCAGCGCTGCTGATTTATCTTATTGTTATCGTCGCGCCGTCTTTATACACGCTGCAGCTTAGCTTTTTTCGTTGGAATGGAATATCACCGAATAAGCAGTTTGTTGGCCTGCAAAATTACATTTATCTGTTCACAGAGGATACTGTATTTCAGACGGCTTTGAAAAACAACGTGCTCTGGTTAGTCGGTTCTCTAACCATTATTATCAGCCTGGGATTGATGTTTGCATTGCTGCTTAACCGCAAAATCAAGGGCAGATCGCTATTTCGCGGCGTGTTTTATTTTCCTTATGTATTATCGGGCATTATCGTCGCCCTAATGTGGACCTGGCTGTATCACCCGACGAGAGGGTTCTTTAATACGGTGCTGGAGGCGATCGGCCTTGGCAACTTGGCTCATACATGGCTTTCGGATCCTAAAACCGCTTTGTACGCAGTGTTTGTTGCCGCAGTCTGGCAGGGCGTTGGCCTGCCGATGGTTCTGTTCCTTGCCGGTCTGCAAAGCATTCCGAAAGACTGTTATGAGGCGGCCATTATCGATGGCGCCAAGCCGCTGCAATCCTTTCGCTTCATCACGATCCCGCTGCTCAGCGAAACGTTCGTCATTGTGTTTGCGACGACGATGGTTAATGCGATGAAGGTATACGACATAATTTACGGCATGACTGCCGGCGGCCCGGCACAGAGTACACAGGTGCTATCCTCATGGATGTACTATCAGACCTTTAAATTCAACAACATTGGCGTAGGGTCGGCTATATCATGGATTCTTGTCTTGGTCGCAATGGCTGTTATTATCCCTTACGTCTTCTATACAAACAAAAAATCGCATCTGTGATTTTAACGCGAAAGAGGGTGGATCCCTATGGAAGAAATACAACAATCCGCGGCTTCTAAAGCGGCTACCTATATATTACTTATCGTTCTATGCCTGCTCTTTTTGATCCCCATTGCGTTTATTGTCATGACTGCCTTGAAATCCAATGCGGATTTGATGAGAAATCCGGTATATCGGCTGCCGGAAGTGTTCCAGTGGAGCAACTTTGCCGAGGCATGGGATAAAATGAAGCTTTATATTCGCAACAGTTTGTTTATTTCCGTGGTGAAGGTTCCGATTGGTATTCTGATCGAGGCGCTTGCAGCCTATGCGCTGACCCGGATGGGATTCAAATGGGCAAATGCGCTTTTTATGGTGTTCTTGGTCGGAATGATGATTCCGTTCCAGGCTACGCTCGTTCCGCTCAATATGATGCTGAATTACTTTGGGCTTGAAAATACGTATCCTGGCATCTTTATCGTCTATATCGGTTTTGGTATTCCATTTGGCATTATGGTGCTGCGAGGCTTTCTCCGCTCCATACCGAAGGAGCTGGATGAAGCAGCTTATATTGACGGCTGCGCGGAGCTGGGGAAGTTTTTCCGCATTATATTGCCAATAGCCATGCCAGCTATTGCAACATTAATCATTCTTGATTTTCTATCGACTTGGAATGAGTTTTTGCTGGCGCAAATTTTTATTACGAAGGATTCGATGCAGCCGGTTACTGCGGGCCTGCTGACCTTCCAGGGGCAGCATTCCACGAACTATACGCTGCTGAGTGCAGGTGTACTCATATCGATCGTACCGATTTTGGCTGTTTATTTATTTTTCCAGAAATACTTCGTATCGGGGATGGCCGGAGCTGTTAAAGGCTAAAGAGAGGGAGGACGCAATATGTTTAATGAGAAGGCAAGAATTGGGCATATTTGGACGAATGAAGCAGCAGGTGAGATTTTATTCAAGTATTTTCCGTTTCTAGAAGAGGAGAAGCATCTTGCTTTTTCTTACAAAATAATGACCTTGGAGCAATTTCTCGATATTCGACAGGAGTTGGGCTTCACGGACGAGGAGCGTGAGTCATTTCTCCAAGAACTGGCCCAGTTGCCTGCTAACGTATCATCGGTTTCTGAGGACAATGCTGTTAAGGAGCCGCGTGCTGAAGTACAGTTTGATCAGGATATAACCGGAACAGGACGAATAAGCTCGCCTGGACATGCTTCTAAATGGGATGTATTTGAGATAGAGCTTCAAGGGCCCTCTCAAGGAAATCCTTTTACAGATGTCGAACTGAAGGCAATATTTATTCATGAAAAAGAAGGCCGCACCGTACAAGTATTAGGATTTTATAATGGGAATGGGATTTATAAAATCCGCATGATGCCCGATCTGGAGGGACGCTGGAGCTACCGGACAGAGAGTACATCGAAGGCGCTGGATGGCCTTGATGGTTCATTTGTTTGTACTCCTCCGGAAGCGGGAAATCATGGCCCGGTTCGGGTTCGCGACAAGTATCATTTCGCCTATGAGGACGGTACAGCTTATTTGCCATTTGGCACAACCTCTTATGTCTGGACGCATCAAGACGAGGAAGTGGAGCAGCAAACGCTGGAGTCGCTGGCGAGCTCGCCGTTTAATAAAATGCGGATGTGTGTGTTTCCTAAGTCGTACCTCTACAATCGCAACGAGCCCAAGCTATATCCATTTGAAGGGTCTGTAGAAAAAGGATGGAATTATAGCGTATTTAATCCGGCCTTCTTCGAACATCTGGAGCAGCGAATCGCCGATTTGGGACGGCTTGGCATCGAAGCGGATCTTATTTTGTTCCATCCGTATGACCGATGGGGCTTCTCAGAAATGAACAAGGAAGCGGATGACCTGTATTTACGCTATATTGTGGCCCGTTTGTCCGCTTTCCGTCATGTCTGGTGGTCGCTAGCGAATGAGTTTGATCTGATGTGGGCTAAAACTAGCGAGGATTGGGAGCGTTATGCTCAAATTATTACGGAAAATGATCCTTATGGCCATTTGTTGTCCAATCATAATTGGTTGGCGTTCTATGATCATAGCAAACCGTGGCTGACCCATTGCAGTTTGCAAAGAATCGATGTCTACAAAACCTCCGAAGCTGCGCTAGAGTGGCGGGAACGCTGGGACAAGCCGATCGTCATCGACGAATGCGCCTATGAAGGTGATATCGATCAAGGCTGGGGCAACATTTCCGGCGAGGAAATGGTACGGCGCTTCTGGGAAGGAACGATTCGCGGCGGGTATGTCGGCCATGGGGAGACCTACTTGAATGATGAGGAAGTATTATGGTGGTCCAAGGGAGGCAAGCTGGTCGGGGACAGCCCGAGTCGAATCGGGTTTCTGCGCAGGCTCGTAGAGGAAGCGCCCGGACAGCGCTGGGAACCGCTGCGTTCCGACTGGGATCTTCCTTGTGCGGGCATTCAGGATGAATATTATGTATATTATTTCGGGTTTAATCAGCCGAAATTCAGAATATTTCAAATGAAGCCGGGGATCAAGTACAAGGTCGACATCATCGATACTTGGAATATGACAATCGATGAAAGCATCGGCATCCATGAAGGCACATTCCGCGTGGAGCTGCCAGGCAGATTGTATATGGCCGTTCGCCTGACTAGAGTGGAATAGAGCCAAGTAGTACTTCTAGCTGCAAACCTTTTTTTAGAGGTTTGCAGCTTTTATGGTTGGGCGTATGTTATGCTTGACGCGGCAACTAGATTCAGTTATAGTTACTTTAGTGGATAAAAGCTTGAAAGCGAACAAGCGTTTAAGCGACAAATGGACTTTGATTTTTTAGGTGATAAGGAAATATATATTTTTGGCCCAGGGCCCGCAATGATGAAAGGATGATGGATCGTGATCGTAATTACTTCTAATCAAACGCCAGAAGAGCGTATTAATGAAATTATTGCCGTTATTGAGAAGGAAGGTCTGCAAACTCATGTATCACGCGGAAGTGACCGCACGGTGATCGGGTTGATCGGATCGATTGAGCCGAAGCTTGCCGAGCATCTGCGTCAGATGAAGGGCGTGGAGAATGTGATTAAAATTTCCAAATCCTATAAGCTGGCCAGCCGTGATTTCCATCCGGAGAATACGGTCATAGAGATCGGCGATGTGAAGATTGGCGGCGGAGAGCTTGTCATTATGGGCGGTCCTTGCGCTGTGGAATCGGCAGAACAGATCGATGAAATCGCCCGCTTGGTGAAGGCGGCAGGCGGCCAGGTGCTGCGGGGCGGAGCATTTAAGCCGCGTACGGGCCCTTACAGCTTCCAGGGCGTAGGGGTGGAAGGCCTGGTTATGATGGCTGAAGCCGGGAAGAAGCATGGTCTGCTTACGATTACCGAGGTAATGACGCCAGAGTATGTCGATGTATGCGCAGAGTACGCGGATATTTTGCAGGTCGGTACGCGCAACATGCAAAACTTCGATTTGCTGCGTAAGCTAGGAACATGCGGCAGACCTGTACTTCTGAAGCGTGGTTTCAGTGCAACATACGACGAGTTCCTCAACGCGGCGGAGTACATTCTTGCAGGTGGAAATCCGAATGTCATGCTGTGCGAACGCGGCATTCGTACTTTCGAAACCTATACGAGAAACACGCTGGATCTATCCGCTATTCCCGTGCTGCAAAGCTTAAGCCACCTGCCGGTTATCTCTGACCCGAGTCATGGCACGGGACGCCGCGAGCTTGTAGAGCCGATGACAAAGGCATCCGTGGCAGCCGGTGCAGACGGCTTGATTATTGAAATGCATACCGATCCAGACAATTCGATGACAGGCGACGGCGTGCAGTCATTGTTCCCTGATCAGTTCGCTGCATTGCTTCGCGATTTGGAACAATTGGCTCCATTGCTTGGCAAACGCTTTGATACGCCGAAAGCAGTTATTTAAGTGTAAAATGACACACCCCTCTGGCCATTCTTCTAAGAAGGCCAGAGGGGTGTATTGTTTTGTGCAGAGTTGCTTATGAAGCAATTGAAAATTAATAATCTTCCGGATCGATGCATTAAAAGTTGTCTGGTCTACTGCCACAGGACTCACGGATAACCAGTTCCGGCTCTACGACGACATTGCTCGTTTCAGACTGGCTGTTCATGAGATCATACAGCATCAAGCCGGCGAGCCTGCCGATTTTATCTTTATTCTGCCTGATTGTAGTAAGCGCCGGACTGGTGTATTTACAGGCCTCGATATCGTCGCAGCCGATAATCGCCACATCCTGTGGCACTCGCAGCTTATGCTCCTTCAATGCACGCATGGCCCCGATCGCAATCAAGTCAGAAGCTGCAAAGATCGCACGGGGTAATGAGCCCGATCCAATCATCCGGTTCATCGCTTCATATCCGCTCGTCTCAAAGAAGTTCTCCCCATTCACGAACCAGTCCTCATTCAAAGGCAGGCCAAAGCTGTCTATCGCATTCTTATAGCCCGCTTCCCTCATATTGGAAATTTCCGATTCCTGTGTGCTTCCAATGTACCCAAGCTCCCGAAAGCCTTGCAAATAAAAATGCTCTACGACTTTGTATGACATTTTGTAATTATCGGACATAATAAAACCGGAGTTCTTGCCTTTAAGCTCGATATCCACTCCAATACAGGGGATGTCGCTCATATCCAGCTCGCGGATAGAGGGCTCAACCTGCTGACCGGTTACAATGATGCAGCCATCCACTTGGAAGTGCTTACATCTGGCAAGATACTCGCCATCGACGGCATAGAACTTTTCATTGGAAAAGAATAAAAGATCATAGCCGAGAAAGCCGACTTGTTTTTTAAAGGAGTTGAGCACCTCGACGAAAAAAGGATGGGTAAAGTCAATATTTAGTTTTCCGGCAAAAATGACACCGATAAGATTCGACTTTTTGGTCGCTAATGTTTTGGCAGAGTTGGATGGGACATACCCGGTTTGTTTCATAATTTCAAGTACTTTATTTTTTGTCTCTTCTGAAATATCGCTGTAGTTGTTAATGATTTTGGATACGGTCGAAACTGAAACTCCGGCCATTTCCGCAATCGTTCTGATGTTGATGGTCAAGACATAACCCCCTTCTTGATTAAAGCAAATCAAACATATGGACTGTAAGTCACAAGTCACTGGGACAAGAAGCAGCATTTGCGCGATCATTGAAATTTTCGGTTCAGTTGCATGCTATATTTTACGAAAATACATTTTCGGTAAAAGCGCTTTAGCATCTATTTCGTAAAATCACGAAAACACTTTCGTAAAATATCTTACCTCTTTTTTTATGCTCGGTCAATGCAGTAAAAGTCAGAAGGACATATTAGAAGCATTGGAACATATAGCTTTAATTGATTATTTGGATAGCTGTTTCAGGAGGCGGCGAGAAAAACGAAAAATTTAAAATAGGACTTTACAAACAAAAAAAATGATGTAATAATGATTTTGACGAAACCGCTTTCGGTAAAATCGCATTAGAACGTTCGAACTACGAAAATACGAAACGTAGCATTTAAGGCTATTTTCGCGGTTTCAGGCGTTTCTAAGTAAGGTTAGGCCGCTGAAGAGTTTCGAAAATCATTGATTACAAATAGGGGGAAATATCATGGTCAAGAAAATTTCTGCCATCGTTCTTGCAGGCGCATTAACGCTTAGCCTGGCAGCTTGCGGCGGCGGTGGTAACAATGCAGCTTCTGGAAACGACGCCGAAGGCGCTAAAAGTTCTTCCGGGAAAAAGCAAGTGATTAAGATTTTACATTGGAAACAAGAAAACATTAACAAAGCGATGGAAGAGATCAATGCGAAGTTTGAAGAGAAGTATCCGGAATATAAAATCGAGTATACGACGACAGGTCCGGATGATGAATATAAGCAAGCGCAAAGAGCGAGACTGACAGCGAACGATGTCGATATTCTTGCCGACTTGTCCGGCATGAGATTGTCTCCGCAGGATTGGACACCAGGAGCAAAAGTTCCTGACTGGGAGCAATGGATCAACTCCGGCCTGATCGCTGATCTGTCTGATCAAGCTTTCATCAGCAATTGGAACGCGAATGACATTGAAAAAGCCGGTACATATAATGGCAAAGTATATGCCATTCCTACTGGCAAAGTAGCAATGTCGGGATTGTTCTACAATAAAGAAATTTTTGAAGAGCACAACCTAGAGGTACCGAAGACGTGGAGCGAGTTCATTGAGCTGAACGAAACATTGAAGTCCAAAGGCATTACGCCAATCGGCGTAGCCGGTAAAGACGTATGGCCGTTGAAATTGCCTGTGTTCGCGCTTCAAGCGAAAATTCTAGGCGGCGGCGATCAGCAAAAATGGATCGAGGGCGTATGGAAAGGCGAGACGGCGTTCAACGATGCCGAGGCCGTTGAAGTTCTTGAGAAAATGAAGACTCTGCAAGATAACTATATGATCGAAGGCTTCATGGGAATTGACTATGCTTCTGCTCCATCCATTTTTGCAACGGGCAAAGTAGCTATGCTGGCTGACGGTTCCTGGGATGCTCCAACGATTGCCACAGCGAATCCAGACCTTAAATTCGGTTACTTCCCAGTACCTGCTACCGAAGATGCAGAGAAAAACGCATCCTTCGTAGGTAAATATGATGTGACTTGGTATGCTGCTGAGAAAGGCCCGAACAAAGAGGGCGCTCTGAAATGGCTGGAATTCTTCTCCGAGCCTGAGAACTACACAACATTCGTTAAAGCTGCTGGTTTCATTCCTACAATGGACGGAGTTTCCACAGATAGCGAATTCATCGACAACGAATTGACACCTTATCTTGGCGATTTCGAGCTTGCTTATGAAATTACGATGATCAACCGCGAAAACGTAGGTGAGCATCTTGCAGCAGAAGGCGTTCATACGGAATATCTCGCTCCAGGCGGCGTATACAAAACAGCGAAAGAACTAGCTGACGTACAACAGAAAGAATGGGAAGCTGCGGCTCCTAAATAAGTTGAGTTATAACCATACTGTACTGTCTCGGGGTCTGATTGTTCAGGCCCCGATCATTTATTGATTCGGATCCGCGAGGTGAGAAAGATGTATCCATTTGGAAAAGGCATGGCTCGCTACCTACCCCTTTTACTTCTATTAATACCAATGGCGTTATACTTGATTTTTTATTTTGGCCCTTCTGTTATGACGGTTATTTATTCTTTTACGGATGTGAAAAATATTCCCGGCAGTACGATGAAGTTTGTCGGGCTTGAAAATTACTACGATTTATTTTACTCCGGAAACTCGGGAGAACGCTGGCGCTCCATTACGAATACACTTATTTTCATGTTTGTAGTAACGATTGTTCAGAACGGGGTTGGCCTGTTCGTAGCGGTTCTGCTGAATCAGCGGCTGAAAGGCGATTATTTCTATCGCGCTGTATTCTTCCTGCCGGTGGTACTCGGTGTCGCTGTAGTTGCCCTAATCTGGGGCATGATGTTCGACCCGATGAGCGGGCCGGTTAACATGCTGTATGATTGGCTCTTTGGCTATAAGGATATGTTCTTCGCCAGCTTTACTCATGCTTTTGGCTATATTATTTTCGTGCAAATTTGGATGTACATGGGTTACTCCATGTTGATCTTTCTGGCTGGCCTGCAATCCGTTCCCAAGGATTTGTATGAAGCTGGCTATATTGACGGAACTAGCAAATGGCAGTCCTTCCGCCATATTACGTTCCCGCTTATCGCTCCATCCTTTACTGTAAATATGCTGTTATCGATCATCGGCGCAATGTCGACCTTCGATATTATTCTGGCAACTACGGATGGTCGCTTTAATACGAGAACGATGGCCTATGACGTCTATAAGGAGACTTTCCGCGGCAGCCTTGAAATGGGACTTCCTTCTGCGCTTTCGGTCATTCAGTTCCTGATCATTCTAGTCTTTGTAGTCGTGGCTGTTCGGCAAACGCGTAAGAGAGAGGTGGAATATTAATTATGAAAAATTCCAAATCATTTACTATTCTATCCTACGCTGTTGTCGCTGTATTAATCGTTTTGTATGTAGTGCCGCTAATTCTGGTGCTTAACGTTTCATTGAAGTCGTACCCTGAGTATTTGATCAATCCAATTGGTTTCGTCAAAGAAATTCAATGGAGCAACTATATTACAGCTTGGACGGAAGGGAATTTCGCCAACTACTTCATTAACAGTCTTATTTATACCGTCGTCGCTACAGTATTGACAATTATCGTATCGGTGATGGGTGCGTTCCCGGTTGCGCGGAAATATGTAAAGTGGAGCGGATTCATCTATATGTTCTTCCTGTTGTCGCAATTTCTTCCTAACCCGATGGTTGCGCAGTACAAGCTGATGCTTGGCTTCAAGGAATCTCTTGGTATCTTCGGATACGATACGAAGCTGGGGTATATCGCTCTAAAAACAACGGGAACCGGCGTCGTATTCATGTTGTTCGTCGGTTATATCAAGTCGATTAGCCGTGAGCTGGATGAAGCCGCAGGAATGGATGGTTCTGGCTATGTCCGTTATCTGTTCCAAATGGTGACTCCGCTTATGAAGCCGGTTATTGCTACTGGTGTTATTTTGACAGCGATTGGCATCTGGAATGACTTTGTAGGCCCGATTATGTATTTGCCGAGCAAGGCGAACTACCCGATTACCTTCGGATTGAAAGAGTTCCAAGGACAATACGGCAATAATTGGCCGCTACTGGCCTGCGGAATTACGATCGTGGCAGCTCCGCTGATTATACTTTATACGTTTATCCAGAAATATCTTGTCGACGGAGCTCTCGCAGGTGCCGTCAAATCGTAACTTGGTGAATCCCGCACCTGCTGTATAGGAGCGGGATTTATTATTAATATCTGTAAACAGGAGAGGGAGAAGAAAAGATATGACAAAGTCCGGTTGGCAGTTTCAAGGAGAACAGGGCGCATTTAAACTAAAACATCCAGAGAAGAACAGCTATTTGTATTTTCCCTTAGTCAACGAAGCGGGAATGATGTCGGCCATTACTCCGAATCTTCACGGCAGTATTACATCTGGTCATAATACATTTTTGATGGAGCCTGGATCTGTCGATGCTTTACATAATTCCAAAGCATCCCGAAATTTCTGGCTTTATATTGAAGGCTATGGAGCGTGGTCTGTCAGCGGCAATTCGGCGAAGCAGAACGCGACTCAATTCGTAGCTGAAGAAGAGCAAACCGAAATGGAAGCCGGATTCTTATGGCATAAGCTTATCCGCCTGAACGAGGAGCTTGGCGTAAAGGCGGAAACAACAAGCTTTGTCCCTGTCAAGGATGACAAAGTCGAGCTCATGAAGGTTGAAGTAACGAATACTGGAACTGCACCGCTTGCATTGACCCCAACGGCGTCGATTCCGCTGTATGGCCGCTCGGCTGACGACCTTCGGGATCATCGTCATGTCACTTCTTTGCTTCATCGGATTTATGTGGCCGAACATGGCATGGAGCTTCAACCCGCATTGTCCTTTGACGAACGGGGGCACCGGGTGAACAAGGTAACTTACAGCGTTCTTGGCGCTGAGGGCAGCGGCAAGGCTCCTATCGGCATGTTCCCGATCCATGAAGAATTCGTCGGAGAAGGCGGCACGCTGGATTGGCCGGAGGCTGTCGTCCGGAACAGAGAACCGCTAGCAGCGTCAGGAGCTGAGCTTGAGGGCTATGAAGCGGTCGGCGCGCTTCGGTTCGCTTCTGTGGAGTTATTACCCGGGCAATCGGTAAGCTATATCGTGGCGATGGTTATTTCGGATGATCGGATCGAGCAAGCGAAATATGCGGCGGATTATTTATCCGAGACACAGTTCGATGCCTTGCTGCAAGAGAATGAAGCGTATTGGCGTGAGAAGCTGGATACGATCAAGTTTAAGTCCGGCGATTCGGAGCAGGATTTATGGATGAAATGGGTTACGCTTCAGCCGATATTGCGTCGTCTGTATGGCAACTCCTTCCTGCCTTATCATGACTACGGCCGGGGCGGCAGAGGCTGGCGTGATTTGTGGCAGGATTGCTTGGCGCTGATGGTGATGGAACCAAATGAAGTGAGAAATTTGCTGGTGAACAATTACGCAGGGGTTCGTATTGATGGCAGTAATGCGACGATTATCGGTTCGAAGCCGGGCGAGTTTATTGCCGACCGGAACAATATTCCGAGAGTATGGATGGATCACGGTGCTTGGCCGCTACTGACAACATTGCTTTATGTGCATCAAAGCGGTGATCTAGACATTCTCCTGCAGCCGCAAACATATTTCCGGGATATCTTCGTGAAGCGTTGCGGAGAACGTGATTTGAGCTGGACTGCAGATCGTGGAAATAAGTTGACGACAAAGGATGGCGATGTCTATGAAGGCACCATTCTAGAGCATATTTTGCTGCAAAATATCGTTCCATTCTTCCATGTCGGCGAGCATAACAACATTAAGCTGGAGGGCGCTGATTGGAACGACGGGCTTGACCTGGCTCCAAATCGCGGCGAGAGCGTAGCGTTTACGGCATTTTATGCCAGCAACTTACTGGAACTGGCTGAGCTCCTGACCTATCTGAAGCAAAACACAGGCATTGAGACGATTGAGCTGGCGGAGGAGATGGCGGTTCTGCTCGACTCTCTCACAGCATCGGTGGATTACGATAGTATTGAAGCGAAGCTGGCGCTGTTGAATCGGTATTATGACGCTGTTACGCCGGCAGTTAGCGGTAAGAAATTGAAGCTGGATATCTTAAAAGTGGCGAATGATTTAAGAAGCAAGGCAGAATGGGCCATCGCCCACTTGCGCAAAAATGAATGGATTTCCAGTAAAGAAGGCTATGAATGGTTTAACGGCTATTACAACGACGATGCCCAGCGGGTCGAGGGCGACTTCCCGCAAGGAGTGCGTATGACGCTCACCGGGCAGGTATTCAGCATTATGGGCGGCGTCGCTACAGACGAGCAGGTCGGTAAAATATCGAAGGCCGTAGACCGCTATCTGAAGGACGAGAAGATCGGATATCGTCTGAATTCGAACTTCGGGGGCATTCAGCAGAATCTAGGTCGTGCCTTTGGCTTTGCTTTTGGTCACAAAGAGAACGGTGCAATGTTCAGCCATATGACGGTAATGTACGCCAATGCGCTCTATAAGCGCGGCTTCGTCAAAGAAGGTTACGAGGTGCTGGATTCCATTTATCGCCTCTCGACGGATTTCGAACTGAGCCGGATGTATCCTGGCGTACCTGAATATATTAATGAAAAGGGACGGGGGATGTATACGTTCTTAACGGGCTCGGCCAGTTGGCTGCTGCTTACAGAACTGACGGAAGTCTATGGGGTGAAGGGGAGCTATGGGCAGTTGCATCTCGAACCTAAGCTTGTTAAAGAGCAGTTTGATGGCCAAGGAGAGGCCTCGGTGGAGACGTTGTTCGCGGATCGGATGCTGCATATTGTATACCGCAATAAAGCACTTCTCGACTATGGCCAATATCGCATCGGTTCGATAAGCGTAAACGGTCAGTCTGTACAATTTGAAACTGCTGGCGTCGGTGGCCTCATTCAGCGTTCTGTGCTGGAGTCGCTTCCTAAAGAGGGCACGCAGCGCGTTGAAATTGTGTTGGAACAGAAGTGAGGCGGAGGCTAGAGGGCGGCAGCGCCCTTTAGCTCTCTTCTGTAAGGAAAACCCTGTTGCTCGTAAGCTATGAGCCGGGGTTTTCTGCCTTGGAGGGGCTAAGTCCCGGGAGCTGAAGGCGATATATGATTGGATAGTAGAGGGGAGAAATATGGGATTTCAACTAAGTAACGAACACTTGATTATAGATATAGCTGCTATTGGCGATTATGAAGGAACACGCTTCGACTGGAGCGGCTTTATAACGGGCGTAACTATGCGCGATGGGAATCATTCCTTCTGCGTCCCAGAGAGCCTTGCTGGAGGAGAAGGAACAGGAGGTATGGGGCTGTGCAACGAGTTCTCTTTAAGAGAAGCCATTGGCTATGAGGATACTCCTGTCGGAGGACTTTTCCCCAAGCTTGGAGTAGGGCTTCTTACTCGGATAGATCACCAGCCTTACCAATTCTATCGAAATTATCCACTAAAACCATATCGCATTGAAGCTGAGCAGGAGAATGCACAGACCATAAAGTTCACGGTACATCCAGAAAATTGCGATGGATATGCTGCACGGCTGGTGAAATCCATCACTGTTGAGGGGGCTCAACTGCGGATAGACTATCAATTAACGAATAGGGGCACACGCGCCCTTCGGACGGAGGAATACAACCATAATTTCTTCGGAATCGACGGTCACCAGGTCGGGCCTGAGTATGCTTTAAGGTTTCCTTTTTCGATTAAGCCCTGGAGCGATGAGCAGGAAACGCTGGACGGGGTCGTGATTGAAAAAGGAGAGGTTACGTGGGCGGGCAAGCCAAAAACCCCTTTTTATTTTCACATCGATGGGTTTCAAAATGGTATGTTCTCATGGTTGTGGGAATTGGAGCACCTACCTAGCGGTGTAGGCGTTCGGGAAATCAGCGCGTTCCCAGTCTCTGCTGCTGCGGTATGGGGCACAGGCCATGTCGTATCCCCGGAAATATTTATTCAGATCGATCTGGCCCCAGGGGAGAGCCAGGATTGGTCGAGAGTGTATGAATTTTTCCGTCAATCGTGATAAAATCTTTGTTAAGATGAAGCGTTAATGTGTCAATTCTGCAAACTATCAAATCTAATGAAATATCAGCTTGCTGGAAAAAAGAATAGTTGCTATGATAAACCTTATCAAAACTTCGAAAGCCTATGTAACTAGTGAAAAGAGAGGACGGGGGAGAAATGAGTAAGAGAGCTTATAACTTTAATGCAGGACCTGCAGCACTTCCATTAGAAGTATTGGAGCGGGCTCAGGTAGAATTCGTCGACTACCGTGGTACAGGAATGTCGATCATGGAAATGTCGCACCGTGGAGCCGTTTATGAGGAGACTCATAATGAAGCGGCCAGCCGTTTGTTGAATTTGCTTGGTAATCCGGAAGGGTACAAGGTATTGTTCCTGCAAGGCGGCGCTTCTACGCAGTTTTCCATGATTCCGATGAACTTCCTGGCGGAGGGCAAATCAGCCGGTTACGTCATGACAGGAAGCTGGGCAAGCAAGGCAGTTAAAGAAGCGAAGCTGATTGGCGATGTATTCGAGGCCGCATCTTCCAAAGAGAGCAAGTTCATGAGCTTGCCTGATCTGAGCAGCCTGAATTTGCCGGACAATGCAGCGTACCTGCATGTTACTTCCAATGAGACCATTGAAGGTACACAGTTCAAGAGCTTCCCTGATACGGGCAGTGTTCCGCTCATTGCGGACATGTCAAGCGACATTCTGTCCCGTCCGTTTGATTTGAAACAATTCGGCATGGTGTACGCCGGCGCGCAAAAAAATCTGGGGCCTTCCGGCGTAACTGTCGTGATCGCTCGTGAGGAGCTGCTCCAGGATTCGCCGAAGCATCTGCCTACAATGCTGCGCTATGACACGCATGCGGGCAACAATTCACTTTACAATACACCGCCGTCCTTCTCGATCTATATGGTGAACCAAGTATTGAGATGGATCGAGGAACAAGGATCGCTTGCAGGCATCGAGAAGAAGAATCAGGAGAAGGCGGCTCTCCTCTATAACATGATTGATAACAGCGGTGGATTTTACCGTGGTTGTGCTGACCAAGACAGCCGTTCCCTGATGAACGTGACCTTCCGCTTAGGCTCGGAAGAACTGGAGAAGCAGTTCGTGAAGGAATCCGAGAAAGAGGGCTTCGTAGGCTTGAAAGGACATCGCAGCGTCGGTGGTCTTCGCGCCTCGATCTACAATGCCGTTCCTTATGACAGCATCAAGGCATTAGTTGATTTCATGGCAGAATTCCAGAGGTCGAACGGGTAAGAAGTCGAGCGTCGACAGCAGCCTTTCCTCACTGATACAAAGCAAGCCTCTCGCCTAACGGACGGCGGGAGGTTTTTGTTTTGGAGAAAGTGATTTAGCTGTTATAATGAACAAGTAAAACTGATGGTGAGAAATTCAAAACTGAAATTAGTGAGGAACTGTAGTTATGACTTTGCATATTGTACTTGTTGAACCGGAAATACCAGCGAATACAGGCAACATTGCGCGTACCTGCGCAGCGACGGGCATTCACCTGCATTTGGTGCGTCCGCTTGGCTTCCGCACGGATGATGCCACATTGAAACGGGCCGGACTTGATTACTGGTATGCGGTGCATATCGAATATCATGATTCCTTTCAAGAGGTGGAGAAGAAATACAGCGGCAGCCGCTTCTTCTTCGCTACGACCAAGGCGCAAAAAAGGTATTCGGACATCGAGTATCAGGATGGGGACTTCTTCGTATTCGGCAAAGAAACCAAGGGGCTTCCGGATGATATTTTGCAAGGGCACCCGGATCAACTGATCCGTATGCCGATGACAGATAAGGTACGCTCCTTGAATTTATCCAATTCAGCAGCAATCATCGTGTTTGAAGCGCTGCGGCAGTTGGATTTTCCGGGAATGCAATAACTGAAGAGGAGATTTCAAGTATGCCAAGAACAGAACGCGATAAAATGCTGGCTGGTGAAATGTACGATGCTTCGGATCGGCAGCTGGTGGCGGACAGACTGGAAGCGAGAAGGTTAACCCGCTTGTTTAATGAGACGCTTGAGGACGAGCTTCCGAGAAGAAAGGAATTGCTGGGCGAGCTGCTCGGCTCCATGGGGGAGAATACTTATATCGAACCTACATTACGCTGTGATTACGGCTACAACATCCATGTAGGAGATCATTTCTACGCGAATTTCGATTGCGTTATACTGGATATATGCGAAGTTAGATTTGGTGATTACTGCTTCCTGGCGCCAGGCGTCCATATCTATACGGCCACACACCCCCTTGATCCTAAGGAGCGTAATTCGGGTATAGAATATGGCAAGCCAGTAACCATTGGCAACAATGTCTGGATCGGGGGAAGGGCGGTCATCGTTCCCGGAGTGACAATCGGTGACAATGTAGTCATAGCAGCGGGGGCCGTTGTTACTAAAGATGTTCCAAATGGTGCTGTTGTAGGAGGAAATCCTGCAAAAATATTAAAATATGTCGAATAAAAGCAGGAATTCTAGGAAAAAGAGCGAAATATATAGAGAGGGAAGCATCATTTTCGTTAAAGTTGTGTACATACCATTTTTTAGGAGAGGTGTAAGTAAATATGAAACCTGCTGGTGTGGTTCGTAAAGTGGATCAGCTGGGAAGAATCGTCTTGCCCAAGTCATTGCGTAAAAGATATCAAATGAACGAGGGAGATCCTGTCGAAATTTTAGTGCAGGGTGACCACATCATTTTGGAGCGTTACCGTCCAAAATGCGTGTTTTGCGGCTCAATGGAGAGCGTAAGTGATTTCAAGGAACGCTGCATTTGCAACCAGTGCCTCGTAGAAATGAACCGCCTCACATAAGCCGCATAAGAGTAAATGAAGGTAAGCGTCTACGAGCTGTAGATGCTTATTTTTATATTTTTGGATCTTCAAAACAATGAACAAGCTTCCCGCAGGGGAAGCTTGTTCATTGGGATACGGAGATCATGAGAGCTGCAGTCGCTCAACCCGATTTTGCAAGAATAATAGCATTCTTACAAACCTTTTGTTTTATCGTTATTATACGACGAGGTTAAAATCCCGCAAAGATATAGAGCAAACACCAAAGTCACGATCCAAAACGTCAATGAAAATGAAAACAAAGGTGAACACCTCCACATTTAACTGCCTCTTATTATACCCGCCTCTGTTAAAAAAATAAATGCTTATATGATATATTTCACAGACGTCGAGTTAATCTTATGTTTATGTCTTTGGTTTATTATTTAAAAAACAAAAAATGAGTTGGTACGGGACGAAGCTGACCGTCGGAAGGGGTGTTGATCACTTTCCCGTTGAATACGAGTGAAGAAGATCCGCCGCCGTCCAAATTATATGCGTTCACGACACCCATATTAAAGAGCTTGCTCTGCAATTCCTGCAGCGTTGCGCCGGAATTACCATTCTCATCGTACCCGTCAATGACGAGAATAATCAATTGATCATCCTTATAGTTGCCAATGACGGTTCGCGGTGCTCGCAAAGGGGATGTTTGCCATTTTAGCGGAATTGTCGTTTTTTGTCCGTTTTTGAGCAGAATGGGTACAAAAGAAGCGCCATAGGAGGGCTCCAGCTTGTCCAGCTCTTCCTTGTTATGGAATTTGCCCCCGATCAGCTTGCCGTTCTTGTTCATTCCAACGAAGAACAAATCTTTGTAGGAAGCTTCAAATCCATTTAGATATTTCCCATTCATCATCGTTGTGCTTAACGGATAGCGTTTGCCCTTGGAATCGGCAAAGCCGCCGGCGTTAATTCCCGCAGCAGCTCCGTATCTGGATACCGCTTGCTTGGTCGTCTCCGATCCGCCAAGCTTATCGCCCCCGAGCGTCATTTTCATCGCATCCGGGGATTTCAGCTTCACTTTCAAGGCATAGCCTTTGTAATTGCCAGGGTTCACCTTATACAGCTCAAGGATAATCCGGTCGCTCTTTATCGTCTCTTTGGGCGTGCCCAATTTAGCTGTAATCCGTCTGTTGTATATGCTCTCGGGCTTAGCTGCCGTATTTTTAGCCGTTTGGACGATGCTCGTCATCGTATTTGTCGTTTTGTGATACAGTTCAGCTGTTTGACGAATAGTGGAGACGGTATATTTGGCTGTCTCCTCGGCTTGCTGCAAGCCGGTAGAGATAGCTTCGAAGTTCTGATCTATGGCGAGCGGATCTGAGGCAATCTGATCCGGTTCGTTTATCCAGTCGATCTCTGGCCCGCTTAAGGCCAGCGCAATAAGAAGGCCGAATAGCGGAGCGGTTGCAAGCAGAAAAAACCGATTAATTCCTTTGATAACGTTCATTATTTCAATAAATCCATTTGTTTCTGCAGCTTGGCTAGCTGGTTCTTCACATCGCTGAGTTGGGAATACAATTTATTGCTGTTATCGGTTTTATCACTTGCATTGTCTTTGGTAAAGGTCAACAGTTCGTTGAATGCTTCAACTCTGCTGTTCAATTGTTCCACTTGCTCGGATAATGCCGCCAGTTGGGTCGAATAATCAGCTTTCATTATTTCCGTCTGGTTCTGTATGCGGGCATCCAACTGCTCCAGCATAGATTGCTTCAAATAATTGCTATACCAATACGCGGTGGTGACACCTGCGCCAATGAGCAAAAACCAAATAAGCAGAACGATTTTTACGGAAGGCCTTCGCGTTCTCCTGCTGCGGAGGGGTTCGGAAGTGGTCATAGGCTCCGTAGAATAAGACACAATCATCACCTCAACTTGTTAGTTCAAGACTACATTCTATCACGTGCACTTTTTAATGGCAAAAAACGATAGATTGATGTATTTGTTGCCTGTTGAATGGGAAATTTGTCCTCCTATACAATAGTTGAAACGATAATTGCATGGAGGCGGATACATTGGAACGCTGGTTGGATTTAGCGCAAAGGAAGCAGCGGTTTCCCTTAGGGCAGCAATTCGAGAAGTTGAGCGATGGGGCGGATATGATTTCATTGGCTCTTTGCGGAGGCGATGGCGGAGAAGGGATTGAGGGCTTGAATGTGGCATTGCGTCAGGCGCGAGCTAAACTGGGGGTTCGAGGGGCTGTAAATGAATACGAACCGCAGGGCTGCGGGGCTTTGCGGGATTGGCTGTCCGCAGCTTATAGGGGCGAGGAGGGAGGCTCAACCGATCCGACGCAGTTGTTATTAACAGTCGGTAGTGTGGAGGCGATTGATCTCATCCTTCGCTGGAAAATTAGGTCAGGCGGCACCGTATTACTGGAAACTCCGGCATCGCCAGAGGTGTTGGAATCGATCCGCCAGCAAGGGGGGCATGCGATTCAGGTACCGTGTGACAAGGATGGAATGATTATAGACTCCTTGGAGCGCCAAATTAAAATGGATCCACCGTCGTTAGTCTATGTTACGCCAAGTTATTCCAATCCTTCCGGCCGGGTGTGGAGCGAGCAAAGAAAAAAGGAGTTGCTTCGGTTGGGAGCACAGTATTCATTGCTTATCGTCGAAGACGATTCTGCTGGAGCGATTCCGTTTAGCAATTATGGCAGAAGAGGGAGAAATCAGGGGGAGGCGGCCGAGAAGGAAGCTCAGGTGCAGCGTCAAACGGAGAAGCCTCATACGTTGTATCAGCTGCAGCAGGAGGGAGCTTCGCTTTATTTCGGGGCTGACGTTATAGGAATTGGTTCTTTTCAAGCCACGGCGTTTCCGTCGCTGCCTGTTGCTTGGATCCGCGGGAGCAAGCGTGTTATTCACNGCCCTGGGGGCGATCATGCCTGGGCTTACTTCGCCGGCGGCTCACCCGTCGCCGCGGCAGCCGCGAATTGCCAGCTCTCGATGACGCTGGCATACTGCTGCAGCGCTTTTGCGCCCGCTGGTGTCAGAGCGTAGCGCCCGCGCGCTACTCGATCGAACCAGCCGTAGTAGTTGCGCTGCAGAATAGCGGCAGCCGTGCCGACGCCGCTAATGTCCCGCACCTCGCGCGGCGCCATCACATCGCCAGCCTGAAGCGTGCTGGCAACGCGCAGGGCCCGCTCGCGATAAGCCGTGACCAGCTTCGTCCCATGGCTGCCACCAACATTATAATCCCCGCTCCGTTCATGGAATTCATGCAGCAGGCGCGCTGCGCGTTTCTTAACGACTTTAGGAGCGGGGACAATGATTTTATCTCCTGGCGAGCACAGAACCTCTACAAACGGACTCTTCGTCTTGTAATGGGTAACTGTAATCAAACCCAGCCCAAGCTTGCGGCACAGGAGCGAAATCTCGCTCCACCTCTGGTTGTGCGCCCCTTTTTTAGCGCGATTGCGCTCCACCGCCAAATATACCTCGCTGCTAAGCTTCTGTCTTTCCAGGCCTTGAAGCAGCAGGGAAAGATTAAACGTCTTCTTCATCTCCACGATTAGCGGATCATCTTGCTCCGGATGGATTCCCACGAGATCGCAGTGGCGAACCTCACCCCGGATGACATAACCCCGCGCCTCAAAAAAGGCTTTAAGCGGAGCGTACAATTCGGTCTCATGCTGAACGGCCATGATCCGATCTTCCTTTCTGCAAATGGTGCTGATTATCCAATTCATCCAACATTTAATAAGACTTGCCTTTGAAAATTATATCATAATCCTGCATTTCCGCCGGAAGGAAATAAAGGGCTTTATTAACAATTCCTATTTTTCCAATGGGAATATTTTTTAGCGCTGAAATTGGTCAACTTCTTCCTTCGAGTCGCATAGTTATGTAATACACTTTTCTAAAAATATAAGATGCAACGATTCACGTTCAAGCTAAGTTTTTACACAGGAATAGCATTGAAACGCGGTTTGTCTACAGCGTAAACGCGTCGATAGACTTTTTTTTCTTCACATGGAGGCTCCATTCAGTTCAGCAAGGATCACCGATCGGGGATGCGCTTTACCCCAAGCGGAAGTACAGGAGGTACCGAACATGGATATTTTCAAGCGTATTGCAGCTTACCGTGCGGAAAGCGATTCTTTAGCGTGGAGTGGCACTTTTAAAGACTATATCGAGCTGTTGTCCAGAGATCCTTCGCCCGCCATGACCGCCCATGCCCGGGTATATGAGATGATTGAATCTTATGGGATAGAGGAAGTGAATGGGCGGAAGCGGTACAAATTTTTTGAGCAGGAAATTTTCGGGCTTGATCAGGCGATCGAAAAACTAGTAGAGGAATATTTTCATTCGGCGGCCCGGCGACTTGATGTTCGCAAACGGATTTTGCTGCTTATGGGGCCGGTTAGCGGGGGGAAGTCGACGCTGGTTACTCTTTTAAAAAGAGGACTGGAAAAATTCTCGCGTACGGACAAGGGAGCGGTTTATGCCATCTCTGGCTGCCCCATGCATGAAGACCCGCTGCACCTCGTGCCGCACGAGCTTCGTCCAGAGGTGGAACAGGCGCTGAACGTCCGGATTGAAGGGAATTTGTGCCCGGTATGCCAGATGAAGCTGAAAACGGATTACGGCGGGGATATCGAGCGGGTCACCGTGGAGAGAGTGCTGCTTTCCGAAGATAACCGGATTGGTATCGGTACCTTCAGCCCCTCTGATCCGAAATCTCAGGATATCGCGGATTTGACGGGCAGCATCGATTTTTCTACCATTACGGAATATGGTTCCGAATCCGATCCTCGAGCTTATCGGTTTGATGGGGAGCTTAATAAAGCGAATCGCGGTTTGATGGAGTTTCAGGAAATGCTGAAATGCGATGAGAAGTTTCTGTGGAATTTGCTGTCGCTGACGCAGGAAGGGAACTTCAAGGCCGGGCGGTTTGCGCTAATTTCTGCTGACGAAATGATCATAGCGCATACGAACGAATCGGAGTACAAGGCGTTTATCGCCAACAAAAAGAATGAAGCGCTGCAATCCCGGATGATCGTTATGCCGATCCCATATAACCTCAAAGTTTCGCAGGAGGAGAAAATTTACGCGAAATTAATAGGGCAGAGCGATATGAGGCATGTGCATATTGCTCCCCATGCGCTCCGGGCGGCGGCTATTTTTTCCGTGCTGACCCGGCTTAAGGAAACGAAGAAGCAGGGCGTTGATCTCGTGAAAAAAATGCGCCTTTACGACGGGGAAGAAGTCGAGGGCTATAAGGATGCCGATCTGAAGGAGCTGCAAAATGAGTATTTGGAGGAAGGCATGTCTGGCGTTGATCCGCGGTATGTCATCAACCGGATATCCAGCGCGCTGATCAAGCAGGATTTGCACTGCATGGGGGCGCTCGATATTCTTCGGGCGATTAAGGACGGATTGGATCAGCATGCTTCGATTACCAAAGAGGAGCGTGAGCGCTACCTTAATTTCATCAGCATTGCCCGCAAGGAATATGACGAGCTTGCCAAGAAGGAAGTGCAGAAGGCGTTCGTGTATTCTTTCGAGGAGTCGGCAAAAACGCTGTTCGAGAACTATCTCGATAATATCGAGGCATTCTGCAACTGGAGCAAAATTCGAGATCCGCTGACCGATGAGGAGCTCGATCCCGATGAGCGGCTGATGCGTTCGATCGAGGAGCAGATCGGGGTGTCTGAAAATGCGAAAAAAGCGTTTCGCGAGGAAATATTGATCCGTATCTCTGCCTACTCCCGCAAAGGGCGGAAATTCGAATATAACCATCATGACCGGCTGCGGGAGGCGATAGAGAAAAAATTGTTCGCCGATCTGAAGGATATCGTCAAAATTACGACATCAACAAAAACGCCGGACGAAAATCAGCTTAAGCGAATCAATGAGGTTAGTAAACGGTTGATCGATGAGCATGGTTATTGCCCTGTCTGCGCAAATGAATTATTAAGGTATGTCGGCAGTTTGTTGAACCGTTAGCCCGTACTGGCAAGCAATGCATCTCACATTCTTCTGAATTCATATAACCGCAACTCGGCGGCTCGCCTCGTGTTGCGGTTTTTTTACATATTTAATGAGCTTAGATTATTTCATTTCATCGGCTAGTACGAAAACCTTGAATGCCATGCTAAAATTGGAAAATCTACTCTTTTTAGCGATAGGTATTTTGCACTATAAATTGATTTATGGATTTATTTAATCCTGGTCTTTCATTTTTAGGTAGGGGAGGGTTATACTAGTAAAAAAGTCACTATGAAAAAACTCACAATAAACATCATTATTAAATTCATCTAGAAGGAGTAATATTAACATGATTGATCTGTCTCCAGCAAGAGTTAAACAAATTTCATTCATTGGTATTACGCAAAATGATCTGGAGTTGTTAAGGGTCTATAGGCCTATTTTTGAAAAGGTAGTTGAAGAAATAGTGACCCGTTTCTATGAGCATTTACAGCGTGAGCCCGAATTGCTTGATCTGATTAATCGTCATAGCACGATCGAGCGGTTGAAGCAGACGCAGCGTCAGTATTGGCTGTCCCTTGCTGAAGGAATATTGACAGAGCCATTTATTGAACAGCGAATTCGTATTGGGCAAATTCATTCCCATATCGGGTTGTCCACCGACTATTACTTAGGCAGTTATATGGTATATCTTGACTTGGCAATCGAGTTATTGAAGCCGCTTGCAGGGGAGCGCTGGCCTGCTGTGACGCATGCCTTGTCCAAAATGTTTAATTTGGATTCCCAACTCGTATTGGAGGCTTATGAGAAGCAGGAGAAACATAAGCTGACGGTCATCGCATCGGAGAAAGACAACCTGCTGCAGGCGGTGACAGAGGTTACGCAAGAGCTTACAGGAATGATTGCTGAGCTTAGCGAAAATTCACGAATTATCGCCTCAGCGGCTCACACGACGGCGGCTTCTCAAGAGACCGCGCATGAATTGGTGGAACAGCTTCACCAAGAGATCGGACAAATCGATGAAATGAGCACATCGATTCGGGAAATATCGGATCGAACCCATCTATTGGGGCTTAACGCCGCGATTGAAGCAGCCCATGCCGGAGAGAATGGCCGAGGTTTTGAAGTCGTGGCAGGGGAAGTCCGCAAGCTGGCCCAGAGCTCCAAGCAAACTTTGATGCAAATTCAGGGCTTGGTCGATGGGATCAAGAGTAAGCTGGATCATATCCAGCAAGAATCCATAGAGATGGCGACTAGCGCTAAGCAGCAAGCGGCGAATTCGGGGGAGCTTTCCATGTTCGTACAGATGATCGAGAAGGTGGCCGAGGATTTGAGCCAGCTACAGAACGCAAATCAGACATCCGTTTAACATGAAACAACCCGTCTCCAAGTCAAGACGGGTTGTCAGTGTTAAATCAGCTTTCGATAATGCTTTTCGCCATCAAAGCTGAATATGGCTTTCTTATCCTCGACGACACTTTCCAAATGAACTGTGCGTCCCCAGAGGCGATACACATGCGGAAGTGTTCTTTCCAAATATTTCAAATCCAGCTCAATGCCCTCGTACTGATGCTTCAGCATAAGCTCCCCCGCACGATTGAAGTTTCCGTCTTGAATGACAATATAGGGGGCTCCTCCGTTAATCCGCGATTCTACCAATTGATCCCGCACATTCTCCCAGCTCTTGTCGGTAATCTTCCATTCTGGCCCTTGCTTCTCAAAAACGTAGAGATCAAGTTCGTGCACGAGCTGCTTAGTCAAATAACTGCGGAGAAATGAAATATCGGAATCCAGCTCGCGTACCTCAAAAATTTTCTCGCGCCCTTTTCCAGGTTGCCGTCCCAAACGCCGCTGCTCCTCCTCGCTCGGATGATCCCAGCGCCGCTCGATATCCTCGAATATTTTCAAGCCTAAATAGTAGGGATTCAAGCTGTGGCGCGATGGCTGAACGACCGAGGCATTGAGCTTGGCGTATTCCACTGTTTCCCCGCTGGTCAGATCCATTTCACGCAAAATGCGTTGATGCCAATAGGAGGCCCAGCCTTCATTCATAATTTTCGTTTCCATTTGCGGCCAAAAGTACAGCATCTCTTCTCTAAGCATGCTCATGATATCCCGCTGCCAATCCTCCAGCGTCTCGGAGTATTCCTGGATGAACCACATGACGTCCTTCTCTGGTTCTGGGGGGAAATTCACCGGGCAGCTTCCCGGCCCCTCAGCATCGTCGCGGTTCCCTAGGCTCCAGAGATCATCATACGGAGCTTTGCTCTCAGGCTGTGCTCTGGCCTCCTTCGCCCTGCGCATCAATACCTCCGTCTGCTGGCGTTTATCATAGCGAAACGGCCGGATCAGCTGCGGATCGACATGCTCCTGAATAGCAAGCGCGGCATCGATGAACGACTCCACCGTCTCGGCACCATGGATAAGCACATATTTGCTAATACGCTGTGCGGTAGCGGACATGCTCTCGACCATATCCCGATTCGTGGCTGAAAAACGCAAATTATTTTTGAAGAAATCGCAATGAGCCAGCACATGAGCTACGATCAATTTGTTCTGGATCAAGGAGTTCCCCTCCAGGAGGAAGGCATAGCAGGGATTGGAGTTGATGACAAGCTCGTATATTTTGCTGAGACCGAAGTCGTATTGCATCTTCATTTTATTGAAAATTTTGCCGAAGCTCCAGTGGCTGAACCGCGTCGGCATGCCGTAAGCGCCGAAGGTGTAAATGATGTCCGCCGGACAAATTTCGTAGCGCATCGGATAATAATCGAGCCCGAACCCATCGGCAATCTCCATGATTTCAGCAATGGCATATTCCAATTGCTTCATCTCCTCGCTCAACTTGCGCCGCCCCCTTCCCGACGATGAAAAAATCGCTTCAACGCGTTGTAAACCTCCCCTTTTTCCTTGATAACATAATGCATAAACTTCTCTTCCTTAATATGGCGATAGGCCGACATCAAGGTGCTTCCCCGGTTGTATTGGTTGACTTCCCCATAACCGAACATATTGCAGTGATTCAGCAATTCACCGATCAGCTTAGTGCAGCGATCATTGTCCGAGGTTAAGTTGTCGCCGTCGGAAAAGTGGAAGGGGTAGATGTTGTGGCTTGAGGGTGGATAACGGGAATCTATGATTTCCAGAGCCTTTTGATATACGGACGAGCATATCGTCCCTCCGCTTTCCCCTCTAGTGAAAAATTCCTCCTCGCTAACCTCTTTCGCCTCGGTGTGATGGGCAAGAAAGACAATTTCTACTTTTTCGTATTGCCGCCTAAGAAAACGGGTCATCCAGAAGAAGAAGCTGCGGGCGCAATATTTCTCGAATGTGCCCATCGATCCTGAAGTATCCATCATGGCCATGATGACGGCGCTTGACCTCGGCACGACAACATCTTCCCACGTTTTGTAGCGTAAATCGTCCGGGGAAATGCCATGGATTCCGGGCGAGCCGGATGTGGCATTGCGGCGCAGGTTTTCAAGGATAGTGCGTTTTTTATCAATATTGGACATGAGCCCTTTTTTGCGGACATCGTTAAAACGGACGGAGGCCGTTTCGAGTTCTTCCTTGTCTTTCTCCTCCATGAACGGCAGCTCCAGCTCGTCGAACAGCATCTCCTCCAAATCTTCGATGCTGATCTCGGCCTCGACGACATCCTGCCCGGCCTTATTGCCTGCTTTGCTCCCTTTGCCGCCTTCCTTCGGATTGTCCTCGGCGAGTATATCTCCTACTTGGCTGTCTCCATTGCCCTGTCCAACGTGCTTATGCTTTTGATAGTTATGGATAAACCGGTATTCCTCCAAGTTGCGGAGGGGGACTTTGACGATCCCTTTACCGTCGGACATAATTATGCTCTCCTCGGTGACAAGATCCGGGAGATTTTGCCTGATCACTTCCCGTACTTTCTCCTGATGGCGCTGCTGATCCTGATAGCCTTTGCGATGAAGGGACCAGTCTTCCTTTGAAACAATGAACGAATACGGGCCAGGTGCAGATGACATGATGGACACCTCCCAATTAAATGGTTGGAAATAGTGAGAGTGGATGTAACTAAAGTATATTCAGGAGAGGGGACGATATGTGAGGGGGAGAGTTTACTTCGGGTGAATCGGCAGTCGGAAATACGATGATCTCGGCATAGGTGCAGGGTCCCTAGCCATTTTCAAGGACAATCGGTTAAAATTGTTACATCGATAACATGCGAGAAAAGGAGCCCTCACTGTGATCAACGATAAAAATGGACTACTTCGGCAATTACTCTTAGAAGGGGGAACATATCAGTCATTGTATGTTCATCACCCGGATGCCATTTGTGTCATTGATGTAGAAGGGAATTATGTGGACGCTAATCCGGCAAGCGAGAAGATTACGGGCTATCCGCCTGAACAATTTGTACGGCTGCCGTTGGAACGACTGTTCTGCGAGCAAGGAAGAAAGAAGAAAGAGGAATGCTTTGGCCGGGCACTCGGGGGAGAATCCGGACATTTCCAAGCCTCCTTTAAGCGTAAGGACGGCCAAATTCGCGATGCCTGCATCACTTATGTACCGATTATTCATGAGGACGAAGTGATCGGGGTATATTCGATATCTAAAGATATTACAGAGGTCAGGGCTGTAGAAGAGAGCTTGAAGCAGTCACAGCAGCTTTATGAGCTGGTATCTACTTATGCAGAGGATGTCATTGCAACTACCGATTTGGAGGGGAACTGCCTGTCGATCTCTCCAACGATTCGGAATTTGCTTGGCTATGAACCGTGGGAGTTGATTGGCAAGAACCTTCAGCATCTGACCACTCAGCCGGAGAGTGTCTCGGAAGAATACGAAGACCATGAGCATTGGGATAATGACCGTACCGTGTTAATTCATTTGGTTCAACACAAGGATGGCAGGCAAGTCTGGATCGAAACAAGATTACGTAAAATATACGACGAACAAGGCAATCCAAAGAAAGCGCTTGCGATAGCGAGAGACGTCACGGCGCGGCAAGAGGCGGAAATCAAGCTGCGCAAGAGCGAAGAGACATTGGCGCAGGCTCAAAGGCTGGCTGTCATCGGTTCGTGGGACCTGGATATGCTGACTGGCCGATTCTCAACTTCGATTGAGTTTGACCGGATCTTCCGGCAGAAGTTCCATACTATGCCAGAAATGAGCGAAGCGCTTCGGAAGAGGATTCATCCCGTGGATATTCCGATTTTTGAAAAAGCGATGAGGGATATTCTGCAAGGCATTCGATTTGAAATCGTTTATCGCATCGTGCTTGAATCGGAAGAGCTTCAGGTGATTCGCTCTCAGGCAACGATAGAATACAATTCGAGTGGAGTTCCTGCAAGGATTATCGGGGTGGTGCAGGATATTACGGATCGTCAAAAGATTGAGGCTGCATTGCGGGAGAGCGAACGCCAGTTTCGGCTCATTTCCGAATATTCGATGGATTTGATTTCGCGGCATACTGCCGATGAGGAGGCCTTGTTCTTATTCGCTTCGCAGTCCTCGGTAACCTTGCTCGGCTATGAGCCCGAGGAAATGGTCGGCCGCAGTGTTTATGAATTTTTCCATCCTGAGGATGTGCCGGTGGTTAAGGAATATTTAGAGTCGCAGATGAAATCCCGCAAGGTGTATACAGTAACCTATCGGATTCGATGTAAGGACGAGCAGTATATTTGGTTTGAAAGCACAGGGAGGTACCGGTACGATCAATTGACTGGGGAAATCGATGAGATGATCGTCATTTCTCGGGATGTGACGGAGCGCAAAGAAAGCGAGCGAAGGTTGCAGGAAAGCCAGCAGCGCTACAAATCCTTGTTTGAATACAGTCCTGCCAGCGTGTACTCTATGGATTTGCTAGGCCGGTATTTGACGCTTAATTCCAACTTTGAGCAGCTAACGGGTTTTGGTCGTGATGAGCTTACAGCGATGAGCTTCCACGACCTTATCGATCCGGCAGATCTGGTCAAGACGATTCATCATTTTGAACTGGCGAAGGAGGGAAAGCCGCAAACCTATGAAACAGTAGTCATCCATAACGATGGAACAAAAATAGAAATTGCCGTAACCAATGTGCCGATTATGGTGGATAAGCGGGTTGTCGGCGTATATGGCTTAGCTAGCGACATTACGGAAAGAAAGCGTTATGTGGAGCAGATCGAGAAGCTCAGCTACCTGCATTCGCTAATACTGGGATCGGTATCCGAAGGGATATACGGTTTAGATGAGAATGGAAGAACGGTTTTTATTAACAAAGCCGCTGCGAACATGCTTGGCTATGACCAGCAGGATTTTATCGGAAAGTCCAATCATTTCTTGATCCACCATACGACTAGCGAGGGAACGGATTATCCGGCGGAGCTGTGCCCGATTATCCAGACGATGAAAGACGGAGTGTCGCGAGCGGTGAACGAGGATGTGTTTTGGAGAAGGGATGGCTCCAGCTTTCTTGTGCAGTACACGGTGAATCCGATGGTTGAGAGAGGACAAATCGTTGGCGCGGTCGTCGTATTTCACGATATAACAGGGGAACGGGAGATTTTGCGTGCCAAAGAGTCGGCGGAACGAACGGCGCTCGCAAAATCAGAGTTTCTCGCTACGATGAGCCATGAGATTCGGACTCCGATGAATGGGATCATCGGCATGACCGATTTGCTGTTGGAGACGGAGCTGAGTGAGGAGCAGCGGTATTATGCGGATATTGTATCCAGCAGCAGTCAGGCGCTATTAGCGATTTTGGACGATGTGCTGGATTTCAGCAAAATAGAGGCAGGAAAGATGGCGCTCGAATACGAGTTATTTGATCTCCATGCCTGTGTGCAAAGCGCCGTAGAGCTGTTTTTGCCTAGCGCAGACAAGAAGAATATCGTGCTAACTTATCATATTGGCCCAGACGTGCCGGAGCTTATTGTCAGTGATCCTGTGCGATTGCGGCAAATTCTCGTCAATTTAATCGGTAATGCTCTGAAGTTTACGGAGCAGGGTGAAATTACCGTGATCATTGCTAGAAAAGAAGTGCAAGCCCCCTCATCCGTTCTGCTGGAGGTCAGCGTAACCGATACGGGAATTGGCATTCCGGAGGATCAGCAATATAAATTGTTCCAATCCTTCTCCCAGGTTCATCCCGTCGTTAACCGCAAATACGGCGGCACTGGACTTGGTCTGGCGATTTGCAAGAAAATGGTCGAGTTGATGGGCGGAACGATTTCGGTTGAGAGCAAGGCAGGGCAGGGCTCGACGTTTCGCTTTACCCTGATTAGCGGCGAGAGGGAAGACGAATATGAGTTTGGAGAACGCACGGCGGGGGAGGAAATCGCTGCAGCAGCAATCCAAACGGCCGACTCGGCGCAAGAAGCAGAGGCGGCAGAGCAAAGCGGTTCCGCCAGGCGGGAGGAACGGCTATCGCTGCTGGTAGCCGAGGATCATCCGGTAAACTGTCAAATTTTTGTCCAGATGCTTGAGAAGCTTGGTTATGCTCCGGATGTAGCACATAATGGTGTCGAAGCGGTAGAGGCTGTATCTGAGCAAGTGTATGATCTGATATTCATGGATATTGAAATGCCGGTGATGGACGGAATCAAGGCCTCGCGTTTAATCAGACAGTGGGCGCCGGTGAACCGAATGCCGGTTATCATTGGCATGAGCAGCGATGAAGTCATCGAGCAGCAGCGGGAGCGCTGTTTGGCCAGCGGGATGGCAGAGCTGCTAAGCAAGCCGCTTTGCGGGAATGAGGTTGCCGTGCTGTTGAAAGAGTGGGGTCGGAGGCTCGGTAAGGAAAATGCCTAAAATTTGACGATAGAAACGAACAAGCCGACGGAATCGTGGAAACGAATCGTCGGCTTCTTCATACTGTTCCATTAAATTGATTTTGTATATAAAATTCCGATCGTTTTGGCTCCACAATGACTGGAAATGACGCATCCCGCATCGGATATGGCGACTTCTCTGGCCCTTGTTTTGGATTGCAATATTCGCTGCAGGTGAACAGCGTCTTCATCGGCCAATGAATGGGTAATAAATATGATGTCATTGTCCATGTCATCGATTTTGGCCAGCGCATTGTTAAGCAGTTGCTCGAGCACTTTCTCGCGGCTGCCGCGGATTTTGGAGACGGGAGTCATCTTTCCGTCGATAACCTTGATCACTGGCCGGATTTTGAGCAGGCTTCCGACCAAGTTCTGCATTCCAGAGCATCTGCCGCCTTTGTATAAGTAGTCCAAGGAGTCAATGACGAACTCTGTTTCAACCTCCGGCCTTGTCTTCTCCAGCAAGGCTACAATTTCAGCTGTGCTTTGGCCTTCGGATGCTGCTCTGACTGCTTTCATAACGAGTAAGCCGATCCCGGTGGACAGGTTGAGCGAGTCAAACACAGTGACCTGCCCCTCCTCAAATTCTTCAGCCGCGATGAGGGCGTTCTGATAAGTGGAAGATAACTCGGAAGACAAACTTATGTATAAAATTTGCTGTCCTTGTTCAATCGCAGGAGTGAAGGCCTGGATAAAATCGGCAGGAGACGGTGCCGCTGTTTTCGGCAAACGCCCGCTTTTCGCTACTTTGCTATACAACTGCGGCGTTGTAAGGTCGACTCCGTCCTTGAACATCTCGTCCTCAAACGTAACATACAGCGGAACAATGCCGATGCCGTAATCCTTGATCCATGCTGCTGGCAGATCGCAGGTGCTGTCCGCAAATATTTTGATGGTTCGCAAAGTGATCCCTCCAAATGAAATTCGGATTATCCGCTTCGTTCTTCGGAGCCCTTGTTCATATACATAATGGCTACGGTATGGGGGCCGCAGTGACTAGATATGACGCAGCCTGCTTCAGCGATCGCTACTTCGTGCGCCGGGGTCTGTTCTCTGAGAATAGCTGCCAGCCGGCGTGCCTCTTCTTCAGCAAGGGTATGGGCTACGATAATTAAATCATCGTCCATTTGATCTTTTTTGGCAAGGGCGTTGTCAAGCATTTGCTGGACGGCCTTTTCCTTCTTGCCGCGAACCTTGTAGGCCGGAATAATGGTGCCGTCGACGACTCTAAGCACGGGCCGGATTTGGAGCAAGCTGCCGATGAAGTTCTGCATGCCTGAGCAGCGGCCGCCTTTGTATAAATACTCTAGCGTATCGATGACAAACTCGGTGCTTACTAACTGTCTGGAGTGCTCGAGCAAGGCGGCGATCTCTTGGGCGCTTTGTCCTTGCTGTGATGCTTTGACCGCTTTCATTACAAGCAGGCCGATGCCGCTGCACAAATTAAGCGAATCTACGACATGCACCCGTCCTTCCGGAAATTCTCCAGCCGCAATAAGCGCGTTCTGGTAGGTGGATGATAGGCTGGACGAAATGCTAATATAGACAATATCATGACCCTGCTCGATATGCGGAGCAAAGGCGTCGATAAAGTCTTTGGGAGACGGGGCCGTCGTTTTCGGCAGGCTCCCAGCGGCAGCAACTCTCTCGTAAATGCCGACCGGAGTAATGTCAATGCCGTCCCGGTAGGTCTGTTCATCAAAGACGACATATAACGGAATGATGCCGATGCCGTATTCTGTAATCCAGGACGCCGGCAGATCGGATGTGCTGTCCGCAAAAATTTTAACTTGTGCCATAAGTATCTCCTTAAATTCAGATAGTCCAGCTTTATTTTATCAAAAAGCGAGAGCGTTTAACATCTTTTCAGCTCGTTCGCTAGAATTGCGATGGCAACCAAGGATTTGCGGGCGCGCTAACAAGAACTTGCCTCCGCGATAACTTGTTTAGGCTAACGGGAGGCAAGTCGATGTATTATTGGACTTATAGCTGCTGCAATGTGCCGACAATATAAAGAAAGATGATAAACAGCACGGATAGCGAGGACAATACGGTGCCGATAATAGCAAATATTTTTTTGCGGTTTTTGATAACTAGTCCGATGATGCCTAGAATGAGAGCGACCAAGTTTATAATTGCGGCCCCGAACATGGTAAGAATGCCAAGGATGGCTGCAGGATCTTCCGTGAGGGCTTCCTCGATGTAAGCTGGGTCTTGAACAGCCTGGCCAATAGCGGCAATGATGAGGAAGATGGCGGCGAAATAACCGAGAAATGCAATGATGCTCATAACGAATGAGGTTATGCCAAGCCCCGAGTGCTTCAGACGGGCCGAGGGCTGAGCAGGTGCTGCATAATCATAGTTGGGGGTTGGTGGTTGTGCCCCAGGTTCATAATTCATTAACAATCAAGCTCCTTTGTAGAAAATTGGTCATGTTAACGTATAATCTTCCATAGATTGCGTAAAAAATCAAGAAAAAAATTCATTATAGTGCCAGTTCTGGTAAAGGTGACGCGGCCTGGGGTATGATAGGTAAGTAGGTTTGAAGTTTTGAACAGCGATATTTTTCAGGAGGGATATCTATGCATCGAAGAATAGCTGGGTTGGGTGCAATTATTATGCTGTTGGCCGTTGCTCTTGGCGCATTTGGAGCTCACGTGCTGGAGCCGATAATTCAAGACTCGATTGAAACGTACAAGACAGGGGTTCAATATCATATGATTCATGGCATAGGGATGATCCTTGTCGCATTGGCAGCCAGTACATGGGGCGATAGCGGCAAGCTGCGCTGGTCGGCGTGGTTGTTTCTGATCGGAATCGTACTATTCTCGGGCAGCCTCTACTTGCTGTCGGTGACGGGCTGGAGATGGCTCGGGCCGATTACTCCGCTTGGCGGCGTCTCTTTCATTGCAGGCTGGCTAATGCTAGCAGGATCAGCGTGGGGTCGGACTGGAAAAAATAAATAGACATCGGTACATAAAATGCTGCGCTATCTCTCGGGATAGCGCAGCATTTTATCTGTCTTGCATTATATGGAGTTTGATATTGGCGCTTTAGGCATCGATGAAATCAATGACTTCGCTAAGCAAAAAAGTATACACCTGTTTCTCGTCGACATGGTAAACGTTGATGGTGTAGGCTTCCGACTGGAAATTCAATATGCGACAAGGGATGTTAATGCGTTCTCCGTTGCGATTGATCAGTATCCGAACTAGGCGATTCTCCGAAATATATTTCTGAATCCATTCCTGAAAGTTTCCACTCATGGCAACGGCGGCGAAGCTGTTTTCAGCGTTTGGCGCGAGCTTTGTTTTGTCAGCTGCCTTATTTTTGTCAGCCGTCTTGTCATGGGTTTTGTCAGTAGATTCCTGTTTGGTCGATGTGTTCGTCGTAAGTCGTTTGTATGATCTGGTGATAATTGATTGTTTCTTAGCCGCTAGCAGGGACTCGATAATTTCCCCAAGCTCAATCCCTGAATTGATTCGATAGTCGATAATTTGCTCTCCGCTGTTAAGCAACTGAAGCAGTGTTTGGAGTGCGACAGCATTTGAATTGCTCTTCACTAAAATTTCCACATTAAACAAATAACCTAGTTGTTCATGATCATTGTTATTATGATTGTCCATAAATCCCCCAGTAAAACATGTTAAGAATCGTTGCACATAGATGCCAGGCTTATTCTAAATTCCCCATTAATCATAGCACCGCTTGCGGGACAATCATAGCCCTAAAGGGGCAAAATGAAACTTTTTTCTTGCTCTTTCAATAGAGGATGTATATTTTCTGAAAAACAATGAAAAATTACGGTTTATCACATCTTTCCGGTATAGGGTTGTTACATTAGGCCTTGAACAAAGCGGCCAAATTGTCACGAAACGGAGGTTTGACGATACCCTTCTCTGTAATGATGGCTGTGACTAAATGATGCGGAGTGACGTCAAAAGAAGGATTGAACACCTTAATGCCTGACGGTGCCGTGCGTTTGCCGAAGCCCTCGGTTACTTCGCGTTCCGGACGTTCCTCAATGGGAATAAGCTCCCCGCTTTCTGTATCGAGATCGATGGTGGATAACGGCGATGCCACATAGAAGGGAATATTGTGCGCTTTGGCCAAGACGGCAAGGCTGTATGTCCCGATTTTGTTTGCAACATCCCCGTTGGCCGCGATTCGGTCTGTTCCTACAATGACGGCATCAATCCAGCCTTTGGACATGACCAGTCCAGCCATGTTGTCGCAGAGCAGGGTTACATCGATGCCTGCCTGCTGCAACTCGAATGCAGTCAGTCTTGCTCCCTGTAGAACAGGCCTAGTCTCGTCGGCGTATATTTTAAGGGCGATGCCTTGCTCTTGCGCGAGATAGAACGGAGCTAAGGCCGTTCCGTATTTGGCGGTAGCCAGCCCTCCGGCGTTGCAGTGAGTAAGGACTCCCATCCCGGAAGCAAACAGGGGGAGCGCATGCTCTCCGATCTTCCGGCATACCTCTTCATCCTCCCGATGAATCGCTATCGCTTCTGCCAGCAATCCCTTATTGCGCAAAGCGCGGCTGCTTTGATCCTTGGCGAGCTGAGCCGCCCGCTCCTTCATTCGGTCAAGTGCCCAAAAGAGGTTGACCGCCGTCGGGCGTGACGTTGCCAAATGCTGTGCCGCAGCCAATACATGCTTCAGCCAATCGGCATCATCTCCCTGGAAGGAGTTTGCTCCCAGCACCACGCCGTAGGCGGCAGCGATGCCGATAGCAGGGGCTCCCCGCACCTTCATGGCATGTATACCTTCCCACACCTCTTCTGGGGTCGTTAATTCCAGAAATACGATCTCCTCGGGAAGCAGGCGCTGATCGAGCATCAGCAGCTTGCCTTCCTCCCAGCGAAGACTAAGGAGAGGCTGGCTGCTTCTGCTGCTCTGCTGCTTTGTAAGAGAGGGATCGGTGTTACCGCTGTTTTGTCCGGTAGTCATACGCTAGCACCTTCCTTAGCCGCCGCTTCGGTCCATTCAATCACTTGGGCTATAGAAGCTGCCGTTCTGCCTTGCTTTACAAGCCGTTTGCCGATTTCCAATGCCGTGACTTTAGCCTGACGGCGGTGCAGTTCATTTTCAATCGTGTCAATATCTGCGACATGGGACAACCCCACGATTCGACGAATCACTTTGCAGCCAGCAAATCCAATTGCGTCCTTAAGTATTTTCTCAATATAGAGATCCTGATATCCAGGCGTCTTGGACATGCTGTCCACGCCGTACGTATTCCATAAATTTCGGAAATTTTGCTCAAAGTGGTTCCATACGCTGCTAATTGTCGAAAGAAGCCATGCCCGGCGTTCCCGTAAAATATCATGGTTACTGCTCCAGCCGGGCTGTGCAGCATAATTCAACAATAAATTCGCGATCACAGCTCCGATATCAAAACCCATCGGTCCATAGTAGGCAAATTCGGGATCGATCACTTTGGTCGAATCGGAGGTGACAAAGATGCTGCCGGTATGCAGATCGCCATGCAGCAGCGCCTCTCCGTGAGTAAGAAATTTCTCTCGAAGCAAGGCCACCTCCAGGTGGAGCGCTTGATCCTGCCACAGCTTCTCGGCTTCCGAGCGGATATCTTCCGTAAAGTTGTTGTTTTCGGCATCCCGGTATGGATCCTCAAATATTAGATCCTCGGTAATTTTACATAAGTCGGGATTGATGAAACGCGCGGATTGCAGCTTTTTGTCCTGCTGATTCATGCCCAGGTCGGAGGTATAGAACAGTGTAGTGGCGATAAAATGGCCGATATGCTCCGCAAAGTTATCGTAAATGTTTCCATCGATTAGGCCTTGGCGCATAATCGTGTAGCCTGACAAATCCTCCATGACCGTAATGGCCAATTCGTTATCGCCTCCATAGATTGCAGGGACGAGTTGCGGGCAGAGGCGATACTGGATTTCCAGCGCCTCTCGTTCGATGCGGGCACGATCGAGGCTAAGCGGCCATGACTCGCCGACGACTTTGGCATAAGGCAAGGCTTGTTTGATGATTAGGCTCTTGTTCTGCTGCGGATTGACAACTCTGAACACCAGATTCAAATTGCCGTCTCCGATCTCTTCGCAAGTAAGCACGGCATCAGCTGGGAAAAATCCGGGGATCGATTTGGCAAAGACTATGGCATCTTCTAGAGCAAAGGCACGATATAAGGACATATTTAAGGCACCTCCAAGTAAATGGTCTGTTTATATTGTTTCTATTTTAAATATAGAAAACTTCATTTAAAATTAGTTTAAAGTTAGTATATCGGAAAAGTATGCTATTAGCATTACTTTTTTGAAATTGCCCCTAAATGGGTGTAACCGGGCCGCCGATAGTGATTTATGTTGTTTCGTAAAAACTAGGCCAGGGTAACATAATAGTATGGGTGCCCGGTGCCCGGTAAATAACTTGTATTCATTTCAGGCATGATTTGTGTGCCATGGGGTGAACATATAACAATAACGAGAGAAATGAGGGATTGGAATATGGCTAAAGCTGATTCGAAGTCTGCGAATAAGACAAGCAAAGCAAGTTTGGAGCAGGTACTTAACGAGCAGGTTGCTAACCTCAACGTGTTGTATGTTAAAATACACAATTACCATTGGTATGTTAAAGGTGAAAATTTCTTTACGCTGCATGCCAAATTTGAAGAGCTTTATGATGAGGTAACAGAGAAAATGGATGCTGTAGCGGAGCGCCTGCTCACCATTAAAGGCAGTCCCGCAGCCACGATGAAAGAGTACCTGGAAATCGCTACGATTCAGGAAGCTACCGGGAAGGAAGACGAGCGCGCCATGGTACAGGCGTTGGTCGAAGATTTCGCCACATTATCAGAATCGTTCCAGGAAGGCATCGAGCTTGCCGACAAAGAAGGCGATGAAGCGACAGCGGATTTGCTGACCGGCTTCAAGGGCGATTTAGAGAAGCATATGTGGATGCTTCGCACATACCTAGGATAAGCCAAGCAAGCAATAGCAGATTAATAGGGCTTGACCGCCAATAGCGGCCAGGCCCTGTTCATGTTGAAGCTTTTGAAGCCCCTGTAGAAGTATTCTTGCATGCGATTTTATAAATGGAAAAGATCTGAAAAGATCCAAATGGCAAAAGCAAGGGCAGCATCTTATATTATTATTTGTTTCATTAGGTGTGACGTCTCTAGGGTGAAGTTTCGGATTTTCGAGCTTGTGGAATATGCCGTTCTTTCCCGAAGCGCAGATTTTCTGAGCAGTATCGACAGGAATCTGCTTATACCGCTCACTTCCCTCGCGTTTACGATGAAAGAAGGGGGAAGCCGCCCTTTTTATGAGGTTTCGCACCGAAACGGCACTATATATAGTTCTTTTCGAGCTAAGTCACATTGATTAAGCATCGGAAGTAGGTTAGAATAAAATGAGAATCAGTGAGAATCACTTAGAATAATTCTAAAGTGAGAATTATTGTGCTATAATGCAGGAAGCAAAGGGAGGCGTCCCTTTAATAATATACGTTAATTATTTAACGACTTAATGGAGGGAGCAGTAAATATGGCTACACATTTCGTTATTGAAGGACTTAAAGCGACAATTGAGGAGAAGGAGATTCTTAAAGGAATCGACATTGAAATAAAGGGTGGAGAAGTCCACGCCATTATGGGGCCGAACGGAACGGGTAAAAGTACACTCGCCTCGGCTTTAATGGGTCATCCTAAATATGAAGTTACCGAAGGCAAAGCGCTCCTTGACGGAGAGGATTTGCTGGAGATGGAAGTGGATGAGCGTGCTCGCGCAGGGATGTTCCTTGCTATGCAATATCCGAGCGAAATTGCCGGTGTGACGAATTCCGATTTCCTTCGCAGTGCCATTAACGCTCGCCGCGGGGAAGGGAATGAGGTGTCCCTCATTAAATTTATCCGTCAAATGGAGGGCAAAATGAAGGAGCTCGAAATGAACCCTGAATTTGCTCATCGTTACTTGAACGAAGGCTTCTCCGGCGGTGAAAAGAAACGGAACGAAATTTTGCAAATGATGCTGCTTGATCCTAAGATCGTCATTCTTGACGAAGTTGACTCCGGTCTCGACATCGACGCTTTGCGCATCGTTGCCGAAGGTGTAAACACAATGCGCACCGAGGATCGCGGATTCTTGATCATTACTCACTACCAGCGTCTTCTTAACTACGTCAAGCCTGATTTTGTCCACGTTATGATGCAAGGACGCATCGTAAAATCCGGCGGCCCAGAGCTGGCCGAGCGTCTGGAGAAGGATGGATACGATTGGATTAAGGAAGAGCTTGGTATCGTAGACGAGACAGTGGGAGAGCAAGTTTAACGCAAGGAGGAAGGAGGAGCTAAGATGACTACACAAACCGTTCTACCGGTAGAACCGGATGTATTGAAGACCGCTTCCGTGAGCAACGGAGAACCGGCTTGGTTGACAGAAAGTCGCGTGAACGCGCTGAAACTTGCGGCAGAGTTGGAATTGCCGAAGCTGGAGAAGACAAGAATTGACCGTTGGAACTTGCAAAATTACGGAACGCCGCGCCAAGCGCAAGCGGATGTGACGCAGGAAATTCCTGAGTTCGTGTCTGGCTTGGTCGATTTGAAAGAGCAGAGCAACTTGATCGTTCAGCGCAACTCGGCTGCTGTATTTACGAAACTATCCGCTGATCTGGCTGCTAAAGGCGTTATTTTTACAGATCTGGAGACGGCTGCCCGTGAGCATGGCGACCTTGTACAGAAATATTTGCATACGGTTGTGAAGAGCGAAGAGAATCTGCTTACTGCGCTTCATTCTGCAATGTGGAGTGGAGGAGTCTTCCTCTATGTTCCTAAGAATGTAGAGGTTGAGGTTCCGTTGCAAAGCATTTTCCTAGTAGATGACAGCAACGACGTATTTGCTCCGCACGTATTGATTGTGGCTGAAGCAAACAGCCGCGTTACTTATGTCGACAATTATATTTCTGGCGACCTTTCAGAGCCTATCGTCCATAACGGGGTAGCTGAAGTGATTGTGCAAGCGGGAGCAAGGGTTCAATTTGCGACAGTGCATGATCTAAGCGAGAAGGCGACGGATTTGACATACCGCCGCTCCGTGATCGAAAATGACGGACGCATCGAATGGATCATCGGTGAAATGAACGCAGGAGACACAATGAGCGATACGTCATCGGTGCTGAAAGGCAATGGTTCAACATCCGATGCCAAGGTAATTGCCATCGGCTCGGGTTCCCAGAAGATGAATTATACGACGAGAGCTGTTCATTTCGGTAAGAACTCGGATAGCCAAATGATCACTCGTGCGGTCATGCGAGAGCAGGCCACAGCGATCATCAATGGAGTGACCAAGATTGAGCATGGCGCTACGAAGGCGAACGGTGAGCAAACCGAGAAGGTGCTTATGCTGAGTCCGAAGGCGCGCGGAGACGCTAACCCTATCCTTCTTATTGATGAGGATGATGTAACGGCAGGCCATGCGGCGTCTGTGGGTCAAGTGAATCCAGAGCAAATTTACTACTTGATGTCCCGCGGAATCACCAAAGAGGAAGCGGAACGTCTGATTATTTACGGCTTCCTTGCTCCTGTCGTGGCGGATATTCCGCTTGAGCAGTTGCAGCAGCAATTGCAGGCTTTGGTTGAAAGGAAGCTAGGACAATGAACCCGGCGCTGATTAAGGAACAGTTCCCTATTCTGGATCAGGAGATCAACGGACATCCGCTTGTTTATCTGGATAGCGCCGCTAGTTCCCAGAAGCCGCGTAAGGTGCTGGATGCGTTGAAGCATTATTACGAATGGGATAATGCCAACGTTCATCGCGGCGTCCATACGTTAGGCAGCCGAGCTACGGATGATTACGAATCGGCCCGCGAGAGAGTAGCCCGCTTTATCGGTGCGGAGCATACGGAGGAAATTATTTTTACCCGGGGGACGACGACGGCATTGAATATCGTAGCTTCCTCCTATGGCAGCTCTGGGCTTGGCGAGGGTGATGAAATCGTCATAACGCAGATGGAGCATCACAGCAATCTAATACCTTGGCAGCAACTGGCCCTGAAGACCGGAGCTGCCTTGAAATATATTCCGCTTCAGCCGGACGGCAGCGTCAAATTGGCTGATGTGGAGAATACCGTGACCTCTAAGACGAAGATCGTGGCGATGGCATATGTATCGAACGTGCTTGGCGTGGTGAATCCCGTGAAGCAGATTGCTGAAATTGCCCACCGTTATGGAGCCGTCATGGTCGTCGACGGAGCTCAAAGTACACCGCATATGAAGGTGGATGTTCAGGAGCTAGGCTGCGATTTCTATGCCTTCTCCGGTCATAAGATGTGCGCTCCGACCGGGATTGGGGTACTATATGGTAAGAAGCGTTTGCTTGAGGCCATGGAACCGATCGAATACGGCGGAGAAATGATCGACGATGTAGGATTGTACGAATCGACCTGGAAAGAGCTTCCCTACAAATTTGAGGGGGGTACTCCCATTATTGCCGGAGCCGTTGGATTGGCGGCAGCTATCGATTTCCTGGAGGAGATCGGTATGGATGAAATCCATCGTCATGAGATGAAGCTGGCAGCCTATTCGGTCGAGCGTCTGTCGGAAATCGACGGAGTAACGATCTACGGACCCCGGGAAAGGGAGGTCGGATTGATTACGTTCAATCTGGAAGATGTTCACCCGCATGATGTTGCCACGGTGCTGGATGCATCGGGTATCGCGATCCGGGCAGGACATCATTGCTGCCAACCGCTCTTGCGCTGGCTTGAAGCGAGTGCGACGGCGAGAGCTAGCTTCTACTTGTACAATATGGAAGAAGACATCGACCGTTTGGCCGACGCTTTAATCCAAGCAAAGGAGTATTTCAAGTAATGCAACTGGACGACTTGTATCGACGCGTTATTATGGATCATTATAAAAATCCCCGCAACCGGGGGCAGTTTGATGATGACGTCTTGACAGTGGATTTGAATAATCCAACCTGCGGGGATCGCATATCTCTTCAGCTTATCGTCGAAGATGGAATCGTAAAGGACGCGCGCTTCACTGGGGAAGGCTGCTCGATCAGCATGTCCTCCGCATCGATGATGACGGAGGCCGTCAAAGGTCTTAACTTCGAGCATGCTCTCCAGTTAGCTGAGCGGTTCTCTTCGCTGATGAAAGGCGAGGACGTTCAATTTGATGAACTGGAAGATATCGAGGCCCTATCCGGAGTCAATAAATTTCCTGCCCGGATCAAATGCGCGACATTAGCCTGGAACGCATTAAAGAAAGGGATTCAAGAGTCATAAATTAAAAGGAGGTAATCCACCATGGCTAAGAAGGCTCCCGATATTGGGGAATACAAATATGGTTTCCGCGACGAGCATAAATCTATTTTCCAGTCAGGCAAAGGCCTGACGCGCGAAATCGTCGAGGAAATCTCAAAAATCAAGAATGAACCTCAGTGGATGCTTGACTTCCGTTTGAAATCACTCGAGCAATTCGAAAAGATGCCTACTCCACGTTGGGGCGGGGATTTGGATGAGCTTGACTTCGATGATATTCAGTATTATGTGAGACCGTCTGAGAAGCAAGGGAAGACCTGGGAAGAGGTTCCGGCAGAAATCAAAGAAACATTTGATAAGCTCGGAATTCCAGAAGCAGAACAGAAGTTCCTTGCTGGTGTATCTGCTCAGTATGAATCCGAGGTTGTTTACCACAGCATGCAGAAGGATTTGGAGGATCAAGGCGTAATCTTTAGCGATACGGATACAGCGCTGCGGGAGCATCCAGAAATTTTCCGCGAATATTTCGGTACGATCGTTCCGCCGACAGACAACAAATTTGCAGCTTTGAACAGTGCGGTTTGGTCCGGAGGAAGCTTCATTTATGTACCGAAGGGCGTAAAATGCGAAATTCCTCTGCAAGCCTACTTCCGCATCAACTCGGAAAATATGGGCCAGTTCGAAAGAACGCTGATCATTGCGGATGAAGACAGCTTTGTGCACTATGTAGAAGGCTGTACAGCTCCGGTGTACAGCACGAATTCCCTGCATAGCGCGGTTGTTGAAATCATTTGTAAGAAGAACGCGCGCGTTCGTTACACGACGATTCAGAACTGGGCTCCGAACATCTACAACCTTGTAACGAAGCGGGCTGTAGCTGAAGAGAATGCAACGATGGAATGGGTTGACGGAAACATCGGCTCCAAGCTGACGATGAAATACCCTGCTGTTGTGCTGAAAGGCCGCGGCGCAAAGGGCAGCGTGTTGTCAATCGCTGTAGCTGGGAAGAATCAGCATCAGGACTCTGGGGCGAAGATGATTCATTTGGCTCCGGACACAACGTCTACAATCGTCTCCAAATCGATCAGTAAGCACGGCGGAAAAGTAACCTACCGCGGTCTGGCTTCCTTTGGCCGCCAAGCGGAAGGCGCTAAATCGAACGTGAAATGCGATACGCTCATTCTGGATAACGAGTCTACTTCCGATACAATTCCTTATAACGAAATCATGAACGACAACATCGTTCTGGAGCATGAGGCAACTGTATCGAAGGTGTCCGAGGATCAACTGTTCTACCTGATGAGCCGCGGCTTGACGGAGGATGAAGCGACGCAAATGATCGTTATGGGCTTTATCGAGCCGTTCACGAAAGAGCTGCCGATGGAATATGCGGTAGAGATGAATCGTCTCATCAAGTTCGAGATGGAAGGCAGTATAGGGTAATTAGCCAAAAACGTTGGTAGGACAATGTTTGTAGGCTACTTATAAATAGAAAGCTTTGGATCATGCCGATTTCGTGCCGATTCAGATTTTTCGTTTGGTGTAGGAGACGAACTTTTTAAGTTCGTCTCCTACAATTTTTTTGGCGATATCTGCTGTAGTTTTGATTGTTTCATGGCCTGATCGTCTTGACACATACAATAAACTTGCGCTGACTCTAAAGTAATACGGCATGTTTATGCCTGAAACCGTGTGTGCCTTATATTCCACTGCCGCCTTTTTGCAATAATCTCGGATGGTCTCCCTAACCGTAGAAGGTGTCATGCAATTTCCTAAATAGTTTTGAAAGATGATGCCATCTTCGTTGGGATGGACTGTTTCATTTTCGTCAGTTAATTTGCCATGCACAGTCTTGAATGTTTTTAAATCTTCAAGAACGTCATCTTCTAATTTGAGCATTATGCCTAATTTCAATTTTTACGTAAAGACATTAGGATCCCATCCGGATTAAGTGGTGTATAATACCAAAATGGACATGCCTGCAGAGTTTTTGCCGTCGCTATTTTTTAAGCTGCTGTTTTTTTCTTCTGACATGTTACGGAAAGTGCAGAGACCAGCAATACAATAGCATTGAGATACTGGTGAGTTGTCACTTTCTGAATTCCTCAGACGTGCAAGCTATCTGCGGTAAGATGGATTTTCATTCTGGAGTTGCATCGTTCCACACTGGTACGTTCATTGTAAAGTTCCTTCTAACGCTTGGTATCTCGATGCGTATTGCTGTACCGTCTTAGGTCGGATTAAGTTTAACATTTTAAATATGATTATCATGATGCTCTATAACCCGCTCCTACTAAACTGTAGTGAGGGGGTTGTTTTGTCTTGGGAATCATTTGAATTCATTTGCCATCTCTCAGATATACGCTCTCAGGAATTGGTTATTGGACTAAGAAGGGCCATCTAACTTAGGTGTGGGATGAATCCGCTTCTTTGCTTTACGGCAGCAGACTGAGATGCGGAAACTTCTGGAAATTATATGAAGTTATTTTTGCATTAAACTCGCTCGACCCAAACAAGGGGCGAGTTTGGTATTGTTTGTTAATTTGTTTTGGGTAACCATAAAGTTTGGGTGAGTTATATTGAGTTAAAAGATAAGTAAGAGTAAAATAAGAAATAAGTCGAAATGAATAAACGAGGTGACATTCATGGAAGTGAAATTATTTTATCGTACCCAGCGTGATTTATCGACAGCGTTAAACCAATTAGTCGATGCGTATTGGGAAGAGGAAATTAAAGAGGATGAACTTATAGATGGCGTTAAAAGTATGTATGAGAACAATCGGGATAAGCTAATCAAGGGTAATGAGTTTACAAAGGTCGTCCAGCAGCAGAGTGGAAAAAGACGATTAGCAGTCGTAGAAAGAATATTGGAAATGAAATAGGTCGAAAGACTTGTGTGGAAGGTATGGTTAAATGACAATAGAGTTAGAGTATTCTTCGAGTTTAAATGGAGCGTCCACCTTGTTATTCGAGCTGAAGCAAGTGGTCAAATTGCAGCAGTCGGGTCTATCTAATAAAGAAATCCGAAGCAAAGTTGTTGATGAAAATATATTTCAATTTGAGAATAAAGGAAGAATCACCCGGACATTGCCGTCAGTCATGAGAAGGGCCCAAGCGATTGATTCGACATTAGCATCCCTGATGACGGAAGACTCCGTAGAAATGAGCAAAGTTATTAATTTGTATGCGATCATGAAAACAGATTTGCTCTTTTATGAGTTTATGGATGAAGTAATTCGTGAAAAGCTGCAAAATAATGATTATATAATTGAGAAAAAAGACATCAATCTTTTCTTTACGGCCAAAGCAGAACAAAGCGACAAGGTTGCAAGCTGGAGCGAAATTAATATCGAGAAATTGAAGCGGGCTTTTATGCAAGTACTGTTTGAGAGTGGCATGCTTAAAAATAGGCAAAGCAAGGAACTAAATCGTCTCATTGTTGACGAGCAAATCAAAAAGCACCTTAACCATATTGGCGATGCCAAGTATGTACGAGCGATGGGAGAGTAAGAGGTAAACACATGGCTAATATTAATGCAAGACTCGATCGGATCATACCAAAGATAAAGGAAGATAAGTTCATCGATGGACGTGGATTAGGGAACGAAATAAGCTTCTATGTGTTTGATTACGAACCAGAAGATGAACTTATTGTTAGGCAGTATATAAAGCATATTAAGAAAGAGTTCAACTATGTGGGATCGAACAGACGGATTATTGAATTCGATTTATATAACATGCTCATCGAGATTACGAAAGAAAAACGAGTATTTGATCGTATTTTCAACATGGAAGAACAACAAGGGCAAGATGCTTTATTTAAAGCACTGACAACGTTCGCGAAACCAGAGGTCTTTTTGCGGAAAATAAAGGAACAGATAGATGACCATAACGTTGTGTTCCTAACAGGAATCGGCAAAGTGTACCCTTTTGTGCGCTCACATAATATCTTAAATAACCTACAAGAAGTATTGGACAAAACGCCAGTCATTATGTTTTTCCCAGGACGATATGATGGTCAGTCACTTCAATTGTTTAGCAAGTTTAAAGATGATAACTATTATAGAGCATTTCGCTTAGTCGATTAAGAAGAGGGGAATCCAAATGAATTTAAAAGAGATGTTTCTGAAGGATATAGAACGTGATATTCGTGGCGTAATTAAAGTTGCCCAAACTAGTGAAACCGATATTTACCAAGAGCTAGATGAGTATGTTGTCACGCAGGAGCTACATAAGCATTTTTCAAAGTTTTATGAAAACTACCAAAAAGGCATCGATGGCAAGACGGACAAGATGGGTGTATGGATCAGCGGCTTCTTTGGATCAGGTAAGTCTCATTTTTTGAAAATACTAGCTTATTTACTAGAGAACAAAGCAGTACAAGGCAAGAAACCAATTGATTTCTTCGAAGATAAAGTGCAGGATCCTCTTGTCTATGCCAATATGAAGAGAACATCCGATGTGGATACAGAAGTCATCCTATTTAATATTGATTCGAAAAGTTCACTAGATAATAAATCGAAAGAGGATGCGATTCTCCGCGTCTTCATGAAAGTGTTCTATGAGCACCTCGGTTATTACGGGGATATTCCAGGCGTTGCTGAGATGGAAAAGTATTTGGACAAGCAAGGCGTGTATGAGTCGTTTAAAACAGCATTTCAAGCACTAGCAGGCGAGTCTTGGGAAGCGCGTCGCAATAGCTTCTACTTCGATGCGGACTTCGTTATTGGAGCATTAACGAAAGTAACAGACATGTCGGAAGAATCGGCACGACATTGGTTTGAACACGGGGTCAATAACTTTGAAACGAGTATCGGGAAATTTGCCAAAGACGTAAAAGAATACGTCGATGAGAAAGGCCCTAATTTCCACCTGGTTTTTCTTGTTGATGAAATTGGTCAGTACATCGGAGATAGTCGCAACCTCATGCTCAACTTGCAGACGCTTGCAGAGGATTTGGGAACCCATGCTCAAGGAAAAGTCTGGATAATGGTGACCTCCCAAGAGAGTATTGATTCGATTGTAAAAGTAAAAGGGGATGACTTCTCTCGTATTCAAGGTCGATTCGACACTAGACTCTCCTTATCTTCCATTTCGGTAGATGAAGTCATTAAGAAACGTATTTTGGAGAAGCACTCCCATGTCAATGATCGGTTAAAAGTTCTATTTCATGAAAAAAGCGCGATTTTAAAAAACTTGATTAGTTTTCGTGAAAGTACAGCAGATTTCAGAGGCTACGATCATGAACTAGAATTTGCGGAAGTGTACCCTTTCATTCCTTATCAATTTAAATTATTGCAAAATGTGTTCGAGCAAGTTCGAAAGCATGGCTCATCAGGTAAACACCTATCCGAAGGGGAGCGTTCGATGCTTTCCGCATTTAAGGAGGCAGGGCTTCGTTATAAAGATGCGCAAGAAGGGGCTCTCATTCCGTTTCATGCATTCTACGATACGATTAAGGAGTTTCTCAACCCATCTATTTCAAGGGTTATTGAAGGGGCTTATGGAAACTCAGCATTAAAAGAAGATCCATTCAACATGGAACTGCTGAAAGTATTGTTCATGGTCAAGTACGTTAAGGAACTCCCAGCCAATATTGATAACATCGCCACCCTAATGGTGACACGGATCGATGAAGACAAGCTGGAATTGAAAGAAAAGATTAATGTTTCATTACGTAAACTTATTGCGCAAACATTAATCCAAAAGAATGGGGATGTATACCTATTCCTAACGGATGATGAGCAAGATATTAACCGTGAAATCAAGCAGATGAACATTGATGAAGATATTGTGAAGCGGGAATTGGCAAACTATATCTTCCAGGACTTATACGATGACAAGCGATTCAACTATTCAAGGGAGTATTCTTTCTCCTTCAACCAGAAAATGGATGATAAAAATTACGGCAACCAGACATCAAGCATAGGATTGCAAATCTTGTCCCCACTATCCGAGCATTATCACAAGTCCGATCAAGAGATGATGATGATGTCATCGGGCAATGGCGAAATGATCATTAAGCTAGGTGGCAATGAAGCCTATGTCGAGGAGATGGAAGAGGCATTACGTATCGAAGAATATCGCAAGAAAAAGAACATCACTCAGCTTCCAGAGAGCATCCAGAACATCTTGAACAACAAACAAGCGGAAGTACGTGAACGAAGACGCAGAGTACGAGAATTGTTAGACGATGCGATCAAGGATGCTGCTTATTTCGTCAACGGTGACAAGGTGGACACGAAGGGTTCTTCTGTCAAAGAGCGAATTAACTTTGCCTTCAAGCAATTGGTTGATAACGTCTATACGAAACTAGGCTATGTAAAAGAACATTTAGAGAACGAGCGAGCATTAATTCCTATCTTAGCTGCAGACATGACACAAATTTCATTCGATGATACATTGAACACCAACCCGAATGAATTAGCCAAACGCGAGATCGTTGATTTTCTTGACTTGCAGGAGCAACTCAAGAAGCAAGTACGAGTGAAGATCATCTATGACCGTTTTCAAAATAAACCGTATGGCTGGAAACAGCTAGATATAGCATGTCTCATTGCTGTGCTGTTGAAGGAACAGCGCATTCGTATTCGTTATCAAGCAGAATATTTAGATCCAGAAAAAGATACAAATACATTAATCACCGTCTTTACAAAATCAAATGAAGCCGATAAAGGAATTATCCTTAAACGTGTAATGGTTGACGAAGCATTAATCCGTACAGCAAAGCGTGTATGTAGGGAAATTTTCAATACGACGGACTTAGCGGATGATGAGGATGGACTGGTTAAAGATATTCGCATTCTGATCGACAAACAAGTCGCTGAAATCAAGGCATATAAAAGCCGCTATGAAGGTAGAAAGTATCCTGGGATGAGTTTGCTTGACAAAGGGCTTGAATACTTTGAGCAATTTGATACCCAACTCGACAACGCTTCTTTTTTCACCAAGCTTACAGAATTGGAAGATGATTTGGCAGATTGGGAAGAAGTCGTCGTCTACGTGAAAAGCTTCTTTGGTACAAACCAGAAAGAGATTTTTGATCGGGGATTAGCGGAACTTGCAAAGGTTGAGGAAAACAATGCGTACTTATCGGGTCAAGAAGTTATTGAAGTGGTAAACAAGCTCCGATCGATCATTCAAGACCCGATCCCTTATCAAAAAATCAAAGATATCCCCGGATTGGTGCATACGTTAGAGGAGCAAATCAATCTCGTCCTAACCGAGAAGAAAGATAATGCTAAAGCAAAAATTAAAGCGGATTATGAAGAATTGGCATTACAAGCAAAGCAATATGGTGTTTCTAGCGATACCAAACAACGTGTAGATGATTATTACACAGGGTTGAATCGTAACCTCGAAGCGTTCACGGATATTTTCAAGGTTGATGCAGTAATTTCTCAAAGTGCGAGCTATATGGAAAGAACCACGACAGAAATCAACCGTGAAATTGTTGCATGGCAGCATAAGAAAGCAGCAGAGCAGAAGCAGCAAGCGGGTAATAAGATTATGGAGCCGCCATACGTAGAGCCTACTATTCAAAAGCAGCGTGTTAAGGTAGCTAATCTTGTTGCTGTTTCAACACTATCGACGGAAGAGGACGTAGATCAATACATCAACACATTATCTAATAAGTTAAAACAAATCATTAAATCGAACAAACAAATTGAATTGATCGATTGAACGGAGTGGAATAACTTTGAATAAATCAGCATTAAAGAAATTAGCAATGGAAGCACGGATTGAATTACTCGAAAAGATAAAGCTGCAAGCGCGAAAACTCGGCATTACAGCCGAATCCATTCAAAAAGCGAATGTCGAAAGCTCGAACGCCATTTTTATCAATGGTAAACAGCTTTCAGATACGGAAAGAAAACAACGAAACAAGCTGATCGAACGCATTCATGAAATTGGCTTTGACCGTGTAATGGAGGAAACAGCCTACACATGGTTTAACCGTTTCATTGCCCTCCGCTTCATGGAAGTGAATGAATATCTTCCTACGAAGGTGCGTGTGCTTTCCTCAAGTTCAGGTAGTGCAGAACCAGACATGATGAAGGAAGCATTGTCGCTGGATTTGCAACTGGACAAGGAGCATATCTATGAGCTGAAGATGAACAATAATACGGACGAATTGTTCAAATACTTGATCAAAACACATTGTAACGACTTGCATCGTTACATGCCATTCATGTTCGAGACCATTGAGGACTACATGGAGATTCTTTTCCCAGAGGGGCTGCTAGGGAAAGATTCATTCGTGCGGCAGATGACGGATACGGACGCAATATCAGAGGAAGACTGGGGACGAGTCGAGATTGTTGGCTGGCTTTACCAGTATTATATAGCTGATGAAAAAGACCGGGTATTCAAAGCGAAAAAGAAATATAAAGCGGAAGAAATCCCTTTTGCTACCCAACTTTTCACACCAGATTGGATTGTCCAATATATGGTGCAAAACTCGCTTGGTCGTTACTGGGTCGAGGCTCATCCAGAGCATCACGAGATGACTAAAGGTTGGGGATATTACTTGGAAAACGAACAAGAAGGTTTTCAAGATAAAATTGCCCCCTATGTGAATAAAGATTTAAACGTCGAAGAGATTACTTGTTTTGATCCAGCAATGGGAAGTGGCCATATCTTAGTGTATATATTTGATGTTCTTTATGAAATTTATGTGAAGTGTGGATATATGGAACGGGACATACCGCGTCTTATTATTGAAAACAATTTGTATGGCTTGGACATCGATGATCGTGCTTATCAGTTGGCATGCTTTTCGGTCATTATGAAAGCCTTACAATACAATCGGAGATTTCTAAGAAGTATCGAACGTGATGGTTTGACGATGAACTTGGCTGCCATACAAGAAACGAACGGATGGGCGGACGAGGAAATTTCGTACATCGCAGGTGAAGAAAAAGGTGATAGATTTGATTTAATAAAATCTTTTTTTGATCAGTATAATAATGCCAAAACATATGGATCATTAATTAAAGTAACGGAATCGGATACAACTTATTTAGAGAAAAGTCTTCAAGAAATTAAAGTAACCCCAGTCGCAGATATTTTCCTAACTGTAAAGAGAGAGCAGGCATTGTCCTTACTTCCAAAACTCATTAAACAAACAAAGATTATGAGTAGGCAGTATGATGTTGTCGTGATGAATCCTCCTTATATGGGTTCAGGAAGTATGAATAAAGAACTATCCGATTTTCTAAGGAAAAACTATCCGGATTCCAAGGCTGACTTATTCGCGTCTTTCATGGAAGTGGATCACTATTTAAAGCAATATAGTTTTTATGCTGCGATTAATCAACATTCGTGGATGTTTTTATCTAGCTTTGAAAAGTTGCGTGAAAAAGTCATTAATATCAAATACATTGACACCATGTTGCACTTGGGCTCTAGGGCATTTGAAGAGATTGGCGGGGAAGTTGTTCAATCGACGGCGTTTGTTCTGCGAAATACCAATATATCCGGTGGGAAAGGTGTATATTTAAGATTGGTTGATGAGGGAACAGCGAGTGGGAAACGGGAAAGGACGATAGAGGCAGTTCAAAACCCTTCAATTAAGTATCGGTATTTTTTTGATCAAGAGAGATATAAATATATACCGGAATGTCCAATTGTTTATTGGATAACTGAAAAGGAGACCCTAGTTTTTCGTCAAGGAATACTACTAAAGGATTTTGCGAAACCCAAGGCAGGACTCGCTACTGGTAACAATCATGTCTTTCAAAGGTATTGGTATGAGGTAAACTTGATTGACATAGGCTTTGAATATCAAGATGTAACTGAAACAGAAAATGGCCTACATAAATGGTTTCCATGTAATAGCGGAGGGGAATATAGAAAATGGTCAACAAATGATGAATATGTCGTAAATTGGAAGAATAATGGTGAAGAAATAAAAAGATACAAAAATGAGAATGGAAAACTTGCTGGAAGACCTCAGAACACCCAATTTTATTTTAAAAAGGGAATTACCTGGAATAAACTGAGTGGAACGAATTTTTCTGTGAAATTAAAGCGTGAAGGCTTTATATTTGATGATACAAGCAGATCCGCATTTATTAACCGTGAAAGCGATTTGTATTACTTAATCGGTTTACTATGCTCGAAAGTTAGTGTTAAGTTTCTAAAAATGTTAAATCCAACCCTAAGTTTTACAAATGGAGACTTGGAGAGGATACCCTATCTTTACTCAAAACAACATAATGCTCAAGTTGCTAGTTTAGTTGAAAGTAATCTTTCAATTTCAAAAGCAGATTGGGATGCCTATGAAACCTCCTGGGACTTCCAAAGGAGTCCTATAAACTCTTCTGTGGAGGAATTTCCTGACATTGAAAGCGCATTTGAACATTGGAATGAGTTATCTAATTCACGATATAACCAACTTAAGTCAAACGAAGAAGAACTAAATCGTCTATTTATTCAAATCTATAGCTTGCAAGACGAGCTAACACCCGACGTGGAAGATAAAGATATCACAATCCGCAAAGCCGATCTAGCACGAGATATTAAATTTTTTATCTCCTACGCCATCGGCTGCTCTTTCGGACGATATTCTCTCGACGAAGAAGGTCTGATCTATGCAGGCGGTGAATTTGATCCCGCCCGTTATAATACATTCCCAGCGGATCAAGATAACATCTTGCCAATCTTATCAGGTGCATATTTCGAAGATGACATCGTCACAAGATTCGTGAAATTCGTAAGCACAACATTCAGCAATGAAACACTTGAAGAAAATCTCAATTTCGTAGCAGATGCGATTGGGCGGAAAAAGAACGAAACAGCAAGAGAGGCATTACGTCGTTATTTCTTGAATGATTTTTACAAGGATCATGTGCAAGTATATAAGAAGCGACCTATTTACTGGCTCTTTACATCTGGTAAAGAAAAGGCGTTTAATTGTCTTATTTACATGCACCGTTATGACAAATCGACGCTTTCCCGGATTCGGACAGACTATTTACACGAAGTCCAGACGCGTCTGGATGCAGAGAAGACTGATCTGCTAAATATCATTAATGGGAATTCTTCGACCAAGGAAATCAGCGATGCGAGAAAAGAATTGAATTCACTTGATAAGAAAATTGACGAATTAAAAGCGTATGATGAGCTGCTACATCATATGGCGGATATGCAGATTGAGATTGACTTAGATGATGGTGTAGTAGTGAATTACGAGAAATTCAAGGGCTTAGTGGCGAAGATTTGATTCATTTCAGCAAGAAAACATAGAAACGATTTAGGAAATGCATTGAAGAAACGACCCACCGTGGTCCGCATTGTGAAGAGGCGTGGTGGGTTCTACTACTTAGATTGTATGGGAAAGCTGAATGAATATACAGTATTATTAATGAGCTTTAATTATATAGATGAAGTGGAAGTTGGTGATTGGCATGAACATGACACAAATCGAAACTGCCTTGCAGGACATTTTCAATGAACCTCTGAAAGACGGGGAGCAGCGGAAAATTGTTTTTTGGGCGGACAAGGATGAGGAGTTTATCGAAGAAATTGAACGGTTGACGATGGATGGTGTTAAAATTCAAACATTAACTGATCGCAATCAGTTTTATTTGAAACACTTGTTGGAAGAAGAAGATCTAGTCTCTTCTTATTTGATTTACACAAATTTGGAGCTAGGCACAGAAGATAACTGGTTGATGGACACGGTGTTATATTCAAAGACATTTTATGCGGATCGGGTGTCGCTTATATTGAGTGAGCTTCGTATTGATCCATCGTTAAGAGCAACCGTTAAAAAGCATGAGCGGTTTTTCAATAATAAAGAACGGTTTCGCAAGTTTCAAGCCTACGCCATTGAATCCTATACTGAGGAAACGATTGAACTAGCGATTATGAGTGCGCTATGCGGCATGAGGACACTGGATTTTGAAGCGGTATTAAGGGCAGTGCTGATGGATACGCTGGATGACGCAGATAACAAATACTTGTCGCTTATGGAGCGTTTTTTCGATATTTCCGTATTCTGGTCGTATGTAGCCAATCACTACGGCTATGAGCGAGAAACGAAGACGTTGAAGACATTGTTCATTCATTTGGCAGTGACGGCATTTAGTCATTCAGTGAGCGAGACATATTTAACATCTGTTCAAGACTTTATTGCAAAACGGGGCAAAGCGAATGCGTTGGTGTTTGTTGACCACTGGATGCATCATAAAGCGGATTTCGCCAAATTTGATCACTACGCTGAAATGGTGGAACAGGAAATTCAGCTTTCAAGTCTATTGCAGACGGTTCCAATGGACGAATTCAAACAAGCAGATACCTTTCCATATATTGATCGCGCGATTATTATATACATCTCAAATAGCCTAATGGAAAAGCTGGAGGATTACGAGGACTATACGAAACTGATTATGTTAAGACGAGCAAAGCATTTCTATAACAACTATGCTTCGGTTTATGAAGCCCTTTATTACACGGTGAAAATGCATGAGTTTTACAAAGAATACCGTGAGGGCATACCGCAAGGTCAAGCTATAGATGTGTATGAAGCTTATCGTAAACACTATTATACGATGGACACATACTACCGCAAGTTTTATGTTGCCTATGATCAAGAGAGCAACCATGAATTATTGAAAAAACTGAAAGAACTCGTTGAGCATCTGTATACGCATTGGTTTATGGGTGAGCTCAGTTCACATTGGTCGCAAGCTGTGAAATCGGGCATGACCACAGATTGGTCTCTTCCTGGCGTACAGCAGCAACAACGATTTTATTCATCCATCGTGACCCCACATATTCGTGAAGGTGAGCGTGTCTTTGTTATCATTTCGGATGCGATGCGGTACGAAGTTGCGGTTGAACTCGCCGAACGATTAAATAGCGAAACGATCGGTGTGTGTGAAGTGCAGACGATGCTGGGGGTCGTACCATCTGTTACTAAACTCGGTATGGCCGCATTACTTCCCCATCGGAGTATTGACTTTGATGAAAGTGGTCGGGTGTTCGTTGATGGAAAGGATTCAGCAGGACTTGAAAACCGTAAGAAAATGATTGAATCCCGGGTAGAAGAGAGCATTGCTGTACATTTTCAAGATGTGCTAGCCATGAATAAGACAGGTAGACGTGAAACGTTTAAAGGTAAGAAGCTGGTCTATCTTTATCATGACACGATCGATGCGATGGGGGATAAGGCTTCGACAGAAATCTATACATTCAATGCAGTGGAAACGGCGCTGAATCAATTGTACGACTTGGTGAAAATCATTCGCGATGATTTAAGTGGTACGAATATATATATCACGGCAGATCATGGATTTTTGTACCAGCGTGATGCATTGGAAGAGAGCGATAAGATCAGCAATGAACTTAGGGATACGGTTGAGGTCAAACGGCGCTATGTTTTATCCAAAGAGAAGCATGACATTGCGGGGCAATTGGCGATTGATTTATCCTCGGTTATTAAAAATGAACAACAATTAACGGCTTATGTGCCGAATGGTACGATTCGTAATCGGATGCAAGGGACCGGCGTGAACTTTGTGCATGGCGGGGCCAGTTTGCAGGAAGTTGTCATTCCATTACTAGCCTTCAAAAATAAACGTGCTGGACAAAGAGGTTCGCAAGCCATTCAAAAAGTGGACATTCGACTAACTAGTACATTACGAAGAGTGACCAATAGCATATTCAATTTGGATTTCTTTCAAACGGAAAAAGTGGCTGATAAAACGATAGCACGCACGGTTGTAATTTATATGGCGGACGATAACGGCAATGTGTTATCCAATGAGGAAACGGTGATTGGAGATCGTTCATTCGATCATCCCGCGGATCGCACATTCAAGCTGCAGTTTGTACTAAGAAGCATGAATTATGATCGTAATAAGCATTATTACTTGGTGATTAAAGATACAGAAACTGGTGTAGTGATTGATAAAGTGCCGTTTTCTATCAATTTGGGGATTGTGAGTGATTTTGATTTTTAAATGAGGGGGGTGTCAAAGTGGAGGAGAAAATAGAATTAGAAGAAACATTAATGCTGGATCTCGATAAAAAATTGAATGAAACCTTTGCCGGCCGTGTTGTTCGTAAAGATTTGACCAAGCTCATCAAGGAAGGGGCGAATGTGCCCGTCTATGTGCTTGAGTACTTGCTGGGCATGTATGCAGCAACGGATGATGAGGATAGCATTCAGCAAGGCGTAGAGCGTGTTAAAAAAATTTTATCAGATAACTTTGTTCGGCCGGATGAATCGGAGAAGATTAAATCAAGAATTCGGGAGTTAGGTCAGTATTCGATTATTGATAAAGTGACTGTAGCCCTAAATCCAAAACTGGATCAATATGAGGCAGAATTCTCCAATTTAGGGTTAAAGGGTGTGCCTGTTCCTTCCAACTTCGTCAAGGAGTTTGACAAGCTGTTGGTTGGCGGTATCTGGTGCATGGTAAAAATTGATTATTATTACGATGAAGATGACCGTCATGTGAATCCCTTTAGCGTGAACTCCTTGCAGCCGATCCAAATGCCGAATATGGATATAAATGAGGTGTTCGAAGGACGTAAGCAATTTACAAAGAACGAATGGATTGATGCACTTATTCGTTCGACGGGTATGGAGCCAACGCAATTGGAAGAGCGTGTCAAGTGGCATCTTCTCTTGCGTCTCGTCCCGCTTGTGGAAAATAATTACAATATGTGCGAATTAGGTCCGCGGGGGACAGGAAAATCCCATGTGTATAAGGAAATATCGCCAAACTCAATCTTAGTATCGGGGGGGCAATCTACCGTTGCGAACCTGTTTTATAATATGACCACCCGAAAAATTGGCTTGGTTGGGATGTGGGATTGCGTTACCTTTGATGAAGTAGCCGGAATTCGCTTTAAAGATAAAGATGGCATACAGATTATGAAAGATTATATGGCATCTGGATCGTTTGCAAGGGGAAAAGAAGAGAAAAGTGCATCTGCATCCATGGTGTTTGTTGGGAATATCAACCAAAGTGTTGATGTGTTGTTGAAGACTTCACATTTGTTCGCCCCATTCCCAGAAGAAATGGCGAACGATACAGCGTTCTTCGATCGGATGCATTACTATATGCCAGGCTGGGAAATTCCAAAGATGAGACCCGACTTCTTTACCGATAAGTATGGGTTCATCGTCGACTATGTGGCGGAATTTTTCCGTGAGATGCGGAAACGTTCATTCTCGGACTCAATAGATCGCTATTTTAAACTTGGCAATAACCTTAACCAGCGGGACACGATTGCCGTTCGTAAAACGGTGTCAGGCATGGTAAAACTTATTTATCCAAATGGTGAATATACGAAAGATGGCATTGAAGAGATATTGCAGTATGCATTGGAAGGCCGTCGCCGTGTAAAAGAACAACTCAAGAAAATTGGAGGCATGGAGTTTTACGATGTCATGTTTTCCTATATCGATAAGGAGTCCTTGGAAGAGGAATACGTCTCTGTACCTGAACAAGGGGGCGGGAAGTTGATCCCAGAAGGGATGGGGAAACCAGGTCATGTGTATGTTGTAGGACATGGACATTCAGGCATGATCGGCGTGTACAAGCTAGAAAATCAAGTTGTCAGCGGTACAGGAAAGTTCGACAAATCTGGGGTTGGTTCCTCTCGAGAAGCTAGAGAAAGTTTAGATACAGCATTTCGATACTTCACAGCCAACAGTAAAGCCATCAGCAATGTCATTAGCACAAAAACGAAAGATTATCTCATGCATATTAGCGATTTACAAGGTATAGGGCTGACAGATGAATTAGCTATCGCCGAGTTGATTGGACTTTGTTCAGGAGCATTAGACAAGCCTGTACAAGAAAGCACCATAGTCATTGGTAACATGACCGTTGGTGGTACAATTGCTAAAGTAGAAGAGTTTGCAAACGTTCTGCAGGTGTGTGTGGATGCAGGTGCAAAGAAGGTGTTGATTCCAGCATCATCGGTCATGGACTTGCAAACCATTCCACCTGACTTGCTAGTAAAGGTGCAGCCCGTATTTTATGCGGATCCGATTGATGCGGTGTTTAAGGCGCTGGGAGCAAGCTGAGTAGCTATAATAATCAACGAGCAAACCAATTTTGAATGTGAAAGTAAAGATGCAAATGAGATTAGATCATTTGCATCTTTTTGGGATGGAAAACAAAATCCGCACAAAATATTCACTTTCAGCACGTGCATCGTTATTAGGATTATCAGATAAAGAGTTATTTGCAGGATATTGCGTCATTCCGAGAGGTGGCTCGGGGCTTTCTATTGCAAATAAGCATCAAATTCAGCAGATTGCATTACTTTTAAATGAGTATGAAAGCTTATAATAAAAGGATGTAAGGAGTTTTTGCAAAATGAGTGCTTTAATGCAAGAAGTCGAACGTTTAGCAAACGATTATTATAAAAAATATGTGTCACACAAAACATCCCTTATGTTAGCAGATGTGTTAGAAGATGTTATTTCACAACAAGCAATTGAGGTAATCTATATAAGTATTCCCAAAACAGAAGGTGAAGACCGCATTCTAAAATGGGATGTTTTTTAAACATGTTGACAAATCCGTGCAGCCCAAAATCGTAATTAATCAATTAGATACTAATCGTACGCAGAACTTTACGTTAGCACATGAATGGTTCCATGCCATTTTGGAATCTGAGGATTTGAAGAAATATGCGATTCAAATTCAATCGAGTGAAGAGTTGGAGCGTGCTGGTGATTACTTTGCATCATCTATTCTGATGAATCAAGAGGCGTTTGTTACCTACTATGAGATTATCCGTAAACAATCCTTAGAACAGAAAGTATTTAAACTTGCAGACATTTTCAAAGTCCCTTATGTGAGTGTAGTTAGGCGATTGAGAGAGCTCAACCTAACTCCAGCTTCGACGTTAGAATCCTTAAATGAGAAGGAATTAGCTGAACTTCGTCTCAAACTTATGGGAGAGTCGGCGCAGGATGCTCCTCCGAAACCTATCAAGTTCATACAATATCAACGAATTGTTAAAGATAAGGTAGCAGAAGGCGAACTGTCTAGCTTAGATGCAGCAAAAAAACTCATGCGTTTAAATCCAGAGTTATCTGAAGAGTACTTTGAAAAATCTACAGGTATTAAAGATATCGATCAACTTTGGGAAGAATTGGACGAGGCGTAACGAAGGGGTAAACATTGCTAAATATAAAGTTGCCGCTACCCCCTATTTGCTTCATCGATGCCTATCTTATTTTCTATATTGAGAAATTGAAATAAAAAGATGACTTTTATACAATCATTGAGCAAGTGTATGAATTGGTTTATATACATGAGGAAGTTTATAAAGAGCTAGGTAGTGCGGGACAACAATTAATAGATGAAAAATGTCGCGCAAATAAGTGGGTACTATTTAAACCTGTTCAGGCATTTCAAAATATTTATGAGGATTATAGATTAATGGAATCCAAAATTCAATCAACTTTAATTGTGGTTGACACACGAAGGGGAAAAGCAGGGAGTGCCGGTATTGGTGAGATTACCTCTTTAGCAACTGCATATTTACTGAATGCAAGGTTTATTTGTAGTAATGATACCTGTAAAGTAGCAATATATCTCAATGGGATACCTAATGATAGGTGTATCTAAAATTTGGGGATTGAAAGAGAGCTTAATTACGAGGGGAGACTGGCGCCATATAGATAACAAATTATTTAGAAGGAATGACTAAATATGATTATTATCCCTTTTGGTGAAATTATCTTAAAATTACATACATATTCAGATGAGGATCTAACAGAAAAGATAAATTTGAAGATAGAGATTGTAGAACTCGAAAAAGAAATGCATAACTTTTTTATGGTTGATAGAAGGTATAAGGTGGATGCCTTCGTAACTGGAATCGCTAGTTTTTATCAAGAAGTAAATATAGATTGTTATTTCGAACCAGTCATTAAAATAACAGAAAGCTCTATTGAGAGCGGAGAATGTATAGATATAAAAAGTTGGTATTGTTGCAATTTGAAATTGAGTATTGGTACCGAAGATCAGGAAATGTTATTTACCCGAGCAGCTTATGAATTGGAAATGCCGCGAAGGTATAAGTCTTTTTTTAAAGAGCAACGTTTTGATAACTGTATTATCATTAACACTCCAGAGTATCTCGATCACGGAATTAGGGTTAGTTTTCCAGACATAATGGAAGTTGAAAAAGTTAAATTTACTTTCGGTATTGCCTGGTTGGAAATGAAAGATGCTGATACAGAGGACATATATACATGGTTTGCTGCAGATCCGTCCCTAGCATAACTGTCCGAGATAATCATTGTCATAATCGTATGAGGTACTAGAACTACCTTGAAAAGCGTGCGTCATTTGCTGATAAATAGTTCCCCCAAGCTTTACCAAACATTATATGTTCATCAGGCTTGACCCTTAATTTTACATTTGTGCCTGAATAGCTGCAATCAAGCTACTCAGGTACATTTTATTTATGTTCTATACGGGCAGCTAACTAGGCCGATTCTTTTTTTGCAGTTTCGTATAGTCTGTATAATAATTACTAAGCTGGTGAATGAGTTCTAACATCTCTTAACCCTTCCGTATCATGCGGAAGGGTTAAGAGAGAGTAGCCTAGCTTATATATAAACCTCGGTAATCGCCATCTCGCGTTCTTTGGATAAATCTACGAATCTGGAATCCGTTTGAACGAGCGGACGGAAGAAGTCGCTCTGGTTGGTCATTATGATCGAGCCTACCTCGCCGGAATTCAGCAGCACTTTCTTGCCGATAAAGTTCGGCAGCAGGTGACTGATCAGCGCCTGTGTCGGTTCTGGGCTCAGCTTGCCGAAGCTAAGGGCGTTCAGCTCCCGTAGAACAGTTAACAGTTCTTGCTTAGACTGATATACGCGGTTGGATGTCATGGCCGTATACACGTCCGCTACGGCGGCTATTTTAGCATACGGATGAATTTCCTCCTTGCGCAGCCCCTTGGGATAGCCGCTTCCGTCTTCCCGTTCGTGATGCTGCAGGGCCACTAATGCGGAAATTTCGTCCCCGGTGGAGTTGAATATGATTTCATAGCCATATGAGGTATGGCGTTTGACCTCTTCGAACTCTTCCGGTGTCAGCTTGCCGGGTTTGCTAAGGATGTCTTGAGAGATCATGCACTTGCCAATATCAATAAGATAACCGGCTTTACCAATTCTATAGGCTTCTTCCTTAGGATAACCTAGCCAAGTTGCGATATAATAAGAGAGCATTCCGACTTGCATGGAATGATTATATGTATAATTATCACCATTATCTAACAGCAATAGAAGCGAGACAACATCCTTCTGGCCAACTAATTCATTGACTAGGGGTTGCAGCAAATCATCGACTCTGGACTCATCGAACGTCCCACTGGATAGCGCTTCCAGAAAGATGTCTTCAAATCCGTCGACGGCTTCATCGAATAGCGGCGCTACCTTCTTGACCGGATTACTACTTACGCTTGAAGTGCGGTCGATGTCCATGGTTCTAGGTTCAATATCGATGTAGTCGATTCCGTGCTGCATGAGCTTGACAATTGCATCACTGGTCAATTCCGTCCCTTTATGCAGGATTAAAACACCGAATTGATTGAAAATATCATTTTTAAGACGGTCGCCAGGGCTAATTTCGATCACATGTAATTTCAAGAACAATGACACCCCATTAATCGCAGTATTTACTTAATGATAGCAGGGAATAACTGGATTGGCAATGATATTTTGGGTCTTTAGATGCTATTAATGTGATATATGTCCTGGCGCTGTGGGAATCCAAGGTCCCTGTCCGTGGCCTACCCATTCCGTGCCGTCCTCCCAAACCTCCTTCTTCCAAATGGGAACGATCTGCTTTAACCTTTCTATAGCATAACGGCTAGCGGCATAGCAATTATCTCTATGAGGAGTGGATACGGCTATGATTACACTGCTCTCAGCGATATCGACCTTCCCAATACGATGGCTGATGGCGCATTTGGTTCCAGGCCAGTTCGCGGCGATCTCCTCGCCGATTTGCTCCATCTTGGACAGAGCCATAGGGATGTAAGCTTCATACTCTAAATGGATCGTTCTCTGTTCTCCGGTCAATTCTCGCGTCGTACCGACAAAGACGAGCGTTGCGCCATGATTGGCCGTGTTTACCTTTTGGGTCACCGCATCGATCGATAGCGGCTCGGAAGTAATTGCGTACATTTGATCAGCGGAATGGAAGGAGTCCGGGGCTGAATCATGCTCGCCTCCAGAGACAGGAGGAATCAGAGCGATCTCGTCTTGCTCGGTTATGAGGAGAGCATTTGTCGCATATTCTTGATTGACGGCTAGAAAAGAGACGTTGACCAGCGCAGCCGCATCCGGATAAAGGTCGGCAATTTCCTGTTTTAACCGAGCCGCAGTCACGGTGTCCTCGGGATATGTTATATCAATTTGCGCAGCTCCGATTTGATCGGCCAGCCCCGCGAATAGAGAAATCGTTAGTTTCATATTTATTTCACCTCGTACTACGGAATAAGCCCCTATAATATATCATATTTAGGGAGACAATGATCAAATTTGAGGTATATAATATTCTACATCTAAATCATTTAATAGGACGGCTGTGTAGGCATATGCCAAGGGGGGACAAATCATGCTGCCGAATACGAACCAGGATATATTAACGATACTCTATACCAACGATTTGCATAGTCATTTCGGTGCAATGGTGCGCATCGCCTCTATGGTGAATGAGCTTCGTGCTGAGCAGCATGAAGCCGTGCTGCTGCTGGATATTGGCGATCATATGGATCGCGCCGCACCCGAGACGGAAGGGACAATGGGACAAGCTAATGTGGATGTCCTGAACTTGACGGCGTACGATGCAATAACGATAGGCAACAATGAAGGTCTGACTTTTACGCCTGAGCAGCTCGATCAAGCCTATACAGGATTAGTTTGCCAGGTGGTCTGTGCGAATATGCTGGATATGGAGACCGGCAAACCGCCTGCATGGATGAAGAAGCATACGATTCTAAATAAGGCAGGCTTCAAAATCGGTATCATTGGAGCAACGGCTGCTTACGCTGAATTTTACAAGCTATTAGGCTTAACCGCGCTTGATCCGCTGAAAAGCATCGAGACGTCGGTAAGCGATTTGCGCAGCAAGGTGGATCTTATTGTAGTCATGTCTCATGTAGGCTTACCCTTCGATCGTGAGCTCGCAGAGCAGGTACCCGGAATTGATCTTATCCTTGGCGGTCATACGCATCATTTGCTGGAGGAGCCGCTGTGGATAGGGCAAACCGCGATTGTAGCGGCAGGGAAATTCGGAAGGCATCTAGGGCAAATTACGGTTGAGAGAGACATGATAACTGGCAAAGCCAAGGTTGTGTCAGGCATCTGCTTGCCCGTTGAAAGCGGGCCGGAGGATGTTAACGTGGCTGAAGCGCTGAATATTCATAGGCTTCGGGCGGGAGAGCGCATGGCGCGAACGGTAGCGGTTATTGAGGAAGAGCTGCCGGTTCGCTATGATGTAGAATCGCCGTTTGGCAATTTGCTGGCCCAAGCAGTAAGAAGATTTACGGGGAGCGATTTATCGATCGTCAACAGCGGGCAATTGCTCGCTGGACTGCCTGCCGGAGAGATCAGCGAAGGCATGCTTCATGAACGCTGTCCCTCGCCGATTAATCCTTGTCGCATGAATTTGTTGGGCAAGCATATATTGTACAGCCTGGAGCAATCTCTGTTGGCGGACATTACAGATAAGGCGATCTTTGGATTTGGCTTCCGCGGCAAACAGCTAGGGGGCATTTGCGTTGATGGCATGGAAATCATTTATGATCCGACCGCCCTGCCATTCCATAAAATTATCCAGGCCAGCAATCAGGGCGTTCCGATCGTCCCAGATGGGATTTATTCTGTGGGAACTCTGGACATGTTTACGTTCGGTATCGGTTACGAATGTTTGAAGCAGGGCAGCGAGCAGGAATTTCTGCTTCCGGAATTTTTGCGGGATTTGCTGCGGATGGAGCTTCAGACGGCAGGGGCGATTGAGAGCTGTTTCTATCACCGATGGAAATCCCAAACGGAAAACTACTGTGAATAGCTAATATGAAACTGCTTCATTAAGAGGAGGATGCTATGAATTCTATTGTTGCGGTTATTCTGGGGATTGTGGAGGGCCTCACTGAATTTATTCCGGTATCTTCAACAGGCCACATGATATTGACGGCCAAGCTGTTAGGCTACGATGATTCGACTCCTGAGATGAAGACGTTCATGATCGTAATTCAGTTAGGTGCGATCCTAGCTATTTCCTGGGTGTATAGAGAACGAATCATTCATTTGCTAGGCATGAACAGGAAGGTTGCTCCTTTATTCCGCAGCCAGACTCCTCCCAAGCATCTTGACCTGCTTCATGTTGTATTGGGCATTGCTCCTGCTCTTGCGGTAGGCTTCTTCTTCCGGGATTTCATTAAAAGCTTGTTCAGTCCTTCTACGGTTCTGTGGGCGCTGCTCGTCGGCGGGATATTCATGATTGCGGCGGAATGGTTCTCGAAGAACAAGGCGCAGGTTACGGCCAAGGATCTCGATCAGTTGACCCATAAACAGGCGCTCATGATCGGATTGTATCAATGCATTTCCGTGTTGTGGCCAGGCTTTTCCCGCTCCGGCTCGACCATAGCAGGCGGAATGCTCAGCGGGGCAAGCTATAAGGCTTCGGCCGATTTTTCCTTTCTGATCGCGATTCCGATCATGTGTGCAGTTTCCGGTTACGAAATGCTGGATTCATACCGATATTTTACTTTAGAGACCATTGGATACTTTGCTATTGGCTTCATTGTGTCTTTTATCGTGGCTTATATCGTGGTTATGGCCTTCCTAAAATCAATTCAGAAAATCCAGCTCAGGCATTTTGCTTATTATCGTTTCATTCTTGCTGCTTTATTTTGGATCTTCATCATGCGATAGTATTGGGCAACAAGCCAGTCATATCACATTATAAAGCCGCTTTTCGCAATTACATATCATAACTTAACAATAGAGACGGAAGTGGATTTATTATGCGATTAATACCTATCAACTCACTACAGCCCGGAATGAAACTGGGTAAGAAAATATATAACGAGGATGGTATCGTACTTTTATCGGAAAATGCTGAGCTTACGGATGTCATTATCCGGCGGCTCCGCAGCCATGGTTTGAATTTCGTGTATGTAGCTGATCCCCGCACAGAGGATGTTGTTCCTGTCGATTTAATTGAAGAGGATACGCGGCGCAGGGCACTGAAGGAGATCCGTACAAATTTTCGAAAAATGACCGAGCCGACGGTAAAAGGTCTCGTATATCCTTACCTCGGCAAGATGTTTTCTGGTCTTGTCGAGGACATCATGGATGATCTTAGCGCTAGGGAGGACGCCATGATCATGATGATGAACATTAACAGTATGGATCAGTATTTATATCGGCACTCGCTCAATGTTTGTATTTATACGATATTGCTTGGGCAAATTCATGGCTATTCCAAAAGTGATCTGACACTGCTCGGTCTTGGAGCATTATTGCATGATATCGGAAAAATAAAGCTTCCCATCGAGCTGCTGACGAAAGCGGGCAAGCTTACGGATGAGGAGTATGAGCAAGTCAAGCAGCATGCGGAGATCGGATTCAAAATACTGAAGGATGAGCCTGGCATTCCACTCGTCTCAGCGCACTGTGCTTATCAGCATCATGAACGGCTGAATGGCAGCGGTTATCCCCGCGGAATCAAGGGAGAGGAAATCAGCGAATTTGCCCGCTGGATCGCGATCACCGACTCATATGATGCCATGACGACCCATCGGGTGTACCGCTCGGCGATGCTGCCACATCAAGCGCTTGAAGTGTTGTATACCGGCTGCGGCCATTTATATGAGAAATCCAAGCTGGAGCTGTTTCGCGATCGGGTGGCTATTTATCCATTGGGGATGACTGTCAAGCTTAGCACGGGAGAGAAGGGCGTTATTGCCAAAATCCACGGCATTATTCCGCAGCGTCCCGTCGTGCGGATTTTGACCGATCCTAACGGAGTAGAATTAAAGGCGCCGTATGATCTGGATTTGTCGGAGCAATTATCTATCGTTATTACAGAAGTGGACGGAACGAACCAAATTGGTTAACATTATGAAGGACATGCTTCGGCTGTATATAGTTTTAATAGAGAAGAAGTGCCGCTGAAGTGCACTCTTTTCTTTTTTAGGTTAATAAAAGAAATAAGGTGGGCCAATAATGAAGATACTTAAGCATAAATCTGTTGCAGCAGCTCCGGTGAGTCCAAAGGATGATCCGTGGGATCCGATTGTCTCTTTGCGCGAGTTCGGACATCATGTTCTGACGAGTGTGGAGTTGACGGTCACAAATTTATGTAATATGCGCTGTGAGCACTGTGCCGTGGGAGATAGCCTGGTGCTGAAGGAGCCAGAGCAGATACCGCTGGATTTGATCCTACGGCGTTTAGATGAAGTGGAGCATCTGCGGACGATTAGCATTACGGGGGGCGAACCAACCTTCCGCAAGCAGATGGTGGATGAGAAAATCGTGCCTATTTTGAAGTATGCGAAAGAGCGGGGAATCCGTTCTCAAATCAACTCCAACTTGACGCTCGATTATGAACGGTATGAGAAACTGCTCCCATACTTGGATGTTATGCATATTTCTTTTAACTATACGAATGAGCAGGATTTTTATGAGGTGGGCTTTGCGAATAGCGGACATCCCGTGAAGAAGGAAGTCGCTTCTAAGCTCTATCATGCGATGATGGAGAATTCGCGAAAATTAAGCGAGGCTGGGATGTACATCTCAGCGGAGTCGATGATCAACTATCGCACCCATGACAAGCTGCCGATGATCCATAAGCTAATTACGGAAATGGGCTGTCAGCGGCATGAGGTTCATCCGATGTATGCGTCCAATTTTGCCAAGGGACTTCCGGTATTATCTCTGAATGAGATGCGTCAGGCGATTCATTCTCTGCTCGATGAGCGTAATAAAGAGATATGGATGCTGTTCGGGACGCTGCCGTTCTATTCCTGCAACGACAATGAAGCAGATCGCGCTCTGCTCAAGCGGCTCCGGCAGGAACCGATGGTCACCGTACGCAACGATCCTGACGGCAGGAACCGGGTAAACGTGAACATGTTTACGGGAGATGTATTTGTGACGGATTTTGCAGACATCCCTTCTTTTGGCAACGTGCATGAGGAGGGATTGGATGATATTTTTGCCAAATGGCTGAACGACCATCCGCTCAATCAGAAAGTAAATTGTTATTGCGAAGCGGCAAGCTGCTGCGGTCCGAACCTGCTCGTTGCAGATATGTACTATAAGGATATCGACTTTAAATCTCGCAAAGCAATCACACTTTAGGAAAAGAGGCGCTGCACCTATGCCCGATGGACATACGGAAATTGAGGCTGGCAAGCTGGTATTTAATTTGGTTCTAGTTATTATTTTAGTACTTTTGAATGGATTTTTTGTGGCTGCTGAATTTTCGCTGGTTAAGGTACGTCAATCCAGGTTGACGCAGCTCGTTAGCGAAGGCAACAAGCGTGCTGCATATGCGCTCAAAGTAAATAAGAAACTGGATGCCTATTTATCGGCCACTCAATTAGGAATTACGTTGGCCTCGCTTGGGCTGGGGTGGGTAGGTGAACCTGCCATTTCGGAGCTGTTAATCGAGCCGTTGATGCATAAATTTGGCGTAACGGATGCTACGCTCATATCTACGGTTTCTGTAGCGGTTGGATTTGCGATTATTACGTTTTTGCATATTGTTATTGGAGAGCTTGCTCCGAAGTCGCTGGCAATTCAGAAGTCCGAGGCGGTATCCTTATGGCTGTCTGCTCCGCTCTTGTTCTTCTATCGGTTGTTCCTTCCTGTCATTTGGCTGCTGAATTCAGCGGCCAATGGGTTATTGCGGTTGATTGGCATAGAGCCGGCTGGTGAAGGCGAAGCAGCCCATTCGGAGGAAGAAATTCGCATCCTGATGGATCAGAGTGCGAAGAGTGGCGTCATCGACCAAGACGAGATGAAGCTGATGGATAATCTGTTCGATTTTTCCGACTTGCTGGCCAGGGAGGTCATGCTGCCGAGAACTGACATGAATTGCTTATATACCAATCTGCCTTGGGAAGAGAATATGAAGATCGTGGAGGAAACAAAGCACTCCCGGTATCCGGTCGCCGTAGAGGATAAAGATCAGATTATCGGATTTGTGCATCTTGCCGATCTGTTGCTTCCTGACGGAGGAAGCTCCCATGATCTTGCAAGTATAGTGCGCCCGATCCTGAATGTGCCCGAATCGATGGAGGTCAGCCATGTGCTTCGGCTCATGCAGAAGAAGCATTCCCAGTTAACTGTTGTCGTAGATGAGTATGGAGGGACAGCAGGATTGCTTACGGCCGAGAAAATATTGGAGGAGATTGTCGGCGATCTTTACGATGAATTCGATGAGGATCGTGCAGAGGTAGAGAAGCTGAGCGACGGCACCTTTTCCGTGGATGGTCGGATGCTGATCGAGGATGTAAACGACCTGATGGGTGTCATCATTGAGCATGATAAAGTAGACTCTATTGGCGGATGGCTGTTCAAAGAACTGGACGGCGCACCGGCTGTAGGGAGAGCGGTACGAATAGAGGACGTTATCTTTGAGGTAGCCGAGGCTGAGCCGCTTCGCATCATGCGGGTGAACATTAAGAAGGCAAGTGAACAGGCGAAGGCCGGGGGCTCTAATATGGAGTCGGCGGACAGGGAATCATTGGATGACAATGTGCAAGAATACGAATCGAAGGAGTACGAGCCTGGCGTTTAAGGTTAACTCTTATCGGGGTGAGGATAATCACCTTGGTAAGAGTTTTTCTGTTTTCTTGCTGTTTTTTTGCAGAATTGTTGCGGTTGGAGGTTCATATTCTAGGCGAACGTCATATGTTAATGGTGAGGATCAGGGAGCTGTGTCTCCTTGAAAGCTTGAAACATTTAAATTGACAGAAGGAGGAGCGATCGTTGAGTCACTCGTTGAGTCATCCCCAAGAGCAAGTCTGGGCCCCTTATATTGGCCCATTTGACCCCTGTCCGCCGATATTGTGCAAGACATATAGTACTCCCCCCCAACTATTTATGAACTTTCAACCGCTGAATCTCCCCCAGTTCTGCCCGGAAGATGCGTTAAGACACGGAACATTATGGCCTGCACTTTACAGCCCCTATGAGTCCAGATGGGGAAAAGGAAGGTGAGATAATGTCACACAAAGACAACCTGGATCCACAATTTTATGAAATGCTTGAAAAGCTGCAGGCCCTCGATTTCGTCCTTGTCGAACTTAACCTGTTCCTTGATACGCATCCCGAAGATTTAGCTTCCATACAGCAATATAATCAGCTTGTGCAAGAACGTACTCAGCTTGCCAACCATTTTCAGCAGCTCTATGGTCCCCTGATGAATTTCGGGCATTCTTATTCTAAATTTCCTTGGGAATGGTCAAAAGTACCGTGGCCATGGCAGGTATAATGCCTGCCTTTATGCCTTCTGCTGAAAATGAATAAGGAGGGGAATACGAAAAAATGTGGGTCTATGAAAAGAAGCTCCAATATCCGGTACGTGTAGGGAAATGTGATATACGAATGGCAAAGCTGTTGCTTGAACAATATGGCGGAGCTGATGGCGAACTTGCTGCTGCCCTGCGTTATTTGAATCAGAGGTATACGATACCAGACAAAGTCATAGGGCTGTTGAATGATATTGGCACGGAAGAACTTGCCCATCTGGAAATGATTGCCACCATGGTGTATAAGCTGACCAAGGATGCGACGGTAGAGGAACTTGCTGCTGCCGGATTGGCGCCTCACTATGTCGCGCACGACAGTGCGCTGTTTTATGAGAATGCTTCCGGGGTACCGTTTACGGCCGCCTATATTCAAGCCAAAGGCGATCCGATTGCTGATCTGTATGAGGATATCGCGGCAGAAGAGAAGGCGCGGGCTACATACCAGTGGCTCATCGATATGACCGATGACTGCGACTTGCAGGACAGCCTCAAGTTCCTGCGTGAGCGGGAGATTATCCACTCGCTACGCTTTCGCGAGGCGGTAGAGATTTTAAAGGATGACCGGGGGAAGAAGAAGGTATTTTAGCGGCATTCTAATTTGAAATGAAGGTAGTTTGCGATGTCCAAATCCAAACACGGAAAAGCGTTGTGGACGCTTCCCTCCAGTGGCCGCGGTACCTGTTCGGTATGCAGGAGCACGCGCATCAAATTGCTGTACGCTCTGGGGAGGCTTTGAAAGTGTGCAAACGCTGTTTCCATGCTCCTCAAGAAAAAATCGACGCTGCCGGTGCGGCTGGCGTGAGGTAAAAGGCGGTGCGACCCGACTGCGTGGTAATTAGGAGAACTTTTTAGCAGAAAAACAAATAGGAGCTGTCCCATAAGTCCCTAAAATAAAAAAGTTGGAGGGAAAACTTAATGTTTCCGCTCCAACTTTTTTTGTGACACTACTTTTGAGGAAAGTAGCGAGACGGATGCCTGCTACTTTCAGGAGGTTATGGGCTAAAGCTACAATCCCAAATTCCACATAAACCTTGTCCAAGCCCCGCAAAGAAAATCTGCGGAACGATCGATTGCCCTTGATGTGACCAAATACGCTCTCTACCTCGACTTTACGCCGGGCATAGATCGCGGATTTCTCTTCACATTCAAGGGCTGTTTTGGCCTTTGCTTTTAATTCTTCCCAGATCGTATTCCAGTGAACCTGGCGATTTCCTTTCGCTGTGGTGCATGCTTGCTTCAAGGGGCAGTCGCTACAATCTTCACATTCATAGATTTTAAAACTTTGTTCCAGACCAGATCGGTTCTTTTTCGTCTGGTACTTTTTGAACGGGACATATCTGCTATTGGGGCAAATGAATCGATCATCATGTTCCTCGTAGATCCAATTTTTCGCATGCTTGATGTCCTTTTTGTATCGTTTGCTTTGTTCCTTGAGGTAGCTCCCGTACGGAATGAGAAAATCAAACCTCGGCTCTTTTTCTTCGCCAACCGCATACAAATAATTTTCCTCACTGCCATACCCAGCATCGGCAGTGACGGTTTTAGGCATAGGTAAAGAAGAGGCTGCTAGCTTCTCCAGATGTGGAATGAAACAGCGCGTATCCGTCGGACGTTGATGAAGACTATAAAATAAAACAAATTGGTTTTCGGTGGCCATCTGCACATTGTAGCCAGGCTTAAGCTGACCATTTTTCATGTGGTCTTCTTTCATCCGCATAAACGTAGCATCCGGATCGGTTTTGGAGTAGCTGTTGCGATCTCCGAAACAAGCTTTTTGTGCGTCATATTTGGCTAACCGTGGAAGAAAATCCTCACGAATGAGCCTCAGTGGCTTCTTCAAGGCACTACGCTGCATCCGCATTTCTTTTCGGTTGTCAACGTTACTTTCCTCAGCTATTTGTTCCGTTAAGGACTCGATCTTTTCATCGAGTACGGATGCAGCTTCTTCTAATTGAGCGGGCAGTTCTTCTGACGCTTTATCCCCATGCCCACCTGCTTCAAGCTCTGTCATCTTATGAATATGACAAAGCGTTTCTTGAATCTTGTCTTTCAGTTTTTCTTCAAATTGCAGCGTCGATTTTTTCCACACAAATGAATACTTATTGGCATTCGCTTCGATCTTGGTACCATCCAAAAAGTAGTTCTCCATCGTAATGTAGTTTTCTTCGATGAGTTTCACAATCATCGTTTCAAAAAGCTCATCCATGAAGGCCTTCTCGAACGCCACGGAAATCATTAATGGTGCGGAAATCGGGTTGTTGCATTGCGGCTAACCACATCGCTGGGATGTTTTCTTGGAGTAGTTTTTCGATACCACGGCAGGAATACACTTTTTGTGAGTAGCCATAAAGAATCACTTTCAGCATCATTTTCGGATGATAAGAGCTACGGCCACCACCCGTATAATACGCAAATAGTTGCTCATCAGGAATCGCTTCGATCATTTCATCTATGACACGCGAGACATGGTCAACGGGGATAAATTCTTGAAGATCAAAGATCATGTGGATCTGCTGGTTATCGTAGGTTTTGAAAGTAGGAACAAAGCTCCGTTTAGAAGTAGCCTTTTCTTCAATATCTCCTAGAGGAAGTGTTGGCTGCGTGTTATAATGTTTAGTAGTAGTCGTAAGATTACTCATAAAAATCGTCCTTTCTGTAGGTGTTGGTGTGGTAACTTTCATTTTACAGGAAAAGACGATTTTTTTGTGCATGTTTTTGGGATTCAACACAAACGGGGCTGCCAGTAGTCAGTTTTCACTGACTTTCGTATTATTAGGTTAACCAGGGTTTTCTGGTTGGCCTTTCTTTATGGTTGTTTTACGATGGTGGTAGCCGGGAAAACGCAACTGACTTTGGGGGATTCTACCCCGTTCCAGAAACTGTTTTCCCACTACTCCAAATAAACATGTTTGAGCTGGTTGAGGGAACGACCTCGTATCACAAGCGAAGCTATGGATTTGGAACCATCGTGGGAGTGCCGGAAATTGATATGTAGGAGGTTGTTATGGAGCCAGTGGTAGGTGTGGATGTGGCAAAGGGATGTAGTGTGATGCAAGCCTTTACGAAGAGGAACGAGCCTTACGGGAAGTTGGAAAGCATCTCGCATGATGAGAATGGATTTGAACGATTAGGTGAGGTTTTAGCGGGGGGACACGTGGCAACGGGGATTACCCCAGTAGTCGTGCTAGAAGCGACAGGGCATTACCATAAGCCACTTGTCGCCTATCTGAAGCGCAGCGGATGGACGCACTTCATCGTTAATCCATTGCAGTCGAAACGGGCAAAAGGAACTCAATTGCGCAAGGTGAAGACGGACGCTACAGACACATGGCATTTAGCGGATATGTATTACCGTGGAGACGTCGAACCGCATCGTACGTGGGATAAGGCGTTTACAGAACTGCAGCATGTGACGAGACAACATGAGTTTGTGACAGACATGTTCGTGCAAGCAAAACTGAATACCAGAGCGTTGCTGGATCAAGTGTTTCCAGACTACGAGAAGATCTTTTCTAATCTGTTTTCGATTACCTCACTAAGCGTGCTGAAACGTTGTTTGGAAGATGATAGTGAGAATCTTATGGAAGTGATTCAGGAAGGTGTCGGGAAATCCCACTCCAAACGTTGGGTGGAAGAAAAAGCGGAACGTATCGAGGTGCTCTTGTCCATCTGGAGGGATTATCCGATAAGCAGAGCGCAAACGGTAATGTTAAGCAGCATGGTCACTTTGTTACTCACGTTCATCGAACAATTAGGCGACCTTGAGAGACAGATGAATCGGATCGCATCGACTTTACCCGAGGTAGAATGGTTGAAAAGTATTCCCGGGATTGGGGATAAATTGGCTGCGGCGATCGTTGCAGAGATTGGGGACATCCATCAGTTTGAAGACGCCAAGCAATTGGTCGCTTATGCCGGCTTAGACCCTACAATCTATAGCTCTGGGAAATTTACTGCCACAAGTTCGAGAATTACCAAGCGTGGATCAAAAAGGCTTCGACGTTCCTTGTATCTAGCGGTGCAATGTGGAGTCCGGAAAAGTGCAAACCGAAGGATCTGGAGCTATTACGATAAGAAAAGAAAAGAGGGCAAGCCCTATAAGGTGGTTGTGATTGCTTGCGCGAACAAGCTGCTCCATCATATTTACGCCATCCTTAGTAAGAGCCAGCCTTACAAAGCATAATCCCATATTTAACCATATTCCTTCTGCACAGAAGGAATATTTGTCATGCAATGAAAACATTATACCAGCAATCTTATTTAAATTAAAGCAAAATGCTTGACAAACATTAGCTGGTTTCTGGACAGCCCCTTTGTTTTTTGAGGAGTTAATACTAATTTTACGGGAGGGGTTGCACACGAACAATATGTACGCCTACGGATCGTAGCTCTGGAAGTCCGGAAATTCGCACATCTCGAGTTGATCATTACGATGGTATCAAGCTGCCGAAGGATGCGATGGTAGAAGATCTGAAGGCAGTGGTATTGGTTTCACGTTACATTGCGCACGACAGTGTGCTGTTCTATGAGAACGCTTCTGGCGTGCCGTTTACAGCCGCCTACATTCAAGCGAAGGGCGATACGATCGCCGACCTTTACGAGGAAAACATTGCGACAGAGGAGAAGGCGCGAGCTACATATCAGTGGCTCATCGACATGACCGATGACTGCGATTTGCAGGACAGTTTGAAGTTCCTGCGGGAACGGGAGATCATCCACTCACTGCGTTTCTGTGAAACGGTGGAGATATTGAAGAATGGGCGGGGAAAGAAGAAGGTATTTTAGAGAATTTAGTGTTGAATAGAATTAGTCTATTGAGTATTTATGAACCGATAGCCACCTATTTTTGACTCGGATAAATAACAGGAATCTCGAAGCCTGCTAACCTATACTGATGGTTAGTGGGCCTTACTTCGTTCATCTGTTCATCAGAATCATATGGACAAAGTAATTTTAGTAGCGAGGGCGCAGTTGTATTCTTACGATCCAACCTTCCAACTTGTTTTCATTTTGAAAAATTACTGGCATTCGATTGATTTATCTCAGACATAAGACAAGCCGGCTCTGTCATAATAATAATATAAGCTACCTTCGCAAGTTACGAAGGGAAAGATATCTTTCCTACAGATGAATCCTTGCTTGAGATGCACTATTTGACAACAATGAATATTACCTGCAAAGTGACTGGCCTTGTCCAGAATTGGTCAGATTCGGCTTGTTTTTGGTTTTTTTTCTAGATCGTCTCTGCCCCATCCTTAAGTTATTCCTTATGTTTTTAGGCGTGTTTATACAAAATTTCAGATCAGATTAAACCCATTTTAGAGTTAAATCACTAATCTTTATCTTGCTGTTTCATTTTTTCTAAGTCTATTAATTTATTTATTTGGTTCGAAATGTATATTAAAATACTGATAATAATAAATAAAATCATGAATAAAGTTTCAAGGTTACCATCAAAGAAATGAATCCGAAATATAGCTAAAACACCTAGTAAAATGTAATAAATCACAATGGAGGAAGCCATGTATATAAAAATCAATTTACAACATCCCTTCAACAGTTTTTTAGGACGCGGAGAGTTCCCGCGTCCATTTTGTCAATGTACTGATTAATAAGTAAAGTTAAATCTGTCAGTAAATTCTTGATATCCTGATCCAGAAAAAGAAATACTAAAATAATTCAAAATAGTTGAAACAATTCCTGGAATGATTTTGTGTGCATAACCTAGAGAAACAGAGCCAGTTGTACCTTGATAACTTTTGGACACTTTTACTGTCTGCTTTATATATCCATCTTGCTGGCTATCCACAGCCAATAAGTCAATTAGAACTGAATTTCCTTCATTTTGTTGATTCTGAATAGAGTTAGTATACTGGTGAGTAAAAGGATCATTTCTCCAATTATGGACACTATAAGGAGAACCAAATGGAGTAACTTGGGATTGCCAAGACATAGCTAAAGTATCTGTAAAAGCAAAATTAGGTCTGGACTTCCATACATACTGAGCGTAAATATCATAAGTATTTTCTGTAGTTCCTGATGCCGTCTTAATCGCGAGGCCATACAAACTAAATTTACTATCATTATAATCTTGAATACTAATCCTACTATTGGTAATATCATTTCCGTCTTTATCAATAATTCTTTCTTCAGGATCTAACTGCTCAACTTTAATTTTTATTCCACCATTACTTGCAATTTCCTTTTTTAATTTTGTGGATAAAGGAGCCAATTCATCTTCAGTAAAACCCATCATCTTTAGATATTGGTCTACTTCTTGATTATTCTTAGAAAAGGCATCTTCTAAAGGAGCAATAAGGTCATTTTCATTTGGTGCTGCAGATGCAGGAATAGAGAAAACAACCATTAAAAGAAGAGTAAAGAGAAATATTGAGCTTCTTTTCAATTTGTTCACCCTCCATGAAAGTTAAAATTTGGCGGCCACCCAGCTCTAGATTACCATATATGTAAACTTTAGTAAATCCAAATAGTGATAAGTTAGTAATTTAATCCTATTAAAACTTGCTAAAGAATTATTGTTTCATTGTGGTGATACTCCATTTTCTGTTAAAACTCAACTGAAATTTTACTATGAGAGTGATAAATCGAACAGTAGTTATCTATTATTTTGAAATGTATAGTCATATCTTCTTAATTCAAGAAATAGATGATACCTGTCTCAATCAACAAATAAATATTTATAAAGACTAATTATTTAAGAAACTTCTAAATATCATAATAAACCATACAAATTACTGCATCAAAATAATGATTGATAACTTGTAGGCACCGAGGAGTTGGCTCATCTGGAAATGATCGCCACCATGGTGTATAAGCTGACCAAGGATGCGACGGTAGAGGAACTGAAGGCTGCAGGAATGGATCCTTATTATGTCAATCATGATAAAGCTCTGTTCTACGAGAACGCCGCAGGCGTGCCATGGACCGCCACCTATATACAAGCCAAGGGAGACCCCAACGCAGATTTATACGAGGATATCGCGGCAGAGGAGAAGGCGAGGGCTACATACCAGTGGCTCATCGACATGACCGATGACGTCGACTTGCAGGACGGTCTCAAGTTTCTTCGGGAGCGGGAAATTATCCATTCTTTGCGCTTCCGCGAGGCAGTGGAGATCCTGAAGGATGACCGGGGGAAGAAGAAGGTATTCTAGCGGCATTCTAATTTGAAATGAAGGTGGTTTGAGATGTCCAAATCCAAACGCGGAAAAGCGTTGTGGACGCTACCCTCCAGAGGTCGCGGTACCTGCCCGGTATGCAGGAGCACGCGCATCAAATTGCTGTACACGAGAAAAAGCGGCCTTGGGCAGGTTTTGAAAGTGTGCAAACGCTGTTTCCATGCTCCTCAGGAAAAAGTTGACGCTGCCGCCGGAGCACTTGGCGTGTAGTAGGTGCGGTACAATTCGCCTGCGAGGGTAATTAAGAGATTTTTATAGTAGGAAAACAAAGAACCTGTACAACGTGCAGGGTTCTTTGTTTTTTCTAGAGTTTTCTGGAGAGTAAATACAATTGCGGGAGAGAGTTGCACACGAATAATATGTACGCTTACGGATCGTAGCTTTGGAAGTCCGGAAATTCGCACATCTCGAGTTGACCATAATGGCGACGTTTAATTGAACAGTTAATGCTCCCTTCAGTGTTACTATTGTTAATAGACTTTATTAATCCTAAGTATGTAGGTGCAGGTCATCAAGATCAGATAATAGTGGTTATTGGTCTGATTCTTTCTTTGAACTTTCTTATATCCATACTAGTGTGCTGCACCATTTCTCTTATTGATTGCCTGTGATAGGTTTGATTAGAAATAGAGGTTGGGGCGGCAATCATACCGGAGATTTAAGAGATTAACACAAAGAGTTTCTAAACTAAAGAGTTCAATTGAGTTTCAATTATTAAAAATAAGAGTGAGCTCGATTTCGATATAGCTCACTCTTGGTTTTTACTTTATATTATTTCCTTTGACTAAAATTATTGTAATAATGATCGAGAGTAAAATAATTATGATTAGGCTTATCATCTGAACAATGTTTTCATAAGGTGATGGTATGTTGATTTGTCCAAATATTAAGTTTTTAAGTATATAATAAAAAAATTGGAATACTCCCCAGAAAACTAGTGCTATGACAGCCCAACTTTTTACCTTATTGATAGTATCACCATGTTTCTTTATAGAATTAAGTATTTATCAATTTCTTCAGCTATTTCTCCACTATCTTGAAAGTTTTTGATTAAATCGATATTCTCAAATCCGTTTGTCTCTTCAACAACACGTAATTCCAAACGCAATGAGTCGCCAACTTTGAAGCGGTTAGATAAATCATTTTTAAATACCCAGTTGACTATGTCACCATCGTTGTCATTAAATCCAAAGAGAGTATAGTCTTTATCACTGTCATACTCAATGGAAGAAATTGCATTTCCAAGGTTCCGGTTCTTGTAGGATTATGTAGCACATGCTGTTCATGAGTAAGTGTTTTTGAGACGACATCATTATTGTTAGGATCAGAAATGATTACAGCTATTTTAGCAGTAAACATATTTATAAAGTCAGTTTCACCAAAAGTATGGCGCCTCACTATGTCGCGCACGACAGTGCGCTGTTTTATGAGAACGCCGCACCGTGACGGCCGCCTATATTCAAGCTAGGGGTAATCCGATTGCTGATCTGTACGAGGATATCGCGGCAGAGGAGAAGATATTCTAGTAAATTGAATTAGGGATTCGTTAGCCGATGGCTTCGAATCCCTTTGCAATTGTTTATGATCTGCTTCATTGGTTTTTCTACTGTAACAATCTGGTATAATAGAGCTTGTACATGGAACGGGCTTGAAGGACGGTCGGCTAATCTCCCGGAAGGGGGGGGATAGCCTGTGGAGATTAAAGACGCTTTAACGATCATGATCCGTTTTGGTGGGCTTATTGTAGCGCTGCTGACGCTGGTAGTGACTATCGTTGTAGCGATTAATCAAAACACAAAGAAATAGACCGCCCTAGGGATTAGGATTGCGGTCTATTTCGATTGCATGAAATCCTGCAGCCGACCGCTCTTTAAAGCGGTAAGTGTACGGGGAGCCGTGTTGCTGCACGGCTCCTTAACTATTTTTATCATAGCATAAGCTAATTTATACCTCAAGCAGGAGCTCCGCTTTGATTCAGCCAGAATTAAGCAATAGCGCTGCATTCTCACAGAAAAATTTAAGAAAACTTTAAGGATTTGAGATCGTCCATCTTAAGATATAACGGTTAAAATAGACTTTACCTGCTGGACATGCTGAACAAGATTTCTACCTTGTATGGTATATTTAAAACAGAGTTGTAGCAATGATATAGAGTAAAGCAGAGGTGTAGATCATGGCCAGAGAGTCGATTCTACTCGTTGATGATGAGAAGGAAATTATTGAATTGATGGAGATTTATTTGAAGAATGAGGGATATATCCTCTATAAAGCTTCCAACGGCCTAGAGGCTCTTTATATTTTGCAAATCCATGATATTGATCTTATTATTCTGGATATTATGATGCCTGAGATGGATGGCATAGAGGCCTGCATGAAGATCAGAGAGCAGAAGAACACGCCGATCATTATGCTGTCCGCGAAAAGTCAGGATATCGATAAGATCGCAGGGCTCAGCATCGGAGCCGATGATTACGTGACAAAGCCGTTTAATCCGTTGGTATTGGTTGCCCGCGTCAAGTCTCAGCTTCGGAGATATAAGCAATTGAATCCTCAAGAACCGAACAACAGCGATCACGAAATCGTCATCGATGAGCTGGTGATCAATACCGCGACTCATACCGTAACCGTAGAAGATCAGGAGGTTAAACTGACTCCCCGCGAATTTGCGATATTGGAGATGCTTGCGGTGAATCAGGGAATCGTGCTTAGTATGGACAAAATCTATCAGCAGGTATGGAATGAACCGTTCATGGATTCCAAAAATACAGTGATGGTTCATATTCGGAAAATTCGTGAAAAGATCGAAAAGGATAAGCAAAATCCGCGCTTTATAAAAACCGTATGGGGCATCGGTTATAAAATGAAGTCATCAAAGGAGTTGTAACATGATCCGTATCAGATTGTTCGATTCCCTCAGATGGAGATTTTTGCTGATCCATATTATAAGCAGCCTGCTGACCGCGCTAGTCGTGCTGCTTGGCAACTTGCTGGCAAATTACATTTTGCAATTCAATAAGATCAATACTGTGCTCGTATGGATCATTAACCATGTTGGCTCCATGCCTGTCATGATCGTATCGGGGGCTGCTTTATATTTATTTTTCTATTACATCTTAAGCAGACCATTGGTTCGATACGCCGGTGAAATTGCGGCTATTCTGCAGCTTATGGAGAACGGCAAGTTCCATAAACCGGCACCGGTGCAATCCCCGAATGAACTTGGTCTGATCGCTTCCCACGCAAATCGCGTCGCCGAAGAGCTGAACGACTATTTGCGGGAAATCAACCATGGACTTCAGGAAATTGCCAAAGGACATTTCCAGTACGATATCCCGGTCAAGCCGGATCATGATCTGGGCGAGATTGCTAAGAGTATTAACGAAATGAGCGCGCAATTGCACCACTCCATACAGGAGGAGCGGAAAGCGGAGAAGACGAAGAATGACCTGATCACCGGGGTATCGCACGATCTGAGAACTCCGCTGACATCGATTCTGGGCTTTTTAGAGCTGATCGAGAAAGACCGCTATTTCGATGAGGTCGAGCTTCGCTACTATATCGGCATTGCCTATGAAAAGTCCGTGACGTTAAAAAATCTCATCGATGATCTATTCGAATATACACGCATTAATAACGATATGCCGCTGGATCTGAAGCGGATCGACATGAGTGACTTTTTCCGGCAGCTTGCCGAGGAGTTTGTGCCTAATTTGGAGAGCGCAGGTGTATCCTGCCGTGTCCATGCACCTGAGTATCCCGTCATTATAAAAGCCGATGGAGATCATCTCGTTCGCGCTTACGAGAACTTAATCTCCAATGCGATTCGTTATGGAAGTGACGGCAAACGAATCGATATTTACATTCAGGAACGGGATGACAAGGCCGTCATTCAGATCGTGAATTATGGCGAGCCTATCCCAGAACGTGATCTGCCGTTTATTTTCGACCGATTTTATCGTGCCGATAAGTCCAGATCCAAGCAGACCGGGGGTGGAACGGGACTTGGGCTTGCCATTACGAAAAGCATCATCGAGGTTCACGGCGGCACCATTTCCGCGAGCAGCAGCGAACGGCAGACCTGTTTTGAAACGATACTTCCAATAACCCAATAATGCGAATTCTCCACCCTTCACAACCGTGAAGGGATTTTTTGTTATTTTTATCCCTTTAAATGATAAGCAGTTGCACCGTTTTAATTAAGGATTTGTTAAGGATTCCGATGCCATTTATTAAGAAATCTATTATACGGTTATAGAAGTCAATCCTCACTTCAAGACTGTCTGACACGAAAGGAGTCGCACCATGTTGAATAGAGCAGTACGTTCTCATCTGCCTAAACCGAGGCTCGCTATTATACTCAGTGTACTTATCTTCGTCTTAGCAGCCTTTCTGAGAATAGATTTTCTCACATCTGTCAATCACAAAGTATCCCATGATTCCATTTATTACGACGAGATGGTGAGGCAGCTGCTGGAGACAGGGATTTATGCCTACAAAGATACAGAGCCGAATGCACAGGTTACGCCGGGATACCCGTTATTCATGGCGGCGATCTACAAGCTGGCCGATTATCAGCATCATGATCCTTTTCCAGCGATCCGGTATGCCCAGGTCGTGATGAGCCTCCTTACGCTTTGGCTGATCTATGCTATCGCCAAAAGGCTTGGCGGACGAACCGTCGGCATCGTAGCCTTACTTATTGGAGCCATATATCCGCCATTTGTATGGAGCAATGGTAGCATTCTCACCGAAACCTTGGCGACATTGTTCTTTATGGCCTACGTTTATCTGCAACTCATTGTATTTGAAAAAAAGACATCTGCCTATGCTTTGCTGGGCGGAGCCGTTATGGGACTTCTCGTGCTGATCCGGCCTGAATTTTTGATTCTCCTGTTTCCAATCTATGCTTTTCATTATTTTTGGAAGAAAGAAAAACGAACGACCTTAAAACTATTTTTGTTTACCGTCATCGGAACCGCCGTGGTGCTATCTCCATGGGTGGTGCGGAATATAATCACGCTGAATGAATTCGTAGTCGCCTCTACTCAAGTGAATCCTTTTCAGGCAGGTACCTACCCAGACAAGAACTATGATGATGGATTGGTAGATCGCCGAGGGAAGACGCAAATGGAAATTGCCAAGGAACGATTGAAAATCGGCTTTACGGAGCATACATGGGAATTCGTCAAATGGTATACGTACGGCAAGCTTAAACATACGTACTCCAAAATGTACTTTGGCAGCGGTCACGAGCCGCTATACCCGGTGATTCCGATTTTACCGTGGAGCTGGCTGAACTGGCTGCATCGCGGGCTTGTGTTCTCTGCTTTCGTCTCGCTCTTCGTATTTGCGAGAAAGTGGAGGCAGCCTGCAGTGATCCTTGCCATTATTCTTGTGACGATGTCGCTGGTCAGGCTCGTTTTCGTGCCGGAATATCGATACAACTATACGGTCATGCCATTCATGATCATCGTGGCCAGCATCGTTGGCGTCGCCATGATCCGTAAATGTCTGCCCGTCAAACAACATACTGTCTTAAGTACAGAAAGGAGCGTAAACGATGCTTCACCATCGCCATCATCACCTCAATCATGACAAGATTCTAGCCATCGTACCTGCCTACAATGAGGAGGAAGGCATTGAGCAAGTAATTGCTTCGCTGCAGAAATACGCACCTTATGCAGACATTCTAGTCGTCAATGATGGTTCAACGGATAATACAGGGCTGCTTGCTGAGAATGCCGGAGCAGCGGTGCTTCACCTCTGCAGCAACCTTGGGATCGGAGGCGCGGTACAGACTGGTTATCGATATGCTTCAGAGAACGGTTACGACTATGCTGTCCAGATTGACGGCGACGGCCAGCATAATCCCGCTGATCTTGATAAGCTGCTGTGCTGCATGCAAGAGAATGGCACGGATATGGTCGTAGGCTCCCGCTTTATCGAGAAAGAGGGATTTCAATCCACGTTCGCTAGAAAGCTGGGCATTGATCTGCTTGTTGGTCTGGTTACACGATTGACCGGTAAACGAATTACCGACCCTACCTCGGGCTACCGATTATGCAACCGCAGGGCGATTGCTTTGTTTGCGCAGGAGTACCCTACAGATTATCCAGAGGTCGAGGCTCTTGTGCTGCTCGATAATTACCAGTTGTCATTTCAAGAAATTCCTGTAGTGATGAAAGAGCGGCAAGGGGGCGTATCCAGCATCTCGCCTCTTCAATCGATTTACTATATGTGCAAGGTGATTTTAGCCATTCTTATGATGAAGACAAGGAAAAAGAAAGTGTGGGAAATGCGTCATGAAACCTGATATTTATTTGTTCAGCTTCTTAATTAGCCTTAGCTTTGCCGCGACGATCCTTTATCTCATTCGCAATCAAAAGCTGAAGGAGCAGTACGCACTGCTGTGGCTGACACTTAGCGCCATGATGATGATTTTGACGTTGTTTCCATCCATCCTGGATGATTTGGCAAGACTGATCCGCATTGATTATGCCCCATCGCTGCTATATTTGCTTAGCGTGGTCGGGATTTTATTTATTCTGCTGCATCTTACGATGACTGTATCCTCACTTGCCCAGCGCAATGTGGAATTGATCCAGACCCTTGCCCTGCATGAGCGTAAAATCCAGGCCTTGATGAAGCAGAACGAGCAGCCCGAGAAGGAGGCACGAACAGGAGGACAGCAAGCGTATGATTGAAAAGTGCAAAGGAGTTTATACGATGATGAAGATTAAGAAAGCAATTCTAGCTGTAAGCATTGCCGCCTTCCAAGCGGCATTTGTTATGCCTGGCTCTGCGGCTTTTGCGAATGAGATGCCGGATGGAAACACGGGTTCACTGGTCTTATATCTAAATAGCCGAAAAATGGAGCAAAGCGGCGTGGAGTATACTGCCATTCGCAACGCAACGGTAAAGCAGGGCGTAACGTATGTCAGCTTACGCTCGATAGCGGATCGTTTAGGCTACAAAGTCGAATATGACGAAAATACGAATGAAGCGCTGGTCAGCAGCGGCGATGCATCGGAAGCAAGATTCAAAGCAAATCGTAATACGTATACCGTGAACGGCGTCTCGTATTCAATGAATGGTACTCCATATATGGATGAAGGTGTACTCATGCTTCCGCTGCGATCCTTCTCGGCAATATACGGGATCAAGATTACGTTGGAGGGAAGCAAAGCAACTCTTGAGCTCCCTGACGCGACCGCATCTGATCCCGAAGCTGAACCAGAGCCGGAGCGCAAAAATGAACCTCCTGTAGCCTTATTTGCAACGGACAAGCATAAATACCGCATGGGAGAATTCATTCGATACGACGATCAGAGTACGGATGATGAGGAGGCTATCGTTGAACGTAAATGGGATAATAATCTGCCTGCCTTCTTTGAGCCTGGCGTAGTCGAGGTGACTCTGCAAGTGACCGACAAACATGGCTTAACCTCCACTTACAAGCAGCAGATTGAGATTACTGCAGAGCAGCTGTATACGAAGGAAGAGTTTGATCGCTTGTTCACGCCAATAGGCAGTAATTTTGAGATTGAGGGAAACTCCGTGCTGTCCTTCGATGCCTTGCCCTATACATACCGGACAGAGCCGTATACTTTGTTTCGCGCAAGCGGCCCAGAGACAGTAAATCGTGAGGGTATCCTATATCAAGACATGATCGAAGGGACTACGCTATTTATGATTCATCATAAGAACAACCTTGGAGAAAAAGCGAAATTCTATGTCGTTGCCGAGAACAAAGGCGAGTCTCCTGCGAGCGTCAACATAGGCGGTTTAGGCTTTGCCGGCCCTAGCAATTATCCTGAAGTGGCGGGAAGGTTGGCCGCAGCAAGATATTTCGAAACGATGATTAGCGGCAATGCCAGCCAGAGCATGACCTTTGCGCCGGGAGAAAAAAAGCTCATATTTGCGGAGCTGAGTACATTCGCCGTGCCAAACGGCGATGTCGTGACACTGAATGCCGATCTTGTAAGCAATGGCCCCATTCAATATACGGTGCTGATCGTCAAGGCAAACCATGATCCATTGGAGGCGCTCTACAACCTGCCCCATCTTGATCCGCAGGAATCGATCATACGCGGTACTTTCAAGGATTCGGCCCGCATATTCGAATATAACGAGCTGGTAGGGACAAAGCCGGAGCGGCTGCCGCTAACCGACAATACCACCGATCCTTTTCAAAGAGGAATAGATGGGATTAAGCTGACCGACGCTACGAACTCCGGCAATTACGGCGTGCTATATTATATCGTTCTTAACCGTGTCGCCCCGAATACGCTGATTACCTTCAACCCGCGCGGCGGGCTTTACTCTGGTGCAGCGAGAGTGAATAACGATGTCGTTCATATTAAGCACATTGGTTCTACTAAGGACAGCACCAGTGTCCTCTATCGAACAGGTGATCAAGAAGAAAAAGTAGAGTTATGGATTACCCCTGCAGCAGGCAGCAATTTGCCATTTACGTTTCTGTTCTTGCCGCTGCCTGAGGTGAGAAACTAAGTTTGATCTTCACGATTACATTGCCGCAGCATCTAAAAAAGGGTTTGCTTCGAAGCCTGATCACTAGGCTTCCGAAGCAAACCTTAATCAATATTGTCTCACTTGGATTTGACTTCAACGGCGAAATTACGAATAGCACTGATGTAGATGGAACGGTACAAAGGCGCAGATTTCTTCTACGAGGAAGCCATGGCATCTTTTTTAGTTTTGTGTACTGTACCGTGCGGGTGCTCGGGCGGTGCATAAATCACATATACTTTGAGCGGCTTGTTCCCCGTATTTTTTACATTATGCCACTTGCCGGCAGGGACAACAATCGCATAGTCTTCATAAACATTTCTGACGAAATCCAAATTATCCTTGCTGTCCCCCATTTGAACAACGCCCTGGCCTTCTTCGATGCGTATGAATTGGTCGGTTGTTGGATGAACCTCTAGTCCGATGTCATCCCCCACATTAATGCTCATTACGGTCAATTGGAGATGATTCCCAGTCCATAAAGCGGTTCGGTAATTGTTGTTTTTTTCAGTAGCCTGTTCAATATTGACTACAAATGGATTTGGCCCGTAATCTTTGTTTCCTCCATCATTCCGAGAATCTGTTTGCATCGACGGCTGTGCGTAGCATTGTTGATGGTTTCTAGGTACATGATTAAAATAATACAAAGGTGTGTTGGTATATTGGAAATAAGGATGAGGGTACAACGGTTGTTGGGGATAAGCATACATTGGATAAGGATACACTGAGCGAGGATAAGAACCAGATGAATAACGCATTTTGAGAAGCCCTCCAAAAGTTTTATTACCCATCATATGCCCAATTTCTAATTAAGTGCTTGGGATAAAGACACTTGAAATTGTGCGAAACTTTAAATAATATATAAGCATAATGTTATATACTTATATATTTATTGTTTTAATATTCTAAAGAAAGGGACGGGATCTAATGGAGAAATTGATTGATGCTGCCGATAAACTCAAACTACTTGGTGATAAAACTAGACTTACCATGCTAACACTCCTTAAGGAGAGAGAATGGTGCGTTTGCGAGTTTGTCGATATTTTTGATATGTCCCAACCGGCTATCAGCCAGCACTTAAGAAAGTTAAAAACGCAGGGGATTGTAAATGAGGAGCGGCGCGGCCAATGGGTTTATTATTCCTTGAATGTAGAGGATAAGCCGTATATTAATAACGTGCTAAAGGAAATGCCAAGCTCCAAGGAGATTCTTTCAGCGTTGAATAAAGAGATCAATTGCGTCTGTGAATAGAGATATTTAAGTATAGAAATGCGATACTTACACTTTTTAATCCTTTATATAAGCATATAATTATATAGCAATTCTTTTAATTCTTGCTTGCTCATTGGGAGGTTGTACTTTGTCATCCGTAGTTCTAGCCAGCTTAATTTTTATTGTTACATTAGTTTTAATTATTTGGCAACCTAGAAATCTATCGATAGGGTGGTCAGCTTGCGGAGGGGCAGTCGTAGCACTTCTCGTTGGAGTTGTTGATTTTCAGGATGTATGGGATGTGACCCAAATTGTCTGGAATGCTACGTTGGCCTTTATTGCGATTATTATCATTTCATTGATTTTGGACAGGATTGGTTTCTTCGAATGGGCTGCATTACATATGGCTAGTGCGGCACAAGGAAGCGGTATACGCATGTTTGTTTATGTATCTGTACTCGGTGCTGTAGTTGCTGCATTCTTTGCGAATGACGGTGCAGCCCTGATCCTGACGCCGATTGTACTAGCCATGGTTCGAGCCCTGCAATTCGATGAGAAGAAGGTATTTCCTTTCATCATCGCGAGCGGCTTTATTGCAGATACGACTTCGCTTCCGCTTGTTGTCAGTAACCTGGTGAACATCGTATCGGCAGATTTCTTTGGGATTACCTTCATCCAATACGCCAGCCGCATGATCGTTCCCAATATATTTTCTTTATTGTCTAGCATTCTTGTGCTGTACTTGTTCTTCCGTAAAAGCATACCGAGGAAGTTTGATGATAAACAGCTTAAACCGCCGTCAACTGCAATCCAAGATCCGAGAATGTTTCGTGCTTCTTGGCTGGTGCTGGGCGCTCTATTCATAGGTTATTTTATGTGTGAGTTTATAGGGATCCCCGTGTCTATTGTGGCGGGAGTTATAGCGATAATATTTATGCTGCTGTCAAGGAGAAGTCCAACCGTACAAACGAAGGAAGTGCTGAAAGGCGCCCCGTGGTCTATCGTATTATTCTCCATAGGCATGTATGTCGTCGTATATGGCTTGCGGAATGTGGGGCTGACCGATGCTCTTGCCAGCATTATTCAAAAAATTGCCGATCAAGGCTTGTTTGCCGCAACGATGGGGATGGGTTTCATTGCTGCCCTGATCTCATCCATGATGAACAATATGCCGACAGTCATGATTGATGCACTAGCCATCGAGGCTACAAATACATCAGCGGTTATTAGAGAGGCATTAATTTATGCGAATGTCATCGGCTCCGATTTAGGCCCTAAAATAACACCGATTGGTTCATTGGCAACCCTGCTATGGCTTCATGTGCTGTCCACAAAGGGTGTGAAAATCAACTGGGGTACGTATTTCAAGACGGGGATTATCCTAACAATTCCAACTTTATTTATAACCCTCTTAGGATTATATATTTGGTTAACCATACTTTAATTTTGCGAAAAAGGAGGGAATGAAACAGAGAGAGAAAGAGATTTTAGCTCATGTGCGAAAGAGCTAAAATCTCTTTTTCTATAACCAAATACTATTCTATGGGATGATTTGCGCTTGACTCCATTCGAAATAAAGCTCTGGATGCTGATGACTTACATAAGTGAGAAAAGGCTGCAGACAACCGATATTGGACAAGCTTTTCAGCATACGCTGAGGATAGGGTTGTACTGTCCGATATGAATTCACATGATCGATGACCTTTAATGTATTTTCAGGAGTTACATAGACATGCCGTAACGCGGTATCGATACGAGTGAACTGTATCCGTCTCATCTCTTGGATTATTAATACTAGCTGTTCGGCGATAAAGTCTGGAAAATCTGACCTGTTGGTGAGAAATGCTTTTAACCCAGGCCCGCTGAAGTATTCCATCACGATGTAATTTCTGCCGACCTCATAGACCAACGGAATAAAGGAAGCGGAAGCAGCCGCAAGAAGAGCCTTGGCTTCGGTCTCAGCATCTGATTCATTTACAAAGATTTTTACGCATTGCTGGGCAGAAATTTGAAATACTGCTCCTTGAGCACCTGCACCAATATAAGGAAGCTCAGTCGGGTTATGATGACCGATTTGATACGGGACACCTGCCATATGAGTCCCTGGAAAAACAATAATCCTATCGAAGTTATTCATATTGCCCCCCCATGATACTTGTAATGTCTATACCAGACAGGGAAATTATATATTATGGATTGAATCAAAGAATTCATAGCATTTCGCCGATGCTCCATATAATTTACCAAGGTGATTACATCTTGTTCGGATACGCCCCACTCTCTTGGAATATTGCTGGCAGCATGAAATAAGTCATCCCGTGTCAAGGAATGCAGCTTGGATAGCGCTTCGCGAAAAGGGTGCGTACCATCAATAAAAGGAACGAAGCGTTGATAAAGGGTTCCCCAGTAAGCCTTGTAATTGTTTATCTTGTTTAGCAACATTTCAGCGTTCCAAAGGGGGCCGTTAAACACATTGGCTTGATCGATCATCCATAACTTCGGCTTATCCCTCTCATTTCTTACTATTAATTTATGCTAAAATACGATTTAAAGAGTGGTTCAATGGACGAGGTAGATTCGTTGATTTTAACGGTCTCTTGAGGGAACTTTATTTTCTTCGCTTGACTTGGAGTGGGATACAAGCAGACTGTGCTTGAAAAAGAAAGAATGCTGAGAATACCGGCAGAATAGCTTCTTACTAGGGAGGGATGAAGCGTGGAGCGTCTTTGGACGAAGTCGTTTATTTTTATGACGGTTGGAACGCTGCTTCTGTTCACTGGATTTTATTTGCTGCTTCCAACGCTGCCGCTGTTTATCAAAGAGCTGGGCGGCGACGAAGCGCAGGTTGGCATGGTAACGGGGGCGTTTATGCTGTCTGCCGTTATTTTCCGTCCGATCGTCGGCGTGCTGTTGGATCGGTTCGGAAGGCGTCCCTTTATCATTTGGGGACTGATCCTCTTCGCCTTGGCGATGTATATGTACGATTGGATCGGCGGCATCGCCGTCTTAATATGGATTCGCATCGTGCACGGGATGAGCTGGGCCGTATCTACGACGGCACTTTTTACGGCCGCTACGGATATGATCCCCGCTACCCGCCGCGGGGAGGGAATGGGCTGGTTTGGCACAGCCATGACTCTCGCTATGGCGATCGCTCCGCTCTTCGGCATCTGGGTTGTACAGCATCTATCGTATAGCGCCCTATTTCTGTCCGCCGTGGGTCTTTCCGTCGCAGCGCTGCTGTTTACATTTGGCGCTAAAATCCCGTTCCAGCCGCAAAAGAGGACTACGAGAATCGAGCTCTTCGAAAAATCCGTCCTGCCTGTCACCGCTGCTGTTTTTTTCCTGACGATTGCTTACGGAGGCATTACGACCTTTGTTCCGCTGCTTGCCAGTTCGGTCAAGGTCAATTCCGGTACATTCTTTCTCGTTTATGCCGTGACCCTATTTTTAATTCGCCCTATCGCAGGAAAACTATCGGATCGTCATGGTGAGGCATTTGTCATTATTCCGTCTCTAATGATTACGATTCTGGCATTGATGGTGCTCAGTTTCTCGGCCGGACTATTCGGCATGCTGACATCGGCTGTTTTATACGGTATTGGTTTTGGCTCAGCACAGCCGACGCTGCAAGCGGCAACGATCCGTCTGGCCCATCCAGAACGGAGAGGGGGAGCCAATGCGTCCTTGTTAACCGCTACCGATCTTGGCATTGGGCTGGGCGCTATCGTGTTAGGCTGGATATCCCAGCATACCAGCTACCAGGTATTGTTTACGGTTAGCGCTGCTTCGGTCGCGTTTTCCTTGTTGTTGTTCATTTTCTTTGTAAAGCACTTGTTAAAAAATAAAGGGCTGTGCCCGCAAAACGACGCTGGTCTTTCGTCTGAAACGAATTGACGCAGCTTCACTGTACACTATACCGCAGCATACGCCGAGATTAGCTAACCGGAGGCTTTGGATCACCAAAGCCTCCGGTTTATTATATTTACAAAACATGTAATTCTTTTCTAAAAGCTATTGACCAATACGATATATCGCTATATTATAACGATATATCGTATTGAGGAGTGAGAATGGGATGAAGTTTCATCATTATGGTGCTTGGTCAGGGAATCAACATGGACACGGCAGATATAACAAGGAAGAAATTTACCAGGAGTTATTCCTGAGGCATCGCCATGGCGGCGGACGCGAAGGCTTTAAAGGACGGGGGGAAGGCAAGCGCTTTTTTGAGCGCGGGAAATTTAAATTTGCACTGCTTGAACTGCTGGCCACTGAACCGATGCACGGGTATCAGTTGATTAAGACGATGGAAGAGAAAACGGGCGGTTTGTATACGCCAAGCCCCGGTTCTGTTTATCCGAATTTGCAGTGGCTTGAGGACATGCAGTTAATAGGCAGCAGCGAGAAGGGCGGCAAGAAGCTGTACCATATTACGAATGAGGGATTAGCGTATCTTCGTGAACAGAGAGGTGCAGAAGACACGGAACAGGCAGAGAACCGCTGGGAACACCGCGGGCGGCACCGGCCGCATGGCGGCGGACATGGGAAGCATGTTTTGCGCAGCCTGATGAAGGAATGGTCGGATGTCGTTTATTTGATGGCAAGAGCCTCCGAAGCGGCAAAAGAGAATCCCTCTTCCAAGCAAGCCGGGCAGTTTCAAGACCTCATGGCTAAACTTCAAGCCAGCTTAACTGAAAATCTGGCTTCTGTTCCAGTCAGAAGCAATGATGGAACCGAATCTCAGCGAACCAGCGAGAATAGTAAATAAGCAGACGTAGGCGTGGATCAAATGATCAGGCGCTTGAAGGGCGAATGATACCTGTTATGCGGAATTGTATCGTCATTCGCAGAGCACAAAGAGGTCGGCGTCATGATTCGGTGGAGATCGCTGGAGGAATGGAAAAATTGGGAGAAAAGCGACGTTCATATCCAGTGACATCGGCAAAATAGAGGCAAACCGGCGCCGGATTACATTATTAGTACGACTGTCAATATGTATGAAGTGAAGGCCGTAAAGGAAGGTTTGAAACAAGAATAGCTTTCGTATTTGGGCCGCCGATAGCGGAGAACGGTGAGTTCTGCGTTAAAGATTTTGACGGCGAAGTCATTAAGCGGATATTATTAAGCGAATAGAATGGTTATTAGTCTATCTTAAAGCCTTGACAGGAATTCGGCATCAAGGCTTTTTTTTTTATGAAATGGACTTAACAACTTATACACAATATATAAATCAGTTCTTCATAATTGTAGTTTATATTGTTTTGTAAGGAGGAGATAATAATGAAGAAAATTTGGATCGGAATCGCTACAGCAGCTATAGTCATGGGAATTGGGACAGCGGCATATGCTGCAAACACCAATAATGATGCGGATAGCCGCTTCAAATTCTTTGAACAAATGCTGCCTTATGCAAGGCAAATGCATCCTAATTTTTCGGATAAACAAATCGAAGAGATGTATAATAACTGTCATGGCGGAAATGGCCCGCAGCGAATGATGAACAACAATGCGCAAATGCGTGGCGGCATGATGGGCTTTTAAATTGATCTTTGTCAAAGATATAACAATGAGGTTGAACGATGGATCGAATCAAAATTTTAATTGTCGATGATGAGCCTAGTCTTCGTCAAGTTATTAAAGCGTATTTGGAGAAAAATGAATACTGCGTTTATGAAGCCGAATCGGGAAAAGGAGCGCTTCAGATGTTTAAAAATCTGAAGCTAAGCCTCATTATTCTGGATTTGATGCTGCCGGACATTTCGGGGGAAGAAGTTTGCCAAACGATTCGCAGAACATCGGAGGTTCCCATTCTGATGTTAACCGCTAAAAGCAGCGAGGATGATTTGGTGTACGGTCTGCAGATCGGCGCGGATGATTATCTGGTCAAGCCGTTTAGTCCTCGGGAGCTGATGGCGAGAGTGATGAGCTTGTTAAGAAGAACGAAGAACTCGGAAAACACGGATCGGGGAAAAACGATGTCATTCAATAAAAGCTTCCTGAGCATCGATCCGGAGCGGTACGAGGTGAAACTCGGAGGAACCGCGGTATCCTTAACACCAATTGAATTTAAATTATTGGAAATTCTGGCCAAGTACCCCAAGCGGGTATTTGGACGCTCCGAGCTGGTTAATCTTATCCAAGGAGACGATTTTGAAGGCATGGATCGTACCATAGATGTCCACATCAAGAACATTCGCCAAAAAATCGGAGATGATCCCAAAACTCCAACCTTTATTGCCACCGTATACGGCATAGGCTATAAGTTCCAGGTGGATTCGGATGAATAGCAGGGGGCTGCGTAGAAAACTTCTTTTTTCCCATATTGGCGTAAGTCTCGGTTCGCTCCTGACAATTATGCTGCTTGTTTATTTCGCGATGTCTTTTTCATTCGGCAAGTACGTACAACATCAGTATGAAGCAGAGGCTAATACCATCCTAGAGGATTTGAAAGGCTCCTATAATGTTAATTCAGGACAGTGGAGAATGAATAACCTGATGTCGATATCCCATCAGGCCATGCTGCGTAATTATGATATTAGAATCTATGATGCAGCGGGGAATATCATTTGGGATACCGAGAACATGGGGAGGATGATGCATGGCTCGGCTTCTAAGGGAATGCACGGGAAAGTGAGTGAATCTGAAGCTGATCATGTCGTGACACGAGATATTATAAAAAATGGTGAAAAAATAGGCAGCCTTGAAATCATCGGGATCGCAGGCAGCTTCGAAACGCAAAATCGTCAGTTCCTGAAGCTGTTCAATACTTTGCTCGGGTGGGCACTTGTTGCTGTCATCGCTGGTGTGACTGTGTTTAGTATTTTAATGTCAAACAGTCTAAGCAGGCCTTTAGTTCGCATTAGGCAGATCGCTGCTCAAATGAAGGAAGGAAACTTATCCTCGCGGGTTCCGATCTCTAGCCGACAAACCGAAATCGAGGAGGTGGGGCTTGCTCTTAATCATCTGGCCGATTCGCTACAGCAGCAGGACAAATTGCGCAAGCACTTGACCGCTGATATTGCGCATGAATTGCGTACGCCGCTAACAACGATTCAAAGTCACATTGAAGCCTTTCAGGATGGGATCTGGGAAGTGAGTTCAGAAAAGCTGGAGATCTGCCATGAGCAAGTGATGCGTTTAGTCAAGCTTATTCAAGATTTAGAAAGTTTGACGCGTGTAGAAAATCCGATGGTGAAGCTGCAGCGTGAAAGGCTTTGTTTAAACGAGATCATTAAGATTTCGGTGAACTCCATTAAAGGACAATTTGAGGGGAAGCCAATTGAGCTTGTTATTAAAGAGCAGGATAAGCTGTATATATCCGGTGACGCTGGACGTTTAACCCAAGTTTTTGCCAATCTTCTAGAGAATGCGTATAAATATACGAATGAGGGCCAGATTTCCATTGAAATGCTGGAAAACTCGGATCAAGCTTTGGTCATGATTACGGACACAGGACCCGGCATTGAGGCTGAGGAACTGCCGTATATTTTTGAACGTTTTTACCGTGGTGACAAATCTCGTAATCGCAAAACAGGGGGGGCAGGAATTGGACTAGCGATCGTTAAGGCCATCGTTGAAGCACATGGGGGAAGTATTTCCATTAAGAGCAAGCCCGGTGAGGGTACTCGTTTTGACATTTGTTTTCCTAAATGAGAAAGCCGCGGGTTAGTAATTTTTTACCCAACATAGTCAAAAATAACTTTAAGAACCTAGGCCCACAAGGGGCCTAGGTTCTTAAGAATGAGCTATATTATTTTCCAATGAACTCTTGAACCCAGTAACCGTTGTCGTAAGCTACGCCAATGTTCGTAAAGTTGGCGCTCATAATGTTTTGGCGGTGTCCTTCGCTGTTCATCCAAGCGTTCATGACTTCGGCAGGCGTGCGTTGGCCTTTGGCGATATTTTCACCGGCATAGCTGTAGGAAACTCCAAATTGCTTCATCATATCAAATGGAGAGCCGTACGTAGGCGATTGATGGTCAAAATATCCATTTTGGCGCATATCCGCTGCTTTGGCAACAGCCACTTTGGTTAGATCGTCTTGCGTCGCAAGCGGCTTCAGGCCTGCCTTGCTGCGCTCTTTGTTCACCAGATCAACTACCTGCGCGGCAAAGGAAGCTTCGTCTGTTTGTCCGCTTGTATTGTTGTCCTTGCTTGGTGTAGTTGGTGCCGTAGTCGTTCCATTGTCAGTTGATGGTTTCTGGCTTGGAGTAGTCGGCTTTTGACTAGGCGCAGTCGGTGTTTCCTTCTGCGGCGCTTGCGGTGTCTCAGTCTGATTCCCTGGCGCAGGCAGGCTAGGAATATACCATTTTACATTGTCAAAAGATTCATTCCAGCTCCATTTCAACCAAATTTGTTGAACTTGCTTTTGCCAATCACTAGACGGAGTTGAAGCTGCTTCTGCTTTTGTGCCAGATGGCAATATAAGTCCTGCAGCAAGTACAGCCGTTGCTATGCTGCCTGTTATTATTGATTTTAGTTGCTTGTTTTTCATGATTAAATTCCCTCCAAATCATTCTATGAGTTTTTGAAAACATGATAGACTGAATACGACAATAGTTACAATTTTGTAATTTTGCGCAACCTCATTCTAACATGCATTAAAGAGAAATAGGGGAGGTAAGTTATGGATAGAGGAGGGCGAACCGTCGGATGCAGAGGGAACGCCAGATATAAACATTATAACGTTATGTTTACTTTCTGGCGTATGCATGTTATTTTAAACATTATAATGTTTCGATGGGGAGCGGGTGGTAGTATTGGATGATAGTGTTGAAACGGAAATAGGGAGAGGTAGAGCAGGGGCTTTGAAAGGCGAAATACAAGGATTGAACGAAAGGTTCGTACTCCGTGATGTAAAAAGGGTGAACGGCGAGAAGATAGATATCGTCATTGAGAATGGAAAAATCGCCGAAATAACCGAAGCCGGAAAAGGAAGCGGACAGCCGCTGGTGAACGTGACAGGCGCTTATGTATCGAGTGGCTGGATCGATATGCATGTTCATGCCTTTCCTGAGTTCGATCCCTATGGGGACGAGATCGATGAGATCGGCGTGAAGCAGGGAGTGACAACGATTATCGATGCCGGAAGTTGCGGTGCGGATCGAATTGCCGATCTGCTGGCCGATAGCGAGCAGACTAAGACGAGGGTTTTTGCTTTTTTGAACATTTCGCGCATCGGGTTGTTAAGAGTAGATGAATTGTCCTGGCTGGAATGGATCGATAAGGAGCAGATCAAACGGAAGATTCAGTCCTGCGGGGATTTCATCGTAGGGTTAAAAGCGCGGATCAGTAGGAGCGTTGTCGGCGAAAGCGGCTTGAAGCCGCTTTGCATAGCCAGGGAGTTGTCGGACGACACGGGACTCCCGCTAATGGTGCACATCGGTTCGGGTCCCCCGGATATTCGAGAGGTAATTCCACTTTTGCAGCGAAAAGATATCATTACGCATTATCTTAACGGAAAGACGAACAATTTATTTGATGAGGAAGATCATCCGCTGCAAGTATTGACCGATGCGATAGAGAGAGGCGTTCATCTAGATGTTGGACATGGCACGGCAAGCTTCTCCTTTAAGGTGGCCGAAGCGGCCATGCGGCATGGGATTGGTCTTCATACGATCAGCACCGATATTTACCGGGGGAATCGGCTGAATGGCCCGGTTTACAGCATGGCCAACGTTTTAAGCAAATTTCTTAGTCTGGGTTATTCGCTGGAAGAGACGATCGATGCGGTTACCCGCCATGCGGCTGACTGGCTAGACAAACCGGAGCTGGGCCGGATTCAGGTGGGAGATGACGCTAACCTGACGCTATTTACGCTGGACGACGAGCAGGCTGAGCTAATCGATTCGGAAGGCGAGCGGAGATTGGCGAACCGTCTTATTAAAGCTAAAGGAGTGGTTACAGGTGGGGAATACATTGAATGCGAAGTACGGGCTTAAGCGGGTCATTAATGCCAGCGGGCGAATGAGCATCCTGGGGGTGTCCGCGCCGACTGATACGGTCATGGAGGCGATGAAGCAAGGAGGGCAAAGCTACGTCGAGATCGCGGATCTGGTCGATAAGGCAGGGGATCATATCGCGCGAATACTCGGATCGGAAGCAGCGGTGGTCGTCAACTCCGCATCCAGCGGAATTGCCCTATCGGTGGCGGCTGTGGTGACTCAGGGGAATCGTCGCCGCAGTGAGCGCTTGCATCAGGATGCGATTCTCAAGAATGAAATCATCATTCTGAAAGGACATAATGTGCAGTACGGAGCTCCTGTAGAAACGATGGTATCTTTAGGCGGCGGAAAACTGCTGGAGGTGGGCTATGCCAATGAAGGCCGGGCAGAACATATCGAGGAGGCAATATCCGATAATACCGCCGCGATCCTCTACGTAAAATCACATCATGCCGTGCAAAAAAATATGATCTCAGCGGAGGAAGCGTGGGAGGTCGCCCAGCGCAGTGGAATACCGCTCATCGTGGATGCGGCAGCGGAAGAAGATCTCCAGAAATATGTGAAATGCTCCGACCTGGCAATTTACAGCGGCTCCAAAGCAATTGAAGGCCCAACCTCCGGAATCGTCGCCGGTAAACGAACCTTTATAGAATGGCTCAAAGTACAATTGCACGGAATCGGGCGCAGCATGAAGGTAGGCAAAGAAACGACCTTTGGTTTGCTTCAGGCGTTGGATGAATATATGGTCAAGGAAGACAAGAGCGAGCAGGAGAAGGCGGCGTTACAAGCGCTCATGCCATTAAATAATATCTCGGGAGTTCATGTTGCCATTGTACAGGATGAAGCGGGGCGGGCGATTTATCGTGGGCGCATACACATCGATTCTGAGAAGACGGGCGTCTCTGCTAAAGAAGTGGCGGAGGGATTGCAGAACGGCGAGATTGCTATATATACACGGGATTACGGTGTGCGGCAGGGGTATTTCGATATTGACCCGCGTCCGCTCCTTGGAGATGACATTATCGTTATTGAAGCCAAAATACGGGAATTGACAGGAGGACGTTAGTATGTCACAGATCGCCAAACGATTTTATAAAGGCAGAGTCGCATTAAATGTTCTGGCCAAGGACGTTGAAAATGCCAAGGAAGTATTCGAGGCCGCGGAAGGATATGTACTGGTCGGCGTACTATCCAAAGATTATGCGACGGTGGAAGAAGCTGTTGCTGCCATGAAGCAGTATGGCCGGGAAATCGATGAAGCTGTATCGATCGGACTAGGCGCTGGCGATAATCGCCAGGCGGCCGTCGTAGCGGAAATCGCCAAGTATTATCCCGGAAGCCATATCAATCAGGTGTTTCCAGCCGTAGGTGCTACCCGAGCCAACCTTGGGGAGAAGGATAGCTGGATTAATAGCCTGGTATCGCCATCGGGGCATCCGGGCTATGTGAATATTTCAACGGGTCCGATCAGTGCCGCGGGGAGCGAGCCAGCGATCATATCGATTCAATCGGCAATTTCACTCGTTCGGGATATGGGGGGAAATGCCCTGAAGTATTTCCCGATGCAAGGACTGAGCCGTGAAGATGAGTATCGTGCCGTTGCTAAAGCGTGTGCCGAAGAGAGCTTTGCCCTCGAACCGACAGGCGGCATTGATATGGACAATTTTGAGGCTATCTTGCGAATTGCCCTGGACGCAGGGGTGCCGCAGGTCATCCCTCACGTATATTCTTCGATAATTGATAAGCAATCGGGAAAAACGAATGTCCAAGACATGCGCGATTTGCTGTCAATCATGAAAAGGCTGGCTGATTCGTATGCCTAAGCGGATAGCAGCGTTTGGCGAGGTCATGATGCGTCTGCAAGTGCCGGGGTATGAGCTTCTGTCGCAGGGGAACACACTGCACTATACCTTTTCCGGCACCGGCGTGAACGTCGCCTCGGCGTTGGCGCGGTTCGGCCACACGGGGAGCCTGATCTCCCGCTTGCCGGTCAATCCGTTAGGTGAGGCTGCTGCAGCTTATTTGCGTAAGCTGGGCATCTCTACGCCCTTTATTCAAAAAGGCGGAAATTATATCGGCATGTACTTCCTTGAGAACGGCTTTGGCGCTAGGCCTAGCCGGGTGACCTATAGCAACCGCCTGGAGAGCAGCTTCAATACAGCACCTGAGGGTGTGTATCCTTATGACGATATTGCCCGGGGAATTGATGCAGTACATTTCTGTGGAATTACTCTGGCAATGAACGACGGCGTCAGGCAGCATATGCAAGCATTGGCCCGTGCGGTGAAGCGGCAGAGTGGTCTTGTTATTTTCGATTGCAATTACCGTCCGTCTCTGTGGGGCGAGGGTGGGTATGACAAGGCGAAGCCGCATTATGAGGAGATGCTGCGGCTGGCGGACATCGTGATGATGAACGAGAAGGACGCGATCCACACCTTAGGCATGAGCACGCAGAAGGAGCAGCGCGAAGAGCAGCTTAGGGAGCTGATTCCAATCATTGCCGAGCAATATCAAATCTCGGTCATAGCGGGTACACACCGCCGGATCCACAACGATAATTCGCATTCCTTGCGCGGCTATCTGTACAAGGATCAGAGCTTTACTTTTTCAGATATGCTGACGTTCGCCGTCTATGATAGAATAGGTGCCGGGGATGCATTTACAAGCGGAATCGTTCATGGCGAACTGGAAGGCTACCTGCCTGAGAAGACGGTCGCGTTTGCGGCGACGGCAGGCATGCTTGCCCACACGGTGTCCGGCGATACCCCTATGGCAACTGAAGAGGAAATATTGCGGGCCATGACGGAATCTGCTCGCGACGTAGAAAGGTAGTGGATTGAAGTGAGCCTGTCCAGAAAGGATAAACCCTTATACTTGCAAATCAGGGATATTTTGAAGGATCGGATCCTGCACGGTGTTTATCCCTTAGGGGAGAATATCCCTTCTGAGCCGCAATTGGAGCAGGAGTTTTCCGTAAGCAAAATTACCGTTAGAGGTGCGATTCAAGAGCTTGTCCTAGAAGGATATCTTGAAAGAGGCAGCGGAAAAGGAACTAAGGTGATCCGCAACAAGGCCGCCTCCAAACTATCGAAGTGGAAGCACTTCACAGAGATTTTGGTGGAAGAGGGACATCGGATCAACAAGCAGTGGCTGCGTGCAGAAATGAGGCGCAATGAAGCAGGGACGGAACTGCATCTGCTATTTGGAGATCAATGTTTAAGGCTGGAACGAGTGTATTATCTTGATGATCAGCCCTACATTTACTATACGCATTATTTGGCAATGATTATTGACGACTTGCAACTTTCTGATTTAAATGCCAGATCCTTGTACGATCTGCTCCAGGAGCAAAGTATTTCTCTGGACAGGCTGCGAGACGAGTTCTCGGTGGCTGTTCCACCACCGGAAGCGGAAGATATTTTGCAGCTCGGGAGCAAGGGATTGCCCCTGCTGAAACGGTCTCGTTATTCCTACGATGAACACGGCAAGGTAAGGGAGTTTAGCGTAGGATATTACAATACGGAACTGCAAAATTATATCGTGAATTATGATGTCTAATCTGGATTTTCTTCATCTGAAGGGCTGCCCCTAGCATGCGGTGTACTACCGCTGGGGCAGCCTTTTCCTATGATGTTGAATGCGCTATCAACAAGAAGCTCTTCATCAAGCAATAATTGTAATAATTAGATGTTTTAATGCAGGAACCTCAAATCGTGAAGATAGATATTAGGGATAATGTCATAAAAATGACATAAAATCATGCCTGATTCTGAAAAAAGGGACTCTAATGGGCTATGTTAGTGAGAAATGTTATAGCTTATCATGTTAAATGAATAATTCGTCTGGGCTAAGTAATAAAAAAAGGGGGCATCAGAAATAAGCTTATGAGACGCAAAGGAGTGGTTGCATTTCTTGTCCTTACTGCGGCAATGCTGCTAAATCTAGCATGGGCAGGTGCTGCTGCTTCTCCAATATTTGCAGAGTCTGCGGCAGAGGATCCAGGATCAGCTTCCGACATCCCCTCCCTACAGCGATTGATTGACGAAGCAAATCCGGGAGACACTCTTGTACTGACTGAAGAAAAATATGCAGGCCCGGCCGTCCTAACTAAGAAACTAACGATTGAAGGCGGAAAGACGGCGATTATCTATAACGAGATGCCAAAAGCGGCCATTCGAATTGAAGCGTCCGATGTTATAGTTCGGGGAGTGAATATTTTACAGAGTGCGGCTGGAGAAGAGACTGCCGCGATTGCAGTGGATGGGGATAACGTTGTTCTTGAGGAGCTGAGAATCAAAACTGTCGGCTTCGGCATTTTGCTGCGCGATGCAGATCATGCTCTGATTCGGAACAATGAAATCTCTTGGCTGCGTGCAGAAGGTGAAGCCGATACAAAACTCGGACAGAAGGGAAACGGCATCGATCTGTATAATTCACACGACAATCGCATTGAGGAGAATACGATCGCTGGCATGCGGGACGGCATTTATCTGGAGAACAGCAATGGGCAAAATGTAGAGAATAATCGGTTGTACGGCTCGCGCTACGGCATCCACTGCATGTATGTAAAAGATACACGAGTCCATAACAATCAGGGCGAGTTCAACGTAACGGGTGCAATGATTATGGGCGTAAGAAACGTGCAGGTAACGGACAATTCTTTCGCGAAGCAGAGCCAGAATGCCAATTCGCAAGGGATTCTGTTATTTGATGTGCAAAATTCAGCCATCGAGAGAAATTTTGTTGAGGGCAATAGAGTGGGGATATACATTGAATTGTCGAAGGATAATCAAGTGAAAGAGAATTCAGTGATAAGAAACTTCATCGGCATTCAATTCAAGCAAGCTGAAGGCAACAGGATCGAGGGCAACGACTTCATATCTAATGTGATTGAAGCAGAAGCGACCGATAGCAGAGAGAATGAGATGAAGGGAAACTACTGGGATTCCGCGCAGGGGTTGGATATGGATAATGATGGAATAAGCGATATCCCGTATGCAATAAACCCTTTTTATCAAGAGCTGGTCGCGAAGACTCCGGCCTTTCAGTTGTTCTTTCAGTCGCCAGGCATGACGTTCCTAAGCGAGATGATCACCGATGAAGAGAAAAGCTGGGCGATGGATAGCGCGCCACAAATGAAGCTGAATGCGGCATCGGACATGCTGCCATTGCCATCTGGTGATGCGGAGGCTAAAACGGTCATTTCCGATCAAACGTTTATTTTGATTATCGCAACGATGCTGCTTGCTACAGCAATTATAACTATACTTTATTCGGGGGTATCCAAATCATGAAAAAATGGTCATTAGCTTTGATTATTATGCTTACATTTACTTTGTTGGCAGGCTGCGGTCAGGATAAGTATGCGGCACAGGCAATTAATGAAGATGTAGACGTCTGTGTTGTTTGCAATATGCAGGTGAAGGATGATGCCTTTGCTACGCAAATCGTGACGAAGGACGGCAAAAGTTTGAAATTTGACGATCTAGGCTGTATGTATGTATGGAAGAATGAGAACGGTACTGATGATATCGGCAAGGACTATGTACGTGACTACAACGACAAGGAGTGGATCGAGGTTAGCAAAGCAACTTATGTATACGACGCCTCACTCCGTACTCCGATGGCCTATGGCGTTGTCAGCTTTAAAGATAAAGCAGCGGCAGAAGCTTTTGTCGCAGAGCAGGGTATAGGCCAAGTGTTAAGTTCCGATGAGCTTGCGAGCCATGCTTGGGAGCAGAACCAGGATATGAAGCATGATCATGAGCACGGAGGTCATGGAGATCATGAGGATGCGCCTGGGGATGATCATCACGAAGATGAACATGAGGGGACTCATGAGATGCATCACGACGCTAGCGATGACGCAAACCAGCAATAGAAAATGAGGAAAAAAAGATGACTGATATGCTTCAAGTAGCAAAAAGAGAAATTAAGATTGGGCTCCGCAATCCGTGGGCCTATTCTTTTCTCATTCTGTTCTCGGTATTCAGCATAAGCTTGCTGCTCGTTAATTCTCAAAATGCCGTCAGCGGCTATTCCGCAATTACGGGTTCCATGCTGAACCTGATTTTATACTTGCTTCCGCTGATGACTTTGTTTCTCGGCTCCTTTTCCTTAACGGGGGAGAAGGAGGAGGGAAGCTGGCAGCTATTATCGACGTATCCGCTCGGCACCATGCCTTTTATTATTGGAAAATATGTAGGCCTTTCCGTCGTTTTATTAATCATTGTCTCATTCGGCTATGGTTTGATGGGCTTGATTTCTGTTTTTACGGGCACAGCATTTGAACTTAGTTCTTATTTGCTGTTCCTTGCCTTCTCCTGCGGCTTAGTGCTGTTGTTTCTGGCTATCGCCTTATTTGTCGGCTCCCTATCCAAAAATCGTTGGCAGGCATTGACGTTCTCCGTTATGATCTGGTTTTTTGCCGTGATCGGCTGGACGACGCTTCTTATTTCTATACTAGGCATGCTGCCTTATTTATGGATTAAGCCGCTGCTGGTCGCTTTAACATTCTTGAATCCGGCGGAGCTCGTGCGGCTCTTTGTTGTAATTAAGCTTGGCGGAGGTTCAGTGCTCGGGCCGGAATATTATGAGTGGGTGACCTGGATTCAGCAGCCGGGAGGCAGCTTGCTGTTTTTTATAGTATGCTTGGCTTGGATCGGTATCTCTATAACGGGGGTATATTGGATCTGGGAAAGGGGACGATCTCGTGGCTGATCCATTCGTGCAGGTAATCGGTGTCGATAAGGTGATTAAGAAGCAGAAGCTCGTCGAGAATATCAATTTGAATATCGAGGCAGGCAGCATCGTTGGCCTTTGCGGGGGGAACGGCGCCGGGAAAAGTACGGTTTTGCGCATGATTGCCGGAATCCTTCAACCCACGAGCGGGGAAATTACCGTAAATCAGCTACAATGGAAAAAAGATAGAAAGCAGTTCTCCCAACAGATCGGTTATATGCCGGACGATTTTCAGTTCTCGCACGGTCTGACGGCCGCGGAAGCATTGTCTTTCTGGGCAGCATTGCGCCGCGTTCCTCAGAGTCGGGTTGACGAAGTGTTGGAAATCGTAGGTTTGAGGGACAAGCGAAACAAGCAGGTGCACACTTTTTCCAAAGGCATGCGGCAGCGCATTTTGTTTGCTCAGGCTATGCTGGGGAAGCCGCCGTTGTTAATTATGGATGAGCCCACAAATGGGCTTGATCCTTATTGGATGAGTGAATTTGTTCGTTTATTGCAAAATATTCGGCGCGAAGGTCATACGGTCTTATTTTCCACGCACCAATTGGAGATTGCCGAGGAGATCGCCGACTACGTTGTCTTTTTGAATAACGGTCGAAATTATGGCGAGGGGACGGTGGAGCATTTCCGCCAGCAGTACGGCGCTTACCCGCTTCAGGCGGCGTTTCAGCAGAGCTTAGGAATAACCTCTACGGCAGGTGAGTTGAAATGAATAAACCGGAAAATAAAGGACTACGTACAAGCTCAGTAATTACGCTGGGACTAGCTTTATTTGCTATCGGCGCTGTCATATGGATTATCGTTACGTCCAATCAGGGGGAGCGCGCGGAGCAGAAAGCAAGACTAGCAATTGGGGCGGCTGCACCGAACTTTGAAGTTACGAACACGCATGGAGATCAGGTTGCGCTATCCGACTATCGAGGAAAAGTGGTTGTTCTTAACTTCTGGGCTTCCTGGTGTGAGCCTTGCGTGAAGGAGATGCCGCTCATCAATGAGGTGTACCTGTCGAACCAATCGGATGTAGCTACCTTGTTTGTGAATGCGGGAGAATCCAAAGCAACCGTGAATGAATTTTTGACTGAGCATCATTTTGAATTTCCGGTCATGATTGACGTGACAGGGAAAGTGGCTGGGTTATACGGGATTGTCGGCCTGCCGGTTACTTATATTATTGATAAAAAGGGCAATCTCCATCAATCCATCGTTGGCGAAATTACGAGCAGCGAACAGCTGCAAACCCACATTCAAGCTGCAGCAGATGATTAAAGCCAAGCTTTGATCATCTGCTTTATGTTATAAAGAATATCAATGGCTGCAAAGCGAGAGAGGGTACCTTCCGTGACTTATAAACAAATCAAATGGATGATTCTGTTCATCCCGACGATCGTTGTTGGAATATGGGAGTACGTCCGGCATCAGTTCCTGCTTCCATATATTTCGATGGACTTGGGCAACTGGCTGACTCCGGTTCTAGTATACCTAGTAAGCGTAACATTGCTGAACAGGCTATTTCAGATGCTGGAGAAAATACAGCAGGAGCTTCAAGCGGAACGAGCCGCGAAAGTAGCGCTAGAAGCGAGGGAGCACTTGGCCAAAGAGCTGCATGACGGCATTGCCCAATCCGTGTTCCTGTTATCTGTTAAAGTCGATCGTTTGGAATTTACATCGGATCAGGCGAAGTATGATAAGGATATTTTTCAAATTCGTAAAACGGTGCATGAGGTCAACCGATACGTTCGCCAGGCGATTGCAAACTTAAGGTATGCGGCCGAATCCGAAACGCAGCTGCTATATAGAGAAACTATGGACGAGAAAGTAAGGCAAATTGCCGAGGAGGTTCTCGTGCCGATTGTGGTCGACTGGAGCATACCTGACGAGCTGTTGAGTCCGAAGGAAAAGGTAGAGCTTCTGTCCAGCATACGGGAAGCGGTCGTTAACATTCAGAAGCATGCTCAGGCCACAAAGGGATGGATCAAAGGCGGGACGATGAACAACCAGTCAGGCTGGGTCGTAGAGATCAAGGATAACGGCATAGGTTTCAAGGAGGATCCAACTCAATTGGAAGAGAGCTATGGCCTGCTGATCATGCAGGAACGAGCGAAAGAGATGAATTGGAACTTTCGGATTGCTTCAGAGAATAACTATACAATCGTAGAGTTTCGGCATACAGGATGAAGAGGCGTCTCGGGAAGAGCTGCTTGTTTTCATTCGCTATATATAAAAACCCCTTTATTGGGCTTGTTTTAATATAGTACAATATTAAAGTTGCTGACTACATCAAGGGGGAACAGAACAATTATGAACATGCTTAAATATTCTGCGCTTGTCTTTCTCGGTGCTTGCAGCTACGGCACCCTGTCAACAGTCGTCAAGCTGGGGCTGGCCGATGGCTTTACCATTCAGCAGGTTCTGGGGGGACAATATTTATTTGGCTGGGGATTTTTACTCATTCTTATGTTATTATTTTCACGTGTCCGCATCGGATGGCGGCATATCAAGCATCTGATGCTCGCGGGTATCCCGATGATTTCGACGAGCATTTTATACGGACATGCAGTGGAGCAATTGCCGGCTTCGCTTGCTGTATTGCTGTTATTCCAATTCACGTGGATCGGCGTAATTTTGGAAGCCGTTATGCAGCGGAAGTTTCCGAGTAAGGTGAAGCTGATTTCTCTCGCAGTATTGATTATAGGTACGCTGCTCGCGGGCGGTGTATTGGAGAATACCAGTGGCGGCTGGACGTTGAGCGGCGTTATTTTTGGGTTATTGTCCGCGGTTTCTTTTGCACTGTATATATATTTAAGCGGAAATATTGCGACGGAGGTTCCGGTTTTATCGAGAACATTCGTGATGGTCAGCAGTGCGTTTGTACTATCGATAATCGCATTTACCCCCTCGATCCTATTCGATGGTTCTATCGCGAATGGGTTATGGAAATATGGCATACCTTTGGGATTGCTTGGTATTATTATTCCGGTCATCTTCTTTGCTATTGCTATACCAAAGGTAGGGCCGGGGCTAGGTACGATTCTTGGCGCAGCGGAGCTGCCTGCAGCGGTCATCGTGTCCGTGATCGTACTGCATGAGCATGTCTCCCCCCTGCAATGGTTTGGAATTGTCGTCGTGCTTGTCGGCATAGCTATCCCGCAAATGGCTTCATTCCGCTCCAAATCCCATTTGCATCCTTCGGAATTAGGATGAGAAGAGCCGTGAATGGAGAAGAACGATGAAATCCGATAAGGGGATGAAGCGAGATTTAAGTTAAGGCTTAAGTAGCACTCTGGTAATAGTTGCCTATTTCGTCTAGTTCATCTATAATATTGCGTTAATGCAGCGCCCCTTCGCGAATAGTGGAGGGGCTGCTGGCTTACCGCCAAGTGCTGTACGGTGCAGAATATGCATACCAGGCTATTATGCCTAGCAAGAAAAATGGAAAAGGAGGACTCAACGCGTTTAATTACATAGCTTGGAAAGTCGAGCGAACCGATCTGATTTCACCCTTGCTTACAACAATAAAATTAGAGATAGAAACATCCATCATTCAGTAAATGGAGTTGCATAAGAAATGGAAGCCATCAGAGCACTATTTAGAAAAATATTCGGAAATTTCAAAGTTAAGCTGTTTATCTCCATTGGCATCATTCTGCTTATTCCCTCATTAGTGGTTGGCATTTTGGCCACGAAGAGCGCCAAAAGCGGAATTCAAGAGCAAATTACGCACAGTGCTACCGAATCTATCAAGCTGGCGGATTCGATGATTAACGATCTTGTTCAGCCGAAGCTGCACGATGCGCAAATTTTTGCGGCAAAGCTGCAAGGAAATATGCTTGATGCGGGAGGGGCTGCGGATACTCTATTATCGTTCGAGCAATATGCCGCCCTTCATCCCGAAACCAGTCTTATTTACTATGGCACGAAGGAAGGCAAAGCATTGATTGTACCTTATTCGGAGGTAGCGGCCGATTTAGATCCGCGAACAAGGCCGTGGTACGAAGATGCGATGAAAGAGCCGGGCAAAACCGTGGTCAGCCGTCCGTATTTATCCGCTGATGAGAACAGCGATATTACGATTTCGGTGTCTATGGCTACCGCAGATGGCTCAGGCGTGATCGGAATGGACTTGAAGCTTGAGAATATCAGGGAGACCTTCGGCGATATTAAAGTCGGGAAGGAAGGCTACGCCATTCTCCTGGATGGCGATCAGCATTATATCGTTCATCCTGTCCATGCCGCGGGGGAGATAGCATCGGAGCCTGCCGAGTTGAAAATGTATGAGAAAGATCATGGGGATTACACCTATGCTACCGAAGGCGAGCATAAATACATGACCTACATAACCAATGCATTGACCGGATGGAAACTCGGCGGAACGATCTATTTATCCGAGATTGATGCGGCCGCGAAGCCTATTATTTATAATACATTGCTTACCGGGGGCATTTGTCTTCTTATAGGATTCGTTTTTATTTATTTCATGATCCAATCGATTATCAAACCGATTCGCAGCTTGAAAGAGCAGGCGCAAAGCGTGAGTGAAGGAGACTTAACCCAGGTAATCGAGGTGAAATCCAATGATGAAATTGGCGAGTTGGCGGCCGCTTTTCAGGTGATGCAGCAGAAGCTTCGTGGCTTGATCGGGAAGGTAGGGCAAGGAGCGGAGCAGGTTGCCCTCTCATCCGGCGAATTGACCGCAAGCTCTGAGCAGACCGCAGAGACAAGCCATCATATTGCCCAGGCGGTACAGGATATAGCCGTGGGAGCCGAACGGCAAACGTTAGGGCTTGAGCAGAATGCGGCGGCGCTTGATGAGATTGCGAAAGGTGTGATGCTGATTGCCGAACGCACAAGCGCTGTTGCCGAATTGGCGAAGATGTCAACGCTGCAGGCGGAGGAGGGCAGCCGTTCGGTCGAGCAGACAGGCAATCAGATGGGGTCTATTTATCAATCGGTCGAGCGGTCGAATAGCATGATCCGCTCACTTCACGAGCGTACTCATGAAATAGGCGAAATTACGAAGCTGATCGGGGATATCGCCGGTCAGACGAATTTGCTCGCTCTGAATGCAGCTATAGAAGCAGCGCGCGCAGGGGAGCATGGCAGCGGCTTCGCGGTCGTCGCAAGCGAAGTCCGCAAGCTGGCGGAGCAATCCGAGCAGTCGGCGATGCAAATCACGACGCTCATAGACGGCATTCAAGGGGATGCGGAGGAATCAGTACAGACGATGACTCGCGTGACAACAGAGGTGGAGGAAGGGCTTAATATATCCGTCGTTACTATGCAGCGGCTGGAGCAGGCCATGGAAGGAATCCGCGAGACGACACCCCAAATTGCCGAGATCGCGGCGACGGCTCAGCAAATATCGGCGAGTGTACAGCAGATCGTGGCGACGGCAAATGAGCTTTCGATGATCGCTACCGGCAACGCCTCCGCTGCGGAGGAGGTTGCTGCTTCTTCAGAGGAGCAACTGGCTGCGATGGAGCAAATTTCTGCCTCTGCCCAAAATTTGGCGGAGATGGCGGTTGAATTGAAGGAAACGATCGGTCATTTTAAATTCTAGCCGGGTATGTAAATCATAAAATATGACGAAGCAAGGGTCATGCTGCTAAGCCGGCATGATCCTTGCTTTATTTTTCCGAATCAAATCGGTTACAATGATATTTGTTACAGTGGCATGCTGATTTGGCAGTGCTTTCTTTATTTTCACAAAATGTTAACAACTTGAGGGTGTTAATAGCCCCAAATAGTCATTTTTGCCTCATAATAATGAGATATACTGCCAGTAAGGGAGGGAGTAGCGATGAAAAAGATAAGCATAGTAGTGTCATTGGTTGCACTTATTCTATTAAGTCTATTCTTTATCCCGATCCATGCCAAGCCATCAGGACAGACGCGAATGATTCTGGATCATTCCCTGCATGTTTATGTTTCCCCGCCTTGCTTTAATGAAGCCCAGGTGACGAACAACATTGCAGAGTCTACGCTTAGCAAGGCAAGAGAGCTTCAATATGAATCGGAGGCAAAGTGCACGACAGATTCGTTAATGAGCCAAAAAATGAGTTTAGCAGATGCTTTGTTCATGAAGTTGGGAATCGTAAAAGGGCCATGGAGTTGGTGACTTATCATAGAAAGAAGGGGTTCAATCTAATATGAAGAAATGGACGGCAGCTTTGCTAGTGCTTGTGATCGCTGTTTTGGCGGGATGCTCATCCGCAAGCGACCAGACACGACTATTGAATGAAATTCCGGAAATTATCGAGGTACAAATTCAAAGTGATCCCGAGGAATTGAAACTTGGGGAATCGGTGGCGATCCAAGCCAAGGTGACTCAGGGCGGAGAAGATGTAACGGATGCCAAATCCGTGATCTTTGAGGTGTGGTACAGCGGAGACGAGGAACATGAAATGCTGGAGGGCACGCATACGGGAAATGGTGTTTACGGAATCGAAAGAACCTTCGACAAAGACGGAGTATACAATGTGATCGCTCATGTGACGGCTCGGGATATGCATAATATGCCGCGCAAACAATTCATTGTCGGTACGGTGTCGGAAGAGGAGATTGAACAAGCGAAGGAATCGCTCTACGATAAGAGTTCGCATATGGATTAAATTTTTAGGCAAGGAGGAACCGCAAAATGAGAGCAGGAGTACGACGACTTCAACTGCTGGTGCTCACTCTATTCGTATTAACGGCTTGCGGACAATCCGTCTCTACGAGCAAGAACTCTACGCCATCGACCGAAGCCGGGAGTGCGAATGATGCCAAGGCGAAAATAATATATAAACAGAATTGTATTGGCTGTCATGCTGCCGATCTTAGCGGAAGGGTAGGCCCGAGTCTTCAGACCATCGGAGCTACGCTTACCGAAGCGGAAATTTACGACGCAATCAGCTCCGGGAGAGAAGGGATGCCTCCTTATGATAAAAGGTTAAAAGCGGAGGACATCGATGCGCTGGCTGCTTGGCTCGCCGCTCATACAGGCGCTGCTGAAGGAGTTGACGAATGAAAGGTACGAAGCGGATCGTCGATATCACGATTATTGCCGTATTAGTTATCGCAGCGGTCGCTCTGCTGGCTTTTTCATGGGGAGGCGGCAAGCCAAATGACCTGAATTATCCAGTGGAGCCATTCGAATTCACAAATCAGGATGGACAGCCTGTCGGCCTGGATGATTTAAAGGGAAAGGTTTGGGTTGCTCATTTTATGTTTACAAACTGCTCCACCGTTTGTCCAACCCTTACGGCAAACATGGCGAAGCTGCAAAAGGAGATAAAGTCGGCTGGACTTCAAGCAGAGCTTGTGTCTTTTTCTGTCGATCCTGAGAAGGATACCCCGGAAGCATTAAAGAGGTACATTAGCAAATTTACGGATGATTTCGATAACTGGAATGCTTTAACAGGGTATTCGTTTGAAGAAATTCAAGCCTTTGGGCAAAGCAGCTTTAAGAGTGCGATTCAGAAGGATGCTATCGGAGACCAGGTCATCCACGGCATATCATTTTATCTCGCGGATGCATCAGGAACAATTGTGACGAGATACGATGGCCAAGAGCCGCCCTACAGTAAAATTATTAAAGATGTTAAGGCGTTATCCCGTTGATAGTTTTCCTTTGAAGCGAGTATAGAGAAAAACACCGACCACGGAGAAGAACAAGGCTGTTTTCCACAGAAACTCGGATATACTCATTGAGCCGTCGCTCCTGCCCCCAGATAACAGGCTGACTAGAAACATTGAAGCGATCAATATTATAGCATCGAAGAGAAGGGACGGGAGTCGCTTAAGCATGCGGACTAATGAAATTTTGAGTGCGCACAAATTCCAAAGAGAGGATATAATCTCCATCACAAGTATTCCAAGCGCAGCTCCGACATAACCCCATCCAGGAATGGCGATGACTACATACTGAATCACAATGGAGCAGATAATGCCGATAAACAGTCCGAAGAAAGTCGCTTTTTTAATGTCCTGAGACCATAAAATACTCATCGATAATTCGCGAAAGCCGACAACAACGGGAAGAATAGCCAGATATTGGATCGGCCTCGCGGCCTCGGTAGTGTTGAATATAAACAAGGACAGCTCAGGAGCATAAACGTACAAATATATAGCCGCCGATAGTCCCCAAAGCCAGGCGGCTTCAAGCGTAACAGAGAGGAGCTTGTGGAACTCGGGCAACAGCTTGCGCTGCCAATAGCTGGCCATCCGAATCGTTACGGTGTGACTGAGTGCTTGGGTGACGAGAGTCGGTGTATAAGCCATAATCGCAGCCATTCCGGTAATTATACCGTACATGGCAGTGGCCCGGGAGGTGTCGTAACCAGCTGCCATTAGTCTTCCGGGGATCAGGATTGCGTCGATAAAATCGGAGGCCGGAATCAACAGTCGGGTTAGTGAAATGATGAAGGAGGTTTTCAACAACCAGACAAAAGGCAGCTTATAAAGGGGCACGGGAGCCGTCGTTTTTTTTCGCTGATCCGCAGAAATATAGATCGTTAGCAGCGTGAAGGATACGAGTACGCCGATAAAGGCGGCGAGCACCCCTCCGCCGACCGCGACATGGATGCCATGAGATAGCAGTTGGCCGACTATGAGCAGCATGAATAGTATTCGGCTGCCCTGCTCAGTTAACTCAGATAACGCAATAATATTAAATCGTTCAAGCCCCTGCAAGTAACCTCGTAGTAAACCTAACAATGGAGCCGCAAAAATAGCCGGAGCGAGGCTTCGTAGAGCGTATTGGAGGCCGGGATTCCCTAGGGCTCTGGCAATGACGGGAGAATTCCAGAATACGACCATGCTTAAAATGCTCCCTAATATGACCAAAAAGAGGGAGATCCATTTAAAAAAATGCCAACCAAGCCAAGGCTTTTTCGCTGTTATAATGGCCAAGGCTGTCGGCAAACCACCAGAGATCATCAGCAGTAGACCATATAAGGAATAGGCGATTTGATACAATCCGATTCCTTCCGCACCCACGAGCCTGGTCAACACGACACGGCCGACTAATCCAAGCAGCTTTACGACAGCCATTGCCCCGGCTCTAATTGCGGACTGCTTTAACAGGCGGGATACTTTCATATGTCCTCCAGCATAACCGTCAATATGTTCCAGTTCTTCTAGTGTATGACGTTAAGCTGCAGTTATGCTGACAAGCTGTTCATCTCGCGACCTTCAATGATCCTTAATATGCACGAGTAAGTATTTGGTATGCTGATCCCAACCTAGGTCAAAGGGGACTCGGTAACGATCTGCTGAATGCGAGTTGACGAGCGGGTAGCCGTAATCGTCAAACCCTACGACAACCGAGAAATGATCCACATCGCTGCCGCTAATAATATAACCGATCAAGTCGCCGGGGTGGATCTGTGAGAGTGCGCCGTTTGGATACTTTGCCGATGGAGCGACAATATCCCGGAAATTCCCTCTAGCTAGCAGCTTTCCGTATCCGGAGTAGACAAGAAAGTTATAGAAGGAATCCGTTCTAATCCAAGCCTCACTTCCGCCTTTTTTGGAGAAATAACGCCAGCCTCCAGTCTTCGGCAAACCTCCGCCTTCCTCTTCATCCCCAACGACCTGGGAAGCGAAATTTGTGCAGTCTCCGCCCCGGCCGGAATAGTCGGCATATTTGCGATTATACCTATGATTATTTCCTGCGCCCCAAGCTGTGCCTGCGTATTTATTGGCGTATTCTACTGCGCGTGCTCGACGATATCTTTTGCCATCCACTAATTTTTGCTCATATTTGACGGACGGAGATAGACCATCTTCCGTTGCTGCAATTTTGTTCGGATTTTCGTCCAAGGGATCCAAATACCACTCTTTGTAAACCTTCCAATCGTTATCGACCTTTTTGAGTGTGATAAAATGCTCGGTTCCAATACCGAACGACTGAACAGGCACATATTTATTTAAATAACTATAGTCTACCTTCAGTGACTGGACTAAGGAGATTTTAGCCGTATCGTTGGATAGTTTCAGACGAACGATACGAATATCGCTGTCGGCCTTGACTAGTTTGATCGCTCTCTTGCTCGCCCATTCGTTGAGATAATTCGTCCGGTTCTCCTCGTTGCGATAGGCGTGCATGCTAACTTTGAAGCCATTGACGTAATAGCTTTCCAGTTGCTTCATGTTGCGGTTAATGAGAGCATCAGCTCTCTGCTTGTATAGTTTGTTCAGAAAAAGACGAACTTCATTTTCCTGCTTGTCATCAGAAGCAGCTGTAATTTCGGGTCTATAGGTCAACAATACTAAGCAAAGAAGGATCACGGCTGTTGCCATTTTATTTGTTAATTTCATAGTCACCGTCCAGCTTGGCAAAAACGATCAGTCTTTGCTCATGCTCCTTTTTTTTTCTGCTGTATTTTCCACTGCATGTTACTAAATTTAGCATTCGTTCATCGGTTTCACCGAATACCCTGTCAACGGGCGCGTCCGAGGTTGGATAAGATTCTACGGATTGCACAATGTAGGTCAGCTTTTCTCTGTTCATATCGCAAACGATAATGGGGTCGCCTCGTTTTAATTTTTTTAAATTAAAAAATACAGCCGGGCCGCTATAGCTATCGACATGACCATCCATCACCATATTACCTTGTTCTCCGGCAATAACGCCCGGATGCAGAATTCCTACAACCTCCGTCTGTTTGGGAACGTCCATCTGACCATTATCAAGTACTCCGACCGGCTCGATATTAGCTTTTACCTTTATGGCGGGAATTATGAGCTCTGTCGGCATAAACGGCTTTGGAAGAGACACCCGCTTAATCTCTACCGGTGTTTTGATGGGAACATGCGGAGTCTGAGGAGGGGACGAGGGCGGGACGGATTTGGTATAGTGATTTGGTTGTATGTTTTGTTTACCTTGCTTGGAACTTACGCATCCAGCGCAGCTGAAGACAAGGACAAGAGTAAGCAGAATGTATATTCGTTTTTCCATCTTGTAAGAAAGAAAGAGGGAGTGAGGCCCTCTTTCATCCTCCTTCTATTCTGTTTGTTCACTTGCTCCGCCGAATCCAGTTTTAGGCATTTTGGTTGCTTTTGATTTAATGCTTTTTGTCTTAAGGCTTTTGGCCTTAATGCCTTTGTGATGGGAGGCCTTCGTCTTAAGCTGGTGCGTTTTGTGAGCCTTGTGCGTTGACCTCATGTGCATTTTCTTCTCGTGTTTGGTTTCCGGGTGAACCGGAGCTGCGCCTACAGCAGAAGCTGCGGAAAATAGCAAGCACGCCGATAATATTGCTACTGACAATTTCTTCACAGTATTACCTCCCTGAGTTTTCTATTTCCCCCAAGGATAGGATATCCGCTGTGCTTTTTTCTAAGCAGGAAACTTATAGTTAAAAGGGTTTACAAGGCCTGCTCTTTGGAATATCATGGGGCTATCACAACGACAGGAAGGGACACTGACATGGAAACCACTAGATTGACTAAGCCCGAAGCGATGATCTTTGATATGGACGGCACGTTGTTCAAGACAGAGACGCTCCTCATTCCGGTCTATCATCGGCTGTTCGATCAACTTCGGGAAGAGAAGTTGTATACCGGGGATACTCCGCCTGAAGAACGAATTCTTGGCGGGCTGGGCATGCTGCTGGACGACATATGGAAGAGAGTGCTGCCGGAACATGACGTGACCGTACATCGACGGGCAGATGAATTGCTGCTTGAATTGGAGCTTGTCGGTTTGAAGGAATATGTCACTGAACTGTATCCCTATGTTCTGGAGACGCTTAGACAATTGCAAGAGCGCGGTGTCCGACTCTTTGTGGCCAGCAACGGCCTGGAGCATTACGTTAAAGAGGTGGCCAATACTCACGGCATTTATTCACTGTTTGAGGGAATTTATAGCGCCGGCGAGCATCAGACCTCATCTAAAGTCGATTTAGTGAAGCTTCTGCTGGATAACCATGGTGTAAACCGTGCATGGATGATTGGAGATCGCTCTTCCGATGTGGAAGCGGGCAAAGAGAATGGACAGACGGTGATTGGCTGCGCCTATGCTGGATTTGGCCAAGGGCAGGAACTGGATGGAGCCGATAAGCTGATCTCTTCCTTTGCTGAGCTAGTTGCGTTATATGATCAAGCGGTGGATTTTTCTGATCAGAGGGAAGCCGCAAAACCGTAAGTTTTCGGTTAGACTAAGCCATGGAAGCAGAACGAAGCCGCCCTTCGCATTAGGAAGGTGCGGCTCTTTGTTTGTGCATCCATAAAGCATACTCAAGCGGCCTCACGATAGCTGTGCGATAAGCATCCGAGTCACCGGATTGAATAAACACCTCCCGAGCAGGCTTCGGGTTTACTTCCAGGACGTAAACACTTCCGCTTGGATCAATAGCCAGATCCAGAGCGAGCTCGCAGAGCGCCCCATAGTTGGCCTCCAGCGTTGCAGCGATATCCAGGCTAAGCTTCTCAGCCGTTCGGCGTATTTCATTACGCTTCTCCTCGCTATGAGCATATTGCTTCAATAAAGTGCTCATCGATACCGCATGCCCACCGCCATGCAAATTTGAAGTTACACTACGCGGAGGGCCGACCCTGCCGACACAGCCGGTTACCTCCCAGTGTCCTGAACCGTTCTTCTGAACGAGCATGCGATAATCATGCACCCGCCCATTCGGCAGCTTGATTTCAATTCCCTGCTGCACTAGATAACGCTTCTTAGCTTTCCAGCGCATGAGATAAGAGCCTAGCTTCGCCTTGTGTACTTTTTGGGCTGGTATGATTTCTCGGTTAAGTTTTCTGCCTTGCAGCAAATAGAAATCAGGACTGATCCGATCTACACGCAGAATGCCTCTTCCTCCGGTTCCTTGCATCGGTTTAATGTAAACACTGGGATGAGAACGCATAATTTTGTACACATCGTTCATGGTTTGAAATGTTTTAGTTTCCGGCAAATGACGCTTGAACCGCGGCTTGTGGGATAGGAGGGTGTATACCGTCCATTTATCGCGTAGTGGACGATTCAGGAACGTGAGATTAGCGTAACGGCTGCGAAACTTGACCAGCTGTTCGAAGCGTTTGCTTTTCTGAATACGACACCGATCAAAGATGAGGTGAGGGAAGCTGCGCCATTTTCGTGACCATCTTTTTGTTTTAGGATCATACTGGAGGGAATAAATTTTCTTCTTGTCATCATAAACATCCATCGGTGTAAACACGAAAATATCTAACCCGATTTTCTGGCCTTCAACAATCATTTTCTGATATATATGCCGCTCCTCAAGCTGCTTTTTCTCATTCATATACAGCGTCAATATGCCAAGAACAGGCTGCGACAATACATTCACCTTCTTTGTACGATACTTGGTTCAAAATATTAAGCTTAATGAACCGAGTTCTTGGATTGATTGACTAAATGCTGACTATATTGAAAAATACGCTCAAGCGATTTTTTGCGAATTTGTGGCTCATCGAACTTCATGGGCTTGCTGTTTGCTTCGAAAAACCACATGTTTCCTTCAGTGTCAATTCCAAGATCCATGGACATTTCGCCAAGCAAATGTCCTGAGGCTTTTTCGATTTGTTTGGCAATTAGAACCGCATTGGATTTCAGGCGATGAAGGATTACTGTGGTCATTTCGTTGCCAAATGAAGGAGTAAGCAGTTTTTCAGGCGATTCGATACTGCCTCCTTGCGGAACATGCGTGGTAATTCTTTTTAGCCCAGCGAGTCGTGCTCCTACTCCAGTAACCATCCATACGCCCTTTCCCGTTTTTTGCACGAGAACACGCAGATCGAAATTGCGCTCCTTGTACGGGGTGAGCTGAATTCCTTCTTGCATAATATAGGGAGTGTCCTTCATCTCGGCTTTAATTCGATTCCAGAGCGAAGCTAGCTTGGCAGTTCGATATACGATATGCCTGTATCTTTGACCCTGGATCGTTAAACGATAAGGCTTTATATGTTCCGCTTCATACTGCAGCAGCATGATCCCTTTTCCAGCTTTTCCGCTTTCAGGCTTTAAATAGAGCCGTTCATATGTTTTGAGCATGGAAGCAAGCGATCTGGGGCCAAGCAACCTTTTGGTGTCGGGGACAAGTGCCCGCGTAGAGCGATTCTTTTTTAACCATTCGAACAGTTTTCGTTTATTAAAAAAATAGGGATTGTATATATGGATTGTTTTATGCTGGATAATTTCTTTTATTTTTTGGCGGACATTTCGTTTTCGCTCGTCCTCCCGCTGCGGAATCCGATTATAAATCACATCGGGAAGGGGAAACCACTGCTTCGACCAGATTTTATCATCCGGATCGTAATGATAGCCTTGAACCCGCTTGGCGGACAATTTCAAATCTTTAGTCGTAACGACATAGACGGGGAAATCCAGGTCATTGCCTGTGTTCAGTATATCTTTGAAATTAGCTTTGTTCCCACGGAATAGGCATTCGTGATCCCCTACAGTAAGCACAGCGACGACAGGCTTTCTGTCGGTTAAGAGATGGCTCATCAGCCTTCCCTCCTCCGGAATTTACTGAGATAAAGGCAGTGCTCTAGAATATGCTCTACGGATGCTCTGCCCTCGGCTTTTAGAGAAGGGTGCTGGAATATAGATCTTCCTGGCTTGGCATTAGCCTCAAACATCCATACTTTCTCATCCTTGTCTATCCCGATATCGAAGCCGATTTCTCCGATCAGATGCTGATGGTGATACTCTATAGCTTCAGCCAGCGTCACGGCAACATTCTTGGCGTTCCGCAGCACCTCGTCGGCTCTTGAACCAAAGGTGCGGCCGAGTGCTTGCTCCGGTGTCAGCAATGAACCGCCATTTTTAAGGTGTGTCGTCACGCTGCCTTTGCCGGCTTTCTTAGCGCCAATGCCAACAACGACCCAATGATTCCTGCCGTTCTTATGCATATGGAACCGGAAATCGATCGGGCAGCCATCAATCTCGATGAGACGAATTCCTTGCTGAGCCACATAGCCGCGAAGCGAGCGTCCATGCCTGGTTTGAAGGGTACGCATCAGGCTGCCGAAGGAGCCGAAACGAAGCAGCGCATTTTTACCGCCATTGCGGTAACGAGCATAGTAGCCGCTCTTTGCAATATGGGATAGTCTGTAAATACCATTTCCCAAGCTTCCGCTGTTTGGCTTGTAATATATGAGCGAATGCCGCTCGAGCAAATCCTTTATTTGTTCCGGGGTAGGACTCATGATCGATTCAGGCACGTAACGACTAACACCGATGTCTTTTTCCAGCAGCTTATAAATGTCTGATTTATTAAAGAAGCTCCAGTTGAAGAAGGGTATTTTCTTACGGATAAAGCGTTCACGGAGCAGGTTGATGGATGACGTTGTCTCTGCCCTCCTGCTTGGCAAACGGTTGTAGACTACATCGGGAAGCGGCACTTTTTTGCGCTGAAATCGACCAGATTCAGCTAGAAAATAGCCATTGACGGTTTCTTGTTCCCAGTTAATGTCCCGCGGGGTAAAAGCAAATATAAAGGACTGCTTGCTTCCATGCCTAAGGAGCTGTTTGATAAATCCTGTTCTGGAGCCGAATGGATTATGGATCGAATTAGTGGGGCCATCGGACAACACGCCGATAAGTGGGCCGATTTGTACCTCGCCCTCCTGGTGGTTGCGGAGATATATGGTACCTGAATTCGGAATTTTGATCCCTTTGCGAACGCCCGAGGCAAGAAATAGATGATTGCCTGGTTTATGAATCGGTTTGACTGTAGCAGGAATGCGGTCTTGGCCAAGCCTGAGATGAACGGACTTTTTCCCTGACAATTTCAGGTTCTTCATTAGTGATCCCGACACGTAGACGACCCTTTGGGGCTGCTGCGTGAAATGGACGTTGCAGAAAGTCAAACTCATGAATTTTTTCCTCCTAAAAGTATTGCGAAGCAAAACAGCTTCGAAGCCAGGCTCACGGTTCTTGAAGCAATTAGCTATGAAGGCTAGGCAAAAGTTTTACGAAGCAACAAGTATCGGGCGTACTGTATCGGATTTTCCACGGACTTTCGGGCTCCTTGTATATCGCCGATTCGGAACAATGATGACCTGCCTGGTTTGGAATTGACCTCCAGAATCCATACATGCCCCCTGCGGTCAACCCCGAAATCGATCCCAAGCTCCGCAAGCCTGCCGAAATGAGATTCCAACTGCTTTGGGATCGCCTCTGATAGATTGCGAATGATCTGCAGGGCTTCTAAAGCAGCTTGTTGGCCGAGTTCTTTGGTCAAGAAAGGCTGCGCTCGATGGGCGCTTCCACCGCCATGAAGATTAGAGGTTAACGAGTGCTTGCGGCCAGCCCGTACTGCCATGCCTGTCATGCTCCACTTGCCATTTTCGTTTTTTTGCATCAGTACTCTGACATCGAAGGGCTCTCCCTTGGCATTATTTAGCTGCAGATACGGCTGCAGCAGAAATGTTCTTGAACCAACAAATCGATGTATCCACTCCAGCCCGTCTTGCCTCAACCGGAATTTTCTACGGAACAATTGATTGCTGCTGTCTCTGCCGGTCAATACAATGCCGCTTTCCAACTCCGAATCCATTTGTTTGACATGTAGTGTTCGTTTCCCGTGCGTGCCATTTTGCGGCTTAAGAAATGCTTCTCCATTATGAGAGGAGATCCATTGGCTTAGTTGATTCGAATTTTCGTAAAGGACGGTGTCGGGAAGATAGGGGGTGAAAAGGCTTTGTTTGATAAGAGCTTGATAGACAGACCATTTGCCTGCAAGCCCGCGGGTTAAATAAACAAAGGGCTGCAGTTCATTCAGTATCTCCAAACAGCGCTGCTTGCGTCTTTGCTGCCTTTTATCGTGAGATATGCATCGATCATAAATAATTTCAGGGGCGCAGAACTGCTTTCGTATCCATTTCCCGTTCTCAAACGTATATCCAGGGATGCTTCTACGGCCCGAAGTGACCCACCCTGGGCAAAATACGTAGATCGTCAATCTCTGCCGCTGACCAATGTGGCACAAATGGCGACAAAACGCCGACTCTGCAAAAGGAAGGGGGCCAGCACATTCGCCTACCAAAATGCCTACTATACCTAGAGGAGACAGATTCATTACAAAGTTCCTCCTTGTTAGAAGCCGGACAGAAAGCGTGAATATTCTATCACTTGCTTGGCGGAAGGACGGATTTTGCTCCCGCCAATCGGCGTATTATCATTCTTCGAAGGTTTTGAATTTACTTCGAGCAGCCAGATGCGGCCCTGTTGATCGACTGCGAGATCAATGCCCAGTTCTCCAAAGTGAGCCGGAATTTGCTCGTCGATACCCATTGCGATATCGAGCGCAGCCTTTTTCAGTCTAATGCTTAATTTTTTCTTGCTTTTAGGTGCAAGCGTGCTGCGCGATATGGCGTCCTTTAGCGTACAGAGCGAACCGCCCCGCGCTAGGTTGGAGACAAAATGCTGATTTCCAGCGATCCGGGCGACAATGGAGGTAACGTTCCATTTACCGAGCCGATTTTTTTGTACGAGTGCGCGAAAATCTACAGGACGCCGATCCATAACCATCAGATGGAGTCCTTGCTGGATTTGGTAACGGGTCGATTTCATTTTGCCGGACAGGGCAGAGAATAGCTTGATGAGGCTGGGATAAGTTTGCTTCTGAGTGCCTCCGACTTGGGCGGTTAGCGTCTGATAAGCTCCCCCTTCCAGCCGGGATATGCGAATGATGCCTTTACCCAGGCTGCCTTTAATCGGTTTAAGAAAGACGATTGGATGTCTGCTGCACATCGCTTTCAGCATGGCAAAATTGCGGAACAAATGAGATTCTGGCATATATCCTGATAGGGCAGGAGCGCGGCTCAGTGCATCGAAAACTTCGGTCTTATCCAGAAACTTTTCGTTGAAATAATGGCTTCCATAGAGGGATTTTACTTCTTTCATGAAATGCTGTACGCTAGGTTTATTCTCCAATTTTCGCGATGTCAGGCGATTGTAGAACACATTTGCGGCAGGAAGCTCGGTTTTCCTCCAGCCATCCGCATAAATCCACCCCGTAACAGTCGAGCTGTTGCTTCCGATATGGGATGTCGTAAAGAAATAAACAAAGACTCCTTGTCGTTGACAAGCATTAGCGAGTTCCCGGCAGAACAGGGTGATTGGACCGAAAGGCTTCTCCGGAACCTCCGGATAGTCGCGGCTGATCAGCACACCGATAATCGGTCCAAGCTGGATGGTAGATGAATGGGGACGATAAGTGATCCGAAGTGTCGACCTTGCTGGAAGAGCCATGCTTTTTGCAAGCCCCTGGCTGATCCTAATCCCGTCTAACCGGGACAAGGGGATGACTTTGACATTGTGCCGGAATGAACCGAAGGATAGCTGTAGCGGATGATTGGTCGGAATTTTCAGTTGCTTGATCAGCAGCTCTCCGAGCACAAGACAATCCTCTTCCAGCAAACCCGGATTCATGATTTGTACCTTTATTTTTTTGGAGTGCATGAAGCGGATCTCCTTCCAAGCTTAGGCTTGATGTCTTGGATGCGTCTTCGTAAATACATGTAATGCATCATATGAGGACATAGAATCCTTGGTGATTAACCCATCTTTGAAATAACTTTGTATAAGAAGCGGTCTAATGCCGGATTTCGCTGTCTGGCAAGTAGGTAGACGGCCATGTGCTAAGGTCTAGCGCATAATAAATTGTGACAGCAGCCTATATAAAGGTAGATGATTAGGCGATGTCCTTTATGGATTTTCAGGGAGGATGTAAGGTTGGCAGATTGGTTATATATTATGGTCAGTGTTGTTGTAGCAGCATTTGTTGGCGGAGTAACGAACCATTTTGCGATTAAAATGCTGTTTCATCCAAGGAACCCGATAATGATCGGGAAGCGGCGCCTGCCGTTTACGCCAGGACTTATTCCGAAGCGAAGAGATGATATTGCAGAATCTTTGGGCAATGTCGTTTCCGACTATCTGGTAACCTCGGAAGGGCTGCAGGAAATGGTGCTCCGGCCTGAATTCCGCAGTCAGGCAGAGGAGAAGCTAGGGGCGCTGCTGGAACGTTGGGCGGGCAGCAGTATAACTGTCAAGGAGGCTGCCTTGCGTTTATGGACGGAAGAGGAATGGGAGTCGGTTAAGGGCAGGGTGTTATCAGCGCTTGCGACAATCCTCCAATATGGCTTTCGGCAAGCGTGGCAGAAGTATGATTGGGAGCAAAGACCGCTGAAAAGTATAGTCCCGGGTTGGTCGGAAGAGAACCGTCAGTTGTGGAGTGAGGCGGCGGCCAGGGCGATTCTTGACGCGGTAGCGGAGGAATTGCTCTCATCCAAGGGGCAGCGCCTGCTGGCCAAGATGGCTTCGGGCCTTGTCGACAATACTGGAGGTTTCTTCGGGACGATGGCAGCGATCTTCATGGATGAGGAGAAGCTTGTCCAGAAGCTGACACCTGCTCTCGTCCGGGCTTTGCAGGGGGATGAGGCACGCAGTAAAGTCGCTTCTGCGATTAACGATCGACTGGAGCTTTATGGTGAGAAAGCTGTAGGTGAGCTGTTCTATTCTTGGGTTGGGCGTGATCCAGAGTCTTGGATCGGGGCGAAGCTCCAGGAGCTTCCGCTCGAAGCTTGGATCACCAAGGTCGAGAGCGTTAGAATCGCTTCATTGATTGAACCGTGGCGCAGTCAAGCGGAAGCCGCAGTTCCTGGCCTTGCGGATCGGATGCTTCTTCTAATCGCCCGCGTCATTCCACCCGCGATGAAGGCGATCAGGCTACCACAGCTTGTAAAGGAGCAGGTAGAGAAGTTTCCCGTAGAGCGCCTGGAAGAGGTTATACTTAGTGTATCCGGCAAAGAGTTTAGAGCAATTACTTGGCTGGGAGTTCTGCTCGGAGCCATGATTGGTCTGATGCAATCGTTGATGCTGCTGTGGATCGGTCGATAAAATAGAGCTGGCTGGTTGATGAAGTAATTAAAGATTCTAAGCAGTAAGTTGGAAAAAATAATGCGTTATTATCGACGCATTACTACATTTAAGGAGGATATAAGAATGAACATTTATGACAAAGCACATGATTTGGCAAATGCACTTAAAGAGAGCCAAGAGGTGGCTGATATTACATCAGCCATGAAGCTGGTGGATGCTGATCCGGAGAGCAAGCGGATGCTGGATGATTTTCGCGTGAAGCAAAATGAAGTGCAGCAGCGGATGATGAGCGGAGACATGCCGTCACCCGAAGAAATGGAGCAAATGGAGAAGCTGTTCGAGGTGCTAAGCTTGAATTTGAACATTCGTCGCCTGTTTGACGCGGAGCGCCGTTTGAGCGTTATTATTCAGGATGTAAATAAAATCATCACGGACAGCCTTCAGCATCTTTACGGGGCAGAGCAATCTTAGCCGCAAAAGAGCAGAGCGGTCAAACATAACAATTTTAGTACAAGTCTCATAATACGGATATCTTCTTCATAGACTAGAAATATAGATTTGTTTAGAGGAGTGCGGATTATGAAAACAATGAAGACATTGCATTTAATTAAGAAAGAGAAAAAAAGAAGCAAATGGAAGCATGCGGTCTACCTCATTCTTTCTCTGGGTATGCTCATATATGCTCTTCCGCTAATTTCCTTTGACTCCGGTGCTGGCTGGATGTCGTTATTTGGCGCCGTATGGGCAGCCTTTGCCTTTATGGTTATCGGTGCGCATCTGCATTTTCTCCTGGGAGTCAACGAAGAGAAGCAGCGCGCCCTCGAAGCCGTACGCCGGGCAAAGCTGCGCGAGTGGCAGAGCCAGCTGCAGATGAAGATTGGCCGATAGAGAGCAAGCAGGGATAATCAGGCTTTTCCTTGAAGCAGGCTTGCTTTATGAACAACAGCAGGGATGTAGAGTGGCAATTAAGCAGAGCTGGGTACGCCCGTACTAAGCAAGTGTGGCTTTTCCGAGAGGGACAGGCTGCACTTGCTCTTTTTTTCTCTTTTATTTCGTTTGGCAAGATGAGATAGAGAGGCTCCCGCAGCGTCCATTTATTTTCAAGCGAAAAGTGTGTATAATAGATACAGAATGGTACAGATTTTGAACGGGGGTGTAACAGTTGCAAGGGCATGAGGAGAGCATTACAAAGCACGAACAACTGCTACAGTACATTGAAGGACTGAAAATCGGCACTAAAATTTCGGTTCGCAAATTGGCGCGAAGCATGGGAGTCAGTGAAGGGACAGCCTATCGTGCGGTCAAGGAAGCGGAGAATCTAGGCATCGTCATTACGAAAGAGCGGATCGGCACGGTGCGGGTAGAGAAGAAGCCGCGGAATATTTCGGATCAGCTGACCTTTGGCGATGTCGTCGAAATCGTGGAGGGGCATGTTCTGGGCGGCGGTGAAGGCTTGGATAAGACGCTGCATAAATATGTTATCGGTGCGATGAAAATTGACGCGATGGCCAGGTATATCGACGCTGGCAGCCTGCTGATTGTTGGAAACCGGGAAGATGCGCACTCCTTGGCCCTAGAGCAGGGCTCCGGCGTGCTTATTACCGGGGGCTTCGGGACAAGCCGGGAAGTCAAGGCGCTTGCGGATCGCCTTAATTTGCCGATCATTTCATCGAGGCATGATACCTTTACGGTTGCCTCTATGATTAACCGAGCGCTGTTTGACCGACTAATCAAGAAGAAAATCATGCTCGTCGAGGATATTGTTGCAGCCAAGCCAAGGCCGAACATGCTCAAGGTGAACAGCAACATTTCGGATTTTGATCAGCTGTCTCTTGAAACAGGGATGCAGCATTTTCCGGTCGTGGATGAGTGGAATCGGGTCATCGGCATTGTCAGCCGTAAAAATGTCGAGGAAATCGGCGGCGGAGATCATCATATCGAGAAGTGCATGGTACGCCATCCGATTACGGTAGGGCTTCAAACCTCGCTTGCTTCCGCAGCGCAAATTATGGTGTGGGAGGGCATCGATTTCTTGCCGGTCATTGATCGCAACCGGAAGCTGGTTTCCTCCGTCACACGCAAAGAAGTGCTGCAAGCGATGCGGGATGCCCGGAACGAGCCGCAGCTCGGCGAAACCTTCGAGCATTTAATGTGGAACGGCTTCGTCGAGGAACGGGACGAGGAAGGGCGGCTGTTCTTCCACGGCATCATTACGCCGCAAATGTCGACGGATATCGGCACGATCTCCCATGGCGTGTTAACTTCGATTATGACACAAGCTGGCCTTAGCGCAGCCAAGGACGTTGGCGGCGGGGATTACGTCGTAGATCATTTGACGACCTATTTTGTCCGGCCTGTACAAATTGAGAATGCGGTCGTTATTACGCCGGTCGTATTGGAAACTAGCCGCCGCGCCTGCAAGCTGGAAATCATTATTACCCACCAGGAGCTGCTTATTTCCAAGGCGGTCATGACGCTGCAGTCGATCGACCACGCTTAAGCATCCACTAAAGCATCCACTAACAGCAAAGGACAATTCCTGATATGCTTCATTAAGCGCAGGATTGTCCTTTTTTCGCCTCAGTTTGCAAATAGTTTCCGCATGATTACGATTGGTTCGATTCCGGATTGTAGCGTGTCCAGAGACCATGATTGCGAATACCTGCAAAAATATTAAAAGCCCCCAGCACCATAAAAAGGGCGCCGATCACGACACGGATGGATGAGCCGCTGAAAATGAACATTTGGATAAAAGCGAGAATCAGAAGCATAAAGCCCATGCTGATATTCATTTTGGCTTGGGACAAGCCGCGAGCCTTGCCATCTACCGATCGACGTGACTTAATGCTGAAGAACAAGGAAAAAATGCATGAAATGATGAGTCCGGTGTACAACGCATATTGGATACTTTCGATCATGGCACAAAAACAGCTCCTTTTCACAATTCCACGGAAGTTTTAGCGTAAAGACGCTAAGACGCAGATTTGTTCGATTTGATGGAAGATCTTGTGGCAAATATCACGGGAGTTCCTTCAAAATCATGATATGCATACTGCGTAATGTCTATTGTAATCGTATAGTGCGAAAAAGTCAGCCCCTGATATAGGGGCGCATATCCACCCATACCTGCAGCACTCCCTCGCTGACGAGCATCGTCTTAATTTGAATGCTGTACTCTTTGTCGCGGACGGCGTATATTTTTCGATTCAATAGAGTCCTTGCCATTTTCCCGTCCGAATCGATTTCAAAAATGCTCCGGCCGCGCAGCACTTCAAGCTCCTCGTGCAACTGCTGCACCACCTCCTTCACAGCGAGCGAATCGAGCGGAGGATCTCGATCCTCTACGCGGATTTTAATTTCTTTGATCACCGTCGATCTTTTATTGTACTTTTTGAGCGTCTTATTATCTTCCTCCGCTTGATAGAGTTGAATTTGCAGGTCTTTGTTCTGAATCCAGAGCGTATTGTAGCTCATTTGATAAAGGATGTTGTACACAACGCTTCCTACAACCATCCCTAGTATAAAAATCGCCGTCAGCTGCATAAACCGTCTGAACTCCTCAATCGTCGGCCGACGAATCGGGCTCATCCCCGATTGCCTCCGCACACCCACCGTACCAGCTCCGATCCCATATGCGCGCCAAGAAAGGCGAACAGCAAATAAAGAATTTGCTTGATGGCTGGTGACAGGTTGCCGTCAAAGAAATTGCTTTCTATAACGCGCATCGGATCGATCGTTCCCCCCACCGCCGCAGCGAGCGCCCAAATCTTGATCCGATCCGCGACATCCAGCATGGTCTGAGTTGGCGGCTGCAGGGATACGACGGCTCCGATTCCCCCGACCAATGCACCTCCCAGGACGATGCCGAAAGCGATAAAGAAGTCCATCACTGCTTTTGTAAGAAATGTGCTCATGCTTCAAACTCTCCTCTCTTTCAGGTTATTTATGTTTTCAAGCCATACGGCCCTGCTTCGCTTGTCCTTCTATACCATTGTATGGGCGCTTTCCAGCCTTATATGATAAAATATTTTGAGAGGTAGTTTGTCTTGGAAAGGAAGGAGACGCATGGACGAATTTGTTCACTTGCACGTGCATAGCGAGTACAGTCTGCTGGATGGCGCCGCCAGACTTCAAGATTTAGTTGCCAAAGCGGCAAGCTTCGGGATGAAGGCGTTGGCACTGACCGATCATGGAGTGATGTACGGGGCGGTTCCTTTTTATAAATATTGCAAGGCAAGCGGCATCAAGCCGATCATCGGCTGTGAAATGTATTTTACGGCCAGCTCGCGCAAGGAACGGGGAACTCGAAAGGATCAGCCGATCCATCATTTAATATTGCTGGCCAAGAATGAAACGGGTTACCGGAATCTTATGAAGCTGTCCTCGATCGGTCATCTCGAGGGCTTTCATTATAAGCCACGGATCGACTGGGAGGTGCTCGAACAGCACAGTGAGGGACTCGTATGCCTCAGCGCGTGCCTTGGCGGAGAGGTGCCGCAGCATCTGCTGCATGGCCGATATAATGAGGCCCGGAAGGCTGTACAGCGTTATCAGGCGGCATTTGGAGATGACTTTTATATCGAGCTTCAGGATCATGGCATTCCGGAGCAGAAAAAAGTGCTCCCCGAGCTGATCAAGCTGGCTCGCGAGCTTGATGTGCAGTTGGTCGCCACAAATGATGTGCATTATCTGAACCAAGAGGATGCCGAGGTGCAGGATGTTCTCATTTGCATCGGTACAGGCAAGACGGTTGAGGATGAGGAGCGGCTGCAAATCCCGACCGACCAGTTGTATTTAAAAAGCGGCGCAGAAATGGCGGCGCTCTTCCCATATATTGCCGAGGCTGTCGCTAATACGAAGATCATCGCGGAAAAATGTAATCTTGAACTTGAATTCGGGCGGCATATTCTGCCGGCCTACCGCCCAATTCCGGACGGAATGAGTGCGGAAGCTTATTTGGCTTTGCTATGCGAAAAAGGGCTTGAGGAAAGATACGGCCATCTAGATATTTGGCGGCAGGAGCATACGCGGGAGCCGTTGAAAAAGCGGCTTCATTATGAACTGAATGTGATCGGGAATATGGGCTTTGCGGATTATTTTCTGATCGTTTGGGATTTCATCGCTTATGCTCATAGACAGGGCATTGCTACTGGCCCAGGACGGGGCTCCTCTGCAGGAAGCATCGTGGCCTATGTGTTAAATATTACGGATGTTGATCCGATGAAATACAATCTATTGTTCGAGCGCTTCTTGAATCCTGAACGGGTGACGATGCCGGACATCGATATCGATTTCAGTGATGAGCGGCGGGATGAAGTGATTGCTTATGTCGCCGACAAATACGGTGCCGAGCATGTAGCGCAAATTATTACGTTCGGGACAATGGCCGCGCGCGCCGCGGTGCGGGATGTGGGACGCGTGTTAAATGTTCCGTTCGGCGAAGTGGATAAAGTCGCGAAGCTGATCCCTGGAAACCTCGGTATGACGATCGAGCGGGCGATCAAGGAAAGCCCGGAGCTGAGGGGGCTTTATGAGTCGCAGCAGCGGATTCAAGTCCTGCTCGACATGGCCCGGAAGGTGGAGGGTATGCCGCGTCACGCCTCGACTCATGCGGCTGGCGTCGTTATTTCCCGCGATCCGCTGACAGACACTGTGCCGCTGCAAGCGGGCGGTGAAGGGACGCCCCTGACCCAGTATTCTATGGAGCATTTGGAATCGATCGGGCTGCTCAAGATGGATTTCCTGGGACTGCGCACGCTCTCGATTATCGAACGCTGCATGAACTGGATTCAGGAGCAGGAAGGAGAAGTCCCTGATTTTCGCCATACTTCGGATGATGACCCAGCCACCTATGAAATGCTGGGAAGGGGCGAGACAACAGGCGTGTTCCAATTAGAATCCGCAGGAATGAGGCGGGTACTTAGAGATTTGAAGCCGTCTGTGTTCGAGGACATTATTTCTGTTCTCGCCTTGTATCGGCCTGGTCCGATGGAATTTATTCCGAAATATATCGCAGGCAAGCATGGGCAGATTACCGTGGAGTATCCGCATGCTGACCTGATTCCAATTCTTCAGGACACATACGGCATTATCGTTTATCAGGAACAAATTATGCAGATCGCGGCGAAAATGGCCGGTTTCTCACTCGGTGAAGCCGATTTGCTGCGCCGCGCCGTTTCAAAGAAGAAACGCGAGGTGCTGGATGAAGAGAGAGGGCATTTCGTTGCAGGAAGCTTGGCCAAAGGATATGAAGAGAAGGATGCGAATGCGGTTTACGATATGATCGTTCGCTTTGCGGACTATGGATTTCCTCGCGCGCATGCTGCGGCATACGGAGTTCTTGCTTTTCAAACAGCGTATTTGAAGGCGCATTATCCTGTTCATTTTATGGCGTCGATGCTGACTGCCGTTATGGGCAGCCATCGCAAGGTGGCCGAATACATCATTGAGTGCCGCCGAATGGGGATCACGGTGCTGCCGCCGGATGTCAATGAGAGCAGTATTTTGTTTACGCCTCGCTTGGCCGAGTCATCGGATGGTAAAATATTACGGGAAAACAGCGGAACAGATGCATCCATTACCGCGGCAGATCCGGATGCAGAAAGCGAATTGCAGGTGCCGAGGGAGAGCGAATCCATAAATAGGACAGCGGAGCAGGCTGCAGTGCAGGGTGTTATCAGGTTCGGCCTGGCGGCGATCAAGAACGTTGGAACCCAGGCCATGGAGAGTATTTTGCGGGAGCGCAAGGAGAGGCCTTTCGATAGCTTGCTCGATTTTTGCAGACGGGTTGATCTGCGTACTTGCAATAAACGCGTTATCGAATCGCTCATTCAGGGCGGAGCCTTTGATTCGCTACCGGGGCACCGGGCCCAACTGCTTGCCATGCTGGACGAGACGGTCGAGGCCGCGCTGAAATGGCGCAAGGAGCGGGAGGATTTGCAAATTCAGCTATTTGATTTTGTGGAGACGCCGAACTGGAACATTGAATATCCGGAAATCCCCCCGTTCAATGCGGGACAGCAGCTGGAGCTGGAGCGAGAGCTGCTGGGCTTGTATTTGTCCGGCCATCCGCTGGATGATTACGATGAGCTGCTGGCGGGAGATGGCATAGAAAGACTTATGGATTTAGGAGAGAGTCCTGACGGAAGCCGGGTGGTCGTCGCCGGCATGGCGGTATCGGTGAAGACGATTACGACGAAGCAGGGCAAAGCGATGGCTTTCATGGAGCTGGAGGATCAGGTGGAGCGCTGCGAGGTCGTGCTCTTTCCTGAAATATGGCGGCGCAGCGGGGAGCTGGTCGCCAAAGGCGCCCTGCTTGCGCTGCGCGCCACTGTCCAGCAGCAGGACGAAGGCTTCAAGCTGCTGGCGGACGAGCTCGCGCCGCTTAGCGC
>NZ_LT732548.1:3464685-3848766 GCF_900155685.1 Paenibacillus bouchesdurhonensis | reverse complement strand
CGGGCAGCCCTTTGAGCGGGCGGCAGCAGCAGCGCCCGCTCGCGATGTGAAGACGCCGGCGCAGCGCGTCTTCATCAAGATCTCGGCGGCGGCGGAGAACGCCCGCCTGCTGGAGAAGCTGAAGGAGCTGCTTCAGCTTCATCCAGGCCCTGTCGCTACGGTGCTCTATTATGAGAGCACCGGGAAGCTGCTCGCGCTGAGTGAGCGCTATAACATCAAACCGTCGCCGGAACTGTTCCATCAGATGGAAGAGATGCTGGGAGCAGGAACTGTGAAAATTAAGTAAGGCGATAGTGAATTTGCAAGTGCACTGTGCTTCAATACCAATGCCCGCTTGAAGCCCCTACGCCATCTGTAACGCCTGCAGCGGTAGAAGGTGTGAATTTATATGACCGAACTGATTGAAGCCGTTAGGCGTGATTTTAGAGGCTTCTTAAAGCGCCATAGAGATCAGTAGCTAGAGTTTACTGAACCGCAAGTTATGAAGGAGCTATAAAAGAGCCGTATTCTTTTATAAACTGTACCCCTTGTAAAGGACATTTTTAAAAAGACTAGGATGCTTGCTTTAGAAGATGATCCCTGTACTGAACAGGGGTCATCTTCTTTAAATCCCACTGGTAACGGTAGTGGTTGTAATAGTGCATGTACTCTTTAATTTCCTTTTTCAGTTCCTCCAGTGTCTCACATCGCTTGTTCTATTAAAATGTTTTGGCAATAGTTTTATGAACATTTTGGCGTGCTTTTGCATACACTTAGGAACACCTGAATTACGTTGTCCTACATGTTTATTCGGACTGAACATGCTGTTGTGCGTAAAGCATATTGAAGGATGCGGGAGGAATGACAGATGTCGTATGAAATCGCAAAGGCTCAGCTGCTCCGCAGAGGGGTTGCTTTGGAGGATATTGCCGAGATTGTGTACTCGCTGCAAAGTGTTTATCATGCGGATTTGACGATGGAGCAGTGTCTGGATAGCGTGAAGGCGGTCTTGCAGAAAAGAGAAGTTCAATATACGTTATATACAGGCATTGCCCTGGATGAAATGGCGGAGAGGAAGTTGCTTCCGGAGCCGTTGCAGACGATTATGGAGGTGGATGAGCCGCTTTATGGGGTTGATGAAACGATGGCGCTGGGGATTACTAGTGTGTTCGGGATGATCGGGCTGACCAGCTTCGGTTATCTGGACAAGGTAAAGCCCCAAATTATAGGTAAACTGAATGAGAAGGGAGAACGGATTCACGTTTATCTTGATGATTTGGTCGCAGGACTTGCGGCTGCTGCCTCGGCGCGGATTGCCCATAAAAGCGATTCAGCGAACAGTTATTCCACGACTTAGAGCTCGTATTTGCCGACTCCCCTGGCGAATCGCATTTTAGCTTGCACCCATTTGTTGCGGGATTTTTGAAAATTATGTTATCATTACTCTATTATACGGGCTCAAAACGAAAGGTTAGGGGGCTTTGGTAAGGACATGTGGACTGTAATGTACATTGCGCCTACCGCCAAAATTGCGGATATGATTAAATCAAGGCTTACGGAAGAAGGCTTTCTCGTCCAAACACGTCCTGTCAATTTATCGAAACAGCAGTTTGAAATTTTGGTTCCTTCGGGCGAGCTCGAAGAGGTTCAAGAAGTGCTGAATTCTATTTTGCATCCTTAGAGTACAAAGTTAGGGCAAATCAGTAAAAGCGATGTATCCTTGACTGTAGGCGCGGCCTATTAAATCAACGGCTGAAGAGGTGTAGTTGTGTTTAAAGATTTGTTCCATAAAAAAAGAAAATACGCGACCATTCCTTCAGGAAGTCTAGAGAAGGAAGACAGTGTACAGCCGGAGGAAAGACCCAAACGCGAAATTCCAGAAGGCCTGATGAATAAATGCGGCAAATGCGGCAGCATCCAATACAGCAAAGAACTGGAAAAGAACCTGAAGGTATGTCCTTCATGCGGATATCACATGCGCTTGAATGCGCTTGACCGAATTCGCATTACGCTGGATGAGGGCAGCTTTGTCGAATATGATGCTGACTTGATTTCTGTGGATCCGTTAGACTTTCCAGGCTATGCGACGAAGCTGGAGCAGCAGACGCTGAAATCGGGCCTTCGCGAAGCAGTGGTTACTGGACAAGGCACGATCGGAGGGCTGCCTACGATCGTAGCTGTCATGAGCTTCGATTTCTTTACGGGGAGCATGGGTTCCGTCGTCGGAGAGAAGATTACTCGGGCGATTGAGGCTGCTATAGAGCAGCGGCTTCCGCTTATTATTTTCTCAACCTCTGGGGGAGCCCGCATGCAGGAAAGTATCCTCAGTTTGATGCAAATGGCTAAAACAAGCGCTGCTCTAGCTAGGCTAAATGAACAGGGTGGACTCTACATTTCGGTCATTACGGACCCGACCACAGGGGGCGTATCGGCTAGTTTTGCCATGCTTGGAGATATTATTATCGCCGAGCCTGGAGCGGTATTCGGCTTTGCGGGCCGGATCGTCATCGAACAAACGATCCGCCAGAAGCTGCCGGATGACTTCCAGACTGCAGAGTTCAATTTGCAGCATGGACAGCTCGACATGGTCGTCCACCGCAAAGAGATCAAAGCGACGCTATGCAAGCTGCTTGATCTACACGGCGTGAAGGGAGGAGTATAAGTGGCTGGAGAATTGCCTTTTGAAACGTCCCTCGTGAAGCTTCGTGAGAAGATCCAGGAGCTTGAGCAGTTCGGCAATGAGAAGGGAATTGATTTTTCGGAAGAAATCGCGAGGCTTGAGGAGCGCTATAAGCGGCTTGAGGATGAGATTTATGACAATATTTCGCCTTCGCAGAAGATGCACTTGGCGCGCCATCATCAGCGCCCTACGTCACTAGACTTAATCAACCTTATTTTTACTGATTTCATCGAACTGCATGGTGATCGGGTATTCGGCGATGATTTGGCCATCGTAGGGGGATTGGCCAAGTTGAACGGCATTCCGGTTACGGTTATTGGTCAGCAGCGAGGAAAGGATACGAAGGACAATATAGCCCGTTTCTTCGGCAGTCCGCATCCGGAAGGATTCCGCAAAGCGCTGCGTTTAATGCAGCAGGCTGATAAATTTAAACGCCCGATTATTACTTTCATCGATACGAAGGGAGCCTATCCCGGGATTACTGCTGAAGAACGAGGGCAGTCTGAGGCGATAGCGCGAAATCTTCGCGATATGGCTATGCTGCGCGTACCCGTTATTTGCGTAGTCATCGGCGAAGGCGGCAGCGGGGGCGCTCTCGCTTTAGGCGTGGGAAATCGGGTGGTTATGCTGGAGAATGCCATTTACTCTGTCATTTCCCCGAATGGGGCGGCTTCTATTTTGTGGAAGGATGCCTCGAAAGCCGATCAAGCGGCAGAAGCGATGAAAATTACGGCCCAGGATTTACTCTCCATGGAAGTTATCGAGGAAATCGTTCCTGAACCAAGGGGCGGAGCACATCGGGATTATGAGTCCACTGCAGAATCAATCAAGTCGGCGTTGGTTCGTCAGCTTGAGGATTTGTCCGTATTGAATGCGGACGAGCTTCTGGAGGACAGGTATCTAAAGTTCCGTAAAATCGGACATTTTGCCGAGGCGCGCAAATTCGAGAAGCTCCGGGAAGAACCGGCAACTGAAGCCGAAAGTCCTCCCTCAGCGGACACATCCGAACCATCCGCAGGAGAATTAGAAAAAGACTTGGAAAAGAACACTGTAGCAGACGCCGCGACAGTGGGTAATGAGTAGCATAAAAAGGAATAAAATGACTGAGATCTTGACGATATGACAAACTTCCTATACAAAATGGGAAAACTATAGTAAATTTAGATGTTGGAAAAGACGATATAGAGAGAACAAAACAAAACGGAGGAAACCCAAATGCGCAAAACAAAAATCGTATGTACTATCGGTCCTTCAAGTGAATCGTTAGAGAACACCAAGAAACTGATCATGGCCGGAATGAACGTCGCTCGCCTGAACTTCTCCCATGGAGATTTCGAGGAGCATGGCAATCGGATCAAAGTGATTCGTCAAGCGAGCGAGGAGCTGGGGAAATCAATCGCCATACTGTTGGATACGAAAGGTCCAGAAATCCGCACCGGCAAATTGAAGGAAGAACCGATTGAGCTAGTGCAGGATGAATTCATTACCTTGACGACGGAGGAAATTCTCGGCGACAAGGATCGCATCTCAATCACTTACGAAAATCTTCCGCGAGACGTGGAAGCAGGTTCAACCATTCTGATCGACGATGGATTGATTGGCCTTACCGTAGTTGATATCCAAGGTACGGAAATCAAGTGCCGCGTGATTAACGGCGGTCCAATTAAGAGCAAGAAAGGCGTTAACGTTCCTGGAGTTGACATTTCCCTTCCGGGCATCACAGAGAAAGATGCTAACGATATTCTTTTCGGGATTGAACAGGGCATCGATTTCGTTGCCGCATCCTTCGTGCGTAAAGCTAGCGACGTTCTTGAAATCCGTCAATTGCTTGAGCGTAACAATGCAGCCCATATTCAAATCATCTCCAAAATCGAGAACCAGCAAGGGATTGACAATCTGGACGAAATTTTGGAGGTTTCCGACGGTTTGATGGTTGCTCGTGGAGACCTTGGGGTTGAAATCCCAGCAGAAGACGTACCGCTTGCCCAGAAGAAAATGATCGAGAAATGTAACCGCGTAGGCAAACCGGTCATTACAGCAACGCAAATGCTGGATTCCATGCAGCGCAACCCAAGACCGACACGCGCGGAAGCAAGCGACGTAGCGAATGCTATTTTTGACGGCACTGATGCGATCATGTTGTCTGGTGAGACAGCAGCTGGTAGATATCCGGTTGAATCCGTATTGACGATGTCCCGCATTGCAGAAAAAGCAGAGTCTGCGCTGGAATATCGTGAAATTTTCATTAAGCAAAGCAATGCACAGCAAACTACAGTTACGGAAGCGATCAGCCAGGCGGTTGCCAATTCTGCGCTTGAACTGAACGCTAAGGCGATCATTACATCTACGGAAACCGGCTATACGGCTCGTATGGTGTCCAAGTATCGTCCGAAGGCTCCGATTATTGCTGTTACTACGCAGGACAATACGCTGCGTCGTCTAGCCTTGAATTGGGGAGTTACGCCGGTAAAAGGGAATGTAGCCTCTTCAACGGATGAGATGTTCGATAAAGCCATGAAAGGCGGACTCGATAGCGGCGTGGTCAAAGAAGGAGATCTTGTTGTGATTACAGCAGGGGTACCGCTTGGTAGTTCCGGTTCCACGAACCTGGTTAAAATTGGCCAAGTTCGTAAATAGTTTGCGATAGCTTATATACGATTGAGGATAAATGGACAAAGGCAATGGGCATTCCGGTTAAGCGGAAACCATTGCTTTTTGTTTCCTGAGCAGAAGGAGAGGGGTACCATGCACGTCAGCGAGCAAGTGATCGTTCCTAAATACTTTGAGTTTGATATGATGGGTATTATTTACCATGCCCACTATTTGGGGTGGTTTGAAATGGGAAGAACGAAGCTATGCGAGGATCTCGGGTTCAAATATATCGACATGGAGCGAGCTGGCTATATTTCTCCGGTTCATGAAATGAACGTGAAATATCATAAGGGAATCACCTATGGGGATGAGGTCGTTCTTAAGACCCGTATTCTGGATAACGGCGGCGTCAAAACAGTGTACGGATATGAGCTTTTTAACGGAGAGGGCACGCTTTGCGTTGAAGGAAGGTCTTCCCATTATGTGGTGAGGCGTGAGGATTTTAAACCCGTTGCTTTCAAAAAAGTGTTTCCCGACTGGTACGCAGCATTCGATGAAGCAAGCAAACTTTGAAAAAGTGCGCATGAACCTGTAAAATACTCTTTAAGTAAAAGTTCCAATATTCAATATTCAATTGATGTGACCATTCCCATCCGACTGGATGCTTTATGTAAAGGAGTTATTACATGCGCAAATGGATCCCTGTCATTATTGCTCTGATTTCTGTCGCCGAATTTTGGGCTTACGTCGAAGTAGGTGAACGACTCGGAGTTGGCAAGACGATTTTTCTTACCCTGGCTACCTCGATTATCGGGGGACTGATGATGCAGTTCGAAGGACGTAAGGTCATGATTGACGCGAAAGCACAAATGAGCGGAGGACAGGTTCCTGGGCGAATGGTTCTGGACGGAATCTGCGTATTCGCAGGCGGCATCATGCTGCTGGTACCTGGTTTTATTACAGATATCATTGGTTTTACGATGGTATTTCCATTGACGAGACCGATCTATCGACTGCTGCTCATGAAATGGATCGGCAAGAAAATTAAAGAGGGTAAAATTACATTTTTTCGCCGTTAAAAATACTCATATGGTTCTAGGGCCGGACTCTTAGGAGTTCGGCTCTGCTTGTTTATGTATAATCAGGAGCTTTAACCCCAAGAAAAAAAGCCGCTTCGCTGAGAGGCTGTTCTAATCAGGTGAACGGAGTGTTCAGCGAAGCCGACCGTTCATAATATAGTTGCGTAAATCGCGTACGACCCCGGCGCGAATAACGGCGCCCATAATGACCAGGGATACAGGGCCTATGATCAGTCCAAGCACGCCAAATAGCTTGAGCCCCGCGAACATGGCGATCAATACAGGGAGCGGCTCCAGACCTACGCTTGTGGCAAGCACCTTCGGCTCAATCAGTTGGCGGGCAACGAGGATGATGCCGTAAAGGATCGACAGTCCGATTCCAAGCGTAAAATCTCCGCTGATGTAGGCGTATATGAGCCAGGGAAGCATGATCGTTCCGACACCGAGATAAGGCAGAAGATCTACGAATCCGATCAAAATAGCGTAGGTGAAGGCGGACTCGACCCCAAGAATAAGCAGTCCAATCAGCACGATGACAGCCGTAATTGAGATCATGATAAATTGTGTCGTCAGGTAGCCGAATAACGCTTTTCGCAGATCAATCCAAATTTCTCGGGCAGTTTGTTGAAACGGCCCGGGAATGAGGCGGGCGAGAAAAAGCCAGTTTTGATTCCAATTTTTACTCATGAAGAAGGCGGCGAGCAAAATAACAAGCAGAATGATGCCAATGCTGGGCAGCGAGGTCAACAAATTAACGACACCGTTTAATAGGCTGGCGACAGTACGGGAAATGGCGGTGCTTATATTCACAGCTGTGGAATCGATGTTTTTATGCAGCGTATTGGAGTAGCCGGGATGGCTGGCAATAAAGCGATTAATCTCGCCCATAGTGTTTTGAAGCTTCTCATTCTGGCTCCATTCCAAAATGATATTCTTCCATTTCTCGATGCTTAGATCCAAGGAGTCTGTGACATGGATTAATTCTTTGACCAGTCTCGTTATAGCTGCCGAGAAGACAATGATCATGCTTCCAAAATAGACGAGCAAAGCAAAGGTTACGGCCAGCCAGCGGGGCAGGCGCAAATGGTCTTCGACCCATGAAACGAAAGGATTCATAATATACGCGACAAGCCAGGCAATGAGGAAGGGATAAAGTAGTGGAACAAGCCAATAGGCCGCCAGCAATAGAGCAACCAGCAGCAGGCAAACCCAGGTTCCTCGCAACGCGCGCTTAAAGAGTACATTGTCCATAAGTCCCACCTTCCCCCTGTCTTATTCTATTCATCGAATGGGACGAGTATGACGAAAACCTATCAAAGTTTGTTTGTAGTGACATTTGTCATTGCAATCTGAAATCGTTTACAAAAATTCTTTATAATAGTGATAAAACATTTTGATAAACGGCTTTCCCTCAGATTGTTCCCTTGCTTCCCGAAATCCAGTATGATGATTTAGGGGGTAATTTGAGCGGCTTAATAATTATTTAGGCGTACTCCTGCCATATTTCAAAAATTTTAATCTTTTAAAATGTAAATGTTTTCATCCGCAAGTTTGATCATAATTTCGTTACAAAGGAGAGATATACTATGACAGCTACTAAAGGCCTCGAAGGTATTGTGGCGGCTACATCCTCGATTAGCTCCATCCATGACGGCGTTCTCGCTTATCGCGGCATTAATATCGATGATTTGGCAGAACGGGCAAGTTATGAAGAGACCGCTTATTTACTTTGGTACGGCAAATTACCTACGAAATCCCAATTGCTGACGCTGCAGCAGCAGCTAAGCGATTACGCAGCAGTGCCGCAAGCGGTATTGGAGCAGATGAAGCTGTTTCCGAATAACGCGAATACGATGGCCGTGCTGCGGACCGCCGTGTCGGCTCTTGCTTTGTATGATGAGACAGCAAATGATATTTCCCGGGAGAGCAATCAACTGAAGGCGATTAAGCTTCAGGCTCAATTACCAACGCTAATCGCTGCTTACGCGCGTATCCGGGACGGCAAGGAGCCGCTTGCTCCGCTTAAAGATGTATCGCTCTCATACAATTTCCTCTACATGCTGTCCGGTGAGAAGCCGGATGAGGTTGCGGTTCGCGCTCTGGATCAAGCGCTTGTGCTCCATGCGGATCACGAGCTTAATGCATCTACTTTCTCGGCGCGCGTTACCATTGCTACCCTGTCTGATATTTATTCTGGAATTACATCGGCAATCGGCACGCTAAAAGGCCCTCTGCATGGGGGAGCGAATGAAGCCGTCATGAACATGCTGAGCGAAATCGGTACGCTGGATAAGGCTGAGGCTTACATTCAGAACAAACTGAATCATCGGGAGAAAATTATGGGCTTTGGTCACCGTGTATACAAGAACGGAGATCCCCGCGCCAAGCACCTGCAGAAGATGTCCCGCGAGCTCAGCGTCTTGAAGGGCGATTCTACTTTGTATGATATTTCTGTGAAGGTAGAAGAGCTTGTAACTGGGCAAAAAGGATTGAAGCCGAATGTGGACTTCTATTCCGCCTCGGTTTACACGCTGCTGGGCATCCCTAGCGACCTCTTTACGCCAATTTTTGCGATCAGCCGCCTATCCGGCTGGACTGCGCATATTCTGGAGCAATTGGATGACAACCGTATCATTCGTCCGCGCGCTGACTATATCGGGCCTACGAGTCAACGATACATTCCGATCGATATGAGATAATAGAAATAGTTAACCGGTCTTCAATCTATGATAGAATGGAGACCGGACAAGTATTACTAATTGAAACGAGGAGGAAACCATCAACATGTTGAAATTAGAAAAATTTGCTCTGCCGACAGAAGGGCAGAAAATTGAAATTCAGGACGGCAAGCTGCAGGTGCCTAACAATCCTGTCATCCCATTCATTGAGGGCGATGGCACGGGGCGTGATATTTGGAAGGCTTCCAAGCGTGTTTTGGATGCTGCCGTAGAGAAAGCTTATGGCGGTGACAAGAAGATCGCTTGGTATGAAGTTTTCGCCGGAGAGAAAGCCTACAATACATACGGAGAGTGGTTGCCGGCTGATACGTTGACTGCGATTCGCGAGTATATTGTAGCGATCAAAGGACCGCTTACGACACCCATCGGCGGTGGTATCCGTTCCTTGAACGTAGCTCTGCGGCAGGAGCTTGACTTGTATGTATGTCTGCGTCCTGTACGCTATTTCGACGGTGTGCCGTCTCCAGTGAAACGTCCTGAACTGGTAGATATGGTGATCTTCCGTGAGAATACAGAAGATATTTATGCAGGTATAGAATACAAGGAAGGCTCCGAAGAAGTGAAAAAGGTGCTTTCGTTCCTGCAAAATGAAATGGGTGTAAGCAAAATCCGCTTCCCTGAAACTTCCGGAATCGGAATCAAGCCTGTATCTGCTGAGGGCTCCAAGCGTCTTGTTCGCGCTGCGGTTGAATATGCGATCAAGCATGACCGTAAGAGCGTAACTCTCGTACACAAAGGCAACATCATGAAGTTCACGGAAGGAGCTTTCAAGAACTGGGGCTACGAAGTAGCTGAAGAGGAATTCGGCGATAAAGTGTTCACTTGGGCGCAATATGACCGAATCAAAGAAGAATCCGGGACAGAAGCTGCCAACAAGGCTCAGCAAGAAGCTCAGGACAGCGGCAAGATCATCATTAAGGATGCCATTGCTGATATCGCATTGCAGCAAGTATTAACCCGTCCGACAGATTTTGATGTTATTGCGACATTGAACCTGAATGGCGACTACTTGTCTGATGCGCTTGCTGCTCAAGTAGGTGGAATCGGTATCGCGCCGGGTGCGAACATCAACTATGTTACCGGCCACGCGATTTTTGAAGCTACGCATGGTACTGCTCCTAAATATGCGGATCTGGATGTTGTTAACCCAGGTTCCGTCATTCTGTCCGGCGTTATGTTGCTTGAGCATCTGGGCTGGCAGGAAGCGGCTGACCTTATTTACAAAGGACTTGAGACATCGATTAACAATAAGACCGTTACTTATGACTTTGCACGCTTGATGGAAGGTGCTACGGAAGTGAAATGCTCTGAATTTGCAGATCAAGTCATCAAAAACATGTAATGTAGGAGGTCTTGACTAACGTGGCCATTCGTCGAAATAAAATCACAGTTGTCGGCGCCGGATTTACCGGCGCGACCACTGCGCTTATGCTGGCACAAAAAGAACTAGGTGATGTCGTTCTGTTGGATATTCCGCAACTGGAGAATCCGACTAAGGGCAAGGCGCTTGATATGTTGGAAGCTAGTCCTGTTCAGGGGTTTGACAGCAACATCGTAGGAACATCCTCCTATGAGGATGCTGCCGATTCCGATATCGTGATCATTACGGCGGGAATTGCCCGTAAGCCGGGAATGAGCCGTGATGATCTTGTAAGCACGAATGCAGGAATCGTTCGTTCGGTGTGTGAGAACGTGAAGAAGCATTGTCCGAACTCAACCGTCATTATTTTAAGCAATCCGGTTGATGCCATGACATATGCGGCTTATCAAACATTAGGCTTCCCTAAGAATCGCGTTATCGGTCAATCCGGGGTTCTCGATACGGCTCGCTATTGCACATTTATCGCGCAAGAGCTAAACGTATCGGTCGAGGACGTTCGCGGCTTCGTGCTTGGCGGCCACGGCGACGATATGGTACCGCTAGTGCGTTACTCCAGCGTTGGGGGCATTCCAATCGACACGCTGATTTCCAAAGAGCGCATTGAAGCGATCGTTCAACGCACTCGCGTTGGCGGCGGAGAAATTGTCAATCTGCTTGGCAACGGAAGTGCATACTACGCGCCAGCTGCATCGATCGTCCAAATGACGGAAGCAATCCTGAAGGATAAGAAACGGATTCTTCCGGTCATTGCTCTGCTTGAAGGCGAGTATGGCTATGACAACCTGTTCATGGGCGTCCCTGTTATTCTTGGCGGAAATGGCATTGAGAAAGTGTTTGAGCTGGAATTGACGGCGGAAGAGAAGGCAGCGCTTGATAAATCTGCGGACTCGGTACGCAATGTTATCGCAGTCGTTCAAGGCTAAAGTGTAATAACTCCATTCGATAAATGACAGATGAGCAAACCTCTCCTAGGAGAAGGTTTGCTTTTCTATAGCACGGGCAGTTCTGTTCTACAGTTGTCCTTCTTTTCTTAGATTATAAAATTGCATGTCGTTCAGCAGAGCTGAACCGTTCTGTAATTGCATTGCAAGGAAAATAACCATTTAGATAAGGTCTGGCTCCTCAGAAAATACGTTGATAGACGTTTTTCTTTTAGACGGCTATAATAGGTCTTATATAGTGATCAATCTAATTGACAAATGGAAGGCGGTTGTTTCATGTTTCAGGTTATGCTTTTTCTTCATATCATCGGTGCTATGGCACTCGGCTTTTACTTAGTACTGCCATTTGTATTCGGTGCGGTTAGCAAATTATCCTTAGCAGCTCAAGAAGGAACGCTATCCGCAGTTAAATCGTTGAATCGCTTCGCCCAAATCGGATTAGTTATTCAACTGTTGACCGGAGGATACTTGATTGGAAAAGGAAACTATTCCGTACCTTGGATGATTGTAGTGGTTGTTCTCTTCCTAGCCATTGGCGCGCTTGGCGGAATTATAGCTAAACCGTTGAAGCAGGCGATCGGAAGCATCCGCGAGAACAAGAATATCGCGGCAGAGGCTGGAAAGCTCCGCACTTTAAGCATGCTGTTATCTGTTAGTGTGATCCTGATCTCCTTTTTGATGGTGTTCTCAACCATTATCTAATGTAACCATGCTTCAAGAAATATGAAAACCTCCGCTTTTCGAATTTTCGAAAAGCGGAGGTTTTTTTCATGTAACGGCGAACTAATTTAAGTATGGGGAATATCAGGAGTCTTTGTCACTTTTCATATCGTCTAAGTGAGTAAATATCATCTTGATTGTGTCTAGCGCCAACTGCTTCTCCTTTGCTGAACGGTGAATCATAATCTGGTTGATTTGGTTCAGGAAATGGTCGTCATTGATTTCGATGGAATCGTGAAGCAAGTAGTCAACGGTAACACCTAATTGATTCGCTAGTTTAACAAGAGTTTCTAGCGACAAGCTCCTTTCGCCCCGCTCAATTTGACCTATGTACGCATCGGAAACTTCAATCTTCTCGGCGAGCTTTTCCTGGGTCAAATGCATTTTGTGACGTTCCTGGCGCAGCCTTTTACCCAATGATCTATAATCCATAACACCCCTCCTGTAATTAACCATAGTGAGTATGAGAGGTAAAGATAATATACTAATAGTTTTGTTTGTATTTACTCCAAGCGTTAAATGGGTTAATATGTAACCAATGAGTAAAATTTTCTTAATTTCCATTCAATATTTTATTATATCCACTTATAAGGAGAGAAATCATGTCTGCTCAACCTATTCTAGTATCCGTCATTATAGCGGTGCAGAACGAAGGAATTGATTTACAGACAACGCTAGAATCCATGAAGGTGTCTCGTGTCGCTTCCAGCTATGAAGTCATCATCGTTGACGAGGGCTCTGTGGACGGCTGTTGTGATTTTCTGATTCACTACAAATTTGATAAGCCGCTTCGCAAATTCAAGGCACAGAGCGGGATATCTTCCCGACAGTTGGGGGCTTTCCATGCATTGGGGAGTTATTTGATTTTTTGCAGCCCTCGGCTGTATTTCGAAGACGGCTGGATGGAGGAGCTGCTGGAGCCGATTCAGCATGGCAGGGCGGATTGTACTACACCGGATTTTACGGCACAAGGCCGCCCTGACAACATCCAGCGCTGTGAGCTTCCAGCGGGGGGACTGTTCGCCTCGATTTATAATTTTCCTGCAGTTTCAAAGCAAGGTGATATTCCTTGGCTCTCCTCGGATTGCTTTGCCGTGAGCCGTCAGACTTTTCAAGAGTTGGGAGGACTACAGGACGGTTTCTTTACAAAGGAAATAGAGACTGCGGAATTCTCTTTAAGAACCTGGCTGCTTGGGCGCGTGTGCTATTACGTTCCCCAAATCTGTCTCACGCTGGTCTTCAGGCATAACTACCCGCCGGATGAGCGGCTTGCTTATTGGGGCAGCGATGTGATCAATTTAACCCGGATGCATTTCGAAGAAGAGATCATTGCTAAGACTCGTGAGTTGGTACGGGCATGTGATGGAGAACAGTATGTCGGCCCGGATCGGAAAGAGTTTGATGCAGCCGGGGAGAAGTATTTGAAGATTCGCAAATTTGATCCGGTCTGGTTTGCTCATCGTTTTGACATTATGCTGTAATTCGCGCCACATTGTTTAAACCCAAGCTCGTTGTGGTAATTTCCAATTGACTAACTCCTTAACGTGCATGATTTGCAGGAAGGCGGATAAGCCGAACGACAAGGGTTATTCTAAGAAGGTCAGGAAATGAATTCACAGGCGAGGAAGGAGAATGCAGCATGTCAGGCAGTGGACAAAGTAAGCAAACCATGCCTCCGCAGCATCAGAACCAGCGGCCCGGAATCGAAGGGGAAATGAATCCGCGTCCGAAGTATGAAGGTAACTATAAAGCAGCAGGCAAACTAGAAGGCAAGGTAGCGTTAATTACAGGCGGAGACAGCGGGATTGGCCGTGCGGTGGCGGTTGCCTATGCCAAAGAGGGTGCTGATGTAGCTATCGTATATTTAAACGAGAATGAGGATGCAAAGCAGACGAAGCAAGAAGTCGAACAGGAGGGACGGAGATGCTTGCTCATTTCCGGGGATTTAGGAGACGAATCCTTTGCCAAGCAGGCCGTGCAGCAAACGGTCGATCAGCTTGGCGGACTGGATATTCTGATCAATAACGCCGCTGAGCAGCATCCGCAAGAGGAAATTACTGACATTACGGCCCAGCAGTTGGAGAGGACATTCCGAACGAACATTTTTGCAATGTTCTTTGTGACACAGGCCGCGATGCCTCACTTGAAGAAGGGCAGCGCGATTATTAACACGGCCTCTGTAACTGCATACCGAGGAAATCCACAGCTGATCGATTACTCAGCAACGAAAGGGGCGATCGTCAGCTTTACGCGGGCACTCTCAATGAACATTGTCGGCAAGAAAGGAATCCGCGTTAATGCTGTGGCCCCGGGGCCGATCTGGACGCCGCTCATTCCTTCTACCTTCGATAAGGAGCAAGTAGCTCAATTCGGAGGCAATACACCGATGCAGCGCCCGGGTCAACCGGAGGAACTAGCACCAGCATATGTGTTTCTGGGCTGTGATGACTCGTCCTACATTAGTGGACAAGTGATCCATATCAACGGCGGAGAAATCGTGAATGGATAGTAGCTTTTTTCGCTTCTTACTGGGGCTAGGCATATAGAAGTTAATCAATCGCTCTCAAGGATATAGCGCTATGTGAGACAATAGCTTATCCTTGGAGCGATTTTTCTGGTTATGGCGAATGAGGAGGAGCTTCTGCTTGTTCGGATAGCTCATCGAGCGTCATATCGAAGCTGGGGGCCAAATGTTCAAGAAAATAATCGACCTCCGGAAGATCGAGGCGGTTCAGCTTCTCTAACAGTTGATCCCTCGCTACGGCAAATTCACGGTTGCCTGATGTGAGCTCCCAGGCACATTTCAAGTAAGCGTCTAGGCTGTCCGCAGCTTTAACATATCTAAGCAGTTCCTTGTCCTCTGTATTACCGGTGGCCAGCTTGCTTGGGGATAATAATGGCCCATAGGTTTGCTGGAGCTCCGGGGGCACCATGGACAGAAGGCGTTCCGCTGCTATTCCTTCCATCTCGCGAAAGCTTGATAGTAACCGGGGATTGTGGTGCTTGACAGGGGTCGGAATGTCGCCTGTAAACACTTCTGTTGCATCATGAAATAAAGCTAGCGTTGCCGCACGATCTGAATTAAGGCTCCGTCCATATAGACGATTGCCAATTTCGCATAGCAGATGAGTGAGCAAGGCTACGTGGAAAGAATGCTCGGCTACATTCTCAGTGGCCGTACTCCTCATCAGGCTCCAGCGCTTAATGGAACGAAGACGGTACATGTAGGCGGAGAAATGAAAATTCATCGGTGAACTACCTCTCTTCTTAACGAGCAAATTTGAACAGAATATGTCAACCTGTCACTATGTTTATGTTATTATAAGACTAATGTACAGGTTAATCCAACAGTAAGATTCGCAGCAATTTTGTGTCAATTAGTTACTTGAAGACAAGAGAGGGGATCTTGGATTATGCGGCAGTTTGAACAAAGCGTGTATGAACTCATTGTAGAGACTTCAACGAATTTGCCTGCGGATGTGCGGCGGGCGATAAAGCGGGGAACACTGGCGGAAAATCAGGATACTAGAGCAGGGCTTGCTCTATCCACGATCACGACGAATATTAAAATGGCTGAGGAGCAAGTATCGCCGATTTGTCAAGATACAGGCATGCCTACTTTTATCGTGCATACCCCTGTCGGTGCGAATCAAATAGAGATGAAGAAGGGAATCCTCGCGGCAATCCAGCGGGCAACCAAAGAGGGCAAGCTCCGTCCTAACTCAGTTGACTCGCTGACGGGAGAGAACAGCGGGGATAATTTAGGGCCGGGAACGCCTGTAATTCATTTTGAGCAATGGGAAGAGAATGTTGTAGATATCCGGCTTATCCTAAAAGGCGGCGGCTGTGAGAATAAGAATATTCAATATAGCCTGCCTGCCGAATTGGAGGCGCTGGGGCGCGCAGGACGTGATCTGGACGGCATTCGCAAATGTATTCTACATGCGATTTACCAGGCTCAAGGCCAGGGCTGCAGTGCTGGATTTATCGGCGTTGGCATAGGGGGCGACCGGACAACGGGATATGAGCTCGCGAAGCAGCAATTGTTTCGTTCTGCCGATGATGTGAATCCGGTGGAGGAACTCCGGCAGCTTGAAGAATACATTATGGATAATGCAAACAAACTGGGCATCGGAACGATGGGTTTCGGCGGGGAAGTAACGCTGCTTGGCTGTAAGATTGGCGCGGCGAATCGTCTTCCTGCTAGTTTCTTCGTATCTGTCGCATACAATTGCTGGGCATTTAGACGGCAAGGCGTAGCCATTGATCCGGCTAGCGGAGAAATTATGAATTGGTTGTACGAGCGCGGGTCGGAGGTAGCAATCCAGGATAGCGAGTCAGCCGTTGCCGCGGCAGCCGAGCCGGCTTCTAAGGCGAACCGTGAGGTGGTTCTGCATACTCCGATTACGGAAGAGCAGATTCGCAGCCTGCGTGTAGGAGATGTCGTCGTCATCAAGGGAGAAATGCATACGGGCCGCGATGCTCTCCATAAATATTTGATGGATCATGACGCTCCAGTTGATTTGAATGGCGCAGTTATATATCACTGCGGGCCGGTCATGCTGAAGGATGAGCAGGGCTGGCATGTCAAGGCTGCGGGTCCGACGACGAGCATTCGCGAGGAGCCTTATCAGGGCGACATTATTAAGAAATTTGGCATTCGCGCTGTAATCGGTAAAGGCGGCATGGGCCAGAAGACGCTTGAGGCACTGAAGGAGCATGGAGGCGTCTATTTGAATGCTATCGGAGGCGCAGCGCAATATTACGCTGAGTGCATTAAGAACGTTAATGGCGTCGATTTCATGGAATTCGGTATTCCTGAAGCAATGTGGCATTTGGAAGTAGACGGTTTCGCTGCTATTGTGACGATGGATTCTCATGGTGAAAGTCTGCATGCGGATGTGGAGAAATCTTCGTTAGAGAAGCTGGCCGCATTCAAAGAGCCGGTATTTAAATAAGCATGAAGACATTTCGAACACGGCTGACGCTCATATTGATGAGCTTGATTGGGATATCCATGCTTGCTGCGGGATTATCCATGGTAAAGGTATTTAAGGACTCGCACATCCGTGCGCTGGAAGAGAACTTGGTGCGAGAAATAAGCTTATTAGAGTATACCTTCCCATTTCGTCCGCTCGACAACAGTCCGCAAGTGGTGGAATATTATACGCGGGAAGCGAAGGAACTGGAGCAGCGTATCAACTCTCGGGTTACTTTCATTGACTTGGACGGGCGAGTGGTTGGGGATTCAGAGAAGAATGCTGCTGATATGGATAATCACTTAGACCGTGAGGAGATCCTTTCAGCGTCGGAAGGGAAGTTCGGCAGCATCATCCGGCATAGCGAGACGCTTGATGAAGACATGCTTTATGTCGCTCATAAAGTGTACTCCGCCGAGGGCTTCGACGGATATATTCGCTTATCGATGAGCTTAAATGCCATAGATGAAGGAATGAACCGGGGATGGGCGTGGATGGCCGGAGGCCTGATCATTCTGTTCCTGGCGGCAGCGCTTCTTAGCTATCGAATTGCAGGCGGACTGACCAAGCCGCTGGAGCATATCACGCGCGTAGCTAATCGAATATCCAGCCTGGATTATGACGCGCGGGTAAAGCTTCATCGCAAGGATGAGATCGGTCAATTGGCTTTTGCCATTAACGGGATGGCGGACAGTTTACAGCAGCAGCTAAAGTGGATTAGGGATAATGAGGATCTGATGCAAAGCGTTTTGGCGAACATGACCGGAGGAATTGTGATGGTGGATGCCGCTGGCCAGATTGCACTTGTAAACCGAGAGGCGGAACGGATTTTGCATATGCAAGGGGATCAGCTCTTAGGCAAGCCTTATTCGATTCTGAAGCGAAATTATGAGTTCATGAAGTTCATGGAGGAAGGCATTCAGCATAAGGAATATTTGCAGGAAGAACGCAATGTATACGATCCCGAAGAGAGAACTCTCCATTTCGATGGCGTTCCGATGAGTGAAGATGACGAAAGTTACCGGGGAATGCTATTCTTGCTGCAGGATGTGACCGATATTCGCCGGCTGGAAAGAATGCGCAGCGAATTCGTGGCAAATGTCTCCCATGAGTTGAAGACACCGATTGCAGCTGTAAAAGGATTTGCCGAGACATTGTTATCTGGAGGGGTTAAGGATACCGACACCATGCGCTCTTTCCTGCAAATTATTTATGATGAAGCCGATCGGCTGAACCGATTGATCGGGGACATTCTGGAATTGTCCAAAATTGAATCCAAGCGTGTTCCCTTGGAATATGCACCGATTCACCTGACAGAGCTGCTGGACAGTGTCATTGAGGTGCTCCTTCCTGCAGCGAACAAGAAATCCATTGTTTTACTGCAGGAAATCCCGGAGCATTTATTTATCGAGGGAGATGAGGATCGGCTCCGGCAAATATTTATGAATCTTATTTCGAATGCGATCAGCTATACGCTCGAAGGCGGAAGGGTAAGAGTCACCGCCGAGGTTCTGCACGAGGGCGGGGAGCATGAGATGATCCGGTTCACGGTTAGCGATACGGGCATTGGTATTCCGAAGAAGGATTTGCCGCGAATTTTCGAGCGGTTTTATAGAGTGGACAAAGCTCGTTCCCGGGGGTCAGGCGGTACAGGACTGGGGTTATCCATCGTTAAGCACTTGGTGGATCTGCACCGGGGCATGATTCGGGTAGAGAGCAGAGTAGGTGAAGGAACCTCGTTTATCCTTGAACTCCCTCTTATGCACCCTATAGATTGATTAACAATAGGGTATATAAATAGTATGAAATGAAAATTGAAAATTAAAAAATAAGTACAATGTGAAATTCATTGAAAATTTTACACTACGTTAACAATGCCATGATATGCTGGGCTTGTCATGATTCGTCGACATCCATTATGCTGGACTAGAAAATGGGGGGTACTATGACGCAACGGCTGTTAGTTATTGAGGATGAGCCAACGCTTTCGAGGCTTCTGTCTTATAATCTTTCAAGCGAAGGTTATGAAGTCGTGGTTGAGGAGCATGGACAGTCTGGGTTGGAAACGGCATTGAAAAACGATTTTAATTTGATATTGCTGGACTTGATGCTGCCGGGCATGAACGGGTTCGAAATTATGTCAAGGCTTCGGAATGAAGGCGTGAAGACACCCGTTATTATGCTGACTGCGAAGAACGCAGAAGAGGAAGTCGTTCAGGGTTTGAAATCGGGAGCAGATGATTATATTACGAAGCCTTTTGGCGTAGCTGAGCTATTGGCACGCGTAGCCGCAGTGCTGAGAAGATCCTCGGGACTGGATGAGCCGGAGAAGAAGTCGCATTCTCAAGAGACTGGTTCGCAAATTACGTTGGGCGATCTCGTCATTTATCCGGAGAAGTATGAAGTAACTTTAGGGAGCGAGCCAATCACGCTGCGGCCGAAGGAATTCGAGGTACTGCTGTACTTGGCTCGTAAGCCGGGAGTAGTCATGACGCGGGACGACTTGATGAATGCGGTATGGGGATTCGACTATATCGGCGGGCAGCGGACGGTGGACGTGCACGTAAGCTCGCTGCGGAAGAAGCTGGAGCTTGATCCCGGATCGGTATATATTGATTCCATTCGCGGAGTCGGTTATAAGCTGGTCGTTAACAAGAAGAAGGCATCAACCATTTGAATGATCTATAACCAATACAAAGGATGGCCTCTGAATAATACAGGGGCCATTTTTTTGGAGGAAAGCTTCTTAGGGGAGTACTTGTAAAAACAATCAATCTTTCCTATGGTAGGCTCCAAGTTCATTAGTTTGTAAAACATTTAACATAGGCCCAAAGTACCGTTGACACGTGCTTAACAAATTTCTTCTATGATTCATTCAGAGAGAGAGAAGACTGAAGAGCAGGTACGGATGGGGGAGTGGTAAGTGTGGTTAATCAGGCTGTTGCTGAGCGAGAGGATGTTACAACCGACTTTAGTGCTGCTGAATTGTTTGTAGAGCAATCCAAGGGGGATAAAGAGGATGCAGAAATTTCATCTGCAGTTATGCGCGATCACAGCAGTGCAGTGAAGACAGAAGCCTACTGCAGAACTGTGCCGACGGCAGATCCAGAGGCATCTTGTCTTGGTGTTCTGAAATTATTTCAAGCGGATGCTAAAATCCCTTGCGTCATTGTGTGCGATCTCTCGAATAGGCCATTGGGCCTTTTGATGAGGGATGCCTTCTATCGTCAATTGGCCGGGCGTTTTGCCGCGGATTTATTCTATGAGAGGCCTGCTTTGATGTTTGCCGAGAAATCGCCGCTGATCACGGAGATAACTACCTCGCCAAGGCAACTGATCGACGCAGCTTTGAACCGGGGCGCCGCTGTGTTCTATGATAGCCTGCTTCTTACGGAGGAAGGAAAGTTCAGAGGTGTTATGACGGTTCAGGATCTCATGCTGATGTCGAGAGAGCTGCAGCGGGAAGCGGATCGAACTCGAGAAGCGATTGTTAGGGAAAGTCAGGCCAGAGTACTTGAAATCGATCAATCGGTCAAGGAGGTGTCCATTACTTCCGAACGCAGCTTGCGGGAGTCAGAGGAGATGAGCGGCTTTGCGACAACTGGCCGATCTGAGCTTGGAGCGGTGCAAGCCTCGTTTAGCCGCGTGCTGTCGCTGACAAAATCCCAAGCAGAGCAGGTAACTGCTTTACAGCAGCATGCAAGCAATATCTCGTCAATCACTGCTTCGATCCGGGAGTTGGCCGATCGCAGTGGCTTGCTTGCGATGAATGCCTCGATTGAGGCGGCTCATGCCGGCGAGCATGGGAGGGGGTTTGCGGTCGTCGCCAGCGAAATTAGAAAGTTGGCGCATCAAACCAAGCAGTTCTCGGATGATATCGGGTCAACCCTCAGCATAATCAGCGATCTTGTTCGGCAAACGGCAGACGCTTCATCCTTGGCCACGGAGGAAATGCAGCTCAGTCACGAGCGGGTGAACAGTGCGGATCATACTTTTAAAATGCTCGTTGAATCGGTACGAAGTGTGGAATCAAGGGGGCGGGACGTGTACCAGACCGCAGGAAATGCAGCATTGAAGACCGAGATTGTGCTGCAGGAACTCGGGCAGTTATCTGGGGAACGCTAAATTGCTTTCAAAAAACTCTGAGAATCGCTGATATGTTAATGTGTGGAAAACATATTTTACACTGCGTTTACATTTCAGGGTAATATCTTTTACATAAAGAAGGTAAAATGGTTTTATGTCTAAAGTTTGATACACACTAATAACTGACCCAATAGCTGTTGTCGGTATGCTGCTGAGATATGAAGGAGAAATGACATGGAACCGATCATCCATATTGATAAATTGAATTTGTATTATGACCAATTTCAGGCGCTTAAGAATATGTCCCTGGATATTCCAGAGAAAGCTATTACCGCATTTATCGGCCCGTCGGGCTGCGGCAAATCCACATTGCTGCGGACACTCAATCGGATGAACGATATGATTCCGGGTACGCGAATCGAGGGAACCGTACAAATTGGCGGCAAGGATATTTACAGTGACGATGTGGAGGTAGAGACGTTGCGCAAACAGGTCGGCATGGTGTTTCAGCAGCCGAATCCTTTTCCGAAATCGATCTATGATAATGTTGCCTACGGCCCCCGTCTGCATGGCGTTAAGAATAAGGCCAAGCTGGATCAAATTGTAGAACAGAGCCTTCGTCAAGCGGTGTTGTGGGATGAGGTCAAGGACTTTCTTAAACGTTCCGCGCTCAGTTTATCCGGCGGTCAGCAACAGCGGCTCTGCATCGCCAGAGCCATCGCTGTCCAGCCAGACATTCTGTTAATGGATGAAGCGACTTCAGCGCTCGATCCAATTTCTACACTGAAGATCGAAGAATTGGTTCAAGAATTAAAAGACAGGTATACCATCGTTATGGTTACTCATAACATGCATCAAGCGGCTCGGATCTCCGATCAGACCGTTTTTTTCCTGAGTGGTGAAATTATTGAGACAGATGATACTCGAAAACTGTTTTCGACACCACAGGATTCCCGTACCGAAGATTATATTTCAGGACGTTTTGGTTAACAGAAGGGAGCAGTGAGGTATGATCCAAAGAAGAGAGTTCGATCAAAATTTGGAGGAACTGCGGCAGTTGCTGAGAGAAATGGGAGAGCATGTGGAGCATGCCCTCAGAGAATCCATTTTATCGCTGCATTCCTTGGACTCAAGCAAAGCTAAAGAGGTTATTGCAGAAGATCTGAAGTTGAACGAAATGGAAGAAGAAGTGATGGAAATCGGCTCCAGATTGATTGTTACGCAGCAGCCTGTAGCTAAAGATCTTCGCCGGATTATTGTTGCATTTAAAATATCCAGCGATTTGGAGCGTATGGGAGACCTCGCGGTCGATATCGCTAAGGTAACGTTGCGTTTGGAAGGGCAGACGCTGCTTAAACCGCTTGTGGATATTCCGAAGATGGCGGAGCTGGTAGAGGTTATGGTGGAAGAATCGCTTCAATCCTATTTGGACGAAAATACGGATTTGGCCTATAAGATGGCCAAGGACGACGATGAGGTCGATCATCTGTATAGTCAAATGATCAGCGAGTTGTATTCGATTGTCATTACTCATCCTGACTCGGTACAGCAGGTGATGCTGCTCACGCTGGTTGGAAGATATATTGAGCGTATTGCAGACCATGCTACGAATATCGGAGAGAGCACCGTTTACCTTGTTACGGGACATCGGCCTGATCTCAATCAATAGGCAGTCCTAATCAAGAATAAAGATATAACAACAGCAAAGCGCCGGAATTTCCGGCGCTTTGCTGTTTGCATTTGCTCTGCTTAATAGTATCATGGAGTCCCCAAATCCCCTATATAAGCCTGCTTTGAAAATAACTTCATGGAGAGTTGACGTATTGTTTTTATATATCCGGGGAGCATGTGTTAGAATAATAGTCAGGAGTATGCTGAAGAACGAGGTGCTTTATGGAGAAATTAATTCTAATTGATGGAAACAGTATCATTTACCGGGCGTTCTTTGCCATGCCGCCGCTGAATAATTCAAGCGGTTTACATACGAACGCTGTGTACGGATTTACCAATATGCTGTTAAGACTCATTCAAGACGAGAAGCCGACTCACATTATGGTAGCTTTTGATGCTGGGAAGATTACATTTCGCCACGAAGGCTATGAGGACTATAAGGGAGGACGCGAGAAGACGCCGCCAGAATTGTCAGAGCAGTTTCCGTTAACGCGTGAATTGCTGGAAAGCTTCGGAATATGCTGGTTCGAGCTAGCCGGGTTTGAGGCGGATGATATTATCGGCACGATCAGCAGGCAGGCGGAGGAGGCCGGCAAGGAAGTCCTCGTCGTAACCGGGGACAAGGATATGCTTCAAGTAGTCAGCGATAAGGTTAAGGTAGCCTTGACCCGTAAGGGAATCAGTGAAGTCGAGCCTTATGGGCCTCAAGAAATTAAAGATAGATACGGTCTTACCCCGGAGCAAATTATCGATCTGAAGGGTCTTATGGGCGATGCTTCGGATAACATCCCCGGAGTTCCGGGAATCGGAGAGAAGACGGCACTGAAGCTGCTTCATCAGTTTGGCTCCGTGGAAGAAGTGCTTGCCCGGACGGACGAGCTGAAAGGCAAGATGAAGGAAAATTTAGTCCAGCATGCGGAGGATGCGCGATTGAGCAAGCAGCTTGCCACGATTCACCGCGAGGTTCCGATTGATCGTTCCTTTGATGATATGATTTTTCACGGCTTGCAGGAAGAGAAGGCGGCACCTGTGCTGCGCAAGCTGGAATTTAAATCTTTGCTTGAGCGCTTGTCTTTCAGTGAAGGAGCCGGGGCCTCCGAAGCGGGAGATGAGGGTGCACGGAAGCAAGATGAAGTCGATGTAACGGTTGTTGATGAGACAGCTTTGCCGGAGCTTGAGAAGCAGTTGCCTAAGATTGAAGTGATGTATGTTGAATCTCACGGAGATAACCCGCATCAGGCCGAGGTTATGGGGCTGATCCTGTCTTCACTGGAACATCATTTCTTTGTGTCCAACGAATTTCTACTAAGCGAAGCAGCGAAGCCGATTAAGGAATGGCTTGCGGATCCGCAAATTCCAAAGTGCGGCTATGATTTGCACCGGGCAGATTTAGCGCTGCATTGGCAAGAAATTTTGTTCGCTGGAGCAGAGCATGACATTCAGTTGGCGGCTTACTTGCTTGATCCGACGGACAATAACCAGACAATCAGCGGGCTGGCAGCTAAGTATAGTCTGCCTTCTGTGCCATCGGATGATGAGGTATACGGAAAAGGAGCCAAATTCAAAGTTCCGGATCAGGAGACGCTTAGTCGTCACTTGGCCCGCAAGGCGCTGGCGATGCTGCGCCTAATTCCGCTGCAGAAGGAAGAACTTAAGAAGAATGAAATGAATCGGCTTTTTTATGAATTGGAAATGCCGTTGTCGCGTATTTTGGCGGATATGGAGAAGCAAGGAATCGCTGTTAACCGTGAGGCGCTGGCAGAGCTGGGCAAGGAATTCGAAGCGCAGATCGAGAAGCTGGAAACCCGGATTTATGAACTTGCCGGTTTGGAGTTCAATTTGAACTCTCCGAAGCAATTGGGCGAAGTTCTATTCGATAAGCTGGGGCTCCCGGTAGTGAAGAAGACGAAGACGGGATATTCTACCGATGCCGAGGTGCTCGATAAGCTGGCACCGTATCATGAGATCGTTCAATTTATACTGGAGTATCGTCAGCTCGCGAAGCTGCAATCTACTTATGTGGAAGGATTGCTTAAGGAGATTCGTCCGGATACAGGGAAGGTTCATACGTTCTATCGGCAGACGATCGCTGCGACCGGCAGACTGAGCAGTCAATTTCCGAATTTGCAGAACATTCCGATACGGCTTGAAGAAGGACGTAAAATTCGTCAGGTGTTCGTGCCGTCCGAAGAGGGCTGGTATATTCTTGCCGCTGACTATTCGCAGATTGAACTTCGGGTACTCGCACATATTTCGGACGATAAGGGCTTGCAGGAAGCATTCCTGCATGATATGGACATCCATACGAAGACGGCGATGGACGTGTTCGGTGTAACACAAGAACAGGTAGATGCCGATATGCGCCGTTCCGCAAAGGCCGTCAACTTTGGAATAGTCTACGGCATCAGTGATTATGGATTATCCCAGAACCTTCATATAACTAGAAAGGAAGCCGCTCATTTTATCGAGCAGTATTTTGAGGCATTCCAGGGTGTGCGCCGTTATATGGATGAAATCGTTCAAGAAGCGAAGCGCGACGGCTATGTAACTACGCTGCTTGAACGCAGACGCTATTTGCCGGAAATCAACGCCTCCAACTTTAATCTGCGTTCGTTTGCGGAGCGTACAGCAATGAATACACCGATTCAAGGCACGGCTGCAGATATTATCAAGCTAGCGATGGTGCTGATGGATGAGACATTGCGTAAGCACGGCTTGAAGAGCCGTATGCTGCTGCAGGTACACGATGAGCTGGTGTTCGAGGTTCCACCGGAGGAACTGGAGACGATGAGCAAGCTTGTGCCGGAAACGATGGAGAGGGCGTTGACCCTGTCGGTGCCGTTGAAGGCGGAGGTTAGCAGCGGAACCAACTGGTACGAAGCCAAATAATTTAGAGGTAGTTCAAAAAGGTCGCTTTTGATCACGATGCTTGACTGAAAGTATCTCGGCGTCGAATCTTGCGCTCACCCTCGAAAGCTTATGCTTCCGAAGCATGTTTCTTGCAGAAACATTGCAGGTGCTCATGTAGGCTTCTCCTACACTGCGCTCCTCCATCTTCGGGTTCACGCAACCTTCTCGGTGCTGAAAAGCGACTTTTTGAACCTTTATTGAAGTGGTAGTTCAAAAAGGTCGCTTTTGATCACGATGCTTGACTGAATGTATCTCGGCATCGAATCTTGCGCTCACCCTCGAAAGCTTATGCTTCCGAAGCATGTTTCTTGCAGAAACATTGCAGGTGCTCATGTAGGCTTCTCTAGCCTATGCTTCCGAAGCCGGTTTCTTCGAAAACGTTGAACTCCGCTCCTCCTGAAAGTTTTGCTGAGCAAAACTCGCTACGGAAGCATAGGCCAAGGGTTCACGCAACCTAAAGCGTTTTGAAAAAACGCACAGCGGAAGAATAAGCCCGGTGCTGAAAAACGACTTTTAAATGGAAATCGAATAGATCCGCTTATTTATGAAGTTAAATAGCAATAACAGATAAAGTTTGAGGTGAAAGAATATGCCAGAGCTGCCGGAAGTCGAAACCGTTCGACGTACGCTGTCCGGTCTCATCGTCGGAAAGACGATAGAATCGGTGACAGTGTCACTGCCGCGAATTATTCAGCGTCCCGACGATATAAGACGGTTCGAAATGGAACTGGCGGGTCATACTATTGTGGATGTTGGCCGTCGTGGCAAGTTTTTAAGAATAATTATGGATCAGCTCGTATTGGTGTCCCATTTGCGAATGGAAGGCCGGTATGGGTTATATGATCAGGATGAGGAAGTAGAGAAGCATACGCATGTCATCTTCCGGTTTACGGATGGTACGGAATTAAGATATAAGGATGTACGGCAATTCGGCACGATGCATCTATTCCTTCCTGGTGAGGAGTTCAAGGAGAAGCCGCTAATGAAGCTGGGACTTGAGCCGCTGGAAGCTACATTTACATCAGACGTGCTTCGGGATATATTGTTCAAGCGGTCAACCAAAATTAAAGTTGCGCTTTTAAATCAGGAATATGTGGTGGGGCTTGGAAATATCTATGTTGATGAAGCTTTGTTTCGGGCGGGAATTCATCCAGAACGCCCTGCGAATACGTTATCCGATCAAGAATGGGTTTCACTTCATGAGGCAATTATCGTTACCTTGACCGATGCGGTTGAAGCTGGGGGCTCCTCGATTAAATCGTATGTTAATGGGCAGGGCGAAATGGGGATGTTCCAGCATTCGCTGCAAATTTACGGACGCAAGGGCGAGTCATGCTTGAATTGTGGACATCCTATCGAGAAAAGCGTAGTCGGTGGTAGAGGCACGCACTATTGTCCCAACTGCCAGATTAACGGATAGTCAGCTAAGAATGGAGCAAATCTGGAGAATGAGGTGAATGGATGAATATCGGACTGACAGGCGGAATCGCAACGGGAAAAAGTACGGTCTCCCGGATGTTAGTCAAGAGGGGCGCCGTCTTAATCGATGCCGATGTCATCGCCAGAGAGGTTATGGAACCAGGGCACCCGGTACTGCTGGCGGTACAGAAGCGTTTCGGAGCGGCCGTCATTCATAAAGATGGAACTTTAAATCGCAAAAAGCTAGGCGAGATCGTCTTCTCCGACCCGGAGGAGCGTAAGGCGCTTAACGAGATTACGCACCCGGCCATTCGGGCTGAAATGAGAACACGGATGGCTGACTTTGAGGAAGCACAGCCTGGATGTCTCGTCGTCGTGGATATACCCTTGCTGTATGAATCCGGACTGGACACGATGTTTGACCAAGTTATGGTGGTCTATGTGCCCCGTGAAATACAGCTTAGCAGATTGATGGAAAGAGACGGACTGACATTGGAGCAGGCAGAGGCTAGAATAAGAGCCCAGATGGATATTGAATGGAAGAAGGAAAGGGCGGATATTTTGATTGATAACAGCCTCGGTTTGGACAAGACGGAGTCGCAGATCGAAGATTTTTGGCGGAACAAGGGCTTGCTATGAAGTGGCTTCGTAAAAAGAGAGTGCTGCTATTGTTGTTTCTCGGATTTACCGTTATTTTATTTTTTAACTCCAAGTGGCTGGCCTTATTTTATCCTATTTATTATAAAGAGGAAATAAAGGTGCATGCCCAGAAGCATGACCTCGATCCCTTGATGGTGGCAGCGATTATTCGGGTAGAAAGCAATTATAAGACAGGATCCGAATCCAAAAAGGGTGCGCTTGGCATTATGCAAATTATGCCGGATACTGCGAAATGGGTCATTGAACAATCGAAGCTGCCGGATGTATCCTTGGATAAGGTGAAGGAAGAGAGCGATGCCAATATCGCGATTGGAACCTGGTATTTGAAGTCCCTCTATGAGCAATTCGAGGGCAATGAAATCGCAATGATAGCGGCATATAATGCAGGGCCGACCAATGTCCGGAACTGGCTGCGCAGCGGCAAGTGGGACGGACGGCTCGAATCCGTTAAAAATATACCTTTTGGCGAAACAAGACATTATGTGCAAAGAGTTACCCATTACTACGACCAATACTCTGATGTTTACGAGAACTTGTAACGAATACCCGGACTGTCATGATAGAAAAGCATTGGACAGGCTGGGCCTGCACCAATGCTTCATAGAAATCAGTTGGTCATGATTATTGGTATTGACCTGCCAATTGTTGCTCGGCAATCGTTACCAAACGTTTGGTGATGTAACCACCAATCGAACCGTTTTCGTAAGAAGTCAGGTTACCAGCATATCCATCTTGTGGGAAAGAGATGCCAAGTTCCTGAGCTACTTCATATTTCATTTGCTCCAGTGCTCCGGAAGCTTGTCTAACCACCAGGTTATTCGAAGAATTATTATTTTGGGCCATGATATGTTCACCTCCTTGTGGTTGGTAAAAGTATTATGTACCGAACTTGTCATCTTCATTACGTTTTTTTTAGTTATTTATTGGTAGTGCGGAACTATTCTGATAGTCGATGAGATAGCTTCATCAAATTTCTTAATAAAAAGGGGGTAAGAGCACTTTGAAATGCCCATATTGTGATTATTCCGGGACAAAGGTGCTTGACTCAAGACCAGCTAACGAGAACCGCTCGATCCGTCGCAGGCGGGAGTGCGAGAAATGCAGCCGCCGATTCACGACCTTTGAAATGGTGGAAGAAATGCCGCTGATCGTTATTAAAAAGGACGGCAGCCGCGAGGAGTTCAACCGTGAGAAGCTGCTGCGCGGATTGATCCGAGCCTGCGAGAAACGCCCGGTATCCGTTGATCAATTGGAATCCATTGTCTCGGCAGCGGAAAGATCGCTTCGCCATACGGCAAATGCTGAAGTAGAAAGCCGGGAAATTGGGGAGCTTATTATGGAGCAGTTGTATCCGATCGATGAAGTAGCCTATGTCAGGTTTGCTTCGGTATATCGTCAGTTCAAGGATATCAATATGTTCATGAAGGAATTGAAGGGGCTTCTATCGAAAAGCACTAGCCCATCGGATCCCTTGTAGTTAGCGCAAAATTTGGAGATGCTTGGAGGGTTGTGTTCATGAAATGGAACAGCCAGGCCGGAATGGCGCTCGGTTTTCTCGCAGGTACGACGTTTGGCAGTGGGATCGGCTTCCTGCTTCACTGGCAATCGTATAATTTGATTGTGATCGTCAGCGCGTTTGGCTTCTTGGGGGCTGCTGCGGGAATGTGGGCGGTCAGGAAGTATCTGCGATACATCTCTAATGTAAGCTAGCTCAATAAACGATAATTTTAATCGAGACTGGAATAATAAATACCCGTTTAATTCACGTTAAGTGAAAGAGGCGGGTATTTATTATTTTTTACACAGAGTTTACAAAACTCATACACGGGTTTGATATTTGGTTTCTATAATCAAGTTGTATAAACAAATAAGGGGGAAACCTTAACAATGAAAAAGAGTTTGATGTTAGTTTTGACTTTAGTATTAACTTTCACTTTGGCCGCCTGCGGTCAAAACAACTCGAAGTCCAATAGTCCTGCTGCGGAAGCTCCAGGCACTGCCAATGAAAGCCCGGCAAATGAGACACCATCTGAACTATCCGGTTCCATTCTGGCTGTTGGCTCTTCTGCACTTCAACCTCTAGTGGATCAGGCATCCAAGAAATTCATGGATCAGAATCCAAAGGTTTCTATCCAAGTTCAAGGCGGGGGTAGCGGTACAGGCTTGACTCAAGTTTCTGGCGGACAAGCCGACATCGGTAACTCTGACGTATTTGCCGAAGAGAAGCTGGATGCAGCTCAATCTGGAGAGTTGGTTGACCACCAAGTAGCCGTTGTCGCAATGGCTGCCGTTATTAATCCTGAAATTACTGTCGACAACCTGACGAAGGATCAGTTGGTTGGCATCTTCACAGGTAAAATCACTAACTGGAGCGAAGTTGGCGGACAGGATCAAAAAATTCAAATCGTCAACAGACCATCCAGCTCGGGTACGCGTGCGACGTTTGAAAAATACGCTTTGGACACAAAAACAGAAGACCTTCCGGGCTCCATTCAAGAGGACTCTTCTGGCACAGTTAAGAAGCTTGTTAAAGAAACACCAGGAGCGATCGGCTATCTAGCTCTTTCATACCTGGACGATTCCATCAAAGTTCTGAAATATGATGGCGTCGAAGCGACTGTAGACAATGTTGCCAACGGTAGCTACCCAATATGGGCATATCAACACATGTACACGAAAGGTGAGCCGAATGAAGTTGTTAAAGCTTTCCTTGACTACATGGCATCCGATGACGTACAAAATAATGATGTCGTTGAGCTAGGATATATTCCAGCTTCCACAATGCAAGTTTTACGTGATGTAGACGGCAACATGACGAATAAATAATAACTTTCATCATATCGGCAAGACAAGAGGCGGATTCTTCTGCCTCTTTCTGTGCTGTGTAAAGGGAGAGGTCTTATGGCTCATACCGGCAGAGGACAAAAGCCAAAACAACATATAATCGAAGAATGGACCGGTAAGATATTTACGTCACTTTGCATCGTCTTTCTGGTAGTGACTATTTTCTCGATGGTTTATTTCGTGGCCACCAAGGGATTAAGCTCATTCTTTAAAGACGGCATCAGCTTAGCTGAAATTTTTGGAAGCACGCAGTGGAAGCCTGATGGAGAACCTCCGATCTTTGGCGCACTGCCATTTATCATCGGATCATTCAGTACGTCTCTGCTCGCTGCACTCATCTCTGCTCCATTAGGCATTTGTGCGGCTTTGTTCATGATCGAAATTATGCCGAAGATCGGCAGAAAATACTTGCAGCCTGTCATCGAGCTGTTGGCGGGAATACCTTCCGTTGTTTACGGATTTGTTGGCCTAAGCGTTATCGTGCCGTTCTATCGGGACGTTTTTCCTGGACAGGGGCTGGGGATCGCCGCGGGTGCGACTGTTCTGTCCATTATGATCCTGCCGACGATTACATCTATTGCTACTGATGCGCTTGCGGCATTGCCTTCAGGTTTGAAGGAAGGTTCTTATGCGCTTGGGGCAACGAGATGGCAGACGCTGTATCGCACCGTGCTGCCTACGACGCTGCCTGCTTTGATGACGGGTGTCGTACTCGGTATGGCGCGTGCCTTCGGGGAAGCTCTGGCCGTTCAGATGGTTATCGGGAATGCTCCGCATATCCCTGGCTCGCTATTTGAATCCACATCTACGCTGACAAGTGTAATTACGTTAAGCATGGGCAATACCGTTATGGGCTCTGTACAGAACAATGTTCTGTGGACGTTGGCTCTCATTCTGATGATGATGACCTTCGTATTTGTCTTTGTTGTAAGATGGCTGGAAAGGAGGGCTAATCGATGAGTGCAAAAACAGCTGATAAAATTGCTACGGCCGTAATTATAACCTTGGCCGGATTCATCGTGCTCATTCTAGCCGGACTGCTTGGGTTTATCCTTGTGCGGGGGCTGGGGCATATTAGCTTTGATTTCCTGACTTCTCCACCGGAGACGATTAAAGAGGGCGGCGGAATTGGGCCTCAGCTATTTAATTCCTTGTTTCTGCTCGTCTTAACCTTGCTAATTACGATTCCTTTAGGACTTGGTGCAGGTATTTACATGAGCGAATACGCCAAGCCAGGCAAAGTAACGGACTTTATCCGCCTGATTGTGGAAGTGTTGTCTTCCTTCCCTTCGATCGTTGTCGGTTTGTTCGGATTGCTTGTTATCGTCAACATATTTGGATTCGGCTTCTCGCTATTCTCGGGTGCACTAGCGTTGACCGTGTTTAACTTGCCGCTGATGGTGCGGATTACTGAACAAGGGATGAACAGCGTGCCTGTTGCTCAGAAGGAAGCGAGTCTTGCCCTTGGCCTGTCAAAGTGGAAAACGATCCGCTCAATTATGCTGCCGATCGCTATGCCGATTATTTTGACAGGGACGATTCTCGCTGCGGGCCGCGTGTTTGGGGAGGCGGCTGCCCTGTTGTTCACGGCGGGAATGAGCAGCCCGAGACTCGACTTCACCGATTGGAATCCTTTCAGTCCGATGTCGCCGTTGAATCCGTTCCGTCCTGCCGAGACGCTGGCCGTTCATATCTGGAAGATCAATTCGGAAGGATTGGCTCCTGATGCTCCGGAAATTGCTGCAGGGGCTTCAGCCGTACTTATACTCACCGTGCTGGCGTTTAATCTATTGGCCCGCTGGCTGGGGCGTGTCATGCATAAGAAATTTACAGCAACGAAATAGGGAGGAGCCTCTATGAGCAATATCGAACTTTCCGTTAAAGATTTGAGTGTGTACTATGGTGAGAAGCAGGCGGTTAAGGATGTATCACTTGATTTTGAATCCAAGCAGGTAACGGCGCTGATCGGTCCGTCCGGCTGCGGGAAATCGACCTTTCTTCGCAGTCTGAATCGGATGAACGATCTCATCAGCGGTGCAAAAATTACCGGTGAAATATGGATCGGTAACGAGAATATTAACGATCCCAAGACCGACGTAGTTCTGCTTCGCCAAAAGATCGGCATGGTCTGGCAAAGACCGAACCCTTTTCACAAATCGATTTATGAAAATATAGCCTTTGGCCCTCGCTATCATGGAATCAAGGATAAGAAGAAGCTGGATCAAATCGTCGAGGAATCTTTAACGAAGGCTGCTTTGTGGAACGAGACGAAGGACAGGCTGCATCGCTCAGCCTTATCACTGTCAGGGGGCCAACAGCAGCGTCTCTGCATCGCCAGGTCGATCGCAGTAAGTCCCAGTATTATTCTGATGGATGAACCCGCTTCCGCGCTTGATCCTGTATCTACCTCCAAAATCGAGGAACTGATCGCCGATTTGAAGAAAGAGTACTGCATTATTATCGTAACCCATAACATGCATCAAGCGGCGCGCATATCTGAGAAGACGGCATTCTTCCTAATGGGAGAGGTTGTCGAGTTTGATGACACGGATAAAATATTTACGAATCCAAAAGAAAAACGCACGGATGATTATATTTCCGGACGATTCGGATAAGCACATATACGTAAAGGCAGGCGGGATTGAATATCCCCGCCTGCCTCTACTGTTTTTTTGGAACTAATGATTATAATTGATTCAGCTTATGCTTTCCTTTATCAGTGATTGATGACTCGTATCGTATCGAATTTGGCGCATCGCCTATGGTTGGAGTACAATAATTAGAGGAGTAATTTTAGCAGAGAGTCCAGTGATTGTGTGATTTGGAGGATAACATGGATATTGAAATTTTGATACTATCCCAATTGATGCAAGGGCCAAAGCACGGCTACGAAATTAAGAAGAGCATTATCTTTGTGATGGGAAATAGGAAGATTATTAATAACAATGCGCTGTACCCTAAATTGAAACAATTTGAGGCGCGTGGTATTGTAAGTAAAGAAATGGAGTTTCAAGAAGGAAAGCCCAATCGTTATGTCTATTCGATTACGAAAGCCGGACATGAGCTGTTCTATGAAAGCCTGTCCACTTTTACGATGGATACGATCACCTCGGAGGATGAATGGTCGATTCGGCTGGCCTACTTTGACTTGCTGAGTACGGAGACGAAACGGGAAATGTTAGACTACCGGGAGCAATATGTATTAGAGAAGATGAAGCGTTTAGAGCAGTTGTCAACATCTATGGGAGATAATAAATATCTGATGTATTCTCCAGAGCTGTATTTATACACGCAAGGGGTGCTGGAGAAGGAGATGTCTATTATTCATGAATTGTTGGACAGACTAGAAGCAACGGAGCTATCGTCATGACCGAGAACCGGACAAGAACCGGACAGGCCGCCTTATCTCTGTCCGGTTCTTTTTGGTGCAAGTGTATCGTTTTATTTTGCGGTTAGAGCAAGCTAATGACGAGCAGTTCAAACAGCACTAATGGGAGAATGACATTGTTGTAGTAATAGGATCCGTACAGCCCGCGGTTATACCCAGCATAGCCGCCTCCGTGCGAGCCATAGGGGGTGGGCATGGGAGAGCCCGGGTAGCCGCCATGATGTCCATAATGGCCATAGTGCTCATGATGTCCTGGGTAGCCGTAATGTCCGTAGTGTCCATGATGTCCGTAGTGATCATGGTGTCCGTATTGCGGATCTGGGCCGGTCTGCTGACCGGGGATGACAAGGAATAGCAAGCTGGCGTCCGTATGTGATAACACGCCTTCGTAAGTGACTCCGTCTACCGTTTGAACGCGTACTGGACGATTCGCGTATTGTTTGCCGACCTTATGCAGCTGTTCCTTCATATTTTTCATCGTTTGGACGGCATTCGGATTGGCTTGATAGACTACCTGCTGATTTCTTTCGTTTGATGTTGTCATACATTTAACCTCCACTAATTATGCAGTGTGATTCGATGATGACATCCTATGCTATAGCCTAGAAAGTGGTGTCTGATATTTTGCTCGAATCCCATTTAAAGGATTGTCTCTCTGACAATCGTTTTGGTAACATACATCTTAGTTAGCATGATTTTCGTAAGTAACAATCGCTTTCATGCGAGGTATTGGTCGAAATAAGGAGATTTCTAATGAATGTGTTAGAGTGGATTGAGCTGATGTTCAAACAGTACGGATACTTGGTATTGCTAATTGGACTTCCTATAGATTTTATAGCCCTGCCGCTGCCTCCTGGGCAGACGACGCTTACGTTTACCGGTTATTTAGCCTATAAAGGCGTACTTGACTGGATTCCGGCGATGGCGGTAGCTTTTGCAGGATCGGCTATCGGGGTGACAGTTACGTATTTCATCGGGTATAAGGTAGGGGCACCGCTTGTGGAACGGTATGGGAAATGGATATTTATTAAGCCCTCCCAAATTGAGAAAACGAGACGCACCTATGATAAATACGGAAATAATATGCTGTTGATTAGTTTTTTTGTACCGGGAGTCCGGCAATTTTTTGGTTATTTCGTAGGAATTATTCGCGTCCCCTTCCGTACATTCGCGATTTATGCTTATACGGGGGCTGCGATTTGGGTGTTTGTGTTTGTTAGCATCGGCTATGTGTTCGGCGAGCAGTGGCAACATATATTTGCGCTAGTGGAAAATTACTTGAAATACATATGTACAGGAATCGGAGCGCTGCTGGTTTTCTGGTTTATCTGGAAATGGCGGAGGCTGCGCTTGAAGGAAACGAAGCGGGAGAAAGAACTTGGATAATACACTGGACATCATAGATGGGGGAGAAGTGAGCTTACAAGGGGCAGGGTAAGCCATTCCCCTGAGCGGGGTTGTTTTTTATTTGGGCAAGCTAAAGGCGCGGGGTAATTTTTACTCCAGCGCCTTTTTAATCGTTTGGTAAATTTTCAGCTTCTTCCCGAACCTTCAGCAGTGACCAAATGGTGAATAGATTGCTTAACACGTTCAGCCCAGAGGCGATGAGTGCCAAATCATCGGCAGTAAGATCTGCTAATTCAATATCTTGTCGCTGCGACTTTTTATTTCTCGCCAAATTATCACCTGCTTTAAATCTTGTTCATTCATAGTATGCAGTTGTTTTCCTTCAAGGCATGGGCATTGCACATGTTTCCCTGCTCTTATGACGACTAACTCCAAAGGCTGATCCAGTCTTTTATTTTGATTAAAGCCTTCTTACTCTGTTATCATATTAGCTAGATATTTGTGATTGTTCGGAATTTTTGGGAATGACTTTTTATTTTCGAGGGAAGGGACAGAGGAATGAGCTTTCAGTTGACGACGAGGGTCATCAAATTGCTGTGCGGCGAGATTAGCTATACGCAGGGGGATGCCTATTATCATAATGGACGAGTGCAGTTGAATGATCCTGATTCCGATCCAGAAGCTTTGGAGTATGCAGCAATGGTTCGGGGCACCAAGAATTACAGTGTTCATGTAAAAATCGATAGCGATGGGGATGTGGAGGCGAACTGCAGTTGTTCCGCATACAGGAGTTACGATAACTACTGCAAGCATATTGCTGCTGTATTAATTCATATTCACGATTTAAAGCACGGCGGGGATTCGCCTGTCCGAACCCATAGCTCGACCCCGAGCTTGGACGAGACGGGGGTGTTGCGGGCAAGAAACACGATGCATGCTAGAAATAACATGAGCACGCTAGATAGTTCGGGTGCTTCAATGAATATGGACAACATCGCAGCAAAATCCAAGAGGAAGGCCGGCTCATCAGGTGGTTTATACGGAATGCAGGGATTTAGACGTGATACGATGGCTGCGCGTGATGCAGGGGTCACGAAAGGGATTCTAAAAATTTTTGATAATAAACAGCAAGGGCGGTTTAGCATTACGAAGCATCTTGCGGATACGAAAACGCCGCTGCAGGTAGAAATTATTTGCAAGCTGCATCCTTACCGAGCTCAAAAACATTTATTTGGTGTGGAGCTTAAGGTGGGAACAAAGCGATTATATATCGTGCAAAAAATTCGCGAATTCCTGGATTGTGTTGAGCGAGGGGAGCCTTACGAGTTCACCAAGCATTTTACTTATGTTCCGGAACTTCATTATTTCCGTCCTGAAGACGACATCGTCATTAGGCAACTGCTCCATATATATCGTAACGAACGCATGTATCAGGAAACGAGTTCGAAGCTTACGGCATATTCGGCATATGACAAGCTGATTAATGATGACCGGATGCTGCTGGTTCCGCCCTTTGCGTGGGATGCGCTTCAGCCCTTGTTGGCAGGAAACTCCGCGGTACAAATTATGCGGGAGCATCAACGGACTCACGTCTTTGAAATTTCCGCAGAGCCGATTCCGCTTCATTTTGAATTTGATGAGCATGAGCCTGAGGGATACCAGCTTCGAATCGATGGGCTTGATGAGCTTATCGTCTTGGAGGCATACGGGCTTGTGCTGTCCGGTCAAAAGCTGATTCCGCTGCCGACTCAGCAGTGCAGCCGATTATCGGAGTTAAAGCATATGCTGTATTTCTCGCAAAACGACGAGATTTACATTTCGGCTGAGCAGATGGAGCCTTTCTTAGAAAAGGTAGTCCCCGGTCTCAAGAAATTAGGAACCGTTCGAATGAGCCCATCGATTTCGGAGCAAATCGTCCATGCCCCATTGATCGCCAGGCTATATTTGGATCGCGTAAGGGATCGGCTCCTGGCAGGGCTTGAGTACCAGTATGGAGACATCGTTTTTAACCCGTTAGCCTCCCACGATGAAAGGCGCGGCGAGAGCCGCATACTTATGCGTGATGGAGATAAAGAAGGCCAAATTATTAGCCTGATGGAGGGAGGCCTGTTCGCGCAAACGGAGAGCGGTTTTTTTCTGGATGACGAGGACGACGAATATGAATTTCTATATCGAGTCCTTCCGGAGCTGGAGAAGCTTCTTGACGTCTATGCAACCTCTGCGGTCAAAGTGAGATTGTATACGGAGCATGCTCCGCCACAAATCCGCATCGATGTAGATGAGCGAACCGATTGGCTGGAATTTAAGTTCGAGATGCAGGGGATCCCGGAAGCGGAAATCAAGAACGTGCTCAGCTCGCTTGAGGAGAAGCGAAAGTATTACCGAATGCCAAATGGGGCATTAATGCCGTTGGAGAGCAGCGAATTCCAGGAAATTATTACATTAATGAATGAAATGGGTGTCCGCAAAGCTGATTTGAAGGGGGCGGAGGCCAGATTGCCTGCCGTGCGCGGAATGCACTTCATGAACTATTCCGGTGTGGCGAATAACGTCAAGCTAGGCAAATCATTACGTCGTCTGCTGGATAATATGCGTAGCCCGGATCATTTGGATTTTCCTATCCCGGAGCAGCTTGACAGCGTGCTGCGAGATTATCAGAAATATGGTTACCAATGGATGAAGACGCTCGCTCATTATCGATTCGGCGGAATTTTGGCTGATGATATGGGACTTGGCAAAACGCTGCAAAGCATCGCTTTTATCGTATCTGTGCTTCCGGAAATTCGGCAACAGGATCTGCCGGCGCTGATTGTCGCACCAGCTTCGCTTGTGTATAACTGGAGGAATGAACTGAAAAAATTCGCTCCTGACATTAAAGCCGTTATTGTCGACGGCAGCCGTACCGAGCGGGGACGAACGATGAGAAATCCATCGGACATCGATGTCATCATTACATCTTATCCGCTATTGAGGCGGGATATCGACTTGTACGAGGGACGGTCATTTCATACGCTCATCCTGGATGAAGCGCAAGCCTTCAAAAATCACACGACCCAAACTGCGCAGGCGGTAAAGGCCATTTACGCAAAATATCGGTTCGCGCTAACAGGTACTCCGATTGAGAACTCCCTGGAGGAGTTGTGGTCGATTTTTGAGGCGGTATTTCCGGAGCTGTTCTCGGGTAAAAAGGAGTTTAATGAATTGTCGCGAGAGACGATTGCCAAAAGGATACGTCCCTTTTTGCTTCGCCGATTGAAAACCGATGTACTCAAGGAACTGCCGGAGAAAATCGAGACACTGCAAGCTTCCGAGCTGCTTCCCGAACAGAAGAAGCTGTATCTGGCTTATTTGGCCAAACTGCAACAAGAGACGCTGAAGCATCTGGATCAGGATGAATTTAAGCGGAATCGCATAAAAATATTAGCGGGTCTTACAAGACTGCGCCAGCTATGCTGCCATCCGGCACTTTTCGTGGATGACTATAACGGGAGCTCAGCTAAATTCGAGCAGCTGCTTGAAATTGTAGAGGAGTGCCAAAGTGCGGGGAAACGTATGCTGATCTTTTCGCAGTTCACGGAAATGCTGGGGATTATCGGTCGGGAGCTGGGGTACGAGGGCATTCCTTTCTATTATCTGGATGGCAAGACTCCGGCTGCGGAGCGGGTGGAGCTCTGCGATCGCTTCAACAACGGAGAGAAGGATGTGTTCCTGATTTCGCTCAAGGCGGGCGGAACAGGGCTCAACCTTACCGGAGCCGATACAGTTATATTGTATGATCTGTGGTGGAATCCTGCCGTAGAAGAACAAGCTGCAGACCGCGCGCACCGAATGGGGCAGAAGAACGTAGTCCACGTCATTCGTTTAGTGACGCAAGGAACCGTCGAAGACAAAATGTACGAGCTTCAGCAGAAGAAGAAAAATTTGATCGATGAAGTTATACAGCCGGGGCAGGAGGCGCTGTCCTCATTGACGGAAGAGGAGATCCGCGAAATTCTGATGATTTAGGCAGCGTGTTATATGCAGGTCTATAGCAAAACAAAACAACCATGTCCCGGCAAGGGACATGGTTGTTGTTGTAAAAACGTATACACTCGGGCAAGTCCGCGAAGTCGAGCTGTTTTATTTTTTGACGACCGCTTCTTGTACGTCCGCCTGCTCGCTTTGCACTCGAATCATATTGTTCACTGCACTGAACAACGCTTTGACCGAAGAGGTCATGATATCCACATCGATGCCGCAGCCCCAATGAAGTTTGCCATCTGGCGCCGTAATGCCGACGTAGGAGACCGCTTGGGAGCCGGAGCCTACTTCTAGTGCATGCTCTTTGTAAATCAGGTTGCTGTAGCTGATGTCAAGCTTCGATTGCAGGGCGTTGCTAATCGCGTCAAGCCGTCCGTTTCCGACGCCGTTGAGCTCCTGAACTTCTTCGTTTTCCTTCACAGTAATCGTCGTCTCGTAATCATCGTGATGGTTGAAGTGGTATTTCAGAAACTCCACAGGAGACTTGATATTGACATAGACATCTTTGAAAATATCGTAAATTTCGTTCGCTACCAGTTCTTTATGCAGGCGGTCGGAAACATTCTTTACCCGGTAGCCGAAATCCTCGCGCATTTTTGGCGGGAGATCGAGGCCGTAATGTTGCTCGAGCAGGTAGCCGATGCCGCCTTTGCCGGATTGGCTGTTGATGCGGATAACGTCGCCTTCGTATTCGCGCCCGATATCCTTCGGGTCGATCGGCAGATAAGGAACCGTCCAATGCTCGCAGTCATGTTCTTCGCGCCATTTCATGCCTTTGGCAATCGCGTCCTGATGGGAGCCGGAGAAAGCGGCGAATACAAGCTTGCCTGCATAAGGCTGTCTTTCGTTCACTTTCATTTTGGTCATGCGCTCATAAACTTCGATGATTTCCAGGATGTTCTCGAAATTCAGCTTCGGGTCGACCCCGTGGGAGTACATGTTCAAGGCTAGGGTAACAATGTCGACATTCCCCGTGCGCTCCCCGTTGCCGAACAGCGTGCCTTCGACGCGCTGGCCGCCGGCAAGCAGGGCGAGCTCCGTATCGGCAATTCCGGTTCCCCGGTCATTATGAGGATGCAGGGACAGGATGACATTGTCCCGGTATTTCATATGATCGCTCATATATTCGATTTGGCTGGCGTAGACGTGCGACATCGACATGGAGACTGTAGCCGGCAGGTTAATAATGACCTTATTATCTGCGGTTGGCTGCCATACATCGAGCACAGCATTACAAATTTCAAGCGCGAAATCAATCTCGGTGCCCGTGAAGCTTTCCGGCGAGTATTGGAATTTGAAGTTGCCCTCGGTTTCCGCTGCGTATTTTTTCAGAAGCCCGGCTCCGGTTACCGCGATATCGATAATTTCTTGCTTGGACTTCCGGAATACCTGTTCGCGCTGAGCGACGGAGGTAGAGTTGTAGAGATGGACTACCGCCTGCTTCGCTCCTTTAAGCGACTCAAACGTCTTTTGAATAATATGCTCCCTAGACTGGGTAAGCACTTGGATCGTCACGTCATCGGGAATAAGATTTTGTTCGATGAGGGTACGCAGGAAAGTATATTCTGTCTCGGAAGCAGCCGGGAATCCAACCTCGATTTCCTTAAAGCCCAGCTTGACGAGTACTTGGAAAAATTCCAGCTTCTCCTCCAAATTCATCGGGACGACCAGCGCTTGGTTCCCATCGCGAAGATCGACACTGCACCAAGTAGGGGCTTCGGTGATGTACTCTTTCTGCGTCCATTTCAGACTAGTTTGCGGAGGCATAAAATAACCTCTTGTGTACTTTTCGTAATTTTTCATGTGAATGACCACCTTTCCATCGAATTAGAATTTTCATAAATTTACAGCTTATTTGTATTTGGAGTATAAAAAAAGCCTTCCATCTCCAAAAACAATTAGAGACGAAAGGCTGTTGACAGCTTACGCGGTACCACTCTGATTCATACCTTAACGGTATGCACTCTACCGGATACGGGCTGCGCACTCGAACGAGACACGGCCTTATATCCTCCTACTGTAACGGTTAGGCTCCGGCTCCACCTACTCTAATACAATTTCAGCGAGCTACTTCAAGGTGAGTTCGGATCTGGCTTGCGGCTGTTTTGCACCGGCCAACAGCTCTCTGGGCGCTTGCGTCAATCCTACTATTCCTCTTCGACGTATTTGAATATTGACGTTAGTTTACTACAACGCTGCAAGGGAATCAAGATATTTTTAGCATGGCTTGGTAATTATTTGCGCTGAAGACGATTTGCCGTACTCCTTTAAGGGATGGAGGAGCGAACCACCTGAACGGTTGCGGATCTGTAGCTCCCTTTGTAATAAGCGTATATTTTAGTCGTTCCAGCTTTGAGCCCCACAAGATCGCCGTTCTCGTCGTAGTCGGCAATTTCCGGGTTATCGCTTCTAAATGTGGTCATGTGGGTGATGTCTATACGCTGGTAAGAAGTCGAATAGTCGTAAAGGTATGTCCTTGTGTCCAGTTTGTCTCCGACAGAGAGCGAATATTCGGTGGAATCCAGATATAAGCTAGCTGGCTCGAGTTCATCTGAATCATGGGGAAGCACGATAATTGGCAGGGTGGCTTGCAAGCCTTGATGGCTTGCAATAAGGCGGGTAGTACCAGGCTCGATTCCCGTTATCCGGCCTAGGCCGTCTACCGCAGCAATCGAAGGATCTTCAATCAGGTACTGGGCGGCCGCTGAGAGCGTATTCGTATATCCGTCCGAATAAACTGCTTGAATGACGGTAGGAGAGCTATGGCCTTTGAGCACTTTTTTCTCGGATTCCGTAAAAGCGATATTCATCAGCGTCCGCTCGCCGGGCGGAGCAGCTTCCTGCGGCTTGGGCAGCTTGCTCAATTGGGCCTTGTAAATGTCGCCGCGTTTGATCGTGCCGGTTACGATGAACCCGCCGTCCGAGGCAGCGGCCGCATCGCCATGGTTATACAGCGACGGGCCCTCGTACAGATAATCGCCCAGCGTTTGCCCCCCGTCATCGACGGTCAGCACAGCATATTGTCTCCTTACGTTCGGATAGTCCCCTTTTGTATTGGCTCCAATCAGGGCATATCCGTACTCGGCGGAAACCAGCTTGCTATACGACCTGCTTCCCGAGGCGTATTCTGAGGGATAAGCTTTTTCCCACAGCAGGCTGCCGCTAGTGTCGATTTTGGCCAGCATATTTGCAATTTTACCGAATGCCGACTTGCGGTACCCGATCAGATAGCCGCCGTCTTTGGCCGGGATAAGGGTATGGGCATAGAAGGTTGCTGTTTTATCCTGGTACTGCTTGTTCCATTCCATCTGACCTTGCCCGTTCAGCTTAATGATGAGCAGGGCACTTTGGATTTCAACAGGTTCGTAGTTTTCTCTTGTAATACTACCTACGGCGAGAAATCCGCCGTCCGGGGTTTGAACGATGTCATAAATAACCTGGTCGTCCCCGAACCAATATTTCTTGAACCACAGCTGCTCGCCGAGGATATTTGTCCGAAGGGCGAAGGCGCTATAGAAGCCGGCGCTGGTCGCGCCATATCCCGCGACTGCAAAGCCGCCGTCTACGGTCTCGATCACCGAGAAAGAGTAGTTATGGTAGTAAGGGTCATCATAAGTATTTTCCCATTGAATGTTGCCGCTGCCATCCAGTTTAACCAAGTAGAGTACGCTGTAAGGCTTGCCGCTGTAATCCGTGATTGTGCCTGTGACCAAGTAGCCGCCGTCCTCCGTTTCTACGGCATTTCTAGCCTGGTCGCTCGAGGAGTAGTTGATTTTCGTTACCCATTCCGTATTGCCTTCCGGATCGGTTTTAACGATGTAAGCAAGTGAATCCAAATAACCTGAAGAGCCTGTTTCCTGAATCTCGCCTAGCATTAGATATCCACCATCTGATGTGGCAATTACTCCTTTGCCGGATGATCGATTTCCGTAATCTCTCGACCAATCCATGGCAGTTTGCTCCGAACCGGAAGCTGCGTAACTATGTGTGGTTAGGCCGAGGATTCCGGAAAATCCAGATAAAATAATTGCCAATACCGTAAAGCATAAGCTTAAGCTGCGAAATAGAGATTTAATCAATCTTTCCCACTCCTCTCATTTTGAAAACATGATTACTTGCGAGTTGGACAGCAGCCTTACATGTTAATGGACTTGGAATATATACCCATTATGCTTATAAAGCCGAATATTATTAATCCCACCAAGAGCATATATCCCTATGAATATGTAATTATTTTTCTTTTATGGTAGATAAGTGTCTTTTGTGACTTTAGAATGGGGAGCAGAGATCGTAACGTGGATTAGGCCGTCTTAAGACATAAGCGTGAAGTCACATTTTTGCTAGAATCCGGCAAGAAAATGATAACTGTACAGAGAGCTTGACATTCAGCAAGCAATTTAATACAATGAAATAGTCGCTTACGGGGTCTTAGCTCAGCTGGGATTCCACCGTTGTCGGTTACACTGCCCCAAATACAGGGCTTAATTAAATAAAAATTATATGTGGGGCTATAGTATAGCGGGAATACGCTACACTGGCAGTGTAGAGTCCGCGGTTCGATTCCGCGTAGCTCCACCAACATCTAATACAAACGGCAGAGATGCCGTTTATTTTTATTATGTATTTTGTTTTGGATAAGTTAAATTTGTTCTTATGCGATCAATGTCTAAGGTGCCAATATTAGTGGCACCTTGTTCTGTTTTCGGAGATTTTGATTACTGACCGTTGATGCCGAACCACTTGATAGACCGTCAATGGCAAGCAATAGCGGCTCAAATAGCTAGGATCTGTGATTTCATAATATTTGCAACGCAATTGTTATTTATTTTTTGACCTCCCTTTTTTTCAAAATATATGGTGCACCCACTAATCCTGTTTCTTGAATCTGCAGATTCAGTGAAACGGAAACTTCCGCCTTTGCAAATTTCTCTGGCCATTCCTTTTTTAACGTTTTCCATGTATACGGATGTTGTCGGTGAAAAGCTTCGCCAAAACCGAAAATGTCTGTGCCGAGAGGCTGCACCTCCTGTATGATCTGATGGACATATGTACCGGCTTGTGTATTTAATTCATTTTGGACCAGAGCTATGTTTTTAGAAACAGCCAAGTCTAAGCGAGTGTTGTTTTCCCGAATTTTCCCCTTTCCGCTAAGCGTTACGAGAAAATGTACCTTCGTGCCCTGCGGGGATGCCACGATTTTTCTTTTCAAATGATTTGCCTCCACTACGACGTTTCCCTTCTCCCCAGGAATATCCACCGTGATGATTATTGATTTCAATTGCTCTTTGATCCATTGCTGGAAGTAGCCCTTATTCATCGGCAAATATCCGGCGAGACGGGAGTCCTTGTTAAAAATAGCGAAACCCCATAGCTTCATCTTTGGATCTGTTAGTTCAGAGCTTCCCTCGGAAGAACTGCCAGTCATCTCGATCACAGGCAAGAAGGGGCTGCTTTCCTCGCTCTCAGCAGCCATATAAAAGTTTCGTAACGTGTGATTGGCCTTTAATCCAGCTGTCTCATGCATTTTGACAATAGCATCAGCGGATAGGCTTTCCAGCGGATACGTCAATTCGAGAAAATCCTGTACCGAGCCCCCCTTTAAGAGCATTATGTCCCTTCGCAGCCGAACAGTTGGATCCCGGCCTAATTCATCTAAAATGTTTGCAAGGCCATGTTTCGCTAATGTTTCCCCAATCAGGACTATCCCGCTATGCCCTTCAAACCACGGCCTTGATAGTTTTAACCGCATATTCTTAGAGGCATCGTACATATTTTCCCCATTTCCCGATACGGTAAAAAAAGCCTTGCCCTGGCTCTTCCCTTCACCGACGCCTAGTTTTGACGGAATTGCAAACTGCGCAGTCCCCGTAAACATTTTATCTTCATTCAAGTCAAATCCCCAGGCGGTGATAATGGCTTGGTCGTTTAGTTCTTTGCGATCCCAGCAACCTGTCATCAATAGCATGAGCAAAAGTAATAGGATAGGAATCATAAAGTGTATTGGTTTCATTGCGGGCTCACTTTCTTGTTGGATCTCTTTTTGCGGATCAACCCAACAATCCATAATAATAGGAGAAAGACACATGCGTAGATGAGCAGAGCACGAGGCAGCAAAGACTGTTGGTAATCAACCACGACCTCCGTAATGTTCTTTGGCAACAGCGAGTAAAGAAATATAATTGGAACAACAATCCAAATTAACTTTCTCCAATCTTTCATATTGAGCCATTGCGCGGTTCCGTAAATGGTGACAAACAAGTACAAAGACAATTTGATAAAAACAGAAAACATCCAGATGATCACGACAAAGATGTCGACATTTTCAATAAATCCCAAGACGGAAATAAATCGCGTCATACTTAAAAAAGGAAACCACATTCGCGAGGGGAGCGTCGATCCAAATGTCATAATGATCATCGCAGTTGCTGCAATAGTCAAAATAGAGGAAACAGCTATTCCCCACATGGACCGTGTGAATGCTTGACGGAAATCCCTAAGAAAACGAAACACCATGACAAACAAGATGATATCGCCATAAAAAGCAACGAGGGGGATTGCCCCTTTTAAAATGGACTTCCAGCCGGAATCAGCATAGACGGGTGTTAATTGCTGCCAGTCCGACTGATTTAAGCTAAGAACGAAAGTGCCCAAAAGCATAAGTACAATAAATGGGCCCATCAATTCACTGCAACGTGCGATTCCTTCAAGGCCTCCCGTATAAACAACGTAAATCGCCAAAATTAATACTACGATTGATAACACGGTTAAGGGAGTTTCATTAAACAGCGCAACATATATAAATTCGGAGGAATTGCGTAAAATAATCCCGCTTACTGAATACCACATTATAAAGTAAGGAACGACGAGAATTTTCCCCAACCATTTTCCTAATATCGTCTGGCTATATTGTATAAATGTTTGCTCGGGGTAAAGAAGGCTTACCTTTACAGCGAGGATCATCATGCAGATCCCGATTATTCCAGACAACGTGATGGAAATCCAAGCATCTTGTTTAGCCTCGGCAATGGCTGGAGACAGCGTAAACAAAATACCAAGGCCGGTTATCGTATTTAGGATCAGCCAGAAAAGCTGCAGTCCGGATATTTTCATTCGCAAGCACTCCTATCAATGGCTAATCGGATACGATTTTCAATGCCTATTCGTTTCTCCCTCGTTTTTCATCAGGCTTTTGTCCTTTTGGAATGCGCTTTTTATCTCTTCCTGCAATGTATGTCGGTCGAGCGTTCATAGTCCATCGCGGTGAACGGAACAGAACATCCTTGAAAATTCCGGGATTCTGAGGAGCAACCGGGGCTAGAAAAGGTACTCCAAACGAACGAAGATTGACCAGATGAATAAGGAGCGCGATTTAATCCGAAGCCAATTCCGTAAAAACCTAGCGTGCCCGCCAAGATTAATAGCGGGAACCGCAGAATTCGAAAAGCTAGCCCCAAATTGTAACGGGGAATAGAAAATGAGGCTATACCTGTAAACGCAACAACAATGACCATGGGCGCCGAAACGATGCCGGCACGCACCGCGGATTCCCCAATTACCAATGCCCCGACCATACTGACCGTCGAACCGACCGGTTTGGGCAAACGAATGCCGGCTTCCCTAAGCGCCTCGAACATGACTTCCATCAATAACGCTTCCACAACGGCCGGAAAAGGAACGCCTTCTCGAGCGGCAGAGACACTAAGCAGAAGACTCACTGGAATTAACTGGGGATGGAACGTGGTGGCTGCAACATATAGTGACGGGAGTAGGAACGAAATACCCAGCAACATGAATCGCAGCCACCGAATCGCTGTTGTATAGATGAAATGCTCATAGTAATCTTCCGCAGCTTGGACGACCGACCAAAACGTCAGAGGAACAATAAGCGCAAACGGCGTGCCGTCCACTATAATAGCGATTTTGCCTTCCAACAGGCTTGAGAGCACTACGTCCGGTCGTTCTGAATTTTGTACCAGCGGGAACGGAGAAAAGGGGTTGTCTTCGATAAATTCTTCAATAAATCCCGAATCCAATACAGCATCTATCTGAATACGGCCAACTCTCTTCCGGACTTCCTCCAAGATCGAATCTTGAGCAATACCTTCAATATATACAATGGCCACATCCGTCTGAGACAATGTTCCAATCGTTAAAGATTCGATTTTTAATCTGGCACTTTGCAATCTTCGCCTTAATAAGCTCGTATTCGTTCGTAACGATTCGGTAAACCCTTCCCGGGGACCGCGTATGACGGATTCGACCGTCGGTTCTGTAATTTGCCGTTTTTCATAACCTTTAAGGTCAGCGAGTAATGCTTGATTCTCTCCCTCCACAAAAATCGCGACGTGACCCTTTAAAACATCCTGCACTGTTTCTAATATATTGCTTGCCAGCTTTGTTTGCCGGGTTGCGATAGCTTGATCACGGATAAGTTTTTCAAAAGACTCCAGGCTACTCGATCTTTCCGGTATTCCTTTGAGGACTAGGGGCATAAGTAAGGTTTGTTCTAAGCTTTTCGTATCCACCATTCCATCGACATAGATCAGTAGTGTTTTCTTTTGTTCATGAATTTGAATAGAGCGGTATACAACGTCGGAACAGTTTTGAAATAGTTCTTTCATAGCTTGTTCATTTTGATTCAAATCCGAAACAAATTGTTGGCTTGGACGACTATGATTTTCTTGCAGTAAAACTTCCCGCCGAGCCTGTTTTTTTAAAGATGATTTCGAGAATCGTTTAAGGAATTGAGTCACGAATAAGCCTCCAAAGTACAGGTTTTCTACAAGTATTCATTTCCTATTCATAGGTATTTATGCAAGTGACCAAAAAGGAGAAGCTTTTTTTCGGGGGTTCATAAGAAAACCTAGCGGCAAAGATCGCCACTAGGTCCCTCACGTTATGGCTAGGCTGGCTCATCCCTGCTCACTAAGGCGGTTCTGTGCTTGCCAATTGCTGGCTAATGATGCCCTGCCGTGCTGGCGCTGAACTGCCTGTTGTCTCGATCCCCCTAGACTCCACCATACATAATTTAATGAAACAATGTAATGTGAATAGACTTTAGCTGATTAAGCTGTTTTTATAAAATGTTGCGAATTGTTGTGTACTTTAGTAAAACGCCCCGTGTAATTTCTGCTTGAGCAGGGATTACACGGGGCGTTTAAATTTTTAATTTAAATATCCTATCGGAAGATCCGCCGACAGGGCAACCGCACTGTCTTATTGATCCTGCAATATCACCTCAGTGAATATTTCAATTTGCTTTTCAATGGCAATAGGATCATCGAAATATAAGTCATTCGTAATTAGCAGCTCCCCAGGAAATAATCAAATCAGGATTAAGATCAATAATCTTCTCAAATGACTATCCAATCCCTTTTCTTCCATTTCAAAGAATGGATTTTTTGATTTTTATTCATGTTTAGCAAACCCACTCTCACACACAATTCCAGTCTCAAGAATGTCATAGAGAGCTTGTTTGGAGGCATTTAATTGCTTTTGTGCCTCTTCAATCTCTAATATTTTTTGTTTGAGGAAATGTGTCTGTTCATCTTTTGTTATTTTATTTTTTGAGATCATTGATTTAACTTCATTTATTGAAAAACCAACAGTTAGACAATTCTTAATCACATTTAGATGATGAACGATTTCTATTTTATAGTTTCGATAATTATTCGCTTCTCTTAATATATACTCTTCTGGGATTAAACCCATTTTCTCATAGTAACGAATGGTAGATATCGGAAGCTTAACATTTTTTGCAACCTCACTAATCTGTATTTGAATCACCTCATTTTCTTTACTTGCTATGAAGTATACTTTATAGTTTACGCTTTTTAAAGTGAGACAAATGAATATGTCGCATAATCTCACAAATATAAAAAAGGAGAGAAATTTGTATGACTTTAATGAGTAGTAAGGTTCAAAAAACGAACGATTTTAACAAAATCGTTTTAAATCGTCGCTCCATTAAAACGTATGATTCTGATGTGAAAATTAGTCGAGAAGAAATGACGGATATACTGGAGAAAGCTTCTCGAGCCCCTTCGGCAATTAACATGCAACCTTGGCGATTTTTAGTCGTTGACAGCGCTGAAGGCAAAGAAAAGCTTGCTTCCTTGGCTACTTTTAACCAAACGCAAGTCCGTACATCTTCAGCTGTTATTGCAGTGTTCTATGATGTGAACAACATTGAATATATGGATGAAATTTACGGCAAGGCAGTAGAGCTTGGATATATGATTCCGGATATTAAAAATACCATTTTGCAGCAAGCGAAGTCCTATTATAAATCCTTGGAGGCAGCCGAATTGAATGATGTGAACCTTCTTGATTCGGGACTTGTATCGATGCAATTGATGTTAATTGCTCGTTCTCATGGCTATGACACGAATCCAATGGCAGGATATGAGAAAGATAAGATTGCAGAAGCTTTTAATCTAGATAAGGAGCGATTTCGACCAGTTATGTTGATCTCAATTGGAAAAGCGGCTTCAGAAGGACATCCGACCTACCGCTTACCCGTTGAAACGACAACAACTTGGGCATAACTAAACGCCCCCGTGCATTGGCATATCCTTATTTATTCTTTATAGTTTTCCAAAAAAGACGTACACGATATTTAGAATGTACGTCTTTTTTGGTGTGGATTACCTCAATTTTAATTAATGTGTGCGACAGCGCTAATTTCGATTAATTGTTCAGGGAATACAAGGTTAGCCATACCGATGAGACTACCAGTTGGCGGAATTGGATTTGATTTTTAACGGTTGTCAAAGTGGTTAAATCGGCTTTTTAAGCTAATTTTAAGTTTAACGGTTATGGTTAAGCTTATTTGCTATGATTAATGTACTTTTACGCAGTTCATTCTCAAATAGTGCTAACTGCAACCGTTAGAATTTTGAATCGTCTTTTTTTACATGAATTACGACTGTCGCAACCGTTAGAGATAGATATACTATACGTTCAGCCGAAATGTACGGTAGCGCTGGTTTCCACTTGCAACAACCAGCAAACTTTTGGTAATGAGTGAACGAAGAATAACTCTAGTGCGATTTTCAGACAACAAAAGATGCGCGGACAACTCTGTAGCTGTAAAAGGACGCATTAGTCTCCGGGCAAACCGCAGCGTTTCAGCTTCAGACCAAGTTAACTTGGAGGAGGAAGACATATTGATGGACAAAAATTTTCCGACAAATGAAAGTACTAAGTTTTTGCAAACTCCGGGATCATCCCGAATAGATAAGTAGGCAATTGGCAGGAAACACCAATCATCCAGCGTCAGCAGCGCTTGTTTCATACATAAATCTTTAAACCTGCCAGTTTCAACATCTCTTGCATGACTGCTGTAATCTTGAATTTCAATACAACCTTTCTCGCCTCCCGGCATATAAGCGAGATCCAAATAACGATATCTGTTATTCAAATCACGAACCTCATATTCGGGAAACAAATTATCGAGGTTTCCGATGGTTGGGAGCCAAATTGAACGTAGAAATGTAACGGTACCATGGCTCAACCCTTTTCTTAACAGCTCCTGACGCCTAGGATTTTTTTCTTCTGAAATTTGCTTGCTTAACCAAGAGTTATAAGTCTCCTTAAATAATAAACTCATCATTTCACCATCCTTTGTTCATTCCTAATAATATAAAAAAACCGCCTTAATACGTTTATGCTCTAGGAGCATCGTATCAAAGCGGCATGTGCTTCTCACCGAAAATTTTACTTTAACACTCTAAACGATACAACTCATCGATAACGGTGCCAACGTGGTGTATGCTGAATTTAATTATATCATTAGTTATTCATTTGTTAAGGTGTATTTCGAGTAATTGCGTTCTTCAACACCAATGGACAAGAGCATTCTTTGTTTATATATGCTGGCAGAGCATTACAGCCATTTAGACAACATGGAGCAGCGATGGCAATGAACAACTTTGTATTCACTGTGGAGCTTTCCTGTACCCCGCCTCATTTTGTGGTAACATGTTTCTATAGAGGTGAAACCAGGGGCAGGGACATTACGTCTGCCTGATAGGTTGCACGGAGGAGGTTAATTATGATCAATGATACGGATCTGAAGCATTTACGTCGTTGTGTTCAGCTTGCCAAGGAGGCTCTGGAGGTTGGTGATGAACCGTTCGGTTCAATTCTAGTCTCGGCCGATGGGGAAGTGCTTGCGGAAGACCATAATCATGTTTCTGGCGGAGACCATACTCAGCATCCGGAGTTTGCGTTGGCACGCTGGGCAGCAAATAATCTGCCTAAGGAAGAGCGGGCAAAGGCGACGGTATATACTTCCGGTGAACATTGCCCGATGTGTGCTGCAGCCCATGGCTGGGTCGGTTTAGGTCGGATTGTTTATGCCAGTTCTTCTAAACAACTGGTGCAGTGGCTGAGTGAGCTAGGAGTTCCTGCATCTCGTGTACGGAATCTTCCAATCCAGGACGTCATTCGTGATACTGTTGTAGATGGCCCTGTACCTGAGCTTGCGGAGGAAGTTCGAGAGCTGCATCGGCAGTTTCACACGAAGAAGCATTGACACAACCATACATAATAAGAGGTTGATCCATAGGATTGGCCTCTTATTTTTTTTGGTAAGCTCCTAGCGCTATCTCGTGTGTGTAAGTCATGAGTTTGGAGCTGGCATGCGCGCTGAGAACAATTATTTCAATATTGTATATGGATTTATGACTAATTATTATGGTATTAAATAGAATTAGAATATATTAACATTGAACAGATATTATGATAGATTTATCGCCCCTCTGGATCGATCGAGTAAATGTAATCGCTTTCGAAGCTCGGCGGCAAGATTGATCCGTTCATTAACCCTAATTATTATTTCAGCTTAAGTGGCTTTAACCAGTAAATTCAATTCAGAAAGTATAAACAGCAGATAAAGCAGATAACGTGTGGAGGTATAGGATGGGCTTGTTCAGCAAGTTTCTTGTATTGGCGTTCAAGGAGAAATATGCGTACAAATTTGACTTTTACATATCGATCTTGGCAAGTTTATTAGTTATTTTCGTACAAATTAACGTCTGGGAAGCCTTGTACAAGGGGAGCACGGTTGATTCGGCAAGTTTGCAGCAAATGATTATATATGTGATGATCTCTTCGATCATTTTTACGCTTACGAAGTCTGAAGCAGGGAATAAGATAGGGAGAAAAATAGAAGACGGCTCTATTATCAGCGATTTCACAAGACCTGTTAATTTCAAAAATTATTTATTTGCCGAAGACCTCGGCAATAATTTCTTTCAGGTCATCTTTATCTCTTTGCCTTCCGTGTTCATCGTAAGCTTGTTTTATGGCTTCACTTGGCCCGGTGATTTCATCAACTCTATGATTTTTGTCATCTCTGTTGTACTGGGCGTCCTCATTTCATTTTATATCAAGTACATCATAGGTTTGTTTGCTTTCTGGCTGGAGACCTCATGGTATATTCCCTTTTTTGTATTTGCGGTCTTTGAACTGTTCTCGGGTTCAACGATTCCGCTATGGTTTTTTCCGGAGTGGCTGAAAAATATTAGCTTAATGCTTCCTTTCCGCATGATTTTTTTCGAGCCGATCTCCATATTCCTAAATAAATATTCTTATGATTATTCATTGTCCATTATCGGCATACAATTGCTTTGGCTGGCGATACTCGTTGCATTCGAGAGGCTGATCTGGTCAGGCGCCCAGAAAAAGATCGTTGTACACGGAGGATAAGGATGCATTACGTTCAATTGTATATGGAATTTATCAAAATAAGGATACTTGGAATCGCTGAGTACAGAAAAGCGTTTGTGATTGGAGCTATAGCTCAGTTTGTGTCTTATTTCGCGGAGTTTTTTCTCATATGGGTCGTCGTGACGCGATTTCAGACGATCAACGGATGGGAGGCGCCGGAGGTGCTGCTTCTCTACGGATTAAATCTATGCTCATATGCGATCGCGGGCTTCTTCTTTTTCAATCCGACGGTACAGCTATCGTCCATGATCAAGGACGGGACCTTTGACGAATTGCTCGTGAAGCCCTTGAACAGTTTTTGGTACTTAGTGTGCAGGGAATTCAATACCGGTTATCTGAGCCACTTTCTATTGTCCCTTCTTGTGATTGCCTATTCGATTCACTCTCTGCAAATCCCTATGCATCTGGTGAACAGCATGTTCTTGCTCGTTACTTTGATCGGAGGGGCTTTAATTCAAGGAGCTGCATTGATTATTACGTCTGTCCCGGCTTTCTGGGTCGTTGAAAGTGGTGGACTCAGGGATATCCTATTTTTCCAGGCCAAGGGGTTCATTCGCTATCCGCTCTCAATTTTTGCTATGCCGATTCAAGTTATTTTAACGTTAATCCTTCCTTATGCTTTCATTAACTTCTATCCGGCGCAATTTTTCTTGGATAAGCATGAATTCTCCATATTCAATCCCGCCTTTCAGTATTTGACACCCGTCATTGGGGTAGGGCTTTTTAGTTTAGCCTATCTATTTTGGAGCGTGGGAATTAATCACTATAAGAGCACCGGTTCGTGAGGGGGATACCAATGTCTTTAATACAAGTCACTGGCGTGAACAAAGAATTCAGGATTAACAGGAGGGAGAAGGGGGTTGCCTCTTCCATTAAGGCCTTATTTAGAAGGGATTACATCGTAAAATACGCCGTCAAGGATTTGTCCTTCAACATTGATGAAGGAGAAGTCGTGGGATATATCGGCTCGAATGGAGCGGGGAAATCCACAACGATCAAAATGCTATCTGGTATTCTTGTCCCTACGAGCGGCAGCATTGTCGTCGATGATTTAGTGCCTTATAAGAACAGAAAGGTCAACGCTAGAAAAATAGGAGTGGTGTTCGGCCAACGTACCCAGCTCTATTGGAATTTGCCGATGGAGGAAACTTTTGATTTATACAAAAAGATATACAAAGTCGATGCCATGCAATTCAAGAAAAATGTAGACTTTTTCGTTGAGCTGCTAGAGATGCAGCCGTTCTTAAGAACTCCAGTCAGGCAGTTGAGCCTTGGTCAAAGAATGAGGGCGGAGCTTGTAGTCTCGTTGCTGCATGATCCTAAAATCCTTTACTTGGATGAGCCTACCATTGGGCTTGATATTCTCGTAAAGCAGAAAATTAGAAAATTCATTAGGCAGCTGAATCAAGAGAAAAATACGACGGTCATTCTGACCACCCACGATATGGACGATATCGATCAAATTTGCAATCGTGTCATTACGATCGAGAAGGGGGAGAAGATTTTTGACGGCTCGCTTGATCTATTTAAGCATACCTATAGTGTCGGTCATCAGCTCACCGTAAATTATAAAAATAAATATAGCAGCATCGATGATCCAAGGTTAAAAGTACTTGATTTGCAAGAAAACAGAATCACTGTGCTCTTCAAGAAGGAAGAAATCAGTGTCACTGAATGCCTCGCTATGATGTCGGAAATTGGAGAAATTGAAGATATCAAAATTAAGGAACCTAATATGGAGGAAGCCGTTGAAAATTTATATACTGTTGGAAGCAAATAAACCATTCATGTTATCAGAAGCCTGTAGCCATTCGAAGGCAGTCCCATTTCATTCATCAAATGTTCATATTTCCCTGTTATCCTCCTTTTACATATAGAAAGGAGAGATTTAGATGAAGTGGTTGGAGATGGGCATGGCTCTGATCATGCTGGTTACTATATCCGGATACGTAACGGGCGTTCTAATGAAGGGAAAAAGAATGTTTATAGTGACTGGTATTGGCGTTTTGACCGTTGGATTGCATGTTCTGCTGGAAGGCTATAGGGTACAAATGATATTGTTCTATCTTCTCTTCGCAGTAATTTGGTTATGCTTCATTCTATCGGGCTTATTTAGAAGAACGGTTAAAATGCATGGAAGATCAAAATTATGGAAGCGGCTCGCCGTTTTGAGCTTGGGCACCTTGACGCTGGCAGCCGCGCTTGTCATTCCTCTATATGTATTGCCGCCAATCGTCTTGCCGAATCCAACGGGATCTCATGATATCGGTACGATCAACTACCACTGGATTGATGACAGCCGCTCGGAGCCTTGGACGGCTGAAGAGGACGATAAACGGGAGATTGTGGTTCGAGTCTGGTATCCTGCTAAGTCAATCGATCCTATGAAGCCCGCTCCTTATGCGCATTCTGTTGAAGAGATGAAGTCATTAAGCGATGGCCAACCATTGTATGTGAAAGCAATCGTAGATTCTATGATAAACATAACGACACATTCCTATCTGCAAGTACCGATCTCATCGGATAAGGCGGGGTATCCCGTTCTTCTCTTATCTCCGGGTTTTGGAGCATCCAACTTCATGTACACCAGTATGACGGAAAATTTAGCGAGCCATGGATATATCGTAGTAGCGATCGAGCATCCGTATTACACGGAAATCCCGACTTTGTTTCCTGATGGACGGATCACCAAAGAAAAAGCGGTCATCGCTGATGATTCGTCAGTTTGGGACAGCATGGAGGAACATATGCAGCTGTGGGTAGACGATGTTAAGTTTGTTCTCGATAGATTGTATGATCTGAATGAAAAGGATTCCCAGCATATTTTAACCGGGAAGATGGATCTTCAGCGGCTGGGTATGCTTGGCCATTCTTTTGGAGGCGCAGCCGCAGCACAGGTCATGCACCAGGATTCTCGGTTGAGCTCAGGCGTAAATATGGACGGATTTCCGTATGGTGCTGTGATCGAAGACGGCCTGCCCAATCCGTTCTTATACATTCAAACGACATACAGCGATGAGTTCGCCAATCTGGAGCTTTTAGAGGAAGAGTGGTCTGATCCTGATAAGTACCCAGGACTCGCCGTAAAGGAGGAATACGTGAAGGAAGCGGCAGAGCTCGTTCAAAGAAAGGAAGGAATTTTGAAAAATGGCGGGATCGAATGGGTGGTTCCTGGAGCTGACCATATGAGCTTTTCTGATATCACGCTGTACTCGCCTCTATTTGGCAGCCGTGACGTATCTCTGCTTGGGGAAATTAATGAGAAATTAGTGCAGTTTTTCGATGATTACGTTAAGGATAAATATGTGAAGTTAGTGGAATAAGCGTGAAATGGCAGAGGAGAACCGGATGATAAAAATATTAGTAGTAGATGACGATCCTTTCATTCGCGAACTGGTCAGACTTGCATTGCGGTCAGATGATTACAACATTCTGGAAGCGAAAAATGGTACAGAGGCTATCGCTTTTATTCATGAAGAGAGACTGGAGCTTGTGATTGTGGACATCATGATGCCTGGCACGGATGGGCTCGAAGTGTGCCGCGAAATCAAACGGTACTTTGACATCCCAGTGCTTATGCTGACTGCGAAGGGAACGAACATCGACAAGGTAGCGGGCTTTCAGGCAGGAACGGATGATTACGTGGTGAAGCCTTTTGACCCTAAGGAGCTAAGCTATAGGGTGAAAGCACTTTTGCGAAGATATCGGTTTGACCGCGGATATTCTCTTCAAGTCGGACAATTGTATTTGAATGCCCAGAGACAAGTGTCCGTGGGTGAGAAAGAAGTATCATTACCTCCTAAAGAGTTTGAACTCTTGTATCGGCTTGCCTCCCAGCCCAATCGCACTTTGACCCGTGAACAAATCATTGAACATGTATGGGGCAGTGACTTTGAAGGGGATGAACGGACGGTAGACGTACACGTAAAACGGCTAAGAGAAAGATTCTCTGAGTTGACGGACAGCTTTGAAATCGTGACCGTCAGAGGACTCGGGTACAAGCTGGAGGTAAAGCATGTTTAAGACCCTATATGTTCGAATTGTCTTCTATTATCTTGCTGCAGTACTCATTGGGGTTATAGTCGCCTGGGCTGCAGCAATCTTTATATTTCAGGATTCCGCCGAACGTTACACTGAGAGGGAGCTTACAAGAAAAGGGCAGCAGCTTATACAATTGTACAGCCAAGCTCAACCGGAGGATCAACAGACATTTCTGGAAAATGCAGCTCAGCTCTCTTCCGTCAGATTGAAGGTGACTGCCCCAAACTCTCAGGAGATCCAACTATTTAACTGGCCTGATGCAGATAACTTCTGTGATTGTGATATTTCAGTCACAATGCCATGGCCGCTGGATGAAGGTGTTTACCAAATCGAACTTGCACAGGCAGCTTTCAGTGAATCCTCAGGCTTAACGGAAATTACAGTGATATTAGTTATCGTCCTATTGGTAGGCGGGCTTATTATCTTATTTTTTGCAAGGCGCTTGGTTACCCCTGTACAGACGGTAACCGCTGCCGCTAAGCAATTGGCAACCGGTGACTTTAATGTAAGGCTGTCCGAGAATCAGCGCGATGAGATGGGAACATTGGCCAAGGCTATAAATCATATGGCTGCTGAGTTGGGGGAATTGGATCGTGAACGGCAGGAGTTTGTCGCTAACGTTTCTCATGAATTCCAATCTCCGTTAACACTGGTTAAAGGTTTCTCCGCTATGCTTCTCGAAGGGTCGCTTAAAGCACCGGAGCGCTCGCGAGCCCTTCAAATTATCATGCAGGAGAGTGAACGCTTATCGCGGTTAAGCGAAAATTTACTCCGTTTGGCCGCATTGGAGTCGGAAAGGCATGTGATGGCTCCAACCCATTTCGATCTTGCTGAACAAATCCGGCGTACGGTTCTCACTTTTGAAGCCCTCTGGTCGGAAAAACAGCTGGAGGTGGAGATGAAAGGGGAGCGTACGATGATTCACGCGGATGAAGAACTTCTAAGTCAGGTATGGATCAATCTCATGTCAAATGCAATTAAGTTTGCTTCTGCCGGCGGGAGAATTGCAATTGAACTGAAGGCCGACCAAGACCAAGTGGAGATCCGCTTTTATGATGATGGCCTCCTCATTGCCGATGAAGATAAAGAGCGGATATTCAGTCGGTTTTTCAAAGCGGATCGGGCAAGAGGTCGAAATATAGAGGGCAATGGCTTAGGTTTATCCATCGTCAAGAAAATCGTGGATATCCATCAAGGAAGCATTTATATAAGTTCAGAAGGCGAGAGAGGAAAAGCGTTTGTCATTCAGTTACCTCTGCTCTGACGAGCAATATGGAAGATTTGGAGTAATTATTGATCAGTCATAGAAAGGGAGTGGGACACATATCTTAAAATGAATTTTAACGCTCGGGAGAAGCTTAATCAGCCTGAATGGTTCATTTAAGATGTGAAAAGTTGGGAAAGGAGTTGTGCGAGATGTCTCTACTGGAGGAAGGCACGCTCGTCATCGGTTCCGGTCCAATCCTGCTCTCGCTTGCTGAATCATGGTATGAATTCGGTTTGTCCAAGCTCACGGTTTATGTAACAAGCAAGGAGCCGATAGACACGGGCAAACTCAAGGAATTTTGCGAACATGCTTATGGCCGTGAGGCCGAGACCTCGTTAAAAATTATTGCTGCTGCAAGAGATGAGGATCTGAATTGGAGGGCGATTGTTCGACCGTTTCAATTTATTCTGTATGTGTCGGAGCACGGGGGTTTAGATGAACTTCTGAAGCTTCAGAATGCCTGTATAGCAGAAAGGAGACAGATGCTCCCCGGGATCTTGGTCAGAGGCATGGGAATGGCTGGTCCTCTGCTGAATTGTGATGGAAACGGACGATGGGAGTCGGCTTGGCGGCGCATCCATTCGTCCGTCTTTCCTGAAAGCCGTTGTGAAAAAGGCCTCTCTGTCGCAGCAGCAGGCTTACTATCGAATCTACTCGTGCATGAATGGCATAAAGCAATTACGGCCGAGAATGATGCGTATAGCTGGAATCATTGCTTTTTACTTGATCCGGTTACGTTGACCGGAGGCTGGCACCAGGTGCTTCCTCATCCTCTAGTGTTCGGATATGAGGCTGCTCGGCCGGTGGAGAACATAGAGCGTCATTTTGGGGACAATAATGAGCGGGCAAATCCACAGAAGTGGTTTTCAGCGTTGAACCAGCTGACTTCTACGATAACAGGCATTTTCCATGCATGGGAGGAGGCGGATTTAATCCAGCTGCCGCTGGCGCAGTGTCTTGTTCAACCCGTGGATCTGTTATCGGAAGAACCTGCGCCTCTTCTCCCGGTGATCATCCGGAGCGGGCTAACGCATGAAGAGGCACGGCGAGAATCTGGACTTGCGGGGCTTGAAGCGTATGCTGCTCGGATGATTCCCTTAATGTTCTCCTGGTTGCCCTCACATCAGCAGCAAGAAATCAATATTGGAGCAGGGTGCGATTTGGCCGAAGCCGTTGGGCGGGGTTTTAGAGCTTGTTTAGCTAAAGAGTTCGGCAAACGAACGCTGTCTCATGAGCCGACAGTTCTACGCATAGCGTGTACACAAATTAAAGATGTGCGATGTCAATATTATTTACAAGCGTTAAGCATCATAGAGGGTGAGCCAGTTATCGCCGTCGGTGAACCTTTACTTGGTTTTCCGGTCGTATGGGTAAATCGGGGCTCTTCGTGGTATGTCAGCGCGGATCTCAGCTTTACTCTTGCCCTCCGCCAATCCCTGCAGAAAGCGTTGGATCAGAGGGAAGCTGCTTCGATTTCTGCGGTTACTTGGAGGAATAATGAATGGCAGGAAACCCCAGTTCCCGATAGCGGTTCGCTAGATTACGGATCTTTAATGCAATCGGCCGTTCGAACGCTGAAGCAGCATCATAAGCGCCTCGAAGTGTTCAATATGCCGAGCAAATCTTTGTGGGGCAAAAGCCCGTTTGAAATTTATGGAGTCAGCCTCGAAGAGGGGGGAGTCTATTGAATTCTGTCGTTATTGTTGGAGAGGGAATACTGGCAGACGCCGTTTATAAGCGAATGTCCGAATTCCTGCCAGTGCGCAGAAAAGATTTCAGTGAAACCATACCCGTCACGGATCTGGTATTGGTACTTGAGGAACAGGATAGCTCATCTATTTATCTTGAAGCTGAACAGGTATTGCGGCCGCGTGGAACCCCATGGTTATGCGCATATATATCATTAGGTGAAGGAGTGGTAGGACCACTGATTCATCCGGGGAAGTTTGGATGCTTCCAATGCGCTGAGACAAGGCTAGCATTGGCGGGGAGCAATCGCCAAGAGGTGGACGAGATGCTGATGAAGCTGGTATCTCCTGATTATGCTCCTAATTATACTGCTGAATTATCTCCAGCGGGATCTGGTTATCTGGCACATATAATCGCGGCAGAAGTGACTAAGGTGCTGCGAGGCGATAAAGCGAATACGGAAGAACATGTTTATTTGATCGATTTGAAAAATTTGAGCAGCACAATCCATTATGTTCTACCCGTGGGGACTTGCTCGGTTTGCGGTCAATTGCCGGATGATTCACCGGAGTTAGCAAAAATATCGCTGCAGAAGTGCCTAAAAGTCAACAACACCTACCGCTGTCGTGCGATGAGTGATTTACAGCGGGTTCTGTTAAGAGATTACTGGGATAGTCGCACTGGAGTTTTTAATGATAAGAAGTGGAGTCTATCTTCATCCTTTGCCGGCGCGGCCATTAATCTTCCCTTGGGCTTTTACGATGAAATAACGGGGGGACGTTCGCATTCCTTTTTGGATAGCGAACTTGCTGGCATATTAGAGGGGCTGGAGCGTTATTGCGGTGTAGCTGTGCGCGGTAAAAGAACGGTTATGCATGGCAGTTATTCCCAATTTAAGGGAGCTGCGATAGATCCGTCTACGGTGGGTCTTCATGCAGAGGGGCGATACGAGCAGCCTGATTTTCCATTCATCCCGTTTGATCCGGATGCCCCCATGGAATGGGTATGGGGCTATTCGTTTTTAGAGGAGCGTCCCGTCTTGATCCCCCATCTGTTGGCTTATTACAGCCTCGGTGGCGGCGGTGGTTTCGTCTATGAAACCTCCAATGGATGCGCGGTAGGAAACAGTATAGAGGAAGCTGTTTTACACGGTATTTTCGAAGTAGTGGAGAGAGATGCTTTTTTGATAACCTGGTATGCACAGCTACATGTTTCGCGGCTTGATTATATATCGTCGGGAGATTCGGAACTGGTGCTGATGATCCAGCGTTTAAGGGCGGTTACTGGATATGAGGTAAGTTTGTACAATATGACGATGGAGAACGGAATTCCGAGCATATGGGCACTTGCAAAGGGAGGGACGGAGCAGTGTGTAAACCTGCTCTGTGCTGCGGGAGCTCATCTTGACCCGGTTCAAGCGGCTAAGAGTGCTATACACGAGCTGGCAGTGATGATCCCGACGGTCGAAAGGCGATGGGAGGAGCGGAGGCTGGAAGCCGAAGCGATGTTTGGCGATTCGGAACTTGTACAGTATATGGAAGATCATTCACTGCTGTACAGTTTGCCGCAAGCGGAGAGAAGGCTCCATTTTTTATTGGAAGATTCCCGGCCTTTATGTACATTCGCTGAAGAGTTTCCCTCTGTCCCTGCCCATGAAGATTTAACGGATGATTTAAGGCAGGTTCTTCAAATATTCCGCCGTCTTCAGATGGATGTGATTGTAATTGATCAGTCGTCAAGTGAGACGCGTCGCAATGGGCTGCGTTGTGTGAAAGTGCTCATACCCGGAATGCTGCCGATGACATTCGGACATCACCTGACTCGGTTGAGCGGCCTGGATCGGGTTTTGGAGATACCCATGAAATTAGGCTACGTAAATCATACGCTTACTCCACAGGAGCTAAATCCCTATCCCCATCCGTTTCTGTGACGATGGCAGAAGTCGTCGAAAGGTTAATCGCCCATTTTAAAAAACGTCCAGTCCATAAATCCCTTATGCTCATACAATTTAACATAAACAAAAGAGGGAGGAGGATGTCAAAATGGGTGAACTGGGTGGAATCGGCGGCTGTAGCTGCGCAGGCGTATTTACAAGCACAGGTGTAATTCTCGTACTCTTCATTCTGTTGGTTATTGTATCTCGTTCGTTTGTGTACTAATTATTGTATCCAACAAACCTTCTCCCAGCGGGAAATGATCTGTTTCACAGGGAGTAAATAAAAGGAGTCATCCTGTATAATAGCAAAGATGTCCTCTCGAAACAGAGCTCAAGTGGCATACCGCTTGGGCTTTCTTTTTGTAATCAATATTTTGCATTATCAAGCGGATGTTCTTAGAATTCAGCTAGTTTAATTGTTGAACTTCATTTTCAAATTGTCTATTGATATAGTTGCGGAATGTTCGACCGAGTTCTGAAAATGGGATCGTGCAGCCCCAAAATAAGAGGGGCACACGATCCTATTTTGTTTCCTTCTTAATTATTATAAGGATCGATCGTTTGAATCGTTCCATCTTCGTTGTATTTGATTTCCGTGAATTTAACGCTGCGCTTGTTGTCCGCGCCTCCAGACAGGGAGCTGTCATGATAGAACAGATACCATTTGTCCTTGAATTGCACGATAGAGTGGTGGGTAGTCCAGCCCAGGACAGGCGTCAGGATTGTCCCCTTATAAACATAAGGCCCCATCGGGTTTTTACTCATGGCATACACGATTTTGTGCGTAGTACCGGTTGAATAGGACAGGTAGTAATACCCGCTATGTTTATGAACCCAAGGGCCTTCAAAAAATCTTCTATCCTCGTCGCCAGCAAGTAGCGGATTGCCATCCTCGTCCACGATGGAAATTTCCACAGGCGCCTCTTTGAAGGTCAGCATATCCTCGCTTAGCTCAGCAGCTCTTGGCCCAAGCGCAGGCTCGTTTGCAGTAGGCCCATCTGCGTCCGGCTCAAAGGTGCCGGTTTGCCACTTCTCCAGTTGTCCGCCCCACAGGCCTCCGAAATAAATGTACGCTTTGTCATCCTCATCGACCAGAACGGCTGGATCGATGCTGTAGCTTCCCGGCATGTAGTCCGGCTGCGGCGTGAAGGGGCCCGCAGGCGAAGAACTGGTAGCTACGCCCAGTCTGAAAATATCGTCTTTATCCCGAGCCGGAAAGAACAGATAGTATGTATTGTTCTTATAAGCGGCATCGGGAGCCCACAGCTGCTGCTTGGCCCAAGGAATATCACGAAGATGGAGAGCCTCGCCATGATCGGTGCAAGGGGAGTTTATATCCTCCATGGACAGAACATGATAGTCCTCCATGTCATATTGATCGCCATTGTCATTGGATTCCATTTCATGATCCAGATCATGTGAAGGGTAGATGTACAGCTTGCCTTCGAATACGTGTGCGGATGGATCAGCCGTATAAATATGTGTAACTATGGGCTCATTCTGTTTTACTGGTTTGGTCATTGGAATTACCTCCTTGGTTACGTCCTTGAAATGCTGCATTGTTACCTTTTATTGTAGCAAAATAAAAGCTGGAGCAAACCCAGAAAATACTTTGATTTTCACCAAAAAACTTTACTTCATTCCGAAGTCTGAGGGGGAGTGGGCGGGCTTGCTTGACACCTTGTCACTTGAGTGGTAAAGTGATAGTGGGATTAGCGAAGGAGGGGAGCTGAAGCGATATGCGCAATAATACGATAGGCTCGTTAATTTGGTTGCGTTTAGTGCGTTTTACGAATCAAAGCAACCAGATGTCCAATGAATTTCTAAAACGTTTTGATCTAACGACAGCACAATTCGATACACTTATGCAAATTCGTATTTATCAGCCTCTCACGCAAATGGAATTAGCCGAGAAAGTGACGGTAACCCAAGGCGGAATTTCGCGTATGCTCGCTCGTCTTGAGAAGGAAGGCTATATTGTGCGCAAGCAGGACTGGAAAACGAAAACGATTAGCTTGACTGCGAAAGCTGAGGCTGTTTTGAATCAAGTAATGCCTGAGCAGCTAGCATTTCAAACGTCGTTTTTTGACGAGGTATTAAACGATGAAGAACAAAAGACACTATATACATTAATAACACGTGTACACAAACACAGCCAAAAAAAAGAATTACCGCCAGAGTAATTTTTTTTACCCTAACACTTGATTAGTCAAGTTAAGGAGGAGTTAGAATGTATACCATTTCAGGACATCATCATATTTCAATGCTCACAAAAGACGCTCGAATCAATCATCAATTTTATCGCCAGGTATTAGGGCTGCGCAGGGTGAAGAAGACCGTTAATCAGGATAATCCCAGTATGTATCATCTTTTTTACGGAGATTTAACGGGGAGCGCTGGAACGGAACTGTCATTTTTTGAAATGCCCAATGCGGGAAAAACCGTTCGTGGAACAAATGCAATCACTCAAATCGGTTTACTTGTCCCGTCCTATGAAAGCCTGATTTTCTGGAAAAACCGCCTTGAAGCATGGAAAGTAGATCATGGCGAAATTACGAAATATGCGGGCAGAGATGCTTTGCATTTTGAGGATCCGGAAGGACTGCGGTTGGTTCTGTTAAATCATAATGGCGCAGACATCCCTGGCAACTGGTCAGCATGGGAAGGCTCGGATGTCGAGCTAGAGCACCGCATTTTAGGCATGGGCACGGTGGAAATAACGGTACGAGATCTGGAACGGCTGGCAAAAGTGTTAAGGGATCTATTTGGCTATACAGAAGTGTCTCGTTCTATGGACGAAGCCGTTTATCAATCCATTACCGGGGAAGCCTTCGGGGAGATTGTCATTAAGCAACAGGAAGGCGCCCGTGAGCGGCCCGGAAAAGGAAGCATACATCACTTAGCAATACGCGTTAAGAACGAGGAAGAATTACGTTACTGGGACATGGTGGTCAAAGAAAATGGCTTCCACTCCACAGGAGTTGTAGACCGTTTTTACTTCCAAAGCCTATACTTCCGTGATTTAAACGGTATTTTATTCGAAATCGCAACGGACGGTCCAGGATTCACGGCAGATTCGACGGTTGAGGAGCTTGGTCAAGCCTTGGATTTGCCTCCCTTCCTGGAAGAACGGCGCGAAGAAATTGAAGCAAAATTGGTGCCGATTGACTAACAAGATAGCATGAGAAAAAGGAGAGAGAAGCATGGAACAGTATCGTATTCAAAAAAATAACGGTCTCGAATTCGGCTTGTATTCCATCGGGGATCATTTGCCGAATCCGCACACAGGCTCAATGATTAGCGCTCAGCAGCGTATACATGAATTAATCGAAGCCAGCAAGCTGGCTGATGAGGCGGGATTTGATGTGTTTGCCGTCGGTGAAAGTCATCAAACGCATTTTACTACCCAAGCGCATACGGTCATCTTGGGAGCGATCGCACAGGCTACAAAAAACATTAAAATTGCCAGTTCGGCCACGGTGTTAAGTACATCTGATCCTGTACGAGTGTATGAGGACTTTGCCACTCTCGATTTAATTTCAAACGGCCGGGCAGAAATTGTTGCTGGACGTGGTTCGCGCGTAGGAGCATACAGCTTGCTTGGCTTTGATGTACGTGATTATGAAGAATTATTTGAAGAGAAAATGGAGCTGCTTCTGCAGTTGAACAACGAGGACAAAGTAACGTGGACAGGCCAATTCCGTGCACCGCTCGAAAATGCCTATATTTTGCCGCAGCCTCAAAATGGTCGCATGCCGATTTGGCGCGCCGTAGGCGGCCCGCCCGCGAGCGCGATTAAGGCTGGATATGCCGGCGTGCCCATGATGTTGACAACGCTTGGCGGCCCTGCAATTAACTTCAAAATCTCGGTGGATGCGTATCGTGATGCCGCAGAGCGGAGCGGCTTTGATGCCGCAGCGCTACCGATTGCGACAACAAGTTTATTTTATACTGCGGAAACTACACAGGACGCACTTCGCGAGTACTATCCACATGCGAATTCCGGTATGCAGGCATTACGCGGCAGCGGCTATCCAAAGCAGCAATTTGCACAAGCTACAGATTACCGTGATGCGTTAATGATTGGCAGCCCGCAGCAAATTATTGAAAAAATGCTCTATCAATATGAAATGTATGGTCAGCAGCGTTTTATGGCTCAAATCGATTTTGGCGGCGTGCCCTTCGATAAGATCGCAAAAAATATCGAGCTGATTGCAACGAAAATTTTGCCTGAGATCAAGAAACATACGGCTAAATAATAAGGAGGAGTTGGATATGAAGATCGTAGCTATTTCAGGCTCTAATGATTGAGGAAAAGGATTTTCACCGCAAGGAAATTGTCAACGATGATATTCTGTTTCGTATGCAGCGTTTAGTGGAGGATACCGTACTGCTGGTTGATGCATACTCAAGCATTCGCAAGATCAAAGATGCAGAGTATGATTTTTAAAGGCAGGCAATTAGAATGGAGACGAAGTAAGCAACAAGGGATTGTGCAGCCCCAAAATAAGAGGGGCGCACGGTCCTTTTTCTCGTGGTAAGCATGGGGTGCATTTGGAACTCCTTGATTAAGTCCTTGATAGCTGTCGCTATTGCCCATGGAATATTGTTAATTAGATCATTAAGTGATATAAATGTATTGAATACATTAATACATTTAATTTAAGGAGTACTAACTAAGGAGAGAGTCCGATGTGCCCAATTTTATCCCGTGAAAACTATTTTCTAACGGTGATTAATGAAGCCAACCAACATGAAGTGAAGAGGGGAAGCCTGGAGCAGGGGATGAGAGAAGTTCTGCTGGAGCTTGCTGAATCGGTTCGGTCTAATGAGGCCATTTCTGACAACCTGCTGCACAGAGTCAATCATATTTTTGAACAGTATCAAGCTGTCCGCTTAAAGGTAAGCCTTGTTTCAAAAATAGAAGATCTATTCTCCGATGAAGACAAGGTCGAACGAACCAGCCAACAAATTTTGCTGCATACGGAGTTTGTAGATGAACCGGATCAATTAAAACGGAAATACATGGAGGCGATAATCAGTTTGCTTGAGGCCATAGAGAAAAATACGTTTAATTTGCAAACCTGCATCCATTGCGGGGATTGGTATATTCCTTATCAGCGTGCTAAAGTGGCTAAATTTTGCAGCTCAAATTGCCGAAATCGTCATCATTACATCCACAGGAAAATAGAGACGCAGGCTTCACTGTGACTACCTGCAGCGATGAAATAATGAATAAGGAGAAATGACCATGATTACTTTAAAATCGGATAGAGAAATACAACTCATGCATGAATCAGGAAAGCTGTTGGCTGCCTGCCATAAAGAACTAGCGAAAATGATCGAGCCGGGTATTTCCACCATGGAAATAGATCATTTTGTAGAAAAATACTTGAAAAAACATGGAGCCACTGCTGAACAGAAGGGGTATAAGGGCTATCAATTTGCCACTTGTGCGTCGATTAACGATGAAATTTGCCATGGATATCCCCGGAAAGCCCCGTTAAAGAATGGCGATATTGTCACGATTGACTTTGTTGTCAATTTAAATGGCAGCCTGGCCGACTCTGCCTGGAGCTATGCGGTTGGACATATTTCGAACGAGGCAAAGGAATTGTTGGAAGTGACGGAGAACTGTTTGTATAAAGGGATTGAGGAGGCTTGTATTGGCAATCGCGTCGGGGATATCGGCCATGCCATTCAGACCTATGCGGAATCCAAAGGATTCTCGGTCGTCAAAGACTTCACCGGTCATGGCATTGGGGCCACCATTCACGAAGAGCCGCAAATTCTCCATTATGGATCCCCGGGAAGAGGAGTAAGACTTAAGGAAGGCATGGTGATTACCATCGAGCCTATGATCAATGAAGGTTTGTGGCAGAGCCGAATGGATGCTAACGGTTGGACAGCGAGAACCATCGATGGAAAATTATCAGCACAGTATGAACATACGATAGCTATAACTAAAAACGGCCCGCTTATTTTAACGCAGCAATAATTGCGGCTGGTTACGATACCTTCTGGGAGCATACTCGGCTCATTTCGGCGGCTAAAAAAGGAGGCCACTGCATGCCGTGCCAGCAGGAGCTTGCCCGTCAAGAACGACAGCGCGAATTGTATTCCTTCGGATAAAGGATGAAAGGGGGAAGTGTACAGTGGGAGCCCTATTCAGTCAAATTCCCGGTTATGAGTCGTGGGCATCGATGAGAGAGATTCATGCAGGCTGGTCGAGCGACAAAAAATACGATATCCGGACGCATGATGATAGGAAGCTGCTGCTTAGATGGGCGGATAGATCGCAATATGAGCGGAAAAAGCAGGAGTTCGAGGCTGTAAGGCAGCTGGAGCATCTAGATATTCTCATGTCTCGTCCAGTGGATTTCGGGATCTGCAATCAGGGTCAATCCGTGTATTCCTTGTTCACTTGGGTTGAAGGAGAGGATGCAGCCGAAGCAATGGCCAGGTTGAATCCTGCGGATCAATACCGGCTTGGCGTGAAGTCTGGAGAAATATTAAGGGCAATGCATGAAATTCCCGCGCCGAGCCAATTCCCATCATGGGCCGAGCGATATAATGCTAAAATCGATAAATATATCGCGAATTACAGGGCCAGCGGGCTTCATTTAAAGGAAGCAGATAAGGTTCTAAGCTTTATCGAAGGTCATCGATATTTGTTAGATCAGCGGCCGTTGACATTTCAGCATGGCGACTATCATATCGGCAATATGGTGATTACTAACTCTGGCGAGCTTGGCATCATCGATTTCAACAGGATTGATTATGGCGATCCTTGGGAGGAGTTCAACCGGATTACTTGGTGCGCCTTCCAGAGTGCGTCGTTTGCATCGGGCCGCATTCACGGGTATTTTCATGACGAAGTGCCCGATACATTTTTTAAATTAATGGCATTATATATCGCGAGCAACCAGATTTCATCTATTCCCTGGGCCATTCCCTTTGGTGAAGCAGAAGTAGCGCAAATGCTGGAACGAGCGGAGAAGGTGCTGGCATGGTATGACGATTTTGAAGCGGATGTACCGAGCTGGTATTTGCCTAAAGGTGAGATGGAGCGGTAAATCCCGCATAGCCTAAAAAAAGGCTGCCGAGCTTCCTCGACAGCCTGAGAACCACCCATATAAGGTTCCTTGTTGCACAAATCCATTTATGCTTTCTGCGTATATTTTTTGATTAGCAAGGAGAGCTCGTCCCAGCTTGTGCAATTGTTGAAATGAAATGATTCAGGCAGGCGGTAGGCTTCTTCCCACGGCATCAATTGAAGGAATGGTTTTAAATGCTGTTCTACGCATATGACCTGCATGATCGTTCTCATTCTGAACTGCAGCTCGTAGCGCAAATCTGCACTTATCGGCTTAAAATAAGTTTCAGCCATATGATCTACCAGTTGTTCCCCTTTAGCCTGTTCCTCGTGCTGATTCCATTCTTCTCTGATTTTCGTAGTGAGCTTGATCCATGGCGTATCCTCCTGCGGATAGACGATTCCCATGCAGGCTGCATCCTTGTACGTCCACAATGTCCAAGATACGTCATAGCTCTCGCATAGATCCAGCATGTCTTCAATGATTTCAGTCTGTAATTGAATAGACTCCTCATCCAGAACGAGGCCAAATTCGCCGCACCATACAGGTCTATTATATTTATCGCGGATGCTTACTAGTCTTTCAAACTCGGTTAAAAATATTTTCTTTCGATCTTCCCGCTTCATTTCGGGGGATAGAACAGCAGGCTCATCGACGAAAGGATAAAAATGAAACGTATACGCTACCTGCGGATCATCTACCGGATCAAGCATCGAAAAGTCTGTTGAGAAGCGGTTGCCTTCAATAAAAATAATATGGTTGGTGTCATGCTTGCGAATTTCGGAAACTACTTTATCGTAGAATTCATTAAAAACGACGGCATTCTTAACCATGGATGGCTCGTTCACAATATCATAGCCGGCGACCCAAGGGTTATTGCGATAATATTTGGCAATGTGGCCCCAAAGTGCGATGACGGTGTCCCGCAGAGCGCCGTAATTCCATAGCATCGGAATACCGCTGGCGGTATCGCAATGCCAATCCGGATTTTGGCCTCCAGGGGTCGTATGAAGATCCAGGATGGCATAAATTTCATGCTTTTCACAAAGCGATATAATATGATCCAAGTATTTAAATCCTTCTGTTTTAAAGGAATCGGGGTATTGGTCATCCAGAAAGAACTTATAGCTGAACGGGATTCGCAGCAAGTTAACGCCCAGATCCTTCAAAAATTTAAAATCGTCCTCATCTACAAATTCCATTAGAAATTTATCGAAGAACAAAGAACTTTTCTCTTCGCCGTAGACTTCTGAAAATGTTTTTTTGATCAAGGAATCTGTGCCGGGAAGACCAATCATAAAATGCTCTAGATTCATCCAGGAGCCGAGTCCAAAGCCGCGGAACACAATTTTCTCACCATTTACCACAAAATCCTGCGAATGTACTTGAACAAAGTTTTTTTGCATTTTTCTTTTCCTCCAAGGGGTTCAATTATTAGTTTTTCATGCCTGTCGTAGCAATGCCTTTAGTGAAGTACTGCTCCCCGATCAGGAAGATGATAATCATGGGAATGGTCGCACATACCGTTCCGGCCATTAACAAGCCGTAATCCATCGTGTGCTCGGTTTGGAACAGTTTTAGCCCGAGCTGTATGGTTTTTAGGGAATCATCATGGAAGTAGATCAGCGGCGCCAGATAGTCATTCCACATAAAAGTAAATGTAAATATAATGAGTGTGGACAAGGCTGCCCGGGATAAAGGCATGATGATCTTCCAGTAAATTTTCCACTCATTGCAGCCATCAATCCGGGCCGCATCATTCAGCTCATCGGGTAAAGTCATGAAAAACTGCCGCAATAGAAAAATTCCGAAAGCGCTGAAAATCTGGATAAGAATATAGCCGGAATGCGTATTGTAGAGCCCTAATTTACTGATAATCGAAAACTGCGGCACCATGATCGAATGCCAGGGAACCATAATGTTGGTTAGAAACAGCATAAATATAACGTTCTTAAAAGGCACCTTTAATTTTGCAAAGGCGTAGGCCGCCATGGAACAAATCAATACCTGCAATGAAGTGATGATTAAAGTGAGTTTCGTTGTATTGAGAAAGTACTGCCCAAAGGGAATCGTCATCCAAACTTGCTCGTAGTTTTTCAAGTATAAGGACTTTGGAATCCAGCTCATCGGATCGCGAAATATTTCAACATCCGTTCTTAGTGATGTAGCGATCATCCAAAGGAATGGAAAAAGCGTGACGAGAGAGGAGAGCAGTACAACAAACAACAAAATCCAATAGAACAACTTTTGTACTTTCAAGTTATCCAAGATGCTCAAATTGCTCTCCTCCTTAGTAAGTGACCCATTTTTTCTCCAGTCTGAATTGAATCAGGGATATAACCATAATGATGAGAAATAGAACAGTAGACATGGCAGAGGCATAACCCATCCGATAATGGATAAATGCTTCCTGATAGAGTCGGAACACGAGCACATTCGTCGAGCGTCCAGGCCCGCCATCCGTCAATACGGATACGAGGTCAAAGACCTGGAAGGAGCTCACGACCGTTAATATCAATACAAGAAATAGCGTCGGCGATAGACCTGGCAGCGTGACATAGCGAAAACGCTTGAACGCATTTGCTCCGTCCAGTTTAGCAGCCTCATAAAGATATTCTGGTACGCCCTGAATGCCTGCTAACAAAATCATCATGTAATAACCAAAGCTCTTCCAGACCGCGATGAGGACGATAGCAATCAAAGCCCACTTCGAGGACATCAGCCATTCCGGAGGATTGGCAATGCCTATTCCCTTCAACATGGAATTCACAGGCCCTCTCAATGGATTAAGCAGCAATCCCCAAACGATAGCAATCGATACCATGGAAGTAATATGCGGGAAGTAAAATGTCATCCGAAAGTACTTCCGCAAATGAATAATCCGGTTTAACGAGACGGCTGATAGTAAAGCCAAAATGATCGTAAGCGGAACAAATAACGCTGCATAAATGAAATTGTTCTTCAGGGAGATTTTGAAATAATCGTCCCGGAACAAGTTCACATAGTTGTCTAGTCCGATGAAGTTTGATTTTAGATTAAAACCGCCATAATCGGTAAAGCTCATGACAATCCCATAGATCAGAGGGAAAAGAATGAAGACAGCAAACAGTAAAAATGCTGGTAAGATAAAGAGTACTCCTGGTAAGTAAGCACGGAGTTTACTCGATCGTTCGATCATGATTGTTCAAACCCTCCTGTAAAAAAACGGCTGCCGCCACGGCAATGCAGCCGTTTTTTACGTCTAACTATTGCTGGAGCAATTGATTGCGCTGTTGTTGGAATGTATTCATGGTTGTTTCAAGATCTTGTTCTTGGAACAGATACAGATCCCGTTGCTCACTGAATATACGATTGACTTCATCGATTTTCGGAACAGGCTGGTTTTCCATCACGGTCTTGGCATCAAAGAAGTAGCTGCTTCCTTGAATATTTGTAGCTTTCAGGTAAGACTCCTTGGTATCTTTGCTTGAGAAGGCAGGCAGTACGTTGGATTCAGCGATTATCGTTCCACCTTCATTTCCAGTAACGTATTTCACGAATTCAAAGGCGGCTTCCTGATTTTTGCTAGCTGGATTAATGCCAATAAAAGTGCTGACTCCGCCAACGGTCGTTTGATCCTGTACACCATCAGGAAGGGGGAGCGGCGCCATATCGAATTCAATATCGGTCTTGCCAGCGTCAATATCCGCCTTCAACATATTAATGGTCCATTCCCCGTTAATTAACATCGCCACATTGCCAACCTCAAACTGTTTAATCCAATCAATACTTTCTCCCTTCATTTGCTTATAGCTCATGTGAGATTGATCCTCATAGTAGATCCGATTCAGGAACTGAAGGAAGCCTTCAACCGGCTCAAGATTGTCGTCGAGAATAGTGCTGCCGCTTTGCAGCCCGCCAAGAGGAGCGATTAGCCAGTCTGCATAGTAACCTCCCCATTGCTTGTCCACTCCATCTCCCTTCGTAAGCTGTTTAGCCAGTTCCGCATATTCGTTCCATGTCATCTGTTCGGGATATTCAATCCCTTCCTTATCAAAAATAGCCTTATTATAGAAGATGGCATATTGTGAAGTGCGATAAGGCAGAGCGAAATATTTCCCTTCCGTCAGAACGGTAACGATATCTTGGAAGCTTTGGCCATAGGCGCTAACCTCTACTTTGGAATTCTTGATCTGCTCCGTTAAATCAAGCAGCTGGTTTTTTTGCGCGTACATCCCTAAACTGGCTGTCCCGTTTATGCTGTACACATCCATTTGGGATCCGCCGGACAAATTCGTCATAATTTTGGTATTATACTCGTCGGCGTCGTTGCTGATCGTGTTGAGCTTGACTTCAATGTTTTCATGCTTTGTGTTGAAATCATCGACGATTTTTCTCATATAATCTTCTTCATCCGTCCAGGTGTAGTACTGAAGCACGGCTTTGTCGCTGGATTGCCCTGCGTTGCCGTCCTGCTTGCCGTTGTCTCCGCATGCAGTCAGACTCAAGATGAGAATAACCGCCAGCAGCAGGCTAGCATATTTTTTGTGATGTTTCATTTCGTTGACCCTTCCCTTCGTGTTGTGTCATTCGTCATTCGCTATTATTGTATCAATCCACTCCGGCGTTCTATAAGGTTGAAGTTTCGCTATCATTCATCGGCTGCAATGGTAAAAGGTTGATAAATTATCAACCTGTACACGAAAAAGGCAGTGATCTATAATGAAGTAATAATATTAAAAGAAGTGAGCAGCGATGTTTCTGATCTTCATGCTTATCCTGATCGTCATCATAGTGGTTTTTGCATTTTTACAAAGAAGCTACACGAAAGCCACTTTGTTTATGATGTTTATGGTGACCTCCTACTTATTTGTTGTTCTCACCGTCATTATTTACATGTCTAAAGATGCTTATCATTACAATAGCCTTTATAAATATTTTGGAATTACGCAAACCATTCAGAATCAACTGGTTTTTCTACCTATTTCCCGTTATTCCCTTGTCAGAATTATGAATTTCTTTACGCTGTCGTTTTTATATACCGGACTATGTTCCGCTATTTTTTTCTCGATGAATATCGAGAAGAAGAAAGAAAAATGGTTGCTGCTATTGCTCACGATTCCGGCAATCATTCAGTTTGTTTTATATGATCCTTCCGTTTACACCGGGCTATATTATCGGTTTTATTCACCTGAATTTGTCACAGCTTATGATTGGTTTCATAAAATCACTCTTGTCATCAATACGGCCTATATCGTAGCTGGCCTATTCCTGTTTATTTATGCCTTTTTTGACGCGCCAAAGGTTCGTCTGATCCGAAGCAATATTTTAATGATTCTTATTTGCTATGTTTCGATTCAGGTGACTTATTACTACATGCAGTACTGGGCACCTAACGTTTTGATCATCGTATCCAAGGCCGCTCATTTTACGCGGTTCAAACCGATTAATTTAGCTGGCAAGCCTTCGATGTATACACTTTTGCCTTATATATCGGCGTTTTGTCTTATCCTTTGTTTATATGGCATATACAAATATGCACGTATTCAAAACCGTATTAAGAACAGGGATTCGCTCATTTCGCGAAATATAGATTCGGCTGTAGTTACATCAAGGGTGTTCAGTCATTACATTAAAAATGAAATGCTGGCTCTTATTGCACAAAGTGAATTTTTGCAAGAAATGTGCAAGGATCAAGCGGAAGTAAGGCAAGAAATCCAGGTTATCGAGCATCGCTGCCGCAATTTATATGGCCGTTTGGATGCCATTCATCAGAAAAACTTGAAATCAAAGATGGATTTGAAGCCGGTTTCCTTAAGCAGCCTTGTGGAAAATTTGCTTGAAGAAATGCCGCTTGAGCTGAAGAATATTCATGTTGATTTTTCCAAGCCTAAGCAGCAGCCGCTGGTCATGGCAGATTCCTTTTACCTATCCCAAGGCGTGGAGAATATCGTGTCCAATGCCGTTGACGCTCTTCAGAATATTCCAGACAAAACAAGAAGAATCCAGATCGAAATCAACATTAAAAATAAGTGGGTAGAGCTGGTCATTCGCGACAATGGCGCAGGGATTCCAGAAAAATATTTGCATCACATTTTCGAGCCTTTTTTCTCATCCAAACCGACATCGAAAAATTGGGGGATGGGCCTGTCCCTATGCCACAACATCATCACAGCGCATGAGGGGAAGCTAGCCGTAGAGAGCACAGAGGGAGAAGGTACTGCATTCAGAATGGTGATTCCTTTACTTGCCATCATAAATACTGAACCGGGAGTTGAGGAAAAATGAAGGAACGAATGATTAAGGTTCTTCTAGTAGAAGATGATCATTTAATCGCCAAGCGCTATCAAATGATTTTAGCCAATGATCCGCAGATTGAATGTGTAGGAAGAGCAGCAAATGGCTATGAAGCCACGATGCTGGCTGCGCTGCATTCCCCGGATGTCATCCTCATGGATATTGAACTGGAAGAGAAAGAAGCGGGTCTGCGAGCCACTGCCGAGATCCTAACCTATATGCCTGATATCAAAATCGTGATCCTAACCGTTTGTGAAACGGACAACACCATTTTCCATGCCTTTGAATTGGGAGTAACCAATTATTTGCTGAAGCACATGCCTGCGGACGTCATTATAAATTCGGTGAAGGATGCTTTTTTCGATAAGCCTACCTTGCATTCCAATATCGCCAATAAAATCACGCGGGAGTTCAAACGGATTAAGACTGCTGAGGATAGCCTTTTGAAAAACTTCCACATCATCACTCAACTGACGCCGACTGAAATTGAAGTACTCGAATTATTAATGAAGGGATATAATCGGCAAGAAATCTGTAGGATGAGACATGTAGAAGTTTCGACGATCAAGTCGCAAATTAACAGTATCCTTAAAAAGTTTGAAAAGGACAGTGTTCAACAAGTTGTTGGGCTGCTTCAAGAGCTTCATTTCCTGGAAATATTAAATCAGCGGAAGGGTAAACCATCTCGCCTTCCTATGGGATAGCCGGATTATATATTTGTATGACCATACTGTGTCCTCTGCACTTGTCCAATTTTTGATCGATTGCTAAATGATAGAGGTCAGGTAATAGTAAGTAGCTTGGCAACTCATTTTACTCTTTAAACGATAAAGCGGCATTGAAAAAGAAATGGTTTATTAGTAAAGTTAACAGAAGCCCGATGAGCTGGCCTAAAACCATAAATAGAGATAAAATGTGTACGACTGATGATAGGAGGAAAAATTGTAGCCATGATTAATGTATTGTTTGTATGTTTGGGGAATATTTGCAGATCTCCGATGGCGGAAGCGGTATTTCGCAGCCAGGTGAAGGAAGCTGGGTTAGCGGATCAGATCGTAGTTGACTCTGCGGGTACGGGGGACTGGCATATCGGAAAACCGCCGCATGAAGGAACCTTGAAAATATTAAAGCAATACGGTATAGATGACGCGGGAATGTTCGCTAGACAGGTCAGCAAAACTGATTTCCATGACTTCCAATATATCATTGCCATGGATGATATGAACGTCAAGGATTTGGCACAGTGGTTCCCGGAAGACCGCAAGGTTGAAGTGAAGAAGATGCTTGATTTCGTACCGAAGCATGCCGGAGGAAATGTCCCAGATCCGTACTATACAGGCAATTTCCAGGAGGTATATGAAATGATCGACGAAGGCTGCAAGCGTCTGCTTCAAGTGATTCGGGAAGAGCAGGGTTTGAATTAATATCTGCGGAACTACAGATAAGCAAAAGGGGCTGTCCCTAAAGTGAAGCGTCCTGTCAATTAGACAGTACAAATAATAAATCAGTCAAGCGGCCTTTGTCCTGAATTCCATTGGACTGAGGCCGTTTAGCTTTGCTTGCAATCATTTGTCATTGTAAAGGCGAGTGCTAGACTAAATGGAATTGATGTATCTAATTATGCTCCAAACGAATGTTTCAGGAGATTAGGTGGATTCGATGCACTAGCGTTGCATAAAAGCTGACACAGTCGATATGCATCAGCATTTGCTCTTCGACTGCCCCTCAAACTCGGGAGTTGGGCTCAGATGTCAAGTAAGAGCAGTGGAGTCAAGATGCATCTGCGACTTGTCGTCACGGCTCCTAATAAGATATTCCCAGATGCCATGATCCCTAGCTCACTCAACGTCGGGGATCGCGCGGGCGCCGTTGAACTGGTTGCCGATGCACACGCAATCCACGTGATGGTCGCGGTTATAATGATTACGCCCGGATGGATCAGTGGATCGAGAACAACATTAAGTTTGTGATCCGTATGCGGGATCGGGCACTTGCCACGATCATCGGGGAATTTTCGGTTCCGGACGGATCTCACATTACACGGGATGCAAAAGTTTACGTAGGCAGCGCTTTTCGTTCGATGAAACATCTCCCGTTCGATTGGTGGAGTTTAACGACGAACAGTGACGGACTTCGAATTTTTATCTCTGTATGGATAAGACCGCTGATGAAATCGCTCAGATCTATAAAAATCGCTGGCTGATCGAACTCTATTTCAAATGGCTGAAGCAACATTTACGCTTAAAAAAGTTACACAGTTATGAGCCTTAAACCATATGGAATCAATTGTTCCTGGCTTTAATCACAGCTTTGCTTGTGGATCAGGTGAGGGACAAGTCCCAAGGCATCATCGTTACGCACATCAATAGGGATAATTAAACCAAGCAAGGCAAAGAGATAAAAAACACTAAATCCATTTAGTGGAACATCGTAACCTACACTTTAGCACACCTTGACTTTTTAGCATCAAGACTGATGTTGCGATATAAATAAATGTTTCAATATAATCATTAATCCATATAAGTTTTATTATGTAAATATATGTCAGCATTCTTGCAACGCAAGTGCACTAATACTTTTGAACCCTTTGTATAATTAATCCTAATATGGGATAATTAAAGAACTCTAGACACCAGCAGAACTTTGTGCCTCTTTCGCAGATTAGTGTGAATCCTAACACTCCATAAATCACTAGTGACGGACAATATGCGTATTTTACCAGCCATTGGGAATTTAAAGAAGCGACTTATGGGATGGTTCTTGCCTCAAAAGAATCATGGATCTGGATTAATAAGGAGCAACAATTTGAAGGGGTATAATTAATCTTTAATAATTAAAGAAAGGCTGTTATATGAAGCGAACCTTAGTTGTGTTAGGTATAATACTGGGAGTACTAATTATTTTGATACTATTTGCTGCGTTTATTCTAAATATTAATTTTAAAAGTGAGATTATAGACTTGCCTAATAAAATGTCTAAATAACGTTTTCTTCATAGGTGTACAAAAACGAAACTCAGTAAAACTAGAAAAATTGATACTACATATATTACGAATTGACCCTAAAATGAACACAACTTGAACGTAACTTGCCCCTAAGTTGAGCACCATGTGACGGATTTTTCGTGATTATATGTAAGCCTAGAAATAGGCGGGAATGACACGCACGGCTGCATGAATGCGGCGATGAACCGGGGCGTATCTCTTCCCGTCTTTTCTATTATCAAAATAGTATAGCAAAGAGCGCAACAATCTAACGGCGGCTCAATTAATACCTCTAACGAATGAGACATCATAAGACCTCCAAATGATCATGATACGAGTTCAGTAAGTGTTGTAGGGAAGTGTGAGTTGTGTGGTAGTGGGTAGGGCGGTTCATGGTAACAAGGCGATGTTTTTTATTTTATCATCAAGGTGTATGCAGTCAAAGTGACATCAAACAATAATTTTTTTTAAAAAAGGCTTAGGAAAAAATGACTCCGGATCGAACACATCCAGAGGTCATTTTTTCTAGTATATGAAGGCTAAGGCTCTGTTAAACTAAACTTCAGATCCTATCCCTTATTCCACTCAAACCCGACTTCCTTCAAAAATGCCCGAGCCAGTACCATATGCCCGGCATAGGAAGGATGGACGCGATCCCAAGCCAGCGTTGCCGGGTAGAGCTCTTCTAGCACAACGTTAAACGCCGCTTGGGTATCGACGAACACCGCTCCGGTATCCGCAGCGACCTTTTTCACGATCGCCCCGTATTCATCCATCGTCTTGCGCATTTTGTCCTCCGGATTGGGCTCCAAATAAAACGGAGTCATCAACACAAGCCCCTTCAATTGCGGCTTTGTTTGGTTCACTAGCCTTCGCAAAGTCTCTTCATATTCCTCGGCATAGACATGCCACTCGGGAATAAAAGGCGTATCATATTGCCGCCATACATCGTTAATTCCGATCATGATGGATAGCCAGTCCGGCTTCTGATCCAATACGTCCTCTTGCCACCTCACCTGCAGGTCGCGTACGGTGTTGCCGCTGTTCCCCCTGTTGACGACACGGATACCCATCTCCGGGTAAACAGCTTGCAGCAAAGCATCAACCAAAGCAACATATCCTTTGCCTAGAGCAAAAAACAACCCTTCTCCATTCGGTTGTTGACGCTCGCAATCTGTAATCGAATCCCCAATGAACAGCAGTTTTTGTCCTTTTTCCAACAGCATTCTCTTTGAATTCTCCCTTCGGGTATATGACTGATAACCAATCATTGATAGCGCTACTAAGATCACTTTTCTACCTGAATGCCTTTAAATCCTCTTTTGAGGGCTAGGTGAATTAGGAAAAAAAATTGTGAATGAAAGGGGAAAGGAGGGGGGAAGGGGGGAAATTAACCGCAAAATAGCTTTGACAACCGGCGCGAAATGATATATCTTTAAATCAAGATATTTGAACACGAGATAAATGGAGGTGACTGAAATGCCGGATCAGGATCAAGAACATACTGCTTCGCTGAAATTGTTCGTTGTTCTCTCCAAAGCTTATAAGACGATAATGGATCAGGCGATCAAGGATATGAAGCGGCGCGGCTTATCCCCTTCGGAGTTTACGATTCTGGAGGTGCTCTACAATAAAGGGCGGATTCCTTTGCAGCAGATCGGGGATAAAATTCTGATCACCAGCGGAAGCGTGACCTACAATATCGACAAGCTGGTTCAGAAGAGACTCATTCGGCGGGTGCCTTGCGAACAAGACCGGAGAGTGATTTACGCCGAAATTACGACGGATGGGACAGAAATGTTTGAACAAATTTTTCCCGACCATTCCGAGTTCGTGCATTCGAGACTAAGCGGCCTTAGCTACGAAGAGAAGCTTCAGGCGATTGAATTGCTAAAGCGTCTTGGTAAAGGGGCAGAGGAGTCTTAGCAGAACGCAGGCGAATAAGCTGCGATAAATAAATTATTATTTATGAAGTTGTTCAATCTTCTTTTTTTCATAAATATCTTGAAATAAAGATAATGGAGTTCAAACTAAATTTCGGAGGATGAGAAATCATGTTGGATACAGGACTATTATTAATTCGTTTGGTTGTAGGGATATTGTTTATCGGTCATGGGGCACAGAAATTATTCGGGATGTTCGGCGGCTACGGGCCAAAAGGTACCGGAGGCTGGATGGAATCGATCGGGATCAAGCCAGGGCTGCTGATGGCGGTCTTGGCAGGCCTGATGGAGTTTGTCGGCGGACTGCTCTTCACGCTCGGTCTGTTGACCCCGCTGGCCGCAGCCCTCATTGCGCTGGCTATGCTGGGAGCGATCGTCAAAGTGCATTTCAAGAACGGCTTGTGGTCGACGGCAAACGGTTATGAATATCCACTGGTTTTGCTCGTTGTAGTGATCGGTATCGCGTTGACGGGCGCAGGCGCTTTTTCAGTAGATGCTCTGTTGTAATGGATAGAACTTAATACGTTAAATTGATGGAGGGTTATATCATGAGTGAACTGACGAAGGTGTTAAAAGAGAGAAGGTCGGCGACGAAATTTCATCCGGAGGTGGAGATTACCGAGCAAGAGCTGGAGGAGATATTCAGTCTCGTGAAGTATGCGCCGTCCGCTTTTAATTTGCAGCATGCCCACTACGTCGTCGTACGCGATCCAGAAAAGAAGAATAAATTGTACGAGACCGCGAACAAGCAATACAAGGTCAAGACCGCTTCGGCAGCCATTCTCGTTCTGGGCGATTTGAATGCTTACGAGAATGTGGGGAAGATGAACGAAGGAATGCTGCATTTGGGCATCATAAACAAACAGGAGCTTGATATGACGGTGGAGTCGGTAACTCAGTTCTATGAGGATCGGGGAGAATCGTTTAAACGGGATGAGGCCATTCGCAATGCGAGCTTGTCGGCGATGCTATTCATGCTGATTGCCAAGGATCAAGGCTGGGATACTTGTCCGATGATCGGCTTCGATCCGGAGCAAATGCGCGAGGAACTGAACATTCCGGAGCAGTATGTGCCAGTTATGTTGATTGCGTTGGGTAAAGAGGATGTATCCGGACAGCGGCTGCGCGGTTATCGCAAGCCCGTAGGAGAATTGGTTACGTATAACGGCTTTTAATTAAAAAAGGAGTGTACGATTATGAATATACAAACAACAGGAATTCATCATATCACGGCATTTGCGCGAAGTCCGCAGGAGAACGTCGATTTCTACGCCGGAATTCTCGGTTTGAGATTGGTGAAAAAAACGATTAACTTCGATGCCCCCGAGGTATATCATCTGTACTTTGGAGATGAACACGGCAGCCCGGGAACAATCATTACCTTCTTTCCATCGTCAGGTTCCCGGCGGGGGAAAGTTGGAGGAGGCCAAGTGGGAATTACGACGTATGTCGTGCCGCCTGGTGCGCTCGGCTTCTGGGAGGAGCGGTTGAAGGCGTTCGGTATTTCCCAGACGAGAACCACACGGTTCGGTGAAGACTATGTTCATTTTCGCGATAACGAGGGCTTATGGATTGAACTCGTAGAGCGGGAAGCGGGAGAGAACAGCACCTGGTCGTTCGGGGGCATTCCTGCGGACAAGGCGATCAAAGGCTTTGGCGGCGCCGTCTTGTACAGCGTAGATGCTAAGCAAACGATGCGCGTGCTGGAGGACGTTCTCGGATTAAGCAAAGTGGGGGAGGACGAATTCTACGCCCGGTTCCAAGCTTCGGGAGAGATCGGCAACATTATCGATGTGCCGCTGAAGGACATGGAATGGGGCAGCGGGGGAGCGGGCACCGTTCACCATATCGCCTGGCGGGCAAAGGATTTCGACGAACACGAGCAATGGCAGCAAAAGGTCGGGGATAGCGGCTATCAGCCGACACAAATTATCGACCGCCAGTACTTCAATGCTATATACTTCCGGGAGAAAGGCGGCATACTATTTGAAATAGCTACTGACCCTCCAGGCTTTGCCCGGGACGAGGAGGCTTCCGCGCTCGGCGAGAAGCTGATGCTTCCATCCTGGTTCGAACCGGTGCGTTCGCAGATCGAGGCCAATCTTGAACCCATCGAAGTTAGGGAGCTAGAGGAGGGAACAAAGTCATGAAGCATATTTTTGAACAAGGGATTGACACAGGAGCGCCTACGCTTGTACTCTTCCATGGTACGGGCGGAACAGAGCGGGATTTGCTCCCGCTCGCCAAGCTGGTGTCTCCGAACTCCTCCGTTCTTTCGGTGAGAGGGAACGTGCTGGAGAACGGGATGCCGCGTTTTTTCAGACGGCTTGCGGAGGGTGTATTCGATGAGGAGGATTTAGTGTTTCGTACGAAGGAGCTGAATGAATTCCTCGATCAGTCTGCCAAGAAGTACGAATTTGATCGGGGGAACCTAGTGGCTATCGGTTACTCGAATGGAGCGAACATTGCTGGCAGCCTTCTTTTCCATTATGAGCATGCCTTCAAAGGAGCGATACTTCATCATCCGATGGTTCCACTGCGGGGAATGCAGCTTCCGAATCTAGCCGAGGTACCCGTCTTTATCGGCGCGGGAAGCAATGACCCGATTTGTCCGCCCAGCGAGACGGAAGAACTGGAGAAGCTGTTGAATGGAGCGGGTGCCGACGTTACTGTGCACTGGGAGAACTTCGGGCATCAGTTGACAAGCAGCGAGGTGAACGCGGCCGCAGCGTGGTTCCGAGAAAAGATGGGCAATGAGTAATTTCCAAAAACGAGACGGGAGGCGGAAGCATCGTGATATCTATTGATCCGTCAGCGCAAAGTGAGCGGGATAATTACAAGCTGCTGATCGGCAGCATCATTCCGAGGCCTATCGCTTTCGTGACGACCTTGTCCGAGAGAGGTGTGCTTAACGCTGCGCCATTCAGTTATTTTTCGATCGTATCGAGCTCGCCGCCGATGTTATCCATAGCAGTGCAGCGCAAGAATGGAGTGACGAAGGACACAGCCAGAAATGCGATGGATCGCGGGGAACTGGTAGTTCATATCGTCGATGAAAGCATGGTTTCCGCCGTCAATGAGACCGCGGCGAATCTGCCGCCGGAGGAAAGTGAAATTTCCTTAACCCGGTTATCGCCAATTGACAGCGAGCTCGTTGCCGTTCCCGGAATCCGGGAGGCGAAGATGCGGATGGAATGTGTGCTCGATAGATCCGTAGCGTTGGGCGGGACGGAGGAGGCGCCGACCACGGATTTGCTCATTGCCCGGGTCGTGCGCTTTATCGTGGACGAGGAAATTTATAATCAGGGCCGTATCGATCCCCTGAAGCTGAACCCGGTCAGCCGCCTCGCTGGCAGCTCCTATGCTGCTCTCGGCAAGCAGTTCGAAATTGAGCGGCCGTAGGTAGACAAAAGGGCGCTAGACCGGTATTTTGGAATATAGTGGCCATAAGCAAACGGAACGTAGCCGACATCGCCCGCCCTGTACACGAGGGGCGGGCGATTCCTTTTCCGGCAAATACGGTCATTCGCCCCTGTCTCATAAGGTAATACTTCCATTCATCGGCATTGGGATTCCAATGGAGCTCGCGCACTTTGAGACTGATAATAACATTCAAGTTTATTGAAGGAAATTCCCTATGCTATAATTTAATTAAAAATGGGACAAGGTGGTGATGGAGCATGATATATATTGCCCTGCTGCGAGGGATAAACGTGGGAGGCAAGAATATTATTAAAATGGCCGAGCTTAGACGCGTATTTGAAGAGGAGCTAGGCCTTGTACGGGTACAAACCTACATTCAGAGCGGGAACGTTTTGTTTAAATCGAGCGGCGAAGAGGAATCCGCATTGCGTAAACGGATTGAGCAGGGGATTGAATCGGCCTTCGGAATCTCAGTTAGCGTTATACTTAGAACTGCCGCGGAACTGCGAGACATTGCAGTGGGCTGTCCTTTTACTGCGGAGGAACTCGCCAAAGCGGCGGAATCATCCACGAGAGAAAGCCTGTACGTCTCAATTTTGCGGGAGGAGTTGCCTGCCGAAGAGGTGGATAAGCTCCAAGCCACCGATTTTGGCGAAGATCAATACGTGATACAGGGCAAGGAAATCTATCTGCTCTACGGCAACAGTACACGGAATTCAAAGCTGTCCGGCAGACTGGATAAACTAGGCGTTCCCGCAACGGTACGAAACTTTAAAACGTTGAACAAGCTTATTCATCTCGCAAATGAAATGGAACAACATTATCAGTCCATAGAACTGAACTTGCCGGCCCAGTAGGAGTTCCTCTTCATTCCTTCCGAATGTGAGAATGTACGGTTCGATCAACTGGTATTGGAGAGAATATTAAGATAAAGTAGGATTAGTTTTGGATATAGGTAAGTATATATCCAGGTACTGCAATTGAGGGGTGTGAGTTATGGCAGCATGCAAAATTTTAGTAATAGGTAGCATTAATATGGACTTGGTGCTGCGGGTTCCGTACATTCCGCAGGTCGGTGAAACTTTGCTTGGCAGCTCTGTTCAGCGGATTCCCGGCGGCAAAGGGGCGAACCAAGCGGTGACCGCCGCAAAACTAGGGGCTGACGTCTATATGCTGGGCAAGGTCGGCGGAGATGAATTCGGAGATCCGCTCATCGATAACCTGAACCAGGCAGGCGTACATACAGATCACATCGACCTTGTATCAGAGGCATCTTCCGGGCTTGCCGTCATTCAAGTGAATGATGAAGGAGACAACAGTATTGTCGTGCTGGCAGGGGCAAATGATCTTTGCAACAAAGACTACATTTTGGCTCATGAGGATTTAGTCAAGGATACAGACATCGTTATTTTACAAATGGAAATTCCTTATGAGGCGGTTTACAAGGCTGTTGAATTGGCGAGCAAGCATAATAAAACCGTTATATTAAATCCGGCGCCGGCACCGGATTCGATTCCTGATGACGTGCTTGGCAAACTGGATTATTTAATTCCCAACGAGACCGAGCTGCAGAAGCTGAGCGGGCAGCCCGTCGATTCCATAGCAGCGGCAGAAGAGGCGGCAAAAATATTGCTCTCCAAAGGTGTAAGCAATCTGATCGTTACGCTTGGCAGTAATGGATCTCTCTATGTGAGCGCGAATGGTGCCGTACATGTCCCGGCCCGGACGGTTAAAGCCGTGGATACAACGGCAGCCGGCGACTCGTTTGTTGCAGCTTTTGCCGTAGGCTTGTCCGAGGGCAAGAGCGTTGAAGCCGCCATCGGATTTGCAACAAAAGTGTCTTCTATCGTAGTCACGAAGTCAGGAGCACAGACATCCATACCGGATCGGAGCGAGGTTGACGCTCTGGTGTAGCGATTGAATTTGTGAGAAACAGTTGTTTACTAGATCCCCTAACTGGAATTGAAGTCATCCTATTGCCATTTTCGCTGCACACCAGAAAACCAATGCTCACTGAACCAATGCCCGCCACGGCGCTAAACAAGCAGAGGACTGCGAGGGCTGCATCCTATAAGGTTGCAACTCCAGTTTGCTTACCGTTTAGCGCCTTTAAATTTTAGAGGATTTGATAATAAATTGTGCATTACCCGTATGTCAACATCTCCATTGAATTGGTAGTATAGAATAGATACAGCAAGGCATATTGCTGTAGCAAACAGAATGTTTGTATGCAAAGGCATGGAAGCGCTATCCTTACACAATCCATCAAGGAGTGATTCGTCATAATTTCCATAGCGATCATCGGAACGGGTTCTATAGCACGATCCCACGCAAAGGCTTATTTGTCTTTTTCGGAGCGCTGCAAGGTGGTTGCCCTAGTTAATCATAATATTGAAAAAGCAATCCGCTTCAGAGACGAATTCCAGCTGGATTGTCTGATTGTGCAGGATTACACAGAGCTGCTTGACAATGAGCAAGTCGATCTGGTTTCGATTTGCACACCTCCTCAATTGCATGCCCGGATGGCAAGCGATTTTCTGCGATCGGGCAAACATGTGATTGTAGAAAAACCGATGGCAATGTCATTGGAGGAATGCGATCAAATGCTGGAGGCAGCTGCAGAATCCAGGACTCTTCTATCGGTGGTGGGTCAGAACCGCTTTCTGGATCCCCATTGGAAGCTTAAGCATACGCTGGATTCGGGTCTATTAGGAAAAATCGTTCATGCGCAGGTGGATTCCTACTGGTGGCGTGGTGAAAACTACTACGATCTCTGGTGGAGGGGAACCTGGGAAAGCGAGGGAGGCGGCTGCACGCTTAATCATGGCGTTCATCATCTGGACATGCTGCAATGGATGATGGGCATGCCGCAAAGCGTGCAAGCCGTAATCAGCAACACCTCGCATCGCAATTCGGAAGTTGAGGACATTTCCATTGCGATCCTTTCTTATCCGAATGGGAGTCTTGCGCAAATTGCGAGCTCGGTCATACATCATGGTCAGGAGCGGCAGATGGTCTTTCAGGGAGAGCGTGCACGGATTTCAGCCCCGTGGAAGGTATGCGCCTCCTCTCAGTTGGAGAATGGATTTCCGAAGCCGAATACGGAATTGGAGAAGGAGATTGAACAGTATTACGAAAGTATCGAAACACTACAGTACAGCGGTTTTGCTGGACAAATTGACGACATTTTGACAGCCATCGAGAATCAATCGCTACAGGTGCTTATCGACGGACAGGAAGGGAGAAGGGTGTTGGAACTCATTACGGCGATTTACGAAGCGTCTATCACCAAGAGGGCCGTGAGCCTTCCGTTAACGAAAGACAGTCCGTTTTATACGAGGGAAGGCATCTTGGCCAATGCTCCGCGTTTCCATACTAAGCCGAGGCCAACAATGGGGCAAATGAACGATCAAAACTCTGGAGGCGGCAATGGACATTCACTTTAAGAATCAGGAACATGAGATCAATGCAGAAAATGTACTGGACTCGAAGCATGCCGTAAAACCGGTGAAGTTTGGCATTATTGGCGGAGCGGGCTTCCGCGCGCAATATTATTTGCGAATTGCTCAGGCTATGCCCGAGCAGTTTCAGGTTAGCGGCATGGTGGTGAGGAATGAATCCAAGGCTAGAGCGGTGGAGGCGCAGTGGGGCACGATGACTTATCGTTCCCTTGAGCAGTTGCTGCAGAACGAGCATCCTGACTTCATCGTCGTTTCAGTCAGCGGAGCAGAGGGCATGGCTTATTTAATCAAGCTGGCTGACGCAGGAATACCTGCGTTGATGGAGACCCCGCCTGCACCGAATCTAGAGGGACTTGAAATGCTGCATGATCAATTAACGGCCGCTGGCGCTCGCATTCAGGTAGCTGAGCAATATCAGTTTCACCCCATTCAAGAAGCGCGGTTAGCCCTTATTAATTCTGGGCGGCTCGGGAGAATTACGGAAACTACCGTTTCGATCTCTCATCTATACCATGGCGTCAGTCTGATCCGAAAAATGCTTGGCATTACTTACGAGGAAGTGAAAATTAAAGGCATGCGTTTTACATCCGAATGGGTGCAAGGCCCAACGCGTCAAGGGCCGCCAACGGAAGATAAAATGGTTGCTTCACAAAGAGATTTAGCGTGGCTCGATTTTGGCGATCAGTTGGGGATTTACGACTTTACGCGAGATCAGCATCGCTCTTGGATTCGGTCGAATCACCTCTCGGTCAGGGGGGAGCGGGGAGAAATTTTCGACGACCGCGTCTTGATTCAGCAGGAAACGACCGTTCCGCTGCAATTGGAACTGAAGCGTATCAACAAAGGCGAGCTTGAAAATCAGGAGGGGTATTTTCTGAAAGGGATCGTTTGCGGTGAACATTGGCTCTACGACAATCCGTTTGCCCCCGCACGACTGTATGATGATGAAATTGCGATCGCGCGATGTCTGCAGCGCATGGCTGAATATATTCATGGCGGTCCAGGATTCTATAGCCTTGCAGAAGCTTCTCAGGATCACTATCTTGGCATGATGATCGAGAAGGCAATTCTCACTGGCGAGACGATTACAGCAACAAAGCAGCGTTGGGCGGAAGGGAGTTAGGATGACGGGTCAACCGTTATAGAACGCGTGATATCTTTATATGATGGGGCCGCATGCTATAATTTAGTATGAGATCTGATTAGCAACGTATAGAGAGGGCAATAACCATGACGATAACGATACAGCAAATATTGGATCATTTAACCGCTCCAATCGGCTCTTTGGAAAATACCGTGGATCGACTGGAATTTGGAAATCCCGACACACTGGTTGCCGGAATCGGCGTCACCTTTATGCCGACATACCATGTTGCCCAGCGTGCTGCCGATCTGGGAATCAATTTATTAATCGCTCACGAGGGCAGCAGCTATAGTCATCATCATAATACAGATATGCTGGAGGGCGACCCGGTATATTTGCAGAAGCGAAGATTACTGGAAGCGTCGGGCATTGCCATTTTTCGGCTGCATGATTACATTCACAAATATAATCCGGATGGGATCACGGCTGGTCTGGTTCAGGCTTTGGAATGGGAAGATTGCATCGAGCGTGTTCACCCGACTTCGACAATAGTTGATTTACCTGAGATGACTGTAGAAGAGATTGCGGATTATATGAAGCGCAAGTTGCGGATTCCCTATGTGCGCGTTGTCGGCGACATGTCGATGAGTTGCAAGCGAGCGGGCATATTGGTCGGTTACCGGGGCGGAGGCGCTAATGTGATTCCTTTATTCACGGCAGAGCATCTCGATTTGGTCATAATTGGGGAAGGCCCGGAGTGGGAAACGCCGGAGTATGTTAGAGATGCTGTTCAGCAGGGAAGGCAGACGGCTCTCATCGTACTTGGTCATGCAGAAAGCGAAGCCCCGGGAATGAGAGCATTGGCGAAGCAACTGCAAGCATCATTTCATTCGGTTCCCGTTTATAACTTGGAGGAGCCGTCACTATTTCAAATCGTATAATTTATAGCAATAAGTTTCCGAAAAAGGCCGACTGCTGTGAGAGTTTCTCGCAGCAGTCGGCTTTTTTGCATTACAGCGTAAATTTATTGACTAGGTTATTCAATTCTACGGAAGTAGCCGACAAGGACTCGGAGGAACTCGTAATCTCTTCACTGGATGCCAGTTGTTCCTCCGTTGAGGCTGCTACCTGCTGCGACATCTCAGCCGTTCGCTTAGCGATTTGGCCCATATTGGCGATCGATGCGGCAACTTCTTCCGTTGAAGCCGAAAGCTGCTCGGTTGCGGCAGCTGTCTCCTGAACCCTTAGGGAAACATCCCCCGTGGATGTGGCAATTTCTTTAAATGCTTGCTCTGCTTGAGCTACAGTGCCCACTCCTTCGTGAACATCTTCCAGACTGCGGCTCATAGAAGAAACGGCAAGCAGCATATCCTGCTGAATCGTCTCGATCAGCTCGCTAATATTTTGGGAGGACTCATCGCTTTGACCAGCCAATTTACGGATTTCTCCTGCTACGACTGCAAATCCGCGGCCATGCTCCCCGGCTCGGGCAGCCTCGATATTCGCATTGAGGGCCAGCAAATTCGTCTGGGCGGCAATTTGACTAATGAGTGATGAAATCTCGCTAATTTGCTGTGATTGCTGCTCCAGCTTTTGAATGGTATGGCTGGCTTCTTCAACCGTTACGCTCAGCTTTTTCATATTGCCGGAGACTTCTACGATTTTATCTGCTCCAACACGTGCTTGCATTGCGGCATGTTGCGATAGTTCCGACACTTCTCCGGCCGACTCGGCAATACGCTGAACGCCTTCCGCCATTTCATCAACGACTCTTCCGCATTCCATCGCTGTCGTAGCTTGATCATCGGAGCCGGTAGCCACCTGTTGGATCATGTCCGCTACCTGGCGCGCCGCTTCCGAGTTCTGCTCCGAGCTGGCGAACAATTGCGTAGAAGCGCCGGCTACGGCATTGGAGGTGTCCTGCATTTGCTTGACAGACAGCTGCAAGTTAACGATGGTTCGGTTGACGGCTTCCATCATTGTTCCGTACTCATCCTTACGGTTCACGGTCAGCTTCTCAACGGCCAGATCGCCGGCGGCAATGCGGTTCATCGTTGCGGTAGTGGCGATCAGGGGTCTTGTTAAGTTGCGGACAAGCAGCCAAGCAAGTACCACAACCACAGCTAGAATGCCAATTCCGAGATAAAATACAATGGATGAGGTTGTAATAAATAGCTCATCTATACGCTGATTGGTTTGCTCGATTGCAGTTTGATTAATTTCATTGATTTGTGCAATGGAAGACTTGATTTCCTCAAACGCCTTCGTAACCTCTTCAGTGGTGATTGATTTCTCGTCCGCACTGAGTTGGTTGCTGTTTAATTTCTCCATTCCAGCTCTGAATCTGCTCCAGGCATCTGCAAGCTCTCCATACAAGCTCTTGTCTTCATTGGTTTGGAGTGTGCTTTCATAGTTTATGATACCTTCGTCAATTTCGAGTAACAGAGAATCAATCGCCGTGTTAAGCTGTTGTAACTTTTCCGGATCCTTCGCAGTTAATGTTTGATTATAATTATTCATAAATTGCTCGATATTCAAGTTGATCTTGTCTACTATGGCAGTCCCGTACATCCATCGCTGGGCAAGCTCTTTTGAAAAATCGCTCATTCTCCCAATCTGGAATAGTCCCGTTAATGCTATAACGCCAACAAACAATAATACAATGACAAACGACCCGATAAGCTTTACCTTGACTGATCTCATACTGTTCCCCCTATGAATCGAATCGATATTTTTTCTTTATTTATCGACATAAAGCATGCGATTCTTAAGTGGATAAATTTGACACTACAAACGTTTCGCCCATAATTTTTGATAGCGTATAATCGCTAGATGAGAGCGACTTTTCCAGAAAGTCGTTAACCTCATGCGGCTGCAAATCATACATAACCTCAATCTCCTTAGAGAATAAATGCTGCTCCCTCTGCAGGAGGCCTGCCATTTCCGGAAGGGCGCCTGCTTGTGGAGTCCCTGCCTCCAATACTTGTTCCAGCGCGTTCGCATAATCGGCTAAAGATCTTGCACCGACGATTTTCACACCTTTATTGTCTTGATTGACCATGATGATCGTTGGAAAACCCCGTACTCCAAGCGAACGGGACAGCTCGAAGTCCTGCTCCAATAGGCTTTGTGCAGCGGGCATCCCAGCTTGCTCTACGACGGAGGCACCGTCTAAACCGATTTGATTCACGATGTCGATTAGTACTTCGTCTTCTCCAATATTTTTGTTAAAGGCAAATACCGCTTCTCTAGCTCTGCGTAAAAACGTGTTCGCCAGCTGCTCATCCTGCTGCTGAATGACTTTATACACACGAGAAGGAATAAAGGAGGATCGTACAGGATTATCCAGCCATAGCGTACCATCGATCGGCATGCGGGAATGCGCTCCTACTTCGCGCCAGTGACCGGCTACATCTGCCGGGCTGTTAATTCCGTTCTTTACGTCGGCAAATCCGTTCCAGCTCTCCAGTAAACCTCCCATAACCGTCTGGAACTGGAAATAGCGTCCGTACTGAGCCTCAAAACGGCGCAGTACCGGTTCAAGCGCCCAGCAATGGGAGCAAATCGGATCGGTAACGTAATAGAGACGAATCTTTTTCTCAGGCCCATTCAAATTGATAACCTGTATCCCGTCTTCGTTCACTTCTCCGCATACGCCTGTTTGTAAATCACATATCATATTCTGGTTTGTCATCGTTCTATTCCTCTTTTCTAGATGGATTTTCATACTGCTGAGCCCATTTTTGGATAGGCACGAGTGCTGCTGTTAAGGAATGACCCTTATCAGTCAAATCATACGAAATGGTGACTGCGGGCTCCGCCGTTACCTTTTTTTCAATTAATCCGTAATCGATGAGCTCGGTCAGCTTCAAGGACAATGCCCTTGATGTTATGTCAGTCAGATCCCGCTTAATATCTGAGAAATGGGCAGAACCATTCTCGCAGAGGGAGAGATAGTGAAGGATTAATCCGTTCCATTTCTTTCCGAGGATGCTGAAGGAATACTCTAAGTATGGGCAAATTTGAATGGATATCACCTCCATAACTTTATATAATAATTATACTTAATATAAAAAGTATAGCAAGTATAAAATATATACAAGATGATTAATGAAAATTTCTCAGCTTCCGATAAAAATAGGGGGATATTCGAAAAAATTACATTTTTAATGGAGAGTACAGTATGGCTGAACCCTATATGACCATTTGGCAGTGGCTTGGCATCGAGCCTACAAATGATATCAAACAAATCAAACGCGCCTATAAAAAGCAGCTTCAGGTATATCACCCTGAAGATGATCCGGCGGGTTATCAGGAACTTCGCGAGGCGTATGATCGGGCATTAAAGATAGCCAAGCAGCGAAATGAAATGGAGCAAAGTTTCAATGAACTAAACTACATAGAACAGGATCAGCAAGATCGACAGGAAGGACAGATTGAACAAGCAGAGAGCCAACATACAGACGAGCCTGAGCGAACTGTATTTATTCCACCTAGACTGCCCATCGCGCTGGATATGGCCTCTTTGGATCATGACTTCGATGAATGGGCAGAAGGCAGCCAGAAAATCGATGAATTTATAGAGCGAGCGATCGCCTTATATGATCATTATCCTTCAAGAATTTCAAGCGAAGACTGGGTCGGGTTGCTGAATTCGAAGGTGACTTGGAATATTTACAACATAGAAGAGATCAGTGAACGATTGCTCGTAGTGCTGGAAGGCCGCCCTTTTCTTCCAAAGGAGATATGGAAGCTGCTTGAGGGCTTCTTTGGTTGGAGATTTGATCTAGGCGAACGATGGAATGGGTATGAACACGAGGGAGCTCATTCTTTTGCACAATATTACGTCAAGCAGCTGGATGAACCTGGTCTGCGTTATGAATTTTTATTGAATGCCTGCGATAAAAATGTCGAACAGTTTTTAAGGCTTCGATATAAGGGCTATCAAGCATTGATGGCAAACAATTTGTACGAAGCGGGCTCGTTCCTCGAACAAGCCTATGCAATATTTGCTGATGATCCCGATCTTCTGCGTTTGATGGGAGAGTATTATGCGCGAGTGGGGAACGATGCGCAAGCATTAGAGGCCTATGACAAATTAATCCAAGTGGTGCCTGAAGAGATGGACGGTTATTTCCAGCTGGCACGCATGAAATTTCAGCAAGGAGAGTATGCCGAAGCGGCAGAGGAGCTTCAGGCGCTGCTAACCTGTGTTCCTCGCCTTGTCGAAGCGAGGCTGCTGCTTTGTCATTGCTGGCTGAAGCTTGGCCAGGGCGACAGAGCCAAAGATGGCTTTCTTGAAGTGATTGGGGAAGCAGAACCCGGCTCGCTGGAAGCGATCCAGGCGCTTAATGGCTTGGCAATTGTGCATCCCGAATATGTAAAGGTGCTGCACAGCCAAGGAAGGCAAGCCGAGAGACGACAGCTTGTTAGAAATCGCAGGCTCTTCTGGCGGCTACTATGCGTATTTACAGCTTTGTTAATGAGCATAGGGTGGTTCGTCTATTCCGTGGTGGACGGTACAGCTACAAGGAGCAGGGGAACGATCAACATCACGAATCTGAATGAGTTGTACAACGCTAAGAAGGGGAGCTATGTAACCTTATCTTTGACGGATGTTAAGGATCTAAATTTAGGACAATATGAGCTTGAAGCGGACACGCGAAATCCTAAGGTTGTAATTCAGGAAAGAACTTTTGCTGAGAAGAATTTGAGGGATTACGGCTTTGCAAAGAGCTATGTTTATGTAGGCAGCTTTAAGCAGCAGAACGTTATATTTTTATCAAAAAAATGGCTTGGAGATGCTGCAAAGGAAAAAGAGTACTCCGTGGCCATCTCTGGATATTTCCATAAGCTAGCTTCTACGGATGTTGAATCTGCTGCATTTCAGGCATTGCAGTGGCTTCCTTCGGAAAGGGAGAAGCCCGAGAGCTACTACTCTAAATATATTGAAGAGGGGCCGCAGTATAAGCGATCTTTCATTACAGAAATGAATGTATTTGCTTTTGCATTCGTGCTGTTCTTCCTCATCTGGTTTATACGTTTGCAAAAAGAGCAGAAAAGAACGTTACAGGATGCTTTTAAAGAAAGGAATAACCCATGATAGGAATAGCGAAAAGAAGAATTTATTATAGTGCGATGACAGACGCCCTTTTTGTGGACGATCCATTACATGATCCGAGCATTAGAAGCTTGAATTTACTCGGAGTGACCTCGCGAGATGCGCTTGATAACTGGATATATCGTCGCCACCGGATAAAGGATTCCCATTCTTGCAACAAGAAGCTGAAGTGGCTCTTATACGAGGGATATCGCTTGGAATACAATCGTTTGAAAAATGGCCTATCCGCCATGGCAATGATGGAGCGAAGCGAATACATCGCCAGCTTGCCCGAAGCGGATGAGCAAAAAAGAAAGCTGATGCGCGTTGACAAGATCATGCCATACTTAGGTGCGGGGGGAATTGCTGCTTACGACTACGCGCTTTATCTGGCATTGGCCCAATCCGGTGTCAGATTAGGTTATTTAGCGTGGAGGGAAGCCAGAGTCTTTTCCCGGGAGATCGCCCGAATTGCTCAGCGCCAATATGCAAGTTGGGATGATTATAATCTTGCTTGTATCGCCGGAATGTATTATTTGGCTCCGAAAAAGAGCGCGGATATTATGCCGTACAGCACTTATAACCAATACATGTACACCCGATTGCTGGCTCGGAGGCTCAGTGCTAAGAAATTCGTAGGATGGCATACCCGACTTTAGAAAAAAGCGGGTCACTATATCAAGCCTTCAAGGCGAATACGATACAAGTATTTCATTTGCCATGCAATAATCGCGTCAGGCAGCAGCGGCATGAGTGCATTTCGAAGCGATACGGCGGTTGGCTGATCCAACTGGGCTACTTTTCCAACCCGTCCCGACATTCGGGTAATAGAAGATGTTCGCTTAACGCGTTGCTTACTGTAACGTTCCAGAGCTGCTACTACGTCCTGCGACCGCTTGAGATTTCCAGCTAGGATTATCGCATCCTCAATCGCTTGCCCGGCGCCCTGGCCCATATTCGGCGTCGTAGCATGCGCTGCGTCTCCAAGCAGTACGACTCTTCCAAAGGCATAGCGGCGAATTGGAGGCAGGAACATAATGTCATGGTGAAGGAGAGTCCCTTCCCGGGAGGCGGAGAGCACTTGAGGGATGGGCTCATGATAATGCTGGAAGTGCCGGGCAAGGTCACCGGCTGTATATTCCGCAAACCGTGGATCGCTTTCCAGCGCGTTTAAGCATGCGAACCAATAAATCCAATCATTGGCCAATGGAACCAGACCCAGTCGTCCTCCCCTTCCCCAAGTCTCTGTAAATATATTGGGGTTGAACGACGCCATGGAAGGGTTCACGGGCACGACTGCGCGCCAGCAGGTATAGCCTGCGTACTGCGGTTCCGTTCGCGGGAGCAGCTTTCTGCGAATGATTGAACGTAGTCCATCGGCAGCAATTAGCAGATCGCCCTCCGCGAAGCTTCCGTCTTTGAACCATACTCTCACGCCTTTCGCATGCTGTTCAAAGCCTACGCATTCTTTCCTCGTGTGGATGCGATGCTCATCTCCAGCCGCGCGAAGTAAAATGTCCAGCAGCTTGGCCCGGTCGATATTCACATTATCCGGGCCATATTTATGGCTAATTGCTGCGGTATGCGTTGTGCTTAGAACTTTCCCCTGCTCCGTCATGATTTGAATGCTGCTCATCGTCTTACCCGAGCGGAATAGTTCTTCGCCTGCCCCGAGCATCTGTAGCGCGCGTACAGCATTAGCCCCGAGGCCGAGCCCGGCGCCGCCAAGATGAACCTCTGTCCGTCTGTCAAAAAGGACAGTATGCACGCCGACCTTGCGCAGCGCAATCGACGCGCATAACCCGCCAATACCTGCTCCAACGATGATTGCTTTCAAGTTAAACAGCCGCCTTTCCCTATATTTAATAGACGAATGCTGCTGGAAGCTCACGTACATGCAAAGCAATAATAGAAAGTTCCTCCAGCGGTTAATGGAACAGACTGTGAATGTCTTTCATATGCTCCGTCGCCATATCATACCCGTGCTGGCATGTATCGCGCAGTTTGTTGATATTTTTCTCAAAGCTGTCCAAAGGCATCTTCGGACGAATAATGATTGCCTGTCCTTCTTTCTCTAATTCTTCGCAGTAAGCGACCGTATCATTATATTTCTCGTGCCGCGTAAGCAATATTTCCTCTAGCAGCGGATATTTCCGCCTTAGCAGCTTAGCGACCACGCTATTTTGTTTGCTGTACGTTTTTACATAGCCTTTAGGCTGGGTTAGAATGATCAAATGCTTATCGTTGCCATCCGCTACTGCCTTGTGGATCGGAATGGGATCGATCAATCCTCCGTCATAATATTTGGAGCCATTCATCTCAATGGCAGGGAAGAACATAGGGATGGCGCAGGTCGCCCGGAGCATCGTCATCGCTTCGTCGATTTGCAGGCCGTCGACATATTCGGGTTGGCCTGTTTCAGCATTGGTAACGCCAACTAGCAGCTTGCCCGTATAACTCTGAAATGTCTCCATATCGAACGGGATAAGCTGTCCCGGGATTTCACCAAAAATAAAATCAAGGCCGAACAGGCTGCGATGACGGATGAAATTCCGATATCCAATGTACCGGGGATCGTTGCGGTATTGCTCCACGATATCCAGATTTCTTCGCTTCTGCCGGGAGATATAAGAAAATCCATTGCTGATGCCCGCGGACACACCAATGCAGTAGGGGAACATGATTTGCTCGTCCAGCAACGCATCCATCACGCCCGCGCTAAAAATAGGGCGGAGGGTTCCTCCTTCTAATATTAAGCTTGGCAATTCAATTCACCTCATATTAGGAACTTTTAGACTGAAATAGCATTAATAAACACGCGTACCTATAGTTTAATGTCGCAGCTGTTTATTATCAAACGTAACGGATATTATTTTTGTGGCTGGAACGAAGACTAGTCTTCCGCTTGTATCGCGGATTTCGAAGTTATCGCTATGCACGGCGACTAGCTGTCCCGGAATCCTTATGGTGTTCGTCTGAATGGAAAGGTGCTGGCCGACGAATTTGCCGAGTCGTTCCGTCGTTTCGGAGTCGGGGAATGTAGCTGAAGCAAGCAGGCTTTCTAAATGGTCGACCCGCAGCTCCAGGAGCTCCAATGAAGCTTGGAGCAAACGAAGCTTAAGCTTCGGCTTTTTGAACAGATTGCTCAAGATGCCCATGTAAATCCCCCCTGTTGTTTTATAAGATTCGTAATATATGGTATGTTCGATATATTCATAGAGTTTGGACAAGTGTGCTGCTGTGCAAGAAAGTTGGTTTAATGCATTGCTGCAATTGCACGCTTTTCGTTGAATATGCGGTATGATATATTTTGAGAGTAATTATTTATTTTAAGGAGAGAGCATGTCATGATTAAGCATATTGTACTGTTTAAACTGAAGGATTCATCCCCGGAGAGTATTGAGAGAACGGCTAGCGTTCTGCGCAATATGGAAGGAAAGATTGAGCAGCTTCGCAGTATTGAGGTTGGAGTGGATGTTGTAAAGTCGCCGCGTTCGTATGATATTGCACTTGTAACTACATTTGATTCCTTAGCGGATTTGGAAGGCTACCAAGTGCATCCTGTTCACCAAAAAGTAATCGAGCATATGGCGGAAGCCAGAGAAAGTCAAGTTGCGGTTGATTTTGAATTCTAAATAGCGGGCCGTAAGTTATTCTTGAAATGAGCGAAGGAGTCTTGCCTAGATGGATGGTATGGGAGATGTAATGTTTACGGTATATACGATGTTTTACGCTGTGGTAGCATTTATAGTGATGCTGATCTGGCTGAAGCTGAAGGGACGCCGCAAGCAAAAGCAGCAAAATGAGGAGATCAAGCAGCAAGCAGTGCCAAAAGCGGAAACAGCGAAAATGCTGGAAACTGAGGAAAACCAGGAAATCAAGGAAAACGAGAAAGTCTAGCATCCGTGGCTCCGAAGTAATTCAAGGAATCCGGCGAAACCGCAGAAAAAGGGCATCAAGCTGTAGGTTGATCTGGGCAATCAGGCCAACTAAAGGAAGTTCGCAGTACATTGAAGGAGGAGACTTTCGTGTATTACGTCAACCGGGAACAAATTGAGCGCAGATTACATATGCTGCCGGAAATCGTACAAGTCTTGAAGTCATCAGACACTTTACAGATTCAAGATTCAAGCCTTCTGGATCGTTATGCTATAGAGAGAGCGCTTCATTTGGCGCTGGAAATCGTTACTGACGTGGGCAGTTATTTAATTGACGGTTTTATTATGAGAGATGCCAGCAGCTATGAGGATATTATTGATATTATGCTGGATGAGAAGGTAGTGGGGGCGGAGCTGCATGCTACTTTAATAGAACTCGTTCGTTTGCGTAAGCCGTTGGTGCAGGAATATTTCGATTTCGACCGCGTCGTAGCCTCAGAGCTCTTGAATCGTCTTAAGCAAGAGGAAGCGCTCACTGCTTTTGCGGAGCGTGTCCGTGCTTATTTGGATCAAGAAGGCATTGAAATTTAATCGGGCTAGTAAAATATCCGGGAAATGTCTTCTCTAGGGTTGTGTCGAAACAAGCATCTGCTGCTTATAATGAATTAACAATATAGGCATTAGCCCTGATGTACGGGCGGGCCGCATAAGGAGAGATGTATCGTGAGCAAGGGGAACAAGGGATGGATATGGGGCGCAGCAATAGGTACGATTGTCGGTTCGGTTACAGCATTGCTATTCGCTCCAAAACCGGGGAAAGAGCTCCGTAAGGATATTGCCGATGGTGCGCGTCAGGTTGGTGAGAAAACGGGAGAAATCGCCGGGAAAGTCAGTGAACAAGGCGTTCATTTAGCCGAAAAGGTTAAAGAAACTGCCGGAAGCCTTATCCAGGATATTCAGACTTGGCGTGAGTGCAAAGGGGAAGAAGATCACGAAGTCAGCGGTAAAGAAGCGCAAATTTCCGCGATCATCTTGGAGACTGATGCGGAGGAAGTGGCTGAGCTCGCGGAAACCGCCGCAACGGACGAGGCGGCCGAACTTGTGGAGACCGCCGCAACGGGCGAGGCAGCGAGAGCCGAAGAGGAGGCTCCGACTGTGGAAACTAAAGCAGCCGATGAGCAAGCAATTTCGGGCGAAGATGGCGAGAATAAGGTTCAATCCTAGTCGAATAGACTGCTGAAAAAGACCCTGCAGGGTCTTTTTCTCAGTTATAGCGGGACAACCTGCCTGGTTCGTTCCTTGTCACTGCCTTCACACTTAGGGTAATATTTATTTAGTACATTTTATGATGAACAGTCATAATGTAACGTAAAGCATCTAAACTACAAATAAAAGGAAGCGGTATGTTCGTGCAGCAAGCCATCGCAATACTAGACTCGGGAGTGGGCGGTCTTACCGTGGCCAAGGAAGTCATGAGACAGCTCCCCAGAGAGAAGATCATCTATTTCGGGGATACGGCTCGTACACCTTACGGCCCTCGCTCTCCGGAAGAGGTCACTTTATTTACCGAGCAAATCGTGGATTATTTGATTCAATTTGACCCAAAAATGATTGTCATCGCGTGTAATACTGCAACAGCAGCCGCACTCGAGCATATTAAGAAGAAGGTTAGCATTCCTGTCATAGGTGTAATTCATCCTGGGGCAAGGGCGGCAATCAGCGCGACGAAGACGGGAAGAGTTGGGGTAATCGGGACGATCGGCACAATCAATAGCGGAGCTTATACTTCGGCTTTGAAGGAGCTGAACCCTGTCATTGACGTAGTGAGCGATGCGTGCCCGGCCTTCGTTCCGCTTGTTGAGCAGGGGCAGTTCGAGACGCCAGAGGCACAGCAGGTCGTGGAGGAATCTCTGCAGGGGATGAAGCAGCATCCGATCGATTGTTTGATTCTAGGATGCACGCATTATCCGTTCTTGAAGCGTTCCATTCAGGAAGTTATGGGGCCTAAAGTGAAGCTGATCAGTTCTGCGGACGAGACCGCACGGGAAATTAGCACTGTGTTGTATCAGAAGGGGCAACTTGCTCGTGGCAATGAAATTCCGATACATCAATTTTTTTGTAGCGGAGATTCTGAAATGTTCAGTAAAATCGCTCGCCAATGGTTGGGTGAGCAGATCGAGCTGACTCCCATCGTTTGGCAGGTATCCGCTCCATCCTGAGTCGGAACATAAGAGGAACAACCTTTGCTGGAAGTCTTTATCCGGCAAAGGTTGTTTTTGTACTCATTTCTCGCCTGAAGCTCGAGGATAAGCATAAGCTTGGGATGAACTCATAATTTGCAGCGAGCCCGGATCGACTGCAGCCGTTATGGGAGCCATGCCCATCGGCTCGCCGTCCCCCAAAGCGATTATGGGCTGCGAGCTGTATATCGTAACGGAACGTCCGCGATGCAATTTCACATAAGGTAGTGAAACGTGGCGGCCGAACAATATCGTGGGAAAAAGGAATAACAATTTCAGTCTGCTGCAGTTATGTACGATGCAAATGTCCAACTGCCCGTCGCTAGGATTCGCCTCCGGACAAATTTTGAGCCCACCGCCGTAGCTGGGAACGTTGTTAATTGCGGTTAACCATGCAGAGGAATAATGTTCTGTCATTCCGTCGCACTCTATTGTAAGCGAACCGGGGCGGTAGGTAAGAAGCGTATGAATAATGCCGATCAGATAAGATACCCTGCCGATTCCTAGCGTGTTACATAGCTTTTTGTACCAACTATGGTTTACGTTGTCCGCTACCTTGGCGTCGAAGCCGATGGCTAGCGCCGTAATCGCAACCTGATTTTGGACGGTGATAAGATCGACTTCGATCGTTTGTCCTTCCAGCATGACGCGCAGCGCTTCCAAAGGCTTGATAGGAATATTGAATCCGCGGGCTGTATCGTTGCCTGAGCCAGCCGGGATTACGGCCAAAGGTATGCCTGAACCGCGAAGCAGAGGGAGGAGGCCATGAATCGTTCCATCTCCACCGACCACGCCGACCGCGCGCCAGCGAATCGCTGCAACAAGCCGTTCCTTCAGCATGGTATGGGCCTGCTCCCTGCTGCTCGTTACGATATGTTCGTAATTGATATTGCGTTCATGAAGTATGCTGCGTATGATTGTCCAAATGCGGCCCCCGCTTCCGTTGCCTGAATTTTTATTGATGACAAACAAGTACATGGCTATCCCCCAAATCTTGATGCAGGTAATTATACCTATTCAAGTGTAAGCATAATTACATCAAAAGAACATCATAAAATTGGATGAAGGAGGATTATGATGCAGTTTCTCGCCATGTTAACGATGCTGATCGACCATGTAGGACTGCTGTTCTTTCCGGATCAACCTCTATGGAGAATCATTGGTCGCATTGCATTTCCCTTATATGCATACGCTTTGGCGCAAGGGCATCAGCATACATCCTCTCACAACAAATATGTACTCCGGTTGTTTGGTATAGCTGTCGTTTCACAACTACCGTATCAGTTGGTTTTTGACACGAATGAACTGAATGTGGTCGTCTCCTTGTGCGTAGCTGCGATTCTGCTGCGCGTGCTCGATGGACTGTCACCAGGCTGGTTCTCTTTCTCGTTGATTGCCCTTGCATGCTTCATATATGAGATATTTCCATTCGAATATGGGGCATATGGACTACTTCTCATGCTTATATTCAATTATATGAAGTCTGGCCCAATGCTCGTCGGGTTGCATTTCTTGTTAAATTTAGCTGCTCTGTTTACCTACGGTTGGGTTATACAGCTCTTTAGCATCTTTCCGACAATGCTGATCGTGTATGGGCCGAATCTATGGAGAAGGTTAGAGTCGTGGCGCATGCCTCGTTGGCTCTGGAGATTGTTCTACCCGGTGCATTTAGCTGTACTTGCGATGATCGTCAATTTCATAGGCAAATAATTTGTTTGTTAAGGAGGGGAATCGTAATGACAGCGAAGACCACAGGCCATAAACCGATCGTGCGACTGCATGATGGGTATCGTTATGAAGACGGGATAACCCATATCGGGCAATTATTAGAGCGTTACTCTAGCTTAAGGCGTATGGAAATTGGAAAAAGCGTGCTTGGCAAATCCATCGATGCGCTTGTCGTTGGCGATGGTGCAGAGTGCGTTCATGTAAATGCCTCTGTCCATGCCAACGAATGGATTACAACACCGCTGCTGCTTCGCTTCATAGAGCAGTTGGCTGCCTCTTATGAGCAGCCTGTATCTGTTGTAAAGGATCATAGTGATAGCGGCCTGGCAGGGAAGCAGTTGAGCGATGCACTGAGCGGTGTTACGTTATGGACGGTGCCGATGGTGAACCCGGACGGCATGAATTTGTCGCAGGATGGCATATGGCCGGATTGCCCATTTCGAGATCAGCTCATAAAATGGAATTCCGGCAAAGAGGAATTTAGCCGCTGGAAAGCAAATATCCGCGGCGTTGATCTAAATGATCAATTCCCGGCAGGGTGGGAGGAGGAGCGGGTACGTCGGGGCATTGCTGATCCAGCCTCTCAGGATTACGGGGGAGAGAACCCGCTTTGTGAGCCGGAAGCGGCTGCGCTTGCCCGCCTGACAAGACGAATCGGCTTCAGCAGGGTAGCGTCGCTGCATACTCAGGGCCGCGAGATCTATTGGAATTACCGGAATTTGGAGCCGGCCTGCTCAGAGGGATTGGCTCAGCGATTAGCCAAGGTCAGCGGGTATAAGGCGGTAAAACTTACGGGCAGCGATGCAGGATATAAGGATTGGTTCATCAGCGAGTTTCGCCGTCCCGGGTACACGATCGAAGCGGGAGAAGGCGTTAATCCACTGCCGATACAGCAATTCGAGCAAATTTACAGCGAGATTGCGCCGTTGCTGGCCGAGTTCATCCGGGGGTAACCCCGGGTATTTTTAAATCCGCTAAAATAGGGTATTGTAATTGATAAGTTGAACCCCTGATAATGGATAGAGCTGCTAGGTTCCGCGAGATCATTCCATCAATTTAGCAATTTGCAGAGGGAGGAGGGTGAAGCATGAAATGGAGAAGACTGTGGTCGCTTCGGCACTGGTCACATATATTCCGCCGTGTTCCGAGACTGCTCACTTCATCGCGAATTCCTGTCCTGGACAAGCTGCTGCTTATTGTACCTGCTTTGGCCTATTGGGTACTGCCTGATGTGCTGCCGTTCATTCCGATTGATGATATGGCTGTAACTATGCTGCTGATGGATTGGTTCGTTGCAAGGGCGGAACGTAAGCATCCGCTTACCTAGAAATAATAATGGGTTAGCGAAGGACGGTGCTTGCGTGAACAGGAGACATTCTTTACAATAGGAATGTTAGGTAGTCATTAGAAGATAGGAGCGATCGTATGAGCGTTAAAATTACCCGCAATGCGGCGAAAGTGATAAAGAAAGAATTGGAAAAGGAAGAGAACAAGGATCTTACGCTCAAAGTGTTCATCACTCATGCTCATGGTGATCATGCACACTATGGACTCGATTTGGTCAAGCCTTCCGGCAATGATCAGGTCGTGGCTACGGATAAAGAAATCGATGTGATTATCGATTTGAACGAACCGCTTCTCGAAGGCGTGAAGATCGACTATTTGTATTTCCCACAGGAAGGCTTCGTGATCACGAACCCGTCCAAAGGAAATCACGGAGACCACTAGCATTGAAAGAAGAAGGGATTTACCATGGCTAATGATATTCGCGTATGCGATAAATGCAATCATGTACGGATGAAGACACTCTTGCCCAAGCTTCAAAAGCTGGCGCCGGATGCAGAGATTAAGATCGGATGCAAATCATACTGCGGGCCATGCGGCAAGCGGGCGTTCGTATACATTAACGGACGTTATATCAGCGCCCCGACAGAAGACGAGGTGCTGGACAAGGCGGCTCCTTTCGTGAAGAAGCCGAAGTCGAAGTGATTGCAGGTATGAACATAGAAGAAGAGCTGCTTATCTTATGGGAGAGATAAACAGCTCTTTTTCTATGCCATTGCAGTTTAACGGTATTGCTGCAGCAAATTGTATTGGATGACCCGATCAGATATAGACAGGCGCAGCTTCGCTTCCTCATTGCCTCGGCGGCATTGCTCCAAACTCGCAGGCTTTCTTGTATCCAGGCTGTAGCATTGACCGTTATTGAATATACCGTCGGCCGAAGGAATATAGTACACGCGGCCATCGGTGAATGCGCCGGAACGAAGAGCGACAAAACGGTCGCTGCTGCCAAATAAATTGTTGCCCATCATATAATATGACTCGGTTGGGATACCTAGCAAATGCAGAAGTGAGGGAGCCATATCCAACTGCCCGGCAGGTTCATGATACACTCCGGCTTGTCCTTCATCCGGCAGATGAATAAGCAGGGGCACTTGATTCATAATTTGGTGCATGTCCAGTTCGGACAGAGGTTTTCCTAAAAACTTCTCGTAGGCGTCCTTGTCCTTGATGGAATTATCATGATCCCCGTATACATATAGAATCGTATTGTCCCAAATTCCTTTCTGTTTCATCCCTTCAATCAATTGTCCCAATGCTTCATCTGCATAATGCACGGACTCTAAATACTGACCGAAGATCGTGCCTTCAAAATCCCCGACATTGAGCTTCCGTTTTGCAGCGGGCAGTTGGTAGGGATGATGGCTTGTTAATGTGATAAGAAAGGAATAGAACGGCTGTCTGTTGCCTTCGGTCATAAAATCAAGTGATTGACGAAAAAAGGATTTGTCCCCGAGCGACCAGCCGAGCGCTTCATCCATGACATAATGCTTCTTGCTGTAAAAATGGCCATAACCCATCGCTCTGTACATGGCATTTCGATTCCAGAAGCTGCCTTCATACGCATGATAAGCGCCAGTCTCATAGCCGTTAGTGCTGAGAATTGCCGGCAGCATATCATAATTATGATTCGGAAAACGGACAAAGACTGAGCCAGTGGGAAGCGGGTGCAAGGAGCTATTTGAGGAAAAATCGGCATCCGAGGTACGTCCTTGCCCTGTCTGATGATAGTAGTTGGCAAAGTACATGCTGTCCTTCATCAGGCTGTTGAAATGAGGCGTAATTTCCTCCTCGCCGATCGTCTTCCCGATCATAAAGTTCATAAGCGCCTCCACCTGGACGACGACAACATTGCTGCCTTCGTAGACGCTAAAGGTGTCGTTGCCCTTATCCATTGCTCTTGTCTCTGCAGCGCTGCGGAACCATTGCTGGATTTCCTCATGCTCTTTAGCTGAGAGGGAAGGCTTACTGCTGAAGTGTTCCTTGGCATAGCGGTATCCATCGTAATAATGGAAACCGAGCAGTCCCGTAATGTTATAGAGGGATAACGTCCACCAGTTGCCTACGAATAAATCGCCGGCCCAGGTGCGCTTGTAGTGGTTGATCGGCCCCATCGTCATGCTGTAACCAATGGCAAAAGCCAGCAATCCAGTCAGTAGGCGGCGAATCGGGCGCTTTGTGTTTATTGCGTTGCTGGCCGCACTATTGTTGCTTGCTGTGCTTAACCGGCTTGCCATATTTTCTTGGCTTAGGCCGTTTACCTCGACAGCTCTGCTGTTTTGTGTTTGCTCAGGGTGTCTTATTTTATGGCGAATCATCATCAGGCTTAGAACGGTGAGCCCAATGAGCCAGTCGGCGATCAGCCACAGGTCGGATCTCAAGATTAAGGTTGAAATGCTCTCGCCCAGTTCCCCGACTTGCCCCGCTTGAAGCAGAACCGGTATCGTAAGAAAATCCTGAAAATACCGATAGTAGACCAGATCAGCAAAAATTACACCGGTAAGCAAGACATTCAGGAGCAAAAGGGCAACCGACCGTTTACGCCCATGCAGCCATAGCGTCCAGAAGGAAGCAAGGATAATCGATCCGATGGCAATGATATTATCGAGTCGATTCATATCAATATTGTTGGCGTTCAAGTTTTGATGGAAATAACGGAGCTTTATGAACAGTACAATGGTGAATAAAGCATAATCGTAATGGTAGAAGCGTAAAAGTGGGGGGTGCAGCCGCTGTTTCAGCTTTTTATAGCTGTATTTGAAAATATGGCTTGCTTGCATTAGCACGAATTAAGCTCCTTTCAAAGGGAAACCCCTTCCGACGGCATTAGTGCCGTGGAGGAAGGGGGCCAAGAAATTGCAGGTATTGACATTCAATTCGGCCGTTATACAGCTTGCGGCGCTTGTCCGCCTTGCGATGGAAATCATGCTCGAATTGCTTGGTAGGCGTTAACGCGAAGAACGACCAGGTAGGCAGTCCAGCCGCAACCCGGCCAAGCTGGGAAATCAGCTTGCGGACTTCCTTCTCTTCACCGATCCTCTCGCCGTATGGAGGATTCGTAATCAGGCAGCCGTATTCGCCTTCAGGCTGTATTTGTACCGCAGGTATAGTCTGAAAAGTAATTTCCTTGCCGAGACCGGCGCTCTTCGCAGCAGCCTTGGCAACCTCAATCGCCTTCGGGTCGATATCGCTGCCCGCAATGTTTAGCGGAATATCATCCTGGACAGCGTCGAAGGCTTCCTCACGAGCTTGCTGCCAAAGCTCCTCTGGAAGGACAGGCCATGCCTCGGAGTTGAAGGAGCGGCGTAATCCCGGTGCGATATTCCAGCCGATCAAAGCTGCCTCGATAGGCAATGTGCCTGATCCGCAGCAAGGATCGTAGAATGGTCGCGACGGATTTTGGTTCCAGCGGCTGAGCAAGATCATGGCTGCGGCCATGGTCTCCTTCAGTGGAGCCTCTGTTGCGTGCTTGCGGTAGCCCCGTTTATGTAATGCCGGTCCTGTCGTATCTAAGGTTAGCAGTGCTTTGTCGTTCAAAAGATTGATCTCGATAACATAACGCGGGCCGTTCTCTTCGAACCATTCTGTGCGATAGGATTCCTTCAGTTTTTCGACAATCGCTTTTTTGACGATACCTTGACAGGCGGGTACGCTGCTCAACTGGGACTTGTGGGAGCGGCCTTCGACTGGAAACTCGCCATGGGCTGGGATCCAATCCTGCCAAGGCAATGCTTTTGTTCCTTCAAACAGCTCATCGAAGGTAAGGGCGGAGAATTCGCCCATTTTGATCAGTACACGGTCAGATGTGCGCAGCCATAAATTGCAGCGGCAAATGTCGATGAGATCTCCCGTGAAATTTACTCTCCCGTTCTCAACCATTGTATCTTCGTAGCCTAGTTCTTTCAGTTCTCGGGCGACGACGGCTTCGAGCCCCATCGGGGAGGTTGCAATTAATTGCAGTGGACCTGGCATAAGAATGTATCAACTCCGTTTTATCAGTTTTAACAAGTTGCGGTGATTTTAGAAAGTGAACCACGAATGTGTCACGAATACGAACCGCTAAAGTGAATGACTATTGAAATTACTGATTACAATAAACAAATCCCAGCTTCTGACGATATTCGCTAATGTAAAGTTCTATTGTCGTAATCGCCTAAAAACCATACAATTCAGTATAGGACAATGTCAATGAAGATACAAACGGATTCGCTAAGAATTCGAATGAGAGGAGCAGTACAGTTTTATGACAACACCCGAACAATACGGTGAGGAATTATATGCTGAGGATGAACAGTTGAATATAGTGAAGCAATCCATACTGGACAGCGGGATGAGGGATGTATCGATTGCACCGGGATATGGAAGACTGTTGACCTTGCTGGCTAAATCATCCGGGGCCAAATCGGTGCTGGAAATAGGTGCGCTGGGCGGATACAGCGGAATATGTTTGGCAAGAGGACTCGCTGAGGGGGGCAGGCTGCTGTCATTGGAGCTGAAAGAAGAAAATGCATCCTTGGCGCGCAGCAATATGACAGAAGCCGGGTATGGGGAGATCGTTGATTACCGCATAGGCCCAGCCTTGGACAGCTTAATTGAACTGGATCAGCAGGGGGAGCGGTTTGACTTCTTTTTTATAGATGCGGACAAGGAGAACTACCCGGTATATTTAGAATATGCGATGAAATTGGCCTTGCCAGGAGCGATTATTGCTGGAGACAACACGCTGCTTCGCGGCCGTACTTTGAATCCGGAGAAGAATGGCCCTGCCGTGCTCGCTATGCGCAAGTTCAACGAAATGATAGCCCGGGACGAGCGTCTGCTCAGTACCTTCCTTCCAGCCTACGATGGGTTGGCACTAGCTATGGTCAAATAGCAGCTCCCTAGAGCCATTTTGACGCACCTTCATTTGTTGTCTGCGAATTGGAATTCATGCACCTAATGAGGCTCTAAGCGAATGTTTCAGGGGATTAGATGGGTTTTATGCACTTAAAATCTGGAATCCAGCCATGATTGGAAAATCCCCCCATTTAACGCCATGAAATCCAATTGAATTTATATTTCCTTTATTGCGCAGAAACTAAATACTATAAATCCATTTACACTACGTTGAACTATTAAAAAGATGTGGGCAGGCACGTAGAATGTTCCTGTCATTGCCTTTGCTTCCAGACTTCATAATGATATAGGTTCAAGTCATATGCCGAATATTCTGATTGTATCGTGTATCTAGCGCCTAAGAAAACAACCTCGCCAATCGGCGAGGTTGTTCTAATTAAAAAGCGAACAGAGGCGAGCAGAGGTCGTTACACACGCCATCCCTTATGGAAACTACACGCTACGTTGCACCACTAGTTAATGCACAGTCGTTTGCAAGTTACCTAACATGGCTAGCCCTTCTATGACATGCCGTACAGTCACATCGCGGAGTATACCCAGCGCGCGCAATTTGCGCTATGTATGATCTCCCCGAGCTGTACTACATCGTCATATCATAGGGCGTGGTCAACACGCAACGCCACATGTTAAGAACCGCAATGTGACGTGCGTCAAGTATTCCGTTCAAAGCACAGTAGTCTTATCTTATCGACAGAGTCTTATTTCATCGGCGAGAGCTTCGGCTTTCCATACAGCTTTAATCTAACCCAGACTGTATTGCAGAATAGAAGTACCCCAGAGATGATGAAGATTCCTTCGATGCCGATATACCCGGATAGAAACCCACCGATCAACGCGCCAAGCATGTTGCCGAGAGCCAGCGTACTACTGTTAAAGCCGAAAGCGCGGCTCTCCATGCCGTCAGGGGTATAGTGTCGTATAAGCGAGTTAACGCTAGGCAGCAAACCGCCCATGAATATCCCCATCAGGAAGCGGATGATGATAAGCTGCCATACGCTTTGAACGAAGGCCTGCGGGATTAGCGTTGCAGCGGCTCCGATCAAACAATAGGTTAAAATGCGGTGTGCTCCGATTTTATCGCTGACTCTGCCGAGCACCGGCGAGGTAATCATGTTCGATATGCCGGTGGCAGCGGTAACTACCCCCGCCCAGAACGGTACATTGGCTGCGATGCCATGCAGATGCTCTACGTAGATCGGCAGAAGGGACATCGGGCTTAGCATCGCGAATTGCAGCAGGAAAGTCACTGCGAATAGTGCAGTCAATTGAGGCGTTTTGTTCAGCTCGATAAATCCCTGTAAAATAGAGATTTGTGGAACGTGCGCCGCTTCCTCGCGATCGAATTTTTCGCGTACGAACAGCAGGGCGAGGACAGAGGCGACGAACAGCAATACCCCAGTAATATAGAAAATAGGTCGGAACCCAACCCATTCTGCCAGTAAACCGCCGATAAGCGGGCCAAGAATCGTTCCAGCTACAATACCGGATTGCACCACTCCCATAGCAAAGCCCATGCGCTCTTTCGGCGCGGTGCCCGAGACGAGAGCGACTGCCGCCGGGTTGAATCCGGAAATCGTACCGTTCAGCATGCGCAGAGCCAGCAAATGCCAAGGCTGCGTGGCGAATCCCATCAGTGTAATGACGATAGCCATCCCGAAGCCAGAGCGCAGAAGCATGATTTTGCGGCCGTATCTGTCGGCAAGCTTGCCCCAAATCGGCTGAAAAATGAAAGCCGTGGCAAAATTCGCGGCGAATATCGACCCGGCCCACAAACCGATAGCTTGCTCGCCCTGCACATGCAGATCTCTTGCCAAATAAAGAGACAGAAACGGAGTGATCATGGTCATGCCGGCATTAACGAGGAACTGACCGAACCAAAGCACAAGGACGTTCACTTTCCAAGTATTGTCCTTCACTTTTTCACTTCCTTTCTGTACGATCTAGCCTGTGTATAATATTTTCCACAAACGAATTAATTATATCATACTAACTTAAGTATCCCGATAGAGGATGTCATAGTATTGTCATCGGTAGTCGGGGTGTGATAGTTGTTACTTACTTTTAAAAAGGGCATAATGTAATGTAGGGAAATTTTAAATATTGGGGGCTTGCTTACATGAGTTATAATGATCGGTTTATTCGTGCCTGTCTCGGGCAGGAAGTGGATCGTACTCCTGTCTGGTATATGCGCCAGGCGGGGAGATACGATCCGGAGTATCGCAAGATCAAGGAGAAGTATAGCTTGCTTGAAATTTGCCTTCAGCCTGAGCTTGCCGCTGAAGTTACGCTTATGCCGGTAAAAAAGCTGGGCGTGGATGCCGCCATTCTATATTCAGATATTATGAATCCGGTTGCTTCTATCGGAATTGATTTTGATATTGTCAAGGATGTTGGACCTGTCATCCATAATCCGATACGTACGAAAGAAGATATTGAGCGGCTGAAGCCGATTGATGTAGACAAGGATCTATCCCACATCCTGAAGACGATTTCGATTTTGGACAAAGAACTGGACGTTCCGCTCATTACGTTTGCGGGAGCTCCTTTTACACTGGCTAGCTATTTGATTGAGGGTCGCCCTTCAAAGAACTACATCCGAACTAAGAGCTTAATGTACGGTGAGCCGCAGCTGTGGCACAAGCTGATGGAGAAGCTTGGAGACATGGTCATCACTTATTTGCGTGCTCATATTAAGCACGGAGGGAAGGCATTTCAGCTGTTTGACAGTTGGGTAGGCGCTTTGTCCGCTAAGGATTTTCAAATTTACGTGCTGCCGACGATTCAGCGAATTTTTGCCGAGCTGCAGGATCTGAACGTACCGAAAATTTATTTCCCGGGCGTTAGCTCAGGGGAACTGCTGCCGACGCTAACTGACCTCCAGGTGAATGTGATCGGTTTAGACTGGCGCGTTCCGATTCGCGAAGGCCGCCGCCGGCTTGGCGGAAAGTATGCTATCCAAGGCAACTTAGATCCATTAGTATTAACTGGTCCAATGGATGTTATTAAAGAGTATGCCCAGGAAATCATAGATCAGGGTGTCGAGTCGCCAGGATTTATATTTAATCTGGGACATGGTCTATTCCCGGAAGCTTCGTTGGATAAACTCCGCGAGCTGACAGAATATGTTCATAATTATTCTGCCGAAGCCATTGCTCGTCAGAAGCTGCAGACGATATAGACGAAGTGCGAGTGAAGCAATTCAAGCGATCTAGAGCTAGATGAGGAAGATGTACTAAGGCGGTTCAATTGGCATCATGATATCGGCTGGAATTTTGGACACGCCTTTAAAGACAAAGACAGAGGTGAAGATAATTGTGAACAAAATAGGTGTATTAGTCATGTCTTACGGAACACCGGAGAGCCTGGATCAAGTAGAGCAGTACTATACCCATATTCGCCGGGGGCATCCGCCTACGGAAGAACAATTGCAAGAGCTTAAAGATCGTTACGAGGCCATCGTAGGGGGAGTATTTCCGCTGCGAGCCAACACGGACAGTCAGGTAGCGGCTCTTCAAGAGACGCTAACCCGCTTGAATCCGAACCAGGATCAGCAATTTGTGTGCTACCAGGGCTTGAAGCATGCCCGTCCATTTATTGAGGATGGGGTAGCTCAAATGGCCGAGGACGGCATTACGGAAGCGATTGGTATTGTCCTTGCCCCGCATTATTCGGTTATGAGCGTTGGCGGTTATGTTAAGCGTGCCGAGGCGAAGGCGGAAGAATGCGGCATCAACATGAAGTTCATTAACAGCTACCATGTTCATCCGAAGCTGATTCAGGCTTTTGCGGATCGTGTATCCCGCAAGCTCGATCTGTTCGAGGAGGCGGGCGCCGAGAGAAGCAAAGTCAAAGTATTGTTCAGCGCGCACAGCTTGCCTGAGAAAATTCTTGCGATGGGTGATCCCTACCAAGATCAGCTGTTAGAGACATCTGCCGCTGTCGCGGAGCAGGCAGGGGTGACTTCCTGGCAATTCACCTGGCAAAGCGCTGGCCGTACGGCAGAGCCTTGGCTGGGGCCGGATATTCTAGATACGCTTCGCACTCTTAGCCAAGAACAGGTCGAGGATGTGCTCGTAGCCCCGGTAGGCTTCGTATCTGATCATTTGGAAGTGCTGTATGATTTGGATATCGAGGCCAAGACGATTGCCAAGGAGCTTGACATTCGTCTTGAACGCATCGATTCTTTAAATACGGATCCCTTATATATGGAGACATTAAGTGAGGTCATCCTTAACACTTGGACAAAGGAATGAATGGAATATGAGCGATGCGTCCCGCAAGGTAGTCATTGTTGGCGGGGGCTTGACCGGACTTAGCGCAGCCTTCTATATTCGTAAATTTTACAAAGAAAAAGGATGTAAACCGGAAATTATAATCCTGGAGAAAGATAAGGTGCTCGGCGGCAAGATCGAGACGCTTCATCGAGACGGCTTTGTCATCGAGAAAGGGCCGGATTCATTTCTGGCCCGCAAGACAGCGATGATCGATCTGGCCCACGAGCTCGAAATCGACCACGAACTGGTGTCCACAAACCCGGAAGCCAAGAAGACGTATATCGTCAATCAGGGACGCCTCCATCCGATGCCCTCGGGTCTTGTGTTGGGAGTGCCTACTGAGCTGGGCCCTTTTCTAAAAACAGGGCTCGTCAGCTGGCGCGGCAAGTTTCGGGCATTGATGGATTTGGTTCGTGCGCCGCGGCAGAGCGCGGAGGATGAGTCGCTTGGCGATTTCATCGAGCGGCGACTCGGAGCGGAAGTGCTAAGCAATATGACAGAGCCTCTGTTAGCGGGTATTTATGCCGGGGATACTTACCGTCTCAGCCTGCAATCGACGTTTCCGCAATTTGGAGAAATGGAGCGGAAATACGGCAGCCTGATCAAAGGAATGATGACAGGCAAGAAGCCTGTAGAGACGCATACCGGTACGAAAAAAAGCGCCTTCCTAACCTTCCGTCAAGGGCTGCAAAGTCTTGTCCATGCCCTTGTACATGATTTGGACGATGTCGGGCAGCGGTTGGAAACGAAGGTAAGCTCCATTGAACATACCGGCAATGATCAAGCAGGCTATACGGTTGTTCTCGCTTCCGGAGAACGGATTTTCGCCGATGATGTTGTTGTGACAACACCGGCCTTTGCCGCTGCTGATTTGCTGCGCCCGCTCGTAGACGTAAGCGAGCTGGATGCGATTAATTACGTTTCCGTAGCGAACGTCGTGCTGGCTTTCGAGCGTGAGGACGTAAGCGGATCGTTTGACGGCTCCGGCTTCTTAGTTCCCCGTAAGGAGGGGCGCAATATTACGGCATGCACATGGACTGGCGTCAAATGGCTGCACACAAGCCCTGAGGATAAGATGCTCCTTCGCTGCTATGTCGGACGCTTTGGCGATGAGGAGAAGGTGTCTTATCCGGACGCGGATCTGATAGAGCTTGTCCGGAAGGATTTACGGGAGCTTATGAATATTACGGCAGAGCCGTTGTTCGTAGAGATTACCCGCTTGCCGAAGTCCATGCCGCAGTATCCTGTGCATCATTTACAGCATATTGCCGAATTTCGGGATAGGTTGAATCGAGAGCTGCCGGGCGTTTATGCTACTGGAGCGGCTTTTGATGGAGTCGGCCTTCCGGATTGCATTCGCCAAGCTAAGGAAATGGCCGAGCAAATGGCAGATAAGCTTGTCGTTCAGAAATAATCAATACGAATCAGGAACCCTTTCGCTTGAAAATAGGCGAAGGGTTCTATTTATTTCAGGTTACCTGATATAATAAAATCATTGGTGCAATGATTTTGCTCTCCATTGATGAAGAGAGTAATATAATGAGTGTTCAATCATGAGCTTGAACCATGTTTAAAGGAGTTTACGATGTATCCACCAAGATCAGAGAAATATCGGGCAAAAAAACAGGAGAAACAGCGCAGGTATAGCCGTTTCTGGCTTACACTTAATGTGTCTCTCATCATCGCGATCATCGCCTTAGGCGCCTATTATTTCGTTGAAGAACGCAATGCGCCGAGCGGCGGGAGAAGCGATGATCCGGCATCTTTGGAATATCCCGCAGACTACTCATCGGAGGAACCTGCTGGGAGCAGCGACATTTCGAAGGCGGATGAAGGGAGTCCTCAGCCTGCCCCGGAGCAGAACGGCCATCAGGCTGCTGACGAAATAGACGAAGGAACGGATCAGATTATACCTCCTGCTGATGAGGGGCACCCGCCTTTGTTCGAGGATCATGAACATGTGGAGACAGTTCATCTTCATTTTGCCGGAGATACGATTTTCTCGGGAAGCGTCGCATCGAAACTGGAGAAGGAAGGGTATCATTATCCTTATAATTATGTTCGTGACTTGTTCGTTAGCGACGATCTAAGCGTGCTTAATCTGGAGACTCCGGTCACGGATCGCGGTACGCCGGCGGAAGATAAATCATTCGTTTTCAAGGCATCGCCTAAGGCGCTGCCCTCGATGCATGAAGCTGGGGTAGATGCTGTGAATTTAGCGAATAATCATACGCTGGATCAAGGCCTCGAAGGCCTGCTCGATACGATGAAGCATTTAAACGACAATAAGATTCATTATTTTGGGGCAGGGAAAAATAGGCAGGATGCTTATGCTCCAGTTTACCTGGAGCGCAAGGGGATTAAAATTGCTCTCTGCGGATTTAGCCGGGTTATCCCTCACGCAGACTGGGCTGCCGGGAAGAACAAGCCTGGCCTGGCCGTGGCTTATGATCCTAAAGAGGCTGTCAAAGCGGTACAAGGCGCTCGGGAGAATGCCGATCTCGTGATCGTCGTTACCCATTGGGGGAAAGAACGAACGACAGAGCTGGAGAAGCACCAGACATCCCTGGCGCACAGCTTTGTTGATGCTGGAGCTGATCTGATCATCGGCGGCCACCCCCATGTGTTGCAGGGCTTGGAACGATACAAGGGCAAATGGATAGCCTATAGTACGGGGAATTTTATTTTTACTAAAAAGTCAACAGCCCCAGATACTTGGGACACCGCGGTATTTGAAGCGAAATGTACGAAGCAGGGCGATTGCCAAATGAAATTGCTCCCTTTCCGCACGGAGATCGGCCAGCCCATTCCATTAAAGGGTGAGGAAGGGATTCAACTGCTAAAGAAAGTAGAGAGCTTGTCGAAGGACATTAGCATTGATAGCCATGGACATGTGCGCAGTATGATTGAAGGGTAATTATTTCCTAATTTTTTTATGTCATCGGCGCGTACAAATGAAAGGTTACGAATTGCTGAAGGAGGCCTCTAGAAATGAACAACTTATGTGTGGCTCACCGGGGCTTCTCAGGCAAGGCTCCTGAGAATACGATGGCCTCAGTGCGTATGGCCATGCAAATTCCGTATGTGCAGTGGGTGGAAGTAGACGTGCAATTGACCAAGGATGGCGTTCCCATACTGATTCATGATTTCACCTTGAATCGGACGACGGATGGGCGCGGGCCAGTGAAGGAGAAGACGCTGGAGGAGTTGAAGCGGCTCGATGCCGGCAGCTGGAAATCCAAAGTATTCAAAGGAGAACGTCTGATCACACTGGATGAGTTCCTAAAGGGCGTATGCGGGCGGCTCCGGGCCAATATTGAAATAAAAACTCGAGGGAACTTATACCCGGGGATCGAAGAAAAAGTGGTGGCTGCGATCAAACGGTATCGGATGGAGCATGATGTGGTGCTGACCTCCTTTGAACCGCGAATATTGGCTAAAATAAAAGAAATTGCGCGCGGCATTCACACCGGGCTCATTATTGAAGGCAAGCCAAAGGATTTGCTGTTGCGGCTGGAACTGCTGCGCTGTTCTTTTCTCTCCATCAGCCATCGTTATTTAAGCGCGGATTTGGCTTCTCGGGCCGCGAAGCTGGGGATGAACGTTATGGCTTGGACGATCGATGACGCACGGACAATGCGCCGTGTTGCGGCCCTGCATGAAGATATACTTATTTGCACGAATCGTCCCGATGTATGGCAGGATGCCATGCTTTAAACTGAGGCTAGGAGCTTTCTAGGATTTGAACTTTAGGAGGCGCTGCTTTCGATGAAACAATTAATCAGAAATATATATTGTGTTGGACGGAATTACCGCCTGCACATTGCGGAGCTCGGCAATGATGTCCCGTCCGAACCGATGATTTTTATGAAGCCTTCCCATGCGGTTGTGCCGATGGATGGCAGTACGATCGGTCTGCCGGAAGGGCGCGGGGAAGTTCACTATGAGGCTGAGCTTGTTCTGCGCATAGGCCGGGATTATCAGCCTGGAATGAAAGTCGATGACCTCGTAGATGTTATTGCCTTCGGTATCGACTTTACGCTTCGCGATGTCCAGAACAAGCTGAAGGACAAGGGACACCCCTGGACGGCGGCCAAAGCTTTCTTGAACTCGGCGCCTATGACGCCTTATATTGCTTTTCCCGGGGAGGCAGATACGGCTAGGGAAAATTTTGCGCTTCGCAAGAACGGTGAAGTCGTTCAACAGGGCAACATCGGCAATATGATTTTTTCCTTGCAGCAAATCGTTGATTATGTCGCGAAGAACTATGGACTAGGCGAAGGCGATTTAATTTTTACGGGAACACCAGAGGGAGTAGGGCCTGTAGCCAACGGAGACAAGCTGGAGCTGGTTTACGCCGGACAGGTTCTGGGCAGCTGTAACATCCAGCTTGGCTCTGTTTCAACTTCATCAATATGAACTGGATCATAGGAGCTATTTGCGCGATTGCCGTATCAGCAGCAGCCTACTGGAAAAGATCGCTCAGCTTGTCGGGCATGATCGCCGCTGCGGTGATGGGTACGGTATATTTCGGGGCTGGAAATTTGTTTTGGTTTGGCATCTTGCTGCTTTTCTTTGTTTCATCGAGCGTATTCTCCAAGCTGAAAGCAGATCAAAAGCGGGAGACCGAGAAAAGCTATGCAAAATCGGGCAAGAGAGATGCTGCACAAGTGATGGCTAACGGAGGGCTCGGGATGGCTGCCTGCGTAGGCAACGCGCTTTGGCCTAACCCGGGATGGGCTTTATTTTTTGTCGGTGTGATGGCCTCGGTCACCGCGGATACTTGGGCAACGGAATGGGGCAGCCTTAGTCGGAAGCCGCCGAGGTCGATCGTGAATGGGAAGCCTTTATCCCCCGGTACATCTGGAGGAGTGTCTTTGCTTGGCAGTACAGCAGCTTTAGCAGGAGCGGCGATCATTGGAGGGGCTGGCTGGCTGCTAATCATCTGGAGTGGTCTGACCTCATATATATATTTGCCGCTTTTCTATTGGATGATGATCGGCAGCTTGTCCGGCTTTGCCGGGGCGATGCTGGACTCTTATTTAGGGGCTACGCTGCAAAGCATGTATCGCTGCCTTGTCTGCGGGCGCAGCGTAGAGGTGACTAGACATTGCGATGCGAATACAGTTCCTCTGCGGGGCTTGAAGTGGTTGAATAATGATATGGTAAATATGATCAGCTCCCTCGCGGCGGGAGGTATTGCTCTAGTTCTGGGAACATGGCTAATTGAGGTTGTGCAGAAAGCTGGACTCGGTTGACGAGCTGTTCAAATGGTGTAAGCTGGCAGTTGATAAATACGTAATTTATGCAAAGTAGGGAACAAAATGAATATTTTGACGATTGAACAAATATCGAAAAGCTACGGGGATAAGATTCTATTTAATGATGCTTCTTTCGGTATGGAAGAGTATGACAAGATCGGCGTGATCGGCGTAAATGGAACAGGGAAGTCCACCTTCCTGCGCATTGTTGCGGGACTTGAGGCGCCTGATTCCGGCCGTGTCGCCGTGAACAACGATGTGCGGATCGCCTGCCTGCCTCAGAATCCGGATTTTGATCCAGAGGCGACGGTGCTGCGGCAGGTGTTCCAGGGCGGCGATCCATTGCTGCAAACGGTATTCGAATATATGAAGTCGGTTGATAAGCTTGAATTGAATCCTGCGGATGAGCACCTGTCGGCCGAAGTGATGAGATTGAGCCAAGAGATGGATCGGCTTCAGGCTTGGAGTTTGGAAAGTGAAGCGAAAAGCGTGCTGTCTAAGCTAGGGATTACCGATTTTGGGGCTAAGGTTGGGGAGCTGTCCGGCGGACAGCGGAAACGGATTGCTCTCGCCTCGGCGCTTATTATCCCCTCTGAGCTGCTTATTCTGGATGAGCCGACGAACCATATCGATAACGAGTCGGTCGCCTGGCTGGAGTCTTATTTGCAGAGACGCCGCGGAGCCCTGCTCCTTATTACACATGATCGTTATTTCCTGGATCGGGTATGCAATGTCATGCTGGAGCTGGATCATGGACGTCTGTTTCGCTATGAGGCGAATTACAGCCGTTTCCTTGAGCTGAAGAGCGAACGCGAGGAGCGGGAAGCTTCAGCCGAGCAGAAACGGCAAAATCTGCTGCGCACTGAGCTGGCCTGGATCAAGCGAGGCGCAAGGGCAAGAACGACAAAACAGAAAGCAAGAATAGAACGGTTCGAGAAGCTGCAAGAGGAGAGGACGGAGTATAAGAGCGACCAGCTCGATATTTCGGTAGCCTCGACCCGGCTTGGACGAAGAATTGTGGAGATTTCTGAGTTGAGGAAGTCCGTCGGGGATCGGCTTTTGATCGAGGAGTTGAACTATACCGCTGTTCCAGGGGATCGCGTCGGCATTGTCGGCCCGAACGGCAGCGGCAAATCGACGCTGCTCAATATGATCGCCGGTCGCTTGGAGCCGGATCATGGCTATGTTGAGCTGGGCCAAACGGTGAAGCTGGGATTTTTCACACAGGAGCATCAGGAGATGGATGACAAGCAAAGGGTCATCGAGTACATCAAGGAGGAGGCGGAGGTCGTAACAACAGCTGACGGCTCGCGTATAACAGCCGCGCAGATGCTGGAGCGCTTCCTGTTCTCGCCGACCATGCAGTGGACACCGATAGGCAAGCTTTCGGGCGGAGAGAAGCGCAGGCTATATTTGCTCCGCGTCCTGATGGGAGCTCCGAATGTGCTGCTGCTGGATGAGCCGACGAATGATCTCGACATCCAGACGCTGACAGTGCTGGAAGCTTATCTGGATGAATTCCCTGGTGCCGTGTTCGTTGTGTCCCATGATCGCTATTTCTTGGATCGTACGGTGGATAAAATTATGGCCTTTGAGGGCGAGGGTGTTGTTGCCGTCCATGTCGGCGATTATAGCGATTATGAAGAGCGGCTTCAGCAGCTTGCCAAAAGCTCAAGTGCTGGATCAGCTAAGGGAGAGGGGGCTGCCAAGAGCAAGGAAGCCTTCTCGGCGGCATCCGCTTCTGATAGCACGAGCGGGAAAGCAGCCGGTACAGGAAGTCATAAAGATCAATCCCGCGTAGAGAAAGTGAAGTTTAGCTATAATGAACAGCGGGAATATGAGGCGATCGACGAGCTTGTTGAAGCTGCAGAACAGCGGCTCACCGATATCGCTGCAGCGATGGAGCAAGCAGCCAGTGATGCAGCCAGGCTGCAGGAGCTGATGACGGAGCAGCAGGAGGCAGAGGCTGAGCTCGAGCGGCTCATGGATCGTTGGACGTATTTAAATGAGCTGGCCGAGAAAATTGTGCAGCAGCGAAGCTAATACAACGAAGCTTATGGTTCGTTATAAACTATATTTCGTTAATGAACTATATAAGATGAACTAAAGAATGGGATACAGGCAAGGGAGGATGACCATTCCGAAGAAACGGATGGGGCTGTCCAGCAGTCGGTTTTTACTGACTTTTGGGACAGCTCCGTTTTTTTTATGAAAGAAAGCCGCTGCGGGAGCATAGGCTGGAGGTCGTCTTTGCGGCCGGATTTGTGATCGAATTTGTACCTTTTATGAACCTGAAACCTCTATCATCTAAGAAATCTGGGCTGACTATAAATTTAGGAAAAACTAAGAAATCTGAGGCTGACTAAATAATTTTGGGAAAACTAGAGTAGCCAGGACGACAGTGGTCGTAAGGAACATTTCATGTACTTGCCCACACCCATTTTGATAGTTCGACTTATATAATTGGATTTATGGTAGCTAGTTTCTGCAGCGGGGATGAGAAGGTAAATTTAAATGGATTTCATGTCATTCGAAGAAGGGAAATGCTAGTCATAGGTTAGACTCTTGATTTTAGACGCATAGAATCCATCTAATCCCCAGAAACATTCGTTTGGTGCATAATTAGGTACATGAATTCCATTTGGCGAACGATAGTTTTTTGGTATACATGCTCCCCCTGCCCCCCATGCCCGTATAGCTCCTAAATCTAGTTCCTCAGATAAGCTTAAACTCCCGACCTTTAATCTCCATTAAAAATCCCCCTAGAATTCATCGGTTAAACCAAGGGGTTTACCAATGTATATTCTAAGGGGCGATTCAAAGACACCTCTTCTGCGGGATTGCTCCTCATTTGTATTGCGAGTTGCAGGCTTTCTACATCAATCTCGTGTCGGTTAAGGCGAGTTATTGCCCTTTTTGCGTTGTTTGTTGGCAGCATGCGGTCACTCTGCCGCTCGAATCAGCCAATAACGTAAGCCGCCAGTAATTTGGTCGTGTTCAGGATCGCCTGCTTATGCGTCCGTTCCATGGCGTGAGAAGCGTGTACCCCTGGGCCGAGCAGTGCGGCGCGAATGTTGCTGCCGCCTCTTAGTGCTGCAGAGGCGTCGGAGCCGTAGTGGGGATAAATATCTACGACAAAGGGAATTTTCAGCTCCTCCGCCAGCTGGATCAGCCTGCCTGTCATTTCATAGTCATACGGGCCGGTGGAGTCCTTGGCGCAAATCGATACATCCGTTTCCTTGCAGTTCAGGTCATCGCCCATGGCACCCATGTCCACCGCGATCATCTCCTGGATGCCGCCTGGAATCCAGGAGGCGCCGTGCCCGACCTCCTCATAGTTGGATATGAGGAATACGAGGTCATGCTTCGGCTGCCATCCTTCGCGCTGGCTGGATTCCAGCAGCCCGAACAGGGCCGCAACACTCGCCTTGTCATCGAGATGGCGGGACTTGACGTAACCGCTTGGGGTAATGACCGGGCGGGCGTCGAAGGATATGAAATCACCCGTCATTATGCCCAGCTTCATGACGTCTTCTTTATTTTCTACAAGCTCATCAATGCGGACTTCCATATTTTTCTCTTCCCGTTTGAAATCTCGGGCATCGCTATATACATGTACAGAAGGGCGGGATGTTAATATTGTCCCTGTATAGGTTTTTCCGCTCCGCGTATGGATTGTACAATATTCATTCTCAATGCTCTGCATCATGAATCCACCTACGGAGGTGATTGCCAGCGTGCCCTTAGAGGTAATGGAGCGAACCATCGCTCCAAGAGTATCCACGTGGGCGCTGAGAGCGATGCGGCGCGATGAATCCTTGCCTTTTAGGGTAATTATGGCTCCGCCCTTCTCGTTTTGCGTATAGGGAAGCCCGAGCGCCTTGGCTTCAGACTCAATCGATTTCATGATGCGATGCGTGAAGCCGCTTGGGCTGGGCGTGTTTAGGAGCTTTGTCAATAAATTAAAAATGTAGGTTTCATTGGGTTGAATCTTCATGATATGCCTCCTGAATCATATGGACTCTGTTATTCTTATGATTTCTTATGCTTGTGGAGTAGAGGTATCTTCTTCAACAGGCTGCTGTTCTGCATCCAAATTTTCGTTTTCCGGGAATTCATATCCGGTCGCCTCTTGAATCTGAGCCAGCTTGACACTCAGGACTTTGACCTCCTTCTGCAGCCGGTATCCCCGGTAAATTCCGAAGGAGCCGACGATGATGCCGCCGATCAGAGTAGAGCCAAGAATAAGCAGAATAAGGGGAATATGTACTGAATTAAACAGCAGGTTCACTTGGACTGGCTCCACGTTGATTACGGCGAATACCGCAGTAATGAGAGCGAAGACGAGAGCGAGAATGAGAGACCATTGAATTTTCATAGAACCATGCACCATCCTTCCTGTATACAGTGTAAAATCCCTTACCCTAAAAGGGCAAGGGATTTATTAACTCTTATTGATCGGTTATTTCGTCAAATTTTCCATTTGCTCGACTAATTGCTCGAATACGCTCATCGCTTCGCGAATCGGCTCTGGCGAGGACATATCAACGCCGGCCTTTTTCAGGATGTTGATGGAGTAGTCGCTGCCCCCGCTCTTAAGAAAACCGAGATAGCGGTCAACGGCAGGCTGGCCTTCCTCAAGGATTTGCTTGGAGAAGCTGGTCGCCGCGCTAAAACCAGTAGCGTATTTATACACGTAGAAGCTAGTGTAAAAATGCGGAATTCGAGCCCATTCCATCTCGATATCCTGATCCACGGTCATCTCTTTGCCGTGATATTTCACGTTGAGATCATAGTAGATTTTGGACAACTCTTGCGGCGTCAAAGATTCGCCGGCTTCTGCCCGTTCGTGGATCAGCTTCTCAAATTCCGCGAACATCGTCTGACGGAACACCGTTGTCCGGAATTGATCGGCATAATAGGTAAGCAGGTACAGCTTCTGCTTCGGATCAGTCGATTTCTTTAATAAATAATCCATTAACAGAGCTTCGTTGGTTGTAGAGGCTACCTCTGCCAGGAAAATGGTATATTGGGCATCCCGATATTTCAGGTTCTCGTCTGAGAAGTAGGAGTGCAGGGCATGACCCATCTCGTGCGCGAGCGTGAACATGCTGTTCAGGTTATTCTTATGGTTGAGCAGCACGTAAGGGTGCGTTCCGTAGGCTCCCCAGCTGTATGCACCCGTTCGTTTGCCTTCATTCTCGTATACATCGATCCAGCGATTATTCAGACCTTCGCGCAGCATGTTAAGGTAATTCTGCCCGAGCGGCTGGAGCCCCTCCATCAGCATCGCTTTGGCTTCATCATAAGAAATATCCCATTTGTACTCTTCAACAAGCGGCGCGAACAGGTCGTACATATGCAGTTCATCAACGCCAAGCAGCTTCTTGCGCAGCTTCAAATAGCGCTGGAGCAGAGGAAGACTTTCGTGAATCGTATCGATGAGGTTCGTGTATACCTCTTTAGGAATATTGTCGCCATACAGGGACATTTCCAGGACGGAGGGATATTTGCGAACCCGGGAGTAGAACATGTTCTTGTTGATGTTGGCGCTAAGCGTAGCAGCGATCGTATTTTTCTGCTTGCCATAGGTTTCATAGATGGCTTTGAAGGCACGCTCTCGGACTTCACGGTTCGGATTCTCCAGAAATTGAATATAGCTGCCGTGGGTTAGTTCCACCTCTTTGCCATGTTCATCTTTAATTTTCGGAAATTTCATGTCGGCATTGTTGATCATTCCAAAAATTTGCTGTGGTGCCTGTGACAAGTTACCGACTTGGGCGAGCAACGCTTCTTCTGTCTTGCTGAGTACATGCGCCTTCTCGCGCTTGATTTCCTGCAAAGTAAATTTGTAATCGGCCAGCTTTGGATCGTTAATGTAGCTGTCCAGCTCTTCTTCCGGCAAAGACAAGATTTCAGGCGTGATGAAGGAAAGGGCTTCGCTAACCTCGACGCTGAGCTTCTTTGCCTTTTGTACGAGTGCCTGGTATGTAGGATTCGTTGTATCCTGGTCATGATTCAGATGCGCGTATACATATAAACGTTCAATCTGCAGGGAGAGGTCGTCCTCCAGAGCGAATACGGCTTTGATATGATCAGGCGTGTTCAGCTTTCCTTCGTAGTCTGCGGCTTTATTCTTGAGCTTCTTCAGCTCTTCGTAAGTATTGTCCCAGTCTTTCTGGCTTGAGAACAAGTCTTCTAATTGCCAGCTGTTCTCTGGCAGAACTTCGGAACGTTTAGGTATTGTAGTCATGGGTATCCTCCTTTGAATTGGATAAGCAGTCTGCCGATGGTGTGCTTCGGTCATGTCGCTGGGTATAGCTGCCATAAGAATGGAGGAGGATAGCAGGAGGGCGAGCAGGGGTTTGCTTTTCTTTGTCATCAGGAACCTCCCTCATCGCTTTTGGGGATTGTTCCAGTATGCCCTAGTTCTCCAGAATCTACTCTAAAAAAACGAGGCGGGCAAGCATGATGCCCATCCTGTTCTCCTGCTTATCTTGTATCCTTCTTCGGCATATAAGCTGCTTAGCGGCTCTATACCAGGAAGCTGTAAATGATCAGACCGAACGCAAAGGCAATCATCAAGCTAGCAAAAATGGCGAGCCAACGCCTGATTTTGGGTTGAACTTGATTCTTGCTCAGGATCAGCACGATACCGAGAGCGAATGCGGAAATGATGAAGATCAGATAATTTGAACTGTCCATTGGCTTGATAGTTTCTCCTTTATTAGGGTAATAAGGCGTACTAAACTTGCTTGAACGCATTCATGATGTCGTTCCATTCTTCTTCCTTGTCGAGGAATTCCTCTTTAGGGAAGCGGCTCTTAGCCCAGTTCATCAGTGCAGGCCGACTTAGAAACGTGTGGGATTCCTCGCCCCATTGATCGGAAATTTCCCGGAGGACGATATACTTGCCTTGAACTTCTACAGTCATCATATTCCATTTGTCTCTTTTGTATATTTCATGTTTTTTGATCATCTTTGTCGTTCTCCGATCATGCTTATTTAGTAGTTGTATTTTTTATGTAAAATGATAACTCACGCCCCGCACGAAAGCAAATAAAAACGACGAGAACGCCTTCCTTAAAAAATGCTTGCCTGCTAGGCAAATGATACGTTGCAATGTATCAAACCATGGAGTATAATATGGGTATTCGTCAATGATGGCGATTATTTTTAGGAGGTTGTTCATTTGAAAGGTACAGTTAAATGGTTTAACGCAGAAAAAGGCTATGGCTTCATTCAAGTTGAAGGCGGCGAAGACGTATTCGTGCATTTCTCCGCGATTCAAGGCGACGGGTTCAAAACATTAGAAGAAGGCCAAGCCGTTGAGTTCGAAATCACCGACGGTAACCGTGGTCCTCAAGCCGCTAACGTAATCAAATTATAAGATCCTTCCGTATTAGCGGATCACTTATAAAGTTTGGTTTCAATAAGGCTTAAATATGAAAGACACAGCTCACAATGGGCTGTGTTTTTTTGTTGTCGACAGAGGAAAGGAAGAGGAAGTGTTCGCCTCGAATGCGTCTTTGACCAGTTCGTGCAGCGAATGGTAAAATAACTGAAATAGCACAGATCGTACCAAGAGGGACTTTGAATAAGGAAGAGATTCAAGTCCCTTTATTTTATTAGGCCAACATAATCGGTGACATGCAGTTGTCACCAATCTCTTGTTATGATGTTAATGAATCGGGGAGATAGAGCTATGAAAAAGATGGATCGAATGCTAGCTATCATCCTGGCCCTTCAGCATCGGCCTGAAACGACGCAATCTCTAGCCAGCAAACTTGAAGTATCCCGGCGAACAGTGCTTCGGGATATGCAGGCGCTTTCTGAAATGGGGGTACCCCTATATGCGGAGAGCGGCCCAGGCGGCGGTTACCGCTTAATGGAGGGATATAACGTGCCGCCGCTTCAATTGGATGCAGAGGAGGCGATGACCGTGCTGCTGGCGCTAGAAGGGATGGCCAAGTATGCGGACGGGCCGTTCCAGCGGGCAAGATGGACGGTTATGGATAAGATCAAATCCGTTCTCCCGGAAGGGACACTGTCCCAAGTGAGTCCGCTGCTGAACTATGTTGAGCTGGAGGTGCCGGACAGATGCTACAGGGCGCCTTTTTTGAAGGAGTTGATGCGCTCTGCCGCAGAAGGGCGGTGGTTGCAGATTTATTATCGATCCCAGAATCATTCCCGTTATTTTGAAATACAGCCGACCCGAATTTATGCTGCTCATGGCTTTTGGTATTGTGAGGCCTATTCTGCGCTTCATTGTCAGGAGCGTACATTCCGTGTAGACCGGATAGATGAGATCCAGTCCATCAGTGAGCCGGCTGGAGCAAAAGGTACTATGGAATCAACGAAGGCGGCCGGTACCGATGATCTGCCTAAAGTGATACGCATTTGGGTTAAACTGACTTATAGGGGGGCGCTTCTCGTCGAGCAGGACTATCATATGGGACATCATGTGAAACAGACCGGAGACGAGACGTGGGAGGTTGACTTCGACTGTCCTAGAAGCGAATGGAGCTGGGCGGTCTCCTTGTTTTACAGTCTTGGAGTGGATGCAGATGTGCTGGAGCCGCAGCGATTGAGGGCGGATATTCTGGAGCGTGCCCGCCAAGTCGTGGAGCGCTATACTACTAACTAGTAAAAATTGAAGGCGGCATAATATATCACCTTGTTCAGTCAGCTGCAGCCTATTTTGAATCCAAAGGATAGAGAGGGGAAGGACATGAGTGATTCTGTAGAAGGCCAAGAAACGTTGAAGCGGGCTAGGAGTTTTATATTTAATAGCGCTCGCTTGCTCGATCGAATGCGATTTGTGTATCATTTTGAGCATGGTTCCAGGGAGGACGTAATTCGGGCTCTCGAGCCATATCAGAACAGGGACGGCGGATTTGGGCAAGCCCTTGAGCCGGATATGCGCTGTCCAGATAGCCAGCCCGTTACTACAGAAATGGCAATTTCGCTTCTTAAGGAGGTTGGCGGCTGGGATTCGAAGCTAGTTCCGGCGCTGCTGGCCTATTTGGAAAAACTGACGCTTCCCGGCGGAGGTTTCCCGCGAGCGACGACAGCCGTCAATCATTATGGGCATGCCCCCTGGTGGGCGACGGAAGAAGACGACATACCTTCCTTGAACCCCACTGGAAAGATTGTCGGCCTTCTGTTAAGCAGCCCGCTTCGGCAGCAATTATGTGATCAAGATTGGATCCAGGCTCACTTGGCTTTTCTGTGGCAGATGTTGGAGGGAAGCCGCCCTGGCGACTATCATGATGGAGAGCAGTGGCTGGTGTTTCTAGCTAATGCCCCAGACTCCGAGCGTGCAGCCAGCCTCTATCCTGTGCTCGATGAATGGCTTAGCTCTCCGGGCGTAATAGAGAGAGATCCACATGCCGTCGGGTATGTACAGAAGGTGCTCGATTATGCTCCCACGCCTGAAAGCTATGCCTACCGCTTTGTTACAAAGGATGAGGCGGAGCTGCATTTGGACGAGCTTCAGAAACAACAACAAGCCGATGGCGGGTGGCTGATTTCTTGGCCGGCTGTAAGTGCGGCCTCGGAGCAGGAATGGCGGGGGTACGTCACGATAAATCATCTATTGACGCTCCGCGCGTATGGACGACTATAAGAAGAATGCAGAAAATAGCTGAATGAACCTAAAATAACGGACTGCATAGAGAGCGTATCTCTGTTCAGTCCGTTATTTTTATGACTTTTCATGACATTTGCCGTTAGTTTAAAATCTGCTTCGCTTAGGTTGTTTACTCCACGATCCGGAGAATTTCCGCGACTTCCTTGCGGGGAGTCGCTTTTGGCGAAATCGCAGGGTGCCCGAGCGCAATCACCATGTTCACTCCGCGTTCTTCGGGAATATCAAGATATTCACGGAGCTTGTCCTCTGCCAGAAGCACGGGACCTGTCATAGGACAAGTCGCCAGTCCTTTGGCGTGAGCAGCTAGCATTAGGTTTTGCGCAGCGAGACAGCTGCTCTTGAGTCCCTCTTCCGTCCATACTTCAGGCTCCACGAAAGAAATCGGGTCAAAGATGCGTTCTCTGAATTTCGAGGTGTACGGCGTTGAAAGACAGACGATCAGTACAGGAGCCCCAGAGAAGGCAGTAGCATAGGGGCCGAAGGATTTAACAAGCAGCTTGGCTTCTCTGGCCAGTCCTTCCCCTTCGGCGCGCTCGGCAATTTCATGCAGCTTGCTCCAAGTGAAATTCTCAATATGCTTGATCTTCTCTTTATTGACAACTGCAATGAATTCCCAGGTTTGTGAGTTCGTATCGCTAGGTGCGTAACGGGCACAATCAATAATTTCTTCGATATCCGATATCGCAACAGGCTCTTCCGTAAAATCCCGTATGCTTCGGCGGGTAATGACGATGTCCCGGAATTGATTAAAATCCATAATATCCCACCTTCATCTCTATTAACACTAGGTACTATAACCTGCTCTTAATTATAGCGCATATGGTACCTTTTGAACAGAAACATAATACGGTTTAATCCTTGTTTAGTCATTAAAAGGCAAGGAATCGTTAGCTTGCGTCTTCGGTTTGCCTCTGTAAAAATAACGGCTTGCAAAACCGATAAAAGCAAGTAGAGACGTACCCATCGCGGCAAAATAGTAATTTTCCCTGCCGAAATGCTCGAACAGCATTCCCCCAAAGGTTCCGCTGAGCAGACCCGATAAGCTTGACCACATGACAGTGAACAGGGCTAGTCCAGTTGCTTGAAACTGAGCAGGGATCAGGCGGGAAAGCATCCGTATGGCGGTAACGTAAAAGATACCGAAAGAGACGCCATGCATCATTTGGATCAATAGCACGCCGGTTGCCGAATCCGAGATGCCGACCAGCATAAACCTTAAAGCAAACATCAGGCTAGCGAACAGCAGCAAGGGCAGCTCTTTGAATTTCTCTCCGTATCTGGTCAGCAGCAGGAAGATTGGTATTTCCGAGAAGGCGGACAGGAGCATAGCCCAGCCGATTAATTCCTCGCCCGCTCCTAAATCATGCAATGTAATAGATAAGAAAGCGTCGTTCATCCGCATCCCCAGTGCCAGGCAAAATACGCAGCCTAAAAACCACAGCAGCTCTTTCTGTTTAAGAATCGATAAGACGCCCGAAAAATTCACTTTTGATACGCTGGCCGCCTGGTCTTTAATGAATAAAGTAAAGAACAGTGCGGCTCCGGCTATGATCATCGCTACCCCCATCGTCGAGATGGAGGGGATCGTTGAGAGCACATAACCGATCAACAGGGCAAAAACAGCGAATCCAATCGAACCAAAGATGCGGATCGAAAGAAAATTTTTATTATGACGATTTGCTGTTGAAATCGCGATGGAATCGGTCAGCGGAAGCACGGGATAGAAAAAGGAATAATACAGCGTAATGATGAGCATGATGACTGAAAATTGGGTTGACATTGAAAGAAAGAATGACATTAATATTTGTCCCGCTAGCAGGATAAATAATATTTTTTTAATCGTACGGTATCGGTCACTGGCATAGCTCCATAGCAGATTGGAGATTAATGAGATCATTGGGCCGACGGCGTAGATGTAGCCGATTTGCGTTCTGGAAAATCCGAGATCCGCATAGAAAAGCGGGAAGTAGGAGGCAACCAGCGCACTCGTTCCGTAAATAGTAAAAATAAGAGCTCGAAGCCAAGACACCTCGGAGCGAGCTAAGTCTGATGATTTCATCGTTCGATCTAAACTCCGTTCAAGATAAATTAGGACACAAGAAGTTGTGTTAACATGTAACATGCATAGTATATCATAACCGTATTTATAATTAGTTTTTTTAGCATAGTAAATTAGTTATAATATAGCTTAACAATATAATGTCGATGGGGGGATCAGCATGTATCATTCCTGTTTTGTATACGACGAAAGATTGGAAATCCATGTGCCGTCTCTGGATCGACCCTTTGAAGCCTATCATATTCGAGAAAGATTGGCCATGATTGAGGATTGGGAGAGCATCCGCGGACGAATACCTACGAAGGTAATGGCGCTGGAACGGTTGATCGAGCGGAAACTGTTGGAGATGGGGAATGAGAATGACTTTGAGAAGAGCTGCCAAATTAATGGTGAAATTGCGGAGTTAGCGAGTCAAATCCACGATCTTCAAATTTGGTACCGCCTCTCGCAGGATGAGCCCACAGCAAAAACTCATCTGTGATTTAGTTAATTTGTACAAAGAGAGGGATCATATTATAATATAGACTGGTTTTAAAACTCGCTATATCTAAACAACCTAGTGGAGGCAGGCCATTGATTGAACTTAAGCAAAGCCGAAACCAGTTCCCTAAAGAACCGATCAGGTTGATGAGCCGGGTGTACAAGTTCATCTTGCCCGATGTGCGCAAGGAACTTAACGGCTGGAGGAAGGAAGCGGGGACGATCCCCGACCCTGAGCTAAGAAGACAAGCGCTTGCCAGTATCGAGACCAAGGAGTTCCACTGTCAAGGGGGCGCGGTATATGCGGCTGCTAATTTGCCGAAGCGCCATATTCTCATCCCTTTAATCGTAGCATTTCAAACGATTAGTGATTATTTGGATAATCTTTGTGACCGAAGCACGTCGATGGATGAGGGAGATTTCCGACTGCTCCATCAAAGTATGCTGGACGCGATCGATCCGCAGGCAGAACTGACTGATTATTACGCACTTCGAGAGGAACGCGAGGATGGGGGCTATTTGCACCGTCTCGTCTTGACCTGTCATGATCAAATTCGCAAGCTGCCGGGATATCGCGCGGCTCAGCCTTTTATTACTGAACTGGTGCAGCTGTACACGGATTTGCAGGTGTACAAGCATATCCATCCTAATTTGCGCGAGGCTGCTCTTCTCGAGTGGTGGAAGCTTCATCAATCACGAACGCCGCAATTGAAGTGGAACGAGTTCGCAGCAGCGACAGGTTCGACCCTTGGCGTATTTATGCTGTTTCTATCGGCGAGCGATGAGCATTTGAATGAGTCAAGCGCCCGAGTGATCCAAAATGCGTATTTCCCCTATGTATGCGGACTACATATTATGCTTGATTATTTAATTGATCAGGCGGAAGATGAGATTGGCGGAGATTTGAATTTCTGCAGCTATTACGATAATAAGGAAACGATGCTTCAACGCATTGTATTTATGGTGGACGAGGCCCGCAAGGATGTTGCTGTTTTACCGGCTTCGTCGTTTCACGTGATGATTATCGAAGGGCTGCTGGCTTTGTATTTATCCGACCCCAAAGTCAGTGAACAGCAGGAAATTCGAGGGGTTTCTAAGCAATTAATGAGAAGAAGCTCGCTTATGCGGGTATTCTTCTTTATAAACAGCCGTTGGATCCGCAAACGCTTGAAATAGCATATTATTTTTCATCAATACTTAGAATTCGACTCACGAAGCAAAGCTTTGCTTCACAAAACTAAGCGTATGCTTACGAAGTAAAGTTTTGCTTCACAAAACAAGCATATGCTTACGAAGTAAGTTTTGCTTCACAAAACTAAGCGTATGCTTACGAAGTAAAGTTTTGCTTCACAAAACATTTAGGAGGAATCATTATGTCAGCAGTTAAAAAAATCGCAGTTCTCACCAGTGGCGGTGACTCCCAGGGAATGAACGCAGCCGTACGCGCAGTCGTGCGCAGCGGATTGTACTATGGGCTTGAAGTATTCGGGGTTCAACGGGGGTATCAGGGGCTGCTCAATAATGACATCTTCTCCATGGATCTTAGAAGCGTAGGCGACATTATCCAGCGTGGAGGAACGATTCTTCAGTCGGCTCGTTGTGCGGAATTCAAAACGGCGGAGGGCCAACAGAAGGGTGCTCAAATATTGCGCGATCGCGGGATCGACGGCCTGGTTGTTATTGGCGGCGACGGTTCTTATCAAGGGGCTGCCAAGCTTAGCCAGCTAGGCATCAAAACGATGGGGCTCCCAGGTACGATTGATAATGACGTTTCATTTACCGACTATACGATCGGTTTCGATACAGCTGTGGGCATTGTTGTAGATGCTGTAAATAAATTGCGGGATACGATGTCATCCCATGAGCGGGCGTCCGTCGTTGAAGTTATGGGGCGTCATTCCGGGGATATTGCTTTGCATGCGGGATTGGCTGCGGGGGCAGAGACGATTCTTGTGCCGGAAGTACCTTTTGATTTGAACGAGGTTGCTGATCGGATGAGAACGAACTTTGACAATGGCAAAAGACATAGTATCGTTATCGTTGCAGAAGGCGTAGGTACGGGAGAAGAAGTCGTTAAAGCGATTAAAGAGCGTCAGCCATCTCTTGAGCCGCGCGCAACGGTGCTTGGACATATTCAACGTGGCGGATCGCCTACTCCGTTCGACCGCAACTTGGCAAGCCGCCTTGGAGACTTTGCGGTGCGCAAGCTGATCGAAGGCGAGTCGAATAAAGCCTGTGGCATGATTGGCGGCGAAATGCTTCTGACCGACATCGAGAAGGTAGTTTCGACGAAGAAGACGTTTGATATGAGCTTGTATGAGCTTGCTTCCCGCCTGTCCCAGTAATTAGCCGCTAGCGACAGACGCTCAAGGGTGAATAGGAAGAATAAAGGGAAATCCAGATGACAGTTGACTGTCATCCCTGGATTTCCCTTTTTGGTTATGAATATGAGCTGTTCTGTCTATTCAGGCTGGTGCGAGTGAGCGGCAAGATACTCCATACCGTCAGCTTGTTTGGCAGATGATGCTTATTCATAGGTTACGCCGGAGGTATATCTATTGGATGCGTTCCAAAGCAGATACTCATCGACATTCAATTCCTTGAGTGCGCGAATTTGCTCTTCGATTTCATGTTTGCCATATTTGATGTAGTGGCCTTTGCCGAGCCAGCTTGCCGTAAAGTCCTGAATCCATGGCCGAATCAAAGGTTGATTCTCGCCAAGCGGCTCCAGTTTCTTTTGCGTATCGATCGTTGCTCCTTTTATGGTTTGGTAGGGAGCTTTGTCGGGGTCCTTAGCATTGAACCATCCTGTAGTATAATGGCTCGGATAGATCATGGGGCAGATAATGTCCACATTTTCCGAAATCTTCACAAAATCCTGGCCGATCCCTTCAGCAGCAGGAACAGACGCCGCATAACCGAATATATCGACAGATACTTTTACGCCAAGCGGCTCCAGTTCCTCTTTTGCATATTTTACAAAGGAGGTGACGGCATCAACGCGGCTCCGCTCATCCTTATGATATTTCAAAGTATCCGCTCTTTTCTCGAAACCTTCCGGAAAGCGGACGTAATCAAACTGAATTTCTTTAAATCCAAGCTTGGCCGCTTCTTTGGCTATTTCAAGGTTATAGTCCCATACTTCCTTGCTGTACGGATTGACGAAGGCTTCCCCCTTGCCATTGCTCCAAACGGAGCCGTCGCTATGTAGGAATGAATATTCCGGATGCTTCTTCGCAAGAATGCTATCTTTGAAAACAACAACGCGAGCTATTGGGTAAATGTTATGCTTCTCCAAACGGGCCATAAGCGCATCGATATCGCGAATGAACGGCTGCGGCTTGCCCAGCTCTTGAAGCTTCTGGTTGTCTGTCTTGTAAGTGATATAGCCCGTGTCATCTTTAATGTCAATAACCATGGAATTCAATTCGGTGCTATCCAATAAATCAACAAGCTGATCCATACGGGAACCGCCAGCGCTATAAGCAGTAACGTATATTCCCTTTACGATGGGAGCTTCCACTTGAGGATTCACGGCGAGCATCGAAGGCGGGAGCGGATTGTCGAGCCGACCTTCGGCGGCATTGGCTATGAAGGTATGGTAGGAGGATTGCAAAATGCTTGGCATTTTAGTATATGAAGATTCCTTGTGAGCCGGTGGGATATCCCCGCCGCCTGTACTCAAAGCTAGCAGTAAAATAGTCCAAATGATATTCATCGTATTCTCTCCCTATTAAGATACACATTCTAAGATGATTATAAAGGATGTTTGTTGTTCATAATAAACAGATTTGTTATTGTTTGCGAAAAAAAGAACAGCGGACATACACTTTTAACACGATGTTCCCCGGTTGAAACCCAAATCAAAGAAAAGCACCGGGCAGCGCCATTGTAAATTTAATCGCGGTACCGGAATGCCCGAACTAAGGAATTATCAAAACGCATGACCAAAACATTAAAACTAGAAAGTATAAAACATGCGTCAAAACTATATAATTCACAGCAAATCATAGCAAAATTTCGAAAAAAAAGCCGCTTCTTCTGCCAAGACAAAAGAAAGCGGCCTGTGTGCTGCTTATAAAGCTGAGTTCACGGATACTTCTAATTAATGAAGCAAGTTAGTATCCTGAAGCTCGCAAATGCTGAATTGAATAATCTCCATTGCATCATTCGGTTTCAATAAGCTCATACCGTCCCGAAGGATGATCATGGAGTCAAGCTCCTTCTCGTTAAAGAAGGGAAGCATGTCGGGGAACCACTTCATGACGATTTGTGCCAGTTTTACCGTTTCCATTTCCACATCAATCACCCTTTCCTTCTAGAATCATTCGTGTAGAGAATCATTCTTAAACGGAAAAGCACAAAGCCTGTGAAATCGGGTAAAGCTGAAATCTTATGATATTGACGAAGGAACCGCGCATAATTCATTATAACATAACGCGCTATACTTTGGCACGGCGGACAGGCCGATGGTAAAAATTACTTTTTACGGAACGAACCCATCACACCTACGGTCTCCACGATGTTGACAAAAGCCGCTGGATCGGTTGATTTTATAATGTTTCTGAGCTCCGTCAGCTCATAACGGGTCGTAACGGTCATTAGCATATCCTTCTCCTTGTGAGAGAAGGCGCCTTGTGTCTTAATCAGAGTAACGCCACGGGGCAGCTTCAAAAGTTTGCTAAGTAATTCGTCGGTCTTGTCCGTTATGATGAACAAAGTGATTTTGATATGGCTGACATGAAGCAGATCGACCACTTTGCCGCTTAGATAAATCGATACCATCGAAGCTAAGGCCAGATTCCAGTCGCCTTCGATGTAGCCCATGGCCAGGATGACGAGGGCGTTCATAGAGACGAGGACACTGCCGACCGGGAAATCCCGATATCTTGTAATGATCGAGCCCACAATATCAAACCCGCCTGATGAACCGCCGGCTCGAAAGGATATTCCGCTGCCGATTCCAACCAGCACTCCCCCGACGACGGCGGATAGGAACATATCGGTCGCAAGCGGAACTTCACGTACTGGAATTAAAGCGATGAACCATGTGACCGATGCGACAGAGAGAATGCTGAGCATAATGAAGCGCCTTCCGAGCAGAAACAGTCCGGCAATAAGAATCGGAATGTTATATACCAGATACATCACACTTAAGCTTAGGGGCGTAAAGTAGCCAGTCAGCATGGACAGACCCGACACTCCGCCACTAAGCAGATGGTGCGGGACGAGAAATAGATTGAAGCCAGTTGCGATCAGTGCCGCGCCGAAGATGATAACCAGGCTGTTCCAAATTGTTTTGAGCATTGAAAATTCACCTCTTGAAGATGTAGAAATATGCCAAGCAGCTTGCTGGTGTTCTTTTCATGTTTTGTGCTATAATGTTTGAGATATTCTTGAGTAGGTATCCTTTTCCAGGGAAAATGGTTAAGAATGTACTAAGCGATCCGTGCAGTTTAACTAAAGATCCGTACGCTATGTAAAATTTATGGGTTGATGGGACAGCCTATAAACGTTCCAATGCTACTTAAGAATACAGTCAAGATGGTGGGATGTCCACTATATAGAAGGAGTATGAATATTTTGAGCACATTTACAGATTTCGGCTTAGAGCCTAAGGTTCTACAAGCAATAACAGAACTCGGATTCGAAGAAGCAACACCAATCCAAACCAAGTCCATTCCTTATGCGATGACAGGTCGTGACCTGATCGGACAAGCGCAGACAGGAACGGGGAAGACGGCAGCGTTCGGTCTTCCGCTAATCAACAAAATTCCAGCCAGTGAGGAGCGCATTGTTGCGCTGATCATGACCCCGACACGGGAACTTGCAATCCAGGTAGCCGAAGAAATCGGCAAGCTGTCCCGCTTCAAAGGAATTCGTTCCCTGCCGATTTACGGTGGGCAGGACATCGTACGACAAATTCGCGCACTGAAGAAGAGACCTCAAATCATTATCGGTACCCCTGGCCGTTTGCTCGACCACATCAATCGTAAGACAATCAAGCTAGACGACGTTCAGACTGTCGTACTGGACGAAGCTGATGAAATGCTCGATATGGGCTTCATGGAGGATATTCAATCGATCCTGAAGCTTGTCCCCGAAGAGCGCCAAACAATGCTATTTTCCGCTACAATGCCAGCAAATATCCAAAGGCTTGCCCAGCAATTTCTAAAAGAACCGGAGCATGTCTCTGTCATTCCTAAGCAAGTTAGCGCACCGCTGATTGACCAAGCTTATATCGAAGTGCATGAGCGCCAGAAATTCGACGCGCTTACCCGTTTGTTAGATATGGAATCCCCGGAGCTTGCCATCGTATTTGGACGGACGAAACGCCGTGTAGATGAGTTGGCAGAAGCTTTGCAAAAACGCGGATATTCGGCGGATGGTCTGCATGGCGATCTATCTCAGAACCAGCGTGATAACGTAATGCGCAAGTTCCGGGATGGCAGCATCGACGTGCTTGTCGCTACGGACGTGGCGGCGCGCGGCCTGGATGTATCCGGCGTAACCCATGTCGTTAACTTCGATTTGCCGCAGGATCCTGAAAGCTATGTACACCGTATTGGCCGTACTGGCCGGGCGGGCAAGGAAGGCGTCGCCTGGTCATTCGTCACACCGCGGGAAATTGACCATCTTCACTTCATTGAGCGGATCACTCGCCAGAAAATTGCCCGCAAACCGTTGCCATCCATTGCGGAAGCAATTGAAGGAAAACAACGCATCACGGCAGAGCGTTTGCTTGAGCTTGTTGAAGCAGGTGAGCTGAACGAATATAAAGGCATCGCGATTTCGCTCCTGGAGCAATATGATTCAGTCAATTTGCTGGCAGCCGCATTTAAGCTTATTACAGGCGATAAAGCGGATAAAGCAAGCATTGAATTGACTCCGGAAGAGCCGATTCGCGTAAAACGCCGCAACCCGGACATTCGTTCCAGCGGACGCAAACCGTATGGCTATGGCAATCGCGGCGGCGGTGGCTACCGTCGGGACAACCGCGACGGTGGCAGCCGCGGTGGCTACGGGAACAAGGGCGGTTATAATCGCGACGGCGGACGGGATTCTTACCGCTCTTCCTCGGATCGCAAGCCGCGTCCAACGAGCAGCGGTGGGGATCGCAGGGCCCCTAGACGCAGCGACAATCCATCGTTCGACAACTAATAAATTGCGTCATAACAAAGAAGACGGAAGCCCGTGGGCGTTCCGTCTTCTTGTTATTGAGATTAGTACAGAATCGAACGGCTCACAATAACGAGCAGAATAAACAAAACGAGAATTGTACCTGTGGAAGTCCAGAAACCGCCATATCCTGGGCCTACATTGGACATGAGATAACCTCCTTTAAAGTGTTGTTTTTGAAGTTACGGTATATACTATGGTGTAATTGTTCAACGAGATTAGACACTTACCCAGAACAAGTCAAAATAGGCGCTGGATAGAGCTCATTTAATCATGTATAGTATTATTTATAGACATAAACCTTACTGGAGGGAGATTTTTTTTTGGAATACAAAGGACTAATGAGCGGTTTCTACAAAGCAACCGAGTGGATTATGAGAATTTCGGGCAGCAACTTGCTCTGGCTTCTCTGTTCGTCGCCTTTCTTGTTTTTTGTGCTTACGGGATTATTGAGCCCGGACATCGAAATGTGGATTCAAATCGCCTGGATTTTAGCGATCTTGGCACCGTTTACACTATTCCCGGCGACATCGGCCTTGTTCTCTGTGACACGCAAGTGGGTGATGGGTGACACGGACGTAAGCGTCATTAAAGTGTACTTTAAAGGGTACAAAGAGAATTACAAGCAAAGTATGATCGGCGGTATCTTCTACACGTTATTGATTATCATCATGATTGTTGACTATAACGTGTATATGAAGCAATTCGCCAACATGCAAATCATCGGCATTATTATGTTGATTTTCTTAATTTTGCTGTCGCTTTCCTTGTTTAATTTCTTTTCTTTAGTTGCTCACTATCATTTAAAAACTACGCTTTTGATTAAAAATGCGATTTTGCTGACGATTCTTCGGCCGTTTCGCGTATTATCCACGGTACTTTGCGTCGTCGCGTTAGGTTTTATTACTGCGCAATTCACATGGCTGATCTTATTCGGCTTCGGTACACTTACCGCGTTCGTCGCCTTCTACAACTTCAATATAAGCTACAACAAGCTGCAGGAGAAGGTAGAGAAGATGCGCCAGAACGAGGAAGGCACGAAAGAAGGCGAAGAGGAATCGGAGCCTGGGGACGACGAAGGGAAGCATGAAGACGGCGAAGATAGTCCAAGGGAGCTGCCGGAAGGCAGTGAGGATCGTGCTGGCGCTGTGAATGAGGATGGGGACGGCAAGGACAAAGAGAATACTAAGTTTTAGCTAAATGATGCTTTTTCTAACAATTTTAATCATCCCATTATATTAGGTTTACATTTAGAACTAGAAGGACTATAATAGGTTTACGTCCTGCGATGTACGTTTCGGTTCCATGTTGTTTTGAACCAATGACAATGTCCAGGGAGACTTAGATCGTAACGCTGCTGAAAGGCCCTATCACTTATGATAAGGGGACTTCAAAGGCGCTGCTGCGGTCACCCACCTGCTAACGCAGGTTCGAGGCAGTGTAACCGGACGGCATAGGCGGGTCTACATAGTTCAAGCTTAACAGCACCTTGCAACCCTTTATTGATTAAAGGCGGCAGGGTGCTTTTTTTTGTCGCTGTTTTTTTTATGAGGAGTATGATGAGTATACTTTTGTTTGTTACGTAACAATGTTAAACTAGATACTAATGTACTACATACACCCGATGTCTCGTGACGAGTAACGAAGGAGGAAGTAGAGTGTCAATAAAAAGAACGCTCATCGGCATATTCCGCAGCCAAGAAGGTACGAGTGATCGCGCGAAAATGCCTGAAATGAAAACAAGGTATTATCAATTGTCCAAGGATAAAATTTGGGAGGAAGTCTCCTCCACTTTAAAGAAAATTCCAGGCTATAAAGTGCTCCACGAAGTTCAGTCAGTCGGTGAAATTACGCTGGAGAAGAAAACCGCCTTGGGCCGCACCATGGATATTACGGTATCGATCGTCTCTACAGGGCCGCTTCGCAGTGCCGTAGATATTTATTCGGCTACCCGAGGTTCGCTTGGGGATTTGGGCAGCAATTACCGCAACATCCTCAATCTTTACGCTGCGTTGGATAAGAAGCTTGGAGCTTATAAAGTAACGTCATAAGAAGACAAAAGCGAGCAGGAAGGCGTTGACCTTCTACTCGCTTTTGTTATTCAACATATTATTCTTGGGCTTATGACAAAAGTGCTTTAACCGCAGCAACCGCATGATCGTAATTCGGATGCTCGGTCATTTCACTTAAGTATTCGACATAAGTGATTTTGTTGTCTTTGTCAATGACGAATACGGAACGTTGATCCAATTTAAATTCTTTAATCAACACACCGTAGGCTTCTCCAAAGGAGTTGTCTTTGTAGTCGGACAACGTAACTACACGGTCAACACCGGCAGCACCGCACCAGCGTGCTTGAGCGAATGGCAGATCCGCGCTTACCGTCAGAATTACGACGTTATCGCCAAGACTGGCAGCTTCTTCATTGAAGCGGCGAGTCTGTGCGTCGCAGACGCCTGTGTCCAGGGAGGGGACGACACTGATGAGTTTGATTTTACCTGCAAAGTCCTGAAGGGTTGCTTCTTCGAGCAAGTTCTTGCTTAATTTGAAATCTGGAGCTGTGTCGCCAACCTTCAGTTCAGGACCAACCAGAGTAATAGGGTTGCCTTTGAATGTTGCCGCATTAGTACGTTCTTGTGCCAATTGTATCTCCTCCTAAACAATTTTGTGAATGCACCTAATTTTAATTATAATCTTTTTAGAAGAAGATTGTCCAACATTAGGAAGAAAGGTATGGATTGTATGATATTTATTCGTTACGAGAATTGGAGAACTTACTTGAAGTCTTACCCGGTTACTTGCCTCATTCTCGCTGTAAATATTGTGATGTTTATCCTCTTCGCATTAAAAGGAAGAACCTATGGCGCCATTATTGGCTACGGGGCGATTACGAACGCCGTGCCATACGCTGGCGAGTGGTGGCGGTATATTGCGGCGATGTTCCTGCATGCTGATTTCGGCCATTTGTTCTCCAATAGCTTCGGAATTCTTATCTTTACGCCGCCGATGGAGAGACTGCTCGGTTCATGGCGATATATTCTGCTCTATATAGGGAGTGGAATTGTCGGAAATCTGCTTACGATGGGGGTCTACCAGCATGCAACCGAACTGCATGTCTCCGTGGGGGCGTCTGGAGCTATTTACGGCATTTACGGCGCCTTCTTGTATGTAGCGCTGCTTCAACGGAATTTGATGGATGAAGCCTCGCGTAAGACGCTGTACAGCTTGCTCATGATCGGGGTTGTCTTTTCATTTATCGTGCCTCAAATTAACTGGATCGCCCATCTTGGCGGCTTCATCGGCGGCTTCTTCATTTACGGATTAATTATTCGGCTGTTAAAACGACGTTGAACCCCTTGTGAGTAAATGGTAAAGTTATGATAGAGTAAATACGTTGGCAAGTCACCCCTATGGGTAATGACAGGAATCGAAATGGAGCGATCAGATTCGTGGAATTAAGACAACTGCAATACTTTGTGAAGGTGGCGAAGAAGGAGCATGTTACTCAGGCAGCCGAAGAGCTTCATGTTGCCCAGTCTGCCGTAAGCAGGCAAATTCACCAATTGGAGCAAGAGCTTGGCGTTGATTTGTTCATGCAAAAGGGCAGGAATCTGCATTTGACTGCGGTCGGACAGCTTTTTTGCGGTCGTGTAGAGGCGATCCTGAAGGATTTGGAGCGAGCCGTAAATGAAGTTCACGAGTTTATCGATCCTGAGCAAGGCGAAATTCGCCTAGGATTTCCACATAGCCTCGGCGTCCATGTTATTCCGAGCGTAGTTGCCGAATTCCGCAAGCTGTATCCCAATGTAAAGTTCAGATTTAAACAGGGAATGTATCCGACACTCATTCGTGATGTTGTGTCTGCCGAAGTGGATTTGGCCTTTATCTCTCCTTTTCCAGAGAACCATAATCAAGTTGCGGGCAATGTCGTTTTGACGGAAGATTTGGTAGCAATATTGCCTCCGGGACACCCGCTCGCTAACGAGCAGAGCATTAAATTAAATCAATTGAAAGATGATAAATTTATATTGTTTAGCAAGGGATATTCACTAAGACCGATCGTGTGGCATGCTTGTTTAGAGGCTGGCTTTACTCCAAAAATTGCTTTTGAAGGAGAGGAGACGGACACGATTCGCGGTCTCGTCGCCGCTGGAATGGGGGTAAGCCTGCTGCCTGAAGTGGCGCTGTTCCAGAGCTTCTCGCTGCAACCAGCCAGAGTTCGCATTTCCACGCCAAAGATCACGAGAACGATTGGACTTATTCATCGAACCGACGATAAGCTGCCGTTGGTCGCGCAATCATTCCGCATATTTCTATTAGAATATTTCGGCTTGCAACCGGACACACCGCCAAGTTAATGACGGCAGAAAAGACATAGATGCAAAAATGGAGAATAATCGGCTCAAGCGTATGAGCGACTATTCTCCATTTTATTTTCATGGTGAGGATAAATAATTAATTCTGATTACGGCTCTCAAGTAAGATCAATACGAATCTGAACAGTTCAAGCAGGGAAATCAACGCAGCGGCCACATAGGTTAATGCGGCTGCATTAAGAACCTTGCCCACCTGCTGTTCTTCATTTTGAGAAACTAGACCCATGCCGAGCATTCCGCGGCGAGCCCGGTTGGTGGCGTCGAATTCGACAGGCAGAGTAACCAATTGAAACAGCACGGCCAAGGAGAAGAAAGCAACGCCAATTCCGGCCAGATTCATTAATCCGAATAGGAAGCCGGCAAGTATGAGGAAAGGAGAAATCCGCGAAGTCAGATTGACGATGGGAAACATTTTGTGACGCAGCACGAGCATGGAATAAGATTCCTTGTGCTGGATCGCATGACCTACCTCGTGACAAGCTACGGCAACAGCAGAAATAGAATTTTCAAAATAGACAGGCTCGGACAATCGAACAACGCGCTTAGTTGGATCATAGTGGTCTGTCAGGCTTCCGCGTACGGGTTCGATCGGGACATCATACAGTCCATTGGCATCCAGCATGCGCCGGGCGGCATCATGCCCGGTGAGGCCGTATGTGCTGGGAACCTTGGAGTAGCGCTTAAATGTTCCCTTCACTTTAAATTGTGCCCAGAATGAAAGGCCAATCGCCAGCAGCAGCAGTAAAAAAATCGTATTAGAATTCATCGAAATATATTCCCCCCATAAATTTAGTAGTATCATTGTTGATTTAGGTGAATAGTGTGCTTCCACATGCGAGTATCTTAGGTAAAAGGCCCTTGATTAATTAGAAGATATAAGGCATCGATACAGGCGAGGCTTTGCGGCATTAGACTCGAATACATCTTTCTGGCTTGACCCGGCTTCAAATTTGAAATGAGCGGCTCAAGCTCTTTGACTTCCCGTTCCAATCTCTGCATATGAATTTCAAGGGAAGTTAACTTCTCGGTAACCTGCTCTTCGTGGCTTACCTTATTCCATAATTCCAGCTTCGAGCGAATTTCCTTTAACGTATACTTCTCTTGTTTTAATTCATTAATACGTTTCAAGCGATTTAAGGTTTCAGCGCTGTAGAGACGATAATTTTTCTGTGTTCGTGCCTCTGGTGTAATGAGCTTCAGTTTGGTGTAATAATCAATCGTTCTCTCGCTTACGCTAGCTGCTTTGGCTAATTCGCCAATTCTATATAGTTTTATCATCCCAATAGGCTCACCTCACTCCTAAGGATATATTAGTATATCTATGTTTCTAAAAATAATGATACCTGATACGCAACTATACAGTCAAACGTCATGCTTTCTAATCGCTAGTTACTTTCACTTACTGTTATTTTCCGTTATACTTGTAGCAAGTTCAACTGGCCTTAAGTCGAATAAACCCTGATGATTATTGATAATCTGATACCCTTGCAATATAAAAGCTAGCCGAGAACTCGAATTTTGTTGGTCTGTTTGAACGCTTGCACGGTGACAAGAGCCGATCAGATATAACTTAAGCAGGCTGGCGAATAGAGGCAGTTGGTCAAGATCGATCCGCGAAGGTTGCGGAGGAGCTGTAGGATGGCTATGATATAGGCCCAGCAGTTGTGGATGATAGCAGTACTTGACCCATTCCTGCGGTTCGAGCGAAAAGTGCTGCTCCGGCCGGTTGGAGACATTAAGCAGCGGTACATACTGCTCAATGATGGCTGCATTTTTTGTGGCTTCGCCAAGCAGAACACCACAAGCTTCTTGTGGATAACGGGTAAGGGTATCCTCTTCAACCTGTTTATATACGGAAGGCGGGATGCGCCATTTGGTAAGTGGGGAAAACTTCCGGTCGTTATTGTTCATAATGAGCATTTTCTCCTTCATAATCAGTGGTTTGTAACTAAATATGAAATAAGGGTACAATAACATATATGATTTCTAGCTTTGCCCATTTCCCGATCACATCAAGTAAAGGAAGTAAACACATGAGAAAAAATGCACCGATCCTTGCGCTCCTGCTCATCCTGTTAGGGGTCGCATTGTACCAAAATTACGGAACGAGCCTTTTCCCGTTTCTCGGAGGAAGCCAGGCAACCCAGTCCAAACAAACAAAAACCTTAACGGCAGCGCTTGCCGAGGAAGCGCCCAAGCCCGGTTCTTTGTCACCATCCTTCGCTTTAGAAGGGTTGGACGGAACCACATATCGGGTAGGGGGGGAGCGTGACAAGCCGGTTTTGGTGAACTTCTGGGCCTCCTGGTGTGATCCCTGCAAGGCTGAAGCGCCTGATCTCGTCAGGTTCTATGAAAAATACGGAGATCAGCTGGATATTTACGGTGTTAATGTCACGGCATATGATACGGTGGAGAAGGCCGAGGCCTTCGTCCAGGAATATGGAATTGAATTTCCAATCCTGCTTGATAAAAAAGAAGAAGCTTACAAGAAATTCAACGGCATGGCTTTTCCAACGAATGTATTGATCGACAAGGATGGCGTAATCCAGGATTTAATTGTGGGTATACTCCCGCCCAAAGATCTGGAAGCCAAAATCAAGAAGCTGTTAAAATCTTCTTAAATCGCACAAAATCAAATACAAGAAGGCCCGGATGTCCTTAAGATAAAGGAGCCCTCCGGGCCTTCTTGCGTGATAGCCGTCAGGTTAATCGAAATTAATGATTGACCAATCCTTGCCCTGCGGATATAACCTCTTCGTGCTCCAGCTTTGTATGGCCTAGCAAAGCATAACGAAGGCTGTCGACTAGCGCCGCCCAGCTCGCTTCAATGACGTTGCCGGATACGCCGACCGTACTCCACGAATTCGAGCTATCTTTCGATTCGATCAATACCCTGACTTTGGATGCAGTCGCATCTTTGTCATCAAGCACTCTGACTTTATAGTCGGATAAGTGAATATTCTTCAACGCAGGGTAATAGGAAATCAGCGCTTTGCGCAGCGCGTTATCAAGCGCGTTCACCGGACCGTTTCCTTCGGCTGCCGTGTATAAGCTGTTCCCGTCAATGTTCAGCTTGATGAATGCCTCCGAGACGACAGGCTTTCCTGCGGACTTCTCAACGAGCATTTTGAACGATTCGAAGACGAACAGCTCCTTCATCTCGCCGTTGGCTTGACGGAGCAGCAGTTCCAATGAGGCGTCTGCTCCCTCGAATTGATAGCCTTGGTGCTCCAGGTCTTTGATTTTGGAAATGACCTGCCGCGTTTCTTCGTTCTCTGGGTTAAATTTGATACCCATTTCCTGCGCTTTGGACAGAATGTTGCTCTGCCCGGCAAGTTCCGAAACAAGCACACGCTGGCGATTGCCGACTGTCTCCGGAGCAATATGCTCGTACGTACGGGAGTCGCGCAGAATGGCCGAGACGTGAATGCCGCCCTTATGGGCAAAAGCAGCTGTGCCGACAAACGGTTGACCAACCAGCATATGCACATTAGCAATCTCGCTGACATAACGGGCTGTATTCGTCAATTGACTCAATTGCTCCTCTTCAATGACATCATAGCCCAGCTTCAGTTGAAGGTTAGGAATAATCGAGCAAAGGTTAGCGTTGCCGCAGCGCTCCCCATAGCCGTTCATCGTCCCTTGTACTTGCTCTGCACCTGCTCGTACCGCATTTATTGCGTTGGCAACGGCCAGTTCGCAGTCGTTGTGGGTGTGAATGCCTAGGCGGGCGGTGGTTACGCGGCTCGCCAGGACAGAGACGATGTCATGCACCTCGTGAGGCATCGTTCCACCGTTCGTATCGCACATGACAAGCCAATCTGCGCCGGCTTCTTCAGCTTTGCGCATGACAGACAAGGCGTATTCCGGGTTATTCTTGTAGCCGTCGAAGAAGTGCTCGGCATCGAACAATACCTCCATGCCCTGCCGCTTCAAATAAGCGATCGAATCGTAGATCATGGCCAGATTCTCTTCCAATGACGTTTGAAGTGCGGTATGCACATGGAAGTCCCAGGATTTACCGACCAAGGAAGTTGCTTTGGCACCGGATTCAAGAATTCGTTTCAAGTTAGGATCATGCTCGGCAATGCTGTCTTTGCGCCGGGTGCTGCCGAAGGCGGTAACTGTTGCGGATAATCCGAACTCCTGCACTCTCTTGAAGAACTCGATATCTTTGCTATTGCTGCCAGGAATGCCGCCTTCGATATAGTGAACACCCAGTTGATCCAGCTTCTTGGCTATCTTCAACTTATCGTCCGCTGACAGACTAATGCCTTCGCCTTGAGTACCGTCACGTAATGTTGTGTCGAAGATGGTTACAGCCTTTGACATGATGAAAATGTCCCCCTTTTTGGATATCCTCTGAGTGTGAGCTCTGATTAATATAATTTCTAATTATAGCATCTGAAATTTAAATGTAACACCGTTTTGGCAAATTTGTATGGGGTTGTTGACCCAATATAGCTATAAAGGTATGCTTTTTCTATAGAGGAAGTTGAAAAAAGTCCACTTTTGATCACGATATGCATAAAAATGCATAAAAATAATTATCTAGTTTAAGTGAAAAAGAGGGAACAGCAGTGAGAAATATCGACGATTATTATCCTGTCAACGGCAGGGTTGTGCTCCATATCGATATGAATGCATTCTATTGCTCCGTTCATGAGGCTGAGGAGCCGGAGAAATACCGGAACAAGCCGACGGCAGTGGCAGGAAGCGTTGAATTGCGCAAAGGCGTTATCGTCACTTGTTCTTACGCTGCGAGAGCCAGAGGCATCCGGACGGGAATGACGGTCAGGGAGGGGCTGCGGAAATATCCGAAGCTCATATTGATTGCTCCAGACTTCCATTTATACCGCCGCTATTCGCGGGCGTTTATGGACATTGCTTATCGGTACACTCCGCTATTGCAGGCCACCTCAATCGACGAGTGCTATTTGGATATTACCGGATCGAAGCAGTTCGGAGCCCCGCTGGAGATCGCGCATGAGATTCAGGCGCGGATCGCTGCAGAACTGGGACTGCCTTGCTCGATCGGAGTCGCCCCGAACAAGCTGCTGGCCAAGATGGCATCGGATATGAAGAAGCCGAACGGCATTACGGTGCTTCGTTTGCGCGATGTCCCCTCATTGCTTTGGGACAAGCCGTGCAGCGAGCTGTTCGGCATCGGCCGCAAAACGGGAGAGAAGCTGAAGAAGCTGGGGATTTATACGCTGGGGCAGCTTGCGGCGGCCGACGAGCAGCTGCTGTCTGAGCGATTCGGCGTCGTCGGTCTGTGGATGAAGCAAGCTGCGCACGGCATCGACAATTCGCCGGTGCAGGAGGAGCGGGAGAAGAATAAATCTATCGGACACACGACAACGCTTCCTAGAGACGTTACCGAATTGGAAGATGTGAAGCGGATCATGCTCAATCTGGCGGATCAAGTGGCTCGGCGGCTGCGCCGTCAGCAGCTCATGGCGCAAACCGTACAGATTACGATCAGGACTCCGGAAATGAGGACGATTACTCGGTCTCAGACGCTTGGAAACGTGACGGAGCAAGCGGATGATATTTACAAGGAAGCATGCGAGCTATACCTTCGTCATTGGAGCCAAGGGAAGCCGATCAGACTTCTTGGCATCACGCTGCAAAATTTAGTGCCGCGGGAGAGCTCGGCTCTGCAGTTGGACTTGTTTGACTACGAGCAACAGCCTAAGAAGGAGTCGCTGACGAAAACGATGGATCTGCTGCGCGATAAATTCGGCGAAGATGCCATACTTACGGCAGGCATGCTGAGCGATGATCCTTCGGCATTGATTCGGAATCACAAAATTCGCGGAACTTCTCTCCAAACGGATTTTCTCCGGGAAAATCGGGAGGAATGATAACAATTATCAATGGGAAATGATAACAAATCATTTGAAATTGCTTTCTTTTTATATTATATTGGTCATGGTGGTAGCAAATCACCGCACTTGTACCGTTTATCAGGAGGCAGATAAAGATGGCGAAATATACTTGGGTAGAGAAAGATACTTGTATCGCTTGCGGCGCTTGCGGCGCTACGGCACCGGATATTTACGATTACGACGATGAGGGCTTGGCCGAAGTTATCTACAATGAGGATGGTAACCGCGGTGTAACGGAAATTCCGGAAGATTTGCATGATGACCTTCAGGATGCATCTGACGGATGCCCAACGGATTCCATCAAGATTGCAGATACCCCGTTTAATATGGAAGGTTAGTTTCAGGAGCGAATTTTACATCTACGCATTCGGAGAAGCATCCCGCTGTTGATGGCATGGGATGCTTTTTGCTGCGTATTTATAGCTTGTATAGCAAAAAGCTGGAGGCTGACTAGGTATTTAGTATTGAATTTTGCCGAGGGGCGATAGAATGGTTTGAAACGAACGTTCAGCAGCCGATATATTATTATAGAGGTTCTTCATACATATATAAGTTGACCATGTGGAGGTTCACGATGAAAAATTCGGCTTACCTCAAAAAATACGTAGAGAATCACCCCAACAACAAAATGGCCTGGTATTTGCTAGGCAAAGAATATGAACAAAGCGGGCAGGAGGGCAAGGCGCACTATTGCTATATTCAGGCAGGCAGCGTGTACGAAGCATTCGAATCCAGCAAAATCCCCGAGGATTTATGGATGGGGTATGAGGCAGGTATTATTCACGAGTCGCGAAAACAGGAGCAGCGCAGCCGCTTAATTCGAAAAATAGGCATCGCTCTATTGCTGCTGCTGTTTCTGTGGCTTCCTTCCGCGCAGGCTCCCGGCCTGCTGGCTACGATGCCGCAGGAATCCGACCCCGGATCCGTAGAAAGCGTCACTACCGACGAACACCCGGTTAAAAGAGAGCCGGAAGCGGATACATCTGCTCCTCGCACAGAACCGCGTCAAGATGCTCCGCGCTTTACGGCAATCGGATATACTTCTGGTGGCCAGGGCGTAACAGGGGATATTGGCGGGTTGCTGCAGGGCAATGAAACGAAGGGCCATCTTCAGGCCGTGCTGGCAATGGATAAGAAGGGCAAATGGCTGAACTGGTCTGATCGGATGCCGGTCGTATATGGAATCCAGTCGCTTGGCAACGGCCAGACGAATGTGCAGTCCTACGATCCGGCAGCATGCTTGTGCACGCCGCCCGATACCCGCAAGCTGAAGGCAGAGGCTGGCGAATGGATTGCACGGCAGGAATCCCTGGCTGTACTTTCTTCGGCGATTCTACAATACAAAGAGAAGAAGGGGAGCTGGCCGAGCAGTCTGGAAGATCTGACGCAGCCTTTTCCGAACAATTGGCTGGCTGGAACAAATGCTCATATGAAGGAAGTCTTCGAGCCGATGCTGAGGAAGCTTGCTGAGCAAGAGCAGTCTAGCGGCGGCAAGGCGGAAGGCAAGGGGGCTGGAAACGGGAAGTCAGCGGCGGAGCAGGGGGATGAGCTGTTTTTTACGCAACCACTCGAAGTCATTATCGATACTGCTAGTCACCGCCTCGTCGTGGTGAGCGGATCTGTTATTCTAAGAAGCTATCTGGTTGGACTTGGAGGCGATAAGACGCCGGAGGGGACGTATCGTATAACGGATAAGGTAGTGAATCCGAACGGTAGGTCGGATGGGGAATTCGGCAGCCGGGGCATGCAGTTGTCCGATACGAATTACGCGATTCATGGCACGAATGAGCCGGACAGTGTCGGCGGCGATGAATCGCTTGGCTGTGTGCGGATGGGGAAAAAGGACGTCGAGGAACTGTTCGATCTGCTTCCGGTCGGAACGAAGGTAACGATCGGAAAGGGAGGGCTGCCCGATCAAGACCTTACCCCGGCAGAGCGATTCACGCTGGGGGACAGGCAGGATCAGAGCAACCCTCACCGGACGTATCGCTGGCTGCATTAGCCATTATTTGAATATGATTGCTAGCGTGAACAGTACTATGAGTCCAGCAACAATGGAAACGGACCAGATGAGCCCTTTCTTATTTACTTCTTCCTTCTTTTGCTGGAGTGTTGGCGGTTTGCGTTTGGCAGCCATGACAATCATTCCCTTCTATATTGTTCAAAGAGCTACATATTTATTGTAATAGCTTTCATTTTAAATTGCCATCACCTTCCGGAGGCGAAATCGTTACGCTTTCCTGAGGTTAAACTTTTCTTTTGAACGAGAAAACGATAAACTGGAAGCAGGGCATTTATTGCATAAGTTATGAACGGAGTGAAGTTAGAAGTGTTATATCGCAATATTGGCAAGCATCTGTTCTTCCAGCTTGATCCTGAGAAGGCTCATCATCTCATGATTGGAGGATTACATAAAGCAGCGAAAGTACCGGGATTTATTTCAATGATGCATGGAATGTACGGGGTGAAGGAGATTCCCGAACTGGCGGTTGATTTGTTCGATATTCATTTTCCTACCCCGGTAGGGCTGGCAGCCGGACTCGATAAGAACGCAGAGGCGGTTGAGGCTTTCTCGGCCATCGGCTTCGGATTCATGGAGGTCGGGACGGTTACGCCTAAGGCTCAGCCAGGCAATGATCTGCCTAGGCTGTTCCGGCTTAAGCCGGAAGAAGCACTAATTAACCGAATGGGCTTCAATAACCAGGGAACCGATTATATGGCTCGGCAGCTTGCGGCGCTTCGCAGCAGGCGGATTCCGATCGCCGTCAACATCGGCAAGAATAAAGCAACTCCGAATGAGGAGGCGCATCTCGATTACGAGCAGTGTATTTCCGCGCTGTACCCGTATGCGGATTTTTTTGTGGTGAATATCAGTTCGCCGAATACGCCGGATCTGCGGAATCTGCAGCATGGCAGTGAGCTGGCATCGCTGCTGGAAGCCGTGCAGAAGGAGATGGCGAACCAGGCCGAGGAGCATCGAACAAAGAAGCATGTGCTTGTAAAGATTGCACCGGATGTCAGTATGACTGAGCTGGAATTTATGGTGCAGACGATTATGAATAGCGGCGTATCGGGCATTATAGCTACGAATACGACGATTTCCCGTGAAGGAATCAATCATCCGCATGCGAAAGAAACTGGCGGTCTCAGCGGGAAGCCGTTAAAGGAGAGATCGACGGAGGTTATTTCTCATGTCTATCGATTGACGGAGGGGAAGCTACCGATCATCGGTTCCGGCGGTATTTCCAATGCCGAGGATGCCTATGAGAAAATTCGTGCCGGCGCAAGTCTGGTAGAAATATATACCGCACTAATATACGAGGGTCCCGAGGTGAATCGCGAAGTGCATCGCGGTTTATTGGACCTGCTGCGGCGCGACGGATTTAGCCATATTTCCGAAGCTGTAGGAGCAGATCATCGCTAACCGGGCCACAGAAGACAGGAGGCGCAGTGGATGGATAGTAGAGACTGGGGAGCATTTTTGCTGCCATATGAGCAAACGGTTGAAGAGTTGAAGGTTAAGTTCAAAACGATGCGCTCCGAGCTCAAGAAGCTGGAGGAGTATGCACCGATCGAATTCGTAACCGGAAGGGTTAAGAAAATATCCAGCATTCTCGATAAGGCCAAACGCCTGGATGTGCCGATGGATCAGCTGGAGCAAGGGATTGAAGATATTGCCGGCATCCGCATTATGTGCCAGTTCGTTGAGGATATTCGCAGGGTGGCCGAGTATATTCGTGCTCGCAAAGACCTTCGGGTTATATACGAGAAGGATTATATTACAAATTACAAGGACAGCGGTTATCGCAGTTTTCATATGATCGTGGAGTATCCCGTACAGACTGCGCTGGGGTTGAAGAATGTGCTGGCTGAAATCCAGATTCGTACGCTTGCCATGAACTTTTGGGCGACGATTGAGCACTCCTTGAATTACAAATACCGGGAGAGCCTGCCTGATGAAATGCGCAAGAGGCTGAAGAAGGCTGCTGAGGCCGCTTTTGTACTGGATAATGAAATGTCCAGTATCCGCGAGGAAATTCTGCTTGCACAAAAGAGCTTCGAGGATGATTCCAGCATTGTGAATCATTTATTGTCGGCGATTCATCAGCTCTATTTTTACCATATGGTCACGGAGGCGATCGACGCGCAGCAGCGCTTTAACGAGCTCTGGGAAGCCCGCAACATGGATGGGTTGAAAGAAATGCATGCCGAGGTCACGCAAATGATCAAGGCAGCCAAGAAAGCGGTGGAATCCAGCCATGAAGCATGATCGCCTGTACGCAGCCTTCCTGATTTATTTCAATCGTGACCAGGACTACTTCGAGTGCCATGAAGTGATGGAGGAGCTGTGGCTGCAGTTGGATAAGAACCCGCTGTATAAGGGTTTGCTTCAGGTAGCAGTTGGATTGTATCATTTCCGTAACGGCAATGTGACTGGTGGACAGAAAATGATGGAATCGGCCGTGCGAAGACTTCGCCCTTATCCGCCGGATTCGCTCGGAATCAACTTGGGGAAGCTGCTGCGCGAGACGGAACAATATGCTGCGGCGTTAGCGAGCTATAACGATTCTCCATTTTCATATTATGATTTAGAAATCGAAATTCAGGATGTGCATTTATTGGAGCTTGTAGAGAAGACAGCTGCGGAAATTACGCCCAACATCCCGCAGCGCAGAGGGCCCCAGCGGGGCGCAAAGCATGAGCTGCGGATGCAAGGGAAATTAAAGTGAATAGTACAGCCCTTTCACGCGGAGTGATGGTGAGGGGCTTTTTTTGTAGGAGTTTGCCGCGTGCGGCAGATATTGCATTTTAGTCTGGATCATTTATTTACATTCCGCAGATACCTGTATGTTACAATAGATTTATTCTTGATAAGAATGGATGGTTTAAATATATGGCAGTTCATATACCGATGGCTTTTCTGGAAAGAATGCAGCAGCTGCTGGGCAGCGATTACAGCGCTTTTCTATCCTCTTATGGCAATCCTCGTTATGTCGGTATTCGGGTAAATCCGCTTAAAATAAGCGTTCCGTCATTCCTCCGCATATCTCCGTTTGAGCTTAAGCCCGTACCCTGGTGCTCCACCGGATTTTATGTACAGGAAGACCTGAAGCCGGGCAAGCATCCTTACTATCATGCAGGGCTTTATTATATTCAAGAGCCAAGCGCAATGGCACCTGTGGAAATGCTGGATGTAGTGCCAGGTGAGAAGGTGCTGGATCTATGCGCCGCACCCGGAGGCAAATCTACACAAATCGCAGCGAAGCTGCAGGGTGAAGGGCTGCTTGTTTCGAACGACATCAATTCGGAACGGACGAAAGCTTTGGCCAAAAATATGGAGTTATATGGAGTGCGGAATGCTGTAGTGCTCAATGAGACGCCGGAGCGCATAGCTCGGAGCTTTCCGGCTTATTTCGATAAAATATTAATCGATGCTCCTTGCTCCGGGGAAGGCATGTTCCGAAAAGACGAGGGCATGGCGCGGCAGTGGGAGGTTCATTCTACCTCCAAGTGCACTGTTATGCAGCATGATATATTGAAATCGGCTGCGGCCATGCTGGCATCGGGCGGCAGAATCGTGTATTCAACCTGTACATTTGCTCCTGAAGAAAATGAGGCGATGATCGCTAGATTCCTGGATCAACATGCGGATTTTGAGCTTGTTCCGCTGCCGAAGGAACTCGGCTTCGCCCCAGGTCGTCCGGAGTGGCTGTACCGGTTGAATGCCGAAGGCAGTGATGCCGCCTTCTCCTCGCAGGCTGCAAGGATGACCGTGCAATGCGGCAGGCTATGGCCGCACTTGATTGAAGGCGAGGGGCATTTCCTGGCGGTGCTTCAGCAGAAGAGCAGTGCATTGTCAGCCGTACAGGTTGAACAATTAGAACGAGTCGGGCAAGCTGAACGAATTGAGCAAGCAAAACGGATTGGACAAGAAGAGCAACCAGAACAAGCAGGACGAGCTGGGAGAAGTGAAGGAGTCAAGTCAGGTGCAGAGGCATATCTGGCTACCAGCAGTAAGCCAAGCAAAATTAGCAAGAAGCATAAGGGCCATCCGCAGGCTCATGCATCTAAAGCGCGGGAGAGTGTCGGAAAGGTGCCCGCCGAACGGGAGCTTCTGGACTGCTGGCAGCAATTCGCTAGCCAGCATGTGACTGCGGAGCTCCCCGGACGGCCGCTCTTGTTCGGCGGCCATGTGTATCTGTCACTGCTCCCAAAAGAGCAGCTTGACGGTCTAAAAACCGTAAGGCCCGGATGGTATGTCAGCACGGCGAAGAATGGCCGCTTTGCCCCGGGGCATCCGCTAGCAACGGCTTTAGCTGCGGGGGAAGCCAGTAGAGTATTGAATTTAGATAAGGAGCAAGGCGAAGCTGTCAGATATCTTAAAGGGGAAACCCTGAATGTCCCGGCATCCAGAATCGAATGCCGAGGTATCCAGGGTTTCCCCAGAGGATATGTGCTTGTCTGTGTAGACGGGATTTCGCTGGGATGGGGGAAATGGCTTGACGGTATGCTCAAGAACGAATATCCAGCAGGGTGGAGGTGGACTTAGATAACGTGAGTAAGGGCAAGAAGACACAAAGGCTCGATAAAATTCTGGGCCATCTCGGCTACGGCTCCAGATCGGATATTAAAAAGATGGTGAAGCAGGGCCAAGTTTCCTTGAACGGGCTCGTTCTGAAAGATAGCGGCATGCAGTGTAATCCATACGAGGACGACATTGCGGTAAACGGCGAAAGAATCGAATATCGTGAGTTCGTATATATGATGCTGAATAAGCCTCAAGGCGTCATTTCCGCGACAGAGGATCATAGAGAGCGGACGGTGCTGGATTTGATTCCGGTGGAGCTTCGCGTGTTCTCTCCTTTTCCGGTCGGTCGCTTGGATAAGGACACGGAAGGTTTTCTACTGCTTACCAATGACGGACAACTGGCGCATGACCTGCTATCACCGCGAAAGCATGTGCCGAAGACCTATGAAGCCCATGTGCTGGGCGAGGTAGGAGCACGGGAAATAGCTATGTTCCGCGAAGGAGTTGCATTGGATGACGGCTACGTCACCCTTCCGGCAGAGCTGGAAGTGCTGGAGCCTGTTCATGGGGAGGACGGCGCCCTGTCCCGCATTCGCTTGACGATTTCTGAGGGCAAGTTCCATCAGGTGAAACGCATGTTCATGGCTGTAGGCTCTAAGGTCGTATATTTGAAGCGCATCAGCATGGGGCCGCTAATCCTTGATGATTCACTGGCACTTGGCTCGTTCCGCGAACTGACGGACGCAGAAGTGGAACTGTTGAAGACGTACAGGAAATAATTATTTTAATATTACGATGTGAGATACAAATAAATCGCTATAGATAAATAAAGGAGACATGGAGATGAAATACAAACTGATCGCTTTGGACGTAGACGGTACTTTGTTGAACGATGATCACGAGTTAACGCCAGCAACGGTGGAGACGATCAAGAAAATTGCGGAGCAGGGCACGGAATTCGTCCTCTGCACCGGCCGTGCTCCGGGAAACTCTATACCGTTTATGAAGCAAATCGGATTGGACGGGTACGTAATTACGCATAATGGAGCGGCGACGGTCAATATTCAAACCTTGGAAGTTGTCCATGAATTCGAAATAAATCCGTTGGCATTGACCCCTTATTTGGATTATTGCCGTGACAATGGCGTTCATTTCGACGTAAATACGACCTTTGCTCTATATGTTCAGGGAGCAGCCGGTCTTAGCCGGGAGGCTCTTGACCTCTATAAGCAATTTATGGTGGTGCCGAAGGAACTTCCCCTATGGGCCGACCTGAGCGAGCCGATCGTAAAAGTGACGCTTTCCGGTGAGAAGGCGGAAATGGATCACGTGCATGCCGAATTGAGCAAGTGGGATAATTCAGAGTTTACCATTTTGCGCAGCGGAGACTTCTTTATAGATATTACCCACAAAGACTCTTCCAAGGGCGCCGCACTGCAGAAATTAGCAGACAAACGAGGGATCACCGCGGAAAACGTCATGGCCATCGGAAATTACTATAACGATATTTCGATGCTTACCTATGCTGGGCTCAGCATTGCAATGGATAACTCTCCGATTGAGGTTAAAGCCGCCGCCAAAGAGGTGACAGCCTCGAACAATGAAGAGGGCGTAAGGCTGGCCTTGGAGAAGCACTGCTTTGAGCAGTCTTTACGTTAAAACTAAATTGACAGGGCTGCTGGAAAGACCTCATGCCGAAGGCAGACTATCAAAGAGGAGAAGGAACCATCGGGGTTCCTTCTCCTCTTTTAATGGGTAGGGCTCTGCTGGCGGAGCCCTTTAGGCAAATGGTTCTTAAGCTGGCCGCGGCTGGCCTTGCCCCAGCCGATCGGGAAACTGGCTCCCTCACACTCCAACGTGACGAGGCACCAGCCGCGATAGTGTTCCGGAACCGTCAGGGTATCTCCATGAAAATAGGCAGCGAGTTCGGAAGAGCCTGCCTTCAAAGTATAGACCAGAGCGGCATCGTAGGAGGAAATGGCCATAGCCAGTGCGTGGGCAGGCTGGAAGCGTCCTTTTTTATATTCCCCCAGGTGCAGACCTGCGCGGGGAATCCGCAGACCCTCAAAACTTTGAGGTGTTAGCTGCATTCCAGCGCTGGACGGCAGCCAGTATAGGGACTCTCCGAATAAAATAGGCATGCCTCCGCCAAGGAGATTGCCAAGCCCTGGAAGATCGCTTCTTGCCCAGTCGAGGCATGCCTCGTAGGCGGCAGAGGCCATTTTATGGGGATGATCCTCTCTATTGCGTTTTTTTCCACGCTTGCCTTTTAAATGTGTTTGGTCAGCTACAATATCGTTAGCTTGATCTTGATCCCGCTGCATCAAGGCGACATAGTGGCCCTCTCCTTGATGCAGGTGAGGCCAAATTCGTTTCTCCGTCAGCAGTTTTAGGTCGGGGTAATGCTCGAGCAGCCGTGCGATAGTCTCCTCGTTCTCCTGACGGTTGAAGGTGCAAGTAGAGTAAGCGAGCCAGCCTCCAGGCTTCAGCATGGCCACGGCCTCTTTGAGAATGTCCCATTGTCTTGCTGCGCACAGCTCAACCGCTTGTGGCGACCATTCTGCTATGGCGTCAGGATCCTTGCGGAACATCCCTTCGCCCGAGCAGGGGGCATCCAGCATAATCCGGTCAAAGGCGAGCGGGAAGCGTGCGGACAGTTCATCAGGGGCTGCCTGCGTTACAACAACGTTGCGTGCGCCGAAGCGTTCGACGTTTTCAGCTAATATTCTGGCACGCTGGGGATGGATTTCGTTGCTGACCAGCAGTCCTTTTCCTGCCATTTTCGCGGCGATTTGCGTCGTTTTCCCTCCCGGAGCGGCTGCGAGATCCAGCACGGTCTCTCCAGGCTGGGGAGCTAACAACTCTACGGCAGACATCGCTGAAGGTTCTTGAATATAATATAATCCCGCAGCATGGTAAGGATGCTTACCTGGGCGGGTTTCCACATCATAATAATAGCCATCCTCGCACCAGGGAATTTCCTCCAGACCAAAGCGCTGCTTGATATCGTGTTCTTCTGCCGAGTCAGGGTGTATTTTAAGCATATTGATTCGCAGTCCGTACGTTCGCGGCTTATCGTAGCTGTCAAGGAATGCTTGTCCTTCCGCTTTACCGAGCATGGAAGTCATGATGTCGTGGAAGAAAGTCGGCAATACTGTCTTAGACATAAGCTTCTTGAACTCCTTTTTACAATAAAAAATGTACTTCGGAAATTTTACCATAATGCGATTTGATCTCAAAAGGGGAATGGATGTTCCTTCTTTAATATGTCATAATTGATAAAGCGGTTTAATTTTTTAACAAATGTTAGAGAGAAAATAAGTATGCAAAGGAGAACGAGTAATGAAACTGCTGCAGGCCTTATTCTTCCCTCCAGAGCAGCCTGGGGGCGTATCTTCGATGATTCCCTACCTGCAAGATAAGTTCAATCCTCCTGAATGGGAGATGGAATTGTTCTCCCTGCCGAAACGAATCCGGGGCAAAGGAACGGATCAGATTAAGTTCCATACATTTGACTGGCATCAGTACGAGAAAAGTTCAATTGTGCGAAAGTATATACAAACCTACCGCGATTATTTGTGGTGGACCAAGCTGCGGCTGCAGCAACCCTACGATTTGATTCATGCGCATCATCCGATCGCCGGTCTTGTCATGAAAGAGCTTTATTCTGATACGCCGGTTGTGCAAAGCATCCATTCCAGCTACGAGCGGGAGCTTATCCTGAACGGAAGGATCAAGGAAGGCGGACTAGAACACCGCTTCCTATGTTCGCTCTATAAGGAATTAGAATATCGATCTGACCGCATGTTAACGGTGTCCCAATCATTTCGCGAATATTTATCTCCGCATGTGGATCATCCCGAGCGGATCGGCGTCATCCGAAACGGCTTTGACGATACAAGGTTCAAGCCCATTCCGCATCATAATGAAGTCGTCCAGCTTGTGGCCGTGTGTCGGCTTGTGCCTGCCAAGGGGCTGGATGTGCTGCTTCGCGCATGCGCGGAGCTCAAGAAGCGAGGCCTCAGCTATGTGCTGCATATTATCGGCGATGGGCCTATCCGGCAAGAACTGGAGCAGCTCGCTGAGGAGCTCGGTATATATGATGAGACGATCTTCTATGGTTATACGCTCCACCCGGAGGAATTCATGCCGTTCTTTGATATTTTTGTGCTGCCCTCTCGGGCTGAGGCGTTCGGCTCGGTGTTTGCAGAGGCTGCATTGTGCAATTTGGCACTGGTCGGCACGAATATTGGCGGCATTGCCGAGCAGATTGAAGATGGAGTGAATGGTCTGCTCGTTCAACCGGAGAATCACTTGGCTCTGGCCGGGGCTTTGGAGAAGGTCATTACAGATACGGATCTTCGTTGCCAGCTCGCTGAAGCGGGGCTAGACAAGGCGAAGAGCTGTTATTCGTTAGACAGAGTCGTTCATGAGCTGAAAAATATATATTTGCACTATAAGCGATAAAGCGAGTGAGGAAGTATGATTCCATTTCGATTCATTCATGCGGCAGATTTGCATCTGGATAGTCCTTTCGCCGGCATGTCCGGAGTGCCGGACAAGCTGCGTCAGCATTTGCAGCAGTCCACGTTCGCCGCATTAAAACATCTGGTTGAGCTGGCAATTGCCGAGCAGGCGGACTTTATCGTGGTGAGCGGGGACGTGTACGACGCCTCCGATTCTTCGCTGCGCGCTCAGCTAAGGCTGCGGGAAGCGTGGGATCTCCTTGGAGCCCATGGTATTCCGGTCTATGTCATTCACGGCAATCACGACCCGCTGAATGCGGGCAGACTGCGTCTTGCCCACCCCGAGCATGTTATGGTGTTCGGTTCCGCGGTGGAGAGCGTTGTAGCGCAGCGGCGAAGCGACGGTCAGCCTGTGGCGGTAATCAGCGGCATATCGTATCCGACCTCAGCGGTTAGGGAGAATACTTCATTGCAATTTCGCAGGGATCCTTCGTCCGAGCTGTATCATATTGGCTTGCTTCATGCCAATGTGGATGGACAAGAGGGGCATGATGCTTATTCTCCTTGTTCGCTCAGGGACTTGCAGCAAAGCGGATATGATTACTGGGCATTGGGCCATATTCACAAGCGTCAAATTTTGCATGAAGCTCCCTGGATTGTCTATCCCGGAAATCTGCAGGGACGCAGCATGAAGGAGACCGGCGCTAAAGGCTGCTATGTTGTCGACGTCGATCAGTATGGTCGCGCTGAGCTGTCATTTCGGGCGTTGGATCATGTTCGATGGCTGGAAGCCGAGCTGTCGATTACCGGTCTAAGCAGCGAAGAGCAATTGCGGGATCAGGCTGAAGAGAAGCTTGATGAACTGAGGGAGCAGTCAGAGGGGAGGCTGCAGATCGTCCGCTTTGTCTTGACCGGCAGAGGGCCTCTTCACGCGATGCTGCAAACGGGCAGTGAGGGAGAGGAGCTTATCCAGGAATTACGACGCAGGGAAAGCCGGCTGTTAGAGATTGAGGAGCTCGGTATGGATAAGGTAGCTAGGATGGTGTGGCCTGCTGGTTTGAAAGTAAGGACGGGGTTCGAGCTGGATCGGGAGGCACTGCTTCGGGAGGATAGCTTTCTCGGCGAACTGTTGCGATTGGCAGATTCAGCGGAGCGTGAGGAAGCGCTGCTGGAAGAGATCGTGGGTTCAGCCCTGTCTTCCGTGAGTGATCACCGTAGACTTCGACAGCTTGTACGAGAGATGGAGGCCGAAGATAAGGCTGCCCTCGTTCGTCAGGCGGCGGAAATGGCAATGAGCCTGTTAACCGAACAAGAGACAAAGGGGGGTGCCCGGCGATGAGGCTGGACAAGCTGCAAATCAGCGGCTTCGGTCATTTGAGCGGTTTGGAGCTGCAAATGCAGGGGCCTGTCACTGTCTTATATGGGCCGAATGAGGCGGGCAAGAGTACCTTGCTAGGTTTTGTGCGGGCCATGCTGTTCGGTATTCCTGCGCGGACGTATGGCTCTTTGCGGTATGAGCCGACCCGAGGCGGAGCGCATGGCGGGCAACTGAGCATGTATGACGAGGAAGGCGAGCGCTGGGTTATCGAGCGCTATGCGCAGCCGCCGGAAGGAAGGACGACGGGAGCGCGAGGTGAACGGCTGCGGATTACAAGAACCGATCGCGAGGGCAGACTGTTCGAAGTAACGCCGGAAGAGATGCAGCGTGAACTATTGGGAGGCATGTCGAGCGACATGTTCAAGCAATTGTTCGCCATTTCATTGACCGAGCTGCAGGAAGTAGCGGCGCTGCAATCAGACGAACTGAGCCGGTTTTTATTTCACGCGGGTATCGGCGGGGGCACTGCTGTCCTGCGCGGGGAGAAGAAAATTGTTCAAGAGATGGACAAGCTTTATCGTCCTCGCGGCCGCACGCAAGAAATGGCGCAGCTATTGCAAAGCTATGAACGGCTTAACCAGGAAGCCGAAGCTTCACGAATGCTGCTGCCCCGCTATAATGAGGTGCTCGAGGAGTTGGAGCAGACCATGACGGAGCTAGGCAGATGCGAAGCAGAGCGTGAGGAGTGCGGCAGGGAGATGGCGAAGCTGAAGAAGGCCTTGCTGATTCGTTCGGATTGGTTGGCACGCGAGAAAGCACGGGTGGAGCTTCAGTCGCTGCCTGATTACGAGGCTTTTCCCGAGCAAGGCTCCGCACGTTGGACTGCCCTGCAGGAGGAGAAGGAGCGGCTGCTGCTCGATCAGAGTGATTTAACGCGTAAAACCGACTTCATTGCAGTGGAAATAAACAGGCTCACCCCGAATTACCGGTTATTGGCAAGGGCGGAGGCTGTAAGAACTCTTCATGGGCAATTAACGGGCTATGAGGCGCGTATTGAAGAAATAACAGCGCTGGAAGTGGAGCAGCGGACGCTCTGCCAGCGCCTAGCCCAATGTATCCGAAGCATTGATGTGCATTGGACGGAGCAGGAGTTTGCTGCCTTTGGAGGGACGGTAGGCGAGCGGGAAGCCGTCCGGCAATTTGGCATGCGATTTTCTGCCTATGATAAAGAAATGGAGCTGCTGCAAAACGAGCGATATAAGCTGGAGCAGGAAGCGGCTGCCGCGAGGGAGGCTTATTCGGCGGCGGTGTTGCGTTTGGAACAGAGCGCAGAAGCTGGCCGACGTGAGTTTGCGATGCTTGTCCCCAAGCAGCCGGATGAAATCCGCCGGACGTGGAACGAGTTAAGAATAGAGTTGGAGCGCTGGCATGAAGTCTCCTCGTCCCGATTGAAGGAGGCTCGGGACAGGGAAGCGGAAGTTCTAGCGAAGCGACAAATTCAGGGAATATATCGCAAGCTGCTGGCGGGCTGTACTGTTCTGACGGTTGTTTTGCCCGGTACGATCTGGATAGGCCTGGACTCTGTCTGGGGCACGCTGGCGGCCTTTGCCGTTCTCGCCGGAATAGATGTGTACTTATGGTTTGGCATGCGCCAAGCGGAGGAACCGAAGCGAAAGGGCGGAACCCGGCGCTATCCAGGCGAGGGCGACATTTCCCGAAGAGAAACAAAGCTGCGCGAGCTGTTTGCCGAGCTTGTCTCCGATACATTGACGGCGGCAGGGCGCGAGGCTGGAGTACCGTCGCCGGAGCATGTGGAGGAATGGGAGCGCAAGGAGCGGGAGCTTCGCCGGCTCATGGAGCAATGGCAGCTGTGGGAACAGCGGCATGCTGCGCTCGCGGAAGACACGGATCTGCTTCGTCAGCGTACAGCAGCCGCGGTGAGTCGCTGTGAGCATTCGGAGCGGGAAATGGCGAGGCGCGAGACTCACTTTAGAGAGCTTGTCCAGGAATGGGAGCAATGGCTGAAGGAGCGCAGGCTCCCGGCTGATCTGTCGCCCGAAGCAGCGCTTGACGTGTTCCGGCTAGTTGAACAAGGCCGGGAATGGCAGAGCCGTTTAGAGCAAATGTCTGCAAGGCTGTCGATGTTAGGCGCGGAGAATGCGGCTTTTGAAAATGAGGCTTTGGAAATATCAAACGATCTGAGCAATGGAGCGGCAGAACAAGGCTTGTTATTGGCTTCTGAGCTTGCCGCTGAGACTGCGCCATCGCATGCATCTGCACCTTTGAATGAAGCTTCGCCACCTTCTATAGAGTATGAAGCTGATACATCATTTCCGGGGCATGCATCGGCATCGGCATCGGCATTGGTGATCCGGCAGAAGGCTGCGCACGGGAGGCTGGTGCTGGAGGCGGTATCGCAGCTCTCGGCTGCGGAAAAAATATATGCGCAGCGCGAGCTGCTTTCTTCCAAGCGGGACACGCTTAAAGAAGAGCTGGAGCGGCTTCATGATCGATTGAGCAGATTGGAAGAATTAGAACAGGTGCTGCTGGCAGAAGGAAAGGCGGCGAATGGAGAGGAGTTTCTCCGCCGGAGCGCAGCGGTCAGTCGCCGTGCCGAGTTGGAGAGAGAACTGCGTCAGCTGGAAACGGTCATATTCTCCGGCCTTGAGATCGCGGAGCAAAGCCAGCTTGAAGAGCTGCTGAGCGGCAGTTCAGAAGAGGAGCTTCAGCAACGGCTGCTGGCGGTTGAGAAGGTACTGGAAGCCAAGGAGAGCGCTTGGAGGGAGCTTCAGGAACGCAAGGGAAGGCTGCTGCAAGAGCAAGAAAGTCTTGAGCAGCGGGGCAGGCAAGAGGAGGTTCACCAACAGCTCGCTGAGCAAAAGGCTGCGCTTCAGGACACTCTGGAGAAATATGCGGTAATGGCGGTATGTCAGGAGTTGATTGCCAGAGTCCGAAGGGTGTATGAGGAAGAGCGTCAGCCGGAGGTGTTGAGGCTTGCATCCGCGTATTTGCAACAGATGACAAACGGGCGGTATAAGCGCATTGTTCTAAAGATGGGCAGCCAGGAGCTGCAGGCAGAGCACTGTGACTATGGGGCGATCGGAAGCTCGGCTCTAAGCCGCGGTACGGCAGAGCAGCTTTATTTATCCATGCGGTTGGCGCTTGCTGATGCAGTATCGCATCACCGCAGCATTCCTATTTTATTAGATGATTTGTTCGTTAATTTTGATGCGGCCCGTTTGCAGGGCGTTATTTCAGTACTGAAGCAGGTCGCTGTTCAACGCCAGATTGTTATGATGACCTGTCATCCCCATGTCGTGGAAGGGATACAAGCACAAATTCCAGAAGCGCAAATCGTGAATTTAGCTTAAATCCGCTTTCGCTTGTATGAGGCGAGGACGAAGGCCCAGAGCATAGAGAAAACGCCAAAGGCAGGATACAGAACGGATAGAAGTGAGCTGAACCCGAATTGGCTGGTTACATAACAAATCAGGAGAACGGTTATAGAAAGAATAAAGGGCCGAAAATTGAACCGCTGTTTGAGCTGCAGGGTAACGCCGTAAACGTCGGCGACGAAGGTGCTGAATATTTCCATGAATATTAAAATAATGTAGATGAACTGTATTATCGTCCCCAATTGGGCAGCGATGCTGCCCATCGGAATTTCATACTGGCTTACCCCCGGCATGAAGGCGGACAAAGCAAAGTGGGCGGCCATGAGCATGAAGCCGATTCCGATACCGCCTATGATCCCCCCAAAAACGATCGTTCGCCGGTTCTTTGTATGGCCTCCAATGGGAACGAGCACGGCTTGAGCCATGGATAGATTGAAGGCGGTATATAGGAGAGGGGAAGCCCACGTCGTAAACATCCCTTTATCGGTGCCTAAGGTGACGAAGCGCATAGCGGTCGGAGAGCTTGCCGTCGATGTTATGATCGCGATGGAGAGGAGCAGCATCATCGGTACGACGACTGTGTTCAGCTGCATCACTCCCTCGATCCCTTTTCGGAGCAGCACAAAGGTTCCGATCAAGGTAAACCAAAGCCCGATTTGGTAATTCATGCCGAGATGCTCCACGAACACGGAGCCTGCCCCGGCAAGCATGACGCTATTGACTCCGATCAGAACAATTAAGGTAAACATGCTTAACCATCTGCCGAAACGATCCCCGAACAAATGCCGGTTTAAATCTTCATAGGAAGCTGCTTTAATATGATGGGCCAGCAGCATCATTTTGGTACCGAGCCACATAAACAGCAGGGTTGTCAGCAGGATTGTAAGCACGCCCCATTTGCCGTATTGGGTGAAGAACTGCAATATTTCGCGGCCGGTGGCAAAACCAGCGCCAACTACGGTACCGATATAAGTGAAAGCAATTTTAAGTACATTAAAGGCATTTTTCATAGTTTTCCCCCTGGCCGATGTGCTATATATAGTACAAGGTATGTTGCCGGGGAATGGGACATGACTTAATCTTGTCCTGCTGTCTCGAGTAATTCCCTATTGAAGCGAAGAAATGAATGTGTTAATTTGTTACAAACGAGATGACCCGGGAGGAAAAGGTATGGAGAAATTAAAACAACGGATTGCAGAAGAAGGCGTGATCGTCTCGGAGCAAGTCCTTAAGCTTGACGCTCTGCTGAATCATCAAGTCGATCCTCAGTTGACGATGGAGATGGGCAAAGAATTTGCCAAGCGCTTCAAGGAGGATAATATTACGCGCGTGTTGACGGTGGAATCGTCCGGGATCGCAGTCGCGTTTGCAACTGCTTATGAGCTTGGAGTACCCCTCGTGTTTGCACGGCGGAAGAAGACACTGCTAGCAGAGGAGGATATGCTGTGTGAGCGAGTGCCATCATTTACGAAAGGGATCGTAACGGACATTTTGATCTCGCGCAATTTCATTTCGGAGCATGATCGTATCCTGTTCATTGATGATATTATTGCAAATGGCGATGCCGCGCGCGGGCTAATCAAAATTGTTCAGCGCGCGGGAGCTGAGTTAGTTGGAGCGGGAATCGTCGTGGAGAAAACGTTTCAAGCCGGAGGCCGGGCTATCCGTGAGCAGGGAATCCGTCTAGAGTCGCTGGTGCAGATCGCTTCGCTTTCCGATGGGAAAGTAACTTTTGCCGAATAAAATAATTAGTACCAATTTTGCAACAATCCTTTGCAGGTCTGCTTTTTTTCGATATAATGGGAGCACTAGGGAGAGGAGGCAAATCAATGGGGGATCAAAATCAATCTGTTGTTGACGTGAATTTCTTTATTTCTAAACTGTCCGATGCAAAGGTTATATTTGAGCGTGCCCTGGATTGCAAACATACGGAATTTGACGACCTTTATCCCTATATGCTTGAGCATCCCCAGTTCTTTTGGTACAAACGCTATGTAGCCTGGTCTCAGCTTCTGACGATTGCAGGCCTGTGCGAGGAACTGTCTATACCTTGGAAGGATGAGTTCAGCCCTCAGCAGGTAGCTTATCTGGAGCAGCGGGTGATGTCGGCCAAAGTGCTTGATTTCTGGTTTGAGAAGAACGACAGCCGGGAGCATGCACAACGTTAAATCAGGGATAAGTGATGAGTTCATGCAGTTTGGTCATTAGGTGTGCGCGATATAGCAAGACTCCGCGATAATAATGCGGGGTCTTTTTCTGTGCGTTTGATAAGGTTAACAGGCTCGATATTTGAAGCATAAACATGCCGATGGATGATATGTTAAGATATGAGCAAGGAGGTGATTGTCCCTGTGATTTCGGATGACCAATTGAACAAATATCGACTATCCGGCGAAAAAGTGCGGGTCGTGCGGGATGCCATGCCTGAGAATGACATTCGGGGCATCGTCGTAGCTTGGGATGATACGCATGTATTAATCCGTAGACCGAATCGCAATGTTGTTAAGCTGGATCGAAATTACATCATTCAACCTTCACGTGAACCGCGAATTTCACCGGAGGAATAGCATATTTTTTGGCGGACGGGGTTAACGTAGTAAGTGTAAGTTCTGCTCTTTGAAGCTGTCAACGGCAACTACACTTTACTATTGGAAAGGGTGTCTGTCTATGTCGCTTGTGGGCGATAAAATAGCTGCATACAAACAGGAGATACATCATTTCGGCGAGACCATGCCGGGCGTGACGGAGGCATACCATGCTTTTACGGGCGAGAGCTTCACTGATGGAGCGCTGGATGCCAAGACAAAGCAGCTTATTGCGATTGGAATTGCATTATCAACGAACCAGGAGGTCTGCACGTTCTACCACGTGAACGAGGCGCGGGCGAAAGGCGCGTCAGACGCAGAAATACTGGAGACGGTCGCCGTAGCCTCTGCTGCGCTTGCAGGCAATGCTTTATCGCAGGGAGTAACCCGTGTGCAGCAGGCTTTGTCTGCGAGTCCGGCGCTGCAGTAGCGTTAGCGCTAGCGTGTGTAGCGCGCATTGTAACTCAATTAGCTGTCCTCGGGGCTTTGATGGCCCCGAGGACAGCTTTTTTTGCGGGATAAAGCATAGTGGAGGTCAGCTTCGATCAAGTGGCGAGATCCCTATTTCCGGCCTTCTGCCAATATGCGGGGATAATATGTAAGCTCATTCCGGAAAGAGGGCTAATCGCCGCGGTAGAAAGCAGAAAAATACCCAATGCGGCATCAAAGGAAAAGGCTCTGGAGACATCGCCGTTTGGCGACGTTACGCCTCCGTACACCAACACCCAAATAGCGCAAGCTGCTGCCAGCACAAATCCCAGTAGGCCGATGCAGATAAGTACCCGTTCTCCTTCAAATAATTTTATGGTAGTACTTTTGCTCGCCGGTTAATTTTTGATTCATCATTCAACCTCCAGACTATAGTTAATTCTCACTGTAAAGGAAGACAAGATCAGGCTGTATCGGTCTGAGGTATTATTTGCCGGTTGGTCTGGGGGAGGAGGGACAAGTTGTAGGAGTCTGGAGATTGCGGCAGATCTGAACCTTATAACCCGGTCAAAAAATATTAAAAGGCTGTTGACTCTCTTGGTTCAGCGTGATATTATATATCTTGTCGCTGCGGAAAACACTCTGCAAGACAAGACAATATGCGGTCGTGGCGGAATTGGCAGACGCGCACGGTTCAGGTCCGTGTGGGCTTACCCCCGTGGAGGTTCGAGTCCTCTCGACCGCATCAAATTATACAGAGAAGGTTTCTGATTTGCTTATCTGAGCAGATTGGGAACCTTTTTTTGTTATACAAGACAATGCTATCTTTATTAAGATTCAATTAAACATGATAAGAGGTGTTTTTTTGATATATATATAATTCAGAGGAGGAAAAAAATGGATCATTAGGACGGAAACAGAATTACCGCTCAGCAATACCTCCCCTTCATAGTGAATGGGAACACGGAGCGTTAGCTGCGGCTTTCTCCCAATATTTATGATCCGTCTGATATCGTTTTTTTATTGAATTTTCAGCTCTTTGTTCTTTTGTGCCATTACTATATCGGAATTGTCGCTGTCCATCGATATAAATGCCTCCAGAGCATCCACCTCCGCTGATTCAATATGAACAGGGGTGCTGCCATGATCAATGTGCAGGCGATCTATTCCTTCTAGTTTCTTGCTCTGCAGATTCATGACTCCTTGGTTGCTGCAGGCCATAAGAAAAGACATGCACAAAATTAGCAAGCCAATATTGAATATCCTCATCTTCTCACTCCTCATTTTGCTTCTTGCTATGAGGGTGATTATATAAGGTTACGTAACGTCAGTTTCAAGCGGTTTTTGAAAAGGACTTGAAACTGACGTTACGTCATTTTATATAATGGCTCTAACCGTCATGTAGTTTGATCGTAAATACTTATTCCAATGATCATGTCATGGCAGATGGTAAACCGCTGGGGCGAAGGAGAGAGTGATGTGAACAAAGGGGATATTACGATTTATGCGTGCGTCATTATAGGTGCAGGAATCGGACTGATTCTTGATCAAGCGTTTCCTGGCGCCTTGGTTGGTTTAGGCGTAGGCTATCTGATCAAGCAGGCTTTGTATAAGGATAAAGAAGAATAAACGGATGATGGGGAGGTGTCTGAGATTGATTCCGATTCAAAAGGTGGCAAAACAGACCGGAGTTACGGTAAGGACGCTGCGTTACTATGACCAGATCAGATTGTTGGCAGCTTCGTCCAAAACGGAAGGAGGACATCGGCTTTATACAGACGATGATTTGCGTAAGCTGCAACAGATCCAGTTTTTTAAAGGGGTCGGGTACAGTCTCAAGGATATAAAAGAAATGCTTGCCGACCCCAAATGGAATTGGTCGACTAGTTTGAAGGCCCAACTGGCTTATATCATGGAAGAGCAGACAAGACTTAGAGTAATAGAGCAGGGGCTGCGTGAACTAATTAGCGGGCTTGTTGTGGAGGGAGGAGAGGATGCGCTTGCGATCCAGAAGTTCATTCAATTATCGAGCCAGGATAAGAGAAGGCGACATATTTTTAAAGAAAGCCTGTTTAACGATAAAGAATTGGAGCTCTTACAGAAGGTTCCGAGTATGGGCGGAGATGATCCCGATTCTTTGGAATGGATAGCACTGTTAGGTCAAATTAAGCAGCATATGAAGAAGGGCATATCGTCACCCAAAGTACAGCGGATCATCCGACGCATGCTTGAAAAACAGGAGGAGAATTTCTCGGGCGAGGATGAGTTTATTCAAAAATTATGGGACGCAAGGATGTCACCCGCTCAATCGGCAGAGCTTGGACTTTATCCGATCGACCGGGATGTACTCCAATTTATGGAGCAAGCCTATGAAACCCATATGTCATTGCTGAAAGAAAGGCTAGCTCCTCAACATGATCAGGGAGAGGAAGAAGTGTGAGTATAGAGCTGCTGCTTTCGATAGGCGGACTGGCCTTGCTGGATACATTGAGCCCAGCCACTATAGGAGTTACGGTATACTTGCTGTTAACGGAAACCAAGCGCCTTGCTTCGAGGCTGCTGATTTATTTGCTGACGGTCGCCGGCTTTTATTTTTCGGTAGGAGTTATGCTGATGCTGGGCATGGGGGTGCTGCTGGAATCGCTGGCTTCTCTTTTCCAGAGCAGGGCGGTAAGCTGGGTGATCTTCATCATTGGGGCTGGCCTGTTTATTGCCAGTTTTTATAGTCCGCAGAAAAGTAAAACGGAATTGCCCCGTCCGAAGTCCAAAAGCCAATTTTCGATGGTGGCGCTGGGATTTACTACAGCATTGATTGAGGTGGGAACGGCGTTTCCTTATTTTGCCGCAATTGGCTTGATGACGACCTCCGACTTGGCTCCCTATCAGTGGCTGCCGGTAATGGCCGGATATAATTTAATCATGATTTTGCCTTCGTTGATTCTATTCATGCTGTATACGTTATTTGGGCGAATGATGCAAAGGCCGCTGGAACGGCTTCAGGTGAAAATCGCCAAGCAATCCGGCTCAGTCCTCTCCTGGGTGCTGTGTATCGTGGGGCTTATTCTTATTTTTAATAGCTTGGATTATTTATAGCGGATTTTTGGACTTTGATAAAGGCGAACGGGAATTATGAGGCCAATTTACCTTTGTTTTTGGCACCCAACAGCCCAAAATTACACAAATGGGTTTACGTTTGCGCAGTTATTTGGTAATATAATCGCAATATTCAAATGCGACGACGAGATGAGTAGATAAATGAAATCTTTTACAGAGAGCTCCGTTTGCTGAAAAGGAGCAAAGCATTTCTTTATTGAAAAAAGCCTCTGAGCAGCACATCGGAACGATGATTGATAGGGATGGTGTGCCAGGAGCTCCTGTTACAGAGCTAGAGTATAAGCGTACAAAATGGTATGCTGTACTTGAAGAGGTTAATATGGCGACATATTAACGAAGTTGGGGTGGTACCGCGGGCATACAAATCTCGCCCCCAAGACGGATCGAAAAGTCTTGGGGGTGGGATTTTTTTAATTCATGGGAGAAATAGGCTAGGGTCGTTCGAGGTACAGATAAAACAAACATGGAAAGGAAAGGATATCACATGGGAGAAAAATTAAAAGTAGGCATTGTTGGCGGTACGGGAATGGTCGGTCAGCGATTTGTTCAATTGCTGGATGGGCATCCTTGGTTTACGGTGACGGCTATTGCAGCAAGCGCAAATTCCGCAGGCAAAACCTATGAAGAGTCTGTGCAAGGCAGATGGAAATTGTCTACGCCAATACCTGAAGGTGTGAAAAATATTGTCGTTCAGGATGCTGCGAAAGTAGAAGAGGTTACTTCTGGGGTTGATTTTGTTTTTTGCGCGGTAGATATGAAGAAGGCTGAAATTCAAGCTCTAGAAGAGGCTTATGCAAAAACGGGAACCCCGGTCATTTCCAACAATTCGGCTCATCGCTGGACGCCGGATGTACCGATGGTGATTCCTGAAGTAAACCCGCAGCATCTCGAAGTCATTGCCGCGCAGCGCAAACGGCTTGGAACGGAGACTGGGTTTATTGCCGTTAAACCCAATTGCTCCATCCAGAGCTATGTCCCTGCTCTGCATGCCCTGCTGGATTTTGAACCGACAACGGTGGTCGCATCGACATATCAGGCGATTTCCGGAGCTGGTAAAAACTTCAGCGATTGGCCTGAAATGCTGGACAACGTCATTCCTTATATCGGCGGGGAAGAGGAGAAGAGCGAGCAGGAGCCGCTGCGCATCTGGGGCCGGGTTGAGGATGGCCAGGTTATTAAAGCAAGCGCGCCTCTGATTACGACGCAATGTATCCGCGTACCTGTAACGGACGGACATTTGGCTACTGTATTCGTATCCTTCAAGAAGAAGCCTTCCAAAGAGGAAATCATTGCACGCTGGCAGCAATTCGAAGGAAGAGCGCAGGAGCTGGATCTGCCAAGCGCACCGAAGCAGTTCATCACCTATTTCGAAGAAGAAAACAGACCGCAGACTAAACTTGACCGCGATATCGAGCGGGGCATGGGCGTTTCTGTCGGCAGATTGCGCGAAGATTCGCTCTACGATTATAAATTTGTGGGTCTTTCGCACAATACTTTGCGCGGAGCGGCCGGGGGCGCCGTACTGATCGCCGAGCTGCTCAAAGCGGAAGGTTATATTCAACCGAAATAATTGCGCTGTCCTCCGGAAGGCGTGGGCAATTAAGCATCGATGAAGTGTATGGGTTACCACGAGGCGTATAGATACCACGAAGCGTCCGGATTACCGCGAAGCGTATGAATGCCGGAAAGCGTGCAGGTTGCCTGAAAGCTGCGGGTTGCCGGGAAGCGTCTGGTTGCCGGAAAGCTAGGGGTTGCTAGATAGCTTAAAGGATGCGCGAAAGCGTATAAGGCCCAAACGGAGCATTTGGGTTACCTGATAAATGGATTGGTTGTAATTAATATCCATGTTCGACTGCTGAATGTACAAATAGCTGGATTTCGTGTCATTAAACTGAGGCTTCTAGGCTTACAAAGCTGAAAACCAAGTTTTAGATACATGAAATCCAGCTTTTTTCGTGATTATTATCTTTGAGCTAGTATAGGTACCGGAAATACATTTAAATTACACATTGACATAAAACAAAAGGAAGTTGTGGCATGCAGAAATTTATCGTAATCGGCGGGGGGATCTTGGGCGCTTCTACGGCATATCAATTGGCCAGAAGCGGGGCAGATGTGGTTATTATCGACGGGAAGCACAAAGGACAAGCAACGGACGCCGCTGCCGGGATCATTTGTCCTTGGCTTTCACAGAGACGCAATCAAGCCTGGTATAGGCTGGCTAGGGAAGGGGCGCGCTATTATCCCGCATTGATCGAGGAACTGGAAAGAGAAGGAGAGACCGAAACCGGATATGCGCGAGTTGGCGCACTTCGTATCCACAGGGAGAAGGACAAGCTCATTGAGCTGGAAAAGCGTGCCAAGCAGCGCAAGCAGGATGCCCCGGAGATGGGGGAGATTACGCTGCTCACTCCAAGCGAGGTGAAGCGTTTATTTCCTCCGCTCGCCGACGACTACGCCGCGCTGCATATTACCGGGGCAGCCCGCGTCGATGGACGAGCGCTTCGGGAGGCGCTGCTCCGTGCAGCGATCCGAAAAGGCGCAGTAGTTCTGGATGGGGAAGCAGAGCTCTGCCTTGACGGCAATAAGATTACAGGGGCAAGAGTGCGGGATGAGAAGATCGTTGCCGATGCCGTCATCGTTTGCGCCGGCGCGTGGGTCAATCCGCTGCTTGCGCCGTTAGGCGTCGATTTCAAAGCAACGTTCCAAAAAGCGCAGATCGTTCACTTGGCCTTGCCGGGTATGGATACGGGCAGTTGGCCCGTCATTATGCCGCCGGGGGATCAGTATATTCTGGCATTTGATGATAACCGGATTGTAATCGGCGCAACCCATGAAAACGATCCGCAAGGCTACGATACCCGAGTAACGGCGGGCGGCTTGCATGAGGTTTTCAATAAGGCGTTGATGTATGCCCCGGAGCTAGCCGAAAGCAGCTTTTTGGAGGCAAGAGTCGGTTTCCGCCCGTTTACTCCGGAATTCCTTCCGGTGATCGGCGCTTTGCCAGGCTGGAAAGGAATCTTCGTTGGCAATGGTTTAGGAGCATCGGGACTGACGATGGGGCCTTATATTGGATGCCAACTGGCGAAGCTGGCTCTTGGGCTGGAAATTGATATTGCCTTGGAAGACTACAAGGTGGAGGGAGCAATTGAGCAATAATCTGTAGGGGAGTTGTGAAGATTACCGCACAGATATTTCCATAGGTACACAAATGACCACATGCATGATAAACTAGCGCTATGCCTCGTTAAAGCGTCATGGCGTTGCATAATTATAATCGATTCTCATCATGCGTATCCGGAGGAATAACCATGAAAACAATCATACTCAGGTGGAATAAGATAAGTCTCGTAAAACGAATTTTTGCGGGAATTATCCTTGGGGTTATTTTAGCCTTATCCATCCCTAAGGCGTCAGGAATCGCTATTTTCGGATCATTGTTTGTATCCGCGCTAAAGGCGGTTGCCCCTATATTAGTTTTGCTCCTCGTCATGTCCGCCATATCCAATCATAAAAAAGGGCGCCAGACGAATATGAAAAAAATTATCGCTCTTTATGGTGTAAGCACGTTTTTGGCCGGGCTTGTAGCTGTTGGGGCAAGCTTTATTTTCCCGGTCAAGCTATCACTAGTGACGGATACCGCAGAATTGACTCCACCCGGAGGCATTATTGAAGTGTTGAAGAACTTGTTGTTTAAGGTTGTTGACAACCCGGTCAACGCCTTGTTAAGCGCTAATTATATCGGAATCCTGGCCTGGGCGCTCCTGCTTGGGGTCGCTTTAAAAGGAGCCAATGATACGACGAAAAATTTGCTTACCAATTTCTCAGATGCCGTATCCAAAATCGTCACTTGGGTCATTCAATTTGCACCGTTCGGGATTATGGGGCTCGTGTTTGAATCGATTACAACCAACGGGCTTGCATCCTTGCTCGACTACGGGAAATTACTTCTCGTTCTTGTCGGATGTATGCTATTTATAGCGCTTGTTGTTAATCCATTGATCGTGTATCTGAACACTCGGGAGAATCCTTACCCCCTTGTATTCAGTTGCTTGAAGGAAAGCGGGATTACCGCATTTTTCACCCGGAGTTCAGCAGCCAACATTCCGATAAATATGAGATTATGCGAAAAATTAAAGCTGAATCCAGACACCTATTCGGTGTCCATACCATTAGGTGCTACGATCAATATGGCAGGTGCAGCGGTAACCATTTCTGTCTTAACACTTGCGGCGGTTCATACGCTCGGCATTCAAGTGGACTTTGGCACAGCGTTGATTCTAAGCGTCCTGTCCGCCATATCCGCTGCGGGCGCTTCGGGTGTTGCCGGCGGCTCGCTGCTGCTTATTCCACTGGCGTGCAGCTTGTTCGGCATATCGAATGATATCGCCATGCAGGTCGTTGGTGTGGGCTTCATCATCGGCGTCCTGCAGGACTCCTTTGAGACGGCGCTGAATTCATCCTCCGACGTATTATTTACGGCAACGGCCGAATACGCTAAAAAACGCAAACAAGACAAGAAAACGATCGTGAATGCTTAAATTCGGAAGCAGGCGGCCTTAGAGCTCCTGCTTTTTTTTGCATTCCAGGCCTGCAAATTTAAGAATACTTACGGTATTCCAGCAATAATTTTTTAATATTTATATTGCATATAAGTTTACTTGGTATTATAGTAATGGTATAAGGTCTAGACCATAAATATTCGGAGTGATGAATTGTCATGTCTACTCAATTTCCTCTCCATTTTGAAAAGGTATCAACCAAAAAGGTCAGTGAATTTATTAGAGAACAGTTGGAGGAAGCGATTATTCTCAAGGAGCTCATGAGCGGGGAACAGCTCCCATCTGAGCGAGAACTGGCGGAAATTTTCAATGCCAGTCGAATTACGGTGCGCGAGGCGCTTGCGGGGTTAGAGAGTAAGGGGCTGATTCAGAAGCGGGTTGGAGCAAAGGGAGGAACATTCATTCAACCGGTGACGGCTAATTCCCATAAGCGGACGGCGGAGGAGATCAAACGGGATTGGGAACAGATGCTGCAGGTGTTTGAATACCGGAAGATTATTGAACCGGAGGGGGCTTTTCTAGCCGCTGAGCGGATCACCGCAGGCGAGCTTGAGCTGCTCCAAAGCTATCTGGATCAGAGTCTGGAACCGGAATGTACGCGCGAATGGTTCCGGGCGCTGGATGTCAAATTCCATCTTGCGATTGCCAAGGCTTCGGGAAATCCCTACTTGGAATCCGCTGTGCGGCATATTCGGACGAAGATTAACCCGGCTCTCGATTTGATGCCTTATAACGAAGAGGTTCGGAGGGTGAACTACGAAGTACATACAGAAATTCTGACGGCGCTGAAGGCCCATGACAGCATCAGGTCGCGTGAAGTGATGAGACGTCATACCGGGTTCTCCGCAGAGGCTATTTATGAAAGAGTGGTTGCGGCGGATTAGGAAGGAGAATGTGAGGATTCATGGATATCAAAGAGATTTTAGATTTGGCTAAGCCGCTTCAGCAACAGCTCACCGAATGGCGTAGAGACTTTCACCGTCACCCTGAAACGGGGTATGAAGAATTCCGCACGTCAGAAATCGTAGCCAAGCATTTAGAGAGTCTGGGGTTGGAAGTGACAAGGAATGTTGGACGTACCGGAGTGGTAGGGCTGCTTAGAGGCCATATGCCGGGATCAACGATTGGTTTACGAGCGGACATGGATGCACTGCCGATCCAAGATCAGAAGACATCGGACTATTGCTCGCAAATTCCAGGTAAAGCTCATTTATGCGGTCATGATGCCCATACAGCTATCTTGATGGGGGCAGCTCAATTGCTGACAAGCCTTGGACGGCCTAAAGCAGGTAACATCAAATTCATATTTCAGCCGGCGGAAGAAGGCTTGGCAGGCGCGCGGGCGATGATCGAGGACGGTGTCCTGGAAAATCCGGCGGTCGATGCGATGGCAGGCCTGCACATTTATCCCGGGTTGAACACGGGGGAGCTTGGCGTAACCAAGGGTGCGGCTTTTGCTTCGGCTGATGCCCTTAAGATCAGGGTACTCGGCAGAGGCGGACATGCCGCGCGACCTCACGAAGGGATCGACGCCATTGCGGTATCCGCACAAATTATTACTGCACTGCAGAATATAACGAGCCGTATGGTTGACCCGCTTGAACCAGCCGTCATTACGATCGGCAAAATTTCTGGCGGTTATATGGGAACGGCGCTGGCGCCCGAGGTAGAGATGACGGGAACCGTCCGCACCTTATCTCCAGAGGTGAGGAAGCAGCTGCCTGGGCTGATTGAGCGAGTGGTCAGCGGGATTTGCAGCTCCTTCGGGGCAGGGTATGAAATCGAGCATGGGGAAGGGTATCCTCTCGTTATCAACGATTCGGCGATGGTCGATTTTATGACAGAGGTTAGCGAGCAAGTTTACGGCTCTAAGTCATGGCGTTATTTGAAGCCCTCCACGGGAGGAGAGGATTTCGCGTTCTATTCCGAACGCGTTCCCGGCGTGTTTTTCCGGCTTGGTTCAGATTGCGGCGAGGAGCGGACGCAGTATCCACTGCACCATCCCATGTTCGATCTGGATGAAGCAGCGATGCCTTACGGTGTAAGCATGCTATCAGCTACTGCCATTCAATTTTTGAACAGAAACTAATCATTAGAGGAGTGGAAGAGATGCAAAGAAAGAAATGGATAGGTATATTGGTGACATTACTGGCAGCGGTGGTTCTAGTTACCGCGTGCGGAGGCGGGAATACCGGTGCTGGTACTAATGCATCCGCAGATCAGAACGCAAATTCGGCAGCGCCGAAGAGTCAAACACTGACATTTGGCGTGGGAACGGATATTGAGAGTTTTGATCCTCATAACAATAACAATACGGCCAGTGAAGCGGTTATCGTGAACGTGTTCGATTATTTGTTGAAAAATGACAGCGAACAGAACAAGGTTCCTGGCTTGGCGACTTCCTGGGAGCAGGTAAATGAAACGACATGGCAATTCAAGCTGCGGGAAGGCGTTGCTTTTCATAACGGCGACCCTTTTACTGCGGAAGATGTGAAGTTTACGATTGAGCGGGTAGCTAAGGATGGAGCGCTGAAGCAGAACTCTTATTTTAAAAATATCGTTGAAGTGAACATTGTGGACGAGCACACCGTAGATATCGTGACGAGCGAACCGGATCCGCTGCTGTTAAATCGCTTGTCTAAAATGGGAGCAGGAATTTTGCCGTCCAAATATATTCAAGACAATGGGATCGAAGCCTTTTTGAAAGATCCGGTGGGTACAGGCCCTTATAAATTCAGCAAATGGATCAAGGATGATCGCGTAGAACTGGTGAAGAACGAGAATTATTATGAAGGCCAGCCGAAATGGGATCAGGTCGTATTCCGGGTAATTCCGGAAGCATCGACCCGCGTATCGGAGCTGCTGGCCGGCGGCATTGATGTCGCATCCGGTATTCCGTCCACGGATATTGATCGCATTCAAAACGCAGACAACAAGCAAATTGTGAAAGCCCCGACCCAAAGGGTGCTGCAATTGATCCTGCGTCATACCGAGGGTATTGTTACATCCGACCCTAAGGTGAGAGAAGCGATTGAACTCGCGATTGACAAGCAAGGCATTGTGGACAGCATTGTGGGTGGAGCAGGGATTGTTACGCGTACGTCAGTTACTCCGGGCAACTTTGGAGCCGATCCAACGCTCTATAAGCAATCGCTATACGATCAAGAGAGAGCTAAGGAATTGCTGAAGGAAGCCGGTTACGCCGACGTGGGCCCGGAATTGACGATTTCCGTGTCATCCCAGTATAAGGAGCAGTCGGAGGTCGTGGCGGCCATGCTGGAGCAGGTTGGGTTTAAAGTGAATCTGGACGTGCTCGAACCAAGCGCATTTAGTGAGCGATACAGCTCCAAATCGTTTAAAGAGATTTTCATGATTGGCATTGGCAACTCGTTGTTCGACGCATCAAATAACTATAACCGCTATTTATTCGAGGAAGCGAAGGACGAGACAGATTACAACAATCCAGAGGTTGAACAGTTGCTGCAGTCTGCTTTGGTCAATATGGATCCGGCTTCCCGAGAGATTGAGTATCAACAGGTTCAGCAAATTTTTGCTGAAGATCGCCCTGCGGTGTATTTGTACCAACTGGAAGGGGTATTCGGCATAGATCAACGTGTGAACTTCCAGCCGCGCAGCGATGAATTATTCTATGCGGAGGAGATTACACCTGCGGTGCAGTAAACTGCTTGCTGCAACAAGACCTAAATGAATAACGAAGAACGGCGGGGACGATTATCTTGTTCCGGCCGTGCTTTGTTAAATCGGGCTGGACTGCTTGAAAGTTGAGGCGGCAGGCTTGAGAATGGCTACGAAAGGTGAATGCTGCTATGGGAAAATACATCATCAAATCGCTGCTGCAGGTCATTCCTGTCCTGTTGATTGTCTCCATCATCGTCTTCATTCTGGTCAGAGTGACGGGTGATCCGGTTGCTCTCATGCTGCCGGAGACAGCAACCGCAGAAGACCGGGCGGTGCTTACCGAGGCGTTGGGGCTGGATCAACCTCTGTATGTGCAGTATTTAAAGTTTCTAGGCAGTGCGCTGCAGGGGGATTTCGGCAAGTCGTTCCGTTATGGCGAATCTGCGCTGCCGCTAGTACTGGAGCGCCTGCCGGCGAGCTTTGAACTGGCCGTCGCAGCCATGCTGTTTGCTGTATTGATGGCCGTGCCGCTAGGGGTAGCCTCTGCGGTTAAGCGAAATACGTTTGTCGATCTGGTTATATCAGGCATCTCGGTCATCGGCAAGGCGATGCCAAACTTCTGGATGGGGATTATGCTGATCTTATTATTCTCGGTCATTTGGGGCGTCCTGCCTGTGTCTGGGCGAGGCGGTTTGTCCCACCTTATTTTGCCGGCGTTTACACTGGGGGTGGGGCTTGCAGCACAAATGACGCGGCTAATCCGTTCGAGCATGCTGGATATTCTCAATCAGGATTATATTCGAACTGCGCGGAGTAAAGGAATCCGAGAGATATGGGTGATCGGCAAGCACGCTTTTCGCAATGGGATGATTCCTGTCGTAACTATTATGGGCCTGCAATTCACAAGTCTGATCGGGGGAACGTTGATTACGGAGACGGTATTTGCCTGGCCGGGGCTCGGACAACTGCTCGTCGTTGCGGTCAATACGCATGATATGGCCATTGTACAGGCAGCCGTCTTTGTCATTGCCTTTATTGTAGTCATAACTAATATTTTAACGGATGTGGCCTACCGTCTGCTGGATCCGCGCATTAAATACGACTAGGAGAGGGAGGAAGCGAAATGGCCATGATGAATGACATGCCGTCCTTGACGCCCGCGCCGCAGGATCAGGCGCAGGATCAAAGACAAAGATCGGCGGGAGTGGGCATGCTGGCTAAAAGCCTGCTGAGAAGCAAGACGGGAACACTCGGCGCCGTGCTGGTGCTCATCGTATGCTTGCTGGCGCTGCTGGCTCCTCTTCTCGCTGGGCATGATCCGAATGCGGTGAACCCGCTTAACCGGCTCAAGCCGCCGGTATGGATGGAAGGAGGAACGTCGGAGCATTGGCTAGGTACGGATAATTTGGGCCGGGACATGTGGAGCAGAATCGTGTACGGTTCGAGAGTATCCCTTCTTGTCGGGGTAGGTGCCGTGTTGGTATCGGGGATGATCGGCGCAGTTCTTGGCCTTATTTCGGGTTATTACGGTAAATGGGTGGATGCTGTCATTATGCGCATTGCCGATGCTTTTATGGCCATCCCCACGATTTTATTCATGCTCGTTGTGCTCGCCGTTGTGGGCCCCGGGATGACGACGCTGATTTTTGTCATTGGCGTGACCAATTGGGTGTCCTATACCCGGGTCGTCCGCGGAGAGGTGCTGAGCATCAAGGCGCGGGATTTCGTGAAGGCGGCCAGCGCGGTAGGAGCTAGCCATGGCCGGATTATCTTGAGGCATATTCTGCCGAATATTCTATCCTCGTTCATTGTCATTTCGGGGATGAATGTAGCGACGACAATAATTATGGAGGCTTCTCTAAGTTTTCTGGGGCTGGGCATTAAGCCCCCGGATATATCCTGGGGCGGGATGCTGAGCGACGGAAGGCAATATGTTGCAACAAGCTGGTGGGTAGCTACGTTTCCGGGATTGGCCATTACGGTGACGGTGCTGGGCGTTATTTTCCTTGGCGACTGGCTTCGCGATGTACTTGATCCGCACATGAAAATGAAGGGCTAAAAGGAGGGGATCATCCATGACAGCGAAACTGCTCGAGGTTCATCAACTGAAAACCTCCTTTAAAACAGAAGAGGGGATCATTCCCTCTGTACGCGGGGTCAGCTTCACGGTAAACCGGGGCGAAACCTTTGCGATTGTAGGAGAGTCCGGATCGGGCAAGAGCGTTACATCGCTTTCGATCATGGGGCTGGTTCGCGAGCCTGGCAAAGTAGAGGGCGAAATCCAATTTGAAGGGCAAAATTTGCTGGAGCTGTCCAAGAAAGCAATGCGCAAGCTTCGCGGCAATGAAATTTCGATGATATTTCAAGAGCCGATGAGCTCGCTTAATCCCGTGTTCAAGATCGGCAATCAAATACGTGAAGTCATTGTGCAGCACCGGAAGGTAAGCAAAGCGGAGGCTCACAAGCTAGCCATTGAAATGCTGGAGCGGGTAGGGATCCCTGATGCAGCCAAGTTGGCGGGCAACTACCCTCACCAGCTCTCGGGAGGAATGCGCCAGCGGGTCATGATTGCAATGGCGCTGGCCTGCCGGCCTAAGCTGCTTATTGCCGATGAGCCGACGACGGCGTTGGATGTAACGATCCAGGCGCAAATATTGAAGCTGATCGCCGAACTGAGCGAGCAGGAAAATACGGGCATTATCCTAATTACGCATGATTTGGGCGTCGTGGCGGAAATGGCCGATCGGGTAGCCGTGATGTATGCGGGCGAAGTGGTGGAGGAGGCCAGTGTGTTTGACTTGTTTGAAAAGCCAGGTCATCCATATACGCTTGGCTTGCTTGGCTCACTGCCGAGATTGACCGAGCAGCGCGACAGGCTGGACTCGATCCCGGGGACGGTGCCGAACATGCTGAACATGCCGGAAGGCTGCCCGTTTCATCCCCGCTGTCCTTATGCGGAGGAGCGCTGCAAGAGGGAACGTCCGGAACTGCGCTTGAAAGAATCTGACCATAGGGTGAGATGTCTGCGGATGGAGGAGATTCCACATTGAATAAGACAAGTACGAATCCGCTGCTTGAGGTGAAGGGATTAAAGAAGCATTACCCGTTAAGGAAAGGCTGGCTGCCGGGTAAAGGCGGGGTAGTGAAGGCCGTCGACGGAGTGAGTTTCCAGGTGATGCCGGGGGAAACGCTTGGGATTGTCGGGGAGTCCGGCTGCGGTAAATCAACGACTGGACAAATGATCACGAAGCTGCTGGAGCCTACGGAAGGCGAAATTTTTTTTAAAGGACGGAATTTAGCTGAGCTGTCCGATCTGGAGCTCCGCAAAGTCAGGCGGGATTTGCAATTCGTGTTTCAAGATCCTTATTCGTCGTTGAACCCGCGGATGAAGGTATTCGATATTATTGCGGAGCCGCTTCGGGTGCATGGACTAGCCATGGGGCAAGCTTTGCGAGATGAGGTTTATCGTTTGCTGCAGACTGTCGGGCTCGGCCCGCATCTGGCGGATCGGCATCCGCATGAGTTCAGCGGCGGGCAGCGGCAGCGGATCGGCATAGCCCGCGCCTTGGCGATGAAGCCTAAGCTCGTTGTTTGCGACGAGCCGGTATCGGCTTTAGATGTGTCCATTCAGGCGCAAATTCTTAATTTGTTGAAGGATTTACAGGAGCAATTCGAGCTTACCTATATTTTTATCGCGCATGGTCTGCCTTCGGTCAAGCATATCAGTGATCGGATTGCGGTGATGTATTTGGGTAAAATCGTAGAGATCGCCCCGCGAGAGGGATTATTCGACCGCTCTCTGCACCCGTATACAGAGGCGCTTCTGGCGGCGGTGCCAGTGCCTGATCCGAGGCTTCGCAAAGAGCGGATTCTACTCTCGGGGGAAATGCCGAGCCCGGCGAATCCGCCGAAGGGCTGTGCGTTTCATCCGCGCTGCCCTTATGCGCAAGAGCGCTGCAGGATAGAAGCGCCATTGCTGCAGGAGTACAATGAGGGCCATTTTGCGGCCTGTCATTACCCGACGATTCAGTCAGGGAAAGGAAGGGAACAAGATGAATAAACGTCCAATTCAGCCGGAGGATTTATACGGTTATCAATGGGTCAGCCAACCGTCCATCAGCCCGTTGGGAACGATTGCTTATGTCAATCAATCGGTGGATCAAGCCAATAATAAGTACATCACACATATTCGAGCAGTTGGGCTGGACGGGAGCGGAGATCAGCGATTGACGGACGGGGAGCAGGATTCCGCCCCGAAGTGGTCTCCGGATGGTTCACGGCTTGCCTTTTTGCGCGTATCCAGGGGAAGCAAACAACTGCACATCGCAATATGGGATGCAGAAGCGGCAAGTCTGCATCCGGCGGTACAGCATACGGAAGTGAAGCGGGGCGTGGACGCCTTTGTCTGGTCGCCCGACGGTCGTTATATTGCTTTTACGAGCCGAGTAAGTCTGGATGCAGAGAGGGAAGGGGCTGGCGCGGAGAAAGCAAAGGAACAGGCGGATCGTCAGAGTCATGCCTTTGATCGGACTACGCCCAAGGCCGAAGGTCGCGGCTGGTGGGATGGGTTATATACGCATTTGTTTATGCTGGAGCTGGCCAGCGGCAATATTGCGCCGCTCGTATCAGGCTTATGGGAGATTTCCTCGCCTGTCTGGTCGCCGGACAGTAATGCTTTATCCTTTGTTTCCAAACAGGCGCCCAGTGACGACAGTGAGGAAGACTTGGATTTACTACATTATTCGGATGTTTATACCGTTCGCCGCAGCGGAGGAACCCCAGTTAAAATTACCGATTCCACCTTGCTGATCAGCCAACTGGCTTATTCGGCAAACGGTGGGCAGTTAGCGCTGCTGGCAAGCGACCGCGTCTACGGAAGCGGCAGCCACCAACGCCTGTATGTCGTATCCTCTGAAGGCGGCAAGCCGGTACGATTAGCTGCGGAATTGGATATGCAGCTTGGCAACGCCGCACTCAGCGACATGAAGGCGGCTGCCCCCTCGGTGATTCCATCGTTTAACTGGGAGTATTCGCCGTTTGGCCTGTTCGTGCTCGGTACGCAAGCAGGCTGCGTTCACGTCTATGGCTTCCATGCCGACGGAAGATACCGGGCGGTGACGCATGGGCAGGAGAAGGATGTCTATCAGTATACATTAACCCCAGATGGACGCTACCTCATCGTCGCCGCTTTAACGAGTGAGCGGCCAGGCGAGCTGTATCGGGTGGATGTCGAGACCGGGGAGGAGCAGCAATTGACTCGGCGCAATGAGGAATATATGAATTCTCTTCAGTTTCGCCTGCCGGAGCGGTTTCACTTCGAATCGACGGACGGATTGGAGATTCATGGCTGGCTGCTGCTGCCTCCAGGGCATGTATCTAAAGAGAGGATACCGCTCATACTGCAGATTCACGGAGGGCCTCATGCGATGTATACCGGGACGTTCAGCCATGAAATGCAGACCCTTGCCTCACAGGGCTATGCGGTAATGTGGATTAACCCGCGCGGAAGTATGGGGTATGGGCAGCAATTTGCCAAGGCATGTCGGGGAGATTTCGCGGGAGGAGATTATCACGATCTGATGGCAGCGGTGGACGAGGTGCTGGCACGATATGAATTTTTGGACGAGTCTAGGCTTGGAGTTACTGGAGGAAGCTACGGTGGTGCTATGACGAACTGGATCGTAGCTCATACCGATCGTTTTCGGGCTGCTGTTGCCCAGCGGAGCATTTCGAACTGGTTGTCTCTATATGGGACGAGCGATATTGGAATATCTTACGTCGAAGGCGTAGTCGGCGGCAATCCAGCAGAGCATGCCGAGCTGCTATGGTCGAGATCGCCGCTAGCCCATGCTCACCGAATCGAGACGCCGCTGCTGATTTTGCACGGTGAAAATGATTACCGTACCCCTGTATCCCAAGCAGAGGAGCTGTATACAACATTAAAACGGCATGGGAAGAAGACTCGGCTTATTCGCTTCCCCGGCTCCAACCACTCTTTGCTGAAAAGCGGCAAGCCTTCGCTGCGCGTTGACAGCTTTAACCAAGTAAACCGGTGGTTTAATCAATATTTGCATGAAAAGGAATGATTGGATTGAGTCACGTATTATTATCCATACCTGTAGCTTTTCTCGTAGAGAATGCCTTGTCGAGCGGGGAATCCAAAGAATTCATCATTGATACCCTGCGCGCTGGAAATTACACTCCGTTGCTGGTGAAGGCGAAGGATCCGGATATGGACTTTGCCGACCGTTTAAAAACAGCGGAAGAAATGGGCGATGATTGGGAGGAAGCTATACGCAACGATTATGTTTTTAAGTTCCTGCATATTAATGGGGTAAAAAGACTGCTTGGCTTTCGGTTCGGAAAGGAAGCGGATCGGGATTATGTCCAGGAGAATCTCACCCTACGCCAGTTACGTTTAGACCCGCATGAGATCAAAACGCTGCGTCTGCTCGTAGGCAGACAATGGAACGTCATCGAAGAGGACGAAACTGCAGGGGAGGGAATCGGGCAGTACCCTTCTGTCCGGCTAGAGTTAAAGTATCAATAAGGGTTAGTATCCTGCTTTGAACTATATGGGAGCAATGTAAGGTTGCAAATCAATAGCCCCCGGTCATTGGCCGGGAGCGGAATTTATATCGCCGTAAAATATTGGACGATTCCTCCGTATATGGCTTCGGCAATTTTCTGTTGACCGCGTTTGCTCTTGAGCAGATCGCGGTCTTCCGTGTTACTGAGGAACCCTGTCTCTACGATGACAGCTGGACAATCCACATGATTTAGCAAATAAAATGGTTTTCCGATTTGTGGTAAAGATGAAGTGCCATATAGGTTGTTCAGGGAGTTCTGAATCGAAGCAGCGAGGAAAGCGCTGCGACCTTCGGTTTGGTGAAGGAGAATCGGGCCGCGTTTGGATTTGTTCTTGCCCCAGTTTACATGCAGGCTGACGACGATTTCCGAAGGAAGCTCTTCGCTGAGTTGTTTGCGCTGAGCCAAGTCTCTTATATGCCTGGATCGATTCCGCAGCCACCGGTTATCATCGCTTAGCGCGTAGTCACCGGTTCTGTTCAAGATCGTCTCGTATCCATGACTGCGAAGAATTATGTAAAGACGACGCCCGATTTCCAAATTGATATCTTTTTCTAGTATGTCATCATAAGAAGTTCCGCCATCGATACCGCCATGACCAGCATCGATGAGAATGATGGGCTGGGGAAAGGCGTGCCTAAAGGAGCTGTCATCGGCATAAGCGTGAGACTCGCTGATACTGTAGGCGAATATTAGCATAAGCAAAGAAATACATTTACGTTTCATGAATTCACCTCCATGAATAGATGTCTACTATAGAATGAGTCAGAATTTGAAAAATCATGCATCGGTTTTAAATACGGCGACTTAGCCGTTTAGAGGAAAAGGAATCGGTGCAAAATAATGTTATACGGTGAATAAGCAAGACTTAAAGTGATGATGCAGGACTGTAAAAGGGGGATATGATATGGCCAAGGGAGACGAGTTGGTAAAGTATATTACTGAACGAGTCGTCGATTATATGGAGACACCGAAGGATGTACGCCGCATTCGGGTCAAGGAAAAGGAGCCCTGGAGCCGCAGGTGGTTTGGCATGATCCCATTTAGCCTCGGAATGTTGTTGGGGCAGGTGGCGAACAAACCAGCGCTTAACGGAAAAGAGAAGGGAACGGAAGGTCGCAAATGAACATGAAAAGAGCCCGGTAGATTAGCTAGCACGCTAAGCTCTAGGCTCTTTTTTGCTTTACGGGGTTGTGCTTGTGTAAAATTGTCCGGCCTTCGCAAGCTCGTCAAAGGCGATGAACCGGGGGGAATTTGCGGAGCCGGTCATAATGTAAAGGCATTCTGCGTTGGTATCGCCCGCTTGCTCCCAGGATTGGTAACCATAGACGGGTAACGGTAGGGTATAATTGCGATCCTCGCCTCGCGCCGCGAAGATTAGAGATTTATGCTGATGGAGCTCCTTGGTAAATGAGGAGGCTGTGAGCTTAAGCTTCTCGCTTGTTAGCCATAGGAGATTATCGCTTGGATCAAAGCTGTCCGATGTCATTGTAGGCGGGGCAGGAGCAGTCAGGGATTGCCCACTTGCAACGATGGCGGCTGAGAGCTGGGTCGGAACGGAAAGAAGTTTCTGCCAAATGGACTCATTATCCGGCAGAGGATCTGCATTGCGCGCATCACGGTATTGCATGTGCAAGGCGTCGCCAGCGGCTTGTGCGCCTGTTGCTCTGTTCACAGAGGCAATGATTCGCCACTCGGCAAGAAGCGGTCCGGCGTAGAGCTGTTCGATCCGCAGCGATTGAAGTGAACTACGGTCGGATGAGCTATGCTCAGCGGCGAGCGCCCGCTTAAGCGCGGCCGTATCGAACAACGGCTCCGAGCCGGCGCCATATTCTATTAAGGCGTAACCTCCTGAAGGATGAGCGCCGATAATGAGATATCCAACGGGGGTCTTCTTTTGATATAAAGTAACGAGCCAGGCGTGCATTCCAGGCCCAAGCGGCTGAAATTCCGGGCTTGCCCCTTTCCAATTCGTAAATGGCTTGTCTTCGGCCAGCTTGTAGATCAGCTTATTGGCAAATTGAATCGCGTCTTGCGGAGCAGCTGCCGCATCAGTTGTCGTTGCCAGCAATGCGAAAGATGCCTCCAGTCCAGTCTGGGGATGGGCTAGTCCCATTGCTGGGCGCAGCAGGGAAGCGAGTAAGAGAACCAGACTTAGCATCAGGGCAAGGTTTATTTTACTAGGAAAGAGAAGCATACGCAGATCGGTCACCAGCTTTCGAAAAAATTTGGGCTTAAACTTGTTTCTATCTTAAAAGACGAGCGCTGAGAAGGCTGTCTCAACCTGTCGCGTCAGCTTGTCCGTCATCGATTCTATTTTTGCCTTCTTTTAGCGAGAAGGGTCAATTATTCGTCATCTTCGCGAGCGCAAATGAAAGATGCCGCAGTTTATTGCGGATACGACAATCCTCGGCTCGTACTGCCAGCGAATTTCCCCACGGCGGGATTCGTACTGTTCTTGCACGATTTTTTTTCTTTCCTCGTCGGGATCGCGCAGCAGGTCGGTATAGTAGGCGTCGATTAGCAGCAGCTCATCTTTGAGCCGTTCATTGGCCTCCTCGGCCCAGGTGTGGTCATAAGCTTCGACATCTTCGCGGATGATCTTCTCCAATGCGTCCCGACCTTCCGCCAAGGTTAATCTGGTAGGCTCAATATGCACATTCTCCGGCAGGCGGGGAACCAACGATAAAGGCCGCAGTCTCGAAGTAAAGGCGGTGTCGATCTGCCCCGTCAGCAGGGAAATGCCAAGGGAACGCAGTTCTTCTCTTTTCATATCACAGCAAAACTCGATTTTGAAATTGACGCCGAGCCAAGGCTCATACGCTGCGGGCAATAGGGTCATTCGCTGTCTTTGCGCAGCCTCCTCAAACAGATATACACATCGGCCGGCTCGAAGCGCGGCATTAAAAATTTGCTTGAGACGCGGGCTGCCAAAGGAGAGATCCTCCCGTTGAATCCGTCCTGGGCCTAGTATCGGCAGCGGACGGATGGCTCCATAATGCCTCCCGAGGATTTCATCCTCCTGCGGCGTCGGTGCCTGCTGCTCCGCAGCAGCAAGCTCTGCATCATGGCGCTTAGTATCAAAGACGAACTTGAATGACATCGTTTCCGGCTGGGCTCCGGTGCGTTCGATAAAGCCCCAGTAATAAGGACGATTCGTTAAATCCTTGTCCGCATGGGGAGACAGTTTAACTGTAACGTGATGAGGCGATTTCTCGATGATTTGACATTCGGTGATGTTGAGGTAGGTCATTACATATTGCTGAATTTGCTCCATCGTCATAGTCATTACTCATCAGCCTCCCATTAATTCGGTAAGATTGTTGCCGGACGCTTCTTTTGGGGTTCCTTTGCCGAGCTCGTCCTTGATTTTGTGCAAGGAGCGGCCAAGCGAATCTACTCTGCTGGCGATCTCATCGTCGTTCTGGGATTCCAGCAGTATTTTATAGATGCTTTTCTCTAGGGAGCTCTCCTTTTCAAAACGCTCCAAAATAACGTCAAGACCGCCGATGACCATTTCGAACATATTGATTTTCTCGTGCAGTAAATTCAATATATGTTCCTCAATCGTGCCCTTTGTCGAGAGATTGTATATTTTTACATCGTTCTGCTGGCCAAGGCGGTGCACTCTGCCTATACGCTGCTCCACCCTCATCGGATTCCAAGGCAAGTCAAAGTTGATCATTTGGTGGCAGAATTGCAAATTGATCCCCTCGCCGCCCGCTTCGGTTGCGATCATGACTTGAGCGCGGCCGCGGAATAAATCCATCATCCAATCCTTCTTCCCCCGGTTCATGCCTCCCCGATAAGGTACGGCTGTCATGTTGCGGTCGCGAAGATATTTCAGCAAATATTCCTGGGTTGCCCGGTATTCGGTGAAGACAATCACTTTGTCATCCATTTTCCGAATGAGCTCCATTGCCTTCTCGGCTTTGCTGTTGGCCTGAATCGTCTTGATGATGCCGACCAAATCCCAAATGCGATCCCGAAGCGGAGAATCGGGGGCCAGCTTCTTCGACAAATTGACAAGCGTAACGAATACAGCGTCCCGGCTGCTGCAAACTTCTCTTTGCAGTGTAACTAGTGAAAGCATGCTGCTTAAGTCGCCGCCAGTTGCCTGGTATTGATCCTTGACAAAGGAAGTAACCCCGTCGTACAAGTTTTTCTCTTCGGGCGACAGCTCGATATGGATGTTGCGGACGATTCTTTTGGTGAATTCAAGCTCACCGTCGCTGCGACGGTTGCGGATCATGACCTTGGAGAGCTCTTCCTTCAGTTTCTCTTCATTCTTAGGTATGCGCTTGTCAACGACGAAGTTCGCTGCAAAATCGCTTTGTCCTCCGAGTTGGCCGGGCTTGAGCAGGTTAATCAGATTGAACAGCTCGCTCAAGTCATTCTGCACCGGCGTGGCGGTGAGCAGCAGACAGTATTTCTTTCGCAGTTGGATCATGAATTGGTAATTGGTCGTTTTCTTATTCTTCAGCTTATGCGCTTCATCGACGATGACCATGTCGTATTCATTGCCGAGCAATATTTCCTTGTGGGGATCTCGCTTGGCCGTATCTATGGACGCAACGACGATATCGTTATCCCAGGAATGCTGTTTCTTCTGGGCAACGGCGGGGATCGCGAACTTCTGGTTGAGTTCACGCACCCATTGGAGGACGAGGGAGGCTGGGACGAGAATAAGCGCTTTGCGAACAAGTCCGCGAATCATGTATTCTTTGAGAATCAGTCCGGCTTCGATGGTCTTGCCTAGTCCCACTTCATCCGCGAGGATAGCACGTCCGCGCATTTCGAACAGCACTTTGCGGGCGGTATCGGTCTGATGCGGCAGCGGCTCTACTCCGTTCAAGCGAGAGAGGCACAATATCTCTTCGAAGCTCGATACGAGCGAGGCGCCTTCCGCTTCCATGGCGAGGTTAAACAGCTTCCAATCGTCCCAAGGCCCGCCTTTGTCCAGACGGTTGTTTAAATCCTCGAACCAGGAGTGATCAAATTCGATTAGTGGCGCGGTCTGGGTAGGAGGATGGACGAAATTCGGAAGGTTCGGATTCATGATGTAAGCCTCCCTTATCTGTTATCTTCTAAAATCATGTATAGTATGGACGAATAAGTAGAAATTCATAACTTTTTAGGCTCCGGATATAGCTCTTGTGTCAAAGTATGTCTTATTATGTCAGAATAACATGGGGGGATTGGAACGTTGACCGGACGAAATCGGGTGATATGACGTTGCGGATTAGCGCAAGCGGAGCATGATGTGCAGCAAAACAGGGAATTATAAAACGCGTGTTTTAAGACCAGGCAGCAGGGAGGCGATTGGAAAGTTTTCAGTCTTTTTTTCAAAGGAAGAAATGAAAAATAGAGGGATTCGCAGCAAACAGGAGATCATAGGGGTTAAAGGTCATTATTCTGCCTTAATTTTCAGAGAAGCCAAGCTGTAATATCGAGATGTTGTATAGTATAATGTAACTCGCACACTACATATTGTGATTTATACATAAAAAGATCGTTTATGTGATGTGAATGAAGGTTATAAATTAAATAAGAAAAAGGTTAGAGAACAGACAGAAATCGGCGGTAATTGTGCAGGTGAGGCATCTGCGCAGCTACCGACATTTTTTTGCGCCTCTTTGGGGTAGGATATGACTTTTTGTTTCGACAAAAGTTGACAACCCACTGCGGATTATGGAGCTGAGCGTGCGCAAAATATTATTTAGAGGAGGGTGTTTTCTTTGAAAACAGAGCAGAAGCAACGTCTGGAGGGACTTAGTGAAAAAATCTTTTTGGATCGGTACGCCTGGAAAAATCCTGATCCTAGCGATGCGAAGGTTGGTGATGTTGTCCTTGTACTGACCAAGGATGATCCAAAGTTTCCGACGAAAGAAGTAGGTGAGGTTGTAGCGCGTGACGGGCGAATAGTTACGGTGAAGACTCGCACCGGCGAACTCGTACAATCGGATGTTGAGAAGCTGACGTTGAATATTGAGAAAACACCGGAGGAAATGTGGGATCGCCTCGCTACTGCGATGGCTTCTGCGGAAGCTACCCCAGAGCTGCAGCAGGAGTGGGAGGAGAAGTTCCGTTACGTATTGGACGATTGGAAGCTCGTTCCGGGCGGACGCATTGCCGCAGGTGCCGGAGCCAGCGATGAGTTGACGCTGTTTAACTGCTACGTCATCCCTTCGCCAAAGGACAGCCGGGGCGGCATTATGGAGACATTGTCCGAAATGACCGAAATTATGGCTCGCGGGGGCGGAGTCGGGATTAATTTGAGCTCCCTGCGTCCACGTCGTGCAGTCGTCAAGGGTGTTAACGGCTCGTCAAGCGGTGCCGTATCCTGGGGCGGGCTGTTCAGCTATACGACTGGTTTGATCGAGCAAGGAGGCAGCCGGCGCGGTGCGCTCATGCTTATGATTAACGACTGGCATCCGGATTTGCTTGATTTCATTACGGTTAAGCAAACGATGGGGCAAGTGACCAACGCGAATTTATCGGTTTGCGTCAGCAACGGCTTCATGAAGGCCGTGAAGGAAGATTTGGATTGGGAACTTGTTTTCCCAGATACAACCTATGAGGACTATAATGAAGTGTGGGACGGCGACCTAGAGAAATGGAAGGCAGCCGGCCGTAGAGTTAACCACTTCCGTACGGTGAAGGCACGGGAAATTTGGCATACGATCATTGAATCGGCATGGAAATCAGCCGAACCGGGCGTCGTATTTATGGAATACTACAACCAGATGTCGAACAGCTGGTATTTCAATCCGATTATTTGTACGAATCCTTGCGGTGAGCAGGGTCTGCCAGGCTGGGGAGTTTGTAACCTGTCGGCGATGAACCTGTCGAAGTTCTATGATGAGGATAAACATGATGTTGCATGGGATGATCTGGCGCTGACTACGCGCTATTCTGTACGCTTCTTGGATAATGTCATTAACACGACGCCGTATCATTTTGAGGAAAACGAGAAGAACCAGAAGAACGAGCGCCGCGTAGGCCTCGGTACGATGGGGCTGGCCGAACTGATGATCAAGCTGAACATCCGTTATGGCAGTCCGGAATCGCTGGAATTCCTCGATAAATTATATGGCTTTATTGCGAAGGAAGCTTATCTCGCTTCGGCGGATATCGCAGCAGAAAAGGGCTCGTTCCCGGCATTTGAAGCGGACAAGTATTTGCAAAGCGGATTTATGAAGGTCATGACTGAAGTCTATCCAGAAGTTGGAGAGGCGGTTCGCGAAAAGGGAATACGTAACGTAACGATCATTACTCAGGCCCCGACGGGAAGCACTGGAACAATGGTCGGCACCTCTACTGGCATCGAGCCTTACTTCGCGTTCAAATATTACCGTCAGAGCCGGCTTGGCTTCGATGAGCAATTTGTACCGATCGCTCAGGAGTGGATGGATGCGCATCCTGGCGAGAAGCTGCCGGATTATTTCGTAACGGCCATGGATCTGTCCGCAGAGGATCATATCCGGGCGCAAGCAGCGATTCAGCGCTGGGTAGACAGCTCGATTTCCAAGACGGCGAACTGTCCTGCCGACTTCACGGTGGAAGAGACGAAGCGCCTGTATGAACTGGCGTTCGATCTGGGCTGTAAAGGCGTAACGATTTACCGTGATGGCAGCCGCGATATCCAAGTTCTGCAAACGGAGAAGAAGGAAGACAAGGTTGAGGCGGCAGGACTTGGAGCCTCTGAGGGCGATTCAGCAAACGGAGCTTCGGCTGGCGGTGCTGAGGCGGGCGTATCCGCTGGTGAAGGAGCTGGGGCTGCGGCGAGTGCAGATGGCTCGGTAACGAGTGCGGAGCAGTCTGCGTTAAGCGGTCTGGATCAATCGCTCTCTGCCGGAGTGGATCCAAGCGAGAAAACGGTGTTCGACAAGCAGTACAAGAAGCGTCCGCAGGTTCTTCACGGAGCAACCTATAAAATCAACACGCCATTTGGTATGGCGTACATTACGATAAATGATTTGAACGGTATTCCGAGCGAGATTTTTCTGAACGTTGGTAAAGCAGGGTCAGACGTGTTCGCCATGGCGGAAGCTCTGGGCCGCGTATGTTCCTTGTTCCTGCGCTACGGCGATCATGGACAGAAGGTGGAGCTGCTGATCAAGCATCTGAAAGGCATTGGCGGTTCCGGCGCCATCGGCTTCGGCCCGAATCGCGTCGAGTCGATTGCGGATGCCGTTGCCAAAGCACTGGAAATCCATGTGCAGCATGGCCCATACGATGATCATGACCCGGCTCCGGTAGCTGCGACTGTGGCGCATCATGAGGAGACGGCTCACGAGTCGGTCTTCGCGCCCATCACGAATGGAAGCGGCACGGTAAATTCGGCAGGTGCGCCAACGACCTCACGAGATCTGTGCCCATCCTGCGGCTCGGCCTCGCTGCTGAATGTGGAAGGTTGCAAAACGTGCGCCAACTGCGGGTATAGCAAGTGTTCGTAAGATAACTTAATGTGTGGCTAGCGAATGTAATGATTTATGATTGCTGTTAGTGATTCATTCTGAATAGTATAAAGCCCGATTCCTTTACCGGATCGGGCTTTTTGGTTATCTCCTTCATTTATAAGGAGATGAAAAACGTATTAATTGGAGCCGTAGAGAAGGACTGAATGGGTTGACAATGAGGAATCATCGGCCTATTATACATATAGGGGTATATGTATAATTTGAGAAAGATTATTTCTAATAAATAAACGAAAATGGAGGAACCTTCTATGTCAGCTATTGCACTAACAAAAGATTCGTTTCAAAATCAAGTTCAATCCGGCGTTACCCTCATTGATTTTTGGGCACCGTGGTGCGGGCCTTGTAGAGTTCAACTGCCAATCGTGGAAGAGTTGGCGAATGAAGTGAATGGGCGAGCAGTTATCGCCAAGGTTAATGTTGATGAAGAGGTCGAATTGGCGGGGCAACTAGGAATTACGGGAATTCCTACGCTTATTTTGTTCAAAGATGGCCACATCGTCGAAAAGCTGGTCGGGTTACGTTCGAAACAGGATTTGAAAACAAAAATTGAGCAATTATTGGCTTAAATCCGAAGGAATGATTCAGGCGAAAGTGAGATAAAGCAGCAGCCCGATTGATAAGAAGCATCAATCGGGCTGCTGTTTTTTTAGGAAGTAGTCCATTACTACCATGAAGGCGGGTTACTTCAACACTCTTCGATTCAAGTTGATTTGGAGACCAATCCTCAATTAGCCATTAGTCCAATACGGCGGTCATATGCGCCTTCGTAACTGACCAGTGTGAGGTTGTCCAGTATTTGGCTTCATCCTTAATAAATATAATTTGCGGCGACTCGTGCTTGACATTCAAATCCTCTGCGATCTTGTTTGACACCGGACGGGATTCAATGACTTTCACTAATGTATAATCCAAATCCTGATTAGGTGTATCCTGCAAATATTGTTCATATTCATGAAGCGCGTTGGAGCTAACAGGACATGTCGTGCTATGTTTTAAAATAACCTGTCCACGTTCTGTTGATTTAGCCATAATCTCATTCCACTCTTCAAGTGTCGTTATTTCTTTCCAGTTCATAGAAGCATACTCTCCTCGCTAATTATAATCATTCGAATGATTGAATTTTAACATGCTCCTGCTCATAGTCAAGTTGGTGATAGAGCGGGAAGGGCGTTGCATGTGCATCTGTAGGGAATATGAATAGCCCGGTGTTGGGGGAATTATCCATGCAGTAACGTAGCACACCAAAAAGACATGGCCTTCTTCTAGGCCATGTCTTTTTGGTGTAGTTTCAAGAGGAGTCGTACTTTAGATTTTAAGAATGAGTACTATTCCCCTTCTCAGGCATGTTGAAGCTTTCTTTCAACAGTTCCTCTAATGGACGATAATTTCCGCCCCAATACTCATAAACTCTCATTCCCTCTTGTTCCAAAACTGGATCAATCATATGAACTTCCATATTCAAACTTTTGAGAGCTGATTATAGATTAGTCCTGGACTGGTTAGTTGAGAAATACCAGTGATTGGAGAGGAATGATTGGAAAAACGTCGAACATTACATGATATTCACTTATCAGCGAGTAAGCCGTCTTGGTCGCAAGAGTCACTACTGAAGGCGAATCCAAGCTGTCGCTGCTTAGCCGTTTCGCAGGCTTTTCCTTTGGCCACTTAAGAAAGTAAAGGTTCGTGAATTTACCAGCATTATATAATAACTGAAAACAGGGGAAGTAATTAGGTGGGAAACTATAAGTCTTAGGTTAAGGGGGAACAATCATTGAATACAACAACCTCTCATAATTGCAATTTAAATATATGGTATTATCTACCTGATGAAGTATGGGATAAAGTTCCTTATGTATATGAGAGTATGCCAGGTTGGGTAGGGTATAAAAATGGAATCCCATATTGGTTTGGGCATGAAAATGATGATGTTTTTATTGTGGCATCTGTTGAGCCAAGTGGATTATCATTTTATGCACAGATGACTAATAGAGATTGGAATTCTTGGATAGAAAAATTTAAATTGCAAGCAACAAAAGTATTAGGTTTTGATATTGGTGAACCCGAAGATGGATTTGAGTAATAGAAGCTAGATGAAATTTCATAAGTTTATAAATAGTGTGTTGGAGGATGATTATGAATATAAGAATTATTAATAAGGATGGAATAGAGATTGCATTGGTTACTAGCAATGAAGTATTAATCACTGATGTCCAGTCAGCGCTGGATCTTATAGCGACGGTTAGCTATGAAGCTGGGAGCAATCGGATAATTTTAAACAAATCAGCAATATGTGAAGAATTTTTTGATTTGAGGACGCGTCTAGCGGGAGAAATACTTCAAAAATTCATCAATTATCAAACGAAAATTGCTATAGTTGGCAATTTCTCTATTTATCAAAGCAAGAGTCTAAAGGATTTTATATATGAGAGTAATAATGGAAGGGATTTATTTTTCTTATCAGATGAAAATCAGGCCATTGAAAAACTGAGTAAGGTTTAAGTTTTCAATCAAAATAACCCCGTATTCACGTTGTGGATCGGCTGGCACTGCTAAACGACCTAACCGTTTCAGTGCTGGTCGCTTCGCTCCCTTAGTTCTCGGGATCGTGAATACAAAAACGTTAATCGACATCCCCTATAGACATATAAGGAGAAAAAATGAAAAAGTATATATTGTTATTATTATTGGTAACCCTATTAATCGGGTGTAACAAGACTGAACTAATATATAATGCCCCGACCAATGATCAAATAGTTGATTATGTGTATAGTAATAGATTAGATTTACAAGATAGTATATGGATTAATGACTCAGCTATCATTTTGCTTGAGAATTCATTAGTTACACTTTATGCAGATCAACACGGAAAGGTATACGATCAAAAAGTATCATGGGGAACTAATTCTTCAGATCCTGTGTTTGTAGGAAACGGCAACCCATTTGTAGCTGTTGTAATTAATGATAACTTGTTAAGTTCTGGTGCTGATCGTATCTTAATTACTTATACTAATGGTAAATCCTATTCAAGAGGGATTACGGGAATGAAGGGTTATTTGATTCCCAATACAGAAATCAGTGAAATAGATGACATAATAATAGTCGATAATGAAGGTGAAGAACTTTACAAGAAGCGTTTAAATCTCAATAGGAAACCGAAATATGGATATTTCGAGGGGGGATTTTATTTGATTATAATTTAAAGTTACCACACGCAAATCGAAGTTGGGTAACTGTTTGGGTTGAGGGGTATAAAAACGGGAGTAATGAACCTATTTTTTTAACTCAAATGTCCTATGGATTAAATCCTAATAAAGTTGAAGAAGGTCATATGGGGTTTGGAATTATTAATCATAACAGCGATAACCCATCATTTTTTTTATATTCCCCATCAGGAAGCATAGCCCCTCATAATATAGATGAAAATATTTTTTATAAAGAAGGAGCTATTAGATCCTGGGATTATGCCATTGGAAATGAACCCATTAGTTTAGAAACGGAAGAAACTAAAATATTAGCAGTCTATCGAGTAGGTAAGAATTCTTTAAACACTTACGACTACCAAGAAATGAATGCAATAAAGCAAATGATTGACGAGGATTTAACAGTGTTATTACTCAAAATAAAAGTGGAAGAAAGATCTGAATAAGTATCCATTGGCTATGGCGTAAGAGATTGATTTTTGAAGTATAATGCTTCGATGAATTAAGAGGAGACATATATAAATGACAACTGACCCTGACAGTGGACGTGTTAGGGCTTTATTTATATTAAGGATAACATCATATTCACTTTGTGGGCCATTGCCCTTGGTATGTCAGAAGTGCTTTCGGGGAAGAGAATTCAGTGAAGAAAAGTGCATTAATGAATGTCTTGAATGATTCTACATCATTTCAATATTAAAACTTTCGTGATTTTTATGAACTAAAGGAAAAAGGACTTCGTAAGAAATCGTTTGAGTATTTAAGAAGTTTTCGATCCGTGGATATTTAAGAGGATTTATTTCCCATGATAAGCACCATAAAAAACAAATTGAAAAGTACGTAAAGTCAATCTAATAGAAATATTATGTATTCAAATGAGAATGGAGACTTACGAGATGAGATTGTATACAGACCCAAGAGGTGAAGCTTACGAGCAGATAATAGATTTGGCCATACAGAATTCGGAGTTTATTGTGTTAGGAGAGAAAATTCCGGTGGATGTGGTATGTCACCAATATACAGGTGTCTTGGAGGCGTTGGAACCTTACCTCGTGAAAACAATCGTAATTCATGGCGAAAACATGGATGAGGTTGCACAAATAAGAAATATGTATCGCAGCAGTGCCTTTTATACTGCGGGAACCTACTATTTTTATAGATGCTGCGAAGAATGCGGGAATCTGCTGAAGCAAATGGCAAACCGACTGTCAGATTGGATTTATCCGAACCTGCCGGAAGACTTATGTTTTTTGAAAAAAGGTGGGGGAGATTACCTCTACTCCATTGTGCATGAACAGATGTATGGCATGGATGTAGATGAGGAAGAAGCAATTGATCTCATGGATCAAATTTCAGGGCTATTCTTCCAATTAAAGGCTCATCGGGACTTGGAGCGTCTGCTAGATGATGCCATTAAGCATAAAACAGATTGGTTGTATATAAGTGGACATGCGCTGACAGAGCTGCCTGAGAAAATCCGGTACCTTACGGAGCTGCGTAATTTAGAAATTTTTGAACAGGATCTTTATCGTCTCCCCGAAGAACTGTTCGAGTTAAGTAAGCTTGAACGATTGAAAATCTTGACGGCTGATTTGGAGAGCATTCCCGCATCTATATCCAGACTAAAGAATCTGAGAGAGCTTTGCATTCAATGTGGGAGCTCGGATCGGCCGACTCCCGGGTATCGGGTTAAGCCAAAGGAAGAGATCAGCCTAAATTGCATCCCTCCTGAGATCGGAGAGCTAGAACAACTTGAGCAGCTTACGATTCAATACACCTCGATCCATGAACTACCGCTCGAGCTAGAGAAGCTGAAGCGCTTGCGGGTTCTGGACTTAGGAATGTGTATGGTCAATCGGAAGCCTGATTTCCTCTATGGTATGAAGCAATTGAAGCACATTAATATGTCACGGGATTCGTTATGGGAAACAGTTGAAACAGAGCAATAGCTTAAATATCTGACAACGCATTTGTTCTTATTATTGTCGCTCATCCTTCTATTAGTAAAAAGAATGACCCTCAAGTATAATGCCCATTAGCTAAGTATTTGAGAGTAGTCACTGACATCCTAATAACACAGTATCATGCATCAGAGCTCCTACATTTGCCTGCCTGATGTATAATCGTGGAAGTTGATCAGACAACAAACGACCCAGCCTAAGAAAAGAGCTATCTAATGGCTGGGTCGATTCGTAAATTCGACAACGATATAATATGAGGAGTGATTTTTTGTCTCAATGGATGGAACTAAACGATGAATCAAAAGCTAGGTGGGATCGTAACGCTGGATTCTGGGATGATTACATGGGAGAGGAAAGCAATAGGTTTCATCGGGAATTAATAAGACCTCATACTGAAGAATTACTCCAAATGAAACAAGGACTTTTAGTTTTAGATATTGCCTGCGGGAATGGAAATTTCTCAAGAAGACTGGCTGAACTGGGGGCAAACGTCATTGCCTTTGATTATAGCTCGGGAATGATAGAAAGAGCTAAATCAAGAACTAAAAATTCAGAAAATATTACCTACAAAGTAATAGATGCGACAGACTCCGAATCATTATTGAGTTTAGGAAAAGGGAAATTTGATAGAGCAGTGGCTAATATGGCATTGATGGATATTGTTGATGTGATACCATTAGTAAATGCTCTATTTGAGCTTCTTACTCAAGATGGCACCGTTGTTTTTTCGATACCTCACCCGTGCTTCCAAACTCCTAAAATGAGAAAAATTCAAGAAACTGAGGACGTAAACGGTGAAATAATAACAAAAAACAGTATACAGACCTTCGATTATTTAACCATGGAATCTTACCAAGCCATTGGGATCCGAGGGCAGCCTGTTCCTCATTATATGTTCCATAGATCTCTAGCTTATTATTTTGATGTATTTTTCAGAATTGGTTTTGTTCTAGATGGTTTTATAGAACCAAGTTTTGATCAAGGGAAAGATGATGGAAAGTTTGACTGGTATGAGATACCAGCGGCAGCTATTTTTCGGTTCAAAAAAAGTATTAGGTAGCAGGGGGAAGTAATTACATTGAAGAAATTACTTGGAAAAACATACCTCATCCTGCTTATCTTAGTATTTTCCACTATTGTTTTCTGGGATGAAATAGGAAGTTTTTTTATGACAGGAAATTATGATAATCCGGATGATATGGTAAAAACCATAATGGCCAAATCAGCAACTCCAGGAGTAGCTATGCTTTTAATAGAAAAGGACACGACAGAGTTTAAGTTTTATGGATATTCAGATGTAAAGAATAAGCAGATAGTTAATGAAGAATCGTTATTTGAACTGGGGTCGACTACTAAGGCGTTTACGGCTTTGGCCATAATTTTGTTGGAAAATGAAGGATACCTTAGTTACTCAGATTTTATTTCTGATTATGTGCCTTGGTTTAAACCCACCTTTAAAGGTGAGAATGTTAACATTACTATTAATCAGTTGTTAGTTCATACAAGTGGAATACCATCATGGAGTATTAGGTTAATTCCAGAAGGTACTACCACGGATATGCTTGAAAAAACCATAAATAACATTTCAGACATTGCGTTAGATAGATATCCTGGAGCAGGCTATAGCTATGCAACCGTTAATTATGATGTTTTAGCGATGATTATTGAAAAAGTGACAGGTCAGAGTTATCAGGACTACGTAACTGAAAAGATACTAGTTCCATTAGGAATGACGGAAAGTTATTTTTCAACAAGCAAGGAAAAGGAATCAGATAAACTTACAAAAGGATATCGTTTGTTCTTTGGTAAGAACATAGAATATGATGCTCCTAGATACAATGGTAATATTGCAGCAGGATATTTGGTAACTAATTTAAAGGATTTAGAGCACTGGATTAATGCCCAGATCGGGATAGGCGATTTACCGAATTATTTAAAGAACGCGATTCAACAATCTCATAGCGTCGATATAAACACAGCTGGATACGAAGGTAATAATCAGTATTATTCATTCGGATGGAGTATTGATACGAAAAATAGAGTTATAAGCCATCCCGGTAGTAATCCGAATTATTCTTCTCAGGTTATTATTAATTTGGATAAGCAGCAAGCCATCTTTGTCCTGGCTAATTCGAACTCTAGTGCTCCTTCGCTAATTGCAAATAATGTATATGACCATATAAATGGTAATCATATGAAAAAATTTAAATATGATGATGTTTATGTATTAATCGATTTTATTTTTTCGTTCTTAGTCATAATGACAGTGATTAACCTATGCCTTAAGATAAATAAACTAGTTATTGGAGTAAAAGTAAATATTACTGATGACAAGACAAGAGTCAAGAAAATAATTATGATTAGAAGTAGAATTATCTTAAGCTTTGTGCTTTTGGTATTGGCAATGATTTGGCCTTATCTATTAAATAATGATTATTATATGATAAAAGTATGGATGTCATATTCAGTTTTAATATGGATGGGTCTTACTGTAATTAATTGCATTTTATCAATTGTGATTAATATAAAATTTATAGGAATGATTAAAAGTTCAAATTAACTACATATTTTAGAGCTTCGGTGCGGCTTATGTATCAACAGATCATTGAGATGGGCTTAGAGATATAATTATAATAAAAATAAAGTATTAGGTTTATTATGAGCATTCCTTTGTAATGAGGAGTGCCTTTTTTATATGGTCATGTATAAAACAATAAAAATATCACTATTAATAATAAAAATTTATTGTAAAACGATAAATGTTGTGCTAAATTCAATTTAACAATAAGTATGAGAGGTGCTTTTTATGAAACGAGGATCAACACTCTTTTTAAAAATAGCTGTTATTCTAATTGGAATCCCAGTTCTTGCTTTGTACTTCTTTCTGGTGCCTGAGATAGCGAGTTTTGCAGCAGAATTGTACCCGGATTTTTCATATATGAAACATCTTGTTATCTTAGATTTCTATGCAACGGCAATACCTTTTTACTTTGCATTGTATCAAGCGTTTAAACTATTAAGCTATATTGACAAAAATAAAGCATTTTCGGAATTATCCGTAAAGGCATTAAAGAATATTAAATACTGTGCTATCACAATTAGTAGTTTGTTTGTGGTAGGCATGCCGCTCTTTTATATTATGGCGGAGATCGACGACGCTCCAGGGATCATACTCATCGGATTGGTCATGATTTTTGCATCCATGGTGATTGCGGTTTTTGCTGCTGTTCTCCAAAGACTTTTGCAAGAAGCTATTCATATAAAATCAGAAAATGATTTAACGGTCTGAGGTGAATAATATGGCGATTATAATCAATATTGATGTGATGCTGGCGAAAAGGAAAATGAGCGTAACTGAGCTTTCGGAGAGGGTTGGAATAACGATGGCTAACCTTTCTATATTGAAGAATGGCAAGGCAAAAGCAATCCGGCTTTCAACTTTGGAGGCGATTTGCAAAGCATTAGAATGCCAACCTGGGGATATTTTAGAATACCAAAGTGACGAAGACACGGATCTTTAATAACACGGAACCTCCCAGCGGGCTAACATCGGTTAGTGCTTAGGTGTATAATCCTGGAAGAAGTGCCCAGACAACAAACGACCCGGCCTTAGATATTTAAGGCTGGGTTATTCTTTTGTGAATAGGAGATTTATATGAACCAAATCCTCGGTCGTGACAATATATAGATGAGTGGCCATTCAGGAGGGAGAAGTTACTTGGATATTGATAGTTGATCGAGCTCGTGAAGTTGCATGGCAAGTCGATTTATGGTTTTTGTTACAGGTTAACGGGGAATAAGGTGGATACGGACGATTGACGATTTATATCAGGAAACTTTTCTTAAGGCCGTGGAGCTGCGGCATAAGATGGACGCGTCCTGCAAGACAATAAGAAAAGTATTGGAGGTTGAATCCCCATGAAGGACGCGGATTGGGAGCGATTGCTCAGACGATCTTTGGATTCCGCAGCAGAGCCCGATGAAAAGTTGAATCAGAGTATAATAAATGAATTAAAGGAGCGTAGTCAGATGAAGCATAAGTTTAGGAAAAGGTTATCTACAGCACTAGTAGCATCTATATTATTGCTGGTACTTGCTGTATCAGCTTATGCGGCGACTCAGTTATTCAGCACCAAGCAGGTCGATGGCAAGCCGATGCCGAATACCGATGACCCCGATTATGGCAAGGATTCGTTCTTTATTTCGCCATTGATTCAAGGCCAGAAGCCATGGCTGGTTAACATCGTTACGATGAACGGCGGATACAATGCAGACAGAGGCGTGTATTTGGCGATTAGCAGTGGAGGCTCGTTTTAAAGCAAGGAGATCAAAATCCATTAGTTGTTGATGGTTTTTTGGAGTATAATAATGGCAGGAAGAAAATAGATATATCTGTACTAAACAAGGGAAAGCAAGACATTTTTACATTTTTATATATGAAGTTAGAGTAAACAATGCGATTCCCCAAAAGACACAATTAGCCATTAGTTATTCTGGTCATTTGATAGGCAGCGGTATTGATTTTGAGTCATCTGTAAGGCTTCTGCAAATTAATGAGAAACCAATACACCCTCAACTAAAACCTCAAGAAATAAACGAGGCATTAGGGACTCCAAACACACCCATTCATTATGGAATTAGACTTTTAAATGAAGGTATTGGAAGCAGTTTGATCGAGGAAGGTGTAAGAAGATGCAAAGCACTTGGATATGGGCTCATTTTTTTAATAGGACATCCTAGCTACTATCCACGATTAGGATTTCAGCTATTGCGGTTGCTGGTACAATTTGAATACTGATTATGCTTATATCGAGCCTGTGTGTACAACCCCTCAATATCGTAACAGGGGACTTGGTAGAGCGGTTCTTATGGAGGCATTGAAAAGATGTGGCTCCTTAGAGGCGAAAAAAGCGTATGTTATTTCCAATGATCATTTTTATAAGTCAATAGGCTTTTATCAGCATTCGCATTATACTTTTTATTGGCATAAATAAACTTTTAGGTAAACCAACGAACCTTTTCTGTTAGGGATGGAGACGTGTGAGATGTGAAACAGAAATAGAGCGAGGTGATTGAGAAATGACTAGTCAAAATGGGATGCGTATTTTCGATCGACAGGCCAAAACGTATGAAAAGCGACGTAAAAAACTGCAAATGGCTGGCGAACGAAGCCGATTATTGAGACATGCAGCGGGCAAGGTATTGGAAGTATCGGTTGGAGCTGGAAACAATTTTCCGTTCTACCCTAGTGCTGTTCATGTGACGGCGGTCGATTTCAGCCCTAAGATGATTGAAAAAGCGAAGGAGGCCGCAGCGGAATTCGCCATGGATTGCGAGTTGCTGGTTTCCGATGTGGAGAGCCTGGAATTCCCAGAGAACTCATTCGATACCGTCGTATCTACTCTGTCGTTATGCGCGTACCAGAAGCCAGAGGTGGTTTTAGGCAAAATGAAGGCCTGGGTAAAGGACCGAGGGAACATCCTGTTGTTCGAACACGGGATCAGTACGAATCCGACCTATTCATGGTTCCAGAACCGATTGGACGGACTTTCTGTAAAGTTAATCGGCTGCCATCAAAATAGGGACATTCTAGAGATGGTGAATGATGCGGGAATTGAAATCGTACACTTGGAGCGTATGATGATAAATTCCGTGTTTCTTATTCGAGGAACGGTTCGAAAAGGTTTGTAAGAAATCGAATAGGAGGTGCCCTGAAGGGGCGGGGCGCGGTTGAAGCTGGCGATCAACAGTAAATTCAGCTTAGAAATGCAACTCCTAAGAAAATTGGGGTAAAATGGTTTAATTATAAGATAATTTTAATAATTCCATCATTTATACTAAAGTCACCTGGAAGAAAGCGGCTTCTATCTACGGAAAAATCGCGAAAGCTATCATTTTCCCTGAAGGCGCTTTTTTATTGGGTTGTTCAAATACCGGGAGGAGATGAGGCGAACCCCTAAATTTGTAGAGAGAGTTGAGCGGCAGGAGTGGCGGGAACAACTATACTCGCATTTTATTACGAGGAGGTTACTACTTTATGTTCAAAGCAAAACTAGTAAAAGTGGCATTGGCCCTTACGCTCTTCGGTTCGTTGTTCTCCATTTCGATGATGCCAACCGCAAGTGCCGCCGATATCAATTGTCCAAACGGCTACGTTGGCCTGACGTTCGATGATGGCCCTAATCCCGGCAACACGACCAATCTGCTGAATGCGCTAAAGCAGGCCGGCTTGCGTGCAACGATGTTCAACCTCGGACAAAACGCACGGAACTATCCATCTTTGGTGCGGGATCAAGTGAGCGCGGGCATGTGGGTAGGCAACCACTCCTATACGCATCCGCATATGACTGCATTGAGCAGCTCGCAGATGTCGTCGGAAATCATGCAGACACAGCAGGCAATCCAGTCGGCTACCGGAGCTGCACCGAAGCTGTTCCGTCCGCCGTACGGCGAGACCAACGCCACCTTGAAGTCCGTCTTGTCCCAGAACAGTCTAACCGAAGTGCTGTGGAATGTTGACTCCCAAGACTGGAACGGGGCCAGCACTGCCCAAATCGTAGCCGCAGCAGGCAGACTGCAAAACGGCGATGTGATCCTAATGCATGACCAATACCAGACTACGCTCCAGGCAATCCCACAGATCGCCCAGAATCTCAAGAGCCGCGGTCTTTGTTCCGGTATGATCTCACCGAGCACCGGCCGGGCAGTTGCGCCTGACAGTGAGGGAGCCCCCCCTCCTTCTGGAGGCACAGGTGCGAAAATAGAAGCCGAGAGTATGACCAAAAGCGGTACTTACACTGGGAATATTAGCTCGCCGTTCAACGGAGTCGCTTTATACGCGAATGGTGATTCCGTGAAGTTCACGCAGAACTTTACGTCAGGCACCCATAACTTTTCACTTCGGGGGGCTTCGAATAACTCCAATATGGCCAGAGTGGATTTGAAGATCGGCGGACAAACGAAGGGTACCTTCTACTTCGGCGGGAGCAGTCCTGCGGTCTATACCTTAAACAATGTCAGCCATGGAATCGGAAATCAAGCGGTAGAGCTCGTGGTAACAGCTGATAACGGAACATGGGATGCTTTACTCGATTATTTGGAAATTAACTAAATATCGATAGCGGTAAATAAAGTCTCTCATCAAACTCCCGGTGGAATCTCTCTCCGCCGGGAGTTTTTGGGCTTGGAGGATTTCTCTTTTTTCTTCAACAGCAAAACATTAATTCGTTTGGTAAAGTGAAAATCTATGCAGTAATGGCTGGAGTTGCTTTTTTATTGAAATGAGTCCATAAAACAGTCGCTACAAACTCTATAATCAGAAATCTCTACTTGCATTTCCTCATAGAAGTCAAAATTATTCACCGGAAGGCAAAAATTGACCCTGCTCCAACCTCCTCCCTCTGATTTATCATAGAACGGAATCAGGAAAACAATTTCAACAGCTGGGAGGAGGAACTTTTTTGAAAGCGCTGTACAAAAGAATATCAGTGGTTTTGGTTTTTTGTATGACGTTGAATTTGCTGCCGATGTTTCCGACTTGGTCGACGAATACGGCGAAAGCGAGCGATACGGGAGACAATCTTGTTCCTAACGGGGGATTTGAAAATGTCGTCTTTACGGGGAACGCATCCTGGGCAGACGGAATTCAACCGCAAGGGTGGGGCGCGTGGCTGGCCAAGGGGCATGGAAGGGTGTCTGTTACCGATGCCGTATATTATTCTGGAGCTTACTCGGTACAGATCGAGCATCTGAGCGCTGATGACCGGACAGGTCTTAGCCTGGATGTGCCGATTGCCGGCGGAATTACATATGAATTCAGCGCCCGGATCAAAACGGCTGATGTCGTATCGAGCGGCGGTGTATTTGTGAGAACGAATTTTTATAAAAGCATTGCAGGTCTGGACGGCAGCACGAAAAACGAAAAAGTCGGGGACGGCCCTTCGACCGCTAAGTTGGACGGAACCAACGATTGGACGCTGAAAGAAGCGGTGCTGTCAGCTCCGGCCGAAGCGAAATATGTCCGAATCGAACCGTTTTTCGAAACGGGGGCGGGAACTGCTTGGTTTGACGATGTGACGCTGAAACCGCGCAAAGGCGTAACCGGTCTGTCACTGGAGCCGAAAATGATTTCCTTGGAAAAAGGCCAAAGTGCGGTACTAACGCCAATATTCACGCCAGAAGACGCGTCGGATCAACCCGTCCGGTGGAGTTCTTCCGATTCAACGATTGCATCGGTAGAAGACGGGACGGTGACGGCTCTCAATTATGGAAGCGTTGCCATAACCGTGTCGACACCGGACGGTCTCGTTAGCGCCCAATCTTATGTGACGGTGGAGTCCGCCGCAACGTTGAGCGGCTATGACGAGCTAAGACTGAGATGGTATGACAAACTCATCGGCGGATCTTCCATGGATGCGTCCGATCCGGATGTTGCCGCTTATATTCAGTTGTTAACAGATAAAGTGTCCAATGCCGAAGGTACAGGAATTTGGAACCGGATGAACAAAACGCCGGATGCGAATGCGCTATGGGATGATGTGATCGACAAGAATAACACCGATTCGGCTCGAATCACGAAAGCTTACGGCATGATCAAGGATATGGCGCTTTCCTATTCGACCGCAGGTACTGCTGTGTTCCAAAATGAGGAATTACGGGATGATATCCTAAGGGCTTTGGAATGGATGCATACCTACCAATACAACCACAGCAAGAATAGCGTCCCGAACTGGTGGGATTGGGAGATTGGAACGCCGCAAGCGTTCATGGATATTCTCGTATTGATGTACGAAGATATGCCGGCAGAACAAAGGGATCAATACTTAAGCGTCATTGACCGATTCGTTCCTGATCCGACGAAAAGGGTGCAGAACGCGGGCGTCATAGAATCCGGTGCAAACCTGCTTGATAAAGCGCTAGTTGTTGTGCTGCGCGGTGCCGTCGGCAAACACGGTGCCAAGATCGAACAAGGCCGGAATGTGATGTCCGGGGAATTCCAATACGCGAAGAGCGGCGACGGAATTTATGAAGACGGCTCTCTAATCCAGCATTCCAATATTGCTTATACCGGGGCATATGGCGGCGTATTGGTCGGACGTATGGCCGATTTAATGTATTTGTTCAATTCGTCGCCGTGGGAGCTGGACGATCCGAATGCGAAAAATGTGTACCGATGGGTGGACGATTCATTCGAGGCCTTGATCTATAGAGGCGCAATGATGGATATGGTGAAAGGCCGCAGCATTTCCCGCGAGACAGACTCCGATCATCTGACGGGCCGCGCGATCATTCGAACGTTAGCGCGCTTGGCCGAAGGAGCGCCTGCGGTAGAATCCTCTAGGATCAAGAGCATGATTAAGGAATGGGTTTTAACCGATACGACATTCCCGAACTATTACGAAAATATGCCGATTTATGAAATGAATTTGATCAAGGCGATCGTAGGCGATGCTGCGGTGCAGCCACGCGGAGAACTGGTGAAGCATCAGAATTTCGCCGCAATGGATCGGGTCGTTCATTTGCGTCCAGGCTTTGGCTTCGGGCTCAGCATGTTCTCCGACCGGATCTCGGCTTTTGAATTCGGCAATAACGAGAACAAAAAAGGCTGGTACACCGGAATCGGTATGACTGCCTTATATAATAACGACTTGTCTCAATACAGCAATCAATATTGGCCGACGGTGGATATGTACCGCTTGCCGGGAACGACAACGGACGGCTATGCACCGGCTCCGAAAGATTGGGCTGCTTATTACAATTCGAAAACCTGGGTCGGCGGTTCGGCGCTCGACGAACAGTATGGCGCGACAGGGATGAATTTTTCGCTTGAAAAAAGCACGGGCAGCAAACTGCAGGGTAAAAAATCGTGGTTTATGTTCGACGATGAGATTGTGGCGTTAGGCTCGAACATTGCAAGTACGGACAACCGTAAAGTAGAAACGATCGTGGAAAACCGTCAATTGACAGACAGCGGCAGGAATGAGCTTACGGTGGACGGTCAGGTGAAATCCGACGCACTCGGATGGGAGGAGCCGATGAAAGGGATCGGTTGGGCCCACTTGGAGGGCAATGTTGCCGGTTCCGACATCGGGTATTATTTCCCGGACAAAGCCGATATCACGGGGAAACGCGAAGCGAGAACGGGCTCTTGGAGAGAGATCAATAACGGCGGCTCGTCCGATCCGATGACGAGAAACTACCTAAGCTTAGCGTTCGATCATGGTACGGCACCGCAGAATGGCTCCTACGCTTACGTCCTATTGCCGAACAAGGATACGGCAGCGACTGAGCAATACAGCCAGCAACCCGATATTCAAATATTGAGCCAGACGAACAAAGTTCATGCCGTCCAAGAAAAGAAGCTTGGCATTACGGCATTCAACTTCTGGGAAGCAGATCGTTCGGAATTTGTACGAGCGTATCAACCTTCTTCGATTATGGTCAAGGAACAGGGCGATCAATTAACCATCGCCGTTTCCGACCCGACGCAGAAGCAAGATAAAGTTACGGTAGAGCTCGGCAAAGTCGTATTGAAGGAAATCACGAAGGATCCTTCCGTTACCGTGGTTCAAACATCACCTTATCTCAAATTGGAAATTGACACGAAGGGCGCGATAGGCAGAAGCCATACGATTCAATTCCAATACGACCCAAGCCAAACGCCGGAATTGGACGATCCTGCTACGGAACCGGGCCAAGATGAGAAAGTCGTCGTATATGTTTCCGAAGACGCTTATGTGAATGCCGGAAGTAAAGCGGGACAAAACTTCGGTGGCGTCGGCTATCTCAATGTGAAAAACGGCGTGAACGACTACTTGCGCAAAACGTTCTTGAAATACGACCTGAGTGAGCTTTCCGGAGAAATTGAGTCGGTGAAGCTGATTGTTTTTGGTAGAAAGAACGATAGTCGCGGAGTGACTGAGACGACAGGGGCCTATGAGGTAGAGAGCAATCTTTGGAAAGAGAACACAATCACCTGGAATAACATGCCTCAAGTTGGAAAATTGATCGATAAAGTATCGTTTGACAGCGAGAATCAATGGCGCCAATTTGACATTACCGCCTATGCCAAAGCGCGAATGGCCGAAGATAAGCAAGTGAGCATCGCACTCCAGGGCGAAACCGATTTGACGGTGGAAGTAAGAAGTAAGGAAAACGAAGGCGGGATTTACAAATCGTATTTGGAAATAACGTTGAAGCCAGCCGTATCGGTTACGGGCATCCAATTAAACAAAGAGCAAGCGGCTCTCATCGTTGGCGATAGCGTAAATCTTGAGGCGATCATCGTTCCTGAGAATGCGACGAACGCCAATGTAGTGTGGACCATCGATCGCAGCGATATCGCAGAGGTGAAGGCGGACGGGCTCCAAGCGATGGTAACCGCTTTGAAACCGGGCCGCGTTCAAGTGACCGTAACGACTGAGGACGGCGCATTTGCCGCAACCTGTGTCATTAACATTACGCTTACAAATACCGTCGGCGATTTGAACGGGGACGGCAAGGTTGGGGTTGGCGATTTGGCCATTGCCGCGGCTCATTTCGGCAAGACGGCCGAAAGCCCTGATTGGGATGCGGTCATGGCTGCCGACATCAATCGCAACGGCATCATCGATGCGGACGATTTGAAATGGTTTGCCGAATTCATGATGGCTGAGTAAGAAAATGGTGTTTTTATCAACGAAATAAATCTGATCGATTTTTTAGTGACTGTTTGTATTAGCGAAGGGGACTGACTTTCGGTCCCTCTCGCAAATTGTTGGAAGGGGTGTTATTTCATCGTGAAAAAGTACAGCGTCAAGTTTTGCGTCCTTTCTTTGCTGATCTTTTCGCTTATTATTGCGTCATTTCCGGCTGCCCCGGCAGCAGCGGCGCAGGCGAATGATTTCGATGCGCTGCGTATGAGATGGTTCAATTATTTAACGGGCGGCGCACAAATCGACCTCCATGATGCGGACATCCGCAATGCGGTTGAAGCGAATGCCCAAAAGGTAACGAACGAGAACAGAACTGGAGTATGGGACACGCTCAATACAGCGGCAGACCGTACCTATCTATGGGCGGATTATAACAGTACGACTGCTCCGAACCATATCACATTATCGTACAACCGCTTGAAGGATATGGCGATTGCCTTCGCGACTCCTGGCACGTCGTTGTATCAGAATGAGGCGTTGAAGAACGATATTATCGCAGGCCTGGATTGGATGTACGAAAATCGTTTTAATGAAACAAGAAGCAATTATGGCAACTGGTGGGAGTGGGAGATCGGCTCGCCGCTCTCGTTAGCCGATATCGTTACACTGATGTACGATCATTTAAGTCCGGAACAGATTGCGGGGTATGCCCGTACGATCGATCGATTTATACCCGATCCGACCAAAAGATTGATCGGCGCTCCAGGCCTGAAAGAGACGGGCGCCAATCTGCTGGATAAATCGCTGGCTGTTCTGCTGCGGGGCGTTCTCGGTCAGGACGAGGCAAAAATCGTGCAAGCGCGAAATGCGATCGGTTCCGTCTTCCCGTATGTGACCAGCGGCGACGGCTTTTATGAGGATGGTTCGTTCATTCAGCATAATAATATTGCTTATACCGGCAGCTACGGCAGCGTTCTGCTTGGGGATATTTCGAAATTGCTGACCGTCTTGAGCGGCTCTCCGTGGCCGATCGAAGATCCGAATTTCGATCATGTGTGGGACTGGGTTACCAATTCATTCGAACCGGTCATTTATAACGGTCACATTATGGAGATGGTCAGCGGCAGAGCAGTCTCCCGTTACAATAACAACACGCGAGGGGCGGTATGGACGATCCTGCGCTTGGCGCAATATGCTCCCCCGGAACAAGCCGCCTATTATAAGAGCATGGTCAAGGATTGGGTCGCTTCTGATAAAACCATGCTGAATATGTACGAAGGCATGCAAATTCGAGATATCGTTTTATTTAAAAAGCTGATGAGCGACACTTCGATCAAGCCACGCGGAGACTTAATTGCGCATCACCAATTTTCAGCGATGGATCGGATCGTTCATTCGCGGCCGGGCTACACCCTCGGCATCAGCATGTCCTCCTCTCGCATTGCCAACTTCGAGGGAGGAATGAATGGCGAACATACTAGAGGCTGGTATACCGGCGACGGAATGACGTATTTATATAATCACGATTCGGGGCAATTCCGCAATGGGTTCTGGCCAACGGTCGATTCCCACCGGATGCCAGGTACGACGACTGACGGCATAGAGCGACCGATGATTAAAACGACGGGGAAAACATGGGTCGGCGGTTCGTCGATGGACAGCCTTTACGGCATTGCCGGGATGGATCTGGCTCCGCCCGGAAGCAAATTGACCGGCAAGAAGTCGTGGTTTATGTTCGACAATGAGATCGTCGCGCTGGGAGCGGGCATCACGACGCCCGACGAACGGAAGGATGGACAACAGGTTGAAACGATTGTGGAAAATCGGATGATCAATCCGGCTGGCTCCAATCAACTGACCGTAAACGGTCAGGCGATGCCAAGCGAGCTGGGTTGGTCAAATGAACTAAAAGGAGTAAGCTGGGCGCACCTTGCGGGCACGGCGAACGGAGCCGATATCGGCTACTACTTCCCGGAGAGTACGGATATTCGAGCCTTACGCGAATCGAGAACCGGTTCCTGGAAGGAAATTAACGTCTCGGGTCCGGACGATCCGATTACGCGAAACTATGTCAGTCTGGCGGTGGAGCATGGCACGAAGCCGACGGATGCCGCGTATTCCTATGTGCTGCTGCCGACGTTGTCGACGAACGCAACGAAAGCGTATAGCGAAACTCCGGATATTCGCATCTTGAGCAATACGGCAGAAATGCAGGCGGTGGAAGAAACGAAGCTTGGCCTGACAGGCATCAACTTCTGGCAGCCGGGCGAATTAGGACGCGTGCGCGCCTATCAGCCTGCTTCGGTGATGGTGAAGGAGCAAGGCGATGAATTGACCGTATCCGTGTCCGACCCTACACAGACGCAATCCAAGGTTAAGGTGGAAATCGCCGCAGCTGCCCTTGAGGAATTGGCTAAGGATCCGACCGTGACCGTATTACAGACGGCTCCTTCAGTTCAACTGGAGATTGCGACGGGAGGAACGAAAGGCCGCAGCCATGTCATTAAGCTGAAAGTCGATCCCGACTCGGAGACGGAGCTTCCCGAAGAAGGCGCGCTTGAGCCTGACGATGCGGCCAAAATCCGCATTAACGTAACGGAGGATACGTTCGTGAACGGCGGGAGTGAAGAGAACACGAACTTCGGTACGAGAGGCTTTCTGAATATTCGCAACGGAACCGGGAACTTTGATCGCCGCGTGTTCCTGAAGTTCGATCTTGCGCAAATTGCCGACGAAATTGAACGGGCTACGCTTCACGTATACGGTCAAACCAAAGATAATAACGGAACCCAATCCGATATCGGCGTGTTCGAGGTACATGACGATAATTGGAAAGAAGACACGATTACCTACAAAAATAAACCAAGTGCAGGAGAACGAATCGATCTGACGACGTTTGCGTCGCCGGATCAATGGTGGACATTTAATGTAACGCCTTTTGTACAGACAAAACTGCAAGACAATAAAACGGTAAGCTTGACATTGCACCAAGTTGGCCGCGATCTGCATGCGGAAATTCGCAGCCGCAAAAATGAAGACGGCAAGTACCAAGCTTATCTGGACATTCTCCTTAAAGACATAGTAGCACCGACAACAACGGTTCGGATGGAGGGAAGCGGCGAGACCGAAGAGGAGCATTATAAAGAAGTCGTTCTTCACTTTTCCGCCGAAGATAACCCTAACGGCTGGGGCGTACTTCGGACCGAGTACCGGATTGACGGAGGCAAATGGAGGACGTTGAAAGACGGCAAACTGGTCGTTCAAGAGCTAGGCGTCCATACGATTGAATACCGGTCGGTTGACAAAGCGGGCAATGTCGAAGATGCACAGCGCATCGTCGTCTCAATTACACAGCCGACGGTTGAAATTGGCGGATCGAACGAAGTGACGGGCGGCGAATCGTTGACTGTCGATTACCAAATTAAATCGGCCATGCAGGATATGTATGCGCACGACCTGACTCTGCGATACGATGCGAATTTGTTGACGTTCGTTTCTGCCGAATCGTTGCAGGAAGGAATAACCATTCTCGATACGCGGAACAATTCGGGCCAGCTGCGGCTCATTCTCGCCGGTGAAGGCCAGCCGATTCAAGGCAATCAAGACTTGATCAAGCTGACTTTCGATACGAACAAAGTCGAGCAAACGACGGAGAGCCGTATCGATATCGCCGGGGCGCGGATTGGGGACGCTCGCGGTGATGAGATCGAAGCAGTTTCGGCTTCCTTCGTATATAAGTTGAAAGCCGATGCAGAAGAACCTGGAGAGCCGGGAGAACCTGGTGAACCCGGTCTACCGCAGCAGCCGGATAACGGATCAGGGAATAGCAGTAGCTCAAGCAGCACGTCCGGTACAAGTGCAAACGAAGCTAACAAAACAAAGATTAGCGATCTTGAGCAGCTTGCCAAGCACCTTGGCCATGACAAGACAAGCGAAGAATGGGAGCAAATCAAAGCACTCGATGTCAACGGCGATGGTAAAATCGACGTGATCGATCTGGCATCAATCGCCCGGAAAATGGCTGGTTCGAGCGATACTACTAAACGTAATTCCCCCCAAGGCCCGACATCTTTCCATCTCAGTGCAAAATCGGGAAGCTGGAGAGAAGGGGATACCGTTAAACTGACTTTGACGGGGAAAAACGTGCGGGATTTGTACGCTTATGGAGTGAACTTGAGTTTTGATCCTGAATATTTGGAATTGACCGAAGCAGTTTCGGCATTGGACGGATTTTCCGTTTCACCGATTGTGAAGGACGGAAAGATTACGTTCATTCATACGATGACAGGCAATATTGCCGGAGAAGTGGGCGATATTGAAATTAGCGGTTTTACGTTTAAGGTGAAAAAGATCGGCGCCACGGAAGTCCGCTTAGAGGCTATGACCGCAGTCGATCACAAGCTTGCCGCGCAAGACTTAGCCATTGGCAAGTCCGTGCGGATCGGTGAACCGGTGGATCAGACAACCGTAATCTTCAGCGATATTCAAGGTCACTGGTCTCAAGCGAAAATTGAGGATGCGGCACAAAAAGGCTTGATTCAAGGGTATGCGGACGGAACGTTCGATCCCGATAAGCCGATCACACGCGCCGAGTTTACCGCTTTATTGACAAGAGGACTCGATTTGCGCGAAGAAACCGAGCTCACATTCGAAGATGCCAGCCTTCTTCCACAGTGGGCGAAATCGGATATTGCCAAAGGCGTTCATCAAGGATTTATTACCGGCTATGCTGATAATACATTCCGTGCGGATCAATCAATTACTCGGACGGAGCTTGCAACAATGGCAGCCAAGGCGTTGGGTCTTGCTGAGGGGTCGAACAGCGGGCTGACGTTCGCTGATACCGGAGAAATCCCAGTCTGGGCAAAAGGCTGGATCGCATCCGCCGTGAAGGAAGGTCTTCTTCAAGGGCGCGGCGATCATCGTTTTGCTCCAACGGCGCAGGCAACCCGTGCAGAAGCGGTAGCAGTCTTGCTGAACGTGCTTCAAGCTCAGTCGTCCAGATAAAGAAACCCAATGCAACGCAACTCGATGCGCTGCGCTTCACTAATGAGTAATAAATGCCGGTTAACGTAAAGATACGTTGACCGGCATTTTTGTATAGGAAAAACCCTCAATTCGACTGGCGGTTCGGGAAAGCTTATAGCTATTGGAAGCTATTCTTACATAAGAAAAAGGGCGTGGCAGAAGTTAAACAATTGAAATCGGTTTCATTTAGTGCAACTATACCAGTATTTTATTGCGAGGAGGTACTATGATGTTCAAAGCAACACTAGTAAAAGGGGCGGTGGTGCTGGGGCTTTTCTGCACATTATTCACCGCTTCAATGATGCCTAAAGCCAGTACTGCCGATGCCAATTGTCCAAACGGTTACGTAGGCCTGACGTTCGACGATGGCCCAAATCCAAATAACACGACAAATCTGCTCAATGCGCTGGGGCAGGCCGGTTTACGCGCAACGATGTTCAACCTTGGGGAAAACGCGCAGAATATCCCTTCTCTGGTACAGGATCAAGTTGCTGCGGGCATGTGGGTCGGCAACCACTCATATACTCATCCGGACATGACTGCATTGAGCAGCTCCCAGATGTCGTCGGAAATTACACAAACGCAGCAGGCGATCCAGTCGGCTACCGGAACCGCACCGATGATGTTCCGCCCGCCGTACGGTGCGACCAATGCGACTTTGAAATCCATTCTGAGCGCAAACGGTCTCACTGAAGTACTGTGGGATGTTGACTCCCAGGACTGGAACAGCGCCACCACCACCGCCCAGATCGTAGCCGCTGCAGGCATGTTGCAAAACGGTGACGTGATCCTGATGCATGACCATCCCCTGACTACGCTCGAAGCGATCCGGCAGATCGCGCAGGATCTTAAGAGCCGTGGCCTTTGCTCCGGCATGATTTCACCGATCAACGGCCGGGCGGTTGCGCCTGAGGACGGTACAACTCCACCTCCAAGCACAGGTACGAAAGTAGAAGCCGAAAGTACAACGGGAATATCAGCTCGTCGTTCAACGGAGTTGCTATACATGTCAACAATGAGCAGTCCAGCAGTCTAACAAAATTCCCGGAGCGGTTAAAATTTTTTTCAAGCTATGTTCCTCCATTCATGTTCTGCGTAAGTCCTAGCCCACATCATTTCGATCCACTTTATAGAAAGAAAGATAGCCGAGGATAAGGCCAAGCAGACAGAGTGCAATCGGGATGGCAATGAATTGGAACAAGCTAGTCGAGCTTCCCCCGTCAGACACTGTTGCGTTAATCACAAATCCAATGATGACAGCCGAAGTAATCGTGGAAGCCGTCGATTTTTTTTTCATGCCAAAAGATAAAGGAATCAGGCTGATTCCGGCGATCATAAATGCGTTTAGCAGTGTTGACGGAACGGCAGCCATCATTTCACCTATGTGAACCGATGCCTCAAATAAACCTATCATCGGATTCAAGAAGTACGTTAACAGATTGATCATGAACGTCGTTATGATGATGCTGAAAAAACAAAATCCAAACACGATAGATAATTTGGCTTGAATGATCTTTTTTCGCTGCAATGGGTAGGTAAATAACACTTGGATCATGTTGCTTTTGTATTCATCAATAATTAAACGTGACAGAACAACGCTCGAGAAAATGATATAAGTGATGCGAATCAAAATATCCGTTAAAGACATGAACTCAGTATAATCTCGAAACATCGGTTCACTTTCACCACGAGAGCCCAAGGCCATCAGCGCAACGGTGGAGAAAATAGCCACAATGCAAATGGCTAATGCTTTAAAATAACTGGACATGTTACTTTTTTGCCACTCCAGTTGTATAAGTTTAAGCATATCGTTTGCCTCCATGAATGAGATTGATGAAATACTCTTCTAGCGATCCGGCATGTTGTCTTCGGATGTCCTCCATCTTTACTTCTTTTAATAATTTTCCCTGATGAATAATGCCAATCGTATCAGCGACCGATTCGATTTCGGACACGATATGACTAGAGATTAAAATGGTCGTTCCGTATTTCTCTTTTAGATATAAGAGAAGCTCCCGCATGTCCTTAATCCCGATCGGATCAAGTCCATTGATAGGTTCATCTAGAATGAGGATCTCCGGTCTCGTAACAATCGCACGCGCAATCCCTAACCGCTGCTTCATGCCTAACGAGAATTCATGGATCCTTTTATCCCCCACTCCGTGAAGACCTACGATCTCCAACGCCTCCTTGATCGCAGTCTTGTCGTGATAGCCAACGTATCTGCAATGAAAATCCAAATTTGCTTCAGCCGAAAGACGATCGTAAAACACGGGGTATTCAATAATGCTGCCAATTCTTTTTAAGTATTGAACCGACGTTGGCAGAACCAGTTGATCGAATACTTGGATTCCACCGGAAGACGGCTTTACTAGATTTAATATCATTTTCATAATGGTTGTTTTCCCGGCCCCATTCGGCCCTAAAAACCCGTATATTTCTCCTCTGCTGATGTTCATATTGACCTTTGTAATGGTTTCTGTGCCTTTGAATGTTTTGCTTAATTGATGAATTTGAATGATGGCTTCCACTCCGTTTTCCTCCCGATTTCTTATTGACGTGCTACACTTAGCTTAAGGAATGAAAGTAAAAACAAAGTAAATACTGCGGAAAATGCTCGTAACATTTTACATAAAGTAAACTCGTGACCTTTTGAATAGAGTAAGATAGAAAATGAATTTACAGGATAAGTTTGAAGTGAGGGAAGAATAGCCATGGAATCTACAAACCTATTAGCTGTCGATGATGAAATTGGTATTTTGAAGTTACTGGAGATTACGCTTCGAAAAGAGAACTTCACTCGTATTGACACTGCATCATCAGGCAAAGGCGCGCTGCAGCGTATTAAGGAAAAGTCATATGATATTATTTTGCTTGATATTATGCTCCCGGATATTAGCGGCTTTGAACTATGTACGGAGATCCGGAAACATACGAATGCACCGATTATTTTTATTAGCGCGCGCTCTACCGACTTCGACAAATTAACGGGATTAGGAATCGGCGGAGACGATTATATTACAAAGCCTTTTAATCCATTGGAGGTCATTGCCCGAATCAAGGCGATCCTTCGCCGGCAAAGGATCATGGAGAATGCCCAGCAACAAAACTCGGCGTACGATTATGGATACTTCTCATTCCATCCGGAATCGGCGACGTTAACCGTGAAGGGTCAACTTGTAGATTGCACGGCGAAGGAGCTGGAGCTGCTGCATTTCTTTTGCCAGCATCCGAATCATATTTTCACAACGGCTCAGCTTTACGAATTGGTATGGGGAAATGATGTGTTTGGGGAGGAAAAAACGGTAACGATCCATATCGCCAAGCTGCGAAAAAAACTCGGCGATGATACTCGCAAACCTAAAATCATTGTGAATTTGCGGGGAATCGGTTATAAATTCATCCCCCCGAATGAGGCGCTGCTATGCGAATAAAAACTCGATTCACCATTCATCTGGCATTAGGACTTGTTCTGTGGCTTCTTGGTACGGGGATACTCATTGTTATTGTGCTTGAAGGCTTTCTTCCCTTGCTTGATATCCCTATCAGTATGGATCATGAAGGTCTTATTGTAGGAGGGATCTTTGGGGCCAGCACATTGCTATGCATAGCCTTGTTCGGATGGTATTTTGGCGGCCCGATTGGGTTCATCATGGCCTGGATTCATCAGCTCTCGCAGGACAGCTTCAAGCAGCCTGACAATATGTCCAGAATATACACCCGAAAAGGAAGGCTACGCATGCGGTACCGCCTGTATCAGGAGGTGCTCCAGCATCTTCAATCCTTGGGTAGCATATTGCAAGCGAACGATGTCGAGAGAACTCAAATCGAACAAGCTAAACAGGAATGGATTGCGGGGATATCCCATGATTTGAAAACGCCACTAACCTATATCAAAGGCTACTCAGCCCTTTTATTGAATGAGCAGTACGAGTGGTCGAAGGAAGAGGTGATTTCTTTCATCCGGGAAATGGATGGCAAAGGCAAGCATATAGAGGAATTGATTCATGATTTAAGCCTCGTCACACAGCTCAATCGCACTGACGGCGCGCTGCCATTACAGAAGACGAACCAGGATATCGTCGAATTCACCAAAAGGGTGGTTGCCGACATCAGCAATAATCCGCAAGCAACTAGCTACCATTTGCATTTTGAAGCGGAACCGCTTGCCATTCACATTGATTTTGATGCAAAATACATCCAGCGTATACTGCAAAATATAATGATGAACTCCATTATCCATAATCCAGAGCATGTAGATATCTATGTACAGATTGCGGATGATGGGGAGCATGCAGCGATCCGCGTCATGGACAATGGCATGGGCATGCCGGCTCATACGGTTAAAAATCTATTCCAGCAATATTACCGCGGCACCACTACGGAATCTTCCTCTGATGGCACGGGGCTCGGAATGGCGATTGTCTATAAGCTTGTTCAGGCTCATGACGGCACAATCACCGTCGAGAGCGAGCCTTCGCAAGGTACTACGTTCACGATCCTATTGCCAAAAAGGGGAATTTGAAAATGATGTGTTGTATTGGGGCACCGTATTCTTGCATTGGACAGAGCAGTATAAGGATGGAACAATTCGGATAGTTGACTCAAATATCAAGCGAATATTAAGGCGGTGCTAAAATGTCAGAAAATTGGAATACATACTTATCTTATATTGATAATCAACCAGCTTCATTCTTACGGGTCTTGGAGCCTTGGAAAAATGGTGAAAATGAAAGGTTTGTTTATTTGTACCGGCTGAGAGTAACTTTAAATGAACCGAATGAAGATGGACTCACCTGCGAGCAGGAAGCAGCAGTTTTGTATGATCTTGAGGATTCAATCCATGATTCTTTAGGCAGTCATTTTATGTTTGTCGGAAGGATGGAAGCGCTTTGGAGAGTCTTGCAGTAGAATTTCTTGTGAATTATAAGTACAGCATCGATCGTATTGAAGAACAGCAGCCAAAATCTTTCTATTATGAGTTCTTATATCCCGGTAAATCCGATGGGCATCGGATGACTAATAGACAGCTTATCAATAAGATTATATCGAATACTTAAGGGAATGATCTCGACAAATTTACACTAGCCTAACTATGTCACGGGCAGTTCCTCAATCCTCTGAATATATATAAGCGGAATTGCGTGATTATCCAGATCATGACCTAGGAGCCTTAATGGGAGGGGCGCAGGCCCATTCCCTAGAGTAAATTAATGCCGGAAGTTTCACACAGTGTTCTTATGTCTGCAGGCCATACGGAGGATTGAACCTCGCCGATGTGAGCCTTCTCCAAGATAAACATGCACAAACGGGATTGCCCGATTCCCCCACCGATGGTGAACGGAAGCTGATTAGCAAGAAGCTGTTGGTGAAATTCCAAGGAGGCCCTCTCTGGACATCCCGCTTCTGTTAGCTGACGCGTTAGTGCGTCGGGATCCACCCGAATTCCCATTGATGAAAGCTCATAAGCACACTCTAGAAGCGGGTTCCATACAATGATATCTCCATTAAGTTGCCAATCGTCATAATCTGGTGAACGAGTATCATGTCGTAAGCCGGATTTTGGAAGCAAGCCTCCAATCTGCATCACGAACACTGCTCCAAAATCCCTTGCCGCTGTGTCCTCGCGCTGCTTAGGCGTCAAATGCGGATACAGGTCTTCAAGCTCATGTGAAGTGATGAAGGTGATGGTTTCCGGCAATTTGAGGCCAATGCGGGGATATTGCTCTGTGATGAAGGATTCGGTTGCCTTAAGAGCTTCATAAATTTGTTCTACTGTTGTCATCAGTGTCCCTACATGCCGTTCCTCGCGGGAAATCACTTTTTCCCAATCCCACTGGTCTACATAAATGGAATGCAGATGATCAAGTACTTCATCACTTCTTATGGCATTCATTTGCGTATACAGGCCTTCACCGTGCTCGAACCCGTAATTTGCCAGCGCCATTCTTTTCCACTTGGCCAGAGACTGTACAATTTCTAGGGTCTGATCTTGAATACCTAGCGCATTGAACTGGACGGGTCTCTCTGTTCCATTTAGGTTGTCGTTAATCCCGTTTCCGGTAATAACAAACAGTGGTGCACTCACATTGGTCAAATTCAGAGCAGTTGCCAGCTCTTGCTCAAAGAAGCGTTTGAGGCCATAGATTGCCCTATGAGTCTCCTTGATGTCTAATTTCGATTCGTATTGTTTAAAGGTTTTAAATGGCGTTTCCATAATATTCATGAGAACTTCCCCTCGATAGGTTGATTATTGATTAGAAAGTACAGTGTTTGTTGTCTAGGTCAATCGGTTTATTACTTCCTTAGAGTAATTAATAAAAATATATTATTATACCAATTATTGAATAAAATGATAAATGAATTATAACAAAGTAATTATCTGGTTTCAACCATATTTTAGCAACTTTGTATGCGTAGACGCTTGTATTACTATTTGCTCTTAGGTAGGTAATATGGAAGGAACCTAGACGGACTTTGGAACGGAGTCGCCTGATCTGCAGCAATGACTCGGTGAATTATTTGCAACAAAATCGGAATTCCTGAACAAAAACCTAAACTTTTGACGGTATGAACTATATTTTATTACAAGAAATAGGTATGAACCTTTTGATAAAATAATTATTGCAAGCGCTTCCAATTACAGTAATGGAAGGAAGTGATAGTTAGGCAGCCGTCTACTATGCCTATCTTAGCATCATAGTTGCACTAACTGCAGTATAACTCAAAAGGAGGAGTATTAAATGAAGAAAAAAAGAATGAAGTTATTTGTTGCATTTCTACTTTGTTTTACGCTTACATTGCCTGGTATAGTAAATGCCCAAACGCTTACCAGCAATTCTGTCGGCACCCATGATGGTTACGATTATGAATACTGGAAGGATAGCGGAAACGGAACTATGGTTCTTGGTAGCGGTGGGACGTTTAGCGCCGAGTGGAGCAATATCAACAATATTTTATTCCGCAAAGGAAAGAAGTTTAACGAAACCCAGACCCATCAGCAAATTGGAAACATGTCGATTACCTACGGTGCAACTTATCAGCCTAACGGCAATTCGTATTTAACTGTTTATGGTTGGACAGTAGATCCACTTGTAGAGTTTTACATTGTTGACAGCTGGGGCAGCTGGCGTCCGCCTGGAGCGTCGCCAAAGGGCACCATTAATGTAGACGGTGGGACTTATGACATCTATGAAACTACCAGAGTCAACCAGCCTTCCATCAAAGGTACTGCAACTTTCCAGCAATATTGGAGTGTCCGGACATCTAAACGGACAAGTGGAACCATATCCGTTAGCGAACATTTTAAGGCGTGGGAAAAATTAGGGATGAGCATGGGTAAAATGTATGAAGTCGCACTAACGGTAGAGGGTTACCAAAGTAGTGGAAGTGCAAATGTGTATAGTAATACACTTACGATCGGCGGCAGCGGTACCAATCCAAGCACAGGTACTAAAGTAGAAGCCGAGAGTATGACCAAAAGCGGTCAGTACACCGGGAATATCAGCTCACCTTTCAACGGAGTTGCCTTATACGCCAACAATGATTCGGTAAAATTCACGCAGAATTTCACGACCGGCACTCATAACTTTTCTCTCCGTGGGGCATCGAATAATTCCAATACCGCCAGAGTCGATTTGAAGATCGGCGGGCAAACGAAGGGAACCTTCTACTTTGGCGGGAGCAGTCCTGCAGTTTATACCCTAAACAATGTCAGCCACGGAACCGGAAATCAACAAATTGAACTCGTTGTAACCGCTGATAACGGTACATGGGATGCTTACATTGATTATTTGGAGATTCATTAATGAGGCATAAGCAGTAAGTAATTCTTCCTGGCGGGGGGGCTCCGCCGGGATTTTTTTGCTTTTGCAAATGAACAAGAACCGGGAATATCCTATAAAATTGTGATACAAGTCTACCATATCTTGGATGCCAGATGTATAATCATGGAAGATGATAAGTCAACATACAGCCCAGCCTAGATTAAGCGGGGAGCTATCTAAGGCTGGGTTGTTTTGTAATCTCCAGTATGCTGTGAACAGGGAGAAGCACTAGAAAAGCTTAAGTTACTAGGTAAAGATATAAGTAAATCGAAGATAGCTATCGCCCCACTTACTTCAAAGGAGGAATACATAATAAAAACTTACAATATGAATTGGAATGAAATAGAACGGGATATATTAAATCATTTAACGCAGCCACATCATTTGATACCGCTATCACCTGGTCTTGAAGCAGATGTTGTAAAGTTGGAATTAAGAAATAGTTCTTATGTTCTTAAGATATGGAATAAAGACTCGAGGCCAGATATTGGTAAACAGTATGAGCTTCTTGCTGATCTTTACAAAAAAGGCTTACGTGTTCCAAAGCCATATGGCTGGGGGATTGACGCAGATCATAATCAAGTTTTGCTTACCAGTTATGATGGTGAGCCAATTTCTAAATTAAACAGGAGCATACTCATGAATCTGGCACGGATGTTAAAGGAAGTCCATAACTATCGCCTGGGTAGTACAGACGCCATACAAATTCCTAAGTATGACTTTATTCGTTATTTTTTTCCTTCAATAGAAATGCACAATGATATAAATAACTTATTGATAGGCATTATTAATATGACAGAGCTTTCCCAGGACTATCTAATACACGGAGATTATAACTTAGGAAATATCCTTGAGAAGCAGGGGAATTATACAATAATCGATTGGACGAATGGACAACGGGGTGATCCAAGATACGATATTGCCTGGTCGGTAGTGTTAATGAAAATATATGCTGGAGAAAGGTATGGAGGGATTTATTTCTCCATATTTCAAGAGTTAACGGATTATTCATTAGATGAATTAAACATTTTTGAAGCTATCGCTTGTTTGCGTTGGATTTTGTTAAGTCGGATAGCTGATTTGCCAAAGAGTCCAAGCGCCTTTAAACGAGTTAAAAAAATCATTCAAAACAACAGATATTTAAATGATGAGCTTCTCTGATATTAGTTTAACCAAAAGATAGGGTTGATTTTAATGAAGGTTCAATTGAAAGAACTGAGAGAAACGGATGGTCAGGATATTTTTCAGATGATACAAGAAATAGGTTTCTCGGAGAATGGCTTTACAGCCCATTTTCCAGATCAGGATTTTGAAGAATTTAAAAGAAGTTTGCCGCGATTCGTTCAGATTTCGAGGGGGATAGATCTCCCCGAAGGTTATGTGCCGCAGACAATTTACTGGTTGTATGTCGATGACAGACCCGTTGCATATGGGAAGCTCAGGCACCAACTCAATGAGAGTTTGCTCATGTATGGAGGCCATATTGGATATATTGTCAGACCAACTGAGAGAGGGAAAGGATTTGGAAAGCTTTTTCTCAGCAAAATGATTGAGGAAGCAAACAAACGAAGCGTTGATAAGCTATTAATCACTTGTGATGAAACCAATGAACGCTCCAGGAAAGTAATAGAAAAGAATCGTGGGCAGCTTGATTCTATAACAAATGGAGTCTGTCGCTACTGGATCGAGTTAGACGTACAATAAATATCTAGGGGGACTCAAGGATGAACGCACAATATCATCAGCAGATAGCAGAGATGATTTTTGCTCAAAGAAGTTATCTTTTTTTTAAAGCGGATGCGGTTATTTATCACCCTGGTCATTTTCCTGAATTGAATCAACAAATTGCAGAGCTATATTTAAATGAGGGATTTGGGAGGATCTATTTACCAAACGTATATAACAAATTCCTCGAAGCCTTTGAATATGAGTATCATCTACCTAAATTAACAGAACTAGGGATACCCTCAGAAGTAATTTTCCCAATAGAGGGCCAATATCAAAATGGAAGCGATGTTGTTAAATCAGCAGTAACTAATCTTCCTACGAATGCTCAGAATATTTTACTATCCGGGAAGGCATTCTTTTGCAGAAGATTTTTAATATTAGCAGCACTTCATGGACGAAAAGATTGCGTGTTCGATGTTTATCCTTTAGTTGATCATAGAGATATTCATCGTAATAATTGGGCGCTTACCGATAAGGGGAGAAATCGGGTCACGAATGAGATGAACGTAATCCAAGAAATTATTAATGGCTCCGCCGGACAATCTCTGTTATGAACTTAGCCCTGTATCATTATTATGAGGAGAATATTGGGCCGTTTAAAAATCTATCATCACTAGAACTTAATGAGGCGGAAGAAATTCTACAGGGATTGAGAAACGAAGGGAACACCTTCGCAAGCAAACGCTCCATGGATTATTTAAGGATCAGGAGTGAGCTGGAAGCTAAAGCAAGAATGTTATTCATGAAAAAAGGAGGAAAACCCACAAAAAAATATCCGCACTATATGACATTAGGGCCGTGTGATTGGATAAAGGACTGGTATAAAGATGGAAAACAAATCGTACTAAGACTAGATGATTTTAATGAAGAACTCATTAGTTTTACATACGGAGACTTATTTCCGACGATGAGGTACCAGGATGGAAAGGAATATCGGAGACAAGTATATACAAAAGCGGAAATACTCGAACTGGTTGGTCGATATGGCCTTCCGCAGGAATGGAATAAAGATGGGGATAAAGGGCCAGAAAGATATATTGAAGCACAAATTTGGGACGATGAAGTAATCGAAAAGTTACGGGCTATTTAAGCAAACGGCCGATTTGCAACTAGCGTCGACTGGAGGATTAGAGTATTAATGGACTGTACGACTTAATTTGCCCTTCTGTCAAAAAAGGGCGTTTCTGCAGCAATGAGATATTACAGCGTTAGACGCAAATATAAAACATATAACAAATAAGAAATGGAAAGTGGCAAAAATGGGAAAAGCTATCCCGTAGGAGAATAATCCGGCCGTACCCACTCTAATTAATCCGAGTAACAGGGGAGATTGCCTATTTTAGATTTGGCGCAAGGAGGCTTATCTTGTGAATTTAACCCAAAGGAAACTGTGGAATGAAAATCATAAAAGATTAACAAGCATCATTTTAAAGCCTCATGAACATCGCAATACTATTGATTTGTTTTTGAAAAACCATAGCTTATTACATTCATCTGGAATGAGTAATTCAATTATAGCTACGCTTGAAGATGAATTAGTTAGAGATATTACAGAGGAAACTTTACGTAAATACCCAGTTAATGCTCCGGATACAAAAAACTCAATTGTTTGGCATATATGGCATATTAGTCGAATTGAAGATATGACGATGAATGTATTGGTAAATAACACTGATCAGGTGTTTTGTTCTGAGGGTTGGCATAAGAAACTAAAGGTCGAATACTCGCATTCAGGAAATGAAATGACAGAAGATGAGATTTTGAATTTAAGCAGAAATATTGATGTTGCGGAATTATTTGCATATCGATTAGAGGTGGGACGTAAAACTCGCGAAATCGTATCTTCCCTACTGGCAGGTGACTTTAAGAAAAAGGTGGAGGCAGAAAGAATTAAAAAACTTGAAAAGCAAGAAGCTGTAAAGAAAGAAGCATCCTGGCTGCTGGAATATTGGGGAAATAAGCGTATAGCTGGATTGATACTTATGCCGGCGACCAGACATATTTATGTACATCTAAATAAATCCATACGGATAAAAACAAAAATATTAAAAGATTGAGTAAGGAGAAACAATTGCATGTTCATATTTTCATCTCCAGTATTGAATTTCAGATGGCAGAAAAGAGTGTGAGGTGATCCGCTTATGTCTCAAACATTAACTCAAGAGACAGTAAATTTAATAGAAAAGTCCGAGCTGGATTATATGCTGGACAGAATGAAAGCTATTCAAGAAAGACCAGGCAATCCTGAGGGTGTTGAGATAAAATCGTTTGGCAACGGAATAGCGCTTTATAGTGAAACAATGCCTTGGCCAGCTTTTAATACGGTAAAGGGCATAAGCGCTAATGAGATTGAATTACTAGACGAGATTGTTGGATTCTATAAATCTAGAAAGCGAAAGGTTCAATTTGAAATTGTCCCATCGCAGGTGAATCAGGCACTGTTACAAAAACTTGCCCAACGCGGTTATTATCAATCAGGATTCCACACATCGTTATACTATCCAATAGTAGATGATTCTATTATTGAGTTGAGTGATATAAGTATTAGGGAGATTACTGCCGAGGAGTTTCAAATCTATGCAACTATTCATTGCCGGAGTACTGGACTTCCCGATGAAGGCATTCCTCATGTGGCTCAAAATAATCTCATTTTATGCGATAGACCAGGCTGGAAATTTTTCTTAGCTATGAAGAGTGATATTCCGGCGGCCGTAGGTGTCATGTATATGAATGATTCCGTCGCTTCTCTAACTTTTGCTGGAACCTTGCCTGAATATCGGAATCAAGGTCTTCAACAAGCGCTAATACGAAGAAGAATATATGAGGCGACAATAACCAATTGCAGTATCGTAATTGGCCAGGCCGGTTTTTTAACCCAAAGCCATAGAAATATGGAGAATATCGGTATGAAGATCGGGTATGTGAGGACAACTTGGACAGAGCTTTGAACTTATTGATAAGGGAGCTAAATTTGAGAAGGAGTTGTGATGTTCTTGAACAGATGGATCAAATGCCTGATTGGTTCCGTAATTTTCGGAAGCATCTTCTTTGTAAGCTCTTCCGCATATGCAGCCCCTGCTGTTTTCGTAAATGGAGAATATCAGCATAATGCTATAACGATAGAAGGACGAATATGGGTGCCTATAAGAGCATTGACCGACCAGGAATGGCTTGTTTATGCTTATGATCCCAAGACGAGAATCGCTTCGGTTCATGACAAAGATAACACCACAACAGTTGAGCTTCGAGTGGGAGAAAAGACAGCTACGGTTAACGGTAAAAAAGTGCAATTAGAGGCTGAAGTTGTTAATAAGAACGGCCTAACCTATGTGCCGCTTCGCTTTATCGCGGAGACGTTTGGGGCGCATCTTGAATTTAATGGTAAAGATGACCAGGTCATCGTTCGTACCCCTATGGGGCAGGCCCAATATGAAATTTTAATACGTGGAGATCTTACAGAAGCCCGCAAGATTGCGCTCAAACTAACAAGAGTAGATGGAGAAGCACCCCAGCTCCAATTCGGAGAAAGCTATAACCACTTCTATTATACCTTTCCGGAAGGTGAAGCATTGCGCTTTACATTTAGTGCTGCTGGTTATAGCGAACATTATTATGAAATAAATGACGAAGGGCTCGCGATACACAAGTGGCAGATGGATCACGTAGCTAACCGGGAGTGGGGGAAGAAACCAGCTTTTAAAAGCTATGTTTATTTCTTAGACGAATTTATGGCCAGCTTATTTACTTATGGAATGGTGGATGCTCAAGGAAACGATAAGGAGCTTGGGAAGTTTTATTATAGTGAATTAAAGGAAGGAGGGGAGTTGAATAAAAGCGATATCCCTTGACTTTTATGGAACGATTGTACACGAAGATGATGATATTCTCCTGTGTACATACTGTCAAACATTGATACTGCGGATATAGTAGAGGCAATGAAGTATCATGACATCAGTGTCTGTGATGTAATAACGAGTGAAGACATAAGATCGTACAAGCCGCAGGAAGGAGAAAAATATGGATACAGAGCGGTTAAACATTTTTGATGAAAATAGAGTTCATATTGGTGTGGCCACTCGTGGAGAAGTACATCACTGGGGTTATTGGCATGATCCATCCATTGCTGGTTTGTTAACAGGGAGAAGAATGATGATTATACCTTCCTCCAGCTTCGCAGCAAGCATAAAAAGGACTATCCTAACCTTTTTTACCCTCCCGTGTCTCAATCTATGGGACATTATAACCCGGCCTAAGATAGGAGCTATCTAAGTTTGACCCCTTGATACTACAGGGTTTATAGGGGGGATTGCCCACAACTTGCCCACAATGCTAGAGCAAATCCCCTATATAACTATCCAGCTTATCTACGTTCGCGCGTCTGCGGGCTTCTGTTACGTGGAGGTATACTCGCGTGGTTAAATCATCTTTCGTGTGGCCTAGTTGCTTTCGGATGTCATCGAGTGGTACACCGACTTCTGCGCTGAGGCTTGTATAGGTGTGTCGCAAACCGTGTGCCGTAATAAATTTACTTGGAAATTCTGCGGCTACAAGCGCTTTATCTAACATCTCGTTTAATCTAGTCGGCCTCATTGGGTATCCCGGTAACTGCTCGGTAGGGTTCACAAAAATGAATTCTCTACCTTCCTTGTTTTTATGATATTTGGGGCCAACCATTAGCCGAAAAGCCTTTACATCTCTAATTTGTGCTTCGATAACTGCTGCGACCCTATCGCTAATATCGACTAAGCGACGTGAACTTTTCGTTTTGGGCGGGCCAATTTGATAATTGCTTAGCCCCTCTTTGTCATACAGCGTGGCGCTAATCCTGATCTTTAATTTTTTAAAGTTAATTTTTTTAGGCTCCAATACACAGAGCTCCCCAATACGAATGCCTGTGTGCGCCATAATATAAATCGCTCTTACAAACTGCCGCCAGTCGAACGATTCTAATGAGGTGGCCGCTTGTTCGGCCTTTTGCTTAGCTGCGGAAATTACCTTAGCAAGTTGCTCCTTCTCAAGAAAATTTGGTACGTCCGCCTCTTCATCAAAATCCATGTCAAAATCTTCTTGATCCTCTTCCCTTGGGATCGTAGCTCCAATAGAAGGGGATGTTGCGATCTGGCCGCGTTGTACAGCGTGCCGGAACAATGCGTTAAGCAGGCCGTGTAGGCTTTCGATTGATTTTGTGGCAAGCTTACGTTCATCTTGCAACCATAATAAAAAGTCTTGGTATTGATTAGGTGTAATGTCTTTAACCTTGACCCCATTAAAAAAAGTGCATGGGTGAACCAAGCTGTACTTATAAGTGTGTATCGTATTCAAATGGAGTTTTTTAATTCTAGAATGATAAACTAGCATTTGCGGAGCCCAAAGGTTAAATACTGTTTTATCCTCATCAATAAAATTCCCTTGTACTAACTGTGCCTCAATTAAAATCCCAGCTTTATACGCTTCTTCTGGTGTTGGGTAAGAGGGCGTATCCGTCTGTTTCCTATCTTTTTTACCATCCTCGGTAATGATCGGGATGGAATACCGATACGTATACCCTTTGCCGCGCCTTCGCACATTAGGTGGCAGTGCATCTTTCTTCCTTCTTGCCATTTTGACACATCACTCCAAACATATGTTCTATTTTTATGTATAATGAACAGCCCTGCGGCTGGTAAGCGCGAAGGTCAATAGAAAACATGAAATTCTTCAGGGATGCCGCAACGTTTAAGGAAATGGCACTTTGTCTCTTCCTGCTCGGGCTCGGTATCTCCGGTTAGCAGGTGCAGGGCAAAACGATTAGCCTCCCGCTCTATTCTATCCACTGAAAATAAAGTATTCCTTCTTAAAAAGGGCGTGTTTATCCCTTGGTGGAGAAAATGGTGTGCGAGCTCATGCGCAAGGGCAAATATAGCAGCGAACCCCTTCAGGCGGTTATTTACGTGAATAACCGGGATTCGCTTTATACATGTGTAGTATCCCCAAATGTTATCTCCCAAATCTTCGTACAGAACCACTAATTTTAACTCAGATGCAATTCGTGCTGGATTGTTGGTTCCGTGGGCTTTTATAAGTCTCTTAGAGAGTAGGATTTCCATTTGATAACCCCCGGAAGGCTATTTTCTGAATTTCTTAGGCGTGAACTTCTTCTTTGCCATTTCCTTGGACATCCGCAAGGTGTTTTCTAAAGAGATCCGAAGTAGTTCGCGATCTTCGTCATCCATAGGCTCGCCCATGAATGCCAATGACGAATCGCTGTCGAGTTCTTCCATCATGCGCTCCAGGTCTTTGGCTATGTCGCGCTCGTCTTTGTCAGTAAGGGCGAAGTAGGGCTGCGGCGTTCCTTCCTCTTCCGTGCGTCCGAGTAGGTAGTCGGTAGATGTGTGTAATATATCTGCAATTTTTTGAAGATCAGAGCTCGAAGGCGTCACTCTGTCGTTTTCTATATGTCCGAAGTTTGAGCTTCCCATCCCCAACCGGTCAGCGATTTGCTTTTGTGTAAGCTTTGCTTTCTTACGTAATGTTTTGATCCTTAATCCCATTGACATTAAAGACGTCCCCCTAAAAAACTGTATTCAAAATACAAAAAGGTATTGACTGTATTTAAAATACGATTTATACTAGGGTCATATCGGAGGTGATGCAGATGAAACGAGCGGCACTTAAACAGGCCAGGCAAACGCTAGGCCTTACTCAAATCGAAGCCGCCGAGTCTTTAGGAGTGCACGTTGAACATGTACGTAGTCTCGAATATGGCCGTGTAAACCCAAGTCTGAAGCTAATGTTCAAGATATGCCAACTTTACAAAGAATCCCCCGAGATATTATTCCCTGATTTAAATAAATAGTATTATCAATACGACAATTGTATAATACCGTATTTTAATTAGGGTGTCAATTATTTTGGAGGAATTTTTTTGAAATCAAATCGTATTTTAAATACGGTTTGTAAGGGGAGGGTGTAATAAAATGGCTCATTACACGAAATTCGGAGTTGAAGCTCGGAAGATTATGCTTGAGCGCAATATCAAGATGAAAGATGTGGCCCAAGAGATCGGCGTATCGGTTTCTTATGTATCTGATATTTTCAAGGGTGCCCGTTATGGCGAGAAGCAAAAGCCGATGATCGCTAAAATGCTGGGGATGGGGGAGGAAACAAAATGTCTCTTGTAGAGAGCATCAAGCATTTGTGTAAGCAGGCGGGGACTTCTATTCCGAAACTTGAAAAGGAATTAGGTTTCGGACACGGGTCTATGTATAACTGGGATGTAAACTCGCCTTCGATCGACAAGGTTCAGAAAGTGGCTAACTACTTCTATACGACCATGGATAACCTCATATCGGGATCGGCTCAGGGGGTGGAAGAAAGAGAATTAAATTTTAATAACTATGTTAGGTATCAAGCGAAGGGCTTGCTAAATGAAGTTAAAAGCAATGCATTGACTTACGGAGAGGTTATAGAAAATCTTCTAAAGTGCGAAGAATCAGCAAAATGGTCAAACCCAAAAAATCCCTACTTACTGGTGATTGCCGAAGCAAAACAACAACTAAAAAAAGAAATCGATGTAACCACCCTTGGGTGACTACATCGAGATTAATTAAATTATTTCAAGTTTTACAACCGATTGAGTGTTGTAAATAACCTCGGGATTTTCCACATCAAAAAAGAATTTCGAGTTAGCAAGAAGTTCTAGGAAGCTTGGCGCTAAACCATCATGAACATGATTCCATAAGCCATAAATCTCAGATTGAGACGGGTAGATCTTCTTTGGATTTTCTTTATCCGGGAAAAAGTCGATTGCCGTAAAGGTTTGTTCTTCTTGAAATGTTTTGGTTGTGCCATCAGAAAAAGTTACTTTAATTTTGTTCATTAATGCAATTCCTCCCTTTTATGTGAATTGGTAAGTCTAGACAACTTCCATTTTAGCAGAGGGATAAGAAATATTCGACAGAAAGGAAGCGAGGTGACTATTAATGTCTGATCCGATTCAAATGGCCACATCGATTATCAATCAAATCATTACGATGCAGTCGGCAGACAATCAGCGCAAGATTCTAAGCGATCTATTCAGTCGTTTCGGCTGGCCTGACAAAGAAGAGTACAAAATTATGCTTGATCAAGAAGTTGCAGATCGATTTGAAGTCACTGTGCGAACAGTACAAGATTGGCTGTTATCTGGTGAGCTGAAAGGGTTTAAAGAAGCGCGTAAATGGTATTCACGGTCTGACTGGGTACGAGAATTTGAAAATGCCAAGTCAAGAGAGCCGAGGATCAAAGCGATCCGTCCTAGAGCGAGTAACTACCGACTGGGAGGTGACAACCCATGAGTAAGGATTTAGAAAACGAAGTAATCGACATTTGCGCGGATCCCGATTGCAACGCTGAAATCTACTTCGGCCAGCCTGTTTGGAAGAAAGGTCATGATCTGATTTGCTCAACGCCTTGTCTGCTGCGGCAGCTGGGGGCCAAAACGGTGATTGCGGGGAGGGAGGAAACCCATGAAAGCATCTGAATTGATTTTAGAATTACAAATTTTATGGCAGCTTATGGTGATCGTGAAGTGCTATTTGCTGAATATAGCTCCTATGATGGCGCTAATCTCAATGGATACATCATAAATGACATCACGCCTGAAGAGGACAATGGTAAGCCGGTGATTGTTCTATGGGACAAATGATCCAAGCCAATAAGCTGTATACCTTCAGCTACCGCGGGGCAACACCACCGGTCACCTGGATGGTCGATGCGATCAATGAGAAGGAAGATCAAATTTATTTGCACCAAGTCGAAAATGGGAAGACGCTTCAAATGAGCTTGAAACAGTTTTGCCAGCTACACGATCAATACGGCGTTCCTGCCGAGCAGACACAAACAATGTTCTAGGAGGTGCTATTGGTGTTCAAGTTTTCAAAACATGGCATCAGAGATGCAGAACTGTTTTCAAACATATATTCAGATTTTATCGCTTGGTGCAAAACAGAGGTTAAACACGGAACGTTTAGCACCTACATGGATGGCGAACCTGTCTGTTTCAGTGCTGGAACAGAGCTGCCATATAGTACATTTCGAAAATATACGTCGCCTTGAAAGGAGCCTGAGTCGTGAATCGAATACAGGCCGTGTACGCTATCGGTGATCTTTTAGATACGCAATGTGCGGGATGTACCAAACGAGCTGAACTTAGTAGAAAGTATGGCAGCGTCTTTTCCAAAATCGATAGGTACTGCAATAACGAGTGCCCCATCGGGAAGCAGCTCCAATCATTCGGAGATCAGCTGGGAAGGAGAAAAAAGCACGATGCCAGATGAATTGCTAGATCGGTTGGGAACTTATTTTATTCATTATTCAGTATTAGAGCGCTACGGTATTACTTTCGGTGTTTTCTTAGATAAATACTTGGCGGGAACTTGGACGCCTTATCTGGCTTGAAAGGAGGTGAGGAGATTGAAACGTAAGCAACGATTGAGAGTTTGCTGTAACTTGCTGCAGCTTGCTAATACTGCAGAATCAGAGCAGCTGCGTAGATGTTTTGGGGTTCAATATCTTAATACAATTTCGCGCTTGAATGAAAAACAGCTTACAACGGCTCCTACCCCGTAATAAGCTGCATAACAATACCATTCTAAGGCCAGTTTACCACTGGTCGGGAGGATAAAGCAATATGGAAACTACCGGAATTATTCATTGTATGGCCAGCTGCGAAATTTGCGGTCTATCTATGGACAAGCAGTTTCTGCAGCCCTGGAACAGTAAGGACGTATGCCGGCCTTGTATTGTTCTGCTGGAGGAAGAGGCCGAACATATTGAATCGCTAGAAAGGCGATATTTCGATAAAAGAAGGGCAGGGGAGTAAGGTGAAGACTGTCAAAGTGACGTATTTTAAGCAATCTGGCAAGTACTACACTAGTGAGACTATAAATATTCCTGCAGATCTGGACGGCTATGAAGCTCTTTTTAAAGAAATCCCAAAGCACCATCGAATTAAAGGGATGTTTATGTTGGTAGAAAATAGCGAGCCAGATGGCGAAGAAAATGAGCCATACATTGTACCTCATTTATTCCATCCCATTAAATCGGAGGTTGAAGCATGATTAAAATCAATAAGCTTGAAATCGAGAACGTCAAGCGGGTCAAGGCAGTAAAAATAGAGCCTACAGCGTCGGGCTTGACCATTGTAGGCGGTAATAACCGTCAAGGTAAGACAAGCGTGCTAGATGCTATTGCGTGGGCATTGGGCGGTAATAAATATCGCCCTTCCCAGGCAGAGCGTGAGGGATCAGCAGTTACGCCGTTCTTGCGGCTGACTCTATCTAACGGCCTGGTGGTCGAGCGGAAAGGGAAGAACAGCGATCTTAAGGTCATCGATCCTAGCGGGCAAAAGGCAGGACAGCAGCTTCTTGATAGCTTCGTCGAGGAGTTGGCGATCAATCTTCCTAAGTTTATGAATGCCTCTAGCAAGGAGAAGGCGAACATCCTTCTGCAGATCGTCGGCGTTGGTCAGCAACTCCATGAACTGGAAGTCAAGGAGCAGGAGGTTTACAACCGTCGGCATGCTATCGGCCAAATCGCGGATCAGAAAGACAAGTTTGCCAAGGAACAGCCTTACTATCCTGATGCGCCAAAGGAGCCTATCTCCGCATCGGAGCTGATCCGGCAGCAGCAGGAGATTCTGGCACGGAACGGCGAGAACGCGCGTAAACGCCAGCAGCTATTGCAAATTCAGACTGCATATGCGAATCAGGGGCAAGAAGTCGAACGTTTAACGGCCATGCTTAACGAAGCTCAGGCTAAATATGCTCAACTTGCAGCTGATCTGGAGATCGCACAGAAAGACGCCATTGATCTACACGATGAATCAACGGCCGAGTTGGAAGCCAATATCCGGCAGATCGAAGAGATTAACCGGAAGGTACGGGCGAATCTGGACAAAGATAAGGCCGAAACGGACGCCAGTGACCATCGAGTACAGTATGACCAATTGACTGCTGAAATCAATGGGATTCGCCAGCAAAAGACGGATCTCCTGACGAATGCGAACTTGCCACTACCTGGCCTGTCTGTTGACGATGGCGAACTGATCTACAACGGCCAGAAGTGGGATAACATGAGCGGCGCTGATCAGCTTAAAGTTTCCACGGCCATTGTACGCAAGCTTAAGCCGGATTGCGGCTTTATCCTGCTGGACAAGCTTGAGCAGATGGATATAGATAGCCTCCGGGAGTTTGGAACGTGGCTGGAGCAGGAGGGCCTGCAGGCGATTGCAACCCGAGTCAGCACGGGCGAAGAATGCTCTATTATCATCGAGGACGGTTATGTTGCAGGACAGGAGGACATTCAATTGCAACAGCCACCAGGAGAAATTAATCCAGGGGAAGGCTGGAACGCTCCTTCATCGGTGCCGTCGTGGAAAGCAGGTGAATTTTAATGTTTGAAGTCACCAGCGGAATTGTTGAAACTGCCCAAAAAGTTGTACTTTATGGCCCTGAGGGTATCGGTAAATCTTCACTCGCTGCACAATTTCCTAACCCGGTGTTCATCGATACAGAGGGATCGACCAAGCAGCTGGATGTTCAGCGGCTGCCAAAGCCGTCCAGTTGGGAAATGCTCAAGCAACAGGTAGCGTGGGTAAAGCAGCAAGGCAAATCTCGTTTCGGTTCACTCGTTATTGATACAGTCGATTGGGCAGAGATGCTTTGCGTTGATAGCGTGTGTGCCACTCATAACAAAAACGGTGTTGAAGATTTCGGATACGGCAAGGGATACATCTATGTTGCGGAGGAAATTGGACGATTTCTCAATTTACTCAGCGATATAGTCGAGGCAGGGATTCACGTTATATTGACTGCTCATTCTCAAATCGTTAAATTCGAGCAGCCTGACGAAATGGGAGCCTATGACCGTTATCAGCTCAAGCTGGGAGCAAAAACTGGAAGCCGAACTGCTCCCCTGGTCAAAGAGTGGGCTGACATTGTTCTCTTCATTAATTACAAAACTTTCTCGGTGGCTGTTGACGATAAGGGCAAAAAGAATAAAGCGCAGGGTGGAGCTCGCACCATGTACACCACACATCACCCCGCGTGGGATGCGAAAAATCGCCACGGCCTGCCGGATGAATTGCCACTGGATTATAGCCGAATTGCCCATATCTTTAGCCAACAAAATTCAGTAGCGGATCCGCAACAACCGCCAGCTACACAAACACCGCCTGCACCTTCAGCGGATACGGCACAGCAGACAACACAACAACCGCCTGCAGCAACACCGCAAAATCAACAAGCGGCACAGTCAACAAGCTCACCGCAACAACCGGAACTAAATCCAAACATTCCTCGGCCACTACGGGATTTGATGGTACAGCATCAAGTGCAAGAATATGAAATCCAGATTGTCGTAAGCAAAAAAGGCTACTATCCGGTAGATACGCCAATTACAAACTACGATCCGGGATTTGTCGATGGTGTGCTTGTAGGGGCATGGCCGCAAGTATTTGAAATGATTCAGGCAGCAAGAAAACGAATTCCATTTTCATAACATAACAACGGGAGGAATCATTCATGAGTAATCAAGAACGAGAATTAGGCTGGGACGACGAAATTCAAAAGGACGGAGGGGAGTTTGTCGTCCTCCCTGCCGGTGACTACGATTTCACAGTCACCAAGTTTGAACGCGGGAGATTCGCCGGAAGCGAGAAAATGCCGGCATGTAATCAAGCGAAGCTAGAAATCACTGTACACTCGCCCGAACATGGTGATGTGGTGGTTTTCCATAACCTTTTTCTTCATACAAAAACAGAAGGACTCCTGTCTAACTTCTTCGCCGGAATCGGACAGAAGAAGAAGGGCGAGCCGTTGCGGATGAATTGGAACACGGTTATTGGTGCCCGTGGTCGTCTGAAGTTGGAGATCAACACGTTCAGAGGCAGGGATGGTGCAGAACGAACCAACAACCAAGTCAAATCTTTTTATTCCTACGAAGAACTAAATAGTGGTCAGCAGCAACAACAACAACAGCCACAGCCGCCGCAATATAACCAGGCTCCTCAATATCATCAATACAATCAACAACAACAGCAGCCCCCATTCCCAGGGGCGCAGCAACAGGGCGGCGGATTTACTCCGGGACAGTTTTAGGAGATAACTATGGAACTCAGACCATATCAACAGGAGTCACGCGAAAGCATTCAGTCGGAGTGGGAAAAGGGCGTACAGCGTACATTGCTTGTCCTTCCGACTGGCTGCGGCAAGACGATTGTGTTCTCTAAGGTCATCGAAGACCGGGTAAGGCTGGGCGAGCGAGTGCTCGTCCTGGCTCACCGGGGAGAATTATTAGACCAGGCCGCCCAAAAACTGGCGAAGTCAACGGGATTGGGATGTGCGACGGAGAAGGCAGAACAGACATCCATCGGCAGTTGGTATCGGGTAGTTGTGGGCAGCGTACAGACCATGATGCGTGACAAACGTCTTAAGCAGTTTAAGCCTAACCACTTTGATACCATTATCATCGACGAGGCCCATCATTGTATATCAGATAGTTACCAACGTGTGCTCCAGCACTTCGCAGATGCGAATGTCTTGGGAGTCACTGCAACACCAGATAGGGGCGACATGAGGAACTTAGGTAGCTACTTCGAATCCTTAGCCTATGAATACACGCTTCCGAAGGCGATCAAGGAGGGCTATCTTAGCCCGATCAAGGCGCTAACGATTCCTCTAAAGCTTGACTTGTCCACTGTCGGTCAGCAGGCTGGAGACTTTAAAACTAGCGACTTGGGTACAGCGCTTGATCCATATTTAGAATCAATAGCCGCTGAGATGTGGAAGGTTGCCAAGGATAGGAAGATTGTTGTTTTCCTTCCACTTGTTAAGACTAGTCAAAAATTTACTTCTATATTAAATGCGGTTGGCTTCCGGGCGGCAGAGGTCAATGGCGAGTCGCAGGATCGCAAAGAAATATTAGACGATTTTGATGCAGGCAAGTACAACGTCCTTTGTAATTCAATGCTGCTAACTGAGGGTTGGGATTGTCCCAGCGTGGATTGCGTTGTAGTCTTACGGCCAACGAAAGTTCGCAGCTTATATAGCCAGATGGTCGGGCGCGGTACCCGGCTATACCCTGGAAAAACTGAATTATTGCTTCTCGATTTCCTTTGGCACACTGAGCGGCACGAGCTCTGTCATCCGGCGCACTTGATTGCCGAGAATGAGGAAATTGCCCAGGCCATGACCAAGCAGATCGAAGAAGCAGGCGTACCACTGGACTTGGAAGCCGTTGAGAAGCAGGCTGCTGAAGATGTCATAGCTCAGCGAGAGGAAGCGTTAGCCAAGCAGCTTGCAGAGATGAAACGTCGTAAGCGTGCTTTGGTGGATCCGCTGCAATTTGAAATGAGTATTCAGGCAGAAGACCTTTCCAGCTATGTTCCTTCATTTGGTTGGGAAATGGCGCCGCCGAGCGACAAACAGATTAAGACGCTTGAAAAGCTTGGCATCATGCCGGACGAGATTGACAATGCGGGCAAGGCGACGAAGCTACTGGAACGCCTGGACAAGCGGCGATCCGAAGGACTCACTACGCCGAAGCAGATCCGATTCTTGGAGCAACGAGGCTTCCAGCATGTCGGAACCTGGTCGTTTGATACAGCTAAGCGCCTGATTGACCGGATCGCGGGCAACGGCTGGCGTGTGCCGGAGGGCATTAATCCGAGAGAGTATCGTGGGGAGTAACTACTAATGAGACACCTTAGCTTATTCAGCGGCATCCTGGGCATTGATCTTGCCGGATCCTGGGCAGGAATGGAGTCGGTCGCCTTTTGTGAGCGAGAGCCATTCCCGCGCAAGGTAATAACCAAACACTTCCCAGGCCGCCCCATATACGACGATGTTTGTACTTTGACGAGGGAGGTATTGGAGCGTGATGGAATCATTGGAACCGATAGAGCAATTGACATTATTTCCGCTGGATTCCCCTGCCAACCATTCAGTCACGCCGGGAAACGCGGAGGAGCAGATGACGAGCGTTATCTCTGGCCAGAGGTTGTCAGAGTCGTTGCAGATATCCGGCCCCGTTGGTTCCTTGGCGAAAATGTTGCTGGGCTCCTCAGTATGGCAGAGCCAGACGGGGATATTGAAGTGGAAAGCCGAACAATTGCCCGTACGGAGGAAGAAGACTTTTACGAGGCGATATTTACACAACAGGAAACTATGCTTCTCGGACGTATCTGTCAAGACCTTAAAGACATCGATTACGAGGTCATCGTTTTTTCTATTCCGGCTGCGGCCGTCGGTGCCTCGCATCCCAGAGACCGCATCATCATTTTGGGCTACACCGAACACGATGGATCATATGGGACAAAGATCGGAAGAGGCGTTGATCCGGCAGGCTACGACAACGAGAAAGGGAAGGACGAAGCCAGCCAACCTAAGGGAGCAAGTAGATCCGGAAGTTTTGAGAATGTGGGCTACTCCAAATGCAGCAGATGCAATAGGGAACCATGGCGGGGGGCAGAGCAAGAGTCTTCGGACGGATATTTACAATATGGATCAGAGGTTATGGGCAACGCCTCAAGCGCGGGATTTCCGCAGCGGGGACAACCCGGAATCCTTTCGACAGGAACGGAAAAAGGGGCAAGGTTGGAGTCAGAACCTAAACGATCAGGTAAAGATGTGGCCGACGCCTCGAGCGAACGATTCGGAGAAACGAGGGGATATCAATGCAAAAGACCCCAGGAACGGACTGCCGGGAGCGGTGCGAATGTGGCCGACGCCGAAAGGGAGTATCAGGGGGGACTGTCCTTCAGAGAGAGAACGCAGGACACCGGATTTACATGCTTTGGTAAAAATGTGGCCCACACCTGCAGCCCAAGACAGCAAGAATGCAACCCTTCCGCGGTCACAGATCGATCGAGATTCGATTCCTGGCGCAATAATGAAGAGCGGGAGTTCGGGACAACTCAATCCAGAGTGGGTGGAATGCTTGATGAACTTTCCGCCTGGTTGGACGGACGTGGAATAAATCCGCTGGACTCTCTTTCCGAATTTGTTGCGAACTATCCGCAGCCAGCACTTATGGGGCAACCACAGTATGAGTGGGAGCCGCCACGGATAGCCAATGGAATAAAAAATCGGATTGCCCGGCTGAAAGCTCTTGGGAATGCGGTAGATCCACTCCAGTTTTTCCCCGTTATGGCGGCGATTAAAGTGATTGACAGTTTTTTGAGTAAGTGTGAAGGGAAGTGCGGGGGATAATGGAACATAAACTAGACCTCATTGCTTTACTAGAATACATCGATCCTTCATTCCTCAGTTACCAGGAAGGAGGTCAGCATCATGGCAAATAATGTTCTCAATCAATTAGCTGGACAACGATTCGGAAAGTTGACTGTTATCAGAAGAGCTGAGAAAAATTCAAAAAGCGGAAATGCAATGTGGATTTGCGAGTGTGATTGCGGAAATAGGTCAACTGTAATTGGAAGTCATTTGCGTTCAGGGAAGACTTCCAGTTGCGGATGTAATCGTATTAGCCAACGGTCTATGGGTCATTCAAAAGACCGATTGTACCGTACCTGGTTGGGCATGCATAACCGCTGTTACAATCCAGATCATGATCGATATGAATGGTATGGAGGCAAAGGGATTTCTATTTGTGATGAATGGCACGTCTTCATGACATTTAGAAATTGGGCCTTAGCGAACGGTTATACGGATGAACTGACGATTGACCGCATCGATGTTGACGGTAACTACAGCCCCGGAAACTGCCAATGGGTAGATATGAAGACACAGGCTAATAACCGGAGTAATAATCGCATTCTTCGATACCGCGGCAAGCGATACACGGCTACAGAGTTAGCTGAAGCACATGGCTTGGCCCCTCACACGGTGTTCAATCGCTTAAAACTCGGATGGACTGTCGATAAAATCGTTAATACTCCAGAAAGGTGTGAGGGTTGAATGGAACACAAAGTCGATCTTATATCTTTGCTTCAATATATAGACCCTACATCACTTGATTACACGACCTGGATTTCGGTCGGCATGGCCCTCAAGTATGAGGGCTACACGGCCAGCGATTGGGACGACTGGAGTAAGCGAGACGGCGGTCGCTATCATCCCGGGGAATGCTTCAAAAAGTGGACGAGCTTCGAGGGAACGGCCAATCCGGTTACCGGGGCTACGATTACCCAAATGGCAAAGGATAACGGATGGGTGCCGCGGTCGTCTGCAGATCGGGAGGACAGGGAGCTCAGCTGGGATGACGAGATTTCCGGCGGCGATTATGTGGTAGTCGATAGGAATTGGATCGAAGGCAAGGAAATCCACGAGCCCGCCGACTGGAACCCGGTGCAGCAGCTCACCACGTATCTTGAAAGTTTATTCGAAGCTTCTGAGAACGTTGGCTATGTCGTAGATACATGGAAAAACGATGAAGGCAAGTATTTGCCCACAAAGGGAGCCTGGGATCGTACGGCCGGCGAATTGATTCAGCGGCTGAACCAGTGTGAGGGTGACATTGGATCGGTACTGGGCGATTACAAGCCAGAAGCAGGGGCCTGGATTCGCTTCAACCCGCTTGACGGTAAGGGCGTTAAGAATGAGAACGTGACCGAATTCCGGTATGCGCTGGTCGAATCCGACACGATGGACATTGAGAAGCAGAACGCGATTATGCGGGAGCTGGAGCTGCCGATCGCTGTCATGGTGTACAGCGGCGGCAAGAGTCTCCACGCTATTGTTAGAGTCGAAGCGGCCAATTACGACGAATATCGAAAACGGGTTGATTACCTATACAACGTCTGTAAGAGGAACGGGCTAAACATCGACAATCAGAATCGGAACCCGTCGAGGCTATCCCGCATGCCCGGCGTTGAGCGGAACGGGAAGAAGCAATTCATCGTGGACACCAACATCGGTAAAGCAAACTGGGCTGAATGGCATGAATGGATTGAGGGTGTTAACGATGACCTGCCAGATCCAGAGAGCCTGACCGATTTCTGGAACAACATGCCGGATCTGGCGCCGCCTCTTATTCACGGTGTGTTGCGGCAGGGCCATAAAATGCTCATGGCCGGGCCATCGAAAGCCGGTAAGTCATTCGCACTAATCGAACTGTGCATAGCTATTGGCGAAGGCGACAAATGGCTAGGCTGGCAATGTACTAAAGGCAGGGTGTTGTACGTTAACTTGGAGTTAGACAGAGCCAGTTGTTTGCATCGCTTTAGGGATGTTTATCAGGCGCTAGGGCTACAACCTCATAACATCGGCAATATCGACATTTGGAACCTTCGCGGCAAATCCGTGCCGATGGACAAGCTGGCGCCGAAGCTGATCCGGCGGGCGGCCAAGAAAGGCTATATCGCCGTAATCATTGACCCGATTTATAAAGTTTTAACTGGCGATGAAAACTCGGCTGATCAAATGGCACACTTCACGAATCAGTTCGATAAGGTTGCAACGGAGCTGGGCGCAAGTGTTATTTACTGCCACCATCATTCAAAAGGTTCGCAAGGCGGTAAGAAGTCCATGGACAGAGCCAGCGGCAGCGGCGTATTCGCCCGGGATCCGGACGCGCTAATCGACTTAGTGGAATTGGAAGTGACGGAGGCGCTGCTTAAACAAGAGGAGAACAAGGCGATCTGCGCCATGTACAAGCGGCTGTTTGAGCAGCATAACCCGGCCTACCTGCAGGAGCATGTTTCACAGGATGACGAGCTTAGCGCTAAGGCAATGGAAGACCACGCTAAACGGGCAATGCCGCATGTCATGGAAAACATCATGCCGACTATAGAGCAAGTCCTAAAGGCAGTGAAAGGACGCTCAGCGTGGCGCGTGGAGGGTACGCTTCGGGAGTATGCCAAGTTTGATCCGGTGAATATGTGGTTTCAGTATCCGATTCATCGAGTTGATGATGTCGGCAGCCTGAAGGACATCGAGCCAGAAGGAGAAGCTCCTCCATGGCAGAAAGCGACGAATAAGAGGAAGGACAAAGCAAAGAAGGAGCGCCGGAGCAAGGCCGAGGAGTTTGAGGACGTAGTTAATAATTGTAATTTTGGCGAACCTCCTACTTTAAACGATGTCATGGCATGGTATGAATCGACTGGCAAAGCGGTTGCTGAACGAACTGTGAGAGATTGGGTGAAGAAATACGGCTATAAAATCGATCGTTCAATCGGCTTCCGCATAGTCAAAAACGAAGATGAAGTAGATGAATAATTGCGGCGGCAATCATAATTTTATGGTGATTGCAAAATGATGCAGTAATCATTAATTTATGGTCGCCGCAAGTTACAAGTATCATGGTCGCCGCAACCCCGCAATAAACTGCGGAATGTGGTTCCTATTAATATATATATATATTGCGTATATATCGCGCGCCCGTAGTAGTATGTTTAAGACTTAAATCATGATTATGTAAGTCTATAAGACTGGGGAGGGAATGTACGTAATGGGGGAGGGAGTGGTTCGCTTCCGCTCCCTCCTCCCCTGTAACATTCCTTCCCCCTTAAAGTCTTCCGCGTGAGAGGAGAAAAAAAGATGACGAAAAAATACGATAACAAATATTGGGAGACGGAAACTCCTGAAACAGTAGAATTCGGAAACGGAAATTTTATGCGGTGTTATGACATTGCCGGTAAGCTGCAGTTCGGTATCAAATTCAAGAACAAGGCCGGCGAGGAAGTGTTCCAAGTGAAGTTCGTTCTGGATCGGGGTGCCTTGTTTTCCGATGACGAAGCAGCAAGCTATTTACGGGGAACCATCGATGACTGGGAAGAACTGATGGAGAAACAACGTGATGACGACTGAATTGGAGGATGAAGACAGTGAAAAGGATTATTCTTGCGTTTCGGCGTTGGTTTACTAGATCGAAAGATGAACCGAACTTATGTCCACATGGTCATGAAGATTGGAATGACTGCCCGGTTTGCGGACACTAGGAGGACGGAGGATGACTACTGAATTTTTTATGCCGATGAAAAAGGTGCCGACCGTCACAGCTCAGCAGAAGCAGGTTTCAATCATAAATGACAAGCCCGTCTTTTATGAACCGGACGAGTTAAAGTCAACCCGAGCGAAGCTGATGGCTCACCTAGGCAAACATGTTCCAAGGGCGAAATATAGCGGTCCAGTGCGCTTGATTGTGAAATGGTGTTTCCCGATCACTGGCAATAGGCAAGACGGCCAGTATAAACATACCAAGCCTGATACGGACAATCTGCAGAAACTGCTTAAGGACTGTATGACAGATTGTGGTTTTTGGAAAGACGACGCATTAGTCGTTTCGGAGATCGTTGAAAAGTTTTGGGCTGCACTACCAGGCATCTATATCAAAATCGAAGAGGTATAGCCTATGGACTATGGAGCGTTCTTCGCAGATGTGCAGACGTGGATCGGCCAGGCAAATCAGGCTGCGGCACAATATGGGATGCAAAGCGAACAGTTCTGGACATGGGTGGCTGACTCTTCCTCTGCTATTTGTGATAAATATCAGGGGAACCGGCTAGCCATTAAGCAAATGATGATGCTGGTTGAATGGCTGGAGGAAGTCTACGAAAGGCAGAATAGCAGGGAATGACCTGTCCAGAGTGTTGCAGTGAGCTGGACGAAATCAAACCGGATTTATATCAATGCGATTGTTGCGGGTTTCTGGCCGAGCAAATGTCCTGGGACATGGATCAGGAAGGGACTGACTTGGCCTTGAAACCGAACGTATGATCTGATTTGAGGGGAGGGAAGTCTTTTGAATGTCGGATATAACCCCCATCTTGGTTACGAGGACGATGTGCTTCGCGACTATGAGAAAATGGTGCGATCTGTAGCAAATAAATTTTATGGCAGCCTTAATTCCGGCTTTGATTATGAGGATCTAGTGTCCGTAGGAACAATTGGACTCATTGAAGCATTCCGGAATTATGATCCTGATCGCTTTGACGGAAAAGTCACTTCATTTGCGACCTATGCCTTTCCCATGATCCAGTGGAGCATTCAACGATATTTGAGAGATAAAAGACATCTGGTTCGAATACCCCGTTCCATTCAAGATAAATTGGCGATGATCCGTAAACAAGGTTGGGAGCAGGAAACGGCTGAGAGCATAGCGGAATTGAGCGGATGGAGTATAGCGATATCCCGGATGGCAAAGCAGGTGCTAGAAGGATGGTCAGTAGCTTCTCTGGATCAGACGGTAACACACGACAACGGCGAAGATGGAGGTACGCTACTGGACTTGCTGCCGAGTGCGGAGGATTTTACAAGTGTTTATGTCCAGGAGTTTATTTCATGCCTCACATCGACGGAGCAAACCATCATTCAATTGCGGATGGTGGGAGCTTCACAAAGCAATATAGCTAAAGAAATTGGAGTAACACAAGTTCAAGTCAGCCGAATTTTAGCGAGGATCGGAGATCAATATTTTAAATTCCAATCAGGTGAGTTGAAGAAGGGAGCAGTTCGAATGAGTAAAGTTCGTGAGAAAACAGATAAAGCCGTATTTAAAAATAACGTTGAATGGTTTATCGATGAAGGTGTACCCACTAATCCAACAATCGGGCTAAATGCTCACGGTATTCATTTTAATCGCCGGGCAGTGCATGAAATAGGCTGTAAAGCTGGTCAGTGTTTACAGGTCGGTTATGATGCCACTGGGAACAGGCTTTTGATTAGAGTGGATAATAACGGCCTCCAACTCCGAAAATTGAGCGGGGATGTGAACGGGGCTCTCCGTCTGGTCAACAAGCGTTTAGCTGCCTGGTTAAAACAAAAGAAGGTGCCCCTTAAGCGCTATACCCTTCACTATGATCAAGGCGCTGGAATTTACTATATTCTCTTTGATCGCCATGCAGCTTGATAAAGAAAAATATGATGTCGATCCGTATTTCCAGGACATCCCTTGGGATTTGATATACGACGAAAACGGCGAGCTAATCGGGGAGGTTTATATATTCCTCTCTGATCCTCCGCCGAATAAACGAATGGGGTAGGTGGATCAAATGAATCCTGAAAAAGTAGACAGAAAGCAATTGAATAAGTTGTTCCTAGCTGGCAAGCCGCTTAAAGAAATTGCGCTCGAGCTAGGTAGTACTCCCGGATCCATTCGGACGATGATCTATCATGAGCGGTTGCGAAATCCAATAGATTGGCCACAACGGGTCAGTTATTCGGGCAAGCCGGAAATTCCCCCGTTGATGATGCATAGCTACGAATGCGCGGAGTGCGCAGTAATGTTCAATGTGGAGGACGATGACGAAGTAGATCATTCCGTTACCGTTTGTCCGATCTGCCAGAGCGAAGATGTGGAGGACAGGGGTTATGGCAAGTTTATATTTACTTCTGTAGCGATGATGCGTGATGCATAGACGAGAGGAGGTTGAGTTGAATGACTAAATACCGCCGACCTTACTGGATGCGTTATAAGATCTGCAAGGTTTGCCGGAAGAGATATACGGTGAATTGGTTTCCTAGACATAAATGCATTAAGGCAGGTGAGAGGACATGAGTGGACTAGTTAACATTTATTATGACTTATGCAGAGAAGTTGAAATACTAGAATTGAGACTGCAGGATCTTGAAGGGGACATAAAGTATTCAAACCAGCAGGTTTTTAAGGGGGTTTTACCGTCGAGCCCTCTACCGGTACACATCCCATTTGACAAGGCTTTGATGTCCTACGACGAGACAAATTCGAAAATTGACAAAACTTTCGAGCGGCTCGGCCAAAAGATTGATGCACGGAAACAGGTACAGAATATACTTCGACAGCTGTCAGGTGTTGAGGCAAAAGTGGCTTATATGCGAGACGTTGAAGAAAAGGATTTGAAAAGTATTGCAGAAGAATTAGGCTATAGTCATGTGTGGATTAAAAAGTTAAGCCAGCGAATTAATAAAAAGCTTCAGGATGAATAGTATACTTTTTGTATACCCATGACCTTGAAAAATCCTGATATAGTAATAGCATAGCAAATTGTATAGACGGGATTTCTACTAGGTCGGAGATCTCGTTTGTACGAAGTAGGCGCAGCTGGCAATGGTTTCAGACTGTTCGGCGGCTGCGTCTTACATCACCGGTATAGCTCAACGGTAGAGCGGGCAGGGCCCTATAAAACAGTAGCAGAGATTCAGGTTCGAATCCTGATGCCGGTGCCATAACCGGATGTAGTGTGGCCAGGTAGCACACTTGCCTTGGGAGCAAGTAGTCGCAGGTTCAAATCCTGCCGTTCGGATTTATTCATGTTAACATCTCCCCTTGATTAGCCGGTGCCTTCGGGTGCCGGTAATTTATATCTTCGGAGGTGGATGAAATCGATAAGAAGCAGCTTTGCGAAGAGTTGAGGCTTTATCAAGCATATAAGTTCGCTAATAACCCAGTGGCGAGATTGATAGATCAAGCGATTGAAACCGTCCTGACCGATGAAGAGGAACAGGTGATCAAACTTGCTTTTATGAGTAAAAAACACTGGTATGAGTGGGAAATAGCTGCTGAACTGGGTGTGAGTGACAGAACCGCAAGAAGGATGAGAGCAAACGCCTTGAGCAAGTTGGTCTTAGCCTTATCTGGCGACATTTTTTATTAAATCTGAGAGGATGATAAATAAAATGAATTTTGGCCAAGCGATTGAAAGCTTAAAGGCCGGTGAAAGAGTTGCGCGCAGTGGTTGGAACGGCAAGGGGATCTTTATCGAATTGCAGCGTCCTGATGAGCACAGCAAGATGACGAGTCCTTATATTTTTATTGACACTACCGGGCTCCAAACAGATAATCTGAAAGCACCTAAAAGTCGTGTTCCTTGGCTTGCATCTCAAACTGATATGCTTGCAGAGGACTGGGAGGTTGTCAAATGAATCCGCAAATCGAGAATAACTTTAGCTATCACGCACCGAAGCCAGGGCAACCTGAAATTTATACGGCGATCCGTGAGAAGGCGAAGGAACTGGCCTACTTGATCGACGAGAAGGCACCGAATAGCCGCGAGAAGTCATTAGCTATGACGAAGCTGGAGGAAGCCGTTATGTGGGCTAATGCGGCAGTAGCGAGGAACTGAGCACCTTAACGGGTGCTTTTTTATTTTGCAGCCATGGCGGAATAGGTAGACGCAAGAGGGTGTATGTGACGGTTCTGGTAGGATGTGATCCGCCTAAGACCCAGAAGAACACATATGTGAAGGTTCGAATCCTTCTGGCTGCATTTACAATTCACGAAAGGAGCTGAGGACGCGTGAAGGTTGTTAGAGCAAGAGATTTTCAAGGTTGGAACTTGTCCGTCAGTATGCTTTTCGGGAAAAGCCCTAAAATCGATATTAAATGCGGGAAATGCGGGCACTGGTTTTCTCGACGGTTCGATCTTGAAGAGTTTCCGAATCCAGTGACAAGGTGCCCACGATGCAAAACATACAACGAGATCCCGCTTAAATATTCCTGAAAGGAGCTGAGTGCGATGGCATTGACGGCCAAGCAGAAATTATTCGTTAAAGAGTACCTGGTCGATCTCAATGCCAAGCAAGCGGCGATCAGGGCAAAATACAGTGCTAAGACAGCAGAACAGCAGGCAAGCCGTCTGTTAAGTAATGTTAAGGTTCAGAAGGCCATTGAAGAGGCAATGAACAAACGAGCTGAAAAGGTAGAGATCAAAGCGGAGCAGGTGCTTCAGCGCTGGATCGATATCGCCTTTGCGGATCCGAACGAGATCATCCATTTCCGGCGAGTTTGCTGCCGTTATTGCTTCGGCATCGGGCATCAATACCAATGGATCGATGAGGTGGAGTACGAGGCTGCGGGTGAGATTGCGAGGATCGAGGCGGAACAGGGTAATGAGCCAGTCAAATTGCCGTCAGATGCTGGCGGCTATGGATTTGATCCGTTGATTCGGCCGCATCCGAAGTGCCCAAATTGCCACGGGGAAGGCCATGGGCAGCTGCACATTAACGATACTCGGGATCTGAGTCCAAAGGCAAAGGCGCTGTATGCCGGGGCCAAGGCAACCGCTGCGGGGCTGGAGATCAAAATGCATGACCAGGACAAAGCACTGGATAACATCGCTCGTCACTTAGGCATGTTCAAGGATGAATCCAAGATCGATCTCACTATCCGCAATAAACTTGAGGACTTTTTCAAATGAGGACATGTCAGGAGATCATTACCCGTCGTCGCGAGTTGTGGGAGACACATCATGATATAGAGCGCGATAGTCAATTCATTCAGGCGGCAGCCGAACATTTCATCGAGCCGGAGAATGCGGCGATCCGAGAGGAAATAAACAGATATCCGGAATACTTGATTGAAATGTTCTTTGTCATTGTTGACAAGGATATGAATACAGTTCCCTTCTTCCTCAATGAAGTACAACGGAGCTTCCTGAACGATATTAATAAAGCAAAGGAAGAATATCAAAAAGGGGAACGGCTGCATTTAAAATTCCTAGTGTTGAAAGGGAGGCAGCAGGGCTTTACCTCGTTTATCACTGCATATCAGTTAGCTAATGCGCTCATAAACAAAAACTTTTCAGGGTTCACCCTAGCCGACAGCGGAGATAATACGAATACTATATTCGAGGATAAAGCGAAGTACATTTACAACCAACTTCCCGAAGTGCTGCAACCGTCTATAAAGTATAACAACCGACGAGAGTTTCATTTCGACGTCCTGAATAGCCGCTGGCGCGTAAATACAGCCGGTAATAAAGATGTCGGACGGTCTAAGACGATTAACTTCTTTCACGGCTCAGAAGCTGCGTTTTGGTCTGAGATGCAGTCGATTATTGCAGGGCTTGGGCAAGCACTTACCAAAGACAGTATTCAGATCCTGGAGACCACCGCAGACGGTTTTAATGAATACAAGGATCTCTGGGACGGGGAAAACAACTGGGAGAATAAATTTTACGTCTGGTGGAGAACAGCAGAATATAGACTTCCCTTTACAGTCAAGGGAAAGGAAGAGTTTATTCAAGCAGTAAATAACTTCGGGTCGCAACCATCGAGCGAATTGAGGAAGATTTTTGAGAAAATCAAGCGCTTAAGGAAGGAAGAAGGCCTAGACTGGGAGCAGCTTAACTGGTACTACAACAAGTGGAAAGACTTGAAAGATGAACTTGACCAGGAGTACCCGTGCTACCCAGAAGAGGCTTTCCTAGCCACGGGGAAACCTATATTCGACAAGGAAAAAGTCATCGCTCGAATCGAGGAGTTGCGGAAAAGATATAAGACAAACGAGCCGCTTAGAGGGGATTTCATTTGGGATGTACATGGGGAACAGATTTGGGATAACTCAATTCGGTTCGTACCTGACGAGTCCGGATTCATAACGCTATATAAGCAACCTTCAAAGGGAAGGCCGTATGTGATCGGGGGCGACATCGCCGAAGGAGGGGCAGACTTCTCGTCTGGCCAAGTCTTAGATAATATAACCGGCGATCAGGTCGCTGTTTGGCACGGACATATAGATACTGATTTATTTGCCAAGTACATGTACTGCTTAGGCAAATATTACAATGACGCTCTGATAGCGATTGAGATGAACTTTGATCTCCATCCTGTAAAAGAGCTGACGCGGCTGAATTACTATAAGCAGTATCGGCGTGAGAACGTTGATAGTAATCACGGAGATAAGCAGGATGACAAGTTCGGATTCCGAACAACAAGCATTACTCGACCAGTAATCATATCTAACCTCGTTACGGTTGTCCGAGAGAGCATAGAGACTATAAACGATATACTCACACTACAGGAAATGCTTACATTTGTCCGTAATGATAAGGGTAAGCCTGAGGCGATTACAGGGAAGCACGATGACACGATCATGGCACTAGCGATAGCCCATAAAGCGAGAGACCAACAAAGTATGAGCCTTGCAACTGAGGAAGCCTGGTCTGCAATTCCTGAGGCGTTGCCTGGTCGCCGGTCAGACTTTGATGATGACGATGACGACGACATGCCCAAGGTTCAGGGGTTCTGGTAATGCATACGGTATGCAAGACATGTGTTCAAAACACAAGCTTTTGTGAATATGTCCGAACGCTAAAACCCTTGATGCATAAGGGTTTTCACTTTTTTAACGGCAAGACTATTATGCATAGAATATACAATCGCTCATAAGCCGCATGGTTATGGGCTTTTTGATTTTGAGCGAATGGCGGTAAAACGAATAAATATGCAAGTTGAGGAAGGATGAAGCGGAATGATCTACGCTTTGATGGTACTGGTGATGGCAATGGTGACCATCACTTTTTTGTGTTTGATGATTCGCGATAAGGACAAGACAATCCGGGAGCTGACCGACAAGCTGATGTCCAGGAATTACACGGAGTACGTATCAATGACCAAGGCAATGGAAGACCCGCCTCCTGAGATCCCCAGCCGTAAGCCTTTGAGCTGGTACGATGACCCGAATATTCCGGACGTGGACGGTGACAGCTCATGAGTGTGAGTGTGATTGAAAAATTCAAAGGTATTTTTACCGATACATCTACCGATCGGCAAGATAGCACTAACCCGAATACGCCGGAGCAGCAGAAAATATGGGATACCGTCAGCCAGGACTATCAAGTGTTCAAGGCAGCAAGGCAGCCGATGGAAGCGATCTGGCAGCAGGAGCAACGCTTTTATATGGGTGATCACTGGCGCGGCCTTCGAACGGACGCCGTCTCGAAATTTCGGCCAGATGCGGTGGAGAACGTTGTATTTAGCCAAGTGGAATCTATCGTCGGTAAGCTTACCGGCTGGATGCCTACGCCTGATTACAGCGCTATGGAGCCTGGAGACGAGCAAAAGGCGCGGGACTTGAACGACTTCATGCCATACGAGCTGCGGCAGATTAAATTCCGACACAAGCATACCCGGGCTGTCCGGCGCTGTGTGATTCATGGGCCTCTTATTTATAAGACGATCTATGACCCAACGGTCGAAGGCGGCCGGGGTCTGAATCGATACCAAGGACGAAACGACATTCTGCCGGTTGACCTGGGTACCTTCTTCCCGGATCCACGGATTAACGATTTTATCTATCTGCAAGATATGTCAGCAATCATTATCCATATGCGTAAGCCGCTCGAATACTTCAAAAAGCGCTGGCCAGAGCAGGGAAAGAAGGTTATGCCTGATAATGTGTCCTCCGAAGTCGAGATATTCAGCACAGACGTATACGATAGCCGAGGCGGGGAGTCTTCGTTTAACACAACGGTTAGCGAGAAGACTTCCGGCTTAATCGAGTACTGGTATCGAGGGCTGCCGAAGTTGGTCAGCAAAGAGGATAAGGAGCTTTTCACAGAACAGGCCGACGAGAAGCTGATGCAGGGAATTGACCCGTCAGAGTACTTGGCCAAGGCTGACGGCAGCATGGAAGGTGTTCACTGTATTTACGTATCGACTTCCGGCGTGTTCCTGGAGCATAAAGCGTATGTATATGACCACGGCCAGTACCCATTCACCGCTCGAACGTTATATCCAGAAGAGGGTAACCCTTGGGGCAAGGGCTTCATGCGCGACATGATCAAGCCGCAGATATTTAAAAACAAGTATGCTGAAATCGCAATTGAGACGATGGCGAAGCAGGGTGGATCCGCGATCATGTACGAGGAAGGGGCAATCACTAAGCCGCGGACATGGCAAGAGCAGCGGGGCTTGCCTGGCGCAATGCTTCCGGTCGCTATGGGGCGTATGAGTGGCGTTAAAGAGCTCGAAGGCGTCAATGTTCCGAGTACCGTATTTAACAGCTTGGCTTACTATGACGAAATGCTTCAGAAGATCCCCGGTGTATTCGATTCAGCGAATGGCCAAGCCAACAGCAAGGTCACATCAGGGGAGCAGGCGAAGACGCTTATTGCAGCTTCTGGAACGCGCCTGAATACCGTTTCCGATTTGATCAGCGAAGCACTAATCGAGGTATTTACTCAATACGTGGAACTGATCGCACAGTTTTACACGACTCAGCGGATTGCACGGGTAACAGGCCGCAGAAATGTCAGTATTAGCCGCGACGCTATCATATCCCGAGTCGATGCGGAATTTGATGCCTCAGCATCGACGGACGAGACAGGGGAGCTACTTCCAGGCGAACCGCAGCCAGTGCAAGAGGAATTCGTGCCCGAGTTTGATCTGAATGTCCATATCGGTGTAGACAAGCCACAAGACCGCGAATACTGGCTGCAACTAGCTTTCAATTTGCTCAATGTTCAGGATCCAATTACGGGGCTGCCTATGATCGATGCTGAGGCTGTGCGTTATGTTATTCAGACTGGGCGTATGGAACCGATGGACGTCATCAAGCAACGAATCGAGGAACAAGCGGGGCTGCAACAACAGTTCGCGCAGGCTCAGCAGCAAGTCCAGCAGCTGCAGCAGGAGAACCAACAAATGCAGATGGCTATACAACAGCTCACGGATCAGCGAGTTCAGCAGGAGCAGCAGAGTCAGCAATTTGAACAGTCTCTTAAACAACAGCGGTTAGAGCTCGACGCAGCGAAGACGGCTAATGAGATTATGAAATCGAATAGGGGAGGGCCAATGTTTTGAAAAATGAGCAAATTGCAAGAATATGCCACGAGGTGAATCGAGCTTACTGCAGCAGTATCGGTGATGCTTCGCAGCCCAGCTGGGAAGATGCCCCCGAATGGCAGAGAGATAGTGCGGTGAATGGTGTAGAATTTCACCTAAACAACGACACGACTCCCGAGCAATCCCACGAAAATTGGATGAAAGAGAAGGTTGATTCGGGATGGGTTTACGGCTCTGTTAAGGATCCTGAGAAAAAGGAGCACCCTTGCATGGTTCCGTATGATCAACTTCCACTCGAGCAGCGAACAAAAGATTATTTATTCAAAGCGATTGTGGACTGCTTCAAGTAAACCGGGCTTACGCTGAGACTGCGTGAGCCTTTTTATATTACTGCCGCCAGCCATAGCGGATTAGGAGGATAACAATGGAAAACGAAGTGATTCAAAACGCCAGCCATAGCGTGGAGAATACGCAGGATGCTGCCAGCCATAGCAGCGAGAAGGAAGAAATCAAGAGACATTACGAGGCTTTTAATCTCCCATATCCCGAGGACGAAGATCCAGGCGAAACTGATTCCGTTGAGGATGAAGCTGATCCAGCCATAGACAGCGAATCCGAACAGGAGCAGGAGCCGAAAGGGATTACGGTCAAACACAACGGCCAGGAGGTAACGGTCGAGGATGAACAAGTCCCTGAGTACTTACAGATGGGACTCAATTACAAGAAGGTAAAAGGGCAAGCTCAACAATACGAGGCCGCCCTTGACCGGATAGCCAAGCAACAGGGGTATAAAGATTACTCCGACTTAATCGCTAACTTGGACACAATCGAACAGCAACGGGTTCAACAGCAGCAAGATCAATTTGCCCAGCTTCGCCAGCAGCTCCGGGACGAAGCCGAGAATGCAGGCATCGATCCAACGGTAATGGATCAGTACTTGGATAGCCACCCGCTATTGAAACAAGCCCAGGAGGTTATTCAACGAAGTGAGCAGGAGCAGCAGCTGAGGCAACAGGAACAGAGCAAGCAGCGAGCTGTCCAGGGCTGGGAGGACTTGTTTCGCAAATACCCTCAGTTGGCTGAGCAGGTTGAAGCCGAGACGGGAGCGGCACCGTGGATGACGCCTGAGATGCAAGCCCGCATCCAGCGAGGCTATGATCCCATTGATGCCTACGAGCTAGTACATCGTGACACGCTGCTTGCAGACGAGCGGAAGCGCGCTGAGCAGTCGACCCTTAAACAACAGCGGCTTAACAAGCGGGCTCACGTGGAGAAGGCTGGTGGCGCTGAACTGGAGCCTTCAGCGCCGGAAGAGTTGTTAAGCGCATTCGCTTTGTTTGAACTCGACCCGAAAAACGCTAACAAGTATGCAAAGAACTTTGAAAAATAGGAGGTAACTTAACATGGCTCAAGGATTTAGATATGTGTTTAACGACTACGGCAAAGACCCTACTCGTATTACAGAAAACCTCATGACAGATGGGGAGGCAGGGCGTGCCGGAGAGGCTATTAAGATCGAAAATGGACGGATTACCAAAGCGGGTGCCACGGATCCGATCGCGGGCTTTCTGACTGCAAATATTGAATCAGGAACAGATAAGCCGGCGGAGTATATCCTGGCTCGTGAAGGCGACTGGTATGACGCGGCGTATACAGGAACGCCTGACGCAGAGTTTTTGCCCGGTGCATCTGAGGTTGCCCTCGCAGTTGACGGACTCTCCGCTGATTCCGCTACGGTGACGGGCGGACAATTGTCTGTTTTTGAAATCAACGAAAATAAGAAAACGGTGCGAGTCAAAGTCAAGAACCGGCAGTTTTCTTAATTCATTCATAAGGAGGAACTAATCTATGCAAACAGCACTTCGTTGGGATCCGCGAGTACTGGAACCTATTTTTAAGGAACTATACTCGCTTGCAATGAAAGATAAAAAGGATTTTATCCCGCTACTTTATAACGTGACAACTTCCGGTAAATCAATGGAATCCTATGATGGGGTTGGTGGAGAAGGCTTGATGGAAGAATGGAGCCGTTCGAACAACCAGGTCTATTATGAGGATGTAGACGAGCTCTGGCAGAAAATCATCAAGAACCGTAAGTTCTCTGATGGCCGAATCATCGAGCGCGATTTTATCGACGATCTCAAATTGACCGAGATTAAACGGCGCATTGCTTCCTTGGCGGATTCGGTTTACAAGACCCAGCAGCTGCAAGCCGTTGAGTTTTTGGTGAATGCATTTTCTGCTTCAGGGCCGAACTGGCGCGGACGAATTGAGGGTTATGTGGGTCCAGACGGCAAACCGCTTTGTGCGGCTGATCACCCTTACAGTCCTACGAACAGCACAGACGTTCAGTCGAACCTGGGAGACAAGCCATTGACGATCGACTCCTGGGATGAAACCGCCGTAGCCATGCAGGAGTGGGTTGACGACAAGGGTAATACGATGGCCGTCATTCCGGATACGTTAATCGTGGCTCCGTACAATGCTCGCGCAGCGTTTAAGATTGCCGGATTGCCTGACTCCGAACTTCCGAAGTATGAGCCAGGTAGCGGAAACTTTGATGCGAACATGTACATGGGAAATATCAAGGTAATCGTTAATCCGTTCATCAACCCTAAGAAGCGCAAAAACTGGTTCGCAGCTGACTCAGCTCGGATGCAGCAGTCCAACATCTGGCAATGGAGACGGAAGGTAGAGAATGGAACGATGACTGACTTCGACACGGAAGCAACCAAGCACAAGGCAATCGGTCGGTGGGGTTATGGCTTTACTAACTACTCGTTTATATACGGTCATAACGTTCAGTAAACAGGTACAGGGGGCTGCGGCTCCCTTTCCTTGTTTTAAAAATTCAAGAGGAAGAGTGATATAGATGAATTTCGGGAAAGCAATTGAGTCTTTAAAAGAGGGAAAGCAAGTTGCTCGTTCTGGCTGGAACGGTAAGGGAATGTTTCTATTCTTGTTTAAAGGAAGTGACCTTCAGAGTGGCTTGAAGTACGGATTCGGCGAATACGTTGGCGAACCAGTAATTACAGATTCAATCGCAATGAAGACGGCACAGAATACAATCGTTATCGGCTGGCTTGCATCTCAGACGGACATGTTGGCCGAGGATTGGGTAGTTGTTGGCGGAGGCTCGCAATAATGTACCGTGATGAACTTGACGCATTGAATGCAATATACCGAGAACAATGCCGGACAAATGATCTACTTGAAAAGCTTATAGCAAAGACAGGGGAGGAGGGGCAAAATGCTGTTAAAGGACGTGGTCGAAGAAATACAGGAAAAGGCGCCGAACTACCTGTCGCCGCAGTCGATAGTAAGAAAAGTGACACAGGTAAGGGATCGGCTACTTAGGCAGCCTGGATCAGCCCAGCAGCAGACTGATACAGTTTGCACGGGAATTGACTTGAAGGGTGGGCAGGCTCTTTATGTACTCCCTTGCCCGGTCGGTAATATTACTGACGTTGATATTATCTGGCAAGGGAACTGGCGGCGCCTGCCGTACAGGCAATTTCATAATGCTTCGATCAAACCCTACTATTACGTTCAGGGGAGTATGATAGGCCTTGTTCCTACACCGACTGAAGACGTCGCAGTAGGGCTTAAGATATTTCACATTCCGGTATTGCCACCATTGACAGTTACTGATATGGACGGCATGACGGGCTTTGACCCAGACTATGACATGCTGTTGGTTTACGGTGTGTTGAGAGAGATTACAAGCGGATATGAGGGAACGTACGAAATGCTGCTCAATGACTATAGAGCTGTAAATAACGGTTATGAAAAATACAGCGTGAATGAGAGGTGGTAAAATGAGTCGTTATCCATGGCGAGATACGAGTGAAGATATAGCCGATCAAAGTACTTCACAATGGGAAACCCCCGGCGGGGCACAGGAGAAAGCGGACAAAGCCTTACAGGAAGCGAAGCAGTATTCAGACGAAAAATTAAATGCCCACATTGGTACTGGCGGAGGTGCGCATGCTTTGGCTGTACCTAACGGAGCAGCTGGATTCATTTCCGGACAAGATCAAGCGAAGCTTGACGGAATATCTAACGGCGCAGAACCAAACCAGAATGCATTTTCGCGCATTAATAACATCCCAGCAGGCCAGAAAGAGGATCAGGTGACCTTTACCGCAGGGGTCGGCATTACGGTTACTCCGGATCCAGTGAATAAAGAAATTAGAATCACTAGCACCGGTACGGCTACCCCTGGACTGCACGGAGTGGAGCATGTAGGGGACGGAGCCGATCCGATCCCGGAGGCAACCGAGACGGTCAGCGGCCTGATGGGCGCTGCCGATAAAGTGGCTCTTGCTGCGGTTGTCGAGGACGTAGAAGATCTGGCCGGAGCCGGCAGAACAACGGAAACGGTGAAAGGTAATGCCGATGCGATCACTGATGTTACTGCGCAGTTGGCCGATTATGCGAAGAAAAAGTACATCAGAGTAGCCACCAGCGTTTTTACAGTCGTACCGGGGGATGGCACAGAAACGAAAATTAACTTTAACACAGCCCCAATCGTCACAGACCCAATATACGCACTATCAAATGGGGATCTCACTGTAGAAGAGGCGGGAGTTTACGTAATAACTGCAACAATTACTTTTGAGCCAAGCGCTGTCGGTTTACGAAAAATAGCTATCAGAATCAATGATGCCACACATCAACAAATTGCTGCCGTGCAAGTCGGAGCCTCTAGCGAATATAACACCGTAGTATCAGTAACAGGGAACGTCCTGCTTAATGCAGGCGACTTTATAAGCATTTATGCTGCTCAAACATCTACATCCAGTTTAAATGTGGCCGATGGCAGCTTTGGGTTACATGTCCATAAAGCGAGGGGGTAAAAGGGTGGAGTTCAAGTTATCAAATGTAAATCCTAATCAGTTAATGGATGAATTTGTACAAGTCGGCATAAGGCCCCAAGTTACCTTTGACAAACTTACTGATGGGACAGCGAGCCTTACTGTGGTTAGTGTTGACGAGAGTGAGTACGACATAGCCGAGAAAGTAGTAAGTAGCCACGTTCCGCAAAAAGAGGTAGGTAGAAATCTTAAATTAATTAGTGCGGTCTAGGACGAAACTACGCAAATAAGCACATTCTTGACAGGGCGTGCTTATTATTCTCCGCGAAAGGAGTTGTTGAAGTGTGAATATCGGTGAGATCATCGGCGAAGCTGATCTGCTCGTGCCAAATGAAGTGCCGGCTGCTGATAAGCTTATCTCTCTAAATGCGATCAATCAGGATTTTTTCAACGTGGTTAAGATTCCGAAGATTGCAAAATTTTCATGCGCGGCTGCGCAGCAGGATTATGTTTTGCCTGTAGATGTACGAGCTAAGAATATCGACCTCCTTATGATTGGGATGTTTCGTTACCAAAGCTTAGATCGTGATGGCGTAACACCTGCACAGAATGCCTACAGCTTTGATGATTCAACCCATACCCTATCGGTCTACCCTGCACCCTATTCCGATCTGCAGGGAGTTCTGCGTTATAGGAGAATAGCGACAACTAATTACGCATCGTCTAACCTACTGCAGCCGCCTGACGCGCCAGAAGAGTATCACTGGACTTACATTCCTGCCCTTGCGGCTTATTTGGCCAAGACACAGGATGACAACGTGAAGGCGGCGAACTACGAAAACGAATATAAAGCGGCTTGGAATGTCGCAGCGCAGAACTATCAGGGAGGCGGTAGTTAATGAAGCCAGTACAGTATGGGCCGGTTAACTATCAACCCTTACCGGGGCTGATGCAGCCTATACCGATTAGAGAGTTTAAGGGGCTGAATACATTTGACCCCTTGACGATCGGAGACAGCTTTTTCACCGACATGAATAATATGACCACGGATGACTACCCGGCCATTTCGACGAGGCCGGGTTATTCTGTTATCGGCTCATATGGTACTAAGGTACTCGGGATGGGTGTATGGAAAGATCGTGAACTGCATGCCGTCTTTAACGATGGGACTTGGCGCAGATGGAATGGATCTTCATGGAGTACATTAGCAAGCGGGTTCAACACATCGGTAGAATGGTCATTTACGAATTTTCAAGGGAATCTATCTGATGTTAATCTGATTGCCTGCAATGGCGTAGATCCGGTAAAGCGGTATGACGGTTCTTCCGTTTCAAATTTGAGTGGTGCGCCGCAGAAGGGTAAGTATATGACCACGTACCAAAATAGGTTATGGTGCGCGGTGGGGAAAGAGTTGTGGGCTTGTACATTGGATAACCCCACATCCTGGGATAAGTTTACGGGAAACCTGGACGACAGCTATCGTAAAAAGATAGAGTCTCAGCGGGGTGAGGATATCAATATGCTATCGGGCAGCCTATCCAAACTGACGATCGGCATGCCGGGGAGCCTGCATGAGTTATATGGATCCTTGCCGTCTGACTTTAACACGAAGCAGATCACCGAGGATACAGGTCTGGTAAACCATAAGGCTGCCATCACGCAAGAGGGATTCATGCGTTTCATGCACGGAACCGGGATATATGAGTACGGCGGCGGTATGCCTCCGGAGAAAAGTTTTTCGGATATCGTGGGGAAGTTCCTGAGTGGGATCAATGCTCAATCAGCAGCCGGCAGTGACGGCCGGAAACTTTATTTCAATATCCCTTCTGACAAGATGCTTGTTTACGATCCGCGTCCTGGTGTGCAAGCGTGGAGCAAGTGGAGCGGTATTCAGGCTACCTGTTTTGTAACTATAGGCGACAAGTTTTATATCGGCGACGCCAGGGGGCGCGTGCTTCGGCTGGAGGGCACAACAGATGCCGGAAATGCTATTCCTTGGTCAGTTGAATCCAAACCGTTTAACGGCGGTTCTGCCGCTCAGAAGATGCGTTGGTATAAGCTGTGGGTCGTCGTTGAGCTGACAGGCACAATGCAGATTCACCTATCATCGTCGATCACTGGCGAGGATTGGAAGCTGGTTCAGTCTCTAACTGGCGGGGGAACTCAGGTGCGGAGAGTCATTATTCCAGTGGCCAGCTTCGCCAGGGAGAACTGGATCAGGGTTAAGTTCAGCGGAAGCGGACGGGTACGAATACATGAATTTACGCGGCAAACAAGACAATTGCCGCTTTACTAGGAGGTAGATTTAATGTCTCTATGGACCGACTCTCCACGGATGTCAGGGCCACCACAGACAGAAGATGTTGCGGTAATTTTAGATTACGTGAAGCAGCTCGCAAATACCGCAGCGAAGATGGCTAAGGATCTAGAGTTTATCCTTAATGGGAACGTGGCCTTTGACAACATCCGTGCGGAAGGGATCGAAGCAAAGAATATTAAAGCCGAGGCTATTACTACAGACAAGCTTCAAGCTAACTCAGTTTCAACAAGCAAGCTTCAGGCAGGCGCTGTGACCGCGGAGAAGATTACAGTAAATGAGCTATCTGCGATTAGCGCAAATTTAGGGCATATTATTGCAGGGTTAATCGAGGCAGTTGATATCTTTGGATCGTATATCGCTACGAGCAGATATTACCCGCGAGCTGAAATGAGTAATACGAGTAATATGTTCAAAGCTTCTTCGTCGGCCAACAAGTATGCTGCAGTTGACTCAAACGGCCCTGTCGGATCTCCTGAAATATCTGTCAATGATCAGGGGCAAAGGCTATACCTATACCAGCAAAGCTCCCATTCTTTAATCTCATCTTCTGGGAGACTTACTATAAATGTTCAGGATAGAATAAATCTACAACCGGGGTATTTGGGTGGGGTGTATGTTTCGTTTAGCCAACTGTTTGACTTGGACGACGGGAAGTCTTTACTTCAAAAGCTTGATTCTAAAATGGATAAGCCATAGGGCAATTAGTGTGATATAATGGTGCCAAATTATTACACAAGGGGTGCCAATATGAGAAAGTTTAAAAGTATCTCACTTATATTGCTAGGTCTCGTACTTGGGTTGTCCATATCATATGCTCCAAAACTAGAAGCCGCGGCTTCAAAACTACTTGGAAGCAAGGTAGGTAATGTCTTGTCTGTTAAACTTGATGACAAATCAATAGGACAAGGGGCAGTAATCGACGGTACGACTTATGTCCCGTTGCGGGCAGCTGCAAATGAATTGGGAATGGAAGTGGTAAAGGTGGACAACAAAGAGGTTGTTCTATCCAGTGGATCAGAATCTGCTGGTAACGATATCCCGAAGCCGAATGACAAATCCGCTCAAATCCAAAATTTAAATGCTCAGATTAGCGAACTCAACAAGAAGATCAGAAACGCAGAAGAGATATTAGTAAATAAAGAAAGATCAGAGGGCGCTATTGAAGACATGGAGTCCATGAAAGAAATTATAGAGAAGTCTTGGGATCTTGGTTCAGAGCTATATGATAAACAGACATACGATATGTATGTTGAAAAAGCCGATAACCTAAGAAAGGTATTAAAAGATGCTGAAACAAACCTCCCAACATACAAACAACAACTTGAATCCTTGAAGGTTGAATTAGCCGATTTGCAGAAATGACGTTCCCTTATGTAGGAGAATATATCCTCGTTCTTGTCGTGCATTTGTGTATTTATTTTCTTATAGAATATGTTTTCTCTGAATATGAGTTTTCAGAATCAAAATTCTATAAGTTCTTTTGTTATGTATTCACAGTATCAGTTTTGGGAAGTCCGTACTTCCTTCTAGGTGAACCCGGTATAGTGATTTCATTTATAATAATCGGTCATGCTATTTATAAAAAAGTAAGATGGTAGGAGTCCTCTCAGCAGGGCTCTTTTTTATGCCTATAAGGAGGTGTCACATGGCTAACTTAGGATACGGCGGTATTAACTACGGTACCGCAGACAAAAAGGGCAAACAAGGCATTATACAAAATCAGCAGAATGTTGCTAACAGTCCGGCGTACAAACAAAGTGAAATAGATCGTACCTTAGGAGTAATCGAGAGTAGGAAGGCGCAGGGCTTGGATACATCCGCACAGCAGAAATACTTGAATGTTAACCTGGGGTACCAAGCCCCTATGGTGCAAGCTGCTTCGAATGTCACCAGCTCACCACAGGCCACCTATACGCCGCCATCGAGCCCGACACAGGATACGCTCAATAGGATGAATGATTTTATTAATAGGCAAGCCGAGTTCCAATTCACTGCACCGGATCCGTTCGTCTATGACCAAAATAGTGATCCGGCTTACCAGTCACAGCTCGCCGAGGCAAAGCGAAATGTCGAGAGCCAGCAAAGAGACACGAACGCTATGCTTCGCGCCAGTGGACAAGGTATGTCTTCCTGGAGCGAGTCTGTAGCTAATCAGATTGGAACCAATGCTATGGCGAGTATCGCGAATAACTTGGTACCGGCACTTATGCAGCAGGCTTACCAGCGATACAATGACGATGCTAATCGAAGCCTACAAGTCCAGCAACTCAATTACGGGGTTGGTCAAGATGCGCTTGGGAACTTAACTAATCTGTATGGCCTGCAGGATAACGAGTATTTCCAGAAGCCGATTACGGAAGCGCAGCTTACTGGGAACTATTTGCCTACCGAAGCCAGACAGGCCATAGATCAGATTCTGAATCTTAAGCAGCAATGGGGTGCATCGAGCAACGCACAAGATCGGGCAGAGTTTGCAAGGCAGGCAGAGACGTTACGCAATCAGCTAGAGCGCATGGGTATAGATTCTAGCTTGTATGGGGCTAACGTGAGCTATGCTGATGCCGCAAGGGCTAACCCGGGTGTTAGGACATTAGCCGGACAGCAACTCGATATGCAACGTCAAGGACAACAGTTCGACCAGCAATTCGCTCAAGATCAATTTGCATATCAGAAAGTTCGTGATCAGATCAGAGACGAGCAGTGGAAAATGCAATTTGATCAGGACGTTAATCAATTCGGCTTACAGCATGCTCTTAGTAGACAAGTGCAGCTCGGCGGCTTAAGCATTGACCAGGCTCGTCTCGCGCTTTCTGCTGACGATAACGCCCGCCAGTGGGCGGCATTAGATTGGGAAATGATGAATCCGTCTGGATCTTCCCGAGGGGGGTTAACGGCGAACCAAATCCTGCAGAGCATGCAGTCTCTCTACACGGAGCCAGTTTTCCAAGATAACAAAGGTATCCAAGAGAAAGTAGGCGATCGAATCACCCAAGACCCTACTAAGCGTGAGCAGATGTTCTTGAATGTAGTAGATGCAGGTTTGTCCGATGCAGAGACGTTGCAAATACTTTCTTCACTCGGCATGACCAAAACCGAAATTGAGAACTACAAAAAAAAACACCCGGGAAACTGAAACGCCCCACGGCCGCCAGTGGGGCTTTAGGTTCTTTGTCAGCTAAGTACGAGTCAAGCGGAAACGCGGCCACGATAGCCCGTACGCCTGGAGACATCGGCGGCGCTAGCTACGGGACATATCAACTAACGGAAAAGTCAGGATCGGCAAAAGAATTCGTCAATTATCTCAAGAACATTGATAAGGCTGCTTATAAAGAACTGTCCGGAAAGACTCCGGGCACACTCGCTTTCGATACAGCTTGGAAGAAGGTCGCGGTGAACAATAAAAACTTTGGCCAGTATCAGCACAATTTTATTCAACAAAAGTACTATGACCCGGCTGCGAAATCCTTGATTAAGAACAACGGCCTGGACGTGTCCAAACGCACACTTGCCGTTCAAAATGCGATTTGGTCAACTGCGGTGCAGCACGGATCAGGAAGCGTAAGTAAGATTGTTAAGGCTGCCGGCATTACACCGATGGACTCAGACGAGTACATCCTTAAAAAACTGTATGCTGAGCGCGGTGCTAAGAACGGCATGAAGTACTTCAGTTCATCTTCAAGCGCAGTTAGAAACGGCGTAGTAAAGCGATTCGGTAACGAGCTCAACGACGCTTTGAGAATGTTGGGATAAGGTGGTGATTTTAGATGGCAAGTCAGTTCGATGGTGTCAGGAACAGAATAAAACAAGGTGAAGAAGCAAGGGAGCGGGTATATCAACGGCTGTCTTCGCCGACTGCCACGCCTGAGATGCAGTCGAGTATGTTTGATAGCGTCAGAAATAGAACCATTGATACAAGACCCGATAGCGGAACGCCAATGCCTGAGTTACAAGCAAAGTACGGTTCTGTTACGCCAATGAATCTAGTTAATGCAGCTATGTATGATGCTGCGATGAAAAACCAACAGGCTGCTAAGACCCAGTCAGAAGCGAAGCCATTAACTGAGTACGAAAAGAACAAGGAGTATTACGACACACTAAGCCCTTATAACCCAGCCAAGTACTTTGCTAGTGCGATGAACTGGATAACTCGGGGGAATCCTGTGGGGAACTTTGCTTCTCGGATTGGCCACCAGGCGGACTCAGTCATGTCTGGTGGAAATCCCGTAACGATCCAGCCGGAAACTGGAAGCAAGGTGGCGGATATAACGGCAGACATCACCGGATCCGTGGCAAGCGTATTTACTCCGACAGGAGCGCCGTTTAATACGGGACCGATTGCCGGCACTTATGGGGTAGCGGATAAAGTTTTGATGTCGCCACTCGGAATGAAGGCCGAACAAGCCGCAGCAAACCAACTGAGCAAACTGATTAAACCTCAAACAGCTCAGGCGCTGACGAGGGAAGGTTTGAGGGAAGCGGGCGCAGGAGCAATGCAGGGAGCAGCGTTTGCCCGCATGACGGGACAGGATGATGCGGGAACACTCGCGGAAACTGCACTAGGCGGCGGCATTGGGGGCGCCTTAGGAGTGGGCTTTAGAGCAGCGGGCTTGGGACTATCTAAACTATTCAAGAAAAACGGCATCCCTGAGAGTGAGATTGCAGAGATCCTCGCATTGCCTGAGGGTAGAAAGGATACTCGCATGGCGTCCGCTGCTGAACGGTCAACGCTTCCGGCAGGCACAGAGCCGGTGGTTAACCCATATACCTTTGATCTTCCAGAGGCTACCCCTGCAACCAGGGCGGCAGCGGCGAACGCTAGCGAGGGTAGATTAGGGTTGGGTGAGATCGATAACGCAATTAATGATCTGAATATGAAATATGAACAGCGCGTGATCGATGAGTATAAGTATCTGAAGGAGTCCCGTGATAGCCGACAAGGGGTACAACAAGGAAGCCTGCAGAGGGATGCGGCGGGAGAAGTGATAGGACGGGCGGGGCGTATTTCTGAAAATCCGCTTTGGTACCAGGAGTTCTATAGGGTGAACGGAAGGGTTCCCTCAAATAAAGATTTGTACCAACTGGCGCGGGAGCGAGTGGATAATGGTTTTATGGATGAGGTAGGTGCCGTTCCATCGTGGAAAGCAGAAAATGGATTCGATGAGCAACTTGCGGGACTTGTAAGTGCTCGTGAGACATTACAAAACAGCTTGAGAGAAATTGATCCGGCTCTCCATATCACAGATCGGCCAATTGTATCAAAGGAGTTAAAGGACACTCGGATTGAGCCCAGAGGCGAGCGAAGGCCATCAACTACTCCCTATCAGCCTGAGCAACCCGGAACGTCGAAGATGGATCCACGTCGACAGGAAATCAGCGATAGGTTAGCAAGCGGGGGGAACCTATCCCCTGAGGACATTGACTATATTCTTGCGAGTGAGCCAAGGCCGAATCCCGTCAAAGGTGAAAATATTGAACCAAAAATCGAAACTCCGAAATTTCCGGAGGTTGATCCTAATGCCGAGCCTATACTAAACCCTAGCCAGTTTGAGGAACATTCAGGGGTAGGTATCTCGCCTTTTTCTAAGACGAACCCCTATGACTCGCTCCGGACGGATACCCGTTCACAACTGGTTAGCCGGCAGAAACGGGAGTTTAAAGGTTTAACAGCAAATGCGGATAAACTCTATACAGCGCTAATTGATGACCTTCATCCGCTTAACCAACAGGATAAAATACTTGAAAACGTGATGGGGGAAAAACTTCCCTCTAGTCACCGTATACATGACACTGGTCTTGCTTCACGCGGCGCCGATGTGGTGGCTAAACAGATCATTACAGAGGGTCTTGTAGATGCTAAGGGGCAAGTGGTGGGTAAATCGCTGAAGAGTATTCTTGCTCCGCTAAAACCTTTGATGAAACGGAACAAACATATCTATGTTGACTTTGAGGACTACTTGCTAAACAAGCATGCGATAACCCGCTATGAACGTGGTGAGAAGGTGTTCAGGGATGGGCTTAACTGGACGCCGGATTACGGGGCACGGAAGGTTTCGGAGTATGAACGGATGTTCCCGGAATTCAAGGAAATGTCCGAGGGGCTGTATGAGTTTCAAAACCAAGTAGCTCAAAAATGGCTTGTTGATACCGGCATGATCCCCCAGGATATGCTGGATTCTTGGATTGAGAAAAATCCCTGGTACGTGCCCAATAAACGTTATTTCAGTGACTTGGAGAAGACGGGCAAAGGTTTCGGTGGGAAGAAGCGCGGATATGGGAATCAATCCAATCCAGTTAAAGCTTATCAAAAAGGCGGATCGCAGCGACTGATCATTAGCCCGATCGAGGCCATGATCGAGAACGTGGATGCTTTCGTGAAATCGGCGAAGCGGAATAAGGTCATGCAGCAGTACGTAAAAAACATTGAGCGTGCTCCGGATGAATTTGAACCATGGGCAGAGATTGTTAAGCAGCCAGAGAGGCCGGAGGACATTGCGAAAATCGTTCTGGATGAAGGCGGGTTAGAAGAACTACTATTCCGCTTCTCGGCTGATTTTGACAAGGCGATGCAACGGACGCAGCTCGACAAGGATAACATTGTACGTGCGCTTGTAGACGGCAATCCTGTCCATGTACAGATAAAGGATAAGCAGCTTCTTAGTGCGCTTACTGCTCTTGGGCCCGAACAATCTGGTTTCTTGCTTCAAACCATTGGCAAGTTGACCAACACCATGAAGCTTTTGACGACGGGGAGCAACCCGGTATTTTCGTTAACCCGTAACCTTTTCCGAGACATTCCTCAGGCTTATATAGCCAGCAAGACGACAAATAACCCATTTACCTTTATGGCTGATTTAGCCAGTGCGGCGGTTGATATCGGCATGAAGCGAGGGGCTTATAAGGACTTCTTGAATATTGGCGGAGGTCATGCTTCAGCCATTGCTGCGGATCGAAATCTTTTGCAGCAAAGTAAAAATGCAGTACTCCCGCTTTCTGGTGGAACCCGCCTGCATAGAGGGCTGCGTGATGGGTTTGAGAACTTGCTGAATGCTGTGGAGGTAGCTCCTCGATTGTCAGAGTTTAAACGAGTACAAGCACAAGGCGGAGATCTGCAAGCAGCTCTAATGGCCGCTCAGGATCTAACTGTAAATTTCAAGCGCCGGGGAGCGCTATCTGGTGAAGTCGATAAGGTATTCCCTTATTTCAATGCAGCGATTCAGGGGATTGATAAAACGCTTCGCACCTACCGGGATGACCCCGCCAAAGCTTTAGTAAAATCGATTCTGGCCATCACGATTCCTACGCTGGCATTGTACGCAATTAACCGCGATGATCCCAACTATCAAAAGCTGAGTAACCGAACAAAGGACGCATTTATGCTAATCCCCCGGGGGGACGGCAAGTTTATCAAGATTGCCAAGCCGCAGGAGCAAGGTACGATATTCAGCGATATTCCAGAACGATTATTACGTATGTTTGCCGAAGAGGATCCTGGGGCGTTCAGGGACTTTGCCGACCGGATCCGAACCACTCTGATCCCGCCGGGAATTTCAGGGGTAACGGGGGACAGGGGGGTTATCGGTGGTGTGGTCGGCGATACCATCCTGGGGCCTTTTGTAGATGTGTTGGCTAATGAATCATGGTCTGGCGCTCCGGTTGTTCCTGGTCATTTACAGCAACTATCCCCGGGGCTGCAAGCCGATGCCAACACAACCTGGCCGGCTCGAAAGCTTGGGGAGCTGACCTACGGCACGCCGTTTGAGGTTAGTCCTAAGGAACTGGATTACTTAGCTAAACAGTATACGGGGTGGATCGGCCAGTTTGGTCAGCCGTTGCTATCTTCTGGCGGGGACGCCGGGTATGCTTTGTCTCAGCAGATGACGGCTGACCCGGTATTCAGTAATGACTTGTCGACTGAGTTTTACCACTACAAAGAGAAGCTCGACCAAGCGTATAACGACCGAGAACTTAAGCAGCTGCCTGAATGGTACAATGATCCACTTCGGAAGAGGCTGAACAAAATTAGCCAGAACATGTCCAGCGTCCGCAAGCAAATGAGGGACGTGCAAAACGATAAATCGTTAAGTAACAAGGATAAACGGGAACGGCTGCGAGCGCTCCAGGAGCGTATAAACGAAATGGCCGAAGCAGGCAACTCGTTAGCTCGTGAGATTGTCCCATATTAATAGTTCTGCCCTCGGGATCCCGGGGGCTATTTATATTGAAAGGGTGATTGTGTTGGTGAATCAAATCAAGGTGTTTGGTAGTACTGTACTGGCTGCTGCAGCTGGTGCTTCGGGTAAAGAGGCTGCTACTGGTGGAGTCTTTGCTGCTGTCGGTTTAATCGCTACATTGCTAGGCGGCTGGGATAAGCCGCTGCAGCTCCTCGTCGTACTTATGGCAGCTGATTATATTACGGGCATTTTGGGGGCAATCAAGACCAAAACGCTTAATAGCGAAGTAATGTTTTGGGGTGGTATCCGTAAGATTACGGTGCTTTTTGTTGTGGGACTCGCCGTGCTAATTGACGGTTGGGTTGGAGGAGATGCATCTGTATTTCGTATCTTGGCCGTTTACTTTTATGCTGGTCGAGAGGGTCTTTCCGTAGTGGAAAATCTAGGCATCCTGGGCGTGTACCTGCCACCGAAAGTTAAAGAGTTTTTGGAGCAGCTAAACGAAAAAGGAGGGGCGACTAAATGAAGATTGTATTCATCGACGCAGGGCACGGCGGCCAAGACCCCGGTGCAGTAGCAAACGGACTGCAGGAAAAGGACATAGCTCTTGCTGTGTCCCTCGCCATCAAGCAGCAATTAGAATCGCAGTATGTGGGCGTTCAGGTGCTGCTCTCTCGTAGCACGGACGCTTATTTAACGCTGAAGGAGCGCACCGACAAAGCAAACGCAGCTGGCGCTGACCTCTTGGTTAGTATCCACTGCAATGCTGGTGGCGGTGCTGGCGGCTTCGAGACGTTCCGCTATACTAATGCATCTTCTAAGAGTACAGCTTTTCAAAACGTGCTGCACGCTGAGATTATGGCCGCGCTTAAGCCGTTCGGCGTAAACGATCGGGGCAAGAAGTCGAAGAATCTGCACATGGTACGAGAGAGTAAAATGCCAGCGGTGTTGACCGAGAATCTATTTATTGATGTGGCCAGCGATGCAGCTAGGCTTAAGCGGCCAGAGGTGATCGAGGCGATCATCCAGGGGCACGTGTCCGGAATCGCTAAATATCTTGGGCTGAAGCGAAAGGAGGGGGCAGCTGTGGCAGATAAAAAAGCGCCTGACTGGAAAGAGAAGGGCCGGCAATGGTTGATCAAGAATGCAGGGATTAGCGAAGATTGGAAGGCGACCGATCCAGTGGATGTCGGGACACTAGGAACGATCTTGAGCAGGCTGTTTAAATAGAGTGGAGCTCCGCTGGCACTTAGCTGGCGGGGCTCCTTTTTTTGTTCCTTCTTGCCCACATCTTGCCCACAAAACATACCTACTTTTGAACACCTCACAAACCTTGTGAAAGCGTGAAACCCGCATAGATAAAGGATTTCATGTTTCTTAAACGAATTAAATATACGTATTAACTTAAGAGCTATCCAGGTCTGGGTCTTTTTGTTGTCTGATAGTTGTAAGAAAAGCCTCTGGGGTTCAAGAATACAGAAGTTGTAAATATGATAATTAATGGGTATTTATTACTAATATTAGATGTTAAATATTGAAATTTACAAATATGCATGTTAAAGTAATGGAGAATAATTGTTAAATTTTATGATGCTAGTGTTTTAAATGATCTTATGCTTTTAAGCAACTCATTTGATAGTAATATCACGGTATTCTTCGTACTTAGATTATACACCTCCATAACTTACCTCATAAACACGTCAAAACACGTCAAAATTGTATCTTGACCAACTTCCAATTCATCAGAGTTATACCATCTCCATGGAACTTACAGCCAATAAAAAATAGAAAAGGTGAAGAGATGGCTAAAGAAGAAAGAAGTCAATATTCGTGGGGTAATTTTTTCAAGCTAATTCGTAAATCGAAACCCCATGTTGGACTCTTTATTGTGGCTTGTACCATAAGCTCTGCAAGCGCTATACTTTCAACATTTATCCCCAATGTCTTAAAAATCATCATCGATTCCTATTCCCACTCAGGTAGTCTAAATCGGGGCATTTTAATTGGTTTAGTTGCCATTTTTATTTGTGTAACGATTACAGGTGTTCTATCAAGCTATTTATTAAGCAAGGTTGGTTTAACGGTTGTAGCTAATCTGAGGGGAATGACTTGGACAAAAATCGTGAAATTACCAACAGCGTTCTTTGATAAAAACCAATCAGGCGATATAGCTAGTAGGTTAGTTAGTGACACTACCGTGATATACAACTTGGTCACTCATTCATTTTCTACCTTTATCAATGCTGTATTAACCATATTATTTTGTGGATTTTGGCTGTTTTATTATAGTTGGGAATTATCCTTAGTTATTGTAGCTGCGATTCCAATATTCCTATTATTTTTTATTCCTTTAGGCAGGGCGTTATCCGATCTTTCTAAAAAAACGCAAAGATCAACAGGAAGATTGAATGTAAGTGCAATTGAAATGATCTCCGAAAATAAGTTGGTTAAGTCTTTTACGGCTGAAAAATATCAAATAGATAAAGGGTTAAAAAATATTAACGATTTAATGCAACTAGGTTTGAAGCAAGCCAAATGGTCAGCTACGATAAATCCATTTCTGAATATGATCATGTTAGTTATTATTATGATCATTATTGGTTATGGTGGCGTGCAGCTAGCGAATGATCGTTTAACAGTAGGAACTTTTATCGCATTTTTAACCTTGATTTTTTATATTATCAATCCTATTTCTAACTTTGGTTTTTTCTTCTCTCAGTTGCAAAAAACAAAGGGTGCAACTGAACGAATTTTACAACTGTTATCCGAGGAAGAAGAAAATATAAATGAAGGCAAGAGTTTAGATCTAAGCTACAAAGACATTGAAATTAGCAATTTGAGCTTTAAGTATAACACTCAGGAAAATTTATCGTTTTCTTTAGAGGACATTACTTTGAATATCAGAAGCGGTAATACTTATGCATTAGTTGGCCCAAGCGGCAGCGGAAAAACGACGTTTGTTTCCTTATTAGAGCGATTTTACAAACCAACCAGCGGGAGTATTGTTATAGATGGTGAAAGTATAGAAAATTATTCTTTGCATTCCTGGCGTTCCCAAATCGGTTATGTATCTCAGGAGCACAGTCTAATTACCGGGACTATAAGAGAGAATCTAATCTTTGGACTAGAACCGCAAGATGAAGAGAAAATTATTGAAGCTTGCGAAATGGCGTATGCATGGGAATTCATAGGTCAGTTGCCTAATGGGTTGGACACGCATATTGGAGAGCGAGGACTCCATTTATCCGGCGGACAAAGACAAAGAATTGCTATAGCAAGAATGTTTCTGAAAGATCCTAAAATCATTTTGTTAGATGAAGCAACATCAAATTTGGACAGCCAGTCTGAGGAAAAAGTGCAATCTGCGATGAAGAAAATTATTGAGGGTAGAACCGCGATTGTAATAGCTCATAGATTATCTACGATTATGGACTCCGAATATATTATTTTTGTGGAAGATGGTAAGGTAACAGGCCAAGGAACTCACTATGAACTACAAAGAACTCATAAATTGTATCAGCAATTCTGTGAATTACAATTTACCACACAATTACAATGAGAGAGGAGTGGCCATAATGGACAAAAACCATCTTTATTTTAAGTACGTAAATAATGATTCGAAATATTATGAGAAGCTGCAAGCTGGCAACAAAATAGCTGCATACACGGTAAACCATTTGTCAGAAGATTGTTTTATTAGAACAGAGCAAAATTCTCCTTGGATATTTTATGGTTTTGCAAATAAGAAAATTAAGGATCAGGGCTGGAAGATTCATGTTAGTGCAACGATGGAGAATGCGCGGCAGATTTTAGCAGCTATAAGCCAGGTTTTAATCGACCGTAAAATTGCCTTCAAGCATATTATTAATGAAGCACACCTATATAGCATTAATTCCAAAAATGGGAATAGAATAAGCTCCGGAAAATTCATAACGATATACCCTCCCACCGATGACGAATTTTATGAATTACTTCATATTTTATATGACAAAGTTAAGGATCATGAAAATGGGCCTTATATTCTAAGTGATAAATGCTGGAGGAATAGCAATATTTACTATAGATATGGGGGATTTGTGAAAATTTCCAACGAAAAAGGCGAATTTTGCATTAAGGATCCCACAGGACAGCTGATTCCAGATAATCGTACCCCTTATTATCAGGTTCCTGAATTTGTTAAAGATTTTGATCAATTTTTAGAGTTGAACAACATTTTTTCTGATACTGATGAAAATAATCCTAAGTTTAAACAATATAAATTCCAAAATGCGCTGCGATTTACAAATGGAGGCGGGATTTATATCGCTGAAAGAAATGAGGATAAACGAAGGGTAGTTATTAAAGAAGCAAGGCCAAAGGTGGGGCTAGACGGACAAAATAAAGATGCGATCGACAGGCTGCAAAAGGAATACGAAGCATTATCAAAGCTTGTTAATGTGAAAGGTGTAGTGAAGGTAGTTGATTATTTTAAATCGTGGAAGCATTTATTTCTAGTAGAAGAATATGTTGAAGGGGTTGATATGAAAACGTGGATAGCTGGGAAATATCCCTTTCATCGCAATAAAGATAAAGAAATATATATAAATGAAGTGAAAAAAATAACCCTCCGTTTAATAGATATTGTTACCGAGATGCATCGTAAAAATGTTGGCATGGGAGATTTACAGCCAGCCAATATTATGATCACGAAGGAAGTGGATGTGATCCTCATTGATTTTGAGTCTGCCGATGATAAAGATCTTGAAGATCAGGCGGCAATTCATACGATGGGATTTTCAGATTATCAAAATATAAACCGCAAGGAACGAGACTGGTATGCCGTTAAAAAAATACTAAGATATTGTGTGTTGCCTATAGGTCCGATAAGCAATATTGAGGATAGTATATCCTCTTATCACAATGAGTGGATTAAGCAAGAGTTTGGCGAAGAGTTCTACTTATTTGTTCAAGATGTAGAGGACAGATGCGATGCACATTTATCAGCGACAAAAGAGAAACCATATAACCCCATAGATTATGCTCAAAAAAAGTTATCAGATGAAATAAGCTCGTTGATAGAAGGTCTAAGAGCAGGGATGTTGGCAAATCTTGTGCCAGATCAAGGATTGATTCATGGTGATATTAGACAATATGAAATCGCTGGTGGAACAACGAATGTACTTACTGGAGGCACGGGTGCTGCGCTAGCTTTGTTTAGAACAGGAAATGTTGATAAACAAGTGATCCAGTGGATTGAACAACATTTCATTCATAACATTCATTCTGAACAATCAGAATTACGGGGACAAGGATTGTTTACTGGAAAAGCTGGTATTGCTGCAACACTGTATGAATTAGGTTATAAAGACGAAGCTTTAAAATTATTTAACGATTTAACTGACAATTACGATGATATTTCATTAAGGTCAGGCTTGGCTGGAATAGGACTTGCTTTAATCAGTTTATATTTTGAAGAAGACAATGATCAATATTTAGAGCAAGCTGAATCGATTGCAAGTCACATTAACCATTGTTTAAGAGATGATAGAAGTTTAACCGTTTCCGACTGGGCTACGGATCCGATTGGGCTTATCGATGGATGGTCAGGTGTATCGTTGTTTTTTACAGCGATGTATGCGATTACAGGGAATACAACCTTTTATGTGACGGCAAAAGAGTTAGTAGAGCTTGATTTAAAAAACACCCACATTGACGAGGATTTGCATGTTCTGCAAACCATGAATGATCGAAAATTGTTGATTCCTTATTTATCAGGTGGATCTATAGGAATTGGAATAGCGATTTGGTATCTGAATCATGTAAGTGGTCAGAAGCATTATCAGGACGAATTAAAATTAATAGTTAATCTGAATCATATAAGATGTACTTTCTCTGGGGGATTATTTGATGGGGCGGGCGGTTTTTTACTGATACCACCTCTGCTGGAGGATACTTATGAAATGATTGAAACTCACAAAAAGCGAGCCGTTGATCGATTAAATTTGTTCCTTATTCCCAAAGAAAACCATTGTTTATTTCCAGGAAACTTCTGTTATCGCTTATCTGATGATTTATATTCTGGAAGTGCAGGGATCATATTAGGGCTACAAGGAATTTTAGAATCCAACCCATTGTATTGGCTGCCGATTATAAATATCAATCAATTTGTAACAAAAACAAGGTATATGAATACTCCATTAGTTACATAGACAGTATACCAATTCATGAAAGGAGGTGAAAACAATGAATGAAGTGTTAGGGCTACAGCAATTAGCAGCACTACCAGAGGAGCAGGAGCTTTTTCCGATCACAATTACATGGACTGTAACGACTACAGCAGCAACTTGGTCGACGGTAAGCAATCATTGTTAATAACTTAACATTTTATTAATTAACTTGCATAAACAAGGCTGTCGAGATTTCTCGACAGCCTTGTTTATGTTTATTTATAGCTAGCTGGGGCTATCGTCCCTTGGTTAACAGATGTATAATCATGGAAGAAGCTCGGGTCAACGAATGCCCCAAACCTGAGATTAGGGCAATCAAAGGAGGGGCGCAGATAGGAGGAGTTATAATTAAAAAGTTGATGATCGGAATAATTCTGAGTGTCGTATTATCTTTATCCATTGGCTTCTCTTGGGAATGGAAACAGGCCATAAACATTACGGGTGGAATAGGGATTATTATGCTGCTGCTAGTGGGCATTCTTAACGGGACTTTTATTAGCGGGAATCGAATGAGGGCAAATCTAAAGATAGAAACGGCAGAAGATAAAAAGTTTAGAAACAAGTTTTCTTCTACGTTTTTTCTCCTGGGCTTCCCTTTTTTCCTGACGGCAATGGCCCTTTTTATTATCGTAAAGTAGATGTAAAATCGGTGATTCAATACTATGGCAACGAGGAGACATAATAGCAATGTGGCGTCGTTTTTTTTCATATTACCGGCCTTATAAAGGCTTATTCATTCTGGATTTCAGTTGTGCGGTCATTGCGGGTGTTCTGGAACTTGGGTTCCCGCTAGCCGTCAGCAAGTTTATTGACGATCTGCTGCCGGGAGGAAACTGGAGCATGATTGTGTTTGCAAGTGTTGGGTTGTTATGCGTTTACGCGCTGAATACTGTATTGAACTATATCGTCACCTATTGGGGACATATGCTGGGCGTCAATATCGAGACGGAAATGCGGCGGAAAATGTTTGAGCACATTCAGAAGCTGTCGTTTCGGTTTTTCGACAATCACAAAACGGGGCATCTGGTCGGCAGGGTGACGAATGATCTGAACGAAATCGGAGAGCTCGCGCATCACGGCCCGGAAGATGTATTTATTGCTGTCATGACCCTTGCGGGTTCTTTCTCGCTGATGGCTTATATTAATCTCGAGCTTGCACTCCTCACCTTCATCATCATCCCGATTATGGCTTGGTTAATTATCGTGTTTGGAGGTAAGATGACCAAGACTTACCGCCGGTTGTTCGCCAATGTCGGTAATTTCAACGCTCGGATTGAGGAAAATGTCGGCGGCATTCGCGTTGTGCAATCGTTCGCGAACGAGGAGCATGAGAAAAAGCTGTTTGCGGTTGACAACCGGAATTACCGCGATACGATGCTGACGGCTTACAAGACGATGGCCAAGAGCATCTCGGTCAGCTATATGCTGATGAGATTGATCACTATTTTTGTCATGGTGTGCGGGGCCTGGTTTTATATCCAAGGCAAGATCGAGCTGGGTGAATTTATGGCCTTTATATTGTTATCGAATATCTTCTTCCGTCCGATTGAGAAAATCAACGCCGTAATCGAGAGTTATCCGAAGGGCATCGCCGGTTTCAAAAGGTACATAGAGATTCTAGATACCGAACCGGATATTGCGGATAGGAAAGATGCAGTCGCGGTCGACACGCTGCGGGGCGATATTCACTTCGAAAATGTAACGTTCGGTTATGAGTCAGATCGCAACATTTTGGACGGAATCAACCTGTCGATTTGCGCGGGAGAAACGGTGGCGTTCGTGGGTCCCTCAGGTGCTGGAAAAACGACAATTTGCAGCCTCTTACCGAGATTTTACGATGTGAATGAAGGACGGATTACGGTGGATGGCATGGATATCCGAGACATGACGCTGCAGTCGCTGCGTAGAAATATCGGCATCGTTCAACAAGACGTGTTCCTCTTCGCGGGAACGATTCGGGAGAACATCATGTACGGAAATCTGAAGGCCGCCGAAGAGCAAATCTGGGAAGCGGCGAGACGGGCATCTCTGGAAGAGATGATAAGCCAATTGCCTGATGGGATGGATACGGTCATTGGCGAACGGGGCGTCAAACTGTCTGGAGGGCAGAAGCAGCGGCTTGCCATCGCCAGAATGTTCCTGAAAAATCCGCCGATCCTGATTCTTGACGAGGCGACATCGGCGCTTGATACGGAGACGGAAGCGGCGATTCAACAATCGCTGTCCGAGCTGGCGATCGGACGGACGACGCTGGTCATCGCTCATCGCCTAGCAACAATCAAGAATGCCGACCGGATCATTGTCATCGACGAGAGCGGCATCGCCGAGCAAGGCGGACACGCTGAGCTGATTGCTGCTGGGGGAATTTACAGCAGACTGCATCAAGCGCAATATCAACATGCATAAGCTACCATAAAGGTTAGAGCGAGCTCGTGGTAAGAATTCCTACAGAGACTCGCTCTTTTTTTAGATGATGATAAGTCCAAAAAAACAAATAGCAAGTATAGGAGGGTAATAATTTATGACTGCCATCTGGACGATTGGCGCAATAATTGTTGCCTTATTGGTTTCCATATTTCTTGGCCCTGTCGGTTTGTTGGTTTTGGTATCCGTTATTTTTGGATTGGTTCTTAGCATGTATATCAGGAACCAGGAAATGCATCACGATATGGAGCGAATCAAAGAAAAGTTAGGAATCGAAGATAAAGAAGATTTTAATATGAGCGATGAAGAAATTGAAAATGAGTTGCTGAAGGATATGGAGCAGTAAGGAAATATAACTCTTCAATAGTTCGAAAAAAACACGAACAAACTTTCGCTTTGATGGTATAATGGTGTCGTGATGGAGGTCTATGGACGATGAACGATAAGACGGACAGGCACGGCGATCATATGAATAATAACCAGAGGCGAATACAGGAGCATCAGCTTACGTTTGCAGAGATCGAGCTGGTGCAGCCGGAACGGAAGCATGACGAGTCCATTGTGGTCATTTCGGATCATCGCGAGCGGGAAATGGACTGGCAGCACAATTTCCGTTATGTCTCCCGTGAGAGGCAGTTTGTCGAGCAAGCCCGCGAGTTGGAGTGGAAGAACGAAGCAGCGGCGGAGTTCGTCCCTTTTCACGCATACTGGCCCACTTACGAGCAAATGCAGCCGAGACAACTGTGCTGGTATTTGTATTGGCGGGGAGAGGTTCGCTCCGGATGGTATCCGGATACGGATTTGTCTTATCTTTTTGTGTACCTATATGAGCTTATTCACGGAATCGGCTCGAGTGTACCAGCCGAGGGCTATGAGCTGATGCGCCGGGTATGGCTGGCCTACCGCGAGCGCTATCCGAAGCTGGATGCTTACGCGCGGGAATGGCTGTATGATTACAGCCTGGTGTTTGGTTTAGAGGTGCCGCCTTTCGAGCCGCTTCTGAAGCTCCCTCGGAATTTATCTGCCGAGCTCAAGGAGCAGGAATGGAAACGCAGGTTTACTGCACAGCCGCTCGAGCTCACCTGGGACATGCTGCGGACGCTGATCGACTATGACGTGGAGAAGAGCCGCTATTATACCGGGCAAGGGCGCAAGGATCTACAGCTCTATGCCCCGAAAGTCGTGGCCTTGGTGGACGGGTATTTGTCCAAATCTGAGGGAGCTAGGCTGCTGGAGCGGTTTATGCCCCACGAGAAAAAAGCGTGCAGGCCGTTGTTCCGCACCGCTGTATATGACCACGAGCTGTATGGGCGCAACGTTACGGTAAGCATGCTGCCGATCAGTGGACACCTTCCGCTGCGCTCGTATTTAACCCAACTGGTCAGGCTGACCGAGAACAAGCTTCGCGAGCTTGCGGGCTTCAGAGGAAAGCTGCGGGGAATTACGATAGAGCCAGAGGCGGAAGAACTGGTTTCCCGTTTCCTATATAAAGAATTTGAGCAGCGCAAAGCGGAAGAGGTCAAAGTCCGTCTGCCCAAAGTTAAGATAAATAAGGCGAAGCTGCACAGGCTGCAGCGGGAATCGGACGAGGTGCGGGATATGCTGATGACGGAGGAGCAGGTCGAGATCGATTTCGAGCTGGGCTGGATCGAGCCAGAGGAAGCGGAATGGTCGCTGGACAAGCTTAGGGAATCCAGCCAAGCTTCTAAGGAGGAGTCCAAGATGCTTTGTAATCAGGTTGAGCCTCCTCTATTCTACGGTGGTTCTATGAGCGTTCACAGTGAAAGCTTGGGTGAGGAAGCTAGCCGCGGAAGCGGTAAGCGTATTGAAATCGTGGCAGAGGCTGATGCGACGGGGCTTTCCGAGGAGTGGCGTGAGCTCTTTGCTCAGCTTTCCGGCGCTCATCGTCAAATGCTCTCCGCACTGCTTAACGGAGAGAACACCGCGGCACGATTTCGGATTGCCGAGCAGGCCGGCTCCATGCCTGAGCTGCTTCTCGATGAAATCAATGAAATCTCCATGGAGTGGATTGGCGACCTGTTGATTGAAGACGGTGAGATTGTGGAGGAGTATAGTGCAGAGCTTCAGGGCATGCTGCGGGGCAGCGGTTTTTAATCGTTCACAACATGCGTAATGAATGAGGTGATGGAAGTGAATCAGATAAGGATTCCGAAACGGCTTACCACAGCGCTGGTGAATTCTCTGACGGCAGGGGTGGTGCCAAGGGTCGGACTGGAGCATATTGCCGTTGGACGCAAGGCCGAGGTGGCTTCGATTCTGCAGGATATGGACAATATCGCGGAGGGCGGCGCGGCTTTTCGCCTGATTACGGGAAGGTATGGAAGCGGCAAAAGCTTTTTGCTGCAAATGATGCGAAACTATGCGATGGATCGGGAGTTCGTGGTGGCGGACGGAGATCTGTCGCCGGAGCGGCGGCTCGTTGGAACAAAAGGACAGGGGCTGGCTACGTACCGGGAGCTTATGATGAATATGTCTACCCGAACGAGACCGGACGGCGGTGCCTTGGAGATGATGCTGCAAAAATGGATCGCTTCGCTCCAGCAGGAACAAATGCAATCCGGCATGCGCCTTGGTGACGCGGCGCTGCATGAAGCGGTAGAGCTGCGTATTTATGCGGTGTGTAATGAGATGCAGAATCTGGTGCACGGATTTGACTTTGCCAAGGTGCTCGCTGCTTACTGGAATGGCTGCAAGCTGGAGGATGATGACCGGAAAGCGGCTGCGCTTCGCTGGCTGCGCGGGGAGTTTCCAACCCGGACGGAAGCGCGCAAAGAGCTTGGCGTTGGCGTCATCATTGACGATGACAACTGGTATGAATATATGAAGCTGTGGGCAGAGTTTGCGGTACGGATCGGATACAAGGGGCTGCTGCTTTTTATCGATGAAGGCGTGAACTTGTATAAAATCACGAATAGCATTTCCCGGCAGAGCAACTACGAGAAACTGCTGACCATGTTCAACGATACGATGCAGGGCAAAGCCCAATACCTCGGCATCTATTTGGGCGGGACGCCGCAGTTCGTGGAGGACGAGCGGAGGGGGCTATTCAGTTATGATGCCCTGCGTTCGCGGCTGATGGACGGTCGTTACAGCAGCCACGAACGCAGGACGTACACCTCGCCGATTTTGAAGCTGGATATGCTGTCCCATGAGGAAATCCTCATTCTGCTGCAGAAGCTGCGAGACATCCATGCTATGCATTTCGGCTATGGGGCGCAGCTTGCAGATGCGCAACTGATTGCCTTCATGCAGGCGGCGGTGAATCGGCTGGGTGCCGAACAGTTATTGACGACCCGCGAGGTAGTACGGGATTTCATAGATGTGCTGCATATACTGCACCAGCATGAAGGACTTTCGTTTGAAGAGCTGCTGGGCGAGCGGGAACGGGAGCATGTTGCAAACAACGGCAGCCGAAAAGCCGGGGCCAATGACGAACTGGATGATTTTCTTGCGGAGTTCGAGTTATGAGCGGCTTGGCTCCTTTTTCCCGGTTGGCGCCGTTTATCCAGGAATATATCTACCGCAAAAAGTGGGACAGCCTCCGTGAAGCACAGATTGAGGCCTGCCGCGTATTGCTGGATACTCGCCATCATCTGCTGATCGCTTCCGGCACGGCTTCAGGCAAGACGGAGGCGGCATTCTTCCCTGCACTTACGGAGTTGTACGAACGGCCTTCCGAATCTGTCGGCATTTTATATATCGGGCCGCTGAAGGCGCTGATCAACGATCAGTTTGAGCGGATTACCGAGCTGCTGCGGGAAGGAGAGGTGCCGGTCTGGCATTGGCACGGTGATGTCTCCCAATCGGAGAAGACCAAGCTCATGCAGCGCCCCTCCGGCGTCCTGCAAATTACGCCCGAATCGCTGGAGGGGCTGCTCATGAATCGGCCGAATGCAATTCCGGCCTTGTTCCATGATCTGAGGTACATCATGATTGATGAGATTCATGCGTTCATGGGGGCGGATCGGGGCATTCAGGTGCTGAGCCAGTTAACCCGCCTAGAGCGGATGGCTTCCTGTTCGCCTAGGCGAATTGGCCTGTCCGCTACCCTAAGTGATTATGAGGCCGCAGCACGCTGGCTGGGAGCGGGAACCTCTCAGCCTGTCGAGGTGGTATCTCCACAGGGCGGGCGAAAATTAAAGCTGTCAGTGGAGCATTTCTCGTTCCCGGATGCCCGGGATGAGCGTGAGGCCGAGCATTTGGGGCTGGCGAAGCAGCAATATTACAGCTTTATATATGATCACACGCACCGAAAAAAAGCGCTCGTCTTCACGAACAGCCGCTCCGACGCGGAACTGACGACGCTGGAGCTGCGCCGGATTGCCGCGAAGCGGGAGGAGCGTGACGTGTTTCATGTGCATCACGGGAGCATATCGGCGATGCTGCGTGAGGAGACGGAGGCTGCGCTTCGTTCCGGCTCAGGGCCGGCGGTGGCTGCAGCGACCGTGACGCTGGAGCTTGGCATTGATCTCGGTGAGCTCCAGCGGGTCATTCAGCTCGGCGCACCATATAGCTGCTCCAGCTTTGTGCAGCGGCTGGGCCGCTCTGGCCGCCGGGGGGAGCAGGCGTCCGAAATGATGTTCCTCTGTGCGGAAGAAGAGGACGAGGAGGCTCAGCTGCCTGCGCGGATGCCGTGGACGCTGCTGCGGGCGATCGCCGTCATTGAACTATACGTCCGCGAACGTTGGGTAGAGCCGGTGGATTTGCGCCGTAAGCCAGTAGGCGTCCTCTACCATCAGACGATGAGCACGCTTAAAAGCATCGGCGAAGCAGAGCCTGCCGAGCTGGCGCAGGCCGTGCTGACCTTGCCGGCGTTTCGCGGGATTGAGCCGGAGGAGTTCAAGCAGTTGCTGCGCTATCTACTGCAGACCGACCATATTCAGCAGACGGAGGAAGGCACGATGATTATCGGGCTTGGCGGCGAGAAGATCGTGAATAACTTCCGTTTCTATGCGGTGTTCAAGGATGATGAGGAACATGCGGTGTATAACGGCTCGGAGGAGATTGGAAGCATTACGACCGTACCGCCGCCAGGATATTGCTTCACATTGGCCGGCAGATTGTGGAAGGTCGAGGAAGTGGACAGCAAGCATAAGGCGGTATATGTAAAATCTTCTCGAGGCAAGGTAGATACGCTATGGCTCGGCGCCGGCGGCGATGTTCACACGAGGGTGCTGCAAAAAATGCGGCAGATCCTACAGGAGCGGACACTGTATCCGTATTTGGCGCCCGGCGCGGTGAACCGACTGGAAAGGGCGCGCCGGCTGGCTCTTGAAAGCGGACTGCTGCGCAGCCCCGTCATTCCGGCAGGAGGCGATTCGCTGTTTATTTTACCGTGGGCGGGAAGCAAGCAGTTCCGTACCTTAGAGCGTCTATTGAAGCATAATCTGACGAAACCACTGAAATTGCGCCAGATTGTCCCCATGGAGCCGTACTATATGGTTGTTTCAGGTGGCGCAAACGCTGCGGAGCTGTTGGCGGCAATTCAAGCTGAGCTGTCTGGGATCGCTGATCCCGAAGCGCTGCTGGATGCAGCTGAAGCGCCGTACCTTGGCAAATATGATGAATTCGTACCCCCTGAGTTGGTGCGCCGTGCTTTTGCAGTGGATGGATTAGATGTAACAGGGCTGGCAGAGGTTCTTGCTTCAGATAAAAAAGAGGATGAGGAGAACGAAAATGGCGGCGAAAGTTAAAGTAATGGTTCCTCAGCTACCGTCGGGTTTGGAACAATTCGAATTCAGTGATTTGCTCGACAGTGAGGATCACGAGATGGTTGATGGATTAGTTAGCGGAGGGCAAATGGAATATGAGGTTTTGGAGAAATGCATCCTAGCCAAAATGCTGTTTCGTGGATGCTCTTTTGCCAATACCCGATTTGAGCGGATGGATATGACGGACGTTGTATTGGAAAACTGCGACCTGTCCAACGCCGTGCTAGAAAAGGGCGTGATTCACCGCGTTCATTTCAAGGACTGCAAATTGACGGGCGTTAATTTGTCCAAGGCCAATCTCGGCCATGTGACGTTCGAAAATTGCGTCATGAATTTGGTGGATCTGGTGGAGGCTTCGTTGAAACAGGTAAGGATAATCGACTGCTCTTTGCAAAGCGCCAATTTCTATGGCTGCAAGTTCAAAGAGGTACTGCTGGATGCTTGCAACCTGAGCGATACTGACTTTACGGAAACCTCGCTAAAAGGAATGGATATCAGCACCTGCACTTATGAGCGGATTAATATCCCTATAACGGCTTTGGTGGGCTGTACCGTGTCGCCAGAGCAAGCGATCGGTTTCGCTAAGCTGTTCGGGCTAAAGGTCAAATACTAACCTTCTTGACATATACTATCGTAATGAGAAGACAGAACTCTTATTGAGGGCTGTCTTTTTTCTGTTAAGGGCTTTCATACCTTAGTTTCCAGATGTATAATCGTGGAAGTAGCTTAAACGACAACCGACCTGCTCTGAGATAAAGCTATCTAGGGCTGGGTCTTTTTTATAAATAACTAGGTTTGATTGCGGCGCGCCGAGCCATGAATTTAAAAGGGCTGATCAAATGTGAAAAACACCAAACGATATTAAGGCAGGGGAGAATTTATGAAGAAAGTGCTGGTATTAGGCTGTGCTGGCTCAGGGAAATCTACCTTTTCATCACAGTTAGGAGAAGTGACTGGACTGCCCGTAATTCATCTTGATTCTTTATATTGGAGGCCGAATTGGATCGCTGCAACTGAAGCAGAATGGGACGATACGATGGATGAACTGGTGAAACGCGAGTCTTACATTATGGACGGAAACTATTCAAGGACGCTGAACAAGCGGCTTAGGGATGCGGATGCGGTATTTTATTTCGATATGCCGCGCTCATTATGCATCTATCGAGTAATTAAGCGAAGGATTATCAATCATGGGAAAGTGAGAGAGGATATGGCAGAGGGCTGCCGGGAGAAAATAGATTTAGAATTTTTAAAATGGATTTGGAATTTCAGGAAAAGAAATAGAGGTGTCATATTAGAAAAGCTGAGCAAAGCGAAAGAACAAAAACAGATTTATATATTTAAAAAATCCAAGGAAGCAACAGATTATTTAGCTAAAATAAGACTTGAGAAGGGGAGTATGAATGAATGATCTAGAGACGCAGTGATTAATTAGACCTGCTCTATTCGAAGAAGCATTCGTAATTTTAGGATTATGGCAGAATTAAGCAAGATGGCTCAACTCTAATGGAATATATCAATGGAGACCGGGGATGTTTAATTCATAAGAATGACTAGATTGGAGAGAATCATGAAAGCAATAAAAGCCATTATTTTTGACTTGGATAATACATTGCTTGATCGAACTAGTACTTTTAGAAGTTTCACGAATGTTTTTATAGAAACGTATTTTAACCATTTAGAGATGACACAAGAAATTTGCGAGAGAATTATCTATCTCGATCAAGATGGCTATAAAGATAAAAGTGAATTGTTTTCACAGCTTATTGACGAATTACCCTGGAGCGGCGTAATCCCTCAAAAGCTGGATTTGCTAAATTTTTATACCACCGAATATGTTAAATGTGCAATCTTAATGGATCGTGCAAGAGAAGTTATAACCCATTTCAGAAAGAAATATACGATGGCATTAATAACGAATGGGCAGACTTTAATACAACATGGAAAAATAAACCAATTGGGGATTAGAGATGATTTTGATTTAATCATCGTTTCGGAGGAAGCAGGGGTAAAAAAACCGAATCCGCGAATATTCGAAATGGCAATAGAAGAACTTCAATTAAAACCAGAGGAATGCGTCTACATTGGAGATCATCCTATTAACGATATAGAAGGAGCAGCAAGGATTGGAATGGAAACCATATGGATTAAAGTAAAAATATTATTCGAATGGTCGGCAAAAATATGGATACAAACGTGCTGCGAACAGCTAAAGAACTGTCTGCGCAAATCATTGCTGAAGCAGGGGAACTGATCAGGGAACGCTTCAATGGCTTCAATGTGATCCCAGAGAAGGATGAATACGGCGATGTCGTTACCTAGGTAGAACGATCGACAGAACAAAGTATTTGATCGATTTGATCAAGTACTTTTTTTAATTTCTTCTTTAACATTTTAGAGCTTCGCTCGTTATACCCATGAAAGGTGGTGAAGTATGGACACCGGACGGCTTTATGAACAAATGCAGCCCAAGCTTAGGGAAATCCGAAATTATTTAATTCGTCTGGGCGCTTCTTCATCGGATGCGGAGGATATCGTGCAGGAGACCGTGTATAAAGCATTTCTATACATAGATTCTATTGAAAATGGAAAGTTCAGCGCATGGCTGTATAAGGTCGCTATCAACCATTATTACGATCTTTGCCGCCGCAAAAAATGGATTGCCGTTCAGATCGCTGATACGGAAATACCGGATCATGAGCTGCCTGAGGATGCGTTGTTGCAGCAAGAAAAGAAAGAAGAAGTCGAAGCTGTTCTTTGTCAGCTCACTCCTCTGCATAAACAGCTCCTATTAATGAAATATGAGATGGAGCTCTCCTACAAAGAAATTGGGAAGCTGCTGGGCATGCGGATCGAACATGTTAAGGCAGCGCTTTATCAGGCTAGGCAGCAATTCAAATCAAAGTATGGGAGTGAATGAAATGAACCACATCGGAAAAGAGAAAGACACGTTGGAAATGACAAGAATAATCCGAAAAGCCAAGCGAAAATCGACGTTCCGCTCGGTTATTATTTCGCTGATGGTCACCGTCATTGTGCTCTTCGGAGTAATGATCGGCAATGTTCAGTTAGTCAACTGGAGCTCTAGCCGTGCCATGAACGAAGAATTTATGATGGAGGAGATTAGCGGGCCGAATCTGACAGGAGCGGGATATACCGACGAGCAGGGCTTTCTATCCGGCATACTGGAGTTTCATAAAGTTAAAGTGATCGAAGGCGTACCCATAACTTGGGCCAGTAAAAAAGTTGATTATCAAGCCATTCCTTTCTTTGCATTCACCGCTTTGGGGGGAAGCAGCACAGAACCAGGCATAACACTTCCTGATGCTGAAATGAAAAAAGAAGGCTACGAATATACTCGGGCCTATAACAGTACAAATGGACAACGAAAAATGTTGTTTTACATTCCTCAAGTGGATTACAATGAAAAAATTCTTAACGATCTGTCCTTGCTACAGGAAATGGATCAGAACAAGCTGCTGGAAATGGCCATATCATTTGACCAAGATTATACGCTTAGCGAAGTGAAACAGATGATTCCTGCCGGACTCACTCAGACCTGGTATTGGGTGGATACGTATAGCAACAAAGATTTTTATAAACCGTATATAGACGGCAATGGCAATCAAAGTTATGCGACTCCTCATAGTGAGGACACCGTCAGGGGATTCGGTATCTTTCATGCTGACCCCAACGAAGTGAGCGAACAGAAATTTCTTGATGCTTTGGAATGGGGAGTGAAAGCAAAAGGGAGGTATCATTACGAGCTCAGCCAAATATACGACTATCTCAAAAAGGATAAAGCCAAGCCGGATGCAACGGACGTGCGTATTTTGGGCGTGGTTGTTACAGGCTCAGTACAAGAGTTTCATGGGTTAAGAGATCAAGCTTTTGTAAGAGGAGTCACTTTAGGCTCTGTGGTGGAAAAATATTAAATCGTTTGGAGCTATCGCTACTTGATTGTCAGATGTATAATCATGGAAGAAGCTCAGCTAACACATGACCCTGCCCAAGATTAGAGCTAGCTCTGGCGGGGTCTTTTTTTAATGCGCAACAGCTTGAAATGATGCATCCGGCTTCTTATTTGATATGCATAATAATTCAGCGGATTTAGCTCTACTGGTTTAATTCAAGAATATCTATCCAATGAGCGAGGGGGATTTATGGGAATCGAATGGTACGATATGATCGCTAGAAAAAATGGCGGGTACAAAAATACAGCAGTCTTTACGGTTGAGGGAGTTTCGGCCGAGGATAGGTTTGAACAACGCTTAATAGCGATGCTGCCTAATTTTAAGTCGGTTTTAGATGCGGGATGCGGGCACGGGGAGTTTACATTGAAAATGTCGAGCTATACCCCCTCCCTCGTAGGGTTGGATAATTCGATTGAAATGATTAAGATTGCTAAAGCTATTCATGAGGATAGCAAAGTAAATAACGTGTTATTCGAATACGCCTCAACAAAGACAGAGCTTCCATTCAAAGATCAGCAATTTGATTTGATCTATAATAGAAGAGGACCTACCTCCATTATCAACCATAGTAGAATTTTAGGCACAGGAGGAACGATCTTTGGAATTCACTCGGGCGCACTCGACACAGTTAAACAGCGATTAAGCAGCAACGGGTTTATTGGCATTGAGATTGAAGAATTCAATAGTGCTGTTCTTGCATTTCCAAACGAAATCGAGTTTGCTAAATTTTTGTCTGAAATCCCAGGGAATCCTGATTATACGGCTTCTAAATTAAGGCGAGAGCTAGATATTCAAATTGAGAATAATACTATAAACGGAAGAATAGCCGTACGCGAATATAGATACATATGGAAAGCAGTCAAACCATGAACCAATTGAGATTCAATATTGCTAAAAAAAGGGGTCGACCTGAATCGAATCGATTCGGATCGGCCCTTGTCATAGTGCAATACCATTAGGCGTCTAGCTCTCAGGAAAGTACTTCGCCCGTTTTATTTTACAGTAACCGTTAAAATATCGCTTTTCGTCATTCCGCTGCCGTTTTCCAGCTCGACTTGGTACTGATACACGCCTGCGGCTTTGCCTTCGATCTTAGTAACAGCCGATTGGGCATGTGGAGTAGAAGCGGTTAGAATCTGGGTATCGACCAGAACATCGTTTTCGTAAAGTCGGTAGACGGCGGCGTTTGTGCCCCACCATAAATCCATGGTCAACTGGTAGCTGCCATCGCCGTCCCAATTGTCGTCCGACAGTACCGGTTTGGCTGGTATCGCATGCTTCACGGTAACCGTTCTAGCTTCGCAAGCGGTCGTACCGAATTTATTCGTAAGTTCGCAGGTGTAGGTATAGATGCCGTTCGACCGACCCGTGATTTCCGTGGAAGCAATCTGTGTGGAAGGAGAATCGTCAATGAGCTTCTGCGTATCGATCAATTTTCCGTTCTCATAAAGCTTGTATTCGCTGCCGTTATTGCCCCACCACATATTCATGGTAATCGTAAAGTCGCCGTCCAGCAGCCCTGTATCGTAACCATTATTATCGCTTAATACCGGTTTGCCTGGAACGCCGGTTGCCTGAACGGGCTCCTCGGGTTCGCTTGGCGCTCCTACATAGCTGATCAACGGGGCTTTAGGCTGCTCCATGCCTTCTCCGAGGAAGAAGCCTGGATGCGGCGGCTGGTTATAGGCAACGTTTTGCCAGGCGACCCCGAGGCGATAGATCGGATCATGCATCAAGGTGCGCAGTTTATGCTCTGTTGGATTTACAGTGGTGTAGACGCGAAGCTCCGTGCTGTCTGCGGATCGCCAGATGACTTCTTCCCGCCAATCGCCGAAGATGTCAGCCTGCAGGGACGGATTCCCTTTGGTGTAGTTGTTCGATAAGGTGCCTTCGGCCGTTAGCAGGTTGAAGGTCGTCTTGTTCTTGTAATCCCATTTATCGATCGTGCCCGTACCTGTCTTGGTTTCGGTATTCCATTTATGGTCGAGCAGCTCGCGCAGCAGGTCGCCGTCCCACCAGACTCCGAAGTTGGCGGAGGATGGGATACTCTCGCTGATCAACTCGCCTCGCGCGCTGTATAGACCTGTAATCGGAATATGCTCCTCGTTCGTAATCGTCGATGCCCAAGCTTCTTCGCCCGGATAGTTCGGATCAATATCGGCGGTCATGCCGCGACCGGTATCCTTGCCCGTAAATACGCCCCAGAGGATTTCGCCGGTGGCCGCATCATGCATTTCCAGCCCGTACTTGGCACTTGTGCTCTCATGAACCCCGAACACCTCAAGTCCGGGACGAGTCGGGTCGAGATCCCCAAAGTGCAGGGCATCGCCATGGCCAAGCTCCGTGCTGTACAGAATTTTGCCATTATCATCTATCGTGATTGCGCCAAAAATGATCTCATCCTTGCCGTCATTGTCCACATCGCCGACCGACAGGTTGTGGTTGCCTTGGCCGACATAGCTTCCATTGCCTGCATCATTCGTATCAAAGCGCCATTGCTTCGTCAATTTGCCATCCTTGAAGCTGTATGCGGCAAGAACCGTTCGGGTGTAATAACCGCGGCTGAAAATAACGCTAGGATGCTCGCCGTCTAGATAAGCGACAGCGGCCAGGAAGCGGTCTACCCGGTTGCCATAGGTGTCGCCCCATGCCCCTACATCCCCGCGTGGCGGGTCGTAATTAACGGTAGACAATTCTGAGCCCGTCCTGCCGTCAAAAACGGTGAGGAACTCGTCGCCAAGCAGCACATAACCCGAGCTGTTGCGGTGATCTTTGGAAGCATCGCCAATGACCTTGCCTTGGCCGTCAACTGTTCCGTCGGCTGTCTTCAGGACAACTTCAGCTTTGCCGTCTCCGTCCAGATCATAGACCAGGAAGGGGGAGTAGTGAGCTCCGGCCCGAATGTTATGTCCTAAATGAATGCGCCACAGCCGTGTTCCGTCCAACTTGTAAGCATCCAAGTAGACCATTCCGGTATAACCGCTTTGTGAGTTGTCCTTGGCATTGGAGGGCGACCACATCAGTACGATTTCGTACTCGCCATCCCCGTCCAGGTCGCCGATGCTGGCATCGCCCGCTATATATGTGTAAGGCTGGCCGTCTTTCGTATAAGCATCAGCCGGTTTCTCGAGCGGGATCGAAAGATACTGCTGCTGCCATGCGCCAAACTCGCTGCTGGCGTCCTTTTCCTTGCCGTCCACGACCGGCGTTATTTTATATACGGAATGATCCTTGCCGTCCTTATCCGTGAAATTGGTGCTGTCTACAATCGGTTTCTTATTCAACTTGACTCCGTCGCGATATATATTGAAAGCGATATCGTCTGGATCCAGGCCGAGCATTCGCCAGCCGATATAGTTGCCGCCATTCGTTTTTACCGCCACAGGAGCCCGGTCTAAATACTCCATCTCGCGGTATAATGTCGTCACTGCTTCGGTCTTCAGCGCATCCGACATCGTGGAAATTCCGCCGGGATTGACCGAAGCGACTTTAAAGTAATAAGGGATGGTCGTAAGCACGGTGGTGTCCGTATAGGACGCCGTCTTTGTCTTGCCTATCAGCGTATATTCGCCATCCTTTTGGTCAGCACGATATACGTTGTAAAACCGCGCTTCTTCAACGTCATCCCAGGCGATCGCAACATCGTTCTTATGAATCGCTTGAACGCTTAGCGCGGTTGGCACCGGTGCCAGGGGATGGTTCGGATCGATCGTCGTTACGGCAAGTCCGTTTGAAGGAACGGATTCAAATCCGCCATTGTCGATCGAGGTTACGCTGTATACATAGCCCAGACCTACATCCGCCGTGGTATCGGTGAAGGAGGTGTCGGGCGTCTCTCCGATCAACTCAGGATGGGCTGCTCCTTCTGTTTGGCGATAAACTCGATATTTGGCCGTATCCGTTGTACTTGCTGACCAGGATAATTTCGCGGTGACAGGATCACTGACAAGCTCCAGCTTATCCAACTGTAGCGCATCCGGCGCAAGCAGGATCGGCGTGATTTCCAGCCCGTTGAGGTGTGCAGTCTGTCCGCTGAAGACCAGGTTCATTTGTCCATCGGTGACGGCGATTTGGTTGAACACCCTCTCGGCAATACTCTCTTTGCCGGAGGAGACTGTGCCGTAATCTTTTCCTTCGATATGGACATTGGTTCTCGTCGAGCCGATCCAATCTCCGGTGTACGTCTTGACAGAGTAGGAGCCGTTCGGCAGATCGACCTTGAACTCATAGCTTCCGCCAAAATAGATGACGAAATCCCGGCGCAGTTCATCCGTTGCGCTTCCCCGATCCCGATCATCCATGCCTACGCTGGAGGTTAGGCCGTAACCGAGCTCCGGCGTATACAGCGTCTGGCGTGTTACCTCCGTGTAGCCTTCGGCGACCGGAGCGCCGACAGGGCCGAAATCGTATTTGTACTGCGCGGATTTAGTTCCGATATTGATTTCATCCGAAGGCTCGGATTCCCCTCGTCCGTTAATGGCTGTAACGCGGACGGTATAGGCCGTGCCTTCTGTCATGCCGCTGACCGTAATGGACGGAAGAGTTGAAGTTCCGACCATCTTATAGGCGGATTCGGGTTCCGCTGCCAGCTTGCGGTACACCCTGTAAATTTCCGCGGTTTCAACCGCACTCCATTTCAGAATAGCACCGGCATTGCTAATACTGCCTGCTGTTAAGCCCTGCGGCTTGGAGGGAACATTCTCCGGCTGCTCGGTTTCTTTCACAGCGTTTGAGAGCGGCGATAATCCCAACTGCTGTATGCCGCTGGCAACGAGCTTGGCGATCTGGATCGCGCCGTACTCTTGAAAGTGAGTGTTGTCTACAGCGCCGTTAGGGAAGGCTTGGTATACTTCGGGATCGACATGCAGGAAAACGGAACGTGTCGCTTCCGGGCCGATGGAATCATAGTAAGCGACGCTTAGCGTACTTAAATCAACCAGGCTTACATCGAGCTCATTCGCAACTTCCTTCATGGATGCAACGTACTCGGGAAAGCTGACATTGAATTTGCCTGTCGTCTCATTAAAATCTCTCCGGCCGACGGGAGTAACAAGTATCGGGGTAGCTCCGCGCTGCCTAGCACCGAGAACGTAGAATTTTAGATAGTTTTTGAAATCCTCTGGCGAGGTATATCGCTCCGGCCTGCTGATTGTCGCATCGTTATGGCCGAATTGCACGAGCAAATAATCGCCGGGCCGAATATCCCGCAGAATTTCATCCAGCCGGCCTTCAAAGACAAATGATCTTGAGCTGCGGCCGCCGATGGCGCGGTTATCGATGTGAACATCGTCGGTAAAGTAGCGGTCGATCATTTGGCCCCAGCCTGCCTGCGGCTGCCAATAAGGATCATAGGTTTGAACCGTAGAATCGCTCGCCAGATAAGCAACAGGTATTTCCCCAGGCAGTCGTTCCTCTTGCTTACGAATGACAAGCGCATTCATATTCGGTGCCGTCCCCGTAAAGTCCAAATTCAATTGGCCGTCTATAAGTGCTATTTGAAAGTCCATCTCTAAATATTGTCCAGTCTGCTTGGCGGCTTGCTGCACTTTCTGAATGGTTTCCACGGAAATGGCAATATCGGTCGGCCCGTCTTCATCGCCTGCAATAAGAGAAATCGTATAGTCGCCGCTCGGAAGATCCACGATGAACGAAGTATCTTTAGGCACAACGAAATCGGATTTCAGCGGATGGGCTGTCCCGCGATCATGCTCGGAGACCATAGCCGGATCGGCGAAACCGTACCCAAGATCCTCGGAGTAAGGAGTAGCCGCTGTCACTTGCCTATAACCTTCATCCGCACTTCCTGGGCCGAAGTCGAAGCGGACCTCATCGCCAGCCAGCAATGAACCAGGAAAGTCGTAGACTGCGCTTGTGACGGTATATGAAGTAGGATTATCCAATGACTCCGACACATTTGCACGGGCATTTGATCCGAAGGGAAGTACAGAGGTAAAGAGCATAACCAAGATTAAGAAAATAAGGAATGGATACTTACACACGCTGCTTTTCATCAATTGCCATACCCTCTTTCTAAATATAGTCTAGTAAGATTCATGCATCTGTAAGCGGTTACAAGTGTGATTAATAAATCGCCCCCCCTTTGCTTTTATTTGATTTATAATTTTCCCCCTCTCCTGAAAATATTTGAAATATCTGTTAATTACAATTAAGATAATAGCATTTTTAATCGGTAATAAAGGTTCACAAAACCGTTATCTTTCCTTAAAAATCAGACTTTTTGGAAAGTTCTATTTTGAAATCGACGTTTCGAAAGAAAAGATACGGATTTTGATAAAGGGAGGATTTAGATATTCGGATCAAGTACAATAAAATCAGCGAAAGAAGCTAGAAGTGAATAAAGGGAGATTTTTATGCATGATGATTTCGATTGATTTACTTGAAAATATGCAGGATGCCCCATACGACTTATTATTTCTGGCCGATCCTTCCAAGGAGAATGTAAATGAGTATTTGCGCAGGGGACAATGTTATGTTGCCGTGAGCGAACGTGAAGCCGTCGGTGTGTTTGTACTAATGCGAACACGTCCAGGGACGATGGAGATCGTGAATATTGCTGTACGTGAAGAATATCAGGGCAAAGGAATCGGCAAGAGGCTAGTACTAAGCGCGATCGACAAAGCCAAAAAACAGCAAGCAGTCACCGTTGAAATCGGCACCGGAAACTCGAGTTTGAGCCAGTTGGGGTTATATCAGAAATGCGGATTCAGGATTACTGGGGTGGATCGCGATTATTTCATTAGACATTACGATCAAGCCATATTTGAGAACGGAATTCAATGCAGGGACATGATCAGGTTAAGTCTTGACAACTCTAAATAATGAAAATCGTAGTTGCGTTATAGTTTAACTAGCACAGAGAAGCCCTTCGCCATATGGCGAAGGGCTTCTCTTCATTTTGGAAAGCCAGCCAATACAACTGCTCAGCATTCAGCCGTCGGCTAATTCACTTTCGTAAAGAGATACAATATTTTTCCGCGTTTCAACATGATTTATCGCTCCTTCTTGTAAAGTGGTAATTCAACTCCAGTTCTTAACTTATTCATAACCCTTTCTGCTCCTTTGCAGGATAAAATGATGGTGCGTTCGCGGTATTTTTAAGTTTGGAGGATTCATAGTCATGATTAGAGCAGACAAGTCTCGGAAAAGAAGAAGGGGTTGGGGATGGAAGCTGGGCTTCCCCCTGGCAATTCTATTATTGATAGGCATAAGCTATTACGCTTATTCTTTCATTCATTTTGGACAACAAATTCAGAAGAAGCATGAACAAACGGCCGGGGAGGAACAGCAGCCAGAAGCATATAGCCTTCCGGAATGGGAAGGGGAAGAGCAATTAAATATCCTGCTGCTTGGCGGTGACGGGAGGCTGGACGAGGATCCTGGACGTTCAGATACGATCATGGTCGCTTCGATCGATCCTGTAAGGAAGACGGTTCACTTGTTCTCGATCCTGCGGGACACCTATGTCGAGATCCCAGGGCGCGGAATGAACCGCATTAATACCGCGCTTGCTTTTGGCGGAAAGGAAGGGCCGGAACTGGCGAGCAAAGTCGTAGGAGATTTACTTGGAATCCCTATTCATAATTATGTTTTCATAGACTTCGAAAGCTTCATTAAGCTGATTGACGCCATTGGCGGGGTAGACTTCTATGTTGAGAAGGATATGAAGTATACCGATACGGCGGATAATCCGCACTACCAGATTGATTTGAAGGAAGGGATGCAGCATCTCGACGGAAACAAGGCGCTGCAATACGTCAGATTCCGCAATGACGCTCTTTCGGACTATGCGCGAACAGAACGCCAACGCGAGTTCTTGAAGGCTGTTGCCAAGAAAATGAAAAATGTCGCAACTTTAATGAATTTGCCCCAGATATTAAATCAAATTGCTCCTTATGTGGAGACGAATATGGATTCAAGAACGATGCTTAAGCTAGCCGGGTTGTGTTACCAAATCAAACAGGATTCCATACATTCCTACCAGCTTCCGCCGCTGGACATGCTGCGTGAGGAGAAGATCAAAGGCGCATCCGTCATTACCGTCGACCAAAGTCATTTGCAGGATTATATGGAGGTGCTCTTATCCTCAAATTCGGCAGCGGCTGAATAACACGATTATTAAAGGACGAGGGGATTATCTTTGACGAATATCAGTCCAAGAGGCAGGCCGGATTTTATTCTGCTTATTCTAACGATTTTACTTGTAGGGATCGGGCTCGTTATGGTGTTTAGTTCTAGTTTCACAATGGCAACTTATAAGCATCAGAATGCATTGTTTTACATATTCAAGCAAGGATGGTTTGCCGCGGCCGGTCTATTCCTGATGCTGTTTATGATGGGAGTTCCTTTTAAACGGTGGAAAAATATCGCGCCAATCCTGCTGCTTCTTTCACTCATATTGCTGATTCTGGTGCTGATTGTCGGCGTTTCTATCAATGGCGCCAAAAGATGGATCATGCTAGGCGGGGTGAGCTTGCAGCCATCCGAGTGGACGAAGCTGTCCTTAATCCTCTATTTAGCGGCGCTCATTAGCAATAAGGGGGAGCGAATCAGGGACTTTAAAAAGGGACTGCTGCCGATCCTGGTCGTATCCGGTTTAATCCTCGTTTTGGTTATGCTGCAGCCGGACTTCGGCACGATGTCTATTCTCTGCATCATTACGCTGGCTTGTATAATCGTTGGAGGAGCTAATCTCCGCCATGTTTTATGGATTGGTTTAGGGGTTCTCCCTATTCTTGCATATATGGCCATCAGTAAAAGTTATCGTATTCAGCGGCTTACGTCGTTTTTAAATCCGTTGGTTGATCCAACGGATTCAGGTTATCAAGTTGTACAGTCGCTAACAGCCCTTGGCCATGGCGGATTTACGGGCACTGGGTTAGGTGGGAGCGTACAAAAGCTGCTTTATTTGCCCGAAGCGCATACTGATTTTATTTTTGCCATTATCGGCGAGGAATTTGGTTTTATCGGCTCCTTCTTGTTTATCAATCTGTTCTTTGGGTTGCTGTCGCGGGGATTTCTCATCGCCATAAAGAGCCAAGATTTGTTCGGATTGATTACGGGCATGGGAATAGTCACTATGATTTTTGTTCAATTTGCCCTCAATGTCGGGGCGGCAGTCGGTATATTGCCAGTTACGGGCGTCCCGCTTCCATTTATTAGTTACGGCGGGTCCGCGCTGCTTACGAATATGGCTGCTGTGGGATTACTGCTGAGCATATCTCGTGAAAACAATCGGCTTCGTGCAGAACGAAAAAACCGGAAAAGCCTTAAAAAACGCACTCAGCTAACGCTTATTAAGTAACTTTTCTATATAATAGAAGAAGCTCAAACTAGAACATGCCTTAGCCTGAGATAAGACCAATCTGCGGGTTGGGGCATGCCCTGCGAGGAAACGCTGAAAAAGACCCGGGTGGCTATGTAATGTTTTTTTGGCGGGAGAACGAAGCAGAGAATGTTTAAAGCAAATAATAGATGGGAGCGAGGATATGCTTAACTCTTATGGAGAACTATGCACAGAGGTATACGAGCTAAGTAAGCCTGTTGGATATTCATTTGGCGATATTGAATACTATGCAGAGAGATTGCAAGAAATTCAGGGGAAAATACTAGAAATAGCCTGCGGCTCGGGACGAGTCTTGATTCCGCTGCTGTCGTCAGGGCTTAAAGTCGAAGGGATCGACAACTCGCTTTTTATGCTGGAAGCATGCCGGAGGAAATGTGGAGAGCGAGGGCTCCGGCCTCGATTGTTCGAAGGCGATATGCGTCAGTTTAATTTAGAAGATGAATATGAAGCGCTTATTATACCAGGGGGATCTTTACAATTAATCGAGTCAAGAGCCGATATTGAAAATGCGCTGAAATGCTACTATGACCATTTAGGGGCTGGAGGCATGTTTATAGCCGATATTTTTTTGGAGACGGATTTTGAAATAAACACCGTGAAGACGCGCCTATGGGAAACCGAGAATGAAGAAACTATTACACTGGAAGAGAAACGAATTGAGGTTAACTTAATCGAGCAGAGAACCGTATCTCTCTTGAAGTACGAAAAGTGGAAGGATGGCCATCTGATCCAATCAGAGCTCCAACGTTTTCCTTTGAGATGGTATGGCGTACATGAGTTCAGAATGATGCTCGAAAAGGCGGGTTTCAGCGAAATCGTTATATCGGGAAATTATGAATACGGCGCGGCACCTGAGCACGCAGAGCACATGATCACCTTCGAGGCTCGAAAAGGAGTTTAGCTGAAAGCAGCATCTTTTAGTTAGGGGTAGAATAATGAACTCATCTTTTAATCCATTGAATTCTTATGTACTGGGCATTCAGAAGCAGATTCAATGCACGGCTGCTGCAGCCTACGTAATCCAGGATGACCGCGTAGTCAACGAGTGGTATTCGGGGAGACATAGTGAATCCGGCTTTTCTCGAAAAGTGGGTGCTGCGTCCCAATTTAACGTTGCTTCTGTAAGGAAAACATACCTTGCTTTTGCGATAAGCTTGCTTGTCGAGAAGGGGCTGCTACAGCGAATCGACGATGAAATCAGCGATTATTTACATACGCCTCCCGAAGGCTTGACTGGAGTGTCCATCCGCCATTGCTTAACGCATACGCACGGATTAGAGAGCGATGAAGGGAAGCTGATCCGAGCCTTTTTACCCGGCAGGGACTGGGCTTATAATAATGTGGGCGTAGCGCTTCTTACGGAAATGGTGGAGAATGTGACGGGAAAATCGCTGGCTGAGCTTATGATAGACGAAGTGTTTGAGCCGATGGGACTGAAAGAGACTGGATGGCGAACGAAGTATCAGGAGCCTTTGATTTACAATTACTACGAGGTCGAGGATAACTGGGTTGGGCCCAATAATAGTCCGGCAGGGGATCAGAGCAATCTCTTTGTCAGCGCCCGAGAATTAGCAGCATGGGGAAACATGCATCTTAATCAAGGTAAAATACGCGGCAAGCAAGTTTTTCCGAAATCTGTTTTTAATCGAATAACCAGCCAGCAGACGCCTGCAGCATTACCGTCGCATTTGCCTAGGCATGGGTTTATTTGGTGGCTGCAAAGCGAAACATCCTTAAATCAAATAGGTCATTATGCACCGTCAGGAGCATTCCAGGTTCTTGGGATTACCGGTTGTGCCTGCCTCGTAATACCTGAATATAGAGCCGTTGCCGTACGAATGTATAATGCATTAAGCAATCCGGATGGATATGATTATTTACAGGATATTAAACAATTCGGAAACCAAGTAATCGAAGCTTTGCAAGGAAGTTGAAATTATAAATTTGGAAAAAATGAATATATATGATCAATCCCTTTTCCAGTATGATGAGCTCCGTTAATATGAAGTTAGAATTTAAATACGAATTGTTAAATCTTAAGGAGTGTATCCATGAAATTTTCCATTCGCGAAATTCGAACTCCCGATGACTACGCTCAAATTGCAAAACTATTAAACAGCATGTTATCCGAAGAGACCAGCGCGGAAATATTAGCAGATGAGGATGCAAAAATACCAGCCAAAGGCATGCTCCATAAGAATGAGCGCGGATGGTTGGCGGGCTTTGATCGGTACCGGATAGTAGCTGTTGATGTTCAAGGTAGCATCCTAGGATATGGAATTTCGTGGAGAGCGCCCTGGACAGCAGAGGGCGAACTCAATCACAGCTTGGTCGTGGATCCGAATAGCCGCAATCAGGGGATAGGCCGGCAGCTTTACAGCACCCTGGAGAAATGGGCACAAGCCCATGGAGCCAGCAAGTTGAATTATGAAGTAAGCGATGACGAGGAGCATTCCCTTGCATTCGCGAAAAAACAGGGGTATGAGATTGAAAGACATACCTTCGAATCCGTCTTGAAACTGACAAGCTTTGACAGAGCATTACTCCATACTAGCCCTGTTCCTTTGTCCATTGTTCCGTTTTCGGAACTCGGGGATCCAGACAAAGAGAACAAGCTGTACGAATTATATAAAGAAACCTCGTTCGACATCCCGGGCTTCACGGGAGATTACTTTGATTTTCATGAATGGAAGAAGTGGACGCTTGATTTGCCCGGCTCCAAACCGGAGTATGTATTTATTGCGTTGGATCAGGATAAGTATGTGGGAGTAGCCCACTTGCTGTTCCGCGAAACAACACAGAGCATGTATCACGAATACACCGGAGTAAGAAGAGCGTATAGAGGACAAGGCCTAGGGATGGCATTGAAACTCAAAAGCATAGAGCTCGCTTTACAGTTGAATATTGCATATTTACGTACAAATAATGATTCTCTCAATATTCCGATGTTGAAAATCAATCGAGATGATTTAGGGTTCACCGCCGTGCCAGGAGATTATAAAATGGTGAAGAAAATATCGATTCTATAACGTCAGATCATCTATCCATTTACCTAAAAGTTGTTGCTGAGCTGCAGACCATAATATGGTCTCGATGCTTCTTGCAAAACTAAGGTGAATGGATTTTTCTTTGTATTCGTTTAAGAATCATCATAGGAGCAGTAGTAGCTATTGCTTCTATTGGCAGAGTTTGGGTAGAATATATGATATTGAGAATCATTTTCAATTAAAAATATGGATGATTCCTTTTATATTTAGGAGGGAAATTTCATGCTTCCAGATCATTTATATACAACGGATTCATTCTCCACCGGGGATGAGCAGAATGCGAAGAAAGAGTTGTCGGAAATAAAGCATTACATGGAGGAGCACTTTCATGAGCCGCTTTCAATTGCACAGTTGGCTGAAATGGCGAATATCAGTCCAAAGTATTTTGGTGATCTATTCAAGAAAAATTTCGGAAAGAGTGCTATGAAGTATTTATCCGAGCTTCGCATCAACCAGGCCAAGCGCTATTTATTATCAGCGGGGGAGCAGCTGCGGCTGCGGGATATTGCCTTAATGGTGGGGTATAGCGATGAATTTTATTTTAGCCGCAAATTTAAAAAAGAGGTGGGCATGTCGCCTACCGATTATATCAGGCAAGCGAAGCGGCGGATTGCTGCATGTTCCCCAGAGATTGCCGGTTTATTGCTTGCCCTGGATATTATTCCGACGGCAGCCCCGTTAGATCCAAAATGGACGGCTTACTATTATAACGATTATCGAATGAAGATCACATCTCATCTGCAACTGATGGATCCTTATAATCCCCATGCATTCGAGGCAAATCTGGAGAAGCTGGCTGGACTTCGCCCGGATGCGATTATTGGATCAGAGCAACTCGGGAGAAGCGAGCAGGGCAGACTGGCCAGTATAGCGGCAACCTTCTTCGTTGCGACAGAGCACTGTGGATGGAGAGAGCAGTTGCGCGCGCTTGCCCGTTTTTTAGAGCTAGAGGAGAGAGCAGAGCAGTGGATCAAGCAGCATGAACAGAAAGTCAGAGCAGCGAGAACAGAGCTTGAAAGGGCGCTTGGCAACGACAAAATTATGGTGCTGCGGATTTATGGAGACCGCATTCATACTTACTGGAATCGCGGGATTGGGGATGTTCTATATGAAGATTTGCAAGTGCAGCCTGCCTGCCCCATCCGCTTATTCGACCATATGGAGCTTACCCTCGAACAACTTGCGGAAATCAATCCAGATCGGCTGCTGGTGGTCGTATGTGCTGAGACGGCATCCCGAACTTACTGGCTATCTCTGCAGCACTCCAAGGAATGGAGGCAATTGCAGGCCGTAAAGAACGGTCAAGTGCACCCGATCCCGTCCGACCCCTGGTTTGAATATTCAGCAGTGGCTATAAACCGGATGCTGGATGAAGCGGTACTTATGTTCACAGGAAAATGTCCAAAAGGTTTGCAGGATACTGTCCATGGTGCTACCCAGGGAACATGATCTATAATCGTTCTCAATGATAATCATTATCAAAAAGAGAGGGGCAACCATGTTGGAAGTTATTAAGAGGATAGGAGAAAGATTTAAACCACATTATTTATTGCTGTGCATCGCGCTTACGGGAGGTGTGCTTACTGCGTGTGGTACGGACTCCGCGAACAATCCATCCGAGCCGCCAGCAACAAATCTGGCATCGACGGAGCCAGCCGCATCCGGGGAGAATGCTCAGGAAACCGCAAAGAGCGAGCGGACATTCAAGGATGAACTCGGCCATGAGATTCAGGTTCCGGATCAGCCGCAGCGCATATTTGCGCCCTATTTGGAAGATTCTCTGCTCAAGCTGGGGGTCAAGCCGGTAGCGCAGTGGTCGAACGGAAATCTCGGCCATGATTATTTGCAAGGGGAGCTGCAGGATGTGCCGAAGCTTGATTTCTCGGGCGGGGCGCCGTCTTCCGAGGTGCTTTTCTCGTACGAACCTGACCTGATTATTCTGCATACGGCCAACTATGCCGGCGATGGGGTATATGAGAACTATTCTAAGATCGCACCGACCTATGTGTTCAACAACGCAGCGGGTGATGTTGAGAAGTCTATCGAGACATTGGGGAAGCTCTTAGGGAAGACCGAGGAGGCCAAGCAAGCAATAGAGTCCTATCATCAGAAGGTTGATGAAGCCAAAGCAGCCATTGAGAAAAACGCACCTGGCAAAAAAGTAGCCATTGTCCGTTTCGCCGCCAAGGGCGTGAGCTTGATGGGGGGCAATTATTTTTGTGGCTTAGTCGTGAACCAGCATCTAGGCATCGAAATGACCAAGCTGACGGAGAATGAGAACAGCTTGAATTTATCACTGGAAATATTGCCGGAGCTGGATGCGGATTATATTTTCGTCATCAATGCTTATGGACAAGGTACAGAACGCATGAAGGAAATGACGGAAAGCACCATTTGGAAGAGCATCCCTGCCGTACAGCAAGGGAATGTGCACGAAGTAAGCGATGAATACTGGCTTGGGAGCGGCTTGATCGCTTATGAGAAAATCATCGATGATACAGTCAAGCTAATGACTGAATAACGGAACAAAGGTGGATCAATAGGAAATGGCTGACGGAAAGCAAATGGTCATTCCCCATGCAGCAGAATGGCTTATGCATTCTCGCGTGGAAAGCCGCAAGTACCGGATTATGGTAAGCACGCCATCCGTGCCGCCTCCGCTTTCAGGGTATCCGGTATTTTATGTGCTGGATGCAAATTCCGTGTTTGGCACAATGGCGGAAACCGCGCGATTGCAAGGGAGCTGCCCCCATAATACGGGGGTATTTCCCGCAGTGATTGTGGGCATTGGTTACGATACATTGGACTTATTTCCGGCGGAGCGTTATTACGACTACACGCCGGCAACAAGCCTCGACTACCGCTTCAGGCCCGACGGAACTCCCCTGCCGAAGCAGGGGGGAGCGGCAGCCTTTTTGCATTTTATCGAGGAAGAGCTGAAGCCGGAGATCGAAGGGAAATACAACATCGACCGGGGGAAACAGACCCTGTTTGGTCATTCGCTAGGAGGGCTTTTTACCTTGTATACGCTGTTTACAAGGTCGGAGGCCTTCACCTGCTATATCGCCGGCAGCCCTTCGTTCCATTGGAATAAATCGATTATCGCTGAAGCCGAAGAGATGTTCGTAAACCGCCTGCAGCAGGAAGTTTTAAATGCGAAAATATTGCTAGGCGCAGGCGAATTGGAGCAAAATCATATTTCTCAGAACAGTAAAAATGCGAGAAGGCTAGCCGAACGTCTGGCGATGTTTTCAAGCTCCGGAATCTCAGCCAGCTTTAAGGAATTTGAAGGCGAGGGGCATGTGACGGTGCTGCCGGCCTTAGTCAGCCGAGCCCTTCAGTTTGCTTTTCATTCGTGAGAATGGCAGCCGGCAGCAAGTGTGGGGGAAGAGAGTTGAAAACTGAAAATTGGAGTGGGCGACGGTGTGATAGCAGGAAACGAAGCAAACAAGTACGGCGAAGCAGTAGTCGCTCACTCTCTCTCCTTTCGGCGCTGAGCTTTGTTTGTATAGAGAAGAAGGGAGGAATCGCAGAGTGGAACACGCAGGGATCAAAGGCAAGGTTGCATTGGTGACCGGAGCTGCCCAAGGGATCGGCGAAGCTGTAGTCAGAGCGTTGGCAGAAGCCGGAGCTATCGTAGCCGCCGTAGATTTGAACGGGGAAGCTGTCGCTAGCCTGACCAACGAGCTGCTTACCCGGGGCAGCCAAGCTGCGGCGTTCGCAGTCGATGTTGCAGACAGCCGGGCAGTTGAGGCTGTGGTGGGGCGGATAGAGCAGATGCTTGGCCCTATTGAAATCCTCGTTAATGTGGCCGGAATACTGAGAATCGCAAGCGTTGAAGAGCTTCGCGACGAGGATTGGGCAGCTGTATTTGCGGTAAATGCAAATGGGGTGTTTCATGTGTCCCGCTCTGTCGTGAAGCGCATGGCACTGCGCCAATCCGGCTCGATTGTGACCGTCGGCTCCAATGCGGGGGCGGTGCCGCGCATGCATATGTCCGCCTACTGTGCCTCCAAGGCAGCGGCGGCCATGTTCACTAAATGCCTGGGACTGGAGCAGGCATCGAACCATATCCGCTGCAATATCGTGTCGCCGGGATCAACCGATACGGCGATGCAGCGGAAGCTGTGGAACGATCCCGACGGGCCGCAATCGGTCATCGCCGGCACCTCGGAGGCGTTCCGCCTTGGAATACCGCTCGGGAGGATCGCCGAGCCGTCGGATATTGCCGATGCAGTTATGTTCCTTGCGTCCGATAAGGCACGGCATATCACGATGCTTGATCTATGCATAGATGGAGGGGCGACCTTAGGGGGCTAACCACTTGAAAGGGGATGTTGAAAGAAATGGTAAACCATGGAGCTGTATATGCAGAAACGGCGGCACAACTTCTCGATGAATATGAATCGGAATTGTGTTTCTTTTTATCCTCACCAAGACGTACCCTGCTCGCCAAAGGCGAGTGGGCGAGAGTGTGGACGGAGGCGGGGGAGGGGTCTCCGGAAGTTCTGTCCGGACGCGTTAAAGAGCTTCTTAAAGCTGCCAGCCGCTTCAGCGGCGAACCAATTGTCGTCGGAGCAATTCCTTTTGATTTGACGAGGCCTGCCGAGCTCGTTGTTCCTTTGTCTACCCAATGGGCAGGGCCTCTAAGCTTCAAGCGTGATGAACGAAGCCAAGCCGTGAAGGAGAGTAAAGGACAGCCACAATTAGTAGAAGCGAAGCGCGGAAGCACTCCATCTTCCGGTTATCTTGAGCCTCAGTATAAACTCAGCATGCATCCGGAACCTGAGCATTATAAGAAGACTGTGCAAGAGGCATTAAATCGAATGGATGGGGGTACGCTGCAGAAAATCGTGCTGTCCCGAACACTGGGGTTAACCTCTGCCGAGCCGGTAGACATTCATCAACTGCTCCGGAATCTGGCTGAGCACAATGAGCAAGGCTATACGTTTGCTGTAAATTTGGGCCATGCGATAGCAGAAGCAGCAGGTCGAAAGAAGGCCGACGATGCTTTGCCGGACACTGGGGGAGCAGAAGTCCGGACGTTGATTGGAGCCAGTCCGGAGCTGCTTATCACCAGGACGGGCCGCAGCATCCGGGCCAATCCGCTCGCAGGCTCAGCTCCACGCAGCGACGATCCCATTGAGGATGAGAGGAGGGCAGCCGCACTGCTTGCCTCGGCCAAGGATATCTTTGAACATAAGCTTGTTGTGGACGCGGTTGAAGCTGCACTGCGGCCTTATTGCAAAAGCTTGGCTGTTCCAGGAGAGCCGTCGCTGGTGCAAACCGAGACGATGTGGCATCTGTCTACGGACATTTATGGAGAGCTAGCCGATTCGACGGCTACGGTGCTTGATCTGGCGCTAGCACTGCATCCGACGCCTGCCATTTGCGGTACGCCCACGAGGCTGGCACAGAAGCTCATTCATGAGCTAGAGCCGTTTGAGCGCGGCTATTTCACGGGCATGGTTGGCTGGTGCGATGCGAAAGGGGATGGGGAGTGGATTGTTACGATACGCTGTGCTGAAGTGGCAGGAAAGAGTCTTCGTTTATACGCAGGCGCAGGTGTTGTCGCAGATTCCACGCCTGAAGCTGAGCTGGCCGAGACAGCGGCGAAGTTCCGTACCTTGCTTCTAGCGATGGGAATAAATGACCGGCATGTAGCCGACGGTGTGAAGGAGGGATACTGATGCTTGCAGGATGTTCTGCATGGCCTGAAGCGTTTGCCGAGAAGTATCGCAAGGAGGGCTGCTGGAGCGGTGAGACCTTTGGAGAGCTTCTGCGTAAACGCGCGAAGGCGCATGGCGAGCGGATAGCCATTGTCAGCGGAGAACGCCGTATCAGTTATGCTGAGCTGGATGCCCGGGCTGATCGTTTAGCAGAAGGGCTGCTAAGCATTGGAATTCAGCAGCGGGATCGAGTAGTTGTCCAACTGCCTAACATTGCGGAATTTTTTGAAGTGATTTTTGCATTGTTTCGGATTGGCGCATTGCCAGTATTCGCTTTACCCTTGCATCGAAGGAATGAAATCTCCTATATATCCGAGTTTTCGGAGGCGAAAGCTTATATTATAGCAGATCAAGATGCAGGCTTCGACTATCGTGAGTTGGCAAGAGAAGTGATCCGGGAGGTTCCTTCCCTGCGCTATGTTCTCGTCACCGGTGAACCGGGGGAGTTCACTGCTTTAGGGGAACTGTACTTGATGCCCCAGGAAGGCAATGAAGCGAATGCCGTGCGCGAGAGGGGAGAAGGAGTTGCTTTAAATGAGCCGGACGGATCTAAGGCTCGACAAGTCAAGCGTCAAGCGGACGACAAGGAAGATGGGAGCAGGCTTGAGGGGCCGAGTTCGGAAGATGTTGCTTTTCTCCAATTGTCAGGAGGAACGACAGGACTGCCGAAGCTAATTCCACGCACGCATGACGATTATATTTACTCGCTGCGCCTCAGTGCGGAAATTTGCAGACTTGATGAAAACAGCGTCTATTTTACCGCGCTGCCTGCAGCGCACAATTACCCGCTTAGCTCCCCGGGGGTGCTGGGGACGTTATATGCTGGCGGCCGCGTCGTGCTTGCGCGGGGGGCGAGTCCAGATGAGGCCTTCCCTCTCATGGTTCGCGAACGGGTAACGATTACCGCTTTAGTACCGCCATTGGCACTAATATGGCTGGATGCGGCAGAAAGGCTGCAGCCGGAGTTTCCACATCTCCAGTTATTGCAGGTCGGGGGCGCTAAGTTCAGTGCCGAGGCGGCCGCGCGCGTGAGATCGACGCTGGGCTGTCAGTTGCAACAAGTATTCGGAATGGCAGAGGGACTTGTCAATTATACGAGGCTGGATGATCCGGATGAGATTATCGTGTCTACTCAGGGGCGGCCGATGTCGCCGTGGGATGAAATTCGCGTTGTCGATGATGAGGATGTCGAGGTGCAGCCCGGGGAAGTCGGCCATCTGCTTACACGCGGGCCGTATACGATTCGCGGCTACTACAAGGCGGAAGAGCACAATGCTAAAGCTTTCACTAGCGATGGATTTTATCGTACGGGTGATCTTGTACGGATCGATTCAGTCGGCAATCTCATTGTGGAGGGGCGCGATAAGGATCAAATCAACCGTGGGGGAGAAAAGGTTGCTGCCGAAGAGGTGGAAAACCACCTTCTCGCCCATCCAGGGATACATGATGCCGCTGTCGTGGCGATGGCAGACGATTATTTGGGAGAACGCACCTGCGCTTTTGTCATCCCGAAGCCAACCTCAAACTTAATGTTGTCCGGAGCACAGGTCAAGTCCTTCTTGCGAGGAAGGGGCTTAGCTTCTTTCAAAATTCCTGATCGTGTTGAATTCATAGATTCCTTTCCAAAGACCAAGGTTGGCAAAGTCAGCAAAAAAGCGCTGCGCGGGCTTATCGCCGTAAAGCAGCGCTAATATACGGATATTCCATCGGACAGAAGCGCTTCTGGATCAGTATAATTTCGGTGTTTCATAAATAACCGTCGAAAGGATGATTAACATGGGTATTCCTTCAATATCACCTTATTCCATGCCTGTCGAGGCAGAGTTGCCTGCTAATAAGGTCGCTTGGCGGCCTGACCCGCAGCGGGCCGTGCTGCTTATTCATGATATGCAGAACTATTTCCTGAAGGCTTACAATACCGAGGAATCACCTGTTGTGGAGCTCTTCTCTAATATTTCCCGGCTGCGGAGCGAATGCGAGATGCTGGGCATTCCAGTCGTCTATTCGGCACAGCTCGGGGGACAGAGCCCTGAGGAACGGGGGCTTTTGCAGGATTTTTGGGGGCCGGGAATTGGAGCGGAGCCGTTCCAATCGCAAATTGCATTTGAAGTCGCTCCGGGCAAGCAGGATTTACTCATGACCAAATGGCGATACAGCGCGTTTCAAAAAACGGATCTGCTGCAGTTTATCCAAGGGCATGGACGAGATCAGCTTATTGTATGCGGTATTTATGCCCATATTGGCTGTCTGCTGACCTCCTGCGAAGCATTCATGCAGGACATCCAGCCCTTCTTCGTTGCCGATGCGGTCGCAGACTTCTCGCTTGAAAAGCATAGGATGGCATTGACCTATGCCGCAGAACGCTGTGCGGTGACGCTCACTACGCACCGCCTTATAACTGAGCTGAACGAGGCATCCTCCTCGGAGCAGCCAATCCTTTCGGCGAATGAAGAGAGCGTTCAGTTCTCTGCGGAGGCGTCAGGGCCATTATCAATAGAACAGCTGCGGAAGCAGGTAGCCCGCATATTGCAAGAAGAGGCCGAAGCAATCGGTGCGCAGGATGACTTAGTCGCCCTTTGGGGATTGGATTCAATCCGTATAATGAGTCTGGCTGAAAAGTTTAGCCGCTGCGGACTTGAGATCACTTTCGCGGAGCTGGCGGAGCGGCCGACGCTGGAGGCGTGGTGGCTGCTTCTATCCGCACGCATGGGCCCATCGATTCCTAATGTGGACTATTTTTTGGTGAGGAAAGGGGTGTAGGGATGCTTGTCCATACAGAGGTTCGCTTTCCGTTAACGGGGGCGCAATCGGGAATATGGTTCGCCCAGCAGCTAGACCCAGGCAATCCTATATATAATACGGGTGAATATATTGAAATCCACGGGGAGCTCCGGCTGGAGCTTTTTGAGCAGGCCTTGAGACAAACAGTTATGGAGGCAGAGGCACTGCAGCTTCGCTTTGGAGAGGATCAGGATGGGCCGTGGCAGAGGACGGCGGAAGCTCCAGCGGATGATTGGAGTCTGTTCGTCTTGGACGTGAGCAGGGAGGAGCAGCCGCGGGCCGCTGCAGAAGCTTGGATGAAGGAGGATATGAATGTACCGATGGATTTGAGGCAGGGGCCGCTGTTCCGGCAGGCTGTGCTGCAAATCTCACCAGAGCGCTTCTTCTGGTATCAGAAGATCCACCACATTGCTATTGATGGATTTGGTTTCTCGCTGCTGGCCCGAAGGGTATCTCAAATTTACTCCGCCTTGGCGCGGGATGAGGCAGTGGGCCGAAGCTTCGGCACCTGGCAGGAAGTGCTCACCGAGGAGGAGGAGTACCGCGATTCCCGCCAAGCGGAGCAGGATCGCAAATTTTGGCTCTCGCGCTTTGCTGATCAGCCCGATGTCGCCGGTCTTGGCGACAGGGTGCAGCGAACAGCAAGCAGCTTCCTGCGTCAATCAGCGCAGCTTGCTCCAAGCGATATGAATGCATTGCGTACGGCAGCGGAGTCTGCGGGAGCGGGCTGGCCGGAGCTGGTTACCGCTGCGATGGCTATATATATGCACCGGGCTACAGGCGCTACGGATATTATCCTCGGTATGCCCATGATGTGCCGCCTGGGGTCTGCATCGATGCGGGTGCCAGGGATGGTTATGAATTTAGTACCGCTCCGCTTGACGGTACACCAGCAAATGAGCGCGCTGGAGCTAATATCGCAGGTGTCGCAGGAACTGAGAGCGGCTAGGCGGCACCAGAAATATCGGCATCAGGATTTGCGGCGCGAGCTCAAGCTACTTGGCGAGCAGCAAAGGCTGTTTGGCCCGATCTTAAACATTATGCCTTTTGACGATGACCTAAATTTCGCTGGAGCCCGCGGCACCGTCCACAATTTATCCGCAGGCCCAGTCGATGATCTGCTGATTCATGTGCGCCATCGATCTGGGGATGGCGGCTTGCGGATTGATTTCGACGGCAACCCGGGCATTTACGTTCCGGGCGAACTCGCGAACCATCAGCGGCGCTTTCTTCAGCTGTTGGAGCAATTTGCGGTGTCAGATCTCCAGCGTCCGATTATGGAAATCGATTGGCTGCTGGCAGCGGAGCGACAGCAAGTATTGGCGGACTGGAATCAAACGGCGCAAGAAGTGTGCAGCATTAGCCCCGCTGAGCTATTCGAGCAGCAGGCGGCAGCGACACCAAATGCTGTCGCTGTTGTTTGCGAGGATGCTTCGCTTAGCTATGCGGCCTTGAATGCACAGGCGAATCAGTTGGCCCATTTTCTTATAGCGCAGGGGATCGGCCCCGACCACATCGTGGCTTTGGCTTTATCACGCTCAGCTTGGATGGTGGCAGCGATTTTAGCGGTGCACAAGGCGGGAGCGGCATATTTGCCGTTAGATCCGGATTATCCGAAAGAGCGGATCGCTTATATGCTGGCTGATGCTCAGCCGAGCCTCATTCTTACTGACCAGGCGAGCCGCTTGCAGTTGGGCGATTTCTTCGCAGAGCCCGGGCTTATTGTCGATGCACCAGGGAATGGGGTCAAGCTGCGGGAATACCCGGTTCATAATCCGAATAATGATGGACGCACAGAGCGGCTATCGTCGCTTCATCCCGCTTATATTTTATATACGTCGGGGTCGACGGGCCAGCCGAAAGGGGTCATGGTCACCAATGGAAGCCTGTCAAACCTGATTGAGGATATGCGAGTGCGGTTCCCGTTAAGCGAACAAGATCGAATGCTGTCCGTCACAACGATCGCTTTTGATATATCGGTGCTCGAGGTCTATTTGCCGCTGACGACGGGGGCTTGCATGGATATCGCCTTGAAGGAGACGATTCTCGATCCCTCTGCACTCGCCCAACGGCTCAGGGAGTGGAGGATTACGCTGCTGCAGGCTACGCCGACTTTATTTCAGGAGCTCGTGTCCAGCAGGCCGGAGCCATTTGAGGGCTTATCGGTTATTTCGGGAGGCGAGGCGCTTCCTGAGGGGCTAAAGCTCGGTTTGCACGCGCTGGGCTGTCAGGTGAACAATCAATACGGCCCAACAGAGACGACGATTTATTCCACTGCTGGAAGGCTGGGGGAAGAAGGAGCTAAGCCAACGATCGGCAGGCCGGTGCAAAATACGCAGCTCTATGTGCTGGATAACGCGCTGGCGCCTGTTCCGCCTGGCGTCCCGGGCGAGCTTTATATCGCCGGGGCCGGTCTGGCTCGCGGATATTTGGGTCGGCCGGGGATGACAGCGGAGCGTTTCGTGGCCAATCCGTATGGAGCGCCTGGCTCACGGATGTACCGCACTGGTGATCTTGTACGCTGGCTGGCCGACGGTTCGTTGGATTACATCGGGCGGGCGGATCATCAGATCAAAATCAGGGGCTTCCGCATCGAGCTCGGTGAAATTATTTCCGTGTTCTCCCGGCATCCTGCTGTTGAGCAGGTCACGGTAATGGCTCGGGAGGATCGGCCGGGAGAGAAGCGGCTGGTCGCCTATATGGTGCTTGATCTCCCTGGTTCTTTGGACTCAGCCGAGCTTCGCCGCTATGCTGCTGAGCATTTGCCTGATTACATGATTCCATCGGCATTCGTCGAGCTCGGCGAAATGCCCCTGACGCCGAATCGGAAGATCGATCACAAGGTACTGCCGGAGCCGGCAGGTCTTACTCCAGCAGACGGACGCGAGGCGCGATCACCTCAGGAAGAGCTGTTGTGCCAATTGTTTGCGGAGGTGCTCGGCCTTGCCCGGATTGGCATTGATGAAGACTTTTTTGAACTGGGGGGCCATTCGCTGCTTGCCGGCCGCTTGACGTCCCGGATTCGTGACGTGTTTGGCGCGGAAATCGGTATTCGCCATTTATTCGAGACGCCAACCGTAGCCGGATTGATCAAGCATCTGGATCATGCCCAGCATGCCAGACCACCGATTCGCAGGGACGGGCGCCCGGCACAACTGCCGCTCTCATTTGCCCAGCAGCGCTTGTGGTTCCTCTACCGGATGGAAGGGCCGAATCCGACCTATAACATGCCTTGGGTGGCCCGGATTGCCGGCGAGCTGAACATTGAGGCCTTGGAGAACGCGCTTGCCGATGTGGTGGAGAGGCATGAATCCTTGCGAACCGTTTTTCCCGATGTAATGGGCCTGCCGCAGCAATTGATTTTGGATGCGGAGCATGCTAGGCCGCGGCTTCTTGTGACGGAGACGAGCGAGGATGAGCTGCAGGAGAGAATCGCCGAGAGCGTTAGCTATAGCTTTGAACTATCGAAGGAGCCTTCATTCCGGGCGGAGCTGTTTGTTCTTGGGCCGCAAAAGTACGCGCTGCTCATGTTGATTCATCATATTGCGGGCGACGGCTGGTCGCTGACGCCACTCAGCCGTGATCTGTCTGCTGCTTATCATGCCCGGTGCTTAGGTGAGCATCCATCATGGTCTCCGCTGCCCGTGCAGTATGCGGACTATGTGCTTTGGCAAGTGCAGCTGCTTGGCGCTGAGAACGATTCCGGCAGTCTCTATGCGCGTCAGCTTGAATTCTGGAAGACCGCACTGAATCAACTGCCGGATCAATTGGAGCTGCCGACCGATCACCCTAGACCGTCCTCCTCCAGCTACGCAGGGGGGGCCGTTTCATTTGAAATCGGCGAAGAGCTGCATGCTCGGCTGCTGAAGGTGGCGAGGGACAACAAAGCGAGCCTGTTTATGGTGCTCCATGCCGCATTGGCAGCATTGCTTACCCGACTTGGTGCAGGGAATGACATACCGATAGGCAGCCCGATTGCTGGGCGTAATGATGATGCGCTTAGCGGAATTGTCGGCATGTTCATCAATACACTAGTGCTGCGAACCGACACATCGGGAAATCCCAGCTTTACCGAATTGATTGCCCGAACCAGGGATACGGATCTTGCTGCGTATGAGCATCAGGATCTGCCCTTCGAACGACTGGTGGAGGTGTTGAATCCGGTACGCTCACGAGCTAGGCATCCATTGTTTCAAATTATGCTCGTTTTGCAGAATGCGCCGGAAGCGCCGCTTAGGCTCCCGAATGCGGCTGCGTCGCTGGAGCTGGTAAGTTCAGGAACGGCGAAGTTTGATCTTACGGTTGAGCTTACTGAACGGCGAGGCTCAAATGGGGCACCTCATGGGCTGAGCGGTTTGCTGGAGTACAGCAAGGATTTATATGAACCGCAAACCGTAGAAGCTTTTGCCTATCGCTATGCGCAGATGCTTGAGGCGCTGGCGCAGGAGCCGGAACAGGCTATGGGCAGTGTGGATATTTTGACGCCGGCTGAGCGCCAAGCCTTCTTGATGGAGGCAGCAGGATCGCGGCAAACGATCAGTGAAGCAAGCCAAGGCATAGATCCAGAAGCGGCTGATACAAGCCTAATTGCGCTATTTGAAACCAAGGCGGCAACATATGCGGAGGCGGTGGCAGCCGTATGCGAAGGCCGGGCGCTAAGCTATGAGCAATTGAACGCCGAAGCGAACCGACTAGCACATTTGCTTATCGATGGCGGAGTAAGCACAGGGCAGATGGTGGCCCTTGCGCTGCCGCGCTCCCTGGAGCTCGTCGTAGGGCTGCTGGCGGTATTGAAGGCTGGGGCGGCCTATCTTCCGCTTGATCCGGATTATCCGGCTGACAGGCTGGAGTGGATGGTCGAGGATGCGAATCCGGTTTATATGATTACTAACACGCAGGCGGCCGATCGAATGCCGGGTACGCTGCGGGTTCCGAAGATTGTGCTTGACGATCCAGATTTGGAGGAACGCGTGCGTGCCAGCTCTGCGCTAAATCCGCGCAAGGAGGAAAGGAAAGGCATCTTAACCCCGTTAAGCCCGGCATATATGATATATACTTCCGGTTCGACAGGCAAGCCAAAGGGCGTGGTTATACCGCACGGTAATGTTCTCCGGTTATTTAGCGCTACGGATGGCCGGTTCCAATTCGGGGCGGAAGATGTATGGACGCTGTTCCATTCTTATGCCTTTGATTTCTCTGTATGGGAAATCTGGGGAGCGCTGCTTCATGGCGGGCGGCTTGTTGTCGTGCCGCATGAAATCAGCAGATCGCCTGCGCAATTTCTACAATTGCTGGTGCAGGAGCATGTTACGGTGCTTAATCAGACGCCGTCAGCATTTTATGGCCTCATGCAGGCGGATCGGGACAATGTCGAGTTAGGGCAGGCTTTGGCTCTGCGTTATGTGATTTTCGGAGGCGAGGCGCTTGAGCTTGGCCGTCTGAAGGATTGGTATGAGCGTCATTCCGATCAAGCACCGAAGCTGATCAATATGTACGGAATCACGGAGACGACTGTTCATGTCAGTTATCTTGAATTGAACAACGATCGTATTTCCCAGGGTGGAAGCAGTCTGATTGGCTGCCCGATCCCCGATCTACGAGTCTACGTGCTGGATTCCTCCTTGCAGCCAGTGCCTCCCGGCGTTATCGGAGAGATGTACGTGGCGGGCGAGGGGTTGGCACAAGGCTACTGGGGACGGCCTGATTTAACGGCGGATCGTTTTGTCGCAGATCCGTACGGCCCTCCAGGTTCCCGGATGTATCGCACCGGGGATCTTGCGAGACGGCTGCCAGACGGTATGCTCGATTATTTGGGACGGAGCGATCAGCAGGTCAAAATTCGAGGCTTTCGCATCGAGCTGGGAGAGATCGAGGCGGTGTTGTCCAGCTATCCTGGTGTGGAGCAGGTTGCTGTCATCGCCCGGGAGGATCAGCCGGGGGACAGTCGCCTTGCAGCCTATATTGTGGCGGCAGGCTGCTCGGCCGATATCATCCCGGCCGAATTGCGCCGTCACGCAGCTTCTCTTCTGCCGGAGTATATGGTGCCGTCGGCATTCATTCAACTCGATTTGCTTCCGCTTACACCGAACGGCAAGCTGGATCGCAAGGCGCTGCCAGCGCCTGAGTTCAGCCTGCTGGCGGACGGCCGGGGCCCGCGAACCCCTCAGGAGGAGGTGCTGTGCGATTTGTTCGCTGAGGTGCTTGGCCTGCCGCGCGTCGGCATCGATGATGGATTTTTCGAGCTTGGCGGCCATTCGCTGCTGGCTGTACGTTTAATGAGCCGGGTTCGCGAAACGATGGGGAGAGAACTGGGTATCGGCTTGCTCTTCGAGGCTCCGACTGTAGCGGGGCTTGCCGAGAAGCTATACTCGGATCAGGGAGGAAGCGCACTGCAGGTGCTGCTTCCGCTCCGCGCCGAGGGCGGGGAAATTCCGCTGTTTTGCGTTCATCCTGCAGGGGGGCTGAGCTGGTGCTATGCAGGTCTCATGAAGCATCTCGGCATGGACTACCCGATCTATGGCCTGCAGGCACGAGGCATAGCGGAGGCAGAGCAGTATCCAAGAACGCTGGAGGAAATGACGGCGGATTATTTAGCCCAAATTCGCTCGGTTCAGCCGAAGGGCCCTTACCGGCTGCTAGGCTGGTCATTCGGGGGGAACGTCGCCCAAGCCATGGCAGTGCAGCTGCAGCGCGAGGGTGAGGAAGTGGCATTTTTAGCGATGCTGGATGCATTTCCAAGCCACTATTTGCCGCTGCGCGGCGAAGCCAGTGAGGATGAGGCTTTGATCGCGCTGCTCGCCTTAGGCGGCTATGATCCCGATTCAATCAAGGACGGTCCGCTGAATATTGCCCGGGCGATCGAGATTTTGCGCAGTGATGGCAGCGCCCTGGCAAGCCTGGATGAAGAAATTATTTTAAATCTAAAAAATACGTATGAAAACTCGGTGCGTCTGCTCAGCGTCTTCGTCCCTGAAAAATTTGAGGGAAACCTTCTGTTTTTTCATTCGACGATTATTCCGGACTGGTTTGATCCGATCGAGCCGGAGATGTGGGCTCCTTATATCGGAGGGCAGATCGAAAGGCATGACATCGCTTGTCGGCATAAGGATCTTTGCCAGCCGGGCCCGTTAGAGGAGATTGGCCGGGTGCTGCTGGCGAAGCTGCAGGCTGGATGGGACTCGCAAGTAAAACAGGATTAGGGGGATGGGAACATGGCAAATCCATTTGAACAGACGGACAGCGATTATTTGGTGCTCGTAAATGACGAGGGGCAGCATTCTCTCTGGCCCGCCTTCATTCAAGCGCCGGAGGGCTGGAAGGTGGTCTTCGGAGAAAGTACGCGCGAAGCCTGTGTAGATTATATTGAATCGATGTGGAAGGATATGCGCCCTCTTTCCTTGCAAAACGCAGCAGCGGTAGATACTGTATAACGATGCAGTTCGGCCAGCTTAGAAAGAGGCTCAGAGGCATTCCGAGCGCGATGCAACTGCAAAGCATTGTATAATTTCATATCACGCCTCCAGGCTCATTAATATGATGCTTGGGGGCTTATTTATTGGACTTCTGACGATATCCGGGAATGGATAAATGATATACAGAGATCGGACTGGTTTTGTCGTCATTCATTGCACTTACTCATATACCTGGTATGATTTAAGTGTGTTCGACATCGAAAGCTGAAATACGTTGATCTTTAATGAGTACGAACTAAATGCGTGAAGAATACGTTGTTGATACAGAATTCATATTGGATGGAGAAGGATTATGAAGAAAACCGTTTTTCTCTTAGCTGGCATTATTGTTATTTCCAATCTCCTTTGGCTGTACTTGTTTCTGGATCGAGATGCCGAGGTGGCAGTCAATTCAGATGTAAGCTTGTATTCCCTTCATGGAACGGGCGAAGCTTGGGATGTGCACGATTATAAAATTATAATAACTGCGGACAAGATTTTAAGAGGCCATGCCTCTTTAAGTTATAAGGGTGATCCATCGGGGCTTAGTCAGAGTACTTTTTTCGAATATAAGTTTTATGAAAAAAGTAGTCAGGGCGAGAAGGAAGTCGTCTATGCCAATGAATTTCACTCCAATAACGGAGCGCTTTCGATTTTGGATAATGTCAAGGATATTGGGTCCCTAACGGGGCCATATTCTTATAGCGAGCTAGAAAAGGACAGGACGAACTATGAGAATACAGCGTTAGAGATCACATGGGAGGACAACGAAGGACGGCGTCACACGGAGACCATTTCGCTTGAAATAGATAAAGAGATTAATATTAGAGCCGATGAATAGGCTGACATTTAGGAAACGCGGAGTGAGAGCATGTTAACATTACAGCAAACTGATGAGTATTTGCGGCGTTTAGGCATGAAGCGTCAGCAGCCGACGATAGAATTCTTATTTGCGCTGCATAGTGCCCACGTTGAGAGAATTGCTTGGCAAACGATTGATATCTTTGCCGGCAAGCCAGTCCCGATAGGTTCTGAAGGGCTGATCCGGCATATTGCCCATCACGGAGGCGGATACTGTTTCCATCTCAACGGGGCATTTAGTCTTCTGCTGCGTGCACTTGGATACGAGGTGTCCTTGCACCGCGCCGGTGTGCAGTCCCATGGCCAAGAACCGAGAATCGATTCCTATCACTTATCTTTATCCGTAAGTACTCCGACTAAAGAGCAACCCGATAACGAGCATGCCGGAATAGCAAAATGGCTGGTCGATGTGGGATTAGGCGACATGCCGTATGAGCCTATTCCGCTTAGATTGGGTGTGCATAAACAGGGTTTTCATACCTATCAGCTTGCTCGGTCCTCTGTCAATACCTCAGGCTGGCGGTTGGATCATGACCCCGAGGGTTCTTTTCTTGGCGTCGATATTGATGCTATGCCGGTGTGTAATTTAGATGAATTCCTTCCAAAGCATCTCTATTTAAGCTCGTCTCCCGATTCTACATGGATCGATATGCTGCTGCTTCGCAATAGGGAGAAGGCTGCCAGCAACGAACTCAGAGGATGCGTATACAGCAGGCGTGATGAGCATGGACTGGCCAAAAGTGAAATTACCCACCGTTCCGAATGGTTTGAACTATTGAGCGATGTATTCGGCGAATCGCTGAATCACTTCAGCCAGCTTGAGAAGGACGAATTATGGTCGAAAGCCCTAAAAGCCCATGAGGAGTGGAAAAAAGATCAGTAAGCCGACGCTCCTTTATTTTTGTTTAAGCGGGATGGAAGAAGCAAGATCATTAATCCCGCAATAAAATATAATCCCGCCAGTCCGTAGACGACGCCTATTGAGATCGCCTCCTTCAGCAAGCCGGATAAACTCATGAACCGGTCATGAATGGGGTACGCATGCCAGTAACACGGCCGATATACGCATGCTAGTAAATACGGCCTTGACTCTCCTGTTAGGGGAGGCTGTAAAGTGGAATTGAAAGGAGGAAGCTGAATGCTCTACACGGTAAAAGAGGTCTCTTCGCTGTCCAGCGTAACGCTCAAGACGCTGCATCATTATCATAAAATCGGCCTGCTCTTGCCGCGAGAGATTAGTGAAGCAGGGTACCGTTTGTATGGACAAGAGGAGCTGGAACGATTGCAGCAAATTTTGTTCTACCGCGAATTGGAATTTCCGCTGGAACAGATCAAGCAGCTTCTCGAACGAGAGCTTGAACGCTTATCCGTTCTTAAACAGCAGGAGAACCTGCTTCTGGCTAAACAGAACAGGCTGCGGACAGTCATTGACACATTGAGGCAGTCCATTCATTGTATGGAGAAGGGAGAACCTATGGATAATTCGGAGTTGTTTAAAGGCTTTGCCAACGAGGAAGAATGGCGGGAAGCTCTGGAAGAGCACAATGCACACCCGGAATTTACAAACGGGCGTCATGCATAGCAGCCCGGAAGTTGGGCAGCTGATCCGCAGCCATTTGGACTTTATGAACCGTCACGGCCATGCCGTATCGGCTCAAGACTTTGCGGCGCAGACGCGTTTTTTCCTCAGCGATTCGTTTCATTTGCAGATGCTTGAAGGGCAGCAGACAGGGCTGGCGTACTATCTTGCGGCAGCGGCCGAGTCTTTTGCGGTTGAAAAATAAAAAAAGTCCGGCTTTAGCAAGCAAACCGCTGAAAGCCGGATCTTATTATCTAGTTATCATGTCCTCTCTTCAATTTCGATATCAAGCTTAATTTCCTTCGTTTCCGGGTCATAGGCAATATTCTTCAGCGATATACCCGATGGCTGTCCTGGAAAGGATGTGGATATATTTCCATGATCCAAAACCTCCGTCTTGTTGCTGCTTCCCGGGAAAGGGTCGCCCCGATCACCGCTATTTCGGTCATTCGGATCATTCAAGTCCTCATTTCCGTCCGCCTGAATCAGATACATGCCGGGTGCAGAGCTTCTCGTTTGATCACGATCCTCATCGATTCGCCATACTAACAGGCCTTCGCCCGGCAGTTCACCGTCGAATTTCTCTCGGATTCTGTTCTCCAGCAGAAGATATTGATTGCTCGCGTAACCCGGCCCTTTAATTTTGACCACTTTGCCATCGGCCGATGTCACCGGGAGCAGCGTCAGCCCGCTCCGGCTTTGATGAATCTTCTCGTCTTCAATCCATCCATGCTGCAGTTTATGGAGCCCTGCCGGATGAACCGGACGCATCTCCCTGCCGGCGTAGGAGCCGCTGGCCATCACATCCCACATCCCGTTGCCGTCCCAATGATCACCGTCCGAACCATAGTTCGGATCATAGAAGTCATCCCATTGGAAAGCCAGATGCCCAAGCTCATGCGCGCACACCCCGAGCAGAGCTTCCTGAGGCACCATTAAGTAAGTAACGGCGGTAAGCCCCGAGGCAACTTCTTTGGGATTGACCATTTGCCATTTATGGGACCAAATGTGATTTCCACTCAGCGGCGGAAGGATTTTTTCAGCTCCGCGTCCGGCATGGACGATAAATAACGCCGTAATCGTACCATTGTCCAGGGCATCCAGATTGGAAGAAAAAGAAACACCGTGGGCCAGAGCGGCATCGACAGCATCCTCAGCGAGTTTTCTGGCATCCCGCGGATAGTATTCCCGGTTGAGCTTATCGGTGAGACCTGAGTTGCCGTTCGTGTAGTAGCTGTAGGCCTGAGGCATTCTGAGCCAGCCATGCACTTCGCCGTGGATTTGTACCAGCCCACGGCTGACCTCGTCATAATAATCCGCCATACTGCCGGTTGTGTGGGTACTGCGGGAGAAGAGCAAGTCTTCATAATGCTCTTTGGAAAGCGTACCCGGCATGTCGGAAAAATCAACGAGAAGCACCTTGACGTTCAGCTCCCCGGTAACCGGTTTGCGCGGCGTATGGATCAGCTCGGCCCCCGCAGGAGGCATGCCTGTTACATGGTCATCCATCCCCGGATGGTTATGGGCAGGGTTCTGGTAACCCCTGGCGATCAGAAACTGGTTATAGGTAAAGCCGGCTGGTTTCCAGTTTCTTTGAAACTCATTAACTAAATAAGCAGTAACCTCCGGCGAGGGTGGGACTTGGCGTAATTGGTTCATGATGATTCTCCTTTCTATGATTTAGAATGGATTAATCAGCATTTGAATATGCAAAAGAGAGGATTCTACCCTCCCTCTCTTAAGCGTTGACGGCATGACTGCAGAGTATTAATTACCTGGCAGATAAATATTTGGCTTGGGCGGTGAACTCATCCCGTCGCCGAGATAGAATCCCGTATGCGGAGGCTGGTTGTAGGCAACGTTCTGCCAGGCCACACTCAAGCGGTAAACGGGATCATGCATTAAAGTATAGATGCGGTGGGGAGTCACGTCAGTCGTCGTGTAGATCCGCAGTGCAGTATTGTCAGCAGTTCTCCAGATGGCTTCCTCCCGCCAGTCGCCGAAGATGTCGGCCTGAAGGCTCGGGTTGCCTTTAGTGGAGTTGTTAGACGCCGTTCCGGTAGCTGTCAGCAATCGCTGCGTGGTGCTTTGACTGTAGTTCCATTTGTCGATTTTGCCCGTTCCGCCAGTATGATCCAGCAGCTCTCGCAATAAGTCACCATCCCACCAAATGGCGAAATTGGTGGAGTTCGGCGTTGCATCGCTGATTTTTACACCTTTTACGGAGTGGAGGCCGATGCCGGAAGCCCATAGCTCCGTCCCCTTTGTCCGCGGATCGATGTCCGCTGCAAGACCTCGGCCGATATCCGCTCCGGTACGAATGCCCCAATAGATCTGACCTGTAGCGGCATTATGAATTTCTGCCCCGTATGCTGCGCTGGTCGATTCGTGAACGCCGAATACTTCAAGCCCGGCACGGTCAGGATCCAGGTCGCTCACATGAAGCGCGTCGCCATGTCCGAGCCCTGTCGTGTAGATCCCCTTGCCGTTGTCATCAATAACCGCAGAGCCATAAATGATCTCATCTTTGCCATCGTTATCGACATCGGCGACGCTAAGGCTGTGATTGCCTTGGCCGGCATAAGCACTGTTGCCGGACGCGTTCGAATCGAACGTCCAAAGCTTGGTGAGCTTTCCATCCCGCCAATTGTAAGCAACGAGCACAGTTCGTGTATAGTATCCGCGAGCCATCACGAAGCTTGGACGCTGCCCGTCAAGATAAGCGACTCCGGCGAGAAAACGATCCACCCGGTTGCCGTAGCTGTCTCCCCAGTCGGAAACTGTACCTCTAGGCGGCTCATAGTTGACGGTCGTTAAAGCTTCGCCGTTGCTTCCTTTAAACACCGTCAAAAATTCGGGCCCAGACAAGATATACCCGCTGGAGTTGCGGTAGTCCGCACTTGCATTGCCGATCGTTTTGCCAACACCGTCCACCGTTCCGTCAGCCGTCTTGAATACGACTTCCGCTTTCCCGTCCCCGTCGAAGTCATAGACGAGAAATTGTGTATAATGGGCGCCTGCGCGAATGTTCTTGCCAAGATTGATCCGCCATAGGCGAGTACCATCGAGGCGATAGGCATCGATGATTACCGGACCCGTGTAGCCGGATTGGGAATTGTCCTTGGAATTGGAAGGATCCCATTTGAGCACGATTTCATAGATTCCATCCCCATCCAGATCGCCTACACTTGCATCATTTGCACTGTACGTATAGGCAACCCCATCCGGTGTAGTTCCGCCGGGCGGCTGCTGAATCGGGACGGTTAAATAATTTTGTCCCCAGACGCTCGCCGTCTCGGAAGCCGCTTGCTCTTGCCCGTTCAGAACTGCTCTTACCGTATAGGTGGAGCTGCTAGTCCCTTGCGGATCAATATAGTTGGTGCTGTTTGTAATGGGACTGGCATTGACTTTGGTGCTTCCCCGGTAAAGATTGAAGGCGATATTATCCGGTTCGATGCCGAACAAACGCCAGCTTACAAAAACTCCACTATTAACTTTTACCGCAACCACGCCGCGCTTCAGCGACTCCATTTGCCTGGCAGATGCTGCATGAGAGGCAGAGTTTCCTCCGAAGAGGAATAAAGGCAGCGCTAATAGAAGTACCAAAAAGCATTGCATTGATTTTCTTCCCGTGATTCTCGTAGAATAGTTCATGTGCAAACCTCCTTAATTTTAATTAAAATGATTTTTGTTACTTAAAAGGAAAGGGCTTACATAATGAAATAATAAACATAAATGTAATTATTTACAATAGTTTTTAATTAAAATAATATAAAATATTGCAAAACAAATATCATTTATAAAAAGTCTAAAGTAATTCATAGACTTGTATTAGCTATATAGGTAATCTATTGAATTAGTCAACTGCTTGGATTCTTCAGGCAATTGATCAGCACGTCGTATTTTTACGTATAAATTCCAAATGAAACAAAAAGTCTCATTATATGGTAGTTTCGTTGGATTCCTTTAAAGTTAGTTAGCGATATAATAGGATTTGAATCGGGCCGATTCTATATTGCTAAGAAGGGTGGATGAACATGAATTTGAAGAAATTATTTTCAGTCCTCTTTGCTGTTATATTAATACTGGCTATCTCCCAAAACTCTTTTGCTTACTCGGGTATAGCAGATACAAGGGAAACAGCAATTAGCATTAATGACATAGGTGCATATAGTTCCATATAGTTCCTCATTAGACTATAATGATGTCGATTGGTTTAAATATTCGAATACATCAGGATTAAGGGAAGTTCTTAATTTACATTTATATTCTTATTCTCTAGGACAGCCTGCAAATTTTGATATGTATGTTTATTACACAGAATCTAACGGTAGTGAAGTTGTTTTGAATCCTTACGAGATTGGGCCAAATGAGGATTTTGCTGCCGTAGTTGTTCGTCCCGGAACTACCGTTTATATTAAAGTAGTCGGACACACAATCTATGATTTTGGAGATATAAAATCATATACACTCACTAAGAATATCACTTATTAAAATACAAGTTACTTGGCACCCAATCGGGTGCTTTTTTCATGTCCTCGGAGCCGATCCGGGGGCTATTTTGGATTGGGGGAGAGGAATGGATTTGCGGCAACTGTAGGGCTTAGTGGCGATCAGCGGCGCCATACTTGGCTGGACTGATCGGTCGCGCCAGTTCAGTCAGGCCAAAAGGTCTTAGGGTGGAAATTAAGAAGCTCTATGTCAGGACATTATGAAGAATTACACGACGAAGTGATAAGCCTTAATCCTCCTAATCCTTACTAGCGGTATGCTGAAAAAATGTTATAATCAATTATCAAGTAAACATAAAGTGCTGAATAAACCACTTAAAAAATCACGAAAAATCACATTATCGGCGAGCGTAGGCGAATATAGGTGTATAAGAAAGGATAGATTGCTCAGAAAAGCCGACTTTTACAACCTAAACGTACACTAACGATCGCCAGCGTTACTACCAGAGCTATATTGTAAAATATTTTAACGAGAAAGGATCAACAGGAATGAAATTGGTCTACACAGGTAAAACAAAAGATGTATATGCTTTAGAAGACGGGAACTATTTGCTGAAATTCAAGGATGATGTGACAGGCGAGAACGGCGTATTCGATCCGGGTGCCAACACAGTTGGACTCACGTTGGAAGGCGCGGGAAAAGCAGGTCTCCGATTGACAAAATATTTCTTTGAAATACTGAAGGAAAAAGGAATTCCTACACACTATATAGATGCTGATATTGACAATGCCACGATGACTGTAAAACCGGCTACCGTATTTGGCAAAGGACTTGAAGTCATCTGCCGCTACCGAGCGGTGGGGAGCTTCTTGCGCCGTTATGGCATGTATGCCCAGGAAGGGCAGGTGTTGGACGCTTTCGTGGAGGTTACGATTAAAGACGATGAGCGCCAAGATCCGCCGATTTCTGAGGATGCGCTTGATATGCTGGGATTACTATCCTCCGCCGAGTATAAGGTGTTAAAAGAGCTGACTCAAACGGTTGGTGACGTGGTTAAAGCTGAGCTCGCGAAGAAAGATATTGAACTGTATGACATCAAGTTTGAATTTGGTCGAGTCGACGACGGCGCGCAAATCGTGTTGATCGATGAAATTTCCGGCGGAAATATGCGAGCCTATAAGAATGGCCAATATGTGGAGCCGCTGCAGTTGGAAAAGTTAATCGTCGAAGGTTAATTGTGCTGATATAAAGAATACGATTAGATATCGCAAGGATCCGGCTTCTCAGGCCGGGTCTTTGTTCTATTATTTGAGGATGGTTATCTGAGCAATCCAAATTCCGAAGTTCATCCGAAAGGAGGCAGATAGATGATGAATTCTGAATTAGAACATGAAGAAAGCCGCATGATATAAGCATTTCAGAATGAAGTGTTCTTGATGTATAATCATGGAAGAAGTTTGCGCAGCGCAGAGACTCAGCCAAAGAGAATGACGATCTTGGGCTGGGTTATTTTTATATGGAGAAGTGAAATGAAGGTATATTATTACAAGCTTCCGGTAATGAAAATGTCGGCTGCTCCCGTAAAATTGGCAAGCGAGAATGGAGATGACAGCGGCTGCATGACAAGAACATTTAAAAGTCGCTTTAGCAAGGCTATGAGTTGAACTATAGATAGCTGGGAAGTAAGCTTTTGGGCGGAAGCCGAGCAATGCACTATTCAGTTGACCGATATGTGGGTATGGTTTGGAAGGAACAAGATGAAGGAGGAGATGAATATGATCAAAGGCTTTCATCATGCACAAATCACAATACCAAAGGGGATGGAGGAAGAAGCGAGGAAGTTTTACTGCGGGGTGCTGCTTCTGAAGGAAATACCGAAGCCGGAAAGCTTGCAGGGAAGAGGCGGCTTCTGGCTTCAAGTAGGTAATCAGGAACTGCATGTCGGGACTGAAGATGATGTGAACCGAGATTCTACCAAAGCTCACTTGGCGTACGAGGTGGAGGATTTGAAAATCATTTGGCAGCAATTAGAGGACAACGGCATAAGAACCCTGGAATCCATTCCGATCCCAGGGTATGAAAGATTCGAGTTCAGGGACCCGTTCGGCAATCGGGTCGAATGCATTAAGGCGTTGTAATCGTAATCGTACTCGATTGCGGATCCCAATCGACGTCGGCATCGAAGGATTCAGCAGCAAAGCGGGCAGGCACCATCGTATATCCATTGATTACAATTGGCTTGGCCTGTAATGTAAGCTGCTTGTCTTGCTTCCTCGCTATTGTGCTGTCTACGGTCAGTTCAATGATTGTGTCGTCTTTAGCGGCGGTGATTTTCTTAGTGGCCTGATCCCACTCTATCGTCGCGCCAAGAGCATCGAACATGTTTTTCAACGGAATGAGTACCGTGCCATTGACGCTAACTGCTTTTTGATCCAAGGGTACGACATGGCCATTCACGATTAATGTAATGTCTACCGTGGTATAAGCTTTTTTAGGTGCGGTATTTTTATGGTTTGTGTTGGTTTTGGTCGAGGAGTTATTCTTGGTGGAAGTGCTTGATTTTGTCGTCGTGGTCGTCGTGGATTTTGATTTTGAACTCGAATTGGTCGTGCCGGAATTATGGTAGTGATAGCCGCTGCAAAGACCTTTTTGCTTCGATTTCTCGGAGCAGTTATGTCCGCCGTTGGCATCGGTTCTCCCCGAATGGGCCAGAGCCGCCGTTTGAGCGGAGAGCAGCAAAGTCAGACAGACAACAAGAACTACAATCTTTTTCATCGTACAGCCTCCTTATGAGTCATCATATTTACATGTATTACTAAATTATATCGGAATATCGCGTCAAGTGATTAAATGATCAAGAATGCAGGGAGTATTAGGCTTGATCGAATAGAGAGTGAACTGGAGGATTTATGCTTATGAGCACTACCGAGGAAAGATTGAAGGCTCTGAATATTACGCTGCCTGCCGCCAGCGATCCAGCGGCGAAGTATGCAAATTACGTCATCGTCAACGGGCTGATGTTCGTGTCCGGGAAAGGCCCGCGCGGCAACCCAAAAGGGAAGCTAGGGCTCGACTTTACCACGGCTGAAGGGTATGAATTCGCTAGACAAGCCGGAATCGAGGTGCTGGCTGTTCTGAAATCAGCTCTAGGATCTTTGGATCGGGTGAAAAGGGCGGTTAAGGTACAGGGGTTCGTCAATGCAAGCGCTGAGTTTGAGGAGCACCATAAGGTTTTGAACGGCTTCTCTGATTTGTTAATGGAAGTGTTTGAGGATAGAGGGAGCCATGCGAGATCGGTATTTGGCGCCGTCTCAGTGAGAGATAATTTACCGATTATTGTGGACTCCATTTTTGAAGTGGAGGAATAGAGGATGAAGACATAACCCATTCAGTTCTAGCGGACTGATTGGGTTATTTTTGATTGAAAATGCTTAAGTTGCTGTTCGGGAGCTTTTTGCATGATGGTTGGTTTAGTGTTTTAATAGGAATGATTCATTGAACGAACACGCTTCTGGGAGGATATGATGGATTTGAACAACCGTAACCACGTGCTTATCGTGGAGGACGATGATCATATACGGCGATTTATCGCGATTAATTTGGAGGACAGCGGGTTTCAAGTTTCTGAAGCAGCGGAGGGAGAGGCGGCGCTCAGAAACTTTACGGCAAATCGGCCAGATGTGGTCGTTCTCGACATAATGCTACCGGATTTTGATGGCTTTGAAATTTGCGGACGGTTAAGAGAGATTGATTCAGAGGTCGTGATCGTCTTTCTAACGGCACGGGGGCAGGATTTGGATAAAATCAAAGGACTGGAGCTGGGGGCGGACGATTACATCGTCAAGCCGTTCAATCCGCTGGAGCTGACAGCCAGAATTCGAACAGTGCTGCGCCGTACTCGCAAGATAGGGGAAACGTCTAATAATATTTTGGAATCGGGGGAAATTCGCCTTGATCTAACCGCTAACAAGCTATATAAGCTTGAGGAAGTAATCGAGGTTACTCCAAAGGAGTTTCAGATGCTGAGGGCGTTCCTGGAGCATCCGGATGTTGCTCTGTCGAGAAATGAGCTGTTAAATCTTGTTTGGGGCGAAGATTATGTCGGTGATACGAAAACGGTGGATGTCCATGTGAGGAAGCTGCGGGAGAAATTGGAGGAGCACAGCTCCGAGCCGCAGTTGATAGAGACCGTTTGGGGCGTGGGATATCGCTGGAGGAAGGAAGATTGAGTTGGGCATACGCAAAAGACTGGTCGGAAGCTATCTTCTGGTCATTCTGATTACGGTTATTACCCTCGAAGCTATTTTAATCACAGGTGTCAACTATTACTACTATCACAATATTGAAGAAATTTTGGTAAATCAGGCGGAGTTATCGGCTGCTTTCTATGAACAATACTTTGCCGACGAAGATTTAGAGCCGCAGGCTGAACGATTAATGAACGGATTTTCGCATAATTCATCTGCGCAGGTGCAAATTATCGGCTCTTCCGGGACATTGCTTCAAGACTCGACAGGACAGCAGGCTGGGCTTAGTTTGCTGGGTTATCCCGATGTACGGAGGGCAGTTGCCGGTAAGGCTGAGACCTGGCGCGGGCATGATCCGTCTGCGGAGGAAGAGATTCTGGCTGTATCCTACCCGTTGCTGCAAGCCGATGGCCAAGCGGCTGGTGCGGTGCGATTTGTAACTTCCTTAACGGAAACAAAGGAAGCGGTTAGGCAAATCGCGGTCATCTTTATAGTCGTAGGTCTAGTCGTCCTTGCGATCGTTGCCGTTGTCGGCTTTTTTCTATCCGGAACGATTACAAACTCTATCACGGGACTGAAGCAGGCAGCAGAGAAAATGGCGGACGGGGACTTCACCGCACGAGCGGCAAAGCCGTATGAAGACGAACTCGGAGCACTGGCGGACACGTTGAATACGATGGCTGTCAAAATACAACAGCATGACCAACTCAAAAATGATTTTATTTCTTCGGTATCTCATGAGCTTCGTTCGCCGTTAACGTCGATTAAAGGCTGGGTCGTTACGCTAAAAGCGAACTTGCTGAAAGGCAAGATTCCACTTCAGGAAGGCCTGGACATTATTGATCTGGAGACAGACCGATTGACGCGTCTTGTCGATGAGCTGCTGGATTTTTCGAAGTTCGAAGACGGGCGCATGGTATTGGACTGCTCCCCGGTTCCTGTGAAGGAATTTTTGATAAATGTCAGTCAGCAGCTTCGGCCAAGGGCGGTCAGACAAGGCATTCTGCTGGAGGTCGAACTATCGGAGGCACTGCCAATCATTTCAGCTGATGAGAACCGTTTGAAGCAGGTCATGATTAACTTGCTCGACAATGCGCTTAAATTTACGGAACCGGGGGGGAGGATTGCCCTTTCCGCTTATATGTCAGAAGAGCAGGTTATCATTACCGTTGAGGATTCGGGGGCAGGCATCGCCGAGCAGGACATCCCGAAGATGCTTCAGAAATTTTATAAGGGAAACCATAAGATGAGCGGCAGCGGGCTGGGTCTAGCCATATCGGAGCAAATCATTCAACTCCATCAGGGATACATAACGATCCATAGCGAACTGGGTAAAGGAACTAAGGTGATGATTTGTCTTCCTAGGGGCGGGATAGAGTAATTTTAACTATTCCATAACCTTTTGCCGCGTTAAACCATTTAGAATAGAAAAAAGAATATGTAAGGAGCAGGACGCAACATGTCGAATAGGCGCATCATCATTAGTTTAGTGACCGTTGTCTTGTTTACGTTTAGCGGATGCGGCATGCCATCTTTGCCAAACGACTTAATTTCGGCCCCGAATTCAAAAGTCCATTTTCCAATGGACGATGACATGTTGACAAGCCTTCAAGCTCTGCTGCCTGAAGGTGCTCGGCTGCTCACTACGCCCGGCGGAGCAGGGAATCACGGCATATCATATGGGGATTTAGACGGGGATGGAATGAATGAGGCCGTCGTTGTCTATGAAGAGGATGGAGGCCGTGAAAAAACGCTTAAAGCGGCTTTGCTAATGCGCAGCAGGCACGAAACTTGGCAAATCGTATGGCATGGGGAAGGAAGCGGCTATGGGTTGGATTATGCGGGAATCCACGATGTGGACAAAGATGGGGTTGCCGAAATCCTCTTGGGCTGGACATTAGGCGAGGGTGTGAACGGGCTTGATATTTATGAATGGGATCGAAGCACATTGAAGCTGCAGGATCGAAGAAGTTATCACGAAAGTATCGACTTAACCGATATGATGAATTAATTTAAGATAACGATTCGGTATCATGAATCGTTTTTTTTAGTTTTTTTGGGTAAGACGTTTACTTTGGAAATTGAGGTCAGCGATGATTTTTCTCGAGAAGCTTAAAAAAGTGGATAAGGCAACAGTGTTTATTATCATGGGTCTGAATGCCATAGGAACTGTGGCGGTGTACGGGGCTACAGTCGGGACAAAGCTAGAAGGCTTGCATAAGAATAGCTTGCTGCTTATTGCTCTGTCCATGCTCCTGATGCTGCTGGCAGCTGTGGTTAACTATAGAGTGCTTTTTGGCAAGCTTATTTATGTTCTGTATTTGCTCGGGATAGGAATGCTGGTCTTCGTCCAATTTAAAGGAGAAAATCTGAATGGCGCGGTTCGATGGTTAAGTATCGGCTCGTTCAAGCTCCAGCCTTCCGAACTCGTTAAAATATTCACAATTCTGCTTGTCGCCCATATGCTGAGCAAGCGGCAGGGCAAGAAGCTTCGCTTAATTCAGGATGTCCTTCCGGTCTGCCTCATTTTTTTAATTCCGATTTTGCTTATTATGAAGCAGCCTGATTTAGGCACGGCGCTCGTCTTTGTCGGTGTACTGCTTAGCATGCTTTGGATGGGGAATATTCGCTTGAGGTATATGTTCATATTCATTAGCAGCGCGGTTATTCTAATCGGCACAATGATTTGGCTGTACTATGCCAATAACGAATTGCTGTCCAAAGTGATCAAGCCCCACCAAATGTCAAGAATACAAACATTTCTAGATCCAACGAGCGACCCCGATAAATCGTGGCATGTAAAGAATGCCATGATGGCGATCGGGTCAGGGAGCTTGACTGGGGATAGCGGATTTTTCTTGGAGCAGGGGTATATTCCCTATGCTTATTCCGACTCTATATTCGTCGTGATCGGCGAGAAATATGGTTTTTTGGGCTCAGCTGTATTGCTGCTGTTATATTTTCTACTGATTGCACGTTTGGTTAACATTGTGATTGACAGCAAGGATTTAGCCGGTTCATATCTAGTGATTGGAATTACAGCCATGTTCGTTTTTCAAATTTTCGTTAATATTGGGATGCATATCGGACTCGTTCCCTTAACGGGGATTTCGTTGCCCTTCATCAGCTATGGAGGCAGTTCGTTAATTACGAATATGATTGCGATCGGTCTGGCTTTGAGTGTGAAGCTGCATAATGATGAAATGACAGTGCCTTTACCGTGATTGATACAGAAGTGAAGTGGAAGCGAGGAAATGGAATGAGAATGTCGCAGAAACAAGGACGTTTAAGTCCGTATATTATTTTTTTTGGCATACTAGCTTTCGTTGGGTTTAGTGCTATGGCTGCTCTGACCGTCAGATCACCATTAAATGCCTTTGATCTAAACGTTGCTGCTTGGATGCAGAGCTTTGAGAGTGAGCCTTTGACCAGCGTTATGGTGTTCTTTTCCACGCTTGGCTCAACGAAGTTTACGATCCTCATCGCATTGCTCACCATGGGCATTTTGTTCTTCGTACTGCAGCATCGGATGGAACTGTTGTTTCTCTTCGCCTCCTTAGGCGGTGCTGCATTGCTGAATAAGCTATTGAAGCTGAGTTTTCAACGGGAGCGGCCCTTTGTTCACCGATTGGTAGAGGAGACAGGCTTCAGCTTTCCTAGCGGTCATGCCATGGCGGCCTTCGCCTTATACGGGGCGTTAGCCTATCTTTTATGGCGCCATATTCGCCCAGGATGGGGACGCATTCTACTCATCGTTCTCAGCAGCCTCATGGTTCTAATAATTTGCGTAAGCCGAATCTATCTCGGCGTTCATTATCCAAGCGATATTGTGGGAGCTTTATTGGCTAGCGGTCTTTGGTTGAATGTGATGATCGGGATTTTTCAATGGTATAAAGGGCGTTCTATTCCGGTGTCCGGATATCGTTTCGGTGATAGCCGATAAGGCTGCCTTAGCTTTCGTGCATCGTGAATCCGAATTCGTTATAATATAGAAAAAGTGAATGAGCAGGAAGGGAAAGCCAAATGAGCGAACGACAACTGGAACAACTGAAAATCATGCGTAACGAAATTACCCGATTTTTATTAAGCTACAAATTTGCTTTGGACGAGATGGAAACGAAAATTGATATTTTAAAAGAAGAGTTTGAATCTCTCCACGACTATAGCCCGATCGAGCATACGAAAACGCGGTTGAAATCGCCGGAAAGCATTATGAGCAAGCTGTATCGTAAGGGCGCGAATTTCTCCTTCGAATCGATCCGGGAAACGGTGAAGGATATCGCAGGTATGCGGATTACATGCTCTTTTTTATCCGATATATATCGAGTAAGCGAAATGCTGCAGCAGCAAAGCGATTTGAAGGTGCTTGAGATCAAGGATTACATCAAGAACCCTAAACCCAATGGTTACAAAAGCTTGCATTTACTCATTGAGGTTCCGGTGTTTATGTCCGATCGAGTGGAGAATGTATGCGTTGAGGTGCAAATTCGTACGATCGCTATGGATTTTTGGGCCAGCCTGGAGCATAAAATTTTTTATAAATATAATCAGTCCGTGCCCGAGCGATTGCTTCAGGAGCTTAAAGATGCGGCAGATACCGCCGATGAATTGGATCATCAAATGGAGCGCTTAATGAATGAGGTCCAGACGATAAAACATTTGCATGATGAGAATTCTGCTGAAGATCTGACTAGTATTATGATTAACAATCAGAAGTTTAATTTGCCGCGCGCCTTGATCGATGTGTTGGGCAAACAGGAGTAAATACGAGCAAGCTCAGCTAACCAACGACGACCCATCCCTAAGATAAGAGCTTATCTGGGGGTTGGGTCGTTTTGTTTGGTTTTGGGACGGAGCGAACAAAAGAAGTGTTATTAAGGAGCTGAGCAGCAGATGGAATTTATAGGCCTTATTTTGTTACTGTTGATCTCTTTTGGAGTTATTAGTATTGATGGCCGATTAAAGAAAAAGCATGAAAACGATAAGCTGCTCCTTGAGAAGCTGGATCAGCTGTTGGAAGCGATTAATAAAAAATAAAAAAAATCATCGCCATATTGTGGATAGCTACAATAGTGGTCAGTTGTTCCAGGGAACCGAGCAAGCCCTCCCCCAAAGATGCTGAATTCACCATGACCTAGGCTATACTAATGAGCAGCATTTTAATAATAAATGTTGCAATAGAATATCCATTAGCCATGCGAATTTTGTTGGAGCTTGTACGTCTTATTGGTGAAACAGAAGGGGTGGATGCATTACAGGTAGAGGCCGAACGAATTTAACCTCGGGATGAAATCAGTTGAAAAGAAATGAGGGCGTTTATGAAGAAAAACAAGCAGAATGCAGAGCATTACAATTGGGGGGAAGCATGCGATGGTTGGCGTTTAGTTCATGAAGAGGAGAGAAGCATCATCCATGAACGCATGCCTCCGGGCACAAGCGAGCTCAGACACTATCATGAGAAAGCGGCACAGTTTTTCTTTGTATTATCAGGAGTCATGACGATTGAAAAAGATGGAACAGAGCACCAACTCAGCGAACATGAAGGGATCGAAGTGCTGCCTGCAATACCGCATCAGGTGTTTAACAAGTCGGATCGGGATGTTGAGTTTCTGGTTATTTCGAACCCGAATACCAGCAAGGACAGGATCAACTTGGAAGAAGAAAATAAAGCTCGCAAAGGGAATTCGAACCTCTAGAATAGTATAATGGAGCTGCAGACATTAAACCAAAACATCACATGAGAGGCTGTTCGAATATGAAATTAGAAAAATCCACTCCGAGCATGATAGAGGTCGAGGCGAGCATACTGAATTCAGATCCTTTTTATAATCTAGTTGTCAAAGATAAAGAAATTCTCTCGATGGAAGAGATCATTGCTGAGATCAATGAGTCGCTGGAGCTCGGCGTAGAACGGTATTTGCTCAAAGTGGAGGATGAGTACGTCGGCATTATGGAAATTCTAATGAAAAATCCTAACGATGGCTATACCTGGCTCGGTTTGCTAGAAATCAAAAAAGAGCACCAATCCAAAGGATATGGCTATAAAGCGTTGAATATCTTTTATGACATGATAAAAGTACGTCAGGTTGAGCAGTTTCGGCTAGGTGTTATCTGCGAAAACGAGCCAGGTCATCGTTTTTGGAGAAGACAAGGCATGAAGCCCGTTAAAATCACGATGAAGGACAACAAAGATATTGTTATTTATGAGAAAAAGATTTAGACGCAGCCGAATCTAGAGAACAAGCGCCATATTAACTCCCTGCGGCTAGCTACCCCGGTTTTGGCGAAGATCGATTTTAAATGATCCTGTACTGTATAGGTTGAAATATGAAGTGTAAGGGCTAATTCCTTCGTTGATGCTCCTGTTATAAGCTCGCTGATAATTTCCTTTTCGCGTTTCGTTAAACCGTAGGCATCTGCAATCATCGGCAGCATTTCCGAAGGTGTTGCCTGCTCGATCAAGACCGCAATTTCTGCAGAACCGACTGATCCGTGCAGACGGCTTGCGCGAATCGTTACACAGGGCAGGTCAGGGAGGCAAAGGGACACTTTAGCCACGTCTGAACTGACAGCATCCTCTAAGGATTGAGATAACAAGCGGGAGCAGACTGCCCGAATTGGCCGTGGCATTGTTTTGCTGTCGATATTTTCCCATTGCTGTATAAGGGCTAGCCACTGCACGGCAGCTTGATTCGCTGAGAAGGATTTCAGTTCGTTCGACAATATCATGATACCAGGCCCTTGTCCGGCTCTACTCACAGCATCTTCGGGCAAGAAGAGGCTTGTCGTGCGTAAGGAGGAGGCGATGGCGGGAATGAGATCATTAAGCAGTTTCCGCTCCATCTCCGTAAATAATTGTCGACGAAACAAGGTTAAGTAACCCCAGCATTTCTCTTCGTATATCAGAGCGGCTCGCATTTCATCCGCGAAACCAGCAGGTTGCAGTACCTCGCGATACCGACTGCTTCGTTCAAGTTCTCCTGCTGTTGCCTCGCTTAAGATCGCAACGGGGATATCCTCGTGAACCAGCAACTCGTATTTATTGAAATCCTCATGTAAATATTCATATTCGAACAGATGGTCATGAATGGCCTCGATCCCTATTTCCGTAACCGCTCCAGTGGACAGGAGTGTATTAGGGTCAACCGTAGTGCAGCAAGCGGCATCAAAAGGCAGCGGCTCGCGGAGCCGTTCTAATAACGCCTTTCTAAAGTCGCGGGAATTGGTGGCTGCATCAATTAATCGGTAGATGCTTTGTTTCAATCTATTTGTTTGTATCCTCATATCGAGTCTCCCTAATTAATCGTAGTAACAAATCCCACATTTATGGGATATATATATTGCTGTATGGGCTATATAATTGAGAACGATTATTAATACAAGTGTATAGGAAAGATGATCTTTTCAACAAGCATAGAATGAGGAGCAAATGAAATGGGAGATTGCGATATGAACAAACCATTGTCGGAGAGCCTTGCAACTAATCCAGATGAACTGATGAGTTGGGAGCATCCCCGTGTCCAGAGGTACGAAGAGGCGATCTCTTTGAAAATTCCCGGGTACATGCTTCTTTACGAGATGACAGAACGACTGTTAAGTGCACATCTTCACCCTAGTCAAGATTCAGCTAAGCTGCTTATTGTTGGAGCTGGCGGAGGCCAAGAACTTGTAACGCTAAGCAGTCGTCATAAAGAGTGGGCGTTTACAGGAATCGATCCCTCCCGGGCTATGCTTGAGATAGCACGACGGCGCGCTACTGAGGCGGAAGTAGCGCATAGAGTCTCCCTTCAAGAGGGAACGATTGAACAGCTTTCACCGCAACCCGCTTTTGATGCGGCGACTTGTCTGCTTGTCCTTCATTTTATTCGTGGAGAATCGAACAAGCGCAAATTACTTCAAGACATAGCTGATCGTCTAGTGCCGGGAGCGCCGCTATTCCTTGCTTCCATCAATGGAAATCCGAACAGCGCGTCGTTCTCGACCCAAATGAAGGCATGGAAAGGCCATATGCTCGATCATGGCATCCCCCTGGAGGAATGGGAGCAATTTTCCGCTTCGATCGGCAGAGAATCCGACCCTATTCCGGATCATGAAGTGCTGGAACTTTTAGAGAGAACCGGGTTCACGCAAGCAACCCATTATTTCGGATCCTATCTGATCAATGCTTGGTATGTGGTCAAATCGGTTGGGAAGGACGATGATTGTCTATGAAAGCCGAAATACTGGTGGTGGGCGGATACGGTGTATCGCTCTGAATTTATACCTGCGTATACCATTTGGAATAGTTGGTCGAGCTGAACAGCATGGAAAACTGGTTAAGACAGTTCACCTGCTTTGACCTTCAAATAAAGAATGACTTGAATGGGGACTCGGACGTGCATCGGCTCGATTTTATGGATCATTCGTTCCATGGAGTTAAACGTATTTGGAGCTGCAATTGAAGGAATAGCTCGAATCAATAAGAAAGGAATTGAATATATAATCCTAACGATGTATATTTATACAAAAGGTCTCAAGTAATTAAGGAGGGGTATAAATGTCATTGCGGATTGAAGAGCTTGCATTAAATGCATGGCCAGCTTTAAGAACGATTGTTCATGAAGGCTGGCTTTTGCGTTTTGCCGATGGTTATACGAAGAGATCGAATTCAATAGAGCAAGGGTACGTCGGTTTATACGATATAGTGACTGCCAAGGAGGAACGTAATCAAGGGCATGGCGAGCAATTGCTGTTGCATATTTTAAAATGGGCTGAAGAGAACGGCGCTGCAAAAAGCTATGTTCTCGTTGTTCAAAATAATGCGTCTGCCAATCGTCTGTATGAGAAATTAAACTATCAGCATGCATATACTTATTGGTATAGATGTAAACCGGCTCGGTGATATCCTCAAAGTGATGGCAGACCTTGGAAAGTAACGATTATTACGCTTAGTCATGCATAATTATAAACTTTTAAGACGGGATATGCTGTCAGAGTGATATCTTTGCTATTTACAATATCGAAGCATCTCTGGTAAGATGTTCTCGTTTAGTTAAATTGTAAACCTGTAATTCATAAACGGTTGACAATAGTCTGTTTGAATAAGATATTGTTGGTAGAATGCGAGAGGATGATTGAAGCTTGAGGCATGTTACTGATGTGATGGATTGGGAACAGCTTGCGGATAAAGCACTGCGTGGCGAAAGGTTAACACTGGAAGAAGGTCTGGCGGTGCTCGGCAGAGACGACAAGCAGTTGCTGCCCATAATGCAGGCGGCTTATATGGTGCGCAGTTATTATTACGGCAATAAAGTGAAGCTCAACATGATTATGAACGCAAAAAGCGGACTATGTCCCGAGGATTGCGGCTATTGCTCACAATCGATCGTCTCGAGCGCTGCAGTTCCCAAATACACTTTACTTGATAAAGAGTCGCTGCTGGCAGGCGCACGTGAAGCGATGGCCCGCCAAGCCGGGACATATTGCATCGTAGCTTCCGGGAGAGGCCCGACTCCGCGAGAGCTTGACCAAGTCATTGATGCGGTAACAGAAATTCGTAGTACAATGCCCCTAAAAATATGCGCCTGTCTTGGCTTGTTGCGGAACGATCAAGCGGAACGGCTCGCGGCTGCAGGAGTTCATCGTTATAACCATAACCTGAATACAAGCCAAACGAACTATGCTTCCATTACGACAACTCATTCCTATGAACAGCGAGTAGAAACAGTCGAGAACGTGAAGGCTTCCGGCATGTCGCCTTGCTCCGGCGTTATTATCGGCATGGGGGAGAGCGACACCGATATCGTGGAAATGGCTTATGCCCTGCGGGAGCTTGATGCCGATTCGATCCCTGTCAATTTTCTCATCCCCATTCCGGGCACGCCGTTGGAATCGTCTACCCGAATTACACCTATGCATGCCTTGAAAGTACTCGCACTGTTTCGCTTTATTTGTCCAACGAAGGAAATTCGCGTGTCGGGGGGCCGGGAATCGAGCTTAAGACATTTACAGCCGCTATCTCTGTACGCAGCAAACTCATGGTTTGTTGGCGACTATTTGACCACCGGAGGACAAGAAGTAAATGCAGATCATCAAATGATCGAAGATCTTGGTTTTGAAATTGAGAAATACGCCATTTAATACTTCATGCCATAATTTGTTATGCGTCAATCCTATCGCCTATAATGGAACTTGGAAGTTACAAAATCATGATATTGATAGGATAAAAAAAAGGAGAGATGGGTTGAATGAGCTTAAACAATCAAGTGGCTATCATTACTGGTGCGGGGAAAGGGATCGGTAAGGCAATAGCTATGGCACTCGCTAAAGAGGGCACACATTTGGGATTAATCGCTCGCACGACTTCAGATCTTGAGACGCTGCAATCGGAACTTAAAGAGTCGTATGGTATTAAGGTGGCTATCGCTTCCGCGGATATTTCCGACCAGGCAGCAGCAGAACAAGCTGTGAATACGCTTGTGGCTGAGCTTGGCGGCGTGGATATTCTAATTAATAATGCTGGCATTGCTAAATTCGGCAAACTGGTGGACATGGATCCGAAGGATTGGGAGCGAATTATTCAAGTAAATCTGATGGGAACCTATTATATGACACGTGCCGTACTGCCTAAGATGATTGACCAGAATCAAGGCAATATTATCAATATAGCCTCTACAGCCGGAGAGAGAGGCTTTGCAACTGGATCGGCATACAATGCCTCCAAATTTGCCGTTATGGGTCTGACCGAGGCTGTGATGCAGGAAGTTCGGAAGAATAACATTCGCGTTGTTGCTCTGACTCCAAGTACAGTGAATACAGAACTGGCTGTAAATGCAGGCTTGAACATCGGCGATGAGGATCGGATGATGCAGCCGGACGACGTCGCGGAACTGGCTTTGGCGACATTGAAGCTTCCGCAGCGGGTATTTGTGAAAACCGCTGGCATTTGGACGACAAATCCGCAATAAATGGGCGGAATCATTAAACAAGGAAAGGCTCTGACCACCGAAATGGTCAGAGCCTTTCTTAATATTAGCAGTTCGCGTGGAGCTTATTGCGGCGTGTCACTCAGAATTTGAGCCAGAACGATTTCCTCGAGCGCTGTCATAAAATCATCCGAATCATTTAGAAATTCTGTAGTCGCAAATTCCAGTCCCAGTTCCCGCGCTTTGACCAGGCCATCGAACCTGCAATCCTGCAAAGTCTCGATGTTCTCGGTCATTGAGAGCAGTTCACAAATGACAACGGCGGATGCGCCTTCTTGGGCCGTGCTTTTCATGACATCAAGCACATCCGGCCCCAGCCATTTTTGCGGGGCGGGGCCGCCGCTGCGGTAGGCTATCTTCCAACTGCGGCAATCCGTTTGTGTGGCAACAGCTTCAGCCAGCTCGGTAAAGGCCTTGATATAATCACGGTGTGGCGCGGGAAGACCCGGTTTGCTGTGTGCGGTAAAAATGACGACCGTCCGACTGCGATTCGCGGCGGAAATCCAGCGCAGTGCTTCGCTTAATCGGATGCTTAGCGCTTGAACAAAGCGATCGTGCAGATGCCAAGCGGGAATATGCGTAATGGCTACATTTGGATTCTGCAGATCCCGGGCTTGTTCGGCAGCTCTCTGATAGCTCCCGGTACCTGTCTTGGAATAGAGGGGCGACAGCGGCAAAGTATATAAATGCTTCGCCCCATTTGCAATGCTTCGCTCCACTGCTTCATGAACGAAAGGACTCGTATGCTTATGAGCTGTATAGACAGGAATCGTCTCTCCAAGCTGTTGCTTCAGCCTTCGCTCTAGAGCCCTGGCCTGGCGAATAGTAGTGGAGCCGAGCGGATCCGGTTTCGCCAAAACGCGGTAACGTTCGACCGCTTTCTCCATCACGTCGGGGGAAGGGAGCCGTCCATGATATAGGTGATGATAGAACAGGGGGATGTCATCGATCGATGGCAGATGGCAGTAAGACATTAACAGCACGGCATTCATGTAAATCACTCCTTATATCTGTACATGGATATTTAGAAGGTATCGGGATGAAACAGGCGAGCGAGCTCGGTGACAGTATCGGCGTTATAACGGTTTGGATATAGCATTTGCTTTACGGTCATCGTATGTACTTGGCCGTTCTGCACCGCTGCAAGCGTTGACCAGCCAGCAGACATCGTGAGCTCCTCTAGATCAGAACCGTCACCTTGCCTCCATTGAAGCAGAATAATATAATCGGGATCTGCTTTTAGGATAGCTTCCATAGAAGCTTTAGTCGACCGGGTCAGAGATAGCTCATCCGCTAAATGGTTCCCCCCGGCATGGCGTACAATGTCGTACGAAATGTTGGATGAACCGATCAGGAAGGGGCCTGTCCCCGGGCCGACAGGGGAAATCACTAGCACCGATGGCTGTTCTTTCCCGGCAATTGCCTGATGAGCTGTTTCTAATTTTTTGTTCATTTCATAGGTAATATGTTTTGCTGCTTTTTCCTCACCCAGGGCTTGACCAAGAATATGATAGTTGGCTTCCATCTTCTCGAAAGTATCCCATACATCGAGACTAATTAATGGAATACCGGCTTGTTCCAGCATTTGCGAAGCTTCTTTCTCCTGTTCATGCCCTTTGGTCATAATGAGTAAATCTGAATTATAGGACATGATCTTCTCCGGATCCAGGGAGGTTGCTCCGGCGATTTGAATGATTTCATCGGACACCTTATCGGCATTGAAAGCTAGATCCGGATCGGCTGCGCTGCGAGTCAGCACAGCGATTCGCGAGGGATCGATCAACTCCAGAACCGCCTCTGCTGCGTCAAGTGATAGGGCAGCAATTCGCATAGGCTCTTCGGGGCTTGCGGCGGAGGCGGACGATGCTTGCTCAGCTGATCCGCTGGACGCAGCCTTTTTGCTGCAACCAGTAATGATGACGATTGAAATAATAATGATAATGATACTCCAGACCTTCGTTAACCTAATAATTCTCATGTTATGTTATTACCTCCATAAAAATTTATGTTGTCTGTGCAAGGTCAGCCTTTGAGAGAAGGTTCTTCTATGCCGATCGCGGTTATCGACAAGCTGCCTAGCCAGGGATCTTGCCGGAGCTCGATATGAACCTCGTACGCCTTCTGTATCGACGTTGGGGTAAGCACTTCCTCCGGCGTGCCAATACTGAGAATCTGCCCTTGATGGAGCAGAATCAGCTGATCGCAGTATCGGGCTGCCAAGTTAAGATCATGAAGCGCTGCAACGGCGGTGAGTCCGTCATAAGTCAACTGCTGGACAAGCTCCAGCGTCTGTAATTGATGCCGGATGTCCAGAGCCGAGATCGGTTCGTCAAGCAGCAGCAGCTGTGGGGTTTGGGCTAGCGCTTTGGCGATGAATGCCATTTGCCGTTGACCGCCGGACAGGCTTGTTGCGGTGCGGTCAGCCAGATGGGCAATTTCCGTTATGTACATTGCCCGCTCGGCAGCGAGCGAATCCTCGCGCGTCGCCTCCTTGAAGCGGGACATGTAAGGATGTCTGCCCATCATGACAATATCCCTTACCGTGAAGTCGAAATCCACCGACGTATCCTGGGGCACGAAACTAATCAGACGGGCAATATCCCTTCGTTTATACCTCTCCAAAGCTTTCCCGGCTAGGCTGATCCTCCCTTCCGTCCGCGGAATCCATCCCGACATCGTACGAAGGAGGGTTGATTTTCCGCTGCCGTTCGGCCCGATTAATCCGACAAATTGTCCTGCAGGGATATGGAAGGAAAGATTCCGTAGTATCGATTGCTTCTGAATAAAGACACTAACATTGCGGTAATCAATCATGTTTGCTTTAGAGCACCTCCACCCCGAGAAGACATGATTAGAGCGATGAATAAAGGGGCGCCGACAAGCGCGCATACTACCCCGACCTGTAAAGTGACGGGCTGAAGCAGCATGCGCGAGGCCAGATCAGCCCAGATTAAGAAAATTGCCCCTCCGAGCGCACTTGCAGGTAGCAGAAAGCGATGATCCGGGCCGGTAGCGAGACGAACGGCGTGGGGAACCACAAGGCCTACGAAGCCGATGATGCCGCTGATCGCAACAGCTGATCCGGTCATGAGCGAGATCAGGATTAACAGCATCCGGCGCATCCGGTTAACGTTAATGCCAGCGTGGGTCGCCTGTTCATCACCGAGCAGCATAGCGTTAAGGTCGCGTCCAAATGCAAAGAGGACTACACATCCCGCTAAAATGGGCAGGGCAATCAGTTGGACATGATCCCATGTTCGTGCTTCCAGCCCGCCCTGCAGCCAGAATACGATGCTTCTCAGCTCTTGCTCGTTGTTCGAGCTTGCCACGAGCATATTGATCACGGCGGACAGTAGAGCGTTGATTCCAATGCCAAGCAGCAGCAATGTAGCGATGGATTTGTAGCGGTTCCGCTGCCAAATGGCCAAGATGATCATGACGGCAATGATAGCAGCGAGAAAAGCCGACAGAGGGAGTGTCCACGAACCGAACCGACTCCAGCCAAAATATAACGCACATACCGCACCTAAAGCGGCGCCGCTGGATACCCCAACATAGCCGGGCTCAACGAGCGGATTGCGGAATAGTCCTTGCATTGCGCCGCCGGAAACCCCAAGGGCTGCTCCCACCAATCCTCCGGCAAGCACTCGGGGCAAACGCATTTCAGCGATGACCAGAAACTCCCGATCCGTATAAGAAGTAAACGAGGGGAGACCTAGGGATGACAGCAGAATGTCCATCGTCTTGGGAAATGGAATGCTGATCGGCCCAATCGCACACGCTGCAATCGTAGTAAGCCCGAGCATAGTGATCAGCAGGAGCAGCGTAATTGTTTGCCACTTTATTTTTCTTCTGTGGGATATGAGTTGCATCTGAATGCTATTCGCCTCCTATTACAATTTAAAGAGTATTATAATATTGGAAAAAATATTTGTATAGACCAAAAATGTTTCCCTTGGTAAAAATATGAGGCGTAACAGTTCTCTTTTTTTCTAAAGTATATAATAGATATGCAAGTATTATTAGAAAAGTTAATTTTATTTTTTTGGAGCGTTAAACATAATTACTATTAATAAATGGAATTTATTTCTTGACAATCGGCAGTGTTAAAACTAATTTAATTATAGCCATATTTTTTTACCTAAGGAAACATTTTTGAATATCTTCATCATAGCTTCATGATGTTGGCCAACTATAATTGGGTGGAATGATCATGCGAAGGAGGATAAACCGTGAAGAGGAAGCGGGATAAGAAACAGGTTAAGCTTGCAGGGTTAACTATATCTATCTTGGCTTTACTGCTGTCCGCGAATCGTTCAAAATAAGGAAAGAAAGAGGTGCCTAACTAGATGCATCCGTAGAATCAACTTGCGGTCAATGAAATTGAATGGAGGAGCAGGCTATGAATCTTCAATTGCAGGAATGGATCGTTGAAGCCAGTATTGAGATGATGCAGTGTGCCATGGAGGAGGGAGAAGTTACTTCCGAGGATTTAGTGGTGGAATATTTAGAGCGAATTCAACGCTATGATTGGCGATTGAGGTCAGTCATCGAGGTGAATCCGGATGCCTTGGACACGGCAAGGGCGTTGGATCAAGAGCGCAAGGAGCGTGGAAGTCGCGGGATGCTGCATGGTATACCTATATTGCTAAAGGATAATATCGGCACACATGATCAGACACATACATCGGCAGGATCGTTAGCGTTGGCTCAATCCATCCCTGCCGAGGATTCCAGCGTCGCCTCGCAACTACGGTCAGCGGGTGCTGTTCTTCTCGGCAAAACGAATATGACCGAGTGGGCGAATTTTATGTCCAGTACGATGTGGGCAGGATACAGTTCAAGAGGCGGACAGACATTAAATCCATATGGCCCGGGAGAGCTGTTCGTCGGAGGCTCAAGCTCTGGCTCGGCGGCAGCCGTCGCTGCCAACCTTGCCGCCGCGGCGATTGGAACGGAAACGAGCGGATCGATCATCAGTCCTGCCAGCCATAATTGTCTTGTCGGAATTAAGCCGACGGTAGGCCTAATTAGCAGGCGCGGCATCATTCCGTTAGCCGATACGCAGGACACGCCTGGCCCGATGGCTCGCACGGTGGCTGATGCCGTGCTTATTTTGGGTGCATTGACGTGGAAGGATGTAAGGGATGCTGCTACCTTGTCAGGAGACAGGCTGGCTTTTTCAGATTATACCCCTTTTCTGGATCGTACTTTTCTTGCACGTTCTCGTATTGGCATTCCCCGTTTTTATTATCGCCATCTCGAGAAAGCTAGAATGTCGATCATAGAAGAAGCGATTCGTATACTAGAATCCCAAGGAGCTACGATTATCGATCCGGTGGAACTGCCATGTCAGGGTCAGGAATGGGATGCTTATGTGATGCAATTTGAATTCAAGAAATATTTGAATGATTATTTGAAAACACTACCAGAAACAGTTGGAGTGCGTACTTTGGACGATGTGATCTCATTTAACGAACAGCATGCGGAAGCCGCGCTCAAATACGGGCAGGATGTATTGCTGTGGTCCAATCGGACGAGCGGCAAATTAACTGAGCAGGCGTATTTAGAAAGTAAACGTAGAAATTTTGAATTGGCTGGTAAGCAAGGAATTGATGCCGCATTAGAGCAATATAACTTGGATGCATTGCTTATCCTCGGCGACGATGACGTTAACGATCTCGCTGCCCGGGCAGGGTATCCATCCATTACCGTCCCAGCCGGGTTTGCACAGGACGGAATAATAACGGAGGGAGGCTATTCAACGAAAGGCCCGCATGGTGTAACCTTTGTCGGAACAGCCTTTAGCGAGCCCACGCTTATCCGGTTAGCCTATGGATATGAACAAGCTACACTTTACCGCGCACCTCCCAATTTAGACGAAATGAATGATTGACATATACCCTCCTGGGGTATATTGTAATAGTACATACTATGCTGCACGGGGAAATGTGCCGTGTTGGCATAACTCATAGAATTGAGGTGTACTTCATGGAAAAGGCGAAGAATACCACTTCTTTGCAGATTACAGGAATGACTTGTTCTGCCTGCGCTAGTCGGATCGAGAAAGGTCTTGGCAGGCTGGAAGGAGTTCAGGAGGCGAATGTAAATTTCGCTTTAGAACGGGCTACGGTGACGTATGATCCACAAATCATTGATGTGCCCAAGCTGGAAGAGACTGTTCATAAGCTTGGTTATGACGTCGCTAAGGAAGCGACTGACTTGCAGCTTCATGGTATGTACTGTGCGGCTTGTGCCGTCAGAATCGAGAAGACGATTGCCAAAATGCCAGGGGTGAAGAGCTCATCCGTCAATTTTGCGCTGGAAACGGCGCGGGTTGAATATAACCCCGGGGAGGTATCCCTTCAAGATATTCAGGAGCGGGTGGCTAAGCTTGGCTATGAAGCAGTTTTGAAGGGGGAGCAGTCTGATCCTGCCAGTTACCGGGAACAAGCGATTGCCCAGCAGAAGCGCAAGCTGCTCATTTCGGCAGTATTATCACTTCCGCTGCTATGGTCGATGGTTAGTCATTTCTCGTTCTTGTCCTGGATTTGGCTGCCGGATTTATTTATGAATCCTTGGTTTCAGCTTATATTGGCTACCCCTGTTCAATTTTATATCGGTAAGCAGTTCTACGTAGGAGCTTATAAAGCACTTCGCAACAAAAGCGCCAATATGGATGTGCTCATAGCGCTCGGAACCTCGGCTGCTTATTTCTACAGCATGTATCTAACGCTGGAGTGGATTACAGCCGGCGGCAGCGAGACTCACGCTCCGGCCATGTATTATGAGACAAGCGCTGTTCTGATCACGCTTGTTATACTTGGGAAATTGTTTGAGGCATTGGCGAAGGGGCGGACATCGGAAGCCATCAAAAGTTTGATGGGACTTCAAGCGAAGACAGCTCTTGTCATTCGGGATAATCAGGAGAAGACAATTCCGGTGGAAGAGGTGCTGCGCGGCGACATCATTATCGTTAAGCCGGGCGAGAAAATTCCGGTAGACGGAGAAGTGCTTGAGGGCTCTTCGTCGGTAGACGAATCGATGTTGACCGGGGAAAGCATTCCGGTGGAGAAAAAGGCAGGAGATTCTCTAATTGGTGCTACGATCAATAAAAATGGCAGCTTGAAGATGACTGCGACTAAGGTGGGCAAGGACACGGCATTGGCGCAAATCGTAAAGGTCGTTGAGGAAGCCCAGGGATCTAAAGCTCCGATTCAGCGTGTAGCTGACGTAATATCGGGAATATTCGTGCCCATTGTCGTTGGGATCGCAGTGCTGTGCTTTTTCATTTGGTACTTCTGGGCTTCACCCGGTAATTTTGCCCATGCGCTTGAAATCTCGATTGCTATTCTGGTTATTGCTTGTCCATGCGCGCTCGGATTGGCCACGCCTACATCGATCATGGCCGGCTCAGGACGCGCGGCGGAATTTGGAGTTCTATTCAAAGGCGGAGAGCATTTAGAGACGACCCATAAAGTGGATACAATTATCCTTGATAAGACGGGTACCGTCACAAAAGGCAAGCCCGAGCTTACCGACGTTGAAGCTGACGGGATGGAGGAGGGCGAACTACTCCGCCTGATCGGTACTGCGGAACGAAATTCAGAGCATCCGCTCGCGGAAGCCATTGTTTCCGGCATTGCAGGCAGGGGGATCGAACTGCCGGATACGACAAGCTTTGAAGCTGTTCCGGGCTATGGTATTCGCGCAGTTGTCGAGGGACATGACATCATTGTGGGTACGCGCAGGTTGATGGCAAAATACAGCATACAAATCGATGAGCGTGCGGATCATCGGATGTCCGAATTGGAGCAAGCGGGAAAGACTGCGATGCTTGCTGCCGTTGATGGAAAGTATGCTGGGCTTGTCGCTGTCGCCGATACGGTGAAAGAAACATCACAGGAAGCAATTTCTAGATTGAAAGACATGGGAATCCAGGTCATTATGATGACCGGAGACAATGAGCGCACAGCCCGAGCCATCGCGGATCAGGTGGGTATTGGAGACGTTCTGGCTGAGGTGCTTCCCGAGGGCAAGGCCGAGGAAGTCAAAAAACTACAGCAGCAAGGCAGGAAGGTTGCTATGGTCGGAGACGGCATCAATGACGCGCCTGCCCTAGCCATGGCCGATATTGGGATGGCCATCGGAACAGGAACAGACGTAGCGATGGAAGCGGCGGATGTAACCTTAATGAAGGGCGATCTGAACAGCATCCCTGATGCGATCTACATGAGCCGCAGAACGATGAATAATATTCGACAAAACTTATTCTGGGCGCTCGGCTACAATTCGCTAGGCATTCCGATCGCTGCGCTTGGGCTATTAGCCCCATGGATTGCCGGTGCAGCAATGGCTTTAAGTTCAGTTTCTGTCGTCTTGAATGCTTTAAGGCTACAGCGCATGAAGATATAGCCGCTTTAATTAGTTTAAATTGCAAGTTAAATAGGAAGATAGCGGGATATTTCTCGTTGTCTTCCTGTTTTTTTTAGTTAAAAGCATGAATGATAGTGTGAATTAAGTCCCTTGTATAAAGTAAGTAACTGCTTGTAAAATTGTGACATGAGGATATAGGCATACATCGTTTAGTCCCGAAGGAGGTTGTAATGTGACGACTCAAGCAGACTTTAGCGGCGCTGCGTACTTGGGAATTCAACAATAGATGAATGGATATATCCCACATCATCTTGAGGAGTTTATTGCGGTGGTATAATGATAATTAAATATATACATACACTGGGGTGATAAATCATGCATAGAAGAACTACAGGAATGCTTCTGATTATGATCGCTGCATCGTTGTACGGCATTCGTTATTTGGCTGCGGCTATTTATGGTTCTAACTCATCTGTTTGGAATGCCGATCACTTTAACGACATGCTGAATTATATCGGTAACGGCCCTATCATTCTTAGTACAATTGCATTAATACTGGGGATTACATATTTGCTTGTAGCCGAATTAGAGGGGACGAGCATGCGGAAGCAAATTGAACAAATAAAGAGCAATTGGAATGAATTTGATTTATATGAAACGGGGGGAACTAGTGGAAAAGGCAAAGGAAGGAGCAAGTAAGCTTTAACGAGATTAATGGAAATGAAAAGGAAAGGCTCGGCCTTGAGGCCCGAGCTTTTTTTGCGTTATTTTGCCGTCAGCGATTGTTTGATGGATTCGTTGCTCGAAGGGAGTAAAGGCTGCTTCCCACTGTTATAGCACGATTGATGGGGGGGAGACGTTGATTTTGATCCGGATCAAAATCAAATGGAAATAAAAAACTTGTTGACTTCTGGCTGCTGACAGAGTATATTTTGTGTGTAACCGGTTACCTATGAGTGGAGTGAAAATATGATTTCAATCAAAGATGTTGCCAAGCATGCAGGCGTATCTGTAGCAACTGTATCCAGAGTCTTGAACAATAGCGGTTATGTAGGCCAGGATACGAGGATAAAGGTTGAAAAAGCGATTAAAGAGCTGAATTACAAGCCGAACGAGGTGGCTAGAAGCCTGTTCAAGAAGCAATCAAATACGATCGGCTTGATCGTGCCTGATATTATGAACCCCTTCTTTCCAGAGCTTGCAAGGGCTGTTGAAGATACGGCAATTCAACTGGGATACAATGTAATTCTTTGCAATTCCGATGGAGACGAGAAAAAGGAACAAAATTACCTGGACGTACTGCAGCAGCAATATGTAAACGGTATTATAGTTTCTTCGAATACTTTGAATGCAACACAAATCGAACGGCTGAATATGCCCGTCGTCAGTATTGACCGAGTGATCAGCAAAGGTCTGCCGACGATTGTTGTAGAGAACAAGAAGGGTGCCATGATGGCTACGCGCTTTCTGCAAAGTAAAGGCTGCACTAGAATTGGACACATTAAAGGAAATAACAGCATCGTCAATGCGGAGGAACGTTGCGAAGGCTATAAAGAAATTGTTGGTAAGGAATCTTGGTATAACGACACATACATCGCGAATGGTAAATATGATATGCAATCATCCATTCAAGCGACGCTAGAGCTGCTGCAAAGACATCCGGATATTGATGGAATCTTTGCGGCGAATGACATTATGGCGATAGGCGCCATTAAGGCAGCGTATCAGCTTGGAAGAAGGGTGCCTGAAGATATAGCCATTATCGGCTTTGACGGCATCAGCCTATCCAAAGCGACGACGCCAGAGCTCACGACAATAGAGCAGCCCATCTATGAAATGGGAGAGAAAGCGACCAAGATGCTGGTCAGCTTGATGGAGCAGAAGCAATCTATGGATCAGGAGAACTATAAAATATTGGACGTAACGCTGATAGAGAGAGAATCAACCTAAAAAGGAGAGACAGGAATGGAGCGGAAACCTAAAATTACTGTTGTTGGCAGCATCAACATGGACTTAGTCACCATTACAACTCAAATGCCTCAAATTGGCGAGACGCTCCTTGGCAAGCAGTTTCAGATGAATCCCGGCGGGAAAGGAGCCAATCAAGCGGTAGCCGCTGCCAGGCTTGGGGCAGATGTTCGTTTGATTGGCTGCGTCGGCAATGATCGCTTTGGACAAGACATCTTACAGCACCTCAATAGTGAGGGCGTAGATGTAACTAATGTGGAACCGGTTACAGATCGTACGGCAACGGCTACGATCACCGTCTACAACCAGGACAATAGCATTATTGTCGTACCGGCGGCCAACCATCAGGTGACCGCGGCCTTTGTAGAGTCCAAGCGAGAAGTTATCGCGGATAGTGATATTCTTCTTGTTCAATTGGAAATACTATTGGAAGGTGTGCAAAAAGCGGTAGAGATTGCGAAAGAGAACGGAGTCACCGTCATTCTTAACCCGGCTCCGATTCAGGAGCTGCCTGCAGAAATCATACGGCAGGTAGATTACCTTACCCCTAACGAGCATGAGCAAATGGTATTGAAGCAGCAGCTTCATGACCAGGATCTTAGCGGGAAGCTTATCGTTACGAAGGGAAGCCAGGGAGTTTCAATAATAGAAGAAGGTCGGGAGCTGAATGTTCCTGCCTATAAAATCAACGTCGTGGATACGACCGGAGCAGGAGATTCCTTTAATGGCGGATTAGCCGTGGCTTTAAGTCAAGGCATGTCACTTAGCGATGCGTGCCGCTATGGCAATGCCGTCGCTGCACTGTCGACAACAAAGCTCGGAGCGCAAACCGGAATGCCGACGAAAGAAGAAGTAGCACAATTTATTCAAGGAGGACGAATCAAATGACTAAAAGACCAATTATTATTGACACAGATCCTGGAATTGATGATGCCGTTGCCTTAGCTATCGCCCTATACAGCGAGGAATTGGATGTACGCTTAATTACGACTGTAGCAGGTAATGTGGGACTGGATAAGGTCACGCTAAACGCCTTGAAATTGCTGAAGTTTTTTAAGAAGGATATTCCGGTAGCGTTAGGCGCGGACAGACCGTTGATTAAGGAACCGATCGATGCAAGCAATGTACATGGTTCTACGGGAATGGACGGATATGACTTTGAGGAGCCGACGGAGGAACTGCTATTGCAGGAAAATGCAGTAAACGCCATGTATCGGGTCATTATGGAGAGTGAACAGCCTATGACCTTAGTTCTAATCGGTCCTTTAACGAATGCCGCGCTTCTGCTTAAAATGTACCCGGAAGTCAAGGAGAAAATTGCTGAGGTTGTCCTCATGGGCGGCTCAACAGCTCGCGGAAATGCTGGAGTCATGGCTGAATTCAACATTTATGCCGACCCTGAGGCTGCAAAAATTTTATTCCAGAGCCAGTTGCCCGTCGTGATGGTTGGACTTGACGTTGGATTAAAGGCGCTTGTTTATCCCGAGGATAGTGAGCAGTTGAAAGACATGAACGAGACCGGAAGAATGATCTATCAATTGTTCCAAAAATATAGAGGCGGCAGCATGAAAACAGGATTGAAAATGTACGACAGCTCCGCCATGGCTTATCTCCTTCAGCCAGAAATGTTCACCGTGGTCGATACCTTCGTGGATATCGAACTGAACGGATCCTTGACGGCAGGCTGCACGGTCGTAGATTTGAAAGGTTATTTGGGCAAAGACAATAACGCCAAAGTATGCGTCGATATCGATCCGCAAATGTTCAAAAAGTGGTTCATGGAAAGCTTAAGCAAGTGCAATTAAGCTGAACCGCGCTGCGCTCTGTTTTACGAATCGGAACCTGATCTGCACCTAATCTACATCTGATCTTCATTAATATCAGCACCCAATCTGCACCTTAGGAGGAACGCCAATTATGGGGTCTAATTTAGTTATGTACGGCTCGGCAATTGTTGCTGTACTCATCGTTATTTACATGTTAATCAAGAAAATGGACATCAAAATCACTCTTTTTCTCATGGGGATCATATTGATATTGGTGGCCGCAGCTATGGGCAACGATATCGCCGTTAAGGACTTCGAATCAACGGGTTCGCTTTGGCTCGATCCGCTTCAGGTCATCGTTACCCAGTTCAAGCAGACCTTCACAGCTGCGGGCTTCATCATTCTCCTACTTGGGGGTTACACCGCTTATATGTCCTCCATCGGAGCGAACGAAGTGACGGTCAGCGCTTTAACGAAGCCCATTTCCAAAATTAAGTCGGCTTATGTTTTGGTGCCTATCGTATTTTTGCTAGGCAATCTGTTATCTCTCGTCATTCCGAGTGCTTCTAACCTAGCGATTATTTTGCTGGCCACCTTGTTTCCGATTCTTAGAAAAGCAGGCATGTCCGCGCTTTCCGCAGCAGCGGTCATCGCTACATCGGCCACAATCGTTCCTACGCCGCTCGGCAGCGACAACGTCGCCATTGCCGAGGAATTAGCCAAGCATGCGATGTTCGCCAATTTGACGGTAACAGATTATGTGTTCAGATATCATGCTATCGTATCTATTCCAACCTTGATTTTTATCGCGCTGGTTCACTATTACTGGCAGAAGCGCATGGACAAGAAAGCAAGCCACTCCCAGGCTGAAGCCGAAGTGAACCATGAATCCAAGGAGGATATCGAGATCAGAGGCGGCAAGCTGTTCAAGACAGTATATGCGATCCTGCCGATTTTCCCGATTATCCTGCTGCTGGGTACTTACGCGATTCAGCTTACGACAGGCAATGCGATACAGCTTAGCGTAGAGGTGGCAACTTTGGTATCGTTCGTGCTTGCTATCATTTGCGAAGTCATTCGCCATAAAGGCGATAAAAGCGTGCTGGAAAAAACAGAATCTTTCTTTAAAGGCATGGGCGGAGCGGTTCCGATCGTCGCCCTGCTGGTTGCTGCATCCGTCTTTGTTACAGGTCTGAAATCCATCGGCTTGGTGGATGCACTGCAGCAATCCATGCAAAATATTCAGGGAAATGGTTTAGACTTCATTCTGCCGCTTGTCCTGGTAGCCATTACGGCGCTGATCGTTATTCTTAGCGGCAGCGGCACGGCCTTGATCTTCGCCATGGTTCCCCTGATGGTTCCATTAGCGGACGCGGCAGGAATCAGCCCGATTGCAATTTCGGTTCCTATGGGTCTTTCGGGTAACCTGTTCCGCGCTGTATCCCCAGTTGCGGCAGTGGTGCTGATCGTCGCAGGTACGGTGAAGACGGATCCGATCGCTATCGTAAAAAGAACGTCGGTTCCCATGATTGCAGGTGTGATCTTTATGTTCATTCTGTCCATGGTTATTTTCTTATAATCCAACAAGACTCCGAACGAGAAGAACAGGCTTTGGCCTTGTTCTTCTTTTTTATTTTTTATCTGCCTTGCCGCAACCTTCCAGACAATGGAAGCGTCCAGAGGGCAAAGGGGGTTATAAAATGAAGAACAGATGGAAATCAATACTATGCATCGGCGTTACGGCGGCAATTTTAGTGCTTGGCGGCTGCGGGAGTGCGAGTGACAGCAGAGGAGCAGCCGATCATAAGGCAGACAGCGGCTTTGCGATGAATACTGAGTCTTCGGCAATGTCTGCGGACTCAAGCGTCACAGCATCATCCGAGCAGAGCATGCCGGCAGCGGGCAAGGACTCCGCCGGCAGTGAGCAGCTATCCATTCATCGAAACACGGAAGCGATACAACCCGGCGGAGGAGGCCAGGGCATTCAAGCGATTGATGCATCGGCCGGGCTGAATAAGAAGCTGATCTATCGAGCTAATGTTGTGATGGAGGTCAAGGATTACGGCCATGCCCAGTCGGAGATCAGAAATCTCGTAGCCATGTCAGGCGGCTACATTGTGGAGTTTACGGAAAATCAATCCAAGCATGAGCAGGGCGGTACAATCATCCTGAAGGTGCCGTCCTCCGGCTTTTCATCCTTTTTGGATCGGCTGGAGAAGCTGGAGCATGAATCTTTGCAGCGCAGCATGCAGGGGCAGGACGTATCAGAGGAGTACGTTGATTTGGAATCGCGGCTTAAAGTAAAACAAGCGATGGAGTCCAGATACCTGCAATTTCTGCAGGAAGCGACGAAGAGCAGTCAGATGGTTGAGTTTGCCAACGAATTGGAACGCATCCAGACCGAGATTGAGCAAATCAGGGGACGGATGCGGTATATTGACCAGAATGTGGCCTTTTCTACGGTCGAGATTCGCTTGTATCAGCCGGAGTTGAACCAAGTGAAAGCATCAGTAAAAGGGCCGCTCGGAGATCGGGCGTGGAACGCATTGGATGGCAGCTTGAAAGCGATATCCGCCGTCTTTCAATGGCTCGTCGTTATCTTGTCCGGAGCTCTGCCGATTCTGCTGCTTCTAGGCATCATTGCCGTACCGATTTGGATTGCGCACCGCAGACGGCTGCTAAGAGCCAAAGAATATCGCCTTCATCGCAAAAATACAGTCAATCCGTCTGCCGAATTCATTGCTGCAGAAAAGGCTAATGAGCCGACCGATCAGGCGGATGACGGTCATAAAGAAGACACAGACTCATCGCCAAACTCAAAATAGGACACAAAATTCCATATAGAATATCACTTTACTAACGTTACGTAACTAATTGGACATAGTAGAATACATGGTATCAGCTATTGATAGGAGGATATGGAATGCCTATACATTATGATGAAGGATCAGGTATTTTTCATTTGCAATCGTTTCAAACCAGTTATGTTATTCAACTCGTGCGGGGCTTGCTTGCACATGTATATTTTGGCCCTCAGCTTCGCCAGGGAAGCAACTTGGACGATCTGCTGCACAGGGTGGAGCGCTCATCGTTCTCCCCCAACCCATTTCCGGACGACAAGACGATTTCACTGGATACTTTGCCACAGGAGTACCCACAGTATGGTACAAGCGATTTCAGAAATCCGGCTTATCAGGTGGAGCTGTCCGATGGAACCCGCATTACCGAGCTGGTCTACCAATCCCATCGCATCGTAGCCGGCAAGCCGGCTCTGGAGGGGCTGCCCGCGACTTATACCGAGCAGGAGAGCGAAGCGGAGACGCTGGAGTTGGTGCTCCATGATGCCAAAGCGGGGTTAAGCGTAACGCTGTATTACACGGTATTTGAGCAGTTCAGCGCGATTGCTAGATCGGCTAAGCTGTCGAACGAGGCAGCAGCGCCTCTAAAATTGGAACGAGCATTAAGCACTTCAATCGACCTTCCGGATGCTCGTTATGATGCTCTATACTTATCAGGCGCATGGGCTCGAGAACGCCATATTCAACGAAGAGCACTGGCTCCGGGGGTTACAGGAATCAATAGCCGAAGAGGTGCCAGCTCGCATCAATTCAATCCGTTCCTGGCACTTCTTCGTCCCGAAGCGAATGAACGTCAGGGCGAGGTGTACGGTTTCAGCTTGATCTATAGCGGCAACTTCGTGGCGGAAGCCGAAGTGGATCAATTCGGTACGACGCGCGTGTCCATGGGAATCAATCCATTTGACTTCTCCTGGAAGCTGGAGCCCGGGCAGTCCTTCCAGACGCCGGAGGCGGTTATGGTCTATTCAGCCGAGGGCGTCGGAGGCATGTCTCGCACATTCCATAAGCTATACCGTACGAGACTTTGCCGGGGCGTACATCGCGATCTGGAGCGTCCGATTCTCGTTAATAACTGGGAGGCGACGTATTTCGATTTCAATGCCGACAAGATCGAGGCGATTGCGAAGAAGGGCGGCGAGCTCGGCATTGAGCTGTTCGTACTGGATGACGGATGGTTCGGCAAGCGGGATTCTGATAATTGCTCCCTGGGAGATTGGGTCGAAGATCGCCGGAAGCTGCCGGACGGCTTGAAGGATCTCGCGGAGCGGGTGAAGCAAACCGGCCTGCAGTTCGGCTTATGGTTCGAGCCGGAAATGATATCACCGGATAGCGATCTATACCGCAGTCATCCGGACTGGTGCCTGCATGTTCCAAATCACCGGAGAACCGAGGCGCGTGATCAGCTTATTCTCGATATGTCCAGAGCGGATGTCCGGGAATATCTATACGAGCGGTTAAGCGATATTTTTGCCAACGTCCCGATTTCCTATATTAAATGGGATATGAACCGCAACATGACGGAGATCGGATCTGCTCTTAGCTCTGCCGGGCGGCAATCGGAAACGGCTCACCGCTATATGCTGGGTTTATATGAATTGATGGAACGTTTAACGAGCGAGTTCCCTCATATCCTGTTCGAGAGCTGCTCTGGAGGGGGAGGGCGCTTCGATCCGGGTATGCTCTACTACATGCCGCAAACATGGACAAGCGACGACACGGACGGCGTGGAACGCTTGAAAATCCAATACGGCACGAGCATCGTCTACCCGGTTTCCACGATGGGGGCGCATATCTCCGCCGTGCCGAACCATCAGGTCGGCCGAACAACCTCTTTGCAATTCCGCGGAGATGTGGCGATGTCAGGCAATTTCGGCTATGAGCTCGATTTAACGACGTTTACGCAGGAGGAAGTTGAGATAGCCAAGGAGCAAATCGCGCGATATAAAGAAATTCGCGGGTTAGTTCAGCAGGGAGACTTGTATCGCTTATTGAGTCCTTTCGAAGGCAATGAGACGTCCTGGATGTTCGTCAGCGAAGATCGCAGAGAAGCTCTGCTGTTCTACTTCCATGTGCTCGCAGAGCCGAATGGGCCATTGAAGCGGGTGAAGCTGGAAGGTCTCGACCCGATGGTGGATTACAAGCTTGGGGATACAGGAACAGTTTACGGTGGCGACCGGCTTATGTCCGCTGGATTGCCGATCACTTCCATTCGCGGTGATTTCGAGAGTAGAGTTGTGCACCTAAAAGCCGTTACGAATTAAAATAAAAATTAAAGGAAGCAGCCATGGTCAACTAGCACCATGGCTGCTTCGTCTTTATTTGCACGTGTGAGCAATATAGCAAGCGAATCTCTTGCATTGAAGCTCATTTATGGGCAAATAAGGTGAACCCGAAATTAGAATTTGAAAATATGTATCGTTTTTTGCAACTGGAAAACGGCATTTTTCATTGCTTCCGTCTCCTCCGCCATTTTCTGAATGGACTGGATTTGCTCATTCATGGATGCCGATACTTGTTCCGTACCTGCAGCGGACTGCTGAGTAATTGCTGAAATATTCTGAATCGATTGGGAAATATGGTGAGCACTTTCCAGCATGTTCTCACTTTCTTTGGAGAAGGCCGCGATTTGCTCGGAGATGTAATGAACGCTCTGCACGATTTGCTGAAAGATTTGCTCGGCTTCCCGAATCATTAGATTCTGCTGTTGTACGACATCTTCGTTAATTCTGATGTTCTGTCCCGCCAGCTTCACGTCGTTCTCGATGCCGCGTACAAGGTTGAATACCTCTTTCGTGGAAGCAGTGGACTCCTCCGCCAGCTTGCGCACCTCGTGGGCGACGACAGCGAAGCCTGCACCGTGCTCACCGGCTCTGGCAGCTTCAATCGATGCATTGAGAGACAGCAGATTGGTTTGCTCAGCAATTTCGGATATCGTAGCCGTAATACGGGTAATGCCTTGGGCATTTATGGAAAGCGCATTGATCGATTCAGCAACCTTTTGCGTAGCTTCAATGTTGCGACGCATGCCTTCCGCCTGTCTGGATACGGAATCCCGACCTTTCTCGACAAGCTCGAGCGTTTCGATGGAACGGTCATTCATTTCTTTGGTAGAGTCGGTGTAGTTGCTAACTTTCTCTTCGATCTGCTGGATCGAGTCGGTCATTCCGCTTACGTCCTCGGAAATTTCATTGGCCCCGATCGCTAGTTCGTTGGAAGACTGGGCTACCTGACCCATTACATGGATAAGTTCTTCGTTTCTGTCCGAGATCGCCCGACTGGAATCCATAACTTTGCGAGTGATGTCAGAGGTTTCCTGCAGAATTTTACGGAGCCTGTCGATCATGCTGTTGAAAGAACGGCTTAAGTTGTCCATGCTCCCCGATTCGTGGAGGCGGCTCGTGAAGTCTCCTTTGGCAATTTTAGCCGAGGCATTAGAGATGTCATCGAATGATTCCGTAAGCGCTTTCTGAACGAAGCGAGTAAGAGGGATGGTTAGCGCTCCTAGAACGACAACCAAGACGATCCCCGTCAATAAGTGACCCTGTAGAATGAAAATAATCAGCGTTGGTACTCCGAATAGGGCGGCGATGCAATAGCATGCTGCTGAAATTTTTCCGCCGAGGGGAAGTCCGTTGAACCATGACATAAGAATGATGCCCTCCTTAAAGAAATAGGATGTTTATCCTATTATATCATTCGAACGGCTGGGCGGATATAAGGATTTTACGAGATACAGGCAAAACTTACATAATTCAAAAATTAGTGTCGAAAATTAACATTGAAGCTGACTAAAAAAATACTTGAAAACGCTTTATTCATTATTTATGATTTGAATGAATAATAAATTATTATCAAGATAATAAAATTACTATCATTTCACCAAAACGAGAGTAGGGGATATTCATGGAAGCAAGTCGGCTGCTGCTCGAATCTTATTTTCCGATAGCTTCTTTTATCGCGGCCATTGTCGGGCCGAAGTGCGAAGTGGTCGTTCATGATATTAGCGATCCTGAGCATTCGATTATTTTTATTGAGAACGGACATATTAGCGGTCGAAAGATTGGAGACGGCTCCACGGATCTTGTGCTGAAAATATTGAAGGGAGAGGCATATCGAGACAAGCAATATATTGCCAATTATAAGGCTTCGGGTTCCTTGGGACAGAAATTTAGATCGTCAACTTATTTCATCAAGGATAGTCAGGGGAAGCTCGTCGGTTTGATCTGTCTAAACATTGATATTACGCATGTGGAGATTGCGGCAGAGTGGATTAATCATGTGCTGCAAGGGGGTTCTCTCACGCCGTCTGCGCCAATAGACTCACTTTCGGAGGAAAAGCCGCAGGAATCCGAATTTTTGCAAGGAAATGTGGATGATTTACTTCAGCACATTATCATGAAAACTCTGAGTAAAGTGAATTTGCCGATCGACCGTCTATCCTCGAATGAGAAAATTGAAATCGTGAAAGAATTGAACGAACAGGGAGTGTTTCTTCTCAAGGGAGGTGTTACTCAGGTTGCCAGCGCGTTATCGATTTCCGAGCCCACGGTGTATCGTTACCTGCAAAAGCTGAGATAGATGCTAAACATATCGACTAAAGATACCAAGGAGGGAACACGATGAAATATAACTTTGATGAAGTCATTTCACGTAGGGGCACGAATAGCGCGAAATGGGATGGCTTGCTGGAGTCGATGGGGGAGGACATGATTTCCCTATCTGTTGCTGATATGGATCTCAAAGCTCCGCCAATGGTGGTGGAGAAGATTGAAGCGGCGGCAAGGCATGGGATCTATGGCTATACGGATGCTTTTTCTTCTTATTACAATGCGGTTCAAGCATGGCTCGATCGATCTTATCATTGGCAGGTACCCAGGGAGTGGATCGTGTTTTGCCCGCGCATTATACAAGCCGTATCTTTGATAATACAGCAGTTCACAGATGAGGGAGATGCCGTTCTTATTCACACGCCTGTTTATCAGCCTGTTGCCAAAGCGGTCACTCTTAATAACCGGGTGCTCATCGAAAGTCCACTGACTTTCAATCAGGGACATTATGAAATTAATTTCGAAGATATGGAGCTGCGCATGCAGCAAGGGGTAAAAATCGTACTGTTAGTATCGCCTCATAATCCGGTTGGACGTGTGTGGACCAAAGCTGAGCTGGAACGGATCGGCGCCTTATGCATTAAGTATGACGCCCTTATTGTTTCCGATGACATTCACGCTGATTTTATTCATGAGGGGCATGAGCATACCGTAATAGCCAAGCTGTCGGAGGAGATGGCCGAGCGTTCCATCATCTGTACTTCTCCAGGAAAGACATTTAATCTTGCCAGCCTAGAAATTTCAAATATTATCATTCCGAATGACAAAGTAAGAGAGCGGTTCATGCAAGGGTTGCGGCAAGCGGGCATTCAAAATCCGACTTTCTTTGCAGTCCCAGCTCTGGAAATAGCCTACACTGCATGCGATGAATGGCTTAGAGCTTTGCGTGAATATTTGAGCGGGAACATCGCTTATACTAAGGCATTCATTGAGGCGCATATGCCGGAATTATCGGTTGTTGAACCGGAAGGCACCTATCTGTTATGGGTCGATTGCCGGGCCGTGGATCAGGCGGAGAACCGCTTAAAGCAGTGGATTGAACAAATGGCTCGTGTTAGCGTAAGCTTCGGCTGCTCCTTTGGAAGGGAGGGGGAAGGCTTTATCCGCATAAATATTGCTACGCCTCGCAGCGTGCTTAAGGAAGCGCTGGAGCGTATAGCCGCAGCATATCCTTTGAAACAAGCTTAATATTAGGAGGGGATGGATGCGTCGGATGCATTTCCGAGGACTGTAGAAGAACAGACGGAACGTTCCTTGCTCAATGTGAAGGCGATTTTGGAAGCTGTGGGGTACGCTCTGGAGGATGTCGTGAAGACAACTGTATACTTGCAGGATATGAATGATTTCGGAGCTGTCAACGCGGTATATGCCAAGCTCTTTGTCGAGCCATATCCGGCACGCAGCGCCGTTCATGTTGCACGGCTGCCAAAGGACGGTTTGGTAGAAATCGAAGTGGTTGCGGTCAAATCTTAATCAGCATGAACAAGCAACAAGCCCTCCATCCTGTTATAGGATGGAGGGCTTGTTTGATATTTATAAATCGATAAGAGCTGCAGGCTTAGCCGAGTACTACCTCGACCTGATGCGTGCGGCCGTCTCCGATTGGAGCGATGACGTTGCCATCGATCGCCTTACCGTCGACTGTGATGCTCTTCACGCCTTTGGAGACGTGATTTGGATTTTTAATGGTGATTTCAAATGTATCTCCACGGAACACGCGGGTCGCCTGCAAGCCATTCCAGGAGGTTGGAATGCACGGATCAACCTTAAGGCCGTCAAAATCCGGTTGGATTCCTAGGATAGCCTGAGTAATCGCCACATAGTTCCAGGCTGCCGTTCCTGTCAGCCAGGAGTTCTTTGCTTCACCGTGGTTAACCGCGTCTTTGCCCGCGATCATCTGCGAATACACGTAAGGCTCTGTCCGGTGAATATCGCTGATTTCCTCCAGATAAGCCGGAGCAATCTTGGAGTATACCTCGAAGGCGCGATCTCCGTTGCCCAGTACCGTCTCAGCGATCATGATCCAAGGGTTGTTATGGCAGAAAATACCTGCATTTTCCTTATAACCCGGCGGATAAGTAGAAATCTCGCCTAGATTCAGGTAGTACTTGGAATACGCTGGCTGCTGTAGCACGATACCGTATTTTGTATCCAAGCGTTCCTGCACGGAGCTCATTGCTTTTTGGGCCAGGCCTTCCTCAACGCCGATGCCTGCCATAACGCAAATCCCTTGTGGCTCTATGAAGATTTGGCCTTCTTCGTTTTCCTTGCTGCCGATCTTCTCGCCGTAATGATCATAGGCACGCAGGAACCAGTCGCCATCGAATCCATGCTCTAGGGTTGTTTTGCGCATCGCTTCCATGTGGACTTCGGCTTCCGCCGCCTCATCCTCTAAGCCGCGCAGACGGCATAGCTTCACATAATCGGGAGCGACGAACACGAACAGCCCGGCAATAAAGACGGATTCGGCTACGCGTCCTTCAATATTGGCTGTCGTCTGGAAGGATTCCCCTGGCTCCTTCGAGAAGCAGTTCAGGTTGAGGCAATCGTTCCAGTCGGCGCGCCCGATCAGCGGCAGACCATGAGGCCCGAGATTGTTGATGACATGGAAGTAAGAGCGTTTCAAATGCTCGAACAGGGTTGCCGTATTGTCCGGATTGCTATCGAACGGAACCTGTTCGTCGAGAATGCTCATATCACCTGTCTCTTTGATATAAGCGGATGTTCCAAGGATGAGCCATAGCGGATCATCGTTGAAGCCGCTGCCGATCTCGTTGTTGCCTTTTTTCGTAAGCGGCTGGTACTGGTGATAGGCACTGCCGTCCTCGAATTGGGTAGCTGCGATATCGAGAATCCGTTCTCGGGCTCTCTCCGGAATTTGATGAACGAAGCCGAGCAAATCCTGGTTAGAATCGCGGAAGCCCATGCCGCGTCCGATGCCGGATTCGAAATAAGATGCAGAGCGGGACATGTTGAACGTGACCATACACTGATACGGGTTCCAAATATTGACCATCCGATTCAGCTTGTCGTCATCGCTCTGGATTTGATACTTGGACAATAGGCCGTCCCAGTAAGAAGCAAGCTCCTGCATAGCACGGTCGACATCCTCATCGGTGGCGAATTGTTCGATCATTGCAAGGGCAGGCTTCTTGTTGATGATGCCTGGCGCCTCCCACTTCTCATCCTCTTCGTTCTCGACATATCCAAGAATGAAGATAAGGCTTTGCTCCTCGCCAGGAGCCAAGGTCAGCTTCACTTCATGGGAACCGATCGGAGACCATCCGCTGGCCACCGAATTTGTTGCTTTGCCGGAGACGACGGCCTGCGGCTCGTGAAGGCCGTTGTAGAGGCCTACAAAAGACTCGCGATCCGTATCGAAGCCGTCGATGCGGCGGTTGACGGAATAGAAGGCATAATGATTTCTACGTTCACGATATTCGGTCTTATGATAAATGACGGAATCCTGCACCTCAACTTCCCCGGTGCTTAGATTGCGCTGGAAGTTCGTCATATCGTCCTGTGCGTTCCACAAGCAGAACTCGGCGAAGGAGAATAGGGATACGTTCTTAGTTTCGCTGCTCGTGTTCTTTACAGTTAGGCGATGCACCTCGCCCTGGTAGCCAAGCGGAACGAAGGCCAGTTGCGTGACTGAGATACCGTTTCGCTCCCCAGTGATAGAGGTATAGCCAAGGCCATGGCGGCACTCATAGAAGTCGAGCTCGCGTTTGACCGGCATCCAGCCCGGCGTCCAAAAATCGCCGTTGTCATAGAGATAATAGTAGCGCCCGCCCGTATCCAGCGGAATGTTGTTGTAACGGTAACGAGTAAGCCGGCGCAGTCTAGCGTCGCGATAGAACGTATACCCTCCGGCCGTGTTGGAGATCAGGCCGAAAAATTCCTCGTTGCCGAGGTAGTTGATCCAGGGATAAGGAGTCTTTGGGGTATTGATGACATATTCCTTGCGTTGATCGTCAAATTTTCCGAATTTCATAATTGGTGGCTCCTTTCGATTGTGAACGCGCGTTTATTTTAGTGCAAATGCATCCTCTCCATTTAGAGAGGATCCATATGATACCTTGATTAGCTACTGTGCTGATACAGGCTTGCAAGAGTCTCTGGTCATCAGCCGGGTAGGAAAGCTTATCGTGCTGAATCCCGTCTGTTCAGCGTTGCAAAGGCGAATGATTGTATCTACAGCTGCTTTAGACATCTCCTCAATCGGCAGGCTGACCGAGGTCAGCTTGGGACTCACGCGGGAGGCGAGCTGTACATCGTCAAAGCCGATGATAGACAGGTCGTCAGGGATAGACACGCCTCGCTCTGCAAAGGCTTCCATGGCTGAGATCGCCATATCATCATTGGAACTGAAGAGGGCGGAGGGCAGTTCTTCGCCGGAATCGAGCAGATTCATTACCGCGGCGTAGGCTTGCTCCTTCAGGAAATCACCTTGGAGGACACTGCTTTCCCTCATGGGCAGATTATGCTTTCTTAGCGTATCTTCATAGGCCATATAGCGTTCACGACCCGAATAAGTATTCATTCGTCCTTGAATGATGCCGATATGTCTATGGCCGAGTCCAATGAGGTACTCCATCGCTTCGACCGTGCCCTCGTAATCCATCGAGTTAATGATGGCCAAATGATTTTTGTCGAGGCGCTCGGCTGTAATCTCTGCAATGTCATAATCGATCAGGACGAGCGGTGAACCTTGCCCGACCATTTCGCGAACTAGCTCGATGTCCTTCTGGGTACCAACGAGAATTCCGCCGTCAATTCTCTTCTGCTGGAATGCCTGCTTGACTTTCTGAAAATCATTGCGTGAATAGACTGTATGAATCAGTACGTAAAATCCCCTGGCGTTAGCCGTGTCGACCACAAGATCAACGATGGGGGCAAAGTAGCTGTTCTGATAAATACGGCGAGCATCCGCCTTCTCATTCATGCTGATCGCAAACAGCCCGATCGTGTCCGTGCGTTTGCCGGCGAGTGCCCTAGCAAAGCTGTTCGGCTCGTAATGATGCTGTTCAATGACCTGAAGCACTTTGGCCCGGGTAGCTTCCGGGACGTTAGGATAATTGTTGATGACGCGGGATACGGTACTGCGCGACACCCCGGCCAACTTAGCGATATCTTCGCTGCGCATGCTGATCACTCTTTCTGTAAACGCGCGTTTATGACACTATCATAAATGAAGCTCAGAGATAAATCAATCGCAAAAAGCACGAAGCAGTGAAACCGCTCCGTGCCGCATGATCATGTTATTTCATATTTTCTAGGTAGCGTTTAATAAACAGAAGGGTGTTGTCATATCGCTCTTCATTCCAGCCTACTGCGGCGATCAATTCCTTCTTGCCAAGAGGAAGCTGATCCGCAAGCTCGCTGGACGTCAGATCAACGGCATACACTTGGGGCTCGGGATCTTCCTCCGCTTGAGCGCGCAGCGCTGCATGGTCGGGGAGCACGGGGCTAAGCACGCTGTTGCTCTCTTCCTGCAGGCTTTTGAACCCGCCGCCTCCGGAAATCCACTCGAAGGTCGGTTTATCGATTATATATAAATCAGGCTTCTCCGTAGCAATGACGGCCATCGCCTTTTGCCGGTAGACCATCTCGCCTTGCTCGGGAACATAAGTGATTTGAAAGTCGACCCGATTCCATTCTGGAAATTGTGCCAGTATCGCCTGCTCGAGCGCTTCTTCTCCATCATTCATCTCATCAACAGCGAAATTGCCGATGAACAAAATGGACAGATCGAGAGGGGGCAGCGCAGCAATTCGTTTCTGCTCCGCGCGGTAATCTACAAAGGCGTTAATGCCGAAGATAAGCACAACGACTGCAATGATGCTAACGATAACATGCGTTTTGTAAACACGAAAGAAGTCATTGATCTTCTCCGCTGTGCCAGCGAATTTTCCCCATTTCGCGTATCTTTCCTGACTCATTTGTTCAATTTTACGTTGATCCTCATGCCCAGTGATGAGTTTATAGGCCCGCAGCGAGCGCTCATATTCGCTGTCCCCTTCATCTTCTCCCTTGCGGGAACGGCTTTTGCGCAGTACCAAGTCAAAAGCTTGTTCTACCTCTTCCCTGGAAGCGTTCTCGGAAAGGCCGAGCTGTTCGTATGCTTTTTTCAAATCGTCCATGCCAAAATCTCCTCTGTTTCTCCTCATTATGTATAGAAAGTGTATGGAAAGAAACCCATGTATTTATTATACTGTTATTTTGGAACGAATGGAAATCTAGCTGCTATTACGAAATAAAGGAGTGATTTGCCGAATAATTGGATTTGGCGCGAATCCGGTCTTAGCACATTAGATATGAAGGAGTCCGTTGGCGGGGATTAGGAATTAGAAGGAGTGTCATCATGAGGGACATCTTTAAACTGAAATTATACACGCGACGAAAAACGTCTCTCCAGCGTAGAAATCTAGCTATTGCAACCTTGGAAGGTTTTCCATCCGTCATGTTTCAAACCTTGCTGGGCGGTCAATTTTTGACGGGCTATTTGCTCTATTTAGGTGCCACATCCGGACAGCTGGGATTTGTGCTGGCAATCACGACCTTTGTGAATATTGCCCAAATTGCTGTGGCGTTCCTCATTCAGCGACTGACGAGCCGGAAATGGGCATTGGTATTATTCATTGCGATACACCGGATTTTATGGGCGTTTACGGGGCTTGTCCCGTTTTTATTCCCAAAACCGTATTGGGTTAGCGCTTTTATAGGCTTTTATGTGACTGCTTGCCTCTTTAACACGGTTGGGGGGATGCTGTGGAATTCGCTGATCAGCGATATTGTGCCTGCGCGCGTGCGGGGCAGGTATTTCGGGATTAGGAATACGTTCCTCAATGCGCTTGGAACCCTCACGATGTTTATCGGCGGCATGATCCTGGATCGCTTTCCAGAAAGTCAGGGCTTCTTGTACTTGTATATCATCGTTTGGGTTTGCGTGATCGCCAATATTATTATTTTCATGTTCTATCCGGACGTTACCTTCGAGCGCTCTGTAGAAAGCAAGTTTTTACCCATGCTGCGGAAGCCGCTTCGGGACAGCTCATTTATTAAAGCAACGATTTTTTTGGCCAGCTTTCTTTTCTTGCAAAACCTGGTTGTGCCGCTCTACTCCTATGTGATGCTGGAGCTGCTGAAGATCAATTACAAGACGATTTCCCTGCTTAATATCTCGCAAACGCTGGCGATGATGGCTAGCTTCTATATTTGGGGAAATTTGAATGCAAGATACAGCAACAAGCGCCTGCTGTATTGGACGCTGCCGATCATTGCGGTCTCGATCTTAACCTGGGGAATGCTCTCCGTATCGCCGCAGCTGCCGGTGCTGTTCGCTGCCCATATGTTATTCGGAATCGGGGTAGGGGGCTTTAACCAGCTGGCGTTCAATTTCATGATTGGAGATACGCCGAAGAGTGAACGCCCGATGTATATGGCGATGTATTCGGCAATTACAGGAGTTGCCGCTTTCTTTGGCCCGCTGCTTGGAGGGAAGGTCTATGAATGGATTGTTGATTGGGCGAAATGGGTTCAAGTATTCGGGATGCAGCTTGTCGTCGGCTCGGCGATGATTGTCCTGGCCCTTGTGTTCGGCAGGCGCATATTGCGTGATGCTTGATGTAAAGCCATGTTTGATAGATACTATATTTACTTGCTAATTATGAAGGGAGATTGTTCAAATGACGCAACTTAAGGCTTATGAAGGCACATACCAAGGCGAGAAGGCCGTTTGGCTGCAGGCCGGTAATTTCGAAGCGGCGCTAGTGCCGAACGTTGGCGGAAATCTGATCGCTTATCGGGATAACGTAAGCGGTTTCCGCTTTTTGCGCGAGCCGGGCGAGAGTGAGATGGAGGAGTTCCGCGGCAATCCGGGCGTGTATGGAATCCCTGTACTTTTCCCGCCAAACCGATATGAAGACGGAAAGTTCCCTTGGAAAGGAACGACTTACCAGTTCCCGGTCAATGAGGAGGCTACGGGCAATCATTTGCACGGTTTCTTACATACGATTCCATGGCAGGTGGAAGAGTACGGCAACACGGATCGGGAAAGCTATGTAACGGTGAAGATCAGTGTAGATGAAGCTCACGAGGTGTACCGTTTTCTGCCCTTTAAATTTACCGTGCGTTTGAAATACACGCTGAGCGAGCATGGATTGGCACAGCATGTATTCGTGCGAAATGATGGCGAAGGAGAAATGCCTTGCCTGCTCGCTTTCCATACTGCGGTGAATGCTCCGTTCGCACCAGACAGCCAGGCCAGCGACTATAGAATGAAGTTCACGATCGGCGAGCGGTGGGAGCTGAATGATCGGATGCTGCCGACCGGGAAGCATCAGCCGTTGACCGTAGAGGAAGAAGCGATGAAGAATGAAGGGGTATATCCATACTTTACTTCGCTGGATAACCACTATACGGCAGTGCCGCAAAACGGGAGAAATCGGATGGAACTGACCGATTCCAAGCTGGGACTAACGCTTGTTTATGATGTAGGAACGTCCTACAAGCAGTGGATGATCTGGAACAATGGCGGAACGGAAGGATTTTTCTGCCCCGAGCCGCAAATTAATTTGGTGAATGCGCCTCATGTCAATCTGCCCGCAGATGAAATTGGATTATTCAGCTTGGCGCCGGGTGAAATTTGGGAGGAGACTGCTAGACTCTACCTGAAGGCATCAAAGTAATGCGGAAGCACAGCATCAAGCGCAACATGAGCAAAAATTAAGTATAAAGCCAAACATGCAAAAAGCAGCGCTGATCTCCGTCAAAGCGGAGGATTCAGGCTGCTTTTTGCTTGGTCTACTTGGTCTGATAGAACGCGGTGGATTAACCGACTTCAGCTACACTCTTGCTGCGTTCAGGAAGGAGCCGCTTGATCTGCTCCAAATTTCTTCTCGGCACATTAATCGTCTTGATGCCATGAGTTTGATCCCTGAACAGTAGAACATTGTCTTGAACTTCCGTGACCTTATGCAAGTTGACGTAACAGTTGGTGCTTACGCGGTAAAATGAGGAGTCCGAGATTAGCTTTGAGGTTTGTTCTGCAGATAGTCTCTTTTTTATACTGTAGTTTCTGCCATGAAAGCAAACTAAGCCGTGACCTCCTACCTTGAAGAAATAAGCGTCATGTGGATCGAGGACCTCGTAGACGTTCTTCTCCTCTAGTCCGACATTCATCATTCCAAAATCCCCCTTTAGATGATGTTGTGGAAGCGCTTGCAGTATAACATATTTTTCGAGTTTTGTGTAGTGTTTAGACTAAAATTTAAAATATTTCCATCCTTTGCCGGACTGGACAATTGTCCGAAAGTACGGAAGAATAGAAGACAGTATTATAGAGAAGGAGTGACCATAGTGTCAGAACAACAACGACTGCTGTTATACATAGGCTCATATGCCGAAGCTGCCGACTCTGGAGTTTATGTGGTGGAGATGAATCCATCCACAGGAGAGCTTTCGCGTTTGAGCGACGCATCTGGACTTAAAAATCCGACCTTCCTACAGGTCGATAAAGAGCGCAGGAAACTGTATGCTATTTCAGAAACGACGACGGCAAACGGGGAACGAATTGGCGAGGTCGTAAGCTTTGCCATTGACCCGGCAGCGGGCAGCCTGACGGAATTAAACCGGGCATTTACGCTGCAGCCATCGACTTCCCATATCGAGCTTGAACCTAAGAGCCGTTATGTCGTCGTATCCGGCTATCATGGCGGCAACGTGGGCTTAGTTCGTCTGCAGGATGATGGACTCGCAGACAAGCAGGTTGATGAACGGCAGCACGAAGGCCGGGGGGCAGATCCGGTGCGGCAGGATCGGCCGCATCCGCATTCCGCGTTGTTCACAGCTGACAGCCGCTATGTTCTCGTTGCCGATTTAGGGCTGGATAAAGTCTATGTTTATCGTCTGGATGAAGAGGGCGACAAATTGGTCTCCCACAGCGAGGTGAAGACGGAAGCCGCAGCAGGTCCGCGCCATCTCGCGTTCCACCCGAACGGCAAATGGCTGTATTCAATCAATGAAGTGAACTCCTCGCTTACGCTGTATACATTTGATGCGGAAGCCGGAACACTTTCCGTCATTGATTCGGTGCCGACTTTGCCTGAGGGTTTTAAGGGAGAGAACACAACGGCGGAGGTTGCTATTTCACGTGATGGAAAATACTTGTACGGCTCCAACCGCGGTCATGACAGCATCGTTGTCTTTGCCATCGATCAAACTAGCGGCAAACTGAGCCTGATGCAGCATATATCGAGCGAAGGCGGTCATCCGCGCCATTTCGCGTTGACGCCTGCGGGAGACTATCTCATCGCGGCTAACCGCGACTCGGATAATCTGGCCGTATTCCGCATAGACACGGCTACCGGTAAACTGGATTTTACGGGGCACACTGCACAAATTTCGAAGCCCGTATGCGTGCAGCCTCAATTATTTCAACTATAAATGATTATGATCTACAGTCCTGCCAATTGATTTTGGGCGGGACTGTTTGCGTTAACCGTAATTTTACGAAAAAACAACCCTAGCTGACTTGCTTTTCTCTTGTATACTGACTTAAGATTGAACTAAGGAAATAGAACTACATTCGTATGTGCTTTGCATCGTCAGATAGTCTAAATCAAAAGGAGCAGGTTGCTTATAATGACTTTTTTTAAAGAGCTATTTCAAATCGCGGGCTTCCGCAGGTTTCTTGCCTTGTTATTCGTAATATTGATCCTCTATTTTTCGCGAAGCATGTTGAATATGCTGCTGATCACCTTTATTCTGACCTATCTCATTAATCGTCTTCACAATTTCATTACACGCAATGTGGATAAGATCGTTAAGATTAATCGAAGTATTACGATACTGCTTATATATGTTGTTATACTAACCCTATTGATTACTACAGTATATTATTATTTGCCCGTATTTTTGGAGGAATTCAATGATTTAGTCAATCAGGTCATTTCGTTCTATGATAATCCTCCGACAAATTTGCCGGATAACGTACTGCTGAATTTTCTAGTGGATTCCTTAAAGGAAATCGATCTATCCAAGTATGTTGGCGATAGCTTTAATTTTCTGCTCAAGACCGTATCTGATATCGGAAAATGGAGTTTGAATTTGTTTATTGCGATTATTTTGAGCTTGTTCTTTCTGTTGGAGAAGGACAAGGTAGCGAAATTTACCGCGAAATTCAAAGAGAGCCGAGCAGCATTTCTTTTTACAGAGCTTGAGTATTTCGGTAAGAAATTCGTGACTTCCTTCGGAAAAGTGATTGAGGTTCAATTTTTGATCGCTACTGTAAATGCCATTTTGTCCACGATCTTTCTCTGGATCTTTGGATTCCCGAATTTGATCGCTATCGGAATTATGATATTTTTACTCGGCCTGATTCCGGTAATGGGCGTCATTATTTCGCTCATTCCGCTATGCGCGATTGCCTTTAAAATTGGCGGGCTCGTCAAAATTGTCTATGTCCTGGTTATGATCGCGGTTGTGCATGCTTTCGAAGCATACTTTCTCAATCCTAAATTCATGTCCAACAAGACACATTTGCCTATTTTCTATACATTTATGATCTTGTTAGTATCGGAGCATTTCTTCGGCGTGTGGGGACTGATCGTCGGCGTACCGGTATTTATTTTCCTTCTTGATATTCTTGAAGTACCTGTAGTGGGGCTTGCAATGAAGCCTAAGAAGAAGAAAGCAGCCCTGAAAGGGGCGGATAGCTAAGATCAACTGTAAGCTTGCGGTCTGCTGATAGGCTGAACCTTGCCGCACCTTTAAAGAACCTCGCTTGAAGCAAGAGCGAGGTTCTTCTTCGTTTCGTGAGCCCTTAAGAACTGCATGCAGTTACTGCAAACTACAGAGGCTATTCAGTCATATGCAACTGAATTGTGTTGTTGCGATAGTCGGTAACCGGGTGTCCTTTGGTTGGGCTCTTCCAGGTGCGGTTGACGATCTTTTTGAGTTTGACGGGAAGCTCTATTTTCATCGATTGGGCTTTTTCCTTGCTTAGTCTGCCTTCAGCGGCGGCTTTGTCGATATGCTTTGTGACGACAACCGTCAGTTTTTGTATATATTCCGCCTCGCTCCAGCCTTTACGGGTTTGAACGACTTGCAGCAGTGACTTGCCTTGTTTTAATTCCTCTACAAGCACCCTAGGCTCTGTTTCCAGCAATTCAGCCGTATCCTTAATAATATGTCCGCCTCGGGAATGTCTTTTGTGGTGGTGATGGTGGTGCGGATTTGGCTGTTTCAGCTTCGCGGCATCCGGCAAACCCTCCGGGGTCGCCACTTCTTTGTTATTGGCCAGTACGGTCTCAGATACCGCTGCATAGGGGCTGAGTGCGATTACGGCGGCCAATAATCCTTTCTGTAATGGTTGGCGTATCTGCTCTCTCATAGACAATTTTCACCTCATCGTATAGAATGATTGGGTTCTTCTCTCATGTAGTTTTGACCAAAAAGTCAAAGGTTATCTTAAAATGAGCTTAAAATTGAATTACAGAGGGAATTGGGTAAAAATGAGGTAATGATAGACTTAGCGAACAGGAGGAATCTTCGTGACGTTTGGAGCCAGAATGCTCAAAACCGGACTTGCAGTAACATTAGCTCTATATGTAGTCTTCTGGTTTAACTTATCATCGCCTGTTATCGCTGCGGTAGCGGCTATCTTTGCGATGCAGCCGTCGATCTATCGCTCATGGCGGTACTTGCTGGATCAACTGCAGACGAATACCCTTGGCGCCGTACTCGCCATGGCGGGGGGCGCAATATTCTCTAATGAACCGATCGCGGTAGGTCTGGTGTGCATACTCGTGATCATGATCTGTATTCGCTTAAAGATGGGCGAGACGATCGGCGTGACCCTTGTAACGGTCGTCGCGGTCATGGAGGCATCCGGACAGTGGGAATTTGCCCTTACCCGATTCACGCTTATCCTAGTAGGGATTGTCTCGGCGTTTGTCATTAATATCATCGTATATCCTCCTAAGCCAAGGGTCCAATACGAGAACCAGACCAAGAAAACGTTTGAGCAATTATCCATTTTGCTCCGCACGGCGATTTCAAGTGAAATGAAGGAGAGTGTATTCCGCGATCAGAAGCGGGAACTCGAGGACAAAATTAAATCCATCGGTGACACTTATAAAATGATGGAAGAAGACCAGAAGAAATTAAAAAGGCCTAAATTCAGCAACAGCCGCCAACTGGTCGTATATAAGCAAATATTGCGTACGCTCCGCAAAGGCTATGAAGTACTGGATGCCATTGAACAGCATTATTTTCAGGCGCCGCGTCCTCAGGAAGTCAACGAGGAATTTGATATGCATTTAGAGAAGCTCATTAAATTTCATGAGCATATTATGCTGAAGTTTGAGGGCAAGCTGAAGCCAAACTCTCGAGAGGCGGAAGTGTTCGAGTTGGAAAACAACAGTTTTCAGCGAAGCATGCTGGATCGTTTTGCCGAACAGCGGGAGGGAGTACTTCGATTATCAATCGTTGCCGCGGAAATTTATGAATACGGTCATCAACTGCAGCGTTTAAACCGGCTTGCCGATCATTCCGATATACCGGCATCGTCTTCACACGATAAGTAGCGCGAAGGCGGTGTCGCCAATGGAAAAAAACAGTCCCTCTATCCTCGCGGACAGGGGGACTGTTGAAATTGTAATAAAAAATGGTTAAAATGAAAAATGGACTGAAAAAAATCTTCAAAGACATAGTAAATCTGTATAAATTATATCACAAATCAACTTATTTGTCAACTTTCCGAGGTGTTAAGGGATAGACTAAAGGAATAAGCGATCAGCGTTGAGTAAATGTAGAGGGGCGATCATCATTGAATAGTACGGACAAGGATTGGCAGGAAGAACAGCTACGCGTCGAATATGTTGCCGATCAGATTGAGAAGCGCATTCGTGGGCTTGAGCAGGAGGTAAGCCTCGTGCGGGATGATGTTGTCGGCATGCGTAGAGATTTCTGGGATGAAGTTACTGTCAACTTTAGTGAGGCGGACGACGTTGGCGAAACCTCGACCAGCTTGCGGCAGCAATCCCAGGTTCTGAATGACCGGGAGAGAAGCCATTTGCATGCTTCGGCAGCTCTGGGGAAGATGAAGCGGTTGAAGCAATCCCCATATTTCGGGCGTATCGATTTTGCCGAGGATGGTGGCGAGAAGGAAACGATCTACTTAGGGATAGCCTCATTGCTGGAAGAGGGGGATGAGGAGTTTCTTGTATATGATTGGCGAGCGCCGATTTCCAATTTGTACTATGACGGCGTACCGGGCCCTACCTCTTATTTGACTCCTTCAGGGACGATTGAGGGAACCATGTCGCTTAAGCGGCAGTTCGTCATTCATGGGCGCGTTATCAAGCTGATGTTCGATACGGGAGTTACGATTGGCGACGAGATGCTTCAGCAGGTGCTGAGTCGAAGCTCGGATGCGCAAATGAAGAGCATCGTGGCCACAATCCAGAAGGAGCAAAACCGAATTATACGCAACGACCATAGCCGGATGCTTATTGTGCAAGGCGCAGCAGGCAGCGGGAAGACCTCGGCAGCTCTACAGCGAGTCGCTTATTTGCTGTATAAGCATCGGGAGCATTTAAACGCGGATCAAATGATTCTATTCTCGCCCAATCCGATGTTTAACAGCTATGTTTCTACCGTTCTTCCAGAGCTTGGCGAGGAGAACATGCAGCAGACGACGTTTCAGGAATATTTGGAGCATCGTTTGGGAAGAGAGTTTCAGCTCGAAGACCCCTTTGTGCAAATCGAATATGTCCTGACGAGCACAGAGGATTCGGATTACGCACACCGAATTAGCGGGATTCGTTATAAATCCTCCCCTTTGTACCTTGAGGCGGTGAATCGATATAAGCTTTGGCTGGAAAAGAAAGGGATGAAGTTCCGTCCGATTCGTTTTCAAGGCAAGAGCGTGGTGAATGCCGAGGAAATATCCCGGCAATTTTATGAGTATGACTCCGCTATAACTTTAGCGAATCGTTGTGAACTGCTAAAGGAGTGGCTGTTGAAAGAAATTGCCGCTTTCGGAAAAAGCGAGCTGGAAGCTCCATGGGTCGAGGAGCAGATTCAGCTTCTGGATGCCGAGGATTATCAGCGGGCATACCAGCGCATGCGCCGAAAACAGCGAGGCACAGCCGCTTCGTTTAACGATTATGAGGACGAGAAGGAGATTCTCGGCCGCATGGTGGTGAGCGACCGTTTGAAACCGCTGCGCCGCTGGGTAAAGGCTTTGCGCTTCGTCGATATGACGAAGCTGTATACACAGCTTTTTGATGATGCCAGTATCGCTGCTGAATTAGGACTTGAAGCGCTGCCGGAGGACTGGAGCGCAATCGGCCGGCAAACTATAGATAAAATTCGGGCGGGCGAAATGTATTATGAGGACGCTACCCCGTTTCTATATCTTAAGGAACTGGTGTTAGGCTTCCGTTCGAATACGGATATTCGCCATGTCATCATCGATGAGGCACAGGACTATTCGCCGTTTCAATTGTTCTTCCTTAAGCGGCTGTTTCCCCGTGCGCGAATGACAGCGCTTGGCGATTTAAATCAAGCGATTTATGCTCACGCATCGGTATTGCAGCAGTCTGCCACCCTAACTGATTTGTATGGAACGGAGGAGAGCGAGCTCATCGTGTTGAAGCAGAGCTACCGTTCCACACGTGAAATCGTTGAATTTACGAAGGGGATGATTGCCGGAGGAGAGGATATTGTTCCTTTTAGTCGCGAAGGCGAGAAGCCCCTCGTTAGAGTGCTTGCAGATCGGGAGGCGTTGCACCGTGAAATTAGGGGAGATTTGTCCGCCTTGCGGAAGGACGGATATGAAACGATTGCGGTCATATGCAAGACGGCAGAGCAGAGCGAGCAGGTATACGAGATGATGCTTACGACCGACCTGCCAGTCAAGCTGATTAAGAAAACAACGCTGTCCTTTGAGAAGGGGATCCATATCATTCCGGCTTATCTGGCGAAGGGCGTGGAGTTTGACGCTGTTCTCATCTACGATGGCTCAAATGTTAACTATACGAAGGAGGCGGAGCGCAAATTGTTCTATACGGCCTGTACGAGAGCGATGCATCTGCTGCACATTTACTCGATTGGAGAACCAAGCCGATTTGTGAAGGAGAGCGAGCGCGAGACCTATATCCAATCCTAGGACAGGAAAGAGCAGAATATATTTTAACTTTTCAACCACACTAATGTACATGTCGTGGTTGAAAGGTGGCCAAAGGATGGATAACAAAAAAGGCGATTTGTTTGCTCTTGCTTCGATACCATTAATTATGACGCTCGGGAATTCGATGCTCATTCCGATATTGCCCCAAATTTCACGTGAGCTGCATGTATCCTCTCTTGAGGTCAGCATGCTCATTACGGTATACGCGGTGGTCGCCATCTTGCTTGTGCCGATCGCAGGTTATCTATCCGACAAATACGGGAGAAAAATGATCATTATCCCGAGCTTGATCATAGCTGGTGTCGGCGGGGCGATATCAGGCGCAGCAAGCTGGTTTGCGGATGGAACAGCAGTATATTGGATCATACTGGCCGGGCGCTTGCTGCAAGGAATCGGTGCTGCAGGAGCGTTCCCCATCGTCCTTCCACTCGTCGGCGATATGTTCGACGATGACGAGGAGGTCAGCCACAGCCTGGGGATCATCGAGACGTCCAACACCTTTGGCAAAGTGCTTAGCCCGATTTTGGGAGCTCTTCTTGGTGCGTGGATCTGGTATGTTCCATTTCTGGCCATTCCTGTTTTATGTCTTGCCTCCTTGCTGCTCGTCATTTTCATGGTGAAGGAGCCGAAGCGTAAAGAAGAAGCGAAGCCGTTAAGGGAATTTATGAGTACGGTAAAAAAAGTATTTCAAGAGAAGGGCCGCTGGCTATACGCTATTTTTGCAATCGGTTGTATTTGCATGTTTTTGTTGTTCGGCGTGCTTTTTTACCTATCCGAACAGTTGGAGAGCAAGCATGGTCTTGAAGGTGTGCTGAAGGGGCTGGTGCTGGCCATACCGCTGGCAGCGCTCTGTCTTGCTGCTTATTTTACGGGTAAAAAGATCGGCAATAACAAGAAAATGATGAAATGGTGCGGGGTCGCTGGTTTAGTCATGTCAACGGGAGCTCTTTTTGGCATAGGTTTCTTTAACAATATATATTTTGTTATTGCTTGCTTGATCGTCTGCGGAGCGGGTATCGGCATCGTTCTACCAAGCTCCGACGCATTGATTACCGAAGGCATTGAGAAGTCTCTGCGCGGCACAATCACCTCTATTTATGGTAGTATGCGATTTATCGGCGTATCATTGGGGCCTCCGATCGTATCGCTTCTAATGAAGGCAGGGCATATGACGTTATTCTTCGTGATTGCCGGCGTGTCGCTTGTTGCAGTTATTCTGCTGCTGATCATGGTCAAGCCGGAATCGGATGAAGGCAAAGGCGGGGTCAAAAAGGTGGCGCGTCCAGCTCATTAATCCTAAATGTATATATTTCACAAAAAATCCACGATTAGATAGTGTTTGTGTTAAATTTGTCCTATTTCTTCCTGGTTTTCCCCTATAAAATCGAACAATCAAAGGATAAAATTTGATGTTGATGGGGGGAACAGGAGTGAAGCAGCATAAACGTAAGCTGGGACTCGTTACGCTGGCAGTGATAGCTTTACTTGCGGTAGGAATCGTAGTTTATAGCGGCTTGCAGAGCAAATTAGCGAAAGCGGAATTTCCCGATTTTGATCAGGTGTCGGTTCAATGGAATCCGGAAGGATTTAACGAGCTGGAGCAGCCTTATATTGGCAACAAGGATGCTCCGATTACCATCGTTGAATTTTCTGATTACAAGTGTCCGGCCTGCAAAAGGTGGAATGAAGAGGTTCTTCCCGAGCTTAAACAGGAATATTTGGATACGGGCAAGGCTGTGTTGTATTATGTCGATTACCCTTTTCTCGCGCCGGATTCCAACTTAGCAGCATTAGCGGGGGAGACGCTGTATCAGCAGAATCAGGAATATTTCTGGGTCTACCATCATAAAATGAGCGAACTCCAAGGCAAAAAGGATGATACCTGGGCAACGAAGTCATTTATTCTCGATTTAGTGCGTACCCATATTCCTGAAGCGGATATCAAGAAATTTGAGAAGGATTTGGACAGCCAGACCTACAGCGCCAATGTAAAAAAAGATCTCATGATCGTAGAGCGTTATCAAGTAAGAGGAACGCCGACGGTGTTCGTTAATGGCAAAGAGGTTGAAGATGCTTCATTTGCCGGCATTCAAGCCGCGATTGAGAATCCATAGTTTTAATCGGCAAGTCCGCAAGCGGACTTGCTGTTCTTTTTTGCTTCATATTTTGGTATGATGTAAGCGTGATTCTTATCGATACAGGCTCTACATAATAGACAAGCAACATGACCAGGAGGGGTAACCATGAATGCAAAGCAAGCGGCGGGCTACCGTGCAGCGGAATTGGTAAAGGAAGGGATGACGGTCGGACTAGGAACAGGGTCGACGGCCTATTACGCAATCGAGAAAATCGGTGAAATGGTAGCTTCGGGACTCCGCATTCGGGCGATTGCTACATCAAAGGCTTCGGAAGAGCTTGCTGCTAAATATAATATTCCGCTTGTTCCTGCAGCCGATGTGGATCGGCTTGATATTGCGATTGATGGCGCGGATGAGGTAGATCCGAATCTCGCTTTAATTAAGGGCGGCGGGGGCGCCTTGCTTCGGGAGAAGCTGGTTGCCGTGCAGAGCGATCACTTTGTTGTCATTGCCGACAGCGATAAGAGAGTAGCTCATTTGGGACAATTCAAGCTGCCGATCGAAATCGTGCCATTTTGCTATGAATGGACTTTGCGTCTGCTGCAGACTCGCTACAATGTGCCTATAGAAATGCGCATGAACGGCGATGAACTGTATATCACGGATAATGGCAACTATATTGCGGATGCTTCATTCGGCAAAATTGACAACCCGGGAAGGCTGAGCGACGAGCTGAAAGCAACGACAGGCGTGGTCGAGCATGGTCTGTTCGTAGACATCGCCCATACGGTTATTGTCGGTTACGGGGATGGAAGTACGGAAGTTATCGGGAAGTAGGAAGGAAGTTCTTAAACATGCTTATAGATGTCAAATCGCAATTGGCGAATGAAGAAATTCGGGAACTGCTTGAATATGCGGTGCATGGCGACGAAGAGAAGCTTGACCAGGCGGTGAAGGAGTACGCATCCGAAGATTGCAAGCTGTATGCCTTTCAGGAGGACGGCCAGTATATCGGAATTATCGGTTACCGCAAGGTGGATAGAGATACGATGGAACTGCAGCACCTTGCAGTCCACCCGGAGGATCGCGGCATGGGCTATGGCCGGGGAATCATTCTTGATGCCTTATTGCAGGAGAGTCCGGATTTGATTCTAGTGGAAACGGATGAGGAGAGCGCTGATTTTTTTCGCAGCATTGGCTTTCAGGTGACTGGATTTACGCAGTATCCTGGCGGGCCAGAGTACTTTCGCTGCACCTATGAGACGGAGGATGAAAGCGAAGAAGATTAAGCTACTGGCACAGAGAATAAGCAGAAGGCATACATGGACATTGGTCTATGTATGCTTTTTTTATCGGCTGCCGTTTATTTGGAAATACTATGGTTTCGATGTATAAGACGTGCGTGCTTCGACGCTGTGAATCGCTACAGTTGTACTTGCGGGTCTTGTGTTATATGCCGTCAACGTATTTCCATTCTTTATCCCGGTTATGGTTAAGTTGTTCGGCAAGACGAAATGGTGGCCGTTCCTTAGTGAGACGAAGTCAAAGAACGAAGAAACTTGATGAGGGTGTGGCGAGTCGTAAATTGTACCGTAGATATAACAAATAAGCCGCCGATCCTCTTGGGCCGGCGGCTTATTTAGCTATTGCGCGAGCTTTTTGAAATAACTTTTCCAAGCCCATTTTCGTTCATCTCGCTTCTTATATCTGGGCAAAGTACGATAAATCGCGATCGATTCTTCCCAAGCCTGCTTAGCTTCCTCTTTCCGGTTCAAGGATTGGTATAGGCTGCCGATGAGATAATACGCTTCACTGGAGGAGGAGTAATGCTCGCCGAATTGCTCGGTGTAATACAGCGCCTTCTCTGGGCTTTTCTCGCGGAACGCCAGGGCGAGACTTAAATAGGGCTGTCCGTATTTGACGCGTTCATTGATCTTAAGCGCATGGAGAGTGTGCTGCTCCCCTTCTTCCAATTTCCCCATTCCCAGAAGGGCTTCTCCCAGATCGCTCCAGTACTCTGCTGACGTGTCGGATGATGATTTGACTTCTTGAAGCAGATCGTGAGCTTCTTGAAATTTTTTGCGATCCAACAGAAGCCTGGCGAGCTCTCTTTTTGAAGAGACATCAAATGAATTAAGAGCTAGCTGCTGCCGCAATCGGGCGATATGGCGCGATCTGCGAAAGGGCTTGGTCAGGCTGGGGAAAATACCGATGAAGCGTCGGTCCAGAAAGTATAGGATAGCTAGAAAAATAAGCAGGGAAAAGAATACATTTCCTGTAAGCCAGGAAAGTATAATGAGAATTAAAAATTTCATGTTCTCCTCCGTCGGTCATATTATTTTCCAATTATACCACGCAGAAGGATGATTGTGCTCATATATGTACGTCTCATAAATATATACAAAAAAGGCAGCACAAGAAATTCTTGGCCTGCCTTTTTCACTCTTTTATTGATAACCGCGCATTTGTGAGCTTTGTCCCATTTGACCCATGGAAGAGCTGGATGGGGAAGGGCTGAAGCTGCTTTGACCATAGCTTTGTTGGCCATAACCCTGTTGTCCAAAGCTCGGTTGACCATAATTTTGGCCCATGGAACGCTGCCCAACCCCAGTTTGAGCATAGCTGGAAGGATTATTGAAATGGGAGACATTTGAATTTACGATATTCTCAATTTGGTTGGCAAGTTGCGAAATTTGTTGGTACTGGTGCATCGCTGTTTGATGTCCTTGCAGTGCTGATTGGATTTGTTGGGCAGCTTTCCGTTCACGCTGGGCGATTTCATCAAGCTGCATCGCGTTCTGCTGCTCTTGTTCCATCAATTGCTGATACATCGTGGTCGCTTGACGGGTTTGCTGTTCGAGCTGCTGAATCGTTTGTTCGATTTGGCGAATTTGGTGGTTTACATTTTGATGCATGTTGGAAACTCCTCCTAAAGGTAAGTTGTTGTAATTAGAAACCAGAGTTAGGTTTCCCTGAGGGGGTAAAGATATTCATAGGAGTTGATTTCCGATGCTAGGCCAGAATAGGGACGAAGCCGGGACACAAAGTCTGAAGGAGATGATGATCTGGGTAGAAGACTATGGGCAGCTTGAGATCAAACGGCAAATTTTATGAGGCAAAGAAGTTATCATTGCCGCTCATTGGATAAGCATACAGTTTTTATAACAGTCCAATCCTCGTAGTAACGATTGAATATGCTGAATATGTACTTAAAGAGCAAAGGAGGTATTCCTATGGGCGAAATTGGAAATGGAGGACTTTTTACTTCTACTGGGGTTATACTTGTTCTGTTCATCCTGCTGGTTATCGTTTCCCGTGCATGGATCTAACTATTTACAATTGAAGCTTTCATTACTGACATCCGCCAGGCAGAGCCTGGCGGATTATTGTATAGCTAAAGGAAGGAGATTCTTAGTGCTATGGTATAATATTCCATGATTATGGTGAAGAGGTGAAGGAAAATGAACGATAATCACTCAAATCAACCAGGAACATCTAGGACAGATCCTTATGCGGCTAAAACCAACTTCGATGTCAATAAGCAGCAACTGCATAAAAGCGGTGTACCTGGTCTATGGCGGCAAATTTGCAATTTGTCGATTTTAGTGGCGATCATTGCCCTGGTCGTTGTTTTGGTGAGGATGTTTTGAGATTAGGCTTTATTCACTGCACTGCACATGGCATGAATAGAAGTGTGGAAATTCACTAATTGGGTGAACCGGACACTATGCAGTATCTTTAAGGTAGTGTTGGAGAATTGGTTCCTAATTCGTCCCCAATCCACAAAAAAAGGACAAAAGCCCTCGTAGAATTCTACGCTACAAAGGCTTTTGTCCGGGCGCCCCTTGCGGGACGCCCATCATGGGAGAGGAGAAACCGGACGAAGAGCTTATGGGGAAACGTAAGTCTTCTCCGCGGTTGTCTACGACATTTGTGATGTCGATATTTCAAGTTTGTCCCGGTCTATTGGTTTTATACCTGCGGCATGAAAAAGATTAAAAAATACTGCAAATTTCAATCTGCCAATGATTGTGGTACGATATCGACATACCATGTGGAGCATGGACAAATAGGTAACTCAAATTAAGGTGTGAATAGCGATGAGGGTAATATCGGGAAGCGCGAGGGGCAGACCTTTGAAAGCCGTTCCCGGCAAGGGTACAAGACCAACCACGGATAAGGTGAAAGAGGCTTTATTCAGTATGATCGGCCCCTACTTTGAAGGCGGGAATGTACTTGATTTATTTGCGGGCACAGGAGGCCTGGGCATTGAGGCGCTCAGCCGTGGCATGGACAAAGCCATATTCGTGGACTTGGACTACAAAAGCGTAGAAACGGTAAAAGAAAATTTAAAGGCCGCAGGGTTAACCGGGCAGGCTGAAGTGTACAAGAACGACGCGGAAAGAGCAATTAAGACGCTAGCCAAACGGGGGGCGTCTTTTGATCTTGTTTTTCTAGACCCGCCGTATCGTTTGAAGCACGGAGATAAGCTGATGGAGCGGATGGACGAGCTAAATTTGCTTGAGGATCAGGCAATCCTTGTATTGGAGTATGAATCCTCCTTCGACTATCGGGATAATTTCGGCCGTTTCAGAATGATTCGCAAAACAGATTATGGAGAGACAGGGATTACGATTTATGTCTACGAGAAAGAAAACGAAAACAAGACAGAATCGGATTCGATGGAGAAGGAGGAGCAGAGTCGTCATGGAGCAACAACATGAGCTTCGAATTGCGGTTTATCCCGGTAGCTTTGATCCGGTAACAAAAGGGCATATGGATATTATCCAGCGTGCCTCCCGCCAGTTTGACCGGCTGATCGTAGCCGTACTGAACAACACAAGCAAGAACCCCCTTTTTACGGTGGAAGAGAGGAAGGAGCTTCTCCGAGAAGCGACGCAGCATCTACCTAATATAGAGATTGACAGTTTTCGAGATCTTCTCGTCAATTATATGGACTATAAGCAGGCCCATGTGATCGTGCGCGGCATTAGATCCGTGACGGATTTCGAGTATGAGCTGCAGTTGGCATCAACCAACCATAAGCTGAACAGCGAGGTTGAGACAATTTTTATGATGACGAACCCCAAATATTCATATTTGAGCTCAAGTGTCGTAAAGGAAATCGCCAACTTTCATGGGGATGTGTCAGATCTCGTTCCACCGATCGTGGAGGAAGCTTTGAAGAGCAAATATAAATCGAAGCCTGCGAAAGCTTAATTCGGTTTGTTTCTTAAATATCTAGGCTGGTAATTCTGCATTTTGTTAGGAAATACTTTTCGTCTTCATACGTTTTGTCCATAGAGAAACGGTAAAAAAGACGAAGATCACCAGCAAACCAAGCATGCAAAGCTGCCAGGAGAGGACGCTTAAGTAGATTTCCCATTTCCGAAATTGCAGTTCTCCGCTGGCGACCCAAACAGCAGCCCCGTTGTAGTCTCTGGAGGCAGGGGAAGATAGCGGCATTATCGCTGAAACCGGCTTCCATAGTAGCAAAGTCAGTACATAGGCATACATGCTGTGAATGATCCGATTGATTAGAAAAAAAGTTCCGCTAAGCCCAGTAGGCTTTAGCGCGGCACGCACCTGCAAATATGCGCTCATTCCGCTCCAGCCCAGCAAGGCTCCGATCAGAGCGGCTGGAAGCGGAGAAGCTAAATCAAGCTTGGAGACGGCATGGGAACCCAAATGAACTTCCAAAAAGGCGGCGATGGGCGTTGCTGCCAAAGCTGGCGTTAGGACGGTTGCAAGCATTGAGGAAGCGATATGGATAATGACGGCAAAAATAAGCATGTATCCGCCGGTAGCCATTAACGTCTGCACCGCCGAGCTCACGGAGTCGCCGAGCAGCTTGCCGAAGCCGCGACCATCTTCGCGGCGCGCCTCCTCCATATGGCGCAATGCGAGACGCCAGCGGGAGACGTAGGGGCTGCTTTCCGCGTTTTTTTGCGGAGAGAGCTTCGTCCCTGCATGTTTGCGATGACGGACGGAGGAGAGCAGGTGCATGGTCATTGCGGCGCTGAGGCCCGCCGCCCAGTGAATGCCAAGCAGGAAGAGGCCTGATTCAGGCTGCTTCATAAAACCGGTGCCCACGACGATGACGATCAGGACTGGGCTGCAATAATGCGTGAAGCTGGCTATTTGCTCCGCCTCCCGGGCGGAGACTCTTCCTTGCTTATATAATGTAGCGGCGGCTTCGGCGGCTGCGGGGAATCCGGCGGTCATCCCTAAGGGAAGCACCCAGCCCAGCGCTCCCGGCAGGCCGAGAACACGGCGAGTCATTGGTTCGATGAGGGTTCCGAGCCCATGGGCATACCCTGATGCCATGAGAATTTGAGAGAGCACGAGAAAAGGCAGCAGAGCTGGGAATACGATTCTCCACCAGAGGGCAAGTCCTTGGCTCGAGGCTTCAAAAGCTTGGCTGGGAGCATAAATGATACAAACGACTAGCAGAACGGCGGTCATACCCAGCAGAACCGTGGAGAACAGGCTGCTGCCTTCGGAACGTTCGAAATTCATACGCGTTCACCTCTTTATGAGCTTAGGAATGGCTAGTACATGTCTATGCTCGGTCAGCCGTTGAAAGACCACCAGTTACACTGGTTTGGTGAAAGAGAGGAAGCAAAGATATGCGTCAACCCAGATCAGGAGTCATAAAAGCGGGGTTATACATCATCACACTCGCCGTTATTGTGTATGTGGTTGTATATATGCCAACACCTTATATGATCAACCAGCCCGGTACGGCGGAGGAGATTAAGCCGATGGTGTCTATACCTGCCGGTGATCCGGAGGAAGAAGGCACGTTTATGCTGACAACGGTGTCAGTAAGCTATGCTAATCTTGCGATGCTGGCGACCTCCCCGTTCCAACCTCATGCGGAGGTCGTTCGCAAGGAGCCGGATCGGAATGAGAAAGAATACGCTACACAGCAGCATTATTACATGAGCAGCTCCCAATCGAATGCGATTATGGCGGCTTACAATCTGGCTGAAGTCAAATATGCAGTCGTTCCTGAGTATGTATTTGTCGTCGGATTATCCAAGACTTTCGCTCCCAAGGGGGATTTCCAATCGGGAGATATTATTTCCAAGGTAGATGGACAGCCGGTCGAGCGCTTTGAGGATCTGCCCGAATTGCTGCAGGGCAAAAAAGCCGGGGATCAGGTGGAGGTTGTGTTAAGCCGAGATGGCAAAGAGATCCGCCAGCAGGTCGAGCTAGTAGAAATCGGGCAAGATGACATTGGTTCCAAGGCGGGCCTTGGCGTAAGTGTCGGAGAGGTTCGCAAGGTAAAGCCGGCCGATAAGGAGAAGGAGGTCAAATTTGCGGACACACGGATCGGCGGGCCGTCCGCAGGCTTGATGTTTACGCTTGAAATTTATAATCAATTAACTCCGGGCGATCTCAGCAAAGGCTACCGGATCGCCGGCACGGGTACTATTTCAGAGGACGGCGCGATCGGATCGATCGGCGGCGTGCAATTTAAAATCGTTGCCTCGCATCGGGAGAAGGCGGAAATATTTTTTGTGCCGGAAGCGAATTATAAGGATGCTAAGGTGAAAGCGGATGAAATCGGCACGACGATGCAGCTTGTTCCGGTAAAGCATGCCGATGAAGTGCTTCGTTATTTGGAAGAGCTTCCCGCAAAAACGCCGGTCAAATCAGAATCTAAATCATAATCGGCGGCTGGCGATAGTCCCGAAATACTTCGGAATTGTCTCGGATCGGCATGGCATTTGCATATGCCGCGGCGGCTCGAATGTCGAGTTCAAGACCGGGGTCGGATAGTGCGGCTGCTCTTGTAACAATGGGAAGCGCAGCACAGCTCTTCATTTGTTTGAGGAGCATGCGGCCAGTGGCGCTGAAGGCGAGCACGCGGACATAACCGGGGCCTTTCGCCAGCTCCATTGGAGACAGGGCGCAGCGGTCGTGCTGCAGCAAAATATGCAAGAGCATGCGCTGTAATTTCGTATAGGTGTATCGCTTCGTTTTAAGCTTCCCCAGCAGTTCTTCTACAGTTAACTGCTTTAGCTCGGGCAGTATTTTCTTAATGCGATATTCCAAGCCCTCGGTGACTTCATGGTGCGCGGCCAGAGCTTCGGGAGAGCTGGTCAATAGCAGGTGGAACAGCGGTCGGGCGAAGCTCTCCCATGTGATGGGGCCTCGCCCGGCTTTGAATTCCCGGGCGAGGATTTCCGCCGTATAGGGCGGGATGTAGGGCGCGGCGTCTTGGAGACTGCCGCCGCCCGCGATGAGCCCGCGTACGGCGGTGGCGCTGGCGATGTTCGCGGAGCGGGGCTCAGCATCACGATAGCCAGCGCCCTCGCGCCGCACGGTGAGCGGCGCAATCGCGCTGCCGAGCCGCTGCAGCGCGATGAGGTAATGCAGCCCAAGGCTGTTGTTGGGCTGCTCCAGCAGCGCGCGCGCTGCGTCGGCAGCGGCG
>NZ_LT732548.1:3427300-3464621 GCF_900155685.1 Paenibacillus bouchesdurhonensis | reverse complement strand
GCGAGCCGCCGGGCGAGTGGCTGCAGCTCGGCGAGCGTGCCCGCCTCGCTGCCGAAGCAGAGATGCGACACGATGCCGGTCGCATCCAGCAGCGCTGCGGCGCCGTGCGCGAACCACTCGGCTGGCTGGGCCGCATACGCGACCGGCAGCTCCAGCACGAGGTCGGCGCCGGCATGCAGCGCCATCTCAGCGCGCGCCCACTTGCTCACAATCGCGGGTTCGCCGCGCTGCAGGAAGTCGCCGCTCATGACCGCGACGACCGCCTCCGCCCCAGCGAGCCGTTTCGCTTCTGCCATGTGGTAGGCATGTCCGTTATGAAATGGGTTATATTCAACGATTAATCCGACAACGTTCAATGTCTAATACCACCTTTACAGGCCTATAATTTATGACTATACCATGAAGGGCAGGCCTTTTTGAAGATGATTGAAATGACCAGCGTTCTGTCGCACCGAACAATTCCGTGGTCGTAGGGATAAAATGCCTTCATCATGTTCTTTGAAGGCATGTCCATAGACGTTTAGCGCGGGGATGTGTAATATTAGGTGAGACAACGGTATAATCCCTGCTTAGCTGTTGACAAAACTTACTTAAAATCGGTATAATAATTTTTGTTTGTTTGGAGTGATACTCATGAATTTTAAATTTCGCCAGATGGCATCGCACGATGGGCCGAAGCAGCTGCAGAAAGCTCTCGACATGAGTCATGTGGTTAAAGAACGTAAAGACATACACGGTATCAGTCCGCTGGAATGCGACTTGACCGCCGTATACGTAGAAGGCAATGTAGTTGAGGTGACGGGTACGCTGTCCGCGCATTTGGACATGTCCTGCTCCCGCTGTCTTAAGCCTTTGAAACGTAAAGTCGATATCGAATTTGAGGAAACTTTCAAACGCATTGACACCCCCGATGAAGAAGGGCAGAATGAAGAAGAGGATGACATTCGGTTCATTGCCGAAGATCAGGTGGATTTAAATCCATATATCGAGGAAGCGTTGCTTCTGAATCTTCCGTACACTGCCGTATGCAAGGATGACTGCAAAGGACTCTGTCCAAGCTGCGGGACGGACTTGAACGAACGGGATTGCGACTGCGAAAAGGATCGGATCGATCCGCGGCTGGCAGCGCTTGGTGACTTTTTCAAAAAATGAGATTACAATGTGACACCGTAATAAGGTTGACTTCATTAAGGAGGTGGGAACCATGGCAGTACCTCAACGGAGAACGTCCAAAACGCGCCGCGACAAACGCCGCACGCATTTCAAATTGGCTGTGCCGGGCATGGTAAAATGTGAACAATGCGGAGAATTGAAGCTTGCTCACCACGTATGTAAAGTATGCGGAACATACAAAGCAAGAGAAGTTATCAAAGGCTAATACCGGATAATATCTCAGGTCTTAAACAGCACATCCTCCATGGAGTGCTGTTTTTTATTGTCTTAAGTGGGAATTTTAGGTCGATTCATTAGTTTCTCTTTATTTTTGCAGGGAGATGTTTTATACTCTATCTTAGTACCAGGTTCTAAACTGATGCGGTTCGTTTTACATAAAAATAATGTGATCACTCGGGGGTGTTACCCATCGAACGTTTGCCCAAGAGGGCGAGGCAGCAGAAGCTCGTCAAACTGATCGAAGAAAATCCGTTTGTTACCGATCAGGAATTGACCCGACAGTTGAAGGTGAGTATCCAGACGATCCGGCTCGACCGGATGGAACTGGGGATTCCAGAGCTTCGGGAGCGGATGAAGCTGATGGCGGAGCGATCCTATGATCAGGTGCGTTCATTGCCGCTGCATGAAGTTATCGGAGAAATCGTTGACCTGCAATTGGACAAGAGCGGGATATCTATTTTTGAAATCAGCAAAGAACATGTCTTTTCACGGACGGGCATCGCGCGGGGGCATCATATCTTCGCGCAGGCCAACTCATTGGCTGTAGCGGTTATTAACGATGAGATTGCGCTCACGTTCTCGGCGGATATCCGCTTTATCCGCCCGGTTCATTTGGGCGAGAAGTGCATCGCCAAGGCATATGTTCGCCCGGTATCCGGGAACAAGGGTAAGGCTAAAGTCGAGGTGTTCACCTATGTCGGCGAAGAGATGGTGTTCCAAGGGAACTTTGTCATTTACCGTTCAGCGGTAGAAGACAACTACGAAGGAGGAAGTCAGCATGAGAATCGCCATTGATGCCATGGGTGGTGACCACGCGCCGAAGAGCACGGTAGAAGGTGCCCTCGCCGCAGCCAAGGAATGGAATGATATTGAGATTATTCTCGTTGGTGATCAGGGGCAGCTGGAGCCTCTGCTGAAAGGTTTGGAGATCCCTGCTAATCTGCGGATTCATCATGCCGCTGAAGTGATAGAAGCGGACGATGAGCCTGTTCGTGCGGTGCGCCGCAAGAAAGATGCGTCTATGGTCGTTGCTGGCAGGCTGGTGCGTGAGAATGAAGCTGAAGCGATGATATCGGCGGGCAACACGGGCGCGCTGATGACGACGGGATTGCTCGTCGTAGGGCGGATGAACGGCATTGAACGTCCGGCCTTGGCACCGATGATTCCGACGGTGGACGAGCGTGGCGTGCTTGCGCTGGATCTTGGCGCGAATATGGATGCGAAGCCGGAGCATTTGGCCCAATATGCGCTGATGGGCAGTATTTATCGGGAGAAGGTGCACGGAATCCGCAGCCCGCGCGTAGGGCTCCTGAATGTGGGAACGGAAGAGATGAAGGGGAATGAGCTTACGAAAGCGGCTTATCCGCTCATTCAGCAGCTTCCGGTTAATTTTGTAGGGAATGTTGAGTCTAGAGATATTCTGACAGGTGCTTGCGATGTGCTCGTATGCGATGGATTCGCTGGGAATATATTGCTTAAATCGCTGGAGGGAACAGCCGGGACGATATTCTCGATCCTGAAGCAGGAGTTCTCCAAATCGCTGAAGAACAAGCTGGCAGCTGCTCTATTGATGCCTTCGCTTCGTGGATTGAAGAAGACACTTGACTATAAGGAGCATGGCGGAGCCCCACTGCTGGGACTTAGCGGGCTTGTTGTAAAGGGGCACGGCTCCTCGGACGGAGAAGCGATTAAGAATGCGATAAGGCAGGCAAGAACGGCCATTCAGAGTCGATTGACAGAGAGCATTTCACAGGAAATCAGCGGGAAGCGAGTGGTAGAATGATGAAATTACGTTCAGTAGGCATCATAGGGACTGGGAAGTACGTACCTGAACGAGTGTTAACGAATGCAGAATTGGAGACGATGGTTGAAACCAATGATGAATGGATCGTATCGCGGACGGGAATTCGCGAGCGACACATTGCGGCTCCTAATCAGGCGACATCGGACTTGGCGTATGAAGCGGCTGTGCAAGCGTTGAAATCAGCAGGCCTTGCCGCCGAGGATTTGGAATTGATTATTGTGGCAACTGTAACGCCGGATATGACGTTCCCTTCTACGGCATGTATTTTGCAGGAGAAGCTTGGAGCGAAGAAAGCAGCGGCTTTTGATTTATCGGCGGCCTGCTCTGGATTCGTATATAGTCTGGCTACGGCCAAAGGCTTCATCCAGACCGGCATGTATAACAATGCACTCATTATCGGAGCGGACGCATTGTCCCGAATTACGGATTATACGGATCGCAACACCTGTGTCCTGTTCGGCGATGGGGCAGGAGCTGTCGTGGTCGGGGAAGTACCTGAAGGCAGGGGCTTCCTATCCTTTGACTTGGGGGCAGAAGGGGCAGGCGGAGAACTGCTCAAGCTGGAAGGCGGCGGTTCGCGCTGCCCGGCTTCCGAGGAGACGGTGCGGGACGGCAAGCATTTTATCTATATGAATGGCCGTGAAGTGTTCAAATTCGCTGTCCGCGTCATGGGGACGGCTACGGAGGAAGTACTGCGTAAAGCAGGGAAGGACAAGAGTGAGATCGATTTGTTCGTTCCGCATCAGGCCAATATTCGCATCATTCAATCCGCCATGCAGCGGTTGGATTTACCGGAGGAGAAGTGCGTCATTAACGTGGACAAGTATGCGAACACCTCTGCGGCATCGATCCCGCTGGCGCTTGTCGAAGCCGTGGAGGAAGGTCGCGTTAAAGAAGGCGACACCTTGCTTCTCGTAGGCTTTGGCGGCGGCTTGACCTGGGGTGCATCTGTACTTGTATGGTAAGTTCGACTGTTTACTGCTGCGGACTATTAAGAATTTCATCTGGTTTTGTAGGGAGAAGGAGCGCTGACATAATTTATGGGTAAACTGGCATTTGTATTTCCGGGGCAGGGTTCTCAGAGTATAGGAATGGGCAAAGACATCTATGAAGCGATACCGGAATCTCGGCGGTTATTCGATCAAGCGGATGAAGTTCTTAGCTTTCCATTGACAAGGCTTATATTCGAAGGTCCTGATACAGATTTGAAGCATACGGCGAATACGCAGCCTGCTCTACTGACGACAAGTGTAGCGCTGCATCAAGCTTTTGCCGCTAAAGGGATAAAGCCGGACTTCGTAGCGGGGCACAGCCTCGGGGAGTACAGCGCCTTGACGGCTGCTGGATCGCTTAGCTTCAGCGATGCGGTCTCCACCGTACGGGCGCGCGGCGAGTTCATGGAACAGGCCGTTCCAGGCGGACAAGGGGCGATGGCTGCGGTGCTCGGCGGAGAACGCGAGGCGTTGGCCGCGCTGTGTGCCGACATTACAGCAGACGGGAGTCTCGTGGAGCTCGCTAACGTCAATTGTCCGGGTCAAATCGTTGTTTCCGGCAGCTGTGAAGGTATCGCTGCCGTCGCCGAGCGTGTGAAGGAAATCGGAGCTCGGCGGGCGATTCCGCTTGAAGTCAGCGGGCCGTTCCATTCATCGCTCATGAAATCGGCTGCTGAGCGTCTGGCGGGCAAGCTGGAGCAGATTACAATCCATGATGCGTCCATTCCCGTGGTGGCCAATGTTACGGCAAGCGCGGTTCAGGGCAGATCGGACATTTGCAGCTTGCTTGTGGAACAAGTGTATTCGCCGGTTCTTTGGGAAGACAGCATTGCTTGGCTGATTGCACAGGGTGTTGATACTTTCGTGGAAATCGGACCTGGCAGCGTGTTGACCGGATTGATTAAGAAAATAAACCGAGGCGTTACAACCTATAACGTAAATAGCTTGGAGAGCCTGGAACAAACGGCGGCAGCTTTGCTGTAGCCTTATTGAAGGGATTTCGTGATTGAAAAGGGCATAGGATCCATTGGATAAAACGGTCTCCAAAGCCCTTCCGTTTAACGGCTCGTTTATCCTAGGAAAGGAGAGAGTATAATGACGAAATTGCTAAGTAGTCAGACAGCTTTGGTTACAGGAGCTTCCCGCGGCATTGGTCGCGCAATTGCGCTTGCGCTTGCTGAGGCAGGAGCAAATGTGGCCGTCAACTATGCGGGCAATGAAGAAGCGGCGGCTCGCGTCGTTAGCGAGATTGAGGCGCTTGGCGTAGAGGCCTTTGCCGTTAAAGGGCATGTCGGCGACAGCGCCCAATTCGAGGCGCTCGTTAAGCAGACCTTGGATACATGGGGCCGGATTGATATTCTGGTGAATAACGCCGGAATTACTAGAGATAATCTAATTATGCGCATGAAAGAGGAAGAATTCGACGCCGTTATCGAGACGAATCTAAAGGGTGTATTCAACGGCATCAAGGCGGTTACTCGTCCAATGATGAAGCAGCGGTCTGGGCGCATTATTAACATATCGTCCGTTGTGGGCGTGCTTGGCAACGCGGGGCAGGCGAACTATGTGGCGGCTAAAGCCGGAGTAATCGGTTTGACCAAATCGTCTGCGCGTGAGCTGGCCAGCCGGAACATTACGGTGAACTGCATTGCGCCAGGATTTATCGCCACGGATATGACGGATCAGCTATCGGAAGATTTGAAGCAAAATTTACTTGCCGATATTCCGCTATCCCGTCTTGGCCAGCCTGAAGAAATCGCGAAAGTCGCGGTATTCCTAGCTTCCGATGCAGCATCCTATATGACCGGTCAAACCCTGCATGTAGACGGCGGGATGTATATGTGATTTATCGTCCTAGCTTCTATGGCATTTTGATTTTAATTTTCGTATAATACCAAGGAGGAGGTGAACCGGATGTCCGATGTATTGGAGCGCGTAAAACGTATTGTAGTGGATCGCCTCGGCGCAGATGAAGCTGAAGTGACGCTTGAAGCGTCTTTCAAAGATGACCTAGGTGCTGATTCGCTCGATGTAGTCGAATTGGTTATGGAACTCGAAGATGAGTTCGATTTGGAAATTTCAGATGAAGATGCTGAGAAGATTACGACTGTAGGTGAAGTTGTAAACTACATACAATCTCATACCTAATGTCATTTAAAGTCCCGTACCTCCTTTGTAGGCGGGACTTCTCCTCATCTTTGCAAGTCAATCAATTACGTTGGTAAGTACATTATAATATTGCACATGAGATCTATACGAGGTGAGTGTGTTTGAAGCATAGAGTGGTAATAACCGGTATGGGAATCGTAACATCCCTCGGTCAAGACTTGGATACGTTCTGGAATAATCTTATGGCAGGGAAATCGGGGGTATCTGCTATCGAATCGTTTGATGTTAGCGAATATCCGACCCGAATTGCTGCCTCGGTAAAAGATTTCAATGCCGAGGATTACGTGGACCGTAAGGATGCCCGCAAGATGGACCGTTTCGTTCAATTTGCGGCGGCGGCGGCCACGAATGCTATACAAGACAGTGGCCTCGTGATTGGTGAGCAAGCTGACCCAGAGCGTGTAGGCGTTATTATCGGTTCGGGTATTGGCGGCCTTGGAACGTGGGAAGATCAGCATAATATTTTGCTGCAGAAAGGACCGAAGCGCGTAAGCCCTTTCTTTATTCCGATGATGATTGCGAATATGGCTTCCGGCCACGTGTCGATACTGTTCGGAGCGAAGGGCCCTAACAGTACAGCTGTAACGGCGTGCGCGACCGGAACTCATTCCATTGGCGATTCGTATAAATTGATTCAACGCGGTGATGCCGATGTCATGATTTGCGGCGGCGCAGAAGCGACGATCAGACCGACCGGTCTCGCCGGATTCTGCTCGATGCGGGCGATGTCGACTCGCAATGATGAACCCGAGAAAGCGAGCCGTCCATTCGATACGGGGCGTGACGGTTTCGTTATGGGTGAAGGGGCAGGCGTTCTTGTGCTTGAATCCCTGGAGCATGCCCAGAAGCGGGGTGCTAGAATTTACGGAGAAGTGATCGGTTATGGATTGAGTGCGGATGCGCATCATATGACCGATCCAGACCCGGATGGAGCGCGTCGCTGCATGGAAATGGCCATTCGCGATGCCGGTATTGCCGCGAATGAGGTGGATTATATTAATGCTCACGGAACGTCAACGTCTGTAGGTGATCGCTCTGAGACGCTTGCTATTAAGGAAGCGCTTGGTGATCATGCTCGCAAGGTAGCCGTCAGCTCGACCAAGTCGATGACGGGCCATTTACTTGGGGCTGCCGGCGGTGTGGAGGCCGTTATATGCGGCTTGACGATTAATAATGGAATGATCGCGCCGACGATCAATCTGGAGAACCAGGATCCGGAATGCGATTTGGATTACGTGCCCAACCAAGCCAGACCAGCAAATGTTACTGTAGCTATGTCCAACTCCTTCGGATTTGGAGGGCATAATGCCACCATCGTTCTGAAGAAATTTGAAGCATAAGGGGTCAGTCTGTTGAGTGGAGATCTGAAGCAGTTACAGCACAAACTTCAAATTGTATTCCAAAACCGACAGCTGTTGAAACAGGCCTTTACCCATGCATCATACGTGAATGAACATCGGTTCAGCCAGCATCAGGACAACGAGCGCCTAGAGTTTCTCGGCGACGCTGTCCTGGAGCTGACGGTATCCGAGCATTTGTATCGGATGTTTCCGGATCGTCCTGAGGGAGAATTGACCAAGCTTCGCGCAGCGATCGTATGTGAGCCTTCACTCGTGAAGTTTGCCGAGAGCCTGGAGTTTGGCAAATACGTATTGCTCGGTAAAGGAGAGGAGCTGACCGGAGGACGAACCCGCCCGGCCTTGCTGGCAGATGTATTCGAATCGTTCATCGGCGCCCTTTATCTGGATCAAGGATTGAAGGCCGTTAATGCCTTTCTTCATCAGCACGTGTTCTCTCAATTTACGCTTAACGGAAAGCTGCAGACGACGGATTATAAGACGGAGCTGCAGGAGCTTACTCAGCATCATAATATGGGGGTGCTGGAGTACCGTATCGTAGAGGAGCGTGGGCCGGCCCATGAACGCGAGTTTGTCTCCGAGGTATCTATGGAAGGACGGGCGCTGGGGCAAGGGACTGGGCGTTCCAAGAAGGAAGCTGAACAGCAGGCTGCCGCAGTGGCGCTAGAACGTTTGAAATCTTCGAATGAATGACAATCAAAAAGGTTTAATGAATCGTCCCCGCTGCTTGCCGCACGGGGACGTTTTGCTTGTCCCATTAAGCTTTTTTGTATGTTACAATAGTTGGTAGAGGTGATCGTGAAGGTATGTTTTTGAAACGGATCGAGTTAGCAGGATTTAAGTCTTTTGCCGACAAAACGGAAATGGAATTTGTACGTGGCATTACGGCTGTAGTCGGCCCTAACGGCAGCGGAAAGAGTAATATTTCCGATGGCATACGTTGGGTGCTGGGTGAGCAGAGTGCCAAGTCGCTCCGCGGCGGCAAAATGGAAGATATTATTTTTGCGGGCAGTGACGCGCGTAAAGCGGTGAATTACGGAGAAGTCTCTCTGACCCTCGACAACACAGATCATGCGCTTCCGTTGGATTTCAGCGAAGTGACGGTAACGCGGCGGGTTCATCGCAGCGGGGATAGCGAGTATATGATTAATAAGCAATCCTGTCGCTTGAAGGACATTACCGAGCTGTTCATGGATACAGGGATCGGAAAGGAAGCTTATTCGATTATCGGTCAAGGGCGGATCGAGGAAATTTTAAGTACGCGCTCTGAGGATCGGCGAGGGATTTTTGAGGAGGCTTCCGGGATTGTAAAATATAAAAGCCGTAAACGGGATGCCCGGCGTAAACTCGATGATACGGAACAAAATCTGCTGCGTATTCACGATCTTGTCAGTGAATTGGAAGATCAAATCGGCCCTTTGAAAGAGCAATCGGAGAAGGCGCTTCGTTATAAAGAGCTCCGCGAGGAGCTAAAACATAAGGAAATATCGCTATATGTCCACCAAATTGAGAAAATTCATGAGACTTGGAGCGAGGCGAACGGCAAGCTAGCCAAGCTCCAGGAAGAGCAGTTGGCTCTATCGACGATTGTATCGGCTCATGATGCCAAGTTGGAAAGCGACCGGTTAGCGCTTCGCCAGTTAGAGGAGCATATCGATGTGCTTCAAGGGCAGCTCTTGGAGTACAGCGAAAGCTTCGAGAAGAGCGAAGGCTTTGGCGAGGTACTGAAGGAACGCGAGAAGAACCTGATCCAGAATAGGGAGCAGCTCCGACAATCGCTTGCTGTCAATGAGGATCGTTATGCCCAGCGCACGGAAGAGATGAACGCCTTGTCCGAGAAGTTTGCTGAGGCGGAGAAGCAGCTGAACGAATTGAGGACGGAACTCTCGGCAGAAGAAGTGAAGCTCGTGGGCGTAACCGGTGGAATCAGCCAGGCTCAGGAGGAAGCGCTCAAGGGACAATTGCTGGATACGATGAATGAAATGGCTGAGGCTCGTAATGAAATTCGCTACGCGGATCAGCAGAAAGAAAGCGTTCAGCGCCGAATGGATCGTTCGGAGGAAGAGGGCGCGAAATGGCGGGATGATTTAGCCCGCTTAAAGGGCAGGAAGGCGGAGCTTGAGAAGGTGCTAGCGCGTCTCTCCAAAGAAATAGCCGATCTTCGCAGCCGGTATATTACGGAAAGCGAGCGTCAGCAGTCGCTGCAGAAGCTAGCTGAGGAAAGTTCAGCGAATATCCGTAAATGGGAGCAAAGGCGAGAAGCACTAATCTCCCGCCGCGATACGATGAAGGAGATGGAAGAGGATTTTGACGGCTTTGCCCTTGGTGTCAAGGAAGTGTTGAAGGCCTCTCGCAAGTCGCTGCTCGGCGGAGTCCATGGTGCAGTAGCTGAACTGATTCGGGTGCCGGAGAAGCTGGAGCTTGCCGTCGAGACCGCGCTGGGAGCCGCAATGCAGCATATCGTGATGGAGAATGAAGCCGTCTCACGCCAAGCGATTGCATTCTTGAAACAGCGTCAGCTTGGACGCGCAACCTTTCTGCCGCTCGATGTCATTCGTCCGCGGCAAATGTCTGGAACGGATAAGAGGGCGATGGAGGAAGCCGAGGGCTTTATCGGCATTGGAGCCGAGCTTGTCGGTCATGACCCGCGTTATGCGAATATCGTGGGCAGTCTGCTTGGCAACGTTGTGTTTGCCAGCGATCTGGAACGAGCCAATAAAATGGCGGCTCGCTGTCAGTATCGTTTCCGGATCGTTACCCTGGAGGGCGACGTTGTCAATGCCGGCGGCTCAATGACCGGAGGAAGCCAGCATCGGAAGAACAGCAATTTATTAGGCCGTAAGCGCCAACTGGATCAGCTTGCTACGGATATTCGTGAAAGCGAGGAAATGCTTGAAAAGCTGAGAAATGGACTTAATGATGTTCGTGCCCAAATGAACCAGTGCGAGCAGGAGCTGGAGAAACTGCGCGAAGCTGGAGATAGTAGACGTACGGAAGAACAGTCTCAAACAGGCGAGCTGAAGCAAGTGGAGCACGAGTGGAGGCATGTATCCGAGCAATTTGAGCTCTACGGCCAAGAGAAAGGGCATTATATCCAGGAGATCGAGGAACTGGATAAGAGTAAAGCTGCAGCGGAAACGAAACTGAAGGAGCTGGAGAAAGAGGAGCAAACGATTCGCCAGTCGATTCAGGCGGCGGAATTTGCCCGTAAGGCGAACGAGTCCGTGAAGGAAGAATTGCAGCATCAATTGACCGGACTTAAAGTACGAGAAGGCAAGCTGGATCAGGAGTGCCACTCGCTTCGTGAGCAACTGCAACGCTCGCAGGAAGAATTCGAAATACAGAGGAAAGAATTAGAGCAGAATCGCAGCATTCTACAATCGATTGAGGCGGATTTGAAGCAGAATGAATTGCAAAGCGTCAATCAGCGCGAAGAGCTGAACGATTTCAAGTTAAAGAAAGAGCGTACGAGCGAGCAGCTTGAGATGGAGCGCGCTTCGCGAACCGTATTGGTTAAGAAGCTCGAGGACGGCGAAAGTGAGACGAAGGAGCAAAGGATTGGCCTTAAGGCCGTTGAGGAGCAGCTTCGTCAAACAGAAATTCAAGCGAACAGGCTTGATGTGGAGCTTGACAATATTCTGCATAAGCTGAGCGACGAGTATGAGCTTAGCTTTGAGCTGGCAAAACAGCGCTACGCTGTACCGGAGGACGTGCCCCAGACACAAGGAGAAGTTAAAGAGCTCAAACGGCAGATCACGATGCTGGGTGAAGTGAATCTGGGAGCGATTGACGAATACGAGCGGGTGTCCGAGCGCTATCAATTCCTAAGCGAGCAGAAGGATGATCTCGTCGAGGCCAAGACGACGCTTTATCAGGTCATTAAGGAAATGGATGACGAAATGTCCAAGCGTTTTAAAATAACCTTCGACGCCATAAGACGGGAATTCGGTACCGTGTTCACCAAGCTCTTTGGGGGCGGACGGGCGGATCTCGTGCTCATTGATCCAGAGAATCTGCTGGAGACGGGAATCGATGTCGTGGCCCAGCCTCCGGGCAAGAAGTTGCAGAACCTGCAGCTGCTTTCGGGGGGAGAGCGAGCATTGACGGCAATGGCGCTGCTCTTTGCAATTCTGCACGTGAAGCCTGTGCCGTTCTGCGTGCTCGATGAGGTTGAAGCTGCACTGGATGAAGCGAATGTGGCGCGCTTCGCTCAATATTTGCGTGAATTCTCTGAACAGACCCAGTTTATCGTCGTTACTCACCGCAAAGGGACGATGGAAGAAGCGGATGTTCTCTATGGGGTAACGATGGAGGAAGGCGGGGTATCCAAGCTTGTCTCTGTAAAGCTGGAGGATGAAGAGACCGTAGAAATTGCTTGAGCCGCTAAGCCATGGCATAATTAGAACATCACAGATAGTTCCGGAATTGGATCCAGGAAGATTACTTAAGGGAGGAACCTCATGAGTTTCTTTAAAAAATTGAAGGACAGCATCGCATCTAAAACGGAGACGGTGACGAAGCAATTTAAGGACGGCCTCGAAAAAAGCCGTAAAGGCTTTGTGGAGAAAGTGACTGATCTCGTCATTCGCCGCAAAAAAATCGATGAGGAATTTTTCGAGGAATTGGAAGAAATATTAATCGGGGCCGACGTCGGCGTGAATACCGTAATTACATTAATTGACGATTTGCGCAGTGAAGTGAAGAAACGGCGGATCGAGGACGCGGCTGAACTGCAGCCGATCCTATCGGAGAAGCTTACAGAGCTGCTTCGCGGCGATGAGGATAACGCAATGAAGCTGAATCCCCATGGCATCAGTGTTATTCTATTTGTTGGCGTTAATGGAGTAGGCAAGACGACTACGATCGGCAAGCTGGCTCACCATTATAAGCAGCAGGGCAAGAAAGTGCTTTTGGCTGCCGGAGATACGTTCCGTGCCGGGGCCATTGAGCAGCTTGAGGTGTGGGGTGAGCGCGTTGGCGTAGACGTCGTCAAGCAGCAGCCGGGTTCCGATCCGGCCGCCGTTATGTTTGACGCTGTCCAGGCCGCTAAGCAGCGCGGCGTTGACATTCTGCTCTGCGATACGGCAGGCCGTTTGCAGAACAAGTCGAATTTGATGGAGGAACTGAATAAGATTTACCGAGTGATTCAACGGGAGATTCCAGATGCACCGCATGAAGTGTTGATGGTGCTTGACGCCACAACGGGTCAGAATGCACTGAGCCAGGCGAAGTTGTTTGGTGAGAAGAGCGGGGTAACCGGACTCGTACTGACGAAGCTTGATGGAACAGCCAAGGGCGGCATCGTCATCGCGATTCGTCAAGAGCTGAGCCTTCCAGTGAAGTTCGTAGGCCTTGGAGAGAAAATCGATGATTTGCAAAGATTTGATTCCGAGCAGTTTGTTCACGGATTGTTCGCTGGACTGATTCAGGAAGAAGAAGCGGCAGAGGAAGATTATACGGCAAGCCAAGATTAATTTAGAGAGAAGCATACCAAAAATCTAGGAGGCGATACAGTATGGCAAATACGCATACTTATCCGCGCAGGGAAGAAATCGCCAATGCCATTACCCATGGGATTGGAACTGTACTAAGTGTAGCGGCGCTTGTTCTGCTCATTGTTTTTTCCAGCTTGAAGGGGACGGCCTGGCACGTAGTCAGCTTTACAATTTATGGGGTCAGCATGCTTCTGTTGTATGTTTGCTCCACTCTCGTTCACAGTTTTAAAGAAGGCAAAGTGAAGGATTTGTTCGAAATTTTCGATCACTCCTCCATTTACCTTTATATCGCCGGCACGTATACTCCATTCCTACTTGTCGCGATCCGCGGCCCGCTTGGCTGGAGCCTATTCGGGGTCATTTGGGGAATCGCCTTGCTCGGTGTACTGTTCAAAGCATTCTTTGTCAAACGATTCTTGTTCATGTCCACGTTCTTCTATTTGATCATGGGCTGGCTGATTGTTATTGCGTGGGGGCCGCTGACGGCTGCGGTTCCTTTCCAGGGCATAGCATTGCTCGTAGCTGGCGGTATTCTTTATTCGCTAGGCACAGTGTTTTATGTATGGCGGGCTTTTCCTTACCATCATGCGATTTGGCATTTGTTCGTACTCGCAGGCAGTGTCACGCATTTCTTCGCCATTTTGTTGTATCTGCTGCCTAAGTGGTAAGGTCTAAATATTGCCTGTAATTTGAATATGACAAGGCCGCTGTCCGTTTGAATGACATGCGGCCCTTGTTCATTTGCAGGCAGAAATTTTTGAAGAAAAGCTGTCGATGATATGTTAAGGGAAACTACTTGACATCCTACTTTCCATTAGGTATGATAAAGAACGTTGATGCGCGCTGTAAAGTGTTTTTCCTTGACGGAGGGAGTGCCCATATGAGTCAGGAGAATAGGCTTGAGAAGACGAATCGGATCAACCTTTTGTTTGATTTCTATGAGACGCTGCTTACAGAGAAGCAGCAGACGTTCCTTAAATATTATTTCCATGATGATTTCTCGCTTGGCGAAATTGCAGCCGAGTTTGGAATCAGCAGACAGGCCGTTTATGAGCATATCAAACGGGCAGAAGGAATGCTTGAGGTATACGAGGAGAAGCTGGGGCTGCTTCATAAGCATGAAGAGCTCAGTACGGTGCTTGTTCGGCTTGGGGAACTGATTGCAGATAGTGAGTTGTCCGCCGTACATAAGGAGAGAGCAAGGAGCCTGCTCGACCAAGCTGAGCAATTATAAATAGGAAGAATGATTTATGAGGGATTCATAGTATATAACCCTTGAAGCGGAGGTGACCGAAGATGGCTTTTGAAGGTTTAACGAGCCGATTGCAGGGCGTATTCAGTAAGTTGCGCGGCAAAGGCAAGGTGTCGGAGGACGATGTAAACGAAGCTATGAGAGAAGTGCGGCTCGCATTGCTCGAAGCGGACGTCAACTTCAAAGTGGTCAAGGAATTTATCTCCAAGGTAAAGGAGAAGGCCGTCGGCAAGGAAGTGATGGACAGCTTCACGCCGGGCATGGTCATTATAGATATTGTTAACAAAGAGTTGACAGATCTGATGGGCGGCAGCCAAGCCAAGCTGGCGAAGAGCAATCGACCGCCGACCGTCGTCATGATGGCGGGTCTGCAAGGTGCGGGTAAGACAACGACTTCTGCGAAGCTGGCCAAGCTGTTATTGAAGGGGAATCACCGTCCTTTGCTTGTGGCGGGAGATATTTATCGTCCAGCGGCTATTAAGCAGCTTCAGGTGCTTGGCGAGCAGATCAAGGTTCCCGTATTCTCGCTTCCCGAGGGAAACAGCCCCGTGGAGATTGCCAGACAGGCCTTGCAGCATGCGAAGGATAACGGCAACGATTACTTGCTGATTGACACCGCGGGACGGCTGCATGTTGACGAAGAACTGATGGAGGAGCTTCGTCAGATTCATGAAATAACGCAGCCGGATGAAGTGCTGCTTGTCGTCGATGCGATGACGGGGCAAGATGCCGTCAACGTGGCTGAGAGCTTCAATCAGCAGCTCCAGTTGACGGGGGTCGTGCTGACCAAGCTGGACGGCGATACTCGCGGCGGTGCGGCGTTGTCCGTCAAGGCGGTTACCGGCTGCCCGATCAAATTCGCAGCGCTCGGGGAGAAGATCGACGCGCTTGAGCCGTTCCATCCAGAGCGGATGGCTTCGCGAATTCTAGGCATGGGCGATATGCTGTCTCTCATTGAGAAGGCGCAATCGAATATCGATGCCGACAAAGCGAAGGAAATGGAACGCAAAATGCGCAATGCGGAATTTACGTTTGATGATTTCCTGGAGCAAATGGATCAAGTGAAGAAGCTAGGCCCAATTGATCAGATCATGGATATGATCCCAGGCATGGGCAAGATGAAGCAGATGAAGGATATCAAGGTCGATGAGAAGCAGATGGGCCGCGTTGAGGCAATCGTCCACTCTATGACCAAAGAAGAGAAGCAGAATCCGGATATGATCAACCACAGCAGACGCAAACGGATCGCCGCAGGAAGCGGTACGACGCTTGCCGATGTGAACCGGCTGATTAAGCAGTTTGATGAAATGCGCCGGATGATGAAGCAATTCTCCGATATGATGGGGCCGAAGGGCAAGGGCTCCAAGTTGATGAAGCAAATGCAGGGCAAAGCAGGCAAAGGGATGAGATTTCCTTTCCGATAAGCCAGTATGATATTTAATCGTTCATTCTTTGAAGGAGGTGAATTTCGTGGCAGCTCGTATTCGTTTGAAACGCATGGGTGCTCATAAAGCTCCTTTTTACCGTATCGTGGTTTCGGATTCCCGTTCCCCGCGTGACGGCCGTTTTATCGAGGAAATTGGTTACTACAACCCGGTCGCTGAGCCGGCAGTAGTAAACATTGACGAAGAGAAAGCGTTGAACTGGCTTCAGAACGGTGCGCAAGCATCTGATACTGTTCGCAACTTGCTTAGCAAAGCAGGCGTAATGAAGAAATTTCATGAGCTTAAGCAGCAAAAATAATTGCTGATTCGGAGGGTCCCTTTATGGAACAATTAGTCGGCGTTATTGCGAAGGCTCTTGTTGATCATCCGGACGATGTTCGTGTGGAGGTCGTGGAGAAAGAACACCTGATTGTGTATGAGCTGTCCGTGCATCCTGATGATGTGGGGAAAGTGATTGGCAAGCAGGGAAGAATCGCTAAGGCGCTCCGCACGGTTGTAGCATCGGCAGCCGTTAAGATGGATAAGCGGGTCACCGTTGATATCATATCTTAAAAATATACGAAAGAGGGTTAGGATGACTGTCCTAGCCCTTTTTCGTACATGCTGAAGCTGAAGCGGGAGATGGAACACAGTTCTGCGAGTGATGATTTTTTTCAAGGAGGAAGTTATGTCGGATTCATTGCTGTCTGTTGGCAAAATTGTAAATACGCACGGCATACGTGGAGAATTAAAGGTGTTATCGAGTACGGATTTCCCGGAGGTGCGCTTCGCTCCGAAGAGCAAGCTGATTATCGTTCACCCTGAAACCGGCGAGCAACTTGAAGTGACTGTAGCTTCTGCGCGCCCGAACAAAGGGATGTTCATTGTACGATTCGCAGGCTATGACAATATTAATGAGGTCGAGAAGTACAAGGGCTTCGATATCAAAGTCAGCAAAGGTGCATCCGTCGGGCTGCCGGATAATGAATATTACTTCTATGAAATTATCGGCTGCCGCGTCATCGATGAAGAAGGAAAAGAGCTTGGTGTGATCGAGGAAATACTTCGCCCTGGCGCCAACGATGTTTGGGTGGTTAAAATGCCTAGCCGCAAGCAGCTTTTGCTCCCTGTTATTGACGAAGTTGTCCTTGATGTCGACGTGGAGGCCAAGATCGTCAAAGTTCATTTGATGGAAGGGCTGCTATAAGGATGAAAGTAGATGTATTAACTCTATTTCCGGAGATGTTCTCAGGCGTGTTTGGAACGAGTATTCTTGGCAAGGCTCAAGATAAGGGGATCGTATCGCTAAAGCCGGTTAATTTTCGGGACTATGCCGGAAACAAACACGGTACAGTAGACGATACGCCGTACGGCGGTGGTGGGGGGATGGTGCTCAAGCCTGACCCGATCTTTCGAGCGGTCGAGGATCTGTTATCTGTCCAGCCTGCCAATGCGCCAGCCCCGCGTATTATCCTGATGTGTCCGCAAGGCGAAAGCTTCTCGCAGCGCAAAGCGGAGGAACTGGCCAAGGAGGAGCATCTGATCTTCATATGCGGCCATTATGAGGGGTATGACGAGCGAATCAGGGAACATCTTGTCACGGATGAGCTGTCGATCGGCGATTACGTGCTGACGGGCGGGGAGCTTCCGGCGATGGTCGTGATCGATAGTGTCGTTCGTTTGCTGCCTGGCGTGCTTGGGAATGAGACCAGTGCCATTAGCGACTCCTTCAGTACGGGATTGCTGGAGTACCCGCATTACACCCGCCCAGTGGAGTTTAGGGGTTGGAAGGTGCCGGATATCCTGCTCAGTGGGCATCATGCGAATGTAGCGGACTGGCGGCGCAAGGAGGCGCTGCGCAGAACGTGGCTGCGCCGTCCTGATTTGCTGGAGCATATCGAGCTCACTCCGAAGGATCGCAAATGGCTGCAGGAGATTCAGGCAGAGCAAGGAGAGTAAGATGATTTAAACGAAGAATTTTTAATTACAAGCTGAATATTGAAGTGAGTCAAAGTCTTGATTAAAAAAACGCCTAAATGGCGTTTTTTTTATTAAAACATGATATTTGCTGTTTATTATGTTTTAAAGAAAGGAAGCGATGTGGATGACTCATTTAATTGAAGTTAACAATGTTAGTAAGGTTCTATCAAGAAGGCGGGTGCTGGATGCGGTCAGCTTCAATGTGCCAAAATTTAGTATTACCGGATTTATTGGCCCGAACGGAGCGGGGAAAACAACTTTAATTCGTATTTTGACAGGTCTGATATCGTTTCAGGGTGACGTTAAGCTGAATAGAGTCCCAATATCGAATAAGACGGAAGCGTTAAGAGAGGTTGGCGCGATGGTAGAAACCCCGGTGTTCTCGCTATACATGACTGGATACCAAAACTTATATGCACTTGCCATGCTGGACAGCTCCATGAGTAAACAGGAGAGAAAAAAGAGAATTGCAGAGGTGCTTGAACTGGTTGGTTTGACTGGCCGGGAGCATCATAAAGTAAAAGGCTATTCCCTAGGGATGAAGCAGCGATTAGGCATTGCGCAGGCCCTGCTCAATCATCCCGATTTGTTGATCTTAGATGAACCGACCAATGGACTTGACCCGATGGGAATCAAAGAGATTAGAGACATCATTTTAAAATTAAATCGCGAACGGGGAGTAACGATATTTGTGTCAAGCCACCTTCTTGGAGAATTGGAGAAAATATGTGATCACTTCATCGTAATCCAAGAGGGCAAAATCGTGAAGCAAGGCAGCAAGGAGAGTATTCTGATCGAAGGAGGCACCGAGCACTTAGAGGATGCTTTTCTTCAATTGATGTTCGGAGGACAATAAATTGTTGGCCTTATTAAAGTATGAAGGGTATAAATTTTTTCGCAGGAAGGTCATGTGGCTGTCCTTCCTGGCTGTTCCATTTCTTATAGCTCTATCTTATTTATACCTATCGAAAAACAATATTACACTTTCAGCAATAGCGCCTGAGGATCCCAGCTTTGCTTCGCAAATAAGTTTTCCTTACCTGGTTATTCAAGAGCAGTTAATGCTGGTTTTTAATGGACTGGTAATTTTTTATACAGCCATTGTAATTACAGAGGAGCGAAGATCGGGCGAGTTAAGGCAAGTGATCGCTAGGGGCTACACCATGTGGAAGGTATTAGCCAGCAAAATGCTGCTGCTAGCCATCGTATTTTTTATATTGTTCGTGGAATGCTTGGGATTGTCCTGGATTGCAGGCTATTTATTGATGCCAAAGGTTGATTACGCGTATACCTTTTTCAGTTATGTTCCTATTCGGGGCTTGTCTGCACTTAGTTATACCATAAAATATTATGGCTTGGCTTTTCTATCTGTTCTCGGCATGTTGTCCCTGATGACCTGGGTTAGCATCTTAGCCAAGAATAAAATAATCACTGCAGGGATCGGAATTGGAATTTTGATTATTAGTATGATTTACACGCAAGTGATTAGTATTCTCTACGAGCTCGGCATTCTGCGAATTGATGTGCTTTTATATGCTTCGATTGTTCAAATTCAATTTACAGGCATTGCCTCGGTTTTGGGTGGAATCCAAGGGCTGACGAAAGACATTGCGATTGTTTTCGCGATCTATTTGATAGTATTTAACGTTCTTGCATTTTGGCATGAACGAGTTAGCGATTATACAGATTAAGGACTAGAAAGTGGGGGGAAACCTATGAGCGGGATATTCCAAAGTGAATTATACCGATTTCTTCATCGAAAAACCTTTTATATATTCACGATACTCATTGTGATATCAACACTGCTTCTATCGCTGGGGTTCTCAGCAGTAAATCAAGAAGGCGACTCTATGTTGGCTAAATCTATGCTGGCAGCGATAAATTATCAATCAAATGAAGGGCCAATATTGCAAAATGCAGATAGGCTGACGTTACCCCATGCTGTATTGAGCAATTTGGATATTTTCCTTGTATTCATTGTTCTGCCGGTTATTTCATCACTTTTAATCGGAGATGATCGGGCTTCAGGCAGTCTCAGGATGGTGCTTACCCGGCCTATTAGCGGGGGAAGATTACTGCTCGGCAAGTTAGCGGTACTTGTTTTATGTAATTTATTTTTTATTTTCGTTATTTTTATTGTTAGCCAGGTTTCGGCTTTTATCTTTATGCCTAGTGTGGATTCGACTACTTTAGTTTCCAACCAATCCACCTTGACGGCCATGCAAAGCTTAAGATTTAATCTGCTTTATTATCTTATCTATTTCGCTAAGATTTTATTGATTTCCTTTATTTTTAGTCTTATTTCAACCTGTATAAAAAACACCGCAGTAGCTGTAGTGGCGGATATTGCTGTACTCATAGCTGGGATGTATCTGTCTGCTTTCCTGCTTGATTTTCTGTTTAGTGCCCTTACCTTTATTTATGACATCATTACTGGACATGAGCCATTACTGAGTCTCTTCTATATTCTCCTGCTATCAGTAGCGCTTATCTTAACTTTGTCAATTCGTTGGAGTAAAATGAATTACCAGGATTAATTATAAAATAATTCCTTTAAATGATTTTTGTAGAAAAATTATAAAATCCTTAGAATTGTATTCTATTATTTAGTTAGTTAGAAGATTAACAGAATCCTTTTATTAGTTTGATATTTCATTGGAAGATCTAAGGATTAGAATCCTGGATTGTACAATGCAAATATATAAAAAATAGAAAGGAGGAAGTTAAATGGCCAAACTGGATGATTTTGAATTGGATGTTCAAATTAAAACATCAGTTAGTAAAGTCGAGCCACAAATTACAAGTAAAAGTCTTTGCACTCCAGGATGCATCACAGGTGTTCTGATGTGTTTTACAAAAGGCTGCGAAATCTCACACTCATGCGTAAAATGCTAGTTATAAATTTTGTCTAACCACATTAAAAGGTACAAAGGCGAAGTTGATTTCGACTCCTTTGTACCTTTTAAAAATATAAGAACTATTTTTTATTAGGAGGTCAAAAAGGTGGTTCAACAGTGGTTTCAAGATACAGGAACTTTTATGATTCGTTCGGCTATTTTGCCATTGTCGAGATATTATCACTTTTTTAATGAGGGAATCAGCGAGGATGAGGCGGAGGAATATATTAAAAAATGGTCTGAAAACAGTGTATTCAGAGAAAGCATATTAGTAGCCAGTAAAAATTTGTACGAAACTATGGATTTATTTTCGAAAGGGGAGATTCTTAAGAAGAAAGAACATTTCATGAATTCACTTTATAAATATTTGATTAGGATGAGCACTCGACCAACTCCGTTTGGATTATTCGCAGGTGTCGGATTTGGTGAGTTTACGAAAGAAAGCACGGCTCTTTTGGGTTCCCGTAAATATACAAAGAAGGCGAGACCCGATTTGGAATGGCTAATGAAATTGGTTAGAAAGATCGAGACGGATTACACAGAAGCGTTGTGTTACAGCAATAATAAATGCTCTTTTGTAAAAGGAAATAGAGTTGTATTGCCACATTCAACCTTAAAAGAAACGGATACGCGAAGTATCCAGGAAGTGAATATCAGAGCAACGAAGGCCTATCATATTGTTTATGAAGCTGCGGCTGAATCAGCCTCGTTCTCCCAGCTTGTAAAGGCTCTTGAACAACACTATCCGGAAATTGAGCAACATGTTTTTCAGCATTTTTTGCAGGAATTGATTGAGAAGGAGTATTTGATATCTAATATTAGGCCGCCACTAACTGTAATTGATCAGCTGGATTATGTAATTAAGCAACTAACGGAGAGATTGGGTGATGCAGAGCTTCTCATCAAGCTTAAAGAAATCCAATCTAAAATAGATGCCTATAACTGTACTGCACTAGGGGCTGGAGAAGAAAATTATCTGGAGCTTCATCGGCTTATGACTGAGGTTATGGAATCTAAATCTCCATTACAGGTAGATTTATCCTTACAAGGTGATGAGCCTATTCGATTAAACGGATATATTCTTCAGGAAGTAAATCACTTAATCAACAAATTATTGGGCTTCCTAAGGCCTCCTGATGAAACAGGGTTGTCACTAAATAAGTATCGTCAAGATTTTATTGAGAAATACGGCCAAAATAGGGAAGTTCCTTTACTTGAAATGATAGATGGAGATCGTGGAATCGGGGCGCCTTCCGGCTATACAAACCCGCCCAGTATGCGGGTGGAGCAAAGCAGCTCAGTTACCCCGTATTTTCATGAGAAAGTACAGGCATATTTTTGGAATAAATATTTGGAAGCGCTGACCCATGGAAGTTCCTGTATAGAAATACAAGAGGAAGATATTCTGGCCCTCTCATTGCCGAGTTGTCCGTATGAGGAACTTCCAGATTCCTTTGAAATTAATTTAATCTTTGCTGATAAAAATAATTTGGATGAGCCACTATATTATGTCGGTCCAAATGTTGGATCTACGAAAGCAGGAAAAAGTTTTGGACGCTTTGCCCATGTGATGGATTCTCCCGAGAAATTTTTCGATAGGCTGCACGAATTAAATCAGGGTTTAATTGATCGTGAAGAGTATATCGGCTGCGAGGTTTCTTATTTGCCTAATGAGCTGCGAAACGCCAATGTTACAAGGAATATTCATGGGAATAAATACGAGCTGGCCCTTTTTACAAACAGCTCTAGAGAACCATTTTATTCTTTAACCTTGAATGATATTTTGATTGGTGTAGAAGGGACTTCATTTTATGCGAAGAGCAAGCGTCTCAATAAAAAAATAATCTTTCATTTTAATAATATGTTGAATCCACAGATTTCTCCAAATGCTGTACGATTTTTATACGATATTAGCCTAGAAGACGAGAGAAAGTGGTATAATTTCCCTTGGGAGGTTATCTTTAGGGATTTACCCTACACTCCCATGATTAAATATCGGAACTTTGTGCTGGCCCCGGAGAAGTGGGTTCTGAATTCTTCAACAATAAAGTTGGATAAGCGTCAAGGGTTTAAGAGATTTATGGAGTTGTTTACGGGTTATCGCCATTCTAGAAATATACCGAAATATGCATATATTGCTTCAGGCGATAACAGAATTATTATGAATTTAGATGATCAAAAATGTTTGAAAATTCTTTACCACGAGTTCGTGAACAATGGCAATAATGTGATGTTAACCGCTGTTGAGGATTTCCTTGAAAAGGCCTGGGGCGGGGATATGGATGGACATGCTCAAGAAATCGTAATACCGATGATAAAAATGGCTCAAGAAGCGGTAGAAAATCCTAAGGCTGCTTATCCGGAGGAAAGGTTTAACGGGATTTCCAGCACTTCGCCTGATCGGTTGAAGCTGCCCTTTGAGGAATGGATTTATTTAAAGCTATACGGGACTCAATCTAGGGAGGAAGAGCTTATTAGCGTAGAGATTGCTGATTATTGCGCCGAGCTTATAAATCAAGAGCGGGTTAAAGGCCATTTCTATTTGCGTTATGCTGACCCAAATCCGCATGTCCGCTTAAGGATTCGTGGAGATCAGCAACAGTTGCTAGAGGCTTATCCCGATATTCAGTTGTGGCTAAGATCCTTAATAGAGAAAGGCCTTATAAGCCATTTTGTGCTGGATTGTTATGATCGGGAAATTGAGAGATACGGCGGTTTATTCTTTATGGAAGCTGCCGAGCAAGTGTTTTGCCAGGATAGCGTTACTGTTGAAAAGTTGATTAAAGCGAGAAAAGACAAACTTATCGATTGGTCAGATGAAATAGTCGGAGTTGCAGCAACGATATGTTATATGGAGCAATGGGGATGGGATTACAGTATGCAATTAGAATTTCTGTCTTCTCAAGTCAAGCCAAGCGACTACCGGGATGATTTCAAGCGAGTGCGATCACAGTTGATAAATGTTTGTCATTCCATGAATCAGATGGAGGCGTTACAAACCGATTCTCAAGAGGCTAGTCTATTCAATCTTTTAAATGAAAGATTCAGTGCTGTACGATCATACAGTGCCCAAATCAACAGTAATCTTTCTCGATTATCAACCCACCCTTGGGCTATTGTAGATAGCTTAATTCATATGCATTGCAACCGTTTATTTGGGATAGACCGAGAACTTGAGAAGAAACTCAGAGCTCTTACCTGTCACACTTTATATGTGCTTAAGCATCAGCAGATACATCTGACTAAAGTGCAGCAGAATGCACAGGTCTACAAATAACTTGTAAAGAAAGCAGGAAATTGCTGATGAACAAGAAAACGCTGAATGACACAGATACGGTTGATGATCGTGTAAGCTTTAGAGATATTCGAGAGACGATGAAGCTGCTGCCAAAAACGCTAAGGCTAGTTGCAGCTTCCGATAAGCGAAATTTCTTTATGATTTCATTATTAAGTTTGCTGGTGGGATTCTCCCCGATTTTAACGCTTTTTGGGTCACAACATTTGCTGAATATGCTTGTAACGGGGACGTTTCAGGCGGTGGTCTGGGCTTTTGGGATATATATTGTTTTACATTTATATAGCGACGTAATCAATAGTATAAAGAGTTTCTATGAACAAAAGTTCGAAACGATCCTTCGTTTTAAAATTAATTATAGTGTTATGGAAAAGTGCAGCAAATTAACCCTTGCACATTTAGAGGATGCTGCTGTGTATGACAAGCTACAGCGGGTGCAAAGCGAGGTAGCGTATAGACCCTTTCAAATTTTTCAAGCAATTATATCGATGATAACAGCTTTCATTACACTGATTTCCTCGATTATTATTCTGCTAAATTGGAAACCTTGGGTACTATTAATTCTGATCGTTATTCCAGTGCTATTATCTACTTATTTTTTTCGAATCGGGCAAAGAGAGTACAATGTCGAATGGAACAGAACGTCAGAACGAAGGAAGAGTTGGTATTTGACTTATTTACTGACGAAGGATGTTACATTTAAAGAAGTTAAATTATATGGAATTAGTCGGTACGTATTAAGCAAATTTGAGAATATTAACAAGAAATTTATTAAGCAGGATATAGCTCTGTTCAAAAGAAGGACAGTGTTTACAGTTCTATTTGATTTCATCGAGCAAATATGTACTAATGTTGTGTTATTTATCATTATTTATTCGGCATATCTTGGTGAGATATTGATAGGTAATGTTGTTGGTTTTATCAAGGCGCTGAGTTTAATTCAAAGCAATTCGAAGTTAATAATTAATACGATATATACACTGTATCAGAGTAATCTCTATATGAGTCAGCTATTTGATTTTTTGGCATTGGAGGAAGCTGGAGAATCGGTAGATACTTTAGAAACACCTGCCGCTGCAGATAATACTATCTCACGAATCGAAACTATAAAAATTAGCGATTTAACGTTTGCGTACCCATCCTTTGCTCATCCGGTTCTGAACAATATTAATTTGGAGTTTCGGCGTGGTGAACGAATAGCGATTGTGGGCACGAACGGATCTGGTAAAAGCACACTTGTAAAATTATTAATTAAAATGTATCAAATTGATGATGACATGATTCAGTTCAACAATAAGTCGATTAACAGTTACAGAACCGAACAACTGCAAAGCTGTATTACAGTACTGTTTCAAGATTTCGTGAAATACGAACTGACCTTGAGGGAAAATGTGGGCTTTGGGCAGATTGATAGAATGCATGAAGAAGAAGCCATTAGTGAAGCTCTGTTCAAGGGAAAGGTAGATTTTGAGAACGATCTGGACACTCAATTGGGACTTTGGTTTGATGAAGGGAAGCAATTATCCGGCGGACAGTGGCAGAAGGTGGCCATAGCTAGATCATTTTTCCGGGATGCCTCGTTGTATATCTTGGATGAACCTAGTTCTGCACTGGATCCTATGGCCGAAAAGCAAATTATCGATATGTTCCTGCAAATGACAAAGGATAAAATTGGAATCTTTATTTCGCATCGTTTGTCAACGGCGATGCTGGCAGATCGTATTGTCGTAATGCATAAAGGTGAGGTTATTGGAATCGGAGAACATCAAGAATTATTGAAAAGCGTGAGCCTTTATCGAGAAATGTATGAATTGGAGCAATCCAAGATTTCTGGTTATAGGAAGGAGGAGTTCGTTGATGCATGAGCAGATTGATTATATTGTAAAGAGCATCGGTCGCAAGTTATCCGACTATGATTATCTTCGGCAAGTATCGAATGAGGAAAGCAATTACTTGGAGACCGAGTCAGGTTTAATCAATCCTTTCCAGGAGCTGTCTTTAAGCCACGGCTTGCCCTCCCTTTGCATGTTGTATGGAGAGATGAACGAACACTATCCGGAGGAAGGCTGGGATCGGATTGGTCATCAATATATGCAGCGTATAGGACAGCAGCTAGAGGAGGAGGGAGTCCAGTCTCTTTCGATGTTTACTGGCGCTGCGGGCATTGGATTATCAGCCTTGTGCATATCCAAGCAGAGGCGGCGATATTCATCGTTTATATCCTCTATCAATGAGTTAATTGCAAACAGTATTGATCCTTTGTTAGAACAGATCCAGTCTCGGCAAGATCTGCATATGCAGGATTATGATCCGATTTCTGGCGTTACAGGAGTAGCAGCGTATACTTTACTATTTCATAATGATTCTAATTTTCCTGTGATGAAAGAAATAAATCGGAAAATAGTGAATTATATCATCCATGTTTGTCAGGACAAGGAATGCAACGGCAAGCTTGTTCCAGGGTGGTATATTTCTGCTGCTAACCAGTTTTCCGAAGTGGATAAGCTGCGTTGGCCAAATGGCTGTTTTAATATTGGACTCGCACACGGAATTCCTTCGCTTTTGATTACGTTATGTGATTCATATTTAAAAGGGATTAAGGAGGAGGGACAACTAGATTCCATTAGAAAGCTTGCCGATTTCTTGCTTCAGTCGCGGATCGAATCTGAGGGCCAATATTACTGGGGAACCCACATTTCTATAGAAGAGTATAATGATTTAACAGTAACCAGTACGTATACAAGAGATGCGTGGTGTTATGGCACACCTGGTGTTGCCTATTCATTACTTGCAGCAGGGAAAGCATTACAAGACGATAAGTATTTAACTCCGGCTGTTGAATCCATGAAGCGTGCTGCTGTGCGGCAGCAGGAAATATATTGTCCAACGTTTTGCCACGGGTTATCAAACCTTGCAATGATATCGAAACATTTTTATAGCGTGACCAAGGATGCAGAGTTTTTACAGATCACTTCTTCTCTAACGGAGCAAATGATGTCGTATTATAATGAAGAACTGCCTTTTGGCTTTCAAACAGTCGATAAAAAGACGGGCATTGAGAAGCTGTATGATTATGTCGGATTGATTGATGGAGTTACAGGAGTAGCATTGACTTTGCTAGCTGTGAATAAGGATAAGAAAACGCCATGGGACTCCGCGTTTTTACTAGGAGGCTTGTCAGATGAGGAACATACTCGTTGTTGATGATGAAGAGGACATCTGCAGCATGATTCAGCAGTATCTTGAGCTGTATGCCTTTCGAGTTACGGCTGTAAGCAGTGGGGAACAAGCGTTAAAGGCTGTCTTGCATCATCATTACGATATTATTATTTTGGATGTCATGATGCCTGATTTAGACGGGGTAGCATTATGCGAGATGATTAGGGAAAAAGTCATTTGTCCTATTGTTTTTTTGAGTGCTAAGACATTGGAAGAAGATAAAATAAAAGCTCTTTCCTCAGGCGGGGATGATTATATAGAAAAACCATTTAGTTTAGCTGAACTTAAGGCTAGAATCGAATGTCATATTCGGCGCGATGAGCGAATAAGGGATAAAGGCACTTCGAAAGTAAGTTCAGGTCGACTTGTTGTTGATTTGGACGCTAAAATCTTAACCTGCAATGGAATGCCGATTCATTTAACGAAAAAGGAATATCAGATTGTTGAATTTATGATTTTACATAAGGGTCGTGTATTTACGAAGGAGGATATATTTGAGCGAATTTGGGGACATGAGTCGCAGAGCTATTATGACACGGTGACCGAGAGTATAAAAAATATCCGTAAAAAAATTAGAGAGCACGATTCGGACTATGCATACATAAAAACTTTGTATGGACTCGGATATCGATGGGAAGTCCAGCATGAGACATAAAACGCTTAAAAGGGACTTTTATTTACTTGTTGTTAAAGTAGTAAGTTTTACAATCGTTTCCACGATCGTGGCTTATTTGCTGTTGGTCATATTTTTATTCAGCGATACGGCAAAGCCGACGGATTATTATGTGAAATATTTCAACATTATTGAGAGAATGGTCGAGAACAATCCGGAAGGTGTTTTGCTTGGAGAGTTACCGGATTTAACGGGGATGTCTGACCAGATAAAAAGTGAAGTGCTCGATACCTCAGGTCATCATTTGTATGGAGAATTAGGGATAGGAAATCCCAGTGTTGATTTGTGGAAGAATTTGAATAAAGAGATCGTTAGAAATAACTATGTATATAGATATATTCCCATTGTGAAGGACGATGCTTTGCAGGGCGTTTATTTGTTGAAGGCGCCTTTCGGATATGTGGTAAACAATTATAAAGACCAGCCGGTGTCTGTGTTTTTGTATATCGCTCTTATAATGTCTCCTATATTTTTTTTCATGTTATATTTAGTTCTTTTTACAAAGCAATTGTACGAGAAAATGTCCAGAAATATTACTTCCTTACTTCAAGGGGCTGAGCATATTTCTACGGGAGATTTTGATTTTAGAATCAATGAGCTTGAAGGCAAGGAATTTAATGTAATCCAACAATCTTTTAACGGTATGGTGTCTTCTTTAAAAGAGGCTGATCTTGCTTTGCAGAAGATGGAGCTGGAACGAAGCATGATGGTTCAATCTATTGCTCATGATATTCGTACGCCGATTACGGTCATTAAAGGTCAATTGGAGTTAATAACACAGCTGCAAAATAGCAGTGCTTTTACATTTGATGCTTTTAAGCAGACGATCGATAGCAATTGCAACAAGATGATTAATTTAACCAACAACTTGGCTGTATTATATAAAGTCGAAAAAGTGGATTTTATGCTGCATCCTGAACAAGTTCACCTAGAGGATACTTTGCTGGAGAAGAAAAAGGAATTTTCGGCAATGGCTCAATTAAAGGGGATTTCGATTCGATTCGAGATTCAATTAACCAAGTTAGTCTATTGGATTGATGAAGCAATGCTAATACGAGTGCTCGATAATATTCTCTATAATAGTCTTCGTTTTACAAGCCATGGTGTCATTAAGCTTGAGGTGCATGATGACCCAGAGAAGAATCGCATTCATTTTTGCTGCACGGATACAGGAATGGGCTTCAAGCAGCAGGATACCAAAGCTTTATTTGAAGCTATGTATCAGGAAGATTATTACAAGGATCATTTCGGTCTTGGACTATATATTGCCAAAAGAATCGTATCGAATTTTAAAGGGGAGATCAGAGCAAGCAACAGTCCCCAAGGCGGTGCTGTTATTCAGTTCTATATAGAAGAATGTTAGTTCACTAGTTAATCATTGTTGCTGTAAAAGCCTCACCCTAGGGTGAGGCTTTTACAATAATCACGGTGATTCAAATTATTTTAAGGCTGTAATAAATCAGCCATGTTTGTTGCTGAAGTAACTGTAAGTCGCTTTAATCTCATGGGAGAATCGCCAGGTTTGACGAAACCTTGATGGACGGTCATGGCCATGCGGTAGTTGTTTTTTTGCAAGTAGTAGACCATGGGCGTGCTTTTTTCACCATAGGGATATGCGAAATAAGGACTATCGATGCCGAGCTCCTTCATTTTGGCGATATCACTCTCCAAGCTGGTCGTGTCAAAGCCCGACGCGTAGTTCAATCCACATTTCATAAATCCCTTGTGGTGAAGATCATACGTATGGCTGTGATATTCAAATACGTCGGAAGAAGCTTCTATTTCTTCTTGCGAGAGAAAGCTTTTCTTCGCGGGATCGAATACTGATGTCTCCGTTTGAACTCTACTGCCGATGAGAAAAATCGCCGCATGGAATCCGTATTTTTTCAAAATGGGATAAGCGTAAGTATAGTTGTTCTGGTAACCGTCATCAAATGTAATGACTACGCTCTTGGCAGGAAGAGTTGCTTTGCCGAGCACATATTGCTCCAGCTCTTCCATAGTAGCCGTATAGTAACCTTGTTCATATAAGTAATCAATTCCGGCCTCGAAGTCTTCCAGATTCATGATCGAATTGTTGTCCGGTTGATCGTTGTAGGCTTTAGGAGTTATGTAATGATACATAAGGACTGGAACCTGTTCGGCGGTACCGGGCTGGATCGTGAAATTGGCAGGCAGCTTTAGGCTGCCGTCTAGCTTGGGGTGAGTCATTAGAAAGGCCTGATCCTTAACTAGACTCCAGGAGCTGCAGGCTTTCCGCGAGAGAACCGTACCGGGATTTGCCACAGCTACGGCGTAAAGAATGATCATAAAAGCTAATGAAATTAATGCATACTTCTTAAAGCGACTCATAATGACTCTCCTTCATAGTTAACTTGCTAACTCTATTGTATATGAAAGCAGGTGCGGAATAAGTGTAGAAAATGTAAATTGTTCATCAATTTTTTGTAGACTGGCACACTTATAGACCCTGCGTAATATGATGATTATGTCACTGTATATTATTTGGCGGATTACAAAAGATCTTGCGGCAACGCTGTTTCAGGATTAGAGCTTCTGGTTAATAAAACTAGAGGCGCCTAATCACGCTTATTAGTTTGGGAGGCAGAGCTTCATGGAACAGACAGAGAAAAACGAATCAAAGCAGTCACAGGATAATGGACGAAGAGAAGATGATCGGATGTTAACGGTAGATGATATCCTTGATTTTTATGCCGGCGGCCGGAAAAAGCTTTTGCAGTGAAGGGGGTTACCTGGATGTTAAGTGAATACTTAATTGACCCGATCGATGAAGAATTTGAGTTATTGAATGAAGTATTGCCGTATGATTGATTATCGTTGGTTAATACTCAAGCTAATATAAGAGCGCTTGCAGCGAGGAAGATCGCCGCGCGCTCTTTACTCTTGTTAGGGGCACAAGCACTAGACATAGATGTATGAGTTATGCTACGATTTCTCATATACGAGTTGACGGGATTGATTATATCTATTACGTTATCATCGTAGATAGGGTTCTTTTTAGCAGCTTTGGACATATACATATATAATTATATCGGGGTATGGCGCAGTCAGGTAGCGCGCACCCTTGGGGTGGGTGAGGCCGTGGGTTCGAATCCCGCTACTCCGATCCAGTAAAGTTATGCATAGAGATGTCCATTCTCTTGCATAACTTTTTTCTTTGTCGCTACTGGTAAAATAGATATTTATCAAGCACTTAGGATATATGGAACTAATTCCTCTTTACCTTCACCAGCTTACTAGTCCTGTAGACCTATTTTGTCGAAAATGATACAATTAACTGGCAAATATTAGGTGGGGGCGATAGTTTGAAGTTCTTAGGTTTAGGCTGCTTAGGTATGCTACTTTTTGCAACTCTTGTTATTATCGGTATATCAACAGAAAGTGGATTTCTTGTCGTTATTGGTTTGGCAGGAATAGGATTCAGTGCTTTTAAAGGACTATCATTGGATAAAAAAGAAGAGGAAGATTTAAAGAGTGAAGTTGAACAAATGGCTCTTAAATCGTTGGAAAAAGATGGTGATTTTACTCCTTCCCAAAAATTTTTGGCGGAAGATGGAGAAACGTGCATAGCTATTGACGAGACTAGGAAAAAAGTATGCATTCTAGAAAATGAATATGATAATACTGGCAAAACACTTATTAAAGGGCTAAGTAAATATTCTTTCCGAAAAAAAGTGTTTGACTACAAGGATATCTTCCAAGCACAAATAATTATTGCGGAGGATTCAAAAACCAGAATATATCGCTCGACGATCGAAACCGAAGAAGAGGTATCAGGAATTCAACTGCAAATTGTAGTTAATGATACTAAAAAATCATTCTATAGAATTACCTTTGGAGATTACCCTGAGAGTATTCGAAAATATAGCCCTTTATTCCAAGACAATTACAAAAATGCAATGCACTGGAAAAATATTTTGAACTACATAATTATGGATTCAGATGATTCAGAGGATGAGCATGTTCAGGATGCAGTTGTTGAATTGAATAAACCGGATCACTCAACAGCAGACGAATTAATTAAATTATCTAATTTATTAAAAGAAGGATTTATTACACGAGAAGAATTTGATAAGCAAAAGAATAAACTAATAAACTCCTGATTCCTATAGAGGCATTAAATAATGTTAAGTTCATGGAGGGCATTGTAAATGGAAAAGCGTAATGCAATTAGTGTTTTAATTAAGTGGGTAGGTATTCTTGAAATCGTAGTTGGAGTGATAATAGGCTTAAATCAAGACATACCTCTATATTGGATTATTGGGTCAGTATAATAGTGCTATTAATAATTATTTGTAATGTTCTCATAAAAAACATTTAAACAGCGCTTCTTAAAATGCAGAAACTATCCTTAGTGATTAAGGTGTCAGAGGTTCTTATTATAGCTTGCTAACGCTGGTTAAATGTGATAAAATTTTTCTTGTTGTGAATTCGGTGGTCCGCTGCGGATGATGAGGGAGAACAAGGGGTTCTCCGGAAGAGGCAAGAACACCTGAGTGGAAGGAGGGAGTCATAGATGAATATCGTACAAGCGATTACGCAAGAACAACTTCGCAAAGATATTCCGAGCTTTCGCGCCGGTGACACTTTGAAAGTGCACGTTAAGGTTATCGAGGGAACTCGTGAGCGTATCCAATTGTTTGAAGGTGTTGTAATTAAGCGTCGTGGCGGCGGAATCAGTGAGACTTTTACAGTTCGTAAAATTTCTAACGGTGTTGGTGTGGAAAGAACTTTCCCACTTCATTCCCCGAAACTCGATAAAATCGAAGTGGCTCGCCGTGGTAAAGTGCGTCGTGCGAAACTGTACTATCTTCGTGAACTTCGCGGTAAAGCAGCTAGAATTAAAGAAGCGCGTCGTTAATCCGTTAACGATCAAGTGGGGGCTTGTATTTATTCAAGCCCCTTTACTATTTTTATTAAGTAATAGCCGTTTCGTTACATATTTTATGACAAAGCGAGGTTGCGAACTATGGAACAGCAATTTCAATCGGAAACGGGCCAGACCGGGTTGCCGGAGGATCCGCCAAGCAAAGAAAAGAACGAAGCGTTGGAGTGGCTGAAGGCCATAGTTATTGCTGTCGTGTTGGTTCTTCTTATCCGTTGGCTGTTGTTCGCTCCTTTTATTGTTGATGGAGAGTCGATGCAGCCGAACTTCCATACGAGTGAAAGAATCATTGTTAATAAAATTATTTATGACATCCGTGCGCCGAAGCATGGCGAAGTTGTCGTCTTCCACGTCCCTTCGCAAGGCCGTGATTTCATTAAGCGGGTGATTGGCATTCCCGGAGATACGGTACAGGTTGAGGGCGATACCCTTATGGTGAACGGGGAAGTAGTTGATGAAACGTACATTAAAGATGTTGTAACTGAGAAACATAACAATAATCAGCTCTATAATACAGAGGGAAATTTCCCAAATGAGTTTGTTCAGGAGAGTACGGTTCCTGAGGGACATATCTTCGTGCTAGGAGATAATCGCTCCAACAGCACGGATAGCCGGAGAATCGGCTTTGTGCCGTACAAGGATATCGTCGGAAGAGCAGATCTGGTGTTCTGGCCTTTACCGGATATTAAAGCGATTAAGCATAAATGATGACCCGACAAAAGGGATTAACGGGAACTGAGGTGATGACATGACGATACAGTGGTTTCCCGGACATATGACGAGAGCACGTCGCCAGATTCAGGAGAAATTGAAGCTGATAGACGTCGTAATAGAGCTGTTGGACGCAAGGTTGCCGCTGTCTAGCCGCAATCCGATGATCGATGAAATATTGCAGGGCAAGCCGCGGCTCATCCTGCTGAACAAAGCGGACTTGGCTGACCCGGCGATAACGCGTGAGTGGATCGATTATTTTGAGAAAGAGGGCTTTGCCGCTATTGCAGTAGATGCTTCGAGCGGACAAGGCGTCAAAGAAATTCCGGCTTTGGCTAAGGAACTGCTGAAGGATAAGATCGAGAAGCAGTTGGCTAAAGGAATGAATCCGAGGTCGATCAGGGCACTGATTGTCGGAATTCCGAACGTTGGAAAATCGACGCTTATTAACCGGATGGCAGGGCGAAATATTGCAGCGACTGGGGATCGGCCGGGAATAACGAAAGGGCAGCAGTGGATCAAAGTAGGCACCGAGATGGAACTGCTCGATACGCCAGGGATATTGTGGCCAAAATTTGAGGATCAGAATGTAGGATATCGACTAGCAGTAACCGGAGCGATCCGTGAAGAGATACTGAACATCGAGGATATTGCTTTTTTTGCAGTGAAATATTTGGCGAAATATTATTGGCAGCCATTTGCCGAGCGCTTTGAAATGGAAGAGGCTCCGGAGGATTTCGAGAATCCCGATGAGATTGTTGCCGTTATGGAGGCTGTAGGCCGTAAACGAGGCTGCTTGATGAGCGGCGGGCGGGTAGACCTGGAGAAGGCTTCAAGCGTGCTTTTGCGTGAGCTGAGAGCTGGTAAGCTAGGAAGATATTCCCTGGAAGCTCCTTATTAAATCAATGCAATAACCGTCTTCCTTTAGGGAAGACGGTTATTTTGACAAATACGGCAAATGCGCTGCCTTGTCTTCCAAGTTACCAAGAATATCGACAATCTTCCGGTAAGATTGTATAATCTTGTTGATTATACTTGATGGTGGTGTTGATCATTTTATATGTAATTTCGTTTATTATGTCTTTTCTAATCGTATATTTGCTAATCCCCCCATTCGGAAGATTGGCCTTTCGGCTTGATTTTGTAGATAAACCCCGGAAGGACGTCGAACGAAAGCTGCACCGTGAACCGATTCCGCTTACTGCCAGCTACGTCATCTTCATTGGTTTCTTTGTTACATATTTGATTGTCGGCAGAGAGTACAACCTGGAAACGGCAGCGATCTTCATCGGAGGAATATTGCTCCTCGTCATCGGCACGCTTGACGATTGGTATAAGACCAAAGGCAAGGATTTTCCGGCGCTTCCCAAACTGATCGTTCAAGTGTCGGCTGCCGTAATCGTATATGCTTCAGGCATTTCCTTTACAGGTTTTTTTAACCCGATTTCCGGGGAGTACGTTGTTTTGCCGGGAATATTGCAGTTTATACTGACGATTCTGTGGATCTTCGGAGTAACCACGGTAATTAATTTCTCGGATGGATTGGACGGGCTGGCAGGCGGATTATCCGCCATATCCGCGATCACGCTGTTCATCGTGGCTGTGACTAAAGGTCAATCCAATTCAGCCATCATGGCTATGATTCTAGTGGGCGTGGCATTGGCCTACTTGCGCTACAACAAGCCTCCTGCCAAAATATTTATGGGGGATGCGGGAGCAACGTTTCTAGGCTTTATTTTGGCGGTTATTGCGTTGGATGGTGCCTTTAAGCAAGCTACGGTCTTATCGCTGTTTATTCCTGTATTAGCGCTTGGGGTGCCGATTTTTGACAATATTTTTGTCGTAGTCAAACGATTCTTGCAAGGAAAATCAATTTATGAGGCTGATGCGAGCCAGGTGCACTACCGCTTGCTTCGCGCAGGCCTGAGCCATCGGCAAACCGTAATGTTTCTTTGGTTAATTAGCACATGCCTTTGCCTGTCATCGATCATATTGCTCCTTATACAAACTTAAAGTATGTCTGGCCGGGTAAGCGACCCGGTCTTTATTTTATTTAAGGTCTATATAAATCAGGCTCAGCTTCCGATATTACTGATATAACCATGTGTAGGGCTTGCGTTAGCGGGCATTCGGAGTTGTTAGATCGATTTAATTTTCCAGGTTGGGGTCGGTGGGCTTGTAAATAACAAGGAGGCACAATGAGTGATTTATTAACGTATGAAAAAGAATACTGGCAGCGCTCGTTTCAGCATATCGCGGGAATTGACGAAGTGGGACGAGGTTGTTTGTTTGGCGACGTTGTTGCTGCGGCAGTCATTTTGCCGCATGGATTAATCTTAGAGGAAGTCAATGATTCGAAAAAGCTGACCGCCAAGAAGCGAGAAAGACTATACGACATCATTATGAAAGAAGCGTTAGCTGTAAGCACTGGCTTTGTCGATGCAGAGGCGATTGATCGGCTCAATATTAAACAGGCAACGCGCCTTGCTATGAAACAGGCTGTAGAACAGCTGGTGATCAGACCGGATGTACTGCTCGTCGATGCGGAGAAAATCGATGTGGGCATCGAGCAAATGGCCGTCATTAAGGGAGATGCCGTAAGTCAGTCTATAGCCGCAGCTTCCATTGTGGCCAAAGTGACGCGGGATCGGCTTTGCGAAGGCGAGTGGGATGTGCTGTACCCGGAATACGGCATCGCTACTCATAAGGGATATGCAACCAAGCTTCATCGGGAGCGTATACAAGCCCTAGGGCCGACACCCATGCATCGCAAGAGTTTTATGCGCAATTTATTCGTTCAGGAACAGACGTTGTTTTAATGTTCTTCATTGACCCGTCTTTAGCAAGGCGGGTTTTCCGTACCATTGATGGAATTACAGGAGGATACTCATGAATATCGGACCGCTGCTGCGCAGTCTTATGGGGGATTCCCGGCCGGGAGAGCCGCGGGCCTTAGAACTAAAAACCGGACAGGTGGTAAGAGGAACTGTGCTGAGTGTCTCAGAGAATGGACAGGAAGCGGTGATTCAGGTGCAAGGCGTGAAGCTTCACGCTGCTTTAGAAACTCCGCTGCGTCAAGGAGAAACGACACTGCTGCAGGTACAGCAGCCGTCAGCCGATGGTTTGGCTGTATTGAAGCCTGTCAGCTCAAATTCCTCCGCTCCGATGTCTGCTGCGTTGCTGGCTGGTGTACTGGCGGACATGGGACTGGAGGATACGGCAGCCAATCGGGAGCTAGTGCAGATGATGAGGACAAGCGGTTTGCCGCTGACCAAAGAGAGTCTGCAAAGCTTACAGCAGTTAACCTTACATAAACCCGCATCTGTTCCTTTATCGGAATGGATTCAGACAGCAGGGATCGCGTTGGGACGTGGCCTTCCGCTCACGGGGGAGACGGTTGCCAGTCTGCATCAGACAATATTTGGCGCGCCTCTTCATGAACTGCTTTCTACGCTGGAAGAAATGCTGGGGAATATGAGTCGTTCAGCCAGCGGAATGGGTGCCAGGGAAGGGGCTGCAAATGCGACAGTGTCGTCACAAACTCAGGCACAGGCGGGTCAAACGTCGCCTAATCTAGCGAGCGCAGCTTCGCTTCCGGTCCATGCTGCCCTAGCTTCGACTACGGTTTCATCAAGTGGATCAGCGGTCAATTTGGCGGCAGGCCAAACCGCTGCACAGATGGCGCAAGGAGGGCAGGCCGCTGTAATTAGCGGCGGTGGGGCGGCTGAGGCGCTGCTAGTCAAGCTGCAGCAGG
>NZ_LT732548.1:2748293-3427099 GCF_900155685.1 Paenibacillus bouchesdurhonensis | reverse complement strand
TGCTTCCGCAGCTGCTGGGGCGCCACAGGCGCAAAGCACAGCCGCCGCCAGCGCCGCAGCCCAGCAGGCAGCCGCCGCACCGGAGGCTGCGGTACACGAGACGCTGAAGGGCGTGCTGCTGCAATTGCTGGCTGCGGACGACGTGCCGGCCCCGCTGCAGGAAGCAGCCCGCCAGCTCATTCTGCAACTGACAGGCCAGCAGTTGCTGCTGAACACGGATCGAACCGCTCCCTTCGCCCAAGTGACGCTGTTCCTGCCCTTCGTCGGCGCGGACGGCGAACAAACTGCTGCCGTTCATATTGAATCGCGGCGCGGCCGCAAAGGGGAACTGGACGCGTCCAACTGCCGGCTTTGGTTTGATCTGCAAATGAAATCGCTTGGCCTCATTATGCTTGACGTTCAGGTTCTGGACAGGAAGGTTATGCTGAAAATATACACCGAAGCGGAGGCAACGGGTCAGTTTCTGGAATCGAGACAGGAGGATATCCAAGAGGCGCTTCACACGGCCGGATATCAGTTAGTTTCCTTGAAAAGCGACCTATTGCCCTCTGTCGAGCCTGAGACGATGGGAGGAAGCGAGCCGGGGTCGCCGTTTTCTTACACGCCGACGACCTATAAAGGGGTGGACTATAGAGTATGAGCGACAACAATGAACAACTGCGCCCCTATCAAATCAAAAAAGCCGTCGCCCTCAAATACGATCCAGCCCAAAGCGATGCCCCAGTCGTCGCTGCTAAGGGCAGCGGCTACTTGGCGGACAAAATACTGGAAAAAGCCAAAGAGCACGGCGTGCCGGTACAGGAGGATGCCGCACTGGTCGAGGTGCTCTCAAAGCTGGATCTGGATCAGCAAATTCCCCCGGAGCTGTACACACTGGTAGCCGAGATACTCAGCTTTATATACCGCACAGATAAACAGGCGGAGAAGGGGATGCCTCATGACTACTAATCCCGAGGACAAGAGGACGGGCCGATTGGACGGGCGAAAAGAAAGTGGACGGCTAGCGGAGGAGGCGGGGGCCCGCTATTTGCAGGAGCAGGGTTATGTGCTGCTTAAGCGCAACTGGCGCTGCCGCTCTGGAGAAATCGACATCATCGCCAAGAAAGAAGGCGTCATCATTATTGTTGAAGTGAGAAGCCGGAGCGTACATAGCAAAAAGTACGGGACACCAGCAGAATCCGTCACCCCTCGCAAAATGAAGCAAATCCGAGAAACGGCGATTGTTTACTTGCAACAAACCAATCAATTAAACGAGATCATCCGGTTCGATGTTATGGGCGTGAGGATGGAACAGAACGAGGTCGTCAAGATCGAGCACATCGTAAATGCATTCTAACATAATAGCCTTGCTATCCCTTGAAATGGTGTGAAGCGCAGTAGCTCCCTTCCGTTTCCAGTGACAGCAAGGCTATGCTGCTTTGTCGCGAACATTCGGACTAGTTGAGATTATCGGTAACCTGGCGATCAAGCTGGCGGTATTGGATAGCTTCAGCGATATGATTTGCAGCGATGCGAGCGGATCCCTCCACATCCGCTATCGTTCTGGACAGCTTGATAATCCGATCGTAGGCCCGCATGCTGAGTCCGATGGCTTGAAATGTGGTCTGCAGCAACTGCTCGGCTTCTCTGCTTATGTCGGCGTATTTTCGCAGCGCTCTGCCGTTAAGTTCGCTATTATAGCCTATCTCTAACTTTGCATAACGCTGCTGCTGAATATGCTGCGCACGCAGCACCGCAGCTTTCATTTCTCCAGAACTAAGCGGCTGTCGGTCTGTCTGCCAATTGACAGGCCTGGGAACCTCGACATGCATATCAATACGATCCAGCAAAGGTCCCGAAATGCGTTCACGGTATTGGGCTACCCGATACGGACTACAGGTGCAGCGGGGCAGCGGAGGCTCGGCTCCGAGATAGCCGCACGGACAAGGATTCATAGAAACGGCAAGCAAAAAATTCGCCGGAAAGGTAAATGCCGCCCTCGTCCTGCTAATCGTTACCTCCCGTTCCTCCAACGGTTGACGCAGCACCTCCAACGCCCCCCGGGCAAACTCGGGAAGCTCATCGAGAAACAGTACGCCGTGATGAGACAGGCTAACTTCTCCTGGTTTAGGTATGCTGCCGCCTCCAACCAGGCCAGCGGCAGATATCGTATGATGAGGGGAGCGAAAAGGTCTACTGCGGATTAAGTCCGACTCTGTCTCTTTAAAATTTCCGGCGGAGCTGTAGATTTTCGTCACCTCCAGCGCTTCTTCCTCGGTTAGGGCGGGCAAGATGGAAGGAAGGCGGCGGATCAGCATTGTTTTACCTGTACCGGGCGGACCGATGAGCATAATATTGTGCCAGCCTGCGGCAGCTATCGTTAAGGCTCGTTTCACATGCCGCTGTCCAAGCACATCGCTATAGTCTTTGACAGAGGGAGTTTTCGGGGAAAGCAAACTGGAGTACTCTCTTTTTGAGGCTTGTAAATGCTTAAACGATGTAATTACTAAAGTCCCATTCTTCGGCGAGACCGAGGTTTGTTTCCTGTTTGAATGCTCCTTGGAAAACGCCTTCCCATGGTAAGATGCTTCGCCTTCAGGGTTCGAAATATCCACGGTGGCAGCTAGGTCGTTTAAATGGTTCAAGCCGTAAATTGAAATTCCGCTGATCAGCATCGCTTCCTCTGCATTGTCCATGGGCAGAAGAACTGCACCAAAGCCTTGGCGCTTGGCGAGATCGACCATGGAAATGACGCCAGAGACAGGGCGGAGCACCCCATCGAGGGACAACTCGCCGATGATGAGAACCCGTTCATTTTCCGGCAATACGATTTGCTTGCTGGCAGCAAGTATGGCGAGTGCAATCGCTAAATCGAAAGCGGAGCCCTCCTTGCGCAAATCGGCTGGGGCCAAATTAATCGTCACTCGCTGCAGCGGAAAGGTATACCCGCAGTTTTTGATCGCTGATCTTACACGCTCTACAGCCTCCCGCACCGCCGTGTCAGGCAAGCCGACAACCGTCGTTTGTGGAATGCCGTTGGACAAATCCACCTCGACCTCGATTAATTTCCCGTCTATACCGTATAGACAAGCGCTGAATAATTTACTATACATAACCAAAGAACACCCTTTCTCTTTAAATTGCGTCGGCTCGCATGTCAAGCCAAAACAGACATAGGAAAAGGGTGCTTCCTCAATTTTCCGTTAATTTCATGACCGTATTTTAGAAGTAAAGCCATCAAAAGTCAAGAAATTTAGTTTTGTTTAAGTGGTTTCATGCTATAGCTATTAAAAATGTTACATGGACTTGCACGGCTGCAGGAGAGCCGCTTTTACAGAAACCTATCTCAATATGATATATTTTATTCATTTAAAGCAGGAAGAGAAAAAGCGCTGGTTTTACTGAAATCTCAAGGTTTATGGGAAATAAGGTGAGGCGGTTGCTCCATGGGAATTCCTAAATTTGGGAGGGGGAATTTTTGATCTATATCAAAATTAGATCGAACTGATATAAAAAAAGTTGTGTATAAAGAATGAATTTTTAAGGAAAGCGTTTTAAAAACATGGTACAATGATCTGGGTTTCATATGTTCACCTTAATAACCGCCTGTTGATAGGAGGATTCTACGAATGAATATCCATGAATATCAAGGAAAAGAAGTCCTGAAGCAATACGGGGTGGCCGTGCCGAAGGGACAAGTTGCTTTTACGGTGGATGAAGCCGTGAAAGCAGCCGAAGCATTGGGCAGCGGAGTCGTTGTGGTAAAAGCCCAAATTCATGCTGGAGGCCGGGGGAAAGCCGGCGGCGTCAAAGTAGCTAAAAATTTGGATGAAGTGCGGGCATATGCTGAGGAAATTCTCGGTAAAGTGCTTGTTACCCATCAGACGGGCCCCGAGGGCAAGGAAGTAAAGCGCTTGTTGATTGAGCAAGGCTGCGACATTAAGAAAGAATATTATGTCGGTGCCGTTGTTGACCGGGCAACGGGACGCGTCGTACTGATGGCTTCGGAAGAAGGCGGTACGGAAATTGAGGAAGTGGCAGCAGCTACGCCGGAGAAGATTTTCAAGGAAATCGTCGATCCGGCCATCGGTTTGCAGCCGTTCCAGGCTCGCAGATTGGCCTATGCCATCAATATTCCGAATGAGCTGGTGAACAAAGCGGCTCAGTTTATGCTGGCGTTGTATGAAGCGTTTGTAGATAAGGATTGCTCTATTGCAGAAATTAACCCGCTTGTTGTTACGGGCGACGGCGAAGTGATGGCGCTTGATGCCAAGCTGAACTTTGATTCCAACGCGTTGTTCCGCCAGAAAGATGTCTTGGCGCTCCGCGATTTGGAAGAAGAAGATGAGAAAGAAATCGAAGCCTCGAAATACGATCTGAGCTACATTGCTCTGGATGGCAATATTGGCTGCATGGTCAATGGCGCGGGTCTCGCGATGGCTACGATGGATATTATTAAATATTATGGCGGCGACCCAGCCAACTTCCTCGACGTTGGAGGCGGCGCTACAGCGGAGAAAGTAACCGAGGCATTCAAAATTATTTTGTCCGATGCAAAGGTTAAAGGGATTTTCGTCAATATTTTTGGCGGAATCATGAAATGCGATGTTATCGCTTCGGGGATCGTAGAGGCTGCGAAGCAGGTGGGACTGGATCGTCCGCTTGTTGTGCGGCTGGAAGGAACGAACGTCGAGCTCGGGAAGGATATTTTGGCGAATTCGGGCCTTGCGATCGTATCTGCTGATTCCATGGCTGACGGCGCTCAGAAGATCGTCAAACTAGTGTCATAATTTAATCTTCCAATCCATATCAGAGGAGGCTCGAACGATGAGTATTTTGGTCGATAAAGATACGAAAGTAATTACGCAAGGAATAACAGGGAAAACAGCCCTATTCCACGCAAAAGGCGCTCTAGATTACGGTACGCAAATGGTTGGCGGAACTTCGCCGGGCAAAGGCGGCACCAAGGTCGATATCGCGCTGGAGAGCGGCGAGACGGTTAGCTTGCCAGTGTTCAATACGGTGAAGGAAGCAAAGGCAGCTACAGGAGCAACGGCAAGCGTGATCTATGTTCCGCCGGCATTTGCTGCAGATTCCATTCTCGAAGCAGTTGAAGCGGAAATGGAGCTTGTTATTTGTATCACTGAAGGTATTCCTGTTCTTGATATGGTCAAAGTATCCCGTTATATGGAAGGGAAGAAGACGGTATTAATCGGGCCAAACTGTCCTGGCGTTATTACTCCGGGAGAGTGTAAAATCGGAATTATGCCGGGCTACATTCATATGCCAGGCCATGTCGGCGTAGTATCGCGGAGCGGAACGCTTACTTATGAAGCGGTTCATCAGCTGACGACCCGTGGCATTGGCCAATCATCTGCAGTAGGTATCGGAGGAGACCCTGTCAAAGGATCGGAATTCATTGATATCCTGCGCCGCTTCAATGAGGATGACAACACGCATGCCGTCATCATGATTGGAGAAATCGGCGGAACGGCCGAAGAAGAGGCTGCGGAATGGATTCGAGACAATATGACCAAACCTGTCGTAGGATTTATCGGTGGGGTGACTGCGCCTCCGGGGAAAAGAATGGGGCACGCCGGTGCGATCATTTCCGGCGGTAAGGGTACTGCTAAGGAGAAGATTGCCAAGTTGGAAGAATGCGGGATCAAGGTCGCCCCAACTCCTTCCGAAATGGGTTCTACACTAGTTAGCGTACTTGAAGAACGCGGCATTCTTAATCTCTGCACGACACACTAAAATGATTTTGTTATAATATGGGTAGAGGTAAGCAACCTTCTTGGCCGAAATGGCAGGAGGGTTGCTTTTTTTGCTTATTTTTAGGGTAAGCATTTATATGACGGGAGGCGCGGAATTGGACAAGCGATCACTATTCATTGGGTTGCATGAAAGCCCGGGACTTGGCTGGAAACGAATCGAGCATTTGCTAAGCTGGGACGATAATTGGGTGCATGCTTTGGACTTTACTCCGGCAGATTGGATGGAGCGCGGAGTTGGGGCAGAGCTTGCTTTGAAGCTGACTAGAACATTGACAAGAAGCTGGATCGAAGAAAGAGCGGGGCAAATGGAACATATGGGGATATTTGCTGTGACGATTTTCGATCCTGAGTATCCCCTATTAATGAAGGAAACCGTTCGGCCCCCTTGGGTGATGTATGGAATTGGAGATATAAATTTGCTGGCTGTTCCCTCGATCGCCATAGTCGGCACAAGAATTCCAACTGCTTATGGACGCAAAGTATGCACTGAACTGACAGAGTCGCTCTGCCGCCGGGGGCTTGTCATCGTCAGTGGGCTGGCGAGAGGGATCGACGGCCGATGTCATGAAGCTGCGCTTCAATGCAGGGGGAAGACGGTGGCTGTGCTCGGCACTGCAATTAATGTCGCGTATCCCCCGGAGAATGCTTCTCTATATCGAATGATCGCGGAGCAAGGGCTTATCTTGTCGGAATATCCGATGGGGACCCCCGGGCACCCGGGGCTATTTCCGCAGCGCAATCGAATTATCGCCGGTTTAGCGCTTGGGACGGTCGTCGTGGAGGCGGATGCCCGCAGCGGCTCATTAATAACGGCAGACGCTGCATTGGAGGCGGGGCGTGACGTATTTGCCGTTCCGGGGCCGATAACTTCGCCCAAGAGCAGGGGCACGCTCGATCTCATCAAGCAGGGGGCGAAAATGGTCGTTGAAGCTAGAGATATTTTAGAAGAGTACGAAGGCTTGCTTCCGAATCTAATGGAAAAAGAGGAAAAAAACAGATCAAATAACGAGTTGACAGATGAGGAGCGACGCATATACCATATGTTGGAGCAGAGTATTTGTACCCTGGATGAATTGCTCATGAAGACGGAATGGGAATTTGGACATTTACATTCAGTTCTGTTATCTTTAATCATGAAAAACGCGGTAATCCAACTACCCGGTTCTATGTATAAGGTAATATAGTCCATTCCTAACTGAGAGTGGTTCATAAAATATGACTATATGACTTTTTTAGAAATGCTTAATTAGCTTTTGACGTTTGAGAGGAGGATGACCCTGTGGCGGATTCACTCGTCATCGTGGAATCGCCTGCCAAGGCGAAAACGATCGGCAAATACTTAGGCAGCAAATACATCGTGAAAGCTTCAATGGGGCATGTTCGCGATTTGCCCAAGAGCCAGATTGGGGTTGAAGTAGAGAATGACTTCAGTCCAAAGTATATAACAATCCGTGGTAAGGGTTCTGTATTGAAGGAATTGAAGGATGCCAGCAAAAAGGTAAAGAAAATTTATCTTGCAGCTGACCCCGATCGTGAAGGGGAAGCGATAGCCTGGCATTTGGCCCATGCGCTTAATATGGATGAAACGGAAACTTGTCGTGTCGTATTCAACGAGATTACGAAGCAAGCGGTCAAGGACGCGTTCAAAACACCGCGCAAAATCAATATGGATCTGGTGAATGCCCAACAAGCCCGGCGGATTCTCGATCGGCTCGTTGGTTATAAGATTAGTCCCTTGCTATGGAAGAAAGTTAAGAAAGGTTTGTCTGCGGGAAGAGTTCAATCGGTTGCCGTAAAAATTATTATGGATCGGGAGAATGAAATTTCCGCATTTATCCCAGAAGAGTATTGGAGCATCACAGCCAAGCTGAAGACGGGGGATTCTTCATTTGAAGCAAAGTTCCACCAATTACATGGTGAGAAGCTGGAGCTGACTAACGAGGAACAGGTAAAAGGGATATTAAAGTCCATCGAGGGCGCGAAATTCAAAGTTGCAGACGTTAAGGAAAGGGAACGACTCCGTCACCCGGCGGCTCCATTTACGACTAGCTCCTTACAGCAGGAGGCGGCTCGCAAGCTGAACTTCCGTGCGGCGAAGACGATGTCGGTTGCTCAGCAGCTGTATGAAGGCGTTGATCTAGGTAAAGAGGGGACTGTAGGTCTGATTACTTATATGCGTACGGATTCAACGCGTATCGCCGAATCTGCGCAAGTGGAAGCGAAGGAATATATTGTCGCTAAATATGGCGATAAATACGCGCCGGAATCGCCGCGACAGTATTCGAAGAAAGCAGCGGGCTCCCAGGATGCGCACGAGGCGATCCGTCCTACATCGGCTCTCCGCGATCCAGAATCTGTGAAATCCTTTACGAGCCGGGATCAGTATCGTTTGTATAAACTGATTTGGGAACGCTTTATGGCTAGCCAGATGGCCTCTGCCGTGCTTGATACCCTTTCGGTCGATATTGCTACTGGAGAAGCTACGTTCCGTGCTGTCGGCTCTAAAATCCGCTTTCACGGCTTTATGAAGGTGTATGTAGAGGGGAACGACGATGGAACGACGGATGACGACAAGTATTTGCCGCCGCTCCAGGTTGGCGATGAGCTGCAGACGGAGGAGATCGAGCCGAAGCAGCATTTCACTCAGCCGCCGCCGAGATATACAGAAGCACGCTTGGTCAAAACGCTGGAGGAGCTGGGCATAGGACGTCCTAGTACGTATGCTCCGACACTTGAGACAATTCAGAAGCGCGGGTATGTGGCGATTGAAGACAAGAAGTTTATGCCGACCGAGCTCGGTGAACTTGTCATTGAGCAGATGGAACAGTTTTTCCCTGAAATCCTGGATGTAGAATTTACCGCCCATATGGAAGACGATCTCGATAATGTCGAAGAGGGCTCCGAGGATTGGGTTCGCGTATTGAGCGATTTTTATGAGTCGTTTGAGAAGCGGCTGGAAGTAGCAGAGGAAGAAATGAAGGAAATAGAAATCGAAGATGAGGTTTCCGATGAAATTTGTGAAAAATGCGGGAAACCGCTCGTATATAAATTAGGGCGATTCGGGAAATTCCTCGCTTGTTCCGGATTCCCGGACTGCCGCAGTACCAAGCCGATCGTCAAGGATATCGGCGTGACTTGTCCGAAGTGTAAGGAAGGACATGTCGTTGAACGGCGCAGCAAGAAAGGAAGAGTCTTCTTCGGATGTGATCGTTATCCGGAGTGTGACTTCGTTTCTTGGGATCGGCCGTCTGCAAAGCCTTGCCCGAAATGCGGAGGGCTGCTCGTGGAGAAGCGCAATAAACAAGGAGGCAAGCTGCAATGTACAGCCTGCGACCATGTTGAACAAATCGAGGAGAATGAGGATACCTCCGATGAATAGACAACATTAAGAATCGACCCATTGAACACGCATTAGGGGGTAAAATGAGATTGGAGCAATCAAATAGAGTTACTGTTGTAGGAGCAGGGCTTGCTGGAAGTGAGGCCGCTTGGCAAATTGCCAAGCGCGGCATCCCTGTAAGATTATATGAAATGCGTCCTGTCCAGCAGACGCCAGCACACCATACCGATAAATTTGCCGAGCTCGTCTGCAGCAACTCCCTCCGGGCCAACAGTTTGACAAACGCGGTAGGGGTGCTTAAAGAAGAGATGCGCCTGCTGGATTCGCTAGTGATCGGTGCCGCTGATCGGAATGCCGTGCCGGCGGGAGGGGCGCTGGCCGTTGATCGTGACGGCTTCTCGGGCGAAATTACTCGCATGCTGCGAGAGCATCCGCTCGTTGAGGTCGTGAATGAAGAAATACAAGAAATACCTCAGGATGGGATCGTAATTATCGCTACGGGGCCGCTGACTTCGCCTGCCCTTTCAGAGCAGATCAAGCGTCTGACGAGCGAGGATTACTTCTATTTCTACGATGCGGCGGCCCCGATTGTGGAGAAGGACTCCATTGACATGAATAAAGTTTATCTTGCTTCAAGGTATGACAAAGGTGAGGCGGCTTATCTGAATTGCCCGATGAATGAAGAAGAATTCGATGCATTTTACGAAGCGCTTATTCATGCAGAAATCGCTGAACTGAAAGAGTTCGAGAAGGAAATTTATTTTGATGGCTGTATGCCGATTGAGATTATGATGCGCCGGGGCAAACAAACGGCTCTATTCGGCCCGATGAAGCCGGTAGGACTCGTTAATCCCCATGATGGCAAGCTTCCGCATGCGGTCGTTCAATTGCGTCAGGATAACGCTGCAGGGACACTCTACAACCTGGTAGGATTTCAGACCCATCTAAAATGGGGGGAACAAAAGCGGGTATTCTCGATGATCCCCGGTTTGGAAAATGCTGAATTTGTACGCTATGGCGTCATGCATCGCAACACATTTATCAACTCTCCTAAGCTGTTGGAGCCGACATACCAGTTGAAAGAACGGCCTACGCTGTATTTTGCCGGGCAAATGACCGGGGTTGAGGGATACGTGGAGTCTGCCGCGTCAGGACTGATTGCAGGCATTAATGCAGCTTTAGCTGCAAATGAGCAAGAGGGAATCGTATTCCCAGAGGATACGACTCTTGGCAGCATGGCAAGGTATATAACAACAGCTGATTTCAAGCATTTCCAGCCCATGAATGCGAACTTCGGTTTATTTCCCAAGCTCGATACCCGCTACCGCAAAAAGGCGGAAAAGAATGAGGCGCTGGCTAATCGTGCATTAAACAGCTTAAAGGCATTTATAAGCGACACCCGTATTTAAGATGGCTGCTTGGAAGTATTGATTATGCAAGTTTATCATAGAATGATATACGGGTACCCCATATACAGAGGAGATGGATTGTAATGATTCCTACTTTTCACGCTACTACGATATGTGCTGTTCGCCATAACGGCAATGGAGCTATTGCTGGTGACGGTCAGGTTACATTTGGCGAGAGCGTCGTTATGAAGCAGACCGCAAAGAAGGTTCGTCGCTTATACCGTGGGGAGGTACTGGCTGGCTTTGCTGGCTCTGTGGCCGATGCCATTACTCTTTTTGAGAAGTTCGAGGGAAAGCTGGAGGAGCATCATGGCAATCTGCAGCGTGCTGCGGTTGAGCTTGCCAAGGACTGGCGACAGGATCGCGTGCTGCGTAAATTGGAGGCGCTGATGATCGTTATGGATAAAACCGGCATGCTCCTCATCTCCGGCGGAGGGGAAATCATTGAGCCGGATGATGACGTGCTGGCGATCGGTTCAGGGGGGAATTTTGCCTTGTCGGCGGCGCGGGCTCTTAAACGCCATGCTGCTCAATTGGAAGCGAAGGATATCGCGCGCGAATCGCTGCTGGTTGCTTCTGAAATTTGCGTATACACAAACAATAACATAATTGTCGAAGAACTTTGATGTGACGCTGTTTTCAAGCCGTTGATTACGCTAAGGTCAGCTGTCCATCGGATTAAATGTCCGGCGAACCGGACTTTTTTTCGTGGGCTTCAGGCCAATAATTCAACCTTCGAAGGGGGACATACCATGACGGATCGTCATTTTACGCCAAGACAAATTGTTGCTGAGTTGGATAAGTATATTGTCGGACAAAAACAAGCGAAGAAGTCGGTTGCAGTCGCTCTGCGTAACCGCTATCGCCGCAGTCTCCTCAGCGAGGAGGTACAGGATGAAATCGTGCCGAAAAACATTTTGATGATCGGGCCCACGGGCGTGGGTAAGACCGAGATTGCGCGTCGTCTAGCGAAGCTTGTAGGCGCTCCTTTCATCAAAGTAGAGGCAACCAAATTTACCGAGGTCGGTTATGTTGGCAGGGACGTGGAGTCGATGGTTCGCGATTTGATCGAGACCGCGATTCGTACTGTGAAGCTGGAGCGCACTGAAAAAGTAAAAGATAGGGCAGAAGAACTAGCTAACGAGCGGCTGGTACAGATTATCGTTCCTTCAAATCAAAAATCGAAGAGCGGCCGCAATCCATTCGAAATGCTGTTCGGAAATCAGGGTGCGAGTGAGACTCCGACGGCGGAGGAATCTCAGGAGGACGGTTCCATCGCCGAGAGCCGGCGCCAGATTCGAGCCAAGCTGGCTGCGGGACAAATGGAAGACGATACCGTTGAGATCGAGGTTGAAGATACGGCGCCGACGATGCTGGATATGTTTGCAGGACAAGGGAATGACCAGATGGGAATGAATATGCAGGAAATGTTCGGAAATCTCCTCCCAAAGCGCACGAAGAAGCGGAAGCTGACCGTGAAGGAAGCGCGCAAGGTGCTTACACAGGAAGAGGCCAGCAAGCTGATTGACCATGATGAGCTTGTGCAGGAAGCGGTAACTCGTGCCGAGCAGTCGGGGATTATTTTTATCGACGAGATTGATAAGGTAGCCAGCGGCGGCGGCGGCGGCTCAGGTCCGGATGTGTCCCGCGAAGGAGTGCAAAGGGATATATTGCCGATCGTAGAAGGCTCGACGGTTATGACGAAGTATGGCCCAGTGAAAACCGACTATATTCTGTTCATTGCGGCAGGCGCCTTCCATGTCGCTAAACCTTCGGATCTGATTCCTGAGCTTCAGGGGAGGTTCCCGATTCGCGTGGAACTGAACAGTTTGTCCCAGGAGGATTTCGTGTCCATCCTTACCGAGCCGCAAAATGCATTGACGAAGCAGTATACAGAACTGCTTCGTACTGAAGATATTGAAATTGATTTCTCGCCGGAGGCAATTACTGAAATCGCCAAAATTGCTGCTTCCGTAAACGCCAATACTGAGAATATTGGAGCTAGACGATTGCATACGATCCTAGAAAAGCTGCTGGAGGATTTATCGTTCGAAGCCCCAGAGCTCACTCTGGATAAAATGACGGTTACGCCGGAATATGTACGGGAGAAACTGGGTGATATTGCCCAGGATCGCGACCTTAGCCAGTTTATTCTATAGATCGCTGGAGATATCACAACATGAAGTAATGAAGCCATTTGAGGCCGTTAGTCCCATGGAAATGGGACGGCGGCCTTTCTGCTTTTTCCGACAAGTTTAATCGGCATATAGTCATACCTAATTATGTTGATTTTTCATAAAAATATTGAAAAATTTTCAAAAAGTGTATATTTAATCGTTAAAATCTGTAAAGATAGGGCTTTTTTCTTATTGTAATAATGTCGAATCTGCTTGAAACTTAGGATATATGACATTAAGCTATATTTTGACCTAATAGGACAATAGAAAGACTATCGAAATGGTTTATTGTCGAAAAAAGAGGAATTTGCAATTGAATGTTGAATAAGTTGTGAGTCGAGGATCAAAATGAGGAAATTTAATTAATTAAGGGGGATAGGAAGATGCAGCTTCTTAATGGCGTAGGGTTTAACAGGCTCGAAAACGCAATTCAGGCTGCCAGTACTAGGCAGCAAGTGATAGCAGATAACATAGCGAACGTGGATACCCCTTATTTTAAGCGTTCGAACGTATCTTTCGAGACTTTGTTACAGAATGAATTGAATGGCGGAATGCCTAATCTACGGGGATACCGAACCGATTCTAGGCACTTTGTCATAGGTTCTTCCGGAAGCGTACCGGAGCCGAAAATCACAGTCGATGACAGAACAGCAATGAATAACAATTTGAACAACGTGGACATCGATAGCGAGATGAGCTTGCTCGCGGAAAATAAGCTCCGGTACGATTCGTACATAGAGCAGTTGAATTACCAAATTAAGATGAAACGCGTGGCGACAGAAGGGAGATAATGAGCGTTGAAAATTAGCAATAGTTTCAATATTAGTTCTTCAGCACTAACAGCGCAGCGCCTTCGGATGGACGTAATCTCCTCCAATATTGCCAACGCGAGAACGACCCGAGCCAGCATGGAGAACGGTCAAGCTGTTCCGTACCGGCGCAAGACGGTTGTTATGGCTCCGAACAATGTGAGCTTTGGAAGTACCTTGGAGGCGGCTATGGGTCAGAAGCCCGCTACCCAGGGTGTGAAGATTACCCAGATTACAGAAGACCCGACGCCTTTTAAGCCGGTATACGACCCGACGCATCCCGACGCTGACGGTGAAGGATATGTCTATATGCCGAACGTGGATTTGATGAAGGAAATGGTAGATATGATTTCGGCAACGCGTTCTTACGAAGCGAACATCACCGCATTGAACGCAAGCAAAGCGATGATTTCAAAGGCATTGCAAATCGGTAAATAATCAGTCAAATTGAAGCAGTCAGGAGTTGGGAATAATTGATACAGAACAATTTTAGCCTAAATACCATTCAAAGATTAGAGACAATAGCCGAACCCCATAAACCCGTAGTTACTTCTCCTTCGGAAGCCATACAAAGTTTCAGTTCTTATTTGACTGACGCTCTGAACGGAGTCGCCGCGCAAGAAAACAACGTTCAACGACTCAATGAACAGTTTCTCCTAGGTCAAGCTAATATTGATCAGGTCATGATCGCCTCAGAACAGGCGCTGTTAAGTTTGCAGCTCACTACGCAAGTTCGGAATAAAGTGATAGAAGCTTATCAAGAGATTATGCGTACGCAAATTTAATGAAACTAGCAAGCTGTGGATGAGGTGAAATTGTGAATGAGAGAATCGCCCAATATCGGGATCGACTAACCGGATATTGGAATAACTTTAGCAATAAACAAAAAACGCTATTAATATCGACGATTGCGATTATATTACTGGCGATTATATTACTAACGATTCAGTTTTCTAAAACGGAATACGAAGTGGCCTTCACGAATCTGGATACCACGGACGCTGCCGGCATTATGAGCCATCTTGAGTCCAGCGGCATACCTTACAAGCTAAGCCCGGATGGAACGAGCATCTCCGTACCTAGCAAGGAAGCATCGCGCGTCAAAGTCGATGTAGGCTCGCAAGGGATCGTTAAGAACGGTTCGATCGGCTGGGAAGCATTCAATGAGAGCTCATCTCTGATTGGGATGACGGATAACGAATTTAGCGTGAAATACAGAAGCGCACTCAATGGTGAAGTAGAACAGCTGCTCAAGCGCATGAAGGGTGTGCAAGATGCGAAAGTCCTGATTAACTTGCCGGAAGAAAATGTATTTGCTAGTCCGGAGGAGCAGCAGAAGGCATCTGCCTCCATTGTCATCGGTTTTAAACCGGGATATCGCCCGAATCAGGAAGCGGTAGATGGTTATTTCAATCTCGTGAAGACTTCCATACCGAACCTTCCAATTGAAAATATTTCGATCTCTTCCAGTGATGATACGGTTCTCTTGCCTACAGGGCAAGGGGGGAATATCGGTTCCCTGACAACAGCCGTACAGGAAAATATGGCATTACAGAAAAAATTTGAAAGTGACGTAAGCCGTAGCGTAAAGCAATTTCTCTCGAAGTTGACTGGTCCTGACAAAATTGAGGTGCTGGTAGCTTCTACGCTAAATTTTGATCAAATTATCGAGAAGAACAATCTCGTTACCCCAGTCGATACCGAAAATATGAGGGGGATTGAGATCAGCGCCCAAAGAATTCAAAAAAGCTACACTGGTGAAGGAAATCCAGATAGCGGAATTCCTGGCACTGGGACGGAAGACGTACCGGGTTATCCTACTGCAGGAAGTAATTCTGGGGTAAGTTCAGAGGAATCCTCTTCAACGATTAACTATGAAGTTAACCGTATTACCAAGGATATCGTAGCTAGTCCATACGTCATTAAAGATTTAACCATTAATGTGGCTGTTGAACCACCTGCTGGACAAGATACTTTAGACCAAACTACCCGGGATGCGATTGAGAATATTTTGACGAATATCGTGGGGTCATATCTAGCGGATTCAGGCACTACTTATACAGACGCTGATCTGCAGCGAAAAGTTTCAGTTTTCTCACAAACTTTTCACGGTTCGGAAGAAAAAGCTTCAAGTCTGACCTTCTCCAACCCTTGGGTGTGGGGAGGAGCAGTGGCTGTTCTGTTAGTCGGAGCAGGGATTGGAGCGCTTGTATTCCGTCGCCGCAAAAATGTGGAAGAAGAGGAAGAGGAGCTGCCGCTGCCTTTGACTCCGGAATTCCCGTCAATCAACTTGGATACTATTACGAACGAAAGTCAAGTGCGTAAACAGCTGGAGACGCTGGCGAAGAAGAAGCCGGATGAATTCGTTAACTTGCTGCGCACCTGGCTGGCAGACGAGTAGAGGTGAACGTATTGTCAAAAACGATGGCTCCTGGTCTTACCGGAAAACAAAAGGCGGCTATTTTGCTGATTACGCTCGGACCTGAGGTGTCAGCACAAATATTCAAGCATTTACGTGATGAGGAAATTGAACAGCTTACACTAGAAATCGCTAACGTCCGCAAAGTGGATAGCAGCGAAAAAGATATGATAATGGCGGAATTCCACCAGATTTGCCTTGCTCAAGAATATATTACGCAAGGGGGCATTAATTACGCTAAAGAAATTCTGGAGAAAGCTCTTGGATCTACTAAAGCATTCGAAATCATTAACCGTTTGACAGCGACGCTTCAAGTTAGACCGTTCGATTTCGCTCGTAAGGCAGATCCTAACCAAATTCTGAACTTTATCCAGAATGAGAACGCCCAGACGATTGCTCTTGTATTGTCTTATCTACAGTTCGAGCAAGCGGCGGCGATTCTATCTTCCCTACCGCAAGATAAGCAAGCGGAAGTCGCGCGAAGAATTGCGATGATGGACAGCACTTCACCGGAGGTCATTTCTCAGGTGGAAAGAGTGCTGGAGCAGAAGCTGTCCGCAACGGTGACACAGGATTATACCAGCGCTGGCGGTATCGAATCGATCGTTCAAATTTTGAACGGTGTCGACCGCGGTACGGAGCGGACGATTTTGGATTCCCTTGAAATTCAAGATCCAGAGCTGGCGGAAGAGATTAAGAAGCGGATGTTCGTATTTGAAGATATCGTTAATATCGATAACCGTTCGATTCAACGCATTATCCGTGATATCGAGAATGCGGATCTGCAGCTTGCGCTTAAAGTGGCTAGTGAAGAAGTACGTGAAGCAGTATTCCGCAATATGTCCAAGCGTATGTCGGACACCTTCAAAGAAGAAATGGAATTTATGGGGCCTGTGCGGCTTCGTGATGTGGAGGAAGCTCAAACTCGAATTGTAGCCACGATCCGCAGATTGGAAGAAGCCGGAGAAATTATCATAGCCCGCGGCGGAGGAGATGACATCATTGTCTAATTTGATTAAGGTGTCCCAATATGTTCCGGTCGACATTCTCAAACAATTGAATCTGGGGAAATCGTATGAAGCTCCTCAGGATCAACAATTAGATGATGAGATTTCACAAGCACCAGTCGAGACGGTTTCCGCCGAGGATTTAGCGGCCGAGGAGACAAGACGGCAAATGCTAAGCGATGCAAAGGAGTTTGCCGAACGGCAAATCAGGGAAGCTTCAGAGCAGGCTGAGAATATGCTTGCAGAAGCTAAACTGCAAATAGAATCCTGGTGGCAGGAGCAAAGAGAGCAGGACGAGCATTTGATTGAAGCTCTCAAATCAGAAGGGTTTAGTCAAGGCTATGAAGAGGGCAAACTTCAAGCCGAACAATCCCTACAAGCGAAAGTGGAACAAATGATGGGCGAGGCAAGTGCCGTTTTGGAGCAAGCATATGCGGAGAAAGAACGAATCATCCAAGAAGCGGAGCCTTTCGTAGTTGAATTAAGCTGCTCTATTGCTGAGAAAGTGATCGATAAGCAATTGGGACTTGAGCCTGATTATGTGCTTGATTTGGTAAAGAGAAGCTTGGCCAGAAAGAGAGAGCAAGGCGTTATCACGCTTTGTGTCTCCCCCGCTCAGTTTGCTTTTGTTCAGGCGGCACGGGAAGAACTCAATCTTGTCATTGATTCGCAAGCTGATCTACAAATTTTGCCTGATGCGACAGTTCAAGATCGCGGTTGTGTAATCCGATCCGCATTTGGGAGCGTAGATGCGAGAATAGATACGCAGCTTGCTGAAATCAAGAAGGAGCTGCTGCGAATCTCACTTGATAATGAAGAGTACCCGGGGACAAGCTCATGACGAAACTTGACACAGTGAAATATATTGATCATTTGCATCAAATGGATCCGGTTCGAATCAACGGGAAAGTTACACAGGTTATCGGACTTATGGTTGAATCGGAGGGGCCGGATGCGAGCATCGGAGACCTTTGTTATATTTATCCGAGTAAATCCTCGGAACCTCTGAAAGCAGAAGTGGTTGGCTTTCGGGATAACAAGGTGCTGCTCATGCCTCTGGGGGAGCTGCAATCCATCGGGCCGGGTTGCGATGTGGTCGGCACGGGCAAGCCGTTAACCGTTCAGGTCGGCTCGGAGCTGCTTGGCAAAGTGCTTGATGGACTTGGAGAGCCGCTGGATGGCTCGGTTATTCCGGCCCGGATGGGACACTATTCAACGTATAACAAACCGATGAATCCGTTGAATCGGCCGCGCGTCGCACAGCCGATTGATATCGGCGTCAGGGCTATAGACGGACTGCTTACGATCGGCAAAGGACAGCGGGTAGGAATCTTCGCGGGCTCCGGCGTAGGTAAGAGTACCCTCATGGGCATGATAGCCCGCAACACTGCGGCCGATGTGAACGTGATTGCGCTCGTCGGCGAACGTGGCCGTGAGGTGCTTGACTTTATCGAGCGCGATCTTGGCCCGGAAGGTCTAGAGCGATCCGTTGTCATCGTTGCTACATCGGATCAACCGGCATTGATCCGGATGAAGGGCGCATTAATCGCTACGACGATTGCGGAATATTTTCGTGATCGGGGACTGAACGTCATGCTGATGATGGACTCTGTTACACGGTATGCTATGGCGCTGCGCGAAGTTGGACTTGCCATTGGTGAACCGCCCGCAATGAGAGGTTACACACCCTCCGTATTTGCGGCTTTGCCGAAGTTAATGGAACGGGCGGGAACTGGGCCAACCGGCTCGATCACGGCTTTTTACACGGTGCTGGTCGATGGCGATGACATGAATGAACCGATTGCCGATGCGGTGAGAGGGATTTTAGACGGACACATCGTGCTGAACCGGAATATCGCGAACAAAGGCCATTTTCCAGCAATCGATATTTTGGCCAGCATTAGCCGGGTTATGAAGGATATCGTGCCGGAAGAGCAAAGCGAAGCAGCGGATAATTTAAAGAGGCTGCTAGCGGTGTATAGAGATTCCGAGGATCTGATTAATATCGGTGCCTATCAGAGGGGCTCGAATCATGATATTGATGAAGCCTTGGATTACATCGAAAGCATATGGAGCTTTACGAGGCAGAAAGTCAATGAAAAGGCGACATTGTCAGAGGTGCAGGAACGTTTAATTGCTGAATTTGCGAGGAGATGACGAGTAGAGGATGAGGTTCCATTACGTCTATCAGAAAGTTGTCGATTTGAAATCCAATCAGAAGACGCAGGCTGAATGGATGTTATCCGCTGCCGTCGGTCAACTGCAGGCGGAGCAGCGCTCTTTGGAATTGCTGGAGGAAGACAAAGTGAGGACCTTCACGGCGATTCAGTCAGAGATGGAGAATAAAGCATCGATGATCAAGCTTCAGGAATTGCAGCGATACATGGATTATTTAGAGAATTGCATCGCTATCAAGTTGGGAGATATCCAGCGAGCAGAAGTGAATGTCGAGAAGAAGAAGGCTGTTCTGAACGGTAAAATGCTTGACGAAAAGGTATGGCTCAAAGCGAAGGAAAAGGCCAAAAACAAATTTCAGCACGAAATGCTTCTTCGGGAACAAAACGAACTGGACGAAATTGCCACAGTCCGGTTTGCCATGAAAGCCCGGTAAGGAGTAACACGGGCATCAGCGATGGGTTTGCGAAGGAGGGAATGGAATGGCACAGGCCGATTTGGAAGAAGATTTGGAATCGGGTGGAGGGTTTGCAAGGTTTTTGTTTTTTGTCACCCCGATTTTATTTACCGTTGTTCTGCTGGCTGTCCTGTTGACACTGTTTAATATGAACTTTCGGGCGACAATGATTGATATTGGGAACAAGATACCGATTGTAAGAAATTTTGTTCCTGATCCAGAAGGCGTGGCAGCCGTGGGGGAGTCCGAGGAAGAAAAAGCAAAGAAACAGGCTGAAAGCAATGAGGCTACTTTAAAGGAATTGAAAGAGCAGGTTGCTCAAAAAGATGCGGAATTGGAAGCGGTGAATCGTCAGGCCACAGAGCAGGAGGATAAAGTGAAGCAGCTTCAAGCGCAATTGGATGCCGCCTTGACGGAAACCATCGAGAAGGAAGAAGCAGCCAAGGATGAGGCCTACCAGAAAGAGGTCAAGAAGCTGTCTCAGCTTTACGCGCAGATGAGCCCGAGCAAGGCAGCTGCCATTTTAGAGAAATTAACGGTGGAAGAAACTTTGCAAATGCTCAGCTTAATGAACAATGAAAGCAAAGTAGCAATTCTTGAGAAAATGGATCCTCAAAAAGCAGCCGACATTTCTATCCTTCTTAAGGACGCGAAGCCAGCTGCGGATATGGCGATAGCCGCATTGCAGTCCAGATTGAAGAAGGATGCGGAGGCTACGGCTCAAGCGGCAGCTACAACCGCTGGCCTGGATGAACGACAGCTAGGCCAGACATTTGCGGGCATGTCCGCGGACTCAGCTTCAAAGCTGATTATCCAGACGCATAAAATTAGTCCAGATAAAGCTTTGAAAATATTAAATTCTGTTGACGACGCAACACGCTCTAAGATACTGGCTGCAATGACGAAAGAAGACGAAGAGCTTACCGCGAAAATTTTGAATAAACTTGTGAGCAAATAAAGGATCATCTCTACTTTTCGAGAAAGGAGGTGAACAAGAAAATGAGTCAATTCATAACTAATCTATCTGCGGGGAGTTCGGCAAACAGCATCCCACTTACTGCGGGAGGCAAAACGGATACAGCTCAAGTGAGCGGCAAAACCTTTGATCAGACATTAGTAGCCATGCTGCTCGGGAACACAGTGTCAGTCGAAGAGGGAACATATCTGCCTTCATTGGCGCTACTAGGGCTAAACTCAGATGAGCAGGAACTGAATGATGCGGAGCTTGAAAATCCGAATGCGCTGATCGAAAATTTGCTAGGGCAATTGAAAGAGCTTGATCAGGCCTTGGAGGAAAACCCTGCTTTGCTGCTCGTTCTTCAGGCATGGCTTCAAGGAGTTCAAATGATTACACAGCCCCACAGCAGCGAAATCGCTACAGCAAATGGAGTGGAGACCGTTGAAATTCCGATTCTAGCTCAGCATCCAGAGACGATGCGTTTCGCGATTCAAGATGCATTGGTACAACTTATGCGGACACCTGAGCAGCAGAATACGTCGGTTCCTTCGACGCTGCAGTCTCGGCAGTTGTTAGAAGTACTGCAACAATTACTTGGGTCGAATCAAGCCAGCAGCCAAACGGCTGATCAGGGTTCTGGAGGAACTGCAGTGAGTAATAGCTGGGTCTCTGCCCTGGAAAAAAACATTCAGGCCATTATGAATGGTGCTTCTAATCAGACGGCTAAGAACGGAACACAGCAGCAAACCCAATCGTCACCATTTCAGGCAGCAATGGTGAGTAACAATGGCCTGAACAGTGTCCAAGCCCCATCGCTTATTAGCGCGGTAGCTGCTGTGGATCATACGGCTGGAGTTGAAAGTGCAGATCATGCAGCAGATGGATTGCATAACGGCAATGTCATGACGGCAGGTCAACTGGCAATGCGCGAAGCCGCAACGGCCCCATTGAAGCCGGTAGTACCAGCAGCGCCTGCAGTGCCTGTGGAGCAATTCGGCAAGGAAGTTAGCGGGTTTCTTGTAAACAAGTTTGAGATCGTTAAGCTTCAAGGCATGTCGCAAGCTAGAATCTCCCTTTATCCAGAGCACCTTGGTCAAGTCGACGTGAAAATTACGATGCAAAACGGACAATTAATCGCTCAGTTTGTGACGGAGCATGCCTTTGCCAGAGAATCGCTGGAAGGCCAGATGGCACAGCTGAGATCAGCTCTTCAGGCGCAAGGCTTGCAAGTAAGCAAGCTGGAAGTTACTCAAAACTCTTCGCTGTCCTCGCATATGTACCAGGATGGTCGTCAGCAGAGCAGCGATACGAATCAGCAGCAGAATAATAAGCGTCGTGAAGTTCGCGAGGATGATGTCTTAGCTTTAGGCGACTTAAACGACGAATGGAACGAATGGATTTCCGAGGTAAGAGCTCGCGAAGAGAACTACGGAAGTTCCTTTGTTGCCAGAGTCTAACGGAAAGGAGGAAGGCCCGTGTCTAATTTTCCAAGTGTTTCCTGGCCAGGTTATTCATCAACAAATGTGACAAGCAAGAGCAATGAGGATAACCAGACGCTGGGCAAAGATCAGTTTCTAAAAATACTGATTACCCAGCTGCAAAATCAGGATCCGATGCAGCCGCTTCAAGATAAAGAGTTTATTGCCCAAATGGCGACATTCACCTCCGTTGAGCAGCTAATGAACATTTCTAAACAGCTGGATGTCATGAACCAGTCTTTAGGAACAGTTTCTGGACTCATCGGCAAGAGAGTTTCTTGGATCGAAACGGAGTATACCGGTGAATACGATATTAAGACAGGTGAAAAGTCTGTTACCTCAAGCGGCAGCGGTATAGTAGAAGGAATCGTGATCCGGAATAATGTTCAATATGCTAAAGTTGGAGCCAAAGAAATTAAGCTGTCGGACATTCTCGAAATTGATGAAGTTCCAGAGGAAACGCCTCCTGGGAATATCGAAACACCTGGAAGTCCAACTGATCCAACACCAGAATCGGCAAATGAGACTCCAAGTACAGAGGCACCAGGCATTCCTGCGGATAACTCAACCGAATCTGGCTCAGAGCAGTCTGGAGCTCAGAACAGCTCTGCAAACGGAGCTGATACCCCATGAATGATCCCATCCGCATAGGCAGCCTGTATCCCGGACGAATTCAACCGAATGCGTTGCATCAGGTTAAAAATTCGGGATTGCCTAAATCGCAGGATACAACGTTTCAAGAGATGCTGCAGGATCGCCTGCTTCATTTCAGTAATCATGCGGTGAAACGACTCGAACAACGCGGTATTCGACTACAGCCCGAGCAGCTGCATCAGATTGAATCTGCTATCGACAACGCTGCAGCTAAAGGAGCCAAGGATTCGCTCATTTTAATGAAGGATATGGCTCTTATCGTGAATGTGCATAATCGGACGGTAGTCACTGCGATGGACGGCAGCAGCATGAGGGACAATGTGTTCACACAAATTGATAGTGCTGTTATTATCTCTTAATTGGCTGGCCCGGAAACGGAGAGCCGACAAGTCACGGATCGACTGAAGTGGCTTTTAGCAAACACCATTCCAAGGAGGAATAGAGTAAATGTTAAGATCGATGTATTCGGGCGTATCTGGAATGCGCGGATTTCAAACGAAACTGGACGTTATCGGTAACAACATCGCTAACGTTAACACTGTAGGTTTTAAGGCAGGACGGGTCATGTTTAAGGATATTATGAGCCAGACGATATCCGGAGTTACTGCCCCTACAGATGATGGAGCCGGCGGGATCAATGCGAAGCAGGTCGGACTAGGGGTATCGATTGGTTCTATCGATACACTTCATACTGCAGGTAGCGCGATGACAACGAACAATCCGTTAGATTTGCGAATTGACGGGGACGGATTTTTCATGGTGACCCTGTCTGAAGATCAGGAGGTACCGTTTTTGACTCGGGCAGGGGACTTTCATCTCGACGCTGCCCGCCAGTTGGTAACTTCGGACGGTTTGCGTGTATGGAGTGCGGACGGAGGGCCGCTTGAGGCCTTGGATGAAGGCGTGGTTGCCTTTACGATAGCCCAAGATGGTACGATCATGCAAAAAATGGAGGATGGCGAGATTGTAGCTGGTGAAATCATCGGAGTGGCACGCGTTGTTAACCCGGAAGGTTTGGAGAAAATCGGTGGTAACTTGTACCGCTTGACGCCGAATGCCAACATGGATGATCTTGAACCAGCGGCAGGGAACGATCCTGAGGCTGGAACTGGCGCGATTATTTCGGGTCAACTCGAAATGTCCAACGTCGACCTTACAGGAGAATTTACTGAAATGATCGTGGCTCAGCGCGGATTCCAAGCTAACTCTCGAATAATTACGACATCCGATGAAGTGCTGCAGGAAGTCGTAAACCTGAAGCGTTAAACTATTGATTAGCGGGGGAGGATAAGCTCCCTCCTCCGCCTAATTTTTCGATTACGGATTCCCGTCTCGAATGGAGGGTTAGCATGATATCTGTAACACGCTTGAATGGAACACAGGCATGGCTGAATGCCATTATGATTGAGTCAGTGGAAGAAACTCCTGATACATATGTAACCCTCATTACGGGCAAGCGTATGATCGTGCTGGAGAAGGCAACCGACATCATCGCGAAGGTGAACGAATACTACAGTGAGATCGGTATCCATGCAGCAACCATTAAAGTGCAACAAACGGAGGAATAGTCATGAAGAAAATGGCGCCTTGGCTCATTACGATGTTACTCGCAATTACATTAATCGTAATGGCAGCTTTCCTGCTGGTGAATCAATTTACTAAGCCTTCCCCAGGCAATGAGGTAAACCAAGCCGTACAAAATGTAGGCCAGCCTGCAAATTTATCAGCGGATGAATTAGTGAAAGTCACCTCGGCAATCGATGGAATCAAAACGAATTTATCGGATCCGAACTATGTAGTAGTCATGAACTTTGCATTCCAATTGGATCGGGAAATGTCCAAAGAATCTTTTGACAAGATTAAAGAATTCAAAATTAAGCCAATCATTATTAAGACGCTTGCCGATACGAAACCAGAGGATTTGATCGGTGCAAAGGGTAAAGATAACTTAAGCACGAAATTATTGAATTTGATCAATACATCGCTACCTGAAGGGAAATTGATTCAAATCGATATTACAGAATTCATAATGACAACAATTTAGGGCGATATCGATAGATTAGATCCTTGAAGGGGGTGAGATGTTTGGTAGATGTGTTATCGCAGAACGAAATCGATGCTTTGCTCGCCGCGTTGTCTTCCGGTGAAATGGATGCAGAGGAACTGAAAAAGGAAGAAACGCAGAAGAAAATCCGGGCTTATGATTTCAAAAGAGCGGTGAGATTTTCCAAGGATCATATCCGCAGTCTAACTCGAATTCACGAGAATTTCGCGAGGTTTCTTACCACGTATTTCTCAGCGCAGCTTCGTACATTTGTTCAGATCAACGTAGTTCAAGTTGAGCAGCTGCCTTACGATGAATTTATACGGTCTATACCGAAGATGACGATACTTAACATTTTTGAAGCAGAGCCATTGGAAGGAAGAATGGTGCTCGAAGTTCACCCAAACGTCGCATTCGCCATGTTGGACAGACTGCTTGGCGGGATCGGGATTGCTCCTTCCAAAATCGGGTCTCTTACTGAAATTGAGACCATCATTATGGAACGTATTTTTAGCCGAGCCTTTGATAGTCTTCAGGAAGCTTGGAAGACTGTCATTGACATTAGTCCGCGAATGGAAGGGTTGGAGACGAATCCCCAGTTTATGCAGATCGTTTCGCCCAACGAGACGATTGCGCTCATTTCGCTGAGTACTAAAATCGGTGATACTACAGGGATGATCAACCTATGTATTCCGCATGTTGTTATCGAGCCGATCATGCCGAAGCTCTCGGTTCATCACTGGTTCGTATCCCAGAAGAAATCACGCGCTCCCGAAGAGGTTAATGCGCTTCGAAATCGCGTGAACAAAGCTAAACTGCCGATCATTGCTGAGCTTGGTGAGTCACAGATTACGATTCAAGAGTTCTTAGGATTATCAGTCGGGGATGTCATTTCCTTGAATAAACCTGTACATGATGGACTCGCTATAAGAATCGGCGATAGATTGAAATTTATCGGCAGTCCGGGTACGATCAAAGACCGAGTAGCCGTCCAAATTGATGAAATTGTCAGCGAAGGAGTTGAGGAACTTGACGAGTAAAGATTACTTATCCCAAGAGGAAATTGACGCTTTGCTTAAGCAGGCGAATAGCGATACACCTTCTGAACCAACGGTTGATGATTACTTGACACCGCTGGAGCAGGATGCATTGGGTGAAATCGGCAATATTACGTTTGGCAGTGCTGCCACGGCTCTATCTACTTTGTTGAATAAAAAAGTAGATATTACAACCCCGAAGGTTTCTATTATTACGCGATCTCAATTCGAGACGGAGTTTCCGAAGCCGCATGTAGCCATTCATGTGCAATACGTAGATGGATTTGAAGGTATCAATTCGCTGATCATTAAGACCAGAGACGCCCAGGTTATCGCAGATCTTATGCTGGGTGGAGAAGGTAATCCGGCTGAGGAAGAATTGAATGATATTCATATCAGTGCCGTTCAAGAAGCGATGAATCAAATGATGGGTTCCTCCGCGACATCGATGTCGACAATATTTAACCGGTTCGTGAATATTTCACCGCCGGGAATCGATATTCTGAATATGTCGAATGGAACCGGGGTGGGGAGTCTGCCCCCCGATGAGACACTCATTAAAATTTCATTTAGACTTACTATCGGAGATTTGATTGATTCGACGATCATGCAGCTTCTTACGGTACAGTTCTCGAAAGAGATGGTAGACAGCCTAATCAACGGAGCGGTTTCAGAGTCATCTTCCATGGAGAGCGCAGTTGCTTCTGCACCAGCCCCAACGCCTGCAGCGGCACCGACCCCAACGCCTGCTCCTACACCAGCGGCTTCACCTCCATCCTATGATGAGATGCCTGCATATGCAGAACCGCAGATGCCGGCCGCCGGACAGGCGCCGATGATGCCTCCGATGCAGGAGCAGGGCTATTATCCGCCACCACAAGGCCGTCCGTACAGTGAGCCGCAGCACTATGGAGGAATGCAAGGGCGCAATTTAAATGTGCAGCCGGTGCAATTCGCAAATTTTGGAGCTTCTGCCTACGGTCAAGCGGATGATAATAATCTAAATTTACTGATGGACATTCCCCTTAAAGTCACCGTAGAATTAGGAAGGACCCAGAAGCAAATTAAGGATATCCTGGAATTGTCTCAGGGCTCGATTATCGAGTTGGACAAGCTAGCCGGTGAGCCAGTAGATATTCTAGTGAACAACAAGTTGATCGCCAAGGGCGAAGTTGTCGTCATTGATGAAAACTTTGGAGTTCGCGTGACAGATATTGTCAGTCAATGGGACCGGATTCAAAAATTACAATAGTAGAAGTTTAGGGAGGATTTTAAATCAATGGCAAACCGAATTCTAATCGTAGACGATGCTGCTTTTATGAGAATGATGATCCGCGACATTTTAACGAAAAACGGATTCGAGGTTGTAGGAGAAGCACAAGACGGCGCACAAGCTGTCGAGAAATTTAAGGAACTGCATCCAGACCTCGTTACCATGGACATCACGATGCCTGAAATGGACGGCATTGCCGCGCTTAAAGAAATCAAACAACTAGATCCAAACGCGAAGGTCATTATGTGCTCGGCTATGGGCCAACAGGCTATGGTCATCGATGCGATTCAAGCCGGTGCCAAGGACTTCATCGTTAAACCGTTTCAATCCGACCGGGTTATTGAAGCAATCAATAAGACGTTAGGCTTGTAGGACATCAGTGATGAACTCGAATCAGCCGGATTACCAGCAGATTGGCAGCGAAATTAGTATTTGGGGTAACCTGCTAACGGTTATCGTTGTGCTGGCGATCATCATTGTTTTAATCGTGTTATTAATTCGTTTCCTTGGTAAAAGAAACCGTTATTTGTCCCAAAGCCGATCGATCCGCACGCTGGGGGCCGTCGGTCTGGGGCCAAATAAATCTTTGCAAGTTATTGAAATCGGAGGGAATGTCTACCTTGTCGGAGTCGGCGAAGACATTTCCTTAGTGGATAAAATAAGCGATCCGGAACAACTGGCGTTATTGCATCAGGCATTTGCGGAAGAGGCGGCTGAGTTTCCAGGCCTGGCTTCCGTCATAGGCAACTTTGTTTCTCGTTTTCGCAAACCTTCTCCAGAGGAGGAGGAGCTAGACGAGACGACATTCCACGAAGTGTTTCAGTCGCAGCTAAGAAAGATGCCTACCCGGAAACAGCAAGTGGAGGAGCTCCTTCAGGACAAGGAAGAACAATCTACAGATCGGTTGAGGAATTCATGAAGAAAAAGGTCTTTATTGTAGGATTATTGCTTGCGTTATGGAGTGCGCTGACTGTGTCGGCCGCTTCGGCCGCGCCAGTGAATCCGATACCGGATATCGGAATTCAAATTGGGAATTCAGATGGGCAGCCGGGGACGAGCTCGCTATCTCTCATTTTGCTCATTACGGTACTGAGTATCGCGCCGGCGATTCTTGTCCTTATGACGAGCTTTACGAGAATTGTCATTGTACTTGGATTTGTGCGGAACTCCTTGGGGACGCAACAAATGCCCCCCAATCAAGTCCTAGTTGGCCTAGCGCTGTTTCTAACTCTGTTCGTGATGAGTCCAACGTTGTCTACGATAAATGAAGTAGCTTTACAGCCTTATATTAAAGGCGAGCTGACGCAGACAGAAGCTCTAGATAAAGCGGCTGTGCCCATGAAGAAGTTTATGTACACGCACACTCGTCCCAAGGATCTGCAGTTATTTATGAGTTATACCAAAACTGAGAAACCTGCCAGTTACGAGGATTTGCCGATTTCCGTCTTGGTGCCTGCGTTTGCAATTAGCGAGCTTAAAACGGCATTTCAAATGGGCTTCATGATATTTATCCCATTTCTCATTATAGATATCGTCGTAGCAAGTGTGTTGATGGCGATGGGGATGATGATGCTGCCACCGGTGATGATATCACTTCCGTTCAAAATCTTGCTATTCGTTCTAGTCGACGGTTGGTATCTTGTCGTGAAATCGTTGCTAGTAAGCTTTAGTCCTTAGCCGGAATGCGGCGAAGCTAGCGTCCCGAATTCCGGCCCATAACAAGGAATAGATGACATCAAATATAGGGGGAAGACGGATGAATACGGATTTTATAGTCGGGTTGGCCGGACAGGCGGTTTATACCGTTCTAAAGGTGAGTGCGCCGATGTTAGTCATTGGCTTGTCGGTCGGGCTAATAGTGAGTATATTCCAGGCGACGACTCAAATCCAGGAACAGACGCTTGCATTCGTTCCTAAAATAATCGCCGTCTTACTTGCCCTGCTGCTATTTGGGCCCTGGATTTTGACGACTATGGTTGATTTTACCTACGGCATTTTAAACAATCTTTCTAATTATATCGGTTAGGCGTAAAAGATTATGGAGACTTTGTTGCAAGGAATTTCAGTTTTTTTACTCATTTTTTGTCGAATGACTGCGTTTTTTGTAGTTGCACCGATATTTTCATCACGCGGTGTTCCTAACACATTCAAGATCGGCTTGTCGGCTGCGATTGCTTTATTGATTGTAATCATTCAAGGTGTCAATCATGCTCTTCCGACAGATCTCAGCTATCTTCTATACGTTATTCGCGAATTGCTGATCGGATTGCTGATGGGATATGTCGCGCTCCTATTATTTACGGTTATTCAGATGGCAGGATCCTTTATCGACATTCAGATGGGGTTTGGGATCGTTAACGTCATCGATCCCATGACTGGTGCATCAGCACCGGTGCTTGGTAATTTCAAGTATATTATTGCTACCTTACTATTCCTATCGATGAATGGTCATTACTATCTACTGGATGCGGTCATCCGCAGTTATAACTGGATGCCGTTGTCCAATGAATTGTTCCAGAGAATATATCATGGAAATATTGCCGAATTTCTGGCTAGAACATTTAGTCAAGCGTTCCTGCTATCATTCCAACTAGCAGCACCTCTGGTTGTTGCTTTGTTTATAACCGATGTGGCGCTTGGTTTTTTGGCTCGAACGGCTCCCCAATTCAACGTCTTTGTGATCGGGATACCGCTCAAAATTTTGGTTGGATTAGCGATGCTGCTTTTGCTAGTTCCCAGCTTTATTTATGCGTTTGAGAATTTGTTTCATGTGTTGTTCAAATCGCTGCATAATTTGTTCGGTACGATCGGGGAAAGGCCGAAGTAAGATAGGGGGATCGTTATGTCGTTCCGGTATGCGCTGGATCTGCAGTTGTTTGCCGGTGAGAAAACAGAGAAGGCCACGCCTAAGAAACGGCAGGACGCCCGGAAGAAAGGCCAAGTTGCCAAAAGTCAGGACTTATCAGGCTCAGTCGTGTTGCTATCCGCATTTTTAAGCCTGTTAATGTTCGGGGGATATATGAAGGAACGACTGATTGCACTTTTTTCTGACGTGTATTTTCACCGGTTGAACATGGACGTTACACAGGAAAATGTGATGACGATGTTTGGAGACTATGCGGTTCAGATTTTGTTGTTATTGGCTCCCGTACTTCTTGTTATCGTCGTCATGGCCGCCGTAGCGAACTACGCACAGGTTGGCTTTCTTCTAACGGGTGAACCGTTAAAAATGCAAATTAAAAAACTGAATCCTATTGAAGGTTTCAAAAGAATTTTCTCCATGCGTTCGTTAGTTGAGTTTCTGAAATCCCTGCTCAAATTAACAATCATTGGTTACTTGGTTTATTCGACGATTTGGGGGGAACGAGGCAATATAGCTTCCTTAGGACATGTTACGATTGAGGACGCATTTTATTTTACATCGAAACTAACGATGAACTTGGGATTAAAGATTGGTGCAGCGTTGTTTGTACTGTCGGTTCTCGATTATTTGTATCAAAAGTATGATCACGAGAAAAATTTAAGAATGTCGAAACAGGACATCAAGGACGAGTACAAGAAAATGGAAGGCGATCCGCTGATCAAAGGTAAAATACGTGAAAGACAGCGCCGTATGGCGCTGCAGCGTATGATGCAGGAAGTACCTAAAGCGGATGTTATCATTACAAACCCGACCCATTTTGCCGTTGCCCTGAAATATGAGGGCTCAGAAATGGAGGCCCCACAAGTCGTTGCCAAGGGTCAGGATTACGTCGCTCTCCGTATTCGAGAAATCGCTAAGGAACACGGCGTTATTATTATGGAAAACAAGCCGCTGGCGCGTGCATTGTTCCAAAGAGCGGAAATCGGGGATTCGATTCCTGCAGATTTGTTTCAAGCCGTAGCCGAAGTGCTGGCTTACGTATATAGAATGAAAGGTAAGAGTAAATAATGGACGGGATCGGAGGCGGAGCCATGAAGAAGGCTAAAGATTTACTTGTACTTATAGGAATTATCGGCATCGTTCTATTAATGATTCTTCCGATCCCGACTTGGCTGCTGGATATTCTTCTCATTATCAATATATCCATCGCGCTTATGATCCTGCTTGTTGCAATGAATACGAAGGAAGCATTGCAGTTCTCCATCTTCCCGGCAATGCTCCTCATAACCACCTTGTTCCGGCTAGCGTTGAACGTATCGACAACGAAGCTGATTCTAGGGCAGGCGGAAGCTGGGGACGTCGTTGCGACATTTGGAACTTGGGTATCTCAGGGCCAGCCAGTTGTCGGATTTATCGTATTCCTTATTCTAGTTGTCGTTCAATTTATCGTTATTACGAAGGGCTCAGAGCGCGTAGCGGAAGTCGCGGCACGCTTCACCTTGGATGCGATGCCTGGTAAGCAAATGAGTATCGATGCTGATTTGAATGCCGGTTTGATTAACGAACAGCAGGCTAGGGATCGCCGGCGCAAGATCGAAAGAGAGTCGGATTTCTATGGAGCTATGGACGGGGCGAGCAAGTTCGTCAAAGGTGACGCCATTGCTAGTATTATTATTCTCCTCATCAACCTAATCGGCGGCTTTATTATTGGAATGTCGATTCATGGCATGCCATTCCAAGAGGCGCTTTCTACTTATTCATTGCTTACGATTGGGGACGGGCTTGTCAGCCAGATTCCAGCCCTTTTAATTTCGACGGCAGCGGGTCTTATCGTTACCCGGGCTTCGTCGGAAGGGAATTTGGCCGAGGATATTACAGGTCAGCTATTCTCTTATCCTAAGCTGGTATATATTGTTGCTGGAACCATAGCCCTATTGGGACTATTCACACCTATCGGGCCAATTACGACGTTGCCCTTTGCTGGAATGTTAATCTTTGCGGCCTACAGGATGCAGAAAAATCTGGATCGCCGTCAAATCGAACAGGAGCAGGAAGAGGAGGAGCAGCAAATCGAAGAGGTTCGCAGTCCAGAAAGTGTTATCAATCTGCTGCAGGTCGACCCTATTGAATTTGAATTCGGATATGGCTTGATCCCGCTTGCGGATACCGGACAAGGTGGGGATTTACTAGACAGAATCATTATGATTCGACGGCAATGTGCCCTGGAAATGGGGCTTGTAGTACCCGTTATTCGTATTCGCGACAATATTCAACTAAAACCGAATGAATATGTGATCAAAATTAAAGGAAATATCGTTGGCGGTGGTGAATTACTACTTAATCACTATTTGGCAATGAGTCCTGGGATGGATGATGATTCGATTACGGGTATAGAGACCCAGGAGCCTGCCTTTGGATTACCGGCGCTTTGGATTGATGAATCAACCAAAGACCGGGCGGAGTTATCAGGCTATACCGTAGTAGATCCGCCATCCGTTGTTGCTACTCATCTTACTGAAATGATCAAGAAGCATGCCCATGAGCTTCTGGGCAGACAAGAGACGAAGACGCTTGTCGATAATCTTAGAGACAATTACGCCGTTCTTGTCGATGAGCTTATCCCTTCCGTCCTTTCTATCGGAGATGTGCAGAAAGTGTTGGCCAAGTTGCTGCGTGAGAAAATATCCATTCGCGATATGGTGACCATTTTTGAGACGCTCGCCGATTACGGTACGTATACGAAGGATCCTGACGTATTGACCGAATATGTACGGCAGGCGTTGTCCAGACAAATTACGCAGCAATACACGCAGCAAGGCGAGACGATGAGGGTCATTACAGTAGGTCCTACGCTCGAGAAGAAAATTGCCGAGAGTGTACAGCAGACCGACCAGGGCAGTTACTTAGCCCTTGATCCAGCCTCTACTCAAACGGTCTACCAGAAACTGACGGAGCAAATCAACCGGCTGATTCAATCCGGACAGCAGCCGATTGTCCTGACGTCACCGACGATCCGCATGTATTTACGACAGGTGATCGAGCGGACGATGCAAGACATCCCTGTACTGTCCTATAGTGAGCTAGAGCCGAATGTCGAAATTCAGAGTGTCGGAGTGGTGAACTTATGAGAGTAAAACGGTATATCGTCGACACAATGCCTGATGCGATGCAGAAAATTCGCGATGAACTTGGAAAAGATGCCGTTATTCTAAGCACAAAGGAGCTAAAAATCGGCGGATTTCTAGGCATGTTTCATAAGAAAAAGATTGAGGTCATTGCTGCATCTGAAAGCAAGGAGTCTATAGTGCCGAAAGGGAAACCTTCTCGGCCCGTCGTTCCTGCTCCCTCGATTCCGTCGATTGCACCCCAAGCTGTACCGCAGGCTTATCGCAAATCCACGTTGATGATGTCGCAGGGTACGAACAACTCACAGCCTTCCATAACTATGGAGAAAGAGGAAATTTTAGAGGACAATCGGTTGTCGGCGGCTGTGCTTGCTGCCGCCAAGGAAGACCTCTCTCTATCGAGAGATGAACGCAATCCATTGTTGACGCAGAACGCTGACTCAGCGAAGCTTAGCGCCGTAAGCGAGAAGGAGCAAATTAGCACCCCGCCAGTGCAAACAAACCATGCCAGGGAAGATCGACTGTTCATAGAAATAGAGCAGATGAAGATGCTCATGTCTAAGCTCGCCCGCTTCCAGGAGGGTCTGCCCGAACTGCCTGAACCTCTGAACGAAGTGAAAGAGCGGCTCGTGGAGCAAGAGGTGAACGACGAACTCGTCGATCTATGGATTGACGACACCTATAAACTGTGGGAGAACGGCGAGAAGACGATGAGCGGTGAGGAGCTGATCTCCTCAGTAAGAACGAGCGCGGAGTCATTCATGGAGGGCCGCATCGGAAACGGCATTCAAGACGGAACTAAAGTGGTTTATATTGTCGGACCAACGGGGGTCGGTAAAACGACAACTATAGCTAAGCTTGCTGCAGATCAAATTTTTCGCCTCCGCAAAAAGGTCGGATTTATAACGGCGGATACGTATCGCATTTCGGCAATTGAACAGTTGCGCACCTATGCTTCAATCTTGAATGTACCGCTAGAGGTTGTCCAATCTCCAGGCGATGTGCAGAGAGCTATGCAGCGGTTGCAGCATTGTGATTTGATTCTGATGGACACGGCAGGTAGGAATTATCTCAATGAGCTATATGTGGCAGAGCTGCACAGCCTGCTAAGCCCTACAGAACAAAGCGAAACTTATTTAGTGCTTAGCTTAACTTCCAAAAGTCGGGATATGAAGAAAATTACCGAGCACTTCAGCAAATACGGCATCCAGAAGGTGATATTTACGAAGCTAGATGAAACGCAAAGCGTAGGACCTATTTATAACTTGCTGCATGAGTATCCCTTGCAGGTATCGTATGTAACTAACGGTCAAAATGTACCCGATGATTTGCTGACTGCGAATAATGATCTGTTCACAAATATGCTCCTAGGAGCTAATCGGACATGAATGATCAGGCCCAATCTCTTAGACGACTTGTTTCGAAGCTGGAAGGTTCGCCTGATAGGCAGGCATCCAAAGCCCACTCAGCCCGCGTGCTGACCGTAAGCAGCGGCAAGGGCGGGGTCGGGAAATCTAACTTCACATTGAATTTTGCCCTTGCTCTAAAAACGCTGGGCCGCAAAGTGCTTATCTTTGATGCAGATATCGGCATGGCGAATATCGATGTGCTTATGGGCGTTCGAGCAAGATACAACTTATATCATTTGTTAAAAGGCGAGAGAAATCTAGAGGAGATCATCGAGCTTGGGTCAAACGGTTTGCCCTTCATTGCAGGCGGATCGGGAATGGCGGACTTGTTTACTTTATCGGAATCCGATCTGAACTATTTTACATCCCAAATCGAAGATATTTCAGAGAAGATGGATTATATCATTTTCGATACGGGTGCAGGCTTGTCCAAAGAAACCGTCAAATTTATTACCGCAGCCGATGAATGCATTGTAGTAACAACGCCTGAACCGACATCGATCACTGATGCTTACGCTTTAATCAAAGTCGTTCACGGCATGGAGCAGGAAGTACCGTTTCGGCTAGTCATTAACCGCGTTTCGAATCAGCAGGAGGCACAGCAGGTTACCGATAAGCTGTCTCTAGTAGCCAAACGTTTTCTCGATATGGAAATTCCAATGCTTGGACATATCCATGATGATCCTCATGTCATGCAGGCGGTGAAGAAACAAATCCCATTTTCAACCGCATTTCCTAGCTGTGCAGCTGCACGTGATATTCAACGTTTGGCTATGAAATTTTTAGAAGTTCCACAGGTGGGGCAAAAGGATACCTTGACAGGAATCAAAGGATTTATGCACAGATGGCTAAAACGCACAAAATGATTCTGTATTAAGGAACAGGGGTGGGACGATGGCTTACCGAATTATGGTGGTTGATGATTCTGCTTTTATGAGGAAGATCGTGTCAGACTTAATTGAGCAGGATCCCGCATTCAAAGTAATCGGCACTGCTCGGAATGGGCGCGAGGCCATTGAACAAATTGCTGTACTATCACCGGATTTGGTCACAATGGATGTGGAAATGCCGGAGCTGAACGGTTTGGATGCTCTGAAAATCATAATGGAACGTCATCCGCTTCCTGTCATTATGCTATCTGGAATTAATGAGCAGGGCATGCGGGAGACGATCATGGCATTGGAGCTTGGCGCCTTCGATTTCATTCGCAAGCCATCCGCATCTACGAATACGCATGACATCGGGCAGGTGAGACGCGAGCTCCATGAACAGATTCGAACGGCTATGCTGATGAAAGAGCGTAAAGCCGCAAGGGAGTCCGCAATACAGATCGAAGTCGCGCAATCTTCGCGGCCGGGGATCAAGGATAATTCGCCGCGGACAGCGGATGCCGATTTGAGAAAAGCACCGAGTAATCCTAAGCGCGAACGAGGGGCGACTAGCCGAGGAATAAATCAAGGGATGCCGGCGCCAATTCGTGACCAGTCCGCAAAAATGGGACGCGCTAAGCTGGATTCTTTAAATAGAACAAGCGTTGAACCGGCAAATAAGGAATCAGCAGTCGAATCGCCAATATTCGAGTCGGCTAAAGCTAATAGTCTGGAACAACGAAGAAGCAGCTCGATAACCCCGGATCAAGGAGCCGCAAAGCTTCTAGGTTCGAAGAAAAGTGTTGCGAGATCGAATGCATCTTCTGAAGGAGAGTCAGGTACTTCAATAACGGCACCACCACAAAATCAAGGGAAATTGAACCTAGGAAACAGCAGAACGGATTTTACAGATATTGTCGCCATCGGCACATCAACGGGCGGGCCTAGAGCATTAAAGGCTGTGCTGGAGAAAATACCTCGCAACTTTCCGGCGCCTATCGTGATCGTGCAGCACATGCCGCCGAACTTTACCAAGTCACTTGCTCAGCGGTTAAACAGTCTGAGTCCATTGCATGTGGTGGAGGCAGAAGAAGGAATGAGGCTGCTGCCGGGTACAGCCTATATCGCACCTGGCGGATTTCATATGAGTGTCATCAACGGTGCAGATGGGTACAAGGTAATCCTGAGTAGTCAGGGGCCGAGGAACGGTCACCGACCATCCGTGGAGGTGTTGTATGAGTCGTTGCTGCCGCTAAAATCCCTGAAGAGGCATATTGTGCTTTTAACAGGTATGGGCAGTGACGGGGCAAAAGCCATGAAACAGTTGTACGAGGCTGGAGTAACTTCTACTATTGCCGAAAGCGAAGAGACTTGCGTCGTATACGGCATGCCGCGATCAGCGATTGAAATGAATTGTGTAAGCCATGTTTTACCGTTACAAGAAATTGGCCCCAAGCTTGTACAAGTAGTGAAATAAGGAATCTCTTAGAGGAGGTGCCTCACCATGGACATGAATCAGTATTTATCCATGTTTATCGATGAGTCCAACGATCATTTGCAATCATTAAACGAGAATATGCTAGAACTAGAAAAAGCTCCTGACGATATCGGAATTGTGCAAATCATTTTCCGGTCGGCACATACCCTGAAAGGGATGGCTGCAACGATGGGCTTCGAGGATTTATCCTCGCTGACTCATCAGATGGAGAATGTTCTTGATCTGGTACGCAATGATAAGTTGAAAATGCAGGATCATATTTTTGACACGCTGTTCAAAAGTCTGGATGCCCTGCAAATGATGGTTCAGGATATTACGCAAGGCGGCGATGGCAAAGCAGATGTTCAATCTATCGTTGCTTCACTTCAGGCGATCGTTCGCGGTGAGGTTCCTGGAGGGACGGACAGCGGCGCGTCTGCGCAACAAGCGCCGGTTTCGGCAGCGATCAACAACGGTATCCAACTGGACGAATTCCAGCATTCCGTTCTAGAGCAATCGATTTCGGAAGGCCATAAAGTATTGTACATCGAGGTTGCCATTCGCCAAGACTGCCAATTAAAAGCAGCACGCGCTTATCTAGTATTCGATCTGCTTGAGCACTACGGGGAAATTGTTAAATCGCATCCTTCTGTTCAAGAGATCGAGCAAGAGAAATTTGATCGCAGCTTCTCGCTGTATTACATAACGCAGAAGGAAGCTACAGAACTTCAGAGCATGATCGTGAATCTTTCTGAGATCGAATCGGCGGATGTGATGCCGCTTGATCATGAGACGCTGAATCAGCTTTCTTCCGGAGTGAAGGAAGCAGCTGCTGGAATCGCCGAAGCGCCAGCTGCTGCCGCGCCAACTCCAGCTGACGACAAGACTGCTTCTGCCGAACCGGTCTCTAAGCCGGCAGCGCAGGAAGCCAAAGGCGCTTCCCGCACCAGTGGAGGAGCTGCGCCTTCCAGAACCATACGCGTGGATATCGAACGGCTCGACGTGCTTATGAATTTGCTCAGCGAATTGTTGATTGACCGTTCGAGACTGGAGCAACTCGCTCATGAGATCAAGAGCACTGACCTGACAGAGACTGTGGAGCATATGAGCCGAGTGGGCAGTGATCTGCAGAATATAGTCCTTAAGCTGCGCATGGTTCCGATCGATACGGTATTCAGCCGTTTTCCGCGGATGGTTCGCGATGTGGCCAAATCGCTGGATAAGAAAATTGATCTGGTTATCCTTGGCGCAGAAACCGAGCTGGATCGTACAGTCATCGATGAAATCGGGGATCCACTCGTACACTTGCTTAGAAATGCGGTAGACCATGGTGTAGAGCCAACCGATCAACGAATCGCGGCAGGTAAGCCGGAGACAGGAACCGTCCAGCTCCGTGCATTCCATAGTGGTAACCATGTGTTCATCGAAATCGAGGATGACGGCGGCGGGATTGACCGCGACAAAATTCTCAGCAAAGCGCTCAAGAACGGGATCGTCACGCAAAGCGAAGCCGCTGCAATGACGGACGAGCAGGTATTCATGCTGCTGTTCGCTGCAGGCTTTAGTACGGCGGATGTCATATCAGACATTTCCGGAAGGGGAGTGGGCCTGGATGTGGTGCGCTCCAAAATCGAATCGCTCAGCGGCGATGTTTCCGTAACATCAACGCTAGGCAAAGGAACCAAGTTCTCAGTACAGCTTCCGTTGACCCTTTCTATTATTTCCGCGATGCTGATCAAAGTCGGCTCGGAGAAATATGCGATACCTCTCTCATCGATCGTCGAAACGGGAATTATTCAACGAAAGCAAATTCGCAGCGTGCATGGCTATACGATGGTGCCTTACCGTGACGCGCATATTCCGCTGCTTTCCTTAGCCAATCTGTTCGAGGTTGCTGATTTTGATGAGGATGCTGAAGAGGAAACGGAAATTGTTGTTATCCGCAAGGGAGACCGCTTAGCGGCCCTGACAGTGGAAGATTTCATCGGCCAAAGCGAGATTGTCATCAAAAACTTGGGTAAATATTTGCCTCCAGTTCAAGGCGTTGCCGGAGCGACAATTTTGGGTGATGGACAAGTGGCTCTTATTATAGATCCTAACGCATTCATTAAGTAAAGGCATTACACAAAAGCGGCAGGCAGAGCAGACGTGTCTTTGCCGCCACCATTAAGGAGGATGTTCCATGGGAGAGGAAATGAAAGTCATCGTATTTAAACTGGGTGAGGAAGAATACGGCATTGAGGTAGACAAGGTTCAGACCATTGAGCGTATGATGCCGATTACCCGCGTGCCTAAGACATACTCTTTTGTCAAGGGTGTCATCAACTTGCGCGGCGTGGTTATTCCTGTCATCGATTTGCGCGGACGCTTCGGCCTTCCAGAATCCGAGTATACGGATCAGACCCGGATCATTATCGTCGCGGTAAATGAGATGGAAGTAGGTTTTATCGTAGATTCGGCGAACGACGTTATGGATCTGAACAGCGATGTAATCGACTCCCCGCCAGATGTTGTTGGTGGAATCAAAGCAAAGTATCTACACGGTGTAGCTCGCATTTCCGAGGAGCGTCTGCTGGTCATGCTGAACCTGTCCGAGGTGTTGAACCGTTCTGAAATCATTCAATTGGAAAGTTTAGAGGGTTAAAAGGTGGATCTATTTAAAGGCTTTGCAGACTTTAAAATGGATGTGTTGAAAGAGGTCGGAAACATAGGTGCCGGCAATGCTGCTACCGCTTTATCCAGACTTCTCGATAAACCGATAGACATGGCTGTTCCAAAAGTTCAAATGCTGCCTTTCGAGGCAGTAGCTGAGAAGGTTGGAGGAGCGGAAAGCGTTGTTTTAGCCGTTTTTTTAAGAGTTGAAGGACAGGCTCCTGGGAATCTATTCTTTATTCTCAGTCCGGAAGCTGCGAAGAAGCTGCTCCACCGTCTAGCTGGAATACAAATTGAGAGCGAGGAAGAGTTCTCCGAGATGGAGTGGTCGGCACTATCGGAAATCGGCAATATATTAGCCGGGTCTTATTTATCTTCTCTGGCCGACTTTACGTCGCTGGTCATGACGCCAACTGTTCCTGCACTTGCGATGGACATGGCTGGAGCAATTCTAGGATATGGGCTGCTGCAATTTGGCGAGATGGGTGATTCTGCATTGCTAATTGATACGACATTCATCGAGGGCCAGCAAGAAGTGGAGGGACAATTTTTCCTCATCCCGGATCCAGAATCCTTCGACAAAATATTTACTGCTTTAGGAGTACCGATGAATGATGATTGAGGAGCAGCGAATCGTAAAGGTCGGTATGGCGGATCTCAATATTATCCAGCAATCGGGACTAATTCGGACGACGGGGCTTGGCTCTTGTGTAGGACTGACATTGTATGATCCAGTCGTAAAGGTGGCTGGTCTTGCCCATGTCATGCTTCCAACCTCCTCCATTGCCCGTGACGGTGCATTAAATATTGCGAAGTATGCAGATACTGCTGTTCCGGCTTTGCTAGAACAATTATTGACCATCGGAGCAGAGCCAAGACGGATTGTGGCCAAAATGGCGGGCGGATCCCAGATGTTTACCTTTGCGGGAACGGGAGATTCGCTGCGGATTGGCCCGAGAAATGTGGAATCTTGTAAGGATAAGCTTTCAGAGTTGGGCATCCCGCTGTTAGCAGAAGATACGGGAGGCAATTACGGAAGAACAATCGAACTCGATTGCGAAACGGGTATATTATTTATACGTAGCGTACAAAAGGGTGTAAAGGAATTGTAGCCATGCCAGGAAAAATGAGATATTACACGTTGTTTGGACTCTTTGGATTTTTGCTTACTTTTGCAGTCGCGTCTAGCAGCAACTTGTTTATGACAAGCCTCATTCGGGGGCTCATCGCGTTTGTAGTTTGGTTTGGGCTATCTTATGCAGCCAATTGGATGATCGGTTTCATGAAAGAGATGTCTCCTGCATCAACGGATGAGGATCTGATCGTGCCTCAAGATGACGAGGGTAAGGGTGGACAGCTTGATTTGACGACACCGGATGAAACGGATGAATTGAACGAATTGCTAAAGCAGCCACCGGGAAGTCAGACAGGAAATGACGATTTTACACCGTTAAACCCGCCAAAATTGGTTAAGACACCTGATGACAAAGATCCTGAAGAGCTGGCTAAAGTTGTTCGTCACCTGACAGAAAACTAAGGAGGGTGAAGGCAATTGGACGAGCGGAAGACATCCACTTTGAACTACGCCGATGTGTGGGAGCAATGGAAAGAATACGGAGATATTGAGGCCAAGAAGCAGCTTATCGAGAAGCATTTGCACATTGTCGATTATGTTTCGGGACGTCTGGCTGTAGGCCTTCCCAAAAATGTCTCTAAAGATGATTTATCCAGTAATGGCGTAATGGGCTTAATTGATGCTGTAGAGAAGTTTGATTATAAAAGAGGGTTGCAATTCGAGACTTATGCCTCGTGGAGAGTTAGAGGCGCTATATTGGACGGCTTGAGGCAGGGGGACTGGGTTCCGCGTTCCGTTCGGGAAAAAGCCAAGAAAATCGAAGAGGGATATCAGCAATTGGAGCAGCAGTATCTTCGCTCCGTGACAGATTTAGAAATGAGCGAATATTTGAATGTAAGTGAAAGGGAATTTCAAAATATGCTGCAAGAAGTTGCTGTTATGACGCTGTGCTCATTGGAGGATCCGATCCGAGAGGAAGAATCCGAGACGCGGCTCACTCTGTTGATCGATGAGAAGGCTAAGAACCCTGACTATAAAGTAAGGGAATTCTTCCTTAAAGATTCTTTAGCCAAAGGGATTGAAAAGCTGACAGAGAAAGAACGGACTGTAGTTTCCCTTCTCTACTACGAAGATTTATCCTTAAGTGAAATTGCGGAGGTGATGTCTCTTTCCCCGTCACGTATTTCTCAGCTCCATTCCAAAGCCATACTCAGACTTCGCGGAAGCTTGGAGAAGCAGAAAGATTTGTTGATGTTGGAGGATTAATGAGTACAATTGGCTTATGAGCAGTAATTGATGGAAGGAGGAACGACTTATGGAATACATGAACGATCTTGGTCAAATTTTGAGTGTAACGATGAATGATGATAAAACGGTAGCCTACTTGCAATTTTTAAAAAAAGATGAGGAGTTTTCTTGTACTCCGGACGTCTTGCAACTCTTTTTGCGGGGTGAAGGTGTTAAATACGGTGTTCAAGAGGATATTGTGAGCAGATTTGCCCTTAATCCGAAGGAATACTTCTTCAGTAAAACACCAATAGCCATTGGGATCGAACCGGTTCAAGGGAAGGACGGTTCGATCCGCTATGCCGTACCGATGGATGATGAGGATCAGCATCGGCGGCCTGCGCAAAGCGATGATGGCACGGTTGACTTCAAAGATGTTACTCGCCTGAATAACGTTCGGAAGGGGCAAATTATTGCCGAACTCATCCCACCGGTAGCAGGCCGGCCCGGTACGGCGGTCACTGGGGAGCCGATACCTTGTAAAGAGGGGAAGGAAGCTCGATTCAAGGTAGGCAAGAACGTCGTTCTCAATCCGGAGCAAACAGCAATGTATGCGGCTATCGACGGCCTAGTAACACGTACCGAAAAAGGCAAGCTGAATGTATTTCCAGTTTACGAAATCAATGGGGATGTCGATTACAGCATCGGCAACATTGATTTTGTGGGGACGGTTGTCATCCGCGGTAATGTTCTGACTGGCTTTCGAGTCTCGGCTTCCGGGGATATTCGTGTCATTGGCGGAGTAGAAGGTGCAGAGCTTATTGCCGAGGGTTCTATCGAAATTTCCGGTGGTATTATCGGATATAACAAAGGACTCGTGAAAGCGGGGCAGCAAGTAAAGAGCTCCTTCATTCAGGATGGCAATGTCTCTGCCGGCGAGGACGTCGTTGTGACACAGAGTATTATGCATTCCAACGTACGCGCTGGGAGGGATGTCATTTGCAGTGGTTCCAAAGGCTTGATTGTCGGAGGAAACATCCAAGCCGGCGAAAGGGTTACGGCTAGAATTATCGGTAATCCGATGTCGACAGCTACATCGATTGAGGTTGGAGTTCTTCCTGACCTGCGAAATGAGCTGTTGGAATTGCGTCAACAGTTGAAGATCCAAATGGCAAACCTTGACAAGACCGAGAAAGCGCTTACCCTTCTGGATCAATTAGCTTCCATGGGCAAGCTTACGCCGGACAAGGTGGCGATGCGCTCTAAGCTTAACTTGACGAAGAAATCCAACATGCAGGAGCTCGATGAGATTAAAGAGCGCATGCTGCACATCGAGAAAGCCTTGGAGGAAACGGGGAACGCACGGGTAGATGTTTTGAACATGATCTACGGCGGCTCTAGAATCGTCATAGGCAGATACACGAAATATATCAAAGAGCCTATATCGAGAATGTCCTTCTACTATACCGAAGGGGACATTTCCATGTCGGCTTACGTCTAGAATATCACTTGAAGACATACCATTATCCGATATTGTCATGAGGTGATTTTCATGAATATGAAATCTGTAGACTTGCAGATCGCAGTCCCTCGTACTAGTGAAGCAGGGCGCATGCAGCAGGATCAGCAGCAAAGACCGCTTATTGATCAGACCATACTTGCGGGGCAAAATATAAAGGCGAGTGAGCTTGAGCGCAAGAAGAGCCAAGCCATGGAGCAAAGCGCTCATAATAAGGCTATTAAAAGGGAAGGAAATGCTGCTGCTGATCAGGAGAAGGGACAGGCAGAAGCTGAGGAGAAGCAGGAAGAACGGGAGAGGGAACAGGCTGCGGAGCATCCTTTTAAAGGGAGGCATATCGATCTGTCGCTTTAGCGATAAATCCCTTATATCATTACGAACAGCAAAAGGTGAGGATAACATTGTCATTAGGAGAACCATGGCTTTATATTGTCATACTGGGGGTTGCCTCTATACTATATGCATTTTTTCTGCCAGGGCGGACAACCTCCAGTGGAACAATAAATGAGGCTGCCAGCGATATGGAAGTCATACTTGAACAGTATATGGCGGAGATCGAGAAAGAAAACGCGGAACTGATTGATTTGGTCGCGGGAATGAAGCAGGATCTCACATCGAAGCAAATGTCGCAGCAGGAATCAATAACCGAGCTTCGCCAGCGTCTGCTTGAAGTGGAGCAGTTGAATGGACAGTTTGAGTTCCGTCTCGGAACTCTGGAGACATCTGCGGCTTCGCCTGCTCTATCAAGCTCAGCGCTTTCATCGGCTCTATCGTCCAGCGAATCAGCCTCTCAAATGACCGTCCCTCATCTGTACGAGAACAGCCCTTCTTTAGTTGATTCAGGGGCTGCTGAACGCTTGGCGGCGGAGAGTCCGCAATCGATGGCTGGGCCTGAAACGGGAGAGCCTGAGGCTTCAGATTCCTTGCGCACCAGGTATCCGGAGTTGTTTGATTTATACGCTAAAGGCAAATCTATCGATATGATCGCCAAAACGGTCGGCATTCAGCGCGGCGAGGTTCAGCTTATTCTGCAATTGGCTAACAGGGAGGATGCGTAATGTTTAGAAACCGCCACTTCATGTTAGGGCTCGGCGCAGGCCTCATTATCGGTGCGTTTTTGTTACAAATTATGAATATCGGGCAAGGGCAACAGAATAAACCCGTCACGGTAGAACAGGTTCAGCAGGCCGCCGAAAAACTGAATTTAAAAGTTGTCGGAGAAAATGAGCAGCTCTTCACGGAAGAAGAGTGGAAGGCTAAGATGGAGCAGAAGGCAGAGGAAGAGGCTGAAGCAGGGGAACCGGCCCAGCCAGAGCAGCCTGAAGCTCCGGAATTGCCATCAGTCCCGCAGGAGCCGCAATCGGACGGCGACAAAGCTTCTGATCAGCCTTCAATCAGCAAATCAGAAGCTGCCGCTCCGACAGCTCCAAAGCAGCCGGATACTACAGCGCCCAAAACTGCGGAAAGCGCCGAGGCTGCATTGGTCAATAAGCCAGAGCCTGTAACGGTAAAGTACAAAATCGCTTATGGCGACAGTTTAACTGCAGTAGCTGACGGCCTGAAGCAGGCGGGTATCATCTCGAGCAGTGAAGCATTTATTAAGGAAGCTTCAAAGCGCGGTATTAATACAAAGATTAGAACAGGAACGTACTCTTTTCAAATCGGGGAAAAATACAGTTCGATTATTACGAAAATTACAGCTAAACCATCTGGGAAATAAGATGGTTTCTTTTATTTCTATAGAAAGTACCCATTCCGCCCGAAACGGGTCAACTTTGGTTGCATCCATTTGCCACTTATGGTATATTAATTGACGGTGTTATAACGCACGGGGGTTGATTTTACCAAGGGTGCTTTTCATGAGGATGAGAAGTCTTGGTGAGGGATGAAACCCGCGGAGGAAGCATCAAACAAAACCAAAACTTAGGAGGTGCGTGGAGATGGCAGTCATTTCCATGAAGCAACTGCTTGAAGCAGGCGTACACTTCGGACACCAGACACGTCGCTGGAACCCGAAAATGGATCGTTATATCTTCACAGAGAGAAACGGGATTTACATTATCGACCTGCAAAAAACGGTCAAGAAAGTTGAAGAAGCTTACAACTTTGTAAAGAGCATTGCCGAAGATAACGGTACTATTCTTTTCGTTGGTACTAAGAAACAAGCTCAAGATTCCGTGAAAGAAGAGGCTGAGCGCGCTGGTCAATTCTACATTAACCAACGCTGGCTTGGCGGAACTCTGACCAACTTCTCGACGATTCAAAAGCGGATCGACCGTTTGAAACAATTGGAGAACTGGGAAGAGGACGGCACTTTCGAAGTGCTTCCGAAGAAAGAAGTTATCCTTCTTCGCAAGGAGAAAGATCGTCTGGAGAAATTCCTGGGCGGAATCAAGAACATGAAGGGTCTGCCGAGCGCATTGTTCATCATCGATCCTCGTAAAGAGCGCATCGCTGTAGCAGAAGCTCGCAAATTGGGTATCCCAATCGTTGGTATCGTAGATACTAACTGTGATCCGGATGAAATCGACTATGTCATTCCAGGTAACGATGACGCGATTCGCGCGGTTAAATTGTTGACTGGCAAAATGGCAGACGCCGTAATCGAAGCTAACCAAGGGGAGCAAACAACAGCTTAATGCTGAGCTTCCATTATAAGTGATGAATTAAATGAAAAGGGTGGTTGGTAGGTGTCAAACCTCTCACTGCCCTTTTTTTAAAGGATAAATCTCTGGTTAATTTCACAGATTACGTCCTAATACGATATGGAGGGAAATTAAAATGGCAGTTGATGCAAAAGCGGTAAAAGAACTACGCGAAAAAACGGGTGCAGGTATGCTCGATTGCAAAAAAGCGCTTGAAGAAGTGAACGGTGATATTGAGAAAGCGATTGAATTTCTTCGTGAGAAGGGTTTGGCTGCATCTGCAAAGAAAGCTGGACGTATTGCTACTGAAGGTGTTGTAGAATCTTACATCCACGCTGGCGGCCGGATTGGCGTTCTCGTTGAAGTGAACTGTGAGACTGACTTCGTCGCTTTGACGGATCAATTTAAAGAATTCGTTCGTGACATTGCAATCCACATTGCTGCGTCAAGCCCTCGTTATGTTCGTCGCGAAGAGGTTCCAGCAGAGGAAATTGAAAAAGAGAAGGAAATCCTGAAAGCTCAAGCGCTCAACGAAGGCAAACCTGAGAAAATCGTTGAGAAAATGGTTGAAGGACGTATTTCTAAATACTACGAAGAGTATTGCTTGATGGAGCAGTCCTTTGTTAAAGACCCAGACAAAACAATTGCTACGCTGCTTAACGAGAAAATCGCTACTATCGGAGAAAACATCTCGATTCGTCGTTTCGTTCGTTACGAGCTGGGTGAAGGTTTGGAGAAAAAAGTGGATAACTTCGTAGAAGAAGTAATGTCCCAAGTAAATCAATAAGAGTATCATTAAATTAAATGTTATAGAGAGATGGAACACGGCGTGTTCCTTCTTTTTTAACCATACGCCCTTAATTGTGTGAGCACGGGGAACACGGCGGCCTATTGTCAGCCGCTATTCCCCGGCAACCTCTAAGAGGGTTCATCTAAAGTGGAGGGTATACAATTGGAGCAGCCAGTTTTTAAACGTGTTGTGTTGAAGGTAAGTGGGGAGTCGCTAGCTGGTCAAAATGGGTATGGAATCGATGCGGGGACCATCTCGTCGATTGCTGAGCAGGTGAAAGAGGTCGTTGAGCTGGGTGTGCAGGTCGCTATCGTTTGCGGCGGCGGCAACATATGGCGCGGTATTGCGGGCAGTGCAAAGGGCATTGACCGTGCTACGGCGGACTATATGGGGATGCTGGCCACCGTCATGAATTCGCTCGCTTTGCAGGATGCGCTGGAACAAATCGATGTGCCTACACGCGTACAGACTTCGATTGCTATGCAGCAAATCGCCGAGCCATACATACGGCGCCGTGCGATTCGGCACTTGGAGAAAGGGCGTGTCGTTATTTTCGCTGCTGGAACAGGCAACCCGTTCTTCTCAACGGATACGACTGCAGCACTGCGTGCCGCTGAAATCGAAGCTGAAGTGATTTTAATGGCAAAGAATAAAGTGGATGGCGTATACTCTGCAGACCCGTTTGTGGATCCGACAGCGGAGAAATATGAAATACTTACCTATATGGAAGTGCTCAGTAAAAATCTGGGCGTTATGGATTCCACAGCATCATCGCTATGCATGGACAATGACATTCCGCTTATCGTGTTTGCAATTACGGAACAAGATAATATTAAACGAGTAGTCCTCGGTGAGAAAATCGGAACGACCGTGAAAGGAAGTGTAGATTAATGCCACAATCGATTAAGAGTAACGCTGAAGAACGTATGGATAAGGCGATTCAGTCATTAAAAAGAGATTTGGCAACACTGCGTGCCGGAAGAGCGGCTCCTTCGCTGCTGGATCGTATTCAAGTGGATTATTACGGGACGCCGACGCCGATTAACCAGTTGGCGAACATTAACACGCCAGATTCCCGTACGCTGATGATCCAGCCTTGGGACAAATCATCCCTGGCTGAAATTGAGCGTGCGATCCAAAAGTCCGATCTGGGGCTCACGCCAGCTAACGACGGCTCAATGATCCGTTTGTCGATTCCACCGCTAACGGAAGAACGCCGCGTTGATCTGGTCAAGATGACGAAGAAATTCGGTGAAGAAGCGAAAGTTGCCATCCGTAACATCCGTCGTGATGCCAATGACGATATCAAGAAACTTGAGAAAACGGAGATCTCGGAGGACGAGTCTCGCCGCCATCAGGATGATATCCAGAAGTCCACGGATAAATTTATCGCGGAAGTCGATAAAGTACTCGCTGTAAAAGAAAAAGAGATTATGGAAGTTTAAGAGACGAAAAGCGGCCCCTCCTTTTACGGTGGGGTTTGTCTCTTTTTCGTCACCGGCTGGAGGAAGAGGAATGATCAAGTTATTTCAATCCTGGTGGAAAAATAAGGGGAATCGTTCTGCAAAAGTGTTGCCAAGCGACAACATTCCAGAACATGTTGCCATTATTATGGACGGGAATGGGCGTTGGGCTCGCAGAATAGGTCTGCCGCGAGTGGTTGGGCATCGCAAAGGAATGAAGGCCGTGAAACGAGCTACAATTGCTGCAGATGAACTCGGCATTCGAATTTTGACCTTATATGCGTTCTCCACAGAAAATTGGAAGCGGCCAAAGGATGAGGTGGATTTCCTGATGTCGCTGCCGCAAGAATTTCTGGCGCTCGAACTGGAAGAGCTAATTGAGAAGAACGTTCAGGTTCGGATGATGGGGCATACGGATAATCTCCCCAGGCATACGATTGAAGCCATGGAGGAAGCGATCTCTCGAACGAAGGATAATACCGGCCTTATATTGAATTTTGCTTTGAATTATGGTAGCCGTCGCGAAATGACGGAGAGTATGAAGGTGATTGCACGTAAGGTTCGGGAGGGGCAATTGTCCCCGGATGACATTACGGAAGAAATGGTCGATTCTAACTTGCTGTCTCATGGTATGAGCGATCCTGACTTGCTTATTCGCACAGGTGGCGAGCTTCGGCTTAGCAACTTTATGCTCTGGCAGGTGGCTTATAGTGAATTATGGTTTACGGACTTATATTGGCCTGAGTTCGGCCGCGAGCAGTTAGTAGAAGCGGTCGCCGAATATCAGCGGCGTACGCGTCGCTATGGTGGATTATCATAGCAGGATAGAAGGTGTAGAAGGTTGAAAACACGGTTAATTACAGGACTGATTGCTGGCATTTTTTTTCTAGGCATGTGCCTGCTCGGCGGGCTGGGATATCAAATGCTAATCATGGCAATGGCTTTGGTTGGTTATTATGAGTTCGTGCGAATGATCAAATTGCCGGCTTTCAGAGGCGCTGCAATTCTCGGTTATTTATGTATACTCTATATGACTTTTCCCTGGAGTCTGCTGGGCCTGAACATGCCGCTTGAGGTATTGCCTGCCCTGTGGTTAATGATGTTCCTGTTTCTAGCGGTTACGGTATTTAGCAAAAACGAATTTCCGATTAGCCAGGCTGCAATATTATTTCTCGGCACTGCATATATTGGTATCGGATTTTCAGCCATTGCCATTACGCGGATAACACCGGACGGACAAGGCGTATTCTGGACGTTCCTCATGCTGGCTGCGATCTGGAGCAGTGACGCGGGGGCTTATTTCACCGGAAGAAGGTTTGGGAAAAATAAGCTGTGGCCTGCAATCAGCCCGAACAAAACCGTGGAAGGGGCGATCGGTGGCATTGCACTTGCCATTGTCGCAGCAGTATTGTTCTCCCTATTTTCTGGCGGGCTTCTTTCGATTGGACGAGCTCTTTTGCTTGGAGTATCAGCCGCTGTAGTGGGGCAGCTCGGCGATCTGATTCAATCCGCCTATAAACGCGTTTACGGAATTAAAGATTCAGGTAAGCTGCTGCCGGGCCATGGAGGCATTCTTGATCGCTGTGATAGTTGGGTTGTGGTGTTTCCGTTTGTACATATTTTAATGCTGCTTCCTTACTATTGAAAATTCAATCGTTGAACGCTTCATAGACCGCCGTCAGAATAGTCATCTAATTCATGTGAGGTATGTTATGAGAAAAATAGCTGTCATTGGCTCCACAGGTTCGATTGGAACGCAAACTCTAGACGTCGTTAGACAACATCCTGATCAATTTGTTGTGGAGGGTTTAGCTGCCGGAACGAATATCGATCTATTTATTCAGCAGGTCAACGCATTTCGCCCGAAGAAGGCTTCGATTGGAAATAAGCAGCTCGCGGAACAAGTAGCTCCTTTGCTCCCGGCCGGAGTTGAGCTGTTCTACGGCGAGCAAGGCTTAGTAGAAGTGGCGGCAGGCACCGATGCAGATTTTGTGTTGAGCGCGATTGTAGGCAGTGCAGGATTGCCGCCGACATTAGCCGCAATATCTGAAGGAAAAACGATCGGACTCGCCAACAAGGAGACGCTTGTGACGGCAGGGCATATCGTTACAGAGCTGGCTAAGCAGAAAGGCGTTGCATTGCTTCCCGTAGATAGTGAGCACTCTGCGATCTTTCAATGCCTAAACGGGGAGAGTATGGATGATGTCGAGCAAATCACCTTAACGGCTTCAGGCGGTTCTTTCCGCCATTTAACGCGGGAGCAGCTTAAGGATGTAACGCTGGAGGACGCGCTCAAGCATCCGAACTGGTCGATGGGGGCCAAGCTTACGGTCGATTCGGCCACGATGGTCAACAAAGGATTGGAAGTTATTGAGGCGCATTGGCTCTTCGGTCTTCCTTATGACAGAATAAATGTCCTTCTGCATCCGGAGAGTATTATCCACTCTTTCGTTGAATATCGTGACGGAAGCGTGATTGCCCAACTCGGCACACCGGATATGCGCATTCCGATTCAATATGCCATGACTTACCCGGCAAGATTCTTATCCGCATCCAAGCGATTATCGCTTTCAGAGGTGGGTAAGCTTCATTTTCAAGAGATGGATTACGAACGATTCCCTTGTTTAAGACTTGCCTTTGAATGTGGTAAAATAGGAGGGACGGCGACGACGGTGTTTAATGCAGCCAATGAAATGGCGGTCGCCCGTTTTATGAAGAGAGAAATTCCATTTCTGCAGATTGAAACGATTATTGAAACCGTACTCTCCGAGCATATACCTCAACAACAAGCCGATCTAGAAACGATTCAAGCTGCGGATCGGTGGGCTAGAGAGATGGCCGCATCATTGTGATTACCCCGATCACTGTGTAAAAAAAGTTTCCATATTGGTATTCTCTTGTGCCTGATCGGAGAATAATGATAATCTAAATGAACTGGACGATCTGTGGCCAAAAGGAGGATGCTTTCGATTGGAATTACTGAGGATCATATTTTTGACAATACTCATGTTCTTTGTCATCGTTACAGTACATGAGTGGGGACATTATTATTTTGCCAAACGGGCTGGTATATTGGTACGTGAATTCGCGATAGGCTTCGGGCCGAAATTGTTCTCTTATCGAAGAGACGAAACCCAGTTTACGCTTCGATTGCTGCCTTTTGGCGGGTATGCGAGAATGGCCGGCGAGGATCCGGAGCTGATTCAAATTCAGGTCGGACAAACCGTCGCGCTTCGCTTGGAAGGACAGGAAGTACGGAAAATTTACCTCGATCGCTTGGATAACCGGAAAAATGTTATCCGCGGTGAAATTGTAGAGGTTGATTTGGAAGACAGGCTGGCTATCGTGCTGGACGTCGATGGAGAAATTGTTAATTACAAGGTACATCCGCGGGCGATGATGGTAGCCAAGGGTAAAGAGACTCAAATCGCCCCGCTTGACCGCCAATTCGCAAGCAAGACGGTAGGGCAACGTGCATTGTCTATTTTTGCCGGCCCTTTGATGAACTTTATTTTGGCTTTTGTGCTTTTTGCCCTCCATACGCAAATGGCGGGAATTCCTCTAGATGAGCCGGAACATTTGGAAATCGGCGATGTGATTGAGAAGATGCCTGCTTCGGAGGCAGGACTTCAGCGAGGTGACATCATCGAGACGATTAACGGAGTGCCTGTGGGTACGGATGCCGAGAAATTGATCGAGACGATTGGTGCCTCCAAAGATGTGCCGATGAACTGGACGGTTCGTCGCGGGGACGATATCATTCCGATTACAGTCACCCCACGAACGATGGAGAACCAGGAAGGCGGCAAGGTAGGCACGACGATTGTGACCTATTTTGAGACGCGAAGTGCGTCGTTTGGCGAGACATTTACGGTAGCAGGCAAAGATATGGTGAATACGACCAAAATGATATTTATCGGCTTTCAGCAATTGATCCAGAAGTTCTCGATGGATGATTTAGGAGGCCCGGTACGTACTTTTGAGGTCACCGGACAAATTGCGAAGCAGGGAATCGTGAAGCTGACTTATTGGGCAGCGATACTGAGCCTGTATCTTGGTATCTTCAATTTGCTGCCGATCCCGGCCCTTGACGGAAGCCGTCTTATCTTCCTTGCTGTTGAAGCGATTCGCGGCAAGCCAGTTGATCCGAACCGCGAGGGAATGGTGCATTTTGTCGGCTTCGCAATGTTATTCCTGCTAATGATTGCTGTAACCTATAATGACATTTTACGATTGATTAACGGATAATACTGTGTTTATTAATGGGAGGACTAGGTTGGATATGGCTAATGAGGAGAAACAATTCGTAACTGAAATTACCCCGCAAAGTGAGGATTTCTCACGCTGGTATATCGATGTCATCAAAAAAGCAGATCTGATGGATTATTCGCCAGTGCGCGGTTGTATCGTATTTAAACCGGACGGTTACGAAATTTGGGAGCACATCCAGGAAGAGTTGGATCGCCGTTTCAAAGAGACGGGCCATCGCAATGCTTACTTTCCACTCTTCATCCCAGAAAGCTTCTTTCAGAAGGAAAAGGAGCATGTGGAAGGCTTTAATCCTGAGCTTCCGTGGGTGACAGAGGCTGCGGGCGAGAAATTAGAGGAGCGTCTGGCCATTCGTCCAACCTCGGAGACGATGATCGGCCATATGTACGAAAAGTGGATTCAGTCCTATCGGGACTTGCCAGTTCTCATTAACCAATGGGCCAACGTCGTTCGTTGGGAGAAGCGGACGTTGCCGTTCTTGCGGACGAGCGAGTTCCTGTGGCAGGAAGGTCATACGGCTCATGAGAATGAGCAGGAAGCACGTGAAGAAACGATGCAAATGCTAGAAATTTACCGTGACTTCGTTGAAAATTACTTGGCTATTCCGGTGATTGTGGGCCAGAAGACACCTTCGGAAAAATTTGCCGGAGCAGTGGATACGTATTCGATTGAAGCGATGATGAAGGATGGCCGGGCCGTTCAAGCAGGTACATCCCACTATCTTGGAACGAATTTTGCCGTTGCCTTCAATATTCAATATTTGAACCGCGACAACGTGCAGGAATACGTTCATACGACTTCATGGGGAGTCAGCACACGTCTGATTGGTTCTCTCATAATGGTTCATGGAGATGACCGCGGACTTGCTTTGCCGCCGAAGGTGGCACCGAAGCAAGTCATGATCATTCCGATCGGCCCGCCGAAGACACGGGATGCGGTCATAGGCCGAGCAGATGAGCTATTCGCTCAATTGAAGAAGGCGGGTATTCGCGTCGGAATGGATGACCGGGCTGACGTGCGTCCAGGTTGGAAATTCAATGAGTATGAAATGCGCGGCGTGCCGGTTCGACTGGAGATTGGCCCTCGTGATATGGATAATGGCGTCTGTGTGCTTGTCTCCCGGATTTCCGGCGAGAAGAAGGTAGTGCAGCAGGACAATCTTGTGGAAGAGGTTCAGGCGATGCTGGAGCAGGTTCATAATGAAATGTATGAGCGAGCCAAAGCTTTCCGCGAAGAGCATTTCTATAGCGTGGATACGCTCGATGAGATGAAAGCGAGCATCGAGGAGAAGCGCGGCTTCACATTGGCAGGCTGGTGCGGTTCGGAAGCTTGCGAGAAACATGTCAAAGATGAGACAGGTGCAACGAGCCGGAACATACCTTTTGAACCGGCAACGTCGAAGTCGACATGTCTCGTATGCGGAGAAGAAGCACAGCACACAGTTATTTTTGCGAGAGCGTACTGATTGCAGCTTGGACAATGAATGGACTGCCAGTCAGGGAGCTGTTTGTGTAGGACAGTGAGTAAAAACAAGTTAGTAAACATAGGAGGGCTTCCGGCAGTGAGCTGCCGGGTGGGCAACAGCCCGCTCGGACCTCGTAACGGAAGCTCTTTTTTTAAATATTTGATGTTCATGTGCAGCGCGTACCTTAACCTCATATTGAGGAATGTATCGGGGGGAGGATATCATGACCGCAGTTGGGGAGAAGAGACAGAGGCTGGAATTGTTAATGCAGCAGGCGGAAATGCCTGATGGACTAAGAGATCCTTATTTCTCGGACGGGTGGATCGAGCAGGTGGAAGTAAGTCGCAGCAACAGAGAGTGGAAGATTGTGATTTGCAAAGACACGCTCGTTCCCGCTCAGGCTTATCGTACTTTTTGTTTGCGTGTGAAAGAACGACTGGAGCATATCGCTCAAATCTCGTTTGAATTTCGCTATGGAAAAAATGCAGCGGCTGCTGATGTTGTGTCGGAATATTGGAAGCTGTTCCTCGAGTGGGTGCAGCGTGAAGTGCCCTCAGTGAATGGCTGGATGGCCCGGGCTATTTATGAAACCGAAGGGGATCTGCTTACGATTACCCTTACTGACGATATGGCTCTTGAGCTTGCTAAGAAGAAGAATATTGATCGTTATATCGTGTCCTTCTACGAAACGTATTTTGCTCTGACTTTGCGCGTGAAGCTTCAGACTGGGAAGAATAGTGCCGAGGCTTTTGAGGAATTTCAACAGCGCATTGTCGAGGAAGAACGGGATTTCATTCAGCAAATGATGGAGAGCATGGCGGTGGAAGCCTCGCCGGAAGAGGATGATGGGGAAGTCATCAAGCTGCAGATCGGATACGATATTAAGGAGCAGCCCGTTCCGCTTCAGGAAATTCAGGATGAAGAGAAGAAGATTACGATTCAGGGCATGATCTTTGGACTGGATCGCAAAGAGCTTCGCAACGGGAATACTTTATTCATATTCAATTTGACGGATTATACGGATTCGCTGCAAATGAAGCTGTTTGCCAAGAATAAGGAAGATTTGAAAGTGATGAATCAGTTGGCTAACGGTAAATGGATCAGGGCGCGCGGTCGGGTGGAAATGGATCGTTTCATGCCAATACCTGAACTCGTCATGATTCCATCAGACGTCAACGAAGTCTCTTCACCGCCAAGCCGCAAGGATAATGCTCCGGAGAAGCGCGTCGAGTTCCATTTGCACTCGACCATGAGTACGATGGACGCGGTAACCCCAATCGGCGAATATATCAAAACAGCGGCAAAATGGGGACATAAAGCGATTGCTGTAACGGATCATGGGGGCATTCAGTGCTATCCGGAAGCGGTCAAAGCGGCGGGCAAGCATGGTATCAAAATGATTTATGGACTTGAGGCCAACGTTGTAAATGATGATGTTGCCGTCGTATTGAATCCGCGAGCCGACGATTTAAGGGGTGCTACATATATCGTATTTGATATTGAGACCACGGGCTTATCGGTTACGCAAAACAAAATCATCGAGATCGCAGCGGTCAAAATGGTGGAAGGCAAGGAAGTGGATCGCTATGCCACGTTTGTGAATCCGCATGTTCGCATTCCTTATAATATTCAGCAGTTGACGAACATCAATGATGATATGGTTAGGGATGCACCTGATGTAGGGCCCGTACTCAAGGAATTTGTCGAATTTGCCGGCGATGCTGTACTAGTAGCTCATAATGCCAGGTTTGATATCGGTTTCGTGAATGCCAAGCTGAAGGAGCTGGGGCAGAAGCCAATGGACAATCCGGTGTTGGATACACTCGAGCTAGCTAGAATGCTGTTTCCGACAATGAAGAATCATCGTCTGAATACATTGGCTGCCAAATATAAGGTATCGCTGGAGAATCATCACCGGGCGATTGATGACACATTGGCGCTCGGTGAAATTCTTAATGGATTGCTGGAGGATGCGGTCAAAATTGAAGGCTATAAGACGCTGGAACAGCTAAATGCCAAAGTCGGCAAGGATTTGTCGAACGCTCGGCCATTCCACTGCTGCATTTATGCGCTTAATGCGACCGGGAAGAAAAACCTGTATAAATTGGTATCGATGTCCCATACGGAATATTTCAAACGAGTTGCCTGCATACCGAAATCGAAGCTTGCCGAATTCAGAGATGGGCTGCTGATTTTATCGGGCTGCGAAAAAGGCGAGTTCTTTGAGACAGTCCTAAATAAATCGGTAGAGGAAGCAGAGCAGGTGGCCGAATTTTACGATGTTTTGGAGATTCAGCCGTTGACCATGTATATGCATCTTGTCGAGAAGGGACTCGTCGGAAGCGTGCAGGAGCTGGAGACGGCGCTGCGCAAAGTATGCGAAATTGGCTTTAAACTCGGTAAGCCGGTAGTAGCTACCGGCAACGTACACTACTTGGATCCTCGCGATAAGATTTATCGGGATATTACGATCCACGGTATTACCGGCTTCAGTCCGCTTAAGGATATCCGCAAGCCAGATGCTCATTTTAGAACGACTGAAGAAATGCTCGAGGAATTCCAATTTCTCGGAGAAGAGAAGGCTTACGAAGTAGTGGTCAAAAATACGTCAGTGCTAGCCGATTCGTTCGAGGAGCTGGAATTATTCCCGGATAAGCTCTTTACCCCCATTCTCGAAGGAGCAGATGAAGAAATTCGCAATACTTGCTATGATACGGCCAAATCGATTTATGGCGAGGATTTGCCAGAAGTTGTCGTTCAGCGTCTGGAAAAAGAGCTTGAGCCGATTATAAGATACGGCTTCTCCGCCAACTATCTGATTTCCGAACGGCTTGTTAAGAAATCGAATAGGGATGGCTATTTGGTTGGCTCCCGGGGTTCGGTTGGTTCCTCGGTCGTTGCGACATTCCTCGGAATTTCGGAGGTTAACCCGCTTCCGGCGCATTATATTTGCATGAATGAGGAGTGCAAGCATAGCGAATGGTTCCTTGACGGAAGCGTACCAAGCGGATTCGACCTTCCGGATAAGCCATGTCCGAAGTGCGGTGAGAAATTGAAGGGCGAGGGTCAGGATATCCCCTTTGAGACATTTCTAGGATTTAAGGGCGACAAGGTTCCCGATATCGATTTGAACTTTTCGGGGGAATATCAGCCACATGCCCATAACTTTACAAAAGAGATGTTCGGCGAGAAAAGCGTGTTTCGCGCCGGTACAATCGGCACGGTGGCCGAGAAAACAGCGTTTGGCTTTGCAAAAAAATATGAGGAAGAGCATCATAAGCAGTGGCGGGGCGCTGAGCTGAATCGCTTAGCGTCAGGCTGTACGGGCGTTAAACGAAGCACGGGTCAGCACCCCGGCGGGATCGTCGTCGTTCCCGATTACATTGAGGTGGAGGACATCACGCCGGTTCAATTCCCTGCGGACGATATCAACGCCGAATGGAAGACGACGCATTTCGACTATCATGCCTTCGATGCGAACCTGCTCAAGCTAGATATTCTCGGACACGATGATCCGACGATGATGCGGATGCTGCAGGACTTGACCGGAGTCGATCCGACGACGATTCCGATGAACGATCCGAAGGTGATGAGCATGTTCAACTCGACGGAATCGCTCGGCGTCACGCCGGAGAAAATCCGTACGCCGGTAGCGACCTATGGAGTACCGGAGATGGGGACGAAGTTCGTGCGCCAGATGCTGGTGGAATCGCAGCCGTCTTCATTTGCTGACCTTCTGCAAATATCAGGATTGTCCCATGGTACGGGCGTATGGCTCGGCAATGCCCAGGAACTGATCAAGAACGGGACTTGCAACATTAAGACCGTTATCGGTTGCCGGGACGATATTATGCTGTACCTGATCTATAAGGCTGGCATGGATGCCGGTCTGGCGTTTAAAATTACGGAGAGCGTGCGTAAAGGAAAGGGCTTGTCCCAGGAATGGATCGATGAGATGAAGAGATGCAAGGTGCCGCAATGGTACATCGATTCCTGCCTCAAGATCCAGTACATGTTCCCGAAGGCGCACGCGGCGGCTTATGTTATTTCCGCCGTGCGTACCGCTTACTTTAAGCTTTATCATCCGATCGAATATTATGCGACGTATTTCTCCGTACGTGGGGAAGATTTTGATATCGAGCTGTTCTGCCAAGGCTACGAGGCAATCTACCGCAAAATCGAAGAAATCGAGCAAAAGGGGTTCCAGGCACTGCCGAAGGAGCGGAATATGCTGCCGATTTTAGAGATGGCGCTGGAAATGACGGCTCGAGGATTCAGCTTTAAGAGCATCGATCTCTACCGCTCGGACGCCACTCGCTTTATTGTGGATGGGGATTCCCTGATTCCTCCGTTTTCGGCGCTCGCGGGGATCGGTGACAATGCGGCTAGAAATATTGCTGCTGCAAAGGAGCAAGGAGAATTTCTTTCCATCGAGGATTTCCAGCAGAAATCGAAGGCGACGAAGACGGTTGTTGAGCTGCTGAATACGATGGGATGCTTCCGCGGACTGCCTGAAAGCAACCAGCTTTCCCTGTTCTAAACTGTCTGCGAGGAGCTATGGCCTTCTCGGGGGCACTGGCAAGCGCTCTACGAGAGCGTCTTATGTCTGCTCAGTAAAGGTGTTTTACTTGTCACTAATGCCGGACTATGTTATAATTTTTTTGGTAATCATGGAGATAGAGCCGTTGTTTAAAGAGTGGGGAAACCCACTCTTTACTCTTTGGTATATAGGAATGAAATTTATGGAGGTATGTACGCTTGAGCACACCGAAGATCAAAGCGACCGTAGAAGAGATGGTTCTCCCCTTTTTGCAGGAGAACGGCTTTGAACTGGTAGACGTGGAATACGTGAAGGAAGGAAGCAATTGGTTTCTGCGCGTCTTCGTTGACAAGGATGGAGGCATCGATATTGATGATTGCGGCCGAATCAGCGAATATCTAAGCGAGAAGCTGGACGCTGAAGATCCGATTCCGTCCGCTTATTTTCTGGAAGTCTCTTCACCCGGGGCGGAACGTCCGCTCAAAAAGGCAGAGGATGTTAGTAATGCTGTCGGCAAGGATGTATTTGTAACTACATATGAACCGGTAGATGGTCTGAAGGAATTTGAGGGCCGGCTTCTTTCTTTTGACAATGATGAACTCGTCGTCACGGTCGGAAAGAAGGATTACGCCATTCCATATAACAAAGTCGCCAGCGCAAGGTTGGCCATCATTTTTTAATGACCTATTCGGGAATATGAAAGGGGGAGCTCGAGGCAGATGAGTATGGATTTTATTGAAGCCTTAAATGAGTTGGAAAGGGAAAAAGGAATCAGCAAAGATATTTTGTTCGAAGCGATTGAAGCCGCTCTGATTTCCAGTTACAAACGTAATTTCAACACGGCACAGAACGTTCGTGTCGACATGAATCGCCATACCGGGGCGATTAAGGTTTTTGCCCGCAAGCTTGTCGTGGAAGAGGTGCTTGATCCGCGGACCGAAATTTCTCTGCCCGCTGCTCGCGAGATTAATCCAAGTTTTCAATTGGATGATATCTCCGAGATTGAAGTAACGCCTCGTGATTTCGGACGCATCGCTGCACAGACGGCCAAGCAGGTCGTGACCCAGCGCATCCGTGAAGCTGAGCGGGGCTTGATTTACAATGCTTTTGTCGAGAAGGAAGAGGATATCGTTACCGGCATCGTCCAGCGTCAGGATCAACGCAACGTTTACGTGGATCTTGGCAAAATCGAGGCCCATCTTCCGCTTAATGAACTGATGCCTAATGAGAAGTTTAAACATGGAGACCGTATCAAAGCTTACATTACTAAGGTAGAGAATACGACTAAGGGACCGCAAATTTTACTTTCTCGTACGCACCCGGGATTGCTTAAGCGCTTGTTCGAGCTTGAGGTGCCGGAAATTTTTGACGGCGTCGTAGAGATTCGCTCTGTGGCGCGGGAAGCAGGCTTTCGCTCCAAAATCGCGGTGTATTCTCGCAACAGTGAAGTAGATCCGGTTGGATCTTGCGTCGGTCCTAAGGGGACTCGTGTTCAAACGATCGTGAATGAACTGCGCGGCGAGAAAATCGATATTGTGCGCTATTCCGAAAGCGTCGAGGAATATGTAGCCAATGCGCTCAGCCCTTCGAAGGTGCTTGAAGTTCAGGTATTCGAAGCGGAGAAGATGGCCCGCGTGATCGTTCCTGACTATCAGCTCTCGCTTGCTATCGGTATTAAAGGGCAGAATGCCCGTCTTGCAGCCAAGCTGACAGGATGGAAAATCGACATCAAGAGCGAAAGTCAAGCGGAAGAGGAATTTGGAAGAGAAAAGACAGACTCAGGCGAATTGCCGCAGGATTCCGTTTCCGTCGATTAAAAATAACCTCTAATGCACGTATGGGACGGGGGGCGAAGGAAATGAAACCTAGAAAGATACCGCTGCGCAAATGCGTAGCTTGCAATGAAATGAAGCCCAAAAAGTCGCTGATTCGTATCGTACGCTCTCCGGAAGGAGACGTTTCGATTGATTTGACGGGCAAGAAATCAGGCCGCGGCGCCTATTTATGCGGCCAAGAGTCCTGTTTCAAGCTGGCCCATAAAAATAGGGCATTGGACAGGGCGCTTAAATCGCCGGTTGGCGCAGAGGTTTATGAGCAGCTGGCACGAGACTTCCTTGCGGTAGAGGTTGACTTTATCGCTGAACGCGATCGGGAAGAGGATGCCGATGAGTAAAGTGCTGTCCGGGCTTGGCCTTGCGATGCGGGCAGGTAAAGTAGTCACCGGGGATGAGAGCGTCCTTAAGGCGGTTCGCTCCGGGGAGGCTAAGCTCGTCATCGTTGCAGAGGATGCGTCTGCGAATGCTCGCAAGAAATTTCGCGATAAATGCGCAACCTACAAAGTTCCATTGATCATCGGATACGACCGGGAGCAGCTTGGTTCAAGCGTCGGTAAGCCGGAACGAGTCGTTCTGGCTCTGATGGATCAGGGATTTGCCGATATGATTCGGAAAACGGTCGTGAAAACGTCGGAGGTGGAGTATATTGAGTAAACAAGAGAACAAAGATAAGCTCAGGGTGTATGAATATGCGAAATCGCTCAATATGAGCAGTAAGGAAATTATTACGATTCTTAAACGGCTTAATATCCCCGTTAACAATCACATGAGCGTGATGGAGAATGATGCCGTATCGCGGGTAGAACAGTTTTTCAAAGATATTAAGAACAATGCTGCTGCCAAACGGGAAGGTTCCGAACCTACGAAATCTCCAGCTAAATCGTCGGCGCCAGCTTCCGCAGGAGGAAGCCAAACGCCGAAAACTGGGGCCGGTGCAGGTGCCGGCCAGCGTGAAGATCAAGGTCAGAGCCTTAGAACGAACAGCAGTACGCCAAGCAAGACAAAAAATCAACAAGAAAAGCAGGTAAGTATGAATAATAGAACACATGATGTAAAAACATCCTCCCAGACGGGCGGAGCACAAGCAACGCAAGAAAGAAACAATCGGCCTAGCGGCGGAAATCAGCAAGGGAATCGGAATAACTCCCAAGCTAATCGAGGTTCGCAACAAGCTGGCGGACAACGTGCCAACACAAATTCGGCAGGGCCTTCCCGCCAAGGAGCACAGGCGCGTCCGGCTCAGTCCAGTAATGAAAATTACTCTTCTGGCAGAAACCAAGGACAAGGGCAAGGACAAGGACAAGGACAACGCAAGGGGAATAACAACAGACCTGGCCAAAGACGCTTTGACGACAACAGACCAGGCAATTATAAGAACAATCGTGGGGGAAAAGGCGGCCGCGGCAGGAACGCTCCTCAGCAGCCGCCGCGCGAGAAGATCGACAACACTCCGAAGAAGATTATCGTTCGCGGCAATATGACGGTTGGGGAAGCAGCCAAGCTGCTGCATAAAGATGCTTCAGAAGTCATCAAGAAGCTTATCATGCTCGGCGTCATGGCGACGATCAACCAGGAATTGGACATCGACACGATCCTGCTGCTTGCAGGCGACTTCGGCGTTGAGGTTGAAGTGAAAATTCCGGTAGAGGAAGATCGCTTCGAGACATTGGAAGAGAACGACGATGAAGCGGATTTGTTGGAGCGTCCTCCAGTAGTGACGATCATGGGTCACGTTGACCATGGTAAAACGACGCTTCTTGATGCGATTCGCTCAACGAATGTCAGCAGCGGCGAAGCTGGGGGCATTACCCAGCATATCGGCGCTTACCAGGTAGAGATTAATAATAAGAAGATTACGTTCCTCGATACCCCGGGGCATGAAGCGTTCACGGCGATGCGTGCTCGTGGCGCACAGTTAACGGACATTACGATTATCGTTGTAGCTGCGGATGACGGCGTCATGCCACAGACGGTGGAAGCGGTCAACCACGCCAAAGCTGCAGGCCTTCCAATCATCGTTGCCGTGAACAAGATTGATAAACCGACGGCTAACCCGGACAAGGTTAAACAGGAACTGACTGAGTATGGTCTCGTTCCGGAAGAATGGGGCGGAGAAACCATCTTCGTTAACGTGTCTGCGAAGCAAAGAATGGGACTGGAAGACCTGCTGGAGATGATCTTGCTTGTAGCAGAGGTCAATGAATATAAAGCGAATCCAGACAAACGTGCTCGCGGTGCGGTGATCGAGGCCGAGCTGGACAAGAGCCGCGGCCCAGTTGCTCGCGTGCTGGTGCAGCACGGTACGCTGAAAGTTGGCGACGCATTTGTTGCCGGGAACTGCTTTGGACGTATTCGCGCCATGGTCAATGATAAAGGCCGGCGTTTGAAAGAAGCGGGGCCTTCCACGCCGGTTGAAATCACTGGCTTGACTGAAGTGCCGCTGGCTGGCGATCCGTTCATAGTATTCGAGGATGAGCGCAAAGCCCGTTCCATCGCTGACAAGCGTGCGATTACCCAGCGTCAATCCGAACTTGGCGGCAATACTCGAGTCACGCTTGACGACCTGTTCCGTCATATTAAGGACGGCGAAATTAAAGATCTGAATGTTATCATCAAAGCAGACGTACAGGGCTCGGTCGAGGCGCTCAAAGGCTCGCTGGAGAAAATCGAAGTGGAAGGCGTGCGCGTGAAAATCATTCACAGCGGCGCGGGTGCCATCACCGAATCGGATATTATTCTCGCAGCAGCATCTAATGCGATTGTAATCGGCTTTAACGTTCGTCCGGATAACCAGACGAAGGCGACGGCCGAGCAGGAGAAGGTAGATATTCGTCTCCATCGCGTTATCTATAAAGCGATTGAAGAAATTGAACAGGCTATGAAGGGAATGCTTGACCCTGAATATAAAGAGGTTGTCATCGGCCACGCCGAAGTTCGCAATACATTCAAACTCAGCAGAGTAGGTACGATTGCAGGCTGCATGGTTACCTCGGGTAAAATTACGCGCAACGCAGAAACTCGTCTCGTTCGCGACGGAATCGTCGTATATGAAGGCAAAATTGATTCACTCAAGCGATTCAAGGACGATGCGAAGGAAGTTGCCCAAGGTTATGAGTGCGGTATTACACTTGATAACTTTAATGATCTTAAAGAGGGCGACATTATCGAAGCATTTATAATGGAGGCCGTCGAACGGAAGTAAGGTGAGGTGACAACAATGGCTAAAAATCGTGTCGGCCGTGTAGGCGAACAGATTAAGAAAGAACTCAGTCTGCTCATTCAGAATGAAGTCAAAGATCCGCGAATCGGATTTGTCACGGTGACCGGCGTGGACGTTACAAGCGATTTATCGCAAGCGAAAGTATACATTAGCGTATTTGGCGATGAGGAGAAGAAGTCGGATTCGCTGAAAGGGCTGGAGAAAGCGATTGGCTTTCTTCGAACCGAGCTTGGCAAGCGAATGCGATTGCGTCACACACCAGAGTTGATCTTTAAAGTCGATGAGTCGATTGAATATGGCAGCCGTATTGAGAAGCTGCTTGGAGAGATTACGCAAGACGAGGATAAATGAATTTAAAGGAGACGGCAATGCAGACCAATGAACAGGAGTTCCGACAGGTAGAGCAGTTTCTGAAGGATCATGATGATTTCCTGGTAGTGTCGCATGTACAGCCGGACGGAGATGCAGTCAGTTCCACCCTCGTGGTGGGCTGGCTTCTCTCATGTCTGGGTAAGAATTACGTTATGGTCAATGAAGGGCCGATTCCTCAGCGTATGTCTTACTTGCTGCATTCGGATCGCATCATGGATCTGTCAGTAACCTCTCTAGGCAAGTCCTATAAACATATCATTTGCGTAGACTGTGCTGATTTCCGCCGTGTCGGAAGGACGAGCGAGTATTTTGCAACGGATGCGCAAATTGTGAACATCGACCATCATCCCACGAATGACGGATTTGGAAGCATCAACCTAATTGTACCCGAGGCTGCGGCGACGGTGCAGGTGCTATACGATCTCGTGAACTGGCTGAATCTCGGGCTGGATCATGATATCGCAACTGCAATTTATACGGGTCTCCTTACCGATACGGGTGGTTTTCGTTACTCCAGCACATCTCCAAGAGTGATGGCCATCGCATCCGATTTATTGGGCTATGGCGTGGATGGTCCTGGATTGTCTCAATTGTTACTGGAAGAGATGACACTGCCGCAAATTCGTTTATTGACGAGAGCCTTGAACGGGCTGAAAATGAGTGAGGACGGCAAAATCAGTTGGGTAACAATTAATGACGAAGATATGAAGCAGTCAGGAGCCATTCACGAGGACTTGGAGGGGATTGTGAATTATCCTCGCAACATTCAAGGCGTTGAGGTTGGCTTATTATTTAAAGTCATTGATGAACATGCCGTAAAAGTTAGTTTGAGATCTGCCGGTAAGGTTGATGTATCTGCTGTAGCTCATGGATTTGGCGGCGGTGGACATGTACGTGCAGCAGGAGTGCGGATGCAAGGCAGCCTGGATGAGGTTGTCTCGCAAATTGTAGAGCAGGTGAAGTCTCGATTATGAAGCCGAAGTCTTATGAAGGAATACTAGCCGTCCATAAACCGGCCGGATTTACCTCGCATGATGTCGTGGCCAAAACACGTGGCATATTAAAGATGAAACGGATCGGACACACGGGTACACTGGATCCGGCTGTGACGGGCGTGCTTCCGCTCTGTCTCGGACGGGCTACAAGAATGGTAGAGTATTTGCAGGAGCTCCCTAAAGAGTACGAGGCGACGCTGCTACTCGGTGTCGCTACCGATACGGAAGATATGTCAGGTACGATCATGGAGCGCATAGAAGGGCTAAGCGTTACCGAGGAACAAGTAAGAGCGGTTTTAGGTCAATTTATCGGAACAATTTCTCAGGTACCGCCAATGTATTCAGCGTTGAAGCAGGATGGAAAAAGATTGTATGAATTAGCCCGTGAAGGTAAAACGGTGGAACGCAAGGCGAGGGAAGTTACGATTGAGGAACTGGAGCTCATTTCTTATCAGCCTGAGGGAACATATCCGTCAATTTCATTTCGGGTGCTGTGCTCTAAAGGAACATATATTCGTACACTTTGCGTGGATATCGGTCGTGCGCTAGGCGTACCTGCCGCCATGGCCGAGCTGAAAAGAACGATTTCAGCAGGCATTTCGGAAGCGGAGTGCCTGACGCTTGAGGAGATTGCCGCTCACGCGGAAGAGGGAACCTTGGAAGGCCGGCTTATACCTGTTGATATAGCGGTGAGCCACTTGCCAGCACATCACATCCCTGAAGAGAAGGTGAAGCATGCTTTGCAAGGACAACGGCTTTCCTCCAGGCTGCTTGAGCCGCCGGTGCGCTGGGGAGAGAATATCCGATTATATGGTGCGGCCGGTCAGTTTTTGGGTATTTTTTGCGGTGAAGAGACTACGGGGGCGATTACGCCTGTCAAAGTATTCCCGCCAGAATGAAATTGCGTGCTAATCCGAGTGAAATTGCAGGTGAAATGATAGTGGAAACAATGAATCTAACCTATCCTCTTACAAAAGAGATCTTAGACTTTAGCACCAGGCCGCAGGTGCTGGCCATTGGCCAATTTGACGGCTTGCATTTAGGTCATGTGAGCGTGATCGAATCGGCGGTTCGGCTTGCAGGATCCCTAAATCTGCCGGCAGCGGTGATGACTTTTCATCCTCATCCAAAAGAAGTCATGAGAAAAGGCGATTATGATGGATATCTGACGCCCCCTCGCGAAAAAGAGCGAATTCTAAAGAGCTTGGGTGTGGACTATGTATATATTGTGGAATTTAATGATGCTTTCTCGCGGGTAAGCCCGCAAAACTTTGTGTCTGGCGTGCTTGTTCCGCTTCAAGTTCATACGGCTGTCGTCGGCTTTGATTTCCGCTACGGTTACCGGGGGGAAGGAGATGCCGGAATGCTACGCGAGCTTAGTGATAACACATTGGAAGTGAACACGGTTCCTCCGTTCCTTATTCATGGAGAGAAAGTGAGCAGCTCGGGAATACGCAGAGCGCTCCTGGAGGGGAATGTACAGCTTGCTGCGCGCTGGCTAGGACGCAGATATGCGATTCAAGGAATCGTGATGCATGGCGAGAAACGGGGTCGCAAAATCGGATTCCCTACCGCCAACCTTAGACCGGTGGAGCATTTCGTACTCCCGACCAAGGGGGTATACGCTGTACGGGTTAACCATGAAGGGCAGTGGCTGCAGGGTGTAATGAATGTCGGAGTCAAGCCAACCTTTCACAACGATAAGGCTGCTCCTTCCCTGGAAGTTCATTTATTTGATTTTAACGGGGATTTATATGGCCAGCCCCTATCTGTAGAATTGGTAGAGTTCATTCGTGAGGAACGTAAATTCGGCTCGATCGATGAGCTTGTGGCACAGATTAGTAAAGATGCGGATACGGCAAAAAACCTGCTGCTTGCAGTTGACTAGGAACATAAGCCGATTTATTTCCCGATCCCTACAAGCAGCATTTACATTTGTCTATTATTTATGGTATACTGATCTACGTTGTTCATGGTGGAGATTGGTATTTTCATCATAACAACTATAACCTTAGCTTGGTTGACCGGACCTCACCGCCCGACGACGAGGCTAATGGCGATTTAGATAAAGGAGGTGAACAGGATGGCATTGACTCAAGAACGCAAACAACAACTGATTGAAGAGCACAAAACTCATGAATCCGATACAGGATCACCAGAGGTGCAAATTGCTATCCTTACGGAGAACATTGTAAATTTGACCGAACACTTGCGCTCGCATAAGAAGGATCATCATTCCCGTCGCGGTCTTCTGAAAATGGTCGGCCAACGTCGTAAGCTGTTGGCATACTTGAAGAACAAAGACGTAAGACGTTACTCCGCTTTGATCGAGAAGCTCGGATTGCGTCGTTAATTTCTCGTGGTTAACTAAAGCAGCCTGGTTGCCGCCGGATGCGCTATTTTCAGCGAACGGTGGCAATCGGGTTGCTTTTTAACAGTTATGGAATGTACACGCTTTGTTTTCACGTATATATGGCTCCTTCAGGAGCTTTTGTTGTGAGTGGGGATAGACTGCCTGCTCCTTCTTCAGTCATATTCAACTTCGTTTATGATTTGAGCAAAAGGAGGAGATAATGAAGTCTATAACGAATTTCTATTTGTAATAAGGAGGGATTTCATGGAGAATCATGTGAAAATGCAGTTGGGAGGAAGACCTCTTATACTGGAAACCGGTCGTTTGGCCAAGCAGGCTAATGCCGCGGTTATGGTGCGTTATGGTGATACTGCCGTTTTGTGTACGGTGACAGCCTCATCCGAGCCGAAAGATCTCGATTTCTTTCCGCTAACCGTTAACTATGAAGAAAAATTGTACGCAGTCGGTAAAATTCCAGGAGGCTTCATTAAGCGGGAGGGCCGACCAAGCGAGAAGGCGATTCTGGCAAGCCGCCTAACCGACCGCCCGATTCGTCCGCTGTTCCCAGAAGGATTCCGCAACGATGTGCAAATCGTGAACCTGGTAATGAGTGTCGATCAGGATTGCGAGCCGGAAATCGCAGCTATGATTGGTACATCTGCAGCGCTCAGCATTTCGGACGTACCGTTTAACGGCCCGATTGGCGGTGTTGCCGTCGGACGCGTGGATGGGAAATTTGTCATTAACCCTGATGTAGCCCAACAGGAAGCAAGTGATATCTATGTCGTGGTCGCTGGAACGAAAGATGCCATCATGATGGTGGAAGCGGAAGCGAACGAGGTGTCAGAAGAAGTTATGCTGGAAGCGATTATGTTCGGTCATGAGGAAATTAAGAACATTGTGGCCGTCATTGAAGAACTCGTTAAGCTGTCCGGCAAAGAGAAGATGGAAGTGAAGCTTCATGCCGTAGATGCTGAGGTCAATCGCGAGGTTCGTGAATTCGCTGCTGCTCGTCTCGTTGAAGCGGTTAAAATCGCTGAGAAGCATGCTCGTCAAGATGCAATCGATGCGATTAATGATGAGACTATGGCCCATTTTGAGGAGAAGTACATAGAGTCTCCAGAGCTTCTGAAGGATGTTATGGAGGCTCTCCATGATATCGTTAAGGAAGAAGTGCGCCGACTGATCACTCACGATAAAGTGCGCCCGGATGGCCGTAAATTGGATGAAATTCGTCCGATCGAATGCGACATCAACTTGCTGCCGCGTACGCATGGTTCAGGCTTGTTCACTCGTGGTCAGACACAGGCGCTCAGCGTATGTACGCTTGGTGCATTAGGTGATGTCCAGATTCTAGACGGGATCGATCTTGAAGAATCCAAACGATTCATGCATCACTATAACTTCCCGCCATTCAGTGTCGGTGAAGCTCGTCCGCTACGTGCTCCAGGCCGCCGTGAAGTAGGACATGGGGCTCTCGGCGAAAGAGCGTTGTCCAAAGTCATTCCGCCGGAGACGGAGTTCCCTTACACAATTCGTCTGGTCTCTGAGGTGCTGGAATCGAACGGCTCGACTTCTCAAGCAAGTATTTGTGCGAGTACGCTTGCGATGATGGATGCTGGTGTGCCGATTAAAGCTCCGGTAGCTGGGGTTGCAATGGGTCTGATCAAGGACGGAGATCAAGTATCGATTCTAAGCGATATTCAAGGCATGGAAGATCATTTGGGCGATATGGACTTCAAGGTAGCCGGCACGCCGGATGGAGTTACTGCTATCCAAATGGATATCAAAATTGACGGCATCGACCGCCAAATTTTAACAGACGCATTATCTCAAGCTAGAGAAGGACGCATGCATATCCTTTCTAAAATGATGGAACGCATCCAGAAGCCAAAGGAAAGCTTGTCGCCTTATGCGCCAAAAATTCTTATCATGAACATCAATCCGGACAAAATCCGCGATGTAATCGGCGCTGGCGGAAAGATCATCAATAAAATTATTGAAGAGACTGGCGTAAAGATCGATATTGAACAGGATGGCCGTGTGTTCATTGCTTCCACGAACGAAGAGATGAATAATAAGGCACGTTCAATTATCGAAGGCATCGTGAAGGAAGTTGTCGTTGGAGAGATCTATGTGGGTACGGTAAAACGGATCGAGAAGTTCGGCGCTTTTGTGGAGATTCTGCCGGGCAAAGACGGTCTGGTTCATATTTCTCAGCTCTCAACGGAGCGTGTTGCTAAAGTGGAAGATGTTGTTGCAATCGGTGATACGGTAACTGTAAAGGTTACGGAAATCGACCAGCAAGGTCGCGTGAATCTTTCCCGCAAAGCAGTATTAACTGCAGAGGCCGCTAAACCATCATCCTAAGCCATCCCCATATTTCATGACAAAATGTGCGGGAAAAGAGACAGAATGCAAAATTCTGGCTCTTTTTTAATTTGCACTTTTTTAAGATCATTTCCTACATGGACAACCTGAAGGCTGCATAATACAGAACTTGTCTTCATATGATGAGGACAAAACCGGGTTGAAGGGATGGGCCTGTCATGAAGCGGAATAAATTCATCGCGATAGCGCTTGGAATCGTCGTTGTGCTTACATTTTGGCAATGGGGTGGAATTCGGACATTTTTAGAAGGAAGCTTGATCAAGCCGAGCGGCGATTATGCATTTCGATTATTTGCAGAAGCCGGTAGTGATGATGAACTGATGAATACCATTCGGGAGGAAGCTGCCAAACGCCGTGAAGAGCCTGTAGATGCGGTGATTGACCGTGTTTGGAAGGCGATCCCGGGGTATAACGGGCTTGAAGTGGATGTCGATAAAACATATCAAAAAGCAAAAGAACTTCCACGGGGGGCGGATATTCCTTATCAGTACCGGGAAACGAAGCCTCGTGTTAATTTGGAGGACTTAGCAGCCGAGCCGATATACCGCGGGAATCCGAATAAGCCCATGGTTGCACTCATGATAAACGTCGCTTGGGGCAATGAGTTCATTATACCGATGTTGGACACGCTGGATGCAGCTAAGGTCAAAGCAACCTTTTTTCTCGATGGTAGTTGGTTGAAGAAGAATGTTGATCTGGCGAAGGAAATCCAGAAGAGAGGGCATCAACTGGAGAATCATGCATATTCTCATCCCAATATGAGCCAGTTGGAGGATTATCGGGCCAGAATGGAAATTTCCAAAACAAAGGATTTGCTGAAAAGCGAACTCGGCGTGGACAATCGCTGGTTTGCCCCGCCTTCGGGTGATTTTGATAACCGTACCGTGCGGCAAGCGTCTGATTATGGATTGAAAACGGTGCTCTGGACGCTGGATACCGTCGATTGGAAAAAACCGCTCCCGTCCAGCATCGTTCAGAAGATATCCAATAAGGTTGAGCCGGGTACTCTCATTTTGATGCATCCAACGGATTCATCAAGCCGAGCGTTGAAGGAAATGATCGCAGTTATTCGGAATAAGGGATTGGTGCTTGGAACGGTAGAGGAGACGCTTTCGAGTGATCGCGTATTCAAGCCGGGGAGTTGAGGAATCTTGCTTTTTTTGATAGGATAATGATGATTTCATGGAGTTCGTAAAACAAAGTGGATGCTTATGGAGCGAGTTTTGCTGCGAAGTATCTCAAAGCAGTAAAGCTCTGCAAAACAAGCGTATGCTTACGAAGTAAGTTTTACTTCGTAAAACTTTTTAGGAGGGCCTTTCGTGCACAAAACGCAACTTAAAAACGGCCTGAGGGTGGTTATGGAGAAAATCCCAACCTTCCGCTCGGTATCGTTCGGCATATGGGTCAAGACCGGATCAAGGAACGAAAGTCCCGATTTAGGCGGCATTTCCCATTTCATAGAACACATGCTTTTTAAAGGAACTGAACGATTTGATGCGAAAGAGATTGCTGAACAGTTTGACGCCATAGGCGGAAATGTCAATGCCTTTACGTCAAAGGAGTATACTTGCTACTATGCCAAAGTACTGGACGAACATTTGCCGATTGCTGTAGATGTATTGTCAGATATGTTCTTTAGATCGTTGTTTGATGAGGAAGAGCTGCGTAAAGAGAAGAATGTCATTCTGGAAGAGATCGCCATGTATGAGGATACGCCGGATGATATGGTGCATGATCTTATATCCGAAGCTGCTTATGGCAGTCATCCTCTTGCTCTGCCTATTCTTGGCACAGAGGAGCAGCTTCAAGCTATGGACCCATCTCATCTTAAGGCATATATGCGTGAAAAATATACGATCGATAACACGGTCATCAGCATCGCTGGAAATTATGATGACAACATTCTCGAGCTGCTGGAGGAGCATTTTGGCGGATTCAGCGCAAGAGGAATGGAAGGCGGACTGACCGCTCCCGATTTCCTGGGCGACATGAAATTTCACCGTAAAAAAACGGAGCAAAACCACATTTGTATGTCCTTCCCTGGGCTACAAATCGGTGATAAAAACCAGTATGCCATGGTGCTGCTGAATAACGCTTTGGGCGGGGGGATGAGCTCTCGGCTATTCCAGGAAATTCGCGAGAAGCGGGGACTGGCTTACTCCGTTTTTTCTTACCATAGCTCTCATGCGGATAGCGGCCTGTTTACTGTTTATGCGGGCACCGCGCCGAAGCAAACCAAGGACGTTCTGGAGCTGACCAAGGAAATACTGCATGATGTATCCCTTAACGGCCTTACGATGAGCGAACTGAGCAAAGGGAAAGAGCAGTTAAAGGGCAGTCTGATCCTTAGTTTGGAAAGCACGAGCAGCCGAATGAATCGGCTGGGCAAAAATGAGCTTATGCTCGGGCGCCATTATACGCTGGATGAAATTATTTCACGAATAGAAGCAGTGACGATGGAGGATATCAACGATGTGCTGCAGGGGATGTTTAAGCAGCCCTATGCTTTAGCTATGGTCGGTTCCTCTGATCGGGTATTGTCAGGAATAAGGAGAGATGAACTTGTCGTATGAAGTCCAAATTAACCGTTTAGCAGGAAATGAAGATCTTGAGCTTCCCCGTAAGATGTCAGAGCTGGCTTCCGGATTTGATCTATGTGCAGCAATTACAGATGAAATCGTGCTCCAGCCGGGACAGCGAACTTTGATTCCAACCGGCTTTGCTCTGGCTATGCCGGGAGGTCTTGAAGCCCAGATCCGCCCGCGCAGCGGACTGGCATTCAAGCATGGCATTACTTGCCTGAATACCCCTGGAACCATTGACGCGGACTACCGCGGAGAAATTAAAGTACTGCTCATTAATCATGGAGTAGAACCATTCACATTCCGTCGGGGGGAGCGTATTGCTCAAATGGTATTCCAAATCGTTCCCGAGGTGAATCTTGTTGAGGTGGACGAATTGTCCGCTACCGTACGCGGTGCTGGTGGATTCGGCCATACGGGTAGAAATTAATCTGCCAGTCACGATTAGCATGACAATGATGCAAGCTTGCAGGTTCTGTACCTAACGGTACGGAGCTTAGCAAGCTTTTTTTGTGCTAGTCAGGGCTAGGAAGAAGTCGGTTTCACCACTTGGTAGGCGACGGCATAAGATGGTCTATACTGTGCTAGATTGAAAGGAGGACGTCCACGATGCTTACCGGACTAACTATAGTGTTCATTGGCGGGGACGCTCGGCAGATCGAAATTATTAACAAGTGCACGGAGCTGGACGCAACAGTGAAGGTAGTCGGTTTCGATCAATTGGAGCCTCCTCTCTTCGGAGTTTCGCATGATAAGCTGTCTCCCGGCCTGTTAATGGAAGCTGACGTCATTGTATTCCCGGTGGTCGGTTGCGATGACCAAGGGGGAGTCGGTGCGCCGTTCGCCAAGGAGGAGATCGAAGTAAGCCGAGAAATGTTTGCGGCAATTCGGGAAGGGACGGCGGTCTATACAGGGATGGCCAAAAGTTTACTCAAGCGCATGGCCGCCGAATTCAGTTTCAAATTAATCGAGCTGCTGGAACGCGACGATGTCGCTATATACAACTCGATTCCGACGGCTGAAGGTGCCTTGATGATGGCAATTCAGCATACAGACATTACGATTCATGGCTCTACCTGCATGGTGCTTGGCCTGGGGAGAACGGGCTTTACTCTAGCGCAAACCTTGCAAGGGCTTGGGGCGACGGTGAGAGCAGGAGTACGCCGGGAGGATCAGGTCGCCAGGGCGATCCAAATGGGATGGAAGCCTTTCGTAGCAACGGATTTGGCCGCTTACACAGGGGAGATTGACTTGATTTTTAACACAATTCCGACTATGATAGTCACAGCACAAATCATCTCTAAATTGCCCCGTAACGTGGTCATTATCGATTTGGCCTCGGCTCCGGGCGGGACGGATTTCCGCTTCGCGGAGAAGCGGGGAATCAAGGCGCTTCTTGCCCCCGGTTTACCTGGAATCGTAGCTCCTAAAACGGCTGGAATCATCATGGCGAACACGATCTGTCAGTCGATATCGGAAGAGTTCCATTTACGGGGGGATGAAATGTGAATTGGCAGGGAAAAACGGTAGGTTATGCGATAACGGGTTCGCATTGCACATTTGCAGAAGTAATGCCACAGATCCAGCGATTTGTCGATGGAGGAGCTAAAGTCATTCCGATTATTTCCCAATCGGTCTTAACGACGGATACCAGGTTCGGCAAGTCGGAAGATTGGCGCAAACAGTTAAAAGAGATAACGGGGAATGATATCATCTCTTCAATTGTCGAAGCTGAGCCGCTAGGGCCAAGCAGGTTGTTGGACGTACTTGTCATCGCTCCTTGTACTGGAACGACTACAAGTAAGCTGGCGAACGCGATGACGGACAGTCCGGTGTTAATGGCCTCCAAGGCACAGCTCCGCAACGGCAAGCCGCTTGTGCTAGCTGTTTCGACAAATGACGGTTTGGGTTTTAACCTGGCGAATATCGCCAAACTAATCGTTGCTAAGAATATTTATTTCGTTCCGTTCGGTCAAGATAATCCGACGGGCAAGCCGAACTCGCTTGTGGCCCGAATGGAGCTTGTTCCCGAGACGGCTTATGCAGCGCTGGAAGGCAAGCAGTATCAACCACTCATTATTGAGCGTTTCAGGTAAGAAACCAATTTATTCACATATAGCTTTATTAGTGAAGGGGAGACGTGCCAGATGAGTGAAACGAAATTGAATGTCGCTCTAGTAGGAGCAACAGGAGCCGTAGGAGAGCAAATTATCAAGTCGCTGGAAGAAAAGGGATTTTCCAGTTGATCATTTGAGCTGTTATCTTCGGCTCGTTCCGCGGGAACCGTTCTTACTTTCAAGGGACAGAAAATTGTCGTTGAGGAAGCTGGCCAAGACAGCTTTGTTGGCATCGATATCGCACTCTTCAGTGCCGGCGGCGATGTCAGCAAAGCAAATCGATAAATTCCAGGAAAACGGATATACGCTGGAAGAGATGAAGATGTACGGGAAACAAAGAAAACTTTTGGAGACGAATCCATTGAGGTTACAGCAACCTGTGTCCGCGTCCCCGTCGTATACGGTCACTCTGAATCGGTATATGTCGAATTGAAGAATGATTACGACCTCGAAGAAGTGAAAACACTGTGCTTGCCAATGCTCCTGGCCTGAAACTAGTGGATGATCCAGCAGCCCAAGCTTATCCGCTTGCTACGGAGGCGGCGGGCAAAAAAGAAGTATTTGTGGGGTGTTTACGTTGTGATCTCGGCCACGAGCGTGGTTTGAACATGTGGATCGTATCTGACAACCTAATTAAGGGGGCTGCATGGAACGCCGTGCAAATTGCGGAAATCGTGGCAGCTAGGGCATAATGCCGCAAGCAAATGTCAGCAATTTAAAGTAAGACGGAATGAAGTAATGCTTTAATCCGCCATCATACTGGAGGAATACGCATGCACATTATGGTGCAGAAGTTCGGCGGCACCTCCCTCTCTACATCCGAAGCGAGGGAGCACGTCATAACACATATTCGCCGGGAACTGGATAATGGCTACCGGCTTGTAATTGTAGTATCTGCAATGGGTCGGAAGGGAGATCCCTACGCAACAGACACGCTGCTTGACTTGATTGAGCAGACAGGGGGATCTCTTTCCTCGCGTGAACAGGATTTACTGCTGTGCTGTGGTGAAATCATCTCCGCAAGCATGCTAAGCGGCCTGCTCCAGCGTCAAGGCATCACCTCTACTGTTCTAACGGGAGCGCAGGCTGGATTCAGGACGGACAGCCAGTTCGGCAATGCACGGATCCTTGATGTTGTCCCGTCTCGAGTGCTTGAAGAACTAGAGAAAAGGGACGTCGTGATCGTAACTGGATTTCAAGGACAGAATTTGAACGGCGAATTTACGACATTAGGACGAGGCGGCAGCGATACTTCAGCAACGGCGCTGGGTGCGGCATTGCATGCTGAAATGGTCGACATATACACGGATGTGAACGGCATATTGACAGCCGATCCGCGAATTGTTGAGGACGCCAGGGCGCTTCCGCATGTCAGTTACGCTGAGATTTGTAATATGGCGCATCAGGGAGCTAAGGTGATTCATCCCCGGGCCGTAGAAATTGCTATGCAATCCGGCATTCCGATTCGGGTGCGTTCTACATTTTCACAAAGCGAAGGGACGCTGGTTGCTAATCCGGAAGGCTTTAGAGATGTGCAGACCGGAGTTGTCGACAGATATGTAACTGGAATTGCATATGTCGGGAATGTAACTCAGATAACGGTGGAATCATCTGGACAATCCGAAGCGAAACTGCAGCTGCAGGTATTCAAAGCCATGGCAGAGAACGCCATCAGCGTGGATTTTATTAATGTTACCCCAACTGGCGTCGTTTATACCGTATTTGACAGTGATGCGGGCAAAGCATCGGCGATTTTGGAATCGATGGGCTTCCGTCCCCGCATATTAAGCGGTTGCGCCAAAGTTTCTATTATTGGTGGCGGGATTAACGGCGTTCCCGGAATTATGGCTAAAATTGTGGAGGCATTAACGGAGCAGGATATACAAATATTGCAGTCTGCGGACTCAAATACGACGATCTGGGTGCTCGTCAATAAAGAAGATATGGTGCAGGCGCTCAGAGCACTGCACGCTAAATTTGAACTAGCCCATTAGCGATTATTTTGGAGGAGGACACAACGTGGATTTCGGAAGATTGATTACAGCCATGGTAACTCCATTCGATGACAAAGGGGTTATCGATTGGGATCAGACGGCGAGACTAATGGATTATTTGATTGAGGAACAGAAGTCTGACTCACTTGTCATATGCGGTACGACGGGAGAGTCTCCTACATTAAGCGAGGAAGAGAAAGTTGCATTATTTGAATTTGCGGTGAAACATGCCAAGGGACGCTGCAAAATTATCGCAGGAACGGGCAGCAACAACACGGCAGAATCTATCCAGTTGACGGCAAAAGCTGAGAAATGCGGCGTGGACGGAGTGCTTCTCGTGGTTCCTTATTATAATAGGCCAAACCAAGAAGGGCTTTACCGTCATTTTGAAGCGATTGCCCGCTCGACGAAGCTTGCGATCATGCTTTACAATGTGCCAAGCCGTACGGTAATAAGTCTTAGCGCGGAAACGACGCTGCGATTGGCCGAGCTTCCGAATATAGTTGCGACGAAGGAATGCGCATCACTAGAGCAGGTAGCTCAGATCGTATCCGGAGCTCCAGAAGGCTTCAAGGTATATTCCGGAGACGATTCGGCGACTTTGCCCGCTATGTCAGTTGGCGCGCATGGAATTGTCAGCGTAGCAAGCCATATTATCGGTCAACAGATGAAGGAAATGATCGAGGCGTTCTTAAATGGCCGCGTTGCGGACTCTGCAAAGCTGCATCAGCAGCTGCTCCCTGTGTTCAAAGGATTATTCGACTGCCCGCATCCGTTACCGAATCCGGTAGCCGTAAAATACGCGTTGCACGAATCAGGTCTTGCCGTCGGCTCTGTACGTTTGCCGCTTATACCACCTACGGAGGAAGAGGCAGCGTTTATCCGAAATCTGCTACCATAAAGGAAAAAGTTAAAAATGTGCTCTTCTTCCAAGAACCGATGCTCCCCTTTGGGGCATCGGTTTTTTCATTATTGCACAAGGTAACGTTAACTAAGTGTAAAGCGTTTGACTTGTTTTTTGCCATTTTAATCATGTATAATGATTTCAAGTGACTGGGTGCGGTGATTTAAAAATTTAATGTGATTGAATATACAACGTCCAAATAACTAGGAGGGTTAGATTCACTTGTCCAAAAAAATGAATAATGATAAATTGACGATCTTTGCATTGGGCGGCGTAGCGGAAATCGGAAAGAACATGTACGTCGTTCAGTATGCCAATGACATCGTTGTGATTGATGCTGGCCTTAAATTTCCAGAAGAGGACATGCTTGGCATTGACATCGTCATTCCCGATATCACTTACTTGACGGAGAACCGTGACAAAGTAAGGGGCATCGTGCTTACGCACGGCCATGAAGACCATATCGGCGGATTGCCTTATGTTCTCAAGAATTTAAATGTTCCTGTATACGGAACAAAATTGACGCTAGGTCTGGTCGAGAATAAGCTGAAGGAAGCCGGTCTGCTAGGGGATACGAAGCGCGTGCTGATTCATGCGGATTCGGAAGTTCAGCTAGGCTCGACACTTAAAGCGACATTCTTCAAAACAAATCACAGTATTCCTGATTCGGTTGGGGTGTGCATCGAAACGCCGGAAGGAAACGTAGTTCATACGGGTGACTTCAAATTTGATCATACTCCAGTCAATGATCAATTTGCTGATTTGCACCGCATGGGGGAAATCGGCAAGAAAGGGGTATTGGCGCTTTTATCGGATAGTACGAATGCGGAGAAGCCTGGATTTACACCTTCCGAAAAAAATGTCGGAATCGTATTGGATGATATTTTCCGCAAGGCTCAGCAGCGGGTTGTCGTTGCTACGTTCGCTTCCAATGTGCACCGGATTCAACAAGTCATCGACGCGACTTATTCGACGGATCGCAAGCTGACGATTATCGGTCGCAGCATGGTTAACGTTGTGTCGATTGCTTCGGAGCTAGGCTATCTGAACGTTCCCGATGGCATCTTAATCGAGCCGGAGGAAGTGAATAAAATGGCTGCGGATCGCGTAGTTATACTATGCACAGGTAGCCAAGGCGAACCGATGTCGGCATTAACTCGCATGGCTCGTTCAACTCACCGCAAGGTGGATATTTTGCCTGGTGATACGGTCATTATTGCTGCGACTCCAGTACCTGGCAACGAAAAATACGTGGGGCGCACGATTGATGAATTGTTCCGACTTGGCGCTGAGGTAATTTATAGCGGCTCTAATTCCGGAGTTCACGTATCAGGGCATGGCAGCCAGGAAGAATTGAAATTGATGCTGAATTTGATGCGTCCTAAATACTTCATCCCTGTTCACGGGGAATATCGAATGCTGCGGAAGCACGCTCTGCTCGGTGAATCCGTCGGAATTGATCCGGATAACATTTTTCTAGTGGATATCGGTGAAATGGTGGAAATTCAGAATGGTGCTGCTCGCAAAGCGGGTAAAGTACCGGCAGGTAATGTGCTAATTGACGGCCTTGGAGTCGGTGACGTTGGTAATATAGTACTTCGTGACCGCAAGCTGCTGTCTCAGGACGGCATTCTCGTTGTCGTGGTTACGCTCAGCAAACAAGATGGAACTATCGTTTCTGGACCAGATATTATTTCCAGAGGCTTCGTATATGTAAGAGAATCTGAAGGACTTCTTGAAGAAGCGAATCGGATTGTGTCCAGTACGCTCGAGAAATTAATGAGTGAGAACGTGAATGAATGGGCTTCTTTGAAGACGAACGTGAAGGACTCGTTAGGACGCTTCCTCTATGAGCAAACACGGCGCAGACCGATGATTCTTCCAATTATTATGGAAGTGTAAAAAACTATATTATAGAAGAATAATTTTATACTAACCTTTTCAGGTTGGGCACGCAGTCGCCCCTTCTCCTGCCGGTAATATTGGACGGTTTCTTGTAGGAGAGGGGGCTTTCTTTTTTTACTTCAATGACTGCATGAAGGAGGTTGGCCTTGGCATACTAACTTTACAATGGACAATACTGGCCAGCGGCCGAAAGGAAGTGCAAGAAATGAAAGAGCAACAACAGCAACCGAGCCAAAAATCTAACGAAGGATCAGAACCTGCCCCGGTTGTCCCAGAAGGTGATAAAGCAGCGGCAGTGGTGGAAACGATTCAACAGCTTGGTCAAACTGCAGTGCCTGTACCTGGGGAATCTAATGTATATTGTTTAACGATAATCGGGCAAGTCGAGGGTCATCTCGTACTGCCGCCGCAGAACAAAACGACCAAGTACGAGCATTTGATTCCCCAACTAGTGGCGGCTGAGCAAAACCCGCGCATTGAAGGATTATTAATTATTCTGAATACCGTTGGCGGTGACGTTGAGGCCGGGCTGGCTATCGCAGAAATGATATCATCTCTTACTAAGCCGACTGTAACGGTCGTTATCGGCGGTGGCCATAGCATCGGCGTTCCGATTGCCGTAGCTTCGAATTACTCGTTTATAGCGGAGAGCGCGACAATGACCATCCATCCGATCCGGATGACAGGCATGGTTATCGGAGTTCCGCAAACTTTTGAGTATATTGAAAAGATGCAGGAGAGAGTTGTAAGGTTTGTGACGGCTCATTCGAAAATTCCTGAGAATATGTTCAAGGAGCTGATGTTCAAGACCGGGGAATTAAATCGAGATATCGGTACAGCTGTTGGAGGGTCAGATGCGGTTAAATTTGGACTGATTGACGAAATCGGCGGAATCGGTCAAGGGCTGACAAAATTGAATGCATTGATCGAATCGAGGCGCATGACATCCGCAGGAGGTTTGACTCAATGACTCATTATACGATTATGCCGGAGGACGTTTATTGGGACGATAAGGAAGTATCCGATAGCTATACTGAGATTGAACTTGGCGGTATTTTAATGCAGGTAAGAATGGAGCATGAGCATAATCGGGCGACGATCATACGCTTGCTGCGCTGTTCTTTGGATGACTATTTAAATCCTGCATACTCCCCTGGACAACAAATTTCGTTTGTGCCTATATTAAATAAACAATAAGAGTCCTATAGGTTGCCCCCGGTGATTATGGTATAATATTCATCTAGGGGGTGATCTTCGTTTGGCACGAAAAAAGAAGAAAAAAAAGGCAGCACTGGGCAGTATGCTCAAGTATGAGATTTATGGGATCATCCTGATTACTTTATCGATCATTGCCTTGTCCGGGGAAGCTGCGGTAGGTAGGACATTATCGAAAATGTCCGCACTTGTTCTGGGCAAGTTTTATTTTGTCATTCCTTTGATCGGGATTTTTATTGGACTTAGTGTGATGATTAGCCGGAAATGGCCGTCTCGCTGGAATACGCGTCGCAGTGGAGCGCTGCTCGCTGTGTTGTCACTCGTGCTCATGAGCACGATATTTGCTATGGAGAAGAAGTTGGCTCCATCGGTGTCTTTGTCAGCAGGCAACATTATGTCGCAAATTCACCATGATCTCCAAACAGCTTTATTCGAGCCTACGCTGGGAGATACCGGGTTTAGCCTTCTCGGCTTGGATATAAGCGGAGGGTATATAGGCGGCCTGGAATTTGCTCTGCTGTATTCCCTATTTGGCATTGCTGGTGCAAAACTGATTATGATCGTTATGATGGCGATCAGCTTCATGTTAATTACAGGCTTGTCTTATGTCGAATTATTTCGTCTCATTCGTAAACATTTAGGCGGGTTGGGAACGAATTTCAGCCGAAAGCTGAAATTGCTGAGGCCCGTCCCTGTCAATAGCAAATCCAAAAGGCCTTCTGCAGAGCCGGTACAGAGTGCGGGATATGAAGATGAGGAGGAAGAGGAGTTTACTGCGCCTCCTCAGCCGAGAAACAAGCCGGTGTTCTTCCAACTGTTTAATTTTAAGCCTCGTCCAAAGCCGGCAGCAACGGCTGCGGAAATGCAGGAAGGTATGGACGGGGAACTCGTCGATCAAGGCGATCAGCAACGCTCTGATGTGGACTGGAATGCGCTAGAATATGGAGAAAATTCTTCGGAGTCTACGGTTGCCAGATTCGATCCATTAACCGGTGAACCGCTCGCTCAAGAAGAGCAAGGGGACGTAGGCCCTATTATCCGTGATTTCTTCGACAACATTCATCTTGAAGGCCGTGCGCATGATGTTGAGCCCGAAGGGGATGAGCAGGTTGAAGGAGCGGCGTTATGGCCGGAGGATGCAGAATCGGCGCCAGAGGATATTTCGCTTAGCCAGGACTTGGACTTGCCTGAGACGGAAGCGCAGGCAGAGGAAGCTTCCAGTGAGGAGGCTAAGGCTCCTGGAGGAATCGCCGAAGAAATATCAGGTGACGAGAATAATTCAGAGGATAAACTTGAGGAAGCAGCACCTCCGCCGAAGCCGGCTCCTAAACCATATAAGCTGCCGCCATTCCGCTTGCTTTCGAAGCCTGCCGGTGGCGGCAAGGCTGGGGATCAGGCGGATTATAAACAGACGGCCCGCAAACTCGAGGCAACGCTCGAGAGCTTTGGAGTACGAGCGCGCGTGCTGGAGGTCGTTCGAGGCCCTGCCGTAACGAGGTACGAAATTCAGCCGGATATCGGGGTGAAGGTGAGCCGGATTGTGAATTTGACGGATGATATCGCTCTGGCGCTCGCCGCTAAGGATATTCGTATGGAAGCGCCGATTCCCGGCAAATCCGCAATCGGAATCGAGGTGCCGAATAATGAGGTCTCCCTGGTGACGATGCGGGAAGTGATGGAGACACCTGTGTTCCAGGATGCCGAATCGAAGCTGTCCATCGCCTTCGGGCGGGATATTTCCGGGCAGACGATTGTCGGAAATCTCGCCAAGATGCCCCATTTACTAGTTGCCGGGGCAACTGGCTCTGGAAAGTCGGTATGCATCAACGGGATTATTACGAGTATTTTATACAAAGCGAAGCCGGATGAAGTGAAGTTCCTGATGGTCGATCCCAAAATGGTTGAGCTTAATGTGTATAATGGAATTCCACATCTGCTTGCTCCTGTAGTTACCGATCCGAAACGTGCTTCGCTGGCGCTCAAGAAGATTGTCGTTGAAATGGAGAAGCGTTACGAGCTGTTCTCTAAATCCGGTGCCCGAAATGTGGAAGGCTATAATTTGATGATGAAGGATAATCCGGAAGCCGTCCTTTCTTATATTGTCGTCATCGTCGATGAGCTTGCTGATTTAATGATGGTCGCGGCGAATGATGTTGAGGACGCGATTGCCCGCTTGGCGCAGATGGCCCGGGCTGCAGGCATCCACCTCATTATTGCTACGCAGCGCCCTTCCGTCGATGTCATTACGGGTGTCATTAAAGCGAATATTCCATCACGCATCGCTTTTGGCGTATCATCTCAAGTAGACTCTCGCACGATTCTGGATATGGCTGGTGCGGAGAAACTTCTCGGGCGCGGGGATATGCTCTTCATGCCGATGGGAGCTTCGAAGCCGATCCGTGTACAAGGCGCTTTCATGAGCGATCAGGAGGTTGAGGCGATCGTGGGTTATGTTCGCGGACAAGGCCAGGCCGAGTATGATGACAGCCTCGTTCCTGAAGTGGATGATGAGGTGCAGGAAACGGAAGAAATCGTGGACGAGCTGTTTGATCAGGCCGTGCAGATTATCCTGGAAGCGAAGCAGGCATCGGTATCGCTGCTGCAAAGAAGGATGCGTATCGGCTACACTCGTGCAGCCAGACTGATTGATTCCATGGAGGCACGGGGCATCGTTGGTCCTTATGAGGGCAGCAAGCCGCGCGAAGTTCTGATATCTATGGAGCAGTTTAAACTCGGAAAAATATCTTCTTGATTGATAAGGCTATAGATAAAGCAGATCCTTAAGGGGGTCTGCTGTTTTATTTTTTTTCTTGCTCAAAGGATTCTTTTTTGGGTGCATAGGAAGGTGCGACAGTAGTCATAATAATGTCATCCATCTATGTTAATCCACAAAAGAAAGGTAGAGCTAAACGTATGAAAAAAGCTAAAATATGGTTTGCCGCCGGTTTAGTGCTGCTTTTGTGCGGGGCATTGTTCGGAGCTTATCGACTATGGAATAACACGCCCGCTATGACGGAAAGAAGCGGGGAGCCGAAATCTTCTCTTCCCGTATTCAGTGAACAGGTTATCCAGTATGGCGCATTCGGCACAGACGTATACGAACTGCAAGGCCGACTGGCCTTCCTAGGATTTTATCATGGCAAGCTCGACAGTTACTTTGGGCCCAAAACTCAGGACTCGCTAAAATGGTTTCAGTCGGAATTCGGTATGGATGTTGATGGACTGGCTGGGCCGAAAACGAAGCTGAAGCTGTATAATGCTTCGAAAAACTGGAGGCCAGGTACCGAGACAGCTGCCGGGCAAACCGGCACAAATCAAGGCGCCGCTAATACCGAGCAAGAAGAAACGAACGCGTCGGCGGATTTATCCTCCTCTAACGCCATGGGTCTATCGGCCAATGATTTAAAAATCATGGCTAATGCGGTATACGGGGAGGCTCGCGGAGAGCCCTTTGAGGGACAAGTAGCAGTGGCTGCCGTAATTCTTAACCGTGTAAAATCGCCGAGCTTTCCGAATACAGTATCCGGCGTCATTTTCCAACCTCGGGCCTTTACGGCTGTTGATGATGGCCAAATTTGGCTTGAGCCAAATGAGAGTGCAACAAAAGCGGTTCAGCAAGCGCTGAACGGCTGGGATCCATCCGGCGGATGTCTGTATTACTTTAATCCTGAGACAGCAACCTCGAAATGGATCTGGACTCGACCGCAGGTTAAAACGATCGGAAAACATATTTTTTGTATGTAAATAACGTTTGGAAGGGAAGCAGCCGCTCATTTCGTCGGGTTGCTTCTTTACTTTGCCATGGTATAGAATGGAACTAAAATTGCCTGTGTATAATAGTCCAGACAGTCTCTTGTAAAGGAGTTTTCATCTTGAATAAAACTGTATTTGAACGGGGCAGTGCCGGTCATATTCGAATTCATGTCCTGCCGACAACTAGATTCAAAACCTTCGCAGTTTCGCTCTATGCGGGAATCCCGTTGAACGAGGATACGGTAACTGCGACGGCATTAACCCCTTTCGTGCTGCGGCGTGGTACGGCTTCGTATCCAGAGACAATTCAATTTCGCGAACAGCTTGAGCAATTGTACGGCGCAGGCTTCGGCTTTGACGTTTATAAGCGCGGGAATTACCAAATTGTGCAGTTCCGCATGGATACGATTAATGATGAATTTGTGTCCAGCGATGATTCCTTGTTGCGCAAAACATTCTCTTTTCTGGGTGAAGTCGTAACGAAGCCCGTTACAGAAAACGGCGTTTTCCGTGAGGCTTATGTGAACTCGGAGCGGGAGACGGTACGCAAGAAGCTGGAAGCGATCATCAATGATAAAATTCGTTATGCTGCGGAACGGTGTATGGAGGAGATGTTCCGAAATGACCCTTATCGCCTTCACCCGTTAGGTCAGCGCAAGGATTTGGACGGGATCACCTCACAATCGTTATACGAGGCGTTTCAACAGTGGCTGCAGCAAGCGAACCTTGATTTATATGTCGTTGGAGACACGACGCTTGCAGAGGTTCAGGAGCTTGTAGGGCAGCACTTTATTATGAGGCGATCGGATTCGCCGCAATATGTGCCTGCTCAGAGCCATACATCCGGAGACGATGTCCGCATCGTGGAAGAAGTGCTCGATGTCAACCAAGGCAAGCTGAATATGGGCTTGCGCATTCCGGTCACCTATGGAGATGACCGCTATGCAGCGGCACTTCTGTATAACGGTATTCTCGGCAGCTATCCTCACTCCAAGCTATTTATTAATGTCAGGGAGAAGGAAAGCTTGGCTTATTATGCTGCCTCAAGATTTGATGGCCATAAAGGGATCATTTCGATTCAGTCCGGAATTGAGATTGCGAACTATCATAAAGCGCTTGAAATTATTAAGGCGCAGCTTGCGAGCCTGCGCGAAGGTCAAATTAGCGAGCTGGAAATGTCACAGACCAAGGCAATGATTCGCAATAGTTTGCTGGAAATGCAGGATTCCGCCTTTGATATGGTGGCATATGACTTTAATCGCGTATTGTCGGATCGGGAACGGCCGGCAGAAGAGCTTCTACAGCAGGTAGAAGCCATCACGATGGAGGATGTCGTTTCCATTGCCAATACGGTGGAATTGGATACGGTTTACTTTTTGACTGGAAAGAAGGAGGTGTAACTCATGGAAGTCATTACGCATGAAAGATTGAAGGAGACGGTATATCGGGAGACGATGGATAACGGTTTGCAGGTGTATGTGCTTCCAAAGCCGGGCTTCCAGAAGACGTATGCTACCTTCTCGACCAAGTACGGCTCGATCGACAATCATTTCCGAGTGGAAGGCGAAGCCGAAACAAAGGTGCCGGATGGAATTGCGCACTTCTTGGAACATAAGATGTTCGAGGAGCCGGAGGGCGATATTTTTGCCAAATTTGCTTCTTTAGGCGCATCTGCGAATGCCTTTACAAGCTTTGATCAGACCGTCTATTTGTTCTCCGCCACTGAGAACGTGATGGAAAATTTGGAAACCCTCGTGAATTTCGTGCAAAATCCGTATTTTACGGATCAGAATGTGGAGAAAGAAAAGGGCATTATCGGCCAGGAAATCGGCATGTACCAGGATAATCCCGAATGGCGCGTGTATTTTGGCTTGATTGAGGCAATGTATGCCGTCCATCCTGTTCATATCGATATCGCAGGCACGGTGGAATCCATTGGAACGATCACAAAAGAGACGCTGTATACGTGTTACAACGCTTTTTACCATCCGAGCAATATGCTATTGTTCGTCGTAGGAGGCGTTGATCCGGAAGAGGTATTCTCGCTCGTACGAAGCAACCAAGCCAAGAAGAAGTATCAGCCCCAGGGGGAAATTAAGCGGCTATTCGATGCGGAGCCGGCTGCGGTGCATGAGAAACGCAAGGTGATTAAGCTTCCGGTCTCTTTGCCGAAATGCTTGTTTGGGTTTAAAGAGACGAATATCGGGATAACGGGCGAGGCTTTGCTGCGGCGCGACTTGGCGATTAAGCTGGCCTTAGATTTGCTGATCGGTACCAGCACGAAGCTGTATCAAAAGCTTTATGACATGGATCTTATTTCGGACGGCTTTGGCCATGAATATAACAGTAATCCAAACTATGCCTTCACGGCAATCGGCGGAGACACAAAGGATCCGGAGCGCCTTCTTGAGATCGTAACGGAAGAAATCAAGGCGGTTCTTGCTAAAGGGTTTGAGAACGATGACTTTGAGCGGGCCCGCAAGAAAAAAATTGGCGGTTATTTGCGCATGCTGAATTCGCCGGAAAATATCGCTCACGAATTTACTCGTTATCGGTTCCGGGGTCAAGATCTCTTCTCCGTATTGCAGATTTATGAATCCCTGACCCTGGAAGAGGTGAACAATCGGCTGCGCGAGCATATTGATTGGGAACAACTAGCCATATCGCTCGTTGTTAGTCCGTAATATATGAACAGCAATCATGGGATAGATAAAAGTATTGGGGAAATGACCGTGCTGATTACGGGGGCGAGCCGAGGCATCGGGGCTCAGATTGCACTCCGTTTTGCCGCAGTCGGTATGAATATCGTCATCCACTACATGCAATCGCACGAAGCGGCCAATGAGGTGGCAAGAAAATGCCTAGAGCTTGGCGCTAAAGTGTTTACGGTTAGTGCTGATTTAAGAAGCCGGGAAGAAATTTACCGGATGAAGGAAAAGCTGGAGAGTCGTGGCCTTAAACCGGATATTCTGGTGAATAATGCAGGGATCTCTCACTATAGTCTGTTGTCGGATGTCCAAGAAGAGCAGTGGGATGAAGTGATGGATGTCAATTTAAAAAGCGTGTTTCTGTGCAGCCAGGCATTCATGCCCTATATGATTCATCAGCGGTTTGGACGGATTATTAATGTTTCCTCCGTTTGGGGAATTTCCGGCGGGGCCTGCGAAGCCGTCTATTCAGCCGCCAAGGGGGGCGTAAACGCCTTTACGAAGGCGTTGGCTAAAGAGCTAGCCCCATCATCTGTAACGGTCAATGCGGTAGCTCCTGGGGCCGTAAAAACGGATATGATGGAGCGCTTTGCCGCTGAGGAAATCCGCATGCTGGAGGAGGAAATTCCGGCAGGGCGGCTAGCTTCGCCAGAGGAGATCGCGTCATTGGTTTATTTTCTAGCGCTTCCTGAATCAGGTTATATTACGGGGCAAATTATTAGTCCTAATGGCGGCTGGCTTACGTAAAGTCGTAAGGCAAGCCGAATTTAGGCTAGAGAGGCAAGGAATGGCGGCGGCAGTTCAAGCGTTTGGCGAATAAAGAAGCTGAATTAATCGCATATTACGACTGTTGATTTTAAATCTCACGTCCAAGCGAAGGAGGATTTAAACATGTCAACAGTACTCAAAAATTTTGATACCTGGAAGAAATTCTTGGGTGAACGCGTTAAACATGCGGAAAGATCAGGTCTGAGCGAGGAGGCCATATCTCATCTTGCTTATGAGATCGGCGGCTTTCTGGATGAGAAGGTCGACCCTCAAAATGCTTCTAACCGCACCCTGAAAGAGCTGTGGGATGTCGGAAATGAAGAAGAGCGCAAGACGATCGCCCGGCTGATGGTAAAGTTGGCTAAGGAAAACGCATAGTTTACGGAGAAAAAGCTCCCTGTAACGGGGAGCTTTTTCTACCATTTTATACAGCCGCTTGCCTTTCGAAAATATTTTATATATCATAAAACACGTATTGTAATTGTTCGCATTAATTCTGCATACTTTTCACAGCCTTGTAAATGAATGCAGGAATAATGACCTATATTGTCGAATGAGTGTTTCTAAAGGGTTTGAGCATTCCAATACATAAATTCGTAGGTCTTTTTGAGTACGATGATGAGAGATGGCGTTAATTGTCGTCTTTTTTTGGTGAAATAGTACACAGGATGTTTGCCAAAATGTTTTGAAATGCGTAACAATTTAAGGGGTTTATACGTTAATGGATCGGAGCGTTACGATCTATGAATTAAAATTGTATTTTCAATTTCAAATCATAAATTATATTTCAATCATTTGCAGGAGGTGATGGACGTGTCGGATTTGGGCCAGCAGTTGAAGGAAGCCCGCCTAGCCAGAGGCTTGTCACTAGATGATGTGCAAGATATGACAAAAATTCGCAAAAGATACTTGGAAGCCATCGAGGCGGGAGATTATAAAGTGTTGCCGGGAAGTTTTTATGTGCGGGCCTTTATAAAGACATACGCTGAAACGGTCGGAGTAAATGCGGATGAGCTGCTCAGCGAGCATCGCCAGGATGTGCCAGCCCCGCAGGTGGAGCAGACGATGGAGCCCGTCTTGCAGAAACGCCGCAGCAGACAAACATCGGAACGCAATTCGAAATGGATGTCTACGGCGCTGATGTGGTCTTTTGCTATAATCATCCTGATCGTCATTTATATGTATTTCACGGTTTGGGGTAAAGATCCGGCTGCGGACAAGAACAATCAGACGGATCCGACGAAATTAACTCAATCGGAGAATCCTACGAAGCAAGGCGATAAGGGCCAGAACGGGGCTTCTAACGGGGATGGTAAAGATGCCGACCAGCAGCCGGATGCCGAGAACACCCCGCCCGCTGCCGGTGGAAACCAAGGAGATTCTAACGCGTCTGACGGTACGGATGATGGTTCGAATAACGGAGCAGGAACGGGTCTTGGTGGAGAGGTTGTCGTCCTGCCGGACGGGAAAAGCGGAAGCACGACCAATTTCAAGGTATCCAATCCTGGTGGGCAGCCGGTGCAGGTTGTAATCAACGCAACCGGCAAGAGCTGGGTTGAGGTGTACAAGGGCGGCAGGGACGGCGAGAAGCTGTACTTTGACAATACATCTGAGGGCGAAGTGCTGACTTATGAGCTTGGGCCTGAAGGAATGTATATTAAATCAGGAGCTTCTGCAAATACGCAAATTACGGTAGCGGGTCAGGTCGTTGAAGATGGCAAGAACACTTCCAAAATTCAGCTTAACATGGATACAGGTGCTTCCAGCACGGAAACCGAAGCTGGGGCGGGAAGCGAGGCCGACTCGAATAATGCCGCAGAATAACCGCTTCAAGCATCGGAGAGAATAGCTGTAATGCCGCAGAGCTTCGCGGCGTGCTTGTTATTTTCCCGATGAATTGAGGTGCCTGGATGTGGCTAGCTGGATCGTTCTCGGCCTAGGGATTATTGCTTTGCTTCTGGGTTATTACTTGATGCCGAGCGCGTGGGGCTATGGCATATTCGGTTTTGGCCTAGCGCATATGCTGCTTGGCATTTTGGATATGTTTCGAAGCCCTAATCGCCAGACGAGCTGAGCTGGTTTGGTTTGTTGATAAGAGAGTCATAGGTGTTTTTCGGGTAGGCTGTCCGAAGAACGCCTTTTTTTCATAGGCCTGAATCAGATGATCAAGCTGCTGGGTATGCCAATCTGTCCCTTAAGGTTGGACTTTGCCCATAGGATTACATTATAATTAATAGAGATAAGTGAACAGGAAAGGACGGAGAATTATGGCTTCTGAAAGCTCATTTGATATCGTCTCCAAGATGGACATGCAGGAACTTACGAATGCGATTGACCAGACGGAGCGGGAAATAGCTAATCGATTCGACTTCAAAGGGAGCAAAAGCGAGCTTAAAGTCGAGAAAGATGAATTAGTTGTCGTCTCGGACGATGATTACAAGCTTGGCGCTGTCATTGACATTTTGCAGTCGAAAATGATCAAGAGAGGGTTGCCGATCAAAAACCTAGATTACGGTAAAGTAGAGCCGGCTTCACTAGGAACTGTTCGTCAGCGTATTAAGCTGAAGCAAGGCATCGATGCGGAGAATGCCAAGAAAATCAATGTGATGATCCGCGATTCCAAGTTGAAAGTCAAGAGCCAAATTCAAGGCGATCAAATCCGGGTTACCGGCAAGAGCAAGGATGATTTGCAGCAGGTGATGCAGCTGCTCCGCAAAGGCGATCTAACGCTCGATTTACAATTTACCAACTTCAAATAAGCGTTAAAAATGTTGGTCTTTCGCTGCGTTAATCGCGTGGTGAGAGACCTTTACACGTTTTTGACATGGTATGTTCCTAAAGCTTATACTTGTAGGGAAAAACGGGTAATCGGTTAATTTCAATGGGGGATACTGCATATGACGGAAAAAGTGAAAATCGTAACACTTGGCTGTGAGAAAAACCTGGTTGACTCGGAAATAATGTCAGGCCTAATCGATCAGAGAGGCTATCGGCTTGTTGAGAATCATGAAGAGGCGACGGTCATTATCGTTAATACCTGCGGATTTATTGACGCTGCTAAAGAGGAATCGGTGAATACGATTTTGGATTTAGCTGATTTAAAAGAGACGGCGAAGCTGAAAGCGCTCATTGTATCTGGCTGCCTGACCCAGCGTTACAAGCAGGCCTTAATGGAAGAAATGCCGGAGATCGACGGCATCGTCGGAACCGGAGATTTTTATAATATCACTCAGATCGTGGATGAAGCATTAAAGGGCAAGAAGCCGATTCAAGTCGGGAATCCGGTGTTTAATTATGAAGAGGCGCTTCCTCGCAAAGTATCGACGGCTAAGTATACTACATATGTGAAAATAGCGGAGGGCTGCGATAACAATTGTACTTTTTGCAGCATTCCGATTATGCGCGGGAATTTCCGCAGTCGCTCGATGAAATCGATCGTGGCTGAGGTGAAGCTCATGGCTTCTCAAGGGGTCAAAGAGATCAGTCTAATCGCCCAGGACTCCACCAATTACGGTACGGATCTTTATGGTGAATATAAACTCGCAGAGCTGATGGGCATGGTTACGGAGGTTGACGGCATCGAATGGGTGCGGCTGCACTATGCATACCCGGGCTTTTTCACGGATGAATTGATTGAAATGATCGCGACGAATCCAAAGATATGCAAATATGTTGACATGCCGCTGCAGCATAGCGAGGATGCCGTGCTCAAACGGATGCGCCGTCCCGGACGCAATCGCGATATTCGCGAACTGATTGCCAAAATACGTTCCCGCATTCCGAATGTTTCGTTGCGAACTTCGCTCATCGTTGGTTTTCCGGGGGAGACGGAAGAGGATTTTGCGCGCTTATGCGATTTCGTAAGGGAGATCAAATTTGACCGATTGGGCGTATTTACCTATTCGAAGGAAGAAGATACGCCAGCCTCAAGGCTGCCGGATCAAGTCCCGGATGAGGTGAAAGAGTGGCGCGCCACTACGCTGATGGAAATTCAGCGGGAGGTTTCTAATCAGAATGCCAGCAAATTTGTAGGACAAGTTCTGGACGTACTTGTGGAGCGTTATGATGGGCGAAGTGATGTCTATATCGGACGTTCACAATATGATGCTCCCGAAATAGATGGTGAAGTGTATGTAACGAACTGTCCCGTCGGTATCGGCGAGATGGCCAAGGTGCGGATTACGCATGCTTATGAATATGATTTGTCCGGGGAGGGTGTCCTTTGAACTTACCCAATCGCATTACAATTGCCCGAATTTTTATGATTCCAGTCATGCTCATCTTTTTGCTGGTGGATTTGCAATGGTGGTCTTATGAGCTGTCGCTGGGTGCATATACGCTGCCAGTAAATCAGTTGATTGGAGCTTTACTGTTTATTGTGGCAGCCAGCACGGACGGCATCGATGGATATATCGCCCGCAAGCATAATTTAGTTACCAATCTTGGCAAGCTGCTGGATCCGCTTGCAGATAAACTGCTGGTTGCCGCAGTGTTGGTTGCGCTTGTTGCGATGGGCGAGATTGAAGCGATCATTGCGATCATTATCATTAGCCGTGAATTCGCGGTGACCGGCCTGAGGGAAATTGCATTGCTGGAAGGTTCGGTAATTGCGGCAAGCAAGTGGGGGAAGGCGAAGACCATTGCTCAAATCATTGCAATCTCGGCGCTGCTTCTGAACAATTTTCCTTTTGAATGGCTTAACATTCCATTTGATGAGATCTCGATTTGGATTGCTACATTGATCACGATTTATTCGGGTATCGATTATTTTGTAAAGAATAAAAAATTGCTTTCATTCTCTAAAAGTTAATTGGAGAACTGACAGTTGTATTTAGCGGGTAGAAGGAGACGTTGGGATATGAAAGCTGAAATTATCGCCGTAGGCACCGAGCTTTTGCTCGGACAAATTGTGAACACGAATGCCCAGTTTTTGTCTCAGGAATTGGCGTCTCTCGGGATTGACGTGTATTTTCAAACCGTTGTTGGCGACAATATGGATCGTTTGCGCCAAGCGATTGAAACCGCCGAATCCAGGGCGGATGTGCTCATTTTCTCGGGCGGCATCGGGCCGACGCAGGACGATCTAACGAAAGAGGCTCTTGCCTCGGTTCTTGGGAGAAATCTCCATTATGACCGGATGGCGATGGATAACATCGATCGGTTCTTTCAGGGCCGGAATATTCCTATGACCGAGAACAATCGGCGGCAGGCGCACGCCATCGATGGATGCACGCCGCTGCCGAATGAGACGGGGCTCGCTGTGGGGAACGCTATCGCTCATAATGGCAAGTTCTATATTGTATTGCCTGGGCCGCCGAAAGAGTTGATTCCTATGTTTCAAAATCAGGCGAAAACCTGGATATTGCAGCATGTACTGACGCATGAGAAGCCGATTTATTCCAAAATGCTGAAATTTGCGGGGATTGGCGAATCTGCACTGGAGACTCGGGTCATCGATTTGATCGAGAAACAAATCGATCCGACAGTAGCTCCTTATGCCAAGGAGAGTGAGGTTACTCTGCGCATTACAACGAAGGCGGACAGCGAGAGCGAAGCAATGGCCAAGCTGGATACGCTGGAGAAGGAGATCGCCTCCCGGCTTGGAGAACATATGTATGCTACCGGAGATATACCGATCGAAAAAACGATTGTCGATATGCTGACTGAGCTGAACCTTACGGTGAGCTGTGCGGAAAGCTGTACTGGCGGCCTTTTGATGCAGACCTTGACCTCGATTCCAGGCAGCGCTGCGGTGTTTCATGGCGGAATCGTCTGCTATTCCAATGAAATGAAAGAAAAGCTGCTCCACGTCCCTCATGATATGCTTGAGGGCGAAAACGCTCCCGGCGCTGTCAGTGCTGAGACGGCCAAGGTGCTTGCTGAGCAAGTGCGGATGATCGTGGATACGGATTTCGGCTTGTCGATTACCGGCGTGGCTGGTCCTGGCTACTCGGAGCGCAAGCCTGTCGGCCTTGTATACATCGGCATCTCGCGCCGCGGGCAGGATACCCGTGTTCTTGAACTGAACCTGAAGGGGAACCGGGAGACGATTCGGATTCGCTCCACGAAGACGATTCTCTACCACCTTTGGAAGCAACTGAAAGAGATAGCTGGCGAAGCGTAATCATATTGCAAGTGTGCATGCTTCGATGTATAATGTGATCACGGAAGAACCGTAGCCTAACTGATTTGTTGCGCTGCGGTTCTTTTTTTGTTTGATCGGGTGACGACCCATTCGGTGTCATAGAATTGCTGCAGCACTTATTTATCTAACACTGTGTTTGGATCTGAACAGACGCAAGCGAATCCTGAAGGGAGAGCGCTCTCCCAGCGGGAAGTAGAACAGCCCGCACGAACGTAACGCCCAGCCCAATACCCAAGAGTGTACCATCAAAAGATCCCTGCACCGGACGCAAGCGAATCCCGTAGGGAGAGCGTCCCCCTGGCACGAAGTAGAAGCAAATCGCACCATCGTAACTTCCAGCACCATCTTGCAGGAGTGCCGACCAAGAGCGTACCCGTAGGGTGACAAGCGGCTCCTTGCAGCTAAAGCAGCTCGGGTGCACCACCTTGGCTCCTTGAGCAGCGTGTTTCCAGGTAACCCAGGTGAACCCAACGTAAGACGTACCCGAAGGGGGAAAAGCGTTCCACGCACAAACTCAGAGCGCATCCCCAAAGGGAACAGCGGGCAGGAGCGCCTCTGCACCTCCCACGTTCCTCCAATTGGCGGGAGTCCTGAGGGCTGCAAGCCCTACGGGGGCCCTCCCTTATGGTAAGGGAGGGTTTGGGAGGGATGAGACCCCCGAATGTATGTTCGAAAAAATGCTTGGCAAACGTTCCAAAACAAGGTACAATTACAAATGTGAAGTCCTACGATTAATCAATTTGATAAGGATGTGAGCTAATTGTCAGATCGTCGTGCAGCGCTGGATATGGCGCTTCGTCAAATAGAAAAGCAATTCGGTAAAGGTTCGATTATGAAGCTAGGTGAATCCACTCATATGCAGGTGGAAATTGTACCCAGTGGTTCAATAGCGTTGGATATAGCACTTGGAACAGGCGGTTTGCCGCGCGGCCGAATTATTGAAGTTTACGGGCCGGAATCCTCAGGTAAGACGACGGTGGCTCTGCATGCCATTGCAGAAGTTCAGAAAATTGGCGGACAAGCTGCGTTCATCGATGCGGAGCATGCGCTTGATCCATCTTATGCCAGCAAGCTTGGCGTTAATATTGATGAACTGCTGCTTTCCCAACCGGATACTGGGGAGCAGGCGCTTGAAATTGCGGAAGCGCTCGTAAGAAGCGGTGCTGTTGATATTATCGTCATCGACTCCGTTGCGGCGCTGGTTCCGAAAGCGGAGATTGAAGGCGAAATGGGAGATTCGCACGTCGGTTTACAGGCGAGATTGATGTCTCAGGCGCTTCGTAAGCTGTCGGGAGCGATCAGCAAATCGAAGACGATTGCGATCTTCATTAACCAATTGCGTGAGAAAGTCGGCGTTATGTTCGGTAATCCGGAGACAACACCTGGCGGACGGGCTCTAAAGTTCTACTCTACGATTCGCCTGGATGTACGCCGCATAGAGACGATCAAGATGGGGAATGATATGGTTGGTAACCGCACGCGGGTGAAGGTTGTCAAGAATAAAGTAGCACCTCCCTTCAAGCAGGCTGAGATTGATATCATGTACGGTGAAGGTATCTCCAGAGAAGGCAGCATTATTGATATCGGCGTAGAGCATGACATTGTCGACAAGAGCGGAGCTTGGTATTCTTATACCGGGGAGCGTCTTGGCCAGGGCCGCGAGAATGCGAAGCAATATTTGAAGGATAACCCGCAAATCGCTGACGCGATTGAACAGAAAATTCGTGAAGCCAGCAATTTGACAACGGTTGTTCCTTCGGCATCGGCTAACGAGTTAGAGGAAGAAGCGAAAGAAGAGCAGGCGCTTTTCGACGAAGAATAATTTATAATGATATGCGCTCTGTAATCTGGTGTACTCCAGAACAGAGCGCTTTTATTTTATATTAGGGGACACGAACCGCGAGCTATGTTATTCTACGTGAGTGATAAGATGAACGGCAGCAAGGAGGATTGTTTGATGTACGAGCAATGCGGTAATCGAAAGATGCCGAACCCCTCAAAGAAAGGGGAAAGGCACTTGGAGGAAGCCAAGGGAATAGTTGATATTTCTGAAGAACGTTTTTGGGGAAATACTAAAGGAGAATCCTTTAACGAGGAACCAAGGTTTGCGGATTTCCCGGAGGATGGAGAGTTGGAAATTACGAGGGTGGAAGCCCTAAAGCGGCCTAAGTTTCGTTATCGGATACATTTTGGTTCCTATTCCATTGAAGTTCATGAAGATGTCATGATTAAATATCGGATGATCAAGGGTACGGCATTTGCCAAAGTTGACCTGGAAGAGATCATTGCTGCGGATGAGCGGCAGAGAAGCTACGGCGATGCTCTCTTGTATTTGAGCCGCAAGCCGCGTACGGCTTATGAAATCGCTTTGCGCCTTGGAGAGAAGGGGTGGAGTGAAGATACGGTAAGCGACGTGATTCACAGGCTAATGCAAGAGAAGTTGGTAGATGATGCCGCATACGCTCAGGAATGGGCCAGACAGCGCGTAGGGAATCGCGGGAAGGGAAAACTATGGGTTCGTCATGAGTTGCGTCAGAAGGGCATTGCAAAGCCTTTAATTGAGGATGCGCTTGGCGAGGTCAGCGAAGAGGAAGAGTACAACAGTGCATTCCAACTGGGGCTGAAGAAATGGAATGCTACAAAAGGTGAATTTATGGAAAGGAAACGTAAGACGGGAGCATTTTTAATGCGCAGGGGATACTCTGGAGGACTTGTTTCCAAAGTCATCCGCGAATTGGCCGATCAGGAAGGTCGGAAAAATACAGAGGATTGGGAAGAGGAATAGGCCCGTTGGAGGGGATGCTGTCAATTGCTTGACAATATCTTTCGTCAAATAATAAAATGTCTATATGCACAGAGTCCTTTTTTCCTTCCAAAATTATGACTCTGTACACATTCTATTCGCCAATCATGAAGGCTTATAACGAATTGGCTCATGATTTACGATGAGCAGCCTACCTGAATCGGCCTGTATTCGATTCTTAGTAATGATGATGAATTGAGAAAGTTAACTACAACTGCAAGTATCCCAAGGAATGCCTTGGAGGAATCAACGGGGAGGTGAACAGATGCATGATGGAGTCTGGGTCGCTCTCGTTGCAGCCGCTTTATTCTTTGGGTTCGTGATCGGATATTTTATTCGCAAATCTCTTGCAGAAGCTAAAATTTCCAGTGCGGAACACGCTGCAAGTCAAATCTTGGAAAGCGCAAAGAAAGACGCAGAAGCACTGAAGAAAGAAACAGTTCTGGAGGCTAAGGACGAAGTCCATAAAATCCGGACTGAAGCTGATAAAGACATTCGTGAACGTCGGAATGAAGTTCAACGGCAAGAAAGACGATTGTTGCAAAAGGAAGAGTCGCTGGATAAAAAATTGGAATCGCTCGAACGAAAAGAAGAGCAGGTGGCAGGCAAAGAGAAGCGAATTGAAGAAACACAGCAGCAAATTGACCAGATTTATAAAAATCAAGTTCAGGAATTGGAGCGGATCTCCAACTTAACGATGGAGGATGCGAGAGTCATTATCCTGAATAATGTGGAGCAGGAAGTACGCCATGAGACGGCGCAGCTGATTAAAGATATTGAACAGCAGGCGAAAGAGGAAGCCGATAAGAAATCGCGTGAAATCATTACGCTGGCTATTCAACGGTGCGCGGCCGATCATGTTGCGGAAACAACTGTTTCTGTCGTAGCGTTGCCGAACGAAGAGATGAAGGGACGGATCATCGGTCGCGAAGGCCGGAATATCCGAGCTCTGGAGACACTGACCGGGATCGATCTCATTATTGACGATACGCCGGAAGCGGTCATCTTGTCAGGCTTTGATCCGATTCGTCGCGAAATCGCCCGTACTGCACTGGAGAAGCTGGTGGCAGATGGACGGATTCACCCGGCACGGATTGAAGAAATGGTTGAAAAGTCGCGCCGCGAGGTGGATGAACGGATCCGTGAATACGGTGAACAAGCGACTTTCGAAGTTGGTGTTCATGCGCTTCATCCGGATCTGATCAAAATTTTGGGACGTCTTAAATTCCGGACAAGCTACGGTCAGAACGTGCTGAAGCATTCGATGGAAGTTGCTTATTTGGCGGGCCTGATGGCTGGCGAATTAGGCGAAGATATCGTTCTGGCTAAGCGGGCGGGACTGCTGCATGATATCGGTAAAGCGCTTGATCATGAAGTGGAAGGATCTCATGTCGAGATCGGCGTGGAACTGGCTAAGAAGTACAAGGAGCATCCGGTGGTTATTAATAGTATTGCATCCCATCACGGGGATTGCGAGGCTACATCGGTGATCGCCATGCTGGTTGGTGCGGCTGATGCCTTGTCAGCGGCAAGACCTGGCGCTCGTCGCGAAACGCTGGAGACGTATATCCGGCGTCTGGAGAAACTGGAAGAAATCTCGGAATCGTTCGAAGGCGTGGAGAAATCCTATGCCATTCAAGCTGGACGCGAAGTTCGCGTCATGGTGCAGCCTGATAAAATCGACGATGCAGAAGCATTCCGGCTGGCCAGAGATATTACGAAGACGATTGAGAATGAACTGGATTATCCAGGACATATCAAAGTTACAGTCATTCGTGAGACGCGGGCGGTTGAATACGCAAAGTAAAGCTAATGCTGAGAAAGTGGCCCTTACGGGGCCGCTTTTTCTCATTGCTTATGAGATAAGAATATTGATTTTTAGGGAGGAACCGATCATTAAGGTCTTATTTATCGGAGATATCGTTGGAAGTACGGGCCGCAAAGCACTGAAGCAAACGCTGCCGCAATTGAAATCTAAATATAACCCGCAGATCATCATTGCCAATGGTGAGAATGCTGCAGGGGGAAGAGGGATCACTGCAGCGATTGCCAAAGAGTTTTTCGAGCTTGGCGTACATGGCCTTACAATGGGAAATCACACATGGGATAATAAGGAAATATTTGAATTTATCGATGATGAGCCGCGGATGATTCGGCCAGCCAATTTCCCGCCAGGTACACCAGGGCTCGGCCATACGGTAATTAAAGCAAATGGGAAGGAACTGGCAATCGTTAATTTAATGGGGAGAACCTTTCTTCCAGCAATTGACGATCCATTCCGGGCGGCAGATGACATCATAGGAAAATTAGCAAAGAAACACAAATGCATTCTCGTGGATTTTCACGCAGAGGCTACTTCGGAGAAAATTGCCATGGGCTGGCATCTGGATGGCCGGGCCTCCCTTGTCGTAGGCACGCACACGCATGTGCAAAGCAACGACGATATTATACTGCCACAGGGAACCGCTTATTTGACCGATGTAGGCATGGTTGGCTCGCGTGAAGGCATCCTTGGCATGGAAAAGGAAGCTGTGCTGCGCAAATTCACGACGCAGCTGCCTGTGCGCTTTCAAGTATGCGAAGGGAAGTGGCATTTCCATGCGGTTGTTGTGGACATTGATGAGTCTACAGGCCGTGCCAAGAAGATTCAAAAAATTCGTCTGCTGGAAGATGAATGGATCATGGAGTAGGACAAGGGCAATAGCTTGAAAGACGGTTGCGGAAGACGGGGCCGTGGGAAAAAGCAGGAATTTTTTCACTTCTACCGAATATCTTCTAAGTAGTGGAATCAACCATTATTCCCAGGGAGGTACTTACCATGGAAGTATTAAAAGTTTCAGCAAAATCCAATCCCAACTCCGTTGCCGGTGCGCTTGCTGGAGTTCTTAGAGAACGAGGCGCTGCTGAACTTCAAGCCATTGGGGCCGGTGCTCTGAACCAAGCTATTAAAGCGGTAGCGATAGCCCGGGGATTCGTCGCACCTAGCGGTGTTGACTTGATTTGTATTCCGGCGTTTACTGACATTGTCATCGATGGGGAAGATCGTACAGCCATTAAACTGATCGTTGAGCCTAGATAAAATAATACATCGTTCGAGGAATTAGATACCTGTTTACGAGGATATTGACGTAGACAGGTTTTTTGCGTTTAGGGGGACATATTGTTGACTCATCGTTTCACTTCACGGTAGAAAGGTGTAATCAGCTAATGAAAAGCGGGGTGACGAGGTTGAAATTAAAAGTCGTCGATTTCCATTGTGATGCATTGAGCAAAATGCGGATTCATCCTGATATGGATTTCAATAGAGACGATAGGCTTGACGTAACGATGGAACGAATGAAACAAGGTAATGTGATGCTGCAGTGCTTTGCTATTTTTTTATCCAATAAGCTTGGTTCACCGAATGTGGAGCATATTCTGGATCAAATAGATATCTTCAAAACAAAGGTCATTCCGAGCGGCTTGTCTCCTATTCGCTGCGCCGAGGATTTGGAGCAATGGGAGCAAAGCGGCGGTTTGGGGGGCTTGCTGTCGCTGGAGGGGGCGGATGGGTTAGAAGGGAACTTGCATTACTTGCAAATCTGCTTTGATTTGGGCGTTCGTTGTCTCGGACTCACTTGGAATCATGCCAACTGGGCAGCAGATGGCATACTGGAGCCGCGCAACGGAGGATTCACGCTCAAAGGTCTCCAGCTGGTTCATTTATGCCATCAACTAGAAATGATACTGGATGTATCCCATCTATCGCAGAAAGGCTTCTGGGAGCTTGTAGAGCTCTCTGAGAAGGCGCGGCGTCCTTTCATAGCATCTCACTCAAATGCATACGAAATTTGCGATCATGTTAGAAATTTGCACGATGAACAAATTCAAGCTATTATACGGATGGACGGGCGAATTGGTGTGACATTTGTCCCATGGTTTGTGCAGAAGGGCGGCGCGCCGTCCAGCAAAGATCTACTACCGCATCTAGAGCATATATGTGCTTTAGGCGGGGAGAAAGCTATTATGTTCGGCTCAGATTTCGATGGAATCGAAAGTTATCTTTGTGATTTAGATCATTGCGGACGATATTCCGATTGGATCGAAACACTGCTGAAGCATTATCCGGAGCGCCTTGTACGAGGGTGGTTGTACGATAATGCAGTCGCTTTTTTACGCATGTGGCTGCCAAAAAAAGAGTAAGCGCTTTAATTAATCCAATCGTGAGATTGATATGATCGAAAACAACTATATGAGAAAAGGCTCGAAAACGCTTGCTTTTTATTTGTTTGCGACATAAAATTGACATGACTCTGAAACAGAATGTTCACAATTATGGAGACGGTGAATACTGTTTCCAAGTCAACATTCTAGCTGCACTATAAATATCTTAATAGTGCTATAGCGATACGATTAAAGGGGTGGGCGATCTTGATTAGTCAATTGTCTTGGAAGATCGGTGGACAGCAGGGTGAAGGCGTTGAAAGTACAGATCGAATTTTTTCGACGGCCTTAAACAGACTGGGATATTATTTATACGGGTATCGGCATTTTTCCTCCCGTATTAAAGGCGGCCATACGAATAACAAAATTCGGATCAGTACAATGCCGATTCGTGCAATTTCCGACGATTTGGACATTTTAGTCGCTTTTGACCAAGAAAGTATCGATTTGAATGCACACGAGCTTCGCAGCGGTGGCGTCATCGTGGCGGATGCTAAATTCAATCCTACTGTTCCTGAAGGTGTGGGCGCGACTCTTTTTGCAGTGCCGATCACGGCGATTGCGGAAGAGCTGGGTACTTCACTGATGAAGAATATGGTGGCGTCCGGAGCTTCTTGGGCGTTGCTCGGTCTACCGTTAGAAGTGTTTAACAAAGCTGTGGAAGAAGAGTTTGGCCGTAAAGGGCCTGCGATTGTGGAGAAGAATATCGAAGCGGTGAAGCGCGGTGCGGATTTCGTACTGGAGCTTGCTGGCGGGCCGATTGACAGCTTCAAGCTAGGCCCTGCTGACGGCAAGGAGAAGCTGTTCATGATCGGAAACGATGCGATCGGTCTTGGAGCGGTTGCTGCGGGCTGCCGAATCATGAGCGCATACCCGATCACACCGGCTTCCGAAATTATGGAATATTTGATTCAAAAACTACCGAAATTCGGTGGAACAGTGATTCAAACCGAAGATGAGATTGCGGCAATTACGATGGCGATCGGCTCGAACTATGCAGGCGTTCGAACGATGACCGCATCTGCCGGGCCTGGCTTGTCCCTGATGATGGAAGCGATCGGCCTTGCAGGAATGACGGAAACTCCTGTAGTTATCGTAGATACGCAGCGCGGAGGACCTAGTACAGGTCTGCCGACAAAGCAAGAGCAAAGTGATATTAACGCTCTGATCTATGGTACCCACGGTGAAATTCCAAAGATTGTAATTTCGCCAAGCTCAATTGAAGAATGCTTCTACGATACGATCGAAGCCTTCAATCTAGCTGATAAATATCAAGTGCCTGTTATTCTGGCGACGGATCTTCAGCTCTCTTTGGGCAAGCAGTCCTGCGAAATGCTCGATTACAACAAAATCGTCATTGATCGCGGATATGTGGTGAAGGATATTCCCGATCGTGAAGACGGCAGCATGTTCAACCGTTATGCATTTACGGAGAACGGCATATCCCCTAGGGTTCTGCCAGGGGAGAAGAACGGGATTCACCACGTTACCGGCGTAGAGCATGACGAGGCAGGGCGTCCATCGGAGAGCCCGATCAACCGCAAGAAAATGATGGATAAGCGTCTGCGCAAGTTGAATAAACTGCAAGTGACGAATCCAATCCATTTGCAGGCTCCGCATGCTGAGCCGGACATTCTTGTCATCGGCATGGGGTCAACGGGCGGCACGATCGATCAGGCGCGTACCCGTCTGGATGGCGAAGGCATCAAGACAAACCATATGACCGTGCGCTTGTTGCATCCGTTCCCGGTTGAAGAAGTGCTGCCGCAAATTAAAAAAGCGAAGAAAGTACTTGTCCTGGAAAATAACGCAACTGGCCAACTGGCCAACCTAATCAAGCAAAACGTCGGTTATCACGATAAAATTGTCAATGTGCTTAAATATGACGGTAATCCGTTCCTTCCTTCGGAAGTTTACAACGAATGCAAAAATGTAGCCGGGAATAAACCGCAGGAGGAGTTGGTGTAAATGGCAACTTTTAAAGAGTTTCGCAATAAAATTAAACCGAACTGGTGTCCAGGATGCGGAGACTTCTCCGTACAAGCTGCCATTCAACGCGCTGCGGCGAATGTAGGACTGGAGCCTGAGGGGCTGGCTGTCATTTCCGGAATCGGTTGTTCCGGCCGGATTTCTGGATATATAAATGCTTACGGACTGCATGGCATCCATGGCCGTGCGCTGCCGATTGCCCAAGGCGTGAAGCTGGCGAACCGTGATTTGACCGTCATCGCTTCCGGTGGAGACGGCGATGGCTTCGCAATTGGAATGGGTCATACCGTTCATGCGATTCGACGGAACATCAATATCACTTATATCGTTATGGATAATCAGATTTATGGTCTGACCAAAGGCCAAACTTCCCCGCGAAGCGGCGAAGGCTTCAAGACAAAGAGTACGCCGGAAGGCTCCATCGAATCGACATTGTCTCCACTTGAGGTGGCCCTTGCAGCGGGAGCTACTTTCGTAGCGCAATCCTTCTCGAGCGATCTGAAGCAGTTAACCTCCTTGATCGAACAAGGCATTCAGCATGAAGGCTTCTCATTGATCAACGTATTCAGCCCATGCGTGACGTTCAATAAAGTGAACACGTACGACTGGTTCAAGGAGAACATCATTAATCTGGATACTGTCGAGGGCTACGACCATACGAACCGTTTGGCTGCGATGACGAAGCTGATGGAAACGGGCAGCATGATCACCGGCTTGATCTATCAGAACAAACAGAAGAAGAGCTATGAGAACCTCGTGCACGGTTTCTCCCAGGAGCCGCTGGCGCATCAGTCGCTGGCATTGTCCCAGGCGGACTTTGACAATCTTGTTGCAGAATTTAGATAATACAGTGAAAGATGTCCTTTTTGGGAGGACATCTTTTTCTTTTTGTCTGATTTAGGTGTATAATGGGTAACGATGTGAAACGTCATCGACATAGAGAAAAAACTGAGGAGTGTTTGCAAAATGAGCAAAACAGTGCCAGTCGGCGTATCAGCGCGTCATATTCATTTGACCCAAGAACATATTGAGGCTTTGTTTGGACAAGGTTATCAGCTTACTGAATTCAAGCCGCTGTCCCAACCGGGACAATTCGCAGCAAATGAAACGGTTGCAGTTATCGGTTCGAAAGGTCAATTCGACAAAGTGCGTATACTAGGACCTGCACGTCCTGCTTCACAGCTTGAAATTTCCCGCACTGATTCCTTTGCGATCGGGGTAAAGGCGCCAGTTAGAGAATCTGGACATATTGAAGGCACACCGGGCATTAAGATTAAAGGCCCCGCCGGCGAGGTGGAATTGAACGAAGGAGTTATCGTAGCAGCTCGCCATATTCACTTCCATACCTCGGATGCCGAGAAATGGGATATTAAAGACAAGCAGATGCTAAAGGTTCGCCTGGGCGGTGAGCGCGGTTTAGTGCTGGAGAACGTCATTGCACGCGTATCTGATTCCTTTGCACTGGACATGCATATCGATACCGACGAAGCAAACGCAGCGGGAGCTAACAACGGCGATACGGCTGAGATCATTGACTAATTTCATTAAGTGAGCAATTAACGGGCTAACCCCAAGATAAACTTCTGGGGATAGCCCGTTTTAAATTGTGATCAGATCAACATTCCATTTTACGGTGCTGAAGTATTCTCGATGGATACCGCATGAGCGATGCAAGGAATCGTCTCGCCCTGCTGATAGGACAGAGGGGAGAGTAGGGCTCCTGTGGCAACGACTAGAATTTTATTAAGCTCGCCACGCTGCATTTGATTCAGCAAATGCCCATAGGTGACGACGGCCGAGCAGCCGCAGCCGCTTGCTCCAGCTTGTACCTGCTGTTTGGTGTAGTCATATATCATCATCCCACAATCCTTATAAATCGTACCTTCCATCGGAATTTGATGCTGGCGAAGCAGTTCCTTGGCAATTTCATAGCCCACTTTGGAGAGATCGCCGGTAACGATCAGATCATAATACGACGGCTCGATGTCCATGTCGCGGAAGTGGGCTTGCATGGTATCGACAGCCGCTGGTGCCATAGCCGCCCCCATATTAAACGGATCGCTGATGCCCATATCGATGACTCGGCCAATTGTAGCTGAAGTAACGGCAGGACCGTCGCCCTCGGGGGATATAATGGCCGCCCCGGAGCCGGTTACTGTAAATTGGGCGGTTGGAGGCTTTTGCGAGCCGTACTCGGTCGGGTATCTGAACTGCTTCTCTGCACTGGCATTATGGCTGCAGGTTCCGGCAAGCGCGTATTTAGCGCCCCCGTGATTGACGATGAAAGCGGCTAATGCGAGGCTCTCCATCGATGTGGAGCAGGCTCCGAACAACCCCAGATAAGGAATGCTGAGGGTTCTGGCGGCAAAACTACTGCTAATGATTTGATTCATTAGGTCTCCACCGAAATAAAATTGCACCTGATCCTTAGTTAATCCAGCTTTTTCGATCGCTAAACTGGTCGACTCTTCAATGAGCGTCTTCTCGGCCTTTTCCCAGCTTTCCTGTCCCAAATAGAGGTCTGCATGAATGATATCAAAGTCTTTGGCCAATGGCCCTTGACCTTCAAACGGGCCGACGATTGTCGCTTTGCTAATGATTTTTGGTTTGTTCTCAAATATCCAACTCTGGTGGCCTTTGAGCATCTCACGAACCTCCTCCTCCTATATAACCTGGTACAAACAAGGCATAGATGATGCCGATGACAAAAGCGGCAACAGTTCCAAATACGACAACGGAGCCGGCCAATTGGAACATTCCTGCGCCTACCCCTAGTACGAGACCTTCGCTTCGATGCTCTATAGCAGAGGATGCCATCGAGTTTGCGAACCCGGTAACAGGAACGGCGGAGCCTGCCCCAGCCCATTGGGCAATTTTGTCATACACCCCGAATGAGGTGAGGATGACGGCGATCAGGATCAAGACGGCTACTGTCGGATTGGAGGCGGATTTTTCATCAAAACCTCCATATTTCATGAACGCCTGACGTATGCATTCGCCGAGCAGGCATATTCCCCCGCCTACGATAAAAGCGCGCAGACAATTGCCCAAAACGGGACGCTGCGGCTCTTGCGTTTGCGCGAGCTTCTGATACTTTTGCTGCACCGGAGTCATTTTTTTATTTTGACTGCTCATTTTAAAACCTCCCTATTGAGACAGTATCGGTCTTACATCTTGGATAACCTGAATTAGCTGATTGGAACAGTCGGCATACATTTGCTTTGCCTCCGTATTTTCCGTGGAGAGCGCGAACAATTCCAGATCGGCTTCACATTTCTTCAGTTGAGCTAGCAGAGAGGCTTTCTCTTGGGGTTCGGGTACCTGCAGTTGATCATCGTACAAATCGACGTACAACTGGCCATAACCATCAACTTGCCCCAAAAAGACATTGTCTATCGATACTCCCAATTTCTCCAGCTCAGTATCCAGCCATGCTCGGTTTAATCCCAGCGTAGAAAGCGGCTCGTCCATCACTCTCCCGTCAAGGATCACGGCTTGAGACTCCGGTTCAGGGGCTACTTTAATGCCAAGGTGGGAAGGAGTTATAGGTTGATATTCACTCTTGAGCAGCACATTAACCTCACCGCTGGGCTCAATGACTGCAAATTCCACTTCGGCAGCTTTGAACACACTTTTTTTGCGAAGCTGCTCTAGTAGCTCTTCATTTGTCAGTTTCTCTTTCTTCAGGTTGTCTTCCATAATTTTTCCATCTTTAATCAGTATGGTGGCCTTGCTGTCAATCCAGTTTCTCGATCTCTTACTTTTTAATTGCAGCACTTCAATTCCGTAGGACACGAGCACCCAAACAACCAAAGAGACGATGCCCAAATACCAGTCCGTGTCGACATCTAGAGAGATATAAGCCGTGATACTCCCGATCGTGATCCCGGTAATATACTCAAATAAGGACAGTTGGGAAACCTGCCTTTTACCGAGCATCCGGGTCAGAAAAAACAGTACGACAACGGATACTAAGGTGCGTACAACAACCTCTAACCATAACGGCATGATTGATGCTCCTTTCACTGCCTCATAGGACAAACTCTGGTAAGCAAATTATGCGCAGAAGCAGGTTTTTTACTAACGCAAAATTTGGAATAAATGCACGATGTATGTTTTATGCGGGACTGGTGAAATTATGATGGCGCAAAGTAAAGTTAATGAATAAGGTGGTGAATCGAAAATGACCGTAGCAGCCCAAGTGAAAACAACACTGGCTTCTTTAAAAAGCGCTCAAGCGAATCTGGAGCAATTCGCCTTGAACACGCAGAACCAGGATGCAAAAAACTTGTTCACAACCGCGGCGCAGCAAACACAGCAAATCGTTGATCAAGTGTCGACGAGAGTTCAACAGCTGGAAAACGAAGAGCCGCAGTATAAAGGATTCTAATAGCTTATTTTAAAGCAGTTAAGCCCGTTCGTTGGAACGGGCTTTTTCGTGTTCTGTTAGCGGCACATTTCTGAATCTTGCGAAGAAGCTCATCTCGTCTGGATATCAATTTAGAACCATGTTATAATTTAGTGTAATGCATTTTTCAAAATGTCATGTGGACGTTGAAGTTTTAAGCGATAGATTGATTAAAGGAGTGGGCCGACATCATGGCTAAGGAAACGAAGGATTACGCCAAGTATTTTGACTTCTCGGACGCCAAAGTTATTTCCGAAGATGAGCGCGGCAAGAAGATCAGAATTCGTGGGCGGGATATTCAAATTCTTTCGGAACCGGATCATCGCAAAGAGAAGCAGCGCGGGAAAGAGGATATTCAAGTGCTGTATGATACCGCTGTGCCTGAGGAACTGAAGGGCATCGGAACCGGTAAGAAATACATTATTTATACGTACGGCTGTCAGATGAATGAGCATGATACCGAGACGATGAAGGGCCTGCTGGAGGAAATGGGTTATACCTCTACGGAGGAGCGCAAGGAAGCAAACATCATTTTGCTGAACACTTGTGCCATTCGGGAGAATGCCGAGGATAAAGTTTTCGGGGAGCTTGGTCACCTGAAGGGGCTGAAGACGGAAAATCCCGATTTGCTGCTCGGCGTATGTGGCTGCATGTCACAAGAGGAAGGCGTTGTGAACCGTATTTTACAAAAGCACGGGTTTGTCGACATGATTTTTGGTACACATAATATTCACAGATTGCCATACTTGATCCAGGAAGCATTATTTAGCAAAGAGATGGTTGTCGAGGTATGGTCTAAAGAAGGAGACATCATCGAGAACCTGCCGAAGAAGCGGGAGGGCATGCGTGCTTGGGTTAACATTATGTATGGCTGCGATAAATTCTGCACCTACTGCATCGTCCCGTTCACACGGGGGAAGGAGCGCAGCCGCCGTCCGGAGGATGTCATCTCGGAGGTTCGCGAATTAGCACGCAAAGGATTTAAAGAAATTACTTTGCTTGGACAGAATGTAAATGCCTACGGCAAAGACTTTACGGATATCGACTACACGTTTGCCAATTTGATGGACGATATCCGGCAGATCGACATTCCGCGTGTTCGGTTTACGACCTCGCATCCACGTGATTTTGATGATGCTTTGATTGAAGTGCTAGCTAAGGGCGGCAATTTGGTAGAACATATTCATTTACCGGTTCAATCCGGCAATACCGAAGTTTTGAAGCGGATGAGCCGTAAATATTCTAGAGAGCATTATTTGGAGCTTGTCGGCAAAATCAAGAAAGCCATGCCTAACGTCGTGTTAACTACGGATATTATCGTGGGTTTCCCTGGGGAGACAGAGGAGCAGTTCCAGGATACGCTGTCACTGGTTCGTGAAGTGGGTTATGACTTTGCCTACACATTCATTTATTCACCACGTGAAGGAACACCAGCTGCGGTTATGGAGGACAATGTTCCAATGGAAGTTAAGAAGGAACGTTTACAGCGCTTGAACGAGGTCGTTAATGAACATTGCCGAATGAGCAATGATCTCATGGAGGGCAAGATCGTCGAAGTTCTTGTGGAAGGCGAGAGCAAGAACAATGCCGACGTGCTGTCCGGCCGGACACGCAGCAACAAGCTGGTGCATTTCGAAGGCAGCAAGGATTTGATCGGCAGCTTCGTACAAGTGGAAATTACTGATCCAATGACATGGTATATCAAAGGGAATATTGTAACAACAGCGGTTAGCTCCGCATAATTCACCAGCTTAATTATTGGAATAGGCGGGGAGCCAGCAGCCTGCAATATATTGTTTGATGATGATGGGGAGGATAGAGCCTTGGGACAAGAGCATAACCAAATGACTGATTGCGGAATACCGAAATTCGATTCCCGTGATCTCGTTATTCGAGAAGATATTATGTCAAAAGCAAAAGAGCTCGCAGAGTTGATTGGCACGAGCGATGAGGTTCAGCATTTCCAAAAAGCGGAGAGTCTGATTCAGAAGCATGAAAGAGTTCAGACGCTAATCAGCGCCATCAAGAAGAAGCAGAAGGAGATCGTTGCCTTCCAAAGCTTTCAAAATCAAACGATGGTAGACAAGATTGAGCGGGAAATTGAGGAACTTCAGGATGAACTTGATGAAATTCCGGTGGTTACCGAGTTTCAGCAAAGCCAGAGCGATATCAACTATTTGCTGCAGCTTGTCATTTCGGTTATTCGGGATACGGTATCGGAGAAGGTGAATGTCGAGTCCGGAAGCGAACCCGCTCCGGCCTCGGGGTACGGAGAGTAAGTGGTCATTAATCTGTGCGGAGGCTTACCCTTCGCACCTTTTTTTTGACGATAATATAAAAGAAGCTGCAAATTTTCAAGCTAGTCAATAGTGTGAAGTATTTGCATGAACGATTGTTAGAATGATGGCATCTTAGAAATAATACATCTAGAAGGGTTGCACTGAATCGCCCGTACAGAATAGGGGGAACGATAATGAATTGGACGGATATTCTGTCCCGCAGCGAGAAATCATTTTGGGGACTGCTTGGCCTCCGGCTGTTATCGGCAGACAGTCAGCGTGTGGAAATTGGCCTCACTGCTACGGAATCGCATCTTAACTCGATGGGCATTGTCCATGGAGGGGTATTGTCCTCGATGATGGATCAGGCCATGGGAACGCTCGTTATGGCCACGAAGGGCGGACGGGAAGGCGTGACGACCCATTTGAACGTGAACTTTCTTAGCCCGATGTCCAAGGGCGAGTTGATCGTGACAGCTTATCCGCAGCATGAGACATTCCGTACGATGACATTGCGTGCGGAGGTACGTAATAGCGAGGGTACACTGGGATGCATCTCAACAGCAACATTCCGCCTGCCGAAAGTTTAGGGGAATTCTGCTGCGCATCAGGGCTAGTACGTTATAATGGATATACTAGGGAATGTTGCACAGTAATCCACTGTGCAGCGTTATCATATGATTAATGTGGTGATTCATGATGAGTATGGAACAAGAACAGGATCAGGGACAGCACCGATACGATGCTAAGAAATACCGAACACCGGACGGAATTCCTGCAGATATAGTCATGTTTACACTAGCCAAGCAGGAGCGGAAAGCAGCCACGAAGTCACTTCCCAGGTTCGATTTGAAGGTGATGCTGATTCGCCGCAGAAGCTGGCCGTTTGCCGGTGCTTGGGCGCTTCCGGGGGGCTTTTCTCAAGAGGACGAATCCTTATATGAGACAGCACGCAGGGAGTTGAAGGAGGAGACGGGAGTAGATGGTCACCATCTGGAATACCTCGGTGTGTACAGCAAGCCGGGACGCGACCCGCGCGGATGGATTATCTCTCATGCCTTCTTCGCGCTTGTGGAGGAATGGGTGCTGGAGAAGCGCCAGTCCGCTGATGATGCCCAGGAAGTCGGATTGTTTACGGTGAAGGAAGCGCTGGAGGATTTACATTTGGCGTTTGATCATCGGGAAATTTTAGAGGATGCTTATAAAAGGATTCAGCAGCAAATGCTTCATACTACGATTGCGAAGCAGTTTTTACCGCCCCACTTCACGCTTGGCGAGCTGTATCAGGTCATTCAAACTGTAGTACCGGATTTTGCCGAGCTGAATTTTATTCGTAAAATAACGTCTACCCGTAGCAGACAAGGAATTTTGGAAGAAGTACATGATGAAAATGGCGTCCCTATGCTGTCCAATCAGTATTCGCAGCGACCGGCTCAGCTTTATCGTTTTACGGATTACACACCTAGACTGTCCATTTATACGTAATCCAAATTTTCTGAATACCAAACAACGATGCATTCAAGCTTTTTATTAAAGTGATAATTGTCAGTCAGGCTGCCGTTCATTGTTCATTCCATGTTCATAGTCGCTTTATTATTAAAGAAGAAGGGCTGGGTGAAGCTAGGTGAAAGCATTGCTTGTTGTTGATTATACGAAGGATTTTGTAGACGGAAAGCTGCCTGTAGGCGAGCCGGCGATCCTGCTTGAAGAGGCCATTTGCCGAATCACGGAGCAATATGTGCAGGACGGCGACTATGTCGTTATGGCGGTGGATTTGCACGAAGAGGGGGATACACTGCACCCGGAATCCAAGCTGTTCCCACCTCATAATATTCGCGGTACAGAAGGACGAGAATTATACGGTAAATTAGCGGAAGTATATGAACAGCATCGGGAACAAATCTATTGGATGGACAAGACGAGATACAGTGCTTTTTGCGGAACGAATCTTGAGCAGAAATTACGTGAACGTGGAATTCAAGAAATAGCGATCGTCGGCGTTTGTACGGATATTTGTGTATTGCATACAGCCGTGGATGCCTATAATAAAGGTTATAGCATTACCATTTACGAGGATGGTGTTGCCAGCTTCAATCCGGAAGGCCATGCATGGGCACTCGGACATTTCCGCGCTACTTTGGGTGCAAATGTTACAAACAGCCGATAAACTGCAGTAAAGCTGTGCATTTGTACAGTTGTGACACCAGAGAGGATGAAAGATAAATGCAAAGCGAGAGTTTGGCGCTACATACGGATAAATATCAGATCAATATGATTTATGCGCATTGGGTAAACGGCACACATGAGCGCAAGGCTGTGTTCGAGGCTTATTTCCGCAAGCTGCCCTTTGGCAATGGCTATGCTGTGTTCGCAGGTTTGGAGCGAATTGTGCAGTACATATCCCATTTGCGCTTTACGGATAGCGATATCGAGTTTCTAGGCAGACAGGAAGAGAATTATGATCCTGCTTTTTTGGAGCTGCTGCGGAGCTTCCGATTCAAGGGCAATCTACATGCCGTCCCGGAGGGGACTTTGGTATTTCCAAATGAGCCGTTGGTTCGTGTAGACGGAACGATTATGGAAGCTCAGCTTATTGAGACGGCATTGCTTAATTTTATGAATTTTCAGACCTTGATCGCCACTAAAGCATCCCGTATTAAAAGAGTAGCCGAGAACGAGGTGCTGCTTGAATTCGGCTCACGCCGTGCGCAGGAGGCGGATGCGGCGATCTGGGGCGCACGTGCTGCCTATTTGTCAGGCTTTGATGCGACATCGAACTTGCTTGCCGGAGAAATCTTCGGCATACCGACGAAAGGAACGCATGCGCACTCCTGGGTACAGAGCTTTGACTCGGAACTGGAGGCATTTGAGCTTTTTGCTAAGGCTCTGCCGGATCAAGTATCCCTGCTCGTAGATACCTTCGATACGCTTAGCAGCGGTGTCCCGAATGCGATTAAAACGGCCAAACAGCTGGAGACTAAGGGCAAGCAGCTCAGCAGTATCCGTTTAGATAGCGGCGACCTTGCCTATCTATCGATCCAGGCCCGGAAGATGCTGGACGATGCCGGCCTTCCTTATGTCAAAATCGTAGCGTCGAATGACCTTGATGAGAATACGATTTTTAACCTTAAGGCTCAGGGGGCGAAGATCGATATTTGGGGAGTGGGGACTCAGTTAATAACGGCAGCGGATCAGCCGGCCTTAGGCGGGGTGTACAAGCTGGTTGAACGGGAACGGGACGGGAAAATGGAGCCGACGATCAAAATATCCGGCAATCCGGAGAAAGTAACTACGCCGGGCAAGAAAGATATTTTGCGAATCGTCGACGCGGAGAGCGGCAAAGCGATTGCCGATTATATTTGTTTCCCTCATGAGCAGCAAGCAAGATCTGGTGGTAAGCTACGGCTGTTTGACCCGGTTCATCCTTACCTCAAAAAATCTGTGAAAAACTATAAGTCCATAGCGATGCTGCAGCAAATTTATACGGACGGAGAACTTGTCTACGAGCTGCCTTCCCTAAATGACATTCGGAAATATCATAAGGAGCAGCTGCAAATGTTCTGGCCGGAATATTTACGGAAGCTGAACCCTGAAATTTACCGCGTCAATCTGAGTCAAGAGGCTTGGGAATTGAAGCAAAAGCTGATCGAAGATTATATGGGGCACCAAGAGGATTAATGGAATGTGTATATTTTGAGACTGTTTCTAAGCTTAGGCTGAGGGAACGGTCTTTTTTATTTCTCGGGAAAGCGCAAAAAGCGCTATTTTTAGCGTCATTGCTTGCTTCATTCGACAGCAGCTCCAAAACTGTCCTTATGACATTTGTTACATCCGTCACACTCTACATATGATAAATTGAAAAATTAATCGAGGGTTTTTTGACTCGGTAGTATATGACGAAGTTGAAGGGTATTTTTTATTGGTTTATAACCGTTTTAAAGTCTTTTCGATCAACTCGCATAGGCGAAAGAAGGGAGTCCAGACGCATGATCCAATTACCAAAAGTGAACGAGTTAGGATTTTTTGAAATTCGGCTGGAATCGATTGGCGGCCTTGGCGCGAACCTAGCCGGGAAAATGCTGGCTGAAGCAGGCGTAGAGGGAGCCGGACTGAATGGAGTTAGCTTCTCTTCGTACGGTTCGGAGAAGAAGGGATCGCCCGTGAAGGCGCATATTCGTTTTTGTGATCTCAAGACACCGATCCGGGATACGTCGCCTGTAGAGCGGCCGCATATCGTGGGTATTTTTCAGGAAGCGCTTGCTAAGACCGTAAATGTGATTAGCGGTATTTATGAAGACAGCACCGTGCTTGTCAATTCACGTAAAACACCTGCCGAATTGAAGGAGCAGCTAAAGCTGCTTGGCGGAACGATAGCCGTCGTCGATGCTACCGGAATCGCTCTTGAAGAGAAGAATCGGGTCAATATGGCGATGCTCGGCGCAATGTTCCGCTTATGTCCTTTCTTGGAGCCGCAAACGATGAAGGACGTTATCCGAAAATCTTTGGAAACAAAATATCCCCAATCGGTCGCTCCTGCACTGGCTACGTTTGAGCGGGGATATCAGGAAGTAGTCATCGAGTCTTTCTCGCTGCCAGCAGGAATGAGCATGCCTGAGTTTACACGCGCAGACACGCCAGTTCTCGGGTACGAAACTCAGCCGATTGGCGGGATTGTGACGAATCCTGGCAACAGCATTTTGAAGGATCTGAGTATTTCTCGTTCAGGGATGATGCCGCATTTCAAAGCGGATGCATGCATTCATTGTGCCCAATGCGACAATGTCTGTCCTGACAATTGCTTCGTATGGGAGGAGCTGCCCGATAAGAAAGGCCGTTTGCAGATGTTCTTGCAGGGGATTGATTATCAGTATTGCAAAGGCTGTTTGAAGTGTATCCATGCTTGCCCAACGGACGCATTGTCCGGGGAGCGGGAGGAAGACGGTTACGCGGAGGCCAATCGCGTTCCGCATCTGTTTGATTTAGCGCTGCAATAAGCGGGAAATGTCGGCAGAAGAAGCTAACGTTGTAGTCCAATAAATAATTAGAAAGGCGGAAGCGTTATGGCGATGGATATTGCAAAAGAGCAAGGCACAGCTAAAGTGGAGCAACGCGTAGTATATGAGTCAGGCAATGAAATGGCAGCATACGCTGCCCATCAAATTAATTATCATATCATGGGGTATTTTCCAATTTCCCCATCAACAGAGGTTGCTCAATTTCTCGACTTAATGAAGGCGAACGGTCAGCATGACATTAAGTTAATCCCTTCCGATGGCGAGCATAGTTCTGCGGGGATTTGCTACGGGGCCTCTACCGCCGGAGGGCGGGTATTTAATGCTACGAGTGCGAACGGATACATGTACATGCTTGAGCAAATGCCGGTTCAGTCGGGAACCCGTTTTCCGATGGTGATGAATTTGGTATGCCGTTCGGTTTCCGGTCCGCTGGATATTCACGGTGACCATTCGGACTTGTATTTTGCGCTGAATACGGGGTGGCCGATATTAATGTGCCGTGATCCGCAGTCGGTTTACGATATGAACATCATGGCGCTCAAGCTGGCTGAGGATCCTGAGGTCAGATTGCCAGTGCTTGTTGCTTCAGACGGCTATTTCACCTCGCACCAGAAACGAAGAGTGCATACGTTCGCCAACCGCGAGGATGTATTAAAGTTCGTTGGCGAGCAGCCGCCAGCAGGATTTCCGCATACACTGGATCGCAACAATCCGATTACCGTCGGCCCATATATGAATGAGCCTGATTATATCAACAACTGTTATCAGCAGTCCGAGGCCATGTACCGGGCAGAAAAAGTGTTTGAACGAATTGCCGGGGAGTATGAGCTGCTGACAGGCAGAAAATATGAAATGCTCGATCTATACCGGATGGAGGATGCCGAGGTTGCCGTGTTCTTAATGAACTCTGCTTCGGAAATTATTAAAGACGTCGTAGACAACTTGAGAAGTCAAGGCATTAAAGCGGGCTCGATTGCTCCGAATATGATTCGTCCTTTCCCGCAGCGGCAAATTGCTGAAGTGCTTAAAAATGTGAAGGCCGTTACGGTGGGCGATCGCGCGGACTCTTACGGCGCGCATGGCGGCAATATGACGAATGAGATCAAAGCAGCCCTGTTCACGTATGGCAATAAGACGACGCAGGTTGTTAGCCGTGTCTATGGCTTAGGCGGCAAGGAGTTTTATGCGGAGGATGGCCATCATTTATTCTCGCTGGCGATTGAAGCGGCAAATAAGCAGAAGGTCGAAGTACCATTTGATTATTATGGCCATACGCCAGGGGACGCCGAGAAAGCGCCTAAGCGAGTACTGAATCCGCTGCGTTTCGAGGATTTGAAGACCGGACTTATTAAGGTAACGCAAAATGAGGAAACCGGCAAGCTTGGCGTTCGCATACCTCCGCTCCGCTCTTTAACGAAGAAGCCTAAACGGATTGCCCCAGGTCATGGCGCATGTCCAGGTTGCGGTATTTTCTCCGGACTGGAGCTGTTCTTCAAGGGAATTGAAGGCGACATCGTCGCTCTGTTCCATACTGGCTGCGCTATGGTAGTAACGACGGGATACCCTTATTCTTCGCATAAGGCCACATACATTCATAACCTGTTCCAAAACGGTGCAGCCACCTTGTCCGGCGTAGTGGAGATGTTCTGGGAGCGTAAACGCCGCGGAGAGCTGGATCATCTTGGACTTCAAGATGACTTCACTTTCGTTATGGTAACCGGCGATGGCGGGATGGATATCGGCATGGGCCCGGCGATCGGCGCTGCACTGCGCAATCATCGGATGATCATCATCGAATATGACAACGAAGGATATATGAACACGGGTGCCCAACTGTCCTATTCGACGCCGCTTGGACATCGTACTTCAACTTCGAATATCGGCTCGGTACAGAAGGGGAAGGTATTCCATCATAAAGATACGGCGCAAATTATGGCAGCGACGAACATTCCGTATGTGTTCACGGGCAGCGAGGCTTATCCGCAGGATCTGGTCAAGAAAGCGGCAAAAGCACAATGGTACGCGCAGAATGAAGGACTTGTTTATGGTAAAATATTAATAGCTTGTCCGCTGAACTGGATCAGCCCTGATGATGAAGGAACGAATATCGTAGATGCGGCGGTAAGTTCCTGCTTCTTCCCTCTTTATGAGGTCGAGCGCGGCGAAACGATGATTACGTATAATCCGGAGGAGAAGGGCAAGCGGGTACCGCTCGTTGACTGGCTCAAGACGATGGGCAAAACCCGTCACCTGACGAAGCCGGAGAACAGTGAGGCCCTCGCCGAGTTTGAGCGGGAAGTCAATCGGAGATGGCAAATCTTGTTGGCCAAGCACGAGCATCCGTTTTTGTAAGTGCAGTCATTTAAAAATATAATGAAATGGGTTCTTTAATGGCCTGCTAAGCTATACATGAGCTGTTATTAATCATTGCTTTACTGCTGATGAAAGGGGGTTATCCATTTGGGAGAAAATGCATTTCGCGCTTTTCGCGTACATCTGGAAGAGGAAGGGTTCTCAAGCGGTATCGATATGTTAAACTTATCCGATCTGCCGGACAATGAAGTTACAATTGAGGTGTTCTACTCAAGCGTAAATTATAAGGATGGTCTCGCCAGTACCCCAAAGGGAAAAGTGGTCAGCAGCTATCCCTTGATCCTTGGGATTGACTTAGCCGGAAGAGTGGTAGCTTCTCGCAGCCCGGAGTTCCAGGCTGGAGACGAGGTACTGTGTACCGGCTACGGCTTAGGCGTTTCTCACGACGGGGGGTATGCGGAGTTCGCTCGCGTTCCTGCCGAATGGCTTGTTAAACTGCCTGAAGGCTTAACGCATCAGGAGAGCATGGCGATCGGTACGGCAGGCTTCACCGCCGCTTTGTCGGTGGAGCGGCTGCTGCAAAGCGGTGTTCAGCCTGGGAATGGACCTGTCCTTGTAAGGGGCGCGACGGGCGGCGTAGGAAGCATTGCGGTAAACATTTTGAGCAGGCTTGGTTTTGAGGTCGTTGCTTCTACGGGCAAGCCTGAGGCAGAGACCGCCCTCATCCGCTGGGGAGCTTCCTCCGTGATTTCTCGGGATGCGGCCTCTGCTTCCGTTAAAGGAGCTCTTGGCAAGAGTCAGTGGGCGGCAGCTATCGATCCCGTCGGCGGGGCAGGTACCGGAGAGATTTTAAAAACGGTGAAGTACGGCGGAACTGTTGCATTATCCGGACTGACCGGCGGGGGAGCGGTGGAAACCTCGGTTTTTCCCTTTATTTTGCGGGGCGTGAATTTGCTTGGCATTGATTCCGTGTATTGTCCGCAGGCAGAACGGCTTGAGTTGTGGAAGCGGCTTGGCTCCGAGTGGAAGCCGGAACAGGTGCTCCAGGATGGCGTAAAGGTTTATGAACTGGAGCAGTTGGAAGAAGCACTTTCGATCGTGCTAAACGGCAAGGCCATTGGGCGTCAGGTTGTTTCTCTTAGAAGGGATAAATAGTCGGAAATCGCATAAACATCATTTCGTTAAGTAAAGGGCAGCTGCTTCTAAGGAAGCAGCTGCCCTTTTTTTAGATAGGATAAGTTCTTAGCTAGCTATATGTTCGTATGAAACCGTCCTGCCTGTGACAACCTAATCATAATTCTAAAGCTAATGATGCCGAAGAAAGAAGGGATTGCCATGAAGTGGCGGAACGCTAGGCTTGGCCTATTTATTATAGCTGTTTTGTGTCTTATCGTTGTTATTGGAGGCTGCAGAAGCGGCTCTAATCGGATCGCTAAGGAAGAATTGGATCGTGTACAGATGAGAACGTACCAAAAAGGAAATCAAAGACAATCCACACAAGGAAAAACGTTAATTAAAGCATTGCTTCACGACTTAACAAGCGAAAGCGCCAAACAGGGAATTCGCTTGACGAAGGAAACCTACGCCGAGACAGCGGACGGAACGATTAGCTATAGCTACTTGATTAACAGTGATCCTCGTCATTTCGTCATGGTATATGTTTACCCATCCGAAGAAAAGCGCATCCAGGAATTGGCCGAAATCTATGGTACAGGGAATATTCGCGTGAAATCCACGAACCAGCCTGCAGTCGTTGTCGCACGCGGCAGAACCGTATTTGTTTATGGCTCTAACGGAATGAGGGACAAGATATACACCGAGCAAATGAGAAACGTGTTTGAGGGCATGTTGGATCGCATTATCAATCCTTGATCCGTAACCGTGTTTAAGGTTGAAATTCAAAGAAGCCGAGTTCGGAAGACTGCTGCTTCCGGCTCGACTTCTTAATGGCGCTTAAGTGCTACTCTACGAATTTACTTCTTGTTTATCTCACGCATAACATGCTTTAGCTCCGGAATGATGATTCGTTCCATAGCGAGCTTTACAGCGGCCTGAGAACCAGGCATGGAGAATACGGCCATATTGCTGATCGTACCGGCGATCGCCCGACTTAAAATGGCTGCCGAGCCGATATCCTCTGTGAAACTTAAGTAACGAAAAATTTCCCCGAAACCGGGCATTTCTTTGTTTAGCAAGCTGCGAACGGCTTCATAAGTCGTATCCCGCGGTGAAATTCCAGTACCCCCGCTCAGCAGAACGGCTTCGATGCTGCGATCCGATGCCGCCTCCCGGAGAAGCTGGCGAATACTGTCATAATCATCTTTAACGATGATGTATTTAATCACCTTATAGCCGTTCTCCTCCAAAAGCTGCTGGATCAATTTACCGCTAGCATCATTCTCGGCGGTTCGGGTATCAGAGACGGTCACGATCATGCAGGAAACGTGTTCGGGTGCTTCCTTACGGTGTTCTTCCACAGATCTCATCGTATCGTTTCCTTTCTGGATATGGATTTTATTCTATTTTAACATAATTATCCGGACTCCTACTTCAAAGACAGGTTGCATCCAAGGGTGGCTTGGTGTAAACTCGCTCTCATGGATAAGGATTTGCCAGCTTAATGGAGGTATCTACATGTCGGAAAATAATATGAACAAAACAACGCCGATTTATATATTGTCCGGGTTTCTTGGGAGCGGAAAGACAACGCTGCTGCACCGGATGCTATCCTACTGGAGGGATCTGGGTCTGAAACCTGCGATCATAATGAATGAAATTGGTGATATTAACTTAGACGGTCTCCTTGTCGGCGATGAGGTTCCTATGACTGAAATGCTGGGCGGCTGTATTTGTTGTACCGTTCGGGGCGATCTTAGCACGCAAATGTTTGAACTAATAAGCAAAGAGCGTCCGGATGTGATCGTTATTGAGGCTACCGGCGCAGCCAATCCGCTGGAAATATTAGACGCTGTGACTGAGGTTTCTTTGACAGCCAAGATCGATATTAAGCCGATGATTACGGTTGTAGACTCGGTGCATTTGCTAGAACTGCATGAAGCTCAGAAGGGGAAGACCTATCGACTTATGATGGAGCAGATTCGCTGCGGCTCGGTTTTGATTATTAATAAAATCGACAGGCTGCATGGAAATCAGTTGACGGAGGTTGAAGCTCTGCTGCGGCAATTAAACCCATTCGCCGCACTATTGCCCGCCGTGAAATGTGATGTGGATTTAGATCGTCTTACTACAATGTATGATTCTCCGCACCGGAATCATGATGATCAGCTTGAGGAACATGGACATTGCGGCTGCAGCCATGAACATGAAACGGCCAAGAATGAAGAGGAAGGAGACCAACATGTTCACATGCATGAGTCGCATAATCATGTCACCGTGTATAGTCACTACTTCCATGGGCCTGTTAACAGTGAGCTGTTCGAGAATTTCATTGCCGAGCTTCCGCGCGACGTATATCGGGGAAAAGGGGTACTTACCTTTTCGGATACGTCAAGTCGATTTTTGTTCCAATATGCCTATCGAGAGGCTGATTATTTAAAGATTACGCCCCAAGGCGATGTTCCTGATGTCGTGGTATTTATAGGCGAGCATTTTGACAAGAATAAACTGGCCGAACGGCTTCGCCAGCTTGAAGCAGTTCCTCATTAATCGGGGTTCAATTTTTAATATATCGTCCTTCATCGTTTCATATCACCGTCTTCCTGGTTAGTTTAATAAAGAGCTTGTCGACGGAAACTACATTTTCAGGAGGGATAGAACAATGATTCAGGAAAAATACAGGGAGTGCATCGAAGCTTGCCTCGAGTGTATGAATGCATGCAATTACTGCTATGTCTCCAGTTTGAAGGAATACGATTTGGCGATGTTAAGGGAATGTATAAGGCTTACACGGGAATGCGCAGAAATCTGTTCTTTTGCCGCAGAATCGTTATCTCGTAATACTCCCTTCGCACGCGAGATTTGCGAGTTGTGCGCCAAAGCCTGCGATGCTTGTGCGGAAGAATGCGGAAAGCATGAGCATCATCATTGCAAGCAATGCGAGCAGGCATGCCGCAGATGCGCCGAATTATGCCGTAAAATGATTGCGGTTGCTTAAACCCCATATTTGCATAAATGACAAAAGTCCATAAAACTGAAACCTTCCGGGCATTCACTGCGTCAAAGAGGGCAGAGGTGATAAGGATGAATAAAAAATTAAATATGGCAGCTGTTCTCCTGCTGTCCAGCTCGTTGCTGCTAGCTTCTTCGGCTGCTGCATTCCATGACGTGGAGGGGAAGGACGCTGTAATTACGAAGTCTCTACATGAGAAGGGGATTATCCATGGGATATCCAAAGACAAATTTGCGCCGAAGAGCCAGCTTACAGGAGCGCAAGGTGTGCGAATGGTCGTTCAGGCCCTGGACTTGAAAGGAAACAGCAAAAATTTTGGCATAAAAGGCGGGAAGGCGTTCTGGTACTCTGAGTCGCTGCAAATCGCCAAGGACAACGGCATCCAATTGCCGGCAGATTTCAAGCCGAACGAGAAGCTCACCCGAGAGCAATTTGCCAGCATACTAATGCAAGGTGTCGCTGCTACCGGCGACTATCCGATGATTATGATGTATCTGCACATCGCTGATTCCGATGAGATCAATCCAGATTACATGACCAGCATACAAGCGCTGCTTCTTACTAAGCTGGCTTCCCTGGATGAAGACGGAAAATTTAATCCTAAATTACCGATAACCCGGATCGAAGCCGCTCGTCTTGTCTACAATGCGGCTGAATATGTGCAAAAACAGAAAGATAACGTAATCCCGGATATAGAGGATGGCAATAAGTTGAACCAGGTATCCCACCAAATCGAAAAAGTGAATGACCAGGTTAACAAGGTTATTTTGACGCGCGCGAACCAGCCGCATCCTGGTTATGGTATTTCTGTAGCTAAAGTAGAGTTCCAGGATAATACAGCAGTTGTATACTACGAACTGCTTTCTCCAGACCCGGGCAAATTTTATCCACAGGTCATTACGGACTCTAAAACGGAAACGTATGTATCCAGCAAATATGAAGTGAAAATCAAGCCGCTTAAAAAATAGGCAGATTGAAAAATAACGCCACTCACTACCTTTGTGAGTGGCGTTTGGTTATGGGATATAAAAGTTCTCGCGCGGTGTTCGGCGTCAGAGGAAAGGCGTCTCCTCGTTATGACGACTCCACGGATAACATGGCTTAGCCTGGATTCGCTGCCGTCAATGTGCCTGCAGGTTGCGGCTGAGCTTGCGAATCTGTTTCTGCTGCGCCAAGCTGCAAGCGATACATTTGATAATATCTACCGCCCCGGGCAAGCAGTTCCTCGTGCGATCCACGTTCGACGATTTCGCCTCGGTGCAGGACGAGGATTTGATCGGCGCTGCGGATCGTAGAAAGACGGTGGGCGATAATGAAGGTCGTACGGCCCCGCTTAAGCACTTCAAGCGCAGATTGGATCAACGCCTCTGTCTCGGTATCGATGTTAGCTGTCGCCTCATCCAGAATCAGAATGGCTGGATCGAACGCCAGCGCCCTAGCGAAGGAGATAAGCTGCCGCTCGCCGGCAGACAGCGTGCTTCCCTTTTCGACGACGGGTTCATCCAGTCCTTTTGGCAGATGCTGCAAAATGCGTGTCGCCCCGACGTCCGCTAAAGCCTTTTCTACGCTAGCGCGGCTGATTCGTTCGTCTCCAAGGCTTACATTCGAAGCGATTGTGCCCGTGAACAAGTAGGGATCCTGCAGAACGATGCCCATATGCTGGCGAATCCATTGCTTCGGCAGCTCGGTCACATCCCGACCATCAATCGTAATCATGCCCTTCTGCGGATCATAGAAGCGAAATAGCAGGTTGATGATCGAGCTTTTGCCTGATCCGGTATGACCGACCAGAGCAATGGTCTGCCCTTGCTTCGCTTCGAAAGAAATGTTCTTCAGCACGTAATCCCTTTTGTACGCGAAGGACACATTCTTGAATTCGACATTCCCTTTGTACCTCGGCATGCCGCCGTCCGTAACATCCTCCCCTGGCTCATCCATCAGCTTGAACACGCGACCAGCGGATACCATTGAGGAATCCAGTGCAGCCAATTGGTTCACCATTCCGGTGATCGGCTGGAATAAGCGGCCGAGTACGTCGACGAAGGCATAGAGTACGCCGAGAGAAATGACGCCGGCTCCCGTCAGCTGCGCCGAGCCGAAATACCAAAGGACGATCGCGAAGGACAAGCTGCGAATGACGTTGACCAGATTGTGAGAGGTCAGGGCATTCAAATTCAGCATTTTGTTTTGATGTTTCATGTAATCATTGTTCAGATTTTCGAATTCTTCCTTGGTCTGTTCCTCGCGGCGAAATATGCGAATGATCGACATGCCTTGAATCGACTCATTGATTATGGCATTAATTTCACTTAGCCGAGAGCGAATAATCGTATTGTATTTCGTGGCAAATTTGCGGTAAAGCACGACCCAGAGCCAAATGATCGGCACAATGAAAAGACAGATAAGTCCAAGCCGCACATCGAGCAGGAACAGGGCTACGTACACGCCAACCATATTAATGACGCCCGAGAAGAAGTTGGAAAGTACGGCGATAAACAGATCTTTTACGGCTTCAGTATCATTCGTGACACGGGAAACCACCTTGCCTGCCGGCAGATTGTCGAAGAAGTTGACCGGCAGGCGCTGAATATGGCTGTAAACGTCCACCCGAAGTTTCTGAATCACTTTATTGGCTGAGGATTGAAGCCAATAGGTCTTTCCGAATTCCATAACGATTGCAATAGCCAAAAAGGCGAAGTACCAGCTGACCAAGGTTAGAATTCCGGGAATTTCCGGCTTGTAAAAAGCGAATAATTCCTGCGGTGTGAGCTTGACGGCCGGATATTGGGTCTTGCTCCCATTGTATTCAATCGAGAGAACTCCGCTGTTATAGCTCCGTTCGCCACTTGTTCGGGCTACGGGCTCATCCACGAATACGAAGGAAATACCGGATTGAAGAATGCGAACCTCTTGCCCCCTAGCTTCATCTTCAGCAAACCGGTCAGCTCTTTTGAAGTATCGTCCGTCATAGGATACCGTCAACTCGCTCGGAACGGTCGTTTCATAGAAAGGCCGTTCGATCGCCAGCATATGATCATCGATCATAGAACGGGCGAGAAATGGCCCGGCCAAATCGGCAGCTACGCCGATGGCCAGCATGATCAAGGCAAGTATAAATGTATTTTTTGCCGTCATGGCATATTTAAAAAGTGCTTTTCCTGTATGCGTATGCAATTAGGACTCCTCCCCGTCAGCGAGGCTGGATTCTACCTGCTGTCGCTCGTATTGTTCGCGATACCATCCATTTGCTTGCAGCAGCTCTTGATGGGTGCCTTGCTCGATAATTCGCCCTTTCTCCAGCACGACGATTTGATCGGCATGCTCCACGGCAGATAGCCGGTGGGTGGAGATAAGCGTGGTTTTTCCAGAGCGCTTGCTCCGTATGTTGTCAACGATTCGCGCCTCAGTGCGGGCATCCACTGCAGAAAGGGCATCATCCAGAATCAGAATGTCCGGATTGGCGATAAAGGCTCTCGCTAAGGAAACCCGCTGTTTTTGGCCGCCGGAAAGGGCGACGCCCTTCTCGCCGACCAACGTATCCAGTCCGTCAGACAAGGTCTCCAGATCCTTATCGAAGGCAGCTGTTCTAATCGCTTCCATAATGACTTCGTCGGAAGCGTCCTTAAGCCCAAACTGGATGTTCTGTCTTACGCTTCGGGAGAAAAGAATTTGCTCCTGCGGCACATATCCGATCCAGCTGTGGAGCTGCCTAAGCGAGATATGCTGAATAGGCACGCCGGATATTGTCAATTCGCCTGATCCCAATGGATACTCATGCAGCAGCTGCTTCAGAAGCGTGGTTTTCCCGCTCCCGGTACGGCCGACGACGCCAAGCGTTTCGCCGCGACGAATCAGTAAATGAATGTTGTCCAGATTGATCATCGTAGAAGCCGGATATTGAAAGGTGACATGGCTGAACTGAATGGCATCGGGAGCATCGACATGGACAGGCTCGGCAATATCCTCGACGTCCGGCTTAACGCTGAGCGTTTCATTGACCCGGTCGAGTGAAGCGCCGCCGCGCTGCATAATATTGATTAACTCTCCGATGGCGAACATAGGCCAAATCATCATACCCAGATACATATTGAAGGAGACGAGATCCCCTAAGGTCAACTCGTTATGAAACACGAGATAAATGCCGTACGTTAACCCGATAGCATAGCTGAGGCCCACAAAAAGCCGAATCGTGGGCTCGAAGTAGGCATCGACCCGAGCGACGGCCAGATTTTTGCGATAAACATCATCGGTAACTTCTTGGAACCGCTTCTCGTCCTGGCGCTCCTGAACATAAGCGCGAATGACGCGTACACCAGCGACTGATTCCAGCACTTGGTCATTCATATCGCCAAATGCATCCTGAGCCAAAGTGTAGCGCTGATGGATGACCCGGCCGTAAATCATCATGGCGAGGGCGATGAAGGGCAGCGGAATAATCGCGGCAAGCGTCAGCTTCCAACTGATCAGCGTACCCATGGCTACAAAGATGACCGTCAAGTAAGCCGTCGAATCCGTTAAGGTCAGCATGCCGAAGCCGGCAGTTTGGGCTACGGATCTTAGATCGTTTGTCGCTCGAGCCATCAAATCTCCCGTGCGACTCCGTTCAAAGAACGGCGGCTTCATAATCAGTAAATGATTCATGAATCGCGTTCGCAGTAGTCTTTCAATCAAATTAGAGCCGCCGAATAATTTATGCATCCATATGTAGGTCATATAGTAAATTACAATGAGTACTCCGATAATCATCAAAATATATTGAGTCAGCGACTTCCAGCTAATGGACCCGCTTGTGATGTCGTCAATCGCTGCGCCCAGCAGCCTTGGCGGAATGAGCTCAAGGATGCCAACGATGATGAGCAGGATCAAACCGATCGTATATCGTTTTTTTTCTCGGCGGAAGAACCAGCCTAGTTTTTGAAGAACGGAAAACATAAAAATTTTCCTCCTATTCGTTGTAACGACGTAATTGTTTGAACATATTTTCTGAAGCAATCACTTACAGGCAATCTCAGTTTCATTCGGAACCGCAAAAAAGGCATATCGTCCGTAAACGATATGCCTTAAAAACTAATAACATATAACGCTACGCTGCTATCACAAAGTGAAGCAACTGCAGCCTGGTGATATTGCCGTTACCCGTTAGAAGACAACGGGGATAGTTTGCGAATATATTCCATTCAAGCCTGCAGGGGTTGCTCCGGTATTCAGTTGTAAGATGTGTCCCATGTCAGTTTTAGGAAAATGATTAACAATCAACACCGTGCTCACCCTTTCATTATTTGGTAATTAATACAAATGAGATCTCGTATGTTGTTGAGTTTAACACCGCTTTCCAGCGGATGTCAATTTTTATTTTGGCATTTCATTCAGGATTGGTCTAAAATAGGGAGAAGATAGGGGGGATCGATATGATCAACGTAACGAAAGAAGCTGCTGGCTGGTTCAAAAATGAACTTGGTGTACAAGCGGGTCAGGCGATCCGTTTTTTTGCACGATATAGTGCCGGAGGGACGATTCATCCTGGATTCTCGCTGGGGATTGAAATTGAAAACCCTATATCACCAGGAACCGTGTCCGAGGTCGAAGGCATTAAATTTTTCATGGAAGACAAGGATCTATGGTATTTGGAGGGTTATCACTTAAACGTCGAGTACAATCAGGAGCATCATGATATCGAATACCAGTACGAATTGGCCGAAGGACAGGCCTAGGCGGCAAGCAGCGACATCATCCGAGCGGATGCTCAACCAGAAGAAAAGGCCCGTTTGAACGGGCCTTCACTTTGTGTTAGGGATTGTTATTTAAGAAAATGCTGTCTTCCATCGCAAATTCAAAGTCTTGAATATCGAATACCTGGACAGGAACCTCAGCTTCGATAATGCGGCGAATGAGCTCCAGCTGATCCGTCAGGACAGGCGCGCTTTCACGCTGTGCGGTCAGAACGATCTCCGTCTCAATCGGATCAAGGAACTCCCCGTACTGCTCGTTGTCGAGCGCGTTGACAACAGTCCATGAAACGTTCGAGCCGAATAGGATGGATGGACTTTTGGACCAGGGGACATTCAGTGCGCGTTCTAGCTTCTTGCGATTTAACGGTTCCTCCAAGTAGTCTATCAATTCGTTAATTTTATTCTTAACATGCAAATCATCGGCTGGATCATGCATGAGAGGTTCGGGGCTATTCTTGAATTCGTACAGCTCCATGACGGTGGTGTAAGGTACAATATATTCTACAGGCGCACCAGGCGCAAGTAACTCACCATAAATGGCCACCATCACGGCTTCAATGACAAATCGACGTGACATGGTTATCCTCCTACAAACGGTTACTGCACTTGTCGCTGCGGGAAAGCTCTTGCTTGCAGCAGGGACATATTATAGGGAGTATATCATAACATGAATACAATTACAGCTTGATCGGCAAAAAATGAATGACGATTGGAGGAAGGTTATGCCTGAATCTGGGGGATTGCAGCGAGACGAGGCTTTATCGGCCAACGTTCAGAATTGGATTCAAGATCAATGCGGCGGAGGTTGGCATATACGTCATATTCGTCCCTTGAAGGGGGGGATTTCGTCTGCCGTATATGAGATACAGTTGCAAAGAAATGAACAGCGTGCACTTTGGGTGCTCCGTCAGTATATAGACCGGGACTGGCTTGAGGAAGAGCCTGATGTGGTGACTCATGAGACATCCGCACTTAACATCGTACATCGGCATGGGATTAAATCACCGAACTGGATCGCGTCCGATCCAGACGGGAGGCATTGCGGAGAACCGTCTGTTCTTATGACGCGCTTGCCGGGGGAAGTCGTTCTTATGCCGGACGATCTTACTAGCTGGCTTGCAGGAATAGCTCAAACACTAACCGATTTGCACCGGAAAAATGTGGAACCCTTTCCATGGTCTTATTACTCATACATCGATCCATTTCAATTTCGCCTTCCGGATTGGACGACCAGACCGGAGGCTTGGAGGGAAATAGCCCGGATGATCAAGGAGCCCCCGCCGGTCAGTACGCCACGGTTCATTCATCGCGATTACCACCCCGCGAATGTGCTGTGGGAGCGTGGACAGGTTTCCGGAGTCGTCGATTGGGTCAACGCCTGTCTAGGTCCGCCAGGAATTGATGTCGGACATTGCAGGGTCAACGTGGTTCAGCTTCACGGGCAGGAGGCAGCCGACCATTTTCTTGATCTTTATTACGATCATATGCAGGGCGAACGAGGGATCGAGTATGCTCCTTACTGGGATATGTTGACTCTTGCGGGTTACGTAGATGAGGAACTTATAGTATATCAGGGGTGGCTGGATCTTGGAGTAACCCATTTACACAAGGATCTGTTAGCTGCACGTCTGGACGAATATGCCGAAAGTCTGCTGCGAAGATGTTAGAACAACGTGAATAGCGGGGAGCGGCGGTAGAACAAACATAGAGGGATGTGCGCATCATTGAAACATTGGAAAGCTTATTTTGTTTTCGTTAAACCATATACAAAATGGATTATCCTAACCTTATTTATTGGCGTATTAAAATTCGGGATTCCGTCATTGCTTCCGTTAGTGCAGAAATATGTCATTGACGATATTTTGCTAAATAAGACGATTGGGCTGCAGGAGCAGGTATCCCAGCTGATGATCGTGCTCGGGGTAACCCTTTTTCTTTTTGTAATCGTCCGAGGACCGGTGGAATATGCCCGCCAGTATTTCGCGCAACTGATTACGGCAAAAATACTATTTGATTTGCGGAACAAGCTGTACAGCCACCTGCAGCGGCTTTCGCTTCGCTATTATCAGAATACTAAAGTAGGGGAGATCATCTCCCGTTTCATTAATGATGCGGAGCAAACAAAAAATATCGTAGAAGTCGGCATGATGAATGTGTGGCTTGATGCATTTACGCTTGTGTTCGTGCTGGGGTTCATGTTCTATTTAGATCCGGTGCTCACTCTTGTTGCGATTGCGATATTTCCGCTTTATGCGATTGCGGTCAAAGTGCTGTACAAACGTCTTAAGATTCTGACAAAAGATCGCTCCGCAGCCCTTGCAGGGATTCAGGCGTATCTTCACGAGCGAATTCAAGGCATCTCTGTCATTCGCAGCTTTGCCTTGGAAAGACATGACCAGGCTAAGCTTGAAGGCATTAACGGAAATTATCTAAACAAAGCGTTAGCCCATAGCCGCTGGAATGCCTGGACTTTTGCAATCATAAATACGTTGACAGACATCGCTCCGCTGCTTGTGATCGGTTACGGGGGCTATCAGGTGATTCAAGGGAACTTGACATTAGGAACGTTCATCGCTTTTTTCGGATATTTAGATCGTTTGTATTCTCCCCTGAAGCGTTTGATCAACTCCTCCACCGTACTGACCCAGGCTTCCGCGTCCTGGGAACGGGTGCTTGAATTGCTGGAAGAGCCTTATGATATGGTCGATAAGCCAGCCGCTCTAGCTTTAGCGGGGGGAAGCCACGGCATTGCGCTGCGCAATGTATGGTTTAAGTATCACATCGAAGATCCATGGGTGCTGAAGAATATTACGATCCAGATCAATCCCGGCCAGACGGTGGCCTTCGTCGGGATGAGCGGCGGCGGAAAGTCCTCTCTCGTTGGCTTGATTCCTCGGTTTTATGATATTCAGAAGGGAAGCCTGACGGTGAGCGGACGGGATGTGAAAGATTGGACGATGGAGAGCTTGCGCGGCTCGATCGGCATGGTTCTGCAGGATAATTTTCTGTTCAGCGGCAGTGTTCGTGACAATATCCTGCTCGGCAATCCCGACAGCAGCGAGGAGGCTGTGTACGAAGCAGCCAGGGCGGCGAATGCGCATGAATTCATTATGGAACTCCCGAATGGCTATGATACGGAAGTAGGGGAACGAGGAGTCAAGCTGTCCGGCGGACAAAAGCAGCGAATTGCCATTGCCCGGGTGTTTCTGAAAGATCCGCCGATATTGATCCTCGATGAAGCTACCTCTGCGCTTGATTTGGAATCCGAGCATCTCATACAGCAGTCGCTTCAACAGCTTTCAAGGAGCCGAACGACCTTAATCGTCGCTCATCGGCTGTCCACAATCACCCATGCCGATCAAATTATCGTGATGAAGAACGGCAGCATCGCTGAACGGGGAACGCATGATCAACTGATGGACAAGGCCGGAGTTTACGCACAGCTGTACAATATTCAAAATTTGAATCCATAAATGTGAAAATCGCCCATGAAGCTTAGGTACTAGCTTCATGGGCGATTCTATTTCATTGAAATGGGCGAGGCTTCTAAAGCTTGCCGATAAAGAGCGACAATATCCCAGCAGCGATCAGCGGCCCGACCGGGACCCCTCTGAAGAAAGCCACGCCAAGCACTGTACCGATCAGCAAGCCTGCGACGATCGTCGGCTGGTTGCCCATCAGCAGGGCTCCTCGTCCGCCAAGCCAGGCAACGAGCATGCCGACAGCAATAGCGAGCAGGGATTTCCAATGGAAAAAGGAAGACCAGAGCACGGAAAGAGGAATTTTGCCACTGGCAACCGGAGTCATAACACCAATGGTCAAAATAATGATCCCCACAGTTAAACCGTACTTTTCCAGCCATGGAAACGCCGTATGCAGCTGCAGCACCCGAATTAGCAGTAGGAAGATCATCGCTATCGTTATCGGTAAATTGCTGCTGAAGATACCCAGCGCCGCGAGGAAGAGCAATAGGAGCGAGGTGATATCGACTTGGCTCATCCTATGTCTCATCCGATCTGGAGGCTGTAATATGCTCCGCTATCAGCACGCCATGCTTGCGGCCAGTCTCTATGAAAACTTCATTCGCATTGCTTCCGGAAGCAATAACGCCAGCAACATACAGACCGGGAACATTGCTCTCCATCGTTTCCGGATTGAAGATCGGCTTCTCCGCTTCTCCAGACATTTTGACGCCTGCTTGGAACAGCAGCTTCCGATCGGGATGAAAACCAGTCAGGGCAAGCACGAAATCATTCAGTAATTTTTCACGACCCAGTTCCGATTCGACAATAACGTGATCCTGACCGATGTCAATGACGCGGGAGGATAAGCGCAGATCGATTTTCCCCCGATTGACCATGCTTTCAAAGATAGGTCTGACCCATGGCTTGATCTGTTCCGAAATACTGTCCCGTCGATATACGATGGTAACCTCGGCATCTACACGAATCAACTCCAGGGCGGCATCGACCGCGGAATTGCTTCCTCCGATGATCGTCACCTTCGTACCTGCATACGGGTGGGCTTCTTGGAAATAATGGGATACCTTATCCATCTCTTCCCCAGGTATGCCAAGCATGTTCGGATGATCGAAATAACCTGTGGAGATGATGACATTACGCGCTTGATACTCCCAATTCTCGCCGCTTCGGGTAACCGAATGCACGATGAAGCTGCCATCCTGCTGGCGATGGATTTCCGTTGCTTCCTCATAGGAAGCAATGTGTAAATTATAACGTCGGCTAACTCCACGATAATAGGCCAAGGCCTCATGGCGGAATGGCTTCTCATTCGGGGTCGTGAAGGGGATATCGCCGATTTCCAGCAACTCTGGGGTACTGAAGAATTGCATATGCGTTGGGTAAGAATAAATGGAGTGTACGAGACAGTGCTTCTCCAGCACAAGGACATGTAATCCTCTTTTTTGGCATTCAATCGCCGCGGAGAGTCCGCAAGGACCAGCACCGATAATTATGACGTCTTGCATGGTAGTCCTCCTAGTTCATGTAGTTCAAATGACGTAAGTCGAAACAATACCATCCTACAGCAAATAAAAAGTAATATCCATATGTTCAGAACCAAAAGGCGAGAACTAGTCGATGGAGAAATGATCAATTGTCTCTGAGCGGCAGCCAGGCGAGAACGTCTTGAATACGCGCATCCCAATACGCCCAGTCATGGGCTCCTGGCCCTTCCTCATAAGTGAGCTCAAACCCGGCCTCTATGCAGGCATCTCGGAATCGAATATTATCATCGTAAAGAAAGTCCTCGGTGCCGCAGCATTGGAATAAACGCGGCGCAGTTTCGGGATCGGCTGTTTCTAGCAGTTTAAATAGGTCATCCTCCGTACCTTGGGGGCCTTGAGGCCCGAAGATATGCCGATACAAAGACTGATCGTCGATCGAACGCCTTACTTCGTCAATTCGGTTGACGGATACGTCCAAGGCGCCGGACAGGCTAGCAGCTGCGCTAAACACGTCAGGTTTTCTCAGGGCGAGCTTGAAGGCGCCGTACCCGCCCATCGATAGGCCAGCTACAAAAGTATCCTCGCGGCGCTCGGATAAGGGAAAGAACGAACGGCATATGTAAGGAAGCTCCTCGCTGATAAACGTCCAGTAGCGTTTACCCGCATTCATGTCCGTATAAAAGCTAACATCGACCTGCGGCATAATGACGGCGAGCCCAAGCTCGGATACGTATCGCTCTATCGATGTGCGGCGGAGCCATATTGAATCATCATCAGACAAGCCGTGCAGCAAATATAAGGTGGGAAATGGGCCGGATATCTCGCTGCTGCCCATCCCGATTTGCGATTTGGCCCGCTGTGGCAATATGACTGTCATGGAAGTGGAAAGACCTAGTACCTCAGAGAAAAATCGGCATTGAATTAAAGCCATCGTATTAGCTCCTTTTTAGAAATAATCTTAAAAAAATTATAACATTATCCTCTAGATTACAGATCATCGAAATATGGGTAAAGTGGTACATTCCGATCATTTGACGATATGGTCAGGCTTTACCTACGGTATACTTTTTGGCGAGTGAGCTAATCGCTCCCTTTTGATCGCTCTCGGACAAATACGGCAGGAAGCCGATGCTGCTTCGCTCGGGCTTTGCTCTTTGTTTGGTGTACGTGTTGAACGCCTTTGTCAGAAATCCATAGGAGTTAGTTCTTGTTCGTATTCTTACCGGATTATTATCCGGTTATGTTCCTTCAGCCATTGCATGATTGCGACAAATACTCCATAGAAAAAAGTCGGGTTCTCGCTCGGCATCATGTCTACCGCAGGGGCGGCAGGCGGCATTATCGGCCCATTGGTAGGGTAAACGGCTTGCTTCTTACCAACGGCGGTCATGCTAAAATTTAAGCCAAGGTCAAGGATCAGCAGTCCTTCAGGCAAAAGCTCCTCGGCAGTTTGAGTTTAATCTGTTCCATTTGGGTTAAATAACCATTAAGGGTCAGGGAATTTATTCCTGGTTCCGCTGTGAGTAGCGCGTGAAGGGGAGGAGGATATGGCGATCGACCGGTTTATATTAAAAAAACTGCAAACCTGTACCTACCAGCCAATGAAGAAAAATCTGCTCCGCTTGTTTATGATTCGAGTTGAGAAAGCTTGGCACGAAGAAGAGGCCCTGAAGTCGGCAGTTGAGTAGCCGTTGCTTCGGGCCTCTATTCTTCCATTCCATTGAAAAATAGGAGAGCATAAACAAAATGAAGTAAGCAAGCATTAGAAGTTTATAGAGAGAATATTAATAGAGAGAAAGCGCCAAGGAGTCATATTCACTTTTGCTGTGCAATATAGCTTCTGAGCCTTCGATTTCAATACTGATTAGCGAGTTCAGGCATTTCTTCAAAGCTTGTTTACCATTATTGAACTTGTTCTCCAGTGCGTTAGTCAGCAGCTTGAGCGTCCGTTGAATCGGCTGCTTGCTATCGACATTGAAATAAACAGGTACCAAATTGTCTTGGAAGTTAATAAGTATTTTCATGCGAATCACCTCTTACAGTGGTTTCATAGTACATATTGTAAAGCAGAAAACTTAAAAATAGATTAAGAAAACATTATAATTCAATTAATCTTTGATGATATTTTCACAAAAAAGAAAAAATATTTTCTTGGTTTTTTCTATTTTACTTACGAAAAAGAGGGCAGAAAAGTTTCAAAACAGCTAAAAAGTTAAGATCATACTCCTATTTTTATGGGTATATTGTAATAGATTACCAAATTATTCCGAGCAAATATGATACAAATAGTGGTATGATAATGTTGAGATTATGACAAAACTGTAAGGAGTGTTTCAAATTTTGGAAAAAGGGTTAATGGTATTGCGTGAAATTTGCGTGAAATTTAAGTTACGCTTAACCCTGCAAACATTCCTAGGTTAGTAGTACTGATTTCAATCGAGTTGGATAGAAAATATAGGATTAACGAGTCATACCCGATAAGTTGAGGAGGTGGGCAGATGTTAATTGCGGATGCTTCCCCGAGTGGAGTGGTTACGCTGGAGTCCAAAGAATTGATCTATTTAACCGATCTGCTCGGAGCGAACCGTATGATGGGCAAGGAAGATCCCTTTCGCGGATTTCTATTGAATGAGCCGGATGAGGACTCGGATCTTGTCCGAGAATCCTTGATCAAAAAAGGCTATCTAACGCCTCGCGGAAGCGAGGATGTGCTGACGATGCCCATGCATGTCATGTCATCTCTTGTAGCCGTTTCCTTGGCAGAGAAAGCCTGTTGGGTAAAATTTCGCAAGGGAACCGAAATGTATGAACAATTTCTACATATTGCGGATGAGTACGTTGTCAAAGTGGAAAGATCCAAGGATAATCCGAGGCTGCACCAGTTGGACGAAATCAGCGAGGTGCACAATGTGTGCGGAAGCTTGGCGGGGAATATGATGTGGAATGCGCATTGCCCTGGCGAGCTGCCTGCACTCATGCTGTCCAGGCGGCAGTTTGAGGAAATTGTCCGGCAATTGGATTATCTGGATATAGAGGATGTCATGGTGGAGCTGCTGAAGATCACGGATGATCAGGAGGGTGTTATCTCGCTGGCTAAGTGCTTGAAGACTCAAGTGGCTAGGGGAGATATTCGTTTTTTTGCCTGGAATGGGGATCAGTGGGAGTCTCAGCAAGCGCAGTTTATTAACAATCATTCGATCAATTGGTTGCTCCGCTCCAGCACGAAGGTGGATGAGGACTGGCTTATCGCTACCCCCACGCAGAAGGATCAATTTAAAGAAATGCTGCTGCACTGGTTTCAAGAGCCCTGCGGTTATGCGGGACGCAGTCAGTAGTTCATTTTAGGGAGGATCAAAATTGAGCCGACTTGATTTCGAGCTTGCGGAGTTGAAGGAACGGGTCGCGCGGCTGGAAGAGCAGGTTAGCCAGTATTATGAAGCGCCTAAGCGCGGCAGCTATGTTCGTTGGTTTTTAGCCGGCTTTCTGACGATTGCTGGACTAATGATTCTGGGACTTGTTTTATTAGCCATCATTCAATTTATTGGTTGGTAAATTTTATGTTGTTTCAATGTTAATTTGCTTGTCCGGTGATTAAATCACACCCTATTTTGGGTAATCTTGAAACAGACGGCAGAGCGGAAGAAATGAGCTGGCATGTCTTATCTTATCACTCAACCCAAAATTCCAGTAGGAGTGTGACCTTCATGACGGATAAGCAGGGTAATCAACTTCGGTTTCAAGGAAAGACCGCAATTGTTACGGGGGCGGGTTCCGGAATCGGAAAGGCAGCTGCCATTAAATTGGCCAGAGAGGGAGCGAAAGTAGCTCTGTTTGATTTGATAGATGATCGTACGCGCAGTACAGAGCATCAAATCAATCATATTTATCGGGGGGTGTCACGCTCCTTTGACGTCGACGTATCTGATCCCGTGCGCATGGAGCAAGCGGTGGGGGAAGTGGCGGAGCAATTTGGCCGGATCGATATCGTGTTTGCCAATGCAGGAATTAACGGCACGCTGGCCCCGGTGGAAGAAATGTTGTTTGAAGATTGGCAGCGCACGCTAGGCATTAATTTAAACGGGACTTTTCTTACCGTTAAGCATGCCGTGCCTTTTCTAAAAAAACAGGGCGGCGGAAGTATTATTATTACGAGCTCGATCAATGGAAACGACCGTTTTTCCGGATTTGGGATGTCGGCTTACAGCACGACTAAGGCGGGACAGGTAGCCTTCGCCAAAATGCTTGCCTTGGAGCTGGCGAAATTTAAAATTCGCGTCAATGTCATCTGCCCCGGGGCAATCGCGACGAACATTGACTCCACATCTGAGGTAAGCGAGGAGCTGGAGGGGATTATTATTCCTGTCGAATACCCGGAAGGGGCGCAGCCTCTGGCAGAGGGGCCTGGGCAGCCGGAGAACGTGGCCGATTTGGTAGCGTTTCTCGCTTCCGATGAATCGGTGCATATTACCGGAGCCCGGATCGTAATTGATGGAGCGGAATCTCTGTTATAGTTAAACCCAAGGAAGCCCTGTCCCACTTGGCGCATCGTCAAGGGACAGGGCTTTGTGCTGCTGTAGGACAAACGAGGTCTGTGTGCTAAAATGTCGATAGACGTTTTTCTATTGAAGGAGAAGAGGATGACTACGCTTCCAATTGATGAGGTTATACCAGAACTGAAAGCTTGTTTGGAGTCGGCTAATATGGCGATTCTGCTTGCGGAACCGGGTGCGGGCAAGACGACGCGCACGCCGCTTGAGCTGCTCCATGAGCCTTGGCTGAAAGGACAGGCCATCGTCTTGCTGGAGCCGCGGCGCCTGGCAGCACGCTCTGCGGCGATTTATATGGCTCAGCAGCTCGGCGAGCCTGTTGGGCAAACCGTGGGCTATCGGATAAGAACGGAGAGCAAAGTATCGGGACGAACGAGGATAACGGTTGTGACGGAGGGCATCCTGACGCGGATGCTCCAGCATGATCCGGCCTTGATGGGGGTTGGACTCATTATTTTTGACGAGTTCCACGAACGGAATTTGCATGGCGATATCGGATTGGCGTTGGCGCTGCAAAGCCATGAGCTGCTCCGCAATGATTTGCGGCTGCTCGTCATGTCGGCGACGTTAAATGCGGAGCCGCTGGTCACGCTGTTGGGCGGGGCGGCTGTGATCCGCAGCCAAGGGCGGGCGTACCCGGTGGAGACCAGGTACGCCGACGCTCCCGCAAGCCAAGCTCCCTTAGAGCAAACGGTGACGCGCGCGGTACGCAGCGCGCTTGAGCGCCATGAGGGGAGCTTGCTTGTTTTTTTGCCCGGCGCAAAGGAAATTCGCCGGGTGGAGCGGGCGCTGGCACCCACGGTGCCCAGCGGCGTGCTCGTTACGCCGCTATACGGCGCGCTGCCTGCGCAGCAGCAGCAGCGGGCTATAGCGGCAGCGCCGACGGGCAAGCGCAAGGTGGTGCTTGCCACGTCGATCGCGGAGTCGAGCCTGACGATTGAAGGCGTGACGGTGGTGATCGACAGTGGTCTGCGGCGCACGGCGCTGTTCTCTCCGCGCACCGGCATGAGCCGGCTCGTAACTGTGCGCGCGGCCCGGGATTCTGCCGATCAGCGGCGGGGTCGAGCCGGGCGCACGGCTCCCGGCGGGTGCTACCGCCTATGGAGCGAAGCGGAGGATCGGCTGCTGCCAGAGCGCACCGCGCCGGAGATGCTGGAGGCGGATCTAACGCCGCTGGCCTTGGAGCTCGCGGCCTGGGGTGCAAGCTCGCCCGAGGAGCTCGCTTGGCTTGATCCGCCGCCAGCGGGACCGTATCGGCAAGCTCTGCGGCTGCTTGGGCAGCTCGGGGCGCTGGATGGAGATGGGCGAATTACCGAGCACGGCCGCAGGATGGCCGAGCTTGGACTTCATCCCCGCTTGGCGCATATGCTGCTCAAGGCTGCGCAACTAGGTCTTGGCAAACCGGCTTGCCTGCTGGCTGCTTTGCTGGAAGAACGGGATTTGTTTAGAGGCTCTGCGGCGGTCGGAGAAGATTGTGATATTCGCAGTCGACTGGCTTTACTGATGAATTTGGAGGGCACTCATAAACAGCGTGGCATGCCGGTCCATTCGGCCGAGGAACGAGACATTCAGCGGATTATCGCTATGAGCGGACAGTATGAGCGGAGGCTGGGAATCAAGGAGCAGGAGAGCCCCGCAGGCTCTGGCGACAATAAAGGGTATCTGGCTTGCGGAATCCTTATATCTTTTGCTTATCCGGATCGCATTGCGGGGCGTAGGGCGGATGGCAGATATTTGCTCCGCAGCGGCCGCGGGGCGATGTTCGCAAGGAAGCAGCCACTAGGAGAAGCTCCATACCTCGCCATTGCCGAGGTAGATGACGAGGGAGCAGAAGGGCGTATTTTGCTGGCTGCTCCATTGGAAATAGCGGATTTGGCGGAGCATTATGGCGAGTATATGAAGGAAGAGCGACTGGCGGAATGGGACGAGGAAGCCGGGACGGTTCGCGTTCGTCTACGGGAGACGCTGGGAGCGCTTGTGATCAAAGATCGACCGGTGCAGCCTGCGGCTGAGGATTTCACAAAGGCCATATTGGCTGCCGTATCTTCGCAGGGTGTTCAGATTCTGCCTTGGAATGATAAGGCTCGTCAACTGCAGGCTCGCGTCGGCTTTTTACGCAAGCAAAGCGAGCGGTGGCCGGATTGGTCGGATGCTGTACTGGCTGAGCGAGCCGAGGAATGGCTGGCGCCATATATTGCAAATTTTCGCAAACGCTCGGATTTGCAAGCTCTATCTCTTTTGTCGATTTTGGAGAGTGAATTGGGCTGGGAGCTTCGCCAAGAATTAAATACTGAAGCGCCGACACATTTGACTGTACCGAGCGGCTCCAAAATCCTGATTCACTATGACCAGGGGGAAGCGCCGTATGCAGCGGTTCGCTTGCAGGAAGTGTTCGGTATGCTGGATACCCCGCGCATCGGCTATGGGGCGGTTGCGATTATTATGCATCTGCTCTCTCCGGCAGGTCGGCCTGTGCAGGTTACAGCTGACTTGCGCAGCTTTTGGCACAATGCGTATTTTGAAGTGAAGAAGGATTTGAAGGGCCGTTATCCTAAGCATTATTGGCCGGAGGACCCGCTTCTGGCCACGGCGACACGGAGGGTGCGTCCAAAATAATAGCGAAGATCACTAGTTAGGCAAAAGCACCGATATCTTCGGACTTTAGAGCAGAGCGAATAAACCTCGTTCTGCTCTTTGCGATTCCTGAAGACATTTATCCAAGTGAAGTGTCATGCACTTGTCAGTTTTTTGGCTATGGCGTATATTCTGTGGAGTATGCCAACTATACTTTTATCATCATTATAAAGGAGATTGGGCCATGAAGATTAGAGTTTTAGTCGTTGACGACCATCCGCACGCTCGTGAGGCTATCGGTGAAATTTTATCGGATGACGAGAGCTTTGAAATCATCGGCTATGCAGAAAATGGGGAAGAAGCCCTGCTACAAACGGAATTATGGATGCCTGATCTTATTCTGATGGATATTCATATGCCGGGAAAAGATGGTCTGGAGACAACGAGAGAAATCAAGCTGAAATATCCCTACGTCAAAATTGTGCTTATTACCGTTTCGGATGATGCCGCTCATTTATTTGAAGCGCTGAAGCAAGGGGCGCAGGGTTATTTGCTCAAAAATCTGGAGCCGGGCACCTGGCTTCAATATTTACGGGCGGTTGCCAGCGATGAAGCGCCGTTGTCCAGCGAGTTGGCCTACCGGATTTTGCAAGAGTTCCCGCTATCTAAGAAGAATAACAACGACGATCATCCTCTTACGAGCCGCGAGCGTGAAATTTTGGATTGGGTGGCGAAAGGGATGACCAATCGAGAAATCGCTAAGGAATTACAAATTTCCGATCAAACGGTGAAAAATCATCTGAAAAATATCTTGCAAAAATTGCATTTGGAAAATCGTGTACAGTTGACGAGGTACGCAATGGAGCAAGGCTGGATCGACCGTTAGCCCCTAATTACAATATTTCAATATATGAAAAATTCACAATAAAAAGCACAAAATTAATTCCTTTGCTTCGATCGCCAATTCCTTCTGCTATCCTCGTCCTTAGCAGCTATTCAAATCGTATCAAAGGGCAATTGACCCCCTGTTGTGAAAAATTCATAACTGCTCTATACTTGTAAAGTGAGAGCAGGAGGTGAGAGAATGGCTTTTATGATCGCGCAGCGGGCTTATATCAAGCTGTATTTAATCACGATGGTAGAAGAGCGCAAAGGCTATGGCTACCAGATGCTTGAAGAGTTGAAAGAGGAGTTTAAGCCATTCGGCTACATTCCTCCGCAGAGTGAAATTTATCGGGCGCTTCATGAACTGGTGCAAGAAGGAGTGCTTTACCGGACGAAGCAATTGAAAGGGAATGACCCTGCGGTTGATTTCCAAGAAATCGTCCTTTATTATTTCACTGATGATGGTTATGAGAAGGCCGAATTATATAAAAAGCAAGTCAAAGCCGATTTAGACCGCTGCATCGGAATGCTGAATAAGGCAGTAGCCGATAATTACTAAAATTCTTGCATCTGTTTGCATAATTATTCTACAACTAATCCGATTTGTATTGTATTATTTGTCGACTTGAAGTAACATAAATTGTATATTCATAACCGAATATTGTGGAACAGGTGCTTTAGTCGAAAACGATTGAAGCTTAAAAGGGAAGTCCGGTGTAATACCGGCGCGGTCCCGCCACTGTAACAGAGGAGCTGGAAGCGATAGTGCCACTGATGATCATTCATTGGGAAGGCTGCTGTCCAGCTGTGATTCTGAAGCCAGGAGACCTGCCTGTTCTGCCAGCACTGCTGTACCTACGGGAGATAGGGAGGTGTTAAAGATTCGAGCCATCGCAAGTCATGACGAAGGTCCTCTTTAGCCATTCCAGCTATAGGGGACTTTTTTGTTGTTGAATAAACATACACTAGGGAGGAAAAAACAATGAGTCATACTGTTAAAAGCGGAAATTTAGGCTATCCGAGAATCGGTGGACAGCGGGAATGGAAGAAAACGATTGAAGCCTATTGGGCGGGCAAGTTAGAAGAGAAAGAACTGCATGAGCAGCTGGCGCAAATCCGGCTCAATAATTTACAGCAGCAGCAGGATCAAGGCGTTGAGGTTATTCCCGTAGGAGATTTTACGTATTATGACCATGTCTTGGATATGGCCGTTATGTTTGGTCTAGTACCGGAGCGGTTTACGTATAGCGGCGGCGAAGTGCCAATGGAAACATACTATGCAATCGCTCGGGGAAATAAAGAAGCGACGGCCAGCGAGATGACGAAGTGGTTTAACACGAACTATCATTATATCGTTCCTGAGCTTGGCGCACGACAGCCGCAGCTCACGGTCAATCGACCGCTTGCAGCATACCGAGAGGCAAAGGAAAAGCTGGGCATTGAAGGCAGACCAGTACTGATTGGATTGTATTCTTTCCTTAAATTATCGAAGGGCTTCAATGAAGCTACGGAATGGGATCACTGGGTAAGCCTGCTTCTGCCTTTATATGTACAAGTTTTAAAAGAGCTGACTGCAGAAGGCGTCGCTTGGGTTCAAATCGACGAGCCATCTTTAGTGACTTCAGTAACCAGCGAAGATGTCGCGCGAGTCAAAGCGATTTATGATACGATTCAACGGGATGTTCCGGGAATTTCGATTCTTTTGCAAACGTATTTTGAAGCGGTTGATCGTTACGAGGATGTCGTTTCATTGCCTGTGGCAGGCATTGGCTTGGATTTCATTCATGGCGGAGAGGCCAACCTTGCCTCTCTTCGCAAATTCGGGTTCCCACAAGGCAAGAGTCTAGGAGCCGGGGTCGTTGATGGCCGCAATATATGGAGAACTGATCTGTATCGGCAGGCTGAACTGCTGCAAGAGATTATATCCTTAGTCCCAGATGCGGACGTTATCGTTCAGCCGTCCTGCAGCTTACTGCATGTCCCTGTATCTGCCAAGCAGGAGCAGGCTTTAGAGCCAGCGCTTCGTGAGGCTTTGTCCTTTGCAGAGGAGAAACTGGACGAGATCGTCGCGTTAAGCAGAGCAGCTATTCAAGGCATCGAAAGTGTTAAGTCCGCATTTGAAAATAATCGCATCGCTCTGGAGAATCTGGCTAAAGATCCGGCACGGAACCGGGCAAGCGTATCGGCTGCGGTTCAGAAAATTTCCACGGAACCTGTGACTAGAAATAGCGAGTTCGCGATTCGCCGTAAGAAGCAGAAGGAGAAATGGCATCTGCCTTTCCTTCCGACAACGACGATCGGCAGTTTCCCACAAACGGCAGAAGTGCGTTCAGCCCGCCAGAAATGGCGCAAAGGCGAGTGGAGCCAGGAGAAGTATGATTCCTTTATTAAGGAACATATCCAGAAGTGGATTTCATTGCAGGAGGAAATCGGCATCGATGTGCTGGTGCACGGTGAATTTGAAAGAACCGATATGGTAGAATTCTTCGGTGAGAAATTGCCGGGCTTCGCCTTTACTAAAGGCGGCTGGGTTCAATCCTACGGTACGCGCTGTGTGAAACCGCCTGTCATCTACGGGGATGTTGATTTCGATCAAGCGATGACGGTGAAAGAGACCGAGTATGCGCAGTCTTTGACGGACAAGCCGGTAAAGGGAATGCTGACGGGCCCAATTACGATTCTGAACTGGTCCTTCGTGCGCAGTGATTTGCCGCGGGAGCAGGTGGCATATCAAATCGCGCTGGCACTGCGTAAAGAGGTTGAAGCACTAGAGCAGGCAGGTATTGAGATGATTCAGGTAGACGAGCCGGCACTGCGCGAAGGGCTTCCGCTGAAGCGTGAGGATTGGAATAAATACCTGGATTGGTCGGTCAAAGCGTTCCGCGTCACGACATCGACGATCCGGGATACGACGCAAATTCACACTCATATGTGCTACTGCGAGTTCCATGACATTATTGATTCCATTCGGGCTTTGGATGCGGATGTCATCTCCATCGAGACCTCACGCAGCCACGGCGAGCTAGTTCACAGCTTTGAAGAGCATACGTATGATTTAGGCATCGGCCTTGGCGTATATGACATCCACAGTCCGCGAGTGCCGTCGGTTGAGGAAATGACCTCCATGCTCGATCGTGCGCTCCAAGTGCTGGATCCCGAGCTGTTCTGGATTAATCCAGACTGCGGCCTTAAGACACGTGGGGTTGAAGAGACGGTGCAGTCTTTGAGAAATATGGTGCTTGCTGCCCAGCAATACCGTGCCAAAGAGTCCGTAACCAGTACAATTTAATTCGCGGGTTCTTATTATAAATAAGTGAACAATAAGACTACCTTGAATGGGTTAATAATAACCTGCTGGGTAGTCTTATTGTGTTGCATAAATATAGCAAAAGCACTTATACTCTCTCTATATGCAGGAGGAGATCATGAATGTTACTGGAATGGGAAATTATATTAAAGCTGATTATCGCATTGCTGTTCGGCTTATTCATTGGCATTGATCGTCAATTGAAACAAAAGCCACTAGGCATTAAGACCAGTATGGTTATCTGCATCGCCAGTTGTTTGGTGACCATCGTATCCATCCAATCATTTGCCAAATTCGCCGGTCCGGATCATCCGAATATGGACCCGATGCGTTTAGCTGCGCAAATTGTCAGCGGGATTGGTTTTCTTGGGGCAGGGGTGATTCTGCGTAGAAGCAATGAGGGGATTTCCGGTCTGACATCGGCAGCGATGATTTGGGCGGCTTCGGGCATCGGCATTGCCATCGGGGCGGGCTTTTATCTGGAGGCGGCGCTTGCGGTGATACTGCTCATCTTAGCGGTCAATTTCGTTCCTTATATGATCAAATGGCTTGGGCCATATAAATTGAATCAACGTGACGTTTCCGTCAAAATCGTGATGGAGGATCGCGGCAATGTCACTGACCTTATCCGAATTATTGAAAGGAAGGATGAGAAGGGGCCTGAGGCCAAATGGAATCGTCATCGCATTCGCCGTCTGAAGATTAAAGATTTAGAGGAAGGACGACAACGGATCGACATGGTGATTTCCGCTTCGGAGCGTGAGTATACAACGGAGATATATCATTTTATTCGAAAAATAGAACATGTCATCAGTGTTGAAGTGGAAAATTTGTAGCTTAAGTAACTTTCCAATATATTAATCCGTTCTTTTATTAACCTTTTATTCATAACTACGTGTTTAGACCGTGATATGATAGAACTGCTTTAGATTTTTGAAAAACCACCTAAAAGGATGGATTATTGGATGAGCAAACAAATTTTAATTGTAGACGACGATGATAAGATCGCGAAGCTAATCGAGATATATTTACTGAATGAAGGTTATACCGTTTTCAAAGCAGATCATGGCCTGCAGGCACTGGAAATCGTGGAGCAGGATCAAATCGATCTGGTCATTCTGGACATTATGATGCCCGGTATGGACGGAATTACGGTCTGCATGAGAATTAGAGAGACGCGTACTACGCCGATATTGATGCTTAGTGCCAAAGATGGGGATATGGATAAAATAACAGGGCTGATGACCGGAGCCGACGACTATATGGTGAAGCCATTCAACCCCTTGGAGCTGATTGCGCGCGTCAAATCGTTGCTGCGTCGTTCGTCCTATAATATGCAGCCCTCCTTGCCCCCGCAGGATCATATTATTAATTTGGCTTCACTGCAAATCGATAAGGAGACACATACCGCAACGGTAGACGGACGCCCTGTTAAGCTGACGCCGATCGAGTTCAATATTCTCTTTCTGCTGGCAAGCCATCCCGGTCGGGTGTTCGGGTCAGAGGAAATTTTCGAGCTGATTTGGAAGGACAAGTATTTCGAGAGCAACAATTCGGTTACCGTTCATATTAGCCGATTACGAGATAAACTTGAGAAAGAGATGGACGGCGAAAAATTGATTCGCACCGTATGGGGGGTTGGCTACAAAATTGAAAGCTAGCCTTAGATTCCTCACGTGGCTGTTATGGACTGTTATTACGTCTATTGCGGCGCTGCTCATTTTGGTGCTGCTTGCGAAGCTTTTTTATGCCTTGTTTCCTTGGGTTACCCTTGGATATGTGTTGACCTGGGTGAATCGGAACATCGGTTATCCGGATGCTTATTATATCGCCGGAGTTCCTATCCTATTGCTATTCGCGCTCTATTTCTATCGGCGCAGCATTCGTCGCCATGAACAGAAATATTTAACCCTGCTCATTGAAGAAGTGCACCGCATCGAGGAAGGCTCTACTCGCAAAATACCTGTAGATAATGTAGGGCAATTAGGTCAGCTTGCGACAGATATTAACCGCATGGTGGATCGCTTAAGAACATCGATCGAAGAAGAGAGACGAGCGGAGCAGACGAAGAATGAGCTCATTACGAATGTCTCCCATGATCTGCGTACCCCGCTTACATCCATTACCGGATATTTGGGGCTAATTGAGCAGGATCGGTACAAGGATGAGGTGGAGCTTCGTTATTATGTGGGCATGGCATACGAAGAATCCCTGCGCTTGAAGCAGTTGCTTCAGGATCTATTTGAATTCACGAGGCTGCAAAATAAAGAGATGAAGCTCTACAAAAGCCGAATCAATCTCGTTGAAATGCTTCATCAAATTATAGCGCATTTTGGCTGGCAGCTGCAGGAGAACAACATGGAATGCCGCCTCTTCTTCGGGGAGCAGCAGCTCTTTGTTATCGCGGACGGGGACAAGCTGAGAAGGGTTTATGAGAATTTGATTGCCAATGCAATCCGTTACGGCAGTGCAGGGAGATATATAGACATCCGCGGCCGCGTGGAAGGAGATCATGTGATCACCGAGGTCATAAATTATGGGGAGCCTATTCCGGAAGCGGATTTGCCTCACTTGTTCGACCGCTTTTATCGTGTTGAGAAGTCGCGGGCTACGAATACGGGTGGCTCTGGAATCGGCCTAGCTATCGCCAAGCACATCGTAGATCTCCATTACGGCGAAGTTTTTGCGGATAGCGATGAAGACCGGACGGCATTTACAGTCAAGTTATCAAGAAAATCGAAGCCTTAGCATGATGTTGAAGGAGTAAACTATGATGAAGGTAATCTTGGTAGATGATGAGAGGCTAGCCCTGGATTATTTAGAACGGCAGTTGATGAAGCTAGCCCATATTGAATTGCTAGGCAAATACACCAACCCTCTAATAGGTAGAGAAGAAATATTGCAGCAGGACGTTGATGTTATATTTCTCGATATCAGCCTGCCGGAGATTAACGGTATCGAGCTGGCTGAGCAAATATTGGAGAAGAAGCCGGACATCCATATCGTATTTGTTACTGCCTACAATGAGCATGCGGTCAAGGCCTTTGAGCTGAACGCATTGGACTATATCGTCAAACCGATCATTGCTGAACGACTACTTATTACGATTGAGCGCATTCATGCGCGGATGGGAGCTGTTTCCGAGCATGAACCGGCTCCGAAGGATGATCATATCCGTATGAATGTCCTGAAGCAGGTCACGATTGAAACTTCTCCCGGGCAGTTTACTATTATGCAGTGGAGAACTACTAAGGCTCAAGAATTATTCTTGTATTTACTCCAGCATCGCGGGCAGCTGGTGCGAAAGTCTGCTCTGATCGATTTACTTTGGCCTGAATATGAGATGGATAAAGTGTATTCCCAGCTTTACACCGCAGTTTATCATATCCGCAAAACATTGGAGCCGTTTGGTGATCGGTTTCAAATAGCCAATGCGACCGAAGGTTATATATTAAAAATTCAAAAAGTTATTCTGGACGCGGAGGAATGGGAATCCAGGCTGGAAACGATGCTACCTCTGACTTCAGAGCTTGTTGATCCATGCTCGGAAGTGTTAAGACTATATACAGGGCACTATTTGCAAGAATGCGATTATTGGTGGGCGGAGAGTGAGCGCCAACGACTAAAGGAGCTTTGGCTGCAAGCCTCATTTGCTTTGGCTAAATGGTACGAGAACGAGAAACTATACGATCAGGCCATAAATAATTACATGGCGATTTGCAAGCAGCATTCACTGGAAGAAGAAGCTCATTTAGCTCTTATGAAAATCCATGATTTCTTGGGCAATTATCACTTGGTACAGCGTCACTACGAAATGCTGGCAGAGATTTTTCAGCAGGAGTTGAATGAAGCGCCAAGCTCGTATATTAACGAATGGTTTAATCAATGGAAAATGAATACGGTTCAGCTGTAATTTTGATGAAGTCGCCGAAAAGGCGGCTTTTTTTCTCGGAAAAATAGGCTTTATCACCTTGTTTAGAAATTGTATAGGGCATTTAATTATGATGAATATAAGAATCTTTGACATAGTTAAAAAGAATATGGAGGAAAAGCTGCACTATGACATTAATCCGTAACTTTAGACATCGCTCTACCTTTGTTTGCAAAGGCTTGGATCTCCTTGCTATGAAAGAAGTCGAAATTATTAGAGAGAAACAAGCTGAGTTTAGGAGAGGTTATTACATCAATCATGAAGGACAATTGCTTGGAATCGTAGCTACACCTAAGGGGCCTTTGTTTTTCTGCAACGATGAAAACTATTTGCTCGAGGATAATTTTAAATTTCAATTGCTGCATCATGGCAAAGAGAATACATTTTTATTTAGCTGGGAAGGAGCGATTAAGCAGCATATCGTATACCCTCGGATGCTATATAGAAAAGACGGTCAGTGGGTGGACGATATGATCCAGGATTTCTTTACATGGCTTGTAGCAGCCGTCAAACGAAAGAAATTCTATTCCTTCTACACTTTAAATGAAGAAGAACTGCAGGAGAATGATGTTATTTTGTTAAAACTGGCTCAATAGTAAGCGTTTTTTATATTTTGCCTCTATTTGTTGAGAATTTGTCTAGTCGGTTTTTGTAGGATGGGCATGCCGCTATAGAAACGACGAAGGGAGGATGTTTACGTATATCCTTTGCAATGAAGACAAGTTCTAAATAGGAGACAGGTTAAGTATGGGAAAAAAAGCATTAGTTATGTTTGTTACGGTTATGCTTCTACTTCACAGCCTCATTGGTGCTGGCCTGGCACCGGTAAGTGCGGATAATCAGGGAGCAAGCACCAACAGCAAGAGCATTCTGACCAGGGTACATCTTAAGGATGCGGCAGGAGGCGTCATTGACGCTGTGTATAAATCCGATGCCGATCGCATAGTGATGGGAGCACCAGTGACCCTGGAATATGAATGGGAACTGGAAAATGGCCATGATTACGTAGAGGGAAGTACGTTTGAGTTCAAAATTCCAGAGGCGTTTGAGCTGTATAACAGCGTCAATGGAATTCTGGAAGTAGAAGGTCTTGAGATCGGTAAGTTTACAGCCTCCAAGGACGGCCAGGTAGTTGTTACTTTTGATGAGGATGTAAGCGGGTACTCCGATGTTGGCGGAACGATCATTTTCCACACCAACTTTAGCAAGACCACGATAACGGGAAGCACTGAGGTGGCAATACCGTTCCCGATCCGGGGAGGACAACAGGTAGCCATTGTTCACTTCAAGCCGGATGGAGGCTCGCTGCTTGATAAGAGAGGCACAAATGTAGGAGATAAGCAGATCGACTGGGTGCTTGATGTGAACACACTGCTGGAACGCATGGATCAGGCTGCAATAACGGACGAGACGCCTACAGGTCTTACATTGGATGCTTCTTCGATCATGGTTCATAAGCTGAATGTTAACGTAGACGGCAGTACTCAGCCTGGGGATCTAGTTACGTCAGGCTATACGCTTGATACACAATCCTTGGATGGGTTCAGGATTGATTTTGACGGACCGATTGACTCGGCATACCGGATAACGTATACGACGGATGTCGGCAACGGGGACGAAACAAGCTTTACTAACACGGCGAACTTGACGGGCAGTAGAACTTCTACCGCGTCAGATACCGTGCCGATTCAGCGTCCCGAAGTATTAACCAAGGAAGTTGAAAAGTATGATGAGAAGACACGGACGATCTCCTGGGTTATCGAGTATAACTTTAGAGGTAAGGACATTCAAGAGGGAGTTCTGCAAGATCGCTTTAATGACACTCAACACTTGGTAGCAGGATCACTTGAAGTCCATGATCGGGAAACAGGTACGCTTCTGAATGAAGGAGCGGGCAATGATTATACGGTTATTCCTGCTCAAGCGGCGGACGGAAAAACCGGTTTCGATTTAAAGTTCAATTATCCGATTAACTCTGGATACATCATTAAATATGATACCAAGGCTAACGGCAGAGTCCTTATGGATGAAACGGTGTTTAATACGGTCACTGATGCTGTATACGGTTCGAAAACGGCTTCCCGGAAACATAGAAATCTGGTGATTCAAAAGTCGTACGATAGTACAGATTATAATACCAAGGAAGCCTTTTGGAGCATCGTGATCAATCAAGACAACTATGAGATGAAGGATGTCGTCATAACGGATGAGTTTGTGAACAGCGGCCAGCAGTTCAAGGAAGGCTCTTTAGTCGTGAAGGATAAGGATGGAAACGTCTTATCAGCTTCTGCGGATTATGACTTTGCTGCACCGGATGCGAAGCAAGGGTTCACGATTGACTTCAAACAGCCGATCAACGGGGCATATACGGTAACGTATGCAACGTACTTCAATCCGGATTGGAAGGACAACAACGACGTATCCAGGTTCCTTAACCGTGCGACGATAACGGGCGAAGAAATGGATGGCACGCCGGTAGACGTTACGGCGGAAGCCACATTCCCGACTGACAGCTATACTCGAAACAATGGAGTTAAAACGGGGAAATATGATGCTGCTGCAAAAGAAATAACCTGGACAATTAAATCAAACTACAATAAGAAGTCTTTAACCAATGCGGCTATTGTAGATACGTTGAAGCAGGGGCAGGAGTATCTCGATGGTTCTTTGAAAATCCATGAAATGATCCTAACAGGTACAGCCAATGGAACATCGCAGGGTGACCCGGTTGATCCATCGAAATATACTTTGACACCGCCAACTGAAGCCAACGGAAATGAACTTCAATTAACATTCAATACTGTAGATGATAGCACTCCATATTGGATTGAATTCAAGACGCGCCTGCCGGAGAATGTCATTATTGATAAAGGTGCGGTAGAGAATGAGGCTTTGCTTCGAGAGGGGAATACAACCCTGGCATCCTGGAAAGGCAATGCCAATATACCGCAAGGCGGCGAGTTTGTCTCTAAAGGCGGCGAGCAGGACGACGACAAGATTAATTGGACTATATACATTAACCGCGGGCAATCTTATGTCGAGAATGCTAAAATAATCGATGAACCGACGTCGAACCTGATACTTGTCGAGGATTCCTTCCGCTTGTATAAAGCGAAAGTGGGTTCAGGTGGAGTTAGTCAAGATGTCTCGGGTCTGATACCATTGCAGGAAGGTACCGATTACACGCTTGACATTGCCCCGGACGATTCGGGCAATTTTGAACTATCATTTAATGCTCCGATATCCGAAGCGTATATATTGAAATATGAAACGCTGATTGATGCCGCTAATGGCGAGGCAGTCGGAAATACGGTTCATTTTGAGGGAACAGGCATCAAGACGGATAAAATGATTTCCAATAAAGAGATTATTGTCAGAACCTCTGGTGGTTCGGGTACAGGCTCGGGAATCAGAGGTAATCTGGAAATAACAAAAGTCGATCAGGACGATTCGTCTCAAGTGTTGGAAGGCGCGGTTTTCGTATTGCAGGATGCCAAAGGCAAGAGACCAGCGATAACGAAAACGACGGACGTTGATGGAAAAGCGTTGTTTACAGATTTGCTCTACGGTGACTATGTTCTAGAAGAGACTGAAGCACCGGAAGGCTATATTGTACTAGATACGATTATTAATCTGACACTTGATGCAAGCATTAAGACAGATGGGAATGTCAAAAGAATCGTTATTGTCAACGAAAAAGAGGTGGAACCGCCAGTCACACCACCGGTAGACCCACCGGTAAATCCACCGGTGGAACCGCCAGTCACACCACCGGTAGACCCACCGGTAAATCCACCGGTAGACCCACCGGTCACACCACCGGTAGATCCACCGGTCACACCACCGGTAAATCCGCCGGTCACGCCACCGGTAGATCCACCGGTCACTCAGCCTGTGGATCCTGAGCCGGAAGAAACGGTAACTCCATCGGAGAATGAAGAGGATCACGACTCTGATGCGAATGCATCTACGGACGGCGGTAATTCCCCATCCTCGGGTGCGGGCAGTCAGGATCACGATTTGAATGCCAATGCCAGTGATGGTAAAGACAAGACTGGAGCGGCCCAAGGAGCGAAGGGCAGTTCGAGCAAATCAGATTTAGGCGTAAGCAAGCTGCCCAAAACAGGAGAAAGCTCAAATCTGCTTTACTATGCTGCAGGTTTGGCTATGATTCTATTCGGTGTCTACTTAAGACGTAAGGCAATGAAACAAGCTTAAAGATCGAAACCTTTCCCGGTATTTACAGGGAAAGGTTTTTTTTCATTAGATAAGTTGAGAATTTGTATAGAAAGTGATTGTATACTTGGCAAATCAAAGTAGAATGACAGATTATGAATAGGAGCAAATGTTATGCGTAAATTAGCGTACGTAATTATTGTTGTCGGAATTTGCATCGTTTTATATCCAAAGATGACGGTGTTGTATAGCGAGCATAAACAGGATAGGCTTTTGCAAGCGATTGAAAATGCGGAAGTGAATCATATTCAGACGACTGGGGGGAAGGATGCCGGCTTGATGTCGAGCTATGCAGAAGTGTCCCGTTGGCTGGAGGAAATGAATACAGAGGCCGAACAAGAGGGGGTTATCGCGGAGAGTGCCGCTATGGAAGAGGAAGAAGGCATAGGTACGATCATCATCGACTCCATCGATTTGAAGCTACCGGTATTAGAAGGGGCTTCAAAACAGAATTTGCAGCATGCAGCTGCACATATGACAGAGACTGCCCCTTTAGGTAAAATCGGCAATGCGGCCATTGCAGCGCATCGTTCTCGAACTACTGGACGATTGTTCAATCGGCTGGGCGAGGTTGCGGTAGGGGATGAAATTGTCGTGCGATCCAAGGGAGAACAATTTGTCTATTCCGTATATCAAATTTCGGTAGTCAAGCCTACTGACGTATCAGTGCTGGAGGGGAATGACAGCGATCGTGTCCTGACTTTAATTACTTGCGAGCCCTTGGTTAACCCGACTCATCGCTTAATCGTACATGCGAAGCAGGCAGAGATGGATGATGAATAACCATTATTTGATAAAGGAATTGTTTAGTCGTGACCATTTCTACGAAGCAGATGACAGCTAGGAAAGCTTTACTCTATCTCAGCTTATTTTTGCTTCTGCTGGTCAGTTTGCGGTTCATATGGCTCTCGTTTCGTATGGTGCCGGAGCACCCTAAGGCAGAACAGGGGGTGCTTGATCTTAGGCAGTGGTTATTTGATGATCAACAGATTATTACACTGGACGGTGAGTGGAGGTTCTATCCTGGACGTTACGTTGAACCGGCAGCGACGCAAGAACAAGGGCGGGAGCATAGACAAGAGATAGGGCAGCATACTGAAATTGACAGCGTTATTATGCAAGTTCCGGGCAAATGGAGCCCTTCAATAAATCGGGAGTACGAATACGGAACATACCGACTGCGAGTTTTGATACAAGATACAGATTCGGTCTATTCCATACGTTTTCCCAATGTGCAGACAGCTTCAAGATTGTATATTAACGGTCAATGGTATGGCCAAATGGGACAGCCAGGTGAGGCGAAAGAGCAGAATAAAGCCAGGAACGTTCCCTATTTGGTCAACTTTCAAACCGAGGAAACTGAGATCGATATTATTCTCCATGTATCCAACTTCCATATTTACGGCATGGGGGGAATCGTGCAGTCCGTCCAGTTCGGTACTGTGTCCGCAATGGTGAGCGAGAGGCTGTTGTCTGAAATGATGCAGATTATCGTATGCGTAGTGCTGCTGCTGCATGGAATATATGCAGGCATTTTGTTTGTCCTGGGTCATCGCAACAAAGGACTACTCTATTTTGCCGTAACCATTTTCTTTGCCATTCTCTCCGTTTTGGCCGATGATGACAAACTGCTTCTAGTCTGGCTGCCTATCGAACTGGAATGGACGATCAAACTTAAAATTGTTACCTACATTTGCTTAGCGAACTTTTTAATGTTGTGCACGAAATCCCTGCTTGGCCGAAAGGATCTGAAGAAGGCGATCCGTACCGTTATTGCATTCAGCGTCGCTAGCATAATGATAACCCTCGGATTGCCGGAGCACTATCTTGGGGCAGCTAATTATTTTTTGCTAATTGTCATGCTGGCTGTCATCGTGATTATCCCGGGATTAGCCTTTCGTTCCATTAAAGAAGGAAAGAGGTCGGCCTTTTTTATTCTACTGGGGGCTGCTGCCATTTCCAACAATATTTTTATCGGAGGAATCGTGAAAAACAGGTTTTGGATGGATATGCCCTACTATCCGTTCGATCTCATCATTGCCTTTTTTGGCTTTGCCGCCTTTTGGTTTATTCGATTCTCACAGACTACGATTCATGCCGAGCGACTTGCCGACCGCCTGCAAAAAGCGGACAAGCTCAAGGATGACTTTCTTGCCAATACCTCCCATGAGTTAAAAAATCCGCTGCATGGCATGATCAATATGGCCCAGGCGGTACTGAATAATGGGGAAAATCACTTGGAGGATCGGCATCGCAGCGATATAGAGCTTATTATTCAGGTTGGGCAAAGGATGTCGCTGCAGCTGAACGACCTGCTGGACGTTACTCTGCTGAAGGAGGGACAGATCCGACTAAATTGGCAGAGCGTAAGTTTGTTGGCAGCGTCTTCAGGCATATTCGATATGCTTCGCTATTTAAGCGATAGCAAAAAAATAGAATTGATTTTGGACGTGCCGGATACGTTTCCTCGAGTCTTTGCCGACGAGAATCGGCTGATTCAAATTCTATTCAATCTATTGCATAACGCGATAAAGTATACGAATGAGGGCTTTATCGTTTTATCTGCTGAAGTAAGGAAGCAGAGGGCTTATATTTTTGTACGCGACACCGGAATCGGCATGGATCGCGAAACGCAGCAGAGAATATTTCTTCCCTATGAACAAGGAAATACCTATGCTGAAGGCGGGCTAGGACTCGGATTAAGCATCTGCAAACAGTTAGTCGAACTACATGGAAGCACTTTGGAGTTACGCTCTGAGCCGAGGCATGGATCAGTATTTAGTTTTTCTTTGCCGCTTATGGCTGGCGCCGGGGAAGAAGCCGGAAAAGAAGCTGGAGGAGAAATTGCGGCTGGAGAAGCAGTGGAGGAACAACAGGAAGCTCCATGGTCACTTGTAACGTCTCATGAACTCGCTAAGCTGTCCAATTTAGAAGAGGACATTTTAGGCTCAGGGATATTGCCATGCAATAACCATCCTAAAATTATCGCTGTGGACGATGACCCGGTAAATTTAAAAATATTACAATATTTGCTGTCCGCGGAAAAGTACCATATTTCGGCTGTGACAAACGCCGAAGAAGCATTGTTATTGCTGGATTCAGGGGAATGGGACTTAGTCATCTCCGACGTGATGATGCCGCATATATCGGGGTATGAGCTGACTCGCAAAATTCGCAGCAAATATTCGATCTCTGAGCTGCCGATTCTGCTCTTGACTGCAAGCAGCCGACCTCAAGATATTGAAACCGGATTTAAGGCTGGAGCCAATGATTATTTGAGTAAGCCGATGGATGGACTAGAACTGAAAACAAGGGTTCGTGCTCTGATTCAGTTAAAGCAATCGATCATGGAACGCCTTCGCATGGAGGCGGCTTGGCTGCAGGCACAAATACAGCCTCACTTCCTATTTAATACATTAAACTCTGTAGCCTCGCTTAGTGTCACCGACACATCCAGGATGGCCGCTCTTCTAGAGCGATTTGGCAGCTACCTGCGCACTAGTTTTGATGTATGCAACTTGCAGAGGGTAGTTCCTATTGAGCACGAGCTGGAGCTTCTCCGCTCCTATCTTTATATTGAGAAGGAGCGCTTCGGCGATAGGCTGCAAGTGGTCTGGGATTTGCAAGAATACAGTATGGTACACCTACCTCCATTGTCCATACAGCCAATAGTAGAGAACTCGGTAAGACATGGGCTATTAACTCGGGTTAGCGGAGGGACAGTAACCATTCGCATCCTTGATCGTACGGATCACACCGAAATTATAATTGAGGATGATGGGGTAGGGATCGAGGAAGAGAAGCTGCAGGGCTTGCTTCATGCCGAATTGCATCCGCGACGAGGGATTGGGTTAATCAATACGGATCGGCGCCTGAAGCAGCTATACGGGCAAGGCTTGCGGATTAACAGCGTTGGTGGCGAAGGAACGACCGTTGCTTTTACGATACCAAAGGCTGAAATCATTGCTTGAGAGTCTTTCAAGTGAAATGGGATGTGAGATGAAAATGGCAGAATATATTGGGATTATTTATATCACCATCATTGGACTGTTAAGTGCCATGCTGGTTGGAATCACTATTGTTCTTAGGTCACTGCTGCGTGAGAGGACTATGCTGATGAAGCTTGCATATACAGATGCTGTAACAGGACTAATGAACAGAAACGGCTTTGATCACTTTTGGAATCGCCATAAGGGGAAGGATCATCTTGCCGTATTATCTCTCGATTTAGATCATTTCAAGGAAATTAACGATACTTACGGTCATCAGGCCGGAGATCAGCTTCTTCATGATGTCAGCATAAGATTGCGGCAAATAACAAACAAAAATCAGTTGGCCTTTCGAATCGGCGGCGACGAATTTGTGTTCATAATGAAAAATTGCGACCCGAACAAGGTAGAAATCCTCGCAGCGCTTATTTTGGATAAAATCAGCAGGTCGTTCGAAATCCAGGGCCGGAATATTACGGTGACAGGCAGCATCGGAATCAGCGTTAGTGAAGGCCGGCATGTTGATCGGCAAAAAATGATGGCTGAAGCTGATTTGGCGATGTATCATGCGAAAAAGCTCGGAAGGAACCGTTATTCGCTGTACAGAGAGGACAGGCATAAATATTTGAAGGAGCTGGAGTACTCGCTAAAAAAGAAGAAAATACTATTTTAAGAATCATCCAAATGACGCGCTGCCCTGCAACAGGCAACGCGTTTTTTTGTATTTTATCGAAAGGTTAAGATATTTGCAGCAAAATCTTAAGGGAATCTTAATAATTTCTTACACTGAAAGAAAACAATGAAAGCCATAATGGAACTATCGATTTTCACGTGATACATGCATGCAGAGAAAGGGGTAAGAGGTTATTTGCGAAAAAAATGGCTCGCTCTACTGGCAATGATCGTATTACTGCTGTTCCTGAGCAACAATCTGCAGCTTGAGCGGCTGCACCCGCGCGCTGCTGCGTTGTTGAATAAGGTTGAAACACATTGGCGTGGGCTCAAGATCCCTGAATTGAAAGACGTGGAAGGGAAGGCCATACTCGTCATGGATCAGGAAAACGGGAAGATTTTGTATGCCCATAATGATAAGAAAAAAATGTACCCGGCCAGCACGACCAAAATTTTAACCGCATTGATTGTGCTGGAAAAGGGGGAGCCCGATGAATTGGTGACAGTCGGAGAAGAGGCGAGGCTTCGCAGGGCAGATGAGAGTAGTGCTGGCTTGTGGGAAGGGGATAGGTTGTCGGTTCAAGATTTGGTTGCGGCGATGATGCTTCCCTCCGGGAATGATGCTGCCCGAACCGCTGCGGTATATATCGCCGAGAAGGATACGGGGCAGAAGCTGGGAACGGAGGAAGCGTTAGCCCATTTCGCTGAATTGATGAATCGGCGTGCCAAGGAGCTAGGGGCGAAGAACAGTCATTTTGTTAATCCGCATGGGCTCCATGATCCAGATCATTACACGACAGCGCGAGACATAGCCGTTATTGCTAAGGCGGCGATGAATCATGAATTGTTTCAGGCTATCGTCAACGAGTCGGTTTACTATAGCCAGGGCCAAGAGTCGGCATCTTCTTACCATAATCGGAACAGACTGATTCAGCCTGATAACGAATGGTACTTCAGAGGAGCAAATGGAATAAAAACGGGCTACACCGAAATGGCAGGCTACTGTCTGGTCGGATCAGCGCTTCGCAATAACAAAGAGCTGATTACAGTTGTTCTGCATTCGACAGAGCTAGGGGTATGGTCAGACACGATAAAATTGCTGGATTACGGATTCAAAAGTTAAAGAGAGAAGTATAGGGGGAAACTGCAAATGACATTCTTATCACTCGACAAAGCTTACCGAGAGTATAAAGTTGACGTATATCGTTATCTATTCTATTTATGCCGCAACCATCATACCGCGGAGGATTTGACGCAAGAGACGTTCTGCCGGGCATGGGGACATCTTGAGCAATTGCCGGAGAAAAAAGTAAAACCATGGTTGTTTCGCGTGTCCCATAATGCTTACATAGATAAGCTGCGCAAGGAGAGTCGTTCCTCTTCCTACGAAAATGAATTTTTCTATCGTTTTGCTTGTGAGGAAACGCCTGAGACGAATGTGCTCCGGGAAGAGAATCGACTGGAACTCTATCATCAATTGTCATTGCTGTCCCCGAGTCAGCAGCAGGCCGTGCTGTTATATGATGTTCACGGCTTTTCCTACCAAGAATCCGCTAACTTGATGGAGATATCACTGTCTAAATTTAAAATTACCTTGTATCGGGCAAGACAAAGACTACGCAGCCAATCCAAAGAAATTGCAAGTGCATAGCGATCCAAGACTGGGGATATCTCTCCGGTCTTTTTTTTTGCATAGATTGAAAGCGCTTTTAAGGGCGATTTAAAGACGTTGTCTTATAATGGGGCCACTTTTAGAATGGAAATAACAAGAGGTATTGATTTCCATCTGATCATATTACTAGAAGAGGTGAGAATGTTGAGAACGACAAGCGAATTGGAGAGTAAGTTAAGTGAACCTTCTGAACGTCTAATAGAGGATTTAACGAAGCTGGATGGAGATATTCTCATCCTCGGTGTTGGCGGTAAGATGGGGCCAAGTCTAGCTAAGCTGCTGAAAAGAGGGATCGACGCAGCCGGAATCGGTAAGAAAGTAACCGGGGTATCCAGATTCTCTTCGGGGGAATTGCGAGATGAACTGGAGTCCGCAGGGGTGGCTACGATTGCTGCAGATTTGCTGGATGAAGCAGCGCTCTCGAAGCTTCCGGAATCACGCAATGTGATTTATATGGCCGGAAATAAATTCGGCACCACTGGCCGCGAATATTTTACATGGGCGATGAATGCTTATTTACCGGGGCGTGTAGCGGAGAAGTATCCACAATCGCGGATTGTCGCTTTTTCCTCAGGTAATATTTATCCGCTAACTGCTGTCGCGTCGGGAGGCGCCTCTGAAGAGACGCCTCCGGCTCCCGTAGGTGAATATGCGCAATCATGCCTTGGCCGAGAAAGAGTGTTTGAATATTTTTCCCGTAAAAATGGCACGCCACTTGTCAATTTTCGCTTAAACTATGCGATCGATATGCGGTATGGGATTTTGCTGGAAATCGCTAAAGCTGTCAACGAAGGGACGGCGATTGATTTGAGCATGGGCCAGGTCAATGTCATTTGGCAAGGAGATGCTAATGAAATGGCAATACGCTCGTTGCTGCTCTGCGATTCCCCGCCAGTCACACTAAATATTACGGGGCCGGAGACAGTATCCATTCGCTGGCTGGCAGAGCGTTTCGGGGAAATGTTCGGGACAGCTCCCATATTTACTGGCGTAGAACAGCCAACCGCCTTATTGAATAATGCCTCAAATTCTCATCGTCTGTTTGGATATCCTCGCGTTACGCTGCGGCAAATGATGGAATGGACGGTTAGCTGGATTGAAGCAGGGGGAGACACTCTTGGCAAACCGACGCATTTCCAAGAACGGGAGGGTGCGTTCTAATGAAGGCCCCTCAATTAAAATCGGACATTGAAGCATTATTGCAGCGGGGCACCGTCATTCCAGCTCATCCTTTAGCCCTTGACTCGTCAAGACAACTGGATGAACGGAGGCAGCGGGCACTATCCAGATACTATATTGAATCCGGAGCGGGCGGCATTGCAGTGGGGGTGCATACGACTCAATTCGAAATCCGTGATCCCGGCATCAAGCTGTATGAACCGGTATTGCGCATGGCCGCAGAGGAAGTTAGTGCGTCCATGCTGGAACGTTCGTTCATCAAAGTCGCAGGGATCTGCGGACCGACGGATCAGGCCCTGGAAGAAGCTGAGATAGCGGTCAAGTACGGCTATGATCTTGGATTAGTGAGCACAGGAGGATTGGATTCTTGGAATGAATCCGCGCTTCTGCAGCGCATGGAGGCGATTGCTAAGGTGATTCCCGTTTTCGGATTTTATTTGCAGCCGGCTGTGGGCGGGAAGCGGCTGAGCTATAAGTTTTGGCGCGAGCTTGCTGAAATTCCCGGGGTAAAAGCGATCAAGATGGCTCCGTTCAACCGTTATCAGACGCTGGATGTCGTCAGAGCGGTTTGTGAATCTAGCCGTTGTGAGGAAATCGCTCTGTATACGGGAAATGACGATAATATTGTTGCTGATTTGCTGACGACTTACCGGTTTAAGGTTAATGGCATGAAGGTGGAGAAGCGCATTGTCGGCGGTTTGCTGGGTCATTGGGCCGTATGGACGCGTAAGGCCGTGGAATTAATGTCGCAAATTATCGATTTGCGGGAAAGCGGCGACAGCATTCCGGAGGAGCTGATGACCCGCGGCATAGAAATTACCGATGCGAATGCGGCCTTCTTTGACCCCGGGCATGATTTTCACGGTTGTATTCCCGGCATACATGAGGTACTGCGCCGTCAAGGCTTGCTTGAAGGGCGTTGGTGCCTGAACCCGGCGGAAGAGCTGTCTTCAGGCCAAATGGAGGAAATCGATCGCGTGTATCGTGCTTATCCCCACTTGAATGATGATGAGTTTGTACAGGCTGGTCTGGCGAAATGGCTGGAAATGACATGAAATATCGCTCGGTATTCGATATTATTGGCCCGGTCATGATCGGGCCTTCCAGTTCTCATACGGCGGGGGCAGCACGAATCGGTCGGTTGGCCCGGCGGCTATTTGGACGAAATCCGCGTCAGGCTCAAATCGAATTCTGCGGTTCGTTTGCGCAGACCTATCAGGGCCATGGAACGGATGTGGCCACCGTGGGCGGGCTGATGAATTTCGACACTCATGATCCTCGCATAAAGGATGCATTAAAGATTGCAGAAGATATAGGTCTAGAGGTGAAGATTACAACAATAGACTTGCAAGGAGAGCATCCCAACACGGCATGGATCACGCTGATTGATGAAGCAGGTACGATGAAGGTCAAGGGAATCTCCGTTGGAGGCGGTAAAGTCGCTTTGCTTGAAGCCGATGGATTTGCAATGAATCTATCAGGCGATGCTTGGACTATCCTTGTATTTCATAAGGATCACTTCGGCATGATCGCCTCGGTCGCCAGAGTGCTGGCAGATCACCGGATCAATATTGCCCGAATGGAGATGTCCCGTAAAGCGAAGGGGCAGGAGGCACTCCTGATTATAGAGACGGATCAGGAAATCCATGAACCGATTGGAATGCAAATCGCAGGTATTACCGATGTTGCTCAGGTTCGGATTCTGCCGCTTCTATGAAGGATCGGCAGACGAGAGGGAGGTACATCTTGATGAAATTCAGCACAATAGAAGAACTTGTGCAGCTGGCGGAGACTCAGGGCAGAGCCTTATCCGACATCATGATTGAGGAGGAGGCTCTTGCGACGGAAGTGCCTAAGGAGCAGATTATCAAGAAGATGCTGCAACATCTGGACACGATGGAGCAAGCCGTGCAGCGCGGACTTACCGAAGAGATTAAATCTCGCAGCGGCTTAACCGGGGGAGACGCACGCAAGCTGGAGAGCTATTTGCGACGGGGGCGCACCGTATCGGGGCCGCGACTTCTTCAGGCTGTAAGCCGGGCGATTGCGACGAACGAGGTTAATGCGGCCATGGGGACGATCGTCGCCACCCCGACAGCGGGCGCGAGCGGAGTCATTCCCGGCTGCCTATTTGGCTTAGCGGAAGAGCTTGGGGCGGATCGGGAGGCGATGGTACGTTTTCTATTCACGTCTGGCGCTATTGGCTACGTGATCGCTAACCGCTCTTTTATTTCGGGAGCGGCTGGAGGCTGCCAAGCTGAGGTAGGTTCCGCCTCGGCGATGGCCGCAGGAGCGATTGTGGAAATGGCCGGAGGCTCGCCGAGGCAATCAGCTCATGCGGTTGCGATTGCACTCAAGAACACGCTTGGTCTAGTATGCGATCCCGTCGCAGGACTCGTGGAGGTGCCTTGCGTGATGCGCAATGCCATGGGGGCCGCAAATGCGATGGTGGCCGCCGACTTGGCTCTCGCCGGAATCGAAAGCGTCATTCCGGCGGATGAAGTGATCGGTGCGATGTATCGGATTGGTCAGGCGATGCCAGGGACGCTTAAAGAGACTGCCCTAGGCGGGCTTGCGGTAACACCTACAGGGGAAAAGTACCGCAGACGTTTGTTCGGTTCAAGCGATGAGCAAATAGAGGATAAGGGGGAATTGCCAAAATGAGTGAAGGCTTACAGCCGGCCCGGCGTTTCTATTGGGAGGAAGAGGATCGGCGGTTTATCGTAGACGCTTGCCAGAAGCATTGGCCGGAAGAGGTGAAGCAGGTCGTTCACCGTGCCGATCTGGCATGCAGAAATACGTTCATATTTACCCATCGCTGGGATATGGAGCGCTGTGAGGAGGAGGTTGCCTTTCCAAAGGGCATTAACTGGTATTACCGTCATAAAGAAGATTTGGAATGGCTGGTCATGCTTAACCGTTCCAGGTATATGGGCGAGCTTGGGCAGGCCTACTGGTTAACGGGCAAAGAGAAGTATGCGGAAGGATATATCCGTCTGCTGAAGGACTGGACACGTCAAAATCCCTTGACAGAAGAAGAAGTCGTAGCTTCAGCGGATCGGAACTATAACGTTAAGGATACGTGGCGCAAACTGGACAGCGGCATTCGGATCACGCACTGGCTCAAAGGATACTACTGCGTTCGAAGTTGCGCCTTATGGGGGGCGGCCGAAGAGGAACTGTTCACCGAAGCGGTAAGGCGCCATGGCATGTATTTGAATTTGGCCTATGTTCCGCATGATCGCCAGAGCAACTGGGGATTCCTCGAGACGAATGGCCTGTTTCAGCTGGCCTTGATGTTCCCAGAGCTGGAGGAAGCAGAAGCATGGCTGCAGACTGCATTGCAAAGACTTGCCAATATGTGCAAGCTTCAGGTATTTCAGGATGGACTGCAGAACGAGCAATGCACGATGTACCATCACGAAGTGCTGCATTGCCTTTTCGAATCGCTTTGGCTCGGTAAGCTGAACGGCATTGATATGCCGGAAGTGCTGCATGATACTTTGAATCGTATGTTTTCGGCTTCATTGGCCTTCGTACAGCCGGATGGTCGCCAGCCGATGCTTGGGGACAGCGATAGTACGGATATCCGGGATGTGCTGTGCCGGGGGGCGGTGTTATTTTCACGCGGTGATTTGAAACGGATGGCTTATGACAGGCTGGACTATGAAGGGATCTGGTTTTTTGGCGAGCGGGGCTATGATCGTTTCAGAAGATTAGTAGTTCAGGAGCCGGAATTCACCTCGATCCTGCTGAAGGACAGCGGGTATGCCTTTATGCGCAGCGATTGGAGCTCCAAAGCGCAATACCTTGTCTTTGACGGCGGTCATATGGATGTCATCCGTGCTCATGGGCATGATGATCTGCTGCATGTCAGTCTTTTTGCGAACGGCCGAGAATTTCTGATTGATCCGGGGCGCTATACGTACATGGAGACAGAAGAAAGACAATATTTCATGGAGTCCTTGCAGCATAATACTTTGTCCGTGGATGGCCAGACGATCTCCACCTATGTTAGCTCCTGGAGATGGGCGGAAGTGGCGAGACCGATGGATCGTTACTGGAGCAGCGGATCAGATTACGACTATGTGCAGGCAGGACATGACGGCTACTGGAGGCTGGATCAGCCGGTTCATGTGCTCCGCCAGGTTTTATTTGTTAAGCCTGATTATTGGATCATGATCGATACCTGCCGCTCCAATGGAGAGCATGAATACAAAATTCCTTTTCATTTTGCCGAGGGAATTCAATTGACGATTCAGGAGGATGGAATGATTCACGCGGATGATGGTCAGGATGGCACAGGTCTGTCGATTATTCCATTGGTTCCGGTGCGCACGGAACAGGGCGTGAGCTGGGTATCGCGCAATTATAACGAGAAAACGCCTGCGGCTAAGGCTTCTTTTACCCAAAAGGGAGAAGGCTTTACCAAATTTGTAACCTTGCTATATCCAAACCCGGGCGGAGAGATGAAACTTCCTGTTATTCAGGAACTGGAGGTGCTGGATAGCTACGGACATCCTGTGTCGTCTGATTTAGCCACGGCATTTTCGGTTCAAAGGGAAAACGGAAAGGAAGAATTCGTATTCTCCCATCAAGGGCCGCGCAGTTACCGATTCGGAGACCACCATCTCAGCGGGGATGTTCTCCTCGTACGTTCGAACGGTTTGTCCGGGCATGAAGTCAAATCTTATATCATAAAAGTATAATAAAGGACTTATTAAGGACGTTGACCATTAATGAAGCAGTGCAGTAATTTTAAAGTAAGTTCACGAATTAGCCATATTTTTTAGAAAGCGCTTTATTTTAGGTGAACAATCCAATCATTAGGGGGTTTTAGCTTGAAAAGCCAGCAAAAGAAATGGGGCGCACTGCTGCTAGCGATAACATTGCTTTCTGCGCTGCTAATTTCCGGCTGTTCTTCCAAGGGCAAGGACGGCGGGGAAGTGCAGTTGAAGCTTGGATTTTATTCTTCTGCGCAATCGGATGAGAAGATGCAGGAGCTCATCACTAAATTCCAAGAGAAGCACCCAAATATCAAAATAAAAACGGAATCTTCCCCGTATAATCAATTTTTTCAGAAGTTGGATACGCAAATCGCGGCAGAAAGCGCACCGGACTTATGGCTCTCGGACGGCGTTTTGGTTCCAAAATACGCGGAACGCGGAGTGCTCAAAGACTTGACGGAGTGGATCCAGCGCGACCTGAAATCGGAAGAATATTATGGATTGGATTTCAATAAAGATGCTGGCGGAAAATACTGGGGTGTACCGCAAGGGATTCAAATCGCCGTGCTGTACTACAACAAGGAGATGTTCGATGAAGCGCAGGTCGAGTATCCGACTGAAAATTGGACTTGGGATGATCTGAAAGTGGCTGCTGAGAAATTAACGAAGGATTCGAACGGCAAATATGCGGTGGATTCGGCATTCGATAAAAATAAAATCAGCCAATACGGCCTTACGTTCTTCAGTATTACGGAAGGCTGGATGACGGTGCTGAAATCGTACGGCGGCGGGGTGTTGAATGAAACTCTGGATCAATCGATCATAGATTCGCCCGAGAACAAAGCGGCTTTAGATTGGATCGTAGACGGCATGCAGCGCGAGCTATTTCCGACTCCATCTGATTTGAAAAGCTTCCAAAGCAACATGGCGCCATTCCCGAGCAAGGCAGCTGCCATGAGAATTGGGATTTATGCCCGGACGATTGATGCGAACAACGCCGGTTTGAATTACGATGTGACATTGCTGCCGCAAGGCCCGAACGGCATACGCTTCTCTCCGGTCATTGCGAACTCCTGGGTGATCAATAAGAAGGCCGAGGGAGCCGTAGCGGACGCTGCCTGGGAATGGGTGAAGTTCTGGGCGACAGAGGATGAGGTTCAGAAGGAGTGGGCTTCGCTTGGCGAAGCGGTGCCGGTCAAGAAATCGGTGGCTAACTCTGAGCAGTTCCTAAGTGGTTCGCCGGCCAATAAGCAGGCCTTCCTCGACAGCTTTGAATTTGCAGGAACACTGGATGTCAATGCGGTATGGAGTGAATGGGTCGGTAAATTCAATGACAACATCAACCGGGCGTTCGAGGGAGAAATTCCGGTAGATCAGGCGATGAACCAGGCCGATCAGGAGGTACAGAAGGTGTTGGATGAGTTCTATAAGAAATAGCCGTTAACCAACGCATATGGAATAGTTTTCGGGCTGGCCCGGCAGCGTGCCAGCCCTCCAGAATAGCGACAGAAAGCGTGATGATCATGATGGAAAAAACGGAAACCGTAAGGATGGGAGACAAACCTTTAACCCCGCGAAGTCGAAGGAGACGTCTTGATAGCGATAGCAAGTGGGGACTATTGATGGTCACTCCCTATATCGTTCATTTTATTGTGTTTGTGCTTGGTTCACTGCTCGCCTCCTTGTATTTCAGTTTTTCTCATTATGATATTCTGAATGCCCCGCAGTGGGCGGGCCTGGCGAATTATAAGAAGCTGTTCCATGAGCCGGTTTTTTGGAAGGCGATGTGGAACACGGTTTACTTTACGATTCTGTTTGTGCCGCTTCAAACGATATTCGCATTAATTTTGGCGACGGCATTGAATCAAAAGCTGCGTGGACTGAAAATTTTTCGATTAGCGCATTTTGTGCCGGTTATCTCTTCCTGGACTGTGATTTTGTATGTTTCGGATGCGATCTTTAATCCCCGGTTCGGTTTGGCGAACTCTTTTCTAATCAAAATTGGCCTTGATCCGCAAAAATGGCTTCAGGATGAACGGCTCGTCATTCCATTGCTGGTCATGATTGCCGTATGGAAAGGGATCGGTTATATTATGGTCATTTTCCTTGCCGGACTTCAGAATGTGCCTTCGGATGTATATGAGGCGGCCGAAATTGATGGCGCAGGGGCGTTTCGCAAGTTCATGCATATTACGGTGCCATTGATATCGGGAACGACGTTCCTTGTTCTCATCCTGAGCACGATCTCCACCTTCCAGGCTTTCGAGCAAATCTACGTGATGACGGGGGGAGCGCTGGATGCATCGTCGGCGGGCGGGCCGAACAAATCAAGCTTGGTGCTGATGATTTATTTATATCAGGAGGGCTTCACTTTTCTGCGCATGGGTTATGCTTCCGCGATTGCCTGGGTGCTGTTCGTCATCCTGTTCATTCTGACCGCCCTACAGGTTACTCTTCAGAAAAAGTGGGTGCATTATGAATGATGAGCAGCGCGGCATGTCGAAAGGAGGCGCCGGTATGAAGCTGAACCGGGTTCGAAAAAGCGCGGGCTACACCGTCATTATTATCAGCTCGCTCGTGATGATCCTGCCATTTCTGACCACATTGTTTAACTCGCTTAAAACGTACGCTCAGTATACAGCGGTTCCGCCCAAATGGTTCCCGAACCCCATCCAATGGAGCAACTACTCCGAGGTTTGGAAGCTGGGCCCATTCGGTCAATATACGATGAACAGCGTCATCGTCACAGTACTGTCCGTGGGCGGCGCGCTGATCTCTTGCTCGATGGTGGCTTATGCGTTTGCCAGGCTTCGTTTTCCCTTTAAAAATACGCTGTTCATGATTGTGCTCGGAACAATGATGATCCCTCCTGTCGTTCTGATCATTCCACAATTTGTCATCTTTAAATCGCTGCATATGCTCGACACGTTGACGCCGTTGTGGATAATCGAGTGGCTGGCCCAGCCGTTTGGCATATTCCTGATGCGCCAGGCGTTCCTGATGATTCCGAAGGATTACGAGGAGTCCTCCAAGCTGGATGGATGCAATCCGTTTCAAATTTATTGGAAAATATTTCTGCCGATGTGCAAGCCGACCTTCGCGACCTTGGCCGTCTTCACGTTCATGACCAAGTGGAATGAAATATTGTCACCGGCGATCTTCTTGACCTCCAAAGAGAACTTTACGCTGCCGATTGGCATTCTCTCCATGGCGGGTCAATGGTCGGGAAATGAGCAGTATATGGTTGCTGCGGCGCTTATGAGCTTGATCCCGATATTGCTTGTGTTTTTGTTTGCGGAGAAATATTTTGTGCAAGGCACAAATTCATCCGGCATAAAATGACCGGATGAATTTGAGCCCAGAGCACAAGTATCGGCATAAAATGACCGGATGAATTTGAGCCCAGAGCACAAGTATCGGCATAAAATGACCGGGAGAGTTTGAGCCCAGAGCACAAGTATCGGCATAAAATGACCGGGAGAGTTTGAGTCCGGCGCACAATAGCGGCATAAAATGACCGGAAGGGAGGGGATGTCATGCCCTATCGAGTGGCCATCATCGGAGCGGGGATTATATCACGAAACCACCTCAACGCCATGAAGCAAATGACAGCGCTGCGAGCCGTTGCCGTTGCGGACATAGACGAGATGAGAGGCAGAACGGTCAGTGAGGAATACAGCATTGCTTACTATGATAATTACCGGGAAATGATCCTGACGGAACAGCCGGAGATTGCCATACTGGCGTTGCCGCATTTTTTGCATGAAGAATGTGCGGTATGGTGTGCAGCCCAAGGCTGCCATCTGCTTCTGGAGAAGCCGATGGCACTGAATATTCAGCAGTGTGACGCGATCCTAGAAGCGGTAAAGGCTGCTGGGGTCAAGCTGATGGTCGGGCATACCCAGCATTACTGGCCGGCCAATTTACAAGCTAAGGCACTCATAGACAGCGGGGAGCTTGGCAAGCTGATCGCGATTCATGACACGCGCCATGTGTATTATTTCAGTGACAGCCGTCCGGATTGGTTCCTGGATAAAGAGAAGGCTGGCGGCGGCATAATGATGAATTTGGGCGCGCATTCCATCGATAAAATACAATGGCTCACAAGGAGCCGAGTTACGAAAGTTAAGGCATCTCTGTCATATGAAGGAGTGAGGGGCAACGTGGAGGGAAGCGGCTGTATCTTTCTGGAAACGACGAAAGGGGTTACTGGCATAGTCGTACAGTCGGGTTACGCAGGCGTACCCAAGGACGAGACCGAGCTAATCTTCGAGAGAGGGATGATCAGGCTCATTTCCGCGAGAGGAGTGTGGATTAACCGGGTCGGTCAGTACGTTATGCTCGAACCTCAAGTTAGCTCCGACCCGTTTGTGCTGCAGTTTGAGGATCTATTGCAGGCCATCGAGCAGGATGCCGAGACGGACAGCTCGGGAGAATACGCGAGATCGGTCATCGCCGCCTTAGAAGCGGTATACCGATCGGACGAGACAGGAGTGGAGCAAACCGTTGACGGGGAATAATTCGGAGCAGGCCTCCATACAGTTCAGCATTTGCACGACCGGGCTCAAGTCGTCAAGGATTGAAGATATTTTAGCTGAAGCCAAGCGCTTGGGGCTGCATGGCGTGGAAATTTGGAGCGGACATATCGAGGAGTACTTAAACCAGGGCGGCACACTGAGCGAATTGCGGGCTATGCTGGATATTAATCAACTGCACGTACCTTCCCTAAGTGAATACAGCTATTTTACCAAAAGCAAAGAAGCATACCAAGCTGACCTTATCTCCCTCCAGAGGTCGGCAGAATGGGCCAAAGCGCTTGAATGTCCGCGGATTCGAACTTTTGCAGGCCATGTTTCGTCTCGGGAGGCCACAAATGTGCATTGGGAGATGGCAGCAGCGGGACTACGGGAAGCACTGCAATGCTGTGGAAGCCAAGGGGTTGCCCTTGCTGTTGAAATCCATAACAATACATTGGCCGATCGGGCGGACAGCCTGAACAAGTTGCTGTTAGGTTGCCGGGATGGCACCTTGTTTGAATTCATCTACGACGGCTTCAACTTATTCGTGGATCATATTGACCCTATTCCGATCCTGGAACAATTCTATCCCTTCATTAACCATGTCCATTTTAAGGACTACCATTGGAATCATGATCATTGGGGCAGGAGCAAGCCTGTCTCTGTACTGCAAGGAGACGCGGGCCACTCGGCCATTCTGGATACATTGCTAGCATTGCAATATAAGGGTTTTATTTCATTCGAATATTTTGGCAGCCAGGTCGCAGTTTTGACCGAGCAATCGCTCGGAGAGGTGACCGAATATTTGAAACGGCGGGTAATTCGCTTAGATTAAGGTGTTCGATCCTACCTGGAGGTGACGTACATGTCGATGAACATGAAGGTTGCAGTCATCGGGCCGCAGGATTTAGTCGATGCGGTGCTCCACATTGGATCTTTGTTCTCGGAGCTGTCCATGCTCCCCGCACCCTATCGTCATGAACGGGAAACGCTTGAGGTGATAGGCAGAGTAAGAGAGCAGGCGGATATTTTGCTTTTTACAGGCCCGATTCCTTACCAGATTGCCTTGGCAGCATCGCCTGATATCCCTATGGTTCATGTATATTATTCGGGCACAGCGCTCTATAAAGTATTGTTCGATTTTTATCGGCAGCGGATACTATCCTTTGATGAGGGATTGCCGATCAGCGTAGATGTTTTGCAGCGAAATGAGATTGAGGAGCCGCTTAGAGAGATCGGTCTGCCCATTGAGGATATTTTCAACAAGTCCTATGAGTCAGGCATGAGCCACGAGGAGTTCGTTGCTTTTCATTATGATTTGTGGCGAACGGGAAAGGTGTCCGTTACGGTTACCTGCGTGACCTCGGTATATCATCGCTTGATAGCCCTCGGAGTACCGGTATTTCGGGTTGTGCCCACGCAATCGTCGATCAGGGATTGCTTGAATTGCGCCCTGCTCGAAGGGAAGAGCCTCCGCTACAGCAGCACTCAAATCGCCGTAGGCATTATGAATATCGATAACTTTCAAGAGGTGGCCAAAGAAGCATCATCGGAATACGACATTCAGCGCAAAAAAATCATTCTGCAGCAAATCCTGATCGATTTCGGGGAGGAAACCCAATCTCTGATAAAATGGAGCGATTCGGATGAAGTTTCCTTCATTACGACTCGCGGAATTATCGAACAGGTCACACGAAAATTTCAGGATGCGCCGCTGCTGTTAGAGGTGATGGAACGCCTGCAGTGGAATGCCAGCATCGGCATCGGCATCGGACGAACGGCCAATGAGGCGGAAGGTAAGGCAAGAGAAGCATTGCTTAAGGCGAAGGCCGGAGGCGGTGGAAAGTGCTTTTTAATTATGCAGGATGGGATGGTTTATGGGCCGATGGGCTCGGAGCTAACACTGGAATATTCGGCACGCAGCGAGAATCCCGAGCTCATTGCCTTGGCGAAGAAAGTAGGCTTGAGTGTCGGTACAATCAATAAGCTCATCTCCTTGTGCCGGAGGCTGGGTACATCGACAATTACCGCTGCTCAACTGGCAGATGGGTTTGGTATTACGCTGCGCAGCGCCAGGCGAATCATGGCTGCTCTGGAGAAATACGAGATCGCCAGCATCGTGGGCGAGGAGCAGCCGGCCGGACGGGGAAGACCGAGGCAAATTTATTCTCTGAATCTAGAAGGAGCTTACTATGAATAAAATAACTTTGCTGCAAGCCGCCGTATCTCTGGAACAAGAAATTATAACTCACCGCCGGCATTTGCACCAATATCCTGAATTAGGGTTTCAGGAGTTCATTACCTCGGAATATGTCGCGGAATATCTCGAGCAGCTTGGGCTTCTGGTGCAGCGCGGTGTTGCAGGCACGGGAGTTGTAGCTCTGCTCGATATGGGAAGGCCCGGCCCATGCATTGCCGTGCGGGCTGACATGGATGCACTTCCGCTGCAGGAGCAGACGGGGCTTCCCTATGCATCGCGGCATGAAGGCGCGATGCATGCCTGCGGCCATGATGGACACATGGCCATGGCGCTTGGTGCCGCCCGGATGCTGACTGGACTCAAGCAGGAACTGATCGGGACGGTCAAGTTCATCTTCCAGCCAGCGGAGGAGATGCTGGGCGGGGCCCGGCATATGATTGATGCTGGAGTGCTGGAGTCGCCGCGCGTCGATGGGATTATCGCTCTTCATATGTGGCCGGATTTACCGACAGGAAGCTTTGGGGTAAAGGCGGGTACGATTATGGCAAGCATGGACCATGTCGATATTACAGTGTTTGGGCAGGCCGGACACGGTGCTGCACCTCATCAGGGCGTAGATGCGATTATTGCCGCCGCACAGGTGTTGTCCGCATTGCAGGTGCTAGTCAGCCGCGAGAGTGATCCCGCGGATGCCGTTGTGTTGAGCATGGGCTCGATTCACGGAGGCAGCATTCCCAACATCATTGCGGATCAAGTCCTGATCCGCGGTACAGTGCGGGCGGTAAATACAGCGACTCGCCAAAGAATGAAAACGAGGGTGACCGAGCTTGCTCAAGCGGTCGCAGCTGGAATGAACGCCCGGGCTGAGGTGCGCTACGAGTTCGGCTACCCTCCGACCGTAAACGATGCAGAATGGGTTCGGTACGCGAAAGGGGCTATTCGCGAGTTGTACGGGGAGAAGGCCGTCCATGCGCTGGCCCATTCGCAAATGACGAGTGAGGATATGGCGTATTATTTAGAACATGTCCCCGGCGCTTTCTTGCTGATCGGTGCGGGAGGAAAGGAAAAAGGCAGGTTTCCCTTGCATCACCCCGAGCTTGCAGTGGATGAGAAGGCACTTTGTTATGGGGCGGCCTACCTGGCTCAGTTCGTCCGAAATTATTTAAGCGATACACAGGATTTGTCTAGGAAAGGACAGTGAACGGAGATTGCAGATTGCACTCTTCTATGATCTCTTTGACAGAGAGATGAAGAAGGGGGAGGATGATGATGTTAAGCCGAGCGGAGCGAATCAAATTCAGGATGCGGGGAGGGCTGATCCCTGCTGTTCCTGTTCCGCGCTATGAAGACGGAGAAGTACATGAAGATGCTCAAGCCGCTTATGTTGCTTATTTAACAGCGCAACGTATCGCGGGCGTGGCGGTTTGGGTGCATACTGGGCGAGGTCTTCATTTGCAGCGGGAACAGCGCCAATCTATATTGCAGGCCTGGAAAGAGGCTCTTAAGCCCAACCAAATTATCGTAGCCGGAGTGGGAGCGCTGCCCGAGTCTTCGTTATCGATAAGGGAGCGGATTGAGCGCTGGAAGAGAGAGAGCATGAAAATGGCCGAGGATGCGATCAGTGGAGGGGCAGATGCTTTGCTCGTATTTCCGCCAATAATCCTTCGAGAGCTTCCGGCTCAGGAACGGGAAAAGGCAGTCGTCCAATACCATGAAGACCTAGCTCAGCTTGGCACACCGCTTGTGGTTTTTTACCTGTATGAAAAAGCGGGCGGCTGGTCGTATTCCTTAGATTTGCTGCGAAAATTGTTATCGCTTCCGAATGTAATCGGCGTTAAGCTAGCAACCTTGGACAGCGTCATGACGATGCAGACGATCGCTCGGCTGCTAGCCGTGGAATTCCCGAATCATTTGCATATTACGGGAGAAGATCGGATGTTCGGCTATGCTCTGATGCGCGGGGCGCACAGTGCGCTCGTTGGTCTTGGAGCGGCTTTTCCGAATATTCAGGCAGATTTGATCGCGGCCTACCGAGATAAGAATTACGCACGATTTATAGATTTGTCGGAACGTGTTGACGGCTATGCAGAAGCGACCTTCAATGAGCCGATGGACAAGTACATTTTAAGAATGCTTCATTGTCTCGCCGTTGCGAAGGTCATTCCGGGAGAAGCAGCCTGCGATATTGCCGGATATGAAATAACAGAGCAAGAGCTTACAGCGATTCGACGGGCGATCATAGAGTATCGATTATACTAGGTACTACAATAGTAAAAAAGCTCTCCACTTGCCACATATCTGGCTGGAGAGCTTTTATTAGTTAAGGAATATGTGGTGCTTAGCCAAACAAGACCTCGATTTCTTTCTCCTTCAACATGTCCATCCATTCCGCTTCCGGCTCCTGATCGGTAATCAGCACATCCACTTCGTCAAATTCCATCAGTTTAACAAACGCGGTCTTGTCAAATTTGGAGTGATCCGCAAGCAGCAATACTTTTTCGGCCTGCCGAAGCATCGCCTTCTTCAACTCGCATTCCGGTTCATTGGAATCCATGATGCCTTTGTCCAGAGACAGCGCTTTGCAACTGAGGATGACCTTATCTACATTATATTTCTTGATGATATCCTCGGCGTTAGTCCCGACAAGGGACATGGAACGCGAACGCAAGGTTCCACCGGTCGAGATGATATTGATACCAGCATTTAGAAATTCGTGCAAAATATGAATCGAACTTGTGATGACGGTCAAATTTTTGCGCTGGTGCAGCAATTTCATAAGCTCAACGGAAGTCGAGCTTGGATCGATCATTAAGGTATCGCCATCGTTGATCAGCTGTAGAGCTTTGGAAGCGATTTGTTGTTTGATTTCCGAATTTGTGGCATTTCGGGTTGCAAAGGGCAAGTCTTCGTTAGTGTGGGTATTTATAATCGCGCCGCCGTAGGTTCGGGTGATAATGCTTTCCTTCTCTAGCTTTTCGAGATCACGGCGAATCGTTTCTTCCGTGACGCTGAATTTTTCACTGAGCTCTGAGACGAGGACGCGTTTATCCTTTTGCACCATATTAATAATAATTTGGCGTCGTTCAGCTGCAAGCATAGGTACTCCTTTCTCCGTGCTTTATTATGTTACTCATTATATGTTTAAAATACAGAAAAGTATAGTTTTGTTACAAGGGTGTTAACGAAAGTAGATAAAAACAGGTAAATCCACATTCATTTATGTTTGTTTGTGTTGACTTCCAAATAAAACACAGGTACGATGAAGATAGAAGGAATGGAAACTCACATATTTTCATGTGAAACTGAGTATGAGGGGTCGTTCTTGATGAAAAATTATATTGCGATTGATATCGGGGCGTCCAGCGGCAGGCTGGTACAGGCTCAGCTCTACGAGAAGCGTCTGGTGTTAAAGGAGATTCATCGCTTTAGCAACTCCTTCAACCAAAGAAATGGACATGATTATTGGGATGTCGACCATATTTTTGCTGAAATGATTAAAGGCTTGCAAAAAGCGAAGCAATTAGGCATTGACGCTTGCCGTTTGGGGCTGGATACCTGGGCCGTGGATTATGTTCTGCTCGATCGGGAAGGACAGAGACTGGAAGAGGTATATGCTTACCGCGATAAGCGAACCGAAGGAGCGCCTGAGAAATTCCATGCCAAGATGAGCCGAGAACAGGTATATGCGAAAACAGGGATTCAAGAACTTCCCTTTAATACGCTATATCAATTGTTTGTTCACGATCAATCTCAATTATGCGAAGCAGATGCGATTATGATGGTTCCTGATTATCTATATTATCTGCTTAGCGGCCGCAGAATGAATGAGGTGACCAATGCCTCAACGACGCAAATGTTGAATTTGAGTACGCGAGAGTTTGATGAAGAGCTGCTGGGGCTGCTGCAGCTGCGAAGAGATCAGTTCTCCGAGCTCATTGAGCCAGGTCAGAGTTTGGGCATGATCCGGCCCGAGCTAGCCCAGAAATACGATTTGCCGCAATGTGAGCTGGTCGTTGTACCGACGCATGATACGGCGTCTGCCGTCATCGGTGTACCCGCACAGGAAGGGCGAAGCTGGGCTTATATCAGCAGCGGAACGTGGTCGCTGCTAGGAGCAGAGCTTGATCGGCCGTTGAATAGTAAAGCAGCCATGGAAGCGAATTATACGAATGAATGGGGCGCTTATGGCACGTATCGATTTCTGAAAAATATTATGGGCCTTTGGATGATTCAGGAGGTAAGAAGAGAGAGCGGTAACGCCTGTAGCTTCTCTCAATTGGCAGAGCTTGCTGCGGCGGAACTTCCATTTCGCAGTCTGATCCCATGCAATGATCCCCGGTTCTTGAATCCGGAAAGTATGGTGGCGGAAATTCAGCTCTATTGTAAGGAAACGAGCCAACAGATTCCGCAAAAGATGGGGGAGATTGCCCGCTGTATTTTTGACAGCCTGGCCTTGACTTATTTCGATGCATTGCGGGAACTTGAAAGACTGCTAAAAAGAAGCATCGATGTTCTACACATTGTGGGCGGCGGTTCTAACAATGAACTGTTATGCCAGTTGACAGCGAACGTGATCGGCAAGACCGTTCAGGCCGGTCCGTCGGAATCAACGGCTCTCGGCAATATCGCCGTTCAGATGATCAGTTCACAAGAAGTAAAGGACATTAAGGCAGCCCGGGAACTGATCGCCCGTTCTTTTTCACCTAAAGTGTTTGAGCCTAGAACGATTGACAACTTGGAACAAGTGCTTCAACGGTGGGGGAAGCTGGTTAGTCATTTATAAATATCATTATGATCTTATTGGTAAAGGAGAATAGGACATGGATCAAGCGGTTCGTAGCAGTTATGTTGAAGCAAAGAAGCTGTATGCCAAGCACGGTATCAATACGGACGAAATTCTGGAGAAGCTAAGCAAGATTAAGGTTTCGCTTCATTGCTGGCAGGGTGACGATGTACAAGGATTTCTCAGGAAGGACAAAGAGCTTAGCGGAGGTATTGCGGTTACTGGCAGTTACCCTGGACGTGCGGAAACTCCGGAGCAATTGCGACAGGACATGGAGAAGGCACTGTCGATGATTCCCGGCAGACACAAAGTCAATTTGCATGCAATTTATGCGGATACCGAGGAGAAGGTTGATTTGGATCAGCTGGAACCTCGCCATTTCAGCAAATGGGTGGATTGGGCGAAAGAGCAGGGAATTGGTCTTGATTTTAATCCGACATTGTTTTCGCACCCCAAGGCGGAGGACGGCTTTACACTTAGCCATCCCGATGAGGAAATTAGGCAATTTTGGATTCGGCATTGCCGCTCTTCACGCAGAATAGCGGAATATTTCGGCAAGGAGCTGGGGCAGCCGTGCGTAACTAATCACTGGATTCCGGATGGTTATAAGGATACGCCGGTAGATCGCTTGTCCCCGCGAGTCCGTCTTAAGGAATCATTAGATGAAATTTTCAAGGATGAAATTAGTGAAGACTATAATATCGATGCTGTGGAAAGCAAGCTGTTCGGGATTGGCTCCGAGAGCTATGTGGTCGGATCGCATGAATTTTATTTAGGCTATGCGGTGAGTCGGAGGAAAGCGGTTTGCTTGGATGCGGGCCATTTTCATCCAACAGAAGTGATATCCAACAAAATTTCGTCGGTGCTGATGTTTACGGATCGTTTGCTGCTTCATGTCAGCCGGCCGGTTCGCTGGGATAGCGATCACGTCGTCACGATGGATGATGAATTAATTGAAATCTCCCGCGAACTGGTGCGCGGCGATTTATTCGATCGCACGCATATTGGGCTGGACTTCTTTGATGGAAGCATCAACCATGTGGCCGCCTGGGTCATCGGCACCCGAAATACGATTAAAGCGCTGCTGCGGGCAATGCTAGAGCCTGTGGAATTACTTCGAAAGGTAGAGGAACAACGAGATTTCACCTCTCGCCTTGCGCTTGTCGAGGAGTTTAAATCTTATCCGTTCGGAGCGGTTTGGGATTATTATTGCGAGACACATGGTGTTCCTGTTCGAGAACAGTGGCTTAATGAGGTTATGCAGTACGAGCAGGACGTGTTGTTGAAACGGTAAATAGCATCTTATAGATGAGGAGAAGGAGAGAAAGCGCGATGACTACTTTTAAACAACCGCATCATTTATCCTGTACGCGAAAGCTCGATATTCCTTTTATAAAGGAAATGGCGCAAATAACGCAGCATATGTGGAGATTCGGCTGGGATGAACGCAACGGCGGGAATGTTAGCTATATTCTTGATGAAGCCGAAGTTGCTCAATATCTCGATACTAACACTGTGATTCGCACGATCAAGCCGGCCTTCCCCGTGCATGAATTGGCGGGTAAGTATTTTATCGTCACCGGTTCAGGAAAGTATTTCAAGAATGTCGTTGCCGACCCGGAAGCGAATCTCGGTGTGCTTCGCGTCTCCAAGGATGGTGAGCAGTTGGAGCTGCTATGGGGACTGAAGGATGATGCAGTGCCGACAAGCGAGCTGCCATCCCACTTTATGAGCCATATCGAACGTTTGAAGGTCGATCCGAACCATCGGGTAGTCATTCACAATCATGCGACGAACGTCATTGCTATGACCTTTATTCATGATTTGGATCAGAATCAATTTACGAAGACGCTGTGGGAAATGTGTACGGAATGCATCGTCGTTTTTCCGGATGGCATCGCTGTCATACCTTGGATGGTGCCGGGCTCCAACGAGATCGGAAGGGCAACGGCCGATAAAATGAAGGATCATCGCGCAGTCGTGTGGCCGCATCATGGCATTTTCGGCACAGGCAGCTCTATCGACGAGGCATTTGGACTCATTGAAACGATTGAAAAGGCAGCCCAAATCTACATGCTTATCGTCAATCAACCGATCAAGCAGCGAATTACAGACCAGGAGTTGGCGGATTTGGCCAAAGCATTCGGGGTAACGCCGCGGGAAGGAATTTTAAATATCGAATAATTGAAGGACAGGATTAAATATAGAGCCGAAGGCATGACTCAAGGAGTCATGCCTTCTTGAAGATTATAGAATTTATAAATGATAAGATCTCATCAGAACTGAACCTTGCATTATAATCGATTATTTTTATATTCGTTAGGAGTTACGCCCGTGAATTTCTTGAATATTTTTGAGAAGTAGCTTTGATCGTGATAATTGAGCAGGGTGGAAATTTCAGATATTGAACGGTCGGTAAGCAGCAGCAGGGAACGTGCCTCGTCTATTTTAGTTTGCTGGATATAGTGCCGTAGAGAGCAGCCGACTTCTTTTTTGAAAAGGGCAGATAAGTAATTCGGATGCAGCGCTGCTTTTCGCGCGAGATCATTCAAGGTAATAGGGTCGTACAAATGCTTGAAAATATAATCCAGACAAACATTGATCGGCTTGGAGTATTGATTCCGTTTGGTCTGATGTACGCGCTCTGCATAGTCGGAAAGCATATCCTCGATAAAGTGGTCGACGGACTTGCTGTCCTTCAATTCCTCAACATTTTGGATATAGAGGTCGCTGATGGTCAAAGCGGTTTCATATTGTAGTCCGCCTTCGACGGCTGCTCGAGTAGCTAAAGTAATTACGGTAATCGCTAGATTCTTCCTGCTTCTGAGCTCGCTTGTTTTGGAGAGCAATCCTACTTCGCCATAGTGGGGCAACTGTCTCCAGTTGCGGATGACTTCATCCTTGTTGCCTTCTTTAATCGCCTGCATCGACTTCTTCTCAAATATGGCGTCATGGTGCATAGCGGTATTCTGGCGCCTTTCGGAAATCGTAAGAATCGGATCTTCAATCCCGGTAAACTGACTAGTTAGCGATTGGCTTCGCCTATAAATATGGGCGGGATCAAGCTTCTCCTGAAACAACATATAGTGCAAATGCATAGCAGCGTATAGATTATCGGTAATCGTGAGGATAGGCAAAGATCGATAGTAGGCTTTCAGTTCCGCGTGCAGGTTCGGAGGGATATGCAAATCGCGCGTCATGGAAACGATCATTGCCTCGGTAAGTTCAGAATCGGTTGAAGGGCCAATCAGGATGATCCCTCCGGCGTCTCCTTCCGTATGAACAGGAACAGAAATAAAGGTTTCTGCATAATCGGTTCTGTAGAGGGCAGGAGATCGCTCGTCTGGCAGCGGTCCCCCAATTTGCGTCAGCCAGCTTGATTTGCTCAAAAAGAGCGGATTCAAAACGAAATTACCACAGAACTCGATCGTGATCTCCTTCTGATCATTCAAGTAAAACACCGGTATTTTGAAGGATTGCCACATAAGCTTGCAAATATATTTTAATTCGTCTCTAATGGGCAATGTCATGGCGTGTCACCTTTGTTCTTAATTATAGAGAGATATTTAAAACATAACATACTTGGGGAGTTAACTCGATATCTATTCGAAAAATAATATTAAAATAACATCAAAAAACTTAATTAAACACCATAAATATGCATCAGCTCTTCTTATAATGGATACATAACTTTGTAAGCGATTACTTTTAATTCATCCATAGGAGGAGCTTATGAAAAGAGATTTGAAGTCACTTATTGCTCAGATGACGTTGGAAGAGAAAGCCGGGCTGTGCTCGGGGCTTGATTTTTGGCATTTAAAAGGGGTTGAACGACTAGGTATCCCTTCAATTATGGTTACGGACGGGCCGCATGGATTGCGTAAACAGGCGGAAGGCGCCGACCATCTGGGCCTGAATGAAAGCGTGCCGTCTACCTGCTTTCCATCGGCCGTCGGCTTAGCCAGTACGTGGAACAGGGAGTTGATCGGGCAGGTCGGTGAGGCGCTGGGCAAGGAATGCCAGGCGGAAAATGTAGCGGTGTTATTGGGACCGGGAGCTAATATTAAACGATCCCCGCTCTGCGGCAGAAACTTCGAATATTTCTCGGAAGATCCATATCTCTCTTCAGAAATGGCGGCAAGCCACATTCGCGGCGTACAGAGCCAAGGGGTTGGTACATCCTTGAAGCATTTTGCAGCAAACAACCAGGAGCATCGCCGGATGTCCACCGACGCGGTAATCGATGAAAGAGCACTGCGTGAAATCTATCTGGCCAGCTTCGAGAATGCCGTCAGTCAGGCTCAGCCATGGACGGTCATGTGTGCCTACAACAAGGTCAATGGAGAATACGCATCCGAAAATCCGTGGCTGCTTACCGATATATTAAGAGACGAATGGGGCTTTGAGGGCTTTGTCGTTTCGGATTGGGGCGCGGTCAACGAGCGCGTGGATGCGCTTCAAGCGGGATTAGAGCTGGAAATGCCCGCGAGCAACGGCTTAGGGGAACAGAAGATTATCGCTGCCGTTCAGAATGGAACGCTGTCGGAAGCGAAGCTGGATCAAGCGGTGGAAAGGCTGCTGAACATTATCTTCAAGGCGGTTGATCACAAAGTAGAGAATGCAGTTTACGATCAGGAAGCGCACCATCAGTTAGCTAGAGAAGTCGCAGCTGAGAGCATGGTGCTGCTGAAGAATGAAGATCGATTGCTGCCGCTCGCGAAGGAAGGAACGATTGCCGTCATCGGGGCATTAGCGCAAACGCCTAGATATCAGGGCGGAGGCAGCTCGCATATTTTGCCGACCAAGCTAGATAATGTTTATGAGGAAATCGCTCAAGCTGCCGGGGGAGCATCGATCGTGTTCGCGGAAGGTTATCATTTGAATCACGATGAAATCGATGCGGAATACATTGCTCAGGCTAAGGAAGCGGCAGGCAAGGCGGATGTGGCGATCCTGTTCATCGGCTTACCCGACCGTTATGAATCAGAAGGCTATGATCGCGAGCATTTGAGCATTCCAGACAACCAGATTGCGCTGATCGAAGCGGTAGCTTCCGTACAGCCGAACCTTGTGGCGGTGCTTAGCAATGGGGCTCCAATTGAAATGCCATGGCTGTCTAAAGTGAAATCCGTATTAGAAGGTTATTTAGGCGGTCAGGCTCTCGGTGGAGCGATTGCATCGCTGCTATTCGGCGAGGTGAATCCTTCAGGGAAGCTCGCAGAGACTTTCCCGATGAAGCTTAGTGATAATCCGTCTTTTTTAAATTTTCCAGGGGATGGAGACAAGGTGGAATACAAGGAAGGAATATTCGTGGGGTATCGTTACTATGATGCTAAAGAAATAGAACCGTTGTTTCCGTTCGGCCACGGACTCAGCTATACGGAGTTCAGCTATCGAGATCTATCAATCAGCGCGAAGGAAATCACGGATACGGATACCGTGGAAGTCAACGTAGTTGTGAAAAATGAAGGACAGGTCGCCGGACAAGAAGTCGTTCAGCTCTATGTGAAAGACGTACAGAGCAGCGTGAGCAGACCAGGAAAAGAGCTCAAGGGCTTTGAGAAGGTAAGGCTGGAACCGGGCGAGGAAGTAAGGGTCACTTTTATTCTGGATAAACGTTCCTTTGCTTATTACAATGTCGAGTTAAAGGACTGGCATGTGGAAACGGGCGTATTTGAGCTGTTGATCGGGAAGTCCTCCCGGGATATTGTGCTGCGGGACACGCTGCTCGTTCGCTCGGAAACAGGGGTCAAGATGAAGGTGAACCGCAATTCGCTTGTCGGGGATTTGCTTGCGGACCCGCATCTGTCCTCCACCGCAAAGCGTTTGCTGGATAAGGTAAACGAAACTCATCCGTTTGCGCAAATGAACGATGACGGGAATATGGGGGAAATGTTGGCGGCGATGATGAAGTATATGCCGCTGCGCGCCTTAGTTAACTTTGGCGGTGGTACTTTCACGGAAGAGATGATGGAGGAAATGATCGATACTCTTAATGCTGTATAGAGTATAGGATTTCAATGACAACACCCGTAGCCGCGTTAAACGCTTTGCTACGGGTGTTAAAATATAGAATAGCCTGTTATCGGCTGTTCAATTTTTTAGATTTGCTTGTCCTTTAATAGGTCGCGAATTTCGGTAAGCAGCAGCTCTTCTTTGCTTGGCTCTGCCGGCTTTTCTGGTTCTGCCTCTTCTTTGTGTTTAAACTTATTAAGCAATTTAATGAAGAGGAAAATCGAGAAGGCGATAATGATAAAGTCGATCACGGTTTGAATAAATGAGCCGATTTGAATTTTTGCCTCATTGACCTGGATGACGATGCTCGAGAAATCAAGCCCTCCCAACACGATACCGAACAAAGGCATGATAAGATCGTCGACGACGGAGCTGACGATTTTTCCGAAAGCAGCGCCAATAATGACGGCGATCGCCAGATCCAGTACATTGCCTTTAAAGGCAAATGTTTTAAACTCTTTCCACATAAAATTCCCTCCTGAGAATAGATCAAACTTCTTTAAGATTAAATGAGCTTATGCTTTTTGGCAACAAGAAAAGCCGGGGTATTGGACAGGGTTACTGAGATATTGCGATCGGTCAGCTATATCCTTGCAGTTGAGAATAGTGATGATTGTAGTGGTCATTATTCGGGATGATGGTATAATGCATAATTAGTGGCTAGTTGCACAACTTTTAGTTCAACCAGAAGAAGGAGTTATGCTAAAATGTGGCTTTTATTCGCATCTCTCGCGGCGATCAGTTTTGGTCTGCGCGGAATTTTCTACCATTGGTCTTCAAAGCAGGGTATGGATCGGAATTTAATGCTATTCGGGGTGTTTTTTACCGGGGCAATCGCTAGTTTGATAGGCAGTGTAGTCTTCGGACAAAATTGGACAGCCAGTGCTCTTACGGGCGTATTCATGGGAGCGTTCTCTTTTATCGCGAATGCTTGTATGTTTCAAGGATTTGCCGTGGGCAAACCTTCGATTATTGCCATATTGACCGGACTCCCGCCTGTCGTTGTCGTTACTTTGGCTTATATCATGTGGGGGGAGACGCTGTCCCTTGGGCAAATGCTAGCATTTGTTTTGATAATAGCGGGCATTTTGACGGTTAGATATTCGAATGACCTTCGAATCGGCAATTTGCAGGGGGCGCAATGGGGATTGCTTGCGATGGTGTTCTTCGGCTTAAACGATATGGCTGGAAAAATGTCGACACGATTGGAAGCGGAGCTATTCCCTACATTATTCTATATGTTCACTATTGGATCCATCAGTTTTGCAACTTGGTGGCTGGTAGATAAAAATCGCAAGAGAAAAAACGTGGCTAACAGTACATACGAAACTACCTCTGAACAGGGCAAGTGGAACGAGAAGCGGACATTTGTTAGCGGCATGGCGATTGGCTTAACGAACTTTTTCGGGATGATCCTCATTATAACAGCCTTTAAATTCGGGATTACAGGACTGGTATCTGCCGTAGTAGCTATGAATGTTCTCTTAATTCTTTTATATACTCGCGTCTATGTGAAAGAGAAGTTTAGAAGATTGGAAGTCATCGGCATGTTCATTTGTATCATTGGAATGCTTGCGCTGCGAATATTTTAAAACTAAAAAGCAACGAAGAGTGGTATGTCATATGACATATCACTTTTTTTTTACAATTATGCTAACAACAAATAACATTTTTATGTAAATTATAGCATTTAATAGATTCATATGGTATATTGTGGCTAGGGTCGTTGTAATTATTTGGAAACTAGCTAACAAGAACCCTAATTCGACGAAGGAGGGTGGTTGCAAGAGAAGCTCTTTATCCGTTTATTATGGATTTTGTCGTATAAGAAAGGAGGTAAGGACGTATGGGAAAATGGGTGAAACGAAGCGGAATATTTTCATTGGCTCTTTTGTTAGCGCTTACGGGAAGTTCGGCACTCCTCTCTGCGCGAAGTGCGCAGGCGGCAGCTACCGATTATAATTATGCCGAAGCACTGCAGAAATCGATTTACTTCTATGAGACTCAGCGCTCAGGCCAGCTGCCGGATAATAACCGAGTGGAATGGCGCGGCGATTCCGGGCTTCAAGATGGCGCCGACATTGGCCACGATTTGACAGGAGGCTGGTATGACGCCGGCGATCATGTCAAATTCGGATTTCCGATGGCCTATACGGCGACGATGCTCGCATGGTCGGTGTATGAGTATCGGGAAGGCTACGAACAGTCGGGACAACTTGAACATATTTTAGATAATATTCGCTGGGCAACGGATTATTTCATCAAGGCGCATACAGCTCCCAATGAATTGTGGGGGCAGGTAGGAAATGGAACGGCGGATCACAATTGGTGGGGCCCCGCCGAGGTCATGCCGATGCAGCGCCCAGCCTATAAGATTGACGCGAGCCGTCCAGGCTCGGATCTTGCAGGGGAGACGGCGGCGGCGCTCGCAGCAGCCTCTATTATTTTTAGGGATACGGATGCGGTCTATGCAGAAGAACTGCTTACGCATGCGAAGCAATTGTATCAATTTGCGGATCAATACCGCGGGTCATACTCTGACAGCATTACTGATGCTGCGCAGTATTACAAGTCCTGGAGCGGTTATGCCGACGAATTGAGCTGGGGCGGAGCATGGCTGTATCTTGCTACCGAAGATCAAAGCTATCTTGATAAAGCGATTGCCGCCAGTAACCAATGGGGAACGCTGCAGTCGGGCGGCTGGGATTATAAATGGACGCAGAACTGGGATAACAAGCAGTTTGGCGCTCAATTGCTTCTGGCCCGGATTACCGGAGACTCGCGATTCGTTCAATCAACCGAACGGAATATGGAGTTCTGGACGACAGGCGTCTCGGGAACTGGAGAACGGGTGACTTACACACCGGGAGGACTTGCGCACCTGGATCAATGGGGAGCTCTTCGTTATGCGGCTAATCAGGCATTCCTTGCTTTCGTATATTCAGATTGGGTGAGTGATCCCGTGAAGAAATCCCGTGCCCGCACCTTTGCCGAGAGTCAAATCTTGTATATGCTGGGTGACAATCCACGCACTAGCAGCTATGTGGTCGGGTTCGGCAACAATGCGCCGGAGCATCCTCATCATAGAACATCCCATGGTTCCTGGGCTGATAATCAGCAGGTACCTGTCAATCACAGGCATATTTTATATGGTGCCCTCGTTGGCGGGCCTTCAAAGGACGACAGCTATACCGATGCGATTGGCGACTATGTGTCGAATGAAGTAGCCACGGATTATAATGCCGCCTTTACGGGAGCGCTCGCGAAGATGGTACTGCTTCATGGCCAGGGGCAGCAGCCGCTTTCCAATTTTCCGGCGCCGGAAATTCGCGAGGATGAAATGTTCGTAGAAGCGTCCGTTAACACGAGCGGGAGCAATTTTGTGGAGATCAAAGCATTGGTTAATAATCGTTCCGGCTGGCCTGCAAGAACAAGCGATAAGCTGTCCTTCAATTATTATATTGATCTCAGCGAAGCTGTCGCCGCTGGCTACGGTCCGGCCGATATTACGGTTTCTGCCGGAGGATATAACCAGGGAGCGGTAGTATCCCCGCTTAAGCCCCATGATGAAGCTGCCCATATTTACTATACAACGATTGATTTTTCGGGAACTTCGATATATCCAGGCGGACAATCAGCTCACCGGAAAGAAGTTCAATTTCGGATTGCTGCACCGCTCCATACGAACTTCTGGGATAACAGCAACGACCATTCCTTCCAAGGCATTGCTTTAAGTGCGGCTTCTCCTGTGAAAATGAACAATATTCCCGTCTATGACGCTGGTGTACATGTATTTGGCCAACCGCCGTCCGGAGGGAATAATCCGGGTGAACCGACGCTGCCAGCAGCGCCAAAAGGAGTAAAAGCCACTGCTGGAAATGGTCAAGTTGAGCTGTCTTGGAATGCCGTCGGCGGTGTAGACGATTACGTAGTGAAGCGGGCGATCCTAGAGGGTGGGCCCTATACGGAAGTTGGCGACACGACGGGAACAGCCTATACCGATCATGGAGTGGTTAATGGAACGACTTATTATTATGTCGTTGTTGCCAGGAACTCTGTCGGCGATAGCCCTAACTCCATGCAAGTAAATGCTAGACCAATAGAAGGGAGTATACCGATTGAAGGAGGATTGAAGCTGCAGTATCGCACAAATGATACGAATCCTGGAGATAATCAGTTCCGGCCGCACTTTCGCATTGTTAATACGGGAACAACGAGCGTAGCTCTCAGCGATGTGAAAATCCGTTATTATTATACGGTTGACGGGGACAAGCCCCAACAATTCAATTGCGATTATGCCGTGGTCGGCAGCGGCAATGTCAGCGGCAGATTTGTAAAATTGGACAATACGGCTGCTGGGGCCGATTATTATCTGGAAATTTCGTTTGCAACGGGGGCTGGGAATTTAGCACCCGGAGCGGATAGCGGCGAGATTCAGGTCAGAATTAACAAGGCAGATTGGTCGAACTATAACGAGTCGGACGATTATTCGTATAGCGGAACGCAGACTCATTTTGCGGATTGGGACAATGTGACATTGCATCAAGGAAACAGCCTCGTATGGGGAATCGAGCCCTAAATTAAGGTATGGGAAGGATGAATATGATGAAATGGTCAGCTCTTAAGAAACCGATGTCGCTCGTAATGAGTGCGGCATTATCGCTTACTATCGTATCGGGTGCATTTACTGTTCATTCAAACAAAGCCCTTGCAGCTCCGTCTGCCGAGGAGACTCGTTTTCTGCAAATGTATCAGCAGTTGAAAAGTCCAGCAAACGGCTACTTCTCGCCCGAAGGAATCCCTTATCACTCTATTGAGACTCTTATGAGTGAAGCGCCGGACTATGGGCATATGACGACTTCGGAGGCTTATAGTTATTGGCTTTGGCTTGAGGTATTATATGGCCACTATACAGGGGACTGGAGTAAGCTGGAAGCGGCTTGGGATAATATGGAGAAATACATTATTCCCGTGAATGAAGGCGACGGCAACGAAGAGCAGCCAACGATGAGTTATTATAATCCGAATAGTCCGGCAACTTATGCTGCTGAATATACTCAGCCGGATCAATATCCGAGCCAGCTCAGCGGGCAGTATGCAGCTGGGAGAGATCCGCTCGATGCCGAATTGAAAGCGACTTATGGCAACAACCAGACATATTTGATGCATTGGCTTCTAGATGTTGACAACTGGTACGGGTTCGGAAATTTACTGAACCCTAGCCATACGGCGACATATGTAAACACTTTCCAACGGGGCGAGCAGGAATCAGTATGGGAAGCTGTGCCTCATCCGTCCCAAGACAACAAAACATTTGGTAAAAGCGGAGAAGGCTTCATGAGCCTGTATACCAAGGAAAGCAATCCCCCTGCTGAACAATGGCGTTATACGAATGCAACCGATGCGGATGCGCGGGCAATCCAAGCAATGTATTGGGCTAAAGAATTGGGATATAACAATTCTGTATACTTGAACAAAGCCAAGAAGATGGGGGATTACTTGCGTTACGGCATGTACGACAAGTACTTCCAGAAGATTGGAAGCGCTTCAAGCGGAACGCCGACGGCCGGTACCGGCAAGGATGCCAGCCATTATCTAATGGCATGGTATACCTCCTGGGGCGGCGGTCTCGGACAGACCGGCAACTGGGCCTGGCGGATCGGAGCCAGCCATGCTCATCAAGGGTACCAGAACGTTGTAGCGGCTTACGCGCTTTCTGATCCAAGCGGGGGCCTCGTTCCGACCTCTCCAACGGCAGGCCAAGACTGGACGACTTCATTGAAGCGCCAATTGGAATTCTATACCTGGCTTCAATCCGCTGAAGGAGCGATTGCCGGCGGAGCGACAAACAGCTGGGATGGTGCGTATAAGGCGTATCCGGCCGGCAAGAGCACATTCTACGACATGGCCTATGATGATGCCCCAGTTTACCATGATCCGCCTTCCAACAATTGGTTCGGCATGCAGGCTTGGCCGGTGGAGAGAATCGCCGAGCTCTACTACATCCTGGCGTCGAACGGGGATACCACATCGGAGAACTTCCAAATGGCGAAGCAGGTCATACAGAAATGGGTTGATTGGTCCATGGACTACGCCTTTGCCGATAGCCGTCCTGTAACGGATGCTGAAGGATATTACTTGGACAGTCAGGGCAACCGTGTGCTTGGCGGGAACAATCCTTCCATTGCAACGGTTTCAGCACCGGGAGAATTTTGGATTCCAAGCAACTTGGAATGGTCGGGCCAACCGGCAACTTGGAACGGCTTCAACAATTACAACGGCAATCCTAATTTGCGCGTTGTCACGAAGAACCCGGGTCAGGATGCGGGCGTGCTTGGCAGCTATATTAAAGCGCTAACCTTCTTTGCAGCAGGGACCAAAGCAGAGAACGGCAGTTACACGGCAATGGGCAGCGAAGCCGAGCAATTAGCTAAGGCGCTGCTGGATGCCGCATGGGGCTATAACGACGGTATCGGAATTACAACTGTAGAGCCTCGCGAGGATTACTATCGTTTCTTTGCTAAGGAAATTTACTTCCCTAACGGCTGGACAGGCTTATTCGGACAAGGCAACACGATCCCTGGCACATCCACAGTGCCGTCGGATCCGGCAAAAGGCGGCAACGGGGTATATGCCAGCTATGCCGATGTTCGCCCAGAAATTAAGAATGATCCACAATGGCAGTATTTGGAAGATAAGTATAACACCTCTTGGGATCCACAAACAAAGAAATGGACGAACGGTGCTCCGGAGTTCACTTATCATCGCTTCTGGTCTCAAGTGGACATGGCTACGGCGTATGCCGAATATGATCGTCTGATCAATAGCGATCAAAGCGGCCCGGTGGAGCCTGTAGCGCCAAAAGCTCCTTCAAAGCCAAACGCAGTAGCTGGCGATGCGGTAGTTAATTTGTCCTGGAACAATGTGAGCGGCGCAGATAGCTACACGGTCAAACGTGCAACGACTAGCGGCGGTGCATATACTATCTTAGGCACGACGGCGCAAGCTTCATATACCGATTCAAGCGTTGTGAACGACACAACATATTATTATGTAATTAGCGCGTCTAACAGCGTAGGGGAGAGTCCTGACTCTCCAGAGGCCAGTGCTCTGCCTACTTCCATTCTAACGCCAGTTGAAGGCGATTTGACGCTGGAATATCGCACGAATGATACCAACCCGGGAGACAACCAGTTCCGACCGCACTTCCGTATCGTGAACAATGGGGACACGGCAGTATCGCTAAGCGACGTGAAGATTCGCTACTACTACACGATCGATGGCGACAAGCCCCAGGAATTCCATTGTGATTATGCGGTTGTCGGCAGCGGAAACGTGAGCGGAAACTTCGTCAAGCTGCCTTCAGCCAAGACGGGGGCCGATTATTATTTGGAAATTTCCTTTGGCTCCGGTGCAGGCAGCCTGGCGCCTGGTGCGAGCAGCGGGGAAATTCAGGTGCGGGTCAACAAGTCGGATTGGTCGAATTTTAACGAGGCGGATGACTATTCTTATGACGCTACGAAGACCAATTTTGCCAACTGGGAGAAGGCGCCTTTGTATTTGAACGGCAATTTGGCATGGGGGATTGAACCTTAGAGCTTTAGGCTGAGCAAACGCCCAATCTGCTGATTCTAGCAGATCGGGCGTTTTTCTTCATGCTAAATATTATGGCTGGACAGTCACCACCTGCTCCAAATTGTGATAAAATCCAATTGAAGAAACAGGAGGCTGATGCATCGTTATGGCGTTTATTCGCAAGCTGTTTGTATTTACATGGCTCCAAGCGTTATCCTGCCTATTTCCACTGATTATATTTGGCGCGCTTGCTCTTACGAAAGTGGTTCAACTGCCCGTGCTTCCAAGATATGATTGGATTTTGCTGATTTGCTTGTTGGCGCAGGCGGCGATGATTATCAGCAAGCTGGAGACACTTGATGAGCTGAAAGTGATTTGCATGTTTCATATCATCGGTTTGGGACTTGAGATTTTCAAAGTGCATATGGGCTCCTGGGCATATCCGGAGGCCGCCTGGAGCAAGGTGTTCGGCGTTCCACTTTATAGCGGGTTCATGTATGCGAGTGTAGCTAGCTATATTTGCCAAGCATGGAGGCGGCTGCAGCTGCGAATCACAGGCTGGCCGAGATCGGTTTATGCGGTCGCCATCAGCACTGCAATCTACCTAAATTTTTTCACGCATCATTTTATTGGTGATTACCGCTGGATTCTCATGCTTCTCCTCATTGCTGTATTTTTACGCTGTACGGTGTATTTCACATTAGAGGAAAGGACTTTGCGCATGCCGCTGCTCCTGTCATTTCTGCTTATCGGTTTCTTTATTTGGGTGGCCGAGAATGTGACGACCTTTCTGGGGGCTTGGAAATACCCCAATCAGGAGGAGACATGGCATCTTGTCCATATCGGAAAAATCAGTTCGTGGTTTCTGCTCGTAGTGATCAGTGTTATTATTGTCGCTCAGTTAAAGCATGTTAAAATGGGAAATAGAGCAGCACCGCGCGGTGTGCCAATGAAATAAGTGGGAGAGTCGGATATGAACAAATCAAAGGGAATTTTGTACTATATTGTATGGATGATCGGCGTTTGCTTGCTTGTGTATTATAGCGGCCGTTTTTTCACCATGATGGAGAGTCAGCGAGCATTTCTTCAAACGGGTAATTTGTTGATAGCCAATATCATATACGGTCTCGTGTTCGGGGTGTATTTAAGCCTGCTTAACGGATGGCCGACGCGAAGAAAGATGAATAAACCGCTGTTCTTCGGTGTATTTCTTCCATGCTTTTTGATTCTGATTTATCCGATTGCTTCTTCATATATAAAAATCATCGCGATTGCCGAATACTTTCATTTGGTTCAAAAGCGGGAATTTTTCTTCTTTGGCCTCATGAGCGGATTAACGCTAATGAAAAGCTTCTTTACGACCCGATAATGAAAGAGGGGGCTGCATGAGCCATGTCATATGCTAATTCAATCGTACTTATCACCGGCGCTGCACAAGGAATCGGCCGCGGCATTGCAGATGCCTACGCCCATCGCGGGGCTATCGTTCTACTTGCTGATTTGCACTCCTCAGCTGGCGAACAGTCCGCGAAAGAAATTCGACGGGCAGGGGGAAAGGCGGAGTTTATTCCCTGCGATGTTCGCAGGGAGCGGGAAATAACTGAAATGATGAAGCATATCGATCGTACATATGGACGAATTGATATCGTGATTAACAATGCAGGGATATCCCGGTTTAAATCGCCATTCGAGCTAACAGTTAATGAATGGGATGATGTGCTCAACACCAACGTGCGAAGCTGTTTCCTCATGACCCGTGAAGCGGCGAAACTGATGAAAAAGCACGTAAACGGCGGCTCCATCGTTAACATTTCCTCAACGAGGTCGATGATGTCTGAACCGAACTCCGAGGCGTATGCGGCATCAAAAGGAGCCATCGTGTCGCTTAGCCACGCAATGGCTGTGTCGCTGGGCTCAGAAGGGATACGAGTGAATTGCGTAAGCCCCGGCTGGATTGAGACGGGCAGCTATGAGGAACTTCGCGAAATTGACCATAATCAGCATCCAGCGGGAAGGGTAGGCCGACCTGAGGATATCGCCCGGGCCTGCTTGTATTTAACAGCTCCCGACAACAGCTTTGTTACCGGAACGCATCTTGTCATTGATGGCGGGATGACGAGGAAAATGATCTATGCGGAGTAAGAAGAATTTCACCCAATGCTTTTGACTATAATCGTTATAGCAAAAGTTCCGGAAGCAAGCCACCTGCCGCACCTGAGATCACTACGCACCATGGAGGAAGCTTCCAAACATGAAGCATGGAGAACAAGCACAGCACCAGCACGAAATCAAACGGCGTAAATACCGCGCTAGTCCAAATAGGATCATAAAGAGCGGCTAGCAATATCCCGACAACCGCGGCATGAATGCCCTGAAGTGCCCGCTGAACGGCAGCATTGCTTCGCAGCCGATCCCAAAGTGGCAGGATGCCTGCCACAAGCAGGAATGCTGGGAGGAAGATTGCCGTTGTCGCTACAACTAGACCGGGGATTCCGCCATAAATTGCCCCTAAATAAGATGCAAACGTAAATAGCGGCCCGGGAACGGCTTGGGCAGCGCTATATCCGGCGATAAAATCGGACAAGCCAACCCATCCGGACGGGACAACTTCCTCTTGAAGCAGCGGGAGCACCACATGCCCTCCCCCGAATACCAAAGAGCCCGCTCGATAGAAGCTGTCGGCTAGGGAGACCCACCCGCCATTTGACCATCGCCCCAGCAGGGGCAGTAGAAGCAGCAGAGCAAAATAGATTCCTATATAAACTAAAGGATGTCTGTGGCTATTAAAATTGTGTTTATTTGCCGCTGCATGGGGCAAAGGATATAGTTTGGGGGCGGCTTCGGATTTTTCGGGGCGATACATGATAAGTCCCAGCAAGGCGGCCGCTGCAATAATCGCTACTTGACCTAGCTTGCTAGGCCATAATAGCGTCAAAGATGCTGCCCCTATGGCTATCGCAGCTTTGCTTCGACCCGAGACGAGCTTTATGCCCATGCCCCAAACGGCCTGAGCCACGATTGCCACGGCGGTCAGCTTCAAGCCGTGAAGCCAGAATGTTTCGCCAATATTCATCGTTTGTACGACCATGGCGAACAGCCCTAAGAGCAAGGCGGAAGGCAGTGTAAATCCAAGCCATGCGGCGATCGCTCCAAGGAGCCCCCCACAGCGTAGGCCGATGCCGATTCCGACCTGACTGCTGGCCGGGCCGGGCAGGAACTGACACAAAGCAACGAGGTCGGCATAAGCTTTGTCTTCGATCCACTGGCGGCGGACGACATATTCCTGATGGAAATAGCCGAGATGAGCGACGGGGCCTCCGAAGGAGGTCAGCCCCAGCTTTAAAGAGGCAGTAAAAATATCTCTAACTGGGACTTGTGACGAAGCATTGGCGTATTTTTCTTGTGCCGTTTTTTCAGTCATATTATGGATTATTCCTCTCTTTGCATGTTCAATTTCAGATACTTAAAACTTACATTACCATGATTCTATTAACAGGACGTAAACTGCTGGGATTTGCGGGCTTGGCCAGGTCTATTTATTTGCCGGACTAAAAGAGATATACTTGAATTATGTGCTTATAAAAGGGGGAAGTCATTGCAATGCAGGAAATTGCTGTCTACAAATCCATCGCGCTCGATATTGCTCAAAGAATCGTTAGCGGGGAGCTAGCTGTTGAGAGCAAAATATCAGGGCGGTCATTGTTGGCGGCTCAATATCACGTCTCCCCGGAAACGATTCGCAAGGCGATAGGACTGTTAAAGGACGAAGGGATTGTTTCTGTCTCGCAAGGGAAGGGAATTGTCGTCATCTCGGATCAAAAGGCTCAAGAGTACCTGGCAAGCAGCAACTATTTGAAATCGGCTTACTCCTTGAAGCAAGATCTTGAACTTCTAATGACAGAGAAGAAAGAAGTGGATCGCAGATTTGAAGTGCTCCTGAAAAAGGTTACGCAGGCCTCTGACCGACTGCAAAACCTGACCCCATACAACCCGATGGAGGTTCAAATTCAAGAAATGTCCCATGCGGTAGGAAAGACGATCGGCAACCTGCAATTTTGGCAAAACACCGGAGCGACCGTCATTGCGCTGCGCCGAGATAAGAGGGTTTCCATTTCTCCAGGGCCTCACGTTATTTTGAGAGAAAATGATACGCTTGTATTTGTTGGCGAACCCAAAATTTATGAAAAAACCGAACGGTTTGTGAATCAATATATCGAGTAATACATAATGTTGAGAAGTTGTCTTGACGGCAAGAATTGCCGAGGGCAGCTTCTTTTTTTTACATCAATATCCCAATTTTTAACATACAACTTATAAAACCTTTTCAGGTTGTCAGTTGTTCCTTCTTTTGTTATAGTAGTATCTATTGGTGCTTTGAGTATAGTAAGAAACTATTGATTTTTCTGGATTAAATCATGCAGAGGGGATCAGAAAAAAATTAAATTTCAAAGTGCAAAGGAGGCAGAAATGCTGAAATTTGAGCAAGTTAGCAAGACATATACCAACGGTTACCAAGCGGTAAAAAACATTAGTTTTGAGGTCAAGGAAGGAGAAATTCTTGTACTGATCGGTCCCAGTGGCTGTGGCAAGACGACCTCAATGAAGATGATTAATCGCCTAATTCCACACACTTCGGGCAAAATTTATGTGCAAGGCAAGGACATTACGCAAGAAAACCCCGTAACACTTCGCAAAAACATCGGTTACGTCATTCAGCAAATCGGATTATTCCCTCACTATACGATTGAAGATAACGTCGGCTTAATCCCCGAACTCAAGGGCTGGAACGCGAAGAAGAAAAAGGACAGGGTCAACGAAATGCTTCGCATGGTCGGACTCGATCCGGAGATCTTTGCCAAACGCTATCCTAAGCAGCTGTCGGGCGGGCAGCAGCAACGGGTGGGCGTTGCACGGGCATTAGCGGCAGACCCGGATATTATCCTGATGGATGAACCCTTTGGCGCTCTTGATCCAATCACCCGGGAACAGCTGCAGGATGAGCTATTGAAGCTCCAGCAGGCTGTCAAGAAGACGATTGTATTCGTGACGCATGATATGGAAGAGGCTCTGAAGCTTGGCGACAAAATTGCCATTCTTAGAGATGGAGAATTGGTGCAGATCGATACACCGGATCAAATTTTGAGTCATCCAGCGGATGAGTTCGTAGAGGGCTTTGTCGGGAAGAACCGTCTGTATCAAAATCCGGAGTACATTCCGGTTACTGAAGTTATGCGGGACAACCCGTCGACCACGCTGCCGGGCCGCAGTCCAGGCAGAGCGCTTACCTTCATGCGGCAAAGAAAGACCGATACGCTGCTCGTAGGCGATGATTCCGGTAAGCTGCTTGGCATTGTATCCGCCTATGATGTGTCTGCTCAATTAGATAACGTTACTACGATTGAGGAAATCATGAAGGCACCTGAAATCGTGCTTCAGGACACAGCGACGGCAAGAGACGCTCTAGCTCTCATAACTGAGGCGCCATTCGGCATCATTCCGGTGGTGACGGGGGCGGGAGAAATTACGGGCATTGTCACTAGGAGCAGTCTGCTTACGGCATTTGCCGCTCAATGGGTTGGAGATGAGGAGAACATATGAGAGATAAATCGTTATGGGAACAATTGATCCATCAGTTCGATATGCGCAAAAGCGAATTGGTGCAATCATTATTCGTGCATATTGAACTTGTCTTTTTATCGATGCTGTTAGCTATTATCGTTGGGATCTCATTGGGGATTATGATTACACGGGTTAAAGCGCTGAAAGGCATCACACTGGGGACTGCCGGTATTCTTCAGACAATCCCGAGCCTAGCGATGCTCGGATTTATGATTCCGTTGTTTGGTATTGGAATGAAGACCGCTGTAGCGGCATTATTCTTATATTCCCTGCTGCCGATTATCCGTAATACGTACGCAGGCATTACCGATGTCGACAAGTCGATTGTGGAGGCAGCTCGGGGAATGGGCATGAAGCGTTGGCAAATTCTATTCAGAGTTCAGCTTCCACTAGCTTTGAATGTGATTATGGCTGGGATCCGAACGGCTGCGGTGATCAATGTGGGGACAGCTACGCTGGCCTCTTTTATAGGTGCGGGCGGACTCGGAGAGTACATTTTTCTAGGCATTCAGCGCAACATTGAGGCGCTCACCTTGATGGGGGCGATCCCGGCAGCCATTCTAGCGCTGATCATGGATTACTTGCTTGGACTGCTAGAGAAAGCGACTACGCCAAAAGGGTTGAAGGTATAGACAAGTTTAAATTAGTTGCAACTATTCAAAATGGAGGTTCGAAGGATTTAAATGAATATTATGAACAAACAAAAGAAGATGACGGTTGGCCTGCTTGTACTAGCTTTGGTTGCGATGTTATTAACGGCATGCGGAGGAGGCTCGAACACGAGCAGCGGCAATGGCGGTGCAGGAGAAATTACCGTGGGCTCGAAGAACTTCACAGAGAACATGCTGCTCGCTTTAATGATGGCGGAGTTGATCGAAGCCAAGACAGATATTAAAGTGAAAAGGCAGGTTAATCTAGGCGGATCCAATGTGGCTTGGAGCGCGCTTAAGAACGATGAAATCCAGTTATATCCCGAATATACGGGAACCGTTGTAGCTAACTACTATCAAGAAGAAACGGGAAATTCCGCAGAATCTTTAGCGAGAACGAGAGAGCTACTAACGGAAGACGATTTGGTATTTTTGGAGCCGTTCGGCATTAACAATACGTACACTCTAGCGGTTACACGTGAAACGGCAGAACAACACAATTTGCTAACTTTCAGCGACTTGGCGAAAGTATCTGAGGATATGGTGCTTGGCGTAGAGTTTGAGTTCCTCGACCGTGATGACGGCTTCCCAGGCATTCAAAAGCTGTACGGCATGAATTTCAAACAGCAGAAAGGGATGGATCATGGCATTATGTATCAGTCCATTGCCAACGGGGAGACAGACGTAACAAATGCCTATGCCACAGATGCGCAAATCAAGGTGCATGACCTGGTGATCCTACAAGATGACAAAGAGTTCTTCCCGCCATATGACGGTGGCCCTATTATTCGTCAAGATACCTTGGACAATTACCCCGAATTAGAAGAAGTCTTGAATCAAATGAGCGGCTTGATCAGCGATGAGGAAATGCAAAAGCTGAATGCTGATGTAGATGTAGAAGGGTTGAAGGAAGAAGAGGTCGCTCGCCAGTTTCTTATTGAAAAAGGTTTGATAGAAGGCTAGTACATTAGACACTAAAGCGGGTAGGCACCGAAAGGTGCCTTTTTTAATGTAACTTCAAGCATCAAATAGCGTAAATACATATGAATGGTTAGAAAATGGAGTACGTATTTCTCGGAGGTGGGATAGGGATGTATGAGGCTATGAACGAACGTCTAGCGGAGCTGAGAGAGAAGGGCCGGAGAAAGGAAAAATGGGAGAAGCGCTGCCAGCAATTGAAGGAAGAGCTAAGGGTACTGGAGCGCGCCAAAGAGGATGCCGGCCGGAGATTGGCTGCTGAGGAGGGGGACGTCAAGCAGCTGACTGGCCTATCATTGTCCAATTTATTGTACACGCTTCTTGGTAGAAAAACGGAGAAGCTGGATCAGGAACAGCGTGAAGTGGTCGAAGCGAAGCTGAAATATGATGAAGCGGACCGGGCGGTGCAGCATACACTTCAGCAAATCGCAGCCGCCGAGGCGCAGCTAAAGGAAGTGAGGTTCTGGAAGCTGGATTATGATCAAGTGTTCGAGGCCAAGGAGAGGCAGTTATTACAAGACAATCCCGAGCTGCAAACGTTGGCTGAGGAGCAGGCGATACTAGCTGTTCAAGATAAGGAATTAGACGAGGCGCTGCGTGCGGGGCGTTCAGTCGCCCGTGATTTGGATAACGCCATCGAGAAACTGAGGTCTGCAAAAAACTGGGGTACCTATGATATGCTCGGAGGAGGCATGATCTCGACCCATATCAAGCATGGGCGTCTGGACGAGGCTATGGATCACCTTTACCGTGCCCAAAATAGTCTACGGCATTTCGAGAAGGAGCTGCGAGATGTTGGCGAGCACCTGCCGACTCATATCGAGATTGGCGGCTTCCTAAAGTTCTCGGATTATTTCTTTGACGGTTTTATTATGGATTGGATCGTTCAAGGTAAAATCAATGAAATGCTTCAGCAGGTGAGTCAAAAGAAAACCGAGATCCAGAGAATATTAGCCGATTTATCGACAATGAAACGTAAGGTTGAGGCGCAGCTCGGAATGAAGCGTCATAAATACGTACAGAGTGTAGAGCAATATTTATAGTAAAGAAAGGGATCGCCGGCGCTGTTGAAGCGAAGGGCGATCCCTTTCCCATTCTTACTGTTCATCTAGACCACCGAGGTCATCCGCTGTTTCTTAAGCCGGGGATACACGAACAGCAAGTAGCTGCTCACCGCGCCCAGTTCGGCAATGGCGATGACGATCCCCATGGGTAACGCGGTATGCTCGCCTCCAAGTCCTACGAGTGGAGCGACTGTGGCTCCGAGAATGTAAGGGACAAGTCCAAGCAGGGCGGAGGCGCTGCCAGCTGCCTTTCCCTGACTCTGCATCGCGAGCGAGAAGCCGGACGTGGAAATAATCCCTACACACGATACGATGAAGAACAAAGGAATAAGTACGGTAATCAGCTCGCCACCCAGCATAATTGCCGTTAGTAAGCCTAAAGAAGCTACCAGCGCCAGCGCCAATCCGAATTGCAGCATCGCAGTTTCCTTAATCCGACCAGCCAAACGGCCGGTCATTTGGCTGGCAATGATAATCCCGACGCCATTGGTGGCAAAAATGAGGCTGTACACTTGCGGCGATACGTTATATACATTTTGCATGACAAACGACGATCCCGATATGTAAGCAAACATCGCGGACGAAACAAGTCCTTGCGTTAGACAAAAGCCGATAAATAGACGATCTCCCAGCAGTCGGCGGAAGGTAGCCCATGTAGCAGATAGTCCGCCCGATTGCCTGCGTTCCTTAGGAAGCGATTCGGGAAGGCCGAATAATACTGCGATCATCATAACAACACCAATCAAGGACAATACTACGAATACGCCTCTCCAAGACGTAAATTGCAGCAGCTGTCCTCCGAAGATCGGCGCAAGAATCGGCGCAGCTCCGTTCACGAGCATCAGCAGTGAGAAAAATTTAGTCAGCTCCGTGCCAGAGTACAAATCACGTACGACGGCCCGTGAAATGACGATTCCTGCCGCACCGGACAGTCCTTGGAGAAATCGCAGGGCAATGAGTACCCATACCGTCGGTGCAAAGACGCATAGCAGCGAGCTAAGCGCGTAAAGACAAAGCGAAATAACGAGTGGGGTACGGCGCCCGCGTACATCACTGATCGGCCCTGCTGCAAGTTGGCCTAGTGCAAGTCCAAGCAAGCAGGAGGTAAGACTAAGCTGGGTAATGGAAGCTGTGGTATTCAGCTCCTCGGCAAGCTTAGGCAGCGCAGGCAGATACATGTCCAGCGATAACGGGCCAAAGGCAGACAAGCTGCCCAGAATGAATGCCGCCTTAATCCGTGCCGAGGGCGACAAGGGGCGAGGAGATGGCGAATAATCCCCGGTGAATGAATTCATAGCTTAGCGACATCCTTTCGAGTCAATTGCAATAATTGCGTAGCATAGCGAATAGACGCAGATTATTTCATTATACTATATCAGTGAAAATGGTCATAAAAAAGTTATGTATAGGCCAAAAATTAATTTTAACTGTTATATCGAATGTAACGATTGTTTAAAGATATATAAGTAGATCATCGGCTCGACGTATTTTAGAAATCAGACCGCTTTGATGCTCGAAAGAGCTGCACCCCGATAAGGAGGCAGAATATTAACATGAAACCGAAGTGGTGGAAAGAGAGTGTAGTATATCAAATTTACCCGGTCAGCTTTAAAGACAGCAATGGCGACGGGATCGGCGATCTCAAAGGCATTATCTCCAAGCTGGATTACTTGCAGGAGTTGGGCGTCGATGTACTGTGGCTTAGCCCCATTTATAAATCGCCGGGCCATGACAACGGATATGATATTAGCGACTATTGCGATATCATGGAGCAGTTTGGCACGATGGAGGATTTTGACCTGCTCCTTCAGGATATGCATTCCCGCGGAATGAGGCTGATGATGGATTTAGTGCTGAACCATACTTCCCACAAGCATCCCTGGTTCTTGGAGTCTCGTCAGTCCAAGGATAATCCGAAGAGGGATTATTACATATGGCGCAAAGGGAAAAACGGAGGCCCGCCGAACAACTGGGAGTCCTATTTTAGCGGCTCGGTTTGGGAGTATGATCCGCAGACGGATGAGTATTATTTGCACTTATACTCCAAGTATCAGCCGGATCTGAACTGGAACAACCCGGTGGTGATCGACGAGCTTCATAATATGGTCGAGTGGTGGCTTAAAAAAGGGGTTGACGGGTTCCGCTTTGATGCGATATCCCACATCGTAAAAGCCGAAGGATTTCCGGACGCGCATAACCCCCATCAGACGAAGACGGTACGAGCGTATGAAATGTTCTCCAACCTGGAAAGCGTTCATACCCTGCTTCAGAATTTGTATGACAAGGTGCTCTATTATTACGACATTATGACTGTCGGGGAGACATCGGGCTTAGGGCCGGAACAAGCCCTTGATTATGTAGGTGACGGGCGAAGAGAGCTGAATATGACGTTTCAATTCGAGCATATGTTCATGGATGCCGCATCCTCGGGAAGCGGCAAGTGGGACGTTGTTCCATGGAATTTATTGGAGTTGAAAAAGATCATCAGTAACTGGCAAACCGTGCTTCATCGCCGTGGCTGGAACGCAAACTACTTATGCAATCATGACCAGCCGCGATCAGTTTCCCGTTTTGGCAATGACCTGGTGTATCGTGTACCTTCCGCGAAAATGCTCGCTACGTTCATTCACATGCTGGAAGGTACGCCCTATATTTATCAGGGCGAAGAAATCGGAATGACCAACATCGCACTCGAGTCGATCGACGATTACCGCGATGTCGAGACGCTGAATTACTATGAGGAGCAGCGAGACTATGGGGTGCCGGAAGAAGAGATTATGCAAGCGATTCATAAGAAGAGCCGAGATAATGCGCGAACTCCGATGCAATGGGATATGACCGAGCAAGGAGGTTTTACGACGGGGACGCCATGGATCAAGGTTAATTCCAACTATATGGAGATTAATGTAGCGGATTCACTTAAAGATCCCGATTCGATCTTTCATTATTACAAGAAGCTGATTCATCTGCGGAAAAAGCATAAGGTGATCGTTTACGGACAATATAAGCTGTTGCTGCCTCTACATCCTGAAATTTATGCGTACTCGCGGACGCTGGAAAATGAGCAATTGCTGGTTATATTGAATTTTTTTGAACGTGAGCCGCTGTTTGAGCTCCCCAAGGAACTATCCAAGGACGGGATGGAACTGCTCCTATCGAATTATGCTGCGCAGAAAAATGAGGACTTGTGCAAATTGCCGCTTCGCCCTTATGAGGCTAGAGTATACCTGAAGCGTCTGCCCAAAGCACGGAATGAATAACGACCGCGATATCGCGGTCGTTATCGTCTTTCGACTTTCAATTTCCGATCCTTCTTTAGACCGTCCTCGTTAAGCCAATCATGGTAAAACAAGAAGGAGAAGATCGTTAAACATCATTATCCCAATAGAGGAATGGAGAAATTCGCATATGGCACAGGACTGCATCATTATTGGCGGGGGGATTGCTGGGCTGCAAGCCGCAATTCAGTTGGGACGTTATTCCGCGTACGACGTGCTTGTCATTGATGACGGCGTGGGCAGATCCACGCTCTGCCGAAAGTATCATAATATTCTAGGCTGGCCGCAGGGGATTTCAGGCGAGGAATTACGGAGGAGAGGCCGAGAGCAAGCGGAAAGCGTCGGCATTCGCTTTACTCAGGATCGGGTGATTACTGCGGCACGAAACGATGATGGAACGATGCTGCTTAAAGGGGAAACAGGCAATAAATATGAAGCTGCCACAATTTTGCTGGCAACAGGCGTGAGCGATCGGATTCCCGATATTCCTGGACTTGTCACGACTCTCGGGAGCAGCGTCTATATTTGCCCAGATTGCGATGGCTATGAAATTGAAGGCAAGTTGACTGTGCTTATGGGGGCTGGCGATAGCGGCGCGAATATGGCGTTAATACTAGCAGAACGAACGAGTATGTTAACTTATGTGAACCATGACGCTTCACCGATCTCTCCAAAACTGATGGAACAGCTTCGTCTAGAGAAAATTTCGTATATTGATGAGCCGATTGCTGAGATACGTCAAGGGGCCGAGGGACAAATCGAGCAGGTCGTGCTGAATAACGGGACTGTGCTGCTAGCAGAGCGCGGCTTCATTGCCTTTGGCGGAAATCAGGTTCATTCTGAATTGGCTGATCAGCTCGGGGCAAAGTTAAGCCCTAACGGACATGTCGAAAGCGATCCGCGCAGCAAGCAAACGAGCATAGAGGGGGTATGGGTGGCTGGCGATGTTGCACTGCATGCGGAGCAAGCAACAGTTGCGATGGGGGAAGGCTCGATCGCCGCGATTTGGATTCATAAGGCATTGCGGCAAAGGAAGGGATTAACTAAATAGCTTCCATCATATGTATGGTGGTATACTAAGGACACTGGAACAAATGATGGATTGAACAAGCTGTTGAGGGGGGAGAGAATGATACTTGAAGTAGCTGAGCTGCATGTGAAGCCGGGAACGATGAATGACTTTGAAAGCAGCTTCCGCCAAGCGTCCAAAATTATATCGGCAATGCCCGGTTATATTGAGCATGAGCTGCATAAATGCGTCGAGGAGGAAAATAAGTACATTCTTCTCGTCAAATGGCGCTCTATTACCGATCATGAGGTCGGATTTAGGAAATCGGAACGCTATCAAGAATGGAAAGCGCTGCTTCACCAATTCTACGATCCATTTCCAAAAGTTCAGCATTATATCCAAATCAAGCAGTACATCGATTAGTCATTGGGAGGTAGCGCATGGGAGAAATTATTTTTAGCCAATTGGAATTCATCCGCAGTCAGACTTTAAAGGTAGTTAGCGATCTATCGGAAGAGCAAGCAGATCTTATTCCGTCTGGATTTCGTAACCATATTCGCTGGAACCTCGGTCACATTGCCCTTGTTCAGGATGCATTCGCTTTTCAGCTTACCGGTCGGTCTTCAATGATCCCAGCGCAGCACAAGGTTTTTTTTGCTAACGGGACATCGCCGGAGAATTGGACGGAGGGGGCCCCAAAGCTTGCTGAAATCATTGAGATTCTCGAGCAGCAGCCCAAGCAAATCATTTCTCAGCTTTCAGGAAATCTGGACGAAAAAGTTAGTAAGCCGTATAAGACATCGTCAGGATTCACGCTCGAAACAGTGGAAGGATTTTTGAACTTTAGCCTTTATCATGAGGGCATGCACTTTAGCGTCATTAAAATGTACAAGAAATTAATCCAAAGCTAGCCTCCCAGGCTAGCTATTTCTAAGCTTAGGAGCACTCATATGTCTGAATATCGAATTGAGCATGCACAAAAGGGCGATTTAGCGCAGATCGTAGATATATACAATGAGACGATTGACAGCAGAATGGTTACAGCGGAAATTAGCATTTACATATCCTCTGCATTTCGAGGACAGGGGATCGGCGGTCTTCTAATTGAGAAGGCCATTGCGACATGTCCGGTCATTGCTGTGAAGACTCTGCTGGGTTTTGTGTTTGCCCATAACGATGCCAGCTTGAAATTACTGCAAAAGTACGGATTCGAGCAGTGGGCGCTGTTGCCGCAGGTGGCCAATTTAGGTGGAATCGAGAGGGATCTTGTGATCATGGGAAGAAGGGTAGGTAGCGATTAAGCATATTTACTATGAATAAACTAGGGATGAATGCAGAAAGGATGAGCAAAGTAATTTTGCGTCCGTACCTGCCGATGGATCGAGAGTGTCTGGAGAGCTTTGAACTGCCGGAAGGTCAAATCGAGTTCAGCGCCTTGCCTAAGGACGTGCTGGAACAGGCGATCCAAGATGATGAACGATATCCTGTAGTGATCCTGTATGAGCAAAAAATTGCCGGTTTTTTCACTTTGCAGGAAGGGCCGAATATCGCGAACTTTGCCATCAATGCTAACGCTATGCTGTTGCAATCTTTTTCAATCGATTATCAGCATCAGGGTCAAGGTGTTGCCAAGGGTGCCATGCTTCAGCTCCCTGAATTTATGAAATCTCAATTTCCTGGACGGAATGAAGTCGTTCTGAGTGTAAATAAACGTAATAAAGCAGCCCAAGCTGTATATTTGTCGGCAGGCTTTCGCGATAACGGAAGGTTGATCGACGGCCCGATTGGGCCGCAGCATATTTACCATCTAGCGCTAGTGTAAAGCAAAGAGCTGTACCCATGGCAGATTGCACTGCCTGCAGGTACAGCTCTTTTAAATTCAGCCCCTAGGCTGGTGATTTAGAACGCTTGGACAAAAGCGGATACAAAGCCAAAAAAGAAGCCGACGACAAAGCTGATGACGAGGAAAGCAATGGCATATGAAGGAAACTGGCGTAATCTGTACGCTCGAATAAACATATATACCGGTACAATCAAGAACCACCAGACGGATGTCGTTCGATGGCCTGCGCGTTTAAGTTCGCCTTTATCCAAAGCGCAGAACAAGGCGTATAATCCAATCATCAAGATCTGAATGAAAAGGCTAAGCCCTATAGCCCCCGTGTAGCCCTGAATAAAAAGCTGCAGTAGTGTTCCGATTCCGCAAACTACGACGATCATCCACATGTATGTATTGTTGGCTTTTTGCAGTGAGTATTGCATGGGAGGCGCCCCGTGTGCCTGTGTTGCAGAGGTGTATCCCGCTGCAGGGTACCCTGTTGGAGATTGTGATGAGCCTGAGTATGGCCTGGTGTATACCTTGCCTGTATTTGTAGAATTTGAATATGTAGTATTCTGATACGGGCTGCTATAATGGGCATGATTATTGTTGGGAGCCGCAAACATGATATGGTTGATCAGCTCGGTCGAAGATAGCGGCGTCCATTCTGCCATGCCTTCGGTCCATACCATAGTGTTCGGCTGCAGCTCTCGATGAATGTAATAATCCCTTTGCATTTGCTCAATCGTTACGGGCCCTTTGATGACGTCTTGATATACATAGTACCAAGGAACCGGACTAGTGTTGTAATTGTACCCCATAAATATCATCCTGCCTTTAATGAAGATTTGAAAAATATAGCATAATATCCTCAATAGTATCATGGATTTACTCAGAAGCAACGGCAAGGATGAAGTTTTTATGCGAAAAAAGTCATTATTTGCTATTATTGATCCATATTAAACGAAAAAAAGAAAATCTCTAATCGAGGCGTAGGAGTGGTAAAAATGAGCTTATTGGAGACGATTCGGGAGCCGAAGCAGCGCAAGCTGCTAATGAGCGCCGGACTAAGCTGGATGTTCGATGCCATGGATATCGGTATTCTGTCATTCATTATCGCTGATTTGAGTTTGAAGTGGCAGTTGTCGCCGCAGCAAACAGGACTATTTACGAGCATTAACTCAATCGGTATGGCATTTGGAGCGGCCATCGCTGGTTTTATGGCTGACAAATATGGAAGGAAGTCGGTTCTGCTTTGGACTTTGCTAATCTTCTCTGTCGCGACGGGCTTATCGGCAGCGGCGACGGGATTCGCCATTCTGTGCGTTCTGCGGTTCATTGCCGGCTTTGGTCTGGGAGGGGAGCTGCCCGTAGCTTCTACACTTGTTTCGGAATCAGTGCAATCCAAGGATCGAGGAAGGGCGGTTGTGCTGCTGGAGAGTTTTTGGGCGGCTGGCTGGATTGCTTCAGCCTTGATCGCCTACTTTGTCATTCCTAAATACGGTTGGCAAGCGGCTTTTATCATCGGCGGTTTGCCCGCTTTATATGCCCTTTATTTACGCAGAGCGATTGAGGACCCGCCGCGGTTCACGAAGCAATCTGCGCAGGAGCGCCAGAGTTCTATGTCGTTTGGCCAGCGGTTCAAATCCGTTTGGGCTAAGCCGCATCGCCGTGCCACGATAATGCTGTGGCTTCTCTGGTTCACAGTCGTATTCTCCTATTACGGCATGTTTCTGTGGCTGCCTTCGGTCATGATCATAAAGGGATTCAGTCTGGTCAAGAGCTTCGAATACGTTCTTATCATGACGCTTGCTCAGCTTCCCGGCTACTTTACGGCCGCCTATTTTATTGAGAAGTTCGGCAGGAAGTTTGTTCTCGTTCTCTATTTGGTGTTGACAGCCATCAGTGCCGCTTGGTTTGGACTGGCTACGACGGAAGGTTCATTAATCGCTGCTGGAATATGCTTGTCGTTTTTTAATCTCGGCGCTTGGGGGGGAATGTATGCCTATACGCCAGAGCTCTATCCAACAAGCGTGCGTTCGACGGGAGTGGGACTAGCAGCCTCATTCGGTCGCGTTGGCGGGATTATTGCACCTTATATGGTAGGCATGCTCGTTGCAAGGCATTATGAGGTTGGATATATTTTTGGCATATTCTTTGTGACGATTCTTATCGGAGCTGCAGCGGTGTTATGGTTAGGAATCGAGACCAAAGGCCAAGAGCTGGCAGATTAGCTTGCAGAGAAAAGCCCCTTCTTCCATTTCGGAAGCGGGGGCTTCGTTCTGGTATTCAATTATAAGCTTAAATGATGATGATGGAGATCCTCGCCCGGCTTGAGGGCATGTCCAGTAATGCCGATTTTGCTTAACTCGCTGACGAATAAATCGCCGTCCTGACGAATTAGATCGAAGGTATTATAGTGAATAGGCACAACATGGCGAGCGCTGATCCACTCTGCGGCAGTTAAAGCATCCTCCGGCCCCATCGTGAAGAAGTCGCCGATCGGAATAAAGGCCAAATCGACTTTGTGCCTTGTGCCAATCAGCTGCAAATCGGTGAATAAAGCCGTATCGCCTGCATGATAAACGGTGAATCCATTCAGTTCAAGCAGGATTCCGGCCGGATTGCCGAGATAAATGTTCGTTCCGTCCACTTGCACAGAGGAGCTGTGCAGAGCCGGAGTAAATTTCAGTTTGCCAAATGGAAAGGCACTGGAGCCTCCTAGATTCATGCCGATCGTTTCAAGCCCTTTGGCTGCAAAAAAATCCGCTAATTCTACGATGGCAATGATCGGGCATCGATTGCCCCGTGCAATGGTTTCAGCATCGCTAATATGGTCGGAATGGCCGTGCGTCAGAAGCACGTAATCGGCCTCGATATCTTCAGCCGAAACCGTGGCGACCGGGTTGCCCGTTAGGAACGGATCAATGATGAGCTTGTATTCGCCTGTGTCGATGTGAACGGAAGAATGTCCTAGGTAGGTCAGCTTCATAATTAATCACCTCAATGAACATAGTTGACATACGACTAAATTATAACTGACTTGGGCGTCGGAGTCACATTTTTCCTGATTTGTGACAGAAGACTGCCTTAAGATTGAATTCGTGAGTGGAACATGCTACGTTTTGGAGGGAGGGCTGAACAGAATGAGTATTGCATTTGAACAGTTGAAAAGAGAGAGAATCATCGCCATTCTCCGACATATCCCGGGGAACCGGGCAGATGGGTTGATCGAGGCCTTGGCTAAAGCGGGAGTAGTGTTTGTAGAAGCGACGTTAAATAGTGAAGGCGCTCTAGCTATGATATCGCGCTGGCGCGAGCGATACGGCGAGCAAATGCGAATTGGGGCAGGCACGGTGCTTGATTTGAATATGGCGAAGGAGGCTGTGTCAGCGGGGGCAGAGTATCTAATAGCCCCGAACTTGGATGAAACGGTTGTAAACTATGCCCGTGAACAATCGATAGACATCTATCCGGGGGCGATGACACCAAGTGAAATCGTCCGGGCCTGGAATGCTGGGGCTACTGCGGTAAAAGTGTTTCCCATGGCTTCATTAGGACTTGCTTATTTGCGTGAGGTTCGTGCGCCGCTTAGTCATATCCCGATGGTTGCGACGGGAGGAGTGCGACTCGATAATATTCATGAGTTCCTTCAAACCGGGGCGGCTGCAGTGGGGCTCGGCGGCAGCATCGTCAATATGTCATTGGTGAAAGAAGGACGATTTGAAGAAATTGAACGCAATGCAGCTGCACTTGTGCAGGCAGCAAAGCTTGCGCGGGAATAAGAGGATTTGCCGCTGTACATAAATGTTGACCGCAGCAAGCTCCTATGGGCACAATCCATAGGAGCTTGCTGTTTTTTTATATTTGGAACGGGTTAGTTAATAGGCCAGCTTACTGTAGCTGTTCGCGGATCATCGTATGCCGTTGCCCAATAATAGTCGCCGGCCAGAACCCGCTGCGGCCAGAACCCGACTTCACCTTCAGCAGCAGGCAAAGCCTCAGAATGAGCGAACATGACGCCGTTTGCATCAGGGGCAAGCTCCACGTATCTACCTCCGTTCATCGTAAAGCGCCCATGTACGCGGGCTATGATTTCTTCCCCTGTCTCGTAGTCGCATACTTTCAATGTTACTTTTGATCGTGTACCGTCACGAACGATATCCATCTCGCTGATTATCATCGGGCGCAGACTGGTTCCTGTGGTGGTCGCCGAGGCCGTTCCCGAAGCGGGGCCGATATTGCCGCTGATATCTTTAGCCGCGACCTTATAATAATATGTTGTATCAGGCAGCAAACCGCGATCCTTATAGGTTAGATTGCGTGATTGGCCAGCAATGTTCGATGTATCGGGCTGGAAATCCGGATCGATGCTTCGATAAATGACGTATTCCTCTACATCGGAATCGTCAAAAGCTCTGCCATAACTAAGATTGATACTCTGATAATCGAAGGGCGCGGCAGCAGGCTCTACGCTGACACTTGTCGGCGGCGTAACGTCCTCCGGTGTTACCGTCCATTTCGTTCCTCCTGGCCCCCAAGCCGATGGCAACCAGCGGATAGAATCATAATGATGCATTGCGATTCCTCCGAAGGCGGGATTGCCGTTAAACCAGGCATACACTTTGTCTAGCTCGCTTTCCATAAATACACGACCTTCCTCGCGGAAGGTGATCGTTTCCGGATCTCCACTGTTGGCGATATCCAGCGTTTCTACCCCGATGACGACGGAATTCGGCTTGCCTATGAGATTCGCATAATTAATTTCACCCTGCGCGTGGGCAATGATTCCGACGCTGCCTTCGGCTGTATCTCGATAATCCATGATCGTAATATAGTCGCTCATATCCTGGATGTGTTCAGACAGCCACTTGGTTTCGCCGTTCCACGTAATATCCTTCGCCGGATCGTTGCTGTCAAACCATCTTGGAATCGCCGGTCCGAAAGGCAGGGCGATGCCGGCAGTATCTCTTCGAGCTACTAACTGTTCCATAATGTCAAGGTACTGAAGCTGTACAGAAGGCTTTTGCAATCTGAAATCAGGCAAAATGTAAGGCTCTATATCTACGTTAACACCATCGAATTGCTCGTGAGGCGAAGAAGATAAATTGTAGTTGATGACTTTCTCCATTTCTCGAATTGCAAGCTCGTGATACGGCGTTAACGATCCGAAATAAGGAGGAACCGTCCCTCCGGCGATACAGGCGTGAACCTTATAACCGTTATCATGAGCCCAAGCCATGAAGTCGCGAACCTTGTCGGTTTCCTCTTCGAGAATATCGACGCCTCCGTAAGGGAATACGCCAAGATAGAAGGTAGTCACCGATTCGGAGTTAAAAGTGCTCGTATCATCGGCGAATGTCTTAAGCGCAATGCGTGAGCCTGGATTAAGGATTAAGTTATAGGCGGCTTTTTCCCAAATCCAAATGGCGCGATCCTGGCGATCCAAGATAATTTCTTGCGGCACAACTTCACCGTTCTTCACATAAGCTGTCAAGCTTCGGCCGATATTGCCGAATACGTCGGTAGCTCTCGCTTCAATGCTCGAGGTTCGATTCAGGGCCGTTTCCGTATCCCAAATATACTCATAATGATCATAGACAGCTTCTGCCACACTCCAAGAGCCGCCGTTAATTCTGACTTCCACGGTTTGAATCGGGTTAATTGCATAGACGGATAATGTAACGGGTATTTGTCCATCGACGTGGGAGCCGTCAAAAGGCCGATCAATATGGACGAGAGGAGGAGAGGCAGGGGGATTATCGATATTAATCCATTTGGTCGAGGTTGTTACTCCGTATCTAGTTTCAGAATTCAGGCCCCGGGCAACGAGGCTGATTTCACCATGATACTGACTTGTATCTAGTTCAGCATGCCACGTGCCCGTCTCGGTTCCGCTCAAATTGTTCATGTGCGTATCCAGTTGCTCACGCCCATTTACGATCAATTTAATATCGTAGATGTTCGTATAGTGACCTGAAATGATCATAATTCCCGGATCGACCTGCTGGCCATCGTTGTGCGAGTCAATCGTAATTTGGGAATCGGCCCACACCGTTGAAGGTTTTGGAAATGGGAAAAGAGGCACAACACCGAGGATGAGCATCATGACCAACCATTTGGACAGTAAAGGGAGAAGGCGCGCTTTCCGGCCGTTATCAGGATATAACATCGTAAATCCCTCTCTTTCCGCGGGATCAACACCGCTGCTATATTCGCAAACGTTTACAACATCATTGTAGCGGCTGAAAAATTAGAAGAGCAACAGCCTTTAATGGACCCAATTTATAGATGGTGAGTTTCTTCATAGCTAAAATTGCTTCCTCATGTAACATGCGACTAAAAAAAGCCCTGCCCATTTCCAGAATGTCGGTCATTCTGAAATCGGAGAGAGCTTGTGATAGATATGCAATTGCATTGCTGTCTTGCTTTACGGCTGACTGCGGTTAGCCAAATCCATCATACCGACCAGATCATGTACGGCAACGCCTGCAAAGGATCGATAGTTTCTACCGAGCTGATCTAAATACAGCAGTTGTACGTTCAAATAATCATATCCTTCCTCAAAGAAGGATACATGATCTCCTTCGGAGGAGTACTTGGTCTCAACACCGGTATATATGCGTTTGTTTAAAGTCTCAGCTTCCTGCAATTCCTGCTTCGCCAGCTCAATAACAGCTGTGGCGCTATCGCGATATGACATTAGTGTAACGGAATCATATTTGGAGATCATCCATGAGCTCAGAGACATTTCCGAGTCATTCGCCGCATACTTATCTAACCAGAAGGGGAGATCAGCAGCGATAGGAAGTCCTAATTTAGCGGACTCTTCAACGAGATATACCACATTGGATTGCCATTGCTTAATGACGTTATTGGTATTGCTTTTCCACTCGGGCAAAAGATAGGGCTCAATGTCTACGTGTACACCTGTAAATTGTTCTTCTTCCGCAGCAGTCAACTGATACTTCCCGATCCATTCCATGAAGCTTGTCAGTTGAGAGCGGTTGGACTCCAGAGCCCAATTTGCCGCTCCGTTCAAGGCATGAACCTGAATGCCGAGCGCATTCGCTTTGGAGACAAAATTTTTGTAATGAGGAATGTCAACCTTTGTACTGATTTGTAAATAGATGAGACGAATGCCTTCTGAAGCTGAGAAAGAGAGAAGCTCATCTGTCTGAGTTTCAATTAATTTAGTGTGCCACAGCCAAGTCGCTTTTGGAAGCTTGCCAGTTGCGCTGGCGTTTATTGTAGATGGGAAACTTATAGTACCGAATAGGACTATGCTGCTAACTAATAAGATGATAAGGCGTCGGAGAGAAGGAATGTAGGGTAAACTCATGATGTCCAGCTCCTTTAATAATAAAATGTTCACAAAAATAGGACTTTGGTAGTGAGAGAGTTGAATTGTTTCATGATATGCTGTTAGTTCCAGGCCCTACCTCCTACATTTCTCTACCACATGGAAATTCCATGAAAATGATGGTTATAATTGTACTATATCACATAATTAAACACTTTTGTCGCATTTTGTCGTAGGACTTTAGGATGAAATTCGATAAAATTCGATTCAAAAACCGATAAAGTGGGTAGTTATTTAAATTTTATTGTTGCGTTTTGTCGAAATAGAATAAGGATAGAATACATAATATAAACATATGGTAAAGAGTCTGTATAACCAAAATGAACTTATTCCTATGGTTATTTATACCGACAAATTGTAAGCGTTTACAAATGAAGCGAGTAGTTTTGGGTGGAAATGTTCATGCAGGATATCGTTTCAAATACATTTGATTGGCTAAACTATTATTAAAATTTTAAATATTAGTCCGCAAATACCTCAAAATAAAGGAGCTGACAATCGTATGAAAATTATCATCACACTGAGTGAGGCGATGGAGAAAGGGATCTGGCAGAAAGTGATGGAGGCATTTGGGCTGGATCAGGATCATGAGGTATGGGAGAAGGAACAGTTCATTTTGACGGAGGAACAGGCCAGAGAGTTTGGGTTGATTCGCTGATCCTAAATATCCGTCCATTAAAAAACGCCGACCCTTAAGGGATCAGCGTTATTTGCATCAAATAAGCAAAACAATAGATTGATTATTTATTATTTATATGTTAAAATGACGGATAGTCAAATGACAGTAAATCATTTTAGGATCGCTTTTATAATAGCATAAAAGCTGGCAATTGTCAAATGAAAAATAGAATCAAGATAAGTTGTATTTCATTTCATGGGTGGGGGTCTGAATCGTGACAGAGGATTTGAAGCTTCATACTGAATCAGAATATACAGATGACCTGACGTTACCGCCAGGTATAAAGATTGATGATCCTGTACGCATGTACTTGAAGGAGATTGGCAGAGTTCCGCTCTTGTCTGCGGAGGAAGAAGTCGCGCTCGCCAAGCGAATAGAGCAGGGAGACGAGGAAGCCAAGCGCAGACTGGCAGAAGCCAATCTGCGTCTCGTCGTTAGTATTGCCCGCCGCTATGTAGGCAGGGGAATGGTGTTCCTCGATTTGATTCAGGAAGGGAACATGGGACTTATAAAAGCTGTCGAAAAATTTGATTTTAAGAAGGGCTTCAAATTTAGTACGTATGCGACTTGGTGGATACGCCAGGCTATTACTAGAGCGATAGCTGACCAGGCCAGAACGATTCGTATTCCGGTTCATATGGTAGAGACTATCAACAAGCTGATCCGCATCTCCCGCCAGCTTCTTCAAGAAATCGGCAGGGAGCCGACTCCAGAGGAAATTGCCAAGGAAATGGAATTGACGCCGGAGAAAGTACGTGAAATTATGAAGATTGCCCAAGAGCCGGTATCATTGGAAACTCCCATAGGGGAAGAGAATGACTCTAACTTAGGCGATTTCATCGAGGATCACGATGCATTGGCTCCAGCGGAAGCTGCAGCGTATGAACTTCTGAAGGAACAGCTCGAAGAAGTGCTGGATACGCTGACTGAGCGGGAGGAGAACGTACTTCGCCTGCGCTTTGGGATGGATGATGGACGTACGCGGACGCTTGAAGAGGTAGGCAAGGAGTTTGGCGTTACCCGGGAACGGATCAGACAAATTGAGGCCAAGGCGCTTCGCAAGCTGAGACATCCAAGCCGCAGCAAACGTTTGAAGGATTTTATGGAATAATAACTTATCGATTTTTATAATCAACGAGGGAGCTTCTACTTGACAGATCATCAAGAGAAGCTCCCCTTTTATTGCTTTAAATATCGTTTGGGCATCGATTTGCGCGGATAGGTCTAATCGTTCGCAGCAACTTGGGCGGTAAAGGCTTCGTGAACAAGTAGCTTCGCTTCACCCCGCGCCGAGGAGGCAGTAATCTGCGCTGTTTTCTATGATGTGGGGAAATGGGAACCCGTGTACCGAACACTTGCATGAACCACTCAATTGGATAAGAGATCGACAAGAAGCCATCGGCAGAGCCGGCGAAGTTGACAGCAGCAGCCCGATTTCCCTTTCGGGTTAACCACACAGATCCCGAGTCGCCAGCTAAGGAGACAGGGCGTTTGCCGCGAATGACGCTTTGATTTTTGAAGGAAATCGTTCCTAGGTTGCCATATGAACCATACCCGACGCGAATATCGGTGTGAATGGATTCTACGCGTCCTGTTGTAACGCCTGTCGTACGTCCGACTTTTTTAAGTCGATCTCCAATCCGGTAAGAGCGCAGATGGCCTGGAACGGCTCCAAATACGGCATAGCGGGTACTGAGGAGTGAGCGCCGCAGCGGCTTAGCCATTGCGGCATCCATGTAGTTGTTTCTTTGCTTGCTCAGCCTTACAAATCGATGAACTTGCCCGACGCGGTCTTTGCTTACAGTACCACCGTCTGCACCACCCGGTTGTAGTGTTAGCGAACAACGCCTGGTATTTTCATTAACGAGTACATGATTATTGCTGAGGATATAACGACTCTTGCCGCAATTGCCCCGGGCTACAATTAATCCTGCTGTTCCAGAGGCAAGCGGGGTGCCGATGCTGTATCCTGCGATGACCGGCCGTATTCTTGTTCTGAACCGATGGCTGTGAGGAATACTGGGACTGCCGTGTTTATGGAAACTGGTAGAGCGTACGATTCGTATGGGCACCCCTGTCTTTCTTTGAAGTCGAACGGGATGCAAGGGCTTCCGTTTTGCGCTTCGTTTACTTGATTTCGCGGTAGCCGCTAAAGCGCTGGCATAAAGGATGATCGCTGCGCCTTTCTTGGGACGATTTGGATCGCATAATCCTATGCCAATGCCGTGTATGCCGCGTCGCTTCAGCAACTGGGCGGATAGCCGTTGTTTGACCTGGTAGGCTTTACGAAAACTAGCCAAAAGTATCACCTTTTCTATCTGTTTCATTCATCATATGCTCAGTTGGGGGATTAGTTTACGTGGATTGACGCCGGCCATGCTATTGATATACAATGTTCTCAACAATTTAATTATCGATGAAGGCGATGGAGTTCGCCATAACCGCCAAAGAGGCTGATGACTCCTACCAGTGCGTATTTGCTATGCGCTGGTAGGAGTTTTTGTTCATTTGGGTATTGCCAGTAAAACTACCGGGAGGATTTAAGTTGAAGCCAAATCAAGAATCACCATCTTGTAATAATAGAAGCACGAATAAAATAAATTGGATGGAAGAAGCAAAGAGCGTTGCCGCTTTCCCCGGTTCATTCTTGAAGTGGATTATTCTTGGCAGCGTGGTCGGATTGCTTACCGGTACCGCCTCTGCAATTTTTCTAATTAGCCTGGATACGGCTACCCAGTGGCGATATGCGCGGCCTTGGCTGTTATGGCTGCTGCCGATCGGGGGAGCGTTGGTCAGTTATATATATATGAAGTGGGGCAAAAGCAGCATCCAAGGCAATAATCTGATCTTGGAGCAAATCCAGAGCGGTGATGGCCGAATACCTCTGCGAATGGCTCCGCTTGTACTATTCGGCACCTTGATGACGCATTTGCTCGGAGGCTCGGCTGGCCGAGAAGGGACTGCCGTACAGATGGGCGGCAGCTTGGCGGATTGGTTCGGCCGGTTTGTCAAGCTGGATGCGATGGATCGCCGAATATTATTGATGTGTGGAGTTAGTGGGGGATTCGGGTCGGTATTTGGAACGCCCCTAGCGGGAACGATGTTCGGCTTGGAGGTAGCCGTGCTCGGCTTAATCAGCTATCGAGCACTCGTTCCCTGCTTCGCTGCGAGCTTCGTAGGGAATTTAGTAGCTACGGAGCTATGGGGAGTGCAGCATCATATTTATGAAATGGGGCAAGTGCCCGCGTTATCCGGGATGGTATTGCTTAAGGTCATCATTGCTTCGATTTTATTCGGATTGACCAGTCTTATGTTTAGTGAGCTGACTCATTATTTAAAAAGAATGTTCACCCGCGTATTTGCAAATCCCGTGTTAAAAAGCGCAGTCGGCGGGTGCCTCATTATCGCTATGGTATATCTCGCAGGAACCCGGGATTATTTGGGTCTTGGCCTGCCATTAATCTCCGATTCCTTTGGGGAAGGCGTGGCGCCCTTCGCCTTTTTAGGGAAGCTGTTGTTCACTTCAGTCACGCTAGGTTCGGGATTTCAGGGGGGAGAGGTGACGCCGTTATTTGCCATTGGTGCCAGCCTCGGGAATGCTCTCTCCGGGTGGCTTCACTTATACGCTCCTTTTCTTGCCGCCCTTGGCTTTATCGCGGTATTCTGCGGGGCAGCCAACACTCCAATCGCATGTTTCATTATGGGGATTGAGCTGTTCGGTTCGGAAGGTGCGCTGTATTTGTTTATCGCCTGTCTAGTCAGCTATGCTTTCTCCGGCCACAGCGGTATTTATAGCTCCCAGCAAATTGGTGTTTCCAAAAGTCGTCTGCTGGATACTCCGCCAGGCACAAGACTTATTAACCGAAGGAGCAGGAGATGAGGAGCAGAATACGACCGTTCAGCACTAGGAAAAAGACATTAGGCGTTTGACTCGCTTTTAAGATAGAATAGAGCTACGGATACGCAGTTTCCTCTATAAATACGCAAATAATTAGACAAGTAGGAATAAGACGAAGATGAAAAAATTCAAAAAGTTTTATATTGAAACGACCAGTATTTGCAATTTGGCCTGCAGCTTTTGCCCGCCGACCGAACGTAAATCGCAATTTATCAAAGTTGAGGATTTCGAGAAGGTGTTGGACGAGGTGAAGCCGCATACGGACTACATTTATTTTCATGTTAAGGGTGAGCCGCTGCTGCATCCCAAAATCGACACCTTGCTGGATTTAAGCCATGAGAAGGGCTTCAAAGTAAACATCACGACGAATGGCACTTTGATTCGAAAAGCTTGGTCGAAAATCATTAATAAGCCTGCGCTGAGACAAATGAATTTTTCTTTGCACAGCTTTGATGGGCATGAAGGTTCGTCGGATCGCGAGGGTTATATTGAGAATATTTTATCCTTTGTGAGAGAAGCGGTCAGCACATCGGATCTGATTGTTTCGTTTCGGCTGTGGAATTTGGATAAAAATAATGAAACCAATTTACAGCGCAGCCGCAACAGAGCTACTTTGGAAATGATCGAGAAGGAATTTGGACTTGATTATCCAATTGAAGAAAGGGTCGTTCCCGGCGGCGGAATCAAGCTCGCAGAACGGGTTTACTTGAACCAGGATCACGAGTTTGATTGGCCGGATTTGAGAGCGGAGGAGGACGATGGCCATGGTTTCTGCCATGCGCTCCGAAATCAAGCCGGCATCCTTGTGGATGGCACTGTCATCCCTTGCTGTCTTGATGGGGAAGGAGTCATTAATCTAGGCAACGTGTATGAGACGCCATTCTCGGAAATTGTTGAGGGCGACCGGGCCAACCGTCTGTATGAAGGCTTCTCGCGTAGAATGGCCGTGGAAGAGCTGTGTCGCAAATGCGGGTACCGCAAGCGGTTTGGCGGAAAATCTTAGCCGTGTAACAAAAAAAGGAGCCGGTCCATCGTAAAGGCGAGAACGCCAGGATGAGAGGATCGGCTCCTTTCGTTACGAGTTTAGCGTAAAAGGCTCGGGGCTATTTCGGGAACGAGCCCCTCCTTCGCTGCGCGGCCAAGCAGGGCAGCAACGGCTGCATACCCGTCTTCGCCCAATGACTCCGTGTATTGGTTCACATAAAGATTAATATGCGCATCGGTCACCTCCGGCGACATCTCCTGCGCATGGCTCATGACGTATTGCCGGGATGCATCGGGATGCGCCCAGGCGTACTGAACCGATTGTTGCGTCCACTGGGCAATGGACACTAGGTCGAGAGAACGCCGGGCAATTATAGCACCTAGTGGAATGGGCAGGCCGGTATCCTCCTCCCACCAGGTTCCAAGGTCGCGCATCAGGCTTAAACCGTAGGTTGGATATGTGAAACGTGCTTCATGGATGACAAGACCTGCGTCCACTTTGCCATCCCTAACGGCCGGCATGATTTGGTCGAAGGGCAGCACGACAATCTCGCCTACTCCGCTAGGTACCGCTTGAGCTGCCCATAGCCGAAACAAAAGGTAGGCGGTGGAGCGCTCACTGGGGACTGCAATGGTTCGTCCGGATAACCGTGCAGGATTAGGTACAGCTGCATTTGCCCCGGAAGCAGCACCGGGTTGTTCTCCAGACGTAAGGACTAGCGGACCGCAGCCGCGGCCGAGTGCCCCGCCACATGGAATTAAGGCATACTCATCAAGTACCCAAGGAAGAGCGGCGTAAGAGATTTTCAATACATCCGGCCCTTTGCCGCTTGCGGCAAGTCCGTTCGTAATATCGATATCTGCGTATGTGATGTCCAGCTCGGGCGCTCCAGGAATGAGGCCATGAGCCCAGGCATGAAATACAAATGTATCATTCGGGCAGGGGGAATAAGCTATCTTCATCATTTCAGAACCTCCGGTAATAGGGAACAGGCTTGCTCCAAGGCTGATAATGCATCGTTGATTTTCCATAGTTCGCGTTGACGCGGGCCAACAGCGTTCGAGATGGCTCTAATTTCAAGCACGGGAAGGCGATGAAGATGGGCTGCAAGCGCTACACCGTAACCTTCCATTGCTTCTGCTGCTGCACCTGGTATGCGCTGGCTTAGTGACTGAGCCGTTGATGCGGTGCCCGTCACGGTGGATAACGTCAGTATGGGCCCGGTGCAGACCGGGAGGCCGGCCCTGACCACGGCTTGCTTCAAGAGGTTGGACAAGGGAGCCTCGGCTTTGATTTGCGAGGAACCGAAGCCGAGCTTGTCCAAGCTAAGGAAGCCTTCCGGCGACTCGGCGCCCAAATCTGCGGCAATGATATCCGTGGCAATCACAATCGAGCCTATTTCCGCTACGCCATCGAATCCGCCTCCAATGCCTGCGCTAATCACCAGATCATAGGCAGCTGCATCAGCGGATGAAGCTAAAATCGTCGTTGTATTGACTGCAGAGGCGATTGGGCCGACGCCTGCCAGGCGCACCTCAAATCCAGTTGCGCCGTCTAAGCCGCGTAGAATCGCTTCCCGCTCTGCCTCAACCGCAGTCATGATAAGTATGCGGGGAGAACGGGAAGTATTGGATATTGTATTATTCTCAAAGTCCATGCTGTTAGCCACTCCTTCGATTGCAACCTAAGTGCTTAACGTTAAATCAGGTGTTGAAGCGACTAAGCACGATGATACGGCTTAGGACGCTCAATTGTAATGCCCAGCTCTTTAGCCGCACTTAATGGCCAATAGGGATTGCGCAGCAGTTCGCGTCCGACAAAGATGAGGTCAGCTCGGCCATTGCCGAGAATTTCTTCAGCCTGCAGGCCGCTGGAAATAAGGCCAACCGCTCCGGTTGCCATCCCGGCGCGATTACGAATCTCGTCAGCCAGGCTGACCTGGTATCCAGGATATACATCTATGGAAGCGGGGACAATTCCGCCCGAACTGCAATCGATCAAGTCGATGCCTTGCTCCTTCATATAGCCAGCGAATTGAATGAATTGCTCCAGCGAATTGCCGTCTTCATGATATTCATTTGCGGAAATACGGACAAATATCGGCCCGCTCCATTCCGTCTTTACCGCCTCAATGATTTCGCGCAGCAGGCGATAACGGTTGTCCGCATTGCCGCCGTATTCGTCGGTACGCTTATTCGCGAGCGGGGAAAGAAATTCGCTAATCAAATAGCCGTGAGCGCCATGGATTTCAATGATGTCGAACCCGGCTTCCCTGGCGCGCCGAGCACCGTCCCGGAAGGAGGCAATAACATCGGTTATATCCTTCTTCGAAGCTTCCTTGGGCATCTTCATTCCTTCAAAAGGAATGGCCGATGGTGCGATAATCGTCTCTTCCAGTTCTGCTTTTCTGCCGGCATGTGCGAGCTGGATCGCCGCTTTAGCCTCATGGTGATGGATAAGCCGAACTATTTCCTGCAATCCTTCGATATGCTCGTCACTCCAAATGCCGAGATCTTGATAGGAGATCCGGCCTTCCGGGGCAATAGCCGTCGCTTCCAGCATGACCAATCCAACCTGTCCGGCCGCCCGGCTAGGATAATGAACCCGATGCCAATCGGTCACTTTACCGTCGCGGTTATAGGAGGAATACATGCACATCGGCGACATAACAATCCGGTTCTTTAAAGTTACATTTTTAATGGTGTAAGGTGAGAACAGTTTTGTATGGCTCATCGGTTAATCTCCTTTATTTGTCTGATTTATTTAAGGGTGAACATGGGAATATCCCTTCTTGGGACTATGTTAGACTATACGGGATACGAAGACAAGTACGCATGAACGAGATTAAGCAGTTGACCCATCGAGTTTTTTCCTGTATGATACTGGTCACAATTGTTCTCTAGGGTTCCGCGGCGAAGTATCCGCCGGCCTGGTCCAAGAGAGGACACGCAGGAAATACCTTGCGACACGGAGGGACAAAAGCCCGGGAGGATATCATTGATCAGATATCTTTCCGGGCTTTTTCCTGTTAAAGGATAGAGAGAAGGAGAGGCGGTTCTATGGATACAAAAATGAATCGTTATTGGGGACTAGTACTGGTAGCCGGATTGTTTGAGATTGGTTGGGTGATTGGCCTAAAGCATTCGCACAATGTCTTGACCTGGACGGCTACAGCTGTCGCCATTTTTGTCAGCATGTATTTGCTTGTGCTATCTACACGTAAGCTTCCGACAGGTACGGCTTATGCTGTATTTACGGGAATCGGCACTTCGGGCACGGTAATATTGGAAATGATCGTATTTGGCGAGCCTTTCAAGCTGGCCAAGCTGCTGTTAATTATGCTCTTAGTTTGTGGAGTGGCGGGGCTAAAGCTGGTAACCACAGAGCAGGACGCGCAGGGAGGACATTAAGATGGCATGGTTTATTCTTGTTTTGGCGGGGATTGGCGAAGTGATCGGGGTAGCTGGCATTAGCCGGATCAACAAGCAGAGAGACTGGCAAGCCTTCGCACTCCTGTTCGGTGGATTTATCATTAGTTTTCTGCTCTTGTCTGTCGCGATGAAAAGTTTGGCGATGGGTACGGCCTACGCAGTCTGGACAGGAATCGGAACCGTCGGCAGCGCGCTGATGGGAATGCTATTTTACGGTGAATCCAAGGACTGGAAACGAATACTGTTCATCGCTATGGTGTTGAGTGCTGCGGTCGGACTTAAATTGATATCCTAGACAATCATCTGTCTGCTAGATGGAAATAACAAAGCGACCATCTCTCCACATAAGGAGGTTCGGTCGCTTTATTTATGCTATATAACAGGTTAGACCCGTTTCGTTGCTTCATTGAACCGCTCTTTGATCCGCTTATTATTTCGCTTCATCGCGGTGCGTTGCTCTCGCAATATTTGCGATGAGCTCTTCTTGGAAGGAGCGAACAGCAGCGCCTCCTTGGGCTGAGTGCCTATAGCTTCGGTAACTTTCCCGTTCTTCGAGACGAATACTCCGGTGCTCACGACTGCATCCCCCCTAGAATCAGCTTGATGAACTCGATCATTAAAGGATTTTTACTAATTATAGCATCGTTTGCGGCTTCTTTGTAGTGGATGAATTTCTTATAATCCCAATTCGGATCAGCTGGAAAATGGAGAGTCAATACAAATTTGCCCGTTCGAATACAATAATAAAACATATTTTTAGCGGCTTTAAAAAAGATCTGCTCCCCATAGTCTTCCATATGATACGTCAGTACATTATAGGAGCTGTGATCGTTCAATTTATAAGAGGAAGTTCCGGTTGCTTCGCCTACTTTGCCTACGAGTCGAAGACATTCTTCCTCCTGCCTATACAAGGTTGCCGCACAGCAGTCCCCATAAAAGCCAATGGTCTCTGCGACATAAGAACCGTAACGGTGCTCGATCCTCCCCCCGCACATCCTTGATTGTATGGCTTCAAGGAAGTCGCTCGCTTCGCGCAATCCGCTAATTTGCATCTGCGGGATGAGACGATATAGCAGTTCAACCGCCTCATCAAACTGGTCGAGTCTTGAGCTGTTCTGTTCAATGGATTGCTCGAGGGGAAGGAGCAGCGCTCCACGGCGCAGCAAGTCGCTAAGGTAAGCTTTCCAATCGATTGGCACGCCCAGTGATAAATCATCGATGTATATTTTGCGGAGAGTGATGTCGTATAAGAAATACCATACATAAGGATCGACGTTTGGAGGAACAGTATGATTATCTTTAAGAGAATCCATAATATGTATAGGGGAGGGAAACTGTTCTTTATTATTGACGTACTGTTCAATGAACTGATCGATGAGCGGCTTGAGCTTGCCGAAAAAAAACGACTTGATCTCCGTGTCTGCAAAAACGAGAATGAGTTTTCCCTGATCATGCGCCTTAATAAACTCCATGTGGGTAATTGTAATTCCTGAAGAATCATGATAGGTACCCGCTTTGCTTCCGAGAAATAATAAATAGATATCGCTCTCCGCAACGGCTTCTAAACATTTCGCAATGGGATCAATATTGGCTGGCCAAGGACCTAGATTCTCTTCCCACATCAGAGGATCATGCCCGAGAGAAGCAAGCTCGCGATAAGCGATAAGGCGGAGCGGTTTTAGACCATCTTCATTGACGGAGCTGATGAATACCTTTGTTCTCGCCACGCCAGCGATCATCCTTTCTTGGATTTTATTCCCATTATAAATGAGTTTGCCGGGAATGAATAGCGTCTAAACAGGAGGAAATGGTTAAGTAATTATTCCTATTGCAATAATTGTTTTAATCATGTAATATGTAAAACAGAGTTACTATTTAAAAGTAAGTTAATTATCAAATGTTAAGGAGAATACAAACAATGAGCCAATTTCTAGATACGATTAAAGTCAGACGCAGTGTATACGGCATTAGTAAAGAAGCGGTTATTTCCGATCAACGTGTGGAGGAACTTGTGGCTGAGGCCGTGCTGCATACTCCTTCGTCCTTTAACTCGCAAAGCGCGCGCGTAGTCGTTCTATTCAATGATGAGCATGATAAGCTTTGGGATCTTACGAAGGAAACGCTGAGAGCAATCGTTCCAGCGGACAGCTTCGGGCCAACAGAAGAGAAGATGGCCGCATTCCGCAGCGGTCGCGGGACGGTGTTGTTTTTCGAGGATCAAGAAGTGATTCAAGGACTTCAAGAGCAATTCGCTCTTTATAAAGATAATTTTCCGGTATGGTCGGAGCAGTCTTCGGGGATGCTGCAATTCGTAGTCTGGACGGCGCTCGCTAACGAAGGAGTTGGCGCTTCACTGCAGCACTATAATCCGCTAATCGATGAGAAGGTGCGCGCAGAATGGAACATTCCTGCATCGTGGAAGCTGGTTGCGCAATTGCCATTTGGTAAACCGGTTGCTGAGCCGGGCGAAAAGCAATTCAGCCCGATCGAAAGCCGTGTAAAAGTATTTAAATAATATCTAAATTGTAAAAAGGGAAGGCATTCTCAGGATGTTTTCCCTTTTTTTTGCGTGCAGTTAACCGCAATCGCAGATCGGTGAAGCTAACCAGATGTCTTTGAAATCCATCCAGCCCAGTCGGTTAATACCGAGTCCGCGAATGGAAGGATGGACGTAGGTGTTGATTGTGTGATGAACAATAAGAACTGGGCTTCCATGATTGCCAGATTGATCTATGCAAGAGCTTTCCGGAATTCTTCAGTGAGTAGGGGAATAACCTCGAACAAGTCGCCAACGATGCCGTAATCGGCTATTTTGAAAATCGGAGCCTCCCGATCTTTATTAATAGCGATGATGATGCGGGAATGGCTCATACCAGCTAAATGCTGAATGGCGCCAGCATGAATTATATAGCATAAGCAGAACGGGGGCGCATGATTGTTACAGCAGAAATGATTCATAGTTCGCGAAAATCCATCTCGACGCAGGCTTTTGCTAGGATGGAGAACGGAGATCTCTGCGCCTTTGGCACGGGGACGTTCCGCGTCATTGAAGGGAATTAGTTCTTTTCTATGGTGACTAGCCTGGATCGATGAATGCGACAGAGCATGGATATGGTCGGTTTTTCTCTTATAAAAGTTAATTAACTTCTTCTAGAATAGCTATTCCACCCGGTCACGGCGGTGTAAGAGCTTAAAGCCCGCAAATACGATGATAAGGAAGAATCCGCTGGTCAGCCCGTCCACTATAGCAGCTTCGTAGTAGATAGAGGGTATGTTCTGCCATAGTCTAGCCGCGGTTAGTCCGGCAAAGAAGACCGCTAAAATCATCAGGATATCGAAGATAGGACGATACCATTTTAAATTTCGTCTCCAATATGTTCTGGAAACGATGACGCTTAGGATAGTCAAAATTCCGATACCGCCCGAAGGGGAACTGTCTGCAAACATCTCTTCCTCAATGTCCCAATGCGGCATCCATAACATGGCGATTAGGAATAAAGCAAATAGGGCTATCGCGAACATCGGCCGGAATATCCGTTGATCATTACTGGATTTCTGCTCGGCTTGACGCTGTTTCATAACGGTGCTCTGCCATTTCGGGATATTGTTATGTCGTCTCGTCTCGATATCGGACAAAAGATCGATAGAGGTTAACGGTGATTTATCCAACTCATGATATCCGCCCAGGAAATCATCCGTAGATGCTTCACTCACATTTTGATACGTATGGAATAAGGGAATGTTATGCCCTCGAAATTTGTCTATCCACTTTGAAAGATCGCTTCTGCTCGCAATGCCAAAGATGCCGTAATTATTATTTCCATACTCGTCTCTCCACTGCATAATGATCTTGGAGCCAACGATATAATAACCCGGAGTCTTGCTCCCTGAAGACATATACCGTGTGGCTCGAGCGATGAGCACCTCTTGCATATGCGGGAAGGGAATTAAATGATCCTCCTCAAACCCCTTCTTAATATCTTTGAAATATGTATAGTAGCCCTCATCTCTAAGCTCGCTGATAAATACGAAATCGGTGTGAAGCTTACTTCCCATGATCATCATTCGCGTCGCCCATATAACGACAACTCCAACGAATAAGCATAGAACTACTCCAAGCCAATCCCCCGAATATATGAAATAGCCTCCAACGACAAAGGCCGCTACACCAATCAGGCCGATAATTGAAATGATGATTTAGTGGACGAATTTGGCCCAATTCGGAATTTGATTCGAGTATTTCAAATCTTCCTTGCTGCGCATTTCTATCATTCAGTGCACCTCCTGGCTATGTAATGATCCTAATTTAAGTTTTAAATGATTTAATACGAGCACTGGTAAGAGTGGTTCCATAAATAACTAAAGATAGGACTATAGTCTTTTTAAACGTAGATGAATTTTTCGAAGCAAGCGGATTAGGAGATGGCTTGACATGATCCACTAAAAGACATATCATTTCCATATACCCCTAGGGGTATGAGATTAATATTGATATATAACTTTAAAGAATCTTAACAATGTTACGATATACTTCTTGCCGGGCGAATAGTTCGAAATAAGCTCCATGCGCGAGGGAGGTGCAGATATGAACACCTTGGGCAAAACCATCCTCATCGTAGAAGATGATGCCAGACTGAGGCAGCTAATTAGAATTGGCTTGGAGAATGAAGGGTATGAAGTATGGGAAGCGGAGAATGGCCTTGCCGGGAAAAATCTGTTCGATCGCTATGACCCCTGCTTCGTCATTACCGATTTAATTATGCCGGAGCTAAGCGGAGAACAATTGACCCGCTGGATTCGTGAGCAGGCGAAGAGCGATGTTCCCATCATTATGCTCTCAGCTATGGCGAATGAGGAAGACCGAATTCGGGGGTTGAAGCTGGGGGCGGATGATTACGTCATGAAGCCATTCAGCCTCCCTGAGCTGATTGTCCGAGTGGAAACCGTTCTGCGAAGAACAGAGCATCGCTGCGCCAAAATCAGCTATCGCGGCATCACATTGAAGCCTCTAAAAAACGAGGCGAAATATGAGGGGCGAACGATTGTCCTGACCCGGCATGAATTCAGGCTGATGTATTATTTAATGCGTCATCCGAATCAGGTGCTGTCCCGCGAGCAAATCTTGAAGGAATTATATCCTCTTGACGAGAAAACCGTTGTGCTCCGTACGGTTGACGTTCACATCGGAAAGCTAAGGGATAAATTGAATTCGGTATCCGCGGATGGGGGGATGATTGAGACGATCCGCGGGATCGGTTATCGGTTTCACGCATTTTAATAAAGCAATCTATGGACAGAGCGGAGGGTATAAAAATCGGAACCATCTCATTTGGCCCGCTGATGTTAAGAGCGGATCTGCTCATTTTTCTGCTGTCGGCAATGATCGGATATATTGTCCTAATGATCAAGCTTCGCGGTAGTGAAGCGGGAGGCTGGATCAAGGACACGTATGTGAACGCTGTTGGAATCGGATTCTTCTTATGGAAATTCAGTATGCTGTTCTTTGATCCGCAAGCAGCCTTGTCCAATCCGCTGTCGCTGCTGTATTTCTCAGGGGGGCAGCGAGGGCTAGGGCTGGGCATTATAGGGGGCGTTGCTTATCTCATTTACAGGAGCTATAGAAGTCGCCCTTACATGATCCCGCTGATTAAGGCAGCAATCCTGGCATACGGCGCTGTACAAGCAGCCAGATTCACGATGCTCTTCTTATGGGAAGGAACGATGGGCTGGGACAATTTGCTTCAAGCCCTTTTGTCTGCGGCTTTAGGAATCGCGGCTTGGCTGAAATTTGAATCCCCGCTAAGATCTTATGTCCCGCTAGCCTTATGGTATAGCCTTGGTTCTGCCATCGCCCCCTTCTTGAACGAGAATCGCCATGTTGTACTGGTTGGATTTTCTCTGGAGCAGCTGTTCTTTGTTCTGGTAGCGGTCTCTTTGCTCTTTCTGGATTCTTTATGGAATAAACGCTGAATATAAAAGTACGCCCAAAAGGAGGAGGTGGAGAGAATTGACTGAAATTACTATATTTATTGCGTTTGCTGCGGGCATGCTGTCTTTTTTATCCCCCTGCGTCTTTCCGCTTATTCCTGCATATGTCACGCAAATGACGGGCGCTATGGCTAAAGGCGGAAAAATCGAAGTAAGCAAGCGGAGACTGCTGCTTCGTTCCGTGAGCTTTATTGCCGGTTTTAGCATTGTATTTATAGTTATGGGCGCATCCGCGAGCTTTGTTGGCCAGTTCTTCGTTCAATGGAGGTCTTTGGCCGAGAAGCTTGGCGGCCTGCTCATTATCGTTTTCGGACTGCAGATGACAGGCTGGCTCAGCTTGAAATTTCTAATGAAGCAGGTTCACTGGAAACGCAGCGAATTATCGAGAAATCGTTCTCTGGACTCCTTTGTGATGGGACTGGCCTTTGGAACGGGCTGGACGCCTTGTGTCGGCTTGGCATTGTCTTCGATATTAATGCTGGCTGGCTCGGCTGATACGATGTTAAGCGGCATGGGCCTGCTTTTTGTATATTCCATAGGGCTTGGAATTCCGTTTATCCTTATCGCGCTGCTGGTCACCTACTCTCTCGGATATGTCAAAAGAGTGAATCGTATTTTGCCTGCACTGTCGAAGGTGAATGGGTGGGTGCTCATCGCGATGGGACTCCTTCTGTATACGGGACAGCTGCAGAAAATCAGCGGATGGCTGTCTAGCTATACGCTTTGGAATATATAAGCATGGGAACATATAATAGGAGGCAGAGAATATAGATGAAGAAAAACTGGATAGCCATCATTGTGCTCCTGGGATTAATCGGCTGGGGAGCCTATGATTACTTCGATAAGGCAGAGGCAAAGAAGCAGAGTCCGGAGGAAGCTGCCGTAGAGGACGCGTCCATTCCGGTCGGCTTGAAGGTCGGCAACCGGGCGCCGAATTTCACCTTGCAAAATCTCGATGGGGAAGAGGTCAAGCTGTCGGATTATCGCGGGAAGACGGTATTGCTTAATTTTTGGGCGAGCTGGTGTCCGCCATGCCGGATTGAAATGCCTCATATGGAGAAGTTCTACACGAAATACGTAGATAAAGATGCGGTTGTGCTCGCTGTCAATATGACACATCTTGAGGATGGCCGGGAGAATGTGAAGGATTTTATCGAGGACTTTGGGTTGACGTTTCCGCATGCGCTTGATATGACTGGCCGCATCACCGATCAGTATCAGGTCATTGCCTATCCAACGACTTATGTGCTTAATGCCAAGGGCGTTATTACGCAAAGATTTCAAGGAGCTATTGATTATAACATGATGAAGGAAGCATATTCGAAGGCAGCGAAGTAGCAGGTGACATCGAAAAGAAAGCAGCAGATCAATAGAGCAGTGGAGGGAAATGATGAACAACGCCGTACCAGCCTTATCGCCGCATTTATATACGCTGTTCAACGGACAGAACTTATCGGAGAAACAGCACGAAGCCTTTATGCTATTAACCGTTACGGAGCAAAACTGGCCGCACACAGCGATGCTGAGTGCAGGCGAAATCATCGCATTAAGCCCGACATTGCTCAGGCTCGGTTTATGGGAAAATACGATGACGACACGCAACATGATCCGTACCGGGCAAGCGACTTTAGTGGCTTTTTATAATGAGACTGCATGCTATATTCAATTGGAACTTTCCAAATTGCCGGATCTTCCAGTTGCAAAGCACCCACGGTCTCGATTTTCCGCTAAGGTAGTCGCCTGTCGGGAGGATAGGGCGAAATACGCCGATATTATTTCCGGCGTGCAAATCCAGCTTAAAGAACCTGTCGAGGTGCTTGCCCGATGGGAGGAAACAATTTTAGAGCTACTTCAAGATTAATAATTGGATTTGATCCAAGTGGACTTCTCCGATAACGTAATCCGCAAACTAGAAGATTATATACGTAAATTATAAGCACTTTGCTGCAGAAATTAGAAAATGGCTTGGAGATGAATCCGGGTCATTTTTTTTCTTTTTATAGAATGGCAAATTATAGCGTAACTTCCTGCAAGAAAACAAGTATAAATATTTGTATCAAAAACCATAAATTGGGGGGTGGCTGAAAGCTTGTCTAGTATTTCAATTTAATGAACGATGATGGGAGGAAAATAATGACTTTGCAGCATCTATGGAAAAGAACTTGGTATGCCGTGATTATGTCGGTAATTCTTGTCGCAAGTTTCCCTGCCGGAGTAGCATTCGCAAATGGACAAGCTCCAAAAATTGCTTGGGAAAGCAATTATGAACCTGGCATAAAAATCTTTGAAGTTTTTGAGACAGATGAAGGTTATACGATGATCGGAACTAAGAACAAAAAGGCAGCTTATTTAGTTAAAAGTGATGCCGATGGGAATACACAATGGGAGAAAGTACTGAATCTTAGAACTAGCAACAATAAAGAAGTAATCATAACAGCAGCGTATTATACGCAGGACGGAGGATATTTACTGGGGGGGACTGTACCCGGTTATCAGTCTTACTATTATGTTGTAAGAACGGACAGTCATGGCGATATTTTATGGGAGAAAGAAGAATACGTTTGGAATTATGTAGAGTTTAACGATATTCGCGAGACGAGTGATGGTGGCGTTATTTATTCTTATAATAAGGACGAATCGTTCGGATACATTGTAAAGTTGAACGCCGCTGGAGATCTTCAGTGGATGAATAGTATGGAAATGTCCAAATTCGATCCCTACGTTTCCATAGAGTCCGTAAGCGAGACTTCGGACGGCGGGTATATTGCCGGTGCATTTCGAGCAGCCACCTATCTCTTGTGGAAATTGGATGCTTCCGGACAATCGAAATGGCTAAATTATCACGGGGATGGCATAGGCTGGGTCGTACCGACAACAGATCATGGATATGCCATTGCAAATCATAATCTTCGGACGAACCAATCTAATTTAATCATTACGGATTGGAATGGGCAAGAGCGTTGGAGCAAGGATTTAGGAGTCAATGGAACGGCACGTTCAATCAGTCGCACGATGGATAACGGATATTTAATCGGTATCTCAAATTCGCTTATTCTGTGTGATGAACAAGGCCATATTTTATGGAAAAAGCCGGTAAGTCAATTAACAAAAGCGCTGCCGACAAAAGACGGCGGAGCCATTTATATTACTTCGTACGAAAATGTTGTGAAACTTGAAGGACAGCCAGCTATTTGAAAATAACTTCAACCAACTGCAACCCCCATAGGAGAAGAGAAATTGCCATGATATTAGCATTGGAGGGAACTTGATGAAATCAATAGTGCCTGCCGCAAAAAGCCGGATTGCAATCACTTGGATAGTTGTTTGCGCTCTCATGTTATGCTGGCCGTCCGCTTTGCATGCGTCTACGTTAGCTGAGAGTGATTCACCTGCTGTAGAATGGGAACGGAATTATAGGAATCAGTTCAAAGTATCTCACATTAGTGAAACAGAACGCGGTTATAACTTGGTCGGAGTGACAAATCAAAGAGCCGTTCATTTTACCCGATTGGACTTATCAGGTCAAATCGAGCAGACTCATTCGTTTTATTTGACGGCGGATAATGGAAAATTGGTAACTATAACGGGCGCCTCCCCCACCCGAGACGGCGGCTATATTTTAAGCGGCACATACCCTGATTTCTATTACTTTGATTTTGTACCTTATATCGCTAAGACGAATGCGGATGGAGAAGTAGAATGGAGTAAAGAATTTACCAAAGATGTAGGGTATTCGAGGCTTTACGAGGTCAAAGAGGATTTGCAGGGTCATTACATTTACGCGATCGCTAATTGGGCTGATCCCATGCCTATTGCCGCGGGAAAGCTCGATTCCCAAGGTCGAACCCTCTGGGAACGGGCGCTTAAAAAGACAGGCCCAATGTTTCCTACTCTATCCATTCAGCATACAGAGAACGGATTATATACCGTAGTTGCAAGTGATGGAAATAAACTGGATATTTGGAATTTGGACGATGCAGGCAATACGACATGGAGTAAAGGCTATGATGAGTTGAGATCGGCGGTAGCCGTACAAATACAGGGTGGCGGCTATGCTATTGCTTCTGTCGATAATAGAGAAGTCTTCCTAACGCTTACGGATCCATTCGGGAATAGACAATGGACTCAGAGCTACGGACTGCAACTTGGAGCAAATTCCGTGGAACAAACAGCCGACGGCGGTTATTTGCTTGCCACAGGCCGAGGCGTAATCAAGACGGATAGAAATGGCGCGATACAGTGGTCCCATTTAAAAGATCAAAATTGGGTGATCCAAACGGTTCAAACTCGGGACGGCGGGCTTATTTATTTAACGGAGAATGGCACCATGACTAAGCTTTCCGCAACACAATCACCAGGCGATACAATTACGGAGCTAGCCTTTGATTCGGACAGCTACAGTTTGCTTGAAGGGCAGACACTGGACACGGTTCTCACGGCCGTTTATGGCGGTGAGAGGGGTGTGCTCACGAAGCTTAATGAAGTTCATTTCACATCGGATGATGAATCGATCGTTACGATCGACTCCCAAGGAAGCATCACCGGTCATAATAAGGGTTCAACGCACATTAGGGCCGAAATCGATGGAGTAAAGGCTGAAGCAGAGGTGTACGTATTTAATACGTATAAAGCTCTGCATCTGGACTCTAGCGAGTACAGTGTTACTGTAGGCGAACCTATAGATGTGGTTGTTACCTACCTGGAAGGAGCGAATCATTCGAATGTGACCAGGGAAAGTGCGTTTAGTACAGGTGATCCTTCCATTGCTATCGTTGATGCGGAGGGGAACCTTCTAGGCTTGAAACGGGGACAAACGACTTTGACAGTGACCTACAACGGACTTGAAGCCACAGTCATTGTTGACGTCTATTAATGCATTAGTGCCATTATGGAGAAGAATGCCGGCAAAGTGGCAGGCGAACAAGTAAGGTCATAAGAACACCCAAGGAAGCATGGAGGCATTTTGATTGTGCCCTGTTCATTTCCTTGGGTGCTGAATGCTGCTTATTTATGATCGGATTTGTCCTCGTCGACAAATGCCACGGGTTTAGCAACCCATTCTTCAGCTTGCGGCTCAATGTCCACGCCGCTTTCGATTTTTTTCTTCTCAGCCAAAGAATCGCCTTTCTCGTCAAGCTTGTTACGAATTTGATCTTCGGATTGTTGCTCCATTGTAAAAGCCTCCTTTATAAGCAAAGTTGATTCTGTCCCTATTTATAGTTACCCTTTGCCCAGCATTACAAACATGGTCAAATGGAAGATTGTAAAGAATCGATCAAGACATCCATAAACTTCTGCGCACTGATCGACAGCGACATGTTGCGGCGGGTGGCAACGGAGATGGAACGAAATGGGATCGGTTCGGCGATCTGCAGCTCGAAGAGCGTTCCTTCCTGCAGCTCCTGCTCGGCGAAAGCACGGGCAACAAAGGCTGCACCATATCCGCGCTTGGCAAACTCGATCAGCATGTCGAGGCTGCCGAGTTCAATGTCGACCTGAGCTTCAATGCCGAGTGCATGAAGCCACTTCTCGACGAAATGCCGCGTACTGCTGTCTTTGGAAAATAAGAGCAGCGGAATTCGGCTCAGTTCACTTGCATTTATCTGCTGTTCGGCAAAATGACGATAAGCCGATCCTACGACAAAAATATGCTGCTGTGAAATAAGATGATTGGAGGCAAGCCTCTCATCGCTCAGCGGCAGATGGACGAGGCCGATATCGATCTGCCCCTCCAGGAGCTGGTGCTGGATGTCGCTGCTTTTTGCTTGAGATAAGCGGATTCTTACCTCGGGATAATGGTCGTGGAAGTGATCTAGAGCGGGTAGGAGAAGATGCTTGATCATCGGGCCGCTTGCTCCGACACGAAGCTCACCGCTTGATAATTTTTTTAAATTCGCGATTTTCTGTTCCCCCGCTTGAAGTATGGCGAAGGATTGTTCCACGTACTCGAGCAATGCGCAACCTTCCGGCGTCAATTTTACTCCTTTGGAAAGCCGATTGAACAATTTGATATCTAGTCGAGATTCCAGCTGTTTAATCGCATAGCTTACGGACGGCTGGGTAATGTGCAGTTGTTGGGCAGCCTTGGTCAAATTGCCGAGGCGTGCGGTGTGCAGAAAAATACGATACAGCTCAATGTTAACCTGGTTCATCGAATAAATCGGATCCATTGATTCACCTGCTATTCATATTATTATCGTTAACCTAGAAAGCTGGGTATCTATCATGAATTCATTGATATTGATCTCATCTATATCATAGCCATGATTTTTCAATTTCATTTATATCAATGAGCAAATTATAATAAGGGATATAAGAAGCTGTCAACTTTGCAAAAATAGGAGAAGCCGGCAGCATGGATGGGTATGAGGAGGAGAACGATATGGCAGGCAATACATTTGGAGAAGTGTTCAAAATTACAACGTTCGGAGAATCGCATGGTGAGGCTGTAGGCGTTATTGTCGATGGCGTAACTCCGGGAGTGGAGCTTACCGAGGCTTTTATACAGAAGCAAATGGATCGTCGCAAACCAGGGCAATCTTCCGTCACTACGCCACGCAAGGAGTATGACGTAATCAGCATCAAATCAGGGATGTTTGAAGGGAAGACCACGGGTACGCCGCTCTTTATTATGCTGGAAAATAAGGATATGCGTCCTGAGGCATACAGCGATATTCAAAATGCTTTTCGTCCAGGACATGCCGATTATACGTATTTGCAAAAATACGGGATTCGCGATCACCGCGGCAGCGGCAGAGCCTCCGGCAGAGAGACGGCGGGGAGAGTGGCTGCAGGTGCTGTCGCCCGTAAATTACTGGAACATCGCGGCGTTCAAGTAGTCGCTTATACGAAGGAGCTTGGCGGAATCCGCTGTGAGACTTACAACGAGGAGATTATTGAGCAGAATGCGGTTCGAGCCTGCGATCCGGAGGCCGCGGTGCGGATGATTGAGCGGGTGGAGCAGCTTGCAGCTGTGGGAGACAGCTGCGGGGGCATTGTAGAGTGCCGTATTCGCGGTATAAAGGCGGGGCTCGGCGAGCCCGTGTTCAACAAGCTCGATGCCGAGCTTGCCAAAGCAATGCTTTCGATCGGAGCTGTCAAAGGCATCGAATTTGGAGCGGGCTTTGCCGCAGCGGACATGCTGGGAAGCGAACATAACGATGAAATGAATGCTTCAGGATTTTTGACTAATCATGCTGGCGGTATTTTAGGCGGAATTAGCACGGGCCATGAAATCGTGTTCCGAATTGTCGTTAAACCGACCTCCTCGATATCTGTTCCTCAGCAAACGATGAATATTCGGGGCGAGGAGCAGCAGATTATTACGGAAGGCAGACATGATCCATCCATCTGCCCGCGGATTATTCCGGTTGTTGAAGCGATGGCTTGCCTCGTGCTGGAGGATCACTACAAGCGGCAAGCTGCGATGCTCGGATAGTTGGGGATCTGCTCCAGAAAAGATTTGGCTTGCGGGGGCAGAGGGCCTCCCGAGCGTACGCAGCAGGAGATGATGTTGCTGGCCCGAAGTCCAGCGGCTTCGATTCGTACCAGCGATCCGCTCTCTACGTAGGAACGTGCTTCCATAGCCGAAGCAAGAGTAACGCCTAAACCGGCAAGCGCAGCGCGCAGGGCCTCTTGGGGCCCGTTTACCCGAACCGCAGGCAGCGGTTCGGGTAATTCTGCTGCTCGGCAGAGTGACAGCAGAGCCTCCAGCGTATAGCTGCCTGGCTCCCTGAGTACGAAGGGCGAGGCAAGCAATTCATCCGGGGCAGCGCTTCGTCCTGCAAGGGGGTGCTTCGGGGGGGATACAAACCACAGCTCGTCCTCGTAAACAGGGATGAATTCAACCTGGGCCGGAGGACGTCTGTGCGAGCCGCCGATCCAGGCCATGTCCGTCTCATAACGAAGGAGCTTGTCGATCGCAAACTGCACGTTGCCCGAAATGAGGCTGATTTCGACTTCGGCGCATTCATGTTCGCCTGATCGTAGAGGGATAAGCATAAAAAATGAAAAACACCGAAAGCATAGAGGCTGATTAGCATCGTGCTTCGGTGTTTTTGGCTTGCCCCTAGAAACTAAATAAACATCTGTTATACATGAGTGCTTTTGCGAACAGAAGCAGGCATCCTCTTCGGAAGAATCCATAAAGCGGCGACCCCTAATAATAAGGCAAAGCTGACCGTAACGATTGTCCGCGGCACGTCCAGCCAGTCCGTCAGAATGCCGCCGAAGAACGGCCCGGCGATCATGCCGACTGATTGCAGGATGTTGAATAATCCGAATGCCGCTCCGAACGCTCCGCCTCCATCCCCGTCATCTACGATAGCTCCTAGCGAGGAGAGGGTCGGCGAAAGGGCAAAGCCGACGCTGGCTCCGACAAGCAGCATGACGCCGGCCTGGAGCCATATCGTATGGGCAAAGGCGAACAGCGGTGTAAACAAGCCAAGTGCGGCAAGGCCGATAAGCATTAAAATACGGGCAGGATATCGATCGGACAGCATTCCAGACAGGGGAGCCGCAGCTCCGTAAGCCAAGCTCATTGCGGCAAAGAGAAGGCCGGTTATCGTTGGGGTTGCCTGCACGTGATGATGCAAAAATACGGGAAGAATGGATTCCAATAGAGTCAGTACCGATTCAGCCAGCAGTACAATCGCGGCGATAAAGAGCACGGGACGAAGGCGCAGCAGCTGAAAGGTTCCTTGCTTTTTAGTCTCAATATGTGGGTCTTCCTCCGTGCTGCCAGGTTCCCGAAGCATAAAAATCGCAAGCACCAAGCTCGTTAAAATCAATCCGGCTGCAAAAATAAAGGGCGCATTGTACCCGCCTGCATCGAGCAGCCAACCGCCGATCGGCGCGCCGAGCAAGGAGCCCATGGAGATGCCGGTAAGCGCCATGCCCATGACAGCGCCTCGCCGGTTCGCCGGGAATAATGCGGCCAGCAGTGCCATCGAAGCGGTCAGCGTAGCCGCCGCAGCAATGCCTTGTACGAAGCGTGCGCCAATCAGCATCCACATAGAACTGGCGAAGGCAAAAAACAAGGTGGAGAGCACCATGCCGATCAAACCCATAATAATTGGTACGACCTTGCCTATCCTATCGGATATCGCGGCAAAAAGCGGCGTTGTGATCAATACACCTACGGCATAGCTGCCGAACAAAATACCGATCAAGGTAGAGGAGGGGTTGAGCTGATCCACGAGAAAAGGTGTAATCGGGATAATGAGACTGTACAGCAGCATATCATTGAATAATATGAAAATAATGAGTCCAAGACTGATCCATTGTGTCTTGTTCACCGTTTGTTTGGAAAGCATAAGGCACCTCGTTCTAGTTGTAAATTAATTTTAAAGATACTATAACCCAAATAAACTAAAATTGTTTTTTTAGTTTATCCAGGGAAAGGGAGAGAATAAAAGAAGTCTTATCTTCTTTTATTCTCGGGGATCAGGCCATATAATAATACATCGACAATAGAGGATAGAGCTTCGGACACGGTGATTTGATTGTCGCGATAGAACCGCTGATCCAAAATGGAATTGGTGGCATCGATCAAAATTTTCAGCAGCAGGGAAACGTTCATATCAATGATTTCGCCTTCGCGAATTCCTTGCTCCAATAATAATCGCAGGGCGGCCCAATCATCCTTCAGTTCGGCATCGACTTTAGCCCATTGCTCAGGGAAATGCCGCTTCATTTGCTCCAGTGTCCGCAAATCATAGAACTCCCAATGCTTGGGCAGTACGTTCATGACGCCTTTTATTTTCTCAATTAAGGTGAACTCCTCGTCCTGAATGATTTGCTCGGTAATCTCGTTCATTTCAGCAAAGGTCTGATCAATAATGGCATCTAAAATCTCCACTTTGGAAGAGAAATGCTCATACAAGGTTCTTTTGCTGATCCGCAGGCGCCTCGCTAAATCATCCATTGTAAATTTCATGCCATTATTCTCGATCTCTTCAATAAAAGCGGTCATGATCCGATTTCTCATATCAGTCCTCCAGTAGCCGTAAGCAAGTTCATTTTGAGATAAAACTAAAAATACTAAAATAGTTTTATTGTGCTATTATAGTCCTTTTCTAGCGAAAGATCAAGGGAATCCCTTGCATGTTCCATACCAGATATCATAATTCTCAATAGCTTACAGCACCTGTTCTCTGGCCATCTAGTTATTTGGTAACCAGAGGATTTTTTACATGAATTACGGTCACTTATGACCGTTTCGGCTCATATGTGCTTGTGTTAAATAAAATATTCATCTGAAAACGCTTTACAACTACAATATGATCATATATAATCATAATCAACAATAAATGATCACATTTGAGCGCGAGTTGATATATAATGAAAAGAAACTGTGAAATTAGAAATGAGGTAGTGCAATGATGCTTTTTGAAGAAGAGCGTAAACGAGAGATGGCTCAATATGTGCAAAGCAAGGGAAGGGCGCTCGTTCCCGAGCTGGCCGAGCAATTTCAAGTATCTGAATCGACCGTACGCCGGGATTTAAGAGATTTGGAAGAGGCCAAACAACTGCGTAGAACGCACGGCGGGGCTGTGGCCATTGAACAGGACGGTGTAGAGCCGACCTTCATGGAGAAGGAGGATCGTTATCGAGCACAGAAAGAGGAGATCGCTCGTTGTGCATTATCCTTCATTGAAGAAGGGGATACGATATTTCTCGACTCGGGAACGACGACGTATTATTTGGCTAAGTATTTGAAGGATTTTCAGGAACTCACCGTGGTTACGAACTCCACCATGGTAGCGGAGGAACTGAAGCAGGCGAAGCATATCCAGCTGTTGTTAACGGGCGGAGCCCTGCGTCACGAGACCCAAGCCATGGTGGGGCCGCTAGCTAATCGTTCCATTGGTGCCATTCGGGTGAACAAGTTGTTCTTGGCTATAAACGGGGTGGATTCGGCGGCTGGACTAACTACGCCAAATTTAACCGAAGCAGAAACAAAACGCTGCATGATCCATGCGTCTAAGCAAATCATTTTAGTGACTGATCACAGCAAATTTGGACAGGTTTCATTCGCCAGGGTGGCGGATTTGTCGGAAATTCATCATTGCATCGTGGATCATGGAATAACAGAGCAAGCGATTTCTGACATGGAAGCGGAAGGAATTAAAGTCACAATAGCGGGGAGAGCATCATGATGAAGACAGTGCATACGGTAACCTTGAATCCAGCTGTAGATAAGACCGTAATGGTGGATCGCTTCGTGGCAGGTGAACTAAATCGGATCAAGACGATGCGAACAGATGCCGGGGGCAAGGGCATTAATGTCGCTAAAGTTTTACATAGCTTCTCAGTTTCCGTCATAGCTTGGGGCATTCAAGCGGGGCATCAGGGGAAAATTCTCTTAGATAAGCTTCAGGAGCAGGGAATTCCAGCTCGATTCATAGAAGCCGAAGGAGAAACCCGTACGAATCTGAAGGTGGTTGACGAGCAATCGAAGCAAACAACTGAACTTAACGAAGCAGGCTGCGTACCTAGCAAAGAGCTTTTGGAGGAGTTCCTTGCCCGCTATGAAGCCGAACTCAATGAGGCTGCCATCGTTGTTCTAGGAGGAAGCTTGCCTCCGGGAACGCCAATGGATTATTACCGTCGTCTGATCGATATAGCAAATCGCAAGGGGGTGCGTACAATTCTAGACGCTGACGGTGAAGCTCTTGCTTTAGGCATAGAAGCTGTGCCGTTTGCTCTTAAGCCGAATATTCATGAGCTTGAAGCATTGTATGAAACGAAGTTTGAGACAGAGGAACAAATTATTGCCGCAGCTAGTCGGTTAGTGAACAAAGGGATATCTTACGTGCTGGTATCAATGGGAAGCGAAGGCTCGATTCTGGTTAATGAGCAGGAGGTTTACCGGGCCACACCATTCCCGATCACACCATTAAGCACGGTCGGTGCAGGAGATTCAATGGTCGCGGCAATGGCTTATTGCTTGCTGCATCAGAAATCCGCTGGCGAAATGGCCCGCTGGACCTCGGCGGCGGGAACGATCACAGCTTCCAAATCTGGCACGGACGTCTGTACACTCCATCAAGTGAAGGATTCGCTTGATCGGGTGCAACTTCAAAGATTGTAATGAGGAGGAATAGTCTATGATGACTAAGCTGATTGCCGTTACTGCATGTCCAACTGGTGTTGCTCATACGTATATGGCTGCAGAATCGCTGGCGAAAGCAGCCAGGGAGAAGAACATTGAGCTAAAAGTCGAAACTAGAGGGGCCATTGGAGTAGAAAATGAATTAACTGAGCAGGATATCGCGGAGGCGCATGCGGTTATCCTTGCGGCAGATACTGATGTCTTGGAATCCCGGTTTGCAGGCAAACCGGTGGTGAAGGTGGGAGTTGCACAGGCGTTGAAAGATCCGGCTGGGTTGCTCGAACAGGCTCTTGCGATGGAGGCTGCCGCCCCGGATAATTATTTGAAGCAAATTAGTCAGGCGAAATCAGATCGTGGGGCGTCGCGCAAAGGCCCTTACAAGCATCTTATGACAGGCGTGTCGGCGATGCTCCCGTTAGTAGTCGCCGGCGGATTATTGATAGCGATTTCATTCATTTTTGGAATCGATGCTGCAAGCGAGAAGGGAACGTTGGCCGCAGCATTGATGGATATCGGCGGCGGAGCAGCTTTTGCACTTATGATCCCGATTCTTGCCGGATACATCGCTTTTTCCATTGCGGAGAAGCCGGGTCTTGCACCTGGGCTCGTCGGCGGCATGCTGGCTTCACAGGTAGGTGCCGGATTTATCGGTGGAATCGCGGCAGGTTTCCTCGCAGGATACGTCGCGAAATGGCTTAAAGACATCATTAAGCTGCCGCGAAATTTGGAAGGACTCAAGCCGATCCTGATCATTCCATTGCTGGCTACCGGTATTACCGGACTGCTCATGATTTACGTTATCGGCGAGCCGGTTAAATTCACGATGGACAGCTTGACGAGCTGGCTGAATACGATTGGTTCGACGAATGCCGTGCTGCTGGGCTTGCTTCTTGGAGCGATGATGGCTTTCGATATGGGAGGTCCGGTCAATAAAGCTGCTTATACCTTTGCTGTGGGCCTTCTGGCTAGCAGCGTCTACGGCCCGATGGCGGCGGTAATGGCAGCGGGAATGACCCCTCCGCTAGGTTTATGGCTCGCCACCATGATCGCACCGAAAAAATTCACGCTGGAAGAGAGAAATGCAGGCAAGTCTGCCGCTGTACTCGGCATTTCATTTATTACCGAAGGAGCGATCCCGTTTGCGGCTAGCGATCCGTTCCGCGTCATTCCATCCATCATGGTTGGTTCGGCGGCTACCGGAGCTTTATCCATGCTGTTTGGGGCAACGCTGCAAGCGCCACATGGCGGTATCTTCGTACTAGCGATTCCAAATGCTGTCACACAAATTGGCTTATATGCACTAGCAATCGCGATTGGAACGATAATAACAGCATTTATGCTATTCTTCTTGAAGAAACCTGTAAATACGCAGCTGGGTGGGAGCGACATATGAAAATTATTGAACTCATGAATGAAGAAGCGATATTAATGCCTTTAAATGTGGTGAATAAAGAGGATTGTATTCACGTGATGATCGATGCTCTCGTGAAATCCGGAGCGGTGAACGATAAATCAGCATATTTGGAAGCGGTAGTGAGTCGGGAAAAAATGAGCTCCACGGGAATAGGCTTTCGGGTAGCCATTCCACACGGTAAATCGGCTGGAGTAAGCGAGCCGGCATTAGCCTTCGCCCAGTTGGCGGAGCCGCTGGATTGGGCGTCCATCGATGGACAGCCGGTTTCGATTGTGTTTATGATCGCCGTACCGGAGCAATCTCAAGGGAACGAACATCTGCAAATCCTAGTAGCGCTTTCCCGTAAACTGATGGACGATGAGTTCCGCAGCCAGTTGCTTGCCGTACGCGAGCGCAGAGAATTGATTCAATTATTAGGGACTATTTAATAATAATATGATTGCGATCGCTTACACTTGAATTGGTGGGCGGTCGTTTTTATTGTGAAAGGGGTTAAATTCGATGTAAAATGGGTTATCTGACATTTAAATTGAAGGAGAATGACATGAGAAAGGAAACAGTCACATACAAGCAGGTAAAGGGCTGCTCGATTAAAGCGGATATTTACTATCGGGGGAAGCATTCGCCCGTTCTCATGTACATCCATGGCGGCGCTTTAATGTTCGGTTCGAGAAGCTGGCTGCCCTTAAACCAAGTCGAGCTTTACTATGAAGCTGGGTTTACGGTTGTAAGCATAGATTACCGGCTTGCTCCCTTCACGAAGCTCTACGACATTGTGCAGGATATAAGAGATGCAATCCATTGGGTTAAGACGGATGCTGTACAGTATTATGAATTCGATGCGGACAGGCTGATCTTGATGGGAGGATCGGCCGGCGGCTATTTATGCTTATTAATGGGTACGATGGAGTTAAAACCGGGGGCGATCGTTTCTTTCTACGGATATGGCGATATTCTAGGTGATTGGGTGATGCAGCCTAGCGAGCATTATTGTACAAGACCTATAGTGACAAAGGAACAGGCCCAGCATGCCATTAAACGCCAAGCCGTATCTGAGGGTGACTGGGAGCGGTTCAATTATTATTTATATTGCCGTCAACAGGGAGTATGGTTGACGGAAATGTCGGGCCTAGATCCCAGCAAGGATCGCAGTCTCCTGGAAATGTATAATCCGATCAATAACATTCAGAATAATTTTCCGCCTACGCTGCTGCTGCACGGGGATCAGGATACAGACGTCCCATATGGGCAATCCGTCTTAATGTATGAGCAGCTGCGTAAATCAGGGATATCCGCAGAGCTTATTACCATACATGGTGTAGATCATGTATTCGATCAGCAGCATTTTAAAGTGCCTGAGGTGCAGGGCGCTTTTCAGCGAACGATTGAATTTATGAAGGCGAATAGTTAAACAGGCTTCTTAATCATGAGGACAGCAAAGGACGCTTCCTTGCCCGTTAGGGCTGGGTAGCGTCCTTTGTAATTGCTCTAATTAAGATGTAGTGCTTGCAGCGATTTGTTCCACGGGAGCCTTCGTTCGTTTTGTGAACAGCGAGATAAGTAGAGCAATAACCGCAAACACCAAGCCGACTACAAAGGCTCTATGAATACCTGATAGCAAGCCTTCCGCCATTTGTGCAGCGGTTGGTTCGGCCGTCAAAGTCTTGAAGTAAGACTGCTGTCCCGACGTCATAATGCTGATAAACAGAGCGACGCCGATCGCCCCGGAAATTTGCTGCAAGGTGTTGAGTACAGCTGTTCCGTGAGGATACAAGCGCTGCGGCAATTGATTCAAACCATTTGTTTGCGTAGGCATCATGATCATCGCTATGGCAATCATCAGTAGAACGTGCAGGATCACCAAAGTGGTCGTAGTCGTCTGCAAATTGATCCGCGTAAACAGCCACATAATAATGAGCAGCAAGCTGCTGCCAGGTATGACGAGCGCGCGCGGGCCGAATTTATCGAACAGCCGGCCAGTAATCGGCGAGACGAGACCGTTGAGCAGGCCGCCTGGAAGCAGAACTAGTCCTGCGGCAAAGGTTGTCATCAGGAATACCCCTTGCATGAGGAAAGGAAGCAGGAGCATCGTAGAGAACATCGTCATCATCGCGATGATGAGCATCAGCGTCGTTAGCGTAAACATCGGATACTTAAAGACGCGAAAATCGAGCATAGGTTCATTCGATTTCAATTGCCTAATTACGAAAAGCAATAGCGATGCTCCACCCACGATTAAGGGGACATAAACCTCCGGGCTAGCCCACGTCGTATCCGCTTTGCCCGCACTGCTGAATCCGAACACAACCCCGCCAAAGCCAAGCGTGGACAGTAGAATCGAGAGCAAGTCCACTTTAGGTTTAGTTATGGTCGTTACATTCCTCAAGAAAATAAATGAAACGATAATCGATAATACAGCGAAGGGAAGCACCAGGAAAAATAGCCAGCGCCAGTCCGCAACCTGTAGAATCAAGCCCGAAAGCGTAGGGCCGATCGCGGGGGCAAACATAATAACAAGTCCGATGGTACCCATGGCAGCGCCGCGAGTCTCCGGCGGATAAAGCACGAGAATCGTGTTCATCATGACGGGCAGCATAAGTCCCGCACCGCTCGCTTGAAGCAAGCGGCCCACTAGCAGCAATTCAAAGCTGGGGGCCACTCCGCAAAGGAGCGTACCTGCTGTAAACAACACCATGGCACCGAGAAACATCTGTCTAGTCGTAAACCATTGCACCAGCAGCGCCGAAACAGGGATAAGCACACCAACGACAAGCATGTAGCCCGTCGCCAGCCACTGCAGGGTAGAAGCGGATACTTCCAATGCGACTTCGAGCTTCGGCAAAGCGATATTGAGCAGTGTTTCATTGAGAATGGAGAAAAAAGCACCGATGATGAGCGAGATCAAAATCGGCAATTTCTTGATGTTTTGTAGATCTGGTTGCTGTGTATTAGCAGTAGATTTCAAGTTTCATCCCTATCCTTATATTTTATTTTAGATCAGTGTTATTGTATTGTAACAGATTAATTTAAACATTTTGTAATTAAAATATTATTTTTTTAAATTAATTTTAAATTAATGATCTTATGGATAACGAAATAATGAAATTTCAAATATTTACCCCTATTAAGTTTCGATTTGAGCAATAGACTTCCACACTTAATGTGCGAAAAATAGAAGCCGATAGATTCAGGCATACAAGTGCGCTGCAATCTATCGGCGTATATTTTAGTTAGTTTAGTTAGTTGATGCTTGGGAGTGCTGCTCAGTAAGCTTGGCGTACTCATCAAAAATTTGAGCATGGAGCGGGTGCTCCCTAGGAAGCTCTGTGTATTTCTCAATGGCTGCATGGACGCCATGTTCACGGATATAAGCTTGCAGCTCGGTCGATTCCGGGTCACTGCTCTCATTGAATAGCAGGGCAGCCGCAACAGCTCTAGTCAGATGGGGAACAGGTATATCCAGTTTATAAGCCAACAATGCGGGCCTTACCAGCCGATCATTTGGAGAAACCTTCCGAATCGGAGAGCGTCCAACACGTCCGATTTCATCCGTTAAATACGGGTTGATAAAGCGCTCTAGAATTTGCTCGATGTACTGCTGATGAGAGGCTTCGTCGAACGAATACGTTTTTACGAGCATCGCTCCCGATTCAAGTAAAGCTCCTAATACTTCGACAAGGACAACAGGATCTTTCAACGCTTCCTGAATTGTCTTATAGCCGCTGAGGAAGCCGTGATAGGCGGCAATGCAGTGGCCTGTATTCACGGTGAACAGCTTGCGTTCAATATAAGGAAGCAATTGATCTACATAATGAACGCCATCAATTTCTTTGAAATCCCCGCGCATGGCCGAGCGATCCACTGTCCATTCATAGAAAGGTTCAACCGTTACGAGCAATGGATCTTCATGCTGCTGAAGCGGTACGATTCGATCAACGGCGGCGTCAGGAAACGCAATTGTCAGTTCGGCCTGCACCCTCATTGTTTCCGACAGATGCTCATATACGTGATTTTTAAGTTGTGTGCTGCCTCCAATGGCATTTTCACAGGCAATGATATGAAGAGGGCGCCCGCTATGAGACAGTCTCAGCTCAATGCCCTGGGCAATAGCCCCGGCGATGTGCTTCAATACGGAAACACCTACGGCAGTCGTCACAATGTCGGCATCAGCTATCGCCTCAGCGACCAGAGCCGTATTCTTGCCATCAATGGCGGTTACATTCTCGACAGTGATTGAGTCAGCCTGTTCATTCGCCAAAGTAACCGTATATTGGCGCTTGCTCCGCAATAGCTCGACCAACGTATCGTTGACATCGACGAAGGTAACCTCGTATCCGGATTTCGAGAGCAATAATCCGATGAACCCTCGACCGATGTTGCCGGCTCCAAAATGTACGGCTTTCATTCGCTCATCCCCTGTTCAAAAATCGAAATGAGTTCATCTTCAGACGTTGCATTCACGATTCGTTTCATTTCATCGTCGTCAGAAACAAGCACAGCTACATTCGTCAAAATTTCCATGTGATCATCACGGATTGCAGCAAGTCCAATGACCAGTTGCGCGGGCTCATCGCCGCCGAAGTCAATGCCTTCTGGTGCGGTAAGAATAGCCATTCCCGTAGATTTAATCATCGTTTTCGCTTCATTTGTGCCATGCGGCATCGCCAGCCCCCCACCGAGGTAAGTGGAAAGGGAGTCCTCGCGTTCGATCATTTTCTCGATATAATCCGCCGGCGCGTGACCTGCGTCCACCAGCATTTGGCCCACCATGCGAATCGCTTCATATTTATCTTGAACCTTTACGTTCAGTCTTACTTTATCTTTAGATAGAATAGCCATGGTTTATTCTCTCCAATCCATTTTTCTGATTAAATATTTCTCCAGCTGCCTGGAGATAAAGCTTCTGATTTCTTCTTTGCTCCCTCCCTCCAGTAAAGTAATCATCTCGGTTAGGAGCAGCATTCCACTAATTTCGCTCAACAATTCAAGGCTGGCCTTCTCCAGCTTCATCGGACCGAGCATCAGAAGAATTTGCTTAACGGCACCGGCCTCATGATTCAGTTCTAACGGCATATCGTAACGAAATAGGGAGATGACCGGTTGCTGTACCCACTCGCTTCGCGTGTGCATTAAGGCGATTTCCGAATCGGGCATGACCAGGCTGCCTTGCTGTTCCCGAACCAGCAGCTGCTGGACAATCTTTTCTTTGTTTAACAATATGCTCGGCTGGTCGATCGTCGATAACATATGCAGTAGCTGACTTTCCAGGCCAGGGCCTCCGGACGCCAGTTCCATTGCATGAATCTTGAATCCATCCAGAAGTCGCACAATAATATCAGAGTAAATGTGGAGCTGTCTTAGCCGATCCAGAGGACCGTGATCTGAATCCGTAATCGGAACGGAGGAGGGCTCCATGTTTTTCAATGTAATCTCATGAATAAAGGATCTTAGCTTGTCAGTTTCATCCTCCGTGAGCAGAGGGCTAATCTTGATGTACCTGTCGGAGGCTAACGGTAAATTAACGGTAGAAATGATCAAATCATAATCATCGGTGGGCAGCCGCACGGCCTCGTACCAGGAAAGATGACCGGTCAATTCAATTTGCGGCAGCTCCTTAGAGATCCGTACCGCAAGGAGCTTGGACGATCCGATGCCGCTAGTGCAGACAAGTACCGCCCGCACCTTCCAGGGAATTTGCTTTAGGCGCTCAATGGCCGCTCCGAAATGCATAACGATATATCCGATTTCCTCATCCGGCACGTGAATGTCTTGCACAAATTCGTCAACGCCTTGCCTGACCAGGGCAAATAGCTGATCGTAGTCTTTTTTGATCTGCGTTAGTATTGGATTTCGAATGGCAAGGCCGCTTGAAATCCTTTGAAAGGCAGGGTGCATATGCTGGATCAAACCTTCAACCAACGAGCGGTCATCCATAAATGAAATTTGTGTCTTACTCTCAATGAACCGGATTAATTCAGTTACTGTCTCAATGAGAGACATGTCGTTGTGGTTTATCAAAAGTCCAAGCTCATGCTGTGCTTCGCCCTTGAGCAAGCTGTCAATATAGGCTTCCTCCTCCTGAGGGAGCTGCAAATCGAGCAGCTCTAGAAGCCGGACAAGTTGGCCACTGTCCATAGCGGACGCATGGTAGGCTGATGCAGCAGGAGGAACATCAGATTTAGGATCGATGATGCAGCCTTGCTGGATTCGGGTAAAAGCTACAGACAGCCGGATTAACAAGCGGGTGTAAGCCGCTTCGGACAAACGGGTTGGCCATTGCTTGTTAAGCTGCCATAGAGCTCTTTCGAGCTTGAAAAATAGATCTTTGCCGACCATCAATAGAAGCTGGTTCGTTAACGGATGCACCACGCTCTGGTCGATCTTGTCGTCCTTTTGTTCGAATAAATCAGAATCATCCAAATACTTGATCGCCAGAAAGCTGATCATTTTTCGCTTCGCTTGCTCTTTACCCGATAATTCGACGCCGTAGCCGCGTTTTCTGACTAATGTTAGTTGCTGCTCGTTGATATGTTCCTCAAGCTGATCCAAGTCGTTACTGATCGTAGGCATCGTCACATTTAGTTCATGGGCAAGCGTAAATAATTTTACTGGCTCATCATATTGGAGCAGCTTGCATAGGATTAGCACTTTACGCTCATACGATGAATATTCCGCTGGCACAGATAAATTAAGCTCCTGCTTGAATAATTCAATTTGCTCACTGTCTGCTTCGACTTTGATGCCGATTCCGGATTTCTTGTGAAGAGTAATGCCATGAGCCGCGAGGGCAGGTTCGATATCAATTAGCTCCCTGTGAATGGTTCGTGTACTGGTTCCAATCTCGGCAGCGATCTCAGCGGCTGTAATTTCATTCTGTTGATTGAACAACAGCTCTACGATCCGACGCTGTCTAGTTGACATTACGATACGGCATCATTCCCTTCACGAGAGAAATGAGCTTAACGCCGACAGAATACTGTCAGCGCCAAGCTTGCAATCATTTGCTCAATCTTTCGATGAGCGCATCATATTCAGGACTCTTTAAGAAGTTATCGATGGATATATGCTCTGCATGCGGGTTCTTCTGACGAGCCCGATCCGTCAGCGTCATATGCGTGATGACGATATCCGCATCATTTGGGATGTCATTGATCGCTGTATTAATGACCGTAATCGGCAGGCCTGCGGCATTAACTTTTTTCCGAAGTATAGAAGCGCCCATCGCACTTGAACCCATTCCGGCATCGCAGGAGAATACGATTTTGTTAACTTCGTCCTTCGATTTAACCGCTTGGTTTTCGGAAGCGGAGGCAGGCGCCGCGTTTCCTTTGGAGCTTGCTTTCATTTCCTTCATTTTTGTTGTTGCAGCTTCCAAATCTTCATCGACATTAGACTTGCTTGTTTTCAATAGAAGAGATGCGATTAAGAAGGAAACGAGTGCTGCTACCAATACGCCACTGAACATGGCAAGGAATCCACCCTTAGGTGTCAAAGGCAAGTAGGCAAGGATGCTTCCCGGGGAAGGAGCTCCTGCAAGTCCGGCACCAAGAAGCGAGAAGGTGAATGTACCGGCCATACCGCCGCCGATCACAGCAAGAATCAAACGTGGGTTCATCAAGATGTAAGGGAAATAAATTTCATGAATACCACCAAAGAAATGAATGATCACCGCACCAGGTGCAGATTGCTTGACCGAGCCTCTGCCGAACAACCAGTAGGCTAACAGGATACCTAGACCAGGCCCAGGGTTGGACTCCAGCATGTAAATAATCGACTTGCCCGCAGTGTGGACTTGCTCCAATGCTAATGGGCCAAGAATACCGTGATTGATTGCGTTATTAAGGAACAATACTTTGGCAGGCTCAATGATCAGGTTAGCCAGCGGCAGCAAGCCCGTGTTGATCAAGAAATCAACGCCGGCAGCAAGCACGTTGCTAATCGACTGAACGATCGGGCCGATCCCCTTGAAAGCAATGAGGGCTATACCGCCCCCTAGAATACCCAAGGAGAAGTTATTGATCAGCATTTCAAATCCCGATGGAATTTTTCCTTCAACGGATTTATCGAACTTCTTCAAGACCCATGCGCTGAGCGGCCCAACGATCATAGCTCCTAGGAACATTGGAATCTCGGCTCCGACAATGACGCCCATCGTGACGACTGCGCCAATGACACCGCCCCGTACATCGTGAACCATCCTGCCGCCCGTATAGCCAATGAGCAAAGGAAGCAAATATTTGATCATTGGGTCTACTAAGGAAGCAAAACTTTCATTCGGAAACCAGCCGGTCGGGATGAATAATGCGGTGATGAGACCCCAGGCGATAAAAGCCCCGATGTTCGGCATGAACATTCCGCTCAAAAATCTCCCGAAGCGCTGGACTAGAACTTTGAAACTAGTTGATTCTGTAGTGTCCATATTTTTTTGACCTCCACGAATAAAATATTGTTGAATCTGAAGATGCTGTGTAGTTCATATATCCTACAAACATCGTATCTGTTAGCGGTTTCACTGGCAATCAAATCAAAAGCAGGTTGCTTCATGATGGCTGTTGACATGATTTTATTGTCTGATGAAAGTTGTTGCCTTATACCCTTGGAAAATGGATAGTCTTATTTCACTTTACATTACGTGTTACAATAGAATATTAAGCTTTAACAACATGTTCAAAGGAGTACGTTAAAATGATCGATCTTAATCAAATGCGGCAAAAGATCCTGACAGCAGATATAGATCAAATGCTTTCATTTGTGGAAGCTTTCAGACCGATTGATTTGGCAGAAAGTTTGGAGAAATTAAAATCAGAGGAACAACTGAAGCTAATGGAGCTTCTGCCTCCGATTGTATCTGCGGAAATATTGGAGTTTGTGGAGCCGCTGCTCCAATATCAAATTTTGCATCATCTGGACGTTGAACTGACCTCAACCATTCTCAATGAGCTGCCCAGTGATATCGTGGCGGATATGATGCTGGCGATTCATCGATACCAGGCGGATAAATTACTGACACTGCTGCCGGATGATTATCGCGAGCAAATTCAGACCTTAATGACATTTCCGGAAGAGACAGCAGGAAGCTTGGCAACGATCGACTATATTGCCGCACCCGGACATTGGACGATGGAAACGACGCTGGAGCACATACGTAAGGTGGGACGCGAAGCAGAGATTACGGCCTATATTTATGTAACAGGAATGAAAGGGGAACTGCGGGGCGTAGTTTCGCTCAAAAAAATTATTCTGGCTGACCCGCATACCGAGCTGCGGGAAATTGCAGATGAGCCTATTTCTGTGCCGGCCACAATGGGGCAAGAGGAAACAGCAGAGCTGTTATCTCGTTACGACTGGGTTGCTCTGCCGGTGGTGGATGCGCAACAGCGCTTGATCGGTGCCGTTACTGTCGATGATCTGATCGACGTCATGCAGGAGGAGGCGACAGAGGATATTCAAATGCTGGGCGGAAGCCAGCCGCTGGAGGACGTATATTTTAAGACCTCCGTATTTCATCTGTACCGTAAAAGAATTATTTGGCTTCTTATCTTATTTGTTGCCGAGGCTTATACCGGCACCGTGTTGCGGCATTATGAGGATACGTTAACTGAAGTGATTTCGCTTGCCTTTTTCATACCGCTGCTCATCGGAACCGGAGGAAATACCGGAACCCAGACGGTCTCAACTCTTGTCCGCGCACTCGCAGTAGGCGAGGTGCATTTCCGTGATATATTCCGCGTTGTCAAGAAGGAAATGATGACGGGGCTGATGACTGGCTCGACTATTTTTGTTATCGCTTTTCTTCGCGCATGGATGCTTGGAGTAGAGCTTAACGTGGGCTTAGTCGTCGGCATTACGGCATTGATGATCGTAATTTGGGCGTCTTTGGTCGCAGCCATTCTGCCATTGATTTTGCATAAGCTGAAGGCCGATCCAGCCGTGATTTCAGGCCCGTTTATTACGACGCTAGTGGATGGTACCGGCTTGGTTATTTATTTCACCGTGGCAAAAATATTGCTCAATCTTTAGAAAGACAAGACCGCGGCAAGCCTTAACAGATGCAAGTCTTCTTCTTTACGCCAAGCTTGCCGCGCTGCTCTACTTTTTGAATATATTCGGCTGCTAGCGGAACTTTGCAGGCGGTTTGACCGACATCAACATGGACTTTGCCTATGTTACTGGCAGCTTTCATGGCATCATTGTATAAAGGTATCACATAGGCTCCGGTAATTATGACGAACGTGTTCATCGTATATCGAACACGGTTCTGCTCCTCATGAATTGTGGATTCGATCTGTCGCAGCAAAGAGCGGATCTCTTCTAGGTCAAGCTGTTCGTCTGGAGTAATCGATATATAATTGGCGTATGCACTCCAGCCGCAGGTGGCGATCATTTCATCGTCAGAGCGCATCCATTCCCGGGTGAGCTCTAGGGCGAAGGGGCTTTCAGCAGTTACATTTGCGACCGTGTATTCGGCAAGCATATACCAGTTAGCTTGTTTGACCCAATGCTCCAGCTGCGGCTTCGTCATCGCTTGCGGGTTGACGGATAGACCGGCTAAATACATAGCATCAGAGTTGCCTGATTCAAAGAGCGCCAATGCCAAGTCTTGATCTTTCGACACTTGCTTTACCAGCTTCTTTAAATCCCCGATTTTTACACCGAATAAAGGCTCCTTGGCGCCATGGCGAATGAAGGTTCTTTTCGTTTGTTCAGTGCCCATTTCTTCTAGCTTTGTCATTACGTCCGCCAATGTCATATGCATAATCTCCTTAGTAATTAATTGACTATATGTTATTATAATACCTCGCGGAATGCCATGGGAATGGGAGGGGATTTTGCTATTTTCATATCGGGAAGAAATTTTCACAAAAAATAATTTAAAGAAAATAATTTACAATCTCAAAAAAACATGATAAATTAAATATAGAAGAAGCCGAAATCAAATACTAAAAACTCTGTATTATGTAAGGGTTTCAGTGGTTTGATCGAACGGAGGAGTGTCATCAGCTATAAGCAATACGTTGTCATGACTTCCGGCGAAAATATTTTCCTTAAATTAAATAGGGAAGAAAATAATCTACATACGAGGACTCATGACCATTCGAAAACTATGAAATGCGGACAACTAAGGAGGAAAGAAAATAGCTTCATTAGAAAAGTTTCATGGGATATTACCCGCCTTCTACGCATGCTATAACGATGAAGGGAACATTTCAGAAGCGCGGACGAAGGAATTATGCGAGTACTTGTTGGGCAAAGGGGTACAAGGCGTTTATGTTGGCGGAAGCTCAGGAGAATGTATCTATCATAACCTCGATGAACGTATAGCAGCGCTGGTTCGATGGCAGCCTATGCTTTCTCAAAAATCAATTTTAAGTTCAGCAATATTATTTATGTTATTTTTGTTTCAAGCTTGATGATTCCGAAGCTGGAATGACTATTTGTGGCAGTTGGTTGTTGGTCAGGAGAAATTGATGAAAACACTGATGGTGGGTACCGCAACATTGATGCAGGATCTTAATCCTAATTTTGCTTATAAAATAGCTGGAGCGACCGTGGCGGCAATTCCAATGCTGATCATCTTCGTATTGTTCCAACGCTATTTTACATCAGGCATAACGGCTGGCGCATTGAAAGAGTAATAATCTTATAAAAACGTGGAGTGGTTACAGATGAATACAGATCATAAAATTCTTAGTGAGATCCAGCATAATTTAATTGTTTCCTGCCAAGCATTGCCAGAGGAGCCGCTCCATAGTCCTTTTATTATGGGGAGAATGGCATACGCCGCCTATTTAGGAGGAGCTGCTGGCATTCGCGCTAACAGCGTTGATGATATTAGAGAGATTAAGAAAAATGTTAATTTGCCGATCATCGGAATTATCAAGCAGGTATACGCTGGTTCAGATGTATTCATTACGCCGACATTAAAGGAAGTTGAAGCTCTGCGCAATGAAGGCGTGGATATCATCGCGATGGATGCGACAAACCGCATCAGGCCCGATGGAACGACAATTTCGGAATTGTTCCCTCGGATTAGAGAGATGTATCAGGATCAACTATTCATGGCCGATTGTTCTACGTATGAAGAAGGGATTCTCGCTGAAGATCTGGGTTTTGATCTCGTAGGCACGACCTTGAGTGGATACACAAAAGCTACCAAGGGGAAACCTTTGCCTGATTTTGAATTGGTGGAACGTCTCGTTGCGCGTCTTTCGGTGCCCGTCATCTCTGAAGGCGGGATATCTACACCGGAGCAATTGAAGAAAATGTACGACCTGGGCGTATATTCAGCAGTCGTTGGCTCAGCGATCACGCGGCCGATGGAAATTACGCAACGGTTCATGAAGGCTGTGAGAGAATGAGAATATTAGCCGCGGATATTGGCGGAACGAATACAAAGATATGTATTGCGGACGAGCAGGGGAACCTGGAACAGTTTCAGGAGTATGCTACGGAGAGCCGCCAGGGCGGCCCTCATGTCATGGCACGATTAATGGATAAGCTTGCGGACTATGATAATTTTGATGCTATTGCGATCAGTACGGCTGGACAAGTTCATTCAGAAGCGGGATTTATCGTCTTTGCTAACGAAAATATACCTAATTACACTGGTATGAGAATAAAGGATATGCTGGAAGAGCGGTTCCATACACCCGTTAAGGTCGAGAACGATGTACACGCGGCTGCGCTGGGCGAGGCATTCTTTGGCGCAGCCAGGCACTTCAATGACTTCTTATGTTTAACATTTGGTACAGGGATTGGCGGAGCCATCGTTATAGATCGCGAAATCTATAAAGGCGCAAATGGCGTGGCAGGCGAGTTTGGTCATATTATGACTCATACACCTTCAGGCTTGAACATGGGGGAGACCCCGCGCTTCTATGAAAAATATGCCTCAACGACGGCTTTGGTACAAATGGCTGAAGGAGTCGACCCTGATTGCAAGAATGGTAAAATATTATTTGAGAAAATCAAACAAGGGAATAAGAGGCTGGAACAGGTTTTACATGCATGGGTGGATGAGGTCGCCTTCGGCTTAACCTCGATCATTCATATCTTTAACCCTTCGGCTGTTATCGTTGGGGGCGGCGTAATGGAGCAGGATGATTTAGTCCGGTTTGTAGAAGCAAGAACAAAAGCAATCGTTATGCCAAGTTATAGTGATGTGAAAATTTTGAAGGCCTCCCTTGGAAATAAAGCAGGCGTTCTTGGAGCGGCATCATTATTTTTGCAATAGGGGGAGAAAATTTGCGTCCATTGAGTATTTTTACTTCGATTCACTCTAAATACAACAATTTGACGAACACGGAGAAGAAGGTCGCGGACTATGTTCTAGAAAATGCAAGAAGCGTGGTTTACATGTCGATTACGGATCTTGCCGATGCTTGTCATGTCGGAGAGTCCAGCATTTTCCGATTCTGTAAATCGCTTAGCTATAAAGGCTATCAGGAATTTAAAATTGCCTTGGCCCACAGTATTACGGTGGATAATGAAATTCCACAGCTTACCGATCAGGTGCTCATGGATGATACTATTGACCAGGTCGCTTCGAAAGTACTGGCTTCCAACATTAGCGCGTTGAATGAAACCTTCAATTTACTGAATATCGAGAAGATCGATCAGGCGATTGATTATTTGATCGGCGCTGAACGGATTATGTTCTTCGGTGTAGGTTCATCGCTCATCACGGCGATGGAGGCAAAGGTGAAATTTATGCGGATTACGAATAAGGCGGAGTGTACCTTCGATTCACATCTCCAGATGATGTCGGCGGCTTTAATGACAGAGCGTGATGTGGCGGTCATTATTTCTTATTCGGGCTCGACCAAGGACAATATTGAAGTGGCAAAAAAGGCAAAAGAGCGTGGCGCAAAGATCATCTCGATCACAAGATTCGTTAAATCGCCTTTAACCTCATTTTCCGATCTAACCTTGCTTTGCGGAGCCAATGAAGGCCCGCTGCAAGGGGGATCATTATCGGCGAAAATTTCCCAGTTGTATTTGTTGGACGTTTTGTATGCCGAATACTTCAAAAGATCCAAGGAAGAGTCGATCCTCAATAAGGAAAATACAGCTGCGGCAGTGAGTGAGAAGCTCTTATAGGAGTAGGAAGATTGATTAAGTAAATTAGATGCGAGGGGATCCGGCATCGGAAACTATAATTAATAATCAAGAACACCCGGCTTTTAAATAGACCAATTACCTTGTAAACGATCAGAGGAATGGTCTATCTTTTATTTCCTTTAGATTTAAGGAGCTACCATGACTATCCGTTTTATAGATCACAAGTGGAACGAGTAGAGAATGTAGAAGTCACAACTATTTTTTTTGAAGATATTGCGGAGCATTCGAATAAGCTGCAAGAAGCAATTCGCCAAGCCGACGTTATGATTACTACGCTGAATCATGCGGACGAGGCTCGAGCTCTGCTGGTCGATTGCTCTAAACCTCTTTTAACGATCGGTGCTGCTAATATATCTACGCTCTTAGACATTTCTAAAATGGACAAGGGCAGTAAAGTGGCCTTCGTCTGTCTAGGCAAGCAAGGGGGACAATGGATGGCGGAGAGCGTAAAAAGTGCCGGCATTATGCAAATCGAGAGCAAGGCCTTCGGCATAGACGATAAGCAGGCGGTGCTTGAGGCGATACAACAGTCGACCTGCGTGTATGCTTCTTCTGCGGTATATGATGAAGTCTCAGCATTAGCCGCCGACAAATCCAAGCTCTTTCCGCTAGTTGGAGAAGAGCAGTGAGAAGTTGCTTCAGGATTTTCTCGACAAAGGAGTTCATTAGCAAAATGCCTAAGGCTGGGAGTCATTGCTTCAGCACTATCACTGAGGATAACGGCAATTCACTGATTTGTCCCAAATCCGATAGTTTTATGTAAAATTCAAGGGGCGCAATACTGCTTATAAATCCGCAGTGTTGCGCCCCTAGTTATATTATAGTTCTGAACATCAGTTTTTGTGAAGCAGCCGGTAAATTTTCAGAGCCAGCTGAATTTGCAGCAGTTCCTCGGAATTTTTCAAGTCCGTATTCAGGATTTCCTTGATCTTATCGATTCTGTAAATGAACGTATTGCGATGGATGAACATCGCTTTCGCTGCTTCACTTACGTTGCGGTTGTAAGCGAAATAATTTTCCAGCGTAATCATAAAGCTGGTGCCATAGGCATGATCATGATCATATATCGGCCCAAGAGTGCTATTAAAGTAGCTTTCGAGCTCCGGGGCTTTTATGTTGGAGTCCAGAAAATGATAGACCGAATAGTCTTCAAAGTGCGAAACAACGTATTGATCATTGAACCGCTGCATTAACCTTATCGCTTCATGAGCTTCAGAGAAACTCTTGTGCAGCAAGTCTATCGTTTTATACTGTCTGCCTATGCCGATAAGGAAGGACGTTCCTGGTATTTTACGCGACAGCAGCTCCTGCAGTTCACTCGCAAATGACTTTACGTCATTGATGGCGACACTGGCCTTATTTTCTTGCTTGCCGACGAGTATGATAATACGATTGTTTCGATAAAAGCTCGTAACTTTCCCGTCTGCTTGTTCAGACAAGCTATAGATCAGCTCCACGCATTTCTTCGAGATCTGCTCCAGTTCGACCTTCATCTCAATCATATCTTCATATTTCTCCAGCTCCGCACGATCAATGTTAGCGACCATACAATAGTAAGCATAATGCGCTTCGAGCCCGTGTAGATCGCATAGCGTCCGCAAGGTGTGAGGCGAGTTGATTTTGCCTGTTAACAGATCATCGAAGAAGTCATGCCGGATTTTCAGCTTCACCTCTTCGATTTCCCGCGCTTTGATTCGTTCCAGGGCGAGGATGGAGGAGGAGTGCTCCAGTGCGATATAGTCCAATTCTGCCAGCTCTCGAACCGTCTGCAGAACCACGATATATCCATATAATTGGTTAGCGACCGCCACGGGCATAATTCGGCATTTGAGCTTCTGGCCATTGCCGTAATGATAAATTCGCTTGATCGACTTTTTGATTTCGCTGATGTTCTGCGGAACAGTATCCGTAAATTCCTTAGGGAAGACAGGCCGATTATGGACGAGCTGCAGACAGGCTGTTAGCGGAACTTCGTTGCCTTGCCAATCGGTATAGTGAAGCAGGTTCCAATCGTGATCCACGATAACGACCGGATTATTGATCGTCTCTGCCAGCTCTGCAGAAATGCGGTTTAAACCGCCGCCTTCCAGCGCTATTCGGAACAGGGCATTGTGCACATCCAGCGAGGAGCGGTTCAGCGCATCGTACCGGGCGGTTGCCTTCTCATTAATGATCGATATGAGATTGGAGAGCGTATATCCGAAGGGGAGCTCCAGCAAGGGCAGTCCGTATTTATTCGCTGCATCGATCATGTTTTGCGGGATTTCATTGAAATATCGCTTCATCTTGATGCACAGTCCTGCACAATTGATTTCCGCAAGCTCCTGAATAATTCTATTTTGCAGATCTTGATTATCTTTAAAAATATAGCCTGTTGAGAGCAATAGCTCGTTGGAGGTCCACCAGTCGAAGGAATCTGGATTCTCGATAATGTTGACGATGGCAATCTCATTATTGAGACCGCTTTCAACAGCTACAATCTTTATACCTTCTATAGATTTAATTTCTAGTAAATCCTTTATGGTTAACATTGTCTTCGCTCGCCCCTTTCTCTTGATCATTATGCACTATGCACAATGAGAAGCCTCAATTTTTAGTCTGGCTATACAATGACGGTTTTAGGCCCCGGGACTAGAATAGGGTTGTCAGGCAGAACAACGGGAGTAAAAAGTGTGATATTTCACAACAGATATCTTCTAAGCTTAGACTTGGAAGCAATACACTCGAATACTACCGTCATTTTTTTATTTTACACCTTATCATGGATTTGACAATAAAGCTTCTTTTTCCACTCCCCACAAAGATTGACAGTACAGCAGAGTGCTCTAATAGCCTGACGGGATCTTGGTCATAATACAAATAAATAGAAAAGGAGGAGCGAACTTGTCTGAGAGCCAATCGACAACACAGTTTATGGAAGCGGCAACAGCCGGAGCAAAGCAGAGCGCATGACTTATTCAAGCCAGGCCATTTCCGGAGACAGCTGTTTTATCGAACGGATACAGCATGGCAATTTTACCGGACGAGTGCATAGCATCTTTGATCGAACCTTCAACATTCAAAGCGAAGATCGGGGCGAATTGTTCACCATCGCCAACGAAAGCTTAGATAATGGACCAAATACTCTAGTGACTGAGTTTACTCATTTCAGCGAAATGGATATCGCTATTGATGACCGGGTCTATGCGATGAATAATACATTGTGCATTTTGAACAAAATAAAGATCAAGCTTGATGATGCGAAAAAATGGAACAGCGTTCTTCCACCCTATCCGGCCAATGAACAGCAACTCAGAAGAAATTTGAACGCAGCCAGATTAATCATTGACCATTATGGGAAAAACGGAGGAATGAAACGATCCCATACTGACGGGAGCAGCTTCGATCAAGAGGTAACGAGATTGCTAGCCGAGCGGTCGAGATTGCTGCTTCAGGCCATATCGCGCGGCAGCATGCAGCAAGCGGAGCGCGAAGCTGCCGGGTTAGTTGGACTTGGCTTTGGACTTACGCCATCAGGGGACGATTTTCTTGTAGGTCTATTTGTCGTGTTCAACCTGCCGATGAGCCCTTTATATCACTGCCGGTCATTTTGCATGCAGGTTGCAGCTCAATCCATAGGCAGAACGAATGAAATTAGTTATATCACATTAAAGAAAGCGGCCACTGGGCAAGCCAGAGAATCCCTCATTCGGTTGCTTCGTGATTTGACGGTCGGGAGCGAGGAGAGCATGAGAGCTTCATTAGGCTCGGTGCTGAATATCGGCTCTACGTCCGGTACAGATATTGCGATAGGAATCGTATCCGGCCTTGAACTCAGTGCAGAAAAAAAAGCTGGAGGTAAGGTATGTCAACGAAAATTGTTATAAAACCAAACACTTACTTTGATTCGGTATCACTGATGTCTTTATCGACGAAAGCGAACCAAATTGAAGGTGTCGAGCAAGCCGTAATTGCAATGGGAACGGAAATGAACAAGGAGGTTCTTAGAAATGTCGGTCTGATTACGCCGGAGCTTGAAGCAGTAAAAACCGGTGATTTGATGATCGTCGTGAAAGCCGCAACGGATGAACTAAGCGAAAATGCATATGCTGAAATTGAGAAATTGTTCACACAGAAAACAACCTCGAAGGGTGCAAGCGAAATTAAGTTCCCAACGATTGACTCTGCGGCACAGAATATACCGGATGCGAATCTGGCTGTCATTTCCGTCAATGGTGCATTTGCGGCAAGAGAAGCTCGCAAAGCGCTGGAGAACGATTTGCACGTCATGCTGTTCAGCGACAACGTCAGCATCGAGGATGAAATTGAACTCAAGAAGCTGGCCCATGAAAAAGGCTTGCTGATGATGGGGCCGGATTGTGGAACCGCTATTATTGGAAATGTCGGACTTTGTTTCGCTAATAAGGTAAGAAAAGGGAATGTCGGCATCGTCGGCGCATCCGGTACAGGCAGCCAAGAGATCAGCGTTCGCGTCCACGACTTTGGCGGCGGTGTATCCCAGCTGATTGGAACTGGCGGGAGAGATTTGACCGAGCAAGTCGGCGGCATCATGATGCTGGACGGTATGAAAGCACTTAACGACGACGAAGAGACGAAGGTGATCGTGCTGATCTCCAAGCCGCCGGCTAAGAGCGTTGAGGAGAAGGTGCTGGCAGAAATTCAATATTGCAAAAAGCCTGTTGTCGTTTGCTTCATCGGCGGGTCGGAAGAGGACGTTGTGAAGGCTGGCGGACATTTCGCCAAAACGACCAAGGAAGCGGCGCTTAAAGCGGTTGTCCTTGCAGGCGCGGATGAGAGCACGATCAACAAGCGTGCCCTGAATCTCCCGCTGATCGAAGAGATTAAAGGGAAATTGTCTCCAGAACAGAAGTACATTCGCGGCTTGTTCTGCGGCGGCACCTTGTGTGACGAGTCCATGTACCTGGCCATGGAGAAATATGAGGATGTATACAGCAACATTCCAAAGACCGAGGAATACCGGCTGGAAGACGTGAATGTGAGCCAGGCGCATACGTTCATCGACTTCGGTGATGATGAATATACGAAGGGCAAGCCGCATCCAATGATCGATCCGACTTCTCGCATTTCAAGATTCCTGCAAGAAGCAAAAGATCCTTCGGTTGGCGTTATTCTCATGGACTTCGTAATCGGCTTCGGCTCCCATGAGGATCCGGTCGGTGTCATGCTTCCTGCGATTATCAAAGCGAAGGAAGAAGCGGCGAAAGAGGGCAGACATCTTGAGATTTTAGGTTATGTGCTGGGCACCGAATTGGACAATCAGAATTTCGCCGACCAAGTAGCCAAGCTCGAATCTGCCGGAGTGACGATCGCCAGCAGCAGCACGAACGCGGGACTTCTTGCTAGAGGCTTTGTGGAGAAAGGGGAATAACGAATCAATGAGCAGAATTAACGATTTATTCAAGAGTGACCTTCATGTGATCAACGTCGGAATCGAATTTTTCAAAGATGATATGGTACAGCAAAAGGCCAGTGTAACCCATCTGGAATGGCAGCCTCCTGGCGGCGGCAAGCCTGAGCTGATCAAAGCCTTGGACAAGCTCGACAGACCGGAAATTCTGGCCAAAATCGAAGAGGCGAATAAGAAGGCGGTAGAACGCATCGTCAACTCGCAGCCGGTTCTGATCGGTTTCGACCAAGCGATCAACGTTGTGCCCGGGATGACCAAAACGACGATCCTCCATGCTGGCCCGCCGATTACGTGGGAACGCATGAATGGAGCGATGAAAGGTGCGGTAACAGGCGCTCTCGTCTTCGAGGGTCTGGCAAAAGACCTGGAAGAGGCGGCTGAAGTAGCTGCTTCTGGACAAATTACGTTCTCCCCGTGCCATGAACACAACTGCGTTGGTTCGATGGCTGGCGTAACGTCGGCTTCGATGTTTATGCATATCGTTGAAAATAAAACTTACGGCAATATCGCCTACACGAACCTCAGTGAGCAAATGTCGAAAATTTTGCGCATGGGCGCGAATGATGAGAGCGTTATAGAGCGCTTGAATTGGATGCGCGACGTGCTCGGCCCCATGCTGAGAGATGCGATGAGATTGTCGAACGGCATCGATCTTCGCCTTATGCTTGCCCAAGCGCTGCACATGGGGGATGAGTGCCACAACCGGAACAATGCAGGGACAAGCCTGCTGATTCAAGCACTTACGCCGTTTATTCTTGAAACGGATTATACGAAAGAGCAAAAGCGCGAAGTATTCAATTTCGTAGCGAGCAGCGATTACTTCTCTGGCCCAACGTGGATGGCTCTCTGCAAATGCGCGTTGGATGCCGCTCACGGCATTGAGAACAGCACGATCGTCACGACAATGGCTCGCAATGGCGTGGAATTCGGTATTCGCGTCAGCGGCCTAGCCGGAAATACTTGGTTCACCGGCCCAGCACAAAAGGTTGTCGGCCCGATGTTTGCCGGTTACAAGCCAGAGGACTCCGGTTTGGATATCGGCGACAGCGCGATTACGGAAACTTATGGCATCGGCGGCTTCGCTATGGCAACTGCGCCAGCCATTGTTGCTCTGGTCGGCGGAACCGTCGACGAAGCGATCGGCTATTCGATCAAAATGAAAGAAATCACGACAACGGAAAATCCAAACGTCACGATCCCGATGCTGAACTTCCAAGGTATTGCTACAGGGATTGATACGCGTAAAGTGGTACAGACTGGTATTCTGCCAATCATCAATACCGCCATTGCGCACAAAGAAGCGGGCATAGGTATGATCGGTGCAGGTATTACGCATCCACCAGTCGATTGCTTCGAAAAGGCACTGCTCGCCCTCAGCGAGAACATCAGCTAATATATTTCTACCCTAAGATAAGGGAGATAGGGGAATAAAGATGGAAGTCAAAGCAAATGTCGAGTATGAGCAATTCAAATCATATGGGTATGCGGAAGACATTTTGCCGATTTCGGAGGAAAAGCGTGACTGGGGAATTTTCAACTACATCACGGTTTGGATGGGACCTGTCCACAACATCATGTCCTATATGACGGTAGCCGGGTTCTTTATCCTCGGCCTGAATGTTACCCAGGTATTCCTTGCTGTCATGCTGTCCGCAGCGATCGTGGCAGCGGGGTATGCCCTAAATGGATATTCTGCAGCGAAATATGGGCTTCCCTTTGCCATGCTGCTGCGGGATTCCTTCGGGATAAAAGGCTCCATTATTCCGGCATTATGCCGGGGACTCATATCGGGTCTTGTCTTCTTCGGCACGACGACGGTCGTTGGCGCGCAGTCGTTCAACGTCATTTTCACCAGAATCTTTCCAGACTATATGTCCTGGGGAGGCGGTTTTAATATCTTAGGTCTGGACTTTCCGACGATGCTGTCGTATGTAATACTATGGACGTTAACTGTACTGCTGTTCTTGTCCGGTATGAAAATCCTCGGCACGTTCAGTAAATATTCTTCACCGATCGTTTATGTGTTCATTATCGGCGCAGCAATTTGGGCCATCAACATCGCCGGCGGCATAGCTCCGATCATGGCATACACTCCAGCCACGCCAATGGCGAGCCCGCTCGTGTTCATCGCTTGCGTTAGCGCGCTTGTGTCTAACTGGGCTGGCCCGATCGTGAACATCTCAGATTTGACGCAGCGCGCTAAAAATATTAAAGCGCCGATGTGGGGGCTGCCGATCGGGTTCATTCTTTCCTACATTCTGTTTGCGATTACTTGTATCGCTCTCATCGTAGGGACGGAAATTGCTTTTGGCGAGCCGATCTTCAACATCGTTGACGCGATCGGCAAAATCAATAACACCTTCTCTGTCGTAATTTTGCTGCTGGCCCTTAACGTCGGGGCGACCGCATTTGTCGTATTCGGCAACCTGATGCCGGCGGGTCTGCAAATGACCGCGCTGTTCCCTAAAATTTTTAACGTAAAGACAGCCGGGATTTTAACTGCGATCATCGGTACGGTGATTCTTCCCTGGAAGCTCGTTTCCAGCACGGCAGCTTTGTATTTGTTTTATAGCTTTATCGGCTCCATGTACGGCCCGATCGCGGGCATCATGTTGGCCAGCTTTTATATACAGCGTAAGAAACGCCTCGATCTATCGCAAATTTATGTGAAACCGGGTGAAGACGGAAGTTACAAAGGCGGTTATAACCGCATCGCGGTCATCGTTCTGATTATCAGCTTCCTAATTCCGATGTCGGGCGTAGTATTCACGAATGTTCCATTGCTAGTAACATTAAAAGACTTTGCGTTCTTCAGCGGGCTGATCATTTCGTTTGTGCTGTATACTTTGCTTTACAAGCAAACAAACGAGAATACGCAGGCAGCTAAGTAACCTGGGAGGATTAAAGTGGGAAAACTGGTAGTAGTAGCGATTGGCGGTAATTCACTTGTTAAAGGAAATGATCAGGATTCGATTCAGGATCAATACGAAGCGGTTTGTGAAATTGCCGCCAACATTGCAGATATGGTAGAAGAAGGCTGTGAGGTCGTCGTTACCCATGGAAATGGACCGCAGGTAGGCTTTACGCTTCGCCGCGGGGAAATTGCCGAGAAGGTAGCAGGCATGCCAAGCGTACCGCTCGTGAATTGTGTTGCGGATACGCAAGGCGGCATCGGCTATCAAATTCAGCAGGCGCTTACGAATGAATTCATTCGCCGCGGAATGAGGCAAAAGGTGGCCACTGTGATCACGCAGGTTGAAGTCAGCAGCGAGGACCCGAATTTTAAGAATCCGAGCAAGCCTGTTGGTTCCTTCTTTACCCTGGAGCAATCGCAGGAGCTGGAGAAGGAGCATCCTGACTGGGTATTCGTGGAAGACTCGGGCCGAGGCTATAGACGCGTCGTGCCTTCACCGCAGCCGATCGATATTCTGGAGAAGGATGCCATCAAATCGTTGATCGAGTCAGGCTATGTGGTTATTGCCGTAGGCGGGGGAGGAATTCCCGTCGTCAAGAGAGCGGATCACACTTATGAAGGCATCGATGCTGTAATCGACAAGGATCTCGCAACGAGCTTGCTGGCGGATCAGATCCAGGCCGAGACTTTGGTCATTACGACCGGTGTTCCCAAAGTATTCATTCATTTCGGCAAGCCGAATCAGAAAGCGCTGGATGAGATTACAGTCGCCGAAACGAAGCAATATGTGCTCGAGGATCACTTCCCCAAAGGCAGTATGCTGCCGAAAATTGAAGCCAGCCTTAGCTTCCTAGAGCAAAGCGGCTCCAGAGTCATCATCACCAATCCGGAAAGCTTGAAGGCCGCGATCAAAAACGAAGCAGGTACGCATATCGTAAAATAATCTGGAGAGGATGTATGAACATGGATTACATGAAGCTAGCAGCAGAAAAAACCATCGAGGGCATGGACAATAACATCGGAGGGCCATTCGGCGCTACCGTTGTACGCGGTGATGAAATTATCGCTGTCTGCAGCAACCGCATGATGGCTGATACCGACCCTTCACAACATGCGGAAATGGTGGCCATCCGGGAAGCTTGCAAAACGCTGGGTACGATGGATCTGTCCGACTGCGTCATTTACGCTACCTGCGAGCCTTGTCCAATGTGCGTATCCGCTATCATTTGGTCGGGCATCAAGGAGGTGTACTACTGCAATACGGCCGAAGACGCGGATAAGCACGGCTTCAGCGACATGCATCTGCGCGATTATTTGACGGGCAAAGACAAAAGCGTGCTGAATATGGTCAAAGTGCCGAACCGCGAAGATTGCGACAATCTGTTCGAGAATTTCCATAAGCTGCAAGACAAGTAATTCAAAAGCATTTATCAAAAACCTGGAGTCCTCCCCTGCGGTTTCTAAGCGGGGAGGAACTTATTAGATATTGGACGCCCCAGACTCTTTAAGAGGTTGGGGCTATTTTTCAGGATCATTGTCAAAAGTCAAAATTGTGCACATGAAGGTCAAAAATAGCCCCTACTAGTAATAGACTGCACTTCTTATTATAAGCATAGAGAATATGGACTCGAAAGGGGCAGCAAGAGAATGTGGCAAAGAGCGATAGAAGATGCAGTAAGTAAAGTCAGGGCGAATATAGATCGATTTGGGACAAGATTCCCGCATGTGAGTACGGACGGCGTCTATCAGTTGAATAACAACGAGGATTGGACGAATGGGTTCTGGAGCGGCATGCTTTGGCTGTGCTATGAATATACGGGAGATGAGGTCTTTCGTCTGAAAGCGGTAGAGACGGTGAACGATTTCCGGCGCCGCTTCAAGGCTAAGATCGTGCTGGACCATCATGATATCGGCTTTCTGTATTCTTTGTCCTCGAAGGCGCAGTGGATCATTGAGAAAGATGAGAGCGCTCGGCAATTGACGCTTCAGGCTGCGGATTTGCTGTTGAAGCGCTGGCGTCCTGCCGGAGGCTATATCCAGGCCTGGGGCCGGGAGGGAGATCCGAAGGAGGCTGGCCGGATTATTATTGATTGCCTGATGAATCTGCCGCTTCTGTTCTGGGCGGAGCAGCAGACGGGGGATTCGAAATATCGCGAGGTTGCGCTCATGCAGGCTGAGAAGACGAGACGGTATATTGTGCGTGGGGACGATAGCTCTTATCATACTTTTTTCTTCGAGCCAAGCAGCGGAGAGCCCATTGGAGGCGCCACACATCAAGGCTATACGAACGCATCCACCTGGACGCGGGGACAAGCCTGGGGCGTATACGGCTTCGCTCTGGTCTATCGTTACACTGGGGAACCCGTATATCTCGAAACCTCTAGACGCATGGCACGTTATTTTCTTGCGCATCTGCCTGAGGATCAAGTCGCCTATTGGGACTTTAATGCTCCGGTAGACCGTGACACCTATCGCGACAGTTCGGCCTCCGCTATCGTCGCAGCCGGTCTGCTGGAATTGCTTGAGCATTTGGACGAGCAGGATGCGGATCGGGACTACTTCAAGCAGGGGCTAACCGATTCCTTGACCTCTTTGGTGAAGAATTACTCCACAATTGGAGAAGATGCAGAGGGACTCTTGAAGCATGGCTCTTATTACGTACGCGGCGGACTATCGCCGGATGATTATATGATCTGGGGCGATTATTACTATCTGGAAGCCTTGCTGCGCCTTGAGAAAGGGTATAAGGGATACTGGTATGAACGTTAATCGTGTAGACGCTACTGACGAGGACAAACTGCGTTCGCTCTTCTCGCTTCTGAATCTGGAAGTCCCAGAATTAGCCGATGTGGCTGAAGCGGTCAAGCAAAATCGCAATGAAGATGCGCTGCTAGCACTTCATCGGTATTACAGAGAGCGCCAAGTGCCCGGCTGCCGATTGCCGAAGGAAGAGACGGCTCAAATTACCGGTTACGTAAAAAAATACTGTGCAGATGAAGCGGCAGCGGTCCTAAAAACGGCGGATGAGGTTGTGGATCAGACATTTCTGTTTCAGTTCCCCTGGGACATGGAACGAACCCAGGTTCCGGTAACGTTCGATGATGCGATTGACTGGCACTATATTCCCGAAGTTGATCCGGAATGGGCCTACATGCTGAATCGGCACCGTTATTGGATCGCTCTCGGTCAAGCCTATGCCATGACCGGAGATCATAAATACGCAGCCGCGTTTTGCCGCCAGCTTGAGGATTGGATCGACAGCAACCCGGTGCCGCATGAGCCGGCAAGCGACAATCTGGCCTGGCGTACCATTGAAGCCGGGCTGCGCGGAAGCAACTGGATCAAGACGCTGCGCTATGTTTGGGATTGTCCGCAGTTTACGCCGTCCCTGTTGGCGATACTATTGATATCTCTGGCTGAGCATGCCCGGTACCTGGTCGCCGCATTTACAAGCTGGAAGAGAATTAGCAATTGGGGTGTGCTGGAGACGAGCGGACTGCTGCAAATTGCTCTGTCCTTTCCCGAATTTACTGCTGCCGGACAGTGGCGCAGCCTTGCTGAACAGAGGCTGGAGGAGACGACGCAAATTCAGGTGATGGCGGACGGAATACACTGGGAGCAATCGCCGACTTATCATCATGAGGTGATGAGCTGCTATCTCGATAGCATGTATTTTGCCAAAATCAATAGACTAGAGCTAGATGAGGATTTCCGCGGCAAAGTATATGAGATGGCCATAGCTTCTCTGTATTGGGCCAAGCCGAATCATAGACAGCCTATGTTCGGGGATAGTGACGACAATGACGTCCGCTCGCTATTGACCTATGCTGCCGCGTTGTTCAAGGATGAGACGCTGCGCTTCAGGGCTAATCCGCGAATGGACTATGATAGTGCTTGGCTGCTCGGAATCGAGGGGATTCGCAGCTATGATCGCATGGCATCGGCTGAGCCGCCGGAGCTGTCCCATGCCTTCGTCCATTCCGGGCATTATGTCATGCGCTCAGGCTGGAGTGAGCAGGATTTATACCTGTATTTCCACTGCGGACCGCTTGGGGGAGGACATGGGCATGCCGATCTGCTGCATTTCGATCTTTATGCTTATGGGAAAGAATTTTTGACTGACTTAGGCAGATACAATTATAGCGACCATACGCCGCTTAGAAAGGCATTGAAGGAAAGTGCAGCGCATAATACGACTACCGTTGATGGCATCGGATTTACGGAAATTGCGGATACCTGGTCCTATCATCGCATCGCCAGGCCGTCAGGCAGCAAGTGGGTTAGTCGGCCAGCTTATGACTACGTCGAAGGCAGCCATGACGGGTATCTTCATTTGGACGATCCGGTGCTCACGGATCGAAGAATTATTTTTATCAAGCCGTATTACTGGCTGCTGGTCGACCGCTTCCGCAGCAAAGAGGCGCATATGTTCAGACAGCATTTTCATTTCGCGCCAGGGGGCATTTCCCTGGAGGAAGGCTCGCTCATTTGTCGTACGCAAAACAAAGACGAAGCCAATCTGCTGATTATACCGATTCAGAGTCAGGGGTTGAGGGCTGAAATTTCCGAGGGTGTTATTTCCCGCGAATACAATTTGCTAGAGCCTAATCACCATGTGACCTACTCGCGAAGCGGCAGTGGGATAACATCCATGATGCAGGTGCTGTATCCGCTGCGCCCTGGTGAGACGGAACGCCCGCAAATCGCCAAAATCCCTGTATTCCGCCATACGGGCGAACAGGTGGACGATGCGCAGGCAGAGGCTTGCCGCATTATTCATCCGGAACTGAATAGCGAACATATTCTCGTTATTAGTCATAGAGTTCCATCAGGCCAATATGATTCCTATGTGGTGGACGGCGTGCAGATCTTTGGTGAAGTAGTGCTTATTTCGGGTCCAGCAGAGAAAAGGAAGGTTAATGTAATCAATTAACAAATGCTTAAGGAATGACAACCTGCTAGAATAAAAATAATAGAACGAGAGAGGCGCGGGAGGGCATGTTCAAATTAACATATTATAAACGTATTCAGCTGTCATTCCTTTTGCTTATATTTATTCCGCTTATCGCAGTTTCGACCGTGTCTTTTCTATTAATCCGAAATTCAATGGTAGAGAAGCTGCAGCTTAGCAATGAGAATTTCCTGAACGTCATGATTGAAGAGATGAACAAGACCGTGGATGATGTAACATTTGCTTCGCATTTTATTGTAAACGATACCAATGTTCGCGCGAATTTGAAATCTTTTGCCGATACGAAACGGATTGAAGATTACTCTGATTATGTGTTGTTTACGCGTATACAGGATTTATTCCATCTGATTAACAGCAAGCCGCTGAACAATACTATCCGGATGTATCTCGTAAACCGTCAGCATTTCGTGATCTCCTCCGGCACGGAGGATTTAACGGGATTCAGCTCCACGATAGACAAGCTCATGAAGCAGGTGGATCTGAATGAGCCTGAGAAGCTGCAATGGCTTGGCATGGCTGACAGTGGTTTAGGCAGCAGCAGCTATTATATTGCCCGAGTGATTTATGATAGCAGTGAGAAGCAATATGTTTCCGTGCTGCTCGTCTCGATCGGCGAGGCATATTTCAACAAGCAGCTCAGTCCTGTAGAGTTCGGCAAAGTGGCAATATTTGATTCCTCCGGCGAGCTCATCGCCGGCAATGATGAAGTGTCATTAGATTCTACGGACTCCAAGGGGAGTGTCAGAACGGTTCGTAACATCTCCAAGTCGAGCTGGAAGCTCGTATATGAAGCATCCGCCAAAGAATGGTCGGGACCCATATCCCGCACATTTTATTTGGGACTTATTGGGGTCATCCTGCTATTCCTTGTCTTCTCCGCGACCTCGGTGCTGATTGCTCGTGGTCTGCATAGGCCGATTCATAAGCTGCAGCGGGTAGTCCGCCAATTCGGAATGGGAAATTTGGATGTAAGGCTTGAGGTCAAGGGCAGGGATGATATCGCTGAGCTTGGCCAGACACTGAATACGATGCTGGATCAGCTGCAGCAATTAATATACGATGTCGAGCAGGAGCAGGAGCAGAAACGGGTTATGGAATTGGAAGCCCTGTTTATGCAAATTCGGCCGCATTTTCTCATCAATACACTCAATTCAATCAAATGCAGCTTGATTCTATCCGATGACAAGCTGCATAGTGGAATTCTTGATTCACTTATGAGCTTGCTCCGGGCTTATTTGAAGGTAAATGAACCAACTAGCTTAAATGAAGAGTGCAGGCTTCTTCTTCATTACGTCGATATTATGAAGATCCGCAATGAAATCCCGCTTAAGCTGGATATTGATCTCGATCCTGCGACAAAGGAGCTTATCGTTCCTAAGCTTATTTTGCAGCCGCTGGTAGAGAATGCGATCGTGCATGGGCTGGTAGATCAGCCGTCACCAGTCATTTCAGTCAGGTCACGTCAGGTGGATGGCGGAGTTATGATTGAGGTGGAGGATAATGGCAGCGGTGTAGAAGAAGAAACACTGAACGGGCTTAACTGCAGATTAATGTTTGATGCCGATCAAGAGGGCTCCTATCAAAGGATCGGGTTGATCAATGTTGTGCAGAGATTGAGGCTGACCTTTGGCGAGGAAGCAACAATGTCCCTAAGCAACCGCCTGCAGGGGGGAGCCTCGGTCACGCTGTATTTGCCTCTAAGCGCTAATCATGATTGTCTAACGGGAGGAGAATGAAGAGATGTATAGGGTGATGCTGATCGACGATGATGTTCCCATGCTCAAGGTGCTGCAGCAGATGATTGACTGGGAGGCGAACAATTTGCAAATTGTCGGAACCACTTATTCAAGTGTAAAGGCAATGCATATGTTTGAAGAAGTTCAGCCCGATATTTTAATTACGGATATTGGTCTTCCGCAAAAGAACGGAATCGAGCTGGCCAATATATTCACCTCCATAAAACCGGATATCCGCGTGATCTTTCTAACCTGCCATGAGGACTTTCATTTCGCGCAGCAGGCGCTTAAGCTCAAGGCGGACGACTATTTGATCAAGGATCAGCTTACTGCGGAGCAGCTAGAGCAGAGCTTGGAAAAATCGGTCACGATCTTGAAATCTCGAACAGGTCTGATTCGCTGGAAGACATCCGACTATAATAGTCAGCTATTCCGCCAGGATCTGCTAAAAAGAGTGATCGACAGAGCGCCCTCCGAAATGACGATGGCTTACGCTTCACAAATTGGAGTCACTTGGAATTACCCGTGGTTTTTGCTGGGAATCGTTAACGTTCAATTCTCAAGCTTCGATCAACGCTACAAGCAGAGCGAATATTCACTGATTATGTATGCTATTTACAATATTGCTTTGGAGCTGGCTGAAACCTGCGAAGGGATCACTCCCTTTTTGGAGAAGGACAATATTACGATTTTATATAATTTCAGGTTGAACCTGGCTCAGAATGAAATTCTTCATTTCAACAATTTTCTAGAACAGCTGTGTTCCCAGTGCATTCATTTTCTGAAGATTCAGCCTACTGTCGTCACGGTTACAGACAAAATGGAGCTGGATTCGATCGGCGCTGTTTACCAGCAAATTATACAGAACAAAATCGAATTCTATGAAGGCTCCGACTACACTGTGACTGATGCTTCCCGAAATGCAGCCCTGATGTTCCAGCCGGCTCCGCAAGGCTTCCTCAATAGCTTTATCTCGCAATTGGGGCAGGCCGTCATTAAGCAAGATTTGGATTCCATCCGCGGTATATTGCTTGAAATCGCCGATAATGCGCGTGAATTGATGCTCGTCCCGGAAGATTTTGCGCGGGAGCTGTCTTTTATGCTGCGAGGCATTGAGCTGATGTTCTCCAATCTAAAGTTTGAAGAGGATGTGTTCCATTACCTGACATTGTCGCGATCATTGAGCGATTCTATCGCACTGGTGGAAAGAAAGCTGATTCAGATGAAGGAGAACAGAGGCATTCAGGGAGCGAATGTGACGCAGGAGCCAAAGCTCCAGGTGATCCAGCAGTATATCGAGCAGCACCTGGCTGACAATATTACGTCGATAGATATGGCACGCCATTTGTATTTAAACCCAAGCTATTTCTCACGCTACTTTAAGCGGATGACCGGGGCTACCTTTACGGATTACGTGCATCAATACAAGATGAAGCTGGCAACGAAAATGCTGAAAATGTCTAATCAAAATCTGGAGTCGATGGCCATCGGGCTGGGATATTCGGACAGAACCTATTTTTCTAAAGTGTTCAAGAAATACGTCGGCTTAACGCCAAGTGAGTTTAAGGCCAAGCATTCGGCGCGTAAATGATCCATAGGCATAAGCTTGAAAAAGCGGGCAAATTGAAATACAATTTGCTGCGCTTTTTTTTGCGCATGAAGGGCGAGCTGAGGGCTGTTCTTTCAAAAAAAGAAGGTCAAAATTATGCACGCGGCTGGTCATAATCACTCCTGTATCGGGCCTCTTGATGTATTACTATAATGAAAACTTACTAATATGCAGAGGTGATAAAACGTGGAGGCAGCAAAACAACCTGTACCGGGCACCCACAGAGAACCACGGAAGAAATTTTGGACTCCGCACCGAAAGGATGCGCTGATCGGCTGGCTATTTCTAGCTCCGGAAATCATCGGTATGTTGTTTCTTAACGTATTCGCGCTTGGATTTTCTTTATATCTGAGCTTATCGAAATGGGATTTATTATCCGGTGTGAAAGGGATCAAATTTATTGGAATTGGCAACTATGTGAAATTGCTTCAGGATCCAACGATCCTTCAAGCTGTGAAAAATAACGTCTTCTATATGATTATGACGGTGCCCATTCCAATTGCCATCGCTTTGGTCATGGCCGTGCTGATTCATAACAGCGTATTTTTCAAAGATTATTTTAAGGTAGCGTTCTTTATTCCTTATATTTCTTCGATTATTGCGATTGCCGCAGTATGGAGCGCATTGTTTCATCCATCGCTTGGACCGATTAACCAGTTCTTAATGGATATCGGACTTTCCAATCCGCCCAAATGGCTGGTTGATCCGAAGACTTCGCTTCTGTCCATTGCCATTATCAGCTCATGGGCAAGCCTTGGCTACACGATTATCATCTATATGGCCGGCTTAACGAATATTTCAAATGAAATCTACGAAGCCGCGGAAATTGATGGGGCGAACTCCTTCAAGAAGTTCTTTTCCATTACTGTCCCGATGCTGCGTTCTACAACTTTCTTCCTGCTGATTACGATGCTGATTGGATCCTTTAAAGTATTCGACATTATCGCTTACTTGACGGAAGGCGGCCCGAACAATTCATCGACCGTGCTTGTGTTCCGGATTTATGAGGAAGGCTTTAAATACTACAATATGGGCTACGCTTCCGCCATTTCCTGGCTGCTGTTTGCGATTATCGGTTTGCTTACGGCGCTGACCTGGAAAATGAGAAACGAAGACTAGGGGGGATATCAAATGCAGCTAATTCGTAAAAACATGTCAAAAACGATAATCACCGTCTTCATGGGCGCCTTGTCCATTGTATTTCTCATACCGCTCATTTGGATGGTCTCGGCAGCTTTTAAATATGAGAAGGATGTCATGCGCTTTCCGATTCAATGGATTCCTGAGAAAATTAATGTAGCGTATAACTTTAAAGCGGTTTGGATGGGAAAGATTCCATTTTATGAATTCTACTTCAATTCGTTTAAGATTGCGATCATTACTACCTGTATCACTTTGATTATTTCATCCATGGCGGCCTATGCGCTGACAAAGATTAATTTTAAAGGGCGAAATCTAGTGTTCTTGGCGCTCTTGTCTTTTATGATTATTCCGGATCAGGCGACACTGATTCCTCGTTTCTTGCTTATTCGTTGGTTTGGACTTTACAATACACATGCAGCGATCATACTGATGAGCATGTTCTCCATTTATTTCACGTTCCTGCTGCGGCAATTTATGGTCGGGATCAGCGATGAATTTATCGAAGCGGCGAGAATTGATGGGGCAGGCCATTTTAAAATATTCACCTCGATCATGATTCCGCTCTGTAAGCCGGTATTAGCGACTGTAGCGATCATTAAATTTATCTGGACCTGGAACGATTATCAGAATCCTTTGATTTTCCTGCTGGATAAAGACCTTTACACCATTCCGCTCGGAATGACGCTGTTCCGGGACGACTATACGAACAACTATGCAATTATGATGACGGCGGCTGTGTCCGCGATTATTCCTTTATTGATCGTGTTCACCGCTCTGCAGAAGCAAGTGATTAACGGTATTGCACTGGGAGGCGTAAAAGGCTGATTCCACATTTGGAGCAAGCGCTATCATAAAAGTCAAAAATGTATTCCTATCACATCAAAATTTTGCACTTGGCCTTTGAGGCAACCGCCTATAATGAGATATGTACAAGCACTACACTAAAATTTCAGTGCAGGGGGAAGAAAGATGACACATAAGGGTAAAAAAAGCTTTTCCATCATTCTCGGTACCATTCTCGCCATCAGCCTGCTTGTGAGCGGATGCGGAAAATCTGGAAATACCGGAGCCGAAGGGAACAAATCGGGCAACTCACCCGAGAAGCCGGTAACGATTAAGTATTACAACTGGGATAACGACGCTCAAACCGTGGGAACCGATGCCATGCTGAAGGAGTTTATGGATCAAAATCCGAATATCAAGGTCGAGCATGTTGTTCTCGTACCTGGGGATTCCGTAGAAATGATGAAGAAACTCGATTTCCTCATTTCTTCCGGAGAAGCGATTGATGTTGTGCAATTGCCTAGCTTGGGGGCTGCTCTTGAACGAGCCACTCGCGGGGCGCTTGCTCCATTAAATGAGTTATATGACCAGGAAGGCATTGTTCCTGAAGATGAATATTATGTCAACACGAAGGTAGACGGCAAATATTACGGAATGCAGTACACCAAGAGCATTAACTACGTCATGCTGAACAAGGATGCGCTCGATGAAGCTGGTCTAGAGATCCCTAAATTCGGCTGGACCTGGGATGATTACCGTGAATATGCCAAGAAGTTAACGAAGGGTGAAGGTGTGGATAAACGCTACGGTTCTTACTTCCATACTTGGGAGCTGTACATGAATGCTCCTGCACAGACGATGATGAAGGATCCGTTCGTATACGATGATGGTACAACGATTTTGGCTGATCCATCCTATAAATATTTCTTCCAATTGCGTAAAGACATGGAGTCGATTGATAAATCCGCTAAGACTTACGCAGATGTTCTTGCCGCAAAGCTTAACTATCGCACCGAGTTCTTCAATGAAGATGCTGCTATGATACTGACGGGTAACTTCACGATTCCAGATCCAGGGAATACGGAGCAATATCCGCATACTTTCAAGACTGCATTTGCGCCGGTGCCGGTACCTCCGAAGGGTGCAGAGCCTAAAGACTATGAAGGCAAATATTTCACCAGCGGTTCGCAAATCGCTATGGGCTCTACTTCAGAGAACAAGGAAGCGGCCTTTAAGCTAATGAGATTCATGACTACCGCAGAGTCGGACAATAGACAAGAGTTCTCTGGGTATAAGCAAGCCAACAATGAAGACTTGCTGACAAAGCTCGTTGCAGGTAAAGAAGATATGTATGATATTGATTCTCTCAAATATACGTTGTTCAGTGAGGACATTCAATTCCTTGATGCTGCAGAAGTGATGACAACAGCAACTTCAGAAATCACCAAGGTGATCAACGACGGATTCAGTAAATTTATGCTTAGCAATGAGCCGATCGATGATGTCCAAAAATGGATGGTGGATGAAGCAACGAAGATCATCAATGAGAAAGGTGTTATCAAGTAATTGGAGTGCTGAAGTAATAATGAGTAATTAATTTACAAGGGCCGTCTCAATGATCGTTTGAACATGAGAGACGGCCCTTGTTATCTACTGTGGACTATACAATTAGGAGCAGAGCGATGACGAACGAGATAAACAAGCTTATAGAGAAGCAGCCTGCCCGGGTCTGGACGGAGGCTTTTCCGCTGGGCAACGGCAGGCTTGGTGCGATGATATTTGGCGGCGTAACCTCGGAACGAATCGGATTAAATGAGGATTCTATTTGGTATGGCGGGCCGAAGCAATGCGATAATCCTATGGCGTGGAAAAAGCTGGGCCGCATTAGGAGTCTGCTTCGCGGCGGTGAGGTTAACGAGGCCGAGAGACAGATGCTCCTGCATTTTACGAATGCTCCACAATATTTTGGTCCCTACCAGCCCTTGGGAGATTTACTGCTTCAGTTCGATCATGATCGGGCAGAAGGAAGGGATTACAGCCGCGAACTGAATCTTAGGACAGGTATTGCTTCTGTGAGCTATGAGGCGGCTGGTGTTCGCTATGACCGGGAAGTCTTCGCTAGCACTGTTCATCAAGTGCTTGTCGTCCGTATAACGGCATCGAAGCCGGGGGCTATTAGTTTAACAGCCCGGCTAAGCAGACGTCCATTCGATGGAGAGATGAGACGGGAGAATGATCATACTTTGGCGATGGAGGGAGCATGCGGAACGGACGGCGTAAGGTTTGCCAGCGTGCTCCGCGCATGCGTGATTGGCGGCAACTGTCAGGCCAGCGCTAATTATTTGGATGTTCAAGGAGCGGATGCCGTTACTTTGCTGCTTGCAGCCCAAACCTCTTTCCGCTCTGACGATCCGTTTCGCGAAGCTATCAGGCAGGTAGAATTCGCCGCTTCATTGCCATATGGATCATTGCTGGATACGCATAAGGCCGACCACTTGGCTTTGTTTGGTCGCGTGAGCTTGGAGCTTGTACCAGGAGATCTTTCGGAAGAAACGGAAGTAGCTGTAGAAACAGTAGCCGCAGATGCTACAAGCGCAAGACTCACTATGTCTACCTCGGAACGGTTGCAGAACTATCGGCAAGGAGGAGAGGATCTGCAGCTAGAGGCGCTGTTCTACCAATATGGCCGTTATTTAATGATGGCGAGCTCAAGGCCCGGCAGCCTGCCGGCCAATTTGCAGGGCATCTGGAATGAGAGCTTCACACCGCCCTGGGAGAGCGATTATCATCTGAATATTAATCTGCAAATGAATTACTGGATCGCCGAGACGGGAAATTTGCCGGAATGCCACCAGCCTTTGTTCGATTTTATCGATCGGCTGGTCATTAATGGACGGAAAACGGCGGCAGCCTTATATGGCGCGAGGGGGTTTGTGGCGCATTCCTCCTCTAATTTGTGGGCGGAGAGCGGCTTGTACGGGGCGTGGACGCCAGCAATTTTTTGGCCGATGGGAGGGGCCTGGCTGGCTCTGCATTTATGGGAGCATTACAGGTATAGTCTTTCTGCAGAGTTTTTGCGGGTACGGGCTTATCCGGTGTTGAAGGAGGCCGCGCTGTTCTTGCTGGATGCTCTTATCGATGATGAGAACGGCTATCTCGTTACTTCTCCTTCGCTTTCCCCGGAGAACAGCTATGTTAATGAAAAAGGTCAGCTTGGATCTTTATGCTCTGGTCCTTCTATGGATTCGCAAATTATTTACGCGGTGCTTACGGCCTGCATTGAAGCAGCCGAATGCCTGGAGCTCGATGGTGAGCTGATCGGACAGTGGGCAAGCGTAAGGGAGAAGCTTCCTCAGCCTGAGATCGGTCGGCATGGCCAGATTATGGAATGGGCCGTTGACTATGAAGAACATGAGCCGGGGCATCGTCATATTTCACATTTGTTTGCGCTTCATCCAGGGGAACAGATTATTCCCCATCAAATGCCTAAGCTTGGGGCAGCGGCCCGTGCAACACTGGAGCGGCGCTTGAAGTATGGCGGGGGACATACCGGCTGGAGTCAGGCGTGGATCGCTAACTTTTGGGCGAGACTCGGCGAAGGAGATGAAGCGCATAATAGTCTTCGCGATTTGCTGAAGAAGGCGGTGCATCCCAATTTATTCGGCGACCATCCTCCGTTTCAAATCGATGCCAATTTTGGAGGAGCCGCTGCAATTCAGGAGATGCTCCTGCAATCCCATGGCGGTGAAATTCGCCTGCTGCCGGCATTGCCTTCTGCATGGGTAAGCGGCTCGGTCAAGGGCTTACGCGCCAGGGGCGGCTATGTGGTCGATATTCAGTGGGAAAAAGCGAAGCTTGAAGCGGCTGAGATTTATTCCGAGCATACGAGGAAATGCGTTTTGTTTAGCGGAATACAGCTGGCTGTTTTTGATTCCACTCAATTTCCTGTCCCGACTGTAAGCTTAAGCTTACAGTCGGGCTATCAGTATATATTTGCCGCAGAGCGTGGGAAAAGTTATCGAATCGTTCCAATATGATGCAGCAGTAAACTGTATGAGCGTGCAAAAGGAGGAATAATGATTTGAAAAAGCAGCACACGGAAGATTTTTTGGCCCGGCCGACTCCAGAGCAGCTAGCGTGGCAGGACAAGGAGCTTGGGCTGTTCTGTCATTTTGGGATCAATACTTTTTGTGATCAGGAATGGGGAGAGGGCAAGGATTCCCCCTTATTATTTAATCCGCTGCAGCTGGATGCCAGGCAATGGGTCAAAACAGCCAAAGCGGCGGGATTCCGTTATTTCATTCTGACCGCGAAGCATCATGACGGCTTCTGTCTGTGGCCCACATCAACGACCGATTATTCCGTTGCTTCCAGTCCATGGCGCAATGGAAGCGGCGATGTTGTCAGGGAATGTGCGGACGCCTGCCGCGAGGAGGGGATCGACTTCGGCATTTATTTATCCCCTTGGGATCGGCATGAGCCCTGTTACTCAGACCCCAAAAAATATGATAATTTCTACTGTCGGCAGCTAGAGGAATTGCTTACCGGCTATGGTCCGCTGGTAGAAATCTGGTTCGATGGCGCCGGCTCTGAGGGGCGCGAATATGATTGGCGGCGGATCATGGATCTGGTGCGGCAGCATCAGCCGGGGGCGATGATCTTCAACATGGGCGCTCCTACGATCCGCTGGGTAGGCAATGAGGACGGGCTTGCCCCTTATCCTTGCTGGAATACAGCGACGACCGCTAAAGGCAGCATGTTTAGCGAGGCTTCATTGCAATGGCTGCCTGAGACGCCGGCTTGGGTACCCGCAGAATGCGATGTACCGATTCGTAAAGATCGGTGGTTCTGGCATCCGAATGACGAGGAATCGCTGTTATCTCTAGACCAGTTGATGGATATTTATTATCGCTCGGTCGGCCATGGAGCGACTCTCCTGCTCAATGTATCTCCGGACAACCGCGGACTTCTGCCTGAGGCAGATGTGAAGCGTCTGCTGGAATTTGGAGAGGAGATCAGACGCAGATTCGATCATCCTTTAACTGAGGCATCAGGCAGTGGTCATCGGATCGAATTGGAGCTGCCTGTGCCAGCGTTGATCGGCCACGTCGTGCTCATGGAGGATATTGCGCATGGGGAAAGGGTGCGTCAATACGTCCTCGAGGCATACGCAGATGGAGCATGGAAGGAGATCGTGCACGGCATTGCTATCGGTCACAAGAAGATTGATGTAGTAACCCCTATGTTTGCAGAGAAAATACGGCTGCAGATTACTGAAGCTGTCGCGAATCCGATCATACGTAAATTTGCTATATATGGCGTTCAGAAGTAAATCCATGTTAGTGAGGCGGATTCTAAGCAACATATTTAACATCTCATTATTAGCGGAGGAAATATATACATGAGCTTACTTACTTGGAATCAAGGTCAATATTTGCTGGACGGACAGCCCTATCGGATTATTTCGGGAGCGATCCATTATTTCCGAGTAGTACCGGAATATTGGAAGGATCGGTTATTGAAATTGAAGGCCAGCGGATTCAATACGGTGGAGACGTATATTGCTTGGAACGTGCATGAGCCAAGAGAAGGAGAGTTTGACTTCGCAGGCATCGCGGATGTCGAGTCGTTTATTCGTTTGGCCGGAGAGCTTGGACTGCATGTTATTGTAAGGCCAAGCCCCTTCATCTGCGCGGAATGGGAATTCGGCGGATTGCCAGCCTGGCTGTTATCGTATAGCGACCTTCAGGTTCGCTGTCGCGATCCTCTCTACCTGGCTAAGGTGGATCGTTACTATGATGAGTTAATTCCTAAATTTGTGCCTCTCCTCTCGACCAAGGGCGGACCGATAATTGCTGTTCAAATAGAAAATGAATATGGCAGCTACGGGAATGACACGGCTTATCTTGATTATTTGCGTAATGGATTGATCGATCGGGGCATCGATGTTCTTCTATTCACTTCGGACGGGCCAACCGATGAGATGCTCCTTGGAGGCACACTTTCTGATGTGCACGCCACCGTTAACTTCGGTTCCCGGGTAAAGGATTCGTTTCAGAAATACCGGGAATACCGGAAAGACGAACCGCTGATGGTGATGGAATACTGGAACGGCTGGTTCGACCATTGGATGGAGGATCACCATGTCCGGGACGGAGCGGATGTCGCGAAAGTGCTCGATGAAATGCTGACTGAGGGCTCATCCATCAACATGTATATGTTCCATGGCGGAACCAACTTCGGCTTTTACAATGGGGCTAATCATATCGTTACTTATGAACCGACGACGACAAGCTATGATTATGATGCTCCTCTGTCAGAATGGGGTGACAGTACGGAGAAGCTGGAGGCTGTCAGAGAAGTGCTTGCCAAGCACGGATTTACACCGGACTGTCCGTTCCCGGAGCCGATCCCGAAGGTTTCCTATGGGAAAATAAAACTGATGGAGAAGGCGGAGCTGTTCACGGATGCTGCTCTGCAGCAGCTATCCCAGCCAATTCAGTGCGTAAACGTACGACCGATGGAGAAATTCGGGCAGTCCTTCGGGTTCATCCTGTACAGCACCTTTGTCAAAGGTCCGCGTCACGGCCAGAAGCTGTACATCCAGGACGTGCGCGATCGTGCTCAGGTATTCCTGAATGGGCGCCTGCTCGGTGTCATTGAGCGCTGGAATCCGCAGCCGCTGGACATTTCCGTACCGGCCGAGGGAGCGAAGCTGGATATTCTCGTCGAAAATATGGGGCGCGTCAATTACGGGCCGCTCATTCGCGATGCGAAAGGGATTACGGAGGGAGTGCGCATCGACAATCAGTTCCAATTTGATTGGACGGTTCGGCCGCTGCCGCTGGAGGCGGGAGTTCTGGCGGGGCTTAAATATGATGCAGGTGATGCCGCTACAGCATCTGAAGGGCGCGGGGAAGAGCAGCCAGCATTTTACCGCGGAAGCTTCGCGGCGGAGACGCTTGGCGATACGTTCCTGCGATTTGACGGCTGGCATAAAGGCATGGCCTGGGTTAACGGCTTCAATCTGGGACGTTATTGGAACGCAGGGCCGCAGCGCACATTGTATGTCCCCGGTCCGCTGCTGCGCCAAGGACAGAATGAGATCATCCTCTTCGAGCTTCATTCTGCTCCTGTGAGCTGTGAAATTGAGCTGACGGACATGCCCGATTTGGGAACGGTCGCCCAAGTGGACGATGCTGTGCTGAATTTTGCCAATGATGAGGAGGAATAATTTCCTCGTAGGATCTTCCTAAAGGCAATATGCTGCCTAAAATCGAGGGCAGCCCGGGGGCATAAGAACAAAAAACATATACCTAAATTTACTTGTCCTTCCCTGCAATTACCAAGCGGGGGAGGACTTTTAATATGGCGGAGATGACTTACGGCATGCAGCGGCAGCCTATATAAAATCATTGTTTAAAAGCATTCGTAAATATGATAGAATTCAACGGATTAGACAATTTTTTAAATGTTTCGAGATAAAGAATTCCCTCTGTTTTTACATAAAAAAATAGAGCAGCATTCTTTTTGCCTACATCTATTGAAATGGGAGACTCATGAATGAAAAGAATGAAACTGTCGCTGCGGTACCTGATTGTTTTTGTTGCTCTATTATCTTTTATATTAACGCTGATCAGCAGCCTATTAAGCGGGTACGATACAAATAAACAGACGCTGCTCACCAGCACGCTTGAAACGAATCGGATGTACGCGGAGAAGCTGGCGCAGACAACGGAAAGCTTCCTTCAAACGACATTGCAGACTTTGAGTGTGAGCGCTGCGGAAATCGCTTTGATCATGGATGACGAGGCAGCTCTGCTGCGGGAAGCGGATCGCTTGAAAATGCAAACGCGAACCTTCAACTCCGTGGCCATAACCAATGCCGCCGGCAAAGTATTGGCGACATCGCCGCAATCGCTTGATCTTAGAGGAAAAATACTGGAGTCGCCTTCCAGCAAGGAAGCACTTGAAGAGAGAAGGCCGCTTATTTCCAAGCCTTACACAGGAATCACCGGGCGTTTGATCATTTTTATCTCTTATCCGATCTTCGATCAGGAGCATAATTATTTGGGTTTGGTCGGCGGAACACTTTATCTGAAGGAAATGAACATTCTTAACGAAATTCTGGGAGAGCATTTCTATAAAGACGGCTCCTATGTATATGTGGTAGACCGGGACGGGCGCATTATATATCATCAGGATCAAAGCCGCGTCAATGATATCGTGGACGGGAACCCGGTCGTTCGGAAGCTGATGAACGGGCAGCGGGGGGCCGAGCGCGTCATCAATACGAAGAACAAGGACATGCTAGCGGGATATAGTTATATTCCTACGGCGGACTGGGGCGTAGTCTCGCAGCGGGAGACAGCAGTTACACTAGCTCCTGCGAAGGCAATGCTGAAGAAAATGATCGTCACCTCCTTTCCGTTCTTGTTCGTATCGCTTATATTCATCATCTGGCTGTCCAATAAAATAGCTCAGCCGCTGCATAAACTGGCTTATTATACCGAAAACAGTACGGAGAAAAATCAAGAGAAGCATATCGCGAAGATATCTGCCTGGTATTACGAGGTCATCCAGTTAAAGAAAGCGCTCGTTCATAGCCTGGCTTTTCTTCACAATCGCATTAATTATTCCAATCATCAGTCAAAGACTGATCCACTTACGAAGCTGACGAATCGCCGCGGAATGGATGAGCATATGAAGAAGTGGCTGGAGGAAGAAACACCGTTCTCGCTGATCTTACTGGATATCGACCACTTCAAGCGGGTCAACGACACATACGGTCATGCGGAAGGCGATCATGTGCTGCAATTTCTGGCGATGCAGATGGCCGGATCGGTGGAGCCCCATCATATTTGCTGCCGCTATGGCGGAGAAGAATTCGTCATTCTGCTGCCGGACACGATGCAGCAGAATGCGGTGAAGGTAGCGGAGAGGCTAAGATCGAAGATGGAAGGCACGGTCAGTCCATGCGGTGACATTGTGACGATTTCCGCAGGAGTCGCCTCATATCCTGATCACGCCTCCGATTTAGAAGCGCTAGTCGCCAAGGCGGATAGCTCCTTGTATGAAGCAAAGAAGCGCGGGCGCAACCAGATCGTCGCCTTTGAATTGAATGATATCATTCAGGCGTAGCACTGCACTCATACATTTGCTCATTCGTTTCAGCTAACTTCATACGATGTTGACAGCCGACCAGTTCTTACTGGTCGGTTTGTTGCAAAGTTAAACCTATTTCATCATCGACAAAGGAGGCATGGAGGATGACCCTTCAGCAGTTGAAGTACGTGATCGAGGTGGCGACCCGCGGCTCGATGAACGAAGCCGCGAAGCGCTTGTTCATATCGCAGCCGAGCTTATCCAATGCAATCAAGGATTTAGAGGAAGAGCTTCAGATTACTATTTTTGAACGGACGAATAAAGGCATCTTGCTTACGAAGGATGGTGCGGAATTTTTGAGTTACGCCCGGCAGGTCGTGGAGCAGGCTGTGTTGCTGGAGAGCCGCTATTTGAACGTGAAGCCGGCTCCCCAGCATTTCTCCGTGTCGGCTCAGCATTACGCATTTGCGGTCAGTGCTTTTGTGGAGCTTGTGAATCAATATGGGCATGATGAATACGAGCTGGCGATGCGAGAGACGAAAACCTACGAAGTGATTGAGGATGTCAAGCATATGTACAGCGAGATCGGCATCTTGTATTTGAATGAATTCAATGCCAAGGTCATTAACAGGCTGTTGGATGATGCCGGGCTGCAGTTTACCAGTTTGTTCGTGGCAAGACCTCATATTTTTATCAGTGTGAGGAATCCTCTTGCAAAACAGTCTATCGTGGCGATCGATCAGCTGGATGATTACCCGTTCCTGTGCTTTGATCAGGGCGAATTCAACTCGTTCCACTTCTCGGAGGAAATTTTGAGCACGCTGTCGCATAAGAAGATCATTCGCGTTAACGACAGAGCGACGTTGTTTAATTTACTGATAGGTCTTAACGGCTATACGATATCCACGGGCGTGCTAAGCGCTGATCTGAACGGTCGCGACATCATTCCTGTGCCGCTGGACTGTGACGAGACGATTAATGTAGGCTGGATTTCGCATCGGAACATGCCGCTCTCGAAGCTGGGGGCAGCTTATGTAGAAGCGCTCAAGGAATCCGTGGCCAAAGATTATGGTTGATATAGCTTCCAGCTATAACTAGCTTATCCTGCTCAGCGCGTATTCCAGGAAGAGAAGTCGGAACAGGCGGGGAGGCACGCATGCAGTAATGAACAACTTTAATTAAGATTGAATATCCTCAAAATTCAGGTTATACTGACTTTATTGAAAATAATTATCATTATCAGTTGGATGGCGAGGAGATTGGAAATGAAGAGAAACAAAAAACACAAATTTGCCTTCGCAGCTGTATTGTTGAGCTTGACATTGTTGTTAAGCGCTTGTTCTGGCGGATCAAGCCCGGCAAATACGAACGGCAGCGCAGGCGAGAATACAAATGCGCCTTCCGGCGAGAATCAAGCCGCAGGATCGCAGACGACCGAGCGTCAGCTTACGGATGCACTGGGCCATGAAGTAAAGGTTCCGGCTAATCCGGAGCGAATTATCGCTTCTTATCTAGAGGATCATCTCGTCGCGTTAGGCGTCAAGCCTGTAGCACAGTGGTCTGTGGCCGAAGAAACGAAGGTGCAAAATTATTTGCAATATGAGCTAAAGGATATACCGACGATTCCGTCAGAGCTTCCTTATGAAGCCGTGTTGAGCTTCCAGCCGGACTTAATCCTTGTGGATAGTGCAGAAATGGTCGCTGGGGATAAATATGAGCAGTATTCGAAGATTGCGCCTACATACTCTGTCGGCACGGAGCAAAACAACGATTGGCGGGAGGAACTCCTGGTCGTTGGCGAAGTATTGAACAAGGCAGACGAGGCAAAGAAGGCGTTGGAGGATTACGATGCGAAGGCGAAGGAGGCAAAGGAGAAACTGCAAGCCGCTATTGGCGAGAAATCGGCTGCAGTCCTGTGGCCTCTGGGCAAGAGTACTTATGTCGTTCATGAGAAATTTTCCAGCGGGGATGTTCTATATCGGGATTTAGGGCTGAAAGTACCGGCAGTTGTACAGGAGATGTCAGCCTCGGCAGCAGCGAACTGGAATCAAATCTCGCTGGAGAAGCTGGCTGAACTGGATGCGGACTATATCTTCATTGTCAGCTCCGCTGTGCCGATGGAAGAGCTGTTATCCGATCCGATCTGGGCAGGACTTCCAGCGGTAAAGAGCGGCCAGATCTATGAGTATGATAATGAATCTAGCTGGCTCTATACAGGTGTCATAGCAAATAGCCAAATTATCGACGATGTAATTGAGAGTATTTTGAAATAAGATATGAGGAGTTTACTCCGTTGTAATGTAGCAATAGAAACAATCTTGCATCATTGCTGCTGCCCGTTGGGCAGCAGTTTTTTGTTGCATTTGAATGTCTTAGCTGGAATCCATCAAGCGTTTGACCAGATGCTTCTAACTATGTTAACGTATTATGATAATGATTATCATTTTCATTAGTAGGAGTGAAGGATATGTCGCATATCAAAATAGATCATCCATCGTTATACATATTGGCTGCTGAGCTTTGGTACAAGCTTCGCGGAATCACCTGCATTCGCGGAAAGGGCATGGAGCATCGGCTCGTGGAATCGCCGGTGCTGATTGTGTGCAAACGAGGCGCGGGCCAGTTAAAGCTAGATCTAGAGGATTACCGGATTAGAGGGGATGCCGTGCATTTCGCTAGGCCGGGTCAGACGATTGGAATAGAGGTTGAAGCTGGGCAGGAGATCGAGGTCTATCTGATTCGGTTTGATGTGCTGAATGATTCGGGCGCCAAGGTTGATTATCCGGTTACGGGCGAACTCCCGGTTCACCATAATGTTCAGACGATTCTGTTGAGCGAATTAATGTTCAGTTGCTGGGAGCAGGATGAGCCGCTGGAACGGCTCCGTGCACAGTCGGCGTTCCAAGAGCTGATTTATCGGTTGTTGGGGAACATCCGCCGCCTTCCGGAGTCTCATTCCCGTGCAGCGCATGAGCGCACGAAGGAGTTCATTGACAGCCATTACTACCAAAATTTGAGTATCGAGCTGCTCGCAGGCATAGCGGAGCTAAGCCCAAAATATTATGTCGATTTATTCAAGAAAACCTACGGTCTGAGCGCCATCGATTACATGACAGAGGTCAGGATGAATCATGCGAAGCTGCTGATGCTACAATCGGAAGCCAGGTTAAAGGAGGTTGCGGTTCAGGTAGGCTATAGCGACGAGTTTTACTTCAGCCGAAAATTTAAGAAAGAGGTAGGCGTTGCCCCTTCTGTTTATATTAAAAACCGCCGCCGCAAAATCGTTGCCTATACTCCGTCGATTCTGGGTCAATTGCTGGCGCTTAACATGACCCCCTATGCGGCACCTCTACACCCGAAATGGACTGCTTATTACTATCGCAAGCATCGGGCATCCATTCCGCTGCATCTTAGCGCCTATCGGTTCAATCGCGATTGGCCGGCCAATATCGAGGCGCTTCGCCATTCGAGCCCGGATGTCATTATCTGTGATGATGGTCATTTGCAGCAGGCGGAAAGGAAGGAGCTAGAAGCCATCGCGCCTGTATTCACGATATCCTGCCAGGATGACTGGCGGGAACAATTTAAAATGACGGCGGAGTTCCTTAACGCTTCGCAAGAGGCAGACGTTTGGCTGAATAATTACGAACGCAAGGCCGCGAGAGCGAGGGAAAGGATAAGCCGGGAGTTAGGCGGGGATGCGCTGCTCCTGATTAGCATTCATAAGCGGCGTTGCTACGTAAGCCCTCTGCGGGGAATGCGTGAAGTGCTGTACGAGGATTTGCAGCTGAATATGGTTCCTCGCCGAGTGGAGCTCTGCGGCTATGAGCAAGCCGTTTCCACGGAGCAACTGGCTGGACTGGAAGCGGACAGAATACTGCTGAACGTATGCCAGGAGCCAGAGTCGCTAGGCTATTGGAAAAGCTTGCAAATGTCCAGGCCATGGCAGGATTTAAAGGCCGTCCGCAAAAACAACGTTTATATGATCTCCTCGGATCCTTGGCGCGAGTATTCCGCCTATGCCTGTCTCCGAATGATTGATGATCTGCTGCTTCACATACATGGAAATCGTCCAAACGTAATCTGGAATTAGTCTATGTTCCATTCATGCAGAGCGGCTTATAATTTGTAATTGAGAATGATTATCGATGAAAAAGATACAATCTCAAAGATGATCGAAAATGAGGGGAGAGCAAGACATGTTTAAGAAATCATCCATGTTAGCCTTAGTGCTGGCAGTAATGCTTGGTCTGGCCGCGTGCGGTACAAAGGAAGAGTCCAAGCCCGCTGAGGCAGGCACAGCAAATCAATCCACTGAAAAATCCGCTTCTGCCGGAAAATCTGCAGCAAAAGAAGAGAATGCAGCGGCTGAGACGAGAACGATTCAATATTTAGGTCAAGAATATACGGTACCTGCCCAGGCGGAGAAGATCGTAATCACCGGGTCGGTAGAATCGATGGAGGACGCTCTTGTACTGGATGTCAAACCAACTGGCGCTATGACGATGGGCGGTGCGTTCGAACCGTTATTTGCCGAGATCACTGACGGGGCGGTTGCCATCGGAGAGAAGACGCAGCCCAACCTCGAGACTATTCTGAAGCTAGCGCCGGATGTCATATTGGCCAGCACCAAGTTCCCAGCCGAGACGCTGGACAAGCTGAGCAAAGTCGGCGTGACAATTCCTGTATCCCATATTTCCACGGATTGGGAAGCGAACTTGAAGCTGCTCGCCGAGCTGACAGGCAAGGAGTCGCAAGCGAATCAGGTGCTGGAGACGTACAGGCAGGAGGCTACTGAATTAAAGGAGAAAATCGGCCCGAACCTGAAAGATAAAACAGTGTTGTTCGTTAGATTGCGTTCGGGCAGCATGATGATCTATCCGCAGGATGTATTCTTTAATCCGTCCATTTACGAGGATTTAGGGGCGGCCGTACCGGAGGAAGTGAAGCAGGCCAACGCCCAGCAAATGATTTCGCTGGAGAAGCTGTCCGGGATGAATCCGGACTACCTGTTCGTTCAATTTTCGGCCGGAGAGAATAAGGAAGCGCCGAAAGCGCTGGAGGAATTGCAGGGCAACCCGATTTGGGGCAGCATTAATGCTGTAAAGAACGATAATCTGTACGTGAACATCGTTGATCCGAGCGCCCAAGGCGGGACGGCCTACAGCAAGATCACATTCTTGGAGGCTGTGAAGAACAGCAAATTAGCTGAACCGAAGTGACGGCGAAGAGTTTTCGAGCAAGGCGTTCCGCGATTGTCCTGATCTTATGGAGCTCACCGTTTCTGATTATGCTTACGATTTTATTATCCGTGCTGTATGGCGCGAAAAATATCGAACTGAGCACAATCCGTGATGCGCTGCTTCATTTCGATCCAGGGAATGTGGATCATCAAATTATTGTCCATTCCAGATTACCAAGAGTGATCGGAGCTCTGCTTATTGGAGCATTCCTGGCTATATCCGGGGCGTTAATGCAGGGGATGACAAGAAACTATCTTGCATCCCCTTCTATTATGGGCGTTTCCGACGGCTCGGCTTTTGCCATCACGCTCTGTATGGTATTTATGCCGGACTCCACCTCGATCGAAATGATCTTCTATTCATTCATCGGCTCGGCGCTCAGCATTGTCATTGTATTTGGGCTTGCCTCACTGCTGCCTGGAGGATTGTCTCCGGTTCGGATGGCGATCCTAGGGACAATTATCGGCACGTTCCTGAGCAGCCTGTCCGCCGCAATTGCTGCTTACTTCCAGGTTTCGCAGAACATCAGCTTCTGGTACAATGCCCGGCTTCACCAATTGAATCCGGAGCTGATCAAGTTGGCGATTCCATTTGCAATCATAGGCATAGCGCTGGCCGTCTGGCTGTCCAAGTCCATTACGCTGCTTAGCCTCGGAGAAGAAATTGCCCTGAGCTTGGGGCAAAAGACGAAGCTGATTAAGTTTGCGACAATGCTGACCGTTGTCATTCTTACGGGGATTTCGGTGGCCCTCGCGGGAAAAATCGGCTTTGTCGGATTGATCGTGCCCCATATCGTCCGGTTCTTGACCGGCGTGAATTACAAATGGATCATTCCTTGTTCCGGCATCGTCGGAGCGTTGTTCCTGGCTCTTTGCGACGTTCTGAGCCGGTTTTTGAATTATCCTTATGAAATGCCGATTGGAGTAGTCACCTCCCTGCTTGGCGTTCCTTTTTTCCTCTATCTCATTCGAACCAAGGGGGATGGAAAGCGTGAATAAGCCAACGAACCAACGTTTTTTAGGGGTGCTACTGGCAGGCCTTGCTCTGATTTTAGCTACTTTGTATATCAGTCTGACGAATGGCACCTTCGATATAGGGATTCGGGATGTCGTCCGTACGCTGCTTCGCATCCACCCGCAGCCGGAGCATGATTTGGTCATTTTCGAATTCCGGCTGCCGCGGATCGTCATTGGATTACTCGTAGGAGCAGGGCTTGGCATTGCCGGAGCCGTTATTCAGAGCATTACCCGCAACGGACTAGCCGATCCGGGTATTCTGGGGATCAATTCCGGTGCAGGTGCGGCGATGGTCATTTTTCTCTTTTTTTATCAAGGGAAGATTCGCAGTGAAGGGTGGCTGTCGATCCTTGCGATGCCGCTCTTTGGCCTGTTGGGAGGGCTTCTGGCGGCGGTGCTCATCTATATGTTCTCGTGGAAGAACGGCAGGCTGGAGCCGCAGCGGCTGCTGCTTACCGGTATTGCTATCGCCTCGGGACTCAGCGCGGTTTCACTCTATTTGACTTTGAAAATGAATCCGGGCGATTTTGAAATGGCCGCCGTTTGGAATATGGGCAGTATTTATAGCGCGAACTGGAAATATATCGTCGCTATGGTTCCTTGGCTCGTGCTGCTTATTCCTGTGGTTGTGAGGAGGTCCTATACCCTCGATTTGTTTCAGCTTGATGAAGACAGCGTCATTAGTGTCGGAGTAGCTTCGGAAAAAGAAAAGGCCATACTGCTGCTATGCAGCATCGGCATCGTAAGCGCCTGTGTCTCCGTATCGGGCGGAATCGGCTTTGTAGGGCTCATGGCCCCGCATATTGCACGGAGACTTGTCGGTCAAGCCCACCGGCGCATGCTCCCGGTATGCGGCATCGTGGGAGCGCTGCTTGTAATGATGGCCGATTATATCGGCAAAACGGTCTTTACACCATCGGAATTGCCGGTAGGTGTCGTCATTGCGATCATTGGCGTACCGTACTTTATCTTTCTGCTCTATAGAGCCAAAGGCCGGAGCAGTTCATGATTTCTATCGCCGTCCGGCCGTCAGGATATTAAAATGAAAAGGAGATAGGTTAAGTTGGAACATACGAATCAGCCTTTTACATTACCGAACACGCAGTATTGGGATATGCGCTCTACGGCTGCGAACCGCGAGTATCGCATTTTTGCATATAAGCCGTCGGACGCTCCGCCTCCAGAAGGTTATCCAGTCATCTACTTGCTCGACGGGAACGCGCTTTTTGCCACCATGGTGGATGCCGTACGCGCCCAATCGCGCATTCAGAAGAAGACCGGAGTATCACCCGCCGTCGTGATTGGCATCGGCTATCCGAGCGATGCCCTGTTTGATGTTTCGCGCTATTACGACTACACGATGCCGACCCCGCCCGATCAGCTGATTTCAGGCCCGGAAGGCAAGCCATGGCCGGAGCTCGGTGGTGTAGATGCATTCACCGCATTTATCGAGCAGGATTTAAAGCCGGAGGTGGAACGAAAATTTCCGATTGATCTCGACAGACAGGCCGTTCTAGGCCATTCGCTCGGCGGTCTTTTCGTATTGCAGACCCTATTCGATCGTCCGGACATGTTCCAGACTTATGCCGCCGGCAGCCCCTCTATGCATTGGAATAAGCCCTTTATGACCGAAGCGGAGCAGAGGTTCGTGTCCCGACTGGAGCAGAGGTATAATCAGGTGGATGGTTCAAGCAAGCTTAAGAAACTGAACCTGCTGATTACGGCAGGTGAGCTGGAGCAGTCACATCCTAGCCGTATGGTAGAGAATGCGAAGGGACTGGCTGAGCGGTTGGCGCAGATCGCCGAGCGAAGTAAGGAGCTACGCGTGGAATATTCCGAATTTGCCGGAGAGAGCCATATTTCAGTGCTGCCTGCATTGATCGGCCGAGCGGTGCGCTTTGCCCTGGTTCAGGCTTCAAACGATTAGACACCAACCATCATGCATTGCAAAAATTGCAGTTCTATGAAAATTGTTCTGCTGTATAAAAAACGATTTGCAAATGTGTATTGTAGTCACGCACGGCGTGAGCTACAATAGTAATCAATATAATGAGAATGATTATCATTATTTTCCCGCCGAATTTATCTTGGAGAGCTTTTCAATCTCGGTTGAATAGCTTTCTTTTTCATACGGGAGATCTTTAAGCATTAGAGAGGGGCTGGATTTAAGCTAATGAGTATGATGATTCGCCGTTTTTTTGCTTACTATCGGCCCTATAAGGGATTATTCCTGCTTGATTTCGGCTGCGCCTTGATCGCTGGCTTGCTGGAGCTGGGTTTCCCGCTGGTCGTGAACCGCTTTGTGGATGATTTGCTGCCCAATGAGGAATGGCATCTGATCATTTGGGCATCGCTGGGGTTATTGGTCTTATATTTGTTAAATACGGTATTGCTGTATATCGTCAATTACTGGGGTCATATGCTCGGGATAAATATCGAGACGGATATGCGCAAGAAGCTGTTTGACCATATTCAGAAGTTGAGCTTCCGGTTCTTTGACAACACCAAGACAGGACATTTGATGTCGAGGCTGACGAATGACATGATGCAAATCGGAGAAATGGCTCACCACGGACCCGAGGATCTGTTCATTGCGATTATGACGCTGGCCGGTTCTTTAACACTTATGCTACTGATTAACTGGAAGCTGGCGGTGTTAACCTTCGTTGTCGTTCCAGTCATTATTTGGCTTGTGGTGTATTTTAACGGCAAAATGACTAAAGCGATTCATCAGCTGTTCACGGACGTGGGCGACTTTAACGCGCGGGTCGAGGATAACGTGGGCGGTATCCGCGTCGTTCAGGCATTTGCGAATGAAGAGCATGAGAAGGAAAGATTCGCCGTAAACAACGGACGGTTTCGCATGACGAAATTGTTCTCGTACAAGCTGATTGCTAAGAACGGAGCCATCAGTTATATGATGATGCGCCTAGTTACGTTGTTCGTCATGGTGTGCGGTACTTGGTTCGTGATTCGCGGCCAATTGTCTTATGGCGAATTTGTCGGTTTTCTGCTGCTGACAAACGTTTTTTTCCGGCCGATTGAGAAAATCAATGCGATCATCGAGAGCTATCCGCAAGGATTTGCCGGCTTCAAGCGTTATGTCGAGCTGCTGGATACCGAGCCGGATATTGCGGATAAACCGGGTGCCGTAGAAATCGGTGAGCTGCAGAGGGAAATCAGGTATGAAGGAGTATCCTTCGGCTACGATAATGATTCACATGTCCTGAGTAATATTAATCTGACGATACATCAAGGGGAGACGGTGGCCTTCGTCGGCCCTTCCGGTGCCGGCAAGACGACATTGTGCAGCTTGCTGCCGCGTTTCTATGAAGTTGAATCGGGCGCGATCACGATAGATGGTGTGGATATTCGAGACATCAAGATGCAGTCGCTGCGCCATCAGATCGGGATTGTGCAGCAGGATGTATATTTATTTGCGGGCACCATTCGTGAGAATATTCTCTACGGCAAGCTGAATGCGACGGAAGAGGAGGTTTGGGAGGCGGCGCGCCGGGCGCGTCTGGATGAATTCATCCGCTCCCAGCCTGAGGGCATGGAGACGGTGATCGGCGAGCGCGGCGTGAAGCTGTCGGGCGGGCAGAAGCAGCGCTTAGCGATCGCGCGGATGTTCTTGAAGAACCCTCCGATCCTCATACTGGACGAAGCGACCTCCGCATTGGATACGGAAACAGAGCAGGTCATTCAGCAGTCGCTGGCGGAATTGTCCCAGGGACGGACGACGCTTGTCATCGCCCATCGGCTCGCAACGATCAAGAATGCCGACCGCATCGTTGTCGTCACCGAGGAGGGCATTACCGAACAGGGGACGCACGACGAATTGCTCGAAGCCCGCGGCGTCTACAGCCGTCTGCATCAGGCCCAGTTCCAGAGTGTTGTGGGGGCTTTGTAATATTAACTGTCAGTATTGTTAGGCGGGCACGTTCCGTTCTAATGTCTAATGCTGATGTTGAAGATTGATTGGTACAAGAATCCGCATAAAATGCGGATTCTTTTTTTGTACCAGGGACATTAGGGCCAATATTTCTAGTTTAGCTCGATCTGCTGGCACCAATCCGACAGTACTGGCAGTTTTCTGAAATCTTTTTGGGAAACCTTCCGAAGATTTCTAAAACATAAGTGCGAATGCCGCGGGTCAACAGTTCATACTTTTAATATTGGCGGATTGAACGAAACAGGTTCGCTCGTCGTATTATCTATGAATTGCCAACATAACAAAGAATGAGAGGGAGAGAAATGAACAAAAGAGGTCGAATTGCCGTATCCGTCATGCTAGCGTTCAGCCTGCTGATGCCGGCGGGAAGTGTAATAGCGGAAAGTGTTCAGGAAGAGGGGAAATCGAAGGAATCCAAGCAGAACCTCCACCTGGACTACAAGCTTACCAGGGAGGAGGCTGCAAAGAAGGCTCAGCTCTTGGTAGAGTCCTACAGTACGAATAGCGTACAGTATGCGCTGATCGACCAAGGGAATATCGTGATTTCCGGAGTTGCCAGCAAAGATACAGGGAAAGGAAAAGATAAGGTGTCAACGAGCACCTTGTACGGCATCGGGTCTACAAGCAAAGTGTTTACTGCAGCTGCCGTTATGAAACTGGTTGATGAGGGCAAGGTAGATTTAGACGCTCCAGTCATCAACTACATAACGGACTTTAAAATGAAAGACGCTCGCTATAAGCAGATCACTCCGCGGATGCTGCTGAATCATTCTTCGGGACTTCAGGGTGGCGCGCTTAGCAATACGTTTATGTTCGAGGATAATGACACATACGCGCATGATCAATTACTGGCACAGCTCGCCGAGCAAAACCTGAAAGCCGATCCGGGCGCATTTTCGGTGTACTGCAATGACGGCTTTACACTAGCTGAAATTTTAGTTGAACGAGTCAGCGGCCTTAGCTTCACGGAGTATATTCATACCGTCATTACGAAGCCTCTAAACATGAAGCTTACAAAAACTTCACAGGACAAGATCGAGCGAAGCGAGGCGGCACCGTTATTTTACCCAGCGTATCCGGGGCAGCTGCCGAACGAAACCGTCAATGTCATCGGTTCGGGCGGCATTTACTCTACCGCAGAGGAATTGGCAAAATTCTCGCAGATCTTCACAGGACAGGTCGATACGGTAATCAGCAAAAAATCGGCAGAAGCGATGCAGCAGGAGGAGTACAAAAGGGGAATGTGGCCGAAGGAGGCAGATACGGCGATCGGGTTCGGACTCGGCTGGGATACCGTGAACATGTTCCCGTTTAGCGAATATGGCATCCAGGCGCTTTCCAAGGGAGGAGATACGCTTATGTATCATGCTTCTCTCGTGGTTCTGCCGGAATATAATATGGCAGCTGCCGTACTCTCATCAGGCGGAACTAGCACGACGGATCAAATACTCGCGAATGAAATGCTTCTTGGCGCGCTGCAAGAGAAAGGCGTCATTACTGAACTGAAGCCTGAGAAATCCCATGGCATTCCGGTCAAGGTGCCCATGCCGAAGGAGGCGGCAGCGTATGCCGGGATCTACGGAATGACCAATGCGCTAATGAAGGTCGATGTCACGGAAGAGGGAGAAATGATTGTATCCGTCCTTAATATCCCGAATTATCCGGCTGAGAAATTCGTTTATACCGCCGACGGTTCCTTCATAAAAGAGGATGGCAGTTCGAAAGCAAGTTTTGTTCGAGAACAGAACGGACGCATTTATTTATGGCTTAGAGATTATTCCACACTGCCTGGTTTAGGGCAGACGGCTTTATCCCATTACGCTGCTGAGAAGCTCGAGGCGCATTCTCTAACGGCCGAGGCACAGGCAGCTTGGAAGGAAAGGGAAGGGAAAAAATACTTTGCGGTCAATGAGAAATACTCCTCTGTGATGTATTTGGTCATGATGCCTGTCCAGACTGTGGCGACATTGCCAGAAGCGCCGAATTATTTGTTGAACCGCAAGATGATTGATGCAGACAGTGCGGTCAGCGAGCTTCAGATTCCGTCGATCAGCGGCAGGGATACGATGGATTATAACTTCTATATCCAAGGCGGACAGGAGTATTTGGAAATCGGCGGAAGCTTGTATGTCCGCGAGGAAGCGGTCAAACCGGTCTATAACGGATCGCGCTCCTATTTGACTATTCAAGAGAAAGGGCATGCCAGATGGCTTTCGATCCCCGATGCCGCGGTAGGTAAAGCAATGAGGGTAAAAGTACCTAACAATGGCTCGTTTGCCGTTTATAATGAGCAGGGGGTCTGCGTGCATTTTGAACGAGTCAGCGGCAATAGTACCGTAGAGCTGCCAAAAAACGGTGTAATTGTGTTTGCGGGCGATAAAGGAGCAAAATTCCAGATCGACTTGCAATGAATATAAAATTTGTGATGATATAAAATGAAAGGCGAAAATATATAAAAAGGGTGCTGAACTCATTTTCAGCACCCTTTTTTATATCTTACGGTGCAAGAGCCAAGTATCGTAGATTTTATTATAGAACAGCCGGAGACAGCAATTGATGTTACAGCGCAGGAACGAGCCAAGTTAACTTATACAAGCTCCTCTAATGTCGGCGCTGTATAGCTTACCGATTGAGGCGTTAAATAACGGGGTGAAAAAAATAGGTATAAATGTGTTTATTTGCTAATTAAATGAGAGACATGGTAGTATTTTCATGTGACTGCTTTACAATTTCTGAACACTGGAGAGAGGGGACGATTCCAATGCAAAACAATCCGTCTTTAAGCGAGAACATGTTCACGGAAGCATTTACCCAGAATCCTTTTCCTGTATACGCGCAGATGAGAGATCGTGAACCGATCATGCGCATGCTGTTCCCGGACGGGCAGACCAGCTGGATCATCAGCAGGTACGAGGATGCCGCCTTGGCCTTGAAGGATTCCCGTTTTGTCAAGGATATGCGAAATGCCGGGATTGACCAAGATGTGCTTTTTATCAAGGATAATATGCTGTTCTCCGATCCACCCGATCATAAGAGATTGCGAGGCTTGGTACAGAAAGCATTCACACCGCGGTTGATTTCCGGTATGAGGGAACGAATACAGCAAATCGCGGATGAACTATTAGCAGCGGTAAAAGGGCGGGACACCATGAATTTAATCGATGATTACGCATTTCCTTTGCCGATTATTGTCATCAGCGAGATGCTGGGGGTGCCTCATTCGGATCGAGACAAATTCCGCCTATGGTCAAATGCTCTCATAGAACATTCGGGTCATGAGACGGATGAGGAAATGCGCGGCTTAATTCTGGAATTCAGGGAATATCTAGAGGCATGGATTGCGAAAGTGAGAACACAGCCGGGCGATGATTTGATCAGCCAACTGATCATGTCCGAGGAGCAAGGAGATCGGCTTTCAGAGGATGAACTGTACAATCTGGTCATGCTGCTCATCATTGCGGGTCATGAGACCACAGTCAATTTGATCGGCAATGGCATGCTTGCGCTGCTGCAGCATCCGGATCAGCTTCATTTGCTGCAGAACCGACCCGAGCTGATTCATACCGCTATTGAAGAGATGCTGCGATATAATGGCCCTGTTGAGTTCAGCACCTCCCGCTGGGTAAGGGAGGATTTAGAATTTAAGGGAGTGCCGATGAGCAGGGGAGATTTGGTTGTTATATCCTTAAGCTCCGCCAATCGCGATCCTGAACAATTCAATGATCCGGATCTTTTTGATATTACAAGAGACAAGAGTCCGCATCTGGCCTTTGGCAAAGGAATCCATTTATGTCTCGGTGCTCCGCTTGCACGGTTAGAAGGGGAAATCGCGATCAATACCTTGTTGAAGCATTATCCAGATGTCCGACTAAGAGGGGATATAAGCGAGCTGGAATGGCGGCCAGGCATGATCGTTAGGGGCGTCAAAGAAATTCCGCTGTATTTATAACGCACGCAATAAGGATGACAGTAACGTTTGCGATTGACTAATCTTCCAGTCTCATGTATTTTGAATGTTATAAATTAATGTTCATTGTTGAATTGATCAACTATCATATCGAAAAATAGCCATGACCAAGGCAGCGGTTCTAGCCTCGCCGTCCAGAGAGGAAACCCCTAGGCTGAAAGGTTTCTCATCGCGTGCGAACCGGCTCCTACCTTGCGAGCTGTAGCGGGAATGCGAATCGCAGACTAACCGCCACCGGTTTACACCGTTATCGTCTTGAGGATCGCTCAGCTTATTCAGCTTGCTGCGGTCATAAATAGGGTGGTACCACGACACATTCGTCCCTGACGGATGTGTCTTTTTGTTTTATCGCCGATGTTTGAAATTTATAGAGGAGGTTATAGCATGAGACAAAGCAAGCTGCTGTCAACTACATTGCGCGAATTGCCTGGAGATGCGGAGGCAGTCAGTCACCAACTGCTTATACGAGCCGGATTTATCCGGCAATTGGCGTCGGGCATCTATACCTATTTACCGCTGGGAAAACGTGTTCTTCGTAAAATCGAGCAAATCGTGCGTGACGAGATGGATGGTGCAGACGCGCAAGAGCTGCTCATGCCGGCCATGCAGCCTGCAGAGTTGTGGAAAGAATCGGGGCGTTATTCCCTTTATGGGCCGGAGTTAATCCGCATACAAGATCGGCATGAGCGGGAATTCGCTCTTGGGCCAACTCATGAAGAAGTCATCACAACGCTTATGCGAAGTGAAATCAAATCTTACCGCAAGCTGCCGGTAATTTTATACCAAATTCAGACAAAATTCCGCGATGAGCGGCGACCGCGCTTTGGGCTTATGCGCGGCAGGGAATTCTTGATGAAGGATGCTTATTCCTTTGATATTGACTGGGAGGGCCTGGATCAATCTTATTGGAGGATGTACCGTGCTTATGAGCGAATATTTCACCGCTGCGGTTTGGATTTTCGTGCGGTTGAGGCTGACGCTGGGGTGATCGGAGGCGAAGGCGAAACCCATGAATTTATGGCATTGGCGGATATTGGCGAGGACACCGTTGTCACTTGCACCCACTGTAATTATGCAGCGAATCTCGAAAAAGCGGAGTCGGTCAAGTTCAGTTTGAATGATCATAAAGCGCCCTCACAAGGCGAACTTGGGCATGATCAAGATTTTTCAGCCGAGAAATTTCATACGCCGAACCTTCGCACCATCGATGACCTGATTCGGGAGCTGCATATCATGCCGGAGGAAATACTGAAAACCGTAGTATTTTTGGCAGATGATCAGGCCGTGGCCGTAGTTGTGCGCGGAATGGACGAAATCAACGAAATTAAAGTCAAAAATTATCTGGGAGCAGAAACGATCAGCATCGCAGATTCGAAAATGGTAATGGCATTAACAGGTGTTGCTACGGGATTCATCGGGCCTAAAGGTTTATCGCTTCCCGTATTGCTCGATCAAACGGTCATAAATATGACAAAGGCGATTGCAGGGGCAAATGAAATAGATTACCATTATAGAAATCTTCATGTCAGGCGTGACATTCCCTTAGAGCATGTCGGCGATTTCCGCAGCGTTGTAGAGGGAGATCGCTGTCCGCGCTGCCAGGAAGGGAGATTCAAGTTTTATAAAGGCATTGAAGTCGGACATGTGTTTAAGCTTGGGACAAAATATAGCAGGCAGATGGACGCTTCATATCTTGATGCTTCCGGCAAATCGCAGGCGATGATCATGGGGTGCTACGGGATCGGGGTATCGCGGATCCTCTCTGCAGTTATTGAACAGCATCATGATGAGGATGGAATGATCTGGCCTTTATCGATCGCTCCGATGCAGATCCATATTATCCCTATTTCCATAAAAGATGAGGAGCAGTTGGGCACAGCGGAGCAGCTTTATGACGATTTAGTTAAACATGGCATCGAGGTTCTGCTTGATGATCGGGATGAGCGGCCGGGCGTGAAGTTCAAGGACGCGGATTTAATCGGCATTCCGATCCGCATTGTGATCGGTAAAGGAGCCGCAGAGGGAAGGGTTGAATTCATGGAAAGGCACCTGAGAATGAAGGAGAGCATCTCTGTTGCCGAAGTCGTGGAACGTGTCATTGGGCGTATTCATGCCTCTCTCTGAATATATGAGCCGATACGTAATTTTTCAAACTGAGGGAAGATGTTATAATAGGAACGTAAAATAATAAAAGAAAGCGGGAACATCATGGGTCGTAAATGGAATAATATTAAAGAGAAGAAAGCATCCAAGGATGCAAATACGAGTCGTATATATGCGAAGTTCGGCGTTGAGATTTACGTAGCTGCCAAGAAGGGAGAGCCCGATCCCGAATCGAACCGGGCGCTGAAGGTCGTGCTTGAACGAGCGAAGACGTACAATGTGCCTAAGGCCATCATCGACCGGGCTCTGGATAAAGCAAAAGGCAGTTCGGAGGAAACCTATGAAGAGCTGAGATACGAAGGTTTTGGGCCAAACGGCTCGATGGTCATTGTCGATACTTTGACGAATAACGTGAACCGTACGGCTCCTGAGGTGCGATCGGCCTTCAATAAGAACGGCGGCAGCATGGGGGTTAGCGGCTCAGTGTCCTATATGTTCGATGCCACGGCTGTCATCGGCGTAGCAGACAAAACGCTTGATGAAGTGTTTGAGATTTTGCTGGAAGCTGACCTGGACGTTAGAGACATCGTTGAGGAAGAGGATGATGTGATCGTCTACGCGGAGCCCGATCAATTCCACGCCGTGCAGGAAGCTTTCCGCGCTGTGGGGATTTCGGAGTTTACCGTTGCAGAGCTGACGATGCTGGCTCAGAACTATGTGAGTCTTCCGGAGGATGCGCAAGCCCAATTCGAGAAATTGATCGACGCATTGGAAGATTTGGAAGATGTACAGCAAGTGTTCCATAACGTTGAGTTCGAGGAATAATTGTTGCGCCAATACGCCAATAAGAAATAAAGCAGCTTAAAATCCCTGGATCAGAGATTTAAGCTGCTTTTTTACGTCCAGAATTGGATATTGTCACAAGTGAGCCAGCTATTAAACTACTACGGTCAGCATTTGATATGTTATCATGGTGAAAGCAGCAATGATGTTGAAATGCGTATGATCGATTATGAATATCTCTTGAGAATGGATGGAGCTAACATATGAAATATCGCAATTTGGAAGAATGCGTCGTTGATTTAGAAAGGCACGGACATTTGGTTCGTATTCATGAGGAAGTAGACCCTTATTTGGAAATGGCCGCCATTCATTTGCGTGTGTATGAAGCTGGAGGGCCGGCGTTGTTGTTTGAAAATATAAAGGGCACGAAGTATCGGGCCGTTTCGAATCTGTTTGGCACCATCGAGCGGAGTAAATTTATTTTTCGCAATACCTGGCAGGATGCGGAGAATGTGATTGCTTTGCGCAACGATCCAATGAAGGCATTGAAGAGGCCGATTCAGAGCATGAGCTCAGGATTTGCCGCGTTGACGGCACTGCCGTTAAAGAAGCGGGGCGGGCTGCCGACGAACATGCAGGAGATCCAAATCTCCGATTTGCCGCAAATCCATCACTGGCCGATGGACGGGGGCGCGTTCATTACGCTGCCGCAGGTATACACGGAAGATCTGGACAAGCCGGGCATCATGAATTCCAATCTGGGCATGTATCGCGTGCAACTGAGTGGGAATGAGTATGAAATCAATAAGGATGTCGGCATGCATTACCAGATCCACCGCGGGATCGGCATCCATCAGGATAAGGCGAACAAGCATGGAGTTCCTCTGAAGGTAAGCTGCTTTGTCGGCGGTCCTCCAGCGCATTCCTTAGCCGCTGTCATGCCTCTGCCGGAGGGGATGAGCGAGCTGATGATTGCGGGCATGCTCTCCGGCCGGCGGTTTCGTTATGGCTATGCTGACGGCTATTGCATTAGCCATGATGCCGATTTCGTCATTACGGGCGAAATCCATCCCGGCGAGACGAAGCCTGAGGGGCCTTTTGGCGATCATCTAGGTTATTACAGCCTGATTCATCCGTTCCCAGTGATGAAGATACACAAAGTGTACGCCAAGCCGAATGCCATTTGGCCATTTACGGTAGTAGGCCGACCTCCACAGGAGGACACGGCGTTCGGTGAACTGATCCATGAGTTGACGGGGGATGCCGTTAAACTGGAGGTTCCGGGCGTGAAGGAGGTGCAGGCGGTCGACGCCGCAGGCGTACATCCATTGTTGTTCGCGATCGGTAGCGAACGGTACACGCCGTATCAGAAAGTTAAACAGCCGGCCGAACTGCTGACGATTGCCAATCATATACTAGGTACGAATCAACTGAGCTTGGCGAAATATCTGTTTATTACCGCCGAAGAAAAGCAGCCGCTCAGCACGTATCGTGAAATTGAGTTCTTAAGCTATATTCTAGAGCGCATCGACCTGCATCGGGATATCCATTTTCATACGAATACGACGATAGATACATTGGATTACTCTGGAACGGGACTGAATACCGGCAGTAAGGTTGTTTTTGCGGCATATGGAGATAAGAAAAGGGAGCTGTGCACAGAAGTGCCAGAAGGCTTGAAAGAAATTCGCGGTTATGAAAACGTACGCTTCATCATGCCGGGTATCGTTGCTATGCAGGGCTCTGCGTTCCGGGATTATGCAAGTGGGAATAAGGAGATGGGCGACTTAAGCAAAGCTATTGCTGCAAGAGGAGAACTCCCGTCCTGTCCGCTGATTGTTTTGTGTGATGACAGTGAGTTTCTAAGCGCATCGCTCAGCAACTTCCTATGGGTCACCTTCACGCGCAGCAATCCTTCCCACGATATTTATGGAGTGAACAGCTATTACGACAACAAGCATTGGGCTTGCGACAACGTAATCATCGATGCTCGCAGCAAGCCTCATCAAGCTCCGCCGCTCATTCCCGATCCGGTGGTGGAGAAGAACATCGAGCGCTTGTTTGTTAAAGGCGCAAGCCTTGGCGGAATAAAAATAGAATAGATAAGATCTACTGACCCATTTTCGTTCGAAAAAGCCCTGATTTTATGATTGCAATAAAGAAGTCAGGGCGGAGAACGATTAAGCATTTTTCAAAAGATGGAGTAAATAAGAGGTTTTATCATGCTCTCTTTGTAGAAACATGTTGACTTCTTCAAGAGACATGTTTTTATATGCTCGATTTTGTAAGAAACGATAAAAGGCATGGGGAAATGAAAGATCCAGAAACACCATTTGCATTTGCCAATCGTTTAGAGGGTTAAACTGACGATAGCAGTTAAGAAGATTTTGAAATACGGTAGCGTTCCAGGGTTCATAATGCTTTGAGATACTATTTAATATTCTCGCAATATCCTTTGAAGGAAAATCATAGCGTACAAATTCCCAGTCAATAATATATATTCTATCCCTAGTATGGAGTACGTTCTCACTGTGAAAGTCGCCGTGAGCTATAAAATGCTGTTCAACGGGCTGTTTCCTCCAAGCCTGAAACTGAGGATCCATCTGCAATTGTTGTTTCAGGCTTGTTCCGGTAACAAGGTAGTAATCGATCATCTTTAGGATGTTCCTCTTTTTAGCTGAACGCGTCTTGGAGAAGCGCTCCTTCCATTTTGAAATAGCTTTAATTTTACGGTCGTAGAGCATTTCCCAATAATATTCTTCCGCATAGTCTGGACCGAATGATGAATGGAAACCGAGGGAGGCAGCATGCATCATTCCGATCAAAGAAGCCTTGCTAGCAATCGCATCTGGAGAGGATAGAGATTGGGGGATTCCTTGTATTTTTTCTTGCAGAACGTAACGATTTTCTTCCCAACGAAGATAAGGCTCTTTGTTCAATGTAGGAAAGGTGATCGGAATGGCCATACCTCTCTGCCTCAAGTAGTTCTCTGCATCCAATATGAATCGAAGCCGTTCCTCCTCAACATAGATGCTCTTTAAGACGTAGCATTCTTGGGTTGTGTCAAGGGAGACGACCAAGGTTCTGTTGGTCTTATGCAGAATCTCATGCTTCACTATGCTTAAACCATAATGAGAAGAAACTGCTGACAGCAAGGGCTCAAGCATGTAATCACCTTCCAAAGCGTAGTTGGTAGAAGGAGAGGTTGACAGCTTTACAGCCTCTTTCGCAGTGAAAGAGGCTGCTAGGCTTAGAATGAAATGATCTTAATAACTGGAACTCGACGAGCTGGAGCTGGAAGATGAATCGGAATGTTCATGGTCAACAACAACATAGTCACCGAATGCTACGAAAGTTGAAGAATCGGGAACATCAAGTCCGGTACGAATGTAATAAGGACTTGTTGGATCTTGTATAGTTGTGAGGATAGATTCTGGGAGGGTTACGGCGTTTACGCCAGGAAGCCAGATGAAACCGACAATGCTGCTGATTTCCAGTAATCCGCCGAGTAAAGTATTAGATTCCTTATCGACGTTGAAGTCGCCTTTTGCTTCTACTCTTAATACAGTGTTTCCTAAATCATAGTAGTCAAAAGTTTTCTCAAGACGGAGACAGCTCATTGGTTCAACATGGTGCCATCCTAGACTCTGTTCCTTTTCTAAAGTTTCAATTTTGTCCACACATCCGCTTACGTAGTTACCAGGTCCTCCAGCTTGTGGTGAGGGACATTCTTTACAGATTCCGAGAGTTACGAAAGCGGATAATTTTTTGTGGGTTGGATTTTTAAGAGTTACGACAATTCTATTATTAGGAAGAAGAGTAGGGCTGTAACGTGAAACATAGAAAGGGCCAGAGGTTACAGTTTCTTTTTTATTGTGATGGCAATTATGTTTTGACATATTAACACACTCCTTAAGAGAATAATTTAGGATTGTTTATCCTCTAATAGTAAATGCCAGCATGTCAATAATGATTGGGTTTTCTATTAGACTTTAGTATAATTTGTTTAAAAATAGGTAATTAATCCTCTAGTCTAGTGCTGTGCCAGATTGGAAAATGTTCTATCAATTCCCCAAGCGCAAAACGAACCCGGTCTTTTCGAAAAAGTAAAAAATCAACCAGTTGATCTAAGTCGTCTTCGGGAATCGACCACTGATGAGGAATTCCGTGAATGGCGTTTCTCAGATCCGCCTCCTCCAGGGATTCAATAGCGTCTAGGTATTCTTCAAATGGATCAGAATTATCGATATATGGGGCAAATTTTTCGTAGAGTGGTCCCCAGAACACTTCCAGCTCTTCGTTTTCCCACCATTCATCCATGTCCCAATCCGGTCCAAAAAATGCGTCAGAATGATCGATCAATAATATTTCTTGTTTGTCTTGCAGATAGAGCAGATTCGCTTGTGTAATATGTCGATCCCAGTTATTGATCCAGTGATCGAATACTATCATGCCTGCTGCGTGATGTAGATTCCTGCAATCTGATAAATCAACGTGTTCTCCTACATTGACTCCATACTCCTCAAAGCAGCTCCCGATATGGAGGCCGCTTGTGATATCTAATTTTTTCAATTCCGGATACATATCTAAAAGATCGTGCGTGATCACGATAATTCTGGAATTAGCGATGGGCAAATGCAACAAACTACCAAGCCGGCCGGCTATCCATTCATTAGCCAATACTCCCGTGCCGTCGGGATTGTTAATTAATTTGACTACATAGGTGTTAAGATCATCGCATCTAAAAATATGGGGCTGTGTCCAACCTTGTTCCATAGGTTTAATGTACTGTATTGCTCGACGATACATCGCTCGCTCACCCATTATTCGTAAGGGCCGAACCATTGCCAACTGCTTCGGTCATCCCTTACAAAATAATTGTATTTATCGCCTAATTGAGCAATAGCGGTAAGTTGCCCGGAATTGTTTTCAATGAGAAGAGAATCATTATAGTGATCCGTTCCGAACTGTGTTGGACCGAACCAGGTACGGCTTGGATCCTCATTATTTCTCCACCAATGTCCCAATCCACCGTTTGCCAAGGGAGCTACTATTTCAAAATTTCCATAACTGCTCTCTAGGATTGAAGGCATTCCGGTTACTCCATCAGCAAAGGAAGCTGACTCAATCCATTCCCCTGTGTCATCATTTCTCCAGTAATGTACAAGATAATTATTGATCCGGCAGAGAACCTCAATATTTCCAAAGGAGCTCTCCAGGGCGCTAATTCCTTGGACCTTTCCACTGCCAAACGCGTAAGGGCCATACAAGACATTATCCCTTACCTTCCAGTAGAGCAGTCCTCCCGATTCAGAGGCAGAAATCCATTCCGTTGTGGTGTCATTATACTTGCTTCGCCGGATCATATACGGCAGTTGTCCCAGATCTTTATTAATAAAGACCTGACGCATGTCAGGATCTAATTGAATATCACGTTTCATAAACTCGCGAATCGCTATTCTCGATTCATCCTTCATTCGTCGATAAATGGGATGCAGCAAATAAGATTGGGGGTTCTGGTTTAAGCAATGAATAACTTCATCGAGTGGAAAATGCGGACGATAACGGATGCTTGAGGCCACCTCGTCCTGGTAAGAATGCACTTGAATAGCTAATCGATCCGCCATCGTTACAAAAACAAGCTCATCAACGCCGAATGCTCGGGTATCCAATAAATTTTGATTGAATAAACGGTATTTATCGTTCGATAGGAAGCGACGAACCAGTCGTCTGCTAAAGACCTGTCCAACGTTGAATGATTCAAGATATGGCTCCTCTCCTAGGAGTGGCTTCCACATGTGCTTTTCATGCCGCAACTGAAGCAAGCAATAAAAATCGTCGTCAGGAATTTTAGTCCCCACGCCCAAATAATCCTTATTCTCCATTTCTTTTATGATGTAAGTTTCGTAACCTTCTTTCGTGAACAAAACATCAGAATCTAAATTGATTAAATAATCATACTTGTTATTGATATCTTCCAGCCATTTCATAACTTCAAGCATATATATTGCTGTGATACCGTATTTTAGCTTTCTGCTGGTCGGGCAAACCGGATAACCCAGTCCATGACATAACTCAGGATCGTCGCCGCCGTTATACAGGACGATTGAGCTATTCGGGCAATAACAGCGAATATTATCGAGCAGATCAATGATGATATCTTTACGGTTATGGACGAGAACAGCAAAACAGATTTTGTTCTTATGGCCATCAGTGTGGCTAGAAGTGTTGCTATCTGAGGAGCGGTAGTAGTCCGAATACTCTGATTCATTTGTATACTCAGTATATTCTGTTGAAAAATCCGAACTCTCTGCCAATTCATTTCAACCTCCATCCTTTTGATTAGTCATATTTTATGGCGTTTTCTCTAAATGGATTGGGCATTTGCAGTTAAATAATTGTACGGTTGTACCTGTCAATGTAGCGGAAATAAACATAAGTTGGAGCAAAGCAAGTTCATGAAAGGATGAGTTACTTTTGACCTATCCGAGAATTCATCGATTAGTTAGCGTTGTAATACCCTGTTATAATGCAGAGCACTATATCGAGGAATGTCTAGATCATTTGTACCAACAAACCTATAAAGACATGGAAATTATTATTGTTGATGACAACTCCAAAGACAATTCGGTTGACACCATCGAGAGGTGGAAAGCACGTACTAATTTCACTGCATTGACACTCTTGAAATTGCCAAGAAATGTAGGGTTCTCTGGAGCCTTAACGTGCGGATTTTTTCTGGCCCAAGGCGAGTACATTGCTATTCATGATGCAGACGACTATTCTCACCGGGATCGATTACTGAAGCAAGTTGAATATCTTGAAACACATCAGGATATTGATTTTGTCGGTACAAACTATTTGGCGTTCCAAAACGAAAGCGTTCATGAGAAATCCTTGTCGAATTGGCTTAGTTATGATGAAGATATTAAAGCCAGATACGCCAAGGGAGATCACTGTGTTTCTCACCCCACAGCAATGTTCCGTGCCAGCGCGTTTGATAAAATAGGTGGTCTAACTCGAAATATGAATGGCGCAGAGGATTATGAATATGTAGTTAAGTTTATTCAGAATGGCTATGGCATAAATAACTTACCAGATGTGCTGTATTATTACCGTCTCCATGCTGAGCAGAGATCTAGAGAATTCTATTCATTTTAAGGAGATGAAGTACTTTGAAGAGAAGGAAGAATATTGGATCTAAAAGGAAGCACCCAGTTAAAGTTCCATTTAATCGGCCAATTGTGAAATATGTCGTGAATGCTCAGGCACCTAAACGAATCGTACTTCTGAATAATGAGGAGAAGAATCATGCTATAGGAGAATCCCGGATAAGAAATCACGATTCCGAGCTTCGAATCATGATGGTTCTGGATCAATTCAATGTTGGCGGAACCGAGACGCATATTCTGACTAGTGTCCGTGAACTGCTCCGAAGAAGAATCCACGTCGTAGTTGTTGGGAAAAAAGGTGAAATGATGGATGCATTTGCAGCGCTCGGATGTCCCATCTATGAACTGAATTTCGTTACAGAGGATTATTTGCAAAATACGAAGGAAGAGAAAAAGATTGTCGCCCAAATGAAACAAATCTTGAATGTCGAGAGAATTAATGTCATTCATGCCCATCAAATTCCTTCCAGTCATTTTGCAATGGCAGCCTCTGAACAACTGCGCATTCCATTAATCTTTACGGTACATGGTCATTACTCAATTAATGAAGCCCTAGTAATGAGAAAGAGTAAATCCCTTCTATGTGTAAGTCCATCTATTCTTAAAAAATTACCTGTACATGGAGTGGCTACACACTTGATTCCTAACGGAATTGATATGGTTCAATTTAATGACCGGCCCTACGCAAAAACCGAGTTGCGCAATGAATTAGGTATTCCGGAAACAGCGCCATTAATTATGTATGCTGGCAGACTATCCTGGGAGAAAGCAGATATTTGTCGAGATATGATAGAAGCTTGCTATGAACTGCGAAAAGAACGATATCCTGACCTTCATCTGCTCATAATAGGAGAAGGAAGACAGAGTGAACTGATTTCCGACCTAACCAACGTCGTTCATGAGCAAGTTGGACAAAATTTTATCCATCTATTGGGAAATTCTTTAAATATGTCAAGGTACTACACGACATGTAATCTTGTTGTTGGCACGGGTCGAACTGCAGTAGAAGCTCTCGCCTGCCGATGCCCTGTTGTTGCTATTGGCGTAAAAGGTTTTATCGGGCCAGTTAATCCGAATAATTATGAAGCGGCGTGGGATTCATGGTTTGGGGATCATCATGCCAATGAGAAGTGGTCGAGCGCTAACATCAAAGAAAGTCTGCAGCAGGTACTGGAAATGTCTGATTACGAAAGAGAAGAACAAGGATGGGTTGGACGGAACTTTGTAAAAGAACAATTTGATATCATCGATACGACAAATATATTGTTAAATGTATACAATGATCTACTCCGCAACCAGCGGATGGTTTACGAGGTGAAATAATGTGTCGTAGAAATACGTCCAACAAGTTGATGATTGTTGCCCATCCCGACGACGAGAGCATATTTGGAGGAGGAGCATTAATCTTTGAGCCGGGATGGAGAGTGATTTGTTTAACGAATGCGAACGATGAAATACGTGCGAAAGAATTTAAACAGGCTATGGAATATGCTGGTGTCCGCTACGAAATGTGGGATTACCCCGATGAATATGAGGGAACCTTCGATGATGAAGAAGTCAAACGCGATCTAAAACAGGTGCTGAATTCGGGTAACTACGAGCGTGTTGTGACACATAATTTGCATGGAGAATACGGGCATAGCCAGCATAAGGCATTATCTCGTATTCTTCATAGCATGCAGCTGGATAATTTGTATGTATTCGATATGTCAGATAAGATGCTGCCGAAGCATATTTTGAAGAAAAAAATGAAGCTGTTAAGCCATTATGAGAGTCAAATGTATGTTATTGAAACTCTAGAACCCTATATATTGTATGAAGGATTGCTTCGCGTAACTCCATAAGGACAGAAGTAAGCTATTTTTCATACGCAATAGGGAGGTGAATTATTTGATTATTGTTCAAATCTCACCCTATATTATTCCACTTCCCGGTAGTGGGGGACTAGAACGTGTTGTTTATAATTTATCGATCGAACTTGATAAAATGGGTCACGAGGTATATGTCTATGCCGTAGCAGGAAGCAAGGGCGGCGGGATCATAATTCCTTATGGACACCGATGGGATCAATGGGACTTGAAAGAATTCGTCTTACAAACGATGCCAGATGATACTGATGTCATTCATGATCATACGCATGATTTGATTTTCGGAGAAGCTCAGCTGAGCATTCCAGTAGTATCTACGATTCATACCGAATGGTCAAAAAATCAACCCGTTCAATACCCCGTCTTTGTGAGTGAAACCAAACTCAGACAATCGATTCATCATGATCGCGGATATTTTGTGCATAATGGAATTGATATCGATGAGTATGAATTCAGTAAAAATAAGAGAGATTATCTATTGTTTCTAGGAAGAATCGATAGGGAAAAAGGGGTTGAGGATGCGATTAAGGTAGCTGAACTAACAGGCATGCGAACAATTATCGCGGGGCCTCCATGGGACAGTGAATTGTTCAATGAGCTGCTGCCTAGAATCCACAACAATCCGAACATTGAATATGTTGGAGAAGTGCATGGTATGGCAAAGCAGAAATTGCTAAAGAATGCAAAGTGGCTGCTGTTTCCTACTGCTTGTGAGGAGCAATTTGGCTTGGTGATGATAGAAGCGCTGGCGTGTGGAACTCCGGTAGCTGCTTACCCGAGAGGTGCAGTCCCCGAAGTTTTATCAGGATTTCCGACTTTCCTGTGCGGCGATGTCTATGAGATGGCAGACAAGGTTTCGAGTCCCCCCCTTTTTAGTCCGTCGGATCTCCGGCGGTACGTATCTGATCGATTTGCACTTGATAAGATGGCTGAGAAATATTTGTCTATTTATAATGATGTTGTAAAGGGGGGTGATTAGATTGGAAATGAAGGTAAGAAAAGCTGTTATCCCCGCTGCGGGACTAGGCACTAGATTTCTTCCCTTCTCCAAGACAGTCCCAAAAGAGATGCTGCCTGTGCTGAATAAACCAGCAATTCAATATATTGTAGAAGAAGCCGTTGCTTCAGGAATCGAAGAGATTATTATCATTACAGGGAAAAACAAACGATCCATAGAAGATTATTTCTATAATAATGCGGAGCTTGAGTTGCATTTGCAGTCTTCTGGAAAACTAGACATGCTTAAAATGATCCATCAGCCAACTACTTTGGCCAATATTCATTTTGTACGACAAAAGACAGCACTCGGGCTTGGAGATGCCATCTTGACGGCTCGAAGTTTTATCGGAAATGAACCATTTGCTGTGCTGCTTGGAGATATGATTATGGAGAAATCATTGTCTTGCTTGAATCAATTAATTAATGTCTACAACGAATATAAAGCTCCTGTAATCGCAGTAGAGCAAGTGCCTGACTTAGAAATCGGAAATTACGGTATCGTTCTAGGTGAAAAGAAAGGCGAACGACTCTACCGGATTCATAGGTTGGTCGAGAAACCGAAAACGGAATTGCCTTCCAGAATGGCTATTATGGGGCGTTATATTCTTGAGCCAGACATTTTCGATATTTTGAACGATACCAAACCTGGTGTCGGGGGAGAAGTTCAGTTGACAGATGCCCTTCAAACATTGACCAGCAAGCGATCGCTTTATGCATATCAGCATGAAGGGAAGTTGTATGATGTTGGAAATTACCTCGGTTATCTGATCGCGTCTATTGAATGGAGCCTTAAAAATGAAGATATAAGAGATTCGCTATACATTTTTTTAAAGAAATTGATTGCAGATATAGAGGAGAAAAATTAGACAGGCAGGCATATATGAAAAACGCACAATCCCCGTTAATTGGGGATTGTGCTGATATGGATAGATTATCGGAGACAATGTTGCCATGCTTGTGCTGGAATCTTATTCACTTATCCATGCATTTTGCCGAAATAATGAGAGAGCGGCTAACATTGGAATAGGGAAAGAGGAGAGAGCGTGCATGGATAGAAAAGAAATTTATCATGATCGCAACAAGACCTTGTTACTTACAGCCTGGGTACTCGTCGTTATTGGGAGTTTAAGCACGTTTGCCACCGGATTTTTCTTGGAAGTGTTGTGGAAGATACTTGTCTTAGGATTGCTTCCATTTAGTGTATGGACATATTGCTATAAGAAAAAATTATTCATATTCCAGATGAAGTACTTTATGCTTATTTCTTTGGCTGTGTATATTTGCTCGCTTATATTTACGACAAAGAGCATTTATGTTTTATTGATTATTTTCATCCCGCTCGTATTGACCATGGTCTATCCTGAATCTAAGCCGATTCTGATCGTGGGCGGTCTGATTACCGCATTCGTCTTGGTGCTTACCCTCATTTATCCAGAGCAAGTGTTCGTTGGATTGCCTGCAGATCGGATTAGGGCTGGGCGAATTATGGTTGTTCTGGCGTTCATTTTAGTTACGATTGGGCTTTATATGATTTCCAAGGTGAACGTCCAGACATTAAATCAGGCTAGGGCGGCCTTGCGGGAAAGCGAACGGCAGAAGGAGCAGAACGATAAACTGCTTACGGAACTAAGAAACTCCATCGATTATTTGACGGGCTTCAGTATTCAATTGCGTGAGAACGTCGAACTGACCGGAAGAACCGCTCGTGAAATTACGTCCACATTCAACGATATTTCGACGGGCGTAGAAGTACAAGCTTCCAGCGTGACAGAGATTAGCCAATCCATGGCGCAAATCGATGCTTTTGTCGGGGAAGTGCTGAAGGAAAACATCTATGTTACCGAACTATCCAGTACGGCGCGGCAAGAGACGGAACAAGGAAATCAGCACGTACAAACGCTTTTTCAAAATATTAAACAAGTCGAGAAGGCGGCTTCTTCTACCTCTGAGGTCATGGGCCAATTGCATGACAAGACAGAGGAAATCGATACGATCTTGTCAGCGATCGAGGAAATAGCCAACCAGACGAATTTGTTGTCCCTGAATGCCAGTATTGAAGCGGCAAGAGCTGGAGAGGCCGGAAAGGGCTTTGCTGTAGTTGCTATGGAGATTCGCAAGCTGGCCGAGCATTCCCAGCAGAGCGCGCAGGATATTTCTGAAATTATGGGCGAACTGAGGCAGCAATCCGACAACGTATCGCTTCAAGTCGAACACAGTAACTTAGCGGTAGAACACTGCATGCTAGCGATGAAAGAAGTAGAGAGCAGCTTTCGCAGCATTTTGGAGCATATTGAGGGTGTGTCCTTAACCTCTTCTGCGGTTAAGGATAAATCCGAAGGCTTGGAGACGACGCTGCGCGAGGTCACTGAAAGAGCTGAAATGGTTGCTTCGATTACTCAGGAAAGCTCCGCCGGCGTAGAGCAGACCTCTGCATCCAATAATGAACAGACTGATCGCATTGAAGGGATCGTGAAAGAATTTGACCGATTGGATCAAATGATTGCGAATTTGAAGAAGTTGGCTTTAAGCGATATAACTTAAATACTTTGATAGCCTTTCATAAGCTTATTCAAACTTGAACTATGAGTTTGAATAAGCTTTTTTTGAATAAAATAAAGAATTCGAGAAGCCTAAGCCGTTTATTTTGTTTTGTGCATATACTGCCTTGTTATATCATCAATTAATTTGATTTTTTTCTTAAAAAATTTGTCTACCCAGCAAGAAGAGGGTAATTATACTTAGAAGGTTGACAGCCTGTATATACAAGTATAATATGATTTACGTGCAACCTGTATATACAAGATGAAATAGGAGGGGGAGCTTCATGCTGATTAAGGGAAACCAGCCTAGGGATTGGTGGAGAACTTCTACGGTTTATCAGGTGTATCCAAAGAGCTTTAAAGATACAACCGGTCGGGGAACAGGAGATATTCGCGGGGTTACTGAGAAACTGGATTATATAAAAGGGTTAGGAATCGATATTGTATGGCTGCAGCCTGTGTACGTATCTCCGCAAAATGATAACGGTTACGATGTTGCAGATTATTACAATATTGACCCGGCTTTCGGAACCATGGATGATTTTGATGAGCTTGTAAGGGAGCTTAAGAAAAGAGAGATGCACTTGATGATCGATATCGTGGTGAATCATTCATCCACCGAGCATCGATGGTTCAAGGAAGCAAGGTCGTCCCGAGATCATGCTTATCGCGATTACTATATTTGGAAAGATCCTGCCTCCGACGGAGGGCCGCCAAATAATTGGCAGTCCAAATTCGGGGGTTCCGCATGGCAGTATGACGAAGGAACGGGGCAATATTTCTTAACACTGTTCGATAAGACGCAAGCGGATCTGAATTGGGAGAACGAGAAGGTCAGACAGGAGGTTGTTGATATACTCACCTTCTGGGCGGAGAAAGGTGTAAGCGGGTTTCGCATGGATGTCATTAATTTGATTTCCAAGGATCAGCGATTTCCGAATGACGACGGATCTATTCCGCCAGGAGATGGTCGCAAATTTTATACCGATGGGCCTCGTGTTCACGAATATGTTAAAGAGCTGAATGATAAAGTATTCAGACCTTATAATCTGGTAACGGTGGGAGAAATGTCATCTACAACGCTGGAGCAATGCATTCGTTACTCACATTCTGAGGAGAATGAGTTCTCTATGACGTTCAATTTCCACCATTTGAAGGTGGACTATCCGAATGGCCAAAAATGGGAGCTGAAGCCGTATGATTTCGAAGAGCTGAAGCAACTGCTCTCTGATTGGCAAATCGGCATGCAGCAGGGCGGAGGTTGGAATGCGCTATTCTGGAACAACCATGACCAACCAAGAGCACTGACAAGGTTTACCGATGATAACGAGTACCGGGTAGAAAGCGCCAAGCTACTAGCGACTACGCTTCATGGCCTGCAGGGGACGCCTTATGTCTATCAGGGCGAAGAAATTGGGATGCCGGATCCCGAATGGGGTGACATTTCGGAGTTTCGAGACATCGAATCACGAAATATGTATGAAATTCTTCTGCAAAGAGGAAAAACAGCAGAAGAAGCGGCCCAGATCGTAAAGGTTCGCTCCAGAGATAACTCAAGGCTGCCAATGTTGTGGGACGATAGCCATCAGGCTGGATTTACGACCGGTGCGCCATGGATTAAAATCGATGAACGTTATCCGGCCATCAATGCAAGGTCACAGGCAGAAGATCCGAAATCGATTTACCATCACTATCGGGAATTAATTGAATTGCGGAAGAACCTTGCGGTACTTACGGACGGTGAATATAGTCGTCTTGATGATGGACACCCTCAGGTGTATGCCTACACAAGAAAAAATATGGAGCAAACTCTGGTTGTTATCTCGAACTTCAGCCGGGATGAGGTACAATTCGAATTTCCTAGCAGGTTCCGCGCAACTCTATTGGCAGCACGCTCTAAAAAGCTGCTTGTCGGCAATACAGAGAAAACGCCGGAAATAGCGGTTAGCGTGAAGCTTCCGCCCTATGGATCATATATGTGGTTAATTAACAACGTTAACTAATATAGTTAATATCATGAATTATTATTCTTAAAAGTCAGGAGCCGATGATAATGGCGAACATAGATCGCAAAAATGTAGAGCGAATCATTGAAGCCGTTGGCGGCAAAGAGAATATTGAAGCCGCTACGCATTGCGTAACCAGATTACGATTTGCCCTTGCGGATGAAAGCAAGGTGGATACCAAGGCTTTGGATGAGAATGAGCTTGTGAAAGGACAATTCTCTACCCAAGGTCAATTTCAAGTTGTGATCGGGCCGGGGCTAGTCGATCAAGTCTACAGCGAAATGATTAATATTACCGGGGGAGCCCGGGCGTCCAAGGATGACGTGAAAACACTTGCCAGTAAAAAGCAGAACCCGCTGCAGCGAGCTATTAAGACGCTGGCCGATATATTCATTCCGATTCTGCCAGCCATCGTGATGGCAGGTCTGCTTCTCGGGATTAATAATATTCTGACAGGGCCAGGCATTTTCTACTCAGATCAATCTCTGATTGCAGTGCATCCAGAGTGGGCGGATGTAGCTTCGATTATTAACCTGATTGCAAGCACAGCCTTTGGCTTTCTGCCCGTGCTGATCGGCTGGTCGGCAGTTCGGCAATTTGGAGGCAGCCCGCTGCTAGGGATTGTACTAGGTTTGATTCTCGTTAATCCTGATCTCATGAGCGCCTATCAATACGCCGATGCCAGACTGGCAGGCACGGTACCGGTTTGGGATTTGTTTGGATTTGAAGTGGAGAAGATCGGTTATCAGGGGCAAGTGCTGCCCGTACTTGTCTCTGCTTATATATTAGCGAAGATCGAGAAGTTGCTGAACAAGCGAGTGCATGATTCCATTAAGCTGCTTGTCGTTGCCCCTGTCGCCTTGCTAGTTACCGGTTTTCTTGCATTTATTATCGTAGGTCCGATCACTTTCGCCATAGGCAACGCCCTTACTTCAGGACTGGTCAGCATCTTTGACTCCTTTGCTGCCTTAGGAGGTCTCATCTACGGAGGGTTGTACTCCTTGCTTGTCATCACAGGGATGCATCATACTTTCCTAGCTGTAGATATTCAATTGATCGGCAGTCAAGGCGGAACATTTCTATGGCCGATGCTGGCCTTAGCCAATATTGCGCAAGGTGCGGCAGCCCTGGCTATGATGTTCAATACCAAAGAACAAAAAGCGAAGGGGCTAGCCGTGACATCATCGATCTCCGCCTTCTTGGGCGTAACCGAGCCGGCGATTTTCGGTGTGAACGTGCGTCACAGATATCCATTTATTTTTGGCATGATTGGCTCCGGCATCGCGGGTGTATTGTTAGCTCTCAATAATGTACTTGCATCTTCGATCGGTGTGGGCGGCATTCCGGGATTTTTATCCATCTTCCCGAACCAATGGGGAATCTTCTTCCTAGGCATGGCTATTGTGCTTGTGGTTCCTTTTACAGGGACGCTATTGTACGGCAAATACCAGATGTCTGGATCAAATAAGCCGACGGATAATAGTCCGGGTGACATGGATGTGAATGCAGAGGCAGCATCGAGTAGAACAGTAAGCAATATCGCTGAAGAGAGCCACGACAACTCCGTCAAACGTACCGTGGAAATCGCAGCTCCGATCAGTGGAGAAATTGTCCCGTTGTCCGAAGTGCCAGACCCGGCTTTCGCGGAGAAGCAAATGGGCCAAGGCATTGCCATTAAGCCATCCGAGGGCAAGGTATATGCTCCTTTTGACGGAACAGTGGCACATTTGATTAAGAGCAAACATGCTTTGATTCTTACCGATACGAACGGTATTCAATTATTGATTCATGTGGGAATTAATACAGTTTCTTTGAAAGGGGAAGGATTCACCGCTCATGTGGAGTCGGGCTCAAGCTTTACCCAAGGACAACTGCTGCTGGAGTTCGATCAAAAGCGTATTGAACAAGCTGGTCTTCCGATCATTACCCCGGTTATTGTGCCAGACGGTCAGGAAGGGGTTCAGGTGATGAAGGAATACGAGGGAGCAGCGATTCAAAACAACAATCCGGTGCTTCGCGTTTCATTTGCATTGAAGTCTTGAGAGCAGAGACAGGTTATAATGACATTGCCGTAAATCATGATACAATAATGTTGGTGATCAGGTGATGAAGAATAATATATTTTTGAGCCTTTACAAGGATTACGCTGAACAAATCGATGCAGGGGTACTCGCGCCAGGAAGCAAGCTGCCCTCGGAAAATGAATTGGCTGCGACTTACCAGATTTCGAGAGAGACCGTACGCAAGGGGCTAAACCTGCTGGCTCAGAATGGTTACATCAACAAAGTAAAAGGAAAGGGTTCTTTTGTTCTAGATACCGGCAGGCTTAATTTTCCGATATCCGGTCTGGTCAGCTACAAAGAGCTCTCCGAAAGGCTAGGCAAGAAGAGTAGAACCTTGGTTCATGCTACCGAATGCGTGCTGGCAGGGAATGATATCGCAAAGGAACTGCGGATTGAGGCGGGTAGGCCGGTATGGAAGGTGATTCGCGCCAGGGAGATTGACGGGGAGCGGATCATTCTGGATATTGATTATTTGCTTGCCGAAATCATACCGAATTTGACGAAGGAAATCGCGTCAGATTCCATCTATCAATATTTGGAGCAGGAGCTTCAGCTGAAGATCAGCTATGCAGAGAAAGTCATTTGTGTAGAGCGAGCTACGGACATGGATCATCAATACATGGATTTAAAAGATGATACGCATGTAGTTGTCGTCCGGGGGTACGTCCACCTAGAGGATACAACACTTTTTCAATACACGGAATCGAGACATCGTCTGGACAAGTTCCAGTTTGTTGATTTTGCAAGAAGAATAACAGTAACAAAAGAGACTTAGCAAAGTTAATTTGTACATGAATGACCGTTTTCCTCGGAGGACGGTCTTTTTTGTTATGGAATAAGCCCCTATGCTCTTTCGGGCATAGGGGCTGCAAAGAACCTTATACCGAATTAAGGCTTCGCATTCCTCCAATAAATATAGGCATGTACAAGGGTTCCTTTAAACGATGAATCCTTCAATAATTCATGTAGCTTGGCAAGCTCTTCTTCCATGTAGGCTGCGCCTTCCTCATAGAAGGTAATGTGATTGCCTTCATGGCTTTCTTTGATTTCTACCGAGATGTAAATCGGCTTGCCTAGTTCATTCGCAAAGGCGATTTCTTCTTTGGTTACGGCGACAATGCCATTCGATCCTTCGGCGGAATCCCGGAAGGCCATCAGAGAGACATGATCCATACGATCGATCATCCATTTGCTGAGGGAGATGTCCTCGCCGGTAACTTGGTACTTATCGAGCCATACAGCCATGTCCATGCTGGCCTCAAGGTTGGAGTCTTTTTTCAGTTCAGTGACAAATGCGTCCAGATTCGAGGTCCACTCGGTAATGATCTGCTGCGGCTCTGTTCTCCATTCAGGCAGTACATAAGGTTCAATATCAACATGGATGCCGTGAAATCGTTCATCGCCTTCTACAGCACGGTTATAGTTTTTAACGTAATTGACCAACCTCATCATCCATGGCAGATTTTCTTCCAATGCCCAAGTCGGAGTGCCTCCTAAGGCATGTACTTCTATTCCGGCAGCAGCGGCTTGTTTGACAAACGAAGAGTAAGAGCTGAATGGCTGCTGGAGATCTAGCCTCACATATAGCCAATTCAGTTGCTTTTCCATCGCAAAATCAAGAATTTCCTGGCTGTTCTGGATGACTTCATTCGCTTCCCAAATATAAGTTCCCCTTATGATTTGATCCCGTAAAACAGGATCAGCATCAGGCACCCAGTTGACTGGCTCCGGCTCCGGTTCAGGCTGTGGCTCTGTATCAGGTACTGGGTCAGGCTCGGGCTCAGGTACCGGTTTCGGAGCAGACGGTTCATCAGGTGATATATCATCTTCTATGTCAGTGTGATGCATATTCTCCCAGTTGCGGATATCATGGATGGCCAATCCTGCAAAGGATGCATAAGAACTTAGACTACTAGACAACAACTGCAGTGTCTGTTCCATTTGCTCCTTGCTATACCCATGAAAGGTCGTGTGGACTTCTTGTGGCATTTCCTTAGTATTCACCGCGACCAAAACTTTTTTTCCCATCTTATCCGCGAGTTTAAGTTCATCTTGAGTGAGACTAATGATACCGTTCTCTGAATCCATTTGATTCCGGTAAGCCATTACCGTTACATGGTCAAAAGCACTCATGAGCCATTCGTTTAAGGCGGTGCCATCAGCTAGGATGAAATCGTCAAACCAAAAGGGAATATCTATTCCGAGCTCTAGCCCTGATTCCGACAATTTGCTGAGAAATGCTCTTAGATTACCTTCCCAGGATGAAATGATCGCATTATGATCGCTTTCCCACTGGGCAAGCACATAGGGTTCGATATCAAGATGGACGCCATCGAATCGGCCCTCTGGCGAGACGTTGCTGTTATAGTTCATAACCCAATCAGCCAATCCGAGCATGTCATCACGATGCTCCGTCAGCGCCCATCTGGGATCACCTCCCAAGGCATGGACACTGATTCGCTCCTCATGTGCGTGTTTTACAAAAACTTCGTATGTTTCTCTAGGCATTTGTCGATTGATCTGCAAGTAAATCAAGTTAATGCCTTCATTTCGGGAAAAACGGAGGACTTGCTCCCCGCCATCCCTTATCATTTCCGTTTGCCATATCCAAGTAGCTTTAACCAATGATTGTTCTCCATAAACCAGGGGGGATTGAATTCCCACCAGAACCAAGGCAACCAGAAGACTGACAAGCTTTTGGCAACCTTTCACATTCATGGTTTACCCTCCATTCCTCTCTAATGAAATTGATTTCTCTACAAAAACTGAACGGGGTTATTATAGCATTGATAGCAGAAAAATATATGAGCCCATGTTCTTATAGGACGTGTTTAATATAATGAACGAATTGAGGAGAGGTATAAAAGGAACTACTCCATTTATATCATGAAATAACATGATGTAGATAAATGTTTAATTATGTAATATTTTAAGGCTTACTACTCAGGAGAAAAGTTGCGGATTGTTTTAAGAATTAGATGTAAAAAAAGGGGGGCCCAAAGGGCTCCCCTTTTAAACAGTATTACTGTCTGATAATGAGTACGTCTTGTGGTGGTCTACCTGAGCTTTGGATTTGTGAAATTTCAGTGTCTGTCAGATTTCGGCCTACTAAAATTAAGGAAGATGTAACATTGTTAAAATTAAAGTTGCTAAGATTAGCTACGTTTTGGCTACCGCGAAATACACGGAATGATCCCTGAAAGTTAAGTCGTGAGAACAGTACCAACGTGACTTGAGAGCTTTGAACGACATTTCTAAGTCTAAAGCTTGAGAGGGCATTGTTGAATCGGAATGCTCCAAGGTCGCGAATCGCAACACCTCCGCGTCTAAGCAGAATACGACGAACAGAAAAATTGTTGCCAGACCAAAGAGCAAGACGTACATCACTATTTGCCAACGATATCACTCCTTTTTGTAGATTAGTATAGTTTATTCAACTCTAAGAGTTTGGTAAGAGACAAATATAGCAGTGTTATAGTTTGTTTTTCGTGCATTTAGTTTCGATGCAATAAGCATAATAGTAAGCGCTTAAAGAAAATGCTTAAAAAAACTTAGATTCATTCTCAATTGAACATCAGTCGGCTGTTAACATGCTATAGTAGGGGGAAACAGCATTATGCAACGTAAAATTTGATTAAATTTTTGAAGAAAGCGAGCATGCCGACCATGAATATGAAGACACTGTTTAATGATGGATGGGAGTTTGCAAAAAGCGGTCTGGGGACAATGGATTACGCAGGTCTAGCTTTCGAGCCTGTCGATATTCCCCATGATTGGCTGATCTATAATACGCTGGATCTATATGAGAACAGCATTGGCTGGTATCGTAAAAAGTTTGAACATACCAAGGAAGGCAAACAGATCCTGCTAAGCTTTGATGGAGTTTATATGGATTCTTCTGTCTATGTTAACGATCAACTTGTAGGTGAGTGGAAATATGGGTATTCTTCCTTTGAATACGAGATTACGGATTTCCTTGTTAAGGGAGAGAACGAAATTCTTGTGAAAGTCGTGCACCAAAGCCCTAATAGCAGGTGGTATTCAGGTGCGGGCATTTACCGTAACGTATGGCTTAAAGAAAGAGATAACAATCATATTGTTACCGATGGCGTATACATTTCGACGAAACAAATGGATGGCGGCTGGGAGGTCGAGATCGACACCGAATTAAGCATTCATAAGGATGTAATTGTTACGCACTCCATTTTGGATCAAGGCCAAACCATCGCCGAAGTATCAGACAAAGTAACCGCTGTTGGTCAATCTACCATCACGAACCGGCAAAAGCTGATCATCCAGCAGCCAAAACTTTGGAGTCCCGATGAGCCGCATCTCTACCAGCTCATTACAAGTTTACAGGCAGTTGTGCCGAGCCAGGGAGCTAACCAACAGCAAGAGCTTGTGGAAGAGATTGAAACCGTTTCTCATCATGTCGGATTTAGAAGTATCCAGCTCGATCCTGAACATGGCTTCTTTCTCAATGGGAATAAGATGAAATTGAACGGGGTCTGTGAGCATCATGATTTGGGCGCTCTCGGAGCTGCTTTCAATAAAACCGCTCTGCGTAGAAGATTTGTCATTTTGAAGGAAATGGGAGCGAATGCGATACGCACGGCTCATAATATGCCTGCCAAAGAGCTGATGGATTTGGCGGACGAGATGGGCATGCTCGTTGTTTCGGAAGCTTTTGACATGTGGGAAAGATCAAAGACAACATATGATTATGCGAGATTCTTCAAGGAATGGGCACACCGGGACGTCAAAAGCTGGGTTATGCGGGATCGGAATCACCCGAGCCTGCTGATGTGGAGTATCGGCAATGAAATTTATGATACCCACGCCGATGAGCGAGGACAGGAAATTACCCGGATGCTCATGAATGCCGTCCTGGAATTTGATCCAAAGCAGAATGCGAGAGTGACGATCGGCTCGAACTATATGCCTTGGGAGAACGCGCAAAAATGCGCGGATATCGTCAAGGTTGCAGGTTATAATTATTCGGAAAAATATTATGACCAGCACCATCAAGAGCATCCGGACTGGATCATCTACGGCAGCGAGACAGCTTCCGTGGTGCAGAGCCGAGGCATTTATCATTTCCCGTTCGAGAAGTCCATTCTCGCCGATGATGACGAGCAGTGCTCAGCCCTCGGCAACAGCTCTACGAGCTGGGGAGCAAAATCCGCGGAAGCATGCATTCTAGCCGAAAGGGACACGCCTTTTTCACTCGGGCAATTTATATGGACTGGATTTGATTATATTGGGGAACCGACACCGTATCATACGAAGAATTCTTATTTTGGACAAATCGATACGGCAACATTTCCTAAAGATTCATACTATATTTATCAATCCGCCTGGACGAATTACAAGATCAAGCCTATGGTGCATATTTTGCCCTATTGGGATTTCAATCCCGGTCAAATGATCGATGTCCGAGTCTGCTCAAATGCGCCGCGAATCGAATTGCAGTTTAATGGAGAAACGATAGGCACGCATAACATTGATCATGCGCATGGAACCGAGCTTGTGGGCTGGTGGAAAATTCCTTATGCGCCAGGTGTACTGAAAGCGATCGCTTATGACGAAACTGGCCGGATCATCGCTACGGATGAAAAATCCTCCTTTGGAGATGCAAAGAACATTAAATTAAATGTAGACAAAGAGCAGCTAATAGCTGATGGCACGGATCTTCTCTTTGTAGAAATTACGATGCAAGATGAAGACGGACATACAGTAGAAAATGCCAATAACAGAGTGCATGTCGAGGTTACGGGAGCCGGGCGGCTGCTGGGTCTTGATAACGGAGACAGCACCGATTACGATCCGTACAAAGGACAGAGCAGAAGGCTGTTCAGCGGCAAGCTAATGGCTATCGTCGGATCGGCATTGGAGCCCGGTGAGCTCCAAATCAAGGTGACTTCCGAGGGTTTGGAAGGCGCAGTAATGTTGTTCGAATCTCTTCCGGCCGATGCAGATATGCTCATTGGAGTGTCAGCGGGAACAAAGAATGAAAATCTGTCTTGTGTAATGGGGAACGAGGAAGAGATTCCGCTCCGCAAGATCGAGTTGCTTAGCGAAGCCGGACAGCAATTCGATCCGATGAAGCGGGAAATGGTCGTAAGGGCCAAATTCCATCCGGCAACAGCTTCTTACCAGGAGGTCGATTGGGCCGTCGTCAATGACGCGGGAATTGAATCGAATATCGCCAAGGTAGAAGCGAACGGCCATGAAGCAAAGATTACGGCTCTAGGGGATGGAGAATTCCGGCTGCGCTGCATGAGCAAGAACGGGACGGATAAAATCAAGCAGATATCCCAATTGGAGTTTACAGCAACTGGCCTAGGTTCAGCTTATAAAGATCCTTATAAATTTATTTCTGCAGGATTGTACGACTATAGCAAGGGCGAGGTAGGCAACGGGAACGAAAGGGGCGTAGCTACAAGCAGAGACGGCGAAACCCAAGTTGGATTCCGCGATATTGACTTCGGGTCTTACGGCTCCGATACAATTACGATTCCGATTTTTGCCTTATCCAGCGAAGAATACCCCTTGGAGATTTGGGAGGGCATGCCGGGAGAGGAAGGCAGCTCACTATTGGCCGATGTCATTTATCAGAAAGAGACAAGGTGGAATGTGTATCAGGAGGAGACGTACCGCTTATCCAAGACACTGCGCGGTGTAACCTCAATTTGCTTCGTTCTGCGGCAAAAGGTGCATATTAAAGGATTTTCATTTGAGCTGAAGAACAGGGCCTTTGAGCAGAATGTTGTTGCCCATAGCGACCGTATATACGGAGATACGTATACTATAACGGAGAATAGTGTTGAAGGGATCGGCAACAACGTGTCCCTTGTATTCGAGCAGATGGATTTTGGAAGTGAAGGGGCGACGAAGCTCGTCATTTTCGGACGTTCGCCGATCGACAAGAATACGATACACATCCGTTTTGCCTCGGAGGAGGACGAAAGCAATCAGCTCGTTGAGTTTACACAGTCTGACGGATATGAAGAGCGAGTATTCGATCTCGAGAAAATCAACGGGATGCAAAAAATAACCTTCATATTCTTGCCAGGTAGTAATTTTGATTTTGGCTGGTTCCGGTTCGAGAAATAGGAAAAAGCAGCAATAAGAGGGCAGCCCCCGTGAAATGTAACTTGGAGGCAGCCCTCTTTTTTGATGATTCATTTTGATGTTCTATCTATAGGATAGAACGCTTGCTATTGACATGCCTGAATATTGTGAGTATCCTCATAATGAGTAACCTCAATATATGAGCTACATCCCTTCTGTTTCCATCCGTCGCATCCATGATTAATTTAGATCATCTTCGCAAGCGCTGGAAAGATCCTTATCATTTATTAGAAGCAATAACATCTCCAGCAGTTCTTTACGCTGCTTTGCAGAAAGACTTTGAATTAGCTGCTCTGCGATGATCGCTTGTTGTTCAAGGGCTTCCTTTAGATGAGCTTCCGCCAACTCGGTGAGTTGAATGAGGGTTGCCCTGCGATCAGTCGGATCAGGAATTCTGATTAGAAGGCCGTCTCTTTCAAGCGCGTCGACAAAATCGGTTACGGTTCGAGCCTGGATATCCAGCTTAGCGGCCAATTCGCTCATCCGTATTCTTCCAGCCTCTGAAACGGTGGACAGCATGCGTAAGCGAGGGCCTGATATTTTGAAGGGAAGGTCGACGGATGAAATTTGCGTCTTGAAATCTCTTTGAATCGTGTGGGTCGTTCTAATTAACAAATGAATGATATCAATGGCTAGAGGATCATTTATATTTATGGACACATGTATCGGCTCCCTTGACTTGTAATTCTATAACAGCCATTCTTGTAATTCATACATTATAACCTGTTTAGCCTGCTAAAGTCACGATTCACGGAATTGATAGTGATGCGATAATAATGATTATGATTGGAGGAATCACGATGTTGCAGGAAACAGCTGCTGATAAAAGAGCTGACAAATTATTAGGAGTTCTCGTCTTTGCATTAATATTCTCGGTCATGAATGGAACGATGTTTAATGTGGCCTTGCCCATGATCGGAAAAGAGTTCGGACTGATCCCATCTCAGGTGAGCTGGGTTATGACGAGTTACATGGTTCTATATGCCATCGGGTCGGTCGTGTTCGGGAAGCTTGCGGACAGATATAAGCTGAAAGACTTGTTAACGTTTGGGCTGCTGCTCTTTGCCGTCGGCTCAATTGTTGGGGCGTCCGCATCCGAATATTGGATGATTGTTCTTGGACGCATACTGCAGGCTGCCGGGGCATCCGTATTACCAGCAACGGCGATGATTATTCCCATTCGTTACTTCGCTCCCGAGAAGCGGGGAAGAGCGCTTGGAACATCGGCGGTTGGATTGTCCTTGGGGGCAGCGCTAGGCCCTGTTGTCGCTGGCCTGATTTCAGGTTATGGTAGTTGGAGATGGTTGTTTTTATTTTCATTGCTGTCTCTGGTCACGCTCCCTCTGTTCCGTAAATATTTGGATGATGATAGGGGGGAAGCCGGACATATCGATTTTCTGGGCGGAGGACTGCTAGCAGGAACAGTAACCTTTTTACTTCTAGCTATTACACAAAGTCATTGGCTGCTGCTTGTCATCGGGATTGCTTTATTTGTTTTATTTGTTCTCAGAATACGAAAAGCCAAGCACCCGTTTGTCCAGCCAAGTATTTTTGCGAATAAGTATTTTGCAATCGGACTGTTCATTGCATTTATAACGACATCAATGAATTTTGCTCTTACGTTTATGACTCCTCAGTATTTAGCGGCACTAAATAATCTTTCTCCTGAAAACATCGGATTTGTATTATTCCCGGCAGCCATCGTTTCCGCAATGTTAGGCCGAAGGGGAGGGAAATTAGCTGACGAGCGTGGCAATGGATTCCTAATGTCCGCAGCAGCTTGTTTGATGTTAGTTTGCTATGCATTGCTTTCAAGCTTTGTTGGCGTGACGCCTTATATTATTGCAGTTATTTTAATTGCAGGAAATGTCGGACAAACCTTCATGCAAATTACGATGTCAAATACGATTTCCCGAACACTGGCTAAAGAACAGGTCGGTGTTGGCATGGGGCTATTTTCAATGTTGAATTTTATTTCAGGTGCGATATCAATGAGTATCATAAGCAAATTACTGGATCAACAGCAGTCAGCACTTCGCATTAATCCATTTGTTGCGAATGAAGGTGCCTACGTGTACAGCAACATTTTTATCGTTATGTGCTTGATGGTAGCCGCTATGTATTGGCTATATCGTGTACAGTTCGGGAGCGCTAAGGCCAAGCTTTGAGATGTTAGCGAAGGAATAGTTGAAGATACGATCTTAATATTGAACGGAGGAAGTACAAATGGAGTTTATCGAATTAATTGACAAACGTCGCTCTGCTAATAATTTTATAGAGGGTGTTCAAATAACGGAAAAGGATTTAGAGCCTATATTTAAGGATATCATGCTTGCTCCATCTTCTTTTAATCTGCAGCCCAGCGAGTATATCGTCGTTATGGATAAAGAAATGAAGGAGAAAATTCGCGAAGCGGCTTACAACCAATATAAAGTGCATAGTGCTTCCGCTGTAATCATCGTAACTGCGGATCGTCAGGCGTTTGAACAAACAGAGCGGCTTCATCAAGGAATGTTGGCATTGGGAATACTGAAGGAATTTGAGGTGCAGGAGATTATCGAGGACAATTGGAAATTTTACGAGAGCCGAGGAGAAGATTTCAAAAAAGAAGATGCGGTTCGAAATGGCTCTTTGTCAGCGATGTTATTTATGCTTGCCGCCAAAAACCGCGGGTGGGATACTTGTCCAATGATTGGTTTTGACCAAGAAAAAGTGCGTGAGCTATTAAATATCCCGCATACACATGAAGTCGTATTAATGATTACGATCGGAAAAGAAAAGGAAGAGAGTCGGAGATTAAGGGGGTATCGTAAACCGGTTGGTGAGTTTGTCTCGTACTTCTAAGGGCTGTATATTGTTGGGAAATAGTAAGTGATTGGACTAATACTTATTGGGAAAGACCGTTTTCTTTAGGAAAACGGTCTTTTGTTGATCCTAAGGATGTAGGGATTATAGTAATACGAAGATGAAATTAATTCAATTAGGTTAATGATTGTTTTCTTAATAAAAAGCTATAATGTTACTTAAGGGCAGATTTAAAAATTCATTTCTGTCTCATCAAAAAGTTAATTTGAGGAGGCTACTTAATTTGACATTTGAAGTCATCGTTTTGATTGTGCTGATCCTGGTTAATGCCTTTTTCGCCGCTTCGGAAATCTCCTTGATTTCAATTAACGATAATAAAATAAGAATGCTGGCCAAGCAGGGCAATCGAAAAGCGGCAATCATTCACAAATTGATTTCCGAGCCTAGTGGATTTTTGGCAACGATTCAAATTGGAATTACCTTGGCGGGTTTTCTAGCCAGTGCTTTTGCGGCAGACAGTTTCTCGAGTATACTGGTGGATTATTTGCTTTCCTTAGGAGTAACAATTGCTCCAGCACTTCTGGATAAGCTGGCTGTTATTGCAATCACGCTTATTTTATCTTATTTTACTTTAGTATTTGGGGAACTCGTGCCCAAGCGACTGGCCATGAAGAAGCCGGAACCGATTGCCATGCTCGCAGCTATTCCTCTAAATGCATTGTCGATTGTGGCATCGCCTTTCGTTAAGCTGTTGACGGCATCTACAAATGTAATGGTTCGGTTGTTTGGCGTTGATCCTAATGCAGAAGATGAAGAGGCCTCAGAAGAGGAAATACGTATGCTGGTAGATGCTGGATTAGAGAGAGGGACGATCCAGCAAAGCGAACGCACAATCATCCATAATCTGTTTGATTTTGACGATAAAACAGCCTCTGAGCTCATGACACATCGCGTCGATATGAGGGCGATTCATGCTGGTATTACACGGGTTGAAATCATCAATACTGTAGCCTCGGAGCGTTACTCCAGATTTCCTGTCTATGAAAAAGGGCTGGATAATATCATCGGGATACTTCATGTCAAGGATCTGATTAGATATTTGGCATCTAATGAAGAGGGAGTGTGGGATATCCACTCCATCCTTCGTGCGCCGTATTTCGTAACGGAGTCCAAGAAAGGCGATGAACTATTGGAGGAGCTTCAGCAGAACCGCGAGCATCTGGCGGTCGTTATTGATGAATACGGCGGTACAGCAGGTATTATCACGCTCGAAGATTTGATCGAAGACATCGTAGGACAAATCTTTGATGAGTACGATGAAGATGAGTCGGATTATGAACGGATGGATGAGAATACTTATGTGTTTTTAGGCACATGCCATTTGGATGAAGTAAATGATGTTTTATCCACGGGTCTCCCGGAGGGCAACTATGATACCTTAAGCGGTTTTGTCATTGGGAAACTAGGGCGTATTCCAACTAAGCAGGAGCATCCTGAATTCGAATTTAACGGATTCCTATTCAAGGTAGCGGAAGTAGGCAAGCGGCGTATTCATAAAATACTTGTTACGAAAAGAGGGGAAGAAGCAGAGAAATGAGGCTACCTAGAATGAGACATATAATTTTACTGACTATTGCTAACCCTACAAGTATAAGCTAGCCAGAAGGATTCCTAGACTTTCTTCATAAATTTCGGCGAATTGTTCAAGAGGCAGCGGATTCACGCCACTCCCAAGCTCAATCGTAAATCCCGGACGTCTCCAGTCCTGAATGAACCAGTCTTTATAGCCCGCGTAGCTTTCAATCGATTGTATTGGCTCATAGCCGCTTACTCGGGCGAACTCATTGACCATCGTTTCGGAAATAGGCGGTTCCAAGTTCTGAAACCCCCAGTAAATCACTTTGCCTTGGGTGTGAAAAGCAAGCACATAGGCAAAGTTGCTCTGCTGCGTTAATTCAGCCATAGCGATCGCTTCCGGTTCGGTAAGGGGTGCCGTACCGGGATAATCCCGCGGGCCCCGCTCCTTGGGATTCCTAGCTACTTCACGTTCCCAAAGAGCGGGGAATTGGTCGTTCAAATCGACGCCGCGAATGTTGGCCTTCCACCCCCGAAAGTTAGTGCTGCCACGATTGTAGGCTAATACATCGCTTCGATAAGGCTCCTCCGCTGGAGGCCCGTTAATGACAAGATCAACCCCGTCAAGGTTGACCATGGGAACGAGGGATAGCGTAACCGCCTCATAGTGTGGATACATTTCGAGGCCTCGAATTCCGCTGTTATTTGTCAAAGCAAGTGCATAATCATTTAAGAACCTTATTAATACCGGGGTCGTAATCCATTCATTCGCATGAAACGAGCCGTTTACGTGAACAATTCTGCTTCCTTGCCCGATTCTAATTTCCGGAATGGGTTTGCCCATAACGGTGGCACCGATATTCCGCTGTCTAAGAAAGGGATAAATTTCGGTGAGTCGATTAAGGTCGGAGCGAAGTGCCTGCAAATCATATGGCTTCTGTACGTCAACGACGTACCATGTGACTTTGAGCGGAAGCCGAAGCTGTTGACCTACAATTAAATGGTTTGGATTCGCCGATTGGTTCAGCAATAGAATCGCATCAAGAGGGTATCCCCGCTCCATGGAGAGTCTCCAGATCGAATCGCCATATTTTACATGATAGTCGATGAATACAAAGCCGGGAATGTCGACTTCCTGGCCAGAATAAAGATTTGCGGCGTCCAGTCCTGGGTTTGAATCGATGATGAGACGTAAAGGCATATTAAAAAGCTGGCCATAATACCAGAGCGTATCCCCGGTTCGAACTCTTACCCGCATAAATGAGCCCCCCTGACAATGATTCCCCTTATAACATTCTATGAAATGAAGGGGGCGATCCATGCTTTATTAACTGCAGTTTCAGTTTCGTTCTGAAGATCGCTGTCTAGAGAGGAACTGCTACACGGGCATTAGTAAGCCCACCGGGGATACCGGTGGGCTGGCTGCTGCTTAAGTCTGCTTGCCGAGTAGATCAACCACGAGTATGGCGTTGGCTACTTGCTCGGCCGTAATCTCGGGGGACAGGTTAACCATCGTTTCATTCGGTTGGGTGGCTGCGGCTCCTACCCTCAGTAAATCCTCATAAGCTACATCTTCTAAATGCAGCTGCTCCAAGGTGGTCGGGAGATCTAACTCGCGATAAAAGTTAATATACTTCAGAATTTCTTCTTCAGGATGGAGTTCAAGCACCAACTGGACAAGCGTCCCATAAGCTACCTTTTCCCCGTGGGTTAAATGATGTATCTCGCCAGACAACACGGTCATGCCATTGTGAATGGCATGTGCGCCTGCCAATCCGCCGCTTTCGAAACCAAGACCTGATAAGAGGGTGTTAGCTTCGACGATCGTTCTACATGCCGAGTTACTAGGCCTTTCTTTACAGCTTTATAAGCGGGGATTCCATATTGAAACAAAGTCTCTTCACATGCTTTCGCTATCGCTTGAGCAGCAATGCTTGGTTTGCCGCCCGACATGGCGCTTCCGCCGCTTTTTACCGTAGCTCGAACTTCTACCCAGGTGGCCATCGCATCGGCGATTCCGGATGCAAATAATCTGGCTGGAGCTCGTGCGACAACAGCTGTATCCACCAGCACGAGATCGGGATTCTTATTGTAGAATCTATAGGATTCGAAGACGCCTTCGTCACTATAAATGACAGATAATGCGCTTGTCGGCGCATCGGTCGATGCGGTGGTGGGAACAATGACCACCTTCGTCTTAAGCTCGTCGGCGACCGCTTTGGCAGTATCCAGTGTTTTTCCTCCACCGATACCAATGACGAAATCAGCGGAATGCGTCCTTCCTTCCTGGGCGATACGTCTTACCTCGTTGACAGAAGCCTCGCCATTGAATAATTCAAATTGAAAATCAATGCTCTCTAATGACAATCCTTCGGTAATTATTTCTTTCGTAATGTTCCAAACGACTTCATCAGCTAGAATCAGAGGCTTTCGCCCCATTTCCTTGACATACTTCCCAATATCACTTAAAGCGCCTTGGCCTTGAATGTATTTGTTAGGTGAAAAACAATGTTCTCCATAGTCATCTCCTCAATAAACCTAGTATGGATCGGCTTCGTGGCTTTTCTCCACCGCCTCTTTGGTGGCTTCATTCGCAGCCAAGGAACCTTGACCGAATTTTGATCTGCCGGCCTCGCGGCCTGGAAGCTGGCTAGCCTGCTTCAATTCTTGGCTCTCTTTCATTACCTTATCGATTCCTTCTGCCACGCGGCGACCATAATCCTCGTCGGCTTGAGTGAAATGCTCGATCATGGCTTTTTGAATTCGTTTGTCGCATACCGCAAGCGCTTCGGACAGGTTGTTGATCAGTTCATCGCGCTCCCAATCCTCAAAGCTCCGGTATGTATGGCCTGCTTGACCGTAGTTGTTCGGACGATCGATCGGCGCACTCATTGCTGCCGCATTATACATTGGGCGGTGCTGCGGAGGATCTTCCTGGCTTGCTTCCTGATAGCCGCCAATCATCGAGGGCTCGTAGTTAATATGCTGGTTCTCTCCAGATTCTCTCGGATCGCGAATATCCATTTGGCCTCGCTGTTGGTTCGTGCGAACAGGCACTTTCGGCGCGTTCACCGGCAATTTCAAATAGTTCGCACCAACGCGATAGCGCTGAGTATCGGAGTAGGAGAAGGTACGCCCCTGCAGCATTTTATCGTCGGAGAAGTCCATTCCATCGACAAGTACTCCGGTACCAAAGGCAGCTTGCTCGATTTCTGCATGGAAGTCCACCGGATTGCGATCCAAAACCATACGGCCCAGAGGCAGCCATGGGAATTGATCCTCCGGCCATAGTTTCGTATCATCAAGGGGATCAAAATCAAGCTCCGGATGATAACCATCCTCCATGATCTGAACAAAGAGCTCCCATTCCGGATAATCGCCGCGCTCGATTGCTTCAAATAAATCTTGTGTCGCATGACCGACATTCTTCCCTTGAATGGCGTTTGCGTCTTCTTGGGTCAAATTGCGGATCCCTTGCTTAGGCTCCCAATGATACTTCACTAGCACAGCCTCGCCTTTATCGTTGACCCATTTGTAGGTATTAACGCCTGAACCCTGCATATGGCGGTATGTTGCAGGTATGCCCCAAGGAGAGAATAGGAAGGTAATCATATGCGTTGCTTCAGGTGAACGGGAAACGAAATCAAACATCCGCTGAGGATGCGGCACGTTGGATACGGGATCTGCTTTAAATGCATGAATCATATCGGGGAATTTCATCGCATCGCGGATAAAGAAAATTTTAAGATTGTTGCCAACGAGATCCCAGTTTCCGTCTTCCGTATACATCTTCACAGCAAAGCCGCGGGGATCCCGTGCGGTTTCCGGTGAATCTTTCGCTCCTGCCACTGTGGAGAATCGAACCATTAACGGTGTTTTTTTTCCGGCACCTGAGAAAACTTTTGCGCGAGTATACTTTTCTACCGGTTCATTTCCGACCTTTCCGTAAGTTTCAAAATACCCGAATGCTCCAGTTCCGCGAGCATGTACTACGCGTTCCGGCACCTCTTCACGGTCAAAATGGGAAATCTTCTCGATAAAATGATAATTCTCCAGGGTGGCCGGGCCACGATCACCGATCGTTCGAATGTTCTGGTTATCCTTTACAGGATGGCCTTGACGCGTTGTCAGTATCTCGCGACTTACATCTTGCCTGTTTAAAGCATTCATATCTTTATTCTCTCCCAAAATGAAAACCTCCTTAAAAGTGGTTACTATTATCTTAACCAGCATCGCAGCAGCATATTCACCTGTATATTCAAAAATAGAACGAAAAGAGGAGTTCAAAAATAGATGTCAAACGTTGTACAGGAAATAATTGACAACCGGGAGAGAAGTGGATAGAATAAAGACACACTTATTGGTAGCGCTTCCATTTAAGTTTGTCTTTTAATAAGTATTTTATAGTAAGGAGAGATGCATAAACCAATATCTATCAAAAAATATATTCATTGAACGATATACTAATCTTTGAAAAGGAGCTTAACTATGAAGAAAACAACGATAGCTTTGGCTTTGGCCTTCTCGATCATGCTATCCGTTCCTGCAGTCTTGCTGCAACCCGCTACAACTGTCCTAGCTGCAGATGCCTCAGGTACAACAGCCAGTATTTCTGATATTTTGAAAAATCAGCAGAACGACGGCGGGTGGAAGAAGGACTACGCGGTAACGAGCGGAGAGTGGGCCAAATCAACGATTGATAATAAGGCTACATATACGGAAATCCGTAGATTGGCGGCCGAATATAAGAAGACCGGAGACAGCAAGCATTCTTCTGCAGCCATTAAGGGCATCAACTTCCTGATTAAAATGCAGTATTCCAATGGCGGATGGCCGCAGGTTTATCAAGGCTCCGGTTATCATAAACATATTACTTACAATGATGATGCCATGATCAACGTCATGATCTTGCTGGATGAAATCGCTAATCGAAAGGGAGACTTTTCATTTGTGGATAGCAGCCTAGCTAGTAAAAGCAAGCAAGCTGTCGATAAAGGGGTTGATTGTATCCTTAAGACCCAAGTCGTTGTGAACGGTAAATTGACAGCATGGGGACAGCAGCATGACTCTTCCACTTTGAAGCCGGCAGGGGCAAGAAGCTACGAGGTTCCCTCATTAAGTGCTAAAGAAAGCACTACAATCGTGAAATTCCTAAAAACCAGATCTTCCACTTCACAAATCTCTGCCTCCATTAAGGCTGCGCAAGATTGGTTCAAAGCCGTGCAAATTACCGGCATTAAAGTCGTCAAAACAAGCGATGACGTTGTTGTTGTGAACGACTCGAGCGTAACTACGCCGATTTGGGCGCGTTTTTACGAGATGGGTACGAATAAGCCGATTTTTGTCGGTCGGGACGGTGTGGTAAAGTACAAGCTCAGCGAGATTGAGCAGGAAAGAAGAACGGGCTACTCCTGGTACGGAAACTGGCCATCCAGCGTGTTGAAATAAAAGGAATAGCCAACATCGATGAACCGTCCCGAATCGGGACGGTTTTTTCCGCGCTTCTTAATGAGTATGGATCGAGTTCACCGTTCTAGATAACGTGGGTTCTCACCTATGAGCAGACGGGCGAAGATTAGATATTTAAAAAGTCTGTTAGATCCAAGGTTTAAATGAACTATATTTAATACTTATGGATGATGTCCTAGACAACATATAGGGATTTTTCAAATATGTTGACTTTCCCCCTAGGGGAAGGTATATGGTTGGAAATAAGCAAAATAATTTCAAGGCGAAAGGGAGGTGGCCTCTTGTTATCGATAGGAGAGTTCTCAAAGATCTGCGGCGTATCGACCAAAACACTTCGCTATTACGACGAAATCGGATTAATAAACCCTGATGAGATTAACTATGAGAATGGATATAGGTATTATTCTATCCGCCAACTAAAAAAGATGATTTTTATTAATCGTTTGAAAACCTATCATTTTTCTCTTGAAGAAATTAAAGTCATTTTGGAATTGGAGGAGGAGCATCCAGAAGAGAAGCTTCGTTCCGCCCTGAGTCGCAAGAGGGGGGAAATGCAGAAGAAAATAAATACATTACATATGATCCTTCAACAAATGAACCATGATATTTTAAATTTGGAGAAGGGCATACCCATGATGACATATTTGGACCATATAGAAGTACAGCTTGTCGAGGCCCCATTGATGAAGCTTCTATCGCTGCGGAGGACGATGAGCAGCAATGATTATGCAGAAGGATATGGGAAATATTTCAGCATGCTATATGAAAAGATCGCTACGGAGAGGCTCACCCTGCTGGGCAAACCAATGACGATTTATCACAGTGCCGAATACAATCCTGCCGGCAATGATACAGAGTTTGCGATCCCCATTGCAGAAACTATAAGCGGAGTGAGGGAATTGCCAGGCGGCCTGTGTGCGAAGTCTACTTTTAAAGGCGCCTACTCAGAATTGACGTCGGTGTATGCCAAACTGCGGGAATGGATCGAGATCGAGGGCTATGAATTAATAAATTCTCCTTATGAATTGTATGTAACCGACCCTAACCAGGCGATCGAGCCTATGAATTTGATTACCGAAGTATATTTTCCAATAAAACGATTTGAATAGAGAGGGACGCATGATGCAAATAAGATACTGGCCGACTACGGAGTGGCAAACGGCAGACTCGATGACCTTAGGAATGGATTCAAAAAGGCTGTCAGAGCTTGAAACGATCATTTCATCGGAATATAGCAACGTAAATGGCATTGTCGTGGCGAGAAAAGGCTGTATTGCTTTTGAACAGTACTATAATGGCTATGACCTGAATGATGCGCACCATGTAACCTCAGTTACGAAAAGCGTCCTATCGGCCCTCATTGGAATCGCCATTGATGCTAAATATATTAAAAGTGTTGACCAGCACGTATTGGATTTTTTCCCCGAATATGTTCGGAATGCTGCTGACAAGCAGAAAAGTAAAATTACGCTACGACATTTACTCACAATGACAGCTCCCTATGCATTTGAAGACTGGCATGAACCACTCGACGAAATGTGCATGCAGCCAGATTGGATCAAATATACGCTCGATATGCTGGGACAAAGAGGAAGTATCGGTTCTTTCAAGTACTCCACGGCAGGGACACATCTCCTTTCCGCCATCATTACTCGGACCACTGGAAGAAGTGCACGCGAGTTCGCCAATGAACATTTATTTAAACCTATCGGCATGAAAGAAATTCAGGATTATAACATGAAATCATTTGGGTTTGATGATTTATTCGGGGTTCATGTCAAAGGATGGGTTAACGATCCCGAGGGCATTACTGCGGGTGGATGGGGACTTACGCTAACTCCGCGGGACATGGCACGCTTGGGCCTGCTTTATTCAAGTCAGGGAAAATGGGGTCATCGGCAGGTCATTCCTGCTGAATGGATTAAAGAATCCACGGAGATGAACCCTAATAATTACGGGTATTTATGGTGGCTGCGTGAAGAGGACGGAGTTTTTGCTTACTTAGCACTAGGCGATGGCGGAAATGTCATTTGCTGCATTCCGGCGATAGAATTGGTCATAGCGATTGCTTCCGAATTTATCGTTCAGCCCCGTGATCGGTGGACACTAATTAAGGAGCGGATTATTCCGGCAATAATAGACTAGATATATGTCATATCGTACAAGATGGCCGCGATGCAGCGGCCTCTGCCGACTCGGATAATAAAAGCCTCCGAGCCTCCTGTAATCGCAATTCTTTTTGAAACTGGATAGGGCTCATAGCGGTTATTTCCTTAAAGTTTCGATGAAATGAAGAAACGCTCATGCAGGCTAATTGAGCCAGTTCATCGATTCGCAGCGGCTGATCATAATGATGCATGATTTGTTCAATAGCGTTCCTGATTCGGTAAGTGCTGCTTCCTTCCATCGCAATCTGTCCCAAAGTAGTCCCATGCTGCCCCTGCAAAAGGCGATATAGAATTTCTCTAGTGAACATCGGGGCTACTAAAATTTCTCATCTTGAGGATGCGGTTGCCGCTCTATCGGTAAAGTTGACACCTGAAGAAATCGCCGCGCTCGAAGAACCGTATGTTCCGCATCCGCTCGTTGGCCATAAATAAATAACTAAGACGAAAGACATCATCCCGCTGTGATGTCTTTCGTTATGTCTTTTTAAAGCCTCCTCTTAAAAAGCTACAGGGAGCTTAGTTAATCCTTGTGAGCTTAATGTGAAGTTCCACTTCACCTTCTCTCGCGGCATATTCAGCCGAATGCCGGGCACTCGCGTCAGCAGGGTGGTAAAGGCAATTTCGCCTTCCATTCGGGCGAGCGGCGCTCCTAGGCACATATGAATGCCATGCCCAAAGGCAAGATGCCGGTTGATTTTGCGTGTAATATCCAGTTCCTCAGGGTAAGCAAACGGAATTTCATCTCGATTTGCGGATTTCAGTACAACGATGACGGCGTCGCCCTTCTTGATTTGCTGTCCGGCGAGCTCAATATCCTCCGTAGCAAAACGAGGGCCGGCAATGGTAGCAGGGCCGTTAAACCGCAGCAGCTCTTCTACCGCAGAGGGAACAAGACTTAAATTGGCCTGCAGCTTCTTCAATTGCTCAGGATGATCCAGCAGCATAAGGCTTCCGGTCGCGATCAGGTTCGACGTCGTTTCATGTCCTGCAAAGATAAGCAATGTAATCATGGATACGAGCTCTGCTTCATCAAGCCGGTCTTCCTCTTCTTCAATTGCAATCAATTGGCTGATCAGGTCATTGCCCGGCTGCTGTCGTTTAATGTCGACAAGTTGAGCTGTATATTCGCCGAAGGCTCGCAAATGCTCGTCGACTCCCGGCTCCCGCCGTCCTAGTCCTAATCCATGGGCCAGCGCTGCCGACCAGCTTTGGATTTGCTCCCGATCAGCTCTAGGCACGCCGAGCATTTCGGAAATTACGTTAATCGGCAAGGGATAAGCATAGTCTGTTACGAGGTCCATTTGGCCCCGAGCTTGCACCAGGTCAATCAGTTCATCGGCAATTTTCTGTACGCGCGGACGCAGGCTCTCAATAAATCTGGGCGTGAAAGCCTTTGATACTAATCTGCGCAGCCGGCGGTGATCAGGCTCATCAACGGTGAGCATGGATTTACCGGTAAAGAAGGTAGGAGGCGATGCAGGGTCTGCACTGTCCGCTAAAGACAACATCGGATGACTACCCGCTATGGAGCTGCTGTCCACCGTAAAGAGCTGATGATCCTTGAGGACAAGCATAGCCTCCTCCATGCGCGTGACCATCCAGGCTGGACGATCCGTGCTGCCCATCGGAAACGGGATTGGAATAACGGAACCGATCCCGCGAAGCTGGGCAAATAATGAAAACGGATTATCACCGCTTTCACCGCTAAATAAGCTGAATACTGCTTTTTCCGGCGCTACTCCATTTGAATGATTCATAACAGCCATCCTTTCTGCAAGTCATAGAATCTGAATCCTGACAAATCAATATTATCCTTTTATGACAATTAATACTAAACTTAATGATAGATTCATAGTGCAGCCTAAGTCAAATTTGTTTGATTTCACCTACAACATGCTGCTGCATATAGTTAAGTCTATTTTATGCTAGTCGCAGGGCTTGAAAATCAAGGTTAAATTCCGAATTGTAAACTAAAATAATCGATGCGAGCTAACATGTTCTAGCACAAAATTTACAGTGAGTAGGAGTGGAACTTTGATGCAATATACCAACCCTGTAATCCCGGGCTTTTACCCCGATCCCAGCATTTGCCGTGTGGGCGACGATTACTATTTGGTCACCAGTTCGTTTGAGTATTTTCCCGGAGTCCCTATTTTTCATAGCAAAGATCTTGTTAATTGGCGTCAAATTGGCCATTGCCTGACGACAGAAAGACAATTGCCTCTTGCCAATGCATGGAGCTCAGGGGGGATTTACGCCCCGACGCTCCGCTATTATGACGGCTGGTTCTATATGACGACGACCAACCTTGGCGGAATTGGAAATCTCTATGTGAAAAGCACGCAGCCGTCCGGGCCATGGTCTGATCCCATTCCGGTAGCTCAGAACGGCATAGATCCTTCACTTTTATTCGATGAAGACGGCCGCATCTATTTTCAATCCACCCGAACCGGCGATCAGGGGGATGGGATCTATCAGTGCGAAATTGATATTGAAACCGGAAATATGCTGACGGAAAGTCGACTCATTTGGAAAGGGACAGGAGGCGCGTATCCGGAAGCTCCTCATCTGTATAAGATCAATGGATATTATTATTTATTGATCGCCGAAGGTGGAACCGAATACGGCCATATGGTGACGATTGCCAGAAGCAGCAATCCGTACGGATCCTATGAATCCTGTCCCTATAATCCCATTCTTTCAAACAGGAGCATGAAGAGCAGTATACATGCTACGGGACATGCGGATATGGTACAGATACAGGACGGCAGCTGGTGGGCTGTTTGTTTAGGCATCAGGCCCCTCTCATATCCGATGAAGCATCATCTTGGGCGAGAGGTTTTCTTGGCATCTGTGAATTGGACAGAGGATGGATGGCCCATCATCGGCAATGGGGGAAGGATGGAGTCTGTCATGGATGCGCCGCCGCTGCCTGAAGTCCGCTGGCCGGATAAGCCGATTCGAGATGACTTCAATCAATCGCAGCTAGGCTTGGACTGGACGTTCCTGAGAAATCCGCTACCGGAGAGTTGGTCTTTGCAGGAAAGGCGAGGATATCTTGCCCTAAGAGGAAACAGAACGACTTTGAACGATGCCGCATCTCCAGCTTTTATAGGCCGCAGGCTTTGTCATTTCTCTTGCCGCCTTGCCACAGCGCTGGAATTTGAACCGCTGAACGATGGAGAAGAAGCCGGATTAACTGTTTATATGAACGAAAGACACCATTATGATCTTGCCGTACGATTGATAGAGGGAAGGAAAAGAGTCGTTTTTCGGCGAACCGTTGGTTCGCTAAGGGTAGAGGAAACAATGGATTGCCCGGAAGGTCAGGTTGCACTAATGATTAAAGCCTTGCCCCAGAGATTTGAGTTTTCTATCCGCTCATATTCATCGGAGGTCATTAAAGTAGGCTGGGGTGAAACGCATCTGCTATCTACAGAAGTAGCAGGCGGCTTTACGGGGGTATTCATTGCGATGTATGCGACAAGTGAAACGCAGGAAGCGACCCCGGCGTTCTTCGACTGGTTTGATTATGAACCGCTTGATTCTACGAAGCTGGGCGGGCTGGAGAATAGTTAACCGGATCAGCGATTCTGTCGATAGGCTTTAGGCGAAACGCCATATGTTTTTTTAAACAGGCGCGTAAGATAGTTGCTGTCGTTAAATCCGCATTCATACGAGATTTCTGTAACTGTAAGATTTGTTTGTCTTAATAAAGAACATGCCCGTTCCAGACGGAGGCGCTGAAGATAAGCAATCGGCGTCGTTTGGTAATAGTCTCTAAATATCCGGTTCAGGTGCCTTACTGAAATATTGGATCTCGCCGCAATTTCCTCCAACGAGATCGGCTCGAGATAATGATCTTCTATATAGGAGATTGCATTTGCTAGATGCATCAGACTGCTGTCCAAGGCGCTCTCCTGGTTGTCATACTGCCTGGACAAATAGACGACGAGTTCCATAAATCTAGAAGCCAGCATCGTCTTATAGCCTTGAAGCTTCATATCGTATTCCTCGACCATAACAGAGATGAGTGACGAGACATATTCAAGGCTGGAAACCGACATGCTGAGCTTACTTTTATAGGCATGGATGTTGCGGTAAAACGGTTCCAAAATGAAAAGCGCCTGAAATCCGTTAGATGTTCTTAAGTCGGGACCAGCAGATTGGAGCATCTCGGATCTAAACATTATGTTGCAAATTTTAAAATCAACAGGATCTTTAAAGCCATGAGCCGTTCCACCGTTGATGACAAACACATTGCCCTTCTTGATGAAAGAGGCTTCGTCATTGACGATATGTGTAGCATTTCCATTCAGCACGATAACGAGCTCGGAGAAATCCATATGCTGATGCAGGGAAGTATCGGCTTCATGTCCGCCGTATTGAATAAAAAATGGGAACTGCATGTCCGTCGTAAACCAGTTTAAATATACATCGCTCAAGAAATATCCCCACCTGACAATGATTCTTTCATGTCTATATCATGCTAGTGCATGACTTAAAAATCAAGGTTTAGCCTCAATTCGTGAATTAAAATGATGAATAAGCATTGAATATCAAGAAAAGATGAAGGGGGAAACGATGGTCATGCTAGGAAGCAAACCTAAAAAGCTTGCAGCTTTGATTCTCGCCACTACACTGGCTTTTTCGGCAGGCTGCAGCTCCTCAGGAAAGCAATCCGCCAATCCAGCGCCTGAGGCTAGCAAGGATGGTACGAGCCCGATTACATTTTCATTTTTCGGTGCGGACGCAAGCCCGAACTGGAACAACATGCAGGATGATGTGGGTAAAGAGATTACAGCCAAAACCGGCATTACCCTAGATGCGGAATTCGATATAGGCAGCGGCGGGGGGCAAAGCAAAATCGCTTTGATGGCCGCTAGCGGACAGTACCCGGATCTGATTTACGCCAAAGGAGAGCTCGGAGCCCTGATAGATGCCGATGCGATTATTGACCTCACGGAGCTTATCGATGAACATGCTCCCAATATCAAGAAGGTTATGGGAGAAAATATGAACCGAATGAAATACAGCAAAGACGATCCGAAAATTTACGCCATTCCTACCAATGTTGGTGTGGATCAGCAAGTATTTGACGCCAACAGCGGTTTTCAAGTTCAACTGCGTGTACTGAAAGAGCTAGGTTATCCGCAAATCAAAACAGTCCATGATTTTGAAAACGTACTCAAACAATACGTAGCGAAGCATCCGACGACGGATGGCCAGCCCACGATTCCCTTGACGCTGAATGCCGACGATTGGAAGATCATGATTACGGTAACGAACCAAGCGGCTTTTACAACGGGAATTCCCGGCGATGGTGAATATTACGTGGATCCAAAAACCTATGAAGCCATGCTTCATTACAAACGCCCGGAAGAGAGAGAATATTTCCGGTGGCTGAATCATATGTATCTCGAAGGTTTACTGGATAAAGAATCTTTCGTGCAAAAGGAAGATCAATACAAAGCCAAAATTGCCAGCGGGCGCGTGCTGGGCCTTACTTCGGTAAAATGGGAATACCAGGATGCGGTGAATGCTCTGAAAACCGTGGGTAAAGAAGAGTACACCTACGGACATTTTCCTGTTACGATGGGGGAGCAGTACAAGGATCACACGATGCAAGCCATTGGAGTAGACGGGTATGGGATCAGCATCACGACCGCTTGTAAAGACCCAGTGCGTGCCATCAAATTCATTGACTGGCTATCCTCGGAAGAGGGGCAGGTGTTGAGAAATTGGGGAATCGAAGGCAAGCATTACGACATCGTGGATGGCAAACGCGTCATACCTGCCGATGTTCTCAACCAAAAAGTCAATGATGCGACGAATTTTTCAAAGCAAAGCGGCATTGATATGTATTCTATTTTCGGGGTGCGCTACGGGGATGGCGTTACAGATTCCACGGACAACTACTACACAACCAATTTCCCTGAACAAATTATCGCCAGTTACTCCGTTCCCGAGAAGGAAGCGCTGGCCGCGTACAACGCTACGACCTGGAAGGATCTTTTCCCGGGTGAAGATGAGTTTCCGGTCAAGGAATGGGGAGCTCTGTACAATATGCACGTGCCTACGGACGGAGACTACCAAATTATTTATAATAAAACGCAGGATATCGTTCGTAAGCGGATACCGGAAGCTGTGTTAGCCAAGCCGGGTGAGTTTGACAAAATCTATGACGTTTTTATCGCTGAAATAAACCAAGTAGGCGCCGAGAAAATGGAGCAAGAATACACTGCGCTTGTCAAAGCAAGAGTATCTCTCTTCACAGGTAAAGAAGTTCAATAACCACTGTTTAAGAAGAAAAACCGCTTGGCGGTTTTTCTTCTTTATACCGTTCCAGCAGCTGCGAGGGTTTGCCTCGGCCTTGGTTAGATCGTCGCCGCCGCTCTTTTGTAGCGAATTACTTTTTTGTACATCGATTTATCAGCTAATTTATTGAATATATACGGATCTGGGTTTGTGTTCACTTCAATAATCCACGGTGTCCAGGTATGATCGAACCCAATATCCAATCCAATTTGCTGTATTCCGGGGTATTTCTTGTGCAGTGATTTTGCTGTGGCAACACCTAGCTCGTTAAGAGTATGCATTACTTTTTGAATTTCACTATTTGAAGTGTGGGCAGCTAGAAGGCGTTTGACATCCATAGGCCTGCCGCCGCTGTGATAATTCGTCACTATTTTTTTAGGATGTGCCACCCTCCCGATGAGGCCTGTTGTTTCCCATTTTCCTTTCGGGCTTAGCTGTACCATGACCCTGATATCAAAATGTCGTTTGTTATATTTCAATAAATGAATGCCCTTCTGAATAATATAGCTTTTCTTATGTGTGAAATTTTGTATGGATTTATAAAATGCTTTATAATCCTTAAAGGTTTTTTCAGTTGTTTCAATTTGGTACATAAGTTCATTGGTTTTCAGAAGCTGTGCACGTATTACTCCTTTGCCATAAGTTCCGTTTTCAGGCTTAACATATACCATGCTATATAGCTTGAGCATTTTCTTCAAGGTGGATTCGCTGAATTTTTGGGTATCCGGAATAAAGGGAAGCACCTTTTTGCTTTTGACGAGCACCTTTGTTTTAGCCCATTTGCTCATTACTGTCTTGCGTGGTTTCTTTTCGCTCATCGCAATCATTCCTCCTGATCTAACTAGATGCTGCATGCCGTTTTTATTTCACATTCTATGTATATTCACCCTTGCCCGAGTAGGCAATTTATACAATTCATTAAAACAAAAATTTACTTTCTTGTAACTTAAGAAAAAAGGGCTGGCAACAAGGTGAACAGACTATACCCATTCCACAAGATTGAATAGGTATAGTAGTGTTCAAGCAGAATGCGTGCTCTGAGAGGGAGGGTAAGGAATGAAGATCTTGATTGTTGCTCCTGAGCAAATCCCCGTTCCAGGAAACGGATCGGTAGAAATATGTATTCTCGCTATAGCGAAACAGCTTGCAAGGAAACATAAGGTGACGATCTTAAGCAGAACGTCAAAGGGGATGCCGATTCAAAGCAACGAGGGCGGTGTCAACATCGTCAGAGTTCCATCGGGGAGCTCAAAGACTTATATTGCCGCTGTTCTTCGTTTTATCCAGGGGAAGCTTTTTGATGTCATTCAGGTTGACAATCGTCCTCATTATATGGCATCAATTCAAAAAGCATTTCCAAACATGAAGGTAATATTATATCTGCATTCACTCACATTTGTACCGCCTACCAATCATGTTGCAAGAAGCCTAAGGCATGCCAAGCTTATCATTGCAAACAGCAGCTCGCTGAAACAAAAATTAATGAACCGGTTTCCAGATGCAGCGCAAAAAATCCGAACCGTTGAACTTGGAGTTGATACGGGAAGATTTTCCCCGGCAACCCCGGCTGATCGATCCAGGTACAGGAAAAAGTATGGTATAGGAGAGCGATATACCGCTTTGTTCGTTGGGCGCGTTATTCCGCGTAAGGGTGTTCCTATACTGCTGAAAGCGGCAAGCCTCGCCGGGCAAGAAGTACCTCTGCAAGTGGTCATTGCTGGACGGGGAAGGGCTTCGTATGTGAAGCAGCTGCGAACCCTGGCGTCGAAGTTAAACGTACCTGCAAAGTGGCTCGGTAAACAGAAACATTCCAACATTCATAAGGTCTATGGAATTGCGGATTGCTTGGTTTGTCCATCCCAAAAGCATGAAGCCTTCGGACTAGTGAATGTTGAAGCCATGGCGTCGGGATTGCCCGTGATCGCTTCGAAAATTGGCGGAATTCCTGAAATAGTGAAACATGAAAGCAATGGTTTTTTGGTAGACGATTACAGGCGTGCTGAACGGTTTGCTCAGTATTTGATAAAGCTCGGTAAAAATAAGAAGCTAGGACGCGAAATGGGAGCCAAAGGAAGAATTAGCGTAATTGACAATTTTACTTGGCGGCAAACAGCCGATAGGCTGTTAATGTTATATTCGCATAGATAAAGTTGGATGTAGTCGGGCGTTGTTACAATTATTAGAATTCCAATCAACTGGAATTAATATAGGGATAAGGAGGCCTGTCGCAGGGTCTCCATTTATTTTAGCAGGAAACGGAATTGGATGAGCACAGGGGTATTTGCTTAAGATGATATGTTATAGTTTAGAATAGAATATAGAAAAAATTTAGTTGAAACAATAAGGAAGGGATATCATAGTGTTTAATCTAAACGATTGCATCGGATTCATTACCAATACAGCCTCCAAAAAAATTGTCGACGCATTTAATACGCGACTAAGGGAAAATAATGTTACTAGAGTGAAATGGATTGCTCTGTTTTTTATTGGCGAGGAAAAAAATATTTCTCAGAAAGAATTAGCACACAAGATGAACGCCAACGAATCTTCTATCGCCAGACTGATGGAGCGGATGGAAAGGGACGATTTATGCGTTAGAACAAGAGATACAGCGGATCGCAGAATTATAAGGATTAACCTGACGGCAAAGGGAGAGCAATTAAGAACAGAACTCCTGCCACTAGGAGAAAATTTTCATGAGGATGCAACGGAAGACATTTCCCCAACAGACTTGGAAATCTTCAAGAATGTACTGGAAAAAATGGTATCAAACTTAACGAAATAAAGAAGGGGAAAACAACTTGGAGTTATTTGCCAGACTATTTTTTTCTAAAATGCTTTACATAGCAACTAATGCAGTGTAAAGTATTAGTTAGATAACAAGTGAATAAATTCACAAATAAGGAGCTGGTAAGAATGAAGAAGGATGTTAGACAAATGTTGAATGACTTTATGGGTGGCTTGCAAGAATTGTCCGGAACGAATCCGGAGAGCGTAAATGCATTTATGAATTTGCTTGGAACCAGCTATGCGGAGGGTGCCCTCGATACGAAAACGAAAGAATTAATCAGCGTAGGGATTGCCGCATATAACCGTTGCGAATACTGCATCGTTTTTCATGTATACAAAGCATTGGAAGCAGGGGCTACCCGAGAGCAGATAATGGAAGCGGCTATGGTTGCTGTTGCATTCGGCGGCGGACCAAGCATGGCTTACTCTGTAACTTTACTCAAAGATTCCATTGACGAGTTTGAAAAGGATTTTAAATAAGCTTAATCACGGCAACCTCCTGACAAGGGCAGGGGGTTGCTATTTTTCACATTTTGCATCACATCACGTATAATCGGAGGCAAACATCATGATCATTAAGCTGGAGCAACTAACAGGGCATGACAAGAAGACGAAAATCGGAAAGCTCAATGTTGCCGAAGGAGATCAGATAGAAGTTGGTCAAGCATTACTTCAAATGGAAAGTAAAAAAGGAAACTCTCCGTTGTTATCCAAGTACAAATGTAGAATAGATAAAGTACTGGTTGAGGAGGGGCAGGAAATTGAAATCGGGGAAAGCCTGTTTGAGGTGACATCCGAAGAATCCGTACCTGCCAAGCCAAAGCTTGATTATTTTGGCGGGCTGCTGCAAGGCAAAAAGGAAGAGCTGGCAACTGAATTATTAATTATCGGTGCCGGCCCTGGAGGCTATGTAGCTGCTCTTTATGCAGCAAAAAAGGGAATCCAAACCGTTCTTGTGGAGAAGGATGCCATGGGCGGAACGTGTCTAAATGTTGGCTGTATCCCCACGAAGGCTTTAATCAAATCCTCCGAGGTTTTCCACCAAATGATGCATGCCGATGATTTCGGATTAGCCGTCAAAGAACTGGAATTGGATATGGCGAAAGTGATTGATAAAAAGGATGAAATCAGAGGCACATTGGTATCAGGTATAGAATACCTTCTGAGCAAAAATAACATCAGAGTCATCAAGGGAACGGCTTCTTTTGTTAATGATAGTCAGGTGCTCGTCAAGAACGGAAAAGATGAGTACACCATAGATGCCCAAAACACTTTGATTGCGACAGGCTCAAAAATTTCCGAAACCCATCTTCCAGGCATAGATCATGATTTTGTCATGAACAGTACGTCTGCTCTTGCTCACAGAGAGAATATTAGCTCAGTTACGATTATCGGCGGCGGCGTGATCGGTATGGAGTTTGCTTTCCTATATTCCAATTTCGGAATTCAGGTGGATGTGTTGGAATTCTGCGACAGGCTGCTGACAATAGTAGACAAAGATATTTCCGAAGAGATTTCCAATATTGCTGTTGAACGAGGGATAGGGATTCATACAGGTGCCAAGGTTACAAGAATTGAAAAGGATCAGACTGGAAGAGCGATCGTAATTTATGAAAAGGATGGTGCCGAAAAGTATATAACGAGCGAAAAGGTATTGGTGGCCATTGGCAGAATGCCGAATATCGAGGGGCTGAACATTGAGAATACAGGAATTAAGCTGAATGACAATGGAAAAGGCATCGCGGTAGATGAACATTTGAAGACTTCGGTCGAGCATATTTATGCGATCGGAGACGTAACCAATCGCATCCAACTCGCCCACGTGGCTTCGCATGAAGGAATAGCAGCGGTCGATCATATGTTGGGCATGGACGGATATGTTGATTATGATTTGGTGCCTAATGTCATCTTTACATCGCCCGAAATAGCTGCGGTGGGACTCGGTGAAGACCAGGCTAAGCTGATGGGTAAAAACATTCAGGTGAGCAAATTCCCTTTTCAGGCCAATGGAAAGGCATTAACGATGAGAGAAGCGAGAGGATTTATCAAATTGATTAAAGATCTGGATAGCGGCAAGCTGGTCGGCGCCTCCCTCATCGGACCTGAAGCTTCTGCTCTGATTAGTACATTAACGGTGATGATTAATTCCAGTGTAAGCGAAAGTGAGATTGCGCATACCATTTTTGCTCATCCAACTACGGGAGAAGTTATACATGAAGCTGTACTGGGGTTGAGCATAGGAGCGTTACATTTCGATGAATAGAATTATTGTTTCTACCGAGCACGACCCTTATTATAATTTGGCATTGGAAGAAGATTTGCTCAAGCATGTTCAGCAGAATGAGGTCATTCTGTATATTTGGCAAAATGAAAAAACCGTTGTGATTGGCAGGAATCAAAATCCCTTTCTTGAATGTGATGTCTCGCAATTGAGTTCGAGCGGGGTGCGCTTGGCTAGACGGATTTCTGGCGGGGGTGCAGTCTATCATGACTTAGGCAATTTGAACTTCACCTTTATTTACAAAGAAAGCAATAAAAATGTAGAAAAGCAACTGAATGTGATTAAGAAGGCGGTTGAAGCCTTTGATGTTGCAGTTGAACTGTCTGGCAGAAACGATTTGACGATACAGGGTTTCAAATTTTCCGGACATGCTTTCTATGCGGAGGACGGGAATGAATTTCATCACGGCACTTTAATGGTCGATGTAGATGTGAACCAACTGGTCAAAGTGCTGAAGCCGTCCAAGTTAAAAATGGAAGCTAGAGGAATCACTTCGGTAAAAAGCAGAGTTGTTAATTTAAAAACGCTTAACCCTTCTTTTTCTGTGGCCAAATTGACTGAGTTGCTAATGTTCTACTTTGAAGAAGATTATGGAGAGACTTGCCAGCCGCTAACTTATAGCAGTCAAAATTACAAGCCTATTAATTTGCATAAGTATAAAGATTCTGGATGGATATATGGGGAGTGTCCGAAATACGATGTCATGCTCGAAAGAAAAACGTCTCTAGGCATTATTCAAGCTCTTCTAAGTATTGAGAATGGTCGGATCAAAAAAATCAATATCTATACCGACAGTCTTAGCCTTGTTCCTTGCGAACAAATCGAGAATCAATTTATTGGCTTGGAATTTAATCAGATCAGTGAAGATAAGCTATTGGATATGATCGAAGCAAATGGGTAGTAAACTCAATATGAAAGCATCTGGTGCAGCGCCCGTTTTTCGGGCGCTTTTTTTGGTGTGTGGATAGGCTCATCTAATGAAAAGGAGTGTTTTTCATGAACCATTTATTTAGCTCATATCAAATAAAAGGTTTGGAATTAAAAAATCGTGTCGTTATGCCGCCGATGTGTCAATATTCAGTCGAGAATAAAGATGGGATAGCTACCGACTGGCATTATCTTCATTATGTTAGCCGAGCGATTGGTGGAGCCGGGTTTATTATGATTGAAATGACCGATGTGGAACCCGATGGCCGCATTCGGAAAGCCAGGAACACATGCGGCTTACCAAGTTCCCTTGGCTAGAGAAATTAAGACTTCATTGAATGTTCCAGTTATCGCCGTTGGCAGGCTCGAAGATCCTATTCTGGCCAATGCAGTCATCGGCAATGAAGATGCAGATCTTGTAGCAATCGGAAGAGGGATGCTGAGGAATCCTTACTGGACACTTGAAGCAGCGGCAAGTCTAAAGAAGGAAATGACTGTCCCTAAGCAGTATACATCAGGTTTCTAGTAGTTTATTATTTAATTGACTAAGCGAAACCTCAGAATCGAGGGGGATAAAGGAGGAAATTGAATGAGTTCCATTAAACACATGGTGACATTCTCATTGCATTCTGGCAAAGATAACCCGGAGACAGAAGCTTTTTTACAAATAAGTAGGGAGGAACTGTCTGCAATACCTGGTGTTGAACAATTCGAGGTGTTTCGCCAGGTAAGTGAGAAGAATGAATTTGATTATGGATTCTCCATGGTATTTGCTGATCAGAGCGCTTACGACACTTACAATAACCATCCGGTACATGTCAAATATGTTGAGGAGCGTTGGAATACAAAAGTGAGCCGCTTTCAAGAGATTGATCTGGTTATTTATAAGTAAAAACCAAAGCTGTGTGAGAGGTGAAATTCATCGATGGACAATGTGAGCAGACGAACCCGTGCTGCCATCATAGGGCTCGGCGGTATCGCGCGAAAAGTATACATGCCTCTGTTGTCATCCCATCCCGATGTGGAAATTGCTGGGTTGATGAACCGATCTGCAGGATCGGTGGCGGAAATGCAAAATCTGTACCGAATTGAACGAGGGACAACGGATATGAAAGAATTGCTGTCATGGGAGCTTGATGCGGTTTTTATTCACACAGCAACTGAGGCTCATTTTGATATCGTTATGCAGTGCCTTGAACGAGGGTTGTCTGTCTATGTGGACAAACCATTGTCCTATAACTTGCGGGAGTCCAATGAGATGACTGCCTTTGCCGAAGCTCAAGGACTGTTGCTGGCCGTTGGATTTAATCGTAGATACGCTCCGCTGTATCGGAAAGCCCGGGAGTGGATGGGGGGAGGCCGGGGCTGCGAATCAGTGACAGTGGTCAAGCATCGGACAGGGCTCCATCAGCGCCCTGCGAAGGAGACCGTCTACGATGATTTGATTCACATGCTTGACCTGTTAATATGGATGGCGGATCACGATTTTGAACTACTTCATCATTATATCCGCAAGGACAACGCAGACAGGCTGCTGCATGGAACCGGGGCGGTACGGCTCAGTGATACCGTGTACAGTACGTACGATATGGTGCGGCAAGCAGGAACCGACCTGGAGAAAATCGAGCTGCATGGGGGCGGAAGGTCGGCAACTGTCCTCAATTTGGATGAAGCTACGTATATGGAGCATGGGGCACTTTCACAGAAGGAGACGTTCGGCAGCTGGGACAGTGTCCTGTATCGCCGTGGATTTACAGGTGCAGTTGATGATTTCCTGCATTGTTTGGATCGTCCAGATCATTGCATGATCAATGCAAGTCGAGTGATCGACAGTCATAAGCTGGCTGAACAAGTTGCGACTTCTGATTAGAATTGGACAGAGAAACGACCCTGTGATTTGGAAGAAGTGGTTTGCCTTAAGAGCAGGTGAAGGCGATTTCGGTATTGATTTTTTAGGTGTCAGCTTCATATGATAAAATAATTACTGAATGAATATAAGGGATAGAAAGGTGACCACGATTGATTTCACATAAAGAGGCACGTCAACTCGAACAATTCATCAGGAAGCAAGAGAAATTAGCCAACCACTGCTCATATGCTATAGGAGGAAATGCGGAGTATTTTGCCAGCCCACGTACTGTTGCAGAGTTAGTTGCACTACTGCGATATTGTAATCAACAGCGTTTAGAGTATACGATTTTTGGAATTGGAAGTAATATTTTATTTTCTGACCGTCCAAACGTAAATACGATGTATATCTCATTAAAAGAACTATTGCAATTCGAGGTTAAAGACCACGAGTGGTTTGTGTCGGCTGGGATTCCGATGTCGATGTTAGCTCTTGCAGGAGAGTTAATTCACAGTACAGACTTTCAATTCACGCATTTGTTGCCGGGTAGTTTTGGCGCCGGCATTTACATGAATGCCAAGTATTACCAGGGGCAAATAGGCGATGTTATCTCCAGGGTATATTATTTGGATATGGCTGAACCGAGCTTAGAGATCAAGTGTATACCCGTTGAAGAATGCAAGTATGGTTATAAACAATCTATATTTCAGAATAACCCCTGGATTATTGTCGGTGCGGATATATCTGTAGAAGGCCATCCCTTGCTGAGCAAGCTAGAGATCGAATCGGTTTTGGAAAAATATATGCTCATGGAAGACAATAAATCAAATTTAATGCAATTTCATGCGTTTTTCTCGGGGGAAATGAAGAGACTTACGCAGCCTGAAACGCCAGTATTCATCCAAGAGATCGAAGAGTATCGATCCCAAAACAAGCATTTTGTCAATCATTCATGCGGTTCCTATTTTAAAAATAATTATGATATCGGGAAGTCCATTGGCGCGTTAGTCGATCAACTGCAATTGAAAGGGACAGCGTGCGGGGGTGCTATGATTTCTTCTCACCATGGCAATATGTTGATCAATGTAAATAATGCCACGGCGGAAAATATTCTTCAACTGCAAGCGATCGTGTCTGAAGCGATATCCAAGAAATACGGGTTCATTCCAGAACCTGAGGTCCAGATCATTAAATAATGGAAATGACATTTTTTTATTTGACACCGTAAGCTTCACGATACTGTTTTGGCGTAAGCTTAGTAACCTCTCGGATCGTTAGTATAAAATGAAGTTGGGAGGAAATTTTATATGCAGCTGTCTCTAATGAAAATCGATACCGAGAAAGAGATTGCCTCATTGGCACATTTGGCTTCAGAGATTTGGCACGAATATTTTATCACTATCATTTCCAATGAACAAATCGATTATATGATCGAGAAGTTTCAATCAGTTCCGGCGTTGACGGATCAAATGACGAATCAGGATTATGAATATTATTTTATGACCATCCAGGATAATCCTGTTGGTTATTTGGGTGTGAAACCAGAAGAAGGCAAGCTGTTTCTAAGCAAATTTTATATTCAACAAGAACACCGTGGTAAGGGCTATGCCAGTCAGGCGATGGAACTTCTGGTCGATATTTGCCGCAACCGTAATTTAGCTGCCATCTGGCTAACGGTAAACCGGCATAACACTTCCACAATCGCGGTGTATGAGAAAAAAGGGTTTAAGACCGTCCGAACCCAAGCAGCAGACATCGGAAATGGTTTTGTTATGGATGATTACGTCATGGAGAAAGAAATTTAACGCAATAATTTTCGGATCCATTTCACGTTGTCGCCGTAAGGCGGAAACAAGATGTTCATGTCGAACTTTGTACTCTTTTTCATAATGCTTTTGGTGTGGGAGAACAGGTCAAAGCTGTACTTTCCATGGTAAGCGCCAATGCCTGCCTCCCCAACTCCTCCAAACGGCAGATGAGGATTGGCCACATGTGTAATGGTGTCATTGATGCAGCCGCCTCCGAAGGAGAGGCGGGTAAGAACTTCATTTTCGACACGTCTATCATTTGTAAATAAATATAGGCCTAGCGGTTTGGGGCGGGAAATAATCATCTGAATCGCATCCTCTAGTTGTTGGAACCCCATAATAGGTAAGATCGGGCCAAAGATTTCATCTTGCATCGCCGCATCCGACCAGGAAGACGTATTAAGAAGAGTGGGCTCGATATATCGATCTTCCCTGCATGCATTGCCGCCGATAAGCACATTAGCTCGATCTTTATCTAGAATCGCAGCCAACCGATCGAATTGCCGCTCATTCACGATGCGGCCGTAATCGCTGCTCTGTCTTGCATCCGATCCGTAAAAGGATGTGATAGCTGTTTTCATCTTTGCGATTAATTCATCTTTAATCTCCGAGTGAGCGAGTACATAATCGGGAGCTATGCAGGTTTGGCCCGTGTTAATCATCTTTCCCCATATAATTCGTTTGGCAGCTGCATCGATATCCGCGGTTCGGTCTACAATGACTGGGCTTTTGCCTCCAAGCTCAAGCGTGACGGGGATAAGGTTTTGGGCAGCTGCCTCCATGACGATTCTACCCACAGGCACGCTTCCGGTAAAAAAGATATAGTCGAATGGAGCGTGTATTAAAGACGAGGTCGTTTCTCGTTCACCTTCAATCACGCGAATATATTCCTCATTGAACGCTTCCTGAATGAGCAGCTTCACGGCGGCTGCCACGGTAGGGGTATTCTCGGAGGGCTTTAAGACGGCGCAATTTCCTGCTGCAATCGCCCCTATGAGCGGCTCAATCAACAATTGGAACGGATAATTGAACGGACCGATAATCAAGACGGTTCCGTAGGGTTCCTTATACATATAGCTTTTGGAACCGACATGATAGAAGGGGGTTCTTACTTTTTTCGGCTTTGCCCATTGCCGCAAGTGTTTCATAGTATGACGGATACTGCTCTGCACATATCCAATTTCCGTTGTATAAGCTTCAAACTCATTTTTGCGCAGATCTTTATATAAGGCAGACAGCAAATTTTGCTCATGGCGTCGGATCGCATCTGACAATTTCTTCAACTGTTCCAGACGGAATTGAACACTTCGCGTCTGACCAGTGCGGAAATAATGGCGATGATCTTGCAAGATTTGATCGGCCTGATTCGATGTTAAATAACCCATATGCATCCTCCCTCGTTAATAAACAATCCCGTTCTAATGTGACCCATAATATTTGCATATTATCTAATCATCCGCGGATAAGCAAGTATAATAAGACTTGCTCTGACAATCCATCACAGTACTGGAGAGCGATGGAGTTCCGGATAGCGGACGACTCGTTTCAAAAAGGAACAATGCAGGCTGCCGCACTTGCCTCTGGCATTAGCCGTTCAGGTGCTACAATTATTTTCTCCTAGAAGCCGTTTGATAGTTAATCCAAATAAACCGCAGCAAGTTAAAGCCGCTAAGACATCTGCAATCGGTTCAGCCATAATAACGGCATCCGTTTTGGGGTAAATGTAAGCTGGAAGTACGTATACCAACGGAATAAGTAAAATTATTTTACGCAAGATGGCGATAAAAATAGAAACCTTGGCTTGTCCCAAGGCAAGAAAAATTTGCTGAAATGCTAATTGAAGGCCGTAAATGCATGTGCCGAGAAAAAATATTTTCATAAGCTTAGCTGTTAGTGTGATCAACTCGGGATTATTCGTAAAGACCATAGCGGGAAGCTGAGGTAGAAAGATAGCGATACTCCACATAGCTAACCCAAAAGCAGCGCAAAAAATGCTGCAAAACAATATAGTAGATTTAACCCGCTTATAATTGCCGGAACCGAAATTATATCCGATAATCGGCTGTGCCCCTTGTGCAAAACTTTGCAAGAGCAGGGTGAAGATTTGCATGAGACTGCTCATGATTCCCATAGCGGCAACGTACAGGTCTCCGCCATATCTCGCAAGGGAAGTGTTGAATACAATTTGAATAAGACTCTCCGTCGATTGCATTATAAACGGGGAAAGTCCCAAAGTAAGTACACTTACAGCAATTTTGGGGTTGATGCGCATGTAGTTGATTCGCAGACGCAGATGGGCTCGTTTCGAAGTGAGAAACCATAAGACCCATACCGCTGAGATGGTCTGTGATATCACTGTAGCAAGTGCCGCGCCCTTGACGCCCATATCCATCCCGAAAATTAAAATAGGATCAAGGATCGTATTTACGGCTGCCCCTACACATATCGTCATCATTGCCGTTTTTGCAAATCCCTGGGCGGCAATAAATTGATTTAAGCCAACCGTTAGAAGCACCATGACCGTTCCTATTAAATATATTCCCATATAATCGTCAGCAAACGGCAAAGTTTCCGGACTAGCTCCGAATAGAGTCAATAACGGTGTTTTGAATATGAGAATAGATAGGGTCAGCACAACTGAAACGATCAGAAGCATAACAAAACAATTGCCCATCATTTCTTCCGCTTTTTTTGGATTCCCTTCTCCCATGTGAATAGAGGCGAGAGGCGCTCCGCCAAATCCAATAAGCGCAGCAAAGGCTGAAATCACCATAATCAGCGGGAATCCAACGCCGATGCCAGACAAGGCGAGAGTTCCTGTCTCCGGCATCCTTCCAATAAACATTCGATCAACTATATTGTATAGTGCATTGATGACCTGCGCGGCGACGGCTGGCGCAGCAAGCGAGAGAATTAGTTTTGGAATTCCCTCATTAGCAAATCGGTAATTCATGTTGTTATTCATCACGATCTTCCTTGTCATTTTAATTGAATCCAGGTTATAAAAGGATGGTTAAATCTACATTCTTTCGTGCTACAAGGCTAAAGTGATGATAACATATGGGAGATGGGTTTGAAATACGTGTTTTAAAGCGGTTTAAAGCTTTCATTAACGTAGAAATTGCCATCATCAATGCAGGGATACATTGATTGTTTATCGTGGATATTAGGGTGGTTTATGGCGTTTTGAGAGACTTTTGTATTTTTGAAAAACAAGGGATGTCATTATACATAAATAAACGAGAACGTCTTTGAACACAAAATATAAACAGCAATGCGATATTTCATTGAATAGCGATGTTCAGTTCCGCAAGGTAGAGCTTTATGGGGCAGTCCTCCTATTGACTCGTTTCCTTTCTATGAAGGGGCCTTTTCCGGAACCTAATCATGGCTACAATCGCATAATACAAAGGTATACACTCAATCAACATCCAGATCAGCACCACAGCAAAAGAAAAGTAATGCTTCTGATAAGCTGATAAATGATAGGCGTAATAAAGCGCGATCGCAACTGCTATTACAACTAAAGTCGGGATTATCACAGCTTCGCTCTTACCCTTCGTTAAATAGGTCAGGCATTTTGTTGCCACATAAATCAGGAAAGCGCAATGAATGAACATAGAGGCTGTCCAAACCCCGATAATAAAAGGGGCTGAATTTTCCAACAGTCCCTCGTTGATCATACTTCGAATGATTTCGAGGAAAGGATATTGAATCTGTTTAGCATAATGAGGACTAAAGTTTAGCAAAGTGAAGATCCAGCCCACCATAACGATGAGGCAATTCCCTACTGATGCAACCGCCAGCTTCTGGAAGGTTCCCTTTCCACATTGAAATTCGGGGAAAAGAAAGAGGAAAACAACCCACTCCGTAACTACAGAGAATGTCGCCAAAGTGTTTTTGAAAAAGGTAGAGAAATCAAAGTAGTGCACTAAAGCAGGCAGCATCTGAAAGTTGGCTTTTTGCGCAAAAAAGAAAAACATAAACAAGGTCGAGCAAAAGATGATTAGAAAAAGCCCATCAGACATATACACAATAGTCTTTACTCCTCGACTGACGACATAGATGACCACTAGAGCAATAATTATCTGAATAAACCAGGGCGGTGTGCCCTTTAAATAATTCGTACCGAAAAACAAAACAAAGTTTTGAATATCGTAGGAAGCATAATACACGCACCACACCAGCAGTAAAAAAATCATGAGGCTATGGAGTCCTTTGCCCATGATTTGTTTGCCGAATTCTACCCAAGAAGCGGAAGGCTGCAATTTCCCAACATATACGACTGCACTTAAAACGATCAGGCTCAGGAGAGATCCGAACACGATACCAGCAATCCCTTGATAATTAGAGGATGCTAGCAGAGAAGGAATTAGAAAAATGGAGGCTTGTGAGTTGAAGTAGACAAATGCAAATCTAGCCAACCGCCAGTTGTTTGAAGTCATTTTTTCTCTCCTTTAGATCAATATTCTTTGCCAAAATCATCGAAGGTAAAGTTCGTGACCACATTAATTTTGGCATGATGGCTGTAGTAGTCCGGCCATTTATCCTTTACCTTGTTCCAAAAAAGAGGGTAGTTCCACTCCAATAGAAATCCAAGCTGAAGAACGTCAGCACCAGCCTTTTGAGTTGCCTTTATACTATTGTTAAAGTCAGCTGAGATTTTTTGATTTAACCGATCCATAATGATTCCGCTGATGTCCTTGATTGGACGGTTTAAGGGATCATTCTTAGCTATGATGCTGGCTCTTCCCTTTAGGTGAACCGTGAAGATCGGCTCCTCATTGGTCATCTTGACGGAGGTTCGTCCGTTCGTGTAAGTGAATTTCACATCGGCATTGCCTCGAGTCCCGTCCCATTGAACAGAGTAAATAGGAAACCTAAGATTTCCTTTAGCCCAAGCTATAATTTTGGCTTCTTCATAGGGCAGTGCTCCTTTTAGCTTGTCCCCCTGAAACAAAGCAGCGCCCTGTATCCCTGCCCAGACTTCTTTTTTGTCAGTGTCCGCAGCCGAAATGATCGTACCGTTTTTCAATTGGGTAACAGCAAACCCTAACCCTGCCGTTTCCGAAACGATACAGTCTCGAATGGTTGTGTTCAGCATGTAACTTTGAGAAGCGAAGCTTAGAAGGACAGTAGTAGGCAACTGTTCAAATACCGGCGTTAGATGTGCCGTCTCTTGTAAATCTCCGGATGTCACTAATATATAGGCTCCTATTGGGACATCAGGCTCTCTTTTGATCCATTCCAGGAGATCGGAGATTCCTTGTTTACCGTATTCTTGGCTGATCATAATAATTTTTATCTCTGACAGACTGAGCTGGCGGGAGAGATCCTTATGAATCGTCTCAAGGGCCTTGCCGATGCTTGTTGATTGCTGGGTGAGCAGGGAATAGGGCTTTTCGCTGCTGCTTCCGCCCCCGCTTTCCTGACCGGATTGAAGCCGATTCGAGAGAGGGGTGCTGATAGTCACGGCCACGGTTCCAGGGGTTTTACCTACGTCCACATATAATCCGTTAACAAAAACACGTTCATCCAGCTCCACTTTGGACCAGCATCCGGTCATCATGGATAGAACTAACAGTGAGAAAACGATGTTCAAAAGCGATCCTCTCATATGTTAATTGTCTCTCCTTCGGTTCCTGATTCTTGAAAAGGCGTTGCTGCGCTTCTTCATTTGAGGCGAGGAGACACGCAGGAATGTATCCTTCCAATCGGATAAGACCAAAGGAGCGATCGGTTGCATGTATGGCGCATCAAAAGGTTTCAAGCTTACTAAATGCGCGTAGATGACAAATGATCCAGCGAATATGCCGATCAGTCCCATCGATCCGCCTAAAATAAGAAAAGGGAAACGAAGCAGCCTTAAAATCAGCCCTAGTTCTAAATGAGGGATGATATATGATGCAACTCCTGTAATGGAGACAACAATGACCATAGGAGCGGATACGATCCCAGCTTGAACAGCGGCTTGTCCAATGACAATCCCGCCGATGATAGAAACCGTTTGTCCAACAGGTTTGGGGATTCGTGTGCCTGCCTCCCGGAGTGCTTCAAAGGTGAGCTCCATGATTAAAGCTTCGGATAATGCCGAGAAAGGGATGTTCTCGCGAGCTGCGGAGATCGTAATTAACAGATTGGCGGGAAGAACTTGGGGATGGAAAGTCGTAATTGCAACATACAGCGCGGGCAGAAGCAGAGATAAAATAGAAAACGTAAATCGAACGATCCTAATCCAACTGGCGGCATAGAAATTCTGGTAATAATCCTCGGAGGATTGTAACAATGAAAAGAAGGTTACAGGAGCGATTGCGGCGTCAGGGACTCCGTCCATTAATATGCCTATCCGGCCTTCCAGAATGGAAGCAGCAACCGCATCTGGACGTTCCGTGTACTGAAAAATTGGAAAAAGAGAAGGCTGATCCTTGAATTGCTCAACTAAATAACTGATTCCAAAGACTCCGTCTATAGATATGCTTGTCAGCTTTTTATCAATTTTGTTCAAAATCTCCTTCTTGGGGAGTCCATCAATATAAACGACATAGACTAAAGTGTTAGAATAGTCTCCAATCGTATATTCTTTTAATTTCAATTTAGGGTGCCTAAGCTTATGGCGAAGCAATGAAAGGTTGCTCTGGATATCTTCAATGAAAGCCTCTTGCGGACCGGTGACAACTAATTCATTTTGCGATTCGGTGATCGATCTTTTCTGATATTGTACGATGTCAAAATAATAAAAAGTTGCGAGTTCTTGTACATAGAGTACAGCTTTTCCTTGCACAATCAATTCAGATGCCTGCTTAATATTTGAGACGGCTTGATAAGCAATAGGAAATGCTTGCCCGTGCTCTAGCCTAGTACGAAAATCATCCCATTGACTGTCGGACTGACTTTCGATATGTAATAAATGCGCAATGTTTTTTTGGAGAGTACTGTTATCGATAATGGTAGGAATGTAGATCAACGTGCATGTCCTGCCATGTATGAGGAATGATTTAAATACGATATCTGGATTATCGGAGAGCAGTTCTTCGAGAAGTCTTAAGCTGTATGCACTCATTGGAATCCTCGCCTTTCCTAAACTAATCTTTTGTAATATTCCAAAAAAACAACAAAAATATGCTTAGGTCTTAATCATCGCTGGTATGCTCCTTATTTTGCAATTGACTGAACAATAGGGCAAAGGTATAATCCGATTATTAAAAGACTTTTAAAAAGTATTATGAAATGGGGTTATGAACAGTGAAGCCTGTCTCGTATAATACGAGTCAAGTTAAAAAAATGAATGTTGAGTTAGTCAAAAATGCGTTGAAAGCGCAGGGGACGGTCACCAAAGCGTCCATTGCAAGCTTAATCGGCTTAAGCGTGGCTACATGCGGAACCATATTAAACGATCTTGTGGCAATCGGCGAAGTGATCGAGGTAAAGCCGGATGAACCAAGCGGCGGGCGGCCGGCCATGCAGTATGAGTATAATGCTGACTTTGGCTGCGTCGTTTGTTTGCTGATCAAGACGGAAGATGGCATCCACTGGGTCAGCTACAGTATCGTTAATCTTATCGGCGAGACCGTCGAAGAAGCTTCGTTGGAATTGATGCATATCGGTGTTGATGAGGTCGATAGCTTGGTCGGCGAATTGCTCAGCAAGCATAGCAATGCACAGGCTATCGGTATTGGAGTACCCGGGGTCGCCCATTGCGGGGTAATCGGTGTTTGTGATGTCCCTGACCTTGCAGGCCAATCACTGGGGCCGTATCTCGAAGAAAAATATACGATTCCAGTCATAATTGAAAACGATATGAATATGACGGTTTATGGGTTTTACCATCTGCAGAACTTTGAAGAGGAAAAAACCTTTGCCGTAGTCACGTTTCCAAAAAAACATTTTCCCGGTGCCGGCTTTATCGTAAACGGGCAAATTCTATCCGGTAACACAAAGTTCGGTGGCGAGGTTTCTTTTTTGCCTTTTGGAATCTCCCGTGAGGAGCAGCTGCTGCAATTACACACCGATGAAGGCTTTGTCCGGCTGGCAATCCAAACGCTAACCTCGATCATTGCATTGATTAACCCGGTATCCATTGCGATAACAGGGGATTTGCCCCGTGAAGCGCAGCTGGAAGAAATCTATGAGGGGTGCGTGAAACACATTCCGGAGGAGCATATGCCAAAGCTTTTTGTCAAAAACGACACACACCAGGAATATATGAAAGGTATGGTGACAGAGACACTGGAGAGCCTAGCCTATCGCCTGCGAATCATTGAAAAAAGATAATGGATAAGGAGCAGCTTAGAGTGGGAAAACGATCAGGAAATTTCAATAAAATATTCGCAATGCAGCTTGCTACAATATTTATAGGCTTCATCATTTTCGGTATTTCGGAAAATATAAAGGGACCTGCAATTCCACGCATTCAATTGGATTTTATGCTAAGTGAATCACAGTTGGGCACTTTATTGTCCCTTAATGCGCTGGGCTATTTAATTGCTTGCTCTTTTACGGCTTATCTCACTAAGATATGGGGAATAAAACGAGTAACGATTATAGCTTTTGCGGCGATGGCCATCTCGGGTATCCTCATATTCTTCTCACAGCACTATTCCTTGTTTTCGGCGTCCTATTTCTTAATGTATATTGGGAACGGGATGCTCGAGATTGGGCTGGCTATTCTGGGTGCCCGCATCTTTGTGAAAAACACGGGAACGATGATGAATTTAAGCCACGGTTTCTATGGCCTTAGCTCGACGGTTGCACCGCTCATTGCGACAGGGCTAATGGAGGTTACGATCAATGGTTATACGCTGGACTGGCGTGGCATGTATCTAGTCATGCTGCTCTTGTCCGTGATACCGATTGTTTTTGCATTGTTCAGTACTTTCCCTGGGGACGACATCGAGCAAGAAGATCGTTTACCTCTAAAAACATTGCTTAAAGATCCCGTTATATGGCTGATGGTGCTTGTACTAACCTTTGGCGTCGTATCCGAATTGGCCGTTGGAGGATGGCTCGTTAATTTTCTCGAAAAAGCTTACGGCTGGAGCACGGTTTCAGCTTCAAGCATGTTGTCAGCATTTTTCTTGTGCTTTGCGCTTGCCCGGCTTTTGCTTGGGCCGTTAACCGACAAAATTGGCTTTACTTTATCATTGATTGTATTCTCGGGGATATCGGCGGCTTGTACTTTTGCAGCAATCTTTGGCGGAGAAAACTTAGCATTTCTATTCGCTGCCGCCGGTGTAGGCATTGCAATGATCTACCCAACGGTCATGGCTTTTATTGCCAGAAGATACCCGAAAGGCAGCGATACTGCAATTACGTTTACCGTTACATTGATGGGAGTAGGCAGCGTCATCGGCAACTACTTGATCGGGGGAGTTATCGAAATCACTAAGGGCATTTTCGGAGCGGATTCGCCAATTGGTCTGTTCCGGGGGCTTCAGGCCGGCTATGGCGTTATAGGCTTATGCGCAGCGTTAAGTTCGGTTGCCGGAATCATACTATATACTTATCTATACAAACGGAAAGAAATCATATAATCAGATAAACGACAGTCGGATATCCGGCTGTCTTTTACTCATTTGGGGAAAGATCTTCCAGTCCATTTTCTTAGAAAATCTTGATAAGGTATAGGGTAGCAATTGATAAGAGGTGATGCGTAGTCATGATGAAAAGACACTGTTTGTTTTGCGATGAGATTGTCCCCATTACACCGGAAGGCGATTACGATAGATATATCGGCTGCGCCTGTTCTCCCGCCGGCTTCTACAGCTTGCTAAGAGACAGCTATGAACCTATTCATTCATTGCCACACCAAAAGAAACGCGACATGCTTCACTTAGTATCGGCTTATATCCGGGAGCTAACAGATTGTAATGAAAGTGTTACTCTGACCGCCAAGGAGTTGGAAACCATAGTAAACTCCCCGAGAATTCCTGTGTCCATTGAGGATAAAGGAAACCGTCTACTGCAATATTTGTACAGACATTCCAAGAGCCCGGGGGAATCGGTGGTCATTCATCCACTCTCCAGCAGCTACAATCTGACGTATTCTCCGAATCTGCAAGAGCTGGTATATATCATGGACAAACTGAGAAGCGAGGCACTGCTCAACCGGGAAGGAACGGCCTTTCAGTTGACGGAGAAAGGATGGAGGGAAGCAGAAGCAAGCGCTGGCGGAAAAAAAATATTGCCGTGCTCCGTCCTTATTTCGGATGAGGAGGACATGAGGATGAACTGGCTGCAAATACTGATGCCTAAAATGGAGCAGTACGGTTATCTGCCGCGCCTGCTTACACCTAAGGAAACAGAGAACTCTGAACCATATTCCTTAGAACTTATAGGGGAGAGTAAATTGGTTATCGCGGATTTAACAGGTCAATCCCCTGAGGTGTATTTTGCGGCAGGATATGCGCTTGGTTTGAACATCCCGGTGATATGGATCATAAAGGGCAGCGAGTCCAATAGACTTCCTGTAAAATCAAAAGAGCTCCGTCCCATCGTTTGGGATACAATCGAAGATCTGGCAGTAATGCTGGAGCAGAGATTAAGTAACCATGAGGTTATGCTGCGGTTGCCATAATTCAATTTGCACTCGTTTATATTTTTCTTGCTGCGCTCCCTTTATGGAAACGCGTCGCTGCAGCTCGAAAACTTGAGCAGCCGCAAAACGATGAGCATATACAAAACGACAAACAGCAATCGAAGATGATGGCCAAAGTTAATGTCTTTCGTATTAGAGGCGTCAAACCCTTATTGCCTTTTTATTCTATTACGGCGTGGAGGCTACCGTAGGATTGTGGGGAGCCAGTTATCTGGTCGGGGCAAGAAATATTACTGCAGAGACGGCTGTATGGTGGATCTCACTATACTATGGCGGGATAACGGTCGGAAGGCTGGTTACCGGCTTCATTACGCTGAAAGTCTCTAATCGTTTGCTGATCCGCTACGGTCAGGTGCTAAGTGTTGCGGGTGCATGAAACGCCGTCTCGGTTTGGGAGAGAGAATTCAGCAAGACTTATGGGTTATCAGATGGCTGTCGCCTATACAGGAACCACATTGCTTCCTCCCGCATTTGGACTCCTTGCCACACAAACGAGCATAACTTCATTTCCGCTGGTGGTGATAGCTTTGCTTGCCTTCATGTTAGTTAGTGCGGAGAAAGTTAACCTAATATCGAGCAAGCAAACTGATGGATCTGCAGGGATCAAAATTATTTTAAAGAACTTCACTTTATCCGGGCGCTGGGGATTCAGCGCTTAACCCACGCCCGGTTCAAATCCATTTCCCGGATGCATTCATCCGTGTCATGTCTGTTGTTGTCGATCAACGGCGTCACGGCATACACATGCATTTCTTCTGCCGAATGGGGCCGTAGAATCGGATCGAGCGCATCGAGGTTATTTGTCCGCTCATCGAGCCATCGGGCCATATTATCCGGAGAAAGAATCGCCGGCATCCGGCTCTCGAATTCACCAATCAGCGGGTTGGCATCCGTCATGACCAAGGTGCAGGTGCGGAGCGGTTCTCCACGTGAGTCGCGCCATATTTCGTATAGCCCGGCGACTCCAAACATACTCCGATTTTTCATGACCACCCGCACCGCATATGATCTTTTTCCTTGCTGTTTCCAATAATACAATCCATTGCACGGAATGACGCAGCGCTGCCTGTCCACCATTTTGCGATAGGTCGGATTCTGATGCACATTTCTAAGATCTGCATTGATCGCATCTTTTCCCCAGTAAGGAATGAACCCCCAACGAAACTCATCCAGAATTCGCTCCCCGTTTTGTTGCAGGACGACCGGCATATTCTGCGTCGGGCTGATATTATAGCGGTTTTTATAGTAGTACATCACCCGTTCAATCTGAAAATGCTCTTGAACATCCGGCAGCTCGGCCGCCATGGAAAGACGTTGACACATAATATATCAGCCTCCTCATAACTGTAGTGTTTGTTAAAGAAGGAAATTTATTCATTGCAAGCGAGGATGCCGAAATATTGGGACACAATCCTAAAAACGGTACCTATTCATCGGAATGGGAATTCGATAGAATAAAGACACTCTCGCTGCAAGCGCTTTCTTAAAGGCGTTAAGGCTGGGTACATCTACTTTTGATAAGGGAGTGTATTTTATGAAGGGAAATCACACAACGGAAAGGCGGTATTTGCAGAAGGGATTGAGTTTGCTCTTAGTGATTGTATTGCTGGCTAGTGCTGGCCTATGGTCCACCTCAAAGGTCCAGGCTGCAGAAACCGCAGTTATCTCTATGGATTATTTCTCAGCAGCAGACGGGCCTGTCATTTCCAAGTCAGGCGTAGGACAAGCCAGCTACGGTTTTGTCATGCCCATATTCAACGGAGGCTCCGCAACTTGGAGTGATGTTGCTCATGACGTAGGCGTTAATGTGAAAGTGAGCGGCAACTGGGTCGATATTGACAGTGTCAGCAGCTTTATCTATAACCAGAACTGGGGACACTGGAGCGACGGAGGCTTTACCGGTTATTGGTTCACTCTCTCAGCAACGACCGAGATTCAACTGTACTCCAAGACGAATGGGGTTGCTTTGGAATACACGCTTGAGTTTCAGAACATCAACAAAACTACGATTACGGCCATGACACCTACTCAAGGGCCGGAGATTGCCGCTAGCTTTACGGGTGGAGCGGGCTTCACTTATCCAACCTTCAACAACGACCCTGCCGTCATTTATGATGCTGTCGCTGAAGATCTGAAGGTGTATGTGAAGCCTGTAAACAGCAGCGCATGGATCGATATCGACAATAATGCGGCGAGCGGCTGGATTTATGATCGAAACTTCGGTCAATTTACTGAAGGCGGGGGCGGCTACTGGTTTAACGTAACGGAGTCGATCAACGTCAAATTGGAATCGAAGAGTTCTTTGGTTCATGTCGTATATACGATCATCTTTAATGAAGCCGAAAGAAATTCATATGTCATTACTCCTTATGAAGGAACGACCTTTACGGCGGATGAAAGCGGTACGATCGGCATCCCGCTGCCTAAAATTGACGGAGGCGCGGCGATCGGCACGGAGCTTGACAATTTCGTATACGAGATTAACATCAATGGGCAATGGGTTAATTTGGGGGATTCGGGTCAGAGCGGGTTTTCATACTCCGCGAACGGCTACAACAATATGTCCGATAAGAATCAATGGGGGTACTGGGCTGATTACATTTATGGCTTGTGGTTCCAACCGATCCAGGAAGATATGCAGATTCGTATCGGCTATCCATTAAACGGGCAAAAGGGCGGCAGCATCGGAAACAATTATGTTAACTACACATTGATCGGCAATCCGAATGCCCCTCGACCGGATGTAAGCGATCATGAGGATATTGCTATTGGAACGCCAAACGACCCAGTGATCGCGGGCATGGATCTCATTTGGCAGGATGAATTTAATGGCACCGGTCTGGATATGAGCAAATGGAACTACGAACAAGGCTATTATCTTAATGATGATCCTGGTACATGGGGCTGGGGCAATTCGGAGCTGCAGCACTATACCGACAGTCCGCAAAACGTATTCGTACAGGACGGGCAACTGAATCTCCGGGCTCTGCATGATTCCAAGTCTTTCCCGCAGGATCCAAACCGGTTTGCGCAATACTCATCTGGTAAAGTTAACACGAAGGATCATTTTAACCTTAAATATGGCCGAGTCGACTTCCGCGCAAAGCTGCCGACAGGCCATGGCGTGTGGCCGGCATTGTGGATGCTTCCACAAGACAGCCCTTACGGGACATGGGCAGCATCCGGCGAAATCGATGTAATGGAAGCGAGAGGGCGTTTGCCTGGCATGTCGACCGGTGCCGTACACTTTGGCGGAACATGGCCGGCGAACCAGCATATTTCTGGCGAATATCAGTTCCCTGAAGGCCAAACCATCGACAATGATTTTCATGTATATTCCGTCGTTTGGGAAGAGGACAACATCAAATGGTATGTGGATGGCAAATTTTTCTTTAAAGTGACCAATGAGCAATGGTATTCGCTAGCTGCACCAAACAATCCAAACGCGCCTTTCGACCAGCCTTTCTATCTTATTATGAATCTGGCGATCGGCGGAATGTTTGACGGCGGCATCACCCCGAATCCATCCGATATTCCTGCCACGATGCAGGTCGATTATGTGCGGGTCTATAAAGAAAATGGCGGAGGCAGCCCTGGAAATGGAAATGTGCCGGGGCCATCTACCACGATCATTATCGGCGATGAGGTGCGGGGCCTAAAGAAAACAGGCGATGACTTGCTGTTCTACGTTAATGGCGCAACCTTTGCCGATCTGCATTACAAGATCAATCATGGTGCGCAAATGAACGTAGCCATGACCTCAAACGGAAACGGCGATTACACTTATCCTCTGAATAACCTGCAACAAGGGGATACCGTGGAGTACTTCTTTACTTATAACCCGGGGCAAGGGGCTTTGGATACTCCTTGGCTCACCTATATCCATGGCGTGACCGAAGGAACACCGGAGTAATCCGTGTAATCTCGGACTGAATCAGGACAGGCGACGGCGAAGTTTTACTACTTCCCGCTCGCCTGTCCTATTGTTTTGTCTTTTGAGGAAGACCTCGTAGATCATATCGTCCGTTTATCCGTCATGTTTGTTATAGTATATTCAGGGGAGGAGTGTTTCTTGGCAAATAATTCGGCAAAGCAACCAATGAGAAAGAGCCATCTTATTTTATTATTAGCGTTATTACTAGTCACTCTATCGAGCTTGCGTCTTTTTTGGATGGATTTTTTCCCTGATCAAAAAAAGGTGTTTATTCAAAATGGGCAGTTAGATTTGCGTGATTGGAATGCCCAAGACGGCGATGTTCTTTTGCTGGATGGGGAATGGGAGTTTTATCCCTCGCAATGGCTGATGGATGGCAGACAGCAGCAAGATTTAAGTGAGATGAAACCACAGCTGATCCAGGTGCCAGGGGGTTGGAATGAAGCTTTGGATGCTGATAAGCCAACTCCATATGGATTTGCTTCCTATCGCTTGCGTCTTTATGTAAATCCTGAAGAGGATATGAACTATAGTATTCGCGTGCCCAGCGTGCGTACTTCATCAGAATTATTCGTCAATGGGCGTTTGATTGCTAAATCCGGGCGCGTGGCGGAAACGAAGGAGGATTATACTGCAAAGAACCTGCCTTATACAACAACCTTTACGGCAGACGATAACGGTGTCATCGAGCTTGTTGTTCAGGCGGCAAATTATGTGGATAGCCGAAGCAGCGGCATCGTCCGATCCATCAAATTCGGTTCTGAAGAAACGATTTTAACGGACATGAAAGTCTCTGTTTCCATGCAGCTTCTGGCTGCGATAATATTTCTTATGCATTCGATCTACTCGCTCATCTTGTTCTTATTGGGCAATAAGGAGAAGAGGCTGCTTTATTTTTCCTTGGTGACCCTATGTGTAACACTTACTAGTGTATTAAGCAATGATGAGAAGTTGTTTCACCAATTATTTTATATGGGCAGCAGTTGGGATTTTCGGTTATCTAATGTTGCTCTTGTTATAGGAACCTATGCTTTGTTAGGGTGTACGCATCACCGTGAACTTCCTTATTGGAGACGAGTGTATCCTGTATATCGTGCAATAAGCTTCGGGACGGCCGGGATCACGTTGTTCTTAGATCCCCCTCAGGTGATTATGCTCTTTCCGGTTTATTTCCTGCTGAGCGGAATTGCTGCAGGGATTACGATGATTGCAATCTTTAAAAAAGCGGTCAAGGATAGAAAGGGCAATTTGCTATTGCTTGTTTCAATGGTTGTGTTGATTCATCATTTTGTTTGGTCGTTAATCTGGCGGGAAAGCGGTTTGAGTCTAGTCTACTATCCGTTTGAGTTGATTCTTTCTATGGGCTTTTTGGCTTCTGTATGGTTTAAAGATTATTTTAACATGCATGCGAATACCAAGGAGCTTGCAGCAACATTGCAAAGAATGAATGATCATAAGGATCAATTTTTGGCAAACACTTCCCATGAGTTTAAAAATCCGTTACATAGCATGCTTAACATGTCACAATCCGTCTTAAAGAGAGAGCAGCATTTAATGCAGGAAAGGAGCATTCATGAGCTAGAAACGGTCTTGTCTGTAGGACGGCGTCTAACCTTGATATTAAATGATTTGATTGACGTCATGAGTTTGCGGGAGGGCAACCCGCGTCTGCAGAAAAAAGTCATACAGATACAGCCGATCGTGACGGGAGTACTTGATATGCTGCAATTAAACTTGGAAGTGAAGTCGATAAAAATCTCGAATCAAATTCCCGATGATTTCCCACCTGTCTTTGCGGATGAGAATCGGGTTGTTCAAATCATCTTCAATTTACTTCATAATGCTGTGAAATATACAAATGAAGGAGTCATTTCAATCCAAGCTTTTGCGAAGGATGGAAGAGCTTATATTGATATTACTGATACCGGGATCGGGATGGATGAGAATATGATAAAGCGTCTATTCCGTCCGTATGAGCAAGCGGGTACGAGCGAGACATTGATTGAAGGCGGCTTTGGGTTGGGCTTAAGTATAAGCAAGCAGTTGGTTGAGCTTCATGGCGGTGCGATAGAGGTGTCTTCTGTTGTAGGCGAGGGCACAAAATTTACATTTTCGCTAAAGCTTGCAAATCCGGGAGCGCCATCTTTGGCGACTCAGGAAGAAGTTTCAGTCAGTTTGGAAAAAGTTGAAGTTCCGCCAGCTGTGAAACAAACAATTTCAATAGAAATGAATCGGGATCGCCCGCTCATCCTCATTGTGGATGATGATCCGGTCAATCTTCAAGTGCTTGAAGCGATATTACCCCAAGACGAATATGATACAACGATGGTGACGAGCGGTAAGGAGGCGTTGGCGATACTTGATGCAAGAGAATGGGATCTGGTCATTTCCGATGTGATGATGCCGCGGATGTCCGGCTATGAGCTTACGCAAAAGATTCGTGAGCGCTTTACACTCACGGAACTGCCTGTTTTGCTGCTTACTGCAAGAAGTCAACCGAAAGATATTCAAAGCGGTTTTTTGGCAGGTGCAAACGATTATGTGACTAAGCCGGTGGAACCCCTAGAGATAAGATCGCGGATTGAGGCGCTGACCACGATTAAACAAGTCGTCAAGGAACAATTGCGGCTAGAAGCTGCCTGGCTGCAAGCACAAATTCAGCCTCATTTTTTATTTAATGCCCTAAACGCTATAGCCGCTTTAAGTGATGTCAATTTGGATAAGATGCGGGACTTGCTTGAAGAGTTCAGCCATTTTTTAAGAAATAAATTTAGCTTTCAAAATATGGATGGACTTGTTCCAATCGAAGAGGAATTGAGTCTAGTACGTTCTTATCTGTATATTGAAAAGGTTCGGTTTGATGAAAGACTCGAGGTGATTTGGGAGGTAGATGATTACGAGGAACTAAAAGTACCATTTCTTTCGATCCAGCCTTTAGTCGAAAATGCGATAATACATGGCATAATGAAGCGTGCGCACGGGGGGAAAATATATATTAGGATTTCTCTTTATGAGAAACATGCAGAAATCACCGTTGAGGATGATGGGATCGGCATGGACGAAACCCAAATGCAGCGCATATTACAAAGAAAAGCAGATCGAAATTCAGGAGTCGGATTGATCAATACGAATCAGCGTTTAAAACGACATTTTGGAACAGGGCTTCAAATTAAAAGCACGTTAGGCGCAGGGACGAAGGTTGCATTTCAGATACGCAACAGAGGATGAAATTCTCGAATTTAAAAATCACTATCAGATTTTAATTTTAAAATTTTACCTGCAAGATTCAACAATATTCCGAAATCCTTCATACCCATGAAGGATTTTTTGTCATTCCAAAAAATTGTTTTTAAGTATTTCAATTGACATACGAAACATCAGCAATTAAACTATTCAATAAATCAATTGAATTATTGAGGTGTTGATTTTGATGAATGAAAGATACTTTAAAGATGAACTATTTAAAGAATATGCACGGGTTGGCAAGTGCCTTTCAAGCCCGAAACGATTAGAGATCCTGGATGTTTTAGTACAAGGCCCAAAATCGGTGGAGAGTATATCGAAAATGACTTCCATGTCCATAGCTAATGTTTCTCAGCATCTGCAAACTCTACATCATGCTAAATTGGTAGATTCTAAAAAACAAGGGAACTTCGTTTTTTATGAGCTGGCTGATCCTGCTGTGTTACATTTCTTAGATTCTCTTTATGGACTAGCTGATAAACAATTAATTGAAATTGATCATATTAAAAACGAATTCTTAGGGCAACTGTCAGATGTAGAAGAAATCTCAATGAAAGAACTCTTGAAACGTATGGAAGCCGGAGAGGTAACCCTTATTGACGTACGTCCAAAAGATGAGTATGACGCTGCTCATATACCTGGCGCTTTATCGATGCCTATGGAAGAGCTGGCTGAGCAGTTAGCATCGTTGCCCGCAAGTGCTAGAGTTGTAGCGTATTGCAGAGGCCCGTACTGCTTGATGTCTATCAAGGCAATAGAGTTGTTGAAATCAAAAGGAATTCAGGCTGCGCGTTTGGGCAAGAGAGTTCATGATTGGAATGCATTTGTAACTAACTTAATCTAAGAGGATGGAAGGATGTCGGATCTACAATGTCTTCGAGAACAGAATTAAAGAAGCTGCCAATCTCCGTGCAAAGCTATGTTGATTCTCCTGAAGAGAAAAATAAATTATACCGCCGTACCTTAGCCATAGTTATTCTTTCACAAATTTTTGGAGGCGCCGGTCTCGCAGCTGGAATTACAGTAGGAGCGCTTTTGGCTCAGGATATGCTAGGAACTGATAATTTTACGGGTGTCCCAACAGCACTGTTTACGTTAGGTTCAGCAGGTGCGGCTTTGTTGGTTGGCCGACTTTCCCAACGCTTTGGAAGGAGTTGGGGATTGGGCTTGGGATTTCTAGCTGGCGGTATAGGGGCCATTGGGGTGGTGGCGGCTGCTATAGCCAATAGTATTGCACTTCTTTTATTTTCGCTGCTGATTTATGGGGCAGGGACGGCAACGAATTTGCAAGCGCGTTATGCCGGAACAGACTTGGCCAGTTCAAAACAGCGGGCCACTGCAGCTAGTATTGCTATGGTGTTCACAACATTTGGCGCGGTTGCTGGCCCGAATTTAGTTGATGTCACTGGGGAATTTGCACTTTCGATAGGCGTTCCAAGTTTAGCAGGACCTTTTCTTTTGGCAGCAGTGGCTTACATTCTAGCGGGAGTCGTTCTGCTTGCTTTTCTTCGGCCCGATCCTTTGCTGGTAGCAAATGCTATTGCGGCTCTGGAAAAAAATGAGCAATACGCTTCCACAGCCATCGAAACGGCTAATATAGGAGCAGGAAAGCGTGGAATCATGATTGGAGCAGCAATCATGATATTAACGCAAATTGTTATGGTTTCTATCATGACCATGACGCCTGTTCATATGAAACATCATGGACATGGATTAAGTGAAGTTGGAATTGTCATTGGTTTTCATATCGGATCGATGTATCTTCCATCCCTGATCACCGGTATCCTCGTAGATAAGATTGGGCGTACTGCGATGTCGATTGCTTCTGGAGCTACGCTTCTGATTGCCGGAGTAATCGCAGCGATTGCACCTGGGCATTCAATGGGAGTATTAATCGTTGCTCTTTCACTGTTGGGGTTGGGCTGGAATTTTGGATTGATTAGCGGTACGGCACTAATTATCGATGCAACAACTCCATCAAATCGCGCAAAAGTGTAAGGAGCTGTCGACGTATTAATCGCTCTCGCTGGTGCGGTGGGAGGAGTGTTATCAGGTATGGTGGTGGCTTATTTCAGCTTTGCTGCACTTTCTTTCGCTGGGAGTATTCTTTCACTCCTGCTTATTCCAGTTATGTTTTGGAGAATTCCCGAAAGCAAAGAAGAACATAGTTATTTATAATACTAAACCGACTCTAAATTTAGAGTCGGTTTTTTTGTAAAGCGCAGAGAGGAAACCATACGTTACCAGTTGCAAACGATGTCGCCCAGGAACAAATTTGCAAATAAAAGCGTCAGCTTATCCATAATGAAGAGTTTTCTAAAAGATGGGCAAGAGAGAACAAATCATGTTCCCGTCCCTTGGAAGACATGATTTGTACCCCTAATGGCAATCCTGACTTGGTGAGAAAAATCGGAACGCTCATGGCCGGTGCCCCCGTCAGGTTAGCCAACTGAGTGAACGGGGTATAGGTCAAACTTGGCTCAAACATTTTGTAAATCAGTTCCTGCTGTTTTTCTTTTGAAAGCTCGCTTACAGCAAGCAAATGCTGGATCTGTTCAGGGCTCGGCGTTAGTTCTCCGACAAGTGGGGCAGGGGAGGCCGTCGCCGGTGTAATATAGAAATCGTACGTATCAAAAATCGTATTCATTTGGGCAGCAGCTACATCCCATGCCGAAAGACTGAGCGCATATTCAGCGGCTGATAGCTTGCGTCCGGCTTCAAGCAGCACCCAGCCTTCAATTTCAATATCCTCTGATGTAATCGATCTTCCGAGCGAGCGCTCTATGGTAAGCACCATGGCAGCCATTTCGCCGCTGTTCATCATGTAGTAATTTTCCATAAGATGCACACCGTTGACGGGACTTAATTTCTCTTCGACCAAGTGGCCCTCCGCTTCCAGATACTCCACTAACCGAAGCACGGCTTGTTTGGCTTCTTCACTAACCTCAGTGCCTACAGGAGAGTCGATGGTGTAGGCAAAACGATATGTTCTATCGTTAGCTCGATACATATCTTCGAGATAGCTTCCCGGATATAATGGAACCTGAAATGCAGCTTCATTCTGCACTACCTGGAGCACATCAAGCAGGGCTGCGCTGTCTCGAACCGTCCTGGATAAAGCAAAATCAATTGAGGCGCCTTGCCACTGCCTGCCGACACCAGGACCTACCGGAGTCCGGCCGCGTGTTGGCTTAAGTCCAAACAGGCCGCTGAACGAAGCCGGAATCCGGATTGATCCGCCGCCGTCGCTTGCGCCTGCAAGTGGAACCATACCGGAAGCGACTGCAGCTGCGGCACCTCCGCTTGAACCTCCGGCTGAATAGAGAGGATTCCAAGGATTGCGTGTTGGGCCATACAATTGCGGCTCTGTGATATTTTTCAGTCCGAACTCGGGGGTATTGGTATGCCCGATGGGAATAAACCCCGCTCTTCGAAGTTTGGCGACAAAATGGGAATCCGACTTTGCTTTATGATGCTGGAACAGACGGGAGCCAGAAGTCAGCGGCTCACCGCCGATGGCTTGAGAAATATCTTTTAGCAAAATAGGCACGCCTGCAAACGGCTGTTCGCCGATACTGACTTGTTCAGCTTCTTGAATAGCTGCTTCATAGCGAGTATGCACGACGGCATTCAGTTCAGGATTGTGCTGGTTGATTTGTGCAATGGCAGCATGTATGAGCTCACCGGGCGAAACCCCTTTCTCTCGGACTAGCTGAGCGAGCCCTACAGCGTCATAGGAAGTATAAGGGAATAAAGACATTCAACATTCTCCTTTCTGATGCTTCTTTATATTAATGAAATGAGGACGGCATTTAGCTAATTTTAACTTAAGAAGCTGATTTAGGACAATTTCCGTCTAATAACACTCCATTTCTTCATAGGGTCTGCATTGATTTCTCATTCCGTGCTTCTGCCATTTCTCATCCTCTATTTCCTTCCCCAATGCGAAATGATTTGGTATTATATTTAGCCCTATTTGATCGAATCAATGAAAACCGGCTGCAACTACACGACGCTTAATGGAGCAATACGAATATTAAAAGGGAATAACTAACGGAAGGATGGTAGCCATGATCGTGTAATCGGTCACCTGCTCACCTTCTGGGAATCTACCAATAATAAAGATAGGCTCGTGAAAGCTATCGGAAAGGAACAGTTGATGGGTTATACTGAGAATTGAAAATATACAATAGAAAATAAACTCCACATAAAGGTGGGATTATATGGCTAAAATAGACAATATGTTAGCAATTCTATGGATGCTTCGTTCAGGTGAAAAAATTACTGCAAAACAAATTTCAGAAAAGTTAGAGATGAATATAAGGACTGTGTATCGTTATATTGATACACTTTCAACAAGTGGCGTACCTATAATTTCAGAACCAGGATATAACGGTGGATACACTTTATTGAACAATTTTATTGAGGCTCCTCTTTTTTTTGATTTTGAGGAGCAAACTTCACTATTTCACGCTGCTGTTTTTGCAGAAGAAGCCGGATATTATGGAGGGGAGGCACTAAACAGGGCTATTTCAAAACTAAGTAAATACTCAAATCAAGAGCAGGAAACAAAGATAAACCAACATTTAATTAGTCTTGAAGTAATAAGTCGATTTAGTTCACTCTCTACGGAACCTTTTTTGAAGGAGTTGGAGCAGGCCGTATCTGAGGGGTACTCAGTAAAAATTCTTTACCATAAAAGTGGCGAAAAGCAATTAAATAATAGATTGGTCAATCCGTACAAAATTATCTATTGGAATAATAAGTGGTATGTGATTGGATTTTGTCATCTTAGGAATGATATCCGTAGTTTTAGAGTAGATCGAATTGAAAGTCTAATGCTAACCGAAAATAAGTTTAATCAGCCAGAAAATTTTTCAGCACGTGACTTTTTTATGGAAAACCTCCTTCCAACTCTAGATGATAAGGAAGGGATCACCCCTTTGGTTATTAATGGGGATAGAAGGGCTTTGGGAGATATTTGCCAACATTGGTTTTTAGGACATTACTTACAAGAACGGACTTCAAATCAAGCAGTATTTCTTCTTGAAAAGGATATGATACATACATATGTACCTTATTTACTTTTACCGTACGGTAAATCTATTCAAGTTATTGAACCAATAAATCTAAAGAAAAGACTTATTGAAGTTCTGTCGGAATTAATAAAATTTCATCAAATATGATAACTACCCTGACGTTAGCTGTCAGGGTAGTTATATTATAATTGGCTGTATCAATTGTGATTGGGAGTGTTATTGGATGCAGACAAAAAAAGTTTATCTATATGTATTTAACACAATGTCAGACTGGGAATATGGATACTTAATTGCTGAACTAAACACAGGAAGATATTTCAAAAGGGATATAGCACCTTTAAAAGTAGTTACAGTAGGAGCTAATAAAGAAATGATTACCACGATGGGGGGACTGAGCATCAAACCCGATATTTCCCTTGATGAGTGTACTCTCGAGAGTAATGATCTTTTTGTTTTACCTGGAGGGAATACTTGGGGAGAAGTTATTCATCAACCAATCTTGAAAAAAATTGGCGAAGCTTTAAAGATTGGTACGATTGTTGCTGCGATTTGTGGTGCAACCGAGGCCCTTGCGAATATGGGATACCTAGATTCTAGAAAGCATACAAGCAACAACTTAGAGTATATTAAAACGGTTTGTCCTAATTATAAAGGAGAAAAATATTATGAGATGGAACCTGCGGTATCTGGTGAGAATTTAATTACTGCATCAGGAATAGCTCCTCTGGAATTTGCGAAGGAAGTACTGAAAAAATTAGATGTATTTGCACCAGATACATTACATTCATGGTATAACCTAAATAAGACTCACAAACCTGAATACTTCTTCCAGTTAATGAATTCAATATAAAACATTATAGAAGTAAAAACTCACAAAGTACTTCGAAGTTATTGTAAATAGAACGGATAACTATATCTCTTTTTAATCTTATTGAACAACGGTGGACTTTTAATATTAAAATTTCCTTCTGGGGATCTGTGCAAGCGAAAGTTGGCGAGGGGAAGGATTCGGTATGCATTAGCCCCCAAATGGTGCAACTGAAAGTCGAAAATAGCCTTGGCCGACTAAGCCAGGGCTATTATTTTGTTGTCGGCAAGCCGAGGCAAGTACGTATCTTCTAGCCGGTGAAAGTTTCGGTCTCGTAGAAATGTCAGGATACGCAGCCCTTGTGTCAGTGTATTTAAGGGGCCTACGGTCTCTTTAATACCGTTTCACCTTCGATTAATACGGGCTGATAGTAAGTGTGGTTTTGCAAATCTTTCTTACCTTGTAATTTCTTAATGACCCAATCCGCCGCATCACGTCCCATTTGTTCTTGAGGGTGCGTAAGGGTCGTTAACTTAATGTTCGCGTTTTTAGCGATATAGGAATTGTCCTGGCCTATTAACGATAATTGTTCCGGAATAGAAATATCAAGCTGTCTGCAAGCGTTGACCACTTCCAAGCCGACCTCATCATTGTAGCAAACGATAGCTGTGAGCATCTCTCTGTTTTTACTCAAGAAATCCTTTAGGTCTGTAGCCAGCGCTTTCTTCGTCTCCGTGTCAAATGAGAGAACATGCTCTGGATCAAAGCGCAATTTGGCTTCACCAAGGGCTTTGATATACCCCTTCATTCGATATTTCCCTTGTAAATCATCCATTTTGGCAATAAGTCCGATTTGTGTGTGTCCATTGGAAATGAGTTCCTTCGTAGCCAAATAGCTGGACTGCACATCATCGAGACAAAGAAAAGGCACCTCAATTTCCTCATAAAAAGCATTGATCATCACGAACGGAATTTCTTGTTCCTTAAAAGACAGGTAGTAAGCAATATTTGGATTGTATAGATTGCTTTTCGTAGGTTCAATAATTAGGCCGTCTACACCATATGACAGCATCATTTCCAAAGCCTTTTTTTCTTGTTCTACATCGTTATTAGTACTGGCTAATAGCAATGAATAATTATCCTCGTTCAATCTGCTTTCGATCCCCCGGATAATGGAAGGGAAGATGTAATCGGAGATGTAAGTAGTGATTACGCCGATGGTCTTCTTATGGGAATTACCGCCGGATTTCGAGCGGTATTGGTTGCTGACATAAGTTCCAGACCCTTTCTCGCTTCGCAGGAACCCTTCGGTGGCTAGTCCTAAAATCGCTTTTCGAACGGTCTGTCTGCTAACCTCGTACATGGACTGCATGGCGGACTCTGTAGGAATTTGTTCTCCTACACTGTAATCTCCGGCAAGGATTTTGCTTTTTATATCATCAATGATCACTTGATATTTAGGTTTCATGTTACTCCTTCTTCCATACTTGTTCGCTATATATTTGCATATTTAGAATACTTGTATGTACAAATTATAGCATGATTGTGAAAAAAATAAAAAGAGGGAGCAATCCTTATGATGACGCGTAGATTTGTTGTTTGAAAGCTAGTGTCGTCTCATGCTATTATAAACTTGTATGTATATCTATCGTAATGTGTTGACAAATGTACGTACAAAAAAATATACTAGAATTGTTAATAAGAAAAGCTTAATCTTAAAATAAGACCTTACTTTAAAAAGCGCTATCAGAGAGGAGACTAACGTGATGTCGAATCGAATGAGTATGGAACAAGCGATCGTTAAGGGCGAGACTTCGCTTGGTATTGAATTCGGATCCACACGTATTAAAGCAGTACTTATTGATCGTAGCTTTCAGACGATTGCTTCTGGAAGCTACGAATGGGAGAACCAGTTGAAGGACGGCTTTTGGACGTATAGCTTAGAGGATGTTATCACAGGTCTTCAAAAGGCTTACTCCGAATTGAAGCAAGAAGTTGAACGCGCTTACGGAATTACTCTTCAAACGATCGGTTCAATCGGGTTTTCTGCGATGATGCACGGATATATGGCTTTTGATGAGAAGAATGAATTACTCGTACCGTTCCGGACTTGGCGTAATGCAACGACGGGGGCAGCGGCCAAACAATTGACCGATCTATTCCAATTTAATATCCCTGAACGATGGAGCATTGCTCATCTGTATCAAGCGATCTTAAACGATGAGGAACATGTGCCGCAGATCCGCTATGTTACGACGTTAGCAGGATATATTCATTGGCTGTTGACCGGAACCAAAGCTCTTGGTATCGGAGATGCTTCAGGGATGTTCCCGATTGATGAATCCATAGGCAATTATAATGAATCGATGATCAAGCAGTTTGATGAACTCGTAGCTGGCAAGGGATACCCATGGAAAATCAATGATCTGCTTCCCAAGGTGTATACCGCAGGTAAAGAAGCTGGTGTCTTAACCGAAGAGGGCGCGAAAATTCTCGATCCATCCAACCAATTGCAAGCAGGTATTCCGCTTTGTCCTCCAGAAGGGGATGCCGGAACCGGGATGGTCGCGACGAATAGCGTAAGGAAGCGTACTGGTAATGTGTCTGTTGGCACCTCTGTTTTTGCTATGATAGTACTGGAGCAAGAGCTTTCTAAAGTATATCCGGAGATCGATATGGTCACCACGCCGAACGGTAGTCCGGTTGGCATGGTTCATGCCAATAACTGTTCCAGTGATATCAACGCCTGGATCGGATTGTTCCGCGAGTACTCTGAAGCCGTGGGGAATAAGATAGATAACGAGCAGTTGTACAGCGTGATGCTGAATAAAGCGCTGGAAGCCGATCCGGATGGCGGCGGATTACTCAGCTATGGCTACCTCTCGGGTGAGAATATTACGGGATTGGAGCAAGGGCGTCCATTATTTGTTCGCTCGCCGGAAAGCAAATTCAATTTGGCTAATTTTATGCGGGTTCATTTATTCACTGCATTTGGAGCTTTGAAGATCGGTATGGACATTTTGACGAAGGAAGAGAATGTTGCGATTGACAGCATTCTAGGACACGGCGGTTTATTTAAGACTCCGGTAGTCGGTCAAAAGATGATGGCCGCCGCTATGAATGTACCCGTCTCCGTGATGTCGACTGCTGGAGAAGGCGGGGCGTGGGGCATGTCCATTCTAGCCTCTTACATGATGAGCAAAGCTCAGGAAGAACGCTTGGAAGACTTCCTCGACCACAAAGTGTTCAATGATGTTGAGTCACAAGAAATTCATCCCGATCCGATCGACGTAAAAGGGTTTGAAACCTTTATCGAAAGATACAAAAAAGGCCTCGTCATTGAGCAGGCTGCCGTCGACAATTTAGTATGAAAATGGAGGGAGCAAGGTGTTAGAACAGCTAAAAGAAGAGGTTTTCCAGGCCAATCTGGAATTGCCGAAACAGGGACTCATTAAATATACGTGGGGAAATGTAAGTGCAATCGATCGTGAAAGCGGCTTGTTCGTAATTAAACCTAGTGGTGTTAGCTATGAGACGATGAAAGCCAGTGATATGGTCGTTATGGATCTAGATGGAAATGTCGTCGAAGGAGAATTGAGACCTTCATCCGATACGCCTACTCACGCTGTACTTTACAAGCATTACCCGCAAATCGGCGGCATCGTGCACACCCATTCCACCTGGGCGACCGTCTGGGCTCAAGCTGGGCTTGATGTTCCTGTTATGGGGACGACGCACGCCGATACATTCTATGGTTCCGTACCCTGCGCTCGCTTCTTGACACAAGAGGAAGTAGATCGCGGTTACGAGGCGGAAACAGGCCGGGTAATCATCGAAACTTTTGAACAGCGAGGCATTGATATTATGGCAGTTCCTGGCGTTTTGCTTAAAGGACATGGGCCGTTTACTTGGGGGAAAGATGCGAAATCTGCGGTAATGAACAGTGTTGTGCTGGAAGAAGTTTCGAAAATGAATTTATTTGCAAGAGAATTAAACCGTTTTGCAGAGGAATTGCCACAGCGAATTTTAGATAAGCACTACTTGCGCAAACATGGGAAAGACGCTTACTACGGGCAAAATTAATTACTCCATAAAATCACAGAAAAGAGGATGAATATGTCAACAGTTGCAGCTAAACAATTTTGGTTTGTCGTCGGATCACAGCACCTATATGGGGAAGAAGCATTATCTGAGGTTAAGGCACACGCGCAGGCGATGACGGATGCTTTGAACAACAGCGGAGTTCTGCCTTACCCGTTAGTATTACAGGATTTGGCTGTTAGCGCAGATAAAATCACAAGCATCATGAAAGAAGTCAACTATCGTGACGAGGTTGCTGGTGTCATCACTTGGATGCATACGTTCTCGCCTGCAAAAATGTGGATCCGCGGAACAAAGCTTTTGCAAAAGCCTTTGCTTCATCTGGCAACGCAATATAATGAGAGCATCCCTTGGGCTACGATCGATATGGACTTCATGAATCTCAACCAAGCAGCTCATGGTGATCGTGAATATGGCTTCATCAATGCACGTTTAAAGAAACAAAACAAAATTGTAGTAGGATACTGGGAGCGTCCTGAAGTACAGAAGCAGATTGCAGAATGGATGGACGTCGCGGTTGCCTATAACGAAAGTTTCAATATTAAAGTTGCTCGCTTTGGCGACAACATGCGCAACGTTGGCGTAACCGAAGGAGATAAGGTTGAAGCACAAATTCAATTTGGCTGGACCGTTGATTACTTTGGCATCGGCGATCTTGTTCAATACGTGAATGAGGTTAAAGTAGAAGAAATTGATGCATTGTTCGCCGAATATGCAAAGCTTTATGACTTCGATTACGGGACTTACAGTAAGGAAGACTGGGAGGCTAGTGTAAAAGTACAAGCAAGCTATGAAATTGCCATGAAACGTTTCCTGGATCAAGGCGGCTACAATGCCTTTACAACGAACTTCGAAGATTTGCATGGCATGAAGCAGCTTCCTGGATTAGCCGTCCAACGCTTGATGGCTCAAGGTTATGGCTTTGCGGGTGAAGGGGATTGGAAGACGGCGGCACTTGACCGTTTGCTCAAAGTGATGAGCCATAACCAATCTACAGGCTTTATGGAAGATTACACTTATGAAATGGCGGCTGGTCAAGAAGCCATCCTGCAATCGCATATGCTTGAAGTGGATCCTACATTGGCGGGCAATAAACCAAAAATTATCGTTTCACCATTAGGCATTGGCGATCGTGAAGATCCAGCCCGTTTAGTATTTGATGGTAAAAGTGGAGAAGGCGTAGTTGTTTCCATGGCTGACTTTGGCACTCACTATAAACTATTGATCAACGAAGTTTCTGCCTTTGAACCGACGGTTCCAGCCCCTAAACTGCCAGTGGCCCGCGTACTATGGGAAGTTAAGCCAAACTTCCAAGATGGGGTTAAAGCTTGGATCGAGAATGGCGGCGGCCATCATACCGTTGTTTCATTAAACTTAACAACAGACCAAATTATCACCTACGCAAAGCTTGTCGACTTGGAATATGTAGTTATTAAATAATGTTCTCAAGCTTAGAGCGGTCTTTTTGCGGAGTTGAAAAGAACAAGAAACTGTGTATAATTTAAAAGAATTGAATAATTCAAATGTTATCTAGGGTTCCGCGATTTATTGTTGGCTGGTCCGAGAGATAACTCACAACTCATTCGTTGTGCCACGGAGGGATAAAAGCCTGGGAGATAAACTGTTGTAAAACAGTTTGTTTTCCCAGGCTTTTTTATATTTTTGCTACATTTGATAAATGTTATAAGTAGCGTAATTCTAGAGAGGAAGGTTAAAGCAATGAACAAAACGTGGTTGTCTGTTATTATCGCTGCGGTATTTGAGGTGGGATGGGTCATTGGATTGAAACATGCCAGCGGAATTTTTGAATGGGGGGCAACAGTGATTGCCATTATCGTAAGCTTCACCTTGATGATTGGGGCTTCTCGATTCCTGCCTGTTGGCACTGTATATGCTGTTTTCGTTGGTTTAGGTACAGCTGGTACTGTTCTTGCAGAAATAATTATATTTGGCGCTCCTGTTCAAATGGAAAAGATGCTGCTCATTGCAGTGCTGCTATTGGGGGTTATTGGGCTAAAAATGTTAAGCAAAGATAAGAAAAAGGAGGTGGCTTAACAGATGAATTGGTTTTTTCTTGTTCTAGCAGGGTTATTTGAAATGTTCGGCGTCCTGATGATTAATAAATTGAACAAAGATCGAAATGCGCTATCATTATTTTTGTTGGTTGCAGGCTTCGGATTAAGCTTTTTGTTCTTGTCTTTGGCGATGAGCACCTTGCCGATGGGAACGGCATATGCGGTATGGACAGGAATCGGGGCATCTGGTGGAGCGGTTCTCGGAATGGTCTTTTATGGTGAACCAAAAAATTTCTTGCGAATTTTATTTATTGCCATGGTGCTTGGATCTGCTGTTGGTCTGAAACTAGTTAGTTAATCGGAAAAATGTAGGGAGGGGAATTAAGGGAATTATAAGGAGGCTAATACATTGACTACAACCATAAAAAAATGCAAGGTTGAAGATTTGGGCTTGCTTATATTGTCATCGGCGGATTCCAACCTATTATTTTCTCATAAATACTGAAACTTGATACGAGTCAATTTTCATTAACCTAAAACATCCTATACTAGAATCACCAACAATAAGAAAAAGTAAAACTAGTAGGAGGACAAAAATGCAAATCCATGTATTAAGGAAGAAAAATCAGATAACGCTGATTAGCGGAACTTTAATTTTAATTGGTTTGTTTAGTCATTTTGTTTTAGGTAATGTCACTCTTTTCAACTGGTCATTCATCATTGCTTCTATTTTCGGGGTGGCCCCCATCGCCATTCAAGCGTATCAAGCATTAAAAGTAAAAGTCATCAGTATTGATGTATTAGTCACCATCGCCGTTATTGGAGCTTTTTTAATTCAAAACTATGAAGAGTCAGCTATTGTTACTTTCTTATTCTTATTCGGTTCTTTCTTAGAACAGCGCACTTTGAATAAAACACGATCCGCCATTAAAGAATTAACCGAGATGGCACCAGAAAGTGCCCTGAAACAAATGGAAAACGGAGAATTTGAAGAGGTAGAGGTCGATGAAGTAGACGAAGGAGATATCCTGCTCGTAAAGACCGGTGCGAAAGTTCCAGTGGATGGAACCGTGTTGACTGGAGAAGGTCACATCAATGAAGCGAGTATCACGGGTGAGTCCGTACCCGTAAGCAAGACTGTTGATTCTGAAGTGTTTGCGGGAACTATCTTGGAAAACGGAACGATTCAAATCCGAGCTGATCGTGTCGGCGAAGATACAACATTTGGTAGAATCATCGAATTAGTTGAAGAAGCACAGGATTCCAAATCAGAAGCAGAAAGGTTCATTGACCGTTTCTCGAAATACTATACCCCAGCTGTTCTAATCCTTTCCTTAATTATTGGGCTGTTCAGCGGTGACATTGAGCTGGCCATCACGATCTTGGTATTGGGATGCCCAGGGGCATTGGTTATCGGAGTGCCAGTATCCAACGTTGCCGGGATCGGAAATGGCGCCCGGAATGGTGTACTCTTAAAAGGTAGTGAAGTGATCCATGATTTCAGTAATGTTGACACGATTGTTTTTGATAAAACCGGAACTTTAACCGTAGGGAACCCTGAGGTTGCCGAAAAAGAATTTTACGGTGAAAATATTGAGGAAGCACTAGGATACTTGGCAAGTGTAGAACGTGAATCAGATCACCCACTGGCAAAGGCAGTCCTGCAAGACATTGGCGAGACTACTTTTTCCACTGTAGAAGAAACCGAAGTGGTTAAAGGTGGCGGGATTGTCGCAAAAGTAAAGGGTCATCGTATAGCAGTTGGTAACGTAGCTTTAATGGAAAAGGAAAATGTTGAACTAAACAAAAAAGTCCGAAGAGACGTAGAACGCTTTGAACAAAACGGGAACTCTCTTGTCTTGACCGCAGTTGATGGAAAATTGAAAGTTCTAATGGGTATTCGGGATCAAATCCGTCCAGGCGTCAAACAAGATCTCCAAAAACTTAAAAAACTAGGCGTGAAAAACCTGGTGGTTCTTTCCGGGGACAACCAAGGGACAGTTGATTTAGTTGCTCGTGAACTTGGGCTGACTGAAGCGCATGGTCATATGCTGCCAGGAGGTAAATCAGCTTATATTGAAAAAATGCAAGCAGAAGGTCAAATCGTAGCCTTTGTCGGTGACGGGGTCAATGACAGCCCATCCTTGGCCTTAGCAGATATCGGGATCGCCATGGGAAGCGGAACAGACGTTGCGATTGAAACATCCGATGTAGTCTTAATGAATTCTGACTTCAGCCGTTTGCCACACGCATTAGGCCTGACAAAATCAACCGCAAGAAACATGAAACAAAACATCTTCATTGCGGTAGGTGTGGTATTGGTCTTGCTCGCCAGCGTATTATTCAGTGAGTGGATGAACATGTCCATTGGGATGTTGGTTCACGAAGCAAGTATCTTGGCGGTCATCTTTAATGGTATGAGATTGTTGAGATTCCGTTTAAAAATTTAAATCATCATAACTTGATCTCTATCAATTTTTTGAAGACAAAACAAAGCTATACTTGAACTGTGAAGAGGAAGAGGCGGAATAACGAAGCCACAACATTAAAAAAAAAGGAGAAATAAATCATGCAAAAAGCTAGCATTCAACTAGATACCTTATCTTGTCCATCATGTATGCAAAAGATTGAGAATGCAGTAAAAGGATTGAACGGCATCAATCCAGATAGCGTAAAAGTATTATTCAATGCAAGTAAAGTAAAAGTAGATTTTCATTCAGAAAAGATAGCTATTGGCGATATCGAAAAAGCCATCGAGGACTTGGGGTATCCCGTCATAAAATCAAAAGTAAAATCTGCCTAAGATGCAAAACAAAATTCATTCAAGGAGGAAGGAAGCAGCATGTTAGAACAAACAGGAACATTTATCGATATTGCAACGGACTATTTTGAAAAATTAGATTTATTCACTACTGCTATCACACGTGCCCATGGTAAGAATCACCCAGAAGCATTTGAAATACGTAGTCTATTTGAAGCAATAAACGATAAAGTTAAAAACGCAAGAACTAACAAACCCAACTTGGATCTCGAATTTGCTCAGTTACGTAAAATTACAGGCAATTACACCATTCCTGGAGATGTATGCGACACTTATGCAGCCGTATATAATATGTTGTCGGAAGCAGACAAAGCGTATCACTCTTAAGGATATGGGACGGGGCAGGAAAAGGCTATTGAAAAAAACTCCATATATAGCCATTGAGAAAACATTATTTCTCAGTGGCTATTTTATTTAAGAACCTACTGGTAACTGATACACGAATACTGTGGAGGCTTCTCGAATTCATTTTCATAGATTGATATAATAAATAGCAAAGATCTTTTTATCTAGGGGCGCAAAGCCTTTTTTACAATAGAGCAAGCTGTACTAGAAATAAAAAGGGGGATATTATGTTGGAACAAAGTCAAGGTTGTCATCACCACCGTGGACATGCTGAATGCGTTCGTTTAGTTCCGATTTTTAACCATCTGGAAGATCGTCAAATGGATATGATTGCAGAATCAGCCAAAACACTTCATTTACAAAAAGGTGAATTGTTATTCCGTGCAGGTGAGGAGGATGACACCCTGTATATTATCAATTCAGGTAAGGTTCGGATTTACCGTTTATCTGACTCCGGAAAGGAACAACTCGTTCGAATTTTAAATCCAGGAGATTTCACAGGTGAGGTGGCCATCTTCCAACCCGGAAGTGTTCATGAGAATTATGCTGAAGCCCTGCAGAATACGTCAATTTGTTTAATCAAACAAGAGGATTTACAGAAATATTTGTTGGCATATCCGCAGATTTCTTTAAGAATACTGTCAGAGGTTACCATGCGTTTGAAAGAATCTGAAAAACAAACCACTCAGGTAGCGATTGAAAATGTGGAATCCCGTCTTATTTCCTTTTTAGCAGAGTGTGTTGAAAAGGGGAGCGGCAATAGTCCAACGATTACTTTACCGATGTCTAGAAAGGATTTAGCTTCGTATCTTGGTACAACACCAGAAACAATCAGCCGTAAATTTACTTCACTTGAACAACATGGATTGATCAAGCAATTACCCAAAAAGAAAATTAAAATCCCAGATTTGGATCAATTGTTACTTCATGTTGATTAAAAATGCCTAATAGAATGGAATTCCATTCTATTAGGCATTTTTTTTAGAAGCCGTTACGCAAGGGAGTCAGAGAGAGGATTAACCCTAAAACACGAAATCATCGTGCAATCTGCGCAGGCGGTAAGCATTCATAGCAAATTCGCGCAGCTCCTCAAGGATCGTGTAATTCGCCCATGCGCCTGCGAAAGCACCGATTCCAGGCACCATTTGCAGCATTTTCCGGAAGTCGATGGCGTCTCGGTACTCGATCTGGAATGTCTCCCAGTCCATATTCCGGGAGTATTCAGCATCGGAGAACCACTGTTCCTTTTCAATATGCCAATACTTGATGGAGGAGAGTAATCTGGCACGATTTTCCGGCCCCGAAAACGTCATTTGAAATACCTTGAGAATGAATACTCGCTCGGAGAAGTGTTTGGTGTCATAGCCATAAACATGCGCCAGCTCGAACAAATATTTCATCTTGATCGCAATTAACGCTGGAAAGTCTACCATGCTAAGCATAATGCCGCCAGCTCCAGTTCCGGCGCCTTCAGCAACTGCGATTTTTTGGTACAGGGCAAACAACTCATTCGCTTCTTGATCGGCAGACTCCAGTTCCAGAGTACGCTGCACGGGACGGCTAGGTGTATATTCTGCACCGAACAGTGCCGTGCGCACGATCGATCGTATGGTGGTCGTAATGATACTGTGCACCTTCGGGGGAATGAAATGGTTTATTCGATTGCCGATCGTTTTTGACGTTTTCTCCAGCCATCCTGGCGGTTTGAACATTTTTTGTTCCCAGTTGGCAACTTCCCTCTGTACTTTATGTTCGTAATTCATGATCAATCGCTCCTCCAAAAGACTTGGCAATATTATAACGAATATCTCCTTGAGTCGGAACAGACCGTGGCAGGTAGCGAACCTCGACTAAAGTCCAGGATCGCATAAAGGATTGATTAAAATGGAATGTTCAACTCAAAGGCCCTTAAAGGTTTCTTATGGAAATGTATCAAAAAGCTGGCACTGCTTATGGCCGTATAAGCTTAATCTCTCTTGTAAGCCTTCTAGGACTTCTTCTGGTATCTCCCTGACCTTGAGATCTTCACCCAGGAAAAGCAGCCAATTGGTTATCTCGGTTAATTCCTCTGAATGATGAACATTGATAAAAGTCTTTAAGGTGGCCGTGGTTTGATACGGATTCGTATACGAGATCGAAATCTTTAAAGGATGGTATTTTTTGAACTGGGCAATCGCCTTTGGACCAAGATCAAGGACAAGGTTGATGACTTCTTCCTGCTTACTTAGGCTTTCTAGAATCTTCTTCTTACTTCCTCTTTTTTTCGCAGGGTATGGTTCTACATTGGTGAGACTGTCGACAGGAATAATCCGTCTCTTTTCTTCCTCTAAGTCAAAGCCTTCAATTTGCCATAGACTTTTTTCATGATAAAGATGCAGGAGATAAATGGGACAAGATTTTATTGCGTTCTCTTCTTTGATGGAAACCAATAAATAGCTGTCCAACAGAAGGATTTGGATAAGTTTTTCTAACATGGGGTGGGGCAGGTCTGACAGATCAAGCAGGTCTGGATTATGGGGGTTGGTTCCTTCAAAAAGCAATATTTGATTTAAAAGAACAAGGTCATCTTGCTGGTTTTCGGAGATGAAACCCAGTAATTTTTCAGCTAAAGACTGACGACTTTTGAGATAAGGGAGCTGTTGATTTCTTGTGGCCATAAAGGCAATAAATAAAGCTTTAATTTCATTATCGGTAAAGCGGACAGTGGGCAGGACAGAGTTGTTCATGACAAAATACCCCCCATCCCTTCCAACTTCAGCGACAAGCGGCATCCCCATCGCTTCGATTTCTCGGATATCTCTAATGGCTGTCGAACGAGAGATGTTAAATTCCCGCATGATTTCAGAAATGGTAAAGTGAGCGCGGTTGTTGATATACCGCATAATGATATTTATCCGTTCAACTTTTTTCATCGGGCCCCCCGAAACAGTATCATTTTTTGACATGATTTAAGGTTATTATAAACCCATCAAGTGAATAGACAAAACCATTTGATAATTTTTAAAAAAAGGAAGGTTTTGAATATGGCAAATTATATCCTTGAGGAAAAAGACAGCTTTATCGTTTTAGGTATCAGAATTGAGCTTCAGAGCGATTACACAGACTATGCCGGCATAAATAAGGAAAAAGCAGACTTTTGGGAGGCAGTGAAACAAGATGGAAGGCTTGACACTTTAAAAACCATAGCCGCAAATGACTACATTTTTGCCGTAAACGAAGCGGTAAATAACAAGATGATGCATTATGCTGGCGTCATGACAGAAGCATCAGTACCGGAAGCAACCAGAGTGATTCAATTTCCTAAAGGGGAATACCTGGTTGTAAAAGGGGAAGGGAAGACATCTTGGGAGTTGAGTAATATGCTTACTGGTATTGCCTTTGGACAAGTCTTGCCGGAAGCACAGAATTTTGCCTATGTTGGCGGGCCAAATGCAACGGTTGAGATGGGGCAGCGAAACGGCTCCGTATTTGGTGAAATGTGGATTCCCGTTGTAAGGAAATAAAGAGATCAGTAAAGCTTCCGCTGCGAGTTTTACTCGAAGCAGGTTCTAATCACAAAACTTTTAGGAGAGATGAACATGTCCTATATCGTAGACTTTAAAAACGTATCGACGCTTGGTTTAGAGTCTTCACCCGTAGCAGAAGCGCTTGCTGGCTTACGAGCGAATGAAGCCCGTTACTTTATGAACAAATATAAGCATGAATTTACGGTTGTACCTGCCAGTGAAAGCCAGGAGATCCTTGATTATGTGAACCAAATTTTGAAAGAAGAACGCGATATTGAGTTTGCGGCCAAACCATTAGAAACGTCGCGTTTCCAAGTGGAAAATATCAAATGGACTTTCGTCTTTTATGAGGATGGTCTTGCGCTCAACGTCATGTATACGGTTGATGAACCTAAGAAGCGAGCCGTTGGTTTTAAGCTTTCTGAGGGGATGGAAATCCCCAAGGAGTTAGAAGGGAAGTTTAAGTTCGCTAGACAGAAGTCTAAATTAGCTGGAACCATTCGGGGCTCGTTTTTCATAATTAAAGGAGAATATTAAGTCGCTGTTAGACAAATCAAATTTCTGTCCAGGCGGCGTTATTACAGCTGGCACGCATTGGGAGACAGATCGAAGCTTATTTTGGCCAGCCAGAAGATATGGAGTGATATTTGGTTAACGACACATTCCATATTGTCCAGAGCCGGCCCATTAAATCGATGCCTATCTGGATAAATACGGCATGCGATGTACCGGAGAAATCGATATCACCCGGACTCGTTGGAGCGAAAAACCAATGACGGTTATCCCGCTGATTCTTGGTAACATCAAAAACTTTGAGCCTAATGCAAGCCGTCGGAAATTTGAGCAAGGGAGACAGGAAGCTTTGGCAAAAAAGCAAGCATTATTAGATCGATTAAGCCAATTACCGGATGGCGAACAAAAAGCCAAGGAAAGCAAACGAATGATCAACCTCAACCGGAATTTCAGCGGGTTTAGGGAATATCCAGAATACGGCATGGTTCATCGCTATTTCGCTTATAAGCAGGCTTTACTAAAAGAGGGCGAACGACTCGTTCAAGCTGGGGATATATTAGTTACCGCCTTTACAGATCCAAGCTGGACACCATTGTTTGTATCCATAAAAGACCTAGTCACCGAAGTTGGTGGGCTGATGACCCATGGAGCAGTAATCGCACGTGAATATGGCTTACCAGCAGTTGTTGGTGTGGAGAATGCTACTAAACGGATAGAAGACGGGCAACGAATTCGCGTAAATGGAACAGAAGGGTATATTGAAATATTGTAATGGATTAAAGGTTTAGCACCCCTTGGTTTAACCGATGAATTCTAGGGGGGCACTTTATGACCGCAAGCCGGTTTTTTTATGCTTTTCCTAAAAAAACCTCAGTTCATTCTAAAAAAAGAGCATGTTGTGACAAAAAACAAAGTGGTATTCTTTAAAAGAGATTAATGATAGCGCTTTCAACGATTTCTTTTGAGGAGGAGAAGTATGTTTAGATTAATTAGGCGGGCTTTGTCTTTATTGTTATGCGTTTCCCTGTTAGGCACGCCCCTCACCACTTTTTTACTGGGAACAACACTAGTTGCGGCAGCTGAGGCCGACACCTTCCCGGCAACACAAGATGCATTTGTATCGAATTTCAATTCCCAAGACAACACCACGATGGTTAACTCGAACGCAAATAAACTGATATACGGAAAGCACCGCCACGTGTATCTTCAATTCGATTTATCCTCGATAGATACCCAATATTATGCTATTGAAGAGATGCAAATGAATTTGAATTTCAGAAAGAGTCATGCGCCCAATGAACTGATATTCACGGAGAGCGAGCCGACGCTGAGAAATTCCACAGAACCATGGACGGTAACAAATGTCACTTATAATAACCGCCCCTATGATATGGCGGGATCGCCGGTTGTGACAAAGAATGTAGTGTCTACAGGGGAGGAGAATCTCTCTGTGGATGTGTCATCCATCTTTCAATCTGCATTAAGCAGCGGAAGAAAAACGGTAAGTATTCATTTGACAACCGCTAGTGTGAATGACAACACAGTTAATGCCAGCGAGATGTATTCTTCAAGGAATACTTCGGGGCATCCCGGTCCATCTCTGACCGTCACGCTGGGTGAACCAGTTGTAAATGATGGAACCGATAAAGAGGCTCTAAAAGCATTAGTTGCCGCAGCGGAGCAATTAACAGAATCGGATTATGAGATTGACAGCTGGGCAGCGCTCCTGGAAGCAATCCGGCATGCGAAGGGAACCATCCGATCCCCGGTGACGCAACAGGAGGTTGATCAAGCAATGCTGTCTCTGCAAGCGGCTATGGACAGACTGGAAGCTGCCGAGAGGCCTGTTCAAATTTCGGGCCCGAACATGGGCAATTATTTTGATAATAGTAAGCATGCGGCAAAAATTATGAAAATAAAAAATACAGATGGCAGATATGTGAAGGTGGATCCTGTTACTGAAACGTTATCGCTTACGGCTAGCAGGGAAGACGGATCTAACTTTGCTTTGTACGTTCTGGACTACTTCGCCACAGTTGATAAAGCGGAAGAAGAAGTAGGAGCTACCAGGACGATTTATTCCATAAAATCGCTGGATACAGGAAAATACCTAACGATTCAAAACTACTATACAGCAGAAGAATTCCTGAATAATACGCACAGGTACTTTAATATTATAAGTGGTGCTTCGAGCGGAACCAGTACGGACAGAGTATTTGAAATTAAAGCATCTGCAGTTACCCCGAACTGGAACGAGCGATTTTATATCGACCATTATGCACAGTCTGATTATTATCGCATCTATTCCCATTTGTCCACGATGAGGGATGATTCGGGTTTTGACCGCTTCAACGTTAAGATGACAGAGGATTCTATGCAATCGACCGGTATTGCCCTTGAAAATTCGGAATATCGGTTTTATTTTGAAGAAGTGACTGGTGCGGATTTGTTGGAGGTCAGCCAGAAGGTAACAGGAAATGATGTGCTGCTGCACTGGCGTCCCCTAAATGGGGATACCAACCCTGAAAATTACAGTATCGATCGAGCTGGTACAGAGGTTCAGTTTACGGAAGGACGAATGAAGGCGACAATAGCTGATTTGAGCATCGGCAGCCACAGATTTACTATTACCTACAGTGGCCATGGCATTCAGACAGAATCGGGGGTCGCTGTCAGAATTTTCAGTCATCCGGGTATCCTGCATACGCAAGAAGATCTGGATAGCATGAGGCATCATGTTCAGGCCAAGGAAGAACCTTGGTATTCCGATTACCAGAGATTGCAGAACAGTGTTCCCTATCACCTATCCAGCTTCAATTATATGACCACAGCCTTTACAAATGTGGGACGTGGAGGAGCACCTTCGGATTCCGGAAATATCGGTTATTTTGAATAAGGCGGCACTGCTGCTTATTTCAATGCCTTGCAATGGGTAATTACGGGAGAAGACAAGTATGCGGAGAATGCAGCGGGGATCCTGAGCACCTGGGCGCATACACTTAAGGTTATTGATGGCAGAGACCGAATCCTTGGCGCTGGTATCAATGCGTACAAATATGCCAGTGCTGCCGAAATCTTAAAGTATTATGACGGCGGATATAGCGGATACAGTGATGCTGACTTTCAAGCATTGCAAGATATGATGTTAAACGTAGTTTATCCTGTCATCCAGGATGCGGCAGCCCCAATGCTTGCCAATGGCAACTGGGATACAGCGGCTCTGGTCACTATGATGTCAATAGGTGTTCTGTGTGACAATACGGAAATTTATGATCGTGCGATGGCATTATATCAAGATATTCATGTGAACGGGTCGATCTTTGCATATGTGAATGACACCGGACAAACCATGGAAACCGGACGCGATCAAGCTCATGCAATGTTAGGCATCGGATACATGGCTGAAATCTGCATCATCGCTTACAATCAAGGTTCGGATCTGTATTCCTTGTACGATAACAGATTGGCTAAAGCTTTTGAATACACAGCAAAATATAATTTGTATTCGAAGGAACTCTATGGTGAGGAGGTTCCTTTTGTCGGGATGCCGAATGTATTCGGTGATCCTTCCAGAGGGTACTATGGGGCGGGTTTTGACAGAGAGTCCAACGGACTTAACCGTGGTGAATTGCGGCCCGTATTCGAACAGGCGCTGGCACTTTACCGCAAGACGGGACACGTTGAGTTGCCATGGACGGAGAGAGCAGCGCGGGCAGCCCGTCCTCAAGGCATGGTGCATTTTGATAACCTTAACTTCGGCACACTGACGCTCTACAATGGTGAGCCGCTTCGCTCCAATGAGTCCTATTTTCAGATGCGAACCCGATGGGAGCCGTTGTATCAGAGAAATTGGAGTATGGTGGATGGACAGAGAGTCGCAGAGACATTGAATTCTTATTATGATATCAATGAAAACGGTGAGCTAGTGACCAGTGTGATAAAGCAAGCAGCACCATTTTTCCAAATGACTGCTAATAGCGACGGTACCTATGCAATCAAGCTGGTCAAGACAAATACCTATTTGTCGGTGAAGGATGAAATGGTTGATGGTAATCATGTGATTAAAGCAGATGCTGCTGTGATCGGAGAAAATGAAAAGTTTATTCTTCGCTCCAGCGGGGTCGGCCCATTCGCTCTAGCTTCACCCAAGTACGACAATCGAATCGTATATCAACAAGCTTCTGGTTCAGGAGCTAATGCGGTTCTGACTCTTCGATTAGGTTCCAAGCGTTTGGAGCAAATCACGGATGTTCCTGATATTACAACGAATGAAAGACTAATTTTTATGTACAATATTGCGGATATCGCAGTACCAGGCAGAGCAACAGGGATCAAACTGAATGCTGCTAAATTGGAGCTGTCCGTGGGTCAGCAGGAGCAGTTAATGGCAACGGTACTGCCTGAACATGCATCTAACCGGAATGTTGTGTGGTCTTCTGCCAATTCGGGAGTTGCAAGCATCGATCAAAATGGTAATGTAACCGCTGTGGCAGCAGGAAGTGCAGTCGTTACGGCGACCTCGGAAGACGGCGGTTTTACGGCATCAGCAACCGTGGTGGTGAAGGCAGCTTTGCCAGAGCCCGGGAATCCTATAGAAGGTGGGTCATCAGCACCTCCGTCGTTCCCATCGGCATCGGTTCCGACAGTTACTCCAACACCTGTGCCTTCGGAAACAGCAGGATGGGTTGACAGCGGAAAAATAATTATCAGGCCTGTGATAAGGGCAAGCGGAATTGCAACGCTAGAATTGAATTCCGGGATCGTGAAGGATGCCATTGCAGAAATGACCGACGGGGTTCTTCGCATTGAGGTGCTCTTATCGAATTCCGCGGAGCAAGTGAATGTTACACTACCACTGGCTGAAATCAAGGTGAATGAGGATTTGAATCGAATTGAGCTTGATCTGGGGCAAGCCAATGTTTCGGTATCGAGAGATCTAATATTCAGAAATGGAGGTTCAACTGCCGAAAAAGCAATGATTTCATTGAGAAAAGCGAACTTAGCGGACTTGGAGAATGCTGATTCTCTGAGAAGCCTAAACGCGGATGAAGTCTACGAAATTAGAATTGTGGTGGACGGTAAGGAGATTGACAAATTCGACACCATAGGAGATGTGCACGTTGCTCTGAAATATAAACTTCAAAATGGAGAAAGAGCCAGTCAGATTATCCTTTATACGATAAATGCTTCAGGTAAGCTTGAAATTGTCAATAACGCGATCTATAATCCTGTCACTGAACAAATGGTGTTCAAACCCCTGAAAAAGCAGAAATTCGTGGTCGCATTCCGAAATGTTCAGTTCAGCGATGTCACAGGCGGCTGGGCTAGAGAAGCGATTGAAGCGTTAGCAGCACGGGGTATTGTAAACGGAGTGGGTGATGGAACGTTCCATTCAACGTCTCAAGTGACCCGGGCCGAGTTCCTCACCATGCTATTGAATACCTTCGAATTAACGAATTCTAATTCGGACTCAATACTATCGTTCAAGGATGTTCCACAGGGGGCATGGTACGCAGATAAGGTGGCTGCGGCATACCGGCTCGGAATCGTGAACGGACGGTCAGACGGAACCTTCGGTGCGGATAATATCGTTACTAGAGAAGAGATGGCTGTATTGGCATATCGTGCAGCTTTGGCTGCAGGGTTAAGCTTGAATGGATCGGATACAGTAACGGTCTTTGAAGATCACGATCAGATATCATTGTACGCCCGAGAAGCAGCCACAGCGATGCAAGCTGCAGGAGTAATCAAGGGTATGGATAATGGTAGATTCGCTCCGAAAGGCACTGCGTCCAGAGCGGAGGCTGCAGCCATCATCTACAGCTTGCTTCAGGCAGAATTAAATTAATATATTGGTATTTTGAGATTATTAGGCCCAAGTTATGCAAAACATCGATCAACAAATCAAGGAGTACGTAAAGAGCAAAAACTTACACTATCTGACGAAAAATATGAGGTGTTTCTCATTTGTTTGTCAGATGAGAAACAATCTGTAAATGGTTATATTCATGTGATATACCCGTTAATTTAGAGGGAAGAGGAGTGTGTTGGCAAAATGGTTTTTTTAGAAATGTTCAATTGACTGATTTAAAACAGCTAATAGCCATCGAAAATGAAGGGAAGATCCTTGGATATATTAATGATCCTATTATTATGCAACCGTTTGATACCTGAGGGTTTAAGATATTTTTATACAACTAAGTCCAAGTAAAAGTAGAACTTGAGAAGTCATAAGTACACCAAGGAGGAAAGAAAATGGTGACTGAATTGTTGGTATTGGTGTAGGACGTCATCCAGAAAAATTTACCTTCACCAGTGTAAGTTAGAAAGAGAGATTCATCAAGCCGTCGAGGACTATATTTATTTCCATAACTACCAACGTTTTCAGGCAAGACTCAAACAGCGCGCGCCGATAGAGTATCGGCACGCGCTGGCTGCTTAGCTTTTTTCATCTGTCTACTTGACAGGGGTATTACCATCTATCCTTTGTCCGGTCAGGTTTATTGTTTCCTTCAAAATGATTGAACACTTCCTTCAGAACTACTCACTATACTTTTCAAGCTTGTGTTCAATCATAGATAAATATGCAATTAATTGATTAACTTGGTTCAAAATCCGCTCCTGTTGCCGATTCAGGAGGTCGACACGTTTTGGGATAGTTTCATCACCTTGGAGGGTTAATTGTGCAAAAGCCTTCATTTCTTCAATGTTCATGCCAGTGTCTCGGAGACAGCAGGTGAACTCAATCCACTGCATGTCATCCTCGTCAAAGACTCTTGTGCCGAATTCGTTTCGTTTAATAGGGGGGAGGATCCCCTCCTTTTCATAATAGCGTAAGGTATGAATAGATAGACCGGTTAGCTCTGCAACCTTGCCAATCGAGTATTTAATAAAAGCCTCCCCTTTAATCAAGAACTTGGCTGTGCACGTACGCTTTAAACTCTTCGTCGTTTAATTGTTCGCGAAGATTCAATGTTTCCTCAGCATCATGGCCAGCGGGATACCTTAATTGATCACTTTCGTCCGTTACTGCCCTAAAAATGGTTTGAGCGACCATTTCTGCTGTGGCCTGTAGATGAGCATTCTTCTGGATGAATTTCTCAAACCCCTTATTGAAAGATTCGGTGAAATCATTATAGTCTGACAGCAATTCATTGTGCAATCTTTCGGCTGAGCTGTACCACGGAGTTTTTACAATGCCCGGCTCGATTAATTTAACCCGAATATTCTGGGAAGCCAGTTCATAAGATAGCGATTCGGAGAAGCCCTCCACGGCAAACTTAGTTGCATGGTATAAAGAGGTTAGAGGAAACGTGATTCTTCCGCCTTGAGAAGAGATGTTTACAATCATGCCTTTCTGATTTGCTCTAAAATGCGGTAATAGGGCTTGCGTCACTCGCATTAACCCGAAAACATTTACGTCAAACTGGTTGTGAATTTGTTTTTCGGTAGCTGCTTCAAAAACCCCCACTGCTCCATAGCCAGCATTGTTTATAAGTACGTCTATTTGTCCGAAACGTTCTACGGCTTCACTTATAGCACGATGGATGCTTTCTGGTTGCTGGACGTCCATACGAGTCACAAGAACATTATTATACTTAATAAGTTCGGTTTCTTTTTCCGGAGATCGCATAGTTGCTGTGACATTCCATCCTTGTCCAGCGAAATGCATGGCCGTAGCTTTCCCTAACCCTGTAGATGCACCTGTAATAAATATTGTTTTCATTTATAAATCCTCCTAATCATAAGTTGTTTTATATACTAATGTCTAGAGTTCACTCTATGTCAATAGCGATGATTTTAAAGGAAGTCAACATACAATGGATCGGGAAAAGCCTTTTCGTACGATTGAAGAATAGTATAAACTCGCGCTTTAAAATTGAAATTGTCGAGGGACAAGAACATGATCCTATTGAAGTCGCTAATATGACGGCTCTTCGTATTATCAGGTTAGCCAGAATCTACTGATTGGCCTTTTTTGTGGCTGTTTTACGAGGGGCGGAGCCGGAAGAACGTGGCGGCTTTAGGGGCATTGATCCCGCAATAAAGACTGTTCTCTCACGACCTCCAAAAAGACCATGTTTGAGCTGGTAAGGGTAGTGGATCCCGTATCACAAGCGAAGCTATGGGTTTGGGGAACCATCGTGGAAAAGGCCGGTGAAATCAAAGGAGAAGGGGTGAGGAAATGGAACCTGTTGTTGCTGTAGTGAAAAGCATCCGGGAATCGGAACCAAGAAAAAATGCCTTTGGGAGACGTACAAGGTCAAGCATCTGATATTGAATATTCATGCTGGCAATGGACAACCCTTAAGGTTGGGTATTATCTTATGCGGGAGGTCATCGCTTCTTGAAATTTGAACTAGGACGTTGCTTACTGAATGAACGATTGATGGAATCCGGAAAGTCAGCGGAATGGCTGGCAAGAGACTTACTTTTTAAACCGGAGCGACTTTACGACTTTATTGAAAACAAAAGAGTGATGTCACTCAAAATTGCCATATCGATTGCCGATTCCATCGGTTGTGATGTTCGTGCCTTATATGAATTAATTCCGAACGATAATGAAGTAATAAATGTGAGCCACTAAATCGATACCAAGTTCTTTCCCCAGTTGAGGACAAGAACTTGTATCGATTGCCGAAAAGGATAGATCTTTTCATCGTCACCCTATCGGGAGCTTGTTCAATGTATCTACTCGGTGGAAAACGATTCTACTTCAAGTATAGCTCCAGCCGGCAATACTGCTACCACTCTATCTTTGACATGCTGATTGAGCAAAACTTCTGCATCCAAGATGGCTGCACTCCCTTGATCCGTCGATGAGCGAATGAGTCTACCTAATCCTTGCCGTAAGCGAAGCAGCATATATGGCAGGTCTACTTCTTCATATGCTGAATCAGCCGCTTCCCGTTTAGCCATAAATACAGGATCTTCCGGTGGATAGGGCAGTGACCAAATAATAACGTTGGATAATGAAGGTCCCGGCACATCCAGACCCTCCCATAGGCTTGCCGCACAGAGCACGCTTTCCTCTGTATTTTGGAACTCAGCTATGAGGCTGCTAATCTCACGGTCACCTTCATATAGCATAGTATAGGATGCGAAGTATGGATGGTGCGAAGCGGCTTGCTTAAACTCGCGCAGCTCATTCATTGTTCTGAATAACAATAGAGCTCGTCCTTCGGTACGTTTGATCAGCTTGGCCGACAGGGCCAGCTTCTTCGCAGCAGCAGCCTCACTCCGAATCTCTCCATCTTGCAGAAGTTCACTCGGTGCTAATAGCTTCATCTGCTTCTCGTAATCGTACGGAGAGTCCACAGAAAAAGATAAAAATTCGCTGATTCCGAGACTTCCTGCTACGTAATCAAAAGATCCATCCACCGACAAGGTTGCTGAAGAGAATACAATCGGCATCTGAAGTCCGAATACCCGTTCCTCCAGCACTTCCTTAACCGTTTGCGGCATAATGGCAAGTGTTGCAGCACCATCCTCATTTTCTTCCGCCCAGCAAATGTAGGTATCTGGTTCTCGGAACAGATGAAGGGCAGTTTGGATCATCTCCAGATGCTCTTCAACGATACGCAGCTTATATTCATCAAGCGTATACAAGCCACTCTCAAAGACCAGTTCTTCATCAATAGCTTCAATTGTACTTTTCCAGCGATTCAGTTCTTTCAGAAGCTTCTCATCAATGTGGATTCGTTTTCGCTCAGAACCGGGTATCGCTGTACTTTGCTCCGCCACCAGAGTAAACACAAGCTGACTCTGATCAATGGAATCTTCAATTCGTTCGGCTAGCGTTTCCCGGATCTCTCCATCTAGAAGACGAGTAATAATCTCTTCATATGCACTATGCTTCAGCTTATAACTGAGGGCATGTTGTGCTGCAGATTCGAGTAAATGTCCTTCGTCAAAGACGACTGAACTATGTTCCGGGAGGAGGGGGAGCTGACCTTCTCTTTTTCTTCCCTCATAGGTCCATACATGCTCCATGTAGTAATCATGGGAACAGATAATAAGGTCTGTAGATTTTCGATAATGATCCCGAGATAAGGTCATGCCGCAGCGATGTCTTTTATCACATACAAAACAGTCCTGAAATGAATCCCAGTTGATTTTATTCCACTGTTCATCATTCAGATGCGGGTATTCCTTACGATCGCCGTAAGGGTAAAAAGATTGCATCGTTCCTGGGGAATGAACAAAATCAGGAAGATTTTCATACACATCTTCAATAACCGCCGCATCTTCATCCTGAAGACGAACGCCGTCTATTTTTTTGAGACATAGATATTGATCAGGGGATTTACCGAGCCGCGCATCAATCTGTAAATCCAAATAACGGGCAAGCTTAGCTATATCACCTTCCTGTTTCACAAGCTGCTCGATGAGCGACTCATCTGCACAGGCAATCACTGCAGGCTTACGTGTATATCTGGCATAGTTAACTGCATAAAGCAGATACACGAGTGTTTTTCCCGTGCCTACGCCTGCTTCAGCAAAAATAGTTTCCTTATTGGCATAGGCTCTTTCCAATTGGTAAGCCATAAATATTTGTTCATCACGGACATCAAATCCATGTTCAGGTAACACATCATAAAAAACATCCGCAACCCAATCGCCGACCTGCTTGACGAACGGTTCTGACGGATCATAGGAGAAAGGATATCGTTGCACACTTACGCCTCCGACACTATCATATTCTTATTAGCAAAACTCAAATTATCTCATGAATGAAGAGGTTTGGCAACCTGTATATCCTTTTGTTTCCGATCACAGTCTGTTAACGTTTGGTATAATCATGTTGAATCATTGTTTTGATTCTATTTCTCATTAGCAGGGAGGTGTTTTCCATCCGTAACGATGAGCTGAATAATCCCGATCTAGTAAATGATACCGATGTCCCGTTTGAATGGGAAGAAGAATTTTGGAACCCGGAGGATGACATTGAAGAGGATGAGTTGAATCACCGACCCAAAAGAACATGGATCAAAAAAACAATTATTGTTATGCTGGTTATTCTGCTACTCGGTAATCTAGTCGCTTTTATACCACAGATTTATAATCTACTGGCACTACGGTTTTTGAAAAAGGATGCTCAGTTATCACATGATGAACAGATCCAGCAATATAAGCAAGCCGTTGTCAATGTTAGTACTGGCGGTCGGAAAGGTACAGGGTTTAATATCTCTCCAAACGGACTCATTATTACGAATCAACATGTCATGGATGACGACAAGGCTGGTATTATCCAATTTTTGGATGGAAAAACTTATCTGGCAGATGTTATTGTAAGTGACAGCGAGATCGATATCTCCATACTTAAAATTAGAGACAATGCGAACAACCTACCTACACTGCGATTGGAAACAGAGATAGCGTATCAAGAGGGCGATCCTATTCATGTCATCGGAAATCCGCTAGCATTCTACCGAATCGCCACTGAAGGCACAGTGCTAGGATTAACCCCATTAGAGAGTCGCCAGCTTCCCATGCTCATGATACAGGCGCCAATTCATAACGGAAACAGCGGCAGCCCTGTTATTAACAATAAGGGGAATGTTATTGCAGTAGTGTATGCCACAACAATTACATCACTGGGGGACCAATCTATCCCTGTAGGTCTTGCTATTCCAATTGATTATTTGAAGAAATATGAAAAGATTATGTTTAATTGATCGCAGATCTGTACAAACATTTTCGCTTATTCAAATATAATCATTTCTCCGTCATCTACAAATCCAAATCGATGGACGCGGGCATCCACATATTTGATCCGATGCACAGAACAACAGGGATGATCAAACTGGATACGAACAACGAATATGGGATACTGCTCGTGAAGTACTCTGAAGAGGAGAAGAGGACGACCTGCTCGTCATTTAAATTAAGGGGGAAGCGTTAAGATGCGATACGATTTGAAAGGCGAAATCAATATGTCGCCCATTGTGGGAATGCTATATTCTGCCGTAAAGGAAAACAGCGACCGGTTACAGCTTGTCACTGCCGGCATGTCGCAAGAAGAAGTCGATTATAAGGGGCCCGATGGCAGAAGCAATAGTACGGCACAGTTGATCAAACATATTTTGTATGTGGACCTTAACTGGGTTTATCGGATAAAAGGACAACCTCTTCCTTTTTCTTTGAAAGTGCAGCATGGCCCGATGATCTATGCGAATGGCAGACTTCCAATGGTTAAGGGAGAACCTTTGCATACTCTTATATCCGATTATAAAGCGGTCATCACCATGTTGAAGGATACTTGCGCGCAATTAACGGATGAGGACCTGGATCGAATCGTGACTTTTGGGCATGAAAATGAAAAGGAAGCAACCGTTCGTTGGGGCATATGGCATATAGCCGACCATAGCCGTTATCATCAGGCAAATATCAACCAGCTTAGAAAATGGTATAAAGAAAATTTGAAGCCATAACACTTTGAATTTGAAATAGAAGTTTGATTTAATCGAAGTCCTTAAAGTATCGGGGGTTATTCTAATCGATCGAATGACGCAGAATGCGAACGGCGCGATGTGAAAGGCTTATACAAAAAAGCGCGCAGGGGGGAGATTCCAAATTTGTGTCATTAGTCAACAACAAATTATTATTAGTCAACTCATAAAAACGCCGGCGGAAAGTTATCGGTAGACATATGTACAAAATACGGGTTTTGTGAATATGTCTAGGGGAAACCGCGTCGATCCATGTTACAAGCACTATTGTTTTGTGCATTTCTTGGTTTTTGATATATTACATTCATATTGTAGCTGTCCGTTAATTGATCAAAGGTAATTGGATGCCTTCTTGTTTTTTATTGTGCTTATAGTTTATGGTTTTTAACTCCCCATTCACATAACTCTTCCAAAATGGGTAATAGTGTCTGCGCTTTATCTGTAAGACTGTACTCGACTTTAGGAGGAATTTGAGGATACTCTTTCCGTTTCACCATACCATCTGCTTCCAATTCTTTAAGTTGTGAACTCAATGTTTTATAAGTAATAGCTCCTATCTGTCTTTTTAGTTCATTAAAGCGAACTGGTTGGTTTTCTGCTAGGAGGTAAATAATAACCATTTTCCATTTACCACCAATAACTGATAGTGTATAACCAAAAGGTGTATCTTGAATATTCTTAACTTTACCTTTATATTCAGCCATACTCATATTTACACTATCCTTTCTGGTAGTAGCTATCAATTAAGTGCGTACTATTTTTTTATATGCTTTCATTCTATACTAACCTTACTTTAAGTAAAGGAGAGAAAAAAATGACTAACGTCAAAAGCTACAATCACGATCTTTGGGATCACGGCATCACCCAGGGTTACTCCGTAAACGGAACTATCTACATTTCGGGACAATTTTCTCACAACACGGAGGGCACTTTTGTTGGCGAAGGCGATATCGAGGCACAGACCCGGCAAACACTGGAAAATCTTGATCGCGTGCTGGCGGGATTTGATGTAACGAGGTCGAACCTCGCTTATGTGGAAATCTATTTGGCAAACGCTAAAGAACATTCCGAGTCGGTCATCCGTCAGTTCAAGGAATACATGGGACAACACCGGCCGGCAGGCAGTCTCATCGGCGTGACATATCTTGCGTCCCCTGAGCAATTGATTGAAATAAGCGCCGTCGCATACACGGATTAACTCGGCCACCATGGTCAGCGCAACAGGGACGGTCGGGCTTCGGATAGGCGCACACGGAGCAAGCCCGTCTCCCCCCTCTATTGCAATTGGGCCTGAATAATCCGTTTCCGCAATTTTATTCATGGTTGTAGACCAATCAATCGTACCGTCAAAGGGTAACCCGTGTTGGGCATAAACTCCGTTATTATCATGTAAATGTAGTGCCATCAACCGGGAACCGTACATGGATAATAAATCATCGCCCGGATAGTGGCGGTAATGGTGCCCGCTGTCATAACAGAATCCGATACGCAGGGAATCCACTTGCTCAAGCACATACGCCAAATTGGAAAGGTTCCATAAATTCTCCAGTGCAACATATCATTGACACCAAGTAACCATTTCTCCAAGTATTAGCAGCTTCTTATTTCATTTCCTGCCAGCCCTCGAAATCGTGAATGGCAAATCCGGCATAGCTAGCGTAGCGCGCCAACTGATTATGGGCTGATTGAAGCTCCTTTTGCATTACTTCATTGCTCATGGAATAGAATGAGACCCGAGGCCCCTCTTTGCTTTTAACCGTTTCTACTGCAACAACAATTTCCTTCCTGAGCGTAGAGGCTTCTCTCAGCATGGCCTGTGCATTTTCTACAATTCCATTATCGCCTAATGCATGGTTCCGATAATTCATAATGACGAGGCAATCAAACTTCTCTAGCAGCCATGCGCTCATACTATAATCCTTCCCGGGCACATGAACCGTATTTAGCCAATACGGAACATCCATCGAAATTTTCAAGCCACTGCCTTTGGTTTCTTTTTCGATCAGTCTTAAATTGTCCATCCAGCTCTCAAGAATCGTCTTATTCCCCTTTGTCCATTCGCTAAGCGCATACGGTTCAATATCGAAGTGCAGCCCAGTAAAGCTTGATTCCGGGCCAACAGAGGAATTATAGGTTTTAACCCAATCGATGAATTTTCGAATATCCTCCTGCCCAGACTTATAGACCCATTCGGGACGCCCTTCAAGTGCTTCCACTAGAATTCCTTCGCTTTTGGCTTTTCGAATAAAGTCCTCATATATCGCTGGATCGATATCTCGATTCACCTGCAGGTAAATCGATGTCACACCCTTCATTTTTGCGAAGCTTATAATTTTCGCTTGATCCTGTTTGATGATATGAGTGTCCCATATCCATGTTCCTTTTGGAACGTTGCCCACGGAGCTCATAATGCTCACCAGCTTGTGCGTGGGCTGCCACTCCACATTTGCATGCAGGGCTTCACTTATAAAACGCAGCGGAACCATCGTACGGCCGTTTTTGAGCACTGCCGCCCCTTCAAACTGTACTCTTTTCCCATTCACCAGTGCATGATGATCGCCAATTACCAAAATAACAGTGTCACGGTTCAGCGAAATTGTGATTTGCTTTAATTTTCCGTCCCATTTCGTAGCAGCTCCGAGCCTGTCGGATACAAAAGCAAGTGGAACCATCGTAAGGTTGGATCTCTGATCGACATATGGGTTCTCATCCGGGAACAGTACGTCACGCCCATCCACAGATACTCGAACTTCAGAAGCGTAGGTAGCGGGGATAAACGTAGCTAAACTCAGCATGATAACTAACGTGCATACAAGCCATTTTCTCATGGTTGATTTCCTCATCTTTTTGAATTTGTTCTTTTTCTTACTGTGCACGCATTGTCACATAATGAGATTATACGGTATGTAATAATTGGCAACAAGGTCAATAGGTAGTATTTGAAGTCCACTGAATTACATCTTTTTAAAAATTCACATATTTACTTAAGTTGGTTAATTAACTGAAAATTGATATAATGACCCCATCTCCCTATAGATCTTATTCTTGGGAAAATATTTATTGAGATCTAGCGCACAACATAGATTAAAATATAAAACAGCCAAGACTGCGCCTCTTCAATAGGCACACTCTTGGCTCAAAAAAAGCTACTTCATTTATGCTCAAGCACAATTTTGCGATACATATCTCCCAACATGGCTGGGCTGTCCTCTCGAATGATCAGTCGGCCGAGATGTGGTTTAAGGATCGCCTGGTAATTCCGGCCGATATCCGTGCCCAATAGGGCTATGAGCGGCCGCAGCATTCGCATAATCAGAGGCAATTTTCCCTCCCCACCCTTGAACTTATCGAAAATGACGATTTTGCCTCGCTCCTTCGTAACGCGAACTAGCTCCGACATACATTTGTGTTCGTCGGGAACGACCGACAATATCAAGCTTGCAATCACCAGGTCGAAAGACTGGTCAGCGAATCGCAGATCCTCCGCATTCATCTCCAAAAACTGGACATTCTCGTTTTCGCCTACTTTTGATTTTGCCTGTGCAAGCATTGCTGGAGAGAGGTCGACAGCCGTGATTTCAAGGCTTTTTCCGTAGAAAAAACGCAAATCGGCCCCCGTCCCTACCCCGACCAGCAGCACGCGCTTGTCCGGTTCGAGGGCTAGATCGGCAAAAACCTTTTTTCTGGCCCGGGCAAATGGGCCCGCATTAAATAGAAAGTCGTAAAACGGAGCCCCCGCCCGATAGATCAACTTATTCCAGTGATTATTCATATCTTAAATCCCTTGAACCAAATTAGGTTTGATCTTCAATACCCGCATGGCGTTCAATACGGCGAGCAGAGTGACGCCTACATCCGAGAACACCGCTTCCCACATCGTCGCAATTCCGAATGCGCCCAGGAGAAGGAAGACCGCTTTGACGAGCAGCGCAAAAATGATGTTCTGCCACACGATGCGCCGGGTTCTCTTCGCAATATGGATCGCGGAAGCCAGTTTGGAAGGCTCATCGGTCATGATAACGATATCAGCGGCTTCAATGGCTGCGTCGGATCCGAGGCCGCCCATGGCCACGCCGACGTCGGCTCTGGCCAAAACCGGTGTGTCGTTAATACCGTCGCCAACGAACGCGATCTTTTCTTTGCTTGATTTTTGGCGGTCGATCTTCTCTAGTTCCTCGACCTTATGCTGCGGCAGCAGTTCGGATCGAACCTCGTCCACCCCCAGCTTTTTACCGACCGCTTCACCCACGGCCTTGATATCGCCCGTCAACATGAAGACCTTCTTTACGCCGAGATTTTTCAGTGAATGGATCGCCTGCGCCGAGTCCTCTTTGACCTCGTCGGCAATAACCAAATAGCCAGCGTATTGTTTGTTGATCGCAATATGCACGATGGTGCCCAGCTCAGATGGCGCAGCGAAATCGACATTTTCTCGATTCATGAGCTTTGCGTTCCCGGTGAGCACCTCCTTGCCTTCAAACATAACCTGAATACCGTGCCCCGATATTTCGTTGTAACCCGAGAGCAGTTCTTCATTCAATTCCTGTCCATAGGCTTCCCTGATGGACTCTGCAATCGGATGGGTGGAGTGCATTTCGGCAAAAGCAGCTTGGCGAAGCAGCTCCTGCTCGCTCCATCCATTTTGCGGATAAATACCGTTCACTTTAAATGCACCTTTGGTCAGCGTTCCTGTTTTATCAAATACGACGTACTTGACATCATTCAATGCTTCCAGGTAATTGCTGCCCTTAACAAGGACACCGTTCCTGGAGGAAGCCCCAATGCCGCCGAAGAAGCCAAGCGGGATTGAAACTACTAGGGCGCAAGGGCACGAAATGACTAGGAACACCAAAGCCCGGTATACCCAATCCGAGAAGGTCGCGCCGCTGAAGAGCAGCGGGGGCAAAACGGCTAGCAATACGGCGACAATGACGACAAACGGCGTATAGTACCGTGCGAACTTCGTAATAAAATTTTCTGTGGGTGCCTTTTTACTGCTTGCGTTCTCCACTAGATCCAAAATTTTAGAGACGGTCGACTCCCCAAACACTTTCGAAACCTCGATTGTCAGAACCCCGTTTTTGTTGATGAATCCGCTTAGCGCATCATCGCCTGCAGCCACCTCGCGCGGCACGGACTCACCGGTCAACGCCGAGGTATCCATTGCCGAATTCCCCTCGATGACTTTACCGTCAAGAGGTACCTTCTCACCGGGCCGCACAATAATTATATCGCCGACCTGCACTTCTTCTGGACTCACGCGTTTGATCTCGTCGCCCGATTTCAAGTTGGCAAAATCCGGTCTGATATCCATCAGCGCGCTGATGGATTTCCGTGAACGGTTGACGGCAATGCTTTGGAACAGTTCGCCAACCTGGTAAAAGAGCATAACAGCTACGCCTTCTGGATACTCCCCGATCATAAAAGCGCCCACAGTCGCAATAGACATGAGGAAGTATTCGTCGAACACTTGACCTCTTACGATGTTCTTCAGCGCCTTGAAAACAATATCGCCGCCTACGATGAGATAGGACGCAATAAACAGGATCAGTTCAAGCTCACGACTCAGAGGTAACGCGAACGCTGCCGCGCCGATGGCAAGACCTGCGATCAGCCGAACAACCATGATTTTGATGCTTTGCGCTCCGTGATCATGGGTATGTCCGTGCTCATCCTCCGCAGCCTCGTCGCCATGATGATGGCTATGGTTGTGATCTTGGTTAGGGGCATGATTATGTTTGGAGACTCTCCCCTTTTGGCTTCCCGCCGCTCCATATTCCAATACTTTTATACCAGGCTCAAGTGTACGGATTTTTTTCTTCGTCTGCTCAAGAATGTCATCCGAACGATCCGGCGCGATTTCCATGGTCAACGTTTTGTTTGCAAAATTCACTGAACAAGCCGAAACCCCGTCTATCTTCTGGACACCATTCTCAATCTTCAAAGCGCAGTTCGCGCAGTCCAGACCCTCCAACACCAATTTTCGCTTAATCGCAGAATTACCAGTTTCCATATCGTTGTCTCACCTCTTCATTAAATACAACACATGAACATGTATTCATATATAGTATATTCCTCAATTATCATTGCTGTCAACAATAAATGGAGGCAGCTGTTTTTAATTGTAATCATTTCGTTTAAGCCATTCTTTTTGTTATAATAATTGTAAAGATTCTTATAGAAAGGTGATTTTAATGACACAGTCTCTAAATTCAGCTGAGGAATGCGACACAACTTGCCCTGGGACGGACACAGATTTAAACACAATTAAGGCAGAACTGATTGACGATCAGGCAGCTGTTCAATTCGCCGACTGGTTTAAAGCTTTTAGTGATCCAACTCGTGTTAAATTAATTAGTGCATTATTAAAAAGAGAGCTGTGCGTTCATGATTTGACGGTACTCTTAGGTATGGGACAATCTGCTGTTTCTCATCAGTTGAGGTATCTGCGTAATATGAGGATTGTAAAACGCCGTAAGGTCGGTAAAACCGTATTTTATTCCTTAGACGATAACCATATTGAGCAAATCTTTATACAAACTCTTCAACACACAAACCATAGTTGAATCTCACATTTTATTAATGAAGTTTTTGAGTCATAAACGCAAGCTATAAAACAATCCAGATCTGTGAAATAAGCAAATCTGGGTTGTTGTTTTGTTTCAACCGCCATTGCTCAACTCCCCTTCTAGCACTAACGTTTGCTCCGTCATCAATGCTTCCAGCTTCGAATGAACTTGAAACCCTTCTCCCTTTCTTTTCATTCCATTTTTATCAAAATTTTTCACTGTCGATATATTTACATAATATGGTATATATGTTACTATGAAAGCGCATCCATTTGTTGTTGGATTGTGCGATTGTTTTCATATTTTACATGGAAAGGAAGATAAGCATGACAAGTTTGCTCAAAAAGGCAAGCGCAATGTTACTGGCATTTACTCTTCTCCTTGGATTGATGACAGCGCCCATTCATGCAGCCCCCCCACTTTTCACGATTGAAAGCGAAAATGCTCAGCTCACCTCCGATCTTCAAGTAGTGACTCAGATTTACGGACAACCGAAGCCCGGTTACTCTGGGAGTGGATTTGTCTGGATGCAGAATTCCGGTACAATAACCTTCACTGTAACTGTTCCAGAAACCGGCATGTATACGATCTTGACTCGATATATGCAGGAGTTAAGTCCTGACGGCAGGCTTCAATATTTAACAGTTAACGGCGTTACCAAAGGCTCGTATATGCTGCCTTACACGACCGAGTGGTCGAATTTCGATTTTGGCTTCCATAAGCTGAATCAAGGGAGCAACACGATTGAACTGAAGGCCGGTTGGGGATTTGCTTATTTTGACACCTTCACCGTGGATGATGCCGATCTCGATCCCTTGGACGTGCAGCCTGTCCTGACGGATCCCGCGGCCACACCGGAAACGCAGACTTTGATGAATTATTTAACGGAGGTATACGGCAATCATATTATATCTGGTCAGCAGGAGATTTACGGAAGCGGAAATGACGGCAATTATGAGCTGGAGTTTGATTGGATCTACAATTTAACCGGGAAGTATCCGGCAATCCGCGGCTTCGATTTTATGAACTATAACCCGCTGTATGGTTGGGAAGACGGTACAACCGATCGAATGATCGATTGGGTAAATAACCGGGGCGGGATTGCGACAGCTTGTTGGCATATCAATGTGCCCCGAAATTTCACCGATTATCAGCTCGGTGAGTTTGTGGACTGGAAGGACGCTACCTACAAGCCGACAGAAACCAATTTTAATACAGCCAATGCAGTGGTTCCCGGTACTAAAGAATATCAGTATGTGATGATGACCATTGAGGATTTAGCGGAACAACTGCAGATTCTGCAAGATAACAATGTGCCGGTTATTTTCCGTCCGTATCATGAGGCGGAGGGCAACGGAGGATTAAATGGAGAAGGCGCTTGGTTCTGGTGGGCTTCAGCAGGAGCGGAGGTGTACAAGCAGCTGTGGGATCTGCTCTATACCGAACTTACCGAGACGTATGGTTTGCACAACTTGATCTGGACCTACAACAGCTACGTATATAACACATCTCCCGCATGGTATCCCGGTGACGATCAGGTGGATATAGTCGGCTATGATAAATACAATACGATCTACAATCGCTATGACGGTTTGTCCGGTGTACCCAATGAGGATGCCATTACTTCGATTTTCTATCAGCTTGTTGATTTAACGGGCGGCACGAAAATGGTGGCCATGACGGAGAACGACACCGTTCCAAGCCTACAAAATTTGACGGAAGAAAAGTCAGGATGGCTCTACTTCTGCCCTTGGTATGGCGAGCATCTTATGAGTACTGCCTTCAACTATCCAGCCACTCTGAAAACGCTCTATCAAAGTGATTATGTCATCACGTTGGATGAGCTGCCCGATTTAAAAGTTGATAATCCAATTCCAAACGCGTCCATCTCACCTATAAACGTTGAGTTTGACAAATATGGCTCCAATGAAAGCGACAAAGCCATAACCGTAAATTTTAACGGCAATACATTAACCGCTCTTCGAGCAGGTGCTAATGCATTGACCGTGACTCAGGATTATACCTTGAGCGGGAGTACGCTGACGCTAAAAAAAGCTTTTCTGGCCGGGCTGCCGGTTGGCGAGCATTCCATCGTTTTTGATTTTAACCAAGGACAAGATCCCATATTAAAAGTCAAAATTGTCGATTCAACTCCGAGCGCTGGAATTTCGCCCTTGAATGCGGTTTATGATAAAGCGACGAATCTAGAACAGGATATTACCGTATCCCTTACCTTAAACGGACATCAGCTTGCAAGCATAACGAATGGAAATTATACACTTCAATCCGGCCAGGATTATACGGCTTCAAGCGCTGCTGTCGTTCTGAGCAAATCCTATCTTTCCACGCTGCCGCTGGATCAGCATGTGATAACCTTTCATTTCAGCGGAGGAAATAACGCTGTTCTTACAGTAAATGTACTGGACAGCACTGTTCCTCCACCTGCGGGAGACTTGACGATTCAAGCTTTTAACGGCAACACGAGTACTTCCACCAATGGAATTTCCCCCAAATTCAAAGTAGTCAACACAGGTGATTCGGCGATTCAGTTAAGTGATGTAAAGCTTCGGTATTACTACACGATTGACGGGGAAAACACACAGAGTTTCTGGTGCGATTGGGCCAGTATCGGGAGTGCGAATGTAACCAGCAATTTCGTGAAACTGGCGACTCCGGTTGTTGGAGCCGACTATGTTCTGGAGATTGGCTTTACGAGCTTGGCTGGAACGCTTAATCCTGGACAGAGCGCAGAAATCCAAGCACGTTTCTCCAAAACCGACTGGTCTAATTACAACCAGGCTGACGATTACTCGTTCAAGGCTTCCAGCAGTCAGTTCGCAAACCATGAACAGGTTACCGGGTATATGAACGGTCAGCTTGTGTGGGGGCTTGAGCCGTAGGGAGGTAAAGCTAAAAGGGAGAAAGAAATACAATCCTTTTCCGTCCCTCAAATAAAATTAAAGAGGTTGTAACACAAAAACACTCATAATTACCCAAATATTATGAGTGTTTTTAATTATAACATTCCTGTAAACAAGATAATTTGATGTGGTGTCACAATTAGAAATAAACATAACATATATTATGTAAACCAAATGAGGTTCCCCTTATACAGAATAACTCGCTTGCTAAACTGTTTGTAAAACTTTTCCGTCCGATTCTACAGAGCCGCTAGCCCATCCGTAACGGTCTTTCGATTTGCGAACACAGAAAAGACCCCTGGTTCTCGATCGAAATCTTCTCGGTATCGAGTACAGGAGCCTTTGGTTGATCAATCAGCTTGCTATTAAGATTGGTAAAATTATTCATATCTGTTAACTGGGAATAATTTAATTCTATAACAAGGCGTGATATTTTGCTTCCTTGGTCATTTTCAACACAGCCTCAGCCATAAACTCTGGCGAATACGGAAAATCATTCTGAAGCCACCAGCTCGCTACCGAAAAATGCGCGGCGATGCTATAGCGCCATTGAATTTCGGAAGGTACGCCCTCAATGGATAAATGCAAATCCACGATTTGTTCTATCGCCTCCTGGACGATATCGGAGAACAACTCCATCATATCCAGCTCATATCCTCGATTCAAAATAACCTTGAAATAATAGCTCTGCTCCTTCAAATGCTGATAGAAAGCCAACAGGTAACTGTAACTGACCGTTTCCACACTATTGTTATCAATTTTAGCGGACAGCACGGCTTCTTTTAAGGAATGAAATAAATCCTCAACATTTCGACCGAGCAAATCATACTTGTTCTCATAATGCTGATAAAAGGTGGAACGGTTAAGCATCGCTTTTTTCGTTAGATCCTGGATCGTGATTTGTCTCCACTCTTTTTCATATAGCAGCTCGAATAATGCTTCCTTCAAGAGCTCCTTCGACCGGATACTTCTCTTGTCGTCCCGATAATCAAACGCCATGATTAGCTCTCCTTATTTCTTGCGTGTTGCCGCGTATTTGGTATATTCCTTTTGCTAGTAAAATCATGTTTTCGAGTTCAAGTATAAGCGACCAATGGTAGATAGACTAAGGATTGCCCGGTAGCCGCAGGCTGAAGATGCTCCTCTAAATGAAATTCCGCAACCGGCTCAATGCGGGAGAACCTCTGCACGAAATGCTCTAGCATAATTGTGGCCTCCAACCGTGCCAAAGGTGCGCCTAGACAAAAATGCGGCCCAATCCCGAAGGTTAAGTGTTTTTTGCTGTTATGACGGCGGATGTCCAGGTCAAACGGCTTTTCGAACATCGCTTCGTCCATATTAGCTGCACTCATCCAGGCGACAACTACATCGCCTTTTTTTAGCTCCACACCTAAGACAGCGTTGTCCTGCCTAACTGTTCGATCCATCTTGCTAATGTGGAAACGATAGCGCAGCATCTCCTCGATCGTATTTGGAATCAAGTGGGGTTCGTTCCTCAACTCCCCGTATATTTTATCATTATCGTATAAAAAGGCATAAAAGGTATTGGCCAGCAAATGACTCGTCGTCTCAATACCGGCACCTAAAATAAACATGGACGTACGTACGATTTCATCATCGGAAAATCTTTCTCCATCCACGTCCACCTGAATTAAATCCGAAATGATGTCATCCTCCAAATTAGAACGTTTGGCTACGATAAGTGGCAGCAAGAACGAATAATATTCCCTCGCCGCCTTGTTCTTTAGTTCATTGACGGCAGCCCGGTTATCCTGACTTGAAGGCATAAACAGAATATCCACCCACTGCTTGAACAACTCCCTGTTTTCCGAAGGAACCCCTAGCAGCTCAGACATCACAATAATCGGCAGCGGAGCAGTCAGGCTGCCCGTAATGTCTATCGGCGATCCCTGTGGAATTTCGTCGATTAACTCTTCGACAATTTTATGGATGCGCGGTTCCCATAGTTTCAAGCTACGAGGCGTAAAAGCGCTCGATAAAAGGGCGCGGCGTTTCCGATGCTCGGGAGGATCCACGCCAATAATATCGATCTTCCCTACTTCGGCGCCTTCCGGCGCATCTGCACCGACATCGATAATCGTCCGCTTGCGTTCGCTCGAAAAATATTCATAATCGCTGAGCACTCTTTTTACATCATCATATTTAAATACATTCCAAGTATTCGTTTCTTTATGATAACTGATCGGCTCATGGAGCAGCTTCTGTTTATACCACGAATAGGGATTGAATTCCTCCACGTTGCTTCTGAACTTTGTAATTTCCGCGACAGGGATGATTTCTTTCATCTTTTTCTCCTCCTTATTTAGCATAATAAATGATTCCTCATCTTAAAGATAAAAGGAATTTAGTAAAAAATTACATTACATCTAAATTAATATCAACCAACACATTGACGGATTCTGTTGAAAAGCATGTACTCTTTCCTAGCAATATAAGCAATTTGAAGGATATTCACTTTAATTATCAACCCCGATTAGGCCCTCCAAGCAGAAGGTTCGAGGATATGGAGAACGAAGCATGGGAGCAGGCGCTCCAGCAAAACTTAATGAGCGCATTCGGCTCATTCGCTGCTCCCTCCCCCTTTTTAAAACGCTCAGAGAACGGTCGCATCGTAAATCGAACTCCTATATGACAGGACAGACGCTTCTCGTAGATGGGGGGATGGTAAAGTCACTATAACCGCATGATTGAATAACAAATAAAGGCTAATCCGATAAAAAGGATCAGCCTTTATTTATTTGCACTAATTTTTTAAGTCAGCATTACTATTTCCTAAAGAAAATTTAATTATTTTAACTATAGGTGCTGTATTCATTTGTTATCTCGGCATTAAATTCATGCGCTCTGGAGGTCAAGTTCAAATCCAGGAGCCTTGTACTAAACAAAGCCCCATCTCTTCGTATATTGTTACATTCCTACTTACCCTTTCGAATCCTATGACGATTGTTTTATTTATAAGCATATTCGGAGCTTCTGGGGTTCTGTTCTCTCAAGCGGCTTCTAGTGTACCCTTACTGGTTGGAGGAGTGTTCATCGGTTCTATGATTTGGTGGTTATTTCTTGTTGGGATAGTTGCGTTCGTAAAAGTCAGTGTGCTAAAAACTCGCCGTCTAGCCTTGATTAACAAGCTGTCTGGCTTGATGATGATATGCTTTGGTGTCAGTGCACTTTTTCATCATTAGCACGCTGCTGGGTCACAAGCTTCAGCAGGTAGTCTTTCAGGTCAACGATTCGCAACTGCTCCGGCTTAGCTTCCGTTCCGCTTACGATCATCGGCACGAGTGACTCGGTATATCCAATAGAACCGTGGCCTCCCCCTCCTTTATGGGTCGGCGAATTCTTGTCCGCTAATTCGTAACCCGGCTTCGCCGTCACTACCAAAAATTCTCCATCATGAGAGTGAAACGCCCCATACAACCGTCGAAGCACATCCGGATACTTGCCATATTTAATGGTATTGTGCTTAGAATTTATTTGTAAATCCAATACTTCCGTCTTCTGCTCTACCGTCCATTTTTGCCCGTAGGGATCCATGAGCTCCCCTTCAGCTTTAAATTTGAGCTTTTGCGAGGCATCGCCTCCCATAACATGCATCCATTCCCCTTCTCGCCATGAAATGAAATCTATGCGGGGCTCGGCTCTTAACACTTTAGCAATGTCTTTAAGCTTGTGAGCCTTAAGATTATATACATAAGCCATAGTCTCGTTAACAGCTAGCACGATTTCCGTATCGTCCGTAACGGCCTCCCCCTGGCGGTAGACGGTATATTCTTTAAGCAAAGAAGGCAGGTCGATAACCGGGTTATCCTCCGCGGGCAGGATTTGGGTCATCCCGCTATCTCCTATAATGACAATAATCGCTTTCTTCAATGCTTCTTCCGGCGAGCCGAAGCTTTGTAATAATTCTTGCAGCTGCTTGTCCGTTTTCTTGACCCCGTTCAGCTCGTCAGGGCCATTTTTATGCAGCTTTTTATCCAAGTCAGGTAGATATACATACAAAAAATCGGGAAGCTTATTTTCCTTGATTAAATAATTAGCGGTTAATATCGAGTATTGATTATTTATGCCCAGGCGGCGGGTCAAGCCATCAGGAAGATTTTCTATGCCTGCTAGCGGATCGGACAAGGAACCTAGCGCTAAATAATCCGGCCCTTTCACCGGAATTGATTTGGGTAAGGAAGTTGGGGCATCCATCCAGGGTGGAATGGAGAGAGTATGCTGAACAGAACCGCGGTAAATTAAACCGTTAATGCTGCCAGACTTCTTCCCAAGCTGAGCTAATTCCTCATAAATCGTAGGCAGTTGAGGGTTCAAGTGGCTGCCGTTAAGGTTAATTAATGCATCCGCCAATACCGGATCAACGCCAAGCTTAATGACCTCCATCGGCCCTGTCCCATAACTGATGAGCTTCTTGTCCGCTGTTGAATACCAGGTCAATCCCGGGATATGATGACGGTCCGGATATGCACCTGTAAGCAAGGAGCTGTCAATCGTTACGGACATTGTAGGAAAAGAGCTTACGAGATCCTTATAATACTGCCCGTGCTTAATCAGGTGTTCGAAGGCAGGAAGCTCTTTTTGCGCTATGCCTTTATCAATGGCTTCGGCCATAAGCGAATCGGCCATAATGAAGATGACTTTCTTTGTATCTTCGCCAGTCACGGATTTTACTCGAAGCAAATCGGGTTCTTTGTAAGCTGTTTTTTGTTTTTGGCATCCCATTGCCATAATCAATATTAAGATGAGCAGCAGGAACAAACTTTTTTTCCTCGTATAAATAAAGATCACCAACCTATCAAATAAAGTGCATATGTATATGCTGTTCCATAATCTAAATTTTATACAGCATAGTGCTGCATTAGCGTATGTTTGTTATAAAAATGAAACTACCTGTTACCAAAAAAATCTTGGCAACAGGTACGTAATTACTTGACGATTTTCCCCCGAATTTCACCGTTTGGATTCTGGACGGTATAAGTTTCCACTCCTCTCTTTTCACGATACGGTATTGTATCCGGAAGAGTGGGTATGGACTGTGTATCAACCTATGTTTATTGTGTAAAATGGGAGTAGAATGAGCTTCTTATTAGACAGGCTTTAATCACGAGTGTTGTCTTTTCTTGGTTCTACGTAGACACGCAGGTTTTCACTGCCAGTAATGGTTGCTAATATTACATCGCGAACATTAGCATTCGTAGGTGCTATTTTTGCGTGAAGCCATCCTGGGTCTTTTCCCATTTCCTGAAGAAGAGACATATCGATTTTTCCTTCTATAATGATCGGCCTTGTAATAGTAAACGGCTGAGTCTCTAGCTTCATATCTGCGGGTGTAATCGGTTGGTATTGGGTATCCATAAATACGGATATTGTTCCACCCGGCTCCCATAATGCAAGCGATACTTTTTGGATATCCTCTACTTTTTCTTTCCTTAGCTCAGAAAATAAAAAATCAATAGAGATTCTTGCTTTAGATAAATGATGGAATTGAATTTGTCCATTTTTAATGAGCGTGATTGGTGATGGATCCAGATATCGCTTGAAAATAGGCCATTTTAGGCCTAACCAGGTAGCTATAACATATAACATGATTAAAACAATGGTGGTAATCATAGATCCTTTTAATCCCAATTCCTCATCGGAAAGCGGGTGAGCTATAATATTGCCTAGGGTCAGAGCGATGATGAAATCAAGAAATCTTAATTGTGATATGGACCGCTGGCCCATCAACTTACTTACCACGATTAAAAACACAAAACTGACAACACCTCTTAAAATCCATTCAAGCGCTGTCAACGATTCTTTACTATGAAAAAAATCCAATCCATCCAGCCCTTTCGCAAATCTAAAAGTTATCTTCTAAGTTCTCCTCATGCGCTAATCTCTATACATAAATACCAAACTTGTGAATCTTGATCATAGGCAAAAATGAAAAGACCAGCGCTTTCCAGCACTGGTTGAATGGGTAATTTAATCTGTTTTAAAGTGGACGGTCATCACCGCGTCCTTATTGGCAGTCACCGGCTGTCGGTTTTCATTCATAACCACTTCTGCTACTTGTTCCGCATCGGCCGGAACAATAACCGGTGTAATCGTGGTTAATCCTGCATCCCTGATCGTATCAAGGTCGAACTCGATTAACAGCTGTCCTGCCTTCACGGCATCGCCCGTTTGTACATGCGTTTTAAATCCAGCGCCTTTGAGGGAGACCGTATTGATCCCCACATGAATCAACAGCTGCAGGCCGTTCTCGTGCACAAGAATTACTGCGTGCTTGCTCTTATCCATAAGGTGAGCGACCACGCCATCAAAAGGAGCCACGACTTTGCCATCCGTCGGCTCAATTGCAAATCCATCGCCCATATGCTTTTGTGCAAAGGCCGGATCAGGTACCTCTTCCAAAGGCAATACTTTTCCCGCAACAGGAGATGGAATTTGCATGCTCAATGCTGCTTCATCTACAGATGTCTTGTTAGCTTCCGCAGTTACAGCCTCAGTTACAGCCCCTGAAGTCGTTGATCCTGCTTGCGTACTGGCCGAACCTTGAGATGCTGCCGGAGCAGCTTGAAGTTCCTCGGTCATTTTGTCCTTGTATCCAAACAACCAGGTCAGTATGAAAGCAACGGCCATAGCAATCACATTACATAGAATATATAGAGGAAGCTGACTGTTCAAGTAAAGAAGCGTACCTGGAATGACGGTAACGGCCATTCCCGTCGCTGCAAGACCGAATATGGACGCGAGAAAGCCTCCAATGGCTCCGCCTATCAATCCCATGATGAAAGGCTTCATATAACGTAAGTTGACCCCGAAGATCGCCGGCTCGGTAATCCCTAAGAAAGCTGAGAATGAGGATGGCAAAGCCAAAGCTTTTAGCTTCACATTTTTGGTCTTCAAGCCAACCGCTAGACACGCAGCGCCTTGTGCTGCCATAGCAGAAGTAACTATCGCATTGAAAGGATTATTGCCAAGCTGCTCCAGCAGTTGAATCTCCAGGAAGTTGAAAATATGATGCACCCCGGTGACAACGATAATCTGGTTGAAGAAACCGATAACTAAGCCCGCGATCCCAAATGGGAGACCTAATATAAAGGTGGTTCCATGCAATACCCATTCTTCGAAGGAATGGAATATCGGTCCGATCACAAATAGTCCAAGGGTAATCATAACCAGCAGCGTAATAAATGGTGTCAAAATCAAATCCAATGCTTCAGGCACGCGCTTTCGCAACATTTTCTCGAATTTGGCTCCGAGGAGTCCCACGAAAAATGCAGGCAGCACGGAACCCTGATATCCGACGACAGGGATAAATCCGAGCATTGTCAGGGCTTCGGCCGAGCCATTAGCCACGCTGTATGCGTTTGGCAAAGCGGGATTGACCAGCATTAACCCAAGCACGATGCCGAGAACCGGGCTGCCCCCGAACACGCGGAAGGCGGACCACGCCACAAGTGCTGGTAAGAAGGCAAATGCCGTGTCGGTTAATACTTGTGTAAACAACAGGAAATTAGCCGGTATATCAGCCGCGGTCATGCCGAAAAGTGATAAAATTTGCGGCTGGGTAAGTAATCCCCGCAGCCCCATAAATAATCCTGTAGCCACCAGCACGGGAATGATCGGAACAAACACATCTCCGAATGTGCGAATTGCTCTTTGAAATGGATTTCCGTGTTTCTTACTCTGACTTTTGACATCTTCTTTTGTTGTTCCAGTGATCCCGAGCCTCTCCACCTCTTCATATATACGGTTGACGGTACCGGTTCCAAATATGATCTGGTACTGGCCGGAGTTTAAGAAAGCGCCCTTTACCTTATCTATGTTCTCCACGCGGTCCTGATCAATCAAACCTTGATCATGAACCATAATCCTTAATCGCGTAGCACAATGTGCAAAAGAAGCTATATTTCCCTTGCCGCCTATGGCTTCCACGACCTGTTTTGCAATATCACGATTTTCAGACATCCGTAATCATCCCTTCATTCGATTCCTGTTGTATAAACCTTTGCACGTCCATTTGATTTGGAAGAGCCGGGATCGCGCCTTTTTTCATCGTCGTTATAGCCCCGGTTGCGTTGGCAAACTGCATAATTTCATGATGATTTCTTCGCAGAAGCCCCGTCACGTTCTCTTGCGTAGCTTTTTTATCCAATAACTGATATAGAAGACCTCCTACGAAAGCATCTCCAGCCCCGGTTGTATCCTGCACTTCCACGTTAAACCCTTGGCTTTGATATTTCTCCTCCGGCGAAAGATATAAATCCGCACCATTCTTTCCTCTAGTATAGACGACAGCTTTAACATTGCCTTTAAATAAAGCTGCGATCGCTTTCTCCGATGATGGAATGCCCGTAATAAATTCAAGCTCATCCTCGGAAATCTTTAATATATGAGCGGTTGGAATAAAAGCCTGAATCGTCTTCCGGCACTCATCTGGACTCGTCCATAAAGGAAGTCTGACATTCGGATCAAAGCTAATCAGCCCGCCCTGTCTCTCTACGCTATGAATCGCTTTCAAATGGGCCTGTTTCATTGGACTTTCCACTAAATCGACCGAACCGAAATGTAAAATATCATCCGTTTGAAAAATGGTCGGCTCAATTTCAGCTTCGGAAAGAAGCAAATCGGATGATGGATTGCGGTAAAATGAAAAATCCCTTTCCCCATCCTCCTGCAACGATACAAATGCCAATCCGGTATTGGCCTCTGTCGTCCGTTGGATGAATCCTGTATGAACTCCAGCCGACGCTAATTGCTCGATCAGATAGTCTCCGAAAGCATCCTTTCCCAGCTTTGTAAGCATCGCGGCGTTTCCGCCTAGCCTGGATACGGCTGCCGCAACGTTTGCCGGCGCCCCTCCAGCTGCACGCTCAAAGGTGAGCACGTCTTTTAAAGCACTCCCTTTTTCCAATGGAATAAAATCAATGAGTAGTTCACCGATTGCAAATAATTGTCCCACGCTGTCACCATCCTGAATCTATTAGAATTGTTATTTAGAAAATTATATCCTCCACAGGGATGCCCGGCAGGCGGCGCTTCCCCCGTGGGCAAAAAAGCGGATTTGCGTACTATCCTCGCTTGGGAAGATACGACTCGTAAATACCTCTTCTCCGTCATTAACAAAGATCTCCACCGAAGATGCATCGACGAAAAGCTGAAACTTAATTGTCTCTGCGTCGAGGCTGCAGCGCCGTTCACTGCCATATTCGGATTCGATGGTTTGTCCGGATAGGGAGCGATCGAGGATAATCTTCTTGGCGTTCCGGTCATACGTTAGAGCTGTCCTTTCTGTGCTCCCGGCACGAAATTCAATGCCGAAACGCTCGGCATCCGCCTCGGAAAATTCGCAAACCAGCTCATAGTTGGTTCCCTGAAGACCGGTAAAGCTCTTTGTTTCGCTTCGTAAAACCGCTTGTGCCGTTACCTCATCTTTGCGCAGCTTCTCCAGCTCCTTAACCGGCCGCTGAATAATCTTCCCGTCACGCAGCTTCAACTCCCTCGGCAAGGTTAAGCAATGCGCCCATCCATGGCGATCTGTCGGATACCCGATATCGGGAAGACCCATCCAAGCTACGAGAATTCTCCGCCCGTCGGGCGCTGCCGTCGTTTGGGGAGCATAGAAGTCAAAACCTCTGTCCAGCTCCCGGAATGGTTCGTGATCAAGCCTACCCGTACGGACATCAAGCGGCTTACCGACCACATATCCGGATTGATAAACATTTTGGAAGCTGTCACCTTTAGGTGATAAACCCTGCGGACAAAATAGCAATACCCCCTGCTGATCCAGCTCAAAGTAATCCGGGCATTCCCACATATATCCGAAATCATTCAGTTGGGTAGAGATTTCACCCAGAAAGCTCCATGTAAGCAGGTCTTGCGATTGGTACAAAACGGCACATCCGGTGCCATTCGTACGCTGAGCTCCTATAACGCAATAATATTTCCCATCAGCTCTCCAAACCTTTGGATCTCGGAAGTGCTCGGTATAACCATCAGGAACCGCGGTGATCACCGGCTTGCTTCTCTTTGCAATGCTGCCATCGCGACTCATAACAGCTAGGTTCTGATAAGGAAGTCTGACCCACGCCTCATTTCTTGTATTTCCCGTATACATTAAATATAGCTCACCGTCTTTGACAATCCCGCTTCCTGAATAGGCTCCATGAGAATCTTGCGGGTCGCCGGGCTCAATCCCAATCCCAATATTTTCCCAGCGTGCAAGATCTTTGGATTTGGTATGATACCAATACTTCATACCATGAAATGTCCCTAACGGAAACCACTGATAGAACAAGTGGTATTCTCCGTCATAGAATGCAAATCCGTTGGGATCATTCAACAGTCCGTATGGAGGTTGAATATGAAAAGATTGTCTCCACGGACAATGAGCTACTTGCTCCCTAAGCTGTTCCAGCTCTTCAGGCGTTGCCTGATCCAATTTCCTGTACTTTTGCTCTCTTGATAATGTCATGGTTGATAATCTCCGTTTATTAGTCATTTAAGGCATTAGAACCGGTTCCAAATCACCTTTAAAAAAAGGAACCGGTTCCAATACGGTTCTAAAATTAGTTCCATAACTCAATGGCTTGAAGCGTAGAATTATGGAACCTTATTTTGTTTCGAATTATAATACAAAGATCTAGCGTTTGTCAACGCTTTCTCGTTTTAACAGTTCGAAATCCATGATGGTCACGGGATCAATATGCTCCTCCCGCACAAGCTTAATAATATTATTAGCAGCCAGCTTCCCTGCTTCCTTATAGAAAAATCGAATGGTAGTCAAAGTAGGATGAATGATTTCGGTGACATCATATCCCCCGAAACCTGTGACGGACAATTCCTCAGGAATGACAATTTGCTTGAGATATGCCGCCTTCATGACTCCTAAAGCAATATTGTCGGTTGCACAAACGATGATCGAGGGCGAGATATCTTCGAGCAGTTGGGTTGCCGTCTCCATTGCATCGGTCATTTTAAAGCCCGTTTCATAATAGGAAATCGAACAATCCGTACCCTCCAAGCTCTTTTTAAACCCTTCTTTTCTCCGAATTCCAACGGCAATATCCTGCTCTGTCACGCCTAAATAAGCGATATTTCGATGACCCATTTCCAGAATATGCATTCCCATTTCGTACCCGGCATGGTAGTCGTCGTGGATTAAACTATGAAGATGAGCGTTCTCTTGACCCAGCAGTAGAATCGGGATATTGATCTCATCCGCCGCTTTTAAATGGTCTTCATGCACCTGAGCTGCAAGTAGAATTATACCGGAAACCTTCTGTCTGGCAAAATCGTAAATGGCTTCGATTTCACGTTTCATATCCTGGCTCGTGTTAGAAATGAGCATCTGGAAATTTGCTTCCCGCAACTGTTCATCGATCCCCATTAACGTTTGAGAGGAAGCAAATGAATCCAGGCGCGGCACTACAGTCCCGATAAAATTGGTTTTTCTCGCTTTTAAGCTTTGGGCGAATGTGTTGGGGACATACTGATGCTCCTTGATAACTTTTTCTATGCGCTGCCGTGTCGCTTGGCTGACGGATCCTCCGTTTAAATACCGGGAGACGGTACTCTTGGCCACTCCTGCGATCGCGGCAATATCTGAAATGGTTTTAATCATGGTATCTCCTTAAAATTCACATTTATTGCATCATGCCAAACGATGGGCTACTTCTAGTATACTGTCTTTTTCAAGAACATGCGATGCAGTGCTGCAGCTTTGGAGGCTGTTGCTTGCTTTTGTAAAGATATTCCAGATGTCTTTATTTGAATTTTTCCCTATGTTTATTAAGACATTTTGTGAGAATATGCCAAACTGGCATTTTCCACGAAAAGTAGGTATGATAAAACAAGATTTGTAAAAAAGGAGCTGGACGAGCAATTATGAGAAAAAAGAAATTGTTAGTACCCTTTATTCTGCTGATTTCTGCCATGCTGATAATTAGCGGCTGTGGCAAGAACAGCGAAACAAAGGAAGAACCGGCAAACAATCAAACGCCTGGAAATACGGCGGAGCAGGTTGAACCAGAATCCGAACCTGAGCCGCAGAAAGAAGTCATGAGTTGGGACAACCCTCCTGCTATGGAGATCGACACCAGCAAATCGTACACCGCGGAATTTACGACGTCGAAGGGAAACTTTACTATTGAGCTCTTTGCCAAGGATGCTCCTAAGACCGTCAATAACTTCGTATTTCTGTCGAAGCAAGGCTTCTATAATGACGTCATCTTCCACCGCATCATAGAGTCTTTCATGATTCAGACCGGTGACCCGGAGGGAACCGGTGCTGGTGGCCCCGGGTACCGATTCGAAGATGAGCAGACGAATTATCAGTACGAGCCCGGAATCGTAGCCATGGCTAACGCAGGGCCAAATACGAATGGCAGCCAATTCTTTATCTGCACGGGGGAGGATAGTGTCGGCCTAAATAATTCTCCGAATTACACCATTTTTGGCAAAGTTACGGACGGCATGGATGTCGTTAAAGATATTGCTGCTACACCAGTTCAAGCCAACCCCTTCACCGGCGAGCCGAGCTCACCGACAGAGACTGTTCAGATTAAAGAAATTAAGATTACTGAGCAATAATACCAAATGACAACCTACGTAGAAAAAAACCTCGTAATCCTGCAAATGGGATCACGAGGTTTTTTAGTTAACACTTCACGCATTCAAATCATGGAGACCTGGGCTATGCTCATTCCGGAGTTCAGGCAAGTTCGCAAAGGAAATCCTTCAGGCGGTGCTACGACCTGCAATTCTCCTCCGTTGCGGCTTGGCGTTTAGCCGTTAGAGATTTTAACAATTCGCGTAGGAGCCAGGCGGAAATTACCTATAGATGAGATTACTTTATCTCAGGTAAGACAGCATAAATCATAAGCAATAAGTAAATAATGACGGAGAATATAATAAAAGGAGAGAGAATAACTACATGGGTATTTTAAGCGGTAATCCAAAAGACGAACCTATGCATTATGGCGAAATCTTCAGCGTATGGCAAGCATCCATGGTTGCTAAGGGCACGGTTTCTTGTTACCAGGCATTCCTCAACCATGCTGGTGACCAGGATCTGAAAAAAATCCTCGAAGCTCTGATTGAACAGGCTAAGTTAGAGATTAAAGAATGCGATACCTTGCTTACCGATAATGGCATTGCACCCGCACCTGTATTGCCGGAAAGACCCCCAGTTAAGCTAGAGGATATCCCAGCCGGAGCAAGGTTTACAGATCCCGAGATCGCAGCGAAAATTGCGGCCGAAAACGCACTTGCTCTTACGGCATGCAGTTCGGTCATGGGGCAATCCATAAGAGAAGATATAGGCGCATTATTTGGCAAATATCACCTTACTAAAGCTGCCTTGGGCTTGCGAATTCTTCAAATGAACAAAGAAAAGGGCTGGTTGATCCCCCCTCCTCTCCAAGTAAAAAGACCTGTTGAAGAATAAAAATACGACGAATTTAAAAATCCCACGCTGCGTGGGATTTTTGTCGTTTGGAGCTTTATAGCTTGTGCTCATGCTGAATCCCTCTCACAACTTCGGTACCTCAATTGTTGTCATGGCGCTGCGCTTTTGCTCATCATTGATATGCGTATAGATCATCGTCGTTTCGATGGAGGCGTGACCGAGCAGTTCCTTTACGACACGAATATCAACATTATTGCTCAGCAGCATCGTGGCAAAGGAGTGTCTTAGCTTGTGGCAGGATAATTTCATATCGGACATCTGCGGATGATCCTGCTTGAAGGCGTTAAATACCTCCGCAGCAATTTTCTGAATTTGACGAATTGATAGTCGTCTTCCCTTCTGGGATACGAAGAAGGCCTCCTCTTTCACGCTATAAGGCTGAATGCGCCCTTCCTCTACTTTCGCGAGATAATCTACGACTAACTCAGGCAACGGAATCTCATTCCATTTCCTCCCTTTGCCTAGCACTTCTAGCGTCCCCTTATCTCTTTTGAAATGAGACAGATTCATGCGGTGAACCTCGCCCACCCGCAAGCCGCAGTACCCCATTAACAGGAAAATAGCTAAATTTCTATCCCTGTAACGACCGTTGACATAATGGAGTACCTTCTTGAGCTCCTGCTCCTCTAAATAGACTGGAATTTTATTTTTCTCCGTTTTCGATTTCTTGACCTCTAATGCAGGGTTTCTCGTAGCCAGTTCAAAATCGATCAAGGACGCATAAAACGAACGAATTGCGGATAGCGTCCGATTCCTCGTCTTGTCGCCAGCCGATTTTTGTTTAGATACCAGAAAGCTAACGACATTTAATTTCCCCGCTTGCTGTACCGGCAGTTCATCTAAAGAGAATAAATAACCATATATTTCTCTTAGGTATTCTTTTCTCGTCGCTTCCGTGTATCCCGATTGCTTCATCCAAATCGTAAATGCTTGAAGCGGTTCTGAATAAATTTCTTCTATGTAATATTTAGTAGTCAATGCAATCCCTCTTATCATTCATGCGATTTCCTGTTTTTAGTATATTTTGGCGGTGATTTTGCTAGACAAACTGGCAAGCTTTAAAGAAACAAATCGTTTTAAAACAAAAGTGCGCAAAATACGTGTTTGGCGTACTTATTATAGCATAGTTTTCCCTGCTTTTTAATTTCTTTTTCTGATGATGACTGAAGAAGAAATTTATAATTAAATAAGCTGCCGAGATTTCTCGACAGCTTTGATAAGTATCCTGTTTTTCCATTGACATGGATTGAATTTCGATTTTATAGGAGGCTACCCTCTCTTCTGCATCGAGCGATACATCAAAAACAAGAAATAAGGTGCTCCAATCAGCATAATGATCAGACCAGACGGAATTTCTTTCGGAGCCATCATCGTCCTTCCGATCGTGTCGGCTAGAACTAGCAGTAAACCACCAAGCAGTCCAGATAGAATAATAGATCGTCTCGTATGATGCCCAATCATCATCCGTACAACATGTGGTGCCATGAGACCGAGAAAACCAATCGTCCCTACGCTGGCAACGGCTGCCGATGCAAGTAAAACGCCAAGAATCATTGCCGCCAGACGGGTTCCCCGAATCGGCAAACCAAACCCAATTGAACTTTCATCGCCAAATGCCAATAAGTCAAACTTTCGTGCCAAATAATAAGCTATCGGAACAAGGATCAGCAAAAATATAAATAGGGTGTAAAACTGAGGCCAGCTTCGTCCATAGGTCGAACCCGTCAACCAAATATAGGCACTTGTATTCCAGAGACTTGCTTTAATAATCATGACCTGAATGCCCGCAGACCCAATAGCCGATACAGCAATCCCAAGCAAAATGAGCACGGATGGATTTAAGGATTTACGCCAGGCTAGAGAGAACACAAAGGCGGCGGCTATGATTCCACCCGCCATAGCTGCAAATGGAAGAGCAACTATCGTCAGAGTGGGCAAGGCTACAAGCACGATCATTGCACCAAATCCAGCGCCTGTGGTTACACCGATGATAGAAGCATCAGCCAATGGGTTTCGAACAGCGCTTTGAATTAGAACACCGCTAATCGCGAGCGCAATCCCCCCTAAAGCAGCAACTAGCGTACGCGGAAGCCGTAAATTAAGCAGGACGGAATACGATGAATCGCTGGCGCCTGCAACGCTGCCCAATAGTTCGCTTAACGGTATTCTCGTTCCACCAAAGGATAAGCTTATTACGATGGTAGCAAGGAGAATTAATGCTATGCTTATCGCCGTCGGAGCAAAACGCATGCGCAGTGCGGCGCCTCCTATACTCATCGATGACTGCCCGCTCCCAGATCCTGATATATTTCTCACCTTGGTGAGAACCAGCCAAATAAGCCATGGGCCGCCAATGATTGCCATTACGGCGCCGATCGGCATCTCCCCCACACTACTCCTTACCATTCGTGCAAGCGTATCTGCGGCAGTAATCAGAATCGCTCCCCACAGTGCGCTTGCGGGGATAAGGAAGCTGTGCTTACGGATACCGCTAAGTCGGACAAGGTGTGGTGCGACCAGACCGACAAAACCGATAGGTCCGACCACACTTACTACGATTGCAGCCATCAATACGGACATCCCAAGACCTATTGCCCGTGTTAGATCTACCCGCTGCCCAAGTGAACGGGCGGTGGATTCATCAAGCTCCAGCGTATCGAATTGCCGACCTGCGAACATAGCTCCCGCTAGCAAAGCCAAAATAAAAGGCCAGGAAAACTGTACACCGTCCCAATTTAACTGAATCAAAGAACCCGAGCCCCATAAGAATAAATTTTGCGTTTTGGTACTATTAAAAATATGTAGGGCCGATGTAAATGCGCCAAGCACCATTGACACGATCATGCCTGACAGTGCAAGCCTTACAGGCGTGGCGCCTTTGCCCCCGCTTAGCATATAAGCAGCGAGAGCTGCCAGCAGTCCTCCTGCAGCAGCAAGCAGAAATGGGAATTGTTGTTGTACAGCAGGGAATGCAACCATGCCGAGAACCACCATAAAGTAAGCTCCGGCATTAATCCCTAGCGTATCTGATGCAGCAAGCGGATTTCTCGTAATCGTTTGCAGCAGAGCGCCAGCCGCGGCAAGTGCAGCACCGGATAAAAGCCCAATAATCGTGCGCGGCATACGAATATCCCACAGTAAATTATGTTCCATCACATCTCGGCGGTTCAGCAAACCGTCCATTACAATGGCTGCTGGAATCTCAGCCTCCCCGAATCCAAGGCTAAGTATAGACAGAACGAAGAGGACGGCTACGCCGCCCCCAAATATTGCAATTAACTGCCAGCTCGTTCTAAATTTCGCTTGCTTCCTGTTGATTTGCTTCATCATAACACTCATTTCGTTAGCGTTGATACAACTTCATCCACCAGCACTTTGGAGGAGATAGGACCGCCAAACACCCATGTTGTACTGTCCAATGCGAAGGTACGATTCTCCTTGACAAAGGTTAGGCCATTCCATACGGAATTATCTTTGAGCTCATTCGAGAAAATATCATCATCTTCCTGAACGATGTAAATCAGATTCGTATCCTGAACTGCCGGCAACGCCTCAACTGTCGATGAGCTGAATCCAAAATGCTCGAATTTCTCAGGCGTCCAGTCATTTTTCATTCCAATCCGTTCCAGCGTTTGTACAGCCAGTGAATTATCTGTAAAAAGTCGCAGCGTCGCTGCATTCTGGTAGCTATAGGCTTGTGTCAACACGTAATTGAAGCCATCTTTTCCTGCTGCAGCTAGCTTCTCTTTTGCATCCGCGTAATGTGCATCCAAGTCCGCAAGAACTTTATCTGCTTCCGCAGTTTTTCCGACGGCTGCTGCAATTGTTTTAAAAGTTTCCTCCATGAGCATGTATTGATCGCCTTCACCTTCTTGCGGATACAAGTCGAAAATCAGTGTCGGTGCAATACCTTGCAATTGTTCATAAATCGCTTCGTGACTTCTTGTATTTCCAATAATCAAATCCGGTTGCAATGCAGCGATCGTTTCCAAATTTGGCTCGGCGCGTAAACCTACATCCGTTACGCTTTCATCGAGCGGCGCTTCGGAAGTCACGTAGAGTTTATAGTTTTCGTTATCGGCATTCCCCACTGGCTGCATACCAAGTGCAATAATATCTTCGGTGAATGTCCACTCCAACACGACAATCTTTTGTGCTGGCTTATCCAGTTTAAATTCGCCTTTAGCGTCTTTCACTACAATAGGCTCGTCCGCCGATTCGCTGCTTGTATTAGAGCCGGCTGCATTGCCGGCAGGGCTGCCATTCGTTGCTGGACTGCCTGTTTGATTGGCTCCGCAGCCCGCCATAACTAGTATGACAACAATAACCATTAAAACGTTCAATAATCTTCTGTGCATCATTATGTCCCCCTAGAATTCAAATAATAACTTAACCCTCAACTAACTGATAATGATTATCATTGTAAGTCTGTTAGCTATTATATATGCGAATTCCTGGTAAGTCAAAACTTAAATTGTCTATTCTATTGAAACCGTGTATAACAGCCCTTTTTCTTGGCAGCAAAACAGGCTTCCACAAGGTTCTGACCTTTGGAAGCCTGCCTACTCGCATTAATTAATTCATATCATTAAGTAAATGCGTTCAGTTCTGTTTAATCATAAAAAGGGATTGATTTCTATTATTCATTGCTACAGCCCATTAAGTTTACATAATTATTGTTACGTAACCAATTTGTCGCCTCAGCTTTTCATACCAGTAATTTCAGCAACGAGCTCGTAAGAACGAACACGTGCTTTATGATCATACATCGTCGTATTAATAATGATCTCGTCCGCTCCCGTATTATCCAAGAACGCTTGAAGCTGCTCCCTCACCTCATCAGGATTGCCTATAATCGACGCTTTGAGCTGCTTCATGACCAAAGCCTTCTCGTACTCCGTCCAAATGTTCTCCATGCTTTCGACTGGCGGCGGAATTTGTCCAGGGTGGTTGCGGATCAAGCTAAGGAACTGTTGTTGGAATGATGTTGCGAGATACTGTGCCTCTTCCGTCGTGTCAGCCGCGAACACATTGATCCCTGCCATTGCAAGGGGCTTATCCAGCACATGGGAAGGTTGGAACTGGGATTTATACTGCGTTAACGCCGGAACTGTAAGCTCTGGGGCGAAATGGCTGGCGAACGCAAATGGCAATCCTAGCTTTGCTGCTAAGGCCGAACTGAAGCCGCTGGAGCCGAGCAGCCAGATTGGAATATCTTGGCCTTCGCCGGGAATGGCTCTCACGCGATTATGACGTGAATCCTCATCCAAATAGTTTCGCAGCTGCTGCAGCTGATCCGGAAAATCATGTCCATTCGCTCGCGGATCGCGCCGCAAAGCCAGCATCGTACTCTGATCGCTTCCCGGAGCACGACCTAAGCCAAGGTCGATACGGCCGGGGTACATAGCCTCAAGCGTACCAAATTGCTCCGCGATGACGAGCGGCGAATGGTTGGGCAGCATGATCCCTCCCGAACCAACCCTGATCGTGTTTGTCCCGCCAGCGATATATCCAATAACGACCGAAGTCGCCGAACTGCCGATCCCCGGCATATTATGATGCTCCGCGAGCCAATACCGCCGGTAGCCCCACTTCTCAGCATGCTGAGCCAAATCCAGGCTATTTTTGAAAGACTGGGTCGGAGAACCTCCTCTAGTGATCGGCACAAGATCAAGTACAGAATATGAAACTTCGTTAACTTTTTTATGATGATGGCTCATTAGTATCCCTTCCTTCGCATGTAGTGATGCTTCCCTAGCTATATAACCATTTTTTCCTGTACCCATGCTTGCAAACATTCAAGTCTATTCTTAAAGCGCTCCTCCTGCATTTCCATAGCTAAATCATCCAGGGTGGCCTTCTTCAGAACCAACTTCCAGGCCGTTTCAGCCTCCTGCATCAAATCGGTCAATAAGCAGCATTGATCTTCCTCCTGCAATTCCAGCATATCGTTCAACGTTCCGCTTGAGGAATACAGCGTCTGTTGTCCCTCTATTGCGAGATACACATCGTAAATCCGGATATCCTCCAGTTTCTTTTTCAGCTTGAAGCCGCCCTTAACACCGGGTACGGATGTAATGAGATCAGCACTGACCAATTTCCTCAATAACTTTTGAAAATAGCTGGCCGAAGCTCCCAATTGCTGACTGATCGCTTCCCCTGGCAGCACCGCCCTGTCAGGCAGCAGGCTGAGTAGAAAAATTGCATACACGGATTGTTCAACGCCTGTTTTCATATGCATTTATACTTCACGCGCCTTTGGTTAATCTTATACATACAACGCGGATAATTATTGTCCGCTTTATATACACTTTTAATAATATACTTTATTTTTTATAGTAAGTAAACCTTAGTTGTTCATGCATCAGCCTTACATGTTGTTAATCCCTTGCTTCCAGCGATCTAAATCCCACACATCTTTTGCCTACTATATTTTACCCATTCACAGTAAAAAAACCTCGCCGTCGGCAAGGCTCCACATTATAAACCCCTAGGGAGCTCAATTGGCGAAGCTGCTGATAGCGAAGTTACAGTTCATGAACTTACTATAGGATATTCTTGCCGAGATTCCCGGCAGCTTTTATATTTGTTATTCCGAGAAGATTACCTGTATTTGGACGATTTCAGATCGGCTGCCAATCCGGATTGGCGGACCCCAGAAGCCAAAGCCGGAGGTTACGATAGAATGCAGGCTTCCCTTCTGCAAATATCCCCAATCATTCTCGAATAACATTCCCGTAATGAGATGGGCTGGCGCGATCTGTCCGCGGTGGGTATGTCCCGACAGCATCAGGTCGATCCCTTCCCGCTCGGCGACATCCAAATCATAGGGTTGATGATCCAGCAATAGAAGCGGCTTCGAAGCATCTAGCCCTGCAACAAGCTCGTTTAGGGGAGCTCGCTCCCGATCAATCCGATCCTTGCGACCAATAAGCGTGAAGCTATCGTCAATCGTAATGGCTTCATCATAAAGAACGGTCATGTTCCCCTGCTCAATCACCTCGATAAAGTGATCCATTTGCCCGCTGTAGCGATCATGGTTGCCCAGGGTGGCATAGACACCATATCGGGCCGAAATACTGCTTAGAATATCATCGATCCCCTTCTCTTCATAAGGACGAAGATCGTCGTCCACGATATCGCCCGGAAATAATACGATATCAGGCTTCAGCGAATTAATTTGCTCTACAAGTCGCATCGCATGTTGTCTCCCTGATAATTGCCCAAAATGCATGTCCGCGGCCATAACGATGTTCATTTGCGGGGCAGACGGATTGGGCTTCGCAATTTCCACACGATATTGCCGGACAACCGGACTATAAGCATTAAAGGTGCCGTAAGCGATAGCCGTTAATAGCGTGACCAAGACGAGCAGCCCTGCCCCTTTTTGGGCCGCAGTTCGCGAAAGCTTGGTCAGCCGCAGCAGCCACAAGCTGATATGGACAATCGGCAGAACGAGAAGCAGTAAGCAAAATACAGCCATCCAATACGCACCGAGGATTTGGAACATCACCAGTCCCTCTCCTATTCTGCCTAAGAGAAAGGAAATGGACAAAACCACGATGAGAGCTATGTATACATATTTGAACCAGACGGGCGTTTTTCCCCGCATCCAGCTCCAACAGCTGCGGCTAACGTAAAATACCAGCAAGCCGTAAACAAGAAGTGCGATAATACCTATTATGACAAACATATTGATCTCCCTTCATTTCTATGGATATTATAGCGTATAAGACGAGAAATGAATAATAAAGGAGGAGTTATTATGATGATTAGAAACTTTTTGGAGGCGGATTACAAGGTAGCGAGCAGTCATGCGGGACAAGGCGAAGTGCACAGCGTAAAACTGTATCATGAAAGCGACTTTGAATCTTCTTTGAGATTTCTTAATTATACGGTCATGCCCCCTGGCACCTCGATTGGATATCATGAGCATGGGGATAATGAGGAGCTGTATATTATCCTAGAGGGCAGCGGCAAAATGACCGTGAATGGCGAGGTGTGCACCGTGAAGGCTGGCGACGCGATCCTCAATAAGCGGAATTGGAGCCATGGACTGGAGAATACAGGGACGGAGCCGCTCCGTATTCTCATATACGAAGCCGATATAAACAGTTAATTGGATTAAATATTAATTCAGTTAACTAAAGACGAGGGTGAATCTGCAAGCTTCCAATAGGTATATAGAACGGAAACTCCATCGTTCAACATACATTACCCATAATTTAACTTGGGTAAATTTGGGGGCTTGCTTCTATCTTCCAAGGGCTGGATAAATTGCATAGAAAAAAACCGCTCACAAAAGCGGTCGTATTTTCTGTCAACGTTGTTCTATTCTGTTTCAGAAATTAGCGATTGATAGACTGATATTCAGTTTATTTCTCTCCAGATTCATGCACCGTTCAACCGACAAGCAGCGCATACACGATTCCCGGGCCATGCACCCCGATCGTTAGATCGTTCTCAATATCCGAGGAGCGGCTGGGACCTGATATGAAATGAATGCCTGCTGGCAATCGGCCGGAACCAAGCTCGTCGAATTGCAGTAAGACCTCTCCCAGCCTCGTCTTCAGCCGTTCCACCGGAACGACAATCATCAGAACCGTTGGGAGCAAGCTTACTGAACGTCCTTTGTGCGGGGACGACAAGACGACAACGGACCCCGTATAGGCGACAGCATAATCAGCCATGACGATTCCGATGTCAGCTTCCGCCGAGCGCTCCTTCCAGTAAGCTGCCCCTGATTCGTCTGAATTCCATACGGCAACCTTCGCGTCCATGAGCTTCGTTTCCAGATGAAGCTGCTCTAAATCAGACTCGTTTTGTCTGACGAGGTATTTCGCCTGAAGCTCGCGAGCTTTGTCTACGATAAAAGCACTAACCTCCTCCATCGTAGCCAGATGAGCAACATGGCCGCCAACGCTGACAAAGTTTTGCGTAAATCGTTCGATGCGTTCTTCGTCATTCCACTGATAGCTTTGCCAGAAATCCGGAGCCCCTCGGAATGGCTGCTCTGGAGGCTCAAATATCCGCGAACGCTTCAAGCGGGATGCAATCCGGTTCATGAACTTCTCCTGCTTCGTCCTCGACTCCGTTTCCATCCTGTACAGCCAAACATCCTGCTCCTCGAAACTATTCAGTCTGATCCCCTCCCATGTGACGCTGCTGGATGATCTTCTCCATCCGCGCCCGGATCACTGGATCCAATACGCTTAATGAGCTATTGTCCTCCGTTACTTTGGATTTCCGTCCGTTCCGCCCGTTCGAATTCGTTTCCACCGCTGTCCCCGCATCAAAGAAACCGCTTGATCCTAATCCACTGAATTCTTTCAGCTCCATCTCATCCCAACGCTGCCGAAAGGTTTGTTTGGCAATGGATGGGGCGATACGGTAGCTGTTCCACCCCTTGAGCGGCCCAAGCTTCAATGGTATGCCGCCGTCACGGACGACAGCTTTTTGCCCGAGTTGCGCCACTCTAACTGCTGCTGCAAACCGTTTGGAATTGCCGACGATCGCGGCAAAGCCCTTCATCCCGGTGGCTTCCAGCTTATTCCCCTGTCCCTGCTCAACCTTACGACGCCGTAAGGAGACAAGCATGTCATGCAAGGGGATTTTGACGGGACAGGCTTCATAGCAAGCCCCGCATAAGCTTGATGCACTAGCAATGTCGTTCCACTCGTTGACGTTGCCATTGAGGGCGGGAGTCAGAACAGCGCCAATCGGACCGCTGTACGTGCCGCCGTAAGCATGGCCGCCAATATGCCGATATACGGGGCAGGCATTAAGGCAAGCGCCACAGCGAATACAGTTGAGCAGCTCCTGAAATTCAGGATCGCCAAGCTGCAAGGAACGCCCGTTATCGACGATAATAATATGCATTTCATCGGGGCCATCCGCATCCTGCGGCTTGCGCGGCCCCGTTATGCCTGACATATACATCGTCAGCTTCTGTCCGGTAGCCGAGCGAGGCAGCAAGGTAGCCATCACTTCCAAATCCGCGAAGGAAGGGATAATCCGTTCCATGCCCATAAACGTAATTTGCGTCTTTGGCACCGTAGACACCATGCGCGCATTGCCTTCATTCTCGAAGAGCACCATGGAGCCCGTCTCGGCAATCGCAAAGTTGCATCCGGTAATGCCGATATCGGCTTCCAAAAACTTTTCGCGAAGCTTCTTGCGCACGAATCCCGCAAGCACCGTCGTGTCGGCTGCCAAAGGCTCACCGGCTTCTTTGGATAGCAGCTCAGCAATCTGATATCGGTTCTTATGAATGGCCGGAATAACGATATGGGAAGGTCCTTCTCCCGCCAGCTGAATAATATATTCGCCCAGATCCGTCTCGATGGCTTCGATGCCTTCCCCCGCTAACGCCTCGTTTAAGTGGAGCTCCTCCGTGACCATTGATTTTGATTTCACGACGGTGTTCGCCTGCTTGCGCTTTGCGATCCTCAAGGAAATATCCACGGCCTCGGCAGCGTTGTCCGCAAAGTGGATATGCACCCCGTTCGACCGGGCGTTTTCTACGAATAAATTCAAATAATAGTCCAAGTGGGCTATCGTATGCAGGCGGATTTCACGGCCTCTCTCGCGCCACGCCTCCCAGTTGTTCAGCTCTTCGGCGGCATTCAGCTTGCCGTTTCTTAGCCGCTCCGTCGTAAAACGCACCGCCTTGCGCAGAAAGTCATCGTTCAAGGCCAATTCAGCTCTCGCTTTCACATCGACAGCCATCGGATTCATCGCACTCATGTCACCCGCATCCCTTCATAGAGTAGCTCGGCCAAATGCATTACCCGAACCGGCTCATTGCGATAACGTAAGTTCCCAGCAATGTTCATCAGACACGCCATATCCAGCCCGACTAGCACCTCTGCCTCGCTCTCCTTCACGTGATCGACCTTCTCGGTGACCATAGCGCCGGAGATGTCCGACATCTTGATCGCGAACATGCCCCCGAACCCACAGCAATCCTCGGCAAATGGAAGCGGCACGAACTGCAAATCCTTCACATTGCTGAGGAGCTGCATGGGTTCTTCCTTTACCCCGAGCAGCCTGCTGCCGTGGCACGAAGGATGATAAGTGACCTTATGCGGGAAACTGGCGCCGACATCGGTGATCCCCAGTACTTGAACAAGGAACTGCGTAAACTCGTATGTCTTCTCCTGCAGACGCTGCGCTTTGCCCAGCCATTCCGGTTCATCTTTAAACAGCTCGCTGTAATGATGAATCATGTAGGTGCAGGAGCCCGACGGAGATACAACGAAATCGCTGTCTTCAAAAGCCAGCAGCAATGTCCGGGCGGCAGTTCGCGTTTCCTCCCAATAGCCGCTATTATAGGAAGGCTGGCCGCAGCATGTTTGCGTTTTGGGAAAATCAACCTGTACCCCGTACCGCGCAAGTATGCGAACGATCGCTTCACCGACCTGCGGATATATGACATCGCTCAAGCAAGTAATAAATAAGGATACTTTCATGGCAAACCTCTCTTCCTGGAGCGGACTGAATATCAATAACAGCTATCAAACAACCGTTACGGAAATGGATCGGTCAGATAAGGCAGCCAGCGTCTCTTCCGCAATGCCATCATCCGTAATGATCGCACTCACCTGTTCGAGGCTCATGACATGGGTGAAGCTCTGTTGTCCGAATTTGCTGGCATCGGCTAGCAGAATCACTTGATCTGCGATCGCCACCATCTTTTGCTTAATGCGTGCTTGCAGTTCATTGGACTCACTGACCCCACGCTCAAGATGAACCCCTTTGCAGGAAAGGAACATTTTATCTACAAAGTAGGATTCAAGCGAGCGCTCAGCGAGCGGGCCCACGAACGATAAGGATCGACTCGCCAGCAGACCGCCTGTGGAGATCACTTCAATTTTCTCCTTATTGCTAAGCTCTGTAGCGACGCGTATTGAATTGGTCAGCACGGTAAGCGGAATGTCGGGAAGCTTGGACGCCATATACCAGGCCGTTGTACTCGCATCCAGCAGGATGCGCTCTTGCGGCTGAATCCGCTTGACAGCTTCAGCCGCAATCCGCATTTTCTGCTCGGGATGCATAATTTCACGCTCCGCATACGGAATTTCTGGCGCATCTCCCTTGGGCTTGATGGTCACAGCCCCGCCATGAGAGCGGCGAATTCGGCCCGCTTGCTCCAAGCGATCGAGATCGCGGCGGATCGTCTCCTCAGTCACGCGGCATAACTCGCTAAGCTCGGACACGCGCATGCTTCCCTTTTCATTGATCATCTGTACGATAAATTCATAGCGTTCTGCTACCAGCATTTCCTGCTTCACTCCATCTCTTCGTCTCTTTATCGACTATCTCTATTAGTCGCATGATTCTAGAACTTTCTATTAGAAGACAACTTATTACCAGCTTGCCCCGCCTTTCCCCCGGGCTAAAATCTCAGTTCCATAACTGGAAGCTTGATAAGCCTTCATCGGATCAATCGGCAGCCCTTCCTCCTCGCGCACGGCTTGCAGCAGCGGGGTAATATCGAACTCGAACGCTCGCCGCACCGCATCTTCTGCACCCAGTACATCCCCGCGCTCCGCGGCTTGCGCAACCTCTTCGTGATTGATCAGCAGTGCTTTGGCATATTGGGTCTGTACATTCAGCACAGAGCGAATCATGGCCGGGATTTTCTGCTCGATGTTATGGGATTGGTCGATCATGAAGGCGATCTTCTCCACTGTGCCGCGGATCGATTCGTCGGCGTCGTTTGCAGCAAGCACGATTTGATAGAAAATGAGAAATAATTCATAAGGATTCATCGAACCCACGATTAAATCGTCATCCGCATATTTATAGCTATTAAAATGAAAACCGCCGAGCCGCTTCTCGTCGATCAGATATGCGACGATATGCTCGATATTGGCTCCGGGCAGATGATGACCCGTATCAACGAGCACCTCGGCTTGCGGGCCGAGCTTCTGCGCATAATTGTAGGCCATGCCCCAATCGGCAATATCCGTATGATAAAACGCCGGCTCAAACGCTTTATATTCAATCAGCATACGCATCTCCGGCGTCATTGCCCGATACATCTCAGTCAAGGCCTCCAGCATCCAATGCTTGCGTTTGCGAATATCGCCTTGGCCCGGGTAGTTCGTGCCGTCCGCAAACCAAAGGCTTAAATCGCGCGAGCCCGTCTCTTTAGCAATATCTACGCATTCGAGCAGATGATTCGTCGCCTTACGGCGAATGGACGGATCACTGTTCGTCACGCTGCCCAGCATATAATCATCATCCTGGAATAAATTCGGATTGACCGCTCCGATGGATAGGCCAAGGCTTTCGGCATGCGATCTCAGCTTCCCGTAATCATCGACATGATCCCAAGGGATATGAATCGCCACGGAGGGACATAGTCCGGTCAAACGATGAACCACCGCGGCATCTTCGAACTTCTCAAAGGGGTTCCGCGGAACGCCAACCTTTTGGAATACTTTAAAGCGCGTTCCCGAATCCCCGTAGCCCCATGATGGTGTCTCGATCTTGAGCTGCGTCAGTTTTGCCTTCACATGCTCCAAATCAATTCCTCGCTGCTTCTGCTGCTCTTCAAATAACATATACGCTTTATCTGACATAGACAAGCCCTCCTCTTTATGCAATTCGCATGCTATTTACTTGCAATGCTATTTACTTGCAAATTCCTTTTTTAATGATTAGCGGGTAAACGCAGCAGGAACGCCGCCGTCGATCGTCAGCATGCAGCCGGTTGTCTTCTCCGCTTTGGAGGAAGCGAAGAAGGCTATTCCCTCCGCTACGTCGTGCGGATATATATTAACAAGCAGCGTCGTACGCTTACGATAGTGCTCCTCCAGCTGATCGGGCTCAATCCCGTAAGCCGCCGCGCGTTCATTACGCCAGTTTGAATTCCAGATCGCCGAGCCTTGAAGGATCGCATCCGGTAAAATCGTATTCACGCGGATTCCCAACTCCCCTCCTTCAGCCGCAATGCAGCGAGCCAAATGCGCTTCCAGCGCCTTCACCGAGCTGTAGGCCGCCGCGTTTTTTCCTGCGTATACAGAGTTTTTCGAGCCTACAAACACCATGCTGCCGCCAAGCGCCTGCTCCTTCATCAGCTTAAAGGCTTCTCTAGCCACAAGGAAGTATCCCGTCCCAAGCACATTCATGTTCAGATTCCATTCCTGGAGCGAGGTCTCCTCAAAGGGACTAGACGTCGCCAGCCCCGCATTGTTAACGATAACGTCTACGCCTCCATAATGTAAGGCGGCTTGCTCGTATGCGGCGCGAACCATATCCTCGTTCGTCACATCCATTTTAACAGCCAAAGCGATATGTTCTCCGTACTTCTTATTAATTTCAGCGGCAACCTGCTGCGCTCCCTCCAGATTCAAATCCGCCAGCACCACATGTGCTCCTTCGCTCACGAGACGACGTGCCGTCGCACTGCCGATTCCGCCTGCCCCACCCGTAATAAAAGCGACTTTGCGCGAAAATTCAGCTTCTGCAGGAGCCAGGGAAAGCTTATACAGCTCCAGCGGCCAGTATTCCACGTTGTACGATTCGTTCTCGCTGAGCGAGACGAATTGACCGAGCGCCGTTGCCCCGCGCATAACCGCAATAGCCCGATGATAGAGAGCCGCACTCACCTTGGAATTGCTCCAGCTTTTCCCCGTGTTGATCATGCCGATGCCAGGAATGAGAATGACGCGTGGTGCGGCTTCGAACATGACGTCGCCTTCATTTTTGTTGCGATCAAAATAAGCTTTGTACTGCTGCTTGTAGTCGGCAATCCCTTCGATTAATTTCCCGCGGAGTCCTTCGATGTCACTGGCATCCGGCGTCCAATCGATGAAGAGTGGAACAACCTTCGTGTGTACAAGGTGATCCGGGCAGGCTGCCCCAACCTGGGAGAGCTGAGCCGAATTCTTGCCCCCAACGAAGGTTAACACATCCTCCTCATCGTCAAAGGTGAGAATCATTTTCTTGCCGTCGCTCACCGCCCCCCGAATCGAAGGCATTAATTTCGCGACGATGCTCTTCCGTTCTTCGCTAGGGAGCGGCTGATGGAGCATGCCGCCGAACAAGGCTGTCTCATTTACGTGAGCCTCAATATAGTGTTCGGCTTCATTAATGATTTCGATCGTCTTGGCGTAGCAGGCTTCGGATGTATTTCCCCAAGTAACCAGCCCATGCTTCTCCATGAGCACCAGCTCCACTTGCGGATTATCGAGTACGCCTTGGGCAATCATTTTGGATAAGGTGAATCCAGGTCTGATATAAGGCACCCAAACGAAGCGATCCCCGAAAATTTCCTTAGCGATTTCTTTCCCGTTGTCCGCGCAGCACAAACTGATAATGGCATCCGGATGCGTATGGTCAACGTGATTAAACGGCAAGAACGCATGCAGCAGCGTCTCTATGGAAGCTCGCGGATGCTTCGCATCCACCATGCAATTTGCTAAATAGGCAACCATATCCTCGTCGGACATTTCCTCACGCTCGAACAGCGGCTGGATGTCTTCCATGCGCAGGCCGGTAAAATTTCCTTGCTTCATTGTAGCCAGATCCGAACCGCTTCCTTTGACGTACATGACCTCAATATCCCGGCCTCTAAAATCTTGAATGATGGTTTTGCTGGAAGTATTGCCGCCTCCCCAGTTGCAAACCCGGCGATCCGATCCGATTAGGTTCGAGCGGTATACAAGCTGATCTAGACCTCCTTGAAGATGGGATGCCTTGGATGATTCCCATAAATTTTGTACCATAACAATTACCTCCGAATGTTATTTTTATATCGATTGGTTTGCTTTTGCTTTGATTTGTTCCCAGCGCGAAGCAATGTCGTCAATGCCTTGGATGAGCTGAGGTTTGTACTTCTTTATGTGAAAAGAATTGCCGACAAATCGCCGAGCCTCTTCCAGTCCGTTCAGCTGCCCCGAGCCGATGATCTGGACGACGATATTTCCGAGGGCCGTAGCTTCGGTTGGCCCGGCTAGCACCTCCACCTGAGCAACATCCGCAGTAAGCTGGCAAAGAAGCTCATTATTAGCGCCCCCGCCGACGATATGCAGCGTTTCGATGGACTGATCCGTCAATTTTTGCAGCTCCAGGATGCTGTCCTTATACGTCAGCGCTAAACTGTCGAAGATGCAGCGGGCCAGCTTGCCAGCCGAATCCGGGGACGGCTGCCCTGTCTCCAGGCAGTAATTTTGAATCTCCCGGCTCATGCTTGAAGGGTTTAAGAATCGGTTATCATTGCAGTGAACCAAATACCGAAAAGACTCTTCCCGTAAGGCTAGTTCTACAAGCTCGGCAAAGCTGATGTCCTCCTGCGTTTCTCTGCGCACCTCCTGGATCATCCAGAGCCCCATAATGTTCTTAAGAAAACGATATGTGCCGTATGCGCCCCATTCGTTGGTGTAATTCGCATCCATAGCCTCGGACGTGTTCAGTGGAGATAGCCGCTCTACTCCGAGTAAAGACCATGTCCCGCTGCTGATATACGCCCAGGGGCTGCTCGTCTGTACTGGAACCCCCGCGACCGCCGAAGCCGTGTCATGTGTCGGAATAACGATAAGCTCGCAGTCAGGCAGACCATACTTACGCTGCAGCTCAGGCAAAATCCTGCCAAGCTTCACGCCGGGCTCGGTTAATTCGGCAAACTGACCCCGGCGCAAATCTAGCAGTTCTAGCAGCTCCTCATCAAACTCTCTAGCATCCAGATTTAAGAGCTGCATCGTAGATGCATTTGTTACTTCATTCATGAGTTTACCGCTCAACCGATAGTAAAGATAATCCGGCACCAACACGATTTTGTCTGCCTGTGAGAGCTGATTGCTGTCATGCACATATAGCTGATAAAGCGTATTGAAAGGCTGCTCTTGAATCCCGGTCTTGCTATAAACCTCTGATCTGCTGATCTTTTGATGCAGCTCATCAGGTGCCCCCTTTGTCCTGCCATCCCGGTAAGCGTACACTTCGTGAATGCGCTTTTCATTCTCGTCAAGCAGTACATAATCGACTGCCCATGTATCAATACCCAGCGTACAGGCATCCACCCCCTCCTTTTTAGCCTTCTGCAAACCTTTTACGATTTCCATGAACAAATAATCTACGTCCCAGTAATGGTGCTCCTTTTTCTCGGTAAAGGAATTGCTGAAGCGATGAATTTCTTGCAATTGGATTTGCTCACTGTCCTTGTGCAGCGTTCCCTTCACAAGCCGTCCACTCGACGCGCCGATATCAACGGCAATATAGTTGTTCATTCAAACCAAGCTCCTTAAAAAAGTGAGGTTTATCACATCCTAAAGCTAAATTACCATAAAAGTCAACAAAAATACATATAATTTTATTGTTTTGTGTCCGTTTATATTTATTTGTTATTGCATCCGTTTTGTTTTTCGTTTACGACGACCCTGCCAGCTATATCCAAAGTACCAGCAAAAAACGATGCTCCTCACGAATCTTCTCGTCATACTGTTTATACCGATCCTCTCCAGTGGAATCTTTCTTAGCGCTCCTTGGGATCCCTACGATAAAACCAATTATTCTCCAGTAGCCGTAGTTAGTGAAGGGCGACCCTGCAAGTTTATGAAGACAAAACTTTAGAGCTCGGAAACGAACCCTTGTAAACGAGTTAAAGGATAACCATTGACTTTTTAAGAAAAAAAAAGCGCTAACCCAAAGAGGGAAAGCGCTTTGTACATTACTTCTTCTATTTTGAATTTTTGGCCCGTTCTTAATCTTTGTTGATATCGCTGATTACTATTACACTAGAGCTAATTAATATTAATCAAATTAATGATTAATTAGATTAATATTAATTTTAATTTCTATTTTTACTATTTCTACTTAACAACAATAGCACTGGAGAACTTTTTTTAAATACATTTTGTCAGGTAGCTGTTGCTGTTTGCTAGCGAAATTACAAGAACCATTCAGATAGCCTCTCTCTCAATAACTGCGTAGTTTCCTCCATAATCAGTTCGCCTATTTCATCGACATGCCGATTTTCCCAATGCTCCCAGGGTGTTCCCTTCATCCATTGATTAAACGCACCAAGCGCGGGGCCACAATGAATTTGGTAATTGACCTTTTCTGTTTCAGCGCCTGACAAAGCTGCCTTCGTACTGCTTGCAAAGTATGATTTGAACATGAGAACCATTTTATGTTTAGGATTGCGCTCAGCCTTCTCGATCTCAGCAAGAGGGGAATGTTTCTTTACATCCTCATAAACTTGATCTAGACTTCGTTTGAAATACTTCTCTTCAAGTTGTTTCCTTAAATGATCGTCCAAAACATCCACAGAAGCAATAAACTTATAAATATCATGCAGTTTGTTGGCCCGTACGGGGAAAAACACCCCTTTCTTCAGAACCTGTACCTTAGCGCCCAATTCAAACATATCCCCCGCCGGAGCATAGTCGGTATCCTGTACATTCATTCCGTTTAACATCTGCTTCACCAAATCGCTTGTTCCCGCTTCAACCGTGCATTGGTTAATGGAGCCTGTGAGGATAAAATCAGCCCCCATCATAAAAGCAGCTGCCGCCGCCTCGGGGGTACCGATTCCTCCCGCAGTCCCTACTCTAATTTTTTTAGAATAGTTGTATTTCTTTTGCATTTCTTCTTTTAGATTTCTTAGAGCTGGAAACAACACGTAAGCTACGCCCATATCCGTATGACCGCCGGAATCGCATTCTACGCAAATATCATCAGCCATTGGAATATAGCGCAATAAATCCGCTTGGTTGGGAGTTATTTGCCCTTCCTCCACTAGCCGATGTACGAGCTTCTCGTCGGCGGGCTTCAAAAAGGCCTCGGCAACCTCAGGTCGTGATAGCTTAGCCATTATACGGTTGGAAATTTCTATGCTTCCATCCTCCCGCCGCTTTAAACCACGTGCTCGGTACTTGATTAGTGACGGAGTGACCCCCATAAATGCCGCCGCTTCAATATTGCGTATCCCATATTTAAGATACAGTTCCACTAGTTCTTCTTCCTTCTCAGGATGATGCGGATGATGGAGCATATTCATCCCGTAAGGCTGCTCTGTATCCAATTCCCGCTGAATACACTGAATCTCGGATTCTACGGTTTGAATAGAAAGGCCACCAGCACCAAAGAAACTAAGCATACCTGCCTTTCCCATGCGAATGACAAGTTCTTTTGAAGCAATTCCTCTGTACATCGCTCCAGTCACATAGGCATACTTGACATTGTAATCTTGCTTGAACTGCTCGCAGCCAAGCATGGTCGCAGTAAATTGTCTTGGCTCATGATGGACATATTGCCTATATTCGGGCGGGTCGGCACTTACGCATGACACTGGTTCAGGGAATGAATCAACAGCGCTCAACAGCCCGATCTTCCCGGTCAAATCCATGGGTTCAGCTTCCCTTGTAATGTTCTGAATTAAACGGGTTAATACATTCCCGGGGCCAACTTCTTCCAATTGAGCCTCATTTGCAAGCAAAAAGCGAATCGAATCCGTCCATTGAACCGGAGCGGTCAACTGTCCAACTAGGTTTGACTTTAAGTCTTTCTGGACATAGGGCAGCCCGGTTAAATTGGCAATTACGGGTATTCTTAAGCGATTAAAGTTGAATTCTTCTAAATATCGAGAAAATTGTACTTGGCACTGCTCCATGTACCTGGAGTGAAAGGCGCCACTCACCTGTATGATAACGTACATTGAAGCGCCAGCCGCTTCAAAATAAATCCGCGCCTGTTCAATCGCCTCCTTAGGCCCTGAGATGACAATTTGCCGAGGGGCATTGTAGTTGGCAATATCAATAGCGGATAGATAGCGGTCGTCAAGAACCTGCTGCACCTGCTCACTTGTCAGACCGATAATGGCCGCCATACCGCCGCCATTAATCTTTGACATTAGATTTCCTCGGTACATGACGAGTTTCAGTCCGGTTTCAAAGTCAAAGGCCCCGGAAGCATACAATGCTGCATACTCCCCAAGGCTATGTCCTGCTACCGCATCTGGTTCCTTACCAGCCTGCTCAATTTGCTGCAAGTAGCTTAGAACACTCACTGCATACAATGCAGGCTGTGTATATTGAGTTTGGTTAAGGCGACCTCCTTGATCCTCTATACATAGCTTTTCTAATGAATAGCCTAGTATTTCATCGGCCCGAGCGGTCAACTCCCGATAGCGTTGAAATAAGCCACGGCCCATTCCTTTTACCTGTGAACCTTGTCCGGGAAAAACATACGCTCTCACAGTAGTACTCCTCCTATTGCGGATTTCTAAATACTTGGTTCTTACGCATCCGAAACGAAATAAAATGCTCCTTCTTGTCCAATTGCAAATAAATATTGCGTTCCATGACAGCTTCGAAAAATTGCCCAGGCTCCTCGCCATAAGAGTGTCCCGGATAAACCCTCACATAAGGAGGCACCAAACGCTTAAGCATCTGCAAGCTATTAAACATCTGCTCCGCATCTCCGCCAGGGAAGTTACACATACCACAACCTTCAGCAAATAAGGTATCGCCGGAAATAAGCGCGTCCTGTAAAAGAAAGCATACGCTACCTGCGGTATGGCCTGGTGTGAGTAAAACCTCTATCTTTGTATCGCCGATACGAATATGATCCCAAGCTTCTAACAGTTGGAGATTTTGACTCGAAAATTGATAAGCTTCGACTTCCTGCCTCGATACGTAAACCTGTGCATCAAAAGCTTGAATCACTGATTCCACCAGATGAATATGATCGTAATGCGTATGGGTTAACAAGACGGCTTGAATTTTCGCACGCTTGTCTATTATCCAGGAGGTGATCTTTTCCCACTCCCAGGCAGGGTCAATGATCGCGGCGTACCTTGTTTTCCGGTCAACGATCATATATATGTAATTACTAAAAAAACCGTTTGCAACCTTTAATACATGCAACTCGTACGAGGGCACGCTTCTAAACCTCAAGCCGCTTTCATTCCTTTCCGCCCATCCTTAAGAAGGGTTAACTTCGTTTACTTCTAAATAAATTTCTGATCGCCCCCATCGGATGAGCCTCTTCAAACGCTACAGCCGTCGCAAGTTCTTTACGGTGTGAGATCGAGATATAAATTTGATGTGCAAGGTGATGATTCGCAATCGGTTGTTGAAATACACCATGCGAGATAAGAATATCCCGCATGGCAAATGAAGGCTCAAGTACGTGAATCGCTGCTTTGGCCGCATACCTTCCGAGTAGGTAGCTTTGCTGTCTTTTTTCATAGGTCATCCTATGCAAATGATCCAGCTCCGAGGGATGAAGGACGAGCTCGCTGAGGGGGAAATCTTCGTGATTTTTCGATTAGAAGCCAAGAGCTGCCTTATAGACCTGTTTCCCTCGTGTCAAATATAGTTTCCATACCGTCGCATCAGACAAACTACTTATCATCCGACTGAACCCTCGCTTGAGATTTGATTGTTAATCTCGAAATTTCTGCAAATATTAATTTCATGAATTTCCTGTAACTCGTTCCACTTCCGAAGAGGAACCAGGCCGTCATGCTCAATGAATAATTGAACAATTCGATTAAATTCGGACGGGTTCGTTATGTTCACACAATGGCCTCCTTGAGGGAATCGAACATGCACTGATCGAGGGATATGCTCAGCAATGATTTCCGATTCTTCACAATCGACTACGGCATCGAGCTGTCCTGAAATCACTAAAGTAGGAAGTGAAATGTCACGAATGCCCGGAATGGTGGTATAAGTCGTTAAGCTCGCTTTAGGCAAGTAATCAAACGATGACTTATTCACGCATTTGCTCGCTAAGTAAAGTTCATAATATTGATCTGCATTTTCCATATGGCTGAAATCAGACCTGAATTTCTCTTCCAATGATTGCTCTGAAGTATCTGCCGAATCGGTACGTGTAAAGCTGCAGCCTAAGGTCAACGTACGGAATCGCTGTGGATATTGCTTGACCAGCTCTTGTGCAATCAGCCCGCCGAAAGAGAAGGCCATAACATGAATAGAGTCATTCACATTAACTGCATCCAGCACATCCTTGATCGTCCCCGCTACTGTAGGAGGATAGAGTAAATCAGGCATTCCGTCACTTAATCCTGAACCTGGCAAGTGAATAATTAGCAATTGAAAGTGCTGTGCCATATCAGTGAGCTGATGGATTAAGCTCATGCCGGATATACCGAATCCGGGAATAATCAATAACTTCGGACCCTTGCCGATCGATAAGAGCTCGACCCTTAAATCTCCAATTTTCACCATAAAATGCAGAAGTGACTGCTTGCTTGGCGGATCGACGATCTCTTCCGGAGCAAGCGTCAGCATATTCTCCGGCAACTGGAACTCATCATCCTGATACCATTGAGTACATTGCTGCATATACCTTGTCAGCGCATCGTTCGAATCGATCATCTGCTTCTCAACCAAGAAGATATTCTGAGTAATCTTCAAGGTTTCAGCTTCGGCTGATTCTTCGTCCGTAGAGCAGACGTGAATATCAACTTCTACTTCTGCCTCCGCTTTGCTTAGCCTTCCAATATATCCGGATAGCGAACCAATAGTAGAATATTCGAAGAAAATTGTCGGGTTCAAATCAAGATCGAACTCGTCGTTAATGATGCTGCATAGTTCCGTAATGGTCACGGAATTAAATCCATAAGCATCTAGCTTCTCATCGGCATCCAGCCTACTCTTCTCCACCTGCACCATCTGAGATATTAAAGCCTTAACCCGCTCTACAATGTCAGGATAGCTAATGGTTTCGGAGGAATTCATTCCGACTGATTGAACTTCATCAGCAGTCGGTTTAGCCTGTGTTGCATTTTGGGCACCCGTTGTTTTAGCTGTTGCTTCAACATCGACAGCTGTCGATAACCACATGCGAATTCTATCTGGATCGCCAGAAAACACAGACACCTGACTGCTTGCTTGACTCAGTATAGCTTCCATCGCATCCAGCGCATCCCTTGTTGTCAAATATTGCAGACCTTGGGCTTGCAGCATTTGACTTTCCGATATTCGGCTTCCGAGATGCATCCCGCCGTCCTCCCAGACCGGCCAGTTAATTACATAACTGGCACCTGAAGCTAAACCCTTCATACGCCGCATTTCTCTAAACGCGGTAAATTCGTCCAGAGCATTGTTGGCGGCGGAGTAATCACATCTTCCGTAATCCCCCAACATGGATGCGGTGGAAGAGAACGAAAGAAAGAAGCGTAGCGGCTCCTTTTGCGTGACTCGGTCTAATGCAATCGTTCCTGCGATCTTCGGATCCATAATCGAATGCAGTTCATCTTCTGTTTTGTTAAGAAAATCCTTTTGACTCATGATGCCCGCAGCATGAATGACCCCCTCAATCGAACCGAATTCTTGCATCCACTGCTGCTGTGCGCTCTGCAATTCGATTTCGTTTGTTAAATCGCAAGAGAAATAGCTGGCCTTGCAACCACTGCTTTGCAAGTCCTTCAGAAAGGCGCGGTGTTCCTCATTTAACGGCGACCTTCCGAGCAGGACAACATTGGCTTTGTAGTTTCGCACAAGATGACGAGCGACGATTTTCCCGATTCCGCCCATCCCTCCAGTAATCAAATAGGTCCCCCCCGTTCGAAGAAGCGAGCTTTCCGGGGTGGGCATATCCATTGCCAGATATCGGCGTTCGTAGCGTTCGTTCGAGTCCGTAAGAAGCTTAATTTGCTTGCTCCCTTGCGTTTCATACAATTCGCTAATTAGTCGTTCCGGCTGCTCTTCAATCATCAGGATTGGCAGTTGAACGGACTTCATATGAACCGTTGGCAGATGAAGCTTCAGCGAATGGGCAAATCCGCGAACTGTGCTCGATAACACCCGCTCCAGCCCATCGGTGATCGGTTCACAGGCAAGCAGCGCCACTTGTTTCTTATCCAACACCTTTTTCCATGCCGTAAGCAAGTGGAGCATTGCTATTGCGCTATAATTCAACTCGGAATGAACCCTATCACGGATCTCCCCGCTAAGGAACATATCTTCCAGAGGGGCTGCTTTCCGAGCTGTCCAAGCCATAATGATATGCGTTGGAATCGTTCCGCGCTCTGCCAAATTACTTAGGAGCTGTATGTAGTCCCCAGGCTGATTTAACCTTAAAGAGTAACTGTGGTCTCCTGTACGAGCATACTCTTCTCCCTCTACTACCAGCACAACTCGGGCCGGGGCTGCTTTTCTCATCAATTGCTCCAGCCGGTTTACGGTAGAGTCAAATACAACGATAACATCCGATTCCTTAGCTGCGTTTTGGTTATTTGCAATAGGCGCAAGCTCCCAGACCGGTCTATAGTAACTCACAGATGACGGTGTATTCTGTGTTGAAGGAACGGATGGTTTTGCGTTATTTAGGTGATTCCCGGGCTGCTCCAACTGAGCCGCACGTGCCGTAAATCCTTTCAGTTCCACAAGAACGTCGCCGCCTTTGGACAACAATCGGCAGTTCAGTTTACGTATGCTTGTATCCGCATTTGCTTCCTGACCGCCACGTGGCGCCAGAGTAATGTGGGCATAGCATTCGCGTTCCAGCCGTTGATACACAATCGCTTCCTCCAAAAAGAAAGGGATATGCGTGCGCGTCTGAGACAGCTCATCGTCCGATTGAATGCAGATTCCACCCTGAAATGCCGCGTCCAGCATGGATGGATGGAAGACAAATTCATCGAAGCTGCTTTCTAGCGAAGCTGGTAAGCTCAGGCTTGCCAATGCTTCTTTGTCGTTATATCGCACCGACTGAACCATTCGGAAAGCAGGCCCGTAATCAAGTCCTCCTGCTTGATAATAACGATACATGTCTGTTCCGTCTAAATAACCACTCATCCTGGATTGCAGCTGCTCGATAGATTGTGCAGGCACAGCCTCTGCGGCTCCCGTAGAAATCAGGCAAGAGCCATGAATCGTACGCTGGTTTGGATCACCTGAGCTAAATTCGCATAATATGCCCTTGACGTCTTGCGACAGCTCAGCCAACATCGTTATTGGAGTTGATTCAAGCTTAAATACTCGGCTCCACATCATATTCCGAATACTAGTAACGGAACTACCGGCTGCCTGCGATGCGGCATATCTTGCTGCTTCCAGATACGCCATGCCCGGAAGTACTTTACTATCCAGTAGAATGTGATCATTCAAAAAGAATTCTTGACCGGTAAATATGGTTGAAAATAACGTTTGTTCCAACGTAGAAACATTACGCCCAATTAATGGATGTAGCAGGTGTTGTTCTGTCCCAACAGAGGTCGATTTTGCTGGATGCTTTACCCAGTAGCGTTCTGGGTGGAACGCATAACCTGGAAGCGGCACCTTTCGCACAGCATCCTTCCTCTTTAGGCTGCTCCAGTCAATCGGGTGTCTGGCGATCCAAGCCTGCGCTAGCTGATGTAAATCAGAATTAGTAAGCTGCAAGTCTCGTTGGCTTGTTGGCGTTTCTCGTTGAACTTGATTGGATGCTAAGTATGCAACACCAAGAGTGCAGTATACCTCAGGATGTACTAGAACCTCAGGTTGCTTAAGCCACATTCCCAACTTGGAAATCAAATCTGAACCGGAATGGGCCAGTATAGCCAGCCGTTCCTTGAGGGGCTCTCGGCCTGTCTGCAGCGTATACGCCACATCGCTTAGACGATACGGAAGGCTTATTTCGGACTCCCTGTTCCCCCTTACCGAACGGGCCAATGTCAAAATCAGATCACGAATGGTCATTCGCTCCAACTCGTGTTCAGGTTTCAATTCTGAATAGCCTTGATCAAGCAGCTTTTGAAACAGCCTGACCCGATCATAGTAGTCGGCCACGTAATCCCCGATACAGTAGTCCTCACATAACAGCTCCTGCGGGGTATGAAACAATTCACCTAATATATGCAGTAAATCCTGTTTTGCCTGATCGAGGCGAGCATCGTTGACGTGAGTCTCATTCACATCATCCTTCGGTGCGGCAAATGCAGCATAAAATGCATCTACTGTCCGTTGTAGCGAAGAGGCATCGTTCCCCGAGAAGACAAACAACTCGCACTCCTCTGTTAAGCGGTCAAACTGCTGAATATGATCGTTTAAATGTTCTTCAACTATGACATGTCCGTTGGCTCCACCAGCTCCGAAGGCGCTAATCCCCGCTAAACGAGGTAATTGAACTACTTTGCCGTCTTCAAGCTCCTTGGCAACAGGCTCCCAGGAAGCAAGGGTGCGTTGGACGATAAACGGTGTTTGATCAAATTTTATGTCCGGGTTTAACTCTTCCGCATGAAGAGTGGGCACTAGCTTCTTATGCTTAAGTTGCAAAAGAACCTTCGTCAGACCAGCTAAACCTGCAGCCGCTTCCAGATGACCGATATTGGACTTCACGGAGCCTATCGCACAATATTGCTTCTTGTTTGTATGCTTTTCAAAGGCCTGGGTAAGTCCCTGAATCTCAATAGGATCACCTAGCGGAGTACCCGCGCCATGAGCTTCCAGGTAGCCGATATCCTCAGGATGAACCTTTGCCTTGGCCAAAGCATCTACGATCACGGCTGCTTGCGCCCTAGGATTCGGTACCGTGTAGCCGTTGCTGCGTCCACCGTGATTGACGCTGGTCGCTTTAATAACCCCATGGATATAGTCGGCATCCGCTTCCGCTTGGAGAACGGGCTTCAATAATACGGCCCCTACTCCTTCACCCGGAACGTAGCCGTCAGCCTCCATACCAAAGCTATGACAGCGGCCTTTAGTCGAGGCAAACTTGCTTAGATGCAGCTGTGATTGCTTATTGGGGTGCATGATTAGGTTTGCGCTACCTGCAATAGCCAAGTCGCATTCGCCGCGCTTTAGACTCTCGCAAGCAAGATGCAGCGCTGTTACAAACGAAGAACACATGGTATCAACAGCGAGACTCGGCCCATCCAAATGCAGCAAATAAGAGATGCGATTCGCAATGGACGCATAGGAATTTAAAGGCGTTACCACTTTGCCGTCGATCTCGGTCTGGTTAAGCTGATAGTGACCATTGGTGACGCCAACAAACACGCCTACCTTTTGTCCTTGCAGTGATGCCCGTGTATAACCCGCATCCTCCAACGTATGCCATACTTCTTGGATGAATAATCTTTCCTGAGGATCCATCCACTCCGCTTCTTTCGGAGAAATTCTGAAGAAGAGCGGATCAAAACAGTCATGTTCCGCAATAAAACCGCCATACCCCCGCCGCTCGAGCTTGCCTTCTGGAGTCTCGAAATAATCCTTCCATCGTTCGAGGGGAGTTTCTTCAACGCAATCAGCACCCGCCTTCAGGTTCTCCCAAAATGTATTTAGATTCGATGCTTTTGGATAAACGCCGCTTATTCCGATGACTGCTATGTCAGCGCGCGGAGCCTTATTCTCACCTTTAACCGATTCATTAAGTTTCGGGAAATCAATTGCTTCTGACAATCCTTGCATCGGATAGTCTTCGAAGACTGAATTTGTTAATTTCTTATGAGCTTCGCCAAATAATGACTTGCATTCCGATGGGTATTTATCATTTAAATATACGGCTAAATCGTGTAAGGTGAATATTTCAAAAAAGATCGTTTTAGGAACACCTTCAAACCACTTCCCTAAATGCTCTGTAATATTGCTGATCATCAGGGAGTCCAAGCCTAGCGCTTCAAAGCCCGACTGCCCTTCCAATTCCTCGGCGGGAATGCTTGTTTCCTCGGAAATGATCGTTCTCAGCAGCATTTCTAGCTCACTGATATACGACTTGGTTTCGCTTGTAGAAGCATCCTCCTTCAGGCCGTCAGCCGCTCGCTTGCCCGTTGCAGAAATTTGCGATTGATCCCAAGCTGCTAGCGCCTGACGAATTTTCGAAGGCTTCCCTTGGAGAATCAATAGATTCGCATAATCTGACCGTAGCCAGCGTTCGATCGCAGCGGTTCCTTCCTCCTCTGTAACGGGCTGCAATCCAAAGCCGCGCTGCATATAACTGAGCATTTCGGATTCAGGGCGCATGCCTCCGCAAAGCCAGTAGAACCAATTACCGCTTAATAAATACGGACGTTTCATGCTGCTATACTGCATCGCTAAATGATCCATAAAGCTGTTGGCGTACGCATAATCCGTCTGCCCCCTACCACCGAACAAAGAAGCAATTGATGAGAATAGCATTATGAAATCTTTCGTTATTGGCTGCAAGTAGCGAAGCAAGTGGATGGTTCCAACAACCTTTGGCGCGAGTACCTGCTGCATTTGAATCGCCTGCTTATTCTTTATTAGGGCGTCCGAGATGGAGCCGGCACAGTGGAAGATGCCATCAAGCTGTGAATCAGAATGTTTCACTGTTTCGGCCATTGACTGAACCTCTGAGGGCACAGTCACATCAGCTTGAATATATCGGGCCGCTGCTCCGAATTCGGTCAAGCGCTTCAACTTGGCTTCTATTTCACCATTTACAGGCGATCTGCCCACAAGATAAAGCTTGGCACGGTAAACATTCGACAGATAGATCGCAAGGGAGAATCCGATCCCTTGCAGCCCGCCTGTGATCAAATATGTTCCACCTGTTTGCAACTGAGCTGGCTCCGTGGCAACAGCCGGAAGATGCACCTCATGAAGCGACAAAACTTGCCTGTCCTTCGATACGTAACGCACGTAAGCGGCTCCTCTTGAAGATGCCAAATCGGCGAATTCCATCTGTAACACAGTATGCAAACCGTAACTGAGTTCTGAATTTCCGTGCTGCTCCACAATTCGAATCGCAAATCGCGTCTGCTCCAAAACAATAGCTTTGCTCAATCCTTCCAGTGCGGCATGGAAGGGAACCGCACCTTGATCTGTTGATTCAAAAACATAGACGATATCTATGTTTGCCGCCTTTAGTTGGGACAGCGAACGGGCGATCTGAAACAGAAGGTAGAAGGTTTGCGTCAACAGTTCCTTGTATGATTCATCTTCGTCACCAAAGTTATCTTGCTGAAACGATTGCTCCCTTCCTCTTAGTTGGATCGCCAGCTTTACGCGTTCAAACGGGTTTTGACCATTTCCGTTTAGCACTGCCATCGCGATCCGTTCGCCTAATGACCGGCAATCATCCTGCCAATCAGAATGGTTAACCGTGATGATTCGGATATCACCGTCTTGCTTAGCTTCCGCTTCAGCCACGTCCGTAACGACAAACATCGGTACTCGCTCGACGTCATCCACACCTAAGGGAGCTACAGATTTCCATTGTCTTCTATAAAATAATGTCTCTTCTCCCAGCGCCTCTCTTAAATCATTACTTTTAGCGTTTCTGTCGATCGGTTGAGAATCTGCAAACTCGTTTACTTCCAACCAATAACTGCGCTTTTGGAAAGCATAGGTAGGCAGGGAGATGCCTCTTACATCCTCGTCCCGATATAGTAAGTCCCAATTTAGCTCGGCACCTTCTTCATACTGACTACCCGCCTCTTTTAGCCGCTCAAGATACCATTGACTTGACTTATCCTGACAATCTGCGGCATGTGTCAGCAGGCATGACTTGTCCGCTCTACTTCCTCTATCAGTGTTTTGAGCTATCCTGCCCGGAGAGATAGCAGGCTCTTTAAGCGCCAACTCAATCTGGTGGACAAGCTCTTCCAAACTGTTAGCAATAAACGCTTTTCGATACTGGAAATGCTTTCTTCTACAGCCCAATGTGTAGGCGGCATCGGCTAACAACAGCTCTTCCCCGCAGGTTAGCCGCTTGATCAATTGAAGCATCTGCTCTTTTAATGAATCTGCTGTTCGTGAAGACAAAGGGACAAGATACGGACGGGTAGAAACAGACCTTCTCGTTAGCGGTGACGGCTCGCTTATAACAATATGGCAATTCGTACCGCTGAAACCGAAGGAACTCACAGCCGCGCGCATCGGCGATTGTCCGGCTTTCGGCCAAGGAATAAGTTCCTTATTGATATAAAACGGGCTCTTATTCAAATGAATATTCGGATTTTCACGTTCGAAGGTAATACAAGGAGGTATCTGTTTATGCTTCATTGCAAGCAGCACCTTGATTATACTGGCAATGCCAGCCGCTGTTGCCGCATGCCCGATATTGGCCTTCACGGAACCAAGCGCGCAAAATTGCTCCTTGTTCGTAAACTTACGGAACGTGCGGGTTAACGCTTCAAACTCAATAGGATCTCCGAGCGGCGTGCCAGTGCCGTGAGCCTCGATATATGAAATTGTCTCGGGATCAATGCCAGCACTTTGATACAGATTTTCTACCAATTCCGATTGAGAGAGTGAGCTCGGCGCAGTAATGCCGTTTGTCTTGCCATCCTGGTTCAGAGCGCTGGCATTAATTACACCAAGGATAAGATCGTTGTCCTCGATTGCCTGCTTCTTCGATTTTAATACGATAGCCCCTACCCCTTCGCCAGGTACAAAGCCGTTGGCCCGATGGTCGAATGCATAGCAGGCTCCATCCGGCGATAGCATTTGAGCGTTACTGCTCACAATAAAGAAATTAGGCGTAGTCCCTATAAAAACTCCGCCTGCTAAAGCCATCTTGCATTCTCCCGACAAAATACTCTGGCAGGCAAGATGGACAGATACTAAGGAGGAGGAGCATGCCGTATTGACAGCAATACTCGGCCCCTTTAGGTTTAAATAATATGAAATCCGCGAGGCGAGAACCGAACTGTCATTGCCCCAGAAAGATTGAGGCCCGACCTGGACATTCTCATTTTTCATCCGATCCTGATAATCGCTCTGACCCACACCGACAAATACGCCGCAGGCGGAACGAGAGATAGCATCGTTTGCGTAACCGGCATCCTCCAGGGCATTCCAGCAAGCCTCTAAAAACAAACGCTGCTGGGGATCAGTTAATTCAGCTTCCTTGTCCGACATATTAAAAAATCGGGCGTCGAATTGGTCAATATCGGATAAAAAACCGCCGTAGCGGCAATACGTTTTTCCATAATCACCGAGATTTTTACTATACAGCTCGTCGATATTCCAGCGATCCTTAGGCACTTCACGGATTCCTAATCGTCCATCGGAGAGCATCTGCCAAAACTGCTCGCAATTCTCCGCTTCGGGAAAGCGTCCGAACATACCAATAATTGCAATCTCCTGATCATCAGCCTCTGCGGCCGATGGCTGAGACAACTGCAAAGAGGGAGCGCCCGCCGACGCTGTTAACGACTCTGCGGGAATTCGCTTTAAACGCAGGTTTTCGCAGGATAATATGGTCGTCCCGTCGGCTTGCACAATTGCAGCATTGATTAACAAGTCATCCCCGTCTGTGCCTTGCAGCTCCAAAAAACCTTGCAGCGGATAATCGACTACACTCTGCTGAGCGCCTTCCCTAGCCTGATACAGATCAATTCGATCGGCGGAAACCGGCACATAGAAGCTATCTCTGTGGAGTCGACTATACTGTGCTAGCTTAATTCCGCCAAGGATTACGCTGTTCAAGACGGCTGGGTCTAGAACGAACTGGCCTATTTTCTGAGGACGAAGCTGAAAAACCGCCTGGCTGCCTGATATTCTGAAATCGAACAAATTTCGGTAGAAATCGCCGATGTAGACGTCCTGGTTAATGTTATAAATATCCTCATCCGCCAAGAGTGAGGCATCCTTTTCCGAAAAACCTTGAGTCAATTCGAAGTTTTGCGGTAATAACTGATCTGGATGCTCTGTGACAATCCCCTTCAAGTAAACTTTTGGTGGCGTTCCCACGGCATCTCGCAGGATGAATGAGCCATCGCCGCTCCGGTACTCAATGACGAGCGAATGCTTCGATATAACGCCAAGAGGAGCCGCCAAGGGCTCTAGCGCATGAAGATTGCTCAAGCTCATAGGCAAAGCGTTTCGTTCACCGAATAGCGCTCCTAGGACTAGCTCTACCAATCCGTCGATCGTCATTACCTGCTGGCCGAACAAGATGTGATTCGAAGCGGAAGGGTGATCCGCCAGACTCAAGTCCAGCGGTATCACTCGCGTCGCATCCTTTTCGCTTGCTGCTTCTTTTTTCAACTTTAGCAGGCGATTATACCCGTCTTCAGCAGATATGATGCCTTTTTGTATCATATTGATAATATTCCACTGCTCTTGTTTGATTGGGTTCATATTATCCTCTCCAGAAAGTCATTGACATCCTCAACCGTTTTTAAGCCTTGCTCAAGCTGACGAAGCATCGTTTTGAGCGGATCTTCAGATTCGGCGGCCTCAAATTCTGCCGAATCCATACGTATTTGATCTTTATATTCATTAATAATATATTCAGATAAGTCTGCAATCGTTGTGTAATCGAAAAGAACAATGGTTTTAAGCTGAATACCCAGTTGTTCGTTCAGGGCGTTGATTACGTTGACGCCTGTAATCGAATCAATGCCGTAATCTCTAAATGGCTTGTGAGGATCTACGGAGCTTTCCCTGATGCCAAGCGCATCGAAAAAGCTCCTCTTTACCGTGGACTCAATAAATGTCTGGAAACTTTGTGAAGGAGGTAAATGGTTATCCTTCGCCGATAGCGCCTCAACAGCTCGGTCCTCCGATGGCGAAACAACATTTGGAATCATATTCGAACGCATTTGCTCATTAGGCAACCGATGCTCACTTACAACTGATTTCATGCCCGACCAAGAAATCATCCCGTCGCTGAAAGAAACAATCAGCTCCTGCGGAGATTCCAGCCCACTGCCCTGATTATGCATGCACACCCGTTCAAAGCCTTGCTCGCTCAATCGCTCGATCCACTGTTCCGGGCAANCGGATTGCTAAGCGACTGTTCGATACACGCCATGCCTTCCTCTGGCTCAATGGAATGAATACCTTGACGCCTCATGCGTTCTTGATATTCCCTCCCGGCCACCACGCCAACGCTTCCCCAGTAGCCCCAATGGATCACACGGACGCGCCAATTCTCTTTGCTCTCAACGTACCGGCTGTAGCTGTCCTTAAACGTACACGCCGCCGCGTAATTGCTCTGACCCGGCATGCCCGTAAACGACTGCACCGAGGACAAATAGAGTACAAAATCGAGCGGTTTGCCCGCCAAGGCCCGGTAAAGTCCAATACTCCCGTCCACCTTCGGACGCAGCACCTCGCGAAGCTCGCGCTCCGTCATATTGCGGATCAGCTTATCGTTAAGCACCAGCGCGGAATGAATAACCCCGTGCACAGCGCCGAATTGCGCCTCCACCTCACGGATCGCCGCCTTCATCTCCGCCTCGCTGCCCCCGTCAGCCGCCACGTATTTGACCTGTCCGCCCGCCGAAGCAATGGATTCAAGCTCCTGCTGCTCCTGCGCGGTAAGCAAGTGTTCAGGCTTCCTGCCGATCAAGGCGACCTTCGCCTGGTAGCTTCGACCCAAATAGCGAGCCAGTTCTGTTCCGATTCCGCCTCTGCCGCCAAGANCCGGCTCCAACCTCCAGCAATCTGAGCTTGCGGCCTTTGACCAGCCTGCGCGCCTCTTCTACATAACGACGCACCCATGCCGCCGCCTTGCGATTATAGTAATCCGATAACGGATTGCCTTTGTATATATTGCCGACGAGATCCATGTTGCCGTCCGGGAACAGAACTTCCGTCACCTCGACTTCTCCACGCAGCAGCTCGCCATATTGGCTCATGCAGACGTCAATCAGCTTGACGTAACTTCGCACCTCCGCATATTCGGTCTCCAGTCGATCCCCTCTCTCTTCAACCCCGAGGGCGCCTTTCTCCGCCGCAGCGGTGACGAGGACTTGCTCGCCGTCCAGCTGCACATAACCGCCGCGCTCCAGGATGCGCAGCAGTTCTCTAGCGAGCCTCACGTATTTGGGTACGATGCCCATCTTACGATTCAGCTCCTCCAGGCTCCACTGCTCCTCAGCCCGGCGCAGCAATCCCGCATCCTGATACACCTTCAGCAGCCTCGCGCGGCTGTAGGCCTCGAGCTCCCGGAAGCCTTGCGGATCGTTTGCGATCTGCAAGAATTCCTCCTCATCAGCTTCAAAGCCTATATGAATCTCTCCGATGCTCGGCTCCAGCACGACCCTTTCACGGTTCGACTGAATCCCCATACGCGCAAGTGTTGGCGCATCCGCCTTGAGCATAACCACCTGTGCTACCGGATTGCTAAGCGACTGTTCGATACACGCCATGCCTTCCTCTGGCTCAATGGAATGAATACCTTGACGCCTCATGCGTTCTTGATATTCCCTCCCGGCCACCACGCCAACGCTTCCCCAGTAGCCCCAATGGATCACACGGACGCGCCAATTCTCTTTGCTCTCAACGTACCGGCTGTAGCTGTCCTTAAACGTACACGCCGCCGCGTAATTGCTCTGACCCGGCATGCCCGTAAACGACTGCACCGAGGACAAATAGAGTACAAAATCGAGCGGTTTGCCCGCCAAGGCCCGGTAAAGTCCAATACTCCCGTCCACCTTCGGACGCAGCACCTCGCGAAGCTCGCGCTCCGTCATATTGCGGATCAGCTTATCGTTAAGCACCAGCGCGGAATGAATAACCCCGTGCACAGCGCCGAATTGCGCCTCCACCTCACGGATCGCCGCCTTCATCTCCGCCTCGCTGCCCCCGTCAGCCGCCACGTATTTGACCTGTCCGCCCGCCGAAGCAATGGATTCAAGCTCCTGCTGCTCCTGCGCGGTAAGCAAGTGTTCAGGCTTCCTGCCGATCAAGGCGACCTTCGCCTGGTAGCTTCGACCCAAATAGCGAGCCAGCTCTGTTCCGATTCCGCCTCTGCCGCCAAGGATAACGTAGACACCTTCCTGCCGGAATCGGCTTGGCTCCTGAGCGCTTAAACGCACGGGATACAAGCGGCGCACATACCGCCGGCCCTGACGAAGCCCGGCTTCCTCCAGCTCCTTGCCGCATTTCTCCGACATAATAGCTTCCGCTGTACTCGCAGGCACGGTGCCATCCGGCTGGATTTCAATGTCCAAATAGGCGCCTTGCAGCCAATCGTATTCCTTCACGGCCGCATTCAAGAACCCGTACAGGCTGCCTCCGCTCGGTTGAATCTGATCCGTCGGCACAATTCGGCTGACGTTGCCCGTTACGGCGGTCAAACGCCGTTCAAGCGGCTCGCTGCCACATGCATCGAGCTCCTTGATGAGGGTGAATAAAGCGAGGAGGCCTTCCTCCTCGGCCTGCCTGAGGAAGCGTTCCTCTTCCACCGCTTCATGCAAAGGCTGCATACCGCTTAAGAAGTAGATGCGGTCAGCTTGCTTCACTTCTGCTAACGACGCTCCTCGCCGTAGCGCTGCCGCCTCCAGCAACCGGCCTCTTCCGTTTCTGCAGCGGGCTAAGATCATTTCGCCCAGCGTCCGGCTCGCTTCATTAACAACGATTAGCACATCGTCTCCCGGCCTCTCTTCTTCCACAGCGGCCGCTTCGACCCATTCTGGCATGAAGGTCATATCTGAAATCTTTCGTTCATTCTTCGCTTCGCTTACCACAACGCCAGATAGCATAATACCGACTTCCCCGTTTGAATCCAACAAAGCAATATCAAACTGGTTGTCTTTCACTCGTTGAATATAAGCGTAAGCAGGCGTGCTGAATGACTGCGTATAGGCAAGACTGTCTAAGTAAAAAGGGAGTAGCGGTCTCAAATCAGCCTTGTTCTGGTGAAAGACGCTAATTCCCTGAAGGGCTCCGTCGATCGCTAGGAAAGGCAATACGCTGGCCGCCTGATCCACTCGAGCACTCTCAGTAAGATAAACCAACGCTTCATCGGTATGATAACGAATTCGTTCGACCGTGCGGAAGGCACTTCCAAACTCCAAGCCAACTGCCTCGGTTAAGCGGTAATGTTCTGTCCCGTCTATCTCGAGCTTGCATCTGCGCTGTATGTCCCTTATCGACATTCTCTTTTTAACCGATGCCGCCCCCGCTGCGGATTTAAGAGTATATTCCCCTCTGCAGTGCGTTACCTCCTGTCCTGTCCCGTCATGCGAAATCACTTCGAAAGAGCGTCCCCTTTCTCGTGTAATGACCCGCAGCTCCACTTGCCGGCTTGCTTCATGGATCCATATCGGCTGCTGCCAGATTACCTCTCCGATCTCGTAATGCGCTTGCGGCTCCGCTAATCGAATCGCTTCAGCAGCCAGATTAAGCGAATAGGCTCCAGGAACAATACGACGACCATTCACTTGATGCTCGCTGACCAACCAATCGGTAGCGTAAATCGTTTTGGCGTATATGATTCGGTTGGCTTCGTTTGTCCGCGCCGGCCCGTCAAAAGGTAAATAGGACAAGTGCAGCAATTGACGGCTTGACTTTTGCTTCAACCAGTAGGATCGGGGCTCAAATGGATACGTTGGCAATGACATCCGCATTGGCTGCTTAGCGCTGTACAGCTCGTGCCAAGGGATTGCAATCCCTCCAACCCAAAGTTTGGCCAGTTTATCGAACCTCGCTGCTTTAATGAGCTGAGTGAGATGAAGCGAGCCTGCTTCATCAGCAAACAGATCGTCCCATAGCTGTCCGCTTTCAACTGCTCGTCCAGCGAATACACGCAGATTCCCCCGTCCTGCCAAGTAATCGTCCAGGCTGAGCAGCAGTTCTTCCTTGCTACCGAAAACAATAGCCAAACGCTCATCGAACGGTTGGCGGCCGATTTGAAGCGTATAGGTTAGATCCATCAGATTCAGATCGTCTCCCCGATGCTTTATAAAGTCCTGCATCGTCTTTGCATATTCCTTTAAACGATCTATTTTTTTGGAGGACAAAACAAATAGGTAAAGCCCTTCGGTATTCATCTTCCGCTTCGCTGCTTCTTGCCGTTTGGGTGAAACGTACTCTTCCAAGATGATATGGGCATTGATGCCGCTGAAGCCGAACGAACTGACCCCTGCTCTTCTCGGGAGCGTCCTGCCGCTAAGGTCTGTAGCTGCTTCCCATGCTGTTGTATGTTGGGCGATATAAAATGGACTGCCATTCAGATCAATATATGGATTAAGTTCTTTATAATGAACATTTCCCGGAATTGTCTTATTCTTCATCGCCAAAAGCACTTTCAGCACGCCTGCGATCCCCGCCGCCGACTCCAAATGACCAATATTGGTCTTTACAGAGCCTAAGGCACAGAATGGTTCATTGACAGCCTCTTTTGCTCCATTTTTGGCAAAAGCCATCTTCAATCCGGATATTTCGATTGGATCGCCGAGAGATGTCCCTGTGCCATGGGCTTCGATATACCCGATGCTGCTGGCTTCAATTCCCGCCTTTCTGACAGCCTCTGCGATCACCTCTGCTTGTGCGGAAGGGTTGGGTGATGTAATCGAATTCGTTCGTCCTCCGTGATTCACCGCACTGCCACGAATAACACCGTAAATATGATCGCCGTCTCGGATTGCCTTGTCGAGCGGCTTCAGCACAATGGCGCCTCCGCCCTCACCGCGAACATAGCCGTTAGCGTCTTTATCGAAGGTTTTGCACGTGCCGTCTGGGCTAAGCATCCCTGCCTTCCCGAACGAAATGTAAATCGAAGGCGAGAGAAGGCAGTTGATCCCCCCGGCTACGACTAGCTCGCATTCCCCGCTTTGGAGCAAAGAAACTCCACGATGAATCGCAACTAGCGAGCTGGAGCAGGCCGTATCAATCGGCTCGCTCTGTCCATGCCAATTAAACAGATACGAAATTCGGTTTGCCAGCACAGAATGTGTAACACCTAAAGCAGAGTACGCCTCGATATCCACCTCATTTTCCCGAAGCAGCTCCTGGTAATCAGAAGTGGATACGCCTACAAATAAGCCAACCTTTCGTCCGGAAAGCTCGGCAATGTTGTAACCGGCATCCTCCACGGCATTCCACACGCATTGCAGAAATAAACGTTGCTGCGGATCCATTAGCTCCGCCTCTTTCGGAGAAATTCCGAAAAATTCAGCATCAAAGAGATCTACTTTGTTAAGAAATCCACCCCACTTGGAGTTGGTCTTGTTTTTGTCGCGGTGCGGATCGCCATGGTATTGCTCCCACGACCACCTCTCCGGCGGCACCTCTGTGATTAAGTTCCGGCTTGCTGCAAGCTTATCCCAAAAATCATCCAGATTATCGGATTGTGGCATCATTCCGCTCATTCCAATCACGGCGATCGGAGCATATCCCCCTGGAGTCGGAGCGGCAGCTGCTTCGGGACGATCTACATAAGAAGCACTCGATTCCAACGGCAAAAACCGCTCGTATTCATGACCTGATTCCTCCAAAGCCAAGGCAGGCTGCTGCTGATCGGATTCGTAAGGCTGCGTCACATCGGGCTTTGCCAGAACGCCCTCAGCGTCTGCATTCCCCTTCCCGGCGCCAAGGGAGCGGAGGTGGTTAACGAGACTGTTGAATGTTGTATATTCAAAAAACAACGCCGGGGTTAAGGCCAGCTCATAACGACTATTCAATCGATCAGCTAATTCTGTGAAGGTTAACGAGTCAAAACCAAGCGTACCCAGATCTGTCCGCAGATGAATGGAGCCCGGAGGGATCTTCAATACTTGGCAAATCTCCGCCTTTAGCTCCTCTGCCAGCAAACGATCCCGATGATCATCCGATGATTTCGCCGGAAGCGGATGATCTTCAACGCTCACCGAAGTTTTCACCGCGTGGATTTGGCGCTCCAGCTCCCGCTTCGCCTTATCGGTCTGGCCGTACAACATCGCAATGCTTACGGCATCGCTCAGTAGTAATTGTTCAAATTGCAAAACTCCTTGTTCTTTGGGTAACGGAAGCATACCCAGTTTTTGCTGTAAATAACGTTCCTGCTGCTCGCTTGGGCGCATACCTCCGTCTTTCCATAACGGCCAGGCGATTGAGAGCGTTTTGCCTTGGCGCTTCCCGGCAGCCCTTAATTGCTCGCGATATTCGGCATAATGATGCAAGAACGCATTTCCATAACAATAATCGGTTTGTCCCGCATTCCCAAGAACCCCCGCTAGCGCGCCAAATAAGACGAAGAAGTCCAGTGAATCCTCCAGCGTTTCCAGATCCAGCCAAACGGATGCCCATACTTTCGATGAAGCGACCTGATCAAATGTCTCCAGCGTTTTATCGACCAAAAGCTTGTCGGCATGAGTGCCTGCCGCATGAACAATTCCTCGAATCGGGCCAAGCTCGACCCTAATTCGGTTCAAGACCTCTCGGACGAATACACGATCTGAAACATCTCCCTGATAGTAACTTACTTGATTGCCTTCTCGCTTAAGGAGATCGAGTTTCTTCTGTTTCTCCGTCGTTAGGCCGCTTCTGCCGATAAGGGCAAGATGACCGCCTTTTTGTGCGGTATAATGACCGACCTCAAAGCCTAGCTCGCCCAATCCGCCCGTAATGACATACACCCCGTCACTGACCACTTCGCAAGGAGCAGTCGAAGGGGAAGGAGTAGACATTTCAAAGCCGCTTATGTACCTTTCGTCGTTGCGGTACCGAATCACGGTGCTCGCCCAGGAATCCTCGTCCAATTCCTGCAGACCCTTTTTGACCCACTGATCCCGAGCAGTAGGCTCTAGTTCAACCGTCTTACACTGCAACGAGTTTGTTTCCAGCTTCAATGCCCGGAAAAAACCATCAACTGCCTTATGAATCGGCATTGGATCTGCATACACATAAACAAGTCTATGCGCGGTATTTTTAGGACCTTCAAGCGTGAGCAAGGTCTTTGCTAAATGAAACAACACCCTGGGAACGGTTTTAAGTTGAGCGCTTTCTTTTACGGACATAACACTTGGCTGTCGCTCGCCCTCCACGATGACGCTCACCCGGCTCATCTGACCGGAGTAAGATTTCAGCAGCCGCTCAATATGCTCGGGATTATCTAAATTTATTCGCAGCAGGCGTTCATTTACTTGTTCAAAGCGTTCGCCCCGTATGACCGTAATCGTATACATCGAAGCCGTGTCGTGCAAAGAGTAGTCCGTGTGCTCCGGGTCTTGGCAAATCATGATCAGCAAATCCGATCCTGAAGATACAGTGCCCGGCGTCGGCAGGGATTGCTTTTCCCAACGGGTCTTAATATAAGCAACCTCTGCCTTCGGCATTACGATTGGCCGAGCCAAGAAGTCATTCATTTTCACAAGGACACGTCCTTCATGATCACACAGGGTGACATGGAACCTCTTGCCTCCCGATGTTGAATTGACTTCATCATAGGAGACTACGGCCTCGCAATGCTTAGTTAATGGCCTGTAAATGTTTAGATTTTGTAATGAAAAAGGTACGTATGACTGCTGCAATTCTGGGTTCTTATGATGCATAAACGCGATGACCGTTTGCAGCGCGCCATCCATCAAGGATGGATGCAGCAAATAATCTGAAGCGGCTTCAAGCGCAACGTCAGGCAGCTCCAACCGCGCTACGGCATGGCGATCCGTATAATGCAGTTCTCGAACGGTTTGGAAACTAGAACCATAGCGGAAGCCAACGGTATGAAATGCTTCATAGCATCGCTCCCCCTCAATTCGAACGGCGTCCCGCTTCAGCTCTTTTAGCTGCACAATCGGCTCATCTTCATGGATTGGCACATTATGCACCTCGCCTTGGACCAGCTTTTCTCCTTTGACGTCCGCTCCGAGCGCTCGGTGAAAGGCAAACTGAATCCCTTGCGGCGAGACATGGAACGAAAGATACATCGAAACATCCTCTTGTGCAACGTCCACGGGATGGAGCCATGTCACATTTCGAAGCCCATTAAAGTTCGAGACACCCGATTTACGGGCAGCAAAGCTAGCTGCTTCCAGATATGCGACCCCGGGTATGATTTGGCGGTCTTGAACAATATGATCCTTTACATAAAAATCGTTTGGACTAAAGCTCACTTTATAACGCTGCTCCACCAGCGTAGACTCGTTGGATACTACCATTGGATGTAATCGCTGCACGGCACCATCGCTTTTTGTCTCTTTTTCCGGAGCTTGCTTTTCAACCCAATGCCTCTCAAGAGAGAAGACATATGAAGGCAAGCTTAGCCTTCTGTAACTGAGCGGATCGGATGTGAAGAGCGTCCTCCAATCCGGCAGCTCGCCTTGAACGTATCGGGCTGCCAGTTCTCTTACAATACCGTCCGGACTCTGATGATCAACAAGTGGCAGCGCTTCGCCCACTACAGCTTCTCTCGGAAAACCTAAGTGACGTTCTGTGCAATTCCCCTTCAGAAGTTCGGTTAAATGATGTTTTAGCTCAGGCAAGCTGCTTGCCAGGATAACTGCGCGAACGGCATGATGGGTTCGGCCTGTAGACAGGGAGTAAGAAAGAGCTGATGCATTCCCTGTACCTTCATCATCCAAAAAGCTTAACAACGCTTGCGCGTTTGCCCAGAACGACTCTTGATTATGAGCTGAAATCGGAAACAAATAATCGTTCGATTTGTCCGCTCCGTGTGATTCCGACGTGGAAGGAAGCGCCTTCTCCACATACTCCTCTATAACCATATGGCAGTTGGTACCGCTAAATCCGAAGGCGCTAATGGCTGCTCTGCGCGGATGGCTATCGCTGGGAGTCCAATCCATTAACTTCTGATTTACGTAAAAAGCGCTGCCCTCAAAATCAATGTGCCGATTCAGTGTGCTCACGTGCAGGGATGGTGGAAGCTGGCGATGTTTCAAACATAATAAAGTTTTAATAAATCCGCTGATTCCCGCAGCGATCAGCGTATGCCCGATATTCGTCTTGACAGAACCAATCGGGCAGAACTGCTTGCGCTCCGTATACTTCTTAAACGCATCGGCAAGTGCATACACCTCGATAGGATCGCCTAACGGTGTTCCCGTTCCGTGAGCCTCCACATAGCCGATCGTTTCCGGATCTATATTGAATTTGTCGTACACCTCGCATATCAGCTGGGTTTGGGAGGCGCCGTTAGGCGCCGTAATTCCGTTTGTTTTGCCGTCCTGATTTATGGCTGAACCAACAATAACCCCATAAATATGATCCCCATCGTGAATCGCTTGCTTGTAGGACTTCAATACGACAGCTCCAACAGCTTCTCCAGCGACAAAGCCATCTGCTTGGTCATCAAACGCTCGGCACTTTCCTGTTGGAGAAAGCATGTTTGTTTTGCTGGCCATAACCATATAATCCATTGTAGAAAACAACATCACACCGCCCGCAAGCGCAATATCCGAGCTGCCGCTGCGAATGCTTTCGCAAGCCAGATGTATAGCTGTCAAAGAGGATGAGCAGGCCGTATCCAAAGCAACGGCCGGCCCCTTCAAATTTAAGAAATAAGCAATTCTACTTGCCAGAATAGCTCCGGAGTTACCCATGAAAGAGAAAGCTTCAGCGTCTATGTTGGACTCTCGCAGCACGGAGGTATAATCTCCTCCTCCAAAGCCGACGAACACGCCGCATTTTTTACCGTCGAGTCCTTGCCTGCCGTTTCCCGAGTCTTCTAAAGCTTTCCAAGCTTCCATCAGAAACAGCCTCTGCTGCGGATCCATCAGCTCCGCCTCCCGCGGAGAAATATGGAAAAACATTGGGTCGAATTTATCCATATCCTCCAATAAGCCGCACCATTTGCTATAGCTTTTTCTCGGTGCCTTCGGATTAGGATCGTAACAGTCTTCCATGCTCCAGCGACTATCGGGAATTTCCGTTACCGAGTCTATTCCCTGTTTAAGGTTTTCCCAGAAGCGGTCGATGTTCTCAGCTCCTGGAAATTGCCCGGAGACGCCAATGACAGCAATTTTATCCACTTCTTCCTCTTGAAGCTCATGTAAGAGCCGGACGCCTGCTGACGGAACCAGCTCTTGGCTTTTAACAAGCTCGAGAATTTGGTTCTTGTTCAACTTCACTTCACCCATATTGGCCTACTCTCCATTTATTTTGATTTGTTCGATCCCAATCTGACCTTCATACAGCTTAGTCAATTGCTCAAGCATGTCTAGTTTCCGAGGCTCGTCTTGTTGTTGATGATTAACAGCGATTGGGGTCGTCTTTTGCTTCGATGGCAAACTGGACGCTCCCGCATGATCCTCCGATTGGGTAGAATTCGCTGGCTGTATCATGTAATCGCTGCAGATTTTCTCAACCAGCAGAGCAATGTTGGAAGAGCTGTAAAGCTCCGTTGGGCGCAGCTCAATTCCGAGTCCAGCATTCACCGCTTTAATGAGCTCAAGACTCAAAATCGAGTCTATCCCAAATTCCACAAAAGGCGTGTCATAATCGAAATCCTCCCGATTCATACTTAACACGAGAGAGAGACTATCAAGGAGTACCTTTTCGACTTCTTGCTCCTTATACTTCGGTTTGTTCGATTGTGGATCGCCCCCGCCTGCATCCCGTGCAGTAACTGGCGGCTCCGGTACGTTCACCACAAGCAGAGCCTCGGAAACGCTGAACTCCGAACCATACTCCTGAACCATCACCCCGTCGCTGAAAGAAACGATCAGCTCCTGCGGAGATTCTAGCCCACTGCCCTGATTATGCATGCACACCCGCTCAAAGCCTTGCTCGCTCAATCGCTCGACCCACTGTTCCCGGTTGAGCAGCGGACTGCTCTCAATCCGTCTGCCTTCGTCGCGGTACAGCCACCAGCCGTCCAAGAGTCCAAAGGTTAGCGTAACGTAATCCTCTTTCTTCACCATCTCGCTGACCAGCAGACCGCCGCCTTTACGCAAGCATCGCTTCACGTTGGCAAGCGTCATTTCCATGTCCGCTGTCGCGTGCAGAACGTTCGTGCCGATCACCAGATCGTATGCGCCTAGCTCCTCCTCGCTCGGGCCTTGCTCGATGTCGAGCATCTTGAATCGGGTAAACGGATAGGCCTCGCCGTACGTTCGTTTTCCGTAGCGAACAAACCCTTCAGACACATCGGTGTAGGCGTACTCGATATCTTCCGCAAAGCCTTGCAGCTCCGGCAGAATGAAGGTCGAGGTTCCGCCCGTGCCGGCTCCAACCTCCAGCAATCTGAGCTTGCGGCCTTTGACCAGCCTGCGCGCCTCTTCTACATAACGACGCACCCATGCCGCCGCCTTGCGATTATAGTAATCCGATAACGGATTGCCTTTGTATATATTGCCGACGAGATCCANNNNCAGCGGACTGCTCTCAATCCGTCTGCCTTCGTCGCGGTACAGCCACCAGCCGTCCAAGAGTCCAAAGGTTAGCGTAACGTAATCCTCTTTCTTCACCATCTCGCTGACCAGCAGACCGCCGCCTTTACGCAAGCATCGCTTCACGTTGGCAAGCGTCATTTCCATGTCCGCTGTCGCGTGCAGAACGTTCGTGCCGATCACCAGATCGTATGCGCCTAGCTCCTCCTCGCTCGGGCCTTGCTCGATGTCGAGCATCTTGAATCGGGTAAACGGATAGGCCTCGCCGTACGTTCGTTTTCCATAGCGAACAAACCCTTCAGACACATCGGTGTAGGCGTACTCGATATCTTCCGCAAAGCCTTGCAGCTCCGGCAGAATGAAGGTCGAGGTTCCGCCCGTGCCGGCTCCAACCTCCAGCAATCTGAGCTTGCGGCCTTTGACCAGCCTGCGCGCCTCTTCTACATAACGACGCACCCATGCCGCCGCCTTGCGATTATAGTAATCCGATAACGGATTGCCTTTGTATATATTGCCGACGAGATCCATGTTGCCGTCCGGGAACAGAACTTCCGTCGCCTCGACTTCTCCACGCAGCAGTTCGCCATATTGGCTCATGCAGACGTCAATCAGCTTGACGTAACTTCGCACCTCCGCATATTCGGTCTCCAGTCGATCCCCTCTCTCTTCAACCCCGAGGGCGCCTTTCTCCGCCGCAGCGGTGACGAGGACTTGCTCGCCGTCCAGCTGCACATAACCGCCGCGCTCCAGGATGCGCAGCAGTTCTCTAGCGAGCCTTACGTATTTGGGTACGATGCCCATCTTACGATTCAGCTCCTCCAGGCTCCACTGCTCCTCAGCCCGGCGCAGCAATCCCGCATCCTGATACACCTTCAGCAGCCTCGCGCGGCTGTAGGCCTCGAGCTCCCGGAAGCCTTGCGGATCGTTTGCGATCTGCAAGAATTCCTCCTCATCAGCTTCAAAGCCTATATGAATCTCTCCGATGCTCGGCTCCAGCACGACCCTTTCACGGTTCGACTGAATCCCCATACGCGCAAGTGTTGGCGCATCCGCCTTGAGCATAACCACCTGTGCTACCGGATTGCTAAGCGACTGTTCGATACACGCCATGCCTTCCTCTGGCTCAATGGAATGAATACCTTGACGCCTCATGCGTTCTTGATATTCCCTCCCGGCCACCACGCCAACGCTTCCCCAGTAGCCCCAATGGATCACACGGACGCGCCAATTCTCTTTGCTCTCAACGTACCGGCTGTAGCTGTCCTTAAACGTACACGCCGCCGCGTAATTGCTCTGACCCGGCATGCCCGTAAACGACTGCACCGAGGACAAATAGAGTACAAAATCGAGCGGTTTGCCCGCCAAGGCCCGGTAAAGTCCAATACTCCCGTCCACCTTCGGACGCAGCACCTCGCGAAGCTCGCGCTCCGTCATATTGCGGATCAGCTTATCGTTAAGCACCAGCGCGGAATGAATAACCCCGTGCACAGCGCCGAATTGCGCCTCCACCTCACGGATCGCCGCCTTCATCTCCGCCTCGCTGCCCCCGTCAGCCGCCACGTATTTGACCTGTCCGCCCGCCGAAGCAATGGATTCAAGCTCCTGCTGCTCCTGCGCGGTAAGCAAGTGTTCAGGCTTCCTGCCGATCAAGGCGACCTTCGCCTGGTAGCTTCGACCCAAATAGCGAGCCAGCTCTGTTCCGATTCCGCCTCTGCCGCCAAGGNCCGCATCCTGATACACCTTCAGCAGCCTCGCGCGGCTGTAGGCCTCGAGCTCCCGGAAGCCTTGCGGATCGCTTGCGATCTGCAAGAATTCCTCCTCATCAGCTTCAAAGCCTATATGAATCTCTCCGATGCTCGGCTCCAGCACGACCCTTTCACGGTTCGACTGAATCCCCATACGCGCAAGTGTTGGCGCATCCGCCTTGAGCATAACCACCTGTGCTACCGGATTGCTAAGCGACTGTTCGATACACGCCATGCCTTCCTCTGGCTCAATGGAATGAATACCTTGACGCCTCATGCGTTCTTGATATTCCCTCCCGGCCACCACGCCAACGCTTCCCCAGTAGCCCCAATGGATCACACGGACGCGCCAATTCTCTTTGCTCTCAACGTACCGACTGTAGCTGTCCTTAAACGTACACGCCGCCGCGTAATTGCTCTGACCCGGCATGCCCGTAAACGACTGCACCGAGGACAAATAGAGCACAAAGTCGAGCGGTTTGCCCGCCAAAGCCCGGTAAAGTCCAATGCTCCCGTCCACCTTCGGACGCAGCACCTCGCGAAGCTCGCGCTCCGTCATATTGCGGATCAGCTTATCGTTAAGCACCAGCGCGGAATGAATAACCCCGTGCACAGCGCCGAATTGCGCCTCCACCTCACGGATCGCCGCCTTCATCTCCGCCTCGCTGCCCCCGTCAGCCGCCACGTATTTGACCTGTCCGCCCGCCGAAGCAATGGATTCAAGCTCCTGCTGCTCCTGCGCGGTAAGCAAGTGTTCAGGCTTCCTGCCGATCAAGGCGACCTTCGCCTGGTAGCTTCGACCCAAATAGCGAGCCAGCTCTGTTCCGATTCCGCCTCTGCCGCCAAGGATAACGTAGACACCTTCCTGCCGGAATCGGCTTGGCTCCTGAGCGCTTAAACGCACGGGATACAAGCGGCGCACATACCGCCGGCCCTGACGAAGCCCGGCTTCCTCCAGCTCCTTGCCGCATTTCTCCGACATAATAGCTTCCGCTGTACTCGCAGGCACGGTGCCATCCGGCTGGATTTCAATGTCCAAATAGGCGCCTTGCAGCCAATCGTATTCCTTCACGGCCGCATTCAAGAACCCGTACAGGCTGCCTCCGCTCGGTTGAATCTGATCCGTCGGCACAATTCGGCTGACGTTGCCCGTTACGACGGTCAAACGCCGCCCAAGCGGCTCGCTGCCGCTTGCATCGAGCTCCTTGATGAGGGTGAATAAAGCGAGGAGGCCTTCCTCCTCGGCCTGCCTGAGGAAGCGTTCCTCTTCCACCGCTTCATGCAAAGGCTGCATACCGCTTAAGAAGTAGATGCGGTCAGCTTGCTTCACCTCTGCTAACGACGCTCCTTGCCGTAGCGCCGCTGCCTCCACCAACCGGCCTTTACCGTTTCTGCAGCGGGCTAAGATCATTTCGCCCAGCGGCCGGCTCGCTTCATTGACAACGATTAGCACATCGTCTCCCGGCCTCTCTTCTTCCGCAGCGGCCGCTTCGACCCATTCTGGCATGAAAGTCTGGTCATCCAAACTAATCGAACAGTTTTTCTCTTGCCCGACATAACTCAGAGCAGCGGCCGCTTCAGCTTTATTCGGCGCTACGCTTGAAGCTAAGTAAGAATCAGATGGACGTGTAGAGGACTGCTCTTTAGTCACCCAATGCCGATCCTTGGCAAATGGATATGTCGGCAAGGAAACCCTTCTGAAGCTGGAATCATAGAGCTCCTTCCAATCCAGCTTTGCTCCAGCAACCCATAAGATAGCCGCTTGCTCCCAGGGGACAGCTGCGAATCCGTTCCGCAACAAAGCGTTCATGCGTAACGCTTCTTGTTCCATTTCCGCAGACACTGCAGGTTTGCTTGATCTGCGAACGAACAAGCCCGGGCGCTCTACTCCAAGCATGAAATCTGTAAGACTATTAATTAACTCATCGCGGGTTGCCGCCAGCAGTGCTAATCGTGCCTCCATGTCTTCTCTGCCTACCTGAAGCGTATAGGACACATCTTTCAAATCAATATTAGCGCCAGATCCCGTCAACCATTGTCTGAACGATTCAGCATACTGCTCTAGCCGCTCAGAATTCTTCGCCGAAAGGACAAACAGGTAAGGTGGATTAGGCATCTGTTCCTCCCTCGGAGTTATAGGCATCTGGTATTCTTCAAGCACAACATGCGCGTTCACGCCGCCAAAGCCAAAAGAACTCACCCCTGCTCTAAGCGGAGTGAAGCCGCCCTTCCCATCTTGCAGCGGTAGCCATGATGTGGCTTGATCAACGATATAAAACGGACTGTCTTTTAGTCCGATGTAAGGATTGAGCTCCTTAAAATGCAGTGTCGGCGGTAGCTGCTTATGTTTCATGGCCATCAGCACTTTAATTACGCCGGCAATGCCAGCGGCAGCCTCCAAATGCCCAATATTGGATTTAACAGCTCCCAATCCGCAATAAGGCTTCGGCACCCGCTCATTCAGACCGTTCATCTTGAAAGCTTTCTTCAAACCCGCAATCTCAACAGGATCCCCAAGACTGGTTCCTGTACCGTGCGCCTCAATATAGGTAACTGTCCGAGGATCAATGTTCGCCTTATTCAGCGCCCGCTCAATCACTTCCGCTTGGGCGTTCGGATTAGGCACGGTAAAGGAGTTAACTTGGCCTCCATGGTTTACATCGCTGCCACGAATAACGCCATAAATATGGTCGCCGTCCCGAATAGCTTTGCTAAGCGGCTTCAACAATATAGCTCCGGCACCTTCTCCCCGAACATAACCGTCAGCCTGCTTGTCAAACGTTTTGCAGCGCCCGTCAGGACTAAGCATTCCTGATTTATTGAAAGAAATGTTGACCGCAGGAGACATGATCAAATTAACGCCCCCGGCAACAGCCAAATCGCAGTTTTGCAGTCGAAGCTGCTCCACTGCTTTATGAATGGCAACGAGTGAACTTGAGCATGCCGTATCGACGGGCTCGCTAGGCCCGTGCCAATCCATCAAGTAAGAAATTCGATTAGGAAGAACCGAATGCGCGATCCCGATAATAGACAACGCTTCAACATTCTCTTTGTTTTCGCGCAGAACCTCATTGTAATCCCAACCGCTAATGCCTACGAAGATCCCCGTATTCGATCCATATAAATCCGATGCTTTATAACCTGCGTCTTCAATTGTTTTCCATACCGTTTGGATAAAAATTCGATGCTGCGGATCCATGAGACTCGCTTCCTTAGGACTGATTCGAAAAAATCTGGCGTCAAACTCGCTAACACCATCAATAAATCCGCCCCACTTGGCCATTGTCTTATTGATTCCGCTGTCCGGATCTCCGTAATATGCTTTCCAGTCCCAGCGGTCGGCTGGGATTTCCTCAATAAGATCGTTTCCTGCCGCCAAATGATCCCAGAAATGCTTAGCGTCCTTCGACTGGGGCATCACACAGTTCATCCCGATAATTGCGATCGGCTCCGCCTCTGCTTCCTTTGGAGATTGGCCTGGCTTTACTCCATAAATTTGTTCATCCTCAAGCGATTCGGCTAACGTTTCGCCACTTTTCCATATAGGAACCTCTTCCTCGCTTGCCGTGAACGTTGGCGAACCGTGATCTTGACCCGCTGTGTCTAGTGCCTTTACAGATGCAGTACCTGCTAGAGCCTCTCCGTGATTCGCTTTTAAGTATTGGAACAACGCCGATAAGGTCGGGTACTCGAAAAAGACAGCAGGGGAAAGTTCTATACTGTAATTGGCATTCAACTGATTGGCCAGCTCCGTGTATGTGATGGAGTCAAATCCGTAAGCGCTTAGATCCCTTTGAGGTTCAATGGCTTCCTCCCGCTTAATAATCTTGGCCATTAAACGATTGATTTCCTCATACCGCTCGTTCCATTGATGATCATCTTCCTGTAGTGCCTTTGATGGCTCGTTTTTGACGTTTCGAACGCGGTGCTGCATTGCAATCCACTTAGATGCATCACCCTTAAATACGATCACATTCGACAAATCCGAGCTTAATAACTCCTCCAAACACACTACGCCTTCATCATGTCGAAGCGGCTGAAGTCCCATTGTCTTGCTGAGATGCTCTTTTTGCTGCTCCGATATCTGCATTCCTCCTTGCTCCCAAAGCGGCCAAGCTATGGATAGACTATTCCCTTGTCTTTTTCCTTGCTTGACTAATTGATCTCTGTGATCGGCAAATTCATTTAACCATGCATTCGCATAAGCATAATCGCTTTGACCGGCATTTCCTGTGATTCCGACCAAGGAGGAGAAGAGAACAAAGAAGTCCAAAGCATCATGCTTCGTCGCTTCGTCCAGCCATATTGCGCCGAACGCCTTCCCACCTACAACGTCTTCAAACTCTGCAAAGCGCTTATTGCTGAATCGATTATCGCGGATCACGCCAGCAGCATGAATAATCCCCCGCAAAGTTCCGGCTCCAGCCTGGCGGATCGTCAGAATAAGATGTTGCACTTGATCCTCTTGAGCCAAATCGCAGCGAACGTATCGAACAGTCACACCCTTCGCTTCCAACTCGCGAATCTTAAGCAACGCTGATTCGCTTGGCTCACTTCTGCCCGCCAAAATCAGGTTGCCTCCCTTGTCTGCGATGTAAGAGGCGCATAGCATTCCCAGCTGACCAAGTCCTCCGGTAATAAGGTAACAGGCGTCTGCGCGAATAGGATCGAGCTTTGATATGCCGGACAGGCTTTCCTCCTTGTGCTCTTGAATATGTGGAGAACGAATCCAACGAGCCTGATCACGATAACGCAACGGGCGAATATCAAAATGCTCATCGAACAGCTCATCGATTCCAAGCAGCATTCTGTCTTGTACGAAGTTATCATCTGCCAACCCTACAATTTTTGCTTGGAATTTACTGCTTTCCTTGACGAGCGATTGAAGAAATGCACCTAAAGGCGCCTGCATTGGTAAGTAGGCTCTATCCTCCTGATATAGCAATACCAATTTGCAGATGTCATATCGTGCAGATTCTCGATGAAGTGCTTGTGTCAATTCAAATAGGGGCTGCATGATTTTGACAAACTGCTCTTTCACGCTTGAAGTAGGACTATCCACCGGATGCAAAGCCCAGCCATAAGCGATATACCATTCATCGGCGGCTCCTATTTCCCGGAACAGCCTTGTAAAATCCTCCGCTGACCGTACATTTACCCGGAATAACGATTTATTAGCGTCCAATACTGCAAATTCCGTACCCGGAAGCACCCCGATAACCACAGCGTTAGCAGTGAGCGGATTTGCGTTGCGGGCGGCTTCAAATTCATGCTCATCGCGGGCAAACAGCACTAAGCGGCTTGAGGCAGCGGGCTCCTTCCATACAGGTGGATCGCACGCCTGCCATTCATTGGTTAAGTATTGCAGCTTGTCCATCGCCCCATAAGGCCTAGGCATGAATTGGCTGATACGAACCGAAGCATGCCCGTCTCGATCCACAATATAAATATCGTATTTTCGCACAGCCTTCCCTTTACTGTCTAGATCAGAGATCGTCTTCGTATAGATATATCCTTGCTCCGCGATAGGAGCTATTACCTCTAACGACTCAATCGAAAACGGCAAATAAAGTTGCTTGGCATCGCCGCCCAACATCCCCTTCGGCGATGTAATTGCCGCATCCATGATGCTCGGGTGCAAAGTAAATTCAGGGAAGCTCGCTGTTAATTCATCCGGCAGCCGATAGGCGGCTAGCACCTCATGTTCATTTCGCTGCACATGCTGGATTGCGCGGAGCGTTGATCCTAATTGCAAGCCGATACCCTGGAAAGCCGAATAAAATTGTTCTGCACTCAGCTCGCTTACGCATCTGCCCTGAATATCAGAGATTGGCAGCACCGTGGAAGGCATGATTTCGTGATCCACATCGTGCTTATATTCAACCTTGCATTGGAAATGACTCTCCGATTTCTGTTCCCCTTGTTCAGTCACTACGCTGACGCGAGGCCCGGTCTGTTGGCCGGACAGTTTCAAATAGCCGACACGCGATCCATCGGTGTTATCCAATACGATCGGACGCGTCCAGACAATCCTATTGAGTCGTTCAACCTTCCCGCCAGGCTTAGCTAGCTCGGCCCCGGCCAGAGCCATTTCCAAATAAGCAACGCCTGGCAACAGCGGGGATTGTGCTACGATATGATCCCTTAAATAAAAGTCCCTGGTTGAAAAACGTTTACTGTAGACTAAACCATGTACATTCGATACATTCCGATCCAGCAGCTGGTGAAGAGTGTTCCCTTCATTCACTTGCTGCACGTTGTCAGGAAGCCAATATTTCGTGCGTAAGAACGGATATGTTGGCAGCGGCAGCCGCCGAGGACGCTGGCCGATATACATGGATTTCCATGGAATATGGATGCCGTGAACCCAGAGCTTCGCGCATTTGACTAGATCACGCTTTCTTACGATGTGATCAATCATCTCATCGGCTTCATCCCAATCCAGCAAGAAGAGCTGTCCCATATCTGCTTTCCGGTAAATTCGCCTTTTTTGTCTGGCATCCCCTTCTCCACTTTCTATAAACTGCTTAAGCTCCTCGCGAAGCTCTGCCAAACTTTCAGCAATGATCGTCAATCGGCAATCCTTTTCCTCTCGTCCGATCTGCAGCGTATAAGCCAAACGTTGAAGCAGCAAAGCTTCATTAGGTTCCCTTAGCGGCAATAGATCAAGAGCTGAAAGAAGCTGTTTGGCATATTGTCTTACCTGCTCATGGGATTGAGCAGACAGCAGAAACAACTGCGGTTCCAATTTCTCGTTATGCACATCGGACTGCTGTACGAACTCTTCAAGTACAATATGAGCATTTACACCGCCAAACCCGAAGGAACTCACCCCTGCACGTCTTGGAATGGTTTGTCCTGTGCTGCTTTGTAGGGGCTCCCAAGCTCTTGTCTGTTCTAAAATATAAAATGGACTGCCATCCAGCTCAATGTATGGATTTAGTTCTTGGAAATTTGCGTTGGCCGGCAGTTTTTTATGCGTTAAAGCCATTACAGCTTTCAGAATGCCTGCAATTCCCGCTGCTGTCTCCAGATGCCCAATGTTAGTTTTGACAGTTCCGATGCCGCAATAAGGCTGGCGGGTCTCAGTTCCGGCTAGAAATGCATGCTTAAGTCCCTGGATCTCTACGGGATCGCCTAGCGGTGTACCTGTGCCATGCGCTTCAATGTAGCTGACCGTGTCCGAACGAATACCAGCCCGGCGATACGCATCTCGGATGACTTCAGCTTGAGCATGCGGATTAGGAACCGTGAGTGAATTGACCTTCCCGCCATGGTTAACACTCGAGCCGACAATGACAGCATGAATATAATCTCCTTCCTCCAAGGCGCGCTTTAGCGGCTTTAACAGCACAGCCCCGCTTCCCTCACCGCGAACATAGCCGTTGGCGGCTTTATCGAACGTTTTGCAGCGTCCATCCTCGCTCAGCATGCCGGCTTTATCGAAGGAGATCGTCATGTTCGGATTTAGAATCAAATTCACTCCGCCGGCGATCGCCATGTCACAGTATCCCCGGGCAATAGCTTGAACCGCATGGTCGATAGAAACCAATGAGCTTGAGCACGCCGTATCCACAGGCATCGAAGGCCCCTGCAAATTAAGCAGGTAGGAGATCCGATTGGCCAATATTGAATGCGCAATTCCGGTGGCAGCATAAGCGTCGATAGAGATGCCTTTTTCCTTCATAAGGTCGCTATAATCGAAATTCCCTACGCCTACGAACAGCCCCGTTTTCGACCCAGCAAGTTCCGATGCTTTGTATCCTGCATTCTCAATGACCTCCCAAACCGTTCGCAAAAAGAGCCTTTGCTGCGGATCCATCAATTCCGCCTCGCGCGCCGAAATACCGAAAAAGGCTGCGTCAAACTCGTCAACCCCGGTAATAAAACCTCCCCATTTAACTTTTGTTTTGTTAATTTCTTTCTTGGGATCCCCATAATACCGCTTCCAATCCCAACGATCTTCGGGTACAACGCCGATCAAGCTACGTCCCTCTTCTATCGCTTGCCAAAACTGCTCAAGACTGTCTGAGGAAGGAAAGGTTCCGGCAATTCCAATAATCGCCACTGGCTCCTCCGTTGCAGACGCCTTATCAATCTCTGACGAATATACATGTGCAGGCTTATCTCCGAAGGAGCTTCCGCCACTTGCGATTCCCATTTCTTTGTCCGACTGCTGGTATTCGGGCATTGCTGCTACAATAGGCGTTGGTTCCGGCACAGAAGCGTTATTCGCTGCCTCAGGCAGGGACAAATAAGGCTCGCACGCTTCCCGGTAACGTGAAACAAGTAAATGAGCCAAATCCCTAATCGTGTCGATTTCAAAAAATATGGATGGGATCAACGAGATCCCTAAAGCATTGGAGATTTCTTTAGAAAACTCCGAGATCGAGATCGACTCCAGGCCATATTGTATTAAAGAAGCTGATGGCTTGATGGAAGCTGCATCCAGCTTCATAATACCGGCAAACATCTCGATCAGCTCTTCTTCCAAGAGACCTTGCTCTTTCAATGCCGCCTCGACCGCCGGCACCTTCACAGCATTGTTGGCCGCTTGGGAAAAGCCCTCCCCATTTGCCATAAGCTTCTGTTGTTCGCCATATAGAACCACGCGCACAGGCGATGCCCCGTTTAGTTCCAACCGCTTCAAATATTGGAAGCCTTGCTCGATCGTAATCGGTTCACAACCGTAAGTTTGTTTAAGGCGCTCGACAGCCTCGTCGGACATCCGGATTCCTCCGTCTGCCCAGTAAGGCCAATTGATTGAAATCATCGTCCCTGAGCCGTTGCCCTCTAGCACCCTGCTATTTCGCCATTCCGCATAAGCGTCCATAAAGGCGTTGGCAAAAGCATAATCGCCCTGCCCCACATTGCCTTGCACCGCTGAAATAGAAGAAAAGGCGATAAAGAAACGAAGCGGATCGTTTTGAGTCAAGCGATCCAGAAGGATCGTTCCCGTCACTTTGGGAGCGAGTACCGAGTGCATTGAATCGGCTTGTTTATTGACAATAAACGAGTCACTCGTTCGTCCGGCTAAATGCAAGATACCATCAATCGGCTTATATTCCTTGCGCACGGTTTCCAGCAAACGATTAAGCTCCGCAGGATTCGTTATATCGCAAGTCTTGTAAACGACCTCCGCTCGAGGATTTCGTGAATTCAACTCGTTAATCTCGGCCATTAGCTGCTGAGTCATTGCGGAACGTCCTGCGAGTATGAGGCGGCAATTCGCAGCTTCAAGTATTTGCTCTGTTAGCCGTCGACCAATTTGTCCAAAACCGCCTGATACTAGATAGAGCTCGCCATCGCGAAATAACGGGGGCCCCGAGGTCAAACCAGCAAAAGGCGCAAGTTTCCGCTCATACCGTTTACCGCTTTGAAATCGCACACGCTCAGAGGATACTTCCGTCGTAACCACTTCCATAACTGCGTCATCCAGCTGCTGTTCGGACAGCAATTCTACATATTTGTATTTCAAAAAGCCCGACTCTTCAGCAGCGGTTTGGAGAAATGGCGCTGCACCTGAAAATAACGGGCTTGTGGTCAAATAATAAATTGGAATATTCGTTCGGGTTCGAATCAAATATTGAGTCAGCTGATGGAGCTGCGTAAACTTTTGAGTGATGAGCTGAGCTTGTTCAACCCCGATTGCAGCTTGCTGCGGATCCCCCTGCAAAACGATCACGCATTCGGGGCTGAGGCCTTCGACTCTCAATTTTTCCACGAGTATGTCCGCTCCGTCCAACGCTGCTGTTTGAGCGACATTCCAACCGTTCGCCTCCAATTTGCGGGCCAGCCGCTCCAATATAGAGGTGTCTTGTCGATCGGCCAGAAGCAGTGTCGTCCTTGGCTTCGTCACTGCTTGTTGAATGGAAGCCTCCACCTCAATCCAATCGTTAGCAAAGGTGACAAATTCCGCTTTTTCAGCTGCGGGAGCAAGCAGCCTCATCGGCTTCAATATCAATCCGTCATACCGTACAGCGAGTTCTCCTTCTTCATTAAAAATCTCAATATCGACTTCCTTAGCCGCAATTGACCGGCTGCTTTGCGGATTTAGCGTCACCTTGGCCAAAGCCTTCCTTCCCAGCTTGGCAAAATAGCGGGCATTTTGAATAGAATACGGAATATGCAAAACGTGATCGTCCGGTTCTGAAAATCCCACGACCGCTTGGATAGAACCATCCAACAGTGCTGGGTGAACCTCGTATTGATCTTTGTTGTCCTGATCGATCATGAGCTCAGCGAAGATCTGATTACCGTCGATATAAAGCTTCTGAATGGACTGCAAACTCGGACCAATGTTTAATCCAAGTCGGGCAAGTCTGCTGTAACACATCTCACCAGTGATCATTTTTCCGTGTTGGAAATCTTTAGCCCCGATTGTCTTCGCTCTGATTTCATTCCTGTCTGTCGGCCTGGATTCGTATAGAACATTTCCTGAAGCGTGAAGCTTGATGCTATCGGATGCAATGGAGTACACTCTAGCGTAAATTTTTTCTTCCTGTATGCTAAGCTCGACAGATAGCTCCATGCTTCCTGAATTGACTTCGATTGGCTGACTCCACTCGAAATTTTGAATGCAAAGCGCATCCCGTTTATCATTGGCAAGAAGCGCTGCGGCACGCATCATTTCTAAACTAATCACACCAGGCAATACTTGGGATGACTGGATCACATGATCCTGTAAGAACACATCTTCGGCCGTAAGTATTTTTAGGAACTTCTGTTTATCCAAAGTGGACTGATTCGCATCTAGCAGTACGCTCAGCCTGGTAGGCGCTTGAGGCTTTATGGTTTCCGCATACTGATCCAACACCCAATACCGCCTTTCCTCAAAGCAATACCCCGGCAACCCTAATGGCTGACGCCTCTGGCAAACACGCTCCCATTGAATGGAAGCCCCGCATACCCACAGGTTCGCTATTTCTTGAAGATTTCTTTCCTGATAAGCTTGCTCCAGTATTGCTTTCCATTCCCTAGAGATTTGAGATTGCTTCGTACCCGTTATCACCGCAGCATTAGTTTCGTATTTTCCGGCTATGTATTCGCCAAGCTTGAAGATTAGATCTTGCACGGACGAGGTCATGATGGCGAGCCTGTATTCAAATTCCTCTCGGCCATAAACATATGTCGAAGCGATACTCGGCAAGTCTAATTGCGGATCCAATGCAGCTGATAAAAATTGCTTAAGTTGTTTGGCGTGAGCCAGCAATGATTCTGGCTGCTTGGCCGAAAGAACGATAAGCTGCGGCTCTGCTTCGTTCGACTCAGAAGGTTCGAAGCGCTGCTCCACATACTCCTCAAGCACTAAATGTGCATACGCGCCGCCAAAGCCGAAAGAGCTTACTCCAGCTCTTCGCGGATGCGCATCAGTTGAAGGCCATGTCAATGGCTCTCGGTTGATGAAGAGCGGAGAGCCTTTTAGCTCAATGTACGGATTTATTTCCTCCAATTGAGGCATCGCGGGAATGGTCTTATTCTGAATGGACAACACTGCTTTAATAACGCCAGCAATGCCTGCCGCCCCCTCAGCATGACCGATGTGGGCTTTGGCCGAGCCTACAGCACAGAAACCTTGCTTGTCCGTGTAGTTCTTAAAGGCTTCTTTAATCGCGTTGATTTCAATCGGATCCCCTAAACTTGTACCCGTGCCGTGAGCCTCAATGTATCCTAAGGTTTCCGGTTCGATCCGGGCCGCCTTCCATGCAGTCCGAATAACCTCAGCCTCCAGCTTCATACTCGGCGCTGTAATGGATGGGGTGTAGCCGCCATGGTTGATAGCCGATCCTTTAATGATCCCGTGAATGCGATCACCGTCGGCAATAGCTTGTTCTAACGGCTTGAGCAAGATAGCTGCAATGCCTTCGCCGGGCACATAACCGTCCGCACGTTTATCGAAGGTGTGGCATCTTCCCGTCGGAGATAAAGCCCCAATGCTGCAAAAATAACGATAATGCCAAGATGAAAGCAACAAGTTAATGCCAGCAGCAAAGGCCATCTCGCATTCTCCGTTGCGCAGTGCTTGGCATGCCAAATGAATGGCTACCAGCGAAGATGAGCAAGCCGTGTCAACGGAAAGGCTAGGGCCAGTCAAATTAAAGAAGAACGATGGCCGATTCGAATACATCGTCTGGGCATTGCCTGATCCGTCGTAAGGCTCGACCGGTTTGCCGACCCTGCCCATCTCTGAAGAATAATCCTGGAAGCATGCTCCGACAAACATCCCGGTATGGGAGCCCCGAATTCGGCGCATCATCCCTGCATCCTCCGCTGTATGATACAAGGTTTGAAGCAACAGGCGCAGCTGTGGATCCATTGCTTCGGCCTCTCGCGGCGATATATTAAAAAACGGAGCATCGAACTTATCGACACCGTCGATAAAACTGCCCCATTTGGAGTACATTGTATCCTTCATATCCGGGTCTTGGTTAAACCAAGGTTTATAATCAAAATGATCCTGCGGAATTTCCGTAATTAAATCTGAGCCCTGAAGCAGATGCCCCCAAAATTCGAACAAATCTTGCGACTTGGCAAAGCGTCCGCTCATTCCGATAATGGCGATGTCTCCGTCTTCCCGCTTCAACGTTGAGCCAGCTTCCGAATTGCTTGAGCTAGCGATAGGCAATTCTTCGAGCTCCAGAAGCTTGGACTGCACGCTTTGTTTCAGCTGAGCCGTAGGATCTGCGGCAGCCTGAGATTCAAAATATGGCTCCAGCTTCTCTCGATACTGATCGGCCATGTAGCGGCTCGCCTCGACGATGTTTTGGTACTCGAAAAACAATGTCGGATATAACTCCAAGCTCAGCTCAGCTTCTATATCCTGAACGAGCTTGACCAAGTCATTAGAGGTTACGCCCAGGTCTAGAAAATTCCGAGTTGTATCTAACGGTACAGGCACGCCTGGCAAGAATTGTCCGACCTTCCTCTGGATATATTGAGACAAATTCTCCAGAAGATGCTCACTCTCTTCCTCCTGTTCGTGCTGGTTGGCAGCGGAAAGAAGCGGAGCAGCAATCTCCGCTTTCTTCACTGGTTCATACGTATCCAACAGACTATCAAGCTCAGCCCGTTTAAGTGTCACTTCCTTCAATTGAACCAGAAGCTGGCCTGCTTCAGAATAAATCGCCACATTGATCACAAGTATTTCCGTATTTCTCCTGACCAGCTCAGCATGGCTGTAGCAAACAGAGCCTGTGCAGCGCTCATAGCAGACGATTTCCCCGATGGACATCGGGATGAAGGGCTTTGGTTCCGCAGCCGAATAAGGAGCCATGCTTCCTACGATTGCCCCGTCGAGAAAAACGGGATGTATGGTTGATATGTGATCAGAATGCTCCGAACTCAATCTCAGCTCGCTCAGCACTTCATTGCCGCGAATCCAGGCTCGCTGTACCGTTCTTAACGAATCGCCGAATTCTACCTGTACCTCTCGCATTCTTTGATATATCGTATGGCTCTCTACCGCATGATCAGAAAAATTAATAAATTCCGCAATATCAATAGGTTCTGAGTTCAGCTGACCTTCACCACGATCTTGCTTCAATTCATAGACAGCCACCACCTCAGGTGTGGATTCGGCGTCCGAACGAAACTCAATATGACGAGCAGTGCGTTCATTCTCCGAAACAGCCCGAATCAGAACTTCTTGCTGAGGTTCAACTATAACGGGCTTACGAAAAACAAACCTAGAAAGTCTTAGGGGCATCCTGCCATCACTGCGCTCAAATTCAGCGTCTAATCCCGCGGAACAGTATGTTACCCCTAGCAAAATGGCTTTTCCGTAAACCAGATGATCCGATACATACCTATCGCTGTATCGGTATGCCGTCCAATCCTCGCTTTGCTCTTGCTTTATTAATTCCATAGCTTTTTTGATCGACATGCCATGTTTTGCGACCTCTTGGAAAATTTTATACTTATCCATTTATCACACAAACTCCCCTTTGAGCGCTTGCAATTCCATTTGCAGCGCTTGCTCTGGCGTAATATCTCCGCTTTGAAGTTGCGCTAACAAGCGCTTGTAAAAGTGCTCCTGCTCTTCTACCGCGCTCTTCCCCAGCCAATACACCTTTTTATTGAAATTGGGTGGCTGGAGCGGCTGTCTTTGCAATAAATAGCCGGGAAAATGCTCCCCGGTGAAGTTTTCAATAATCATATGACAGTTCGTTCCGCCGAAGCCGAAGGAAGAAATTGCCGATCTTCTCTTTCCGTTGATTCCTTCCCAGGCTTTGCTTTCCATAACCGGATAGAAAGGCGATTGCTTAAACTGGAATCGCGGATGCGGCTTTTCGCAATGAATTGATTTGGGCATGACTCCATGCTGAACAGCCAATACCGCTTTAATGAAGCTGCCTATGCCGGCAGCACGCAGCAAATGACCCATGTTGGCTTTAACCGATCCCACGCCGCAATACTGGACATCGCTTGTTAATTCGCGGTAAAGCTGGCTGGCTGCGCGAATTTCAATCGGGTCGCCTAGTAAGGTGCCTGTCCCGTGCGCCTCGTAATACGAAATCGAATCGGGCGAAATAGCGCTGTTACGAAGAGCTTGCCGAATAACACTTTTTTGCCCTTCGATATTCGGTGTCGTTAACCCCATCGTATGACCATCATTATTCACGGCAGAGCCCAATATTACCGCTTGAATTCGATCCCCGTTCTCCACTGCCTTCTTCAAAGGCTTAAGCAACACAACCCCGGCTCCCTCGCCGATGACAATCCCCTCAGCCCGCTCATCAAAAACATAAGCATGCTTGCTCGGTGAAAGTACGCCTGCTTGGCTCATGCCAATATGGTCGATTGGATCCAACAGCACTTGGACGCCTCCCGCAATCGCCATTTCACATGACCCGTTCAATAATTGCGAGCACGCCTCATTAATCGATACCAGCGAGGAGGAGCATGCGGTGTCCAAAGTCAATGAAGGGCCTCGCAAATCATACGTATCGGACACCCGAGCCGCCATCATATTTGAAATTGTATTGACAACAATATGCTTCATGGACTCTGACGGCACTTTATCCAAGTTGTTTTTTAAGTAAGAGCTTTCAGCTCCGCCGATGAAGACTCCAACTGATTTTCCTCTCACTTCTTCCTTAAGGTAACCGGAGCGGCTCCACAGCTCTTCTACCAGCTCAAGGATGATGCGGTGCTGAGGATCCATTACCAATGCGACCTCGTCCGGTATCCCCCAGTAGCCGGGGTCAAACTTGTCGATATCCGATAGAAAGCCCCCCCACTTCGAATAAGTGGAATCCTTGCGTTGGCGATCCGGATCGTAATAGTGCTCTACATTCCAGCGGTTCTTGGGAACTTCTGATATCAAATCTTTTCCTTTTAACAAATTGTCCCAGTATTGCTCTAGATTATCCGATTGTGGAAAACGACAAGCCATACCAATCACCGCGATTTTTCCTTCCATATCGTCTATTGCGTCAGCAGAGCTCCTAGCAACTTGCATACCAGAAATCGCTTCTCGCTCAATTGCTCGCGGCTTGAATTGAGGTGCCTTTTCCGTATTGTTTACCGCAATGTCAAGCTGTGTGGACAAGTGCCGCGACAGCGCTTGGAGTGTTTTATATTGATTGATTGCGCTAGGTTCCAGAACAACATCGTACTCGGCCTCCATTCGGCTTAATACTTCCACCATCATCATAGAGTCGAAACCGTACATCTCCAAGTCCTCGGTGACATCGAGCTCATCCATATCCATTTTTAATATCTCGCTGAATAAACGCTGCAGGTTCACCAGGAGTGACTGCTCCGATTCGTGTTGAGCGGTCATTAACTGCTCCGAGGCTTCCTTCAAGAAGGACGGCTCTGAATTAGCGTCTGCTGTTTGTAGCAGCTGCAACGCTTCGAGCGACTGCTTGATTCGTTCTTTATTCCCCCGAAGGGGCAATACTTGCTCCCAGCCCGCAGCAAGAACCATCTCAAATATGTCCAAGCCATGACGTTCCTGCAGGACTTCAAGTCCATTGTCGCTTTGCAATTTTTGTTTGACGGCATCTTTTACCTGCATGCCCCCATGCTCCCAAAGCGGCCAATTGATAGAATAACTTTTGCAAGCCATCCCATTGGCTCTATCCCTCTGATTTTTCAGCTGAATAAATTCGTCCATGTACCGATTGGCATAGGCGTAATCTGCCTGTCCTTGGTTGCCGGTAATCCCTGTAATGGATGAAAAAACAACGAACAATTCCAGCTCTTCTCCGAGAGTAAAACGATCCAAATTATGGATGCCCCGAATTTTAGGATCCAACACATTCGCCGCCTCACTCATCGTCTTTCTAAATAGGAACGAATCATTCAAGACTCCAGCAAAATGAAAAACCCCCTCAATACTTCCGTAATCGTCTTTGACTTGCGCCATGCAGCGCTTTATCTCTTCTTCCTTGGATACGTCTGCCCTGTAACAACGAACAGTACCGCCAAGCTTTGCTGCTTCCTCTAACTGAGTCATGACATCAGGCGTAACAGCGGAACGGGCGACAATAACCGCATTGATTTGGTATTTGGCTAGCGCATAAGTGGCAAACAGTACGCCCAAGCCTCCGTTTCCTCCAGTAAAAAGATAAGTGCCGCCCTGCTTGAGCTTTGACTGCGTCAACGCGAGATGGCTGTCGATTTTCATCTCTCGTAGCTGCCGAATCAGCCTTACATTCCCTTCGTACTTCATCTCTACGCATCCCTGACTCAAATTGCTCCGTACTTCCGCTTGTAAAGGCACGGTACTCAGGTCGTCATAACTTATAAAGCAAAAAGTAAACTGCTGATTCTCCAATGCAGCCGTTCTGCCGAAGCTTGCTAAAGCCCGGTGCGCAATATATTCATCTCCGGATCCGTATAAGTAAACAAACCTGACAGGCAGCTTATAATATGATTTGAGCAAAAATTGAATTAGATTTTGCATCCCTTCATAGGCCGGATAGCCGTTAACTGCTTCAAAATCTGACTCAGGATGAATAACGATGGACAAGCTCTCTAATCCATCTTGAATAATTGACTGCAGAGCCTGCTCAAGCTGCTTGTAATCCGTAAGATTTGCCTGAAGCCATCGTGCATCCTCCAGATCAGCCAGTGAGTCACTCAGCTTGCCCATCGAATCGACAACGAGAACCGGCATAAATTGCCCCGGCGTATTCGCTGCCTCGGAAATAGCGCATGGCTGCCATTCAGGAATAAAAAAGGACGTATCGATATCCGCTTCAAATTGCATATACGGCTTTAAGCCAAAATCTTCAAATTCTGCAATGACGGTATGATCTTCCGAATGAATGAACTGAATATCAAACACCATCAGCTTGCCGTTCTTACCTTTTTCGCGAATATAGGCATAGCACGATGGCGGTACTGGCTTATAGAAGCATACGCGTTTCACCGAAAAGGGCAAATACGTTCCAGATTCACCATTCCACGCGCCGGCAGCCGCTAGGGATTGAAATGCGCCGTCAATTATCGAAGGCGGGCAATGCCAGGCTTTTGTGGGAAGATCATTCAATACAAGCTCGGCTATTGCTTCCTGGCCTCCGCTGCTAAGGCTAACGACAGTTTGATAGGTCGGACCGTAGCAAAGTCCGTTTGCCTGAAAACGAGCGTATAGCTTAGAAATACTAACGTTTGACTTGCAGCGCTGTTGAATCGAACGAATAGAATGTTCCACAATGCTTGGTCTTTGCTCTCTCCATCGTATCGTAGTCTGAAAGTGATCCTGTCGCCCTGTATCCCCAAAAGAAGAAAGCTTGACTCTCGTCTCCCCTGACTCGGTGTCTGTCCAGCCGATATATAGGCGATTTCCTAAACCGTTATTACAGTACGTGTAAGGTTGCAGCCAGAACAGCTGCGTCAATTCCTGTTCGATGCTGCGACCTTCCTGTTCGATGCTGCGACCTTTTTGTTCAATTGCTGCATAAACGATTTGAAAATACATTGCTCCTGGCAATACAATATGTTCGCCTACTACATGATCTGCAAAATTTGCATACACCTGATCCAAGTCCAGCATGTAAGCAAAGTCTTCCCGGTCTGACGGATCTAGTAATATAGTGATCCTCTGCCCCTCTGCGCTCTCTGATTGGATGGTTTTGCTTGACTGAAACCAATATGGCGTCCTATGGAAAGGGTATCCGGGCAGCGCCAAACGTCTTATCGCCTTGTTGCCGTCATACAAGCGTTCCCAATCTATGCCTGCTCCTTGTATCCAAAGGTCTGCAAGGTGAAGGTAGTCCTTAGAATCCAACGCCTTCCGTACCTTGATTTCAAGCGCTTCAACAATCCGATTGCCTGTCTTGGAGACACTACCCGCGAATCGAGTCGTGTTATTCGCACAATAGCTCCGCAGTTCCTGGATTAGCTGTCGCATATTCGTGACAATCCAGCAGGCACGCTCTTCCATCGGATCGCGCCCTACTTGAAGCGTATAGGCTACAGAAGCTAAACAAAGGCCGCCCGGCTCGGAGGAAGCCTTGCCCCCTATTTTTCTGTACAATTCATTAATGATTTGCACGGGTGTCTTCATTTCGAACAGCTGCTTAAATTGCAGGCTTACTTCATATCGTTCCTCCACTTTCCTGATCAGCTGATACAAGCTCATCTGATCAAAACCCATATCAAGCAAATCGCCATGGAGTTCTATCTCTGCTGAAGATACAGAGAGAATCTTCCCCATCTGCTCCAGCAGCTCCAGCTTCATAGCCTCGTAGGAATGCGTTTGAGGCGGTGCGCTCATATAGCTTTCCAGGTAATCAGCCAATTGCTCCGCTTTCACACGGAGGCGGTTGCGGTCTTTAGCAGACAGTACGATTAAATGCTCTGTCTGGGTGTCTTCTATAGAAGCATCTGCTTCCCGATCATTGATATATTCTTCTATTACAAGATGGGCATTCGCTCCACCAAAGCCAAACGAACTAATCCCCGCTCTCCTAGGGCTGCCGTCCGCTATCGCCTTCGAGCTTTGGGTCCATGGCTGCAAGCGGTCTAAAATATAAAACGGGCTGCCTTCCAGTTGAATCTGCGGATTGCGCTCTCGATAATGAACATTAGGTGGAAGCTCTTGATGCTGTAGAGAGAACAGCACCTTAAACAAGCTAGCCATTCCGGCGGCCGTCTCCATATGGCCTACATTTGTTTTCACAGAGCCAATACCGCAGGATCCAACTGACAGCTGGCCTTTGCCTTGCACATGTGCCAATGTTTCAAAGGCTTGCTTCAATCCGTTAATTTCTACAGGATCCCCTAGCTGAGTGCCGGTGCCGTGAGCCTCGATGTAGCTGATTGAATCAACATCAATGCCCGCCTTCTCGATAGCCTTCATGATGACTTCGGCTTGGGCGTTCGGATTCGGAGATGTAATTGAATTACCTTTGCCCCCGTGATTTACGGCTGTTCCCCGAATAACTCCGTAGATCTGGTCGCCGTTTAGCATGGCCTCCGCCAACGGCTTTAGGAGCACTAAACCCATTCCTTCGCTGCGAACATAACCGTTGGCTGATTCATCGAATGTTTTGCAGCGGCCGTCCGGGCTTAGCATACCGGATTTGCTGAATGAAATGGCCCCCCGTGGGCTTAGTATAAGCTGGACTCCCCCGGCCAGAGCCATATCGCATTCCCCGCTTCGCAGTGATTCTACTGCCCGATGTATTGCTACTAACGAGCTGGAACACGCGGTATCAATCGGTTCGCTGGGTCCGTGCCAGTTAAACATATAAGAGATTCGGTTGACAAGAACCGAAATAGCAACACCTGTAGACTGATAAGCCTCTGTTTCTTCGGCTTCCCGATTGATCAGATCGTTATAATCTGTGTTTGCAGCAACCCCGACAAATACGCCAGTCCTAGAACCGGAAAGCGATGCCATGCTGTAGCCCGCGTGCTCAATCGTGTGCCATGCCAGCTCGAGCATACACCTCTGCTGAGGGTCCATAAGCTCTGCTTCCCTAGCAGCAATCTTGAAGAAACGAGCATCAAACTTATCAATATCGTTGACAAACCCGCCCCACTTGGCCTTCGTTTTATTCTTTTCTTGAATCGGATCGCCGTAATATTCACGCCAATCCCATCGTTCCATTGGGACTTCAGTAACGAGATCGCGACCTGCCTTCAGATGCTCCCAGAACTGCTCAAGCGTTTTGGACTGCGGCATCCGTCCAGCCATCCCGACAACCGCCACTGGAAAATCGCTACGTCCGCTGGGTTCACTGCCGGGCGACTTTTTTTCCGGGCCTAATTCTGCATGGGCAGTCGTTTTCTCAGGTTTGATCTCTGACCGGCTGTCCCACGCTTCAAGCGGATTGGCGGCTGTATGGTTGAGCGCCTCGTCGGCAGTCGCGGTTTGCCGCACGGCATCATGAAGTGGATAAGCTTCCACCAAATATTCCGCCAGCCTGCGGACTGTAGCATATTGGAAAAATAAAGCCGGCGAAACATCGGTTTGAAAATCCTCATTCAACTGATCGGCAAGATAGGTAAAAGACAACGAATCAAAGCCGTAATCTCCAAGCTCCGTGTCATTGTCAATATCATCCATATTCCATTCAAGAATAGTGGCGATTTTTATCTTGATCTGATCAGACATAAATTGTAACAGGCTAGAGTCTGCCGCTAATTGCGCACCGTGATGAGCCGTTCCCTCAGTCTGCTTCTTGGATATCGGGTCATCCTCAGCAAGGATCTCTTGGTCTGTCTCCAGGAGTGGGCGTACCGTAAAATCCGATATACTGACTACCGGCACCCCTCTCTCATCCAGGATGCAAATATTATACGCATAACCCTTATCGGCTGAAGGAGCAATGTAAACATATTTCCATTGCTTACTACGCTGCAAGATTTGAAGCTCCCGTATATAAAATGGCAACTGCATCCCCTGTGAGTGCCCAATCAACCCGTAGGCGATCATACACTGGAGAGCCCCGTCCAATAAAGCAGGGTGCATCTCATATAGCTCTATCGTTTGATCTACCTCTTTAGGAGGCGCAAGCTCCCCAAGAATATGGTTATTTCGGACATATAACCTGCTAATGCTTTGAAAAGCGGTACCATAATCGATTCCCAGTTGTCGATAGTATGCATAAATCTGCTCCTTGTCGAAGCTGACCGCGTTAAGCATCATCTCCTGCAGATCAACATCTTCGTATAACCCGGAAATATCAACTGAACTCCCGTACACGATCTCGCCTTGAACGTGTTTGACTGCATCATGTTCACTGCTTGCAGAATGAATTTCAAACCCTGCCTTCTTGGAATTTCGCTCTAGGGTAAGCTCTGCAGTTACTTGGCCATTGCTGACGATCAACGGTTGAATAAAAGTTACCTGACTCAATAGCAGCGGCTCTACATCCGATGATATACAAGCCGCTTTATACGCCATTTCAAGAAATGCGGCTCCCGGGAAAACAAGGCTGCCTTGTACCTGGTGCTGACTGATAAACATCTCCTCGCCCGTAAATTGTCCGCTGAAGCGAATGCGGCCTTTCTCGGGCTGCTGCTTCTGAAGAATCGGATGCGGCATAGCGGTGGGCTGCATGCCGGTGGAAGCCTGCTCTTTCTTCCGAGCAGCAGGCTTTAGCCAGTAGCTGTTCAGAGAGAATGGACAAGCAGGAAGCGGAAGCTTCACTGGATATGGCTTAGTGTAGCTCAATTCCCATTGAAGCTCGGCGCCTTGAACCCATGCCTTAGCGGCGGCCTCCATCTTTGTGTCATCCAATATAATCCGCTCGTTAGCATGGGTATGGCGCTGGGTCTTCCCTTGAAATATACCGCTTTCTTCCGCTGCAGCGCCCTGAACATATTGGTTCAACTTGTCGGTAAGCTCCTCCATGTTGGTTGCTACGATTGCAAGACGCTCCTCCATCGAATCCCTGCCAATCTGCAGCGTGTAGGCTATCCTCTCCAAAGTCACATCCGCTTCCCCTGAAGCCAGCTTGTCATGGAGATCATTAATGAGATTCTTCGCTAACGTCTGCAGTTGCTCTGAGCTTTTTGCAGACAACGGTACAATATGCTTCCGTTCACCACCGCCATCCGAGTATTTCCCTGGCAAATACTCTTCAATAATCGCATGGGCGTTGGCGCCCCCTGCGCCGAATGAGCTAATTCCAGCTCTTCTTGGATACATGACTTCCTCCCCATTGACATTGAGTGTCGGCCTTCTCCATGCCTCTACTTGTTTTTGCAAATAAAAAGGCGTTTCTTCAAAACGAATGCGAGAATTTACAGGCTCGTGATAGAGCGTAGGAACTAAGGTCTGATGCTTCATTTGAAGTAAGATTTTGGTTAAGCCGATGATCCCGCTTGCCGCCTCCAAATGGCCCACATTAGTTTTCACTGAGCCGATCGCGCAGTACTGCTTATCCGAGGTATGTTTCTTAAAAGCATTCGTAAGCCCGCTAATCTCAATCGGATCGCCTAGAACCGTTCCTGTCCCATGTGCTTCAACATAAGTAATAGTGCGCGGATCGATATTCCCTTTCTTTAGCGCATCCTCGATTAAAGCTGCCTGGGCATGCGGATTCGGTACAGTATAGCCATTGGTTCGCCCACCATGATTTACTGAGGTCGCTTTTACAACCCCGTAGATGTAATCCCCGTCCAACAGCGCTTTGTCCAATGGCTTGATTAGCACTGCCCCTGCCCCCTCGCCAGGGACAAAGCCGTTGGCTTCATCATTAAACGCTCGGCATTGTCCTGTTGGCGACAGCATTTTCATCTGGCAAAGACCGCTGTATTTGTACGGGTGAAGATATAAGTTAACTCCGCCGACTAAAGCCATCTCCGAGTCGCCGTTGCGAATGCTGTCACAGGCCAGATGCAGCGCCGTTAACGAAGAGGAGCAGGCTGTATCGACAGGGGCGCTTGGCCCCGTCAAATTGTATAGGAACGATACCCGGTTCGGAATTGACCACGGCTGCGAATTCGGAATATCCTCGTTTGAGGCATGATCCCATTGCTCCACGCCGATCAATTGATAGGTGTTATTCGTTACGCCAACAAAGACGCCGACCTTTCGCCCTCCTAAGCTTGCTTTTGAATAACCGGCATTAGCAAAGGTTTGAGCAGCTATCTGTAGAAACAGCCTTTCCTGTGGATCCATCCCCTTTGCTTCTTTGGGCGATATTTGAAAGAATAGCGGATCGAATAAATCTGGTTGATCCACAAATCCGCCCCATTTGCAATAAATCGAACCGTTATTCGCATAATGATCCGAATTCCAACGATCAGCCGGAACCTCAGTTACACAATCCGCACCATTTAATAGATTTATCCAAAACTCTCGAAGATCCTTAGCCTGCGGATAGACGCCTGCTATGCCAATGATTGCAATGTCCTGCTCAACAGCTTCCACTTCCGATGAATCCTCGATCGCTGCGGCTACGGGAGCAGGCTTTACTGACTGGACAATAGCAGCGGTATGTTTAGTGGAAGTATCGGCGGCGTACATTCGCTTCACTTCATCGGCATACTCGTTTAACAAATAGTCAGCCAAAGATTCCACCGTGAAATACTCATACATCAGTGTCGATGGCAAATCAGGCAGCCACTTCTTAAGCTCCTCAAGTATGGCAACGCCGACAATGGAATCCATGCCGTAATCACCCAAATGCACCCTATCGTGGATATACGAAGGATCGAGCTTTAAGCAAGCAGCTGCAGTTGCTTTTAAACGCTGCATAAGCTGTTCTTTCATGGACATTTGTCCCCGTGTTGTCTGTTGATCTTCTAATTTGTCATGCGTCTCCTGTCGCAAAGGCGTCTTTGCATTTTGCCTCGGCCCATAATAATCCGTTTCACTTCGGATAAATTGATCGCTGGCAGTCGTCGCCATAACCTGAATTATATCCGCGGAAGCGATTCGCTGAAATGCTCGCAGCCCCTCCTCGGGCTCAATCGGTACGACCGAACGAAATTTTTGCTGCAGCACTTTATCAAAAGCCTTGCCTAGACCGACTTGACCCCATAAACCCCAGTTGATCACCCGTACGTTTACCCCGTATTGCTTAGCGAATACAGCCGCAAACATATCCTTAAGCGTATTTGAAGCGCAGTAATTAGCCCCCCCTTGGCTTCCAAAGAAGCTCGCAGCCGAAGAAAACACAATAAAGTTGTTAACGCCAAGCGTAAGATGAATCTGCTTTAAGAGATCGCAGCTTGTGGCTTGAATGCCTACAACACGATGGTAAACGTCTGGCGTCATATTTCTGAGTAGGCTATTCTCAACATCTGCTGCAGAGTGAATCACCCCATCAATGGTACCGTAGCTTTTTGATAGTTCCCGAATCCGCTGCAACGTATCGTCGGTTTGCCGCAGATTCGCCTCCAGGTAGGCTGCTCCTGCCCCTAGACGATTCAATAAGTCCAGCTGGGCTTGCTTCTCTAAATTCATCGGACTTCTTCCTACGAGGATGAGCCTTGCGCCATAGCGCTTAGCCAAAAACTTCGAGATTTCAAATCCGATCCCTCCGCTGCCTCCAAGGACAAGATAAGTCCCGTGCGCTTTAATCACAGGCTCAAATGCCTCTTGCTTGCCCAATTCAGCTTTAATCAGCGCTCGCCGATAACGCTTCCCACTGCGGTAAGCAACATAAGGATAATCCGCATTATAAGTTTCCTTCATCGCAGTTAATAACTCTTCGGTCGTCTCCGATTCAGTGCGAATATCATTATGAGCAAACTGAAGGTCTATGTGCATCACATTTACCGCAGGAAACTCTAACGGAATAGTTTTGGTTATTCCCGCTATCGCAGAGGCGTGGATATTATCAAAGCAGAATTCGTAACCGGGCACCGGCATACTGCCGCTTGTAACCACCTTTAAAGTGCAGCTGTCATGAAATACCTTAATCAAGCCGATCAAGGCCAAGGCGCCTTCATTGTGCTTTTGCTCGTAAGTTTGCTCCATGGAGCCTGAATTTACTTCGTCACTCATACCGCCCATAAAGTAGATCGTATCTACAGCCTGCGGCGTAGCCACGATAGAAAAATCAGGCTCCCCCATAGTAATGTCCACTTCAAAATGATTCGGATTGACGCAATAATTGCGATTGCTTAAATACACTTTCGTGATACGACTACTCTCATAATGCTGCTCGAACACGGGCCAGTAACGCGCCTGCGCTTTCGTTCCTACCAGCATAATGTGGTGCTCCGAGCGACTTACAGCAGAAGATTCGCCACTGGGTACATCACAAGCAATCCAATCGGCTGTAAGGCAGAGCAATGGCTGCTTCTCCTTTGGCGTAACCCAGTAGCTATCACGTGCCGGCACATAAGTAGGCAAGCTCTGTTTTCGGGGTTTACGGCCTTCAAACAATACCGACCAATCTAATGTCTCCCCGGCAACCCAAAACGCAGCGGCTTGTTTTAGCTCGTGATTCAAGAGCAGGCTCCTTATTAACTCCTTGCGGCGTCTGTCGCTTAATGGGTGCTCTTGCTTATTTCGATCATGTTTATTCCCAGCAAAAACTGCGCACCCGATTGGCAGTGACCAGCCGTTCAAGTGGGAGCGAAGCGATTCTTTCAGCGATTCTTGACTGAAGGCGACGAATGCTATACGCTCTTCCATTTCCTCTCGGCTACATAGAAGCGTATACGATAAGTCCTCTAAGCTAACCTCGCCAGACGGCTGCATGCATAGCCAATCCAGGTGTTGCTCTAGCAGCGCATCCAGCCGCTCTTTATTTCGCGCGGAATAAATAAATATATGCTCTGGCTTCATACTCTCCTCTCCGCGAGACAGATCGCTTTCGATGGGTTTGTATTTTTCTTTAGAGGCCGCATAGCTCTCCAGAATCAAATGTGCATTCACTCCTCCAGCCCCAAAGGAGCTGATAGCGGCCCGCAACGGCTGACCCTCTCGTACTGGGTGCCATGTCTCGCTTTCAGTTTGTACCTTGAAAGGCGTATCTTCAAAAGCAATATGTTTGTTCAACTGATTGGCATGCAAGGACGGTACAAGCTTTTTATGCTTCATTTGGAGCAGTACCTTAGTGAGACTAGCAATGCCTGCGGCTGATTCAGCATGTCCGATGTTGGATTTGACTGAACCGATAGAGCAATATTGATGATCAACGGAATACTCTCGGTAGGCTTGAGTCAATCCTTCTATTTCAATAGGATCCCCCAGACTCGTACCTGTTCCATGAGCTTCAAGATAATTAATCGTCGAAGGGTCTATTTGTGCTTGCTCTATAGCCTTTTTGATGAGCATCGCTTGAGAGTGCGGACTTGGAACTTTGTATCCGTTCGTTCGCCCCCCGTGATTGATCGACGTTCCTTTAATAATTCCCCAGATCTCGTCACCGTCTTCTTCCGCCTGTTTCAGCGGCTTAAGCAGCACAGCGCCGATCCCCTCGCCAGGCACAAAACCGTCTGCTTGATCGCCAAACGCATGGCATTTGCCTGTCTTTGAAAGCATTCCAAGCTGGCACATCGCCAAATATTTGGACGGATGGAAATAAAGATTGACTCCGCCCGCTATGGCCATTTTGCACTCCTTGTTTCTAAGGCTTTCGCAGGCCATATGAATGGCAACCAAAGAGGACGAGCAGGCCGTGTCTACTGGAATGCTCGGGCCGTTAAAATTATAAAAATAAGACACCCGATTCGGTATCGACCAAGGGAGGGAAGTCGGAACGATAGAGCTCCCCTTCTCCCATTGTTCATGGCCGAGCAGTTGATAGCTGTTTGTGGTAACCCCCACATAAACTCCGACATCAGCTCCCTTATCTCTCGGAAGCTTCTTGGCCAGCCCCTCTCTTGTATAGCCATTATGCTCCATTAAGTCCCAAACGCATTGAAGGAATAGGCGCTCCTGAGGATCCATCGTCTCAGCTTCTTTAGGCGATATTTGAAACAACAGAGGATCAAAACGGTCAACATCGTCCAAGAATCCTCCCCATTTGCAATAGATCTTCCCGTTGCTTGCTTGGGTTGGATCCTGATCGTAGTAGTCCCGCCAATCCCATCGTTCCTGGGGAACCTCGGTTACACAATCTATGCCCTGCTCAAGATTCGTCCAAAACGCTTCCAGATTGCCGGCTTTAGGATACGCTCCGCTGACTCCGATGATCGCGATTTCTTCTGATTCTTTACCTGCAGCCTCCTCTGGATCGGCAACTGCAATTTCTTGGGCGGCAGAAGCCACAACTGGCACATTTTCTGTACCAACATTTACTGAACTGCTGCTCTTGAAATGGTTTCGAAGCGCTTCGGGTCGACTGGCTGCCAAAAATTGCGCCAGCTCCGCAATGGTCTGATATTCAAATAATAAAGTAGGTGAAATTTTACCAAAATACTGCTCCAGCTCGCCAATCAAATGCTCAATCATGATCGAATCCAGCCCATATTCTTCAAAGCGGGTATGGATATCAATTCTGTAATCTGGAAGCTTGGTGCATTGCACGATCCAGCCTTTAATCAGATCGCAAATGAATGCTTCCGCCTCCTCTGATTCATTAGAAGGGCTCTGGAGTATTTCTGCATCCGCTTCAAGCTCCATCTTTTGCATGCCTCCAAGCAGCGTGTGCTTGATCATCTCCCGATCTCCCACTGTGACAAGCACTTGGTTGTATCCGGAGTGAATTGCTTGTACAAAAGCCTCAATCCCCGCCTCTGTAGACAACCCCCTTAGCCCTGTCTGCTCATATAGAAGAGCCTTCTTTGTCTCAGGAATACGCATACCGCCATCTTCCCAAAGGGGCCAATTCAATGAAACGCTTTGTCCATAACGTTGATTTTGTTGACGTAAGCGCTCGCGATAGCCGGCATATTGATCCATAAAGCTATTACTAAACGAATAATCGCATTGCCCTATATTCCCTGACACAGATGATAAGGAAGAGAACAAACAAAACAGATCGAGCGGCTCGTTCGAAGTGTATTCATCCAAATAAACCGTACCGAGTATTTTAACCGCTGCAACCTCGTCGAATTGTTCAGGGGTTTTTTGTATAAAGTACGCATCGCGCAATACTCCTGCACAATGAAGTATGCCATGAATTTCTCCATAGGCTTGCTTTACTGCGAGTATAAGGCTCTGCACTTCCTCCCGTCGAGATACGTCAGTCTGCATGTAGATGGCTGAGGCGCCTAATCGTCTTAGCTCCGCAATCTTATTATCGATGTTGGCGTCGTTTGGAGTCCTTCCTGTCAGTACTAGTCTTGCTTGCTTGGTAGAAGCTAAAAATTGACTAATTAAATATCCGACTCCACCAATGCCTCCAGTAACAATATACACGCCAGCTGTACGAAGAACCCCGTCTTCACTTCGAAGCTTTGTATCCGCTTGGAACTCCTCATAATATGAAGTGTACCGCCGCTGTTTGCGATATTTGACGACTTGTACGTTCTCAATATCATCTTGCAGTTCTTCTATTACATTTCTCTCAAAACTTGTCCTTTCATCTATATCTACCAATTTAAATCGCAAATGATGGTTTTCAAGATGAATGGTTTTGAAGAATGCCTCTAACGCATGCTGAAACAGATTTGTTTCACTGTCATCCGATACATACCCGTAAACCATAGATATCGGCTTCTTTAAAGCATGCTTATTCAAGGAAGTGCAAAGAGGCAGCAGAGGATGTATCAACTCCTTGGTATAGCGCTCCCATTCTTGCTCCTTAGCTTCATTGCCCCATAAATAAAGCACTTGGGCGTTCGCTCCTGAATCTTCTGTAAAAAGCGAACTCCAGACTGCCTCATAATGCGCTAAAACATAAGGATCGATAATAAAACGATCCGGCGCATGGCGCTCAAAGTGTTTTCCCTTCGAGACTAGGATCGGGGTATAGCCTTCTCGTTTTAGCTGTTGAACCCAATCCGGATCGTTTGCAAAGACAATTACGAGAGTGTTTGTTTTTTGCTGGTTGCGGTTCAATGGTGTCTCCAAGGGAGTCAAGGCTCTACGGTAATACACAACACTGTCGTTGCTTGATCCCGGGTCAGCTGTTATGGCTTCATCGGTTAGGAACATATTTTTAGCTTCCCCGGCAGTAGTTGTTGTGCCAGGAGCCCAATAGCGCTCTTTCGCAAATGGGTACACTGGCAGCGAAATCCGTCTTCCCGCTTCAAATCCCTTGCATTCCTGCCAATTCACTGCGCCTCCCTCGCACCACAAGGAAGCAGCACGCTCGATCGTCTCCCCTGAAATCAATACAGGAGCATCTGATGTTCGTCCCTTACTTGAACGTGAACCAACAACCATTTGAGCATTCTTCCCTCCGTCCAGATAACAAGAGCAGAGATCCGCTAGCTCTCCATGGCTTGAGGCGATAAAAACGATCCGTTCGTTAAAGGCTTCCCTTCCAATCTGTAGCGTGTAAGCGATATCTGTTAGAGCAGCATCTTGTCCCGCCTGCTTTATATACCCGAGCAAAGCTTTCACATATTCCGCTAAAGCAGTCTTGCTCTTGGCGGACAACGGAAATACCCGCTGTTGATTTACTTCATTCACTACAGATGTGCTTAATGCCTTTGACGTATATTCCTCCACGATACAATGGCAGTTCACTCCGCCCGCTCCAAAGGAGCTGATAGCCGCTCGTCTAGGCTGCGAATCGAATTTTGGCAAGAGCCAATCGCTAACCTCTTGCTGAACGTAGAAGGGCGTATTCGTAAAGTCGATGTTCGGATTAAGCGCCTTCGAATGCAAAGACGGAACCAGCTTCTTATGCTTGAATTGAAGCAGCACTTTCGTCATTTGCGAGATACCGGCCGCCGCCTCCGCATGGCCAATGTTTGATTTGACTGATCCAATGGCGCAATATTGCTTCTTATCTGTAAATTGGCGAAACGCTTGGGTGAGTCCTTCAATCTCAATCGGATCCCCCAAATCCGTCCCCGTTCCATGCGCTTCCACATAGCTTAAAGTCTCTGGATGAATGCGAGCTTGCTCCAACGTTTCTTGAATTAACTCAGCCTGGCTCTTCGGGTTCGGAACGTGAACCCCGGCAGTCTTGCCCGCGTGACGCATCCGCACTGAACGAATAACACCGTAAATGTGATCCTTCGCCGCCACGGCATCCTTAAGCGGCTTTAACAAGATAGCGCCTACGCCTTCTCCCGGAACGTAACCGTCCCCGTTCGCCCCAAAACTGTGGCATCTGCCCGTCGGAGACAAAAAGTATTTAGCAAACTGGTATTTATTTGGATGCAGGGATAAGTTGACCCCACCGGCAATAGCCGCTTTGCAAGTGCCATTTTTGATAGATTCATAGGCAAGATAGATGGCCGACAACGATGAAGAGCAGTGTGTATCCACGGTCATGACGGGGCCTTGGAAGCCCAGGTGATAAGCGACCCGTGTCGCAATGGAGCCCAGGTTCACCTCCGGATAAAACCCTTGATCTGCATCAGCTAAATAGCTGTATTCCGACCAAGTCGCACCGGCAAAGACACCGACATTATGGTTTGTTTGCTTCAACAGATCGCTTAGCGCATAACCCGCATCTTCTACGGCATGCCAGGCGGTCTGGAGAAACAGCCGCTGCTGCGGATCCATCTTCTCTGCTTCAACCGGAGTGATTTGGAAAAATTGCGGATCGAATTGATCGACATTCTGGAGAAAGCCTCCCCATTTGCATGGATTCGCTCCAACTTTCTTCTTATCCACATCGTAAAAAAGCTCCAGTTTCCAGCGATCCCCTTGAATTTCACTAATCGCATCCTGGCCATTGACCAGGTTCGTCCAGAACTGCTCCAAATTGTCTGCTTGGGGATAACGTCCGCTCATTCCTATAATGGCGACTAGATGCGCATCGTCCTCTTTGTCGGCAGCTGGCCCTTCCGCTGTGCGTTGTGCTTCAAACGGCTTGGAGGAGGCCTCCGTATGAGCCGAAGCTCTTAAGCGATAACGGTTCTTGGCGACGCCATACATACCCGAATCTTCATGGATGGCCTCTAGATCCCTCCAGTTTTTTTCTTGAACCCATGCCCTAATCAGCCGATCCGCGATATCCTGAATCTCCTGCTCGCTCATACCTACAGGAATAGCTAAACGAACCAGTTGATTGGCTTGTCTTGGCACAGTACCGCCGCAATGAACGCCTCCCCGTATTCCTGTTGTTAAGTACAGCCAATTCAAAAAGGCTTGTGCGGGATAGTTCACCTCCGCCAAACCTTTTATTTGCTTCACATCAATCAGCAAGCAATGACCGCCGATCGGGAAAACGATAGGCAATATAGACTTTAACTGCATCCCTAATTTTTGAACAAGCTCCACTCTCTTCGCTGCCTGATCCACTACTTTATTTGTATCCGAAAGTGCGCGATGCAGCATGATCCTCTCGGCTTCAGTCAGGCTATGATTTTCAGCGGCAGCCCGCTGGGCCATCTTCTCGAAGGTTTCCTCATCGCGAACAGCCACTATGCCGCCAATTGGGCTTCCATAGTCTTTCGTTAAGCTGGCGACCACATAATCAGCCAGTTTTAGCATTTGCTGTGCAGCTTCTAATGCCGGAGCCCAATCGCTTGTCGGCGTCAAACCCTGCTTTGTTGCCATAAGAGCATTTTCCAACACTCGAGTGGCATCCAGGATTAAGGAAGTGTGGGTTTTGTCGCATAGACTGCGAATTTCCTTTAGATGCTCCAAGGTGACCGCTGCCCCGCCGGCAGCATTGTTCTCAATTTCCACAGCGACGTAGGCTGTATTGCCTGCATGAAGCAATTCTTGCAAACGACCAAGATCCAGATGAGCCCTGTCTGCCGCCCCCTCCAATGCAGATATGGGTGTAACCGGAATTTCTATAGGGTGGAAGCCATTCTCCACTTGGTGATGCACGGTTGTAGGGAACATTATGTTCTGAGCAATCATTGGCTTGGTCTTCGGCAGTGCGCCAAACAACAGCCCCTCTGCTTCGCGGCCGGAAGAAACCGGCAAAACATATGGGAAAGGGAAGTAATCCCTCAAGCGCTGAATGAGCTCTGCCTCTGTACATGATTTAACCTGAGTTTGATTCTTCACTGCCTGGTTACTAGTCCAAGGAAGCTCAGACCAAGAATCTGTAAGCAAATCATAAGCCACCTTGTCATGCGGTACAAATAAAGTATTGTAATCGTATCGTGCCAGCACTTCATCGTCGATTGCTTGGATGGACTCTGATACGCCTACGGGATTAGCGATGAACATAATTATATCGAGGATACTAGGCGGTGCCGTATCCGTAAACCGTTGCAAGTATAGCGGACAGTTCTCTGTTCTGAACTTGTTTTTGAATTGATAGTTGCCGCTTCCGTTAAATATGCCTTGCTCCCACAGTTCAGACAAGCCTTCTTCCCAAAGCGAATCTGAATTTGCTTCCGGGGCACTCGCTACACCAAAGGTAGCCCCGAGACTCAAAAAAGTAGCCCCTTCCTTAAGAAGCTGCTTATAAATATGGAGGATTGCATACTCCAGTCCACCTAGGGGCATCGTAGCTGGATAAAACTCCAAATCCATTAAATAACCTCCACGAGAAGGTACAGGTGTAATAATCACAATATTTACGAGCTCGTGGTTAAGATAAGTAAGGAAGCAACGATACATACTTGGGAAGCTCCGGGTAGTAATTTGCTCCCTCACCTTATTGATATACGGATTCACCATTTGCTTTGTGCTGCTCCATGCATCAATGATGGAAACAATGCGACGATCTATTTCAAAGTCACTATGCATTTGGTATTCTTCGACTCGGCAATCGCCTGATTTCTCAAAATTGGATATCGCATAGCGCAAATGCCTGTACTTCTTCCCTTTCAAATCCAGCGGAAGCCGTTCCAAGCGTTGGAGCACACCAATCTCCACAGCCCCGATTGGTCTATCCTTGATCGCTTCTAGCCTTTGTTCCAATAGAAAAACTACTTGCTTGCCAGATCGGTTAACATACTCAGTGAGTTCATGGGCGAGTTCACTAAGCCCCGCCTCTTGCCCGTGATACAGAAAGGCCAAGACAATTCCATTTCTCTCGGCTACATAGAAGAAGCTCTTACGATTAGCGCCAACAAATATTTGCGGAGCTATATCCTTTCGCGCTATCGCCAAGCCTTCCATCCCATAGCAAGCGATAATATTGTCAATGTAATTTTTCTCATCCGGATACATAGGCAAATCTTGCTCACTGATCAGCATCGCCTGCTGTTGTCGATTTTGTTCGGTTTCCAGTATAACTGACTGAGACTCAATCTCGCAGGGATCCTCTAAACTGGAATCGTCAACTGGAGCAAACTTGTCTGGACAATGGTCTTGCAGGAAATGACTTAACTTGACAATATCGAAATGCTCAAAAAGAATCGTTTTGGGCAGATTGCCAAATTCGCTTTCCAGCACCGACATCCACTTCAAAGAGAGGAACGAATCAAGGCCATAGTTTGGAAACGACTTGTCCAGCTCAATTCTGCTCGCGCTTACTTTGAGCAAATCAGCAAGCGACTGGATTAAATATTGTTGGATAGCCTCCAATTGCTTGGATTTCGTGCGTTCCTTGGTTTCCATCCTTACAGTGGCAACACAAATTTCCGATTTAGTCACTTCACTGCCTTCCTTTAAGCCACCGCTAACCAACGCCTGCTCTGTTTTTGTGATCACACGCACGACAAGCTGTTTCAACTGCAGGATGATCTGGTTTTCAGCATCCAATACTGTTAGATCAATATAACAACGCCATGAATGTAAAGCTTCTTGTATTGTGTTGGTGCGTTTCATATAACTAGTAAATCGGCGAGGCAATGGACGGTAAAGGCGCAGCGATTCAATGTTATGAGGCAAAAGCATAGCCTGATCAGAAAAATCACCCTTTATCAGTGCGATAACCGGCTGAATTGCTCCATCAATAAGATATGGATCAAATCCAAAGCTATGTCCCTCTTTATCCGCAAATTGCGGTGATGCAGCAATTGTAGCCACGGCTTCATCTTTAAATACCTCAATCTTCTCTACAGTGCGGTACAGATCACCGTAGGTAAAGCCTTGCTCCGCTACAAAGGAATACCATGTATCGCGCTCAAACATTTGAACCGCTTCTGAGGAATCCGGTAGACGCACCTCAGTCAGGGTCTCATCGTTCGGCTTCTTGTAGAGCTCAGCTATACTGTATGCTTGTTGATGCGGCGAGTCCATATCCAAAACCAGACACTCGGCCGATTGGCTATCTATTCGACTCCGCAGCTCCACGCAGACCATCTTCTCGTTTTCGTTATAAATGGGAGCTTTGAAATGAACCTGCTCTAGACAATTTATCCCTTCGCCTAATACCTCATTAGCTGTTTGCAGCATTAAATGCAATATATAAGCCCCTGACACAATTTCGACCTGGTTCACCTGGTGGCCGTTCTTGCTCCTACCGCTGTTCGTGATCCGATGCTCGAACCTAATGGTCTCGTTTATTTTCGTGAGGCTAGAGCTATTAATGCGCGTTTCGGGCTTGAGCCTATATTCCTGCTTAGTAAACGGGTAAGTCGGCGCTGAAATTCGCTTCGGCATTAAAGTCATATTATCGTAAAGGTCTTGCCATTGTACTGAATGTTCGCCTGATTCCCAGGCTTGTTTGCAGGCTGCAATTTCAGAAGGCAAGCTTGTAGGATAATGAACAGCTTCTCCTCCTAAAAAAGCATCACATTGCTTAATCAATTCCTTAGTCGATCGAGATATGAACAATTGTCTTGTCTTCATCGCAATACGACCGGTTTGAAAAGTGTATGCCACATTGGCAAGAAAAGTTGAAGGAGCGCCGAGCTCCTTGGTTTGAACAGCTTGCTCGACAAGCATAGAAATGTTCTTCAAGTTCACCAGGTCATTCAAGGCAAACGATATGCCCAGCTTGTTATTGATTTCCAGCAACAGGCGCTGCAGTTCTGCAGGCTCAAGTCCAAGCAGATCCCAATCTGTAAAGACATCGATTTCATTGACTGAGACATGAAGATGCGTAGCCATCATTTCCACGATCTGGTCGCACAACTCTTTGTGTACCGTAACATCTTGTTCGGATGCATGAACAAAATCACGAAGCTCTTGTACATATGTATGTAGCGTCTGATCATTCTGCGCTGAAATCGGTATCAAAAACAAGGTTGGTTGAACCGAATATGAAGCAGGTTCCGCTTTCTCATCCTGCCTGTATTCCTCTACAATCATATGTGCATTAGTTCCGCTAAAACCAAATGAATTAATCGCCGCCATTCTAGGCTGAGCGCCCGCTGTCACCCATTCCTGCAATGATGTATTTACATAAAAAGGAGTCTTAGGAAAATCAATATGCGGGTTTGACTTTTCGAAATGAATCGTCGGGAATATACATTCATATTTCATTCCCAACAACACTTTAATTAATGACGCGACCCCAGCCGCCGCTTGTAAATGTCCCATATTGTTTTTGACCGAGCCGATGGCGCAATATTGTTTTTTATTTGTGAATTTAGAGAACGCGTTCGTCAGCGCCTCCAGCTCAATCGGATCCCCAAGCTCCGTTCCCGTGCCATGTGCCTCTACGTAGGTAATTTGTTCCGGATTCAACCCGAACCGTTTCAATACATCCAGTTGAAGCTCGGTTTGTGCAAGCGCATTTGGCGCTGTAATGCCATTGGATTTGCCGTCTTGATTAATGCCGGTGCCGCGAATGACACCATAAATCTGGTCTCCATCCCGTACAGCCTTGCTTAATGCTTTTAACAAGACGACCCCGCAGCCCTCGCCAGGGATGAAACCGTCGGCCCGTTCGTCGAAGGCAAATCCACTTCCGCTCTTTGATAGCATCATGGATTCGCACATTAATAAATAAGGACGAGGAGTCACATAAAGCGTGACTCCTCCTGCTAAGGCCATATCGCTATCGCCATTTTGGATTGCTTTGCATGCTGTATGAATCGCAACAAGCGAGGACGAGCACGCCGTGTCCAACGTAATAGCAGGCCCTTTCAAATTTAAGAAGTATGCAATCCTAGCCGATAGCATTGAAGAATAATTGCCTATTACTTCATATGGCTCGGGTTTATGCGGAATAGAATCCAGATAGGTATAATAATCATTGCTTACAACACCTGCGTATACGCCACAGCGAACATTATCTAATCTCTCAGGCGTATAACCGGCATCTTCAATTGCTCCCCAGCAGTTTTCCAGAAACAAACGCTGCTGCGGATCCATAAATTCCGCTTCCATCGGAGAAATATTGAAATGCAGCGGATCAAAATGATAAGGTTCAGATATAAATCCGCCTTTTCGGCAATAAATCTTGCTTTTCAGCTCGCTGTCGTATTCATTAAAATTCCAGCGTTCATCGGGAATATCCCCTACGACATCCTTGCCTTGAGACAACATCCTAAAGTAATCAAGAGGGTTGTCGATCATGCCGGGAAATTTGCACGCCATCCCTATCACCGCGACGGGCTCGGCGGATGCTCCCAGTTTCGACGTTTCTAACTTCTGCTCTAAGCTCAGAATAGTATGATAAGCGCGTTCCAAACGAATATAATCTTCGCTATTAACTTTCACAGTTTCATTGACCCCTTTAATACGATATTGTGCTATCGTACAGTTTAAGTTTTTTGTCCAACTGTTCCCTTAGATATTCTAGGGAGTAGTCGCGGTCCTCCGAATCTGATGGAGCTTGGTCGCTAGGCTCCTGTTGCATCTTTTCCACTTCCGTATCTGTTTCCAAGCACAGCACTTCGCTGCAAATATAACAAGAAAGGCTCCCTAGATCTGGATAGCTGTAGAGCAGCGAAATTGGAAATTCCGATGCGTAGCTTTCATTTAAAAGATTACGAAACTCAACAGACATCAATGAGTCTAAACCCATTTCCTGGAAGGAGTGATTATTTAGCTCCTCGGTCGTAACAGAACGCTGCAGCACTCTTTTTAGCAGGGTGGAAATATCGTTGTACACGGCTTCCGGTGTACTTGCCGAACGATTTCTTGCTGCTACGGACTTCGCAGCGCCCACTGTATGTGATACATTCGCAGATGGCTGATTGCTGCTATAATCCGCAAGTGATAACAGCGTATCCGGGATACAGCCCTTAGGATATTGCTTGAGCCATTTCTCCCAAACGACAGGCATAACCGATAGCTCCCCGTTGTGATTTTTCGCTGCTTCAAATAGACGTAAACCTTCCTTTGTAGACAGCGCATTGAAGCCGTTCTTCGTCCATATTTCCTTAGCGACCGGATTGAGGCGGGTCAGCATACCAACCTCTTGCCAAGGCCCCCAATTCAGACAAAGACATGGCAAACCAAGCTGTAAACGATATGCCGTTAAGCCGGATAAGAAACTATTTCCTGTTGCATAACCGGCTACCCCAATAGATCCCATCAGTGCCGTAACCGATGAAAACAGCATAAAAAACTCAAGTTCCTTCTCAAGAGTTGCATAGTGAAGATTCCACGCCCCCTGAATTTTGGGATGGATAATTTCTTTGAAATTATCCCACTCTTCGCTCCGAATGAGTTGGTCATTGATAATTCCAGCCGAATGGATCACGCCTCGCAGCGGAGGATAGCAGGTGTCTATATCCTTGATTACCTGAAGAACTGCATCAATATCGCCGATATCGGTCGAATAATATACAATTTGTTTTCCCTGGACACGCAACCGATCTAGCTTTTCTCTTAATGCCTCCGATTCAGCACTTCGACCTAACAGCACAATCGTATCCGAGGACGTATTTGCTAAGTGTTGTGCAATTTCCCAACCAATACCGCCTGCACCACCTGCGATGACGACTGTTCTTCGTTCTTCAGCTTGGATCTGCGGCTCTGCAAAGCGAACTAATACCTTCCCGATATGTTTGCCCTTTTGGATATAACGAAAGGCAGCCTTGATATCCGATTTATCAAATACCTGAAACGGAATCGGGCGAATTTCCCCTTGATCGAACCAACGATTCAGATCCTCCAGCATTTCTCTAACAATACGACGATTGTGGCGAATCGTATCAAACAACGAGAAGGACACATAGATAACATCGCTTCGGTGTTGGGACGCTTGCTCATCGGTCAGACGTTCCCTTTCTCCTATTTCGACGAAATAACCGCCGCTATGCACAACAGAGAATGTTTTTGGAATGTGCTCGCCTGTAAAAGAGTTAACGACTGCGTCAACGCCTTTGCCATCGGTTGCCGCCAAAATTTGTTCTGCATAATCGAGGCTTCTGGAATCGAAAATATACTCAACCCCTAGCTGACGCAGCAAAAAGTGCTTACTGCTGCTGGCTGTAGCATATACCTTAATTCCTAAGCGGCGAGCCAGATGAATAAGCGCTACGCCCAGCCCGCCGGAGCCGGCATGAATTAACATAGATTGTACGTTTGCGGAGGCTTGAGTCAGATGTTTCATAATGCCATATGCCGTTAAGTATGCTGAAGGAATAGTCGCCGTCTCATTAATATTCAGACTCTTCGGCTTCACCGTTACAAAGTCGCGAGGCACGACAATGTATTTGCCGAAACAGCCTGGAGCAAACGCCACCACAAGGTCGCCGACGCTCAAATCCGTCACAGCTTTTCCTACTCTGCTCACTTTCCCTACACAATCTAAACCGAAGCGCTCATTGTGTTCCTCCATCAGATTAAGGGCGTGAATGATATCATGGAAATTAAAGCCCCCTACCAATACCTCCAATTCAACTTCATCGTCAGCTGGACTCATTCGTGCCGCATATTCATAATAAAGCTCCTCAATAGATCCTTTGCCTTGGGATTTTAGAGCATATGGCTGCTCAAACACCGTTAAGTCGGTATCTTCTTCTGGCATCGGTGTAGGCCATTCAATTAAACGCGGCACATACCGCTGCATATTTCGATATGCCACGAGATGATCTGCTGTCGCCTCCAAAATCTCCGTAACAACTTGATTACTTGAGGCTTGAGTAAGATCATGCAAATCGATTCCCAAACATCGGATATACGGGTATTCCAAGCGCATCACCTTTAGGAAACCTAAAGCTGATGCTGATACGGGATGCACCCAATAGTCCCCAGGCTCAATTCGGCTTGTATTCTGGGTGACTATCGAAAAACTGCCCAAATGAGTTGACTTAGAGTACAAATGCTTTGCGATAAGCAGTAGCGGCTGGCAAGCCGCCTCTGCCTCATTCCAAACTGTACGGGTAACCGGTGAGAAAGCGCAATCCAAATTCCACATATAGAGACTGCCTTTAAAATTGCAATCCTCTTGCTCTTGAAGCTCTCTTTCAAGCTGTAAATAATGCTCTGGCACTGACGGATCTATCTCATATCCTTGATTTGGAAGCCGGCGGAACTCCCTACCGCGGCGCACAAATAGAACGGAACAGCCTCGGGTTCGGAACTGTTCAGCTACTTTGGAGGCAAATATAGTATCGTCTGCCCATAGCAGATAAGTTCCTGTTTGAAGCTCTTGACTGCTTTCATGAACCTTAGGCACCCATCTCTCCCGATAAAAAGGCTGGTCGGACTTGTTTAAAGATGACAAGAGAGCTGTTTTATCGACTCTTTTAGTCATATAACCCTTGACTTCCGCGACTAGCTCTTGATGCCCATTATAAATATGCATATTTCCTTTGAAACCGTGAGCATTCTGCTCTATGATTTCAGCAACAACCTCAAGCTCATCCTCTGGTTGAAGATATAGGCTGTATTGATCCGTTCCCATCGTAATATTAATTTGGTCCTGGTCTGCACTCATCTCAGGCAAAAAGGCCAGAAACACTTGGGTACAAGCATCCAATAAAGCCGGGTGGAACGAGTGGCTTGAAGCTTCACTCGCTAGTGCGGCGGGCAGCTTGATTTTGGCCCTTGCCAGGCTATTGCTTGCTTGAAGTTCGGAGACTCCTTGGTGAAGGTCTTTAAAGTAGTACCCGATTTCAGCCAAACGCTTGTAGAACTGCCCACTGGCAACAGGCTGCAGCCCGCCCACCTCTTTTGGAGTTATAAATGCACTCGGCATGTTAGTTGACGCTCTTTTCACTATCGAAGCAGTTGCGTGCTGTATCCATACTATGTCCGAATGATCGCTACTTCGGAAGCTCATGACGGAAAGCTTCAAGTTGCCATTATCGCCTCTATCTGCATTTATATGAAGCTCGACATCCTCATCCCTCCAGATGAGAGGCTGCTCATAGCTAATATTGCAAACATCAAAGCCATATGGACCGTACATATCCTGCCCCACGGTTGTCATCATTTCGAGAAATGCGGTCGCCGGTAGCACAATTTGCCCCAAAAAACCGTGATCCTTAACAAAACGATGCTTTGCGCCTTCAATGCGGAACATGTAACAAAATGTGTTTTTCCCATAGATAGGCAGCTTATGCTTAAAGAATGATTTACTCTCGTTTGAGAAACCGCCCGATGATGGAGCAATTTTGGGTTGTTCTACCCAATAGCGTTTGCCGATAAATGGCGTTGTCGGTAGTGGCATCGGCTGAAGCGATTTGTGAAATACCGATTTCCACCGAATATGTATGCCTCTTTCGTAAAAGAAAGCAAGCGTCTTAAAGATCGCATTCACATCTCTGACATTGCAATTCAATCGGCTGCCAATGTTACTGTCTCTTTCTTCGTCATTGAATTGAAGCAGCCAAGCATCTGAAAAAGTAATTTCCGCTGAATGTGCAGCATTCCAGAAAATACCGTCATTGACTACCGTCTCATCTATTCGCGTTCCATCCGACGTTACAAGTGGAATTTGCGGAGAGATCGTTCTTCCTGAAAGCAAGCTGTAAGGTATATCCATAGCAGAAGCTTCGCATAACCAAATCAGGCACTCTTTTAACGTAAGGACTTGAGTTACTGCTAGTGCTGCAATCCAACCTCTGCGGTCGGCTGTCATCCAATCCGGGTGAATTCCAGCGTCGATCAAAGCCAATATCGCTGCATATTGAAAAACAAAATGGGTGATATGCTTCTGACTTGTATGAAGCAGCTCCTCAAGATCACTAAAAGACAGCTCCTTTATACAGGAGGAAATGGCGCTGCGAAATACGTCACTGCATTCGTACAGTTTTAAGACGAGCCGCTCATCCCAAATCAAGGTATCAGGCAGGAAGAAGCCCACTTTGCATGCTGTCGATGGCCTCTCGCTAGCACTGTATGAACTCTGCTCGAGCAGTTCTAACAATTGCGCACGGCTCGTAAATACAAAAGCCTTGCGATATGGAAGATGCGGACGGCATACCGCAGAAGTGAAGCAAACAGCGTCCAGCGAATCTTCGCTTTGTTTTGCAATATATAAAGATGTATTTCGTATTTTTTCTAACAATGCTTTTTCGCTCTGGGCCGACACTGTCATTAACGGAATCAACTCTCCCGCTTCGGGAGTCACTGAAACTGGCGGTTCCTCGATGATGACATGGGCGTTGGTTCCGCTAAAGCCAAAAGCGCTTATCGCAGCACGCTTCGTTCCCGCTGGCCAGCTTTCCACTTGCTTAGGCACCTTGATCTTAAACTCGTCCCACATAATTTCCGGATTTGGGCGATTGTAATGCAAATTGGGCGGGATTTTTCGATTTTGAATTGCCAGCACACTTTTGATTAATCCGGCCATACCTGCCGCGGCCTCAAGATGACCTATGTTCGTTTTGGCAGAGCCTACCCACAGTGGATCATCTCGATCGGTGCCATATATACGGCCAAGGGCGTTGATTTCAATCGGATCGCCTAACGGGGTTCCTGTACCGTGGGCTTCCACATAAGCGATCTCGTTGGGCTGCAGCTTTGCGAAGCTTAGTGCATCTTGAAACAACCGCTGCTGAGAAAGACCATTAGGAGCGGTCAGACTGCTAGTCGTTCCGTCGTTATTAATCGCTGTTCCCCGGATAACTGACAAAATCACGTTTTTATCCTTCACCGCTTGATCCAATCGCTTCAAAAGTACGACCCCGCAGCCTTCCGACCGAACATACCCATCAGCAGAAGCATCGAAAGCCTTGCACCTAGAAGTTGGAGACAATGCATCCACCTTGCAGAACTGAATTGTGTGCTCCGGGGAAGTCATCAAGCTAACCCCGCCCACAATAGCCATTTCGGATTGCCCGGCGCGCAAGGTAGCACATGCTTCATGAAGGGCAACCAGTGATGAGGAACAAGCCGTATCAATTGAAACACTTGGCCCTTCCAGCCCGAGCATATAGGACAATCTCCCACTAGCAATACTATGGGCGCTGCCGGTAAAAGAATATATGTCAATATTCTCAGGCCGCTTCGAGTATAGACTATGAAGCGCATAATCCGATGTGCATATCCCCAAGTAGACGGCCGTCTTCGATCCTCTTAGTCCAAGAGGATCGATCCCTGACCGCTCCAAGCATTCCCACGCAACCTCCAGAAACATCCGCTGCTGCGGGTCCATGTACTTAATTTCTCTATCAGGCAGCTTGAATAAATCCGAATCGAACAGATCAATCGGATGAACGAACCCGCCTTCCTTTACATACATCTTTCCTGGTTCGGCATGATTGGGACTGTAATAATCGTCTATATTCCAGCGTTCCTGAGGAATGGACGCAATGCAGTCCCGCTTGTTAACCAATGCCTCCCAATATTGTTCAGGCGTATGGATTCCGTCTGGAAAACGGCAAGCCATGCCGACAATCGCAATCGGAGCTTCTTTTTCACTCTTGAGCCGTTTTATTTCGACTAGTGCTTGCTTAACTAAATCCTTGGTTTCCAATAGCATCACTCTTTATCTCATAAGTTTTGAAGTTCCTTTATCAATTCACGAACGGCCTCTTCCTCCGTCATTTCCTGAACCTCCGACAGCCAATCCTCTGCTCCTGTTCGCATACTGTCTTTAGCGCCGGATGCTTGAGCAGTTCGATCCCCTTGAATCAATGCACTATCGTTGACATCCGATGTGCTTTGCGAAACAGTAACCGGCTGAACTTGCTTGCTAACAATGTATTCGGCCATTAATTTTATCGTCGGATAATCGTAAACTATCGTAGCTGCAAGCTTTAGACCAGTAGCCGCCGATAGCAAATCTCTGAATTGAACGGCAAGCAGCGAATCCAATCCAAGCTCCTGGAAACCTGCCCCGCCGCGAATCGGCTCGTCTTCTGGAATAAGTAATAGCTCCCTCAACAATTGCATTACGCTCTCTTCTACTTGCTGGCATTGAGCAGCAGCAGACAAATTTCCGGTTATCTTCATCAGGGCTGAATCATTTTTCTCCGAAGCTGCGCTTGAAGGCGTTAGTGAAGGCTTCACATGAGCAGATTCAGCCTTCATTTCTCCGACGCTGTCCCTCCCCTTCGTCTCAGAAGTGATTAACGCTTTATGGATTACTCCATTATTCTCGCAGATCAACACATGCTGAAGGTGGAGGTTCTCCTGGAATGGCTCCGTGAAATCGAACGCTGTAGCATATCGAAACCCGTGCGTTTCCAATAAGCGCTCCCATCCCGACAATGACACCAGGGGGGAGTGATCGATCCGCAGCTCAGAATCCTCATAGTCCCACCATCCTGTTAATAAACCGAAGGTCACTGGCAGCAGCTCATGATTATGCGTCAGTTCGTTAATAATCAAATGCCCGTATGGTGTCAATGCATTCTTGAGATTTAAAAGTGTTCTGCTTAGATCACGACTGATGTGAATGGCATTCGTCCCCAGAATGATATCGAAAAATCCGCAATCCGACCGTAATGGTTCAAGATCATCATTGAGGTTAAACAACTGATATTTGACAAATTCGTAATCTGCAAACCGTTGCTTAGCTTTATGCAAGAAATGTGGAGAAACATCGGTAAACACATACTCCACTTGACCAGCGATTTCATTCAATCCACGCAGCACGTGTGAAGTCGTGCTTCCTGTACCTCCGCCGAATTCCAATATGCGGACAGGAGTTCCGTCCTTGCGTTGTTCAAGCAAACGCTCTGTCAGTTTCGCAACCAGCAGTGCCATCATTTGATTGAAATACTCCGAGAGCGGGTTGTGCTTGTATATGCCTTCCACAACTTCATTGGATCCGTCCGGGAAAAATACATCGCTTGCCAAAATTCGTTCCTTCAAGATGTTCGCGGCCTGACGCTGGGAAATATCCAGCATTCGGCTCCATGCATCAACCGATTCTGTGCGGTGCTGCTGCTCCTTCTTGCCGCCTACGCTTTGTACATCGGCTGTTTTCGGCAGTGCACGTAAAGCTTTAATGTAGCGTTGGAACTGCGGCTTCAATTCTTCAAGCTCAATTCCCTCCATATTTTGCAATATCCGTTCAGCATAATCAGGAACCGTTTGAATCACGTGCTTCAGCTGTTCATAATAATCCGCTATAGACCGCCCGTCATATGATGCCGCGAAAGAGTTGATCTCTTCAGCTATTGCATAAAGAAACTCGGAACGGTCTCCTCCCGCGGGCTGCATGCTTCTGTCTGCCGCAATCCCTACCTTATCTGCATAAATCGAATTCGTTTTGGCGGCCATAAGCTGTGTATAAGGCAAACTGGAGATCATTTCTGTCATTGCGATTCCCTCGGCATTGCTAAATGGAAGCAAGCCTTGCAGCTCAAGTAATCTTCTGAACCTCTCGGTAGCGACAATTCCGCTTTCACCCCAATAGCCCCAGTTCATGATTCTAACCGGAATTTGTTCTTTCTCCCCTAATGACAGGAGGAAAGAATCCAGGTATCGGCAAGCCGAAACATAATTCGCTTGTGCAGGCGAACCTCTGAAGCTGCACTCTGAAGAAAAGCTTATAATGAAATCAAGTCTCGATGGTTCCGCAAGCTCAAGTGTATTAAGCATCGTCAATACTTTCGCATTGAAAGCTTCGGTAAAATCCGCTTCCTTCATCTGCGTAAGAGTTGCATCCCTTAAGACAAGCGCTGCATGAATGATTCCATCAATCCGGGGAATCCCCGCTTGAACTTCCTTGAAGGCTTTAATCAATTCATCTGCCGACTGCGCATCGGCCTGCACATAATAAACCGTTCCGCCAAGCTGCTCCAAGCGATCTATCTTCGATTGCACGGCAATTAGCGGTTTTCTTCCGATCCAAATTAATGTGGATTTCCACTTTGTAATCAAATACTCTGACAGTTCAAGCCCTATACCTCCAGAGCCACCTACAATCAAATAAACCGACTTCTCCTTGAATATAGGCTTCAACTCGCCGCTGATCGGAGACTCTAATGGAATCAGCCTCTTTCTAAATAGGCGCTCGTTTCTCAATGCGTATTCCTCATAACCTAAACGGCCCGACTTCGGGCCAATGGATACGACACTTCTGCATATCCGATCCCATACTCGGCTCTCATCCTCTAGGCGCCCTGTCTCGACAGCGCAAAGATCGATACATTTGACCGTAATGCTGCCATTTTCCGAATTTAGCACCTTCGCCATTCCCATGAAGGACTGAACAACAGGTGATAAGGTTTCATGATTCAGCATCTTTTGAGCATTTTGTGTAATGAATGTGATATGCAGCGGCTGTCCCCCATGCTGTCCAGCAACAGCCTTGACAAACTGAAACCATTTCAAGATGCCTTTCTCGTAAATCTCCTCATATTGCCTCTTCATACCCTCGCCGTATTGTATTGTGCTTCGTGATACGTCACAGAAAACGAACAAATGTTCAACGGTCGATAGCCTTGTGACATATTCCTCAAGGAGGAGCTCAATCGGCAACCATTCGTCAACCCCGTATTGCTCCGCAAGTACTCGCTGTACTGCTTGTTTTGCAAGTGATGCGCTGCTACCAAATGACATTTCAACCGCTAAGCTTCGATTTGAGATGGGAGTTTCCATGGGAGGTTCCCACTCCTCAAAACGGATCAGCTCCCAGTCGGGCCGATACAAGTGCTCAACATTATTAGACTGACCAGACTGTTGAAAAAGGCCCTGATGAACCCTCTTAAGACGCAGCCCCAATACTTCGCCTATAATGACACCTTTTGGATCCAACAGCATGACATTTATCATAAAATAATCGCATTGCCCTTCACCGATTTGTTGGAACGTAATATAAGAGTAAAGCTCTTCCGGGATCGGCATATGCATGTTTAACTCTTCAATGCTAAACGGGATAAAGGTGTCGGTAATCCCCATCGCCTGACAATGATTTTCCAAAGCAAAAATATACGGTTGCAGGCAGGCGTCCAGAAGAGATGGAGGGAATACGAACGCTGCCTCAGCAGAGCTTCGGTATGACAGCTTGGCCAGCACCTCCTTTTCCGCGATCCAAACCTCAGTAATCCATTGGAACTGCTCACCCCATGAAAAGCCTAGAGAAGAACCTTTATGATAAAAGGCTTCCCTCGACATCCGGCTGTCCGCTCGGGATTGAATGAGCAGTGGATCGACAGAGCGTACGATCTTGTCAACATCTGTATCCACTTGCGCCTTAGTCAGCAATGTCCAAGCAGGATCTTCGTTCTCCGTTTTGACGTATACTTCAATTTTGCTGGGACTTTCTTGCTTGTGAAAAACAATTTGGGTCAAGCATCGGCTGTCCATCTGCAACAGGAAAGCTTTCCTAAATGTAACATCGCTAAAATGCAGGCTGGTCAACCGATGTTCTTTTACAAGAGCTGTCATCATTAAAGATAAAGAGAAAGCCCCGGGTACGATGATCGTTCTGTTCACTTGATGATCAATCAGAAAAGGAAATCTCTCGATTTCCGTTGTGAGCTGATAATGATCGTTTTGCAGTGAGGGGGCTTCTATCGTTTCATATAACTTTGCAATGCTTCTCTGCCCAGTGAATTTTCTCAACGGAAAAACCCGTTTATCGAAAGGATAAGTCGGTAAAGCGACTTTAAAAGGTTTGGGCCTACTATAAAAATCGTTCCAGTTAATTGAAACTCCCTTCAGCCATAGAAAAGAGAGCTTCTTGACCTCACCTCTAGTAAATAAGTTCTTGAAGTACTCCCTTTCAAAAAGTTCTCCTTGCCATTCTTCTATATGCTCGTTATAGCATTCCCCATATTGAATGTCGTCGCTCAAGGCTCCTGAATTATTGTAATGTGTAAGCTTCTCCAACAGGTCGTCCAAGGAATTGGATACGATCGCCAAACGATGATTAAAGCAACAACGTCCAGTCTGCAACGTAAAAGCCAAGCTTTCGAAATACGCATCTCGGTCTATAACCGTTTGCTGCGACAGCTCAAACTGAATGTGTTTTTTTAGATTTGAGGTCATTTCACGCAGCGTCTTCTCTTTCCGGGCTGAGAAAACAATCAGGTTATAGTCATTCGACTTACCCACGGCATGCCGCTGCCTAGGTGACTCCTCCAGAATAGCGTGGAAGTTGCTTCCACCCGCTCCAAAAGAGCTTATGGCAGCCCTTCTAGGCGCTTGTGTCGCCTTCACCGACTCTTCTCTAACAGAATTCCAATCCTCAAGTGCATGTTGAACCGCAAAGCCAGATCCGGCCTGATTAAGAACTGGATTCATTGGAAGCGCATGAAGGGAAGGCACTCGCTTTTGATACTTCATTTGTAAAACAATTTTAATAATGCCTGCAATTGCAGCCGCCGACTCCAAATGACCAATGTTCGCCTTTACTGAGCCAACTGAGCATGTTTCTCCAGGGGCATTAGCACTCCATGAGTAACCCTCCGACAATCCGCTAATTTCGATCGGATCACCGACAATCGTTCCCGTTCCGTGTGCTTCTATATAACTTACGGTTTTACTTTCTATACCGGCCCTTCGAATTGCTTCCCGAATCAATTCAGCATGTGCCTTCGGATTGGGAACAGTAAAGCCATTTGTCTTGCCTCCGCTGTTTATTGCGCTGCCCTTGATAATTCCATAAACCTGGTCTCCGTTTTGCAAGGCTTCTCTTAACGGTTTGAGTAATATAGCCCCAACGCCCTCGCCCATGATCGTGCCTTTGGCCTCGGCTGCGAAAGGTCGACACTTATCCTCGGAAGTCAGGAGTCCCATTTGCGTATACTGAATATATCTGGAAGGATCCAAGATTAAATTCACTCCGCCCACAACGGCAGTACGGCATTCCTTATTCAAGATGCTTTGACATGCCAAATGCAATGCCGTGCCCGAGGACGAGCAGGCTGTGTCAATCGATAGGCTAGGCCCTTTGAAATTAAAGAAATAAGAAATGCGATTAGCGATCTGATAAGCGTCGCCCCATCGATACGGGGTCAGGCCATGTGCGGCTTGTTGATTCAAATACTGGCCAAAGTCAGTAGAAATAACCCCGACAAAGACCCCGGTCTTGGGATCAATATCCTCTGGCTTGTATCCCGCATCTTCAAACAATCCCCATACAACCTCTAGAAAGAGTCTTTGTTGGGGATCCATCGCTTCGGCTTCCTTAGCGGATATATTAAAAAATTGATGATCAAATGATTCAATATCCTGTAAAAATCCGCCCCACTTGCAATGTGATTTACCGATTTCTCCGGAATCAGGGCTATAGAAGCCCGATAGTTCCCAACGGTTTGCAGGAATTTCTGTGATGCAGCTGTTGCCATTCACAAGATGTTCCCAAAACCTCTGAACGCTGTCTGCTTGCGGCAGTCTGGCATTCACACCAACTATTGCAATATCATTTGCGTCATGTGCTTCGTTAGTAGCCTCCAGATGGACGGCCTTGGACGGTGCCGTGATCGAAGCATCTGCTTCCAGATACTGCACAACGCTTTTCAGATTTTCGAATTCAAATAAAAATGTTGGAGCGAGCTGTGGAAATATTCGAATCAAGTCCGAGCTGATCTCAACTTTCTTCATGGATTCCAACTGGAACTCTTCAATTGGTTTACTGAAATCAATCTCTGTAAGCCGAGTATGTTTCTGAAACACGCTTTTGATCGCATCCTTGGCACGGATTTCTTCAGCTTGCCTATCCTGAACTAGCCCACTCTGATTTCCAGACAGGGAATGGTTGCCGAGTTCGCCGTATATCTTCAATTGGCTCGTGAGATTGGTTGCAATATATTCGAGCCTTTCTTCCAGTACTCTCAAACTGGTAAAATTCTTCGGCTGCTCACGATTGTCAGTCTTATATTTTTTGGCTGGTTCCGAGATAGCTTGTTTGACGGTTGTTTGATCAAAACATACAAGCCATTCTACTGGAATAACCCATTCGATGCCCCCCTCCGGCAGTGCCTGTTGCTTAATACTTGCGTCAAATTCAGAAAGTCCCTCGAGAAACTGATGCGCTGCATGGTTTCTGTTGTTAGGATAAAGCGCAACAACTAAACTCGTTAATCCCGTTGTTTGTGCCTCTCTAGCCAATTTTCGAAGCAACTCGAATTCAACACCTCGGCCCAAAACCCGACAACTAAGCAAGAAAGAGTCTACGTAAATATCCGAATCTCTTGTCCTAGAGACGATCAAACCGGCAAAACCGTATGAACCGAAGCGATCCTCCACCTCCGCTTTCCACACCTGAACTCCCTTCTCTTCAAGGAGCTCTTTCAATTCCTTTTCCGTTCTTCTCTTTCCCGTTGTATTGAATTGGTTCGTTCTCAGCGTCATTTGGGATGCGCGCTGCAAAGCAGCTTCGTTCACCGGCTCAAACTTCACCGACACGTTCAAATTTCGAATGAACTCCAAATAGCTGGAGCTGGTCTGCTTCATCTTTATACGTTCTTGGTCTGCTTTATATAGCTGAGTCCGGCTAGCATCCTCGATGGTGATCGGCTTTTCATGATCCAAGGCCCACATATGTTGAACAAACCACTTCGCCTGTAACTTGTCGGACGGCCACTGCAAAGCAAGCACCTCCGGACAATGCTTTCGAACTTCGGCGATTTCCAACGGACTGTCATCAATAAAAATTACACTATCAATTCCAACATTAAGAGACTCTGCCAACTCATATAAATGAACAGATTTGGGGCCCCAGCTTATTCGGTAGTCGACGATATAATCCATTGTTAGTTTCATAGATGGATTTTTAGAGAATACATCTAGTACATCCTGAGGGTTGTTTTTACTGCACAAGCAAAGCAGGTAACCTTTTTCCGAGAGCTCAATTAGCTTGCTTTGCCATGAGGCATAGACATCGTTAATATTGATACCGTCATAACCGACTTCTCCGACAATTCCTTCCCAAAGCGTATTATCACAATCTAAAACGATGACTTTGTATGTCCTTCGATGGATTGAAAAGAATCTTCGTGCTATCAGGGTGCTTAAATAGGAGAAATACTCCTGAGTATACGGAATATGCCCAAGGATATCCCCTGTCATATCTTCTATGCTAGAGACTCCGTATAAATCATGGTAAGCTTCGGCGTCAACCATCTCGATCCCGGCAAGCATCCCTGCCGCCTCGTAGATCCTTTGCTTCATGTCCGATAACAATTGACTCCAATGATAATCATCTTGCAGCTGCAACCGGTTAGGACAGAACACCAGAAGTGTCCTTCCTTGATAGTGCTCATGATAAAACTGAAGTGCTGCGATGAATTCATTCAAGTACTGCTCATAATATGCAAGTATTTCTTCTGAATAAGACGGCATGCCTATGTAATTACCTTCAGCATCCTCTTGGGCCCTATAACGATACCAATCCTCAAGTCGGATCAGCAAAACGTTCATTTCCGTATCCTTGTGGTATAAAACGCCTCCTAAGTGAAATAAGTCTTGGATCATTTGGTTATAGGAGGAAAAGCGGATCTCATAAGGCCAATTCCATAGCTTCAACCAATACGACAACCCGGTTTTAATTGGATCGGCAGTAAACGATGATATGATATTCATCTTCTTGGAAACGACATCAAAGTGTTCGATCCACTGTACTCCCTTCTCTTCTGTCAGTCCGATGACTGACTCACTTACTGCGTCTACTATCACTTTGGAAATTTTATCTGGCGGCTGTGCATGTATCCATCCTGTTGGCGTATTGTTCATATCTGTCAGCAGCTGCGGCGGACGCGCAAGGAGAATGGTGATTGGTGAATACTCCTCCGACTTTTGAATCAAATACGCTTCAGCAAGCTTCTTAGCTTCGATGTAATTTGCAAGCTCCTTTGGCCCCTCCTTTACATAAATAGATGAAATTCCAACAATGCAGCCGCGATAAGTCGCAAGCAAGTCCTTGCAAGCCTCGAATGGACGCTCGAAAAGCTTCAAGTTTTCCTGCACATAATCCTCGGGTGATAGGTGAGTAAGCGGCGGATGGAAGGCATTTAAGACGAGCAAGTCAAGCCGGCCAAACTCAGCTGTGATATACTGCGCCATTCGCTCACAAGTATCCTCGTCCGCAGCATTACCTTCTATGATATGAACAGCCGAGGGGGCCAAGCGATTAAGCTCTGCTTGCAATGTTTTAGCTTCCTCAGTGCTCTTATAATAGTTTGTCACCACCTGGTAGCCTTGAATGACCAATTCCCTTACGATTGCAGCCCCAAGACCGCGGCTCCCTCCAATGACTAATGCTGTTTTCCCATTTAATGGTCGAACAGTGGTGTCAGCCGAATGTAGAGGATCGGTACTTGGAAGCTTTTTGTGAACAAACGCCTTCAAGGTTCCCCGGGCCATCGGCACCCCGGAAGATCCAACCTCTACAGCTAAGTCCAACATCCGGTAGTATTCGTCATAATGCTGCTTTGAGATGGAGTAAACCAACTGATCTGAGATGTCTCTCAGACAGTTCGATAGTTCCAAATGCAATTTGGAAAACAAAGCTCGTTTTCCGGGAAACTCCATCCCGATGATATAACTGCATAAAGAAAGTACCTTTACTAGGCCGATTCCTTGTGCCACGTTTCTCCAGCCGACATCCTCCGCAAATTTCTTAAGCTGTATCGGATCAACCTTGTAAGCGCATACATTTTTGTATGCAGAAATTAACGCTTCATCGTCAATGTCCATCGGTTGCATTAACATTTCGGAGTTATCCTCCGGCATCGGACATACCCATTCGTCCAAAGCCTTTGTGGGTACTGACGCTCGCAACGAAAGACGAAGACAGGTTGTGTGGCCATCATACAAACCAATCACGGCCGTATCCTCGCTTTTCTCTTCTAATACTGCACTATAGACCTTGTTCATAAAAACCGGTTTTTCAAAAAACACTTCTATTTCACTCGGTTGTAGAAATCTGTCATCCTCAATGAGTTGAAGACAAGCAATCGTGCTCAACGCTCCAAATACAATCTGCTGTCCATAGGGCGACTTTCGGGCAAATAACGCATCCATATGCATGGGATTGAAATCGCCGCTAAGATGGGCAAACAAGGATAACTCCTTTTTCGTAAAGGAGATCTTAATCTCTTTTAATCCTAAAACATCACCAGTCTTAATCATCTATAATCTCCCTATATCAGTGATTTAACTTAGTAGCGAGTACGGCTATTTGGAACTTAACGAGAACATTTCTAACCGCTTATTCATCATCCACTTGGCTTCCTCTACTATTTTCAATCCGATTTCATCGACGTGCCGCAGTCTCCAATCTTCAAGTGGAGTGCCGTTTATCCATTGGTTAAAGGCTCCCATCGAAGGGCCGCAGGGTATTTGGTAATTTACCTTTTGTGTCGGGTTACCTTCCAGAGCAGCCTGTGTAGAAAGACGGAAATATTGACGGAAAATGAGTGCCATTTTATATTTAGGATTCTTCTGCGCCTGTTCTGCCTCAGCAGGCATTTCGGAAGCGATTGTTTCATAGATCTCCTCAAAGCTCCGTCCCAAATATTGCTTTTGAATCTGCCCTTTCCAAACGGGATCTATATCATCTAATGATGGATAAAATTTATAAGCTTCATACAGTCGGTTGGCCCGGGCTGGAAAAAAGACACCTTTCTTTAAAACCTGCACCTTAGCACCAAGCTCGAACATCTCCCCAGACGGAGCGATCTCTGTATCTTGCACACCAATGGAAGCGAGCAGTTGCTTGCTGATATCGCTTGTCCCTGCTTCAACAGTGCATTGATTGATGGATCCCGTTACAATAAATTTAGCTCCCAGCAGAAATGCTGCTGCTGCGGCATCTGGACAGCCAATGCCTCCTCCGATTCCCAGTCTGACTTGCTTTGCATAGCCGTGCATGGACTGATACTGCTCTGCCATCCGCATGATCGAAGGAAAAATGACAAATGAGCTTCCCCGATCTGTCATGCCCGCGGAATCCGCATGAATGCATATATCGTCAGCTATAGCAATTTTCCTTGACAGGAAGGCTTGTTCCTCGGTAATTTCTCCGCTTGCCAGCAATTGATCTACGATTGCCTGCGGAGCTGGACTTAAGTACATCGCGGCAATTTCCGGGCGAGACAGCTTAGCCATGATTTTATGTTCTGATATGACTGAGCCGTTAGCCCCTAGCTTCAAGCCCTTCAGTCGATACTTAATGACGGCTGGATCCATCGTAATAAACCCAGAAAGCTCCAAATGACAAACCCCTTTTTGCAAAAATAAATCAATCAGACTAGCATTCAGGCTCTGACCCACATAATTGGGGGTAAGGTTCATGCCATATCCACTGCTTGTACCTTGCTTAAGAGCGTCTATCGCTTGACTTATTCGATCTATCGATAATCCAGACGTCCCAAAATAAGCCATCATTCCAGCTTTGGCTGCACGCAAAACGAGAGAAACCGAGGAGACCCCGTGGCGCATGCCTCCACAAACGTATGGATACTTGACCCCATAATCGTCCAAAAATTCGCTGCTGTCAAAAAAGTTTAATAGCTGGGTTGCCCCTTTTTTTGCGACAGGCGGATTAACGTTAGGCGCTTCTTTTGTCGGTGCCGATGCAGCGACTTCTTCCCTCGCTTGCGCATGCTGCCCTGACGGAGCCCGATTCACTTCATCTTGCTTGATCTCCTGAATCATTCTTGACAATATGATACTGTCGCCAACCTCGATAAACGAGGTTATTCCTTCTCGCAGCATATATTGGATACTTTCCGTCCATCGGATCGAATGATCAATTTGTTCGGCTAACAAAGTATGAATATTATGGTAACCGTAAGGTTGGGCTGTAACGTTCGCTATGACCGGAATTTCGGGTATCCGCCAAGTCGCCTTCTCCAGATAAGGCATGAAAGCCCGGCTCGCCCCGCTCATATACTTAGAATGAAAAGGACCGCTTACCCGAAGGGGGACATATCTCCCTTTTCCGCTGCCCAATATTATGTTACCAAGCTGTTCCAGTTGATCCTGCAGCCCGGCAACTACAATTTGGGTAGGTGTATTATGATTGGCTATATCCAGTGAAAAACCATGCTCTCCAATTATATGTTGAAGTTCAGGATAGGTATGGCCGATAACGGCGGCCATACCTCCACCACTTGTCTGCGCCATTAGCTGACTACGTTTGATCACTAGCCTTAACCCGTCTTCAAAGCTAATGACCCCACTAGCCTGTAGTGCATTGTATTCTCCTAGACTGTGTCCGGCCAGCATAGCAGGCGGATCCTGCTCTCTCATCATTCTCATGTAATGTAGGGCATTCACCACGTAGATGGCTGGTTGAGTGTATTCTGTTTTATCCAACAAGTCGGCCTGATTTAAACAAAGGTCTCGTATGGAATAGCCAAGAATAGCATCTGCTTGTGCAGTAACATCCTTAAATTCGTCAAACAAATCCTTTCCCATTCCCAGCCTTTGAGAACCTTGTCCTGGAAATACAAATGCTTTCATATTTTTCGCCACCTTACCTGTTTCTGCTTTGGTTTTTTGTATTTTCGCTTGGAAGTCCGCATAATAATCTTTTCCTCGCTCCTGATAAGGATTCATTAACCGGAACACATCAGATAGCGATTCTCGCTCCAGTGAGTGGGTCACAAAATTACTCAATGTCCCTGTCGGACTTAAATCAACATAAGATAGAGGCCCGCGCGATTCAAGCTCTCTAAGGGTATCAAGAAACTGAATCGGCTTGCGAACTACTTCCCATAAGTATTCAGAAGATAACTCCTTCAACTGTTTGCCGTATACACAGGAGTAATAAGGAATTCGCGTTGCTGACAGTTTTATCTGATGGAAATATGACTTATGTATTTCTTGAAACTGATCCATAAATGACGAATGAAAGGCGTATTTTACGGGAAGACGAAAACAAGGGCAGATGCCTTTCAAGGAAATTTCGATTCGCTTTAAAGCATCTTGCTCCCCTGCCAAAACGAAATTCCTGGGATCGTTAATTGCTGCCAACTCAGCATTGCCAACAATGATGGAATCCTGAATCCTCGTTTCGTAGTCATCCAGCACGGTCATCATTCCGCCATCCGCTTCACATGATAATAGCCAATCCGATTGATCTACTAGCATCTGAAGCATATCTTCAAGCGGGATTGCCCCCCCCACAGTAAGAGCCACGTACTCTCCCAGACTTGTTCCAGCCACTAAATCAGGTTGAATACCATCTTGCATTAATAGTCGCGCCAACGCATATTGCACCATAAACAAAGAGGTATGCGTATATCTGATTGCATCAAAATGATCACTCTTTTTATTCGCTGGATTAAACAGTTGCTCCAATACTGAGTAACCGCCTATTCGTTGGATAATTTCATCCTGAGTATCCATCCATTGCTTAAAAACAGCATGTCGTGTATAGAAGTCAATACCCATTTGATAATATTGAGTTCCATGACCGGAAAACAAAAATACAACGGGTTTTGAAGAATGAGTGAATGGCATAAAAGCTCCCTCTGCTTTATATTGATTCGAATCCAGTACCTAGGCTGATGTTTTCTCAATACGTGTTTGAACAAATTGCACAATCGAATGAATGCTTCCAAAGTTTTCAATCGTAATTTCATGATCTTTAATTTGAAATTCATATGTATCCTCAATGAAGGATACGATACTAATAATGCCAGTTGAATCTACGATTCCTCTATCTACCAAAGAATCATTTTCTTCTAGCTGTTCCAGGTTGACGATAAAGTTGCTCGCTATAAAATCTATAATCGTAGTTTTTACTTCTTCCACAATGAATCTCCTCCAATTGGGTTGTTTTATGTACCTTTTTTCTGCAAGGCAACAGTGTAATAATTCGGCTTCAACAGCCGATCAAGCACAAACCTTTGGTCATCCTCTTCTAAAACAGCAAACTGTCTTATTACTTCTTCGGATGGTATGTAATCGGCAATATCTTCGGATACGCCTATCCATTTGCTTAGCTGTAATCCGCATTTATTCCCGAGTTCCACAATCTCCATCATGTCTACCACTTTCTCATTGTAGTGCAGAAATTGATCGACGAGCCAGCTTTCTTCTTGAATAACAAACTGTAAGGATTCCTCCCAATCGTCTTCCATTTTTGAATTTGGAACATTGAAATGGCAAGACATGAGACCGTCATTTGCCTTCTCAAGAACTTCTTTGGTGATTGCAACCTGCTCACTCAGGCTCTCAACATTTTTCAGAAGAACCGCAAGCATTTGTTGATTCAAGTTTAAACGATATCTACCATGTTTCCCGTACAACCATAGAATTAGATAACTGTCTTCATGCATCAAATTGGCGATATTCTCCAGTCCCTTTTCCATATCAGCTAAGTGGTGAAGAACCCCTATGCACATAACTACATCAAACTGTTCCTCAAGATCCAAGTTCAATATATCTTTTTCCATAAACCGAATATTGGTTAAACCTTTATCTTCTGCTTTTTTTTGAGCGATGTTCAACGAATTGACCGTCATATCAATACCGGTGAAATTAGCAGATGGGTACTTCTCCGCTAAACCAACTAAAGTATTTCCTGTACCGCATCCTATCTCAATAACTCTGGCCTGCTCCAAGATGCTGCGCTTGCCTGGCCCCGCCTTTTCAGCAAAAAATCGCATTAAAGGAAACAAGTACTCCGTCTGATATTGAACATCTCCGGGGAACGGGTACTCCTGATACATTTGAAACACTTTTTCAGTTAATTGATCTTTACCCAACCTAATCCCTCCTAGGAGACTTTAATAAAATAATGATGCAACAAATGAGTTGATATAATGATGTTAATCGCCATGTTGTCCGCATTCGTGATATTACGAAAATCCTTTCGCATCCCTTTCTCATGAAGCAGCTTTACCTTTACTGGATCGAACATTCCTACCGTACGAGTGTATTCTTCACTCATCATTTCCGAAATGTAATCCTCGACGCGGTCATTTTGATAGAAACTCTTGAAATCAGGAGCACGATAAGCAAACTTGCTACGTTTATAAATATCATGGGGAATAATCTCTTTAAAAGCCTCTCTCAATATGTACTTATCGCTCAATCCATTCAATTTCCATTTGGGCTGTAGAGCGCTGGCGAGCTTAACCAACTCCGTATCCAGAAAAGGGAACCTTCCTTCAACGCTATGACTCATCAGCATCCGATCGCCTTGTGAAGAGAGAAGATATCCGTTCAATAAAGTAATTAGTTCAAGCTGCTGCGCTTGTTCTGTGTGATTCCAAGAAAAATAAGAATCAGGCAAATTGCTCTCCAAACGTTCACCAAAGGAACTGATGGACAATTCGTCCATTCGTTCTCTTGAAAGATAAGAGGTTAAAGCTTGATTAGTCTTCCAACGCGGCAGATGGGAATAAAACGGATGCTCGGTCTTCGTGAGATCCTTCTTATAAAATGCTTTAATAAATTGAAAATACCTCGGATCTCGAAACTGATTGTAATAAGGAAATATTTTTTTAAATAATTGCGGTCTCATTTGAGAATCAGGAGCCTTGTTCCAAAATTTACGGATCGCTAGCTCTCGAAAGGTATCGTAGCCCCAAAACATTTCATCTGCTCCTTCTCCACTAAGTATCGCCTTAAAGTTGGAATCTTGAACAGATTGTGACAGCATATATAACGGAACTGGAGCACATCGGAAAAGTACAGTCTCAGCACGTTTCACTGCTTCCGGATAATAGCGGGCAATATCACCGTTCCGACAAAGAATGGTGTGATGATAGCTGCCGATCTCGTTGACGATCATATCCTGGTAATGGGATTCGTTTAGGCTATCATCTTCAAATTGAATAGAAAAGGTGTCGATTTGCTTCCCAAGCTGTTTGGCAATAATGCATGCCAAAATGGACGAATCCACACCACCGCTCAAATACAATCCGACCGGCACATCGGCCGTCAGCGCTCGCTGCACGCTCTCCAGCATCGTGCAGCGCAGCTCTTGAACAGCCTCTTCAAAGTCGCCTTCGAAGGTGGGTGTAAACATAAGACTCCAATAACGTTGTCGTTCCACGGTCAACTTCTCATTCGCATTCAGCTTGACTCGCAGCATTTCACCGGGAACGACTTGATAAATTTGATTGAACAGTGTATTCGGTGGCGGTACGCTCCACAAGCATATCGATTCGTATAGCGAATCAATGGAGAGGGATCTCTGAATCATCTGTTCAGGAAGCGCTCTCATTTCAGACGCAAAGTAAAAGCTGTCATCCGTCTGGTGATAGAAAAGTGGACAATTGCCCGTCCGGTCTCTGCCTAGAATGATTTCTCCGGTGAGGATATTGTAGATCGCGAAAGCAAATTGTCCATTGACATATGACAGAAAATCGTTTTGATATTCCTCATATAAATGAAGCAGAACTTCAACATCGGTTTCAGTTGCAAACAAATGTCCTATTGACCTTAGTCGCTCCCTCAGTTCCTGGTAGTTAAAAATCACACCATTGCATACCATTACCAAATCTTTGCTCTCATTGTAGATCGGCTGATTTCCATTGGAAAGACCAATAATTTTTAATCGGGTGGAACCCAGCGCTACAAGTGAATCGACGTAGCATCCTTCCGCATCCGGCCCCCGGTGGTGAAGATGCTGCATCATAGACCGGATCGAAGACTCTTTCTCTGCTTTAGTCATACGATAACTTAGGATTCCAGATATACTCCCCATCATGATCTCCTTATTGAATTGAATTATAATCTGATTACATTAAACGGGCTTCAATTCCTTAGTTCTTGTCAAAAAGAATACTATTTTTCAAAAGCCATAAACATCCAACTAACGAAGCAACAAAGGTGGATAATAAGATCACCGTGGGAGCCCTATACCCTGACAAAATAAGTTTATCAAAGCCCAACAGATGGTCAGTCAGTACCATAGGAATAATAAAAGGGATGTATTGAATAAAAGATGTATTGTAAAAAATCGTACATACCAGCATAAATACCACCCCAATGACGATACCGGTTACGGCCTGTTTTGAGACTATCGAAACCAAAAGCATGAAGGGCATAAGCATAAAATGCATAAGTATCATAAGGCCAATGATGAGCAAATACTCCACAAGCAATTCTGCAGGTATGCCTCCTTCGGTTAGGAACCTTGCCATAACACCGCTATTGAACACAAACAAGAGAGAAGTACATGCAATGACTGGAAGCAGTATAAACAGTTTTGAAAGAAATAACTTATATTTGGGAAATGGATAACATAAGAGTTCTTCCATCATATTTTCCTCATACTCCCTTGCCCAAATATAGCTGGCAAATGCCGAAAACGTTAAAATAGATTGAATGTTAAATATAAAAAGCGCTACATGATGGAATTCATCCCATTTCAAATGTTCCTGATCCAATAAAGTCAAAGAAGCAATAATGCCTGGCATAACTGCACCAACCACAATCATCCAAAGTATTTTAGAGGATAGGAGCTTTTTAAATTCTATATAAATCAGCCTTCTTATTGGATATCAATCCTTCCTGTTGATTTTTTTGATGGATAGGAAAGTAAATAAAAAGAACACCCCTAGCATGATAGCCATCGTCATCCAACCGTTTGCAGCGTTCACATCGGCACCTAAGTGATCCGAAACGGTTACCAAAGGAATTAGATGCGGAAGAAAATAATAATACTCTTTGTAAATAAAAGGGTACGTGAAAATAAAGCCCGCTAACAAGATTAGTAAAGAAGAAACAAACCCTCGCCTAAGCAATACAATATATACGACAAGAGGCGTTAGTAAAAAAAACATCAATGAACTGAGTATCCATGCTTCAAGCAGCATGCCGGCCTTCTCCATCGTGAACTCTCCAACAAACATATGAATAATGATTAGCGTGACAAAAGTAATCAGTTCCAACAGTAAAATCACGATGAATAAGAGCAGTAACTTGCTTATTAATACTTTGGTTCTAGAATTGGGTGTAATGAACAAATAGCTGAACATATTCTCCTTATATTCCCTTGCCATAATATAGCTGGCCAAAATCATAATAATGGAGAAAATACTAATGGATATCGTGCTGGTGTTATTCGTAATGGTGAGAAAAAACGTTTCCTCATTTTGCGAGAGGAAATACTGAATTACAATGAATAATATAGGGAGAAACATGGATAAGAAGAGAAATATGTTAATATAGGATCTCTTAAGCTTCAAAAATTCTAGATAGACAAGTTTGCTCATATCGCTTCCCCACTCTCTTCCGTTAGCTTAATAAAAAACTCCTCGAGAGAAGGCGTAACAACTTTACTTTCCTTAACTGTGATATTGTTTTCGACCAATAGCTTCGTAATTAATCCGTTCATATGTTCGTCCGAATTCTTAACAATGAGCATATCACCATCTACCGTCATTTGATTGATATTAAACTGTTTCTGTATAAGTTTCATCGATTCATTGACATCACTGACTTTATATATGGACTGTTTCTTGCTTTTATTTTGAAACTCTTGCTTATCAATTTCCTCCAACAATCTTCCTCGATGCAAAATTCCTATTTTACTCACCATTTTCTCTACTTCCGCCAAGATATGCGATGATACAAAAATCGTTTTACCATGGTTTTTCGCTATCTCAACAATTAAATCTCTGACCTCTACAATCCCTTTTGGATCCAATCCATTCGTAGGCTCGTCTAGGATTAAAAAATCAGGGTCATGCAGCATAGCTCTAGCAATACCTAATCTCTGCTTCATACCTAGCGAATAATTCTTTACTTTTTTATTTTTTTCATCTTTTAAATTCACTAGCTCCAGCACACGGTTGATCTCCGCCTTGTCCTTCACATTCATAAGAACTCGATGGATTTCCAGGTTTTCTTGTCCGGATAGATTGGAGTAGAAACCCGGAATTTCAATAATAGAGCCTATTTTTTTCAAGTGTTTGTAAATATTTTGGTTTGTAACCTTTTCACCAAACAACTCTACATGGCCGCCTGTCGGATTTAACAAATTCAGGATTAAACGAATGGATGTTGTCTTTCCAGCGCCATTTTGACCAATGAAACCGTAAACCTCACCTTTCTCAATATGAATATTAACTCCGTTCACTACTGTTGCATCTTTATATTTTTTCGTTAAATCACAAGTTTGCAAAATCGTTTTCAATCGTTGCACCTCCAAAGATTATACGAATTGTCCTCTCTATTTCCCTCCTTTATGTAACTAAATTCTGATCCAATAACCTGTAGAACCTCTGGACCATTTCAACATCCTCATCACCTCCTAAAAAGCCTACCGAGATGGTTACTTCCTTCTCAAATTGGGAGAGAACCAAAGAAAATTTCGGATAGTATACAATCTGCCCCAAAAAGTAAGCGTCTACAATCCGCAGCCCATCCCACGCGTTAACCGCTCTTGTTATATTCCCTATATTCGATAAGTAAGGGATCCCAAGCACCTTTCGCTGCATCACATTAGACAGCTTTTGGACAATATTAAAAGGCATTATTTTGAATAAAGCATTTAACATAAAAACTGTGTTGATTCCTGGCACCTGTTGCTTTCCATAGTTAACCAAATCAACTTTAACTTGCTTCGTAAAGACCATGATCTCGGCTAACACTTTTTTAAACTCGTCAGAAGGATTAATATCTAGTTGTGCAAGAATGCCCGAGCTGAAATTCAGAATGCAGTTTTCATGATGAATTCGGTTATAATTTCTAAAATCAACGGTCAAGAAGAGAGGATTATGCTCTCTTTGATTTCCAGTTTCCTGATTTCGCAACGTATAGAAAGCCTTGTAGAATACTGTAAGAAAATAGTCATTAAATGAACATCCGTTACGCTGGCAATAATCATATATGCTGCTTAGTTGTTCCCATGATATCCGATGAAGAAGAAACCTCTCCCTCCGATCATTATTCTGCTGGCTCCAAGGAAAAGGATCAATTTGACCTTTGATCTTAATGTCTGAACTGGGCAGCATCTTTTTATACCGCTCGATTGCACTATACTTCCTTAATAAGGGTTGAATGCTGCGATCCACCTTTTTATATGAGTTGGGAATATAGGCTGGATCTTTATTTAAACGATTATAGATTTCACCTAGTTTTTTTATGTATTTCATTAATCCTGTGCTATCTGATACATCGTGGTGAATGACAAATCCCAAATAATCTTTCTCCCCATCTCGAAACAAACCAATACGAATTTGCGGGCCAGCGCAAGTATCAATTTTCTGAATAAAAAATTGCTCTATGTCCCTCTCAACATTTTCGGTTAATTTGAAGCGGAATACCATATCTATATCAGATGATTCTAGCTTCTCCCAAGCAAGCCTAAAGAAACCTTTTGATAACTTATGAATAAGCACTTCTTCTAATTGCAGACTAAGATTAATTGCTGTTCTCAGTCTCTCCTCCTCTAACTTTCCATCGAATTCAAGATAACAACGGAATTGCTGATCAGAACCGCTTTCTGCTATGTACATAATTTGATCTAAAGGCTCAACCTTAAATTTGCTTTGTTTCATGAGCTTTCCTCCCGAATCGCCCGTAAACTTTTTACGGACATCTGGATCCCCTTCCGAAAAATCATAGGAAAAAATCTATAAACTATATTGGAAACGGTTGCAAAAGCGGGAAAAATAACGATTCCTTTGTTTCTTTCCACATTCAGCAAAATGATTTTAGCTGCTTCGTTCGGCAACTGCAGTGTTTTTTCTGGAACCAGTTTCTTAAACAGATCACGTTGTAGGTTGATCAACCTGACGGAGTCCCACAGTTTTGTTCGAATGCCCCCTGGACATAATACGGTAACCTTCACACCACGAGCTTTGCCTTCCTCGCGAAGAGAGGAGGACAGACCTACGATTGCATGCTTAGTCGTCGAGTAAGCTGTATTAAATGGAGACGGGATAAGTCCGCCGAGTGAAGACATGTTAACGATGTGGCCAGAACCCTGCTTGGTCATTAATTCATAAGCAAATATGGTTGGATATAGAACCCCATAAATATTCGTATCTATTATTTGCGTCCAATCTTGAATACTCATATCCTTAACTTCCCCGACCAACCCATACCCTACAATGTTAAACACATAATCTATTTGCTTATATTGAGAAGATATCTTCTCAAAGGCTTGCTTGACTTCTTCAGATATGGTCATGTCCACTTTTTGCGTTATTAAAGTACTTCTTGGTGTTAACGTGGATTCCTTAAAAGCATTGAGACCGCTTTCATTAATATCCCACAAAATAACAGTGTTATCATTATGAAGTAATTCAAGTGCAATGGATTTCCCAATATCCGATGCTCCTCCAGTAATCAATACAATCTTATTCCGAATCTTTGTCCTCGGCATATATTCTCGTTCCCCCTGCATTATATTGAGAAATATTATTAATACATGATATCAATATAAAAAAACTGCGTATCCATGTATCTGGACGCAGTTTAAAAAAATAAATAATTCTAGGCTACAAACACCATTCTTTTATTTTTTTATGTACTAAAACGCATAGCTTCGCCCTTTCATGCTTTGTTTGCGAAGCACTACATGACTTCCCCTATGTCCAACTGAATCTGTATAACGTGCCGAAACATCGATTATATTTTTCAGTTTTTATAACTTAAAACTTCTATCCCTAAATCGATCATTCTATGACAACCCATTAAATTTATATTCACTTTAGCTCGATTTTTACGCTTATCGATTTTTTTGATTATTCCTTCTTTGCCTTTTAGCGGCCCCGAAATAACTTTAATCCGGGAATCCAATAGATGTACTTTTGAGTAATCGACTTTCCCATGATCGTCAAGAAGTTGCAGGATTTGTTCAATCTCTTCTTTTGGCACTTGTTTGAAACAAAAATCATCCGAATCCTGGATTGTAGTATCTGAATTTCGCTGATTATAATTTAAATCCTTTCTATTGCGATAGTTTAATAAGGAATAAATTAGCGGATGACTACTAAGAGTATAGTAAATCGATTTAGTCATCTGAGTTTGAATAAAAACGTATCCAGGGAACATAATTTTCTCAACATCTTTGATTTGCCCTTTTTTTCTTTCCGGTATTTTCCTCGTGGGAACTATACAACGAGCTATATTATTATCGCTTATCTTCTCTAGACTTTTCTGCACATGATCTTCATACCCATTTCGTACAAATAAAACATACCACCCCATAGATTTCAAATCCTCCAAAATTAAAAGATGATTTATGCATATTAATTCTTGGTGGATGTTGTTAAGAAGCTCCTTTGTAAGCCTATACGGTGTAATATTGCCATGTTGATAACTTAAATCCAAACTTTAATTACCGTTCCAGTGAATCCGATAATCGGAACACAATCCATTAATTAGTACATATTATATCGAATCGAGAAATCCAATTCAACCTTATTATTTCGGCATAAAGCGACAAATTAATACATTTTACGACGTGAATTTCCAAGTTTTCGAAATGAACTAACTGCGATTTTAAGGGAAATTTGACATAAATTCGACATAATAGATACGATTTTTCCTAAGGAATACACCTGCGAAACCATACAATAAACCAGGAAAGTTGGATGAAATAATAGCCAAAACGAAGTGCCTCGCCGTTAAAGGGAAGCACTTCGTTTGTACCGTTCTTTCTATTCCCGCACTTGTTATGACTCTTATTATGATTAATCTAGTTAATTATTCATTATAATAATTAATTTCAAATCCTATTTTCTGATTATTCACAATATCCGATCAAAATCAACAACCTAAGAATGGAAGTTCTGTCCATCCGTTACTTCCTGGACATAACCAGCACGAATGACGTAGTCGCCGAAATGCTCGCCTTCTTCTCGATCCTTGGCGTACTGCGTAATAATCGGCTGCAAGGATTCTAAAATCTCATCTTCACCGATGTTTTCTTTATATAATTTATTCAGTCTGTTTCCAGAGAACCCGCCGCCAAGATACAGATTGTACTTCCCAGGTGCCTTGCCGATAAATGCAATTTCCCCCAGCATCGGTCTGGCGCAGCCGTTCGGGCAGCCGGTCATTCGAATAACAATATCATCATCCTGCAAGCCGACTTGCTCCAGCATGGGCTCAATCTTATCCAGCAAGGATGGAAGGTAGCGCTCAGATTCAGCCATGGCGAGGCCGCAGGTAGGAAACGCTACGCACGCCATTGAGTTTCTTCGCAAGGCGGAGTAATGCAAACCGTCTGTCAGGCCATGTTCTTTAATAAGACCTTCAATTTTCTTTTTCTTTTGACTGCTTACATTCGCGATGATCAGGTTCTGGTTCGGTGTCAAGCGGAAGTCGCCTGTATGCACCTTGGCTATTTCCCGCAAGCCTGTCATCAGCTTGTAATCCTCCTCATCCTTAATGCGGCCATTCTGGATAAATAGCGTAAAATGCCACTTGTTATTGCTGCCCTTCACCCAACCATATCGATCGCCGTTGTGCTCGAAATGAAACGGTCTTGCCTCCTGCAAGCTCCAGCCAAGCCGATTCGATAGCTCTTGGACAAACCAATTGACTCCCCGGTCATCAATCGTATATTTAAAGCGGGCATGCTTCCGGACAGAACGATCACCGTAATCCCGCTGAATCGTAACAGTCTTCTCCGCTACATCAATCATTTGCTCCGGCAGGCAGAAGCCAATTACCTTGGACACCTGCGGATAGGTTTTTGTATCCCCATGCGTCATTCCCATGCCGCCGCCCACAGAGACGTTAAAACCCTTCAACTCTCCGTTCTCTACAACCGCAATGAACCCCAAATCCTGCGAGAAAACATCAACATCGTTCGAAGGCGGTACAGCTACGCCAATCTTGAACTTACGCGGCAAATAGACATGTCCGTAAATAGGCTCCTGCTCCGCTTGGCTGTCATTGCTGTCAATCACCTTTTCACCGTTAAGCCAAATCTCATGGTAAGCATTGGTTCTCGGATCAAGATGATCGCTTACCTTGCTCGCCCAGTTGTATACCTCGGAATGAATTTCCGACTGGTATGGGTTGGGATTGCACATCACGTTTCGGTTAACGTCGCCACATGCGGCCAACGTGCTGAGCAATGCCTCATTCACTTCCTGAATGGTTTTCTTCAAGTTCCATTTGATAACACCATGGAGCTGAAAGGATTGCCGGGTTGTCAGACGAATGGTTCCGTTCGCATATTTCTGGGATACGCTGTCCATCATCAGCCACTGCTCCGGTGTAACGACACCGCCCGCCGCGCGCACTCGAAGCATAAACTGATAGGCTGGCTCCAATTTCTGTTTATGGCGCTCGTTCCGCAAATCACGATCATCCTGCATATAGCTGCCATGGAATTTCATCAGCCGATTATCATCTTCCGGTATGGAGCCCGTAATTGGATCCTCAAGCGTCTCTTCTAGACTCCCGCGCAAATAATTACTTCTAATTTTAATATCTTCAACATCGCTGTGCGGTGCACTGTTTGGCGACATTAAGTTGTTATCTGACATATTGGCCATTCTCCTCTCGTAATCCTCGGGACTCCCCGTTTAATATACATCCCGTTGATAACGTTTCTCCTGCTGCATACGCGTCAAATATTCCGCTGCTTGCTCTGGGCTAAGACCGCCCTCCTGCTCAAGTATGGTGGCCAAAGCGGCATGCACATCATGAGCCATCTTCTTCTCATCCCCGCACACATACACTGCGGCTCCTTCTTGCAGCCATTCATAAACCTCCCGGCTCTTCTCAAGCATCCTGTGTTGGACGTAGACCTTCTTGTCGGTGTCGCGAGAGAACGCGACATCCATTCGGGTCAATACGCCGTCTTTCAGCCAGCGCTGCCATTCCACCTGATATAGGAAGTCGGTAGAGAAATGCTGGTCTCCATAGAACAACCAGTTTTTCCCTTCTGCTCCTGTCTCTTCCCGCTCCCCAAGAAAAGCTCGGAAAGGCGCGACCCCTGTCCCTGGCCCGATCATTATAATCGGCGTATCCGGATTCTCAGGAAGTTTGAAGCTTGGGTTATGTTGAATATATACCGGCAATGTATCCCCGGGCTCTACCCGTTCCGCAAGCTGAACGGAGCATACGCCATATCGGTTGCGGCCATGAGCTTCATAACGTACGGAACGAACAGTCAGATGTACCTCATCCGGAAACGCCTTGGAACTGCTCGCAATGGAATAAAGCCGCGATGGTATTTTGCGTAGAATTGAAATAAACTGACTGGCGCTAACCCCTTCAAAAGAGTAATCCGTCACCAAATCTAGCAAATCGCGTTCGGCTAAATAGGCGCGCAGCTCCTGCTCATGCCCTGTTTCAAGCAGCTTCTTCAGCTCCTGACTGGAGCTGAGCTGTACGGCTTGCTCCAGCAGCGGCTTTGTAAGAACCGTAATTTCATAGTAGCGCAGCAATGCGTCACGCAGCGTCCGCTGTTCGCCGTTCTTATTCACGGTTACACTTTCCTCGCCGTTCCAGCCCATGGCCGCAATCAACTCATCGACGAGTAGCGGGTGATTCTCCGGATAAATGCCTAGGCTATCCCCCGGCTCATATTGAAGATTGGAACCTTCCAAGGAAAGCTCGATGTGGCGTGTTTCCCGATCCGATCCGCGGCCATTGAGATTCAGGTTCTCTAAAACTTCCGCGTTAAAGGGATTGGTTCTCGAGTACTCAGACTCCGTACCGCTGCTTGCCACAATCGTGCTTACGCTGCTCGCCGCAGTGCCTGATGCAGAAAGTTTGCCGAGCTCACTCAGAACGAGCCCCATCCATTCCGCGGCAAGTTCATCAAAATCGACATCGCAGTCTACGCGCGGAGTAATCCGTTCACCGCCGAGCTCCTCCAAACGTTTGTCAAAATCCTTGCCCGTCTGACAGAAAAATTCATAGGAAGTATCGCCAAGCGCAAGTACAGAATAACGTAGTCCCTCCAACTTTGGCGCACGCTTGCTATGAAGATACTCGTAAAATGGAATAGCGCTGTCTGGCGGTTCTCCTTCGCCGTGCGTGCTGACAACAATAAATAAGTTCTCGATTTTCTTTAGTCCATTAGGTTTAAAATCGCCCATCGATGTCAAAGTAACCTGGTAACTCTGTTCTTCCAGCTTCTTCGACAGCTTGTTAGCCAGCCCATGGCTGTTTCCTGTCTGCGAGCCGTAAAGTACAGTTACTTCTTTGGAAATGGCTGGCTCCACAGAAGCTACCGCCTGAACGAGCGTAGCTGCAGCCGTTACCGCCCCAGCGCCTTGTAATGCAGACAAGTATCCGCTGAGCCAAATTCGTTGGTTTTCCGATAGCGTAGGAAGAAGACGATTGAGCAGCTCCGCCTGCTCTTGACTAAAAGGACTGTTACTAACTTGTAGTTCCAATAATATCCACCTCACGCAGTATACATAGAATTTAAACTAATTCCTAGTATTACTATCTAATTTGTCATTTAATAAAATTTATCATAGCAAGTTCAGGCGGTCAATTAGAATGATCTTATATCTTTGATTAGTAAAACTAATAATTCCTGCGTGTTCCTCCACCAAGCGCAAAAAAAAAGACTCCACGCCAGGGGCGCAGAGTCTTTAAACGTGGGAAGCGGTTGCTTCATTTAATTATGAAATTTTGCTATGCAGCCATTCAGGCGGCTAGGGTGCCAGAGAATAATCGACGAAGGATCGATCTTCTCTTCCTTCTGAGAGAGTACATGGTGAATCAACTACCTTTCGGAATACACAGTATTCTGTCGTTCCGTCTGTTCATTGATTATGACCACTTCCCACTTGTTTATTATTACCCTTTCCATGTTTTAATGAATCAGAGCGAAGATACAAAAATGCTTAGCCTTAAAGTTCCTGTTCAAAAATTAAGGTGCTCAGATTCATTGTTCTATCCCTGTATAAATGAGGATAGCGTCACGGAGAAACTGTGCCGTTCCCGGCTGGTGCATATCGTAATATGCTGTGAATCGCTCATCGTCGACGTATATCTGCGCCAATCCGGCATGAGCTTCTTTACTATATTCGCTCCAATAATAGCCTAACCATTGCTTATGCAGCTTAGCCGCTTGCTGAGCTGCTTCGCTTGCAGGATCGCCTGTCTTATAAGCTTCGGCCAATGCCCGATGTATCTCTTCAGCAAGTCGCTCAACCTCTTCATACTGCTCCTGGCTCATACCACGCAATTTGTCGTAGGATCGGTCAATCTTCTCGTCCCCATATTTCTTGCGGATTTCCTTGCCGTATTTTTGCTCGTTATCAACAATCATTTTTTGCTTGAACCCTTCAAACTTCTCTCGGTCAGTCATACTGATTCTCCCTTCATGCGTAGCAATTGTCTTATCCACATTGGAGATAAGAATATCCAATTGCCGTCTTCTGTCAAGGAGCTGCTCACGGTGTTCTTGAAGCGCCAGAACGCTGTTAAATGCAGGTGAGGTTACGATCGCTTTAATTTGTTCCAGCGGAAGACCCAGCTCTCGATAGAACAAAATTTGCTGTAATCTATCTACCTCCGCCTGCCCATAAATCCGATATCCTGATGAGTTGATTCTTGCCGGCTTAAGAATGTTAATCTCATCATAATAACGAAGCGTTCTTGTGCTCACCCCAGCTAATCGGGCCAGCTTCTGCACGGTATATTCCATGGAATCACCTCCTGACAATTCAACTGTACACTTTGACGTAACGTGAAGGTCAACCTTAATATTTAAAATATACAAACGGCCCGCAATTGACAACTGCTATCGTCAATTGCAGGCCGTAACTTTAAAATATGAAGCTACAATTAATATTGCGTATTCCCGGATTGGCTCGTATTGCCAGATGCAAAGCCCTTGAACAGAGTTGGGACGTTAGAATATCTCGTATTCGTTATTTTTCCGGTCGTTGTGCTGCTGTCTGTGCGCAAAATTGAATCCTTGACTTTAGAAATGTCGCAGTTGTCCACATTCATCACTACCTTGAATGTCGTACCTCCGTTTTGCCGCACCAATTTGCCGATATCATTCGCTTTGAAGTTCTTAATATTAATTGTACCGGCTGCATTCATTTGGAACACTTTGTCATAAGCTTTGTAAGCGCCTCCACCTGTAATGTTAACGGTTCCAGAAGCCTTCAGAGTGAGTGCATCCTCGCCTACATCCGCCCACGTGACGTTGGTGACGTTACAATTTCCGTAACAGTGAACTCCGTCAGCTCCTGGCGCTCCGATGATCACATTCTTCAGTGTTGCATTCGCTTCCAAACGGAAAATCGGCTTTTGGTTTTCAGCTTGGCTGCCGTCGCCTAGGGTCTTCGGGTTGGCAACATAGGTTTGGCCTTTACCGTCAAACGTTTCTCCTGCCTTAACGATAATTGTAGAGTCTACCGTTATGGACGCTGCGGAAGCTTGAACCGCCCCAAATAGCGTCAGCACTAACGATAATGCGAGGAAAAAACTAATTTTTTTCTTCATACAATTCATCCTCCCGATTAAGGTGTGGTGAGGAAATGCACACGTCTGCATTTTCTGACAGAATTGTGAACATCGTCTCCCTTCCACAGATTAGTCGAGAAAAACTAGAAAATCAATAGGACAAATTACTCATATTTACATATTTTCAAATATATAGAAATTTAATTTCAGAATTACCTATATCATTTTAGCATAATATTTTAAAGGGCAAAACAATTTATTAAAATTCCAATTCCAGTCTAAGCAGTCGAGCTTTCATGTCCAGCCCACCTCGGTAGCCAGTAAGTGTCCCGTTCTTCCCGTTGACACGGTGACACGGTACGACAATCAGTAGAGGATTAGCTCCAATAGCTGCCCCAACGGCACGCACCGCAGCCGGCTTATGGATGCTAAGTGCGATATCGGAATAAGTACGCGTTTGTCCATAGGGAATTTCGCATAGGGCTTTCCAAACCATCTGTTGAAATGCGGTGCCCTGGACATCAATTGGCGCGGAAAAGCCTTGAAGCTCTCCCTGCAAGTACCGGGCTAATTCCTCTGCATAGGGCTGCATCTTCTCCTCGTCTTCAACCAACTTATAGTCCGGATATTTTTTGTTAGCCCAAGCCGATAGCTCTTCAAAGGAATGATTATGGGAACCAACGTAGCACAGCCCCTTTGCCGTGGCAGCGAAGCAGATATTCCAGTTGTCCGTATACAGCCTTGTCCAATACAATACAGCTTCATTTGTCATTCTCATAATTTAGCACCTCCGATGAATTCATAGTTGTACTCTTCTCACGATATTCTGCAGGCGTTTGGCCCTTCATTTTTTTAAATACAGTTATGAAATAAGATGTACTGCCCATACCTACCCTTAGAGCGATTTCGGAAATTGCTTTATCGGTCTTCTGCAAATATTCCGAGGCTTTATCGATTCTCGTTTGAAGGATATAGAAGGCAGGTGTCACTCCTTTGACGCGCTTGAACGTTCGATGTAAATGATACGGACTGCCGTGGCACATACCGGCCAAGGTTCCTAGCGTAAGCTTCTCCGAGTAATGAGCGTCAATATATCCTGCAATCTGCTCAACCCACTCTTCCTCAGGCAGCGGCCCGCTCATCGGCTTGCATCTTTTACAGGGCCGAAAGCTTGCGGCCAGAGCCTGCTGTGTATTGTCGAATATACGCACATGCTCCCGCTTCGGCACTCGGGACTTACAGGATGGCCTGCAAAAAATTCCGGTCGATTCCACCGCATAAATAAATTTATCATCACAAGAAGCGTCATTTTGAATGATAGCTTGCCATTTCTCATCAGATAGCGGCTGTCCTAATTTACTCATTGTCTATTCGCCTCCATGACAAGTATAACTCTCGATTCGTTGTTTTGAACGCTCGATCCAATGTAATAGCAAGATTTCTAAACTAATAATTTATTATTCATGGTACAACTAGAGAACAAGGATCAGCAGGATTGGAGGAAGCGCAATGAATACAAGCCCAGAGAGGCATCTCATTATCCCCGTACGAGAGCCATTTAGCTTTACGCAAAACTTGAATTATTTATCGAGGTCGCCTAATGAATGTTTATTTCAGATCCGGGATGGACGGATCTACCGGGCGATACCAGTCGGACAATTTACCCCAGTGATTGAAATTAGCGAAAATGCAGATCACAGCTTAAAAGTGACCTTCCAAGGAAACAGACCTCCAACAAGCGGTTGGATTCACGAAGAAGTAACGAAATATGTTAGAGAGTGGTTCGACCTGGATCGCGATCTGCTGCACTTCTACGAGCTAGCCCGGACAGACCCATTGCTGCAGCAGGCCGTCTCTTTGTTCCATGGACTTCGCATTATCGGCATTCCCGATTTATTCGAGGCGGTAAGCTGGGGAATTCTAGGTCAGCAAATCAATCTGACTTATGCTTATACGCTAAAAAGAAGGCTTGTTGAGCGCTTCGGCAAGCCTATCGTATGTGACGGTAGGCAGCACTGGGTTTTCCCTTCTGCCGCCGACATCGCAGGATTGACGGTTCAGGATTTAAGTGAGCTGCGAATGACCGTGAAGAAATGTGAATACCTGATCGGTGCGGCTCAGCTTATTGCGGACGGTACACTGACCAAGGAAATACTGCTGGAGGCCGGAAGTGCAGGAAGGGCAGAGGAAATACTTGTCTCGATCCGCGGCATCGGGCCTTGGACGGCCAATTACGTATTAATGCGTTGTCTACGCATACCGTCCGCTTTTCCGATTGACGATGTCGGCCTGCATAATGCGATCAAGAAATTAACGGGCAGTGAGCGTAAACCAACGAAGAGAGAGATCCGTAAACTGTCTGCGGCATGGACGGATTGGGAGGCTTATGCAACGTTCTATCTTTGGAGATTCCTCTATTAAGCAGCAAAAGTGCGATGGCGCTTCCGAGCAAATTGCCGCTTTCCGCGAAAAACATGATAAAATAGTAGGGAATAAACAATAAAGGCGGAGAAAACATGGTGCATTCGTTTATGATCGAACCAGATACGTATACGGCCTTCGTAGATGAAACGGAGCTGATGGACAAGTGTAAGGAATGGGGCCTGTTATCGAGTAAGGCATCTAAAATTAAAGCCTTTTACTATAAGGGCCATGGGTTAAATGAAGGCTGCAGCATTATCGGCTATGTCGATCATATTACGGCTGTCATTCAATTGGACAACAATCAGAAGCACTGCATCCATCCTTCTTACTTGAAGGAAATGCAGGCTGCAAATTATGGAATAAAAAACTTGGACGCAGCAACTGAAGCCGCTGAAGCAGACGTGGAACCTGCTGCCAAAACAGTGACAGAAGTTGAAGGAAAGGCCGAATCTAAGGCGACTCCTCCCAAGACAGAAGCAAAAATGCAAGTTGATGAAACGAAGGACAAAACGGGGGCTGGCGAAGCAAGTGCAAAGGCCAGCGGCAAAAAATCCGTGAAAGCCAAGGTTGAGCTTCCAGAAGGCAAAGTAAAAATGGTGGCAACGGTCAAAGAATTCACTACGATCCCGAACCATTTTTCCGATAACGATGACGAGGTTGTTATCTACGAGAATGTGGCGATCACCGATCCTGAAATGGAAATAGGCGATGCTTGGTCCAGCCATAGCGCAACCATGAAGAAGGTTGAACTCGAAATCGGAGAAATCATTAGCTTCGAGGCCAAAATCGTAAGCAAGAAGCTAACCAAGCATCCAATCCGCAATAAACTGAACAACGTCGCTAAAATTGCCAAACAAGAGCCTTGAGTCCATACATGCCACTAAAAAGGTCGATTCCTCTTATTCGAGAGATCGACCTTTTTCAAGATGATAAAAGTTAATTGTTCAGCGTTGCTCGCTAAATCGCGAACAATATCCTGCATCATAACCGTGTTTACTTGCCATCAAATAAATTGCCCAGTCCCCCTAGGACGCTGCCTTCATCCTTCCGGCTCGAATAACGCGCCGCAAAGAGCACCCGATCCGCCAATCTGCTGAATGGCAAGGATTGAACCCAGACTTTACCTGGGCCGCGGAGCGTAGCAAAGAATAAACCTTCGCCCCCGAACAGCGCGGATTTGATGCCTTTCACAAATTCAATATTATAATCAATTCCGGCTGTCATCGCTACTAGGCAGCCAGTATCGAGGCGCAGCACCTCGCCTGGGGCCAGATCCTTCTCGAGTACCAGCCCGCCGGAATGAACAAAGGCAAGTCCGTCTCCCTCAATTTTTTGCATAATGAAGCCCTCTCCTCCAAAGAAACCCGTACCAAGCCGACGTTGAAACTCGATACCTATCGCTATGCCCTTTGCAGCGCATAGGAATGAATCCTTCTGGCAAATAATTTTGCCGCCCAGCATTTGCAAATCAAGCGGAATGATTTTGCCCGGATAAGGCGAAGCGAACGTCACGCCTTGTCTGTTGTATCCGGTGTTCGTAAATACGGTCATGAACAGACCCTCTCCGGTGAGGAGCCTTTTACCGGCTCCAATCATTTTGCCTATTAAGCCTCCCCCCGAATGACTTCCATCTCCAAATATCGTCTCCATTCGAATATCCTGATCCATCATCATAAAACTTCCAGCTTCGGCTACTACACTTTCACCTTGATCCAGTTGAATTTCAACGCATTGCATCTCGCTACCAATAATTTCATAATCAATTTCATGTGCATTCATACACAGACCTCCTGGTGTACCATAATTTTATTATGTAAACTAATTAGGGCTGGGGCTAAATTCTGGAAATTACTTTTTTATTATACAATGGAACCATGGTTTCTTTCACTAAAAAATATGCCCCCCGTTCCCTCCTTACTACAGCAGCATTTTTCCTAAATAACCTCGTTATGTGTAACCTTCCCCTTATAATTACCCGATCTTTTCCCCATTATGGACATATAAAAAGGAACAATAAAAAAGGCATCTGCCTCTCCTGCTGGAGAAATAGATGCCCATGGTGGAACCGCATTCAACAATCAATAATTCAACAACTACTCGTACACAAGAATATCTCTCATTTGCTTAGCCAATTCAATATAAGGACCTTCCGACAAAATATTAAATGCCAAATGAGTCGCACGGAGACATAGCAGTTTGTCACCAGGCTTCAAACCAAACTGCTGCCATGTCTTCAGCGGTAAAGTAATATAGCGATTCTGGTTCAACAAAGCCCAGCAGAACATCCGTTCCTTAAAGGTAACGGTCTGCCCTTCAGGAATAGTATGCTGCTGCAGTTCAGGTAAGCTGCCAAAGATCGCTGCGAGTGGCGAATTGGGAATTAAATCTTTGCACACGACGCTGAAGCCTTTCGTCGTATTGCGACCCGTCATTAAAATAATCTTGGAGTTCAGCTTAATATTGTATTCCTGCAGGGCTTGATCCGGCAGGTAAAAAGATCCGTCAGGAAGTATTGTACTCCATGCGTAGAAGTACTTCCCGCCTTTGGCGATTGCTGCCATACTTATCATCCCCCGAGAATTAATGATAGCCTGTAGGTTAATCATCTCCCAACGGATAGGGATGGAGATATGACATTTATCACCATTTGAGTGAAATGAGCTTAAGGCTGTGCTTCATCCGATGTAGTAACAGGCTTATGCTGCAAAGGGATGCCTGGGGTATCTAAAGCCTCTTCATCCTCTTCTCCCTGCTTGCCAGACAAGTACAATTGATATACGCGAACGATAATGACCTTCACCATCATATACACAGGAATCGCCAGAATCATCCCGAGAATGCCGGCAAAATCGCCTGCGATCAACAATAGGACAATCGTTGTCAGCGGATGGATATTAATCGTCTTGCCATAAATATAAGGAGAGATCAAGTTGCCCTCAATCTGCTGGGATACAACAACGATAATTATCACCCACAGCACCATGGACGGCGACTCGGTAAATGCAACAATAACGCAAGGTATAGCTCCAAGAAACGGCCCAAAGTAAGGAATGAAATTGAACAGCGCCCCTACGATCGCAAGTAGCAGCGGATATGGCAGACCGATAAGCCAGAACCCGATAAAGCCCATTACAGCGAGCAATACTGCGCTAATCATGCGCCCGGCGATAAAACCTTTCAGCCCATTATCGATTTCATGAATAACTTGCTCACCGTCGCGGCGATAGCGTTTGGGAAGCATTCTGGTCAAGGTAGGCGTTACCCGATCATCCTGCTTCAGCATGTAATACAACAAAATAGGCACCGTTCCTACGACGATGAAGAAATCGTTCAAGAAGGTCACGATATGAGAAATTGACTTCGTGGCCGCATCGATTACCGAATTAATATATTCCGTAATTTTCTCTGAGATTTCTGCATTCTCATTGCTGAACATCGAGAACAGCTTAGACTGCCGAATCTCAGTAAACTGAGATTGCATCTCCCGAAGCAGCAGCGGTACATTGTTCAGGAAATCAGTCACCTGCTTTTGCAGCGGAGGCCAGACGACCATCAGGAAGATCGTGACTACTCCGGCAAAGAGCAAGTAAATGGTTAAAATGGACAGCATTCGATTCCAGTTCTTCCTCTCCAGGAACTGGACGATCGGCCTCAGCAAATAATATAAAAAACCGGACAGCATGACCGGAACAATCAAAATATTAATTAAAGCGACGACCGGCATAAAAATAAAGCTGACCTTGGACAATAAAAGTATAATCGTTAGAATCATAATGATTCCTAAGCTTATACGATAAAATGGCTTCTGCAGCAAGCAATTTCCTCCCCTCAGCCTACACAATCAATCAATGACTCGGCTCATTGTGCTGCTAGCGTATCCCAAGCTGCGTCCAGCAGCCGATCAAACCACTCATCATCCTCTTCAATGCGTGCATCAACGATAAGGAATTGCTCTTCAATCCCCGGTTCGTCCGCATAATGTAAGCTATAGTCCCAATCCTGACCCTTTTTGCTGAAGAAGGTAATTTCATAATTGGCCTTATGCGACTCGACTTTAAATACAGTTTTGCCTATGTAAGTACCATCCTCTTGTTTATGCATGTTTGCGTCAATGATGTGCAGTTCCATTCGTGGTCGACTCTCCTCTGCAAATAAATTAATCGTTTGCTGACAAACAGTGTAAATCTCGAAAGATTTGCTCTATAATCGGTATACTGTAACCGTAGCCAACTTCCTTGTACAGCTTAACATATCGTAACACGTTTTGTATCTATTTCAAGAAGTTCAATTGAGGTGCATTCTTCGTGCTTAAGCGCAAAAAAAAGCAAGATTCTTTATCACCAGCAAAAATATTAACCTTTGGATTTGCGATTATTATTATTATCGGTACTTTTCTCCTGTCGCTTGGCCCAGCCTCGGCAAACGGAGAGAAGCTCGGCCTGATCAACGCATTTTTTATGGCCACGTCAGCGGTCTGCGTAACGGGACTCGTCGTCGTCGATCCTGCGACCCAATTTTCTTTATTTGGGGAGCTCACTTTAATGATACTTACCCAAATAGGCGGCCTAGGCTTTATGACTATGGGAACGATGATTGCCCTCGCCTTCAATCGGCGTATTTCTCTCCGCGATCGGCTGGTTCTCCAGGAGGCGATGAAGCAAAATACGCTGGAAGGTCTAGTGTCGCTAATCCGCCGAGTTACAGTATATTCCCTTGTCATAGAATCGATCGGCGCTTTGCTGCTTGCCGCAAGATGGTCATTTGATATGCCCCTGCAGCAAGCACTGTATTATGGAGTATTTCACAGTATCTCCATTTTTAACAATGCAGGCTTTGATTTGTTCGGAGCCGTTCATGGACCCTATAGCGGACTATCCGCATATGTAAGCGACCCTTTTGTCAACATTGTAGTCATCATATTGATTGTGCTTGGCGGCATTGGCTTCATCGTCATGTCGGACTTGCTATCCTATCGTGTCACCCGCAGACTGTCCCTGCATTCCAAAGTGGTGCTTACCGTGTCGGGAATACTTATTGTGTCCGGAGCGCTTTTGATCTTTGTCATGGAGGTATTCAAATCCCCTGATTTTCAGGAATTGTCGCTCATGGATCAAATCTTCGCCTCGATCTTCCACTCGGTTAGCGCACGTTCAGGCGGGGTCTCTACTATGAGTGTGGCGGATATGCAGCAATCCACACAGTTTCTGCTCCTCCTCCTGATGTTCATCGGTGCGGCTCCGGGCTCGACAGGCGGCGGAATCAAGGTAACTGTATTCGCTATATTAATCGGTGCTATGTATGCCATGCTGCGTGGAAAGGAAGATATCGTATTCTTTCGCAAGCGATTGTCCAAAGTATCTATTCTGCGGGCGATCACTCAGACATGGCTGGCTTTATTCCTTGTCATTTTAACAGCTATGATTTTGTCGGCCATTGAGGATCGCACCTTTCTGGCATTGCTGTTCGAGACAACCTCGGCATTCGCGACATCTGGACTTAGCCTGGATGTCACGACAAAGCTAACAGATCTGAGCAAGGTGATTCTTGCATTGGTTATGTTTCTCGGCCGAATCGGCCCGCTGACTTTGGCTTATGCCCTAACTACGCCTAAGTCACGCAAGGAACTGTACCGCTACCCTGAGGGTGATTTCATCATCGGCTGACTAAAAAACAATACACGATATAAATATATTTAGATCGCTGTCGCTTGGATACACTTTCCGATTCGTAGTACAATATAAGGATAGCTAATTTTTTATTACACATGGAGGGTTACAAATATGACAGATTACGAACAGAAATTGCAGAAATATGCGGAGCTTGCCGTAAAGATCGGCGTTCAAATCCAGAAAGGCCAAAATCTTATTATCAATGCGACCCTGGATTCTGCAGAATTGGTTCGCCTAATCGTAAAGGAAGCTTATCACGAAGGGGCTCGCTTCGTAAAAGTGAATTGGAGCGATGATACCGTTACCCGCTTGCGGTTTGATATGGCCGCTGATGAAACCTTCCTAGACGAGCCCAAATGGTATGCTGGCGAAATGCTGGAGTACATTGAAAATAACGCCGCCGTCTTGCACGTTATTTCCGCGGATCCTGATTTGCTGAATGGTGTTAAAACCGAACGTCTAACCAATCATCAGAAAACCTATTCCAAAGCGATGAGCCAATATCGCCAGCTGCAAATGGCCAACTATTTTACCTGGTCGATCGTTGCCGTTCCTTCGCAAGCTTGGGCAGCCAAGGTATTTCCGCATTTGCCTGCGGAGCAGCAGGTTGATGCGCTGTGGGAGGCGATTTTCCGCACCGTTCGGGTCGATCAGGCCGATCCGGTAGCTGCCTGGAAAGAGCACATTGCCAATCTTAGCCAAAAAGCGGATTATCTCAACGATAAGAAGTTCAAGAAGCTGCATTATATCGCTCCGGGTACGGACTTGACCATTGAACTTCCGGCCGATCATTTATGGGTTGCCGCGGAAAGCGACAATGATAAGGGCGTTAGTTTCCTGGCGAATATGCCAACCGAGGAAGTATTTACTGCCCCGCTGAAGACTGGCGTCAATGGAACAGTATCGAGTACGAAGCCGCTGAGCTATAGCGGAAATATCATTGATCAGTTCTCCCTGACCTTCGAGAACGGTAAAATTGTAGATTTCAAGGCCGAGAAAGGCGAGGAAACCTTGAAACAGCTAGTTGAAATGGATGAGGGCGCGAGATATCTAGGTGAGGTAGCCCTCGTGCCGCACAACTCTCCGATATCTCAATCCGGCCTTCTCTTCTACAACACATTATTTGATGAGAATGCCTCCAATCACCTGGCGATCGGCGCAGGATATGCATTTACGCTGGAAGGCGGCACTAGCATGTCTCAGGAGCAGCTGCGGGAAGCCGGGATCAATGATAGCCTCGTCCATGTGGACTTTATGATTGGTTCAGCAGAAATGGACATTTACGGCATTACCGCGGACGGCAAACAAGAGCAATTATTCTCGAAAGGCAACTGGGCGATTTAAATTCATCACGCTCCAAACAACTGAACAAGAGCCAAGTCGGCATAAAACCTATCGCTGACTTGGCTCTTTGCATCTTCTCCCAATCATCAATCAAGGATCATCGCAACCAATACGATGACAACAATAATAGACGCGGCATACATAAGCGTTAACCCTACCATATTCTTCTTCGTCCGCTTATCATAGTTCGGGTTTCCCGTCTTGTTCTGTCTGGATGTTCCCACCAAGAGTGTACCTATACCTGCGATGATGACCATGACGATAATTACAACATACATCCAGCTCACTATTCGTTAACCCCTTTCGCTTCCTTCTTCCATTGATTATGACAAATGTCTCAGGCTTCGGCAATACGTTTAGAACGAGATCGTTCAATTAATACGGCTAATATGCTAAGGAGTAATAATAAAGCGACAAATGCGGCCAACATCCAGGCTGCCGTATCTGCTCCAACGATGTCCATGCTGCTCCCCATAGCGAGCGGCAGAATAGCTCCCCCTGTTCCCCCTGCGGCGATCAGTATGCTTGGCGTAGATTCCTCTGCTCCAGGCAGCAGCTTGCTTGCAAAAACGAGGGCAATAGAGAACAAACCAGACATGAACAATCCAAATAATGAAATAAGAGCAAGCATCACGGATAACTGCCCAGTAATCGAAAATAGAGAGATCAGTACAAGGCTTGCCGCGCAGCTCCATAACACATAACGACCGTAGGATATACGTTCAGCAATAATGCCGCAGAACACTCGCCCAACGGTCATAGCTATCCAAAATAAAGTAACGCTAAACGCAGCCGTCGATTTGTCGGTGCCCAACTTCTCGATCAGCAAGGACGGCAAGAAGTTCACGAAGCTCATTTCCGTTCCGACATAGAGGAAGAAGAAAATTGTGAATACGATGAGCAATAGCCCCCGGAACCCTTGGTATTGCGCTAGCAGCGCCCCTTTTTTCTCCTGCTTTGCCTCCTTCTCATTCAACAAATTATTTAATTCCCCGAAATCACTTTTCAACCAGGCCAACAGCATCATTAAAGCCGACAAAGCGATGAATAGAAAGGAAAACCGCCACATTTCTGTCCGTATCAGCCAACCGGCGATCAGCGGCATGACCAGGGCCCCGATGCCGAAGAATACCTCCAGTTTGCTCATGGCAACTGCAGTACCTTCCTTTACAGCTACGATGATCAGGGTGCCGATAACCGCTTCAATCATGCCGAATCCAAACCCGGCGACCGTACCGGCTACATACACCCACTCCCATGGAAGCAGCAAAGTGTAGCCTACTTCGGCGATACAGAGCATGCCTGTGGCGATAATAATGCCTGTTCTTTTGCCAAAATTAGATATGAGCAGCGGCGAGACGAGAACCCCAACAAGAAATCCGGCGAATTGCGCAAAAATAAGGCTCCCCCCGGCCGTATACTCTTTACCATAATACTCAAGTAAGTTAGGCATAATTGATCCAACAACGACATGCGCCATACCGATCAATAAATAAGCCCAGCATCCCATCCATATTAAGCGTTTCATGTAAAATGCAAAGCTCCTCTCCTGATGTAAACATCTTTGTATGTATGCCAGCCAACTACTCCATTGTAGATTAAAGTAACGTTTGCGTCACCTCCCCAAAGCTTGGACAAAAGAAAGATTCATAATTAAGTTTAAGATTTCTTTTACAGGGAAAAGATTCCTCTTGCTCCTAAAATCATGTAGAATGCATATAGGTGAAAATGAAATACGGTTTTATGGAATTGGAGAGGAGAAAATCATGTCTGAACGCCTGAAGTGGTTGCTCGTCGCTGATTTCAACGACTTGGCAGAGAACGTTCAGGAAGAGATTTATTATGCTTTCTACGACCTCGTCTACGGATCTGTTTATTATATCGTTAAGGATCATCAAACAACGGAAGACATTATACAAGAAGCCTTTATGAAAGTTGTAGATCATAAGCCTAGCTTTGACGGCGAAGCTGGAATGAAATCCTGGCTTAAAGTAGTTACGCGGAACACAGCCATTAATTTTTTGAGAAAAAGTAAAAAGTACCGTAACCATTTGGATACAGATAGTGTTTATATAGAAATAGACCCTTTTATCAATCCCAGCGGCTCGGTTGAACAGATGGTGGAAACCAAATTGATGGAGGAGGCTATTGTCGATTACTTGCAAAAGCTAAAGCCGGAATACCGATTATTGGTGGAATATCGCTGGAAGCTGGGTCTGAGCTATAGGGAAATCGCCGAAAGGCTGAACGTCAGTGAGGATGTCGTCAGGCAGCGGCTGCACCGTACCCGAGAAGGAATCAAAAAAATGCTGTTTAAAGAGTGGGGTGACCATATTGAAACGAAGCAGTCCCCGCGATCCCGTATATCCCGCGGAGTTTAACGCCCTGTTTGATGAAGCTTTCGAGGAGGCCGCCGAGGAACTGCCTCTCTACACGGATGCTTATAAGCAACAATCCTGGAGTAAGGTCAAGCCCCTGCTTCTGAAGCGGGCCAAACGCCGGAAAAGACTGCACTGGCTGCGGCAATATAAGATTATCGCCGTAATTACTGCCTTCGTGTTGTTTAGTGCAGTATTGTTTACGCCGCCCATCGTGACGCAAGCGGTCTCCCCCATTTATCAGGAATTAAGAAACTTTGGAAATGGAATGAGTCAGATTATATTTGGGAATGGTCGTCAGTTGAAGGACACTAGCGTAATATTCGCTAACGATTCTTCAGATGACATGATAAATCCCGAGGAACTGCCTTGTCCCAAATTATTCCCCCTGTCCATGAAGGCCCATATGGCAGATCTGCGTGACAGCCTGCCCTTTGAGCTTCCGAAGATCGCCTATATGCCGGAGGGCTACATGTTTAATTCTGCAGAATTAATCACCGCACAGAACCCTACGCCGGATTCCGTAGACGCCGGCTTGATGGAAGGCGTATATTTATTGTTCGAAACGAAGAAGCATGAGCAGTTGACAATGATGTTCAAGACGCTGAAGGAAGATGAGATTATTCGAATGCCCTACGAGGAAAACATCGAGACCCTCACTCTAGATAACGGTACCGTTGCTTATTACACGCCAGGAAGGATTGCCCAGATCACCTTTATGATCGGTGACATTTGCTTCTTGGCTGCCGGACAATTCGATAAGAGCGAACTGCTCAAGATCGCTAACGGCTTGAATAATTAATATGAAAGAAGGGTGCCCTCCGCGGGCACCCTTCTTTCATGCGTTATATATGTTACGCGCCCGCTCCCTCAAGTGGAATCAGCTCTTGCTTAGCAAGCCTTACGCGCGATATTCTCTTGTTGTCGGTTTGTTCCACCATGTACAGATAACCACCGTATTCCACGGACTGCCCAGCCTGAGGCGGCAACACTTGGATTCTTGAGTATAGCCATCCTCCGATCGTATCATAATCATCGGAATCAAGCTCTAAGCCGAATCGGTCGTTCACTGCTTCAATCAGCATAAGTCCATCGATGGAGTAAGCGTTCTCGCCCAATTGCTCGATACCAGGGCGTTCTTCATCGAATTCGTCTTGTATTTCCCCAACGATTTCCTCTACGATATCCTCAAGCGTGACAAGCCCGGATGTTCCTCCGTATTCATCGATCAGAATCGCAATTTGCGTCTTGTTACGCTGCATCCGCTTCATCAAATCGCTGATCGGAGTAGACTCCGGAACCGCCATGATCGGTCGGAGTAAATCTAAATAATTCGCTGAATTCGAACGGATCAGATCCTTTATATGAATAAAGCCAATCACGTGATCCTTATCGTTAGCACACACCGGATAACGTGTACGTGTTCCTTCCAAGGCTATTTCTAAATTCTCATGCAGAGTATTCTGAGTATATAGACAAATCATTTCGGTTCGAGGTATCATAATTTCCCGTGCTGTTGTATCTGCAAATTCAAAGATATTGTCGACGAGTGACATTTCCGTACTGTCAATAAGACCGATCTCGCTGCTCTCCTTCATCATGACCCTGATCTCTTCCTCGGTATGTGCAGGATCATGCTGTTCTTTGAGCGGTTCGATGCCAAATATTTTGAGCAGCCCGGACGACAGGCTATTCAGCACCCATATCATCGGAAACATCAGCTTATAGAATACTTGCATAGGGCGAGCCGACAATAGCGTCACCTTCTCTGCGTTGCGGACAGCTACAGTTTTTGGAGCCAGCTCTCCAAGCACAATATGCAGTACAGCGATAATTAAAAATGCAGTAATAAGCGAAATAGTATAAGCGGTCTTACTCCCTATTCCCGTTAGCTGAAAAATCGGATTCAACAGACGTGCCACAACTGGCTCACCAAGCCATCCGAGACCAAGAGAGCTAAGCGTAATACCCAACTGGCAGGCGGACAAATAGCCATCCAAGCGGCTCATGAGTCCTTTAGCCGTTCTTGCGCTCTTCTTCCCCTCTTCAATCAAGGAATCGATTCGGCCTGCGCGAACTTTCACAATCGCAAATTCAGCCGATACGAAAAATCCGTTAAGCAGAACTAATATAATCATAAGTCCTACATGATAAATACTCGGTAAAGGGTCAGTCAATACGTTTCCTATTCCCGCTAACCAAAGCGGAGAACAGGTGCACCTCCTTCGCGGTTTGAATTAATTTGACTGTGACACAGGTTCATGACCTTTTACATCTAATTATATTATTATACACTACACAGTCAAACGGCACCGTATGACAACAGACAAGAGTACAGGGCTAATTTATTTTGTTTTCCACAGAAAGTCGCTGTTGGTACAGCCATGCATAGCTTTTGCTGGCTTTTCCTATCGTTTTGATGTCATTTTCCAAGTTTAGTCTGTAAAAAAGACAACCAAATATAAACAAGGCCGCCCTTTTCTTTAAAGGACAACCTTGTTTTGACGGAAATAAGATCATATTGAATCTCGTTATCTCGCTGATTGCGGATTTCCGATCGTTCCAGGATATTGATAAGCCAACGGCTCATCGAAGGTAGCATAATCGAAATTCACCATAAGTAAGATCGTACGAACTCCTGTTGTCGGATCGCTGATAATGATGTGGTCACGACCTGCGGCTTCAAGAACGCCCTTAAATACTTTTGCGTTCCATTCGGAGTTGTTTTCATATGTCATGTAAAAGGTGCCAACTTTTCCTAAGTTCAAGCGTAAAATGTTCTCGATATATGATTGCTCGAACTGTGGGATCGAAGTCGGCACAACCGTCCCCGTCGTCGTCATGGGACTGCCGCTTGGTACTTGGGGCGGATAAGACATTCCGCCTTGGGATGGATATTGGGTATGGGTAGGATAACCGCCCCCACCGCCGTAGGTGCCGGATTGGCCGCTGCCGATTTTATAGGTCACCGGCCGATAATTTGGATTGAACATGGGATAACAACCTCCTTGAATAATATGGGTTTTTCTTATGGAAAAATAAAATCATCTCTTAAAATACAGATGGGCAATTTTCAAAAGTCGGGGTAAAGAAACAGTGAGACTTAAACCTTCCTGTGTTCTGCTGGTCGTACCATGTAGCTGGGCAATCCCCTGCAGGCCTGAAAAACCATAATGCGTTGCTCGCAGGCCATACACGTTCGCCGTTAATCACTCTCTGTGCTAGCCGGATGTCGGCATCGCGGGCTCTTTGATAGAAATATCCTTTCTGAGTAGCTTCAAATCCCCCTGGTGATTGAAATACCATTTGATCCATGTTGCGGATGTCTCTAAAGTCGAGGCAATTGCCGAGGATCCGGTTCACTCCTACATTGCCGACCATCATCATGCCCTGCTCACCTTCACCCTCAGCTTCAGCTCGCATGAGCCGGGCTAGCAGTCTGACATCCGCTGAATTTGCTTTTATGACAGCCAACGGGCTTTCCTCCTTCAGTCTCTTATGAACGATATATCCTATGTGCATTTGCCCATATTTGTGCCTGTTTTTTTACTTTAACCTATTCGTCAACCCAATATTGCCAAGGGTAACAATGATTACGATTGCAAATTTGAACAAATCGTGTCTATTTCTATGGACGCGCTTACATGAATAGCATATACTAATAGTGAATCCATGCTTCGATTCGGAGCAAAATGTTGCGAGAAGTGGTTATCCATGCCGCTTCACAAAACGAATGGGAGGTACGACTAATGAGAATCGCGATTGTTGGCGGTGGACTTTCTGGGTTAACAGCCGCTGCTTATCTGTCCGATAGTCCGGGGATACAGGGAACAGTGTTCGAGCGTAGCCCACAGTTGGGTGGAAGAGCCTTTACTTATGAAAAATCAGGTTTCACACTAAATTATGGAGCACATGCGGTTTACGGTATGGATAGACATACGTTGCTGAATATGGAGAATGAGCTCAATCTTCGCTTTCACAGCAAGCAGGTGGATAAACGTAATGTTGTATATACTAAGCATGGTCAGGTCACCCCCGCTCCGCTTGATTTCGTAAATATTATGAAGACTGGCGTCCTAACGGCGATGGAGAAAATTCGCTTCGTTGCCGAAATTGCCGCTGTCATCACTAATATTCATCAGCTGAAGAATTATCCAACGTTAGGTGACTATTTGAATAAATCAAATGCCTCTCCTGACGTCAAAGAACTGTGGGAACATTTAGTTAGCTCCAACTTCTTCATTACTCCTGAAGAGGCTAGAAAAGTATCCGGCGAAGTGATCGCTGAATACTATCAAAACCTGTTTCTCTCGCATAAGCCGGTTAACTACATCCTTGGCAGCTGGTCGACCATCACTAATCAGTTGGTAGACAAAATTTCTCAGAACCAAGATTGGGAAATTGCTGTAAAAGAACCTGTAGAATCGATCACGATTGAAAATGACAAATTTCTACTTCATACCAAAACTCGCGAATCATTAGTCTTTGATCAAGTCATTTTCGCTATGCCGGTACAGCAGGTTGCCAAGCTGCTTGATTCGACACCATGGGGCAAATCGCTTGAACCTTACAAGAACAATACATCTACTGAAGTTCTTGTATACGACGTTGGATTTTCCAAAGTCATCAATCGACCCTTCCACTATATTAGTGACATGAACAATAAGCTGTTTATCAGTGACGTTTCGGCTACAGATCACACTATTGTCCCGGAAGGCGGCCAGTTGCTGCAGGGCATCGCCTATCTAAACGATGACTTCCCGGACGATGATCAGAAGAAACAATATTTAGAGAGTAAAACATTGCAAATGGAAGCGCTTTTTGATACTTACTACCCGGGCTGGCGCGACAATACGGCTGTCAAGCGCATTTCCAAGAAAGCGATGGTGGCCAGCGTTAAGAATATCCACACCAACAAGCTCCTGCCTAATCAGCTTGATCAAGTTCCATTCTATTTCTGTGGAGACGGCTGCGAGGGCAAGGGCGAATTGGCAGAACGAGCCTTCTCGAGTGGACGCAAAGTCGCCCAGGATATTCTGGCCAGTACGGCCCAGGTTAAAGCACTATCTTACTCTTGATGCATTACAAAGAGAGCTGTCCCGATCGGGCCAGCTCTCTTATTATTTTATGCAGCGACTGCTTGGAGCCCATTATTCTTGTCTAATAATTACGCCTATAATCGCGATATCCTTCATCTATATTCAAAGATGACCTCGCCAAACGCTCGAATCCTAAGTAACGTTTTCCCTGAAATGAAAGCTTCCCCTGATCTCCTTCCGCACATTGTCCGTATTCCTGTCCAGTTACTGCAAATTCAAGGCGGTCGCCGCTCTCCACCTCAAAGGTAATGTAGTACTTGCTGTCCGTATGGGTGACTGCGGTATCCGTGTTATGGCGATGAGAAACCTCCGTACGTTTGCCGACGATAACTGTTGGGACAATGAGCAGCGGCTGTTTCGAGTTAAAGGCGTACCTTAGTATTCCCCGGCCCACAGAAATGAGAATGATCCCTAGGACGATGATGAAGAAAATTGGAAGTGCAGTGTTCATCACGCTGAACATTTCCACCCAAGATTGCATCCTTCTCCCTCCCTCAACGTTCACGCCGGTAAGCAGAACAAGATTATAGTGCTTTTGTCGCCCCTGTTCTTCTCTTCTATGTATATGCCTTGGACAGTGAAACTTGTCATAGCACCCATGATTAATTCAATCGCTCGGAATAATCGTTTAGAAACAACAATAACCTCCGGTTCCTGAGCCTTGAACCGAAGGTTATGCTGATCGTCTGTAAGATATGGAGTTATGCATAGTAGCTTTGTAACAATTGACGAGTCTCTTCCGCTCCGTTTGCTTCTGCCTCAGCCTCATACACACCATTCTCGGCCCAGCAAGCTTTGCATATTTCTTCTGTCGTGCACAGATGAGCATCTTCGCAATGGTAGCAAAATTGGAGCAGGTTACGAGTTACTTGATCTTGATTATTTGTTTTCATCTCAATCACTCCTATTTTATAAGTAGGTATCGCGTTTGTTCTTTCTGAGTTAAATATATCACATACTCCCATAAGACAATGTGATAATTTTCACAATCATATGAACTTTATTTTATAAATCATACAGAAAAGCCATTTATCCCGTCAGACGGAAAAAATGGCTTTGTTTTGTGAGATGTCTATAGAACTCGCCAACTGCTGCCCCCATCTAAGGTCTGCAGCAATAAGGAGCGTTTCTGGTTGCTTTGGGCAACGAGCAGCCAGCCTACCTTAGTAGATGAGAACCGCAGCTTGACGATCTCCGGGTATTCAGCCAAGATATTTGTGAGCACCTTGCTTTCCGGCAGCTCACTCCAACTCTTGCCTTGATCCGAAGTATGGTAAACCTTCGTATTATGTAGAAGCCACCCTTCCCTGCTGCTCACAAAAGTAGGCTTCAGCGATTCATTCAACCCGTTTTGCCAGAATGATTCAAATGGCGCTAAACTCCAGGTTGCTCCGTTATCGGCCGTATAATAACCGTTGAATTTCGTGCTTTCCTCTTTCACACACCCTACGGGAATCCAGCCATTTAGTGGCTCTTCTGAGAAGAACTGCAGCTCGCCTGCAATAAATTGTTTGCAAGACTTATACTTGGCCGTGGAGAAGAAGTCCTTCACCTCGGACCAGCTGATGCCTCCATTATCCGTAGTATACAGCTTTGGAATACCGGAGCTGATCATACTGACATAGCCAGTCATCCGATCACGAAATACCATCGATATCTCAGCCCCGGAATTTGGAAGAACATGATCTTGCGCTGCATCCGCTTCAGACGGACTACTCATGATCTTAGACCAGGTTGCTCCCCCGTCCTCCGTTTGAAACAACGTCTTCTCTTCCTTGTCCGGATATGCTTTGGCCGCTAATATCCAACCGTGGGTATCATCCGTGAAATAGATCGCGGCAACTTTATCCGAACCCGGCAGCGAAGCAATCTTCCAGGTCGCACCTCCGTCTCGGGTGCGCAGCACGATTGCATCGCTTGAGCCTACCGGATTACGAACGATCCAGCCATGGGCTGCATCGATAAAGAATATATCGCGATTATACTTCGGATGGTATGGAAACTGAACCGAAGCGGCTGGCGATATGCTCGTCCATGTTTTGCCGCTGTTCTGAGTCAGATAGAGACGCAATTCACTGCGAGTCGATCCCCAGGCAATACCAGCACTTTCACTAAGAAGATGAAAATCGGTGAGCCGCGTTTGGATTTGGTATTGCTTCCCCTCCTCCTTATTGGCAGACGTCTGTTCCATTAATACCTCTGGGTTCTCTATCGTAATGGTTTGCCCTTCCTCCGCCGCTTCATTCTGAACCGGACTTACTACCTCATTCTGCTTTGAGGAGCAGGATGTTAGCAGCAGGCATGAAACCAGCAATGCCCCAGTTAATTTATATAATAAACTCAAATATCAGCACCTCACTTGCCAGCTTCAACCTGCAGATCAGATCATATTATATCATAGACTAGAAACATAGATTAATAGCCTTTTACAAACGGGAATCGTTCGCGAAATTTACAGAAAAATGCTGATCCGGTTTGTATACCGCAAAGGCATATCCTTTATTGGTTAAATACTCGATGATTTGGGGCAATGCTTCGACGGTTTGTTTTTTCTCATGAAGCAAAATGACTTCGACTTCCCGATGCACTTGACGCTTGATCTCCTGCATCACTTTATCCGGTCTGTTCGTATGCTTCCAGTCCTTTGAGTCTACAGTCCAATCCCACATTTTATATCCGGATTTTACGATATCATTTCGAAATTCCTTATTAATTAGCGGTTTGCTGCCATACGGGGCACGAATCAGCCAGGGAGTATTTCCAGTGATCTCCTCAACCATGCTCTGTACTTTATTGAATTCCTTCATGAATTTAACCGAGCTTCCGCTTTTGTATAATAAATTTTTATCGTGGGTCATACTATGTAATCCGATATAATTCCCTTGCTCTGAAGCTGCTTTTAGAGAGCTCTCATTAAGAACGTTCCATGTATGCCATATTCGTTCAGAATGTCTACAATTTCATCCATATACTTGCTTGGGCCATCATCGAAAGTTAAGTATGCCACTTTGGGTGTGGATGCCTTCGGCTGCTCGGGAAGCTGCTCCGCATTTGCGGGAGATTCCGACTGGTTACCCTGCTCTTGAGCGCTTTCGGAGACATCGGTAGTTACAGGCTCGTTATCGGTTTCCGTTACTTCAGATTCGTTCTGACGTTGTTCAGCTTCGGGAGAACTTTTATCTGGAACTGGCCTTTTCTCGTTGCTTCCGGCGAATTTAGGAATTACGACAGACGCGATATTTAGTTCAGCGGATTGAACATTCAGGTAAGATGTCGCTACAATTGCGGACATAATTAACGCTACAGATGATAATAATATTGCCAGAATCATTAGCGGGTTTTTAAGTCGTTTATTCGACTTTTTTCGAGTAATTGCCTTGTGCTGTGTGTTATCCTTGTTCGACATCTTCATGCTGATCACCATTTCCCTCTCTCTTTATGTATTACTAGAATAATATAAAAAGAGGGGGTACGTCCTTACAGAAAGGTTACCCTCTGGTTACAAAGTTCTCATTAGAATTTGTGAAATATCTCAAAAACTAGAAATGATCATAATTTTTATTTTTTAACTACAATTTTATTAATTAAGATAACGAATATTTTAAACTTTCAGAATGTGCTTTAAATTTTAATCGATTCATGTACAATGAAGATGGGTTAATACATATCCGTCATAGCTTAGAAGGAGATGATAAATTGACAACACAATTGCGATCTAGCCGAGTTGTTATTATTGGAACAGGTGCTGTAGGTGCTACAACAGCCTATACATTATTGCTGCGTGATCGTATATCCGAATTGGTGCTTATTGATGCGAATAAAGAAAGAGCGCTTGGGGAAGCACTGGACATGAATCATGGGATGCCTTTTACAGGCGGGGTCAAACTGTGGGCTGGGGATTACAGCGATTGCAAGGATGCTGATATTATCATTATTGCAGCCGGTGCATCCCAAGCTCCTGGTGAGACGCGCATTGACCTGCTTAAACGTAATGCGGGCATTTTCGACAGCATCATCAAGAATATTGTGAAGTACAACAATCATGGAATTATTCTTGTAGCGACGAATCCCGTAGATATTCTGTCCTATGTCTCACTGAAGAAGAGCGGCTTCCCTTCCAATCGGGTCATTGGCTCGGGTACGCTGCTGGATAGCGCGCGGTTCCGCTATTTGATCGGCCAGAACAAGAAGATCAACCCGCGCAGCATTCACGCGCATATTATCGGGGAGCATGGCGACACTGAAGTACCGCTTTGGAGTCTTGCCAATGTAGCAGGCATCGATTTGGAATTCACGGAGGAAGATCGAACCAATATTTTCAACAGCACTAAAAATGCGGCCTATGAAATCATCAATGCCAAGGGAGCTACCTTCTATGCAATCGCCTTGGCGCTGGATCGGATCGTCACCTCCATCCTACAAGACGAGGGGTCTGTACTGAACGTCTCCACCCTGCTTAACGATTATAACGGGGTATCCGACGTATATCTTGGCGTACCAAGCATCGTCGACCGCAATGGGGTTCGGGAAGTACTTGACTTGAAACTGAATGGTGAAGAGTTGGAGAAATTTCAGCATTCCGCACGCAAACTTAAGGAAGAAATCGAGAAATTAGAGCTGTAAATATTACACACAACAACCTGAGGCTTGATCATCTCAGGTTGTTTTTGTTTAAATATACTTTTTAACCTTGGGAAGGTGCTAGAGTGCTGAATATGATGCAACTTATTTAGAAGTAGCTAGATATGCTGAGAATTTTATGGTTTCCTATTATGAATTTTTCATATAGTGTGTTTTTCATTCTAGTGGTTATAATTAGCGTTCTTGTGAGGATTTGACCCTTTTCAACGCAGGCGCTGCTTCATCTGTGCTACAATATAGAGCATAATCGATTGAATTCGGAGGTACACCTACATGAATATTCAAAAGGCAATTGATCGTAAAAAACTCGATGAGCGAGTTGTTCACATGCCTTGGTTCGTCCAACAATTTATTGATTATAAGCTTCCAGATCTCTCTCCATCCACTTTGCTGGAATATATTAGGGATTATGAGTCGTTCTTTAACTGGCTTCGTGCCGAGGGTCTTTCTACTGCGGAAAGCAATACCCAAATTACACTGTTGGATCTAGAGACGCTCCGTATGGAGAGCATCGTAGGGTTCCGTCTTCACCTAACTACACGAGTCGATGGCACCAACACTAAAATCACCGTATCCCGCAAAATGTCTTCCCTGCGATCGCTCTTTCACTATTTAAGTCAAATTGCCGAGGACGAGGATTTCTATCCTCTACTCAAACGCAATATTATGGCTAAGGTTGAGATCAAACGAATCCATAAGCCCAAGGATACCGCGGCCAAGCTTAAGGGCAAGCTGCTGGAGGATGAGGAGTTGCTTGATTTTATTGGATATATCCGTGAGGGTTACGGAGCGGACGTTCATAACAACAAGCAAGCCCTCTATGCCCATGAGCTCAATAAAGAAAGAGACGCCTGTATCGCCAGCCTTATTTTGAATTCCGGGCTTCGGGTCTCGGAGGTCGTTAATTTAAATGTCGACGATTTAGATATAGCCAATAAAATCATTTATGTATTCCGAAAAGGGAACAATGATGAGACCTTTAAAACGCCTGTTTATTTCCGTGAACAATCCAAAGACGAGTTGATCGAATATTTGGAGCTGCGCCAAACGCGCTATAACACGCCCAAACGGGAAAAAGCGTTATTCGTCGCGCTTCCAAATGGCCTGAAGGAAGGCAAGCGGATGACGAAGCGAGCCATCCAGGCGATGATTATTAAGTATGCCAAACGATTTGGCAAGCCTTATTTAACCGTGCATAAGCTGCGTCACTCCTTCGCAACGGACTACTACCTGCAAAACGATATTTACAAAACGAAGGAGCAGTTAGGCCATGCTTCAACCGAGACGACGGAGGTATATGCGCATCTAACGGACAAAACGATGTCTGAAGCGATTGAACGGCGCTCCCTCTCCGACTCCTAGTGTTGTTGCCCAAGCCACTTTAAATCCCCCTCCAAGCTGTCTCGAGGGGGATTTGTCGTTAACTCTCTGAAGATAGGATCGAAACAATGGCGAGCTTCGCAATTTCTTCGACTTCATCTGCTTTGTAACAAGGTACTTTCGAGCCGATAAGCACACCGCCGGTTCCGTCATTATCCAAGCATTCCTCGGCCTCCTGCCTAAATACCACAGCGCGTATCTGTGTCAATTCCTGCAGCAGCGCAAGATCCTCCTTATCGCGGATCAACACTATCTTCGGGTAGCTCTCTTGCTTAAAGCCTTCAATGATTGTCATATCATAATCTTCAAAATGCTTGATCAGATCGCTGAGCCTCGTCTCCTGCTCTTCTATAATAGCGGTTCGCCAAGGAGAAGTAATTGCCGTTGCGACCGCGCCGGCCCGACGGTGGCGGAACGTATCGGTGCTCTCCCGATCCGCCTCGAATCCGTGTACGTCATGCTTAATGACAGCCACTCGTAAATTCATCGCATTCAGTATTTCCAGCAGTTTGCCGATCAGCGTCGTCTTACCGCTATTTTTATAGCCTACGATTTGAATAACCGACATTTAATACCTTCTCCTTTCTACTTCGACGTGAGCTTGCCTCCGGGCAGTAAGAGGACATCGACCAGTTCCCCGGCTTCTACACCTTTATTCGTAGGCGGTACGACGATCAGAACATCGCTGTCCTTGATAGTAACCATGACGCTTGATTCATCAAGGGCAGCCGGATAGGCAACGAGCCTTCCATCCTCAAACGTCAAGCTGCCTCTCACAAACCGGGTAAAATTATTGACCTTATGATAGGTTGTACCCAATACCGCTCGATATCTGGGCAAGAAAGGCTCGGGGATTCCCAAAACTGTACCAATAAACGGACGGACGAAGAGCTCGCAGCCGACAAAGCAGGCCCCCGGATTACCCGAGAGGGCAAACAGCAGCTTGCCTTCCTTCACCGCCGCGGTTGTTACGCTCCCCGGACGCATCGACACCTTATTAAACAGCATTTCTGTCGATGGTTCGCGGACGAGATCCGCCATAATGTCGTAGTCGCCGACGGATACCCCCCCGGTCGTAATAACGATGTCGTACTCAGCAAAGGCTGCCTCCACTCTATGTCTCGCCTTGTCTAAGTCATCTTCAATTGCCTCCAGCAAATGTGGCTCACCGCCGGCTTCTCGAATCTGACTTGCCAGCATGTATGTGTTGCTATTGCGAATTCGGCCGTCCTGAAGAGGGTCCTCAATGTGCAGCAGCTCTGAGCCGGTCGAGAATATAGCCACCTGAGGCTTCTTTGCAACCGGCACCTGATGAATGCCAAATGTGGCAAGCACCGATATTTCCCCCGTTCCGATTCGCCGCCCTTTTTCCATAATCAATTCTCCCTCGGTAAGCTCGTGTCCGACTGGAGTAATATTATTACCCGGTTCAATTTCCCGTTTAATGCGAATATACCTTTTTCCTTCCCGCTCGAAAGGTTCAGTCATCTCCAACATCATGACGGCATCCGCCTCATCCGGCACCTTCGCTCCAGTCATGATTCGTGAGACGGTACCACGCTTCACACTTGCCGTTGGAAGGGAACCGCAGGGAATATCGTCAACGACCTCCAATTGCACAGGCTGGTCATTATTGCCTCCCCTTGTATCCGAGCTGTGCAAGGCATACCCGTCCATTCCCGAACGGCGAAAATGGGGAAACGGATGGGGTGCGGTCACATCGCGTGCAAGGATTCGATCCTTGGCCTCCGTAATTGGAACCAGCTCCATTTCACCTTGCTGAGCATAAGCTAGAATCTTTGCTTGAGCCTCCGGAACTGAGACGATATTACGGCGAAATTTATCAACACTCAACTTGTTTGTCATTTTACCTTTCCTCCATCTGCCTATCCTGCTATTCATGTGCCATAATATCCATGTTATAGCTTTATTCATCCGAAAATCAATCTATCCAACGAAAAGAGGAGCAACCCGGCAAGGTCTGCTCCAAATCATTAACCTAATTACAATCGATTTTAAACTTAAACCCGTCATTTTGCGATAAGTAATCATCCATCATCGAGCTGACATGCTCACATATACGATCAATGTCATCACGCTGAAGCTGGTCGTAATGTATGCCCATGACGAGTGTGACGGTTTGGCGCAGCTTCGCCGCCGCCCGGAGAGCCAATTCCTCGCTAAGAACATGCTCCTTATGTCCGGGAACGACGCTGGTCTCCACGCAAACCTGCCCTTGCTCCCAGTACGCTGTGGATGTAGCCCCAATATGCCGGTCTCCCCCAGACACGATGAGCAGCAAATCCTTCCCCACAATGATCGCTTGCATAGTGATGTCTTTAAATCGCTCCATACTACACAATCCCTCTAATCTCGTCCAAGGATGCGATCTTCTCACGCTCCATGAAGGCTTGCAGCTCATCAATGAGATGCTCTCCCGCCCGCAAATCAACGAAATTGTGCGTCCCGACCTGAACAACCGCAGCCCCGGCCATAATGAATTCAATAATATCCTCCGCACTTCGAATACCGCCCATTCCGACTACAGGGATGGACACAGCTTGGCTGACCTGATGAACCATTCGCAGGGCAATCGGCTTAATCGCCGGCCCTGACAGTCCTGCATACAAATTCTCAAACACACTGCGGCGCTTGTAAATATCTATCTTCATCGCGGAAAATGTATTGACGAGAGAAACCGCATCCGCGCCCTCTTCCTCACACATGACCGCCATTTGAACAACATCCTCGGCATTAGGCGACAGCTTGATCATTAATGGCAATGCCGTCACTTGCCGAATTTCCCTGACGACTTCGCGGGCTATTTCAGTCTTAATGCCATAGGCCATTCCACCGGCTTTAACATTCGGACAAGAAATGTTGAGCTCAATCATATCAACAGCTTGCTTGGCGTTCGCCTTGCGCAGAACTGCGTCCTCCTCTATCAAGCGTGCCCCCTCGACGTAATCTTCAAGTGTATTGCCGCCCAAATTCGCTATACGAGCTAGATTCAGACCCGCCCAATATTCGCATTCCTCGCGTAAAAACGCCTCGACCCCCGGATTTTCCAGCCCAACGCTGTTCAGCATTCCGGATGAGGTCTCATAAACACGAATTCCGTTATTTCCTTCCTTCGGGTGCAGGGTCAATCCCTTCCCGGAAATGCCGCCCAAACGGTTAATGTCATATAAGGAACCGTATTCCCGGCCAAAGCCGAAGGTGCCCGAGGCCATGACGATCGGATTTTTAAAATGAACCCCCGCTATGCTGCACATCATATTGATCATTCGAACACCACCTCCTCAGCTAGAAACACCGGGCCATCCGTACAAGCCTTTCGCCGCTTATCTTGACACTTTACGCTGCACACGAGGCAAGCGCCAATGCCGCAGGCCATACGATTCTCCAGAGAAACGTAGACTTCGGCCGTGCTGTGAGATTCCAATTTCTTGCGCTGCACAGCCTTAAGCATGGGCTCCGGTCCGCAGGCTATAATCGTATCATAGGCCTGAAAATCCACCTGCTCCAGCACGATGCCGCCCACGTCCACAACCACTTTGCCCGTTGTTGCGGCTTCAAATTGCTCGGTAAGATATGCCTCTTGGCTGAACCCTAGATATACGTCGGGGGAACGATAACGACGCAGCGCATAATACAATGGAGCAATCCCGATTCCGCCTCCTACCAAAGCTATACTTCCCGCATCCTCAAGCTCCGGAAATCCATTGCCAAACGGCCCTTCGAGCTGCAACTCGTCTCCGGGCTGCAAATTGCTGAGGAGCGTTGTCCCCTCTCCTGTCACTTGGTACAGAAACTCAATGCCAGCCCCGTCCCGATCAAAGATGCTAAGCGGCCTGGAGAGCAGCGGATACTTGTCCCACGCCCGAACCATATAGAACTGTCCCATCCGTCCCGCAAACTCTCCTGCTGCCTTGAGTCTGAATATGTTCGGGGCTACTTCTACATTTGCCATAACTTCCGCCATGTTTTCTCACCTCTCTAGCATATAAGCACCGACTACTGCTTTATTTAAGATGCTATTTTTGCGCAAGCAAGTCTGTGACATTTAGCACATATCCTTTGATGTAATCATTTTGCAGAACGAATAAACATCAATTCGGCTGGAGGTCATAATCATATGCCGTTTTGGGCATACCAATAGATAACAATTCAGTGGCTAAAGGAGAAGGTAATCCATGTTCAATTTCATTAAAGCGCCGTTTGCGATGCTGATCTGCTTGGCGCTTGCTACGGGAATGGCTCCCATTTCCGCCAGAGCACTACCGTACCCGGAATCCACCTCCTCCGACCAATCCGTTATTGCCGAAGCCAAGCCCATGACATTGGGAGAACTACGCCGCAAATATTCCGAAACCTTCAAATTCAACGGACCCGAGGTTAAGCAGATCGCCCTAACTTTCGACGATGTTCCAGATCCTCGCTTCACCCCCAAAGTGTTGGATGTATTAAAAAAGCATGGGGTTAAAGCCACCTTTTTCGTGGTAGGCAGCCGGGCCAAGAAGCATCCCGAACTGTTGCGGAGAATTCACCGTGAAGGGCATATAGTGGGCAATCATTCCTACAGCCACCCCCTGTTCAAGAAGAAGTCGGCGTTGGAATTCAAGAATGAAATCGAACGAACCGAGAAAGTAATCGTGAAGCTTATTGGCTACAAGCCTCGCTTTATTCGCCCACCTTACGGTGAAATCAATGAAGAGCAGCTCAGGTGGGCCAAGAAGCAAGGCTACAAAATCGTCAACTGGAACGTTGATTCCTTGGATTGGAAAGCGCTCAGCAAAGAAAAAGTGAAGCATAATGTGCTCAGCGCGGTTGGGCCAGGATCTATTGTTCTACAGCATGCCGGCGGCGGAGACGGGTCTAATTTGACAGGGACGATCGAAGCTTTGCCCGATATCATTCGGACTCTGCGAAATCGCGGATACCATTTCGTGACAATTCCCGACCTACTGCATGAACAGAAAGCCTTATAACCGTACGCACTAAGAAATACACAAAAAGGACATCCCAGCAGGTCTAATATCTAGACCTTGCTAGTGGAACGTCCTTTTTACGATCATGGAAGATGATATGAATTCTAATCTATCTAGCTTAATCCAAAACGTAAAGCTTCACATCCTGGAAGCCAAACTGACTAACTTTCTGCGGAGTGGCCGGAATGAATATATCGATGCGATTCCCCTTAATTGCACTGCCTTGGTCTGTTGCCGTCGCGACAAACGCATTTTTCGGCAGATCAGGATGACTATGACCGGTTACGAGCACCTTTGTACCCATCGGAATAACATTAGGATCAACGGCGATCGTGCCAAGCTTTAATGGATTTCCGTAATAATCAACCGGGCCCCATTTTCCATTCTCACTCGCCGCAGCGGAGTAAGCCGTTGCCTTCACATTGACCGTAGATTTATAGTTGAATGTCTTCCCCCAAGCTTGAACTACGCGATCCGCAGATAGGACTTTCAGCGTAGAAAGCGCCTCTACATCTTGGCCAGGAGCTGAAAGCACCTGCACGCTTTCACCTGGAATCGTAATCTTCAATCCTTTGTAAATATTCGTTGCCTGTATGTTTGGATTCGCTTGCATAAGCTTGTCCATGTTGACTCCGTACTGCTTGGCCAAGAAGAAGAATGTATCTCCATCCTTTGCCGTATGTACTGAATCTGCATAAGCCGGCATCGCGTGCAGCGTTCCTATTAGACCTGCTGCAACCACCGCTGTCTTAATCCCCTTCGCAAATTTACGTCCTCTAAGTTGTTTAAACATGTTGCTCCTCCTTTAACCTTGCCTGCGGAGTTAGTTGTCGGATTCGGGAAAAAGGATAGCTCCCGGCGCAAATCCTTCTGCGCTTCACCCCGAGACAAACTATGCAAATGACTCTTCATTTTACATCCGCTTGTCATAATGCGTCCCCCGCACCTGCTTTAGCAGTGTTTCGGCCGTATTGAATATATCACAATTTTGTAACCTGTGGAGGATGCAAATGTTACCAATGGCAATAAACCCAGCATTTATCATGGAAAAATCATTTCGGCAGCTATGACAAAAAATTAAAGAATTGCCTGTGCACGCCAAAAAAGCACGACCTTAGGTCATGCTTCAATAATGTGATCTTTTTATAGTACTTTACTTAGGAAATCTTGTGTACGCTGGTTGCGAGGCGAACCGAACACTTGCTGCGGCGTGCCTTGCTCGATGATAACACCTTGATCCATGAACAGAATACGATCCCCTACCTCGCGGGCAAAGCCCATTTCGTGGGTGACGATGACCATCGTCATTCCCCCCAGGGCTAGCCCCTTCATGACTTCAAGCACCTCTCCTACCATTTCGGGATCCAGTGCCGACGTCGGCTCGTCAAACAACATGACATGCGGCTCCATCGCTAAAGCCCGGGCTATCGCAATACGCTGCTTCTGACCTCCCGACAATTGGGACGGATATGCTGCACTCTTGTCTTCCAGACCCACTTTACGCAGCAACTCAAGCGCTTTGGCCTGTGCCGCGGATTTGTCCTGCTTCTTTACTTGAATCGGAGCCATCAGGATATTATCCAGCACCGTCTTATGCGGGAACAAATTAAAATGCTGGAACACCATCCCCATCTTTTCGCGGGTTTTATTAATATTGTGACGCTTCTCCGTAATAAGCTCGCCCTCAAAAATAATCTCGCCGCTGGTCGGCTCCTCCAGCCGGTTCAAGCAGCGAAGAAATGTACTCTTCCCCGACCCGCTCGGCCCAATTACAACGACAACCTCGCCGCGGTTAATTTCCAGATCAATGCCTTTCAAAATATGCAGTTGACCGAATTTCTTATGCAGATCCTTAACGGTTATCACTAGCCTGCAATCTCCTTTCGAAGCGACCCAAAATACGGGAAAGCGTAAATGTAACGATAAAATACATCACGGCAACAATCAGGAATGGAAGCATTCCATTATAAGTAATGCCTTGCACGGCACCCGCCTGGAACATAATTTCGGTTACCCCGATAAAAGAAACAATCGATGATTCCTTGACGATGACCACAAATTCATTCCCGATGGCTGGCAGCACATTTTTGACTGCCTGCGGAATAACGATGAAGCGCATCGTCTGCCCCTTCGTCATCCCGAGTGATCGAGCAGCTTCGCTCTGTCCCCGATCCACGCCCTGAATCCCAGCCCTGAAAATTTCGGCTAGATACGCAGAGCTGTTGATCGACAGCGTAATTGCCCCCGATTGGATAGGATCGAAATTAATATCAAACATGTAAGCCAACCCATAGTGTATAATCATCAGTTGAACAAGCATTGGCGTACCACGCAAAAACTCAACCCAAGCATGTCCGATAAAGCGAACGATCCCCCATGGCGACATGCGGATCAAAGCCACAAATAATCCGAGAATAAACCCGAAAAATACGCCAAGAGCCGCCAGCCACAAAGTATACTGCAGTCCAGTCAAAAAATAACTGCGATATTCCCAAAACATCGTTGCAAAATCAACAAAAAAATCCATAAGCCTATCATTCCTCCAATGATCGAAAAAACGTGGATATAAGGAAGCAGAGGCATTCGAATCATGCACTCCTTATATCTTAAAGACAAACTGGTTCGCTGTCGACTGTTTCTAAAAAAACAGAAAAATAGCGAAAATTCTCCGCTATTTTCTGCCTATCTTGTCTTTTCCGTGAAATAGCCAATCCCAGTTTATCTAATTGACAGTTCGCTGGCTTCTTCTACGAATTTCTCAATGCTGCCATCCTCGATCAGACGATCCAAAGTGGCATTTACCTGGTCAAGCAGCTCTTTGTTTCCTTTTTTGATTCCTACCACATAGCCTTCATCCTCAGTTACCGGCACAGCATCCGTAATAACGATTCCCTCAACATTCTTTACGAACGATTCGGCTACGGGACCTTCAATAATCGCTACGTCAACGCGGCCCGAGTTCAGCTGCATAATAATGTCGGAGATTTTCGCCAGAGATGTCAGCTTGGCCCCAGGGATTTCTTTAGCGATGTCTTCTTGGATAGAACTTTTTTGAACGCCTATTTTTAAGCCTTCCAGCGATTCAAGGGTTGCATATTTATCCTTGTCCGCTTCGCGAGCGACGACGGCCTGCTTCGCATTATAGTAAATTTGCGACATTTCGATTTCTTTAGCACGCTCCGGTGATGGACTTAGCCCGGATATGACCATATCTACCCGACCGCTACCAAGCTCATTCAGCAAGGAAGAGAACACCATATCCTTGATTTCCAATTCGGCTCCCATATCCTTCGCAATCTCTTTGGCGATTTCTACGTCGAATCCGACGATTTCGTCTTCGCCTTTGTCATTTTTGATATGAAACTCATAAGGCGGAAAGTCCGCGCTCAAGCCAAGAATCAATTTCTTACTCGCTCCCGAGCCCTGCGTGCTGTTCTTTGCTTCCTTATCCTGTCCACAAGCTGCCAACACGGTAGTTAGCAGCATTACTGCCATTAATAATATACCCCATTTTTTCATCTGTCTCTCTCCTTGATTGTTATGAAAATAAATTATCGTCTCATGATTTCACTGGGCTAATTATAAATCATAATGCATATATATGCAAAAGAAATTTTCGACAAATTTCTTACTACCTCACTCTGTTATTATACCTCCGGTCAATTGAGCTTCTTCATCATTCACTTTATTCCCCTTACTCCACTTGCATTATTTAACAGTCATACTCTCCGATCCTGCTCGCATCCCTTAACTTAGCCATCATCATGTGCCCTTTATCACATTATCGTATTGCATAAACAAATCATTATGCGCCATGATTCATGTCTGCACCTTATTCAGGGAATAATGGTTCATAACAAGGAACTATTGGTTATTAATTAGCTGTAGTACGATGTTAAAGGAGGTGGCCACATGCTACTGGAAGCTTTGTACCACGTGCCTCGAGATAAGTGGGCCTATGCTTATAATCCATCGACGATTCATCTGCGTGTGCGCACCAAACGAGATGACGTAGAGCGAGTATTCGCCATGACCGGGGACAAATATGACTGGCAAACGACCTATCAGGAATTTGCGATGGAAAAAGCAGCCCATGACGCGATGTTCGATTACTGGGAAATCGCTGTAAAGCCTAAATATAAACGGCTCTCCTATGCCTTCAAACTGATGGCCGGCAACGAAACCGTCTATATGCAGGATAGTGGAATTGGACATGATCCTCCCACACCGCCAGGAGAATTATATGAATTTCCCTACATTCACGAAATCGATGTTTTTAAAGTGCCTGAATGGGCCAAGCAAGCCGTATTTTATCAAATCATGCCCGAGCGTTTCGCGAATGGAGACCTGTCGAACGATCCTGAGCATACCGAGCCGTGGGGCGGCACGCCCAAAATCGACAATTATTTCGGAGGCGATCTACAGGGAGTTCTCGATCACCTCGACGATTTAACAGATCTCGGGATTAACGCAATCTATTTTACGCCGCTCTTCACCTCCCCTTCCAACCATAAATACGCTACGGTCGATTACAAGAACGTCGACCCTCATTTTGGGGACAACGCCCTCTTAAAACGGCTTGTTACGGCTTGTCATGATAGAGGTATAAGGGTGGTGCTTGATGCCGTATTTAATCATTGCAGCGAACAATTCCCTCCGTTTCAGGATGTGCTGAAGCATGGGAAAGATTCGAAATACATCGATTGGTTCCACATCAATGAATTCCCAGCTTCCATCAAAAATGGCATTCCCACTTACGACACTTTTGGTTTCTATGGAAACATGCCCAAGTTCAACACCGCAAATCCCGAAGTGAAAAACTATTTGCTTGGCGTAGCCGAATACTGGATCAAAGAAATTAATCTTGACGGTTGGCGTCTTGATGTCGCGAATGAAGTGGATCATCACTTCTGGCGCGATTTCAGACATGTTGTAAAGGGAGTAAACCCTGAAGCGTATATCATCGGCGAGGTGTGGAGCGATTCCTTGAATTGGCTGCTTGGTGATCAGTTTGATTCCGTAATGAATTACCCCTTCGCTGAGAAAGTACTCGCCTTCTTCAATGGCGGCATGGACGGGTATAGCTTCTCTAATGATATGGGCGCTCTTATTATGCGTTATCCGCAGCAAACCAATGAAGTTATATTCAACATGCTGTGCAGCCATGATACGCCAAGACTGCTCACTAGCGTTGGCAACGATAAGCGCAAACTGAAGCTCTGTGTCGTATTTCTGTTTACGTATATTGGCACACCATGTATTTTTTACGGTGATGAGGTCGGAATATCTGGAAACGGAGATCCGGATTGCCGCAAATGCATGATCTGGGATTCGAATAAACAAGACCGCGAGCTGTATGATTTCTATAAATTAATGATTGCTCTGCGCAAGAAGCACAACGCTTTACGCGAGGGGCGGTTTCGCTTTCTGCACGCGGACAGCCATGACCCATGCATTATTTATGAACGAATAGACGAGAAAGTTCATTTTACCATTTGGATGAACAATACGGAGAAGAAGCGCACGCTATCGCATCCCATGGATACGAACGACTGGTATGACGCTTTGACGGATGAACGCGTTATGCCCGATAAAGGGGTTATGAATATCAGCCTTGATCCCTTCGGATATCGCATATTATTCCGCAAACTTAAATAACCCTCTTATAAATAATAATGACCCCGGATACACCTGTCTTAGGTGCATCGGAGTCATTTATTTTTTGCATTCCCAATACCTTATAGATTCATTATTGATCCAGTTAGAAGCTTTGCGCTGCTGCCCTCTTGTAAATGTCAATATATTGTCTGGCAGATGCCCCCCAGCTATAGTCCCCGGCAAAGGCATTGCGCATCAGCCGCTTCCAGTGCTCCGGCTGATGATAGTAGTCTATGCCCCGACGCAGCGTATATAACAAATCATGAGCATTGAAGTTTGTAAATGTGAAGCCGTTCCCTTCTCCGGTCTCCTCGTTGTAAGATTTCACGGTATCGTTCAGCCCTCCCGTTTCCCGTACCACGGGAATACTCCCGTATCGCAGAGCCAAGAGCTGGCTTATGCCGCAGGGCTCGAATTTTGACGGCATTAGGAATAGGTCGCTGCTCGCATATATCCGTCTCGAAAGTGCATCACTGAACGTAATTTGTACGGATAGTTTCTCAGGGTGGCGCTGCGCCGCTTCTCGAAACCAATCCTCATAAGCACGGTCGCCTGTACCAAGGATAACGAACTGTACCTCATCACTTTGCAGCCATTCGTCAAGAATACGTATGACCAGGTCAAGACCTTTCGGTTCGACTAAACGCGTAACCATGGCCACGATAGGAATGCGCGGCGAGGTCGGCAAGCCCAATTCCTCTTGCAAGGCGACCTTGTTTTCCTGTTTTTTTAATCCGCTTGTCTTATAATTGACCGCGAGTGCTTTATCGGTTGCAGGATTATACAATTTCGTATCCACACCGTTGACAATACCGGATAACCGCTCTCCGAGAGACCGTAGCAATCCATCCATTCCGTATCCATAGTGCGGCGTCCTGATCTCTTTAGCATAAGTTGGGCTTACTGTTGTAACATGCTCTGAAAACACCAAGCCTGCTTTCATAAAACTTACAGCACCGTTATATTCGACGCCCTCCGGCGTATAATAAGTGTGCGGCAAACTCAGCAGGTCACCAAGCACTTCATATGGGAACAATCCTTGATACAACAGATTGTGTATGGTGAATACGGTACGAATGCCAGCGTAATAAGGGTCATGGCGAAAATGCTCCTTCAGCAGCAGCGGAATCATGGCGGTATGCCAATCATGACAATGCAGAATGTCAGGCGCGAAATCAATGGCAGGCAACATTTCCAATACGGCCCGGTTTAGAAAAGCGAATCTTTCCCCGTCGTCCCAATAGCCATATACCCCCTCTCGGCCAAAATAATATTCATTATCGATAAAATAAACCGGGATTTCCTCCCACGCCAAATATTCGATGCCCCCATACTGCCGACGCCAGCCGACGGGAACGTCAACCGCACCCCAGTGTTCAAGGAGGTCACTGTATTCAGCGGATATATCCCGGTACTTCGGCAGCACGACGCGAACATCATGCCCCGCCTGATGCAGCGCTTTAGGCAGTGCTCCTATGACATCGGCCAAACCGCCTGTTTTGATGAACGGCGCTACTTCCGCCGCAGCGAACAGTATTTTCATTTCTTCGTCCTCCTCTTCGTCGTAGCAGCTTGTCGCTTCACCGTCTTCTTCCAAATCGTCGTGCTGAGTGGAGTCATATCCATGACCAAACTGTGGGGCTGCTCATGCCAAGGTATTTTCACGGAAGCCAAGTTTCGTTGCTGTATCGACCCTGTGCCGCCAAAAGCTATGTCATCACTGTTGAATATAAGCTTATATTCTCCAGACTTTGGTACGCCTACACGGTAATCCGACCGTGCTGCAGACTGAAAATTAATGATGACGAGAATTGTATCCCCGGATTTCTTGCCCTTTCGCAAATAACAAATGACGCTTTGATTTGCATCATGAGGGTTGATCCACTGGTAGCCTTCAAAACTATGATCCAATTCCCATAATGCCCGCTCCTGCAAATACAATTTATTCAATGCTGCCGTATATTCCAGCATGCGTCTATGGGAATCATATTCCAGGAGGAACCAGTCCAGTTGGTCTTGATCCTTCCATTCAATGAATTGACCGAACTCTCCGCCCATGAATTGCAGCTTCTTCCCTGGAGATGTAAGTTGATAACCAAGCAGCAGACGCAGCCCTGCGAATTTCTCTTCATAATTGCCCGGATTTTTGTCGAGCAGTGATTTCTTGCCGTGTACCACTTCATCATGGGAAAAAGGCAGGATGAAATTTTCTGAATAAGCGTAGCATATAGGAAAGGTTAGTAAGTTGTGATGATTCGGCCGCTCCCAGAACGGCTTCCCGATATATTCCAGCGTATCGTTCATCCAGCCCATATTCCATTTATAGTTGAAGCCTAAACCGCCCTCCGTGACGGGAGCCGTTACGAGCGGCCATGCGCTGGATTCCTCGGCCATCATTAAAGCATGTGGATAGTATTCGAATACGGTTTGGTTGAGCTGCTGCAGGAATCGGATAGCATCTAAGTTTTCGATGCCTCCCCGATCATTGAGCGGGTATTCGCCGTCTTTCTTCTCAAAATCCAAACGAATCATGCTTGTGACCGCATCCACGCGAAGACCATCAAAGTGATAAAAATCCATCCAATACAAGGCATTGGAAATCAGAAAAGAACGAACTTCCGGCTTGGAAAAATCAAAACTTAGCGTCCCCCAGCCCGGCTTCTCTGCCAGTAGAGGATCGGCGTACTCAAACAACGGCGTTCCATCGAACATACGCAGGCCATGCGCGTCCTTCGTAAAATGACCAGGTACCCAGTCAAGCAGGACGCCAATGCCTGCCTGATGACAGCGGTCGACAAAGTACATGAGATCCGCAGGCTCGCCGTACCTGCTCGTCGGCGCATAATAACCGGTAGCCTGATAACCCCAGGACAAATCATAAGGATGCTCGGCCAGCGGCATAATTTCGATATGGGTATACCCCATATTCACGACATAAGGGATCAGCTCATCAGCCATTTCCCGATAGGAGAAAAAACGGCCATCCTTCTTCTGCTTCCAAGTTCCGAAATGAACTTCATAAATGTTCAAGGGCCTGCGGAATGGCACTCTGTTCTTTCTCCTCCAATTTCCGTCATTCCATCGGTAGCCAGACAGCGACTTGACGACAGAAGCTGTTGCGGGCCGCACCTCAGCATGGAAAGCAAACGGGTCTGCCTTAAGAAAGGTGTCTCCATTCGAGCCCGTAATTTCGTACTTGTAAAAAGTTCCTTCCTCAACACCCGGGAAAAAGCGAGTCCAAATTCCCGAATCGGGTATCTTATATAATAAATCGTTCTGCCCACTCCATTGATTCCAATCAGACGCTACACCAACACGAAGCGCATGTGGTGCCCATACGGTAAACCTGACGCCTGTTCGGCCATCCTCAACCGTCAGATGGGCGCCGAATGCATAGTAGCTGCGATACAGCGTACCTTCATGAAATAAGTAAATATCGTTTTCAGAAATGACCTGTTTGGACGATTGCTCTGGAAATAACAACGGATCACCTGCTTTTTATAAAGTTCCACCAACTAAATTACCCATTTATTTCAACATTGAATACCGATTGTTAGCTTTGAAAAATAAAATGTAAACTTTTCATCAATTATTTCTTCTTATCGTTTCAACGTCTGCATATCTCGTTTATGTAAGTACTACATTGAAAATCCACAGGGAGGGAAAACGACATGAACAAAAAGGATTGCATTGCCATGCTGTTGGCCGGAGGGGAAGGCCGAAGATTATCTCCCCTCACGTCCAAACAGGCTAAGCCGGCAGTGCCGTTTGGTAGCAAATACCGTATTATCGATTTTCCTCTCAGCAATTGTGTAAATTCAGGAATCGATACGATCGGTGTTCTGACACAATATGAAGCAGATTCGCTCCATCAGCATATTGGAGACGGTGAAGCTTGGGGTTTGCCCAGAACGGAGAACGGCGGTATTGCTTTGCTTCCTTCTTATGGTGCAAGCAGCACAGGAAATGAAGAATATGTGGGTACTGCCGATGCCATCTTTAAAAACATGGAGTACGTAGATCGTTATTCTCCAGACAATGTCCTTATTTTGTCCGGTGACCATATTTACCATATGGATTATCGCGAGATGTTAAAATCCCATATGAGCCAGGGAGCATCCGCAACCATATCGGTGATGCCAGTTCCTTGGGAGGAAGCCCATCGTTTCGGTGTCATGTCGATCGACAAACAGTATCGAATTACGGAATTCGCTGAGAAACCGGAGCGGCCAGCAAGCAACCTAGCTTCAATGGGGATCTACCTGTTTAAATGGGATTTCTTGAAGCAGCATTTAATTGAAGATGCGAACGACCCCCATTCCAGTCATGATTTTGGCAAAGACATCATTCCCAAGATGCTTGCAGGTTCCATGGCGCTGCATGCTTATGAATTTAAAGGTTATTGGCGCGACGTCGGTACCGTACAAAGCTTATGGGACGCTCATATGGATCTTCTGAGCGGAGACGGTAATTGGGCATTGCTGAACGATAAATGGCCTATGTACACCCGTGAAATACGGACGAAGCTAAACTCCGTCAAGACACGGTATGCCGAGGTCAAATCATCAATGGTGCATGATTGCTGCACGGTCGAAGGCTGCACCGAGCGCTCCGTCATTTTCGGCGGCACTGTCATTGGCCGTTACACCAAAATCAAAGAAAGCATAGTTATGCCGAACGTAGAAATTGGCAGGAACGCCCTTATTGAGCGGGCGATCATCGGCGAAGGAGCGATCATCAAAGACGGTGCAATTATTAAAGGGACAGCCAACGAAATCCTTGTGATCGGCCCTAACGAGACCGTGCTGGCAAAACCTGCCGTCCGTACCCAGCCTTCCCGCTTACTCAAGGAAGTATACGACAATACAGCACGACTGCGCGCCGAAGGATTGTCTTCCTAGGAGCCTTGTCCAAGTTCTATATTATTATGTATATAACAAAGAGCGGATCCTCATGATCCGCTCTTTAAAAATTACTGCGTATTTATGTTCATTTCATATAAGTTATAACCTCTTCCCTGCTTCTTTCCCGAGCCCTTAAGGGCAAACCCCATGCTTTCATACATACGATTCAGCTTAATATTTCCGTCCCAGCAATCCAGGCGCAGCGCCTTCCTATTCAGCTGTTTCGTGCGTTTGGCAGCCCATTCGATCATAGCCCCGCCAAGCTGCTTGCCCCGCCAGGCAGAACGGACAGTTAACCGATGGAGATAACTGAAGCCCTCTTCGTTAAGAGCTCCCCAGTATTCAGGGTCGCTGCTTTGCAGCGTAAACATGCCTACAGGCTTATTTTCCCGGATCAGCAGATAAATTTCCCGCTCTGCAAAATACTGATCGATTTCGTCCGTGGTAAATTGCTCCGGATTCCACTGCTGTACTCCGAGTCCTGCCATCCATACCGCCGCTTCGATCAACATTTCACGCACAATCGCTTTATCCGATGCATTAGCAAGAGCGATTGCAAATGTACCGTACTGTGTATTGATTTCATCCCATACTTGATTATTCATCCTCGGTCATCCCATCATATCCATTCTGTTCATTCACTTCCGCCAGCACCGAACTTGCCTCGCCTTCTAAAGAAGGCGCATCGGAATCCGCTTCCCCGGCCATCTCCAACATAGGCAATGTTACCAATACCGTTGTTCCGGCACCAAGCTCGCTATGAATATGCATCTCACCCTTATGCAGCTCAACCAACTGCTGGCTGATTGCCAGTCCTAATCCCGTACCGCCTCGGTTATGATTGACCTGGAAGAAGCGGTCTCTCACCTTGCCGATATGCTCTTCACTAATCCCGATACCGCTGTCCACCACTTGTACAAGTGCTGTACCGCTGTCCTTCAAGGATATGACGAGATGAATCCAACTGTTCTCATTGGAGAATTTAATGGCGTTATCCACCAAATTTAAAAATACCTGCTTAAGGCGATTTCCATCGCCAATAATAATGACAGGACGTTCCGTGCGGTCATCGAGCTTCAGTTGAATTTGCTTCTGCTCCGCCTTAGCCCAAACGTTAAGCATGATTTCCTGTAAAAGCTCCTTCAAATTAACCCTTCCGATGACCAGCTTCATTTCATTTTGCTGAAGCTTCGAGAAGTCGAGCATCTCCTCGACGAGACCGATCAGCCGTTCCGTCTCTTTTGAGATGATCTGCATCCCGATCTTCGTCTCTTCCGGATCAAAGCCGCCGGATGTCAAAGTTTCACTCCAGCCTTTGATGCCCGTAAGCGGTGTGCGAAGCTCGTGGGAGATTGAAGAAATAAAATCATCCTTGATCTGGTTGCTGCGGACGATTTCCTCCGCCATATAATTCAAGGTTGAGGCCAGCTCACCCAGCTCAAATTTATAATTCCCTTTGATCCTTGCATCGAATTTCCCCTTAGCCATTTGGGCAGATACGGCTCGAATATTATTGATCGGCTTCACAATCGAATTGGCCAGTCCGATGCTAAATAAGGTAACCAAAGCAAGCACGGCTGAGCCAACGCCGACGGAGAGCAGCGTCAAATTCATCAGCTTGGCATTTACGTCCTCCAGCGAAGTGACGTACCTGACGATATAACGGTTCTCTCCCCGGACTTGCAGCGGGGTCGAGACAGACATGACCCACTCTCCAGTAGACTGTCTTCCTACCCATGTGCCGACTACACCAGCGACAGCCTGCGGGACATCACTCGTTTGAATCGCCTTTTCCGCCTGAAACTGAGTGCTGCTCGCCATGACCTCGCCCTTGCGATTCAAGATCATCAGCTCCGTATTATCCAGTTCAAACGTGCGAAGCATCTCTGTGAAATAATCCGGATCCCTCTCAGCGTACAGCTTTACGAATTTCTGGTAATAATCCGAAGTCCGGGTAGCATGATTGGACATATGGTTCTCTATCGTTTGGTAGTAATACGTTCTTAAGGCAAATGCAAATATGACCTCAACCATGAACAAGGTTACGAATACTACGATGAAATAATGCAGGACGATTTGGCGTCCAATTCCTTTTTTGATCATTGCCCCTCGCCCTTCCACTTATAACCATGACCCCATACAGTTTGCAGGAAGGTCGGTTCGGAAGGGTTGTTCTCAATTTTTTGACGGAGCCTGCGAATATTTACGTCAACAATTTTGGGATCGCCCATATATTCCTTGCCCCAAACGTGATCCAGCAGCAGGTCACGGCTCAGCGGCGTGTTCTCCTTCTCCAAAAAATACTGAATCAATGAAAACTCGGTTGGCGTAAGCTCAATCAGCTGACCGTTTTTCTTGAATTGCTTGCTGATTAGATCGAGTGTGAACGGCCCGGAAGTAAAGCTTACTTTTGCGCTATTCTCACGGTATACATTAACCCGTCTAAGTAGGGATTGAATGCGTGCAATGAGCTCTGTAGGGCTGAAAGGCTTGCTGATATGGTCATCGGCTCCGACAGAGAGAGCATACACCTTATCCTGCTCCTGTACCTTTGCGGTCAGGAATATAATGCCGATCCGTTCATTGGTTTCCCTGATTTTGCGGCATACCTCGAATCCGTCGATTCCCGGAACCATGACATCCAGTAAAGCGATATCGATATCCGGAATGCTGTTATAACGCTCCAAAGCTTCATTGCCATCAGCCGCTTCGATGACTTCAAAGCCATTGCGCTTCAAATTGATTACGATAAAACTGCGAATGGATTCTTCATCTTCCAAGATTAACACTTTACTCAACTTTGCCTTCCTCCCTTTTGTTAACATGAAACGATCAACGCTTAATTTCTTTCTCGCCTTTATTCACTTTCAAATCAGTATGACTGAGGAATCCGATGACTTTATCATTGTCGCGTGCGAATAACGCCCAATCTTCCTGAACCAGCTCCCACTCTGCCAAAGAGAAGAATCGAATTTCCGCAAGTGTGGCATTTGTATCAATATCAACGAACTTGATATGCTCATCCTTGATGGATTTAATATCAATCGTAACTTTGCCCCACCATTCCTTCGGCAGGTTGAAATAGAATCGTCCAGCCAAGTCCATGTATTGCTGCATGACGAACGTTAATCCCTTCTCCGGATCCCATTGATAGTAAGAGAACAGCCATGGGATATCATCAAAAGCAATATATTCCCAGCCTCTCGGGGTTTCAAGCATGCCGATCTCCAGAATACCGTCATCATTAACATCCCCGCTCATAATTTGGTAATCTTTGAGCGTTGAGCTCTGATCCGGGATGAGATCCACAAGTTTCCCGTCCTCCATCACGACGATGATCGAATAACCGGAGAGCTCTCCCGAAATGGCGTCGAGAATAATGCCTCGCTTATCTGCCGTAATGTTGCCATGAACCACGTTATAATAGCCACTAACCGCATTATCCAACTGCAGTTTATCCAGCTCCTGAAACGATTGGTCAAATTGATATGTCGTTATCGTCGAGTACTGATCTTTCTTCAGCGACACGACCGTGATATCCAGCTTATCATCATTATTTAGGTCATCTATTATGAAGTAATTGTAAGGCAGCTCAAGAATTCTTTCGACCGACGTACCTGTGTACGAATATACGATAAGCCCTTTCTGAGTCTGCTTCTCCCCGCTAGAGAACCCTGCAACGATATTAATCTCGCCATTGCCGGTGACATCCTTGAGCTCAAACGATTCGAGCACCTGGCCCTCTCCATCGAATCTAACCTTCGGCACCCATGTATCGTCCCTGTTTTCCAAAATCATGCCATGAACCTTGACCTTTTCCAGCGGAGTTTCGTAGAACACTACCGCTTCCATTACGCCGTCCTTATTCAGATCGACGACCCGAATCGAGCTAATATCGGCTGCGTCACGAGGCCGAATCTCCGCCCCTTTCAGTTCGGCATTAATGACGCTTCTAAGCGTCTCCTTCTCTGAGCTTAGCTCGGGAGCCTTCATTAACAATTTTGGATCCATCATAAAGTTGCATCCGCTTAGTACAAGCAGCAGCAATGCGCTTCCCAATAAGGGAAGCCATCTATTCACATTCATCGTATCACTCTTTTCATGCTAAATCGATTTGCCGCTTCTCTTCTCCGGTAAGACGTCTGCCCTTGATGTCAAGCTTGAGCTCCCCATCGTATATGCCCCAAATTCGAGTGCAGAACCGCTCGGCCAGCTCTATAGGAAGAGCAGCGACCACTGTCGTTCCCTGCTCGGTGCATAAATTTTTGAGCGTAGCCATCACCTTGTCCGCAGAATGAGGATCAAGACCAATGACCGGTTCATCCGCAGCGATAAAGCCCGCACCGTGCACGAGCGCTCGGCATATAGCGACGCGCTGGCGCTCCCCTCCGCTCAGGTTGCCGGCCTTCAGATGCGCTTTATCCAGCAGGCCGAATTTCTCAAGCTCGTCCATCGCTCCCATATAATCATCCGAACGAACCATGCCTGTCAGCCTCCGAAGCAGCGAGGTTTGGCCTGCTTGTCCAATCAGCACGTTTTTCAAGGCTGTTTTCTCAGGATACAATGTAGGGTTCTGTTCCAAGTATGCGCATTTTGAACGGTATTTTCTCGCTCCTTTACCGCCACCGCGAATAATGGTTTTATCATCCCAGGCATAATCCCCATCATTCCAGCTCTCGCGAAGAGCGAGACATTGGAGCAGTATGCTTTTACCGCTGCCGCTAGGCCCGACAACTCCGATCATTTCGCCGGCTTCGAACTCGGCGCTAATCCCGTGCAGTACTTCTTTGGTGTTGCCTTCTACTGATTTCTTGAGGTTATTCACCTTAATCATGTCAATTCTCCTTTGGTCAATGCTTCTCTTCCTTTAGTTTATTGGAAATAGCTCTGAAAATCCATTACACCATCTTCATATTTGCTGATTTATTCCCACTTTCCGGCCGGAAAGCAAAACCTGCTATCGTGAATAACAAATAAAACAATCCTAATAACACGAACAATAACCCCGCCGAACCGAAATGCATGGCTATCCCGCCGAAATTCGGGCCAACAATACTGCCAAGATTAAAATGAATAGAAGCGATCACGTTTGCCGTCGGAAGCAAGTGGCGCGGAAGAATATCTGCGGCGTAAGCCAGACCCAGCGAGAAGAAAGAACCGACCAATCCGCCGGTAACCATGAATATCAGCATTAATCCGAAATAATGATTACCTATTAAAGGTACGAAGAGAAACAGCAGGCCTCCCAAGCTACCAGCGATCATGAGAATGATTTTTCGTCCATAGCGATCGCTTAAATAACCAAGCGGCAGTTGGAGAATAAGTCCGCCGATACCGAAGAACGGCAATAATGTCGATATTTGCCCTGCAGTCAGTCCAGTGCGCAGCCCATAAATCGGGAAGTTGCTATTCATAGCTGCTTCCATATAGCCGTACAGCAGCGACGGGATCAATGCAAACCATGCCAATCGATATATTCGGGCAACTTTTCGCTGGCCAGTCGCTTGCTCCTGTCCTTCGTTCATTTTGTCAGGTACCGTATCCGGCATTTTCAAATATACGAGCAGCGCAACCAACGCAAAAAGTATAGCGAGCAGCAAAAAAGGGACGAGTCGTCCGTAAGGAAGCAATTTTATGGCTAAAGGTCCAATACTGAAGCCGATTCCATATGACATGCCGTAGATCGAAATATTTTTGCCTCGCTGGTGCGGGGGCGTGATGAGCAGCATCCAGAGCTGGGAGGCAAAGTGCAGCGCGTTATCCCCGATCCCGACGAGTAGTCGGAGGACAAACCAAACCTCTAGGTTGGAGATCAACGGAAATATCGGCAGTGCGACTGTAACCAGCACCATTCCCCAGAGAATCAATTTCTTAAAACCGATGCGTTCGAGCACTTTCACCGCAACCAGTGACATGCCGAAGGAACCGACATAGAGCGCTGCGGCATGCAATCCATTTACCGAGGAGGAGATTCCCCTTTCTTCCATAAAAATCGATAAAACGGGCAGCAGCAGTCCCTGGCTCAATCCAGCGACGATAACTACCATAATTAGAATAAATACAGGTGAAATCAAACGTTTTTGTTGTATTTCCATAGATGTAATGTCTGCTCCTTCACTAAAAAGAAAGAAAATCGTCAACAGATGACGACTTTCTGCAATCACTTGTAGGATATAATTCAAATAAGCCAGCAACCGACTGCCTGCAATAATAAACATTATAGTAGACAATTTCATAGCAAACAAGCCATAATGGTTATGATGTAAAGAAGTCTGGGAGGTTTCTTGTCATGGCATACAATGTCAAAGTTGACGTTTCTCCAATATATGAGCTCATAAGCAGCTTCCTTGTATTTACGACCCGTAAATGGGTAAACAATTTAGATGTAGGAATGGAATGGCTTGAAGACATCAGCTCTCGCTTAAACCTGGATGCACAGCAAGCTTTCACCGCCGCCGCAAAGTTTCCTTTCAGCGATTACGATGTTCTCTATGCATGGGCCATAGATCGTCCCAGCCGCAATGTTGCAGCCTTCCTGGATGATCTCGAGAAAACTGCAAATGATATCCTTTACCATAGTAGTAAATCCTATATTCCTGATATGACAACTGAGGAAGTCGAACGAATACGCAGCAGCTATATCCCTTTACTTCGTAAATGGAATGCTCTGTACTTCATGGACGTCGCTCCGCAGTACAGTCCTCTACTCGAAGAAGATGCTGCCGAGAAAGCTACCTTATTGCATAAAATGGATCCCGAAGCACTTGTCGAGTATGCATCCGGCGGCATCGTCCTGGAGCCTGGGCTGCCGATCGAACAGGTCGTACTTGTTCCTTCTGTCCATTTTAGACCGATTAATACCTACTGCTTTTACAGCGGCGCTTTGCTTATCCAATATCCGATTGATATACCAGAGCTCGACGAGGACGAACCACCTACCTGCCTTTTACGCTTGACACGCGCCCTCGCCAATCCTGAGCGCCTGCGCTTGCTTCGCTATGTTGCGAATGAACCGAAATCATTGCAGGAAATGATAAATAATCTGAATGAATCCGAAGATAAGCTCATGCATCATCTTATGCGGCTGCGTGTAGCCGGCCTGCTCCGCGTTCACCTTGTCGACGCCAAAACAGAGAAATTCACCATTCGCCCGGATGGAGCAGCTGAGCTTCAGATGTTCTTGGAGTCTTATATCCGGTTATAGTATTATTGTCTCGCTGCAACTAAGGAGTGACTGTATTGAGCCTACGACAGCAAATTATTTTTGATTTGGATGACACACTGATTCACTGTAATAAATATTTCGAGGAAATATTGGATCGTTTTGCGCGTCAACTGCTAGAATGGTTTGACGCAGAGCGCCTTACAACGAAAGAAATCATCGCTAAGCAAACGGAAATCGATGTTGCCGGCGTGAAGAAAGTAGGCTTCGTAAGCAATCATTTTGCGCAATCACTCATTGATACTTACCGCTATTTCAGCTCTGTAACCGGCAGAGATACACATTTGGCGGAAGAAGAGCATCTAGCCCATCTCGGTATGAGCGTTTATGAACAGGAGGTTGAGCCCTATCCCGGCATGCTGGAGACGCTCAATGTATTAAGCGGGCAAGGGCATGAGCTCAATCTATATACGGGTGGCGACGACTTCATTCAGCAGCGCAAAATCGATCGCATGAAGCTGTCTACTTATTTCGATGATCGGATTTATATCCGTGCGCATAAAAATGCCGAAGCGCTGGAGGAAATTTTAGAACTGCGTCAATTTAATCGAAGACGCACTTGGATGATCGGCAATAGCCTACGCACGGACATCGCCCCTGCGCTTACCGCGGGAATTAACTCTATTTATATTAAGCATCCGAATGAATGGTCGTACAATCTTATAGATATTAAAGAAAATACGGATACATCCATGTACACCATCTCCTCCTTGGAGCAAGTACCCGGCATAATCGCCGAGAGCCTTGCCATGGCTGCCCGGAGAAACATGCTGTAGAAGCACTCGTCATACGCCGTGGGTTGCTTCCATCACAATACAACAAGGTTGCCTATGCTTATAGGCAACCTTGTTGTATTGTCGGGTAAACCATTCCTCTTGTCCGTTATTCTTCAACTTTGCTTAAATCCAGCTTCCCGCTCAAGGGATCAGCCAGCACGATTCGAGCTTTAAAGTCGCCTTCAGGCTGTTTGAAAGACAATAACTGCGTCTGGCCTTTGCTGATCAGTGAACATAACATGCTGACCGATATATTTTTTCCTGCGTATTCCTTCCATATTACAAATCCGCAGCCTTGTTTATAGTGGGTGCAGCCATAACCTTTGCGGCCTTCAATCAATTGCCCGCCGCAGCCTTCACGTGGACAAGGGGCAAGCGGCTGCATCGAACCTGGCGCCGGGGAGGAAGAGGTCTTTTTCGCAGTCGCAGCGTGAGCAGCCGTGGTCGCCGAGCTACCCGTTTGTCCGGGTGACTTGCTTTGACGAGAGCCCCGCGCGCCTTTGCTGCGGCTGCCTTTCCGCTCTTCCTCCGCCACTTCAAATAAAGAAGCATCGGCCTTGGGCTGGACGCGCACCTTATCGATGATCGATAGGGTGAACCTTTTGACGTTGTCCATAAACTTTTCTCTAGCTGCCTCGCCCTTCGAAATTTGATACAACCTACGCTCCCATTGCCCCGTCATTTCTGGCGAAGTCAGCAGCTCGACTCCGGCGTGGCGAATGAGCTCTATGGCGGTTCTTCCTTTCTGGGTCACGGTGATGCGCTTACCCTGCATCGTAATGTATCCGACATTTTTCAAGCGCTCGATCGTCGCTGCACGCGTTGCCGGCGTACCGAGGCCCGCATCTTTCATTGCGTCCCTTAGCTCCTCGTTCTCCAGTTGCTTGCCCGCACTCTCCATCGCTTTTAGCAAAGTTCCTTCCGTATAAGCTTTCGGAGGCTGTGTCGCCTTCTCCTTTGCCTCCGCATTCAGACACTGTACAGGTTCATCCTTCTCGATGTGAAACGGTTCGCTGACCAGCTCCTCCTGCTCTTCCTCCTCATCCTTCTTCTTCCCTCGGGTGCCAGAACGGGTATCCTCAGGCTGACACACCTTCCAGCCCAAAGACAACAGCTCCTTTACATTCGTCTTGAATGTTTCCCCTTCGACCTCGGTCAACACCGAGTGCTGTTTATATTCCGCCGGTGGGTAGAAATGCGAGAGAAAGCGCCTGATGACGAGATCATAAACATTCTGCTCTTCTTTACTAAGCGTTCCGGCACGCCGAAGCGTAGGAAGAATCGCATGGTGATCCTCAACTCGCGCCGGATTACAGACCGATTTGTTATTCACATGCACCAGCCGAGGATTTGCGCCCTCTACTAACTGCTGATAAGGACCCGACTTCAGCATATGCAGCGCTTTATGCATCCCATCGATGTTTTGTTCGGTAACGTAGTTCGAGTTCGTCCGGGGATAAGAAATAACTTTATGTCGTTCATAGAGCGCCTGAGCCAAATCCAGTGTCTTCTTGGCCGAATACCCGTACTTCGCATTCGCATCACGCTGCAGCAGCGTCAAATCGTACAGCTTGAACGGATACTCCTTCGTATCCTTGACCTCATATTCACGGATTCGGCCTTCTTTCCCCCGCACTTTATCCGCGATAGCCGCCGCTTTCTCGGCATCCGTCATCCGCTCCCCTTGCCAAGTTCCTGTATACTTTCGACCAAGCTGCTCGAGCTCCGCTTTGATATCATAATAAGTCAGCGAGTCAAAGCTTTCGATCTCCTTCTGCCGGTCATAAATGAGCGCTAGCACCGGCGTCTGTACCCGGCCAACGGAAAGGAGCGTCCGGTGTTTCGTCGTAAAAGCGCGCGACGCATTCATTCCGATCAGCCAATCCGCTTCGCTCCGCGCTCTTGCCGCTTGCGTCAAATTTTCGAATTCAGTTTCTTCATGCAGGGTGTCAAAGCCTTTTTGAATGCTTTCCGCCGTCAAATCGGAAATCCATAGCCGTTTCACGGGCTGCATCAGCTTCAATTGCTGCTGAATAAGGGCAAATATGTACTGGCCTTCCCTTCCGGCGTCACAGGCGTTCACTATGCGATCACAGCGTTTGGCCAGCTCACCGATCATCTTAAGCTGATCCTTCGTTTTCGGGTTAGGAACGATTTTGAATCGTTCCGGCAAAATTGGCAAATCACCGAAATTCCATCGCTTATACTTCTCATCATAAGCGTCCGGCTCTGCTAAGCCAAGCAAATGGCCGATCGCCCAGGTAATAATGTAATTCTCGCCCTCCAAATACGACCGGTTGTTCTTCGCTCTCGGTTCGATGACGGCAGCGATCGTTCGACCCATGTCCGGTTTCTCTGCGATTACGAGCGTTTTCATCGATAAAGCCGCCTCTCTTTCACAATTACACGTTCACTTCTGTTTCGCTACCATAACAAAGAGCTGCGCTCAGCGCAGCTCTAAAGCACACTATATTATATCATATTTAGTAGGAACCCCTCTAATACTATTCTAGCGACGCTCATAGATCATAAATCGGTGATCATATAAATTCTTCTCATCCCGAAGACCAGCCATCTCTTCAACCAATGCAAACTGCGACCAGTCGAAGGAAGGAAAATGAACATCTCCCTCAAACTCCTCCTCGATTCGGGTAACCAGTAAACGATCCGCATAGGGAATAAACTGCCCGTACACGCTGCCTCCCCCGATAATCATCAGCTCGCCGTCCCTCGCCATATTTAGGATCTCTTCCACAGCGTGCACCACTTCTGCACCCTTCGCTTCGTAAGAGCGGTCACCCGTAAGCACGATGTTGCGGCGCCCAGGAAGAGGCTTGATTTTTAACGATTCCCAGGTTTTCCGACCCATTACGACCGTCTTGCCTTTAGTCTGCCGCTTAAAAAAATTCATATCGTTAGGCAGTCTCCAGGGCAAATCGTTGCCTTTACCGACCAAGCCGTTCCGATCCATCGCCCATATTAACGATATTCCCATACAGTACTCCCTTTCCCTTCTAAAGCTACTAAACTGCTAAACTGCTAATTTATACGGCAACCGTTGCTTTAATCGCCGGATGGTGCTCATAGCCGACAAACTCAAAATCTTCATAAACATAATCAAAGATGGAATCCGGTTTGCGCTTAATGACCAGCTTTGGCAGCTCATATGGCTCCCGGGCAAGCTGGGTTTTCACCTGCTCCAAATGATTGCTGTAAATATGCACGTCGCCTCCAGACCATATGAACTCGCCTGCCTCCAATCCGCACTGCTGAGCCACCATATGCGTCAAAAGGGCGTAGCTGGCGATGTTGAACGGAAGTCCTAGGAAAGTATCTACCGAACGCATGGTCAGCATGCAGGATAGCTTTCCGTCCGCAACATAAAATTGGAAGACAAAATGGCAGGGCGGCAGCTGCATTTGATCCACTTCAGCCACATTCCAGGCACTGACAAGATGGCGCCGTGAATCGGGATTGTTCTTGATCGCTTCGATGACGTTGGCGATTTGGTCGATCTTTCTGCCGTCCGGCGCTTCCCAGGATCGCCATTGAGAGCCGTACACCGGGCCCAGATCACCGTTCTCATCCGCCCATTCATCCCAAATACGGACGTTATTTTCTTTAAGATACGCTATATTTGTTTCCCCTTTAAGAAACCAGAGCAGCTCATGAATTACCGATTTCAAATGAATTCGCTTCGTCGTGACAAGCGGGAATCCCTGACTTAAATCAAATCGTAACTGACGGCCGAATACGGACAGCGTCCCCGTCCCTGTACGGTCTTCCTTTGCCGTCCCATGATCCAACACATCCTGCAATAAATCTAAATACGCTCTCATATATCGCACCCCGAACTGTAGTCTTTAGTCATATTCTTAGTTATTATAGCAAAGTTTGAGCTAAATTTGCCCGGAAAGTAAGGATCGCCATAAATTATCACATTCCTATAGCTCCCTACCCCCTTCCACTACGCCTTACTTGGTCATAACCCCTTCATCATAATAGGCTACTTCCGCATCCCTTCTCACGATGTCCTTAAGCTTCTCTTTATAAAAAGGCATCAGTTCGTCAGCTTGCTCCACATCGATCCAATCCACCGCGAGAATTTCGTCAGGCCTGACAATTTCCATACGGCCTCCTGCAATGATGCCACGAAAAGTTATGAATACGACATGCTGCTTAAGTTCCGTAAACACCCCTTCATTGACAGCGGCTACGCCTTGGATTTCCACATCCAGCCCGGTCTCCTCCTTGGTTTCCCGGATTGCCGCCATTTCGAGCGTCTCGTTTTGCTCCACCGCGCCCCCTGGAAGCGTCCACGTATCCCTGCCGCTATTCTTGACCATCAAAATCTTCGTTCCCTCTTCATTGACCAGCAAGGTATATACTACATCAACCCGTCTCATGATCACGATCTTCCTCTCCGCTCTTTCAATTAGAAATACCCCATTACAAAATGCGTGAGCCCGCCTAGTCTTTGATCCAGGTCAACAAAGGCCAATCTACTAACCAGTTCTTCCTATGAACCCGCTCCAAATAATCGTGCCGATCAGCAAAAAAAGGGCCCCGTCTCACAACCATGCTAAATAGATCGTCCAGTCCATGAGGGGCATAGAGCTCCAGCTCATCGCAAGCCGTCAGGCGAACGCCAATAGCCGTTGCAGTCTCGGGCCATCGGCTCATAGCATCGAGCGTGGATGTGTATGGCATTGCTCCGTTTCTCAAATGCATCCGCGCCTGATTTTTAACCGACCATCGTTCATTTCCTGTCTGTTCGATTAATTGCGATTGCAGTTCCATATCTCTGCCCTCGGTGCAACACTCCTTATCGAAGTAGACGACATCAATATCGTCATGCCGCGAACGAAATCTGTATCCATGCAGCACATCCCACACATAGTTCCGAATATACCCTGCCGCTATATAACAGTCGGGCAATTTCAGCCGCCGCACGGTACGTAAATCGCTCATCAACGGCTCGCAATCCGCGATCAATCGCTTTAATCGCTCCTCGTACAAAGCCCATCTCTCCTCAAGTGCGCTGTTATCTATTTCGAGTATGAACGCGAGAGATCCTCCCATTCATTTATGGACAGCTTATTCGTAATATGCTTTAACTCCTCAGGAACCTCCACATAACACATCAGCTCCAGACTATTTCCATCCGGATCATCAAAATAAATCGAAGCATTGCCTTGATAGGGACGAACAAAGGGCTCGATCGACGTTCTGCCGCCAAATGGGACAGCCTCTACCTGAATAGATGCCAGCCAGACCAATGACCGCTTCAGATCCTCATACGATACGCGAAAGGCGATATGACGCAAAGAGGGATGATATGGGGTTGCATGCTCCCGGCCTTCCCACAGCCCAAGCCAGCTCCGGCCTTCGTCAATCCAATAGAAAGCAGTATCCTCATCACGCCAAGCTAGCTTTAAACCCAATTTGCTATAGAAATCCATCGAGACCTCCAAATTTTTCACGGGCAAATGCGCTTCATATAATCCATGAATCATCATAATCCCCCCTCAATCACTCGGGTTATTTTCTCTAATGCATACTACCTAAGCAAGTACATCATATTGTATAGCAAATAGCGGTGAATTAAAATTAGATTTAACAAAATGCTCCAGAAGCGACTTATGAAAAGGCCGCACTGAAGCACAAGAACAAAAAAATGCACCTTCCGGTGCTTGACTGTAATCAGCATGCATTTTAGCTACAAAAAACAGGCGTTGCCCGTCTGTCGGCTACGGTTGGCAGCCTCCACAAAACCAATGACCGCAAGGGTTTCCTTAAGCGATACAGGAGAGTGGCCCGTGTGAAAAAAGCCGATGACCTGCTCCAGCAAACTCTCGTAATAAGTGCTTCCAGCTTGAATATCCACATAGTCGCTGCCGCTCTGCCTGTGAATGACTGCCCCAAAGCTGCCGCCCCGTCTTCTGCCGCGCACAGTACCGATACGTCCATCCGACCAACAACCTATAATCATTTCATGCTCGCCGCTGCAGATCGTATGAACCTGCCGACACTCTTGACCCATAATCGCAAACAACATTTCCACCGTATGAACGCCATACCAGAAATAACCCGGCTGTCCTTGCACAAAGGGCATCGGCCCGCGTACATCCGCCCCGATGATTTCGCCTTGTTCTTCTCGCTGCAGCGCATTCGTCAAAGCTGCTGCATAGCGCAGTGAAGAAGAACTCATCACCGGTACTTTATTTCGCTCAGATAGCGAAAAGATTTCATAAGCATCTTCCAGGCTTGTCGTAAAAGGCTTATCTATAAATATAGGCTTGCCGTAGGGAGCTACTCTTCTGAATTGCTCCAAGTGCGTAGTGCCATCGACAGATTCGATCATTATCGCATCCGATGCCTCTGCTACCGCCTCAATGCTATCGAGCATTTGAACGCCGAACTGCTGAACAAGCTCATTACGATATCGGTCTACTCGGCTGTAACTTAATTCCATTCGCGGGGAACCTCCAGGATAGGCGCACCCGATCGTCGCGCCGGACAGCCTCGATGCTGGTTCCGTTCGACCGCGATGCAGCAGCTTAGCAAAAATACTGACATGCGAAGTATCTAGACCGATCATGCCAATATGAAGGGAGCGCTTCAGCTCAATCACCACTCTTTCTTATCGAATTAACTGTTTCAAGAAGGGCTCCTTGGGAAACTCCATCAATCGACACTATGGATGCTTGGTGAATGCGGGCGATCCGGCACATGGCGCGCTATTGGCTGATTCCTGTAACCGGCATAGAATAAGCGGGCACGGTCAGCTCATCGGCCTGCTTCGCGATATGATACGAAGCTTGATCCGCAAAGAATTGCAGTTCAACTCGCCGCTGTATCATTTTATGAGTAAGAGAAGCGATTTCTTCCTCTTCTCGATAAATTCCATATGTAGAACCATAGGACAGGTTCATTTCGTTGCGAATGACATCGAGCTGATGCGGCTCGATATTCAGCTCGGAAAGATAGCTCAAGTTTGTTCAACCAAGCTGTAAATTATAATTTCTATATTCTCAAAAAAAGAGTGCATTCTATTGCACCCTTCTTCCTGATTTTCTGATCTTATTTTTGTATAAAAGAAGCTCCATCAAATGTAAACATAGTCAGTCTAGTATCAGGCGTTCCCTGTAATGTCTCAGCGTCATCCTCTAGCAGGCTTAAAGTTCTCCAGTAGTACAACTGGTCATCTTGAATGCGGTATCCAGCTACAGTCATTGAATAAGAGTCTGGGATCATCGCATTCATTTCCTTTACAGCCCCTTTCCACGCTTCGACTACCTGTCCCTGCTCGATATACCAAAGGTGGGCAATTTCAACATCAAGCCCGGTCCCACCGGTACGCTCAAGCGTTTCGTATAACAGCTTGTCTCCTACCTGGATCGGTTCGCCCAGCTTTAAGGAATCCACCTTCCAGCGGCTTTCGAAAACCATTTGGTATTCTCCATCGGAAGCTTTTTTAAATATAAAATAATTCCCCAGGTGCACGCCCCCGTCAATTGCCGCTACAATTTCCACTTCCCCGTCGCCGTCCAGATCCAGCAGCTCAAAGGACAGACCCTCCACATAATAACGGTCTTCTGCGCCCTGCTCGACGATCCAATCCGCTACCTGCTTGCTCGTGATCTTTGCAACTGACTGTTCTCGCACACGACTTGCAGAATCAGTGACGATATCTATCTGAGCGCTTTGCCTATTCCAATTCACTTTATAGCCCAGTTCTGCGGCTAGAGGAAGAAGTGGTGCATAGACTTGGCCGTTGTTCACTTCAAACCGGGACTTTAGTTGCTGTCCATTCAATGATACGATCAGCGGATGATTGGCTTCAACCGGGGGAGTTATCGTTATGCCCAAGATCACTAAAGCTGTGATAGCTAGGGATCTGATCTTGTTCCTATTCTGCATCCAACCGTCCTCCCCTTCTACGCAAGCGATTTCATAGATTCATACAAGCTTTGTAAACTATAGTTACATCTTACCATTATAATAACGACTCTTGGTATATTTATTGTAATTCTTTTAGTGGAAATTTAGCAATTATATCAGCATTATTAATAGGGAGCAGAAACCTGCGACAATCATAAATAGAAACGAAAAATTATCCTTGAACTTAAAACCGTTAAAATCCGGAAATAACTTCGTTATCACAGCTAGGGTTAAGGTAGTTAATCCAGCGCTCATGCCAAAATAATCAGTGCTCCTAGTCATAATAAAAGTTAGCAGGTTAACCAAGATATACGAAGTTAACGTAATAGCTTTTCTATAAATGATCGGCATTATAGCCCTCCTGATTATTTCTAATAACCATCACCAACTCATTTTACCAGTTAAACGCCTATTAAACGCCTATTTTGTTAATAATTTCTCAGTCTGCGCAAAAAAAGAGCTGCCAGCAGGTTTTATATAAACCTGCAGAAGCAGCTCATCAATATGCTTAGGAGTTTGTGTAACTCTTAGGAGTTACGGAATGACACGTAACAATTAACGAGAAATAATGTGGATCGGCTTGCCTTCGACAACCTCTGCCGCTTCCATCGCAATTTCACCCAGCGTTGGGTGAGCGTGGATCGTCAAGGAGATATCTTCAAGCGTTGCACCCATTTCAATCGCAAGGGCGATTTCAGTAATGAGGTTGGATGCTTCGATACCGACGATTTGCGCGCCGATGACCAGATCGTTCTCCGCATTGGCAACAAGCTTCATGAAACCGTCAGGCTGATTCAAGGAAGTCGCGCGTCCGTTGGCAGCAAACGGGAATTTGCCGGATTTTACTTTGATGCCCTTCTCCTTCGCATCCTTCTCGGTCAAACCGACGCTGGAGCACTCAGGATCTGTAAAGACTACTGAAGGGATAGCTTTATAGTCCACAACGGATGGCAGTCCTGCAATTGCTTCAGCCGCCACTTTGCCCTCGTAGGAAGCTTTGTGAGCGAGCGCCAGACCAGGAACGATATCGCCAATTGCGAAAACTTTCGGATTGGATGAACGGCCTTGATGGTCAACTTTAACAAGTCCGCGATCGTCCAGTTCAACGCCGGCAAGGTCAAGGCCTAGTTCACCGTCCGTGTTAGGACGGCGTCCTACAGTAACCAGCAGATAGTCTGCCGTAATTTCCTTGTTTTCACCGTTTACGGAATATTTAACCGTAACGTCCTTATCGGTTTGCACCGCACTTTCCGCTTTTGCGTTCGTTACGATCTCAATGCCCGTTTTCTCCATGCTTTTTGCCACAAGACGAGTCATGTCTTTGTCGAAGCCAGGAAGTACTGTATCCATACCTTCAATGATCGTAACTTTGGTACCGAACTTGGACAGCATTTGACCAAGCTCTGCACCGATGTATCCACCGCCGATTACGACGAGGCTGCCTGGAATTTCTGGCAGCTCCAATGCTTCCGTTGAAGACAGAATTCGTCCTCCGAACGGGAATGGCTTAAGCTCAATCGGACGGGAACCCGTTGCCAGAATGCAATGCTTAAAGCGGTAGCGAGGCGCTTCATAATCGTTAAATACGCGAGCTTCGTTCTCATTGATGAACATCACTTCGCCGTTGAATACCTCGACCTTGTTGCCTTTCAGCAAGCCGCCAACGCCTTGGGTCATTTTTTTAACGACACTGTTCTTGAATTCCTGAGTTTTAGTGAAATCTACCTTCACATTTTCCACAGAAATACCGAACGCATCCGCATTTTTGGCGGACTCATATTGGTGAGCAGCGGAAATCAATGCTTTAGACGGAATACATCCACGGTTCAAGCACACACCGCCAAGCTCTGATTTATCGACAATCAATACCTTTTGTCCCAATTGGGCAGCGCGAATGGCTGCCACATAACCGCCGGGACCTGCACCGACTACCAGTGTATCAATATCAAGAGAAGCGTCTCCTACGACCATGTTGTTATACCTCCATTACGAGCAGCTCAGGGTTGGAGAGCAGCTCTTTGATATAGTTCATGAAGTACTGAGCAGTTGCGCCATCGATCAGACGATGGTCAAAGCTGAGGGACAGAGCCATAACCGGAGCTACGACGATTTCACCGTTCTTCACAACCGGCTTCTCGCTAATACGGCCAGTTCCAAGGATAGCTACTTCTGGGTAGTTAATGATTGGTGTAAAGAACATACCGCCAGCAGAGCCGATGTTCGTAATAGAAATCGTGCTGCCTCTCATCTCGTTAGCAGCCAACTTGCCTTCACGTCCGCGAGTAGCCAAATCACGAATCGCATCAGCGATCATCCAGATGCTCTTACGGTCAGCATCCTTGATGACTGGAACGATCAGACCATTGTCCGTATCGGTTGCGATACCGATATCATAATGTTTCTTGTATACAATCTCGTTGTTCTCTTCATCGATCGAAGCGTTAAGCGCAGGGAATTGACGAGCAGCTGCAACAAGCGCTTTGACGATGAACGGAAGGTAAGTCACTTTCGTGCCTTTCTTCTCAGCGATTGGCTTCATGCGCGTACGGAACGCAACAAGGTCAGTCACGTCAACTTCGTCCATGATTGTAACGTGAGGAGCTGTGTATGCAGATTTAACCATCGCATTGGAAATCGCCTTACGAATACCTTTGAACGGTACGCGTTCTTCTTCAGCACTTACGCTAGCTGTCGAAGCCGCTGCTGCAGCTGGTGCTGCTTCCTCGGTCTTGGCGCTCTCTTGAGCAGAAGCTGGCGCTCCGCCGCCGTTCAGGAATGCCTCTACGTCCTCGCGGGTGATTTTGCCGGCCTTGCCGGAGCCTTGAACCTGGCTAAGATCTACGCCCTTCTCGCGAGCAAACTTGCGAACGCTTGGCGTAGCCAAAACTTCGCGGTTAGGTGCTGCTGGAGCAGCAGCGCTATCCTTGCCTGCAGCTGGATTCTCGGTAGCCGGAGAGTCTTTCGTATCTGCTCCGCCTTGCGCAGCATCTGCTTCTTGTGCGCTTTGCTCTTCTGGAGGAGCTGCCTGCTCTGGAATGTCGCCTTCAGCATCGATGACCGCAACGACTTGCCCTACGCGGAATACGGCGCCGTCCGTACCGAACACTTCTTGTACTGTACCGTTTACCGGACAAGGCACTTCAACGACCGCCTTGTCGTTCTGTACTTCCATAATAATATCGTCGTCGGTTACCTTATCGCCGACTTTGATATGCATTTTAATAATTTCGCCTTCATGCAGTCCCTCACCAAGCTCAGGGAATCGATATTCAAATTTAGCCACCTGGAAGACCTCCTAGTTCAATAAGTTTAAAATTCGAGTACTTTGTTCACTCCTGCGATAATCGTAGCCGGAGACGGAAGCCATTGATCTTCAATTTGCGCGAACGGATATATGGTATCCGGCGGAGCTACACGAAGTACAGGCGCCTCCAAGTGAAGAATAGCTTTCTCGTTGATTTGAGCGATGACCTCAGCAGCGATTCCTGCTGATTTCTGCGCTTCTTGGACGATAATCGCACGGTTCGTTTTCTTAACCGATTCAATAACAGTATCAATGTCCAGAGGCACAAGCGTACGCAGGTCGATGACCTCTGCTTTAATGCCGTTTTTCTCCAATTCTTCCGCCGCTTTAACAGCAGTGTGCACCATGAGGCCATATGACACGATCGTTACATCGGAGCCCTCGCGAACAACCTTCGCTTTACCTAGCTCAACCGTGTATTCCCCTTCTGGCACTTCTTCACGGTAAGCGTGGTACAGGTTCAAGTGCTCCATGAAGAATACCGGGTCATTGTCGCGGATTGCGGAAATCATCAAGCCCTTCGCATCGTAAGGGTTAGATGGGATTACTAATTTAATACCCGGAGTTTGCGCGATCAAACCTTCCAGTGCATCTGTGTGAAGCTCAGCCGCTTTAACACCGCCGCCGAACGGGGTACGGAATACGATTGGAGCGTTGTAGCGGCCGCCAGAGCGATAACGCATACGGGCTGCTTGCACAACGATCTGATCCAAAGCTTCAAAAATAAAACCTACGAACTGGATTTCTGCAATCGGTCGAAATCCTTGAACGCCCAAACCTACCGCCATACCACCTATTGCGGATTCTGCCAACGGCGTGTCGAACACGCGCTCTTCGCCGAAATCTTTTTGCAAGCCTTCTGTGGCGCGGAATACGCCACCGACATTACCGACGTCCTCGCCGAAAATTAGGACGCTAGGATCACGCTCTAATTCCACGCGCATCGCATCACGAATCGCTTCTTTTAAATTCATTTGTGCCATTAGATTCATATCCTCCTCATTAAGAAACAATCAAACTTTTACTACCGATACTGCCGAGCATCCAGAGTGCCCTATTAGGTGCCTTTGATTATTGGAAATCTGCCTTTTGCTCTTCCAGATGTTTAGGCGTAGTTTCGAACATGCTATCAATCAGACCAGGAATGGTCATTTTTTCGGTTTGTTCTGCTTTCTTAATTTGCTCGTTCACCGTTGCTTTTGCTTCTTCTTTAACGCGAGCTGTATCTTCTTCTGTCCATAGACCTTTTTTCTCCAAATATTTAGCAAGACGTGCAATCGGGTCCTTCTCGCTCCACTCGCCTTCCTCTTCCTTCGTGCGGTACTTGGAAGTATCGTCAGACAAGGAGTGCGGACGGAAACGGTAAGTTACAGCCTCAATCAATGTTGCGCCTTCGCCTTTGAGAGCGCGCTCTCTGGCTTCCTCAACTGCACTGATTACAGCGAACACGTCCATACCATCGATTTTCACGCCGCGAATGCCTGCTGCAACCGCTTTGTGCGCGATCGACAGAGCTGCCGTTTGTTTAGAGAACGGAGTAGTAATTGCATAGCCGTTGTTCTGCACAAAGAAAATAACCGGCAGTTTATAGACTCCAGCAAAGTTCAATGCTTCGTAGAAATCGCCCTCGGAGGAACCCCCATCACCTGTATACGTGATAGCGACTTGCTGCTGTTTCTTCAATTTATAACCCATTGCGATACCCATGGCATGCAGTACTTGGGCACCGATAATGATTTGTGGCATAAGTACATTAACGTCTTCCGGGATTTGACCGCCATGCTGGTGCCCGCGGGAATACAGGAACGCTTGGTACAGCGGGAGACCATGCCAAACGAGCTGCGGCATATCACGGTAGCCCGGGCAAATAAAGTCATTCTTATCCAATGCGAACTGACTTCCAACCATCGTTGCTTCTTGACCGGATACTGGAGCGTAGAAACCAAGACGGCCTTGGCGTCCCAGATTGATCGCTCTTTCATCCCAAGTACGGGTAAATACCATGCGGTACATTAGTTCCTTCAATTGATCATCACTTAATTTTGGAGCTTTATCTTTGTTAACGATTTCACCGTCCGGCGATAGCACGGACAAAGCTTCGACTTCCTCTGTGTAAACTTCATAAGGAATCTTGCTCTTGCTCATTTTCTTCACCTCGACAAAAAATTTGATTATCATGTTCTGCTGTTATAGAATTATTATACATCTGTTTCACTCAATAAGTCAAAGATATTCCGGTAATTTGTACTTTACAGTTATCTTTGTATGTATAACAGAGTATTTATATTACTATAACAGCGGGCCGTTTTATGGCCGAAGAATTGTACAGGTACTCTAACGGTTATCTTATCTTATCAGCCATTCAAAAGCAAAATATGAAGACGGGAGTGTGTTGTATAATGACGGATTCGCGCTATTTAAAACGTACAATTATCAAGGAGGAAATTAACAGCAAATACTTAGGTGAAAAACGCTCTCTACGCATTTATTTGCCTCCGGGCTATAACGAAATACTCAGTTATCCTGTCGTATATTGTCAGGACGGAGAAGAGTTTTTCAATTACGGCCGAATTGCCACGCATGCTAATCGCCTCATTCTGGATGAAGGATTAGATCCTTTCATTATCGTAGGCGTAGAGGTCGATACATCGGTTCGAACGGAAGAATACGCTCCCTTCGGCAACCGTTTCGACGCTTACGTTTCTTGCTTCACTGAAGAAATTATTCCCTACGTTGAGAGCAAATATCCGGTTCGCCGCGAGCCCGATGAACGGATCTTGGCCGGAGATTCTCTAGGCGGAACCGTATCGCTTCATATCGCGATGAAAAACCGTGAACTGTTTTCCAAAGTCATCAGCTTGTCCGGCGCGTTTTACGAGAAAAGCCAGCAACTGGTAACTGAGGAATCCGATTTGTCCTTCCTTTCCTTATATATGATCGTCGGTCTGCAGGAAGATCATTACACGACCGATACCGGAACCTATAACTTTGTCGAGTTAAACCGAACGACAAAGGCCCTTTTAGAAGAAAGAGGCGCCAAGGTTCAATATTTAGAAAAGGACGGCAAGCATCTTTGGGGCTTCTGGCAAAACGAGCTGCCGGATGCATTACTCCATTTTCTGAATTAGTGACGAAAAAAATAACTTAAATTAAGAAAAAGAAGCTGCCCCATGAGCGTGGTGGCGCTTTCATTTTCTCGCTGTATAGGGGAAGCTGCTTTTCGGCTTCTCTCTTTCTTTCCTATATAATGAGTACAATGCGTCAACTCCTGTCTTCACTATCCCGCCTGTCTGACCAGACGCCACTCTAAATCCATTTTAGTCCGCCATGGTAAAATTGTGCAAGCATCAAATCTGTTTTATACTGTAGTCGGGGTATGTTCCGCAATAGGAAAGGAAGTAGAGAGATGACAGAAAAACGAGTACTTATTTTTGCAGGCGGCAATATGAGTCCTGTATATTTAGAAGAAATTCGTCAGGATGATCTGATTATCGGTGCAGATCGAGGTGCGTTATTTCTCGTAGAACACGGAATACATCCTCATATCTCCGTCGGCGACTTCGATTCAATTACGCAGAATGAGCTGGACAAGGTCAAAAGCGTCAGCGGCGAGATCATCACTTGCGATCCCGTAAACAAAGATTTAACCGATACTGAATTGGCTTATGTTATTGCCATGGATCATCAAGCTACAGAAATCGTCATGATGGGTGTAACCGGCACAAGACTGGATCATACCCTCGCCAACATTCAAATTATGCTGCGGGGATTGCAGCACCAAATACAAAGTGCCATATACGACACCCATAACTATATTACACTTACCGGTTCCGACAGCATCATCCAGGAACGAGGCTTCACCTATGTATCCCTAGTACCTCTTACGCCCGAAGTAACCGGTATCTGCTTGACGGGATTTAAGTACCCGCTTGAAAATGCAACGCTTCGAATGGGACAATCATTAGGCATTAGCAATCAGCTTGCAGAACAGGAAGGAACCATTCGGATCGAGAGCGGCCTGCTCCTGATCATACAAAGCCGAGATTAAGCTTAACAAAAGACAAAATTGTAACCATTGCTTCCAAGTTTGTAATTCTTTCAGAAACCTTGATCTATCAGGGTTTCTTTTCTTTCTCCCTCTCAAATGCATGCTATATTCTTAATTTTTTGTAAACTTTAATAGATTTTTAATAAATAGCTTTAAGGCTAAGAGGGACAGTGATTTCCGCAATTCTACCAAATTATAGCTGGTTTCAAACCTGTTATACTTCAAATCAAGCCGGTCAAAAAAAACTTTGGAGGTACAACAACAACATGAAAATGCATACTATATCCCAAAAAGTATTGACGGTAGGTATTGTATCAGCGCTCGGATTTGGTACTTTGCTTGCTAGCGGTGCGGGCACAGCACAAGCAGCATCCCTATCTGCGGAAAGTGTAGCCGTTTCTAAAGGAACTAAAGTTGTCAATTTCGGAAAAAAATATATGGGCACACCTTATAAATTCGGTGCATCGACATCTACTACTAGAGTATTTGATTGCTCTTCCTTCATGAAACATATTTTCAAGCAATATGGAGTTAACCTGCCTCGTACATCTGCAGCTCAATCTAAAGTTGGTAAAGCTGTTTCCAAATCGAATTTGAAGGCAGGAGATCTTGTATTCTTCTCTAGCGGCAGTCGTTCTACAGGTAAAAATATCACTCACGTCGCTGTCTATGTCGGAAATGGAAAAATTCTGCATACTTATGGAAAACCAGGTGTAACGATTTCTGATTTGAACTCCGGAACATGGAAAAGAACTTATATTAAAGCTCGTCGCGTACTCTAGTACGTATTTATGCAACTCGAATATGCTCCCCTTTAAGCAGACTGGTTTAAAAAATATACCGACTGCTTAAAGGGGAGCTTGCTGTTTGTCTAACAGGAACAGAGGTCGAAGCTTAATGTATCATATAGCCCGTCCCCCGAACCGTATGAATAATTTTACGCGTTCTGCCGCGGTCGATTTTTTTGCGCAGATGGCGGACATATACATCCACTACATTCGTACCCGTCGCAAAATCGTATCCCCATACCTCCTGCAATATGGCCTCTCGTTCGCATACAGTATTGGCACGCTTCGTAAGATACACGAGCAAATCATATTCCTTAGGAGTCAGCTTAATGATTTCTCCTGCGCGGAATACCTTACGGCTCTTCGGCTCGATTCGCAAGTCCTCAAATATGATTTCACTTGGCTGACCATCATTCATGCTCATGAACAGCTTGACCAAATTCTCCATGCGCGTCTCCAGTTCTTTAAACGGCACACTGCCATCGACAACATCGCTCGCTCCCGCTGCAAATGCATCAATTAACTGCTCTGTGCTGCGTTCAAGCAGTACGGCAATCACGGGGAACGATAACACTCCCTCATGCGCTCGAAGCAGTTCCATAGTGTCCACTTCTGAGCGCCCTTTTTCAACCAGCATGATATCCGGTTTCTGCTTAAGCAGTTCTTCCTTCGTAACATCCTTATTGCGAAACCAAGTTACACCATATCCCGCGTCGTTCAGCTGTTGGTATAACCGGCTGCTTTCTTGGGATTCCCCGCCTGCCGACAATATGTGAACTTCCATACTTTTCGCCGCCCACCTTTATGCATCCACATCCCTAAATTCATTTATTAAGATGGTCAAAATGCAAACAAACCATTCCCCAAATAACCGGAAATGGTTTGCTACACAGATTTACGAATCGCATTAACCGAAATATTTATCGTAGAGCACTTTCGCCTCGACAATATCCTTCGTCCCATGGATGAGCGCCCTGCCGTCTTTAAATAAGACAAGGCGACGCGCTCCGATCGTATAGGTCAGAAGAAAATTATTGAATTCGGCGGTTCCTTCCCCCAAACGGGTTAATGCCTTGACCGTTTCCTCCAAATTCCACTTCCGAGGTTGAGCCGGCCGAATCTGTACAGTATCTCTGCCGCATAGCACTTCTGTCTTTCGCGAGCCTGAATGCGATAAATACGGGTAAGTAGCCCCTTGTCCACAGGATAGGCAGTCTGGTTTTTTGGCAGCATTCATCTTGAGCGAAGCTTGCTCATTTCGCCATAAATCGAAGGTCAGCAGGGTTCCTCGAAGACTTTCGATTTGCCCTGTCAGCAGCTTTAGCGCCTCCGTCGTTTGATGGGCAACAACGGTCTGAACTGTCGGCGGGATAATACCCGCAGTATCACAAGTATCACCACCGAGTGGAACCGAACCTAGCAGGCAGTTCAAACAGGCCGTTTCCCCCGGCAATATCGTATACGTAATTCCATAACTGCCGACGCACGCACCGTATATCCATGGAATGCTTTGCTTCTGAGAGATGTCATTAATGACCATTCTCGTATCAAAATTATCGGTGGCATCCAGGATCAAATGGATGCCTGGAAGTAAGGAGCTGATTTCAGCGTAAGTTACATCCATAACATGCGCTTCAATAGTCACCTCGCTATTAATCGCCTGCAGCCTCTTTTGGGCCGCTATCGCCTTAGGCAAGCGTCGCTCGGCATCCTCTTCAGCAAACAATTGCTGCCTTTGTAAGTTGCTCCATTCCACGTAATCCCGGTCGGCAATAACCACTCGGCCTACCCCGGCACGAACAAGCGTTTCGGCAATTCCCGTTCCAAGCGCTCCTGCGCCGACAATAAGAACAGCGCTCGCGGACAGCTTGCGCTGTCCCTCTATGCCGATCATCGCAAAACGTTCCTGCCTAGAGTATCGATCCATGCGCCCCCTTGGATCAGCGTTTGCCGCCGCTGGGAATTCAATTTTTTTGGCTGGCATTCTCAGACCAGCTCCTTTCCATGGAACTTCTGTTTAGTGAGTGGACCATTGCTCCACGTCCCATACTTTTGTAACCCAGTCCTCATAGAAATCCGGCTCGTGAGACACAAGCAGCACCGTGCCTTTAAACTCCTTCAACGCCCTCTTCAATTCTTCTTTGGCTACGACATCCAAATGGTTCGTCGGCTCGTCGAATAAGATCCAGTTCGTCTCTCTCATCATTAGCTTGCAAAGGCGGACTTTGGCTTGCTCGCCACCGCTCAGCGCTCTAAGCTGGCGGGTGATATGATCGTTCTTCAGACCACAGCGCGCCAGATGAGCTCGCACTTCATGCTGGTTAAGATGTGGGAATTCATTCCATACATCGTCAATCGGCGTAGCATTCCCGGCGCGAACCTCCTGCTCGAAATAAGCCGGGAAGAGGAAATCTCCTTGATACGTTTTCCCGCTGATCGGAGGTATTTTACCAAGAATCGTCTTTAACAGCGTTGATTTACCGACGCCATTGCAGCCGACGATCGCAATTTTCTCCCCGCGCTCAATCGTCATCGACATTTTTGGAAGCAGCGCATGCGTATAACCGATTTCAAAATCGATGCCTTCGAATACGGTTTTGCCGCTCGCGCGGGATTCCTTGAAGCCAAATACGGGTTTTGCGGCTTCTTCGGGCTTATCGATCCGTTCCAAGCGATCCAATTGCTTCTCCCGGCTCTTCGCGCGGCCCGATGTCGAATACCTGGCTTTATTCCGCTGTATAAAATCCTCTTGCTTCTTAATGAATTCCTGCTGTTTTTCATATGCTTCGATATGCTGGTTCTTATTAATATCCGCCATATCGAGAAACTTCTCATAGTTGGCTGAATAGCGGGTCAATTTAGCAAATTCCAGATGGTAAATAACATTGACGACCTTATTCATGAACTCCGTATCATGGGAAATAAGAATGAAAGCATACGGATAGTTCTGCAAATAGTTGGTCAACCATTGGATATGCTCCACATCCAAGTAGTTCGTAGGCTCATCCAGCAGCAACACGTTCGGCTTCTCCAGTAATAGCTTAGCCAGAAGCACCTTCGTACGCTGCCCGCCGCTGAGCGCAGACACGTCACGATCCAGGCCGACCGCAGACAAACCGAGTCCATTCGCCATTTCCTCGACCTTCACATCAATCAAATAGAAATCACCGATCTCCAGCTGCTCCTGAATCTCACCCATTTGCTCTAAAAGCAATTCTAATTCTTCAGGTGAAGCATCTGCCATCTTCTCGGTAATTGCCATCATTTCTTTCTCCAGCTCAAGCAGCGGAAGAAATGCATCCTTCAATATATCACGAACCGTCTTGCCGGGAGTCAGCTTGGTATGCTGATCGAGATAGCCGTAACGAAGCTTCGGTGTCCATTCCACCTTGCCTTCATCCTTTAGAACCTGTCCTGTCAAGATGTTCATTAAAGTTGACTTGCCTACGCCATTAGCTCCAACCAAGCCGACATGCTCCCCAGCTAACAGGCGAAACGAAACATTTTTGAATAAAGTCCGGTCTCCAAAATTGTGGGAGACGTTCTCTACAGTTAATAAACTCATATTTGCGACCAATACTCCTTCTATATGACATTCAAGAACCTATTTTAGCACAAGTAGGAGAAGGTCTGAAACTGTTTTATTTAAAGCATCAAGGGCAAGCAGCCTCAAAATATCCTTGAGCCGCTGCATCTCGCCGCCTAGCAAAAATTTGTTCACCACGATAACGATGAGCGCATCTATCCCTATACTGGTATTTCAGCCCTGTTGCGTCGTCCACACCTCCGATCAATGGCGCGCTTTGAACAATACGGCCGCCGCCAAAGGCATAATTGTTGTAATAGCGGTCACCTACCGGGATGCCTTGCAAAAATGCGAGCACTCCAACATCATTCAATGTATTATTCCAGTCTTCCTGTCCTAAGATCGGCAGCGTGAAAATATAATTCATACCCAGGCGCGCAGCATATTCATTATGCCGATTCATGTATCCAGCAAGCTCATCTTCGATACTTCGTACAATCGTGAATCTTCTTACCTGCTCAAACGTATTTGTATCCTGAAGCAAGGGAATGCTCGTTATCCGCTGCAACTCATCCAGTTTGCCCCTATACCATTGACCGGTAGAACTTTCATAAGCTGTTAAAGCATCATCGAGCGTGAAGGATACGCTATTTCCCAATTGATCCATATACACATATGGCTTCTTAGGACGCCAGCGATGTGAAATTTCAGGCGTTTTGCTCAGATTTTCGGCACTCTCATCAACCGCATAAATAGAGTACCCGTCATATTCTAGGATTACTATAGCCGGGATGTAAGTCATCATTGATCCCAGACTTAGATCATCGTCCTCGATTCCCAGATTGACCGACATCGTACGAATAAATGCAGATAGAGCTTGTTCTTTATCCGCTCTCATATACTTTACTGAGCTGTAGCCCATTTCGAAATACTGCAGCTCATTCAGATTCAGAGCGCTAGCCGCATCCTGCACAGCTGTATGTAGAGCAGTCGTATAACGAACCTGCAGCCGATGAACTTCACGCACATCACCGGTATGCAGTTGAAGTAGCCATAGAACAGGCGCAGCAAGCAGCACGAAAATAATGGCCCAATCAGTAATCTTCATTAAGCACCATGCCCCCGTAATTCAAAACTTCCGAACTATGGGTTCTTGTCCCCCCATACAAGATATCATGGAACACCATAATCGGTGTGCGACTCAGATTAGTAATTGTTACAGTGAAATAATCCTCAGCCTCCAACCTATACATAGGCTCCTCCTCTCTACCAGAAACGGGATCCTGCGGAAACAAGAGCGGCAGTATATCATGACTATAATAGGCTTCATAATGGACGCTGAAACGATCAAGAAAGGTGCTCGAGTCAGCAGGATCGCTATACTCTGGATGATATTTTTTATGCCGATACTCCAGATCAATCCTGTATTCTCCCCCAGCTGTAGCAAGCTCATTTACGAAGTCATTGTACATACCCCGCGATAAGTAGCCTTTATTCCGAACCGCATCCGTAAAGCGAACAAGCGTATTATAAGCCGCAAGCACTCTATAATCCTTTTCCCGCTGAGCCGACTGAACAGCCGGAACTAAATACAGCAAGACGACAGCCAATATCGCGGCCGTAATTTTTGATAGCGCGTTTGACATCGCACAGCCCCTTATTCTTTAAAAAAGGATATTTTTCGTGCACGTCCATCCATGTCATATTCCATCTGAACCCCATAGCCTGCCGTTAGATCCAAAAGACCAGAGGCTCTAATCACGGAAGCATCCTGAACAGAATAATCGTCGCTGTCTACTCCATTCAAATCTGCTCTTACACCGTCTATTTCAACAGTGATACAGTGTATAGCCAGTTCTCTTAAGCTATGCATGATCTCCGCTCCTGAATATTGCTCATGCCGCACAGCTATCCCGCTCCCCGTGTAGAGGCTATCCTTCTGCCCTTGCGTAAACGGTACCAGTTGATCCAGCACTCCGTGCTCAAGCCTGGTCTGATCATATGCAATCCAAACTGCGCTAAAACAAATCATGCAAGCAAACAGGAGCCATAACATACTTTTTAAACTGTTATACATGTTATTAAGGAATAGCCAGCACAGTCGTCTGCGTAAAAATTATTCCTCTTACGACATTAGAGTTGTCCTTGATGACTTTAGCCTTGAACTTGCCACTCGGATTAACATATTCGTCCAAAACCTCATTCCAGGAATTATTAATATTGCCAACCTTATCGCTCACAACGGCGCCATAATCTTCAATGGATGCGCTGTCTCCTACACGCAGCATATTGCCGTACCATTGCCCGTTTCTGTTCTTCCCGGTCTTGACCTGGATTCCGAACTGCTCCCGATCCTTGAATTTCCTGAGGGCATTCGTTACCTGCGACCCGCTGACGGTTGTATCGTCATAAACGGTAAATGATGCCTGCGAAAGCTCTGTTTGAATATCGGAAAAATTATTTTGCGCGGTTTTAGTTGCTTCCTGTGCAGATACGAACAATATGACAACGATCGTTATTAGTGCAATCGTCAGAAAAATACCTGCAGCAACCTTTAATGCCGATGAAGCGTTATTCATTTCATATCCTCCCTAGTCTTTATAATTTTTGTATATGCTCGAAATACATATCCATTTGTTTGAAGCTCATCCAAATCAATGGAATAACTAAATAGGCGAATACTAGGCTATACATAGGCGAGAAGCCAATGAAGCGGCCAAGCCCGGCTCGGGTTTCCAGCGACTTTTCATAATCGAGACGGCGACGCTCAAATTGAAACGACATTTCATATTCCAAATCATCGAATGCCTTGACGATAGCAATCTTCTCCGCAGCTAGCAGCAGCTTATCTACGAGCCGCCCGAATTCTTCCAAGGATACCTCCTCTTTCAACTCTCTCAATGCGGACTCGGCACCTTGGCTATAATTCAGCAGGCATCGTTCTATCGGTACTTTGAAAATAACGGCATAAACGTACAGCCATTCCAAAATCTCCTCCACAGAGATCCGTTCCAGTTCCTTAAAAATCCCGATCATCGTCATAAATTGATAGATTTCATGGCGCATATCCGCTAGTCTCATTCTTCTTTGAAACCATAACAGCCAGAGCGGAGTCTCATAAGCTACGCAACCAGACGCCAATGCAATTGCAACCTCCCACCACTTTAAATATTCATGGTTGTAACGATCCAGCTTATTTATAATCCGTTTTGCCATCATCGCCAGTTCTTCACGGCTTAACGATTTTCCATGAGCAGCAACCGCCAATTCTGTCGACTTGAAGGCAGTATCGTAATCTATTGCCGAAGAGCCGCTGAGCTCCTTCATCGCTAATTTCTCCATAGCGGCAGTTTGCTTCGCTTCTTCCTCCTCTTGCCGGGACATCGAGCCAAAGAATGTCGTGCTTTCCGGCGGTTCCTGCAGTATTCTGCTCTGGCTCACCATATGCAGGGTGATGCATAGCACGATAGTAAACAAGGAGGCAATGATAAACAGCCCTATCCTCCTGAGTTGAAACCACTCAACTTTCGTTGTCAGATTATTATCTTTAAATAACCGGCTTAACCGATAATAAGAAAGTGATGATCTCGTAGGAACAAACCATTGGACAACTGCTCTAATCCACTGCGTTTTATAGATTCGCGCTTCCCAAGGAACTTTGTTGCCAGCAGCACGATATGATGTCTCCTCTTCATTTTTTATTTTTTGGAGCAAAATATATGAAACTAGTATGATAAGAAAAATAATGATCTTAATCACAATTCCGGCTTTACTTAGATAGAAATAATCCATGAGCGGGAAGTTCTGTCTCGCCCACACCTCAATCGGCTTCGTAAAGAATAATGGTGCAAGGGCAATAATATGCAGGCCCTTTAGCAAGTAATCTAATTTGTTCCGGCGAACTAGATCTAAGTGAATTTCCTGTGTCAAGCTGGCGATCGCCCGCAAATAAACCGAGCCTTGCTTTGCTGACTTATCCCCATATTCCAGCACCAAGCTGGATATCCCGGCGAATGCTTTTAGAAATCGATTAGGCGCAGTCTCATAGTATTGCTCCAACGCTTCTTCCTGCTTGGGAGCAGCCAGTGCCTCATTAATCCGATACGCGTGAGAGCCAATTTCTTCGCCGAGTCCTTCCGCCGCTTCGTCAATCGCATCAACAATCATGCCGTGGCGATGATAAGCATGCCTAACCGCTGCAAAAAACTCCAGCATTTGCTCCAGCAGCTTGCGCTCGATTCGATTCACGAACCCGTCGAGAAAAAGCCCCTGCAATACAGCTGTCGCTATGAGTAGGGTCAGGAAAAATAGAAAGCTTGGATTCATCCAGGTAAGCATGGTTATTCCTAAGCCAAAAGTGAGCACTAACGTATAGACCAGCAGCATAGTCTTTCGGCGAAGTTCAAACTCGGCGTACATATGCAGATGCGATAATTTACCGCGAACTTTGAGCACATAATATCTTAGAGGAGCTATTTTCATAAATAAAGCATAGGATCGGATAAGCAAGCCGGTAATGCGCTGGCGAACGAAAGCCATTGCCGGACGATTGCTGATTTCGTTCCGAGACTCAAGACGTGACATTCGTTTGGAGGCCGCTAATAAACCGAGGAATAGCAGCAGGCAAATGAAGAGAATCCATATTAATACGGACTTAAGCTCCAATTTCTTCCCCCCAGTAGATTCCGAGAAAATGCGTAAATACCGCTTTGTCTTCATCTGTCATTTCGCGGGCCATTTCCCGTCTCATTCGATCAGAGATCGGCTCAACGGACGAATATTGCCCGTTCCGATACTCCAGCACAATTCGTTCGCGGTATCCCCGCTCATCCCGCTCGCATTCCGTGATTTTCTCAATATAACGCTGACCGCTCATACTTTTTCGCAAATGGATATCGAAATCGATTACGCTGACGACCTGCATTTCCGCGACATGCTCATCACGGAACATTCCCGATTTGAGAAGGGAATTACGAAGTGATTCGATTAGATCACGAAATGTTTTGGCATGATGAGTAAATAAAGTGAACATGCTGGCCACCTGAGCCATCTGAATCATCCACGCTGCCACATCATCACTAGCTACCTCACCCAGGATGTTTACGGTACCATCTGTTTTCTTCTGTAAATCCAGCCCGGCTTGACCCGATATATATTCCGTTTCTCGAAACGTCAATATATTTCTTGTGCTGTACAATTTGCGTAAATTCAGCTCAAAAGACATCTCCTGAACTCGTAATGTATAGGAAGGATAAATATGCTTGACTAAGGCCATCAGCAGCGTTGTTTTTCCGGAACCCTGGGAGCCGGTGATCGATGTGATTCTGCTGCCTTTCATTAAAAACTTCAGCAATTGTATAGGCAGCTCAGCATTGTCTCCTTCAATAAGCTGTTCCAGAGCGGCGCTTCTCATATCGAATTTTCGAACGAAGAAAGCCCATGTTTCAGCAAAGGGGGGGCGGACTACTACGACTCTCGAACCATCCTTCATTTCATTAACCTTGTAGCCGTTTGCCTCCGATAGCTGGCCAGGCAAATTGTATTTATAAATGTTCTGGCAAACTCGCTTGAGCTCTGTCTCACACCCGAAGGTCAGAAAGGATAAACGAATGCTTTTTCCTTTATAAAAAATCCACACGCTATCCCAGACTCGTGCTTTCACGCAACCATCTTCATCCTCCAGCCCTTCTTCACTCCAGCCTTCTAGTGATTGAATAGAACTTAGAGGCTGCCAGTTATCCTCTATGACAGTAATCCCGTTTACTCCACCGCTAAATCCATCGATACGCTGCTCCCGAATTTCATCCACTACAGAGAAGCCCTTATACTGCTGGTATACGCGCTGCACTAGAATATCCAGTTTCTCGCGAAAATCGAGCTCTCGGTACTCCAAAAAAAACACTTCCTCGATGTCTTCGCCCGTAATATCATAAATCGCAGCATGATCGAAATTCGATTCCTTAGGTAGATCCAAGCGATACGTATCAATTAACATCGATAATGCCTCATCCCCATAACGAAGGGAGAATAAGTATAAAACGATTTCGAAGCGATCCTGTGCCGTTAACAAATCGCGTTGATGAAAAGGGATGTAATTGTCGATCGTGCGCTCATTCAGACCACAGCCCTTGAGCAGCAAATCCTTAATATAAGACTTCACATAACGCTTGTCATTTCGATCACCCCAAGTACACCCTCGAAGCGCTTTTCGCAGTTCGGATCTACTCTTTAACTTCCGATTCCAAGCCTCCTCACTCATTCCCCAATCGTTGATCTGCGCTCGGCTCAATTCATGAAGCTGCTTCTTCACATATGCAATAAGCGTATTTATGGAGTAGGTTTCCTCATATGTCTCTACCGCTGGAGCCATCTTCTCAGTCGTTCGTGCTTTAATCCAGATGTACGCGATGCCTAGCAGCAGAACAACAAAGATACCAAGCAAGTTCGCGAACTGATTCACGGGTCACGCCCCTTTCACCTTGTCGTCAACAGCAGAGGTCTTGCTTCGCCCTTGATCGGCAAGCGCTAAACGAGCCAGCTCCTTAAAGCTAAAAAGGAACTGTTCCCGCTCATACCCCCGCCCCTTCAACAATCTGTACCTGCGAAAAAACGATATGATATCCTGCCCGTTCCAAGCATCACTAAATTCGGTATGGTAGGGAATACCGATCATCGGTATTTTGCAGTTGTAACGGCGCTTAATATTTGGCAAGCTCCATTTTGAAGCTGCGTCATACTGGTGAATGACAACAGCCAAGGGCGTATTTCCTCTAGCTGCATTAGATCCGACGATTTCAAAAAACGTATCCAACTCAACCCGATTTTGCCTTAAGACGGCTATTAGAGTGTCTTCCTCCCGTTCTCTATCTGTAAATAAAGAACAAGAGCCAGATGTCTGCATAACAACGATGTCATAATAACGCTCAGCTATATCCAATATTGCTTCTAAATGAGCAAATGACGGATGCCTCAGATCATTAATGGTTTTTATGCCATCCGCCAAATCAAGTCGTCCCTGCAGTAGCGGATAAGTATAGTCCGTCATATTGGCTTGGAATAGGCGCCCACTTTCGGCTAGCCGCAACAGCGCCTCCATTCCATAATCCTGTATAGGCAAGCTAAGATCACGATCATGCTCAAGATCACGCGCAGGAAATCCTTCCCCAAGGCCTGTTCCCGAGTATCCGCAATTCATAAGCAGCAAATGGTATTTATCACAAAGAGCAGCCTGTACACCAAAGGCAGCCGCTACTTCAGCTGAGCCTCCATAACCTAAATCCCAAAATACGACTTTACTCATGCCTTTCTCCTTTCAGCTTTGCGAAAAGCTCTCTTTACCGTTTTAATTTCCCAGCCACCCAACTGGGTGATCAGGTCTGTAAGCGCTCGTTTATAAACCCTTGTTATACGATTCATGCGCAAGGTTTGCGAATGCTCGTTCTCTGTTTGAACCGCCATATTAATTTCATCCCAGGGTACTCTTATTTCAGTGGATATCCATTCAATTGGCAGCTGATCCATTAGGCTCATTACATACCGTTCATCGACGTGGCTGTCCATCGTTCGTGTAAACACAGAATGTACCTTCATTCCTTGAAGCTGCGGCCATATCCTAAATAGTTGACTAAAAAAATCGATGCTCTCTGCAATTTCATATCGATCATAGCTTGCCACCCAAGTGATTTTCTCGGCTATGCTCCAAAGTTGACCGTTATTCTGTGACACATGGTCAATGTCGTAAAGACAATAGTCATAGCTGTTAATGTGCACATCGCCTATATTCGTTCCGACTCGCGCAACATCAAACCCATTAAATTCGATCAGTTCCTCCTCTTCAACGATCCCTCCGATCACATATCGGTATTTCCCCTTGTCGGTTGCGTCTATTAGCAATACACGATGACCTGATGAAGCCAATACTTTGCTTATGTAAAGCAGTAAATCACGTTTATCTACGGCACCGATAAATACCCATCGTTCCACCAAATCGTCTCCTTATATCGTATTAGGGGCTCATTTCGAAGCCGTCGCCGGAGGACGGCTTTATCGATGCTGCTGTTCGATCAGCCTGGCCCCCTGCAAATTCGGCGGCTTTCTGGGGCGACACGCCGGATAAATCGGACTCTAAAATTCGCCGAGTAGCAAGGGATAGAGCATGTTCAGCCCGCGCAATGATATTGGGATCTTTCTTAATTAGCTGCAGGACGGCCTCATTAGCCGGGTAGGTCGGGATCGCCTTCGCCTGCAATTGCGGTTCCACATAAGCAAGGGCATAAATCGAAGCTTTATGTAAATAGGCATCCACGATTGCACTGGATAATGACAGTATCTCCATTTCGTCCAGTGTCACCGTAACCGCTTCCCCACTCAACTGCTCTATTTTCTTCTTAGACAGCAAAATATAATCCTGTCCGGTAGGAAACTGAATCCGCACATCTACAACGTCATTCCTCTCAAGCGCCGCAGGGAGCTGAATAAATCCCATTTCCCGCCAACGAAGATCATCGGGTATTGGTTCATCCGCATACAATACCCCTGGTGTCAGCAGCGTTAGCGAGGACAAAGCAATCTTGGCATTTTTACCTGCGATCTCATCCTTTGATTTGATAAAATTAGCGGGGACACTGTCGGCCGGCAATTCAACTCTTCTAATGTCTTCTATACGGATTGGATGTCCCGCTGAAATGTCGCGAGAAAGTGCCCAGCCTGAAATCGATTGGCGCTTGTTCTCGTCCTTCAGCTGCTGAATTTGGGTCTCATAACGTCTTACAAGAGAGGTCTTCATGTCATGCATGTGCTTCACCTGGTATATGGCATAACCGGCAAAGAGGATACCGACTGCACCGGCTCCTGCTATGCCAACGATAATTAACTGCTTCGTCCGCTGCCTAAGTCTGGACATCTAGTCACCCCTTCCTTTCCACCGTTTTCTCTTTAAGCCAAATCCTCTGCCTTCCATTCTTGAAGTCTTTGCAAGCACGGGACTGCAAACTTTCATCAATGCCGCCATCATTTCTTCCCCAGGCTCAAAAGGATCGTTCTCCGCCCCGATCTCATGCACCCGTTCGGTTCCAAGCGGCTTACGCAGTCTGCGAATGGCATTCCGTCCTCCCATCGGAACGAGGCAAACCCATTTTCGCCGAATGCCCTCCCCAACTCGTTCGCCGATTAACATCGCATCTTCCTCTCTCCACTCAGCCCCGGAAGCGATGATAATCGGCAGATCAGCCCGTATGAATTCCTCAAGCAACTCTTTGCGGGCATTAGAGCCAAGATCACATATCACATAATCGTAGCCGTCCGCAAGCAGTTCGATCCACTCGGCGCGGCTCGGATGGCGAATATAATCGACGGCGTGAATATGGAACCGCTGCGGGGTAACAGAATGCTCCGTCCTGCACATCACGCTGCCTGAAACGATTTGCCCCAATTGCCGGAACGCTCTTGACTTCGTCTCCATTTCAACAATAGCTACACGCTTCGAAACACGGGATAAAGTGTGGGCTAACATAATAGCCGTATGTGTAGCACCCACGCCTGGACTCGCCGCAAGCACAGCGATGACGCTGCATCGATTCACCGGCCGAGCCTTTTCACTTTGCGGTTCCACAGTAATCATCGATAATGCCCGGCTTGTATCCAGTGCAGTACTGTACCTGTCCTGCGGCTCAGCCTGCAGCAGCCTGTGCAAAACCGGGAGCATTGGCTCATATCCGTTGTGCCGCATTACATTTGCCGCCTTCTCAGACCAACCACTATGAAGGCCTCCGGTTCCTAAATAGAGCAGTACAGCTCCCAGGGAATACAGATCTGTACGTCCATCGCTTTGTCTGCCTCCGTACTGTTCTGGCGCGGCAAAGCCGACTGATCCGATCAGCACGGTATCTTCCTGCTGATCCTCCTTGTATCTTCGCGCAATTCCAAAGTCGATAAACCGAATCTCTCCATTCTGATCCACTAGTAAGTTAGCGGGTTTTAAATCCCGATGAATAATCGGGGGTTCATGGCTATGCAAGTAATGTAGTCCTTCACAGATTTGAAGACCAAAGGACACAAGCATTTGCAGAGATAAATCATTTCCCTGCCCGACTGCATAATGATCTAAATGCACTCCTTCCACATAGTCCATAATCATGTAAAAGTGTCCCGTTTCCGGCTGTCTGCAGATGTCAATCATTCTTGGCAATCTGGGGTGGTTAAGGGCAATGAGCAGTGCAGCCTCTTCTTCCATCGAAATATGCATATGAGGCGCGGCTCGCACCTCTTTCATCGCCCATGTCTTGCCAGACAGCTTCAAATCCGCGACGAGATACACGCGACTCATCCCGCCCGCGCCGATCAACCGCTCGATTCTGTATCTGCCCGCGAGGATATCACCGACAGCAAGCTTCTCAACCAACGCCAATCGTAAGCCTCCTTCCATGCACAAAAAAGGGAAAGCATCCATGCCTCTACTCTCCGGTTACGCCGGAGCAGAATCATGGGATGCTTTCCCTTCACTGGCTAATGTATAATTTTGGAATCAGTATACGTGATTACGGTATGTTTTGTAAAGCACTTTTTGTAACCTTTTTATTTAACCTCATTAATATTTAATCATATACAACGTAATTTCATCTCGATTATGGAACAGCTGCTTGGCCCTCTGCACCTGCATGCGTGACTGCTGAAACGTCTCAATCACCTCTTGAATAAGCGCCATCGGCTTCTTGCTCAACAGCTTCACGGTTATGATGGCTGTTCCCCCAGGCACCAACGCGTATAGCAATTCACTAACCAGCTTCGCCGTTAGCTTCGGACTCCAGCTCATATCGCAGACTAGCAGGTCAAATTGATGCTCTCGAAGCTTCACTTCTCCTGCATTTTTTCTTATAATCGTAAGTCTCGGCTCGTTCTTTAAGGATGGATGCATCTTGGCCGGGTCTACAGCCGTAACTTTAATTCCGCGCTCCAGCAAAAATGATGTCCACCCGCCAGGAGCTGCCCCAATATCCAGTGCTTCCCGATATGCCGTGAAATCGATGCCAAAGGTCAGCTCAGCCTCAAGAAGTTTGAACTTTGCTCTGGAGATTTGTCCTTCCTCTCGCTGAAATCGTACAGCACCGCCATTCCAGTCGGATATATTATACTCAGGCTGCGATATTCCCGCATAAACGAACTCTTTTCCCACAAATACAGAAACGATGTAATCCGCATCGCGAACGACAAACTCAGCTTTCAGCCCACATAATTTGTCTTGAAGCAGCTCCCTTAGCTCTGACGCACTGCCATTCCATAAGGATTGCTCAGATTTTCTAGGCTGGACAGCTATTTTACCCGCATTCAACAGCCTTGGATCAGACAAAACAAATGCCGACAGAGCATCGATAGCCTCTGCTAAATCCCCTTGTTCCAGCACATGCCATTCCCAATCGATATGGAAAAGGTGCCGCAAAAAAATGGGCGGTTTGCTTAAGATCGCACCGATCACCTGCTCCGCCTCCTTCTGCAAGGTAACTCGCAGCATCTCACCGGGAATGATGACTGTGCTCTTTACCGCACCGAACATTCTACGCAGCTCTTCTTGAGCATACGGCGCAAAGCCATGGTTCGCCGTACAAATCCAATGGGTAGCCGCACCTAGCTTTTCCGCTGTCCCGTTTGCTTCCATTTCCTGAATTTTCAACTTGTAAAACCCCCAGAAGTAATTGCCGTATCAACATGCGGCTCAATTTTATCGGATCTATTTGCGGGTGCTTCTTCTGGTCAAACTCTCAATTTCATCCAGGCGGTCAAATGGAATCGGTCCGTTATGCAGAATTACGCACTCTGGCTTGTTCTGATACAATATTTCGTACATGCTTTTCTTTCCCGCTATACTCGAGGTATGCAAGAAAATCTCCCTAGGATATAATCCTTCCCTCGCGATCGCTGAGGCAACTTCCGCCCCGGTCTTCTCTCCTGGACCCATATCGTAATCTAGTGACAGGATGTCGACTTCGGAAATTCGCAGAAGTTCTATACATTCATCGACGGTCCTAACTAACGTAAATCCTAAGGGACAGCGCCGTAAATCATCCATATATACATGAATCAATGCTCTTCGTCCTTTCCCGCGGAATTCCAGCACTAGGCTTTCACCCACCGCCTCACCCGTTCCATATCTTCTCTATAGGTTCCATCTTCGCCTTTCTCACTCTCAAAAATGCATGGTATTCCTTGTGCCTGTTCCAGTTGGAGCAGCTTGCGGAAGCCACCCTCTCCAATGTAACCCTCACCTATGCGAGCATGACGATCTTTACGGGAATAAGCCGGATATTTCGAGTCATTCAGATGAATCACAGCTAATCCATTCCAAAAATCCAATTCCGTTGCTTTGCCGACAAAAACATCGTCATCCTCACCTACCCACATTCCAGAGGCAAAGGCATGACATGTGTCGAGACAGAAGCCTATACTTTCGGGTGAATGGCATAACTTTCGAATCTGAACGAGCTCCTCCAGAGTCATTCCCATCTCACCATGGTCACCAGCCTGGTTCTCGATAATTAGTTTAGCTCTGCCTTTCCAGCCATAGAGCACATGATTAATACATTGTATAATATTTTGATAGCCTTGTAAGGGGCTTCCAGCCTTATATGTGCCAAAATGAACAATTATCCCCATAGATCCGCAGGCTTCTGCAATTTCTAGATCATTTCGCAGAGAGTTTACGGTTCTTTCAAACTGCTCGCGCGCTGTATCCATATCCACCGCTAAATTACTGGGATAAGGGGTATGAGCTACAGTTACAATCCCATGTTTCTCGCAAAGCACCCGGCAGCGTTCCGCGTCTTGACGATCAAAATCCTTGACCGTTAAGCTCCTTGGGTTCTTGGGAAAATACTGGAATGCACTTGCGCCAGAAGAGATAGCAATTAGCGCAGCCGCAGCATATCCACCCCGGATACTAAGATGTCCGCCTACTGCTGGCTGATTAACGCTCATGCTGGCAGCCTGGACTATAGAAGACCTTTTTACCAGCAATCTCGGTCTTCACAATATCGTCCCCGCAGCGGTTGCATTTCTCCCCTTCCCGATCATACACCTGGCACAGTTCATTAAAGCCGCCCGTCAACGGATCATCCTTCGTCAATGGATGTTCCATGTAGCCTCCTGCTTCGGTGGCATGGATCAAGACATCCCGGGTTGCCTGATACAACCCCGACAGATCATCCTCGGTCAAATTCTGCAACTTAGCGGAGGGACGCAGCCCTGCAGCAAACGCAATTTCATCCGCATAGCAGTTACCAATCCCGGCAACGATCTCCTGATTAATCAGTGCTGTCTTCAGACTGCCCCGGCGCTTTCTGAAAATGGCCTTGAACTTCTCTTCATTCATTTTACGGTCAAACAGTTCTGGCCCTAAATCGGACATCAATTCCTCCGCTTCCTTCGCCGTGCGCAAATGCAAGTAACCTAGTCTCAGCCCGATAAAATATAGCACCATACCGTTCGCAAAAGAAATTTCAATTTGCGTATTTCGGTCAGGTCGATCTTCCAATGAACCTAGGTATAAAAGTCCCCCAAGCATTAAATGCAGCACAAGTCTTCGCCCATTATCCAAATGGAACAGTAAATGTTTGCCACGACGCTCTATAAAAATAATCTGTCTGTTCAGCAAAGCATTTATAAAAGCATCAGGCTCCACGTTGACTGACTTCTCCCGATTAATCACAATATTCGTTATTGGCAAATCCAACACATATTTGGATAATTGAATTCGATAATTATCCATTTCCGGCAGTTCCGGCATCATCATCTTTCCCTTCTCTATCTCATTAGGCCTAGGTGGCTGATTCCAGCGAGTTCACAATCAAGGATTGGACATCGGTTATATTTTCACAAATAGTATCCGGAGTAACACCTGTCTTCTCTATGAGTCCCGGGAGGTTAGTGCGATTCGTTACCCCAGTCAATGTCAAAATCGTTCCGCAGCCCGCATGGGCGCCCGCCGAGATGTCCGTAAGCATATTATCACCAATTACCGCAGTCTCATCAGGTTGTACACCCAAACGCTCCATCGCATGCTTCATCAAAATACCCGAGGGCTTGCCGACAATCACCGGTTCTACGCTTGAAGCCGCCACAATTGCAGCAGAGATCGTACCAGCTCCAGGCATAATCCCTTCCTGTCCAGGCAACTGCAAATCCGGATTCGTCAAAATATATCGGGCACCGTTTGCGATCCACTTCGCGGCCTGCGCCAGCTTATCATAGGAGAACGAACGGTCAATACCCTGCACCACATATTCGGGATTCTCCGTTTCGATCGTTAACCCAGCCTGCTTGAGCGCCTCAATTAAGCCATATTCACCGATCGGCGCCACTTTGGCGCCTGGCTGCATACTTGCGATATACTCTGCGGCAGCAACAGCGGAGGTGCAGACATCTTCCGCTTCTGCAGGGATTCCCATCTGCCGTAAATGCTCTGCCACGTCACTGGGCGTTCTCGAAGAGTTATTGGTTACGAATAAGTACGGTATATGATTATATTTCATTGCATTAATCAAATCATCAGCCCCAGGCATCATGCGGCTGCCATGATACATAGTGCCATCCAGATCAATCAAATAAGCACTCCATCTAGTCAATGATTTCACTCCTTCTTCCGAACTTGATCGACGTATTTCTCCACCCGCAATGCATCGCCAAGTGTAGGCGCGAGTCCTTGAAATTCATCGTTGCCAACGATTCTATGCATGAAGTGATGCAGTGCAGCAAAATGAGAGTCTACAAATACGCCCATCGTTGCCTTGGCGTCAGGGAGCAGCTTCAGGCCAGCAGGCTCCGGGAAGTGGCTCAAAGCACCTCGAAGCAGTTGTACCTGTGGATAGGTGTCCTTTTCCAGATCCATAATAATGCTTCCCCGAGTTCCGACAATCTGAACGGAAAAAGCATCACTTCCCCATGCTATGCGTGATACTTCCACCATACCACGAACACCTGTAACCGTCTCATAATTTATAGCTGCCCAATCATCGACCTTTATCGCCACTTTGCGTTCACTTCCTGGCTCTACCTTGCGTTCATTTACAAATGTCTCGGTAGTGCCATCAATATGGGATAAGTCTCCGAACCAATGACAGATGAGATCAAGCGCATGCACCCCGATATCCGTGATGGCCCCGCCCCCGGATAATTCGCTGCTGACCCTCCAACTGAAGGGTCGCTCCTGATCCAGATAACCGGAGCGAAGATAAGATATTTTACACTGCAGGATTTGGCCGATGCTCTCCTGACGAAGCAGTTCCGTCGTTCGCTGTACTGCAGGATGATAGCGGAACATCAACGCAACCTGTGCGGTTAATTGTTTAGGGAATCCAGCCGCAGCCTGTACAGATTCACTATAGTTATCGGCAATTGGCTTCTCGCAGTAAAGCGCCTTGCCCGCTTCCCCAGCCGTGCGAATGCTGTCGGGATGAAGCGCGTTAGGAGTGCATACACTCACCGCCACCACCGATTCCCGGTTAACGGCCTCCTCAAGACTGTCTGTTATGTGTTCAAAGCCCATTGCAGAGGCCTGTTCTTTATGTAAATCAGGACGTCGAGTCACCAGCGTATCCAGTACAGGCACAAATGGAAGCCTCTTAATCACAGGCAGCGTCCGTAGTGCAACGATATGCGTCTTAGCGATTGTACCAAAACCATGCAAAACAAAAGGAATTTTCCTCATTGTCTGTACCTCCATAAACGATTGCTTCTTATATTCTACATAGAAAAACAAAGCAGAGGCAAATTTCACCCCTTCTTAAACACCAACAAGCAAATTAGAGCCGCATCAAGTCGAAAGGCATCGAAGCAGGATAAGTTTCCACGCTTAGCCCTTATCAAACTTTGAAGCGGCCTGTCATTTCCTGCGCTTTCCCGGAAAATATTATGGTTGAGCTGCCCGTTCCACATCGTACAAGACATGCTCGCGCGCTATTGTGGAATTCGGAAAAATAGCCTGCGCTTCCTGCTCTAGCTGCATCAACTGCTCCTCATATTTATAACGTGAGCTGAGATGAGTGAGGAATAGCTGCTTCGCTCCCGCTTCCCGTGCAGCCTCTGCCGCTTGGCGTGCCGTACTGTGATAATAAGTATGCGCCGTATCCTTCAGCTTATGAAGAAACGTTGATTCATGCACGAGCACATCAGCATTTCTAGCTAATGAATGCACGGATTCGCATGGCCGAGTATCCCCGAGAATCGTCACGACTCTGCCTTTCTTAGGCTTGCCTTGTACCGCAGATGCGTGTAGTATACGTCCGTCCGGCGCTACCACACTCTCCCCCCGCTTTAATTTACCATAGAGCGGGCCTGGACGAATGCCATAGCTCTCTAATATGCCTGTATTAAGCTTGCCCGGCAAATCCTTCTCGGTCACCCGATAACCATAGCTGGTCACCCGATGCTCCAGCAGTGAAGCTTCTACCCGGAAGGTGTCATCCTCAAAGAGAAGCCCGCCGTCGTGCTCCACAATATCCAAGCTATAGCTGATATGCGATTCGCTGAGCTCCAAACAGGTACGAATATACTGCTTCAATCCCACCGGACCATATATCGTCAGCGGATCCTCCCCGCCTTGATAGGCGCGGCTCGATATTAGCCCCGGCAGGCCGAACAAGTGATCTCCGTGCAAATGTGTAATAAAAATTTTCTCCAACTTGCTAAGCTTGAGAGGAGAACGAAGAATCTGATGCTGGGTTCCTTCTCCGCAATCGAACAACCAGAACGTCCGACGTTCATCAAGCATGCGGAGCGCAAGTGAAGTGACATTACGCTCTAACGAAGGAACGCCTGCATTAGTCCCCATGAAATATAGCTCCATTCTTCTCTCTCCTTCCGTCCATATGGTCAAAACCCTCCGATAACGGAGGGTTTCGTTAATTTATCGTTAGGCTTTTTCTACATTGAAATATTGCGCCTGTGGATGTGCAAATACCATGGCGGATACCGAAGCTTCCGGCTCCATCATAAAGCCTTCCGTCAGTTCGACGCCAATATCCTCTGGCTTCAACAAATCAAACAGCGGCCCTTGGTATTCCAAATCAGGACAAGCCGGATAACCGAAGGATACGCGAATTCCCTGATAACGTGCGCCTAAACGCTGCTTCATCGTCATATCTTGCGGATCAGGGAAGCCCCAGGTATCGCGCATCATGTGATGAACCCGTTCTGCAAGGCCTTCCGCGACCTCCAAAGCTACTGATTGCAGAGCATGAAAGCGAAGATAATCGCCCTGCTCCTTCAGCTTCTCAGAGCGGTCGCGTATTCCCTGACCAGCACTCACCACGAGGAAACCGACATAATCCATAATGCCGCTATCGACGGATTTCAAGAAGTCCGACAGGCAGAGGAACGGCTCGACGCGTTGACGCGGGAAATCAAACGTCTTCAGCACCTTGGAATGATCCTCCGGATCATAAATAATGATCTCATTCCCAGAAGATTGCGCCGGGAAAAATTGATACATCGCCTGGGCTTGAACAATGCCGTCCGTGACTGCTTCGTATAGAATTTGATCGACGGTTTCCTTCAATTGCAATGCCTTTGGATCCTCTTTAGCGAGCAATTGCTCCACGGAGCCGCGAAGTCCTAAATGGTGTCCCAGCAGCATTTGCATATTGATATACGGAATAATATGGCTTATCGGATAGTTACGCAGAATATGCCGCTCCAAATCCGGCGGATTAAATACGGGCGCATCCGTAGATATGTTAGAGCGCTCGACGCGAGTCAGCTTCGGCAGCTCCTTAACCGCTACTGCCACATTGGCCTCCGCCTCTTTCTCGGCATCCATTTCTACGCGCATCTCTTCTCTTTTGACCGGATCCATCAGCTTGTTCGCTAAATCCAGCCCGTCCATCGCATCCTTGGCATAAATAACCATGCCATCATACTCCGGACGAATCCGGGTCTTCGTAAATTTGCGAGTTAACGCAGCTCCCCCCACGAGAATCGGAACCTCGATTCCCGCATTGCGCAAGTCCTGAGCGGTTAATACCATTTGCTGTGCAGACTTCACGAGCAGACCGGATAAACCGATTGCGTCAGGCTTCTCTTCACGGTAAGCTTCAATAATACGCTCCGGTGGTACTTTTATACCCAAATTAATGATTTGGTAACCATTGTTGGACAAAATGATCTCCACCAGATTCTTCCCGATATCATGAACATCGCCTTTTACCGTGGCTAGCAGGATTTTACCTTTGACCGAGGACTCGTCCTTCTCCATAAACGGCTCCAGGAACGCTACCGAGGCCTTCATGACCTCAGCGCTTTGCAGAACCTCTGCCACGATCAGCTCATTGTTGTTGAACAGGCGCCCAACTTCTTCCATACCCGCCATCAGCGGGCCGTTAATGACCTCAAGGGCGCTGTATTTCTTAAGAGCCTCCTCCAGATCCTGAATCAGCCCTTCCTTGCTGCCTTCCACGACATAACTGGCAAGCCGCTCCTCTAGGGTCAAATTATCAGCCTTAACCTTCTTCTCAACCTTCTTGTCCCGAAAAGCAGCGACAAACGCAGCAAGCGTCTGATCATTCGTATTAAAAATAAGCTCCTCCGCTAAACGTCGGTCTTCTTCCGAAATCGAAGCATATCGCTCAAGCTTCTCCGTATTAACGATCGCATAATCGAGACCTGCTTTGGTACAGTGGTACAAGTAGACAGAGTTCAGCACCTCGCGTCCGGCATCAGGCAAACCGAAGGAAATGTTGCTCAGACCGAGAATCGTCTTGGCTCTCGGGTATTTCTCCTTAATCATACGGATCCCTTCAATCGTCTCTACAGCAGAACCGATGTACTGAGGATCTCCGGAGCCAACCGGGAACATATTCGGGTCAAAAATAATATCTTCCGGCTGCATGCCGTACTTATTAACAAGCAGTTCGTAGGCCCGTGTGGCCACTTCCATCTTCGCTTCACGGGATACCGCTTGGCCGCGTTCATCAATCAGAATGCAGACGACCGCAGCACCGTATCGATGAATAAGCGGAACGATCTGCTCAAACTTCGACTCCCCATCCTCAAGATTAATGGAGTTAATTATCGCTTTGCCTTGGGAATATTTGAGCGCCAACTCAATAATATGATCATAGGTGGAATCAATCATAATCGGTGCTTTGATCTTCTTCGTCACCATCGGATAAAAATTCTTCACCGCATATGCTTCGTCAATATCCGTGTCCTGAAGGTTAATATCGATGACCATTGCTCCGCCCTTCACCTGGGAACGAGCAATTTCAGATGCTTCATCGAACTTCTCTTCCTTGATCAGGCGTTTAAATTTCCGAGAACCAGAAATGTTTGTCCGCTCACCGATCATTATCGGACGATTATCTTCCTCAAGATATACCGTCTCTACACCAGACACGGCTGCAGGATGCTTGCCGCTGAGCTCACGCGGGGCATACTGGCTCATCGTCTCTACAAGCGCAGCAATATGCTCTGGCGTCGTTCCGCAGCAGCCTCCGGCAATGTTCAGCCAGCCTTGTTCGGCAAAAGCACCCATTTTCATCGCCAGCGATTCTGGGGATTCATGGTAATTACCGTTCTCATCAGGCAGCCCCGCATTCGGATAGCAGCTTACCCCTGCGCTGGACATATCGGATAAAGTACGAATATGATCCCGCATAAACTCAGGGCCTGTAGCACAGTTCAGACCGAAGGATATCGGCTTCAAATGCTCCAACGAGATGTAGAAGGCCTCGATGTTCTGTCCCGCGAGCGTCGTGCCCATCGGCTCGATCGTACCCGAAATCATCAGCGGCAGCTTCTTGCCCGCTGCTTCGTATGCACGGGCAATGCCGATGCTGCCAGCCTTCACGTTCAGCGTATCCTGCGATGTCTCAAGCAGCAATACATCTACCCCCGCTTCGACCAATGCAAGCGCCTGCTCCTCATAGCTGTCGATCAATTCATCAAAGGTGACGCCTCCAGTAACCGACAAGGTCTTGGTCGTCGGGCCCAAAGCCCCGACAACATATCTCGGATGGTCGGGCGTACTGTACTTCTCGGCAGCGGCGATCGCCAACTGGGCCGCTGCCAGATTGATTTCACGCGACTTATCTTGTATATCATATTCAGCTAGTACGACGGATGTCGCACCGAATGTATTCGTTGAAATTAAGTCTGCTCCGGCTTCCAAGTACTTCTCGTGAATCTCCTGGATCACGTCAGGACGGGTGAGCACGAGCATCTCATTACAGCCGTCCAGCTCTTCGCCACCAAAATCCGCTGGCGATAAATCCTCCTGCTGAATCATAGTACCCATGGCACCATCGAGGATCAATATTCGTTCTTTCATTCTGAACTCTAAGCTAGGCTTACTCATGATCTTTATCCCTCCCACAAAACATTAACATTTAGTTTAACAGAACAAAGCGCTAAAGAAAAGGGCTCCAACCTATTTACATGATTGTGCAAACCCTTTTACGGCATGAGATAAGACTGATAAGCCTCAAATCAATTTAAGTGTCGACAACCCGGGGAGGTATCGGATATAATGCAATCATATCAATATGAAAGCGGGGTAATCCCATGGCGGAAATCAGAATAAGAAACACGAACGAAATCATTTCCGGAGACGACAATGTTCGGGAATTCCTAAGACAATACGAGGTAATTTATGAGCATTGGAACGTGGGCAAACTGCCTGCTGAGCTTCATAACAATTTCACTTTGTCCGATGAACAAAAAAGTGAAATTCTTAATACCTTTGATGCTGAAATTCAAGATTTGGTCGCACGCCGGGGATATCGTACGTGGGATGTTATTACATTAAGTGAAGCAACACCAAATATCGAGGAACTGCTTGCCAAATTCGAGCAGGTTCATACGCATACGGAAGATGAAATCCGCGTCATTGTTTCTGGAGCCGGAACGTTTATCATTAAAGGCGATGATGAAACAGGTTATTTTGATGTCAATCTCGTACCAGGGGATTTGATTTCCGTACCGGAGAATACGGCGCATTTCTTCACATTAACCGATGAGCGCAAAGTCGTAGCTGTCCGCCTCTTCGTAGAAGAGAATGGCTGGATCGCCCATCCGTACGATGATCCAACCTTCCAGAAAGCTTAAATTTTAAGTCAAAGCTCATTTAAAAAGAAGCTGCTCCGACCTCCACAAGACGTGGACATCAGGAGCAGCTTCTTCTATTGTTCGTTCTGTTCTAGTTTGCAGCAATAATCTCATGAAGCTCGGACAAATGCTTGATTTCATAGTTTGGAACAATTTCATCATTCCGCGTAAGACCAACACGGTTGACCCAAACTGCCGTCATGCCAACGCCAAGCGAACCGATGATATCTGTGGTCAGCTTGTCCCCAACCATGATCGCTTCCTTCGCCTCAACGCCAAGCCGCTCCAGCGCATGCTGGAATATCGTCGAATCCGGCTTGCCTTTGCCGAACGCCCCAGATATGATAATTTCGTCAAAAAATGATGCCAGTTCCGGAACGCCATCCAGCTTCTCCTGCTGCAACGCCGGGCAGCCGTTGGTAAGAAGCAGCAGCTTTACTTTTCCTTGAAGCTCTTGCAGCACCTGAAATGTCTCTTCATATACATGCGGGCGGGAACGGCGTTCTTTGCCGAACTGTTCGGCAAGCTCAGATGCAAGCTCTTCGTTGTCTATGCCTAAAGCCAGCAAACCGCGGCGCCAGGATTCCTTGCGATATACCGGTGCCAACTGCTCCAATTTGCGGAATTCAGGCTGCTCGCCAGCCGAGAAATGAGCCCACAAACCTTCAAAAGGATTGATCCCGATCATTTTTGTAAATGGAAAGGTCTCGTACGATTCATATAGCGCTCTGGCTTCCTTGCGCACTGCCTCCTCCAGCTTCACCGGATCAGTGCCTACCGCCGCTTGGGCCTTTAAGCACGTCTCTGTAAAAGACTCTTGCACACTACGCTCGTCCCAGAGCAGCGTATCGTCAAGATCGAAACATACCGCCTTGATTGTCATCTTTATCTGTCCTCTCTTCTCCCTATATATTAATTATTACATCATCTAGATTGTACTCCATTTATTCTTTAATGAAATTAACTTTATGCGTTTTCGCGAAGGTTTCCAATCGCTCTGCTATCGCCGAGGTATCGAACAAATTACGTCTACGGTGGAACACCCAGTTCTGTCCGCTAGCTTTTGGCGTGATTACGATTTTGTTTGCAGAAGCAGTGATCTTGCTGATTTGCCCGGCTTCCAGCATCCGATCGCGATTAAATTTCGCCGTGAACAAATAGTTTTTATTGACTCGCAAATAAGGCTTATTGAGGAATAATGCAACGGCCAAAATGACATAGAGAACAATAGTAAGCCAGAACATCGTTGTACTTACCTCTGCTCCGCCACCCGCTAAGGCTACGCCTGCGTATAGTCCAGCCAGAAGGATCAACAAAAGCGGCAGAATTAATTTTCTACCTTTAAAAATATCACCGTCTCCTCTAGCTCCCATCGCACTCCCCGTGCCCATCCGTCCGCTGCCCTTGTTGTTTAGTGGATTTTTCCCCTTCTTGTTTAGTTTCATCTGGTTGCGCTCAACTTTTCTGTCAAATGAAGCCATCGTTCTTCCTCCTAGGTGATTAAATGTTTCTGCTAAATTTGCTTAAAAACCGGGCGGGATATTCATTGGGCAACGCGCTTGCCTCATCCAAGCGTTGACGCAGCTCAAGCGGCAATCTCCAGCCAACCGAGCCCATATTCTCCTCGAACTGCTCAAATTTACTCGCTCCAAAGATCGGAGATGTTATGCAAGGCTGCTCGAGCAGCCAATTCAGCGACACCTGCGCAGGGGTTTTGCCCGTTTCTTCGGCCACCTTAAGTACGGTGTCTAAGATCGCAAAGTTCTTGTCATACGCACGGTTCTCCCAGCTGCTTTCCCCAGAGTTTGCCGTACCTAGACGGCCTTCGCTTGGCGTGTTGCCCTGACGGTATTTTCCGGTCAAGAAGCCGCCGCCCAGCGGAGCCCACGGAATAATTCCAACCTTCTCCTCCGCGCAAAGTGAGACGATTTCGCGCTCGGCTTCTCTATTGACTAGACTATACTGCTGCTGCAAAGAAATATACCTAGAATATCCTCTAAAATCACTTATGCCAAGACTTTTCATCAACTGCCATGACAAATAATTTGAGCACCCGATATAACGCACTTTCCCGGAGGAAACCAAGTCATCCAAGGCACGCAGCGTTTCTTCAACCGGGGTATCCGCATCCCAGACATGAATTTGATAGAGATCGATGTAATCGGTTCCTAGCCTTCTCAGACTGGCGTCAACGCCGTCCATGATTCGCTTGCGCGAAGCGCCAAACCCATTAACATCGGATGACGTTCGCATGCGAACCTTGGTTGCTAAAATAACTTCCGAGCGCCGATCTTTAATATGTTTACCGACGATCTCCTCGGAGCGTCCTTCGGTATACACATCAGCCGTATCAATAAAATTGCCTCCCTGATCGAGAAAAGCATGGATCATTTTGGCCGATTCCGCTTCATCCGTCTGACCTCCGAAGGTCATGCTCCCCAAACATAGCCGCGAAACGGCTAAACCGCTTTTGCCAAGATATGCGTATTCCATCTATAAGAACCCTCCTTGCTCATATGTAAAGCCGGACCCATGGGCCGGCCTTATTTATCCACCACTTCGATTGATTCGAGCTGCTGGCGGAAATTTCTTCTTATGTTCTGAAGATAGGTCTCGCGCAGCTGCGCACGTTCCAGCATCTCATCTTCTGTCAGCCCTTCGGCTTTATTTTTTCGTGCTAATTCATTAATACGCTGAACCATTGCATCTATATCCATATTATCCTCCTGATGGTTTATTCATGAAACCTCTAATGTCACAATACTAGCCAAAATGCCGTGAAATCGGCCGTACCGCGCGCGGGTATTCATCATTACATTGACATGACAAATAGAGCTTGTCAAGACACTTAGCCTGGATATGGTTTCTATTGGATAAGGGCGACAAACGCGACATTACAGGGCGATAATTAGCGACCTAGCCAATACAGTATCTCCTTCAAGAATAAGTGTTAAGCCAGCTCCAGTCAAACTGAACAATCCACCTATTTTTGCAGGACGCCGTGAATATATAAATGCAATGCTACAATTACTGATTAATCAACGATTGCCGCTACAAATGATTATTTCAACATTTATATTAACGGAGTTCTACATTCTCTTCCGTTTTATTCCTCATACGTTCAAATGACAAACTATGATGTATAATTATGTTTTTTTTACAGAAAATAAATGCAAGCAATTGAATTGAAAAGGGAAGGCAGTTGCAATTCAGGTGGTTGTTTTTGCCATATATCTTCTATGCAGCTAACATCATACAAACAAAAACGGAATAGGAGTGTATTTTATGGCTAACAAACAAAGCGCATTTTATATGCCGTCAGTAAACTTATTTGGTCCTGGGTCAGTCAATGAAGCAGGAACTCGACTTGCAGGTTTAGGGGCTAAGAAAACATTATTAGTAACTGATGCAGGTTTACATGGATTAGGATTATCAGAACGTATCGCAAGTATTATTCGTGAAGCAGGCGTGGAAGTTTCTATTTTCCCAAAAGCCGAACCTAATCCCACTGATAAAAACGTAGAAGAAGGTTTAGAAGCTTACAAAGCCGAAAACTGTGATAGCATCGTTACTCTTGGTGGAGGAAGCTCTCATGATGCAGGTAAAGGGATTGGAATTGTTGCATCTAATGGCGGGAAAATCCATGACTACGAAGGTGTAGATGTGTCGGAGAAGCCAATGGTTCCTTTGATCGCTATCAATACAACAGCAGGAACAGGTAGTGAAGTAACAAAATTCACGATCATTACTGACACAGCGCGTAAAGTGAAAATGGCGATCGTAGATAAACATGTAACACCAGCGTTATCGATCAATGACCCTGAATTAATGATCGGTATGCCACCTTCACTAACAGCAGCAACAGGTTTAGATGCATTGACGCACGCGATTGAAGCATATGTGTCAACAGCAGCAACACCAATTACAGATGCACTTGCAATCCAAGCAATTAAAATCATTCCAAAATATTTACCAAAAGCAGTGGCAAATGGACAAGATATTGAAGCTCGTGAACAAATGGTTTATGCTCAATCATTAGCTGGCATGGCATTTAACAACGCTTCATTAGGTTATGTACACGCGATTGCACACCAGTTCGGCGGATTTTATAACTATCCACACGGAGTATGTAACGCTATATTATTACCGCACGTATGTAAGTTCAACTTAATTGCTAGAGAAGAACGCTTTGCTGAAATCGCAGTAGCATTAGGCGAAAATGTAGACGGTTTAAGCACTCGTCAAGCTGCTGAAAAAGGTATTGCGAAGATTGAACAGATGAGTCGAGACCTGAATATTCCAGCTGGTTTCGCAGAACTAGGGGCTGAAGAAGAAGATATTGAAACATTGGCTACAAATGCGATGAAAGATGCCACTGCAGCAACTAATCCACGTAAACCTAAATTACAAGAGGTTATGGAAATCATCAAAAACGCTATGTAATTAAAATAATTCGTAATAATAACCCCTTTTAGTAAAGACACAGGGCATTGGGAAAGCTCTTTTTTCCCAAATGCCTTTTAAAATTTTATTATTTTTTATATTACACCTTAAAAATGTGTGTAAATTATTACTTTGGATTATTTACTTTTTACGCAACTTTTGGACTTACCCAAGTCCAGTTGCCTAATTTCTTCTTAAGATTTATTGCAGCAAAATGAGCGCCTGTTCTTCTTCCAATTACGGTATGGTGGTTAAGTAGATGCAAAGGACAACATCCGGCGGTTTAGCAGTCCACATCGGGATACCAGACGCTGGAAAGGACTTTACAACGAACGCACTAGCGTAGAGAGATTCAACTTCAGAATGAAAACCTATCTTACCGCAGACGACATGCATGTCTGGGGGATTTAGAAAGTGACGACTCACCAGTATCTAAATGCTATTGTACTGCTTGTCTCCGCATTATCAGCACGCTGTAAGAAAAAAGAAACAGCAGCTTAAAAATTACAAAAGGCAAAAATGTCTGCCCTTTTTTTAGAATTTAGCTGCATTTTGCTTGGATCCAATTGGATCCTGCTGTTTTTATGTCAAAAACGGAATTATGCAAAATGCTCACATAAATATGGTTTGTATTTAGACAGCTCGGAAATACGAATACTCATCTCGCAGGCATAACCAGAATATCCCCAGGCTGAATATTGCTGCCCTTTAAACTATTCGCACGCTTAATAGCATCGATATAAATTCTCGTATCCATATTACTCGGCTTATGATCTGCAGCAATCTTCCATAGAGAATCCCCCCGTTTGACCACAACGGACTCTGCCACATCGTATTCATGATCAGGTGAAGAGGCAACAACCGTAACCATCCCGGCCCATGCAGTCGCTACTAATAGAATAAATAGCATCACTTTGAACAAAGTTATTTTAGAAACAATATTCGAAATAGAGTTCGTGAGCCCTTCATTCAATCGGGAGGCGATTGTCCGCAGCGTGCCTTGGCTCCGTGAATTCGGTTTACGATCATAAATGCTCTGATAAGTACTGTATCTCAACATAAAATTATCACTCCAAACAGATGTTCTTATGATTTGAATTCATATTAACACGAACACTTGTTTGATTCAATAGTTTTTAGAACAATTGTTCCCCTTTTTTTTGACACCTACTTTGAAGCTATGTTATGCGGCAAAATTGGACTAGGAGTATGTATATCTAACCATATTTCGATCAGGCTCATCATATTTAGAACTTATGTTTGTGCGAACGGAAGTTCTATGTTATAATTTTTCCAAACGTTACTAAATGGGGTTGATGGATTATGTCGAAAGTTTCTAGCCGTCAGCAAGCTATTCTTGAATTTATACGCTCAGAAGTAAGATTGAAAGGTTATCCGCCTTCCGTACGCGAAATAGGCGAAGCCGTCGGACTAGCTTCCAGTTCCACTGTACACGGTCACTTGGATCGGCTAGAGAAGAAAGGTTTTATCCGGCGTGATCCTACGAAGCCTAGAGCAATCGAATTGCTGGGACAAGAGGATTCGGAGAATCTCGGCCTGTTTGCTCATTCTGTAGCTCGCGTTCCCGTAATCGGCAAAGTTACTGCGGGAGTTCCTATAACAGCTACCGAGAACATCGAGGATTATTTTCCGCTTCCACAGCATTATGCAGGAGAAGGCGAAATTTTTATGTTATCCGTCGTTGGCGACAGCATGATTGAAGCTGGAATTCATAGCGGAGACTATGTTATTGTGCGTAAGCAGCAAACAGCCAACAATGGCGAGATCGTCGTTGCAATGACCGAAGACGATGAGGCAACGGTGAAGACATTCTAAAAGGAGAAGGATCATATTCGCCTTCAGCCTGAGAATGCGACCATGGAGCCTCTGCGTTTGAAGCATGTGACTATACTTGGGAAAGTCGTCGGCCTATTCCGAGATCTACACTAATTTGCAATGCAAGAAAGGGCATACCCCGAGAGGTACGCCCTTTCTTTTTTTCAACTATAAACTTATCTATTTACGCAAAAACTGTACATAAGCTTCATTAAATGCCTCTAGCTCATCGTAGAACACGCCATGCCCGCTCCTTTCAAACCGATAAAGCTCCGACTGCGGTATCCCCCGGTACAATGCCTCTGCCGAGGCAAAGGGGACGATTTGGTCATGAGCGCCGTGGAATAATCCTGTCGGAACCAAAATTCGGTTCAGGTCATGACGCAAATCTTCTTCCCGTAAGGTTACCAATCCTTGAATTGTTGCATGGCCGGAAGCTTCCAGCCCTAAATCCTGAAACCAATCCCGAAAGGCAGGAGTAATTTTACTATAGAAAAATTTCTCTCCAAACTCTACTAACATTTGCGGGCGATTTCTATAGGTTTGATTGATGAGCATATTAATATCTTGGACAGGAAGTCCATAAGGATAGTTAGGCGATTTTGAAAATCGAGGGGCCGCCGCTGAAATCAACGCCAGCTTGCACACGCCATGACCTGAATAACGAGCCATATAGCGGATCGCAATCGCTCCTCCGATCGAGAAGCCTGTAAGTATAAATGAATTTAGGCCTAACGCTGTCACAACGGCAAATACATCATCGGCAAGTCTATTGTAATCATACCCCGTCCACGGTCGATCGGATTTTCCAAACCCGCGCAAATCAATGCCAATACAGCGGTACCCATATTTGGGAAGGACATTCCACTGGTATTCAAACATTTTATGATTGACAGGCCAACCATGAATAAATAGGATCGGCATAGTTCCGGGGCCAGGATCCACATCTTCGACAAATATAGTTACCCCTCGTTCGACTTTGATATAGGGCATCGTTTCAGCTCCCCTCCAATCGCGCTGATTAAGCGCATAATAAAGAAGGTATGCAGCAAACCTATGCTTTATATCGGGTATAGCTCCTGCTTATCCCCTATTTCTTTTCTGCACTCTTTACATAATCCGGCAACATGGCCCCAATCATTCGAGTAGAAAATGAGCCTCTTCGCTTTGTTGCACCTGGAACATTTCTGATTTCGTGAAGCTAGAGTCTCCGAATTTTTCATGGCGCGCCGTCTTTTGGTGAGTTGAACGATATTGTCTTTTCGCCTTTCGGAGCTGTTCTTCTTAGTTATGGCAATAACAGCCCATACGGCAGCAATAATAACGATAATGAATAATCCAATCATCCAAATCCACATACCCTATCCCCTCAGATATACAATTAGCTATATTAAGCTTACCGGAGATTAGCCGCTGATGTAAACAGCAATAAGCCCTGGAGCTTGTGCCCCAGGGTTACTTCGGTTGGTCATCCTCTACTTAACAAGCGATGCGTTAACGCAGAATACCCCATACCCTCCCCGTTGACAGGTGCATGGCTGCAGCCTCCCTTAACACATCAATGCGTTTTTTCCTCTGTAAAGCTACCGCCCGTAACATCAGACACGGTCTCAATCGCAATGAACGCTCCAGGATCAATTTCGCGAATGACCGTCTTTAGCATGGACAGTTCCAGCCGACTGACTACGCAGTAAATGACCTGAGTATCTTCTTTGTTCATACCGCCTCTAGCATACAAGTAGGTCGTACTTCTCCCCAGACTGCTCATAATCGCTTCTGCTACTTCCTCATATTGCTTCGTAATGACCGTGACTGACTTCGACTCATCGAGACCTTGTACAATAACATCCATTACCTTAGAGGCAATATAGTAAGTAAAAATCGAATACATCGCCGAATCCCAGCCAAGCAAGAAGCCTGCAGCGATAAAAATAAAAATGTTAATGATGAGAATGATCTGACCCACGGAAACATTTATTTTTTTCGAAATTAAAATAGCTACGATCTCCGCTCCATCCGTCGTTCCCCCAAGCCTTAGCACTAACCCGACTCCTACACCAAGAAGAAGAGCACCGAATAGTACAGCGAGTAATTTATCGTGCGTAAAAGCCTCCACGTGGTGCAAATACCCCGTCGTTAAAGAGAGTACAGCAATACCATAAAGTGAAGCGAGGGCGAACTTTTTGCCTACCTGCTTATAGCCGACAAATATAAATGGAAGGTTGATCACAAAGAGGAAGATCCCTAAAGGAATGCCTGTAATATTCGTTAACATCAGCGATATCCCCGTTATTCCACCATCGATAATCGCATTGGGCACGAGGAATAATTCCAAAGCAACCCCAGCTATAATCGCTCCGATTGTAATAAATAAAATCTTTGAAATAAATTCCACTGGTTTGCTTACATTCGACTTTCTACTACCTGCCTTACTTGTTTTTGGCTTGCTTTCTGCCATCACTTCAACCCTTTCATTAAATTTGACATATAAATAATTTAATGAAATTTTAAATGAAAATCAAATGGAGAGCGAGCAGTTGGTCTGAAACTGCCTAGTCCGTGAATAATCACTGGCTAGGAAGCTACCACTTATTGATACCAGGATTCCTAAATCTACTGTCCCAATAGAGCGTATTCGTGAAATCCCAGTGGTTGCTTTCGCGATCTTACGTATAATGCGTGAAATAATCTCATGCGTCCGCTACGTTCTTCAATCGATTTTGGTCATCACATTCATGCCGGACAACCAACTGTGGCTACTCCATCGTATACGGTAGCCTTGTATTTCAAAGAACCAAAATATTGTAAACATTATACACCGTCATGTAGTTTGAGCCATTACGAACTTCCTCTTGACGCGGCGGGCCAAATATACGATTGGTAGACATTTTTACTGTTGTTGATCCTACATTTTTAATGATATTCCAGCCAACCTCATCGTAAGCATAGCTAATAAGCGTTATTCGGATCTTTGGGCTAGCAATTTGTCCTAGTTTATTTCGAGTGAAAGCATCCTGATTGGCAGCAGGATCCGTAAATCGTCCGCAAAAATCCTGTCTCATCATAGTTTTTTGTCGTTACCCAGGTTTTGCTGCCTTCGCTTTGTACGTGGATTGAAGCTGTTTGAGCTTGTTATACGAATAAGAAGTCCTCTGGTTTAAAAGCGTCCACAACAGATATTAAGCGGTTAAGCTTATCATATCGATAGCTTGTTGTGTTCCGACTCGGATTCGTATAGCTAATCACATTTCGAGAATTAAACGCATTGTGGTTTAAATACTTCCTCACAGTATTTATAGTAGTTGCACCAACTTATACAGAAGCATTGAACCAATCAGTAGTAGCAATAGAATATACTTTTAGAAAACCACATGGAGTTATGTTACTCCATGTGATCCATTCTTATGGGTACGGTAAAGGTTCTATTTTTTCACCTTCTCGTAACCACCAGTACGAGTTTTTCCTATAATAAATCGTGTTTGCCCAATAATTTTCATTAAGATGGTAAAGCATGATATGGTCACCAACTAGATTCTTTCCAGACCAAAATCTATTGATTCGTCCGTATGCTTCTTCCTCGGAAATTTGAAATAATTTAATCATTTCATTAATAATAGATTTTAAATATTCTTCAGCACTTTGATCTATTATCATTTCTAGCTCTTTCAACCCTCTTTTTTTCCTCCATAACCTGGAAGTAATATGACTGGTTGTATATCTTCAAATAACCATTTTGCCATTTTTGATGAGTTTATACTCATTTGATGCCCCTAAGGTTTAGGATCTCCTTTGCCTTTCAACCTCCCTGTATTACCAAGCATCGGATCTTCTACATAATCATATGAATGAAGTTTTCCCAATCTTTATTAGTAGGAGTGAATATTTTCCCATTACGGCCGTAACGCAAATTAAATCAACATGACGCCGGCAGATTGCCGTCGCCAGTTTACAGCCTAGGTGTTTTTTCAATGTCCACTAAATGGGGTCTTGACCAAGGGAGAACCATCGGTGAAGCTGTTTACTAATCCATTTGAATGTTGGACTTCTTGGACTCAGAAACCATTCTGGCTTCTTTGCTTCCTAATAGGAACGATAAGATAAAAGTAAAAACCACAACACATATTACAATATATACTTGTTCTCTTATAGCATTATAAATGTGACCATTGTCTATCTGTGAAAAGTATAAAGTGATGAGCCACCCCGTGATAACTCCGATGACAATTCCTATCATGCCAAATAATCCACATTGAACGATAATAATCTTCCGAATTTGACCGTGGGTTGCACTTATCATACGAAGTATTGACATTTCACGACGTTTAGTCAGGAGGATGGCCGATAGATGATTAGCCATCCCGCTCAGTCCCATTATCAGCAACAACACAAAAGTCGCTCCCAATATCAAAATGCGCTCGGACATTTGCTTTGACAGCTCCTGCAACTGAGTAGATCTGTCGCTCCAATTAATTTCGTCATATTTATTCATTTGAAGCATCTTTATATGCTGAGCCACAAGCGCTTTCTGGGTCGGATCGACGTATAGCATGACACTATGCACATTGGGTTGATCCAGTCCTGTGAGCGCAGAGTTGTTCCAATCCAAAAGCAGCAGCGTGTCTTCGTTTGCATACAACTGATCTAGTACTGCTGCAATCGTAACTTTCACCTGGCGGTAAGGTTCTTTATAAGCTGAAGGAACGGTTAAAAACTCCAAAGTATCCCCCTTCCTAACACCCAACATTTCGGCGTAACGCGCTGTTATCATTACCGCATTTTGTAGTTCGATTTCTTGTGGCAATTGCAGATTAAGTTCCTTGACGAGAGAATGGATATTTACTAATTTATAGTTCGCCACTTCTCGATTCAAAACAGGTTTATTGTGTTCATTTTTAAAAAGTGGAGAAGGAGATGACTTTAAATTCAACCATCTCTGATTGCTCTTTGAGAAATCATAATTATCCAGAATTAATGTCCGATTGACGCTAACCGCAATAGCCGTTTTCACACCTGGTATTTGTTGCAAATCTTCTTGTATTTCCAACGGAACAGTGGAACGCATGCTTTTATTGCTCGATACTAAAATATCAGAGATGTAATTTGACTCTATTTGCTTCAACATGTTATCTCCAATCCATGTATAAATAGTGACAATCGGAATAGTCAATGTCATGGATAAACCAATGATAATAACAGCCAATGTACTTTGGGCTCGTTGAAAAATCAGATTTTGAACAGCAATTTTGGATTCTATGCCTGCTATTCGTTCAAGGAGCGGGGACAATATGCGCAAAACAGGTGATATCCAAAAGGGAGTGAACATATAAAGGGAGCTGGAGATCATTAATCCTCCTACTACATAGAACAGAACATGCAAGGAACTTTCCTGATCCCCCCATCTGCCTATACCTGCGCAAAGAAGACTAATCACCAATAATCCGACCGCTATCCATTTCTGAGTATTCCGAGGACGCAAATTTTCATCAAGTATCTCATTAAGGAATTCCATTGGCAAAACTCTTGAGGATTTATGGGCAGGAATCAAGGAAGTTAAAAAAACAAATAAAGCGATGCTTATTGCAGTGACCGCAACGTACTCATATGAAATTGACACTGAAAATAATGGGATCGCAAGATATCGAGCCATCCAGTTTATAGTTAACTTTGTTAATAATACACCCATAAGCGAGCCGAGAAATGACCCGATAATGGCAATCGCCAACCCCTCTATACAGACCATCAACTTCAATTGACTCGGACTTCCACCGATCATACGTAGAAGAGCTAACTCTTTTTTTCTCTGTTGAACAGTAATGTAGAAACTACTCAGCATCATAAAACCACTAGCAAATACAACCATAACCCCTAATGCATATCCGATGACGAGAAAACTATTTAATTTATCTCCCTCTTCAGAGTCACCTACGATATCCACATCCGGTATGGGATCAAAGTTATCCTTCACAAACCGCGAAAACCTTTGCTTATCATGATCTTTGACTAAATTTATTAAAAGAAGATTAACTTTTACGTCGCTTCCTACATTCTCTTGCAGGGATTGCAGATGAAAAATGGCATAATCCGGCAACGGGCCGTCTGGTCCGTAACGATCAGGAATAATTTCCTTTACCACCCAGGGCTGTGAAGATGGAAATGACGGTATGGATGTTTTGCCGTGTAATTCGACACCCCAACGTTCGGCAAGCCTCTCGGTCAACACAATTTCAAAGGGCTGCAGGGCTTGCGTAAATTTATAGGTTGATTTCGCAATTTCGGAATTATCAACCCCAACAACATAAAAATCAGGAGAAAGCCCGGGAATCTTAGGCGCCGCCAATATTTGCGCAAAGCCTTGAACCATCGTACTGCTTGTAATTTGATCTATTTGTTCTGGGGTAAGTCCTTGTTCAGCAGTCCTATATCCCACCATAATATCTGTATATCCAAATTGAACAAACTGTTGTTTTTTTATTGAAGCATGAAGCATCTGACCCAAGAGCACTACACTAGTTAAAAGAATCGTACCTAACATTACGCCGACGAGCATATACATCATTCTGCTCTTTTTCGCAAGAAGCATCTTCCGGGCTAGCATCAGAATAACCATCAGATACCAACCTTTCCTTGCGATTCAAGTTGAAGATCGACGATAACCGAAACTCGCTTATTGTGGTCACATGCCTTATCATTAGCATGATCAAGAACCAGTTTGCCATCGTGTAAAAAAATGACCCGATCCGCATGAGCAGCGACTTGAGGATCGTGAGTAACTAACAAAATGGTCTGATTACGATGTTTTTGAAGTTGAACCAGCAGAGACAAAATATGAGAGGTCGTTACTGAATCCAAATTTCCTGTTGGTTCATCAGCAAGCAGTAGGCAAGGATTTTGCACGAGTGCTCTCGCGATCGCGATACGTTGCTGCTCCCCACCCGATAAAGTGTGGGGGTATTGTTTTCTTTTGTTGAGTAAACCTACTTTCTCAAGCAGATCTCTCGCTTTATCATAAGCCTCTTTCTTCTTCACGCCTGCCAGCAACAAGGGCATAGCAACATTGTCTTCGGCATTAATCGAAGCAATGAGATTAAAAAACTGGAATATGAATCCGACTTTTTCTCTTCGGTATTGTGTGGCATGTGGTTCAACGGAAATCTCTTGCAAAGATTGACCATCCACTCGTATATTACCATCAGACGGATCAATCAATGCTCCGATAAGTTGTAGTAAAGTTGTTTTACCAGAGCCGCTTTTCCCCATGACGACAATGAATTCTCCACGCGATATAGTTAGGTTAATATCCTTAATGACATACGTCATTTCTGAATGCGTTGTATAGAATTTGCTGAGTTTTTCTATTTCCAGAATCACAGTCAAAGTGCTCGCCTCGATTCGATTTCGGTGTCTTGATACCATTGCGATTGGGTGTGGTACATTTTAGCATACTCCCCGTTTAACGAAAGCAATTCCTTATGGTTTCCAATTTCAATTATTTCACCTTGCTTCATAACTATTATACGATCGCATAATCGAGCTGGACCAAGTCGGTGCGAAATGATAATACTTGTTTTCTGATTCGATAGTTGGTGCATTTGTTGTATGATGTCTACTTCGGTACGCGGATCTAGTGCAGCTGTCGGTTCATCTAGTATAACGATCTCTGCATTTTTCATTAGAGCTCTAGCTATCGCTACTCGCTGCCATTGTCCCCCTGAAAGTTCTTGTCCTGAAATGAACTGACTGCTTAATTTCGTTTCCAGACCCTTCGGTAATTGTTTTACTAATGAATTTAAACCTGTATTTTCAAGCACATCTCTAATTTTTTCATCATTTTCGATTTCTGCAAGTTGCCCGAAACCGACATTGTCGCGTAACGATAGACGGTAGCGTACAAAATCCTGAAATACGCAAGTGACATTTGCTAGGAAAGAAGTTTGATCGATTTCACGGATATCTAGCCCGCCAATTAATATCCGCCCCTGTGTTGGAGAATAGAGGCCTAGCATCAGTTGGACTAATGTTGTTTTACCCGCACCGTTCTCCCCTACGATAGCAATTTTTTCACCTTGCCTAATTTGGAGTGAAACATTCCGAATACTCTCTTTATGGTTTCCATATCGGAAACTAACTTCTTGGAATTCTATTGCGTGAAAATGAGGCTTTGGAAAAGAAAGAGTTCCCTGCTCCGTTTCGATATTCTTGTTCAGAAATGAATAATAATGATTTAGATTAAACAGGCTCTCCCACAGTTGCATCACCGCTGCCCCCAAACTGCCCACCATACCCTGAATGGTTAATACTGACGCAATTAATGCTACAAAACTACCAATACTAATCGCCCCATCTTTTACTTGCCAAAGTAATAACAAACCCACAACAATCGCAGAGGATGTCATAAACATCGAACCAAAAGTACCACCGAGAGCTTCTTGCTTTTTATTCTTTAGTTGGAACTCTCGAAAGGTTAACTGAATTTGTTTCCACCGCGATATCAGGTGTTCTGCAAGTTGAAAGATTCTTATTTCACGCGCTGATTCTTTAAGCTGCAATAATCGGTACAAATAATCCATTTCACGTCCTTCTTCCGTACTGTGAAGCGTAAAACGGAAACGTTTCTTTTTTGCAATAAATAGTAAGAGAATCCCGGGAAACGTAGACGCAATTAATCCCAAGGGAAGAGCCCAACTGACGTATGCTAAAAGTCCAAATACACTTATAATTGTTAGTAGAGTTCTCATCCCTTGAAACAAGTACTGTATGAAATCAAAACATCCCAAATTTAATGCAGTTTGAGCCATCGTCATTTGATTGAAAAATGCATGATCTTCGAAGTGTTGAAGAGGGACGTCGTTAATCTTTTTCAACAAGTCATGTTTCATCTTCATGTTGGCATCTTGCTGAACAATTGTGTAAATGTATTTTTGGATTTCTGTTATGGTAACCAACACGAATCCTGAGCCATAGTAAATAAATAAAGAAAACATAACGATGTAAATAGACCCTTGTCCTGTTGATAAAGTCGAAACTTGATCAATCAGGGTTTTATGAAGCCAGATTTGAACAGTAGGTATAAAGGCCAAAATAAACATGATGAAGATCCATACAGACATCAATCTAGGATGCGCTTTCCATCCGATCATAAATATTAATTTAATATGCCGTAATGAATCCAAAGATAAGCGACGTATATCCCCCTGGTTCATCCCTATTCACCCGTAAATTCAGGGAAGTTTTCTAGCTGTGCTTTTAGCCAAGACTCTAATTGTTGAACAGATACAATATCCCGGCGCAAAATAACTGATTTCTGATCTAATATTAAACCGAATGGAAATTTATTAATTTTTAAAAGACTAGTCATCTCTTTTCTGATCTGGTATACAGGAATTTCTGTAGGAATATCTATCGTTTCATCTTTTTTCCCATAATAAAGAATTCGAATTGGAATCATTTGATCGTTATACTGTTTTGAAAGTTCTTTAAGTACGGCCACACAAAATTTACACCCGCCCGAGACGAGCAAAATAAAAGTAATATTATTTTCCTTAGCAATGCTTCGTAAGTATTGTGTGTCGCTTGCCGTTTCAACTGGAATATTCGGAATGCGCATGCCGGGGGGCAATCCCCCCCCGTTTTTTTGTTTGCGAAATTGTAAAGCCAGGGTACATAGGAGCACTGTTTGAATACTCAATAACATCCAAAGAGCAAGTTGACTTTGCACCAAAGATTCTAACCTCCTCATTTAATCGATGAGACGAGAAATCATTCCAGTTCCAACCAAACAAAGAATTCCCATAAAAATGATAGCTATTGAACTAGGATCATGAATGGTGTGAAGCAGTTTAGTATAATTTGTAGGCTGTATGCAAACAGGAATCCAATAGATGATTAAGATTAGCGAATGCATCAAAGTTCCTAATCCCATCTCACCTGTTATAAATCTTCCAAAACAATGGCAGGCGAGGTCTTTTTTCTCAAGCATTACTTTTGCATTCGCAATTACAAACGAGACAAACACAAGAAGCAAGGCAGCGAGCAACAGATACGATTCTGAAGTAATAAATAAGATTACCGCTAGTATGACTTCCGCAAACGGCAGTAAGAAGCCAAAACCACGGGCAAGATTAGTCGGTAAAATCCCAACGGCAATTGCACTTCTTATCGTACCTTGAATATCGTAAATCTTACTAATACCAGACAAAAGGAGTGTAATCGCAATTGCATAAGCCATCAAAAGCGAAGTAATTTCCAACATTCGGCCCTCCTACAATTTCATACTCCCAACGAATTAATACCGATAAATATTAATACAACAGATAATATCGCACTGTTATTAACAAGATCACGACCTGTAATCTCTTTAGGAGTGTTTAAGCCAAAACATCCACATCCATTCTTGAGTACAAGCCCTTTCCTTGGTATCAACACAAATAGAAATAGGATCTGCAAACACGCAACCATCATGAAGCCAAACACCTGCATCCAAGGTACAACCAGCCAAAGGGCAGTGATGAGTTCAATTGCACCAAGAAAGGGAGAAAGTACGGTTGCTTTTTGCTTGTTTGTCAATTTATAGTCCCCTGTAACGATACAGTAAAAGCCATACGCATTTCGTAATTTTTGTGTGCTGCTTTTATAGTAGATAACTGCCATTCCGATCGCAGTCATCCATTGGAGGATACCCAGCCAGTTAATCATGCTCATTTTCCTTTTCAAAATGTTTAATAAACTCTACGATTTGATTTTTATATTCAGAGTCAAATCTGTTTAGAACAATCATATCCTGATCCAGGATCCCTTCTTTAACGCATCCAAGTGACGGATAAAAATAATCAGTAATCCCTTGAAACATTGACATATCGCTAGAGCTAAACATAGAAATGTCATAAATAAGAATCTTTTCGCTCTCAATATGTTGGCAAATGAAATCTCTCATCTTCCGAGTATTCGGATAACGCGTAAAATCAAGACATAAAACAAAGCCAGTAAACCCTCCATACAATTTATTCCTAACTTCTCTAACAGGCATCATGCTCGCTAAAGCATTTTCTTGCTGAAATATCTGTCTCCTAGCGGTTATCACGAGGATCAATATAAGTGCTAAGCTAATGGATAAAGAAAATATTATCATCTAATCACTCACTTCCGATAGCAGTGAAAAAAGAATGTGCGCACCTGCAATTAGATTACTTAATGATATAGATTAGCAATCGTTATCAGAACTGCATTGATCCCTTGGTTGAGACGTTGTACACATGGAAGTTGACCCACAATGACAATCACCAATGGTGGCGCAAGTTACCGTCATAATGCAGTCGGAGTACGTATATTTATAATATCCCGTTTTGTCTGCCCACCAATTTTCAGTGCCCCAGTCGCAATCACCTTTGATCAAATTGCTTGAATCTCCGTAAACAGTAAGCATTGGAGTTGAATAATTCATTAGAATTCCTCCCAAATAATTTGTATTTTAACTCCCTTTGCGGGTACGCACACCGATATTTAATCTTCAGATCATGACACACTCGTTTTTTGTTCAAGCCTATACAGCCAAATCTCGATCGCCAATAAAACCCATATGTCATCTCTTGTCAAATGGCCTTGTCTCCATAGCTCTAATGCTGCTCGCCATTCTTTCAAGTCGATAAATCCAAATCGACATACTCTTCCTTCTTCAATAGCGGGATACAAAACCGGCCAACTCTGCCGCAAACCTTGAAAGGTTAGCGAGAGATGATCGGTTTTGTTTTCCCTCCAAATCACTTCATTAGGCAATTTGTTCTGCATCGTACGCCTAAGTAGCCACTTCGTCGTTCCGGCATTCCAGCACAGCTCTCCCGGAATCGAATATAGGAATTCAATTAATCGCCGATCAAGAAATGGATGGCTAATATCAACGCCAAATTCCGCTGCGATAACTCGATCAGAAAAAATGCGTGCTTTTGTACCCGAAATTTGACGAAAAAAATTTTGTTTATTAAACGTATTTATTTTTTTTAGCTCATAGATATATTCTGCTTTTCGATCGGTCGTCCACTCTTTTATTAATCCGAGATTAAGATGAGGAGCAATCGCACTATGCCAGAGCACTTTCGGGACAGACAACCGTCTATGAAGCGCGAACGGATATAAATGACTGAACAAGGCTTTTATTTTTAGTTGTCCAGCTAGATCTGCGAGAACTGCTTCTGATCCTCCCATAACATGGTCACCACCATAACCAGTCAGGATTGTCTTTGCTCCTTCCTTGACGCTCCGCTCAATTGTTGCTCTAGTCAAGGCATATGTCGCGGCGTTGACAGCAGGTTCAAATGAAAACGATGTGTCTTGAGGAAAATTATAAAATACTCCATAGTCGTCGCAAACTTCAAAGCGCGGTTCGACCTCGTATTGTTGAAGAACAGGATGAATATATTCCCTTTCATCACTTGACTTATGAAGATTAAAGACTCCACTTACCGCAAAAGTCTTATAACCGGAATTGAACTTGGATAGATGTTGTGCAATTGCAAAAACAGATGTCGAATCCAACCCGCCACTCATTAAGACAGCATTGGGATGTGTAGAATTGAGCCGATATTGAACGCTCTCCGCTAATAGATGGAATAAGTGCTCGATGTATTCACTCAAATCTCGATAGTTAATCGATTGATTGACATTCGCTATACTCCAATAGCGTTGAGAATTTGCTCCTCTAGTATCAACCAATACCCTCGTTCCGCTCCTAATCCGAAATAAATCTTTAAATGGTGTGATATCATTGTCGGCGCTTGCATTGGACTTATAGAAATCAAAAAAATATTCATCGTTAATACGCTGTAACCGTATACAAGATTCCATTAAAAAAATGTCACTAGCAAAGTAAAGTGTCGTTTCTTGAAGAGACCAAAATAATGTCTTTATTCCAAGCTGATCGCGAACGAATATTGCTTGATAACGAGATGTATCCCAGATCAAAAATGAAAATTCTCCGAGCAATATGGAAAATACATCGGGTCCCTTTTCTTGAAACAAGTGTAAAATAAGTTGTTCATCAGATATGTCTGCTCCTAAAAAGGGCAACAGAGTTAAAAGCTCTTTTCTATTGTCAAGCCGTACATCGCCAACAAAATAACAATTGTCTTTGTGTGTTATGGGATTATGTTCATAGGAAGAATCGATACTGAAAAGTGCCAACGATTTTTGAATAATTTGATGTTTATAGACGTTATAATTAAAGGATGTATTACGATTTATCCTTCCAATTTCCTCAAATGAAAGCTCAGAATGATCAAGTTTTATGACTCCTGAGAACCATCGCATCGTATATTATTTCAATCCTTTCGAACTTAGAATGATAATAAATTGTTTTGTGTATCCCTCGGCTTCATTAATGTTTTTATCATTAAGAACAAGCCATGCGTGTGAGGTGAATGGAAATTTTTTTACTCCGATCACTAGATCTACAGGTATAGAGCATTTTGTCCTAACAAATCGAAAACCGAGAAATGACCGATGTAAACATTCTGCTTTAAATGGAGCCAGTGCGCATGCCATGTCGATTGTACGTAGTAAATGATTCATTTGACCAATATGATTTCGTTCATTTTCTGAGTGCTTGGGTATCGGATATCGTTCGACATATTTAGGGAAAATCTTTTGAAAACCGTATATTCGAAGTTCGATTTGAAATCGAATAAGAGCAAACGCGACTTGTATAAATTGAAAATATCTTTTCATGATCTATGTACCAGCCCGTTCCGGATGAGATCACTTAATAGGGCCTCGAGGTCGCGACGCACAATGACCGGATCGGCTTTATATGCCTTTTCAAAATATTGGTGAATTTCACTCATTTCGGTAGTAAATAAGAGTTTCCAAAATTCGCTCCCAATATGATTTAGCCCATAAAATTGCCCTGTTCGGAGATTGAGCAGAACAAATTCTCCATTTTCTTGAGCTTCATAAATCTGATCGTCTTTTCTAAACATCTTAATCCTCTCCAAACTTCAGCTTTGTCACCTTTACACAAATTCAAGCCTCAATCTCATTCCTATCCCATACGAATTCGGCAGAAGTCCTCAAAGAAAATATGACATAAAGAGCCTTCAAAAAGGTATCATGTACATATATTACCAAATATCTGCATTTTTGTATACCTTTTTCTGGGTATTATGTATTTTATTGATTTTCTCCTTTTCTACTTGACTAGTTTCAATTTCGGAATAATCGCACTTACCATAGAAAATTTCAGCCTGACCGCCGATCATAATTACGCGCGTTTCGATAAAAGTATCTTTTTGACAGCTTAGGGCATTTGACATATTCTAATTTGAATTGTTGTTTACTGCACTTATGGCTGCGAATTTTGTTTGTAACTCCTTAAAGTCACTGTATTTCTTGCTGTGCTTTGTCTAACTTTGTTTGGTAGCTTGCTAGAGGAATAAAGGTATATATTAGATTGATGATCTTAAATTCATTTTTACTCATATAAACTCAATTATTTCCTTCATCAAGATTTCTAAAAACTTCAATCAGCCTTTTCTCGAATTCATCTTCATCTGTCTTCCCGTCTGGTGTAGCGACAGCGTTTAATAGCCAACTTAGGTTCACATTACATTACGCGCGAATAGATATTAATGTTTCCTTTGTATATCTTTATAACTTTTGGTGTTAGCAGTTATTTTTTTATTTATTAACCCTTTTACAAAGCCAGTACTTTTTGAACCACCAGACTTAGCAATATTATATGCTGCAGGGATTTCAACTATAGCTGCACCAACAAAACCACCACATTGACTATCATAAGCACAACCAATGTATGCATCTGATATTACAGTCCTATCCCAATTAATATGAAATGAACTTTCTGGATACCATTTCCCTACTCCCGCATCGAAAATTGTTCGCCCAAAGTTTGTAGCATTCTCGTCAGGAACATCTGCGCTGATGTTGCCATTGGCATCATGCTGATATTGGTACTCGGATAGGATCATTCCTTTCTTATTCGTGACTTTCAAGATTCTGCCCTTACCATCGTAGGCATAATCACCGGTTAGGAAACTGCCATCCGTTAGTTTCGGATAGGTTATTCGCTTCAGCTTGCCGTCCGGTTCGTAGCTGTATTGGGCATCCGCATTTTCGGCAGTCGTCAATGAATATGTACCGTTGATCTGAACCTGGCTAATTCGCTTCTTATCGTACGTATAATGCGTGAAGTAATCGAAGGCATCCAAGGAGCCAAAGATATTGTAATGTTTTTTTGGAAATTTGTTTGAAATTTCAGTTTGCATTCCTAGTCATCATTTACTAGCTTTAGCGTGTCTAGTGCCGTTACTACCTGAATGACCCGTTCCATTATTAAAAAACAGCAATTGAGAAAAATGACTCAATTGCGGCTAAAACTTCACGAAGAACTAAGCTTTTATGTGTTTCATTAATATAATTTTACAGGAAGAAGAATGACTAGCTAACCTTATATTAAAGCGCTGGCTTGCTTACATTAATTATCTGCCCCGAAGGCCGTAGGATTAATTTCTCCTCATAGTATCTGTAATTGAAATAAGCTTTGACTTATTAGAATATGTTTCTAAGTCAATCTGGATTTCCTTTGGAAAATAATATAAGGTCTTACCCTGCTTATCAAGCACTTTAGGTTGATCACCTCGTTTGACAAATGCAAGCCCCTCAACAAAGGGTAAAATCATACCGAGGTGGAATAGAAATTTCACCTTTTAACTTAATGTGCCGTATTTAGATTTTGTGGGATTGTAGAAATAAGCCATTTCTTCAGAATAGGAACTACCAACTTTAGTACTTGCAGGAATAACAACTTCCCCTTGTTTATTAATATAACCAAACCAATAATTTAGGAAAAGAACCAACGCTAAGCCATCCGAGAATAATTCTAAAGGTTTGTAATCTTTTCTGAAAAAATCTACTTCAGAAAATTAGGAAGGATGCTACACATCCCATTTTCTCGAACATAGTCCCAATTACCATCTAATTCATATGGATAAAGAAAAGTTACCAAACTAATCCTCTCTCCTTATATTGTTATTTTTCAAGTCATTCTCGCATCTCAAAACAGAAGAGCTCTATCCCTATCATATCCGCAACTTGGAAGAGATACACATACGATTTTATAATCAACAACGGCCACAGTGGAAATTAAATAAGCTGACGCCGATACTTTACCGGCGTCAGCTCGCATCCTAGCTTTATTTTCAATGTTCACTAAATAGGGTCTTGACCTGTTACTCTCGCATGTGGCTTAGTATAAAATTATTGATAACAGTGGAAATCATCTATTTTATATAGTATAGTAGTGAACTTCATGGTATTTTCACTGCTTCTTTTTTCTTTACATCAATTTTATATTTTTCATTAGGAAAGGGCAGTTTTGATGTCGGATGTAATATATAAACATCTGCTTCTGAAGTCGCTTTCAGAAAAATTAAATGATAATTCTTCTCTTCGAACAGTACAACAATCTCTTTCACTGGGATGTCTAATGGAATACGTATTTCTTCATCTGTTGATGTACTTTTAAGATGTAGCCGAGCATAACTATTCCTTTGAAACAAATTAATTATCTCGAGGTTATACTCATACGCATTATCCGATGTAATTTGTAATGTGTCAGTTGTAACATTCTCTTCTAGCCATCCACTAGTGTCTACGTACTTAAACAATGTTGGACTTAAGGATAGCAGGCCCAATATTAGTATGGAAACAGCAACTATACGCCATGGAGATGAAGGAATCCATCCTTTGATAATTAAAAATATTGATAAAACAATCAACAATATCGATGGTATTCCAAAATAGACAAAAATGACAGTTGATACTAGATCCATTCCTCGTTGAAAATTTGCTGTTGTCCCAAAGATAAACCACATAACAGCGGATAGATTAATTAAAAGAGCTAGTATCCATACGCCTCTTATTAAAAGCAACAATAATATCCCCCCTTTGTTATGCTTATTAGATATATAAGGACTACTAAGCGTAGTCCTTATATATCGGTGAATTAATTATGGTTTTACATAGAAATCTGCTAAAAGTGATTGTATATATTGTTTCCACACATCTACATTTGAGTGCATTGCTGAATGAGCCTCAATGTTATTGTATTTTTTATCTACATCAATTTTCACATTGGCTGCTGCAGAAAATGTCCGTCCTGCCTTTAATAACAACCATGGGGTACCCCCATTTACTTGAATGCTATCTCGATCACTATACACATGAAGATGCTGTCCTACTTCTTGCTTAAGTTGATACCCTCGTACTGGAGTTGCAACAGTTACAACAGTATCGACTTTTATTTTTTTCTCACCTAGTATGTTAGCAACCAAAATAGCAACATTTCCACCGTGGCTGTGGCCTACTAATCTAATGGGATCATCAGGATTCTTTTCTTGCCATTTTAATATATCCTCGGCTATAGCTTCAGCAGCCTTCTCTCTAGCAGCCTTATTATTTCCTGTTTTCCCCCCTGACCAGCGTGGAGTAGCAACATCTTCATTATATAAATTTCCTATATAATCAATAAATTCAGGTGTCCAGGTTGCTTCAGGATTTTTTCGTTTTTTAAGATTAGTACCATGTATTAGCCAAACTTTATGTCCGCTTGGATCAGTATAAATCAACGGATTATTATGCACATACGTATACAAGTTCTGACTAAGCGGATTTGTAACGTTCCCCTCATACGTATCCTTACTTACAAACCGCCCTATCTCTGGATTATAATATCTAGCCCGCAAATAATATAGCCCCGTCTCCTGATCTAAGATCTCCCCAGCATATTTGAAGGAGTTGCGAATGCCCTCTTCCTGAGCCAGGATGTTGCCCCATTCATCGTACTGATAGCTGTTGACCTTCGTGCCGTTCTCGTCCACAATCTGTACGACATCACCGTGGCCGTTATAGAGATAGTAGTACTTCTTGTTTGTGGCTACATCCCGTTTGGCGAGCATCCGATCCGGGCCCCAGACGTAATTCGCTATCGCCCGATTCGAAGCATCAGATTCGGAAATAACTTGGCCACTATTGTTATACGCGTAACGTACTTTCTCCGTAACTGGCGTAGGGGGAGTAGCCGTTCCACTTTCGTGGGCTGGTGTTGTAGTGGTCGTCTTAGACAGCCGTAGTCCTTGCATCTCATACTCAAACTCGGTCGTCACATTCTCTTTCGCCACACTCTTAAGCTGATCCCAAATGTTGAAGGTGTACGTCTGTTCATTGCTGTCTTCAATTAGGCTGTCGCCTTTCAGCGTCTTGCGGTTCCCCCTAGCATCGTAAGTATAGACGATGGTCTGACCGGAAGGGCGTTTTACTTGAATTAACCGATCCAGCTTATCATACTGGTAGCTCGTCGTACCCGCCCCATCCGTCACGGCGGTGATGTTGCCATTGGCATCATATTGATATTGGTACTCGGATAGGATCGTCGTCCCTTTCTTATTCGTGACTTTCAAGAGTCTGCCAATACCATCATAGGCATAATCACTGGTCAGGAAACTGCCATCCGTCAGTTTGGGATAGGTCACCCGCTTCAGCTTGCCGTCCGGTTCGTAGATGTACTGGGCATTCGCATTTTCGGCAGTCGTCAATGAATACGTACCGTTGGTCTGTACCCGGCTAATTCGCGTCTTATCGTACGAATAATGTGTAAAGTAATCGAAGGCGTCAGCCACGTTCTTCAATCGATTCTGGTCATCATATTCATGGCGGACAACCGTGGCAACTCCATCGTATACGGTCGCTTTGTATTTCAAGGAACCGAAGATATTGTAATCATTATACACTGTCATATAATTGGAGCCATTACGGATTTCCTCTTGACGCAAAGGGCCAAAAATACGATATTGATATACATTTTTTAAAGTGGTTGATCCAGCAACTTTAATGATATTGCGGCCAGTTTCATCGTAAGCGTAGCTAATAAGAGTGTTATTCGGATCTTTGCGGCTAGCAATTTGTCCGAGTTTGTTTCGAGTGAACACATCCTGATTGGCAGCAGGATCCGTACTCGTCCGCAAAAATCCTGTCTCATCATGGCTTTTTGTCGTTGCCCAGGTTTTGCTCCCCTCGCTTTGTGATATGGATTGAAGCTGTCCGAGCTTGTTATACGAATATGAAGTCGTCTGGTTTAATGCGTCTACCACCGATATTAAGCGATTATGCTTATCATACCTATAGCTTGTTGTGTTCCGATTCGGATTCGTATAGCTAATCACATTTCCCAAATGATCATAAGCAACGTCTTCTTGCACAACACCTGCCGTCCGATTCGGCCAATTTGAAAATGCCTTGGAGGATATCCCTCGTCCCCACTGATCAGAGGTCGTTTCTAATACGTTTCGTTTCAAGCCATCCTGTGGACTATTACGGAAAGAGGCAATATCACTCGCCGCCACCATATAGGAGGTACTCTTGCGATCAATGATGTCATAATCCGTACGATACAAATTTCCAAACGGATCTGTAGATTCGAATGCTCTTCCCCAAGCATCATATTTAGCAGTGGATACATTGTGACTCGTATCTATCACATAATTGGGCCTAGTCATAACATCATAATGATATTGCGCGACAATTAAATGACGGTTAGTTGTATTGTCCAGCTGCCCAATAAGGACTGCATTTCCAAATCCGTCGTAAAACTCGTGTGTAATGTTGTCGTAATTGACGGCACTATCACTTAAACGCGTCGTCATCGTATGCGAATCAACCCGCGTCGTGATCAGATATTTATTCTCACTATCAAAATAATTAGGAGTGTTATCTACGGTCTGATCGTTATACACAAAGACCTCTTCCGTTTGATAACGCTCTCCGCTTTGGTTATTGGTCGCGGGATAGAGCGTTTTGGTCAATCTTCCGTAGACATCATACTGGTATTGTGTTGTCTTATTGTCTGCATTCGTCTCGGAAGTCATCAGTCCAAGCAGCACATTATATGTCCGCTGAACCGACACCTCTACTTGCTGGCCTGACTCATTCGTATAATAGCTTTTTATTGTGGTAGGGAATAGCTGATAGGATCCACTTTGGCTATAATGCGAGACCGTTTTCGCCGTCTTGCCATTCTCTAGCGGCATGATTACTTCTTCGGTTCTGCCGTCACTCGCTTGCGTAAAATGATATGTTGTCATTTCTCCATTAGCATTTTGTGCTGTTTTTAGCCTTCCCTGGGCGTCATACGTAAATTGCTCAGTAAGCAAGTTGTCAGCCGATTGATAATATTCAATTTTAATCGGCAGTCTATAGTTTGTATCATAATCATAGGTTGTCGTATGCTGCTGAACTTGAGTTGTATCATTTAACTGAGCAGCAGTTAATGGGCGTGTTGTACTTTTCAAATCCCCCCAGTCGTAGTAATCATATGTTTGATAAAGCTTGTTCTCCCTGGTTCCGCTAGTTGTCTTCGTTTCGATCTTTGTCGGCTTATATTTATAAGCTGTGTGAAAGGCTTGTACTGTTTCTGTAATTTTTTCTCCATTCGCAGCCGTTTGCTCGGTCATTAGCAATTGCTTCTTGCCATTGAAAGTGTACTTTGTTCTGATTCCATCCTGATTCACATATTCCGACCCGAATCGGTAGGACTCCGGAATGGACTCCTCGGCATAATAGGTAGGATATCCTGTCACATCGCCGAAATAAGTATAATCCCGTTGGTTATAAGGTCCCTCAGCATACATCGATGGATTTGCCGCATCATAATTGTAGCGATTTAACCCATCCCATCTTTTGGTCACTTGAAAAGCTTGATATGCGCCCTGGCCCCCCCAATTTCGAGGTACCACAGTATATTCATAAAATGAAGAGGAATGAGGATACATCGCATATTGCAATAAATAGACTGCGGTGCCGGCAGAATTATTAAGCGATTTACTGGTTGCGTTAAATTTTTCGGACGCCAAATAATACTCATAGTAAGTGCTGTAGCCTTTCATATCGGTTACTCGATATAAATACGGCTCATATCTGCGCCCGATCAGCGAACCATTTTCAAATATACTAACTTCCTCACGTTTTTTGGCATAAACAATAGAACGTCTTTCTGACGTAGAAGGATGACTAATCGTTATCGTAATATTCTCCGTCATGTTTTGATTGTCAAAGTTAGGATCAGTCAAATTGCTTTGATAGGCAAAATCAACATTTCGACCAATAGAATCCACTATTTTTGAAATTACAGGATAACTCCGGCCATTCAATGTTCGATTAATATGTGTGAACTTTATCTCATTATTGAACCGATCCTTAATCCCAAGCAGTCTTCCGTCGCTCCCGAAATAAGTCTTTTTCTTATTCTGATCGACGAGCACATAGGTAGAAGTCATCTGACCGTTTGAATATCCGGTATCTCTTAACAGTTCAACATCATTTCGACTGTAATCTTCCAATTTCCCCCGGTTATTCGCATCAAATTTTACGGTATAAGCCGCTCCAGCTCCATCATGATAATGAAGATAAGTTCCCTCGATTTGTAAAGACGGGAAGGCAAGGGACCAACCACCGCCCAAATCATACCTTAGACGGCTATATGAATTTTCATCAGGATAAATTTTCGTCGTTGTCGTGTAGGTCACTTGGATGTAGAGAACATCCTTGTACTCCATATCATAATCCAAGTAGACACGGCTGCTATCAGGTTGATTTTTAATATAATGGTTAGCTATGTTGTGTGCTGCAGTAGTAGTAGAATAATATCCTGGAAAATGAGTGCCGTATTTGTTGGTATTTTTGTCCCAATAGAGTATGGTGACATAATAACCGGATCCCCATCCCGCCCGTTGAGAAGTGCTCGATGTCACAGATACACGTTTCGTTCCTACTTCGGCTTGGTTAGAATTGTATATGCGTCCTAACGTTAAATCCAAGCCATCCTTTCCGGGTAGACTAACATCCGTTTCGTAAAGCGCAAGTGTTCCTGAGGCTGGATCAACGGTCTCGGATACCATGCTGCGATCTGATAGATTAGGTTTATTGGATTCATTCACAAGCTTGGGCGTAACCAGGCCATTCAATACCCTTTCAAGCTGCTGACTATCGATCTGAGCATGTACACTGGAGACGCCTGATTGAGAAGCGATAACAAATACCAGTACGGCAACGATACAATTTCGAATAAATGCTGCGACTTTTCTCATTTCGCTACTCCTTCTCTGCCAAAGCATGTTTGCTCGCTTCTTTAGCAGCGTGGTATTGCTGGATCAGTTCACTTTCAGAAATCCCTGTCTCCTCTGCAATCGAACGGATGGACTTGAGAACATCCGCATCGACAGATGAATTGCTGTTGTTGCTTTTAACGCTTTGGGTCTGCATTTTCGCATTCGGTTGAGGCTGATAGTTGGCAACCGCCTGTTCACCGCCCGTTTGATAGGCCTTGATGAGTTCCGCAATTGTTCCTTTCCCCATGTCAAAAGCAATTAATATAATGAGTTGTTCCTCATCTTCTAGCGTCTCACGACTAAGTTGGGCATAGGCCTGAGGATGCTCTTCGGATAATTGGGATAACTGCTTCAGTTGATTTTCCCTAGTGACCTGCACCTCCAACTCATTCCAATCCAGCCCACTGGCATCTCTACGTTCCGCCAATTCCATGGGTTCAATGATTAGCTTATTGGCTAAATGATCCAGCTGGTATACATCTTCAATCGAATACCCGCCGGTAACCAGCTCTTCCATTTGTTCTTCGGTTAGCTGGAACAGGTCTTTCTTTTCCACGTCAACCGTCAGTGTTCGGGCAACTGCGGGATTCACTTCAGGCTGAATTTCTTCATTCTCAAACACGACCTGTTCTTCCGTATGAAACCCTGTAAAAGGTTCCAAATCATGATTTAATTCAAATTGAAGATGTGGCTCCTGATCTGGAACCTGAATCATATGATCCCGCGACGGCAAACCAAACATCACTTCGTTCATCTTTCCGACGAACTCTTCAGCAAACCCAATGGAGCCCGGAGTAATTAGAGAAGCAACAAGCCCAGCACAAAGCGGTAATACAAGCCACTTGCGATTTATTTTCGTTTTTTTCATTTTTTCCACCTCATTAAGGAGTAATTATAGTTCTTACCACTTTTTTCTTTAACAGATTTCCATTCCGATCATATTCGTATTGAATTTGATAACGGTACAATCCTTGGACATATTCCGTTCTAGTTAGCCGGTTAGCATCATCGTAAACATATTGTTTCGTAGGAGCCGGCGTGATTCTAAAACGATAGGGCTCAAAGCTGAAATCACCGTTCAAGGAAGTCACTTTGATATATATGAACGCATTTTTCGCTAAATAAACGGAAACCTCTTCATCCCCGCCCTGAGTTTGTCTCAGCGTTGAAACAGGTTGTTTATTGGCATTCAGTATCTCTAATTTGTATTCATGGTCGCTTGGAGATTGTAAGGTCAAGAAATAGGTGTCCCCCTCCAGGGCCGTGAACTTATAGAAATCCACATCTGTCTTGCTGGAAATATACGATTCATAGGTTTGGAGAACATTGACTGCGGTTGCGGTCTCCGGCGTGTCGTTAGGCTCGAATGTGTCAATGTTCACAGGTGTTAAATACATCGCATCCAAGCCAAGAATATAATTCGTACTTGCCGAATTCTTGCCAGTAAGTTGGAAACGAATCGTATGAGTTGGTCTCTGATCCAAAGCGATTTGCCCCACCTGAGTATCGATATGTCTAGCAGATTGATTATAGAAATCTATAGGTTGCCCAATAGCTGAACCATTGACGTAAACTTGTGAAATACCCCGATTATTAAATTGTTTGATTCTCATATCCAGTTGATAGGTACCTTTCTCAGCAGTGAAAGGCATCTCAATCCAATCTCCTGTAGCATTGGATTCATAGAAAGCGTGGAGTCCCGCGCTGGATTTGCTTTCTTCCAGCATGCTAAGCTTATCGCCCGAATGCGTAATGCCTGGCAGCTGCTCAAATTCATAAATCAGTTTGCCGGAAAGTGTCGATACAACTATGCTCTCACTAAATTCCGAGGCGAGCTGATGCTCGCTTAAGGCTCTGATTTTATAGGAGTACTCCGTCCCTGGCGTTAAGCCAGTCAAAGTATGAAATGTTTTTGTTCCAGCAACAGTCGCTGCTAAAGCATCGTCCTGATAAATTTCATAAGATTCAATAACAATACCCGGATCTTGAACAGGAGCGGTCCATTCCAAATTGATCGTGGTATCCGATTGAATATCGGATATTAAATTGGATGGCGCTTGAGGTGCAGTCGGCTGTGCTTGCTTCGTCAAATACATCGCATCCAGGCCTAGTATATAGTTGGAACTGGCAGAGTTTTTATCCATGATTTCAAAACGAATCGTATGCCCCGCCCTATTGTCTAAGGTAATCTGACCGACCTGAGTATGGATATGTCTTGCTGATGGATTGTATAAATCCAGCGGCTGGCCAATAGCGATCCCATCTACGTAAATTTGCGAAACACCGCGATTATTGAATTGCTTGACTCTTAAATCCAGTTGATAGATTCCTGCCTCGGCAGCAAAAGGAAACTCGATCCAGTCCCCTGCAGCATTAGATTCATAAAAAACGTGTTTCCCCGCGCTGGATACATTCTCCTCAATACGGCTCAGCCTGTCACCTGAATGAGTTGCCCCTTCAAGGCTTTCAAATTCATAAACGTAGACGCCTGATAGGGTTTCGATTTGAATCGTGCTGCTGAACTCCGAGTAATCTCCCCCGTGACTTTTCGCCCTTACTTTGAACGCGTAAGATGTGCCTGGTGTCAGATTAACAACGGTATACTGATTCTTCGCAGCAGGAACAGCAGCTGACAGTACGTCATTTACAAAAATTTCGTAAGACTCGATCGTTGCTCCGGATGAATTGGCAGATGGACTCCACTCCAAATTCACTGTAGTATCTGATTGGATTCCCGTCTTTAAGTTAGTTGGGGCATCTAGAACCGGTAACGTTTCTTGGTTAGTTAAATACATGGCGTCCAGACCTAGAATATAACTTGTACTATCCGGATTCTTATCGATAACTTCAAAGCGAATCGTATGTGTTAACCTGTCATCCAAGATAATCTGTCCGATCTCCGTATCAATATGTCTAGCTGTCAGGTTATAAAAATCCAAGGGTTGACCCACAGCCGAACCATTTATGTATATTTGCGAAATTCCACGGTTCTTAAACTGTTTGATTCTCAAATCTAGCTGGTAAATGCCCTCCTCTGCCTCAAAAGAAAATTCAATCCAATCCCCAGTCGCATTAGATTCATAGAATGCATGGCGACCTCCGCTGGATACATCTTCTTTGACAAAAGTGAGACGTGCTCCCGAGTGGCTGCCTGTGTAAATGTTCTCAAATTCATATACATGCTGACCGGCTAACAAAGTCATTGCCTTCAGAAATGGATATGGCGTTTCTAGCAGCTCCTCCCTATCAGGATCAGATGAAATTTCTATTTCATCTTCAGGGATTGTCGGAACATCCTCCTCCGCTACTTCTTCTGCTGTTTCCAAAGAAGATTCGGTGTCTGGATCGGCTCCTTCACTTTCTAAGCCTTCCGCATTCGGATCTGGATTTTCTTCATTATGACTATCATCCGGGATTGCGGGCCCTTCCTCCTGTTGAACCTTAACTACTGAAAGCTTGGACTTCTGGGTGTCAGCGAATAAAATTGTCGACTGAGAAATGAGTACTACAATAACCAAGATACTAGTACAGAGTTTTCTTCTAAACGTTGACAAAAACATCACCCTTTCTGAGATATTATTCCTACAATATCAATATTTAACTAGAAATCAATCGGCTTAATTTGTTGGATATTGATTTATAATGTCGAATTGACATTTTTGAATCCTAGGGCCTGAATCATTATTACCAAGTTAGCTAGCAACCTATCCTACTTTAAGAACAGGAAAATAGAGATTAATGTCTATTTTCCGCATAACAGCAAAAAGACCTCAGGTTCCTTCTTAACAGAAGAAACCCCTAGGTCTTGAGCAATCAGTATATTCTATTAGCTTCAGTCTGCTTATTTCACACCTTTGCGGCGGTTGGAAATGTCCAGCCAGACGGCGAAGACGAGGATGGAACCTTTAACGACATATTGCCAGAACGATTCCAGCCCCATCAGCGACATGCCGTTGTCCAACGAGGTCATGACGAGGGCGCCAATCAGCGCGCCGATGACGGTGCCTGCACCGCCCATCAGCGAGGTGCCGCCGATGACGCAAGCGGCAATGGCATCCATCTCGGCCATCGTACCTGCGGTGATCGTCGCCGATGCTAGACGGGACGTTAAGACGATGGCAGCGATCGAGCTGAGCAGACCGCTGAGCAGGAAAATCAGCATCGTTTTCCGGTGGATATTAATCCCCGATAAGCGGGCTGCCTCCTTGTTTCCGCCAATAGCGTAGATATGGCGTCCAAACGTCGTCTTCGTGGACAGGAAATAAAAGATGACGGCCAATGCTATTACGAAGATAATTGGAAACGGAATGCCCTTGTAGTTGTTCATGATCAGCACAAAGGAGACGATGATCAAGGAGACCACGGCTACTTTAATAATATCCACGCCAAGCGGGGCTACCTCGAAGCCATACTTCTGCCGGGAGCGGCGCTTTTTAAAGGCACTCCACACGAACAATCCAATAGCGATAGCTGCGATAATGATCCCGAACCCTCTGGCAAAATAAGCGTTGCCCAGCATCGCCAGCACCGGATCGGATACCGGAATCGTCATCGATTCCGTAACCCCCATCAGCACACCGCGGAACACCATCATCCCGCCGAGCGTAACGATAAAAGCGGGAATCATTTTATAGGCAACGAGCCAGCCTTGCACCATCCCCAGTATAGCGCCAGCTGCCAATGTACCAACGATGACGATGATCGGCGGAAGCCCCATCCAGTTGCTCAGAATGGCGGCAATCCCGCCCGTCAGACCTACGATCGAGCCGACCGACAGGTCGATATGACCCGCGACGATAACAAGCACCATTCCGATGGCCAAAATCGAGGTTACTGACATTTGCGTAAATAAGTTAGAAAGATTACGTGCGGTCAAAAACGTGGGATCCAGTATCCCGAACAGTATCCAAATGAGTACGAGTGCTCCGACCATCGTATAAGCGCGTACGTCCATTTTGCCGAATAGGCTTCCCCAGAGCGACGTTTTCGCTGCGGGAGCTTCTTGCTTCTGAAGTTCATTTTGTAGCATAGTTATTTCCCTCCCGTTGCAGCTTGCATTATATTCTCCTGTGTCGCTTCACGCCAAGCGAACTCGCGCACAAATTTCCCTTCACTCATCACCAGAATCCGATCGCTCATCCCCAGCACCTCCGGAAGCTCCGAGGAAATCATAATAATGGCTACGCCCTGCTCCACAAGCTGATTCATCAAATGATATATTTCGTACTTCGCTCCAACGTCAATCCCCCGGGTCGGCTCATCCATGATAAGGATCTTAGGGTCTGACATCAGCCATTTGCCGATGACGACCTTCTGTTGATTTCCGCCGGACAAAGTACCGACAGCCGTCTCAAGCGATGCTGTTTTCGTCTTCAAATCCTGCACATAACGCATTCCCCATTTAATCTCTTCGTTCTCATTGATAACGCCAAGCTTTGACACTTTGCTCATCGTAGCCATCGTCGTATTCGTCTTTACATCCATATTCATCACGAGTCCCTGACGCTTGCGGTCTTCGCTGACCAAAGCGAAACCCGCCTCAATCGCGTCAGCAACCGATCGGATGCGGACTGCCTTGCCCTCAATTTCAACTTCCCCTGTAGAACGTCCTTCATAGGCGCCAAACAGGCTGCTAACCAGCTCAGTGCGTCCTGCACCCATTAATCCGGCTATTCCTAAGATTTCTCCCTTGCGTAAGGTGAAATTTACATTTTCGATCACTTTTTGATCCCTCTGTTCAGGATGCCATACATTGTAATTCTTTACCTCCAGTACGGTCTCTCCCGGCATATGCTCGACCCTGGGGTAGCGTTCCGTCAATTCCCGGCCGACCATCAACGATACGACTTGGTTATCATTCGTTTGGTGGCGTTCCAGCGTCGCAATCGTCTGTCCGTCGCGCAGCACTGTAATCGAATCCGCAAGCTCGAACACTTCCGGCATTTTGTGCGAAATATATATGCAGGAGACACCCTCCCTGCGCAGCTGATTCAAAATGCTCATCAAAATCGCCACTTCACTTTCGGTCAGCGCCGCCGTCGGTTCATCCAAAATCAAAATTTGTGTATGCTTGGATAACGCTTTGGCGATTTCCACCAATTGCTGTTGACCGATGCCCAGACTGCCGATTTTAGTGTTCGGCGAAATGTTCAGCCCCACTCTTTTTAGCCATAGAGCAGCATTGTGATACAGCGCATCCCAGTGGATTACCCCATGCTTTTGCGGCTCGGCGCCGAGATAAATGTTTTCACCCACCGTCATATCCTTTACAAGCGCCAGTTCCTGGTGGATGATCGTAATTCCCGCTTTCTCCGCATCCGTAATGCTATGAAATTGCTGCTTCTCACCGCAGATGACAAGTTCCCCGCTATAGGCTCCCGTCGGATATAAACCGCTGAGTACCTTCATCAATGTCGATTTACCGACACCATTCTCCCCACAAAGCGCATGAATTTCACCTTTTCTTACTTTGAAATTCACCTGATCGAGTGCTTTGACGCCTGGAAACTCCTTGCTAATGTTTACCATCTCTAACACGTACATAGGCTTCTATTCCCTTCTGACGCCGAGTCATCAGCAAGGGACAGGGACAGTTTGTGCAGCCAGCAGCAGCGCCAGACTTTCAACATTTATGCCCCGTGCCTCCCCTGACGGATGAACTGAGCTTATTGCTGCGGCCACTGATCTTTTGGAACGTTCTTGTAGACATCCTCCAGCTTATGAAAACCGTCTTCGATCAAAATGGAGAGCTCATCCTTGCTAACCGGAATCGGATCGAGCAGAACGGACGGAACGTCGAATTTGCCGTTGTATACGGTCGTGTCCGTCGCAATGTCTTCACCTTTCGCTGCCGCCATGGCCATCTCGGCCGCCTTCGTGGCGATCGACTTAATCGGCTTATACACCGTCATCTGCTGCGTGCCTTCCGCGATCCGCTGCACTGCGGCCAGATCCGCATCCTGACCGGATACCGGAATTTTGCCAGCCATGCCTTGTGCAGTCAGGGCCTGAATCGCTCCGCCTGCCGTTCCGTCATTCGCCGCCACAACGCCCTGCACATCATTCTTCACGGCGGTTAGCGCATTCTCCATGTTTTTCAAAGCTTCTTCCGGCTTCCAATCCTTTGAGAATTGATCATATACGATTCTAATATCGCCCTTCTCTTCGAGCGGCTTCAAAATGTTCATTGCCCCCGTCTTGAACATATGCGCGTTATTATCCGTATCAGCTCCGCCAATGTAGACGATATTGCCTTTCGGCGCCCGGTCGATGACGGCCTGGGCCTGAAGTTCCCCGACCCGGACATTATCAAATGAAATGTAGTAATCCACCTCGGCATTGTTGATCAGGCGGTCGTACGCAATAACCTTGATCCCTTCTTTATGCGCCTTCTCTACGATCGGCGCGGTAGCTTCCGCATTGTGCGCGATAACAACGAGTACGTCAACGCCTTGAGAAATCAACTGCTCCGCTTGGCTAAGCTGCGTGGCATCATCGCCGTTCGCGGCCAGCACCTTCACATCGCCGCCGAGCTCTTTGACTTTGGCCGAGAAAATATCCCGATCCTTCTGCCAACGCTCTTCCTTTAACGTATCCATCGATAGCCCAATGACGATTTTGCCTTCATCTTTGCCTGCGGTATTATTTTCTGTCCCTGCGTTGTTCTTGGTGCTGGTACTGCCATCCGACACAATGCTGCAGCCTACAAGTGAGGATGCCAACATAATAGCCACTAAGCTCATCCGTAAAAGTTGACCGTATTTTTTCATTCTACTTTCGCCCCTTTTCGTTGATTAATCGCCTTGATTGCGCTTACATTCAAATCTTAGCATCCGATCAATCACAGCGGACGGACGATTCCCTGCACTTCTTTGCTCTCCATCTTCAATGAATTGCAGCTTGATGTAATGAAATTCATCCTTCGCGTTTTCATAGCACTTTATTGTTCTAATCTATTTTCATTGAAATCAAAAATACGATAACAAAAAAGCCCTTGCTGGTTAACAAGGGCTTGGCTTCTCGATTTGCTGACGATATTCGCTGGGCGTAATGCCCATCGTTCGCTTGAAGACCCGGCTGAAATAATTCGGATCATTATATCCGATCTCAAAACAAATTTCCTTCATGCTGAGGCTTTGCTCTCCAATCAGTCTCTTGGCTTCATCGATACGCAGCCGCGTCACGTAATCAATGAAGTTTTCTCCCGTGTGCAGCTTGAACAGTTTACTGAAATAATAAGGGCTGAGATTCACGTACTCTGCACTCTGCTCCATGGAAATATCCGTTTTATAGTTCTGGCCTATATAGAGCAGTGCCCGTTGCAGCACATGAGAACGGCTGCGATCTTTCTCTTCCTTTAATCCATCGATGAGTTTATCCAGCCACATTTGGGCGCATTGCCGCAGCGCTTCCCGTTCCTCGAACGAACTGAGCGAGGCGATTAGTTCAGTTCCTTCCCCTGACTGCGCCCCCCGACATAAGTACAGCAGCAATCCAATTACCTCTCCCCGCAGCTGCGGAAAAGCAGGAAGCTCGCTATGCGTCAGCCGTTCCCAGAATAGAGCAAAGCGTTCCGACACCTCTAGCTTATCCTGCCGCAAAAGCGCATCCAGCAGCTTCTTCTCTTCCTCCTGGAAAATAATTTCCTGCCCCGTGCTCAGAGTAATATCATCATAATGCCGGACGCTAACGATACCCTGATCATTCGCACATACGCGAACCGCTTCCCGGTAAGATCGGCTCATCCCTTCCCAGCCTTCCCGGATCGAACCAATTCCGACGGAGAGCGCCAGGTCGAAGCGTTCCTCTACCCATTTTTTGATACGCCCGCCCCAATCGAGAGAACTGACACGTTGGTAGTATCCTGACTGTCCAGGCTGAAAAGGAATGAACAACGCCATCTGATGGCCGACCATAGGGCTGACGAGACAGGATAAATTCGGCTTCGCGAACTGTTTGACGGCTTCGTAGACATCTCTTTTAACAAGCTGAAATCCTTCCCATTCTTTAGCTGCATGCCGGGCAAATGACAACACCATCGCATATCCCTTCCGCCAATCCAATTGCAACAGCTTGGCAAGCTGCGACAATTCCAGCTCCTGCACGCAATCCAGCATCAGCATAAGGGATAGCTCATTCTCCGCGATAGGTATGAGCTGTGACAGCCTCTCCTGCATGTCCAGCCGCTCGTTCCTCTCCCGCCGTGCTTCCTCTGTCTCATCGATCAAGGTTTTGAGCACGTCCAGAACCTCTTCCCGCTTGGCTGGCTTGAGCAAATAATCGCGAACCCCTAAGGCCAGACTTTCCTTGGCGTAGGTAAAATAATCATGAGCCGTGATCATCACGATTCTAGTCATCGGGTATTTGGCCAAAATTTCACGCACCGCCTCCAGCCCTTGAATGCCCGGCATCTTAATATCCATGAAAATAAAATCCGGTCTTGTTTCTTCGGCGAGTTGAATGGCTCTTCTGCCGTTCTCTGCATGAAGAAACGTAAATGTATCCGGCATCATATGCTGAATCATAAGCTCCAGCCCCTCACGCTCAAGAGCTTCATCGTCTGCTATAAGCAATGTGTACAATTTGCATTCCCCCACTTTAATCCCCATTTTTTTTGATATAAAAATGTCCGATTAAGCTTTAGCGTATTTAGCTTACGCCGCCTAGCCACTGAGCAGATCATCCGCAATTAAGCCGCGAGGCGAAAGGGCAAGGTGAACACCACTGCGGTTCCCGTTCCCTCTGCGCTTTCGATCTCGATGCGCTCTTGCCCGTCAAAGAATAGATGCAGCCTTTTGAACACATTATGCGTGCCTAGCCCGGTGGATTGTCCCTTTCTCCCGCCATAACGCGGCGAGTCCTCACGGATCGATTGGAGAAGCATATTCGCCGTCTCCTTGCTCATTCCCACGCCATTGTCCCGTATCTCGATCACTATGCCGGCTTCGGTATAGCTGATCCCGAGCCTTAACATAGCCCCGGCCTCCATTTGCTCAATCCCGTGAACGAATGCATTCTCCAAAATCGGCTGTAATGTTAGGCACGGAATCATGCAATCCAGAGCCCGTTCATCAATATCCATCACGAATTCGATCCGGTCACGGAATCTTGCTCTCTGGATATTCAAATACTCGCTCACATGCTCCACCTCCTCGCGAAGCGGCACCGCCTGATCAAGCTTTTGCAGATTGTACCGAAGCAAGCGGGAGACGGAAACGGCAAGATCGCTCGTTCTTGTTGCTCCTTCAATGTATGCAAGCTTTGAAATCGAATTTAACGTATTGAATAAAAAATGCGGATTGATCTGACTCTGCAGCGTCTTCAGCTCCAGCTCTTTTACGAGACGATCCTTTTCCAAGCTGTCCATATTTTCATCCATCAGCCGCTGGATGTTATCGATCATCCCGTTAAACGCCCGACACAGAATGCTGATTTCATCATGGTTGTCACTCTCTGGCACCTTCGTATCCATTCGTCCCTTCGAAATTTGCTTGGCGGTGGCGACAAGACGGCGAATCGGCCCCGTAATACTCTTTGAAAGCCAAAGTGCCAGCAGAATACTGAGTGCCGCCACGGTAATTACGAGCAAAATACCGAGCGTATTCAACCGCTCTGAAGTAAACATCATTTCTTGGTAGATTGGCTTGTACTGTTCCAACTCAAGATCGACAAGCGCCTGAGCCTCTTCGCGAATGAATCGCTCCGTCTTTTCTGCTTCGATATACTGCCCAGCCATTATGCCTGAATCATGAGCATCGATTTGTGCGATCATCCCCTCTGCCTGCTCAATAAACGTATCGATAATATTTCGATAGGTGACTAGCGGCAAATCACTTGGCCCAATTGTCGCCAAACTGTCCAGTTCGGTGCGCAGCTCCTTTACGGCATTCAGATGCTTGATTACTTCTGGCATACTCTCGGCATCCATTTGCATAATATAGCGGTTCATCGACCGCATATTCTCACCGACCTCATAAGATACTTCTTTATATAGTAAAATGCGGTTCATCATTAAATGATAGCTTTCCTGCACTGTTTTGCCGCTCTCGAACAGGAAGAAGGAAACCGAACTCAGCAGAATTACCAGTAGCGGTATAAATATAAACAGCTTCTTCCGTATCGTCACAGACTCTCTCCCTCCTGCACATTACTGCCATCCAGCACCTTAACCTCCGTGTAGTAGGCGGGAAGCAATGGTTCTCCCTGGAAGTGATCATAAAGCAGCTTGACCGCTGTCCCGCCCATCAAATAAGGCTGCTGCGCCACCGTCGCCTGAATCTCGCCGCTGCGGATCGCGGCCAGAGTCTCCTTCTGATTGTCAAAACCAATAATCGTCAGTTCATCGCGCTTTAAACTTTTGGCGGCTTGCAACATCCCTAGTGCATCCGTCGCACTAGTGCCGACCATGATACTGATCTCCGGATGCTCGCGCAGCATCTCGGATGCCTGTTGAATCGCCTCCATATGCGAAATATTGGAGCTGCGCACCGCGACAATTTCTAGTCCACTGTACTGCTCCACTACCTGCCTTAGCCCATCCAGCCGCTGCAGTTGGCTCTCGGCAAGGTCGCTGCCGATAATGACGCCGATCTTGCCCGATCCGCCTGTCTTTTTCACCACAAGGTGTCCCAAGCTTTCGCCAGCCGCCACATTATCCGTTCCCACATATGCGAGCCGCTTACTATCCGGTGCGTCGGTATCGATCGTCACGACTGGGATACCGCGCGCCACCGCTTTATCGATGAGCGGCGTAAATTTCTCCTCATTCAGCCCTTGCACAATAATCGCATCTACCCGGGCGGCGATCGCTTTCTCCAGTAAATTAAGCTGCTCATCCATATTATTGCGGACGGCTCCGGCAAATTCGATATCGATCCCATACTCTTCCGCAGCTTGTTCCGCACCCTTCTCCACCATCTCCCAATACGGATGATAGCGCTCCTGCTCGATTAATACGATATGATAGCGGTTCGTCTCATTGCCCTCATGTCCTTGCAATTCCTTTACGATCCTGCTCATTTTGCCAGAATGGTGCGCAAAGCCGATAAACAGATATGTAAGTATGCCAATCAAGACCGCTGCGGCGGCCAGCCATTTTTTGTCCATCCCTATTCACCTCAATGACTATCCTAACTCCAAGTGTAAGCGCTAGCAAGATGATTTATGGAATCATTTCGACAACGAGGTCATTTTAGCGAACGACAAAATGACAAGCTCTCGAGCTTGTCATCCGTCGAACTCCTTGCTATTTTCATTAATTACCTGAAGATGAAAAGCATACTCTTCTCCACTTTAAAACTGCTCTGCACTTATTTCAAGATCAAGGATCGAGCCATCTACCATGTACACATAAATTTTAAAATCCCCGGACAATCCTTTGCCTAGCATTTCAGAAGACAGGATGGAAGGATTAGCTATATATTTCCCGCTATTATCAGCAAATGATACTGATGTCAGTAACAGCACCAGAATAATAATCGAAGACATCACTTTTCGAATAAGCCGAATCTTCATCGCTCCATTCCGTCCATGCTCTATTATTATATTTATCCTTAAATGAGAATATATTATTATACTTCATGCTATCAGAAATTTCCTGTTTTAGAAATGGTATAATTCTCAAAATGCTCTCCTCTGTCACAATTTCATATTGCAGCAATTACCATTGCCCAATCTGGATAGTTCCAGGAATCATAGAAGCTTGGAGGTTCTTTCTCTTCTAGGCTTGTTATACGAAGCTGTGCATCTTGATTCCTTTACTCTTTGTGTTCAAATTAAATAACTGGATTTCCTGGATTTACTTTTGAACGAAATAGATGTTTTTTACAAAAAACTGTATCCCTTGCAATTAAAAATGCTTTTCCGCCTTATACCTCCTAATTCCCATGATAACCACAAGAAAACCATCTAAATTCACTTTGATCAGCATCGTGGGCTGGTTAGATACAAGAAATACAATTATAAGTTGAATTGAATATCTGTTTATTTCTGTTCTAACTCAACAAAAATCCCCCAACGCCTATAGCGCCAGGGGATTCCTCAAATTAATACAATCTAATGTAATGATCGCGTTCCCACTCGTGAACCTGCGTACGATACATATCCCATTCGATCTCTTTCAGTTCATACAGGTGCGTGCGAGCGTGCTCGCCAAGCGCATCGGAAATCACTTCGCTGTTGACCATTTCGTTTAAAGCTTCTTTGAGATCGGACGGCAGGCTTGGGATGCCTTCCTCGATCAGCTCTTCCTCGGACATCACATAGATGTTGCGATCAACCGGAGCCACAAGCTCCAGCTCGTTCTTGATGCCGTCAAGGCCAGCTCTAAGCATAACAGCCAGTGCCAAGTATGGGTTAGCTGCCGGATCCGGATTGCGAACCTCTACGCGAGTACTTAGTCCACGAGAAGCCGGGATACGAATCATCGGGCTGCGGTTGCTGGAAGACCATGCCACGTAGCAAGGCGCTTCATATCCTGGAACAAGGCGTTTATAGGAGTTTACGGTCGGGTTCGTTACCGCTGCAAACGCACGGGCATGCTTCAGAATACCAGCCATATAGTGGCGGGCATCTTTACTTAGGCCAAGATCATCACTTTCGTCATAGAAAGCATTCACTTTCTCTTTAAATAGGGACTGGTGACAGTGCATACCGGAGCCGCTCACGCCATACAACGGTTTAGGCATAAAGGTCGCATGCAACCCATGCTGACGAGCAATCGTCTTAACGACGAGTTTGAATGTTTGGATTTGGTCAGCCGCCTTGATCGCATCGGCATATTTGAAGTCAATCTCGTGTTGACCCGGAGCTACTTCGTGGTGGGATGCTTCAATTTCGAAGCCCATTTCTTCGAGGGTGAGGACGATTTCACGACGGCAGTTTTCCCCCAGGTCTGTTGGAGCAAGGTCGAAATAACCGCCTTGGTCATTCAGCTCCAACGTCGGGTTGCCTTTTTCATCGGTTTTGAACAGGAAAAACTCAGGCTCTGGGCCTACATTCATTGCGGTATATCCCATTTCTTCCGCTTCTTTCAGTGCTCGCTTCAAAATGTTGCGCGGGTCTCCGGAGAATGGAGTGCCATCCGTCATGTAAACATCACAGATAAGCCGTGCCACACGATCCTCGGCAACCCACGGGAAAATGACCCAAGTGTCCAGATCCGGGTACAGATACATATCGGATTCTTCGATACGAACATATCCTTCAATGGAAGATCCGTCGAACATCATTTTGTTATCAAGCGCTTTTTCCAATTGACTGACAGGAATTTCTACGTTCTTGATCGTTCCGAGCAAATCGGTAAATTGCAAACGGATAAATCGCACGTTTTCTTCTTTGGCAATGCGTAAAATGTCTTCTTTGGAATAACTCAAGATCTCTCTCTCCTATCGATTTCTAGATTTTGAAAAAGCGGGATAACTCCCCTTGGATCAGTGATACCTGACCCATTCTGTTCCCAGTTACCAGCTCCTGCTTCAGCCGGCGATAAAGCTCTGAATCCGTCAGCTCTTTACGTTTCTGTTCGGTATCTTTCGTCATTTCCGCAGTTTCCTGAGATTCTTTAACTACAGGCGCAAGAACCTGCTTGATTCCTACCATGTTGACGCCTCTCTCAATCAGTTTCTTAATCTCAAGCAATCGTTCAACATCATTATATGAAAAAAGACGCTGATTCCCCGATGTACGGGCCGGCATAATCAATTGATGCTGCTCATAATAGCGAATTTGCCGAGCCGTTAAATCGGTAAGCTTCATGACGATACCGATCGGAAACAAAGCCATGTTTCTGCGAATCTCCTCACTCACCGCTCTCAACCTTCCGCATATATTTCACGAAAATATTCTATGTCAGATAACCTGACATGTCAACAAGCATGTAAGGTTTTCTTATAATAAATTTCGATCCTTCATCGTTTGCAAGGCCGTTAATAGGCCGAATTTGACGTGTGAGTAGGTTAATCCGCCCTGCATGTAGGCGATGTAGGGCTCGCGTACAGGAGCGTCTGCAGACAATTCCAGGCTGCCCCCTTGAATAAAGGTGCCTGCCGCCATAATTACAGGATGCTCGTACCCCGGCATGTCCCAGGCCTCCGGCACAACGTAGCCGTCCACAGCCGCGGCGCGCTGAATCCCTTGTACAAAAGCAATCAGCTGCTCCGGGCCGCTGAATGCAATCGCCTGAATCAAGTCCGTGCGATCTGCATTCCAGCGCGGGCGACTCTCGAATCCGGCACGCTCAAACACGGCAGCGGCCAGAATACTCCCCTTCACCGCTTGCCCAACCGTCGTCGGGGCCAGGAACAATCCTTGATAAATACCTCTAGTCGTCCCTAGCATCGCTCCTACTTCCCCGCCAATGCCCGGTGCGGTCAATCGATAGGAAGAGAGTTCCACCAAATCAGTGCGGCCGCAAATATAACCGCCCGTCTCGGCTAGTCCGCCGCCCGGATTCTTAATTAAAGACCCCGCCATCAAATCGACACCTACCTGCGTCGGCTCCAACTCCTCAGCGAATTCGCCGTAGCAATTATCAACAAATACAATGCAATCCGACCTCATTTCCTTTACCTTACGAACCATTTCACCGATCTGAGCGACCGTAAAGGAATCTCGCCAGTCATAGCCGCGTGATCTTTGAATCCCGATCACTTTTGTTCGCTTGTTCAGCTTTGCCTTCACACTATCCCAATCGATCTCGCCGTTCTCTAGCAGTGCAACCTCGTCATAGCGAATGCCAAAGTCCTGCAGCGAGCCCGTGCCATCACCGGGTTCTCCGATGACTTTGTGAAGGGTATCATACGGCGTGCCGGATATGTAAAGCAATTCATCCCCGGGACGAAGTACACCAAATAGCGCCGTAGCAATCGTATGCGTGCCGGACGCAAAATGCGGACGCACCAGAGCCGCCTCGGCGCCGAACACATCGGCATACACAAGATCAAGCACTTCACGTCCGCGATCATTATAGCCATATCCAGTAGAGCCTGCGAAATGATAATCACTTACCTGATGCCGCTGGAAGGCTTCGATCACCTTCCACTGATTCCGGTCGACAATTCGATCAATCACGCGGAATTGTTCAGCGACCTGCTGCTCCGCTTCTTCTAACCATGCTACGATTTCTTCTGCAAAAACTGCCATAATGTAAAAACTCTCCTCTGCCCATGCTTTCAAAATTCATTGCTACTAAAATTTCGTATCCTATCGATCTTCAAAGCTCCATCTGCTAAAAAGGCACTTAGCCTGTGAACTTATTCGCTGTCCAGTCCCGGATTACTCTTAAATGGAACGAGCTCAGAGCCATACTTCTCATAATCCTTCTGATGAAGGATTACACGATAAACGATCACGTCCTCCTCAATACCCCGTTCTATCACATTACCCACCCGATAGAGCAATGAAGCAAGATCTCCACGAAGGGCCGGGATGCGGAAGGTATATGTTCCCCCGGCCAAATGCTGCTGCACCGCTTCCCGAATACGCAGCAAATCGCCTTCATCAAAGGCGCTGACCTTCAAGTATCCCTTTCCGGACGGGAGCATTTCAAGCCGCTCCGCAGAACATATGTCTTTCTTATTGAACAGCACGATTTGCGGTGTGCCTCCCGCTCCAAGCTGATCCAGAATGCGATCGACCACATGCATCTGATCCTCTCGCATTGGTGAAGATGCATCGACCACATGCAGAACCAAATCAGCTTCGTTCGCCTCCTCTAGCGTGGCACGAAAGGCTGCTATTAAATCATGCGGCAAATTCTGAATAAAGCCAACGGTATCGGTCACAATCACCTCTTTGCCGCTAGGCAGCTCAAGCGCCCGGGTTGTCGGGTCAAGCGTGGCAAACAGCTGATTCTCGATATATACGTCCGCCGAAGTCAGCGCCTTCAGAAGTGTCGATTTGCCCGCATTTGTATAGCCTACAAGAGCTAAATGAACGACGCCAGTCTCCTTGCGCCGTTCCCGGTGCAGCTTGCGATGGCGGGTCACTTCCTCAAGCTGCCGCTTCAGCTCACCGATCCGCCGGCGAATATGTCGACGATCCGTCTCCAGCTTGCTCTCGCCCGGACCACGGGTACCGATCCCGCCGCCTAGCCTGGATAAATTTTTGCCATGGCCGGATAAGCGCGGCAGCAAATAGGTAAGCTGAGCGAGTTCTACCTGAATAATCCCTTCGCGCGTCTTCGCCCGCTGAGCAAAAATATCCAGTATCAGCTGTGTCCGGTCAATGATTTTCACATCCAAAATATCTTCAAGATTACGAACCTGAGCCCCTGACAGCTCCTGATCGAAGATGATGGTATTCACATCGTAATCCTGAATCGCTTCGTGCAGTTCATCGACCTTCCCCTTGCCGATAAACCATTTCGAATCGGGCTTATCCCGATTTTGGACAAGCGTGTCCACCACCTCGACGCCAGCAGTCTGGGCCAGCTGCACCAGCTCATCCATAGAATAGGCGGGATCAATCCCGCCTCTCTTCACTTCCAAGGTATTCAAACTAACTAGAATCGCCCGATCAGGGATTTCCGTCTTTGTCTCATACAGCGAGTTTGTCATCCATCTTTCGCTCCTTATAGGCGCCGTTCTTCCTTCAAATCCAGCTTCAAATCCTCCTGCCGCAGCGTCATTAATTCAAGCTTGCCGGGCGAGCTGCTGCCGCTAAACTGCGTCAACAAGCGTACAGCTTGACTGCGTATTGAGCGTTCAATGACGTTGCGGACATATCTGGCATTGCTAAAAGCATGCTCGCCCTCACACTTTTCCCGCAGCAGATGCTGCTTTAATTTGAGTATCGCCTGCGGCATCAGAATATAGTCCCGTTCCTTCGCCATTCCCTCCGATATTTGAATCAACTGATCCACGGTATAGTCGGGAAAATCGATCACGATGGGAAAACGCGAGGGCATACCGGGATTGCATTGCAGAAAAAAGTCCATCTCGTCGGAATAGCCTGCCAGGATAAGGATAAACTGATTTTTTTGATCCTCCATCGCTTTGACGAGCGTGTCGATCGCTTCTTTGCCGAAGTCCTTCTCTCCACCCCGCGCCAGACTGTAGGCTTCGTCGATGAACAGGATACCACCGAGCGCTTTTTTCACCAAATCTCTCGTCTTCTGGGCTGTATGACCGATATATTCCCCAACGAGATCCGCACGCTCAACTTCGATCAAGTGCCCTTTGCTGAGCACTCCAAGCCGCTGGAACATCTTCGCAACGATTCTGGCGACCGTCGTCTTGCCCGTTCCTGGATTTCCCTTGAACACCATATGGTACACTTGGGGATTCGATAATAGTCCCGCTTCAGAACGCATTTCCGTAATTTGCAGCAGCGCATATATTTCATACATTAAGTCTTTAATATGATGAAGACCTATGAGCTGATCTAATTCTTTCTGGATTTCTGCGAATACGCCTTGTTGAGGGATTGCTTTGGCCGTTGACTGCAAGTCCGCGTCAGGAATGCTCTGCGTTACGACGGGTTGCTCGGGATTTCGGAGAATTACATTGATTTGTCTGGAAGGCCTCTCTTCGGAAGATCCGCTTCTGGCCATAACATGCCCTGGCATCGTAGAATCACCTCTTCGTATAAGGGGTAGGATCACTCTCTTCTTCCAGTGTATTCTCTCTTCCGGGCCTTTATTAGAAGACTATAAATCCAGTCCCAGCGCAAGTCCGGCCTGAACCAATTTCCATTTCGTATACGCCAGCACTTCCCGCACCGTATTCGGAATGGGCTGCAGCACCTTCGATTTGGTTAAGGACAGCTTCGGATGCTCATAACCCAACACTTCGGCGATTTCAAGAGCACGGTTCCCATGGAAGGTATGAGTCATAATGAGTGCAGAGCTAAGCTCGTGCTCCTTCATTATTTCTTGACTGAACTTTAAGTTCTCATACGTGCTCGTCGCCTTGTTCTCCAGCAGCATAGCCTCCCGCGGCACGCCGTGCTCTTCCAAATAATTGGCCATGCCTTCGGCCTCGGTATATTTATACCCTTCTTGATCCAGGCCTCCCGTGAGCAGGAACATCTTGAATTTTCCAGCCTGATACTGCTCCAGACTATGGCGAAGCCGCTCTTCGAGTCCTGGACTAGGCCGATCGCCCCACATGGACGCACCAAGGACAATCCCAACATCCGCTGCAGGCATATCTTTAATTGCTAGAGCAGGACTGCGTTCCACGCTGCCAATCTGCGCCAGCACGTACAGGAACCAGCCGATGCCAAGCAGGGCCAGCACCAGCACCCAGCGCAACAGCCGAATGTAGAGCGGACGCGATTTCGGTCTGCCCTGCTTCATGTTTAAATATGAGGTCTTGCCTGACCTCCTGCCAGATTGAAACATATTAACCTCCCGGTCGAAACGGCTCAGAATCCATAAAACCGCTGCGGTAATGCTCCAGGGACATGTTGAAATAAGGAAATTTCTGCTGATTAATCGCCTGCAGCACATGCCTAGCCGTCTCCATCGCCATGTCGTAGTCTTTCACCGTGATATGGCCTTTCGTCAGCGCTTCATCCAGCTCATCCTCGTCCATTAAAAATACTTCCCCATTTTTGAGCACAACAATATCCAAATACAAATCATCGAACCAGGGCACACCTTGATCGGTAATGCCTTGATTTTTGCACACATCGATATACCACTCCACAATATCGCCTTTGTCATCGAACATCGCCGTAACGACATAGTGGCTTCCTTTCGGATAATATTGGAGCCAGGTATAGCCTTTATCTGCGATGCGAAAGGTGTGCCCACCGTAAGTCTTCCACAAGGGATCTCGCAGCGCAAAGATAGTGTACAATGTAACATAGCCTGTAAACTTGTCGCTTTCCACATACTTTGATTTAAATTGACGCTGGGTGATGCGTCGCCAGTTCGCTCGGTCTCCAAATTTTCGCTTCATGGTATAAACCCTTTCAACACAATGTAATTTCAGCTTACCATATTTGAAAGAGAGTCACAAAACTGAAATTCAGCAGCTTAACTTTATTAAACGGCAATTACCGCCGAGCAAAACAAAAAAAACACCGACATTCCCATTGTCGGAAAAATGTCGGTGCAAATTACTTTGAAGCGTTCAGCTATATTGTACTTGAGCTTAACCGCCCGAGTTCATTCCGGCAGCAGGATCTGCGAACGGATCTACCATGCCGCCGTCCTCCGGTGGAGGTGTAACCGCATCTCCGCTTCCCGGATCCGCGGCTTCGGAGCCGTCTGTCCCTCCTGAATTTCCGCTGCCCTCCCCCGTGCCGCCCTGGCCTGGAGGCGTAGCTGAACCGTTGCCTGATCCATTGCCATTACCATTACCCTGTCCGTTGCCTTGGCCGTTGCCTTGGCCGTGGCCATTTCCTTGACCTGGGCCGACTTGGCTATCTCCCCCCTGGCCTTGACCTGGATCGCTTCCATCCTCGCCTTGATCAGGCGGTAACGGGATCTGATCATCCTGGTCGGGTTCGATGTCGTCCATAGGCTCTTCGTCAATAATATCGACCACTACCTTATTAGAGGCGCTGCTCTCTGTATCATTGACCGGATCATATGCGGTAACATAGTATTCATAGCTTGTGCCCGGCACAACACTCAAATCTTCAATCGCCGTCGTGGCCGAATCCAAATAATAGGTGTATTCCGTCTCGGAAGCTTCCTTGCGATAAATGCGGTAAACTGCGCCTTCCTGGTCAACACCATTCCAGTTGAGAGATACCGTCTGCGTATCCTCGCTATAAGAAGCGGTGAGTCCGCTCGGTGTGCTAAGCTCTTCCACTGGCGGCTCCGTTTCCTGCATGTTCTTCGGTACCGGGAAGTCCTTAACCGGAACGCCCTCCAGCGCTTCCTTCATAACGGCTGCGAACAATGCTGCGGTCTGGCCACTGCTTCCGTTGAGCAAATGATCCTTATCAACATTGTCGTAACCCATCCAAACCGCTCCCGTCCATTCCGGCGTGTAGCCGACGAACCAGACGTCACGGTTCTTGCTGCTCTTCAGATTTTTGATGCCGTGCTGCGTCGTTCCCGTCTTACCGGCAACCGGACGGTTGATTCTTGCCTTTTTCCCCGTGCCTTCATTCACGACATCCTGCAGCATTTGCGTCATTTGATAAGCAGTTTGCTCCTTCAGCACCTGCTTCTGCTTCGGCGCATCCGCTTTATGAACCTCTTTACCGCTGTGGTCAACGATCGACTTGATCGAATAAGGCTCATTGTATCTGCCTTGGTTTGCGAACACACTGAAAGCAGATGCCATTTCCAGCGTATTCGTTCCATGCGTCAGCCCGCCTAGCGCGATCGCCAGATTGCGATCTTCCTTGTCCATGGTGATGCCCATCTCGGTCGCGTATTTCACGCCCGTGCCAACGCCAACCTCATTTAGCAGCCAGACCGCAGGAATATTGATCGATTTCGTCAACGCGGTTTTAAAGCTCATGGTCTTCGAATAGGACCCGCCCAAATTGTTAGGACAATAATTGCCGAAGCATTGCTTCTCATTACTGACCATGGAATCTGGAGTAAATTTGCCTGTATCCAGTGCTGGAGCAAAAGATACGATCGGCTTGAATGTCGAGCCCGGCTGTCTGCGGCTGTCGAGACGGCTAAAGCCCTTGCGTTGGTAATCGCGACCACCTAGCAAAGCCACCAGGCTTCCGTTCTCATGGTTCATAATGACCATGGAGGCCTGCACCTGCTGATCATCCTTGCTCTTCTCGAAGAAGTCGTCATTATCGAACGCCTTCTCCAGCGCTTTCTGCGCCTTCATATCCATCGTCGTATAAATTTTATACCCACCGCGGTTCAACTGGTCTTCCGTGATGCCCCATTTACGCTCCGCTTCCTCAAGCACATAATCCTTAAAAGCTTCGAAGCTTTGGTTCCTTGCCGGGGGCTCATAATCATACACGACCGCTTTGGCGTGCTCCATCTCGGCCTGCGTAATATAGCCCTGTTCGTACATTAACTGGAGCACGACCGCTCTGCGCTGCATGGACAGCTCCGGATTGCGAAGCGGATTGTATTTGGATGGTCCCTTCGGCATCGCCGCCAGGGTAGCCATTTGCCACAATTCAAGATCATTCAAATCGCTTTTGCCGAAATAACGAATCGATGCGGCCTTAATGCCGTACACCGTACCGCCAAAGTTAATCCGATTCAAATACAAAGTAATAATTTCATCTTTCGTTTTATCACGCTCAAGCGCCATCGCAATCGACACTTCAGTCGCCTTCCGGAAAAATGTCTTGTCAAAATCAAGGAAGATGTTCTTCGCAAGCTGCTGGGTAATCGTGCTGCCGCCCTCAACGAGCTTGCGCGCAACGATATCCTTCACGGCGGCCCGCCCGATCGCCCACAGGTCGACTCCGTTATGATCATAGAATCTCTTATCCTCCGTGGCAATGAATGCGTCCTTCAAGAGCTTAGGAATTTGCTCCGAGGTAACCGGTTCGCTTTTTTCCAGGGACAATTCACCCATCAGGTTGCCATTACGGTCATATACCTTTGACGTCTCATAGACCGTCAGCTTTCCCTCGTTCTCTGCCAGTATTTTCTCGCCGTTGATCGTAATGTACAGGTAGCCCGCTAGGGCGCAAAATATAGCAAACGCAATCGTAAAAAACGAAGTCCACAATACTCGCTTGGCCGTCAGCTTCTTCTTTCTCTTCGCCTTCGGCTTCGGCTTCGTCGACTTCTGTTCCGGCTTGCTGCTTCTTTCCAATCTGGAAGGTCTCTTTGTAGACATGGTTATCTCTGACTCCCTTCTTGCCGCTCTCACATTATACGCGGAAAGAAAAGAACAACCTTTTGTCAGGTTGCTCTGCTCCATTTCCTATACCATTAAACGTAACAGCTTTAAAAAAGTTTCAACCAGCCTATGCCTCGTTCTGATTTTCTTGCATCAGCGAAACATTCCGCTGCGGCTGAAACGTCGAAATTGCATGCTTGTACACCATTTGCTGGCGGCCATCACTGTCGATCACGATCGTGAAATTATCAAACGCTCTAATCGTGCCTCTAATCTGAAAACCGTTGGTTAAGAAGACCGTAACAGGGATGCTCTCTTTGCGTAATTGGTTCAAGAACGTATCTTGGATATTAATGGACTTGTTCATTAGTCGTACCCCCAATAGAAATCATTAGTGTTTTGAATTATATTCAAGATCAGTGGGAAACTTTCCTGCTATTATAGCATGAGCGGCCTTTAAATTCCCGGAAAAATTTTGACCGTCACCCACGTCGATCCACGAAATGTCCTTCATCCGCCGAAACCAAGAGAGCTGGCGCTTGGCAAATCGCCGAGTATCCCTCTTTAATTTCTCTATCGCATCGTGAAGGGGCACACCATCCTGAAGATGTTCTGCAATCTCCTTATAGCCGAGTCCCTGCATAGATATCATATCCCTGTTGTATCCTTTATCCAGCAGTCCCTTTACCTCATCTACCAGTCCGTTAGCGATCATTTCGTCGATTCGCTGTTCAATACGGTTATAAAGCATTTGACGGTCCATTGTCAAACCGATAAAGCACAAATCATAGGGAGACTGCTTCGTCTGCCCCTCCAATTGAGACGATAAAGTCTCGCCCGTCAGGTGATGAATTTCCAATGCCCGTACGACCCGGCGCACGTCATTAGGGTGAAGTCTAGCTGCCGAATCTGGGTCGACTCTGGCCAGTTTTTGATGCAGCGCCTCAACCCCCTCTTCCGCGGCAAAACGCTTCTGAGCTTCGCGGAAAGCTTCGTCCACACCCGCCTCCGTAAATTGGTATTCATAGCAAACCGATTCCACATAAAGGCCGGTTCCGCCAACGATAAACGGCAGATGACCACGATCATGGATTTCTGGAATAAGCGCTTTGCTCCATTCTTGGAACTGAGCGACCGAGAACGGTTCGTCCGGCTCCAGCACATCGATGAGATGATGGGGAACTCCCTGCATTTCATCCTGCGTAATTTTAGCCGTACCGATATCCATCCCCCGGTACACCTGCATCGAATCGCCGGATATAATTTCGCAGGAGAAGGCCTTGGCAATCTCAATGCTGAGACGCGTCTTGCCTACTGCGGTCGGTCCGACAAGCACGAGCAATTTGGGTTTATGCTGCCTGTTCAAGGGGTAATCACTCCGTACGTTATTTTCGATCGGCCGCGGCCAAGGACGTGAAATCCTAGTCTTTCGAACTCGCCGCTTCCAATTTTCTCTTTTAAGATGACCGTTCTGCGGGCTACACGGCAGGCTTCGGCAATCGCCGCCTCCTCCAAGCGGTTATTGTTGGCAAACGCGCGTAAAGGAGAAATAGAGGAGGATTCCCGTACCGGATCACGGAACATAGGGTCGAAATAGACGACATCTGCGCTCTGATCCGGCATTTGCCGCAGCAGCCGCAGATGAGGCCCGCGCTTCGGCTCAATGCGCCGAAGCGCATCATCGAACGACTGGAGCCCGGACGCATAATAAGTGAACCCCTCATGCATGAGTGCCCAAAGCGGCAGCGAATCCTCCATGGCGATCACTTTGCCTTCCAGTCCGGCGCCAAGGGAGAATACGATGGCATCCGCCCCCAGCCCCGCCGTACAATCGACTATCGTGTCTCCGGGCCTAATGCCTGCTGCTTCCAGCATGGTGTCCTTCTCGCCTTTGAGCAGCCTTTTGGCCCGCACAAAGGACATACTGGGATGGAAGGTCATCGGCTGCTCGCCAGGACGATGCAGGCGCGCTCCGCCTTCAAGTATAACGAGGATATCCTCGCCGGGATGAAGCTCAGCAAGCCTTGCCATCGATGCCCGGTTTCTCGGGACGTAGCGACAGCCGGACTTTGCTGCAAGAGCCGCGGCACGTTCTACGGCGGCTGGCGCATGATGCTCTCCGGTCGTAATTATCAATCTTCTTCCTCCGATCACATGACTCGCTTGAACAGCTTCTCTAAATCATAGGTGGAGAAGCTGACGACAATCGGTCTACCATGCGGACAGGTGTACGGCTGCTTGCAGGCCGCCAGTCGCTGAATAAGGGTATTCGCTTCCTCCGGCGTCAGCTTCTGATTCGCCTTGATCGAAGCTTTGCAGGAGACAAGAATCGACGATTTCTCCCGCAGCTTCGCAAGGTCGATTTGCCGCTCCTGGAGCACCCATTCAGCCATTTCCTCGATAATAGCCGCCTCTTCTCCTGAAGGGAACCAGTAGGGATGCGAGACGACGCGGAAGGTTCCGCCCCCGAAGTGCTCCAGGATGACCCCGGCGCTCTCGAACCAGTTCAGACGCTCCTTCAGCTTCTCGCTCTCTGCCGACGTAAATTCCAAGGTAATCGGAATAAGAAGCTCCTGGGACGCGTCCGCAGGTTGTCCGAATTTTTCATAGTAGTATTCATAGTTGACCCGTTCATGAGCGGCGTGCTGATCGATGAGATACAACCCCTCCTCATTCTGAGCGATCAGATAGGTGCCATGGTGCTGGCCGATCAGGGTCAGCTCCGGGAAGGCCGGAAGCTCCGGCGCCGCCTCTGGCGAGCCGTACAGCGCTTCCGGCATGCGGCCGCCCTGTGGGGGCGCGTAGCTGCTGCTGCCATACGAGGCAGCAGCGCCCCCGCGCCCCGCAGGGCGGCCCTGCG
>NZ_LT732548.1:2631018-2748255 GCF_900155685.1 Paenibacillus bouchesdurhonensis | reverse complement strand
AGCTCTGCGGGGGCAGCCCGGGGCTTCCCGCGTCCGCGCGCGGCGCCGGGAAGTGGAACTGCTCTTGAATGACCGAGCGGTTCGCTCCCTTGCCGATGCTCTGCCTCACCACCTGCGGGATCAGCACCTGACCCTGCAGCAGCTGGCGGATGCTCTCCTCGACGAAGGCGTTCAGCTCCGGCTCCTTGCTGAACCTCACCTCCAGCTTAGAAGGATGCACGTTCACATCGACTAACGACGGGTGCATTTCCAGCTGAAGAACAGCCAGCGGATAACGGTTGATCGGCAGCAGCGTATGATAAGCCCGCAAAATGGCTTGATACAATCCATGATTGCGGATATATCTGCCGTTGACGATCGTCGACATGCCGCTGCGATTCGAACGGGTCAAGTCGGGTCGACCTATATAGCCGCTAATTTTGTAATCAAGGCTGTCGGCAGTAATAGGAACCATCGCTCTTGAAGCATTTATGCCGTAAATTGAAGCAATAACTTGGAGCAGATCGCCATTGCCTTGCGTTTGCAGCAAGGTATTGCCATTATGGCGGAGCGTAATGGCGACTTCTGGATGAGCGAGCGCCTGACGGTACATTACATCTGAAATATGCCCTAACTCCGTCTGGATCGTCTTCATATATTTCAGTCTGGCAGGCGTGTTGTAAAACAGCTCTTTGATCGTAATATCCGTACCCTTCGGAGCTGCGGCCTCCTCACTCTGCTTCAAACTGCCGCCTTCCATCACAATGACCCGGCCAAGGCCGCTGTCATCGCTGCTCGTCAGCAGCTGTACTTTGGCGACAGCAGCAATACTCGGCAGAGCCTCGCCCCGAAAGCCCAGGCTGCGAATCTGAAATAAGTCTCGTCCCGTTTGCAGCTTGCTTGTCGCATGGCGGAAGAAAGCCGTCTCGCAATCGTCCGGCTCGATGCCCGAACCATTATCCGTTACCCGGATAAGCTGGAGACCGCCCTCCTCCACCTGAACGTCAATTTTGCGGGCTCCGGCGTCCACGGCATTTTCGACCAGCTCCTTGACCACCGAAGCTGGGCGCTCGACCACCTCCCCGGCAGCAATCTGGTTGGCGATATGCTCGTCCAACACAACGATATGAGCCATCGTTACTCACCTCTTCCTGCAAACTTTGATCTTGATCTGCTATTTACCACGGATCAGCTATTTTCACTCTGCTACTGTTCATATTATAAATTTTTAGCTTTCATCTTCAAATCATTAATGAGCTGCATCGCCTGAAGCGGCGTCATATTCAGCAAATCGGCATTGTTAACCATGTTAAGTATACCGCGGATTTTGGCGTCATCCTCGCTCAGTCTTGATCTCGATACCGCCACTTCATCGCCGAACATCGAGAGCTGCACTACTTCTGGACTCGCAGCTGGGCCAGCCGCAGTATTGTATTCCGTGCCGTCCGCTGTTTCATTTATTGCACTGCTTGTTCGTTCATTTGTTGGGCCATTGGATGCTTTATCCGCAATGCACTCTGTCGCACTATACGACGCTTCACTAGCTGCGCCTGTTGCTGCACGATATAATCTTTCGGCCTGCTCCTCGTTGGGAACACCAATCGATGCCCCTCCCTGTGCCTCTGCTTCAGCACTCTTCGCGGCAGCTCCATCTCCGACTGCCGCTCCCGTCTGGCCGGTGCGAACCTCTGCTCCCCCCGTCGCCACCTCGGCAGCCGCCTGCTCAAAGCCCTGCAGCAAGCCGTAGGCACGCTCGATAATGCCCCCCGGCAGCCCGGCTAATCTAGCGCAGTAGATTCCATAGCTTGTATCCGCCGCTCCGGGAATGAGCTTGCGCAGAAAATGCACCTTGTCTCCGCTCTCCTGAACAGCCATAGAGTAGTTGCTCAAACCTGCCAGACTGCTCTCCAAATGAGCCAGCTCATGAAAATGCGTGGACACGAGCGCTTTACAGCCAATGTGATCATGCACATATTCAATGACCGCCTGGGCAATCGCCATGCCTTCGCTCGTCGATGTCCCCCGGCCCAATTCGTCGATAATGATCAGACTACGGGAAGTAGCTTTCTCGGTCATGACCTGGATATCCGCCATTTCAACCATGAACGTGCTCTGTCCGCCAATTAAATCATCGGCTGCGCCGATGCGGGTAAAGATCCGGTCAACCATTGGAATTTCAGCCGATGCAGCCGGTACAAAGCTGCCGATTTGCGCCATGATCGAAATAAGAGCTACTTGACGCATATAAGTGCTCTTCCCCGCCATATTCGGCCCGGTAATAAGTAAAATGCTGGCCTCATCCTGCTTCAGCGTCGTCCCGTTCGCAATGAAGGCGGAATCGCTCATAACCGATTCAACGACGGGATGGCGGCCCTGCTCGATGACCATGTTATAGCCGTCGATTAGCGTCGGCTTCACAAAACCGCTGTCCGCCGCTACGGCTGCAAGCGAGCGGTACACATCGACCTCGGCGATATGCTCGGCAAGCTGCTGCAGACGAGTGATTTCCCGGCTGATCCGCTCGCGCAGCTCGGTGAACAAAGCATATTCGAGATCGACCATTTTCTCTTCCGCTTCCAGAATCAGCGTTTCCTTCTCTTTCAGCTCCGGTGTTACGAAGCGTTCCGCATTCGCCAGCGTCTGCTTCCGTTCATATCTGCCTTCAGGCAGCAAGGACAGATTCGCTTTAGTAACCTCGATATAATAACCAAACACTTTGTTATAGCCGATTTTCAGCGACTTAATTCCCGTAGCCTGACGCTCAGCGGCTTCCAGCTCGGCGATCCAGCGTTTGCCGTTCGTACCGGCTTCCCGCAGCTCGTCAAGGCGCTCGTGATAACCGTTTTTAATGATGCCGCCGTCTCTGACAGATACCGGGGGCTCGTCCGCTATAGCAGCCTCGATCTGATCCGCTAAGTCCGCGCATTCATCCATCTCCCCGGCGATCCGGACAAGCGTCTTCGATGCCGATGACTGGCATAGCCCCTTGATTGCCGGCACTTGTCGTAAGGAGAGCTTCAGAGCGATTAAATCTCGCCCGTTGGCATTGCCGAAGGCAATTCGGCCTACAAGCCGTTCCAGATCGTAAATCTGTTTCAGCGCTTCCTTCAAATCTTCCCGCAGCATAAAATCTACATGCAAATTGCTGACAGCCTCCAGACGCTCCTCGACCTGGCTGCGATGCAACAGCGGCTTGTCGATCCAGCGCCGCAGCATTCTTGCGCCCATGGACGTCTCCGTCCGATCCAGCAGCCACAGCAGAGAGCCCCGTTTCGAGCGTTCGCGAACCGTCTCCACCAGTTCGAGATTGCGGCGCGTAAATGGATCGAGAATCATAAAATGCTCCGGCTCGTAGGCGGATATTTTCGTAAGCTGCCCCAGCGACCGCTTCTGCGTCTCGCTCAAATAACCGACCAGCAGGGCCACGCAGTCGCGGCGCTCCGTCTCCAGTCTTGCCCAGACAGCCTCTCCAAACTGCTTGCGTCCCAGCTCGTCCTTTCCCTTGTCCCACGGTGTATAGACGATCGGTTTGCCTACAGGACTGCTGGACTCGCGCATCCATTCCAACAACGCATCGTCTCCGATCATCTCGGAAGGATCGTAGAGCCCTACCTGATCTCTTAGCCACTCCCTGCTGGAAGGCGAAGAACTCACATACAATTCACCTGTGGACAGGTCGCAGGAGGCGATCGCCATCATGCCCTGCCGCTCCGTAACACATAGAATGTAATTGTTGGCCTTGTCGCCAATGGTCTTTCCTTCCATGACCGTCCCCGGCGTAACCACCCTGACGATTTCCCGCCGTACGACGCCTTTAGCCTGCGCGGGATCTTCGGTTTGCTCGCAAATCGCTACCTTGTAACCTTTCTCGATCAGCCTGTGGATATAGTTCTCGGCAGAATGGTAGGGAACGCCGCACATCGGAATTTTCTCCTCGGGGCCTCCCCCTCTCGCCGTTAACGTAATTTCCAGTTCCTTCGAGGCAAGTATCGCATCATCAAAAAACATTTCATAAAAATCGCCCAGCCGGAAAAAAAGAAATGCATCCTGTGCCTGGGCTTTCACGCTTAAATATTGTTGAATCATCGGCGTATAAGTTGCCATGATCATCCTCCATACCCATTTCATAGACTTCAATTAGAGGCTGTACAAAAGCCAATTTTTGAGCACAAAGCAAGCCAGGAAGCCCTTTATACTTCGAACCTTGAATTTGCCCGGGAATAGCGTATGCTTCCATCGTCGGTTTCTCCGAAAACGTGCTGCCGAGCTCCTTGTACCTGGCTTCATTCTACCTTCCTGGTACTGAAAGTCTAACATTTTGATCCATCACTATTATAGCAAAAGTATAGCAAAAGCGCCCTCAGCTTACGAATGCTTTTCCAATTTCCAAAGCCTGCGAATGTCCTTCGTCTCGTCCCAGGTACGTCCCGTCCAGGCTGCTTCCATCAACGGGGCAATATAGCTCTCGTATTTCGAATAAGCTGCTAGTGAAGCCAGATCGACATACAGTTCGGCCAATACCTCGCGCAGTTGCATCTGATCCCCATGGTAGAACGCCGTGTAGATCCGCTCATTTTGAAGCGGTCTTCGTCTCAACTGCCCTGAGTGCCCCGCAATTAGCGCGGCAATCGCAACAACTCCCTTGGTTACAAGAGGAGAAATTAAAAAGCTGGGCAGGGTACGATATTCGAATCCTCCATGTTTCTGCAGCCGGAAGTCGCCTAAATAACCATATCTAGGCCGCCTCTTCAAGCCCCGACGATCCTCTAGGACAGCGATCGGCAATGCCAGATAATTGTCCAGCACCTGCAGCAGCTCAAAGGTCAGCGGAATCCCGCTGAAATGAATGTGGCCTCCTAGAGGAAAGCCCGGCTGGGGCATTCCCCCCGCCTGCCACTGCAGTGCCTTATCATCAATCGCTTGATAGGCTAGCCGAAATGCGCGCAGCAAATGAATAAGCACTTCCCTCGGCTCCCCGCCGGGCTCCGGGCGCAGCTCAACCAATGGAAATCGCCGTTCCCCCCGATATCTTAGAGAATCACAGCCTGCCTCGCCGCCAATCTCCAAATAACGTGAAGCCGGGATCACTTTGCCTGTGGCACGGTTAAAGAGCAGAAACTCAGGATCCATACCCAGAAGCATTCGCGGCTCATTCGCCGTGTCTGAGGTCTGATGAAGCTCCGTCAACAGATTGATCATGGCCTCTGCTGCCAGCTCCGCCTTGGCTTCCCCGCGAAAATCCGGCATGGCCGACACATGCTCCACCGTAAATTTGCCCTCTTCTCCAGCGCGGATCGTTACTTCTCCCATTTGCAGATTCAAGGCGTAGAGTGCGCGGACAGCGACTTTCTCAAGACGGTGTTCAAGCAGCGAACGACTCCCCTCTTCTTCTTTTCTAAGCTCAGGCCTACAAGTGCCACCGGTATTGAGAGCCGCAATAAAGGTAGCCTGCAAATGAAACACCTGAACGATATAACGGCGCATAAAGCTGCGATTGCGAAGTAAATGCGGTTGATGCGGTGCGTTCCCAGCGGCAGTGAGGGAGGCATTTAGACCACTGATCGTCAAGCGGTTTTGTCGCTTCGGGATCGAGCTGCCGAGAAACTCCTGCAGCTTTTCATTCATAATATACAGCCTCTGGGAGAACTGCCCCAAGCCTTGCTTACTCTCCCGCTCTTCCCCCCTCTCGTACGCCATCATATACCTGATTTCTATCCATTCCTGAGAAGCCGACAGTGCACTTTCCGCGATGTACCCCACCGCTTTGCTGCATTCGATGCGGTGCCCTCCGCTGCGGGCCAATGCTTTCAGAGCTTCCAGCAGCTTGCCAGCAGATGCTCCAGGCTCGACCTGAATGCGCAGTCCGGTGTGACATACTTGCTCCATCCCCTCTTCCCCCTCGTATGACGAAACTGTCCGCATATTTTTAATTTATTTTTTTATACAAAAAGAGGGCAGCCGCCCTCGACGACGCCGCCCCTGCCGCATATATTGGATTATCTTCACCTAGCGCATGTTTCTCCCGAAGCTACAGTTCGTCGTCGAGGAGATCTGGATCCAGGTCTTCATACTCTCCCGGATCGGAGCCGAAATCGAACTCCTTGTCTTCAAAGTCGCCGCCCGGCACAACAAGGACATTGATCTTCGTTTCAGCGATGAGCTCGACGGCGAATTCCCGCTCTACACGGATGGTTACTCGGCCATCTCCAGTTACACCTGCTTCAACGGTGCTCGGCTCCTGCGTGGCCTCCGCAGAGACTTCCACCGTTGAAGAGCGGTGTCTGGAATCCAAATAGTTCAGCGGAACGTTCTCTACATAAGAAATCGTCTCTTTGGCTACTTCAGTCTGAGAGTTTTTACTGAAGGAATACCAGATGTTCACATCGTAAGTACCAATAACTTCAATTCCGTCGCCTGCGGAGACCGCTTCATACTGGTGGTTTATAATCCACGCTCCAAGTATGCTCGTCGGCTTATGAGGCGGAGTCACGGTATGGGTTACGGTAGAGAACTTACGACCTTTGCCGCAGATCGCTTTCGTTATAATCTCTCTACTTTGATATTTCGATGACATGTTCGAACCTCCTCCATACATCATTCACTACAATTGTATGCAGGACATAGGCGAATGTTGATTGGACGAAGCAAAATATTAAGAAAAACGGTCTATGGCTTCGAAATCGTGGGAACTTTATCTTTTTTCGCAATTTCCAAATACATCGCAAGCTCCCGGCAGATTTGGAGAACGGCCGAGCGGATTTCAAATTCCTCTCTCGTGGACGGAAGCTCCATTTTCTTGAATTCCTGCTCCCATTCGGCCAGCATTGCTTCCGTTCTCCCCGTATATTCCGCCTTCGTAACGTCCAAGCTCAAACGTTCGAATAACATGGCAGCGATGTCCGTCTGCGGCATCCGCTGAAATACCTGCGCGATCAGTTCGAGCATCGACTCGATTCGCTCCAGCTGCTGCTTCCGCATGTAGAAATAGACACTCCATGAATCATCTGGCGAGACAAGCTGATTTTCAAGGGCACGCTTGGCGGTAGATAGCCCTTCATCGATCAGGGCGCCAGCCTCAATCAATTCCTTCCCGTCCCACACATGCTGCGGATGATGGAGAGTAAGGGCAATTTGGCTAAATATGTCCGCGAAGAGCTCGTCGATTTTTTGCCGAATATCGCTTAATTTATTCTCTTCCTTCGGCATGTAGATTAAATTCACGAGCATGGCGGAGCCAAGCCCGACCAACAGCAGCTCAACCTGCGTCAGCAAAACGTGCAGGCTGAGCTCCTCGCCGCCAAATACTCGAAACACAACGACGGAGCTCGTAACGATGCCTTCCTTGAATTGCGCCCGCGCCATAAGCGGGAAAGCGATTAATATATAGAGGACAAGCCCCCAAATATGGAAGCCAAGTATGTAGAACAGCCCAAAGGCCAGCAGCAGGCCCATCACTGAGGCGAAAAAACGCGAAGATACGGTCAGCAGGCTCCGCTTCCTCGTTACATCCACCCCTAGAATAGCCAGCAGCCCAGCTGATAAAGCCCCTTCTATGCCAAACGCATCTGCAATAATGATAGCTATTAATGTGGCTATTGCTGTTTTGATGACACGAAACCCCATGAAATCCCCCTTATAAGACTTGCTTACTGTACTTTGAAGCTTTAAGAAAATCCCTTTGAAGATCGTACTACGTTTATGAGCTGCCGTACAATGACAAATATTTTATCCATATCCCCCGTGCATAAAACTATGCCCCAAATCAAAAAAAGATCGCACTTCCCCTCGATGAACCATTCGGGTTCACTCGAATATTCGAAACGAGGGTTAGCGATCTTATTAACTATGCCTACTTTTCGCGTACGAGCTTGCGTTCAATATAAACGACGAGCTGATACATGGCAGTAGCCACAAGCGCAATGATAACGAGGCTCGACAAGACCAAAGTAAAATTAAACACTTGAAAGCCATAGACGATGAGGTAGCCAAGACCGATCTTGGCGACAAGAAATTCTCCGACGATGACACCGACCCAGGCCATGCCCACATTGACTTTAAGCGTAGAGACAATGGTTGGAAAAGAGGCGGGCAATATCGCTTTCTGAAACACATCCTTACGGGTTCCGCCAAAGGTGCGAATGACCTTCGTATAGTTCGCATCGACCTCATTGAAGCTGGTGTACACGACCAAGGTCGTAACAATGACGGTAATGGATAACGTAGTAATGACGATCGCCGTAAATCCCGCGCCAAACAGCACGATAAAAATCGGGCCTAACGCGACCTTAGGCATGCTATTGAAGACGACCATATAGGGATCAAGCACCTTGGATAGAAACGGCGACCACCAGATGACGACGGCGAGCAGCGTACCGATTAAAGTGCCCAACAAAAAACCGACCACAGTCTCGGATACCGTCATGGCTAGATGCGGCCAGAGCTCCCCGCTGACAACGTCCTTCACGATTTGCTGCCCGACTTTGGACGGGTAGCTGAAGATCAGCACATCCACCCATTTTAATCGTCCGGCAATCTCCCATAGAAGGATAGCAAGTAGCAAGATGAGGGACTGAACAGCAAAGACCCCTCGCTTTAATCGCCGTTTGGCCTGCAGATGCTGCCGCCATTTATGGGATAACCATACCGGGGAATCCAAACTGCTTAAGTCTTGTTGATCTGAGTTCACATTAACCTCCGAACGATCCTCCTTCATCAAGCTCTCCCCCTTCTCTCGGATGCTTCGAGTTCGCCCCAAATTTCATGGAACAGGACATTGAACTCCGGCTCCTCCCGCGCATAAAAGGGCTGGGCTCGGCGAATATTGTCCGGTACCTCGAACGTATTGCGAATTTTGCCGGGTCTTGCGCCGAGAACGATGACCCGGTCACTGACGGCGATCGCCTCCGACAGATCATGCGTCACGAGAATCCCTGTCTTTCTTCGCTGCTTGAGCGTATCGACGACAAGATCTTCAAGCTGAAGCTTCGTCTGGTAATCGAGTGCGGAGAAGGGCTCGTCGAGCAGCAGCAAGTCCGGATTCGTAGCTAACGTCCTGGCCAGCGCTACCCGCTGTCTCATTCCGCCTGACAGCTGATGCGGATACATATGAGCCGTTCCGGCAAGCCCCATGCCTTCAAGAAGATCCTTAGCCAATTCCTCGCCTTGCTTGCTAAGCCGATTCGTTAGTTCCAACCCAAGCAGCACATTGTCCAGAATGCTCCGCCATGGAAATAAATAATCTTGCTGCAGCATGTAGCCCACCTCCGGGGTAGGCCCGTTTACGGGCTTGCCATGAAGCAATACGAGGCCTCTGGAAGGAGGAATTAATCCGGACATCAGCGACAGCAGCGTCGTTTTTCCACAGCCGCTCGGGCCGACCAAGCTGATAAACTCACCGCTTTGGACGGACAGATTCATATCTTCGAGAGCAAGCGTTGCTTCACGGTCGGTTACATAAGCTAAATCAACATGCTTTAGTTGAATGACAGGCACCATGCACCTTACACCTTCCTCTCCTCACGGCGATGGGGCTGACTTGATTGCGGACTTCGCATATTTGTTGTCGGCCAATTTATCCACGGATACCCGCTCCTTCAGCTCTCCTGCCCCTTCCATGACATCCAGCAGGTTATTCCAGGCTTCCTCCGCAATTTCCGGAGATTCGGCATAGGAACCTTGCTCCAAGTAACGCTTCACTGAGCTCTCGAGAATGTCCAAATCCGTATCCTTGAAATAAGGAGAGATCACGCTCGCCGTATCAGCCGGAGAATGCTCTTGCACCCAGCTTTGCGCTTTGTGAATCGCATTGGTAAACTTCTGCACGACCTCGTCGTTCTTGTTCATATAACTTTGCTTCGTCATAAATACCGTGTAGGGCAATCTTCCGCTCTCCGTGCCAAAGGAAGCAATAACATGTCCCTTGCCTTCACGTTCAAAGATCGAGGCCTGCGGTTCAAAGAGCTGTACAAACTGTCCTGTCCCCGAGGCGTATGCCGCGGCTATATTGGCAAAGTCGATATTCTGGATGAGCTCTAGGTCATATTCTGGATCAATGCCATACTTATGCAGCGTAAATTCCCCTGCCATCTGCGGCATCCCTCCCTTGCGCTGCCCGAGAAATACTGCCCCGCGAAGCTGCGCCCAATCAAAATCATCAATCTGCTCCCTTGATACGAGAAAAGTGCCATCTGTCTGCGTAAGCTGCGCAAAGTTTATGACCGGATCTTCCGCCCCCTGCTGATAGACATAGATCGAGGTTTCGGCTCCGACCAGCGCCACATCGATTGCGCCGGATAATAGAGCCGTCATCGTCTTATCCCCTCCGGCAGTCGTCTGCAATTCTACGTCCAATCCTTCCTCTTCAAAAAAACCCTTCTCCAATGCGACATACTGCGGTGCATAAAAGACGGAACGGGTCACTTCCCCGACTTTAACTTTATGCGACTGACCGTCACCTCCGCATCCGCCGAGGAATGCAGGAAGGAATAAAATTAGCGCAATCCAGGATAGGGCATGACGTTTATTCCACATTTCGGTCACCTCTTTCTTAATAGAAGCTTTAGTTAAGGATATGCGGCAGCCCTGCATTTGGTTATGACATGCACAAAGAGACCGCCGCCCACGATCTGTTATAGTCGCTGGCGACGGCCTCCTGTGTAATCCAATTAGCCCGATTACTTATTTCATTCCAATATTCTATTATCGTTATCGATAGTTCAACTACTAATTCAGCCCGTAGATTGCTTTATATTTCTGCTCCAAATAATCAGCCAAATAACTGGGATTGAGCTCCTCCCCCGTAACCCGCTTAATGATTTCCGCTGGTTTTTGGCTCTTGCCGTATTTATAAATCTGCTCCGTGAGCCATTCCTTGATTGGTGCGAAGTTCCCTTCCGCAATCAGATCGTCTAAATTCGGCAATTGCTTGCGCATCGTGTTCACGATTTGAGCCGCATACATGTTGCCGAGCGCATAAGAAGGGAAATAGCCGAAGCTGCCGCCGGACCAGTGTACATCCTGAAGTACGCCCAAGCTGTCATTCGGCGGCGTCAAACCGAGGTAGGACTTGTACTTCTCATTCCACACCTTAGGCAGATCGCTAACCGATAGCCCTTCGTTAAACAGCTGCTTCTCAATCTCATAGCGGATAATGATATGCAAATTGTACGTCAACTCATCGGCTTGAATGCGGATCAAGGAATTTTCCACCCGATTCACCGCCTTATAAAATTCGTCCACGGTGACATTTTTCAGCTGTTCCGGGAAATGCTGCTGCAGCTCGTCGTAATACCGCGTCCAGAATTCATGGCTGCGTCCGATGAAGTTCTCCCACAGACGGGACTGGGATTCATGAATTCCCATCGACGCCCCTTCGCCCAGCGGTGTCCCCGCCAGCTCGGGATTTACATTTTGCTCGTACAGGGCATGGCCTCCCTCATGCAGGGAACTGAACAAAGCGAAGGTTACATCGTCTTGCAGGTAATGTGTTGTAATACGGACGTCCCCTTGATTCAATGTGATTTCAAAAGGATGAACACTTTCATCGACGCGCCCGGCTTCGAAATCATATCCTATTTGCTCCAGCATGAACACTCCGAATTTCTCCTGCTGGTCTTTATCAAATAGTTGATTCATGAAGGAGGCCTGCGGCTCTTTGGAAGCATCTTTAATCTCCTCGACTAGAGGCACGAGCCGATCTCGAAGCTGCCCGAACACTTCATCGAGCTTCTCTACCGTCAAATCCGGCTCATACATATGAAGCAACGTATCATACCGGGTGGCCTTCGGCCCCCAATAATCGATAAATTCATTGGTCTTCTCTACGATTTGCGCCAAGTAAGGCTCAAACCCGGCATAATCGCCTTGTTCCTTAAAGTCCTCCCACAGCGTTTCCGCGAGCGCCGTAAGCTCCGTATATTCCTGGTACTTCTGAGGCGGAATCTTCACGCTGCGATCGTATTCCTCCTGGGTGACAGTTATTATTCTTTGTTGGACTTCATCAAGCTCGGCAAATACAGCTGGTGAATTTAAATAAGTGAGCAATTTCCCCATGTCTTCCGACGTCTGAAGCTTGAACGCTTCCGTCATCAGCATGCCGATCGTCTCGGAGCGTCCCTGTGCCCCTTTCTTCGGCGCGCCGGTGCGAAGATCCCAATGCATCAGCGCCACAGCTTCATGGTAGCTCTTAATTTTGCGTAACAAATCTTGAAATTGTGCCCAAGTTGAAGCGGTTGTCTGATTCATATTATTTCCCACCTCTATCCAGAAATTTATACCTTCCTCTTGATGATACTTTTTACACCACGTATAATCAAATTTTGAAGCCATGTATTCGGTGATGATTCGAATGTGATTGATCAACTCGATTGTTGTTCCTTTAGGGAGATGAGTCTAGCTAAAACATTTCGTTTAGATGGCATTTCATAGCTGTACAAATCTAGTATGCATCTTGTCCATCCGTGTCAAGATGGAGGTCTGAAGTTTAGTTTAGTAGTCAATCAGGAGTATAAAAAGGAGGTAACACCTTGAGCCAAATTGAAACCATTCTGGAGCATAACAAGAAATTTGTAACCGACAAAGAATATGAAGCATATATTACGGACAAATTTCCGGATAAGAAGATTGCCATCGTAACTTGTATGGATACAAGACTGGTCGAGCTCTTGCCTAAAGCTATGAATCTGCGCAATGGCGACGCTAAAATTATCAAAAATGCGGGTGCTGTCATCTCCCAGCCCTTCGGATCCGTTATGCGGAGTCTGCTGGTGGCCATTTACGAGCTTCAAGCCGAGGAAGTATTTATCGTCGGTCATACCGGCTGTGGCATGGCGTCCTTGAATTCCGAGCATATGATTAACGAAATGAGGGAGCGAGGAATATCAGATGACGTGCTGGGCACGCTGGAGAACTCGGGGATTCGGCTGAGAAAATGGCTGCGCGGCTTCACGAACGAACAAGAAGGCATTATCCATACTGTTGGCATCGTTAAGAACCATCCGCTTCTCCCAGCGCATATTCCCGTTCACGGCATGTTGATTGACTCCACAACCGGTGAACTGGAGCTCATCGTTGACGGCAGGGAGCAAAGCAGCAATTCTTAATTTTATAATATAGTCTATTACTATATTACAGGTGTATAAATATGCTAAATGTCTTATCTTTAAGCAGTTGTTGACCTTCGGTCGGCAGCTGCTTTATTATTTACCAATCATAACGTGAAACGTTTCACTTTGTTAAAATTCTTTCATAATGTGTTCATATTGCGTTCATTTAGCCGTGCTATACTGACCGTAAATCATAAAGAACAATTCTTAAAGGGGAGACAAATCATGAAAAAATTGTATTATACGTCCTTCTTCTACGCCATTCTCGGCCTGATCTCCGGCATTGCCTATCGTGAGATCACCAAGCACAGCGACTTCAGCGGGCATACCGTTCTCGTTGCCCTTCATACGCATATTTTGGTGCTGGGCTTCCTCTTCTTCACCGTGGCCCTAATTCTTGCCAAGCTGTTCCAGGTGCATGAGGCGAAGTCCTTTGGGGCTTGGTATATCGTATATAACCTGGGCCTCCTCATTTCCATCGCCGCCATGGCGGTTCGCGGCATGCTGCAAATTAACGGCACCGACATCAGCTTCCTGCCTCACATTGCCGGGCTCGGCCATGCCATCCTCGGTGCAGGCATCATCTGGCTGCTCGTGCTGCTGCGCAAGAGAATTCAATAAAACAAGGAATAAGCGGTTGCTGAAATCAGCAGCCGCTTTTTTTCGCTATTCTTGGTCATCACAGTGTTTATTTCGACAGAATATTTTAAAATGGGACGAATATGGTAATATACTTTAATAACCTTGAGCCATGAGTTGAGAAATTCTTGGCTGCTCATACCATCAATATTTTATATACAAAAGGGGTTTATCATGTTAAAAGCTTATACTTGGCTGACTTTTTGCGTAGTCGTATGGGGGAGCAATTTTGTATTTGGAAAAATTTTAGTTCAGCACTTCTCTTCAGCTCTCTTAACATCACTAAGACTTTTGTTTATTGTACTATTTCTGGTAGGTTTAGCACTTTACAAAAGACATTTCAAACGGGTGAATAAAAGCCATCAGAGACAGCCTTTCATTTTTACTGGTTAAAATACTCATCCTGAAGAATACCCATTTGCATGATGTCATACCATTTTCCTTTTCTAAACAGGCATTCCCGGATCATTCCTTCCTGTTGAAAGCCGATTTTTTTATACAGATGAATGGCCCTGTCATTAAACGAAAATACCTTAAGAGATACCCTGTGCAGATTCATTTCATAAAAAGCATAGTCCAGCAGCAGCTTCAGTCCTTCTGAACCGTAACCTTTTCCCCAATATTCCTTTTCTCCGATATCAATAATGCACTCCGCATTTCGGTTTTTATAATCAATAAGGATTAAGGATACAACGCCAATGGGTGTTTCATTGGTTTTATCAACCATGATGTAGCTTTTAGCGGAATGCGCCCCCAGGATGACCTGATCAACAAATTCTTTCGTTTCCTCCAGGGAATAAACGTCTAAAAACGGATTGGTGGTTTGCATCACATCCATATCATTTCTCCATGTGTGATACAGCTCTGTATCTTCGTGCGTCATTTTTCTTAATCTGATTCTTGATGATTCAAACAACATAACGACCACTCCTTATTTTGCAACGTGTCCAACCTTAAACCATTTATAAGGTACCCTTTTTATTGTGATAATTCAATCTTCAGCATCCTCTTGAAATACTTGATCAGCATGTAGGGATCATACCGAAGCGAATTGAGAGGAGCAAGATAACCAAAAAACAGGTCAATTATGATGGTATCTGACCATAATTGACCTGTTCAATGTAAGAAAACGTTATTAAGGGTAAAAAATTAGGCATTATTGGTGGACGTAAAACTCTTTATACGAGTATTAAATGGGTTATGTTTTACTTTAAAGTTTCATCTTTCTAACGTAAAGTGATCTGTGTCTACTTATATTGATGGGGATTCAGACCCGAATTACTATATCTTTAATAACCAATATCATTTAAAAATAAGTTAATTTATTTTTGCGTATTTTGCTACTTTTTTATAGAAGTATTCACAAGCTGCATCCTCGTCATTAAACATTTTTAATCCTGTTTTATTTCCTCTTTCGCTATAATAAACTTCCCAGTTATCCCCATCTCTATTTATACAATACTGTTCGTTTGGATGGCCTCCTTTTAATATCGAATAAACATCTTCGGGTACATTAATTTCTATTAATTTTTGCTCTAGTTCTTTAATTTTCATTACGGTGTTATCCTCCTTATTATGCCGTCTTCTAATAAATTTTCTACTGTATCTGGCAATACATACTGTATGCCGCCTCCAACTGCATCAAACCATGGTGCTATTTCTCCTCCCTTAACTTCAAGAGGGGTAACGACTTCAAATACACTATAAGGTCTAGAATCAGTACCTGGTGCCACAGCTCTCATTTCATAAGGAATACCTTCTGGAGAAACAAATGTACCTGTATCATAACCATATCTATCTATTTTAAATCCAGGTTGTAAAGTTTCTTTTACTGGTGTGCTTAAGAACCCATCATTTATAGGCCAATTTATTTCACCTGTTTCCTGATTATAGTACTTAGGGTTATCATATACATCCTTATATTTTAAATATAAATCATCATCCGGTTTATAAGTCCACTTACTTAATTTGGTCCTGTCTGCTTCACTTACTACTCTCTGCGTCTTATTAACCTCTAGTTTCTCTGTCTTATTTAATTCTACGTTAGTGTTAAGGCCTTTCGAGTTCGATTTAAGCTGCATTCTTGCAGCACCTAGACCAACAAACATAGCCGCCAGCCCAGCACTATCTAGCCAATGCTCTTTGGAATATGGATCGTCCGGGTTAAAGGCACCTACTAACGGTTCATACACCCCGGACAATACTCCGGAGGATAGCCAATCAATATAAGTATAAGCAGATTCATTCCTGTTCTCGGCTCGATAAGCATAGCCATCGTAAATTCCTTTGGGAATGCCGAAGCTAATATAATTCAGAAAATCGCCCGGTGAATCCAGCACCTTATTCCACCGCTCATCTGCGGCAACCATAATATCGGAGCCGATTTCCTTGAAGCTGTTTATTGATTTATTGAAGTAATCTCTCGTCTTTTCGAATATACTTCTTGTATCCTCTAAGCTCCCCGGTATGAGGCACATATCCAGTTTATGAGGCGCTTTTTCGACTAGACCTTTTTTCATATAAATCAGGTTTAATACTCTATGATCTATTTTACCATTGACCACGAACTTATACTGGAGCTCCGCAGATAATTCACTAGAGTTAAAGTTATCTTGGAATCTTTCAACGGCACAAAGCAGCTCAGGGCTATATTTTCCCGTTGTTTCGCCACGATATAGATTTATTTCTGCTAGATATTGCTGTACATACTCAATATTCTGTTTCGAGATGGTCTGGTTATATTCCTCCACCTTTAATGGAATTTCTCTCCGCTTTACATCTGCTGCGATCGCTCCAGCCTCAATTAAATCATAGCGTTCTCTTGCCCAGTTCTGATATTTCAGATCCACCATTCCGAGTGCGATGGCCAGTCGTTGTTCACTCAGGGTAGGCATGACCGAACCATCTGTTTTGTATGGGTCATACCTAAGCGCACTCAGAGGTGAGCCTAGATAATGAGCTTTCAAATTAACATCGGCCGCATACCATTTCTCTGATACACCAAGCTCTTGCAACTGTGCCCGTGCTTTCACTGCCAATTGATGAGCTTCGTCCATATACTTCTGGCTGCCAAACTTGCTATAAATCGAATATTCCGTTTGATATTGTGCTAGTTGATCAAATGCATATTTAATTATCGTGAGCTGCTGTTCGGCAAATAAACGCTCCTCATCGTTCCCATGGTGCAGCATTTCAAAATAGGCATTGATTTGCTCGTCTTCCCGAAACTTACTTAGTCTGGCTTCTAACGTGATTTGCTTTGTCTGTTGAATGGCATATTTGATCAGGTCAATTAGACTGAATCGTTTCATAACATCAACCGAAAAGCGGGTTGGATACTTTGCGGCCATTTCTTTTCGGAATTTGGGCTGAATTGAGAATTTCACCGGACTCTGTTTTACTAAAGCCTTGATTTTGGCCTCATCTTCAGCATATTGTCCAGCTATCGATTTCAACAGATTACTTTTGTTATGTAATTGGTCATGAATATTCTGGGCTTGCCTACGTATGTTATACAGCATTTCTTCCGCACGATTAGCTGAGGATCGTACATCCATCGATTCTGGGTATCTTATTCTAGTCGAATGAGCTACATTTTGAATATCCGCCTGCAATCTCACTATTCGCTCTTCAATGATCTGGTCAAGGCGCTTCATATCTTTAGACAACTGGAGCAGCCTGTCCGTATTTACACTTTGCTTACTACTTATCTCCCTCACCTGCTTTACACACTACAATTCTTCCCAAAATTCTACTAAAAGAATATCAGTTTTGGGAAAATTTATCATGATTCAGAGGGACTAGCAATGCACGCGTGAATAAGCATAAAGTAGCATTTTAGAGTGACTAATGACCTTGGGATACTAGGCTTCCCCTATGTTTGTTCCTTTCCACTCAGCACCTCAATCATCATTAGAGCACCGATTTTAAAGCCATGGACAAATGATGCAGTGGAGTGCATGGAGTAAGTCTTCCCATACAAATCGATGATCTCTTCAATAAAACTAAAGTCACTCTCCGAAAATCTCTTCTGACATTCTTCCATGAGGTCAGAAGTTTTCTTAGTAAGCTTGCGGTATTCGGGATCTTGTGGATTTATGTACGCGTCTGGCTGAAGTGATCCGTTATATATTTTTTCTATCATGCTTTCCATTGTTCCATCCCTTCTTAGTCAAGTGTAGTTTGGCTTGTGACCACTGAGTACGTATTGCCTTACAGCCAAATTATACGAAAACTGCATAAAAGTCAATATGCGGTTATTGCATAAGTTAAACTTGGCTTGGGTGATAATCATGTATAAAAGAATAAGAAGTTTACGAGAAGATAAAGATTTAACTCAAAGGCAATTGGCTGACTATTTAAATATTACACAGGCAACATATTCGCGGTATGAAAGTGGAAATTTAGATGTTCCCAGCCTAGTACTGATAAAGTTATCTAATTATTACAACGTAAGTATCGACTACATATTGGGTCAAACTGATAATCCTAAGCGAACATAGTCAAAAAGCTTAACAGCTTTGGAAAATAAGAAACAAAAAAGGCAGTTCACTATGTGAACTACACCCTGTCAAGTAGACAAAACAAATAATAAAAGTCTGTTAATCGGCCTTCGTCCTGAATTCCACTGGACTGAGGCCGTTTAATTTCGCTTATAGTCGCTCATAATTGTAAAATTGAACGTAGTCATCTAAATCACTTTACAGGGATCCCCCAAAACGATTCTAACGGGCCATTTTCAATGCATCTGCCTACATGTGACATGCTCTGAATTAATTTGCTACAAATAACGTTTTGAACTTTTGGTAGAGGTGTACTGAAACCTTCGGTCACTGTGCAATATGGGCGTGCATCCTCGTGCTGCATCTGAGCGATTTTCATAGTCTGAAATACGAGACTTTTTAGTTGAACACCTTAAACACATTAGCAAGAAACCTTCATATTTCTGCACCAACTGATATACTTGTTGGTTTGAGATTTCCCCCTGAATAGGTTTTAATCTGCTATGACTATTTTGTATTTATCGATAATTTGATTTTGAGATAACCCTCCATCTAGAAAATCTTTTTTACCGCTGGAGCTTTAACCCTGCGGAATAAACTCCTATTGTGCGTTCTAACCTCTAGCCCTTCACTTCCGTACAACTCGTAACTGCGTCTCCATTTCGCCAAGAATGATTATGTAATCCTATATTTTCTGGTCGCATCCTTAACTTCTATCTTGCTGCATTCAACCTCTTGGAATAACAAGTTTCTCTTTGCACTGAAATATTCTTGTAACATAAAAATACTCCCCTCACAGCAGCAGGTATTACTTTTTAACCTGTCTGCCCGTAAGGGGAGCATATCATAAGCAGCCTTGTTATGACTCAAGAATCTCCAACCTATTTTTAAACCATTCAGCTAATTTTTCAGCCATTAATGGAGGTACTGCATTACCTATCTGAACATAATTGGATGTTCTTGGGCCTTCAAAAAAATAGTTATCTGGGAATGACTGAATCCTTGCTGCTTCTCTAACAGTTATAGAGCGATTCTGTGTAATGTCTGGGTGTATATAATGATGTCCGTCCTTAGAAATATGTGCAACTATAGTGTGTGAAAAAGTAGTAGTTCCAACTATTACCTTGTATCTATCAAGAAAAGATGTCAAATTCTTATGTGTAATTAAATGTTCTGGTAAATCCGTATATTTTAAACGAAGTCCTTTATTATTCCACTGTTCAACTACAAGTTTATAAATATCTAAATCTCTTTGTATATGTGGTCTAGCCTCATGGTGTGTAACTATGTCTTCATCCTCTCTAATTCTTGATTTCTTTAATAACTTATGATTCGGTATTCTATAACTACCACTTGAAACCGATTGACCAGAAGAGAGCTTAGGAAGGTCGTTTAATAAATCATTGACGACATAATTTTCTTCAATTTGAGGTTCGATCAAGGGAAATTGATAATCAATGTCCTTCCTCCAACCAACAATAATGATCCTTTTCCTATCTTGGAGCACTCCAAAATCTTTAGCATTTAATTTTCGTGCTTCAATATTATATCCGACTCTTCTCATATAAGCTTGAAGATTCTTAAATAACTTCCCTTTAAATGCAGTTAAAATACCTGGTACATTCTCAAAAACAAACGCTTTAGGTTGATATCTTGTTAAAAATCTAACATACAACTTGTATAGATAATTTCTTGGGTCTTCTTCCATATTGTTTTCGTCTCTGGCTCTACCTACTAAAGAATAAGCTTGGCATGGAGGCCCACCAATAATTAAATCAACTTGTTTCCACCCTTTGTGCGCTAGTCTTTCATCAATTTTTTGAAATATTAACGGTAAAGTAGCCTCTGATATTTCAAGATTCATAATTGGTTCTAACTCATTCTCTGGAACCATTTCTAGAAGTTCGAGTCTTCTTCTTTTATTCTCTGAACTAGAAGCATAAAAGCTTTGTTGGTATTGTTTATAAAAATCTAACTCATTGTTCTTCTTTAGATAGTAATAAATAGATCTTGTCTCCAATGTTTTACAAGCGTATAGATCTCTCTCAATATGTGCTATTGGTTCAAAACCCGCTCTTAAAAACCCCTCGGAAAGTCCTCCAGCCCCTGAAAAAATATCTAAAAAATTCATAATAACGCTCCTTAATTATCAATAACCTATGCAAAGTAAAATAAGACAAAATTTCTATTATTCTAATCTCATAATACCTACTCTTGAAATAAAGGCCGATAAATAGTGCTTAATATCAGTTAAAAATAGTTCTCTAAATTCTAAAACAGGAGTTCCTGTTGATTCTCCGATTGGATCATTGCTTATGTGATGAAAACTAAATATTATACCATAAAGTTCATTCTCAATTAATAATTCAGGGGTGGAGTATAAAGACTCCGGAAATTTTTTATTAAGCTTTATAAATTGAGCTATTGGTACCTTAATCCCAAATAAAATACGTTGCCTCTTAAGTTTATTTTGGGCATAGTCACATGAAGACGATATGTCTAATTTGACTAACCTAATAGACTCCATATTAAGATTAGTGTTTCCAAATACATTAAAAACTATATCAACCATAGTCTGTTGATCTTCAACTAAGTATAGTTTACCTGGCTTCTTATTATCATCTTGCATTATTTTTTGGCATAGTAGCTTGGAATTCGTAAAACCTAGTGTATGTAAATATTTATTATGTAAGCTCTCGATAATTTCCTTATCATTATGTTGTATTACATCCTCAATTTTAGAAAATGATATATGGTCTCTCCCATTTTTTTTAACTATAAATTTATTTATTTTAGAAATTGAATATTCATCTTCATCAATTGAGTGTGTAATACTAGGATCACTCATATATTGAAACTGTTGTTCATCAATCTCTAATACTTGCATCTGATTCCAAAGTTCATCTGGTAGCATTTGATTTAATGAGGCAAATGCGTTTGTTACATACCCAGCAGTAGTTATACTGCTCCCTAGCGATTTTCCTGCATTAGCAATTGCCAAACGCTGAATAATATTTAGTATATTTTTATTCCAGTTATATCCTGTATCAGATAAGACAGCAACATTATTAACCAATATATTTGAAGCCTGAGAAACCGTTTTTTCCCATAATAACAATGTAGATAAAGCATTCATTTCACTCAACCTATTATCTAGTTCCATTAATAATTTATCAATGGAAACTTCCCCATGTTCACTATATAATGGGAGCGTTTCAAATATTTCCATTATTTCCTCTTCAATTGACGGATTACTGATATTTGATACTGTAGCTGCTAATTGGTTACGAGTAGTTTTATAGATATCATCGACCAAATTTATAAAATCTTTTTTTTCTAGACTAGTTATTAGATAAGGTTGTGGAACTCTTGATTGTTTTTTGATTTCCTCTTTAAATAGTGATAGATATTCATTATTGTGCTTACTCCACATGCATAAAATATATGGCCCATTATCTGAGCTAATTGCGCTGATTAAATAACCAAATAATGTGCTATTAATTGTATGAGAATCAGTTACAGTCGAAAACCTCATATCCAAAATGACAAGACGAACATCATTCAAAGGAACCTCTGGTTTATTTTTAACTTTTCCATCCCAAAACAATGAATAAACTCCCTTAGTTGATAATGCCTTCATTATTGGGAGTGCTTCCTCAATCTGGTCATCAATAATAAGAACTTTATTAATTGAACTTAGTACCAACGTTATTCCTCCTTAAAAGCCAAGGCAATAATTGCACCATGTTTATATTCCAGTGGTAATTCTAAATCATAAAAATCTGGAAATATTACATCACCATTATGTTGCTTCATGATCTCACTGGCTAAATGAAGTCCTAGTCCCATCCCCCCCATTTTGTCAGTAATAAACGGTTTAGTAATCATATCTGTCGGTATAGTAAATCCCTTTCCATTGTCGGCGATGATAATACTAAGATAACCGGGTATTTCTCTTGTTATGTCAAAAAAAATCTTTTTATTTGGTACATCTACATAACTCAACCACCATATAGCATTATCTATGATATTGATAATGTTACTTGTGATTAGATTTTCATTTCCTTTTACGATAAAATCATCTGTCTTATTTACATAATTCCCCTCAACATGAACCTTATGCGCGGATAATCTAAAGTCCACTAAGAATAGTGCTTGTTTGATTACATCTTTAAAGTTAAAGTTCCTTAATCTTCCGGATTTAACAACAGAAGCATACCCATCAGTTAAACTTCCTAATCTTTTGACTAGTTTTCTAACGTGTAAAGAAGCCTCATCTTCATCTATTACACGCTCTAATTCAGCAATAACTTTTTCTATTTCATGTAATACAACACTCATACTTAAACCTATACTTGAGCTCTTTTGATAAACCCCCGTAATATGTTGATAGTCACGTTCAATATTATCAAGACATCCAAATATTTCATTTTTTAATGTCTTATCAGAAACTTTTGACTGAATTTTCTCCCTAAGCGAAGCAACTTCAGCTATGACTGGTTCAGATCTTGATGTAGCACCATAGTACTTTCTTATCAAATATTTATCTTGGGAACGATCGTGCTCAAATTTCTCCACTGCGAACAGTACTGCATCTTTAAATCTTTCATAAGCAGTATCCTCAATAAAACCTTCACGATTCGTTTTTTCCTGCAATCCTAAACTCTCACTACGTTGAATTTTCACACTACCGAGAACTAAGTTCGTACTAATTTTATCAGCAGGACTATTGACTCTTTTGGCATTAAGATTTAACCAATCACTTTCTTCAGATGAATATACTCTGATTTTATCTCTATAAACAAAAATACCGCCATTCGCTTTCAAATACTTTCTTAAACCTGAGGTATCAGACACTTCACCAAATTTTAGTAAACTCGAATCTAAATCAAAACCTAATAATTCAATTTCAACTGTGCCAATTTTAAATTCTGACAAATCAATAGGTACAAAAGATTTTTGTGTTTTCTTATTTTCATCTCTCGTTATAACTAATTTTTTCATTTGTATTGCATCAATTACATTATTTCTTGGATCCAATTTATCTAAAGTGTTCCATGGCATAAATTTATAATCATAATTAAGAATCTTATCATTCTTTAAAGTCATATTTACTTTAAATAAAGCGTAATCTTTTATATCTTCATAACATATGAGACCTTTAAGCCACTCTGGATTACTTACTTTCAGGTTAACTTTAAAAGAGTCTAAGGCTTCAAATGGAGAGTTTAATGATGTAATAGCGCGTTGTAAGTCTCTAACCTTTCCTCTTGTCCATGGAGTTTTTAAATTTTCTATTATAATACGAGTTCCTGTAGGACTGTTATTAGAAAATAATTGGGTTGGAGACCGCTCAATTATACTTATTGATACATCAGATAAATATTCATTAGAATCAAATATCGACCAGTCAATACTTAGAAAAATCTCTTGTTCATGTTCGGAACGAGTTATTAATGTCACTTTATGCCCTAATTTATGAACTCCAAACCGTCCAATACCTTTTTCACCCATTGGTAACCTATTCAACTTGCTTTTGCTATTTTCTTCTATCATTTTCTTTAATTTTTTCTCTTTATGATCAGTTCCCGGTTCCATCCAATTATTTTTAACAATATCAAATGTCATTCCATCTCCATCATCTTCGATAATTATCCTAGCAGATTCAGAATCATCAACATTCTCCATTAAGACATCAACATTTTTTGCATCAGCATCGTAAGCATTTTTAATGAGTTCCAAAACTGCGATTGTCTCATCTTTAATTAACTGCTCACCCAACTGCGACATTAGACGTGCTCTAGGTCTAAAAACTGCTTCATTGGTCAACTTATGCACCATCCTTAAATAAATTGTTAATAATTCTTCAGAAGCAATTATTCAGTCTTATAGCGGAACATTAATATGCGATAATACTACACTGCACACATAAAATCATATTAGATTCTTAGGTATATTGTACCATAAAATTTGTATTTCAACTTCTATATTTTTCTATTTATATAAAAACTCAGAAACTAATAGTATTAATATTACTTATTCTAATCAACCATCTGTCACTATTTTAAGGACGAATTACTTAGCATTAATAAGCTCCAGCAAACATACCTTTTCTTATTTCCCTTCCTCCCCACTCCTGTTATATAATTCCACATAGCGAAACAATAGAGTGATTTTTGAATCCAAATAGAGTTATTCTAAGCTTAATTTGAAGAGCTGAAATTGAACAAAACGACGGTATTTCGCCTTTGTACACGTTAGAGGAAATGGAATACGTCCTGAAGTTAGATAAGTATTATCGGCTTCATCCGGGGATATTCGCTCCACAGCGTGACAATGCCTTCCTCGTTGAATGGAGTAAAATGCAGATTCTTTATGAATTGGGGATGAAGGTGGAGAAGAACCTCTATATCGGGATGTTGTAGGGAACCAATGTCATCGTTCATCAAGTTTATCATGGCACAGACGAAGGAAATGATTTATCAAAATCGGCAGCCCTTTACCCGCGCATCAGAACGCTCTTGGAAAGGTCATTTTAGCCAATCTTGAACCCTCTACGCAGCTAAATATGCATTCGCATTTATCTTTACCGAAAGCGACAGATTATGCATTTAGGGATCAAGCATTATGTTTCTTCACCATCTTGAGGCAATTAAACAGCAGTAGTTGCCACGGACTACGAGGAATTTTAGGCGGGGTTACACATTGCTTCTCTTATTCTCTATGGAAACAACGTCTTCGCCACGAATGTCTCCAGATGAAGAATAACATTTCGTTTATTCCTTATTTCCCGCTCGCTTCCGGTTTATTGGCAGGCAAGTATTCAAAAAGATGACAAGTTCCAGGATTTCGGGCGAGCTTGCCGTACCAAGTCTTAAACAACTTAAGAACTTGTTGATGTCCGGCTATCGACAGAAGAGATCCAAGAGATCGACCGTACTTTTTTCTTAAAAAGAAAGTAAACATACTTGCAGCCGGGTCATATCGACCCAGCTGCAAGTTTCATTTAAGACCGCCAAGCTTTGGTTCTGGTGGACTAACGCGAACTTATTGAACAGTTAGTATCATTATTACGACTATACGATTATAGGAGAATTTGAATTTTCCAACAAGAATTCAGTTATACAACCTTAATTCAAAATTTTACCGTCCTGCAACATGATTGTTCTATTACACATTTCTGCTACCTTCTTATTGTGAGTGGCAATAATGAATGTAACTCCATCCTCAACATTGATTTTCTTTAATAATTCCATGACTTTAAACGTGTTTGAAGTATCTAGCGCCGCTGTTGGCTCATCTGCAATAACTAACTCTGGACGATTTATTATTGCTCTGGCAATAGCAACTCTCTGTTTTTCTCCTCCAGATAACTGCTTTACTTTTCTATCCGTAAATTTTGACAGGTTTACTTTTTCTAGTACACTCATAACTAACCCTTGAATCTGATTTATATTAATGTCTTGATTAAACAATAAGGGCAGCTTTACATTGTTGTATACCGATAGATCATCAATTAGTCCGTAATCTTGTATAATATAACCGATACATTTGTTTTTCTTCTCTGCTATTTCTCTTTTGGAAAAGGAGTTAAAATCCTTCCCCTGAAACCTGTAATGTCCCGAATATTCCTTGATATTTCCTCCGATGATGTTCAATAAAGTAGTTTTTCCAGAACCTGAATCACCAATAATTGCGACCATCTCACCAGATTTCACAGATAAATTTATGTTGTCTATAGCTAACCCATGTGCACTATATTGTTTGGCTATCCCCTCTAAAACTACAATGTCGTTATTCACAAGAAATCTCCTTATGCAGCATTTTATCTTCATATTTTATTTTATTTATAAAATAAGTGTTAAATAAAGAAGTGATTGTAGCAGCTAATATACCTATGAGTAAAATCATCAAGCTGTGCACCCAATAGTATGGAAGGTCTTTGATCCGGCAAATCAAAAACCAGATCAACTCTTGCAATAGGATTGGAAAAATAAAAACAACAATATTTAGTAACAATAGGGATTGAAAAAAGAAACCTGGAGCTAACCCAGTACTTACATAAATGAAGTACTCTCTTTTTCTGTTCTGAAATTCCAAATAATGAAAACTAGCAAAGGAAACTATAACGAGTGGCACAATAACGATTAATAACATTACATAAATGTACATATCCTTGTAAGTCAGTCTGTTTATTTTCAAAACACGATCTTCAATGCTTTCTACATTCCTTAATCCGTAATCCTCTAGTATAGAAACAAACAAATTTTCTGAATAGGCACCCCTATTTTTTAACGTAACAGAAACTGCTCCATTGTATTCTATATAAAAAAGTGGAGAGATTTCATTATACTTATCGAAAACTAAAATCGTAGCATCTCTGTTAAATATATTGGTGCTTACATAAGCGGTGTCTAAAATATAATTATTTTTACGGCTACCAATTACTTCTATTTTAATCGATTTTATCGTCTCAAATTTTTTGACTATATCTATGTTATATACTTCACCAAGTTTATAATGGCCACTTAGTCCTTCTGGTATTATTGCAGGATATATCCCCTCTTGAACCCGCTGTTTGTCAAAATATTCACCTTTTGAAATGTTATATCTATATTGCTGCACTTCATTTTGAGATAAAAAACTCGCAGTAACTTGCCTATGATCATAGTATTGATCAGTAAACGCGACGCCTTTGGATGGAGCAATGACCTGTATTCCTTGGGGTAACATTTCCTCTAATTTGTTCAACTTATCATTTACATTATTTACATTTTCTAAATTATAATCAGCTCGGTAAAGCTCAGATGAGCCTATACTCTCCAAAGTTTGCTTAAGATGTTTAATCTCATTCACGTTATAAAAAACGATATGAAAAAGAAAGCAGAATACTACTAACTCAAAGCCAAGAAATAAATATTTTTTTTCACTGTTTTTGATAAAAAGCTTTATAAATTCATATTTTTTTTTCATAATTGTCCTCTTCTGCACTAAATAAAGCTCATACTCTTAATAATAGGGCCTAAGTGAATGGAGATATAGTTACCTACAATGATAGAGATCATGATTAAAATAAATATTTCGACAACAAAATTTAAAATAATATATACATCTTCATAACCTAGGTTTCGATATATCATCATAATATTCTTGTTTCGCAAGTGTAATATTTTTATCATCTTAAATACGTTAAGAACAGAGAAGAAAATAACTATTAAAGATGCCATTACACCTCCAGAAATATTTTCTAATTTACTTACGATCATCCACGAAGATGAAGTTATAATCCGAATTTCAGCATCGTTTAAATCGTTATTTTTCGCTGCCTTAATCATCTTACGAATTTCTTTTTTACTTAACCGTTCTTCTAATGTAATGAATGCCTCGTTCATGCGAAATGGATTATTGTTATATTGTGATATTTTTAAGATCGTACTGTAAGGGATTACTGAGCTCGTTTTATTATCATCCCTGCTAATTCCAATTAATTCAAAATCGTAACCAGAAAAGTCGATGACATCGCCTAAATTATAATTTGAATAAAATTCAGAATAATCACTCTGACTAAGTATTATTACGTCTTCACCAGTGTCTATCTCATTTTCGGTAAAATTTCTACCTTGAATAATTCTATTTCCCATGGACTGCGGATATAAATCTCTATAATTGCTAGTAAAAATTAAATCCAAATGAGATATTTCATTGTTTCTAATTGATAAATTAATATGTTTGATCTTTTCGATGTTATTGCTGCTAAACTCTTTCAGGATAAAATCAAATGACTTTACAGAATTAATTCCTGAAAATCTTATTTCATAAGTCCTTACACTTTCATTCAATTCACCGTATTCAGCAAATCTTTGAATAACTTCCTTTGAAATCAAGAACAAAAATGAAAAGGCTAAAGTTAAGATACAAAGAATCACTAAGTTAACTTTCCTGTCACTAATAAATTGTCTATATAAAATTTCTAAAAATGTTCTAATTCGCCTCATTAAAACCCTCACTAGACTCTACTTATTCATTTAATTTGCCAATATATTCAAGCTAGATATATAATAATCCATTACGAATCTTAATTCTACCCAGTCTGCAAAACAAAAAGCATTATGGACTGCGTCTCCATAATACTTTTTGTTTGAAATCTATGAACTAAATAAGATCATATTAATTATTAGTTATAGTACCCGAGCCAGTTAAATAGTCACCTAATGATAAATAATCATTATTTATAACCTTTAATGTATAACTTCCGCCACTAGTAAGTCCAGAAATTGTTCCGGATTCTGTTCCACCTAAATCAAATTGCAAACTTTTAGTTGTTAATCCTCTAAGTAGTTGAATTGTGTATTTATGTCCAGAATAACCACTTACCGAATTACCAAATTCATCTTCAATGTAAGCACTAGCATCTACTGTTACAGAAGAACTATCAATTGTAAAGCTAGTGGATTGAACTGAAAACCGAATCTTGAATTCAAAATGCTTTGCAACCGTCCCTCTTGCTGTTTGCACATCTACCCATCTAAAATACTCACCAGTTTCTTTATTTTCATAATTTTCGCCATATGATAGATTTATAGTTCGAGTGCTCTCATTAGTATTCTCGTTAGCAGAAGCAAATGCCGGAATAGATAGGATCAGCACCATACAAGCAATAATATTAGCTATGAATGATTTCTTAATATTCATTATAATTCCTCCCATATGATTTTTTGGGCTAAAGGGATAACAAAAGGTAGGCTATTCTCATATGAAACAATCCACTTGATCAAGATGATTAAGGAGATTTAATTTCCTATAATAAACAGCTCCTTTCCTTATATACTATTTTATAGTAAATATTGGATATAATTATATATTAATGGTTTTACCTGGGATGTCAACTCTCCCTACTATGGTTATATAATTTTACAAGCGACTTCACTTGGGGATGTGCGTGCACGCCCCATTTTCTCTTAAAAAGCACACAAACTGACAGCAGGGTCATTTCGAACCGGCTGTTATTGTTGTATAAGCCCCCCCTAGTTGAATTGGGGTTTCTAAGACAAAAAAAAGAGGCCGTTCCTTAAGAACAGCCTCGCTAAAAAACAACATAATTACCACAAATATAAATCGTTGCCCTTCAACTTGAACACAGCCTCCATGAAGTAATAGTCGCCGTAAATGATCGCTGTATGGCGATCCGGGTTGTGGTAGGCCGCAGAGCCGTTGATCAAGATGCAATCGGAATCTGTTGTCCAGTCGCTGCGGGATTCATCCAGCGTTTTCAGCAGCTTTAATGCGGCGTTCAGGTATAGATCCTTCTCATGCTGCCCGACCGCCTTGGCGATTTCGATCAGACCGCAGGCCGCGATGGCTGCACGCTGTAGAATCCTCGTACGCTGGCTCCTTCAGCTGTCTGAAATCGATGGGAATGATTCCGTTGTCAGGAATATTGGAAATGAAGTAATGTGCGATCCGCTTGGCGGTATTCAAGTATTCTTCTTTTCCAGTATGGATATAGCTCATCATGAAGCTGTATAGGGCCCACGTCTGCCCTCTTGTCCAGGAGGAGCCTTCCTCCGTAGCCCAATACAGGAGCGGATGCTGAACATGCAATCGATGATCGCCCAGCCCCGGGTATCTCCCTCCGGCAGATCATTCCAAGCGCGAATGAAGCCGCCCGCCAGGTTAAAGCGTCCTGCAAGCAGATTGGCGGCATGCATAGCTCTTTTTCTGGATTCCGGGTTCTTCGTTACCTTATAGTTGGCGACGCTTGTGGGCAGCCACATGAAGACTACATCGTGCTGCAGCCCGTAATATTCGCGAAAGCCTTCGTCCAGCTTCTCCTCCGAGATGTTCGCAATCTCTTTGTATTTCTCTTGTCCGGTTTCATGGTACATCAGCCACATCATGCCGCCCCAGAAGCCGTTCGTCCACCAACTGATTCCGTCTGCCACGGTACCTGTAGGGTTATCTACAGTTCGGTCGTCATGCGTACCGTTAATCGTCGTATACGGAATTTTGTTCCTGGACTTCTCGCTGACCCAATCCATTTTTGCGGTAAATTTTATCCATGACATTTTCTAGCCAAAGTTGGTCGTTTGCCTGCAGCATCGTTGTAATCCCACTCTCTCATTATCGTTATTGATAAACCAAGTGATGAATCATACAGCTATGAGTACGAAACCCTATGCAATATTATTTTTTCATACGCCGCAGATCATTTGAATGTTGTTTTTTAGAAAAAAGTACGGTTTTTTAGGAAAAAACACGATTACTTAGCATTTGACTAAGCTGATCGTGTCTTATTACGGTTCATATATTAAATTATCTCTGTATCATCCGTTCCCTAGATTCGGATTTGAATTTCTGAACATCGTCCTGAATTAGAATAGCTTTTTTATGATCCAGCAAAATATAGGCCGGAAAACGGCGAATACCCAGTTCTTTTCTGACCTTCTTTCCTTCTTTGGAATCCTTGCTCAGCACCCCAGCCTTAGTCAGATAAGCCAGATGCTCTCCAACGATCCCGTTAAGCTCGTAGGTTTGCTTGATGTAGTCGTTCTCCTCCGCCAAAATCAGCACCGAGAATACATTCTCTTCTTGCGAAAGATACGGGGTAATTACATTTTGAGCTTGCCTGCTATTCGAGCCTAATAAAGCGGATATCATCATAAGACAAATTACGATTATTGCTTTTAAAATGCGTATTCCCATCTCCGTCTGTCGTTTCACCTTCCGCCAATCTCCCTTTTCCAAGATACGTTGTGTCGTACATATTATATCACTGAGCAAATGGACAGGCACATAGGGAAGCAACTACCCAACACTAAAACAATGAGATAGACAGCCAACAGACGGAGTAATGAATATTTTTAGGGCATTAGAAATTAAAAGATGACCTTCAACACATCGGGCCAATTTGGCTCGAAGTTCCAACCTAACCGCCGAAAGGAGCTTACTATGCAGGAAAGGCCCCATTGGATTTGTATAAAAAGGAAGGGGTTGACATGGCAAGCCTGGAAGCTTTCCGTGTAAATCAACGCGCAATCCAGCTCTATAGCGAATATGGGTACCAAACCGTCGATCATTTATTATTTTTGGAAAAACGGGATGCTTTAGATCTTACAGCTTTTATGGCGGAAGAAAACACCGGACAATACACGATAAAACACGGCATTCCTCAAGATGTAAGCCAACTCCCCTTCTATAATCATCGGGCTCCTTGGCAAGTTCGTTGGGAATGTATTCGTTCCGGAGAATCGATTACATGAAGATGGACAGCGAATGAAGGCTGGAATCGGTCAGTCGGCTAAGCGTCTGTTGAGCAAGCCTGCTTGGGATCAAAAATCCTTTATTGATGGATCGAATGTACCATATAATACCGCCCAGCCTAATAACTACGCTTGAGAGGTAAGCGGGAATTTAATAGACTTTCCTTTAACCGCAAATAATGGACGAACAAACAACGTTTCATCCGTCTCTGTAACCAAAGTTGACTGGATGTTCTCATTGTCACTGTCAGGCACAAAATGAAAATGAATGAGCTCCGTCTTTTCGGAAATCATATGACTAACCACTTTCTCTATATTGATTTTCTTTTTGCTTACGATATCAAAAACATGCAGTACATGATCTTCTTGTTCAAATAGAAGTATCACATCCTCATTCGGATCATAGTAAATGGTGTCTCGAAAAACAAGAATAAAGTAGAACATTAACAAATCCTTATTATCCTTTACACCAAGAGTTGACGATACGGGAATTCTTTCAGCTGCAAACTCTTTCATTAGCTCAAAATCCGCCTGATTATCGACATCTAGCTTACGTAGAGCTGATTTTGGCGCCACTTGCTTTTTCAAATCAGATACTGCCAGACTGTAGCCGCTCTCCAGAACCTTTTGAAAACCAAACTTCGGATAAAAATCCAACGCTGTTTTATTTGCAAACAAATAAAAAAAATCATATTCTTTTTCATATTTTTCAATGATATGGTTCATCAGCTTAGCTGCCAGCCCTTGATTGCGATAATCGGGATGAGTCATTACCGTGCCTATTTGGATAGCTGCGTATTCTTTTCCATTTGACGTCAGAGCCATCTTATTAATTGAAGCATTTGCAATAATATGTTCACCATCCACGAATGAATAACATATATAACTATCGTTCCAGAACCCTCTATCATACCACTCCTTGAAATCCAGGCCATATGTTTGCTTTGCAAGATCATAAAAGCTCTTTCTTAATGCTTCCACTTTCCTATAGTCACTGATTAGCTGGTATTCTCGCATCTTAATTCCCTCTCATTTTAGAATGGCTATCTGCTTTTTAACGATTTTAAAATAGATTCGGCAACCCGCGACAGCCAATTCTATCGCATACCTAGTGCATTAAAGAAAGTTGTCACGAAATGTAGCGTAAAAAGGACACTTTCTACTACTATTTGTTTCCTAACTTAAGAGAGCAGAATAAACCAAGCACCATGGCTAACAAGCTGATTACAAGTGTAGCGATCTCGGTTGGGGTTCCTGGAAAGATGATATATAAGGAACCTATGACCGTACCAATAATAATAGCGTACATGATACTAGGATGAGTGGCTAGTAAATATTTAATGAGCTTGCTGCTTAGAATGAATCCAAAGATAACTCCGCTTCCGATAATTGCGATGAGTGGCAGATTGAATGTTGATAGAGCTTCTATTGCTATTGGGTACACACCGATTAGTAGGAGTACAAAGGAACCGCTTATCCCTGGAAGTAGCATTGCCATGCTGGCAAGCGCACCTGCTCCAAATAAGCCTACCCCATACATGAAAGTAAGTTCGATGGTTACATGGCTGTGTGCATCCGCTGGCACTAGTAAGCCTGTTAACGCAATTGCAATTGCTGCAATAATAAACAAAATGTAATGGATCGCTTTAAAGTTCTGCTTAACATCTGCACTCTTATAGAGATAAGGAATAATCCCTAAGATAAGTCCGATAAAAAAGAAATATGTCGACTGTTCATGATTAGCAAGCAGCCATTTCATCACCCGGCTTAGAATGAGTAGAGCCGATACAACACCGATGCCAAGCGGAATAAGAAACCCGAGATGCTTCTTCCATTCCTTGCTGAAAAAACCGCTGATGGATTGAATTAATCGATCATAGAATCCTAAGATTACTGCAATGGTACCCCCACTAACACCAGGAATCAGATCCGCGGTTCCGATCATCATTCCCCGCCATATATTGCTCCATTCAAACATAGATTCTCTCCCTTTCTTTATAGATATGCATATGTGTTTGCATACCAAAAAAAGCATGTCTCGACCATTTTACAATGGTTATAGATGACTTGCAATTTTTTAGGGTAGTTAGATAGGATGTTCTGTCCGTTGTCGCATTTATTAAAATTTTTTAAAAGCTGAGCTAAAGACTCTCCGTTACCTTCCTAACCTCTCCGCCGCTCCATCAAGTTAATGCCAATGCCCATACAAACCACAGCGATAATGCATAGCTTGGCAATCGACGGGAACAGCTCCGCCATTCCCTGCTCATAGATCGCAACCCCTGTCAGTGCATCCAGAGCATGCTTCAAGGGGAATATTTCAGAAATTCCCAAAAGGAACGGGTTCGTAATCGTCCCCGGTGGCATATATCCGCCGCTTAAGAGCGGCATAATTGGAAGCAAGGACGGAAAGACCATGTTAAACTGTTCCGGCGTTCGAACCATTCCCGCGATCAGCATACAGAAAGCAACGATCGTCAAAGTGTACAGCGCAGCAATCAGAGTCAGCATGCCGAATTGGTTCCCCATATTGAACCCTATTACGTAGCGGAATAACAAGAATACGGCGACGATTTGTACAAAGCCGATCAGCACGCTGTATAGCAAATGGCCCAGGTACATCTCCGATTTGCGCATCGGCGACAGAATCATCCGGCTCCATATGCCCGAGGACTTCTCCATCGTAATCGCATTGACCTTGAAGCCGACCGTAAAGGCAGCGAGAAATAAGGTGAAGGTAAACAACAGTTGGAGGCTCATGTCATATCGAGTCAATTCGCTTCCATCCGCAGCCAGCAATTCTACAGTGATCGGCGGCTGCTCCAGATAACGTTCCACCTTGTGCCGGAAAGCGTTCGCATCCTCTGCCTGCTTCGCTGCCGCTCGCAAATGAAGTTCCTCCATGAAGACGGCGCGCACATGCCGCTCCACGATTTGTACGTTTGGATTGTCGATGGAAGCAATAAATCCGTAGTCGTTCTCCATCACTTGCAGCGCCGCGTCGGCGCGCCCCCCGCGTACTTCCGAGCGTGCTGCTCGTTCGTCCTGCAGGAAAAATTCAATCGCATCGCTCTCGTTTAATAGCTGAACCCATTGCTGGGTTGTAGAGACCTCCACGCCTTGCGATGGGAACACGCCGATTTTGATCTTGTTGTCCATGCCCATTCCGAACAGCAGCGTAGCGAGGATGCTTAGCCCGCAGAAGGCGAGCACCATAATCGGGGAACGCTTTTCCTTCATCCATTGTGCTAAAAATATGGGGTTCATCAAATACGCTCCCTTCTCGGAAATAGCCAAACCGCTATGCAGGCCGTTCCAACGGCGAATACGCCCAGCTTCACAAGCGGTACGGTCAGACTTGAAGCCGTCTCCGTTTGCAGCCATTCCAGCAGCACCGCCAGCGTTAGCCCGTTTGGCGTCCATTCGCCAGCGCTTTTCAGCCAGCCCGGCAGTACAAAGATCGGGGCAAAGCTGCCGCCAATCGTCCCGGCAATTAATATAAATAGAAAAGTAAGACCGCTCGCAACGGAGTCCTCCAAACGGAACACCAGAGCTGTGAACAGCGCAGCTAGCGCTCCCAAGCAAAGCGCGAGAAGAACCAGCACGAGGAACATCCCTAGCCAGAATTGCGGCGAACGATCTGGGAATATGCCAAAGGCAAAATGCGATACAAGCAGGATCGTTGTAAGCTGAAGCATGGTTAAACAGAACGTAGAGCTCATTTTGCCCGATAAATATTGCACGGGAGGTGAGCCTGTCAGCAGGATGCGCTGCAGCGTATGCTCCCGCTTCTCGGTCATGGCTTTGGTTGCCGTCGTGGAAGACACGAGCAGAGCGAACACAATGCTGATCGCCAAGGCATAATACTGGAAGGAGGTGACCGTTTTTACGCCAGGCAATATTTCACGTCCGCCTATATTCTCGACATTGGCCATGTCCATGTCCCCTACGTGATGCAATGCCGACTGAAAATTTAGCGTCTTCAAATATCCGTCCACCATATCCCGCAGCACATCAACTTGCAGCGACGCTTTTCCCGCCGTTAGCTGGAGGGCTGCTCCATTCCCATCGTTTAGCGCTATTTTGTTCAGTGCCGCAAGCGTAAAACCATCCGGGATGGTAATGATGGCCTCGATCTGTTCCGCCTCCAGCTGCTGGTGTGCCTCTTCGCTGCTTAGCTCCTGCAAGTGGACAATGCTCTTAACCTCTTCCGATTGAAACAACTCCATAAGTGACTTGCTCAAGGATAAGGATCCCAATCGCGACTCCATAGCCTTTGCCCCTTCATCCAGCGTTAAACGGGAGACAAGCGATTCCTGGAATTGCTCGATGGCATGCTTTTCATTATCCAGATTCACAATAGCGACCTTCATCTCCAATGACTTTGTCGGATTCTCGATCCAGCCGGGCAATGCAAATCCAAGTACGGTAATGAGAACCAGAGGCGTAATGAACGAAATTAGAAGCTCCTTCCGATCTCTCCAATAAACCAGGAAATCCTTCTTAAAAAACGGGATCAAATGCATCCCCCCCTAATCTCTCAATGTCCGCCCGGTCAGATGCAGGAAGACATCCTCCAAGCTCGGCGTATGTACATGTATGCTGGTCATTTGCACATGATGCCGTTCTGCCGCTTGCACAACTTGGGATAATAAATTGCTTTGCTTGGCGGCAATCAGCTTCAACCCCTGTTCGGTTTCTTCAACCTGACGGATCGGCGCGAACGTCCGAAGCTCTTGCACCAGTTCTTTACTCGGCTTATCCAGCTGCAGAAGCAGCGTGTCCTCTCCAGATAAAATCCGGCGCAGCTCCTCCTTTGTCCCCGAAGCGATAATCCGGCCATGATCCATAATGTATATTCGGCTGCATAGCTGCTCGACTTCTTCAATGTAATGGCTTGTATACAAAACGGTGGTTCCCCTCTCCCGGTTCAGCAGTCTGACGGTTTCCAGAATATGATTGCGTGATTGCGGATCAATGCCGACCGTCGGCTCATCCATAATGACGAACTCGGGATCGTGCAGCAGAGCTGCGGCGATGTTGATTCTTCTTTTCATACCGCCCGAGTACGTCTTAATGATTTCCTTCTGCCGCTCGCGCAATCCGACCATTTCCAGCAGCTCTTGAATTTTGATTTCCAGCTCTTTGCCCTTCAAACGGTAGATACGGCCGAAGAACTTCAAATTCTCATAGGCGCTCAGCTCCTGGTACAAGGCTATTTCCTGCGGTACCACGCCGAGTACCTGCCGGATCAGCTGCGGTTTACTTATGACGCTGGCCCCATTCAGTCTCACATCCCCCGAATTCGGCTTTAATAGCGAAGAAATCATTGAAATCGTCGTTGATTTCCCTGCCCCGTTTGGCCCTAGCAAACCGACAGATTCCCCTTTGTCCAAATAGAAGCTGACATCGTCAACCGCAACTTTCCCTTTGAATATTTTTCTTAATTCCAGTGCTTCAATCATATTCTCTGCCTCCTTTAAATCCGGGCGTCAATGGCTTATTTATTCGTTAGTATACATACAAAAAGACAGTGCTCACACTGTCCTTCGTCATTCATTCACGCTGTACCCATGACTCTAGTCATGCATTATTTAAAAACCTGCACCTTCTCCAATGTTTGCTACACGACATTATGGCGAATCGCATAAATCGCTAGCTGGGTACGGTCGCGCAGCTCCAGCTTATCCATGAGCTGGCTCATATGATTTTTCACGGTTCCTACGGACAAGCCAAGTTCCTCGGAAATTTCCCTATTGCTGCGCCCCTCGCCAACGAGCTTGAGAATATCCAGTTCACGCGGCGTGATAGACGGATCGATGGTTAACTCTTCCTCCTCGCTTCGGCGGAGCAGCCGCGGAATCACCTTGGCGGCAACGTCATCCTGCAAAGATAGCCCGCCGGACATGCAGCTCCGAATAGAACGAATCAATGCCTCGGGCTCGGCGTCCTTGAGCAAATACCCGCTTGCGCCGCTTTTCAACGCCTCTAGTGCATACTCGTCATCATTGAACGTCGTCAGCATCAGCACCTTTCGCTCCGGCCACCTGCCGCGAATGATCCGTGCCGCTTCAAGTCCGTTCATGATCGGCATCTGGATGTCCAGGATTACCAAATCGAATAAATGCCGTTCATTGAGTGCGACCGCTTCCCGCCCGTTCACAGCTTCACCCGTAACGCGAAGCCCTTCATCTGTTTCTATCATCATTTTTAAGCCTTGGCGCACCATGGCCTGATCTTCCGCAAGCAAAATTCTGATCATCATCAGGTCGTCTCCCCTTGGCTTATATGTATTTTAGCGGAAATACGCCGCTCACGATAAATCGGTCATGGTGATGAATGACCTCGAAACGGCCTTGATGGCTTTCGATTCGCTCCCGCATCGATTGCAGGCCGAAGCCTTCGCGGAATTGGTCTGCATTGGCTCCAGGATTGGAAATTTCAAACCGGAATACGCTGCCTCCCGGCGCTTCGAATGTAACCTCGGCCTCCCGGGACTTACTGTGCTTCATAATGTTCGTCAAAGCCTCCTGTACGACGCGGTACACCGCAATCGACTGTTCATTCGTTAACGGCGCCGACATCGCTCCATGCTTCACCGTAAAATGAATCTTGATCAAGCTTTCCGCCTCCAGCTTGCGGATCAGCCGCATAATCGCCGGCAGTCCGCCAGGCTCATTGCTCTTCAAAGCTTTGACCGCGCTTCTCGTCTCCTCCAGGCTCTCCCGTGCCAGCTCCCTTAGGTTCCGAGCCTGTGCCTTCGCCTCGCCCTCGGCTTGCATGCGAAATACTTCCAGCTGCATCATAAGAGCCGTCAGCTTATGCCCGACCGAATCATGAATCTCCCGGCCAATCTGCGCACGTTCTTCTTGACGAGCCATCTCTTCACCCGAAGCCAGACGCCTCTTCATTCTTCGGTATTCGCTTAATAATGCTTCATTCCGTGCCTCTGCCGCCTCGCCCTGCTGCCAATTCTTGTGAAATGCGATAAGCCCCATGGCTAGTAACGAAGCATGCAAAGCGATATAAACGGGAGGCAGCGAAGGATAATTGGTGGTAAGCGGCGCCGCTGCACTAAGGACTAGAACGACACCAACGATACTGGCATGAACCGGCGGCAGCCTAAAAACAGCCTTCCCGGCAAGCAAAGAAAGCACGAGGATCGTATAAGGATTAGCCGTTCCGAGTGGATCAGGCCATAACACCATGCTGGCCGCGATTGAAGCTAGGCTCAGATTGATGGCCAGCAGCAGCGGCCTTGTCCTTAGAAGCGGGGAGATAAAATAAGCGGCAAAGAACAATGCGCTGCCCATCAGTCTGGGAGCCATCGTGGCCGCATCCGAGGATACATGCAGAAGTGCAAAAATCCAGATTGCGCTTAATAATAACAGCCAAATCCAATAGATTCGCATAGGATGCTCCTAATCTCACGAATGATATAACTCAAGTGTAGCACACCGCAAATCAAAAAAAGAACTAGAGTAAGGGGCAGAACACTCTGCCCCTCCTCATCAAACCGTACGTGAGGTTTTCCCTCATACGACTTTCCGATGTTCGTCATTCATGTGCATGCAGATTACAGCTCGTTTCGGGCCTCGTCTACAAGGTACACCGGATGGATGTACTACTGGAACTTCTTCTTAATTATCTTAATGTGTTGTTCTCCAAACGAAACTCGCTCTAGGGGGGCGAGCCTAAACTTCGATAAAGGTGATGCACGCTGTCGTTCGCAAACAAATTACTCCATTCTTTTGGGAAACATTGCGATAATTAGCAAGGCTAAAAAAGAACCAAAAAAGCCTACAAAATAAGCAGGTATTTTTAAGAGCCCTCTTTTAGCAGCCATATTACTTGCAACAAACCCAATTATTATATTTATTAATAAAAAAATAAGATACTGCAGCATAAAATACTTAGACATCATCTAATCCCCTTTCTTTATTATATAAGAGTAGATACAAAAAGCTGTCCATAATTAATCCTCTATATGACTTGTGAAATTGTCAAGTCCGAATAATTTATCATAAGAAAATAATTTCATTAGTTCACACCTAACTTCTAATGCACTTGAAAATCCGCCTCAAAGATGGGTTCCATAACCAGTTGGTTGCCATCTGAATGACGCGGTCTCTAACCGTGGGAATCCCCAGCGGCGCTGTTTGCCATCCTTCTTCGGAATATAGTGGCGCTTTACGGGTTGCGGGTGATAGTTACCTTCTTTAAGAAGTCGATGACATTCCTGCACGAAGAATATTTCTCCCCATTTTCTAATGTCTGCTAACGTCTCCCCGTCAACTCCAGACGAGCCATTATTCGCTCGCACTCTCGGCCATGCTTCCCACAGGATGTCTAGCCTATATCATGCCGCTCCCCTTACGCCGGAGGATTCTTCGCTGCCGCTCCAGGTTCCAAGCAGCTTCCGTAGCCTTCATCCAAGTTGCCGAGATTCGGCTTCCTCTTTTCCCTCTTGCGAGGCCTTTTTGACGATGCGGCAGGATTCACTTCATGTTGCGGCCTGGTATATTGCTCGCCCTGTCTCTGACAGGTACTTTCGTCGATATGCTTTTACGTACAGATTTCGCCATCCGCAAGTATCCTAGCTACGCGGGGACTTGGCTCCTCCCGTGACCGGACTTTCATCGGTTAGAGAATGCGTGCTTCTGGGCACACGCAGCAAAAAAAAGGGCTTGAGACTCAAGCCCTTTGTACTCTGGAAATTCTATGTTGGAACCGTTTCAATCATGTCCCGCAATAAGTTCGGTATGGACGCTGGGATGGCTCAGGAAGTTTACAATATTCCTCCTGTTCCGCTGTATGCGCATAAGGGTTGGCGAGAACGCTGAGCAGGCGCTCCAGCACGCTGTAATCCCCATTCTTTTCCGCTGCCTCGAGAGCTTCTTCCACCCGATGATTGCGGGGGATGACCGCAGGGTTGCTGTCTCGCATCCGTTGCTGCGAAGCTTCCTTGCTCTCCGCCTGCCTGTCTAATCTCGATTGCCAACGCTGCAGCCACGGCTCGAACTCCGTATCCTCAAACAGTGCCGCATCCCGCCAGCTGCCGAAGGTTAAAGCTCTGAATGTATTTGTGTAGTCTGCACGGTGCTTGTGCATCAGCTTCAGGAGTTCTTTAACGAGGGCTTCATCGTCCGGTTCCACGTTAAAGAGCCCCAGCTTCGCTCTCATTCCGGTCAGCCAGTGATTATGAAACTGCTCGGTAAAGCCGCCAATGGCTTCTTCCGCAAGCTTCAATGCCTGTTCCTCATCGTCATGCAGCAGCGGGAGCAAGGACTCCGCTAATCTAGCGAGGTTCCATGCCCCGATATAGGGTTGATTGCCGTAGGCATAGCGCCCCTCACGATCAATGGAGCTGAACACGGTTGCCGGATCATAAGCGTCCATAAACGCGCAAGGCCCATAGTCGATCGTCTCTCCACTCAGCGTCATGTTATCGGTATTCATCACGCCGTGGATAAAGCCGACCAGCTGCCATTTCGCGATCAGCTTGGCTTGGCGGCTAATCACTTCATGCAGCAAAGTTAAATAACGATTGTCGCCATTCTCCGCATTGGCCACCGCTTCGGGATAATGTCTTTGCAGCGTATAATCCGCCAAGGCACGAAGCTCTTCGCGCTCCCCTCGACCTGCGGCATACTGAAAGGTGCCGACACGGATATGACTAGCTGCCACACGAGTCAATATTGCGCCGATCTGCTCCGACTCGCGCATGACCGGCTGACCCGTCGTCACCACCGCAAGGCTGCGTGTCGTCGGAATGCCAAGCGCGTGCATCGCTTCGCTGATAATATACTCGCGCAGCATTGGCCCAAGCACCGCGCGGCCATCGCCGCCACGAGAATAAGGCGTTCGGCCAGAGCCTTTAAACTGGATATCGACCCGTTCGCCTTGCGATGTTACCTGTTCTCCAAGCAATACGGCCCGTCCATCGCCCAGCATCGTGAAATGGCCGAACTGATGACCCGCATACGCTTGGGCTAGGGGCAGAGCGCCTTCGGGTATTTCATTGCCAGCGAGCACAGCTGTGCCCTCACCGTCTTGCAGCGCTTGGGCATTCAGCCCGAGGGATTCTGCAAGCGATTCATTGAACACGACCAGCTTCGGCTCGCGTACAGGCGTCGGATTTTGCAAAGTATAAAATATGTCCGGCAGCCGAGCATAGCTGTTATCAAAGTTCCATCCTGCTTCTACAGTTGTTTTATTGTCGGTCATCGTATTCTCCACATTTCTTCAGTCTTTTTTGAAATTTAGACCTTGGCATAGTCTCGTCAAATCCATGCATTGAGGTATTTTCTGTTATTCATGAGTTTAACATACCCTAAAATGAATGAAAAACTCAGTCCGTTAGAGGATTAACGATCACCGTGTTAACCTACTTTTATGTTACAAATCATTGGTGAATTTCATTCGTACACGATAAGCTCAATAATACGATTACTTGATTCCCCTTGTTTTACTTAATTTCGTAATTATAGCTTCTGCTAATTGAACTGGGCTATAATTCTTCGCCTCCAAATATCCATGTCTATCCGTAATTCCGTGGATTTCTGTTCCATCCAAACGGACAGGCAGGATGTATTCACCGTTCAGGTATTGTCTGTACATAGCGCTATTACGTTCAAGATCACACCAAGCTTTCTTCGTATAAATTTCGGAAATAAACATTACACAATAAGTTGCGCTATTTTGATATAACTGATCCAAATACACAAATAAGTCTTTTCCCCATAAAGATAATTCTTCAAACTCATCGTAAAACACTTTAATCCCTTTAGTCTTTAATTCCTTTGCAATAATCTCTACATAACTGCGGTCTTCTCCGGCAAAAGAAAATGCAACATCATATTTATATCCTGAACAACTCCCCTGAATGGGCAGTTGTGGTTCATCAGAATGATTATTCATATTTATATTCCCTACCGAGACTACATTTGCATGAAACTGCCCGCCATTAACGATAATTCCCTTATTATTATTGTTGTGCATAAAGCCTCCTAGACCGCACTATTTTGAAAAGCGCTCTTTACTTGATTTATAATCGTGTTGGTTTGATTGCCAACAGATACGTTATCAGCGGAGAACGAACCGCCATTGATCATAATTCCCTGATTAATAATCGATTCTTTCCGTTGAACAAATTCCGAAACATCCACACCTTGGCTATCTAGAAACTCTATTATACTGTCTGTAAAGCAACGCTCAATTTGTTTCTTGTACATAGCCAAATCGGATTTTTGAAAGAAATTCTGCATCTTATCGGTAGCAGCCATTTCCCTTATACTTTCATATGCTCCATAATCGAATCTTTGATTTTCACTAACTTGCTTAACGTCATCTTTCTTGCCCTTCCAACTAGCCAAAAAGGCTGTTCCATTCCGAATAGCACGAATTGGCGAAAATGGCAGATAAAAAATAGCGGGAAGTACCGAAGAAATCCCCATTTTAACAATGCGTCCAAGAGGAATGGATGAATTAAGCTGATCAATTTCATAAAATTCTGACTCTAAGGGAGGTAGAACATAGTAATTAGCCTCTATAAATAGATGTTTATCATTTTTATGTATCCTAAAAAATGAGGATAGTACGAAATTCCCTTGCCAGCCTACTACTTGTACCGATTGATAATAGCGAACATTTTCTTGCTGACTTTCCTTAATTTCGTCAACCAGAGTATCGGAAATATATGGATTTGGTGCTTGAAAAGGATTCGAAAGAAACCGATGATCCTCTCGAATGTCTCTTCCGCTCACATAAACCATATCCTGAACAGTTAAATTTCGAATCTGTAAGGAATTCATCTTCTTATTAATATAATTATATAAAGCATGTAATGAGATATCAGCCTGCTCTGATCCGAGTCCTTCTGTTTTAGCTGTACTACAAACGAATGACCATCCATCCATATAATCTCCCGAACCTACAAATGGATTGTATCCACTATAATAGACAACATTGCCGACTTGCAGCTTTTCTAATTCTTTAATACGAGGTTTAAATTGCGCTTCTATGAATGATCTTTTGTCGTCCTTCCCCTCCATATACTTCAAATCTTTAGCAACAATTCGATAACCTATGTATAAATTACACCATCTTAGTAGAAACGAAATAAATAAAGGATATGTAACAAGGGTTACCACAAAGTGGGGAATCCCCAGCAGAACACCATGAGATGCAAAGGAAGAAATAAAAGCCCACAAAATAACAAGAGACATGATAGCTTCCACAATAAAATCCCTCATCTGACCGCGCAAACAATGTCTAACAACAAGAGGAACATCAACGCCATATGAGGGTGCTACAAATCGAGTTGTATTATCGATAATTTGTTCAAAGACTTTAATTCTAAATTTTGGACTTATTTCAGCTGCTGCACATAAATATCTAGTAATATCATACTGTGGTTTCTTCATCCCACTCTCCCTCTCTCTTTAAACTTATTCTGTAAAATAGACTTTTTCTTCATGACTTCCATCTCCTGTTGTCTAACCATAATTGAACCCCCATCAAAACCCTAGGGAATGCAAAATTTCATCTGCTAACGCGCTATAATCCAAACTTGTTAATAACTTCTCATTTTGTTCTTTCGTTAATGAATTAATAGCAATGGATTGCTCGCTCATTTCTTGGGCTAATTCCGAAGAACGCCCTCCTACAGATCCTATAATAAAAGCAGGCAGCCCTCTCTGTTGAGCAAGTTCAAATTCCTCATCAATCCCTGGCTTGGATAGCCCATGCTGCTTCCCGCCAAGTAAAATAATACCTGCCGCGTCCATATCTGCAATCATAGCCTGACGCATAAGAGTTAAGCTATCTGCACGATTATTGTTAATATTATCTGTTGAAAATACTGTCGCTTGATTTGCTAGCTCGCTGACTGCAGCTTGAGTCACAAAATATTTCGAAATATACATATGGACCGCGTTAATATAATCATCTGCACGTTGTCTTCTAGCCAGATCTAAAATCAAAGGTTGAAACGTAGGATGGCTTCCAAAAATGACGGTTCCGCCCTTGTCTAATATAGCTTTAGAAAAAGAGAATACGGCATTTGTCAGCTGTTGCTGATAATCAGGTTCGTAGTCTGGAAAAGAGCCAGATATAATAACGCCCTTCTTCGGGTGATGTTTTTGATCTAATGCTAAGTATTTCTGAAGAGATGTTACATATTCATCTATAGAATCAGTACAAATTGGTTCATTCGCCATCCTAGTCTTCATCGATACATTTGGACCAAGCAATAAACCTGAATCAAAATGGTAGCCCAAATTAGGATGAGCTTGATAACCAAGTTCAGAAATCATCGGTTCAAAGCTTGCTCTGTCGGCATTCTTGGGATTTCTACCGAATAATTGTAATACGTGCGTTAATGGGCGCTGGTAATAGTGAAATTCTTTATTTCTTCTCGGTATCTTGACTTGATACACCATATTTCTCTTATTAAGAGGGATGAGATCAATACTATTAGAACTAGCAAGCTTTTGCAGTCTACTTAAATGATCTATTACGGTCATAGCATTGTTCCTACTAATCTGAAATACTTTATCAATTATGTCATCGATGATTTCAGGCGATTTTTTTAGATCATCTGCATATAGCGTTTCAAATTTAAAATGAGGTTCTTCACCCGGCAAGACATCAAGGCTTACTCTTTCAGAATCAGAGCCAATCTTTACCCAAACTATAGGCAGATTTAATCCTAAAGCAATTTGCAACTCTTTCTTGACCCACTTAGATTCACCACTTAAAGGGGTGTCTATAAATACTACTGCGTCACTTTTATATAGATTTTTTTCTATTTCATCCTGAGCATCTTGTCCTACTTTTATACTGATCAAGTCTCTAAAAGCTTCAACTTCATCAGCTCGTCTTCTAAATTCGTTATAAAATTCTGCAGCTAGTTCTTCGCCATCTGCCCGTCGATGACTTATGAAGAGATCCATCCGGTCAACAGCCATCGTTGGTTGAAGTTTTGACATGATAAACCTAATCAATACAAAAGCAATTGTATCTATATTCCTATTTGTTAATCTTCTTTGGCGTAATTGATCAACTACTTCAAAACTTTGAAGATGAGAAATGAGTTTGGCCGGAGTACGTGTTTCATTATAAAGCGACACCGGAACTACAACACACTTTAATTCCAATGCCTGACGCAAAAGCGCTAAAACATTCTCGGAGTATTCCTCGTTGTCATTGTTGAAGATAACTATCATATCATCAGATTGTAATGAAACTGTGTGAAGATGCATTGCCGATTTGAGACATCTTACATCAGTGTATTCTTCTAATTCAACACGAAATGTATCATAAAATGCTTCAGCCACTTGATCTTCACCGATGGTTAGCATTGGATTAATTATGGTCACACTCATCCTATTCCCTCCAATTTTCACATTAAATCAAAGTACTATAACCGAAATTAATCCTTATGGACTAGGTCAAATTACACAAAAGTATACCCCATCAACTTTGTCGCATGCTGTCGATTCCTGTTCTTAATTAAATAGTTTTTAAAATATACATCTTTCCTCAATATTTTAGAGCAGACTATATACAGAATAATATGGCAGCGGCTTTGGAGATTGATTGATCATTAGGAGTTTCTGCATGAGCGAGTATTCATAAAATCACTATAGATTATTGAAAAAAGAAAAAGTCAGGATTATTCCTGACTTAGAAAACATAACCAACACACTAATTTTCATATAGGGGAGGAGTACTAATAACCTTTCTCACAAGATTAGTTTCTTCAAAATACTGCTGAATCACATCCGCGCCCCGCTTGCTTCCGCCGCCATTATGCAGAATCGATTGCATCTGCTGTACGCCCTCTAGTATCGCGGGGTTGGCGAGAACCTCCTTGGCGCTTTCCAACAGCTGGCTTGATGTAAGCGTAGCAAGCTCCAGCTTCCTTCCCAAATTCAGCGCCTCGGCACGGGCGGCGACAAGCGGCTGATCGGAGCTTTGGGGCACCATCAGGAGAGGAACGCCGTACCAAAGCGACTCCATCACTGAATTCACCCCGCCATGCGATATGAAGAGCTTCGCATGCTGCAAAATGTTCAATTGCGGAACAAAGGGATAAATGAGGAAGTTGGCTGGAACCTTCTCTGGAGACGTTTTAGAGACCATCACGACCTTCCAGCGCGTATCCGCGAAGGCTTCGACGCAAAGGTCATAAAACTGAGGATTATGAAGAACGCTGCCAAGTGAAATCAGTATCGTGGGATGGCCGTCAATTTCCCCGAACGGGAAATCCGTCTCACTCCCCCTGTCCACGATCGTTGGGCCGATAAATTCAAAGGTATCCGCCAAGAGCTCCGAATCCGGCTGAAACTCCCGCGGGATCGGGGCGAGCATGAGCGGCTCTGACTTTAGGAACATATCCGTCACGATTTGGGGAATATCTCCATCAAACAACTTGGAGAAGTAGTCGAACACGGGAGAGTCCGCGGTTACGGCAATCCCTGAGAAGAATAGGGCTCGCGGCAGCTCAAGCCGTTCGGCAACCGTTCGTCCCCATAAGCACATCGGATCGCATACGACACCGTCCGCCTTCTCCTCGCGCACTCGCTCCAGCAGCTCGGAGGCTTTATCAACATGGCGCCTCAGATTCTCCACATAGAAATCACCTGATCGAAGGGCAACTGTCAGCCGCCCATCCACAACTTCCTCCATTCGAAATCCGAATTCCTCACCGAGGATGCGAATCTCTGCCCCGGTGCTGTCAATCTTTCCTGCAAACGCCTCTGTCGTGTAGTACACGACTTGCTCGCCGCGGCGAACAAGCTCCTCTGCAACGGATAAAGTAGGGTTAATATGGCCGTAATATGGTAGCATAAAAAACAGCAGCTTCATTTCTGATCCTTCTCCTCTCCAAAATAGCTTTTATCTCTATATACAGATTGTATGCGGGAGAGGTTGGGTTTTTACTTCAAAATTACCTTTGATTGGTTTTTTCATTTTCAACTTCTTACATCATCCCAGGTTCTAAATTATGTTTTCTCTACGGAGTCATCCTGCAAAGCTGTGCACGAAATGTCGGGAAAAGAGCATATTGCTGCTGCTATAGTGTAGATAAAGGAGGTCACCCGCGTGGATTTGCTTAAGAACATGAATGAAGCAATGGGGTATATTGAAGTTAATCTTACAAGCACTATCGACTATAAAGAAGTTGCAAGGCTGGCTGCTTGTTCAGAATATCATTTCAAAAGAATGTTCTCTTTCCTTGCAGGTGTTCCGTTATCGGAGTACATCCGCCGCAGACGGCTTACGGCCGCAGCTTTCGAACTTAAAGACAGCCCTGCCAAAGTCATTGATATCGCCTTGAAATATGGTTATAGCTCACCGGATGCTTTTGCCCGCGCTTTTCAATGCCTGCATGGCATCACGCCGTCCGAAGCGAAGCATAACGGCCATTCCCTTAAAGCGTATCCGCGGATGACCTTCCAATTATCTATTCAAGGAGGAAGCGAAATGAACTACCGAATAGAGGAGAAGCAAGCTTTTTGCATTGTCGGCCTAATGAAACGTGTCCCGATTATTTTCCATGGTGTTAATCCGGAAATCGCTGCGATGTGGGCCAGCTTGAACGAAGAATCGATCCAGGAACTTAAGTCACTTTCTAATGTAGAACCAAGAGGACTGCTTAGTGCATCGACGAACTTTTCCGAGGGAAGAATGGAGGAAAGAGGAGAGCTGGATCATTATATCGGTGTAGCTACTACTAAAGATTGCCCGGATCATCTGGCAAGGCTTGATGTCCCGGCCCAAGCATGGGCGGTATTCGAAGCGGTTGGGCCGTTTCCGGATACGCTGCAAAATGTATGGGGACGCATTTACGCTGAATGGTTCCCATCCTCCAACTATGAGCAGACGGCAGGGCCGGAAATCCTCTGGAATGAGAGTAAAGATGTCAGTTCACCCACTTTTAAAAGCGAGATATGGATTCCCGTCTTGAAAAAATAATGTAATAAAGCATAAGAAAAAGTCAGGATCGCTCCTGACTTTTACTCGATATACCCTTTATTCTTCAAGGCCTCATATGCTGCGCTCTCGTTCTCGTCTTTGATTTGATACTCCAGGGTTCCTTCCACAATTTTGGCGCAACGACCGCCAAAGGGCTTAAGGGACTCTTTGATTTCTTTTAATTCAGCTGCATCTTTTATGGGATAACTGACTTTCATGCGTAATCCACCTCCTATAGTAGGAATAACAAAATAGGAAGCATGATGCTATGGAAAATATCACAAAAGTCATAATCCGTTCAATCAGGTGAAATACTCCAGCTTAGCCTTAGGAAAAAATTTTTCCATATAGCCGTATAGATGACTTTTTAAATCCTCTTCCTCTTCTTTAGGATAAATATATTTTCCAATACCATATTTTCCCCATTTGTATCTTCGCTTCTCCTCGTCCAATTCCAGCTTGGTCATCGGATAATTTTTCTCAATTACCCGCTTTGCCGGCTTGGTAAACCGATGCTGAATGAATTCAAACGTAATGTCCTCCCGTACATCCTCCGGAAGTTCAGCATCCAGACGCTCAAACAGATGATAATATCCCTCCTCCCACCCTTCATGCAGATAAATGGGAGCTACGATAAATCCTAGAGGGTATCCGGCTCTTGCCACCTTGCCAGCCGCCTCGATTCGCTGGGCTAAAGGCGAAGTCCCCGGTTCAAAATTCCGAATGACATAGTCGGCATTCACGCTGAAGCGAAATCGCGTTTTGCCATTATGCTTAGCGTCAAGCAGGTGATCCACGTGGTGAAATTTCGTAACAAACCTTAGTTTTCCGAATTCGGATTGACCGAAATGCTCAATGGCTCTTTTTAACGTATGCGTAAGATGATCAATCCCCACAATATCCGAAGTACATGAGGCCTCGAATCGGGTCGGCTCGGGCGACCGTTCCTCTATGTATTTATCCGCTGCTTCCAATATTTCCTCCACGTTGACATACGTACGAATATAGGGCTTGCTCCCCATCGTTGTCTGCAAATAACAATAATGGCAGTGCCCCATACAGCCCGTCGCAAAGGGAATCGCATACTCCGCGGAAGGTTTGGACGTATCGAATTTCAATGTTTTTCGTATGCCGACAACTAGCGTAGACTTGGCCACCCGGTATCTTTGAAAGTCATTGTCTCCAGGCAGATTCCTGACTTGGTTATGCGAAGTGGTGTAGCGGATTTCGAGATCCATTTTTGAAAATTTGTCGTACAGCTCTTTTCCCAATGGATATTCCAAAGCACCCGGTTCAAAATAGACCAGCTTCGGTGTAAATGCGCTAATCATTCGAAGCTCCCGTCAAACGCCGTTCCGAAATAATACTGGTAGGCTTGTTCGGCCTCTTCCTTGGTCGTATACACCGCCATTTCATGGGACAGCGGATAATACGTTTCATAAAGGAACATCGCCAGTTCCTGCGGATTTTCCGGGTTGTTTACAACGGCTGCCTGCTGAATATGAGCTACATCCTGGGTATGCGGATTACGGTAAAAAACGTAGACGATATCTCCAGGCTTATAGGTGCTGCTATTGTGATGTAATTCCATACGGTCACCTTCTCTGTGTGTATAAATGGCTCTAGTTCATCACAATTATTTCCTAAAGCGCCAAGATGTATGTTTCCTGTTTATGGAAATCCCCGAGCACAAAAAAAACCACTTGCATCATAAGTGGTTTTTTCCGGTTATTCCATCACTTCTATTTTAAATACGTTGTCCAGTTTCCCGTCTTTATTGAGCCTCTTCCTCAAAGGAACCTTAATATCTTTCCCGAGTTCCTTAAAGAACATATTTACGTCACAGTTAACGCTAGCCAAGGATACTCGCAGAACGCCTTCATCAATAATGTTCTTATTGACTTCCATTGGCACAGTGGTTTCAATGGCAAATTGTTTCGTTAATGTTCTCATGTATCTTGTAAATATTTCAATCAACTCGTCATTCTCGAAATTATCAATCGCAACTTGCCCTTTGTTCGTAAAAATCAAGTTAACTTTCACTAATGCATTCCCCATTTCTTATGAATTTTAGAGATAGGTCTGCTCCGCTTCAAAGAAGAAAAGCTGCCCCTTTAAATATGCAGGGGCAGCCTTGTCTTGGAATTAATAAATTTTAGTTACGTTCTCGGCTTGAGGGCCGCGGTTGCCTTGGGTCACGTTGAACTGAACGCGTTGACCTTCGTCCAAAGTTTTGAAGCCTTCGCCCTCGATCGCGCTGAAATGAACGAATACGTCATTTCCGTCCTCGATTTCGATAAAGCCAAAGCCTTTCTCTGCGTTAAACCATTTAACTGTACCTGTTTGCATGTCATTACCTCCAAATATGATTTAATATGATCATTTTCCCACAAACAAAAAAATTCACACATTGAGCAAAGTTCCATCATAAAATGAGACTCTCTTCAACATGTGAATTCGTTTCAATTTCGACACTTCTAATAATAGCACAGTGATCTTTGAAAATCAAGGCTTTTATAATATAAAAAATTTCACGACATGCGTTCGATTATATAGGCCGAATTTAAAAAGGTGTCCAAATTACAATCATTTGGACACCTCTTTGTTTAAGAACATCCTATAAACTAGTTATTATGCAGGATTTGCGTTTAGAAGCCTTACTGAGGCGGAGCGTCGCCGATCAACTTCCATGGCCCCCACTGGCCTGTCGTTCCGGGTTCCTGATTTTGCGTCCACCACAGGGCTTCCCAGAACTGTCCGTTATGAATGACAATATCCCCTGTATCGTAGATGCGGATGGCATTCCAGATCAAGTATTCTCCGAAACGGTTCGGATCACCGGGGAAGCCAGGCTCCGGAGTCGTAGGCGCGGACGGATTAATACTCAAGTTGGCATCAATGACTTGATAGAAAGCGTTAGGCGTATCATCGATATCCCAAACAGCAACAATTACATAATAGCCTTCACGATCATTCGGAATGTAACAATCATGATATACATCATCCGGTGGGATAGCTCCGTCATCAATATATCTGCAGAACAGCTCTAGATCGGCCCGCTTAAGCGGCGTATTCGGATCCCAGCCTTTCTTTGTAATATAATAATCCCAAGTATTCGTGCTATGGTTAGCGACAATTTCCCAGTGGAACGTATACTCTCCACCTGTCAAATTTACTTTTTTCCACCGAGTAGATGTCTGCTCGTCTAACTCCGTGAATATGCCGGCACTGGCGATTTGTCCGTCAGGCACGCCGAACTCAGGGAAATCCCCGCGTCCCTCTACACTAAACGGCTCATAGATGACTCTGCCGCAGTTGACATTCTCCCCTCTGGCGCAAAGATCGGCGCGGCTGTCGATCACATGCCCATGCGCGGAAGCGCTGTCAGCAAATATCGCCGAACAAGCCAGTATAACGAGTAGAGTACCCGCCGTTACCAAAAACATTTTTACTTTCGAATATTTACGATCCATCATAACCTGAGCTGTCATTCCATCATCCTCCTTATTTTGAATAGGGTCAGATTGTTTTACGAGCAACTCTATGATGCTACTAGCTTGTATAATCACCTCTTCCTAGTAAATTATTGTTGAACAATGCGACGATCAACTGCAATAAGCGGCCTTCCTCCTTTCTTCATGGTTATTATCAAATCCTGAAGAGAGAAGTCGAATTCCTAGAAGACTAGTTCAGGAATTGATGACAGAGATAAGAACCAGCGAAATCGATGATTAGTGCGATAATTGTTGGATATAGAAACGATGAAATAAATGGAATATTATGGGTTTGTTATATATTATATTAAAATACCATTTTTGTCAATTTTGTGACAAAATAAGAGATGCTGGACGATCAGCGCAAAAAACACCTCTTTTATGAGTTGTTGACAACCGTAAAAGAAGCGTTCGGATTCAACTATTCTTGAATGCGGGAATGCGGAACATTAGAAAGAGGGCTCTGCACAATTCGAGCCCCCTAACCCAAGCTTAAAAACTCCCGCAGCGCGCCCTCCATCTCATGATGTCCTTTCGCTTCCATCCACTTCTCAGGTATAAGCAGATGATGGCAAGCACTGCTCTGCAGATAGCTGTAAATAATTTGTGCCGCATCGATTTCATCTCTGGCAACATCGGCAACGTTTTGTCCGTTCTTTTCTCTATGAAAATAGCTTAGAATCAAATCTTTAGCTCTCGCGGGCAGTGCCTCAATCTCTGAGTTTAATGCCAGACCATATTTTTCGCTATACAGTACTTCGTTTCGCTTAATCAGAAACAGCTTAATTGTATCTCGGTCTAAGTATTCATAGACGACGATGCTATGGTTCCCCGCGGTGAACTCAATCACTTGCTTTTTATTTAGCAGCAGATTTGCCGCTTCGATACAGTCCCTATATTTCGCCGCACTTTCAAAATCAAATTGCTCTGCTGCCTCCAGCATGGAGCGCTCCATCTCTTCGCACAGACTCCGATCAGTTCCTTTGAGCAGGCCGATGAATCGATCCATAATCGAGTCATATCGCTGGGCCGCTTCTCCGCCGAGGCACCTTCCCAGACATAGTCCGAGCGAATGGTTCAAACAGGGCGTGTTCGCGGCTAAGGCTGTAAAAGGAATGCTGCATGCTATCCTGCAGCATTCCTGAATGCGCTGCACCGCATTTTCAACCGTATTCCTGCCTGCTGTATAGGGCCCAAAGTAGATAGGCTTGTCTGTACCGTTCTCCTCCAAGGCGCTCGTTATTTCAAGTCGACGAAAGCCATCCTTTTGTCGTAATACAATATAAGTGTAGCCTAGCGGATTTTTCATCTTCCGATTATACATCGGCTTGATGTCCTGAATGAGCTTGCATTCCAGCATAAAGGCTTCAAATTCGGTGTCGGTCACGATATGCTCCAGGTCTTTAACATGCTGTACCAGCTTCTTAATCTTCGGGGAGTGAGACTTATTATTGTAAAAATAGGATTGCACTCTTTTTTTGAGACTTTTGGATTTTCCCACATATATGATTCCACCCTGGGCATCCTTCATTAGGTATACTCCTGGAGACGACGGTAATTCCTGTATCTTTTCCTTCATTTTATGGGTATCTGATCGAGCTTCAAGGCTAACTCTAGCGAGCGATTCAGATTATCAATAACTTGAAACGCCGGCTCTAAGGTTTCCACGATGCCTTTCAGTTTTAATAGGGTTCGATGAAAAATTGCTATGGCTGGCGGATAGCTGCTCATTATTCGACTCCTTCTAACATTGGTTTCGTATCCGATGTAATCAAAGTAATTATACCACTTGTTCATCTTCGCAAGAAGAACCATCGTATTCAAAATCAGCTGCCACAGCCGCACCAAACCGGAGGCCCCAAAATGACAGACTCCCTGATCGGCGCTACCGCTCTAGCATAATCCTCTTCATCTACACAATATGCCCGCTGCATCACTTCCTTTGGAACCGAACGCAGAAAATCCGAGCCATATACGATATCGGGTGTAGGCTGATCAAAAATCGTTAGAAGATGCGCATGCTTGCTTTCCGCGATAATCCAGTGAAACCAGCCTTTAGGGAACAGAGAAATCTGCCCCGGCTTCAAATAATAAGTCATCAGCCTTTGAGTAAATGGATCAAAAACGGAAGTAATCACCTCTCCGCTAATAACATATACCATCTCGTTGACATTGGTATGCCAATGCGGCTGGACGATAATGCCTTTGGTTAAATAAATATTGAAGAAGCCAGTTTTTATCGCGGGAAGCTGTGCGCCAAATACTTGAGTAATATAATTGTGCGGATCGCGGCGATAGTTAAGCACCTGGTTGGAATCAGCCGCCAGCCGAAGATCTGGAGATTGCAGGACTGGATCGATCATGTCAATATCCTCCTTAAATAGGTAAACGTCTATTTAAGGTATTCCTGTGGGCATGTATTTGACACATTATTATAGCTGTAACGGTCTATTAAGACGGAGCCGCGCTTAAAGAGAGCTCTCCCGTAATCATCAGCGAAGGGTGATCAGCCAGCGAAACCTCCTGCTCGGTAGCGAGAATACGAACGACGGGGCGCTGCATATGCGAGATAATTTTAGTTACAATGGCTTGTTTACCATTACTTAGAACGACCTTCGTACCCGGCGGATACGGAGCAATGGATTTCACGAACGCATCAACGATTGCCGTCTTGAACGACGTGCCGTTCAAAGCCATGATGACTTCTACGGCTTCATGGGGAGACATTCTCTCTTGTGACAGCGCATTTTCATACGTATTGGCCGTAGCGCAAATCTGTGCATATTCGTGAATATCTTTGCCGGAAATCGCTCTAGGATATCCAGTTCCATCGTATTTCTCATGATGCTGAAAAGCGACATGCGAGGATAACAAACTAATTTCACGAATTTGACGCAAAATATTAAATCCCGCCTCCGGGTGTTTACGCTTATCTTCCGTTACGGCTTTGCCAATGTCATGCATTAAACAGCCAACCGCCAAATCTCTTAGTTGCAGTTCGTTATAACCCATTTGCTTAGCGATCTGCAGAGATAACAGCGCAACATTTACGCAATGGGCAGACAGATGCAGCTCTTCCGCGATAGTTGTCGCCGGAATGAGCACGATGACGGGACGACGCTTAATCTCGTCAATCAGCTGATCTACTCCTTTAAGAATAGGCCGTAAGGGCAGGGGCTTCTTCCCAGCGGCGGCATATGCCTCCCTCACAATATGAATAATATCCAGCCAGGTTGGCGGGTCAAGCATCTCATCCAAAGTAATTCCTTTAGAATCCGCATCCTCTACGACAACCTGAGAAATTCCCATGCGAATCAATCTGTCCACGATTTTTGGATGAATCGTATGATTTGCAGCTAGAAGAATTCGGCCCTGCCCATCATAAATCGCCTTTGCCAGTTGCATGGTCTGATCATCATACTCTGTTAGTTTAATTAGCCTCAATATATTGCCTCCCTACAACTTATCTATATATCTAATGGCGCTAACTATCTAATACGAAATGACTATTTGTTTTATGGGGGTTCTTTAGTCCTATTTTAAAAAATATAAAAAAGACCGGCATCGCATAACACGAATACCGGCCTCACAGGCATCTTATCTAATTAATCCTCATCGTCATCGTCGTGATCATCATCATTTTCGAATTCGATTTTCATTTGCTTCCCGCTAGAAAATTTAACCTCTAGCTCCAGCTCTTTCACTTGACCTTTGTCGATGTTAAGAGCTGCCATAAGCTTATCTACGGCTTCGTTGCCGCTCATGCTGTCGGTCAAACCCGCTTTAGCGATAAGCTCCTCCATATATTGAACAGCCTGATTGCCCTTCAGCTTTTCCTTATCCTTTTTGGATTCTTTTTCTACCTGAGCCTGAGCTGTTCCCTTCTTGTTTTTATACTCCAGCTTAATTTTCTCCTTGCCAGCTAATTCAACTTCAAAGTCAAACTCAGCAATTGCGCCGGCCTTTTGCTCCTGATTCGGTTTTTTCTCTTGATTCGGCTCCTTCTTAGATGTTCCATCCTTGCTCACTTCTTTAGTACTGAGCAGCTCTGCTTCCACAACTTGACCGTCTTTAACGATCAATCTCATTGGATTATTGACAGCAATTTGATCGGCCAGAATGAATTTTTTATTGTGCTTTACAGGCAATTTGGAAGAAATACCGTAAGACAGCAGCTCTTTATTCCAGGTTTCAATTTTTATTTGACCGTTGCTTTGGTTATTGAAATTGTCTGCAGCATCTGTGGTGAATTGAATCTCCTTTACGGTACCGCTAATGGACACGGCTCCTTGATTTTGAAGCAGGCCATCATTCGTGCGATCCAAAAGCGCAGCCATCTCTGCGCGCGTCACATTCTTGTTCGGTTTGAAGGTGCCGTCGGGATAACCGCTGACGATTCCTTGCGACACCGCCACATTAACATAACCAATTGCACCCGCTGGAATAGCCTTTGCATCATTAAAATCTGGAATCTTCGTCATTTGGCGAAGCGCTTCGTCTTGAAGCCCCAAGGACTTAACTAGCAAGCTCGACACCCATACGCGGCTTGCTGGCTTGTCCGGAATGATTTTGTCCTCTGCCGCATCGAATAAACCGTGTTCCAGCGCTACGATGACGTATCCTTTCGCCCATGGGAACCGCTTGTCCAACTGATCCGCATCCTTGAAATGAAGCTGGGTATCCATGGATTGTGATTTGGCTTCGCTTTCCAGCCCCATCAGGCGAACCGCAGTAACGATCGCCTCAACGCGGGTCACTGGCTGATTCGGGCGAAAAGTGCCATCCTCAAAGCCCTGCAATACTTTTTTCGATTGCATTTTTGTTATGTACCCCGCTGCCCATTCCGCTTCCTGAATATCGTCAAATTCCAATACAAGTTGCGCGCGCCCATTCTCCACCCCCTTCGTCTTCACATCCTTCGCCGCGATAATTTGTACAGAGAAGCCGATGGTGAGAATGCTGGCAAGCAGCAAGCTAAGCAATCCTCTTAATTTCTTCATGATATCCTCCCTCTCTTCAAGCAACAATATTGAACCACCCATATTCTACATATGGTGTTGCGTCTATGATTTTGAAGCCATCTCTTGAATTGTTCTAAGAGAGACCTTCGTATTCCGCTCCACCTCCATGATGCTGGCCTGAGGGTGCTCGGCAAGATAGTCTTTCACCTTGTTGACTTCCTCAAGCTGAAACCTCAGACACTCGCTGCATAAATGGGTAGGTTTCCAAATCATCAATGCTCCGCATTTATCGCAATTGATCAGCGCCATTCACAACCCCCCTATCCAACCATTTTCCGTACATCTGTTATTACGCAAGATAGAATGTTTTTGTGGGGGCCGCTAAAAATTAACCTAATCATCCTCGTCGTCATCATCATCATTTTCGTCTTTATTGTTTTTCTTTGCGGCCTTTTTCGCCTGCTCCTTTTTCTGTTCTGCTTCCTTCTTCTTGGCTTTCTCCAGCGCGTTTTCTTTCTCTTTTTCGATTTCTTTTTCTTTCTTATTTGCTTTCTCTTGATCTTTCTTCTCTTGTTCTGCTTTCTTCTTCAGTTCCTTCTGCTTTTGTTCCTTCTGCTGCTGCTCCTTCTTCTTCGCCTGGGCTTCTTCCTCAGCTTTCAACGGATTTACAGCCTCGAACTCAAGCTCGCTGCCATTCGAGAATTTAACCTCAAACTCGATTTCATGCCACTCATTTTGCTTCACATTTAAAGACGATATAATTCGGCTCACTACAACCTTCCTATCGCTTCTATCCTGAAGATTCAAATGCTTAATGACGTTCTCGGCAAAGGTGACAGCCTGCTGACCCTGCTGCTTGTCTTCTTTTTGCTTGGTTTTCCTCTCTACCTTGGCCTCGATCCTGCCATCTTTCTGCTTATATTCGACCTTGATTTCCCCGTCATCCACCAGCTTCACCTGCAGATTCAGCTTTTGAATTTCCGTCTTTGAATTCGCCTTCGGCATTATCTCCGCTTTATCGGCTTCTAGCTGTTCCCGAACCTCGGCATTGGATGAATCGATCGGTTTCAGCGTAGGCAATTCCGTGCCGTTTGATTCATTAACGCTGCTGTTATCGACTAGGCTGCCTGCTCCCACCTGCTCACCTTGACTTGATGCAAATGCCCCTTCCTCATTTCGATGATCTGCTATCTCGGCATCCACGTCCTGGATACTGTTCTGCGGCTCGGCTCTGCTTGGACTGGAATTCAAGGATTCGTTCGGAGACTGAACCTTGCCGGATAGTTGAAGCGGCTTGGCAAATAGAGCCTCGGGATCAACCCCTGCCTGTTGAAGCGAGCTCAAAATCGATTGGCTCCGCAGCTGCTCAGGGGTTAATTCAATTCCCTTCTCTGCTGCCAGCTCTAGTACGATGTATTTATTCAGCGTCAGCTCGGCATCCTTCGCTTGCTCCAACTGCTGCTTATTCGCCGCAAAAACCTCGACATTATAGCGCTTGGCTTGAGCGGAAATTTGCTTTGGATCAATAGATTGGGCTCCATTGCCAAGATCCACGATCGATAACCAAACCCATTTTTTCTCCGTATCTGCATCTAAGTATCCATGCTCTTCCGCTTGGTCAATAATCCACTGCACGGCTTGATAGAATTGCTGGTTGACCAGTTCCTTCCCGGATAATAGCAGCTTGGCCTCCTCATTTAGCAGATTAACCTGATCGATCATGCCCTGCTGATTCACGACCAGTTCAATACCCGGGTTAATATCAATCGCCACCAGGGTCGCTGACTGCTTTGGCTGCTGCAAATAATTATAGAAAAAAACAACGCCTAGCAGCAGCACTATAGAAGCTGCATACATCCATTGCTTCTTCAAATACCGCATATACCTCTGCCTCTGTACCGGCTCAGGTATGGAGATTTTGTCCCCTAAGCGCGGCATGACCGACGGAAGCGGCAAATTACGGAATGTCCCATCCTCACAGAGGACAACGATACAACGTTCTGTTATTTTCATCACTGTGCCCTGCATCATCATCACTCTCCCACATCCGCAAACGAGACAGTACTGCGAATTCGCCCAAACTCATCGTTAGAATATATCAGAACGAGCGCAATCAAATACTTGCGGTTTCTTTCTAATGTTTTACGGCTTACCTTAAATAAATCCAACATCTCCTTCATCGGCAGACGTTTTGTTTTATGTAAAATATCAATCCAATTCCTGTGCCCGCTAAAATGCTTGGCCATTTGGATGAATTGCTTGCGAGTATCCCGATGCTTGGGAGAAATACTCTCCAATTCCTCTAGGGATACACCATATTCCTGCAATGTTTCATCATAGAGCAGAAGCTCCTGAGCCAGCTCCAACGCCGTCTGCTCCCGTTCATAAGCTTCCATGGAGCTGGCGACTTCCGTTGCGGTCTGCTCAAATTCATCGCGAATATCGTCATATACGACGCTTTCAGCTCGCAGTATTCTCCCTTGCCTGCGAAACTCATCCACCAACCGATTTCGAATCAACATAAAAGCGAAGTTGTCAAATGATTTCCCCATCGTTTCGTTATAACGGTCAATGGCTTCGTTAAAAGCGATCAATCCTATGCTGGATTCATCATGATCCCATCCGATTTGCCGCTTGCATACATGAGAAACCGTCCGCAGGATAAAGGGACGATAGTGCTCAATCAGCATATCCCTTTCGGCCACGTTCCCCTTTTGTTGAATTTCCTTAAGAACCTGATCTATCGGCCTGTCCATCAAATGTAATCACTTCCTATTACGTGTATGTCATAGCTGTTTATGGGGGTAATCTCCCACTAGTATAAGATATATATCGTAATTAGAGCTCGGAAGCCTTAGAGGCTGATGTATTGCATCAGGCAATCCGTAAACCAAGCATCGTTCCGCTCTAGCTGTCTCAGCTCGGTTGAAATAGACTCTACTTGATCGCGCAATACCCGAGGGCCATCCGTACCGTTAAAGAAGCGGCTCAAAAAATGTAAGAAGACATCGATTTGACGTAAGCGCATAAGTACCGGAATCGCCTCAATCTCTTCAGGCATTAGGCGAATCCTTCCCCCAAACCCTTGACAGAACAGCCTTACGGCTTCCCGATTCTCGCTCTCGCCTTGACCCAGCAGCCCGGAAATAACGACTGCAGGCTCCATCGACCGTACATCCTTCGTACAAAATTCGAAATCAAGCAGCGCTGTCACCCGTGCCGGATCATGTGCATCTACCAGCAGGTTAGAATAGTTGAGATCCCCATGAATCAATTGCTGCGGCAGCTTCTCCAATCCATCCAGCTTCTGAAGCATATCATGGTACGCTTGCGCCAGTTCGATCAGCGAATCCTGCAAATCTTTGAACGGCTCAGGAGGATGATTGCAAAATGCCATAACGATATCTGGGCTGCATGCCGGATAAGACTGGGATAGCTCATAATACGGCCGATAAGCCGGCTGCAGCCCGGGCTCAACCTCTGCCAAGGCCAGCAGCAATTCGCCCGCGGCTTCTCCGAAGGAGAAGGCTGCTCTAGCGCTATCCCCTTCCAGCCGCATGCCTTCTATGAACTCAAACATGCAAGCATATCGTCCACTGCCATCCTCCAATCTCACGATTGTCTCGCCAGCAAGTGTTGTAATCGGAAGCGGCACGCGAAAGCTCGCAGCGGCTTGATCCAGCGTCTGCAGCACCGCATGCTCGAATCGTATTTTATCCGTATCCCGATGCGTTTCATATACCCGCAGCACACTGCGGCGAAGGCTGCCTTCAATAAAGTATGTCGTATTGTTCCAGCCGCTCGCCCCCTGCTGTGCTTTCCCTATGTATTCCTGCGGATAATGATTCAGAATTGAACTTAGCATCTCTTGTTCCTCTCTCTTCTCCCCTGGAAGGGATTTCATATTAAAACTATTTTACTCTAACAAAAATAAAACTCAAAAACAAAGAAACCCAGCAGCTTCTCTTCGCCACTGAGTTTCCTGTCTTACTTCATATTCGAATAAATTTTCACATCAATGCAATTTAAGTTACTTACTTGAGCAATTCCTCCGGCGTTTCGCCTTGATAAATGTACAGGAAGCTAGCGGTGGATACAACAAACGCAGCGAAGAGAGACAACATGGATGCGCTGGCATAGGCTACTTTCTTCATCATTCTCACCTCCTTAGTTTGATTAACAGCACTGACTGGGCAACAAAGGATAGGCTAAGTACGGGTGACATGATTAGAAAATTAGAGCTGACGATCAGCACGGAAGCCAATTTTAGGAGTGGATAATATTTCAAGGGAATACGCGTCTGTTTCTCAATTCTAGAAGGGGCAAAGATGAGGCAAAGAATGGCTGCTATTCCGTTGATGATCATCGCATAAGAAAAAGTAAGTTCGATGACGGACAGCAATGTAAACAGCGTGGTCGTTGTAAGAATGCATTTTATGCCGGAATTCAGGTGAATTCCGCCAGAAACCTGACGTAGAACGGCAAACGATACTAACAGGATCATAATTTCTTTCGTTCTGCCGGTGAATACCGACAGCAGCAATGTTATCGATATAATTAGTGCGGCATTCAACAGCAGAGCGATGGAGTAGCGCAGAACGGCGATGGAGGCAGGATGATCAGGAGCCGTTCGCTTAATTCCGACAGCGATTTTATCGGCCATCACATTAATCATGATCCTTCTTCTCCTTCCTAACTGCATAATATAGAAAAAAGGAGAGCGTGATAGAGAAAAATAATATATTGGACCATATCTCATTCCGATATAGAATAATAGTGAAAAATATCAATACAACAAAAATGGAAGAGCTGACAATTAAGTCCTCACGTTTGAACCTGACCCTCTCGAAACTCCACGTAAATCCGATTCCGAGCTTATAAAGCAGCCACGCCACAAGCCCGGTCGTAACTGCGCTAGAAGTTTGCAAGGCATAGCCATAGACCAATATGGTCTGCGATTCAATAATGGAATCGAATACGAATTTTACAATCATGGTCTGCAGTAAACTAAATGCCGTATAGCCAGTAAGCGTGATGACCGCAGCACCAACCAAAGGTTCTTTTACCACCGTCGCCACAAAAAATATAAATAACATGATATTAATAATCGGTACTAAATAATAGAGAGGAAGTTCACTGCGCAGCAAGTAGCTTTGCAATGACATTAATAGAATAACAAACAAGGCCTGCCAAGAGTAATGCAGAGGATTTATCTTGAATATTGTCATCATCAGTGCGAAAATACCAAGCCCCTCGATGGTTGAAAAAGCCATAAAAGCGACTGATTCCATAATTCGAGCTCACCCTTTAGCGATTTACGTCTTTTCTGTATTTGTTTGCGGTCGCCTTCAGTGACCTCATGCGGCTTCTGGAAACCAGTATTATCTCTGGTAAAATTTGGTCTATTTAGTTAATTAAAATATACACTGTAGCCCATGATTTTGCAAGAGAATTTTACTAGTTTTGGTATAATTGAGACATTGTTCCTAAGAACTATACTTTTAGGCCTATGAAATACTTCAAATGGGACAAGCTTCAATGCAAAGATTAGCCTTCCAATGGCGTGTTCCAATCTAATTGGTTCCATGGACTGTCTGGGTGGATAACGAGCCGATGAACGTATCTTGTCATTTGCTCTGCGCTGTCGGCCGTAATTTGTCCCCACCAGAACTGCCTGCCAATTAAATAGCTAATGCCGTATTCATGCCAGCTCGAATAACATTGCTGAGTCATCTTGGCGATAGGCATTACCAGTTCCTCGGCCTCTTCTCTCGAGATATAGCCGAGGAACACACTATTTTTGCATAAATAGACGTATCTGCCCCAGTCCCATGCAGCGATCCCTACGGATGGCAGCCTATTCATATAAGCCTGCACAATTCGGTGTTGCCTGTACTCTTGCGTGGAGTTCGGCATGGATGCAATATATTGATTTTGGTCGCTGACGGATAACGTGGACAGAAAAGAACGAATGTTTAGAAACGAGGCATTGTGTCCCCCTTGCTGCAAATCTTGCAAATTACTCATTAATTCTCCCTTGCTAGCGATGCCCCAATCTCGTTTCAATGCATGCCTGTGCTCCGCATCAATTTCCTCGGTATATTCAAATTCATAATTATTGGCAGGGTTGAGACCATTCCTCTCTAATAATACAGCGCCTAATGCAGTACACCAACGATCCGCCAATGTATAACGATCTGGATTGCTGCTACTCAACAATGTACTCAACTCCATTCACAACAAAATGCAGAGAACAAACTTTACTTACAGTCTGATGATCGAGATAAATTTTGTCTGGCATCGTAATCCCTGCTGAATTTCTACGCCCAAACACTGCTTGCAGAAATTTCTTTGAGTTTGCCAGCTTCTGCTGAATCTGTTCATAATATAGAGCATAATCGGACTCATTAGGATATTGCTGACAGGTCAGCTGGGCATAAGCTGCCGCCAACTCCAAATCTCCGCGCTTGTAATATGCCGCGCTCAAGTATACGAGCACTTCATTCCGTTCCCCAAGCTCATATCCCCGAAGCAAATGCTTAATGCTATCTTGGTAATTACCCATATGGTAATAAGCGACCCCGGAATACAGCCAGACGAGGGATGCGTAGGGATCATCCTCACCTCTTTGCATGAGGTAATTCTGGACAATACTCGGGATAGGCTTCCATTGCTTTAAGTTCAACAATAGCTTAATGGTTTCGAGAAGTACCCACTGATCGTCCGGCCGCTGCTGCATTATTCTAGAAATACTGGCGTCAATCCGCTCCATCTGCTCCAAATCCCATTGTTTTAACAGCATATAGAGTGCCAATTTTGAAGAATAGTAATCTTCAGGGAACATCTCGGCAGCTTCGCAGTAGATAGCTGTAGCTTTAGCGTCATTACCTATCGCACGGTAGATATCGCCCTCCAATACATAACCGCGGGACTCCTCCGGGAAGTGACGTATATATTCCCGAATGGCCTCCAAGGCCCCTTCGTAATTTTGGTTTAAGAAGCGAGCGCCAGCCAATTCATAATAGGCGAACTTCCTATAGTTCCATTCTAATGCATTTTCAAGACACTCAGCCGCCTCCTCATATTCTTCCATATATAAATGGCTGATCCCCTTTCTGAACCAAACGTATGCGAAACCAAATTCATGCCCCAATACCTTAATATCGTCCGCAATCGAGGCTCTATACTGTCCTGAATTAAAATAACAGCCGCTTCTAACGTTATATAGTCCCCAAAACGTAGGATCCAAGGATATGGCTCGCGTCGAAAGCTCTATTCCCTTCTCTGGATCTTTCTCCAGATAATAGGCCCAGCTTAACTCATATAAGACGTCAATGTCATTGGGATTCATCTGCAGCGCAGCGGTAAGATCCCGGATTCCAAACTGTATTTCCTCCAGCTTGACGTAAGCAGTCCCCCGTGCCACGAGAATATCGTAACCGTTGACTCCTTCTTCCATTGCCACAGCCCACGCCTGATCATAGAAATCCACACTTTCCCTAATCAATTCCTGCGACCACAGCGCGCGCCCCCACAGCAAATATAAATCAGATGTTCGCAGATTTGCTGCATGAAGAGATTCAAGGGCCTGACAGCATTCGCTCCACATTTCCAAGTCATAGTACAACTCAGCTAATGAAAATCGTAATGTCTCGTTGCCCGGGGATTCCCTCAGCTCCTGCATCGCAACTTCCAGGAGAAGCTTATTCGCTTGAAGCAGACTTACGCGAGCATCTAAATCAAACGGATACCGTTCTATGATGTGTTCCCAGATCGATTTCGCTTCTCTTGGTTGATCATAAGCCAAGTAGCATCGTGCCAGCCCGTTCAGGGCCGTTAAATCGTTGGGATTCTGGGATAAAATATACTGATAGTCCGCGAACGCTTGTGCGATCTCTCCTAGCCTGAACGCGAGGTTGGCCCGATGCATAAATCCATCGATATTTGCTGGTTCCAGCTCAATAATCCGATTAACCGCAATAGAGGCCTGATTAATATCGCCACTGCGCCCGAAGAACTCGGCACCTAGTCGCAACAATTCCGGGTCATCTGCATATATTTCCTGCGCTGCTGCCAGATAGTGATTGGCATGTTCCAATTGGTTATGAATCAGCGCGAAATGAGCCTCATTCCGATGGGACAAATAAGTATCCACTTCCGGTAAATCATCTGGAATAAAATCGTAACGCAGTCCCCATGCTTTTCTCACTTCCATAAGCAAATAGTCTACAAAGTCGCTTGAGAAATGCTTATTCAGCTCCAGCTCTTGATCTGTCCAAGCGAAATTCTCATTTAACAGCGTCCAAACTGCCTTTGGCAAATGGTAGCTCTCGGTGAGAAATGATAACAACCGCATGTTGACTAATTCCTTGATGTCCAGCCGCCACATTTCTTCTCGTAGCACCAAAGACCTCCACTGCTCCAGATCCCTTCGTGCCGCAAAGTTATTATAAAGTGCTTCAACATGGTTCATAAAACAATCCGCATAAGCCTGAGCTGAGATTTCCTCACGGTGTAATCCGCTTGCAGGATCACCGGCAAAGGTCTTTATATCAAACTCCATGCTCTCCTGATGAGATGGCGCCGTTTGTCCATCCGGCACAGATTCAGGCTCAAGCTCCAATTGATTCTGCTGCAGTTCTTTTATGTATTTCGATTCAATTAGCGCCTGCTCATAGGCTTCTCTCAACAGCTGAAATCCTTCAGGATCCTCCTCCGGATGATATACTTGCAGCATCTTAGCATAAGCGCGTTTTATGACAACCGTTTCAAATGTAGGGGAAATTCCCAAGCGGTCCCAAAAATTCATTCAACAAACCCCTTAATTCAGCAATTTTAGTATAAAAGAACTATTCGCTATTTTCCTACTTTTTCCTCCTTCCTTTGCCATGTCAAACCGATCAATATTAAATTAGCTGCCACGAGCACGTGTTCATTTTTAGTAGATGTAGGTATGTTATTATTTCCTTGCTATATTGATAGAGTATCCTCATAATTATTTAAAAGGAGTTTGACGAATCGTGTCGGATTCAGGTGGATTATAATGAATATAAGAAAAACAATACTTATATCTCTGTTGTTTTTATCCATTCTTACAGGATTTCGCTTTGTGTGGATGCATTTCTTCACCGCCCCCGCTCAACCGCATGCAGTTCGGGGAGAATTAGATTTGAGGAACTGGAGCCCGTTGGCGAAACACACGGTAAAGCTGGATGGCGAATGGATTTTTTATCCCCACACCTTTCTTATGCAGAGCAGCGATAACAGCACGCCTATCGAACATACAGTCGATTACATATCGGTTCCGGACAGCTGGAAATTTCCCAAGGAGCAAGGCGTGAATCCATATTATGGATTCGGCTCATACCGCTTGCGAATTCTAGTCGATCCGAACCAGGGCAAATCCTTTGGCTTCCACATCACTAGCATCACGGCCTCGTCGAAGGTTTACGTCAACGGCCAATTGATCGGGCAAACCGGACAACCAGCGGAACATAAGGGGGCATACGAGCCGCTGGATCTTCCCTTTACCGCTTATTACACGCTGGAAAACGAGAATGTTCTCGATCTCGTCATTCAAGTAGCGAACTTTGATAACATACGTACAGGCGGGCTTAATCGACCCATAAAGTTTGGATTAGAAAATACACTTGATCGGGAAATTCACTTTGTGAGAGATATGATCCGTTTCGCTTGTATAGCTTACATGATCCATGCGCTATATGGAGTCGTGCTATTTTTTATCGGCAGCCGCGATAAGCGCTTGCTCTACTTTTCAGGCATGATTACTTGTATCGTGCTTGGAACGTTGCTCGACGGCGAGAGGCTGCTATTGGTGTGGCTGCCTTTTAATTATGAGTGGAGCATAAAAATTTTATTTATCACCATCATCTCCGGCGGTTATTTCCTGGTGCAAACGATCCGTCATCGTTTGCCTTATTGGCTGCGGACTACAGGTTCGCTCCTATATATCATCGCATGCATGGCGAGCATGTTGATCGTTCTGCTACTGCCTGTTTCCTACAGCCTAGTGCTGCAGCCTTTCTATATTCTGCTCATGTTTATTCCCTGCCTGCTAGCTCCGGCAGTTATGTTCGGCTCAACGATCAAGAACAGCAAAGAGAACATCTTCTTGCTGCTCGCTGCTATCGCGGCGATAAGCAGCTTGATCTGGCTCTTCATCCTTTATACGCTCCGCATTGAGATGGTGTCTTACCCGTTCGATCTGATCATTGCAACCATCTGTTTTGCAGCGTATTGGTTTAAGCGATATTTCCAGATTATTGATGATTCTCAGATGCTCGCCAGAAAGCTGCAAAGGGCGGACAAACATAAGGATGACTTTCTAGCGACGGTCGCCCATGAGCTGCGAAACCCGCTGCATGGCATATTGAATATTTCACAGTCCGTATCCGAGAGGGAGAAAAATACATTGGGCGACAAAAGCGCCAAGGATCTTGATTTGCTTGTTACGGTTGGACAGCATATGTCCTTTATGTTGAATGAGCTGCTTGATTTGGGCAGGCTTAAGGAAAACCGTATCAAGCTGCAGCCTGCTCCTGTCTCCATTCACAGCTTGACTGCGGCCGTTATCGACATGCTGCAATTTATGACCGAGGGCAAACCTCTCCAGTTCAGCAATCGGATTCCTAGCGATTTCCCTCTCGTCATGGCCGATGAGAACCGCTTGATTCAAATTCTTTTCAATCTTTTGCATAATGCCGTCAAATATTCGTATGCTGGCGAGGTATCGGTTCACGCATCGGCAGCGAACGGATGGGCGACTATTTCCGTAGCCGACTCTGGAATCGGCATGGAGACGGAGGTATTGAAGAGAATCTTTGAGCCCTACGAGCAAGCAGTTCAAGGCATTACCGCGCTAGGCGGCGGCTTCGGCCTTGGGCTCAGCATTTGCAAGCAGCTCGTCGAGATGCATGGCGGAACAATGACTGCCAACTCAAAGGCAGGCGAAGGCTCGGTATTTGCCTTCACCTTGAAAATAGCCGAATCTTCTAAAGCGGCTCATGAACCGATATCCCTTCCGGTATCCAATGCATTTCAAGTGTCTAGCACTTCAGAATCAGCGGCAACGCTAGAGCCAATAAGCGATCGCGTCCGGCTGCTGGCAGTCGATGATGATCCGGTCAATTTGAAGGTGCTGGAGAGTATATTTGCGACCGAACCCTATGAAGTCATTACGGCGACTAGCGGTCAGGATGCACTATCAAAGCTCGACCGGTGCACCTTTGATTTAGTGATCAGCGACGTCATGATGCCTAACATGTCCGGCTACGAGTTGACGTCCCGCGTACGAGAGCGCTATTCGCTGTCCGAGCTGCCTGTGCTGCTGCTGACGGCATACAGCAGAGACGAGGACATTGAGGCTGGCTTCCGGGCGGGCGCCAACGATTACGTTACCAAACCGATGAAGGCGACCGAGCTAAAATCGCGTGTCAAATCTTTAACGAAGCTAAAAAAATCGGTAAACGATCGTCTACGAATGGAGGCAGCTTGGCTTCAGGCCCAAATAAAGCCGCATTTCATACTGAATACGTTCACGGCTATTGCTGAGCTCAGCAGAGTGGATATGGAGCGCATGGACGCCTTGGTTGAGGAACTGAACCATTTTATTCGGCTAAGCATCGATTTCCAAAACTCCGATCAAGCCGCTTCGCTAGAGCATGAACTTAGCCTAGTGCAATCCTACCTCTATATCCAAAAGGAACGATTCGGGGGGCGATTGCAGGTCATTTGGGAGGTCGATGATTCAATTCAGATCTTTATTCCCCCGCTCACGATTCAGCCACTCGTAGAAAACGCAGTCATCCACGGCGTATTGAAGCGTTCAGCAGGCGGAGAGGTGAGGATTGGCATTACGCAGAACGAGTATGAGGTTGAGGTGCGAATTTCGGATAACGGGATTGGCATCGCGAATGATAGGCTTCAGACAATCCTCGAGCGGCAGATCAATCACCGCACGGGGATTGGCCTTCACAATACGGATAGGCGGCTGAAGCAGCTGTACGGAAGCGGTCTGAAGATCGATAGCAAGCTTGGTGAAGGAACCACGGTGTCTTTTTCCATTAGAAAATAGTACAAAGCAAAGGCTTGAATCTATTTAGCAAAGCCGTCAACAAAATAGGATTAGAATAATACAAGAGACACTAACCTTAAAGTCGGTCAGTGTCTCTTTGTAATTTCTCACGTTTTTCGAGAATGCTTACTCTCCTTTTAGAACTTTATGTAGTATCGCTATTATGTACACTGGGATAAATCTCCCCACATCCTGCCTTCATGAAGCTACTCTTTCCCATTCAATACCTCGATCATCATGGAAGCCCCCAGCTTAAAACCCTGGACGAATGTCTCCATATTATGTATCGAGTTCGACTCTCCTTGCAAATCCAGCATTGCTTCAAGCTGCCTGAAATCCTCTTCCGACAGCCTCTGCCTCCACATCTGCATCATCTCGGATATCTGACGGCTCAACGCACGGTATTTGGGATCATCGGGAACAATCTGCTCGCTCGGATACAGTTTGCCGTAATAGAGTTCTTCCAAGAAGCTTTTCATTGTTTGCCCCTTTCTGTTATTACTTAAACTATTATATTGTAAAGATACCCCAGTAAGAGCTTTTAGCGAAATTATCGCTAACAAATAATATTAAGAACCACGATTACATTACAGCACCCGTGGTTCTATAATTTAATAGTAATTAAATTCAACATTAAATAATATTCTATTATGTCTGATCGAATTCTAGATCAAGCATATACTTATAAGCTTGAAGCACTTCGATGTTTTCAAATCGTTTAACACATGACTATATTTCTTCAAATTACCAAAGGTTGCTTTATGACTAAGTAGAGAGTTGTCTTCTAGGGGGTATTTTCGAGTACTTATGGTATTTCTATCTGTTAAAATACAAATACCAACGTTTGAGTTATGGAGGATGCTGCTAACCTTGCTGAAATTCGATTCACAGGTAACTAGACATACATGATTAAAGGCTGCATAGTAATCGTTAATTTGGGTACTTAACCTATCTAATGAATCTAGTTCCGTCTTGATCTCATATACCGCCGCTTTTCCGTTGTCAATAGCGGCCTTATTTTCAAATACATTTATTTCATTTTGCGGTTCACCTTATCTTGAAGTCAATAATTTATTTCTTGAGTTAATCATACGGTATCTTCACTACAGTTTCCACAAGATTTGCATAGATATTCAGCCTATTTATCGGATCGGTAATTCCTTATTATCCATCTAATTCCGTTAGGGCATTCAGAACAAATGTTCCTGTTATTATATTATATCAAACCCTTTAGAGAGCAACAATACATAAAAATAAAGCTAAAATTCTAACTAATTTATTTTCCTTTCGCCAAATGCTACAATAAGGAAGTCAAGCATCATCCTAAATCCGATAGGAGTGTGGCAAATGGCTGTTGATGTGTATTTCAATTTTGATGGCAACTGTCGTGAGGCTGTAGAGTTCTACGCCGATGTATTTAACACCGAAGCACCACAAATCATGACCTTTGGAGAAGCGCCGCCGAATCCGGAGTACAAGCTTCCCGAGGAAGCGAAAGATTTAGTCATGCATGCACGCATCAACATTAACGGAAGCAATGTCATGTTCTCCGACGTCTTCCCGGGAATGCCTTATGTTCAGGGCAACAACATTACCCTGGCCTTCGTCAGCACAGATCTGGATGAAATCAAATCCGTATTCCATAAGCTGAAGGAAGGCGGTACGGTGAATATGGAGCTGCAGGAGACGTTCTGGAGCAAATGCTATGGCAACATCAAGGACAAGTTCGGCACGGAGTGGCAGGTCAGCCACGACAGCGGCGAAAGCGCAATGTAATTTAACGACTGAAGGAGCACAATAGCTCGCATCAATAATAATGCACCAAAAAGCAAACATCCCATCACACTGCACTAGTGTCATGGGATGTTAGTTTATGTTGATCGGTCAGCGGTTCAATTCGCCTCGATTACCAAATATTCGATTCCTTCACTCTTTCATCCAGAAATGCGAAGTCATCGTCCCGCAATGGCTCGACGGTTCCTTTTTGATAACCTTTCCCCTTCGTGGAGAAGAAATCATGCGTGCTCGTCTCCGTGCGAATTCCATTCAGCACCACCGGGTTGATCTCTTCCTCTTCAAAGACCGGCTCGATGCCTAGGTTCATAAGCGCTTTGTTCGCGTTGTAACGAATATACTTCTTCACTTCATGGGTCAAGCCGATCGGATCGTACAGCTCCTCAGTGTACTCCAGCTCATTCTTGTATAGATCCATCAACAGCTCGCTCACGAACTTCTCGGCAAAATTCTGCTCTTCTGCGCTCAACTGCTGGAATACCTCCTGCGCAAGTAGTCCAACGAATACCCCGTGCACGCTCTCGTCGCGGATGATCAGCTTAATGATCTCGCCGCTTGCTACCATTTTGCCTTGTCCCGCCAGGTATAGCGGGTAGAAGAACCCGGAGTAGAATAAGAAGCTCTCCAAGAAGACCGAAGCTACCATCGCCTGATACAGGCTTAGCAGATTCCCCTGTTCAATATCTCGATAATAGGTGTCAATTCGGTGCGTCTTATACTGCAAATATTTATTGCCGCGCACCCATTGGAAGGTATCGCCGATCATCTCACTGCTAGCCACGGTCGTAAAAATCGTACTATAGCTCTTCGCGTGGATTTCCTCCATCGCCGCCTGAAAAATTAGAATCGCCTTCTTCTGCTTCCCTTCCACATGCTGCGCAATCAGCGGCATGCCGACGTTTCCTTGCTCCGTGTCAAGCAGCGTCAGTCCGCCCAATACCTTCATAAACGTATTCTTCTCGTCGCCGCTCAGCTCCGTCCAAGATTTCAAGTCCTTGGATACCGGAATTTCCGTGTCCAGCCAAAATTGCGACGTATTCTGCGTCCAGAGCATTTCCGTATATTCTGTTTCAGGTGCGTTCCAGTTGACCGCTTCGAACTTTGTCATTCTATCTTTCCTCCTGTATTCTGCGAGCAGCTTCACTCACCGCACTAGCCATTACTAGCTAAATTTCTTGTATCAAAGCAGCTTTGCCGCTTAAATAACGCAGCTGATGCACTCCTCGATCGTTCTTTTTCTCGTACGAGTATAATAAAGCGTCTTTAGCCCTTTTTTCTGTGCATAAATATAGTATTTCGCCAAATCTCTTGTTGTCAGGTTATCCTTCACGTACAGAATCGTCGAAATTGCCTGGTCGATATGCACCTGTACCTCGGCTACAAGATCGATCAGATTGAACATATCCATATCATAAGCTTCTTTATAGAAGAAGTAATTGCTCTCGTTCAAGAACGGCATCGGGTAAATCGTCTTGGAATCCCCGTACTCCCGCTCTTCAATGCGCTGCGTAATCGGTGCGATCGAAGCCGTTGACGACTGCAAATACGATATCGAACCCGTTGGCGCGATGGCCAGTCGATAAGCATGGTACAGCCCGTGCTTCATCGTCTCTTCTTTCAGTAGCAGCCAGTCCTCCCGAGTAGGGATATGATGCCCCTCAAACAGCGCCTTCACCTTATCGGTACGCGGCGAATAGTCATTCTCCTCATAGCGCTTGAAATACGCCCCGCTCGCATATTCGCTGCGCTCAAAGTCCTTGAACTTTACTTGTCTCTCTTTGGCGATTAGCATGGAGCGCTCGATCGAGTAATAGTTCAGCATCATAAAGAACGTCCTTGCAAAGTCGATCGCTTCCTTCGACTCATAAGGAATATGGTTCAGTGCCAAGAATCCATGCAAGTTCATTGCTCCAAGGCCGACGGAATGCAGCTCCCGGTTCGCTTTCGCCACGGATGGCACGATTTCCAGCTCAGTACGGTCTGAAACCTCGGTCAGTGCGTCCATTGCCAAATGAACGGTTTCCTGCATCCGCTGGTTCTTCATCACATTGACAATGTTCAATGATCCCAGATTACAGGAAATATCGCGGTTGATGACATCCTCCTGCCCGTAATCATTGATCGTTGACACTTCGCTCAACTGCGCAATTTCGCTGCAGAGGTTCGAAAATTTGACGCGCCCGATGTCTTTCAAGGCATGCTGCTCATTTGTGTTATCTACATACATAATATAAGGGTAGCCGGACTCCATTTGCGTCTGCGCGATTTTGATGATCAGGTCGCGTGCTACGATTTTCTTCTTGCGAACTCTCGGGTTATTCACAAGCTCATCATACATGGCCGTTAAATCCATATCATCCAGGTGAACGCCGTATTCCTGAAAGACGGTATGCGGGTAGAACAAATACATATCCTTATCCTGCTCCACCAGCTCGAAGAATTTATTCGGTGCAACGACGCCAAGAGACAAGGTTTTGATGCGGATTTTCTCGTCGCTGTTGATCTTCTTTGTATCTAGAAATTCATGAATATCCGCATGGAACAAATTGAGATAGACGACTCCGCTGCCATCCCGCTGGCCTAGCTGGTTCGCATAAGAGAACGCATCCTCGAACAGCTTCATTACCGGCAGCACGCCGCTTGCCTTGCCATCCAGTCCTTTGATTTGTTCGCTCGCCGCGCGAATTTTACTGAGATTCAGGCTGACCCCGCCCCCGATTTTACTTAACTGCAGCGCCGAATTGATCGCGAACCCAATGGAGTTCATCGAATCATCGACTTCCAGTAGAAAGCAGCTGACCAGTTCGCCGCGGCGTTTTTTTCCCGCATTCAGAAATGTTGGCGTAGCCGGCTGATATTCCTGTGAAATCAGGACATCCGCATAGTCATTCGCTTTCTTAATGTCGCCGTCGCCAAGGAACAATGCCGCAACGGCAATCCGATCCTCGTAGCGCTCCAGAAACTTCGTTCCGTCATTCGTCTTCATCGCGTAGTTATTATAGAATTTAAAAGCGCTCATAAATGAAGGGAATCGAAACTTGCGAGCATATAACGCTTCATATAGCTTCTTCACTTCCGCAAAATCATATTTAGCGAACAGCTCTTCTTCATAATATTGATGCTCTATTAAATAATCGATTTTCTCCTTAAGATCGTGGAAGAAAACCGTATTCTGATTGACGTAATCAACAAAATAGCTTCGAGCGGCCTCCAGGTCTTTATGGAACTGGAATTGCCCGTCCTTTTGCACCATGATTTCATTATTAAGCTGTATCCAATTGGGAATTTGCGTTTGCGTGACGGTTTGAGTTTGAGTAAGTGTAGACAATTTGCTTAACCTCCTGTTTAAATCGCTCGACATCCTTCTTGGTGCCGCTGAGTTCGAATTTCATTAATAAAGGGACGGAGTACATTTCCGCCACCTGATCTCCGGCAAGTCCGTAACGGACGCCCCAATTCGTGTTGCCGCTCGAGGCAACGCCCTGAAGCAGTTCGCCATTGTCCTCCAGAAATTTCAGGGTCGACTGTGGCACTTGGCCAAATCCCGTCGTGTATGTAATGAGTACAAATGGCTGGTCAACGACCAAGCCCTCTTGAATCTGGACATGCTCTACATCCAGTTTACCGACGAATCGCTTAACGTTTCCCGTCTTCGAGTCGTAGACAATGAGCATTGCTTTCCCTCCCGTAAACAAATAGCCCATCCCAGGAGATGAGCCATCGGCAGCATCCTTCTTAATTAGAGTCATTCTTATCCATCATCTTTCACACTATATATGGTGTATACGACCACCTAGCCACACTAAATATAGTGCGCCTTTGTAATATACCTGTTTTCCCATAATTAATCAAGAGGTATTTCCCCAAAATAAAAAGCCTTCGTTTGCATTGGCGATTTTCCCGTTAAAAAAGCTGCGACCCCTGCCGGATTTGCAGTTCGTCACAGCTTTATTGCTATACCTTTGTTTTTGAGAGCAAATAGAGAAAATATGGTGCGCCAATGACCGACACGACAATTCCCGTCGGAATTTCCGAGGGCTGCAATATCCAGCGGCCAATCGTATCGGCAACAATAACCAGCAGCGCCCCTATCAAAGCCGATGTCGGCAATAGCAGTTGGTGCTTAGGGCCAACAAGCCTCCTTGCCAGATGAGGTCCTATCAGACCGACAAAGCCAATCCCGCCGCTCACCGCAACGGAGGAGCCTGCCAAGCCAACCGCCGCGGCAAGCAGCAGCAGACGCTCTTTCTCTACAGGTGCGCCAAGTCCTGTTGCCGTGTTCTCGCCAAGATTCAGCACGTTCATGACCCGGGCTTTATAGAATACATACGGAAGAAGTATAATGATCCACGGCAGCAGCGCAAGTACAAATTTCCAGTTGGAACCCCAAATACTTCCCGCCAGCCAAGTCGCAACAAACTGATACTTATTCGGATCGAGCTTCAGCGTCAGTACGATCATTGCCGCGCTAATCCCGGCGGCTACACCAATTCCCGTAAGAATGAGCCTTGTCGGCGATATTCCTTCATTCCGCTTATAAGACAGCACATAAATCAGTGCGGCGGTGAATCCAGCACCAACTAGCGCCAGCACAGGAAGCAGAAATATGGAACCAGCTGACGTCGCCGGAAAGAAAGAAACATACAGCATCACCATAAGCCCGGCGCCAGCATTAATGCCAAGAATGCCCGGATCAGCCAGCGCATTGCGAGAAATCCCTTGCAAAATACAGCCCGATACAGCTAGTCCTGCACCGATCAGCACGGAAATGACGATGCGCGGAAGCCGAAATTGAAACAAGATAAGCGACTGCTTTTCCGTTCCCATGCCAAATAGCGTTTTGACTACATCAAGCGGCGACAAACGGATATATCCCGTATTCATACTCACAATAAAAGCACAAATAATTAAAATGCCCAAAATCGTCATCACAACAACCCCGCGCTTCATTCTCCGTTTGTTCGAAGATGAAGACACTGCTTGAACGGGTTCCATCTATAGCTCCCTCCTCTCTTTACGCGCAAGATAGAGGAAGAATGGCACGCCAATCAGGGCGATGAGCGCCCCAATCGGCGTTTCGAATGGTGGGTTGATCATTCTCGCCGCAAGGTCGGCAAAGACGACAAGCAGACTGCCCAAAATCGCTGAGCAAGGTATGATTGAGCGATAATCCACTCCAACAAGAAACCGGGTTAAATGCGGAATAATAAGTCCCACAAAGCCGACGGAACCGACAACCGCTACCGCTGAACCAGCCAAAATGAGCACGATAACCGTTCCTGCCAGCTTAACAAGCCCAGTACGTTGTCCTAGTCCGACAGCCACCTCTTCTCCAAGACTTAACATCGTAATTGATCTGGAGAGTATCATCGCACCGAGAATGGCTCCTCCTACCCAGGGAAAAATAATTTTCAACTGGAACCACTTCGTTCCGGCAACACCGCCTGCCGACCAAAATGCCAGATCCTGCCCGATGCGAAAATACAACGCTACCCCTTCGCTTAAAGCTACTAGCAATGCGCTGACAGCCGCCCCGGCTAATACGAGACGAACCGGAGTCAGTCCCCCTTTCGCCAGAGAACTGATCCCGAATACAAGCCCGGCACCCACTCCAGCACCCAGGAAGGAATACAAAATGAGCAGATTAAATGATAATCCTGGAAAAAATGCAAAGCACAGCGCCAACGCGAAGCCCGCCCCCGCATTAAGCCCAAGCAGCCCGGAATCCGCCATTGGATTTCGGGTCATTCCCTGCATGAGCGCGCCCGCGACGGCGAAGCTCGCGCCAACCATCGCTCCGCCAAGCACACGGGGCAGTCGCAGTTCTTGAATGATCTGGTGCTGGGTCAGCTCTGGATTAAAGCGAAACACCGCTTCCCAGACGGTAAGGAACTCAATGTCCGCCGCACCAAAGGAGACAGACAACGCAATTCCAAATAGGAGAGCCGCTATCCCCCCTAATAAGATAAAGGAAGTGACCATGGGTCTTGTCCGCCGCTTCGATGCGGGTAAACGCTCCTCCGTCTTTGTACCTTCCAACAACTCTGTCATACTAAGTTCTCCTCATCCTTCAGCTCGAATCGGTAAGCTCGATTCATGGAATTAATGATTATTGGGTTAAGCTTTCGACAATGAACTCCAATTGTGCTTCTAAAGAAATCGGATCGTTGAAATATGAGCCCGCAGCATCAAGCGGAAACACACGATTATTTTTGACAGCCGGGAGATCCTTCCAAATCGTACTTTCAAATACAACATCAGGGTTAGCATCGTCCCCCGACCATGGGCTGGTGAATATAAAGTCCCCTGCATATTCAGGCAGCACCTCCAGCGATATGCTGGCCCACCCTGTGCCGCTGTCAATCGCCTCCTTCTGGAGAAGCTCAGGCGCTTTTAGCTGAAACTCGCCATAAATGATTTCCCCGCCTCTGGCATAATTATGGCCGAAGGCGTATATTCCTTTGGAATAAGGCTGTAAAATAGAAATCGTTTGATCCCCCACAGCAGCTTTCACTTTTGGTTCATTATCAGCGATCAACTGCTCCCATTTGGAAATCCATTTCTTCGCTTCATCCTCTTTGCCGATCATTTTACCGAATTCCAGCAATTGTTCCCTTAACGGAAGCTTACCATATTCCACGCCAACTGTCGGGGCGATTTTGGATAGATTATCAATATGTGCTGTATCCGCAGCGGCAAATTCGATAATTAAATCAGGCTGCAGCTCCAATATTTTCTCCACTGATTTCCCGTCCCCCAAATTTTCAATCCCGTCCAAATGACCTTTGAAATATGGATTGCTCAATACATGCTGCGATACGCCGACAGGCTCGATCCCCAGCGCAAGGAAGTAGCCTACATAACTATCCGCCAATACGACGACACGCTGCGGATTCCGCGGTATTTCCACCTCGCCGTTCGCCGCTTCATATGTAATTGTTCCAGTATGATCGGCATTATTGCTGCTGTTCGCAGAATTGGCCGATTCCAAATTAGCAACATTCCCGGCGCTAACATCAGAGCCTGAGCTGGATACAGGATCAGCTACCGTATTTTTCCCGCAAGCGGACAGCATGCCCAACAGTAAAATAATGATCATAGCATAACCGAATCTACGTACTTGATGGTTTCTCATCTCTATTAATCTCCTCTTCTTAATATCGCTAGTGATTACTTATCGTTGACTAGAAGCCGTCTAATCCTTTGACTCAATATTCATTGATATTGATAATCGTTCTCATTATATGTCCTTAGATAAATATCGTCAAGATAATACTTTGATGTTGTGGAGTTACCCCCGAGGCCATTTAGCAGGAGTCGCCGCAATAGGCTCCAGTTCGTTCGCCCAATCCACCGCGGAATCGCCGCCCCCGGAGATCAGCACTCGTTTTCCGCGGAATACCTCCAGCTCGCAATGATAAATAAAAATACTGTAGGCGTTTTCGTATTATGGCTAAAGAAATTGGGAGAATTCCACGCAAGTTGCCCTTCGTCACATCGTTTTCTCCTTGCGAATCATAACGATCGTTTGCGCAGCGACTCTTTCAATATTGAAATACCAGTCCATGGCTGCCGCACGATCCTGCATCATTTTAATGCCATACCGGTCACTGCTAAGTTGTTCCCCCCGATCAAAACCAACTCCATCATCCATGATGAGACATTGCCACCCCTTGTCCGCAATATGGCCTTCAATTTGAACCTCGGACGCATTTGCATGCTTGCGAATATTAAAGAGCGACTCGCGTATCAGCGCAAACAGCTCGATCTTGTCCCGTGCCGAAAGCAGCTCCTCCGGGATGTCCCAGTTAACTCGGGATTTCAAATTGGACTCCCTCTCCAGCTCCTCCAGTATACTGCTGATGCCTTGCATCCAGGATATGGATTCGGGGGTCACCGGATAGCGCAAATTCGCGATCGCTTGTCTTGCATCGGTATTCATCCGATAAATATTCTTTTTCAATTTCTCGAACGTGATTTTGTCGGAAACCTGCACCTGCTCTATTTTATTGATCTGCGTATTTAGAAGGAACAAAGACTGGGCTATGCCGTCATGAATCTCCCTAGCTATTTTTTCACGCTCCTCCAGTGCCGCTTTAAGCGCTTTAGCTTCGTTTAATTCCTTTTGAATAAGCTCCATTTTTCTGAATAGCTGAGTCAACAAAAGAATAGACACCAAAAATACGATGGCTGGAGTTAGCCAATTTCCAAGCTCCATCGAAATATAGGCAAGCAAATATTCATGACGAATATACTCCCACAGTCCAATTGTGATAGTAGGAATAATAAGAATCAGCCATTTGATTTGTTTATACGACATCCGCATATACAGCCTCCAGATAAGATGACATTGCTGCTGCCAGCTATCCTTACTTTAATGGAAACTGTTCTTGCGAACAATGTACGGTTATAAAAATATCGTACTGTCAGTAATAAGAAAGGGGACGATTCGGCAAATGTCACCCGTGCCAAATAGCGATATGGCCGAAACAAAGCTATTTCTGGAATAAAAAATCAGGGGTAAGTAAATGTTTATATTACCTGCAGATTCGAAAGGAGGAATAAGCGAGATGCCGTTATGGAGAAGAATATTGCGCAAACCATCTAAAAATTCGGCTAATATTTCTGAATCGAAAAATGCGTCATCCGCCAACAGCCCGTATTCCCTTGACAATCCCCCTCCTTTCACTGAACAAGAACAGCTCGGATGGCGTTTGCCATGGATCAAGCAAGAGCTTGAAAATTGCTCGGATGTCGTATACCGCCAATTCTCAATCAGCACTGGACAAGCTTGCACATTAATTTATCTAAGAGGCATGGCCGACCAGACGACGATCCAAGATGTCATCATGCGCGGCCTGCTGAATTATGACCCATCCAAGGATGGTGATCTGATCCGCTTTCTGTTTGAGGAAAAAGCGATATCCGTATCCGAGATTCAAATCATCACAGATAGCAATCAAGCCATTTCCACCGTCCTCAGCTCAGGAATAGCGTTAATTATTGATGGAGAACCTAGGATTATGACCTTTCCTTCCGTCTCCTCGTTCTCTACCAGAGCGATCGAAGAAGCTCCGAATGAATCGGTCATTCGCGGACCAAGGGAAGCCTTTATCGAGAGTCTTGAGACGAATCTGACCATGGTGCGCAGAAGATTAAAGAGCAAAAATTTTAAGACGGAAGAAATTACGATGGGCACGGAAACGAATACAAGAATCATCATTGCTTATATCGATGGCGTCTGCAAACCTGAGCTTGTCCGGGAACTTAAAAGAAGGTTATCCTATCTGGAAATCGACGGTGTCGTAGGCTCCTCGACCTTAGAGGAAACGATCGAAGACTCCCCCTTCTCCCCTTTTCCGCAAGTGGAATATACTGAGCGGCCCGATATCGTCAGCGCCTCACTGCTTGAAGGGCGTGTATCCATCATCGTGGACGGTAGCCCCTCTGCGATTATTGCTCCGGTTACTCTGGCCATGCTGATGCAGACCGCAGAAGATTATTATCAGCGTTACATCGCGGCAACGTGGATTCGCTGGATTCGCTACCTGTTTCTCATCGTTTCTCTGCTGCTGCCATCTTTATACATCGCAATTACGACTTTTCATCCGGAAATGATTCCTTACAAATTGTTAATGACCATCGCTGCGGCTAGAGAAATCGTGCCCTTTCCCGCCTTTGTCGAAGCCTTTATCATGGAGCTTGCCTTCGAAGCTCTACGGGAAGCTTCGATACGCATTCCCAAGTCCATCGGCCAGGCAGTATCGATTATTGGAGCGCTTATTATCGGCACCGCAGCGGTTCAGGCGGGGATCGTCTCAGCAGCCATGGTCATCATTGTCTCGCTGACCGGGATTGCCTCTTTTATTATCCCCCATTTTGATCTCGGGCTGTCTATACGACTGCTCCGCTTTCCGATAATGGCTTTGGCCTCCATTTTGGGTCTGTTCGGAATCACCTGTGGATTAATCATTCTCTATATCCATTTGCTTAATCTCAAATCTTTCGGAATACCTTACTTGTCACCTTTCACCCCGCTTGTCAAAGCGGATCTGAACGATACAATTTTCCGTGCACCTTGGTGGGCGATGCAGAACCGCCCTATACTCTCAACGCATAACGAGAAGCGCCAGAAGAATAATGCGCGCGGCTGGGAAAAGCAAAAGGAGGAATGAGCGTGAAGACGCTGAAGAATAGATCGTTTCTTCTCATTCTATCTGCCATCGTTTTTTTAAACATCAGCGGCTGCTGGTCACCCGTAGAGCTGAACGAACGGGCATTTGCCAATTTGATGATGATTGATTTGAATGATAATGGACAATTTGAGCTGACGCTCGGTTTTCCGCTGCCCAACCGGATGATTCCTGGAGATGTTGGAGGATCAGGCCAAGCCGGCAAAAATCCTTTTGCCTATGTAACGAAGACGGGGAAAAACCTGGCGTTAGCCTTACAGGACATTCAGAGCGATCTATCCAGAGATATTACCTTTGGGCAAACCCGGATCCTCGTGCTTGGCCAAAAACTGGCGCAGCAGGGAACCGACCCCGTGCTGGATTTCATCAGCAGACATATCGCCTTTCATATCAGTGCCAACGTATTTATATTCCCGGGGAGAGTGCTGGAGCTCGTTGAGACACCGACAACATTTGAACGTTTTATTTCCGTTATTCTAAGAGCATATGTTGATCAAAAGCAAACGATTGATACCACGTTGAGAGACGTTCTCCGTGCAAGATACGAATCTGGAGATGTGCTCATACCTATGCTGACCTATGGGAAGCAGCCTGCCATTTTGGCCAAAATGGAAAGTACTGACAAATGGCTTGGCGTTGATGGTGCCGCTATTCTAAAAAGGGGGCGGGTAATCAGCCCCCTTCTAAATAAGCAAGAAATGGGTTCCGCCTTATTGGTCAGTTCCAATATCAAGGATATGACGATCGGCATTAAATCGCCTACCGATGGAAAGGATATCACTTTTAATGTGCAGCACGTCAATACGAAATTCAAAACAAGAATCAAAAATGATGTACCCTATTTTCGATTACATACCAAAGGTACCGCAATAGTATTAACCTCGGATTCTAATCTGAATCTCAGAAACGAAGAACATCTTATTCTTTTGCAAAAGGCGCTGGATCGGGAAATTCAAAGCCGAATTATGCAATTAATTAATTTGACCCGCAAGGCTCGATCCGACGTGTTCCACTTAAAGGATTATTTAAGCTGGAAATACCCTGCGGTCTGGCGAGGAATGAAGTCCGACTGGAATGAGTTCTATGCCAAGGATTTAGATATCGAATCCGTAGTAAACATGAAGCTGCTGCGAACCGGTGAAGCTTATCAGACGATCAAAATAGAATAGGGGGACACCGCATGTTCATCATTGCCCTCATTTTCGTTCTCATCACTTGGTTTGAATGGGCAGATTGGCGCAAGCGCCATGATGGAACATCCAAGCTGTGGAAGCTCGTTACCGTTAATATCATTTTGCTCATCATTCTAGAAGCTCAGCACCTGGTAAGGGACAAATATAATCTAGAATTAGCCTTGAATGGACTCTATCGCTTTTTAGGCAGATGGCTGTAACAAAGTTCATCCTTGAAGGGAGGAATACATATGCAAAAAGTAACTCATCTGCAAATATTTGCGATGTATAGTTTGTATATATTTACGGTGACACTCGCTTTCATGATGGGCCTGTTCATCCAGAAAAGCCACTTTTCCACTCCTGTTAGCTTAATAGCAGGGGGACTGTTAAGCATCGTTTTGCTTTACCCCGCGTATAAAGTCACCGTGTCCCGTCCTAATGAAACGATTATTGAATATGGTGGCAGCATTGTAGGAAAAGTGCCCCATACGATTTTTGTCGGCTTAGTAGCCATAATCAATCTTTTGCTCGCCTCGATCAACTTTCGAGAGCTTGAAGACTTTCTCATTCAAGTATACTTGCCCGGAACACCACCATGGGTAGTAGCGCTGCTATTCGGAATTTGCGTCTCTTATGGAGTTCGATCAGGCATCATCACAATTTTCAGAGCGTCCTTAGGTATTTTACTTATTAGCATGCTGGCCTTTATCGCCGTCCCTTTTTTGGTGTCGCAAGCCATACAAATAGAAATGCTGCCGGCTTTTTTTAACCAATTAAGCCTCAGGCATGTTGGCATAGGCATATATAACAGCTGCAGCATCTTTGGTGAGTTTGCTTTCCTCTTCCTAATCATGCCATATATTAAATCGCCAAAGAAAGTATACAGGACGATTGCGATTACATCGATTTCTTCGATTATCATTATATTGTCCCATTTACTCCCAGCCTTGATGATCCTTGGCCCGGATTTGGCAGCCAACCTAACCTATCCCGATCTGGATCTCGTTCGCTCCTTGCGGATAAGTTCATTCGTTGAAACTTTAGATCCTATTTTGATCGTATTATGGCTTACGAGCCTTTTTATTAAAATTTCTTTTATGTTATTTATCGCCGTCTATTGCATATCCCTGTTGCTGAAATTACCGGATCACAAATCGCTGGCCCTTCCATTCACCGCATTTTCCTGCATTCTATCGCCGATCTTTGTCCGCTCCCAGGTCGAGTTGAATCATCTGCTTTTACAGGGATTGCCGCCGATTCTCCTCTTCACAGTGTTTGTAATTCCAACGATTTACTGGATTACGAACGGCATCAAATCCCGTAAAAACAGAACAAGGAATGCCTAGGCATTCCTTGTTTCCTTCGCATAGTCCAACGATATTAGTTATCCCATTCAATCCAGTATTCTCCTATCGGAGTTAATACCAAATACCATTCCCCCCACTTTTTGCTTGCCTGTACAGTCATCGGAGCGAGTCTGCCCTTCTCCGTCGTCCGATTCAAAGGCTTCTCATAAAAAACGGTAACCTGCTTAAGCTCAAGAGTTTCGTTCACTTCGGTTTCGCTACCGAGCAGCGGATAGGGTTCATAGATCCAGCCCAAACCGTCACTAGCCTGAATTTTATACCAATGACCCACTTTAGCAATCGCTTGTAACGTTTGTGGACTTACTTTCCCCTTTGCCGTGGACAGAAAATGAGGCTCGTCATATACATCCCGCTCCTCGGTAAGCACGAAATCGCTCTCCTCCACAGGCTGCTCCGCCCGGTTTCGATTACTGCTCAGCCACAGCCGGTATCCTTCATCCGCGAGCCACAGACCGACTCCCTTGTTGCGCCTCCATTCTTCAGCAAACGCAGAAAGCGGCAAATGCGATTCCCCTGTCTTAATTCCAATCTCTGGTGTAAATGCGGGCCGGCCAAATGTGCTGATGAACCAATCTGTATATCCTCCCCCGGAAGAGGTACTCACAGGCTGAACCAAGCTATACCCCGTCATAGTGGAAAAAGTATTAGCGAGCTTTTGATCCCGAGCCAAATTAGCAGGATTATTCATATAGTTCCAATATAGAATTCTTCCTGCCGAATGATAGGATATAGCGATTTCCGGATTAATGGAGTAGGTAAAATCTACTAGACTTTGATTTTCCTTCGTTTGCAGCGGCTTTGTCCCTTTGTAATTCATCCAGTTCGGCCCTGGCGCATTATTATGTATCGTGTTCCATCCCGCAGGATATTGGCGGTTCAAATCTATGCCCTGTGCATTGGCTTTCCAGCGTTTAAAGTCTTTACTGCCTCTATTCATTTGAAGCAGAGCATTTCTTGAATTCTCCGGAAATGCCTTTAGACCAGACTGTTGGAGCGTAACCCCGTCCGGATTAACCATGGGCACGAACCAGATCGTCGTTTCATTGAGCACTTTTCGGACATCGTACCCCTCGATGTTCGTGCCTGCCCGATACGCCTGGGCATAATACTCGATCATCTGCATATTTAATGTCGTGGTCAACCATTCCCTAGCATGATGCGACCCGTTAATAAAAATGGTTGCTTCGCCCTGCCCCATTCTCACTGCCCAAATCTCTCGGCCATAAGGCGTCTTGCCAATAGAGTGATACTCTATGATTTCTGGATAACGTTCCGCCAGCTCGGCAATGTACGAGGTCATCTTCTCATAACTCATCACCGCATCGTTTTTCACGATGCCGCCACTGCTCGCACTAGCGATAGAACTAAGCATAGTAACTGATAGAAATACTACAACGACTGGAAGCCATAACTTTCTGCTGATGCCGCTATGACTGTTCATCCAACTTTCCCCCGCAACATGTAATATCATTCTTTAGACCTATTAGGGAGGATATAAGAAATCTAGCAATCTGGCAATATATTTTTCGTTATTTTTCACCACATTTCGACATAGCGGCCCGCCAATTAAACCTCCTGGCTTTAGCCTGCAACAAGAAAAACCGTCAAGCCGACGCTTGACGGTTTAGTAGCACATTGTCATTCCTATTTATTGCTGCTGATTTGTGAAAGACTGAATGTCGATGAACGGAGTTGCCCCACCAGTCACGGACGGAAGACGTCCGTCCCATTTTTCCAGCGCCTTCTCTTGTACCTCGATTTGCTTCAATTGCACGAGCTCTGGCGTAACTTCCTGCTTTTTCAGCTTGAGGGATTCTGCCTCGGCTTGGGCCTGTGCGATTTTTTGCTTCGCTTCGATTTCGATCCGCTTCAGATCATTTTCCGCCTTCAACGCCTGCTGCTGAGCAACCTGCTTCGCTTCGATGGAGGTGTCAAACGCCTCGGAGAATTTGAAATTAACGATGTTGATTTCATTCACGATCAAATCATATTTCGCCATTCTTGTGGTTAAATGCTCGCTGATTTCCCCAGCTACGACGTCACGCTTTGCAATCAAATCCTCAGCGGGATAACGTGCGGTGACTTCCTTCACCACTTCTTGTACAGCAGGATTAATAATAACGGAATCATAATTGCCGCCGACGTTGTTCATCAGATTGAAGGCAGCCTCTTTATTTACGGAATAGTTCACAACGACATGGGTGGATACAGGCTGTAAATCCTTGGAGGATGCAGTCGTGTCTGTTTCCGCTTTCGTTACCTGAGTATTGACTTGAATTACAGTTTGAATAAAAGGAACCTTCAAATGTATCCCAGGCGCAAGCACGTTATCGTTCAGCTTGCCAAAAGTTTTATACAATCCAACATGACCATATTGAACCTGCGTTACACTATTCATACCCACTATAGCTAATATCACGATGACTACGACTGCAATGGCTCCCCGGTATCCTGGGTTTTTCTTCGGTTTGTTTGGTACTGCTTCCATTTAAGATCCCCTCCACATGTATATAGCGTTCGCCGGCTAACTTGGCGTCGTTTCTTTGTAATACGCACCACATCGCAAAAGGTAACAATTTAATGGAATTGCATATATTTATCTTTTGGATAACCAAGCCCTATCATTCCTCCAGCTGACATCCACTGGCATCTCAAAGAAATCAGAAAGGATTTCCCCGCTGAACATTTCTGTCGTATCCCCCTGCATAAATACTTCGCCGCGCCGAAGCAACAGCGTCTTCGCAAAAGCCGGAACGATTTCCTCGGTATGATGAGTCACATAAATCATGTGAGGAGCTTCTTTGTCCAGCGCCAGTTCCTGAATACTGTCCAGCAGCCCTTCCTTTGATATGAAATCAAGGCCGTTGGCGGCTTCGTCCAGAATAAGCAGCTTTGGCTGCGCCATCAGTGCACGGGCAATCAGCAGCTTCTGCTGTTCGCCCTGCGAGCATGTCTGATACATACGACCCAATAAATGATCGCATCTCAGCTGATGCATTAACATTTCAGCACGATCAAAATCCTCACTGCTCGGCTTCTCATATAGACCGATTGAGGCAAACTTGCCGCTTACAACCAAATCCTGTACCTTCTCAGACCCATGCAGTCTTTGCTGCAGGGATGAACTAACCCAACCGATCGATTTGCGCATTTCCCTAACATCCACTTCACCATATTTATGCCCTAGCACGGAAACGGTGCCTGTCGTGGGCCAAATGTATCCATTCAGCATGTTTAACAGCGTGGTTTTGCCGGAGCCGTTCAGCCCGAACAAAGCCCAATTCTCACCCTCGGCTATCTGCCAATCTATCGCCTTGAGCACGGTTTTCCCGTCACGCCGCCAGCTTACATCATGCATCTCAATCACTTGATTCTGATGAGCAGATCGATTCACTTCATTCATTTAAAAGCCTCCCTGCCATACTAAACTCCGACCAGCCATTAATTCTCTAGTATAATATTTACCAAGCTAACCCGCTGCAATAAACTTGTCAAGTTAATAAAAATAGTCATTTTCCGTATGAAACAATGATTCCACACCAGCATCAGTCACTTTTGATACACAAAGTTTAAAGAAAACTTCACATTTTATAACAATAACATTGTTCAAGCGTGTTCAAAGCATACTTGTTCTACAACTGGGTAGCATGGGTATGGAATAATGAGGTACAATAACATCCGAAGGTTTGCAGCGTAAATAACGCGATGTGAGGCGGCTTGTCCGTTTTCATTTGATAGTTTTAACGATGATTTTTTAGAGGATATCGGAAGGATGGATTAACTAATGCATGTAGCAAACAACTGGCAGGACTACGAAATCATTGATGCGGGAGGCGGGGAGAAACTGGAGCGCTGGGGAGATATCATTCTGCGCCGTCCCGATCCGCAAATTATTTGGCCGATTCAGCACGAATCCCAACAGTGGAGAAATGTACACGGCCATTACCACCGAAGCTCCTCAGGCGGCGGACAATGGGAGATGAAGAAGCAAATCCCGGAGCGTTGGACGATCTCGTACGAGCAGCTTAAGTTTTATATTCGGCCTACGAGCTTCAAGCACACCGGTCTTTTCCCAGAGCAAGCAGCGAACTGGAGCTGGATGATGGACAAAATATCGCGTGCTGGCCGCAAAATCCAGGTGCTGAACTTGTTTGCCTATACGGGGGGAGCTACTGTTGCAGCTGCTTCCGCCGGCGCATCCGTTGTGCACGTTGATGCTGCTAAAGGAATGGTGTCGTGGGCCAAGGAGAACGCGGCCTTGTCCGGACTTGCCGATCGGCCGATACGCTACATTACGGATGACGTATTCAAATTCGTCCAGCGTGAGCAGCGGCGCGGCAATCGCTATGATGCCATCATTATGGATCCCCCTTCCTATGGACGTGGACCTGGCGGCGAAATGTGGAAGCTGGAGACAAGCTTGTATCCATTCGTAGAGTCGTGTGTGTCCATTCTGTCGGACAACCCGCTCTTCTTCCTAATCAATTCCTACACAACAGGCATCTCTCCAACCGTGCTTCATAACATCCTGTCGATGACCGTTAAGAAGCGCTACGGAGGCAGCATCTCTGCCGGCGAAATCGGCCTGCCAATTACGAATTCCGGACTGAATCTTCCTTGCGGGATCCTCGGCCGCTGGGAGGAATGATTCATGACTGCGAACAACAACGTCGGGGGCCGAAACGCGAGCGAATCAGATTTCGATATTTTATACGAGGATAACCATCTATTGGGGATCGTTAAGCCGGTTAACATCCCTACCCAAGGGGATGCGAGCGGCGATCCTGACCTGCTGTCCTTGCTGAAGGAGGATATCAAGGAACGTTACCAGAAGCCGGGCAATGTGTATTTGGGGCTCGTCCATCGGCTGGATCGGCCTGTCGGCGGCGCGATGATCTTTGCAAAGACATCCAAGGCCGCCTCTCGGTTATCCGAGGCCGTCCGCAGCCGCAGATTCGACAAGACTTACCTTGCCATCGTGCATGGGCTGCCTTCGAAGCGGCAGGGCCGCCTTACGAACACGCTTCTAAAAAACGAACGCACCAATACCGTCTCCGTCGTTGCCAAGGGAACGCCTGGCGGCAAAGAGGCCATTCTCGATTATGAGGTCATTGGGACAGCCGCAGGCGACAATCTGACGCTGATCCAGGTTACCCTGCTCACCGGCCGCCCCCACCAAATCCGGGTGCAGCTCAGCCATATCGGCTGCCCGCTATACGGCGACCAGAAGTACGGACAGGCCTTCAACAAGCCCGGCCAGCAGATCGCTCTGTGGTCGCTGTATGTCGGCTTCCCTCATCCGGTATCGAGGGAGCAGATTCATATCACTTCCCTACCGCCGGACGAGGCCCCATGGAGCCTGTGGAACAGGCAAAGCTATCAGGAACTGGCTCGTCAGTTCTAAATTTGGTCGAGTGCCAAAAAAGAACCTGAGACTCAAATCTCAGGTTCTTCATTGCTTCAGCGCCAAGTATTTACAATGATTGCACTTTTAACATTCCAGTCTCGCAAGTAATGCGCGTCTTTGTCTATATTATTTTGATAGTAGAATCCCTACTTCGTTCCAGAAATTTTACCCATTAAATAAACAAGCAGCTGCTGATTATGCGTGGAAATGCGGCTAAGCACGCCGTCCAAATATTCATGTCGAATTGAAATTCCGCGGTCAGCCTCGGCCTTGCCCTTCTCCGTAATCGAAATCCAGACGATCCGCCGATCCGCCTCATCCCGATCCCTGCGAATAAGCTCTGCTTTCTCCATGCGATCCAATAGCATCGTCACTGCCGCCGGGGTCGTTGCTAGAAATGGAATTAGGTCAGACGGCTTCAGTTGGCCATTCTGCTCTAATACTTCGAGCACCGACAACTGCGACGTAGTTAATGTTGGTGCAAGCTCCTCCTCCAAGTGATTCTGGTAGTCTTTCACTATTTTGCTCAGTAACTTTCCAAATTCCTCGGTATGCACTGATATCCCCCTGTCCGCCTCACTGCTTGATTTAAGTGGTTCTTTCTTATATTGGATATTCGCGTCCTTGCTGATAACCTTCATTCGTCATATGTAAGAAAAAGCACCATCGATATGATTAGCATTGTTTTCTTCACGTCTTTAATTAAATTCGCCGTCCTTCCTACAAAATCCTCCTATATTCCAGTAAAATCCATAATGTACAAAAAACCAGCCGAAGAATCGGCTGGATCTGTGCATTTCGTTCTATCTTTATATCTGCTATTCAAATAAATTACTCCATCGTATATCTCCAGCCAAGCGGATCATCCAATTGTCCGCGCTGAATGCCTGTAATCGTATCATACAGCTTCTTAGACAACTCCCCGGTCTTACCATCGGCAATGCTCAGCTCCATCTCTCCCCATTTCATACTGCCAATCGGCGAGATAACAGCAGCCGTACCTGTTCCAAAGGCTTCTTCAAGCAATCCCTGCTCATGCGCTTCGACCAATTCCTTCATCGCCACTTTGCGTTCGCTTACGGGAATCCCCCAAGATTTCAGCAGAGCGATGACGGAGTCGCGCGTGACCCCGGCAAGAATACTCCCCGAAAGCGCTGGTGTAATGACCTCTCCGTTCACCTTAAAGAAGACATTCATACTTCCGACTTCCTCCACATACTTGCTCTCTATGCCATCAAGCCACAGCACCTGCGAGAATCCTGATTTCTTTGCGTCCTCCTGTGCTTTAATACTGGCCGCATAGTTGCTTGCTGTTTTGGCTGCTCCCGTTCCGCCTCGGAATGCCCGAACATAGCGCTGCTCGACATAAATGCTGACCGGATGAATGCCTTCTGGATAATATGAGCCGACCGGCGAGAGAATAACAAGCAGTTTATATGTGTGCGAGGCCCGTACACCAAGACAAGGCTCAGTCGCGATAATAAACGGACGAATATACAGTGCATTCTCTTCTCCGGAAGGAATCCAGGATGCATCGATTTTCACAAGCTCCGTAATTGCATGCAGCAGCGTGGAAGAATCCACCGTAGGAATGCTTAATCGCTCGCATGACTCGTTCAGCCGCTTCAAATTCATATCCGGCCGGAACAGCACTAACTCCCCCGTTGACGACCGATAAGCCTTCATCCCTTCAAACACTTCTTGTCCATAATGGAACACCATCGCTGAAGGATCGAGCGCGATCGGCCCGTAAGGTACGATTTTGGAATCATGCCATCCTTTCTCGAGCGAATACTCCATCACAAACATATGATCACTGAAATATTGCCCAAAGCCCAAGGCGCCCGACTCCGGCTTCTGCTTCAAGTTCTGACTAAGTTCAATGTGCAAGCTATCCATACTACGACACGTCCTCTCGAATAATAACTCTATTCTTACTATAGCGTTGATTCGATTATTGATCAATAATATGGTATCGATTATAATCATAGATCATATCTATCAATAGGAGGGAGAACTTGGAGCATCGGCTGCTAGAATATTTTATCGCGGTAAGCGAGGAACTGCATTTCACAAAGGCTGCCGAGAATCTCGGCATATCCCAACCGACGCTTAGCCACCAAATCCGTTTGCTGGAGGAGGAGCTGGGCACGCCGCTTTTTCACCGATCGGGCAAAAAAATACATCTAACACAAGCAGGCTTCGTTCTGCTGGAGCATGCACGCCGGGTATTCCATGAATTGGATCAAGCCAAGCTAGTGATCGGCGAACTTACCGGAATGAGGCGCGGCAGATTGAGAATCGGCTGCTCGGGCAATCATCTGCTAATCCATTCCCTCATCTCCTTTCACCGCCAATTCCCGGGTATAGAGTTATCTGTCGTAGAGCTGGCTACCGAGGAGACGCGGGAGCGGCTGTTGAGCAATAAGCTCGATTTGGGAGTTGTATTTCTGCCGCTGAAGGATGAACAACTCGTCAGTCTTCCGTTGTACAAAGAGGAGCTCGTCGTTATCGTTCCCTGCGATCATCCTTTTGCAGGGCTCCGTAGCATTGAATTGACGGAGCTTGCCAAGTCGCCGCTTGTCTTATTTCCTCCGAAATTTCTCGCGCGGCAGATGCTTGATGCGGCTTGCGCTGAAATCGGCCTACAGCTTAGCCCCGTCATAGAACTATCCACCATGGAATCCCAATGCCAGATGGTCGCCCATCACGTAGGCTTGACCGTCGTACCTAGATCCTACACCGCGACACTAAAGGATCCGGGTCTGGTCAGCATCCCGATTGGTGATCCCTCTCCCTACAGAAGCGTCGGTATCGTGTACCGCAAAGATACATACATGGATACGGCGATTCAGGCTTTTATCGAGCACTTATCCTCCAATTTGCAGACCACCTGACAGACACATCTAAATTAACAAAAAAGGCCAGCCAGAATATTCTGGCTGGCCTAATCACTCGAAAAAGCTCTCCTCCACAAAACTTAAAAACGATAGAAGAGCTTTCTTCAATGTATTCTGGGGCTACTTTACAGGTTCTTCATGATCGCGCTGCGGAATAACCAGCAGATCGATAATTTCATCCCCTTTGCCTACAGCAGCCAATCCCTTGCCTATTGATTTACGATCAGCTAGAGGTGCAGACTCCGTGTTAAACACATAAGACTCGCCCTGCTTCGTCATCGCCATGATGTTCAGCGCGTCCTTGCAATGGAATCCGCCCACGATGCGGCTTCCGTTGGGCTTCACGCGCTTGCCCTCCTTGAACTCAAACGTCTGTACGCCGCGACCTCCCCGGCTCTGCATTGGATAATCCAGCAGCAGACTGCGCTTGCCATATCCTAAGTCCGAGACGACGAGGACTTCGCCTTCCTCGCCTTCCACCCAGATTGCGCTCACCACTTCATCGCCGTCTTTCAGGCCGATGCCCCTGACGCCAGCAGCGACGCGCCCCATTGGATTAACTTCATTTTCCGCAAAGCGAATGGCCATGCCGTCCTTCGTTAACAGTAGTATCTCGGCTTGATTCCGGCTTAATTGCACCTGGATAATTTCATCACCGTCCGCGACCCTTGCAGCAGCAACGGCTCCAGATCGCTTCGTCTCGTAGTCTTTAAGCAGAGTGCGTTTTACCTGCCCCCGTTTCGTGACGAATACGAGGCTCGCATCCGGCTCCTCAAAGGTTTTCAGCGGAATGACGCTGACGATTCGGTCTTCCTTGGCCAATCCGATTACGTTGACGATCGCCGTCCCGTTGTCCTTCCACTTGAATTCGGGGATTTGATGCACCGGTAGTACGAAATATTGTCCGCGCTGCGTGAATATCAGCACATTTTGCAGCGTATCGACCTCCAGGATGTGCTTCATATAGTCCCCATCCTTCACGCCCGATCCATCCAACTCTCCGCCGGAGCGTGTAAAGGACAGCATGCTCGTACGCTTGATATAACCCTCGTGGGACATGGTCACGAGTACATCCTCTTGAGCGACCATGACCTCAAGATTAACCTTGATTTCCTCTACTTCCTCCTGAATCGCCGAACGGCGATCTATGCCGTATTTGTCCCGGATTTCAAGCAGTTCCTTCTTAATAACCGAGACCAACTTCTTGTCGCTATCCAAAATTCCCCGCAGTGTGGCTATTTTCTTTTGCAGTTCATTCAGTTCTTTCTGCAGCGACGTTATTTCCAAATTCGTCAATCGGTACAATTGCAAGGTCAGAATCGAATCCGCTTGCCGCTCGGTAAAACCGAACATCCACTGCAAATTGTTCTGCGCGTCCTGACGGTTCTTGGAAGCCTTGATGGCAGCGATGACCTCGTCTAAAATGTTCAACGCCTTTACCAAGCCTTCGAGAACATGAGCCCGATCCTCCGCTTTCTCCAGCTCATACTGCGTCCGGTAGGTCACAACCTCACGCTGATGAGCGATATAAGCTTCGAGGATTGCTTTTAGGCCAAGCTGACGTGGTGCCTTGTTCACAATCGCTACCATATTAAAGTTATAAGTCACCTGCAAATCGGTTTTCTTCAGCAAATAAGCCAATATCCCCTGGGCATCGGCATCCTTCCGCAGCTCGACGACAATCCGCAGCCCTTCACGGCCGCTCTCATCACGTACTTCGGCAATGCCGTCCACCTTCTTCTCCAGACGAATATTTTCCATCGCGGTAACTAGACGGGATTTGACCACCTGATAAGGAATCTCCGTTATGACGATCTGCTGCTTTCCGCCGCGCAGCGATTCGATTTCCGTCTTGGCGCGAATATAGATGCGGCCTCTCCCTGTCTCGTAAGCGTCGTTGATGCCTTCTTCCCCCATAATGATACCGCTGGTCGGGAAATCCGGGCCTTTCACATAAGCGCGAATATCCTCCAGGCTCATACTTGGCTTCTCCATTACCGCGATACAGGCATCAATCACCTCGCGCAGATTATGCGGCGGAATTTCGGTGGCGAAACCGGCAGAAATTCCGCTTACGCCATTTACGAGCAGATTCGGATAACGAGAAGGAAGCACGACAGGCTCCATCGCCGTATTATCGAAGTTATCTTTAAATTGCACCGTCCGCTTATCGATGTCGCGCAGCAGCTCCATGGCGATCGGCGACAGTCTCGCTTCGGTATAACGCATCGCGGCCGCCGGGTCGTCATCCTGAGAGCCCCAGTTCCCATGACCGTCGATGAGCACATGCCCCATCTTCCAAGGCTGCGCCATCCGCACCATTCCCTCGTAGATTGAAGAGTCGCCATGCGGGTGATAGTTCCCCATGACGTCACCGACGGTTTTGGCGGATTTGCGGTATGGCTTGTCCGGGTTATTCCCCGAGTCGTACATCGCATACAAAATCCGTCTTTGAACGGGCTTCAGGCCGTCGCGCACATCCGGAATGGCGCGATCCTGAATGATATATTTGGAATACCGGCCGAACCGGTCACCAACGACTTCCTCCAGATAGGCCGGCAAAAAGTTCTCCAATAAACTCAAATCAAGTCACCCTCTATTCCTCATACTCCGTGAAATCTACATTCTCGACGATCCAGCGCTTCCGTGGATCGACCTTATCGCCCATCAGCGTGGACACGCGGCGCTCGGCCTTCGTAGCATCTTCAATCTGCACCTGGAGCAGCGTGCGCGTTTCCGGATTCATCGTCGTTTCCCACAGCTGATCCGGGTTCATCTCTCCGAGTCCTTTATAACGCTGCAACTCAAAGTTTTTGCCGAATTCCTTCAAATAATTTTGAAGCTGTTCATCCGTCCATGCATATCTGACGGTCTCCAGCTTGCCAGATTTGCGCGTAATTTTATATAACGGAGGCTGGGCGATATACACCCGTCCTGCATCGATCAGCGGCTTCATATAGCGATAGAAAAAGGTCAGCAGCAGCACCTGGATATGCGCGCCGTCTGTATCCGCATCCGTCATAATGATGATCTTGGAATAATTGCTGTCTTCCAGCGCAAATTCCGTACCTATTCCTGCACCGATCGCCGAAATAATATATCGATACTCATCGTTCTTCAAAATATCGGCCAGCTTGGCCTTCTCCGGGTTCATCGGCTTCCCTTTCAGCGGAAGGATCGCCTGGATTTTCGAGTCCCGCCCCTGTTTCGCGGAGCCTCCAGCAGAGTCACCTTCTACGATAAACAGCTCATTGCGCGTAAAATCCTTCGATTGGGCCGGCGTTAGCTTGCCGCCGAGATTTGAGCTCTCGCTGCGCTTCTTGCCCGTTCGCATTTCATCCCGGGCTTTACGAGCTGCTTCTCGCGCCTTGGACGCCTGCACAGCTTTCTTAATGAGCAGCTGTGCAACCTGCGGATTCTCCTCCAGAAACAGCGCCATATTCTCCGATACGACGGCATCTACCGTGCTTCGGGCCGAAGCGCTGCCCAGTTGATCCTTAGTCTGGCCAACGAACTCCACTTCCGCCATTTTCACGTTGATTACCGCCATCATGCCTTCGCGGAGATCATTTCCCTCCAAGTTCTTGTCCTTCTCCTTCAGGATGCTGTTCTTGCGGGCATAATCATTCATCACCCTCGTATAAGCAGTCTTAAACCCTGTCTCATGCGTTCCTCCTCCACGGGTAGGAATCGAGTTGACGAACGAGGCAAGCGTCTCAGTATAACCGCCGTTATACTGCAAAGCAACCTCGACTTCCACATCATCCTTCTCCGAGTAGAAGTGGATCACGTCATGTAGAACATCTTTGCCTTCATTCAGAAATTGAACGAACTGGCTCGCCCCGCCTTCATAGAAGAACTCGTCCGCACGATCGGATCGTTCGTCCTTAAGCGTAACTTTGAGCCCAGAATTCAAGAACGCAATCTCCTGCAAACGTTCAGCAAGCGTATCATAACTAAGTCCGATTCCAGAAGGAAAGACCCGAATATCCGGCTTGAACGTGACTTTCGTTCCAGTTCGGTTCGTGTTGCCGATGATTTCTAGCCCGGTCACCGGTTCTCCGACATGCTCAATCCCCTTTTTATCAACCCAGTACTCGAAGCGCTGGCGGTGAATTTTGCCGTCCCGATAAATATCTACTTCGAGCCACTCTGATAACGCATTCGTTACCGAAGCGCCGACACCGTGCAGGCCGCCCGATTTCTTGTAGCCTGAACCGCCGAATTTGCCCCCGGCATGCAGAATCGTGAATACGACCTGCGGGGTCGGTATCCCGGTTTTGTGTATACTCGTTGGAATGCCACGCCCATTGTCGAATATGGTGACTGAACCGTCCCTATTCAGCGAAATATCAATTTTTGAACAGTACTTCGCTAAGTGCTCGTCTACGGCATTATCCACGATCTCCCACACCAAATGATGAAGTCCCGACGAGCTCGTACTGCCGATATACATACCTGGTCGTTTGCGTACCGCGACAAGCCCTTCGAGCACTTGAATGTCGTCCGCGTCGTATCCTGAGTCCGCTCCGCCTGCCGCTGGCAGGGCAGTTTCCTCGAACAAATCGATTTGATCGGCCATTCATGCTCCCCCTTTTATACTTCTTTATGTAGACATTTTACTAACAAATGCAAACAGATGTTTTGGTTTCCTTGTACATTTTAATTCAATATGTCCTGTTTCGTAAAGACAAGGAATGAAACAAGGAGTGAACCAAGCCCCCAAACGGCAAGTACCGCCAGCGAGAAGCCAAGCGTCATTCCCTCAATCGGGGCAGGCGTTCCCGCCAGATATTGCGTCAATCCTAAATTGACCATGAACAAATATTTCGCACTCGTCCACGCTGAGGCCAAATTCGTTAGAATATTACCGGCTATTAACGCTGCCATCATAATGACGATACTGGCTGCCGTGCTGCGTACGAGCACAGACACCATAAATGCCAGCATAGCAACGACCGAGCTAACAAACCAGATGAGCCCCATTTGCATCAATATATACTTCCACTGAGGTACAGCGTGTACTCCTGATATATCGACATCTGCGCCTTGAAGCTTAAATCCGGTGAACACTGGCAGATTGAATCCTTTATAGCCAAAAAACAATCCGGACACCAAATAACAGACGACAAACGTGGAGACAATGATGAGCGATACGAACATCAGCAGCGTAATCAGCTTGCTAAGCAGCACTTTCCAGCGTCTGATGGGCCGTGTCAGCAGCATTTTAATCGTCCCGCTCGTTCTTTCGGAAGAAACAATATCCGACCCAACCCCCATGATCAGCAGCGGAATAAATAAAGTCGCCGCATTATCCAGGAACTCCTTCGTGAACGCAACGGCCCCCGGCTGTCGAGGGTTCACATCATGCTCCAGATAATATTTCATCTGCTGAATATAGATTTGGCGGTATTTCTTCCACTCCTCCGGCACACGGTCGCTCCCGAGCGAGTTTTGATTATCGGTTATCGCCTGCTGTACCTCCCGGCGCCAATCGGTGCCGAATTTACTCCGCTTCTCCTCAGCGGCCCTTAACTGCGCATAGGAAAATATAGGTACAAGTACGAGCAACACCAGCAGGATGACATAGAAGCGCTTCTTCTTGATCATCTTAATGGTTTCATTCTTCACTAATGCCATCATACTATTCAATACTCTCACCTTCCGTCAATTCCAGGAATAGCTGTTCTAATGTAGGATTGATTCTTTGAACAGCGTGAATTCGGATGCCTTCGGCGACTAGGCGGGGAAGGACTGCTTGTACATCGTCAGGCAGCATTTGCGTAACAATAGCCTCCTCGCTCAATCCAGCGATGATTGTATCATCCAGCACCGCATCCACTTCAGGAATCATCGTAATTCCGGCTTCTTCAAGAAGCTTTAGGCCGCGGTCTCGAGGGGAAAGCTCCCATACGATGTAATTGGAATTTTCAGAGATCAGCTCTTCGACGGCTCCTACTGCAAGCACGCGGCCTCGGCTAATAATTGCTACGCGATCGCACAGCAATTGAATTTCGCTAAGCAAATGACTGGACACAAATACGGCTAAGCCCTCTTCGGCCAGCCGCCGAATAAACAGGCGCAATTCCTTGATCCCCTTCGGGTCGAGCCCATTCGTTGGCTCATCCAGGATCAACAGCTTGGGTCGTCCGAGCAAGGCTTGAGCAATGCCAAGGCGCTGGCGCATGCCAAGTGAATATGTCTTAACCTTATCATGAATACGCTGGTCAAGACCAACGACATCCACTACCTCGCTGATTCGCTGCTCATCCACGCCAGGCAGCATCCGGCCAAAATGCTGCAGATTTTCCCATCCCGTCAAATAAGGGTACACCTCAGGGTTCTCTACAATCGAACCTACGTAGGCAAGCGCTTGCTCCGGCTGTCTTCTCACATCGTATCCGCAAATCGTCACCTTGCCCTTGGTCGGTCGAATCAAATCAACCAGCATCCGGATCGTTGTTGTCTTCCCGGCTCCATTTGGCCCTAGAAAGCCAAAAACCTCGCCTTCCTGCACCTCAAAAGTAACATCCTTCACAATCCACTTGCGGCCGATCTTCTTCCGTAGATGCTGTACGCTTAGCACCGTCTTCCGCTGTTTTTCGTTGCGCTTTTCCGTCCCTTCACGGCTTCCAAGCGCCGTTCGTTCTTCCGTTTTATGCCGCTCCTTTTGAACTTGTTCCTTCACAGCCTTGTCCGCCGCGGTCATATATCCCACTCCTTCTGCCTTCACATGATGGATTCAGCATCAATAAATCCCCTGCATCATCCGTTCAGCAATAATCTGATATCCTGCCCCATTCGGGTGAAAATGGTCGCTTGCTAAATATTTCTGTGAATTGTATGTAAATAAATCAAAGGTCGGCACGACGAGCGTTCTTTCCCGTTCACGCAATATATTTGTTACGATATGATTCCAGCGCGATACGGCTTCATCGCCAATTTCCCGCATCCCGGGCAAATCGGAAAACGGGTTATATAAGCTGATGTAGACAAGCTGCGCCTCGGGATTCGTCTCCCGAATCTTATCGGCAATTGCCCCTAGCCGCATGGAGGCTTGTGACACGGATTGCTCCAGGTCTAATTCCGTAGGAAGCTTCCCTGCGGTTTGCAAATTCTCCCCTCCATCAAACAGATCGTTTCCACCGATGGACAGGATGATAATATGGGCCTGACTCAATGAATATTGAACTCCCTTTTCATCCAGGAGAGCCATGAGACCTTCCGTCGTCAAGCCGTTGATGCCAAGGTTATTCACCAGTTTGGAATCCATCCCTTGCTCTTTGATCAGCTCCACGAAACGCCTGGCAAACCCTTTCCCGCTGTCATCACCCGTCCCTTTGGCAAGAGAGTCACCGATCGCCGTCACATTCAGCACTTCGGCCTTCTGTGGCGGTACGTTAGACTCTTCTTCAGGATTTCCAGCCGTTCCTTGGTGCACTTCAGCCCCACTTCCAACTGCTCCAGGCAATATCACATCTCTCACGGCGTACAGAAATCCGGCAATAAGCAATAAGGTGGACAACAACGATAATACCCCCGTCGTCCGCCATACTCGTGAAGTGGAATTCATCTTGTCCCTCGTCCTCCTGTGCCATTATTTCCGATTCATTCGTTCCTTAATAACCTTTCCAGCTAATAACTAACATAAAACTTCTTCTAATAATAAGCAAATCCGTCTTGTCCTTGCCTTTAAATAGTATCCATAAAAACCCAAATAAAAAAACTGGATTTTCAAAAATGAGAGGAGTATAATACTTTGTGCAGGTAATTATAAGGGTTATTAGCTTAGCTGGTAGAGCAGCCGACTCTTAATCGGCAGGTCGCAGGTTCGACCCCTGCATAACCCATTTTTAAGCTTGATTAAGAGCTGTTTTGCATCCGCACTGGATGACAAAGCGGCTCTTTTGTGTTAGAGAAAAGTACGAATAAAGCCTAGTCAAAAAAATTTACCCGGCAAACTTAATTACCGGGTAAATCTTTGTCATATCATATTATTTTCCGATAAATTCCTGAACCCAGTGGCCGTTGAAATAACCAACGCCTATTAAAGTATACTTGGAATTCAACATATTTGCTTTATGCCCTGGGCTGTTCATCCAAGCGGTTACGACCTCAGAAGGGGTCTTCTGTCCTTTAGCAATATTCTCGCCTGCATATCGATAAGTAATATTGTAGGCATCCATCATATCGAATGGCGATCCATAGTTAGGCGAGGTATGGCTAAAATAATTATTTTTGTACATATCGATGGCTTTGTCTTTAGCCATTTTGGATAAGTTCGTATGCACGATGAGCGGCTTCAGTCCCGCATTCTTCCGTTCCACATTGACCAAAGCGACTACCTTGGCCGCATTCTCGGCTTGGATTTGCGCATATACGGCAGCCATCTGCTTGGCGGATGCCTGAGATGTTTTTGTCGAAGCCGCAAAGACTGTTCCGTTCCCAACGCCTGCTAGCCCCGGAGCCACTGTTAGCGAAGCCATCAAGCCAAATAACATCACGCCTGACAGAATTGCTGCCGCCTTCAGTTTATTCATGCTGTATTCCCTCCTTCAGACTCCTTACATTCTTTGGAGTATCATGTCATATTCTAACATGACTCCGGGAGTACTGCATGAGTAATTTATGGGAAAGATTACTTCTTAGCCGCGTATTTCCGCATATCAAAGGCTACTGCTGCGACAATAATCGCCCCTTTAATAATTTGCTGCCAGTACGGCCCAACACCGATAAACGTCAACCCGTAGTTGATTACTGTAAAAATAAGTACCCCAGCCATCACGCCTTGAACCTTGCCGATCCCGCCCGTTGTCGATACGCCGCCGACAACACAAGCAGCAATCGCATCAAGCTCATACATGTTGCCGTAGTTGTTCGTAGCCCCGCCTGTACGCGCCGCTTCAAGCACACCAGCCAAGCCATATAAAGCACCGGCGATCGAATAAATAATGATCAGGTTTCTGGAGACATTAATCCCCGATACTTTCGCAGCCTGCTCATTGCCGCCGATCGCATACATATTTTTGCCGAGTCTTGTCTTGTTGAACATGACCCAAACAATCAGACAGACGAAAATGGCGATAATCACGATGTTGGGTATGGAAAATTGTCCCGTGCCGATGCTCCCCGAGCCCAGCATCGTAAAATCCTCACGTAGCCCGCCGATCGGTTGCGAATGGTTCGGCGCTGTGTCGAAATACAATGAGTTGATGCCATAAATAGCAACCATGGAGCCTAATGTCGCAATAAACGGCGGTACTTTAAACTTCGATACAATGATACCGTTAATTAATCCGAACACGACGCCTACGGCGATTGCAAGCAAAATCGGAACGATTAGCGGCAGCTCGGGCAGATTCGGAAAAAATCGCCGTGGATAGTCCTGCAGTTGCAGCATGGATGCCGAGATGACCGCCGTCAAGCCCACCATCCGTCCGGCGGACAAATCCGTGCCCCCAGTGATCAGAATAAATGCCACCCCAAGGGCGATAATTACCCGCGTGGATGATTGAATCAAAATATCCCGCAATGAGCTAATTCCGATAAAGTTAGGATCGTATACGGTAATTCCGATAATTAGCACGGCAAGCACAATATAGATCGCGTACTCGGATACGAATCCTTGCATTTTCTTAACATTCATGATCGTCTCTCCTTCTTTATAAGCCTCAATGCTGGGCTGCCAAAGTCATAATTTCTCTCTCCGAAGCTTGATCCCCATCCAGAATACCGGTAAGCCGGCCTTCGGACATAACCATGATTCGGTCAGACATGCCCAGCAGCTCAGGCATTTCGGATGAAATCATGATGATGCTTTTCCCTTGCTCCGCCAGTTCGGCAATAATAGAGTAGATTTCAAATTTAGCGCCTACATCAATGCCGCGCGTCGGCTCATCGAGCAGCAGGATTTCCGGTTCGGTCAGCAGCCATCTTGCCAGCAGCACCTTCTGCTGATTGCCGCCCGACAAGTTCATAATCAGGGTCTTATGTGTCGGTGTCTTCGTTCGCAATTTCTCGACCATCGAGTTGACTTCGAGCTTCTTCTTCTTCTCATCGAGCAATCCATAGGGCTTAACATAACGCTTCATATTGGCTATAGCCCCGTTCTCGTGCACCGATAGCACCGAGAAAATGCCTGTCGTGCGCCGCTCCTCCGTAAGCAGAGCAAATCCTAGCTTCTTCGCATCGCTGGAGCTGCGGATTTTCGCTACTTTTCCGTTAATCTCGATCGTGCCGGACTGGATTTTGCGCAGACCGAACAAAGCCTCCACCAATTCCGTGCGCTGTGCACCCACGAGGCCGCCTATACCGAGAATTTCGCCTTTGCGCAGCTCAAATGAAATGTTCTTGAATGATTTCGGCTCCGGAGAAGTCAATTGATCCACTTTCATGATGACTCCATTCGGCGTATTATGCCGATCGGGAAAACGCTGAGTTAAATCCCGTCCAACCATCTTCGAAATAATGAGATCCGTCGTCATTTCAGCCGCGGGCCACGTCCCGATTTTTTGCCCGTCACGCATAATCGTCACATCATCGGATATTCTCAAGATTTCTTCCATCTTGTGCGATATATATATAATCGCGACGCCGCGCTTCTTCAAATCATTAATAATTCGGAACAACTGCTCCACCTCCACACTCGTTAACGAGGAGGTTGGCTCATCCATAACGATAATTTGCGAATTGAAAGAAACTGCCTTCGCAATTTCGATCGATTGAATTTTTGAAACCGATAATTTACCGACAAGGATCTCGGGTTCAATATCTATATCGAGCTCTTTAAACAGCTCCTCCGTATCCCGATACATTTTACGGTGATCGACCATCTTAAAGGGGCCGAAGCCTCGCACCGGGAACCTTCCGAGCCATATGTTTTCCATCACATTACGGTAAGGAACGGGATGCAGCTCCTGATGAATCATCGACACGCCGAGAGCCAGCGCATTGCTAGAATTGTTAATATCCGCTTTCTTGCCGTTAATAAATATTTCTCCGCCGTCCGGCCGATAAATGCCGAACAGGCACTTCATTAGCGTTGATTTGCCCGCCCCATTCTCCCCCATTAGGGCATGGACGGTACCTGGCCTTACCTGTAGAGTAACCTCATCCAGCGCCTTGACGCCGGGGAACTCTTTCGTAATCTTTTTCATTTCAAGCATATATGATTGTTCAGACATTATTTACGCCTCCTGATTTATTTCTTGTATGAGAGGCACAGCAAGCGTTGCTCTAATTGTTCCTATCTTATGAAAAAAGGAGGCTCGTTCCCGAAAGTCCCGAACCTCCCATTTCTGTCTCTTGCTGAGAACCCTGCTGTCCGTTGACTTATTTGAACTCGGCTGCGTTTTCCTTCGTTACTTTCTGATAAGGAATCCAAACAAACTGATTATCGGAAATTTCGAAGCCAACGCTGTCGCTATTAATTTCCGCTCCTTGGGCAAGCAAGGAAGCAAGCGTAACCGCAGCTTTACCTTGGTTCTGTGCGTCGTTTAGCACTGTTCCAAGCATCGTGCCTTGCTCAAGGGCTTGCAGTGCAGGGGCTGTCGCATCGACGCCCACAACCGGAATATATTTGTCGCCTGTGAAATAGCCAGCCGCTTTAAGCGATTCGATAGCACCTAAGGCCATGTCATCGTTATTTGCAAGAACAGCTTCGATCTTATCGCCGTTAGCTGCAAGGAATGCCGCCATTTTTTCCTGACCTTTTACCCGATCCCACATGGCCGTATCCTCATTTACTTTCTCTACTTTAATTCCAGCATCCTCAATAGCTTGGATGGAGTACTGGGTACGCAGCTCGGCGTCTTGGTGGCCTGGCTCGCCCTTCAGCATGACGTATTGCAACACACCGTCACCATTCTTGTCGGCCTCCGGGTTGGCTTTCCAGTAATCTGCAATGATTTGGCCGGATAATGTTCCAGATTCTTCTGCTCTCGCCCCAACGTAATACACCTTATCCCATTTCTTCATATCTTCAGGCAGCGGTTCCCGGTTCAAGAATACGACCGGCGTATCCTTGGCCTTTGCTTTATCGATAATGACGCCAGCCGCTGTACGATCAACCGGATTAATAATCAGTGCGTTTGTTTTCTTCGTTAGGAATAAGTCGACCTTGTCATTCTGAGTAGGCTGGGAGTTTTGACTGTCGACAATCTCTACCTTTGCGAGCCCATCCGCGTTCTGCCTGATCGAATTGCGGACGCCAGTCATGAAGGTATCATCGAACTTGTATATAGCCACGCCTACATTAGGAGTCGCGCCCCCGCCAGAGCCCTCCTTATTACCGCCGTTGGAGCATCCAACTACCGCAGTACCAAGAAGTGCGGCAGCCAGCATTGCAGAAGCAATTTTTTTCATCGTTTTGACCTCCTGAAATCATTTTTATCTTCTTTATGTTGTAGTTACGCTTACATTATGACGGGTTTCTCCGTTAAAGCGAATCAAAAATTCTGAGATGTTCTATTAAAATTCTGAGGAAGTATGAAAAACATAAGAAGCCCCGTTCCAAATTGGAACGAGGCTGTAACCCAGGCCTGCCGCTAAGTGCAGCGATCCAGCACCATATTATTTTTGCTTAGTCTACATATCTCCCTTGACGCGACACTGTGATTTCACCAAAATGCTCCGCCAGCCGCCGCAGCCCCTGCTTCAGTTCTTCTCCATCAAGCGACAATCCTACTGCACAAATGGAAAAAGCAGCTTCTGGTGCTCTGGCCACAGCATATTATCCAAGTCGATCAGCTTCGTATCTGTCGGTATCCGATCCTCCAGTTTCTCCCCGCGTGCGGCTTGAACCGCGGCGACCACGGCCAAATATCCGTTATTGAACGGATTTTGTACGACCATCGCCTGTACCTTATCCTCCTGCATCAGCTCCAGCATCTCCGGTGGATTATCGAATGTGATCATCTTGACGATGCCGCCATAGCCTAGATCGCTAACCGCCCGTCCCGCACCAATCGAGGATTCCGCGCTTAAGGACACCAACCCATCTATTCCGGGGTAATTTGCCAGCATTTCCTTCGTTAACCGGTAAGCAAGCTCCTCATCGGAACCGCAGTATTGAATATCCACGACCTCAATGCCCGGAAAGCGAGCCACATAATCCAGGAATCCTTCCTCCCGCTGATCGGCATTCTTGGCACCCTTCACGAAATTTACAATCCCAACCTGGCTATTCTCTCCAATGAGCTGCACTAAACGCTCTGCTGCCTTCTGACCTGCTTCATAATTGTTGGTGCCGACGTAAGTTTTTACCTTGGTAGAGGCGACCTCCGAGTCCATGGAAACAACGGGTATATCATAGTAGGAGGAGCGATCCGTTACCTGTCCGAGCGCTTCATAATCACTTGCCGACAGAATAATTGCGTCCGGTCGTCTTGCGATAGCCTCCTCCATGAGCATAATTTGATCTCTGAAGTCATTCTCATTGCTTGGCGCCATATAATTCAACTGGACATTATATTCTTTCGCAGCTACTTCAGCGCCCATGCGAATCGTTCTCCAATAATCCCCGCGATCCAACTTAACGATCATATCCACAACAAGCACATTTCGTTCATGCTGCGGATTTACAGCGGAAGTACAGGAAGCAAGCAGAATTACGACCGGGATCAAGAGCAAGGGAAGCAAGCGGGATATCCGCAGGCACTCGCTCCATTTCAATAACATTCTCAAGCTCTCTTCCCCCCTTGCTCGTTTTCCGGCCTAACGACGGGTATCCTAATCGTCACGGTAGTTCCCTCTTCAAGCTCGCTTTCAAAATGCAATCCATATGGGGCCCCGTAATATAAAGCAATCCGCTCCTGAACGTTCCTCACGCCTACACCGGAGCCGGAGCCGCTATCACTCCGCGCGGCCCCTGTCCTTACTTTCGATAATCTGTCCGGAGTCATGCCCACGCCATTGTCTTTAATTTTCAGCCGCAAATGCTCATCCTGCAAAGAAATATAGACCCCAATAAAGCCTTCCTCCGCCAGTTGCTCGATTCCATGGTGAATCGCATTCTCAACCAGCGGCTGCAATATAAGCTTGAGAGTAAGACATTCGAGCGCCTGCTCCTCGCATTCGATTTCATAGCGAAATTTATTTTTAAAACGAATTGTCTGAATAATCAAATAGTTCCTGACGTGCTCCAGTTCTTCCTGAACCGAAATAATATGACTGCCTTTGCTCAAGCTAATGCGGAAAAATCGGGACAACGACGTAATCGTCGTTACAACCTCTTCGTTCCTTCCCATTTCGGCAAGCCGGGTAACCGAGTTCAAGGTATTGTACAAAAAATGCGGATTAATCTGAGATTGAAGCACATCCAGCTCGCTTTTTCGCTTGGCTTCCTGCTCCTCAATGATTTGATCCATCAGTTCACGAATGCGCCGCAGCATAAGATTAAAGCGTTTGGACAACTGCTCTACTTCATATACCCCGCCGACATCTACCGCAGTACGAAAATTCCCCTTTTCCACCATTTTAACGGAACGCTCCAGCCTGCGGATCGGCTGTGATATTCTGGCGGACACGTATATCGATACAATCAGAACGACAACGAGAACACCTATCAGAAACCAGACGATGAAATCCCGCAAATCCTGCTTCGTAGTCAGAAATTCTTCCACATAGGCAACTCCCACTATTTTCCACCCAATTGGCTGTACCGTCTGAATGAGAATAATTCGCTGCTCTCCTTCCGCCTCATCCAAGTAGCTCCCGAAGCTATAATTCAGAACGGGCTCCAAATTTTCATATTTCAGCCCAGCATAAATCAGCTGCTGCTGCGGATGATACACAATGTTTCCCGCCGCATCGATAATATAGACATAACCCTGCTTGCCAAGGCTCACTCTCTGGCTAAGCTCATCAATCGTTCGGAAGTTCACATCAATCGCGAGTACGCCTTGTTTGATCATGTCCCCATCATAATACGGAATAACTTTGCTCATCGAAACGACCCAACGATACTCCCACTTGAATAAATTTTGAATGTGGGGCGGTGTAAACTGCAGTTTCCCGGGATTTTTCTGAGCCATTGTAAACCAGGCCTGCTCCGTTAGCTTTGTATTTTGTCGCATTGGAATAGAAGGCACGTTGCGCACCAATTGACCATCCATAGAGAACAGAGCAATCGACACAAGATCTTCACGCGTATTTAGGATCGTTCCCAGCTGTTCCTCAAGCGTCTCGTCGCTTAGCTTGCCTCCCGCGTTGACCTTCTCCTCGGCAACCTCGAATATATCCTCCATACCGCTTACATATAGCTCCAAATTCGCGTTAACTTGTTCAATGATTTGATTTAAATTCAAATATGTATTTTCTTCCGAAGCTTGGGAGAAGCGGTCAAATAACATGTAGCTGACAAGAATGACTACGAGCACTGTAATCGAAATAGTAGATAACGAAATAATCGTTTGGATTTTTCGCACATGAAATTGCTTGAAGAATGAACTGACATGTCTCCATATTTTCATGACGATTCGGCTCCATTACGAAATTCCTTCGGAGAAATGCCGAATTTCTTTCGAAAGCAGAAGCTGAAGTAATTTGGATCGGTAAAGCCTACCTTCTCAGCGATTTCAAACGCTTTCAATTCCGTGTTCCGAAGTAAGTGCTGCGCCGCTTCCATGCGAATTCCCAGCAAATAATTGACGAAGGTCATTTTCATTTCCCGTTTAAAAATATTACTGAAGTACCCCGTACTAATATGCAGATGCTTGGATACTCTGTTTATCGAAATATCGCTGTCATGATAATTGGCCTCGATGTATTCCTTGGCCTCAGCCACTAACCGGCTGTAGCTGGATTGCCGTTCCGATGCGATTGAACTCCTTAGCTTGACACATATGCTGATAAACCAGGATTTCGCTTCACTAGCATGGGTGATTTTAGCGAAATGTCCAAGCAGTGCTCTTTCATCGCCAAATAACTGATCCAGGTTGACCCGGAATTCTTTGGCTACCCGAATGACCGTCGTCAGCATTTCTAGCAGGTGCACTTGGAAATCCTCGTACGAAACCCTACTGTCGACTAAAACCGAGAACAACTCGTCCAGCAATTGATGCAATTCGCCATCGCTTCCTACCTTAAGGCAGCGAATCAATTCCTTCTCGCGGGTATCGTCATAAATGAATGGCATGCTCTGCCTTGTCTCGACATCATGAATCCAAATCACCTTGTTAAGACCGAGAATTAGGCGATAATCCAGCGCCTGTTGAGCCTCATCATATGAAATCACCAAATCGCTCAGGTTCATCACGGCCGAGCCGGCCCCACAGGTAATGCTCAGCTTCAGATAGCGTTCCACGCTAAAGCGGATTTCTTCGAGGATCTCCAGTGTTCTCGCGGTAATATGCTCCTTGTCCTGCACCGAGCATATGCTTAATAGCACTACGACATCATGATGAATGAAGACACGGCCGAATTGTTCCCGTTTCGTAATTTCATCCGCGATATTCAGCACTGCAAACAGCTGAAGCTGGTTATCCTTCATATCCCGCAGAGAGGGAGAACCGGCAGTTGAGGATTCCTCTTCTTTTGGCTCCGACAGTTGTAGAGAGTCTACACTAACGACCGAAACCATATAACCCTGTCCCTCTAAGTCCATTTCATAGTGTCTGCCTTTCTCCCGTATTTCAGCCTTCGGCAAACGCCGGGATACGAGGGAGGAGAGGAACAAGCTTTGGAGAACCGGCAAGCTTTGACGATAATGTTCCGTTAACGTCTGTACATTTTCTCTCTCCGCCAATTCCTCGTCAATATGCCGTTTCACCTTCTGCAATACCGCCGCCAACTCGCCTGCGGAGAACGGTTTAAGTATGTATTCATCGATTTGCAGGCGGATCGCCTGCTGAGCGTATTCAAACTCCTCAAAGCCGGTAAGTATAATGATCTTTGTAGACGGATAATGAGTCCTCGTCCACTCCGACAGCTGCAAGCCGTTCATAAACGGCATTTGAATATCTGTTACAACGACATCCGGGACATGCTTCTCAATCAGCTCTGCCGCTTCCTTCCCGTTCTCAGCCGTATCCATGACTATAAACCCTAGACCAGCCCAATCGATCTGCCCGATGAGCCCTTCCCGCACATCCGCTTCATCGTCTGCTAATATTAATTTATACATGGAGCATCAACTCCTCCTAGATTTCCACCCGATTTTATAACATCGACTGCTAAATGTAAACTGGTGGCCAAGACTATAGTCTAGTATTATTTACGCCTTTAGACGGTTTTGGTATTCCATGAACTGTCATACCATGGTAATATCAATAAATAGTAGTACATAACCTAAAAATTAAATGGCGGTTGAAAAAAATATGAACAACGAAACACAAATTTTTATTCTGCTGAGTAATCCGCGGACCATCGTCACGAAAATGATTGGTTTGTACACAAGAGCGCCATATAATCATGCCTCGATCGCATTTGATTCCGAACTTCGTGAAGTTTACAGCTTTGGCCGGAAGCATCCTCTCATCCCCGTCTTCGGTGGTTTTGTGAAGGAGAACATCCACTCCGGTGTATTCGAGAAAGCAACTTGCGCCATTTATAGCTGCACCGTCAGTAAAGAGACTTACGAACGTATGCGAACCTACGTCCGTCAGTTTGAAGAAAACGATGAACTGTACAGCTATAATTTTCTGGGTATTCTCGGCATCATCCTCAACATGGAGCTCGGCGGAGCGAACTCTTACTTCTGCTCCCAATTCGTCAGCTCCGTGTTTCTACAAGGCGGAGTACATCTCGTAAATAAGTCCGCCGCCCTCACAACCCCTGCGGATTTGGAATCCTGCTCTCACCTTGAGCTCATATTCCGAGGCCGCCTAGAAACCTATCGTGAGCTATGCTGCTATCGAAGAAATAATAAGCTTCAGCAGCAGCCTTCATACGTCGTATAGGAAGCTTCGCAAATCATGTCTCCGACAATCAAATAGAATGCAGCAAAGAACCTCGCCATGGGCGAGGTTCTTATAAATTCAGCTATATTCGAAGGTTCGATATCTACTCTCTCTATGAATCTAATGACTTGCTTAGACGGTATCCCCGGCATATAAAGCCCATATGCTCGTAAAAAGACTTCGCCAGCATATTGCGCTCTCCACCAGCAGACAGAACAAGCTGGTTGCTGCCTTGCTCCTGGGCCCAAGCTTCAGCCGCCTCCACAAGCTGACGACCAACACCCGTACTGCGGTGCTTCTCGTCAACAACCATCGCTGTAATCAGCGTTACCGGATGGCTCATGTCATGCGTCTGATGCTGCTTCAAAAAGGTTGTACCTATAAGTTTGCCATCCAATTCAGCGACATAACTACACAATAACGGATGCTCCTCCAGCAGGCAAAGCCGCTCATGCAGCACGCTTGGTGTCGTTGGATATTTAAGCTGGCGCATTAAGGGCAGCATCTGCTCGACATCTCCGGAACAACTTCTGCGAATGACTAAAGCCGGTGCCAACACCATACTACTCATTGATCTTTACCACCTTTAATGAGCTAGCCGCTTGTTTCGCGCGGCTGCGAGCTGTTTCAACATCCTCTGCTCCACTTAGAGCAACAGCCATCCGTCTTCCCTGCTTGCTAAGCGGTTTGCCGAACACGCGAATTTGCGTTCTTGGCACGCTCAAAGCTTCCTCCATGCCTGTGATAATGAAGGCTTCCCCTTCCTGATCACTCTTGAGTGTTGCAGAAGCACCTGGTGTAACCAGTTCAATGGATGGTATCGGGAATCCCAGAATCGCCCTTACATGCAAGGCGAACTCCGATAAATCCTGGGTCATCATCGTGACCATGCCCGTATCATGCGGCCTGGGGGATACCTCGCTAAACACGACCCCCTCCTCCGTCAGGAACAATTCAACGCCGAACACACCGTAGCCCCCGAGCGCGTCCGTTACTTTCCGGGCGATCATCTCCACTTCCGAAAGCTGGGCTGGGCTCATGACATGAGGCTGCCATGATTCGACATAATCACCATCCTGCTGGACATGGCCGATCGGCGGGCAAAAGAGCGTCCCTGAGGCAGATCGAACAGTCAACAACGTAATCTCGCTTGTAAAAGGGATAAAAGATTCAACAATGACCCGCATTTGCTTGGCGCGAGCCCCCTCCAGAGCAGCCTGCCAGCAATGCGATACATCGGCTGGTTTCCGGCATACGCTTTGTCCCTTGCCAGATGAGCTCATTAACGGCTTAATTACACAAGGGTAGCCGATTTCGGCTACGGCCGATTCCAGCTCTTCCAAGCTGTTGGCAAACCGATAACTAGCCGTCGGCAGGCCAAGCTCTTCCGCAGCAAGCCGGCGAATGCCCTCCCGATCCATCGTGAGCCTGGTAGCTCCTGCCGTCGGGATAACTTTATAGCCCTCTCGCTCCAGTTCAACAAGAACATCTGTCGCAATTGCTTCGACCTCTGGAATAATAAGATCTGGTGAGACGCTGGCAATCAACGCGCGAAGCGCCTCACCATCCAGCATATCGATAACATAGGATTCATGTGCGACTCCCATTGCGGGCGCGTGCTCATAGCGATCCACGGCAATGCACCTGACGCCGAGCCGCTGAGCTTCAATGACAACTTCCTTACCTAATTCCCCACTGCCAAGCAGCATAATGCTCTTGGCATGCTCTGATAGAGGAGCACCCCACATGACTACAGATATCCCCCTTGAATGTTGAGTTAATTCATCTCCATCTATTTTCAGGTTTTATGAGAAATAAAGCAAGAGTTCGACATTAAAATGTGATTAAAATCTTCAGAAAATTACAAAAAACGAAACTGGGCTTCGACAAGTCCGCTATAAATTCCCTTTTTCGCCATTAATTGTTCATGGGAACCTTGCTCCTTAATCTCTCCATGATCCAGCACGACGATATTATCAGCATTTCGGATCGTGGACAAACGGTGGGCAACAATAAATGACGTTCTTCCCTTCAACAGCACCTTCAGCGCCTCTTGGATTTTAAGTTCGGTTTCCGTATCAATACTCGCCGTCGCTTCGTCAAGAATCAGGATACGAGGGTTGGCCAGCAGCGCCCGCGCGAAGGACAACAGCTGACGCTGTCCCATCGACAAGGCGTTTCCGCGCTCCTCCACCTCGGTATCATAGCCGCCCGGGAGCTTCATGATGAAGTCATGCGCATCCACCGCTTTAGCCGCTGCTTCGACCTCCTCATCCGTGGCATCTAGCCGGCCAAAACGAATATTGTCGCGGATGCTTCCCGAGAAAATGAACGTGTCCTGAAGAACGATGCCGATCTGGCTTCGCAGGCTGCGAACCGTAACATCCCGGATATCATGGCCGTCGATATGAACGGAGCCCTCGGTCGTATCATAGAACCTGCTTAACAGATTAATGATCGTGCTTTTCCCTGATCCGGTGTGGCCCACAAGGGCGATTGATTGCCCTGCTTGAACGTCCAAGGAAATTCCCTTCAGAGCCGGCCGGTTCTTCTCATATTCAAATATGACATTTTTGAACTCAATATTCCCTTCAATCGGCGGAAGCGGCTTCGCCCCCGCCTTATCGGCAATACTCGGCTCCTCATCGATAAATTCAAAGATACGCTCCGATGAAGCCATGGCGACAAGCAGTTGGTTATACATCATTCCAAGTCGGTTGATCGGATCCCAGAAATTCCCGACGTAGTTGCTGAACGCTACAAGCAGCCCGATCGTCAGCTCGCCGGTTTGAATCATGTAGGCACCGAGCATGAACAAAATAAAAGTTCCTAATCCGCCGGTGATTTCGATAATTGGTCCAAACATCTGGTTCATCGCCGAGGCTTTATCCCAAGACTTCTTGCTGTCCATATTCATCATATCGAAAAAGCGCATGTTCTCATGCTCCTGCGTATACGCCTGGGTTACGCGGATTCCTTGAATCGATTCATTCAAGTGAGAATTGATCCGGGAATTTCGCATCCGCACTTCCTGCCATGCGATTCGGATCTTCTGCCTTAGCTTTGTCGACACGAAGAACATAATCGGAACGGTAATCATGACGGCAAGGCCCAGCTGCCAGTTAATCAGCAGCAGAATGACAACGATCCCTGCTAATTGTACACAGTCGATCATCAAGTTGACGACGCCGTTCGTGAACAAATCCTGCAGCGAGTTGACGTCGTTCGTGACGCGTACGAGCACCGAACCCGCCGGTCGCTTATCAAAGAAATTAAACGACAGCTTCTGGATATGCTTGAACAGGTCGGAACGAAGGTCATAGATCACTCTCTGTCCGATAATGTTCGTATACTTGATGCGAAGTCGACTGGATATCCACTGCACGATGTAAAGCGCGACGATAATCCCCGTTAAAATGTAAAGCAGCCTTAAGCTGGGGTTGCCAATCGCGGGAGCTATCGCTTTGTCAATGGCGACACTCGTCAAAAAAGGAACGGTCAGCTTCGTAATCGTCCCTAGGACGGTCATTAGCAGCACAAGCGGCAGCATCTGCTTCGCATAAGGCTTCATGTAAGAGAACAAGCGGCGGAACTGCTTCCAGTCAAACGCCTTGTCGATCAGCTCATCATCCTGATATACGAAGCGCTCCTCAATCCGCGTCTTCTGCTTCTTTCCCTTGAACGCCTGATTGCTATGAGTTTCAGTATGCATGCTACAACACCTTCCCTTCATTGCTCTCGTTAGCCCGGGACAGATGGTCAGCATATTGAATTCGGTATACTTCTTGATACGGTCCAGGGACATGAATCAGTTCTTCATGCTTGCCACGCTGTACAATTCGCCCTTCATCCAACACCAGAATTTCATCCGCATGACGAAGCGATGAGATTCGGTGGGCAATAATGAAGGTGGTTCGGCCCTGCATTACTTCTTGGAAGCCCGATTGAATTTCATGCTCGGTTTCCATATCAACCGCACTTGTTGCATCGTCAAGAATGAGAATCTTAGGATTTATAAGCAAAGCGCGCGCAATGGCGATCCGCTGCTTCTGGCCCCCGGACAGCCCCATCCCTCGTTCGCCGACGACGGTATCGTATCCATCGGGCAATTCCATTATGAAATCATGGGCCTTCGCGAGCTTGGCCGCATGAATGATTTCCTCCATGGATACTTGTGTAATGCCGTAAGCGATATTGTTCCGAATGCTGGAAGAGAACAGGAAGGTCTCCTGAAATACAGTTGCAATCCCGCTGCGCAAACTTTGGATGCGTATATCATTAATATCTCTTCCGTCGAGTCGAATGCTTCCCTCATTCACATTATAGGCGCGCATGAGCAGCTGAATAATCGTCGACTTGCCTGATCCGGTGCCGCCAAGAAAGCCGATGACCGCCCCCGGCTCCGCTGTAAAATGGATATCCGTTAACGCAGGCATTTTGTTGCCGTAAGCAAAGGTGACATGATCGAATTCCACCTTGCCCTGCACATTCTCCAAATCCAGATCGACCGCACTGTCTTCATCCTTCACATCTACGTTCTGATTCAGGATTTCCAGCACCCGTTCCCCCGAGGCCTTGGATTGCGTATAGTTGTTAATATGGAAGCCTAGCCCCCACATCGGGCCGATAATGAACCAAATTAAGCTGAAGAAGGCGACCAAATCTCCAAGCGTCAACTGCTCCTTAACGACAAGAGTTCCTCCAACAGCCAGCAGAACAGCTACACTAATCGACGCAAGCAGCTCCATGACAGGGAAAAATTTACTCCACAGCATTGAGGCAAAAATCTGATTATCCTTATAGCGCTCATTGCGATGAGAGAACTTCTCCATCTCGTAGGGCTCGCGGGCAAATGATTTGACAGTACGCACCCCAGTTACATTCTCCTGAACCGCCGTCGTCAGCGAACTCAGAGCAAGACGCATTTCCTGGAAGGCCGGGTGAATTTTGGACTCGAACTTCAAGGCAACCCCAGCTAGAAACGGAATCGTGATCATCGTGATCAGGGTTAACTGCCAGTGAATCGACATCATCATAATCGATCCAAACACAACCATCAGCACCAGATTGAGCAATTGTGCAAATCCAAAGCCGACGAAGTTCCGAATTGCCTCCAGATCTCCCGTTAGCCGGGACATCAAATCCCCAGTCTTCGCTCTATCATAATAGCGGAACGATAGAAATTGCAGCTTCTCATAACAGGCATTCCGAAGTCGATAAGCGAGATAGTTGCCAAGCCTTCCGCCGAAAAATCCGTGTAAAAACTGCAAGAATGCTTTGATGATGACGACACCTAAGGCCGTCAAAGCAATCCATAATACCCCTTCGTAATTGCCGGGACTAATCACATCATCAATCAAATTTCGAAGCAGCAAAGGATATACGAGTCCAAATCCAGTCGCTGCAGCCAAGCACAGGATCGACAATATTAAATAAGTTCGCCGTTCCCGATAATAACCTCTTAATTGCCTTAGTACTTCCATGTCATTTCCTCCCAGTAACGCCTGTCATCGATGGCTTGCAATATTAAAATTATTTGCCCCTCTTCGCGACGTCTGCGTTACTCTTCAGTTATGTTGTTTTTGTGTTCTTGTGTTCTTGTGTTCTTTAAAGCAATTCCTGATACAGAGTTTGAAGGCGCTGCGGAACAGCCTTCCACGACTCATCTGGATTCGCCGCGTCAGGCATACTGGATACGCTGTTCTCCCATTCATTCCACTGCGCCTCAAACGAAGCAGCAATCGCTGCAAATCTTGACGAGGTCTCTTCCGCATAAAATTGGATTAAATCGTCTCCGCAACGCTGAACCGCTTCTTTGATGCTTGCGCTTAGCGGTTCCTCCAGCGCGTCACGCAATCTCTGCTTACCCCCTCCTTCAAAAAATGTCTTTGGATTTCTAAAATAGCTCCAATATGAGGCAGCCTTAAGGCCATCCCCCAAGCCTCCTTCTTGGATGCTCGGAGTCAGCCAGGCAGAGGTTCCATAAATCGACAATCCAGGCAGCGACTCGATTTCTTCCTTCAGCACCACAAGCCAAGCATGGGCTTCCTTCGAAAGCAGCGACTCGCATTTCTTCTCAAGACGCAGAGAAGTCGCTTGAACCTCGCGCTCAAGCTCTATGCTGAGTTGAGCCATCCATCCCTTTAAAGAAGCGGCAAATTTCCGCTTCATATCCCCACCGTCATCCTGTAGGAGCGAAGGATGGAAATATTCATGATACAAATCACCCGCTAGAAATTGCAGACGTCTGCGAACATGAAATAACAATTCTTCGGTTTCCTGAGCGATCTCCGCCGCTTTATTGCTACCCGTCAGCTCTCCAAGCTTCGCAATAAAGCGCTGGCGATCCAAGGTCAATTGAGCTTTAAGCTGTTCGCGTTCTTCCTCGCTTTTGGCCAGCGTATTGCTCCACTGCTCTGCCCGCGCAATGAACTGCTCCAGCTCATGGCGTGCCCCATTAATAGCTACCCCCGCTAAATCTTCGCCGATAAAGCGGAAGAAACGAGCCTCGAACCGGGAGAATCCCGAAGTTTCGAGCTTGGCGGCCTCTCCGCTTTGCTTGGATTCCAATGCAATGATGCTCGATACCGGATAAATTTGCGGCGACTCAATTCCGGCCGCACGCAGACCATCTTCCACATGCTCGACTACGCTGGACAGCTCGCCCGGCGTCGCCGCCAAGTCGGCAGCGTTGACGATAAAGAACATTTTGTCGAGCGCAAAGTTGCCCTTCACCCGGCCCAAATGGCTCAGGAACTGGCGATCTGCTCGGGAGAAGGCATGGTTGTAATAGGTAACATACAGCAGTGCATCACTGTTTTTCATATATTCAAAGGTGACTCCAGTATGCCGGGCATGAATAGAATCCGCCCCTGGAGTATCCACGATCACAATTCCCTGCTCTGTGAGCGGACAAGAATAATACAAATCGATACCCGCTACGAAGCAAGCACGGCTCTCTTCGGCCACATATTCTGCGAATTGCTCCAATCCGGTCACTTCCCGGCTTCCAAGCCGCGAAGCATTTTGCTCCCAGCCTAGGGCAGCCGCTTTCAGGAAGCTGAAATGGGCTCGCCCGGAAGGAGGGACATCTGGCGCCTTCAATCTCCTTACTTCAGACAGCCAGTTGCCTTCCTTCCAAGCTCCAAGCTGCAGCGCCTCAAAGGAGTAAGCCAAATCCTCGCGCATCGCTTCGGGGGTCTTGAAGGTAATGGCCGCCTGGCCATGCTTCATGTCCCCTTCCGGCGCGATAATGCGATTGATCGCCGCGGTCGTCGGATGCGGCGATACCGGCAGAACCTGAGCGCCCAGCAGGGCGTTCGCGAAGGAGGATTTGCCCGCGCTGAAGGCTCCGAACAGCGCGACTGTGAAGCGTCCGCCGCGAAGTGCCGCCGCGCGGACGCGCAGCTCCCGTACCCCCGACCCGAAGGCGGGGTACGGGGCCAGCGCCTCGGCGGCGGCGCTCAGCACCGCCGCCGCCTCGCTCAGCC
>NZ_LT732548.1:2411465-2630517 GCF_900155685.1 Paenibacillus bouchesdurhonensis | reverse complement strand
GCGCCTCGCGCTGCGCGGCCAGCTCTTGCCGCGCCGCCGTTTGACGCGGCGACAGCTCCGCAAGCAGCCCTTCCGCCAAGGCGAGGGCTGCGCGGCGGTAGCGGCCGGTAATTCCGGCCGCCACATCGGCGGCGTAGCGCAGCGTATACTCGCCGGAGAGCAGCGCGCCTTCGCGCGCAGGCCCGGCAATCCACTCCTCCTCCGCCTGCGGAAGCTCGGCCTCCAGCCGGCTCTCCCATTCTTCGCCCCAAAGCGCCTCGCCCTGCCCAAGACGACGCAGCAAATCGCGTACATGCCAGTCAACCTGAGCCAGCGTTTGCTCCTTCAGCTTCCCTAGAAACTCATCCCTTCTGCGCTCCTTCTCGCGCTCGGTTTTAGCTCCATGAAACAGAAGCCCAGTTTTGAAGCCCGGCTTCCGGCTTTCCAAATACGATGCGGCAGCGTCCCGAAGCGGAGGCGTCATCACATGCGCATTAGCAAGGAGACCATCCAACTCCTTCACAAAGCCAGCGCGCAATCGATCAATCGTGTCCTCCTTCTCTAGCAGCTCCTGCTCCAACGAGGACAATTCATTCTGCAAGCTTTGGAGTGCCTCCTCGCCGCCGATCTTCTCAAGCAGCTTCTCTAGCTCTTCCTCATCGGCCTCATCGAGCCGCTTCATATATTGCTCAGCCCCGTGAAAAAGCGAGCAGCCGACACTGAACTCCAGCAAGCTTTGCCGAATATCAAAAAGAGAGGCAATCGTCTCTTCAAGCTCGGTTAACATGTTTAACGGATGGGACAGCTCCTTCAAGGAAATATAGAACACGCCTGCCGGCACGATGCCCCACAACTCAAAAGCATCCTCGACGGCACTGCGGTACTTCTCGAACGAAAGCTCATTGCTCCGGTGCTTATCGATTTGATTCACGACAAGATAAAGGGGCTTGCCCCAATCAGCCAACCGTTTGGCAAACGATAGATTGCTTTCCGACAATACATGATTGTAATCCATGACATAGAAGACGACGTCGGCCAGATGCAGCGCTGAATTGGTGGCCAGCGCATGGCCAGCATCATTGGAGTCAACGCCAGGCGTATCAAGCAGCACGCCATGTCGGCCCAATATAGGAACATCGTCCCAAAGAGAGATCATCGAATATGTATTTCCATCGCGGCAATAATCGTCCAATTGGTCGAGATCAAGCTCAATTTGCTCAGCCCGCAAAGCTTCCGGCTCTAATATAGCTCCATCAGGCGATTCCTCTTGTTCCGCTCGGGTAAGAACAGCTCGCGGCTCACCATGGCGTATAGCAGCAACGTTAGCCGTCGTCGGGATAGGGCCGGATGGCAGCACCTGCTTGCCGCACAACCTATTGATCAAGCTAGACTTCCCCGCCGAGAAATGACCGCAGAACGATACCGTTAATTCATAAGCTTCCAGCTTCTTCTTTAAATCCTGAATGTCCCGGTACGATTTCACATCATTCTCTGACGCGTATAAATCCAAAAACTGGTCAAGACGGTCATGAAGCCGCTGGTCTCGACCAATTGTCAACGTTTCCATAAATATGTACTCTCCTTATTTAAGGTGGCTTCCATGTCTTAGGAAATACATTCATTTTACATGAGTGGCATCTGACAGGGAAGTCTCATAATTAGTGATTTTCAAGTAAAAATTAAAGAACTTCCCGCTTATTTAAAGAAAAACATGGCACAGAGCACATTCTTCGGTGCCAGGTTGCGATTATCTCCGTTTTTGATTAAAAAATAAAGATTTCATCCTCTCCCAAGCACGTTCTATATATTCTCCTGCTTCTCCCTATCATACCTCGTATTATTTCTGTAGCAAGGACAAAAAAACCGCCCGCGAGGTTTCCCCTCGCTGTTGGCGGCAATCTTGCTGATGCGCGTGACGATAGTCGCGGCAATTACATCGAAGGCGCTTCAAGCAAATCGGCCTCAGATGGAATTAATATTTCAAATACTTTGCCATGCTGGAGAATCGTAATCCCCTTCTCCTTATCCTTCATCACAACCACTTCGGGTTTCACAGCCATGCGCTCCAAATAATGGCTCGGCACCTCGCCGGAGTCGCTGACGGTAATGCCTTCGAGCTCCCGTTCGTCGTTTTCCTGCAAATCAATCTCAATTACTTGCTCGAACATATCCGAGAATCGTTCAAAACTGTCGGTGTATACGGAAATACATTTCATGGAGTCTCATCCTCTTCTAAACTAGGTTTGTAAGTCACTTTTCTCTATCTTTTCTGACTGGTGACTTTTTCATACGTTTTTTGCCTTCCCGGCATACATCCAGCAGCGGGCATACCTCACACTGCGGATTTTGCGCCTTGCAATGATATCTTCCGAAAAAGATGAGCCGATGATGGGTAATCGTCCATTCTTCCTTAGGAACTCTCTTCATCAGCTTCTTCTCGACTTCAAGCACAGAGTCGTTCCAGCCCGCCAGCCCAAGACGCTTGCTGACCCGTTCTACATGCGTATCAACGGCGATCGCTGGTACTCCGAAAGCGTTCGAAACCACCACATTGGCCGTCTTGCGGCCCACACCGGGAAGCTTCACCAGCTCGGCGTATTCGCGAGGAACCTCTCCGTCATACTGTTCGATGAGAATCCGACATAAATTCTGAATATGCTTGGCTTTACTCCGAAATAATCCGATTCGCCGAATATCCTGCTCCAGCTCTTCAAGCGGAACGGAAAGATAATCTTCCGGCATCTTATATTTCTGAAATAAATCATCCGTCACCTTGTTTACGGTTGCGTCGGTACACTGTGCCGACAGCAGCACGGCAATCGTCAATTCAAACGCATTGCTGTGGCGGAGCTCACAGTGCGCATCCGGAAACATCGTGCCGATACAGTCCAGAATATGACGGACACCCGCGGCATTCATGTCTCCACCTAACCTTTCTTCACGAATCTTCACGAAGAAAACCGTCCTGCCCGGGAATGATCCCGCAACAAGACGGTTATTCTCACGAAGATAATTATTGTTTTTCGATTTCAACGAGTCTCTCACCATTGAAATATAAAACAATTTTATCATCATCTTTCAGAGATTGCACGGAAATAGTCGTGTCACCTTGGTGAATATACGTATCTGCATTTACGAAAAAGCGATATTTGTCATCGGCAATGCTTGCTCTTTTGACGACAAGCTCTCTTGAATTGGCATCATAGCGGGAGAACTTCCGCTCCAGCGAAGTCAGAACCTTAACGACAAGGTTGCCGTCACTGTCTTTGCGTACTTCCACATGATCCGCCGTCGTTAACCCGCCTGTGCCCGTAGTGACGGACGTTCCGCGCACCACTTTTACACTGCTCGTCAGCGGGAATGACTCGATCGCGCCGGTGAATGTTTTGACGGTCAAGTTCGAAGCGTCGATATTCTGTACACTGCCCAGCGTCAATCTTACCACTTGCAAGGATACCGCCTTGTGGCCATTGAATGCAACATTGATCGTCTGGCCGTTTTGAATATGGGATACCTTGATCGGATTCCCATTCTCGTCCGTCAAGACGGCTTGATCGACATAGAAGCTTTCTGTCAGCCCATTATTGCTATTGACCGCTCTAATACGGTTATAAGACGTATCCACGGAGCTGACCACGAATTGAGCGGAGGATTTCACAGCCAGCGTCTGTACCGCATCCTGGTTCACACTTAGCATGACAACTACAGCATCGCCTACTTTTACATCGCTTAGCGTGGCGCTCTTTCCGTACAATTCGATCGTAGGAGCTGTTCCCTGATAAGGGAGTGTTACTGTTTTGTTATCGGACGTCAGCAGCGTAATCTTCTTCTCCGAAGTATTGACGGAGACGAAGGTTCCTTCATATTTATAGATCATTTGCACGCTTAGCGCTCGGCTGCCGATATATGTCACATTTATTTTCCGATCCTTATTCAGCACGGATTCCATGCCTTCGAGGGTAGGCTGTGTTGAGTTATACTCTACTTTAGTCTTATCGTCCAGAACGAACACATGCGGCTTCGCATTCCCATCCAAAACGGTCAGCGTCTTCGACTTGCTGTCATAGTTAACGACGGTCGCTGCATTCATTTGCTCGGACTGGCGTCCCTGCACGACGATCTTCGTCACCCGCTCTTCAGCGTCCAGCGTCAGTTCCACCTTATCGCCGCCATTTAAATCCGCGATCAGATCGTCAAATGTCGCGTCATTGATCCCGCCAACGATAATTTCCGGCTTCTCCACCAACAGTTTCACTTCAGGATAACCGCTAGCATTGCTGAACGTAATGAGCCGTCCATTTTGATCGAGTCCTAGAAGGGTTCCGGATACCGTGCGTTCTACGCTCTGAGTGACCTCCAAGGAATCCAGCACACTGTTGTTCACTGTATATTTAATAGAGGAGTTTTCGCGCAATTCACTAAGGTTATTCAACTTCTGGCTCTGATATAAGAGTATCGTCTTATCATCTACTGCAAACGTCTCGACCGTACCCGAAGCGTCGCGAATCGATATCTTCTTGCCTGTTACATCAACGGCATCAATTGTACCTGTGCCTGATTTGCTAACCAAAGCCGACTTCACCTGAACAAGTACAGGCTTCTTGGCGGACGAATAAGTCTCGCGTTGTACAATAATCGTACTTTCTGGCGTCAGAGTGCTGGCAGCCACCTTATTTCCGTTCTGATCCAGGAAAGTTGTCGTGTCATCAAAAGTGTACTCCACGGAGTCATTGTTAACGAGCATCAAAATCCGGTTGCCATTCAAAATACGAAGTAAAGTACCTTCTGTAGTCTCCAACTGCTGCTTTGCATCGATCACTTCGACATACGCCGCCGACCCAACTTTGTCGATGGCCATCACTTTCGTATAAGGCTTCAGATCACCCTTTGAAATCTTGAGTTGCGAGTCCTTATTATAGTATACGCTGCGGTTGTCTAGAATGAAGCTCTTCAGTTGATTATCGACGTATAAGGTCAACTTGCTATCCGTTAATTCGGTTACGATCCCTTCGTACACATTCGAATAATTAGCGTTTAAATGCTCTCCTCCTTTGCCAAAGAAGGTTGCGATCTGCGCTCGGGTTACATTGCCCTGCGGATCGAATTTATTGCCTTCAATCCCTTTGGTAATGTCGAGTTGAGCCGCTAATTTGACGTAGCCCCGTACATTAGCGGAAATTTTATCGTGATCCGCGAAGCCCGTAGCCTCTGCTCCAAGCGCTTTAGCCTCCTCATCTTTATCCAAAGCACGGATCAATACTTTAGCTACCCACTCGCGGGACGCTTTCTTCTGCCCCCAAGACTCATTGGCTTTTATCGCTGCGAGTTCTTCATCCTTATCGATCAGGTTCTTCTTAATTGCCAGCTCGATATAAGGCTTGGCGTATCCGCTGATTTGCAGATCCGCTGGCGCGGTGTCCCCACTGCCGAGTTCCCCGCTCAGATTCATGAAGCGAATCGCCATCGTAATGGCTTCCTGCTGCGTGACACTGTCGCTTGGCCGGAATTTTCCTGCATCCCCGACGATAATGCCCTGTGCAGCCAGCTTATAAATATATTTCTCCGCCCAAAAGCCGTTCTGCACATCGCTAAACAAAGTAAATGCCGTATTCACAGTGTTGCTATTATTAGTCCTCGCATCCGCAGATGATCCTGCCGGCTCGTCTGCAAAAGCGGCACCGCCGCCGCTTAAGCAGATCGTGGCTGCAAGCATGGCTGAAACCGCTTTTTTGGAATTTCGTCTATAGCTGCGTTTAAATGATGACATTAAATTCTCCCCTTCAAAAAAATGATCTCTTAACCATGTTCGACGGCGAGGTGTATTTTCCTCCAAAAAGTTGCTATTTTCTTAGAAAAGGGTGCTCTAATTCGACATGCCCCATCAGCGTTTCCGCTTGCTGGCCGTCTATCAGCACTTCAATAGATTTCACTTCGTCGAATTGAAATAACGCCTTCGTTAATGATTCTACAGCGAGCGATTCGCCACCTGCACCAAGCCTCGCCTCATCCGGCAGCGACAAATCGACTGTCAATTTTCCGCCATCCAGCTTCGCCTCTTTGAAGTTCACTTTCCCCCAAAGCGACAGCAGTTCAGAAGCTTCACTATGCTGCAGAGCCTTCATAGTTTTCATATATTTCTGCTCATCATCGCTGTACGAAATTTCCTTTTCCTTCGCAATTAAATCATTCATTTGGTCATCTGTGAAGTAAGTTTGGATAACCGTCTTCTTCACCTGCTCTTGCACTGGGGAGACATCATCTGAATTGCCTGCACCATGAGCAACAGGATTATTCGGCGGCTCTTGTATCGTCTGGCCGATTTCACTGTTGCCAGCATGGTTAGAACCACTGCCATCTCCCTCTCCAAGCTTGGCTTCTGGCTTTTGACCGCATCCAGCGGTCACTGCGAGCAGAAGCACCAAAATCCCGGATAGCCATATCTTTTTGTTCACGGTTACTTCCTCCTCCTATAGAGATAGTTCAAGAAGCCGTCCAATTCGACTTCCTGAACACTCATATTTTGAACCGCTGGTTATTTAAAGCCAAGATAATCCATAATTCCATCGACAACACCTTGGGCGACGCTATTCTGAAACTTCTCCGTAAACAGCACAGCCTCATCGCCGGCATTGCTTAAATAACCGAATTCCAATAATACCGCCGGCATTGTCGTTTCCCGAGTTACATGCAAGCTCTTTGCACGTACTTTTCGATCCGGCAATCCGGAAGATTCGACGAGATACTTATGCATGATTTTAGCAAAGGGAAGGCTTTCCCCCCGCGTATAATAAGTCTCTACGCCGCTAGCTGTAGCTGAACCACTATTCGCATGCAATGAGACGAATAAATCTGCATTCATATTATTTGCAAGCTTGGCCCGATCCTGCAGCGTTACAAAGACGTCTGTACTGCGGGTAAGCACATAATCCAACTGCGTTTCCTTCTTCAATAAATTTTCAACCTTTTTGGCAATCGCTAGGTTGAAATCCTTCTCTCTCTTCTTCGTCACGCTGATAGCGCCCGGATCCGTTCCACCATGCCCAGCATCAATGACGACCAGCGGTTTTCCATTACTGTGGGATGGATAGCTCTGATCCACGTTTAAATCGATAATGATATAGCCGTCGTTCGCGTTCAGCAAGGAATAATTTCTAGCACGCGCTAAATCCATAACGACGCGAATCGTAGACGGATTATCATTAAACTGCGAATAACGAATTTTGGTTACATCCGGATATTCATTAATGTCCATGAAGCCAGTCTGATAGGCATCCAGCGAATGATTGCTTGAGAATGTATCATCGAACCTTGTATCCGGAATATCGATGACGATCCGATCTGGATCGCTCAGCTTGAAAACGTTGGGCTTTACATTTTTGTCTACCGCTATAATCAGGCGGTTGGCATCAAAGCTGATTCCTTTGACCGAAGCCAGATTTTGCGGAGGGACTGGATTCGGGCTGGTTGAGCCATTATCCGAGTTGCCGCTGTCTGAATCGGTATTGCTGCCCCCTTCGTTTCCGCCGCCTTGATCCGGGGTAATTAAATATACCGTCTTCGTCGCATTATCCCAGCCTACGGTAAGACCCATCTGTTCGCTAACGAATCTTAGCGGCACGAGCGTCGTATCCTGTTTCAGCATCGGAGCGATGCCCAGAGCCACTTTCTTACCATTTACAGTTGCACTTGTTTGATTGACGATCAGTTTGATCGTTGTATCGGCTTGCTTTATAGTTACCGTGCGCGTCCCTTTCTCCCAGTCGACGTCAAAACCCAGCTCCTCCATGACGACACGAATCGGAATCATCACATTACCTTTCACGTTCTGAACCTGCCCATTCTTCGGCAAGTTCAGCGCTTCTCCATTCAGATAAATACTTGTGCCGCTTCCGGCAGCTTGTCCTATCGTTGGAAAAGCAAAAATAAAAACAAGCAAAAACACCAAAAACCCAATTTTCTTCATCCGTCACCCCTACCATCCTTAAATTTTGCCTCGTGATGACCGATGATTGAGTTTCTTTTCTCGACATCACCAGACGACATATTAGACGCCCTGCAACCTTAAAAGTTGCGTAATCTTTCCTTTTTTCCGACAATGGTCCCTGCCGGCTGCCGTGCAAAAAAAGACCGTTCCCACAGCACATAGCTGTAAGAACAGTCTTTTGTTAATCCATTTTGCCGCATTTTAACGAGTCATGGGATATTCTAGTTCCACATGTCCCATCAAGCTTTCTACTTGTTCTCCATCGACGGTAAGCTCAAGCTTCTGCACTTCCACAAACTGAAATACCGTCGCTTTCAGCGAGTCAATCGCCAGCACTTCTGCCCCCGATCCCAGGCGTGCTTCGTCAGGCAGTTGAATATCGATGTGGAGTACACCATCTGCCAAGGACGCCTTGTTCAAAATGACCTTCTCCCATAGCGAGAAAAATCCGCTCTCTGCTATTTGCAATTGCTTGAAAGCTTCAGCGTATTTATCCTGTTCCTCCTGGAATTCAATCTCACGCTGCACCTCCGTAAGCTCCATCAAATTATCGTCGGTATAATAGAGCTTAATTTGGGCAGTTTGCATTTCAGGTTCAGTCACCTCAGTATCATTCTGTCCCGCCCCTTGGGAGACATTCGAACCTTCAGCTGCAGCAGGAGGCGATTCCGGCATTACTTCTGGAGCCGCCTGTGGCTTCTGACCGCATCCGGCCAATGCAGCAGCAAGCAGCAGTACCGCTCCGATTATACTTAATTTTTTCAAATCGATCCCCCCTCTCTTATATATTGTATACCCATCTACCACAATTTCTATTGCAGGCCTAGATATTCTTTGATCCCTGCTACGATGCCTGCTGCAATTCTATCCTGCACGGCAGGATCTTTCAACACAGCATCATCTTGCGGATTGCTCAGGAATCCAGCCTCTAGAAGTACAGCAGGCATCGTCGTCTCACGTGTCACCTTCAAGTTCTGATGCTTCGCTTTGCGATCTTTCAATCCCGCAGCTTCGATCACATGCCTATGCACTGTGTCTGCAAGAGTTATGCTGGCGTCTCGGGTATAGAGGGTTTCAGTTCCAGAAGCTGTTGCAGAACCACTGTTGGCATGAATGGAAATAAATATGTCGGCCTGAAGTTCATTCGCTATCTTTACCCGCTCATCCAACGTCGGGTATGTATCGTCGCTTCGCGTCATCACAGTGATGATATCTTGCTCCTGCTTAAGCAGCTCATCCACTCTCAAAGCAATCGCCAAATTGAAATCCTTCTCCAAGACACCGGATATGCTCGTTGCGCCCGGATCCTTGCCGCCATGGCCAGCGTCAATAACAATCAGGCTCTTGCCGTCAGGTCTTGCCGGTATAAATGGAACCGTTGGCTCCAAGGTCAAATCGATAAAGGTAAAGCTGTTCTCATTCGTAACCACGAACTCTCTGCTCTCATTCAAATCGATGACGATTCTTATCGTAGATGGATCGTTGCTGAACAAGGAATAGCGAATTTGCGCCACTTCCGGATAACCCTCGACCGTAAGCTGTCCCTGATTCGTCGCATCCAAAGGCAATGCGTCCTCGAATTGATCAGCAAATCTGGCATTCGGCACGTCGATTACTACACGCTCCGGGCCGCTCATCTTGAATACATTCGGCTCAACCGCGCGGTCGGTAGAAATCATGAGACGATTATCGCTGAAGCTAAGTCCGCTGATCGTCGCAAGATTCGTACTTGGATTATTCGTTATCGTTGTTCCAGAACCGCTGCTTACATTCGCATCCGGCTGCTCTACAGGCTGCTCCGGAACAACTTCTGCCTCTCCCTCATTTGCCGGCGGCGTGCTGGCTCCACCGTTTACAACACCGCTGTCCGAGCCAGAGCTAGAACTGTACAAATGCGCAGACTTCGTGTCATTATCCCAGCTGACCTGCAGTCCCATCTGCTCTCCTACGAAACGCAAAGGCACCAGAGTCGTATCTCCCTTGAGCAAAGGAGCGGCAGACAATGCAACATCATTGCCGTCAACGATTGCTTTACCGTTATCAATGAAAAGCTGCAGCGATCTGTCGCCTTGTTTTATCGCCACAGTTCCGGTCTGTTTCTCCCATCCGACTTCATAACCGAGTCCTTCCGATATGACACGAATAGGAACCATGACGCTGCCGTTTACGAGCCCGGCTTGAGCGCCGCTAGGCTGCTCCAGTTCCTGACCGTCTAGAAAGATCGAGTTGCTGGCAGCGGAGGCCTGCCCCGTACCCGGCAAAGCCCACATAAAAACAACCAGCAATAACAGAAAACCCAACTTCTTCATCGTATCCCCTACCAATCTCTTTTTTTCCGCCATCTGGCTGTGATGGTTTACCGTTCTATCGACAATATGACACGACATGCAAATACACAATTCCCTCTCGTCTTCTAATTAATCCCATACTAACAGATAATTCGCCGAGATCATAGACTTTAATCTATTTATTCGTGCATAGATTTGTAAATCCCTGCTTATACTAATAGACAAAAAAAGACAGCTCCAATGTCTAATGGGATAGACTTCGGAGCTGTCTTTTAAGTTAGGCAGACATTATGCAAGGGAGCGGCTTTCCCGCTTCGCTTCATAAGCAGAGATAAGATCCTCATGCTGCAATGTAAGCCCGATATCGTCCAAGCCTTGAAGCAGGAATTGCCGACGGTGCTCATCCAGGTCGAACGAAATATTCAAGCCATGTTCATCCTTAATCGTTTTATTCTCCAGATCAACCGTTAATTGATAGCCCACATGCTTAGCAGTACGCTGGAACAAATCCTCTACCTGCTCTTCGGACAGCTTGATTGGCAGGATGCCGTTCTTAAAGCAGTTGTTGTAGAAAATATCCGCAAAGGACGGTGCGATGACGCAGCGGAAGCCGTAGTCCAGAATCGCCCAAGGCGCATGCTCCCGGGAGGAGCCGCAGCCGAAATTGACACGGGAAATCATAATTGAAGCACCTTCATAGCGCGGTTTATTAAGCTCGAATTCCGGGTTTACCTTCCCTTCCGTATCAAAACGCCATTCAAAGAACAAAAATTGTCCAAATCCGGTACGCTCGATCCGTTTAAGAAATTGCTTTGGGATAATAGCGTCCGTATCTACGTTTACGCGATCCACGGGACCGACGATGCCTGTATGTTTGATAAATGCTTCCATGATAAGTTCTCCCCTCTTTCGCCTTCTTAGCTAACGACTTCGCTCTTTACATTCCATTCACGGACATCGACGAAACGGCCTTTGATTGCCGCCGCCGCTGCCATTGCCGGCGAAACGAGGTGCGTTCTGCCGCCGCGGCCTTGGCGTCCTTCGAAGTTCCGGTTAGAGGTGGAAGCGCAGCGTTGACCCGGCTCCAGAACATCGGGGTTCATGGCAAGGCACATACTGCAGCCTGCGTCGCGCCATTCAAAGCCAGCTTCAGTAAATACTTTGTCCAGGCCTTCTTTCTCGGCCTGCAGCTTCACGCGACCTGAACCAGGAACGACAATCGCCGTTACTTTGTCAGATACTTTGTAGCCTTGCGCGATTTGTGCTGCCGCACGAAGATCCTCGATACGTCCATTCGTACACGAGCCGATAAACACATAATCGATCTCGATATCGGTCATCGGCGTACCAGGAGTAAGCCCCATATACTCAAGCGCCTTCTCTGCAGCCTTCCGCTCATTATCGGAATCAAAGTCATTCGGATTTGGAACCGCTGCATTGATATTTGTACCCATACCTGGGCTCGTTCCCCACGTCACTTGCGGAATCAACGCATCGACGTCGAATTCCACGACACGGTCATATTCGGCGCCTTCATCTGTAGTGAGATTCTTCCATTCTGCTACAGCGCGATCATAAGCTTCACCTTGCGGAACGTGCTCACGGCCGCGCAGGTATTCAAATGTCGTCTCATCAGGAGCAATCAATCCCGCTCTGGCTCCGGCTTCAATAGACATATTACATACGGTCATTCTTTCTTCCATCGTCAGCTCGCGAATCGCTTCACCGGTATATTCGATAACATATCCCGTCGCGAAATCCGTGCCATACTGGGCGATGACGCCAAGGATCATATCTTTAGCAGTTACTCCGGGTTTGCGTTTGCCGACAAATCGTACTTCTAAAGTCTTCGCCTTGGCTTGCTGCAAGCACTGAGTAGCCATGACGTGCTCTACCTCGCTCGTGCCGATCCCGAATGCGAGCGCGCCGAATGCGCCATGAGTAGACGTATGGCTGTCGCCGCAGACGATCGTTTTGCCCGGATGAGTCAAACCAAGCTCCGGTCCCATGACGTGTACAACACCCTGATCAATCGTATCCAGATCGTAGAGCGTTACGCCGAAATCGCGGCAGTTCTTAGTTAGCGTGTCGATCTGCTGCTTGGAAATCGGGTCTTTAATGTTAAAGCGATCTTTCGTAGGAACGTTATGATCCATCGTCGCAAAAGTCAGCTCCGGACGACGCACCTTGCGTCCGCTGAGGCGCAGTCCCTCAAATGCTTGCGGAGAGGTTACCTCATGCACCAAATGCAAATCGATGTAAATAATGCTCGGCTTGCCTTCTTCCGCATAAATCACGTGATTGTCCCAAATTTTCTCATACATTGTCTTTTTAGTATTACTCATCGTATTCACCCCACTGAAGGATTCGAACATGTAACAAAGCGGAAATGCGCATGACGCGCCTTAATCCACGCTTCGTATGTTGTCATTACTATATCATCTCTCTAGTCATTGTTCCAAGATATAATTTCTATAATAGTTATAGGAATTAACTATAATGAATTCATATTCAAGAATTAAAGAGACCTCCGCATCGTGAAGGTCTCTTTATTCGGTTTCTTGCTAGATGCTGCAGTAGTACTATTTATTGAAGCCCTCAACACCCATGATATGATCCATGGGCACCGGCCCGATCATTCGGCTGTCTTTGCTGTTATTCCGGTTATCTCCCATTACAAAAATATGATCGGCTGGAATTTCCCAAACTTGGCTTTGCTCCGTGTACATCTGTTCTTTAATGTAGGGCTCCTCCAGTTTAACGCCATTTCTGTAAACTTGGCCGTCTTTGATTTCAATGATATCGCCCGGAAGGCCGATAACCCGTTTGACATAGAAGAAATCTTCCTTCTTGTTACCGGATATAATGCGGATCAACGGATGCTCATTGACACTATCCCAGAATGAGCGGCTGCGATCAACACGGCTATCGATAATGACGATATCTTTATAGCTTGGCAGCTTCTCCAGTGTTTGCGATATTTTCCAGGCGTATATCCGCTGCTTATCATCGAGTGTAGGCTCCATAGAATGACCGTTCACCTTATATGGTTGTATAATAAAAATGCCAATGAACATGCTGATTACAAAGCCGATAATAATAGATAGCCCCCAGCCCTGAACCTCTTTCCATATTTTCATAGAACGGCAACCTCCAATTCCCATTTTCCCATTTATAATAATTATACAACCATCTTACATAATAATAAAATTTTAGAGCAGTATGCCTACTGTAAGCATCAATAAGTCCTATATTTTATTTGAAAATGATAGGCTATACTTATAGAAGTCAAGACATGAATCGCATCGCAGCACCCAATTCAAGAAAAAGGTGATCTCATGGAATTAAGGCAGCTCCTATACACTTTAAAAATTGCTGAGGAACGCAACTTTTCCAGAGCGGCTGACAAGCTCCACATCGCGCAGCCATCGCTTAGCCAGCAATTGTCCAAGCTTGAAAAGGAGCTCGGCGTGAAATTGTTCCAGCGCAATACAAGTACTGTTGAGCTTACACACGCAGGTGCCAGCTTCATTAAGCATGCCCGCAAAATTATGGATGCGGTCGAGCAGCTCCGTCAGGAGATGGACGACATTTCCCAGCTTCGCGCCGGGCGCGTCGTCATTGGCAGCATGCCGATAACCGGCTCTCACCTGCTGCCTTATGTTCTTCCGGCATTCAAAGAATCGTACCCGGATATTCAGGTTAACCTGCTTGAGGATACATCCTTGAACCTGGAGAAGCTTACGGCCGGTGGAGGTACGGATCTTAGCCTGCTCTCTCTGCCGCTGCAGGAGCCTTCTCTAACCTACGAACCGATTGGCGAAGAGAAAATCGATCTCGCGATTCCTCCGAACCATTATCTTGCCGACCCAAGCAATCGCCCTAATGGAGGGGTAACCCTGGATCAACTGAAAGACGAATCCTTTATCGTCCTAAAAAAGGGGCAGGGCTTCCGCAAAATTATGATCGATTTATGCCGGGCTGCTGGCTTTGAACCGGACATCGTGTTCGAGAGCAACAATATCGAGACCGTGCAGTCGCTTGTCGCAGCCGGAATGGGTATTACCCTGGTTCCGCGCTTTATCGCCCGGGCCAAGCGCAGCGAGCTGATCCCCGTTTACGTCCCGCTGGCAGAGCCGGTTCCAAGCCGCACGCTCGTTATTGCCTACCGCAAAGGGCGGTACTTGTCCAAGGCGGCCGAGGCATTTATCGAAACGTTCCGCAAGACGATAGAGCAGCGCATGAAGGAAGAGGCATAACGCCAACAAGAAGGCTGTCCCCAGGCTAGACAAAGCCCGGGAGACAGCCTTCTTTACAATTAATGCAGCTGAGATAATGAATTATAATTGATACAAGCTTGTGCGCCGATCCTCGAATACAGGAATTCTAGAGCGCACCTCATCGACAAGAGCCAGATCAATTCGCCCCGTAATGATGCCCTCTTCCTCTCCGCCCTCCGCGAGCACTTCCCCCCATGGATCAATAATCATCGAATGGCCGAAGAAATCGTCCTTCCCGCTCAGCCCGGTGCGATTACAGGCTACGACATACATTTGGTTCTCGATTGCCCTAGCCGTAAGCAATGTGCGCCAGTGATGCAGGCGCGGGTGGGGCCAGGCAGCTGGGACGAATAATACCTTCGCGCCCATTAGCGCTAGTGTGCGGGTAAGCTCTGGAAAGCGAATATCATAGCAGATGGAAGCCCCCGAGGTTTGTCCATCCAATTCGAAGGTGACCACGGACTCTCCAGCCGATAAATGCTTCTCCTCCTGCATGAGCCGGAACAGATGCATTTTGGAATAATCGGCTATCTCTTCACCGGAATCTGCATAAATCCTCATCGTGTTGTACACTTCATCTCCGCGCTTCTCCGCGATCGAACCGGCAATAACATGCACCCCGTTACGTCGTGCAAACTCGGAGATCCACTCCCTGCTCTCCCGCCCCTCCACATCCGCCAGCTCATGAATTTGCTTCAGCGCATAACCTGTATTCCACATTTCGGGCAATACGAGCAAATCCGGCTTAACATCAGCCTTCAGCGCCTGCTCCATCCAGCGCTCCACGATTTGTCGGTTAGCAGCGGGCCTTCCCATATGAATATCACACTGGATCATGGCAATATTCCATGACGTTCGTTGATGAGTCATGCCGACTCTCCTTTCATCCGTTAAAGTTACTTGAGTATCATCATAAGCGGCTGTCCTTAACCATGCAAGTACCGTTTTGGCCTGCCATGCATGAATCAGGGTTTTAATCCATTCTATACATATTGGATAAATCATGTTAAATTATGAATATTGTTATTTTATAGACCGGAGTGTGGAATATGAGCCGACAAAATCAATCACAGGGCAGCTCCCTTTTTCCAATACATGCCGCGGATGTGATGGATAAACTGCCGAAACAGTTTTTTGCTTCCCTTGTCCAAAGCGTGAATCGGGAAATTTCGCAAGGCCATGACGTAATCAATCTAGGGCAGGGCAACCCGGATCGCCCTACGCCTGATCATATCGTACGCGCCGCTCAGCAGGCGGTGGCCAACCCACAGTATCATAAGTATTCCCCGTTCCAGGGCTACAGCTTCCTCAAAGAAGCGGTTTGTCAGCGTTACCGGGATGACTACGGGGTGTCGCTTGATCCAGAAAGGGAGGTTGCCATCTTGTTCGGCGGCAAGACAGGTCTTGTGCAAATTGTCCAGATTCTGCTGAATCCCGGCGATTTATGCCTGGTGCCCGATCCTGGATATCCCGACTACTGGTCGGGGGCGGCCCTTGCCGGAGCCGAAATGTCCTTCATGCCGCTGCGTGAGGACAATGCCTACTTGCCTGATTATGGGGCGATATTTCCCCTCGACCGCAAGCGAGCAAAGCTGATGTTCCTGAATTATCCGAACAATCCTACTTCGGCTACCGCGCCTCTATCCTTCTATGAGGATACCGTCAAATTCGCGGCCGAGAATGAGATCGTTGTTGCGAGCGATTTCGCTTACGGAGCTATCGGCTTTGACGGCAAGAAGCCCGTCAGCTTTTTGCAGGCCGAAGGCGCCAAGGAAGTAGGCGTCGAATATTACACCTTGTCTAAGACCTATAACATGGCAGGCTGGCGCGTCGCCTTTGCTCTCGGAAATGAAAAAATCATTTCGCTGATCAATTTGCTGCAGGATCACATTTACGTCAGCTTGTTCGGCGGCATTCAGGAAGCAGCTAAGGTAGCTCTGACTGCCCCTCAGGACAACGTCGCCGAACTCGTTGCCGTTTATGAATCCCGCCGCAATGCCTTGTTCGATGAGCTGGACAAGATCGGCTGGGCGGCGCAAAGGCCAAGCGGCTCCTTCTTTGCATGGCTGCCCGTGCCGAAAGGATGGGACTCTGCTTCCTTCGCCCAAAAGCTGCTAACCGATGCCAAGGTAGCTGTTGCGCCGGGCATCGGCTTCGGCCCGCATGGTGAAGGTTATGTCCGAGCCGGGCTGCTCAGCAGCGAGGATCGGCTGCGCGAGGCGGTACAGCGTATTGGCAAGCTTGGTCTGTTCTAACTCTTTTGCTTTGCAATGCCTTGACACGCATGGTATTCTATCAGTAATTCCTTTTGATTCTTATGATGAGACTAAACGTGAAGACGGGACCAGTACGTTAGACCAGCGTCGTTCAGAGAGTAAATTCCTTTGGCTGCGAGAATTTACCGTAACGCCCTTGCGGAATCCTATCCCCGAGCGGCCGGCCGAGAAGCCGGACAGCGCCCCTGTTATCGGGCTTTGAGTCGGATGAGATTTGATCATCAATAAAGGTGGTACCGCGGAAGTATAACTTTCGTCCTTTGCGCTTGCAGAGGCGAGAGTTTTTTTATTTTTATAATCATAACTGTGGGAGTGATCTCCATGCTACGCCGCATCGTTGTCAAAATAGGGAGCAGTTCGCTGACCTCGCCAGAAGGAGGATTGAATCGGGAAGCTATCGCCTACTTCGCAGCTGAATTAGCCGGGCTTCAATCACTTGGCTGCCAGGTTCTGCTCGTCACCTCCGGCGCTGTGGCTGCTGGATTCCGAGAAATCGGCTATCCGGAGCGGCCAAAGCTGCTTCATGAGAAGCAGGCTGCAGCCGCTGTAGGCCAAGCGCTGCTTATGCAAAACTATCGCGAAGCCTTGTCTGTCCACAATGTCGCCTCGGCCCAAATATTGCTGACCCGCTCGGATTTCCAGAACCGCAAGCGAACGGGCAATGCCAGTATGGCCGTTGAAGAGCTGCTCAGACGAAACGTACTGCCGATCATTAACGAGAATGACACCGTTTCGGTCGATGAGCTGAAATTCGGCGATAATGACACCTTATCCGCGCTTGTCGCAAATTTGATCCGAGCGGATCATTTGATCATTTTAACGGATATGGATGGGTTATATACGGAGGATCCGCGCATTAACCCCGCTGCCAAGCGCATTGAGCGGGTCGACGAAATCACCGATGAAATATACGCCATTGCGGGCGGTGCTGGTTCCTCCGTTGGAACGGGCGGGATGCGCTCTAAGATCGATGCTGCTAAAATCGCTACCCGCGGCGGCGTGCCCGTCTTCGTCGGAAAAATCAATTTGCCCGGTCAGTTACGCGACATTGTAAAGGGCCAGGGCCACGGAACCTATTTCGAGACACGTTCCTCTACCCTCCCCCGAAAGAAACAGTGGCTTGGATTCCTATCTACGCCGCTTGGCACGCTCACGGTTGATGATGGCGCGGAAGAAGCGCTCATCCACGGAGGACGCAGCCTTCTGCCCGTCGGTGTAAGGCATGCGCAAGGATATTTTCATGCCGGTGACGTCGTTGAGGTCGTGAACCGGGACAATGAAACCCTTGGGCGTGGAATTGTCAACTATGATTCCGAGCAATTAGAAGACATAATGGGATTAGCGAGCACAGAAGTCATTAAGAAGTTGGAAGGCATCCATCGTCTTGAGGTCATTCATCGGGATGAGTGGATTTCACTAAAATTATAGATCAATCAATCATTTAATTTTATTATTTTGAGGAGGTATTCGAATGAGCGAAGTAAGACAAAAGGCAGAGCTTGCCGGTAAAGCGACGAATGTATTGAATAGTCTGACCACGGAACAGAAGAATCAGGCATTGCTGGACTGCGCCCAGGCTTTAATCGATCATACCGAAGCCATTATCGAGGCGAACAAGGAAGATTTGCAACGCGGCCGGGAGAACGGAACTTCCGTCTCCTTGCTTGATCGGCTTGCATTGACCGAGGAGCGTATTGCCGGTATTGCGGAAGGTCTTCGTCAAATCGTGGAGCTGCCGGATCCGATCGGGGAAACGATTGAAACGATCGATCGCCCGAACGGCCTCCATATCGTCAAGAAGCGCGTTCCCCTTGGAGTGATCGGCATCATTTATGAGGCTCGTCCGAACGTAACTGTCGATGCTATCGGATTATGCCTGAAGACCGGCAACGCAGTCGTGCTGCGCGGTGGCTCTTCTGCCCTGTCCTCCAACCGAAAAATTGTGGAGATCATTCATGAGTCGCTGTCAGGCAGCGCGATTCCAAGCAAGGCGGTTCAACTCATCGAAGATCCTAATCGCTCCTCCGTAGACGAGATGCTTAAGCTGAACGGACTGCTGGATGTGATTATTCCGCGTGGCGGCAGCTCGTTAATTCAAAATGTAGTCCACAATTCTACGGTACCCGTCATCGAGACCGGCGCTGGTATTTGCCACACATTCTTGGATGCGACAGCGAATCCGGACATGGCTGCAGAAATTACAATCAACGCCAAGGTACAGCGCCCTTCTGTCTGTAATGCGATGGAAACTCTGCTTGTTCATAAGAACTTCGCTCAGCCTCATTTAAGGAATATTGCTGACAAGCTCCGTGAATCTAATGTAGAGCTGCGCGGCTGCGAGGAAACGCGTCGCCTAATCGATTGGGCTCAGCCTGTGACTGAAGAGGATTATGCTACAGAGTACAATGATTATATTCTTAATATTAAAATTGTCGACAACCTGGATGAAGCTCTTCAGCACATTAATCGCTTCGGAACGAAACATTCTGAATGCATTGTGACCGAGGATGGTTCTCATGCGGAACGCTTCCAGCAGGACGTTGATGCGGCAGCCGTTTATCATAATGCGTCCACTCGCTTCACAGACGGATTTGAGTTCGGCTTCGGAGCCGAAATCGGGATCAGCACGCAGAAGCTGCATGCCAGAGGCCCGATGGGATTGCCAGCGCTGACTTCGAGCAAATATATCATTCAAGGCAGCGGACAGATTCGGAACTAAGGAGGCTATAGGATGACGAGGAACATCATGAACAACGATCCTTCGATCTGCTTTTATGGCGCGGGCTCTATGGCCGAAGCTATTGTACGCGGGTTAATTCACCGTAAAGTAGCCCCGCCGGAAGCCATCTCCATGCTGAACCGTAGCAATCAGGAGCGGCTGGCCTATTTGGAAGACACCTACGACATCAAGACAGGACGTAACGATGCGGAGAAAGAGGCCTATCTTACCTCCGCATCAGTCATCGTGCTGGCGATGAAGCCTAAAGATGCCGGTCACGCGCTAAAGGCGCTAGGATCGATGCTGAGCAAGGATCAGCTTATCGTATCCGTCATTGCGGGCCTATCCATCTCTACGATTCAAGCGCTGCTTGGATATGAAGCGCCGATTGCCCGTACGATGCCCAACACTTCAAGCTCGATTGGGCTTGGAGCGACCGGCATCTCCTTCTCCGCTGAAGTGACTGAGGAGCAAACGAAGCAGGTCTTGGCGATGTTCGAAGCAGTGGGCACGATTCAGATCATTCCTGAGGAGCGGATGGAAATTTTGACGGGCGTATCGGGAAGCGGACCGGCATACATCTACTACATGATGGAAGCGATGATTGCGGCTGGCATCGAGGGAGGGCTTGCCCCGGAACAGGCGCGGGAGCTTACCGTACAAACTGTACTCGGTGCTGCTGTCATGATGAAAGAGACGGGGGAAGACCCCGCCAAACTCCGCGCGGATATTACTTCCCCGAACGGATCTACGCAGGCGGCGCTGGAGACACTGGACGCGGGCAGCTTTAACGCGACCGTTAAGGCGGCTGTGCATCGTGCCGCCGAACGCTCCAAAGAAATGGGTGAAGCAGTAAAGGAGGCCTTGTTATGAGCTACTGTACGGCCACATACCGTATTTACGACGATAAAACAGATTTCCACAAAAAAGCCAAATCCATCGCGGTCGGCATGACCGTCGGCACCTGGACGGAGCTGCCGCAGATCAAGCAGGACGAGATGCGTGCGCACTTGGGACGCGTCGAGAATATCGAAGTGCATGACTCTCAAAACGGTGCCCCGGGCGAGCGTTATGCGGATGTATCTATTTCCTACCCGGACATCAACTTCACTTCCGACATCCCTGCCCTGCTTATTACTGTTTTCGGCAAGATCTCCATGGACGGCAAAGTCAAGCTGCTCGATCTACAGTTGTCCGATACCTTTATGAGCGCCTATTTCGGGCCGAAATTCGGTATCCAAGGAGTTCGCGAACTGCTTGGCGTACCACATCGCCCGCTGCTGATGAGCATTTTCAAGTCCGTCATCGGTTACGATCTGGACGGACTGCGCGAGCAGTTCATGGCTCAGGCCTTGGGCGGCGTCGATCTCATCAAGGACGATGAGATTCTGTTCGAAAATCCGCTCACTCCGATCGAGCAGCGCGTACGCGTCTGCCGCGAAGCCGCAGAAGAAGCCAAACAAATTACAGGCAAGGAACTACTCTATGCGGTCAACCTGACCGGACGCACATCTTCTCTGAAGGAGCAGGCGCTACGGGCCGTCGATGCCGGCGCGTCCGCCCTTCTGTTCAACGTGCTGCCGTACGGGTTTGACGTCCTGCAGGAGCTAAGCAGCGATCCGGATATTTCTGTGCCGATTGCCGCGCATCCGTCTCTTGCCGGAGCGCTGTACCCTTCTCCGCATTACGGCATTAGCGCGTCGCTGCTGCTTGGAAAGCTCATGCGCGTCGCCGGGGCTGACCTCGTGCTCTTCCCGTCTCCTTATGGCTCGGTCGTCATGCCGCGGGAAGAGAATCTGGCCATCCAGCGTGAACTGGTAACTTCAGAGCTTGCGATCCGCAGCAGCTTCCCGGTTCCTTCCGCAGGCATCCATCCCGGACTCGTTCCGCAAATCATCAGCGATTTCGGCACCGACGTCGTCGTAAATGCCGGGGGCGGCATCCACGGTCATCCAGAGGGAGCCAGCAGCGGCGGCCGGGCCTTCCTGCAAGCAATCGACGCTTCATTGAACGGCGTGCCGCTGGAGCAGGCTGCGGAGAGCCTAACGGAATTGAAGGCCGCACTCGGAATTTGGGGAGGACGAAAATGAACAGCCGCAAGCAGCCCGTCATCTTCTGCGATTTCGACGGGACGATTACATTGAGTGATAATATTGTAGCGATTATGAAGCATTTTAAGCCTGAAGGCTATGAACCGATCATGGAGCAGATATTGTCCCATGGCATCTCCATCCGTGAGGGAGTCGGGCAGATGTTCTCCCTGCTCCCCTCCTCCATGAAGCAGGAGGTTACGGATTTTGTGCTTGGACAAGCCGGAATTCGGGCCGGATTCGAAGACTTTCTAGGCTATTTGCGTGACCGGGACATCCCGTTTTACGTCACTAGCGGCGGCATTGACTTCTTTGTGCATCCGCTGCTGTCGCCATTCAATATACCAAGGGAGCATATCTACTGTAACGGTGCAGACTTTAGCACCGACGGAATAACAATTACATGGCCTACTCCCTGTGATGAGCATTGCAGCAATGACTGCGGCATGTGCAAAACGACTGTCATGAGACAATTCCCAACAAGCCGCTATGAACGCATCCTGATCGGGGACAGCCTGACGGACTTTGAAGGCGCCAAGCTGGCGGATCGTGTCTACTCCCGGGCACGCTTGACCGAGAAATGTCAGGAGCTCGGGGTAAATCATACGCCGTTCGAAACGTTTTATGATATCCGAGACGATCTTATCCAACGTGAAGGAGAATAATAAAAAAGATGAGTTTTACAGCCATTTCTTTAGAAGAGAAGCAATCCGCGCTGGACGAGCTGCGGAAGGTCAAAGAGCAATTTGCCGCACGGGGCTGGTTCCCCGGAACAAGCGGCAATCTCTCCATCCGCGTTGGAGATTACTCACCCGATGCATTCCATTTCGCGGTCACGTCCAGCGGCAAAGATAAATCCATCCATACACCGGAGGATTTCCTATTCGTGGATGCAGCCGGCGAGCCTTGTGAAACGACAAAGCTTAAGCCGAGTGCCGAGACGCTGATCCATGCCAAAATATATCGCATGACCGGCTGTGGTGCCATTTTTCACGTACACACCGTATTCAATAATGTGCTGAGCGAGCTATACGGCGATCAGGGGCTTGTTCCGGTACAGGGCATCGAGCTGATCAAAGGACTTGGCATCTGGGAGGAAAACGCAGCGATTGAAATTCCGGTGCTGCCGAATTATGCTGACATCCCTTCGATCGTCAAGCTTGTACCTGGCGCTTTGAACTCGGAAATTCCAGGCATATTGCTGCGCAATCATGGCATCTACGTATGGGGCAAAAATGCTTTCGAAGCTAAGCGGCATTTAGAGGCGTTTGAATTTATTTTTGAAGTGGAATATCGCAGGTTGGCATTAAAATAAATTTTGTCATCATAGGGAAGACTTGTCATTCCAACTACTTGCATTCCTGATAGAATGATCATAGCAAACAAGCAATTCCATATTCCCATGCGCAGCTTTCGTTGCTGTGCGTGGGATTGCTTTTTAATGTTCGCGGCACACGACAGCAAAGCGCTGAAGCAGCAAGCCAATGACTCAATTGGGGCTGCTACTCTGGAACATGAACATACTTCGCCTGGCATTCCCCCTTAATAGAGTTACTATTTCAGACAGATCTAAATGGATTTATTGCATCTACTTCTCATTTATTAAGTGGATTTCACGAAACAAATGGATTTTGTGTATCTAAACATAGCTTCCCGCCGATATATCCCCTTAATCCTCATTCTAGTTACATAGAATCCAGTTAATTTTACTACCGGCGATAGAGTGGATTTTTAAGTACAACAAACACAGTTAGTGTGCAGATAGCAATAAATCCATCATTCAGCCGAGAACAATTTAATTTAGTAGCACAAAAAAAGCAAAAAAAGAGGGACAGCTCCATAGCTCCCCCTCCTAATCTTCCATTTAGAAAAATACAATCCACCAATTAGAAGAACACAACCCAAATTACAATTGCTAACAAGATGCGGTAAATCGCAAATGGCATCAGCTTGATGCGGTTGATCAGCTTCAAGAAAAAACGGATCGACAGCAAAGCGAATACGAAGGCACTAATAAATCCGGCGATGAAGAACGGAAGAGCATCCAGCGTCATGTATTCCCAGTTTTTGTAGAGCGAGATTGCACTGGCTCCGCACATGATCGGCACCGCCATGATGAACGTGAAGTCCGCCGCTGCACGGTGGCTCATACCGGCGAGCACCCCTCCGGAAATCGTGGACCCTGAACGAGAGAATCCCGGCCAAATCGATAAACATTGGATCAAGCCTACTACCAGGGCATGTCCGTAGGTCATTTGATCCACTGATTGAATCTTCGGCTGCTTAGGTCCGAATTTATCAGCAGCGATCATCAGTATCGCCCCCAGTACAAGGCCGATCAGCACTGTAGATGTCGAGAATAAATATTCATCGATATAGTCCTCGAACAGCACGCCGAGAATCCCGGCCGGAATCAAGCCTACGATGACCTGCCCAAGCTTCAGTCGCGGCTCCCCTGCGCTGACTACTTGCTTGCTGAACCGCGACAGCCCAAGCAAATTAAGGATCCGATCCTTGAATACAACCAAAACGGCCAGTATAGAACCGAGCTGGATTACGACCTTGAAAGTATTCGCCGCATATTTGGAGGACAAGATCTGCTCGGTGTTAAGCCACATATCGTCAACGATAATCATATGTCCTGTCGAGGAAACGGGCGCAAATTCGGTAACCCCTTCTACTAAACCTAGAATAATCGCTTTAATAATATCCAAAAATAGCATGCTTCTACTTCCCCTCTTCTCCGATGTGCTGGAGGAATGCCAAATGCGTGCGCATTCATCAAACTAATATTAGCAAGCCAGCATAAAAAACTCTTCTAATAGAATAGATGGTTTTGCCCCAATTTTCAAGAAGCCTTCTTCCACCTGCGGATGAACCATATCAGGAAAATGACAATGCCTGCTCCGATAACAGCATAAGCTATATTCGAATACACATCCATGAACTCAACGATCTTCTCCCAGGAGCCACCCACTGCCGCACCTACAGAAACCAAAATAATATTCCATATCAGCGTACCGATCGTAGTAAAGAGCAGGAACAGACCGAATTTCATCTTGGCCATGCCGGCGGGAATCGAGATCAGGCTGCGAATCAGCGGAATCATGCGGCAGAACAGAACGGTCCAATAGCCGTATTTATCAAACCAAGCATCCGCTTTGCGAATATCCTCCTTCTTGAGCCGAAGATATTTGCCCCACTTGTCAATGATCGCTTCCAAGCGATCCACATTGAGAATGTAGCCTGCCCCGTACAATATAACGGCACCCAGCACTGAGCCTAGTGTTGCGGCAATAATGACGCCGACTACCGTCATATTCGTATAAGTCGTCATAAAGCCGCCGAACGTCAGGATGACCTCTGAAGGAATAGGCGGAAACACATTTTCTAGCGCGATGAGCAGAAATATGCCTATGTACCCGAACTGCTCCATAAACTCTGCAATCCAGTTCTCCATATATACCTCCACGTGGTTTTCATAAAATAGCTTTTCTTACGTTCCGCAAATACCTTCTGCGAATGAAAGAAAAGTACACGACCTGCACAATAAAAAAGCTGACAAGAATAAAACCAGCCTCCACCGCAATGGAGAAATTAAAATAGCTTTGCAGAGCGACAAAGGCAAATAGGCTGTGAATCATCGCCAATCCGATGGGCACAAAGAAGAGCAGGCTGATCTGCCGGGTAACCATCGTATTGATTTCCTTCCGCGTCACGCCAATCTTGGACATGGTCGCATACTGCCTGCGGTCATACTCCAAATCCGCGTACAGCCTGAAATATAAGAAGCTTCCCGCCGCGATGAAAAACACGGTACCAACCAGCAGCGCAATAAACAGCATCGTGCTGTAAATGCTGGTCTGAACGGCAAACAACGTTCCGCTTACCGTCATCGCATAAGGCTCTTCCGCTTCATAGGTCACCTTGCCATTTTGGGTCAAAGCGCTGCCGATTCCTTCACTCTGCTCAAGACTATCCAAATAATACCCATAATATCGATCCTCTTGCACGTCAGCCGGGAGCTGTTTCATCCATTCATCGCTAACGACGAGACCGCTGAATTTCCCCCCCATGCTGCCACCAAGCTCCAGGATTAAATATTCCGGGATCGGCACATGACTCGTAATTCCTGTTTCCGCGAGGCCAAGCTCTGTACCCGGTATTGTATAAGAGGCAAGCTGCCGTTCCTTCAGCAAAGGTCTTTCGCGCTGCGATCCCAGCATAATAAGCGCCCTCTGACCTGACAACGGCTTATCTTCGATTGGAATCCCCGCTGCAGTGATCAAACGCTCGTAATCCGAATAAGCGATCAGCGGCATGCGCTGGAGCTTCCTCTTTCCGTTCGCCCCTTCTAATACATCAACGATTTTTATCGGCAGACTGACCTGTTCATATGATAATCCGCGAGCTGTCAGCTCGGCTGTAATCTCTTGCAAATGAACTCTCTCGGCCGAATTGTTTGCCTTCGATACATAGCCGACCGCCGCAAGATAATCCTGCTTGAACTCGTAAGACAATCGATGAATCGAAGCGAATACCCCAATCGCACAAAACGTAACGGTTGAAATAATCGTGACGAGAAACAGCATCTGCGCATTCTTCTTCATCCGATGAGCCAGCGCGGACACCGTTACGATATTCGTCCTCCGCCAAAACAGCTTGCGCCGGCTCCTCACGGTCTCCACGAGATAAACGCTGAAATACGTATACAAAAGGTATGTCCCAATGACCGTCATTAAAGTAACAGGCACCATGCGCATAACAACGGTTGCCGCAGTCGAGGTTGCTGCCAAGTAATAGCTGAGCAGCAAAAGGCCGATGGCCAAGCTCGACAACACCAGCGACTTCCTTGGTAGTTTGGCTGATCGTTGGCCGGACTGGAATAGTTCAATGAGCTTATTATTACCAATCAATCCTGAAGTACAGATCGAGATGAGCAGAAACAACACAGCAAACGCGGCCAGCGTCAACAGCACGGCAATCCATGAAATATGGAATTTCAGGTGATCAATACCCAGCATATTCGCCCCAGCCATTAGGAACAATTTAGCCGTGATTAATCCGGCAACGAGCCCGGTTACCATGGACGCACCGCCAATAGCCATATTCTCCAGGAACAGCATCCGATTAAGCTGCTTTCTAGTCATGCCGTGAAGCCGTAAAATCCCCAGCTCTCTCTTCCGTGATTGCAAAAACGAGCCCACTGAGTAGATCACGAAAAAAAACGAAAAAAAATAAACCGTGCCTTCCGCGACCTGCAGCGCCTCAACCGCCTGATCGTAAATCATGTTCTCCTGAATGCCGGGATGAAATAAAAACAAGGCGCACAGGAAAAATATCATTACAGAAAACGAACTGCTCAAATAGTAAGCGGCATAAGTTCGTTTGTTGCGCAGCACATGGTTAAAGGCGAATTGTCGAAAGGTCATGTGTATCCCCTCCGAGCAGCGATAGCATGTCAATGATTTTCTGAAAAAAAATCTGCCGATTGCTGCCCCGATAAATCTCGTTATAAAATTTTCCATCCTTAATGAAAATGACCCGATGGCAGTAGCTGGCCGCTACAGCATCGTGCGTAACCATAAAAATCGTCGCCTGCTCCTCTTGGTTCATGGAGGAGAAAGCCTTCATCACTTCTCGGGAAGATTTGGAGTCCAAATTCCCTGTCGGCTCATCAGCAAGGATTAACGATGGCCGATGAATCATCGCGCGGGCAATGGCTGTCTTCTGCATCTCTCCGCCCGATACCTCGTACGTATACTTATCCAGCAATTCGCTGATCTCTAACCTCTGCGCGATCGCAGCGGCTCTGCTCTCCATTTCTCGCACAGGCGTGCCGTCCAACGTTAAGGGGAGCACGATGTTCTCCTCGATCGTCAGAGTATCCAGCAGATTGTATTGTTGAAAAATAAAGCCCAGCTCCCGGCGGCGGAACAATGCAGCTTCATCATCGCTCATCCGATGGGGTTCCCGTCCCTCGATCATCACTTTTCCCGAGGTCGGTTCATCAATCGTGGCAATCACATTCAGCAATGTCGTCTTGCCGCTGCCGGATGGTCCCATTACACCGACGAACTCCCCGCGTTCCATCTGAAAGGAGACGCCCTGGAGCGCTCTGGTCGATATTTTTCCTTCATAAATTTTGGATAATGCACTTACCTCTAGCACCGGCATATGTCCATATCTCCTGTCTGATAGGGGTGTAGGGATGCTAACAGTATACGATTCTTTAGCATTTGAAAGCCACATCGTTACCTTACACTTCCCTTACAACTCTGTAAGCTTGCTGTTTATGGCACATGAAACTAGAATAAAATCCGTACGACCGTTCCTTTTCCCTCGGTCGATTCAAGTTCTATTTCATGTCCAAGCTTATGACATATTTCTTTGACGAGGTACATGCCCATCCCCGTGGATTCTTGAAATTTCCTGCCGTTCTCTCCCGTAAAATAAGCATCGAATACGCGCGGCAGATCACTGTCGGGAATGCCTATACCTTCATCCTCTATTTCTAGGTAGATTCGTCCAGCGTCTTGATCAGCTCGAAAAAACAGCTTGCCGTTCTCCTTCGTCGTATAACGGACGGCATTCGTGATCAGCTGGGTCAATACAAAGTCCAACCATTTCTCATCAGAGACAACGGACAACTGCCGCTCCATGCGAATGACGGGGAAGACCTTACCGCGAATGAACAGGCGTTTCTGCGCGGATGCCACCCTGCGTATCACCGTCTCAAGCTCAAGCGTCTCGACGTAAATATCATGCTCGAAAAGATCAAGGCGAGCGGTGTACAACACCATATCCAGTCCTTTTCTAAGTCTGTCCAATTCATCAGCTATCGCCATTGAGCGCGGATCGCTCTCCTGCTGGATCATCAAATGAATGACAGAAATCGGCGTCTTCATTTGGTGTACCCACTGGTTGATAAAATGAATATGACTCTCGACTTTCTCTGTCTGCTCATTCAGTTCAGACAAATAATGGCGATATTGCGATTTCAATAGACGATGCAATCCTTCTGCCAAAGGGGATACAGGTTTTATATCGGTAAAATCGCCAATCGATGCAGCAGGCTGCTCCATCCTCCGATAGAAGCTGCGATGGGTTAAGTAGCGGAATGCGAGATATCCCGCCAGCAGACAGCTGCTCAGCAGCATGGCATACAAGCTGACCGCGGCATTTCGATAACCGTCCAGCCAATATACAAAGGTCACTACAATCAATTGCACGAAATAGATTATGATGACAGGCCGCTGTTCCCTTAAAAACAGTTTCATCGCCGCTCTCCCCAACTAGGAACAAGCCGATAGCCCTGCCCGCGCACCGTCTGCAGCGCATCCTCGACGCCTAATACAGACAGTTTCTTCCGCACTCGGGTAACGTACACGTTCAACGTATTATCATCTACGAAGACCTGATCATCCCATATTTTCTCCAGCAGGCGATCCCGGCTGACTACCTGTTCCGCCTTCATCATCAACTCGTCCATGATTTTCATCTCCGTATGACTAAGCTCGATCTTGGCTTCATCCAGCAGTAAGCAGAGTCGTTCCCGATCCAGGCGGAGACCATGGATATCCACAGGACGATCAGCAGGCACTGCTGCATATGTCCCATAGGCTCGGCGAAGCTGGCTATTTATTTTAGCCAAAACAATATCATAATCAAAAGGTTTTGTTATATAATCATCTGCCCCGTTTTCCAGCGCCATCACCTGATCCATCTTGCCATCCCGGGCAGACAGGAATAGGATCGGGCAGGTCGACAGATTACGAATTTGACGGCACCAGTAATACCCGTCGTATTTCGGTAAATTTACGTCCAGCAGCACTAAATGAGGCGCAAACTGCTGAAACTGCGTTTTAATGCTATCGAAATCGGTTACTGCTAAGGTGTCATAATCGAACTTATGCAAATATGCTTCCAGCAATTTGACCAGTCCCTGATCATCCTCTACGATGAAAACTTTGAACATGATCGTTCTCCTTTATTCTAAACGGAAATCATCCGTTGCTTGTTAACCCTTCTCTATCTTAGCAAAAAAGAGCCCCTTGATGCGAAAAAGAAGCTCTGCCATAAATGCAGAGCCCCCGATACCTTCGATCAAATTAATAATCCTCATAGCGGCTGCCTTTGTTCCTGCTTCTCGATAGCAGCTTGATTCCGCCCCCTATGAGCAACAAGGATACAATAACCGGGCGCAAATACGTGCTAATGAAATACTCGATTCGGAATTCCGGAAGGAAACGATCGAATACGGGAACGATTAAGCTCATCGTAACGTAATAAATGCCCAGCAGCAGCAAAATCAAACCAATCCAGTTCTGATTATCCCCCTTCCAGTCAAACAGCGGGCGATCCTCCATAGGAAGATGATCATACCGGCTAGTCGCTTGCAGCCCGTCAAAAAAGCTGTAGAACCAAATAACTGGTACGATAAATAGAAACAGCGACAGCCGCAACACATCGATAATATAGAAGCTGCCTAGAAACAATACCATAAGCTGGAGTCCGCGTTTCTGCATTCCCAAATACATCTGCCCTGCTCCGGGAAAAGCGGATAGCAGCGTGGCCAGCACTTTGCTGCGTTTGCCTTCGCCTCGCCCTGATTCCCATTCGTCGAACAGCGTGCGGTCAACCAGCAACTCTCCAGCCTGTTTGCGATGCACCAGTTGGACGGCATCGAACATGCAGTACAGCCATATAATCGGCAGCAGGCCGAGAAATAGCAGAAATACGGTCTCATTGGTCAAGCCGGTGATGACGAACATCATCGTGATCAAGCCGAAGAAGCTGATCAGAAAAGATAATCCGCGCTGCATCAAACCAAGTTGAAAGTGGCCTAGACCAGGCACAAACGATAATAAAATCGTATAGAATCGCTCAGCATCCGCTGCGCCTTTACGCGTTGGCTCGTACGGGTAGCTTGACATATCCGCAGCAGGAGCCCGGAGCAGGATAATCGTCAAATCCAACATGCTGACGCACCAGAGCGCAAAAGCACAAATAGCAGCAGCCAGCATAAATTCTCCCTCATTGCTCGCAACGGCGAGCAGGAAGCCGAGCAGCAATCCTCCAAAGAAGAATAGCGGGTAGAGGACTCCCCTTACTCTTCGTCCCCAATATAAATGGCCCAAGCCGGGAATAAAATTTAACATGAACGCTAGCATGCGGTTGCGGTAATTTGGCAAAATAATCCCATCCTTTCAAAGATACTTTTATGGTTTCAACTGATCGATCCAGTCTGAGGTTTTATCCATGATCCGCTTGCTTAAGGGCGGCTCCGAGGAAGGAGGTACGACATGATGCGTGCCTGGGGTCATGCTGTCGAATACCCCGAACGATAACAGGAACAATGTAATCGATGCTGCAATAACATAATTGAACAGCGGGTGCTCCCGAATGCGGCGTTTGCTAGCTTGCCGTTCAACCTCTCCCTTCGCTTGCTGCACTTCACTTGGAGCAGGCAGCTTAAGCATCAACGCTTCGATGAATGCATCCTCCTCCTGCAGCTCCGGTAGCGTCTCTTCGAGGCTGGATAGCGCAGTCATGTATGCTTCGAGTGCACAGAGATCATGTACAAGTAATGACTCGGCGTGCTTTGTCTGCTGCTCATCCAGCTCACCAAGGATGTATTTGTCCCAGATACATTGTTGATCCATAATGCGATCAGCTTTACCGCCGTATCTATCTCCATCTCTATCTTTATCTTCAACTCTGTCTTTATCTTTGTGCAGCTCTCTTTCATTCATCGCCATTCCTCCTCCTTCCAATGCTCTCGAATCCAAGACCTCGCCCGGTACAGCCTCGATTCTACTGATTTCACAGCAATAGACTGTTCTGCAGCAATATCGTCATAGCTTTTTCCTTCTAAATAAAATGCTGTAATAATGTCACGATGCCCTGGAGGCAGCTCCCTGATCCGGATTCGAAGCCGAACCTTACGCTCCTCATCCAATAATTTCTGTAAAGTAACGTCCTCTTGAACTGGCGCAATATGTAATACTTCCGCAGGATCCCATTGCTCCTCTTTGCGGCGATCCCGCTTCCGCTTCAAATCGATCGATTTATGAATTGCAATGCGCGTCAACCAGGTTTTAAAGCCTTCATAGCGATATCCGGGGAGAGATTTGTAAATTTGCAAAAATATTTCCTGAGAAGCGTCCTCGGCTTCCTTCGCATCATGAAGAACAGAATAAGCAATCCGGTATATATACGTGCCGTATTCCTTCACCAAATCGCGAAATGCTCCGCGATCGCCCTGCTGTATTTTTAGAATAAGCGCTTTTTCCTCAATGACTCTCCCCTCCTTCCCATATATATAGACGAAGCCGCCTTGCACAGCCCCTGCATATTTTATAAAAAAAGATTTGAAACTTCTTATTCGCAAAAAAGACGCTGACGATTTCGGTAATCGCTAGCGTCTTTATCCCCTTGCAATGCAACCGCTCGGTATTGCTATGTTATTGTTATCATGCCACTGCTGCATCAACTTCGTATTCGGTCTTGCCCGCCCTTGCAGCGTAGCAACCGTTTAACCATTTAAAGCTAGTTATAGCGATGAATACGCACTCTGAGAAAATTATAGATTTCCTCGGCGATATTCACATTACAGCAGGATTCCAATCCTTCAAAACCTGGTGAAGAATTGGCTTCGCATATTTTATAGTGGTCGCCGTCGAATAGAAGATCAATCCCAGCGATATCCAAATTCAGTATCCGTGACGTTTCCAACGCCAGCCACTCGATTTCCGGCGTAATTTCATAGGGCTCCACTAGCCCGCCTCGCGAAAAATTCGCCTTAAAGCTGTCGCTGCCGGAATGACGTTTCATCGCGGCTACTGCTCGTCCTCCGATCGTAAGCACCCGCAGATCTTTCCCCCTGCTCGTCTCGACGAACTCCTGCAGAATCATCGTAGCGTCCTCTTTATATGCACTGATCATTTCGAGCAAATCGATAAACTTATTCTTGGTCTCAGCTAAGAACACCCCGCAGCCCTGAGAGCCGGAAATGGTCTTCACGACTACAGGAAATCCTAAATGCTTGTCCACAAGCTCCACATCGACCTTTGAACGAATAAGCATTGTCTTTGGAACCGGTAGATTGTGTTCCGCTAAGATTTGCAGAGTGTACATTTTATCTTTTACAGTCTCGATGCTCTGCGAAGAATTAAATGTTTTTACACCCAATCTTTCCAGATGCCGGATCAACGCGAGACCGAAATAATTCGTTCCAGCCCCCATGCGCGGCAGCACAAAATCCGGTAATTGCAGCACTTCACCGTCGACCATCACGCTCTTGCGGTCATCACGGGTTACGACGAGCTCGAACTGCTCCGGAGAAAAAACACGCACTTCCATATTGTGCTTCCCTGCCTCTTGCAGCAGACGCATCAGTTCAAATGTTTCGGGCTTCACTTCATTGGATGCATTCTTGTATATGATCCAGCCTTTCATGACATTTTCCTCCCGATCTTCTAAATACATACACTGAATTAATATGGTCTATATGTCCTAGTGAAGCAATTAAAACATAACATATTTCATAGTGAGTGAGAAAGAAAAACCTCTCCTTGGAGAGATTTGGCAGCTCTGAAAACAACTCGTTGCCACTCTCTTAAGAAGAGGTTCTTTGCTTGAAACATATTAGACAGCATAAGGAGCCTAGCGCCCCATGCTCCGGAATTTCTGAGCATATGCCTTCGCATCCTCAACCGTCTGTACACGGTTGCGGCTCCATTCTAGCAAAATTCGATCGATATAGCGAAAATGCACCTTACCAGCAAAGACGGCTTCTTTTAATGCGAGCAAAATAAGCTCCTCTGGATATCCGTCCTGATCTACCCAGCCGGAAATCGTCTCGCATTCCATCGGTGACAGGGGTCTCGCGAATTCCTTCTCAAAAATGACGAATAAATTCCGCTCGTTTACCTCCTGCTGAGCAGCAGCATTCTCACGCTCCCGTTGACTTGTGCGCTGCCGCATTGCTGCGCGTTCTTCAGCAATGCAATGGGCAAGACGTTCATACATCCCCGTCAGGTTATAGCTTTCAAATTGGATGCCAGTTCGCTCATCAAGCTCAACATCAATGCTGATGAAGTGATCCTTCATCAGACGCTGGATGACGGAGGAGACCTCTCCAGGCGCTCCTCCCATCCGCTCCTCAAGCTGATCTATCGAAGGAAAATCATTATGCTCCATCTGCTTATAGGCGACCAATTGCAGAAGAAGCATAACTTCTGAATCACTTAAACCGAGTTTCCGGTAATGGGTCAGCAGAGAAACCGGCACATGAACAACGCCGGTTTCCATACTATAAGCGACTCCTTTGGCCCACACCTTCCAGCCTTCGGTTAATGCCATACGTCCTCACCTTTCCTATCCTCTTGCCAACCCGTACTAATATTGTATAACGATGAATGACTTCCGGGCTAGAGTCCTTTTACGGATAAAGACGGTACAACATCCGTGGGAACGGAATCGTCTCGCGAACGTGATCGAGTCCGCAAATCCAAGCTACAGTCCGTTCCAGCCCGAGTCCAAAGCCGGAATGCGGGACTGAACCATACTTGCGCAGATCAAGGTACCATTGGTACGTTTCCGGCGATAGCTCGTGCTCTTTAAAGCGGGCTTCCATCAACTCCGGATCGTCAATCCGCTGCGAACCGCCAATGATCTCTCCGTAGCCTTCAGGAGCGATCATGTCCGCGCAAAGCACGACCTCTGGACGATTAGGATCAGGCTTCATATAGAAGGCCTTAATTCCAGCGGGATAATGCGTTATAAACACTGGTTTATCATATTGCTCGGCAATCGCCGTCTCATGAGGCGCACCGAAGTCTTCTCCCCAAGGAATATCGAAGTCCTTGCTATGCAGAAACTCGATAGCTTCATCATAAGTAATCCGCGGGAATGGAGCCTGGATGCTTTCCAGCTTGGAAATATCGCGGCCTACCGCCTCTAGCTCGGCTCGACAATTTTTCAATACGGACTGGACAACATGCGTAACGAACTGCTCCTGAACGACAAGGCTCTCCTCATGATCGGTAAAAGCCATTTCCGGCTCAATCATCCAGAATTCGATCAAGTGACGGCGTGTCTTGGATTTCTCCGCCCGGAACGTTGGGCCGAAGGAATACACCTTGCCCAGCGCCATCGCTGCAGCCTCCATGTAGAGCTGACCGCTTTGAGTCAGATAAGCATCCTCATCGAAATATTTCGTATGGAACAGGTTCGTTGTTCCTTCCGCTGAGGTAGGGGTCAGAATCGGCGGGTCTACGAGCGTAAAGTTGTTCTGATCGAAAAACTCTTGAATCGCTCTGATAATTTCCGCACGGATGACCATGATCGCCCGCTGCTTCTGGGATCGCAGCCACAAATGGCGATGATCCATCAGAAAATCGACGCCATGCTCTTTTGGTGTAATCGGATAATTTTCTGTCAAGTGAATGATTTCAAGTTCCGTAACCGTCATTTCGTAGCCAGATTGGCTGCGCGGCTCCTCCCGAATGACGCCTGTCACGTAAAGTGATGATTCCTGCGTCAAGCTTTTGGCCGCATTCCATGTCTCTTCGGATACTTCGCTCTTAACGACGACAGCTTGGATATAGCCCGTGCCGTCGCGCAGCTGCAGAAATTGAATTTTACCGCTTGAGCGTTTATTGTTTAACCAGCTGCCGATGACAACCGTTTCACCGACATGCTCGTTAACCTGACGAATCACCGTTTTGTTCGCCATGCATGAACATCTCCTCTATCTGTGCTGATTTATGCGTTTTATTGCCCTTCTTTAACGATACGATGCGTATCCCGAGCAATGACGAGTTCCTCGTTCGTAGGAATGACAAGCACCTCTATCTTGGAGTTCGGCGTGGAAATACGACGCGGATCTCCGGAACGGATCTTGTTCAGCTCAGGGTCAATTTCAACGCCCAGATAAGTCAGGTTCTCGCATACCTTCTCGCGTACAATCGCCGAGTTCTCGCCCACTCCTGCTGTAAATACAATCACATCAACACCGTTCATTGCTGCAGCATAAGAGCCAATGTATTTGCGCAAACGATACTCATACATTTCGAAGGCAAGCGTCTCGTTCGGCTCGCCGGCTTCCAGCCCATCGGTAATATCCCGCATGTCGCTGCTGCTGCCGGAAATCGCTAATAGTCCACTGTGCTTGTTAAGCATGGAATTCACTTCGCTGAGGGACAGTTCCTCCTTGTTCATCACGAACGTGACGACTGCAGGATCCAGGTCGCCGCTGCGCGTCCCCATCATAAGACCTTCAAGCGGGGTTAGCCCCATCGAGGTATCGACCGATACACCGTCTTGAACGGCCGTCAAGCTGGCACCGTTACCGATATGGCATGTAATGATCTTCAGATCTTCGATCGGACGCTCCAGGAAGGAAGCTGCAGCCTTGCTCACGTAGTCGTGGGATGTGCCATGGGCTCCGTAGCGGCGTACGCGATGCTTCTTATATAATACTTTAGGGATCGGGTATAAATACACCTTCTCCTCCATCGTTTGATGAAACGCCGTATCGAAAGCTACGACCTGAGGAACGCCCGGCATGTTCTTCTCAGCAGCGTTAATCCCCATGATCGCAGGCGGATTGTGGAGCGGCGCCAGATCAAACAAGCGGCGAATTTCCGATTTAACTTCTCCGGTGACGAGAGCAGAGCCCTTAAAGAATTCTCCTCCATGAACGACGCGGTGTCCTACGGCTTGAATTTCCTCCACCGATTCCAACACGCCGTGCTCCTTATCGGTCAGCTTCTCCAGCACCTTACGAATCGCTGTCGTATGCTCTAGAATTTCGCTAACTTCGGTTACCTCTTCTTTGCCTGTCGGCTTATGAGTAAGAATCGAGGAATCCATGCCAATCCGCTCAACTAGACCTTTAGCCAATACGGATTCATCCGTCATGTCATACAGTTGGTATTTTAGGGAAGAGCTTCCCGCGTTAATTACAAGAACTTTCATAACCGGTCACCATCCTTGTCGTATTTGAAAAATCCTTCGCCCGTCTTCACACCTAAGCTGCCAGCGCGGACCATCTTTTTCAATACGAAGGAAGGGCGATATTTCAGATCGCCGAATTCACGGAACATGCGCTCCAATGCGGCCAATACAGAGTCCAAACCAAAACGATCGGCCATTTCGAGAGGCCCGTATTGGAACTGATATCCTACACGCATGGCATCGTCGATATCTTCGGCAGTTGCAACGCCTTCACCAAGCACGTGCAGTGCTTCATTAATCATAACGCAAATAATGCGGGAAGTGACGAATCCTGGCGACTCATACACCATGATGCCGCGTTTATCGACAACCTCCTCCACGAAGTGCTTGGTTTCTTCAAATGTTGTATCCGATGTTTTAAGTCCGCGGATAATCTCCACAAGGTTGATTTTGGAAACGGGATAAATAAAATGCATGCCAATAACGCGCTCTGGATACATTGTCGAACCGGCAATTTCTGTCAGGCTGAGCGTCGAAGTGTTGCTAGCTAGAATGATGTTGCTCGGGCAGACATGATCCAGTTGCTTAAACACCTCTTTTTTGGCATCCAAATCCTCCGAAATGGTCTCGATAACCATATCGCAGGTACCGAGTTCGGCAAGATGAGTTACTTTATGGACTTTGGACAAAATCAGCTTCTTCTCGGCCTTGGTAATGGCCCATTTCTCAAGCTGCTTATCCAAGCTCGTTTCTATCATATTATAAGCGTGGTCTAATTTCTCAGGCGTTTCCTCTACGAGAAGCACATCGAGTCCTTTGGCTGCCAGCATTTCACTGATGCCCTGACCCATCGTGCCGCCGCCAATGACACCTATTCTTTTGAAGTTCATGGTTCTCTCGCTCCATCCTTTCATCGTCTACACATAATATTGTACCCTTCATGTCGAATAATACAATTTTTTATACCCAACATATAATAATATCTTAGCACGGACAAAAAGTAAAAAAAATAACCGGCACAAGATTTATGCCGGTAAAAGGACACTGTCACCAAATTGACATCTAAATTGCTCTCCAGAGAGGCGTTCCTCCCGCAAAAGAATTTCCAACGACTTGTCGAACACTGCGGAATGATCGATCAGTATCTGTTTCGATCTGGCCGCGAGCTCATCCAATATCGCGGAATTCTCCTTCATGAGCACTTCTTTGGTCATCATCTCCATGTTGACGATGCCTAGGGAAGTTAGCCCGGAGGTCATCATCGTATGCACGATGTTGATCGCCTGCTCGAAGTCGTTGCTGGAACCGGTGCTGCGCTCGCCGTAATAGATCTCCTCGGCGGCTGCTCCAGCCAGAGCAATAATAATTTGGCCTTCTAAATAGGCCTTTGTATATAAATATTTATCTTCCTGCGGGTTATGTCTTACGTAGCCAAGCGCTCTTCCGCGCGGACTAAGCGCAACCTGATTAACGCTGCCCGGAGCTACCACCTCAGCAGCTATCGCATGACCGAGCTCATGAATCGCCACGCGACGCTTTTCTTCCTCTGTGGATTCCCGGTCTGTCCGTTCACCCAGCATCACCTTATCGATCGCCATCGATAGATGCCGCTGCTCGATTTCCTGCTTATCCTCTCTCATCGCATAAATCGCCGCCTCATTCATGATGCTTTCCAGCTGCGCCCCCGAGAATCCGAAGGACTCCTCCGCGACCTTCTCAAGGCTAACACTCTCCTGCAGCGGTTTATTCTTGGCATGCAGCTCCAATATATGCATGCGGCCTTTCTTATCCGGCAAATCAACCTGGATATGGCGGTCAAACCGTCCTGGGCGCAGCAATGCTGCATCCAGCATCTCCTTGCGGTTCGTTGCCGCCATCAGCAGAATGCGCGGCGTTTCCGCCGAATAGATGCCATCCATCTCCGTTAGCAATTGATTGAGCGTTTGGTCGTATTCGCGTTGCTGACCGCCTTCTCTTTTGCCGCCAATTACATCGATCTCATCAATAAAAATAATCGCATTCTCCTTGTTCTCTTTAGCGGCACGCGTCCGCGCCTCCTTGAACAATTCGCGTATCCGTCCTGCCCCGACCCCGACGTACATTTCCACGAACTCGCTGCCGGAAGCCGCAACAAAGACGGAGTTCGTATAATGGGCAGCTGCTTTAGCCATCAGTGTCTTACCTGTTCCCGGAGGGCCGGTGAGCAGAATCCCTTTGATCGGTCTGATCCCAAATTGTTTAATTTCCTCATGACGAACCATGAAATCCAGCGCTTCCTGCAGCTCTTGTTTCGCGCTCTCCTGGCCTCCGATTTCTTCAAACGTAAGCTTCGCAGGGCCCGCCTTCTTCCGCTTTCGTTCCTGTGCAGCACCGATCGCGATACCTCCGCGCATTTTAAGCGCAGCAAATACAGCGCCTGCCATCAACAGACCGAATATAAGCGGAACTACATTAAGACCCATAAAGGCCATAAAAATCAACAGTACAGGAACAAACCCTACAATGGCTTCCCACATCCATTTACGCATTCGGCCACACCCCCAATTTTTGTGGAACGCGTGGTAAAATAACGTATTTGCTCGCAGTTCCATCGGTTAGAGTCACATAGACGTTGTCATCGTCCATAGCCGCTGTTGCCTGCAGCGCACCATACTGTCGCTCCATTTGATCCAATGTGTCCTGTATTTCCGTATATTGTTTATTCTCCATCGCCTGAGCAACAGAGAACAGTGCTTCGCTCCAAATTTGATCCAAATCCGGTGTCGAATGATCCGTCACTTCCAGCTTCAAAGAACGTTTGCCCAGCAGTTTCCTGCCGTCCTTCTCAATATGACGCACGAGTCCGCCTATATCTGTTCCAGCTTCGAGATCAAGTTTCAAACCCACCTCTTTAGGGGTAATATTGAATTGAACATGATTTACGCCCTCATATTGCTTGACCAGCTTCTGGAATGGGGCCTCGATCGCCCATTGACTATAGCCAAACCATCCTCCAAACAACAATACGGCAGAGACTGCTGCGATCGCGACAGTTTGTCCAATACGTAATTTCATTCGCGGTCTCCTCCTATCTAATATATATAAATACTTGCATGAATTGATATACTCCGATCTATCACAAGTTACAAATAAGAGTATAACATATAGTGCATTCAATATCGAAGCCAAAGTATGAATATATTTAAAATTTTTAGAAAAAAATAAGAACCTGCTCTTACGAGCGAGGTTCTTATTTTTCCTCTACTTAAGTACAGGATAGTTTGGCATGACAGTCATTCTAAACTCTTCCTTATCAGCGATTAGGCAACGTGAATTTATCAGGCAGAGCCGAACCATCGCTGAACCGGAAAAATTGGTAATAATGATGCTCCTTCTCCTTGTAAAACAGTTGCCATACATATTCGTTCTCATAGATGCCAGGCATGAGTCTGACGATTCTGATCCCAGGCAGCGATTCGTTGATGATACTTCTGATTTGCTGCTCCGACTTTCCGCTGGATAGAAGCTCTTCATGAGCCTCTCCGCTCGCCGGCAGCCAGACCATCAGCTCCTCGCCATTCTCGTTTTTCCCTTGGATGACCCAGCAAACCTCGTCCCAAACCGATTTCCAAGTCTTGTCGACCGATATGATACCCGTTTGCTGTTTAGCCGACTGAATCGCCGACTTCTCTTCACTCCAAGTATCCTGCTGAATATAAACATAGAAACGATGAAGGCCGAAGAGCACGAGCAGCAGAATGAGAATAGAGAGCAGGATCCATTTGGTTCTCTTCTTCAACCTTCTCTTCCTTTCCTATATAAAGCTTAAATCGCTGATTGCTTGCTTCGATTATCTAGATAGCAAGCCTTCAAATGCTATTTGAGCTTCGTGGCGAATCCGCTCTTCATCCAATGTGAGACAAGCACGATGCTTCACGATTTGCTTCCCATCGACCCATACGTGCTCAACGTCTTTCGGTCCGGCAGAATATACGACATGAGACACATAATCGGTTCTAGGTATAAAATGCGCCTGCTCAGTATTGAGAGCGATAAAATCCGCCTTCATTCCCGCGGCAAGCCTGCCCGTATTATTCAGGAACAAAGATTGCGCGCCATATTCCGTGCCCATGCGCAATGCTTCCAGCGCCGGCACGGCCGTTGGGTCGCCTGACACCCCTTTGTGAATCAGTGCGGCAAGGCGAATTTCCTCCAACATATCCAGGTTGTTATTGCTCGCTGCACCGTCAGTCCCCAAGGAAACCGTAACTCCCGCCTTTAGCAGTTCGGGAACTCGAGCCACGCCGCTGGCTAACTTCAAGTTGCTTCCCGGGTTATGGGAAATGGCTACTTTGTGGGCGGCTAGCACTTCAATTTCTTCATCCGTTAAATGAACGCCGTGCGCAAGCAAGGTCGGACGGGAGAACATCCCCAACTTAAGCAAGTGCTCTACCGGCCTTGCCCCGTAATCGGCTACATTTTGCTCTACCTCAGCCTGTGTCTCCGACATATGGGTATGCATAGGCAAATCGAGCTCATGCGCTGCTTGCACGAACTGCTCGATATAATCCGGCGGGCAAGTATAAGGCGCGTGCGGCGATAACATCGTCGTTATCCGGCCGTTGGCCTTTCCGTGCCAGTTCCGAGCAAAGGCAACAGCTTCATCCAGTTTCTGCTTCTGAACGTCTGGCGGACATAGGCCGATCGCTCCACGCATAAGCACTCCGCGAATACCCGATTGCTCCGTTACCTGTGCAACCTGATCCATATGGTCATACATATCCAAGAAGGTCGTTGTCCCCCCCTTGATCATTTCCAGTACGGACAGCGCCGTCCCCCAGTATACATCGCTACCGGTAAATTTCGCTTCCATCGGCCACATTTTCTCCTGCAGCCATTTTTGCAGCACCATGTCATCCCCGTAGCCGCGAAGCAGCGACATAGCCGCATGGCCATGGGTATTGATTAAACCCGGTAGAAACAGGAGTCCTTTGCCGTCCAGCACTTCGGCATCTTCACAGTGATCCGGACGTTCAGGCCCGATATAGGTAATTAAATCATCCTCGACGAGCATAAAGCCGCTAACGACGGACTGATCCTGCTCCAAAACGGCAAACGTGCCGTTCTTAATTAACAATTTACGACTCATTAGAAGTTAGTTCCTTTCCGTCATGCAAATAATAAGCTAGACTTAGCAAATCCGTCGTGAAGTCAGCCGCATGAATTCTCACCTCTGGCGGAACCTTCAAAATGGTGGGCGCAAAGTTAAGAATTGCCCCGATGCCAGCGGCAACGAGCTGATCGGCAACCCGTTGAGCTTCAAAGTGAGGAACGGTAATAATCCCAATTCGAATGCCCAAAGCCCTTACCGTTTCAACGAGCTCATCAATCGGCTGTACAACAATGTTGTTGATTTTGCTGCCGATTTTGGACGGCGCTGCATCGAATACCGCCACGATTTTCATATTATCCTTCAAATATGCATTATAGTTCGATAATGCTTGCCCTAAATTACCAGCTCCGACGAGAGCTACGTTGATTTGTTGATCCAGATTTAGAATTTGTCTTATTTTCTCAATGAGATAAGATACATCGTACCCGATGCCTTTGCGGCCAAAATCCCCAAAATAAGCAAGGTCTTTACGAATTTGCGCAGGATTTAGGTCAAGTTTCTGGCCTAATTCCTGAGAGGACACCGTCGGTACTTCACGAAGGCTCAGCTCATTAAGGAAACGCAAATATACGGGTAATCTGCGTACTACCGCATCGGAAATTTTTTCTGATTTCATAGCTTTTCTCCCCTTATAATGGCGCGATATGAATAACAGTTATTGCTCCTTTACGTCCTGGACCTCGTCAACGTCAAGCCACTCGGAAATTCTCGGTACCATTTGCTCGGTCGGCATATGTTCCATTTTTGGCCCAGGCAGTGAATATAAGAAATACTTTCCGTAGTAGGATTCCAAGATGCGTGTATCGTACACAACAACTATGCCGCGATCCCGTGAAGAGCGCACTAAACGTCCAAATCCCTGTTTGAAGCGGATAACGGCCTGCGGTACGGACAGCTTCATAAACGGATTCTTCTTCTCCTTCTGCAGCCGTTCGCTCTTCGCCTCGACGAGCGGATGATTCGGCGGCTGGAAGGGCAAGCGGACGATCGCCAGGCTTGTCAGCGCCTCCCCGGGAATGTCGACACCTTCCCAGAAGCTGCTCGTACCGAGCAATACGGAGGCTTCCTGGCCCTGGAATCTGCGAGTCAGCTTCGTGCGGCTGCCGCTGTCCATGCCTTGGCCAATGACCGTAATTCCCTCAGAGGATAATTGCTCCTTAAGGGGATCATAGACCTGCCGCAGCATCCGGTAAGACGTAAACAGCACCAGCATGCGTCCGCGCGTGGCCACTGCCGTGTCTGCCAGCGACTGCACCAGCATGCTTACAAAATGCTCGTCACCCACACTTCCCTTTACGCTCGGAAAATCCCGCGGAATTACAAGCAGAGCCTGATTCCGGTAATTGAACGGGGAAGGAAGCATCGACGTAAGCAGCCGATCCGTATCGGCGGCCTCCCGGAGCCCCAGTTGATCAATCATATACTGGAACGACTTATCAACGGACAAAGTAGCCGAGGTCATGACCACGCTCTTCTTTTTGTCGAAGAAGTAATTTTGGAGCTGTTCACTGACATCGATCGGTACCGCATAAATCTGCAGGGAGCGGCTGCGATAATTTCCATTCCCCTCGATCCAATACACGGTTTCCTCGTCATCCAGCTTCATGAACGAGCGAATCGCCTCCCGCTCCGTCGCCAAATCCTTGAACAGACCGCTAATATCGGTCAGCAAGCTGTCCGCCCCATAATCCTCCTGCTCTTCCCGGATATCGTTCATCAGCCGTTCACCCTTGCGGACAACATCGCCAAGCAAGACGTAAATATGATTCTCAAGCGTGCAGAGCGTATCCCAATCCTTCGGCTTCTTATGCGGGAGCAGACGGAGGACGAACTGTCCGGGATCGCCCGGAGCCGCGTCGCTGCGTTCAGGCATCAAGGAGAATAACATCTCGCTGAGCTTATCCCAGCTCTCTCTCACGTCTACAAGCGCCGGATAAATGCCATCGATGACGCCGCACCAGTCCGTCGATTTTTCACTTGGCGCATTCTGCAGCAAAATTCTCAGATTAGGCAATTGCCCAGTCTTACTATCCTTGAACAAACGGGTCAGTGTATGCACAACCGTGAAGTATTTCATGTGAAGGCCAAGATGCTTGCCTGCGACATCTTCCAAATGATGCGCTTCATCGATGACGAGCCGCTCATAGCCCGGCAGGAGCTGATGCCCCGCCTGGATGTCCGTAAACAGCTTCGAATGGTTCGTAATCACGACATCGGCTACGCCTGCTTCATGTTTGGCTCTGTGGTAGTAGCATTTCCTAAACCAAGGGCAGGAGCGGCCGAGGCATGAATCGGAATCGCTGGCCACGGTCTCCCAGAAATCTCCGCCGCGATTGCCAAGATTAAGCTCCTCATCATCCCCTGTCTCGGTTTGCGTAAGCCATACGACCATTTGCGCCGCGATCATCACTTCTTCTTTGGGAGATGCAAAGTCTTTTCTACTTATTTTATGTTCAAATTTGCGCAGACACAAATAATGATTCCTTCCCTTAAACACCGCAGCGCGAAAAGGAAAAGGCACGGCCTCCGTCAGCAGCGGGACATCGCGTTCTCGAAGCTGCTCCTGCAGGTTGATCGTGTGCGTGCTTACCATAACCTTCTCATTATGCTTAACACCATGATATATAGCTGGCAATAAGTAGCCGAGCGATTTTCCCGTACCCGTACCCGCTTCCACAAGGAGGTGCTTATCTTCATCGAATGCCCGCATCACTTCCTCAAGCATCATATTCTGCGCTTCACGCTCCTCATACTGAGGCAGATTAGCGCGCAGCCGTTCTCTCACCTGCTCCATAAACTGCTCGAAGCTGATGTTTTCTAGCGGGTTGTCAACCATATGATCTCTGGCCGGAACGATATCCATCCAATCCTCGATTTGCAGCGCATATTGACGGTAGTAAGCAAATCCGTCCGTGTCCTGCTCGCCCTGAAGCTCTCTTTCCTGCAATGCCGCATCAAAGAACCAGCCCAAATCATTGTCCTCTCCCGCGAACAAGTCAGCCAACCGCTGTATGGTCAGCAGCGGCAGACCGGCCATTTCTTCCAAGCATTTCAAGAACACATAAGCCGTGGCCAGCGCATCGCTGTCAGCTTGATGGGGCCGATCATGTTCAACGCCGAACTCGGCGGCAACGAGGCCTAACTGATAAGAGCTGAGCGAAGGATAGAATATTTTCAAGAAATCCATCGTGTCCAGAATGCGTCCCGTAAATGGAAGATATCCCGTCTTGTCCAATGCGCTTTGCAAAAAGTTAAAATCGAAAGCCACGTTGTGCCCCACGAGCACAACATCGTTCAGAAGGGGGACCATTTCCATCATGACTTCATCCAGGTCCGGTGCATCTTTGACGTCATCCTTGGTAATCCCCGTTAACCCCGTAATAAATGGAGGAATCGGTATCGTCGGCTTGATAAATGAATGATATACCTGGGATACGGCCAAATTATGATCTATAATGGCAAGTCCAACTTGAATGATCTCATCTGAGGACTGATTGCCTGTTGTCTCAAAGTCAAGTACAGCATATTTCATTTTTTGTTCCATGGTCCCTTTCGTTCCAGTCTCTATTTCTCTTAACAGCATAACAGAAGATGGACGTTTTGAAAATTAATACAGATAAATACAAAAGAAGCGATGCGCCGCAAAATAACGGAATCCCGCATCGCTTCTGAAAGTCGGCTCCAGCCTACAGCAGCGATGTAAGCTGGGTGCCATATTGAAGCTTTCCTGTGCTGTGTAGACAGGCTTCCCAATTTGCTAACGGCTCCGGCAAGGTGGGATCGCTATGATAAGCCAGGGTGAAATACTCCCTTGCTTTGCTGCGGACTCCCCGTTTCGCCTCGATGCAACCGAGCGCATTGTATATAATGGAGCGCAGCCGCTTATTAGCCGCAGCCTTGAGAACTTCTTCAAAATAATCCACTGCCTCATCGCTTTGTTCCAAATGTAGATGGCACATCGCCAAATAAGTGCGGCCGATCAAACTTTCCGGATACTCCTCCAGCACAGCCTGAAATTGCTTCAGGGACTGGGGGAACATCAGCAGCTTGTAATAACCCTGTCCTTTTACAAAGGCCTCGACGCTCATTTCCGGATAGTCCAACTCGTATTTCTCTTCCAAATTAATACCGCTCTGGCGCAAGACCCCCATCTTCTCCTCAAAATTAAGCCACTCTTCAATCATGCTGTCGCTCATTTGCCGCAGAAGACGCCACTTCCTGGCAAGCTCATGCTTGTGAGCGCCTTGGACGATCGGGTAATGCCGGGCAATCTCATCCAACATTTCATTCATTTCCGCAAATACATGTTGAAACATCATCCGCAACCCACCCTTTAACGAAAATGAAATCAGTGCGAGGCCTTACGTTCATTTTTTGTTTCCGGCGGGCTTTTCATTCCCGAAGGCATAAATTGCATGACAGAGGCAGCAAGAAGCTTTCGTCTTAACGAACCGTGGCGTGGATTTCTTCCTTCGCAATCTCCACGGGGCGATTGTTCTCATCGACAAACACGACTGTCGGTTTGTGGCTTCTCAGTTCTTCCGCAGACATTTGCGCATAGGAGATGATGATGACATTATCTCCCGGCTGAACCAAACGGGCGGCTGCCCCGTTCAAGCAAATGACCCCGCTGCCGCGCGGCCCCGGAATGACATAAGTCTCCAAGCGCGCGCCATTATTATTATTCACGATTTGAACCTTCTCGTTCTCAAGCAAATCTGCCGTCTCCATCAAATCCTCATCGATTGTGACGCTTCCGATATAATTCAAATTCGCTTCGGTAACTGTGGCCCGATGAATTTTGGATTTCATCATAGTTCTAAACATGGCTATTTATCTCCCTCCATCGTTAAAATAACATTATCGATCAGTCGCGTTGCTCCGAATTTAACGGCAATAGCGATCAAAATTTTCCCTTCTATTTCCTTAACAGGCAAGGAGCCGGACACAGGTGCCAAAGAAGGAAAACGGCGGATTTCCGCATAATCGATTTGCGCCGCCCGCTCAGTCTCAATGGTTCGAACCAGTTCCTGAAAAATGTCCTCAGCCGTAGCACCCTCGCTCTGCCTGGCCAACTGCTCAGCTTGGCGCAAGGAGCGGGATAACACGAGTGCAGCCTGCCGTTCCTCTGGCGATAAGTATACATTGCGGGAGCTAAGAGCGAGGCCGTCCTCTTCTCGCACGATCGGACACGGGATAATCTCGAGATCCATATTAAGATCCTTCACCATTTGCGTGATAACCGCAAGCTGCTGCGCATCCTTTTGTCCAAAATAGGCCCGGTTCGGTACGACGATGTGCAGAAGCTTACTAACTACCGTCGTCACTCCGTCAAAATGGCCCGGACGCGTCGCACCGCACAAATGATCCGTCAGCTCGGAGACGAGAACCTTGGTCTTTGTCGGCTCCGGATACATTTCTTCCACCGTTGGCAGAAATACAATATCTACCCCCTCGCGCTTGGCAAGAGCCATATCCTTGTCCCGGTCGCGCGGATAACGGTCTAAGTCTTCATTGGGCCCGAATTGGATTGGATTCACAAAAATACTTAATACGACGAGATCATTGTCCATCCGGGCACTTCGCAGCAGGCTGGCATGTCCATCGTGCAAATATCCCATCGTGGGAACGAAGCCGACCTGCAGCTCCTTCCCCTCCTTGGCAGCAGCAAGACGTTCAGCCCGCAAATGCGCCCTTACATCCTCTATTTGTGTCAAAACAATCATGACTGAGTGTCCACCTTCCCTTTTCCGTACAGACCATCCAATACTTTCTCATCGGCGGCAAAAACATGCTGCTCCCCAGGGAAAGCACGAGTCTTCACTTCGTTTACATATTCTGAAATGCCGCTGCGGATTTGTTCTCCGATATCGGCATAAGTTTTCACAAATCTCTTCTCCCGATATTCCGGGGTATATTTTAGCACATCATGGAACACGAGCACCTGTCCGTCACATCCTCGTCCGGCACCAATCCCGATCGTCGGAATGGCGAGTTCCTTGGAAATCGCTGCAGCGACCTCTTCGGTCACCAACTCGAGAACGATCCCAAACGCTCCTGCCTGCTCTAGAGCTTTGGCATCCTCCAGCAGGCGTCTAGCATCCTGCTCGTCTTTGCCCTGGATGCGATACCCGCCGATTTGATTGACGGATTGCGGCGTTAGGCCAATATGCCCCAGCACAGGGACGCCTGACTGTACGACAGCTTGAACCGTGTGAGCGATCTCGGCGCCGCCCTCCAGCTTAACAGCGTGGGCATGGCCCTCCTGCATCACTCTTCTGACCTCCCGCAGCGTCTCATCAATGCTGCCATGATAAGTCATGAACGGCAAATCCGTAACGATAAAAGTGTGCTGAGCTCCGCGGGCTACGGCACGAGTATGGTAAACCATATCCTCGACCGTTACCGGAATCGTCGTCTCATAGCCAAGCACCACATTGCCGAGAGAGTCCCCGACCAGGATCATATCGACCCCCGCTTCCTCCGCCAGGCTGGCAGAGGGATAATCGTATGCGGTAATCATCGTGAGCGGAATTTGTTCCTGTTTCATCTTCTTCATTTTAACAATGTTCAGAGCGTGTTTCGCAGCCATTCTCTTCATCTCCTTTGGTTTTTCGAAGCCCGCAGATTGGTTACTACTCATCAATTCTCGCGCCAACGACAAATAAACCTTTTATCGTCGCAATCGTCGCAGCGCTAAAAAGGTCCGAATCCAAAGAAGAGTCACTTTCTCGTTCGTCCCTTCTGTCTCGGTCCTTCTCGGCTCAGAGCAGAATCCGACGCAACCGAATAAATTTACGGTCATGACGGTTATTCACTTCCTCATTACAATGTCCACATAAGTGCAGCTCGAATCATCGATACCGCCTTATGTGGACAGTATAGCAAAGTTTTTTACGGATTACATCCTACAAATTGTACTTCTCCAGAGAAAATAGTGGTTTGCCGTTTATCTTCCTGTATGACGAGAAGTCCGCCATTCTCATCCAGACCCATTGCCCGCCCGCTCACTTCTCCCTGAGCTGTCTTTACAGTAATATCTTGACCCGTCGTGATCGACAACGCCTCCCATAAATGACCTATCGGGGCGAATCCTTCTTCCAAATATAGCCCATAGAGCTTCTCCATCTCCGCCAGAATCAAACCGACCAGCACGGCTCGATCGACCTTCTGGCCGCTTTCAATTTGCAGCGAAGTCGCAATAGGCACAAGCTCAGGCGGCAGGTCACTGGATTCGAGATTCACATCGATGCCGATGCCTGCAATACAGTACCGGATCATTTCATCCTCTCCGACCGACTCCAACAAAATCCCGCATACTTTCCGGCCATTAGCCAGCAGATCATTTGGCCATTTAATGCCGACATCTACTCCCGTTACCGCTCGAACCGCACGACATACTGCGACGGCGCTCAGCAATGTAAGCTGCGGCGCCGATGATAGGGGGAGCTGAGGGCGAAGCAGCAAGCTCATCCATATCCCCTTGCCGGCAGGGGAGTGCCATTTCCGGCCCTGGCGGCCTCTGCCTATCGTCTGTTCCTCAGCAATGACAAGCGTTCCCTCGTCAGCCCCCTGCTCTGCTAGCAGGCGAACCTCCTCCTGGGTGGAGGTCGTTACATCTAACAGCTTCAATCTCCGCCCAAAGGACTTCGTGTTCATCGCCTGCAGCAGGCCGCTATATTCTAATCGTTCTGGCTTGCTGATAAGCCGATACCCCTTGCGGGACACCGCTTCAAATTCATAGCCTTCCTCACGGAGCTTATTGATCTGCTTCCAAACCGCAGTCCGACTGATCGACAACTTTCGACTTATCTCTTCTCCGGACACATACTGCCCCGGCTGGGACAGCAGCAGATCGAGCAAGCGACTATGACTCATTTTGCCTCACCACAGCTTTCACATATTCAAGCAACGCTTTCTTCTCATTCGGGGCATCGCCGACAGCCACAAGCAGCAAAACCTGCTTCATCAGCTCACCAAGCCAAGGCCCGCCCTTTAAGTCTAACGCAGCGAGCACATCTCCGCCGCGTATGGCCAGCTCTTTCAAATCATGAACAGGCACAGCAAGATGCCACTGCATCTCTTCCTCATGAAGACGGAGCCGCGCTTCCCGTCCTTCTCCTCCTGTATAAGCCAGCCATTGGCTCTCACGCTCCAACCATAATCCACTGATAGTTTGTCCGTACAGCAACTGCTGCGACACCCAACTGCGACGAAGGCGCTCGGTTTCTTCCACTTCCAAGCTACTTCTTATCTCGCGCCAAGACGCATCGAACCTCATGATTTCTGCCGTTGTCTCGGCAACCTGATTCGAGAAAGTCCATTCCTTCATCAAAGCTTCCGCTTCAGATCCAGAAACCGCTAATCCTTGAAGCAGCATGGACCACCTAAGCCCCTGGGGCTCGGCCGGCAAATGATTCAGCGCTTGAAGCCGTTGATGCTGCTCCCGAGTCAGCTCTCCCGGCTCTTTAAAGGGAATCTTGGCGTAATGCAGCAGCCGGCTGCGTCGAAGCAGCTCCAGCCCTCGGAGCGGATGGGAACCCAGCACTAGTCGCTCCAGTTCCGCTCTAATGCGCTCCATCGCTACGAAGGATAGTTTATCCCTTCCGTTTGTCAAAGCGCGCCACAGGCTCTTTACAGGCCGGAAACCGAACACCGAGGCAAAACGAATTGCTCGCATCATGCGAAGCGCGTCCTCATTGAACCGCTCCTCCGCCTTTCCTACACAGCGGATGATTCCTTTACGTATGTCCTCCAGCCCTAGAAACGGATCCGTCAGCTCACCGTCCAGGCTGCGGGCAATCGCATTCATTGTGAAGTCGCGCCGCTGCAAGTCTTCTACAATGCCGCTTACAAATTCAACAGCCGAAGGATGCCTATGGTCTTCATAATGGGATTCCTTACGAAAGGTGGTGACCTCGAATGGATAATCCCCCATCAACACTGTGACCGTACCATGCTGCAAGCCGGTCGGAATCGTTCGTTCGAACAAATCCATCACCATCTCAGGCTTCGCTGAGGTCGCGATATCCATATCATGAACCGGACGATCCATCAGTTCGTCACGCACACAGCCTCCAACGAAATAAGCGCTGTGACCAGAGTCCAGCAGTGCTTTAAGCACCTTTTCCCCCTGATGCTGCATCAGGGGGTCTACCTGCTTCCATAGATACATGATCTATAACCTCCAGAGGTTATCCCTCTTTGCGTTCTTCGCCAGCTTAACCCCTTATGCCGATTTCGGCCTTCAGCAATAAGATTATCCGCAAAGCGGCTTCAATACGGGCATCTTGCGTCCAAGCACTTTATAGTAAATACTCTCGTACCTCAGCGTTATAAGCTCGCTGCTAAATTCACCTGTCGCCCTGGCCAAGCAAGCTTCTCGCATCTTATTCGCAAGCTGCTCATCTCTAAGCAGCGTGAGCGTGTCATCGGCCATTCGCCGCGTATCGCCAATCGGCGAGAGGAACCCGGTCTCTCCGTGGGCGACTAGCTCAGGGATTCCACCGGCAAGCGAACCGATCGTAGGAATTCCGCAGGCCATAGCCTCAAGAGCCACGAGTCCGAAGCTCTCTTTCTCAGATGGCAGAAGCAGAACGTCAGCCATTGAAATGACATGAGCGATATCATCCTGCTTGCCGAGAAAATGAACGCGATCGGCAATTCCTAATTCTTTTACCTTCCATTGAATCTTCGGAAGATCCGGCCCCTCCCCTACAAATAGAAGCTGGGATGGAACCTCGGCATTCACCATGTTAAACACATCGACAACATCGCCAACCCGCTTAACCGGACGGAAATTAGAAATATGCATTAGCACCTTCTCACCGGGAGCAGCAAATTCACTCCGGCATGATTTCGTATCACGCGGGTAATACACCCGCTCATCCACAAAATTATAGGTGAGTTCTATATCTCTCGCAATGTCCAGCACATCTCTTGTCTCTCTCATCAGGTCGCGGGAGACCGAGGTTACGGCATCACTCTCATTAATAGCAAGCCGAATTAAATCTTTCAATGATTCATCCTGGGCAAGCACGGTAATGTCCGTACCATGCAGAGTAGTAACTATCTTCAGCTTATCCCCCACCATCTGTTTGGCCAAAAAAGCGCAAACCGCGTGAGGCACCGCATAATGCACATGCAAAATATCAAGATCCTGCTGCTTCGCTACTTGCGCCATCTTCGTGGCCAAGGACAAATCATAGGGCGGATACCGGAACACATAATAATCACTTACTTCCACTTCGTGATAAAAAATATTCTTGTGATAACTTCCCAAGCGAAAAGGAACACTGTGCGCAATAAAGTGAACCTCATGCCCTTTCTCTGCCAACAGCTTGCCAAGTTCGGTTGCCACAACCCCGGAACCGCCAAGTGTCGGATAGCAGGTTATGCCGATTTTTAGAAATGGGTCCATATAGTCAGGGACCTCCTTCATTGTCTTGTGCCTTACCTTCTGAACTTATGTGCTGCTGGATCCGAATAGTTCTATTAAATACGGTGACTTGACTGCAAAGCCTTCGGCATAAGGTATTAGCTTCCGCTGTCCCAGCAAGGCATCCCTCGCTTTAACCCGCTCCACATAACCCTGATTCAAAGGCGTAAGAGCCACATCCTCTCCAGCAACGGCCTGTCCGAATTGTGAGCGGTAGCATTCTAAGGCCTGTTCTTTCAGCGGATAGAACGCGGTCACGTCAACAAGCAAATCAGGCGTTCTCCAATCGTTGATGAAATAGTAATATAAATCGGGTGCCGGAATCGCTGAAATATTCGGCATATACCGGCGCAACTTGGCATTAAAGACAGCTTCTTCCACAAGCTTGCTCGCTGCGACATGATCCGGATGACGATCCTCCCAGTATGGAGCAAATACGATGTCCGGCGACAGTGACCTAATCGCCTCGGTTACAGCAGCAATATTCTCAGGCGAGGCATGCAGCGATCGATCCGGTAATCCCAGATTGCTCCGATGCGACAGCCCCAGTACCCGCGAAGCAGCTGCAGCCTCCTCTTGCCGCAGCTGGACATTACCGTTGGACGATAACTCCGCTTCCGTCAAATCAATGATTCCAACCTTATATCCTGCCGCAGCCTGCTTAGCGATCGTACCGGACATACCGATTTCCGCGTCGTCGGCATGGGCGCCAATGACCAGAATATCCAGCTTAATGCTCATTGGGTTAATCCCGGCTTGTTCTGTTCTACTAGTTCACGCCATGCAAAGTCGCCCCGATCTAGGGCACGGATCAGTATTTCAGCTGTAGCCATATTCGTAGCCACCGGAATGCCATGCACATCGCAAAGACGGAGCAGGGCTGTAATGTCCGGCTCATGCGGCTGAGCCAGGAGCGGATCGCGCAAAAAGATAACGAGATCCATCTCATTTTGGGCGATCAACGAGCCGATTTGCTGGTCGCCGCCCAGTGGGCCGGATAGGAAACGGTGAATTTTCAGCTCCGTGCTCTCCATAATCCGCGCGCCTGTCGTTCCCGTGGAGAACAGTTTTTTATCCTTAAATACATGTTCATAGGCGATAGCTAAGTTAACGATATCTTCTTTTTTACGATCGTGAGCAATAAATGCGATGTTCATCATGTCCGTTATCTCCTTTTTGAGCAGCGTCTGATCTCAGTCCACAAAATGTTCGAAGCCGTAGATTAAGCCTTCATATTCAAGTACTTTCTTAATTGCCAGGTTAACCCCCGGCATATAGCCTGCACGTTCGTATGAATCGTGGCGAATTTTCAAGGTCTGGCCAAATCCTCCGAATATGACTTCCTGTTGGGCAAATACTCCCGGAAGGCGGACGCTGTGAATACGGAAGCCGTTGTAATAGCCGCCCCTCGATCCATCAATCGTCTCCTCTTCATTCGGATTGCCTTGACGTAATTCCTCGCGGTTCATGGCGATCAACTCCGCCGTCTTCACCGCGGTTCCAGAAGGAGCATCAAGCTTCTGATCCCCGTGGTATTCAATAATTTCGAGGTGAGGAAAGTATTTGGCCGCCTGCGCTGCGAATTTCATCATTAGAATAGCTCCAATGGAGAAGTTTGGAGCTATCAGCCCGCCGATTCCTCGCTCCTGACACTGCTTGTCCAAATCCTCGATTTGCTCCGGAGTGAACCCTGTCGTACCGATGACCGGACGTACCCCGTGCTTGATCGCAAGCATCGTATTGGAATACGCCGATTGCGGCGTAGTAAAATCGACCAATACCTGAGGCTTACCTTCTACCAAAGCCAGCTCCAGGTCTTTGCTTAATGTCACGCCGCAAGCAGGAAGACCTACTAATGCTCCAGCATCTACGCCTTCATCCGATAAGTTCACGGCGGCTACAAGACGAAAATCGGGATCTTCCAGAACCATCTTTATTACTTCTTTACCCATTCTGCCGCCTGCTCCAGCAACAGCTACTCTTATTTGTTCAGTCATTTCATGATTACCTCACATTTCCTAGGATGATGATTAATTGATCTCGGATTTAAACCGCTGTTCTAACCTTTGAAGCTGCTTTGTAATGGCCTCGTCCTGAGGAAGCTGCTTAGCTTCCTGAACCGCCTGTAAAGCCAGTGAGTATTGCTGCAACTCGCCATAAGCTATCGCAAGCCATAATTGAGCGATCACGGACAGCGGATCTAAGTGAACCGCCCGCTCAAGCAGTGTAACCGCGGATTTAATCAAACCTCTATGACGAGCATCGGACTGCTCCAGCTGTTTTTTCGCCATGACTGTCAATTCCTTGGACTGCAGCCGATCATAATGTGATCTATATTCCAGATGGGCGGGCTCCAATGTTGCAGCCAAACGCGCATGATGAATTGCCTTCTCCAGTCGGTCACTGCGCGCACAAGTAATAGACAGACGATAATGAATGTCAGCATTGTCCGGGCCATCGGCTAGCGCCTGCTCAAACCAGTGAATCGCTCCTTCAAAATCATTATCGAAGATGCTGCGATAGGCTTTCTTCAAATTTCGTTCAACCTGCATATGCTGTCCCCCCACGATTATGGGCTGATATTACTACAGCATATGAAAAAGCAGGTTAATCGGTGTCCTTTTTAGTCCAGCGATCCGCATCGCGGGTATTAAATTTATGCATCACCTTATTATGGGCCTCGGTCAAATCGATCCCTAGTGAATTAGCAAAACAAATCGTAATGAATAATATATCGCCAAGCTCCAATTCAATGGAATTATCTGCTTCCTCCGGCTTCTTCGGCTTTTCACCATATTGATGATTAACTTCCCGAGCCAGTTCACCAACCTCTTCACTCATCCGGGCAAGCATACTGAGCGGACTGAAGTAGCCTTCCTTAAACTGCGATATGTATTCGTCCACTTCGCGCTGCATTTCTAATAGTGTTTTCTCTTGCAATGCCTAGGCCTCCCCGTCTTTACTCAGGTTTTAACCCTATGTTATCGTAAAGACGTTTTGAAAACAAATCATTTTTTAATCCCCGAATAAAAAGGTATACTATATGAGTTGGCTTCTACTGAAATTAGGGAAAAATCAGAAAAAAGGCGATCAATATTTTTAACAGGTGAGGGATATTCATGAGAACATTCAAGCTTACAAGCTATCTGCGCACGATACTTCCCATCATGCTTGGAACGGCGATCTACGCTTTTGGACTGCTCTACTTCATTATTCCCAATCAATTGATGGAAGGCGGGGTTACAGGCGTAACCATCCTTCTAAATTATGCGTTCGGGATTTCCCCCTCCATTTCAAACCTTGTGCTGAATATACCTCTATTTTTATTGGGTTGGAAAATATTAGGTGGGCGCTCGATCGTTTATACGGGTCTGGGCATCGCTTCCTTGTCCTTTTTCCTGTGGATGTTCGAAAGTATGATTCGTACCGGCTGGATCAATCCATTCACGACCCAAAATGATTACATCCTCGCTTCCCTATACGCGGGCGTTACGCTTGGAGCGGGTCTTGGCCTCGTCTTCCGCTTCGGCGGCACGACTGGAGGCTCAGACATCATCGCCAGAATTCTCGGCCGCAAATATGGCTGGAGTATGGGACAGGTTATCCTAAGCCTGGACGTTATCATTATCGGCCTTTCGCTCTTCTATATCCGAGAGGAGAATATACTGTATACGCTAGTTGCCGTCTTCATCGCCTCCAAGGTCATCGACTTCATTCAAGAGGGTGCCTATTCAGCCAGGGCATTCACCATTATTAGCGACTTCGCCCCTGAAATCGCCGATATCATTACGAAGGAAATGGAACGAGGCGTCACGCTAATACCAGCGGTCGGCGCATATTCCAAACAAGCTAAGCATGTGGCTTATTGCGTCGTGTCCAGACAGGAGATGAGGCGGCTTCGAACCATCGCCAAATCCGTAGACCCAAGAGCCTTCATTATTATTAGCGATGTTCATGACGTACACGGAGAGGGTTTTAAAGAGGATTAGCCCTGCTGTTTGGCATCGGCAGGGCTAAACGGAAAAATCATCATTAGTCGCGGCTTCATTCTCGCTTGTTGAACAAACCGCCATTCCCCTTGGGTCTGCGCACAGAAGAAACGGCTTGTTCGGCTTGATATTTGCGCATTCCGGTATAGGTCAGGGCGAGCATAATCCAGCCGCCAATCAGGCCGCTCCAATACCATGGGCTTCCTGAGCCGATAAGAGGCATAAACACAGGCTCATGACCCTTGCGCCCGAACAGCTCCTGCAGCAACGGAGCTCCCTGGTTGATCGCCTCCTTCAACGCCGCTTCGTCCCAGGAGGCTTCGCTGCCGACCCGCGCGATATACGAAAGCCATGAATCGAATTTATGAATATCCCAAGGTTCTCTTTGAATAATCGCTGCCGGTCTGATCAAGTCATAATTTGCCTGCAAAGACTGCAGCGCCTCCTTAAATTCCGTTCGGTTACCGCCCGAGCGCGCTTTACCCATATCCTGCAAACTGCTGGACATCACTTTGTAGTATTGCCGCCACAAGGCATCCTGTTTATGCGTCAAGCTGTTTACAGCCAATCTTAACCTCGCAGAGGTCTCCATCCACGCTTCCGGGGACAGCTTCACCCGATTTATCGACTCGCGCGTGTCTATAATACATTCAGCCAAAGCATGAATTCCGTCTACCGATGTCAAGCCTTTAAAAGAGAGCCCCTCCAGCGCCTGAATTAATTGATCCATTTCACGATGAACTGTAGATGTATCCATCTGCTGCATCGCATTGTACAATCGCTCCGTCACCGCCTCGAAGCTCCTCAATCTCTCATCCCGCTCTTTAGCGGAAAGCACTGCAGAATCCGTTCCCATGGCAGCGACCATACCCGGGAGCTGTACAGTCCAGCCTACAAATAGCAGTACAGACAACAGCACCAGCAGCGCCCGTCTATTCTTTCCCCGCATCACGGACATCCCCCCTTACCAATCATGGTATGGCAGGCTGTCCCTCGTTAGAACAGAGTTATATTCTTTGGGCCGCTCTCATTGCAATCCAGCCGGCAACTATACTGACACCTGTTAACGCTACGGTAAAGATCATAACTGCGCCGACATTATCCCAAAGCACCTGCGGCAGCCAAGGATATACGCCAAATGAATAATCCACGAAGTCATTGAGGAAGGTCCAGGCGCCAGCTACAAGCAGCATGATCGTTCCGTATTTAAATAGACGCACGAACAATAACGCTTCCACGGCCATAGCTAAATGAGAAGCGACTAGCATCCAATCCTGCCATACCAGCGCATTACCTTGATAGGCTCCGGCAAATATGATGCTTACTGCCCAGACACCGTATTTGACGCTCGTCACGACCGCCAGCGCTTCTATTAGTGTCCGAACTCTATGATACTTCGATAAGGGGTTAGGAAACATTAGAAATAGCAGTGCTAACGTAAAAAACAGACTCGCCGTCGGGCTGTCCGGAACAAATGGAATTAACCAACGCGGATAGTTGGCCCATGTCTCCTGCAGCTGCTCGCCATACCATATGTATCCATAAATCGTGCCTAGAAGATTACTAATAAATAGAGCCCATAATATGAATCGGCTCGAAAGAAATTCCCGGCTCCATAACAAAGACAGTCTCAACACACATGCCCCTTCCATACCTTGGTTTCGCTTGGCAACCCTGGATTCCATGAAACAAAAACCTGATCGCATAATAACGATCAGGTTTTTGTTTCATATCTATTTTACTGCTCGGCTTTTTGTTTCGCAAGCCATTCAGCCAAGTGGTCGATATCCTCATCCGTAAGACCCGCAGTAGTAGCAGCATCATACATCGGCGGCATCGACTTGTATCCATCTTTGATGATTGTTAGGATCTCATCCTTGCTATGCTTGTCTCCGATCCCGCGCAATGAAGGAGCGGCTGTTCCCTTCAAATCAGCGGCGTGGCAGTTGATACAGGTCGCCTTCTTGTAGAATTCCATGGCAGGATCGTCCTTATCTACAATGGCAACTTCTTTTTGCCTTACCGCATTTGAGGTAGGCAAGCCTTGTTCCCGTTTCTCCCTAGCCTCTTCTTCGCGTTGAATGTGCTCAGGCTGCGCTCCCGACGCTTCAAGCTCATGCTTGTAATGCGTCCAGGCTACGTTCGTCAAGTAAACGACCGCTGCAAGAGACAGGAACATCAACGAGGAAGCAATCGGACGGCGATAGAAGCGGCGTTCCTTCCCCCGATCCAGAAACGGAGCGAGCATTAAGCCGCCAAAAGCTACGCCGGGAATACCCAATGTTCCAAGTACTACCCAATCTCCTGAAGCGTACGGATACTTCAAGTACTGATAGAGGAACAGGAAGTACCAGTCCGGCATCGGGATGACCGACGCGCTTGGGTTGGCTGGATAACCGAGCGGCGCTGGCTCCGAAATGGTTAGTACTAGGAAGCCAACAAGTACAACTACGCCAACCATCCATTCTTTTAACAAAAAGTTCGGAATAAATGCCTCCGATTTGCCTGGATATGCCGTATAATCGGGAGGAGTGATAAATCCGTTGCCCTTTCGTACGCGCGAATCGCCGACAAATACGACTTTTTCCTTCGATTTGTCTACGTTAGCCATGTTAATGCCTCCCTTCTCAATTTTATAGCGGACCGGAAATACCCTGTCTGCGGATCATAATAAAGTGTCCTACCAGAAGGATAAGCAGCACGGCCGGAAGGAAGAACACGTGAATAGCGAAGAACCGAGTAAGCGTCTCAGCCCCTACAATGGAACCGCCTTGAAGCAGTTCTTTGATGACAGGTCCGAGAACAGGTACAGAGTTAGCAATTTCCAATGTAACTTTTGTTGCGAAATAGGCTTTGTTGTCCCATGGCAGCAGATATCCGGTCAGACCAAGTCCGATCATGACGAAGAATATGAGCATGCCCACAACCCAGTTCATCTCCCGCGGCGCTTTATACGAGCCTGTGAAGAATACACGCAGGGTGTGGAGGAACATCATGACGATAACCAAGCTTGCTCCCCAGTGATGCATACCGCGGACGATTTGGCCGAATGCGACCTGAGTCTGCAAATACTCGACACTGGCATAAGCATTAATAATATCAGGAACGTAATACATTGTAAGGAACATTCCCGACAGAATCTGGATTACAGTAATAAAGAACGTCAAGCCGCCGAAACAGTACACGAAAGCGGAGAAATGATGCGCAGGGTTAACGTGCTCCGGAACCTCATGGTCTGCAACATCTCTCCAAATCGGCGTGATATCAAGACGTTCATCAATCCAGTTGTACACATTTTTAAACATCCGAATCTACGCCTCCTTATTTCACGATACTATTCGGGATGATATCTCCCAAATAGACCCAATCATCCTTCAGCATGACTTTGTATTCGTCAAGCGGAGCGGATGCAACAGCCAACTGCTTGCCTTCTTTCGTATAGTGCGCGCCATGACAAGGACAATGATACTCGTCAGGGAAATTCGCGTTGCTATTCCAGCCGACCGTACAACCCAAATGCTTACAGATCGGTGAAAGCGCATAAATTTTGCCGCTGTCATCTTTGCGGATCCAAGCGACGAGTGACGCTGTACTCAAGTACCAGCCATCCTGCTGCTGCAGTTCGAACGTGAACTCCTGCGGTTCATTGGTTATCTTACTGGCTTCAACCACCTTAACAAAAGTGCCCTCGCCTTTCTTCTGCAGAATCGGATCTACAGCAAAACGTACCATTGGCAGCGCTGCACCCCCTACCATGAAAGCGGTAGCGCCTCCCAGCGTATATGTAAGAAACTGCCGACGGGACATTTCCTTACGTGTAGGCGGTTTATGCGATGATTCATGCTCGTCGTTATGAATGCTCATACTCTCTTCAACCCCCTTTGCAAGCCAATTCTCTCTCCCGTTTCAATGATAAATATCACATGTTTTGGTAAGACATATTAATAATATATTAGGGTTCTGAGAGCGTCAAGAATATCCGTCGTCTTTTTACGCTCCCGACGCTTAAGGAGTCTATAAAATGTTGATAATTTGTCACAATTAGCATTTTTAGCTCTCTATCCACATTTGTTGAATTTGCCTTCCCAAGACGGCTCCCGCTTCCTGGCTGCCAATCCCCTCAACCCAGCTTGGGTCAACGATTAGATCGGCATTCGTAATCCTTTCCGAAGGCAGGTTCATATCAGCAGATACGACAATAATATAGGCAAATCCGGATAACTTGACATTATGACATATTTCATTTATTTGCGACAAAATATTTTCCCTACCATATTGAAAAGAAGGATAAGTAACTACTCTACCTTTGAAAGGTAGCTCGATCCAGTCCATCACGTCTCTCAATCTCTCCAACGCTGCCGTTACTTCATAGGGCTGCTCGCTCCCGCTTAGCCCAGTAACCGGTATAAGGCATGTGTCTAAATACGGACGCAATTCTTCCCATGTGTCTGCTTCTATTTCACTGAATTTCATAATTATCCCCTTCCTTAATTCTGTAAACATTATATACAGGGATGCCATGAATTAAAAGAACGAAGAAAAAGGAATGCCGTCAGCGGCATTCCTTCAAGTCCTCCAGCGCCTTCAGCTCTTCTGTCAAAGCTCGAAAAGCTTCCTCGTCACCCTTGGCCAAAGCGGAATCAATTTCACTGTAAATTTGCTCGGAACGATGTTTACGCAGAGCTTCATCCCATATCATCTCCGCAGCAAGGCCAAGCATCACTTCGTAAGTTACCTTCATTTGATCCATAGGATGCACCTCCAACTAGATCCTGTATTCTTTTCCTTTCACTACATAACTGTCGGTTGTAAGCTTCATCCGCCGCAAATCGGCTTCCGTAAGCTCGCGGACAACCCTTGCGGGTGAACCCAAAGCAAGCGTATATGGGGGGATAACTGTGTTTTCCGTGACTAAAGAACCTGCTCCTATTAAAGCATATTCACCAATAGCAGCTCCGTTTAAGATGATAGCCCCCATCCCAATTAAAGTGCCTTTGCCTATATGACAGCCGTGGATAATCGCGGCGTGGCCGACAGAGACATTATCTCCAACGATCAAGGGCTGGCCGGTATTCACATGGCCAACAACCCCATCTTGAAGATTGGTTCTCTCGCCAATGACGATCTCCGCTAAATCTCCTCTAAGTACAGCGTTAAACCAAACACTACTATCCTTACCCATGGTTATGTCACCGATAAGCTTTGCACCCTCTGCGACAAATACTGAAGCGTCCACAACAGGTCGTTTTCCACCGTATTCCAGTAACATGATAGCCACTCCTCCGCAATTGATTGGGAGTGATTGTAACAGTACGATTTGCCGTTGTCAATGATGTAAGGAAGCCTATTCTTCATGAGAACTCAACGTTTTTGAAGCTGCTGAACACAGTGTTTCCCGAAGGGCGTCGTCTGTACAAATCTTTCGCGCGAATCGTCTTCACCGATCCGCAGCATTCCCAGATGCAGCATCATCCGCAAAATGCGTTCTTCAAAAATCGACTCCGGAGTATCGTAGAAAAACGGTTTGATCAATAGCTCCATTCTCTCGAACAGCGAAGCTACTGTCACCCATTCGGCGGAACAACGCTCTATCCAATACATCAGAGATAGCAAGTTAGGGATAGGCCCTTTATAAAGTCTTAACCAAAAGCTAACAAACTGTATCATCGGTTCATGTTTATTCTCCGCAAGATACTCGCTTCCGTTAGCGGTCAAAACCAATAATCCACCTTCCTCGCGAATCCACCTCATGTGATAAGCGTAGTCGTACAATAACGCAAGGCGGCTCGGATAATCCTTGAACCTGCGTCCATAACCAAACCTCCAGCCTCTCCCTACCAGCGGTTCGGCAACATGAAGCTTCTCCATAAGCTGCATTTGGTTTCTGCGATACATGACACCTTCCGCATTCAAGGGAATGTCATGATGATTCACATAACCGAGCAGCTCTGTTAAATCCTTTGGGAGCAGGTCGTACTCCTCCCTGTAGACTGTAGGCTCCGTGTCCGCTTTTTTGATCGACGATTTAAAGCGGGTCTCCAGCGTCTCTTTGAAGCGCCGTTTCAAATCCTCGGGAACCTCGAACAGGTACATCGTCCTTGCCGTTGAACCGTTAAACAGCCATCCTCGCTGCCTGAATCTAGTGATGACATCCCTGGGGCTCTCGCGGTCTTTTGCGTCCTGGGTGAAACGCGACTGCTGAGCACAGGCGATTAATTCTTCCAAACTGAACTGGCGTCTACCGTCGAAGAGCAGCATATTCAGAAAGCGTAAGTCTTCCAGGCTTAATTGATCGATATGTTGTTCTATAAACTCTCTTCGCCCAATCGTTTGAAGGATCGACTGTATCAAATCGCGCTTGGAATTTCCGTTGCATTCGCATTGGTAATGATCCGCTATTCTACTAAGCTGTCCGATATCGGCAAAAGTGAGCATTTCCGCCAAGTTCATATTTTACCGCCTCGCTGTTTTACTACCATTATGGGAATATTTGCAGCTTTTATTCCGAAATTCGCAAAAAAAATAACCCGGCTGGTCTGCCGGATTATTTCGTTCCTTTCAAATTTCCCTCTAAATGCCGAGTACAATTATACAGCAGCAAATTCCAATCCCGTTCCTTCTTCTCCACGATTGTCAGCGACAGGTTGCCGATCCGCTCCGTGTATTTGTTGTCATACAAGGCGATATAAAGTTGAGCCAGCAGCGCGCCGTGAGATACAACAAGAATATGCTTATCAGGATAGCGCCCATTCAGCTCTTCCATAAATTCAAGGGCACGCTTGCGAATATCCTCGTCCTTCTCTTGACCAAGATCAAGCGTGTTCCAATCTTTGCCCCATAACGATTCCCGCTCCTCAGAGGTTAAGCCTTCGATTTGACCGAATGCCCGCTCCATTAATCTCGAATCGGGATCATATACTGGGATGCCCAATATATCGGCAATGATCAACCCCGTTTCCTGAGCGCGCGATAAACCGCTAGTAATGATAAAATCCCAAGGCTGCGTATCACTTTCGTATTTAAGCCTTTCCGCTAGCCTGACAGCTTGCTTCCGCCCCTCATCGTTGAGCGGTATATCACTCTGTCCTTGAATTTTGCCTGCCGCGTTCCAATCTGTTAGTCCATGACGAATTAATCCGACAATCATGTAGTACCTCCGCCTAGTTTGCTATGTTGATGGGCAATATATATGGTTGGTTCATTTTTTTTAAAACAAACGCTCCTTCCCGATAGAGGTGAAGAAGCGCTGGGGATTGCTATTTCAATTATCTTCTTACCCGGCGTATGCCCTTGAAAGAGATCAACGCCAGCACCATTCCAGCCATCGATAAAATCATCCAGTACTGTGGATATGCAGGGCCCATTTGCACAACAAATGGCTCAACAATTCCTCTTGATACGCTCGACAGGTCAAATATAGGCAACTCGGAAGCGTTGCTCCGATCCGCCGTCACCACTGCAGGCTGCAAAACGCCTGTTGCTGGCTTGATTGATTGATTGTTCTGGCCATACCCGCCAATGATAAAAACGAGAAAGCTGCACAAGAATACTGCCAAAAAACAGGCTGACCATATCGACACACGTTTTCTAAGGCGATTGGTCACTCTGCTATGCTCACCGCCAGGCGCGAGCCAAGGAGATTCCGCATAGATTCGATCCATAACTATGCGGTTAATTCGCTCGGCTTCCTCAGCTGACACCTCCGCTGGCAGTTCATGGATCATTTCCATACTTTCCTGCCACGCAGAATATTCAGCTGCACAGTATTCGCAGCCCAAAACATGCCACTCCAGCATTTTACGCTGGGGGTGATTGTCCGGTAAGTCGGGCATTAAGCCGAACAGCTCTTGGGCCTCTCTACAATTCATCTGCTTTTCATCCCTTCATACGGCTCGTAAATCTGTTCATAAAAGTAGGGTTCAAGCTGACTTTTCACGCTGCTGCGTGCACGGAACAACAAGGATTTCACCGCGCTCACACTTTGTCCTAGCACGTTCGCGATCTCTTGATAGTCCAATTGGTCGTACTCGCGGAGAATTAACGCCGACCTTTGCTTTTCCGGAAGGTTGTTAATCGCTTCGCGCACCATTCCAACTTTCTCGCTTCTTAGTATCGCTTGCTCTGGCACAAGCTCGCTTGGCGCTACCGGCACAACGCCGCTTTCTTCCAGCGGAACGCTTCCAGCGCGCTGCTTGCGGAGCTCGCTAAGCACGGTATTCCTAGCGATCGTATACAGCCATGTTGAAAATGATGCATCCACTTCACGGAAGGAGTGCAAACTCCGAAATGCTTTATAGAACGTTTCCGAGCATAAATCTTCTGCCATCAGCTCTAAATGAGCACTCTTTAACATGTGGTAGATGAAGGCCAAAATTTTACGTTGATATCTTCGCATTAATTCCGAATACAGCTCCGTATTGCCTTCCTTAATTTCACGAATCATTTGGGAATCCGTCATTTGAGTGCGATCCTCCTCGCCCATCCATGTGCTTCTTCCCGTTCGACTCTCTCCTCTTTATTACCGAACAGGATCCAAAAAGTTGCGGTTTCTAAACAAAATATTTTAAAAACCAAATTATTTCTGTACTACAGGCAGTCATACATTCCTTGAATATTATACCATAGAATTTTGATTTGAAAAATAAAAGCTATGTAGCCTACTTCTAATGACTAGACGCAAGCCGCCGGCATAAGGTTGCATAAATTTTCTATTCAATTCAGAAAGCAAAAAAAAAAGACCACTTCGCAAAGTGGTCACTGCTCAATTTAGAGCAACAGTTATTGGATAGGAGTGGAGAGAAACCATACTGTAGTTCTATTATATTGTATACGTTTTCATTCTGTCAACACTATTTTTAAAATCGCTTACATTTACATTTAGCAGAAGGTGCCGAGCACCTTCGCCGCTTAAACATACACTTTATAATTCAAAGATTGCAGCAGCTGCTTCGCCCGCTCCATCTCCGGCTCCTGGCGAAATGACAAGCGCATGACCCCAGGTACGTCCTCACGGCTCTCAATAATTTGCATATTGCTGAGGTTAATGTGCTGATCGCCGAGCAGCGTTGCAATCTGTCCGATAATACCAGGGTGATCCGGGACGTCGATATAAATATCATACAGCGAAGTAATCGCGCCTTTGCGCCGCTCCGGCAGCTCGCTGCGGAATTGGTTGGCGGTTTTGAACGCTGCCTCAATGCCCTCTCCATCTTGCGATTCCAGCAATTGAATGAAGCCCTCGATTTCATAGTTCCAATCTTTCAGCAAAGTAAGCAGAATCTTCCGATTGCTGAGGAGAATGTCGCGCCATATAACGGGATCACTTGAAGCGATCCGCGTGATATCCCGAAACCCGCCAGCGGCCAGCCTGCGATACAAGCTATTGGCGTCTGCATCGTTGTAACCGCGAATTTGATTCACAAGAGCTACCGCAATAATATGCGGCAAATGGCTGATCGCACCGACAATTTCATCATGCAGCACCGGATCCACCCGGACGATCTGCGCTTTCGTATGCGATAGGAGCTTCTCCAGTTGCTCATAGGACTCCTCTGGGACATCCTCTGAAGGTGTCAACACATAATACGCATTTTCAAATAGCAGCGAAGAGGCCGCCTCCACCCCAGAGCGCTCCGATCCGGCCATCGGATGGCCGCCGATGAAATGAACCCCCGAACGGTTGAACGTTGCCGCACAAGCAGCTACCGAGGCTTTCGTGCTGCCTACATCCGTAATAATACATCCTTCTTTCAGCGGCAGCTCGCTCAGCTTATGCAAATACGGCTCTAGCTTTCCTACTGGCACACACAAAAAAATGAAGTCGGCGTCTGACGCCGCTTCTTCCATAGATAAGGTCACGGCGTCTACGACGCCGCGCTCCATAATTCTTTGTTGAGACTCCCGGCGATGGCTATGCCCGACAACAGTTATGCCGGGCTTGCCCTTCAGGCAAAGCGCCAGTGAGCCGCCGATCAATCCTACTCCGAAAATAGCTACTTTGATTGACATGAATTCTCACTCGATTTCTACGATTTGGATTTACAACACACTTTTGTTCCAAGCTAGACTTGGACTTGATCTTTGTTCAATACTTGCTCTAAAGCAGCGATAAACTTCGCATTCTGTTCTTTGCTTCCTACAGTCACACGGATATAGTCCGGGTACTTGCCAAAACCGGAACGAACGATAATGCCAAGCTTCATGATCGCCTGGAACACTTCCCCGCCCGGCTTATTAACCTTAACCATCATGAAGTTGCCATGCGCTGGAAAATAAGCCAAGCCAAGACGATCGAACTCTGCGCTTAAAAATTGAATGCCTTCGGCGTTCTTCTCGCGGCACTCCTGTACGAACTCTTGATCAGCAATCGAGGCCTTGGCAGCCGCTTGACCGAAGCGGGAAGTATTAAACGGTTCTCGTACCCGATTAATTAACTGAATAACCTCCGGCAGTCCAACACCATAACCAATCCGCAAGGAAGCAAGCCCATAAATTTTGGAGAACGTACGCAGTACAATGACGTTAGGATACTTGCTTAGCAGACTGATTCCGTTTGGATAAGAATCGTCGGTGACGTATTCCGCATAAGCCTCATCAAGTACAACGAGAACATGATCTGGAACGCGGTCAAGGAAAGATCTCAAAGCATCATCTGAAACGATAGTACCCGTCGGGTTGTTTGGATTGCAAATCCAGACAATCTTTGTCTTCTCTCCGACTTTAGCAAGCATCCCCTCTAAATCATGCGTCCCGTCCTGCAGCGGGACTTCAATAACGGCCGCTCCTTCGATCTGCGAATTCGTATCGTAGACCGAAAAGGTCTGGTCAGCCATAACCGTTTCGTCCCCAGGCAGCAAAAACGCCCGGCAGATCAACGCGATAACTTCATCTGAGCCGCAGCCAAAAATAATTTGTTCCCGCTTCACACCCAAATGCTCGGCAAGCATTTCTGTTAGTTCCGCCGCGCTGCCGTCCGGGTATTGCGTGATGTTGGTGAATTCTGCTTCAATGGCCGCGCGGGCACGCGGAGAGCAGCCATATGGGTTTTCATTGGAGGCCAGTTTAATGACTTCCTCCAAGCCTAGTTCCTTTCTCACTTCCTCAGCAGGCTTGCCTGGCTGGTAAACAGGAAGGTTGACTATTCGGGATTTTGGCAGCATCTGAAGCTCCTCCTTCAATAACGACTATGATTTTAATTGTGCCACAAAGTTACGGATTTGCAATAAGCCCTGTGATTTCGTATCTTTATTTTGTAATAAAGGAATAGATTCCTCAATTTTACGTACAATCGCACTGCCGATTACGACACCGTCACAAATTTCCGAGAAGCGGCGTACCTGCTCTTTGCTGGAAATTCCGAAGCCGATCGCTACAGGCAAGTCGGTTTGGGCTCTAACAGTATTTATGAACTGCTCCACGCCATCATAGAACGAAGTCCTTTCCCCAGTAACGCCAAGGGACGAGACGCAGTAAATAAACCCTCTTGCAGAGGACATGATCCGGGCAATCCGGTCGTTGGAGGTTGGAGCGACAAGCGGAACGAGCCTAATGTTAGCCGCATCAGCAAGCGCAAGTACCTCCGGCGATTCCTCAAAAGGTAGGTCAGGAATAATAAGACCGCTAATCCCCGTCTCCTGCAGCATGGCGAAGAATCGCTCAAGCCCGATTTGCAGGGCAGGATTATAGTAAGTAAACAGCACGAACGGCATCGTCACACCGCGCTCCTTAGCCTTGCGCGCGGTATCCAGACAAGTCTGGATTGTTATTTGGCGCACAAGGGCCCGCTCGGAAGCACGCTGAATGACGGGGCCGTCAGCTAATGGATCAGAATACGGAACGCCAAGCTCCACAATATCAGCACCGGCGTCCTGTAGAGTCACGAGAATATCTACGGTTGTATCTGGATCCGGATCGCCGACGGTGATAAACGGCATAAGCGCTGTTTTTCCCTCGGCTTTAAGCCGTTCAAAAGTCAAATCCAATTCATTTAATGCCGCTGCATTCATGAGTGCTCCGCTCCTTCCGTATAAGCCATGATCGACTCGACATCTTTATCCCCGCGCCCCGATAGGCAAATGACGATAATTTCATCCCTGTTCATCGAAGGAGCAAGCTTCGTAACCTGTGCCACGGCATGCGCGGACTCCAGCGCAGGAATAATGCCTTCCGTACGGCTTAGCATTCCAAGCGCTTCCAGGGCCTCTGCATCCGTAATCGGCACATACTTCGCTCGCTTAATATCCTTCAAATACGAATGCTCGGGCCCGACGCCGGGATAATCGAGTCCCGCCGAAATGGAATGCGCCGGCAGCACTTGCCCGTGATCATCCTGAAGCAAATAGCTCATCGATCCTTGGAATACCCCTTTTGTCCCCTTGGTCATCGTTGCCGCGTGATACTCGGTATCCACCCCTCTGCCCGCAGCCTCTACACCGATCAGTTGAACGGATGTGTCCTCTACGAAAGGATAGAACATGCCGATCGCATTGCTGCCCCCGCCGACCGCAGCAACGAGCATATCAGGCAGCCGCCCCTCCGCCTCTATGATTTGCCGGCGCGTCTCATCGCCGATAACACGCTGGAAGTTACGCACCATCATCGGGTATGGATGCGGCCCTGTCGCTGACCCAAGAATGTAGAAGGTGTCCTGAACGTTGCTCACCCAATAGCGAAGCGCTTCGTTGCACGCATCCTTCAATGTGCGCGTCCCGGACATAACAGGCACAACCTCGGCTCCAAGCAGTTTCATTCGAAATACGTTAAGCTGCTGGCGCTTCGTGTCCTCCTCGCCCATGAACACCTTGCATTCCAGCCCAAGCAAGGCGGCTACCGTTGCAGTCGCTACACCATGCTGTCCGGCGCCGGTCTCCGCAATGACCTTGTTCTTGCCCATCCGCTTGGCCAGCAAGGCTTGCCCGATCGCGTTATTGATTTTATGCGCTCCGGTATGGTTCAAATCCTCGCGCTTCAAATATATCTTGGCTCCGCCCAGATGTTCCGTCAATCGCTTCGCATAATAGAGCGGAGTTTCCCTGCCCGAATATTGCTTCAATAAATAGCGGATATCCTCCAAAAATTCTGGATCATCCTCGTATTTACGGTATGATTCCTCCAGTTCGATGAGCGCGTTCATTAATGTCTCCGGCACATAACGGCCGCCAAAGGGACCAAATCGCCCCTGTTCGTCAGGTACTTGCGTCATTTCCCTTTCACCCTCTCCACGAATGCTCTTACTTTAGTAATATCCTTTACTCCGTCCGTCTCTACACCGCTGGATACGTCTACCCCATCCGGCGAGAGGCAACTAATCAGTTCCTCCACATTACCGGGATGAAGACCGCCTGCAGCAAGGAACTCTATCTTATGCTGCTTCGCCCATGCCTTGTAGGGCTCCGCTCGTTCCCAAGCAAAGGTCTTGCCTGAGCCTCCGCCATATAACGGATCGTACGTGTCCAATAGCAGACCGTCAATTACGCCTTCATATCCGGCCAACGGACGTTCGTGATGAATCGAGCCATCTTCTTTAACTGACAAAGCCTTAAAAATCTTCATCCCGAACGCCTGCTTCACCTCTCGGCAAAACTCAGGCGTTTCCAAACCATGCAGCTGTATTATATCGAGAGGAGCCTCCGCTAAAATTCGCGAAAGCTCCGGTAGAGTCGGATTAACGAACACGCCCACGCTTGCTGGAGCGGTTCCCGCTATCCATTCCTGAAGTATAGGAATTAGTTCAGCAGCCTGAGCCCCGCTTACCTGACGCTTGCTCTTGGCGAACACAAAGCCAATATAATCTATAGGTAAGTGTACCATAGATTTTAGCACTTCAACGGATTGAAGTCCACAAATTTTTACCGCTGTACTGCTCATTTTCTAAGGGCTCCCTTCACCTATAAGATTATTGTCCGATTTTGCTCCGTGAACCCATAACATCATACACGGCCTGCTCCACATCCGGCTGACGCATGAACGTCTCGCCAATGAGCACGCCTTTAGCCCCGCAATCCGCCAAAAACTGAATATCCCCCGGCGTTTGGATGCCGCTCTCGCTAATCAGCGTAACATCGTCAGGGATCTGCTTCGCCAAATCCGCCGTCACTTGCAGCGTCGTCTCAAACGTCTTTAAATTACGATTATTAATGCCGATCAGCTTAGCCGTTCCGAGGCTGAGCACACGATCCAGTTCAGTTTGATCATGAACTTCCACCAAGGAATCAAGCCCTAGCGAAGCTGCAACCTGCAGATAATCCCGCAGCTGTGTATCGTCTAGAATAGCCGCGATCAGCAGCACCGCATCTGCCCCAAGCAGCCTTGCTTCATAAATTTGCCGTTCATCGATAATAAAATCCTTCCGTAATAACGGCAGCTGGACAGCCTCGCGAATGGCTTGCAAATAGTCACCACTGCCCTGAAAATAAGCTACATCAGTAAGAACAGAAATGCAGTCTGCTCCAGCAGCCTCATAGCTGCGGGCAATTTCCACCGGATGGAAATCCGGACGAATCAAGCCTTTGGATGGGGAGGCCTTCTTTACTTCGGCAATTAGCCCCAGCTTCCGCTTACGCCCTTCCGTCAATGCCCGATGAAAGCCGCGAGCCGGGCTCATGCCGGCAATGAGCCGCTCGGCTTCATTTTGCGAGAAATCAGCTGCCAATGCAGCAACTTCCTGACGCTTCGTTTCCACAATTTTATCAAGATACATAGCTAAGTGCCTCCGTAGTTTTAATTAGCTGCTCCAGTTTACCATAAGCTTTGCCAGAATCAATCGATTCCGCAGCGATAACTACTCCTTCGCGGATACTGTCCGCTAGACCCGAAACGTAAATGCATGCACCAGCATTGGCGAGCACAACATCCCGATAAGCTCCCTTCTCTCCTTGCAGTACGCGGCGAATAATGTCCGCGTTCGTGGCCGGGTCGCCACCCATCATCTCGCTAAGCGGATAAGTGCCAAGGCCAAGCTCGCTTGGATGCACATCATAGGTCGTCACGGTTCCGTTTCTCAATTCCGAGATTCGCGTTGCCGATGAGATGCTGATCTCATCCAGTCCTTCGTGACTCGTCACAACAAGAGCACGCTTTAGCCCCAGCTCTTTTAATACTTCAGCAACAGTCTCTGTCTTATCCCGATCATAAATGCCCAGCACCTGACGATCCGCTCCTGCCGGATTCGTCAAAGGCCCAAGCATATTGAACACCGTGCGCACGCCCAACTCTTTACGCGGAGCCGCGGCATATTTCATGGACGGATGATACAACTGGGCGAAGAGGAAGCAAATGCCGATATCATCCAAGCAATGCTTCGCCTGATCCGCACTGAGATGAATGTTCACGCCGAGCGCTTCAAGCACATCAGCACTTCCGGCACGGCCCGAGGCCGAACGATTGCCATGCTTGGCGACACGGACGGATACCGATGAAGCAACGATAGCCGATGTCGTAGAAATATTGAATTTATGAATGCCAGAGCCTCCAGTACCGCAAGTATCCAGCAGTTGTTTCGTTTCCGTATGCAGACGATTGGCGTGATTGCGCATCACTTCAGCAAACCCGGCGATCTCGTCGACCGTCTCTCCTTTGATGCGAAGAGCCGTCAAGAGCCCACCGATCTGGGCATGGGTCAGTTCGCCGTTCATCAGCATCTCCATCACACCGCGCGCTTCCTCCCGCTCTAAATTCTGACCTTGTATCAATCGGTTAAATACCGTTTGCAGTATTTGCTGTCCGCTCATAGTTCCTTCCTCCTCATCCTTATTTTCATTACGGGGTATATTCATACAAATAATCTTGGTTGATGACCGCCTCGTCGCCCGTTTCTGGTGGAAACATCGCTTCAGCGGTTCGGATCGCCTTCAACAGCGCCTTCGCCTTGTTCATCGACTCCTGATATTCATTCTCCGGCAGCGAATCCCATACGACTCCGCCACCAGCCTGCACATACGCTTTGCCGTTCTTGAAGACGATCGTGCGAATCGTAATACAGGAATCCATATTCCCTGAGAAGCCTAAATAACCGATTGCGCCTGCATAAGTGCCACGAGCTTCACGCTCCAGCTCGGCGATGATCTCCATCGCCCGCAGCTTCGGAGCCCCGGAAACTGTGCCTGCCGGCAGGCAAGAGATGAAGGCATCGAAGAAATCCTTGTCGCTCCGCAGCTTGCCGGATACTTTGGATACCATATGCATCACATGGGAATACCGCTCGATGTCCATGTAGCTTTCGCATTTCACGGTGCCAAATTCGGAGACACGGCCCAGGTCATTCCGTCCTAAATCAACGAGCATCACATGCTCTGCCCGCTCCTTCTCATCCTGAAGCAAATCGGCCTCCAGCTCCTGGTCTTCCTCGACAGTTGCTCCCCGTGGCCTTGTTCCAGCAATAGGGCGCGTTTCAACCCGCTCCCCTTCAACCTTTACGAGCGCCTCCGGTGAAGTTCCAACAATGATTTCCTCGCCCATTTTCAAATAATACATGTAGGGGGAAGGATTCATCGTGCGTAAAACCCGGTAAACATGGAGCGGATCTACCTCCGTCTCGATATGGAAACGCTGTGACAGCACTACTTGAAAAATATCACCCGCCCGGATATATTCCTTGCCTTTCTCCACCATTTCAAGGTATTGCTGCTTGGTCATGTTGGATTGAATATCCCCAAGCTCCACGTCGCCGGGAACCGGTCTGCGGTTCAATCGTTCGCCCGGCCCCTCATCCAGCAGCAGATCTGCCATCTCATCCAATGCTCGCTGTGCCTGCTCATAGGTTTGGCGAATATCTTCGTCGCTATCGCCTTCCTGAACATGGACATTCGAGACGAGCAAAATTTGCTGTTTGACATGGTCGAACACAATCACACGGTCACAGAACATAAACTGAATGTCTTGCAAATTCATATCATCTACTTGATGGGCTGGCAGCTTCTCGTAATATTGCAGCAAATCGTAACCGAAAAATCCGATCGCACCGCCTGTAAACGGAGGCATCTCCGGCAGCTTCGGGCTGCGGTATTTCCGCAGAATCGCTTTTAACTCTTCCAACGGCTTGCCAGCTAATTCCGTCTGCTCTCCCGCCCGCTCGATGACCACCTTGCCTTTCTTTGCTTTAACCATCATGAAAGGATCCGTTCCAATGAAGGAATATCTGGCCCACTGAATTCCTCCCTCTACACTTTCCAGCAAAAATGCCTGGTCTCGCTGAGCGACCCGGCGAAAAATGCGGATCGGCGTCTCCATATCAGCCAGCAGTGGACGTACAATGGGGATTAAATTATATTCCTTGGCCAGTTTGATTACCTCTTCTACATGCGCGGTTGTCATGTCCTTCACTTCCTTCTCCTCAACGTTTATGATCCTTTCAAACAATTAGGCTCTAGGTAAAAAGCTTCGTTGCTGTATAAATAAAAAAACCTCTACCGAAGTAGAGGTTGGTTAGACTCACAAGTTTATATACGGCTATGCAGATCCCTTGAATACAAGAAACAAATTAGCGATAGACCACGGTATCTCAAAATAACGACAGCTGGAGACACTATGCCCCTACTCATCATTAATAAGAATATCCGAATCTATAACTATCGTCCTTCTATACTGTGCTCAGGAATACTGCAACTCGGCTAAACTCTGCTCATCTCAACTCTACTCAGCTCATAAAACACTAAATACTGTTTTTAATATACATGATTCCATGTTCGTTGGCAACCTTATAAAACTAAAATTTTCTAAGAACCTGACGCCGCCAAATCTGGACGTAAACTCTTCGCTTCATTCAAATACACATGCTTCATCTCACGCTGGCTCTTATTTGTATTCACCTGAATGAGAAACCTAATGCACATCGGCAAGCTGCCTTTGACCGGAATTTCTGTCGAACACATAAGGGGAACCAGCTCCCATCCCTTCAACACCCGAATGGCGCGAGCTGGAAAAGTTGCATCCAAATCAGCCGTCACCGTTATCCATACACTGCAAATGTCCTCTGGCTCGATTTCATTTCGAGCGACGATATCTTTCAGGAGAACAGCCGTTTCCTGCAAAATTTCTGTCTCATCATTGCGGGTGACCGTCGTAGCTCCACGAATACCTCGATTATACATGCTGCCCTTCCCCCTTCAATTCAGTGATCACTCTACGCACTTCATCCAACGTCATGTCGGATACGATTTCTACCTCTCCAATACGGACAGGCAATACAAAGACGATTTTGTTTTCTTTAAACTTCTTATCATGCAGCATCGCCGAAATGATATCCTCGTCGTTCAGATGTCCTGGAATCGTTGTCGGCAAGCCGAATTTGCGCAGCAAGGCCGTCGTTTCCCAGTAAATGGAACGATCTCTGCCCCGGTTCACAGCAAGCAGGGCCGAAGCAGCCATACCGATGGAAATGGCCTCGCCATGCAAGAATTCGCCATATCCGCCGATAGCTTCAAGCGCATGGCCAATCGTATGGCCCAGGTTAAGGATCGCCCGGAGCCCCTGCTCCGTTTCGTCGGAGGAAACCACCTTCGCTTTAATGGAGCAGCCCTCTGTCAGCCCATAAGTGAGAGCTTCGCGATCAAGCGCCAGCAGTTGCTCCGCATTATCCCGGCACCAATCGGCGAATTTTTCGTCCCAGATCAAGCCATGCTTGATCATTTCGGACAGACCGGATCGAACATCTCTTTCCGGCAAAGTCTTCAGCGTATCTACGTCATAGAGCACCATCGTGGGCTGATGGAATGCGCCAATCATATTTTTGGCTAAACGATGATTGACAGCCACTTTCCCCCCTACACTGCTGTCATGCGCCAAGATCGTCGTCGGCATCTGCACAAAGTGTACTCCGCGCATGAACGATGCCGCTACAAAGCCCGCCAGGTCGCCAACAACTCCGCCTCCTAAGGCTACTACGGTCGACTTACGGTCGAGACCGCCTTCAATGGCCGCAGTCATTACCTCTTCGAAGACATCAAGCGATTTAGATTTCTCACCGGCTTTGACGACGGAGCTGACGGTGCGATATCCGCTAGCCTGCAGCGAGCTCTCCACGACATGCAAATATTTCGGGGCGATATTCTCATCGGAAACGATCAGTACTGGACTTTTCGTTGTCAATTCGTGCTGCTTGAAATAATCCCCGGACTTATGCAGCAAACCTTCGCCAATATAAATGGGATATGAACGATCCCCCAAATCTACCATTAACGTTCTCATTAATAACTCTCCAACTGTTTTTTGTAATTTTGCACATTGCGTTCAATCTCTTCAATCGAGTCGCCGCCGAACTTTTCAAGGAACGCCTTGGCAATTTCCCAAGCGACGACATTCTCAAGAACGACGCTCGCCGCCGGAACCGCACAGGCGTCAGAGCGTTCAACCTGAGCCGTAAACGGCTCTTTCGTATCGATATCGACGCTTTGCAGCGGTTTATATAACGTTGGAATCGGCTTCATTACGCCTCGAACGACGACAGGCATGCCATTCGTCATCCCGCCCTCAAAGCCGCCAAGCCGATTGCTGGCACGGTAGTATCCAAGCTCAGAATTGTACAGGATTTCATCATGGACTTGAGATCCAGGCAGTCTGCCCGCTTCAAAACCGATGCCGATTTCCACCCCTTTGAAAGCATTAATCGACATGACAGCCTGAGCGATTCTGCCATCCAGCTTGCGATCGTATTGAACATGGCTGCCAAGTCCAACAGGCACTCCTTCAACGATACATTCGACGATTCCGCCGATGGAATCCCCTTCGGCTTTGATCTGATCAATGTAAGCCTCCATCCGCTTCTCAATCTCCGGGTCAGCGACGCGGACGGACGATTCCTCCGTCACGCGAATCAATTCGTCGATCGGCAGGTTGTGTGCCGGCGCTTCAATCTCGCCGATCCGGATGACTTGGCCGGCGACCTTGATTCCGAAATGTCCTAGCAGCTGCTTGGCTACCGCACCGCAAGCGACACGAATTGCCGTCTCACGCGCGCTGGAGCGCTCCAGGACGTTACGCAAATCCTTATGGCTGTATTTAAGGCCACCGTTCAAATCCGCATGGCCAGGACGAGGACGGTGTACCCGCCGCTTCTCTTCATCCGTGCCTTCGATCGGCTCAATATTCATTATGTTCTTCCAGTGCTTCCAGTCATTATTCTCCACGACGAGGGCTATCGGCGCACCTGTCGTATAACCATGGCGTACCCCGCCGACGATTTGGGCGGTATCCTTCTCGATCTGCATCCGCCGACCTCTTCCGTACCCCTTCTGGCGTCGGGCAAGTTCAAAATTAAGCGCATCGAAATCCAAATCGAGATTGCTCGGCATGCCTTCAATAATCGCCGTAAGCTGAGGGCCATGCGTCTCTCCCGCTGTCAAATACCGCAAACTCATGATGCGTTCCCCCTTTAAACTTCTAAACAGTAAAGAGCTAAAATCCGAACATATCTTTGCTAATTATAGTATACGTTCTTTCCTTTTGACAAGGAAGCCTTTACAGAGCGGCCATCATTCAGCAGTCATCTATGGCTATTAAAAACGCACCGTAGTTACTGTCCTCACAGTAACTACGGTGCGCCTGGATCATATCTACTGGACTAGCTTGAAGCCGGACGGTTGTTTGCCGAAGCCGTGACAATCCGCAACGAATCAGCCTGCAAGTCCAGCAGTCCGTTTAACTGGCCGCGTTCCACGCCAAGCACTTGCGCGCATTCCTGTGGCGTCAGGAACCCTCTCCGATAAGCGTCGATCACTTTTCTCTTATCCATGACTAACCCTCCACGACATTGGATATTCCAAGTATCGGGCAAGACTTCCACGAATATACATCAATCTTTCTTGCGGTAGAAAAAAGTTTCCGAAGCCTCCAAGCCATAATTTCCGGGAGAGAATATTTGTTCCGTGCTGCCTACGAACAATATGCCGCCCGGACGAAGCGCCTTGGCAAATCGATGGTAAAGCTGCTGCTTCGCTTCTTCCGTGAAATAGATCATGACGTTGCGGCATACGATAAGATCAAAACCCTCTTCAAACTCATCGAGCAGCATATTTTGCTTCTTGAATGTAACCGCCTTCTTCAGCTTGCCGTCAAAACGATACATCATACCTTCCGGTGTAAAATACCGCTTGGCCACATCGGGCGGAACATCCTTAAGCGATCGCTCCAGATATAATCCTTCTGCCGCCTTACCAAGTGCACCGTCATCAATATCGGTAGCCAGCAAATATGTATTCTGCAGAAGACCGTGATCATTCAGGATCATAGCCAGCGTATACGGTTCTTCTCCAGTCGAACAAGCAGCGCTCCACACCCGAAGCCTTGATTTTCCAGCCGCAAGCTCGGGTAGGACAACATCTCTCAGCGTCTCCCAGCGATTCGGATTTCGCCAAAACTCGGATACGTTGATCGTCATTTTGTCCAGGAATTCGTAGAATAGAGCCTTATCTGTCGTCATTGCGGAGTAAAATGTTGAAAAGGATGAATATCCGTTCTTATTTCGAAGCGTAGTTAAGCGCCGTTTCATCTGAGCCTCTTTGTACTTCGCTAAATCAATTCCTGTAAGCTTTTTGATATTGCTGATAAAGCCAATATAGTCCGGATCGGGGGCACCTTCCTGATTCAAGCGAACCGGATCGGAAGTCAAATCTCTCATATCCATGGATCTATGCTTCTGGAGTAGTTAAGTATTTCGTGAGGCTCAAAAAAATTGGCGATTTCCCGTTCTGCGCTCTCCAAACCGTCAGAACCATGAATAAGGTTAAATGGCGTATGTGCGGCGAAGTCTCCGCGAATCGTACCCGGTAGAGCATCCGTAACCTGAGTTTTACCGATCACCATCCGAGATAAGGTAACAACATCATCCCCCTGCCATACCATTGCGAACACCGGACCCGATGTAATAAAGCGTACAAGGCTTTCAAAGAAAGGCTTACCTTCATGCTCGGCATAATGACGCTTGGCCTGCTCTTCCGTGACATGCACGAGCTTGCCCGCAATCAACTTCAATCCTTTGTCTTCAAAGCGGCTAATGATTCTTCCCACCAAACCGCGCTGAACTCCATCTGGCTTGACCATTAAAAATGTCCGTTCCATGGTTAACCTCCCATAATGTTGTCACATTGACTACTTCGACTAATTATTCCATCCATTTAAGCTGGAACTACAGCGTATTTTACCAGAAAAAAGGTAATGTGGGTACCACAAAAATTAACATGCTAATGGCGGCTTCTTCCCTAGTATGAACGTTTATTAACAAATAGAGCGATCTCTTTCAAATGAGTTCTCGCTTTGCTCTCTGGAAGCTGATCCAGAGCTGCCAATGCTTTATCGGTAAAAGTCTCTGCCAGCTGCTCTGCTCGCGCTATGCCCGGGCCAGACTTGATAATACTTATCGCTTCGGAACTATGATTACCGCCATCTCCACTGCGTATCCCGTCAATCGCCTCAAGCAGAGGTTTCCTCAGCTCTGGATACTCAAGCGTATAAATCACCGGAATTGTTATATTCCCTTGACGCATATCGCTGCCCGGCGGCTTGCCGATACTCTTCTCCGTGCCGCACAGGTCGAGAAGATCATCGCGAATCTGAAAGGCCATGCCGATATTGTAGCCATATCGATACAAGAGCGAGCTGATTTGAGGAGAGGCTCCCGCGACCACCGCGCCGAGTTGGCAGCTAATCGCGATCAGCAGAGCAGTCTTGCGGCGAATCCGCAATAAATAATGGCGGACGGATTGCTCCGTATTGAAAAAATCCCGAATCTGCTCCATTTCGCCGATCGACATTTGCACCAGTGCTTTGGACAAAATTTGATGTACCTCCGGGTTGGGCAACTGAGTGGCCAGCATTAATGCTTTGGCATAAATATAGTCCCCCGTATACATTGCAATTTTATTGTCCCACTTCGCCTTTACCGTCGGCTTGCCTCGCCGCGTTCCCGCATCATCGATCACATCATCGTGAACGAGCGAAGCCGAGTGGATCAGTTCAAGCGGCACGGCCACATACTGCAGCCGATTTAAATCATATGTGCCGAATTTACCACCCAGCAGCACGAAAATCGGGCGCAATCGCTTGCCTCCCGCCTTCAGTAGATGAAGCGAGGTATCCTTCAGCAATTGCTCATCGCCTTCGATGCTCCGGTACAACTGCCGTTCGATGAAGTCCATATCTTTCTTCAATGTACCGAAAATATCCATTAGTTTCATTCTTTCACCCGTATCAACGTATTGTCACTCCATATATTCATTCTTACCTCGTTCTCCAGAAGTCCCAGCTCCCGAGCATAAGAGAAGTATAATGCTAATCCATTCTGCTGCTCATCGTTAAAATCATAACATAGATTGTTAAAATAATGGCGCCAATATTGGGGTGTCCCGCCGATGATCCGGCATGCCTGCTCCACTAACGGGCTTAAATCGTTCAAGCTCCGGCGCTTGCTTTCTTCAAAGGCCGAGCAAATGCGCGATAGTAAAACCGAGCTCTCCTCGGCGAATGACTTCTGCACGGCCCATACCGCAAAGGTCATTCCGTAACCTGTCCATCTCTTCCAGACTTCCCCTAAATCCGTCACGATATAATCATGATTCCGCCATGAAGCCTCTATCGCATGGTCGCCGATCAAGAGTGCCGCATCGCTGTTCTCCATCATAACATCCAGGTTCGGCGCGCTGTCCCAGTACGACGGTTTCCCGCCATAAGCCTTCTCCATAATAATCTTAAGCAGGTTAACAGAGGTCGCGGAGGTGTTGGTCAGTGCGATGACGCCACTGCCAATCTCCTCCGGTGGCTTCCGAGAAAATAAGAGAATCGAATTCACGGGGCCGTCCGAGCTTACGGATAGCCCAGGCAACAGCAAGAGACGTTCCCAGCCGAGTCCGAAAGCAAACGAGGAGACCGGTGCGATGTCAAGCAACCCACTGAGCATTCCCCGGTTCAGCACCGAGGGTACTTCAGTGACCAGGCGAGGACTGCCGGGCAGACTATCCGGATTAAAATAATGAAATACGGGCCAAACGTTGCTATATTTTATCCGTCCAATCAATACGTCGTCATTGTCCCTGCTCTTCACTTTGCTCCCCCCATCTGGTAAACAGATTATGTTCAATTCTTAGGCTGTCGAGTACTTTACCTACCAAGAAAGAGACCAGGTCATCGATATTCTGCGGACTGAAATAAAAGGCCGGCATGGCTGGTACGATCCGTACTCCAAGCCTGGCCAGCTTCAGCATGTTCTCCAAATGGATCGCATGCAGCGGGGTTTCGCGTGGGACAAGGACGAGCGGGCGCCCTTCCTTAAGCATCACGTCCGCTGCGCGGGTGAGCAGATTGTCCGATGTCCCGTGGGCGATCCCCGACAAGGTACCCATGGAGCACGGCATGACGATCATACTATCGACTAAATAAGAACCGCTGGCAATCGAAGCGCCGATATCAGCGATAGGGTGATAGACATACTGCCCCGCAAAATCGGCAAAGTGCTCGCGAAGCACGGCTTCGCGATCTGAAGTATTCCAGCCCAGCTCCTCTTTGATGACTCTCCAGCCTGCATTCGTAATGACCAGATGCACCGTATAACCCAGCTGCAGCAAGGATTGAATTAATTTCACTCCGTAAATCGAGCCGCTGGCACCCGTAATCCCTACAACAATTCCTTTGCGTTTTCCTTCGCTGCTCGTCATCAAGTATGACGCACCACCAAGTCTATCAAGGTAAACGAAAATACCACAATGCTAAGTACGCCATTCATCAGAAAGAAGGAGGTCTGCAAGCGGCTAAGGTCACCTGGCGATACGATATAATGCTCATAGAATAAAATTAGATAAGCGATTATCATTCCAGCGATATACCACCAGCCCAGATCGCTAAGCAGCAGTAGAGCGATAAATCCAATAGCGGTCACGACGTGGAAGGCTTGGGCTATTTTCAATGAAGCCGCAATCCCAAATCGCACTGGGATGGAGTAGAGCCCTTCCTTCTTATCGAACTCCATATCCTGGCAAGCGTATACGATATCGAAACCAGCAACCCAAAAAGTCACGGTAGCAAACAGAATCATCGCCGTAAGATCCACCTTGCCCGTCACGGCGACCCAGCCGCCGAGCGGAGCCAACGCGATCGTCAAGCCGAGCACGACATGGCAGAGCCAGGTAAAACGCTTAGTGTATGAGTACAGAACAAGCATCAGGACGGCAATCGGCAGCAGCTTCATCGCCAAGGGATCTAGCTCGGCCGCAGCCCAGAACAGCAGGGCAAATGATAGGATGATAAACACGATGACTTCACCGATCTTCAGCAGCCCGGCCGGTATTGCTCGGTTTGCTGTGCGGGGGTTCTTCTTATCGCTCACCCTGTCAATGAGACGGTTCAGCCCCATGGCCGCGCTTCTGGCACCAAACATCGCCAACAGCACCCAGCCGATCTGCCCCCAGGACGGAAGCGCCTGGTGAATCATCACCGAGCCGAGCAGTGAGCCCATGAAGGCAAAGGGCAGAGCGAATACAGTATGTTCGAACTTAATCATTTGCAAAAAAACAACAGCTTTTCTAAGCATAAGGCGTCTCCTTCGTTCCGATATGTAAGGCGGCGATTCCACCCGTTAAAGGATACGCTTCGACCTTCTGAAGTCCAGTCTCCCGAAATATTTGCGCCAGCTCAGCCCTTCCTGGGAACGCGGAGAGCGAATCGGGAAGCCATTTATACTGCTCATAGCGTTTGGCGAACAGCTTGCCGAGCAGCGGCAGCACTTTCTCGAAATAAAAATAATAGAGGCCTTTAAACGGCTGCCAGGTAGGCTTGGACAATTCCAGACAGACAACCATGCCCCCAGGCTTTACAACCCGCCGCATTTCGCGGAGCACCTGATACAAGTCGGGCACATTGCGAAGACCGAAGCCAATAGTGGCATAATCAAATGTATTATCTTCAAAAGGAAGCGCCATCGCATTCCCTTGAACCAGCGCAATGCGCTCCCCCAGCCCGCGCATATTCACCTTGTTCCGACCGAATTGCAGCATATTCTCGCTGAAATCCAGGCCGGTAATTTGCCCTCCGCTGGCTTCCGCCATGCTGATCGTCCAATCGCAAGTTCCGCAGCAAAGATCTATCGCTGTATCCCCGGACGACATCTTCATCTTGTTCATCGTAAACTTGCGCCAGGCTTTATGCCGTCTAAAGCTCAGGATATCATTCATCATGTCATACTTAGGAGCGATGCTCTCGAATACCGAATGGACAAACTGCTCCTTCGGCCCAGAAGTAGAATTATTCATAATTGTCAATCACCTTACCCTTCCTGCATCGCACGTCGCTGCATGGCCAGCGCAGCACGAAATGGTTCGACAATGGCGGTCAACTCGGACTGCTCTTTATCGCCCTTCAATTCGTGTACCAGCGCCTGCACCCGCTCAACGGATTGGTGAAGCTTGTGAGCAAGCTGCTCATTCACATCGTATTTTGCGAGAAGCGAAGACCATTCACGCTTATCTATTTTACGACGCGATAGGACTTCCTTGTCTTCTACGGTTCCCGTCTCCATAATACGCAAATAGGCATAGCCTTGGCGTTCTTCCGGCAGCATGCCGCTCGCCTTCATCTCGCCCAGTACGACCTCGCAGCGACTGAGCTCAACCAGCAGCAATCTCCACAGGTTTTGCAACGACTTGTCCAGCAAGTGGGAGAAGGACTGGAACAATCCCATTTTGATATGCGTGCATTCCTTCAAATACTCCTCCGTAGACAGCAGCTTCTTCAGTCGGTTATACAGTCCAACCTTCAGCCGATTTACTTCACAAATCGCTGAGCTCATGGAAGACACCAGTTCAATCTGTCCCGCCTTCGCCAGCAATTCATAGAACAGGCTGCTGAAATAGTCGCCCGCCAGTACCTTCAGCTGGCGGGATCGCATGCTCCGTTCTGCTTTGCAAGTAGAATCCACATCGATCATATCATGGGTATCGAGTCCAAGCTGAACAAGAAACGCCGCTAAGGCCGATGTCTCATGCGCCCCTATTTTGCCGTTGTCACGAAGATTTAAAAACATATAAAGCAAACGAACACGGGCAACCGGATATTCCGGAAGCGCCGTGTGGTTGGTAATCATGTCGTATCCGACATATTTATGTGCCATTTCAGTTATGCGATAAGGTTTCATCCTCTGCCTCCGAGCCGCTAATACTGACAATCTCTGCATAATTTCAGAAGAAATTCATGGAGATGTCACAATCCTGTCTATTATAGCATATGTTATTTCGCCGCGCACAAGATGCGGCGCTTATTTCGCAATAAAATATTAGCTTGCAGCCATGCACGAATTACTTATGGATCATCGTCTTCCACAGATTCGTTTCCGTGACTCTGAACCAGCTTTTCATTTCATGGCTTAATTCGCGATCGCCCCAGGCTCGCAGCTCCTCCAGCGCATCGGTCGGCCACTCTCCCCTGCGGACATCCGCGGCTAGCAGCAGATACTTATTTCCGAGCCACCGATCCTCTGCAATGAACCTCACCAGCAACCGCTGAATGTTGCTCGTGTTCTGAAAAGAACGGTCAACGGCCTGCGCCAGACCTTGGTATAGCCATTCGGCATTGCCTGCTCCCTCAGTCACTTTGAAGTCAATCGCTAGAATACTTCCGCTCAGTTCGACTTTATCGACGGGAACATACAGCTCCCAGGCGATGAGCTCATCGACAAGGTTATCATTCTTCAGCACGGAAGGCTGCCCATGCTTCTCCGATAAAGCGGCATGGACAGGCCGCACTTCGCCCACTTTTCCGGTAAGCCAGGATAAAGCGGTCAGCAAAGCAATGCAACCCAGTGAAATGAACAGTGTTTGTACAATAATGGTTCGCTTCATGAGGCATTCTCCCTTGGTTTATGACCTGGTATTATTATGCCCATTACCTCTATACCCCATTGTACAATTAAAAAAAGCAGGCTATGCCTGCAAAATCAAAATCATTCTTCCGTATCGATTCTGCCGTGCTTGGTCATTACGACAGCTTTACCTCTAATTTTCACCGCCGACGTGTGGTCGGTAAATTGGGCGATGAGCACCTCACCCTTGTCCAGCTTCTCCGTATGATGGAAACGCGTGTCCTTGCCGCGGGTAAGCCCGATGACCTGAACACCCTGCTCCTTCGCTTTGACGACGAAATAATCTCCGTTATTTACGTTTCGCTCGTCACCGCTTCCGGCATTCTGATTGTGCTGATCCATCCTGTGCCTTCCTCCCATCGGATAAATGACCTCTACATTCTTTTTTTCTAAAAGAAAAGGCCGTGAACGATAGCCCACGGACTTTTATATCAGAGAAGATATGTAGAAATCTTTATTTAATTCCGTCTTTGAGAGCTTTACCTGGTTTGAATGCAGGAATTTTGCTCGCAGGGATTTCGATTTCCTCTCCTGTTTGCGGGTTACGTCCTTTACGGGCGGAACGTTCGCGAACTTCAAAGTTGCCAAAACCAACCAGTTGAACTTTGTCACCGTTTTGCAGCGCTGTGGAGATCGCTTCAAATACAGCATCAACTGCCTTAGTTGCATCTTTCTTGGAAAGCTCGGTGCTTTCAGCAACTTGGTTTACCAAATCGGATTTATTCATTAAAATTCACCTCCCCATAGAAAATTACATCACTGATATTCTGTGTTTCCGTTTTACCGCAGAATATACGTTATACTACATTATTACTGGAATTTTGCCCAGTAAAAAGTTCATTTACCGAGACAAGCAACATCGCGGAACAAACTTATAGTAATACAGCCCATCTATAATTTCAAGTTTTTTAAGTTCTAGATCGATTTAATACGTAAAAAGTGATCGATAATGCCAGCACCAGCACCGAGCCCTTTACGATGTCATGCGCAAAATATTGCACGTTCATCATCGTCAGTCCATTGACAAGCACGCCGATGAGCACGGAGCCGATAAAGGTGCCGATAATGTTCGGCTTGCCTGCACCGAAGACGGAGAAGCCAACAAAAGTTGCAGCGACGGCCTCCATCAATAAAGGGGCACCGGCATCGATTTGCCCGGAGCCCACCCGGGAAGCGAAGAGCAAGCCGCCGATGGCTGCAAAGACGCCGGACGCCATATAGGCGAACATCCGCACTTTTTTCACCTTGATCCCGGACAGTCTTGCCGCCTCTTCATTACCGCCCGTAATATAGATTTGCCGTCCATACTTCGTCCGGGTCAGAAACAGGTGCACTATAGCAACGAAGAAGATTAGGAGAATAACACTGATCGGAATGCCAAGTACCTCTCCTTGACCCAATAGCAGGAATGTTTTATCCATTTTCCCCGCAGCTTTACTGCCGTCCGGGAACTGCATATTGTTATAAATCGTGTATCCTTGGGCATAAGTCTTCTGGATTCCTGCTACAATATACATCATCGCCAATGTTGCCAGCAAATCCGGAATTCTCATTTTGATAATCAAAAAAGCATTAAGCAAACCGATTAGCGCACCGATCAATAGTGGAAAAATAATAACGACATAGAGCGGCATCTGATACCAAATCATCAGCGATGCCGAGACAACGGTGGTCAGCGAAACCGTCGAGCCGACGGATAAGTCGAAGCCATCCACTGCCAGCGACAGCGTAACGCCGATTGCCACAAAAGTGACAATTGCGATCGAATTCAAAATATCGCTAAGATTGCTATAAGTAAAAAAATAAGGCAGCTTGATCGAAAAAAAAGCGATGACTGCCAGCACAACCGTTATCGTTCCATAACGGAACGTTACATTCATCAATCTGTCTTTCACAATTTTTCCTCCTGTCCGCCGCTTGCATAATACAAAATCTTCTCCAAAGTTGCCTCGCTGCGCGGCAGCACGGCTGCAATACTGCCATCGTACAATATGGCGATGACGTCCCCGATACCCAACCCCTCATCCAATTCGCTAGTCAAGTACAGCACCCCTTTGCCTGCGGCAGCCAATTGCCCAATAATACGGAAAATATCGCTTTTCGCCCCGATATCCACCCCTTTGGTCGGTTCATCGAACAGGAATATATCCGCCTCTTTCTCCAGCCACTTGCCAATTGCCACCTTTTGCTGGTTTCCGCCGCTTAAATATTTTACTGGCAGCTTCGATGAAGCCGTCTTAATGCCCAATGAGGCTATTGTACGCTCAGCCAGCCCCCGCTCCCGGCGACCGGAAATAAAGCTGAATTTGCTGATGCGGTCGAGCAGCGGCAGGCTGATATTGCGCTCCACAGACTCCTGGATGACGATTCCCTGCTTGCGCCGTTCTTCGGGTACGCTGACAATGCCTCCTTGAATCGCGTCAGCCGGCTGCTTAAACCGCATGCGCCTGCCGTGCACATAAATTTCGCCGCCATCCGGCCGTTCCGCGCCCGCGAGCATTCTGGCGATTTCGGTCTTTCCGGCGCCAACCAGCCCGACGACCGCCACGATTTGTCCGCTGCGCACTGTAAGGTCGACGCCTTTGACCTTCCGTCCCTGCCGCAGTCCGTTAACGTTCAATATGACTTCGCCGATCTTCGCCGGGATTTTGGGGAACTCTTCGGCAAATGTCTTGCCCAGCATTTGTGCGACAAGCCCCTCCATACTTAATGCCTCTACCGTGCCGGAGTGCACCTTCCTCCCATCCCGCATCACGGTGACATAATCGGCATGCTCCATCACTTCAGGCAACCGGTGGGTAATAAAGACGCATGCTGTCCCCCGATGCTTGAGCTCACTCAAAATACGGAAAAAGGTATCCGCCTCCGATCCGCTCAGCGGAGCCGTTGGCTCGTCAAAGATAATGACCTTCGCTTCTTGTCTGACGATCCGCGCCAGCAGCACCATCTGCTTCTCCGCGATGCTTAAGTCGGCAACCTTCTTCTTGACTGGAATGTTCACTTGCAGCGATGCAAGGATTTGCTCCGCCTCCCTGACCTGGCGTTTTGGGCTTAGCCATGCCCTGCCATCCGCAGCTCCGATCACGTCCAGCATGACGTTCTCGGCGACCGTCAGCTGAGGAACAAGACTTGCATCTACTTCCTGATAGACGCAGTGGATGCCGCGTTTCTTAGCATCTGCAGGCGATTTATGCCTAACGGCCTGCCCCTCTAGCAGCATCGTGCCTTCATCGTATTCATAAGCTCCGGATACGATCTTCATTAATGTGCTTTTGCCGGCCCCATTGGCCCCAAGCAGCGCATGTACCTCCCCGCTCCTTAAGCTGAAATCCACGCCGTGAAGGGCGGGAACGCCGGCAAACGACTTCGTGATCCTCGTCATTTCCAGCACATATTGTTGTTCAGTCGTTTTTTTTGCTAATGCCACTTAACAGCACTCCCTACTTAAAAAGCGCGCCTCTCGGCGCGCTCTTCGCATTTTACAGCCTCCGGCTCCTTATTCTACGCCATACTCTTTCATCCACTCTTCAATGCCTTGTTTGGAGCCTCCCCAGCCCTCTACATACTCGGATAGATCATCCGTGGATACCTGCTGATCAGGCAGCGCATCCCGCGTGACAAGCACGGCCTGAAGAACCACTTTGTCCTCGGTCTCATCGCCATGCAGTTTCTGGTAAGCATATCTGACCTGCACACGGCCGATATCCTTTGGATCTACAGCTGCGGAAGCTACCCACGGGCTCTCCGGGTCTTGAATGATTTGCAAATCCTCGTCGCTTAAATCAATACCGTATACTTTAATCTCATCACGTCCGGCGAGTTGAATCGCTCTGGCCGCTCCTTTGGCGAACTCGTCCCAAGCGGCCCATACCGCCGTAATTTCGCCTTTCGGATATCTCTTCAAAATGGCTTCCATTTGTGTCTGCGAATCAAGAGCTGGATTGGAAGCCGTTCCAAAGCTGGCGATTTCCTTCATCTCCGGGTTATCTTCTAAAAACTTCTTGTATTCCACGTCTCTGCGTTCCATTGGTGCAAACCCGGCTACCCAGACCTTGACGATATTTCCTTTGCCTCCCGAATCCTGCTTCAGTTGCTCCAGGGACAATGCCGCCATGCTTTGATCGTCCTGAGACAATACAGTTACACCGGGCACTTCAACCAGCGCATCGAATACGACAACCGCAATCCCCTTCTCAACTGCTTTCTTGATGCCAGGCTCTAAAAACTCTGCCGCACCATGATCCGTCAAAATTATGTCAAAATTTTGATTAACCGCAGATTCAAGCAGTGAGGACATTTTCGCTTTATCATTTTCCGCTACGAAGGTAGTCAGCTCCCCGCCAAACTTCTTCACTTCTTCCGTCACGCCCTGCACATACTGCTGCGAGAACGTCCCTGTATTGAACTCCATAATCAGCGCTACCTTCTTGCCTGCAAGCTCTTTACCGCTAACGTCTACAGCCTCATTGCCTTGCTCCGCCACTGATGCCGACTCCGTTGCCGGAGCTGCCGCAGGCTCCTTCTTAATTCCGCAGGCGCTAACAACGAGCACCAGCAATAGAATAAGCGCCGTTGCCCAGCTTTTTTGCCAAAATGTGATTTTATTCATTGTTTCTCCCCCTTGATATGTATCTATAAAATTCATTATAGAATAATATATAACTTAATCCCAAGTATGTAAATCGGTTTTTACTATTTTATAAAAATAAAAAACCGCACACAGCCATTTCAGCTTGGTGCACGGTTGGGAATTAGTATTCTTTTATAAAATTATGGCAATAAGTCCGCCCGAGCCCTCGTTGATAATCCGTCCCAGCGTCTCCTGTAATTTATAGCGGGCATTATCTGGCATCATGGCGATTTTACCCTGGATTCCTTCTCTAACGATGGAGTGCAGGGAGCGGCCAAAAATATCGGATTCCCAAATTTTGATCGGGTCATTCTCAAAGTCCTGCATTAAGTAGCGAACCAGTTCCTCACTTTGCTTCTCTGTGCCGATGATCGGAGCGAATTCAGACTCCACGTCCACCCGGATCATATGAATCGACGGAGCCGTCGCTTTGAGGCGAACCCCAAACCTGGAGCCTTGGCGGATCAGCTCCGGCTCATCCAGCGCCATTTCCGCGAGGGATGGAGCGGCGATTCCATAGCCGGTTGTCTTGACCATCTCCAGCGCTTCCGCAAAGCGGTCATATTCCTTCTTCGCATGCGTGAACTCCTGCATCAGCTGCAGCAAATGATCCTTGCCTCTGATTTCAACGCCGACGACCTCCATCAGGATTTGATCATACAGTTCATCCGGCGCGTATAAATCAATTTCCGCTACGCCTTGCCCCATATTCAGGCCGCTGAGTCCGGCTCGGTCGATGAACTCATACTCCAGGAAATTGCTCACAACCCGGTCGACGTCGCGAAGGCGCCGGATATCTTTTACCGTATCACGGACCGAATTCTCGTAATTGCTGCGCAGCCAGTGATTCTCATTCAGCACCATGACCCAGCTCGGTAGATTCACATTGACTTCATGTACCGGGAATTCATACAACACTTCCCGCAGGACGCCGGTCACGTCCTCCTCCGTCATCGAGGCTGCGCTTAAAGCGATCACTGGAATGTCATATTTAACGGACAATTCTCCGCGAAGCTGCTGCACTTCCTCGCTCGTCGGTCGCGTTGAATTAATGACTAGGACAAACGGCTTGCCGACTTCCTTCAACTCAGCAATGACGCGCTCTTCGGATTCCACGTAGGAATAGCGCGGAATGTCCGCGATCGTGCCGTCCGTGGTCACCACAACGCCTAACGTCGAATGCTCTTGAATGACCTTGCGCGTACCGATCTCCGCTGCTTCCTGAAAAGGAATCGGCTCCTCGAACCACGGGGTAGAGATCATGCGCGGGCCATTCTCGTCCTCATAGCCTTTAGCTCCTTCGACGGCATAGCCAACACAATCAACGAGCCGTACATTCACTTCCAGTCCTTCTGCTACTTTGATTTGCACGGCATTATTTGGCACAAATTTCGGCTCGGTCGTCATGATTGTTTTGCCGGCTGCGCTTTGCGGAAGTTCATCCACTGCACGGATCCGATCCGCTTCGCTGGAAATGTTCGGAAGAACAACGGTTTCCATGAAGCGTTTAATAAAGGTCGATTTTCCGGTACGGACGGCTCCGACCACACCAAGATAGATATCTCCTCCGGTGCGTTCGGCAATGTCCTTGTAAATGTCCACTTTCTCCAATACCAATGATATCCCCTCCTCAAAATTCGCCGAAGGAAAAATGCTTTGAGAGCATCCGCTTCGCTATTTACAACAACTCGTACATTCATTTGGACTAGTAACATCATATGTAGCAAATGCACTATTATGACGGATTATACCGTCCGAGCCTACTTTTTTTTACGATTCAGCCGCGACCTCCCGCACCACGGTTTCCGCCATATCACCATTGTATGTTCATCATTTCAATTCTAGACATACGAAAAATACCTTCCTATGAACGGATCATAGAAAGGCATAATCAACAATAAACAGCTTATTGTGCTAGGGGCTCACTTTTCGAGTTGGGGTACGGGCACGCCACCCTTCCAAGCATAAGGCAGAGATTTCACCGGGACGAAGTAGGACTGCTCCGTCAGCAGCACTCTAAGATCGGATTGATCTTCGTTCACTGACTTGCCGGATTTATCGACAGCCTGCATAATATCCCAGGCATAATCAACGTAAACACGCCCTTCCCCATCGATTAAATAAGGCAGTGGCTGTCTGGAATATACACTAGCAAGCGCATGCTCTTCCCCGCGAATCTTCTGTAAATCGATCTCATGAAGACCTGGATACACTTCATTCCCTCCAGAGATCGGCCATTGTCCCGAATGAGATCTCCCGTACTGATCCACGAGTCTTTGAACATCGTTTACTTTCTGCATCGTGACCAGATCCATCACTTTAACCGCCGGATCAACCTCTTCATTTATGACAAGAAAATAAGCGCTTCCTCCTTGCTCGAAAGCTGTTGCCGGTATTTGGTCGATATATCCCTGCTTATTCAGCTTATCAAGATCAATTCGAAATTTCTCGTACCTCGGCACCTCTTCACCAGCTGTAATAATCGGTAAAATACCTTTATCCTGCTGGAAAGCATCGATCGCGCTTTGGATTCGCTCGACGCTCTCGCGGTAAGATACCCCTTGTTCTTGCTGTCGGCCGCCCGGGTACATACAGCCTGACAGTAGAGATATCCCTGCGACAAATATAAGGATACTTACCGTATACCGAACTAAAGTCTTGTTCAAAGCTCTTCATCCTTTGCAATATCATACCTCAAGCTAGTTTTCTTACCATAAATCATCCTCTTGCTGCCGTTCAAGCTGCTTGCGGATAGCTGCCTTCAGGGGATCTTCAGGCAAACGTACCTCAGCCGAACCCCGAATTACAGCTTGACAGGCCAAACGGATTCCCTGATCCAGTAATGGGCCCAGTTTGCGCTGCTCCGCAGTGGTCGGAGAGGCTAAAGCTCCTCTATGCTCGGCTTCAACCTCCACTTTACACATCAGGCAGCCTGCATTGCCCCCGCATCGTGTAGCAATATGAACTCTGGCATCGCGTGCCGCGCGGAGAACAGTAGTCCCCGGACGGACTTTGACGGCCTTATCCTGGGGCATAAATCTGACTTTAAGCTCCACTGACGGGTTCCTCCTATTGGTTTCGCATTGGCTCCTGCAGCCATTCTTCAACTATTTCCGGGGCATCTAGCAGTTCTGCCACGCTCTTAACCATCTCTGCTTCCCATTCGTTCCGAGCAAGCAGCATTTTCAACAGGCCAACGTGCGGCTCCGGCGACTGACGGATCACCTCAGCGATAGCATGGTAACGATCTGGGCGCTCTCGAAGCACATTAAAGAGCAGCTCATGTGCAAGAGGCATCAATCGTATCGTTGAACCCTCCAGCAAGATAGAACTGGAATATTCAGACAAGATGCCGCCCACCTCTGTACGGTATTGGGAGCTGCCTTTCCGCACTTCAAAACCGCCGACAAGCTCCATTGTAAGTGAGCCTATCCGGTAGTGACTTAGCAAGGAAGCATAGCGGCCGCTCTCATCCAATATCGGCTTATCCAAAGCCAATTCGGTTAAACGATCATGCAGATTATTCACGTCGGCTCTATCATAATATACATCAATGTCTCGAGGAGGCTGTTCAAGCGACACGCCTTGCAGCCATAAACCACAGCTCCCGCCGAGCAGCCAGATTGCCGAAGCTTGACCTAGCCGGGCGCTTAGCTCCTTTAAAGCCGAGACTAAAGGGGCTTGTCCTTCCTCTACGATTCCCATACTCATTTAATACCTCTTCCTAAGCTGCGTTATACTTGGGCTTCCTTCCATTCCGGTTATTACAGGGCCGGCTGCTAGGTTATCGATACAAGCCCCATTAGAAAACCAGTCAGCATAATAATGAAGGCGACCAAGGATAAAATTACTTTCACAAAGCCTTTCGTCTTAGTACGGGCAAAGGTTACCAGAAAAACAGACACACCCATCACGAGAATCGCCGCGATCGATAACCACATCTTCGTCATTGCATCCATGAATGTAACTCTCCCATTGACCATAATTGATATGATGAATATTATAGCATTTTGAGTCCGAACAGGCTACGCAGAACGAAGCAATGCCTGCAATTTAATAAAAAAATAAAAGAAGCACCTTAACGGTGCCTTCTTTATTTATTTCTTGAGCATTAATTTCATCAGAGCTTCCATATTGTTCGGATTCATGCCGCTCTTCTTCACGGCTCCGATAATTTCCGAGATCGTGCTTTCCGTAACAGGCACTTTAGCCATAGCCGATACCTGCTTAATCAGCTTTCGGAGCTCCGCTTCACTTTGCAATGTAGATGGTTTCACTGAACCTGCCAGTTTTTTGACAGAGTTTTCGGAAATATGCTTTCCGGTTTTTTTGTTAATCGCGTTCAGGGCATCTTTCGAAATTTTGCTCATATTCTCCCCCCTTCGCATTCCTCTCCCACAGTGTATGAGGATCATGCGAAAAAGGTGTATCACATGAGGCAAGCTACCTAAGTTTACCCGCGCCTATCCTTTAATTATGCCACTGCTCCCAAGTTTCCAATGACATGACTTCCATCTCGGTTTTCCGATCCCGTCCCATTAGAGCCTCCACAGCGACCCTCGGCTCGATGCCGTCAAACAGAACGTGATACAACTGTTGAGCAATCGGCATCTGTACCTTGTACTTCTCCGAAATTGTACGCGCCGCTTTAGTTGTCCGAATCCCTTCAACAACCATCCCCATGGAACCCAGGACCGTATCTAGCGATTTCCCCTCACCAAGCATATATCCTGCACGCCAATTCCGGCTGTGTCGGCTCGTCGCCGTCACAACTAGATCTCCTACGCCAGCTAATCCGGCGAAAGTGAGCGGGTTCGCTCCCATCTCTACCCCGATTCGCGTAATCTCTGCAAGGCCACGCGTCAGCAGCGCCGCTTTGGCATTATCACCATAGCCGAGTCCATCGGACATGCCAGCGCCAAGGGCAATAATGTTCTTGAGCGCACCTGCAAGCTCTACGCCAACCATATCCCGGTTCGTGTAAACCCGGAAATACGAATTCATGAACAAGTCCTGCGCCCGCTGCGCCTGCTCCTCAACCATAGAAGCGACAACGACAGTCGTTGGGCAGCGTTTGACGACTTCTTCGGCATGGCTCGGGCCTGACAGAACGACGATTCGCCCCTCCTCACAGCCTAGCTCCTCGGCAATCACGACCGACATGCGCTTGAGGCTCTCCGTCTCGAAGCCTTTGGTCGCATGAACAATCGTCATCCCCTCATTCCAATGCGCCTTCAACGACCGAGCCACTTCCCGCATGGCGGAGGACGGGGCTACGATGACGACCGCTTTAGCACCCGCGACAGCCTCTCCCATATCGGTCGTGGCGACGATGCGCGACGATAAATCGATCCCGGGTAAAAACCGCTCATTTCGGTGCTTCTCATTAATCTCATCTCTTTGCGCCTCGTTACGAGTCCAGATCGTCACATCCATTTTATCGGCCAGAACGCTGGCTAATGCGGTTCCCCAGCTTCCTGCCACTAATACGGCCGCTTTCTCAGACAACTCGTTTACCTCCCTTGGAGCCTAGTTTATTCTCTTTGCCCTGAACCAGCTTCACAATATTCGTGCGATGTCGCCAAAATGCAAAGGCGAAAATAATGAGACTTGTCCACAGATAAGGACCAATTTGTCCGGAGAACACAAGAAATAGAGGAGTCAGCAGAACAAACAGCAAAGATCCGAGAGATACATACCTCGTAAAAACGATAGATACAATAGCGATGATTCCTGCATAGAGCGCAGGGAAGAAGAACAAGGAGGCCATTACGCCAATCGTTGTAGCAATTCCCTTGCCCCCGCGAAAGCGGAAATAGATTGGCCAATTGTGGCCTACGATGGCAGCGAGGCCGCATAGGAGAGGAACCCATACATAATCCCCGCCAAGCCACCTGCCGATCCAGACGGCAGCTATTCCCTTCAGTACATCTAGAGCAAGCACCATGATCGCCGGTCCCTTGCCGAGCACTCTCAGTGTGTTGGTAGCTCCAGCGTTGCCGCTTCCATGCTGACGGATATCAATTCCTTTCAAGGACTTCGCCAGCACGACACTGAAGCTGACCGATCCCAACAAATAGCTGAAAATTACTGCAATCACGGGTAAAATCACATTCTCCCTCTCCTAACCTTCATCAGACTTCCGGCGCGTGAACAGCCGAATTGGGGTACCTTCGAAATCAAAAGCCGCTCTGATTCTGTTTTCCAAGTAACGCTCATAGGAAAAATGCATCAGCTCAGGATCGTTCACGAACACGACGATTGTCGGTGGTTTAACGGACACCTGCGTGACATAATTAATCCGCAGCCTTCTTCCTTTATCCGTAGGCGGCGGATTGATAGCAATCGCATCCGAAACGACGTCGTTCAGCAGGTGCGTTTGCACCCTCTTGGCATGCTGATCCGCTACATGCTGAACAACAGGCAGCAATCTGTGCAAGCGCTGCTTGGTCTTGGCGGAAAGAAAGACGACCGGCGCATATGTCATGAACAGGAAATGATCTCGGATTTTCTGTTCAAACTGATGCATTGTCTTATCGTCCTTCTCGACGACGTCCCATTTATTCACGACAAATACAGAAGCCTTGCCCGCTTCAAAAGCATAACCGGCAATATGTTTGTCCTGCTCGATAATGCCTTCCTCCCCGTTGATTAATACGAGGACGACATCCGCTCGCTCAATTGCTTTCATCGCACGCATGACGCTGTATTTCTCCGTCGACTCGTATACTTTCCCACGCTTGCGCATGCCTGCCGTGTCAATCAAAACATACCGCTGGCCGTCCTTTTCAAACGGCGTATCGATCGCATCGCGAGTCGTTCCGGCTACATCGCTGACAATGACTCGCTCCTCCCCGAGAATCGCGTTAATAAGCGACGATTTGCCGACATTCGGCCGGCCAATCAAGGCAACGCGAATGACATCCTCGTCATACTCTTCATCCGTCAGCTCAGGCAAATTCTCGGCAATCGCATCAAGCAAATCGCCGATTCCGGTACCGTGACTGCCTGAGATGCCAATCGGATCTCCGAAGCCCAAATTGTAAAACTCATAAATATGATCACTTCGACCGATATTGTCGACCTTATTCACGGCCACAATAACCGGCTTGCCGCAGCGATACAACAGGTTGGCGACTTCCTCATCCGAGCTCGTTACCCCGGCCTTGGCATCGCACATAAAGACGATAACATCTGCTTCTTCGATTGCGAGTTCTGCTTGCATGCGGATCGACTTCAAAATCGGTTCTTCATCGCCAAGTTCGATTCCGCCCGTATCAATGATGCTGAACGGCTTGCCGTTCCATTCCCCAACGCCATAAATACGATCGCGGGTAATACCGGGCTTGTCTTCCACGATCGCGAGCCTGTCGCCGATAATTCGGTTGAAAATCGTGGATTTCCCCACATTCGGCCTTCCTACAATAGCCACAACGGGTCTTGCCATACGGATACCTCCTATTTTGTTCCTATATTTAAACGAAATTAATTTCTTAGTCCATGATTCACGATTATCATCATAGCAAAAAAAGCACTAATTGGCTAACGTTTCATTGCTCATTTTCCGCGTACATATTGCCTATATTAAGGAAAAGTAAACGTTTTTATTATAGCCGCCTTAGATTTCTTTACTCCCGAGGAACCATGTGCAGAAAAAATAAAATCGGCGAACCCGTGTTAGGGGGCCGCCGATCTTTGTGCCTGCTAAATCCCGTCTATTTCCACTTGCTCAATTTGTCACCAAACCGCTCGCCAAGAGTAACGCTTAGGCCTTGATTGTTGAGCGAAACGTTAGGGTTGTCGTTCAAGTCTTCTTTTCTTACGCTGCTGCCTCTGGACGGCTTCTCGCTCTTCGGCTGAACAGCAGGAGCTTCTTCCGTTTCCTTGATGCTCAGGCTGATCCGCTGCTCTGCAATGTTAACATCCAGAATTTTAACTTGAACCGTCTGTCCCTCTTTCAATACTTCATGCGGTGTTCCAATATGTTTGTGGGAAATTTGCGAGATATGAACAAGTCCTTCTACTCCAGGCGCAATTTCGACAAAAGCACCGAAGTTGACAAGACGTTTCACTTCACCACTTACGATATCTCCCGTCTTAAATTGCTCTGCAGCCGTATCCCAAGGCCCAGGCATTGCCGCCTTGATGCTCAGGCTGATCTTGCCTTTCTCAGGATCTACTTTAAGAACCTTCACCTTCACTTGCTCTCCTTCAGAGAGAACATCGGACGGCTTATCAACATGGCTCCAGGCAATTTCGGATACGTGAACAAGTCCGTCTACGCCGCCTACATCCACGAATGCACCGAATTGAGTTAGGCGTTGCACTGTGCCTTCGATAACTTGGCCTTCCTGCAGTTCGCCCATTACTTTAAGCTTATTCGCTTCAAACTCTTCATCGAGAACGTCTTTTTGCGACAAAATCACTTTATTGTTCTCAGGATCGATTTCCTTCACTTTTACGCGAAGCGTACGACCTTTGTAATCGCTGAAGTCCTCTACATAGTGGCGCTCAACCATCGATGCAGGGATAAATCCGCGCACGCCAACGTCTGCAACGATACCGCCTTTTACGACATCGGCAACAGTTACTTCGAAAGTCTCTTGGCTTTCAAAGCGCTTTTGCAGCTCTTCCCACGCATTCTCGCTGTCGATCGCACGTTTGGATAGCACAAGACGCTCTTTCTCATCGTCGATACTGACGACTTTAGTCTCTACTTCTTGGCCTACCTCAACGGCATCCGAAGCGCTGTCCAAATGAACAGAGGACAATTCACGAATAGGAATAACGCCGTCATATTTATATCCAATGCTCACATAAGCCTGGTTGTCCTCGATTTTGACGATCGTTCCTTTTACGGTGTCCCCTTTTTTCAAGGATACGATTTGTTCCAGTTCATCCTGGTTCGCTACCTCAGCAGCTTCTTGATTCTTAATTTCTTCCGACATGTCAATACCCTCCTCAATTCAGCAACCCATTTATTTAAACCCGCTTGAAGCGAAGTTCAAAACAACTTGATGTTGATAGCTTTCCAAAAGCCCCCTGCCTTCATGCATTAAAAGCTCTTGTCCAGCTTAGTTATCCCTGAGCCTTGAGCTCAGCAATGCGGGCCATAATGATTTCCGTCACGCGCTCAGCGGCATCAGGAATCGTGCCCTCCTTGAACTCCGAAATATCGATAGGAGCTCCGTAAACCACCTTCATTTTTCTAAACAACTTATAATTGCCAACAATGGCTACGGGAACAATAGCAGCATCGCTGCGAAGAGCGAATGTGGCCGCCCCTCTCTTTCCCATCCCGCCTGAGCGAGAGCCCTCAGGGAAAATCCCCATGACCTTACCCGTTCGTAAAATGGTTAACGAGGTCTTGATCGACTCCTTGCTGACGCCGCCTCTTTTGACAGGAAACGCGCCAAGCTGCCTAATCAGCCAGCCAAATCCGAAAATGTCGAACAATTCCTTCTTGGCCATGAAGTGCACTTTTCGTTTCAGGAGAATGCCGATCGTTGGCGGATCCAGCAAACTTATATGATTGGAACAGAGTAGCACGCCGCCCTCCTTGGGGATATGCTCAAGCCCCTTCCCCTCCAAACGGAATAGCGCTTTATAAATCAATAATAATGCACCACGGCAAAAGCTATAAATCATTCCTGTTCTCTCTCCCATAAGTTTCACTTAATGAAACGATGCGGTCTGCCACTTCACGAGGGGTCAGATGCGTCGTATCCAGCAGTATGGCATCCTCAGCCTGCCGCAGGGGGGATACTTCCCTCTCCTGATCCAGCCGATCACGCTCAGCGATATCGCGAGCGATCATTTCCAAGGTAATGCCCTGCTGCTCCTGCATTTCTCTAAATCTACGACGAGCGCGCTCCTCGACGGTTGCCGTCATGTAGACTTTCACTTCCGCATCCGGAAGCACCGTCGTACCGATATCGCGTCCGTCCATGACGACGCCTTTGCGCAAAGCCATTTGCCGCTGAAGAGACACGAGCCAAGTCCGCAGCCCCTCGATTTGCGCATATCGGGATACCTGTGAGCTGACCGTAAGAGAGCGAATTTCAGCAGTCACGTCTTGACCGTTTACAATGACTTGCTGTCCGTCTTCTCCCGGTATTAATTCAATACCCAAGTTTTGTACCGAATGAAGCACTTTATTCACTTCTTCAGGTTCAATTCCGAGACTTTGCAAATACCAGGTCGCTGCTCGGTACATTGCGCCAGTGTCAACATAGACATATGACAGCAGGCTTGCAACCATCCGGGCAATCGTACTTTTACCCGCACCGGCAGGCCCGTCGATCGCGATGTTGATCTTGCCATTATGTGATGACGTTGTCCTTGCCAAACGGGTACGCCTCCTCGAAAAAACACGGTCTCAATAAAAAAGCAGGCATTGCCTGCGACGTGAAAATTATACCACACAACGTGGTTGGATGCAAAAGATCGAAACGCCAACCACCTGCCCTCCATCTTCGTTATCATCCTGCCGGACGGTCGATGGCCACACCTTCGAAGCGATCCGCCGAGGCAATATAGCCTTTCAATGCAGGGATAAAAAGTATAATTTGAAAAAGGCAAAGCCCTGCCAAGGTGATGATCAAAGCCTTTCGAAGCACGGTTTCCATCCAGCCGCTGAACGTCAAAAACAGTTCTGTATACTCTTCGGCACCGGCATCCTCTTGCGTATCTTTAGCTTCCTTATTTCTAGACATCAAGCCACCCCCTACTTCTGGATAATTTTATCTTATCCAATGTAAGGAGAAGTCAGTCGTCTGCCATAGCCGGACTTCCACGAGACTTAGCGATTCTTGAAATCAAATTGACGTTCAAAGCAGTAGCGGATTAGCTTTTGCCTCTCCATATCAGAAATACTGACAAATTTCAGCATCAGCATAATTCGCCCTGTCTCGAGCTTCTTTGTGCGCACGACCTCAGCCTCGAAAGGAACGTGGTCAATGGAACCATTCTTATACGCCAACAGAAGCCAGCAATACAACTGCTCCCCTTCGGAAATTCGGTATTTGCCTTCAGTCAGCAGAGATACTCCTCCCCCGCCGACATCTTCCGTCAAAGCAACGAAACGGGTATCGTCCTTTAGCTTAACCGCGATATCAAGCTTAGCTACAACCCTTAGGAAGTGGCGGCGTTGAATCTTCGTAATCGTCTCCAACTCAGGTCTTCTGATCCTTACAAGCTGGACTATATCGTCAGCAAAGCCAAGGACATATGTATTAAAATAATTTTTAACTCCTTGATCAGTCAAAAAGTATATCGACAGCTCATCCCCCATAAACAGCCGCTTCATTCGTCCGCTGCCGCTCTCAATCGGAATCTCAATCAGAAGCGTGTCGTCCTCGACATCGGCGATACGTGACTTGTACTCCTTATCCACTTCCTTACTGTCTGCCGATGCGACCTGAATATATAACAGGTCATTTACACTAGGAAACAAGACCCTGCACCACCTTGTTTTTTCAAATAATTATTACCATTAGATTATAACACGCCATAGGTCTATTGGAGCAATCAAATAAATGTTCCTCGTTGAAAATAAAAAGACGAATTAGAATCATCCATTCTAATCCGTCTTCCGTATAATCCATTTTCTGCTATGCCGCCGCAAAGCTACATTGAACTTCTCTTCGCATGACCGTCGCGAATTTGCTCTACGATTTCTTCATTCCCATTATCGGCATTGAGGTAAATTCGATACCGCGAACCGTTAATGGCTCCTCCGAATTCGTAGGTCAGCACTTTTTCAGATAAATCGTTCTCAATCAGAGCAAGGCGGTGATATTGTTCTTTATATTCCGGATTCAAGTACTTGCGAGCCTGCTCGGCCGACAGCTTAGGCTTGCTTAGCTTGCGATCTTTCCCATCCTGTTGCTCATACACGTAATCACTCGCCTGCATGCCAATGACATGACCGTTATCCATAGCAACTCTTATTGAAATTTTCTCTGGATAAATCAGCACATCTCCATCCTTTTTTACAAAAGTAAAGCTGCCGATATTATCGTATTCGTCATAAGTCACCGGAGTCAGATCCGTGTAGCCTTTGTTTTTTAGGAACTGATCCGCCCTTTCTCTCGCTGTTTCATGAGAGATTGCCTTAGGCCCGATATGGCGGTCGCTCCAATAGTTAATCAGATGGCCCCCATGGCGCGTGAAATCCAGTGTAACGGATTCTGCCTTATCGCCCCCTTGGACTTTAGCAGTATAAGAGGCCCATTCTGTCCCCTTTCCGTTCTCGGTAACCTTGATGTTCTGCGGAGAATGCACTCCTGCGAACCTGGCAGCTTTGCTCTTGATATCATGTGCAGTTACGGGTTGTCCGCCAAGTTTCTTAACAGAGCGTTTGTTATAAATACTTGAGACGGACGGCCCCCAATCCAGTTCAGGATATTCTCCGACTTTCTTGTCTACCGTCTTGAAGCCGTCAATGATCGTATTATCCTGCGGATCATTCGGATTCGCTAGCGCTGTCTCTACATCCATCCAGCGAAGACGTTTCGAGAGAGCCTTGTCCTGTACCTCCTGCAATTGCTTAGAGATTTGAGCCGAGCTCTTGTAAAGCTCCTTTAAATTCTTCATTTCATTTTCGCTTAACGGCTGCTTGGTCAAATCTCGGACTCCGGCCTGATAGGAAAATTTAGAGATCCTGGACAGAAACTCCTCTGTTTTGTTAAATGGAAGCAAGGTCAAAGGCAATTGGTTGATTTCATTTTGTGCTTCACTTGTAATTCTCCACACGTTCACCAAGCCCTTGCGCTGTGTCCCCGTAGAGGCGCTATGCACCGCGAGTGTATTGCCCAGCTCTCCATGCAGCTTATCAACATGAAACGACAAATTGTGAAATGCTCGCTGATACTGATTTTCCGCCTTGATCAGGATCGCGTTCTTTTCCTGGTTTTCTTGATAGCCCCACATTAAAGAACCGATTAACAAAACCGTAGCGATCGGGAACAAGATGGCACTTAGTCGTTTATACAAATCATATACACTCCTTCCTTCAGAGAACTGAAGTTAGTTTGACTAGAAGGAAGGAAGTTTATTCACTTTTCACAGCTAATAAAAATCATATTCAGTCTGTAGAGGCCTGACTATTAAGGCAAATCCTCTTCAATGTCAAAATAATGACGATTATCACAAAGACATTGCTTGAAGCCAGTCTCGATTTCCCCGCGTTCCTTTCTGCCACGCAAAACAAACCGTTCCCCGCATGTTTTACAAGTAATTTTCACTTTTACACGCACAAAAAAGGCACCCCTTTTCAGTTTTTACGATCTAATCAAATCGCGGATAAACTGTCATCAGGATGCCCTTTTTTCAGTTTTGTTAACCCTGTCCTCGAGCAGTCGACGGAAGGGAGATCTCTTGTTGGCTCTATACATTTTGCCGATGCCTCCATACCATAGAAACGCCATCAAAGGAACAATATACCAAATCCAGTAATGTGTAATATTATCCAAAATCCAGTCGTAAACACCATGATAGAAGAAAGGAAGTAATAATGAATATGCAAGAAACCTGCGGCTATCTTTGCCACTGGAGAATTTAGCGCGCCCCATATAGTAGCCCATCATCACCCCAAACATGGCATGCCCTGAAACGGGCAGCAGCGCCCGGAACAGCAAGGTGCCCACAGTCGCCTGCTGCGCAAAGGAGTAAATCACATTCTCCACTGTCGCAAAGCCGAGCGAAATAGCTGTAGCATAAAGTATCCCGTCATAGGGTTCATCGAACTCTGTATGGTTGTAAATCATGTGAAACAGCACAAACCACTTCAAGGCTTCCTCGACGCCGGCTGAAATTAAAAAGGAATTTACCAAGGAACCTTCTCCCAGCCATAGCATCAAGCCGCTTTGAACAATCATAACAGGCAGAACGATTATAAAGCCGAGCAAGAAAACCTTTATGACCATGTGCAGCGGTTCGGCTTCATACTTGTCCTTAAGATAAAAATAAGTAAGCAAGGCGATTCCGGGGGCTACCGCTGCGGTCGCAATCGAGAAAAAAATCAACGGTAATCCCCCCTCATCGACCACTTACAACAATTCAAGCTTTGGCTGTATCGATACATAAGGCACCGCTTCATCATCTAGTCCTGACGTTTGAAGTTACTACAAATAACCCCAATCGCATTCTCAGACATGACCTGGTTACCGTATTCCTCCAGCATCGCTGGCGTTACAGAAGTTGCCTCGCCAAATTCAGCGAGAACTGCAATGACTGCTGGATGTCTGCCTTCTTCCAAATCTTCCGGCTCCAGCTGAAGAATCCATTTCCCATTATATTTAAATAGTCTTCCAGATTCCGTAAGCATAGGTCGCAGAACATGAGCCGCTTCAATTACTACCTCAAAATCATCAAAGGAATATAGAATTGTATCACTCTGCTCCAGCGTTACTTCCATCTCGTAGACTTCATCCGGTAATTCATCCTCATAGTGCGATCCGATCCCATGATGGTGATCATATTTACCGCGCGTCACTATGACGACCATCCCTTGAGCAGGAAGCGCGAAAACCTCAACGGCCAAGGGGCCTGTAGCGTCAAATCCCACTTCATTATAAGCCTGATCCATCATTTCAGTGAACAGGTCATGAACCTTGGGAATCTCCTGCCACATGTCCTCTTTCTGAATGCCGCGTTCGCTAAGGTCGTCAAAAGTGAGGAAAATCCGTATCTTATCTTGGCCAAGTCTTTCAATTCTCATACAGGATCCTCCTCCCCTAACCTTGTAATAACAGATTATGAAACCTGCTGTAATATGTGCTGGAAATGGTTCTTTGTAAGTATGTTATCATTTATCTTACCTAAATGCACGTAATAAAATAGACAAAAAAAGAATCATTTTCTGCTCGACCTCCAAGGAGCTGAAAATGATCCATAAATCAGTGAAAATTATAGCCCGGGAATGACCGAATTTGTCTCTTTCAAAATTTGCTCAACCTCTCGGCGCACATCGGCATTTCCCTTAATAAAGTCCGTAATTTGCTTTAAGTTGTATTCCTTCGAATGACTCGCATCGGACGAGGATGTAGAACTGGGATACACCTTGGATTCGCTGGATGAGGAAAAGCTTGCTTCACTCGACGATTGTTGCTCGCTGCCTTTGCCGGAGGAGTTCATCGACAGCCCGGCCAGCTTCATAATGCCTTTGCCATTGCCGCCCATTTGCGAACCGTTCCGCTTTGCTGACCAAATGACAGCTGCCGCTCCGACCAACGCACCACATAAGAATGAGACAGATTTCACCCAAAAAACCTCCTTGATTGTGTTAAAATCATTTGTAGTGTTCACGTAATAGTTCAAACTCATGCGCATTAAATACAGGAAGAAACACGGAAAGCGAGATGAATTCATTTGCTCAACAAGAAGATTCTCCTCATCGCGGCTTGCTGCCTTATTCTTAGCTCATGCGGTTCGGATCATTCATCCGCTAAGAAAAACGGTTCCAACTCCACCCAAAATCTGTCCTCCGGGGCAAACTCACCTGCTGCAACGAATCAGGAAGATGTGGCGGTTGAAAGCAATGACAACGCGCTGAATAGCGAAAATGGCCAAGCCTCAGAAGAAGATATGGAACAACTAGCTACCACCCCTGATGCTCTAGAAATTCCAGAATTTAAGTATCACATTAACAAAGCATACCGCGTAGCTCCCAATGAGGAAGGAATCGAAAAGAAGGTCGTCTTGCTGACATTCGATGATGGGCCTAAAGAACAGGAAATGCTGGAGGTGATGCTCGATACCCTAGATAAACACGAGGCCAAGGCAATATTTTTCGTTAACGGGTACCGGGTCAAGAGCAATCCGGATTTGCTCAAGCTCATTCATAAGCGCGGTCAAATTATCGGCAATCATAGCTGGGATCATATCGATTTGAAGAAGGAGGCCGCAGACAGCGCCCGCAAGCAGGTCGAGGACGTGCAGCAAATTGTTTCTGAAACGATTGGCGAGAGCCCCCGATTTTTCCGTCCTCCCTTCGGTTCCGGCAATGACGCGCTCCACGGCATCGTTGAAGAAAACGAAATGATTTACATGACCTGGTCCAACGGCTCACTCGATTGGGACGCGAAGTTCAAAAATAAGCCGGAAGGCATTATTAACAATGTTATGGAGCAGCTTCATCCCGGCAGCAATATCCTTATGCATGAACTGCCTTGGACAGCAGAAGCTCTAGATGAGCTGCTCACGAGAATCAAAGCGGAAGGCTATGGATTCGTTGACCCGCGTACAATATCCGTTCAGCCCCAGGATTCGCCCGACTCTTAACGCATTAATCAACATCATACTTGAACGGAGAAAAGGGGCATTCCACGTCATGCAAGCGCGGAATGCCCCTGATTCATGATAATGCGTTTTACGCTTTCCATCCCATCGGCTCGGAGCCTTGAGCGGTTCCCAGTGAGCCAAACTTATTGTTCTCAATCGCTTTGATAATGTCATGCTCCAATTTTGCTTGATTCATGGCTGCACCGCTCCCCTATATTCGATGGATGTCTAATCGTAGAGTACCCATCTATAGAATGTCGAACCGCTCCCTGCCCGCTACATACTTGCGGAGTGCTTTAGGAATATAGATCGATCCGTCCTCGTCTTGATGATTTTCAAGAAGAGGGATAAGAATTCGCGGCGAGGCAACCGCCGTATTGTTCAATGTATGACAGTGCAGAGCAGCACCTCCATCACCGATACATCGTATATTTGCCCGGCGCGATTGGAAGCTGTGCAAATTGGAAGACGAATGGGTCTCCCCATAGCTGCCCGTGCTCGGCATCCAGGTTTCAATATCATACTGTTTGTATGTCCTCCCAGACATATCTCCAGTACAGACCGACATTACACGGTAAGGAAGCTCAAGAAGAGCAAGCAATTCCTCTGCATGGCTCGTGATCTCCTGCAACATTTTCTCCGACAAATCGGGATCGGGCTGACACAGCACAACCATCTCCACCTTAGCAAATTGATGCACACGATATAAGCCTTTCACGTCCCGGCCAGCAGAGCCTACCTCGCTGCGAAAGCAATTCGATGCGGAGACTAGCTTCAATGGCTCGCTTAGATCCAATAACTCACCTTCATAATAAGAAAGGAGTGGAACCTCCGATGTCCCTGCGAGCCACTTCCGCTCATCCTCAACATAAAAAGATTGATCCTGACCCGCAGGAAAATATCCGCTATGAACGAAAGGCTGCTCCTTAAGGAGCAAGGGAACCTCCATCGGAACAAAACCACGCTCTATTAACAAATCAAATGCAAGCTGCTGTACGGCTCGATGCAGCAATGCCCCCGTTCCCTTGAGATAATAGGTGCGGCTTCCGCCTGCCTTCACTCCCCTAGGAATGTCCAGCATATCATGCAGCCTTCCCAATTCCACATGATCTCTTGGCACAAAGCTCCACTCGGGAATATGTCCCACGCGCCTAATCTCAACATTATCTTCCTCCGAGCTTCCAATAGGTGTGTCCTCAGAAACGACATTCGGGGCGAGCAGAGTCAATCTATCCACCGTTTGAACCGCCTCCTCCAAACGTTTGGCCGATTCCTTCAACGCCCTGTTGACACCCTTTAATGCTGCCCTAAGCTCAGCAGCTTCAGCCTCTCTATCGGCAGCAAGCATTCCTTGCGCTTGTTCTGCTCCTTCATTCCGCTGCCTGCGAAGCTCCTCACATTCCAGCAGATGCCTTTTTCTCCGATCATCCCACTCCAAGAGCTCTCTGACCGAAAAATTAATCCGTTTATGATCCGCCGCTCTCTGAACCTCTTCTGCGTGAGCTCGAATCCATTTCACATCCAGCATACCGGCACCGTTCCTTTCCCCTAATGGGCTATTTAGTTAAATGTCCGACAAACACAAAGAGCGCCCTCATCCTTTGGGACGAGGAGCGCTCTGCTCGCGGTGCCACCCAATTTATTGGACGGCAGCAGCCGTCCAATCTCTTTGGTCCGCGGTAACGGGCGGTGCCGGTTAACTTAGAGGGCTTGTGCAGCATTTGCAGAAATTACAAGCTCCCTTGGCGAGAACGCCTCCGAGTTGGATTCTCTTCATCGGCATGTTCCGGATTTGAAATTATTCATCATAGTATATGACAATAGGTGGCCGTTTGACAAGACTGCTCTGTTACATGCTATGGTTCTGGCCCCATGGAGACTCGCTAATCCCCCACCAGAACAACACCACCATTACAGCGATAAAGATAAACAGCAATGTATTAAAAAAATATCTCGTCAGCTTCACTCGTTGGGATGGATATACCTCCCGCCTGGATGGCAGTTCCTCCGCTGTTAGCGTCGGCGCCGCTTCCTCAAGAACCTGCCGGCTGACCGGAATTACTTCGTAACTTTGCTGTTCCATTAGGGCGGCATCTGCCGCAGCATTCGTACTTCGGTCGGTGTAAAAGCCCGTCTCCCGATTTTGTTGTTTGCGTGTTAATTTCTTGCCTTTCAACGACTGGACTCTAGATTTAGCTTCGCTCGAAATTTGGTGCTCTGGCTGCTTCCGGGTAGCGTTCCCGGATCGATGTTGTTTGTCTTTCGGACTGCGGCGCTGACCATACCGCTCCATCCTGCTCAAGCGTTCACTCATTTTCCCCTCCGATATTTAATGACGAGTCCCGATATGAAATCGATCAGGAAGTGGCATACGATCGGTGCCCATAACGTACCCGCCTGTATATAAATATATCCCAGCGCATAGCTGCTTAGAAATACCCATCCAGTCGGTATCCAGTGCCTGAGATAACGAATATGGATCAGCGCAAAAATAATACTCGTCCAATACGGTCCAATTCCATGCTGGATCGCTCCGCGGAACAATAATTCTTCACAAATGGACACGATGACACAAATGAGGGCAATATGCCAAATCGGACGATTACGGAAAAGCATCTCGTTGATCCCACCGTCATCAAGGCTCTCCTCCTTCACGAACCGGGACAAAATGAAATCAAAACCGAACATCACCGCGGTCAGCCCGAAGCCCCACAATAGAAATTCATAGTTTTCCGGAAATCGGAGTACCGAGATTGGGTTTCGCTTCTGAAAAAATAGGACGATGATACCGATAAATAAAGTAAGTCCTTGAGTAATGTATAAATTAATCAATAATAAGCGCTCATTAAGTTGACCGGGATCGACTCTTTGAATTTTTATTTTGCCAAACTTATTTTTTCTCATAGTATTCGTCAAACCCTGTCCTTTATTATAGTTCTAAATACAAATACACTACCAGGCATTTTAAGTTTTCTTAGTGCTCTCGGACTCAAAAAATACTTGAAAGAGGAGCGTTTCTAACAATGCAAAAAAAATCTTATCGCTTCGAAATTTTATTTATGCTCGGGTTTCTATTCACATTGGTCGCTGCCTTCGGCACTTTCTTCCTGGGCTTTAAGATGGGAATTACTCAGACCGAGGCCAAGTATGCCCACCTGTCGAATCATACCGGGTTTGAAACAACGGCTTCCTATGAGCAGCAGGATCTGGTCGCCTATTACTATGTTGTGTTCCAACCTTACCAGCAGTTCAAGGATGAATATTTCAATCTTGTCGATCAACTGAGCCGCAGTGACTCCCGGTTAAAATCAATCGGTATTATGAAAGAGATCCGTGAAGCTGCCCGTAAACAGTATGACCAAATTCAATCGCAGTCGATTACCGTGTCTTCACCCTTGTTAAAAGATGCACAAACTGATGTTTTGAAAAGTCTGAAGCTCTTTGATGAAAGCGCCGGCCGAATCGAAATCGGCAGTAAAAACGGAACTGAGCTTGCTAAATCGCTAGCCAACGAAGAATTTACAAAAAGCGCTGAAAACTACGGACTGAAAGCCCAGCAAAAATACTATACATCGATGATGAAATGGGCCGCTAAGAGCAATCAGTCCATCCCTGCCGACTTTTCTTTCCAAGACAGCACAACTGTCAAGGAATGGACAAACTTTCCGCTGGCGGTAAAGAACAAAATTGTCAGCGATATGATGGCTAACAGCAATCTTTATGTATCTTACCTTCCGCAGGATATGACGGCTAAAATTGACCAGATGATCGATAGCGGCAAAGCGAGCTCCATGAAGCTTAATTCCATAACATCGATCGTCAAAGTTCTTATGGATACGGAAGCGGTGCAAGGAAAAGAATTCTTAAGATGGAAATCTACATACTATGCAACCGAGTTCATTCCTGAGCTCCCATTCTTCTCCGAGCAATAGGCTGCTGCCTGTTTTCATGGGGGGCGAGGTATTTCAACAACACTAAAATCATAACCAAAATACCAAGCTTATTCAAGGTTCCTCCGTCCCCTTGATTTACGGGTATTGACACTTTAGTTCAGGTCATGATACATTATGAAAAATTGCATTTGTAAAACACGATGAAGGAAACGAGTTGTCGCGAAGCTTACAGAGAGCCGGTGGTGCTGCAAACCGGTAGCGGAATGAGAACTCCAGCGATCCTGAGTAACTGTGCTGAACGAGAATAGTAGGCGCAGTCGGAGGAACTCCGTTATCAACATGTCCTTGTGACAACTGAGGCTGTATCTGCGAAGAAGCAGCGAATTAGGGTGGTACCACGAACAACTCTCGTCCCTTACTACGGAAGTAGTGTGCGGATTGAGAGTTTTTTTATGCTTTTGCGAGCTCTTTTGTAGGCGAATCTTCGTCCCTTCGAACGCCTGCGCTTCGCCTCTCTAACGCATTGGAACGGTATCGAGTCATAGTATTAGTAAGCGAATGCTTCCGAAGAGAGTTTTGTATCGATGACTTTCTGAAGAAGCAATGCTATATACAAAACTTAAGCGAATGCTTCCGAAGAGAGTTTTGTATCGAAGACTTTTCTGAAGAAGCAATGCTATATACAAAACTTTTAGGAGGAAAAGAAATCATGTACAAAGTACTAGTATCAGACCCAATCAGCGACCTAGGTATTCAACAGTTGATGGACGCAAGCGATGTTGTAGTAGAGAAAAAGACGGGACTATCGGAGGATGAGCTCATCCAAATCATTCCCGACTACGACGCTCTGCTTGTTCGCAGCCAAACGAAAGTTACTGAAAAAATCATGGAAGCCGCGACTAATCTGAAGGTCATCGGCCGCGCTGGCGTCGGTGTTGACAACATCAACCTGGACGCAGCGACCAAACGCGGTATTATCGTCATCAACGCTCCCGATGGCAACACGATTACGACTTGCGAGCATGCTTTTGCGATGATGATGGCTTTGGCTCGTCACATTCCACAAGCTTACAGCAAGACGATTCAAGGGATTTGGGATCGCAAATTCCTCGGCGTTGAGCTTCGCAACAAGAAGCTGGGCGTTCTCGGTATGGGTCGGATCGGCAGTGAAGTCGCAAAACGTGCAAAAGCATTCGGAATGGACATTCTGGGCTATGACCCGTTCATGACGGAGGATCGTGCTGAGAAGTTAGGCGTAAAGCTTTCCAGCGTTGATGATATCGTGCGGAACGCGGACTTCATCTCAATTCATACGCCGCTTACTCCTGAGACGAAGCATATGATCTCCCGCCCTCAATTCGAAATAATGAAGAAAGGAATGCGAATCATTAACTGCGCTCGCGGCGGTGTTGTCGATGAACAAGCTTTAATCGAGGCTATCGATCAAGAGATCGTCGCTGGAGCAGCCTTCGACGTATTCGAGCAGGAGCCACCGGCAGCGGATCATCCGTTCCTTCACAATCCAAAAATTATCGTTACTCCGCACTTGGGCGCTTCGACCGTAGAGGCTCAAGAAAACGTAGCAATCGACGTATCGGAGCAAGTTCTGCACATTCTGCGCAATGAGCCGTTCAAGAACGCGGTTAACATGCCGCCGGTCGCAGCCAGCGTTATGAACAAGCTGCAGCCGTTCTTCGAGCTTGGCGAGAAAATCGGCGCATTTGCTGCCCAATTGAACAACCAGGCTGTGCATGAAATCCATGTCGAATACGCCGGCGATTTGGCAGAGGTAGATACTCAGCCGCTAACGCGCTACATTATCAAAGGTGTGTTATCGCGCCATTTCGGCAATGACGTGAACATTGTCAACTCGGTGCACCTGGCCAAAGTACGCGACATTAATGTGGTTGTATCTCAATCCTCGGCTAGTAAAGGCTTTACGAACCGAATCAGCGTTACGCTGAAAACACAAGACGGCCAGGATCGCCGCATTGCAGGCACTTTACTGAAAGAGTATGGCGCGCGGATCGTACGGATCGACAAGTTCCCGGTAGATATCGCACCGGAAGGCAACTTGATCTTTATCTCTCATAATGATAAGCCAGGCATTGTCGGAAGCGTAGGCACATTGCTCGGCGAAAATGACGTAAACATTGCTTCGATGCAAGTTGGACGCAAAATTATTGGCGGCGAGGCAATTATGGTGCTGACCGTAGATAAGACGGTTTCCAAGGAAGTGCTTGATGAATTGACAAGCGTTCAGGAGTTGAACCGCGCCCAGCAAATCGTATTTGGTTAATAAGACGAATTCATAGAAGTAGGGCTGCTTCAGGCGTACGTGTGATCACTACGCCCTGAAGCAGCCTTTTTTTGTTTGTCTCACGAGTTGATGTTCCACGATGAACAAGATTAATCTTCCGAAATCAACAAAAAACATCCTTACGATTAAGGATGTTTTACGTTTATTGTATCTTTTCGACAGGAAGAACGATACGGAAATTCGTTCCTTTGCCTACTCCGCTGTGAACCTGGATCGTGCCGTGATGCGCATCGATAATATTTTTAACGATGGCTAAGCCTAGACCCGTTCCAGCTGCTGTACCGCGAACTCGCGCTTTATCTGCTTTGTAAAACCGTTCAAACACAAACGGCAAATCCTCCGTCGGAATGCCTGAGCCTTCATCTTGGACTGAAATATGCAATTCCTGCCCCTGCTTGCCTTGCTGGGTATCCGCAACGATATATACGCTCCGTCCTTCTGGCGTATGCCGAAAGGCGTTGTCCAGCAAATTGGTCAGCACCTGCTCCAGCCGATCCTCATTCGCAGCCTCAGCAACCATCGAAGCAGTACTCATCTCTAATTCCAGATGAACATTGTGCTCTTTTGCCCGTACGGCGAATTTTCGGTAAACCCGCTCGATGAGCTCCTTCACGTCAACCTGATGCATCGCAATATCGGTATGTCCCGCTTCCATCCGGGCCAGATCGAGCAAGTCGCGCACCAAGCGCCCCATGCGCAGCGATTCATCATGGATAACCTGTACCAGTTCCTGGCTCTCTTCCGGAGAGGCAGCCATTCCGTCCAGCAAGGCCTCGCTATATCCTTGCATCATTGACAGCGGAGTCCGAATTTCATGCGATACATTGGCAACGAAATCCCGCCGCATTTTCTCCAAACGAACCTCTTCAGTCACATCCCGCAGGACAGCTACCGCTCCTCTAACCTCGCCATCCGAGGAGAGCGGCGCCATATGCACCGACCACACACTCTGCTTGACGTGGATATTGGCGCTCTGGTCGCCTTCCTGGTCGAGTACTTTCCGAAACATCGGGAGTAGAGGTTTAGGAATAATAATCGACCGTTCACCTTGAATATTGAATTGGAGAGCATCATTCTCTTCATCCGGCAAATCGCCCCACAATTGCATAAGCTGATCGCCTGGAGGGTTGGTCAGAATGACGGCTCCCCCCCAATCCAATGTAATGACCGCATCATTCATGCTTCTTAAAACGCTAGACAGGTGTTCCTTCTCATGGTTTAAGCTGCGGATGGTATTCTCTAGTTCCTCAGCCATATGATTAAACGTATTCGCTAGTTCACCGATTTCATCGCTCGTTTGCAGGGAGAGCCGAGTATCGTATTTCCCCTTCCGAATCGAATCCGCAGCGCCGATCAGCTGCTGCATCGGCTGCGTAATCTTCGTAAAGAGAAACAAGGCAAAGAACGTCGTTAGCGAGAAGCCGATAATGGCCACGATGACAAACAGCTTCTTAACCGCAACAGGATCGGTGAAATTTGTATCGATATACGGCAATAGAAACAATCCCATGCTCATTAACACAAAGGCCACGAGACCGATGATCGTAATCCACAGTTTACCTACAAGCGTTCTCCAGAAGCTCACTTATTTCGCGACCTCCAGCTTATAGCCGACTCCCCAAACGGTAGTGATCATGGCAGCCGATTCTGGCGATACCTTGTTCAGCTTCTCGCGAAGTCGCTTGACATGAGTATCCACCGTTCGTAAATCGCCGAAGAATTCGTAATTCCATACGTCCTTCAGCAATTCCTCGCGCGAGAACACCTTGTCAGGAGAAATTGCCAAGTAATGAAGCAGCTCGTACTCCTTTGGCGTAAGGCTAACCTCTTGCCCGCTTGCAGTAACCCGGTGAGCATCATGCTCGATAATAAGATGCGGGAACACAATATTGTTGCTGGTTCCGCTCTCTTTCGTCAAATATGCTGTAGCCGAAGCCCGCCGCATGATCGCTTTGACGCGATATATCACCTCACGGGGACTAAATGGCTTGACGACATAGTCATCTGCCCCCACTTCAAATCCCTGTACCCTGTTAATCTCTTCTCCCTTAGCCGTGAGCATCAGCACCGGTGTCGATTTAATCTGCCGTAGACGGCTGCATACTTCAACTCCGTCGATTCCAGGCAGCATGACGTCGAGCAGGATTAACCCATAATCATTGGAGGTTGCTTTCTTGAGAGCGGTCTCACCATCTTCCGCTTCATCGATTTCATAACCTTCCTTTTCCAAGTACATTTTGAGCAGACGGCGAATACGTTCTTCATCATCCACTACGAGAATGCGGTTTTCTTGATCTGACATGAACAACAACCCCTTCATCATCTTCCCATTCGCTTGAGCGCTAGTAATGGTTACATTATATCATTAGTCCGTGCCCGCGTAAGAATGCAAGCCGGCGATGATCAGATTGACGCCTACGAGCGTGAACATGACAACTAGAAATCCTAGTACGGCAAGCCACGAGGCTTTGCGGCCATGGAATCCTCGGGATAACCGAAGATGGAGATATACACTGTAGAATAACCAGGTAATAAGCGCCCATACTTCTTTGGGATCCCAGCCCCAAAATCGGCCCCAAGCCTGCTGAGCCCAAATCATCGCAAATACAAGGGCACCGAGCGTAAACACCGGAAACCCAATCGCGATCGCCCGATAACTGATTTCATCCAGATCATCAGCGTCAATGCCCTTCAGAGCCGGAGCAAGCGCTTCGCTTAACGGCTTACGTATAATAAGTCTCAAAAGACCGTATAGAACAGTTCCGGTAATGAACGCCCATACAATCGTATTGGATTTGCGGCCTGCATTCACGCCTTTGAACCAGGACGGAACCTCAATTAATGGCTTGCTCATACCAAGGAAAGAGTCTGCGCTTTCCAATTGACTGCCATGGGGCGCCACGATCGGCGGTAAATTATAGATCTCTTTAACTACTTTGACCTGCTCGCTATCATTGCTCTGAGCAGCGTTAGATGTAAACACCGCTTCATATCCTGAGGCACGGAATGCAAAAACGGAAACAATAAAGCCCACTACTATAATAATAGAATAAAACGTAATTTCAAGCCATAGTTTCTGTCGACGCGCCGATTTATCGGTGCCTTTGAAATCGATCGTACGCAGGAGACACATTAGCCCCGCGGCAAATCCGACAGCAAAGAAGGCGTCACCGGCTGCGGCAAGCGTTACGTGAATATACAGCCAGATCGAATTCAAGGAAGGAATCAGCGGCTGCACGTCCTTCGGGAATACCGCCGCATACGCCATGACGACGATTGCCAACGGCGTGGCGAATAGACCGAGCAAGGCTTTGCGATAAATCAAATATAAAATCGTAAATGCCAATACGATCATTAAGGAAAGGAAGGTCATGAATTCATACATATTACTGACGGGAATATGCCCTGACCAAGCCCATCTCGTAAAAACATAAACTAAATGAGTGATTAAACCCAATGTTGAAGCGACAAACGAAATTCTCCCCCATTTGCGCTCATGAAGTTGCGGGTCACGATTTTTCCACGTTTTCCCCGTGATTGTCACCACATAGAAACAAAATGCCACACAATAGAGCAAAAAAGCAATGACAAATGCCTGTTTACTAATCTCTAATAAATTCATGACCGGTTTCCTCCGTTATCCAAAGACTTCTCATCCACTTCAATCCCCATATTTTTCAAGAACATGGACACTTCACGCCTCATACTGAACCAATTCTTGGTCGTGTGTCCACCTAAGGTCAGGACACCGTCATCAACACGCAGCCATATTCTTCGGTGCTGCCAATAGAAGCCCATAATAAGCCCGAGCATGACGATTCCAAGACCTGCCCATACGAACGGCATGGCACGGTCGATGCGAACATTCAAATAACTTTTAAACCTTATAAAATCGACATCTTCCATAGCCACCACATCGAGCACAAGCTTCTCATTCACTCCGCCAAGCGCTTCATTCAGCTTATCTTGTTCGAAGAACTCCTGTTGTTCAAAGAAAGGGAAGTAAAAATATTGTCCTCCGTCCTCAGGCAAGCCCGGCCCTGTAATCGTAAACAAAAAGGCAGGTGCCTTAGGTTCCCCCGATTGGCTGATTGGTCTTTTTTTGTCGTCCAGGCCAAAGTCCAAATACTTATCCTTTAGCTTAAGCTTGTATGGCCCAACCTCAAATTCGGTTTGGGGATCTTTCATGCTGAGCTTGATTTTTCCGTAGTGCTCTCCGGTCTGTTTATCGATGAGCGTCGCCTGAACCGCACGAAGCAGCATCACTTCTTCAAAATCAAATTGATACGCTTGGAAGCCTTTGTAATTCAACGGATCATTTACACGGATATTATGCCGGTCTACCTCTTCAAGGGCCGGTTCCTTCAATGGGTCGTTGCAATTGTCGATGCATTGATAAAGAACCGCTTGCGTTTCGAACAGCTTAGGTACGATTTTGCCCGTTTGCTTGAATTCCTCGGACATTTCGTCCTCCTGATAAAACTCTACCGTGAACTTCTCATTTTTCAAGTAATAAGGCGTGTCTGGAATAGGCGTGATTTCCCCTTCAGGAAACCAGTAATGTTTATCCATATGAAGTCCGGGCAGACCGCGGAATAGTACGGCAAGCAAAAACACTATCAATCCGATATGGATAACGTACGGCCCCCAGCGGCTGAAACGCTGCTTCTCCGCAAGCAGCGCCCCACCCTCGGTATGAACGCGATAGCCCTTCTTCTTCAATGGGGCGACAGCCTTCTGAACCCAGGCATCGCCATTCTCAGATACAGGCCCTTGATAAACGACTCTTTGCCGGGTCAAAAATTGCATATGCTTGCGTATTTTCTGTTTGGATAGCGCTCTGTATAGCGGCAGCACTCGATCGAGACTGCAAATGACGAGCGATGCACCGATCATGACGAGCAGCAGAATGAACCACCAGGAATTATACGTGTCGGATAGCCCGAGCCTGTAGTAAATTTCTCCGATGGTTCCATATTTCCGTTTGTAGTAGTCTTCGGGATCGATTTGTACAAACATCGTTTCCTGAGTAAAAATGGTTCCCAGCATAGCCCCGATTAATGTAATGGTGATCAGATATACCGCTACCTTAACCGAAGAAAAGAAATTCCAAACTTTATCAATAAAATTTGGATTTGCCCGCTGGGAGCGGCGAGCTACTCCATCGTAGCGCATTTCCAGCAATTCGCTGGATTTGTGGCCCTTCTCTTCATTCTGCGGTTTGCCGCAAGCTTCGCAGAGCACCGTTCCGACAGGATTCTGATGCCCGCATTCACATTTCGTATTTTTAATCAAGGTCTTGTCCTCCTATTCTCATCGGGATCTCACCAACTGGTCAATTTGTTGGTTAAGCGTCTTCAAATCCAGCTCACCCTGAATGATGGAGGTAATCTTTCCTTTCTTATTCACAAAAAAAGTAGTCGGCATCGGCACTACCCCATACTTGCCGACAATTTCATTTTGCTTATCGAATAATATGGGGAAATCGACCCCGGTCTGCTTCACGAAATTGGATACGGTTATATCGTCCTCACCGGTATTAATCCCAAGGATGACCACGCCTTGATCCTGCCATTTCTCCCATTGCGTCTGTAAAGCGGGCATTTCACTCACGCAGAACTTACACCAGGTAGCCCAGAAGTTGATCACCAGCGACTTGCCCTGATATTTATCCAGATTATGTACCTGCCCGTCTAAACCGCGCAAATTAAAGTCAGGAGGGCTGTCGCCTACCTTAGGTCTAATATTCTCGCCGCCTCCAAATACAGCTGTGCCTACCGCATAGCCGCCTAAGATGACAATGAGCATCAATATAACAATTTGTATCGGACGTCTCGCCCTACCCATTATCAACACCCCTTCTATGACAAATCTCATATTATATGAACAAAAAGTGAATATCCTATGAACATTATAACGAAATATGTCATAGATTCAGTAGGGGTAAATATGAACTTTATGTGACCTTCTAGTGTTTTCTTGGTTTACCTGCATTACGTGCTTGTTTAAATAAGCCTTCAACCTCTTCTTTGCTCAAATGGCGGTAAATTCCTCTTTTTAAATTATCGAGATACACATCGCCAAAAGAAATCCTCTTCAGCTTCGTGACTGGATGCTGAATCGCTTCAAACATCCGCCGAACCTGGCGGTTACGCCCTTCGTGAATCGTAATGCTGATCACCGACTGCTTGCCCTCGGGATCCACATCGTAATATTCAACCTCGGCTGGAGAAGTCATCCCATCCTCCAGCATAATGCCCTGCTTCAGCTTGTCCAGTTCTGTTCCATGCGGCACTCCTTTTACCGTTGCCAAGTAGGTCTTGGGAACATGATGTTTCGGATGCGTCAGCAGGTGGGCAAAATCGCCGTCGTTCGTTAATAACAGCAAGCCCTCTGTATCATAATCCAGGCGGCCCACTGGATACAGCCGCTCAGAAATACCTTTCAAATAGTCGGTGACAATTTTTCTTCCCTGCGGATCGGATGCGCTTGTTATGACACCCTTAGGTTTGTTGAGCATAATGTAAATCTTCTTCTCCGCACCGATCGTTTTCCCGTTTACGGTAATAACGTCAACTGCCGGATCGGCCTTGGTTCCGAGCGTAGTTACCGTTTCGCCGTTCACTTGCACCTGACCATTCAAAATCAATTCCTCGCATTTGCGACGCGATGCCACACCGGCACCTGCTAATATCTTTTGTAATCTTTCCATTGTCTAATAGTCACCTCATAAACATGATACCTATATGAAAGAAAAATCACAATAGGACAGGTCAGCCGATAAAAATAAAGAGCCGTTCGAGCTGTTTATGAACAGTCGAAACGGCATCCTCAGCCAAAAATCAATAAACATACCATGATTGCTGCCACAAATCCAACGACATCCGAGAAAAGCCCCACCTTCAGAGCATAGCGGCCGTTGCGAATTCCGACAGCCCCGAAATAGACCGTGAGGACGTATAGCGTCGTATCCGTGCTGCCTTGTACCGTAGAAGCTATCCGACCTATCATCGAATCGGGCCCGTACGTCTTGATCAGATCGGTAGTAAAGGCCAGTGAGCCTGTTCCTGTCAGCGGCCGCAGAATCCCCAGAGGCAAAATTTCGGCAGGAACATGCAGTTTCTCCAGGAACGGCGCCATCCAGCCTACAAAGAATTCCAACGCTCCAGATGCCCGGAACACGCTAATCGCTACCATCATGCCCACTAAATGTGGAATAATGCCAACGGCAGTAGAAAAGCCGTCCTTCGCTCCATCTACAAACGATTCATACACCGGAACCTTCTTCATAAAAGCGTATAATGGAATAAACGCAATCATTACAGGCACAGCCCAGGCTGAAACGATATTAATCCAACCTAGCAAGGACGATCACCTCTTCAAAGTTAATGGGGAAGCAGGCGCAGGCGGATTCGGAGTGCGGCGAAAAGTTCTGTTGCGATACCAGCGATCGGCAATGATCGCTGCCGTCGTTGCAATCGCGGTGGCTAACAAAGTAGAGCCGACAATCTCAGCTGCGTTGGCAGAGCCAAAGTTAAGCCGAATCGCGATCAATGTCGTCGGAATCAAGGTGATGCTGGCCGTATTCAAGGCCAACAGCGTACACATTGCTGCCGAAGCAGTCTCCTTGTCCGGATTGAGGTTCTGCAGCTCCTGCATTGCTTTTATCCCCATCGGTGTCGCAGCATTTCCCAAGCCAAGCAGGTTGGCGCTCATGTTCGAAAGAATATACCCCATCGCCGGATGCTCTTTTGGTACGTCCGGGAACAAATAGGTTACGACAGGGCCAAGCAGCTTGGATATCGCTTTGACAAGTCCGGCATCCTCGGCCATACGCATCATGCCCATCCAGAAGACAAGGACGCTGATCAGGCCGAAGCACACAGTTACCCCGGTGGCTGCCCCCTCGAAAGCGGCCTGTGTGACGAGATTAATGTCTCCTTTTATTGCTGCAAAGGCAAAGCCAACTACGATAAGCCCTAACCAAATTTTGTTGACCACACGATCATCCCCTCTCCCATAGGGTATAGCTAATCTAATCTACGAAAAAAAGTGATTTAATGACTGCAGTAAACGTATTCCCTATGCTGCCTCCGGCAAGTGCAAGCCTGGATGCCGGTTGTTTGCCTCTCGCCAAATCTGGCAGGGGAATGAAACTGCCTTTCTTATATATAGGAACCTGCCCGATCTCATGACCATCTAATGAGATTTTGATCTGCCCGCGATATCCAAAGTCGTTAGCTCGAGCGTTTTGAAGAAATAGCTTTCGCTGTATTCTTTCATGCTCTCCACTCGCTAGGGCATAGCTAAAGCCAGACCCAGTTATAAACCCGTCCTGAACAGGCTGCCCGGCCTCGATGATCTCCCTCAGCGGATAATGGGCAAATCCGAAATCGAGCAGCTTCTGATGATCATTCCAATCGTCTCCATCGTCGAGTGTAACGACAGCTAACTGCTGTCCGGCACGGCTTGCCGAACTCACAAGACAGCGTCGCGCGATTTTAGTGTATCCCGTTTTGACACCATCTGCTCCCTCATAGAACCGCAGCATTTTATTTTTGTTATCCCATTTATAATCCCAAGGATTATTTGGGTTAGGAGCTTTCTTGATTGGCGTTTTAACAATTTCCTTGAACACCGGATTCTGAAGGCTATAGGCGGTAATGACCGCCAGATCATTCGCCGAGGAATAATGGCCTTTGGCGTCAAGGCCATGGGGATTTTGAAACTGAGTATGCTTGAGGCCAAGCATCTTTACCTTTTCATTCATCAAGTGGACAAAGCCTTCTTCTGACCCGCCGACATGCTCGGCAATCGCTGTAGCGGCATCGTTGCCTGATCGAAGCATAAGACCATACAGCATGTTCTCCAAGGTCATCTCTTCCCCGAGCTCCAAATAAATAGAAGAGCCTTCCTTACGATAAGCATTTTTGGAGACGGTCACTCTTTCATCCAACTTGCCCTGCTCGATCGCGACGATCGCTGTCATGATCTTAGTTAAGCTGGCCACTGGCATTTCAGCGTCCCCATGATGGCTGTACAGAATGCGGCCCGACTTTACATCAATTAGGGAAGCCGCCTGCGCATTCGTTCTCGGTGGACGTGGTTCATTGTTTTCTACTGCTCCAGCGAGGGTGCCTGCGGTCAGCAGCAGCGTTATTACCATCATTACTGTAAGGCTAAAGGGAAATATCGACTGTTTTGTCATCGTGTAACTCCTCCGGTATGTGGCGCTAATACTTGTACACTATATGCGGGAACTGAGGGGAGTATGTCCACTTATCCCGGCAAAAAAAGACCCCTCCCGAAATGGCGGAAAGGATCGGTCAACCTAATCGGCTTGTCTAGCGCTGTTTAGCTGTAAGTATTCCCATTATTTTGATTATTGAGGGGAATACCTTGAATCGAAGCTGTCTGCGACGTTCCCGTACTATTAGGAATCATGGATTGGATTTTATCCATCACGTAAGGAACAGCATCAATCATTTTCTCAAACAGATGGGTTTGATTATCGAGCGGAACGATATGCACACCCTGCTGGCCCACGACGAGAAAGGCAATCGGATTAATCGACACGCCTCCCCCGCTGCCTCCGCCAAAAGGACGCGCTTTATCTGATGTACTTGAGGTGCCGCCATTTTCATCCACGTTAAAATCACTGCCTCCCGCAGCAAATCCGAAGCCCACGCGGCTTATCGGCATGATGACGCTGCCGTCCGGGGTTTCCACAGGCTCGCCGACGATCGTATTGACATCAACCATATCCTTGATGTTTTCCATAGCCGTTTGCATTAACCCTTGGATCGGATGATCGGACATGATTACTCCTCCTCTTCAAACTAAATAATAAGAACTACCTTCACTCCTACAGTTTGCTCAGCCCGGAAGGGGAATATGCGCGGTATAAAGAACAAAAAGGAGCACGCTGATCTTTCTAAAGATCACGAGCTCCCCTTCTTCTGCCCTTTGGCGGCGATGCTAAGCCATTTTTTGAATCCGCCTTTAACTTTTAATACGCGAACCATAAGCACGAATCCCGCATACAGCGCGGGTCCGCAGCGCATTTCTCCATTCAACTCCATTTCGGTTGCAAATAACGGCGGCTTGCCAAAAACCGGCACAACGAACAGCCTCGGTCTTTGCTTTAAACGTATGTAGCATGACAGCCAACCAATGAAGGTTGTTTTTACGCCCCACAAGGCCCCCGATAAAGTTGCCGTATAGGCTGCATCCGATAAAGCCACATTTGTAGACCAATCCAGCTTATTGAAGGAAATATGCTTCAACGTACTTGTCATCCACTTCTTAAGTCCCTTGGTTGCTCGCAGCAAATCATAAAATTGCTCTGACCATATGCGAACTTTATCCTTATTGACATCCTGCTCGCTGCTCGACGTCCGACCTGACAATAGGTTATTCGCGCTCTGCTGCTCCACTTTAAAACCTTCTTTCATATTTTTGAATATGATGGAAGGAATTTCGTAGCGAAGCCGAGCCAACCCGTAGAGCATCGTCACCTCAAGCTGAACTGTTTCGTGCTGATCTACTTTACGGGCAACCAAGTGGAACTTGATCGGAGATAACAAGATAATGACAACAGCGATGAGTACAAGTAACAGGATCAGGATGACTCCGAGCCAAATCCACACAGGAAAGCCCTCCATACCAATTCAAATGAACATCTTGAAATAGTATGGCTTCAAAAAAAGGAAATAATTCGTTTTTCGAAGAGCTAATCCTCATTTACATCGTCAAATGTAAGCTGCTGCTCCTCCAGCTTCTGGAATAAAAGCTGCGTCTCTTCCTCCAGTTGCTCGGTACTTTCGAACTCGGTCAGCTCCGGCAGCTCCTCCAGGCTGCCAAGTCCGAAATAATCCAAAAAAGCCGCCGTTGTTCCATATAAAATCGGCCGACCAATTGCCTCGGCGCGTCCTACCTCTTGAATCAAGTCCTTATTCACCAGTGTATGAATCGCCCGCTCCGATTTGACCCCGCGGATCTCTTCCACTTCAATTCGAGTAATCGGCTGACGATAGGCAATAATGGATAACGTTTCCAGCGCCGCTTGAGACAAAGAAGAACGGGACGGCGAGTAAGCCAGTCTTTCGAAAAACGGAGCATGCTCCGGCAAAGTAGCCAACTGATACGTTCCCGCAAGCTGAACTATTTGCAGCCCTCGCTCCTCCCTTTCAAACGATGACTTCATATCCAACAGAGCATCGGTAATGATGTCTTGACGCTGCTCGGTGACTTCTGCAAGCTGCTTTACACTGAGGCCTTCCTCTCCGGCCAAAAACAGCAATCCTTCAATAATCGATTTCAAGTCCCGATAATTCATCTGCCTTTACTTCCCCTCTCCACTCCATAACAATATCATCAAACAGCTTGTTCTGATAACAAACGATTTGCTTCATTTTCATTAGTTCTAAAATTGCCAGAAAGGTTACAACGATCTCATGCCGGTACATATCCGGATGCAGCAGCTTGGAAAATAACAGCCTGCCGCCTTTCCCCATGCGCTCCAGCGAAGAAACGACATCGCGAATCCGATCCTTGACGGAAATTTCGTCGCGATGGATGCGGGCGACGGAGCTGCGTTTTACGGCGCGGCGCAGCGCCTTCTGAAACATAGCAATCAAGTCGGCCGCATGAAGACCTTTGACCGGATTCTCAATGACCTCAGGCATGAAAGGGGTCAAATCCTCGGCCTCTTTCGTAAAGATTAGGCTCCGCTCCCATTCCCGCTCATGCAAATGCTCGGCAATCCCCTTGTATTTGCGATACTCGATCAGCTTGCGAATCAGCTCGTCCCGCGGATCCTCCTCGTCCTCCATCAAATAATCGAATTCATCATCGAATTCAATTACTGGCGGTTTAGGAAGAAGCTGTTTGCTTTTAATAGATAGCAGCGTCGCAGCCATCACCAAAAACTCGCTCGTAATTTCCAGCTCCAGCTCCTGCATATTATCCAAGTACTCCAGATATTGATCGGTGATTTCACTTACTGAAATTTGATATATATCGACCTCTGCCTTATCGATCAGATGCAGCAGCAGATCCAGCGGACCCTCAAAGGTATCCAGCTTATAGGTTACTGTCGTCAATGGACATCCTCCACCCGTTAGAGGCAGCTCAAAAGGCTTCCCTTCTGAACACGCGAATTAAATAAAAAATGCAGTACCCTAAAAAAGGGTACTACATTAAATAAGCACTATTTTAGCAAATTCGTCAAGTTAGCCATTTCGATGGCAGCCATTGCTGCATCCCAGCCTTTATTCCCTGCCTTAGTGCCCGCGCGTTCGATTGCCTGCTCAATGTTCTCCGTCGTCACGACGCCAAAGATCGTTGGGACACCTGTCTTCAGGCCGATCGCCGCTACTCCTTTAGCCACTTCGTTACATACGTAATCATAGTGAGAAGTTGAACCTCGAATCACCGTACCTAGCGTAATAACGGCATCATACTTGCCGCTTTCGGCCATTTTTTGTGCAGCAAACGGAATTTCAAAAGCTCCCGGAACCCAAGCTACGTTCACTTCCTCATCCTTGACACCGTGACGCTTCAAAGCATCAAGCGCCCCGCCGAGCAGTTTGCTCGTAATAAACTCGTTGAACCGACCGACCACGATGCCATATTTTAAACCTTCCGAGACGAGATGACCTTCAAATACTTGTGCCATAATTCAATTCCTCCATTAAAAGTAAGTTGTAATTTATTTTCGAATATTAAAAATATTTATTCTTAGCTTTGGGTTGTTTCGTTTTGCTCGATAACATCGAAGTTGAGTAGATGCCCAAGCTTCTTTTGCTTCGTATGCAAATAATTGCTGTTGTCTTCATTTTCTTTCATCTGGATCGGCACACGCTCTACGACCTCCAGCCCGTAACCCTCAAGTCCGGTGATTTTTCGAGGATTGTTAGTAAGCAGACGGATCTTGCTGACTCCGAGATCCTTCAATATTTGAGCACCGATTCCGTAGTCCCGCAGGTCGGCCGGGAAGCCGAGCTTCAGGTTGGCATCCACCGTATCGAGCCCTTGCTCCTGAAGCTTGTATGCCTTCAGTTTATTAATAAGCCCGATGCCGCGTCCTTCTTGTCGCATGTACAGCAGAACGCCGTTGCCCGCCTCTTCAATTTGCTTAAGCGAAGCTTCGAATTGCGGGCCGCAATCGCAGCGATGCGAGTGGAATACGTCCCCAGTCAAGCATTCGGAATGCACTCGGACTAGCACGGGTTCTTCGCCGCCAATCTCTCCCTTGACGAGGGCAACATGCTCCTTGGAGTCTACATCGTTCGTATACGCGATCGCGCGGAATTCGCCATAATCGGTAGGCATGCGCACTTCAACCTCGCGGGTAACCAGCTTCTCCTTTTCGTTCCGGTAGTGGATCAAATCTTTCACGCTAATGAGCTTCAAGTCGAATTGCTTGGCGATTTTGACAAGATCGGGCAATCGAGCCATTGTCCCGTCTTCCTTAATAACCTCGCAGATGACCCCTGCCGGATACGACCCGCACATCCGCGCCAAATCAACCGCTGCTTCCGTATGGCCCGCACGCCGCAGAACACCGCCGTTCTTCGCTATGAGCGGGAACATATGCCCCGGTCTGCGGAAGTCGGCAGGCTTTGCGTCCGGATCCATGATTGCTTTCACAGTCACCGATCGTTCATGCGCGGATATTCCTGTTGTTGTATCGTTATGATCAATCGATACGGTAAAAGCCGTACCGTGAAAATCCGTATTTTGCGCAACCATCGGTTTTAAGTCCAGCTCTTCTGCTCTTTCCGCCGTGATCGGCATACAGACTAGCCCGCGCCCTTCAGTAATCATGAAATTGATCACTTCCGGCGTCGCCTTCTCGGCGAGCGCGACGAAATCCCCTTCGTTCTCCCGATCCTCATCATCAACGACAATAATGACCTTGCCGCGCATGAGCTCGTAAATGGCTTCTTCCACCCGATCCAATTGAATGTCACTCATGATTCAAGTCCCTCCCCTTAGCTATTCTATAAAAGTTATATTAAAGTGACTTATGCAAATCCGTTCTTCATCAGAAACGGCATATCAATGCCTGGCGACGGTTCTTCCGCTCCTGTCGGCTCGCCCGCATTGCCTTTGCCGAAGGCAAGCAAATGCTCGACGTATTTGCCAAGGATGTCACATTCCAAATTTACCGTATCTCCCTGACGTTTATAGGCAAGAACAGTTTCTGCCAACGTATGGGGGATAATCGATACGCTGAATCGATTCGCTTCGGTGCCGACTACCGTTAGACTTATCCCGTCGATGGTAATGGAGCCTTTGGGAATGATATATTTAAATAAGGATTTCTCCGCAGGAGTTACTTCGAATACAACCGCATTCTGATCCTGCTTTATCCCCGTAATCGTTCCTACTCCATCCACGTGCCCTTGAACGATATGTCCGCCGAATCGGCCGTCCGCGGCCATTGCCCGTTCCAGATTCACTTTGCTGCCCGATCTAAGCTGGCTTAAATTCGTGTTGCGAAACGTTTGCGGCATAACATCAACCGTAAAGGATGAACGGTCAAAGTGCGTAGCCGTCAGACATACTCCATTGACAGCCACGCTGTCGCCAAGCTTCATCTCTTGCGTCACCGTGTTCGCCGTTATACGGATAAACATAGCTTCGCCTTTGCTTTGAATCGACTTAATCGCCCCTACTTCTTCAACTAGTCCAGTAAACATGCGGCCTCCTCCTTTCTACGCTGACTCCATGCTATTTCCATGGTTAAAGATTATTCGAGCACGCTCTGCGTTTACTTCATTTACGTCCATCATGGATTCACTCACTTGGCGTCCCATACAGGATATCCTGCGATACAAACATTGTCCTCGATTTGCTCTACAGATAACTCGCTTAATGTGACCGCATCCTTCATCAGCTCAAAGCCGTCAAACACAAAGCTGCCCGGGGCATTCAAGCCGCCAATCAGTTTCGGGGCTAGGAATAGAATTACTTCATCAACGAGCTGCTCCTGAAGCAGTGAGCCATTCAGGCGGCCTCCCCCCTCGACAAGCACAGACGATACCCCCATCGCTCCAAGCTTCTCTAGACCGAAACGAAGATTCACCTGAGGCCCCTCGCCGCAAACAATGATTTGTACTCCGCGCTCGGTTAGCGAACTCCGCCTCTCTTCGGAGGCTTGCGCCGTCGTGAGCAGAATAGTTTGGGCCGCGCCGTCATGAAGCATTTTCGCATTATCGGGAATCCGGAGTTTCGAGTCGACGATGATTCTGATCGGCGAAATTCCGGGAACCGTCAACCTCGTCGTTAATGACGGATCATCCGCGATTACCGTTTCTACCCCCACCATGATCCCGTCATGGCGATGGCGCATCGTATGCACACGCTCGCGTGCCACTGCATTAGAGATCCATTTGCTATCCCCGCTTCGAGATGCGATTTTCCCATCTAACGTGCTCGCGGTTTTGATCGTAACATACGGCATTTTCGTTGTGATGTATTTAATAAATTTACGGTTCAGCTTGATCGCTTCATCTCGCAGCACACCGACCTGCACCTCGATCCCATTGCGCCGCAGCAGCTCGATCCCTCTGCCCGCAACCTGAGGATTCGGGTCTTCACAGGCGACAACGACGCGGCTTACGCCTGCCTTGATCAAGCCTTCACTGCAGGGAGGCGTCGCCCCATAATGACTGCATGGCTCCAGGGTGACGTATACCGTGCCTCCTTTAGCCGCTTCACCGGCCATATTCAGCGCATGAACCTCGGCATGCGGAGTTCCGCGCTTCAAATGGCTGCCGAGCCCGACGATCTCGCCATCCTTTACGACAACGGCTCCAACGACCGGATTAACCCCGGTTTGACCTTGTGATCGATTCGCCATATCCAGCGCCAACCTCATATAGTATTCGTCATTAATAACTTCCAAATCTGTTTCACCTCCGTTGATTGACAAACTGCAATAAGACGCTATTCATACTAATTAGTGCATTAGATAATGCAAAAGCCCCATCGAAAAATTCCGATGGGGCAATGAGAGTAATGATACGCAAAATGAAAGCAATGTTTCGGATATGAGTAAACAAAGCGGAAGTAGAAGGATACAAGCATCCTAATCCGCCATCACTCAGCCAACACTTCAAGCATCTCAATCTCACTAGGATTCGCCGACAAACCGCTAAACCCACTTTGTGAAAATTGGAACTTAGAAGCTATGCTTTGATTAATTTGAATATACACGTATTTAGATACGTCATATATTCTGCGTTTCCTTCTCCCATCCAGACTATACTGTCGGTTCCGGAATCCCACCGGCTCAGCCGCATGCTTATCATGTAGTACATGCGGGTCACGGACTTGTACTTGCTTCAATGGTTCTGTCCTAATAGTGAAGCAGTCATCACCGTCGGTAGGGAATTTCACCCTGCCCCGAAGTTAACGTTAATGATATTTAGTTGTTAGTGATAAAATAACTAATGACTTCGTTAAAATCGTACCATCAAAAAAAATAAAAAGCAAGGCGCTAATCTAAAGGAACACCTTGCAGAACAAAACTTCTTACGAATTCTATATCTAAAATTAGAAATATAAACGTTTTTTGATTCACTCTATTGTCCCTTAGCCATTAATAATTGATCGGAAAACTGATCCTTTAAACATTTGTTGCTGCGTACGGTAAACACATATTTCCATTCGTTGTCCTCAGGTTCAAGCCATTCGAACAAATAAGATATGTGATGTCCCCTCTTTCTCATACTGAAGCATCGTATAATTGTTTCCTGGTCATATGAGTAATCTACCAATAACTTGCCCACTTCAATAAGCGGGGTTTCAACCTCTTTAGCAGTACACTCATCTGCATCTGATTTTCTTAAGTAAATACTGCCGCAATGTACACAGCTGTACATATTATCCCCCTCTCATTTTAAATAATATGAATTCCCTTATCTTTACCTAGTATTTTTTGAATAATGCTTTCCTAGCCGCCCAGTGATACCCAACCCGCTATTCATTAATCTATTTTATTTATCGCACTACAGCCTAAGAGCTTTGAGGAAAAGAATATCTCTAGTAACAATCATTTTCAAGCCATTATTTTCAATAGGTATAAGGATTACACTGAGCTTATGACAATGGTAGTTGCTAATGATGCAACTAGATTCCAGCGTATAATGACTTGCGTAATGAATATAACTTGGTCTTAGATTTGAGTGTTCAGCAATCCCCTTCTCTATTGGCGAGTATTCGATCAACTTCTGCATGAATGATTTTATAGGAAACATATTAATCTCATTCAAAAAATGAATACTTAGCTATAAATAGGCATTATACGAACGCTTGTTTGCCACCAGATTAATTCCATGTTAGTATTACCTTATTGGCAACATCGATTAATTCATATTAAAACATGACTGGGCAGAAAATTCAACAAGAAAATCAGCATATCATGCGGATTTCGGAGGTATCTCTATATTTTATGAAGAAGAACCCCTAAAATACGTAGCGAGCTTTATTTTTAAAAGATGCCATTTTGGTAACATCCTAAAGGAGGTGACTGGATGAAAAGCGGACATTCCAGATTAAGTTGGCAAGATCTTTACTACGACGGTGAAATCGACGAAAGAACCGAAATCTTTGACGACGACATGCAGGAAATCATTATTATTGGTGCAGAGGATCGTTATACTGCGGGAGGTAATTTTATTGTCCAAACATTCAGCGTCCTTAAAATACATATTTAAAATTCGCTCCTCCAGGCTTCGAAAAGCCAAATGGAATCTCACTCTCTCGATTGAAGAAGCGATGAGAAACGAAGAGATCGTAACATTGGCAGATAGCACGGCATTACGTTTCATATCGGAAATAGAACAACAAGAAAATCAAGATCAGTACATATTAAGCATCAGGAATAACATTCAATCTTTAAAAATGAAAGATAATATCGCTGCCAATAAAAACAAGGTTAGAGCTTTGTATAAAGAATTATACGAAGCCTCATTTATTTCCAGTTACCTGAGTGTCGTTATTGACAACAATCAGGACTATGACCGCTTAAATAGTAAAAAAGGCTTTTATATCAATGGAATAAAATATAGAAGATTGCTAGCAACAACAAGCGGAGCAAAGAATAGTACCGTCGTCTTCGTGAACTATGACATTTACGACGAGTTAATCAAAAGGATTGATAACGGCAGGAATATGAACAAACCATTTGTCCCTGCCAGACTTGAAGCTTACAAATCTCTAGTGTGCAGTACGAGCACACCGGTGCCGCATCCTAGTGGAATTGTGGTCGTAAATGATTGCGAGACCTCGTTCCTCAGTCATGTCATTGAAATTGACGATTCGGTCACGAAGAAGTTTCCAAAGATGAGACACAAAGAAAATTACGGCATCAAGCTGAACGAAAGCGATGGTTACGGACTGATCCTCCCTTCTCTTAGCGAAAAATGGGCCAAGCAGCTGGGGGGAAATTATATTCCGAGCGGCTTTTGCATCAGAAATGCTTTTGCGAAAGGCATGCTCTTTACGTTCGATTTCCACGCTTTCGCGGAGCAAATAGCTGGAAGCTATATTGTAAAAGATGTTTGGGGACATGAAAGAGACATTCGACAAGCAGAGATCGTACTGACAGCCTCCATGCTTAAGCTATGGGATTCCTATGATCATCTGGAGCACTATATCCAAAACTGCCAACAAAACAATTATTCCTTCAGCGTAACCAAAATGACGCCGGAAACGCTGGAGGATGAACGAAACCTCAATTACCAGTTTATTCAAGCCCTGGATCTGTCCGACGGGCAAATCCGAGCGCTAATTACGCCGACGCTGAATGAGATCCGTGATATTTTAGGACTGGATCCCTATAAAAGCATGTTATTTTTAAACGGCAAAGATATTACAGCGCATACTTTTCACAAGCAAGGCAATGATTTCTCCAAAGCCCTTATGGCTGATCCAAGCGTTATTCATGACCCGTTCATAAGGAATAAAATATACGGAATGATTAAGAAAAAAATTAACGACGCCAAGGTTGGCGTAGTAAAAGTAGCCGGCAACTTCTCCACCATTTCCGGTGACCCCTTCAGCCTATGCCAGAGCATGTTCGGGATGGAGGTTACGGGGCTGCTCCATGCAGGTTCCTTCTATTCAAAATACTGGAATGATAGAAATGTCAGCCAGGTCGCCTGCTTCAGGGCGCCGATGACCTGTGCAGAAAATATACGAATTTTGCAATTGGAAGACACACCGGAAATGAACTACTGGTACAAATATATGAATACGATCACGATTTTTAACTCATGGGATACCACCACCCATGCTCTGAACGGAGCGGACAAGGACGGTGATGCCGTTCTTACTACTAATAACAAGGTGCTGCTGGATTGCATCGAGAAACTGCCTGCCATCGTATGCGTCCAAAAAATCGCCGAGAAAAAAATCGTAACCGAAGAAGATGCAATCCTAGCGAACAAAAACAGCTTCGGCGACGAAATCGGTAAAGTCACGAACCGAATTACGTCCATGTTCGATGTCCGCGCCAAGTTTCACAAAGACAGCAAAGAATACAAAACATTAACCTACCGCATTCAATGCGGCCAAAATTATCAGCAGAACGCAATTGATAAAACGAAAGGTATTAATAGCAAGGACATGCCCAAAGAATGGTATGACCGGCATGCTGCCGACGCCTCAAAGGATCGGGAGATGAATCTGCGTATTCTGGCTGATAGGAAGCCCTATTTTTTCGGTTACATCTATCCCGAGCTGCAAAAACAATATCGCAGCCATATCAAAGCCTATGAAATGAATTGCATAGAAAGATTCAGAATCAGCCTTAGCGAGCTGATCGCCAAAGAAGAACAAACTGATGACGAGCAATTATTTGTACAAAATTACTATAGCTATATGCCTCTCTCCATCAGCAAGTCCGTCATGAACCGGCTGTGCTGGATGGTTGAGGATGTATTTGATCGCACGAGGAATACCGTTTCAAATACAGAATTTGACTACAGCATTTACAAAACAGCAAAGCCTTACTCCCGAAGAATCTATCAGCAATTATCCGAGGTACTGGAGAGATATCAGGAAAGCGTCAAAAGCCATGCTCTCTCTGCAAGAAAAACTAGAATGACGGAAGATGAAGCACAGTCCGCCAGAATGATGTTCATACAAGCCTTAAAGCTTGACGTATATGAAAAATGCAGCAATACAGAAGATGCGTGCAATATATTACTAGATCTGTGCTACAGCAAAAACACGACCAAACAAATCGTTTGGGATATTTGCAGCGACCAGATTCTAGTGAATCTGCTTGAGAAAAAGGGTCATACTATCACTTTTCCGCAATTGGATCGGTATGGCAGCATTTCCTTCGGAGGAAGCTTATTTTCCTTGGAAACCGTAAATCTAAAAGATTCTGATGATAAGGAGCTGAAGCCCGCATGAAATTGATCATTAACGAAAAAGAGCTGGTTCAACAGGCGCTGACAGAAGGTTTTATCCATCAAAAAGTTTCTAAAACACTGATAAGTCTAATCAAACATTACTATTCGCTTGGTATGAATCGACTGGAAGCTCGTGATGCAATCGAACTGTTTATGCAGAACCATTATCCGCATTTCAACAGCGTCAAGTGGCAGGATACGTTAGACCGATGGGTCAAAACGATTGAAAAACAAGATCATTCACTCTTGGAAATCAAGGAAGTCGTCATTACCGCCAAAGAACTGGAATACATCAGGGGATTGAATAGTCTGGTTCATGAAAAGTTGGCCTTTGTCTACTTGGTGTACGGCAAAATTTTCAACAAGATGAACGGCAATGACTCCTATTGGGTAAACACTCCGCGAAGCGACATATTTAAAGATGCCAAGGTCACGGCGAATAGCGTGAAGCAGGGGCTGCTCGTCAATGACCTCATGACGCTTGGCATGATTGAACCAACCTTGAACACTAAAAAGTTGAGCAAAAGAGTTTTGTTTGCGAATGATCAGGACGCAGCAGGAATCATTGTGAGAGATTTCAGAAATTACATTTATCTCTACCTGGAGTGGCGCGGCGATAAGATCATGAGCTGCAGTACCTGCGGGATCCTGCTTCGCCAAACCTCTAATCGCAAGAAGTACTGCAGCGAATGCTCCAGGATAAAACAAAAGGAATGGCAGCGGAATAGCATGAAGAAAATAAGGGAACATATGTTCGTGAAGTGATGGAAAACTCTCTTAACCATTGATACATCAAGACTTTGACGGTATCCCCCCCAATTTGTATTAGTGATAGGAATTGGAATATTCCTTTTAAATAAATATTTTACTTTTAAGGAGGTGCTTAACTATGAATCAACCGGAATGGGTGGAGCAGCCGAAATGACCCAGGAAGAAGATATTCATCTGACTTTGCTGGCAAATGAACCCGTGTTTGTCGCGGATATCGGTTATATTCGCTCACCGAAGCTGAGAGATGTCATCAAGCTGGGCTACAGCAACTACATCGAGGCACTGTCGTCTCTTTTGTTTGACAAGTCGCGGATATCCGGCTTGGGAACAATAATGGAATCAGCATTTGTGCTGGCGTGTTATTTTTTCATGCAGGACGATCACTTCCGAAATTCGTTTTCTAACGGGATCAGACTTCTATTACATAAGGAAATCGAGCTTGTAGAGATGGAGGGCGTTCCTTATTTTGACTTAGGGGATGGGCTGACTCTTCACGAAGGAAATTTTCATCGCTTCCAAGAGATTGTAAAAATAGCGAACAAGGCAGAGTTGACCAACGATGAGGAAGACTATAATCCTGGCAATTCCAAAGCCAGGGAAATGATCGAGAAGCTGATGAAGGGCAAAGCGAACAAGCCGGCCAAGAGGCCAGTTATCAATTTGCACAGCATCATATCGGGCCTATCCTGGAAATCGACTAGCGGCATTAATATTAATAATATTTTTGAGCTGAGCATTTACCAGTTCTATGACGGCTATTACCGGCTTGAAAATATCGATCATTACAACAGTGTTGTCACTGGTATTTATACCGGCAACATCGATGCAAAAAAGATTAATATGCAAGAAATCAATTGGACAAAAATTATTTATTAGGAGGAATTTTTTTATGGCAGTTACAAATAGATGGGCAGTACGGGATGTTGCAACAGCATCATTTTTCGATATCGAAACAGGAAAGCTGAAAGTTAAAATCGACACGCTGAAAATGTCTAACATTGAGAACACCGCAGAAACGGTATATGCCGTTGGCGGAAGCGGCAATCCTAAGTTGGTCGGATTCTCCGGCGGTCGTTCTGCAAGATTCGTGCTGCAGGATGCCCTGTTCTCCAACGAAATGCTGGGCATGCTGCTCGGCAACGAAGTCACTTCCAGTGCGAAGAATGTCATTAAAAATGAAGTATGCGTGGTGAATGGAGATACCGCTACACTTACATATACGCCGGCAAGCAGCGGAGCGCTGGTGAGTGTAAACCTGCTCCATGCGGACGGAACGGTGGGCGAAGCCTTTGAATACGTTGCCTCGGCACCAGCCGCGGACAGCTATACCGTAAGCGGCAAAGCCATTTCCTTCGCGAGCGGTGAAATTCCGGATCAAAGCAAAATCATCGTTTACTACGAAACAGCGGCAAGTCCAGATACGAAGGAAATTCGTGCATCGTCCGATAAATTCGCTGGCAGCTTCAAGCTCGTGCTCGACGTATTGGTGCGCGACTATCACCTTCAAAAGGACTATGCAGCACAAATTACGGTCGACAATGCAAAGATCGAAGATAACTGGAACCTCAATATGCAGCCAGATGGAGAACCTTCTCCACTTGATATTCCGATGGAGGCGTTGAAGCCAGCCGACTCGCACGATCTGTACGTAATGCGGATTTATGATGAGGAAGATTTGGCGTAAGGATTGAGGAGGGGTTCTCCCCTCCTCCCTTCTTTCTTCTTATCTTAAAGCTAGTGAATGCGTCCCTTTGCTCATTTTCAGATGAAAAGAAACCAGCTCATCACATTCTTATGATATTAATACCTGCGTAAGCAGAATACGAACCTAGGAGATGATTGATATGTCGACCAAAACTACTGAAGAGACCAAAGCAACAGCTAGCAGTAAAAAATCCACGAAAGCGAATAAAATAAAAAATACGAAACTAACATTGGATACATTAATTCAGGATGTTGATAAATACGAGCAGCTCCACCGGGTCAGCTTTGAAGATGGTCGTTATACGGAAGTGTATGCCTGCTTCAGACCCACGCAAATCGATGAAATGCTTGTTAGTTTCTCCGAATTTATCACGGAATATAATCGCAGATTTCCGGAAATGAAAGAAAGCAAATTGATGGATTATTTAAGTCTCCATATCCTGTTATTCTTCTCTACCTTAACAGAACGGACGGACTATTCCTTTGAGGAGAAAATCAATATCTTCAATAAAATGCTGGACAGTGAGCTGGCCGAGACCATTTTTGAGCATTTTGACAAAACAGAAATTCAAAAAATTTATTCTCGTATTTGGAAAAAGTTCTCCATGTACGAGGAAATGGTTCAAAACAACAAAGAGCTGCAAAGCGAACTGTGGGATTACATCGAAAATGCGAATTTAGAAAATAAAGATGTCATTAATAATCTTCTGAACCAGAATAACCAAAAGCCAAAGGAGTGACTCGCTTTGAAATTTTTCATACATGAACTGGAATATGTCCTCTCTTTTTTATATCGTCTGAAATTGATCGATTCTAGCTCACGCATGAGAACCCGCTTCATTAAAATATTGGCAGAGCGCTTTCAGCAATATAAGGAAGAATATTTTGACCTCGTGATGGAGCACTGTGTACTGGACGACGATGGTCAACCGGAAATTATTACAGAGGGCGAGATCCAGCGTTACAATATCAAAGATCTGAATGCGTTCCAAACCTCCCTTGCCCCCCTGCTGAATGAGGAATTTCTCATTGAGGTTACGGACAACAACCGAAACATGCTCAAGAGCGTTGCCTACTCCGTGCTGCATTGCGGTCTGGAGTTCGAAGGTGACGATCAGTTCAAATACGATGCTTTAGCTTCAAAGTTTGAAGTACTCAATCTGGACGAAATTTAATATACCGTTTGTAAAAAATGGCCATCGATTGGTCGTTTTTTTATGTAAAGGAGTGAGAACATGGCAAATGATACGAAGATTCTAATTACGGCAGATATCAACATAAGCCCGTCGATCACCGCGCTGAATAAAGCTATAAAAAATATCGAAAAGAACCCTTCTTTGAAGAAGATCAAAATTACCATCGAAATCGACAAGCAAGAAAATGATAAGGTCGGTAAAAGCTTTGGCCAAGCACTAAAATCCGTTTACAAACAAACCCAAACTTTCATTAAAAGTAACAAGGCTCTCCTGAAGCAAGGCATGCAGGATATTGTTAAAACCATTCTTGAGGTCGATACGCAAATCACGCAGCTCAAGCGGGTCATGAACGAAGGAACGGATTTCAAAAGCATGCTGCGTGGAAGCATTCAAACGGCGAATGAGCTGGGACATTCCATCGGTGCAGTCAATGGCCTGCTGATTGATATTGGCCGTATGGGTTATGACGAGAAGCAAACCCTCGCCCTCGCCAAAACGGCCGCCCTGTTTCAAAACATCTCGGAGCTGACCTCGGATCAAGCGATCCAGACCATGATGGCAGCGATGTCCGCGTTCAATATCGAAGCGAAGGACAGCATTCTAATTGCCGACAGGCTTAACGCGGTAGATAACAAATTCACCGTGACAAGCCAGGATTTGGCCAGCAGCTTAACCCAGGCCGGAACTGCGGCTAGCAACTATGGAATTTCTATGGAAAAGCTGATCGGTGATACGACAGCCATTTCCATAGCTACGCGTGAGAGTGGTGAAGTGATCGGTAAACTCGTTGCCGCCTGATCAAGTGATTGATTAGTGAAAATCTCAACTAATGGACTTGGAACTCCTATTTTCAAAAATAGGACGACAAGGGGCAAGTTTAAATACAGCCTGAACGACTAAATGTTGAGACATCTTCCCTTCCTGTAGTTAGGAATATGAAGATGATGCGATAGTCTGAACACACTAGCAATAGTGTGAGAAGCGGTCGAGTGTAAAGACACTCTTGGAAGCACCGTTTCCGCTGCCTTCTTGGTTTAAGATTGTGCAGTCCGTAGGACGCCACATGTCCGAAAGTAACAGCCTGAACTCACTGACCACGATTTACTCGCGCCTGACGACACTTAGAGAATCCGAACAGGTACTAAATAGCATTGGCATTTCCATGAAAGACATGAACGGCAATGTGAAAAACGGATCTGTGGTTCTGGACGAAGTTGCCGGCAAATGGAGCAATCTAAGCAAGGAGCAGCAGTACAACACCGCACTCCAGTTAGCTGGCCAGTCCCAGCTATCCCGTTTTATCGGCCTGATGGAGAACTATGACATCAGTACGAGAGCAAGCGAAACTGCCCTTAACTCTCAAGGATCAGCGATGCGGGAGAATGCCGAGCATATGAATTCCCTCGAAGCAAGAATGCAAACGATGAGAACAGCCTGGGACACGCTCGCCTTATCGATGGGAAACGCCGTGATCAACGACTCCATTATTGGCGTAACGAGTATATTAACGGGCTTGATGAAGGTATTAACCTCGTGTGTTGATACGTTTGGTTTGCTCCCTACCCTGCTAGGAATCGTTGGTACTTCGGCTGCCACTGTAAGTAAAAATTTTAGAACAACCACGATTGCCGTTTTAACACTCGGTAAAGGTATGACATCGCTTGGAGTGTCCGCAAGAGCGGCTGGTATTGCCATAAAGGGCTTACTTGCAAGTACAGGAGTAGGACTAGCCTTAGCTGCATTAGGTTTTGTACTTGAGAAGGTTATTAATTTATTTGGGAGTGCCCAAGAGTCTCAAGAAGAGTATTTTGAAAATTTAAAGCAAAATATTGCGGATACTGAAAACAATATCGTATCTCTTGAGAATTTAAGCAAAACACTCAGCGACCGAAGTAAATCTCAAGAAGAATTAAATAAGGCTCTTGAACAAACCTCCCAGTCCGTCCCAGATATTATCAGTCATTACACCACCGAGGGAAAAGCTGTTTACAAAACTAAAGCAGAAATAGATAAACTTATTGAGTCTGAAAAAGCCCTAAATCTAGAAAGAAGCAAAAGATTATATCAAGAATCAGCGGAATCATTAAAAGGCCCCGCGAAAGAAATCGCATCAAACCAAAAGAAAGTTGAAAAGCTGCAGCAGAGACATGACTACGCCTCAACTAAGGTTGAAGCACTATTATCTGCCGAAGAATTCATTAATAATAATAGAAAAGTTCTCGATGAGCTGGATACAAATTCTAAAGAGTATATTGAAATAGTCCAAGAACTTAATGATAAAGTTGCTTCTATTTTCAGAAAAAAAGGCCAGTACGTTGATGAAGGCTGGCTTTCTAAAGAAATATTTGGTCATGGCGGCATTACTCAAGCAGTTACTGCGTCCAGATCAGAACTGGGCAAACTTGATGGACAATTTCAGGATGCTGAAAGCATATATGAAAGTGGATTAAAAAACTTTACGGATCTTTTTAAAACCTATAATAACAACCTCATCAATGAAACAAATGTGACGGATAATAATGTCAGGCTATTTCTAGACAATCTGAGTAATTCCTTTTCGAAAACAATGAATGTTACGAAGTCGAATTCGGATGAATTGGTTTTTCAATATGAAGACTTAGCCTCAGATATCAACCAGTACCTAACAGACAATAAAATAGATCTGGCTCAAGCAATTGAATCAGGGGACACCGCTGCGATTATTGAAGATTTAAAGTTAAAATTCCCTGATTACATTAATGTTCTTGACGATCTGGCCATTTCATTAGCCGAAACATCCAAAAATGGCAAAGCAGGCTTACCAGTATATGATGAAACCGGAAGGGAAATCGGCAGAATAGCAAGTGCAGCCGATGAAGCGGCCAGCAGCTTCCATGGATTAAAGGAAGTTCTTGGGGAAAACAACGAAGTCATTGGATTTACGGGTTACTTAACTAATACCGAAGGTACGATCGGCTATTTGAGCAAGTATTTGCAAAATGCAAGAGAAGAAATGAAACTTCTGAATGACGCTGAGAAAGAGCTCGAAGAAGGCCAGTCCCTCTCAATATCGACCATAAAGATGCTCAATGATAAATATGGCGATTTCGCTGACGTTACAAAACTAGGACGCGAAGAAATCCTTCTTTTCTTGCAAGCAAAAAAGAAACAGCAAATCGAGTCAATAACAGCAGACATTAAAGAAACTCAAACCTTAATCAATAATGCAAATGAGAGAATTAAAAAAATCAAAGAAGAACGTCAGGCATTAATTGAGACATATGCTGCTAAGGTAGCAAATGGTACAATGACTGATCTTCAAGCAGAAAAACTGTCATTTGGCAAAACGTCTGCAATACAAAATAGTTTAGAATCTGAACTTGAAGACGAGACTCTCAAACTAAAGTTATATCAAGTTGCCCTCGATGAGCTTACCAAGACACAAAAATTAAACGAAAAAGAAACCAAAAATTCAAAAGAAACCTTGAAAGAAACGACAGAGATCCTTTCAAGGCTTCAGCAGCAAATAAATGCCGTTGACGATGCAATCAAAAAAGTCAACAACCAGCGTGAACGATACGCCAAGCATTCTCAAAAGTATCGTGATTCGATAATTGCTGAAAATAAGTTACTGGCTGAAAAAAATAGACTTTTAGAAGAAGGTGTTAAAGACCCTTCTAAGCTGCTGCCAGTCAAACAAGAAGTTAATAGTTCTGGAACTAGCAGCTCGTCTAGTAACCCTATCCATAATATGCTATCGGCTGCTTCCAGTTTACAAGGTACTTTCACTTATAAACAAGTTCCCGGTAAGTTCAAAGGAACCTATGAGGAATTCACGAAGCAAGCCGTGTCGGATTGCTCCCAATTCGTACAAGAAATGTTCGATGAGTTTTTAGGAATCAACCTCCCTCGTACCGCTGCTGAACAAGCCAAACAAGGTACAAAGATCGATAAAGCAGATTTGCAAAGAGGGGATCTTGTATTTTTTAATACCACGGGAAAAGATAATTCTCACGTCGGTATTTATATGGGTAACGGCGAGTTCATCCAGATGGGTGTCAATAGCGGGTTAAGCACTCAAAAATTGGACAGCAAATATTGGTCAGAAAAATACCAAGGTGCAAAAAGAGTAACTAACAGCAGCTATTCCAGCAGCACTCCGATAAGTGGCGATCATGCGCAAAAAGACCTCGACGAAGCAGGCAAACAGGCTGCTCAAGAGATAGTGGAAAATAATGCTAAAATCTATCAAGGACAACGGGATTATCTAGAAAGCGTCCGCGCCTATTATGCAAATTTACTAGACATCGAAGACGACAATATTCACAAATCTCAATTCAACCAGTCGAATTACTCTGATCACTCTGAGGTTTGGAGAAAATATGAAGCTGATGTCGTTGGTAATTTAATTAAAAAGAGAGATATAAAAAAAAAGGAATATCAAGAGTTCCAAAATACAATTGATGCGAAAGGATTTGAACCCGAACTTTTTGAAGCCGATCTACGAAAGCTATTACAAGAAATCGATGATATTACACTAGAAATTAACGGCAAAAACCTCGGCATCATCAATAGCAAGCTTGATGAATTCAGCGAAAAAGCCTCCGGCGTTAATCAAGAGCTTGAACTTTCTAAGGCTAGAATGGCACAGGTAAATGAGATTTCAGCTGAATACTCTAAAGAACTGTCTGCACAAATTTCGCTAACCAGTCAGCAAATCGACATTAATGAAGAAGCCATCAAATATCTTGAACAGCAATTACGAAGCGAACAGCTGTCAGCAAAAGCCAAAGAAGAATTAACCAAAGAACTGCATAGCTTAATCATTGCTAACCATGAATATAACCGTTCCATCCAGGATATCAGAGAAACCTACGCCGATCAGATCATCACCAACTTCAAGAAAATGATCGAAACGAAGCGCGATCTGGAGCTGGATGCCCTTGAGGAACGCACCAAGGCGGAAAACAAAAGACACGAAAAGTTCATGCAAAACATCGACGAGGAAGACAAGCGGTTTGAAGAATATATCAATAAACAAATCAAGCTGCTTGACCGTCAAAACACTTCCGATGATTATGAAAGCGAACTGGAGAAAAAACTCAAAGAGCGGCAAAAGATTCAGGAAAACTTGAACAAATGGTCTCTGGATCAATCCATGGAGGGCAAAGCGAAACGAAAAGAACTGCAGGAGCAACTGGATGCTGCGGATGAAGAGATCGAGCGCTATAAATTGGAGCGTGAAAGAACCCTCACCAAAGAAGGCCTGCAGGATCAGTTGGATGATCGCAAGAAATATACAGAGAAGGTCAAAAAAGATCAAGACGATCTTCATAAAGATACGCTCGAGAAGATCGATAGCGAGAAAGAGAAGACGCAGCAAAAATATAAAGATATTCTCGAAAACGAGAAGTATTTTTATGAAATAAAGAAAAATCTGCTCAGCCAGGATGCTCAAGTTGTCGAAGCAACTCTTGCTGAACTAAAAGGCAAATATGATACATTTTTCTCTATACTAAAGAACCATGCCTTCGATACTTCCCAAGCTTTCGAGAACCTGAACTATGCTATGCAAATGGATTATGAGAAGCTGCTCAATTTCCCCTTGGCGAATAATAGCAGTAACAATGCTGGCAGCAACAATTCTTCTGTCTCCCCTTCTTTCACAGATAAAGAAAAAGAAATAATTAGGATCATGGAAGGCAACAGTAAAGCATGGGCAGCAGCAACAAATCAGAACAGAAGAAATGAGATTGCTGCAGAAAACCTGCGGCTCGGAGCTCAGATTGGAGCTACACGCGACGACAAAACCGGAATATGGTACAAAAATGACGTCCAATTATACCATGACGGCGGAGAAGTCGGAGTAGCTGGAACCACGACTCAAACCTGGTGGGAAAAAATAAAGAGCACCCTGAAGCCTAACGAAGAATTAGGCATTCTCAAAACTGGCGAGGTAGTCTTGGATAATCCTCTGCAATTCGTTTATAATTTTGCCGGCGAAATGTCCAAGAAGCTCTCTCTCCTCTCTCCATCCAGTAGCACTGCCAATGCGGTTCCGGCGGTCTCTGGCGGAGGTGTCGCGATCGATACTGTTATCATTCAAGCCAATGACCGCGAGACGGGAACCAGCCTGCTGAACAAGTTCGAATCCGCGATGAACAGATCCATTAAGAAAGGAACGTTTAAAAAATGATATGCTGGCAGAGCCGCTTTCCCATCCGAAGGCCCGCTCTGCTTTTTGCGATTTAGGAGGTTATATCCACGTGCTCGGAGAGATCGATTACAACTTAAAGCCGATACAACCGCAGTATTTTCTCTGCAAACCAAACCGGGAAATCATTGGCAAGCTGAAACATATTTATAATGATTCCATCCAGGAGCCGCTAAACCAGGTAGGAGAACTAGAATTCACCATCCCTTTGCAAATCGATATTCATCATAAGCTGATCAAAAATAAATATGCCGAGCTCATCCGCGAGAGATATTTAATCAAAGTGGTTCGCGGCCGAAAAATCGACTGGTTTATCGTGGTCAGTCTTTCCCAAGCTTCGGAGAACGATCAAGAAAGCATGACGGTAAAGTGTTATTCTACCTATCACATGCTGACAGATAAGATGATCAAGAGCTATAGCGTCGAAGCCTACTATTGCCGGCAGGTGCTGACGGATATGCTGGCTAATACCGTATGGGATATCGACTATATCGATGCCGATTTCGACCTGGCCTACCGCGCTTTCGAGTTCCAGTCGAGTACGGTTCTGGACGCTATTTATTCGATTGCCGACAAATATAATGCCATCGTCGAGTTTAATACGGACGCAAAAACCGTTAGCTTCAAAAAGCCGGAATTGTTCGGCCTTAATCGAGGCCTTACGTTCAGCTTCGGCAAATATCTCAAAAGCATGAATAAACAAACCTCGGCTGATCAAATGGTGACCAGGCTTACGGCCAAAGGCAAAGACGATTTAACGATCCATCACGTCAATCCTACGGGTCAGGGATACATTGAGAACTTTAGCTACTTTGTATACCCATTTAGAAGAAATGACCAGCAAACGGTCCTCTCTTCTTCATTCCATATGAGCGACTCCCTCTGTCACGCCCTGCTCGACTACGAAGAGCTTGTGAAATCGAAGACAGGCTTGATTGAAGGCTACATTAAGCAGCGGCAAGTATATGAAGATGAGCTGACTCAATTAGACATTGACCATAATAGGCTCAAGAACAACGAGAAAGTCATAACAGGCACAATGCTAAGCCAGCAGTTTGATGGAAAAATGTTTTTCGAAAAATATGCGCATAGCGGAAGTTCCTCGCACACTTTTGAAGTAAACAGCACTTATGCCTATGCCATTTTGATCAAAGCCGACAACACATCAGGTTTATCTGTCTACCTAAATGGGCAGCTTCGGAGCCTGCCATCTGGACAATGGGCTATGCTTGGCAAAGTGAAGGACATCGCCTCAATTCAAGTTGCGCTCCAAGGGGGCAACACGGGGGTATTCATTCAAGTAGCCAATATTAGCCTCGATGAATGGAACGGCCCAGGCAACGAGCAGGACATCGTGGAGAGATACAGCCTGGATCACAAGGAAAATCAGCTGCGGCTAAAGGAAATTGAAATCAACAACAAGATGGATCAAATCGACGATATCCAAAATCAAATCGATGCACTTCAAGTTGTTTTAGCAGCCGACAACAACTTCTCCCCTGCTCAGCTTCAGGAGCTGAACGAGTTCGTAATAGAGCGCGAGTTCAGTGACGATGTGTACGTCAACGAACATGATCTTTATGAGGCGGCTCAAGAAAAGCTGCGAGAGCTCCAGCAGCCTCAGCTTTCGATCGACATCGATATCGTGAACTTTCTAGAAATCGTCGGCGAGCAGCGCAATTGGCACAAACTTGTACTTGGCGATTTTGTAAATATCAAGTATGAACCTACGGCTACCTATGTCACGGCGCGAATTGTAAGTATCAGCTACGACTATGAAGGACAAGAAATCAGCCTTACCCTATCCAACATTAAAGACGTCAGCGATGACAGCAAGGATATGGAGAAATTCATCCAGAACTCGACCAATACGAATATCATCGTCGACGCCAGCAAGCATAAATGGGGCAAAGCCATCGTCGATGTGTCCGAAATGTCGCAGTTGTTCGAGAATTTTTGGAACAAGGTCACCAATGATATCAATATGGCCTCCAATGAACACGTCGTGATCGACCGCAAAGGCATTACGATCATCGATCCTAATGATCCTCTGAGATTTCTGCGCGCAACCCATGGTGTATTGGGCTTGACGCGTTCTGGCGGATTGAAGTACGAGACGGCTATCTCCCCCGACGGCGTGATTGCCGAAATGGTGCTTGGTAAAATCATCCTCGGACAAAGGGTCGTCATCGGCGATACGACGGGAGTTTTTACGATTGAAGGCTCTCGGCTCATGATCGATGACCGCTGTGGCAGGGAAGTTCTCAAGCTTGGCTTACTGTCCGAATCCCCGGATAAGTTCGGTATTTTCGTAAATCGTTATGCTTCTCCAACGGACTGCAACAACACAACAATTCTGAACCGGGTGAATATTACCGCCGACGAAGGTCTTGTGCTGGAACGAAACCGGAATGGTTCATTCCAAAAAACGCTCTACACCTCCACGGACGGGGATTTATATATGATTGGCAATCTGCGGGTTGGTGAAGATGAGCGAGTGTTCATTGCAGACCGCAATGGGATAAGCGTGGGCGCGAGCATTTGGGATTACGCCCCTTTTCGTGTAGACATGCACGGAAACTGTTGGCTGGATTCTTTATTCGCTAATAACGCTGAAATAAAAAACTCGCTATTCAAAGATGGTCACATTGAAGGCTCCTCCCTCGTGTTGCGTGATGCCCTTGGCGGGGTTATCAAGATGTATCCTGATCATGGACTGTGGTTTGGAGCGGAACAATTTAACGATGCCATCGCAAGCATAGCCATGGATGGTACGGCGAAGTTCAAGAAATTAATTGTTACTGATGGGAACAATAAACTATTGATCGATAGCGAACAAAAGAAGATTTTCATGAACAACTGGGATATCGTAGGCGCCGGAGCCATTGACACGGATCTGCTATCCGCCAACATTGTAACTGCAACGGACGGCTTCGTCACCGATCTGACGGCATCTCGGATGACTACCTTGACCGGTGCGATCCGAGAAAGAGCAATGGATTATATTCGGATTGACGGCCATACGCAAAAGTTCATTAGAGGTAACATTAAACCTGGTTCTGCCGTGCACAAGTCGCTCCCGGACGGCAGACTGCTCTATTGGATCAATGCCTCGCAAAGCGGACAAATGACAACAGAAGTAACGAATTGGCCGGTCATGACTTATGACATGGAGGAGAAGGATAAAATGGTCATCGGACTTAACGACACCAGGCCTAATGCTACTCCATTCATTCGTATGGGCATCGGGGATGGAAATGATACTTCTGGCGGAAAATCGCTGATCGACAAATATGACGGCGGATTAAAAACTTCCTATCATTCCAGTGGTTCGGCGATCGAAAGAAGCATTGATCTGGCCGACAACGGCATTACGATTCAATCGGATGGCCAAGGACATGTTACGATCCAGGCTCATCATATCAAAATCGAGTCAACTGGTACGATTAACTTAACCGGTACGGAATATATATTTTCATAGCAATGAGGTGATTATTATGCCAGGTGTGGCTATTCATGGCTCGGAGATTTATGAGGTTATAAAGCCTGGACATGTAACTTATGACATAGAAAGATATGTTGAACCATGGGGGCCAGATGAAAATGGGAATTCTGGTGGTGGTGATTGGGTTTACGATCGTCCTGACAGTACCGGAGCTAAGATAACAGGGACGGTAGTTGCCACCATTTCAAATATGAAAGTTTCTGGAGTAAATGTTGCTAAAGTCGGTGATAAAACTTCTGAATCATGGACTGCTTTTCCCCCTATCCCTTCAGATACCAGAAGGTACAGATATATTGCAACTTCCGCTGCACAAGGCAGCGGCCAAGGCAAAATCATTTCAGGCAGCAACAGAGGAAAACTGAATGGCAAGTCCATCGCCTTAATCGGCTCAACCGTTGAAACCTGCTTAGGGACGATAACTACCATCAAAACAGGCAGCGATAAGATGAAATTCAACAGTTAAGAATAAAATATTTCAAAATCCAATCTTTTAAGTCCAGGAAAGGAGGTGTTCAAAATCACAATTCGGGATTCGTTATATTTTTCATACGCTGGCAGAGTGTCCGCAGAGTTCGACATATTAAATGTCAGCCTTAGCAGCGGCGGAATGGCAGAAGAACCTTTGGTGGCAAGCCGTGAGATTCATGAGGTTTCCATCAAAGGAAGAGATCAGCCCTATTTTCAAAGCATTGAGAAAGATCCATTAAGGTTTAACGTTTCATTCGCCTTCAAGAATCACTGGGATTCTCAGAAGCTACGTGAAGTAACTAGATGGCTCACCGAGCACGACTACTACCAAGAGCTTTATTTTACCAACGATATTGGAAGAGATCCAGAGCGCATTTATTATGCACTTGTAATTGACGATCCTACCTTGGTTCACAATGGTCTGTCACAGGGCTACTTAAATCTTACTTTCCGATGCGATAGTCCGTATGCATACGCTCCAACCCGAACATCGCAGTTGTACAAATGGGATAAAAGCAGTCATATGAATACCATAACGAATTTCTCTCAGGGAGAGAAACTATCATTGATTTCCGATACCGACGGCGGACTGATTCTCAATCCTCAACGAACAAAATGGAGCGACTTTTCATACGACATGAAGTGGACTGAACTGGATCAGCTGCTAATATGAGAAAGGAGTTAAGATGGCAACTACCACTACTAAATTAGGCTTGGTGAAGCCCGATTGGGCAAATGATGAGATTGGCTCGAGCATCGATGCAATAGCTCAAAATTTTCAGATACTTGATGATATCTCTGCTGATTATGCCGACTCCCCTCCCCTATCCGGTGACTGGCCTGCAAAACATATATTGTATGCTAATCAGTTGTCGATTGGTGGACACATCGGCTGGGTAAATATTCGGACTGGAAAAGCAGCTCCTATTTGGGAGAAGTTAAAGTATTATGCCAATGGTTCGCATACCGTTCCGAAAAATGATAACGGCCATTATTACACTTGTATTCAAAGTGGATATTCTGGCTTAATCGAACCCATCTTCCCCGTTTCTGACCAAGGGCAAGTGCAAGATACTAGAGGGGCAAATACATGGAATGTAAATCACTTATATCAGGTAAATGACATTGCTCTGCCTACAATTGACAATGGACGATTCTACGTTTGTATTCAAGCTGGTGAGTCAGGTGATGTTGAGCCAGTGTGGAGCCTAGTTGATGGTGCAACAACTTATGACAAAAACGCTGTCTGGCATGGCTATAAAATAGCTAAATGGCAAGAATCTGGCGTTGCAGCACTGTACAGACCATTCGGGAAAATAGAGTAGGTGATGATTTATGGCTAGATGGATATCTCTTTTAAACCTACAAGGCATATACACCTCCCCTTCTATTTTAATTCCGTTGCAAGCAGATGGAGCCTTAAGCAAAGTTTCTTGGGAAAGCAGCACTCCTGGGGGCAGCCAGATTGTAGTACAGACCCGACTAAGCTTTGACGCTGTTAACTGGACGGAATGGCGAGCTTGCACCAATGGGGGGCAAATCCCTGAAGTTAACGAGGATACACCGCTACATGGGACATACATTATGTATCGAGTCATCATGAAGTCTAATTCTTATAGCATTAAACCGAAATTTAAAAAAATCACTTTTTTCTTCGAACCTGTGCTTGTTTTTGATAATAAAGGTGATTTAAATTGCAAGCCAGAAATTTGGATTACTAAACTGGGAAATGGTGATTTCAGTATTCAAAACATCACTCATAGCAATGAGGAATTTGCCTTTACTAATCTGCTTGATGGGGAAACAGTTTATGTAGACAATGAAAACCAAGACATTGAAACCACATTGGCAGTTACTTATAGATACAAAGATTTCAATGACAACTATCTAAACTTCCCTCCTGGGAAAAATGTGCTTCGTGTAAGCGGCAATGCTGACATCAAGTTCAGATACCAATATACATTGCTGTAATTAGAGAGGAGGTGGAATATTGCCAGATTTAGTAACACAGCTACAATACAATGACCCTTTAACTATCATTTACAGAAAAGGTACGGACGACGATCCCTATAAAGATCGTGCAGACTCCTTGCCTGTTGTGAATGGTATTATTACTCTTTTTGAGATACCTTCACTGCGAGACAGAGTTCAAATTTCTGGACTGATAGAGATTGATCAGGAAGTCTATGAACGAAGAAAAGAGCTTAAGGAAAATGAATTTCTCGTTCATTATTCCATTGGTATCATTCAATTTCATCCTAAAAATGAAGGAACATCTCTTCTGTGCCGATACAAAGGCCGTGGATTAATCATGTATCCAGCCTCGCGTATCTATGCCATGGTTAGAAGAAATCCTGACGTGGTTATTACATTGCAAGACTACATAGTAGAAATAGAAATAAAAATAAAAGAAAATACTTCATTAATAAAACGTGTTGAAGATTTGATTTCCGAAACAAGGATCGTGATTGATAAGTCCGAGAAAGCTACAGATAATGCCAATCGAGCCGCCCAAGAAGCCGATGCTGCAAGAGATTTGGCCTTAGATGCCTATGATACAACTAGGCTTGTTTGGAAAGAACCTGTTGATCGTGAGCAGGATATTTATACGACCTACCCCCACCCTTCTGTCGGCTGGATTGTTCAGACCACACGAGATGGCAAGCGATATCGATTTGATGGCAATCACTGGGTGCTCATTGATATTTTTGGATCAAATCTTCAAGTGGTTACTGAGCATAAAGATGGGCTCATGTCCGTTGCGGAGCATTTAAAGTTAAAATCATTTCCAGTAGAGCTAAAAGATCGAGTCCTAGTGTTCTGCCTGTCAGATATGGCGCAAGGGATTCAAGATATGCCATTCACCCCATTTCCCTTCAAGGGAGAAATTGTTGCGGTGGATGGCTTTTGTATTTCAGCAGGAGAAACAAGAACAGAACTATCAATTGAAAAGTCTCGAAATTTAATTAATTGGACGGAAATTACCTCTCGTAGAATGCGCTTTGAGCCCAATTCCCATCTAGACGATAAAGGTATGGTCTTGGCCAGCTATGAAGTCGAACCTGGTGATTTTTTTCGGATAAACGTAACCCACCTGGGAGTTGGTATCAACAATGCCACGGTTACCATGCGTATTAAAATTTAAAACTAAAGGAGAAATGTATAATGTCTCAACCCGTCATTACATGGATGAATGCTACTCATACTCAGCAAGTAACGGCTCCGCATAACTATGGAGTAATTGATGCAGGGGATTGGTCTCCTGTCCATACATTCAATATCTGGAATAACAGAAGTGGAACAACTGACGTATCTAAGATGGAAGATTGCACCATTACAACTAGAGATATGTCAGGTGGACTTGGTGACACAGTAGGAAATGAGATTGAAGTAGTAAAGAACAATTGGTTTCATGCCCAAGTTGATTCTTTAGATGAAACAGATATCAATGAAGAGTCTAGTCGCATTGGCAAAGATTATTCAAAGCCGATTGGTACTACAGGTGTAACCACAAAAGACGACACTGGGGCAAGCTATCCCACTCCCCTTGTTCCAGGAGCAAGAGAAATATTAGGTGTCAGAAACAATGGAAACCCTACAGACGCAGCAGGAAACTATGTCACAATTAGTTTTCGGGCCGAAGTCCCACTCGATGCAAAAAGTGGACAGCAACAATTTAAGAAACGTATTTCTTATCGCTACGTTTAATTAGGTTCATGTTATTTGAAGAGGCAGAATTAATTCTGTCTCTTTTTTATTTTTTGCAACACAGCTCACAATACAATGGGAGGTACGCTTTAATGATTTTTGGCAATGGTCACTTTGCTAAATCTCCAGTCCAGTCTCAAAAGTATATCTGGCTGGCAGAATATTATGACGGTACTTTTTTAACAGAATATGATCTTGAAAATCGAAAAACAAATAGTTTTTATGATATAGACAAAAATAAACTCATTAAGTTTGGGTTAATCGGTTGCGGTAACCAAATCTATTTTGATGTAGCTAATGGTATTTATAATATTAATCGTGATAGGATCATGCTCTCATATGTTGCTGATGGAACAGAGTATCCACTAACAGGAAGAGCTATTCTCTATAATGACATCATCCAATTTAAAGAGGCAGCGGCTGAAGCAAACCTGCTAACTAAGGGAAAATCCGAAGGAAGAATGCATAGCACTATTATGACTCACGCCATTGGATATAAAAAAGCAATGGATATCTCTGGGGTAAAAATTCACTTTCAAACGATACTGCATCTTCCGCTAGATCAGCCAGCATATTTACAAATTAAAATCTCATCCAGTCAGGACTTAAACGGAAAATTAATAGTTCGTATGAATGGACTAATTGCAAGTGAAATTGAAGCACCTCTCAAAGCTAATATGGCTGGAATTATTAATTGGACACCGTAAAAAATGGAAAGGAAGTGTTCGAATGCTAGAGGATTTTTATATTGATACGTATAACAAGGTTTGGGGCAACAAGGACATTGGTGGAGCCGTGCAAATCACATCCACAAACAATACCTTGAACATTGAATCAGGCAGCAATATTTATACGATTACAATTCCACCAGGTACATATCATACAGAGTATACATTGAATAAATCTGAACTTATTGAGGCAATTGCTGAAGAGTTTGAATACAACCAATTTCCTGTTCAAGTGTATCTCGGTGGTAATCATAAGGATGTAAAATACAACTCAATAGTTTTCCGCTTATCAGATGGATCAGAGATTCAGGATATTAATGGCTCATTCTTTGATGAGTTCTTTAACTCTATTTAAAAGTAGGTGAAAATATGGCTGTGACACATGAGGTTGGATTACCTCTTGATTTAAGCAAAGGCACATTCGCTAATACAGAGCATATAGATGGATTTTTGCAATTAAAAGTTATGAAAATCTCTGACAAGGGTAATGCCATTTTTGCTGAATCTGGCTATTGGGAATCTGAAGTTATTGATATAAAAGATAAGATTGCAGCATTCAAAAGAATTAGTAAAACGTCTGAATTGGTTAATGGCGCAACCTATAAGATCTTCACCTCTTCCTCCGAGGATAGATCTGCGTGGAGTGCTTGGGAAGAAATTGATTATACAGATGGCACAATTAAGAGCCCTAAGAACAGCTATGCCAAGGTTAGAATTGAAATTAAATCTACAATGTCAGATGAAATTGTAACAATTGATGATTTTATGATTGAGGGAAAGTATAGCAATGAGTTTGTGAATAGTGACAAGGGTGTTTTGGAGTTAAAGAGGGTTTATGAATATGAGATGAATGTTTTACCATCTAACGAATCAATATCTACAAAACTAATAATAAGAAATAGCTTTAATAAGATAAACAAAGTTATAGTGAGATAGAGGTGATCTAATGGCTGTTCCAGCTACAACGGGTAAATTATGTGATCGAATTGAGGATATGAAAATTGGTGATTATATTCGATGGTATCATGATGGTGTTAACTATGTGATGAACAATAACACAGGCAGCATGTCGGAGATTCCAACCGAAGGGCAATCGAATAGCATATCAGGATTAGCCATGTATTGGTATGGTGTTAAAGCGTCAAAGGGTCTAATAATTTCAGACAGAGTTATTAGATACTCCTGGTCTTGGGGCAGTATTAATAGTTCCCGATCAATTGAGTCGAAATATGAATCTATTAGTGGCATTGAAGGTGTTATCCGATCTCTAACTGGCGGAGTTGCATATACTAATGAATTTGGGGAAGTGTCGCCAACCAATATGGGCTTTGGTGCATTTCCATCAAATAACGAATGGGATAGATATATCGTTAATTTTCCACATGAATTGATTGAGGATGGAAAAACATTAGACGATGTTTTTCATTGGTCAGGTATAATTTCAGCAACTAGTGATACCCCAATGCTAGGAATAGCAATCAACAAGAGTTCTGCAACTAAGGTTGCAGATTCGTCAAGAAGAACCTATAGAGGAAGCAACATTGAAGCTGGTAACAATAGATTAATTACTGATTTTTGGGCAGTGCCTAGTATATTTTCTTCTGATAAAATAGGCTTTCGCCCAATCTTTGAGTATAAGGAGGTGTAAATTTTGGGTATAGCATTAAATAATGACATCCTCTTGATGGAAGTTGGCGATTATTTTTGGTGTAAATATACAGCCAACCCTGGCAAGGTTGGAGTTTTTAGTGATGTAGCAACCAAAACAGACTCGGATGTTATAAATCAACTAATTCCTACAACCTCAAGTGCAACACCTGATGGTTATTTTAGGTTTATAATGGTCGATAATTGGAACGGAAAGAAAATGCTAGTTGCTGATAGAAATATCCAACACACCATTAGCTGGGATACTCTAAATGCTGCTGGTATTGCTAGTGGAAGTGGTATCAATATATCAAAAACTGTATTCAACAATGACGGGGGTATAAAAAAGGTAGTATCTGATTTAGGAATAACTGTTTCAGACACTGCAATGACTAGTGGAGATAATTTTGTAGCTGTAAGAGCAACTAATGGGGTTACAAGCGGTAAATGGTACTATGAAGCTACATCAATTAGCTACGATAGTAGATGGCCGGGCTACAGACTGATAATCGGACTAATTGACAAAATATCAAATATCTCCTCCTCTAATGGGGCAAATAACGGTGAGTTCTTGTCATCTGTTAATAAATGCTTATCCTATTATTGTGATAGTGTTAATAAAACAATTGGGATAGCTGTTGATCTCGAAAACTATGTTTTTACAGTTTATCTTGATGGAGCTGAGCAACTTAAATCTCCAATTGAACCAGGAATTGAATGGTTTCCATTTAATGCATCAAAGTGGGCAAGTCAAACAAAATATAATTTTGGTTCTCGGCCTTTTAAATACGTTCCACCGAAAGGATTTTCACCATATTCAGACTCTCAACCGCAAATAAAAGACTGCAAAGAGCTAAGTGTTAGACTACTATCTGGCGGTGTTTCAGAGGATGGCAATAACAACGAGTGGTATGAATATATAATTAATTCTACTCTAAACGAAAAAATTACCCCGGGAAGCAATGACATATGGAATTGGTCAGGTGTTTGGAGTGTTACATCAACTACACCTACTACTTCATCCGTAAATAGGGTACTTAGAGGTAATACCGCTGCTTCATCATACAGTAGTAGCACTACAACTTCTAATTCTGCATCATTTGGTTTTCGACCTGTGCTTATTATCGACACAAATATTACCAAAAGCTTTATCAAGAACAGCAATACATACAAAAGTTTAAAGGGGGATTCGTGGGTCGCAGTCTCTGAAATATTGCCCTCAAGAGACATTTTTATAAGCGATGGAATGCCTGATCTATCAATATTAGATCGCGATCCAACGACATTCACTATTCCAATGGATGATAATACTCCACAAGGACAACCTTTGGGCAATGGTAAAGTATTTAAAGAAAAAATCAATCTTAAGAAATTTATAGAAATAAACAGTATTAATGTGAAGTAGTTGATTAAATTTGACTACTTCTTTTTGCGTTTAAAATACCAATTTTAAAAAGATGGGATGGTGAGAAAATGGCAGTACAAACTGTTACGTGGGATTCAATAACAAAGGGAACGATGGTAACTCTAAGCAATAATGACCTGACGGCTTATTTTTCAAATAGTCGATCAAATGTAAGATCTTCGATAGGTCGTACGAATGGGAAATATTATATTGAATTTACTTTAGGAGCTATTAGCAATGGTTATCTTTCAATTGGCATATGTCCAACAATTAATTATTCCAATTCTGAATTTATAAGTACCAGATCAGAGTGCATAATCTACAATGGGGGAGTAGGAAATATAGCCGTTTCAGGCGTAATAAAAGAAACTAGAAGTAAATTTACTACAGGAGATATCGTTAGCGTTCTTTTAGATTTAGACAGTGGCACTATTGAATTTTGGAAAAATGGAATTGGTCAGGCAATTGTAAGCGGAATTGATAATACAAAAGAATGGGTAATAGTATCTGGATATGAATCGACAGGTAACAATGGTACGGTGACAGCAAATTTTGGTGCGACTCCTTTTATATATGAGCTCCCAATAAATTATAAGTCTTATGATGACTCTCAATCCAATATTCAAAAAATCTTACTTTCATCTAAAAACAAAACTTATTCACTGAGGTCACTAGTTTATTTAACTGAAACAACTATTCCTGAAATGACATCTGATATATCCCCTAATGGAAGAGCCTTTGCCAGCAGTGTAAGAAGCCCCTCTGAAGCAGCGTGGAAAGCATTTGACAGAACTGAAAGTTATTATAGTGCTGTAAATACAGTGGGAAAAGTTGGTCACCTTGGATATGAATTTGTTAATCCTATTGCGATTGGGAAATATGCTGTAAGAAATAGGGCAAGTGCTGCTGATACCCCACCAAAAAATTGGACTTTTGAAGGGTCTAATGATGGTTCTAGTTGGAAAATTTTAGACAGTAGAATAGATCAGATTTGGGGAAACATATCTGAGGACAAAAACTATTTTGTCGCTCCAGAGAAAATTAATAATTATAAAATGTATAGACTAAATTGGACTAGCAATAACGGAAGTGTAACAACGTGTATCAATGAGTTAAAAATGTATGAAGCCTCTCTTACTCTGCTATCATTACCAGATCAATCGGAGCAATTTTTCATCAATTATGGTGTTGAGTCACCAATAAACCTTACTCAACTTGCAGGTACTAAATTTATCAAATCTACTTTCACTCCATATGAATCTGGTAGAAAGTTTACTCACACTATTGATTTGAGCAAACGAAGGGTAGACAAGATTATATTGGAGTAGAGGAATAATCTTAATAGAAAGGGGATGGGAAAATGATAATTGTAGGAGAGGCATTGCCAGAGCCAGAGGCAGGGTGGAGAAGAATTGAAGACTCTGATACTAACATTTTATATGAAGGAACCTGGGACTCTCATTTCAACACTGCATACAGTGGGGGAAGCAGGCATTTTTGTTTAAACACAAGCGAAAACAGTAAGATAAAATTTAATTTTGTGGGAAGCAATTTTTTAATTATTTCAAGTCTCTATACTACTTATTCAGACAAAATTGAAGTGAAAATTGATGGAGAAGTTGTAGATTATTATTCTCTTGCCACAAAAAATTTAAACAAAGCGGTTGCATATATAAAAGAAGGATTAGAATTTAGAGAACACAGCATTGAACTAACAAAAATTAATAAAGGTACTTTTAGTACTGATTTTATTCTAGATGCAATTGATATTGACGCAAACGGAGAGATAAAACCCTTTAGAAAGTGGGAAGATAAATTCTTGATTACCACAGAAAGCAATAACGTCTACAGCTTTTTACCCAATAAAATTACAACTGAATCCGCGATCCCAAAAATGACTAGCAATACATCCCCATCAGGCAAAGCGTTTGCTGAATCAATTTCTTCTGCAAGCTACGATGCTTGGTATGCATTCAATCAAGTAGATGATAACGAAGGATATGCAAGTGTATCCGGCAGAGTAGCTGGTCATTTAGGGTATGAGTTTCCTGCAAAAATAGCGATAGCAAAATATGCTGTTAGAAGTATGAATTCCGCTTCTAATTTGTATAAACTCCCCAAGTCATGGATGTTTGAGGGGTCGATTGATGGGGTTGGTTGGGACTTATTAGATACACAGGCTAACCAGTCTTGGACTACGGTTAACACAGATAAAGAGTATTTAATAAAAAATCCTAAGCCTTATAAAAAGTATAGAATAAAATGGAGTGAAAATAATGGTTTCCCCAGCTATACAGATATAAATGAGTTGAAAATGTACGAGCACATACCTGGTGAGATTGTAGAAATTGAAACATCATCGGAAAACAATTTTATCAACCATGGTATGGATGCGGGAGCAGAAATTGATTTAAATTCTATAATCACTAAGGTGAGTTATCTTGTTAGTGATAATGAAACTCTCGATTCAGGGAAGGTTTTCAGAAAAGAAATAGATACATTGAGCAAATCAATTAAAAATGTATCTATAAAATGATTGTTTTAAGTGGATATGAAAGGAGTGAGAGTGCACAGTATGGCATATATAAGTGATACAACAGCTATTCCTGCAATGTCATCAAATACAACTCCAAGTGGAATTGCTAGTGCGGGGAGTTATCTAAATAACAATCAGGCATATGCAGCTTTTAGAGCATTTGATCAATCATCTTCTCTGCTTTGGAGCTCCTATGGAAAGGCGACGGAGTGGATAGCATATGAATTTCCTAATAAAAAAACTGTAGTAAAGTATTCAATTAAAGTTTCCGCCCCTACAGCCGCCCCCAAGTCATGGCTGTTTGAAGCGACGAATAATAGTGTAGATTGGGTAGTGCTAGACACTCAATCAAATATAACATGGAATCAAGGTGAGCGAAAAGAGTTTTCTATTTTTAATACGATAAATTATATAAAGTACAGAATAAACATCTCTGCCAATAATGGGCATAACAATATTTATATTGACGAAGTAGAAATGTTTGAGTTAGTCTACGACAACAAAACGCTAATCTACCACAATAATGAATACAAAAAATACGACAGCGGATGGATATCTCTTTCTAATACTCCAACCGATCAGTTATTTCTCACAGAGGGTATGGACGATATCTCAATCATTCCCGAATCCGCATGGGCAGAACTCTCAGGAGATGTTGAATTGTGCCATTGGACAGACGATCCATACAAAACAGAAGCTCAATTCACCATTGAAACTGAACCATTCACACTCGAAGATGAATTCGCAGGTCAAACGATCAAGATTATCGAATACACCGACAATCCAAATCAAACAGAGTCAAGCATCACTTTAGAAACAGAGCCATTTACACTATACGATGAGCTGGGCGATGAAGTCGATATTCTATACTACACCGATGATCCAAACAAGACTTCTGCTGAACTGGAAATCAACGCCAACTACTCCCCTCTCGATGAATTGGATGGGGATTTTGAAGTTGTAACTTGGAGTGATTCAGATACCCCTCCCCTGCTTCAAGTCGAAGGGGTTCCGTTTGAGCAAATCGTGCTTCAGGCCAGTGACCAAGAGATATTCGGCAAGCTGCAATCCCTTATTCTGGAGCAGAATTCAAATGAATCTGTAGGAAAACTAAGAGTGATCATGTCTTTTGACGGTGGGCGAACATGGGAATCCAATAAATATGGAAAATGGCTAACTATTGACCATACGAACAAAGATGTAATCATTTCCCGTGGCATGTCACCGCATGATGTTTCGAAGCTAAAAGAGAAATCATTCATGAATAAAGGTGAAAAGATACGAATTGGTTATTTAATTGCCGATAATATCCACCTTGCTGATGGACATACTCTTCTACATAGCACAAAGGTAGGTGTCACATCCCCAACAGGTACAGTTAAATTTAGTGATGTTGCATTCTACATACTTAATACAGCAGCTACTATTCAAGTTGAATTTGCTGGAAATAAATTAAGTGGTGAAATTTCCGATGAAGATTTGGGCAAAGTGCAGTATAGAGTATCTTTGAATGGAAATCCGTATTATCCTTCAAGCGGGAGCTACACACCATTAATGAATTCCCCGCAAGCAATTAATATTAATATCTCAGATCGGGACATTTTGTTTGGTGTATATAATACACTACGAATCGATTTCCAGGATGCTTGGGGACAAGAAGACTATTGGGAAACCACCTTTATCGGCACTTACTCTGGCATTATATTTATGGACAGTAATAAGGAGTATCTATCCAACTCTTTTGGCGAAATTTTGAAATATCTCGACTTCGGGGTCATTATTGCTGGGCAAACCACGCTGGAGCAAAAAGTAATTGTAAAGAACCAGATTGGCTATCGTGTGCAAAACTTGATACTAGAGGTAGTAAAGGAACAATTGCCAGAGGGAGTGACCATAGAATTATCACGCTCTAACTTTCCGTTCACTGCTGAAGATCCTCTTCTGTTCAACAGATTTTTTAATGAGGATGAGGAGTTTGAATTCTACGTAAGAATTGTAACAGATTTATTAGCTCCACCTAGGCCAAACGGTACTTTTGAAATTAGAGCAAAAGCAGACACCGTGTAATAGTCTCAATACAATGAGATGGGAAGTGACATTTTGGATGAAGTATTTGACATAAGCAGCGAAATAATCGTAAAGAGTAAGCTGTCCAACCGATTAGGGGGCAGCTTTATTCTATATCGCTCCCTTGATGAAGATTTGGAATCTACTGTTCTGATAAAAAAGCCGTCCGGTAGTGATCTAAACTCAATTTTGTCAATAAGGACAAAGCATGAACTGAATTTAGATGCTGCTATCGATATTAAATATCGTGGAAATGATGACATTGATTCTGAAATTCTGGCAATAGCAGCAGATTTTCTAGATTCAATAATTGAGGTCAGACCGCATAATCAAATGTTCGGGAAGTTTGAGCTTCTTGAGGCTCCTAGAGTGCAAGTGAAAATGCCTCCAATTGCAGACTCGACGACGAGAAGCCGTCCTGATTTCCAAATGATCAACTATGGAGATGCTAGAAGTATGTTGACTGGGAAAAGTAGTGAAGAGGAATTTAGCTCTTTTATACAGTTCGCAAACTTTGAAGCATCTATTCCTGATTTGAAGTACTTAGAGTCAGCAAAACTAAGACTCTATTACATCAATTTCCCCATCAACAGCAATTTGGAATTGCATCAGCCAAATACAATATGGAGAGAATTGGGGATTACTCACGCAAACCAGCCATACTCTGTTGAGCTGTTAAAAGATCAATATGTAATTAACACAAAAGAGAGATATGTTGAATTCGATGTTCTTGATATCGCTTTGAAATGGCAAGAGAAATCCTTGGATAACTTTGGATTCATTATTAAAACATCTGACGGGAATTCTCTTAGCTTTTTCACTAGGGAGTCAGATCACTCGCCTCTTTTGATTATTGATTATATCACCTCACAAGTATACTCCATTGGACGCAGTGAGCTAGAGGCTGGGATTTTCATTCATGGCAAGGGCCATAAAGATATAACTGGCATGATCACTGTTAAAAGTGATGTTGGATTAGAGTGGCTTGAATCCTCTATTTATGTTCATCGAAAAGAAGACCCTCTGGATGAGGATCGAGATGCACTGATTGCCGTAAACAGGAGAGAAATCAGCTCCTCACTTATCATTGGAATCCGTAGGTATGATGAATTAGAATCTACCATAGCAGTGCGGAATGAGCTACAGACGAGTTTGTCCTCTACGATTAGTATTAGTAAGCCTGATTTAACAGCAGCCATTACAGTTGATCCTAACATTTCCTTGCCAAGTGTAATGACTGTATCACGTAAAGAATGTTCACAAATTAATGCTACTATTACTATTAACCAAAGAGATCTAGGAGCAGCTTTAGAGGTATCTGACTATTCAAGAGAAGCAAGTGATATTAAAGCCGAAATAACTGTTGTATCAGAGCGAGAAGAGTTTCTCGAATCTTTTCTTTCGGTATCCAGACAGGATTTAAGTGCTAATATTATCGCAAGAGTTCAAGATGAACACGACATTGACAGCGTACTAGAAATTCCTTATTACGAAGACTTGGATGGCATCATAAGGGCTTCGCGCCCTGATCTTAGCTCCTCAATCACAGTAAAACATATAAGCGAAACAGATGCCTTCATTGAGGTTAAAGAAAGGAATTATTTAGACTCTGTAGTAGATGTAAGAAACATCAATGAGCTTGATTCAATCATTGTCGCAAAGCAAATTAATGAGACAGACACTGAAATAGTAATCAGTCAGCCTGATCTAGCTGGTTTCTTAAGCCCTCGTGTAGAAAGAATTGAAGAGTTGACTGCATCTGCTATGATCAGGAAAAGATATGTTACTGACCTTGACAGCTCCATTGCTGTGAGAGGAAGAGGAAATAGAAATTATGTGTATATTCTGTAATAATTTCATAAGGAATGTCCTCAAAAAGGGCATTCCTTTTATTTTTATATAAAGGGGAGTAAATAATGCCGCTATTACTCGAAATTAAAGATTTGATTTTCACCTATCTTAAACCGCTTACTACAAAGGAAATAGGATTCTATGGCATTTTTGGCGTTATTGGAAGCATGATTGCTCAAACATATGGGGGTTGGAGTCCAGCAATGACATTACTTATTATCCTAATGGGTTCTGACTACATTACAGGAATTCTCGCCAGTCTGAAGGAAGGCCGGGGTATCGCAAGCGCCGCATCATTTTGGGGTCTGATCAAGAAAGGCCTAATGCTTCTTGCCGTGCTAATTGCTCACCATGTAGACATCGTGATGAATACGAATGCCGTCATGATCGGGAGTATTTATTTCTGGTACGCCAATGAAATTATTTCGCTGGCCGAGAATTACGGGAGACTAGAGCTCCCCTTCCCAGAATTCATTAAAGAGAAAATCGCTTTGCTTAAGGGCAAAGAAAAACATAATTAAGACTTGAATCAATTAGCTCAAAATCATTACGCGTCAATGAGACACACATAAGCAGCAAGAACTTTTATGACATTATAACTGTACTATATTTCGTGTAGGCTTGTTCTAAGGACTAACCCGCCTTCCTCATTCCTCCCTCCGCTTGCATAAAAGCATAAAAAAGAGGAAAACTAACGACTCAACATGCTTACAAGGAGGTAATTATTGTGGCCAAGCCGGATGATCGTTCCGATAACGTGGAAAAATTACAGGATGCTATTCAGGATACCATCGAAAATTTCCGTGAGGGACAGGATTATTTAAGCGAGCATGCCGACGAAATTAGCGGCGAAGAGGAAGCCCAGATTGAGGCCAAAAATCAACGCCGTCTGCACAGCATCCAAGGCTTCCGTGAAGAGGTAAAAGACGAAGCCGACAATGCTAAGGAATAACATCACCCTTTTATCGAATATCCGAATCCCCCAGAGAGAACAAAGATCATCGCATCTTCCGTTCTCTCTCTTCTTTATTCTTCCGCTCCTCAAAGACAAAAGAAATGACACCGATCCACCGATCGATGCCATTTCTTTTGTTTATGTTGCAATTTACGTTTAGTTAAACTTGAACTCCAGGATTAAGCTTCATCCCAGACAGTAACTTCCTTCATCTTGTCGCCAGGGCGAACTTGATCCACCAGCTCCATGCCAGAAGTTACTTTTCCGAATACCGTGTGTACGCCGTTTAAATGCGGCTGTGGCTCGTATACGATAAAGAACTGGCTTCCACCCGTATCTTTGCCCGCATGCGCCATAGAGAGCACTCCACGCTCGTGCTTAGTCGTGTTCGTTGCTGTTTCGCATTTGATCGTGTAGCCAGGTCCGCCAGTCCCGTTGCCTACCGGACAGCCGCCTTGAGCTACAAAGCCAGGGATAACGCGGTGGAAAGACAGTCCGTTATAATAACCGGAGTTAGCCAGCTTCTCAAAGTTTGCTACAGTGCCTGGCGCTTCTTCCGGCAAAAATTGAATTTCTACCTCTCCGCCGTTTTCCAGTACGATCTTACCTTTTTTCATATCGGATCACTTCCTTCTTTATTCTCGATTAAGACAAACCTCTTACAGTTTACTATGAAATCGGACGATGAGCAAAAAAAAGCCCGCCACCAATTTTGGCAGCGGATAATTACACTTTATTTATACGAAGGCTGCTTCGAGATACGCTCGGGAATAACATCACAGGAAATGATATCCTCCAGCGTTTCGCGCTTGACGACAACATCGCTGACCCCGTCCTTGACAAAGACGACAGCCGGACGACGAATACGGTTATAATTGCTGGCCATCGCATAGTTATAGGCCCCCGTACAGGATACGGCGAGCAAATCCCCTTGGTTTACTCTAGGAAGCTCCAGATCCCAGATGAGCATATCCCCGCTCTCGCAGCATTTCCCAGCGATCGACACCGTCTCTTCATTGCTGTCATTCCCCCGATTTGCCAGCATCGCCTCATATTTGGAGTCATAGAGCGCCGGACGCGGATTATCGGTCATCCCGCCGTCAACAGCGACATATTTGCGCACGCCCGGAATATCCTTTGTAGAGCCAACGGTATAAAGCGTCGTGCCAGCATCGCCGATAATACTGCGGCCCGGCTCTACCCAGATTTCTGGAATTTGCGCATAGACTTCCGCAAAATGCTTCTTGACCGCATCCGTAATCGACTTTACATATTGAGAGACATGTAGCGGCTGATCTTCCCCTGTGTAACGGATACCAAAGCCGCCACCCAAGTTAATAACCTTGAAAACAACACCATGCGTTTCCTTAATGTCTGCCGCAAATTGAGCTACGCGCTCTACAGCCAGTTCAAAGCCCTCCACCTCAAAAATCTGAGAGCCGATATGCGAATGCACGCCGAGCAAACGAAGATTCAAGCTTCCGGAAGCCAGCACCACGGCCTCTTTAGCCGAACCATTGCCGATGTCGAAGCCGAATTTCGAATCGGTCTGTCCGGTAGAAATAAACTCATGCGTATGCGCCTCCACCCCTGGAGTTACACGCAGCAGAACGTTTACGGCAACGCCCTTCTCAGCGGCTACGGCCTGGAGCAGCTGCAGCTCCGTGAAATTATCTACGACGAAGCAGCCAATGCCCGCAGAAATAGCCATTTCCAGCTCATCCAATGTTTTGTTGTTGCCATGGAAATGAATGCGCTCCGCCGGGAATCCGGCTTGAAGCGCCGTATACAGTTCCCCTTCAGAAACAACGTCAAGCGACAGGCCTTCTTCCTCTACCACTCTGCACATCGCCATTACACAGAAAGCCTTGCTCGCATAAGCCACTTGAAACGTAAGGCCCGTTTGCTTGAATGCATCCATATATTCGCGGCATCTTTGCCGTACAAGTGCTTCATCAACGATGTAAAGCGGTGTACCATACTGCTGCTTCAAATCGACCGTATCACAGCCGCCGATTTCAAGATGCCCTTTGGCATTAATGTTACTAGTACCATGTAAATACATTTAGCACTCTCCACTTTCAATTTTTACACCAGTATAGCAAACATTAGGTGAACTGAAAAATGGATTTTTACGATGATCATTTGCATTTTTTGTCGGACAACCTATTTGACTACTCCTGCCGCGGCATTCGCGTCCGATCCCTTGTCTTATTGAAGGAAGGCCTTTGCTTGGAAGTCATGACCGGCAAACGGAATAAAATCGCAGTCATCGCCTTTGCATTAAACGGAATAAACGGCCACAGATAGGAGGAGTTATAGGATCGTCTTAGTGTGAGCCAAATAATAAACGCCGTCACTCCTACCACAAACCCGGGGCCGCCGAATATTGAGACGGCGATCAGCAATCCCAGCCGGATCACCCGATTGGCGAGTCCCAGTTCATAACTCGGCGTGGCAAACATCCCGATAGCCGCTACGGCCATATACAGCACCACCTCATTGACGAACAGGCCTGTTTTGACGGCGATATCACCGATCAATATCGCAGCGATCAGGCCCATGGCCGAGGCAAGAGGGGTTGGCGTATGTACAGCGGCCATTCGCAGCAAATCGACTCCAAATTCAATCAGCAGGAACTGAGCGATCAGCGGAATTTTTGCATTCGCCTGCGGGCCAATAAACGACAACGAAGCTGGCTTCAGTTCCGGATGGATGACCAGCAGCAGCCATAACGGAAGCAGAAACAACGAAGCAAAGATGCCGATAAAGCGAACCCAGCGCAAGTACGATCCCATAAACGCCGTCTGTCTATTCTCCTCCGCATGCTGGCACAGATCAAAGAATGTGGTCGGCAGAATAATGACGCTGGGTGATGTATCGCTGAATAGCGCTACCCGCCCTTCTAATATATGCGAAGCAACGACATCCGGTCGCTCCGAATATCTAACGAGCGGATACGGATTCCAGCCCTTGCGCACGATTGCTTCCTCCAATTGCTTGTCCGCAAGCGGAATGCCGTCGATATCGATCGAGGTGATCTTATCCCGTACGGCATCGACTTGGGTCTTATCTACAATATCATCGATATACGCGAGGCAAACATCGGTATGCGTTCGACGTCCTACCTTATGCATCTCGAAAGTCAAGCCTGGATCTCGAAGCCGGCGGCGCACTAAGGTGACATTCGTAAGCAAGGTCTCCGTAAAGCCGTCTCTCGCCCCCCTAACAACGCGTTCAAGCGACGGCTCCTCCGGACTTCGTATCGGATAAGAGCGGGTATCCATCACTAGAGCTTCCTGCTCGCCATCAATGAACAAAGCGCTCATCCCGCTTAGCACCATCGTAATGACATCGCTCAGCTTATCGATTTTTTTGACCTGAACGTGCGGGATATAGAGATCAAAAAAAGCATGCAGTGCACCGGAGGACAAGTTATCAGGCGACAGATAAGTCAGCCTTTTAAGTATTTCCTGTAGTATATCCTCCTTTGCAAAGCCGCTGACAAAGAACAATCCTGTTCGTATGTCTCCGAACGTCATTTCACGAAAGTCAACGTCGAAGCTCCTACCGAGACCCACGACCTCCTCCAGCGTCTTTTTCGTCGTATCCAATTCCTCGCTGATCTGGCCGCTCTTCTGCCAATAGATGACCGACTCCTCGATCGTGTCCGAGCGCTCATTCTCAACCTTTATATTCCGCAGTTCCTCGTTACTTTTCCCCCTCTCCTCGTTCACACCATCCGTCTCCTCGGCGGAATACTCCTCCGGATAAGGAATGAATTCCGGCGGATGCTGCTCCTCATGCGTAAATCCGTTTTGCTCCCGATCCGACATGCTTTTACCTCCTTGCTTGCGCTCGCATCAATCTAATCTCTACTTAGGGGTATATACAAAAAATTCAAACAATGAGCCAGCAACTTTTCCAAATACCATGGCAAGAAGCAACCCGAACAAATAATGCTGCATCCGTAGTCTCTTGGCAAGAATCGGCAGAACATTAAGCACCTCGGTCAATGCCGCCGCGAGTAAGCCGACGAAGACACCGTTCAGCAGGCCGATGAAGCCGCTAATCAGCCAAGGGCCGTGAATATGCCACTGATAGAAATCTGCCACTGTTCCAACTAGCGCTCCGCTAACCATCGCTCCTTCATACCAATGCACCTTATTATAGGTGCTCGTCACTTGGGCCAGCCTCGGAATAACGTCCAGCACGATGAACAGGGCGATAATTCCGCCTCCCACCGCAATGCCTCCAGCTAGCCCCAGAAAAATAAATACCACCACCGGCCAAGGTGAGATCAAGGCTGCTTCTCCCCCCGTCCAGCCGCATTATGCATCTTCTTGTATTCCTCGGAAATAATGAATTGATTCAAATTTTCCTGATATAAATACATTTCAACCTCAAGCGGCGTGGGCTCTTCATTCCACTTTTTCTTAAACAGATGGTTAAAGAATACGACCATCCCGAACCCAATGCCAATAGAATAAGCCCCTTGGAACAAGTAAGGATGCTCATCACGCTCACCGGTGATCATTTCGACAATTCGGACTTGAACGGCCTGCATGCTTACATCGGCATGAAAATTCATGATCGTCAGCGCCGAACCGAAGAACAGCAGAAGCCAAACAAGTATAAACAAAAGGAACAGCGGCTTCTTGCCCGGTCTGACCATTTCAACGATCACCTGCGGCTCGCCGATGTACTCCACCTGTATAGCCGGGTCACAGTCTTGTATGCTCGCTATAATCTGAAGCATATCGATGAGAACCAAATTGCCGTCCTGCTCCCGCGGTTGCTTGATCACGACATCCAGGAGGCTTGATTCCAGCTTCGAATTACTCAGAACGCGCGCCACATCGCGAATTCGTACAGCCTGACCAATAGGGAGCTTGACATGCTTGCGCAGCTGCAAATAGATCGTAGCGGTGTCCTGTTTCATCCTAACACCTCTTTTCAGGACGAATTGTCCATAGTATGCCAAGCGGGAGGATGCTTTACTCGCGATAAGCGAAAGCCGAAGCCTCAGCACCTTTCTTAACCATGACAAAAAACGGCTTCCAGATAATCCGGAAAGCCGTTCTTGCTTAAATATATACTTCACTTCTGAACGCAATGCTTAGGTTATTGCGCGATTTGGTCGCGGATATTTTGCAGTATTTTTTTCTCCAGTCTCGACACCTGGACCTGGGAAATGCCAAGCCGGCTCGCCACCTCTGACTGAGTCTGATCGCGGTAATAACGCAAATATACGATTAATCGCTCGCGCTCGGACAAGCCGTCTATTGCCTCATGAAGCGCCAGCTTGTCGAACCAGCGCTCCTGCGATTCATCCGCAATTTGATCCATCAGCGTGATCGGATCGCCATCGTTCTCAAATACCGTCTCATGGATCGAGGTCGGCGGTTTATTAGCCTCCTGGGCAAATACGACATCCTCTGGCGTCAAGCCGAGCTCATCGGCCACTTCCTTCACCGTGGGCAGGCGATTCAACACCTTCGACAATTCATCCTTCTTCTTGCGAACCTTGTTCGCCGTCTCTTTGAGGGAGCGGCTGACCTTAAGCGTTCCATCATCGCGCAGAAAACGCTGGATTTCCCCGATAATCATCGGAACGGCGTACGTAGAAAATTTGACGTCATAGCTGAGATCGAATTTATCCACTGATTTCAGCAAGCCGATACAGCCGATCTGGAACAGATCCTCGGGCTCATACCCCCGATTCATAAACCGCTGCACTACCGACCAGACGAGCCGAATGTTGCAGTTGACAAGACGGTCGCGGGCACCGTGATCCCCGGATTGACTCAGAGCGATCAACCGCTTCACTTCGGCATCATCCAAAAACTCTCTTGAGGTTTGCTTTACATCGGCATCCATAGATCCAACCCCTAATTATATAAAGCTTTCTTGGATACAATCCTCTTTTTCATCCGAATGGACGTGCCGCCACCCATCTCACTCGTGACGTCGAACTCGTCCATGAAATTCTCCATGATCGTGAAGCCCATGCCCGAACGCTCCAATTCCGGCTTGGACGTGTAGAGAGGCTGCTTCGCAAGCTCTACATCCTCGATTCCTTGTCCCTTGTCTTCAATCACCAAAGTTACCGTATCCCCTTCAATATGGGCTGAAATCGTGACAATCCCTTCTGGATCGCTGTCATATCCGTGAATAATGCTGTTTGTCACGGCTTCAGATACGACAGTCTTGAGATCAGTGATTTCATCCATCGTCGGATCAAGCTGCGATACAAACGCCGCAACCGTCACTCTGGCAAAAGACTCATTCTCCGACCTTGCAGCGAATTGCAGAGACATAAAATTGCTGGCGGTTTGGCTCATAATGCGACCTCCAATTCAGAGAGCGCGGCGCTCTCGTTCTCGACTATGCTCATAATCTTAAAGAGCCCCGACATTTCGAACAGTCGATACACCGAGCGGTTTACGTCGCACAGTACCATTTTGCCGCCTTTGTGCTTGATCAGCTTGTATCTGCCCAAAATGACCCCGAGGCCCGAGCTGTCCATAAATTGCAAGGACTTCAGGCTGAGCACTAGATGGCGGCAATCCCCCCGCGCAATCTCCTCATCCATTCGTATACGGACGTCATCGGCCGTATGGTGATCCAGTTCTCCGCTTAACCGCACGATAAGCGTATCGCGGTGTCTTACCATTTCCACATGTAAATTCACGTCTGCTCACTCTCCTCCCTGACATGAACACAACAATTCTATAAGACGGCAACGAATTCCTTCCCCTTGACAAAACTAGAAGAAAAAACCTATTAATCTACAAAAAAGAGGTGTGAGGCCGAGCGCTTGAACATCGTCCACCAGCCTGCCTTATCGATATCAGTTGGTGACTGCAGTTGGAATTCTGTAATCGCCTTATCATCCTGATACACGATAAGCTTTCCGATGCTCTGTCCCTTCTTGATCGGAGCAGCCAGCTTCTCAGGCACCTCAAGCTTATGAGTGATGCTGCCCGGGCTTACTCCCTTATTGACCAGCACATTCAACTGGCGTGCAGCAGACAGCTCTAACAGCGAAGATTGGCCTTTCTGGATTTTAACCTGCCCAATGGCTTCACCCGCTTTGTAAATCGGTAGCAGTGCATATTGGGAGAAGGCGTAATCGAACATCGCGGATACCTCGCTGTTCCGCGTCTTCGTATTCGGTTCCCCAAGCACGACCGCAATTAGCCGCAACCCGTCTCTCTGCGCAGTAGCTGCTAAGCAAAACCTCGCTTCGGATGTGTATCCGGTCTTTAAACCGTCGGCGCCGCTATAAAACCTAACCAGTTTGTTCGTATTCACCAGCCAAAATGGCTTCTGCGTGTTTTGCCGCAAATAGTCTTGATAAGCACCCGTGTATTTCGTAACCTCTGGATACTTCAGCAATTCCCGGCTCATGATCGCAATGTCATGGGCAGAGCTGTAATGATTCTCAACCGGCAGCCCGTTGCAATTTTTAAATTGCGTATCTTTCATTCCAAGCTCAGCAGCCCGCTCATTCATCAGTCTTACGAAGGCCTTCTCGGAACCGGCAATCTTCTCAGCAATTGCCACGGAAGCATCGTTGCCTGATGCCATTGCTATACCTTTGAGCAGCTCATCAACGGTCATCTGCTCCCCGGGCTCCAAGAAAATTTGCGAGCCGCCCATGGAGGCCGCATATTCGCTTGTAGTGACTTTATCCGTCAGCTTCAAAATGCCTTTTTCGATCGCCTCCATTGTCAGCAGCATCGTCATGATTTTCGTAATGCTGGCCGGAGGCAGCTTTTCATGGCTTTTCTTCTCATAAATAATCGTACCCGTATCTGCATCCATTAGAATGGCAGAGTTTGCATTCTCGGCTAGCAGAGCATCCCCTTCCTCGTGTGTCTCAGCCGGTGCGGCAAACATTCCCGCTGGCCAAGCTGAAAAGGTTAGCAGTATTGCGAAGCTCCAAATTAACAACCGCTTGCTCAAGATTAGTCCCCCTTCGACAAGTTTTACAAAATATTGGATTCTGCTAACCTAGTATCGGCGAAACAAAGCCAATATATTCCTGCAAAAGTAAAAAAAACGGCGTTTCCAAAGATCTATAATCAGATCACTCGGAAACGCCGCTTATATTTTTATTGGCTGAAGTCTGCCTTGTTACAGCTTCGGGATAATTCCTAATACGAGGTTCAGAAACTTCTCGCGAACCCGATCCGTCGTCTCAATAACTTCCTCATGTGAAAGTGGTTGATCGAGGATGCCGGCAGCCATATTACTGATGCAGGAAATACCTAGCACCTCGATGCCCGCATGTCTGGCCACAATGACCTCCGATACGGTAGACATGCCCACGGCATCTGCTCCTAAAGTACGGAACATACGGATTTCGGCCGGAGTTTCATAAGAAGGCCCCAAGAGACCGACATAAACTCCTTCCTGCAGCGGGATGTCCTTCTCATAAGCAACCTGCTTCGCAATCTCGCGCAACTTGCGGCTGTATGCCTCCGACATATCCGGAAAACGTGGCCCGAGCTCTGGGTCATTCGGCCCCGCTAAAGGGTTTCTGCCCGTCATGTTGATATGATCCGAAATCAGCATTAGGTCGCCTGGCTCGTACGATGTGTTAATTCCCCCGGCTGCGTTCGTTACGAGCAGTTTGGATACGCCCAGCGCCTTCATCACCCGCACCGGAAACGCCGTAAGCTCCGGCCCGTAGCCTTCATACATATGAAAGCGCCCTTTCATCAGTACGACGGATGTCCCCTGAACTGTGCCAATCAACATTTCCCCCGCATGCCCTTCAACCGTGGATTGAGGAAAGTAAGGGATATCTTGATAAGCGATGCTGACAGCATCATCGATATGCTCAGCCAGCACACCGAGCCCTGAGCCAAGAATCAGCCCGAGCTTCGGCGTTACGTTAGATTTCGAGCGAATATAGTCCGCCGCTTCCTGAATCATTCCTTGCGTTAATGTCGTTGTCATAATACTGATCTCCTTTTCATAATTTCATTTCAATCGTTAAGGCATATGTTAAAAGGAATATTCACGAAGCCTCACTCCGCAGGAGACTTTGACGTCTGTGATCGTGCGCGGGGGTGAAATGCTTCGTAAACAGATTTCAAATTGGGCTTCGTCTTGCTTAAATACATTTGCACTGTAACCATATCGGTATGACCCAGCATCTCCTGCACCGATTTCACATCTGCACCGCCTTCTAATAAATGCACAGCAAAAGAATGACGGAGCATATGCGGTGTAATGTCTGCCTCGATGCCCGCCTCTTTCCCGTACTTCTTAACGATCTTCCAGAAGCCTTGGCGAGTAAGGCGATCCCCCCTTGCGTTCGTGAACAGCACCTCTACAGTAGACTCCCCCGATAAGAGCGGACGACTCTCCCTTAAATATTGCTGAATCCAATGCGCTGTAACGGTACTCATCGGAATAATTCGTTCCTTCCCCCCAGAGCATCTCACATACCGCATCGTGGTATCCACGTCTTGGACATTCAAGGCAATTAACTCGGAAACCCGAATTCCCGTAGCGTAAAGCAGCTCCATCATCGCTCTATCCCTTAGTCCTGATGCTTGAGAGGTATCGGGCATGTCCAACAGTAAATCCACTTCTTCCACGGTTAGGGTTTGCGGCGGAGATTTGTCGACTCTTGGCGACTCGATCCAATGACCCGGATCATGATCAACAAACCGTTCTTGCTGCAAATATTGAAAAAAAGCACGCAAAGATACCGAGGATCTGGCTATCGTGGCCGGGGCCTTGCCCGCCTTGCTTAGCGTTGAAAAATACAGCTTCACGCCTGCCTTCGTGATTTGGACTGGCTCTACGATTTCCCGCTCCCGTAAATAACCGATGAATTGCTCAACATCTCTCTGGTAACACTCCAATGTTGCCGCGCTCAACCTTTTATGATCAGCTAAATAACCCATAAATGGGGCAATATATTGTTCCAAGACTCGCGCCCCCATTTCCCCTTCGATTCCCCCGCTATTCCCCGTACCAATAAAACAGTTTTAAGCGGTCAGCCATATATTCTAGTCCCTTACTGCTGCTTCCTTCCGTCTGAAACACCTTTACGGCAGAGCTATCGGGAATACGGTATTTATCCCCAGGGAACAAATATCCGCCAAAAGCCCCTGTCACCTTGTACAATAAATAAGCCAGTGCAAGAAATATCATTACATACTTTACACTGCGCAGACATTTCCGAAGCGAGATTACCATAATCCTCTCCCTCTTTCTATACCCGTTCTCGCCTGTCATTCAACCTCAATCAGGCCGGACAGGCGCCTTATCTTATAGTATATAGGAGACACCGAGGGATTATGTGGCTGGTACCTGGACAAAATCAATCCATAACGTTATGTATTCCAGTATCGCGATGAACCAAGCAGGCTTCGACCTAATAAGTTTTATAATCTTAAAAAAGCCCCTCACAGCGCGGCGGCCGTGCGGAGCTTTAAATGCGGACTTAAGATTTCTTATCGCCGGATTCGGGATTGTTGTCATTCTTATCTTTACAACGGTAACAAATCCCGTGGAAATCAAGACGGTGATCGAGTACAGAGAAGTTAAACTCTTCCTCCAGCCTTTCTTCCAGTGGCCCAAGCCAATCCTCGCGGATTTCATCCATCGCTCCACATTGTACGCAAATGAGGTGATGGTGATGATGTTTGCTCGTGTCGGTTCTTAAATCATAGCGGGCAACGCCGTCGCCAAAATTGATTTTCTCTACGACATGCAATTCACTTAGCAACTCCAAAGTACGGTAAACGGTCGCAAGACCAATTTCAGGAGCAATATCTTTCACGAGCATGAAAACATCTTCCGCACTAAGATGATCGTCTTCGTTCTCGAGCAGTATCCGTACTGTAGCTTCCCGTTGGGGCGTTAATTTATAACCCTGGGATTGTAACTGCTGCTTGATTTTGTCGATCTTTGCTTCCATGTTCTCCCTCCCCCAGGAATCGCCGCTCATTGATCTAATATCTACAATCACTTCTTTCATTATAGGGGGAGTTAATCAACAAAGTCAAACATTTTGCTAGAGTTCTAGGCCAGATCAAGCATTGGAGTAACCCATCCCATCATGTGCATTTCTCCACACACTTTCACGCAGTTAGTTCTTGTCCATTTTTTTAGTGGATACAGATGTAATTATGGATTTCCCTCCGTACAGCTTTCTGGCGCTTTTCCGTTTTCGTGATTTTTCCGTGATTTATTTAATCTGTTAGTTCATCCACTTACGCTTGGCTTGTTGAGCTGATTACTGCACTTTTTGCAGTTAACCGTTAGTGAAGAACCAGAGGATTAAAGCATATCTTCGTCGTATAATTCCTTCATAATCACCTGACAAACTTCACTGTTCCATTCTAAATAAAAAATATTCAACCCTGGATCATTACTGCTCTCTTTGTTAAATGTCCTCATCGGTTATCCAAATGACTTCTCTATGATTTCTATTGCCTTTAACTGTATTTCTTGATCCATCCGACTCATTGATAATCTCATAACTTCAGAATTATATATCAGACAAAATGAATTCTCACCCTCTGAATGTGCGCACGAAATTACAGTTTCATTTTTTAATAGCCATCACAAGTGCCATTGCTAGTTGTTTCCTAATGTAGCTCGGCGCAATTGTTTTCAAACAATGATTTTGCAATATGTATATCCATTAAACTGCCTTTAAAGGCGAATAAAACACTCATTATATGTAAGTAAGGGGACTCCTTCCAACAGAATCCCCTTTTGGTTTTACAGATTATCCCCGCCGCTATTCGGCTTAGTTGGGTTACTGATAATTCCGAGTGTAGCTAGCAACCCCAAGAACACGTTAGCGACAGTTAGGATATCCTCGCGCCATAATATCAGTCAACTCAAAGGCTTCTGTCAGGTGGCCGAGCAACTGCAACTGCAACAACACTTGAGAAACGATACGATCCAAAGTGCATAGTTACGCCATCTCTTCCCGCATCATTGCCGCACCCGGACGGCTCCCGTCGAAGTAGCCATTTTTAACAGCCTCTGACCAATTTTCTGCCGCCCAAGCACTAACTTTGTTAATATCACGTTCTGCCACCTTCTCAACACCCTTCCCTTGCCCGTCATATTTGTACAGATCGTACTACTCCATCAATGCATATTATCTTAGTGGCGTATCCCGGATCAGTAGCGTAGCCAGCTGCGGCGATCTCGCGAGCTGCTGTTCGGCCATCCGCGCCAATCACCTTTTTGTACAGATTTCTGTTCCAAGAGACACCATTGAGAATTAATTTTGAGTGGTCGCGGATCGACTCGCCCCAGTTGTTGTATGCCCTAAATGCCGCATTAACTTTTATTGGTTTACTCATTTACATACTCGGTCGTCGGCATAGTTACGCTACCGGCCGGGCCAGTCCCCTTGATTCCGAAAAGATTATTAGCCTTGCTTGTTAGCCCACTTGCTCCCCAGGCACTCTCTAGCGCCGCCTGAGCTATCGTTAACGATGCGGGGATAAATGTATCCTGCATATCTGCAACGGCGTAGGCAGCAATCTTAGCGATAAAATCAGAATCTTTCATCTTGCTTCCTCCCTTTCAATATATTATTCTTCCAACCTGTCAAGCCGCTTGTGTGCTTGCTTGGCCGACTCTTCCACCCGTGTGACGCGCTCAGATATTCCGTCCTGCGCTGGTTTTGAATTCGCATATCAACCTTGATGTCATCGACGCCCCGCTTAATGTACTCCACATCTTGCCGCAGAGCCCCTTCTCCACTGCCATCTGACCGTCCTTCTTTCCGAATCTGGCGCGATCGACCAGTCCAGCCAAGTATGACTCCACTGATCGCAGCTACCAATCCGACGATTGCCGCAATGTCCATTCCTTCTCCCCCAATACAAATAGCCCCCGGATCGGCTCCGAGGGCATAAAAAAAGCACCCGAGGGCGCTTTTCATATAACCACCACTAGTCTAACTCGTGATTTACAACAAATAGCCAATAAACTATAGATGGATCAATGAAGACATTTGCTTCTACTCTAGTATAGAGTGTCGCACCAGCAGGTACGTAAATATGAGAAATCCCCCTCCCGTCATAAGAATAGAAGATATCTGTACTGCGTCCGTCTTTATAAACAAGTTCATGTCCGATGTGGTACTTACTTCGACTGGTATTATCAAACACAACAATGGCAGTACTAATAAACTTATCTGTACCGGTGTTATTTGTCCATTTGTACCAATCGACATCGTTACTACTTGAAAGTGACATAGACATCGACTCATTACCAGCTGCCTTTGGTTGAATCGAAAATGCTTGTGCCTTAGTATCAGCGAATCCAACAGCAGCATTTGCAGACGACGAGAATGTAAGTAGCATCATTGATGTAAAGAGAACAGTTAACATCTTCTTAAATTTCATGTTCTTCCACCCTTTACAGTATATTAGAATCGCTAGATTCGAACTCTATTATATCGCTTGCTAACTTTAAATGAATGCGACGAATTTACCATATACTAGGTTGTTTCGCTTGTGTTTGGAATTTGTCATAAAAAACACCTTACGGCGCTGCCTCTTATTCTATTCTGCTGCTTCAGTAATTTCTTCGTATTCTGATATCAGGTATTCATAATCACAAACGCCCAGCTCGTTGCTGCTGGTTTTGTAAATAAACTGACCTAACTTAACTAGGAGAACGCTTTTAGCATCTTTCTTGATCCCTACTCTAACACTGCCATCAGCATCATAATCAAGTGTAACCCCCTTCCCTGTGAACTTAATAATTTGTTGTATCGTCGCTGCGTCTGTATCGAAGATTCAATTGCTTCGACGCGATCCTTCGATTGAAACATTCTGATCCTTGTCAACACCCTTCTACGCATATGATATTTTGTCTACGCTCCACCTAAAGTATCTGTAATCGGTGTCTTGAATATAATACGTAAAAATCAAATCAATAGGAGCATCAAGGGTAAAGTCATTTAAACTGATTGCTTCCCTTGTGTTACTATAGTTAGGATAACTAAGTTCTTTTACATAGCTCCCTCCATCTGCTGTATCAATAATCATGTTGTATATAACCAATCTAAACGAAGAACCTGTGACGCCGCCAGTAATGCCTAAATTTATAGTTTTATTTGTGCTGGTATTTTTCAGCGATAGTTGTATGCTGGCTTCCCTTGGAACTGTATAACTATCACAGGATAATGTTAAGTATGGGATAATATATATCCCTTTACTTGCTGGTAGGGTTGCTATAGTTCTGTCACGTCTCTCTCCGTTTCTATTAAGAAAATCCGACTGCTCGGGCTGTCGAGGTATTGTCCCATAAGTGGATGTGGATATTGATCTAATCTTCGTTGCCAATTGCCCAAATGTATCGCTGCCTGACGCTGGAACCCCTTTGCCAGTAATAGCGGCAGCGACCGCAGTTTTACCGTTACTGGCAGATGTAAAAAGCTCGTTGATCGCCGAGACGGTGTTGCCTTTGGCCGATGTGAGCAAACTGGACAGCGGGCCGACCGCCGCATTTACTTTGGCCTGTGCTCCAGACGGCGTCTCTGCCGCGTTTGCCTTTGCCTGCGCAGCTGCTGCCGCTGTATTGGCTGCGTTAGCGGTATTTTGTGCGGCCACCGCTGTGTCATAAGCCGTTTTAGTCGCCTTTGAAGTTGACGCCTCGATTTCGCTGGTGCTGTTCGTTGCATTCGACAGTTGCACAATCCCCGCTTCCGTTAACGATGCTGTTGGAACCTCAATATGATCCACATCCGTACGCAACTGATTAATTTCTCGCCCAATGTTATTGAAGTCATCCGGCTTTACCGTATCCGTTAATGTCCAATCTGTTTTTGCCATGAATGAATACCTCCGCTTCTTATAGTACGTGACAACTATTTCTTATATCTGCTACATTCATTCTATAAGAAGCACAGGGTATTTATTGGCCTTATTACGGACAGTAAGGGGACGTGAGGAGGACAGATAGAATTCACTCTAGAGGCATTAAGATCATCTTCAACACCCTTCGTTTTTATTTCATGGGAAGTACTATTCACCGTAAATTGTATATGTTACGGTCTGATAGGGGTATAAATTGGTACCTGTAAAATTTAGTACAATAAAATTCGCTCCAAATGTTACATTCACTCCCGCGCTTATTCTATGTGTTCCATAAATCGGGCTATTGACAGACCCGTCAAAGGAGTAGTTCGGGGTAGTTGAAGTTACAATAAAATGTGCCTTGAAGTTAAATCCATTGGTGTCGTTGGGAGTATACGCACTTCTCTCAAGAGTGACTCGTAGTATTATTAATTTCGGTATAAAAGCGAGTCCTGATATAGTGCGTTGATCGAGCGAACCTGAAAATTCTAACGAACCAGAAGCACTCTTCATTCCTGTAACAATCTGATCTATTTTCCCCACCAACACGGTGTTAGAATCATTGGCACTTGCAGAAACGCCCTTCCTTGTGATTGCAGCGGCGAAAGCCTGTTTTCCGCTGTCGTCATGCGTTCATGAATGCCTTGTATCCCAAATAGATTAACATCTTTCGGAAAGTTTGCTGCCACTAGATCAGGATCATCAACTACATATAAGTGCTCCTCAGAACATTTTTCGAAGCAAACTCTGCTATCTTCTTGCTCGGTGCTTTCTTAATTCTACGAGCTATTGATTTCAGAGAATAATCTACGATATTATCAATTTTCACTAGAATCCCTCCAACATGATGATTCGACATCAGGAAGGATTTACCTGATTCACACATCGTTGCTTGCTGCAGAGCTGTTTCGTCCCTGTCCACGATATCCCCAAATGCAGTCCTTACACTTTCTCGGCTGCTTCGGTTCATAACGTGGTCTCCGCAACTTATTACGTTTGCCAGTCATGTCTCCGCTTACCTCTATTTCTTGGCTACTCCGATGTCATCTTAACCAACCATTGAAGGATTTTCATGCAATCACGCTCCGTCCGACAAAATAAAAAAGCCGCTCCAGGACGGAACGACTTCGATTGAATATGTACGATTTCATCACCTGAATAACGGTTTTCGTGGTTTTAATGACGATATTTAAGGGATTTATACGCATTAGAGAATTGCGTCCGTACCCGGCCGCCGCAAAAACGCTGCGCTCTTTGCTATAAAGGAATACGTACTTAGTAACTAGATACGTATTACAAGATCATTATATTGATTGTTGAAGAACAGGGTCAAAAATCTAAATCGTTGAATCTCCAAGTTAATTCCGCCCCGCCCAAAGAAATCTTCATTTTCCTCACTATTTCATTATCCAACCTGGCTTTTCCTCATGTATCGGCACTTCGGAAAGCTGCTGCATCCGTAAAACTGACCTTTCGCACTGTTCCGGAGCACCAATTTATTCCCGCATTTAGGACAAGTCATCTCGTCAATCGGCGTCGCCGCCATTACCGCCTTTGGCGCAGGCGCAGTTCCCGGATTCATAGCAAGGATCATTTCGACAAGTGCCTCGCGGTTTATTAAGCGAACCTGATTTGATTTTGCAAGGTCATAAGCGGCTGCAGTGAAATCGCTATTCGTGACCACCCAGGCTTCTACAGCTCCATAGTGAGCAATGGCTGCCTGCGCTTCTTGCACCGCCTTAATTCCGACGTTCTTGCTGTATCTCTTTGCCTGGATGACTATTTTCCTGCCTGCCTTCTGGAGTATCAGATCCGCTCCAAAATCGCCCGCGGCCTTGGTCACCTGGGTTTTATATCCCTGGGCTTGGAATAAATGACCCAAGTATTGTTCGAACTGGACTCCTTCCATCTTATCGATGTCCGCGATCCCGGAGCGCTTTAAGCGTTCAGTACGCTTGATGCCTATAATGATAAGTACTGCAATGAACACAGCCACGGCCAGCACAGTGACAGTGATGGTTGCCTGAAGAGACTTTGTCAGACTGAATGTACCAAATATTGAAATAAAGACTATCAAAGTTAGCAGCGCCTGAACAAGCTCCTCTTCTTGTTTCGCCTTGCTCTTTCTTCTCGCCATTTCCTGAATCCTCCATCGAATATTGTTATCGTAAACATTCGACAGATGGGACTTTATTCCTGCAGGAAAACAGAAAAGGCAGGAAGAGGTACGCCCCGGTTCATCGCCGCATTCATGCAGCCGTGCGTGTCATTCTCGCCTTTTTCTATGCTTACATACTACCATGTAAATCCGTCACATGGTGTTCAACTTGTGGTCATGTTGTGCCCAGGTTATAGACAAATTTCATTTAATATATTCTGGTGAGGACAAACTTCATTTTAAATTCAGCTGACATGGGAGACGATAAGGTATTTGCATTTATTAGAAATGTTGGGGGTTCAGTGGACTCCGAGGATATAAAAATTCATCTGGAAGCCTATATCTTCAGCTATCGCTTATTTGGAGGAATATTATTTTCTATAGGTTTATTTCGTTTATTGCAGAAGTAATTTTAAGAAGCGAAGAGATGATACGCCCAGCAAAGGGCGATTGCATCCATCTTGTGAATAACTTAACAAAACTTAATCCATCTAAAGGAGCAAAGATTCCATAAGAAACAACTTACCGTTGAAGATATAGAACGAGATGTTATTGGAGAAAAATATTTGGAGAGCGAGGAGCTTCGTGAGTTTCTCGAAGCTGTAATTGAACGTGTGCTCTTTACGGGGATAAAGAGGCTTTTTATTTGATTGCTTTCAGCGGATTACGTCCTGGGGAACTTTGTGCCCTTAAATGGACAGACATCAACTTCAAAACTCGTGAGCTACGAATAACGAAAACTTTGTACACACCAGAGAATAATATGTACAATTATGAGCTAACACCGCCAAAGACTGTCGGATCAATTAGGACTATTGAACTTGACGAAAGTATATTAACAATGCTGAAGGATTACAAAAAAAATCTAGCGGCTAGGCAAGAACGATATAAAAAAACAACCAGGATTTTTACGATGAGAATTTTATATTTCCGCGAGATAATGGCGTTCCCAAAAATCAGAAATTCCTTTTGGAACGGATGAATCGTATATTAAAGAGGACATCTATTACAAAGAAGGCGACTCCCCATATTTTTAGGCATACGCACATCAGCATGTTAATCGAAGCAGGAGTCGATTTGCCGACGATCATGGCGCGTGTCGGTCACGATGATGCAAAAACTACGCTTAAGATATATACACATGTAACTAAAAAATGAAAAAGGATGCTACCGAAAAAGTGAAAATTCACTTTGGGAGTATCCTTAATCCAGAGGAAACGCAGTAAATGTGATTTTTCCGTAATTTTATCGGGTTTTATACCGTCTATAAACCCAATAAAATCAATGGATACAAGGCTATTGGCTACATCATTGGAGTAACCCATCCCATCATGACCGGGGTAACCCAGGTTTCGAACGAGGAGGCAGCCATGATGACCACGGCCAGAAATAGGGTTAGCGCCGTATATGTCAAAAAAGGGCGCGCAGCGCTTCCGCTACGGTTCATTAGCACCCGGGTTCGAATGATATTCAGCGAAAAGCCGATGGCCGCCACACTGCTAATCAGCAGCACAGGTATAATAAGCAAATTATGCGGAGCGACGGATACCAGTGCAAACAGCAGGCCTTTCCAAGTAAATTGGCCTACTAGGCATCCAACGGTAAACCCGATCAGAACACCTTTTAGGAAGTCCAGAATCAGAATCCCCGGAAGACCGATGACCGATAAGCCTAAAATCCAAATCAATCCCAGCCATTTCAAATGTAGGAATGCAACCTCCCATAACGTCACTGAATGAAAGTCGGCTCCTCCTTCGTTGATGGAGATGAAAAAATTCCCCAAATAACGAGACAAATCCTGCTGCTGCTCGAAGGTAAGAGCATTGACCATCAACGCGCCGAACACGACGCCCATTAGAAAGAGCACCGATACAAATACATACAAAGGGGTCTGATCCTTCAGAGCATAACGAAAAGGTCGAAGCATGCGGGCGTACTCCTTTCAGCGTTCACATGATTTACCTAGGGCGATAACCTCTTTAAGTAAAAAATATGAACAAGCCTGCTCCCTTATGCTCTATTTGCTCAATCCATTTGATTTATCAACCTTGCCGTAAGTCCCGCCGCCGCCCGAAGATAGAGCCAGCCGCCCAGCACGCGCCGCACAAATGCTCCCGGCCAATTCGCTGCCGACCACCCCGGACAACTCCTGCTCGGAAACCTGATGCAGGATATTCATCTCCGTTCCGAAGGCACGCAGCAACGCTTCAAATTTAGCAGGCCCAAGGCCTGGAATGAATTCCAGCGGCACCTGGTAATGATAGGGCGGGCGGTGCGATGGAACTGCAGGCTCCGTCCGATCCGCGATAGAGCGGATCCGATCCTGCACACCGCGTACCAGCTTTGTAGAGCCGCAATATGGGCAACGTTCGACCGAGATGCCTGCCTCGTCGATAATATAGCTGCAGCCCCCGCAAAATGTCCTGTGGTACTTTCCAAGGCGCGGATTCAAACCGTAATTGGCAGCCACCCTTCTTCCTTCTTTCCTATTCAGCGCCTTCTCGAACTCCTGATAATTGGGCTTGGCAATCCGCAGCTCATTATACTCCCTTCCGATTTTCCCTAAAGAGTGGGCATCCGAATTCGTCAGAATCGTATAAGGATCCAGCTCGCTGAGCAATCCTGCCATTTCACTATCCGCACTCAGTCCCAGTTCCACAGCGCTAATCCGTTCCAGGTCAAGCACCTGCTCCATTCGAGGCGCGCAGCTGCCGTAGATGCTGCGGTGTGGCGTAAAAATATGTGCCGGTATAACGATGCCGCCCCGTGCATAAACCTCCTGCTGGAGCTTTCGTGCAGGCACATATATGCGCTGCGAACTCAAATTCACGTTCTTCATATGCTTCTCCAGCCATTTCGTGAAGGATTTCATCGCCGCTAAATCAGGATAGAAGACGAGCAAATGAGCTGGCCCCATCCCCGGCTCACGAATCTCAAGCTCGCTTCCGAGCAGAATCGTCGTTCCCCCGTAGGCGATCCCTCCCTCCTGCAGCTCTTTCATCTCTCCGGCCTGGAGATAATTATCGATATCCTGCTGTACGCCGGGAGAATGGCAGTCGATGATCCCAATCAAGGAAATGCCCTTGCGCTCCTCTGCCTCCCTTGCGATATTTCCAAAGGTCAAATTTCGGCTGCCGCTGATTTTAACGGGGTTTCCCGCGTTTGTTCGCCCGATGTGTACATGAAGATCAGCGTAATATGTCCCTAAAGAGTCCGGACCACCATTGTTGTTGGCATTTCCAATAGAAGCTGCGGCTGTATCCGAATTTGCAGCTATTTCGCTATTAACCCTGCCAATTTCAATATTACTTCTCTTGTCGTTCATGCTTATGCACCTTGGCTTCCGTTATGAACAGCCTGTCTTTGCTGCCATATATATGCGGCCAAAATCGTCTTCGCGTCTGAAATTCGTCCTTCTGCGATATACTGCTGTGTTTCCTCAAAGGTCGCTTCAATGACCTCCAGAAATTCATCCTCGTCAGGCGAAGCTTCACCCGCAGCTAAATCCTCGGCCCAGTACAAATGGATAATTTCGTCGGCGAATCCTGGCGACGTGTAGAAGGAATGCAGTAGAGTCAACTGGCCGCAGCGATACCCCGTCTCCTCCTCCAGCTCACGTCTTGCCGCCTCCAGCGGGTCTTCACCCTGTTCGAGCTTCCCGGCGGGTATTTCCAACTCACAGCGTCCCATCGCTTGGCGATATTGGTCAACGAGCAGTAAGCGCCCTTTATGGATGGCTAGCACGGCTACAGCGCCAGGATGCTTCACGATTTCACGCTTACCCTGAGTACCGTCGGGCAGCTGCACGGTATCCACCTGCAAAGAGATAACCTTACCCGTAAAAATATGCTCCGTAGATACAGTCGTTTCCTTTAATTTATCGTTTACTGTTGGCATATGAAATCCTCCCTAATGATTAACATTCATAACTTGTCCTTTTTCAACATATGGTGTTATTATACTAAACCCGAATAAGGAAGGGGTAACGCTGATGAAGAGCTATTTCTCGGACAACTCTCTTCGCGCCCAGGGCAAAGCCTGGCAAATTCGTATTATGCTGAATCAATGGCAGCGGCAATCCAGCCCAACCGGCAAAGTTAAAGATTTTATTGCATCTCGGCAGAATATAAATCCGAAGGTGATTGATCGTGGATATGAATGAAAAATGTGAATCGATAATGGAATCAGCGATAGTTCCATCAACGCAGTCTGAGCAGCAGTTGCTGCAGTTCGGGCTTAGTCTACATCGATCCCATAGAAATGACGAAGAGATCGCTACAGCGCTAATGGATCTCATTGAGCAGGACAAGCTGACGGATGGCAAAAAGCTGCTCTTCTCCGTCTTATATCAGCTAGGAGCCTACCGTAGCGCCGCTGGGGTAATCACTCCGGAGTTGCTGCATGAAGAGCCCATGCGATTAATGTATGCCGAAACCCTGATCCATATCGGCAACGTGGAGCAAGCTGCTTCTTTTATTCAAGAATGCATGAAAACTAAAACTCAGGACGAAGTTGGATTCAGTACAAAAATGAATCAGTTATTCGAAATTTCCCAGCTTCAAATGGAAGGGGGATGCTTGCTCGATAACATCCCGTTTTCCCGCTTAGCCGCTTTAATCGGTCAGGCCGTCAAGTATGGATTAAACGAATTAGCCTTTAAGCTGGCTTCATCCGGCGATAATTATCTGCAATGCCTTTTCATCGGTGCACTTTATCGGCAAGGATATAACGTTGCTGCCAAAAATCATCTAACCAGCCTTCCCGACCCGCTAACGCTAGGAGCACAGCGAATATTTCAACAAACTGCGTTTATCTCGGCTGAAATGCTGCATGATGAAGAATGCTATGCCGAAGCGTCCCGCATTTTCAAAGCGCTCGTCAAGCAAGCTCCCGACATGGCCGAGGCACGCTTTGGCGCAGCATCCTGTTATTTGCATGAAACGATGAACAATCTATTTAGACGCATTGAGCTGTACCATCCTTCCGAGGAGGAGAGGCTCAAAATCGATAAGTATCTCGAAACGATCCAGCAATCCTTGCTCATTATGAACGAATCAAACTGGCATACATTATGGAGTCCAGCCCAGCAAAGAAATTTGCAGCATCATCGATCATATCATCTGAATTAAATGAATTAAACAGGAAAAAGGTGCCTTAGACAACTATGATACTACAGTCATCAGGACACCTTCATATTTAGGAATTAATCTGCTGAACTCACCGTCTGCGCAACAATTTCCAGGCCATACTCGGCTAATTTCACGATATCTTCGCTCTTGATGCGCTCCTCCGTCGTATGAATCCCTTCATACCCCACAGCAAGATTTACCGTTGGGATTCCGAATCCATTGATGATATTGGCATCGCTGCCTCCGCCAGAGGTGAAGGTATGCCCGGTTAGCCCAAGCTTGCTTGCAGCTTTTTGGGCAAGCTGGACGACTGCGTCCTCCTCGCTAAGATGAAAGCCTGGATAGATGGTATCACTTCTAAATTCTCCTCTGGCTCCAAAATCACGGCAAGCTGTATCGACGGCATCCTTCATCAGCGCGAGCTGCTTATCAACCTTCTCCTGGGACAGGCTGCGCGCTTCGGCATACAGCTTGACATAATCCGTAACGACATTCGTTGGCCCGCCGCCTTCAAACTTGCCGATATTTGCCGTTGTTTCCTCATCGATGCGGCCAAGCTTCATCCGGGCAATCGCCTTGCCAGCCACTTGAATCGCACTGATTCCGTCCTCGGGATTTACCCCGGCATGCGCGGACTTGCCGAATATTTCAATCTCAATTCTCGTTTGCGTCGGAGCGCCTACGCAAATGGAGCCAACTTCCCCGTTCGAATCCATCGCGAAGCCGAAGCTTGCATGAATGAGACTTCGATCCATGGCTCGCGCACCAAGAAGCCCCGATTCCTCTCCAACAGTAATAACAAACTGGATTTGTCCATGAGGAAGCTGCTGCTCCTTTAGCACTTGAATGATTTCAATCAGAGCGGCTAGGCCAGCCTTGTCGTCCGCACCAAGAATCGTTGTTCCATCGCTGCGGATCCAGCCGTCCTCCCCGATGACTGGCTTAATTCCATTTCCAGGTGCAACGGTATCCATATGGCACGTAAACAGAAATGGCAGTGCCTGGGTACCTGGCTTCGCCTGCAAAGTGGCGATCAGATTGCCTGCCCCGTGTCCGGTTCTCTTCTGCGAGTCGTCTTCGACGACATCTAATCCAAGTTCAGTGAACGTAGCTTTCAAAAAATCGGCAATTTGACGTTCGTCCTTCGTTTCGCTGTCGATTTGCACGAGTTGCATAAATTGTGCGATGATTCTGTCCTTATTAATCACTGGACTTTCCTCGCTTTCTCTTTTGCGCTAATATTAATGAATATAGATTTAAGTACAAGTTAAAGGAGCTTCTAAAATTTATGATGCAGAAAAAATGGTTCAAAGTCGTCGTATACCTTATGATTTTCGCCATGGTCGGTTCCATGCTGCTCGCGTTTCTTGAGCCGCTGCTTATTCGCTAGAGCTGATATTCCCAGTACTCCTTAACCTTAGTAATCTGAAATACCTCATGGAAATAAGGCAGAATTTCACGGGCAACCTGTTCTACCGAAAAGGGGAGCCCGGTCATATCCTCCAATGATGTCACGCCATATTCTTGAATGCCGCAGGGGATGATACCACGGAATCCATCTTCCTGAATCCCGGATTTAATGTTGAATGCAAACCCATGGCTTGTAATAAATCCTTTTCTCCGGCGGCATTTATTGAATTTCACGCCGATGGCGGCAATTTTGGCATTCCCTACCCAAACGCCGGTGTACCCCAATTTTCGCGTGCCTGAAATCCCGTACTGTGCCAAGTAATTAATGATGACCTGCTCGATTTCTCTTAAATATCCATGCAGATCGATCCCCTTATTCCCGTCAAGCCATAGTAAAGGATAACCGACGAGCTGACCAGGTCCATGGTATGTAATATCTCCCCCACGATCAATTTCAAACAGGGAAATTCCACGTTCCTTCAGCTGCTCCGGGCTGAGCAGCAAATGCTCCGGATGGCGCGAAGAGCCGATCGTGTACGTCGGCGGATGCTGAAGAAGCAGCAGGTGCCCCTGCTGCTGTCCTTCGTCAATGGCCTTCACGATTTCTTTCTGCCTATTCCAGGCCTCTCCGTATTCCATCATCGGGAAATATCTGACTTCCAAAGATTTTGTCATACGGTTCATCGCCTTTCCAATGATTCATGAAGACTAACGTATATATTGATAAGCCCGGCATTAATAAACCTGCGTATCTAAAGAATAGCTCTCCATGTTATCTTTGACTCTCTGCATAAATCTGCCGCAAATTACACCATCCAGTATACGATGATCGAGCGACAGACACAAATTCGCCATGGAACGAACGGCAATCATGTCGTTAATAACGACGGGCTTCTTCACGATCGATTCGAACGTCAGGATCGCTGCTTGCGGGTAGTTGATGATCGGCTGGGTCAAAATAGAACCGAATGAACCCGTATTATTGACGGTAAAAGTGCCGCCCTGCATATCGTCCAGCTTAAGCTTGCCGGCCCTGACCTTCGTCGCCAAGTCTTCAATCTCTCTAGCCAGCCCGGCGATATTTTTCTGATCGGCCTTCTTGATGACCGGAGTCATGACGGAATCCTCTGTACCGACAGCAAGCGAAATATTAATATCACGCTTTACGATAATTTTATCGACGGCCCACACCGAATTCATAATCGGATAGTCCTTGATGGCGCCGACAACCGCTTTTAGCAGAAAAGCGAGATAAGTTAGATTAACGCCTTCTCTTTGCCTAAACTCATCCTTGAGCTTATTGCGCAGTTGCACCAAATTGGTCACATCGACCTCGATCATCATCCAGCCGTGAGGAATTTCCGATACACTTTGCCGCATGCGCGTAGCAATCGTGTTTCGGATCGGTGTGACATCTATGAAATATTCCGAACGATTGCCGCCCTCAACTTCGATCGTCGGAATCTTCGGCGTTTCCGACAAATGCAGGCCAGAGTTCCGCACTTGCTCCGAAGAGGCGCGGCTAGGATCAGCCGAGGATACAGATGCTGCCGCAGGCGCGGCGCTCGTCGGCACGGGCTGGGATGCAGAAGATATCTGAGCCGATACGGATGGCTGATAATTATTATTATTTTGCCCTGCTCCCCTTGCAGCTCCTTTGCTGCTCTCCAGGTAATTCAGTACGTCCTTGCGGGTAATCCGGCCGCCAAGTCCGCTGCCGGAAATGGCTCCTAGATCCAAGCCGTGCTCATGCGCTAACGATTGAACAGCAGGAGAATATCGGCTCCGCTGTGATTGATCGCCAGACGCTCCTGATGCTCCCGCTGCTTCGGGAGCAGGGGCCTGACCAGCGAAGGCAGCGACTATCGATGCTGCACCTGCCGCAGGGGCATTTACCGCCGCGTTATTTGCTGTTTCGATTCTGCAAATTACGGCTCCGACTTCGATTTCTTGGCCTTCTTCAGCCAATAATTCACCCATCACCCCATCTAAGGTGGAAGGTATTTCAGCATTCACCTTATCGGTAATAACCTCGCAAATCGGCTCATACTGCTCTACGGGGTCTCCCGGCTTCTTCAACCACTTGCCGATGGTCGCCGATACAAGCGATTCCGCAAGCTGTGGCATCACGACATCCTGCAATGTTTTATTTGATGACATATCGTCTCTCACTCCCATTAATACAGCGCCAACTGAAGCATCGCTTCCTTGACCTTATCTTTACTGAGCATAAAGAACTTCTCCATCGGCGGGCTAATCGGCATAGCCGGAACATCCGGCCCGCAGAGCCGCGCGATCGGCGCATCCAGCTCAAACAGACATTCCTCCGCGATGATGGCCGATACTTCTGCTCCAACACCGCCGGTCTTATTATCCTCATGCACAATCAACACTTTGCCAGTCTTGCGTGCCGCTTCAATAATCGCATCACGATCTAGCGGCTGCAGCGTCCGCAAATCCAAGATGTGGGCGCTTATCCCTTGTTCTACGGCAAGCTCCTCCGCAGCCTGCATCGCAAAATGCAGGGGCAAGCTGTAGCCAATCACAGTAATGTCCGTTCCTTCCCGAAGCAAATTCGCCTTGCCAAGCGGAACGATATAATCATCCTCAGGTACATCTTCCTTGATCAGCTTATAACATTTTTTATTCTCAAAAAATAGTACGGGATCTGGATCACGAACCGCCGCTTTAAGCAGTCCTTTAGCATCGTATGCCGAATAGGGAGCTACGATTTTAAGACCAGGCGTTCCGAAAAAAATCGATTCCGTGCACTGGGAATGATACAAGCCCCCGAATATTCCACCGCCGATCGGCGCGCGGATGACGACCGGGCAACTCCAGTCGTTATTGGAGCGATAGCGGATTTTCGCTGCTTCACTAATGATTTGATTCGTCGCGGGCAGCATAAAATCGGAATATTGCATCTCGGCGATCGGCTTCATCCCGTACATAGCCGCTCCGATCGCTACACCAGCGATAGCGGATTCCGACAGAGGCGTATCCATAACGCGCAGCTCCCCGAATTGCTCCTGCAGCCCCTTCGTCGTCGTAAACACCCCGCCCTTTACGCCGACATCTTCGCCAAGCACGAATACGTTGTCGTCAAGCTCCATTTCTTCCTTCATGGCAAGACGAATAGCGTCGATATATTCCATCACCGGCATGATTATTCCTCCCCTTCGCTATTCGCGTACACATGCAGCAGCGTATCTTCAGGCTTAGGAAACGGCGCATTCTCCGCCCGCTCGATCGCTTCCTTTAATTGCAGCTGAATATCTTTCACGAGTGCCTCGTCCTGTTCCTCACTCCACAGCCCGTTCTCGATGAGATAGCTCTTCATCTTCGGTACTCCGTCCTTCTTCCAATTCTCCTCAACCTCTTCCTTTGTGCGGTATACGAGATCATTATCCGAGGTAGAATGCGGAGACAGACGGTACATCATCGCTTCAATCAACGTTGGCCCTTCGCCGCGAATCGCCCGCTCGCGCGCTTCCTTCACGACGCGGTAAACCTCCAAGGCATCGTTGCCATCCACGCGAATGCCCGGAAAGCCGTAACCTAATGCCCGGTCGCTTACTTTGCCGCCAAGCTGCTTCTTCACAGGAACGGAAATCGCGTACTGGTTGTTCTCGCACATGAAAATGACCGGCAGCTTCTGCACACCGGCAAAGTTCAAGCCTTCATGGAAATCTCCCTGATTGCTGGAGCCTTCCCCAAAAGTGACGAAGGAAACCAAATCCTTCTTCTTCATTTTAGCGGCAAGCGCAATGCCGACCGCATGCGGAACCTGGGTCGTTACAGGACTTGAGCCTGTGACGATCCGCAGGCGTTTACTGCCGAAGTGACCAGGCATTTGCCGGCCGCCGCTATTAGGATCATCCGCTTTGGCAAAGGCGGACAGCATTAATTCCTCCAGCGTCATTCCCACAGACAGAACAAAACCATAATCGCGGTAATACGGCAGAAAATAGTCATTCTGGCGATCTAAGGCAAAGGCCGCCGCAACTTGAGCTGCCTCCTGCCCAATGCCAGAAACGTGGAAGTTAATTTTCCCCGCCCGCTGCAGCAGCAAATTGCGTTCGTCGAATTTGCGCGCCAGCAGCATATATTTGTACATGTCCACTACTTCAGCATTCGTCAATCCGACTTGTTCATGCTTGGGCTGTGTCTTCGTTGATACTTTTGCGTTCATGGGAGTTACCTCCTTCGATTAGAACCCTTCGTCGCTTTCGTCCATGTTTGCTCTTATCTTAAAACCTGGTACTAAGACTTGGGTTAACCTTATTATAATCCCTTTCCTCGCAAAAAGAAAATGTTCTTTATGACGTATGTGTTGTTTATGTGACTAAACGTGAATATTTCGTTAGATTCCGATCGCTTTGCCATTCACGGCCAATGCGGCCTCTCCCAATATTTCGGCCAACGATGGATGAGCAAACACAGTCTGTCCTATTTCCCAAGGCGTCGCATCCAATACCTGAGCAAGCGCCGCTTGGCTGATCAGCTCGGTGACATGGGCTCCAATCATATGCACGCCCACAATATCATCGGTATTACGATCAGCTATTACCTTCACAAATCCTTCCTTCTCTCCGTGAACGAGCGCTTTGCCGATCGCCGAGAACGGGACTTTTCCAACCTTTACGCCGATCCCTTTATCCTTCGCTTCTCTCTCCGTCAAACCTACGGATGCCACCTCAGGCCGAGTGTATACACAGCGAGGAACATGACGGGCATTATAACCATGCGGCGCCTCTCCGGCTAAATGATGCACAGCTACTAGTCCTTCATGGCTTGCGGCATGGGCAAGCTGAAATCCTCCGATGCAATCGCCAATCGCATAAATATGAGGTTCGGTCGTTTGCATCACGTCATTTACGCGGATGAAGCCTTGATGCAAGGCAATATCCGTGTTCTCAAGCCCAATATTCTCGATATTTGCTTGCCTCCCAATCGATATCAGCAGCTTGTCCGCTTGCAAATCTATCGTACCTTCACCTTGCGCTGCGGTGATAACCACACCCTCGCCGTTCTTAACCAATGTGCCTGCCTGTACCTGATAGCCGGTCATAATTTCAATTCCGCGGCGCTGCAGCTGTTTTTGCAGTTCACGCGCCACCTCTTCATCCTCATTTGGAAGAAGCTGTGAGGCCGCCTCAACTACAGTTACCTTAACCCCAAAGTCATGGAGCAGCGAAGCCCATTCAACTCCAATAACGCCACCGCCCACTATAATCATCGAAGCTGGCAACTCCTCTAGCAGCAAGGCCTCGTCGCTGCTAAGCACATGCCGGCCATCGGGCTCCAGCCCGGGAAGAACACGCGGTCTCGATCCTGTCGCAATGATCAGATGAGTCGGCACGATCGTCTCCATTTCCCCGTCATGCAGCTCAACTGCAACAGCACCGCTCTTCGGCGAGAAGATGGAAGGGCCGATTACCCTGCCTTTTCCATGAATGACCTGAATTTTATGTTTACGCATCAAATATTGAACTCCGTTATGAAGCTGATCCACGATGCCTTGTTTTCTTTCCTGCACCTTCGGGAAAACAAGAGACACCCCGTTTGTCTCAATGCCGTAGCTTTCGCTGTCCTTCATTTGCGCGTATAGCTCCGCGCTGCGCAGCAGTGCTTTGCTCGGAATGCAGCCTCGGTGCAGACATGTTCCTCCAAGCTTGTCCTGCTCGATAATTACCACTTGCTTGCCGAGCTGGGCTGCGCGAATGGCCGCCACATAGCCACCTGTTCCTCCGCCGAGCACTGCTACGTCACATGTTATCGTCATATCTGATCTCCACCTATCCCAAAAAAATTGCCAGACCTACTTCTCGTTTCTTATTGTACCTCGTTTTCTTCGCATTACAAACCAAGAACGAAATAGACAGCCGTCTAAGAAGAGGGTATGATTAACGTAATGCGGCCATAAATAGCATGGCTAATTAAGACTGACTTACTTTCAAGAAGAAAGGAAATACACAGGCTTATGAAATTGATGATATCCCGTTTTATCGCCATCATTATTCTCGTAATACCAGGTATTGCCGCTATGATCGGCTTCCTTAAGATGAAGGATGCTTTATTTATATATATGTCGAGGCACGGCGATGATTCTTTAACCCATGTACACTTCGATTGGCTCGATTTCGGTTTTGGCTTCGTCCTGTTCCTGGCAGGAATCGGCTTCTTGGGCGGCTGGATTTATTTCCGCGATCATAAACGGAATTATTTAGGCCCGCGCTTTAAGAAAAATACTGAAGATCCCTCTTCTTAAAATTAACGCCTTTCTATCTTATTAATAAGAAAACCCTCTTGACCAGGCCTTTTAAGCCAAGCCCAAGAGGGTTTTGTTATGTTTGCAAGAATTCCGTGCTAGACCGCTATTCATATAAAGCATCCTTCAGCTTCGTCGACATTCTTGGGCCGTTGGAGGACACTCGCAGCAGGGTTCGCCGGAGTCTCATATTTTCGGCGGACAGTTGTCCAGCCGCTTCCAGCAATTCCTCGATCAGCACTCTATGCTGCTCCGATATTGAAGTATCATGAAGCAGCGTTTTATATTTTGCCTCGTCGAACGATATTTTGTCCATACTCCTGCTCCTCTTATAGCATCGATTAAAAATAAACACCGCAGCCAATCACTCCATGTATTGTATCACAAACTGAGGGTGCAGGTCTTCATTCCAGCTGGATTAAGGGTATGATAAGATTAAGGATAAGCAATGATCCCAAGAAAGAGGTGGAACAAGATGTCAACTATACTTTTTATTAAATCAAGCCCGTTACCTGAGCCTCATTCACGAAGCACTCGCGTGGCCAGAGCCTTCTTAGAGGAGTGCAAACGTCGATACCCAGAGGACAACATCGTTGAACTCGATTTGTATGACATGAAGATACCCTTGATCGATGCAGCTTTGCTTAACGCATGGGGACAGCTTCGGAGCGGAACGTCCTTCGACAAGCTGGATAAGCAGTTGCAGGACAAGCTCGGTAAATTCGATGCCTTGACCCAGCAATTTATCGATGCCGATAAATATGTAATTGCCTCTCCCCTTTGGAACTTAGGCGTGCCTCCTATGCTCAAAGCTTATTTCGATACTGTAGCTGTGGCGGGCAAGACCTTCCATTATACGGAGCACGGCGCTGAAGGCTTGCTTAATAACAAGCTCGGCATCCATTTCCACGGAACCGGCGGTGTGTATTCGGACGGTGTCCAAATGGCTTATGCCGACCCGTTCATTAAAGGGCTGTTGACCTTTTTAGGAGTTAAAGTGCTGCCTACGATTTACGTGGAGGGAATTGATTCAGCTCCGCATATGGAGGATGAAATTATCAATAAAGCCACTAGCGAAGCGATCGAAGCGGCCAGCCATTTCAATTTTGACAAATTCAGCAGCTAAGCCACTTTACTTTCACTTCATAAATCCGATATATCCGGGGATATGTCTCGCGTAATTGCGGTACATATCCCCAAAAAACAGTCTCCAAATGCCGTATCTTCTGACGTAGGCATCGGCTTCTTATTGAACCCATGGCATGAAGGGTCATTGTCATTTCTGAGTCATACTCTATCCTGAAAGATCACGAATTTGCTCCGACGCTCCTCTCCTGTAACATTACACAAAGAGCTCTGCATGCTTAATATGGGGAGTTTCGATTTGAATCGTGACATGAGTTATAGAGAACTGCTGCTCCAACAAATCAATTGCGGTTTGAAGTACATCCTGCCTGTCTCTAGTTTGCTCCACGACGAGATGGCAGCTTAGCGAATCGATTCCTGACGTAATCGTCCAAATGTGCAGGTCATGCACCTCGATGACACCGTCAATCCAGGCCAGTCGAGCAGACACCTCCTCCTTATTAATGGAGGACGGGGTTCCTTCCATCAGAATGTGAACAGTCTGAGTAATAATGCCCCACGCCCCTCTTAATATGAGCAGGGCAACAAACACACTAATGATCGGATCAAAAATATACCAGCCAAAAAAGTACATCACGATTCCAGCGAGAATCGCTCCAACTGAGCCAAGAGCATCACCTAGCACATGCAGATATGCACTTCTTAGGTTAATATTTTCCTTAACATCGCCCTGCCTTATGAGAGTCCAGGCGCTAACTAGGTTGGCAAGAAGCCCGACCATAGCGATCAATATCATCGTCCCGCTTGCTACAGTAGGGGGATCGAACAATCGCTGATAGGCTTCCCAGATAATAAATCCGGCAATAATGAACAAGGTTAAACCATTCAGAAGCGCAGCTAAAATTTCCAATCGGTAAAATCCAAAGGTTTTCTTAGCGGTCGCTGCACGCCCAGCGAACCAAACAGCAATGAGGCTGAGCAGAAGTGAACTGGCATCGCTGAGCATATGACCCGCATCAGAAAGCAGCGCCAGACTATGTGTCACTATCCCGCCGAAAAATTCCAAAATTGCGATTCCTGACGTAATGATCAGGGCAATAACAAGCCCCTTAATATTTCCTGTTCTAGCGCCTTCGTAGCCATGCCCATGCAAATGACCATGAGCGTGGCTATGACCAGAATGATTATGTGTGTGACCATGTCCACGTCCATGTCCATGAACATGATCATGTTTGTGTGATTCCTTTTGGCCGTGCATATGAATTCCCCCTTAATCACAATCAATATGATTTATCGCTTGCTTCAGCAGTGAAATGACATGATCGTCATCGCAAGAGTAGTACAACGTATTAGCCTCTCTCCTGTATTTCACAAGCCGCAAATTTCTTAACAAACTGAGCTGATGTGAGACAGCCGACTGGGATAATTCCAGTATTTCCGCGATATGCGACACTGCGCATTCCTCCTCGGACAACAAATAAAGAATGCGAATCCGTGTCGGATCAGCCAACGCTTTAAATGTGGTCGATACATTGTCAATAATGTCAGCTCTCAATTTAGCATGTTGATTTTTATCCATTGAACATCAACCTCCATTGATATATGAACATATACTCATATGTTAATTATAGCTAGTGCATAGGTTTTGTCAACAGATTCCGGTGTCCTCACGCTCTGTAAATTTCCAGCTAATTCTGCTTGAATTTTCATTATTCAAATTATACAATTAGAACGAAGACACTGTTCTTCATAACCTTTTTTACTTCTCTTCTCCAGGTACCTTCAGTATCTGGAGTTTTTTGGCTTTATATTAAGAATTACAGATAGTTGCATAAAAATATCGCTCACCTTCTCCGCATGGCGGAAAAGATGAGCGATTTAGAGTGACAATTGCCTTATGCTTTTTACTTAGAAGGAAGAAGTGAAATAGGAAGATCAAAACGATTAGCGCCAATATTTTATCGGAGCCTCCGAGCAATTTCCGATAAAACATCGGAAAGATTAATCATCTTGATTCCGCTGATCTTCAGGCTTTCAGCTTACCTTGTGCTCAATTCTCAGCTTGTCGGCCACCATGGCAATAAATTCGCTATTCGTTGGCTTTGATTTACTAATATTGATCGTGTAGTGAGCTGGTAAAGCCTTATATATCAAGTGTTTTAAGGTTGTGGTAATATCTTACATACAAGATAAAATTCAAGCATTTATTGGCTTGAGTCAAGCGAATTAGTTGCTTAACTTGATATAGATATTACCACAGGATAATTAAGGTAGCAAGCTATATTTAAATCAAACTCCTCAACCTTATCCTTATCCACCCCTCAACGGACGAATCACTTTGTAAAGTTGCCTTGAGCCATACATATTTATTGATTGCATTATTGTTTTTTACTGTACACTCACTGTCACTTTGTAAAACAATACTCGCAAAAGTTGTGCTGTTAACTTGATCATCGTCATAAAGCCCCCAAGTCACCGCTTCGCCTGTAAGCAAGGTATCACCATCATATGCTTGCGCAATATACATCTTCTGGCGATCTTGAATGATCTCGTCTGGACTGTCATCCGTGCCAGTTATAACTATATGTATTTGCGGTGTAGGCTGCTCTGGCTCCTTTACGCAAGCTAATCCTCCCGCTAAATCATTTGTGAGGTCATCGCTAGAGCTAATTGTATCCTTGGCACAGGACAAAATAAGCTTGCCTGGTTCACTCAGACGGTCAACGCCTGTCACTTTAAACGCCTGCTGATACTTTATGAATCTATCATTAAGCTTAATCTGCCTAGTCTGCTCATTATCTTGCGTATGTACATATATATTACCCTCAGCCATTGTCATTATTCTACCTTCTGCCACACCAAAAGTAGCTGAATCAATGTAGCAAGGCACATCAATATAATTACAATCACGATTTACCTTCAGTACAAATGGCAAATGACGCATGATCCCTTTGTTTTTATTATATCGTTCGCCTGTCTGTTCGCTGACTATCATAAAGTACTTACCATTGTAATAGATGATGTCACCACTTTCTATCGGAGATAATGATGATATTTTCTTATCATTATAACTTTTGGATAAGTTAGTATTGGTAATCAATGCACGTGTAGGTTGCTCGTTGATTAGTATATCTTGCCCCATGGTTGATATTAGATATTGGTAATCGTTTTCTACTGCGTCAAAATTGAATAGATTATACATTATGTTTATCCCTTTCATTTCCCATTGATTTCCCGCCAAAACAGGCGTTTACATAGTGAGCAATAGGAATATACCTGTGAGCCATGTAAACGCCTGTAAGGGGCAAATAGAAAGCCAAATTAAGTGATCAAGAATTAAACAACATAAAGGTGTTGCTATTGCTTGTTGTGTCGTCGCTGGCTTGCATCATACGAAGCTTGCGCTCAAGCATTTTAATTCTACTTTGCAGCGAGTCCGCAAAGTCATATACAGTCATATCATCGTGTTTGTACGACTTAAGCAGTGCTGGCTGATTAGCAAGCGATTCCAACAGGGCTAGTGCCGTGCTATATATTCCTCTCTTATTGGCGTTTGATTTTGGATTATATTCGTCATCTGGATTTAGGTTGTTTTCTTCAAGGTAGATTGAAATTTCGCCGTCTGGGTATCCGACCCCTTTTGTCTCCATTTTGATCCGTTCGATATTTGTCATTTTGTTTGCTCCTTTATATTTTGGAAAGAAAAAACCGCCTTGATTGGCGGTAGTGGCAATTATATTTCATATGACCGTATTAATTTTTGTTCATCTATATTTTCTTTCTCCTTTGGAAACTCTCTTCCCATCACTTCATAAAACTTCTTAACGATCCCATCACAAAATGAGTTCCAATACCTTGTTAAAAACAATGCCTTAACGAACTCACCATGAACATTTTCATATTCTATCTGGATATAATTTTGTTCTATTTTTTCTTCAACTTTCTTATTTCCTACTCCGCTTATTCCTCCTACTATAGCTCCAATTGGCCCAAGTAAAGCCCCTCCCATTACAGCACGTAATATAACTGATTTTTCCTTTTCATCTAATTTAATTTCAGTTTCATGGATATGTTCAACAGATAAAATCCTGCTGTAAGGTATAATTTGGGTATCGTTAATCATTAGTACTTCTTTCTTTAATACGATCTCAGCAACTTCGCCAGGTTCCATATTTGGAACACCAACTACACATGAAGACTCAAATTTAAATAGTACCTGTTGATTCTTGTCCTTATTTGAAAGGTAAAAACCATAAATCATGGCATAAACAATAGGAACAACAATAATTAAAATTAATATCGTCCAGATCATCATAAACCTCCAAAGTCTTTGTACTTTTCTTTTATTCGGATCACCTAAATATTACCATACAAACAAATTTAGGTCTATGTGATTATACAAAAAAATGTAGATAGTGGTCACAGGGAACTATGTATATAGCTTTCCTAGAAAGTTTACTTGCGCCTCGTCAATGATTTTCTCGTATAGAGTAACATGCTCATTTAAATTCTCCAGTATGTTAGTTAATAAGGGAGTTATAGTATCAAAATTATATGTTTCATGGTCATAACTATTGATTATTTCTTCCTTAACCTTCAAAATTTCAGCGTCTAATGTTTTTATTTGTGATTCTAATGAATTGATGTCTTTTGTATGGCCCAGTAGTATTACCTTTCTTTTCTGATAATATGACAAGACACTATAATAATTGTCTGTAATAGCCTTTGTCATATCCCATAGCTTATCATTTAGTCCACTCCATGACTGAACTGTTTCCCCTTCAATAAAGATTAATAAACTAAAATCTTTTTTTAGTGATTTAAATTTCTGAACATTTGTTTTTGAATTAAATAATACCTCAATAAATTCATCACTTGTTTTTAAGTTTAGTTCTCTTTTAAATTTTTCCTCATCATTTTTCAAGTTTGCCTTTCGAACACGTGAGACATTAATAAAATTAATACCAACAGCCAAAACTGAAATAACAATTGCTATTGACGAAGCATCAAAATTCATTGCGTTACTCCCTCTTTTTATTTTTTCGTTCATGTGTAAATCGCATAGCCAAGGGGAAATTTTACCAACTAGGGGTATCGCATTCCTCTCCATCCACTTCGCAATTACCCCAAAATTGATAAATAAATCTTATCACTTTACCCTATTCCGACCTCATTAACCATATCCATCCATATATAGATAAATATATGTCTAAATCGTGCCAATAAACTAGGTATTAGTTGGCTTAGTAGGCCACATTCTTAGTAGTATTGTGGTCTGGACAGTTCTTATTTTCTTATATTGGATTATATGGATAATTAAACTAAAAACAACGAATTCAGATGCTATATGTAGTATGTAAAGTTAAATAAAACACAATATATAGTATCGCATTGTAACAGGTGCGTGAATGTCGTATATTACTTTTCATCCCTAATCACAATATTTACAATAATCTTAATTAAACTACAATACTCATTCCTTCATTTTTGTCTACTCATTCATACTTGCATTACTCCCCTCACTAGCTAATCTTCCCATCTCTGCCGACACATCATTGACGTATGGATTCTTCTCAACTAGTGACTCCTGGCTCATTGCTCCGATCTCATGTAATATCTTCAGATTCTCGACAATCTCCTTGTCATTACTCGGTCTGGCAAAGTGGAAATGATAATCTAGTGTATCGTAATCCTCATCACTAATTGTAATACCTTTTAGCTTTAATAGCTTTCGTATTACATCAAACCGCTTATCCATACCTTCACGCATAAACTTGGCGTTCATTGCACCCTTCATGTCGCTGAGTGCGAAAAGAAGGCGTATAGAGACTTCGCTTAAATTTGATATGTCAGTTTTTGACATACTCACAGCCGGGACGTTGGCTACATCAAGCAATGCGCTGCTCAACGTTTTGTATATACTTTCAAACCCCTTATGATCAAAAGGATTTGATTTAAAGTCAAATGTGCTCCCATATTCAAGTACAATCCCACCAGTCACTAAATCTTTAGGTAGCTCAGCATTTTTTAACTGCTGCCCCGTGACAACTGGAACCCCTGTTAGATAATGATAGTATCCGTCTGCTGTCTTACTAATCAAATCCTCCAGATTATCAAGGATTGGAATCATATCTAACAAGTCGCTTCTGCCTAGATTATCTGTCTCGCTTTGATTGTGATATATAATTGGCAATCCTGATAGATTACTTAATGTACCTTCAAGCTTTAGCTTACCGCCCTCATTAGTCCACTCTTCTACCGTATCAGGCGTATATACTGTATAATGATCAACATAATCTATACAGTAGTGCTCAATCATGGCTATGTATTCGTTTCTGCTATTATATATGGGATAGCAATCAGCTGGATCAAGTAGCTTCGATTTAATATTTTTGTCCTCATCCAAATAAATGCACTCCACCACAAATCCATATTTGACCATCTTATCCAGTATCTCATAATCAACACTATTATATCTTCCACGCTTGTAGACGCTCTGATAAGCTCCTGTGACTGTCTCATTGCCTGTTAATGTTGTAGGATTAGAAAGCAAATATGATACTGTAAAGCTTACCATTGTCTTAGCCAGTTGTAGGACGATTTTCTTGGGATGATATACCTTCCCATTAAATGTATAGGAAGGCTTATTGAGTATCTTATGATGTCCTGATAGATACTCCTTCAAATCAATGATTTGATTTGTCCGCTGCTGATTATATACCTTACTAACCTCTTCGATAAACCAATCCCTAGCACCGTCATGATATTTATGTATATATTGTTGCAATTTTTGCATGTGTATTTAATTCCCCTTTTTGATTAAGCTTGCACATAATACCGATTTGCCTTAAGTCCTACCACAGCCATCATTAGACTAATGACTAGGTCATGATGATGCCCCTCTGTTCTGTTTTTACCCGTGTCGCTATATGTTTGCATCTGTGTCAAAGTATCTTTGCAATTAATATGTATTAATCCAGTTTCAAACGCTTCTTTCGCGTCGGTTGTGGCTTGACTTTTGGTCATTGCCGTTTGTGGGAAACCAAGCTTATAATCGCTGCCACCTTTTGCGTCAAAATGTCGATGACGATATAAATTTAAATATGGATCGTCCGTATCTTTACGCAATCTTTCCAGCAAAGATGTGCCAAATCCGTTGCGCTCAATGACGTAAAAAGCATAATTAAAATACATGCCTAGTTGCCTGACAATATCGCTAAAACGATAAACAGGGATATCATTTCTATTAAGGCTGGCGACTTGTTCGCCTGAATCATCAAAAATTGAAATCGTGCTAAAATCTCCTTGGCCACCCGCAGCAACGTCCACACCTCCATAGTAGCGCTTACCACGCTTGGGAAAATGATATATCTCTAGTCCCCTACCTATGTATTCCATCAAACTATCAGGCAATTCACCTTTAAGCTCATCCCTTGTCAATGGCGGTAGGGTATGATTCATTTGTTCTAATATTTTTGATTGATCAAATACGCTTACGCCAGTCGATATAAATGCTTGGATATCGTACGCCGGATACTCTTGGTAAAATGTGTTTTTATCAGTATCACTCAATTTATATTGTCGCCACATTAACATATTTAAGCTGCATCCTATTTGATGTAATTGTTGCTCCTCTTTGTTCAAATCATCGGCAGACAAACGCTTCCCCTTATTTCTGGCTTTATACCACTTGATTGCCAATTCAATATCATATTTGAATTGCTTCTCGTATGCAGAAGCGAAAAAAGGGAAAAAGAAAGCTTTAAATTTGCTTTTTCCCTTTTTGGCTAATTCGTGAAGTTGCTGTGCATAGTTAAATCCGTTGGCTGTAGTTTCAATTACAATTTTCGCCTTTTCCGTTTTCATGAGCGAAGGCTCAAGACTGGTCAATACACCTTTCAATTCATCATAGAAGGCGGCCTCTGAAAGGAGAACATACATCAATGTCATTCCACGTCCTAATTCATCATTGCTACCAGCTGTAGTCGATACAATTGTTGAGCCATTTTCAAATGTTAGTTCATCCCTATTTTCGCGTTTGACTTTAGGAAATAATGATGGAAAGCTATCTCTAGGTAAATTGCTGTTCATACGCTTAATTTTATTAAATAAGTCCCTTGCACTATCTCCCTTGTAACTGACAATAAGATATTGTGTATTAGGATTGGTTAAAGCCATATATAAACAATAAGCCAAGGAAACTGTAGTAAATCCCAACTGCCTTGGCTTAAGTACAAAATTATATCTATCCCAACTATTTATAAATTCCTTTTGTTGATCATTAAACTTAAAGGGGATCAATTCACCGTGATTATCTACAATTTTTATAAAATTAAGACTAAATAGCTTAAAGTCATTCATGATTTTTTGTATTTTTTTATCTGTTGTCATTGTTTTGCTCGTCAATTTATCCCCCTCCATAAAAAATAGGACTCCTGCAATTAAGGAATCCTATACAATCAAACCATCATCATTATTTTTGTCATTCTCACTTTTTACTGTCATCTGCCTAACTGCTTGCTTACTGTATTCTTTAATTTCTTTGCCCATTTGAAGCAATAAGCGGATACTCTTTTCGTCTCCTGTTTTAGCTTTATTAGATAAGGAGGAATAGATCTCTTCCAAGTCCTGGTCAAATCGAGTATTAAGCAAAATAGCAACAAGACTTCTATACTCTTCTGATTTCTCCCACGCAAGAAATCCATCCAGCGTCTTATTGCCCACAACTTTAAGGAATTCTTCCTCAGATTTACGTTCATTCCCTTGTCTAAAATTGAGATTAAATTTCCAGAGAAAATATTCTTTTCTCTTTGGTGTAATATTTTTTAATGCATTGTAGATATTATTCATTTCTTATCACCCTTTACCTTTAATATTACTCATAGCATTTTCAATTTTACTTATCTCAAATGGCGGAACACGAAGTACACCACAAGCCCTACAGCGCAACAATAATAAGCCTGGGACTCTAATCAATTCGCCTGTAAGTGTCTCATATATATTCGATGTGATATATTCACATTCTTGTTTGTCGCATGCAGTGCAACAGGAATTAATTGCATAATCATATATATTTTCCATTTTAATAGATACTCCTTATAATTTAAGCCGTTCGATTGGAACAATCGAAAAGGCAAAGCTGAACAATGCTTTGCATTGAGAAGCTTATATAGTGGGGGCATTGTGCGCCAAGGCTTACAATGATTGCACCCCCACACCCCCGCTGAGTTAAAAAGATGGTACCTATTGTTTCCCATATATAATACAAATATATAAGGGAATTAATTAGTACCATCTTTTATTAATTTATCATTGTTTGTAAAACTGCTTTTCTGATATTTGGTGCATCTTTTTTCATTACTGCGTCAATGATGGTATGTTGTTCATAGACATATTTTTTATCTGCTCTTCGCGCTTGAACTTCTGGCTTCATCGGTTTTGAGTGCTTCGGCTTTATGTACTTCCCTCCAAATGTAGTTCTAAGCTTTTTTTGTTGCTCTTGTCGCTTTCTTTGTCTGTCAGGTTCTTTTAATGCATTATTGTGTCGATTTACTGCATTTTTTCTTGCTTGATTTATTACACTTTTATTTAACATCTCTTCCAGCATTGCTTGATCCTCTAGGCTCAATTTATTTTCTGGGTTTAATCTATTCCATCGTTCAATGATGGCTAATTCATTTGTGTAAACATCAAATACTTTATACGAATATCTAATATTAGCTCTATTAAATAAAGTGTCCCCTAATCGCTTGTCGAAATCCTTTTTTTTGCCTTTAATCCTAATCTCAGATTTATTTTTACATTTGTACTCTTCCAGCAGCTTCATTTCGGTGTCGGTAATAAGTTTGATTTCTTCGGACGTTGCTTGTCTATGGGTTTCACTCCCTTTCCTTTTTATACTATGCTTGTAGTGTTCTTCACCGTATTCATCTACAATGATTTCCGGCTTATCATATTTTATTTTGCCTAATTCGTTTATTTCTACAAATGGCTGCTCAACGACACAAACATAAAATAATTCTTGTTTTTTAATTAGCTCTTCCTTCTCCATTTGATTTAGTACATTTGATACATTATTTTCAATCATATCATCAACCGAATTAAAAACCTCATTGGCATTCATCATATCAACGCCAAGATAGGTTGAAAACTTTTCATGTCTTTTTTTGCAGAATCCATAGTTTTTGTTGATCAAGCTTAGTTCCTCTGATAATTCACTTTTACGTTTAATAAGCCTACCATTATTTTTAACTAGCAAGACGATCAGTAATTGCTTGATAAATACTAAATATTCGGCTTTTTTCCTGCCTATGGGTTTGCCATTATACTTTTCGGGTTTAGAATATTTTTTAATAATTCTAATTTTATTGCCGCCCCCTTCAACCTTCTCCCAGTCAATAAATCTTCTCAATTCATCTTGCTGTAATCTAGTGTTTTTTCCACCTTCAGCAGGAAAAATATGCATTGTTCTACATAGCTCTTTATAGTTTTTAAATATTTGTTCCTCTCCTATATTATTATCTATTAGGTCTTGTATTTCTTTATCATTTAAATTAAAAATATTATTCAAACTTTTATCTCCCCAGTCCCTTTCTATTGATCTTAAGCAAAATCGTACCCATTGGTCGCATCCAATGTAATCTTATTAGTCGCCGTTACCTTTATATTCTGTCCCTCTATCGTTACTGTGCCATCGTTATTAGCTCTAATCGTAATTCCCATGTCATCCAGCGTAACCTCTCGCACAGTGCCTGTATTACTCTTGTGATAGCTAATATTAAGCTTCCCTGTAGGCTTCTCGATGATTGCTTTGCCTGATAGCTCAGTAACGCCATCGCCTACACCTAGTATCATACGTGGATAGGATGTATCCCCTGCACCTTCAAGGTATAGTTTGAACTTATCAATCGGATTGTAAGTTAAATCATAAAATGGATAAGGTGTTGGGCTAGTTGTTAAATTTGTCTTGTTGGCATCTGTCCAGTACAATAATTCTCCATTACTATTTTGTGCATGAATACGATTTGTAATTGTACCTGTGACCAACTTCAAGAAATTATCCTTGGCTTGCACATAGTCAATCTTAGAGCCTACTGTATCCGTCTTATCAAGCGTCTTAAGCGCGTTCACGGTGAGATCGTTGATAAATCCATCCTCTGCCGTTAGAGCGCTTGCTTGGATGAATTGAGCATCTAAGGAACCTACACCTTCGATATCCCAATTATTCAAATGGAATTTTCTCGTCTCACTGTTGAGTAATGCAGTGTTATTACCATCGGTGAGAATTAACTTCTTGAACTTTGCTGTCCCGTCCATGGCTGCCATTTCGCTAAATTTACGGAGTGGGTTCTCGTCAAATATCTCGTACGTTTTATATCTATTGATTATCAAAGTAAACTCTTTCGTGTTGTCAAGTTGATGTAATATACAATCCCCGCCAACCTTTTCGTCTGCTACATGTTGATAAGCGCTTTTAATTGCTTCATGTCTTGGGATTCCAGCCTTAAGTTGCTCGCTGATATGCTGTAAAGCTTTATCGCTGTTGGCTCCCGCTGCACCTATTACGTTGTTTGTAATTACTTCAGTTTCAATTGCAAAATCGTTTAAGTTACTAATTGTATGTATGACGTATTTATCATTATCATCTAAGGCAAGGACATATACCCCAATCTCACCTTGATTATGTTCTTTATATACTTTACTCGTGATAGACACTATTGTATCTAGTTGGTAATCACTAAAATCAATATCGTAAAATATTTGTTCTGCCATTGGCAAGCTACCCATGACCATTACCACTTTATCACCATATGCTCTAGCCTTATCAAATCCATCACGAATGTAATAGTCAACGCCTTCCAACTTTGCTGATACTCTAGTATCGCTGTATACCCAAGCTTTATCCTCGTAGCCCATATAAACAATCATGCTCACAGTATCACCTTGATATATTTAATTTGTTGCGGCGTGGATATGTGTGGGCTTAGCGTGTCATGATTAAGGTTGAGTTCATATCCTTGTTCCAGCGCATCTATGAATTGTTTCACTTGTTCAACCGTATATTCTTCGCGGCTTTTGGCTTCAGTTCCATCCTTGAATTTAATATGTAGTTTCATTTTGTTTTACCTCCTAAAAATCGATAATCCTATCCCATTTCTTACTCTTGTATCCTGTAAATCTTTCTTTTTGTGGATCGTGCACGTGTAACTCTTTAATTTTATAGTCCTCAATTTGGATGATGCCGAAAATCTTACCCAATGCAATAGGATCACTAGTAATAAATTCTTTGTTTATTGTGACTTCGCCATCGTAGTGTGCGAGATTGAACTCTGGTATTGTCATGTCTACGGTTTGATATGAAACTTTATCCATATCAAAAAATAAAATTGATAAATCTGCTATCCCCTGTTGAAACATTTGGAAAGCAAAATAAATAGGAAAATCACTAAAATAAACTCCATTTTTTGAAGCAATCTCCATGTCCTTAATGATGCTTGGGAGATTATTGTTAGATGTGGCGTGATACCCAATCCTTACATTGGGGAAGAAAGAACTTACCGCATCTTTGATTTTATGGTGCAACGGCATTGATACAAAGTCAGCTATATCGTTATGATATTGTCGCACTGCTTGATTCGTCATGTATATGGGAAAGCTATATTTTATACGTCCTGCCGTTTCCAGCCCAAAATGAACTAATAATTCTTCATAATTCAATTTTTGTAGTCCTCTATGTATCGCTTGTATTTACGCACTTTGTCGGGCAGTATCCTGTTAGACCCGTTCTCGTATTGCGAGATCAGGCTCACACTACACCCGATATATTCAGCAATTTCCCGCAGCGTAATTTTTTTACGTCGCCGCACAGCTGTATATGACTCTCTTTCGTTGATTTTGTGCAACCTGTAACCTCCTTAGGATTAAAGTATTTAAATAGTAATGTATAATAAATCGCAGGGGAGGGATTCCCCTGCATTGTTATGTTTATGTATTAAGAAATATCCAACTGTGCAAGCTTTTTGCCGCTTGCTACATATAGTGTAGCCTCTGCAACTACAAAGCCCTCTGTAGCGTCACCTTGCTTTCCAAGCGGCTGGAATTGCGGTTGACGCAGGAATTCAATTTTTAAGTCGTTAGGGTCAAAGATTGTCATCTTATTGGCATCCGCAAATGGCGACAACAACACGTCAATTGTTCCGTATGAGGTCTGGATACGATTCACCGTCAAACCGAAAGAATTTGTTTGAGCTACATAGTGGTAGGCATCTTTATATAGCTTATCTAATTGATTTTTGATTGGTGCATTAACCAAAGCATAATAAGCACCCGATCCGCTATTACCCCAAAGCTTTTGCAACGTAGCAATAATATCATCCTCAGATACAGTTGCTGGTGTTGCCGCCGTGGTGATATTTGCACTATCTACCCAGTTCTCAACACCTTGCAGCCTACGGATATAAGGAGAAGCTGAACCGTCATCTTTTGCGCCTGACACCAGCTTGCGCTCTAGGTTAATCTTTAATTCGAGAAGGCGGTTATCTGTCTCCTGTGCGAATTGATTACCAATACCATTGCCTGACATGGCTTCTGCTGTGCCGCTGATCGAAACTCCTTTTTGGAAGATCTCCGCTACATTGTTGAGTTGAGCACGCTGAGATTGATAAAATTGGATATCCTTGTTACCTTCAATCGCTCCGATATCATCAGTATTATCAAGGGTAACCTCTCGCCATGTATGCACTGGTGCATTGATTTTACCCGTCTTACCAAGACTCATTAACAGTGATGTAAGAGGAGCTTGTTTCACTCCTAATTTCGTGATTTCTTCGCTCAGGGAGATGGATTCATCTCGCATAAAATTGCTTGATTTAAACATTAAATATCATCCTTTTTTATTATTGTTGATTGAATAATTTTTGGAACTTGGCTTGTATCATACCTACTGTGTCCCCTTTGGACTGTGCATTACTATAAGCACCCGTCTGTCTATGCTCACTCGGGATGTATCTATTATTGAGCTTGCGATCATTGATAACTTTTGAAAGTTTATCAATCTTAACTTGCAACTCTTCCTCATTTTCTACATTCAAAAAATCAACAAAATCGTCCAAATCAGCATCCCGAAGAGCAGCAACGGCTTTCGCCTGCATTAGATCAGCTTTCAATTGCTTGATTTGTTTTTGCTCCTCGGATAGCTCTACAGGTTTATACTGCATCAAATTATCCCTTTCCGTGATTACAGGATTTAAAATATCTTTTTCCCAAGCCTGTTTAGCTTCAGTAATCGCCTGATTAACTTGCTCTTGTACTTGCTCTTGTGTGTAAGTAGTAACTGACACATTAATCTTCCTTTCATTTAATAATTTAAATAGAATTGTAAAAAGTAGCGTCCCCATCAAGGCTGACAGGGACAAGTAAGAAGGTAATTATAAATGAGTAAAATTATACACCTACAAACTATATACTTGCATCTGTCCCGTTTATATGTTATATTTATTATTTATGTATTTTCTCAATGAAATTAGCACGCATTTAGCTATCTTTTGCTTATCCTCCATGCTGAGCCAATCGGTATTGTTGTACTTAAGGCAACGCCATAGTGTAATAAACATGTCTCTATCATCCATACAATCCTCTAATAGATTGATCATAGTATATCTATAATCAGGCTTGTTGAGCGTTAGCCTCTCCCACAACGCTTCCTGGTCGTCAACCTCTTCGTACTCTTCTTTTTTTAGTGTGTAATTACTGGATATAAACTCAAATATGCTATCAAACTCATATTTACCTGAAGAAAGAAAATCCTCAATTATATATGTAAGATTACTACTTACTAAGTGCTTACCTCGGCGATCGTGCCAGTTATCAAACTCATGTCGTAATGTCGTTTCTAGCTTCTGTTTTCGCCTGTGTACGCTTGATTTGCCTATGTCTAGTACATTGGCTATGTCCCTCATAGACGCGCTATCGGGCAATACAGACGCATCATTAGCTAGGATATTGTATAGTTGTAAATTGATTGGGATCGCTATGTAACTTAGTTTGGATGTCCACGTCATCTATAAACAATCGTATAGGAGTGTCATTATCAATAGCGTTATGTTCTTCGTAGGATTTATCCTGCTCAGACTCTAACCCTTCCATTTGGTAATGTAGGTCCCATGTCCTCGTTAGATCGATAAATTTGTTATTTATGTAGCGCTTAAAGTACTCTATAATTTGACCATTCGTGTATTGTGTATCAGTCTTATGATTATGTAGTTTAATTGCATCCAACGCTTCAAGCACAACTAAAATGAACTCGCTATTTAGGTCTTCACCCAGCAACCAAAAGAACCTGCGGGACACATCAAGGTATATTGATAATAACTGACCATCTTTAAAGGTTATCTCCCCAGTCTTTTGGTTTACCTCCAATAGTTGACTGATTACCTGCTGTCTGCCTTCATCGTTCGCATCCTTGAAGGCAGATACCCACTCTTTTAATAATTTTTTTACTTGCAATATATCTCTCCTCATAATATTCAAAAAAACTTGACACCTAAATAAACATGACTTATACTACTTCATAGTGATTAGTCCCTATATACGTTATATAGGCAGTAATAATATAGGCAACACCTCCAAAAAAGAGCATAAAAAACTATCGGAGTAACTACCTAATATAAATTAGGTGAATGCACTCCTATTTTTAATTTTACATATGGACAAGTTGTGAAGTCAACATAATAGTTAAAGCAGGGGTATTATCGCCCCTGCTTTTTTCGTCTAAACTTTTAGCAGGCATCTGCTGGATTCAGATATTCAAAGAACTCAAATAACTCATAGTCTAGCAGATCAAAATCACCGCTAAATACCTGCCCGAACTGCTTCGTTATCTCATCCGTATAGCACTCATCGACAAACTGATAAGTGTCAAAGCTATTAATCCCATCTAAGCGGATAAGTTCCAATAACCCCTGTTTGGATTCAAACGCTAACGAGAAAATAATATCCAATTGGTTAGTCGTTAGAGTATCTAATACTTTATCTTCGATATAATATAATATCGCCGACATAAGCGGTTGCCGATCCGCGCTAGTAATTCGATTCGCAATTTTGCAAAAGCGGCTCACATCTTCCGGCGTTTTGGCATATTGCTTGAGTAAAGTATACTCGAGTGAATCTGTTCCGACTTCTTCCATTTGGCTCTCGAAAAATTTTTTCATTTTTCAATCTCTCCTTTTGATTGATTTAAATATTTGATAAATAATTGATCTCGTGCATCCCTTAATAATTCTATTTCTCGGATGATTTCCCTTTTTCTCTCTGGTGTTGTATTTGAATTAATATGTTCGCTCACAAGTGATATATGCAGTTTGGATATTACGATCATCTTATCAAAATCTTCGTTGGACATAACCCACATTAAGCGATTGAGTGACAAAGCATTATCGTATAGTTCAACTACCATTTTTTCCAGCCTCCCTTGCTAATGATTCCCGCTGCATCCTCAGACGCTCCCATTCGTACATTAGAGCCTTCTTGCGGCTTGGGGATGTATTATTACTCTGGTGCTCCTTTATCAGCTCTGATTGCTTCCTAGCGATTGCCCTGAGGGCTTGCAGAGTGTCCATAATTGCCACCACCTATATGTCCATCGTGGACAGTGGACTGTGCTGCTGATACTTCTTCCCGACTTCTAAATCGCTAAAATCCGCGTAAGATTTTTGCGTGACTTCCACGCTTGAATGCCCTAAAATCCTGCAAAGGCTAAACCAATCGCCACCATTCAAAATGTAATATTTGGCAAAGTTGTTACGAAGCTGGTGAGGATGTATTTGAACGCCTACATTAGCCCCAGCTTGCTTTAGCGCCCTTTCGTATCCTCTGATATCTAATTGCGTTCCTCTTATCGTTGGAAATAGATACAGACTATTAGAGTAACGATCATGATATTTTAGCCAACTCTTTAGTTCTCCGCTTAATTTAAATGAAAAATACACATATCGCTCTTGCTTATTTTTTGGATTGACGATCAAAATACTTTTATGATTAAAGTCAATATGCTCTGGCTGAATTGATAAACATTCACTTATCCTGCAACCTGTATCAAGCAGTAAGCGGGTTATCATCCAATTGCGATATCCTGTAAACGTAGTTGTTTCAAACTGAGCAAGCACCTTTTTTAATTGCTCCGGTGTAAGTAGCGTCTTCATTTTGCGTTCAATTTTTGGGATTGCAACTTTGGCTACTGGGTTATTGGTAATACCCCGCTCGTCATGCAGCCAATTGAAAAAGACCTTTATATTACGGACATAATTAGCAATCGTAATCATGCTTACCTGTTTCCCGTGATCTGTTCGATTATTCGGAAAGTTACTCTGCTTAGATTGCTCCCTGCTAACAACCGTATACTTACCCCTATCCTGCAAATACTTGATGTACTGCCTAATATGTCCTGACTGCACATTATTAGCATCCACAATATTAAAATGTTCCTGCAAATAATTACAAAATAATTTTAATGCTTGCTCATAACTTGCTAATGTTTTTTTGGACAAGTTCCTTGAAGTGCAGTACAGCATAAAATTATCCAGTTCAAATTCAAGTCCAGTCACAAAAAAAATCACTCCTTTATCAGCTTTTTTATCAGCCAATAAAGCAGTGATTTTATCGTTATGATGTATAGATATTAGTCGCCTTTTCATCGTCAATTCCATTCCCAGATGTGATAATTGGTTGGCTTATACAAACCCGAAAACCCTTGATACTATTGCTTTCAGCTTACCTTGTGCTCAATTCTCAGCTTGTCGGCCACCATGGCAATAAATTCGCTATTCGTTGGCTTTGATTTACTAATATTGATCGTGTAACCAAACAAATGACTTATGCTGTCGATATTGCCGCGTGTCCAAGCTACCTCAATGGCATGGCGAATCGCCCGTTCAACGCGGGATGGAGTCGTCTTAAATTTTTCAGCGATCGCAGGATACAATGTTTTGGTGATCGCTCCTAAAATTTCAATATTGTTGTATACCATCGTGATAGCTTCCCGCAAGTACTGGTATCCCTTGATATGGGCAGGAACACCGATTTCATGGATGATGGAAGTAATGTTTGCATCCAGATTCTTGCCTTTGCCAAGCGGTACTACATTCGACCTCGTAAAGGATGAGGATGGTGAACTGCTGGAGGAAAGGCTCTGGACTCCCACCAGCTGACGAATTCGATTAGCGAGCACTTCCATATCGAAAGGCTTCAGAATATAATACGATGCCCCAAGCTGAACCGCACGCTGCGTAATATTCTCTTGTCCGAAAGCAGTCAGCATTATGATCTTTGGCTGCGGAGATACATTTATATCGCGTAAACGTTCCAGCACACCCAATCCATCCAAGTGCGGCATAATGATATCCAGGATTAGAACATCCGGAACTTTAGAAGCATGTTCAATCATCTCCAAAACTTCCTCGCCGTTATAGGCAATACCTGAAACAACCATATCATCCTGCTCAGAAATGTACTCTGCAAGCAAATTCGTGAATTCCCGATTATCATCCGCCAACAACACTTCAATTTTTTGCACCGACGACTTCCTCCTTATGTTATGAGTTTCCTTAATCATTCTTCCAGAATAAGGATTCGACACTCAAAAGTAAATTCCTAGGATTCGACACTCAAAAGTAAATTCCTTCTGTCGAAAATTATTTTTATTTATTTTTTTTATAATTTGATATATAATTGATTGTTACTTACAAATAGTGATGTAATTCGTTTCTATTCGACAAGCATTGACGTACCATGTCGTAATCGAGTGCCTGATACTCCACAGTACATACATTCTGTTAATTTTCCTTCGCCAATAATCCTCCATTCCTCAACAAGCATATAGTCAAAACCCTGATGAAGCAAGTATCCAGAAAAAAAACAATTAATTCAATCACATCCCCATTATTAAAAAATTTCATAAATCTAATAATACAGTACTTCAACTAAGCAAACCACAAAATAAAAAACCAATCTTAAGGCGCTAGCTCGCCTTAAGATTGGTTGATGCGTTGTCCCTCTTCAAGATGCCTGCATCCTGCAGCATCCATTCAATAAAGCAGCCATAGCCTGATCTCGGGTCATTAACAAATACATGGGTCACGGCTCCGATCAATTTACCGTTTTGAATGATGGGACTGCCGCTCATCCCTTGTACGATCCCGCCTGTTTTCTCCACCAGCCTTGGATCGGTAATGCGGATGACTAGGCCTTTAGTCTGTGGTGCGCTTTGCTTGGACACATGCGCGATTTCCACTTTGAATCGTTCCACTTGCTGGCCCTCAACAACGGTTAAGATTTCTGCGGGGCCCTCTTTAACCTCTTCGGAAAAAGCAACAGGAATCGGTGTCTTATATACGCTATGGTCTGGATTTTCCGTCATCTTGCCAAAAATGCCGAAATGCGTATTGCGCTCAATCGTGCCAAGCGTTTTGCCTTCTTTGACAAAATGGGCCCGTTTCTCTCCAGGTTCTCCGCTCTCACTTTTGGAAATGGACGTTACACTGGACTGCAGTATCTGTCCGCTGCCGACAGCAATCGGCGTCTGTGTATTCATATCCGTAATGACATGCCCAAGTGCTCCATATACTCCTTGATTAGGTGCATAGAAAGTTAAAGTACCGACTCCAGCCGCCGAATCGCGAATGTATAACCCGAGTCTCCAAGCCTTGTCCTGCCTGTCAAAGGCCGGGGTTAGGGTTGTGGAAAACCTTTGATTATTTCGTTTGTAAATGACATTGAGCGGTTGGTTATTCTTGCCTGCCCGCTCAACCAAAGATGCCACCTCATGAACATCCTTGAGATGAGAACCGTTCAAATGAGTAATTAAATCACCTGGTTGAATTCCGGCCGCCTCACCCGGCGACATTTTGGCCTTCTCCGTATTAACAAGATGATGCCCCACAACAAGAATGCCATCGGATTTCACTTTTACGCCGATCGTTTGTCCCCCAGGTATAACCTTTAAATCGGGTATTACATTTACTTTAACTGTCTTCAGAGGAATTTGTCCAAAAAGCTTCATGCGGAGCTTGGCCTCACCGCTGCTAAGCGAGGACAGCTTAAGCGGAGAGCCGAGGGATACCTTCATTGAGGGGTTAGGTTGATTGTTCAGCATCACGACATCCGGTCGATCAACACTAACCTCTGCCTGTACCGGTATGGCCAAATCGATTTGTGCACCCTGGCCTTGAAACATGCGCAGTTCATCCGGCAGCATCGGCGAATGACCTTCAACGGCAGACGTGCCAAGAAAACAAAAGAAGAAGGCTAGTAAAAGACCGAGAAATCTACTCCTGAGGTTGGGGTTCAATGGCTGTCACGCTCCCTTAGCTTCTTTCGCTTGACGAAAAGGTGGTCGCCAATTGCGTACCTATAAGATACCCCGGGTGTGGTCTTTTATTACTGTCAATCATTGTTCCGCTCGTTAAATCGCACCCTTTTGCGCCTCGGCCAATTTAAGCATTTCCTGAGCATGATGTCGAGTACGGTCGGTAATTTCCACGCCCCCAAGCATACGTGCGAGCTCATTAATTCGCCCGTCCTCCTCCAAATGCTCTACTCTCGTCATCGTGCGGCCTTCTGCCACGATTTTCTCAATCAAGTATTGCTGATCCGCCATGCAAGCGACCTGGGGCAGGTGGGTAATGGAGAACACTTGGCACATACCGGACAAACGATACAGCTTCTCTGCAATGGATTGGGCCGCTCGACCGCTAACTCCCGTATCGACCTCATCAAAAATTAACACAGGAACCTCGTCATGACGGGCAAATATGCTCTTTAATGCGAGCATGATCCGGGATAATTCCCCGCCAGAGGCAATTTTGCTCAAAGAACGAAGCGGCTCCCCTGGATTTGGTGATATTAGAAATTCGGCGCTGTCCATCCCCTGTTTGCTAAGCCGTACCAAGCTGCCTTCCCATGCAACACCTTGCGGATCGATGGTTACTTCCAGCTTGACTTCAATCTTTGTCCTGCCCATTTGCAAATCCTTAAGCTCCCCTTCGATTTGCTGCGCAAGCTCGGCAGCCTTCTGCCTACGTACAGCACTAAGCACAGCCGCATCCTTAAGCGCAATCTGGAGCAACTCTTCCCGCTGCACAGTCAGCTTCTCCAATCGTTCGTCCTTATTCTCTAGAATGTCCGTATCGCGGGAAATCTGCTCATAATATTGAAGAATACCTTTGACATCGTCTCCGTATTTACGCCGCAGCGAAGAGATTAGGTCTAAGCGGTTCTCAACCTCCTCTAGGCGAGACGGATTAAACTCAATGTTGTCACGGTAATCCCGCAGTCCAAACGAAACATCCTCAAGCAGGTAATAAGCTGATTGCAGCTGCTCTAACAACGGCGCAATTCCCTTCGTGTCATAGCTCGTAACGTCCTCTAACCGGGATACCGCCTTGGCAATGGCTTCCAGCCCTTGGGGGCCATAGAGTAGATCATAAGCCCCGGACACCGAATCCATCATTTTCTCGCTATAGGATAGCTTGACCTTTTCTTCGGAAAGTAATTCATCCTCGCCGGGTCTCAGCCCAGCGGCCGCGATTTCCTCCAGCTGAAAACGATATAAATCTAGCATTTGCAGTGCCTGCTGACTCGTACTTTGCAGTTCTCTCCATTCTCTATCAACTCGCTGAAATGCAGAATAAGCCTCCTGGTACTTAGCCTTTGCATCCGCGATGTCGTCAGAACCAAAGGCATCAAGCAGTTTTAAATGCCGCTCTGGGTGCAAAAGGGTCTGATGTTCATGCTGACCGTGTAAATTAATCAAGCTCTCCCCCACCTCGCGAAGCATGGACAAGTTGACCAAATGACCGTTAATTCGAGCCGAGCTCTTGCCTTGAGCGCTAATCTCGCGACGGATAATCAACGCTTCTCCAGAATCTGCGCTTATGCCAAGCTTGGCCAAAATAGCCCAAACCGGATGGTGTTCCTTCAAATCAAATGCGGCTTCCATCTCTGCCTTGTCGCAGCCATAACGGATCAAATCGGACGAGCCTCTGCCTCCGGATAAGAGCCCTAGTGCATCAATAATAATCGATTTACCTGCCCCAGTCTCACCGGTTAGCACGTGAAAGCCCCGGTCAAACGTGACATCAACCGCTTCAACAACGGCCAAGTTCCGAATGGATAAATGAACCAGCAAGTTAACGGCACTCCCTTCGCCAATGGTTGCAAATACAACTAAAACAAATGATAAATAAGCATATTACGAAATAAAAGCCATAATTTGATCGATAACGTAATGGCTGTACTGTTCATTTCGGCAAATCAGCAAAATCGTGTCATCTCCGCAAATCGTACCGAGCAAATCAGGCCATTCCATATTATCAAGTAGAACCGCTACCGAATTCGCTGTCCCCGGCAAGCATTTCATGACAACCAAATTGCCGGTATGGTCGATATGTACAAAGCTGTCTACAAGCGCCCGCTGCAGCTTCTGCACCGGATTGTAGCGCTGTGCCGTTGGCATCGAATATTTATATTTCCCATCATCGGTAGGCACCTTTATGAGCATAAGCTCCTTGATATCGCGAGATACCGTGGCCTGCGTCACCTGAAATCCCGCCTGCCGTAGCGCTTCGACGAGCTCATCCTGTGTTTCAATTTCATGACCGGAAATAATTTCCCTAATTTTAATATGCCGTTGACCCTTCATCTTGTCCTCCATATATCTGTAATATGTGACGCCTGCTCGGCATCATCCAAATCCGTACTTAAGGTGATTTCTTTGATTTGTCCCAGCTCAGCATCGATGTAGAGCACCCCAGCACAATCAGGATATAGAAGCAGGTAGGGCAGAATATCCCTCCGGAGTCCAGCGCCCGTCCACTCCACAGGCTGACGCTCCCTGGTTCTCCTCACTATATAGTATTCACCGTGCTTCTTCACAACATAATCGATATATAGCCGGCTGTGCAGTATTTGAGCTTCCACCCGAAATGCCAGAGGAACTTTCAGCTTGTCGCTTACAATCTCATAGCCCGCCGACTCCAGCAAATCAACGGCTGGATGCTCCTGGATGTTCTCGTTAAACTCAAAGCCAATCCCTGAGCCCAGCGTGAATGGTTTGCGCAGCCACATCCTAAATCCGCGATACAGCAGAAGCAGCGCAATTCCCGTAATGACCACCATGAGAAGACCATCGGTATATTCACTCATCGAAATCACCTCAGATGATTTATTCGACGTTTTGCGAACAACCTCCTGTCCCAAAGTGGATATTGTTAAGTATTGCTTCATATTTATTCGTATAAAACCATTATAAACGAACAGATGTTCTGTATGCAACATCCTAATGAATAAATGTATATATTAAAAAGAAACAGAAAAACCCATCAATAGGATGGGCTTTTCGTCGTAAATGTATCCTTCGCTTCCTGCACGACTCGCAACGAGGTTTCGCGGATATGCTGTAATACTTCTGTGTCTGCGGGCTGTTCCATTCCTCCAGGTAGCAGAAGTCTTAAATGGGCCAAAAATTCGATATTGCCTTCACCGCCTGTAATCGGAGAGAAGGTTAATCCTTGCAAAGTGTACCCTAATTCTGTCGCGAAACCAAGCACGGTCTCCAGCACCTCTTGATGTACCTTTGCCTCGCGTACTACGCCAGATTTCCCGACTTTCTCACGTCCTGCTTCAAATTGCGGTTTGATCAAAGCAACGATATCCGCTGGCTTATTCAGCAGGCTAAGGAGCGGCGGTAAAATAATTCGCAGTGAGATGAATGAAACGTCGATGCTGGCAAAGTTAGGAGGCGGCCCATCCAAGTCTTCCGGGGTCATGTACCTGAAATTGGTTCTCTCCTTGACATTGACGCGTTCATCGTTTCGCAGCGACCAATCCAGCTGGTTATATCCAACATCGATCGCATATACGTAGCTGGCGCCATGCTGTAGAGCGCAATCCGTAAAACCGCCGGTTGACGAGCCGATATCAAGCATAACTCTTTCCTTCATGTCGATCTGGAAATGCTCCAAGGCTTTTTCCAGCTTCAATCCGCCACGGCTTACATAAGGATGAACAGCCCCCTTGACCGTCAGCTTCGTGTCTCTCGGTATTTTAGTTCCAGCCTTCTCGATCCGCTCCTGATTTCCGAATACGAGTCCAGCCATAATTGCGGTCTTGGCCTTTTCTCTACTATCAAAATAACCTTGCTCGACCAACAAGACATCGATGCGTTCTTTGGAAACAGCCATAACATTCTCCTGACTTTGTCTTGTTATGATGGTTTAACTTTTTTGCCAAAAGTAAATTGATGTTCTGCACGGTACTGATGGATTTGCTTCACAACAGCTTCGGCCGTCAATCCAACCTCTTCAAGCTGCTCTTTAATGCTGCCATGCTCGATGAAGCGATCGGGAATACCCATTAGGGTTACATCTACGCCGGTTAGTCCCTGCTCAGCATAGAATTCCAGCACTGCGCTGCCCAAGCTGCCGGCCTGACATGCCTCTTCAAGCACGATCAGCTTCGTTCCGGACGCCGCCAGGCTCATTAACATATTATTATCCAACGGCTTAAGAAAGCGCGCGTTCACCACAGCTACATTGGCGCCTTCCCTCTTCAAAGCCTCGGCTGCTTCTTCCGCAACCTGCACCATCGGACCCGCGGCGATTATCGCCACTTGCTCCCCTTCTCGAACCTTCTCCCACGTTCCAATCGGGATCGAGACAAGCTCTTCATCGAGTGGAACTCCAGGAACATTGACTCTCGGGTAACGATATGCGATCGGCCCATCATTGTATTCTAGCGCCGTTTTCATCATATGGCGCAGTTCATTCTCATCCTTCGGCATCATCAGCACGATGTTCGGAATGTGGCGCATAAACGCGATGTCATATACCCCTTGATGCGTCTCTCCGTCGGCACCGACAAAGCCTGCCCGGTCGATGGCGAACATAACGTTGGCGTTATGGCGGCAAATATCATGCACGATTTGATCGTATGCCCGCTGCATAAACGTGGAATACACCGCAAAAACCGGCTTCATCCCCTCCATCGCCAGCGCGGCGCACATCGTGGCCGCATGCTGCTCGGCAATACCTACGTCGATCATCCGATCCGGAAATCGTTCCGCAAACTTGACCAGCCCGGAGCCTCCCGGCATCGCTGGCGTAACCGCTACGATTCGCTGATCCTTCTCCGCTAGTTCAATTAAAGTCTTGCCGAACACTTCCGTGTACATCGGATTGCCCACTGCCTTAAGCACCTGTCCCGATTCGATCTTATACGGCGTAATCCCATGCCATTTGTGGGAATCCTCTTCCGCAGGCGTATAGCCTTTCCCCTTCGTCGTCAACACATGAACCAGCACCGGGCCGCTCACATTATTGGCTTGGGTAAAGGCTTCGATTAGTCCCGCCAGGTCATGACCGTCAACAGGGCCAAGATACGTAAAGCCGAGTTCTTCAAAAAGAACACCGGATACCATCATATATTTCAAGCTATCCTTCAGCCGCTCCGCCGTTTTGGCGAGCTTGCCGCCGATCGCTGGAATTTTCTTGAGCAATTGCTCTACTTCATCTTTGGCGCGCAAATAATTTTTATCCGATCTGATCTTCGTCAAGTAATTGTGCATCGCCCCAACATTAGGCGCAATCGACATTTCATTGTCATTCAGAATAACCATTAAGTCCTTCTGTTCATGACCGATGTGATTCAACGCTTCAAAGGCCATGCCGCCTGTCAGAGCGCCATCGCCAATAATGGCAACGACTTTGTTGTCTTCGCCTTTCAGATCCCTAGCTAGCGCCATACCCATAGCTGCCGAAAGAGACGTGCTGCTGTGCCCGGCTTCCCATACGTCGTGCTCGCTTTCACAGCGTTTAACAAATCCGCACAAGCCGTTATGCTTACGCAATGTATCAAAGCGATCCCTGCGTCCGGTTAGGATTTTATGGACATATGCCTGATGACCCACATCGAATATAAACTTGTCCTTGGGACTGTTATAGCAGTAATGCAGCGCGATTGTAAGCTCCACAACACCCAAATTGGACGCAAGATGTCCTCCCGTCACAGACAGCTTCTCTATTAGAAACTGGCGAATCTCGGCAGCTAGTGGCGTCAATAGTTCGATTGAATACTGTTTCAGATCGTTGGGTTCATGAATTTGAGAGAGCAGCAAAGCGAATTCCCCGCTTCCTTCATTGGATTTCTCATGTTGCTAATATAATGACACTAATTATAACATATGAATAACTTTTGTCGAAGTTATCCAGGTTTCTTTAGCTCTACAGATCGATGTCTAACGATCTCGGTTCATTAAATAATCGGCGATGCCAATCAGACGTTCAGGATGAGGAATAACTCCATTTGAAACCGCTTCCCGAGCGAGCGTGGTCAAACGGTCTACTTCAGCACGCGATGCCTCCAAACCGATAAAATAAGGATAAGTGACCTTCTGCTGCTTGACATCGCTTTGCGTTTTTTTACCTAATTTGCTCTCGTCGCCAACGAGGTCAAGAATGTCATCCTGGATTTGAAAAGCAAGTCCAATCGATCTGCCAAAGGTCTCCAAAGCTTGAAGCTGCTCTGCAGTAGCGGCAGCGATCCGTCCCCCAGCCATAAGGCAGAATACGATCAAATCCCCCGTTTTATGCTCGTGGATGTAACGAAGCTCGTCAATGTCGGTCAGCCCCTGCTCCCCTTCCATATCGGCAACCTGTCCGCCAACCATGCCGGAAGGCCCGGCAAAGCGCGCCAAATCCTCTACAATGGCCAAAGAGGCTTCAGCGGGAACCCCATGATGTTTACTGGCCTGAACGACACTGTAAAAAGCATGGGTCAACAGCGCGTCACCCGCCAATATGGCCATGGCCTCCCCAAACACCTTATGATTCGTCGGCTTGCCGCGACGAAAATCATCATCATCCATGGCCGGAAGGTCATCATGAATCAGGGAATACGTATGTACCATCTCAACGGCGCAGGCGACGGGCAGCGCCGCCTCGCGGCTGCCCTGAAGCGCCTCTGCGGCAGCAATAACTAGCAGTGGACGAAGGCGTTTGCCGCCCGCCATTAGAGAGTAGCTCATCGCTTCTTTTAGATGAGCAGGCACATCCCAGGCTGCCGGAACGGCCTGCTTTAAAGAAGATGTTACTAGAGCTGATATTTCATCAATATATGGGGTGATAACAAACTTATCCAACTGAATCACCGCTCTCTTCGATCAGTGGATCAAAGGGCTTCTTCACGATTTCCCCGTCGGCCTCCATGATCATTTCAATTTTTCGTTCGACCTGCGATAATTTATGGCCGCATAATTGCGATAATTGCATTCCTTTTTGAAAAAGATCGATTGCCTTCTCCAGCGGAACGTCTCCATGCTCCAATTGGGATACGATATCCTCCAGCTCATTCATTGCTTGCTCGAAGCTGTAATCCTGCTCTGGCTGCCCCTGTAATTCCTTTTGAGTTTGCTTCTCAGTCTCCATGATCGTCACCTTCCCCCCTCATGCCCCATACTTGGCAATCCAGCTCACCATCGGTCAGCTTGACCCTAACCAAATCTCCAGGCTCTACATCATTCAGCGACTTCACCAAGCGCTGTCCTTTCTCGTCATACACAAGACTATATCCTCTAGCCATTACCTTCAATGGGCTAAGTGCATCCAACTGCCTGATGCTATAAGCCAGCTTTTGGCTTTTTTCCTTCAATATGCTGTTCATCGCGGTGCGCAGCAGTCGCTCCGCATCTACATGGCGCCGCTTGGTCTGCGCCAGCGTATCCTGCGGGTGATACCGCAGCAGCCGCTGGTGCAGGCGGGCATGCGCCGCGCCCGTCAGCTCGGCCTGCGCCCGCATGCGG
>NZ_LT732548.1:2319396-2411334 GCF_900155685.1 Paenibacillus bouchesdurhonensis | reverse complement strand
CAGCTCGGCGGCGTGCGGCACGGCGAGCTCGGCGGCAGCAGTGGGCGTGGCGGCCCGCAGGTCAGCGACGAAATCGGCGATCGTAAAATCCGTCTCGTGGCCTACGGCCGAGATGACAGGAATCGCCGAGTCGTAGATGCTGCGCGCGACCGCCTCTTCGTTGAACGCCCACAGCTCCTCGAGTGAACCGCCGCCCCGCCCGACGATCAGCACGTCGGCCTCGCCGAGCGCGTTCATCGTCCGGATGGCCTTGACGATGGACGGCGCTGCGCCTTTGCCCTGCACCAGCACAGGGTGCAGGACGATCCTAGCCTGCGGATAGCGGCGTTCGAGCGTCGTCAGAATGTCCCGAACGGCTGCTCCGGTCGGGGACGTAATGACGCCGATTACGCGCGGAAACGCAGGCAAGGGTCGCTTCCGCTGCGGCGCGAACAGTCCTTCGGCCTCCAGCTTCTGCTTCAGCTGCTCGAAGGCCAAATACAGGCTGCCGATCCCGTCGGGCTGCATCTGCGTCGCATAGAACTGGTATTGCCCGTCCCGCTCATAGACCGACACATTGCCCCGTGCAATAACACGGGTTCCCTCCCGCGGGATAAAGGGCAGCCGCTGATTATGCGAAGCGAACATGATGCTCTTAATCCGGCTGTCCTTATCTTTTAGCGTAAAATACATATGTCCGCTGGAATGATGCGTGAAGTTGGATATTTCCCCGCGAATCCATACCTCCGAGAGGAGCTTGTCGGACTCCATCTTCATGCGGATATAGCGATTCAATTCTTTGATCGAATAAATTTTTTGCTCCATGGGGTCTTCACCTTCCCCCTTTTATCATTTCAGCTCAGGCAAGCCCTTCAAGCCGCTTAGCTGCAATTAGCGTATTCTGCATCAGCATCGTAATCGTCATCGGGCCAACGCCGCCAGGAACCGGTGTAATCGGGCCGGATACTTCCTTCACGCTCTCGAAATCAACGTCTCCCGCCAATTTACCGTTATCAAGGCGGTTCATCCCTACGTCAATCACGACCGCTCCCGGCTTCACATAGGAAGCATCCACAAAGTTAGCCCGGCCGATCGCCACAACGAGGATATCGGCTTGCTTCGTCAGCTCCTTCATGTTCGCCGTGCGGGAATGGCACATCGTAACCGTTGCATTCTCGCGCTGCAGCAGCAGGGACACCGGCTTGCCGACGATATTGCTGCGACCGATGACGACGGCATGCTTTCCGGACATTTCAATTCCGGTACGCTTGATGAGTTCGATTACGCCTGCAGGCGTGCACGGAAGCAAACTATCATCGCCGATGACCAGGTTGCCAACGTTGACCGGGTGGAAGCCGTCCACGTCTTTCTCCACTGCGATCGCATCGATGACTGCTTTCTCCTCGATATGACCCGGCAGCGGAAGCTGAACGAGAATGCCGTGAATATTGCTTTGGCGATTCAGCTTGTCCACGAGCGCAAGCAGCTCTTCTTGCGTGGTGGAAGCAGATAGACGGTGAACCTCGGAGTAGTACCCAAGATCGTGGCAGGCCTTCTCCTTGTTACGTACATAGACCTGGGATGCCGGATCTTCTCCCACCAGTACGACAGCCAGCCCCGGCGTAAAGCCCTTACCGGCAAGCTGTTCCACCTCTTGGCGAAGATTGGCTCTAATTTCCTCAGATACCTGTTTTCCGTTAATGATTGGTGCTGACATAGACTTCTCCCCTTCTCTTCGATTACATATTATTTTTATTTTTCAATGTCTCCAAATCATGAATCATCTTACCGAGCACGCCATTGACGAATTTGCCGGACTCCTCTACGCCGAAATGCTTCGCCAGCTCGATCGCTTCGTTCACAGCTACTTTGCCTGGCACGTCACTGCGGAATACCATTTCGTATACCGCTAATCTCAATACCTGCCTGTCTACCTTGGACAAGCGGCTAACCTGCCAGTTCTTCAAATAGCCAGCGAGCATTTCATCAATAGCGGCCTTATGCTCCCATGTTCCACCTACGAGCTCCAAGACGAAGGTTGTCGTCTTGTTGACATCGGACAATTCAACTTCGCTTTCATTCTCGCCAGCAGCCTCTGCTATGAGCATCGACACGGCTTCCTCCGCGTCAACCTCGTTCATTTCCATGTGGTACAAGCTTTGAATCGCGATTTCTCGTGCTAGTCTCCGTTTCATGTGCTTCCTCCTTAACCTCCATCAGAACAGCGTGTTATACTTTCTACCCTAAATGATGAACCAAAATGCTTAAATTCTATTACACTCGGCTGATATTCATGCGTTTTTTCCGATCGCAATGTGTTTTTCACCGAATTTCAAACAAAAAAAACCCGTGACATGCTCTCTCCACAAAAATGGGCAGGATAAAATGCAGCTCTTTTTCCGGAGGACAGCATATCACAGGAATCATTTAAAAGGGCGCCAGCGCGCATTCAACCAGTCCATCAGCTCTCTCCATGGGATGAGCGGGCCTTGGTCAAGATCCTTATATTTGCCGATCGTATAACCGACATAAAGGAGAAGCGCACAAAATAACATGTTCCAAAATCCGAAAAACAGATAAATGGGAATGAATAATATCGCTGCTGCCGTTCCCAGCAAGCGTCCCTTGTAATCCTCCCATAATTGCTTCCAATTCATCGGGATCTTCACCCCTATTCAACCCGGCTTTTGATAACAGGAGATTGCACAAGGTTAGCAATATACACTGAAACATAAGAAACGGGAATACCGGTAATTTCCTCTACATGATCATGTACCTGCTTCTGCACTTCCTCCGTAAGCTCTGGAATGGAAGTCTCTCCGTCCACCAATGCGCGAACCATAATCTCCAGACCGGAGTCCGTAATACGGATACGTGTCTTCACATCGCGAATGCCCCGTACCCGTGAAGCCGCTTTGTAGGATAAATTCTCAATCGTCTCCACCGATATTTGAATATCCCCATATTCCGTTCGCTGATCAATGGATGGGAGCGAGCCGCGATCACGTTTGATTGAAATGTAAAAGAAGCGAATGCTGAGCAGAAACAGCACAGCCGCTACGCTGACGGCGGCAATGATCCAAGCGTTCCCATCATATTGCTTCAAATCAACGGGGACGGCATTCGTCACCAGGAGGATGGCGATTACAGATAGTATTCCGATACTTAAGCTGTAAATAAACAGCAAAAGTCTGTCCAAAATTTTGGGCACGACGGATGGAGCCTCCTTAAATTATAGTAAACCCCTGACGGTGATCGTCGGGGGTTCTTAACTTGATCATTATTTCACCCTATGGTTCAGTTCCGTCTCTTCACTTCTCTCGGCCGTCTTAAAAATGACGTCGTGAATATGTACGTTAACCTCTACCACAGTCAGTCCGGTCATCGTTTCGATCGAACGCTTCACATTGCGTTGGATTTCCGTAGCAACCTCTGGCAAACGATTACCGTATTCCACAATGACGGATACATCAACAGCCGCTTCACGCTGGCCAACTTCCACCTTCACGCCCTTGGACAGGTTCTTTCTGCCAAGCAGCTCGGCAATGCCGCCGGCGAATCCGCCGCTCATGCCAGCAACGCCTTTAACTTCGACCGTAGCAAGGCCGGCGATCACTTCGATAACCTCGGGGGCAATTTGAATTTCTCCGATATCCGTACGTTCAAATTCCGTAGGCAATGTACTCATTACTATTCATCCACCTCTCAATAAGTTTGACGAAACCTCATGACAAAGAGGCTGGCCACTTATTATAAATACTATATCATTTCAGGATCATTATGACAAACAGTCAGTGAAATCTAAATCTCATTTTCTTCCAAAAACTTTATGTCGAAATCGCCCCGGATAAACTTGGGATGATCCAATAGTTTCTGATGGAATGGGATAGTTGTATGAATACCTTCGATCACGAATTCGGCTAAGGCGCGTTTCATTTTTGCTATTGCTTCCTCGCGAGTCGCGGCCCAAACGATCAGCTTGGCAATCATGGAATCGTAATAAGGAGGGATCGTATATCCCTGATACGCAGCGCTGTCCACGCGAACCCCAGGCCCGCCCGGTGCCAAATAAAAATCGATCTTGCCGGGAGATGGTAAGAAGTTACGCAAAGGATCCTCTGCATTGATCCGGCACTCAATCGACCAACCGGTCAGAATGACATCCTCCTGTTTAAATGAGAGCGGATTTCCTTCGGCAACGGAGATCATTTCCTGAATCAGGTCAATCCCGGTAATCATCTCCGTAACGGGATGCTCAACCTGAATCCGTGTATTCATCTCCATGAAATAGAATTGGCCATCGGGGCCGAGCAGAAATTCCAACGTTCCCGCTCCGGAATAATTGACAGCCAAGGCGGCACGTACTGCCGCTTCACCCATTTCCTGACGCTTCTCGGAAGAGAGCACAGGGCATGGAGCCTCTTCTACCAGCTTTTGTCGTCTGCGCTGTACGGAGCAGTCTCGTTCCCCTAAATGAACGACATTGCCGTGCTTGTCGGCGATAATCTGAATTTCAACATGCTTCATGCCTGTCAAATACTTCTCTAAATAGACGCCGGCGTTACCAAAGGCCTTCTGCGCTTCCTGCTGTGCCATTGTGATTTGCTGAATAAGCGAGGCTTCGTCCTCGGCAAGGCGAATTCCCTTGCCGCCGCCGCCCGCTGTCGCCTTTATAATAACAGGGTAGCCGATATCTCGAGCGACCATAACCGCTTCATCCAGGTCATCGACCAGACCGTCCGACCCTGGAATTACGGGTACATTGGCGCTCCTCATCGTTTGTTTTGCTACAGACTTATCCCCCATTTTTGTTATGGCTTCCGGGGAAGGGCCGATAAAGGTAATGTTGCAGGAATCGCAAATCTCCGCGAAATCTGCGTTCTCAGCCAGGAATCCATATCCTGGATGAATCGCGTCGCACTCGGTAAGCGTCGCTACACTCATCAAGTTGGTAAAATTCAAATAGCTGTCTTTGGATAATGTCGGTCCAATGCAATAAGCTTCATCCGCAAGACGAACATGAAGCGAGTCCTTGTCCGCTTCCGAATATACGGCCACGGTCGAAATACCGAGCTCGCGGCAAGCACGAATAATCCGTACTGCGATTTCCCCGCGGTTCGCAATCAAAATCTTTTGAAATTTCACTAATCTCCCATCCTCCTTGGAAAGCTAGATCGGACCCGTACAAGGCCCCCTTCAACCGTAGCTTATTCCGGCTTCACCAAAAAGAGAGGCTGTCCGAATTCTACGAGCTGACCGTTCTCTACGAGAATATCCACGATCTCGCCCTTGACTTCCGCCTCCAGCTCGTTCATCAGCTTCATCGCTTCGATAATACAGACGGTCGTCTTATCGCCTACCTTGTCTCCTACATTCACATAAGGGTTTGCATCCGGGGAAGAAGCTCTATAGAATGTTCCAACCATCGGGGACACAATCTTATGTAGGTTTGCATCAGCAGCTGCACTTTCTGCGGGCTGTCCGGCAGCCCCGGCCTGTCCATTGTCCACAGCAGCCGGTGCGACCTGCACTGGTGCCAAAGCCTGAGGCGCACTGGGTACTACCGTTGGCTGGACATGCACAAGCTCACTTTTGCCGGGCTTGCGAATGCATAGTCTTGTACCTTCGTTTTCGATTTCAAGCTCATGAACCGAGGTCTTGTCCAACAGTTCGATAAGCTCCTTGATTTCATTCAATTTGAACATATTTTCCCTTCACTCCTTCAGCTTTTTCGCAAAGCTCGGGCCTTTTCGCATCATAACTTTATGTATTATATCACAATCGATCAAAATGGAAAGAGTCCAAGATCCTCTTGGACTCTCCAATTTTACTAGGAAAATGATTAATTTTAACGGGACTGAATACCTGAGTGATTATTGCGATACATACTGAACTTGAACTTTATCCTGAGACACGCCAAGCTCTTTAATGACCATATCGACGATGCTTACGGCCTCTTTTACTTGAAGTTTTTCGCTGATGACGACGACTCTATAGCTGTCATTATCTTCCGTCACTACAGCATTGGCATACTGCTGTTGAAGACGTTCTTCGATGTCAGTAATTTTTGCTTCCTTCTCCTCCAGCGCACTGAGCTGCTGCTGGGCCATTGCCGCTTCATCCAAGGATTTCTTATCATCGTTCATCGTTTGCATCAGTTGCTCATGCTTTCTAGTATTCTGCTCGGCCCGATCCATCTGATACGCGGTTAAGTAGTCTCTAGATAGCGTTCCCTCCGACTCTAACTTTTTAAGTACATCTTCATCCTTCACGCTCTCTGAAGCCTGATCAGCGGCCTCTGGCTGTTCGGATTTTTGACCGTCTTGACCTGTCTTCTCGTTAATTTCCGCCTGCTGCTTCGAAGCATCTGTGCTTTCGCTATCAAGAGCAGGCTGCTCTTCGGAATTTAACATATCCTTCACTGCGTCATCCTCCGCCGTAACCTCCGTAACAATGATATCATCATCGGATAATGCGCCGCCTTCAATTATGGTTTCCTGAGTCGCCGCTTGCTCCATCGTCGTAACCTGCTTCCCATCGGCTGTTTTAGGCTTATTCGTTGCGGAATCTTCCGTAAATAAATAATAAGCTGAGAGAATAACCATTAAGCTAAGCATAGAGACAAGCCAAATTGTCTGTCTTTTCGATTTCATTGCATTTTCCTCCTAGAATCGTTGTTTTTAATTATTTTTAATAAAGTTGAATCCTTAGGTTTACTGCGATTGTTTTCTTGGTACGACGGATATCCGGTATGCCGGGACGTTCAGCCCCTTTTCCACCGCGTCGACAATTAAATTTTTCACGGTCTTATTTTCAGCGCCTCTCGCCACAATTAGAACCCCTCGAACCTTCGGCTTGATTTTTTTCGTAACAATCGGCTTTTCACTTCCGCTCTCTTCATTTGTTACAATTTGACCATCCCGGGTATACTGGGTAATATGCCGCTTTCCCCCGTCTCTGTCATTCTCTTCCGTCAATTGCTGCGTATCCTTCGTATTGCGTCCGATGATGAGCTCTTCTGTCGAATCGATCGTTACAAGTACGTCTACAGCTCCGACGCCAACGATTTTCTCCAAAATTTCCTTCGTCTTGTTCTCGAGCGACATTTCAATAGCATCAAAGGTGCCAGCCGCAGCTCCCTGCTCGGGGAGCACGGACGACAGTACCTCTTGCCCTGTCGGAGGCTCTCTCCCCGCCCCGCCAGAGTCGATCTTTTTCACGTTGACAAAAGAATTAAACAGCATAATCGCCACTCCGATTAACCCGAGTATAATAAGCAGGCGATAAGTATTTAGCTTCTTCTTGCCCTCCAGGCTTCGCCCAATGAACGACTCTAGTTTCTTCCACCAATTCATCATCATCATCCCCCCCTTGCTAATTAATTTCCTCAATCACGACGCGAACGAGTTCTCTTGGAATTCCCCAGTTGCGTGTCAGGATATCGGCAATTTGTTCTGTAAGACCGTATGTTTGTGCATTGTTATTCGTGGAAACGGATCTTTCACCGGTTGGACTGACTCTCCCGGTTATCGCCATCGCCGGGACACTTTCACCAGCGACCTCATCGGTATCTTGATTTCCCGGAGGCTCTACCTTTATGCGAATCGGCTCGACCGGGGCGATAGAGATTTGCTCCAGCTCCTCGCTCCGTCCTTTATTCGGCGTATTCTCCTCGCTGGATAGCTCCTGCTCCTCCTGCTCCTCCTGTCCCCGTTCCTGAGTGATGTACACTTCAACGGCAGAGATGAGGGGTTCCACTCCGTTCTCAGGCGGTTCCAGTCCAACGACTACACGTTCCACACGTTGACCGGTTTCCCGCTCGATTTGCTCTTTGATCCGCTTCGCCGCTTCCTCGCTAGCCATCTCAATCGCTTCACGTTCCCTTTTCATCCTCATTTGCTCCCCTTGCCGCAATATTTCGTCGGTTCCGACTGCTCCTACGGCCCCTTCCCCCGTACTATCCATAAGGGCCGTCTCTAGTTGCCGCTGCGCATCCGGAGCAAACAGGCGCATCACCGGTGAAATCAGAGTTAGTAAAATGAGTAGGCTGACTACAAGCTTTACATATCTCTCCATCGAACGGTTAGGAAGCAGCAAATCGATGAACGTCGCCAGAAGCACAACAAAAATAATTTGCTTCAACCATTCTGCTAGCCAGGTCATTAAGACATCCCCCACATTCCTTCTATCTCATCATCACTGTGACGTTGCCAGCGGTTAAGGTAATTGTGATGGCAAGAAAGAACATTAATCCAACTGCGGCGAGGGCAGCGAACACATATATCATGCTCTTTCCAATCGTCTCCAGGCAGGCTACGATCGGCGTCTCTCCTAACGGCTGCATGACCGCTGCCGATAAGTTATAAATCAAAGCTAAAGTCAAAATTTTAATAGCGGGAAAAGCGCATAAAAACAGCAGAATGATTACGCCGACAAGTCCGATCGAATTTTTCACGAGCAATGAGGCCGATATGACGGTATCCGTCGCATCGGCAAATACTTTACCTACAACCGGGACGAAGTTCCCGGTCAAATATTTGGCCGTCCGAAGCGTCACACCGTCCGCCACCGAGCCGGTAATTCCTTTTACTGAGATGACGGCGAGGAAGATGGTCAGCATGACTCCAAGCAGCGCCATGCTGATCGTACGCAATAAATTGGCAAGCTGGGTCAGCTTGTACTTCTCTGACAATGAACTGACGATATGCAAGACAGCCGAGAAGAAGAGCAAAGGGAAGACAATCGTGTAGACAACCGTACCTACCGTATGCACCATGAACACCACGAGCGGGTGCGTGACAGATACGGTGACCATGTTGCCCATAGAAGCCAGCAGAGTGAACAGCAGCGGCACCATCGCCATCATAAAATCGATCATGCTTCGAATTGCGTCCGTAGCATATGTAATCGCGACATGAAAGCTGTTGATCGCCAAAATGAGAATAACCATATAACAAATGGCATAGGCCACTTTACTGACTTGTTTGCGTTCAAAGGCAGTTTGAAATGTTTCTAGAATCGAGCTGAATACCGAGAGGAGGACAATCGTCGTCAAAATATGCCCGTTGTACAGTACCTCGTGCCACATATATTTCAAAAGACCCATCGCGCCTGCTTTTACACTAAACGAATCCCCATTCCCATCCTGCAGCAGCATCTCCATAAAAGAAGGAATGTTCTGATCCGGAAAAAAACCGCCATATTCCTTCATCAGCTCCTGCCAATAGATTTCCACCTGATCCGTAGGAAGCTCTTCTGCCTGTTTGTTGATCCAATTATCATCTGGGGCTGCCGCAAACATCGGTATTGGCCACAAAATGACGAGGCCGAGGACAAGAACTAGAATCGATCGGTTACGCAAAATGAATTTCGTCTTTTTCATCACTTGTCCCCATTTCGTTAAGCAGGCAGCATCCTCATTACAGTTTCAATGATGATGCTGATGATTGGAATGGCCAAAACCATGATGAGTATTTTTCCCGCCAGCTCAATTTTGGAAGCAATGCTTTCTTGTCCGGCATCTCTGACGATTTGGGCTCCGAATTCAGCAATGTAGGCGATTCCGATAATCTTAAGGATCGTCTTGAGGTAGATCATCTGCACACCGGAGGATTCGGCCAACTGCTCCAGCACCTCGATGATTTCGCCGATTTTTCCTGCTAGATACATAAAGATCATGATGCCCGTGGCAATCGTGATGAGAAATGCAAACATCGGCTTTTGCTCTTTGATAGTGAGGATGAGTATGGTGGCGATCAGTCCCAAGCCTACGATCTGAATCATTTCCACTGCCGAATCACCTACTGGAATAAAAAGATCGATTTAATTTCCTGAAATAGACTGTCTAGTAATCGGATGACCATGAACAACACAACGACGAATCCGATCACGGTCACCCAATGCGCCATGTCCTCTTTGCCCATTTGCTTTAGCACGGTGTGTATCATGGCGATAATGATGCCAATGCCTGCAATTTGAAATATGGCGTTCACTTCTAAGTTCATTGATTTGGCACCTCACGATCATTTTTGCAAATACAAAGTCATCGATGATGGGAGGGTAGTTCCAGTTAATAGAGCAAAATAACGATAAACGCCCCGCCAAGCAGCCCTAAGCTTTTGGACATTTTCTCATAACGCGCTTGTTCTTCGCGCGCAGCATGCTCCTCACTCTCCAGTTGGCGTACCGCTGTTGCGATATGCCCCAGCTGATTTGTCCGGTCGCTTGTCCCTAACGTAAATCCAAGCTGGAGCATGACCTCCTTCTCCGCCGCCTTCATTGCTGTATGCTTCCACCCCGCTTCGACGGCATGATGCAGGCTCTGCTGGGCTGTCCAATTTAACGGCGGATTCATCTGGGTCGCGGCTCTTTCAAACAGTGCCTTTATCGGCTCACCGCTCTGATCCCCGATGCGCTGCAGCGCATCAGGCAGCGGTGTGTAGCCATACATAATCTCCGTTTCCAGCCGCTTAAGCGCCAGAATGAGCCTCCGAATCTGATTCGGACGACTGGCAAATTGCCGCGCCTTCGCTAATCCAGCGAGCGTGGCCGCAAGGAGCACCATTGCCGCGCCCAGCATCTTAACCATATCGTTCCCTGCCCTTCACGTTCAGTCCTGTATTGTCTATTCCCCTCCGCTTGCCGTCCCAAAGGCGAAAGGCAAGCCCATTGTCACTGCGGTTAAGTACGGCATACATTTCAAAGAAAGGCGGATCGGCTAGTTTAGAGAACGCGGGCCTATGGGACAGCTCGCTCACGTCTGATCCATGGGCGGTAGCAATCACTTTTACCCCGGCATGCAAGGCTTCGGCCAAAGCGTCCGCGTCCTCAGGACGGCCGATTTCATCTACAATGATCACGTCCGGAGACATGGAGCGGATCATCATCATAATTCCTTCCGCCTTGGGGCAGCCGTCCATCACATCAGTTCTCGGGCCTACATCAAAACTGGGCACCCCGCGCTTGCTGCCGGCAATCTCTGAACGTTCATCGATAATCCCGACTTTCAGACCTGGCCACTTTGCCTCTGGATGTCCCCAGGCACCGCTGCTGATCCCTCTGGCAAGATCGCGAATCAAGGTTGTCTTTCCCTGCTGAGGCGGAGACAAAATTAGCGTATGAAAGACTGTCCTATGCTTGAAATCAAGCAAATTAGGCAATATACGGTTGCTGACGCCTAGCACCTCTCTTGCAATTCGAACATTAAAGCCGCTTATGTCCCTGATATGCTCTACTTTTCCTCCGCTCAAGACGGTTCTGCCCGCAAGTCCGACTCGGTGGCCTCCGGCAATCGTTATAAAGCCTTTACGCAGTTCCTCTTCCATTGTGTACAGAGAATGATTCGTTATTAAATCAAGGAGCCGGTTGCCTTCCTGCTTGCCTGGCTTATAGGCGAATGCCGGATCGCGGGTCGTTTCACCATCCGGGGTCAGGAAATAATGCCTGCCAGCGGCATTCACTTCCATAGGCCGTCCCTCACGAATGCGGATTTCCTCCAAGCTTGCAAACAAAGCGGGAGGCAGCTTAAGAAGCATGGAGCGGATGTTATCGGGAAATACAGCTAACCAGCTAGGGTTGTTCATCCATGTACCCCCAAATACTTCTTTTCCAAAAAAATCAACCACTCTATTGCTTTGTTCGTGTTATAATCTCATGTTTATGCCTGTACTTTGTCTTTATGACGGGAAATCTATCATTTCTTCAAAATGCCGATTAAGAGACATGAAATGCCGCAGCCGATCCAAATCAATTTACTCCATGACAGTTTATCTGCCATCCCGGCAAGCCCGATTGCCGTCGTGATAAGAAGGACTGTCGGCCCGACAAACGCAAGCATAGAGTTCACCGCCAACGCCTTATCCACCCGCCCCAGCTTAAACATCAATAAGGCGGCTGCGATTTCGATCGAACCGGAAATTATTCGAATGGTTGCCATGCTGGCCACGAATTTATCGAGCACAACCGAATCCCCTCCCTTCTTGTCCATTCTCTCTTACCTTATGCCCCGCCATCTCTTTTTATTTGCAAAAAATAGAAAGAAGGCCACCGCTAATTCGGTGACCTTCTACTAGGCAATGCTATTTCCTTTCTCACATTTTTAAGGGCTCGATATTCCATATGCCCGATGCGTATTGCTTAATCGTATGATCGCTGGAAAACTTGCCGGAGTGAGCGATATTAAGAATGGATTTTTTCAACCAATCGCTAGGATTGCAATAAGCAAGATCAATCCGTAGTTGGGCTTCCACATAGCTGGCAAAATCCTTGAGCACAAAAAACTCGTCCTGATGCTGGAGCACTGATTGATAAATCGAATCGAAATCCTGGCCTTCCGAGCAGAAGCGGCCTGGCTCGATCAACTGATCCATCACTTCCTTCACCCGCGAATCCACATCATAAATATGCCAAGGGGAATATTCGCCGCTCTGATTGAATGCCATCACCTGTTCCGCCCTCAATCCGAAGAGAAACATATTGTCGTCGCCTAACATATTGTACATTTCCACATTGGCCCCGTCCAAAGTGCCGATCGTCAGCGCCCCATTCATCATGAATTTCATATTTCCGGTTCCTGAAGCCTCTTTGCCCGCCGTCGAGATTTGCTCGCTGACATCCGCTGCGGGAATCAGCTTCTCCGCCAAGGATACGGAATAGTTCTCAAGGAAAACAACCTTCATCTTGTCACGTACGGCCTGATCGCGGTTGACGGTATCCGCCACCGTATTAATCAATTTAATGATGTTCTTGGCCAGATAATATCCGGGTGCGGCTTTGGCGCTGAACAGAAATGTCCGTGGCGAAATATCGGCGGAAGGATTATCCTTCAGCTGGTTGTATAGATGCATCATATGCAATACGTTGAGCAACTGACGCTTATAGGCATGGAGGCGCTTGGCTTGAACATCAAAAATAGAATCCGGATCGATGTTGATATGCAGTTTATCCCGCACATATTTAGCGAGGCGCAGCTTGTTTCCCCGCTTAACCTCCCGAATCCTCTCGACAAAGCTGCGATCCTCGGCATATTTGATTAAACCGACCAGTTCCTGGGGCTCGGTTATCCAACGGGAGCCGATCACTTCCGTAACCAGCCTTGCTAAATCAGGGTTGGCGTGGATAAGCCACCGCCGATGCGAAATACCATTCGTTTTATTATTGAACCTCTCAGGATAAAGCTCATAAAATGCTTTCATTTCACGGTTCTTCAATATTTCTGTATGAAGGGAGGCCACGCCATTAATGCTATAGCTGCCGACGATCGCTAAATTGGCCATCCGAATTTGATCACCATAAATAATCGCCAGCTGGGAAATCCGATTGTGATCCCCAGGGTAATGCTTCAGAAGCTCGGCGCAAAATCGTTTATTCAATTCTTCGATAATCATATAGATACGGGGCAATAGCTGCTTTACCAAAGCAATTGGCCATTTCTCCAGCGCTTCACTCAGCGTCGTATGATTCGTATAGGATACTGCGCGGTTCGTAATATGCCACGCCTCTTCCCAGGAGCAGCGCTTCTCGTCCATCAATATCCGCATAAGCTCCGGAATTACGAGCGTGGGATGCGTATCATTGATATGTATCGCTGCTTTGTCTGGCAAAGACGCTATAGGCAACCCCAGTTTGTCAAAGGTTCTAAGTATGCTTTGCAGGCCAGACGAGCATAAGAAATACTGCTGCTTCAAACGCAGTTGCTTGCCTTCAAATTCGGAATCGTCGGGATAAAGAAACTCGGAAACAGATTCAACCGATCTGTAATAATTCAAGTAATTATAATAACTGCCGTCATAACCCGTGTTTGGTTTGATGGGGCCTTTAGCGGGCCGGGCGCTCCATAGCCGAAGTGTATTGACGTGGCTTGAGCCGCTGCCGATCACTGGAATATCATAGGGGATCGCCCAAATGCTCTCGAAGCCTGTGAGCTCAAAATGAAGCTGACCATCGCGCTCTGACATATGCACTTCCCCGCCGAAGCGAACCTCTACCTTCTTATCCTCCCGGCACACCTCCCATACATTGCCTCTCTGCAACCAATAATCGGGCAGCTCCACCTGATGCCCGTCGACGATTTTCTGTTCGAATAAGCCATAACGGTAGCGAATGCCGCAGCCGTGGCCAGGCAGCTGCTGCGCAGCCAAGGAATCAAGGAAACAGGCTGCAAGGCGGCCCAGTCCTCCGTTGCCTAAGCCCGGATCACTTTCTTCTTCCTCTGCGGCCTCCAGATCGAAACCCAATTCACGGAGTCCATCGCGAACGAGCTCAAGCACACCCAAATTCAGCAAATTATTTCCCAACTGCCGCCCGATAAGAAACTCCATGGAGAAATAATACACTTGCCGGGCTTTGCTTGCTTTCATCCTTTGGTTCGTATTAGCCCAATCCTCGCCTACCCTTTCCCGTATCAATAGGCCTAGTATGTTGTATACATCCGCGTCCGTTGCTTCAGAGACAGGTTTCCCCAATTGACTGACCAGTTCTTTCTTGAACATTTCCTTAAAGCAGTCTTTGTTATCGAACACGTTTATAGTCCTCCCTGTTGGCGGCTCCTCTTCATAGGCATCTACCTATACCTTATGTTTAAACGCGAAGGGGGGATAAAATAACAAAAATAAATAATTAAATAAAAAGGCCGCCTCACCCGCAGCGTATTGCTGCAAGCTAATGCGACCTTGTTCTGGTTATGAATTAACCGATTAGATTAGCGGCGATCCTGGGGCCCGCCGACAAAAACTTGACTTTCCGTATCGAGACCATAGGCTGTATGAAGCTCTTTGACTACTTCATTAAGCTTCGCTCCCTCGATAACGCAGGATACTTTGATTTCCGAGGTGCTGACCATTTTAATATTGACATCCTGCTTGGAAATGACATCGAACATTTTTGCGGCCACACCAGGATGGCTGACCATGCCTGCGCCAACGATCGACACTTTGACCAATCCGTCCTCCGAGGTCACTTCGTCAAATGGCAGGCTGCTGCGGATTCCATTAATGACCTCTAGCGCCTTCTCCCGGTCTGTAAGAGCTACGGTGAAGGAGAAGTCCGCCTTACCGTCCTGAACACCGCTCTGAACGATAATATCTACATCAATTTTTGCCTCGGCCAAAGAACCGAACACCTGAGCCAATACGCCCGGAATGTGAGACACTCCCAAAATGCTGATTCTGGCTACATTTTTATCGTAAGCAATTCCGCTGACTACTACACCTTGTTCCATCTTCGCTTCCTCCTTAACAACCGTACCCTCATTATGATTAAAGCTTGAACGAACAACAAGACGGACATGATTATGCTTCGCATATTCCACCGCACGCGGATGAAGCACGGCAGCGCCTAGATTAGCCAGCTCCAGCATTTCATCGTAAGAAATTTCCTTCAGCTTGCGGGCATTCTTTACGATCCGTGGATCTGTCGAATAGATTCCGTCCACATCCGTATAAATTTCGCAATAATCTGCAGTAATCGCCGCTGCCAAAGCAACCGCCGTCGTATCCGATCCACCGCGTCCAAACGTCGTAATATCGCCGTCCTCGCTAATTCCCTGGAATCCAGCAACGACTACAATATTTCCTTCATCCAACGCTGCTTGCACCCGCTGTGGCTGGATATCCGTAATACGCGCTCTGGAATGTTCCTTATCCGTACGGAAGCCGGCCTGCCAGCCGGTAAATGATACGGCCTTGCGGCCCTCGGCATGAATCGCGATCGATAGCAATGAAATCGAAATTTGCTCTCCGGTCGTCATCAGCATATCCATTTCACGCAACGGCGGCTCTTTGCTAAGTAGCTTTGCCTGATCGATAAGATCGTCCGTCGTATCGCCCATAGCAGATACTACAACAACCACCTGATGTCCCTCATCTTGCTTCTCCACTACGCGCCGGGCAACGCGCTGCATCCGTTCTGTATCGCCTACAGAACTTCCTCCAAACTTCATGACAAATAAAGCCAAGTCAGACCCTCCCAAAAATAGACTATCCTCTCCAAGTACAGTACAGCTATGAATTCACGATTAGTTCGAGATAGAATCGCTTCAAATTCAAGCAGTAACGCTTTAAACCAGTATAATACGAAAGAGCTGTAATAATCCATTGCTTTTCATTATAATATTCGAAGTTTTCGTCATATTTCACGATCAAAAATTATCCAAAAAAATTCCTCCACTCGGCAAGAGTGGAGGACGGCGCTGCCTTCCCTAAGGCATGCAAGTGACGTGAAATTTAAGCGCGGGAAATATACTTGCCTTCGCGAGTGTCAATCAGAAGAACATCATCCTGATTAATAAACAGCGGAACCTGAACATTAAGCCCTGTCTCGAGCTTGGCGTTCTTCGTGGCACCGGTCGCCGTGTTCCCTTTAATGCCTGGTTCGGATTCAACCACGCGCAGCTCTACGCTGTTAGGCAGGTTGATTCCGAGGATTTCACCATGGTAGCTGACGATTTTCACGTTCATGTTTTCCTTCAAGAAATTCAGTTCCCATTCCAATTGTTCCGAGGACAATGTAAATTGGTCGTAAGTTTCGTTGTCCATGAACGTATGGTCTTGACCGCTGGCGTACAAATACTGTACATCGCGGTTTTCAATCATTGCTCTGCTTACCGTTTCGCCAGCACGAAACGTTTTTTCTACCGTGTTCCCGTTACGCAGGTTTTTCAACTTAGAACGGACAAACGCCGCCCCTTTGCCCGGCTTTACATGCTGGAACTCCAACACCGTATAAATATCACCTTCAAATTCTACTGTCAGGCCTGTTTTAAAATCGTTGACTGAAATCACAAATAGAACCTCCTATAGGATCAAATAAGTTGAACAACTGCTATATGATAATATAAATTACCCACTTTTAAAGCCGTACATTAACAATCAAATAACGGTAAATTCCTTGCTCGACTCTGTGAGCCTGCGGCAGCCGTCCTCCGTAATGACAACATCGTCTTCAATCCGAACCCCACCGAAGCCCGGTATATATATCCCCGGTTCAACAGTAACAACCATCCCCGGACGAAGAATGTCGTCGCTTAGCTTGGATAGGCGCGGAGCTTCATGCACCTCCATACCCAGTCCATGGCCTGTACTATGACCGAACTGCTCGCCATATCCGTATCGCGTAATGATATCGCGGGCCAGTGCGTCCGCTTCTCGTCCCGTCATGCCTGGGCGGAGCTGCTGTAAAGTATGTAACTGCGCCTCCAGCACAATGTCATAAATCTCACGGTGCTTCGGTGTAGGCTTGCCGAGCATTACGGTTCGGGTAATGTCCGAGCAATAACCATTCAATAGCGCTCCGAAGTCCATTTTGACAAACTCATTGCTTTGCAGTACGCGATCACTAGCAACCCCGTGCGGCAGAGCCGAACGTTCGCCAGAAGCTACAATTGTATCGAAGCAGCTTGAAGTAGCACCTTGTCTCCGCATAAAGATCTCTATTTCAAGGGCCATGTCTCGTTCCGTTACACCCGGCCGAAGCACATTAAGCATGTGCATAAACGTCTGGTCAGCCAGTATCGCGGCCTGCTTCATCAGCTCCAGCTCATCATCGTCCTTGTAAACGCGAAGTCCTTCAACTAGGCCGGCCACCGAGATCAGCTTAACGGGATGCAAATCCTCTTCATAGGCCCGATAGGTGGAGAATACGACCTTCTCTTCCTCAAACCCAAGCTCACTAATCTTTTGCTCCGCAAGCAGTTCCTTAAGCGTCTGTGCCACAGACGGGCCATGCTCAACAATATCAAAGCCAGCCGCTTGTTCCGCCGCCTGCGTCATATAACGAAAATCCGTCAACAGATAGGACTTGTCCAACGTAACCAATACGTAGCCGGACGAACCGGTAAAACCCGATAAATACTGCCGATTGATATCTCCAGTTATCCAGATCGCTTCTAGCCGATTCTGCTTCATGGCTTCCCGGAGACGGCTTACTCTTGAATTCGCCATCGTATGCTCTCCTTATTTCCGACTTTTCAGATGCCGCACAAGCGCCATCAGGCCCAGCTCATAGCTGTATGCTCCAAAGCCAGCAATTTGCCCGACCGCCAGGGCTGCAGTGACTGATGTGTGGCGGAATGATTCACGAGCATGGATATTCGACATGTGCACTTCAACGAATGGGATGTTTACTGCGGCAAAAGCATCTCGCAATGCATAACTGTAGTGCGTCAATGCCCCTGGATTAATTATGATCCCGTCGATGCTGCCCAGCGCTTCATGAATTTTATCGATCAGATATCCCTCATGATTGGATTGATAGAACTCTAGAATCAGACCCTCCTGCTCGCCCTGTTTCAAAAGCCTGTCCTCAATTTCACGAAGTCCTTCAGACCCATATACTCCAGGTTCACGAACCCCAAGCATATTTAAATTCGGTCCGTTCAATACCAGGATACGGTACATCATTCCACACCCTTCCTGCAAAATAACCAAAAGTAATTTTAACATAGGTGCGAGGCAAATGAGAAGCCTTTTGTGCTTATTGCAGCGCTTTTTGCGGTTCTCTACGCCTTTCGTCAGTATATTCCATCGCCGCCGTGTACCCGATGAACAATCCCCACAGTAAATATAAGCAGAACTCGCTGATCAGCGTACCCGATGGAAGCTCTAAAATCGGCTTAGTCATCCCGAACATCGGACCCACGACGATAAATATGATCCCCCACCAAATGATGCCGTAAAGGATGCCCGGATAAGGGCCCTTCAAACGGCGGAAAATCAGGGTATAAAGCAGTGCGGCTGCGATGGAGAATAGAATGAAGAACACCCACCCCACATAATAACCGCCCTGGGTTTGGAGAAACCGTGTCTTAAAAAACGGCTCAGCCAAATATCCCGGTAAAACGACCGTTAATTTGAAAAAATACATCAGTGCCCTTATGCCGCCCCAGATTAATCCCGCGAAAAAACCGAGTTGCAGAGCAAAGCTCCATACATTCGTTCCTTTCGTTCCTTTCGTACCATCCGTTCCATTCCTTCCATTTTTACTTTGCTGCTGTTGCTGTGACATACGCTTCCCTTCCTTCCCTGCTTCATCCATGACTTCCATTTGTCGTTTAGTATGCACATTTGGAAAAAGACTAAACAAACTAGAATTTGCTTCCCAGATTCGATACAATGGAATTATTCTAGCTTCAACGACATTAATTAGGGAAGGTGAAATATTTGCCCGAGCAATCTACACCGAATATTTATGGCGGCCAAGCTGTAATAGAGGGCGTCATGTTTGGCGGCAAGCATATTAACGTAACTGCTGTACGCCGCAAAAATGGAGAAATTACTTTTCTGGAAGTACCTAAACAGGACAAGTCATGGGTAAAGCGCCTTCGTAAAATCCCGTTTATTCGCGGTATTGTCAGCATTATTGATTCTAGTGCCAAAGGCTCAAAGCATTTGAATTACTCCGCCGAAGCGATGGCTGACGACGAGCTTGAACCCGAGGAGCGCGCCAAACAGAAGGAAAAGGAAGAGTCTGGCTTCTCCCTGACGATGATCGTAGGCGTTGCTATCGCCGGTGTTCTGTCCTTCCTCTTTGGTAAAGTCGTCTTTACTCTGGTGCCGGCCGTGCTGGAGGAATATTTGTTCCAAAACGCCTTTAACAACCGGGCGCTGCATACGCTAGTGGAAGGTATTATCAAAATCGTTCTCCTGCTGATCTATTTATGGGCAATCTCGCAAACTCCAGTGATCAAAAGATTGTTCCAATATCATGGAGCTGAACATAAAGTAATCACAGCTTACGAAAATGGAGAAGAACTGACCGTCGAGAACGTTCAGAAATACAGCCGACTGCACTATCGCTGCGGCAGCAGCTTTATTATTCTAACTGTCATTGTCGGCGTCATCATTTACTCCTTCTTCCACTGGGATAATGTCTGGGAGCGCATGTACATTCGCCTGCTGCTTCTGCCGTTAGTTATCGGGGTCTCATTTGAACTACTGCGTTTAACCAATGCTGTTCGCGATATTCCTGTGCTGCGTTTTCTGGGATATCCGGGACTTTGGCTTCAATTGCTGACGACAAAGGAGCCGAAGGACGACCAAGTCGAGGTGTCGATTGCTTCCTTTAATCGGATGCGTGAGCTTGATGCACAATATGAGCGGGAAGGCGTCATTGAACAATCCGCCCCTAATACAGCCCTTGATCCCGTGAAAGGATGATAAGCGATGAAGAAGCAGGCCATCCTATTTTGGAGTATTATAGGACTTGCTGCATTTGGTGTTGTTAACACACTTTTCGGAAAAGGACAAATGAATTGGAGCAGGCTGCTGATTCCTATAGTTCTCTTGGGAATCGTGGTCTGGCTCTACAAATTCCCGCCTCGTAAATACAGGGCACGGCATCCTAAAGTCAAGCCTTCTGCTCGCACGATGGCCAAACTGGCTGGCGAGCACCGCCAGACTTCTGGACAGAAGCGCAAGCATTACCCGTTCCAGGTCATCGAAGGCAACAAAGGGAAAAATGATGAGGATATCCCGAAGTACCATTAATGTTATTTATTAGCCTGCTGATACTTTATGAACTGTTCTTCATAGTGCTGGGTACTCCACTCGTCGAAGAAATGGTTGCCGGATTGAAGTCCGGATTCATAAAGCAGCAGGCTTTCTTCTTTGCTAATGTCGAATTGGGTCGTACCGATGCCGAGAGTCGGTATTTTTATCGTCCGATAACGGTTGGTTTGTTCGATGTACCTTTCATCATGCGCGGATAGCATTGTTTCTACAAGCGCCTGTAGCATCGTAAACGGCCCAGTGATCATATGGGGCTGGTTGGAATTCTTCCCGACCATTTGGAAGCCGACCGTCGGAATCATTTCGCTGCGAGGCTTGCAGCTGTCCTCGTCGAACAGCCATAGCGGAAAATTACTCAAGAGCCCGCCATCGACAATATGCAGAAATTGATCTGAAAATGGCTTCCCCAGCGACAACTGCGGCGGCAGCCGCAATAGAACCGGATCAAAAAAATAGGGAATGCTGCAGCTCATCCGTACCGCCCGGGCTACATCGAACTTATGGGGCGAAATGCCGAGCTTCTGTAAATCATCGGGAAGGATCAATATTCTGCCGCTCGTAATGTCGGAAGCGATGATGGTCAATTTGCCTTTTGGCAAATCACCAAAGGTTCGGATGCCTTTGTCCCTCATGAGCTGCTGCATCCAATCCTCCAGCGCCTCTCCGGAGTATAAGCCTTTTTTAAGTAAAACCCTAAGCGCCGGCCCGACGAGCCGCACGTTAAAGATCGGCGATCTTTTTAGAAATTCAACAAATGAAGTGCCCAAGATGATATCCTTCATTTCCTTTGCGGAATATCCCGCCGCAATCAGTGCCGCAACGATAGAGCCCGACGATGTACCGGCTACCCGGTGGAACCTCGCTCCATACCGCTCCGATGCGCGGACGGCCCCTGCCAGAGATATGCCTTTAACGCCTCCACCCTCAAACACACCATTTATCAACATATAACAATAAACCCCCATTTCATACACAAGTCTACTGCTTATGTATGTCACGGGGGCTATTCCTATGTCATGGTTAAGAACCGAAATATGATTTCAATAATGGAATAAGTCCAAGCGGGTTTTTCTTCAAGTCTTTGGCGCTAAAAAAGATGCTGCCTTTCACTTCAGGAATTCGCTCATTGTACTCCAACTGACGGATAATTTCATCAGCCGATTGCCAGCCGATTTCCGGTGTACCAATTTTATATGGTGAATGCCCGATATACAGCTTCACATCTGTTCCCCGAACTTCCTTTGCCCACCAATCTACAAGAATATCATAGCGTACCTCTTGGCGTGTCAAGCTCCAATACAATTGGGGCGTTACATAATCGATCCACTCTTGGCGAATCCAGGTTCTGACGTCAGCATAAGTGCTGTCGTACGCCGTCATCCCCGCCTTTGTATTCGAGCCAGTTATATCGGAAGCCTTGTTGCGCCAAACGCCAAACGGACTGATCCCGTAGGATACTCCAGGCTTAACGGCATGTATGCTCTGACCAAGGTCGCGTATGAATTGATTGATGTTATCTCTGCGCCAGTCCCCTTTGCTAAGCTGCTTCGAATTGTATTTCTTCATCGTAGCGTCGTCATTGAACTTACTCGAAGCCGTCTCACCGGACGGGTAAAAATAATCATCCAAATGCACGCCATCGATATCGTAGCCATTCACGACTTCCATAATCGCATTGATTATGTGCTGACGCGCTTCAGGGATGCCCGGATTAATGTAGAGTTTGTCGGCAAACTTTACGATCCACTCCGGATGCTGATGAACGACGTGGTTGCTCGGCAGCTTGCTGGTGTCAGCATTCATGCTCGCCCGGAATGGATTAAACCAGGCATGGAACTCCATCCCCCGGCGGTGCGTTTCCTCAATCAAAAAAGCTAAAGGATCATAGCCGGGGTCTCTGCCTGCCGTTCCGGTCAGATAGATCGACCACGGAACGAGCTTGGATGGATAAAAGGCATCCGCAGTGGGCCTGACTTGAACAAAAACTGCGTTTAAGCCCATGTCCTGCATCTCATCCAGCAGCTTGATGTACTCCTCTTTCTGTTGATCTATCTTTCCGAAGGAAGCCTTAGTAGGCCAATCGAGATTGATCACCGTAGAAATCCAAACTCCCCGCAGTTCAGCTGCATTTCCGCCGCTGTTAGACGGCTGTTCATTTGGGGGGATTACAGGAGTTGGCGTTGGCTCAACTACCGGCGGAAAGCCCGTCCCTTGAGAGGTCAATGTAATCGTTCGAGACGCAGAGCTCCAATCTACCTGCAAACCAAGCTGTTCTCCAACGAAGCGCAACGGAACCATTGTCCGTCCTGAATTAATCTCTACCGACACGTCCAGACTTACTGCCGTGTTGTTCACCTGAGCCGTCGTGCTTCCGGCACGCAATACGATGCTATTTCCGTCTTTGACGATGGTTACCGCTTTTGAGCTTTGAAGCCAGTCGACTTGAGCTCCTAAACCTTCGCTGATTACTCGAAGCGGAACCATGGTGACATTGTTCTTCGGCTTAATGTACGGAGGGGCATCGCTCGTTAATACCTTGCCATCTAATATGATTTCGATCGGACGAGCCGCAGCGGCATTCGTATGGCCGGAGAATGGCCAGATCAGCAGCAGAATTATAAAAGGAATAAACCATGTTCGGAATTTCATCAGTAACCTCCAATAGTTAGTAAATTGTTGCGGGTGTTCAAATTAATTCGCCTCCTTATCTCTAACGTCTTTTAACCCCCAAGAGTTGCGCTATTTCGGCAGATATTGGATTTAGCCTTGTAATACTGCAAAAGAAAAAGCATCTGCCCACATTAGACAGATGCTTTAACTAGGACTCGTTCATGAGTTCTTTCTCTACATCGCGCAAGTCTTGAATTCTAGATTCGTCGCGTTTAAAGTAGTCCACCAACGCGGCAATCCGGGTAATCGAGTCCCAGCTTAAATGATGCTCGATCCCTTCTACATCTTTATAAATGTTCTCCTCATCAACGCCGATCATTTCCAGAAACTCCTCAAGCAGATGGTGACGGTCAACAAGACGTTTGCCAATCTTCTTGCCCTTGCTGGTAAGCACTAGGCCACGGTATTTCTCATAAATGACGTATTCGTCCTTATCCAGCTTCTGGATCATCTTTGTGACAGAAGAGGGATGTACTTCCAGTCCTTCGGCAATATCTGAAACCCGCGCATATCCCTTCTCATCAATGAGCTTATAAATGCGCTCCAAATAATCCTCCATACTAGGTGTTGGCATCTTATGAACCTCTTTTCCTCAGTTGACATGGACTGCGCCAAGCAACATCGCTACTATATTTAATGATACATGTTGTGCTCGTCCGTTGGCAAGTATGCCTGAATTTAGAATTTCAGCCATTCCGGGGTAATCTGCTGCAGCCAAATCGTAATTTTAGCCATTTGATTTGTAAAAAGCAGCACCCCCATTAACAGCATTATTGCTCCACCTATTTTCATAATGGAGCCGGAGTAGCGCGTAATCCATTTTGTGCTGCCGATAAAAAAGGCCAGAATAAAAAATGGAAGAGCAAACCCAAGCGTATACGCTGTAATCAGACTTAACCAGGCTCCCGGTTCACTGACAGCCAGTGAAATAATCGCAGCTAAAATTGGCCCGACGCAAGGAGACCAACCGGCGGAAAATCCGATGCCAAAAATAAAGGAAGCCGCATACCCGGTTTTCTTCATTTTAATATCCATTTTCCGTTCTTTAAGCAGAAATTGCGGTTGGAAAATCCCGAGTAGAAACAAGCCCATAAGTATTATTAATATGGCAGAAATCTGGCGGATTAAATCTCGATTGCTTACGAAAAACTCGCCAAATAGACCGGCTCCAAAGCCTAGAGTATAGAATACGACAGAGAATCCCAAAATGAATGCAAGTGTATGCGTCATCGTCTTCATTCGGACTTCCCGCTTATTCTGCTCTGTCTTTAGCTTTTGCACCGACATCCCCGTTATATAGGACAAATATGACGGATAGAGCGGCAAGCAGCAAGGCGAGATGAAGGAGGCGACGCCTGCCCCGAATGCTACCAACACATTAATGTCAGCCATTTCAGCCTCCTATTCCTCATAATGAGATAGTGTATTCATTGTTCCTGATTTACGCTGATAATCCTTTTTTGCCTACGAGAATAACCATCAGCATAGCGATAAGCAGCAGTACGATCGTTGCTCCCGGCGCCAGATTCCATATGCCGGCCATAATCAATCCGCTAACGACGGCGATTTCCGCAATAATGACGGAGAATATCACCGATGACTTAAAGCTGCGAGCGATAAGCAGGCTGCATGCGGCTGGAATGGTGACTAGCGCAGAGACAAGCAAGGCGCCCACGATTTTGATGGCAGTACTAATAACCAGAGCCGTGAGCACAGTGATTAGCAGGTTAAGCAGCTTAACTGGCAATCCGCTGACCGCAGCGGCATCCTCCTCAAATGTAAGAAGGAAGAACTCCTTGAAGAACAGGGCAACAATAGCGATGACGACAAGCGTAACCACACCGACAATATACAAATCTTCCCTACTCAAGGTATAAATGCTGCCAAACAATACATCCGTATTGTACCCTATCCCGAGCGTAAAGAACAGCGAGGCCAGCGCCACGCCTCCCGACATAATGATCGCAATGGATAGCTCGGCGTAAGCCTTATAGGCTTTACGCAGCTTCTCAATCGCGAAGGAGGCAAGAACCGCAAAGACCAATCCCATCCAAATCGGATTAGCATGAATGAGAAAACCAAGAGCCACCCCCGCGATAGTTACGTGAGCCAGCGTGTCCCCGATCATCGACAAGCGGCGCAGCACTAAAAAAATACCGATCAGGGGGGCCGTGATGCCAATAAGCAGCCCTCCTATCAGTGCTCTTTGAAAGAATTCTGCCGTTAATATTTCCAAGTTTCACATCTCCTAAGAGTTTTGCGTAAGCAAAACTTTCTTCGTAAGCATAAGCTAAGAGTTTTGCGAAGCAAAACCTACTTCGTAAGCATAGGCCTTAAGTTTTGCGAAGCAAAACCTACTTCGCTAGCATAGGCTTTAAGTTTGCGAACCGCAATATAAAACATAAGGCTTTATTGTGCACAGAAAAACTAGCTAATTGAATGTTGAAGATCAGGGATCGCACATTCTTGATCATGGGAATGCTTCACGAAGAACTTAATCGCTCCGCAGCGATCTACTGGTTCGTTCCCCAAATTCTCCTCAATCATCTCCACATCATGAGATACCATTAAAAACGTCATGTGATGGTGTGCATGCATATGAAAGATCAATTCAAAGAAATCCTCCTGCGTTTGAGCGTCGATCCCAACCGTCGGCTCATCCAGAATTAGCAAATCCGGTTTATTGATCAGCGCTCTGGCCAAAAAAACACGCTGCTGTTGTCCCCCTGACAGTTCCCCGATTCGTTTGTCCGCGATATCCCTAATGCGCATTACTTCAAGCGCATCGTCGCATTTGTTCTGCTCGGCCTTCCCGATGCGGCGAAACAGCTTCTTATTATTGTATAGTCCGGACATGACAACCTCTCTTACGGTTGCCGGAAATAACGGATTAAACGAGTTCTTCTGAGGCACATAGCCGATTCTATCCCAATCGCGAAAACGCCGAATCGGTTGACCAAACAGGCGAATTTCCCCCGCGGTAGGAGATAACAAACCTACCATCATACGCAATAGAGTTGTTTTGCCTGCTCCATTGGAGCCAATGAGCCCGACGAAGTCGCGCTCTTTCACCGTAAAGCTAAAGTCCGAGATGACCTTCTTGTCTTTATAAGCGAAGGAGATATCAGCAAGCTCGATAATGTTATCATGGCAGGCTAATGCCGATGGGGCTATGTTGTCAGGTTTCATCTTGACCTTCCTTCCGCTAAAATGTCTCTTTTTATTGTAAAGCGATAACGAGATTTTGCAAATTTTTCTCCATCAAGGTAAAATAATTCTCCCCGGCCTGCTCCTGCTGTTTTGTCAGCCCTTCGACCGGATTTAGCACCAGTGTCTTCACACCGGCCTCAGAAGCTAGCGTATTGACTAACTTATCCGATACAAGCTCCTCGAAAAATATATACTGGATTCCCTGTTCCTTCACTAGTTTCGATAAATTGATCAAATCCTGGGCTTTGGGCTCAGCTTCCGGTGTCAGGCCCATAATCGAATGCTGAGTCAGTCCATAGTCACGGCATAGATAGCCGAACGATTGATGGGATACGACGATCTCCTTCCGGTTCGTCTTCGTCAGCTCCTCAGTAAACTTCGCATCTAGCTGCTGCAGACGGGCATGCAGTTGTTCATAGCGGGCCTCGTACTGCTCACGATGCGCTGGATCGACCTCAACATAGCTGTTCTTAATATTTTCAGCCATAATCATTGCCGATTTCGGGCTTACCCACGTATGCGGATCTATGTGGCCGTGGTCATGACCGTGATCATTCTCAGCATGCCCATGTCCGTCTTCTTCATCGCTTGCGATCAGGGCAATCCCCTGGCTTACTTCGACGGTCTTCACCTTGGAGTCATTCCCCAATCCTTTAAGGAAGCTATCCAGCCATCCTTCAAGCCCCGCTCCGTTATATAAGAACAGCTGTGCCTTGGAAGTATTGAGGATTTCCTGGCTGCGCGGCGTCCAATCGTGAGGCTCGACGCCTAAGGGCAGCAAATTGATGACATGCGCTTCCTCCCCGCCAATTTCTTTTGCAAATTCATAGAGCGGATAGAAGCTCGTTACAACGTTGACTTTACCCGCAACGACCTTGTTTTCGCTATTGCCGCTTCCGCAGCCGGCCAGCATCAAAACCGCTGCAAGCAGCAGGATCACCTTCCAGCCTTTATATATCTTCAAGTATGAAGCCATTATGATCTTCCTTCCTAATCATCCTTAATCGTAATTATTACTATAAGGATTATAGGGTCAACATAAAACGATTGTCAACCGCCTAATTCTGTCTTTTGCCGTCTTGTCATCATTTAGTGTGAGCGCATGCTGGGCAAATTAAACAGCTCATGGTATCATGTGATTGTTTCAGGAGCAAATAAAATTGCAATATTCGAAATTTTCGTTATTTTCTTTCCAGGGATCATGATTCGCTAAAGTTACATAGAAATCTTGCGTATGGTAAGCTAATGAGTTTGATAAACGCTTTCAAAAAAAGCGCGATACCAGCATTGAGAGGAGGTGGGCATCCAAGGAAAAAACCGAAAATCAATCGGGTCGATTCACCTGGCAAGTCGAGTCGAATCCGGCCTTCGGACGAGGTTACTCTTGATGGCGGTTTCATAGATGTGTCCCGCCTATACCGATGGCTGTAGTTTGTATCAAAAGGAGGATGTATGAATGAGCAGAAAGCATACCGTTAGAAACCGGATATGCTCTATAGCTATGACTGGGATGCTGTTGTTTGGATTGTTTCCTCCACTCGGCCTCTCTAACGTATTCGCCGATAGCGTGAGTACCGTCCACGCAGCCGCCTATATGGGGGCGAAGACAACGGCAGAAACGACTTTGCCTGACAACATGGAAGTGGACGGCCAGAGCGCGCATGTGACCTGGAATATCGGCGAGGATACCTTTGGCGTGCCTTACGAGACCGTGACGGTTACCGGTACGGCGGGAGGCAAGGCGGTCGTGGCCAATGTGGAGGTTATTCCGCCCTCAAGCCATCCTTTGGTTTATTTCGTGGATAGCGGCCGGGGCGGCGATTCCGGTGCCAACGTCCCTAGTTCCTCGCCGTTGTACGATGCGGTCAAGGAGCTGACCGGCGGACATTTGCTCAACCAGCTGCCGGACCAGAAGTTTGCCGGAACCAACGACTGGGGATTCGACGATTCGATACATAAGGTGAAGAACTCCAAGGACGGGGGACATACGGACCCCGCTGCCGATTCGTCGATATGGGTTGTCGGGCTGCGCGCTGCCAACGATCATATCATTTATCAGCTAAAGGCTCTGGAAGCCGGAACATATACGCTCAGCAGCGGCTTTCACGATTGGTACGGCAGCCGCTCCCGGGTGATGCGGCCCAGCATCGAGTATCTGGATATTAGCGGCGATACGCAGACCATTCATCTTGATCAGTTCAATACCAATGTGACCCAGTTCATTTCCAGCGAGTTTACGATACCCGGAGACATTGACACCAGCGTTCCCATGACGTTGACCTACACTTATGTGTCTGGCGAAAAACCGATCTTGAGCTGGTTCGCCATCGCCGAGGGCGAGATCAAAGGAATGATCGAAGACGCTCGGCAAAATGCAGCTTCTACGGTCAAGGTATTGCTGGACGGCAATGATATCAAAGCCGACAATGTTAACGGCCTCACGTTCAAGGGATTTGGCGTACTGAGCGCCAACAGCACCAGTGCTCTGCTGATGGATTATAAGGCTGAGCACCCCAATGCTTATGCGGAATTGCTGCAGATCCTGTTCGGCGGAGATAACCCCATTATGACGCATGTCAAAATCGAGATGGGCAACGACCGTAACAACTCCACCGGTCCGGATCCGGCCACAATGCGTACGGCCGATGAAGATGCCAACGTTACCCGGCATCCCGGCTTCCAGCTTGCAGCCGATGCCAAAGCCGTGAACCCTAACCTCAAAGTGAGCATCCTGCGCTGGAATGCTCCCGCCTGGGCCGACAACAACGACAAAATTTATACTTGGTATAAAAACACCATTCTGGCCGCTTTTCGCGAATACGGCTATATGGTCGATTACGTCAATCCCCATATTAACGAGCATGCGCCGGATCTGACGTGGACGAAACAATATGCGGAGCGGGTCAGGACGGATAACACAGGCTTTACGAGCGAAGAAGAGAAAACGCTTTATCACAGTGTCGAGGTTGTCATTTCCGATGAAGTCGGAATCGGCTCCTTCGGCGGCAGCATGGTGAGCGACGCCTCTCTGCGAGACGCGGTATCGGTCGCCGCATACCACTACAACACCGACGATGACAGTGCGGGCAATTTCAAACGGCTTGCAGAGCAATTCGACGTTGAGGTATGGAACAGCGAGGCGCAGGCCACCTTCAGCAACTCTTCCTTCCGTCCCAACAACAATATGAAGAATCCTGCAGCGGCAGGCACCGGCATAGGCGGAACAGGCAGCGCACTGGAAATGGGCAACACCATTATCAAGGGGTTTGTCAATTCCCGCCGGACGCATTTTATTTATCAGCCGGCCATCGGCTCCTTCTACGAAGGCGGTCAATATTCCTTCAAGGAATTGGTCAGTGCGCGCGACCCTTGGTCGGGCTGGATTCATTATGACGCGGGCCTTCTCGTCCTGCAGCATTTTAGTTGGTTCGCGAAGGTCAGCTGGGAGAACGGTAATAATGACGAGGGAATATGGAGAGCGGTTCCGCAAGCCAGCTACACCGGTGCAACAGGTACCAATCCGGTCAGCGGACGCAACGGCACCCCAAGCTACATGACGCTCGCGGCTCCCGACAAAAGCGATTTTTCAACCGTTATTGTAAATGACAGCGAGTATGAGAGAATCTACAAGCTCCAAACAGTCAATATGGCATACACGGGCAATCCTTCCCTGGAAGTATGGGAAACCCGCGCAGCCGACAAGGGAGAAGCCTTCAACAGCAGTTACATGCAATATCTAGGGAAGGTTTCTGCCGATGGAGGCGGGATTTACACCGTGCCTGTAAAACCCTATTCGATCGTGACCGTAACGACATTGGAAAACAACGGGAACAATGTATATCATACACCGCTCCCCGTTGAAGGCGAGCGCACCATTCTCGACACTGATGCGACCGGATCGGTTCAAAATACCGGGGATCGTATTCTTTACGCGGACGATTTTGACTATTCCGGCAAGACGGTTCCAGTGATCGGAGCAGGCGGCCAAATTACGGGCACCCAAGGCTATATTGAATCCCGCGGCGGCTCAAAAGGCGCAATCCCCCGCTACACCCATGACCGCAACGGTGCGTTCGAGGCGTATCTGGACGAGCAAACCGGTAATTATGTTTTGCGCCAGCAGTTGGATCGAGGGCTTATGGGACTTGGCGGTACGTGGAACAACGGCGAGCCCGTCACAACCATCGGCGATTACCGATGGACCAACTATAAGGCCAGCGTCGACGTTTCGTTCGAAACGAACCATACCCAAGGCGGCACAAATTACGCCGCGATTGGCGCACGGTATCAGGGCGGAGGCAGCTCCCACACCATCAATGGTACACCATATGTGCTGAAATTCTGGTTCGATGGCGGCTGGCAGCTGCAGGCCGACAACCGTTCTGTGGCAAACGGAAATGTCGTGACTGGTTCCGGCGGCGTGAAGATCGATGGCTTTGACAACGCTTATAACGCATGGCATAACATTGCCATTCAAGTGGCGGGCAGTCAGGTGACAGCCTACCTTGACGGCGTAGAGCTTGCCTCCTACACCGATCCGAATCCCAAGTTGTCCGGCCGGGTGGATCTTGGCAGCGGCTACTATCACGTTCGTTTTGATAATTTGCTGGTAGAAACGGTTGATGGATACGCGCCATACTATTCCGAGGCGCTTGATGATCTGGAAATGCACGACCTGGCTCCCGTTCCCAAGACCAAACTCGTTTACAGCGGTTCGTGGGCGCATAACAACGGCCAAGGCATGTTCCATTATCAACGCTCTCTTTCCACCAGCCAAGGCGCTGATGCTGCGCTGGAATATACGTTTATAGGCACCGGACTGGATATTCTGGGTCCCAATGACGGTTCGGCGAAGCTGGAGGTGACGGTGGATGGGCAGATTGTAATGCCTTCGGCCAGTACGCTGGCCTCCAAAGAATTGTACCAAACCCTTACGCTTCGCGGACTCGCATACGAAGAGCATACCGTTCAAATCAAGGTATTAAGCGGCACATTAGTTGTAGACGCCATAGCGGTTATTTCTGGCGAAGTCCAAGGGGCACCAGATACGGCCGATCTCCAGGATGCGTTTGCAGCGGCACAAAGCATCAATAAGTTGGACGAATTCCGCGACAGCGACTGGCAGCTCTTTGAAGCCGCTAGAAACGCCGCATTGGCTGCCTTGGCCAATCCTGTTTCCTTCCGATTGGATCAGGAGGGAGCCGAACAACTCGCGTCGCGTCTGATTTTTGCCCAGAACCAGTTGTTTACAGGCGATATACGGGAGCTTAGCTCGCCTCATTACGCTGCCGCCTACGCGGGAAGTCCGCCCAAGCTCCCCGAGATGGTAGAGGCGACGCGTGAAGACGGGACTACAACGCTCGTAACCGTAAATTGGCATCTAGACGACGTGAGCTTTGACACTGCCTACGAAACGGTAGCCGTAACCGGCACCTACGGAAGCCTTACAACCGTTTGTTACGTAGAAGTAGTCCCTAAAGACATTTTGTATTTCGCGGATCTTAATGCTACCGCAATCGGACTGACAGCAGGACATACATCTTCCGATACGCTCGGCTATGATTCGCCTGCTTACAGCGCTGTCGCGGCCCTTGCCGACGCTGCCGGCAAACCGCTTCTCAACGATGCACCGGATCGGATTTACGACTCCGTCAAAGGTTGGGGGCATGGCGGCTACAACGCTAGCGGCACGCCGTCCGTATATTACAAAGGGATCGTAAACGGCCCATACAGCAAACAAAGCACGACCGGCGTCTATACCACCGATCAGATCGGAGCGGCCCTTACCTACACGTTTGACAATCTGCCTGCGGGCGAATATAAGCTAGCACTTGGCACATACAGTTGGTGGTCCGGTTACTCCCGCACCGAAGAGGTCTATCTTGAATATGACAACAAAAGCATGCTTGTAGACATCATTACGCTCGACAGCAATTCGTTTGACACAGTAAAAGAGTATACCTTCTCTATGGCAGAAGCCGGATCATTGACTCTTAAGCTAGTCGCAGCGCAAAGCAACCAGTCGCCGATGCTGTCCTTTGTGGGCGTTGCACCGGTCAAAATTCCGGAAGCTGATGTAACGAAGCCGGTTATTACTTTACTCGGTGAGCCAGTTGTCCATTTGCCCGCCGGCACCGAATACACGGATGCGGGCGCGACGGCGATGGATGATCGGGACGGCGATATTACAGATCGGATCGTGACTACGGTGACCGGCAGCGTATACGGACTGACGGCAATCGATACATCGATTCCAGACGTTTACACGATCCGCTATAATGTGAGCGATGACGCGGGCAACGCGGCTAACGAGGTGACAAGAACGGTCATCGTAACGGAAGGCGTCGAAGCCGATGTGACGAAACCAGTCATTACCCTGTTAGGTGAACCAGTTGTTCGTCTGGCCGTTGGCGCGGGCTACACGGATGCAGGCGCGACGGCGAGCGACGACCGGGACGGCGACATTTCGGATCGCATCGTAACCACGGTAACCAGCGGCGTATACGGCGAAACCAAGCTCAATACATCCAAAGCTGGAACGTACACGTTCCACTACAATGTAAACGATGCTGCGGGCAATGCGGCTGACGAAGTTACAAGAACCGTGATTGTCTATAACAAAGATCGCGACGACACGGCAACTGCTCCGTCGTCGAGCGCGCCTTCAGCTCCAGCAGTACCTAAGAGTCCAATGAAGCCCGAGATTCCATCGAACACTCTGGTGCTTGGTGCAGACGATTTACGAGACGCAGTCGATGGTATAGTGATCATTCGTATTTCGGAGAATCAAGATACCGTCATTCTTCCGGGGAATATTGCAGAAGTTCTCGGAGATAACCGTCTCCGGTTCACAGGGCCGACGATGACTATCGAATTCCCTGCTGAATCTCTGAATAGCATCCAAGCCGTTGTACCTGGAGATGCGGCCGAAGAGGCGCAAATTCATTTCTTAATGCGGCTCGTTCCGAAGGATGAAGCCACCCGGCTTGTTCGCAACTCTGCCGCCCACCTTACGGCTCAATTGACGGCGGCAAGCGATATGTACAACTTCAGTATGTATTCCGTTGGCGCGGACGGAACTTCCGTACCGCTCACAGCCTTTACCAAGCCATTAACGATGACGTTCCAAGTCGATCCGAATGCCGACCGCGATTTATTGGGCATTTACTTTATTGCGGCAGACGGAACCCTTGAGTATATGGGCGGAACGTTGGCGGACGGCATCATAACTGCAAAGCTTCATCATTTAGGGAATTATACGGTACTGGAATACAACAAAATGTTTGCTGATGTAGAAAAGAGCCATTGGGCGATTCAAGCTATTAAAAGAATGGCAGCAAAGCACATCATCGCAGGGGTCGACGATACGCGTTTCGATCCGCAAAGAAACGTAACGCGAGCCGAATTCGCGGCGATGCTGACACGCGCGTTGGGGCTAACCACTGCCGATCCCCTTACGTTCACGGATGTGAGTCCCGATGAATGGTATGCCGAGGCGATAGCCAACGCAAGCAGCGCTGGGATCGTGCATGGGCGCGATTCGAGCACATTTGCGCCGAACGCCGTCATAACCCGGGAAGAAATGGCCGTTATGATCGTACGTGCGTATAAGCATTTGCACGGCGCAGAGACAACCGCGGCAAACCCAAGCTCGTTTAGTGATAACGATCGAATTGAAGCTTGGGCGCAGGACGCTGTGGGAGCCGCGCAAGCAATGAATCTCATCCGAGGACGCGGGAATAACGAGTTTGCTCCTAAAGCACCGATGACGAGAGCGGAAAGCGTGCAAGTTATTTCTAAAATTCTAAATTAAGCGGAATTCATTAATGAAAATAGGCGAGTCGGCGCAATAATTAGCGCGGACTCGCCTTTCAATTTCTTCGATGCTAGCCTTACCTATCTACCTACTTGACGATAGCACCGTTCGGCATATTATCAGGAACCGTCGCCAGCGTCAGCTTATCCCCCTGCGAGGCTGCCAGGATCATGCCCTGCGACAGCTCGCCGCGGAGTTTCACCGGCTTGAGGTTGGTCACGCAGATGACTTTGCGGCCTACCAGTTCCTCCGGCTTGTAGAACTTTGCGATCCCGGACACAACCTGGCGCTGCTCATAGCCGAGGTCGAGCTGCAGCTTGAGCAGCTTATCCGCCTTCGGCACCGGCTCGCAGGCGATAACCTCGGCCACGCGCAGCTCTACCTTGGCAAAGTCATCAATACCGATCTCCGGCTTTGTCTCTTGCTTCTCGGCCGCTGCAGGATTCTGCGCTTTCACTGGCTCCTCTGCTGCAGGCTCTGCACCTCCAGACATCGAATCCACGATATACAGAATTTCCTGTTCGGCATCAAGTCTTGGGAAGATCGGTTCGCCTTTTCCAAGCTTCGTTCCTGCCGGAATCAGGCCGAATGACTTCGCACTCTCCCAGGAAGTCAATTCGCCTTCCGCAATTCCTAGCTGTGACCAAATTTTCGCCGGAGCCTGGGTCAAGAACGGCTGCAGCAGTATCGAGGCAATCCGCAGAGACTCGGCTAAATGAACCATCACGGAAGCCAGTTCCTCCCGTTTAGCCTCATCTTTGGCAAGCACCCAAGGCTGTGTCTCATCAATATATTTATTCGTCCGTGCGATAAACGAACTAATGGCCGTCAATGCCACGGAGAACTCTAAATTCTCCATAACTTCCTCTACCTTCCGAATCGTCTGCAAAGCCAATTCTGACAGCTCAGCATCGAATGGCGTAACATTTGGTCGGTACGCAGGCAGCTCGCCGTTAAAATATTTACCGATCATGGCCACTGTACGATTCAGTAAATTGCCAAGATCGTTGGCCAGATCGGAATTAACGCGCTGTACGAAGCTTTCCGGCGTAAACGAGCCGTCGGAGCCAAACGGTACCTCGCGAAGCAAATAATACCGCGTAGCATCCAGACCATAGCGATCGATCAGCATATTTGGATCGATAACGTTCCCTTTGGATTTAGACATTTTGCCGCCCTTGGTAAGGAGCCAGCCATGTCCAAATACTTTCTTAGGCAGCGGAAGGTCGAGCGCCATCAGCATGATCGGCCAGTAAATCGTATGGAATCTAACGATTTCCTTCCCGACTAGGTGGACATCCGCAGGCCAGTAACGCTCATACAGCTCTGGATTGTCCGTGCCGTAGCCAAGCGCCGTAATATAATTGGACAACGCATCGATCCACACATAGATGACATGCTTCGGATCACCTTTTACTCTTACGCCCCAATCAAACGTCGTCCGGGATACCGCCAAATCCTCCAATCCCGGCTTAATAAAGTTGTTAATCATCTCGTTCTTGCGCGACTCCGGTTGAATAAAATCAGGATTCTCCTCATAATACTTCAGCAGACGATCCGCATAATGGCTCATTCGGAAGAAATAGCTTTCCTCCTTTACAAGCTCCACCGGGCGTCCGCAGTCTGGACAGTTGCCGTCCGCAAGCTGACGCTCCGTAAAGAACGATTCGCATGGCGTACAATACCAACCTTCATACTCGCCCTTATAAATGTCGCCTTTCTTCAATAAACGATCAAAGATCTCTTCAACGACGACTTTATGGCGCGGCTCAGTCGTCCGGATAAAGTCGTCATTAGAAATGTCCAGCTTCCGCCACAGATCCTTAATGCCTACCACGATATCGTCGACAAATTGCTGTGGAGTTTTGCCGTTCTCTTGGGCTTTGCGTTCAATTTTTTGCCCATGTTCGTCTGTCCCCGTCAGATAGCGCACATCGTAGCCGCGCAGCCGTTTGTAACGCGCGATAGCGTCACCGGCGACCGTCGTGTAAGCGTGACCGATATGCAGCTTGTCGCTTGGATAATAAATCGGTGTCGTAATATAGAATGTTTTTTTCTCAGCCATATTCCATTGTCCTCCTTCATGTTCAACCCTAAAAAAACAAAAAAACTCCCACCCCCTATGGGGCGAGAGATGACTCACGCGTTACCACCCAAATTCCCCGCGTCTTTGCAGACGGCAGGCTCAGCCGGTCTTAACGACCCTCCATTAACGCCGGATTGCGCGCCGCTCCCTTACCGCCGCAGCCCATAGGCCGCCGCTGGCTCGAAAGCAGTTCCTCCCGGACCATCTTCCAAAGAGATTCAGACCGGTTTGCAGCTCCCCCGGCTCTCTGTCACTGAGTCCCTCTTTGTACTTATCCGTTCGTCGGAAAAATATCATTTATCTAATTGCTTATCATGTTTATCTTCTATCTTAAAAAAAGACGCGAAGGCTGTCAAGCGATCGGATGATCTAGAGCAGCCGGATCTGCCTTGGCTTAAGTTTTCAGGTCGAGCTATGGTCTCCCAGCTTGCCCTCGCCCTTGGACTGAGAAGACTTCCTCGGTGGAACGGGATCCAATCCGCCGGGGTGAAACGGATGACAGCGTGAAATGCGTTTGGCAGCTAGCCAGGAGCCCTTCAGGGCGCCATGCACCTCAATCGCCTCCAAAGCATAGGCCGAGCAGGTAGGGTAGAATCTGCACGTCGGCGGTTTAAGCGGTGAAATAAATTTACGATAGAAGATGATTGGGCCTTTGACCGCTTTGCGAACTATCCCCATCTTAGGATGTCTCGCTGTGCTGTGGCAAACGCTTGCCCTCCAGCTCAGGTCCGCAGTCTTTGCAATAGCCGAACACTTCAAATTTATGCTTGACCACCTGAAATTGTTCAGGGGCGTCTGTCAAAGGCATCGGGCAAAAGTGAATCGGATACGTCCGCTCACACTGCAGGCAGATCATATGGTGATGGTGGTGCTCTTCATTGCAGCCGGCCCGGAATTTAAGGCCGTCCTCAAACATGACCTGCTCCAGCACCCCCAGCTCTTCCATTACCCGCAAGTTGCGGTATACAGTATCGAAGCTGAGCCCACTATATTTTTGGCCCATATATTCATAAACGTCCTTAGGCGTTAAATACCCATCTCGCTCTGCGAACAGCTTGGCTAACGTTCTGCGCTGATCCGTAATCCGTAGACCTTGGGCGGACATGATCCCGATAATTTGTTCATTCGACAACATGTGCATACCTCCCGTCTGAACTTGCGTTATGCATGCGTCACTAATAATAATGCCCGAAAAAAACGGCAGCGTCAATGAAGCTTCACCCATCTACGTCCCCAGGCAGCATCATAAAAAAAAGAAGACCAACAAATAATATGTTGGTCTGGCTTGATAGCATACATTTTCGAAATATTAATGTTTGATTTCAGGTAATGGCTGGAATAATAGATTAACAGACAAGCTGCTGCCTGGCGCAGCCGTAAAGAGCATTTCCACCGTCTCTTCGCGATCGCCCGTCCGATAGAGCACAGCCGCTTCGTGAGGAGCTCTTAGACCGCTGGTCTCAGGCAATTGAACCATCCTCCCGTTCACCATGATCACTCCATCATATTGCCCTCCGCGAGGGTTGAACGTAATAAGGGTCTGTGGAGCGACTCGGTGAAGCTTGATTCGGTACAGCACGCCAAAGTTGCCTGCGTTCATTTGGTATGTTCCTGTTGCCCCGTCTGTACCGATTAGAAATGGATCTTGAGAATTGTCGCCGATCATCAGCCGGGAAGGCGTTAGACCAATAAGGTCGCCGTATTGGATATTTCTTGTCGCTTCGTAATACGTTCCCCGGTTGTGATTATCCATGGGAAGCACCGACAAATTTTGCAAGGCTTTAATGGGATCTCTGGTGCTTTGAAGCATAATAATATGATATTGAATCGTTTGATCACTGTATAAGTCCGCAAATAGGGATATGACATCTCCCTGCCTCATCGCATTTGAACTCAGTTCGCTGAAAATGACCTTGCTCTGACCTGGCGCAAGCCATACATCCTTATATTTGTTGCCGTATTGCATCGATTCGAAATAACGCTGAACGGACATTTTTCCCGAAGCTGTCGCATATTTTGTTGGCCCGCCCATTCCCAGGTTCATCTGAGTTAAGCGTGCGGTTTCCGCATTGCGGTTTGTGGCAATGACATACATTTTCACGTTTTTTCTAGTCGCATTCACATGATGCAGCATGAATCTTGTATTCCCGATCGCTGACTCCCGGTAAACGATCCCTTCGGAATAGACAGTCTCGGGACTATTGCTGCGAATTAACGTTACGGGCTCGCTCTCATATCGATAAGGAACCTTGTCCCAGGTAGGTATTTTTGTGCCGTCAAACGAGTATTTACTGCCGACTGGCGTATAAATTTTGTAGAAATCATCTCGCGAATACAGCGTTTCGTCCGTAATCATGATCGTTTTCTCCACCGTCGAGGAGAGTCCGTATTTGTTCTTAACGGTTAAGCGAATCGTCTTTGGCCCTGGCAGGAAAAAAGCCATCTCATTGTTGAACCATTCCCGCGACACAATTGCATTGTTCTCGTCCGTACTGTAATCCGTGTACGTCACGAGCTCCCCCATTTTGTAAGTGTCCTTATTCGTCGTAAAATCGGCAACCGGAGGCGTATGCGGCTTGTTCACCGTAACGGTAAGCCAGAACGTGTCGCTCCATTGACCGCTGGAATCCTTGACGCGATAGCTGACTACGAATCTGCCTGGCGACATGAATATGTCCTCCCGGCCTTCCCACTGCTCCTCTACGATCGGTAATCCTTTAGGAGAATAGGCACTTGGCATATATTGCACCAAAGTCTCGCCGGCAAAGATTTCCGGATTTCCGATACTAAAAGAAGCAACTGGCTTTGTCGACAAGCTGAGAATGACTTTCTTCTCCTGCTGGTTTACGGTGTAGGGGATGCCTAGAGCTTGCGTAATGGAGGTTAGCGGAACCATGAACACGCCTTTGGAGGAGTATGAGGCGCCTTTCATTTGCTTGACGGTTCCATTCACTTTATAGTTTTTGCTGTTCAGCTTGAAGCGCAGCTCATCGCCGCCCCGCCGAATGACGGTCTCTTTCGTTTTGTTATCATATGATAATTTCAATCCCGTGCGTTCAACGATCGCTCGAATGGAAATGTAGGAAACCCCGTCCTTGACGGTCATCGGGTGTGAGGCTAAATATAGCTTGCCGTTCTGATACATTTTATTGCTGTTCATCATAAGAACCAACTGGCTGACATCGGAGCTCAAGGCTGCATTCGCAGTCCCTGCTGCCACAAGCCCGGTTTCCTCCTCGGTCTTTGCAAGCGAGTCCGTCTCATTGGGCTGCTGAGAATCAGGTTTCGGGGGGATTTCGCTTTCGGCCTGACCGCCAGCTGGGTTAATTTGTTTATCGGTTATATTCGCCGGAGCATTCGGCGATACTGGTAATGTGTTCATTTGACCTGCAGCGTTGTCATCAGTGCTTAGGATACTTCCGGGTACGGTCTCTGCCGCACTAACAGGTAGAACCATGGTCACTAGTGAAGCAATCGATACGGTGGTGAGGACCATTTTTTTCAAATTCATTGCTAAACTCCTTCTGTCTCCCATTGTTTAATACTGTCACTTATACACTTATAGTTAAACGCTGAATAAGATGAAAAGTTGCTACTTTTAGCATACAAAAGTAAAAGCCGGTAAAAATCCGTTATTAATACGGACCTTTACCGGCTTTATAGGTAATTAGTGCCATATTAGAATCGAATAGCTCTCCGTGCTACAGGCCGTGTCCAATCGGAAATTGTGGATTCAGGCCTACCGGAAGCTTGCCCTGTGGACGTAGCTGCCCAAATAGCACTTTTGCAAGCGCATCAAGCGAGTACTGCCGATTCTCGTACAGGCACAAATATGTTCCGATCTCAGGAAAAGAATTAATATCATATGGATTCCGTGTGGATACAACTATAATACTAGAACCATGAATTTCATTCAATCCCTTTATCAAGGATATTTGCCCTTTAGAAATTTCTCCTTCTGCGGTATAAGTAATTACGATTATTTGTTTAAAGTCCCTGCTTTGCTCGATGACCTCTTGAATTTCAGAATCGTCTGGAGAGGTGCCAACGATAGCCAGGCTCACATGCTCTGCGTAAGGGTCAAGCGCGTCAGCCAGCGTATACCGATGAACAGCTGGCTCATCCACCTCTGTACGGTGGCGCAGCTCCGGCCAGACGACGAGCACAGGCTCTTCTTTCGCCAGAGGCAGGTTGCCGCTGTGATCACTCACAAGCGTCACACTGTTCTCGGCTATGCGGCGCAGCAGCGGCTCGCTCTCTTCCATAGGAGTAAGCGGGATGCTGAGTGAGTGGGCAGGGATGCTCCCCTGCGATTTATGGATACGCTTATGTTTTAAAGCAAGGATGCGCGTCACGGATTTATCAATTTGTTCCTCTGTCAACCGTCCGCTTTGGACGGCAGCACATACCGCTTCAATCGCCCGTACCTGTTCCTCCAAAGTATGACTGACCAGAACGATATCCGCCCCAGCCTCAATGGCTCGTACGGCGCCCTCAGCGATCCCGCAGCTTTTGGAGATGGCGTGCATTTCCAGGCAGTCCGTTACGATGACGCCTTCAAAACCAAGCTCATTGCGCAGTAAGTCGGTAAGAACGCGCCGGGACAGCGTCGCTGGCACTGATTCCGGCTCAAAGGCCGGAAAAATGACATGTGCTGTCATGATCATATCTACTCCGGCTTCAATCGCTTTACGAAACGGCGGGAGCTCCACGCTGTACAACCGCTCCCGGCTATGCGGCACACTTGCCAAGCCGTGATGCGAGTCGACCGTCGTATCGCCATGCCCAGGAAAGTGCTTGGCTGTGGCGCTGACTCCCTGGCTCTGGTATCCACGGATCGCAGCGACCCCGTGCTCGGCAACTCGATGCGGATCTTCACCGAAAGAGCGAACGCCGATTACCGGATTGGCAGAGTTGTTATTGACATCGACACAAGGCGCAAAGTTGAGATTAATGCCGAGGGAAGTTAATTCCTTAGCCGCCAACACGGCCGCCTCCTCGGTCAGCGACAAATTATTCGCCGCTCCGAGCGCCATATTGCCCTGAATCCTACTTACGCCGTCATGATCCAATCTCGCCACCATGCCGCCTTCCTGATCCATCGAAATAAAGAGAGGAATTTCCGGTGTGCTGCGGGGCAGCTGCTGCAAATCCTCAGACAGCCGGGCCAGTTGACCCACGCTATCGATGTTGCGCCGAAAATAAATGATTCCACCTAAATGATGCTCGGCAATTAATGCCTTGATTCCTTCATCCACCACAGTCCCGGGAAAGCCGCAAATGAACATCTGCCCGATTTTTTGCTCTAACGTTAGTTTTGATTGATCCAACTTAAGCACCCACTTTCTTAAAGTTAAATAACTATGTTAAACTTTGCTTTGGAATGACGCATTGAATGATCGTGCCTTCTCCAGGCGCGGAACAGATAAACAAGCCGTATCTTCGTCCATACTGCAATCGCAGCCGATCATGGACGCTGCGCAGTCCTAGGCCCTGTCTCTCCGGTCTCGGATAAGGCTTAAGCGCTTCGTACTTCACATGATCCAACTCGGCGTATTGTATGGATGACAACTGCTCGCCAGAGATGCCGATTCCATTATCCTCGATGCGGAGCACCATTCTATCCTCCTCCAGGAAGCCCGTAATAGCAATGCGCCCCGGGTATTCAATCCCTTCGAAGCCGTGCTGGATACTGTTCTCCACCAAAGGCTGGAGCGTTAATTTTAGCAGCTTATATTGCATCATTTCCGCCGGAATATCGATCGCATAATCAAACAGATCGTCAAACCTGATTTTTTGTATTTCCAAGTAGCTGTACAAATGCTCGATTTCAAGACTAAGCTTGATCTCCTCCTTCTCCTGAATGCTGATTCGCAAAATGCTGGCAAGACGCAGCACCATTTCGCTAACCTTCCGCCCTTCATTTTGGATGGCCAGAACGTTAATCGACTCCAATGTGTTAAAGAGAAAGTGCGGCTTGATTTGCGCCTGCAGCACCCGCAGCTCCGCATTGGCCTTCTGCTCCTGCTCCGTCTTGACCTGCTCGAACAGCTCATTGATCTTGTTCATTTGATTGTTAAAGCCCTTTTGCAGCAAAAACAGCTCATCATCGCCCTTTTCTTCCACTCTGGCCTGTAAATCTCCCGCCTCGACCTTGCGCATAAACCGAACGATTTTACCGATATGCCCGGTAATTCGGTTCATGAACAATACATTGAACAGCATCGCCGTAATCAAGCAAATAAAGAGAATTGCGATAAACCACTTGGCGAAGGTCGTAATTTCCTGCGATAAATAACTCCAGGAGGTCACAGACACCAGGCTCCAAGGATAATCCTGCAAATTGTATATGGAAATGATGCTTTCTTGCCCGTTGAATTTTCCTTTGAAGCTCTGGTACGTCTCGCTTGGGTGAAATGCATAATTAATGTGGCCCTGAATGCTTTGCCCGTCAAACTCGAATTGATGATCGTACAGCACCAGCCCGTCGTCATTGACCAGCATGAAACGGGTGTCCTTCATTTCACTGCCCAGCTTCAAATTTTGAAAAATACGTTCAAACTCCCAGTTCTTGATCTGTACCGCCAGAATGCCAAGCGGCTTCATCGTATGCTTGTCCTTGATCAGGCGAATTTGTGTGAATACGTTGTCAGAGCCCGTCAACTCGGGATATTCATACGGGGCTATCCACTTGGATTGGCCTTTGAGCGCTTTCACTTCCTCATACAGAGGATGCAGTTTGAACTTTTCATAAGGAAGGGTTTGGAAGCCTTCCTTATTAAACAAAGTAACCACGTTGGAAGTTTCGCCCTTGCCTCGCTCGCTGTATAAAAAGGCATAGTCGATCGCAGGATGGTTATATAGCAACGACCGAAAGTTCTTCTGATTCTCGTTCAGTTGGATTTGGCTGACCAGGTTTTGAGAATCGGGATCTTCGGCCATGAGCGCCATTTTAAAAATTTCGTTGGATATTCCATTATCCGTCACATTGTCCATCTCTTGAAACACTTTTTTGATACTATAGCTGATCGCCTTGAGAGAATATTCGGCTTGTTGGCTATGCTTCTTCTCAATCGATTGAAAGGTGACGAAAAAGGTGACGATGCCAAGGATGAATAGCGGCACGATGACTAGTCCTAGAAAAGCTGTCAACATCTTAATCCTTAGATTCATAAGTTATCTCCTTGCGGAATTTAATGCTAGGGAAACTCTGCATTTGCGGCGTCCTGCGATCGCTGCACAGCTTCGAGCATCGTCGTCGGCTCTACTGCTCCGCTGATCATTTGCTGAATGCCGAGACCCAAAGCCTCATTCACCGGTGTCTGTACGAGCGCATCATACGCTGGATAAGATATATCAATCTGCTCTACGCCGTTAAAAATATCCTGTAACAAGGGATCCTCCACCGTAGCCGATAACTGCTCTGTTTCGATGATTAAAGCGGGCAGCACCCCGTCCTCCTTCAATCCACGCATCTGCATTTCTTCTGACCAAAAATTCTGGATAAACTGTTTAACCGCTTGCAATTTCCGCGGATCATCAGCCATTGAGCTAGAAAAGCCATAGCCGTTGTTAAAATCATTCATAATGATATAAGGATCGCCTTCCGCCTCTGGCGGCATGTTGAAATAACCGATTTTCCCGATTAAATCGCCTGCTTGTTCCGGATCTCTAAACACGGAATTCGCCCACGAGCCGTCCATCATCATCATCGCTTCACCGCTAATGATCTGGCTCCTCATATCGTTGTATTCTACTGCCAACTCGCCTGGCTTGTAATACCCTTTTTCTACCCATTCCTGATGCTTCTCGAAGGCTCTTACGACGTCAGGATTACTCCATTTCGCTTGGCCGGAGCGAAAGTCCGAGGTAATTTCCGCCCCGGCGAAATAACACCATAAATTATTCGTCGTCATCAACGGAATCCAGGCCTCCTTGGAGGATTGGGCAAAGGGAATTTTACCATCCGCTTTTATGAATTCTGCCAGTTGTTCCAGCTCCGCCAACGTCCTCGGAACCTGGAGCCTCTTTTCCTCAAAATATGCTTTGTTATAAAAAAAGCCTTCGATGGATGCTCCTGCAGGCAAGCCGTAAATTTTCCCGTCATGCGTGTACGGCTCCAATCCTCTGATCTTATCTTTGAGCCCAAGCTCCTCCAAAACCGGCGTCAAATCTAACATCAGCCCTTCCCGGGCATATATACCGGAATCCGGACTGCCAAACACGTCAAAGATATCCGGCGGCTTGCCGGCGGCCATCTCGCCCCGCAGCTTCTCCTTGCGGTTCACCTCGGAATCGACGCCGTCCAGCCTTATTTTTAAACCGGGAATTTCCGCTTCGGTCTGTCGAACAACGTCTTTAAGAATAGCTAACCGAATTTTTTTGGATTCCCCGATCTGTGTGTGTCTGATCGTAACTTCAAAAGGCTCATCATGAAGCGGCGTTCGCCCGTTTATTGATGTGCCCTTCTCTTCTGCTGCGCTGTTGCTATCGGAATCATTCTCATCACAGCCAGCCGCAAACAAGGCTAAAATAAAAAAGAGCAGGAGCAGCCATAATATGGAACGATTTCTGATCTGCATATTAAGCCCCCTATTTTTAGATGAAGCTGTCTATGAAATTATCTACATAGCTATCTATATTATAGACTGAACCATCTTCTTTGGTAAGGTAACAAATCTCTGCAACAGGGGGAGGATTAGATGATGCGGATAACAATAAAAGAGCCGCCCCAACTAGTTTCAACTAATTGGGACAGCCCTGGCTGTAATATTTATGATGTTATAAAATCGTGGCTACCGTCTGCTTTCTTCCTTCTTCAATCAGATCATATGCCCGCTGAACCTCCGCCTCCGTCGGCGAAGGCACGCCTTCCAATGGATAATTCCAGCCTAGCTCCTGCCACTTGTATATGCCCATCTGATGATAAGGAAGTATTTCAAACTTCTCTACGGCGTGCAGCTCCCCGATAAACCGTCCAAGATTGAGCAAATCCTGTTCATCATCGGTAAGCCCTGGAACAAGTACGTACCTGATCCACATGTTGCGTCTTTCATTAGATAGCCATCTAGCCATGTTCAGCATGCGCTCATTCGGTTTCCCGGTCAGCTTGATATGCTTCTCATTGTCGATATGCTTCAAATCGAGCATGACCAGATCTGTGACATCCAAAAGCTCGATGATTTTGGGGCCTTCATTATAACCGTTCGTATCAAGCGTCGTATGCAGATTCCAGCGCTTTTTCACTTCGCGAAACAATTCCGTCACGAACGGCGCCTGCAACGTAGCTTCCCCACCGGAGACCGTCAATCCGCCGCCTGACGAGCGGTAGTAGCTAAGGTACGGCTCGATTTCAGCAAGCACCTCTTCTAACGTCATTTCCTTCCCGTCCGTCAGGCTCCATGTATCTGGATTATGGCAATATTGACATTTCAGCAAGCAGCCCTGCATGAAGAGGACGAAGCGAATGCCTGGGCCATCAACCGTTCCGAATGTCTCCAATGAATGTATGCGACCTTTAAGCATGTTTCGTCACCCTTTCTGAATTGGCTGCATGTATTGCTTTCATACCCTGTATTTGTTACATCGAACCATGGAATGTGCGGTTGATAACATCCAGTTGTTGTTCACGTGTCAGCTTGATGAAGTTAACGGCATAACCGGATACGCGAATTGTCAACTGCGGATAATTCTCTGGGTGCTCCATCGCATCCATCAACTGCTCGCGGTCAAACACGTTAACGTTCAAATGATGCGCGTTGCTGCCAAAGTAACCATCCATCATGGACACCAGGTTGTTCTTGCGGATTTCCGCTTCTTTACCAAGCGCCTTAGGGACGATCGAGAAGGTATTGGAAATACCGTCAAGGCTGTGCTCGTAAGGTAATTTAGCTACGGAGCTCAAGGATGCGAGTGCGCCTTTCTTATCACGTCCGTGCATTGGGTTAGCCCCTGGCGCGAACGGTTCGCCTGCTTTACGTCCATCTGGTGTAGTACCTGTCTTCTTACCGTACACTACATTAGAAGTAATCGTCAATACAGATTGAGTTGGCAGCGCGTTGCGATACGTTTTGTGCTTACGGATCATACCCATAAAGCTCTCCACGAGCTCAACGGCGATTTGGTCAACCCGATCATCGTTATTACCGTAGCAAGGGAAGTCGCCTTCGATTTCAAAATCTACAGCGATGCCGTTCTCGTCGCGGATCGGTTTAACTTTAGCATATTTGATAGCGCTGAGGGAGTCGGCCGCTACGGATAGACCAGCGATACCGCAAGCCATCGTACGGAGAATGTCGCGGTCATGCAAGGCCATTTCAATCCGCTCGTAGCAATATTTATCGTGCATGTAGTGAATAACATTGAGTGTGTTTACATACAGCTTGGCAAGCCACTCCATCATCGGTTTGAAGCGTTTCATCACTTCATCGTAATCGAGATATTCGGAAGCGATAACCGGATATTCAGGAGCAACCTGTGCACCGGACTTCTCATCCCTACCGCCGTTGATCGCGTACAGGAGCGCTTTGGCCAAGTTCGCACGAGCACCGAAGAATTGCATTTGCTTCCCGATTTCCATCGCGGATACGCAGCAGGCGATTCCGTAGTCATCCCCGTAGATCGGACGCATCAAATCGTCATTCTCATATTGAATCGAGCTTGTCTCGATAGATACTTTAGCACAATATTTCTTGAAATCCTCTGGCAATTGCTCAGACCAGAGCACGGTCAGGTTAGGTTCAGGTGCAGCTCCCAAATTGTAAAGGGTATGCAGGAAACGGAAGCTGTTCTTCGTTACGCGAGTAGTACCTTGCACGGACATCCCGCCGATCGATTCAGTTACCCAGGTAGGGTCTCCACTGAACAGATCATTGTATTCTGGCGTACGCAGGAATTTTACAATACGCAATTTCATAACGAAGTGGTCGACAAGCTCTTGCGCTTCTACTTCTGTAATCGTTCCTTCCGCAAGATCGCGCTCGATGTAAGCGTCGAGGAAAGAAGATACGCGTCCAAGAGACATCGCTGCCCCATCCTGCTCCTTAACTGCAGCCAGGTATGCAAAATAGAGCCATTGGAATGCTTCCTTCGCCGTTGTTGCAGGTCTGGAAATATCGAAGCCGTGCATCTCGCCTAGCTGTTTCAATTCACCGAGTGCGCGAATTTGCTCAGACAGCTCTTCACGCAGACGGATAACATCCTCGTCAATCACATCGACTTCAAGACTTTTTAGTTCACTTTGTTTTTGTTTGATTAGGAAGTCTACCCCGTAAAGGGCAACACGGCGGTAGTCGCCAATAATCCGGCCGCGTCCGTAAGCATCTGGAAGACCTGTAATAATACCAGCCTTACGAGCCGCTCTCATCTCCGAAGTATATGCATCAAAAACGCCTTGGTTATGCGTCTTGCGAATCGTCGTAAACATATCTACAATGCTTTCTGGCAAATCAAATCCATAAGCTTTGCAGGAATTAAAGACCATGTTAATTCCACCGAAAGGATGGATCGTGCGTTGGAAAGGCTCGCTGCCTTGCACACCCACGATTTGTTCTTTGTCCTTATCCAAGTAGCCCGGAGCGTGAGATACGATCGTAGACGGCGTGTTCACATCAACATCGAGTACTCCACCGGCCTCCCGCTCTTTCTTGGTTAGGTCGGACACGATGTCCCACAGGGCAACCGTATTATCCGTAGGCCCTGCCAGAAAAGATTCGTTACCGAGATAAGGTGCAATGTTGTTGTCGATAAAATCACGTACATTGACTTCCTTCATCCATTTTCCTTTTTTAAAGCCTCTCCAAGCGGACTGTACTTCTTTTACTTCTCTTTCAATCACCGACATCTTTATTCCCTCCATTTATATAGTGTATGCGGGGTTGAAGGTTTACATCCCGCACCTTGGATCCCTAAAATTTGTGATAATTTTCACAACTCTGTCACTGATAAGTCACTTGTATATTTAGCCGAATCCACTAAACTCATCAATGTTATGAGGGATCTTTATACTGTTATGATATAACAGATCGGACAAAAGGATTGTGACAAATATCACATTTCGAGTGATATTTGTCACTATTTATTGAACACATTAATTTTTTATTTCTAAAACTTAAAGGGTCTGATTTTCAGTCTGGAAACTACTCTTCAAAGCGGCCGTAGAACGCGTCACGGTACACTTCTGCAAGCTCTGTCACAAGCGGCAGCTTAGGATTCGCTGTCGTACATTGGTCCTCAAATGCACGGTCAGCCAGGTAGTCAACGCGCGATTCGAAATCCTTCGCATCGAAGCCGAGTTCTTGGAAGCTTTCAGGAATGCCAAGCTTCTTGTTCAGCTCGCGGATCGCTTTGATTAAGCTCTTCACGCCTTCTTCTGTCGTACGCGCAGGCAATCCCAGGATGCGGGCGATTTCTGCATAGCGCTCGTCAGCTACGAAGTTCGTATATTTCGGCCATGCTGCGAATTTCGTAGGCTTCTTCGCATTGTAGCGAATAACGTGCGGCATTAGAATCGCGTTGGTACGACCGTGCGCAGTATGGTACTGACCGCCCCATTTATGCGCCAAGCTGTGGTTAATGCCCAGGAACGCATTGGCGAAGGCCATACCTGCCAGCGTCGAAGCGTTATGCATTTTTTCACGAGCCAGTTTGTCGCCAGTTAACGCCGATTGCTCTAGGTACTGGAATACGAGTTGAATCGCTTTGATCGCAAGTCCATCCGTATAGTCGTTAGCCAAAACCGATACGTAAGCCTCGATCGCATGTGTCAAAACGTCCATGCCTGTATCTGCGACAGCCACTTTAGGCAAGCTGTATACGAACTCTGGGTCGATAATCGCTACATCCGGTGTCAGCTCGTAATCCGCCAAAGGATACTTCGTGTTGCCGTTGATTTTATCTGTAATAACTGTGAACGGAGTAACCTCCGAACCTGTACCCGAAGTGGTAGGAATCGCCACGAATTTCGCCTTTTGACCGAGACGCGGATATTTGTAAGTCCGTTTGCGGATATCCATAAATTTCTGCTTCAAGTTGTGGAACTCTGTATCCGGATATTCATAGAACAGCCACATTCCTTTCGCAGCGTCCATTGGCGAACCGCCGCCAAGTGCGATAATGCAGTCCGGCTGGAATTTAGCCATCAATTCAGTTCCGCGTTCCACCGTCGTTGTCGATGGATCCGGCTCAACATCCGAGAACACTTCGATCGCAACTGGTGTTTGGCGCTGACGCAAATAGTGCTCTACTCTTTCCACATATCCGAGTTTAACCATCATTGGGTCGGTTACAATCAATACGCGGCTAATGTCCTGCATTTTAGCAAGATATTGCGTCGAGTTTTTCTCGAAATAGATTTTGCTTGGTACTTTGAACCACTGCATATTCACGGTACGACGATTCACCCTTTTCACGTTGATCAAATTGACAGCCGTTACGTTCGACGAAGTCGAGTTGCGTCCGTAAGATCCGCAGCCCAGCGTAAGCGATGGCAGGTTCGTATTATAGATGTCACCGATACCGCCCTGCGAAGATGGCTGATTCACCAGGATCCGGCAGGTTGGCAGGCGATCCGAGAATTTTTGAATAATTTCTTCATTATTGGAATGGATGACCGATGAGTGTCCCATGCCTCCGAATTGAACAATTTCCAGCGCGCGGTCGATGCCTTGCTCAGCTGTTTTCACTTTATAGCACGCCAGTACCGGGCTCAATTTTTCAGCAGATAATGGGAACTTAGGTCCGACGCCCTCGATTTCGGCAACCAGAATTTTCGTTCCGGCAGGTACGTCGATTCCGCATAGCTCAGCAATTTTTGTTGCAGACTGGCCCACAATCGTAGGGTTCACCGCACATTTATCAGCGATGATCGCGCCAGCTGTCAATTTAGCAGCTTCCTCTTTGTTGACGAAGTAGCAGCCGTTCGCAATCATTTTCTTCTTCACTTGATCGAAGATCGGTTCTTCGATGATGACCGCTTGCTCGGAAGCACAGATCATGCCGTTGTCAAACGTCTTGGATAGAATGAGATCATTGACGGCTTGATCCAGGTCAGCGCTTTTCTCGATGAAGCAAGGTACGTTACCAGGGCCTACGCCAAGCGCCGGTTTGCCGCAGCTGTATGCCGCCTTAACCATTGCAGAACCGCCTGTAGCGAGAATGCAAGCCACGTCAGGGTGATTCATCAATGCATTCGTCCGATCCATGGACGGATCTTCGATCCATTGGATGCAATCAGCCGGCGCGCCATGTTTGACCGCTGCTTCCAGCAGAATTTTTGCTGCTTCTGCACTACAACGCTGTGCGGAAGGATGGAAGCCGAAGATGATCGGGTTGCGAGTCTTGATGGCGATCATTGCTTTAAAGATCGTTGTGGATGTCGGGTTTGTTACCGGTGTAATCCCCATAATAATTCCGACCGGTTCAGCGATTTTCTGGAAGCTGTCATAAGGATTATCCTCAATGACGCCAACTGTCTTGTCGTACTTGATGCTGTTGTGGATGTACTCTGTCGCGAACATGTTTTTAATAATTTTGTCTTCATATACTCCGCGTCCAGTTTCCTCTACAGCCATCTTCGCCAAGTACATATGTTTGTCCAGACCTGCAAGAGCCATCGCTTGTACGATCTTATCGATTTGCTCTTGATCCATTCCCATGAAAGCTTCGGTTGCCTTCTTTGCTTTGTCGATCAGGGATTGGATGTAATCCTCTGCAGTAGGCTGCTGTTTTGGGGTCACATTGTTCTTTACGGCCATTTCTCTCATCCTCCTAAGTTCATATGGATCAACCATTCTATGTCTCTCTAAGGAAGTATTGTGAATCATTTCACTTTGCGGTTTATCCATCGGAAGCTTTTGCTTCTCTTTTGTTACCTAGATCATATCATATGATTTTTAATTTGTATAGTGAATATTTTCACAAACTTTAAAGAAGTGAAAACTTTCATGATTGTCGATATTTTTTCATGCACATTTTCAATTTTGGTTACATTTGTAGTTTTACGGAAGGTTACTCACAAGCCATGCTTGCGTCCTTTGACCCAGATTTAACGTGAGCTAACTTTCATAGGTTCACCCGTTGTGCAATGAGTTTTTTGGCGTTTGGGTAGTGAAAATAGTCACAATGTTAGAATTTAGACACTTTTCAGCCCTTGAAACCCGCCCCAAAGCTTTAAGTTCGTTATATAATTAATTTAAATTAATTTAAAATTTTCAGAAAAATTTGGAGTATGAGGGGGATTTTAAAATGACTGAATTCGCAACGGCAACCCCGCCCCGTGGGAATACGAACTGCTTTACAGAGCAAAACTTCAACCGTCTTCTTGTAACTATGAAAGACAAGACGTATCCGGAAGGAACGCATTTGTTCTGGGAAGGAGACTTCTCCGATAAACTGTTCTTCGTAAAACGAGGGCGCATTAAATTAACCAAATCNGATAGTTAAAATAGTCACAATGTTAAAATTTAGCCACTTTTCATCCCTTGAAACCCGCCCCAAAGCTTTAAGTTCGTTATATAATTAATTTAAATTAATTTAAAATTTTCAGAAAAATTTGGAGTATGAGGGGGATTTTAAAATGACTGAATTCGCAACGGCAACCCCGCCCCGTGGGAATACGAACTGCTTTACAGAGCAAAACTTCAACCGTCTTCTTGTAACTATGAAAGACAAGACGTATCCGGAAGGAACGCATTTGTTCTGGGAAGGAGACTTCTCCGATAAACTGTTCTTCGTAAAACGAGGGCGCATTAAATTAACCAAATCTACGGACGAAGGCAAGGAGCTTATTTTATATATGTATGGGCGCGGAGACATGGTCGGCCAGGCTGATCCCTTCTTCAGCTCGAAACACAGCTTTACCGCCGAGGTCATTGAAGACAGTGAAGTCGGCATTATTGAACAAAAAGATCTGGAGATCCTGATTTGCCAGCACTGTGATTTCGCCATTGACTTCATGAAATGGATGGGCATCCATCATCGGCTAACGCAAACGAAATTCCGCGACTTGATGATGTACGGCAAGCCGGGGGCGCTCTGCTCGACCCTGATTCGCCTTAGCAACACTTATGGCGAGAAACACGGCGATAATATTCTAATTAACAAAAAGATTACACATACGGATCTCTCCAACATGATCGGCGCGACCCGCGAAAGCGTCAACCGGATGCTCAGTGATTTACGCAAAAAAGACGCGCTGGAATATGTAAATGGCATGATCCTTATAAAAGACCTTGTCATGCTGCAGGACATTTGTCACTGTGAGCTATGCCCAAACGAAATATGCCGGATTTAATGATAGGCAAACGAAGGAAGCAACCTCATCTCGATTCGGGAGGAGGTTGCTTTTTATTTTGAAAGCATATTAAATTCTCGACTGTACTGAACAAAGCTTGAATCGTTAGAATCGCAGGGAGACGGTGGAACATTGGCATTCCCCTCAATGTGCGCCGTCTCATATCTGCTGTTTATTTTTTTCTGCATCGTATATATTTCCTTCATCACTGCTCCCCGGCGGATCTTCCTGCTCCCGATATTCCGTAGGCGTTACACCGGTATAGCGCTGGAACACCTTGGAAAAATAACGCCGATCGCTATATCCAACCAAGGCTCCCACTTCGGTAACGCTGCGGGAAGTCAGGCGCAGCATCGTCTTGGCAAGCTCCATGCGCTGCTTCCGCAAATACTCAACAAATGTCTCCCCGTAATGATTCTTAAACAAATGGCTGAAGTAGCTTGAGCTTATATTCAAATGATTCGCAATATCGTCAACCCCAATATCCGTACTCAAATTGCTCTGAATATACTCTCCTGCCGAAATCATCAGCAGTTCGCTAGACTTCTTATTAATTTCCAGCTCCTTAATATGGCTTTCCAGCTTTGTGATCACATTTAGCAGATCCTTCACACTATGACTATGCTGCAGATGCTGCCACATCATTCCCTCTTCGCTGGAGTTCATGAAATCAAGCTCACGCATCTCTCGCAGCAAATGGATAATGCCATATTGCAGGAATTTCTCGATCCCAAGTGCCGAATGCTCCGATATAAGCGGCAGCTTGGCCTTCAGCCTTTCGAGGCCCTGCTCGACCTTTGATTTGTCATACATCTTAAGGCCGGAGGTAATCTCCTCTACCAGCTGCCATTCCGATACCGACGCAGCATCGCGGGCCAGCTCCTCCTCGGTAAAAGGAAGCAACTGTTCATGACCCGCATACAGCATCAAACCGCGCTGCAGTTTCATGTAGGTCTGGGATAAAGCCTGAATCTCAATCGGCCCCTGGTCCCAAGACAAACTGACCGTCAGCTTGATATGCTCCCTGACCGCATGTTGAATTTGCCGAGCCCATTCATGCATTTGTTCCGAGGTAACGGCATAGCGTGCACGCTCACGCTCAAGCTGAAGCAGTACACACCATTCCCCTTGCCGCATTTGAACAACGATATAATGAAGCCCCTTATCCGGAATCGCTTCCTGCAGCACATTTCGTACCGCGAAATTCCATAGCTTGCGCTCCTGCTCTGTCCAGGACACGGTTCGCTGTGCGTATCCGTCTAAATCCACAAGAATCAGCGCGTAGCTAAGCTCATCCCCCTGCTCATCCTCAGCGGCCAAATACCGCGGCACATCTGCCGTAAACCCCATCAGCACATCGAACATCATTTTCTCGTGTGCCAGTCCGGTCATTCTTTTCATCTGCCGCTCCGCGAGACGCTTCTCCGAACGTTGGGATCGAACCGCATCCGCGAGCTTGCAGATCGAAGCCTCCAGCTCCGTATAATTAATCGGCTTCAGAATATAATCCTTGACGCCATGCTTCAAGGCAAGCCGGGCATATTCGAACTCCTGATACCCGGTTAGCATGATAACCTCTGTCTCGTAACCCAGCTTCCGAATTTCCTGCAGAAATTCCAGACCATCCATCAATGGCATTCGAATATCGCATAAAATAATATCCGGCTCGAATTCCATCACCAACTCAAGCCCCTTCACGCCGTTTCGAGCCGTTCCCACGAGCTCGATCTGAAGCTCGCTCCAAGGAATTGCATTTTTCAAATGATTGAGTATCAGGGGCTCGTCATCAATGAGCAGCGCTTTGATATCCACAGAGTATTACCCCATTTCGTTGTCACCGTTCTACCTGTTAATCTACCCCTTTACGCCCCCGGCCGTCAAACCTTCTATGATTTTTTCTTGCAGTATCGCGTAGATAACCATAACCGGAACGACGCTGTAGACGATCCCTGCCGACATTTGTGCATAGTTTATACTAAATGCATCCCGAAAGCCGACCATCCCCACTGGCAGCGTTTTGAGCGAATCCTCGGACAAGAAGTAGTTGGCGAGCAAAAACTCATTCCAGTTACCCAGGAAATTAACGATAAAAACAGTAACGAGAGCGGGTACGGTAAGCGGCATAACGATTCTGGCAAAAATGCCGGGAGATCTCAATCCATCCACGACGGCCGCCTCCTCGATTTCGCCAGGCAATGATTTCATAAAGGCGGTCAATATTACGACCGAGAAAGGTATGGAGTTCGCCGCATACGGAATTAACAATGCCCAGTGCGTATCCAGCAAATTCGTCGTGCGCATCAGATTGTACACGGGCAGCAGAAGCGCGTTACCCGGGATGAGTATCCCTAAAATAATGATTTGGAGCAGAACAGGACTGATCTTATTAAACCGCATTCGCGTAATGGCAAAGGATGCCATCGAGGCCATAATAATAGTGGCTACCGCTGCGATAACCGCAATATACAAACTGTTCAGGAAATAAGTGCTGATTTTAGCGTTTACCCAGGCTTCTACGTAATTAGACCATTGGAACTCACTTGGAAATCCGAACGGATTTTTCGCAATTGCCAGGTTGTCGGTTTTTACCGATGAGAACAATACGAATAGAAAAGGATATAAAATTACAAGCAAGTAGATCATTAACAGAATATGAGCCAGACTGCCCTTGAGTTTTTTTGTCATTAATATTCGATCCTTTCCGTTCTTCTCGCTACAAGGACTTGATAGAGTGCAGTAATGATGAGCGTGAAAATAAAGATCAGTACCGCGATGCTGTTCCCATATCCATATTTAAAGCTGGTGATGGAGTGCTTGAGCATATAAGTGGCCATTACCTCAGTTGAGCCTGCCGGCCCGCCTTTGGTCATGACGATGATAATGTCCGCCGCCTTCATCGCTCCGGCGATCGAAAGCATGATGACGACCGACACAATTGGCATAATCAGCGGCATCGTAATGCGCATGGCTCTCTGGAAACCGGTAGCTCCGTCGATCATCGCCGCCTCGTCCAGTTCCTTCGGAATCGAGATGATCGCGGCCAATACCATGACGATATAGAATCCCGTCCACTGCCAGGCATTCGTAATCAAGATGGAGATCATTGCCCAGCTGCGATCCGAAAGCCAGTAAATCTTATCGATGCCAAACAATCCGAGCACGTTGTTGAACAGACCAATGTCCGGCTCGTAAATAAAGCCCCACAAAATACCGATGACCGCCGTTGACATGACGGATGGCATAAATACAGCTGTTTTGTACAGCCCCTTCAGCTTCTTGACGTTCGCGATCAAGAGCGAGAACAATATAATTAGTGGAACTTGGATAAACACAGAAAACAGAATGAAGAATCCGTTATTTCTGACTGACACCCAGAACGCGTTTTGGCTCATGGCCTTCGTGTAATTCGCAAGTCCGGTAAAGTTATATGACTTAGCAATCCCGTTCCAGTCGGTAAAGCTGTAAAACGCAGCATTGATGACGGGATAAATGAAAAACAGAGTAATACCCATAAAAGTTGGAATTAAAAACAATGTATACATCAGCGGATTTCTCATCGCCTTGTTCATAAATACCCTCCAGGTTCTGACATAGTTGCATGCGGCTATGTTGTGAAAAGGAGCACCACCTGATTAGCCTGGGGTGCTCCACATGTCAATTCAAGTGATTATTCGCCGGCTGCATTCGCTTCTTCTTGTACCTTTTGCACAGCATCCAGCATGTCTTTAGGATCTTGTACTCCCTCGATCACACGGTGGATTCCGCCGCTAAGCTCAGTATTGACTTCAGCCTGAACCAACGCGTCGAATGCTGGCCACTTGTACTCTAGCTCATTCATGCGCAGAATGATTTCCTTGATCAGATCATTAGCCGCATTGGCTTGCAAATCATCCTCGCTCAAAATCATGGAAGGAAGCAAACCGTCTTCTTTCAAGCTTTGCAATTGAATTTCATCGCTAAAGAAGGTTGCGATAAAGGCTTTGATGGCTTCCAATTTTTGCGGATCTTCCCCTGCCTTCGCAGAGAACGCATAGCCATTGTTCGAGTCTACCATCGAGCTGAAACCGTCACCTTCGTTCAGCGGAGGCATCACGAAGAAGCCAAACTTGCTATTGCCCTCAGCATCTAAAGCATCATTGAATACTGAGGATGCCCAGGAACCGTCATACATCATGACAGCTTCATCTGTCAGCAACTGGTTGCGCTGGCTGTTGTAATCGATCCCCAGCTCGCCTTTTTTGAAATATCCCTTCTTCACCCACTCTTGGTGCTTGCTCACGGCTTCGACCATTTTTGGATCATTCCATTTCGATTCCCCGGTCTTGAATCCAGCTGTGTAATCTGCTCCCGCATAGTACGACCAGAGGTTATTCGTAGTCATGAGAGGTACCCATGCATCTTTGGAGCCTTGGGCAAATGGAACCTTGCCGTCTGCCTTCACTTTTTCAGCAAGCGCTTCCAACTCAGCTAGAGTTTTCGGGGCTTCCAGACCATTAGCCGCAAAATATTCTTTGTTGTAGAAATATCCTTCGATCGATCCGCCCTTCGGCAAGCCGTAGATTTTCCCATCATATGTCCACGGGTCAAGGTTGATGAATCGCTCTTTTAAATTCAGTTCGTCCAGGATCGGGCCGATGTCAAGCACTAGTCCTTCTTTGGCGTAAACGCCGATATCCGGGCTGCCGAAGGCATCGAAAATATCCGGTGGATTACCTGCGGCCATTTCACTTCTCAGCTTGTCTTTCCGGTTGACCTCACTGTCTACACCGTCCAGCTTGATCGTTAAGCCAGGAACCTGCTCCTCAGTCTTTTTCTTTACGGCCTCCAAGCGAGCTAGGCGATTTTTGTTGGGTTCACCAATTTCAATATGACGCATTTTTAGTTCGAAGGACTCTACTTTAGCTCCGTCCGGCGCATTTCCGCCATTTGCACCTGTGCTCGTTCCTCCTCCGTTGTCGCTCTTCCCGCAGCCTGCTAATAAGGCACTCGCTACGAAAATAAGACTTACCATCATGATCAGACTTTTTTTCACGGTTTGACCTCCCTAATATAAGTAGTATTGCTTTGCATCTTCATTATAAAATAAGGCTTTCAGCCTGTAAGGATGACAAATCCACTATTAGAGGAGATATTTCTATGGATTTCTTCCTAACCGCAGTTATATGCAGTACAAGCCAAACAAAAAGCGCCCTTCAGCCGAATTTGGCCGATAGGACGCCTCAATTATGATGCAGTGATTATTTCGATTTTGAAATGCCTTTATTGTTACGCACAGGGGAGATGAACCAGTAGGCCATGCCTACAAACACAACACCGCCTACCATATTGCCTAATGTTACAGGAATCATATTATGCAGCCATCCAGCGATCGATATCGTCTCCGGATGGTTTGGCAGGAGGACTGATAGGCTGAGCAGGGTCATATTAGCGACACTATGCTCATAGCCGCTGGCAATGAAGGCAAAGAGACACCACCAGATTAGGATCAGCTTGGATATGTCGTCTTTGGCCCGGTTCGCCATCCAAAGCGCCAGACAAACCAGCCAGTTGCACAATATGCCGCGAAAAAAAAGCTCTGACATCGGGGCCGCCATCTTCTTCGCGGAAGCAGCGAATATCAAGTGCTCCGGCCCAGCCGTCTTGAACAGTCCGGAGCCGACGATAAGCAGGCTTAACGCCACCGCTCCTGCCAAATTACCCAGGAAAACGATCGCCCAATTTTTGAGCGTATCGCCCGGCGTCGTCCGCTTAGCCAGCGTGCTGATCGTAAAAAACATATTATTGCCCGTGAACAGCTCCGAACCCGCAAATACAACCAGGGTAAGCGCAATTCCGAAGGAAGCACCCATGACTAGCGATTGGATCGGGGACTCCGCTTTGGCAAGCGGAGCGCCAAGACTAAATATCAGTATGATCCCAAGCCCTACATAAGCGCCGGCCAATAGGGCAGATACGATGTAGCGGGGTAAACTCTCTTTCATCGCATCCCTTTTCTTTACTGCCGCTTCAATAATGGCCTCTAGATTTTGTGTATACATAACAGCCCTCTCCCCTTTGCTCCCATCTTGCTATAAAATGCAACTGCGCTCTAGGTTCCGAGCCATACGCTGCCGTCTTCTATTTTAACTGAATATACCTTCACCTGCCCGGTATCCGGGGCTTGAACCAGCCCCGTCTTCAAGTCGATCTTCCAATCGTAGAGCGGATCGTACAAGTAATGGCCCGATACGATACCTTCGGCAAGCGGCCCGCCCTTCGGATGCGGGTTCTTGTTCTCAACAGCGTATAATCTGTCACCGGAATCGCGAAATACGGCAATTTGCTCACCATTCCACTCGATGACCCGCCCGATCTGCTTCATAAACATATCCAGCGTCCCTACACATAACAATGTTTCCTGCTTTGCTCCCATATCTATACTCCTCTCTGATTCATTATCCCTTCATTTCTACGCTGTGGAACATTTTATTCCGGCTGCTATCATCGTTCAATATTTTGCTCCATGGCTCTTCCGCTTGCTGCAGGGCAAATTCAACGCGCTCCATCAATGCCTGGCGATTCTCCAAATCGTCAACGACAACCGCCTTGATTTGCTCCAAACCGATTCGTTCGACCCATTCCGATGTTCTCTCCAAGTAATTGCCGGTTTCCCGGTAATACTGAATGATCGCGCCGCAGACCTCGATTAATTCTTCATCTGTCTTCACCTTGCACAGCGAATCTGCCAGGCGGGCCTTGATGCCGCCGTTACCGCCGATAAAGATCTCCCAGCCCCCGTCGTTACCGACGATGCCGATATCTTTCGTGCAGGCTTCCGCACAGTTCCGCGGACAACCGTTGACGGCCATTTTGAATTTCGCAGGATAATCGATCCGCTCGAACTTGCGTTCCAACAATGCTCCCATGCTCATCGAATCCTGGGTTCCGAAGCGGCAGAACTGCGATCCTACACATGTCTTGACGGTACGCAGCGACTTCGCGTAAGCATAGCCCGAAGGCATATCCAGCTCTTCCCAAACCTTCGGCAAATCCTCTTTCTTCACGCCGATCAAGTCCAGGCGCTGACCTCCGGTCACTTTGACTACTTTTACGTCATATTTCAAGGATACATCGGCGATTTTCTTCAAATCCTCCGGCGTCGTTACGCCCCCGTACATCCGCGGAACGACCGTATACGTTCCATCCTTCTGAATGTTGGCGTTCATCCGCTCGTTTACGAAGCGCGACTCCTTCTCGTCCTCATGAGTATCCGGATAGATCATGCCCAGGTAGTAATTGAGCGCAGGACGGCACTTCGAGCAGCCTTCAGGCTGATTCCAGCCGAGAACATTCATGACCTCTTTGGTCGTCTGCAACCCTTTGGCTTTGATTTCGGCGACGATTTCGTCGCGTCCCATCGTCGTACAGCCGCAGATGCCCTCCTTGGCCGCTGTCTTAAACCCGTCTCCCAGCACATACTGCAAAATCTGCTCTACGACCGGTTTGCAGCCGCCGCATGAACGGGTTGCCCCGGTGCATGCCTTGATCTCATCCACGGTCGTCAATCCCTGATTCGTTACCGCATCGATGATATTCCCTTTCGTGACCCCGTTACAGCCGCAGACGATTTCTTCATCGGACATCGTCTCGATCGAAGCGCTTTTCTTCGCTCCGCTGCCGCAGCAGCCCGAGCCCATCAGCGTATCATACAGTTCGTCGGTCATGACTGTCTTTTGCTTGATCAGCTTCTGCAGCTCCGCCGAATCATTAATATCCCCATAGAGCACGGCGCCGACCATAACACCCTCTTTGAGCAATATTTTCTTGTATGTGCGCTTCCAGTCATCCTTGCTGGCAATGACCGTATGCTCGGGCCCATCGATAAATTCCCCGGTAGAGAATACATCCACGCCCGATATTTTCAATTTCGTCGATACGACAGAGCCCTCGTAAGGAGCCGTTTCCACACTGCAAATATGCTTGGCAAGAACCATGCCCTGCTCAAAGAGCGGAGCCACGAGTCCATAGCATACGCCACGGTGCTCATTGCACTCGCCTACCGAGTATACATCCTTCATTGAGGTCTGCATATAATCATTAACGACAATGCCGCGATTCACCTCGATGCCGCTATTTTTAGCGACCTCGACATTCGGCTTGATGCCTACCGCCATAACGACAAACTGCGCCTCCAGAACCGTATCATCGGCAAAGCGCAGACCGCTTACTCTGTCGTCTCCAAGCAACTCAACCGTCTGAGCTTCCATCTTGAATTTAATGCCTTGGCGCTCTAGTTCATTGCGCAGCATAAGCGCAGCCTGATGATCCAGCTGCCGTTCCATTAAATCTTCCATCAAGTGGACGACCGTGACGTCCATGCCTAATTGAACCAACCCTTTGGCGGCTTCCAGTCCAAGCAGCCCTCCGCCAATTACCGCCGCTTTCTTGTACGTCTTTGCCGCCTCCAGCATTTGATTACAGTCGGCGATGTCACGGAAGCCGATTACCCCTTGTTTGTCACTGCCAGGGATCGGGAGAATAAACGAGTTTGATCCGGTTGCGATGATGACCTTATCGTAAGGAACCCGCATTCCCTCTTCCGTCACTACTTCTTTGCTAGTTTCGTCGATTTTGGCAACTTTAGTTCCTGTATGCAGCGTAATGCCATGATCGGCATACCACTGCCAATCGTTAAGGACAATATCATCGATTGTCTTGCTTCCTTCCAGCACATAGGAGAGCATGATCCGGTTGTAGTTCGGATGCGGCTCGCTTCCGAATACTGTAATTTCATATTGCGTTGTCAGTTTCAAAATTTGTTCGACTGTACTGATTCCTGCCATCCCGTTTCCGATGACCACTAGTTTTTGTTTGTTATTTTTCATGTTAAGGAATGCCTCCTTCTTAACTAGAACTTTCTTTTTCTCAAGTTATGTGATGATTATATACTTAAAATTTTAGATGAATTGTGATTTCATTCACATTAATTGTGAATATAATCACAATACTTGTCACAGTTTTCTTTCCTTTCTGCTTGCAAAATACATTTCGCGAAGATCATGCAGAAATTCTTTCTAGCTGTGTCTTCGCGAAATGAGTATTTACATCATGGATGGCTACATTCTAACAAGCTCCAACTGCACATGATCATGCGGCTTTAGGCGCATTTCCAAACCGTTCTCCCTGAGCTCTTTATTATTTACTTTTAAAATCCACTTTTCATGCATTCCGGGTTGATGCCCGTTAACGGCAATAATCTGTTTATTATTCAAGTTCAATTTAACGATGCCGCTCATTCTCAGCAAATCCCTGACCGTGATGTTATCTTCATAACGGCTCACATAATGAAGCCGTTCCCCGCTATTCAACAATGCATTATTTACCGTTAAAATAAGCGCTCCCTGTTCCGTCAAGTCCGCCTCGTTGTTAACCGTCTTGACATAGACAAAAATAACATCGCCTTTTTTCAGCTTCGTATTCCACTCTTCCGGCTTCAAGTCCTGCTTATTTAATTTGACGCCCCATTCCAAGGTGGAATCCAGCGACACATCCCCAACTGACGATATCCCTTTGCCTTCATTTGTAAGCTCAATCATCTGGCTGCTCTCCAGAGCCTGCCGCAAGGTGATTCCTTCCATGTAGTCGAAGTGGAGATTGCTGGTTACATCCGGGATCAACGTGCTGCCGTCGATTTTTAAAGTAATGTCATCATCATGGTTTTCCTCTTCTACCTGAACCTGCGGCTCTGGCTCTTCTATAGGCTGTGCTGCACAGGCTGTGCCAAGCAGAGCAATGATTGCGATCATTATTAGAATTAAACCAGATTTGTAGCTCATGACTGCACCTGCTTTCCGTAAATGCCAAATCGAGTTTTCCTTCTTTAGCATACCGGACTCGCTGATAGTTCTCAAACCTAAATACAGGAGCAAATCATACCGCAATACATATATTGGATTGACGGTTGCTGCAAATTACAGATGCTCACCCTCCATATCATGAAATTGTTCTCCTAAATTCCAGGATACAATTATCGTAATCGAGCTGATTTGCATACTTTGTGATTGCAGTCACATGAAATATCTAATTTTTATGACTAACAACTTAAGGTGATTTTTTGACCAGTTATGCATTCTACAAACGAAAAAAAGGCTTGCCCTCTCCAGGGCAGCCCTCATCATAAACAAATTAGGATATGACTTCGTTTTGTACTACTTCATCATGTCGTGGTCAACATATCGTTCACCGTTCATTTCACTAATTAATTCTATAGCTACTTTTGCTCCATCGCCAGCGGTAATAATGGTATGGACACTTACCCCGGCAGCCGTTCCCGCAGCCCAAATTCGCGGCTTGCTCGTTCTACCCGCACCATCCGTTTGGATCACGGTCTTGATCCGCGGCTCTGTGCCGTCTTTCAGCTCAAGCCCGATCGAGCTTGCCAACTCCGTCAGAACGCCTGTAGCCAGAATGATATGGGATGCTTCAAAGCTGCGGCCTGATTCCGTCTTTACGGCCACTTTCGAACCGCCATTGGTATCAATGGCCAATACTTTCTCTTCGATGAATTTGGCCCCAAACTTCTCTGCCTGTTCACGTCCAATTTGAAGTAAATCTGGACCGGATATTCCCGCAGTTCCATAATGATTGTCAATCCAGGCCCGTTTCGTCATGCTCGTATTGCTGTCAAGAACAAGGGTCTCCTTCCCTGCCTTTGCCAGGAACAAAGCTGCGCTGGCTCCCGCTGGCCCTGCTCCGATCACAATGACCTCAGCCACAAGTACACCCACTTTCTTTAATATTCGTGCCGATCCGTCACAGGTAACGGCACGAATAGCCTAATCGATCCATTTCTCGGCCCAGCCTTGAACCTCGCCCATGACCGGCTCTAATGCAAGTCCTTTTTCCGTCAGCTCGTACTCAATCCGTACCGGCGTCTCCGGATATACATGCCGTACAAGAATGCCCTCATTCTCTAAATCCTTCATGCGCTCAGACAGCATTTTATCGCTCATCGATGGAATTAAATTAGAAATGTCTTTAAACCGCTTGGGCCCATTCATTAACGAATGTATGATGAGTCCATTCCAGCGCTTGCCCAATATCGAGAAAGCGGACTCAAACCGCGGACATAGTGTATGATGCGCATCTTCCATTGCTCTTCACCTCTCTACCCGAGTGGACTTGAAAAGCCCAAAACTTACGTTTAGTTAGTATATATCAACCTTAACATATTTTCTTAACCGTGAACACTGGGATAATATTTGATTATACTGCAAAAACAAGCAGGAGTGAATCCGCTTTAAGTTCCAATTCTACCCGGTCTTTGGCATTCATGCAATAGCTTCAAAAAATAGCGGCTACCGCATCGGTAGCCGCTATTTCTATTATACTGCTTCCTTACCCAATTATACCCACCACATATCAGCGGCCGAATCTTCAATAATGATTCCTTGTAGATTACGTACCGCCTTCGATAAGCCTTCCTCGATGGACATTAATCCGTCCTCGTGCTCGATGCTGATCACATAATCATAACCGACCAGACGAAGAGCGCTGACAATATCGCTCCATGTTTTGAGATCATGGCCATATCCTACCGTTCTGAACTGCCATGCCCGATCCATCATTGCCGTATACGGCTGCATATCCGTAATTCCATGCATATTGACGTTGATCGGATCAACGGATGTATCCTTCGCATGGAAATGGTGAATGGCTCCCGCTCGGCCTAGAATGGAAATCGCCTGTACGGGATCGATGCCCTGCCACCACATATGGCTTGGATCCAGGTTGGCCCCAATGACTTCACCCGCAGCTTCCCGTAGACGCAGCAGAGTAGCTGGCGTGTGAACAGAGAATCCGCCATGAAGCTCCAAGCCGATTTTTACATTGTGGTCAGCGGCATATTTTCCCCACTCCGTCCAATAAGGAATGACCTTATTGTCCCACTGCCAAGTCAGTACTTCCTGGAAGTCATTCGGCCAAGGAGCTACCGGCCAGTTCGGATACTTCGCATCCTCATGGTCGCCCGGGCAGCCCGAGAACGTATTCACAACTGGAACCTCAAGGCGTTCAGCCAGCTGGACTGTCTTGACGAAAGCATCATGGAATTCCTTAGCTATCGCTTTCTGTGGATGCAGCGGATTGCCGTGGCAGCTCAGAGCGCTGATGATCATTCCGCGCGATTCCACCGCCTTCTTGAAGCGCTCAAGGGCTGCCTTGTCTTCCAGCAGCACATCCGGGTTGCAGTGAGAATTGCCAGGATGCCCGCCTGTGCCAATTTCCACGGCCTTTAGTCCCTGGGCTGCCGCCAAGTCTAAAGCCTCTTCTAATGGACGTCCGCCAAACAGTACGAGAAATACACCTAGTTTCATGGATGATCCTCCTTAGCTTTTTTTAATTAGTCAAAATATATGGTTTTGCCGGTTCTCGCGGAGGCATAGATCGCCTCCAAAATTTCAGTGACCACAAGCGCTTGCTCAGGCTTAACCAAAGGCTCCTTATCTTCCAGAATCGCCTCTACCCATAATCTTGCTTCGCGAGTCGCATCAGACTCTTCCTCGCCGTCAAAAAATGCGACACCGCCACCACCGAAATCCACCTTCGTCTCATAAAGACGGCTTAGCTTCTCCCCGTTTAGGCGCAGACCATCCTTCATATCCGCACCGCCCTCGGTACCGCAGAGCAGCGTTTTCGCTTCGCCAGTCTCAACTACGTTCAGTGCCCAGCTGGACTCCAGCATAATCGTTGCTCCGTTTTTCATCTTAATGAAGCCAAATGCCGAATCCTCTACCTTGAACTCTTCAGGGTTCCATGGCCCAAACGCGTTTGCCGCATTTTCCCGGCTGCCCAGCTTGTGGAATACCGACCCAGTGACGCTTTTTGGCTCGTAGTTGTCCATTAGCCAAAGCGTCAAATCGAGCGCATGAGTACCGATATCGATCAGCGGGCCTCCGCCTTGCTTCTCTTCATCCAGGAACACGCCCCAGGTTGGTACCGCACGACGACGAATCGCAAGGGCTTTCCCAAGATAAATATCGCCCAGCTCACCGTTCTCGCACAGTTGCTTCAAATACAAGCTGTCGCTGCGGAAACGGTTCTGGTAAGCAATGCTCAGCTTTTTGCCCGTACGTTTAGCCGCATCAAGCATTTGGCGCGCCTGCTCTGCCGTTTTGGCCATCGGCTTCTCACACATGACATGCTTGCCGGATTCGAGCGAAGAAATCGTGATTTCAGCGTGGGAATCATTCGGCGTACACACATGAACGACATCCACATCTTCTTTTAACAGCTCACGGAAATCAGTAAATACTTTAGCGCCTTCAACGCCGTATTCAGCCGCGGCTTTTTGAGCCCGCTCTTCTATAATATCGCAAAAAGCGACCATTTGAACTTCAGGCTGTTTTGCCAAGCTTGGCAAATGCTTGCCGTTAGCAATTCCTCCGCAACCGATAATAGCTACTTTTAACGTTTTAGACATTTATTTTTCCTCCCTCTTGGACATAAGCTTTAATCCACTCCATACTTTCCGCAATGCTGTCCAGCGAATCTTTGGCGCAGTAATCCTGCTCCACAATAATCCATTCTACTTGATCTTTGACAGCGGCGTCTGCGATCGCCTTCAGATTAACGATCCCCCGGCCCAGCTCAACCGTCTCTGCCGATCCATCTTCTTTCTTGACCATATCCTTCAAATGCAGCAATGGCATGCGGCCGCTGTACTTCGATATGTACTCTAGCGGATCAAAGCCTGCATAGGATACCCAGCATGAGTCCAATTCAACCTGAATCAGCTCCTTGCCTACACGCTCATAGATCGCATCAAGAACAGGCTGGCCATCAAGCGTCTCCGTCAATTCGAACTCGTGATTGTGATAGAGAAGCACAAGTCCCGCGTCAGCCACGCGCTGGCCGATCACCTTCAGATCCTCAATGACCTGGGCCCAGCGGTTACGCTCATCCTCCGCCAAGTATGGGAAAATAAGATAGCGGTTGCCAATAGCCTTGTTAAATGCAATCTCCTCTTCCAGCGCGTTCCGAAGACGATCATAAGGTGTGTGGGCACCTATGGCTGTCAGCCCCGTCTCCTTCAATATTTCTAATACTTCTGCAGGCGTGCGCCCGAAATAGCCCGCAAATTCAACCCCCTTATAGCCAAGCTCCGCTACTTTGCGCAATGTGCCTTCAAAATCCTTCTCTAAATGATCTCTAACCGTGTACAATTGCAGTCCTAACTGTGTCATATTATCACCTCATATGATTAATGGATTGGATAACCTCTAACAGGAACAGCAAATCCCTTTCGCCTATACAAGTACCGCTTTAACGGAGCTTCTGAAAGCAGCTTCCAATGGCAATGCCGCAGCGCTTTCCAGATGAATATGTCTTCCTTCATTAGATGAGGCAATGAAAGCATGCATCGCTTCAAGCACATGATAAGCGAGCTTGCCGCTGGCTCGATGCTCCCGGTGCTCCAGAATCGCTCTGGCCATATCCTCGATCCCTTTGCCTCTTTCATTAGCGGCCCCAGTAAACGCAGGCGGAACAGTGCTCCATTCTTCGGAGCCGTATTTGCGGATCTTCACAACGCCGTCAAAATAGTTTGGATCAGGAACGAGCAAGGAACCTTCTGTCCCGTATATTTCAATACGCGGCAGCGTGCTGCCTCCGGGAATGTCGAAGCTCGTTACCAAGGTGCCGATTGCTCCGTCTGCGAAATCGAGCGTTCCGCTAAAGTGTGTGGGCGTGTGCACGGGAATCCGCGTTCCTGCCCGCGGCCCGGTCTTCACAATACGCTCTGGGATCAAGCTTGCCGCGGAGCTGCTGAGGCGTGTAATCGGCCCAAGCAAATTGACGAGAGCCGTCAAGTAATAAGGCCCCATATCAAACATCGGCCCGCCGCCTTCCGCATAGAAAAACTCCGGGTTCGGATGCCATCCCTCCGGCCCTTCTCCCATCATGAACGCCGTCGCAGCGATCGGCCTGCCAATCTGGCCTTCCTGAATCGCCTTCCGGCTGGTCTCCATCCCCGCTCCCAGGAATGTGTCAGGGGCGCAGCCTACTCGGAGTTGCTTGGCTTCCGCTAATGCGAGTGTGTGTTTGGCATCCTCAAGAGAAATCGACAGTGGCTTCTCCGCGTAAACATGCTTACCATGCTCCAGGGCAGCAATATTAATCGCCGCATGGGAAGCCGGGATCGTCAGGTTAAGGATAATGTCGATGTCCGGGGACTGCAGCATCTCTTCTACTGTATATACCCGTTCAATCTCATACTCCTTGGCTCGTTCCGCCGCCTTCTCCGGCAGCATATCAGCAAGCGCTGTCACTTTGACGATGCTGCTATCCTGCAAATAGTTCAAATAGGCTGGGCTGATGTTGCCGCATCCGATGATTCCGATTCTCATGCCTGTCATTATAGTGGTACCCCCAGAAGCGTTATTGTTGTTTTGCCATCACTCTATTAACATAGTAATAAATTCGGTTCTAATTTAAAATGAATAATATGATTGAGACATGAACAATCTGCTTATTATTTTTAACAAAGTAATGGAGGACAATGCATGAGACTTCATGATGACTTGCAAATACTGACAGCAGGCTACTCGCTTCACCGCAAACCTTTCCATATGACCAACGATGACGGATTGGGACATTACTTAATTCGTCTCCAGACGGCAGGCCGATGCCGGGGAGGACGTATCAACGGCCAACTCGTGCTGCTTGAAGCTGGCGATCTGCTGCTATTCGCTCCAGATGAGCCCTATGAGCTAAAAATTGAGGCAGAGCAGAATCAATCCGGCGACTATACGGTGGACAGTGCGGATTATCATATTTTTCTGTCCGGCGCTTGGGTGGAACAATGGTGGCAGCAAACGGCGCGACCGCAGAAATTTAAAGTCACGCTATCCGAGGGCATCCTCGGCGCCTTTCGGCAGATCATGCTCGAGCAGCGTAGAATGTCTAATCCTTCACCGAAAATCGCCGAATATTATCTCAAAATTTTATGTCTGGACATCGATCGAAATTTACAGGAGCATCAGGCTCCATCGCATCAAACCTATCTTGCCCACCGTATTAAAAATTATATTGAAGAAAACGCCTCATCCTCGTTTAAGCTCGAGGACGTCGCCTCTCATGTCGGCATTAGCGTGTCCCGGGCAGTATTTCTTTTTAAGCAGGCCTTCGGAACGAGCATCATTCAATATACGCTGGAGATTCGCATGAATATGGCGCGGGAGCGCATTATCTTTAGCCCGTTATCCCTGGAGCATGTCGCAGAAAGCTCGGGCTTTCCGAACTACAATTATTTCCACCGCGTTTTCCGCAAGCGCTACGGCATGTCTCCCAAGGAGTTTCGCCAAAGCGCCCGGAGCAATGGATAGTGCAATACAAAAAAAGTGAATTTTTTGCGAATGTTTCTAGTGAATCGCTTCTTTGGTATGATACAGGAAGAAAGTGAGGGCCTGCCAATGAAAAAATGGTCTGTCGTAATCCTGTATGCCGTCCTATTCATACTGACATATGTATACCGACACGAGCTTACGGCATGGAGTCAGGGATCGCCGCCGGTCTGGCTGCTGCTTGTGCTCTCCACACTGCTTGCTCTTTTTCCAGTAGTGCCTTATAAAATCGTGGTAGCTGCGGCAGGTTATGTTATGGGAACCTTAGGCGGTGGGACGATTATTTTATTCGGCTCCACACTGGCAGGAGCTATCGTGTACGGAGGAGCCGCTATATTCAGAGAATCTGCTGCAAACTGGCTGGCCCGTTTCAAGAGATTAGAGCAGCTGACGCAATTCTCTGCCCACAGACCTTTTCGAACGATCGCCATATGCCGCTTGATCCCATTCATTCCCCAAACGGCAGTTAACATTTATGCCGGTGCAACAGGGATGTCCTTCATTCATTTCATCCTCGGGTCGCTTGTCGGCAAGCTTCCGGCGGTCTATGTTTATGCTTATGTCGGTTCAACGCTGGAAGAACAGCCTCTTATTGCGACATTTATCGCCGTATTTTATTTCGTGTTTCTCATCCTTCTGTTATGGGTTTGGGGATTTCGGCAAAAAAAGATATAATAAAATTTAAAAGGAAACGAAAGGAAAGGAGCTTATGATGAGTACAACGCCAATGTCAAACAAAGAACTGGCTACATTTGCTGGCGGCTGTTTCTGGTGCATGGTTTCGCCCTTTGAAGAGCTTCCCGGCATTTACGGCATCGTCTCCGGTTATACTGGCGGCCATACGGTAAATCCAACCTATGAAGAGGTTTGCTCTAATCGTACTGGGCATTATGAAGCGGTGCAAATTACATTTGACCCCTCTGTGTTTCCTTATAGGAAGCTGCTAGAACTATTCTGGCAGCAAATCGATCCAACGGATGAGGGCGGTCAGTTCCATGATCGGGGCGATTCATACCGAACCGCTATTTTTTATCATACGGAGGAGCAGCGCAAGGAAGCCGAAGCGTCCAAATTGGCGTTGGAGCAGAGCGGCCGCTTCACCAGCCCGATTGTAACCGCCATTCTTCCAGCAGCTCCGTTCTATGCCGCGGAAGAATACCACCAGCAATATCACAAGAAGAACCCTGCCCATTACCAAAGATACCGCAAAGGCTCGGGACGGGAGGATTTTATTGATCACCATTGGTCAGGCCCGGCCAACAAGGAGGAGTTGAAGCAGCTGCTCACTCCAATTCAATATGAGGTCACGCAAAATAACGGGACGGAAAGACCGTTTACGGGCGAGTATTGGGATTATGAAGCCGAGGGCATCTATGTGGACGTCGTATCCGGCGAGCCGCTGTTCAGCTCCAAGGATAAATATGATGCCGGCTGCGGCTGGCCGAGCTTTACAAAGCCCCTGAGATCCTACAGCATCAAAGAAAATTTGGACACAAGCCATTTCATGACTCGCACCGAAGTCCGCAGCCGTGAAGGAGATTCTCATCTTGGCCACGTGTTTGAAGATGGGCCGCAGCCGACCGGACTGCGCTACTGCATCAATTCGGCAGCATTGCGGTTCATCCCCAAGGAGGAGCTGGAGCAGGAAGGCTATGGAGAATACTTGCCCTTATTTGAGGAACCACAGCGTCTGCAGGGCAGCGAATAACGGAGCCCGTTAACGAGCTCCTTGATTAGGGTAATGAATATGAGGAGATAGAATATACTTCACTCTAATAAGGAGGAGATCGATCCATGCCTTGGAACAAGCACGACTATCCGGTTTCCATGAAAAATTTGGACGTCCGCGTTCGCCACAAGGCGATTGAGATCGCCAATGCCCTGCTTGAGGAAGGCTATGAGGAAGGCAGAGCCATTGCGATCGGCACGGCCAAAGCCCATGAATGGGATGAGAACCACCCGAAGGATGAGAACGCAAAGTAACGCTGTTGTTCAGCTACGAACAGCCCCGCTTCCCGGGGCTGTTTATTTTTTGTGTCCATGGCAAAAACAGCCCAAGCCTCAGGCTCGAGCTGTTTTCTCTTTGATTGCATATGGCACACGGAGAACAGCGGTATCTTGCTTCCCGCAACTTACAGTCCAGGTGATCGTCTTGCCCGCGATCAGCACGGCCATGATTGTGAATACCGTTTCCGTGAATGGTAAATATATTAAAGAAATCCCTAATACTACGGCGTCCATTAGAATGAAGACGGTGCCGATCTTCAGGCCGGATCGTTCACTGATCATGAGAGACAGCATATCGTCCCCGCCCGTCGCCCCGCCTACTCGCAGTACAACACCCGCGCCGATTCCCGTGAACACGCCCGACAATAGTGCAGCTATTGGCAAATTGCCCTGCAAATTCAAGGTAAGCGGCGAGAACTGTTCGCACAGCTCATAAAATGCCGAAAATGCCAGTGATGCAAATAACGTATTTACAATAAACTTGCGTCCTTTTAAAAATACGGCGGCGATCAATACCGGAATATCCAGCATAATCATGCTCAGAGCAGGCGGCAAATCAAACAAATACTTGCCCAGCAGCGCTAAGCCCACAAATCCGCCCTCGGATAAACCGTTCTGAAAATTGATATGATAGTACGTAAAGGCCAATAAAAACGTACCCAGCAGCATCATCGTTACCTGCAAGCTAAAAGCTTGCCAGTTTACTCTTTTCCCCATTTCCAATCCCTCTTATCGTAGTTTGGTTAACCTTACGGCAGCACCCTACGAAGATGGCTGGTGAGGAGGTCATCCTTCGCATCATTCCACGCTTCCTTCGTAGGGTGGCTAGTCAAATAACCGACGTAACTACGAAAAGAAGCTAAGTGTAAGAGAGATCACAACGTTTCCAAATCGTCCTTAGGGATTTCGTCCTTCGGGAACACATGGTATCCTGATCCTTTCTTTTTGGTTTTGTATCTATCTTTATTATAACACAGCAGCAATGATGACTAAACAGCTTGGCGCTCTGATATTTATTTTTCTTTCTATTTTGTGATGAATATCATTGCATTTTACTATTTGTTCACATTTTAGGAATTTTTCATGTGACGAGAATCACCTTTTGACGGTTGTCACCGCTCTATACTGATGGGGAAGTTTGAACGATAATTCAATTGGAAAGAGGGTACTGTTATGCTTGACTCCCGTACGATCGAAATCATTAAATCCACTGTTCCGGTGTTAGAGGTTCATGGCGAAACGATAACCCGGACATTTTACCAAACGATGTTCAAAAACCATCCCGAACTGCTGAATATTTTCAATCATGCCAACCAACGTCAGGGGAAACAACCGACAGCGCTGGCCAATGCTGTATATGCCGCTGCCGCAAATATCGATGCCCTGGAACAAATCCTCCCGGTCGTTCGCGGCATCGCTCACAAGCATCGCGCGCTCGGCATCCTTCCAGAACATTATCCGATTGTAGGCGAGAACCTGCTAGGCGCGATCAAAACCGTCCTTGGTGAAGCGGCAACCGATGAAATTATCGACGCTTGGGGTAAAGCTTACGGGGTCATTGCCGATGTATTTATCAGCGTTGAGGCCGATATGTATGAGCACTCTGAGCAGCTGCCAGGAGGATGGCGCGGCTTCCGTCGCTTTATCGTCGATCGCAAGGTACAGGAAACCTCAGAAGCAGCCTCCTTCTACCTTGTACCTGAAGACGGGAAGGCCATCGCTTCCTACGAGCCTGGTCAATATATTACAGTAAGAGTAAAACCGGAAGGCCAGGAGTTCACCCATCTTCGCCACTACAGCCTGTCCACCGCCCCAGGAGCCGACTATTACCGCATTACTGTAAAGCGTGAGGATAGCGACGATCATCGGCCGGCAGGGGTAGTATCTACCTATCTGCATCAGCACGTGATGGAGGGCGATATCCTTGAGCTTAGCGCGCCTGCAGGTGAATTTACACTGAATCAAGATCTGCAAACTCCCGTCACACTAATCAGCGGAGGCGTAGGCCTGACACCGATGATCAGTATGCTGGAGACACTGCTGCAGCATTCCGAACGCGAAATCGTATATATTCACGCCGCTCGCAGCAAAGGGCATCATATTATGAAGGAGCATGTCGAGACGCTTGCCGCTAATTCTCCTCGTTTGAAGTACTATACGGTTTACGAAACATCAGCTTCTGACGATAGATGCGATAAAAGCGGATATATCGATGCTTCGTGGCTCTCGACGGCAGCACCATCACAGTCCGACTTCTATTTCTGCGGGCCAGTACCGTTCATGCAAGCGATCTATCAGGCCTTGCACGAAATGAATGTGCCCGAGGAAAATATCCATTATGAATTTTTTGGGCCTGCCGGCAGCTTGAACAGCTCCGCCTCCAGTACAAACTAATTCTGTACTGCCCGGCTAGCGCTATACCTGTTGCCCTCGCAGCAGCCGGTTGACCGTTTCGCGTCTAATCCCGATCAGCTGTCCGATCTCCTCCTGGGTCAAATAATCGGTTAGGGGAGCGCCGTTCGCATGTTGGCTAAGCCATTTCTGCAGCAGCTCCAATCGCTCGCCAGGAGTACCTACCGTAAGATGGTCTAGGCGCTCCTGCATAAAGCGAACCTTCTCCTGAAGGAGGCGGGCCACCTCAAGCGGCTTTTGCGGATTCTCTTCCAACTCGCGGTACCATTCCTGAGCAGAGATGATCTCCACTTCGCTGCGGATGAGAGCAACTGCGGTGCCGTGAATCTCCTTAGGGGAAATCAAGGAATGATGCGGCACTGTCTCGCCGGGATACAGAATGTTAAACAGAACCATATTGCCGTTCTCATGCAGCCGCGTTACTTTGAATAGGCCGCTCTTAATATGGTAGAGAAACTTTCCATCGTCTCCTTGGCGAAATAAAATCTCTCCTTTATGCAGTATCATCGAAATCGCTCCATTCGCTTTTTATAAACTCTTGTAGCCATAATTATATCAAAAAGGATCGTATTATTCCTTCTATACTAACTGTCGAGCACAAACTGCCCAGCGCCTATGGCGCTGGGCATGTTTATTTAACTATTGTTATGGGGATACCTCTTCCCCGGAGGTATCGTCCGTTTTTTGGGCGATCTTCGTTTCCTGCTTATTCCGCCATGATTCATAGCTATGCACGGCGACGCCTTCAAACGAGGAATGCTTGCCAACGAGCGAGACCAGTTCGTTTAATTCCTGCTTCACAGACGATAATGACTGCTCGTAAAAAGAAACTCCCGGGCCTTCCATGCTCTCGGTAAGCTCAACGCCAACCCAAACCTGTTTGTTCTGCTCGTCTGCTTCTTCCAGTGTAGCGCGAGACACTTCATAAATCGCCTCGGCGGCATCCCGATAGGCCATAATCGCCACATAATCGAACTTATCCACCATCCACTGCCTCAAGTCGCGGCCTTCTCCAAGCTCTTCATGCTCGATGCCATCGAGCCAGAACGGAAGTGCAGCTCCGATTTTCAGCTGATCGCGCCGGGCGCTCTCAACCCATACCCGGGCGCTCTCCATCCATTGCTCTACCATCGCTTCCTGCTCGGTACTCCAGCTTTTTAATAAATAAGGCTCTACGTCGAATTGAACACCTGCGAACCGCTCTTCCGGCTTCGACTCCTTATTGTACTGTTTGACCCAATTCAAAAAACGGGTTGCTTCCTTGCGCTGTTCGCGTAGCGCCCATTCCGGATGTCCGTTCAAGGCATGAACCTCCATCTTGGCTTGGGCGGCAGCCGCGATAAAACGCTGGTAGGAGGCGTCGGCCACCTCATTTCCAATCTGTAAAAAGATGGTCGTTACGCCTTGTTCCTTGGCAAATTCAATAATATCTTCCGTGTGGCTCTCCACCAGCCGAGTGTCCCAAAGCCAAGTCGCCTTCGCCTCCGGGACGGAAGGACGAAGTAGAACAACAACCAAAGCAGCGAGTAAGATAGCTGTTCCTGTTATGATCATTGCTAGCCCTCTATACCTTGTGTACCATGATTTGATATTCATCTCCGCCTCCGCTTCTAATTGGAGTGCCTTTAACCTACGACAAGCACTTCTTCTTGCTCATCCACATGCTGCACGGAGTGACCGAGCTTGTACACGTGGGACAATTTGAATTCCTTGAATGCATTGCGCGTATCCAAAATCGGTACGCCAAGCTCTGCAATGGCGCTGTAATCGAGATTGGTATGATTCGTCACTAGAACCATGCAATCATAGGATTTGAACTTCTCGAGGTCATACTCCACGCTATGCACGGTGACTCCAGCTTTGTCCTTGAAGCTTGTGGCATACGGATCATAATACTCCACTGCCGCACCGCTATCTTTATACAACTCATATACTTCAAGTCCCGGCGACTCTCTCAGATCACCGATATCCGGTTTATAAGCCATGCCGAGAATAAGGATGTTCGATTTTTTAATAGACTTCGCATACTCATTCAAAATTTTCGATGTTTTATTGACTACATAATAAGGCATATTATCATTTGTCGATTGAGCAAGCTCAATAAACTGACTGTAGAAGCGGAATCCTTTTGCTTTCCACGATAGATACATCGGATCTAGCGGAATGCAATGTCCGCCGATTCCCGGACCCGGGTAGAACGGCATGAAGCCGAATGGCTTCGTCTTCGCAGCATCGATAACCTCCCATACATCGATACCCATCCGATCACACATCATTGCCATTTCATTGATAAAGGCAATGTTCACACTGCGGAATGTATTCTCGAGAAGTTTAGACATTTCTGCTACCTTTGGCGACGATACAGGAACGACCGTCTCGACATATCTGCTGTATACGGCAACGCCGAGCGCAAGGCATGCCTCTGTCGTTCCGCCGATGACTTTCGGCGTATTAAATGTATTGAATTTCGCATTCGACGGGTCTACCCGTTCCGGCGAGAAGCAGAGGAAGAAATCCTCGCCGACCACGTATCCCATGCTTTCCAATTCACGTTGGATCAGTTCTTCTGTCGTTCCTGGATAAGTCGTGCTTTCCAGCGTGATCAGAACGCCTTTTCTCATGTAACGTTTAATGTTCTCCACTACAGTTACGATATAAGAAGTGTCTGGATCTTGGTTTTCGCTAAGCGGAGTCGGCACACAGATGCTGATAGCATCTACGTCCCGCAGGGCCGCATAGTCGGTAGTTGGAGCGAAACGTCCCGATTGTACCACTTCATTTAACGTCTTGGAGGAGATATCGTGAATATAAGATTCCCCGCGGTAAATCTTGTCGATTTTTCTGGAATCCAGATCAATACCTACGACCTTGAATCCTTGCTTGACCATTTCTACGGCCAGCGGCAGTCCAACATATCCAAGGCCCACGACACATAGCACAGCTTCTTTCGATTCAATAGCTTCCAACAAATCATGGTATTGTTTATTCACAGGTTTCAACCTCCGTTTATTTATCTAGTATGAGTGTGTTTCTTTCTAGTGAATGCAGCGTCGAATCCGTGCGTCCAACTCTACCGGCGAGAATGGTTTAGTAATATAATCATCTACGCCATTTTGGAAGCATAGACTGATCGTCTGCTCCACACGCTGCTCGGTCAAAACTACAATTTTAGGTACGCTTTTGACGTTGAGCTGTTGAATGTGGTGGATATAAGGCAGACCATCAATCCCATACAGGTTTAATTCAGTCAGCACCAGATCAGGTTTCCAGCTTTCGATAAGCTCGAGCGCAGAGATACCATTATCCGTAACAGCCGTCTCATAGCCCTGCATCTGCAAGCGGATTTGCAGAAATTCACGGACTGTGGCATCCCCTTCTACAATGAGAATGCGGCTTTGCGACGAACGAAATTCTTGTCTCGTAAAAATATGAATATCTCCAGAAGGACTCAGTTTGGCGGACTCCTCCATTTGCTGGATTACCTGCTCGCTGAAATCCCCTTGCTCGGGAAAGCTCGACAATGTCATGTGGAGATCCAGCTCTCCATTCGTTTCCTGAATTCGTTGCTTGAGCAGCAAGCCTTGAAAATGTACCGCATCGAGCTGCTGCCCTGGCAGCAGAACAGCGTAGCTTCCAGGCTCGTTTCCATTCCACATATCAAAGGATACGCCCGGCTGAGATTCCAGAATTCCTCGAATTTGCGCTTCCAAATAGGCCGGAGCATTTGCGGAATAGATGAACAGAACTCCATTCGCCTCCTGGGAAGACTCCTTTACATACTGCTCAATAGTTGAATATAAACTGGATTGCTGGATTTCGGTTTGTAATGCTGCCGTATTCGGCATCTGAACTCCCACCTTTCTTTTATTGTAGATCATTCAACCCTTTGCCTTGGGCTACTGCATGTCAGCTATCAACTCCCTTCCAGCACTTCCCGTGGCCTTGAAGGCTTAAGCCGTCTTAGCCTCTTTGCCCTCTTCCTTCCAACTGGTTCGGGTCATCGTCCCCCAGGAATTGTTATTGCGCATAAATTGAATATGGCCTTGAATCCGCCATAGTCCGCCAAGCTGGGCATATCCGACAAATTTCAGTGCGGAGAAGAGCAGCAGACGGGCCAAATCGGATACCTTCGTAAACCGCTTGAATGCGAGTTCCTCAAGGAACAAGGCGCCGATGCTGAGCAAATACCCGCTCAAAATATTAATAAGCCCGAACACAACGAGGATTTTCCAGTTCGTCATGTCCATGAACGTATACCCGACCAGCGCGAGCAGTCCTGTAATTTTGAAATACGGATTGAGCGCTTCGAAAATAATGTTGTACGGCATGGTCAACAGCCCCATCACCTTGTATTTCGGATTGAAGGCCATATCGTAGTTCTCGATCATGTTCTTCAGGTTACCGCGCCCCCAGCGCTTCCGCTGGTTGGACAAAATGCGGTACGTATCCGGCGCTTGCGTCCAGCATACCGCTTCCGGACAGAAGGCCACCCGGTATTTCAGCTTGTTCTCCAGCATGTAGCGATGCAGCTTGATGATGATGTTCATGTCCTCGCCAGGATACCCTCCCCGGTACCCACCTACAGCAATGACATAGTCCTTGCGGAACATCCCGAAAGCTCCGGACACGATGATCAGTCCATTAATGGAGCTCCAGCCGATGCGGCCGCCCAGGAAGGCCTTCAAATATTCGACGGCCTGGAACATCGGCCACATTTTGCGCGGCAGCGACACTTCTTTGACCGCGCCGTTCTCGATCCGGCAGCCGTTGGCAATTCGCACATCCCCGCCAATCGCTACCGTCTCTTCCGGGTTCTCCATATACATTCGAGCCATGCGGATCAAGGCATCCTTCTCCAGCAGGGAATCGGCATCGATGGATGAAATGAGCGGAAAATGGGACAGGTTGATACCCGCATTCAAGGAATCCGCCTTTCCACCATTCGGCTTATCTATTACATACAGATGCGGATACTGAGGATTAAAATAGACAGCATTGATCGGCTGGCAGTCGATCGAGTTTCGTATTTCCGGATTCGGAAGCGGCTCAAGGCCGAATTCCTCCCGCAGTACCCCCAGCGTATTATCGCTGGAGCCGTCGTTGATGACGATCACTTCATAGGTCGGATAGTTCAAGGTCAGCAGGCATTTCACGTTTTCGATAACCGTAAGCTCCTCGTTATAGGCCGGAACAAGCAAGGATACCGAAGGCACGAGCTCCGAGCCGGAAAGCGTGTTGTATTTCGAATAAGCTGACCTGCGGAAAATCGTCATAATGTTGCGAAATGAAAAAGCCATGATCGTAAAATAAATCGTATTTACCGTCATTACATAGTAAATGGCAAATAGTCCGTAAATAAGCAATATGTCTCTAAGCAGTGTAATCGCCTCCGACCGCCGCAACCTGACGAATCGGTTTTCGCTCGGTCACGCCGAAATACCGTTCGTACAGCAGCTTTTTTTTGTTATAGGCGACCATTTGGTCGAGTTTTTGATGCTCATTATCCTGCAGCATCGCTCTTTCGATATGATACATAGCGGTCTCCCGCTCAACCCCCGAACCATTCATCGCAATTTGACAAAGAACCTCAAAGCCTGTTTCTCCCAGCCGCGTCAGACTCTCCGCACTGTTGTTCCTTACCCACCAGTTCGCATCCTTCAGCGCATTGCGCAAAAGCGGAATGCTTCCGGCAGCGTGCAGGGAGCCAAGTGATTTCGCCACGGCGGCGCGCACCTCCCAGTCCTTGTCGGACATCAGGTTCTTAATCGTGTCATCCTTAAGCACCGGATTAGAGCTTAAGTAGAGTTTGACGGCCTCGGCGCGGACATCCGTCTGTTCGGCGCCGACCAAACGATCCAGGGAAGGAACCACCTCCGGAATCGCCTGCCCCCACATGGCTACGAGAGCCACCTTCACAAGATCCTGATTCTCGTCATCCAGCAGCTTTAGCAATAAGCGACTGGCATCAAGCCGGCTCTCCATCACGATGTCCGCAGCCATATTGTGGATCGGCTTGCCGTGGCGAAGCAGGTGCTGCAGCATTTCCTTCAGCTGCTCCTCCTTCTCCGCGCTTTTGGCCACAGCCCGGGCCACGACGATCGTAAGCGGAGTATAACGCTCGTTCTTCAGCATCGTCAGCATCCGGGGCACGGCCTCGGCGGCACGCATTCCTCCAAGGCGATAGGCTGCCGCAATTCGCCGTCCGTAGAACAGACTGTCCAGCAGCTTGATATCTTGATGCACAAACCCCGCATCATGGCAAAGCTTGACCAGCTTCTCGCGGTACTCGCCTTTGAACTGGTCGATCCACTCAATGAATTTTTGTTGAATGACCCGGCCTTCGAGCTCCTTAAGCCTGCCCGGCGGCAAAGGAAGCTCCGAAGTTCCGTTCAGATGAGATTGAATGAATTTGAAGTAATCCTGATGCTTCTGTAGATATTGCTGACTCTTTTTTACTTTGTGCAAATGATTGAACTTTAAAGTGAATAAAAGAACTATTCCAGTCCCGATCAGCCCCAGGCATACGTAAATAAAATAGATAGCCAAGGTAAGATGCGTATACATAAAGAACATTCCTCCTTCTATATACCAAACACCGGATTATTCAGGTTGATGTTCCGGCAAGCTTTCGTAGTACTCTTTCAGCGCATAATAGCCGGACTTTAGATTCTCGGTGTAATTCACGGTTTCCCAAGGCGACCAAGTATATTTCGGCTGCTCCGCCAGATCGACGGTTCCATTGCTGCCTGGCCCAAAAACCTCCTGACTCTGACGATCCTTCATCCAGGGCAGGAACGTAATCCCCTCGACTTCCGCCGTCGTAAACATGCGGTCTTTCTTAAGCTGGCCATAATCAATGACCTGAAGGGAACTTGGATCCGCAAAGCCCAGCAGCATCCATGGTATGCGGAGCTCTACTTCACTGCCGCTGTATTGCCATGAAGTTAACGAGTTAAAGTTTGTATCGTTTCGATCCGAAGTCCCTCGCACCAGACTGCCCACCGTCATATCTTTAAACGGTTGGCTGAACCGGGTGTCCGGCGGCGACATCGTCAGGCTGACAGCCAGCTTCCATGGCTGGAACTGAACCTTCTGCTCCTCCGTCTGTTCATCGAGCATCCAGTAGCCGTAGCGTCCATAGAGACGACGATGGAAGTCATAGCTCGGTGCCGTTCTCACTTCTGTCTCTTCATCCCGTCCGATGACGACCAAATTTTCCAGACCATCGCTTAGCTTAATGCCGGGAAGTTCCGTGACCGGTTCATTTCCTCCGGGCTGCGTATGTGTCCCCAAATAAATTTGCCGAGTCTCGGGATCAAAATCCTCCGTTAACGTAAGCCCTACATACACGTAAGCCTCGTCATGCGTCACGCGGAATCGTTCGATGCCGGGAGCTGGCTTGTCCCACGACTTAATCTCACCTTCAGGCAATGCATCCCAATCGCTTAGCTTGCCGTCGATGATAATGTCGTCTTCCTTGCCTGAGCCCATAGCTACAATGCCGAACAGCTTCTCGTTCGTCAGAACGTTCAGCCAATGGGAACGGCGATCCTCGGGAATTTCGAAGCGCATCGTATTCCAAGTCTTCTTGAACCACTCGTCCTGCCACATGAACAATATGGCTCCGGAATAGCCTTCGTCATAAATATCTTTTGTCAAAGATACGTCGATCTCGGCCTTTTCGGCATCGCTGTGCCCCCCTTGATTCCGTCCGCCGGGACCAATATGCGATACGCCTAAAGACGCGGGTACGCCATACTCCGTAACCATGATCGGAATATCTTTGTAATGCTCTTTCAGCTTTTTCAAATAAGCTTTGTACGTATTGAACCCGCCATTTCCGTCAGGAATCGTCTCCAGCGTCTTATCGAGATGGAAGAAGTCCGGGTAATACGGGTAGACGTGATAAGCTGCAAAATACCCTGCCTCCCAGTCCACCGGTTCAATGTGCGTAGCGTCCACGCTAGCCAAGTCCTCCTCGAACAAAGGCTCCCCGGGGTGCTCAAGCACATCCGTCGTGACCCAGTTTGTAAAGGTCATCGGATGCTGCCAGCCATAGCCGGCTTCCAGTTCAGCCGTCTGATCAATCAATTCAGCGAGCCAGCTCTCGAAAGGACTGGCCTTCTCCAGCGCGGAGAAATGCTTGCCTTGATAAGGCGAAACAGACGATGCATAAAGTGTATTCGTGTTGTCAACCATTTCGGGATCCCACTCCGTGCCGATATGCCAAGCCATCAAATAAGGCCCTGCATTCGCTCTATACTTTCCTCCCGAAGCTCCCGGCTGCACCGGTATTTTTAAATCTCCATACACCGCTTTTACCGCTTTTTCGATTTCCTTGTGGAACGTATCTTTAATTCCAGGGTTGTATGCATCCTTAAGCTCGATCAATTGCTCCTCAGGCGACCAAATGCCCTGAATGAAGTACAGCGGATCGTCTCCCTTATCTCTGTTGTATTTAACTAAGGACGTATAGAACACCGGATTATGCACGGTATAAATACGGATTACGTTTGCGCCCATGTCATCAATCTGTTTGAACCAGCGCATATAATCCTCTTCAGTGATGGGGAATTCCCCTGGAAAATAACCAGGAACTGTAGCCCCCAAGTTGACGCCTTTCACAAAAATCTCCTGCCATTTCCCCTCGCCCTTGTACTCCATAAATCGGTCTCCCGAAGTCTGGAACTTGATTTTTGCGCCGTCCGAAGTTTGGTGTGTCGTATGGGACGGAGGCAGGTTTAAGATGATGAGGTAAATCCCCCCGGCGATCAAAATACCGCCAAGTACAAGTAAAATAACTAGCCTTTTTCGCGCTAACGTTGTCATCGGTTTTGCTCCTGTCACCTCGCTATTTTTTTGTATGCAGGCGATTTTACCAGTACGGTCCCCTCACACCTCCACTCCCCACGTATTACCTCTATCATTAACCAAGTACTCTAATAAAGTAACTAGGCTGATAGAAGCGTTTTGCATCTGGGCCCTTTCCTGTGTAATCGAAGTCTTTTAGCACCATTATCCCGGTTAATTCCATTATCGCCTTTAAATTACTGAACCTCTTGTCCTTATGAAAAGGACTTGAAAAACAAAGCAATACGATGCTGCATTTCCAAGTCGCTGTTTTCATAGAACACAGTGCCCCTGCTGTTCGCTCATATTAGACGCACAACTTTTTTCGAAGTTTCGTTCTATTTTTACACTCGTTTCCATAAAGGTTACAAAATTGATACCAAAGTCTCGATAGAAAATCGCTTAACGGCGCGGATTGTGAGCGTTTTGTTAATTTTTGTTGCCCTATAAAAAAACGTACGCTGGTCCTACTCTAGGCTCAATGGTTGCAAAGCAACTTTATTCCGATATTTTCCATAGGACTGCAAGGACCCGCAGATGACTTCTTACCCAGCCATCCTCCCCCCAATAAGAACCATTTAATTACAAAATGTATAATATTAAGGAACTATAACGTAGTATCCATTTTCCATAAAATTCACTTGCATAACGAACTTGTGTTCGGTATATAATATATAAACGAATACATGTTCGCATTATGGTGGTGTAATATCATGACTAACTCTATGATCGAGACAGAAGAAGATATTCAAATCATCAAAGAGTACACCTTGCTGCCTATTTTGCTTGATATGCTGGCAAGGGATATCCAGGAGTTCAGCCTGCATCAGAATAAATTAATTTATAATCTGGTGATTTTTTATCTTAAGGAGGTTGAGAACAGCATTCATCTCGAGCTGAAAGTGCTTAGAAGCAAAATGCGCCAGCATCACATTCAAGTGCTTCATACGACGATGAATACGCTAGGCGTCGAGGTGGAGTATAGGGTTCGAGGCTATATTCATCATTTCAAGATGCTGAGAAGCTTAGTAAAAGCGGAGCTGATGATTCTTCTAATGAGACTATGGGAGGCACCAAAGAGATGAAGAACGCACGCAATAGAACTATTTTTTTGGCAGATTGCCAGAGCTTCTATGCCAGCATTGAGAAAGCGGATCATCCGGGATGTAGGAATAAGCCTGTGGCTGTGGCCGGAGATCCGGCCCGCCGTTCGGGAATTATCCTGGCGGCCTGCCCCATCGCCAAGAGCTTTGGGGTAACTACTGCAGAACGATTAGGCGAAGCGATTCGGAAATGTCCTGAGCTCGTCGTCATGCGTCCGCGGATGCAGCATTACATTGATGTATCGTTGATGATTACGGACATTTACCGGGAATATACCGACCTAGTCGAAATTTTCTCGATTGACGAGCAGTTTCTCGACGTATCTGGAAGCCTTCATCTATTTCAGGACGACCCGCTCGTCATGGCCAAATCTATTCAACAGAAAGTACTGAAACAAACTGGAGTCTGGGTTCGGATTGGCATCAGCTCCAACAAAATGCTTGCTAAGCTGGCAACGGACATTTGGGCGAAGAAGACTGAGAACGGATTGTACGTTTTGCCCAGCGCTAACGTGCCGTCGGCGCTCTGGCCGCAGCCGATCCCCAAAATGTTCGGAGTCGGCTCCCGGATGGCTGCCCACTTCACGCGGCTTGGGATGTATCAGATTGGCGATATCGCCAAAACGCCTTTGCCCGTGCTAAAGGATAAATTCCGCGCCCGCTTCGGCAAGCAAAGCGATATTCAGGCGGAAGTGATGTGGAGAACGGCGAACGGGCTGGACAATTCCCCGGTTACGCCTCGCACCTTCGACGCTGCGCCGAAATCGGTCAGCCACATGATGACGCTGCCGAGAGACTACGCGGAGACTGAGGAAATCGACACCATCTTGCTGGAACTCGTGGAGGAAGTATGCCGAGACTGCCGACGCAAAGGCTATATGGGACAGGTGATCACCGTCAGCTGCCTATGCAGCCCTTATGACGCGCGGATCGGCTTCTCCCGGCAAATGAAAATGCCGGATCCGACCCATCATACAAACACTGTATATGAATCAGCTAAGAAGCTGTTCTACCGTCACTGGAACAGCCTACCGGTGCGCCGATTAGGCATCGGGCTTAGCAATCTCGCGGCGGATAGCGGCTACCAGCTGACTCTTTTCGAGAACCAAGTGAAATTTCGCGCCCTAGATCGAGTGACCGATCAGATCAAAGACCGCTATGGCAGTGCAGCTATAATCCGAGCCTCCTCATTAACGACGTCAGGGCAAGCAAGAGAACGGGCACGCAAGATTGGAGGACACTATAAATGAGTAAAAAGCTTACAGGCAACGGCCTATGGGAATCAAGCCGGATGATGCTTCCCCAGCACAAGGAACAATCTGTATCGATTAGGCATGAATCCCCGGGAGATGCGGCGGCGAACGCTTCGGCGATCCCAGCCCTCTCTCCGCCAACGGCCAAGGACATCGAAGCCATCAGAAAACACATCATTCTGCCTGTCGCCCTCCAAATCGTCGAGAAGAAGAAGCGGGAGGTCGAATTGTCATCCCAAACCTTCAAATCTCTTTATGCCGTAGCGACGAAAGTGCTCGCCCAACATATCAGAGAGGATATGCAGCGATGCCGGAAATCCTTGCTCGAGCAGCAGATTCGCATTTTCGAACCATCAATGGACGGTCTGGACATGCATTACCGCTTCGTTTGCCGCGGAATTGAAGATGAGTTTATCATGACGAAGGATTTCCTGAAGTCACAGGTCAGCCTGACGATTGGGCAATACACAAACGATTTGATTGCGATTTTGCGCGGAACAAGAAACCGATAATCTGAGTCTTTTTACGGGCTGAATTCAAGGGGTACCTGTCCAGTTAATCCTCCCTCCTTACGCATATGTATAATGGTATATTCACCATCAACTCCTAAATTGAAGTGGAGGTGAGGATTATGCTTATACAAAAATATACGCTATTGCCGAGCACCCCCTACTCTACCTCATATTACATGGCAAGAAGCGCCCGTACAGGCCCGGCTGTTATGATCGTGGCGGGCATACACGGCAATGAAACCGCCAGTGTTCATGCCGCTCGCAAGCTCGTCCGCATGATCGGCAAAGATCAACTGCGGATTCATAAAGGAAGCTTAATGATCGTGCCCATCGTTAATAAGAAAGCATATCGCCAGCGTATTCGCGGTGTGCCGGATTTGAATCGCACCTTTCCCCGGAAAGCGGGCCAAGCGGCGAAGCACACCTTGTCCGCAGCGTTGTTTGAAGCAGCAAGACGCTTTCATCCGTCCTGGTACTTGGATCTCCATGAAGCAAATGGGCTATCGCAGCGCAATGCCAAAGTGCTGGGCCAGACGCTAATCAGCAATCCGGGGAGCTCTTCCCTGCCTGCGGCTCGAAAGGTCATCAAAGCCCTCAACCGCGGCATCGGCAACACTTCCCATTACTTTAACCTTCGGCTGCATGAACTGCCCGGTTCTTCCCGCACCGCCGCCGCCCGCATTTTGGGAGCCAGGACGGTTACCGTGGAAACGGGCTGGAGCCTTCCTTTTTCAACTCGTGTGCAATATCAAATCGACATTGCGCGCCGCTTTCTCAGCGAAGCCGGGCTAACGAAGGGCTAGCATTCTGAGTATAGGACTGGTCATACATCTATCAAGCAAACAGATGAAAAGCTGACTTTAACCAAGTTATCGCTCATGCCGAGCGCACTTAAAAAAGATGACTTCTGAATTCATCAGAAGTCATCTTTTGGCTGCCTAAACCAGATTCTTATTTGAATAATAATCATTTATCTTTTTTTCAAAATACATACACGTTTTAGAAACCTGAATAGAATGACTGTCCATAAGAAAACTAAAAGTAAAAGACGAACTTGTTTAAATATTTGTCCTTTTTAGCCATGTAGAATCCCCTTCAAGTTCCGAGTGCCTACTTAAAGGGGATAAATGGACGACGATTTTATGCTTTACAGGCCTATTACCTAAACATCCCCCACAATTTAATTAGATGAAGCGTATTGCGCGGGTCAATCTTTTGAGCGATGACAAACTGAACGATCTGTTCCTCCTGTACGCTCGTCAATCGTTCGTTCAGGATCGAAGAAGCCGATTTAACCAATCGTCTCACCTTGCCCCGATCCTGTAAATCCGCTTTAGTGAGGCCGTCAACGAGGCCCTTAATGCGTTCCTTTACAGCCGGATTTTTCATTTTCAGCTTAATGCGCTCCACTAGTTGCGGGCTAATGCCATATTGCTGATAACTCAAAACTGTGTACACCTCCCGTCACATACTAATCCCCACTAATATATGACGGATAGGATGTACATGTTGCCTACACTTCTATTTAGCTTTTATTTAAGGAAGGAAATCGCTTCATGCGTTTGTCCTAGTCTAGCTATCGTCTCTTCAAACTGCGTAGATGCATAAGCAAAGAACAAAATATCGATGACGACGAGCTGCGCAAGCCGAGAACCTGTAGCTCCGCTGCGCAGCGTAGCTTCCGGCGCGAGCGGCGTATACAACATTGTATCCGCTAATTCGGATACTTTATGATTGCCGAACCGGGATATACCAATGCTGTGTACACCATACTGCTTCGCTACCCGAAACAGTTGAACGACCTCCTTCGTATTGCCGCTATAGGAAACCCCCATAAACAACGCATCCGCAGGAGCGCTTGCCAACGCTGCGGCAAGCAAATGCCCGTCCTGCAGCGCTGAAGCCTGCTTGCCAAGACGGAGCCATTTCTGGGCGGCATCCGCTGCAACGATTCCAGAAGCTCCAACCCCGTACATGTAGATGACGGGGGCTTTACGGAAAAGGCCGACGACCTCCTCAATCAGCTCCGGCTGCAAATGCAGCACCGTATCCTGGATGGCCTGCAGGCTATTGGCCACCGTTTTCTGAATCACATTATGCACCGTCTCGCCGCGCTCAATATCGTAATAGCCCGGCTTTTGCGGCTTGGCGTTATCTACCGAAAGCCGTACCTTCAAATCCGGAAAACCAGTTAAGCCGAGGGAGCGGCACAGACGGGTAATCGCCGCCGCGCTCGTTCCTGCTTTTTCCGCCATCACATGGATGCTCAGCTTCGAAACCTCCTCAGGCGCAGCCAAAATATATTGAGCCGCCTTTCGTTCGGATTCCGGCAGCTGCGGCAGCACAGCCTCGATTTGCACTACGATGCTTCCCGACACTCGTCATCTCCCCTGTCCATGATTCTCTTACTTATTATGCTCTACAAGCATCTGCTTTGTAAAACCGAAGAAATAAGTAAGTAGAAATCCCGCGGTATAGGATATGAGCAGCCCAGCCAAGTAAGCCAATACCGTCATTCCAAAATCCATCGGCCCTTTCATCAGCGGAATGAGAACTAGGCCAGAAGGGCCGATCGCCACAGAGCCGATGAACCGTTCCGACATAGCGAACAGCCCAAGCAGCGCTCCGCCGAAGCCTCCGCCGAGACAGGCGGTAATGAACGGACGGCCAAGCGGGAGACTGACACCGTAAATTAGCGGCTCTCCGATTCCAAGGAATCCGACGGGGAGTGCGCCTTTAATTAAATTGCGCAGTCTGGCGTTATGCTTCAGCTTAATATAAATCGCAATCGCGGATCCGACCTGGCCGGCTCCGGCCATTGCCAGTATAGGAAGCAATGCCGTGTAACCGACCTGATTGATTAACTCGGCATGAATCGGAATAAGTGCCTGGTGCAGTCCGAACATAACGAGCGGCAAAAATAATGAAGCCAACACAAACCCCGATAGCGGCCCGCCGTGAGCTAGCAACCATGTCGTAACCGTTCCGATCCCCTGCGATATGATTCCCGTAACCGGCATGAGGAAGAAGACGGTCAGCAATCCGACCACGAGCAGGGCCAGCGTCGGTGTGACGATAATATCGATGGAAGCAGGGACGCGTTTGCGAATAAATTTTTCTACGATAGAGACAAGACCCGCGGCCAGTATAGCCCCGATAATTCCGCCCTGGCCGGCGTTCAGGCTAATCTCTCCAAAGAACGGATACGTATAAGTAATCTTCGCGACGGCCGGAGCCACGATAATTGCAGCAACTGCACCGCCCAGCGACGGTGTTCCGCCAAATTCCTTGGCAGCATTAATTCCGGCAAAGATCGTCAAGTATCCAAAGAATGCCGAGCCGATGACCCCGAGAATCGGCTGCAGCGTCAACAGCCAGGCTGCTTCGTTCCCCGATGTGATCAGATTGTTCATCAAGCCGGCAATGCCGTTAATAATGCCAGCCCCGACCAAGGCGGGAATGAGCGGGATGAAGATACTGCCAATTTTGCGCAGGAAATTTTTAAAGGGCGTATTATTTTTCTTTTTTAGCGCAGCTTTGATATCATCGTTGTTTCTCGCTGCAGTGTTAACGAAATCAGCGTTTGAATCTGCCATATTTCCTGCGAAAGGCGCTTTGCTTCCTTCCAGGCCGTCCTTGGATGCTTGCTGAAGGAGTCCGCCAAATTGCTCGGCCACTTTATTTACGACACCCGGCCCGAGAATCACTTGATAGGTCTCATCGTCCACAACCCCGAGCACCCCGTCGACTTGCTTCAAAGCCGCTTCATCAATCCGGCCATGATCCTTCACACTAATCCGAAGTCTAGTCATGCAATTCGTAAATTGCCGCACATTGCTTGCCCCGCCGATCCGCTCCATAATTTCCTGCGCCATTGCTGCATACTTGTTCATCTGAGTCATCTGCTTAACCTCCCTTTACATTCTATCGATGGAATGCCTGATGCTATATTTCCTTGCATTTCCTTGCAAATCCTTGCTGCATACTTACAGCCCATCTACCGCCGGGCCGATAAAGCCTTCCGTCCGCTCCAGCTTCTCCAGCGCCTCTAAATAGGAGCAGCCCGTCAAAATCATAAGAATCGCGGGCTTCGGCTTATTTTCGGCCATGCTTAACGTCTTCTCCGCTGTAGATAAATCGCATGACGTGGCCTCCATAACGATACGCTTCGCTCGTTCCACCAATTTTTCGTTAGTAGGCTGAACATCCACCATCAAGTTACCGTATACTTTGCCCAATCCGATCATCGAAGCCGTAGACAGCATGTTGCAAACGAGCTTCTGTGATGTTCCCGCTTTAAGACGAGTGGAGCCGGTAAGCACCTCCGGGCCGTTCTCGACTTCAATTGCAATGTCCGCCTTCGCGCTAATCTCCGCATCCTTGTTGCAACTCACGCTAATCGTTGCGGCGCCAATTTCTCTCGCATACGCAAGTCCACCAATTACATACGGTGTACGGCCGCTGGCAGCCAATCCAACTACAGCATCATTGCCTTTAAGCCCGAGCTCCCGTAAATCGGCAGCACCCAATTCCTCACGATCCTCCGCCCCCTCTACCGCCTTAATAAAAGCGCTGCTTCCTCCAGCAATCAGACCTACGACTTGCTCCGAAGAAGTTCCGAAGGTCGGCGGACATTCTACCGCATCCAGCAGCCCAATTCTGCCGCTCGTCCCGGCCCCCAAATAAATGAGCCGTCCTCCGCTGCGCATTGCTTGCGTAATTGCTCGAACCGCTTCAGCAATCTGAGGAATTTGCTCTTTGACCGCTCCCGCTACTTTGGCGTCCTCCTCGTTCATAACCGTCAGCAGTTCCTCTATATTCATCCGATCCAAGTGCATCGTTCGTTCATTTCGAGTCTCCGTAGTTAATTTATCCAGCATAGAGTACTCCCTCCTTCTAGATCTATTTGAAATCGCTTTCTTCAACATCATTATACCCTCTTTGATATTTAATATCAATATAATAATAATTAATTAAAATATTATTTCAACCCTTGTCCTACTATCCATTTATCCGGGCAAAAAAATACCTTCCGTAAACTATAATCAGCTTACGGAAGGCATTGCTTGCATTTTTTATATGGTTAGGCTATAGCTTTCTTCGGCTTGCGTCAATCGATCAACTCGCCTTGAAACACCTGCTCCCGCTGCAAGTACCCGCGCAGCGGCTCATACTGCGGCGACGTCCAAAAGGGCGTGTCGCCAACCAACTGGGCGGCATCGTCCCGCGCCGCCTCCAGCACCGCGAAATCGCTGACCATGTCCGCGATTCGAAATTCCGGCACCCCGCTCTGCTTGGTGCCAAAAAAATCCCCGGGACCGCGCAGCTCCAAGTCCCTTCGAGCCACTTCGAAGCCGTCGTCCGTCTCGGTCATGACCTTCATCCGTTCCTGACCGACCTCCGACTTCGGTTCGGCGATAAGCACGCAATACGAAGCGTGCTCCCCCCGGCCCACCCGGCCGCGCAGCTGATGCAGCTGCGACAGGCCGAAGCGATCCGCGTCCATGACGATCATGAGCGTCGCGTTCGGCACGTCTACGCCGACCTCAACGACGGTCGTCGAAACGAGCAGTTGCACCTCGTTATCGTAGAACGAGCGCATCACCTCGTCCTTCTCGGCCGCAGTCATCCGCCCGTGCAGCAGCCCGACCTTGAAATGCGGAAAAGCCTGCTGCATCGATACGTGCAAATCGATGGCATTCTGCACATCCAGCTTGTCGGATTCCTCGATCAGCGGACAGATCAGATAAGCCTGCCTTCCCGCGGATACCTCGCGCTGGATGAACCCAAGCACCCGATCCATCATATGGTGCTTCACCCAATAGGTCGAAATCGGCTTACGCCCCTTCGGCCGCTCGGACAGCGTAGATACGTCCATATCGCCAAATGCAGTAATCGCCAGCGTCCGGGGAATCGGCGTCGCCGTCATCGTTAGCACGTCCGGATTAAAGCCCTTGCGTCGCAAAATACTGCGCTGATTTACCCCGAACCGATGCTGCTCGTCCGTCACGACCAGACTGAGCGAGCGGAAGAAGACGTCCTCCTGAATAAGCGCATGGGTACCGACGACGATATCCGTCAATCCCATCTGCATTGAAGCGACCAAGTCCTTGCGCTTGCGTCCGGTCACGCTGCCCGTGAGCAGGCCCACGGTAATGCCATAGGATTCAAATAACCGGGACAATGAGCGCATATGCTGCTCCGCTAAAATTTCCGTCGGCACCATAAACGCGCCTTGATGTCCCGATTTGACGGCCGCATACAGGGCGATCGCAGCCACAACCGTTTTACCGGAGCCTACGTCTCCTTGGAGAAGACGATTCATACAGAACGGCGAACGCATATCCTGCAATATCTCCAACTCCACCTTCTTCTGCGCATCCGTCAGCTCGAAGGGCAGGCTGCGTACGAACTCGCGGATCGTCGCATTATCGACCTCATGCTTGACCCCGTCCATGCGCTCGTGATTCATCGCCCGGTAGGCCTGCAGTTTCAGTTGGAACAGAAACAGCTCCTCATAGACCATCCGCCGCCGCGCCTGCTGCCCTTCCTCGCTGTCCTGAGGCTGATGAATCCGCCAAATCGCCTGCCGCCTCGGCATTAATGAATACTTCTTGAGAAGCTCCGGCGGCAATATCTCCGGGATCATTTCCCCATATTGCTGCAGCGCCTGGCCAATTATCTTACGCATCCAGGTCTGCGTAATTTTCCCGCCTACCGAGTATACCGGCTGCAGGCTCCCGCTGCGCAGCGTGCCGCGATCGGGAAATTCCGACTCCGACACAGTCAATTGGCTGCGCCTCAAGTCCCATTTGCCCGTCAGGACTATTTCCCGCCCTGCCGTTAACTGATCCTTCAAGTAGTGGCGG
>NZ_LT732548.1:2114635-2318913 GCF_900155685.1 Paenibacillus bouchesdurhonensis | reverse complement strand
TCCGCATCCAGTTCTGCGTATTTTTCCCGCCTCCCGAGTATACCGGCTGCAGGCTCCCGCTGCGCAGCGTGCCGCGATCGGGAAATTCCGACTCCGACACAGTCAATTGGCTGCGCCTCAAGTCCCATTTGCCCGTCAGGACTATTTCCCGCCCTGCCGTTAACTGATCCTTCAAGTAGTGGCGGTTAAACCAAGTCGCGGTGAACATCCAGTCCTCGGCGACCATTTTACATGTCAGTCTCGACTTGCGGCCATAGCGCTGCAATACGGGCACACTCATTATTTTAGCTTGAACGGTGATTCGATCCCCGTCCTTCACCTCGGCCAAAGAGCGCAGTCGGTAATCCTCGTATCGAAACGGATAATACTCCATTAAATCATTTACCGTAAAGATGCCAAAGGCGTGAAGCTCTCCCTCTTTGAGAGCGCTCACGCCGTTAACTTGCTTCACCGGAATTTCATTCAAATCCAAATTCATTTAAATCCCTCGCTTCAAGCCGGCCACACGAAAATAGCTACGACTCCAGGGCCGGTATGTGAACCTACGACTGCACCAATGTCCGTACGAACCACTTCATGCAGTGTAAAGTGCTGAGACAGCAAAGCCACAAAATCCTGCGCAAGCTCCGGATTCACACCGTCACAAACCGCAACATTTAAATCCTTGTGATTGCCGAAATCGTTCACGAACAGTTCGATGACCCGCGATACCGCCTTCTTGCGGCCTCTCGCTTTGTCTACTGCGTAGATAATGCCCTCCTGATCAACGGAAAGAATCGGCTTAATGTTAAGCAGCGTTCCTAGAATAGCCGCCGCCTTGCCAATCCGTCCGCCCTTCTGCAAGTACTCCAGCGTATCGACCAGGAAATACAGTCTACGGCTGCGGCCAAGCCGTTCTACTTCAGATTTAATCTCTTCAACGGAAGCTCCCTTCCGAGCCAGCCTTGCGGCTTCAACCACTTGAAGGCCAAAGCCGTAAGAAGCGCAAAGGGAGTCGATAACGGTAATGTCCAGCTCCTTGCCGGCTTCTTCCTCCAGCATCGTCTTCGCCAGCAGAGCCGACTGGTACGTTCCGCTCATGCCGGAAGAAATATGAATCGATACGACCGGCGAGCCTGGATTGGCTTCCAGCAAATTACGGTAGACCTCGGCATACTGGGACGGAGAGGTCTGGGAGCTCTTCGGCAGTTCACGAGACTTCGTCAGTTTATCATAGAACTCCTCCGCAGTGATGTCGATCCCTTCCAGAAAAGATTCCTCGCCGAACGCGAGACGCATCGGTACGATTTGAATGCCGTATTCCTCTGCCGTAGATTTTGGCACATCGGCCGTACTATCTGCAACGATGACAACCTGGCTCATGAGTCCCCCATCCTTTCACTCTGCTGTCATCCCTAGGCAAGGCCTAAGACTCTACAGAGAATAAATAATAATATATCGGCTGGCCGCCGTTGTGGGTTTCCACTTCAACGTCCGGATAAGTCTCATGGATCCAGGCAACTAGCGCATTCGTCATCTCAGGCGCGGCTTCCTCCCCGACAAGAATCGTCACGATCTCATCGCCGCCCTCCAGCATTCTAGAGAGCAGACCCTGACTCGTCTCCAGCAGCCCTTCTTCCGTTGCTACGATTTTAGATTCGGCAATACCGATGTAATGTCCAGCTGTAATCTCCAGATCATCAAATACTGTATCGCGGATCGCATAAGTGACCTGCCCTGTCTTCACATGCTCCACGGCGTTCATCATGCTATCGTTGTTCGATTCAGCGCTCTCTTCCTCCTGGAACGCAAATGCAGCGGCGATTCCCTGCGGGATGCTCTTGCTTGGAATGACCGTAACCTCACGCTCGCCCTCCAGAAGATCACGCGCTTGCTGAGCGGCAAGTACAATATTCGAATTATTCGGCAGAATAAACACATGCTGGGCCGAAATCGAATGGATCGCCTTCACGAAATCCTCTGTGCTCGGGTTCATCGTTTGGCCGCCGGCCAAAACGATATCGACGCCTAGGCTCGTAAAAATATCGGAGATGCCTTGTCCCGACGCTACGGCGATAAAACCATAAGGTGCCAGCTCATCCGCAGGCATCTCGGCACGTTCAGCCTGGCGCAGGCTCTCCGCTGGTATATCGGCGAACAATTCGGGCATCGGAGCTGCATCCATTCCCGCTGAAAGCAGGTCGCGATGCTGTTCACGCATATTCAAAATTTGAATTTGCGTAATCTCGCCATAATGCAGAGCCAAATCCAGCACCTCGCCCGGCGCTTTGGAATGTACATGTACCTTAATCACTTCATCATCAGCAATGACGATAATAGAATCTCCATTTCTTGACAGCGCTTCCCGGAACTGATCTTCGTTAAATGGCGTATCTTTAACCCCACCAAGCGTACGATTGATGAAGAATTCCATGTCGTACAAGAACTCGATATCCTCCGTCTCCAATCTAGCCTGTGCGGAAATCGGAGCATTCGGTGTTATTCGAGCTACCGGAGAAACGGATGGAGTAGCGGATACAGCTTGTCCCTCTTCAGGTACTGCCGTTGGTATGATTCCGTTTGTCAGTATTTGCAAAAATCCTTCATAAATATATACTAGTCCTTGTCCACCGGAATCCACGACACCGACCTGCTTTAGAACAGGCAATAGTTCAGGAGTATGAGCGAGTGCCTCTTTGGCCTTGACTAGAACCTCCGTCATCAGCTCTGTCATATCCGTTGTCCGCCGGGCATAGAATACGGCATGCTTTGCCGCCTCCTTGGCTACGGTAAGGATCGTGCCTTCCACTGGCTTCACGACAGCTTTATAGGCAGTGTCCACTCCGCTCTGCAATGCAGCGGCAAAATGGATCGTATTCAGTTCCTCATAAGAAGCTGCATAGCGGGCAAAGCCGCGAAATAACTGAGACAGGATAACGCCCGAGTTACCGCGCGCGCCCATCAGCAGCCCCTTGGACAACACGCCCGCTCGGCTTCCCACGCCTCCAGTGCCATTGTTCTTCAACTCCGTCACGCCTGCAGTCATCGTCAAATTCATGTTCGTTCCGGTGTCTCCATCGGGAACCGGAAACACGTTCAGAGAGTTGACATGCTCGGCATGCTGGTGAAGCCTCTCCGCCCCGGCCAGTACCATGGCGGTAAAATCTGTTCCATTCAGAGAACGCTTACTCAATGAAAATTCCCCTTCCTAGCTTGATACACGTACGCCTTGAACCGAGATGTTGACATACGCAACTTCAAGTCCAACGACTTCGGTTAATACATATTTCACTTTTTGTTGTATGTTGTGTGCGACCTCGGAAATTTTCGTGCCATAGCTTACTATAATATAAAGATGAATCGACAATTGATTATTCTCCAGGTTCACTTCCACACCACGGGCTAGGTTCTCTCGCCCAATCAATTCGGCGAAGCCGTCCTTGAATTGTTTGCGACTTGCCATGCCCACCAATCCATAACATTCCATCGCGGCCGATCCGGCGATTACCGCTATTGCTTCATCGGAAATGTGGATTGTTCCATACTTCGTATTTAATTCAATAGCCACGTCCGCATCTGCTCCTTCCCTAAAATTATTATGGACTAATCAACATTGTACTATAAGAAGAAAGAGAAATAAATAAAAGAAGAGCAATGAAGCTAGAAATAAAGTTAAGTCACTGGTTGACGCCGCTTTTTTCACTGTGATATTATAGATAAGTGTTGTTTTTAAGAGGTTGTTATTAGGAGGTGTAATGAATGTCTCGCAAATGTTATGTGACAGGCAAGAGCCCAAGCACGGGAAACAATGTATCCCACGCAAACAATCACAATAAGCGTACTTGGGGCGTGAACGTACAAAAAGTCCGTATTCTTGTAGACGGTAAACCGAAACGCGTATACGTTAGCACCCGGGCTTTGAAATCCGGTAAAGTAACCCGCGCGTAAGGGTTGTAATAAGTATATAAACAAAAAGCACCTTGTCATTCGAGGTGCTTTTTTTATGGATTATAGAATTAATAAGTCCTCAGCGCAGCTGGTCATTCTATAATCGCAAGAAAAACTGCCGCTAAACGCGGCCTGGCTCCTTCCCCCTAATTTTTCTGAAACGTGTTCAATACCGCTTTGACGAATCCACCCAAAAATTTAGGCAGCTTGAATGTATAAAATTTCATCCTTCACCCTCCCCATCATTCTCATGCCTTCACCTATAGTCTATGTTCCAAGTCTGCTTCCCGTGTATTGAGGACACAAAAAAAAGGCTACATGAGAACCCTGCTCATGTAACCCATTGTATGCGAAACAGCCCATCCCTATACCAACCTAAGAAGATGATTCGCTAGAAACACTTCACTTTACGCTATCACGGATTTCCGCTATCGCGGCAGCCCGATCCTCTCGGCCGAATACGGCACTCCCGGCTCCAAGCACGTCTGCCCCCGCCTCGACAACAAGCGGAGCGGTAGCGGCGGTAATTCCTCCGTCGACTTCAATATGCAGCCCCGTCAATCCCAGCTCTTCTCTCCACTCGGCGATTTGTGATATTTTACGAAGCGTCCCCGGTATAAATGCTTGTCCCCCGAACCCTGGATTCACCGTCATCACGAGAACAAGATCGAGATCCTCGATAACTTCGCGAACTGCCAGTGCCGGCGTAGCCGGATTAATCGCGACGCCCGCTTTAACCCCCAAGCTCTTAATTTGCTGGATGACGCTGTGCAAATGTACGCAGGCTTCCGCGTGAACCGTAATCAAGTTCGCTCCAGCCTTAGCGAATGCCGCGATATACCGCTCCGGGTGCTCGATCATCAAGTGTACGTCCAGCAGCAGCTTCGTATGAGGAGCTACAGCTTCCAGCACGAGCGGCCCGAACGTTATATTGGGTACAAAATGTCCGTCCATTACGTCGACATGAAGCCAGTCAGCGCCGCTTCGCTCTACATCAGCGACTTCTTGAGCCAATTTCCCAAAATCAGCAGACAAAATAGACGGTGCTATGTTGATTTTCGTCATGAAGTTAGTACCTCCGTTTTTTATCTTTCATTTCCTCATAGAATTGCATGTAATGCTTGTAGCGGCTGTCGATAATATCGCCTGCCTCTACCGCTTCTCTGACCCGGCATCCCGGTTCGTGCAAATGGCTGCAGCCCCTGAATTTACATCGCTCCGCATAATCGTCGAACTCAATAAAACATGATGAGAGCTCTTCCACGCCCAGCTCCAGGAAATCCAGCTGGCTGAAACCGGGAGTATCCGCGACGTACCCCCCATTTTCAAGCTCGATTAACTCAACATGGCGTGTAGTGTGGCGGCCGCGGCCCAGCTTCAAGCTGATTTCACTCGTCTCTAGAGATAATCCCGGAAGCATCGCATTTAGCAAGGATGATTTGCCTACCCCGGATTGCCCAGCAAACACGCTGATTTTTCCAGCCAGCCGCTCCTTCACCTCATCCGTTCCAGTTCCGGTCAAGGAACTCGTTACGATAACCTCATAGCCTACCTTCTCATACAGCTCGCCCACTTGAGTCGTTAAATCGCGATCCTTTTCGTTTGCATCCTCATCCAGCAAATCTTCCTTCGTCAGACAAATAAGCGGACGAAGTCCTGCATGCTCGATATGTACAAGAAACTTGTCAAGCAGCTGCAGGTTCAAATCCGGCTCCTTCACCGAGAAGAGCAGTACCGCATGACTAGCATTAGCAATCGGCGGACGGATTAGCTCTGTGTCTCGAGGCAATATCTCATCCACCGTGCCTTCCCCATTCTCGGTCGGTGTATATAGAACCCGGTCGCCTACAAGGGGAGTAATCCCTTTCTTCTTGAAAATGCCGCGGCCCCGGCATTGGAGAATATTCTCCTCTGCCGAGGCTTGGGGCTTCACATAGTAATATCCGCTTAATGCCTTAACAATTAAACCTTCAGGCATACTGCCGGCCTCACTTTCATTGTCTTTCTATCTAAGCCTAGTTATTGCTGTTTCGTCCCTTATTTCCTTTGCCCTTTCCATTTCCTTTGCCGCTATTGTTTTTATTGTCCTTAACGGCCTGGGCCACGGCTCCTTGGTCGACCCGCCCCGTCTCCGGGTTCTCTATCTCTTCCTCTTCCCAATCATTATAAGAATTTTCGTCGTATTGGCTGCCCGGTAGCTGAGGAACCGGAACCGTTCCCTGCTTGGCGTCGATATACGAGACCAGATAGGTATCGAACAGCTCGCCATCCCGGATAACAGAGACTGCACCATTTTTATTAGGTGCCAAGACCAAGTCTACGGAGAATGTCTGGGTCGTATTGATCGTTTTCGTACCCCATTCTTTATTATCGCCGCGAGCATCTCCGTAAACGATCCGAATTTTGCTGTTCTTGCCCTCTTCAACAGGGGCCGCCGGCACTTCAAACGTATACTTAATAGCCTCTGGCGGATAGCCGGAGCTTACCGTCAGCACCATTTCGGTTCCCGGCGTAGCCAGACTGTTCGGCGCAAACGGCCATTGGTTGATGACTTCGCCCGCTTCGCTTTCAAAGCTTGGCTCCGTTTTGATGCCGTCCTTGGCTAGCTTCAGGCCAAGCTCCTTGATTTTAGCTTCCGCTTCCTCCTGTTTCAATCCTATTAGAGTCGGCATACTGAATTCCTTGGGACCCTTGCCAACTTTAAGCACGATGCTTACGGATGCCGGATCATATTCCGTGCCTGCATCTGGGCTTTGCCCGATTACCTTGCCAACCTCTTCCTCGTTACTGAATTCTTCTGCCTGAGTGATCCGATCCTTATCCACTCCGGCCTGGACGAGCTGAGCTTCCGCTTCCTGGTAAGTCATGCCGCTGAATGACCGCATTTTCTCAAGCGGCTTGGCTGTACTTACCGTCAAATCTATAATTGCCCCTTCTTTGACTACCGCACCTTCCGGCCTGCTTTGTTCATAAACGATTCCTTCATCGAAGCCTTCTTTGTACAACTGTTTTACGTCCCCGACCTCCAAGCCTTGTTCCTGCAGCGTTTTGGCGGCATCCGCTTCATTCATATTTATAACGCTCGGAACCGTGACGTCAGGTACAGTGAAGGTTTTGTTTACATACCATACGACTCCCGCCATCGCTAGAAGCAGGAATACGGTCAGACTTACCCAAAGTACAGGCTTAGACCAGAAGCTCGTGCCCTTCCTCCCCTCATCCCTGTCTTCGTCTGCTTGCGAATCTCTGGTTAGCTTGGAGCCGCTTCTTGCGTTCGAGATCATTTGAGGCTTAATCGCCGGCACGACCCGAGTATTGTCCTCATCATCATGGTCTGTGAACAAAAGCTTGGACTCTGTCCGGCGTTCAGGCAGCAGACATGTCTCCAAATCCAGCAGCATTTCCTGGGCGGATTGATAGCGTTCCCCCGGATTTTTGCGCATTGATTTTAGAATAATATTCTCAACGCTCTGCGGGATCATGGGATTGACCGAACGGGGCTCCTCAAAATGCTCCTGCAGATGCTTCAATGCAACGCTGATCGGACTTTCTCCGAGAAACGGAAGGCGTCCCGTCAGCATTTGGTACAGCACGATACCCAGCGAGTATAAATCTGATTTCTCCCCTGTAGCTACTCCTTTCGCATGCTCCGGCGAAAAATAATGCACCGAGCCTACGACGGAGCCGGTCTGCGTAATCGTAGTAGAGGTGACCGCACGGGCAATGCCAAAATCGGTTACTTTTACCCGGCCATTCCGGCCGATTAATATGTTATGAGGTTTAATATCACGATGAATGATCTGATTATGATGGGCATGATCCAGCGCATCAGCGATTTGCGACGCAATGCGAATGGCCTCGTCAACCTGCAGTGGTGCACGCTCCTTGATGATTTCATTCAGATTCTGGCCTTCCACATATTCCATGACAATATAATGAATATCATCTTCCTGTCCTACATCATAGACGCTTACTACGTTGGGATGCGATAAAGACGCAGCAGACTGCGCTTCCCGCCGAAATCGGCGTATAAATTCCTCGTCGTTCACAAATTGTTGGCGCAGCACCTTAATCGCTACATTGCGATTGAGAAGAATGTCATGCGCTCTATAGACCAGCGCCATTCCCCCGCCGCCAATTCGCTCGATAATTTGATAACGACCGCCCAATTCGTGTCCGATCATGAATTCCACTCCTTTATGCTTGACCCAGCTTCTTCTTGATGTTCAAGCAGGGCGACGGTAATATTATCGTCGCCTCCTGCGTTCAAGGCAAGCTGAAGCAGGCGGTTAGCCCGATCCTCTAAGGAGAGATCGTTCAATCCCAGCGTAAGGGTCATTTGTTCCGTTGATACATAGTTACTGAGTCCGTCGCTGCAGAGCAGCAAAATATCCCCGGCTTCAAGAATGATATGGTCCAAATCGACCGCCACTTTTGAATCCGTCCCTAGCGCTCTTGTCAGCACGTTGCGCCGCGGATGCACGCTGGCTTCCTCTTCGCTGATCTGCTTGTTCTTGACAAGCTCATTAACTAGCGAATGATCTTCCGTCAGCAAGACTAGATCGTTCTGCCGGTACTGATACGCCCGGCTGTCGCCAATATGTCCGACGACTCCTTCCTGACCGCTAAGAAGCACAGCGACGACGGTCGTCCCCATGTTGTGGTATTCATCATGCTCCGATGCTTTGCGGAAAATAACTTCATTGGCATGTAAAATCGCATTTTTCAACGCTTCGCCGCATGCCTGTACAGATAGGCCCGGGGCCAGTGTATCGATATCCTGAGTTATCGTCTCCACCGCCAATTGACTGGCCATATCCCCAGCCTGGTGACCGCCCATGCCATCGGCGACGATACCTAACGTATAGCCTTGTTCTAAGCAGGATACCCTAGCGCTATCCTCATTTACAGGGCGAACACGCCCGACATCACTTACATACACCATTCTCATTACACCAGATCACCTCGCACCAGACTCCATATGCTTCGCTCGCAGCTGACCGCAGGCCGCCGCGATATCGTGCCCTTGCTCACGGCGGATCGTGACGTTAATCCCCTGATCCGCCAATATACGCTGAAACTGAAAAATATCATTTCTTGAAGTTCTCACATATTTGCGCTCCGGCACATGGTTGACGGGAATCAAATTCACATGACAAAGCATGTCCTTAATTACGTTAGCTAGCTCCTCGGCATGTTCCGGCTGATCGTTAACGCCGCCGATCAACGCGTATTCGAACGTAATTCTGCGCCCAGTCTTGGCAAGGTAGTAACGCAGTGACTCCATCACATCGTCAAAAGGAAAACGGCGGTTCACCGGCATCAATTTGGATCGAAGCGCGTCATTAGGCGCGTGAATGGAAATAGCCAAATTGATTTGCGTATCTTCGTCCGCAAACTTATAAATGTTCGGAACGATTCCGCTCGTCGATACCGTAATATGTCTTTGGCCGATATTCAGGCCCTTCTCGTGAATCATGATTCGCAAAAAGTTCATCGTGGCGTCGTAATTTTCGAACGGCTCCCCGGTTCCCATAATGACGATACTGCTCACGCGCTCACCGCGAGGGTCAAGGATTTTCTGAGCCTGCACAACCTGAGCAACGATTTCTCCCGCTGTTAAATTTCGCTTTAATCCGCCGAGCGTAGAAGCGCAGAACGTACAGCCGACCTTGCAGCCAACCTGTGTCGTTACGCAGATGCTGTTGCCGTAGTTATGCTTCATGATCACCGTCTCGATCGCATGGTCATCATGGAGCCCGAACAAGAATTTGACTGTTCCGTCCTTCGATTCGAACTTTGTAATTTCATTCAAAGTAACGAAGGCAAACTGGTCGTCCAGCTTCTGGCGGAGCGACTTAGACAGGTTCGTCATTTCATCGAAAGAGTTTACGCGCTTTGCGTAGAGCCAATCAAAGATTTGCCCTCCACGAAAAGCTGGCTCTCCTTGCTCGACAGCCCAATCGCGCAGTTGTTCATAAGTGTAGTCGTATATAAAAGGTTTCATTTTCACACACCTGTCCTATAGTATATCGTATGCAGTTGCCCACTCATTCTTCCTATTTTAGCACAAATCATTTTTACACTAAAGTATGGCAAGTTTCAAGTCTTAATGCTAGTTTCCATATGGAGGAAAAAGAAGCCGGGCATTTACCGGCGAGAGCCGGCTCTAGAACCGACTAAGACTATTTAACTATCTATTAATGCGTTACCATCGGACGGAAATCATCGCGGCTGGAGAGGTCGGCATGGTACAACACAACATCCCCGTCCTGCAGCCGGTAAGTGACGCCAAAAGGATTCTGCACACTGCGGGCAAAGCCTTCCATCTGGTACCATTGGTTCATATGCGGCGCATGAATGTACTGTAAATGCGGCTCGTTCACTTTGCCTTCCTGTACCGTTTCCAGGTTAAAATTAACCACGATATATCCCTGCTTCAAAAAGATCGGGGATTTGTCGGTCAGCCCCCGGTGGGTACGCCCATACTCTGCGACATTCGTCCCAGATTTCACTGCATACAAATTTGCGGGCAGACTGTACTCGCCGTACCATTTCTGAACGGCGGCATTAGCCCGGCTCGAATCAACACCTGCAGGGATGTTTGTCTTCGGCCCGATCAGAGTGCGCACGTCTCCCGGCAAACGCAGCAGACTTAAGCTGCCGATCATGGTCTTGCGCTTCGCTGCTATATTGACATAATGGTTCACGAATTGCGGGCGCCCAACGGTTGCGATCTGATCAAAAGTGTATTCATGGTCGTATTTATACAGCGCCGTATCTGTCAGCTCCTCTACCGGCACATTGCGCAAACGCTCGTTCAAGATGACATACCGGGCCGCCTCGTCGCTGGGCGAGCCTACTTTCACATAGCTTTTTCCGCTCTTATGATAGTACAGATCCACAGGCGTTCGCGACCCATCTTCAGCGCTGAGAAAATAAAAGCTCGGCGTAATTTTGATTTCATCCTGCCGCGAGAACATATTGCCTTTCGTCTTTAAATCGAACTTGAAATGATACCCTGTCTTGATCGCTGCGTTTTTATATAAGGGATGACTTCCCGGGCGGATCGGCAGGGTGTACTCTAGCGTAATTCCCCGGGCTGCCCCATCAATGCCGCTCCGTCCCACCCAGTAGGCGGTTCCTGTCGGAATGCTGCTCCCCTTGGCCGTGCGAAACACCGTCTCCCAAGAGTAATCGGCAATATCCGTAATCCGGAAATCATAGACTCGTCCAATGACGTCTATAGCCACGGTATCATAAGCGATGTGATGAGTTAAATCGAGGTTGGCATTGCTTTGGCGACTAGCCCCGAAAGGAGCATTGTGGGCAATCGTTCGAAACTCCACCTCATAGAATCCTTCATCAATCCATACCGGGAGGTAGAAAGGAAAGGTCTCCTGGGATTTCTCCACCTCAATCCATGTGTTTTTCGGATAAAATTGACTCTTGGAGCCGTTATAAACATCAAACGGGAACCTCACCTGCTTACTGCCGATGTATTTCAAGTAATTGCGCTTGCCATAGCCCGCATAACTGGCATGCTGCCCCGAGTTCGGGAGCTCAATCGTAAACTGGCGATCCAGAATCACAGCAGAACGCCCTGCTGCAGGGTTGGTTTTCTGGTTATGGGCCCGATCATCTGATACGCCCGGATAAATAACTACAGGGGTATGTACGGTAACTGAGTTGATGCCATAGATCGGATAGCTCTTCTCTCCAGCACCGCTAGCCACATAATATATTGTTCCGGTGCTAGGCTGATTCGCTTGATTCACCTTTGTCATAGGGATAATGTGCCCCGGACTGTATAGGGTATTATCCCCTGTCATAGGAGACATTGGGATCGCTGATGGAGTTGGGCCGCTTCCTATCGTTTCTGCGCCGCTCATAAGGGTCAGGTTATTGAACGTGAAGGTATCATTGCGTACCCGGACGCTCACCGCCGAACGAGCGGCTGCTTCGGGATCTCCATTGTGGCTAACGCTGATGTTCGGAATAGGAGAAGGTTCATAGTGGTTCGTCTGTGCAGTGGCGTAATAAGGAGCATTATACCCGCTGGGTGGTATCTTGATGCCGTTAGCTGCAAAAGCATAGTTTTGCAAGGCGGCTTCTTTAAGGCTATAAACCTCAACTTGAGAAATCGTCCAGAAGGAATAGTCCTTATCCACCTGGACTTGCACGATGGAGGGATCGCCAGCTTCTTCATCCGGAGGCGGTGGAGGCGGCATAACGGTAACGTCTACGGTAAATGTGCACTTGCCCGTCATTTCTTGATAACCATACTTATGTAAATAGTTCTTCGTCCACACATTGCCGTATAAACTTTCAGTTGTCGGAATGCCGTCGAGGACATGAAATCGCTCACTCCCCCGAGAATCCGCCTGGATAACTGCACTAACATTCGGGTTGAAGTCTTCTCCGGTCATGATTCTGCCAGGTGATGGAGCTGTGCAAGCTACCCCTGAACCAGTTCCTCCCCCTGGTGGCGGCTCTCCCTCGTAATATAGATTTAAGTAATATACCGGGTAGCCTCCACTATATGTAAAAGCCATGGGATTCCCAACTAGAATATCCCCGGAATTAGGTACTGCTGGCAACGGCCCGCTTGTTCCTTTCGTATAATACTCATATTTATAGGTTGGGGTATTCGGTGAAGGAAAAAAAGTATAGTGTTGATTTAATTCAATCTTTTCCTCCCGATCTCGAAACCCATCTACACCGTCTAAAGGTTGTCCTGCTGTTGTGTAGTGCTTAATTACAGCCTTGCCTTCGGTGGGCTCTAATTCGATTGTAAACAGGGTTGGGAAAAAGTAACGCCAACCTTCAACACCAGGGGCAAAGGTCTGGCCATTTTCTTGTTCTTCTTCAAGTTTTCTATTTACTTGTTCCACTGCATCTAGTACGCCATTAACTACATAAACATCTATCTTACCAGTATTTGTACCTTTTCCATCAACCCGTGAATTACTATAACTATATAGTGATTTTGAAGTAGCATCTTGATAATATAGTTTATCATTTTCAGCTAACTCCCCAGTGCGGGATGTATTAAATGTTATATCGGCATATGTCCAGTCGAAGTCATACACAGATACCGTTATATCTTTTAGCTTACGTGCAGCAGGAAAAGTAAACTCATATGTGCCACCATCTACCCGTGAGACGATATCTCCTGGCCTATAACCATCCCCTGTCCAAGAACCGGCTGAATTCTTCCAAACATCGTAATAAACCATGCCGACAAAGTAGTATATATTGGGTTTTTCTGGATCTTCGTAAAGTCGTGTATTATTAATTGTTACAGCTCCAACTTGACCAGGATAAGAAACAAGAACCAGTAATATAGTCAAAAAAACAATAGATAGTTTTTCTTTCAGGTTGTTGAATTTTTCGGTCATCTCCTATACTCCTACTTAAACGGATTTTCAATGGCCAAGGCATAATTCACATCGCCATTTCTAATCAGGATATAGTCAGCTTGCTTAATTTTAAAATTCATCCAACCTTCATAATTTTCTATATATTTACCATTTTGGAATTTATCCGAGTTACTTACAACAGGATAAAGGCTCATTCCTGTCTTATCACCATTATTAACAAAAGCCCTATTAAGGCCATGACGGCCTCTCGCAAAACTGTTTTTCACCAAAAAGGAAATCGGAGTATTTCTTACGCTACTCCGAATTTGGATATAATCTTTCCCCCTACTTTGTACTAAATCAATGCTATAAATAATTTGCTGATCACCAAGTTGAATTGGAAGATCGCTAAATTTTACAATTTTGATATATGAAAAAATCTCATTTTTAGTGTTTTTAAATATATCTATTGTTTGCGTATACTCCTTAAACTCACTTAACGGAATTAGTTTAAATTGCTCATCATCCGTACTCGGAATATTTCTCGCCCCAATCCACACCCAGCCACCGACCTTGTCCCACTCTACAGTTTCGCCCAAATTCTCACTTACAAAGCGAAGCGGCACATAAGTCCGTCCCTTAACGGCTTTGGCTGCAGTATCCATCATTACATTTTGGCCATCGACCAACGCCGCCTTGCTTCCCAAGGTTAGTACAATAGACTTGCTTCCCTTAACATAGGTCACGGTCTTGCCACGAAAGTCTACTTCTGCATCCAAGGCTTCTCCGACCCCACGGAGCGGCACTTGAACCCGGTTGTTCTCCATAACCGGATCGCCGCCTTGAAACTTCACCTTCCGGCCATCTACCAGAACAGCTACATTGGATTTATCCGCAGCCCCAACATTCCCTACGATTTGAAACGAGGAAAAAGCAATAATTCCAGCTATCAATACAGTCATCCATTTGTTCATTTCCTTCACTCTCCCTAATTCTCTGTAAATTGTTACGAATCATTAATTACATGACAACACCACACCAAATCATTCCCCTCCTAATTCGCCCTCACAGGACTAAAGACCTCCTTCCAAATGGATAATTTGATAAATTAAGGAATTAAGTGAATAACAAAAAAGCACACCCCTTCCCATCGCTCCTTGCGATTCAAGAGATGTGCTTCATCTTTGTTCATTATATAAGATATAGCCATGCACGTAAATCCCAAATTTCCCCAGCACGTCTAAGCATTTGCGCGCTTCGTCAGACGTGCGATATAAAAGCCGTCTGAATGATAATGCTGCGGCAGGATTTGCAAACCGATAGTTTCGGCGTTTATCTCGATTTCTTCGTTCTCCCTGCTGACCTTCTGGCTAAATCGCTGCCATTCCGGCAGCTTTGGGGCCAGCTCAAATTCAGTATGGCGATCCAGGAATTGCTTCACCATTTCTTCGTTCTCGCTAGGTTCAATCGTACAGGTGCTATAGACAAGTACTCCGCCCGGCTTAAGGAGGGTACTTGCGCGATCGAGCAAATTCCGCTGCATCTTAGTGATTTCAGTAATATCCTCCGGTGTCTTTACCCATTTTAAATCCGGCTTGCGGCGGATGACACCTAGGCCAGAACAAGGAGCATCCAGCAATATACGATCAAAAGACTCGGGAGCAAAGTGTTTGTCGAGTTCAAGGGCATCTCCCGATAGAGCCTGTACATTGCCCAACTGTAAACGGGCAGCCTGATCCTCGATCAGCTTGGCCTTATGCGGATGAATGTCGTTTGCGATGATTTGCCCCTCGCCCTTCATGCGCTCAGCCATATGGCAGGTCTTGCCGCCGGGAGCCGCACAGCAGTCCAGCACCGACATTCCAGCTTCAGGGGCAACAGCCTCAGCTACAAGCATCGAACTCTCGTCTTGAATAGACAACAAACCGTCCCGATACCATCCGGTTAACGCCATATTACCCCCGCTCAGGACAATGATTCCGTCGGGAGAAACCCGGGAAGCCGCTACCTTCAGCCCCTGCTCTTCCATCTTCTGCATAAGCTCGTCCCGGGTAATCCGCGTTCCGTTGATCCTCACGCTTACGGGAGGAGACTCATTGTTAACGCGGCAAATCTCCTCCGCCGTTTTCTCGCCATATTGCTCGATCCACCTTGATACGAGCCACTCGGGATGCGAATGTTCCAATGCAATCCGGCGCGCCGGGGACAGATCTTTCGGGAGCTTCAGCTCGTCTTTGCGGCGCAGCACGTTCCGCAGCACCCCGTTAACCATTCCCGAGATTCCCTGATGCCCTCTTCGCTTGGCGATGTTGACCGCCTCATTGACAGCGGCATGCGGAGGAATGCGATCCAAATAAAAAATTTGGTAAAAGCTAAGCCGCAGCAAATTCCGCACCCAAGGCTGGAGCTTGGCCATTCCCTTGGCCACAAACTGCTCAAGGTAGTAATCAATCGTATTCCTGCGGGAAATCGTGCCGTACACAAGCTCAGTCGCAAGTCCGGCTTCAGCGCCAGTCAAACCGGATTTCTGCAGCGCAGAGTTCAGCAGCAGATTACTGTATGCGCCCTCCTGCTCCACTTCAGTAAGCACATGTAGCGCAGTATCCCGTGCTGACGCCTTATGCTGACGGCGGGATCCGCCCTTGACGCCCTGCTGTCCGGCCTTGGGCGCAGCGTTCCCTGCACTTCCCTGCCGTCCCCGTACTCCGTCGCCAGGACGGCTTTCTTGTTTCCGGCTCATATGAATACCGTCCCGGTCTGCATAACCCCGCCGCGAATAAACTCAGAGGCATCCATTGCCCTTTTCCCGGCTGGCTGCACCCGTGTTAACAACACGGAGCCGTCTCCCGTCTTCACTTCGATTCCCTGCTCCGATAAATTCAATACCGTACCGGGAGCTTGTCCTCCGGGAGGATTCTTCGCGCCAACAGCAGGCTGAGCTACTGCCCATACTTTAAATACCTCGTCATTCCATAGCGTATAACCGCCAGAGTAAGGCACTAATCCTCTAACCCGGTCGTAAATCGCCCGCGAAGATGATGCCCAGTCGATCCGCTCATCCTCCCGCGATAAATTAGAAGCATATGTGGACTCCGCATCATTCTGAGGAATCCGCTCGGCCCGGCCTTCAAGAATAAGTGGAAGCTGCTCCAGCAGCAGCCTGGCTCCAGCCAGACTCAGCTTCTCGAACATCGTGCCGGCAGTATCCTCATCTTCAATCGGCACGACAGATTTCGCAATCATATCTCCGGTATCCAATCCTTCGGCCATGTACATCAACGTTATGCCCGTCTCCTTCTCGCCGTTAATAATCGAGCGTTGAATCGGCGCGCCGCCCCGATATTTCGGAAGCAGCGAGCCGTGAACGTTCAGACAGCCGTGCTTAGGCAAATCAAGCACAGCCTTCGGCAGAATTTGACCGTACGCCGCGGTAACGATAAGATCCGGACTCAGCGCAGCCAGTTCCTCAATCGCCTCCGGCGCTCTCATCCTCTGCGGCTGCAATACGGGAATACCATGCTTTAAAGCGGCCTCCTTCACCGGCGTAGGAGTTAGTATTCTCTTTCGACCCTGCGGCCGATCGGGCTGCGTTACCACGCCAACCACGTTATATCCCTCACGGAGCAACGACTCGAGAGATGGTACAGCAAATTGGGGAGTACCCATAAACACGATATTCAACAGCGAGTCACTCCTTCTCTTCGCCCTCAGGCGTAATTTCATATATTCTTTCAGCGATATCCGTATATAACACACCGTTTAAGTGATCAATCTCATGCTGGAAAGCTCTGGCTAATAGCTCCGTCCCGGTGTAGGTCACTTCCTTGCCGTTACGATCCAAGCCTTTAACCGTAACCTCCATGGCCCGCCGCACATCACCGCGGTAACCCGGAATACTCAAGCAGCCCTCGGGGCCGAATTGCTCTCCTTCCGATGCAACAATTTCGGGGTTAATAAGCTCTATCAGTCCATGATCATCTCCAACATCAATGACGATCATCCGCTTCAATATTCCTATTTGCGGGGCCGCCAGCCCCACTCCTTCTGCATCGTACATCGTATCCGCCATATCCGTAAGGAGCTTCTGCACGTTAGGGGTAATCTTCTTCACTTCTTTGGCTACCTGATGCAGCACTTCATCCGGTTCGTGGACAATTATCCGAATCGCCATACTGGGAACATCCTCCTCTTGCCTCTACATAGATTTACCTATTCATTACAAAATATATATGCAACTGTCCACGCCGATGCTCCGGCAGGATCGATACTTTTCAATAAGGGATAAGTTCATCCTCACATCAGCATCTGCGGATCGACATCAATACTGATTTGCAGCGATGCGTCCCGCAGCTGATCCATCGTTGCCGCCGCCGTCTCGCGAACCAGTGTCACCGCATCGAGCTCCCCCCGATATTTTACCATACATTGAAACCGGTAGCGGTTCTTAATGCGCGGGAGCGGCGAAGCTACGGGCCCGAGTATATCGAGCGCCTCCGGCGTCCGCCTGTCCAAGTCGCCGTACCATCCTAGACGCTGCGCCTTTCCCCTGAGCTCACTCGCAAAATTCTCCGCCATGCGAAGCAGCACGGGAAGCTGTTCATGTGAAAGGGTCGCGAGGATCAGACGGCTATAGGGTGGATAATGCAGTGTTCTGCGGTGCTGCAGTTCTTCTCTTACGAAGGAATGATAGTCATGCCTGCTCGAATGGATAATCGAATAATGTTCAGGCATGTAGGTCTGAATATAAACTTCGCCCGGCAACTGATGACGTCCCGCTCGACCTGCCACCTGGGTGAGCAGCTGGAACGTTTTTTCCGCAGAACGGAAATCCGGAAAGTTCAGCGCCGTGTCCGCTGCTATAACTCCAACAAGCGTCACATCCGGAAAATCCAGACCTTTGGCGACCATTTGCGTACCGAGCAGCACATCGCCTTTCTTTTCCCGAAAGGCCTGAAGTAATCTTTCATGCGAGCCCTTTTCGCTCGTCGTGTCCACATCCATGCGAATAACGCGAATGCCTGGAAACAGTTTTGATAACTCCCCTTCTACCCTTTGCGTTCCCGTGCCGAAATATCGAATATGCTCGCTTTGGCACTCAGGGCACACAGATGGTGCAGGAGTGGCGTAACCGCAATAATGGCAGCGCAAATTATCCGACTTCTGATGGTAGGTGAGCGAGATATCGCACTCTGGACATCCTGCTACATAACCGCAGGTTCGGCACATGACAAACGTCGAGTAACCGCGCCGATTGAGGAACAACACGGTCTGTTCTCCACGTTCGATCCTTTGGGCGATCCCTTGATGCAGACCCCGGCTGAACATGGAGCGGTTCCCTTCCCTCAATTCCTCGCGCATATCAATAATTTGAACCCCCGGCAGGCGGCTGCCGGAAGGCCTTTGATTCATCTCCAGAATGATCGGAGCAAAATGATCGTTACTTTGGGAGCGGGCAGCATGATAGCTTTCCAGCGAAGGCGTCGCCGATCCTAATATGACCGCTGCTCCATGCTGGCGAGCACGCTCCACCGCCACGTCGCGGGCATGATACTTCGGCGTCTCCTCCTGCTTGTAAGACGTCTCGTGCTCTTCGTCCATAACGATAAGGCCTAGGTCAGCAAAAGGGGCGAATACGGCAGAACGAGCCCCGATCGCCACCTGCACCCGGCCTTCGCGAATTTTGCGCCATTCATCATAGCGCTCGCCCGTAGACAAACGGCTGTGCATGACGGCGACTTTGCTGCCGAACCGCCCCTTAAAACGTTCCACCATCTGCGGGGTCAGCGATATTTCCGGAACTAGAACGATCGCCTGACGGCCAAGCGAAATGCATCTTTCAATCGTCTGCAGGTAGACCTCTGTCTTCCCGCTTCCGGTTACGCCGTGCAGAAGAAACACGCCATGTCTATGTGCATCCAGTGTTTCTGCAAGATAACGATACACGTTCTCCTGCTCGGGAGTTCGCTCCAGCGGTTTCGTTGCTTGGAAACGCCGGTCTTGATAAGGATCACGGAATACCTCCACATCCTCAATCGTCGCAAATCCTTTGTCCGCAAGGCTCTTAACCGTTCCCGCGGTAACTCGCAGCGTGGTCAGCACTTCCTGCAAGGATAGGGGAGCACCTACTTCCATTAGGAATTCCAGCACCTCGCGCTGGCGGCGAGCTTTTCCTCCCAACGAGGCAAGCGCCTCCTCAGCAGCCTCCCCGCTCACTGCGGCGACTACGGTCTTCACCGTTTTCTTCCTCACTCTATCCTTAATTGCCTGGCTCTCAAATAAAATCCCTTGACCGAGCAAATTTTTGATGACTTCAATCCGATCTGGATAGCGGGTGCTTAAATGAGCCATCGTTACAGAGCCGGACTGATGGATGTAAGCGACGATTTCACGTTCGACCGCACCTAGCAGAGCCTGCGAATCAAACAGCGCATCACCGCCTGACATCTGGTGCTCATCCGCAACGTGGATATACCTTTCTGCTTTCCCCTTCAACGCGGATGGAATCATAGCCTGCAAGGCAGATATCATGCTGCAGGCATATTTTCGGCTCATCCAAGCCGCCAATTCCACCAAATCGGGAGGCAGCGGCGGTAAGAGATCGAGCAGTTCATCAATCGGCTTCATTCTCGACGAATCCAACTCAAGCTTATCATGTAAGGATACGACGAAGCCTTGTACGGTTCGGCGTCCGAATGGCACCCCGACCCGGCTCCCCACTTCGATCCAGCCGCTCATGGGCTCAGGAATTAAATAGTCAAAAGGCCGGTCGGTTTCCCGGCTCGGCACATCGACAATTACTTTTGCCATTCTATACATTACTTCGACTCTCCCGTCAAACGCGCAGCAGCCAACTCCATAATATGCAGCCCGACTTCGTCCTTGGACGCCCGAGGAATGGATTCCACCAGCCCATTCGAATCATAGACATGCACGATATTCGTATCGGTGCCAAAGCCTGCGCCCTCCGCAGTCACATCGTTAGCTACGAGGAGATCACAGTTTTTGCGGCGCAGCTTATCCATGGCATGCTGTTCAAGATGATCCGTCTCGGCGGCAAAACCGATCAGGAACTGACCCTTCTTCTTTTGACCTAGCGTCTCCAAAATGTCGATGTTCTTGACGAGCTCCAAGGTCATTGCATCGCCGGACTTTTTAATCTTGCGATCAGCCGCTTGTTTAGGACGGTAATCTGCGACGGCTGCCGCTTTTACGAGTATATCCGTATCCGCCCAAACCGCATGAACCGCTTCATACATATCTTGGGCAGACTCCACGCGAATAAGGCACAGACCATCCCGGTCAAGCGGAGGAGCCACATCCGTTCTGCCCGCGATAATCGTTACTTCCGCACCTAAGTCCAAAGCCGCTTTAGCAATGGAAAATCCCATTTTTCCAGACGAATCGTTCGTAATATAACGTACCGGATCCAATCGTTCTACAGTCCCCCCGGCCGTAACCACCACTTTCTTCCCTGCTAACGGCTGTTTAGCTGCACGTTCTTCACGGGCAAAATAAGCCTCAACGGCCAAGATGATGTTTTCGGGCTCTTCCATGCGCCCTTTTCCCGTGTAACCGCAAGCCAGCTGCCCGCTGCCCGGTTCTACCATCAGCACGCCGCGTTCGGAAAGTTCCGCTAAATTACGAGTAACGGTCGGATGAGTGTACATATGAACATTCATCGCTGGAGCCAGCATAATCCTAGCCTCGGTGGCAAGCAACGTCGTGGACAGCATATCGTCCGCTAAACCTACGGCCATTTTGGCAATAATATTTGCGGTAGCCGGTGCAACCAGCACTAGATCAGCCCAATCCGCGAGATCGATATGCGCGATGACCTGCGGATTTTTCTCATCGAACGTATCCGTGTAGACAGGATGCTTGGAAAGCGCCTGCAGGGTCAGCTCCGTAATGAACTTGGTCGCGGACTCCGTCATAATTACGCGAACCTCGGCACCTTGTTGTACGAGCTTACTGCAGAGCGACGCTGCCTTGAATGCAGCGATGCCGCCGGTGACCCCTAACAATATTTTTTTGCCGGTTAACATCGGTGATCCCCTCTTTCTTTCGCTCCTATTCATTACAGAAAAAAACAACAACCTCGCGGTTGTCGTAAATAAAGCACTTAAAAAAAGTGTTCTAAAGCAGCCCGGAGGCGATGCCAATTATTCGTCGTCTGTTAAGGGATTTCCGTGGATATCCCGTTTGATCCGTACATAGTCACCGTAGATTTCCTCAAGGGCAACGCCAACCTGCTTATGGGACTTCGGCTGCTGCAGCTCGCTCTTCTCCCCTTCTCTAAGCTGTCTTGCTCTACGGGATGCAGCGACAACCAACGAGTACTTACTGTCGACCTTCTCCAGCATTCTATCAATAGATGGATACAACATTCTCATCAACACCTCTTTAAGTATTCATCAACTCACAGCAAAGTCGTGCCTGGCTATTTTCTTACTTTACAATGCTCGGCTGTAATGATGGCTTCAATTCTTTTGCAAGCCAAGTCAATTTCGTCGTTCACGACCGCGTAATCATAGTTTTTAAGCAGAGCTATTTCATCCGCAGCTACCGACATCCGATGGTCGATCGTCGCTTGGTTCTCCGTACCGCGCCCTTGGATCCGCCCTTTAAGCTCATCCAAAGATGGCGGAAGCAGAAACACAAAAATCCCCTCTGGGAACTTCTCTTTCACTTTAAGCGCGCCTTGGACTTCAATTTCCAAAATAATGTCCCTGCCGCTCTCAATCGTCTGCTCTACGAAATCGCGCGGAGTACCATAAAAATTTCCGACATACTCGGCATATTCCAGCAGCTGGTCATTATCGATCATGTCCATAAATTGCTCACGGGTTTTAAAAAAATAATTCACACCGTGCTCCTCGCCTAGCCGCGGCTGCCTTGTCGTCGCAGACACAGAATACACCAACTCAGGCAAACGATGCCTAAGTTCATTGCAGACCGTTCCCTTCCCCACTCCGGACGGCCCGGATAATACGATTAGTAGCCCTTTTGCCATTGTACTCTCCATTATTCGTCGTTGTCGTCGTCTTTGATGGATAGACGATGCGCGACCGTCTCCGGCTGTACCGCCGATAAAATGACATGGTCGCTATCCGTAATGATGACCGCTCTGGTACGACGCCCATAAGTGGCGTCAATCAGCATATGACGGTCTCTCGCCTCTTGAATAATCCGCTTAATAGGCGCAGATTCAGGGCTGACAATGGAAATGATGCGATTCGCCGATACGATATTTCCAAAACCGATGTTAATAAGTTTAATTGCCATGGTTAGGTAGTTCCCCCTAATTTTCTCGATTCGCTTCCAAATAGGTATAATGCTACTCCATGTTCGCTGCCTGTTCGCGAATCTTCTCCAATTCCGCTTTCATTTCCAAAACACGGTTGACCAAAGCCAAATGGTTGGCCTTTGATCCGATCGTATTGGTTTCACGATTCATTTCCTGTATTAAAAAATCAAGCTTGCGGCCGATCGGCTCACGGGTGCTCAGCAATCCGCGGCACTGCTCGAAGTGGCTCTTCAGTCGGATCAATTCCTCATCGATGTTGGATCGATCCGCAAAAAGCGCAATCTCCATCGCAAATCTCTGCTCATCCACCGCCCCCTCAAACAACTCATTGAGGCGCCCCTGCAAGCGTGTTCGGTAATCGCTCACCACTTCCGGAGCGAGCCTTGAGATTTCTGCGTGCAAGTCGTCCAGCTTCAGCAGCCGGCTCTCCAAATCGCGAACGAGATGAAGCCCCTCCTTCTCCCGCATGCGCAAAAGCCCAGACACCGCTTCCTCCAGCCCATCGTGCAGCACCGTCTCCCATCCGCCATCCTCCGAAGACGGATTATCCTTGGTCAGTTCTGGAGCCGTGAGCACATCAGGCAGGGACAGAATGTCCTTTGCCGTAAGATTGGCATTCACGCCATAATCCCGGCTGAGCTCTTCAGCAGCCTGCAAATAAGATTGCACGATGGAAGAGTTCAATACAAATGGCAAAGAGCTATGATCCTCACGCTCTTTGCTAATGTATACATCAATCCGGCCACGCTTGACATGACGCTGTACGAGGCGCCGCAGTCCGTCTTCATAACATGTCCACTCCCGTGGCATGCGAAGAACGATTTCGGCATACCGATGATTGACGGATTTAATTTCAAATTGAATAACATAACCGCCGTATTCTCTGGCGGACTGTCCGTATCCTGTCATACTGTGAGACAAAGGTATCACATCCGTTACCCTATTGTAATTGATAATTATGAACGAGACAAGTAGCGTGATCGATGTGCGGATTTCTCCCAGACATAATTACTCAAAATGACACTCATTTCATAAAACATAAACGGAGTTATTAAATAAATGCCGTTAAAATGCTCCAAAGCCGTGTCCAACAATTCCTTGGCGATTTCCACCCCTACCTTGCGGCCCTCTTCGCCTTGCAGCCCTTCCATCCGCTTCCTGACACTATCGGAGAGCCGGATGCCGGGAACCTCATTATGCAAATATTCAGCATTTTTCCCGCTGGCCAGAGGCATAATGCCGATGAAGATCGGAATATCCAGATGCGCTGTTGCTTCCTTAACCGCAACGATCAGTTCCGGGTCGTACACCGGCTGCGTCATAATATAATCCGCACCAGATGCTATTTTTTTCTCCAAACGCTCGACAGCTTTATTTAAATGCTTCACATTCGGATTAAATGCCGCGCCGACAACAAACTTCGCCTTCTGTTTGAGCGGCTTGCCGGAGAATGCTATGCCTTCATTCAACTGCTTGATCATACGAATGATTTCAAAGGAGGTTAAATCATACACCGAGCTTGAGCCAGGCAAATCGCCGAAGCGCGCCGGATCGCCGGTTACCGCCAGCACATGGTCGATGCCAAGGGCATCGAAGCCCATCATATGCGATTGGGTACCGATCAGGTTGCGGTCGCGGCAAGCGATATGAATAAGCGGCCGCAGCCCAACCTCGGACTGTACGAGGTGACCCAATGCCATGTTGCTCATCCGGGTAACCGCCAGCGAATTATCTGCAAGAGTCAAAGCATCAACTCCCGCTTCCTTCAGCGCGGCAGCGCCGTCCATAAACCTGCGGATATCCAGATCGCGAGGAGGATCAAGCTCCACTATAACGGTATGTCTTTCCTTAACTAGTTCGACGATACTCGGATCAGACGCTTGTCCACCGAAAATGTCCTTAACTGACTCCTCCGGCCCCTCAACAATCATGGAAGGCCGAACCGCAGGCAGTGCTGTTCCTTCCTGAAGGGGCTTCGGTACGTAATTGGAAAGCGCCCCTGCAATCGCCGAAATATGCTCAGGCGTCGTACCGCAGCAGCCGCCGATGAGCCGTGCTCCAAGATCGGCGAATGAAATCGCACTCTCCCCGAAATACTCCGGGGTTGCTCCATATACATACTCTCCATCTACATAGTCGGCTAAACCCGCATTGGGGAATACAGATAGCGGAATATCGAGCGGGCCGTTCAAGTCCTCCATCACACTCATAATTCCTTTGGGACCAGAATGACAGTTGAAGCCGAGAATGTCAGCGCCTTCCTCGCGCAATATTACGAAGGCTTCCTTAATACTATAACCATCCAACGTGCGGCCAAGCTGATCGACAGCAAACTGGCAGATGATCGGAATCGGAGTGGATTTACGAGCCTTGCCAAGCGCAATTCGCATCTCCTCCAGGTCATAGAAGGTCTCAAATAGCAGCGCATCAACATCTTCTGTCAGCAGTGCGGAAATTTGCTGTGCATAATACTGATTCAGCTCCTGGACGGAGACATTTACTCTTTTTCCGCCTCGAATGGATCCTACAGCACCAGCGACATAAGCATCTGCACCCGCCGCGCTTCTAGCGATGCGCACAGCGGCTTTATTGATTTCCTCCACCTTGGATTCCAGTCCAAATTTTGCGAGCTTATAGTAGTTTGCCGAGAATGTATTCGTCTCCAGCAGCTGTGCTCCAGCTTCTATATAGCGGCGATGCACGTCACCGATCACTTCAGGCCTTAATAAATTGAACTCTTCATAAGATATGCCTACGGGAAAACCCAACTGATATAAATAGGTACCCAGCGCCCCATCCCCAACCAAAACCTCTTTTTGCATTTTCTCGCGTAAATCCGGCCTCATCTTTCTTACCTCCACTGCCCTCATTCTATTTCAAGCCTATTATTCAACTTATTTCCTCGAACTCTAGCGTACTCTATCGAACATACTGCCCCACTAACAGACTTTTTTCATATTTTCATTCTAATGTACCACAAATTCAAGCTGAATGGTTAGAAAAGCGTCTGCTGAGCCTATGCCACTACGGCTGCCTTCACCGTAAGCATCTTATTTATTCGTATAAATAAAAAAACGCCGTCCGGCGTTTTTTTATGATGCGGATTGCCAAGCTGCTTGCTCGATTCGGCAGCACGCTCCAACATAGACGGCGTCTACCCTCCTCATAGAAGGCTACCGGTCTACGCTGCCCTCGAACACAGTCTCCGCCGGGCCGCTCATGTACACATGGTTATCCGCCTCGTCCCACTCCACGTATAAATCCCCGCCTGGCAGCCCGATCCATGCAGCCCGGTTCGTATAGCCATGAAGAACAGAGGCGACCAGCGCAGCACAGGCGCCGGTTCCGCAGGCAAGCGTAGTCCCTGCTCCGCGCTCCCATACCCGCATTTCCACTCGATCGAAGGAAGTAATCGTCGCGAATTCCACGTTCGTTTTTTGCGGAAATAGAGGATGTACCTCAAGCCTTGGCCCCCAGGTACTCAGATCGAACGCAGCTGGGTCATCGACATAAATAATGCAATGAGGGTTCCCCATCGAGACCGCTGTAACGCTGAACCTCTGGCCAGCGGCTTCTATGGGCCAATCCAACACCGGACATACATCGAGCGTTGTCGGAATATCCCGGCCGCCAAGGATCGGCACCCCCATATCAATGCGTACGGATGAGACGGCACCGGCTTTTGTTTGAAGAACAGCCTGCTGCACGCCTGCACCCAGCGTTTCAATGGTCACCCGTTCGCGGAGGACATAGCCCTTTTCATATACATATTTACAGACGCAGCGGATGGCATTCCCGCACTGCTCTGCTTCCGTCCCATCCGAATTAATGATTCTCATTTTGAAATCCGCCTGTTCGGACGGCAGAATGAACACCAATCCGTCAGCTCCAACGCCAAAGTAGCGATTGCACCATTTTTGCGCTAGATAAGAAGCATCTTCAGGCAAAGCCTTTTCCCCATAAAAAACTAGGAAGTCATTTCCGAGCCCATGCATTTTTGTGAATTCCATCTGAACCACCCCTCCATCGCTTTGCGCTGCAAAGCTAATCTATGGGGTTAGTCTATAGTTAGGGGGCTCGGAAAGGTATTGATTTTATGCACGAAAATTTGTACTCTTCACAGGCATGAACGGTCCGGAGTTGTTGTATTTACGGCGATGCTTCCGGCCCGACCAAACGCTGCCCGCACCGAGCAGGAACGTAGGTATTCCCGCAGCCACAAGCGTAATGGACCAGTCTCTCAGCGAAAGCGGCATAGTTTTGAAGATCGGCTGCAGCGGTTCAATATAAATGACTCCAAGCAGCAATACGATAGAGGATAGTACTGCAATAACAAGCAAACGATTCTGCAAAATGTTCCGGTGGAAAATAGAGCGGGAGCTGCGGCAATCGAACACATGGATCAATTGAGCCATGACTAGGGTGGCGAAAGCTACAGACTGGGCCTTGACCAGCTGATCCTCAGCTCCCGAATGGCTTTGCAGCGTAATCCAGAATGCTCCGAGCGTACACAAACCGATGAGCAGGCCGCGGCTTAGTATTTTCCAGCCGAGCCGCCGGGCAAAAATATTCTCCTTCGCTCCCCGCGGCTTATGCTCCATAAGATCTTTCTCCGGCTGATCCACGCCAAGCGCCATGGCAGGAAGGCCGTCTGTCACTAAATTGACCCATAAAATTTGGATCGGCATAAGCGGAAGCGGCAGGCCCGCCAGCATAGCAAACAGCATCGTTAATATTTCACCCACGTTGGAGGCAAGCAGATAGCGGATAAATTTGCGGATATTCTCGTAAATGTTCCGTCCTTCCTCAATGGCAGCGACGATCGACGAGAAATTATCATCGCTCAAAATGAGAGAGGAGGCCTCCTTCGATACGTCCGTTCCTGTAATACCCATAGCGATTCCGATATCGGCCGCTTTGATGGCAGGAGCGTCATTCACACCGTCTCCCGTCATGGCTACGACATGGCCTTTGCGCTGGAGAGCCTTTACGATCCGCAGCTTATGCTCTGGGGATACGCGGGAGTAGACAAACGTGCTGTCCACCTTCTGCTCCAGCTCTTCATCGCTCATTACGGTCAGCTCTGAACCTGAGATCGATGCTCCGCCCCGCTGTAAAATTCCTAGATCGTGGGCAATCGCTTCGGCGGTCAGGCCGTGATCCCCCGTAATCATCACCGTCTTGATTCCCGCTTTGCGACAGGTTGCTATAGCCTCCCTCGCCTCACGCCGCGGAGGATCAATCATCCCGGTCAAACCGACAAACACAAGCTGCGACTCCACAGCCTCTTCGCTATTCACATTTTCTTGAGGTCGAAGCTCGCGATATGCTAGCCCCAGCACGCGCAATGCCCGGCGGGCCATTTCATCATTTGCTGCCTGTACCTTTTGACGCAGCGTTCCCGTAAAGGGAACGACCTTGCCTTCCCATAATATATAAGAGCAGCGCTCCAGCAACATATCGGGCGCCCCCTTGACGAAGGCAATAGCGCCTCCTTGATGGGATACGACGACGGACATCCTTTTGCGTTTGGAATCAAATGGATGCTCCTTTTCACGCTTATAAATGCCGCTTAACGAGCCCGCAGTTAGCCCCATTTTAGTCGCTAATGTAACAAGCGCTCCTTCTGTAGGATCCCCCTTAAGCTTCCAGCGGGAGCCGGCTGCCTCTTTCTTGCCTTTGCGCCGATTGCGGGCGCTCTCCTCTTCTTCCTCTTCGTAAATCTCGGCATTGCTGCACAAGGCGCTGATTTGCAGCAAGCGGCGCAGGCTTTGATCTTGCTTCATATCCAGTGACTGCCCCTGCTCCATGATATGGCCAACCGGCTCATATCCATCACCCGTTACTTCTAGCGGACGCCCTTCCAGCCAAAGATGCGTTACCGTCATTTTATTTTGCGTCAGCGTTCCCGTCTTGTCAGAGCATATCACGGAGGCACAGCCGAGCGTTTCTACCGAAGGAAGCTTGCGCACAATCGCTTTGCGCTTGATCATTCTCTGTACCCCTAAAGCAAGAGCAATCGTCACGATCGCCGGAAGGCCTTCAGGAATGGCTGCAACCGCAAGACTCACTCCGGCAAAGAACATGCTTCCGGCAGGCTGTCCGTGAATGATCCCAACCACGACGACGAGGATAGTCAAACCGAGCGCCAAATAAATCAGTATTTTCCCTAGCTGTTCAAGTCTGCGCTGCAGCGGGGTCTCCTGTACCTCTGTATTTTGGATCAGGTCGGCAATTTTGCCCATTTCCGTCTCCATCCCCGTGCGGATGACGACGCCTCTTCCGCTCCCTCGGGTCACCATGGTTCCCATGAAGCCGATATTTTTCTGATCGCCTAGCGGAACCTCCTCTTCCCGAATCGCCTCGGCATGCTTATTCACCGGATGGGATTCCCCGGTTAACGCGGACTCCTCCACATCAAGACTATTGGCGGCAAGCCAGCGGATATCGGCCGGAACGCGATCCCCGCTCTCTACCATGACAATGTCGCCTGGCACGAGCTCTCTTGCCGTAATATCACGGACGCGTCCTTCCCGCAGAACTTTGGCATGAGGAGCGGACAACTGTTTGAGCGCCCTTAGCGACCGTTCCGCACGAAATTCCTGAATAAAGCCGAGAACCCCGTTCAAAATGATGATGGCTATAATAGTAACGGCGTCCAAATATTCGCCGAGAAGTCCCGAAATCAATGTCGCTGCCATCAGTACGAGCATCATGAAATCCTTGAATTGGTTCAGGAAGAGGAGCAGCGGCGATACGCGCTGCATTTCCAACAGCTCGTTCCACCCGCTCTGCTCTTGTCTAAGCCGAACCTCTTCCTCGGTCAGACCTTGCTCACGCGAGACGCCGAACCGCTCGAGAAGCTCCTCTCCACTCCACTGGTGCCAGTTTTTTTGTTCCATCCTCCCTATTCCCCTCCCGTAATTTATGCAGATTTACAGAGTGAAGGCTTTTCCACCTAGGCTAAATGTATTCAGGCCAGTCCTAAATTATCACAAGGGAGGACTTAAGTTTTTACATGAAGTATGGCATCATAGAGAGAGCGCGATACGCGCCCACGGCACTTATAGAAGGAGATTACACATATGGCACTTGACGGAATCGTTACGCGTTCGATTGTTCACGAGCTTCAAATTTGCGTGGGCGGACGCATCAATAAAATACATCAACCATCCGCCAGTGATATTATTTTCAATTTACGTTCGCAAGGCGGCAATCGGAGGCTTATTTTATCGGCTAACCCGACCTACCCGCGAGTACATCTTACAGAACAGTCCTTTCCTAATCCGCAGGAAGCTCCTATGTTCTGCATGCTGCTGCGAAAACACTGCGAGGGTGGCGTAATCGAAGCGATTACCCAATACGGGATGGAGCGGATTATCGCATTCGATATCAGGCAGCGTGATGAGCTTGGAGATATTTCCGTCAAGCGGATCATTGTAGAATTAATGGGGCGGCACAGCAACATCATCCTCGTCGATCCAAGTACGGAAATCCAATTTGACGGCATCCATCACGTGACCCCTTCCATTAGCAGCTATCGGGTCGTTATGCCAGGCTTTGCTTATACTAAACCGCCGGAGCAGCACAAGCTGAATCCTATCGAGGCTGGCAAGGAGGATTTCCTGTCGGCTTGGGACAAAGCTGGGGAAGAAATCAAGTCAAGCTTCTGGCTGGTTCAAGCCTACAGCGGCCTCAGTCCGCTCATCGCGGAAGAAATCTATCACCGGGCCAGTCGCATAGAAGATTCCGCTGCTGAGCACAGTGTCCAAGTATCCCCGAAGCTTGAAGACGTATGGTCGGCATTTTCTGCAATGATGCTCGATATTGCCGATCATCAATATCACCCGATGTCCGGGAGCAACAGCAAAGGTAAGCATGTCTTCTCTGCCGTATCCTTGAGCATGGTACAGGAGGAGGTTCACACATATCCTTCGATCAGCGCCTGCATGGAGGATTATTACGGGGAAAAAGCGCTGCGCGACACGGTAAAGCAAAGAACGAGCGACCTGTTGCGTTTTCTGCAAAATGAGCGCAGCAAGAACATGAAGAAGCTGACCAAGCTCCAGGAGGATCTCGTGGAAGCCGAGGACGCTGAGCGTTATCGGATTTCCGGGGAACTGCTTCTCGCCTCTCTCCATCAAATCGAGAAGGGCGATACGAAGGCGGAGCTCATCAATTATTATGATGAGGAGCAAAAGTCAATGACCGTATCACTCGACCCGCTGCTCACCCCCTCCGAAAATGCGCAGCGTTATTTCAAAAGATACAATAAATTCAAAAACAGCCTGACCATCATTGATGAGCAAATGGACATCGCACGCAAAGAAATTACTTATTTGGAAGGCTTGCTCCAGCAATTGGCTCATGCCACATTAAGCGATATCGATGAAATACGTGAGGAATTGATCCAGCAGGGCTATTTGAGAGAACGCAGTGGCAAAAACAAGAAAAAGAAAAAAAGTGATCGACCGACCCTGCATGTCTATACTTCTTCCGAAGGCATCGACATTTACGTCGGTAAAAATAATTTGCAGAACGAGTACGTGACGAACCGGCTGGCTAGCCACAATGACACCTGGCTTCACACCAAGGATATTCCGGGATCTCACGTCGTCATACGGAGCGCTTCCTACGGGGAGGCTACATTGAATGAAGCGGCCCAGCTAGCGGCTTACTTCAGCCAAGCGAAGGAATCCAGCAGCGTTCCAGTTGATTACACACTGATTAAGCATGTTCGCAAACCAAATGGCGCCAAGCCTGGTTTTGTGATTTACGAGCAGCAGCGCACACTGTTCGTCACGCCGGATGAGGCGCTGATTAAGAGCCTGCCAAATGCGGTAAAATAACGATCAAAACAAAAATCCCTCGACTCTATGTTCATAGCCCATGAACTGGTCGAGGGATTTTTTAAGCTTGTTCTACTTAAGACCCGATCGGACACGCAGCTCTTCCAATACGCAGAGCGACAGCGAGCGCGAACCGATATCCCCGTGAAATACGACGCCTTGCCTTACGCCATGGTAATCGGAGCCAGCGGTCGGCACTAAGTCGAATTGAGCCGCGATCTCCAAATAACGCTGCTCCTCGTTCGCTCCATGATCAGAGTGGTATACCTCAATTCCCACGGGCTTTCCGCTGGCGATAATTCGTCTGACCAGCTCGTCATCCCCATATAGGCCGGGGTGCGCAAGCACGGGAGCTCCACCCGCCTCTCGAATCCATTGCATCGCCTCCTCCGGCGATATCCTTGGGACGCTTGCATATGCCGGCTTCCCTTCACCGAGATAACGATCGAAGGCATCTCGCATATTGTCGGCATAGCCCTTGCGAACCAGTGCATCGGCAATATGCGGTCGGCCGATGCTCTCATCGGGGCGAAGCGGGCGGCCAAGCCCGTCCTTGATTTCTTGAAGCGTCAGCGGCATTCCCAGAGCTTGAAGCTTCTCCAGAATAAGATCATTGCGGGCTTCGCGAGTCTCCCTTAACTTCTGAAGCCTGCCAAGCAGCTTGTGATCCGCGACATCAATAAAGTAGCCCAGTACGTGAATATCGCGCCCTCCCGCTACCGTACTGATTTCAACTCCAGGAACAACTGTAATTCCATATTGCCGCCCGGCCTCCAACGCCTCTTCAATCCCCGCAACTGTATCATGATCCGTTATCGCTATGCCTGCCAAGCCTTTTTCTTTAGCCAGGCGTATATTTCCCGCTGGATCGTTCATCCCGTCGGAAGCCCGTGTGTGAGTATGCAGATCGTATAACTCTTGCAATGCCGTATCATTCATTACTCAATTCATCTCCTTAACATGATTACAGAGGAAGCTTCTGTTCGCGTAGAAAGGTTAGGAACGTAACTGCCGATACCGGAAGCAGCGTAGACTTTAAGTGAATCGAATAAAATTGCCGCTTGAACGTTACATTCTCGATTTCCAATACTTCCAGCAATCCGAGAGCCAGCTCATGTTTCACGGAGGAAGGCGATAAAAAAGTAAGTCCGAAACCCGCCTCGACCGCCGACTTCACGGCACCCGTGCTCCCGAGCTCCATTACGATATCCAGCTCGCTAAGATCTATTCCGCAGCCCTCTAATTGCTCCTCCATAACCTGCCGGGTTCCAGAGCCCTTCTCCCGCAGAACAAACGGGTAAGACAGCACTTCCTTCAGCTTCAGCTTGCCCCTGCCCGCCAACGGGTGCCCGGCAGGCACAACCAGCTTTAATTCATCCTCCATAACCGGTTCGGATATCATGTCCGGATGATGTACCGGCGCTTCAACCAAGCCGAAGTTGAGTTGGTGGCTGACAATTTCATCGATAATTTGCGTTGAATTCATTACTTTTAGCACAATCGAAATATGCGGATATTGACGTCCGAACGGCCCCAGCAGCCGTGGAAGCACATATTCGCCGATCGTGAGGCTGGAGCCGAGCAGCAGGCGTCCCTCCAGCATGGACGTGAACTGCGACATCGCCTTTTCGGTTTCGCGCATCAGTTCAATACTTTTTCGCGCATACGGATATAAAGCCTTTCCCGCTTCAGACAAATCAATACGCTTCGTCGATCTGATCAGCAGCTTCGTGCCAAAATAATCCTCCAACGATTGTATTTGCATCGTTACCGCAGGTTGTGTCATATGTAGCGCCTGAGCGGCCGCTGAGAAGCTGCCTCGCTGGGCGACGGTGTAAAAAATATGTAATTGATGATAATTTAAGGCCATCTTCGCTTCACCCCTTCTACTCCAATACCATAGCATGTCCAGGCAAACAAAAAAAGCAAACACTCTCACAGTGTCTGCTTTATCATCTTAGCTTCCTTTTCGGAGAACCAGCTGATTTTGTACTTATTTCCGCTTGCGGCTGTTCTTCATCAGCGTCATGCGCCGAGAATGCCTTAGCCAAGAATAATAGGATCTAAGATCCCGCAGTTCGATCGTCTCGGACATGCGCCCCAGAAACGTCACGATGATCATCCGGTGCATGGGTCTTCCGACCAAATCATATTCGCCAGGAATTTCAGCAAACTCGGCGACCATCACCAAATCATCATCTACCAAATAAACGTCTTCTTCATTGCGATAATAATGTTTAATCCGATCCTGCTTGAGGCATTCCCAAGCCCAGACGGCTATTTTCTCAAAGCCTTTATTCGTCCGATCTATTCTGTCGCGATACCGCATCATGGCATGGTTAGTGATCACGATATCGGAGACTCTCTTATCGCCTAAAGTTACGTGAAAAGCCTCGTAAGTTCCCCACCGCTCCGTAACCTTGTCTCTCATGACGCACACCTCATGTCTTGTAGTTGATAGGTCTTTGTGACTAAGTATATTTACCTATAATCATACATCACTTTCCATTATTCTACAAGGGAGGCCTTCATCTTAGAACTAAAATCTACTCTGGAAATCACTCCATTTTTATTTTTTTAACTAATTTGTCACTACCTAGCACCGAGATCAGCTTCTCCAGAGCAAAACCGCCTTTAGCCTGCAGTGTCAAAGCTAACGTCATCTCTTCTTCCTGACGATCCATTTCAAAGGCGAGCACAGAAACATGAAGCTCTTCCAGCCGTTTTAAAATGAGCTCAAGCGCTTCCTCCTCCTTCTCAATGACGAGAAGAAGCTTTTCGATCTTGGGAGAGGCCATCCAATTAAGACGGCCATGAAGCATAATTTGCCCTACAAAAATAAGGAGCATCACTCCGATTCCAACGAAGTACATGCCGGCGCCAACCGCCATGCCTANTTAACCCATATAAAAAGGGAAAAAAGAGCGGTGTACATCCGGCCCCAACCGGCCATGCATACCCCCGCCGTTGCCCATACTCCAGCCGCTGTTGTCAAGCCTTTTATCGTATGCTTCTGCATAAAAATCATGCCCGCCCCCAAAAAGCCTACTCCACTGACGACCCCCGCCGCGACTCTGGACGGATCCAACGATAAATTGCTCCAGCCTATTTGATCCTGGAAGCCATATTTCGAAATAATGATCATAAGAGCAGCTCCGACAGCTACGACAAAATGGGTTCGAACCCCCGCTTCCTTCATACGGCTCTTTCGTTCGAAGCCGATAATCGAACCGCAAATGCCTGCGATCAGAACCCGTAATAAAAGTTCATATTCCACCTGTCCCGCCTCCTAAAAGCTCCGCTCAACCAGCAAGTAAAAAATGATGAGCGCCCTCAGGGTCGCTCATCATTTAATCCCGCCGTCGTTCTAGTAAACTTTACACCAAACGGGCTATAAATATTCATATTTTAAAAATACCTACAGTCCATAATACTGCGTCTTATCCGGAACTTCCTTCTTATATTCCGTCTTTATTTCATTACGGTAAGATCGCTCGATCTTGCGAACATAAGACAGCTTGCGGATATTTCGCATAATGTCCTCTGCTCGCTCGGTATTTACATACATGACGACGTAATGCATCCGTCGGGATAAATAATGCACGCTCCCGTATTTCTCCAAATTTCTTGCCGCCTTCAAATCGCTTACCCAAATAATATAGCCTGTACGTTCCGGAAACATGTAATCCCTCCTATTTCGTCGCCCGTTCATAATCCTTACAAAGCAATTCATTAGTCCCTAGGCCGCCGCGGCCAGAGCCGCGGCCCCGGCCTATCCGCAGCTGCACTTCCCGCCGCTTCCGCAGCCGCCGCCAATCGGATTGAGATCATTGCTCGGCACCTTAATCGTGTCAGATACGGAATAAGCAATCATTTCCGACATTTGATGCAACAATTCATCCAGCTCTTTCTCCGCCGCCTTGAAGTTGCGTACAGCTTCGAACTGCTCGAGCTCCTTCTCGACCTCGGCTACTTTGTCTTTCGCCTCATGGTAATTGGGATGGAAGTGCCCGAAACGCTGTGTCTCCTCAAAGAGCTCTTTCTGCGCGGCAAGCTTTCTTTTGAAAACCTGAATTTCCGCGTCCTCCTCCACCCGTCTCTTCCAGAATAAATAGTCGGAAACCGCGATGGAATTGTTTATCATATCGCCTAATTCATAGGCGTATGTCAAAAGCTCGGCCATGTCGACCGTCTTCAACTCGGTTACGCTCATGAATCTCAACTCGATTCTGTATAGAATGGTCTACTCCGATTAATCCTCAAAATCGGGTTTTTAGTAGACTCCATAATAATAACATATTCAGTTTCTGAGCAGAAGGGTTTCATTGTGATTCCCTCATATCACTCATGCCCTTTGTCCATCAGGGGAAGCTGTAAACGCACGGATTCCCAGTCCTTGGGCGCCAATACAGCATCACATTCGTTCGAGTCGCGGGAAGAAAACAGCTTCCCCTTAACCCGCCAGTCCTCCCCCTCCTCCAAACGAACTGGCAAAAATTCGACCATTTCTCCGCCGATCTGCAGAGCAAGCATCGTTTGCCATTGTATCGCTTGATCTACCATTTGCCGGGTGGTGGAGGGGTGGTAGCTTCTCTTCATCTTGAGCCACATTCCAGGAATCTGCTCCAGGCCTGGAAATAGCTCATCCTGTTGAGGAATGGCATTATACGGGTGATAGGCAGCCATATTTTCTCCGTATACTAGGATGCCCCACAGTGTTTCAACCTCAGACGGAGTCTCGCCATGTTCGCTGGTCGCTGACGTCGGATTATCTAGCTTAGGAAAAAGCACCTCCCCTCTCGTCTCTTCCTTTTGCCTTCCCCATTCCTCCATTGCGGCGGCCACATTGCTCGGAATCCCTGGGGAATACCGGCGCAAGCAGCTCAGCATATCGGCCAATGAGCATCCAAGCCGAATCCCTTTAGAGACCGCTTCGCTTGTAATTCGGTAAATGCACAGGCGGTCTGTCACGCGGCTTTCAGTGAAGGCTTCCAGCTCCCAGCGAACGGAGAATGGCACCTCCGGCGGCACCATAATTTCGAAATCCGGCTGAACGTAAAAGCAGCTCCTCACTGCTCCCTCATAACTTGACTTCGAACCAGACCGTGATAATCCTCTCCCCAAGGGCAAGTTGATCCAGCGAAAAGCACGCTCGCCAGCATGATCGCATCCAAGCTCCAGCCAGCCGAATCCGCACATGGCTTCCAGCCAGCTCCACAGCCAGCTTTGCCGTGCCTCGGGGAGCTCCCGACGAAGCAGGCGTTCCTCCTGAAGCCAAGCGATCACCTGATCATACGAATACCACTCGCCTTCCAGCCAATCTGGGGATGATAGCACATGAACAAAATGCTGCAGCTCGGCCTCCGCTGGAACAAACTTTGATAAAACCCTTTGAAAAAGCACTTCATTCATCTCCGTTAAATCGCGTTTAAGCCATAAACTGAGCTCCGAAACATTCAGCCGCCATGCTTTTGAACCCTGATGAATAATTTTCAGCTCAAGCAGCATATCCAGCATGATAGCCGTTTGATCCGGGTAAATATCCTGATGAGAATAGCTGAGCGATAGCCCCGCCACATCCTCCTGCTGAAGTGCTGTTTGCTGACTTAATTTGTCTACAGCCTTTCGATGGATGACTCCTTTTGCCGTAACCGGAAGTCCGTGCCTGGCGATCCAAACGAGGCTCCGGAACAAATCCAATGCCAGCCCCCTTTTAACTTCCTTCATGAGCCTCATATCGCTGCCATTCCTCGGTGCAAGCCCTGGCCTGATCCAATATTGCTGGAGAAAACGAAGATGTTCACGTGGAATAAAGAATAAACAGTCGCCCCAGGTTTTGTATACAGAAGCTAAGTATTGCTTACGAAGGAGCTCAGGAACCGCTGCGCGTAAATCGGCAGGCGTTGTCCGCCCCTTGGCAGCCTTGGACAAATGCTCCAGCTTGAAGGGGAGTCCGGCGAACTGGCGGAAGATCAATTCAAGGGCACGACGCGCTGGCTGCGCCAGCTCCTTCAGTGCGTGATCCAAGTCATTCCAGTTCTTATTTCTGTTCCCCTTTCCCGCCAAGGGCTCGTTGCAATGGCTATAGCCGTTCAAATTCAATGCGCCTCCTTTCGGGTGACAGTCTCTAAACAGGATGCGTCATCGGAATGGATAGAGTATTCATATCCCTGCTCTACGAGAAACAGCTGCCGACGCAATGCAAAATGCTGCTCCCTGCTGTCCGCTGATACTAAGCTATAGAAATACGCGACATCTCCCGACATTTTCGGGCGCAAAATCCGACCAAGCCGCTGAGCCTCCTCCTGCCTGGAGCCGAAGCTGCCCGATATTTGCACAGCCACAGAAGCATCCGGGAGATCCACCGCAAAGTTAGCAACCTTAGACACTACGAGCACTTGAATTCGCCGTTCGCGAAAAGCCTGAAACAGCCGGACTCGCTCCTTCTGCGGCGTGCTTCCGATAATTAGCGGAGCCTGCAGGACGTCAGCCACCTGAGTCAACTGCTGCAAATATTGGCCGATGATTAAAATTTGCCGATCTTCATGCAGGTGAAGCAATTTTTGCAGCCAGACGATTTTTCGGGGATTTTCTGCCGCTATTCTGAATTTGTCGCGTCCTTGGACGGCTTCATATTTCTCCCTAAGGGAGGCGGACATCTGGATCTGAATTTCCTGACACTCAACCTGGGCAATATGACCGCGCTCTTCCAGCTCGCGCCAGGGAACCTCATACAATTTCGGCCCGATGAGCGAGAATACATCCCGCTCGCACCCGTCCTCCCGAACGAGCGTTGCCGTCAATCCCAGGCGCCTCGTCGCCTGGATCTCTGCCGTGGCACGAAATACGGGCGCCGGAAGCAAATGAACCTCATCGTAAATAATCAGCCCCCAGTCCCTTTCGTTAAACAAACTCATATGCTTGAATTCTTCCTCTTTCCTATAGCGGTGGGTCAAAATCTGATAGGTCGATACCGTGACCGGCCGTACCTGCTTCCTGTCGCCGGAATACTCCCCGACTTCCTCCCGCGATAACGTTGTCTTCTGACATATTTCAGCAATCCACTGCCGTACTGAAGTGACGTTCGAGGTTAAGATCAGCGTTTCGCACTGCAAGCGCTCAAGCGCGGCAATCCCGACTACCGTCTTCCCGGCCCCGCACGGCAGAACAATAACTCCGCTGCCCCCGATTCCTTGCTTTCCGTTCGAGTTTATCGATCCCGCAAATGCCTGAACCCCTTCCATCTGATAATCCCTTAGCGCAAAAGGCCGACCGTCGGAGAGCTGCGTTCTAAGAGCGAGCGGCAAAGTATGCCCCCTATGATAACCAGCCTCGTCGATGACCGGGTAACCAAGCCGGGCCGTCTCTTGCTTGAGCAAGCCGCGGAATACAGCCGGGAATCGAAGTCTGAAGCTGCCGTCCCGCTGCAGTCTAAATGGAGAAAGCGCGGGCTCCTTCTCCAGTTGCGATAGCAGCGATGGACTCGTGCCGCGTGCTTCAAGACAGAGCATGTCCGGCGCATCCTGAATTTTGATCAGAGCTAGTGAACCGTAACGGGATATCCATGTATGGATATCTGAGATCACTTTGCCGGGAACCTCCCATCTCGCCATATTTCGCAGCCGATCCACCACGTCATCCGCAGTCCACCCGTCTGCTGCCGCATTCCATAAAGAAAGCGGCGTAATTCGGTATGTATGAAACAAGGCCGGACTTTTAACTAGCTCCGCGAAACAAGCCAACTGCAATTTGGCTTGTTCAAATCCAGGATGCTCCTTCTCCAGAAGTACGGTTAAATCACGCTGCACGATGCAGGCTCCCGCTCCATTCATTACAAGGCCTCCTTTTTCTAAACTGTTACCAAGCTGCTTTAAGTAAAGCGCAACCTCTAAATATGCGGTATGGAAAAGAAGAAGTCCGCAAGCACTTATGCGAACTTCTTCTCTTAAATGCCCCTGTGCAAGTTGTTCAATCCATATTGAACACAGCCCGGGCTGGGAAATGGAATTAATGGACTTGATGGGAGATCTCGCTGAGCGCATCCCCTGCTTCATCGGCAAAGTTGTTGCGTACGGCCAAATCGCCGATCGATACAACGCCAATTAGCCGTTCTCCTTCAGTTACTGGCAGACGGCGAATTTGCTGCTCAGCCATCAGCTCCGCAGCGTCGTCCACAGGAGTGTCCGGGGAAGCGGCACGGATGCCTCGCGTCATCACGGTCTCCACCGAAGTGGAGCCGGGATGCTTGTCCGCAATCGCACGAATGACAAGGTCACGATCAGTAATGACGCCGATTAAGCGGCTTCCGTCCTCCACAACGGGAATGAAGCCCGTATCATGATCCTTCATTTTAACCGCGACCTCGTATATGTTGTCTTGCGGCGAAACAGTAACCACTTGATCTGTCATGATGTCTTTTACTTTTCTCATTATGCTATCCCTCCATGATATAGATTTCCTAGGAAGGAGCAATATTATGCATCACTCGGCAAATTAGTACTATTGGCAGGATTCTAGATGATTGCCGAATTTATTGCCTATCCGATTGATAGGCCTCTGCCATCGCAATCATGAGGCTCGCCGCATGAAGCATCGCCTCTTCATCGATATCAAATTTTGGATGATGGTGGGGGTAAGCAGCATTCTTCGCAGGGTTTCCGGCTCCTACAAGCATGAAGCAGCCCGGAACCCGCTGCAAATAATAAGCAAAATCTTCAGCAGGCATAATTTGCGGAGAAAGCTCCACGCCAAGCCCGGCCTCCTTCGCTGCAACGTTCTGAAATCTCTCGAATTCCTCCTGATGATTTACAAGGCTGGGATAACCGGTCATATAATCGATGGATACTCCGGCTCCATAGGCTTGTGCTGTTCCTTGCGCTAATTGCTCAATGCGATCGCGAATTGTCTTCCTCGTCTCCTCATGGAAGCAGCGAACCGTGCCTGCCAATCGGCAGGTATCGGCAATCACGTTCTGAGCCGTCCCGCCATGAATCGAGCCGATCGTAACGACCGCAGGATCGAGTGGATTGACCGAACGGCTGACGACGCTTTGCAGCTGCAGCACTAGCGCAGATCCTGCGACAACGCTGTCTACCGCAGCATGCGGCATCCCTCCGTGCCCTCCTCGTCCCGACAGCTCGATAAAAAATTCATCCGTAGAGGCCATCAGCGGCCCGGGTCTGCTGGCCGTCGTACCTACTGGAATCGGCGTCCATAAATGGACGCCGTATATGACGTCGACTCCATCCAGCGCACCAGCTTCGATCATAGATAGCGCTCCTCCGGGGCACACTTCCTCTGCCGGCTGAAAGAGAAGGCGTATTTCGCCCTGCAGCTTTTCTCTGCGAGAGCTGAAATACTCGGCCACCGCGAGCAGAGCCGAGGTATGCCCGTCATGTCCGCAAGCATGCATTACTCCTTGAACCTGTGATGCATATTCGCAGGTCTTCTCGTCTTGGATCGGCAGCGCATCCATATCAGCGCGCAGCGCAACCGTTCTTCCGGGCAGTTGGCCCTTAATCGTTCCAACGACTCCGTTCCCGCCCACGCCAACAACTGTATCAATACCTAGCTCCCTCAATACATCAGCAACATAGGCTGATGTATTCTGCTCTTGAAATGACAATTCCGGATAACGATGCAAATACCGTCTCCGTTCAACCATAGCTGGAAACAACGATTTTAGCGCTTCTTCTCTCATTGACTCCCACTTCCTTCTTTGTCAATAACGCATCTATTTAACAGCAGCAAGCCTGCCGTCAAACATTATGTATTATTGTATCAGAAATCTCGCGCGCCCAATATGGCGCAATTAACAACAAACAGCGTCCCCTCACTATTTTGAAGCGTTTCCTATGCTTGCACAAGTGGTTGAAACATAATATCATGGGAGGAGAACTTTTAAGGAGGCCTTTTACACGATGATTCTCGAAAATACCGGTTTGAACGGAATAAAAAGCGATTTGTCCTACTTGGACGAAACTGCGGAGAAAGTCGGGTTTATTCGCTGGCAATGGGAATATTACCGGGCTACATACGATTACAAAATAGAAGAAAATGATAACGAATATTTCCTTCGTATCAACACACGCGCCGTTGAGGGCAAATTGGAGCGTCCTGACACAGTTCTGGAAATTGAAGCCGTTTATATCGGACGTGCTACATTCCCGCATGGACTGGAATACGAATCGGAAATTCCAGCGTTCGTGCAGAAGACAGCCAACCTTAAGCTAACTGAACTGAAACAACTCCTAGAGGCGTAAGGATCTTGGCATGAGAGACAGCAAATCAGAGCCCAAACGCGGAGCTCCCGATTTTCAACTCCTTATTCTCACCCTGTTATTGGTTGGCTTCGGGATTGTCATGGTATTCAGCTCCAGCTCCAACATTACTTTAGTAAGTGAAAAATTTGGTTATGATTTGATGTACTTTACGAAACGTCAAATAGCTTTCGGAGGAGTCGGCATGATCCTCATGTTCATTACGATGAACATTCCTTATGACAAGTTCAAGAAGCTTTTTGTCCCTGTTTTTATTGTAACTATTATTATGCTGATGCTTGTTCCATTTTTAGCTGACGATATCTTCGGGGCAAGAAGCTGGTTTATGATCTTCGGACTCGGCGTTCAGCCTACCGAGCTGGCCAAGATTGCCACGATCCTTTATCTGGCTGCCCTGATTTCGAAGAAAGGGGATCGTTTCCGGGATTTAAGAACAGGCTATATCCCCGTGATGGTCATCGTCGGGTTCGTGGCTGGCCTCATTATGCTGCAGCCCGATTTTGGCTCATGCATGATTCTGGTAGCTACTGCCGGTCTCATTATATTTGCTGGCGGGGCAAACTTGAAGCATATTTTAGGTTCTATCGCTCTGCTTATCCTTGGCGCCAGCATCGTACTCGGCGCCGGCGCCCTCCTGGATCAGATCAATCCGAGTGAGAAGCAAGCGGGCAGCAACTATAAAGTAGGGCGAATCACATCGTTCATAAACCCTTGGGAGGATCCCCAGCATACCGGCTATAACATCATTCATTCCTTGACCGCGCTAGGACATGGCGGCTTGACGGGAGCTGGATTCGGCCAAGGCATTCAGAAGCTGCATTACCTGCCCAACTCTTATAATGACTTTATATTTTCGGTCATCGGCGAAGAATTCGGGTTTATCGGCAGCATTATTTTCTTGTTGCTATACATCTATTTTATATGGAGGGGACTGCTTGTCTCACTCCGCTGCTCCAGTACGTTCGGCTTGCTGACAGGCGTAGGCATTATGGGACTCATCGCTATTCAAGCCTTTGTTAACATCGGGGGCGTAACGCGCACGATTCCTATAACAGGGGTAACCCTGCCGTTTATAAGCTATGGCGGCTCCTCTCTGCTGGTCATGATGGGAGCGATGGGAATCGTCCTCAGCATTTCGCGCGACTCCACTCTGCCTGCGAAGCAGGAACGCACGAAATCGGTCGTTGTAAAGGAAGCTTCCCGTGAACTGGGGAATTCAAGATACGGACGCTAATCGTATACAATTACGAAAGAAGACTACGGGAATCCCGTAGTCTTCTTCTTGCTTCCAGGTTCGGTCAGATTGCCTCAAACCATCTATGTACCGATACCGCTGCATTTTTAGATTTCATCATCTTTGAATGCAACGCCCTCTACCTTCACATTGACTTCCACGGCTTTAAGTCCTGTCATGCTTTCAACCGCTTCACGAACATTTTGCTGCAGCATGCGACATACCTCGTGAATCGGTGTCTCATACAGCACAATAATACGGAGATCGATTGCCGCTTCCAACTGACCGACTTCTACGGTGACGCCCTTTTGCACGTTCTTGCCGCTTAGACGCTTCGCCCATCCCTCGGACAAGCCACCGGACATTGCTGCGATTCCCGGTGTTTCCAAGGCCGCCATCCCGGCGATTTTGGAAACGACGTCATCTGAAATTCGAATAAGCCCATTATCTAACTGTAATTGTTCGGTCATGGTCCATTCCTCCTTCAACCTCATTATTATTTATTGTAATTCCTACGCTCTTTTAAAGCAAATGGGGAGTATTCTTTTTTATCGTTTTTATTTTCCCCAAAATGGTTATATTGAATCTCACTATTTTGTCGCCGTCTCTATTATTTTTTCTTTGTAGTAAGTGCCGCAGGATCTTACGCGCATTAGTCGGCCACTTTGCAATTCATCATTTCTGCGACTCTCATCATCTTAGCTTTATGTCATATATGTGATTAAATAAAAAAGCGTACCGCGCGCGGTAATCCGCAGCTTGTACGCTTTCTGAACTATGTAAGCCTGCTTCTACTAAACAGGCTACTCTTTATTGTTCATCGCTTCGTATAACAGAGCCAAATTTCGTTCCAGCTTGTTCAAAATTTGTTTGCCTGTTGGCTCTTGAATGAGCCCGACACGAACCGCGTAGTCAACCTGTCTGGAGAAACCGTACATCTGGGTATCCAATACTTCCTCATAGAGAGGGCAGTAACGCGTAGCCAGGTTCTCCATCTGTACTTCGATCAGCTTCTGTATTTTATCTGCATCTTCCTGCAGAAGATTTAATGCTTTCAGACTCAGTTGCTCCTGCAAATCAGATGAAGTCATGTTTCTTCCCCCCTATGTCCATAAAGTCGATCACTCATCTACTCTATTCTTAATATTAGACGAAATCGGAGGCCAATACAAGAACCTCTCTAAATAATCCGCCTCCCAAGTCTCCCCAAATAGATATGATATTTACCACAGCAATACAAAATGACGTTATTTCTCAAAAGAAGCACTCTTGCCGCAACGGCAAGAGTGCTTCTTTGATCGAATGTTATTCGGCTACTACCTTCACATTCAACCCATGCTTCTTGAACACTTCGGATACAGCAGCTTTCGCTTCATCCGCATCTGGCCCGTGAACGTGCAATTCATAGCTTTGTGTATTCACGAGCGTCGTGAAGAGACCCAAAATACTCTTTACATCGATATACTTATTATCTGCTTGAAGAACGATGGATGATGCAAATTTGCCCGCTGTTTGGGCAATTTCAACTACCGCTTGATTGTTGTTCGCCACTTTAGAATCCCTCCGCGTCTCACATTGGAATAAATATATTACCATGATACATTGAATCCGCTTCCCTAGCAAGGTATATTATCGTTTATTTCAAGTTCTCCGGATTCAATCCTTCTAGCTCCGGCAATACAAAAATACCGTCTTTACGGATCAATACATCGTCAAAATAAATCTCCCCGCCGCCATATTCCGGACGCTGAATCAGAACCAAATCCCAGTGGATCGACGACTTGTTCCCGTTAAACGCCTCTTCATAAGCTTGCCCTGGCGTAAAATGAAGGCTGCCGGCAATCTTCTCATCGAACAATATATCCTTCATCGGATGCAAAATATAAGGGTTAAAGCCGATGGCAAACTCTCCAATATATCTGGAGCCCCCGTCCGTATCCAATATTTTGTTCAAGTTTTCCGTGTCGTTGCTCGTCGCCTCGACGATCTTCCCATTCTCGAAACGGAATTTAATGTTCTCGAAAGTAATTCCATTATACAAGGTAGGCGTATTATAGCTGATCGTTCCATTCACGGAGTCTCTTACCGGCGCTGTATAGACCTCGCCATCAGGGATGTTGCGCTCTCCAGAACATTTAATGGCTCCGATTTCTTTAATGGAGAAAGACAGATTAGTACCTGGGCCGGTAATCCGCACTTTGTCCGTGCGTTTCATTAAATCAGCCAACGCGTCCTGCGCCCGATCCATCTTAGCATAATCCAGATTGCACACGTCGAAATAGAAATTTTCGAATGCTTCAGTGCTAGTATTGGCCAGCTGCGCCATGCTGGCGTTCGGATAACGAAGCACGACCCACTTTGTATGCTTCACCCGCTGCTCGCTATGTACCGGATGGGAGTAGAGCGAATTGTAAAGCTTCATCTTGTCTTCAGGAACATCGGACAGCTCATTTACATTTGTACCTGCGCGGATGCCGATATAACAATCCATTTGCTTCATCCGGTTCAAGTCAATTTCTGCCCACGTTTTCATCTGCTCCTCATTTGCATATTTGAAAAGCGAACGTTGCACCGTCCGGTCGGTTAACTCGACAAATGCATTACCGCCCTTTCTGCCTACCTCCTCAATGATGGCGATTAATAAATCCCGCTCATTGCCAATCATTTCGACAAGCACATTCTCTCCTGGTTGAACATCAACTGAATATCCAACCAAATTCTCTGCTAATTTCTGTATTCTTGGATCTCGCATACAGACTTACGCCTCCTCTAATTTACATAAGCATCATCCTGTTAGCTAAGATTAGGAAGCTGCTTACCTAAGTTGAACAGTGGTAAATTCATTCTCTATTGTAGCATGATGACCCATACTCTTCCAAGGGATAAGGAATTGATCCGGAATGGGCCTGCCGCTATCTATAGTCGGCAAATCGGTTATCCGTCCGCAGCATCTCCTGCTGCGGGGCTCCTTGAGGACTTAAATATGTTAATCTCGATTCCGAGGTCAGGCGAATCGGAAGACCGGTCTTGGCATTGATGGTAAGGTGGTAAACTGCTTCTGTTTCGGCTTGATTCAGCATTTGTACAAGCTGCTCGTGACCGGCGCTCCATATTTGCTCCGTCTGGCTTGTCAGCTTTACCCGCTTAGCGTCAGGCAGCTTCGCAAGCTTTTCCTCCCACTTCTGTTTAACCTGTGTCATTTCCTTTTCCAACTCTCCGCCAATCAAAGCAAGGGCATCCTTGGGATCAAGTTCAATACGCAGCACTTTTGTTCCTCTCGCCGCCCCGCTTTCCAATTTAATCGACTTGCCTGCCGTGCGGATATGCTCCAGCTGCTCTAGCGGATTTAACCGTGCCAAGCCTGTACCCAGAGCCTCTTCGTCGGACACGATATGCCAACGCCGCTCCATCGCCTGAAGCTCCGTCTCATATACTTCCCCCGTACGCTTTCCAGAGGCCAGAAGGCCTCCCTTGTTGGGATCGCCTTCCGCTAACACCGTCCTCATCGTCAGACGATGATGATCATCCAGCTTTCCGGTATAGCTTAAATTTTGCTCCAGCACCCTCTTCTCGCCACGCCACAATGCAGCTTGGCCCTGAAAAGTCATTGTGTCGACACCGGCCAAGCCGGACCAAGTCTGATTAAACCATTCTTCGCCGGTTTTGGCTTCTTGTAATCGGCAGGACGACATGATAAGTACGGCTAGCAAGCAAAGGCCCATTAAGATGAACCTGTAAAATAGACTCATTCTGCTGTTACCTCCCTTGTCTCTTAAGGCTATACACTGTTAGCTGTAGGCTGTCCCTACCTAAAGAATCTATTCGCCGAAAAACGCAAAAACTGCCTCAAGCTGCGAGGCAGTTCTTACTCCGACTTTCCCTGTTTCAACCCATTTGCGTCTGATTTCTACCGTTGTTTTTCGCCTTGTACAATGCCATGTCGGCCTGGTAAAACAACGATTCGACGCTGATCTTGTCATCATCCCGGTTCCATTCCGCAATGCCGCAGGAAACGGTCACCTTCGGCTCTGTCTCCTGCTCCACCCGCAACCGAATCATCTCCGCGATTTGATGACCGTGCTCAATGCTGGCTCCAGGCAAATACAGGGCCAGTTCCTCTCCACCCCAACGGGCGGCGATATCCGTTTTTCGAATCGTATTTCTGATAATCGAGCAAACTTGCTTCAAAATCTGGTCTCCCGTTTGATGCCCGTACGTATCATTGATCCCCTTGAACTGGTCAATATCGACGACAATTAATGATCCGTTGTTATCCTTTTTCTGAAACTCTTGAATCGTATCATCCAAATAGTGGCGGGCGTACAGCCCTGTCAGCATATCCCGGTTGGCCATTCTTCTTACCTCTGCATGCAGAGAAGCGTTAGCGATGGCGAGGCCGATATGGGAAGCAAGCACCTGCAGCAATTTATAATTCTCATATGAGAAAAATCGTTCTTCCCGATGAGACAGCATAATGACGCCGTTCACTTCTCCTCTTACGATTAAAGGAGCTGCAATAAGAGATCGGGAATTCGTCTCCTCCATTAATTTGGATGAAAATTTATTATAAACCTTGTAATCGGACAATATTATCGGCTCTTCGGTGGAGTAGACCAAACCGCTAAAGCCGTAATCCTTCGGAAAAAACTCCTTTTGGGACAATGAAGGTACATTGCTGGACATGATTTCGAAATACTCATTCTCTTTCGCAATTTGCGATATGCAGCAAAACTCCGCCTTAAAAATCGACATCAATTCTTCCGTGGCGAATTTAAAAACTTCTTTGGGACGAAGGCTCTGATTCAGCCGCTTGGTCAGCTCATTAATGAGCCGCAGCTCGCTGATTAACAAATTGGACTGCTCGTATAGCTTCGCATTCTCGAAAGCCGTTCCTGCCGTGTCGGCCAGCATACTGATCAGCTGCAGGTCGACTTCTTCCACCTGATCCCGCGGCAGAAGCAAATGAAACACGCCGTAGACCCCCTGCTTGCCAATGAGCGGTACCGCGATTTCAAGATAAGGCTCGCCTTCAGTGCCTTCAAGCTCTCTACGCAGCATTCTCCCTTCCATAAATGCCCGGACACACACATGCTCCTGCTCCCCATGCAGCAGCAAGGATTTTACCCTCGGGTCACGGCTTAGATGATCCTGCGACATCAATAGCTCCACCTTGGCATCCGGATACATGCCGGCAATTCTCTCAAACACTTCAGACAAAATGGAGTCTACATCAATTTTACCATGCAGCTTCTGAACGACCTGAAACAATATGGAGCGGCGATGCTCCTCACGTTTAGCTTGCTTCTGAATGGTCAGCAAATCAAGCACGAACCAGGCCTCAAATCTCTTGTAAAAGCATGACGGAAAATAATGGGCATTCGTTTTTACTAGAATAGTGGACACAGCGGCATCCAGCCCATCCTTCAGCACACAGCCGAATATTGCAAATAACTGACCTTTCGTCCGCGTAAAGACCGGAACAGTAATGCAGCTGTTCTGCTCGAATGATCTGACGGTACAGTCGAGACTTTGCACGCTGCTAGCCAGCGTCTCTGCCACGAGCGGCAGAATCGGCATGTCCGCCTCAAGGATTGCCCCCTGATGATTGGCCACAAACCATCGCGCCCCTCCAAGTTCGGGTAATTCAGAGACCTCCTGCTTCCAGTCGGCGTAGCCTTTCTGAATGAACGGTTCAATATACGAGTAATCATGCTCTGTTATATCAAGCTGCTCCAGCCAACTCATGTGTTCGCTAGCTTCCTCAAATAGCATAGACAGGGAAGAATTCGGAATTGTATCTATCGTCGGGTCATCTCTTGATTGTTTGGCCATAGGAAAACTCCTTTTCGTCGCACTTGGAATACGGCGATTTATTGGTAACCTAAGCTATTCAACTCTGTCCATTTATAACAGCTGCTATGGTTGTCTCTTCCGTCCTGTAATTCCACTCTGTGGTTCCGATTTCTGTGACTATATGTTTATTTTACTATCTTCCTTGCCTTTTTGCATTAAATTTACTTCATTCTACCACACTTTTTTAGGCCGAAAGCCCTATCGACATAAACCCCGCTTTTCATACAAAAACCACATCTTGACTTTATTCAATGATTTCATATAATATATATTGTTGATAAAGACTGGATAGGTCTTTGATTGGGGCGTAACGCATGCGGCACCCTCTGGATTTTGTTGCTGTCGGGACAGCGGCTGAACTTTCCTGGCAGATGAGCGTAATTATATTCTATCCTTCGCTCACATAAACAAAGTCCGCGCAAGTAGAACCCTATAACGAAAATTTAAAATTAAAGGAGTCTACCTATACAATGGCACGTTACACTGGTCCTAAATTTAAACTTAGCCGCCGTCTTGGCATTTCCTTGAGCGGTACTGGAAAAGAATTGAAGCGCCCTTTCCCTCCGGGACAGCATGGCCCGACCCAACGCAGAAAAATTAGCAACTACGGCATGCAGCTTCAAGAGAAACAAAAGCTTCGCCACATGTACGGTCTCGGCGAGAAGCAATTCCGCACTTTGTTCAACAAAGCGCAAAAAATGAGCGGTATCGCGGGCGAGAACTTCATGTTCCTCCTCGAGACTCGTTTGGACAATCTTGTGTATCGCCTGGGCTTCTCCAACTCCCGTGCTGGCGCACGCCAATTGGTATCCCATGGCCACGTTACTGTTAACGGCAAGAAAGTCGACATCGCTTCTTACTCTGTAAGCCCTGGCGATGTAGTCGGTCTTCGTGAAAGAAGCCGCAATCTTTCCACGATCAAGGAAGCTCTTGAGAACCGTTCGCACGTTCCTGCTTACCTTGAGTTCAACGACACGGCACTGGAAGGCAAATTCATTCGTTTGCCAGAGCGTTCCGAGTTGTCCCAAGACATCGATGAGAAACAAATCGTCGAGTTCTACAACCGTTAATAGGAAACCAAAACCGACTTACGTCCTTACCGACGCGAGTCGGTTTTTTTATTTCCTAAAATTACGACGGTCAATGATCTGATGAATGATGCTCCTGTTTACAGATGTCCCTCCCAATGAATAGCGATATGCATTTTAGCTAGTTATTACATACATACTTTTAATAAGTCAATCCCCTTCTGCCAAGCCACAGACGTTACTTTCTGTATGACCATTCTTTGAAAGAGCATTCAAATCCCTTAATTTGTGCTATAATGTTGCTGTTAAAAAGGAGGATATTTCATGGCTCGCGATAACGATACAAGCTCCAACAAAAAGCAACAGAAGAACAAGGCAAAAGCGCCGAAGCGCTCGAAATGGCGCTGGGTCTGGGCGACACTAGGCTGGCTGACCCTGCTCGGATTCGCTGCCGTTCTCTTTGCCGGAGGCGCCGTATTCGGTTACGTCTCCTCGATCGTTAAGGATGATCCTGTGCGATCCCGCGCTGATATAGAAGCGAAGATCAACCATAATGAAATGACCGGCTTTGCTTATTTCCGCGACGGTTCAGGTATCGGGCAGCTTCGTTCGGAAGAAGACAGGCGGCCGATAAGTTACGATGAAATTCCTGCTTCCGTAATAGATGCGGTTATTGCCATCGAGGACAACAACTTCGACCATCACATCGGCGTCGATTTCAAGGGAACGATGCGCGCGGTCAAGCAGCGGCTTCTGAAGGAAGATATCCAGACTGGCGGCAGCACGCTGACTCAGCAGCTAGCCAGACGCGTATTTCTTAATCTGGATAAAACGGACAACCGAAAGGTCAAGGAAATTTTGCTTGCCGTACGTCTGGAACGTTTTTTATCCAAACCGGAAATTATTACAGCTTATTTGAATAAAGTTCCTTTTGGCAACGGCTCAAATGGCTACCAGGTGTATGGGGTTAAGGCTGCGGCCAAGGGCATATTTAACATTACCAACCTGAACGATCTCAATATTGCCCAAACTGCTTATTTGGCAGGTCTGCCTCAACTCCCTTCCGCCTATTCTGCTTTTAACGGCAAAGGAGACTTTAACGAAGAGGCGTTCGCGCGTGCGATCAAACGGCAGCAGCTCGTGCTGTTCCGAATGCTGGAAGAGAACAAAATCAGCAGAGAACAATATAATGAGGCGCTAGCCTTCGACATCAAAGGCTCTTTGGCACAGCAAACAAAGAAGGCTTACGAGACTTATCCTTATCTCATGCTTGAAACTGAGCGACAGGGCGCTCTCGTCATCGCTATGATGAATAACCCTGAGATGAGCAAGGAAGAATTGCTCGGCAGCCCGCAGTTGCTTGAAGAAGCGCGTCAGCAGCTTCTTACAGGAGGCTACCGCGTATATACAACGATTGACAAGCAAGTATATAACTCGATGCATAAAGTATCCGAAAATGCCGACAACTTCAGCCCATATAGTGAGAAGAAAGGGCTCGAACAGGTCGCCGCGATTATGCTAGACAATCGTACCGGTGCCATTCTCGGCATGATTGAAGGCAGGGACTTCTATACCGAGCAAATGAACTATGCTACACAGATGAAAAGGCAGCCCGGCTCGACGATGAAGCCCATTGCCGCTTACTTGCCCGCTATGGAGCTTGGGCTCATTCAGCCGGCCAGCATCATCGACGATTCGCCGATTATTTTGCGGGACTATTCGAAGGGCTACCACATTCCGGTGAACGCAAGCGGCGGTTATAAAGGTCTGGTTACAGCAAGAACAGCCCTCAATGAATCACGGAACGTGCCAGCAGTCAAAGTATTCAACCAAACGGTGGGCATCGAGCAGGCCTGGGAGTTCTCCAAGAAGCTCGGCATCACCACGCTCGTTGAAGAAGATTATGGAGCGCAAACCGGGGTGCTCGGCGGACTGAAGTACGGAGTTACCGTAGAGGAGCTTACGAATGCTTACAGCACGATCGCCAATGGGGGCGAATTTACCGACGCATATATGATCGAGAAAATTACCGATTTCAAGGGTAATGTCGTCTACAAGCACAAGGTCGAGCCTGAGCGCGTGTTCTCTGAGCAGACCGCTTATTTAATGACTGACATGCTCCGTACGGTCATTACCGACGGAACGGCAAAATCGCTGAAGAGCGATTTTAAAGGCTATGGCAAAATACCGATCGTCGGCAAAACGGGTTCTACGCAAAATTACGCGGATGTGTGGTTCATGGGCTACACTCCTGACATATCGCTCGGCGTTTGGATCGGCTACAAAGAACCAATCAATACGCTGTCTAACGCCGGCAAATCGAGAGCTCGCTCCATTTGGGCCAAGGTCATGAACGAAGTAACCGAAAGCAAGCCCGAGATATTCGAGAATAAACAATTCGATAAGCCGGAGGGCATCGTGACCAAGACTGTTTCAGGCTACAGCGGCAAGCTGCCTACGGCGCTTACGCAGCAGGCCGGAAAAATGGTGACGGATATATTTAATGCGAAATATGTGCCGACCGAATCGGATGATGTGCTGGTTCGAGCGAAATATGTAACGTATGAAGGTGTGAACTATATACCGCATGACACTACTCCCTCGGATATGGTGCTAGAGAAAGTTGTCATGAAGCGCGAGAAGCCGATCAAGGAACTGGTTGACGATCTTCAAAAGGCTTTCTCTAGTATGAAGGGGGGGCATAAATCGCTCAGCTTCTACATGCCGAAGGATGCGGGCGAGGATGCTCCGACCAAGTTGGATCCCCGAGTGGACGATGGCAAAGATCCGTCGGCGCCGGGCGATGTCCAAATGACATCGGCAGGCGGGGCGGCAAAAATTACTTTTGCTAAGAATGCCGAAAAGGATGTTGTTGGTTACCGCCTTTATCGCTCCACAGGCGGAGGGCCCTTCCAGTCGACCGGAAACGTCGTGCTGACAGGTCAGGATACGATGTTTACAGACTCCGGCTCCGGCGGCAATTATGCCTATCATATTACGGCTGTGGACGTCGCTGGACGCGAATCCGCACCTAGCGCAGTCGTAAGCTTCGACAGCTGGGAAGGGATTCGTAATCCAGGAGATTCGGATCCGGGATCATTGCCGGAACCCGATTTGGATAATTTGGCGCCGCCTAGCGCACCGGCTCAAGTTGGCGTGCTAAGTAATGAACAGGAAATTACGGTAACTTGGGGGGCGAATGCTTCCGAGGAACATATTACGACGTATCAAATTTATTTCTCCGACACTGCGGACGGTACGTATTCCAGACTGGGCTCCACCCCATCCACGCAATTCTCATTTAAAACGGATGCAGCAAGCGGCTGGATTAGAGTAACGGCTATAAATGCACTAGGTGAATCCTCACCTTCCGCTTCAGTACAATTTAATAACTAACTAACGCAACGCAAAAAAGCTTTTACGGAACGAAACGTTTCCGTAGAAGCTTTTTTCTCTTTTCTATGAAATATGCTTTTAGTTATTTTCATCGGTAACTACGTCCAAGCAGCCAAATGAAAGAGTCATATACTGTTCGAGAAGGAGGTGACAACCATGAAAAAAGCTTTTATCTCTCAAGCCACTTTTCCTAGACTCAGCTTGTTTAGAGACGAGAATTACCGAGGACGCAGATTCGTAGTTCGCGGCAATGTCGGGATACGGAATCTGGAGCGCACTTTCGGCGATATTGAGAGCTTACGCTTCTTCTCTCCTAACTCGGGCGCCACCTTAGTTTTGTTCTCTCGCACTAATTTCAGAGGAAACTTCCGAGTTTTTCGTGGCGTAACTAATATTGCCGATCTGGACGACATTATTGCAGGCAATGAGCCTGAATCGATTATTAGCTCCAACTCTCGCTTGAGCCTGGCAGCAATTCGGACGATTCGCAGAACAGGTAATTTGCCTAGCGGCTTCAGATCCATTTAATATCCCCTAAGCCAAACGGGGCGCTCGGCTAGATCGCACTTGGATCTGCCGGGCGTCCCCTCCTATTTTCGCTGAAGCTTACCGCGATTAACGTTCCCCGCCCCACCACGCTTCGCACCTCAACCGTGCCCCCATGCGCCTCGGCAATTTCTTTGGCTATCGCCATGCCAAGTCCGCTTCCTGACGTTGAACGGTCGGTGGCGATTCCCCGATAATACCTTTGGAACAAACTCTTCCGGTCAAGGGACAGTGGGTTGAAGAATAACAGGGAGCATACGACAGAAAGACGCCGGGCTGGGCAGGCCGGCGTCTTCTTATTCTAAATAAATGATGAGTGATGATAGCTGGATGGATTTAATCCTCTATCGTCGACAGATCCCCAGTTGGCAGATTCAACTCCCATGCCTTGAGAACCCGGCGCATGATTTTACCGGATCGCGTCTTTGGCAGCTTATCCTTAAATTCGATTTCCCGCGGTGCGGCATGGGCAGACAGCCCTTCCTTCACGAACCGCGCAATGTCCGCCTTTAGTTCCTCTGAAGGCTCGTATCCATCCAAAAGCGAAATGAACGCCTTAATAATCTCGCCCCTCGTCGGATCGGGTTTCCCGATCACGCCTGCCTCCGCTACCGCCGGGTGCTCTAGCAGCTTACTTTCTACTTCGAACGGGCCAATCCGTTCTCCAGAAGAATTAATAACGTCATCGATTCGACCCTGGAACCAGAAGTATCCATCTTCGTCCATATATGCCGTATCACCGGAAATATACCATCCAGGAATGCGGAAATATTCTTCGTATTTCGGAGCGTTGTTCCAAATGAGCCGCATCATGGCCGGCCAAGGCGTTCGGATCGCTAGATTTCCCATCCGGTTTGGCGGCAGGATCCTGCCATTATCATCGATGATTGCTGCTTCGATGCCAGGCACCGGCTTACCCATCGAGCCTGGCTTAATCGGCATCGACGGATAATTACAAATCAGTTGCCCGCCCGTTTCCGTCATCCACCATGTATCATGGATTCGCAGCCCATACACTTTGTTGCCCCAGCGTACAACCTCGGGATTCAGCGGCTCGCCGACAGAAAGAACATGTCTTAATGACGACAGGTCATACTGTCCGATCATGTCCTCCCCTGCTCCCATCAGCATCCGAAACGCGGTCGGCGCGCTGTACCAGACGGTCACTTTATTCTGCTGAATCGTATTGTACCAGTCCCCCGGGCTAAAACGTCCCCCGCGAACTACATTCGTAACTCCGAGCAGCCAAGGCGCGAAGATGCCGTACGAGGTTCCCGTCACCCAGCCAGGGTCAGCTGTGCACCAATACTTATCGCCTTCCTTCAAGTCTAGTACCACTCTGCCGGTATGATAATGCTGAATCATTGCGTTATGAACATGATAAACCCCCTTAGGTCTACCCGTAGAGCCGGAGGTATAATGAAGTATCATCCCATCTTCCCGGTCGACCCATTCAATCTCGGTCTCCGGAGAAGCCTGCTTCAGTTCGGCCATAAAATCGATCAATCCTGCCTCTTGCGGAAGCTCCTCGCCAACGAGGAATACATGCTTAAGGATAGGCAGTTCATCCCGTTTGATACGGGGCAGCAAGGCAGGCGTTGTCACGATAGCCACCGCACCGCTGTCCTCCAGCCGGTCTTTGACGGCAGTCTCCATAAATGCTTCAAAGAGAGGCCCGACAACTGCCCCTACCTTCAGCGTGCCAAGCACGCTGATATATAGCTCTGGGCTTCTTGGCATAAATACAAAAACACGGTCGCCCTTGCCTACCCCGTAATTGCGGAGCACATTCGCAAATTGGTTCGACAACGTGCTCAGTTCCTGATAAGTGTAGGATTCATTCCGCGTCGAATCGCTGAACAACAAAGCCGCTCGATCACCTTTTCCTGCATCCACATGACGGTCGATGGCTTCATAAGCCATATTGACCCGCCCTGTGTCATACCAGGAGAACTGCTTCTCCACATCGCCCCAATCGAACTTGGCGCAAGCTTCTTCGTAACTCCCTAAATTGGACGAGGAAGCTACCTCCGAAATAATCTCACCTTGCAATTGACTCATTGTTTCATCCTCCCTTGAATCTGTCTAGAACTCATCATAAAAAGCAAATTCAATCATGAAAACGGATACACGTTGGCGAATTTCACAATGCGGGTCATGCGGATCATTGCTGTCAACCTATCAATGCAGTTTGAAGCGGTATCCACTTGTTCATGAGAGCCATAGTGTAATTAGTCAAGTATTCGTAAGCGGGATGTCAAGAGTTATTTATGAAAGTTTTATGTCGGAATACATTATATCACACGCTTTTGTAAGGGGCTATACTTTTCAAATTTTCATTTTTCTGTTATAAGTGAGGGGAACGAGCAAAGGAGGCGGCAATAATGGAACATCATAAAACGCATATCCGCCATAGCCTATCTAAAGGAGATCGCGAGATCATTGTTGAAGGCCCTATCGCTCCAGAGCTTCTACAGAGCTTTCAAATGCATGCGGATCTCGACGCTTTCCGCAAACCGCAGGATCAGCATGAAGCATTGATCGAAATTGCAGCTCTCCCGGAAGGCCGAATAATCATCGCCAGAGAGCATGATACCATCGTCGGTTATGTCACATTTCATTATCCGGATGAGATGGAGCGCTGGTCGCAAGGAAACATGCCCGATCTCATCGAGCTTGGAGCCATCGAGGTTGCCAATGACTACCGCGCTTTCGGACTCGGTTCCAAGATGATCCGAACAGCCTTCGAGCAGGATCAGATGGAGCAGTACATCGTGTTTACGACAGAATATTACTGGCATTGGGATTTAAAAAGCAGCGGACTCAGCGTGTGGGATTATCGGAAAATGATGGAGCGGCTGATGAAGACCGTGGATATGGTCTGGTATGCCACCGATGATCCGGAAATTTGCTCCCACCCGGCAAATTGCCTGATGGTTCGCATCGGGAAGAATGTTCCGCTGGCATCTGAAGAGCAATTCGACCGCATTCGTTTTCAGCAGCGGTTCATGTATTAAAAAGAAAAACGCTCATGCAGATGATGACACGAAAGCAAGGAGAGTGCGCGATGACTGGAAGCGCTTTTTTGATTCACCATGACAAGGCTATGAATTATCATTTTCACGACAGCCATCCTTTTCACCCGATCCGGCTTAAATTAACGCTTGATCTTCTAGCCGAAGCGGGGGCTTTGGAGCCTTCATCGATGCTGCGTTCGCGTCCGGCAACAGAAGCGGAGCTGCTGCAAATTCATCAGTTGACCTATGTCGAAGCAGTCAAAGCGTTAAGCGCGGGTGCGCCTGAACCGGATTGGCTGGAGCGCGCGGCGCAGTATGGACTGGAGAACGGAGATACCCCCTTCTTCCCAGGCATGCATGAGGCTGCCTCCTTTGTTGCTGGAGGCTCTATTACGGCTGCCGAGGCGGTTATGTCCGGCCGCTGCCAGCATGCCTTACATTTAGGCGGAGGCCTGCATCACGCCCTTTCCGCCAAAGCAGCGGGCTTCTGCGTTTATAATGACGTCTCCGTGGCCATCGCCTATGTTCGGCAGAACTATAAAGCACGGGTGCTCTATATCGATACGGATGTACATCACGGAGATGGAGTACAGTGGAGCTTCTATTCCGATCCAGAGGTATGTACATATTCCATTCACGAGACCGGTAAGTATTTATTTCCGGGAACTGGCTTCGTGCAAGAAAGGGGCGAGCATCAAGGCTATGGTACATGCGTCAACATTCCTATGCAGCCCTACACCGAGGACGAGTCGTGGTTGGAATGCTTCGAGCAATCGATCAGGCGCCTGACAGATTACTTCAAGCCGGATCTCATCATCAGCCAGCACGGCTGTGATGCGCATGCGCTAGATCCGCTCTCTCATATGCAATGCAGCATGGCAATCTATAACGAAATGCCCGCGATTATACATAACCTTGCCCACACGTATTGCAGCGGGCGATGGGTCGCTGTGGGCGGAGGCGGGTATGATATATGGCGCGTTGTCCCCCGGGCATGGAGCCTGCTCTGGCTGGAGATGACAGATCATCCTTTAAAACGCTCGTTGAAGCAGCTTCCCCGAACACAGCTGCCGCAGGCCTGGAGAGAGCGGTGGCAGGGTCAGAGCTCCGTGAGCCTCCCCGCTGAATGGCTCGATGACTTAACGCATTGGGAGGGGATTCCTCGCAGAGCCGAAATCACAGCAAAAAACCGCGAGAGTCTCGCGGTTGCGCTGCAGGATTTCCCTGAGCCTGATTAACGGCTAAGGTTAGCCACCATCTCATTTAAAATTTCGAACGAGCGCTGAGCTGCCAGCACTGTAAATTCGGCGAAGTTAATATCAGCCGTACCATCGGCTTTGTCAGACATCGACCGCAGGATAACATAAGGAATTTGATTCATATGACACACTTGGGCGACCGCCGAGCCCTCCATTTCTACGCAAGCCCCCTCCATCGTCTCATGGAGATCGCGCACATAGTCGTAGTTAGAAATAAACTGATCCCCGGACAGCACTTTACCGACAATAAAGTTGTTGTCCGTGCATAGCTTGGAGCAAGCTTCTTCTGCAAGCCGGATCAGCTTGCGATCGGCTGGAAAATCCGAAACATCCTGATAGGGAATTATCCCTCGGGCAAAGCCGAGTGGCGTCACATCCATATCATGCTGCTGACACGAAGAGGAAATCACGATATCCCCAATATTGAGCTCGGGATGTACCGCGCCAGCAACTCCCGTAAACAGAATCGTATCCACTTGAAATCGATCGATCAGCACTTGCGTTGTCGCAGCGGCATTGACTTTGCCAACGCCTGATTTACACACAACAACCTCTTTGCCGTGAAACAAGCCGGTCGCGAAATTAAGGCCAGCGAACACAACCGTGTTCTGCCGTTCCACCTGCTCTAGCAGAAGAGCTATTTCTTCATCCATGGCACCTATAAGCCCGATCGTTGCGGCCATAAGATCTCCTCCTCCTTTTTTTCCCTAAAAAAAGCTCCTGTACAGGAGCTTTTTCCGTAAACCTTTTTCATATATTTGTCTTTAATCTTCTTCTCTATCTATAGTTGATGATTCAGCCAAGCCGATTATACATGGCTGACTGACAATCGAAGAATCGTCTCGTGCGGCAAAATAACCTTTGAGCTCTCCACGGTCTCTTTCTTCATCAATTTCGTCAATAGACGCATAGCTACTGCACCCAAGTCGTACATCGGCTGAGCTACCGTAGTCAGCTGAGGACGTACCATCGATGCCATACGAATATTGTCCACGCTAATAATAGAGAAATCTTCAGGAACTTTCAAACCTTCATCCTGGATACTATGGATCGCCCCAATCGCCATCTCGTCCGTAGCAGCAAAAATTGCCGTCGGGCGCTTCTTTAGACCCAGGAAATATTTCATAGCTTCGACACCGGATTCGTAACGATAGTTGCCGATGCGCACCAGATCCTCCTGGTACTCAATACCCGCTGTTTCCAATGCCCGCTTGTAACCTTGGAATCTTGCGTACCCGTTTGCCGGATCCTGCAGCGTGCCGCTGATCATTGCAATCTCACGGTGTCCGTGTCGAATCAATGTGCTGACTGCGTCAAAGGCTGCTGCCTCATGATCGATATCGACGGAAGGAATCGAGCCGTTCTCGTCGCTTGTCGCACACAAAACAACCGGAACAGAGGAGGTTTGGAAAGCCTGCATATGCTCTTCCGTCACTGCCCCACCCATAAAGAGAAGCCCGTCCACCTGCTTCTCAAGCAGCGTGTTGATGACGCGAATTTCCTTCTCCTTCTTCTTGTCTGCATTACATAAAATAATGTTATAGTGATACATATTAGCGATGTCTTCAATGCCCCGAGCGATTTCTGCAAAGATTGAATTTGAGATGTCGGGAATCACTACGCCAACCGTAGTCGTCTTCTTGCTCGCAAGCCCTCTTGCGACTGCGTTCGGACGATATCCCAAACGTTCAATTGCTTCATATACTTTCTTCCGGGTTTGCGGCTTCACGTTAGGGTTGTTGTTGACAACCCGTGAAACCGTGGCCATTGAGACGCCTGCTTCACGTGCCACATCATAAATGGTAACCGTCACATTCTTCTCTCCATTGCCAATAGATTTTCACTCATTCATCCCGTAGTTTTCAAGCTCCAATTAGGTTTATGATACGACAAAATTTTACTTTGTGCAATGTTCACGCTTTATTCAGCTAGAATTCCCTCTAGGGCTTCTGAAGTAATGTCGGAATGGGAAGTATGCCAAACGGCTTGCTCGTTTTTGACTAGAATGGCTTGAGGGGATTCATGCTTCACTCCAAGACGTTCTGCCGCTGCATTCGATACGCCCCTGTCTTCAACAACGTATATAACACCATAGGTAACAGCTTCATTGGGACTTTGACTTAAGTATGCTTCAACTTCCCGGTGCGCTCCCGAGCTAATGGGACAACGGGTACTATGTTTGAATAACAACAACGGCCCATGCACTGAGTCTTCCATAGCCTCAGTTAGCTCCTCTATGGAAGTTATTCTTTTCAAAGCAGCCATAATATATCCATCCCCTTTATCCGACAAGACATATTTAAACATACTTATAAGATATATTAACAAAAAAAAGACAATAAACACAACTCATCTCAGTATTTTTACTAAAACCGTACTTAATTCGCCCCTGAAAACTGACTGTAATTTACAAAGTCGGAGATTTGCGACAACCTCTTGGAAATATCGTCCATCCAATGGCGGTCATTCATCTCTTTGGCGCATCCATACACATCAAGCAGAAGATTAATGCGCTCCTTGCACTTCTGTTCGAGAATAACCTCGAAGGACGGAGACTCCGTCTGGTTCCAGGTTCGGAAAATGCTGAACATCACGTCGGCCAATTCGTTTACCTCATTAAAAAGCACGAGCCCCTGCTCATCGCTGTCCTTCAGCTCGCCAAGCAGAGCTAGCAGATCCGTTTTGACAGCCGGAAGCACTTCGTAGTGACTGCATTGCTCGCATTCAAATATCGGTACCCTGTCAATTTCGATAACTCCCCCAAAAATAAGCACTCTAAAATCGAGGCTCATTTTTTGCCCGCAATGACACAGCTTGCGCACAGTACCACCTCTTCTTACAAATCATTTTTCATTTTGGCTGCCCGTCGACTCGTTAAGTTACGATTAAAAATGTGAATTTGGATGATGAATGATGTATTCGACCCTTAGGGGATAATCTCCTGTTCGAGGATATCAAATGCTTGTTATTTCCTTGATTGGAAAGGAGTAATTCCTAGGCTGCAGAGCATGGCAGTATGAAAAACAACTTTATTTTTGATACAATTAAAATATCGAAAACGATTTTCGTCAAGACCGATTGAAATGAGGAGGCGTGGATATTGAGACTAACTGGTAAAAGAGTGATCGCTTTAGTGGATGAAGAATTTGAGGATTTGGAGCTCTGGTACCCGATTTACCGGGTACGTGAAGAAGGCGCCGAAGTTCATCTCGTCGGGTTGGAGAAAGGCAAAAAATACATCGGAAAGTACGGCGTGCCTGCTGAGGCTGACTATAGCTATGAGGAAATCAATGCCAAAGATTACGACGGCATTCTCGTTCCGGGCGGATGGGCTCCGGACAAGCTGCGTCGCTATGGCAAAGTGCTTGAAATGATTAAAGAACTTCACGCAGCGAAGAAGCCGATTGGGCAAATCTGCCATGCGGGATGGGTTCTGATTTCCGCCGGTATTCTTCAAGGGGTTACCGTAACCTCTACGCCGGGAATCCGCGATGACATGGAAAATGCAGGCGCAATTTGGAAGGATGAGGCGGTTGTCGTGGACGGTCATATTATTTCGGCTCGGCGTCCGCCCGATCTGCCTCCATACGGCAAAGCATTTGTCGATGCTCTCGCCAAGGCGTGAACTAAGGCTTCATCCTTTGTCTAAGTAACGAAAGAACCGCAGAAGGAGCTGCTCGCTCCCCCTTGCGGTTCTTCTTTACGTCTCTATTTGTTCTGCCAAATACAACTGTCTGCAAATCGCGCCAGCTCAGCCTCCACTTCAGTTCCAGTAGCAAGGCGATAGCAACTGGCTCCAGCTGCCTCCCCTGCGGAAGCTACGGCATTCAAAATCCGATGCTTAACTCTCAATAGCGATTGGGGTGACATGCTCAGGTCGCGTACCCCCAGATAGAGCCAGAGAGGAATAGCCTTCTCGTCCCCGGCGAGCTCCCCGCAGACACTTACGGGGATGCCCGCTTCCTGCGCTCCGGCAATCGCTTGGCGCAGCAAACGAAGCACAGCCGGATGAAACGGCTGGTACATATGGGCGATCGTCTCGTTCATCCGGTCAACGGCAAGAACGTACTGTACGAGGTCATTCGTACCGATGCTGAAGAAATCGGCTTCCCTGGCAAGAAGGTCGGCTATAGCTGCCGCCGCAGGCACTTCGACCATGACGCCGACAGGGATATGATCGTCATACGCGATTCCGCGCTCGTCAAGGTCAGACTTGGCCTCGGCCAATATTTGCTTCGCCTGCCGTACTTCCTCTAGCGAAGAAATCATCGGCAGCATAATTTTCAAATGACCGAAAGCACTGGCTCGAAGTATGGCGGTCAACTGGGTCTTGAACATCTCTTTGCTGTTCAGACTGATCCGAATCGCCCGATATCCTAGAAACGGGTTGTCTTCCTCTGGAAGTTCAAAGTATTCAAGCTGCTTATCCCCGCCGATATCAAGAGTTCGAATAACGACGGAATACTTTCCTGCCTTCTCGGCAACCTGCCGGTAAATTTCGAACTGCTCCTCTTCGGAAGGGAAGGTCGAACGATCCATATATAAAAACTCGGTACGGAACAAGCCTGCTCCTTCTGCGCCGTATGTGAGCGCCTGTTCCAAATCTTTAACAGAGCTGATGTTGCCTGCCAGGCGAAAGTGGACACCGTCTTGCGTGACCGCTTCGACCGTCGCCAGCGCCTGCAGCTGCTGCTTCCGTTTCCGCAGCCCTTCAGCTACTTCCGTATACCGATCGATAATTTCCTGATTGGGTTCAACATAAATAAGTCCTTCGTCACCGTCAACGACAAGCAGATCGCCTGTCTTCAACGGTGCTGCTAGCTGCTGTTCGAGCCCGGATACAAGAGGTATCCCGAGAGCCCGTGCCATGATGGCAGAATGCGAGGTTTTGCCTCCAGCCATCGTGACCATGCCCAATACGTTGTCAGGATTCATATGTACAAGCTGGGAGGGTGACAATTCCTTAGCCACCAAAATATATGGCTGAGTATCGGCCGGAAGCGTAATATCCGGCGTGCCGAGCAAATGCTTCAGCAAGCGATTGCCCACATCCTTAATATCAAGTGCCCGCTCTTTCATATACTCATCATCCAGCAGATCAAACATCGTGACAAAATGATCGATCGCTTCTTTTACAGCGACCTCGGCCGCCTTATACTGCCGTTCGATAATCCCGCGAATTTCGCTCATGAACACGGGATCTTCCAATATAGCGAGGTGAGCGTCAAATATACTCGATTCCTCTACGCCTACAGCTTCCTTGACTTCGTTCTTCATCACTTCAATTTCTGTTCTGGACGTCTGTATACCTTCATACAATCTTTCGAACTCTGCTGCCAAATCCACCTTATCCATCTGGCGATCCGGCACATCCCATTCCCAGGCAGGCAGCACAAAAGCCTTGCCGATGGCTACGCCCGCTGCTGCACCGATGCCCTGTATCATGTTTAGACCCCCTATGTCCTGCTCTGTTATAGGATATCATCTCTCTATAAATTACGATGCTATTCAGGCACGCACTATTATGGTAATCCTATGCTTGCAAATTTGTCAAAGGAAATTAAGTCTATGCCTATAAGCCCAAAGAGGACCCGTCTTAACAACGGGTCCATAATCTTTGATTTATTGACGGTTTTTTCCAAGCAAAATGCTGTCCTCTACCTTGATGCACCGATCCATGATGACCCTTAGGCCGCCTTCCTCAGCAATTTGTGCTGCTTCCTCGCTAATGATCCCTTGCTGCAGCCACAGTACCTTAGCCCCGGCTGCAACCGCCTCTCGAGCGACCTCTGGCGTATATTCGCTGCGCCGGAATACGTTGACGATCCCGATTGGCTCCGGCACGTCTGCTAGAGTCGCATAAACCTGCTCCCCCAGAATTTGTCCTTGCACCGCCGGATTTACCGGGATAATGCGGTAGCCGTTGCTCTGCATCGCCTGCGCCACCATGTAAGAGGTGCGATCCGTTTTGTCAGACAGGCCAACAACGGCAATATTTCCAGCTTGCTGCAATATTTCTTTAATTTCCTCGCGACTAGGATTTTCAAAGGCCATAGCCAAACTCCTCCTCTCGAATTTTTCTAGTATGCTCTATTCTAGATTTTTATACCCATTCTACCGAAGCGCCAAGCTCAGTAATATGGTCGAAAAATTGCGGATAGGATTTGGCGACGTGATGAGCATCCTTGATGACCAGCGGCTCGCGGCAGCGGAGACCGACAATCGTCAAAGCCATGATGACACGGTGGTCGTAATGGGCATTGATCTCCACGCCTCCCTCAAGGCCGCTAGGACGGCCATGAACGATAATTTCGGCTTGGCGTTCCTCTACATTGGCACCAGCCTTTCTAAGCTCGTTCAAATAGTCCGTAATTCGGTCGCATTCCTTATATCTTAAGTTCTCCACGTTATAGAACCTTGACGTTCCTTCAGCAAACACCGCAGCTGCCACCATGGCGAGCACGGCATCCGTCGCGGCGTCGCCGTCGAACTCCACCGGCCGCAGGCGGCCGTTGCCCTGAACGTGTACAGTGTCGTCCTTATGCGTTAACGGCACGTCCATCATTTGCAGCACATCCACAATGGCGCGCTCGCCTTGCTTGCTGCGCTCGGCTAGACGATGTACCTTCACATTGGACTTGGTAACCGCAGCAGCTGCAAGAATTGCCGCCGAGCCTGGATAATCGCCTTGAACCGTATAGGTTTTCGCTTGATAGGACTGGCGTCCAGGCACCTTGAAGCTCATGTAATCCTCGCTGGCATGAATAATAATCCCGGCCTGCTCAAGCACCTCTAGCGTCTGACCGATGACAACTTTGGATTTCAAATCATCCAGCACCTCGATCTCACTATCCTCCTCCAAGAGTGGAGTGAGGAACAAGAGGGCACTCAAATATTGAGAGCTGACCGCACCCGATACGGTGATTTTTCCGCCCTTCGGATTTCCGCCCCGAATCGTAATCGGCAGCCGTCCCTCTTGATGGTCGACTTCAACGCCAAGCTGCTGGAGCGACACGATCAAATCGTCATGCGGACGCTTACCAAGAGAATCAGGATACGTATTGACAAAGGTCACCTCAGGGCATAGCGAAGCGATTCCCATCAAAAACCGCAGCACAGCGCCGGCATTGCCCACATTCAGCTCCTTGACGTCCTTCGGATTCCGGCCGAAGCCCGTGATAACGATTTTCTCGTCATCCTCCTCCAAGACCGCGCCTAAATCGGCTATACAGCGGCGCATCGCATCGCTGTCCTCGCTGTGCGCAGGATAGTATATCGTACTCGTACCCTCAGCTAGAGCCGCAACTAGCAAATAGCGCGTCGTATAATTTTTCGATGATAGCGCCCCGATTTCACCGCTTAATTCGGGAGTAGGTCTAACAATAACGTCCATTTATATTCTCCTTTTATCTCATTATTATTTTGATTGACCGCGGTAACGCATTAAAATCTCAGACGCTAAAATGTCCGGATTTTTGCCCGAAGTATCGAATATGGCTTGGGCGAAATCATAGGCATGCTTGCGTTCCTCCAAAAGTACGGTCACTCTCTCTCTCGCTCCTCCTGCAAGCAGCGGTCTGCCCGGATCCTCGCCAACACGCTTCAGGATGCTCTCCAGATCGGCAGTCAAGGCAACAACCCAGCCGTTCTCCAGCATAACCGAACGATTCTCCTCACGAAGGACAGCTCCCCCGCCCGTAGCTAGCACAACCTCACCCTCTTGCAGCACGCTGCGCAGCAAAGTAGACTCGATATCCCGGAAGTATTGTTCTCCCTGATTGGCAAACAGCTCGGGAATCGTGCACTTTGTTTCCTCCTCGATGCGCTTGTCAAGATCGATGAGGCGATAACCTGCCATTTCGGCTAGCACAGCCCCTACCGTTGTCTTGCCGGTGCCCATCATTCCTACCAGTATAATATTGTTTCTTTGTTCACTCAATATTTCACCTACTTTTATTCCTGTGCTCGTGGCAAACTATTTTTCATATCATAACACAGCCGCCGACATTTCGGCACATAAAAAAGCGTCAAAGAGCAGAACCGCTCTTTGACGCCCAATTATCCGCATATTAAAGCATTAGAACCATTGATGATGGAATACGCCTTCTTTGTCGACGCGTTTAAACGTGTGCGCTCCAAAGTAGTCGCGTTGCGCTTGAAGCAGGTTAGCCGGCAAGCGCTCTGTCCGGTAGCTGTCATAGTAGGACAATGCGCTGGAGAAGCCCGGAACCGGGATTCCACGGGATACTGCAGCCGAGGTCACTTGGCGCCATGCATCCTGGTACGTCTCGACAATGTTCTTGAAATAAGGATCAAGCAACAGGTTCTTAAGACCAGGATCACGGTCGTAAGCTTCTTTGATGTTATGCAGGAATTGGGAGCGAATAATGCAACCGCCGCGGAAAATCATCGCAATGTTGCCGTATTTCAAATCCCAGCCATACTCATCGGAAGCAGCTCTCATTTGAGCAAAACCTTGGGCGTAAGATACGATCTTACTTGCGAACAAGGCTTTGCGAACATTTTCAATGAACTCCTGTTTGTCGCCATCAAAGGCGGATACCGCAGGGCCGCTCAAAATTTTGCTTGCAGCGATGCGCTCGTCCTTCATGGCGGATAAGAAGCGGGAGAATACGGATTCCGTAATCATGGACAATGGCACACCAAGGTCAAGCGCGCTTTGGCTTGTCCATTTGCCTGTACCCTTCTGTCCAGCAGCATCAAGAATGACGTCAACCATCGGCTTGCCGGTCTCTTCATCGTATTGCGAGAAGATATCCGCCGTAATTTCGATCAAATAGCTGTCCAGCTCGCCTTTATTCCACTCGGTAAAAATTTCATGCAATTCTTTAGCGTCCAGACCAAGCACGTCCTTAAGCAGGTGGTAAGCTTCGCCAATAAGCTGCATATCTCCGTACTCAATGCCGTTATGCACCATCTTGACATAATGCCCTGCGCCGTCTGGACCGATATATGTACAACATGGATCGCCATTTACTTTAGCAGAAATTGCTGTCAGAATCGGTTCCACTAATTTATATGCACTTTCTTGGCCGCCAGGCATGATCGAAGGGCCGTTAAGCGCGCCTTCCTCACCGCCGGATACCCCTGTGCCGATAAAGCGGAAGCCTTTAGCTTCAAGCTCTTTACTGCGACGCTGCGTGTCAGGGAAATAAGCGTTGCCTCCATCGATAATGATGTCGCCTTGATCCAAATAAGGAAGGAGCTGCTCGATCGTTGCGTCCGTAGCTGGGCCAGCTTGTACCATGATCAGGATTTTACGAGGTACTTCCAAGGATTTAACGAACTCTTCGACGGAGAATGTACCGACCACATTTTTGCCCTTCGCTTCGTTCGCGAGCATATCGTGTGTCTTCTCCGGGGAGCGGTTAAACACCGAAACGGTGAACCCTCTGCTTTCAATATTCAGGGCGAGGTTCTTGCCCATAACGGCAAGGCCGATAACGCCAATTTGTTGTTTCGACATGGTCTCCATCCTTTGCAATCTATATTTTTTTCAATAATATCATTTTAACTCTTTGAAGTACAGAAGTGAACCCCTTCATCTAACTCTCATCATGCTCTCATTATTAAAAACGGCTCCTCCAATAATTCGAAGAGCCGCTTCAATCCTCGTTTATTATCCTCATTGTCTCTCTTACCACTCCAGTTGAATTAGTTGGATACGCAGCCTGCGCAGCTTCTCCTTGCAGTTCTCGATCATCTGCTCGTCGCCGGACTGCATTGCGTCGTACAAATGATCCAGCTCCTCATCCAGTTCCTTCTGCAAGCTTTCCATTTGATGCTCCGCCGACTGGGACGCTAGCAGCTCCGCAATCCGCGCCATGTCCAAGATCGGCCCCTTTTGAAAAATAACCTTATGCTCTACGCCCGTAATTTCCACTAAACGGATAACCTCGCCAAACAAGATGCTTTCGATAAGAATTTGCCGATCTTTAAAGCGCTTAACAACGGCATGGCCGCGTAGATCCCCGATCAGCTTCTCAAGCCATTCCGCCAGCTTGGCATCCTTAATCACATAATCGCCTGCGAGCTTGTATCCTTTAGCTAGACGCTGAAAACGCAGCTTGGTCAATTTGCGTCCTGTACGAACGGAAATAATGAAAATAGATTCGTTCTCGCTCCAATAAAGTGAATAGCCGTCTTGAATCAGATCGCGAATCAATTGCTGAATGTGCCGACGGTCGAAACGGAGTTCCAGATTGCAATACTCTACTTCATAACTTTTATTCACGGCACTCCCTCCTTACCTTATCTTATACTTCATCTTATGTAGAGGTAACTTGGAATATTGATTATTTTTACCCATTCTGAGCCTATAGTGACGCAAATAATCATAAAAATGCTTATTTTAATCAAAAAATGATATACTGGCGAAGAACCGCTTGAGTACAAGCTGGCCACTTAATATGAATTATGCTGGAGGTTACCATCATGGCATTTACCGGCTTCACGAGCCCAGATTTCGATAGCTTGAACATCCCTGGACTGGAACCCCGGATGAAGGCGATCATTGCCAACATACGGCCTAAGCTCGAAGCGCTTGGCGGGGAAATTGCTCCTTATTTATCCGCCTTATGCGGCGAGGAAATGTTCCCTCATGTAGCCAGGCACGCGAGGAGGACAATCAATCCGCCTAATGATACATGGATTGCCTGGAGCAGCAGCAAACGCGGGTATAAAGCGCTGCCCCATTTTCAGGTAGGGATGTTCTCTACCCATCTATTCGTTATTTTTGCGGTCATTTATGAAAGCCCGAATAAAGAAGCTATCGCTAAATACTTAGAGAAGCATACTGCCCAAGTACAAAAGCTCATACCTTCCGACTTTTATTGGTCAACCGATCATATGAAGCCCGAGGGTTCACTTCACCGCGATATGGATAAGAATGCCCTGCTGCAAATGGCCGACAAGCTCAAGACTGTAAAAAAATCCGAGCTGCTATGCGGATTGCGCCTCGATCGGGATCATCCCCTTCTTCAAGACGGCGCCGGCTTGACCGGAACGATCGAACAGACCTTTGAAACACTGTTGCCTTTATACAAGGGCTCCTTCTAGGCAAAAAGCAGCCTTCCCGGTTATCAAACCCGGGTGAGGCTGCTTTTTTGCCGCGACATAATAACGTGAACAAAGAACAGGACAGCCATCACGATGGCGCTGGCCATAAACGGCGCGGAAGGGCCCAGCATATCCCACAGTTTTCCTGAGACGATCGGCCCAACGACCATGCCCGACCCCTGAACCGTCAGGAACAAGCCCCAAACGGTTCCTTTCTCTCCTTCGGGCAGCATATGGGATATCATCGTATCCCACGTAGGCAAAATGCAGGCATAGCTGATCCCGATGAATATGACGAGCAGCCATACCAACGGAATGGAGCGCGTCATGGCAAACAGACCGATTGCCACGGCAGCCAGCGAGAAGCCGATATGCAGGAACCATTTCGTTCCATAACGATCCACCAGCCTGCCAATCGGGATCAACCCGATAACGGTGATGCCTCCTCCAGTCACAAGCAAGGCACTGAAGGCCTCGGGAGATAAATCAAGCTCCGTGCGGACAAATAATGTGATGACAGGAGTGAGCAAGCCTATCGCAAAGGTTTGTAGAAAGAGGGCCGGAAATAATAGCCGGCTGACATGTAAATTCTCCTTGATATGCCGGATCGATTGCCGCACATTGTTCAATACCCCGCGAAATCCGCCCTCCCATATGGAGGAATCTTCTGAGGCCAGCGCCGCCGGATCTATCTTTTGCTTCGTTTTGCCGGGCAGGAACAGAGAGACGATGACGACGACACCCATTAGAGCGAGCAGAAACCAAAAGACAGGCTGGTAAGAGCCATCGACGAAAAAATTGATGATTACAGGGCCGGATCCCGTTCCGCCCAAGCTTGAGATTTGAATAACGCCCATCGCCGTACCGAAATTGTTATTCTCACGCGTGACGGCGGATATGCCCATAAGAACGCACGGCCATAACGGCGCGGTGCCCACTCCAATCAACGCGCAGCCGAGCACAATCATCCCCATTTTATCCGCCATCGCAATAATGAATACGGCAACAAAGGTCAGCAGAAGCCCCATCATCATCGTCAGCCGAAAACCGACCCGTTCAATAAACCAGCCAGCGGGGCTGCGAAATACGTTATCGCCAATATATTGCAGTGAGAAGGATAAACCGATCGCAAACGCGCTCAATTTCAGCACGTCGCCCATATACACGGGCAATATCGATACAATTAAAGCTCCCTTAACGAACTCCACCAGGAACATGATGATCCACAGGCAAATAAAAGTCGGAGTTAGCAGTTTCTTGCTTACGAGTTTGGTCGTTATTTCCACAGTCGTTCTCCCTTTTCTTCTCTTTAAAATCGCAAGGTTGTTTCTAGTTTAACCTCTTGATGCGGTAACTTACACTCCCTGGCGTGATTTTATCTTGTTTTGCACTCAATCTTTACTTGCATTCCACTCTCTTTTTGCTATACTCAATTTTGTTTAAAAATATTGCATAGAAAGGCAGGGATGGCCTTCATGGATCATCAAGTCACACCGCTGTTTACCGCGCTTAAGAAGCACGCGGCCGGCAATCCTGTTCAATTTCATATTCCCGGGCATAAAAAAGGGCTTGGCTCCGATAAAGAATTTCGAGAATTCATAGGTGATAACGCCCTATCGATCGATTTGATCAACATTGCTCCGCTCGATGATTTGCATCAGCCGTCAGGCATCATCGAAGAAGCTCAGAAGCTGGCAGCGGACGCGTTCGGCGCCGACTATACTTATTTCTCTGTCCAAGGAACAAGCGGCGCCATCATGACGATGATCCTGTCCATTTGTTCTCCCGGCGATAAAATCATCGTACCGAGAAATGTACACAAGTCCGTCATGTCTGCCGTTATTTTCGCGGGTGCCAAGCCGATCTTCGTCTCTCCTGCTCAGGATGAGAACCTGGGGATCGATCATGGAATTACGACTTCTTCCGTGAGAAGAGCCCTCCAGCGTCACCCGGATGCCAAGGCAGTGCTGGTCATTAATCCTACCTACTTTGGCGTATGTGCCGATCTGAAGGAGATCGTGGACTTGGCGCATAGCTTTGGCGTACCTGTGCTCGTTGATGAAGCACACGGCGTGCATATTCATTTTCACGAGGAGCTTCCGATGTCAGCAATGGAAGCCGGTGCCGACATGGCCGCAACAAGCGTACATAAGCTGGGCGGCTCAATGACGCAAAGCTCCGTGCTTAATCTGAACGTAAAGAACGGATATGTAAATCCACAGCGCGTTCAAACCATCATCAGCATGCTGACGACGACGTCAACCTCGTATCTACTGCTCGCTTCCTTGGACACAGCAAGAAGAAATCTAGCGCTTCATGGCCGTGAAATGGTGCAAAGCACACTGGACATGGCGCATTATATGCGCAGTGAAATCAATAATATTAAAGGCTTGTACTGCTTCGGCCGTGAAATTCTCGGCAGCGAAGCCACCTATGATTATGACCCGACCAAGCTTACGATTCACGTCCGCCATCTTGGGATCACCGGTTATGAGACGGAGAACTGGCTTAGAGAGCATTACAACATCGAGGTAGAGCTCAGCGACATGTATAACATTCTCTGCTTCATCACCCCGGGAGATACGGAAGAAACGATTGAAACTCTCCTAACGGCATTGCGTGAATTGTCTGAATCGTATTATAAAGAAAATAATGCCAATGAGCTAATCGTAAAAATTCCGGAAATCCCGCAGCTCTCGCTCATTCCGCGCGACGCCTTTTATGCCGATACCGAGGTTGTGCCTTTTAAAGAATCCGCAGGCCGAATCATTGCCGAATTCATTTACGTGTATCCGCCAGGCATTCCGATTCTCCTTCCTGGAGAAGTCATCTCGCAAGATAATATTGATTATATTGTCGATCATGTGGAAGTAGGACTGCCCGTGAAGGGGCCGGAGGATCGATACATTAATCAGGTCAAGGTCATTGTTGAGGCCGACCCTATCTTCTAACGGAGAAATCACTCATATTCAAAAGAAGCTCCCCGAACCCGGGGAGCTTCTTTTCAATTCAGTCCATAGATCTATAGACAAGCATTCTACACTTCATCTTGACCGGAGACCAGCTCGTTGTATGCCGCCTCCACTTGACGCCACTCGTCCTCGTCTTCAATGTTGTAGAGAACCATTTCCTCATTCTCTTCTTCCAGACGAAGGATGATGCCGTCCGCTTCCGGATTGTTCCGCTCAAGCAACAGCGCATATACTTTCTCCGCTACATCGAACGTTTCGACTAGAACCATTTCCACGTCATTGCCTTCTTCGTCCGTCAGCGTGAGCACAAACTCCTCGTGCTCATGGTCATGATCGTGGTCGTGTCCACAGCCGCACGCTTCGCCGTGTTCATGCTTGTGATCGCTCATTGAAATACCTCACTTTAAATGTTTTGTAGTTATTTGTTGGATGAACCTGTCAGTTTCCTCTCGTATCGTATCATTTTTACACAGGGCAGGTCAATTCGATAATGAGGCATTCAAGCGGCAATATTATTATTTAAGCACGTTGATGCTTTTCTCAGACACTAGCACGAAGTCGGAGCCGCCTGTCGCCGGCTTCATATAGAAGCCCAGCGTATATTTACCCGCAGTTTTGAAATCATACGTGTAATCGTCCGTGACGAAATAAAAGTTGCTGCCCGTATCTTTTACGTCCTTGGTCTGGATCGTTTTGGATGTGCCGTCCGGCGCCGTGATCGCTACTCTGACCGCGGATATTTCCGTTCTAAGATTGTCGATTTGCGAGAAAACGCTAAATTTCAGCTTGCCTGCCTTCTCGATGTCCGAGAAAACCTCCCCCTTGCCTTTGAACAAGAAAATATGCACGTTAGGTTTATAGTAGTTTACCTTCTTCGTTGCTTCATCATATTCAACCAGTCCCTCCAGCTCTCTGACCGGGACGTACGTTTTGCCATCAATCACGTAGCCGCCATCTTCCACTTCGCGGCCATCCATGTAAAGCTTTACTTTCTGTGTTGCCGAATCTGCGAACAGCATGGATCCACCCGTAAGGGAGAATGCCAATACCAGTACCATTACTCTTCTCCATTTCAAATTCATCAATAGCCCTCCAATTGATTCATGTTGATGTTAATGTATACTCCCGCTAGTTGCTCAAGTTGCGGTGTTTGCTGCAAATCACTCTTATTTTTTACGAGAATGGAAGAGACGCTTTCGCTCATTAGGAAAATCGTGTAAATTAGAAAGGAATGTCAAAGAACGCTTAGGAGGGAATTCGTTTGTCGCTGCGCCTACAAATGCTTGGTACGGGCGGCGCTTTTGCCAAGCAATACTTTAACAATAACGGACTGCTGTACGCGGATGATTTTACGCTGCTGATTGACTGCGGAATAACAGCTCCGCTTGCGCTTCACCAGATAGACAAGCCGATGGAAGCCATCGACGCCGTTCTGATCACCCATATTCACGGGGATCATGTCGGCGGGCTGGAGGAATACGCCTTCCGCATGAAATACGGGCATGGACGCAAACCCGTGCTCTACGTTCCCGAGCTGCTGGCTGAGCCGCTATGGGAGAACACCCTGAAGGGTGGATTAGGCCAAGACGGCATAGAATCGCTGGAGGATGCTTTTTACGTTCACCTGCTTCGCGAAGGACAGGTCACGGAGCTCGCTCCCGGCCTCTCTCTAGAAACAATTCGCACACCTCATATTCCTGGGAAAAACAGCTACTCTTTATACTTGAACGACGAAATTTTCTATAGTGCGGATATGATCTTTCAGCCCGAACTGCTCAAAGAGCTTGTTTACCGGCGCGGCTGCCGTAAAATTTTGCATGAGGTGCAGTTGACAGGCCCAGGTCAGGTTCATACTACCCTGGCGGAGCTGCTGTCCCTTCCTGCAGATATTCGCGGATTAATTTCACTCATGCACTACGGCGACGAAATGGAGGCCTTTACCGGCCAGACGATGGAGATGGAGTTTCTTCGCCAGCATGAAGTATATGAGGTATAAGGGCATGCGGCCTTGCAATATGACAAAGCAGCCAAGGAGATTCCTTCCCCAGGGCTGCTTCTTTGCGTCTTCTATTCGAATGTAGGCAGCGCGTCTAAATTGTTTGACGGATCCCCATCCGCATCACCGCGGATATACATTTCGCCGTCTCTTCCTTTAAAAATGTTCACACCCGCAATGGCACCCGCATTCACTTCTTGCAATGCATCCTCGTAATTTAAAATACGCCCGCTAGAAGTTTTAAATCGGGTTAAATTGCCGTCTCCGTTCCTTTGAACCGCGATAAACGTCTCTCTGCTATCGACTGCCATCCTATTTCACATCTCCTTCATCCTGTGGGATTCCCTGTAGGGATGCTTATAGTCTGGCCCGAGCCGCATGTTTCTATTAGGCTGGCCTCTATAGCGGTTTTTCCATGCGAACATGCAGGATGCCTGCGTCATAAAACGGCTCCGTAGATATAGTTTCATATCCGAGCTTGGCATAAAAGGCCTCTGCCTGGCATTGTGCATCCAGTACGGACTTCGTAAGACCCAACTCTCTTGCCCGCTCTTCCATAGCAAGGAGCAGTATTCTGCCTAGACCTTGCGAACGGAATGATTTGCGAACGGCGATCCGCTGCATTTTGGCACTGTTATCCTTATAGTACGTAATTCTCCCTGTCGCTGCTGCCATGCCCTCCAGTTCAACCAGCACATGCGTGGCATCCGGACTAATCACATCATATTCGTCGATCTCCAGATCGATCGGCACCTTTTGCTCTTCCACAAATACTTCCGTGCGAATATCCAAACATTTCTTTAATTGCTGTTCCGAGTTTACGGAAATAATAACAGCAGCCATTCATACCCCTCCCCATGTTGCTTCATTACTCTGCAAACTGCATCATTATACAAAAAAAAGCTTTTCGTGTATAGTTATAATTATTTCAAAAAAAAGACGATCCACCTTGAGAAAGGAGATATTCCATCATGACGGCTGGACTTACGATTGCAGCTGCTGTTTTAATATCCGCTGTATTAATATTCGCCATGTTCTACACGACAAAAAAAGGCTACTCCCGCAAATGGGAAGATGATTAAGCCCGACTACGGCGGTGTGATTACTTCCTTCGAGTATACATGCTCCCGCACAGATTTTCCATAAACCTTGTCGCGCACGGATTGACCGAGCCATGAAGGGAACTGCTGCTGCCTATGCATTGTCTCTTCATTAGGCTGTAATCCACAGCCGCTGACTAGCAGCATAAGGCTAATTCCACCGATAGCTGCAGCCTTTTTCACGTTCCATAGCTCGGGCTTCCTTATAGGTGCCGCTTGCTTTTTATCCAGCACATTTTTCATCCTTTCTGCTTTTTACTGCATCATATAATCGCTTGTCAACATTGTCGTCCGGCATTCCAACCTTTATACGTAAAAAAGGTTTGACAGGATCAGCTAATCCTGTTATGATATTTCTTGTCTTCACTATTTATACCTGATCTGTTAGCTCAGCTGGGAGAGCACCATCTTGACAGGGTGGGGGTCAGTGGTTCGAGCCCACTACAGATCATAATGAAAGAACCCTTGAAGCCTAAGCTTCGAGGGTTCTTTGCATCTCCAAAGTATAATTTTCGATAGCTAAGCCGCTGATTTTACGATAAGATTTAGCTACTATGTAACGAAAATCCCCCTAACTCTTCCTTGACTTTTTTCAATATAAAAACAAATTGTTCAGAGATTGTATAGATTAATAGTCTATAGTATTTTATTGGAATTGTTAGTTTGATACAGATGTTATTACATATGTAGGGAGAGCGCGATGAAAGTTATTCTTCTGGATGATGAAGTTATTGCACTGGACTACCTAGAACACCAGTTAATGCAAATTCCTGAAATTGAAATTGTGGGGAAGTTTTCCGATCCGGCTTTAGGAAAGAAAGAGATACTTAATCAATCGATCGATCTGGTTTTTCTGGATATCCAACTCCCCGAAACGGACGGAATTCAATTGGCCGAAGAAATTTTACAGGTTAAACCTCATTTAAAAATCGTGTTTGTAACTGGTTACGAAGCATATGCCGTACGAGCCTTTGAGCTTAACGCTTTGGATTATTTATTAAAGCCCGTCAAATTGGAAAGATTGATGAATACGATCCAGCGGATCGATCATTCACATACTGCGTTTGATTTAGATCGGCTTGCTCAGCAAAACCAATCGCTGCAAATAAAAATGCTAGGCCATTTTCAGATGATTCTTAAAGAGAAGCAAGTGCCGCCGCTGCGTTGGCGGACGACCCGAGCTCAGGAATTGTTCTTGTACATGCTGCAATGCCGGGGACAATTCATTCGCAAATCGACTTTAATTGAATTACTTTGGCCTGAATATGAACCAAACAGAGCCTATTCCTTATTGTATACGGTCATTTACCACATTCGAAAAACATTGGAGCAATTCGAGGACTATTTTTCACTCACGAACTCGGTGGACGGATATGTTTTAAATTTAAATAATGTGCTGCTGGATGTCGAAGAATGGGAGAATTTTATTGTGTCCAGCCTGCCTTTGACGAGCAGAACGATTACTGATTATGTGGATATGATGAAATTATTTAAAGATGACTATTTGAAGGAATACGATTACTGGTGGGCAGAGAGTGAACGACAGAGGTTGAAAATGCTATGGCTCCGCACCTCATTTCGAATGGCGGAATGGTATATGTCAAACCATCAGCAATCGAAGGCCGTGGAGAAATACCTGGAGATTTGCCATCAGCACCCTATAGCGGAAGAAGCTCATTTTGCGCTGATGAAAATTTTCGCTTCGAATAAAAATTCTTTGGCTGTTCACCGGCAGTATCGCCTGCTTGTTGCTATTTTACTTGAAGAATTCAATGAACAGCCAAGTACATATATTACAGACTGGTACGACAATTGGAAGCTGGAGCATGAAGAATGATCCTAGCATGTCGCTGATTTTAAGGGGGCTGCCAAAAAACGGTTCAGATTTTGCAATTTCCCGGCAGTCAGACTACACTCATATTGTGTTCATTAGTTCTGACCCATTCGTCAATATCAGTTTCTCTCATCGGCTTGCCGTAATAATATCCTTGCATCACATGGCAGCCCAGCTGAGCCAAAAATTCAATATGCTCTTGGTTTTCGACGCCTTCAGCGATGACATCAAGCTGAAGATTGTCAGCCATCATAATGATCGCGTTAATGATTGCCCGTTTGCTCGGATTCTCTAAATCGTTTGTAAATAAACGATCCAGCTTCAATGCGTCGATGGGAATCCGGTCAAGCAGTCCAATCGAAGAATATCCTGTTCCGAAGTCATCCATGGATACACGCACGCCAAGCTTGCGAATGCTTTGGAGCTGACGAATGATATCGTTAATATCGTATAGAACCATCGATTCGGTAATTTCCAGTTCGAGCAGATGAGGAGCTAGTTCAACCTTGTCCAACACGTTTTGCACGAGTTCTAGCAAGCTGTCGGTTTGAAACAAGCGAACCGATAAATTAACGGAAACCGGTTGATGCAGTCCCTTAGACTGCCATACTTTGCATTGGCGGCAGGCCTCCTCCAGCGCCCATCTAGTCATGGGTACGATGAGACCCGTTCCTTCAGCGATTTGGATGAACTCCCCAGGTGCAACCAGTCCAAGCCGAGGATGCTGCCAGCGGATAAGCGCTTCGAATCCGACCAGACTGTTGGTTCTTACGTTCCATTTAGGCTGATACATAATGAAAAACTGATTATTTTCCAAGGCAAGCTGAAGATCTTTCTCAAGCTCCATTCTGCGCACTAATTGAAGGCCCATCTCTTCACTGTAGAAGCAGAACTGGTTCTTCCCTAGCCCTTTTGCCCTATACATCGCTGTATCCGCTGTCTTGAGCAGTACGGAGCGGTTGGAATCCTGAATCGAGCCGATGCTAATGCCGATGCTGCCTGTGACGTATAATTCATTGCCTTCAATATAGTATACTTGCTTAATGCTCTGCAGAATTTTGTGGGCCAGTTGTTCCGCGCGCGCCACATTGCAATACTTGATAATAAATAGAAACTCATCGCCACCGATGCGGAATGCCTGCTGATCCTCGCGAATGAATTGACGAAGACGGATGCCGACCTCTTGAATGAGCAAGTCCCCTATGTTATGGCCGAGCGTATCATTTATCGCTTTGAATTGATCCAAATCTAGAAATAGAACTCCGATCTTTTCGGTGCCTACATGCGAATCGAAGAAGCGATTCATTTCGTTGCGGTTGGGCAGTCCGGTAATCGAGTCGAGATAGGCTAGTTTCTCCAGTACGTGCCGATCAAAGAACAATGCTCCCCAGGATACGAGCAGAATGATAAAGATGACAAGCGTAACGCCGAACAGCAAAAACAGGTCTAGTCCCGTTGACGTTTGTGCCGCTGCTTCGGCCGTCGCTGGATGCTGGAGCTTGACGGCTTCCATTCCCGTATAATGCATCCCGCAAATGGCGATGCCCATAATGGCTGCCGACAGCCACTTAGCCCAGCTTGTCGATGATCCGCTTCGAAAACGCAAGAAAAGCATTAATGCCGCATAAGATGCGAATAAGGCAATAATAACTGACAGCACCAGCAGAGTTTGATCATAATATATATCGATGGGCATGATCATGGCTTCCATCCCCATATAATGCATCGTAACGATTCCGCTTCCCATGATGAAGCCGCCTCCAGCGATTTTATACCAATTAATATTACGGGGCATGGTAATATAAAATGCTATAAATGAAGCGATTACACTTGCTAACAGCGAACCTAGCGTAAGCCAGATATCGTAATGAACAGTCATATGCGTATGATAAGCCAGCATCCCAACAAAATGCATCGACCAAATGCCGTTGCCCATGACTAAGGAGCCCGCCAGCAGCCAGAAGAACCGGGTTTTTCCGTTCGCGAGAGAAATCTTTGTCGCTATGCTTAGAGCCGAGTACGATGCCAATACTGCAATGATTACTGAAAGTGCCACAATATAGAAATTATAACTGCCTTCTATGTTCATTGATTCCCCCCCTTACCCAATATTTTAAAAGAATGGGCTCTACAAAAACTTGACAGCCCCGGGATCGCTTGTAATGTATAGGTATTGTAGAGTTGAATTTGTTGTAATCGAATAAGCGCAATACTGGCGAAAGGAGATAAATCATGGAAGGATCGGCTATGGTCGAATTTTGGAAAGGCCAACTACTTGAGCTTCAAACCTTTGAAGGAGTCATGTATAAAACACAAATTATCCATCAAGATCACAACCGCATTTACATACAAAAGCCAATCAATCGAATGAACCGATATTTGTCTGTGACAAGTCAGATGTCTGTAACTGTATATTTTCATAATGAAGAGCGAGTGCTATACTCTTTCGATACCCAAATTTATTTACAGCGCAATCAGCTATCATTCCAAACTCCCTCTGTTGACCGTATAAAAAAGGCCCAAAGAAGGCGTTTCTTCCGCGTTCCTGTCGAGGTGGAATTAAATTTAAACCTCAAATCCATAGAGCGCTCTGAGGAAGATGAATTTATTAAGGTGACGACAAAGGATATCAGCGGGGGAGGACTGTCTTTCCTCTGCGATTTTGCAGTTGAGACAGAGATGCTCATAGCCGGCATCATGCATCTTGAAACAAACAACTCCCAAAATATAATCGAATTTCATGGAAAAATCGTAAACTGTGCCAAGCTGCCGGACAACAACTATAAAATCTCGCTTGAATTTGTTCACATGAAGGAATCGATCCGCTCGGATATAATCAAGTATTGTTTATTTAAGCAGGTTGAGGCGAGAAACAAGCTTAAGAACTATTCTTTGTAGCTGCTCTTTAGAGGGGATCGGGTCAGCTGTGGCGGAGCCCAACACCATAAACCCTTGAAGCCGTTGGCTTCAAAGGTTTTTTTGGTTCGTTTATACGAGGAAGAATGATTACACTAAATACCATACAAGGGCGCTGAAGTGGTTTCCTTCGGCGGAATACTGTATAGACTGGACGGTAAATCTTCTGTTCTCGTACAGCCAGTCATTGATCTCCTTTTCAAGATCACCAATATTTGTGTTGAAGAATGTTTTTACACTGTTCCTCTTCATCCTCATCACCTCCCCACAACCATCTTATTCGACATCTCCTTCCAACAAGCCTGCTTGTATATGTAGTTGTGCCAAAACAGGGATAAAATCTTGGCATTGCAGCAAAATAACTAGACGTTTGCTAACAAACCGCGTAATGGAGGATTGCGTTTAGATGTCTAAATACACACGATTGCTGATTCTGATGTTCACAATAGCCTTTTCCTTGAACCCTCACCTTACGTCCGCTCACCCGACATTCCATCTCAAGGATAGAGCTTATTATGAGGAGCGCGGGGATATCGTTTGGGAGGTTCCAACCGAGGATAAATGCATTGCTCTCACGTTTGATGACGGACCGGATCATCGCCAGACGGCGCAAATTTTAGACGTACTTGATCAATATAATGCTAAAGCTACCTTTTTTGTTGTGGGGGAACGGGTCGAGAGATACCCTGAAATTGTCCAAATGCAGTTGGCCCGCGGACATGAGGTCGGCAACCACTCCTATCGTCATCCTTTGTTTCGAGGCATGAGCAAAGGTAATATGCAAAACGAACTTAGTAAAACCCAGCAGGCTATTTTCCAGGCAACCGGCTATAAATCCGTGCTCTTTCGTCCCCCGGGCGGATTTTATAATGAAGCGCTCATTAACGTTTCCAAGCAGAACGATTTAAAGTTCATTCTCTGGTCTTGGCATCAGGATACGAAAGACTGGAAAGCTCCGGGCGTGGACAAAATCGTCAAAAGAGTACTCACGGGTACACGCAGCGGCGACATTGTCCTCATGCATGATTTTGTAGCTAATAGTACGCAAACGATCGAGGCGTTGAAACAGATTTTGCCGGAGCTCAAAAAGCAGGGCTATTCCTTCGTGACAGTATCCGAGCTGTTAACCCATAAAGTGACGCCAGATCTCCAGTTGAAAAAAGTCATTCACTAATTTGTCATCGGCGCCTCTGTTGTTAGTACTCATGAGGATGGATATCTCGCCAAAATCTAAAGTCAAAGCGGAGAAGGATCAGCTTCTCCGCTACTTTTCGATAATATATAAAAACTTATTTATTAAAAATTTAATAATTGTGATTTAAATCACATGCATTGTGAAAAATATCACTTATACTAAAGACATCAAAGATGATCATCCCTAAAAACAAACAAAACATCAAAAATCGACATCAGAACAAGGAGTGGTAATTATGTTTAACAATTTCCTAAGAACAAATAAATTTGCAATGTGGTTCCTGACAGTTATTCGGATTTATCTCGGTGTAGCATGGATGAAAGCAGGGTGGGGCAAAATTACAGGCGGTTTTGATGCTGGGGGCTACCTTACTGGAGCCATCGCCAAGAGTACTGGTGAGAATCCCACAGTGCAAGGCTGGTGGGGCGTATTCCTAGAAAATGTTGCACTCCCAGGCGTAGACGTCTTTAATATTCTCGTTCCTTACGGGGAATTTCTAGTCGGAATCGGTTTGATCCTAGGTACCTTCACCACTTTTGCAGCACTGATGGGTCTAGTTATGAACGCTGCGTTCCTCTTCTCGGGTACAGTAAGCACAAACGCTCAAATGCTCCTGCTGGAAGTCCTGATTATCGCAGCAGCAGCTAACGCAGGAAAAATCGGACTTGACTACTATGTGCTCCCTTACCTTCGCGGACTGTTTAACAAAAGAAAAGCGGTAATTAAGACAGAGACGCCTGCTGGCAAGCCGCAACTAAAAGTAAACCACAGCGCATAAGCACAAGTTGAATCGCCACAATCCATAGCAAAGAAGGCTGTTCCTCCCTTTGAGGAGCAGCCTTTTTTCTGACGCTTTTAATCGAAGGTAATGTTCCTATGCCAAATCATCAAAGATGGAATGCTCTTGCTTTGCCGGATGGAAGCTTCCCCGTTCCCACACGAGCTGGAACAATTCCGGCGCGAAATGCCAAGGCGGGCCGTCATCCAGCTTGCCGAATACCCGCTCGATCGATAAAATCTGGGAATCATGAGCAGCCAATGCCTTCGCCTTAACTTCCTGCTGCCCCTCTCCTTTTAGCTCCAGCACTGCAGCTCCCGCCGCTTTGGCATCCGGCAGCCCCATCAAGTTGTAATAGAGCTTCTGAACGAAGCGGCAGGCCCCGCTGAAAACCGCCTTATTTACCGCATGATGAATGGCAATATGATCCGGATGGCCTGAGATCCCGTCTGCAGGAAAAGTAACAACCACCTCGGCCTGATGCTTGTTGAGAAATGCGACAATATGGTCGACGAGCACCTCCTGTTTCATTTCTCGCAATTTGCCGTCGCCCATTCTTAAGTGCTCGATCTCAGCAATGCCCAAAATCTCCCCTGCCCGCTGCAATTCTTGTTCCCTGATCGCGGCTAGCTGTTCCGGAGTCATCGATCCGAGCCTGCCGCTCTTCCCTGCCTCTCCCTGTGTCGCCGTCAACAGCACTGCTGCTGCTCCCTCGTCCGAAATTTGCCGAATCAGAAAAGAGCAGCCGAAGGTTTCATCATCTGGATGTGCATAAATAAAGCCAACTGTTCGCTGCATAAATATGTCTCCTTAAATTATCCTGTAGATTTTCGTTACTATACTTACTATACTTTAATATTGACTAAGTTGTTAAAATTCACTACAATTCAGAAGAATCCAATATAGATAGGTGATTAAAATGAGCAAACCCGCATACCGCGTGTTACTATATTATAAATTTGTACACATCGAATCTCCAGAATCGTTTACCGCAGAGCATTTGCAATATTGCAAAGATCTCGGACTCAAAGGGCGCATCCTTATCGCTTCCGAAGGAATCAATGGAACCGTATCCGGGACAATAGAGCAAACGGAGAAATACATGAACGATCTGCGGGCCAATCCTCTATTTCACGACATCGTATTCAAAATCGATGAAATTGAGGGCCATGCCTTTAAAAAAATGTTCGTTCGCCACAAGAATGAGCTGGTCACTTTCCGCTATGAGCATGAGCTTGATCCGAATAAAATTAGCGGAAAACGGCTGTCGCCGGTCGAATTCCACGAGCAGCTAGAGCAGGAAGATGTCATCATCATTGACGGCCGCAACGACTATGAATACGATATCGGCCATTTTCGCGGCGCTATTCGTCCAGAGGTGGAATCCTTCCGTGAGTTCCCAGACTGGATACGCGAAAACCTAAGTCAATATAAGGATAAGAAAATTTTGACTTATTGTACAGGGGGAATCCGCTGCGAGAAATTAACCGGCTTCCTGCTGCATGAAGGCTTTAAAGACGTGGCTCAATTGGAAGGCGGAATCGTCACTTATGGCCAAGATCCCGAAGTGAAGGGTCATCTGTTCGATGGCAAATGCTACGTATTTGACGAACGGATTTCCGTGCCGATCAATCGGACGGAAGAGGATATAGTCATCGCCAGCTGCTACCATTGCGGCGAAACGAATGATCGCTATATCAACTGCCCTGTCTGCAATCTCCAGCACGTTTGCTGCGAAGCCTGCGAGGAAGAGCATCACGGATTCTGCAGCAGCAAATGCCGGGAAGCGGTGCTAGCTGTAAACAACGGCTAATGTCATTCTAGCAAGGAGTGTCATTATGAACCAAATTAATGAGCTGCCGACGAGAGAACGGATTCTGCATATGCTGAAAATATCCGGCCCTCTCAGCGCCAAAGAAATTACGTCCGAATTGCAAATCACAGAAATGGCGGTTAGGCGCCATCTTGGCACAATGGAGCGCGACGGGCTGATTGAGTCCAAAATGATCCGCCAGACGCTGGGCAGGCCTACATCGGTATTTGGACTTACTGAACTGGCTGAAGGCCTTTTCCCAAAAAACTACCATTCCTTGACCCTCGACCTGCTGGGAGAACTGGAAAATGAGGGCGGCGAAGAAACGATCAAGCTGCTCTTTGAAAAACGTCGTGATAAGCTTAAATTGCAATATGAGAGCAGCATGGAAGGAATTCCTTTTGCCGAAAAAGTAAAAATGCTCGCTCAGATTCAAAACGAGAACGGCTATATGACTGAATGCGAGCAAAATGAAGACGGAGATTACGTTCTGAAGGAGCATAACTGCCCGATTTCTCAGATCGCTAACCGTTATAATCACGCTTGTGAATGCGAATTAAGCCTATTCAAATCATTGCTGGACACAGAGGTCAAGCGTACGGAGTGCCTGGCCCAGGACGGAGAAAGATGCATTTATATTATTTCCAATCGTAAATAAGTAAATATCTGAAATTCATATTTCGTTAATAACAAAAACCTTCGGAGCCGTCAATTTTAGCGCTGAAGGTTTTCTTTTGCTCGCTTAGGTTAATAAGTCAACTTTCGCAGCGAAAAAATTGAACTTAGGTGTATCGTTGATTTAAAAAAGACTTAACCTAGGTGTAACGTTTTTTAAGGTAAGGAGATAAACGGCTTGACGAAATTTTGTTGGGCAATGATGCCCCACTCGTTAATACAGCGAACGTAGACCGATCGATTAAGTTCCTTTCCACTTGGATCAGGACGCTGAACGAGCGCTTTCGCAGCACCCGATATGCTTACATTGTCAATTCCATCAACAGATCCCAGCTCTGTCCAGTCACATTAAGGCTTATTTGCAGATTTCAAGCTGCGAAAGTTGAGCTATTAAGGAGTTATTAATTATAGGGAAACTACTCTATATATCTATATCATCTAAACCATCTATATTGTCAAAGGCCCTGAGTTCCTCCTCAATAGTCTGCTTAATAAGCTGCACGCATTCTTCGACCGTCTTGGCGAATACCCGCTTGCCATTGACCATAGCATAGGGCCTTAGCTTGCACAGCCCGCATAAATTAAGACAATCCAAGCGAAGAACCGCTATCTCGGGATATTCCTCTTCTAGCTGTTCCAGCTCTAGCGAGCTGAGCAAATTGCTATCGCATACTTCTACTACAACGATCCCCAAGCCCACGGTATTCACCCCAAATATACGATATCGTTACACAGTTCAATAATTATGATGAACGTCCTATCGTTTGTCAATACTAACTACCCATTTAATATACTTAACATACATATAAGTTGACTAAGTGTTCGTAAGTATTTATAATAATCATTGTGAGAATGAAAAGAGGCATTACATACAAATAGAGAGGATGAATTAAATTATGGCACACCAATTACCTGCTCTACCTTATCCGAATAACGCGCTCGAGCCACATATCGACGAGCAAACGATGATGATTCACCATGATCGCCATCACAATACTTACGTAACGAACCTGAACGCAGCATTGGAATCTGCTCCTGAGCTTCAATCCAAATCTCTGGAAGACCTGATCGCTGACCTGGACAGTGTTCCTGAAAGCATCCGTACTGCGGTTCGCAATAACGGCGGCGGCCATGCCAACCACTCCCTGTTCTGGGAAACGATTGGGCCAAACGGCGGCGGACAGCCGTCCGGCAAGCTTGCTGACGCTATTAACAACGAACTTGGCGGCTTTGACAAGTTCAAAGAAGACTTTACAAAAGCAGCTACAACTCGTTTTGGAAGCGGCTGGGCATTCTTGGCGGTAGACAAAGACGGCAAACTGTCCGTTTACAGCCTGCCTAATCAGGATTCCCCAATTATGGAGGGTAAAACCCCAATTTTGGGTCTGGATGTATGGGAGCATGCATACTACTTGAAATATCAAAACAAACGTCCTGACTACATCGCAGCATTCTTCAACGTCGTCAACTGGTCTGAAGTTGAGAAGCGTTATGAAGCAGCTCTAAGCAAATAATAATACACGACAGTATGAAATACAGCGGCCGTCTCTTTAAAGAGACGGCCGTTTATTATGCCTCATGCGATGGGGTTCATGTGATCCATGTAATCCAGACGCTTAATGATTATCTACCTATTCTACCGTCGCCATCCAGCCATCAACCGTCTCACCGCCGCACTGCAGTTATGCCCTACGGCTTATTCTCCCTTCTCTGCACAGATGAGCGAACGACCAGTGTTGAAGCTATACTCCAGCGGACGGCTTCCCGGGACGGTTCTGTTAGCGATAGAAGCATCGTCGCTGCGGCATCACACATCCTCTCTTTCTCTACACGCATCGTCGTCATATCCACCCCCGAGCTGCTGTCATACTGGAGATCATCATATCCCGCAATCGATACATCCTCAGGAACCCCAACGTTCTTCTCCTGTAGAAGCTCTGCCAAGATATAGGCAATCCGGTCATTGCTGCAGAAAAAAGCGCTTGGCCGCTCTTCAAGCCCGGATAGAAAGGACGATATTTCCTCTACCGTGTAATCATAGCCCACCGATGAGGTCAAACAATGTTCCCCTCTAATCTTAAGCCCTCCGCTTTGCATTGCCTTCCAATAGCCTAGCCAGCGCTCCTCATGACTGGTCGTTAAATTGACAGGGCCAATAAATCCAATGTCATTATGGCCGCATTCGATGAGATAAGACACTGCTTCATATGCTCCTTCCATATTCGCTGAGGCTACAACCGGACAAGGCAGCTCTCGATAATAAGAATCCATCATCACGAGCCGAACATCCTGCTCCCAAACTAGACGTGCATATTCAGGACGCGTAATTCCAAACAATATAATGCCTCGATATGAAATATCCGTAAACAAGCGCGGCAGTTGAAGGCGATGCTCGGATTCGCGATCGATAGGAGCAATAACGGCATTGAAGCCTTTGCTTCGAATGCTTTTCTCCAAGCCCCAAATCATATCATGAAAAAATTGAAAATGATCGTTATCCTGATAACTCATAATTCGTTCTGGAACGAGTACAAGAATGTTAGAATCGCTGCTCTCGCTGATTGCATACGATCCATACCCCATTTCCTTTGCAGTATGGATAATGCGGCTGCGCAATTCGTCGCTAACCCCCTTCTTATTCGTCAGCGCTAGCGACACGGCATTTTTAGAAATTTCCAACTTATCAGCGATATCCTGCATGGATATTTTCTTTCTCCGGGCCATTCTTTTCAATCCTTTCAAAACATGATAAACTTGACCTAAATATACTTTACAAAAATCAATATTGTCAAGTTTGTAAAGTAAAGAATAATGTAATACAGGAGGTATTCGACTTGGAAGTGAAATACGCGATAGGCATCGATATCGGCGGTACTAAGACAGCCATCGGGATCGTAGACTCGCTTGGGACAATATGTACAAAGACATCTCTGCCTACAGACCTATCGATTAACCCGCATGATATGGTAAGCCGCATCGCCGATGCAGCCAAGCAATTGCTTACGGAGTATAAACTAAATGAAGCTCAGATTGCCGGCATCGGGGTCGGAGCACCCGGTCCTTTGAATACGAAGACAGGTCATATCGTAAAGCCTCCAAATATGACTGCTTGGCATAATTTTCCCCTGATGGATTCCTTGAAGAGGCATTTTGAGCTGCCGATTACGTTTGAGAACGATGCCACAGCCGCTGCCCTCGCGGAGAAGTGGCAAGGTGCGGCCCAAGACGCCGACCATTTCATTTTCATTACGATCAGCACAGGCATTGGCGCAGGGATATTCTCTCACGGCAAGCTGATTACCGGCTCGACAGGAAATGCCGGAGATGTCGGGCACCTCGTTATCGATCCTTCCGCCGGCGACTGCGTATGCGGCCAGCAGGGCTGCTGGGAATTTATCGCCTCCGGCACAGCTATTGCGAGGAATGCCTCCCGCCTGCTCGGCAGGGACGTCACCTCCAAAGAGGTGTTCGAGATGGCAGATGAAGGTTGTGCCGACATGAAGAAGCTCGTCGACCAAGTATTTCGCTATATCAGCATTGGCTGCGTCACGTTGATCAACACGTTCGACCCGGAGAAAGTAGTGATTGGCGGAGGTGTATCACAGGTAGGCGAACCGTTGTTTAGCGCTGTACAGGACTATGTGCAGAACTGCGCGTTGAACCCATCTGGGCAGAGCACCCCCATTGTGCCCGCTGCTTTGAATCAGGATGCTGGTCTGATCGGCGCAGCTGCCCTAATCCATACGAAATATTAAATACAATTGAAAGCAAAGAAAGGAAGTTACCCTAATGAATCAACAACCAATTTTTCTAGAACCTGTATTTCAAGAGCGCATTTGGGGCGGAAGCAAGCTGGCCGAGCTATTCGGCTATGAAATCCCTAATGCAAAGACAGGGGAATGCTGGGCGGTATCCGCGCATCCTAATGGACAAAGCGTAGTCAAGGAAGGACCATACAAAGGCTTACCCCTGGGAGAGCTATGGACATCTCATCAGGAATTATTCCAATCCAATTCAGCGGTTTTTCCATTGCTAACCAAGATTCTAGACGCCTCTGACGATTTATCTGTACAGGTTCATCCGGATGATCAGTATGCAGGCGAGCATGAGAACGGCGAATTAGGCAAGACCGAGTGCTGGTATATCGTTGATGCAGAGCCGGGCGCGGAGATCATTTACGGCCATGAAGCTAGTTCCAAAGAACAGCTTATAAAGTGGATCGAGGAAGGGAACTGGGGGAAATTTCTGACCAAGGTTAAAGTTCAGGCCGGCGACTTCTTCTATGTGCCTAGCGGTACGATTCATGCGCTGGGCAAAGGAATTGTCGTTCTTGAGACGCAGCAGAGCTCTGATACAACTTATCGTGTTTACGATTATGATCGTACGGACAAAGACGGAAATACACGCGAGCTTCACCTGGAGAAAGCGATTGATGTCACTACAGTTCCCCAGTCGTACAAACAGGAAACCTATGATATCTTTGCCCGGGAAGGAATAACGATTACTTCCTTTGTATCGAATGAATTTTTTACCGTGCAAAAATGGGAAATCGATGGCGCTGCTAACCTTGAGGCCAGCACAAAGTACACGATTTGCAGCGTTATAGAGGGCCAGGGGCAATTAAGCATCGCGGATCATCAATACTCGTTGAACAAAGGAGATCATTTCATTCTTCCCATCTCCTTTGGCCCTTACGTGCTCAGCGGATCTATGCAGCTAATCATTTCATCGGAATAACCTGCCACAAACATATAATGCGGACTGCTCATCAATGAGCAGTCCGCAATTAATTAGTCCATTCAAAATACTGAAATTAAAAGTTCATGTTAATGATGTAAATAGCGTTCACGAATGATCCTAAAATGATGCTTCGCGTGACCGGCAATAAGATATGCCAGCGCTCTACTGGAAATAAGTTCGTCGCTCGCAGTCCCCGTTCGCTGCCAGGCTTCATCGTCCAATTGTCGGGCGAGGGTTAATGTAGCGTTTCTGACAGTCGAGAAGTCTTTCAGAAGCTGTATGATCGACAAGCGATCAAAATTCGCATGACTAACAAACAACTCCTCGCTAAAGCCCGGAAGCGGCGTCTTATCCCCTCTGGCAATCCGCAGCAGCCGATAACTCATCACGCGCTCCGTATCGTTTATATGCCCAAGGACTTCCTTTAAGCTCCACTTGCCCTCGTCATACTTATAATTGCCGGCTTCCTCTGAGAGCGTCCCCAGTTTAAGCATAGCTTCCTCTGGCTGAAGCTCCAATAGGGATAACAACTGACTCTCGGGCACTTCACGAATATATTCCTCAAAATGCTCGGGATACTCCCCAAGTTGGGGCTTAGACAATTTCATAACTCATCCTCCAAACATAGATCAATTAATCGTCCCATACGTCATCCATCAGAGATTTCATATAGTCGCTTCGTTCCTTCGTCTGCTGGACATTCGTATTCCACTCGCTCCCGTTCCATTCCACAACGTCGCCGGTTTTGACGCTGGCATTCACCAGCTTGCGAGGCACGTCCCTCGTATTGCCGTCCACTTCAATAATACAATATTCACCTTCAAAACCTTCAATGATTCCTACCATCATTCCAATCACCTCTCGGTCGTGATTCGGTATGTATGTCCATCTGAAGCAATTTCCACGGTTCCATGCAGGTCATTGCGGTATACCTCAATTCCCTGCTTGCTAAGCCGATCCAATACAGTCGAAGTCGGATGTCCATAATTGTTGTCGCCGACCTGGATAACTCCGAATTGCGGTGCAGCTTTCTTCAGAAAACTTAACGTAGAAGAAGACTTGGAGCCATGATGCCCAATCAACAGCACATCTGCTTGCAAATCTGCTCCCGAATCAATCATATCCTTCTCACTCTCGCGCTCGGCATCGCCGGTTAGCAAGTATGACGTATTGCCATAGACCACTTTAACTACAGCGCTCATATTGTTCCTGCTGTCTGAGACATTGACGGGGCCAACCATCGTCACCTCGATCTCGTCATCCCAATCGAGCACAAGGCCTGCCTTTGCCGTCTTGACCTTGAGTCCCTTATTCTTAATCGAAAGAAGCAAAGATTCGAAGGTCTTCGTATTCGCTTGAATCTTAGGCATATAAATTTCGCCAACATCGATATGGTCGATTACCCGATCCAATCCGCCGATATGATCCGCATCCGGATGCGTCCCGATTATGATGTCAAGACGTGTGACGCCGTACTGCTTTAAATAATCGAGCATGGCCTGCTCTCGATCATTATTCCCCGCATCAATCAGCATCGTCTTCCCGGAAGGACTGATCAGCAGTTGGGATGCCCCCTGGCCGACATCGAGAAAAATGACGCGCAGGCGATCCGAGTTCACCGTCGACTTGCTGTCCGAATTCGCCGGATAATCCAATTCCCATTCCAGAGTACAGCCAGACAACATCAACAGCATAGCCAAAAAACTCATGACAATAATTGCACTAAACTTAAAATTCGTATAACGTTTCTTCATTGACTAATCATTGTCCTTTTCTAGTTGCTCTAACCTCACGCCATGACAACGAATAAATTAGAACATTTGTTCCTCCTATTATATTCGATGCTCTAATCAGAATCAACCGTTAGCCTTTTGCCTGCGTTTTATGAATATGAGCAAAAAGGCACTTCAGCGAATCATCGCTGAAGTGCCTTTCTAGCTTGGAGTGATATTGGGATGAGTGGTGAATATAATTCCTTTATTTCACCGTTACTGATATCGTTACGGTCTTACCGCCGAACTTTCCTTTGATCGACGTCGTGCCTTTGCCTACGGCTTCAATTTTTCCGGCTGTTACCTTGGCTACAGATGGCTTGGAGCTAGTCCATTCCGCGCTTCCAGTTACAACGGAGGTCACGCCCGTATCATATTCAGCCTTTACGACGACCGATTTGCTTGCTCCAGGGGCTAACGTGAATTTCTTCTCGTCTACGGTCAGCTTGGTCAGCTTAGGCACAACCTTGACATTGACAGTAACATTATGACCTTGATAGGATCCAGCCAAAGTAGCAGATCCTTCCCCAACGGCTTTAACCGATGTAGAACTGATCGTAGCTACATTTGTATTGGATGACTGCCAATTCATTTTGGAGGATAGAGTTACTTTCTGTCCATTCGAATAGTACCCGGTCACTTTAATCGCCTTGGATCTTTTAAGATTAAGCTCGATATTTAGCGGTTCTACGACGACTTTCGTAATTTTCTGCTCGACGGAGATCGGAATGCTGATCGTCTTGTTTGAGTATGTTCCTTTTAACGTCGCAGAGCCTTTAATCAAGCCTTTGATCGTTTTACCGCTATCGGAATCTTTAATCACCGCATTGCTATTGGATACTGTCCAGGTAATCTCATCTGCGATATCTGCCTCTTCATTTCCGTTCTCCCAGACAACCGCTACTTTAGGAAAAGGGCTTTCCTCGCCGACGACAAGGTTCAGCTTCTCCTCTTCGCTAATAAGGGCAAGTACTTTTTCTTTTATAGTAACCTGTACTTCAACCGAGCTGCTGCGAATTGCGAGTGCAGAATCGGCTGTAACCTTGGATTCAGGCAGTTTTGCAATGATCGTGGCCGTACCCGCATCCTTCGCTATAATTTTGCCATCTTCAATTTTAACAACTTCCTCATTGTTCGAAGTCCAAACAACTTCCTTGCTGAAATCAGTTTCTTCATCATCCAGCTTCGTTGCTTTTATTTTTGGTACATTAATCGATTCGTTCTTGAACAATTCCAGCTCCGACTTATCAGCTTCGAGCTTCGTAATCGTCGGTTGCACCGTTACCTTGATGCTTTTGCTGATGCCCTGATAGCTTACTTTAATCGTAGAGGTACCTACAGCCTTAGGAGAGATTACTCCCTTATCTACCGTTACAGCCAGAGGATTGGAAGATGTCCACTCGGCCGCAGCAGTTACCTCATCCGTTGCATTAGCACTGCTTCTGACTTCAGCTTTTGCTTCCAAACGTTCGCCGATGAACAGCGCTTGGTCGGATGAAGGTTTAAGTACAATCACCTCATGTGGGGTGCGTACATATACGTCCACTTGACCTTTTGCTCCGAGGTATTCAGCTGTAATCGTCGCTTTACCTACGGCAACGGCTTTGATCTTGCCACCCTCAACCGTGGCAACGCCTTTATCCGAAGTCGACCATTCAGCCTTGCTGGATACGTCTAGCGTCGAATGATCGCTCGCTAGAATGGAGTTCGCCCTGATTGCGAGCTCATCATCGCCAACAACCAACTCAATGTCCTCGGCCTGCTCGTCGTTGCTGGCATACACAAGATTCAATTCGGTGTATGGAGAAGTGACAGTAGCCTCAAAAGAAGCCGTCAAACCGGCATATTTGGCGGTAATCGTCGCTTTACCTTCTCCGACAAGCGTGATTTTACCTTTATTAATCGTAAGTACTGACGTATTCGAAGTAGACCACTCCGCATCTTGCGTCACATCGGCAAGTTCGCCGTCCGTATTCGCAATGACAGCCTGCGCTGTAACATTCAGATTTTTCTCATTCGCGCCTAGCTTGTATTTACCTTTTTGCGAATATTCCAAAGTTAAGTCTTTGTATGTGTCTACCGCTTTAACTGTAATCACATCTACCGCGGATTCGTTATAAACAGCCGTGATCGTCGCGGTTCCGCTCTTTAACGGCGTTAGAAGTCCGTTATCTACTTTAATGATCTCAGGTTGATCCGATAACCAGCTAACCGCACGGGTCATGTCCTTCTTGACGCTGGATCCCTCTACCGTAGCCCATACCTTTAATTGCTTCGTTCCCTTGCCCACTGTCATTTCTAGCGTTGCACCGGAGCCTTCAATATCAATTGATAAGACATCGCCGGAGGCGGCAAAGACGCTAGTTGGGAATACAGCGGCAATGAGCAGCGCCATGGTGAGGAGCCACTTCGTCATTTTCCTATTTGGAATCATCCATTTCTCTCCTTTGTTGTCACTTTTTGCCGGAATTAAACTCCAGCCCTATTAAAATTATATCGTCAACTAGGATTAATTTCGTAACCTTTTTCATTAAAAATAATCCCTTCGTCCTACTTTCGTGTCACTTTTGGTAATTTATTGCTCCCCAATCAATCACTCGCTCACCTTGAGCTTCAAGAAAAAGATTTGTTCTAGAGAAGGGCCGACTGCCGAAAAAGCCGCGTCGCGCCGCCAATGGACTTGGATGAACCGATTCTATAATAAGGTGGCGCTCCGTATTGATTTGCGCTCCTTTTTTCTGAGCATGGTTGCCCCAAAGAATGAACACTACAGGCTCTTCTCTTCTGTTCAAGGCCTCAACGACCGCATCCGTGAACTTCTCCCATCCCTTGCCCTGGTGCGAGCCGGGAAGTCCTTCACGGACGGTCAGCACCGTATTCAGCAGCAGCACGCCTTCTTCACCCCAAGCTGTCAGAGTCCCTTTCTCGGGAATGGAAATCCCTAAATCACTCGAAAGCTCTTTGTAGATATTGCGAAGCGATGGGGGAATTTTCACGCCCGGCAGCACGGAGAAGCTCAGCCCATGCGCCTGCCCCGCGCCATGATAAGGATCCTGCCCTAGAATCACGGCTCTTGTATTACTGTAGCTCGTCAGTTTCAAAGCCTGGAATAAATACGGACGCGGCGGATAGATCGCATGCCCCTTGTATTCTTCATCCAGCCAATTCATCAGCTCATGGAAATACGGCTTGTCCATCTCCGCTGCAAGTACCTGATCCCAATCGTTGCCGAATATGTTCATCATGTTGCGTCTCTCCTCCAAGCTTTCACTATATTATAAATAAGCCCTATAGTTTAGTAGATAACACTGACTCACATAAATTGCTGTTAAAAAAAATCGCACGACCCTTGCTTACGCGAGAGCCGTGCGATTTTCAGTAAACATGTAATGCCGAGGACCGGGATCGAACCGGTACGGTAGTCACCTACCGCAGGATTTTAAGTCCTGTGCGTCTGCCAATTCCGCCACCCCGGCATATAAATACGCGCCTGCCAAAATCAAAGCTGGAAAAATTCCTGCGTTATTGATTATAGCACGATATTTGACAGAGTTTCAAGTTCTTTTTGATAAAACAAAGAATGCAGCTCGGCATATAGCCATCTGCCGTTTTATTTGGTAGGTTAATGGTAGGATTATCCTCATGCTTCTTGTTTAATATTTTACATCAAGCCATAATGTCTGGATACAATACATATGATGGATCATATTTTAACTGGAGGTTATGTAATGGATATTTCGACAGACCGATATAAAATTGCCCCGCTGAATCATGAAGTAGAAGCCATCGCTATTATACAAAAGGCCGAGGCTGCCATCGCTGATGCGACCGGAAATAAGATTACTCTAATCGCCTTCGAAGAATCAGAGGAATAGTTAGAGCCTAAGGATGGGGTAATGCAACGCTCCCCTCTTGTAAATAACATAGTTTCTTGGGCCAAGGGGGGAGAACTCCGTGAACAATATGCCAAAAATATTAATCATTGCCGGGGCCGTCCTTATTATCGTCGGTTTGCTCTGGTCGGTGCTCGGCAGATTTATCCACCTTGGCCGCTTGCCAGGCGATATTATCATCGATAAAGGAAATGTGAAATTTTACTTTCCTATTGTAACCTGTATTCTGATCAGTGTAGTACTGTCATTGATTGGCTATATCGTCAGATGGTTTATGAAGTAAGCAACTAACTTCTATTTTATCTTTTCGCAGAAATTACAAGAATAAAAGTTGCAATTGGCCCGAGCAATAAAGAGAGAAGGAACCAGTTGAGTCCACTTCTGTTCTTTCCCTGTGCTAAACCGGCGTTAATTAAGGCAAGCGTTCCCCAACCGACATAGAATTCATTTTTCAAGCCTTTCACCTCCTGGACTTCATTATGCTTGAGCCTTTCCAGACATTCGTTTCATTGCCAACTAACCTGATGTTCGTTACAATCATTAATAAAATCAATTACATTATACATCTAGGAGAATATACTATAAATGAGCAAAAAAATTGTAGCCATTGATATGGACGACACCATTTGTCATTTAATACCTAAGGCGCTTCATTATCATAATACGCAATATCCAAGCCTTCAACTGATGATGGAGCAGGTCACCAGCTTCGATCTCAGCAGCATCTGGCACCCGGAATGCACAGAGGAGGCCTTCTTCGGCAGACCCGGCCTGTATGAGGAGTTAGACATCTTTGATGAGCATACCATCGAAGAAATTCGCAAAATGACTACACAATACGATGTTATTGTGATTACCGCGGCCCGTCCCGCTTCGGTTCCAGAGAAATGGAATTGGATGCAGAAGCACCTTCCCTTCATCCCTTATGAGAACTTTTTTGTCGGGAAACGCAAATATCTGATCGGTTTTGACCTTCTGATCGATGACGGCCCGCATAACATTATCGCCGCAAGTGAAGCTGGCAAAGAAACGATCCTGATCCCTCGCCCTTGGAACGCACACATACAACATGAATATCAGCTCAAAGATTCCTGGCAAGGGATGAGCGACTTAGTCGATCAAATGTTGACATCCAAGGAGGGGTGATTATTCTACCTTTCCTCGGTTACTCCTCCCAATTCCACAGGCCCTGCATACCTTTGACCGGCACTGGTTTTTCCATCCTCTGGACATTTGTCATTTCCCAGGCATAACGTCCATCGCTGTAATCTCCAAATGTATATTCAAGCTCCCCATGTGTTTTACAGTCGACCCGATTCCATTCCATTGACTTCCCGTTTGCTCCCAGCCACACGTTCCCCTCTTCCCCGCAGGGCCTGCAATGTCCTTTGCCATTTCACTCATTATTAATCGTTGCCATCATGCTTGGCTCAATTTCTTGGATTGGCGGCATCCTTAATTTATTTTGAAAGCGCAAGCCTTTAATGATGAAACCATAGGTACGTTAACACTGAATTTTTCCGCCCAAGTATCACTTTGTCAACGCCCTGTCTACCCCATTATTTCCCGCCTGTTTCCAAATCCCCCCAATTGTTCGAAGTCATTTTCACTAGCGCAAATCCAACATCACTTTTTCGGAGCTGGAGAAACGCGTGACTACCAGGCTGATTACAAGTACATGGATGAGACGCTTGGGTTATAGCACATAATAAAACCGAGAATATTTAAAATCTAAAGATGGGATGGTATAAATGAATCCGGAAATGGAATACGGAAATGACTATAAGTTTATTCCAACAACTTCATTAGGAAGTGGTACTGGAATTGAGGTGCTGCCCGATTTATTTTGTTATACTGTTCAAATTGTCAACATCTGTCTAGTGGGGAGTCCGGACACCGAGGATTTTGTTTTAGTAGATGCGGGAATGCCGATGTCTGCTAACGAGATCATCTCTGCCGTCGAAGAACGATTTGGTGTAAACAGGCGACCAAAAGCGATCATTTTGACTCATGGCCATTTTGATCATGTCGGGGGTGTGATTGAACTTGTCAAACATTGGGGGGTACCGGTCTATGCCCATCAAATGGAGATGCCTTTTCTAACAGGCCAGAAAAGCTACCCGGAGCCAGACCCGACAGTGGAAGGGGGTATGGTGGCGAAAATGTCCCCTATGTTCCCTAATGAACCGATAAATTTGGGGAATCACGTTCAAGCATTACCATCTGATGGTACAGTCCCTCATATGCCTGGGTTTAGATGGATTCATACTCCAGGACATGCTCCAGGGCATATTTCGTTATTTAAAGAGAACAACCGGGCATTAATCGCTGGAGATGCTTTCGTTACGGTGAAACAAGAATATCTGTACAAAGTGTTCACTCAAGAACAAGAGATAAGCGGTCCTCCTCGCTATCTGACGACAGATTGGGAGGCTGCCAAAAAATCGGTTATTAAGCTAGCTGCGCTGAAGCCTGAAGTAGCTATTACAGGACATGGGTTACCCATGTCAGGTGAATTGCTAACCACAAGCTTGGAGAAACTTGTTAACGAGTTTGATCAGATTGCTGTACCTGATTACGGAAAGTATCTAAATTAAAATATCATCATTAGCCACGAGCACATAAGAGTAAAAAGACCCTGCAGCCTTGACGGCAGGGCCTTTGGTCTCTCGAAATGGCAAGCGGGGGCAATGAACTACCAAATCAATCTTTTTCAGTATTTAAACGGAACGATGGATAACTCGAAATTCTGTTCGTGGAGTAGCCTCACTAACATGGAAGTCAGTGTTATTCATTTTTATCTGAATAAAGTACCCTGTTTCATTTAAATACAGGCTTTTAAAATTGAAATTACTATTTGTAATTGTTAAATTTCTAATCCTATCAATCTCCGCTTCGTGGGGATTAACAGCATTCACCTCAACCCCCCACTCCGCATCAAAATTCCCATCAATATCAACAGTATGAGCTTGCTTCTGACCAGAGGGGATGTATACTTCCAAAAAAGCAGATACAGCCAAATCAATTACCTCCTTTTTTAAGTTGATTTTATTATGTTTTTTATTTGGGATAATTATTCTCTGTACCTTTGGTATGGGCATTGGCAAACCGATGTTCACGGTTCTTTTTACTAGAGCAAATCTACCAACCCTACATACAGCAAAAAACCCTTGCTCAGCAAGGGTTTTTACTAGACTATGGGCCCTGAGGGACTTGAACCCCCGACCAGTCGGTTATGAGCCGACCGCTCTAACCAACTGAGCTAAGGGCCCGGGAACGGGGTGACAATAAATTGCGGGGGCAGGATTTGAACCTGCGGCCTTCGGGTTATGAGCCCGACGAGCTACCGGGCTGCTCCACCCCGCGTCAATAAATAGCGACAACTAATAATATACACGATATCCACATATCTCGTCAAGCATTTATATTAAAATTTATGGAATAAAGCGAACGCCATATTTTCCTTTGCGCGAGCGGAATATTTCCACCTCCCTCATTTCCTCAAATCCGTATATCCAACCGTCCTGAACTAGCCTCTTAGCCAAGCAGCCGGCCTGGAATTTTGTTCTATACAACTTGTTGAAGTACACCCATTTCATTTGATGTTCCTGCCCTTCAGATATTTTGTCGATGAACATGTGGTTGACATCGTCATGCGATGCCATCACAACTATAGAATACCCAAGAACGAGCAAAAAAAAATCCCGCTGGAGCAAAATCCAGCGAGATTTTTTCATTATTGCATTTCATATACGGTGCCATCCTCATTAAACTGCGCCTTTGGATTTTTCTTAAGCTCCAACAGCATTTTATTTCCCTTCTCTTCCCAGTCTTTAAGTGCTTCTTCCGGTGTTTTCTTGTTCTCAAGCACTTCCTGGAAGTGCGGTCTGCCTGAATGAGGTATACTATTAAGCCCTGGAATGTCACGCTTCAGCTTTTCTTCGGCGGCGCTATCCGGCGGCGTCGGCTTCAACTGGTAAAATGCTTCGATGTTGTAGGATAGTCCTGCCTTCTGTGTGATATAGGATTTGCGGGACACCATTTCGTACGTGTTACTGCGGGATCTCAGCTTCGCGAAATCTTCTCCGTTTACGAATTTAATATAATCCCAAGCAGCCTCGGCATTCGGCGCCGTACTGTTGATTGAGAACGTATTGCCAACCCAAATATTCCCTCCGACACCCGGGTTTTCCGGATGAACTGGCATTGTTACGATATCCCAATCTACCGGGTTAAAGTTTTTGATCTTATCCGCATTGTTATTCGCTTCCGCGATCTCATTAATGTAATAGCTCTCGCCAAGCATCATGGCAAGCTTGCCCGACAAGAACAAATCGCCGCTGATCGGGCTGTAATTCTCCTCCGAGTAATATTCTTCCATATTCATGTTTGACGAGCTTGGGATAATTTTATCTTTTGCCAGCTTACTGATGGTTTCCCAAACTCTTTGCCATTGCGGCGAATTTACGGTCATCATTTCTGCCTTCTCATCGTATACTTTTAGCTGCATTGTGGATACATAGCTATACTGCATATCCCAATATGGCTCGCTTCCTAAGTAACGGTTGAAGGAAAAGCCGTATACCCGCTCCTTCCCTTCCCCTTTGGAGACCAGGCGGGCTTTGTCGAACACCTCTTCCCATGTCATACCATCCGTAGGCGGCTCAATGCCTGCATCCGCAAATATTTTCTTATTAAAATACAACGCGGACGAGCTGAAGGTTGGAGACAGTCCGTACAATTTGTTATCTCCGCCAATATCCTTAATCGATTCGATAACCGCAGGCACGAAATCGGAGGTGTCGAATTTATCCTCCTGAATCAGCGGATCAAGCGGCTTCAGCAAATTCTCTTCTGCCAGACGTTTCAAGGTACTTGTATCTGCAATGACGATATCGACCGGATTACTGCTCGTCATCAATTTCTTCATACCCTCATAATAGTCCGGCTCCACATACTGCTCCTTGCTATAATCTCTGTAACGGTATTCGGATGAATCAACCGCCGGCACGATTTCGATTCGCACATTATTGTTGAACTCGTAAATATCAGTGTATTGCTGCCGGAACCAAGAATCATCATTCGAGCCGTGCAGCATGCCGATACGGAGCACCTTCTCTTCTGTACTGTCCTTTCCCTTATTGGTAGTGCTGCAGCCAGCTAACAAACCTACGGTTAAGCTTGCAGCCAAAGCAAGGGTCAGTACCTTTCTAACTTTCCCACCATACCTGCTGTTCATTTGTTATCCCCCTCTAATGGTTTAGGTGCCGTAATTACAATTTTGTCCCCATCGAATTCCATGCTGGCTCGACCCCCGATGCCGACGGCCTCTAAATACTCTTTTGGAACTTGAAGGCGGCCGACTCGGTCTACCACGACGAATGCTTCATGAACCTCTTGAAGTCCGCCCTGCTGACCGATCCCGGCTTCACCGGCCTGATCCAAATTCGGGTTGCGCTTCAAGAACTCCGTACTTGTTAAGCCGTCCCGGATGGCAACGACACGGTCTACCTTCCCTGCCAATTCCAGGTCATGAGTAACTATGACAATGGTGATGCCAAGCTCCCTGTTCACTTCCCGGAAAATTCGCATAATCTGATCCGAAGTCGCCGTATCCACAGAGCCCGTTGGCTCATCCGCCAGCAGCATCTTTGGCCGATTAGACAGAGAGATCGCGATGGCTACACGCTGCTGCTCCCCTCCGGAGAGCTGATGCAGTTTGTTATGCATCCGATCCTTCAGACCGACCCACTCCAGCAATTGCTTCGCGTAGGCTTGATCCAGCTTGCCGGATAGAAGCATCGGCATTTCCACGTTCTCCAGTGCCGTCAAATACGGGAGGAGGTTACGAGCGTTATTCTGCCAGACGAACCCGACTGTATTGCGCTTGTATTCGACTAACTGCTCATCCTGGATCTTTAGCAAGTCCCAGCCTCCAACGCTCACTTGGCCGGCAGAAGGCCGATCAAGTCCGCCGAGAATATTCAGCAGCGTAGATTTACCGCTGCCGCTATTCCCGATAATCGCCATCATTTCTCCTTGCTCCACGGTTAAGTTCAGCCCTTGAAGCGCAACGACTTCGATATCCTCGGTTTTAAAAATTTTAACGAGTCCTTCGCAATGAATCATCGCCATCTTACCGCTCCTCTCCCATCTTGACCGCCTGATGAACACGCAGTCTTCGAATTTGCCAGAACAGCAACCCGGCTCCCAGGGCCAGCATTACAAATACGACAACATATAGCTGGAACGTATCCTTGGAATCGAAGATGATCCTGAACGGCGGAACCTGGGTCGTTACGTTATCGGCAGTTTGCAGAAACGGCAAATACAGTTTGCCGACGACCTTGCCAATGGCTATTCCAAGCACAATAGACAAGCCCGCTGTCAATATTTGTTCGGCCAACAGCATAAACGTCAGCTGCTTGCGCGACAGCCCCATCGCCCGCAATATACCGAATTGAACGACTCGGCCTGACAAATTAAAGAACCAGTACAGCACATATCCAATCAAAGAGACGATGACCGATACGAGGAACCCAAGGCTAAGAATCCCGAAGACACCGCCGCGGGTAGGATGTTTGCTCTGAGTAGCCAATACGCTGCGCACATCCTCTACCGAGTACAGATCAATTTCTTTTTCCTTCAATTTCTCCATCAGTGGTGCAACCTTAGCCCCTTCCTCCATCTTAAGCCATACCTGATAAGGAATGAGCGGAAGCTGATCATTGATGTAGTCTAAATTTGCTATAATAAATGGCCTCTCGTCCGGATACTGGCTCGGCCAATAGGGAACAACACCATATACCGCCAAATCAATAGCGCCATCTGTTAAAGATACAGAGAAAATATCGCCCTGCTTCAATTTATGCTTCTCGGCAAAATTGGACGGAATGATCGCGGCGGCTTCATTCATTCCCAGCAAATTCAAATACTGATTGGGATGCGCAGGAAACAGGTCATTTCGGAACCAAGCGACCTCCGCAAAATCAACATTATCAATCCCCATCAGGGTACCCTGGCCAGCCGATCGGCCCGAGACGATAATATTCCCTTTCGTTTGCAGCACGCGTGCCGCGTGCTTCACGCCATCAAGCTCTCGGAAAGCTTGAAATGGCGGCTCCTCATTGTATACGATCTTCGCTGGGGGCGTATTGCCGCCTTGGCCACCGCCTCCACCGCCAGCGCCGCCGGCACCAGGATTTCCCCCCTGTTGTCCGCCGCCTTGGCCATTCCCCTGTCCTTGAGTCGGCGGCTTCGTCGTTTTCTCGGGCGTTCCTGTCCACACAGCCTGCATAATGACATCCGCTCCGTATTTATAAAGCGTTCGCTCCGTCGAGTTCACGTCGATCGTCCGGGCAGCAGAAGCATTGTAAACCCCTAGCCCTAGCGTCAATACGAGCAAAATCATCAACGGATAATACGATGTCGACGAACGCGATAACTGGGTCAAACTCAAATAATAAGGAACAGGCAGCCACTTCTTCCCAAGCCAGCCGATCAGCTTGAGCAGCCAAGGGAAGACGCGCAGGAAGAACAGACCCATAGAGAAAATGGCTATCGCAGGCACAAAGAATAGAAATGGCTGCACCTGCAGCTCATCCGTGGTCATTCCTGTCTGAAACGTGATCATTTGACGATCAAGGAACAAATAATAGCCATAGCCGGCTATGCCAAGCAGGGCGATATCCAAGAAATATCGCTGCCAGCCCGGTTTCCGGTCAGAGCGGGCCTGCTTTTGCTTGGCATTGACAATGGAAGATCGCGCATACGAAATGGCTGGAATCAACGTAGCCAATATCGCAATCACGACGGCCGCTCCGCCCAAGGCGATCGCATCCATATTAAAACCGACCGGAATCGATTTCCGATTGACAAAGGCAAGGAAGCCATCGGCTGCGCCAATGCTCTTCGACATAAACCATCCGAGCAGCGGTCCTATAATCATCGCCGCCAGCCCAAGCAACAGCCCCTCAAGCAGGTATATGAATACGATTTGTTTTGTAGAAGCCCCCCGGCTTCGCAGCACCGCAATATCGCTCTGCTGTTTGTCCAGCGATTGGCGCGCATTCATGACGATATAATAGAATACCATAGCAATCATCGGCGCGGCCAAAGTGAACAGCAGCGTTTGCATCTGCAGGCTTTGTTTGCGGAAATCATTCAGCAGGCTTCCGAAGGAGATATCCACCTTCGTATCCTTCAGCTTCTGGTACAGCTCCACGTTCAGACGATCCAGCGTGCTCTGAAGAGGCGACAGCTGACTCGTTTTGATCTCTCGAAGATCAAACGCATAGTACCATCCTGAGTTATGAAGCGGTACGGATAACTTTTGGAGCAATCCTTCATTAAATGCTTTCTCACTGACATAGAACTGATTCATCATACCTTCAAAGCCCTGATACCAATAAGCATCGCTCTCTTGCAGAGCCTGAAAAGTACCTACGATCTTCACTTTAAGGGTCAGATCCGCTTTACCAATCACTGGATATTCCATCACTGCGCCTACATGCAAATCTTGGCGGAACATCGCTTCTTCCAGCATCAGCGCCTCAATAACCCCGTCTTCCACCTTATCCGAGTATGCACTCCCATTCGTGATGGAAATATGATCCGTCAGGCCGCTCATAGAGACGATGGACATCGGTCTCTTGCGGCTGGCGTCCACCTTGGTCGGATCCTGCGGGTATACTTCGGACGTGCGTATCGAGCGTGTGTTGACGTAAGCTTGCTGCGGAAATCCAATCTCGTCGGGCACCTCTTCCATAATGTAAGAGTGCACGCTCTCCAGCCCGGCAAAATCCGTCTTCGCACCGCCCGCTGCCTGATAGCTCATCAATAGCGAACCTGCGGGCAAGCCTTTACTTTCTTCCTTTAAGGAGTTCGAGACAACCCGCTTTAACGCGCCGTCCGAATACATCGGAATACTCACCGTGAATGAGACAGCGACGACAAGTCCTAATAACGTACTAAGCGTCAGCCATTTCGTGTTCCACATTTTGCGGAACAGCAAGCGTATTAAAGGAACACCCATTAGCGACCCACTACTTTCTGCCCCGGCTCTAGTCCTTTAACAATCTGCACATCGGTTGAAGTTTGAATCCCTACTTCCACATCGGCCTCACGCTTTGTTCCATCCGGCTCAATCACCTGTACATACGTACGCGAACCGACGGTGCGCAGTGCTGAAATCGGAATCAACACCGCATCCTCAATGCGCTGGGTAACGATCCTCACGGTCAGCATCGTTCCTCGTCCCAACTCTTCAGGCCACTTCTCCAAATCAACGATCAAATATTTATCAATAGAATCTTTCTCGGGTGCGTTTCCGCTTTGGCCTCCCCCGTTGTTGCTGTTATTCCCTCCGCTATCGACAGCTGAAGGCATAACTTTAACCTTGCCGTTAAACTTGCCGAACGTGTTGATATCTACTTCCGCCTTCATCCCTACTGCGAGCTTCTCCAAATCCTCCTTGCTGAAGGTGGCTCCAACAACGAGCGCAGAAGTATCCGAAATCACGCCCAAAGACTCATAAGCCTTGATCGTTCCGCCCTTCTCTGCCTTCAGGGAGACGATAGTGCCCGCAAACGGCGCTCTCAAAGTACCGTCGGCAATTTGCTGTTCAAGATCCACCAGTTCCTGCCTAGCTTCCTCAAATACAATTGCGGATTCCTCGAACTCGTATTCCTCTTTCTCATCCTTCGTACGCAGCGCCTCTTTCATCGCTATTTCCTGCTTCCGGAAATCAAGGCGCTTCTTGCGAAGCTGCTTCTGTAAATCTTCAACGTCAAGCTCGATCAGAATATCGCCGGCAGCAACTTTATCCCCTGCCTTCACCCTGACGTTCTTAATATGAGTTGCACCCTTATCGTCGGAAAAATATAGCGGCTCCTCCCGCTGGCTAAGTATTTTTCCCGTAGCCTTCACATCTAGCTCGATCGGTTCCTTTCGCACCTCGTATTCCGGTTTCTTTGAAATCGTCGGCGGGGTAATGATCGGAAGATCCTCCTCTTCCTCTTCATTCGGCAGCAATCCGCAGCCGGATGCGCCAATGAGAACAATACATAAAGACACCAGACTTAAAGTCCGAATCCATGATTTCTTATTCAATAAATTTTCCATCCACCATTTCATAAACATGGTCTGCTACCTCCAAGATTGTAGGATCGTGAGTAGTCATACAAATCGTCACTTGTTCCGTATGTATGATATTTTTGAATACGGCCATTACCTGCGCGCCCATTTGGGAATCCAAATTCGCCGTAGGTTCATCGGCTAAAAGCAGCTTGGGACGATGCGCAATCGCTTTGGCAATCGCTACGCGCTGCTGCTCTCCCCCGGACATTTCGAACGGGCGGTGAAACATCCTTTTTCCAAGTCCAACCAGCTCGAGGCATTGCGTTACACGCTCCTTCCATTGGCTGGAAGGCACGCCCGCCATACGCAGCGACAGCTCTACATTCTCCCATGCCGACAATAGCGGCAGCAAGGCATAGGCCTGGAAGATAAACCCGATTTGGTCACGGCGCAGAATCGTACGCTTGTCATCGCTAAGTCGATGCAACGGCTGCCCCCGAAACAGTATTTCTCCTTTCGTAGGCTGATCCAGTCCGCCCAGCATGTTAAGCAGTGTCGTTTTCCCGGAGCCGGATCTTCCTTTTAGCATCACAAGCTGGCCGGATCGCACCTCCATGTTAATGCCCTTAAGCACATGAAGCTCAGTCCCGCCTACCGGAAACATCCGGTGAACCTCTCTTACAGACAAAATAGTCTCCGAAGAATCGACGGATTCTACGATGTTCCCGGTTTCCGCTGTCGACACATCTGTGGCGGCAACTTCTTCATGACCATATTCCGCATCGTCAAGCAGTTCAATAGGCTCTTCTTGCGGAGGTTCATTTGAGATAACGCTCACATTATCGGATTGTTCTGATTTTACAGTTTTGCGAAGCCATCGCATCATTGTCTATCGGTCTCCTATGCTTCCTAATTTTAACGCCTCTATGAATTCCATCACGTCTAGCATTATAAACGAAATCTCATGGCAAAAAGTTACAACATTTTTTACGATATTGAGATTTTATTTCCATTATTTATTCACTGAACTACAGACGTAAGTTTGTTAAGATGGCCTTGGCCCAAACTTTATCAAATAAAGGGGATAATTGTCATGAACCGCCGCATGAACACTAAAATAGTACTTCTATTAACTCTAACGCTATTTGTTTATATTAGTTGCAAGTTTCAACCGCCTATCCTAGCCATCAAGCAGGCGAATCCTTTCCAGGACATAGATGCCAGCTACGCCAAGGATGAGATTGTGGCTTTGTATAACGACAATATCATGACGGGAATCAAGCCGAATATATTTGCCCCGGCACAGTCGATCACCCGGGCGGAATTTCTTGCAACGCTGGTTCGCCTACTCCGTCTTAGTCCCGTACAAGCCAAAGTACCAGCTTACAGTGATGTTTCTTCATCCTTATGGTACTACGGGTACATACAAGCAGCCACCGAAATCGGGCTTGCCACCGGAACAGGCCCTGGAACGTTCAGCCCTAATCGGCCTTTGAGCCGCCAGGAGGCTGCAGCCTGGATCGTACGGGCATTCAAACAGCAGCCCGACCTCACTTCCACGCTGCCCGCATACCGGGATCAATCGGAAGTTGCATCCTGGGCGCTTCCTTATGTAAAATCAGTGACCAAGCTTCAATTTATGGTCGGACACGAGGGCTTTTTTCAACCCAAGCAGCCCTTATCCCGTCAAGAAGCGGCCTCCCTTCTCTATCGCGTACTGCATCATAAGCCGTGGAACGGAGAATTCGACGATCCTATCCCTCCCAAAATCCAGCTCGGCTGGCAATATGGACAGACGGCCGAGCAGTACGAGCAGAGCATACTGAAATCCAATGTTAACGTGATGTCGCCCCGATGGTTTTTCCTGGAAGGAAGCGGGCGGCTGCACGACTATACGGACATGACGCTACTGAAGTGGGCCAAGCAGCATAACAAAGTGGTATGGGCTATGCTAGGGAACAGTTTTGATATGGAAGCGACGCACAATCTCCTGTCCTCGCAGACCGAAACGGCAAACTTTACTCGCAGTCTCATCACGCTTGTACAAAGATATGGCCTGCAGGGGATCAACGTTGATTTTGAGAATATACACCCCGATGATCGTTCATACTTCACCCGCTTCATCAAACAGCTTAGCGAGCAAATGCATGAGGCAGGCGCAATTCTGTCGGTCAACGTGTCGCCTGAGCTTGGTACGGACTGGACAGCGGCCTTCGATTATGAGGCCATAGGGCAATATGCCGATTATGTCGTACTCATGGGATATGACGAGCATTGGTCAGGCAGTCCGTATGCTGGTTCTGTCGCCTCCTTGCCTTGGGTGCGCAGCGGTCTTGATACTTTGCGGCAGGATGTGCCTAATCATAAAATCATTCTAGGACTGCCCTTTTATAACCGCGATTGGAGGATCAAAGGAAATAGCACCTCAGTGGCTGCTATCGCCTCAACGGACATTACACTTCATGAACAATCCAATCTGATGCATAGCTTTAAATTTCGCCCTGTATGGAATGACAAGCTGTCTCAGTATATCGCCACCTATACCTCCTCTGGAGCGACCCAGCGAATATGGCTGGAGGATTCCCGCTCTCTATCGCTAAAATACCAGATGGCCCTAAAGCAAGGCATCGCTGGCTTTGCCTACTGGCATATCGGAGGCGAGACACCGGAGATTTGGACAAGTCTTAGTAATGCTGATCGTTATTTCTCGTACTCATTCTATTAAACTTATAAACTTGAAAAAAAGAACCATTTCCCTGACACACGGGAATGGTTCTTTTGCTTTGATTTATACTGCGAATGATGCCGGATCTTCGCGCCAGGATTTCAGCAGAGATAAATCATCCGGCTGTACGATCCCCTTCTCGGCCGCAACTTCGATAAGCGATCCATAATTGGCACAGCGTCTGCAGCGGAAATTCTGCCTCCCTGAACGCTTGCGTCGCCTTGTCCAGCTGGTAATACTTTATGTTGACCAGATTGATCACTGGAAACACATTCAAGGAAAATACGACATATATTTATTAATAAATGGTGTACTTACTCATCAAGGTAGTGGTGACTGGTCTGCTGAAGTTCCACAATATATTGCTTGGAGTATAAGATAAAAACAATTCGTAGAATTACTATAGATTAGACATTAGAATAACTGTAAAATGTTAGTGAAATGATCACTTAAATACATTTCACTACATTTTACAGTTTTTAATTTAGGAGAGATTATTCATGAAAGATCGTTTTTATTTAATCATTGCTTTATGTACTTTTATTACGGGTAGTTTTTTTAGTCTGCTGCTAAATTTCTTAACAGTAATTGTTTATGAGTCGCAGCCAAATAAATATTTATTTCCGTTCTTGGCACTACCGTTTTATTTAAGGTTATTAGAAATTGGTTATGTGGCTCTAATTATTATCTTTCTTGTTAAATATAATCGTTCAAAAAGTGAAAAATGATATGAGTTATATAGATATGATTTTACAAAAAACTTCGCAATAAAAGTCTATCTGCATATCCTGCTATATGTCAGAAGCATTCTTCGGGATTCCTCAATGTCCCGGTTATATCCCGGTTTCCCCCTGGGTTTCGAATAGTGAAACTACCCAACAGAAACACTTTTTGTGAAATCTCCACCCAAAAGACGACTGAGAGCTTTACATCGGACTATTAATAAATAGTGTGAAATTATAACTATAATTAGTACTAAAAATAATTAAAGAACGAAACATTTACGGAAACAAATGTTTCGTTCTTCGGGTTTTACTTTAATGACGCCGGGTTTTGCCGCCATGACTTTAATAGATCCAGGTCTTCCGGCTGAATGTCGCCGCGCTGTACGGCCACATCAATCAATACCGTATAGTTGGACAAGGTTTGCAGCGGGATACCAGCTTCAGCAAACGCCTGCGCCGCCTTGTCCAGCTGGTAGTTAAAGATAGCCAGCACAGCCAGCGGTTCTGCCCCGGCCTCGCGAACGGCCTGCGCCGCTTTGATCGAGCTGCCGCCGGTCGAGATCAGATCCTCGATGACGATCACCTTTTGCCCCGGCTTGATCAAGCCCTCGATCAGATTTTCCTTGCCGTGTCCCTTCGCTTTATCACGAACGTAAATCATCGGCAATCCGAGCTTCTGGGAGACGAAGGCCGCATGAGGAATTCCCGCGGTAGCCGTTCCCGCGATTACTTCAGCCTGCGGATAAGCACTGCGGATGATCGCGGCAAACGATTCTGCGATCAAGTCGCGAATTTCCGGATAGGACATCGTTAGACGATTGTCGCAATAGATCGGCGATTTGATTCCTGAGGTCCAAATAAACGGCTGGTGAGGACGCAGAGCGACCGCCTCGATATCCAACAATTTTCCTGCGACTTCTAGAGCAATTTGATTAGTATTTACCATGCTTCCTTCATCTCCTCAATAATAAGCTTAGCTGCGCGGCGTGGATCATTGGCCTGGGTAATCGGTCGTCCTACGACGATAAAGTCCGTTCCCTGACGGATCGCATCCCCTGGAGTAAGCGTGCGGAACTGATCTCCCGCAGCGCTGCCTGCCGGGCGAATACCTGGCGTTACCGTCTTGAAGCTCTCCCCGCAATGCTTCTTGATTGCCTGTACTTCCAGCGGAGAGGCCACAACTCCATGCAAGCCAGCCGTTTTGGCCAACGCCGCATAAGCGACAACAGCATCCTCCATCGTACCTGGAATGCCAATTTCTTGATTCAAGGTTTCCTGACTAGTACTTGTAAGCTGAGTTACAGCAATAATAGTAGGCATTGTAAGGGACGCGTCACTTTCGAGGGCTGCCTTCGCTCCTTCCAAAGCAGCGGCCATCATTTTCAGCCCCCCAGCAGCATGTACATTGAACATGTCTACGCCAAGCCGGGTCACGCTGTCGGCTCCACCCTTCACGGTATTCGGAATATCATGCATTTTCAAATCCAAGAACACCCGGTACCCACGCTTCTTCAGTTCCCGTACAAAATCAGGGCCTACTGTATAATACAACTGCATCCCCAGCTTCACGTAGCAAGGAATGCCTTCCAAATCAGTGATGAGCTTCCGCGCTTCCTCCGCTGTCGGGTAATCAAGCGCAACCATGAGATGCCCGGCAGCTTGTTCAAATGTACTCATAATTTTAACTTCTCCCCCCGTCATACTTGCGGCTCCGAAGCATGTAGCTTCCGGAGCCGCGTTAATTCCCTCATTATAGCTGATAAACCTTACAGAACAGGCATGGCTTGTGACGAGAAGTTGATCGTCTCAAGCATATTCAGCAGCGCGCGTACCGTATCAAGCGAAGTCATACATACGATGCCATTTTCGACCGCTTCCCGGCGAATGCGGAATCCGTCGCGCTCCGGCTCCTTGCCTTTGGTAAGTGTATTGATGACGAAATGAGCTTCTCCATTGCGGATCAAATCCAGTATATTCGGAGATCCTTCGCTTAATTTATTGACTATTGTCACATGGATATTAGCCGCTTGAAGAGCAGCTGCCGTACCGCCCGTCGCTAGAATCTTATAGCCCAGGTTCGAGAACCCGCGAAGGATTTCCACAGCCTCATCCTTATCTTTGTCCGCTACAGTAGCGATAATCGCCCCAGTCGTCGGAATTTTCATTCCCGCGCCTACGAGGCCTTTATATAGTGCCTTCGCATACTGCGGATCACGTCCCATAACCTCGCCCGTCGATTTCATTTCCGGGCCTAGTGTCGGCTCCACACGGCGTAATTTCGCGAAGGAGAAGACCGGAACCTTCACGGATACATAATCCGTTTCAGGCCATAGACCGTCTGAATATCCCAAATCCTTCAGCTTCGTGCCGAGAATGCATTGCGTAGCTAGGCTAGCCATTGGAATATTCGTCACCTTGCTCAAGAACGGAACCGTCCGTGAAGAACGTGGATTTACCTCGATAACATATACTTCATTATTGTAAATGACAAACTGAATGTTAACGAGTCCGACCGTCTTCAATTCTTTAGCAATTTTGATCGTAGTGTCTGCTATCTTGCTTTTCAACTCTGCGGATACATGCTGTGGCGGATATACTGCAATGGAGTCGCCGGAGTGTACCCCAGCTCTTTCCACATGCTCCATGATCCCCGGGATAAGCACCGTTTCGCCATCGCAGATCGCATCGACTTCGACCTCTTTGCCAAGCATATAGCGGTCGATGAGCACCGGATGCTGCGGATTGATGTTAACCGCTTCTTCCATATATTTCAGCAATTCTTGGTCGGAATATACTATTTCCATAGCGCGCCCGCCGAGCACGTAGGATGGGCGAACAAGAACAGGGTATCCTAGCGATTGCGCCGTACCCACGGCTTCATCCACAGAGGTTACTGTGCTGCCCTTTGGCTGGGCAATCTGCAGTCTAGACAACAGCGCCTCGAACTTCTTCCGATCCTCCGCCTCATCAATGCTCTCTAGGGAAGTTCCGATGATGCGTACGCCCGCTGCTTCCAGCGGTGCTGCAAGGTTGATCGCCGTTTGTCCTCCAAACTGGACAATGACGCCAACCGGCTTCTCCTCTTCGATCACGTTCATTACGTCCTCGAAGAAGAGCGGCTCGAAATAGAGTCGATCCGATGTGTTGAAGTCTGTCGATACCGTCTCCGGATTGTTGTTAATGATGACTGCTTCGTAGCCAGCCTTCTGAATCGCCCAGACGGCATGCACGGTAGAGTAGTCGAATTCAATCCCTTGGCCGATCCGAATCGGGCCGGAGCCGAGCACAAGGATTTTCTCCTTCTCGGTCTGCAAAACTTCATTCTCGGTCTCATAAGTCGAGTAATAATAAGGCGTGGATGCTTCGAACTCCGCGGCGCACGTATCTACCATTTTGTATACCGGCCGCAGATTATGCTCCTTGCGTAAGCCCGTAACGCTCTCTTCCGTTAGATGCGTTCCCCCAGGCTGCCCTGCTGCCCGCAGCTCGGCAATGGCGCGGTCTGTAAATCCCAAACGCTTTGCTTCATAGAGTGTGTCGTATGTTAATGTCGGCTCGGATGCAATCTGCTTCTCAAATTGTACAAGACGCTCGATTTTATCCAGGAACCACCAGTCAATTTGCGTTAAGTCTTGAATTTGCTGCAGCTTGTAGCCGCGGCGGAATGCTTCGGCGATCAGGAACAATCTTTCATCGTCCGCTTGAATGAGCCTTTGATCCAGCACCTCTTGGGTTAACTGATCAGCGCCTTTCAAATATAGGCGGTGGGTGCCGATTTCCAGGGAGCGAACGGCCTTGTGAATCGACTCCTCGAACGTTCGTCCAATGGCCATCACTTCACCCGTCGCTTTCATTTGCGTTCCCAGCTTGCGGTTCGCATGAATGAATTTATCGAATGGCCAGCGCGGAATTTTACTGACGATATAGTCAAGTGTTGGCTCAAAGCAAGCATAGGTTTGCCCTGTAACCGGGTTGACAATTTCGTCTAAGGTGTAGCCCAGCGCAATTTTTGCGGCCATCTTTGCAATCGGGTAGCCTGTCGCTTTGGATGCCAGCGCAGAAGAGCGGCTAACCCGGGGGTTCACTTCGATCACATAGTATTGGAAGCTTTGCGGGTCAAGCGCAAACTGTACGTTGCAGCCGCCCTCAATGTTCAAAGCACGGATAATTTTAAGCGATGCGGAGCGGAGCATTTGGTACTCGCGATCCGACAAGGTTTGGCTCGGAGCCACGACGATACTGTCCCCCGTGTGAACCCCGACAGCGTCAAAGTTCTCCATATTGCATACAACGATACAGCTGTCGTTCGCATCCCGCATCACTTCATACTCGATTTCCTTCATGCCGGCGATCGATTTCTCGATGAGGCATTGCCCGATCGGACTATAGCGAATACCGGAAGCAACGGTTTCTTTAAGCTCTTCCTCCGTTGCGCAAATCCCGCCGCCCGTGCCGCCAAGCGTATAAGCCGGACGGACGATAACCGGATAACCGATCTCTTCCGCGAACCGCAGCGCTTCCTCTACTGAAGTAATGATGGTGCTTTCCGGCACCGGCTGCTCCAGTTCGCGCATCAGCTCGCGGAACAAATCCCGATCCTCTGCCTTCTCGATCGATGTTAATTGCGTTCCTAGTAGCTTGACGTTCTCGCGCTCGAGTACACCAGCGCGAGCCAGTTCAACCGCCATGTTAAGGCCGGTCTGCCCCCCAAGGGTCGGCAGCAATCCATCCGGACGCTCCTGCCGAATGATTTGAGCTACGAAATCAAGTGTAATCGGTTCGATATACACCTTGTCCGCCATATTGGTATCCGTCATAATTGTAGCCGGGTTGCTGTTGATCAGGACGACTTCCACGCCCTCTTCCTTCAAGGCTTGGCATGCCTGGGTTCCAGCATAGTCGAATTCGGCTGCTTGACCGATCACGATAGGACCGGAGCCAATGACGAGAATCTTTTTGAGGTCTTTATTGATCGGCATATTAAAGCTCTCCCTTCGCAACGGCCATCATTTCAGCCTGACGTGATCTTTTTGGATTCTGCTGCTTATGTTCTTTGATCATTTCCAGGAACCGATCGAATAAATAATTGTTGTCTTGGGGACCTGGCGACGCTTCCGGGTGATATTGCACCGAGAAGGCCGGATGCTTCTTATGTCTAACGCCCTCGATCGTCTTATCATTATTGTTGATATGTGTAATTTCCAGCTCCGTCCCGGCAATCGAGGCTTCCGTCACCGCGTAACCATGGTTCTGGGATGTAATATAGCATCTTCCTGTTGCCAGTTCCTTGACCGGGTGGTTACCGCCGCGATGGCCGAACTTCAGCTTCTCCGTATCTGCCCCGCAGGCTAGGGACAGAAGCTGATGCCCTAGGCAAATTCCGAAGATCGGATATTCACCAAGCAGCTCAGAGATCATTTGCACGGCATGAGGCACGTCTTTCGGATCGCCGGGGCCGTTGGACAACTGAATGCCATCCGGGTTAAGCCGGCGAACCTCTTCAGCCGTCGTGTCATGCGGTACGATGACCACATCGCAGCCGCGCTGGTTCAACTGACGGAGAATTCCGTTCTTTGCTCCGAAGTCGACGAGCACGATCCGCTCCTTCGCTCCCGGATTATGATATAAGAACGACGTAGAGGTGCTTGCTACCTGATTATGCAGCTCCTCAACGCTGACAGAAGCCATCATGGCTTGCAGCTCTTCTACCGATTTTACAGAAGAAGTCGTAATGATGCCCTTCATCGTGCCATTTTGCCGGATTTTTCTCGTTAACATCCGAGTATCGATATCTGAAATTCCAGGAATGTCGTGCTCCTTAAGCAAATCTCCCAGACTATACTGAGCGCGCCAATTACTTGGGATTGGCTCGTAGCGGCGTACAACCAGTCCATGTATTGATGGAACGAGCGCTTCAAAATCATCTCTGGAAATGCCATAATTGCCGATGAGCGGATAAGTCATCGTCACGATTTGTCCGTAGTAGGATGGATCGGATACGACTTCCTGGTAACCTGTAACTCCTGTGTTAAAAACGACCTCACCCGTCAATTCGCCCTCTGCGCCGAATGATTTTCCGGTAAACAGCGTGCCGTCCTCCAATAACAATCTTGCCTGCATTTCCCCGCACTCCTTTATGCTCGACTTTTGTATCTATAAAATGATTTCATTATAATATTTGCCGTTCACTATAATTACTGATCTTGCCAAACGACTTTACCGCTCACGATTGTCATCACCGGCCAACCTTTAAGCTTCCACCCGCCAAAAGGAGTGTTGCGTCCCTTCGAAGCAAATGCGCTTGGATCGACCTCCTGCTCCTTATCGAGATCCAGGAGCGTTAGATCTGCAGGAGCTCCGGGCTCCAATTTACCAGCCGACAGTCCGAATACCCGAGCCGGGTCTTTCGTCATGCGTTGAACGAGCAGGGACAAATCCCAGCGTCCGGTCAGGACAAACTTGGTATAAAGGAGCGGGAAGGCCGTCTCAAATCCGACGATTCCAAACGGTGCAAGCTGCATCCCCTTGGCTTTCTCCTCTTCACTATGCGGCGCGTGATCCGTAACAATCATGTCGATCGTGCCGTCCTCCAGGGCCTGAATGCAAGCCTCTACATCCCGCTCGGAACGAAGCGGCGGGTTCATTTTCCAATTGGCGTCAAGGCCGGGTATATCCGTCTCGGCCAGCAGCAGGTGATGCGGGCATACCTCAGCTGTCACCCGGATACCGATTTCCTTCGCTTGTCTGATCAGTCGAATCGATTGCTCCGTGCTCACATGGCATACATGGTAATGTACCCCTGTAGCTTCCGCGAGAAGAATATCCCGGCCGACGTGGATCGCTTCCGACTCGTTCGGAATGCCTTTCAAGCCGTGACGCTTAGCGAATTCTCCTTCATTGACCGGAGCGCCCTCGACGAGCGAATTGTCCTCGCAATGAGCAATAATCGGCATGCCGAGCGACTGGGCAAGCGCCATAGCGTCTTTCATCATTTGTGCGCTTTGCACGCCGACGCCGTCATCGGTAAAGCCGATAGCGCCCGCTGCCTTCAATGCTGCGAAATCCGTCAGTTCACGTCCAAGCTCGCTCTTCGTAATCGCTGCGTAAGGCAGAACGTTCACGAGTCCCGCCGCTTCGGCTTTGCTCTTCACGAGCTCGATCGTCTCCGGCGTATCGATGACCGGGCGCGTATTTGGCATGCAGGCGATCGTCGTAAAGCCGCCCTTGGCCGCCGATCTTGAACCTGTCTCGATCGTCTCTTTATGCTCATATCCCGGCTCGCGCAAATGAACATGCATATCGATAAAGCCAGGAGTTACCAGCTTACCTTCGGCATCGATGATCTTATCCGCACTCGCTTTCCCTTGGCTTTCTGCATCTACAAGCTCTGCAATAATTCCGTCCCGGATATAGATATCCTTCAATTGCAGCTGACCATTCCCGTCCAATACATTGGCATTTGTTATTTTGAGTAGCATAGCTTACCTCCGCTTATTGAGTTGCTGTATTCTAGCCATCCGTTCAATATAACCAGTATCTTCAGGCATCCCGCATCCAAGCCGGATGCTTCAATATGTTCGTGCTAGTGTCTCATCGCTCGTTCCATAACCGCCATCCGAATCGGCACTCCGTTCTCCATTTGCTTGAAGATTCGGGATTGGTGATGTTCCACCACACTGTCGTCGATCTCCACGTTCCGATTCACCGGCGCAGGGTGCATGATAATGACGTGCGGGGATAGCTTCCCTGCCCGCTCCTCCGTCATTCCGTAATTCAGTCTGTACTCATCAGCTGAGCTCATGATTCCTTCTCCCGCATGACGTTCCAGTTGTACTCGGAGCATCATGACTACGTCGCTGCACATGGCCTCGTCAATCGATACGTATGGGGCATGGCGCTCCAGCTCCGGCGCTCTCATGCTCTCTGGTGCGCAGAACTTCACTTGCGCTCCTAATTTCTGCAAAGCCCACAAGTTCGAGCGAGCTACCCGGCTGTGCTTGATATCGCCGATAATCGACACCTTCAGGCCCTTTAGTTCACCGAAGTGCTTCTTCATTGTGTACAGATCCAGCAGCGCCTGCGTGGGATGCTCGTTATTGCCGTCGCCGGCATTGATAAGCGGAATCGATACTTTCTCCGCGAGCTCCGCGAGTACGCCAATCGGCTTAAGGCGAATGACTCCGGCATCGATACCCATCGATTCCAAGGTGCGAACCGTGTCATAGATGGATTCCCCCTTCTCTACGCTTGAGGAGGCGGCAGTGAAGTTAAGAACTTCTGCACCTAACCGTTTCTCTGCCATTTCGAAGGAAAAGCGCGTGCGTGTGCTATTTTCAAAAAACATATTGGAGATAAAGCGGTCTTTCAAAACCGGAGTAACCTTCTCCTTTTGACCTTCCCAGTAAGCGGCACGATAGAGAATCCAGTTAATCTCTGCACTGCTCAAATGCTTCAACCCAAGCAAGCTGCGTTCTTTCAATGCGGAAGCTGTCATCGCCATATCAGTTCTCCTCTCGATGGTGCATAATCCGAACCACGTCGCTGCCGTCGATTTCCTGCAGAAGCACCTCAATCTCTTCGGATTTGGAGGTTGGAACATTCTTGCCAATATAATCCGGGCGGATCGGAAGCTCCCGATGCCCTCTGTCCGCAAGTACCGCAAGCTGAATGCTCTCCGGGCGTCCGCAATCCATAATCGCGTCCATTGCCGCGCGGATCGTGCGTCCCGTGTAAAGTACATCATCGAACAAAATGACTTTCTTGCCATGAACCGGCAGCTTGAAGGATTGTTCGTTTGCTGCTCCCGCTGTCTTGTTCCGATCATCGCGGTAGAAGGTCACGTCAAGCTCTCCCCATGGGATGCTCGCCCCTTCAATTTCTTCCAGACGCTCGGCAAGCCGCTTCGCTAGAAAAACACCCCGAGTTTTGATCCCTGCAAGTACACAACCCTCAATTCCTTTGTTTCGCTCCAATATTTCGTGCGCAATTCTTGTAAGTGCCCGCCGAATCGCAGTCTCATCCATAATGACATGTGTATCGATGCTCATCATTTTTAGCCTCCTAAGGACGAATTGTTCACCTGGTTCCGTGATAGCGCACAAAAAAACTCCTTGCCTGATTCAGACAAGGAGTCGTTAGCCACAGTAAATGACCATGACTATCATGCGGGTATTATGCCAGAAACCGCCGCACAAAAAAGCGCAGGTCTCCCCACAACCCATTCACGTTACCTTGCCAGCCTCACGGGACTGATTTAAAGGTGCTATTGATTTAAGAGAATTATGACAGAAAGCACCTTAACTTGTCAAGAAGGCAACCGAGAAAAAATCTGGAGGAAATTCTAGAACGGGAGAATGGATCTGATCTTTATCCTGCCAAGCCCAACGCCAAACAAATATTAATAATTATACATACTAACTAATAATTATACAATCACTTTTAACTAGGGCATGTTAATGCTCAAAAGCGACATTTCCGAGACGGCGCTTGAGCTCCGCAATGACTTCCTTCTCTTCCTCAATTCCCTTAGCGATAAATGTAACCGAGAATCGCACATATGAACCAGCCTCATCCCACGGCACTGTAGATATTAATTTGCGCCTAATTAAATATTGGGAGAAATCTTCCGCTGTTCTGAACGTTTCACCGCCTTTTATTCCTTTAGGCGCCTTCACATATAGAAAAAAGGAACCCTGCGGCTTTCGAGCCTGGAACCCGATTTCGTTCAGCGCGTTGACGAGCAGCTCATGCCGCCTTGAATATTTAGCGGCTATGGCCTTCGTAAGTTCCGGATGGACAAGCGCATAAGCGGCTGCCTTCTGAATCGCGATAAATTGACCTGAATCGCAATTATCCTTTACATCGCTGAACGCTTTAACAATCAATGGATTTCCGGCGACAAAGCCAATGCGCCAGCCTGTCATATTGTAAGACTTGGATAGAGAGTGAAGCTCGACACCGACCTCTTTGGCACCAGAAACAGACAAGAAGCTTAACGGCTTAAATCCGTCAAACGTCAGAGCCGCATAAGGGGCATCATGGACGACAATGACTTTATTTTTACGGGCCCATTCAACAACTTTAGCAAAAAACTCATAAGTCGCGCTCGCTCCAGTCGGATTGTTCGGGTAATTCAGGTATAACAGCTTGGCCTTTCGTGCAATGTCCTCCGGAATCGTCTCCAGATCAGGCAAAAAAGCATTCTCTTCCGTTAGCGGCAGGTTATATACTTCCCCGCCCAAATATTTGGTATGGGTTCCCAATACCGGATATCCCGGAATCGTCAATATGGCCAAATCCCCGGGATTAATGAAACAGTATGGAAGCATGGCCAATGCCGGCTTGGAGCCGATCGAGTGAACGATTTCCGATGTCGGGTCAATGCCTTGAACGCCGAAGACGTCCCGCAAATATAAAGCCGCAGCCTGCTTGAATTCAACTATTCCATTGTCGGCATAACCTCTGTTTTCCGGCTTTGCCGCCTCCTCTGACAGCTTGCTTACTATCGCCGGATCTGCCATTTCATCGGGTTCTCCCACCCCCATGTCGATCAGTTCGATATCGGGGAATTCCATGCTTGCAGCAGCTTTGGCACGTTTGATTTTCTCGAACTTGTAAATGGCCGTATCCTTGCCGTAATCAGCTCCGCCGATCCGTTCGGCTAGCTTCTGCATGATATAGGCTTCTTTATAAGGATCTTGGTTCATTGTTGTTGCTGTCATGTATTCCATCTCCTTCACACAGTCTACTGTTATATGATCATATAGCCGAGGAGGCGAGGGAATGGATAGAACGGGGAAACGTTTGTACTTTTTGCCGGATAACATTAAACAACGCAAAAAAACACCCTTTGCCTGGATTCGTCTTTTACCGAAATCCAGTCAAAAGGTGTCGTTTGAATTCAATAAACTTAGCGGCTTCTGAGCGAATGAAGCATATCCTCCATATCCGCAGGGATCGGGGCTGTGAACTCCATATATTCGCCTGTCGCTGGATGCACAAAGCCAAGTACTGCCGCATGAAGGGCTTGTCCATCGAATTTAATACCCTTGCTGCGCCCGTACATCGGATCTCCAACTAGCGGGTGACCGATAAACTTCATATGTACGCGAATTTGATGCGTCCTTCCGGTCTCCAGCTTCAGCTCCAGCAGCGTGTAATCCCCAAAGCGCTCTGTGACGTGGAAATGAGTCACCGCATGCTTGCTGTTGCGATCGATAACGGTGTACATTTTGCGGTCATGTGGATCACGCCCAATGGGAGCGTCCACCGTGCCCTGATCATGGCTTAGGTTGCCGTGGACGAGAGCTAAATATTTCCTTGTCACGGAATGTTCTTTCAACTGAGCTGCTAACGAGGCATGGGACTTATCATTCTTCGCCGCCATAATCAGTCCCGACGTATCTTTGTCGATGCGATGAACGATGCCTGGACGGAGTTCTCCGTTAATACCCGACAAATCCTTGCAGTGCGCCATCAGCGCATTCACTAGCGTGCCCGAAGAATGCCCCGGCGCTGGATGAACGACCATACCGCGCGGTTTGTTAACAACGATCACGTCACTGTCCTCATAGTAAATATCAAGCGGGATATCCTCTGGCACAATTTCTACAGACTCGGCCTTTGGAACCGTTAATATGACGTGATCTCCATTTTCGAGCTTATAATTCGTCTTCACCGCAGAACCATTCACCAGCACAGCCCTGTTCTCGATCCAAATTTGAATTTGGGTACGCGAAGTATCATCACCGAGCTGCTGCTTCACATATTTATCAACCCGCGTCTTGGCTGCTGACTCGTCTACGCGCCATTCCATTTGGTTGTTCTCAGCTTGTTCATTAAATGTTAGCTCATTCATGACTTATCCTCTTGATCCGCAGCAATAGCAGCTGACGCCTTTTTCTCCCGCTTCACTTCCATGAACGAATCCAGAACGATCAAACCGAAACCGATGACAATCGAGGAGTCGGCCACATTAAAAATAGGAAACGTGTAGCTCCCAAAATTAAACTGCAGGAAGTCTACGACCTCTCCTGTCAGCAATCGATCCAGAAAATTTCCAAGCGTCCCGCCCAAAACAAGGGAAAGCGCAATCGACAGCAATTTGTTGGAGGATCCCTTCACTTTTAACATATACCAAATAACGCCTATCACGACAATGATTGTAAATATGATAAAAAACCAACGTTGATTCTCTAAAATCCCAAAAGCCGCGCCACGGTTGCGATGCGAAGTAATCAGGAAGAAATCTCCGATAATGGGAATTTGCTCTCCTATTGTCATGCGTGTGGCTATCAAATACTTTGTTCCCTGATCAATAAGGAAAATAATCAACGCTATCAAAAAATAAATCATGCGGCAAGTCACCTCGTTTTTCATTTCCCCCGCTTCATCCGGCGGTAGGATTAACCACATGTGAGCCCTGTATATTGTAGCACAGCAGGAATTAAGTCGTCCATGTAAGATAGTATTTTCCGTAGGTAAATCGTCGGACTTTGGCGCAAAATAGAGCTATGACCAATGCCCATGCGACTACTTTTCGGGCTGAAAGGAGATCTGACATGCCCCACCTTACAAAGCAGCTTCTTGCGGAGCTCGAAGCCGAGCTTCGCTCTGAGCAGCAATCCATCCAGGCCAAACTGTCGGCAAACGAACACTACGGTCTTAACCGAAGCATCCGCGATAATACCAGTGAGCTCAGCGCGGTTGACAACCATCCTGCCGACATCGGGACGGAACTGTTCGAACGCGGCAAGGATTTAGCGCTCACCGACCATGACGAGCTGCGCTTGACTCGTGTGGAAGACGCGCTGGATCGTATAGCCGAGGGAACTTACGGCTACTGCCTGACCTGCGATCAGGCGATCGATATCCAGCGCCTGAAGGCAATCCCCGAAACGGCTTACTGCAAGGAGCATAGTCCACAATCAAAGGTGTCTGCGCATCGACCTGTCGAGGAGCAGGTGTTGTATCCGCCATTCGGCCGCACCAGCCTGGATGAGCGCGCCGACGAGACCGAATTCGACGGAGAAGACGCTTGGCAAATTGTTGAAAGCTACGGCACCTCGAACTCCCCTGCTATGGCCGAAGAGGACGAAATCGATGATTACAATGATATGGAAATCGAAGCAAGTCGTGAGCTGGACGGTTTCGTCGAGCCCTATGAGAGCTTTGTTGCTACAGACATATATGGCCAGGAAGTATTCTTTTATCGCAACGGACAGTACCGCAAGCATATGAGCGCTACCAAATATTTGGACAGTGAGGAGTCCCTCGGAGATGGGCCGAATACGTACTAAGCTTACTCCTGCGAATCAGGCTAATACGTATTGAGTTCTAACTGCCGCTGGACAATTCGGACAATATCGGCAATGTAATCTCCGATAATCGGCAAATTCAATGCACCAAGAGTCTGCAGGACATAGATGATCGTTGCCGCAAAAAAAGTAAAGCCGACGGCGATTCCTACGCCTCTGGCTGTCCCGGCAAGAACATTGCGCCAGATCAGGCTCCATGGACGGCGCTGCAGTTCGGTATATTCTATGATTCGCGACTGCTCGAGCTGATGCGCCCATTTTAAGGTCATTTCGTAAATGACATTCATTTTCTCCTCCGCAGCATGGGGATCGTACACCTTGTTTTGCAGCATCCCCTCGGCACTTATAGGAGTTTCTGTATTTTTTCTTTCTGCTTTGTCCGCTGAATTTGCATGGTCTGCTTTCGGTCTGTGCTGAGTCATCCGGCTATCCCATCCTTTACTGAAGGCAGCACTTAGAAGTATTAACTGAACACAAACGAGCCAGGGCCTCTCTGTATTCAAGAGATCGCCAGAGCTCGTTTGTGCTTGATTCTAAATATTATGACCTTCAGTCGGGGCTGCCATTCAGCGTTTAAGCCTCGATTTGAATTCCGATCGTCTTCGTGCCGAGATCTGCGACCTCAACATCTCCTTCCGGCTTGCCGAACGACACATCCGTGATCAAGACGTTATCACGCAGCACCTGCTCGAAAGCCTCAATGGCCGTTCTCAGCTCATCATCTACATCGAGAGTCAAGTGCACTCTTTTCTCAATTGGCAGATCCAGCTTCTTGCGGGTATCTTGAACCGCGCGCACAACTTCGCGCACCCAGCCCTCCTGCTCCAGCTCCGGTGTAATATCGGTATTCAACGCTACTGTAATGCCATAGCCCGACGCGGAAGCGAAACCAGGCTTCGCCTGTTTGTCGATCAACAGCTCTTCCGCTGTAATTTGCAGCTCTTCCCCCTCTGGAGAGGTTACATTGATCGAACCGCTCTCGACCGCACGGCGAGTTTCCTCAGGCGTCAGTCCCTTCAGGAAGCCCTGCAGGAAGCCTACATTCTTGCCGTATTTCTTACCGGCCACCTTCAAGTTCAGCTTTAGCGTAAAGTCAACGAATCCGCTGTCGCTCGTCTCCAGCTCAATTCTCTTGACGTTAATCTCATCCTTGATGATTCCTTCGTACTCGGCTACCGCAAATTCACGATCCATGGAAACGATCAAGCTCGTCAGCGGCTGGCGCGTCTTGATTCCAGTCTCATTTCGCACATTGCGAGCCAGCTCGACGATTTGACGCGCGCTCTCCATGTCCTTTTCCAGCGTCTGGTCGATCAGCGCTTCATCCGCCTTCGGATAATCCGCCAGATGTACGCTGTCCCCGCCGCCAAGGTTCGTATAAATATCCTCGGACAATAGCGGCGTATACGGCGCCATCAGTTTGGAGAGTGTCAGTAAAACATCGATCAGAGTCTGATAAGCTGATACCTTATCTTCCCCAAGGCCGCTGCCCCAGAAGCGATCGCGCGAACGGCGGATGTACCAGTTGCTCAGTTCATCGATAAAGCCTTCGATTGCTTTGGCCGGATTCAAGAAGTCATTGACCGCGAGCCCCTTATTAACAACCTGGATCAGACTGTTCAAGCGGGACAGAATCCAGCGATCCAGCTTGCTCTTGGATGGCCGGAACTCATGCTCCTCTGGATTGAATCCGTCGATTCCAGCATATAATGTCAGGAAGGAGTGCGTGTTCACCAACGTATCGACCACTTTGGATTTCGCTTCAGCGACAATGCCTTTGGAGAACCGCTTGCTGCTCCATGGCGCGCTGTCTGACAGCAAGGCCCAGCGGAAAGCATCCGCTCCGAATTCGTTAATGATATCCCAGGGATCGATAACGTTCCCTTTCGATTTAGACATTTTCTGCCCGTTTTCGTCCAGAATATGCCCCGTTGAAATGACGGCCTTATATGGAGCCTTGCCATTAAATAGCGTTGATACGGCAAGCAAGCTGTAGAACCAGCCACGCGTTTGGTCAATTCCCTCGCAGATCATATCGGCCGGGTACTGCTCCTCGAAGACTTTTGTATCGCCGAACGGGTAATGGTATTGCGCAAATGGCATCGATCCGCTATCGAACCAGACATCGATCACTTCGGACGTGCGCTCCATAATTCCGCCTTCGCAGTGCGGGCAGTGCAGCTTTACCTCATCCACATAAGGCTTATGCAGCTCAAGATCTTCGGATATATGGCCTACAGCATGCTCGCGCAAATCCTTGTGGCTGGAAGGTGCATATTCACCTTTACAGGAGTTACACACCCAGACGTTAAGCGGGGTTCCCCAATAACGATTGCGGCTAATATTCCAATCCACCAGATCCTCGAGGAATTTGCCGAAACGGCCTTCGCGAATATGCCCCGGGTACCACTGTACTCCGTTATTATTAGCGATCAATTGATCCTTCACTGCGGTTGTCTGAATGAACCAGCTCTCCATCGCATAGTAAAGCAGCGGTGATTTACAGCGCCAGCAGAATGGATAGCTGTGCTCGTACTTTTCTTTGGAGTACAGCAGACCGTGTTCAGACAGCCATTTCACGATATCCAGATCGCAGTCTTTCACGAAGCGGCCGGCGAAATCCGTTACTTCATCCGTATAGTGCCCCTGTGTGTTGACAACGCTGACGAATTGGACTCCATTCTCACGGCAAACTCTGTAGTCGTCTTCACCATGAGCCGGAGCCATATGAACAATCCCTGTACCGCTGGCATCCGTAACAAAGTCTGCCCCTAGAATAACGAGTCCGTTCTCCGGAGACACGTAGCTGAATGGCGGGGTGTAGGATTTGCCTACAAGCTCAGCACCCTTCAAAGTAGACAGTACCTCAAATTCGCCTTTCAGGACATCATCGGCCAAATTTTTAGCAACGATATATACATCGTTCTCCTGCTTGGCACGAACATATTCCAACTCCGGATTTACGGCAAGAGCCACGTGGGCAGGCAGTGTCCATGGAGTCGTCGTCCAGGCAAGCACAAATTCGCCGCTGTCCTTCAACTTAAATTTCGAGGTAGCACTTAAATCCTTCACGTCTTCATACCCTTGAGCAACCTCATGAGAGCTGAGCGTCGTTTGGCAGCATGGGCAGTACGGACTGACGCGATGACCGCGATAGAGCAGTCCTTTTTGGTGAATCGTCGATAAAATATTCCATACACTTTCGATATACGTATTCTGCAATGTGATGTATGGGTTATCCAGATCCGTCCAATAAGCGATCCCTTCCGTTAATTCTCGCCATTGCTTCTCATATTCGAATACGCTGTCTTTGCACTTCTTCACGAACTTCTCTACGCCATACTTCTCGATCTCCTGTTTACCGGAAATGCCAAGCTGCTTCTCGACACCGAGCTCGACAGGCAAACCATGCGTATCCCAGCCTGCTTTACGAACTACCCGATAACCGTTCATTGTCTGGTAACGACCGATGAAGTCCTTGATTACCCGGCCGAGAACGTGACCGATATGCGGAGCGCCGTTAGCGGTAGGCGGACCTTCATAGAACACATAGTTCGGACGCCCCTCACGATTTTCCATGCTGCGCTTGAATGTATTCTCCTGCTTCCATTTATGGAGGATGCGCTGATCACGGGCCCGTGCTTGTTCTTTGACATCTACTTTTTTCATTCTAAAGCGACTTCCTTTCAATCCTTAATATTTACAGCAAACCTTAGCAACCTTTAATTGGGTACAAAAAAAGCCCCGCCCCAAAAGGGACGAGACTCTGCGCTCGCGTTACCACCCTTGTTCCATGCCGTTCAAGTCCTAACCTGAACCTCAAACGACATGACACTTTGATCCCATACGCTTCATATGGGGCCGGTGTAACGGCCGGCAGCCGGATAAAGCTTACGCTTTCCTTACCGGAAATCTCAGCTTATCTTCTCCGGGACGATATTCCGTCTGTGTCCTGAACATTGACTCGCAGCAAATCGTCAACTCTCTGAGAACAAAATCACAGCGTACTGATTCCCATCATCAAATAAGTATGCACGTATAATATGTCTATAGTTATAACTTATTATTACCCGCTCTGTCAACAAGGCAGACGCTTAGTATATTTCTTTGATTTCACGTTCGCGTTCGCGCTCGCGATCCTCAAGCCGTTCACGATCCTCAAGCGACTCCCAGCCATCGTGGCTGAGCAGATCAAGCTGAGCCTCGACAAGCGTCCGGAATCTGGCACGATAAATCGAGGCCTGCTTCTTCAGCTCCTCGACTTCCATAGCGATCTTTCGCGATTTTGCCAGCGACTCATTGACGATGCGATCCGCGTTCTTCTCGGCTTCCTTGACGATGAGCTGAGCTTCTTTCTTCGCATTGTTCTTCACTTCATCCGCCGCTTCTTGCGCTACGATGATAGTTTTGCTAAGCGTTTCTTCAATATTTGCAAAATGATCCAGTCTCTCTTGCACGGCCAGTAGCTGGCTTTGAAGTTCCTTATTCTCCCGGATCACGATCTCGTAATCTTTAATTACCTGATCGAGAAATTCATTGACTTCATCTTCATCGTAACCGCGAATACGTCTGGAAAACTCTTTATTATGTATATCCAGCGGCGTTAATGGCATGTTGTGCACCTCCTAGAAATTTCGAAACTTCCCCTTAGAATGATTGTTCATTCTGACTACTTCGAAAGTACGTCGATAGGCATCTTTCTTCGCACACTTAAAGGGAAGCATATACAGCACAAGTGTTGTTGTTAAATTCGACAGGAATCTCTGAACTCCTGCAAACTGATCATACAAATTTCCCGATTCGGACACGATGTCTGCCCTTTTTCGTCATGCCGTCCGTCTCCAACACCTTGAATCTGCCGAATCCTTGGAGTGCTACAATATCGCCAGATTTTAACGGCTTGGATGGATCCTCTTCCGTTTTCCAATTTACCCGGCAGCGTCCCGCCCTAATCGGCACCACAATTTTGCTCCTGCTTAGGCGGAATACATCGCTCGCGATCCCGTCCAAACGTAAAGAAGCCACCGTGATATCCAGCGGCTCAAGCGTAGCGTCTGCCGTTCTTAGCACTTCAAGTTCAAGCACCTCGGTCATAACGTTAACTCGGTGAACCTGACGAAGATTCATATCCAGGAATACAGATATTTCCTCCGTGATGATGACATGGCATCCATCTTCGCGGACATGAATATCGCCAACCTTGTCCCGCTTAAGACCGAGTCCAAGGATGGCTCCCAAGTAATCCCCGTGCTGAAGCGAGCCCAACTTCTGATCTTCGGAGGAAATGCTAAGCACTCTCATCCCCATAGGCTCTGCTTCGATATCCCGATAATCCGGAGCGATCAGTGCCCGCCGCCGCTCCGCTTCCGGAAAACCACCATCCAAACGGATGTGGACATCGGCATGGCGATTCGCCAAGCTCTCCACGATGTGGCATTGCCGCGGATCCAGGAAGTCGCTTAATTTTGCTTCATGATAGTCCCCTGCATTGACAACCCACTCCCAGGCGCGATCGACGAACGGGCGCTCCTCTGGGAGAAAATGTTCGTATATGTTAGCACGCATAAGGTCACATTACCCCAACACGTAGCTCAATACGCTGATCAAGCCGAAAACAGCCATCCGCAGCGCAAAAATAGCGACGATCGGAGATATATCGATCATCCCCATAATCGGCGGGATAAATCGTCTAAACGGAGCCAAAAAGGGCTCGACCAATTTGCCCAGCAGCTCTCCAATAAAGCTCTCACGGGCATTCGGAACCCATGACATCAAGATATAGATCAAAACCATGTAAAAATATATATCATGAAGCATCCATATTATTCTATAAATATCAATTCCCAAGCTGCCTTCACCTCATTCTGTTGTTATATTCCTGATCTTCCGTCAGTATTTCGGTAATCGAGCCTTGTATTTCTACCGTATCCGGCGTACAGAGAAATATATTGCCACCGATTTTTGAAATACTGCCGCTTAGCGCATAGATCGTCCCGCTAAGAAAATCGATAATGCGCATAGCCTGATCATTGCGGACTCTTTGCAAGTTGACAACAACCGACCTGTGTGAGCGCAAATGATCCGCAATTTCCTGCGCCTCGTCATAGGAACGCGGTTCATACAAGATAACCTTCACGTTCTTCTGAGAGTGGATACTGACTACGTTGTTGATTTTTTGATTTCTGCGAGCTTCAAAGCTAGGCGCCTCAAATTCAACTTCCTCTTGTTCCTGCAGCTTCTCGCGCTCCACGATTTCTTCTTCTTCCTGAAGGCCCAGAAAATTCATAAACCGATTCATTACTCCCATTACGTCTCCTCCCCTTTCCCTACTAAAAGAGTACCCAGGCGCACCCAAGTCGCACCTTCCTCAATCGCTACTTCAAAATCTCCCGACATTCCCATCGACAGTTCGGTTAGCGGTTCCTTCGTAATTTTCTGGGCATTCAGTTGATCTCTTAATTCACGAAGCCCCCGAAATACCGGGCGCGTCAGCTCTGGATCATCCTCGATCGGAGCCATAGTCATCAGTCCGATGATCTTAATGTGAGAATAAGAGCCAAGTTCCTGCAACAATTGAGCTGCCTCCTCCGGACGAACTCCATGCTTGGATGATTCTCCAGATACGTTGACTTGGAGGAATGCAGATACAGTAATTCCTTGCGCCGCTGCCCGCTTCTCCAGCTCCTTGGCCAGGGACAGACGATCCAGGGAATGAATATATTGAAATTTGCCAATGACGTCCTTGACTTTATTGCTCTGCAGATGACCGATGAAGTGCCATACTCCTCGCCCTCCGAGCGCCTCCCATTTCGGTACCGCACTCTGGGGGCGATTCTCGCCGATATGAACGATGCCTTCATCCAGAAGCATGCCTGTCGTCTCCAAACTCACATATTTTGTCACCGCGACGACATTAACTTCGTCCCTCTTGCGTCCGCTTCGTTCACAAGCCGCTTGAACAAGGCGCTCCACCTGCTGTATCCGTTCTTTGAGTGACAAAGAAGGGATCACCTCTCTTTCATGCCAATCCAGCTAGCCATTCTTCCTGTTGTCCCATTGTGCTTGCGATAAGAAAAGAACTTATCAGGATGACAGCTTGTACACCATGTTGTACATTCGATATGAGTCGGCAATATTCCTGCTTTTATCATAATGATTCGATTCAATTCTTTCAAGTTCAGCATGCATCTGCCCGGATTGACGGAGGGCTTTGCAAAGGCGGCGATGTCCTCGCCTTCTGCAAGTCCTGCTCTTACCTTCGACATTACCGCTTCATCCACCTCATAGCAGCAATCGCCGATCGATGGCCCGATCGCAGCCACAACGTCCTTTCTGCGGCTCCCAAACTCCCGCTCCAGCGTCTTGATTACTTTCACGGCAATCTGACCCACTGTCCCCTTCCAGCCCGCGTGAGCCAATCCTACGGCCTTATGAACCGGATCAAAAAAATAGAGCGGAACGCAATCGGCGTAAAATGAAGTCAGCAATATCCCCGGAACGTTGGTGACAAGGCCATCCGTATTCTGAAATGCTCCCTCGCGATTAAGGTAGCCCCTGCCCTTATCCGCCTTCGTCACGACGGCTACCTGCGTTCCATGAACCTGCTCGCCGCAAGTCCATGCGCTTGGTTCAAAACCTAGCGACTTCGCCAAAATCCGACGGTTCTCCAACACGTCCGCCGGATCATCGCCGACATGATAGGCCAGATTCAATGCCTCATAGGGAGAGCTGCCCACTCCTCCGCTTCGTCCGCTAAAGCCAGCGCTAAGCCTTGCATTGCTCCAGCTCTCCAGAATGAATGTCTCCGGTTCCCCGATCGTTTCTATAGCTTTCCAATTAAACGGCTCCATCATCCACCTCTTTAGTATTTCATCTCCTGAAAAGCCTATAAACTTCAGTTTACCATAAGGCGGGCAGCTTTACGAAAGGACGGAGTTCAGAGCCTAGTTGTCATCTAGCCTCGGCGCTCCGCTCTGCCATCTCGATCAATATAAACAGTTGTTTCAAATTGCTGCACCCCGTTTTGGGCCAAACCATCCATCTTCACCAGCACGACATCCGAGCCGATTTTCACGATATTTTTCCAAGGTATGATCAAATCGCTCCCCCCTCCAAACAATCCCATGAACTTGCTATTGACCGGAACAACAATCGCTTCTATGACCCCCTGCCGTAAATCAAGCTCAAGATCGCTAATATGTCCAAGCCGTTTGCCGTCAACGACATTAATAACATCCTTGGTCTGAAAGTCGGATATTTTCATGCTAGCCTCCCGCCCATCGTTTAATTTTACACTTTCTCTGCTTCCGCTGCGGCCATATGTATGATGTATATGATGATCGTCCGCAAAACATTTAAAAGAACGCAAAATAATACCGATCTAAGCAACAAAAAAAGGTTCCCAAAGGAACCTCCAGTTTAAGACTTAACGTGCTTTTGCATTTGTAAAATAGCAGATTTCTCAAGTCTTGATACTTGAGCCTGAGATATGCCGATTTCATCCGCGACCTCCATTTGTGTCTTGCCTTCGAAGAATCGCATCGACAAAATCATCTTTTCACGGCGGTTTAAGCGCTGCATCGCTTCACGCAAGGCGATTTCCTCAATCCAGGACACATCCTTATTCTTATCATCGCTGATTTGATCCATGACGTAGATCGGATCTCCCCCATCATGATAAATCGGCTCGAATAAAGATACCGGATCCTGGATCGCGTCCAGGGCGAAAACCACATCCTCCTTCGGCAAACCAAGCGCTTCTGAAATTTCAAAGATCGTCGGTTCCCGGGAATTTTGATTGGTTAAACTGTCGCGCATCTGCAGTGCCTTATAGGCAATATCGCGCAGACTGCGGGATACCCGGATCGGGTTATTGTCCCTTAAATACCGCCTGATTTCGCCGATGATCATCGGTACGGCATAGGTGGAGAATTTTACATTTTGCGATAAATCGAAATTATCGATGGCTTTCATGAGTCCGATGCAGCCGACCTGAAATAAATCATCTACAAACTCCCCCCGATTGTTGAATCGCTGGATGACACTCAGCACTAGCCTAAGGTTGCCATTCACTAACTTTTCCCTGGCTGATCTTACATTGTCCTGCTGTAGAGAGCGGAACAACTCGCGCATTTCCACATTGGTTAGAACGGGCAATTTTGCAGTGTCTACACCGCAAATCTCGACTTTGTTTCGGGTCATCGTGTCTTTACCTCCCAAGGAGAAACTTAATGATCATTATCTCCTAGGGCTGTATTTTTATTCCTTAGTTTCAACTACCTAAACCATCTTATTGAATTCCTTGCGGAGACGTTTAATGATCCTTTTCTCCAGCCGAGAAATATAAGATTGCGATATCCCCAGCAGGTCAGCAACATCCTTCTGCGTCTTCTCGTCACCATCTACAAGACCAAAGCGCAGCTCCATAATCATTCTTTCCCGCTCGCTCAGCTTGTCGAGTGCTTTATGCAGCAGCTTGCGATCGACCTGCTCCTCAATATTGCGGTAAATCGTATCGTTCTCCGTGCCAAGCACGTCGGAGAGCAGCAATTCATTGCCGTCCCAATCAATATTTAGCGGTTCATCAAAAGACACTTCTGTACGTATTTTACTGTTGCGGCGCAAATACATCAGTATTTCATTCTCAATACAACGGGAAGCATACGTTGCCAGCTTAATCTTCTTCTCGGGATCGAACGTATTGACGGCTTTAATCAGTCCGATGGCACCGATCGACACGAGATCCTCGATATTAATTCCCGTATTCTCAAATTTGCGGGCGATATAAACGACAAGACGCAAATTTCGCTCAATAAGCATAGCCCGAATCGCAGAATCTCCCGTGGATAACCGCTGCAGCAAATATTCCTCTTCCTCTCGCGTTAAAGGAGGAGGAAGCGCCTCGCTGCCGCCAATATAGTAGATTTCCTCACTCTTGAGCCCGAACAGGAACAACAGCCGATAATACTGCAATTGCAACATTAACTTCCATCTAACACGCATTTCATTTCCTCCTATATCACGATCCTGATGTATTTAAAAGATAATCTTCCTCCGCCTCTTCGATGCCTTCGATCAGCGCCGGGTGGATAATAGCACGATACGCCAGTTCAGCAGACAACCGCCCCCCATCTAATCCAATAAGCACCCGTTTCGTCGTCATCATCCGCCCCTCCCGAGTAATCGATACCTCATCCGGCTTCAAGGCAATCATAAATTGCGAGCCTTTATTAATTCCCCGATAGGGAACCAGGCGCAACCGATCCCTCCACGGAAACAACTCCTCATCGCTCCACTCCATAATAAGGTTGTCCGCTTGCTCCGCAGCTAATTTGTGAAGAAAATCGCCCGGCAGTACCTGATCCCATAAAGAGGCCTCCATGACCATAACCGGCCATCTTGTAAGCGGATCTTTAAGTTGATTGCCGGTATCGACCAACCCGGTACACAGTACTGTCTTATCCTCAATGCGAACCTTCACTTCAGCCAGACAGGTTTCTATGCGTTCTATGCTGCGCTTTGAAGAAACAACCATTCTAAACCAAATAATGACTATAAAAAAAACGACTACCGTGAATATTGAACCTATCTCGAGCGAGAAGCCGAGACCCCCGGAAGCTGAATACCATATTCCGCTCCACACTTCTCCAGAATTTTGCAGCAAATAGTGAATGCCCAGTATACCGCCGGCAGCCGCAAAGTTCACCATGTAGAAAGCTCCCATATTCCGCAAATAGTTTTGCAGACTAGCATAACCAAATGCGATACATAGCATGACGACAGAGAATGAAAATTTTACAAGGAACGTAAATAGGAAGGATAGCTCGGGGAGGAACATCATGACGACATAGGCAGCCCCTACAGTTGCCGAGGCCGCGATTCGCCATACCTTTATCCGCTGTTTCCTGATCCAGGCTGTCACTAGCAGCAAGCTCGCGTCGATCAACAGGTTCATAAGGAATATGAGATCGATATAGACGACCACTCTGACTCACCTGCCTAGGCCTTCCAATTCTTCTTCCTCGATACTAGAAGAGCTTCCCTGCACCAAAGGAGTTGCTATCAGTATAATGAGAAGCTGTTGTAAAGTCTGTCTAAAATTGAGTGAAGATTATTACTATTTTTGTCGAGCAATGCAAAAAACCTCCATTCCACATTGCTGTGGAACGGAGGTTTAGATTGTGGGGAGATTTGGTCAAAATTATTCGTTATTGTGACGGGAACGGTTGCGAAGGAAGGTTGGGATATCCAGTTGGTCACCGCTCGGTTGATTCCCGAAAGGTCTCAGGGAGGATGCTGCTCGGCCTTCTTGCGTTTCGGCGGCACCTGCTGCCGGCTTACGGATCGGCGCTGCCGGAGACTTATGCTCGAATCCGGTCGCGATGACCGTTACTTTAATCTCTTCCTTCAAATTCTCATCAATAATAGCACCAAAAATCATATTTACTTCTGGATCAGATGCGGAGATAACAATCTCTGCTGCCTCGTTAACTTCATATAAGGACAGGTTCGATCCACCTGTAATGTTCATAATTACGCCGCGAGCTCCCTCGATTGAAGTCTCAAGAAGCGGACTCATAATCGCTTTGCGCGCTGCTTCCGCTGCACGGTTCTCGCCTGTAGCTTCGCCGATTCCCATTAGAGCGGAACCGCGTTCCGTCATAATCGTCTTCACGTCGGCAAAGTCAAGGTTGATCAGCCCCGGTACGGCAATCAGATCGGAAATGCCTTGTACCGCTTGACGAAGCACATTATCCGCTTCGCGGAAAGCTTCCAGCATCGGTGTCTTCTTATCCACGATCTCAAGGAGACGATCATTTGGAATCACGATAAGTGTATCTACCTTCTCCTTCAAAGCTTCGATCCCCAGCTCAGCATGGGAAGAACGCTTGCGTCCTTCAAAGGTGAACGGGCGAGTAACTACCCCTACGGTCAATGCGCCGCACTCCTTGGCAATCTCGGCAATAACCGGAGCTGCTCCCGTACCTGTTCCCCCGCCCATACCGGCAGTTACAAATACCATGTCTGCGCCTTTCAGCGTGTTGGCAATCAACTCGCGTGATTCTTCAGCCGCTTTCTTCCCCACATCGGGATTAGCGCCTGCTCCAAGTCCACGGGTCAGTTTATCCCCGATTTGCAGCTTATGCTCAGACTTGGCTAAATGCAAGGCTTGAGCATCTGTATTCACCGTAATGAATTCGACGCCCTGTACCCCATTTTCGATCATTCTGTTCACAGCGTTGCTACCGCCACCGCCAACACCAATGACTTTTATTTGAGCCAAACTCTCCATTTCGAAATCAAATTCCAACATACTCTTCCATCTCCCCCTCATTGTGCATGGATGGCCCGTCCATCTTCAAGTTATATGAATTCACTGAATAAACTCTTTAGACGTTCCATAATACCCGGTTTGCTCGCGCTCTCCTGAGTACTTACCGGTTTATTCCGATTGGTGGTCTTCTTTGCACCATTACCGGTATTCCGGACGCGTATATTTTTGATCACTTTGTACAATATGCCCACGCCTCCCGTGTAACCAGGATCACGGACACCGATATAATCTGGCACAGCAACCCGCACGGAAGCGGCTAGTTCCTCTTGTGCAACTCTGAGAAGCCCCGGCATCGACACCGTTCCTCCCGTAAGTATATAACCGCCGGGCAGCTCACTGTAACCGAGTCGTTTGACTTCCTGCCGAATCATTTGGAATATCTCCTGGACGCGAGGCTCTGCGATGGCTGCAAGATCCTCTTGAGTAAATTCCTTATCTACATTGCTACCGATTCTTGTGACCTTGAAAGTTACATCTCCCGCCGAATCTTCGATGGAGGCGCAGCCGTATTTCAGCTTCACCTTCTCCGCCTGATCCGTTAGTGTGCGAAGGCCGTAAGCAATGTCATTCGTTATAAATTCTCCCCCTATCGGAAGCGTAGATGTCGCAATAATTGTGCCGCTTTCGAACACTGCGATTGTTGTTGATCCAGCGCCGATATCTACCAGCACGGATCCCATCGTCTTCTCATCCTTGGATAATGCAAGCTGGCCTGCTCCAAGGGACAGCAATACTAGATCGCTTACCTTCAGCCCGGACTTCTCCACGCATCGAAGCAAATTATGTATTGCCGTCTTAGCTCCTGTAATAATCGTTGCTTCGACTTCCAACCGAACGCCGATCATTCCGCGGGGATCCTGAATTCCTTCCAGACCATCCACAACATATTGCTTCGCGACCACATCGATAATTTCCCGCTCGGGAGGCAGTGCGATCACTTCCGCCGCTTTCAGTACGCGGTCGATATCTTCTTCTCCAATTTCACGATCCTCATTCTGTACGGCTACTACCCCATGGCTCGTCTGGAGTCCGATATGATTGCCTGAAATGCCGACGTATACTTCCGATATTTGAATACCTACCATCCGCTCCGCATGATCAACAGCACTGCGGATCGATTGCACGGTTTGATCAATATCTACAATCGCACCTTTGCGAATTCCTTCCGAGTCGGCAGATCCAACTCCAATAATATTAAAGGTTCCATTACTAATTTCCCCAATAATAGCACGAACTTTGGATGTACCGATGTCCAAACTAACAATGATGTCATTGTTGCTCAAGCTCTGGCACCTCCTATTTCCCATTCAAAATTGTTATAACCATATTAAATGCACTCTCTACATATTCAACGCCGTTTGACCTTTCCCTCTTTTTTCTACAATTTTTTTGAATTCCATCTTTTGCATAAAAGTAGGATAAAGGTAACGATAGAGTAGGCTTCCAGTCCTCTATGTCCATTTACGCGAACTTAGAAAAAAGGCAATTGTAAAAACCAGCCCATAAAATGTATTTTACCATTGTTTTTCACTCATGAGTAGTATCATTTTGTTCGTCGTGGGGCTCGTAGGGTACATATGAGTCGGCCTCGAGCATCGTAAGCATGCCGGGATCCTGAGACTCCAGAATGGAGTTCATATATTCCAGCTTAGCCGGAAGCAATGAAATGGCCGTCACTACTTCGAATTTGGAGCCTGTATACAGTTTGACCCGGTCGGGATAAGACAAGGTCGGGGAAGGCACGATTTCCGAAATGTCAGAGACCTGATCTTCCGGAATTTGAGCCAGCACCTCACAGAGCTTGGCCAAATTCGAGTCATCTTCTCGCCATCCGGTCAAAATCGGCTTCTCCATCGGCATCGATCCGATGCCCAAGTTGATCTTCGTCCCATTGGCAAGCAGGCCCTTCAAGCCGTCGTCTACGGTCAGCTCATAGGCTGCTAGTGGGTACTCCTTAATATGGATCGTAATCCCGCCAGGAAAGGACTTGTCCACCTTAGCTTCCTCAATGGATGGAATCTTCTTCATGCGCTTCGAAATCGTCTCCGAGCTCGTTCCGAAGAACGGGGCGCCCAGCTCTAGACCGCTAATTTCCAGCAGATCCTCCTCCGAGGTATAAGCGCTGCCTTCAAACGTAATGCTGGAGATTTTGCTTAAGGAAGAACGGAAAAAGAGCACGGCAAGCAGAGAGAGAAACAATAAAATCAAAATCCCGGCTACTTTTTTGCTGTTTTTCCTCTTCGGTTTTGGTTGCTTTAACGCGGGCATATTGGCTTTAGACATAACATTTCTCCGATATATTGTAATGTACAAAGCCTTTATCCCCTCCTCCGGAGGGGATAATTCAAGGCATCATCAAGCTAGATCCAGCTGCTTCAGCACAGGAGCATCACGCCTTACCATGCCACCCAGTCGCTGAAACATCACTTCAATTCGATCATATCCACGATCAATATGATACACCTGTTCTACGATCGTCTTGCCTTGCGCGGCTAATCCGGCAATCACGAGTGCGGCACCGGCTCTCAAATCCGTCGCTTCTACGGTAGCGCCATACAATCTCGGCACTCCGCGAATAATCGCTGCGTTCATATCTACGGAAATATCTGCACCCATCCGCACCAATTCATCAACATGCTTGAAACGGCCTTCGAACACCGTCTCTTTCATTAAACTTACACCATCAGCCAAAGCTAGTAAGACCATCACCTGAGATTGCAAATCCGTCGGAAAGGATGGATAAGGTGAAGTTACGACTCGTTCAACCGCTTTAAAGCGGCCTACGCTGCTTACGGTTATTATATCATTGCAGGTACTGATTTGAACACCAGCGCGGCGCAGCACATGCAGCAATGAAACCAGGTGAGAAGGATTGCAGTGCGTCAAGGTGACCGTCCCTCTCGTCGCTGCTGCAGCAATAAGCGCTGTCCCCGCAACGATCCGATCGGGAATAATCTCGTAATCGCAGGGATAGAGACGAGTCACTCCCTGAATTGTTATCGTATCGGTGCCGGCTCCCATAATACTTGCGCCCATCGTATTAAGGAAATTTTGTAGATCCTGAATTTCGGGCTCCCGTGCCGCATTCGTAATTACCGTTGTGCCTTCTGCCAGCGCTGCAGCCATCATTATGTTCTCCGTGGCGCCAACGCTCGGGAAATCAAGGTGAATATCACTGCCCACGAGCTTGCTGGCCCTGCACCATATCTGCTGATCATGCTCTTCAATTACAGCTCCGAGAGCCTGTAATCCCCGCAAGTGCAGATCGATCTTCCGTTCGCCGATCGCGCAGCCGCCGGGCTGATATATACATACCTCTTTGAATCTCGCTAACAGCGGCCCCATTAGAAAAATAGAAGAGCGCATTTGCTTCATCAAATCCTCCGGCACATGGCTGGAATCAGCACCGCTGGCATCAACCATGACGGTATCACCCTTGTGAACCGTTTTACAACCTAATCGGCTCAAAATGCCAAGCATAACATCAATATCGAGCAAACGAGGAACATTTCGAAGTTGCACCGCCCCTTCAGACAGCAGGCTGGCAGCCAAAATAGGCAGTGCGGCATTTTTCGCTCCATGGATTTGAATGGTTCCTGATAGGGGTTTCCCGCCTTCAATCACCAATTTGTCCAATGTATCACCTCCGAGTTTACCGTTCACCCACGAAGTAAACCTCCGGCACCAAAGCGATATCACACTCCGAGGCTATGGTGTCCTTGATTAGCTCCATGAGCGAGAGAACGTCCTCTGCTGTCGCTTGCCCCGTATTGACAATGAAATTGGCATGCAGCTCGGATATTTGCGCTCCGCCTATACTCCTTCCCTTAAGTCCTGCCGCTTCAATCAACCTGGCCGCATGATCACCTGGCGGATTACGGAATACACTGCCAGCACATGGCTGCTGCAGCGGCTGAGTCTTGCGGCGGCGATCCTTATAGGAAGCCATGGCAGCCGCAATCTCCAGGCGATCCCCCTCCTCCAGGGTAAAGACGGCATTCGCCACCACCCCTCGGCTCCCATGCAAGATCGAATGGCGGTATGAAAATTCCATATCCTGTGCATGATAAGTTACCAACTCACCCGTCTCCAGAACAATTTCAGCGGATTTAAATATCCGTGACACATCAGACCCGTGAGCGCCGGCGTTCATATATACGGCTCCACCGACGGTTCCCGGAATCCCCCCAGCAAATTCCAGGCCGGTCATGCCTTCCTTGCCCGCCATAATGCTCAGTCTTACAAACGAGGCTCCTCCCCCCGCTTCGACCTCGGCACCCCGGAATTGGATCTGCTCCATTTCATTACCCAGCTTGATCACCGCACCTCTAATGCCCTTATCGGATACGAGCATGTTGGAGCCCTTTCCCACCATTAACCAAGGAACCTGCTCTTCATAAAGCCGGCGAATCAAATTTGCCAGCTGCCATTTGTTCTCTGGGACGATCAGAGCATCGGCTGGCCCTCCTATTTTCCATGTCGTATACTTCGACATCGGCTCATCGGGTAAGACCTTGCCCACTTCCTGTTCTGATAATTTCGATATCCACTGCTGCATCTGAAAATCCCTCCTTGACTAACATGCCGAATCCCGTACGGTAATCGAGCCGTCCGATGATCGGTTAATCCGTATAATTTCACCGGCTGCATGGGTTAGCGGAGACGCGCAGGATGACGTCCTTCCTTTTTGCCCCCGCATGGATTGTCACGATTTATATGGTATCTTATGCCCTCTCATGTAAGAGTGTGACAAAGGCCCAGCCCCGGCAAATTTCTATCGTTTTCCCTGATTACGAACGAGCCGCCGCATTTCTTCCACGATCACATGAGCGGATTCCGGCTTGCCAAGCTGCTTGGCTGCGGTGGACATCGATCGGTGAAGAGACGATTCGGTCAAAATGCGTTCGACAGCCGCAAATAATGAGCTTCCCGTCAGATCCGGCTCAACGATCACCTCAGCAGCTCCTGACTTCTCTAGCGATCTCGCATTTTTCTCCTGATGATTATTCGTGACATTCGGGGATGGAATCAAAATCGATGGTATTCCTAAAGCAGTGATTTCCGCAAGAAAAGACGCTCCCGCCCGATTCACGATTAACGAGGTGCATGCCAGCACCTCAGGCATGTTGTGCACATAAGGCAGCACTTGTAAATTTCTAGGCATCTCGCCTAGCTTAGCAGCAATCGCTGTTTTCGTATTTTCATAGTAACTTTCTCCGGTAACATAAATAAAAGAAACATGACCCAGCCTGCCGATGGAAGGCGCCATATCAATCATCGCTTCGTTAATGGCCTTCGCTCCGCGGCTTCCTCCGACTACGAGAACGATCGGACTCCCTTGAGGAAGCCCAAGGGAGGCGTAACCTTTATTTTTATCCGCTTCAAATACAGTTGTAGCCCGCGGATTTCCAGTGTAGAGAATTTTCTTCGCCGCTGGAAAGGAAGCCCCCGAGCCTTCGAAGCTGACCGCTACCGTAGAAACGTATTTGCTCAGGAAGCGATTCGTTAATCCTGGCACCGCATTCTGCTCGTGAATGATGCTTGGAATGCCAAGCTTGGCCGCCGCATAAACGACCGGGCCGCAGACGTATCCGCCCGTGCCGATGACGACATCCGGCTTGAACTCGCGCAATAGACGCTTGGAAGTCTGCACGCCCTTCATAAAACGCACGATTGTCTTGACATTATCAAACGATAGTTTCCGGCGAAAGCCGGTAATATTAATCGCCTTAAAAGGAATATTCTCTTTGGGAACCAAGGAGCTCTCCAGCCCCCGCTCACCACCTATATATAAAAACTCGGAATCAGGGTATTCCGCACCGCATTGATTCGCAATCGCCAGAGCGGGATAAATATGCCCCCCCGTTCCGCCGCCGCTTAGCACGACGCGCATACTTTCTCACCTCGCATAACGGGATAAATTCAATAAAATACCTAGCGCTGTCAGCATTAGCGTGAGCGAGGAGCCCCCGTAACTGATCAGCGGCAAAGTAATGCCTGTGACAGGCATGAGACCGATGACGACGCCGATATTGATAACAACCTGTACAGCCACCATACCGACAATACCGACGGCAAGCAAGCTTCCGAAGCTGTCCTCCACTGTCATCGCCACTCTCATACCCCTCCATACTAGTATAAGGAACAGAAGAAGAACTAGTAATCCACCGATAAAACCAAGCTCCTCCGCCAAAATAGAGAAGATGAAATCCGTCTGCGGCTCAGGGACATAACTGTATTTCTGACGGCTCATCCCCAGTCCAAGGCCTGCAAGTCCGCCTGGGCCGATCGCGTAAAGGGATTGAATAATTTGATAGCCCGAGCCAAGCGGATCAGACCATGGATCTAGAAAAGCGGTAATTCGCTGCAAACGATAAGGCGCAGCCAGTACGAGCCCCACAAAGCCTAGAGCGCCAACTGCAGCCAGTCCTGAAAGATGCTTAACTCTCGCTCCCGCGGTAAACACAATGAGCAGCGACGCTCCCATCATGACCGTGCCAGTTCCCAAATCCGGCTGCAGCATAATGAGGCCGAACGCAAGGCCCATTATGCCTAACGGAGGCAGCAGCCCTCTTGTAAACAGCGTAATCTTGTAATCTTCCTTACTAAGCCAATAGGAGAGAAACAGAATCATGCCGAGCTTCATAAACTCGGAGGGCTGAATGCCGAACGAGCTGATGCCGAGCCAGCTTCGGGCACCGCCACGTACGACGCCTATTCCTGGAATAAGCACGATGACGAGCAGAGCGAAGCAGACGAGCAAGGCAAACTTCGCATACTTCCGTAAATGGCGATAATCCAGATTCAACATAAAGAACATCGCCACAAGGCCAAGCACGGCGAATAGCAGCTGCCGCTTGACGAAATAGAAGGAGTCTCCGTAATCATGAAAAGCGAGAACAGAGCCCGCGCTATATACCATAACAATTCCTATAGCAAGCAGTCCCAATATGCTGGACATTAACCAAAAATCCGGTGCCATGCGGTTTTTGCTCATCGTGGAAGCCACCTCTTAACGGAAAGTAGGGGCTTTTCCACCCCCCTACTTAAAGGGTATGCACCGCCTCTTTAAAAATGCGTCCCCGTTCCTCGTAAGAAGCAAACATGTCCCAGCTGGCGCAGGCAGGCGACAGTAGAACGATATCCCCCGGCTCTGCCAGCCCGGCAGCCTTGCGAGTAGCGGCGCGCAGCGTCTCGGCAGCACTGTCTCCAGTATCGACAAGCAATGCGTCCGGTAATCCGGCCAGCTTAGCAATATGAGCCATTTTTTCCTTCGTCTGCCCAAGAGCCACCACAGCTTTAACCTTGTCCTTAAATACGGGCACCAATTCCATGTAGTCGGAACCGCGATCCAGACCTCCGGCAACGAGCACAATCGGCGCGTCCAGTGCATCAATCGCCATCATTGTCGCCTTCGAGTTCGTCGCTTTCGAATTATTATAGTAGGTTACGCCCTCTTTAGCAGCTACATATTCGAGACGATGCTCCACGCCCCGGAAGGTGCGCAGCGGCGGAGCAAGCTGCTCTGGACTCGCCCCGGCTGCGAGGCATGCGGCAATTGCCGCCAGCGCGTTCTCCACATTAAAACGCCCCGGCAAACCGATTTCATCCACACAAATAATGTCAGCGACAGATCCTTCAGAGCTTCTGTAAACGATGGTTCTTTGCTTGGCATCTTGCTCATCCGGCAAATACGGAGGTTCAATGTAGACCCCTTCGGCCTTTAGCCGCTCTGTCATGGAGAACGGGAGAAGCTTTGCCCTAATATAAGGGACAAGCTCCCGACAGACCGGATCATCCCAGTTAATGACGGCTGTATCCCCATCCACCTGGTTCGCAAACAGCTTCGCTTTGGAGGAAATATAGTCCTTCATTGAGCCATGATAATCCAAATGCGTCTCAGCTACATTCAACAGCACACCGATGGTCGGCCGAAACTGCTCTGTCCCCTTTAGCTGGAAGCTGCTAAGTTCCGCGATCATCCAGTTGTCCGGGCGGGCTTCTTCAGCGGCCTCACAGAGCGGCGTTCCGATATTCCCTGCAATAATCGGCTGCAGGCCCGCAGACTGCAGCATGCTCCCGATCCAGGTCGTCGTCGTCGTCTTGCCGTTGGAGCCCGTAATACCAATCATAGGCGCAGCGCATAAGTGATAGGCGACCTCAACCTCGGTAACGACGTCGATCCCAAGCTCCAGCGCTTTGACGACGGGCGGCACACTATAGGGAATACCTGGATTTTTGATGACAAGCTCTATTCCCTGATGAATCAGCTCATCGGGATGCCCCCCGCATAGAACAGAAATTCCCAAAGCCTCTAAATCAGAAGCTTCGGGACATTGTTCTCTGTCCTTTTTATCATTTACAGTAACGATCGCCCCATGGCGATGCAGGGTTTTGGCAACTTGAACGCCACTTCTCGCAAGGCCCAGGACGACAATCTGCCGATCCCGGTATTGTTCCGGATGTTTCATGATTTTACAACCCCTTGTTAAGATAAAGTCCAACCCCTGCTAGCAGTAGACCGACAGCCCAGAAGGTAACGACAACCCGCCACTCCGACCAGCCTGAAAGCTCGAAATGATGATGAATTGGGCTCATTTTGAATATTCGTTTGCCCCGTGTTTTGAATGAGATAACCTGAAGAACAACAGACAGCATCTCGACGACGAACACCCCGCCGATCACAAGAAACAGCAATTCGCTTTTGGTAATAATCGCAATGGCAGCGATGGCGCCGCCGATGCCAAGCGAGCCTGTGTCTCCCATAAACACTTTAGCCGGATGGGCATTGAACACAAGAAAACCCAATACCGCGCCGATCATCGCCGCAGCACATACTGCGGCCGGTATGGACGTGGCCTGCATCGCAATCACAGAATAAGCGCCGAAAGCGATAGCACTTACTCCGGACAGCAGCCCATCGAGTCCATCGGTAAAATTCACGGCATTACTAATGGCAAGCATCATAAGAATAATGAAGGGATAGTAGAACCATGCGCCCCAATCAAACGAAATTTGCGTACCCGGTATGCCAAGTGCAGTGCTATGCCCCTCGGAAATCAATAAGGCGCAAACGATACCGGCGAATAGCAGCTGTCCGAACAATTTCTGCCTGGGCGTTAGTCCCAAAGAACGTTTAAATACAATTTTGATGTAATCATCCAGAAAGCCGACCAGCCCGAATCCGAGCGTAGCTACAAGCAATATATAAAAATCCGTATTAATGACCGAAAACTTCAGGAAAGCCAGTGTAAATGCCAATATGATGACAATACCGCCCATCGTGGGCGTCCCTGCCTTCTTCTGGTGGCTTTGCGGCCCTTCGCCGCGAATTTGTTGTCCGAATTTCATTCGACGCAGAAGCGGAATGAGGAGCGGGGCCGAAATGACAGCCAATATAAAGGATACTCCGATCGTTAGCAATATAAGTCCAAAATCCATGGGATCCCCCCCTTTCGCCGGTATTATTGATGTAGTTCGCTGCTCTTGACGGCTTCCACGACTTCCTCCAGCCTCATCCCCCGCGACCCCTTAACAAGCACTACATCTTTAGGATGCAGAATGCTCAGCAGCCCCGATATGAGTTCAGCTTTATCAGTATATGCATGAATGCTCTCTTGGTCCAAATGCTCGGCGGCACCTTCCGCAATTTTCGCTCCCAGTGCGCCATAGGTGAACAACTGATCCAGTTTGTTGGCAGTGATAAAACAGCCAACCTCCCGATGAAGCTCATTCTCAGTCGGCCCCAGCTCCAGCATGTCACCCAAGACAGCGATTTTATGGTGATAGCCCTTCATGTTCTCCAGCACTCCGATGGCTGCTTTCATGGCGGTTGGACTGGCGTTGTAGGCATCATTCAAAATCGTAATTCCGCTGTGTCCTTTAACGACCTCGATTCGCATGCCTGTAAGCTTAACCTCTGTTAGCCCTTCCTTGATCGCTTGCTCCGTCACGCCGAAATAGCGGGCTACGGCGATAGCTGCAAGGCAATTGATGACGTTATGCTGCCCCAGCAGCGGCAAATGCAGCGGCGCTTCATCCCCCGCGCTGGACGTAAATACCGTGCGGTCATCCATAAACATTAAGCCGATCGGGTAATCATCATTATGAGGCGCAAGTCCGAAGGTCGCCGTATTGAAGTCATCCGGCTTGGCCGTAGTAGATTCCCGGAGCACCTCCGCTATGAGCGGTTCATCGCCATCATAAACGAGCAATCCCCCGGATTTCAGCCCTGCCAAAATCTCCAGCTTAGCTCGGGCTATTTCTAGTCTAGAGCCCAGCTGCATCAAGTGGGCTTCCCCGATATTTGTAATGACGGCCACTTCCGGCTTGGCCAGTTTTGACAGCAATTCGATTTCGGTGCGCCCGCTCATTCCCATCTCCAGCACGATAATATCCGCATCTGCGGGCATCGCAAGAATAGTAAGTGGCAGCCCGATATGATTGTTGAAATTCCCCTGCGTTTTGTGCACCTTAAATGTGGTGGAGAGCAGAGAGAACACAATGTCCTTCGTCGTCGTCTTTCCATTGCTTCCCGTAATTCCTACGACCCTGGCCTTGCTTTCCCTCAGATAACAATGCGCAAGTCGCTGTAAAGCTTCAAGCGTATGATCTACGACAACAGCGGGGCCTGGCGGCGTGCCCTTGGCTTTGTCCCATAATATCGCTCCAGCGCCTGCCGCTAGGCAATCTGCTGCAAAATCATGACCGTCAAACCGCTCTCCCGAAAGCGGAATGAATAAGCATCCTTTTGTAATACTCCGGGAGTCCGTCGTAACACCTTGTATCGTCAAGTTAGCATCATCCGGCTTGCGAAGTTCTCCGCCGCACATGGCTGCTATTTCTTTCAAGTTTCTCTTTATCACTTGCTCAAGCCCCTTATCGCTTCTTTAGCGACGATCCGATCGTCAAAATCATGCACTGCTGTACCAATTAATTGATAGGTCTCATGACCTTTCCCCGCAATCAATACTACATCTTCACTGCTTGCCATTTCAATAGCCTTTTGGATCGCTTCGCGCCGATCGACAATCAGTTCGTAGCGTTCCTCTGCCACGTCGTCCTCTTTCAACCCAGCTGCAATGTCAACTAGAATCGCCTCTGGATCTTCCGTACGAGGGTTGTCTGACGTGACGATGACATGCTGTGCATAGCGGGCGGCTATTTTGCCCATAAGCGGCCGCTTCGTTCGATCTCTGTCCCCGCCGCAACCGAATACGCAAATCACTCGTCCTACAGCAAACTCAGCAACCGTACGCAGTACATTTTCCAGACCGTCCGGGGTATGGGCGTAATCGACGATAACCGCAAACGATTGTCCTTCGTCCACCGCCTCAACCCTCCCGTCAACCCCGTTGAGCGCTTCAAGGCTCTCTTTGATACGATTCAGCGTAACACCTTCCAACAAGGCTGCGGCAATCGCAGCCAATGCATTGTAAACATTGAATTTGCCCACCATACGAAGTGTAATGTCAGTGCTGCCCTGAAACGTATCAACATGAAAAGAAGTCCCTCGTGCCGTAACAACGATGTTCGAAGCCTGAATATCTGCCGCTTTCTCGACGCCGTAGGTCACGACTTCAGCTGCCGTTTGCTTTGCGAAATAGTCGGAAGCCGGATCGTCTGCATTAAGAACTGCGAAGCTGCGATGCGCGGGATCATTTTCATAGGTATTTCCAAGACGGGAGAAAAACAGTCCTTTCGCAGCCTGGTACTCTTCCATCGTATGATGATAATCGAGATGATCCTGCGTTAAATTCGTAAAGATAGCGGTACGAAATCTCGTTCCTTTTACCCGGCCCTGCTGAAGCGCATGGGAGGATACTTCCATTACGCAATAGTCAACGGCGCTCTCTGCCATTTCACTTAAATATTGCTGCAAATCCAGTGACTCCGGAGTCGTTCTCGGCATCGGTATAGCCTGCCCGGCGTATTTCCGTTCAATGGTGCCGATCAAACCCGTATTTAATTGCTGATCTGCAAGAATACGTTCAATGAGATAAGTCGTTGTCGTCTTGCCATTCGTCCCTGTTACTCCGATGATTTTCATTCGTGAGCTAGGCGAACTATAGAACACGTTACTTAAAATCGCCATGGCAAGTCTGCTATCCTTGACCTGAAGCTGCGGGAGATCCACATGCTCCAAATACCGCTCAACAACCAGCGCTACTGCTCCCTGCCCAGCAGCCTGCGGAGCGAAATCATGCCCATCCACCGTATAGCCCGGCAGGCAAATGAATAAATCACCAGCCTTCACCTGCCTTGAATCAATAGCGATGCCTCGGCACAGCGTCTCTCCGTCGCCATGTATTCTAGATGCTATTAAATATGTAGCCAGCTCTGTCAGCAGCATATAAGACCCCTCCGTCGATTTCTTACTTTTATCACTCATTTATATTATCACCAAGAGTATGGCTTTTCAGGAATATTATTCACTATGCTCATGCTCGATTCCAGCCTCGGACTCTTTGCCCATATAAATGCGGATCGTGGAGCCGCTCTCTACCCTCGTACCGGGTTTCGGAGCTTGATTGATGACAATATTGCCCACCCCTGATTTAGCCAATGAAAAGTTCATATTTAAATCCTCATAAATTTCCTGTACGCTGTGGCCGATCAAATCCGGAACGGTAACGATTTTCGTTTCCCCGTATTTATACTTTTTTGCGACCTGCTCCTTGCGAGGTGGAACCTTCATATATTCCAGAGCATCGGTCAAAATATTCCGAACGATCGGGGCAGCCACAACGCCCCCGAACTGAATGCCCTGCGGATTATCCACGGCGGTGTAGACGACGATTTGCGGATCATCCGCAGGCGCAAAACCGATAAAGGACACGATATGTTCGCTCGTCGAATATCTCCCATTTACGACCTTCTGGGCTGTCCCGGTCTTGCCGCCGACACGATAGCCATCGATAAAGGCATTGCCTCCCGTCCCATTCGCAACGACGCTTTCCAGTGCATTCCTCACTTGCTTCGAGGTTTCTTCGGAAACGACCTGCCGAACGACGGTCGGCTCTACCTCGTCGACAATCTGACCGCTTTCTGGATTGACCCAGGATTTCGTGACATGCGGTTTAAACAGCTTGCCGCCGTTAATCGCCGCCGAAACGGCAGTAATCTGCTGGATCGGGGTTACCGACACCCCTTGACCGAAGGAAGTTGTTGCCAGCTCCACCGGCCCAACCTGAGAAAGCTTGAACAAGATACCGTTCTCTTCACCACTAAGATCAATACCTGTCTTGCTGCCAAAACCAAAATCTTTAATGTATTTGAATAAAGTTTCTTTGCCGAGACGCTGTCCAAGCGTAACGAACCCAGGGTTGCAGGAGTTCTCCACGACCTGGAGAAAGGTCTGACTGCCATGTCCGCCCCTTTTCCAGCAGCGAAGCGAAGCGCCGGCTACCTTAATATAGCCTGGATCAAAAAAACCTTCGTTAAGATTTACTTTTTTCTCCTCCAAAGCTGCTGCAAGGGTAATGATCTTGAACGTGGAGCCCGGCTCATACGTCATCCAAATCGGCAGATTGCGATTGTACACCTCTGCGGGATATTCCTGATAGAGCCCCGGCATATATCCAGGACGCGCTGCCATCGCGAGTATTTCTCCGTTTTTAGGATTCATAGCGATAGAGATCGCTGAATCCGCCTGCAATCTAGCCATCGCCTGATCGAGCTCCCGCTCCATAATGCTCTGGATCGTCTTATCGATCGTCAGCTGCAAACTCAACCCATCTTTCGGCTGGATATACTTCTCCGATGAACCCGGCATTAACCTGCCGCCGGCATCGGATAAATACGAAATGCTGCCATTCATCCCGTTCAGCTGGCTATCGTATTTTTTCTCCACTCCGGTAAGACCTTGGTTGTAGCTTCCCGTAAAACCAAGAATATGAGCAGCTAATCCTCCATAAGGATAATACCTTTTGTTATCCTCGGCAACAACAATACCCGGGAGAGCTAAATCACGAATTTGCTGTCCTTTCTCCATCGTAATTTTGCGTCCGCCGGGTTGCAGCCTAACTATCGATTGTCGCTTCGTGATTGTTTTCAGAATCTCTTCCTCGCTCATTCCGAGCAAGGGCGCCAAGCTGCGAGCTGTAGCCTCAGGAGTTTTGATTTGTACTGGAATCGCCATGACCGTCGGCGTCGTTATATTATAGGCGAGCGTAACCCCGTTACGGTCGCTGATTTCCCCGCGTTTGGCCGAGAAAGGGATGTTACGGCGCCATGAATCCTCCGCTTTGGCCGATAGCTCCGCTCCTTGGCCTAATTGAACATAAGCTAGCCTTATGACTAGGGCCGCAAAAAGCAGAACTAGCAGCAGCAGAAGCAGTAGCAGTCTTCTCCTGACGGTAACCTTGGATACTTTCATAGATTGCCCTCCCTGTTTGTTCCTCAAGACATGATCATACTGCTATCATGACTATTCAGGACAAACAGGGGTTAGAACAAGCTATGGAGAGGAGCTTCCCGAATCATCCTGATCCGCAGCCTCAGCATCATTCTCTTCGTCTTCATCCAAAGCAGCCGGGTCTGCCTCTTCTTCAACCAGCTCTTTGCCAAGAGGCTCCAGCACCAGCGTTACCTGCCTTTGCCCTTGAACCTCGGCGACTTGCTGATCAACAACATACCCCTCTCCTACCGTTCTTACAGATACCTGCAGCACGGACAACAGCTCCATCGCATCGCGCAGCGATTGGCCTTTTACGTTAGGAACATTTAAATACTGGCCTTCCTCCGTCAGAATATACATATGCTGTCCTGACTTCATATAAGTTCCAGCCTTCGGAAATTGCGACACGACCTTGCTTCCGTTCCCTAAGGTAGCGTAGGAAATCCCTTTGCTTGCCAGCAAATCTTTAGCTTGCTGTACAGGCAAATCACTAAGATCCGGTGCCTTCGCCCCGCTTGTTGAGGATGCTGCCTGATTCCCTGCATGGTCTAACTGCTTCGGTACCCCCATATATTGCAGTGTTTGATTTAGAATCTTCTTAACGATCGGCCCTGCCGCAGTACCTCCGCCTAGTTCAGAGTTGCTCGGCTCATCAATTAGCACGAGAATAACGATTTTCGGATCCTCCACGGGCGCATATCCAAGGTAGGAGACAACCTGTTTGGAATAGTCGTATCCACCGCCCTTGGCGGGTTTAACTGCAGTACCCGTCTTACCGGCTATGCGATATCCTTCAATATAGGCGTGGCGCCCGGTTCCGATCTTTCGATCCGAGACGACCTGCTCTAAATAACCGCTCACTTCCTTCGCTTTCTCCCGCGACATCACCTCGCGAATGACCTTTGGCTGCGTAGTCACCGTCTCCCCGGTATGCGGGTCGGTGATAGACTTGACGATATGCGGCTCCATCAATTTGCCGCCGTTGGCCACCGCCGCTACCGCCGCTACCTGCTGGATCGGGGTCACGAGCAGCTTACCGTGCCCGTAGGACATTGCTGCATAGTCGGCTTGGTATACGGGACTTACCGTCCCTTTAGCCTCTCCTGGAAGCTCGACGCCTGTCCTTTGCCCAAAGCCGAATTCGTCAACGTACTGTTTGAGCAGCTCGGGCCCCAGCTTTTCGTAGCCGAGCTTGACAAAAGCGACGTTACTGGAGCGCTTGACTCCTTCCAAATACGAAATAGCTCCCCACCCTGAACGCTTCACGTCACGAATTGTCTGACCCGGTACGCGAATACTACCTGACATAAAACTATCGTTCGGATTGAATAGACCCTCTTGAACCGCTCCTGCCAAGGTAACGATCTTAAACGTAGAACCAGGCTCATACACCGATTTAATCGCATGATTATAGAAATTCTTCTGATCAACGTTCTTCCAATACTCATTCGGATCGTAGGTCGGCATATTCGCCATGCCTAGAATCTCCATCGTTTGGGGATCTGCTGCAATGACCGTCATACTGATCGGCTTGAGTTCAGCGAAAGCCTCCTTCATCGCCTCTTCGATATAATACTGGATTGTGTAGTCGATCGTCAGCTGTAAATCGTTTCCATTCTTTACTGGCGTGTATATTTCGCTCGCTTTCGGAATCTCAATGCCACGCCCGTCGCTCTTATACTCAAGCGATCCATCCTGGCCTTTCAGCTCCTCATCATAATAAGATTCGATGCCCGTCCCCTGGACAGCCTCGCCTTCGCGATTGACATATCCGAGTATATGCGCTGCTGCACTCTTCTTCGGATAATAGCGTTTCTGCTCCTTGATGAGTATAATCCCAACATCCTCACGCTCATATTTCTTTTCCAGATCATCTCTTAGCTTCTCGACCTGCTCCTTTACCTCCTGGTCGACCTTCCAACCCTCTCTGCGCACTTCTCTCTGCCTGTAGTACTTCCCATCTTCATTTTTGGCATTCAACAGCTCGCGGAGCTCATCCTCTTTCTTACCGAGAATCTCATGCAGCCCCTTGACGATATCATCCTGTATGCCAAGATCATGAATAAGCTGGGGATTGATCGCCACAGTGTAGGCGGGAGCATCCACCGCTAATATATCGCCGTTCCGATCCGTGATTTTGCCGCGGGTGGCCGGGATCGTCTTTTTCTTCGACCATACTTTTTCCGCATGAGCCTGCCAAAAATCCGCCTCTACGACCTGTATCCAAAACACTCTTCCCATCAATACAGCAAAAAAGAGGGTGGTTATTCCCCCTATAAGCAGTGTCCGCAATTTGATTCTCTTGATCATGGCTAGAACCTCTTTAAATCCTTATTTCCGGGCGATCTTGGCGGCATCTCCCGAATTCGCTGTTTTGCTGCCTGGCTCCGTAGATATTTGCACGTGGAATCCTTCTTCATTCGATTCGGTGTAACCGAGCTTAGCGGCTTCTTGAGGAATTTGCTCCTCCAGCTTCTCTTTCTGAATCGTGAGTTCATTCATTTCTGCATTCAGCTTCTGTATGTCTGTATTCAGATTGTACATATCCCGCTTTATGCTATAAAGATTGGAATTTTGCCATAGCAATCCGCCCATTACGGCAACGCAGAACATCACTGTAAACATGTACAGCAGCTTCTCCCGGACAGGAAGCGTAGATCTGCGAGTGACGACCTTGGTCGTTTCGCGATATCGCTGCGACTGATAGCCGCGTTGTTGTGTTTTTTCTTTTACCGCCAAATTACCCCGTGTATAGGCCATTTCACTACTCCTCCGCTACTGATTGCAATTTCTCCGCCACGCGTAATTTTGCTGAACGCGCCCGGGGATTATCGACCAATTCCTGTTCTGTAGGAATCACCGGCTTTCGGTTGATCAGCTTGAGCTCTCCCTTTCCTCCGCATACGCACATCGGAAAATCGGGAGGACATGTGCATCTCTCGACAAATTTCGCGAAAATCTGCTTGCAAATCCGGTCTTCTAGCGAATGAAAGGTAATCACCGAAACTCTTCCGCCCGGCGCCAAACAACGAATCGCGGCATGCAGACCATCTTCGAATGCACCGAGTTCATCGTTGACTGCAATCCGTAGCGCCTGAAAGCTTCGCTTAGCAGGATGGCCACCGGTTCGGCGCGCGGCTGCCGGAATTCCCTCTTTAATGAGCTCAACAAGCTGCCCCGTCGTTTCAATTGGGTGCTCGGAGCGCTTTTCAACGATTACTTTCGCGATCCGCCTTGAAAATTTCTCTTCACCGTACTGGTACAAAATCCGAGCGATCTCACGTTCAGGCCATTCATTCACAATTTCTCTCGCTGTGAGGCCCGCTGTCTGATCCATTCTCATGTCCAGCGGCGCATCCGCATTATAGCTAAAGCCCCGCTCGCCCTCATCGAATTGGGGAGATGATACCCCTAAGTCAAAAAGTATGCCATCGACCTGCGGCACGCCCTCCTTCTTCGGCACCCATTCCAATTCGGACAGCTTTTCCTGCAAATATCGAAAATTGCTTCGCACCAAGGTTAATCGCTCCCCGTAGGAAGACAAATTGGCTTCGGCATGATCATGAGCCCAATCGTCCTGATCAAAGGAGATCAGCCTGCCTTCTGCTCCCAGCTTGGACAGTATAACCGAGCTATGCCCCCCGCCCCCCAAGGTACAATCTACATAAATACCATTCGGCTTGATGCGCAGCCCTTCTGTCGCTTCTTCTTTAAGTACTGTGATGTGATGAAACAAGCTGCAGCCCTCCAGACCGTCTACAAATCAAAATTAAAATCAACCAATTTTTCTGCAATGTCATTAAAGGTGTCCTCCGATTGCTGGAAGTACTGCTCCCAAGTGTTGCGACTCCAAATTTCAACGCGATTCGACACACCAAGAACAACGCAATCCTTCTCCAGCTTAGCGTACTGTCGCAGATTACCCGGTAAATTTACCCTTCCCTGTTTGTCCCACTCGCATTCCGTCGCACCCGAGAAAAAAAAGCGGGTGAAGGCACGAGCATCAGACTTCATCAAAGGGAGGGCTTTGAGCTTCTGCTCTAGCACTGCCCATTCTTCCATCGGATACACGAAGAGGCACTGGTCCAAACCACGGGTAACGACAAAAGAGGCTCCAAGAAGATCACGAAACTTAGCCGGTATAATAATCCGACCCTTGTCATCAATGCTATGTTGGAACTCCCCCATAAACATTGAGCAGTCACTCCTTACCTCTTTCCCCCACTTTGCACCACTTTCCACCACTCATGACTAGTTATTCTGCATTCTAGCGTAAAATCCTCCTATAAAGCAAATTATTTTTTAGCGAAAGTATAACTTTTTAAAAACATATGCATAGTTCCATGTTTTACATAAAATAGTTAGGTATAAAGAACATTGACAAAAGGACTAAAGTCCCAATTAACAAAAACAGTAGAACTAAATGATGTCCAATTTAAAAATCATGACGCATATAGTTGGGATACGTAACACAAATAAAAAAAGGCAGTCCAGGAAATATATTCCCGGCTGCCTTGGTTCACAGAAGATGCAACTATAGATTCAAGCTTTATCTTAATGCTCCTGCCAGCTATCCAAATAAGCGCGCTGCTCTTCGGTAAGCTGATCGATGCCGAATCCGAGGGTTTCCAGTTTGTTGCGGGCGACCAACTCGTCCAATTCATATGGCACGTTAACGACAGAAGCACCGATCTCTTTATACTGCTCATTTACATATTTCAAGGACAATGCTTGAAGCGCAAAGGTCATATCCATAATTTCGGCAGGATGGCCATCGCCAGCTGCCAGATTTACTAGACGGCCTTCCGCCAAAATATACATTTTGCGTCCATCCTTTAAATGATACTCCTCAATATTGCGTCGAACGGTGCGCACCGATGAGGAACGCTCCTCTAGCTCCGGCTTGTTCACCTCAACATCGAAATGGCCTGCGTTGGACAGGATAGCTCCATCCTTCATTACATCATAATGTTCGCCACGAATGACATCTCGGTTGCCCGTTACCGTTACGAAGAAGTCGCCAACTTTGGCCGCCTCGATCATCGGCATAACTTGGAACCCGTCCATATAAGCTTCGACCGCTTTAATCGCGTCAATTTCTGTCACGATAACATTGGCGCCGAGTCCCTTGGCCCGCATGGCAACCCCTTTGCCGCACCAGCCGTAGCCTACGACTACAACGGTTTTCCCGGCAACGACGAGGTTTGTCGTCCGGTTAATGCCATCCCATACCGATTGCCCGGTTCCGTAGCGATTGTCGAATAAGTATTTACAGTAAGCATCATTTACCGCGACCATAGGGAATTTTAACTGGCCTTCCTTCTCCATCGCTTTGAGACGCAGAATGCCGGTCGTTGTTTCTTCCGCGCCGCCGCGCACGTTCTCCAGCAAATCCGGACGCTCGGAATGAAGAATGCTGACGAGATCCCCTCCATCGTCAATAATGAGATCCGGCTTGTTCTCCAGAGCGCGAATCATCAGTTCCTTATACTCCTTCGGATCCGGGTTATATTTCGCATACACAGTCACGCCATCCTCTACAAGCGCCGCACACACATCATCCTGAGTGGACAACGGGTTACTCCCCGTAATCGTAACTTCTGCTCCGCCAGCTTGAACTACTTTAGCCAAATAAGCGGTTTTCGCCTCCAAATGCAAGGAAATTGCAACCTTCAAGCCTTTAAATGGCTGCTCCTGCTCGAATTGCTTGCGAATGCGGCTGAGCACTGGCATATGGGCTTCAACCCAGTCGATTTTTAAATGGCCTTCAGGGGCTAGCTTCAAATCAGTAATCACACTGTCCTGAATCGATTTTGTTGTCAAAGTAAAACCCTCCTATAAATTTTTGTTGAACCCTTTATCAATTGTATGAATCGCCTTTAAGCATAAATTATTCTGTGCTGCCCCATCATTTCATACGGAATCTCCATCAAACGGTCAATCCAGTCGAATCCGTACCGATTTAAATAGGCGAAAATATTGAATACCCGCTCTTGTGGCTTATGCTGCGGATATAGGGTTAATTCAATACGGTCAAAATGTCGCAGGCCGGTTTCATTGCTTCTTTCCAGCGCATCCTTGACGCGCATCTGCAAAAAGTTCATCTGCTCGATAATCTTCGTTTTATTTGTGCTGCCAAGCTTGATCAAACCCTTCTCAACTTGGCCTAGCTGATTAACTAGCGGATCATACAAGCTGGAGAATGCCCTCTTCATGTCTTCAAACTGTTCCTCGAGCCGCAGCTTATCCTGCTTTGCCAGCCAATCGGCCTTGATCCTTCCAAATACAGCATGATCTATTACATTTTCCCATGATAGAAAATATTTGTCCATATGCTTTTGTATCGTGCCGTCCATGACCGTAAACGACATCCTTGGCAGCAACAGCGGCATGCGCAGCTTGAGCAGCTCGAATGCTTTGCCCGTAAGCCCCCAGTAGGCAATTTCCCCATTGCCAAGAACAGAACCGAGCACGGGAAGTAAATAGTCCTGCATCAAAGGCCGGGTTAACACATTGTTGCTAAAGCGCTCGGGATGTCTGTGCAGCTCGGCAATAAGCTCATCACGCGTAAAAGCAACTAAGCCTTTGCGATCGACATACTTATCCTCCCGTTTAAACAATAACAAGCGCTCGCCCTCAGCAATGTAAAATAGATTCGCTCCGCCCTCCGCTACTTCTGCCTGTGGGTGGTAGCCTTGCGAGGCAACCTCCCTGGAAGCGGCATGATAGGCAGACTCCAGCTCATCATTGCTTCGGATCATCGTTTCAAACATCGGTATCTCCAACCTGCGCAGTGCCGGATCGGCAGAATCAAGCAGGACGAGTCCATACTTTCCAAACCAGGTACCAAACAATCTTGCAAAAGCTTCAGTTAACGAAGTTGAGACGGATAAGGTGTCTCTTAATTGCTTCAGCAGATCCCCTTTGAACTCACTGTCCGGAAGCAATTGCTCCAGTTCTCTCGCCGCCGTCTCCCATTCATGCACGCTAACCGAAGTTTGGCTGACCGAACCCCGGCGGCTTTCCTCGCGCGGAATACGAATGCGGGATATCTCAAGCTCGGGGGAGAGTACGTATGTATGATCCACCTCATCCCAGTCATGATCCTCTCCAGCGATCCAGAACACCGGAATAACATCGCGGCCCAACAGATCGGATGCCCGCTCTGCGGCCTTGATAAGGGTCACGGCTTTATAGATAACAAGCAAGGGCCCTGTAAACAGGCCACTTTGCTGTCCGCCAGTGATAACTGCGGTTCCAGGCTGTTCCAGCTTATTCAATGATTTCGTGACGGCGGCATCCGGGTTAAAGCGTTCATTATATTGCCGCAGCCGATCAACCAGCTCCCTCCGCTCGGCTCGAAGGTGCTCCGTCTGATCCAGCCACTGCAGTCTAGCCGTCCAGCTTCCCTCGTCAGCAGGACTACCACCATATAAATGCTCCACTGCTTGGAAATCAGATATAAAAGACTCCGCCAGCGGTTGACCAGATTGTATAGGTGCTTGAACAACGTTCATCAGGTTCATATCCTCCTGTTCTTATCGGAAACCTCCATTCGATTGTACCGAATGTCTTCCTCCCCCGTCAAAGTGAATCTATTTATCTCAGCAAAAAGCTCTCTTCAGTGGCGCAAAGCGACACTAAGAGAGCTTAATCTACACTTGTTATTTCTTCGGCATCGATACCCAATGTCCCTTGGATACCTCAACCAACTCCGAGTTCTCCAGATCAAAGGCACCTCCGCTCGAAGCGCCGTCTTTAGCCGATTGAATCGGGCCATTGGCGTCGTCCTCCAGCAAAATGCGCTTCTTGTTCGCTTCGACTTCCGGATCCGGAATCGGAATGGCGGACAAAAGGGTCTTCGTATAAGGATGCATCGGGTTAGCATATAGCTCCTCGCTTTCCGCAAGCTCCACGATGCGCCCCAAATACATTACCGCTACTCTGTCGCTAATATGCTTTACCATGGACAAGTCATGGGCGATGAACAAATACGTCAGCCCAAGACGATCCTGCAAATCCTTCAGCAAGTTAACGACCTGCGCCTGAATGGATACGTCCAGTGCAGAGATCGGCTCGTCACAAATAATGAATTTCGGATTGACCGCAAGCGCGCGGGCAATCCCGATCCGCTGGCGCTGTCCGCCGGAAAACTCATGCGGATAACGCGTCGCGTGATCCGGGTTAAGGCCAACCATGTCCAGCAGCTCTTCCACCCTTTTCTTCCGCTCCGCGCGGGTGCCGGCCATATTGTGAATATCCAGCGCCTCGCCGATTATATCGGTAACGGTGAATCGCGGGTTGAGCGAAGCATACGGATCCTGGAAGATCATTTGCATATCGCGGCGCATCGCCTTCATCTTCTTCGGAGGCAGCTTGCTAATGTCCGTACCATTGAATTTTACGCTGCCTGCAGTAGGCTCGTACAAACGAAGAATCGTACGGCCGGCCGTCGACTTGCCGCAGCCGGACTCGCCAACGAGTCCCAGCGTCTCACCTTCCGCGATAGAGAAGCTAATATCATTCACGGCTTTAAGCACGTTTCCGCCGCCGACATTGAAGTATTTCTTTAAACCCTCGACTTCGATCAAATTTTTGCTCAAGACGACTGCGCCTCCTTCGCCATCGGATGCAGATCCCAGCAACGCGCTGTGTGCGTATCGCTAAACACGGTAGCTTCCGGGTCGATCCGTTCACAAATCTTCATCGCCTGATCACAGCGGGCTGCAAACGGACAGCCTAACGGCGGTTTAATCAAATCTGGGGGCGTACCGATAATTGGAATAAGCGGTTCACCTTTCTTCTGATCCAGACGCGGCATGGAACGAAGCAACCCCTTAGTGTAAGGGTGCTGTGGATTTTTGAAAATCTCCCATTTCGTTCCGGTTTCTACTACTTCCCCGGCATACATGACGATAACGCGATCACACATACCGGCAACAACACCAAGGTCGTGTGTAATGAGAATGATAGATGTGCCGAGACGCTGCTGCATGTCCTTCATGACATCCATAATTTGCGCCTGGATCGTCACGTCAAGGGCGGTCGTCGGCTCATCGGCAATCAGCAGAGCAGGCCGACAGGCCAGCGCGATCGCGATCATTACGCGTTGACGCATCCCTCCGGAAAATTCATGAGGATATTGGTTAAAGCGGGCTTCCGCATTTTTAATGCCGACGAGTTTCAGCATTTCAATCGCCTGAACTTTAGCTTCCGCCGCTGACATATTCTGATGTTTGACTAGCACTTCGGTAATTTGCTTACCGACTTTTATAGTTGGGTTCAAGGAGGTCATCGGGTCTTGGAATATCATGCCAATATCTTTACCGCGAATAGCTTCCATTTGTTTAATGCTTTTCTTCAACAAGTCCTGTCCTTGGAACAGAACTTCACCTTGCTTGATTATCGATGGAGGGGACGGGATTAGGCGCATGATTGTTTGGGCGGTGACACTTTTACCACTGCCTGACTCACCGACGATAGCAACCGTTTCCCCTTTACCTATTTCGAAGTTCATGCCGCGAACAGCCTTTACTTCTCCGCCTTTAACCTGAAAGGATACATGTAGATCCTTAACTTGTAAAATCGGTTCCATCATTCCACCTCCTATTTCTTCAGTTTTGGATCCAGCGCGTCACGAAGACCATCGCCGAAAATATTAAAACATAACATAGTTAAGCTAATGAGAATAGCTGGGAACAACATGCGCCATGGATAGTACTGCCACGCGGTAAGCGCGTCACTAATCATCGAACCAAGCGAAGCAATCGGCGCTTGTACGCCTAGACCCAGAAAGCTGAGAAACGCCTCGGCAAAGATCGCATTTGGAACAGACAATGTAACAGTAACAATAATCGGCCCCACAGCGTTTGGAAGCAGATGACGGAACAATAGACGTCCAGAGCCTGCCCCCATGGAACGCGAAGCAAGAATGAATTCACGGTTCTTCAGTTGCATAATTTCACCGCGGACGATCCAGGACATATTAATCCAGCCGGTAATGGTCAGAGCCAATATAATCGTGCCCAGACTTGGCTCCATCACAACAAGAAGCAAGATTGTCACTAGAAGGTAAGGAATCGAGTACAAAATTTCGGAAAATTTATTCATAATCTCATCCACTCGACCGCCAAAATACCCCATAATCCCCCCGTAAATAACACCGATCAACAAGTCGATACAGGCGGCGGCCAAACCTACAATCAGGGAAATTCTTGCTCCCATCCAAGTACGGACGAACATATCGCGTCCCAGGTCATCGGTTCCAAACCAATGCTCTGCCGACGGCTTCGCATTCATATTCACGTAATCGTTAGAATAATAGTTGTACTCAGAGATCATCGGGCCAAAAATAGCCGCGAGAGAAATTAATACTAGTATAAGAAGAGCAAACATCGCCAGCTTGTTGCTGCGCAAACGATACCAGGCATCTTGCCAGGCCGAAACACTTTCACGCTGAATGACTTCTGCTTCCTTCTCATCCGTGCCGATTTTGCGGAAATCTTCCGGCTTCAGGTCAGCAGGGGCCGGCATTACTTTCATCGGTTTTAGATCCATCCGTTACCCCTCCTTTCCTTTGTTGAGTTTAATGCGGGGATCTACGAATACGTAAGCGATATCCGTTACAAAGCGGGCCAGCATCAGCAGGATTCCGTAGAAAATCGTTATCCCCATAATGACCGGATAGTCACGGACGCCAATGGCTTCAACAAACTGCTTGCCGATGCCGCCGATTCCGAAAATTTGCTCGATAACAACGGAACCGGTAACGATATTCGCCGTCATTGGCCCCAAATAAGTAACAACCGGCATAATGCCGTTGCGAATAACGTGACGGGACAAGATGGCCATCCAGCCGAGCCCCTTGGCCTTAGCTGTCTTAATATAATCGGCATGCAGTACTTCCAGCATGCTTGAACGGGTCAGGCGGGCAATAAACGCGATTGGCTGTGCCGTCAAGGCAGCCACCGGCAAAATGTAATACAACGGCCCGTTGAAGCCCATTGTCGGCAGTAATTTAAGCGTTGACGAAAATACAAATTGGAGCAAGGTTGCGACAACGAAGCTGGGGACAGCAATGCCAAGCACCGCTAGCACCATCGCCACGTTATCGATCAGCCTGCGATGATACAGCGCTGCCAGCATTCCGAGCAATACACCAACGATGACCGCTACGATAATAGCAACCAACCCAAGCTTCAATGAAGTCGAGAATGTCTGCCCGATAATGTCAGAGACATCCTGATTGATTTTCTTCATCGAAATCCCGAAGTCCCCTTGAGCAACATTCCCCAAATATTTTAAATACTGCTGATAAACGGGCTTATCCAAACCTAATTGCTCATACAGGCGCTCCTTAATCGCCGGCGGTACCTGCTTCTCTGAGGTTAGTGGATCCCCCGGAATTGCTTGCATCAGAAAGAAGGTGGCCGAGATCAGAATAAACAACGAGACCAACATATAGAAAAACTTATTGGCAATATAACGAACCATGCCCGTTAGCACCTCCTTTGATAAAATTCGACATAAATCGATTTTAGGATAATTCTTTCACAATGTCTATTCAATATAATTGCCATAAGTACGTAAAGCTTGGAAGTTTCCTGACCACATACAAAAAAACGGGATATATATGGAATACCCACATATATATCCCGGAGTATCTATTCAGATTACTTGCGTTGGTCCGTAATGTACGCGCGAGTATAGTCGATCGCTCCGCTGAAATCAAGCGATACGCCTTTGAGCCATGGCTTCTCTACCGCTACGTTCGTGTAGTAATAGATAGGCATAATTGCCATGTTGTCCTTAACTAGGATCTCTTCAGCTTTTTTGAAGTTTTCGTTGCGTTTTGTGTTATCTTCTGTAGCTTTCGCTTCAGCGATCAATTTATCGTACTCTTCGTTCTTGAAGCCGATGTCGTTGTTACCGCTGTTGGAAGTCCACATATCGATAAATGTCATTGGATCGTTATAGTCTGCACTCCAGCCAGCACGTGCTACTTGGTAGTTCAAGTTTTGACGGTTCTCGATAAATACGCCCCACTCTTGGTTTTCCGTTTTCACGTCAACACCAAGATTATTTTTCCACATATCTGCTACAGCAAGGGCAATTTTCTTATGGCCTTCACTGGAGTTGTAAGTCAATGTAATGTCAGGCAGCTTAGTATAGCCTTCTTCTTTCATGCCTTCTTCAAGAAGTTTCTTAGCTTCTTCTAAATTCTCTGTGAAGTAGTCGTCTTTAACCTCAGTACGGTATTCGTCATTTACCCCTGCAATGCCTGGAGGAATGAAGCCGAATGCCGGAAGCTGTCCGCCGAGCGTTACTTTATCGACGATAATTTGACGATCGATCGCCATCGCGAATGCTTTACGGATTTTATCGTTGTCAAACGGCTTAGCTGTCAGGTTGAATTGATAGTAATACGTACTTGCAATACCTTTAACTTTATATTCGTCTTCCAGCTCTTTTTGAACAATTGGAATTTGGTCGGTAGGAATTTCACCGTTAGGATGTCCTGCGCGATCCAGTTCATTGTTTCTGTAACTCGTAATTTCTGTTGCTCCACTATTTACAAGAGACATCGTAATTTTGTTCAGCTTAATGCTGTCTTTGTCCCAATAATTATCATTCTTCGTAACTTCGATCGTTTGGCCTTTTGTCCAGTTTGTCAACGTAAATGGACCATTGACAATCATCTTGCTTGCATCTACTGCCCATTTTGCGTCATCCTTAACAGATTGGTGCACAGGGTAGAAGGTGTAGAAAGAAGTCAGACCAAGGAAGTAAGGCGTCGGTGCAACCAGTTCGACTTCCAATGTATAGTCGTCAGCGGCTTTTACACCAACTTGGCTGAAATCAGTAATTTTGCCTTCATTATATTCTTGACCGTTTTTCAGGTAGTACAATTGATATGCATAAGGTGCTGCTGGAGTAGTATTCGGGCTCAGAACGCGCTCCCATGCGAACACGAAATCATGTGCTGTTACAGGGTCGCCGTTGCTCCACTTCGCGTCTTGACGCAGGTGGAACGTATATTTCGTACCGTCCACATCCCATTTTTCTGCTGCAGCAGGAACGGGTTGTCCATGATCGTCCATACGAGAAAGACCCTCGTACATCGTTTTGAGGACAGTGTTAGCTTGGCTATCTTGTGCTTGGCCTGGGTCGAAAGTTGGCGGTTCAGCGCTTAAGTTAACTCTAAGCGTTTGATCCGCAGCCAATTTCTCCTCACCGCTGTTTGCATTCTCGGCTGGTGCGTTGTTCTTGCCGCCGTTCGAGGCGCCCTTGTCATTGGATCCGCAAGCAGCAAGCAATGTGCTGAGTGCCAATACCAATGTCAAAAGAAGCAAGAGACTCTTATTCTTCTTCATCTAGCAATATCCCCCTTAAAAATTTGTGGTATATGTTTTTAGATTATACAACCAGCGGTCAAAAAAACCAATACATAATTTCAAAAATTGAACTATTGTCAATAAAATCCTTTGCTTTTTCTTAACAAAATAGTCCTTTTAACAATATTGGCTTCATCATATGCCCCAATTTTGAACGGAAAAAGTGTGCAAGTTGTGAAAATATTTTCTCACACTCATTATTTCATTATATTGGTTCAAGCTGCCGAAATATATGTAATAAAGCTGATCAAAAATAAAAGAATGTACGCAACGCCCGTTCCGGCGAATGCAAGCCTCCAAACCGCGCGAAGCAGACGCCTGACATCCACTTTCCCTTTCAGGCGATTCTGGGCTCCGCCGATCAATCCGCCGGCGATAAGCAGAATGAGAACGATCAAATAAAGACCGAAGCCGGATTTGAATACAATATTAAACAGGGCTGCTGCAGCCAGGATTAGAAATAGCGTCGTTACATCCATCGCGAGAAGCAGAGCCGCTTTTTTATCTCTTTTCAAATAATAATGAATAATATAGACGAGAGAAAAAGGAATGATGGGTACAATAGCGAGAACGGTTAATGTGTCACTTAGCAGACTCATGGTTCCACCTCCTGCAAATATTCAAATCAATTAACTTCCGCATTCCAATCCCATAATTCGGTATTTCACGTTTGCAATCCGCGAACGAGCCGCCACATCATTTCGTGACCGGGAACTGACACGCCGGATAACTTGGCCATTTCGACAAGACGACCGTTAATATAATCAATTTCCGTCGGTACACCTTGCAGAACATCCTTCAGCATCGAAGACATGTTGCTCGCCGTTGAGCGGCATACTTCCGCAACGACGTCGTAGGCATCTCCCTCAAAAGGGATATTTCTCGCCGAATAAATTGCAGCGGCTTCTTGGCATAGCTGCTGCAGCAGCGTTCTCCGTTCCTCCGTCTCCAACAGCTCTCCATTGGAAATACGCCATATGGCGGTTAGCGGATTAATCACTGAATTAATCAATAATTTCCTATAAATTTCCCTATCGATGTCTTTCGACAGAAGAGCGCAAAATCCTGCCGTCTCAAAGGTATCAATTAATTTTTCCACTGCATTTTTTAAGGATAAACTCTTTCTGCTTCCACCGCTTTTTACTTGACCGATCGAGGTAAGTCCCTTTCCGGAACGTATGACTTGGTACGAATCGATCCGTTTCGCTCCTTCAGTCGTAATAACGGCATAGATGGGCGTCTCAGGAAATACCTGGCTCAAAAACTCCGCATGCCCAATTCCATTTTGAAAACAAAGGATTTTTGTGTCCTGCCCTACTAATGGCTCTAGCGCTTTAGCTAATTCGTTATCGATATGCCGCTGCTTCGTCGCCAACATAATCCAATCGGCAGGCGTATGAGCTTCAGCTTCTATTCGGGAAGCGCCCTCCTGAAGCGAGTAGACTGTCAGGTCGCTAATCCTCACGGGAGAACAGCCTTCACCTTCCTGAAGCATAATTCCCTCTTTTACCAGCAGTGCGGCCTGTTCATGCGTTCTCGTCCAAAAACGCACCTCCTGTCCGGAAGCTGCGAACTTGCCGCCGAATAACAAACCCAGCGCCCCGGCTCCAATCATGTCGAATTTCATTTCGTCCACCCTTTTCGCATTTCTGTTAATTCCTTTATACCAAACCTTGCCTTCATAACACAAAGAAATTCCGGCATGAGTATGCCGGAATTTCACTAAACACAAAATCGACTATTCAATTCGCTCCAGATTGCCGTTCGCATCCATCTTGAATCTTGTCTTCTGCTCTTCGTCCTCTTCATTGAGGAAAGCAAGCCGACGTGCCCGATCCATAATTTGAATCAGCGCTTTATAATCGTCGTTTACGACACGGTAATCCGTCTGCACTTCATTGACTTGATTGGATAGACGGTTCTTCTCCTCGCGCAGTATGACCAGTTCCTCATCTTTCTCGCGAAGCTCTTTCTCTAGCTGCTTCACATATCTGCTCGTTTCCTGAACCGTGTTCTTCCACCCCCGTAAAAAACGGATCACCGCATCGATAGAAATCGTTTCTTCTGTAACCCCTTCACTTTTATAGAGTCCTTCTTCCAGATCTACAGAGGCCAAGGAGGCGATCGAAGAATGGTTCGTGATCGAACCTTGCTTTTTCATATAGTTCCGTTTCTGCCGTTGCGCTTTGGCGATGCCAATAGCCGCTTCATACTTTTTGCGAACGCAGCTGTTCCAGCGGAAACCGCAAGCCGCTGCCGTTCTCCCGATCCGTTCTCCCACCTCTTCAAATGCAGTCAGTTGGGTACTGCCTTCGCGGATATGGCGCAGGGTTACCTCAGCCAGTATCAAATCATCCTCTGCGCTCCATGCATCTTGTCTCACAGCTGTCATGCTATAAAAACCTCCTAACGACATCCTAATATAACCGTCTTCCGGGCACGATTCCGGGCCGGTGTATCGGTAAAAAAGCTTCTTACTCCATCCTATGCCTCTCATAGAGTTCATAGAATCTATTTGATACTATTTTGTATATCCAAAATAAAGGGCTGTCATACCTCATTAGAGAAAAAGCGGAAAATTCTCCGCCTTAACAAATTACAATCCATAACATTAATCACTTATCAAGATTAAACAGTTAAACTTTAATGACTTTTCGTTTACAGTTGTTAGGGTTACGGGTATAATGAGGTATAGAAAATTGGATGTCGCCGATACATACGAAAGGGGGACTTATTTGTGGCACGCATGTACCGCGTCCTGGGCTTCTTCACGTTAACCATTGGACTTATGGCTTTCGCTGGTAACCATATTGAAATGGCCCTGCTATTTTTCCTGCAAACGGCTTTTTTCGTCATCTTCGGTTACTTAAAATTTACGGAGAGAACGTATATCCTGCTTTTCTGGGGATATATGATTGTGGCCTTCACGGGCTTCAGTTACTGGACGATCTTCCAGATGGGATTGCCTCTCTAATCTATAAGCGTGAAGGACGAGTATACCCAACTCACTCTTTCATTCAAGGGCGATTCGGCTAAGGCCGGAGCGCCCTTTTTCGTGAAGACTATTTCATTTACTGTTATCATATGTATATATAGATTCAACCCAAGGAGAGGAACGCTCTTGAACAGACGTATCAAATCCTTCTGCTCCTCTTGCGCACTAATTGCGGCCTTATTCATGGCATCGATCTTTCCTATTCCTTCGGCTAATGCATTTCCGCTCTCAGAAGAGGAGCAGGAAATTTTGGAGAAGAGCTTGTCCATCGTAGAAATCGACAGAGAAATCGCTCGGATCGAAAGTAAACAGCAAGATGCCGAGCGCTCCATGCTTCCCCTGAACCGGGAGCTAGGCAAGACAGAAGGACAAATGCTTAACAGCCAGGAACGCGCTGGCGCCCGGCTCAGAGCCTACTATATGGGGGAACGCGAGGACTTGCTTACAGCTTTGTTATCGGTAAACAGCTGGAAGGACTTCTTTAAGGTTTTGGACTATTACGAGTTAATCATGGAAAGAGATCGCGACGTCCTAGCGGCATACAAGAAAGATCTTGCCAAGCTGAATAAATCGAGGAAACAGCTGTCGGCGCTGGCAAGCGAGCTTGCGCAAATGAAAACCAACTTATTGATGCAGCGTGAGCGGGTCGTTGAGCTGCAGCGAAGTGTGGACGGAAAGCTCGGAAGCAGCACCGACCCAGAGCATTTGCAAGCTATGATTGAGGAATTGACAACCTATTGGGAAAATGTCGGGTTACATGAAGTGCGCCGCTACTTCCGCGCCCTCGCTTCTGCCATGATGGATTTCCAAGACTTTCTGAAGGATCATCAGGACAGCCTAGTCTCCGACAACGGAGGGTACGTGCTCGTGATTCGCGAGGAAGATCTGAATGCTTTTCTGCACAGCAAAAATGCCCTGCTCAGCAATATGGCTTTCATTTTCGAAGAAGAGAAAATCGTTGCTACAGGGAGCCGGGAAGGTCTTAATCTTCGGGTAGAAGGTCATTATACCGTAGAGAACGAACCTCAGAACTCCATTGTTTTCCATGTGGATCAACTCGTGTTTAACGGCTTGGAGTTACCCGATACAACGCGCATGGAGCTGCAGAACGATTTTGACCTCGGATTTTATCCACAAAAAATAGTTCCCTTCGTGAAAGCCGATGAGGCGGTCATTCAGAAGGGAACCTTGACGGTAAAGCTGAAGCTCTCTCTCTAGAGGGCTTCTTTGCTTATGATGTTATTTTGTGTCGCCGATTTTCGATATTTCTTTGATATACTGCTCCGAACCGATATGACCATTCATAAAATCCATGGATTGACGGGCAAATTGCTCCATTTGTTCGGGAAGCATGTTGCTTATAGGCAGAGCGTCCGACTTGCTGCCCACGAGCGATGCCGGAACCCAAGCTGGGATTTTATTCCTTTCGAAGTCAAAATAAAGTGATTTTAATACAGGCATATGTCCCGTAATTTCATGCCACTCGCGCTGCTTGCCGGCAGTGGTCATTTCCTCAATCCACGTGCCAGCTGCCTCAGCGTTGCTGCTCTTAGCGGACACTACGAAGCTGCGCCCATAGCTCCACATCGCTTTGCCTGTATTCCCCGGTTCCGGGATAAATGCCTCCATTCTAGGATGCTGTCCGTTTCTGATTTCAGACGCACGCGTAAGGCAGATCGCAACCTCGCCGTCGTACATTCGCTTCCAAATGCTTGGAGAAGGCTTTGCTTCCACATGATAACGAAGCAAATAAGGCCGTATTTCCTCCAAAAGCCGTATTCCGCGTTGCATTCCTTCCGTGATTTCAAAAATGGATGGACTGCCTGTCGCCGTATTCCCGCCAAACTGCCATAATAACGACAGAGCGGCATAAGGCTCGCTTAGATCCGCAGCAAGCAGATTTGATATCCGGCTTTGTTTCTTGAACGCAGATAAGATCCTGTCCCAATCATCGGCTGATTTCGGGGGCTGCTCTAGCCCCAATTCCTTGATCAAGTCAGGATTGTATGCGAATACATAAGGATCAGTATCAAAGGGAACTCCCCAGATGTATCCGTTCCATTCATTCTGGGCCAACGAAGCGCCCAGCACCTCTCCTGACAAGGGACTCGAATAATAGCGTTCAGCAGGCATCAGATAACCGCTGGATGCAAATTTGCGAATCCAATCATTATCCAGCAGCAGAACATCCGGAGATTCACCCAGCTCAAACTGCTGCTGCAAAGTCAGATACGATTCACCAGAAGAAATATTGACTAATTCCACCTGATCCGCAGATTGATTCATATATTCATAGTTCATTTGCTGCAATCTCAGAAATTCCCCTTCATTCATTTGAACAGCAACACGGAAACGGCCCGGCTCTTGCACTTCTTTAGGATTCGGAAGTGCTACGGGCTCTGGAATAGTACCTTCCTCATTGCGAATAAGGGTCGATTGCTTACTTGGAGACAAGTTAATCAAAGCAAGTAAAAGGATAGCAAAAAGTACCCAATGATTTCTACGCTTCACAACTGTTCTTCCTCTCCGCGTTCCAATCTTCAGCCGACATTCGATCAAACCTTATTGTAACAAATTACCTCGTACTTTGTCCCCTACAAAACATGGCAAAAACCGCCGAACTAAGTCCGGCGGCTTAATAGGATACTTATTCACAATTTTCGAGCCATCGTTACAGCAGATCAGCAGCAGCTTGAGCCAACTTGGAGCGTTCGCCTTTCTCCAAGGTAATATGGCCGCTTAATCCTTGTTCCTTGAAGCGTTCAACGAGATAAGTCAATCCATTGCTCGCGGAATCCAAATAGGGATGATCGATTTGTTCCGGGTCTCCGAGCAGGACGATTTTACTACCTTCTCCAACGCGCGAAACGATCGTCTTAACTTCATGGCGCGTCAGGTTTTGGGCTTCATCGACAATGATGAATTGTCCCGGAATAGATCGGCCGCGAATGTAAGTGAGCGCCTCGACTTGAATGCTGCCGAGTCCCATGAGAATTTTATCGATATCTCCTGATTTCTTCGTATCAAATAAATACTCCAGGTTATCATAAATAGGCTGCATCCACGGACGGAGCTTCTCTTCCTTCTCCCCGGGCAAATATCCGATGTCTTTGCCCATCGGTACGACGGGACGGGCAATCAACAGCTTTTTATATTTATGCTCATCTTCTACTTTCAGTAAGCCGGCTGCCAGTGCAAGCAAGGTTTTCCCGGTTCCGGCTTTACCTGTAATAGTTACAAGCGGGATTTCGTCGTTTAACAGCAGCTCAAGGGCCATTCGCTGCTGGGCATTGCGTGCGCTGATCCCCCAGATGGGCTCGTTGCTGAGAAATAGCGGCGCAAGCTTCAAGCGATCCTCACTGACCTTCAGCAGGGCCGACTTCCCACTCCCCATCTCATCCTTCATGATGACAAATTCATGAGGATAAAGGGGATAGCTTAACCCCAACGGTTTGACGGACAGGGAACGGTAAGAATAATATTCATCAATAACGGCAGGATGCACTTTGACGGTGGAATGTCCCGCGTACAGCTCGCTGAGGCCTGCCGTACGATCGGAGAGATAATCTTGGGCTGTAAGACCGAGAACATCCGCCTTGATGCGGACAAGGACATCTTTGCTGACGAGCACGACCGTTCTCGGCGAGCCGAGCTCCACTTCCTCAAGATGGTAGTTAAGGGCTACAGCAAGAATGCGATTGTCATTGGAGATGTCCCCGAACATCTCCTGTACCTTGGCGAAGCTCCGGTGATTCAGCTCCACCTTCACGGTTCCGCCGTTGTTCAACTTTACTCCGTCGTGAAGATGGCCCGTCTCGCGAAGTCCATCAAGCAGTCTGGAGACTCCCCGTGCATTTCGGCCAAGCTCGTCAGCGTTCCTCTTCTTAGAGTCAATTTCCTCCAAGACAATGGCCGGAATGACAACCTCATTTTCTTCAAAGGCAAAAATCGCATTGGGATCGTGCAGCAATACATTCGTATCCAATACAAATATTTTTTTCACAGATATCCCCTCCACCGCTTGTCTTTGCAGCCTCTTATATTCACATACATATTTCTTCCCAAAGACGGGAACCGTAAAGACAGACATTATTCCCGAAAGGACGATCTAACATGCGAATATGGCTGTGTTTGTTATTGACGGCTATTCTTCTTACAGGCTGTGGAACAGCTTCACAAAAGGCATCACCCTCTCCCCAGAATCAACAAAATAATAACCCACAGGCCCAAAGCATTCGAAATGACGGAATGCCTATAGCTAATAATGCCAACAACAATGCCAACAAGATGAACAATGCAACTAACGCGAATAACCAAGGTCAGCTTACGAAGCAGGCTCATCTGGAGCAGCTCGTTATGCGAGTGCCAGGCGTTAAAGGCGCCCATTGCGTCATTATGGGCAACACTGCCGTTGTCGGCATTGATGTAGACGGCAAACTGGAAAGAGCTCGTGTCGGCAATATTAAGTACACCGTAGCAGAGGCATTGCGGAAGGATCCACAGGGCGCCGGTGCTATCGTTACCGCTGACATCGATCTGAACAACCGGATTGCCGAAATCGGCGATAAAATACGTGCAGGCCATCCCGTATCCGGATTTGCGACGGAGTTAGCCGACATTATCGGACGGATCATGCCGCAAATGCCAAGAGATACGGTTCCTAGAACCGAAAATGATATCCAAGGACGCAAACCAGGGTCAGGGCGCCAGCCTTCCACTGAAAGTAACACCTACAAATCCAAATCGCGCCAAAATAAACAGCAAGGGAACAACATGCAATTGGCCCCGCAAGGATATAAATAATCAGCATGAGAAAGAAAAAAGCCCAGCGAAAAATAATTCGCTAGGCTTTTTTCATGGCTTCAAACACTTGAGCGTCCAGCATGTCCGCTGCACGGCGATCGTAAACTTTATTGTACACAGGGGCAGATACAAGCTGCGCTCCGTAGAACAGAGCGTTGCGAACCGCTTCGATGTGCACGTCGAAGCAGCACATTTGGAAAGGAACTCCTTCAAGCGGATCTTTAGCGACGGATGCCCGGCCGTTGATGGCATAGATCGTCCCCTCGCCAAAGACCGTGATCGTAACCTTGGGATGAGCCTTGATATTTCCCACCAGCCGCGAGCGATGGTCAAGCGCGAGCCGCAGCGTGGAATGATCAAGCGCATAAATCCAAGAAATCGCGCTTGATGTAGGGCCGCCGGACTCGGCATCAACCGTGCTTAGCAGTACAAACATCTCGGACTGGAATGCGGTGTATAACGGTTCGGATAACTGCGTAACGATCTCGGACATGAGCCAGCCCTCCTATACAATCCTTCTATATGATTGTATTATATCATGACGCAAAACTTGCCTTCAATGATCAGTTGCCCGCTTTGTCCTGCTCTGCTTCTCCGGCATCTTCAACCAACACCCTATTACCAGCCAGTTCATCATTAAGCGCCTGTTTGGCTTTCTCGAGCTCGTCAGAGTTCAAGTAGACGTATGGGCTCTTCCATTGACCTGTGATTGGCATGAACGCTACATTTTCCTTAGAGATGCTCCAGTAAGCGGAAATCATATTCTTCATTTGCTGGGATTCCAGATCCGTCTCCATATTCTTGCCAACCGACTGGATCACTTTGCCGGCTCCGAGCACGCCATCCAGCGATTTAGCCTGATCGATAAGCGCATGCAGCACTTCATTCTGGCGGCGGTTGCGGTCGAAATCATCGGAAGCCTTGGTTCGTGGACTGCAATTGGACTTGCGGTAGCGAACATATCCGAGGGCTTCCTCTCCCGATAAATGCTGCGGACCTTTTTTCAAATTGATGTTCGTATTATCCGCGGTATCCTTATAGCACATATCCGCATCGACGTTAATATCAATGCCGCCAAGCGAATCGACAACATCGCGAAAGCCCTGGAAGTTTATAACGATTACGTAATCGATATTCAAATCGAAATATTTGCTCATCATCGTTTTCATTTCATATTTAGCCGTAATTCCCGTTTTCTTCTCCTGGACAAGGAAGTTCGGATAGAAATGGTTCAGCTTATTCGCCTTGTATCCCTTCAGCTCCACCAGCGTATCCCGCGGAAGCGAGACGACTGTAGCCGATTTTGTCTCCGGATTCATCGCCATAATCATCATTACGTCGGTCAGATGTGTTCCCGTCTCAGGTCGATAGTCTGTCCCCATAAGCAGCATCGTCAATGGTTTAACCTTGGCGGACTGCTCGGGCGCAACCTTCTCATCGGTTCCTGTTTCTTGAATAACCTGATCCAGCGTCACGGATAAATACCCAATATACACACCTACACCAAGGGCCAGCACAATCATCAGCGTCAGCAGTATTCTTAGAAATACTTTAAAACCACTAGCTTTCTTTTTCTTCTTGCGAGAGCTTTTTTTGGTCGGCTTTCTATGGCTTTGCTCTCGAGGAGGCAGGCCACTACGTGTAGAACTCATGGATTAAAACACCTTTTTCATATGAATTAGCAATTTAACCTACAGTCTAAAAACGTTTCGGCACATCATAAAGTTACATTTATCCCGTTTCCGGCCATTACGGGTTAGTTCCCCCATCGCCATCAACCACGGATGAGCCGTTCTTCTTATTGCGGCGTCCTTCCACAAAGTAGCGAATGCGCACCATAAGCATGAGAACGACGGCCACTAGAAGACATTGGATAATCGGCAGCTTGTCGATTTGAAAGATGAGCAGCATGAAAGAGCCGAACGCCATCAACACGTACAAAATAACTTCCTTCCATAGGGGAAGCTTCTGCTGAGCCCGGAACACTTTATTGTACACGAAAGTTACCAATACAAAAATGAGAATGTACGCGATCACGGGGTGATCGGAAAACCATTGTTGCAACGCAGTTCCCTCCTTCGAGGCAGTCACATAATTATTCTTCCTTATGGCCTACTTTACCATTATAAGTTGGTTTCGGACATTTTGCGATGTTTTTCGGCACGTTCGCGCTCGCTTTTGTTTAGGAGTTTCTTGCGCAAACGAATGTTTTTAGGAGTAATCTCACAGTATTCATCGTCATTGAGGTATTCCAGCGCCTGCTCCAAGGAGAAGAGCCGTGGTGTCTTCATCTTGACCGTTTCTTCCTTCGTTGCCGAACGAACGTTGGTAAGCTGCTTCTCTTTACAAATGTTAACGACGATATCATTGTCGCGGTTATGCTCGCCGACGATCATGCCTTCGTAGATCTCACTTCCCGGCTCAAGGAACAGAGTACCGCGATCTTCAATGGACAGAATGCCGTACATCGTCGACACGCCGTTCTCGCTCGATACCAGCACCCCCTGATGACGTCCGCCGACTTGTCCGCCAACGAATGGACCATAGCTGTCAAATGCATGGTTCATAACCCCATAACCGCGAGTAAGAGTCAAAAAGTGTGTGCCATATCCGATCAACCCCCGGGCAGGAATAAGGAACTCCAAACGAACCTGGCCCGTGCCACTGTTAACCATATTGACCATTTCCGCTTTGCGCGAGCCGAGACTCTCCATGACCGTTCCCATATGTTCCTCAGGGACATCAATGAGCAAGCGCTCGATTGGTTCCATTTTGACGCCATCAACTTCCTTTACAATGACTTCCGGCTTGGAAACCTGAAGCTCATAGCCTTCTCTGCGCATATTTTCGATCAAAATGCCCAAATGAAGCTCACCGCGGCCCGATACGATGAAGGCATCAGGACTATCCGTCTCATCCACGCGCAAGGAGACATCGGTCTCTAGTTCCTTCATCAGACGTTCGCGAAGCTTGCGGGAAGTTATCCATTTGCCTTCGCGGCCCGCAAACGGGCTGTTGTTTACAAGAAACGTCATCTGCAGCGTCGGCTCGTCTATTTTGAGCACCGGCAACGCTTCTGGATGGTTCGAATCTGCAATCGTCTCGCCGATGTTGATATCTTTAATTCCGGCGATCGCTACGATATCACCCGCGCCGGCCTCGGAGATTTCTGCCCGATTCAGGCCCTTGAAGCCGAACAGCTTCTCAATCCGAGCGGATTTCTTGCCGCCTTCCCGCGTCATCACGGCGACTGGCTGACCTTGGCGGATTACCCCGCGATTCACCCGGCCAATGGCGATACGCCCCAAATATTCATTATAATCCATCAGCGTAACCAGGATTTGCAGCGGCTCTTCCACGTTCTCGGTCGGAGCTGGGATATGCTCCACGATCGTGTCATAAAGAGCCTGCATATTGCTGTCCTGCTGCTCTGGATTCAAACTGGAAGTACCATTCAAAGCGGATGCATATACTACGGGGAATTCCAGCTGCTCATCGTTTGCCTCCAGCTCGATGAACAGATCAAGCACCTCATCGATCACCTCGGACGGCCGTGCGGCCGGACGATCGATTTTATTCACAACAACGATGGGTGTCAGTTGGTGCTCAAGCGCCTTGCTTAGTACGAATTTCGTTTGCGGCATGCAGCCTTCGTAGGCGTCGACGACAAGCAGAACACCATCCACCATTTTCATGATCCGTTCCACTTCTCCGCCGAAATCGGCGTGCCCCGGTGTATCGACAATATTAATCAAGTAATCTTTGTACGTAATCGCCGTGTTCTTGGCCAAAATGGTAATGCCCCGTTCGCGCTCCAAATCATTGGAGTCCATGACGCGTTCCTGCACCGTCTCATTGTCCCGATAAATCCCGGACTGCTGCAGCAGCTTGTCGACTAATGTTGTTTTGCCATGGTCAACGTGAGCGATAATGGCTATATTGCGAATATGATTTCTTTTGTGCATATGATTTCTCCAAATCCTTTCATGTCTGTGTCTTTACAGCATTACAAATAGTTGACTATTTGCCACCCAAAGAAGCGTCGGACGAAAACTTCCGACGCTAATCGTATCCTTAATATTATACGCAAAACCAGAAATAATTCAAGAACTTTCCAGAGTTTCACCAGATTCGGCGGTTATTCCCTCGGGCAAGAATGAGCCAGATTCCTGCGGCAATAAGCACGATGGCCAGTAAATAAACAAAGGAGAAGGAGAACATGCTCCACCCCAGCAAAATTATAGAAAAGGCACCCAGCACTACAGCCATCAATAGCATGCCGTTCTGACGCTGCGGCGCATAAGCATAGTATTCAAACAAGCCGATGGAGATCCCGAGTATGAATGCCGGCCACATTTTGTGAAACAGAAACGTCCAGCCCCAGATGATGCCAATAAAAAACAGGATGGAGTATACCACAAGAATACCTGCGGGCAGCAGCAATTCAGACGATCCCCTTCTGGCGAATACCCATAGGTGCAGCAGGATGCCCGGAATTAACAAGATCAGCGGCCAGAGAGCTTTGCCGAGAAAGCTGAACACTCCCCACTTTCCAAGCAGGATGATAATTCCAGCAGCCAAGATCAGTATTCCGGTCATAAGCTTGTTGTTGTCGGACATTTCCGTCACTCACCTTCCAATTGACAATTAGGGACATGGCCACCGATTTTGTGACATCCCACCTAATTCCAGTTTATATGAAGATGGGCGAAAATGCCACTCTCTCATGCAGCCCTATAATTGCCTAGCCAGCCGAACACAATAACAATCGCTGCAATGATGAACGGGATCCAGCTGTGCATGGATGGCAGTATTTCTGTCAACAAAAAGCCGAATTTCGCATCCTTCAGCATCATGTCCCCTGCCGTATAACCCAAAATACCCGCTCCGGCAAATGTCAATATCGGCAAACGCTGGAGCCAGACCGAAATTAGGTTACTGCCCCAAATGACAATCGGTATGCTGATCGCAATACCAATAACTAATATCGCAACATCCCCGTCGGCTATTGCCGCTATCGCCAGCACATTATCCAGACTCATGATGAAGTCGGCCACAAGGATTGTTTGAATCGCTTTCCAGATCGTATCAGCGTGCCTTTTTTCACTACTATGCTCCCGGTGCTGAAGCAAGTTAAAAGCGATCGCTGCCAGCATTAATCCTCCAATCGCTTGGATAAAGGGAATTTTTAACAAAATCGCCGCTAGCCATGTTAGGATGCATCGCATCAGCACCGCACCGAATGCTCCCCACCATACAGCTTGTTTACGTTGCTGCGGGGGAAGATGCTTACTTGCCATAGCGATGACTACAGCATTGTCGCCACTAAGTACTAAATTAATAATGAGTATTTCGGATAACAATAACAAATGCTCCATAGGCTTATCCCTCCATTACAGATGTATGTGAGGAGGTGCCAAGCTATACCCTTTCTTTGTAAAATCAACACTGGACAAAATCCATTTTTAGTGAATTAATAATATTAGCGCCTATAAATAAATGAGGAAGAAGTGACAACAGTGGAACTATTTAGCCCCGCTTTTTTTATCGCCTTGATTAACATCATCTTCATCGATTTAATCCTAGCGGGAGACAATGCAATTGTAATCGGCATGGCAGCTAGAAAGCTGCCCGTCCATATACAGAAGAAAGCCATCCTGTTAGGTACGGCCGGAGCAGTTGTGCTGCGAATCGCTGCAACCCTAATCGTGGTATGGCTCCTTAAAATCCCTTGGCTGTTGGCCATTGGCGGCGCCATGCTCGTCTATATCGCCTACAAAGTGCTTGCGGATGACGGCGCCCACGATACGATAGACGCCAAAGATTCGCTGTGGCCTGCAGTGAGGACGATCGTCATTGCCGACGCCGCAATGGGACTGGATAATGTCATCGCTGTCGCAGGGGCTTCCAAACAGCATATGACTCTCGTCGTCCTCGGCCTATTGATTAGCGTCCCGATCGTCATCTGGGGAAGCACGCTATTCATTAAACTGCTCGGACGCTTTCCCTGGATTGCCTACGCAGGCTCAGCCGTGCTGGCTTATACCGCATCGCATATGATCACAGAAGAGCCGCACCTGCTGCCTTTCTTTGCAGACAAGCCTCTGCTCCGCTACCTCTTTATCGCTCTCATCGTTATTGCCGTTCTCTGGGCCGGCTACTCATCCAGACAGCGTCAACGTGAGCAGGGGGATGAGCACCCCTCGCGGGCAGCTACCCGCTAACAACAAACAAGGTTGCCTCCTGTATACGAGGCAACCTTGTTTGTTGTTCTCCTAAAACCACTTATCCTGCACGACCGGTTCCGCTTCGGATCTTCTAACTACGGCCACGCCCGGTTTGATGATGATCGTCTCGGTTCCCATTACAGCCTCATCAATTTGCTCATCCAGCTGAGGCAAGGATGCCTCGATCTTCTCGATCACGTGCAAATTGGGATTCGTCGATGGCGATTTCGGCACAAACAGTGTACAGCAATCCTCATAAGGAAGGATTGATAATTCATAGGTGCCGATTTGCTGTGCTAAGCTGATGATCTCCTCTTTATCGGTCGTAACTAGCGGCCGGAGGATCGGCAGCGTAGTCGCTCGGCCGATCACATTCATGCTGGCCAGCGTCTGGCTGGCAACTTGCCCAAGGCTGTCCCCAGTGACTAGAGCAAGCGCGCGGTTTCGATCCGCTAGTGCGGATGCGATCCGCAGCATCGCTCGACGCATCAGCGTAATCATGACATTCTCATGATTCCCCTGGGCCAACGTCGTCTGGATATCCGTAAATGGCACAAGATGAAGCTTGATTTGGCCATAATATCCGGATAGCACCTGAGCCAAATCGATGACCTTCTCCTCCGCTTTTTTACTCGTGAACGGATAGCTATGGAAATGAACACATTCGATTTCCAGCCCGCGGCGCATCGCCGCCCAGCCGGCAACAGGGCTATCGATTCCCCCGGATAGCAGCAGCATGGCTTTGCCGTTCGTCCCTCGCGGAAATCCACCGGCAGCGGGAACGACTTCAGAGAACAGATAAGTTCCCTGCTCTCTAACCTCGATCCGCAGCTCGATTTCCGGATGATGGACATCGACTTTTAAATGAGAACACGCCTTCAGGATCGGCGAGCTTATAATTTGATTCATGTCCTGCGAGGATACAGGAAATTTCTTCCACACCCTTCTTGCATTTACTTTAAAGGCTGTCTCCTTGGCGATGTTCATGCTCTCGATGAAGCTGACCGCCTGAGCGATAATTTCCCCAATCTCGGAAGCCGCTACCTTAACCGGACTAATGGACGTTACCCCGAAAACATTTTTGAGCAGATCGATAATTTTTGCTGCAGGCTCCCCATTCAGCACCACATAGATCCGACCGTATTCCTTCTTGATCTCGGTTGCCGGATAAGCCCGAAGCAAGTCTTGTACATGCGCCAATGCCGCTTTCTCAAAGCGGCTGCGATTTCTCCCTTTCACGGTAATTTCGCCGAAGCGCAGCAGGAGCATATCATATTGCAGCATATTAACTGTTTCCACCTTTCACTCTTTGCAGGCGTTCAATAGTACGCTCTATAGCCTGCAGCAATTGTCTGACATCTTCTTCCGTATGCTCTTCCCCCAGACTGACGCGTAATCCGGACAGAGCGCAATCCATCTCTTTGTTCATAGAGAGCAGTACACGGCTCGGTTCGCTTCGCTTCGAAGAACACGCGGACTGCGTAGAAACGAAGAAGCCCTCCTCCTCCAGCATATGAAGCATCGTTTCAGCCTTCATTCCAGGGAAGGAGAAATGAACAATATGCGGCGCTCCCCGCGAAGATGAATTTACTTCCAGCCCGCTTAAGCACTGCAGGCCCTCATGCAGCTCATGACTCAGCTTAGCCAGATGTTCAGCAAAACGAGGCTGCCCTTCTGTAGCCAATCTGACCGCCTTCGCCATGCCGACGATATAGGGTATATTCTCGGTTCCGGAACGCACCCCGCCTTCCTGTCCCCCGCCTGTCAGCAACGGTGCAAGGTTTACACCTTCCTTGACATACAACAGCCCAATTCCTTTGGGTCCGCGAAATTTATGGGCAGATAAGCTATAGAGATCAATTCGGCTATCGCGAATAGATAACGGCAGCTTGCCAAAGCCTTGTACACCGTCAACATGAAAGTAAACGAGCGGGTGACGGCTTTTTAATCTGTTGCCAATTTCTGTGATCGGCTGGATCGACCCGATTTCGTTATTCACATGCATGACAGATACGAGCACCGTATCCTCTCTTACTGCAGATATGACATCCTCGACGCGTACAATGCCATCAGCCTGCACCGGAACGTAAGTAACCATACATCCTTCCTTCTCTAGCTGGCGGCAGGTTTCATATACAGACGGATGCTCTATAGATGTTGTAACAATATGATTACCGCGATGACGATACTCGGCCATAATGCCCCTGATCGCCAAATTATTGCTCTCAGTCGCTCCGGCCGTAAATATGATTTCCCCCGGTTTCACCTCAAGAGCATGCGCGCAAACCTCTCTAGCTCTGGACAGCAGCTTGCTGCTGTCTTCCCCCAACCGGTGCAAGGAAGATGGGTTCCCGAAATGCTGGGTCATCACTTCCGCGACCGTACGAATGACGTCTTCATGGGGCGGGGTTGTAGCAGCATGATCAAAATACTTCATTTCATCCCCCTAGTTTATCAATATAATCCTTGTCTATTGTAACGGAATTATTGCTATATCGTCATTGTCAAAAAAAAGACCAAATGGGAAATCGCAGCGAATCAGCGTTTTCTCAAATGATCTCTGACTTATTGCATATCCAAACATACGGGCAAGCTCTCCCGTCAACCGTTATATTTCATACTTTAATCGAGCATTATCGATCTTTGTAATGTAATTTTGCGTTTCCTTCGGAAGCAAGTGCAACTTCTCCATCAATTCAAGATCATTGCTTATTCCAAGACGCTGAATGCGTCCAGGCCCTGCATTATAAGCTGCTAAAGCCGTCTTCTCCTCGCCGCCAAAACGCTTCAACTGGGAGGACAAATAACGCGTTCCACCATCGATATTCTGAGCCGGATCAAACGGATTGCTTACTCCAAGACCTCTGGCAGTTCCATCCATAAGCTGCATCAGCCCTTTAGCCCCAGCGGACGATACGGCATTTGCGTTAAAGGAGGATTCGGTCTCGATAACGGCCTTGATTAGACTCTCCGCGACACCATAAGCTCGGCTGGCACGGCTAACAAGCTCGTCAATACCTAGCCCTGCACCTGTAGCCATAGACATTCCCGCAGTAGAATAAGAGCCCTCAACAGGAATGGAGGCGATCTCCGTCTCACTATACATCTGCTGCCCGAGAATATACCAAAGGGCATTGTCCATCGAACCTGACAGCATTTGGCCCGCATTAAGCATGCCGTCCTGCGTCATAGTCTTCTCTTGTCCCTCCGCCGTCATTAGCTCTTGCAGCAATATATCAAATAAAGAATCTTCGCCACCGGAAGTGGTTCTTTGAACAGAAGTGCCTTGAAGGTCGATATCATTCATCATTTGGAGCTGAATCAGCTGTCCCATTGTGCGCGTATCGATTTCCATCTTATTCTTTAACTCCTCTTTCTCCCCACGGAATGATCTATCCTATATTTTACACTTGAAATCCGACAATAACCACCTTTTTCCGAAAATAATTTCCTTAAATAAAAAAAGACCTTCGTCGTGTAAAGACGAAAGTCTGCGCTAAAAACAAAAATTATCGAGTAAAAGGAATCAAAAAGAAATAACTTAACGTAGCGATAGCACCCAGCCCAATCGCCCAAGCTCCAGATGTTTTGCTGCCTTGGCTATAAGCGTAGAAGCCCATTACAGCGGCAAGGGGCCCTAGAATAATCGACCACACGAACAAGGAGGCAATTCCCAGACCCACACCTACATAACCAACAGTGCGGCTGGCTGTTCCGGTATCATCTGCTGTGTCGTCCCGGTCGGCTTCGCGGTCTCCCCGCGAGCTCTCAAACGTCCCTGTCGGCGCTACCTCGGCGGAATACTCCTCCTGATGGGTACGGCGAGGATAATCCACACGCTCGCTATCGTTATCCAACTCATCTTTAAACAATTCCATTTTATCCTTATTGTCGTCCGTCATCTTCAGCACCTCCAAGTATTATGACTTTCCCTGCTTCTTACGATGATTTGGGCTTAAATGTGTGACAGCAAGTAGCAGCAGATGAAGCGGCGGTATCCTTATGTTCGCTATCAAATTCCTCGCCTGCGAATTCCGCATCATATTTGCGATCCGCATGCTTATCGATATCGATCATAATCAGATCCGCATTACAATAATTCTGTTCTCCCCAATACGAACAATTGGAGACGCTGCATCTAACGATTGGTTTATTGCCATTTGGCATTATGATCACCTCGCATACATTTTCCCCCGCCAAGATGATGGCTATGCGACCGAATTAATGTCAATTCGATACAGCAGCTTAGGAATAATATGAAGGCTAACTCCTCAACCTACGGATACATGAAATTACAGCAGGAGGGATGTCAATGAAATGGGGTAGATGGGTTGTAATTGGATTATTCGCGGCTGCAGCCATAGCGATTTTTTCTTTTTTTCCGACGCTTAGTCCGGGCTCGCAGCACGAAGTCAAGCAGCAGCAAACGAGGCCGCGTATACAGCAATCCAAGCAGCTAAACGTACCGAGCCCGGCCGATGAGCAACATTTAAAGCAGCTTATGCTGCGGAGAGACGTGACGGCGACGGAAAGACTGGCGAGGCTCGATTCCAAAGGGCATTTAAAGAAATTGGCCGCAGAGCTAAAAGACACCTCGCTCCCTAAGCTGTCCGCCGATATACGAGAACTGCAAAAGGGGCATAAGCAATTCCGTACAATCATGCTGTACAGCTCCGCGGAAAAAAAGGATAAGCGATTCCACAGCTCTAATGAACGGATTTCACCGGAAATCCAGAAGCAAATGGATTACTACACGGGACTCGCTCGTAAAGCGCTCCGCAAGTCCCAAACGTACGAATCACCTGCGTTTCCCGAAAAAGATCCTCATTTTTTTGTCGTTGCCGAGCCTTCCAAGCATAACAAGGATGGGGTCATCGCCGTCATGGATACCCACATCCTAAAGCGAGTGAAGGAACACCAAGACAAAAATCTGCGCTTGATCCCTTACCCGAAAGAGGGTAAATATAAAATCGAATCCGTGCATACGGATACGCTTAAAGACATTACTGTAAAGACGGGCCATGACAATGAGAAAGCGAGCCATTATTACGAGAATGAAATCGTGGTAACTTTTAACGAGCCTCCGTCCAAGCGGCAACTCGCCCAAATCCAGGCGGATATTAAGGCAGATACGGCTAAACGCCCAAGAGCCATTCGCAACACCTATATTTTTCAATCCGAAACCATGAGCATGGAGGAATTGAAAAAATACTTCGTCCAAAAATGGCATCCCGCCTTTATCGAGCCGCATTATTTGTATTTAACGAATGAAACGGCTCCGGTCGCCGATAGCCCGGAAATTCCCAACGATATGCTCTTCTCGGAATATCAATGGAATTTGCCCATCATCGAGACGAACCGAGGCTGGAAATTATCCAAGGGCAGCAACGATGTCATCGTGGCTGTAGTGGATACAGGAGTGGATTTGTCTCATCCGGATCTGAAAGGACGGCTTCTCAAGGGGTATAACGTAGTCGCTCCTGACGAGGAGCCTATCGATGATGTGGGCCACGGCACTCATGTTGCCGGAATTATTTCAGCGAATGTCAATAATGGGGAAGGCATCGCCGGAATGATGTGGGGAGGAAAAATTCTACCGGTTAAAGCGCTGGATAATTCCGGCTCCGGCACGACTTATTCTGTTGCGCAAGGTATTATTTGGGCCGTGGATAATGGAGCTAAAGTGATCAATTTAAGCCTCGGAAATTACGCTGATGCCCAGTTTCTGCATGAAGCGATCAAATATGCTTATGACAAGGATGTCGTTCTTGTCGCGGCTACAGGCAATGATAATACGGAACGCCCAGGATACCCCGCAGCTTATCCAGAGGTACTGTCCGTATCCGCCACCGATTACAATTTGCAAAAGGCGTCATTCTCCAATTACGGCGATTATGTCGATGTTGTGGCGCCAGGAGAGAGCATTGCCAGCACCTACCCGGACAACCAATACGCTGCATTATCGGGTACATCCATGGCGAGCCCCCACGTCGCCGCGCTTGCCGCCTTGATTCGCTCCGTTAATCCGGATCTAAAAAATACGGAAGTAATGGACATTATCCGCAGCAATGTCATCGATCTTGGCGACCCTGGCCACGACAATCTATACGGCCACGGACAAATTGATGTCTATGCGGCGCTGGAGGCCGCCGGTGGCAGCACGGCTCCGCTTCAACTTTGGCCCCAGCACATTGATCAGAGGCTTAAGCGGCTATTGGAGCAAAAAATGTGACGTTGATTCGCATATACGTTCATACGCATAATAAAAAGAAGATCGCTTGGCTGCCATTAGGCAAAGGCTAGCGATCTTCTCTGATTGTTGGAATAGAACAGCGCAATGTCTGTTCGCAATTAAATAACATGTTGCAGTGATGAAAGTTTGCCATAAGCCGGGTTCTGTACCGTTTGCGGTCATTCGGGAACTACCCTTCCGCTACTAGGCGACAATCATCTATCTAGGCCGTACATTACTGCACGGCTCCAGCGACCAACCTAGACGCGCTTCGGGCAAAAGCTGCTCATGGCCCATACGGGCGCAAGCTGCGTCTCATTAGGTCTTGCTCCAAGTGGGGTTTACCAGGAACGAAGTCACCAGCGTTCCTCGGGGTCTCTTACACCTCGGTTCCATCCTTGCCTGTGCTCGCCTTGCGGCGGCCATCGGCGGTCCGTTTCTGTGGCACTATCCTTCGGCTCGCGCCGACTGGACATTATCCAGCACCCTGCCCTATGGAGCCCGGACTTTCCTCCCGCGGCCATTTAGCCGCCGGCGATTGTCTGTCAAACTTTCGAAGGCAACACTTGTTAGTATACAGGGATTGCTCCATAATCACAAGTATGAATCGCCACCAAAGCTGACGTTTTATGCCAAGATGCCCGCACCTTACGCTGTTATCGAAACATAAACGGCTCTGTATCAACGGCCGAGGCATGCACCTTCGTCTCATACTTGTGCTCAGAGAGCTTATCCTTGAGCCAGTCCGCTACCTTCGACTTCATAATCTTCTCGGCATTATGCCCAGGGTCAATCAGCGCAATGCCCGCCATGAGGGCGTCCTGAGCGGTATGATAATCAATGTCTCCGGTAACGAGCACGTCGGCTCCGCGGAATTGGGCGTGCTTCCAATAGCGTCCACCCGATCCTCCAACGACAGCAGCCTTCTTAATTTGCCGATTCAAATCCCCGATGACGCGAACGGCCGGAACCTCCAGCTTCTCTTTTACCCGTTCGACAAAAGCTTCAAGTGTAACAGGCTCCGCCACTCGCCCGACTCTTCCGAGACCTAGAGCGCGGCCTTTAAGATCCATCGGGTAAAGATCATAGGCCACTTCTTCATAAGGATGTTTTTTGAGCATGGCCTGGATGACCTTATTGCGAACGCTATCGGTGATGATCGTCTCAATGCGAATTTCCTCCGCGCGCTCCAGCTTTCCCTGCTGACCTAAATAAGGGTCGGTTCCTTCACGCGGCATAAACGTGCCATAACCTTCGAGATTAAAGCTGCAGTGGCTATAATTGCCGATCCAGCCGGCCCCTGCATGAAGAATAGCATCCAATACGTTCTGATGATGATCCTTCGGAACGAAGACGACGAGCTTATATAGCTTATCCGTATGAATATCCTCGAGCGGAATCACATCCTCAATGCCCAGCGCCTCAGCCATCCAGTCGTTCATCCCACCCTCGGTGACATCCAGATTCGTATGGCTAATATAGACGGCAATATCATTTTTAATCAGCTTCTCGTAAACCTTCCCCATCGGCGTGTCCGTTTGCAGTCCCGCAAGCGGCCTGAAAATGATCGCATGGTGTGCAATAATTAAGTCAGCGCCCAGCGATATAGCCTCATCGACGACCTCTTCATTTACATCCAAGGCAATCAGTACGCTGCGAATTTCTTTCTGCAGCGTTCCAAGCTGCAAGCCGATTTTGTCGCCTTCCATGGCAACGTGCTTTGGAGCCAGCTGCTCCATATATTGGATTACTGTCTGACCTTTGGCAAACATGCCAGCACCTCCTTAAGTTGCTTTATTAATAAACTTAGCTCCTGCGCCTTGTCCCGGGAAGCTGGGAGCTGAGAAGCGGCAACGGAACGATGGATTTTCTCCAGCTTGGAAATTTCCGATTTCCATTTTTCCAGAAATACGTCACTGGCTTGGGCGGCTAACCTAGGGCCTAGCATCAATAACAATTCCTTCGTTAACGCTACGCCGCTCTCTGCATCCTCCTCCCCTTGTTGCAGCAGCCTGTCCTTGTACAGCTCTTCATTCAGCTGGCTGGCATCAGGCACGGCATCCGCCGTAATGATCTCATAAATTTTACCGTCTTCAGCCAGGATCGTCTCATCCGTTACATACCAATCATGTTCCAGCAGCCAGCGCCTGACGAAATCCTCTCCCACATTAGGCTGCAGAATAAGCCGCTTCACTCTCTTAAGCTTATCTTGTCCCGCCTCAAGAATCGAGGTTATAAGCGCGCCACCCATTCCAGCGATTGTAATCGCATCTACTTCGCCAGCAGCGATCACTTCAAGCCCGTTTCCCTTACGAACTGCGACTCTCTGGCTTAATCCAGCTTCCGCCACTTGTCTCTTTGCGGCTTCCAATGGCCCGGCATTGACCTCTCCGGCCACAGCGGATACCGCTGCTCCGTGCTTAACAGCCCATACCGGCAGAAGCGCATGATCCGAGCCGATATCTGCAAAACGGCAGCCTGGCGGCAGCCTGTCCGCAATTTGCTGCAATCTTGATGACAATTTCATCCGAGTAACTACTCCCTCCATCCAACAAATATCCACACCATTTTCATTTGCAATAGGCCCGGAAAAAAGCTAAAATAAAATCAGCAAGAAAAAATAGGTAAAAAGTAAATGTAATGGAAATAGGTGCAACTTTTCTGAAAAAAAAGACCTTTCTGCTGCTGCAGAAGGGTCAAGGTTACACAACTATTCCAGGAAATCCTTCAACCGTTTACTGCGGCTCGGATGGCGAAGCTTGCGCAGAGCCTTCGCTTCAATCTGGCGGATTCTTTCCCGCGTTACACCAAACACTTTACCGACTTCCTCCAGCGTTCTCGTCCGGCCGTCATCAAGTCCAAAGCGCAGGCGCAGAACGTTCTCTTCACGCTCGGTCAGCGTATCCAGCACGTCCTCCAACTGTTCTTTCAGCAGTTCATATGCTGCGGCATCGGCTGGAGCCAACGCCTCCTGATCCTCGATGAAATCGCCCAAATGCGAATCGTCTTCTTCACCGATCGGTGTCTCTAGCGAAACAGGCTCTTGAGCAATCTTCATAATTTCACGAACCTTCTCGACGCTTAGCTCCATTTCAGCAGCAATCTCCTCTGGCGTCGGTTCGCGTCCGAGTTCCTGCAGCAATTGCCGGGATACTCGAATCAATTTATTGATCGTCTCTACCATGTGAACCGGTATACGGATCGTTCTAGCCTGGTCGGCAATCGCCCGCGTAATGGCCTGACGAATCCACCATGTCGCATAGGTACTGAATTTAAAGCCCTTCTTGAAGTCGAACTTCTCCACCGCTTTAATGAGACCCATATTTCCTTCTTGAATCAAATCGAGGAAGAGCATCCCGCGGCCTACATATCGCTTCGCAATACTGACCACGAGTCTGAGGTTAGCTTCTGCCAGACGTCGCTTCGCCTCCTCATCACCGTTCTCAATCCGCTTGGCTAGTTCAATTTCATCGTCAGCCGATAGCAGGGGCACTCTGCCGATTTCCTTCAAGTACATCCGCACCGGATCGTTGATTTTGATTCCGGGGGGTAATGTCAAATCGTCGTCAAAGCTAAATTCATCGCCTTCTCCACGACTCTCGTCATCACTACTGCGATGGGTAAGCTCCTCATCGCTGTCATTCGCAACATCTATTCCCAAATCCCCCAAATGCTCAAAAAACTCGTCCATTTGCTCTGGATCCTGATCGAAAGGCGAAAGCTTCTCCATAATCTCTTTGTACGTCAACGAAGATCTTTTCTTGCCTAATTCAATCAGCTGATCTTTAACCTGATCCAAAGTCAGTTCTGTTTCAGATTCCGTATGCTGATCGTTCGCCATACTTGACTCCCTCCTCCCTAGAAACATCCGCGAAAATTCATCCAGCTATTGTCTCTCTAGGGCTATAATCTCACTTGCAATTTGTGCCGCTCGCAAAAAATCCCCGGCACGCTCTGCCGAAACCATTTCTTCCTTCTTACGCTGAATTTGGGCTTGCAGCGGAACACGCTGAATTTCCCGAATACAATCGTCCAGCTCCTGAGTCGTCCACTCATCGGGAGTATCCATCATTGCGATGGAAGTGACGGCTTGCTCCAGCCGGTCATCCTGTAAGGATGATATAAAACGGCTGACATCCGGTTCTTTCCCCCCTGCGTAATAGGCGTATAGATAAGCAGCAATCGCCGCATGATCATTGATGTTAAAACTATCTCCAAGGCGATCGCCCACATAGCGGGCGACTTCTTCATGCTGGAGCATAAAGGATAACAATCTACGTTCCGCGACATGATAAGCAGGCAGCAATGTAGGCATGGAAGCCTTGCCTTTTTTATGCCTAACATTATTCCACCTTTTGGCGTTATTATCCCCATGGGATGTCCTTTTTTGCATACCTTGGCGGAATTGGTTGCATTCCTGTTTTAAGCTATCGAATGAAACCTGCAGCTCGGCAGACAATTCCTTCAAATAAATCTCCCGTTCTGTCGGCGACGGCAGAGGCGCTATTACTTCCAGAGCATCCTTGATGTAGGCGACCTTTCCATCTTCTTCTAGCAGTATATGGTTTTTTCTCAGATATATAAGCTTAAATTTAACTGCTGAAACAGCGCCATCCAAGACTTGTATCCTGAAACGCTCGGCCCCGTATTTCTGAATAAATTCGTCCGGGTCGAGTCCTTCACTAATCAGTGAAATTTTGATTTGGAAGCCTGTAGCCTCCAATATAGGAATACTCTTCAAGGCTGCGGCTTGTCCCGCATTGTCACCGTCATAGCACACGATGATTTCGTCTGCGAGAGTCCTCATCATACTGGCATGGCTTTCGGTCAGCGCGGTTCCCATCGTGGCAACCCCGTTATGAACTCCAGCCTCCCATGCACTGATCACATCGCCATATCCTTCAAATAATACGATTTGGCGCGACTTGCGGATTTCCGTCTTAGCCTGGTGAAGATTATAGAGCGTTCGGCTCTTGGTGAATAACCTGCTCTCAGGGGAATTTAAATATTTGGGTTGGCCTTCCCCGAGAATTCGGCCTGCAAAAGCGATCACTTTACCGCTGCGATTATGCAACGGAAAGATGATCCGGTCGCGAAAGCGGTCAACAAACCCTGATCCGTCTTGCTTGGACGACAGTAAACCGCCTTTTTCCATCGCACTGAGATCAAATGAGCGTTTGTCTAAAAATTGAACAAGCGTATCCCAGCGTGCCGGGGCATAACCGATTTGGAATGTGTCGATAGCCTTATCGCTAAACCCCCTTGACTTCAAATAGTCCATGGCTGGTTTGCCATGCTCTGTATTTTTCAGTAGAAAATGATACAGCTTGGAAGACCATTCGTGGGCCTGCAATAATTGTTCCATTTCCCGGCTTACAGGGGCACCCCCTGGCCGAAAGGCTCTATCCTCAAATGGAATATGGGCCTCTTCCGCCATGGCTCTGACTGCTTCGGGGAAGGATAGTCCTTCGATTTCCATCCTGAATCTGATGGCATTTCCGCCTTTGCCACAGCCATAGCAGTGGAACATTTGTCGTTCGGGCGTCACCGTAAAAGACGGCGTCTTCTCCGAATGAAAGGGACAAAGCCCCTTCATATATTTGCCCTGTTTAGTTAGATGAACGTGCTTGCCCACCGTATCGACGATATCATGCTGCTGCAAGACCGCCTCGATGATCTCCTCCGGAATTCCTCGTCCGGTACTCATCCAAACCACCTTCATCTCTATATAACACGTAAATAGTAATTCGCTAAAATTGTACATTCTCCTGCATATCTCGCAAAACTTTTGACAACACATCGATAAACTTTTTACGGTCATCGTCCGTAAAGGGCTTTGGCCCTTTGAAATAACGGCCGCCGCGCCTTGCTTTTGCGTGATGATGACGACGCTCCAGCAAATATTCAATATTGCCCGAATGATACTCGTCGCCCCTTGGCGACAATATTCGGCAAGATTTGGCTAAAGCCAGCGCAGCCAATCCATAGTCCTGGGTAACCACCACATCGTTTCTAGCGATATGGTTGGCAATGTACAAGTCCGCGCTTTGCTGGCTGCGGTCAACCTGAACAACGGTAACCCCCGAGACCTGCTTAATCACATGGTCATAGGAGGATACCATCAGTACACCGACACCAAACTTTGCAGCTGTATCAACAATTTCAGCTTTAACAGGACAGGAGTCCCCGTCAACGACAATACGTATACTCATCTGACTCAGACTCCCACCCTTTTAATCTGGTATTATGCCCAAACGAGCTTGCTGAAATCGGCGAATATTCTCAGGTCTTCATCAATGGCTTTGAGCAATGCCAGACGATTGGCACGAACCGTTTCATCCTCAGCCATAACCATGACTTTATCGAAGAACAAGGTAATATCGCCTTTCAGGCTAGAAATCAATTGCAAAGCCTTGACGGCATCCCGTTGTTCCAATGCCTTTTGATATTCAGTCTTCACCGACTTCCAGCCTTCGTACAGCTGTGATTCCGCTGGCTCATTCAATAAATCCGAACGCACTTTCTCAGAAGATGCCTTCGCAGCCAAGTTGCTTACTCTGCCAAACGATTCGACCGTCGTTTTGAAATCGTCTTGATTGTTCACCGCAGCCATCAGCGTTTCTCCTCTTGCCATAACGGAAACTACATCGTCATAGCCCGCTGAGATGACCGCATCTACGACATCGTAACGGACATGATCAGACAGCGTCTTCTTAATCCGTAGTCCAAAGAAGTCCGTCAGATCTTTTAATATCTCTTCCTTCGATCGTTTCAAATCATGGAAATGTTGATGTGTTTCCAAGGCGATTTCGAACAGCACGGGAAGCGTAAGCGAGAGCTTGTGCTCTAAAATAATCTGTACGATCCCTGCAGCCTGGCGGCGAAGACCGTAAGGATCCTGCGACCCCGTCGGAACAATGCCGATAGAGAAACAGCCTGCGATCGTATCGATTTTATCGGCAATGCTAACAATCGAGCCTACTTCGGAGCCCGGTACCGCATCGCCGGCAAATCTAGGCTGATAATGCTCGAAGATCCCCTTCGCCACGGCTTCCGATTCTCCAGCCTTGCGCGCGTAATCTTCGCCCATCACGCCCTGTAGCTCGGGAAACTCATAGACCATCTGTGTAACGAGATCGAATTTGCAAATTTCCGCGGTGCGATTAACCGCTTCAGCGGTTCCCGTATCGATCCCTAGCTCAGCGGCCAGCTTCTCGGCATTGCGCCGGATACGGCGTACTTTATCGCCGACTGTGCCAAGCTCCTCATGGAAGACAATGCTCTCCAGCTTCGATAAAGCATCCTTAATCGCCAGCCTCTGATCCTCTTCATAGAAAAATTTAGCATCGGACAACCGAGCCCGCAGCACCTTCTCATTGCCTCTGGCAATAACTTCGATGTGATCGGCATTGCCATTCCGCACAGTTACAAAATAAGGAAGGAGCTCCCCTTGTTCATTCAGTACCGGGAAATAACGTTGATGCTCGCGCATCGAAGTAATCAGCACCTCCTGCGGAATGTGCAGGAATGATTCCTCGAAGGTTCCAAACAGCACGGTCGGCGTTTCCACCAGGAACAGTACCTCCTCCAGCAAATCTTCCTTCACCGAAATATTCCAACCTTGCTCTTTAGCCAAGGCGTTAATTTGCTGAAGTATCATTTCCTGGCGCTCATCCACATCAGCGATCACATGGCCTTTACGCAGCGCCTCCACATAATTCGACGGCTGTCCAATCTCAATCTCTCCACTGAGAAAACGATGCCCACGCGTAACATTGCCTGACTTTACACCCGCGATTTCGATGTCGATAACCTGACTGCCCAACAAAGCTACTATCCAGCGGATCGGCCGTACGAATTTAAATTCATAGCTGCCCCAGCGCATATTTTTCGGGAAGTTCATCGCATGCAGAATATCCGCCAATCCCCCGGCTATGATCGAAGAAGTCTCAACACCGGTCTGGCTCTTGCTTACATATACGTACTCGGTGCCTCCGAGCTCTTTAAAGGTGAACTGCTCCGGATCAGCACCTTGACTCCGCGCGAAACCAAGCGCTGCTTTGCTCCACTGTCCATTTTCGTCCAAAGCGATTTTGCGCGAAGGGCCTTTTACTTCTTCGTGAACGTCCTTTTGCTTGTCCGCCACCTCTTTAACCAGCACCGCTAGGCGGCGAGGAGTCGCATAAACAGCAACCTCACCATGCTGGATCAGGTGCTCGTCCAGCCATTTTACCGTCCGATCACTCAACTGTTCCATAGCACCGCGAATAAAACGGGCCGGCATTTCCTCAAGCCCGATTTCAAATAATAAATCCTTAGCCATGGATTTCGCCCCCTTTCTTCAGCATTGGGAATCCAAGCTTCTCTCGTTCCTCCAAATACGTTGCCGCCACCTGGCGGGCCAAATTACGCACGCGCGTAATGTACCCTGTTCTCTCCGTCACGCTAATCGCACCGCGCGCATCAAGCAGATTGAACGTATGCGAACATTTCAGGACGTAATCATAGGCCGGAAATACAAGATGCTGATCCATAGCCTTGGAAGCTTCCTGTTCGTACATGTTGAATAAGGTAAAGAGCATTTTCACATCCGAAGTCTCGAACGTGTACTTGGAATGCTCGAATTCCGGCTGATGGAATACATCGCCATACGATGTTCCATTAACCCACTCGAGGTCGAATACGTTTTCCTTCTCCTGGATGTAAGAAGCGAGGCGCTCCATACCGTACGTAATTTCAACGGCGACGGGATTCGTTTCGATGCCCCCAACTTGCTGAAAATACGTAAACTGCGTAATTTCCATACCGTCAAGCCATACTTCCCAGCCTAGGCCCCATGCGCCGAGACCTGGATGCTCCCAGTTATCCTCAACAAAACGGATATCATGCTCCAGCGGGTTAATGCCAAGCCGCTCCAAGCTCTCAAGATATATTTCCTGAATATTATCAGGAGAAGGCTTCAAAATAACCTGAAACTGATGATGCTGATACAACCGGTTCGGATTCTCGCCATACCGGCCATCCGCCGGTCTGCGGGAGGGCTCTACATAAGCGACATTCCAAGGCTCCGGCCCAATCGAACGCAAGAACGTCATCGGGTTGAGCGTTCCTGCGCCTTTTTCCACATCATAAGGCTGCACAACGATACAATTCTGCTCCGCCCAGAACTGCTGCAGCGTTAATATCATTTGTTGAAAATTCATGAACCACAACTCCTTCACACTTGTTCGTGTTCAGCTGACGGTAAAATGACGTGCAAAAAGCTCCCGTCACCTACGCCTGCTGTTCAGACGTAGGGACGAGAGCTGTTACTTCCCGCGGTTCCACCCTACTTGATTTGCATTACGGCAGGCTGCCATATGAGCCGTCGTTTTGCAAAATCCGCTTTTTCACGATCATTTTCGTGCTCCAGGGCCGCCCTTTCATGAATCTCTCCAGCTCGGGCTTGCACCATCCCCGAGTCGCTAATCCGGTTAAAGAACCACTACTTTTCCCATTCAACGCACGAGTCTCTAATAAGAGAAATCTTTTCTATAATACATGAATTACGAATATAAAGTCAAATTTCATATTTGTCTAATTGATCAAGGAAGTTCCTGGATTTCAGCTGCAGGCCAAGCTGCATATCAATGAAAGCACGCATAATTTTTTTTAACTCTTCCTTTGTCGAATCCCTTACCTCAACGTTGCCTAAACGGCGCAGATCCATGCGCTCAAACAATGATAAAAGCTTGAAGGTTCCCGGGGCTACCTTCATCGCGGCAGGATCATGATGCCTGCAGCTGCGGCACAGTCTCCCTCCAAGCCGCGGGCTGATGAAGTGCGTATCGTCCTGCCGTCCACAGGATAGACACTCCTCTATGACCGGGCCGTAACCAGCCGCCTGCAATATTTTCATTTCGAATAAATGAATGACGATTACCGGATCCTTGCCAGCGGAGAGTCCGGCCAGGCAAGCCTTAAGCTGATTGAACCAGAAGCTGCCGACTTCTTCATCCTGCAGCGTCCGATCCAGTAGCTCGCACGCATAGGATGCATAGGCCGCCGAATATAAATCTTCACGTAAAGAAAAGTGAGATTCTATAATCTCACCTTGATTAAGCGTTCCAAGACCTTCTTTTTGCCTATAGAACGTATATTCACCATAAGTAAATGGCTGGGTCAGAGCAGCATGACGACTCTTGACCTTTTTAGCCCCGCGGGCGAGAACCCCGATCTTGCCGTGCGTTGCCGTGCACAGCGTAATGATCTTGTTCCCCTCACCATAATCCATGCTGCGGATGACGATTCCTTCCACCCTGTATAGCATGTTTCTCCCCCAAGCCTGCTTTGTTGTTACAGCGGAGCCGCGTCTACATCCTGCTCCGTAGCATCCAGCTCTGCCGCTGCCGCAGCTTCCCCTGAGGAATCGCTGCCGGATTCTTTGTATAGCATGTAAGCATCGACATCTCCAGTCATCGCAAAATACTTCCACGAAAAATCTCGCATTCGTATTCATCCTTTCTTCGGAAATGAAGCTGCATTATGAATAATAGGATGACCCGGTGAGCCTGGACTATGTGATGTAATAACTACCATAACTGACAAGTATTAAATGAGCATAAAACCGCGGATTAGCTCGTCTCGAACAAGCAGCCATCCGCGGGCTAAGCGTCTCGATGGAAGCCAAGATCCTTCAATATTCGTTCCTGGTTCCGCCAATCCTTCTTCACTTTGACCCATAGCTCGAGAAAGATTTTTGAACCGAGTAAATTTTGAATATCCTGTCTTGCCTGCTTGCCGACTTCTTTAAGCAGCGCGCCCTGCTTGCCGATAATGATTCCTTTCTGCGAATCCCGCTCTACAAATATTACCGCGGAAATATAGACAACCCCATTATCCTCCACCCGCATATCTTCGATCGTCACTGCAATGGAATGCGGCACTTCCTCACGCGTTAAGTGCAGAATCTTCTCACGAATCAATTCGGCACAGACAAATTGCTCAGGATGATCGGTAATCTGGTCTTCAGGATAATATTGCGGCCCCTCCGGCAAATATTTGCCGATTTGCTCAAGCAGCGTAGTGACGTTATTGCCGAGTATTGCAGAAATCGGCACGATTTCTGCAAAATTATACAGATCGCGATACTGCTCAATCATGGGCAGCAGCTGCTCCGGCTCGATCCGGTCGATCTTATTCATGACGAGAATCACGGGAGTGTTGACGTCCTTCAGCCGCTCGATAATGAATCGGTCGCCTCCTCCGAATCCCTCGGAAGCATCCACGAGGAACAGTACAGCTTCTACTTCGCCTAATGTATTCAATGCGGTCGTGTTCATATAATCCCCAAGCTTCGATTGGCGCTTATGGATGCCTGGAGTATCCAGGAACACGATCTGCATGTTATCTGTCGTATATACACCATGGATTTTGTTCCGCGTCGTCTGCGGCTTATCGGACATAATTGCAATTTTCTGCCCAATAATATGGTTCATCAATGTCGATTTGCCGACATTCGGCCTGCCGACGATGGCTACAAACCCGGATTTAAACTTTTTCTTCGCCATTTTCTCTAGTCCTTTCTTCGTGCGATACTGCATCTGATGTGAGATTACGCTTTCTGCAAATCGGCAGGCCCGAAGGCATCAGGCAGCAGCTCGGCAACCGTCGTTTCCCTAATATCGCCTTTCATGTTGCCAAGAATAACGGGCATGTCGGGACTGCACAGCTCCAGCATAACCTGACGGCATACACCGCACGGCGCAATGGGCTCATCCGTTTCGCCGATAACAGCAAGCGCCTGGAAGCTTCGCGGAGCAAGTCCATCCGCTATAGCACGGAACAGCGCTGTGCGCTCCGCGCAGTTGGTTGGCCCGTAGGCCGCATTCTCAATATTGCAGCCGTGATGAACATGGCCATCCGCATCAAGCAGTGCGGCGCCGACCGCAAAGCCTGAATAAGGGATATACGCAGCAGCCCGTGCTTTAATCGCTTCTAACAGCAAATTCGTGTTATCCATCGTCATCATCTCCTCTGGCAATAAGAAAAACGTAAGTACTCTCCTCTTGCATTTCGTCATCAGGAGCTACTGAAAATACCCCATGACCGGCTCATAAAATAGCAAGCATCCCACACATACCGCAACCATCGCCATGACAAGCACTGCGCCGGCCGCAGTATCCTTTGTCTTCTTCGCGAGTGGATGCCACTCCGGCGAGACGAGATCCACAATGGATTCCAACGCCGTGTTAACTAGCTCTGCCGCAATGACAAGGCCAATGACGATAAGCAGCACTGCGATATCACGACCTGGAAGCCGAAAATACATGGCAGCCAGCAGAACAATGACCGCGGCTAGCAAATGGATCCGCATATTCCTCTCCGACCTCAGCGCTGATACAATGCCTTCAGCAGCATAACGGAAAGTGTCGCTCCATTTCGGTGCGGGCTTCATTAGCGGGTCAGCCCTACTTGGGCGAGGACAGCCTCCTGCTTCCCCATCATCTCCGCTTCGCTCGCTGCATCCTGATGATCGTAGCCAAGCAGATGCAGGAAGCCGTGAACGAATAAAAATCCGATTTCCCGGTTCAAAGAATGACCGTAATCTTCACTTTGCGCCTTCGCCGTCTCCACCGAAATAATAATATCTCCGAGCATGTCGCCAAAGCCGTCCTCCAGCTCTTCGCCTTCCTCCAGCTCGTAAATAATTTCTTGCTCATCTTCCAGCGATTCATTCATAGCAAAAGAGAGCACATCCGTAGGCCGATCAATCCCTCGATATTCTCGATTGAGCGCATGGATCTCTTCATCATCCACAAAAGTAAGGGCTACTTCGCCTTCGGAAACTCCTTCGGCCTCTCCCGCTTTTTGCAGCAGCGTATTCAATAGCTTTATTAAATCTTCCCCGATTTCGAGAATTTCTTGCTCATTGTTGCATTCAAGCTTTAGCCCCATGACCTTCCTGCCCCCCGTCTTTCTCTCCATTACTTACCTTTTTAATTTCTTCCGGATACTCGATCCGCGAATGGAAAATGCCCATCACCGTTTCCTTCAACGTCTGAGCGATGACATCCAGCTCTCTCATCGTCAGATCGCATTCATTGAATTGATGGTCGTCGAGACGGCTTTTGATGATCTTCTCGATCATCGTCTCAACCTGTTCCACGGTCGGCTTACGCAGGGAGCGAACCGCCGCCTCTACACTGTCGGCAATTCCGACAATCGCCGATTCCTTCGACTGCGCTTTCGGCCCTGGATAACGGAAGTCCTCCTCCGTAAAGTCCGGTTCAACGCCCTGCTCTTCAGCCAATCTAAGCGCCTTATGATAAAAATAGTGCAGGAAGGTCGTTCCATGATGCTGCTCCGCTATGTCGCGGATCGGCTTAGGCAGCTTATAATCCTTTTGCATCTCTACCCCGTCACGGGCATGTGCGATAATAATCGATTTGCTTAGCTTAGGATCGATAAAGTCATGCGGATTCTCCATATTGTTCTGATTCTCGATAAAATAGCTCGGACGCTTTGTTTTTCCGATATCATGATAATACGAGCCTACCCGGCACAATAATCCGTTAGCGCCGATCGCCTCCGCGGCCGCCTCCGACAAATTGCCGACCATGACGCTATGATGGTACGTTCCCGGCGTCTCCGTGAGCAGCTTGCGCAATAAAGGATGGTTCGGATTGGAGAGCTCGACCAGCTTCAAGGCGGAAAGTATCCCGAATGTGACCTCGAAGAAAGGCATTAGGCCAATCACTAGGATCGTCGTCAGCAGCCCGCCTGCCACGGCAAATCCAATGGCATACAGCGTACTGGATTCCGTCCAGCCATTATTATCAACCAGAATCAGCGTGAATACCGCCAAGGCCCCAAACAGCGTAATCATAATCCCTGCCTTTAGCAGCGTCGAACGCTGGCTGGCCCGGTGGATGGCAAATATAGCTGCAAAGGAAATTACGACTGCAAAGAATCCAAATTGGAAATCAAAAATTTGGCCTTTATGCACATTAAGAATAATACTAGCCAATATACTGAACAATATAGAACAAATATAAGCCAAAGACATATCAAGCAGCAGCGTAATCAGCATGGCTCCTACCGCGACAGGCGCAATATAGCCGATATAAGGCCGCTGTTCATTTTGCACAATATTGACGACGTGCATCGACATAATCGTAATCAAAATAATGAGAAGCAGCATAACGAACTGCGCGTTGTTGTACTTGAAGCGGCTGGCGCCTTCCGATTGACGGATATACATAATAAGACCGACCGCCAGCAGCGAAGACAGAATAACCAGGCCGAATTGCGGCCAATAATTCACTTCATCCTTGAGCAGCCCGTTCTTTTCCAGCAAGGAGTACATTTCCGGGGTAATTTTCTCCCCTTTTTGCACCAGCACATCCCCTTGTTTGATGAATACGGTCGGCGTGTTCTCGCGCGCTTCTACCTTCGCCGCTTTTGTAGCTTCCTCGTCATAGAACTTGTTTGCTGTAATCGCTAGCCGGGCCAACTCCTGGACGACTTCTCGGGATACGCGCTTGCTCAACGAACTCGTGCTCACTTGCTCCGCAACCTTGGCACGCGCTGTCTGGGCATCCACAATTTGATCTGTAGTCAGCCTAGCTACAATATCGGCAGCCACAGGCTTCATTTCATTTATATCCTCCGGTGTCAGCCGAGGGATTTTAATAAACGTCTCTTCAGAAATCTGATAAGCCTGCTCACTGATCCGCTCGTTCACTTCTTCGAACAGCTTCTCGGAATAGTTAGGCGAATTTCTGTTGTTCCGAATAAAATTCTGAATATGATCCTCAGCCCGCTGAGGCAATTCTTCACGATAAATTTTAATCTTATCGTCGGTCGACACCTGATCATCCTGGTTAAGGCGGAATATCCGATCAAGCATTTGCCCGATGAGCGCCTCATTGCGTAGCGGCAGAATCGTGTAAACTTGCCCCACCTTTTCAGCTGCTTCTTCCTGCGCCTTCAGCGTAGCCTTGGTATCCGGAATTTCCATAGGAGCGAGGATTTCTTTGTCGCTCGGCAGCCCAACAGCAATATCATAGGTTTCTGGCAGCAGCTTAGGCGCCAAACTAGCATAGAACATAATAATAAGCAGCGCAAACAGAACATAGCGTACAGATACGCTATGTCTCCATCCGGCTGTTCGGGATTGCAGCATTTTACCTTTTTGCGTTTCGTTTGAGGTCATAGTGACAGCCCTCCTGAAAAATTTAAAGCCCGGCAACCTTACATTTATACATTTAGGAATATGATCGGTTCAACTGTAGGTTCCAAGCTAGTCGGATTAACCCTGATTTTCAGCAGCACGGTCATAAGCAACAATAATTTTCTGTACAAGCGAATGACGCACAACGTCTGATTCCGTAAAATAAACGAACCCGATTTCTTCAATTTCCTGCAAAATATTCTTCGCTTCGATCAGCCCCGACTTCTTCCCTTTGGGCAAGTCGATCTGTGTTACGTCACCCGTGATGACCATTTTGGAACCAAAGCCAAGTCGCGTCAAAAACATCTTCATCTGCTCCGGCGTCGTATTCTGGGCCTCGTCCAAAATAATAAAGGAATCGTCAAGCGTCCGACCACGCATATAGGCGAGCGGCGCAATTTCGATAAGGCCGCGCTCCAATGCTTTAGCCGTTTGCTCAGGTCCCATCACATCATATAAAGCATCGTACAGTGGACGTAAATAAGGGTCTACCTTTTCCTGCAAATCACCTGGCAAAAACCCAAGATTCTCTCCCGCTTCTACCGCAGGCCGGGTAAGGATAATCCGTTTGACCGTGCCTTCCTTAAGAGCAGTAATCGCAAGGACAACAGCTAAATAAGTTTTGCCCGTTCCCGCTGGGCCGACACCAAACACAATGTCACGCTTCTTAATCGTCGTCACATAATGCTTCTGTCCAATCGTTTTGACCCGTATCGGTTTCCCTCGATAGGTGACAGCAATCTCACCCTTGTATAAATCAAGCAATTGATCGGCGCGGAGCTCCTTCGCCAAATCGATCGCGTAGAGGACGTCTCTCTCGGTCAATATATAGCCGTTACGGATCAGCTCCAGCAGTACTTCAAACAGTTGCTTAGCAATTTCCACCTGACGGGATTCGCCACGGATCGATATTTCCGACTCTCGCAAAACGACGCCAGCGCTCACGCTGCGCTCGACCAGCTTCAAAAAAGTATCCTGCGGACCGAATAAAGACAACCCTTCTGATGCATTTTGCAATGTAATTTTTGTATGCGAAATTTGTTCTGACAAATAGACTCATTCTCCTTGCTCGTGTACTATCGGAAGTTCTTCCGCTATATTCTGCTCTACTTCAAAAAGCACTTTCATATAAACTTTACCATTGTCTGACTTCTCATGCAAAATTTTTTGACTCATTATTTTCGATTCGACACCATGTTTCGCATGAATGTCTCTTAAAGCTCTTTCGATACCGTCTTCTTTTGCTTTTTTTTCCGAAATCTTCAATTGAATTTCTGTCGTTTCCAGCAGCTTCTCGCTCATCCAGCCGATGGGAAGCTTCAAGCTTCTCCAGGTCAGCGGGTCAATCTCACTCAATGTTTGGAAATGGGCAAACCCCACGCTTCCGTAGCCGGTAATTTGGATGGCCGTTTTGCCAAAGAATAAATACCCCTTCACCTTTTTTTCCCCGGTGTATGCATTCTGTTTCCGCACTAGCGGCACCTCAATATTATACTCATGCCAAACGCTTCCCTTAATCTCTCCTTTGGCTACAACATAGCTGTTGCCTTGAACCCCGGCAATGAGCACCTGCCCCTTTCTGACCCGATCATGCTTCTTCACCTCAGGCTGCCCTCTCTCGGCATAAATGTGCGTAATAATGGCATCGGAGTTACTGACAAGATGGCTCGGGCTATGCAGTTCCTCTTCCTTTGGACGAGTGGCTTCAACGACCTGAATGGTAATCCGCGTTCCGCTTCGAGATACACCGACCCAAGATGTCCCTGGCAGCTTGCGCGTTAATTCAGCCGATAACTTGTCCTGCTTTGGCATGCGGAATATCCATTGGAAAGGATAGATCCCCTCCGCGCGAGCAGCAAGCAGCACGTCTTCGGTAGAGATTTCTTCATTTCCCTGTACCTCAATATCCCACACAAGAGAGGATAGAGCAAATATTATTGCTATAAACAGAGCAAAGCCTGCGATAAAAATCTTGCGGCGCCACAGCCTATTGAGCAAAAATGGCACGCCTATTCGGCGTTTGACGGACATCCTGCAGCCTGTCCGCTTTAATAATGGACGAAGGGCGAAGTAGTCGTCCAGCTGTATGTTCATCTCCATCTTTCGCTCCGGTAGGGGACGCACATTCCATATCTCTATGCCTTCCTTGGCGAGCTCATTAATTAGCTGCTCGAGATGCTGACCACGGACGATAATGGTCACGCTGCCGCGCAGACGGGACAACACCGATGATTTCATGAGGGTTCACTCCTCCACTCCTTGATATTTAATGCCGAAAATCCGGCCTTCAATCATGATTTCCTCGGGCATGATTGCCTTGATCACAAGCTCTGCTCCCTCCACCTTCAGCATCCCTTGCTTTAGCTCAAGATGCATTTCCTCCGGAGAGAAGTGAACCAAGCCATGATGATTCTCAATCAGCAGTTGCTTGTTGCCGATCATGGTGAGCCTCGGTAAATCGAATACAAGTTCCCCCGGCAAGTCGAGAGCTTCGACTGCCCATTTGCGAATTTTCCGTGATAACTGGCTCATTTAAGGCAACCCTCCTTCCTCTACCCTACAAAATATGCGCCTGAGGATGAATTTATGAGAGCCGGGGCAAAAAGGAGGCAGAGCGATTAACCAGTTTGACGAGTAACCCTCTTCATCAAGTTCAGTTTGGTGTTTGGAGACTGGAGATTAGAGTTTGAAAATTGGAGATTGGAGTTTAACTGGATTTAATGCTTCTATTTGAATTTATGGCGACTATTCCTCAGAACAACTGTATTTCATTGTTTGCGTGGAGCTGGGATCCGTTGATGGAAATGACGATGGAAGCATGTCGAAGTCTCATTACCTGCTTTTCTAACAATTTCGTTCATAAGATCGAGTAAGCAGCATTCCTGCTGCGGTATGCGGTAATATTACAAAAACTCAACCTGGTTGAAGCATAAATGCACACAACAAAAAACACCCTCTACATAATGTAGAAGGTGTTCGTTTGCGTATGCTATTGCAAAAGCTGCTGAACCGCCTGATTCACGAGCTTCCCATCTGCCCGGCCTTTGACCTTGGGCATTAGTGCGCTCATGACTTTCCCGATTTCTGCCTTCGAAGAAGCACCGGTTTCCTGGATGGTCTGCTGTACAATGACTTTAATTTCTTCTTCTGTAAGCTGTTCAGGAAGGTACACGGCAATAATCTCAGCTTCAGCTTTGACCTTTGCAGCAAGATCATCGCGTCCTGCTTTTTCAAATTCTTGGAGGGCATCTTTGCGCTGTTTGATTTCACGACTTAGGATATCAAGCACTTCATTATCGTTCAAAGGTCTTTTCAGATCTATTTCAAGATTCTTGATCGTAGCACGAACCATTCGAATGGTGGAGAGTTTGAACTTGTCTTGACTCTTCATCGCTTGCTTCATATCTTCGTTCAATCGCTCGCTAAGATTCATTGGTAGCTAATTCCTCCTAAAACTTTCTCTTACGAGCAGCCTCGGACTTTTTCTTGCGCTTTACGCTTGGCTTTTCATAATGCTTGCGTTTCTTCACCTCAGCCAATACGCCATCCTTTGCGATGGAACGCTTAAAGCGACGAAGTGCAGCATCAATTGTCTCGTTTTTGCGAACTTTAGTTTCAGACACCAGTTTTCCCTCCCTCCGACCAGACCGTCCAAGAGCATAACACGGTTCATCACTCTTCATTATAGGGGAAAAATAAATGGGGTGTCAACCAAACACCTAGTTTTTATCTTTCATTTTCACCATTAAATTTTTAGATGGCATGTGAATCGGAACTTTGAACAAGTGCTCCGAGTTTTGCCCCGCCTATTAAATGATAATGGATATGGTAGACAGCTTGTCCGCTGTCAGGGCCGCAGTTGTTGATGAGGCGATAGCCCGTCTCGGCAACCCCCAGTTTCTTTGCGGCTTCCTGAGCCACCCGGTGCAACTCTCCGAGCATGGCATAATCCTCGGGTCCCGCATCGTTCATCGTCGCAATATGCTTTTTGGGAATAATCAGTACATGCGTCGGCGCCGCCGGCTGAATATCATGGAATACGAGAAAGGTATCATCTTCGTACACTTTGTTTGATGGGATGGTTCCTTTTGCGATTTTGCAAAACAAACAATTTTCCATTTCCATTGCCTCCTACGAATATATATGTACCATCATACCTAAAATTAGCAAAAAAAAGAAGCACCCTGCTCCCTCGGAATCGAGTTCGCTGGTCGTACGGACGTATTGGACCCAAAAGAGTCTCTGTCACCAATACGTCCGACGGGGTGCTTGCAAAATGATGTCGGCTAACTGTAGTATAACAGCCGGATGAAGCTGTATCTGTGATATACATCACGGTTCCGAAAATGTTTTCACCTAATTTTTTTATTAATCTATTTTGGTTCCAAATACGCTTGTCTGCTCTAGGATTCCGCTCGCCTGCCTTCTGCTATAGGCTCTCCAGCATAACACGAGAACCTTCGCCACCGCTTTCAGCAGGTATAACGATCAGTTTGCGGGCTAATCTAGCACGAAGTTCGGCCACGTGGCTAATAATCCCGACGGACAAATGGTCATGATGAAGATGCTCCAAAGAAGTAATGACCGTATCCAGCAGCTCGGGATCCAATGTACCAAAGCCTTCATCCAAGAAGAAGAACTGCAACGGATACTGGCCGCGAAGCTGTATTTGCGCGGATAGAGCCAACGCCAACGCCAAGGAAGTAAGAAATGTCTCCCCGCCTGATAGAGTAGCTACCGGCCGCTTCACTCCGCCATTCGCGTCGTCGCGAACAACAAATCCGCCACCGGAATCGCTCTCCAGCGCGTATCTCTGATTTGTTAGAAAGCGCAGCCGCTGTGATGCAGCTTGGCTGACGTTCATCAACTGCTCCTCCGCAATGTATTCAACGAATGCATTCCCGCGGAGAGAAGCTTGCAGCTTGGCAAGCAGCCCCGCCTCATGCTCCCGTTTCAAGCGGGCTTCCTCAAGCTTCTGCCAGCGAATATGCCTCTTGTCTAGATCCTCTAAGTCTCGCTGCGACCTAGCCTTCAATTGCAACGCAGCCTCATCCTGTTCCTTGGCCAATCGCAGCGCTTCGCTGCACTCCTGCCATTCCTCTTCCGTCACATTCCGGCCTTCCAGTTTGGCCTCAAGCTCTTTAAGATTGATCATCAGCTCTCGCTCGGCATCCCGGTGGGATTGGATTTGCTGCTCCAAGGACTTCATCTGCTCCCCATCCATGAGCGCTGCTGATGCTTGCTGTTCATGCTCGAACGGAGAGGCGGCAAGCTCTGCCTGCCACTGCTCCAACAGCTTCGTCTCCTGCTCTTGGGCCGCCAAGGCAGCTTGCTGCGCCAATACGTCTTCCTGACTGCGCCGCTGACGTTCTATCTCTGCTTCTGATTGACTGCGCTTGCCCGCTTCAGCCTGTGTCCGCAATAAATCAATGCGCTGCCGAGTATTATGTAGCAGGATGTCAGCAGATTCCTCGCCAATCCAGGTCGTTAGGCGAGCCTTCTTATCTCGGAGTAAATCCTGTTTGCCCTGCATTTGAATTTCCCACTGCAATAATGATTTATCAAGTTCGGTGATGCCGCGCTGCAGTTGGGCGATATTCGCCGTCTTCTCTTCAATAAAAGGTATGCTTAGAGCTAATCGCTGCTTGATCTCCTCCGTAATGCGGTCACGCTCGTGAATTTGCTCCATTCGGCTTACCGCTTCATCAGGAGTCAAATCCGGATGCTCTTGTTCCCATTCCTTATTAAGCTGGGCCAGCTCATCCCGGCATGCAAGGCTGTTCTGGCAGGATTGCTCGGCTAATGCGGCCGCCGAGGTGGCCTCCGCCTTTGCAGAAGCCAGCTTGGTCTGTATCTCGGTTAACTTGTGCTGCTGTAGTTTGGCTTGTTGCTCAAAATAAGCAAATTCCCTGTGCCAGTCGTCCTGTTCTGTCGTCAGGCCCTCATGCTGCTGTACTAATACAGTTATCGCTTCGGGCGATTCGATATTCAGCTCTATTTCGTCTACATCTGCTTCGAAAGAGGGCGGTGCATCCGATTCAACGGAGATCGATGCGGCAGCCTCCCGGTATGCTGCAAAAATGGCAGAACTACCTTGATCTTGATTTGGATCTTGACTTGGATCTTGAGTTATATCTAGATTGTGAGCCTGAAGCTTGTTCTCATCCTTGTCACCAACCTGACCCTGAGACTGGCCCTCCATCGTATTTAATAAGCTGTTAAAAGCATCCGAATCTCTGGACACCGCGTAGCGGAGATCGCGAGCCTGCACCAGCAGAACCCCAGCCTTCTCCAGTTCCGACTCGCCCAAATACAAGCTGCTTGTATCCGTGCTCGGAGCCGCCGGCAATGGGTGCTCTGTTGAGCCGCACACCGGACATGGTTGTCCGCTGCTTAGCGCCTCAGCCAATCGCAAAGACCATTGATGCTCATCCCGCTCTTTAGCGAAGCGCTTCAAAGCCGCTTCATGACGCTCTACTCGTTTCTCGAATTCAGCAGCCCCAGCTTTCAGTCCTGCCAACCTCTCTCTAGCTTGCCATCCCTTCCCGATCAGAGCTTGACGCTCCTCCGAATAGATTGCTCCCTCCTTGGCCAGAGTTTCCAAGCGAGTATTTGCCTCGGCAGACTGCTGCACATGCTTGCGCTCATCCGCCTCCGCCTTGTTCAACGCCTCACGGGCATTGTTTATTCTCTGCTGCCGGGAAAGCGCCTCTTGAACCTGCCTGCGGTCAGATGCCTTCACTTCGTTCTGCTTCAGCCGCTCCTCGAGCTCTTGCTTGCGCTGTTGCGCCTTGGCCAGCAGCTGCTCCTGCTTGTCCAGCTCTTCGCTGAGCTGCCGGTGCTGCGCACTTCCCTGCTCACGCTTGGCTTGGAGGTGCTTCACCTCCGCCTCCAGCTCCTCGCACTCCGCCTGCAGCACCTTCGCCTGCTCGAGCTGGTCCAGGCGCAGCAGCAGCACCGGCTCCTCGCGCCCGAGCTCGGCAGCGGCCGCCTCTGCCGCCTCCGTCGCAGCGCGAG
>NZ_LT732548.1:1570477-2114300 GCF_900155685.1 Paenibacillus bouchesdurhonensis | reverse complement strand
CTGCGCGTCGTCAAGCTCGCGCCGGCGCGTCTCGGCCATCGCTGCAGCCGCCTTCAGCGCAGCCTCCGCCTCGCGAAGCGCAGCCTCCGATGCGTCGCCAAGCCCCTGCTGCTCCGCGATAAGCTCTTTGCACGCTTGATCGTTATCCTTCACTTTGCGGCTCAATTTCTGAGCAAGTAGATCACCGTATTTTTCTAAGTGGAACAGACGCTGCAGCATAGCTCTTCGCTCCGCTCCCTTTAGTGAGAGAAATTCGGCAAATTTACCCTGGGGAAGAACGACGGCGCGTGTGAAATCATCCATCTTAAGCCCAATTTTCTCCTCGACGCAACGCGTCACATCAGCAAGCTTATCAGCTACAACCTTCTCGCCCTCGGGCAATATTTCGATGAATCGGCTAATCGTGCTGCTCACCGAAATATCGCTTTGCCGCTTGAAGCGGCGCTCTACCCGGTAGCGCTCCACGCCCTGCGCCGATACCAATTCAAAGGTGAATGCCACGAACAGCGAATCCTCCGAATGGTTCATAATTCCCTGCGTTCCTCCCGAGGCACGGCCTACTTTGCCATACATCGCTAGAGTAATCGCATCGAGGATTGTGGATTTCCCGCTTCCAGTCGGGCCAAATATTCCGAACAACCCCGTATCGCAGAGAGCCGTAAAATCAATCTCCTGCAAGCTCCGGTAACTCTGCAGGCCGGACAACTTTAGCGATATCGGCTTCATAGCTCCTCCTCCTCTTCCTGAACAGCGGCCTCTTCATCTGCTACAAGCGACATAAACAGCTCTACAAGCTCTTCCTCCGGCTCCGCCCCGCCGCTTTGCCGCTGATAAAATTTACGAAATAACTCGTGTACCGGCATTTGGGCGCGCGCCGCAATCGCCTGCTCCTCATCGCGTCCTGGATAAATCGGACGGATATGTACTATTCCCTCATGCGCCTTGCGCAGCGCCTGAATTTCGCTCATCGACATCGCTTCGGTCAGACTGATTTCAAGATCAATAAATGCATTCCTGTCCCGTCCCTCTTCAAGCCAGCGATGCGCTTCCTCCAAGCCAGCGCGGCAAGCCCACCGCACCAAAGGACGGCCGCTGGTCAAATGGAGCTCTTCCGTTACCGGATTCCCTCCGGGCGCCACATCCAGCAGCATGACGGATTTCGCTTGTCCGGCCTCTGAGAAGCTGTAAGCAAGCGGGGATCCGCTATAGCGGATCAGCCCGTTGCCTTTGACAAGCTGCGGGCGATGCAAATGCCCTAATGCCGTATACTGCGCTCCAACATCAAGAGCCGAAGGGTCTACCGTGTAAGCGCCGCCGACTTGGATGGGACGCTCGGAATCCGATTCTACCCCGCCAAGTACATAAATATGGCTCATCGCCAGGTTTACAGTATCCGGTCGAAACTCCCCGGAAAGTTGCCGCATAAGTTTGCCGACCTTGGCGCTGTACGCCAAGCGAAGCTCCCGCTCGTCTCCGTCCTCGGCCAGCAGCTCGGATAATCTCGCTTCCGAAGGGTAAGGCAGGGCAGCAATGACAGCTCGCTCCCCGCTGCGGGCTATATCCACGGTTACACTTCGGGAAGCAGGCAGGCCGACAAGCGTAATCCCACGCTGCGAAACAAGCGGAGAAACAGCTGAAATGCGTTCAGGCTGATCATGGTTCCCGGCAATGACGACCAGCTGGCAGCCCTGATCATTCAGCCGGGCAACAGTTTCATAGAACAGCCCTTCGGCAGCAGCCGGTGGGTTTACGCTGTCATACACATCCCCGGCCATCAAAATCATATCGACTTGCTGATCGTGCGAAAGCTGCACCAGCTCATCCATGAACATTTCCTGTTCCTTAAATCGGCTGCGCCCTTCCAGCGTCCTTCCTAGATGCCAGTCTCCCGTATGCAAAATACGCATTGCCTGCTCCCCCTCTATATTTGACGATACTTCTCTATTTACAACTTGACCGCTTCCCCGTTATCAAAAAAGTACAGCCACTTTTCATCCACCTTGCGGCCCATGATCTGTTCGATCGCCTTAGCATACAGCTCAAGCTGAAAGCGATATGTTTCCGCTAAAGCAGGCACACCGCCAAGATGCTCCAGAACGCGGTCACTCTTATAATCCAGCAAATATAATTTGTCCTCGACTGTAAATAAACAGTCGATGATTCCTTGAATAAGCACGGTTTCCTCTTCGAGCTGTTGGAGAGGGGATTGCCCCATTCCTCCTGATTCCCCAGGTACAACATGCTCTCCAGTTGCCTTGGAGTGATAACCAAACTCAGTGTCAGGAGAAGCAAAGCGCGGATATGCCTCTGCTGCGGACAAGCCGTAACTAAACGGCATCTCTCGCCTGATCCAGTCAGCCTGACGAAGCAAAGCGCCCAGCGGACTTCGCAAAAAGCCGGCGACCCGTTCAGCATCCATTTCCCTGCTCTGTTCCTGGGACATGATCTGCTTCTCCACTAACTGCTGCAGCGTTTGATGAACCGTTTCCTTGCTTGCCTCACCGTCAAATGGAAGATGCTGCATGAGCATATGATAGGCCGTTCCCCGTTCGGTCGGCGTCATCCGCTTCTCCTCCATAAATTTTGGACGTCTTAAGTGCAGCTTGTACTCCACTTTATCTTCGAGGATATTCCGCCGTTCAAGGCGCGCTTCCTCCGCAGCAAGCCAATCCAACGGCGGCTCTTCCTGCAACGCCAGCAGCGTCTTCATTTCCGTGACTGAGGTTTTAGCCGAAAGGCGCCCGGCCCACTCATGAGGGTAACGCCAATCCAGCCGTGATCGAACGGCATAATCCAGCTCCGTGCTCTCCGCTGGCCTAACGGGCACAGGACCGCCCGATACCAGCGTCTGCAGCAGCGCCTTCTCCTCCGGTGCCCATGCCTTGGCTGCTGCTGCCTGCGCACCAGCGGTCACGAACTGTTCGGCGGCGATGAAGCCGATAACCCAATCCGGCGCGCTGCCGGCGTCATATTCTGGAGCAGGACTCGGCAATCCAGCGTATTCCCGCAGCTGCCCGGCAGCTGGGTGACGGATAAGCGAAGGGCCGATCCAATCCAAATAACTTCGCCCGCGAGCGATTAGGTAGTCTGGAAGCCGTTCATCTCCGCTATCGAGAATGCTTCCCCACGCTTCAATCGCCTTGGCCAAATCTTTGACAGAAGAAATAAGAATGAGCTTGTCTTTCGGTCTTGTGAGCGCTACGTACAGAACCCTGATCTCCTCTGCTAGCAGCTCGAGCTGCGCCCGGCGGCGAATCGCTAGGTTTGGAAGCGTAGGGTAGCTCACTCTCGTAGCCTCATCTACAAATTTCGGCCCGTATCCCATTTCTTTATGCATTAAAAATGGCGTATTCAAATCCTGCCGATTGAACATTTTTGACAGCCCCGCTACAAAAACAACGGGGAACTCCAGCCCCTTGCTTTTATGGATGGTCATGATTCTTACCGCGTCTTCCTGTTCGCCTGCAGAAGCCGCTGCTCCGAGATCGCCGCCGCTTTCCCGCAGCCTCGTAATATATCTTAAGAAGCGAAACAGCCCTCGCGAGGCGGAGGATTTCTCAAATTGCCTCGCTCGATCAAGCAAGGCTCGCAAATTGTTTTGTCGCTGACCGCCCCCCGGCAAGCCTCCAACCCAATCCAAAAATCCGGTTTGCCGATAAATATCCCGAATGAGATCGCCCAGTTCACCTTCTCTAGCGCTATTTCGCCATGATTCTAGCTGCTCGGTGCAAGCGACTAGCCTAGCTTTAAGTCTATCAAATTTCGTTCCGATATCATCTGCTCCCTCGGCCTCTACACCGACCGCAGCTTCCAGTGCCGGAGCCGTTTCGTCCCGGGCGATAAAGGCCTGCAGAGCCTCATAGAAATTGCTCCTCGGGGCTGCCAGACGAATTTCGGCCAGTTCCTCCTCGGACAGGCTGTAAAGAGGCGAACGAAGGACGGCTGCTAGGGGAATATCCTGCAACGGGTTATCAATGACTTGAAGCAGGGACAACATCGTCTCGACCTCAGAGGCCTCGAAATATCCCTGGCTCACCTCTCCATAAGCCGGTATCCCTTCCATTCTCAGCTCCTCCATCATGGCAGGAGCCCAGGTTAAGGTCGAACGCAGCAGTATGACCATATCCCGGTATTCCACAGGCCGCAATCCCTTCAAGTGCTTGTCATAAATGCGCAGCGGCTTTTGGCGCATTTCCCGGATCTTGGCCGCAATTGCCCTAGCTTCCAGGCGCACTGCCTCTAGATCGGCCAATTCCTCCTCGATCAATGACCTATCCCCATCGTCTTCGGATCTCGGCACCTCGCCGTCCAAAGCTTTATCTCCGCTCCGGTCAATCAGAAGCAGCTCAGGACGATAATCTTCCCCGGCATTATCGGGAAAGCCCTCCCCGTAGACGAGCTCTGAACGCGAGTCGTAAGATATTTCCGCAACCCGCTCATTCATGACCTGGCGGAACAAATAATTGACCGCCTCAATCACTTCACGCCGGCTGCGGAAATTGCGGGCAAGATCAATTTTTAGTCCTTCAGCCGCCCCATCGTCGCCATAGCTCCGATATTTTTGCAGAAATAATCCTGGCTCAGCCAATCTGAATCTATATATACTTTGCTTCACGTCGCCTACCATAAAACGGTTGCCAGGCTCTCTGCGCGAAATAAGCCGCACGATATCCTCCTGCACCGTGTTCGTATCCTGATACTCATCGAGAAGCACCTCTTCGAATTGCTGCTGATATTCAAGCGCGGCATCCGAAGGAACAACCTTATCCGGCGCCGAGTCCGGGTGACGTAATATTTGCAGGCAATAATGCTCCAAGTCGGAGAAATCGAGCCAGCCCTTGGCCGCTTTCTCCTTCCGGTATCGCTCAGCGAAGGAGGTGACGAATGAAGACAGCTCGGCCATCAGTGGAGCCATTTGATTCATTTCGTCCAAGAAAGTCTCTGGCGCGCGTCCAAACAACTGGGTTCGCAGCTCCGTCATCGTCTTCTTCGCTTCCTCGCGCAGCGCTTTAACCCGCTCCTGCAGCAGGGGATCGGTCTGATCCTTCTTGCAGGGCTTAAGCTTGCCGAACACAATGTTCTCAAATTGTCCGTGCAGCGAAGACCACTGCCCTTCATTAACGGGATCCAGCATGAGCTCAACCATCGCGATGTCTTCTTCCAGCGTGCTCGCATAAGGCTGCGGGCCTCCGGGAGACATGGCCAGTATCTGAGCCTGGCGCAGCAGCTGCGCAGCTCCCTCCAGCGTCAGCTTCGTATCACTCAAAATGCTGCTGACCCAAACGCTCTTCTCCAGATCCTCAACACTCGAAGCAGCAAATACACCCGCCGCCTGCTGCAGCCAATAGTCCGGCCAGGGATGGCTTCGCGAGAAATCGTACAATCTCTGGACAAGCGAGAATACGGCATCGTCGCTGCGTTCCCCGCCAAACCAATCAACTAGGCGCAGAAAAGGGCTGCCTCCCGGCTCGGTCGCATACTTTTCCTCGAACAACTCTTCCAGCACTTCCTGGCGAAGCAGAGCCGTCTCGCTCTCGGAAGCGATGCGGAAGCCGGGGTCAAGCGGAATCAACGTATAATACCGCTGGATCACTTCCATACAGAAGGAGTGAAGGGTCGTAATCGAAGCGCGGCCCAGCATCGCGAGCTGCCGTCCTAAATGCTCATTCCCGGGATTCCGATCCAGCTCCTTCTCCAGCGCTTCCCGAATGCGCTGCCTCATTTCGGAAGCAGCCGCCTTCGTAAAGGTGGCGACGAGCAGGCGGTCGACGCTGAGCGGATGCTCCGTATTGCATAGCTTCTGTATAATCCGTTCTACAAGCACCGCCGTTTTTCCGGAGCCTGCCGCTGCTGCGATCAACATATTGCTGCCGGACAGCGATATTGCTTTCCACTGATCATCGCTCCAGTAGCTGCCTTGTGGCTTCGGTTTACTCATCCTTGCCCCTCCTCTCCAACATTTTGTTCAAACATCGCCCATAGCTTATCCTTGCCAGGCTTGCTAAGCAGATGGTAAGAGCCACCCTCCACCGATTCATCGAAGCGGCAAACCGGCTTGAAGGCGCAGTAGGTGCATGCCGTCTCTGTTCCAATGCGATAGGGTGTAATCTGTACATCCCCGTCCGTAATTCTCGTTCCAATTTCGGTTATCGCCCGTCTTACCGAACGCAACAGCTTGTACCACTGCTCCTCTGTAGCAACGGAAGCGCTGCTGTAAAAGCCACCGTCCGCTTTGACGGCAACTGGTAAAATATCGGAATATCCTTTGTCGAGGACATTGTCCATCTTGGAGATGACATCACGATCCGCCAGCAATAGCCCCTTCATTTTAAATCTTTTGAGCATCTCCAAATCGGCCTGCTCTTGGCTCATGCCATTGCTGCTTTGCAGCAGCGGATTATGGACATGGAAGTACAGCGTGCCTGCCGGCAATGCGCGCTCTCCGAGCCAGGACTCGGCCGAGGTAAGCAGCACGTCGAGATAAGTCAGCATTTGCAGCGACAATCCGTAATAGACCTCGTGCAGCTTTAAATCCGTCTGGCTTGATTTATAATCGATGACTCGAAGCAGTATCCCCTGTTCTCCCTCCGCCACATCAACGCGATCGATCCGTCCCACGATTTCCATCACACATCCGTTTGAGAGCTCGAATGTAAGCGGCGGCAAAGCTTGCCCCGGTCCGAAATCCAGCTCCAAGCCGATCGGCTCAAAACTGCCTCTTCTGGATTGTTCACCAAGGATGATTGAGGCGCGTCCAACAATATTTTTGAGCTTACGAGAAATATATCCATAACGATTGGAGCTTAGCAATATTTCCCCCTGAAGCTTCGGCGCAATCCGATCGACAGCGATGGCCGCCTCTTCCAGACATTGCTCTGCGGTAAGGCTTCCCCAGCTGCGATTCTGCTCCTTAAACGTAAGCGCCATTGAACTCAACGCCGCATGAAACAGCTGCCCGATGTCCGGCGCCTTCAAACGATAAATTTGCCGTTCCTTCAGTTTCAAGCCATGAGACGCGAAATGCGAAAATGGGCAGGCCGAAAATTTCTCCATCCTCGACACGCTTGTCCGAAGACGCTTGCCGTATAATCTGCGACTCGTAGCAGCCGTAAGCCCGCGAACCTGGTTGCGGTAATTGAGCGAGCCCAGCAGATGGGTAAGCTTCCCTTCCCACTCGGATTGATCCTTATACCATCTCAGAACACTCCACCATATCGGTGAAATAGGTTCGCCGGTTCTCCATTGACGCAATTGTTCTATTAACCGCGATAGGATCGGCGCTGGCCGGCTGACATATTCCAGCTGCTGCTGTTCGTTATCAATGGCCACCGGGGCTTCAGCGACAAATTTCTCCGATAGAGTTGGGAAAATCGTCTTCACATGCCGCATCACTTCGGAGGGCAGCAGCGCCTTGCCGTCTTCATCAGCCAGTGGGTAGCTGAGCCATAACGATTGACTGGCAGCCGATAAAGCTTCATAAATGAGAAAGCGCTCATCAAGCAGCCTTCGCGTTAAACCGGGAGCAAGCTCCATGCCGATTTCGGAGAGGCGTACCCTTTCCTGATCGCTTAACACGCCTTCTTCCTGTATATTGGCAGGCATAATGCCTTCGTTAATTCCGAGCAGGAATAAGTGCTTGACATGACTGGAACGCGTCCGATCCGTACTTCCGATCAACACCTGGTCCAAGGAAGGCGGAACGAGCGACAGCTTAAGATCCTGCAAGCCCGTCTCCATGATTCCGGCAAATATGTCGAAGCTTAGCTCCTCATCTCCCATCATTTCTACAATCTGATCAAGCAGATCAAGGACAGAGCTCCACAACTGGCGATGTTCCATCGCTTCCTGCGGAAGTCCCTTACGTTGAGCCTTATGGGCCAGCTTGTCCAGACGGTGGGCAGCCTCAATATCCTCCAGCAATTTGTAGACTGCAGTGCACATTTCGCGGGCATTGCGGCTTCGCTTCAATCTTGTCTCAAATGCAGCTAGCGGCGCTACGACCGCCTCTCGGCAGCGCTCCAGAAGACGCATAGCCTCGTTTCCCGCTTGCTCTGCAGGATGATCTGCGGCTTCCAGCGACAGGCTGGGTGCTCCTTTCCATGGGCGGCCATCGGTCCAGCGATAACCATGAATCCCGCTGGCCAACACATAATTTTCAAGCTGATCCATATGATTTCGCGTCAAGCTGCCATCCAGGGGCAGCAGAAACTCGCTTTTGACACAGCGAAATACATCTTCATACTTCCAAAATTTCAATACAACATCCATCGCTCCGCGTATCAGCTCTACCATGGGATGGTAAAGCACACTCCGCTTCTGGTCTAAAAAATAGGGAATGCCGTATTCCTCGAACACGGGGCCGATAAGATGGTCATAGTCCTCCAAATTTCTGACGAATAAAGCCATATCCCGCCATCTAGCTCCTTGCTCCCTGGCTAGAGCAACCATGGCGCGCGCGGCTCCTTCCGTCTCCGTGCGCCGGCTGCTCGCAGTGTGAAGAGATAAGGAGGAGGACAAATCCTCAGGCGGATCTGCTCCCTTCCACGGAATCCGATGCTCATAAGCCAATTCCAGGTGAGATAATGTCATATTGTCTCTGAAACGGGGAAAAGGACGGGTATCGAGCACCTCCGCCGCCTTCAATTCAACTCCGTATTCCTCAGCCAGCGCACGCAGCTTCATGTATGTGATCGCCGTAGCATGGAATAAGTTCAGCTCATGCGGCAAAACTCCGTCATCATAAGGACGATCTAATGTAAGCGATACAGTCATGGAGGAAGCAACCGACATCAGCGCTCCGATAGCTTTATATTCTTGCGGGGTGAAGCTCTGAAATCCGTCGATCCATATGTCAGCCCCGCGAAGATAAGAGGAACTCGGAGCCCCCTCTGCCAATTTAACGACATGATCTTCAGCATCTATGTAAAGCTTGGATAATTCCTGGTCAAATTCGCGATAGATGATGCTTAAATCATGAAGCTTATCCTTTAGAAGCGGCGATTCGCCGTCTGTTTTCTCCAATATTTCCCCATATTTATCAAGCGATGAAAAATCAGCATCATGCTTCTTAAGCTCGCTATATAGGGAATTGATCCGGTCGATTAAACCGAGCTGATCGCCCGATTGCCTATATAGCTTCAAATCTTTCCGATGGCGGCGCATAATTTTGTAAAGAAGCATCTTCTTGCCCTCTTCACTTATTGGTATTAGTGCAGATCCGCCGGTTTCCTGCATAACCCGTAGAGCTAGGCGGTGAAAGCCCAGCACTTGAGCTCTGACGGTACCGGAAAGTTGTTCTGACTGCACAATCGCGCGCTCGATCTGGAACGTCCCCTGCTCTGGAGCAATTAGAATTATTGGAGGCCCGCTCGGATCCGACCTCAGCATGGAGGTAATTCGCTCTAATATCAAGCTGCTTTTGCCGCTTCCCGAACGGCCGATGATAAATTGAAGTGACATGAAGCTCCTCCTATACAGCGTAATTGACTTAAGACTAATGTTCTATGAAAGAAAAAAAGCATTGAACCCACAGCTTTTTTCACGGTCAAATTGTTAATTTACATTATAACATAACGATCCTACACTTCACTCGAGGAACAAGAATGTATGTTCTGTTATTTTAATGAAAAAAGTCGCATAATACAACAAGACTTCTGAATAATCAGAAGTCTTGTTGGCTGAGAAAGTTTATTTTCCTTTTATTACTGGTTCGAGGAATTAAAACGTCTTCGTCCGCACTTCAAAAATTGCAAATTTCAAATAGTGTCCTTCATTGACGCCTAAAATTTGCGGGTGGTCTTTCCCGGCCGCACGCCATTCAATCAGCCTCAACACCTTGCCGGCATCCATGGCAGCATCCTGGATCGTTTGCAGGAACAGTTCCGGTTTCATATGGTAAGAGCAGCTCGCAGTAACCAAGTAGCCCCCCTCGTTGACCAGTTTCAGTCCATGCAGGTTAATGTCTTTGTACCCTCTGCATGCCCCTTTAACAGCCCCCTTCGTCTTGGCGAAGGCTGGCGGATCGAGTATAACGACATCCCAGGTTCTCCCCCCGCTGGCCGTCATCGGAAGCGAGGTGTCTATTTTCCCGTCGTCAACAGCACGCGCACGACGCTCGTCCAGCCCCTTAACCTGGCTGCGCAAATATTCGAAAGCGTCGGCAACGACGAATTCCACGCGATCTTCAAAGCCGTTTAGCCTGACATTCTCCCGGGCGCTTTGAATCGCGTGCTCGGAAATATCGAGGCAGGTCACTTTCTTAGCCCCATACTTGCAGGCATGCAGCGTAAAGCTCCCCGTGTGGGAAAAGCATTCCAGCACCGTCGCTCCATCCCAATATGGGAAAGTAACCTCCTTGCCCTTCCGGTTCACCGGAACCATGCGGAAGCCTCCGCCGTCTACCGGCTGCTGCTGCAACGTAACGCCGCTCCGCTCTCCCCAGCCCATCATCAAAGGCTCGATAGAGGCACGATTCTCGCGCTGGTCAAAGAAGTACCCCGTTTTCTGCCCCTGCCAAATATCCACTTGGATCAAAAGTCCATTCTCCGTAACCGTCACATGCTGCGGGGGATTGCCATAAAGCGGCCCCTTCATCTCTTCCAGACCTTCCATCGCCCGGATGGATACGTCGCTTCGCTCATAAATGCCTGCGGGCTGAATAACGGACACCAGAGCTTGCACAATGCTTTCACGGCAGCGATCCATTCCAAGCGTAAGCAATTGAACGACGAGCACATCACCAAAGCGATCAACAATAAGCCCCGGCAAAAAATCAGCCTCTCCATACACTAACCGGTAGGCAGCCTCATGCACAAATCTTCTACGATGGGCTAGGCACTGCTCAAAACGCTGCATAAAAAAAGCAACATCCATCGCTTCCAGTGGCTGATAGGATACGACCCGTACCGTTATTTGCGAAGCAGGATTGTAATACCCTGTCGCCAGAAATTTCCCTCTCCAATCCAACACAGTGACTAAGCTGCCCGGCTCCGGCTCGCCCTCGACTCTCTCGATTTCATTGCTGAAAATCCAGGGATGACCCTGTTCAAGCCGCTTTTTACGGCTTCTTTGCAAAATAATTGATGGCAAGCTGACCACTCCTCTTATTGTTAAATAGCATCTCCTCGATTCAGGCATACGGCCAGCGATCCTACCTGGGTAACCAAGCAGGGAACACCGCCTTCGGGCATGAGAGCTGCAAGCTTGGCATATATGTAACTTGTACAGCTTTATATCAGAGGAGGGAGCTCATGTTTCACGAAATTGTGTTCCCGGCGACATTTGGCTTTGCCTTGTTTATGCTTGGCATGAAAATCATGGAGGCCGCGCTGCAGACTTGGGCCGGCCCTAGATTAATCAAGCTGCTTCAAGGCTCAACGCGCACGCCGTGGACGGGCTTGCTGTCCAGCTCGTTCGTAACCGCCGTATTGCAGAGCAGCACGGCGGCTACGGTCATGACGATCGGACTTGTTAATGCCGGGCTGCTATCGTATGGACGGACACTCGGCATCATTCTCGGCGGCAATGTCGGAACCTGCCTAACGACCGAATTGATCGCTCTAAATATTTCACGTCTAGGCATCCCGCTGCTGATCAGCTCTCTTATCGTTTGGGCTGCTGCCGTAATGAGCGAAGAGGCCCTTCCCCGCCACCGAACCAATGCCGGCTGGACTCAAATGTTAAGACCGCTGCAATTCGGCTCGCTGGCTGTATTCGGCTTCAGCCTGATCATGATCGCGATCACCTGGATGCAATCGATCGGCCCCGCTCTGGAACAGCGCGGCGTAATCGCATGGCTGCTGGAGCACGCGGACGACAGCCTCCTATGGGGAGCTATTGCAGGCGGGCTGCTCACCGCCCTCATCCATAGCAGCGCTGCCGTCATTGCGATGACGATGGGGCTCGTCGCTACAGGCACCCTGCCCATCGAGTTCGGTATCGCCATGGTTCTCGGCTCCAATGTAGGCACATGCATTACGCCGCTGATCGCAGCGATCGGCAGTACGCGGTCGGGACGTTTTGTCGCCTGGTCCCATGTAATCCTGAACGTTCTTGGCGCATTATTGTTTATGCCTTTGATCCCTTGGCTGGAAACGGCGGCAGCCTGGATGAGCAGCGATCCAGCGGCTCAAATCGCACGTACGCAGACGATTTTCAACGTCGTCTGTTCTTTGCTCGCACTCCCTTTTTGCTACTTGCCCGTGTGGTCGAGATGGGGGAATCCAACGCACCGTCCGCCAAAATGTTCCACCTCACCGACAGCGGTGATTTCCTCCACCAAAATGCGTGATTAAAGGCGGATACCTAGCAGTTTTAACGCCTTTTCCAAAATAAAATCATTATTATCGTAACCGGCATTGCATTGTCTTTCCCAAGCGACTTCCGGTTCATACCAGGCTACACTGCGTATTTCTTCCGTTTGCGGCCTCAGACTGCCGCCCTCGCACTCAACAAGATAATAATGTACTTCTTTTTGGATATCTCCTAGGTTGGGATGATGATAGGTATAGGCTATAATATCGATGGGCTCGACGACTCGGCCGACAATCCCGGTTTCCTCATGGATTTCACGGAGCGCGGTTTGTTCAATCGTCTCTCCGTTTTCCCGTTTTCCTTTAGCAAACGATATTTTACCGTATCGATCCGTAATTAGCTGAATTTGCAGTAGTCCCGCTTCTTTGCGGTAGACAATGCCTCCTGCAGATATTTGTGTGGACGGCATGACATTGACCCCTCCTTATTCCTAGAACATCATTGGTTAATACGGAATTCTCAACTTGCCTGTACACCGTGATAACATCTAAATGGACAACAAGGACTTCACCCCTTCGGGGTGAAATCCTTGAAGATAAATATATGGTTCACTGCATTTTCCTCCGTAATTTAAGCCAAGGCTTTGGAAGTATCCTCCAAAATGCGCACGAGCTGGCCTTCGCAAGTGTTAACGCCGGCTTCCGTCAACTTCACCCGGCATACTTTGCCGGTCAAATCTCCTGGAGCCTCGAAGCGAACCTGTAGATAGTTATCGCTAAGTCCGGTGGCGTGCCCTTCGCCAGACAATCCCTTTTCATCCTTCTCCGGAATAATGTCCAGCACTTCGCCGACGAATTTTTGCGCATATGCCAACTGCATCGTTTCCGATAGATCTATCAGCTCATGCACTCGCGCGTGCTTCACTTCCTCATCTACCTGATCTTCCATCCGTGCCGCTGGTGTGCCCGTCCGTTTGGAATACGGGAACACGTGCATCTCGGAGAAACCGATGCGCTTAATCGCCTCGAAGCCCTCCCGGAACAACTCATCGGTCTCCCCCGGGAAGCCGACGATAATATCGGTCGTAATGGCCACGTCCGGCATGAACTCACGGATCATTTTGATCTTCTGCTCAAATTCTTCAATCGTATACTTACGTCTCATCCGTTTAAGAACTTCGTTGCTGCCTGCTTGCAGCGGAATATGAAAATGTCGGCACATTTTAGTGGAGTTCTTCAACACTTCAAGCATTTTCTCATCGATTTGGCTCGCTTCAATCGAACTGATTCGTACCCGTTCCAAACCATCAACCTTGTCCAGCTCCCAGAGCAGATCGGATAGACGATAATTTTCAAGGTCATCCCCATATCCTCCGGTATGAATGCCAGTCAGTACGATCTCCTTATAACCGGCAGCAACTAACTGCCTTGCCTGATTCACGACGCTTTGCGGATCACGGCTCCGGGACAAGCCTCGCGACCATGGAATAATACAGAACGTACAGAAATTATTGCAGCCTTCCTGGATTTTGAGAAAAGCGCGCGTGCGGTCTGCGAAGTCGGGAACGTCCAACTCTTCAAATTCACGGGTCTTCATAATGTTGCGTACGGCATTAATAGGTTGACGCTGCTCCTGGAGTTGTCCGATCAGGGGCATAATCTTCTCGCGATCCTGCGTGCCGATAACGAGGTCGACCCCCGGGATGTCCAATATTTCGGCTGGCGACGTCTGGGCGTAGCAGCCGGTAACTGCAACGATCGCATCGGGATTGCGGCGGACTGCACGGCGAATAATTTGCCGCGATTTTTTATCTCCTGTATTGGTGACTGTACAAGTATTTATGAGATATACATCGGCAGTCTGTTCGAAATCGACCTGCTCGTAGCCTTCGTTTTTGAAAAGCTGCCATATCGCTTCTGTATCATAGAAGTTGACTTTGCAGCCAAGTGTGTAAAAAGCAACGGATGGCATTGTTCAACTCTCCCCCATTTCTCCAGTTTCATACATAATACATGTTAAGGCGGCCATTCCGGCCGTCTCTGTTCTAAATATTCTTCGGCCCAAGCCTATGGACACTGCCCCTGCCGCTTCTAATTGCTCAATCTCCCTCGCTGTAAATCCGCCCTCAGGCCCGATCACAATCATCACCCGCGAAGGCGCAACTGCCCCAAGGCGCTCGGCAAAAGGCTTCAGCACGTCCCGCAGCTGCTGGCCGTGCTCCTTCTCATAGCATACACAAGCGAGGTCGTATTCAGGCAGCTTCGCCAGCAATTCCTTCCATGACGCAGGTGCTTCGATTGCTGGAATTTTGCTGCGATGAGCCTGTTCGGCAGCTTCTTTGGCAATTTTACGCCAGCGAGCCGTTCGCTTCTCTTCTTTCTTTGGATCGTATTGAACCACCGTCCGTTCCGACATAAAAGGCTGGAACGACGCGGCGCCAATTTCCGTGCATTTCTGGATCACAATCTCCATCTTGTCGCCTTTCGGCAGACTCTGGGCCACCGTAACCTGAACACGCGGCTCCCCGGAAGCTTCAAGCATTTCAACGATGCGGGCAGTCACCTGCTGTGCTTCGATCTCTACAATCTCGACAAGCGCTTCCCTCGCATTCCCGTCAGTGACAATCAGCTTATCTTCAGGCTTGGAACGCATCACTTTGCCGATATGACGAGCGTCCTCGCCAGTTATGCTTACCAATTTGTCCCCGAATTGTTCGGGATCAATAAAATAACGCTGCATTTATCATCAACCTCACCTTATTCACCAAAGAACATCATACAACTTTTGAATTATGGATTCCAGTATTTATTCCCTGAATCAAAGGGGGATTTTAACCGCCAAACAGCATGATGAAGAAACTGGTAAACTGGGAAAAAATCGTTCTGGCTCCCGTGTAAAGAGGTTCAATCGTAATATTGCGAAGCGGCGGGATAATTAGAATGACTAGGAAAATTAAAATAGACCATTGTTCAACCTGCCTCAATTTAATTCTAACGTGGTCAGGCACAATATCCTCCAACAGGCGGTAACCATCGAGCGGAGGCAGCGGCACTAAATTGAATAGGAACAGAAAGAAGTTCATAATATTAAAAATGATGAAAAAATTATGTACGGCATTAAACAAAATTTCGTTCGTGATCATGCTTAAAATGCCGAATTGGGAAAGAGCGACATAAATCATCGTTCCGAGAAAACCGAGCAGCAAGTTGCTGAGCGGGCCTGCCGCGGATACAATAATCCCCATCTGCCGCGGCTTATCAAAATTGTCCCGGTTGACGGGTACCGGCCTTGCCCAGCCGAACCCTGCAATCAGAAGCAAAATCACTCCGAGCAGATCGAAGTGGACAGCGGGGTTAAGCGTCACCCGTCCCTGCAGCCTCGCTGTTGGATCGCCGAACTTGTTGGCAAAATAAGCATGGGAAAACTCATGAACGGTAAAAGCAATGATCAGCGTAATCAAAAAATAGGGCAGCTGATCCAAAGGAATTCGCAATATTTGATTTAAAAAATCCATGAATGGCTACCTCTTTCTCGCCACGAAAGCAACCCAGTCTTCTTCCCTGGCGGTTTCCGTGATCTCAAATCCCGCGGCAAGCAGCGCTTCCTCCACGGCTTGTTCTTTATTCTTATAAATGCCCGATGCAATATAATAGCCACCCGGCTGCAGCGCCTGGTAGACATCATCGACAAATAACAAAATAATTTCCGCTAGTATATTAGCAACGACAACACGAACCGGAAGCTTGACGTTAAGCTCCGCCGACTCTTGCTTCAAAACGGACAACAGATCGCTCTCTACAACAGTAATCCGATCCTCAAGACCATTCAGTCTCGTATTCTCTAAAGCACTGGAGACAGCTACCGGATCTAAGTCCAACGCAAGAACATGAGATGCGCCCAGCTTGCTTGCGCCAATCGCAAGTATCCCCGAGCCTGTCCCGACGTCAATGACCTCATCGCCTTGTTGAATGACACCTTCGAGCGTACGGAGGCAAAGCGATGTCGTCGGATGTGTCCCCGTTCCGAAGGCCATGCCCGGATCCAGCTCAATGATCTTCTCTTCTTCAGACTCAGGTACATACGCCTCCCAGGTCGGCTTGATCGTCAATCGCTCCGACACCCGGAGCGGCTTGAAGTATTGCTTCCAGTTATTCGCCCAGTCGTCCTCGCTTACATCCTTCACTGCTATATCCGCACGGCCTGCATCGATATCATATCCGGCAAGCTCCGCAATTCGTTCCTTCACGGAAGCAATGACCGAATCAATGTCCGTCCCGTCCGGAAAATAACCGCTTATTCTAGCTTCCCCCTCAGGGATATCATTGGGCGGAATTTCAAACCATTGTCCCAAGGAAGTGTCTCTAGGCTTGTTGTTATCCACGTATTCTTCAATGGTTACGCCGCCGGCTCCTGCTTCATGCAAAAAGTTGGTAATCATCTCTACTGCTTCTTCTGTTGTATCTATAGTTATTTCCTTCCAAATCATGTTGTTTTATCCTCCTCGGTTCATACGCATACCCTTTATTGTACTATATAATATCAAGGTAAACAAAAAGCCGCTATACAAGCGGCTAGAGGACGATTGAAGTGGATTTGGAGCCTCGCGCTACCTCTTCCGCGCTTACTTCACGCTCCAATTGTTGAGACAAATATAACCCTTCGCTAATCAACATCGTGTTGAGTGCGATATCTGCGGTAGGCAGCAGCGGCACCTGCCCCTGCAAAGCTGCAATCCAGTGATGCTGGGAAGTTGCATAGGCATTCGGAAAAGGACTTAGCATCCGCTGGCGCCAATCGGCCCGCTCCAAATTCACCGTGCAATCCATATCCAAGTCGGCGATAGTCGTATGGAAGCTGAAGCCATTCGCTTCTCTGTCCGACACCGCTCCGGGCAAACGGATCCCCCCTTCCGATCCGACGATTGAACTGCCCTCCAGACCTCCGAGCTGCAGCGACCAGGATTCGATAATATCCAGCGTTATTCCGCCCTCCAGGCAGACTAATCCGGCTGCCATCTCCTCGACATCGAATCCGGAGCGAAGCCTGCGCTCCTCGTCCATTGCCATTTCCTGATACGTGCGCCCTGTAATCCGCTCTACCTGCGGATTCCCCAGCAGATACAGCATGCGGGCAATATGGTACACCCCCATATCGTATAACGCTCCTCCGCCAGCGGTTTCTTTCCTCGTAAATGCCGCAGTTCCGTAGCCGTCGACATAAGGCCTGTTGCGACGCCGAAAACCTGTGGATCTAGCATGATATAGCTTGCCGAGCTTGCCCGCATCAATTAATTGTTTGGCAGCTCTTGTCTCGATATGATAGAGATGCGCTAATTGAATATGAAGCAGCTTGCCGCAAGCCTTGGCTGTCTTTACCATTTTCAGGCCATCCGCATAAGAGCCCGCGATCGGCTTCTCGCAATACACATGTATGCCAGCCTCCAGAGCTTCCGTTGTTACCGGCATATGATAATTGTTATGAAGACATACGTCGATGGCGTCGAGCTCCTCCTGTTGAAGCATTTCCCGGTAATCCGCATAAACATTGGATACGCCGTACTTAGCCGCAACACGCTTAGCCTCCTCAAGATTTATATCGCATATGGCAATGATCGCCGCGCCAGGAATATTCATGTACTCCTCCAGATGTGCCTTTCCGATTTGTCCGGCGCCGACGATGCCTATTTTGATCGTGTCCATTATGCATCCTCCTGTCTGTATGCTTTGAAGTTAAAAGGCTGGACAACTTGCTGTCAATCCATTTGGCAGCGGTCAATTATAAAAGATATGAAGCTGGTTATATAGTCCATGAAAAAAAAGAGCAAAAGACCGCAAAACGATGTCTTCTGCTCTAATGTCAACCTAATTGCCGCAGTTAGCGGCGTTGCTGTTGGCGACGATCTGCACGCTCACTGCGTTCTAGCGCCTCCCAGTCCTCTTGATCCGCCAACTCCTCGGAAAACTCTACATCCTCGTTATGTCCAATGGATTTTGATAACTTCGCTGAGTAGGAGCGCTTTGCGTCCTGTTTATGCTCGCTCATGATCTTTTGTTCCTCCTTCGGATATTTGCGATTACGTCATGCCGCCTGCTTCTTCAATGATGCGCAGGGCTTGATGATGACTCGATTCGTCTACGACGACCGTAAGCAGAATATCATGGCCTGTCGGCCCTCCCTGTCCTCCATGGCTCATTCCGCTTGCGGCCGGGTCGGCCGCCGACAGAATGCCTGCGGATGGGCTGGTTATGTCCCCGTCCTGCGTAATTTCCGCAAGGCTGGATATATTACCGGCGATCGGATTTAAAGGATCATAGCCTTCCCCAGGATATTTGCTGAAGCGATCGATGGACAAATCCACAACCCGAAGGGCCTGCAGCTTCCGAGCAGCACCCTCCGCTTCTTCCGGGCTCTTGAAATAAGCGAGAATGTTTTTTTCACTCAACAGTGAACACCTGCCTTCGCCTACCTGCGGCATGTATTGAATCTGCTTTTGGTGCAGTTTCTTATTGTGTAGGATGCAATATTGGATGACACTTTATACAAATGATTCTTTCTTTTAAAAATTGAAACTATTATTAAGGCAACTCGTATATACTCTTATATAAATACACATTTAAAGTAGGAGGGTTTACTCTAGGTATGTTCAAAAAAATGACGCTGCTCGTTATGGTATTCACACTATTCTTTGCTTTCACGGTTACAGATTTCGCAGATGCCAGACGTGGTGGTGGCTTTAAATCCGGCCCACGAAGCTTTACCAATACGCCGAAGAAATCAAGCACGGTGAACAAATCGGAATCCAATACGACGAACAAATCCACTTCAACCACGAACGGCATGAATAACAACAGAACCGGATTTTTTGGCGGTGGCAGCTTTATGAAGGGGATGATGGTCGGTGGATTGGCCGGACTTCTATTCGGTGGACTGTTTGGAGGCATGGGTTTCTTTGGCGAATTGCTCGGCCTGGCCGTTAACCTGTTCGCTATCTATTTGATCGTCGTAATAGCCATTGCCCTCTTCCGTAGATTTAAGAAGCCGCAGCCGCAAACCTATCAAGGCCCGCGCAACGATGATTACAACAATCGCGGAGGAAGATACTAACCTATGATTCTCAGCATGGATGAAATCATTAACGCAATTTGCATTCACACCGCAGATCGCACCGGCTTGCGTCCTACCGATATCCAGGTCGAGCTAAGCTGGGATGAAGATACCGGTTATACCGGAGAGGTGTGGGCTAATGGACGCAGCCGCTACTTGATCGAGTTGAATATTATTGAAGCGATCATGCAGTATGTATACAAGGAGTACGGTATTCGGGCATTTAAGGATGATATTACCTTGGAGCTGGATGAGGAAATTACAGCTGCCATTAGGCAATAATAAGCTTGCTACCTTATGTAAGGGCACCCCATCGTTACGACGATATGGGTGCCCTTCGTTATGGTTGAGGTTATTTCTTCGCGTTGCTTAGTGCGGTTTCCACCGCTTGAACAACAGCCTCGCTCGATTTGGAGGCACCGGAAATGACATCTATATCATCCGTAGACTGCTCCTTAATAATTTCCGGAATCGTCGTTTCTATGGCCGCATCTACAATGCTTTGCGTTTCGCCATGCTCAATAATTTCGATTTTATCGATCTTCGCTCCTTTTACTTCAACGGAGACCTTAATCTCGCTTTTGGCCCCTTGGGCGCTTCCTTCATAAATCCCATCGATATACTGCCCGCCACCCGAGCAGCCAGCCAGTACAAGAAATGCAGCTATAGTTGCTGCTCCTGCGTTTTTTACCGATCTGCGCATAGTTTCCTCCCCTTTTCTCATTATTGATGCCTGTTATTTGAGCGATTTCACAGCTTCCTGAGCAGCAACGCGTCCGAATGTGGTAATATCGGCCAGCGCATTGCCGCCAAGTCGGTTAGCACCGTGAACGCCGCCCGTAACCTCACCCGCAGCATATAGGTTTGGAATAGCAGTGCCCGCTTCGCTCAGCACTTGTGCTTGGGTATTAATCATCACACCGCCCATCGTATGATGGATGCCTGGCGTTACCTTAATGGCATAATAGCTGCCCTTTGTAAAATCGAGGCGCATATCGTCGCGTTGGAAATCTCCATCCCTGCCAGCCTCTTTAAATTGACTGTAACGATTCACAGTTTCCTCCAGAACAGCGGCATCGACATCAATCTTGGCCGCCAGCTCAGCGATTGTCTGCCCTTCTTGGACGAGACCCATTTCAAAATACGTATCCGTTGCTTTCAGCGTTCCACGAAGCTCATCATTAAAGATCAAGTAAGCGATTTTATCGGTCTGAACCAAAATGTTCTTAGATACAACATCCCTTGTAAGCAGCTCGTTTGTAAACCGAATACCTTCTTGGTTCACGAGGATCGCTCCGTCTCCCCGGACGCCTTCCGTAATAAGGACGCCTTCGCCCGGAATGGTCGTAGGATGAATTTGAATTTCGTTCATATCCACCAGCTTGGCTCCTACAGCCTCAGCCAATTGAATGCCATCGCCCTGTGCCCCAGGCGCATTCGTCGTAGCGAATCCTTCTAAATCAGAGTTATATTTAACGACCATGTCCAGATTAGCGCCAAATCCGCCCGTCGCAAGAATAACTGCCTTGGCTTGAACTTCAAACGTTTTGCCTTCCTTGTCCGTACCCTTGACCCCAGTTACGTTTCCATCCTTATCCGTCACAATTTCCGTGACGCTGTGCTGCAGACGAACGTCAACATTCAATTCCTCCAATTTCTTCTTCAGAGCGACTACGATAAAATTACCTGCCGCTTCCCCGCCCTGCGGTCGATGAATGCGCGGAACACTGGAGCCTCCGGCTTTGCCGACCTCCGACAATTCGGCGCCGTTCTCCTTCAGGAATTGGATCGACTTCGCAGCGTTGTCTGTCAACACCTTGACGAGATCCGGGTTATTTACATTTTTGCCGCCTTTCATTGTGTCTTCGAAATGCAGCTCAGGGCTGTCTTCAATCCCTTGCGTCTTTTGATATTCCGTGCCAGCAGCATTCAGCCCGCCTTCAGCTCGAGCCGTGTTTCCGCCAAGCATCGGCATTTTCTCCAGCAGAACGACCTTTGCCCCCTGATTATGCGCCTCGATGGCCGCGGACATTCCTGCTCCGCCTCCTCCGATCACTACGATATCGGCAGATTCTGCCTTGCCTCCGCAAGCCGGTAAGATGAGCGCCATCATCATAACTGCCACCATGGTGAGCGCTAGACTCTTTGTTTGTCTTGTTTTCATGCTGTTCCCCTCTTCATTTTGTTGTTGCAGCAATTTGGTATTGTGCATGTTTTCACATAATAAGTATTGTATATATGCTTCCGTCTCTCGAACAGATTTTGTAAGTACTGAAATCGTTATTTAAGTAATGTAAGTAGACAATCCTGCGCCGTGGAATGAAATTCAAGCGATATCCACACCCGTCCTAACAGCAAAAACCCCCGCCATTTCATTTAGAAATGATGAGGGTTTAACGTTTAGTATAATAATTTAAAAATATATCTCTACCACCTCGGACTTATCCGGAAAAATCCAAAATTTATCCATTGGCCTTCCCCCTGTCCCGTAAATCAACTCTGATTGCAGCACTCCGATCTCCTGCAGGAAAGCAAGATACTTGCGAACGGACACACGTGAAATTCCCGACAGTTGCGCAAGTTCTTCGGTTGAAAAACTGCGGCCATGTCCCTCTATAGCTTCCCATAATATTTTCAGCGTGCCTGGGGTCAAGCCTTTGGGCAAGCTTTGCATGCCTGCATTCCTCCCTCTATCGGGAGATCTTCCAATGAGCTGATCCAGATCGTCCTGGCTCATGCTATCCGGTGTATTCATGCGGTAATACGTTTCACGATAGTTATCAAGCGCCGCTTTAAATCTTGAAAAGTTAAAGGGCTTAATTAAATAATCAACCGCGCCATACTGCAGAGCCTTCTTAATACTTTCCGGATCCCGGGCGGCAGATATAACAATAACATCAATATTCGCATCATTGCTGCGTATTTTGTTAAGCAGATCGAAACCGCCTTTTTTCCGCATAAATAAATCCAGTAAAATAAGCTGCGGCCTGTCGCGTTCTAATAAAATCTCAGCCTCGTCAACGGAAGCTGCCGCTCCGATGCATTGATATCCGCCAGCCTGTTCCAAATAACATCGATTAAACTGCGCGACCATCGGGTCATCTTCAACAATCAGCACACGGATCATATATCAGCATCCTTTACAGCATATGGCAAGCTAACGGTAAACTGAGTCCCTTTTCCCCATAAAGAGAGGCAATCCATTTTTCCGCCCAGCTCTTTTACCCTTAGCATAACGAGATAAAGTCCCATTCCCCGGTCATCTCCTTTGGTCGAAAACCCCTTGTCGTATATCGTGGCTTGGATTTCCTCGCGAATCCCGCTGCCATTATCTTTAACAGAGCAGAGCAATTGGCCAGCGGATGGATCATAACGAAGGGAGAGCTCGATCAGCGGAGTTTCAGGGCCGAGATGATCGGCTTGCAGCGATTCTATGGCATTGTCGAACAAGTTTCCCAATATCGTTATTAAATGATGCATGACTTCGCCGCTGCCAGGCTCCGGCAATAAACTATGCTTCAGAAGCACGAAGTCAATGCCGGCCTCCCGGGCTCTGCTCATTTTCCCCAATATGAATCCAGCCATGACCTGATCTCTAATTTGCTCTGTAACTGCTCCCACTTCGGACTCGTGCGTCTGGAGCGTCTCCGAAATATATGCTTGCAGTTGGTCGTAATAGGCCATATGAGCCATTCCATAGATGACATGAAGCTTGTTCCGGAATTCATGAGCTTGCGCCCGCAATGCTTCGGCATAGGAGGACAGCCCTGATAATCGCTCATTCATCATCCGGATTTCCGTCTTATCTCTAAAGGTGGCAATGACTCCAGCAACTTCTCCGTTCACTAGAATAGGTACACTGCTCACGCGTACGATCACTGCTCCTAGCTCTACTTCTTCATCTGAAATAGACTCGCCTGTTTGCAAAATATTGTCGCACCCCAAGCTCGGCCAAATGCTCCGAATATCTTCATCCACCAGCTTGGCAGGCAATCCCGCTTGCCTAAACAATCGGCGTCCTTCTTCATTGATCAGCGTAATTGACAAATGCTCGTCTACCGCTATTATTCCTTCTTTCGCCGATTGAAGCATCGCGTTTCGTTCCTTCAGCAGCTTGGCGATTTCGAATGGCTCCATATCGTAAATCGTTTGTTTGATTTTGCGGGCAAGCAAATACGCCCCGACCGCACCTATACATCCTCCGAGCCCAAGCCCCCAGTATAAAATCCATTGGTTCCTAGATGCTTCTTCAGATATCCGCCCCAGCAACACTCCTGTCAGAACCGCTCCGACCTGGCTGCCCTCCGCATCAAAAATCGGCACGAAGGCCCGCAGGGAGGTGCCCAGCGTACCTTCTGCGATTGATATTTTATGCTCCCCGCGCAGAAGTACCGGCTGCTCGTCGCCTCCGGCGACATGCTTTCCGACCAGCTCCGCATCCGGGTGGGATCTGCGAATGCCCTCCATGTCGATCACCACTACAAATTCAACGTCATTGAGCCGGCGGATCTTATTCGCATACTGCTGAATATTGAATGAGCTTTGCGGATTGCGCAGCGCCTCCTGCACAGAAGGCGTAAGAGCCATCGTTCGCGATACCGCTACGACGCGCTCTTCCAGATTACGCCTGGTTTGATTTTTGAATTGCTCGCTGAACATGATATATATAATCAACAATACGAAAGCGAGAACAAGGCACACTAACAGGGTAATCGTAGTCTGCAGACGGAATATTTGTTTTCGCTTCAAGACCATCCCCTCCTGCTGCTCCTAACTCATGTTGTATTTTACCCTGTCAGCTGCTCTCGCGCTGTGAAGTTTTTACAAGGTCTGTATTAACAAGCTGCGCTGTGTTATTTTTCCGCCCCCTTGCTGCCCAATAGAAAGTTAAGCTGCTCTAGCAGGTTGCTTCCGCCTGTCAACGATATGGAACCGATTTTCTCGCAGATCTTCTCCAGAAACTCCAATTCTTTGAGGCGATAAAGTGTCTCGTTCTCGTCCATCAGCTTAGCGGTATTAAGCAGGCTGCGTGTCGATGCCGTCTCCTCGCGGCGGGTAATCGTGTTGGCTTGCGCCTTTTTCTCAGCAAGAAGAACGGTATTCAAAATGTCCTTAATATCCCCCGGCAAAATAATATCCTTTACCCCTGCCGACACGAAACGAATGCCATATTCCCGTTCCTTCTCATGCAGACGCGACATTACGAAAGCGGCGATTTCCTGCTTCATTTTCAATAAATCGTCGAGCTTCAATGTCCCAATATATTCACGCAAAATCAGCTGAAGCTGAATATAAATTTGTTCCTCAAAGGATTTGATGGCCAGTACCAGCAGCGGAGCCTCCACCTTATATTGGCACACAAAGTTCAATCTAAGCGTCACCTTGTCCTCGGTCATCATTTCCTGTCCTGTCATATCCAGCTGCTGCTGCCTTAAATCAACCTTCTGTAAGGATACCGCAACAGGCCCTCTCCAGAAGTAATACTTCCCCGGCTTAAGCTCTCTTTGCATGACGTGGTTATAATACAGTACCCCCGCTTCATGCTCCGCCACCTCCAGCATTTGATAGTAGCCTGTCAGCTTTGGCAAAATGACGGGATCGACCTGGGCCGGCAGCTCCGGATGACGAATATCGATATGAACGAATCGATGCTGCTTCAAGACGTTCCAGTAGGCGTACGTTCCTGCCTTCAGTAGTCCGCTGAATCTCTCATCCTCATAATGGAGCACATATTCATGATCCAAAACGTGAACGATGTCGAGCTCCTGCTTCAGCTTGTCGTCATGCAAAAACAGCTGCAAATCCTTCCCCACTATCTCAAACGGCATCGCCGTATCCATTACGATGATATGTGTTCCCCCAAATGTGGTCAGACGGTACGTCCCTGGCTGAAGCATTTTCACATAGGTACCCTTCTTGAGTAGTAAGCCGCGCTGTCCCATTTGTATCGTAATTTTCTTGAACATCTCATTTTTCCTCCTGCCTTGCGGATTGGCCGCTCGATTTGCGACCTCATAGAGAGGACTCCTCCCTGCGGCATTAGCGGAGCTCTGCTTAAGGATTACCGGCCGTTCGCTTCTGCCGCGGCATCCATGAGCAAGGCGGTCGATTCGCTTGCCATCTGCCAGCCCACTCACTTTGCCCCGGCGGACAGCATGGCGTCCGTTCAATCCGGTATCTGCAAAGCTGCAAAGCTTCTGCTGCAGCGTGCACAACAAGCCACCGAGGAGCCCTCTACAAGGTCATCTTCTTTAACATGTTTGCTCGATTAAAAGTCGAGTGCTCTACCACTGAGCTAATCCTCTCTAGGATAAGGGATTCGAACCCATGCATTGGAGATTCCATGCCTGTGGCAATACAGCATACAAGCATGTATTCTATGCCTGCACTGCGGAATGATCGGACATCCCTGCCTGGGTAATACCACCTGTGCATGAACTCACAGCTATCATCGCTTATTGATCGATGTTCGAACATGGTGAAAGTATTACGACCGGGAAATTTTCTGCAAAAAAAAGACCGACATCCTTAAGAGATCGGACATCGGTCAAGCTTATTCTTTGAATATTCAGCTATACACTCTCAGTGAATCATTCCATGATTGGCTTCGCTATCGATCAGTCTCCGCGGAACGCCCGCTTCATCCGATCAAAGAACGATTGCTCATTTTCATGCGTATGCTCTCCGTTCATTGCAGCAAATTGCCTCAGCAAGTCTTTTTGCTCATCGCTCAGTTTGCTTGGCGTCACAACAACAACCTTGATATGCTGGTCGCCCTGTCCAATGCCGCGAAGCCGCGGAACGCCCTTACCTTTAAGGCGGAAATAGGTACCGGTCTGGGTGCCTGCCGGCACTTTCAGCTTCACCTTCTCAGTCAGCGTCGGAATTTCAATTTCGTCCCCGAGCGCCGCTTGCGCAAAAGTTAACGGGACTTCACAGTAAATATCATCGCCCTCACGCTCGAAGAAGTCATGCGACTTCACGCGAATAACGATGTACAAATCCCCGGCTGGGCCGCCGCGCAAACCGCCTTCCCCTTCGCCGGTCATCCGCAGTTGGGCGCCGTCATCTACCCCGGCTGGAATGCGGACATGAATTTTACGCTGCTTTTTCACTTTGCCACTGCCTTGACAAGTTGAACATTTATCTTTAATGATCTGCCCTCTGCCCGAACAATTGCTGCAAGCACGGCGATTCACCATACGGCCGAACGGCGTATTCTGAACCACTTCCTCTTGTCCTGTGCCCCGGCAGACGGAACAAGTCTCCGGCTTCGTTCCCGGTTTTGCACCGGAGCCGAAGCATGTATCACAATTCTCCGTACGCGGAATCGTAATGTCGCTTTCTTTACCAAAGACAGCCTCTTTGAACTCGATCGTCATCGTGTACTGCAGATCATTACCGCGCTGCGGCGCGTTTGGATCGCGACGACCACCGCCGCCCCCAAAGAACATATCGAAAATATCACCGAAGCCGCCGAAATCCGCGCCGGAAAATCCACCGCCCATCCCTTGGTTCGGATCAATGTGGCCATATTGGTCGTAGCGAGCACGTTTCCCCGAATCGCTAAGGACATCGTAGGCCTCTTTGACTTCTTTAAACTTATCCTCCGCATCCGGCGCCTTGTTCACGTCAGGGTGATACTGACGCGCCAGCTTGCGATAGGCTTTCTTAATATCATCGTCCGAGGCGCTCTTGCCAACCCCCAGCACCTCATAATAATCGCGCTTTTCAGCCATCCTTCCACCCCCACTATTGCTATAGCTATGGTCAACGCCAGATAGACCCTCTATCCGGCAAAAGGAAAGTCAAAGCACGGAATGCCCCGCGCTTTGACCTTCCCGGTTCACCAATTGTATTGTTCTATCCAACGCTTAACGTACAGCGATTAGTCTTGTTTCTTGTCTTCGTCCACAACTTCGTATTCTGCATCCACGACGTTGTCTTTGCCTGGGCCGCCTGCCGCAGCACCATCAGCGCCTTCAGCTTGCCCTGCTTGCTCCTGAGCCTGCTCATACAGCTTCACAGACAATTGCTGCACGATTTCTGTCAGTTTCTCGGAAGCGGCTTTGATTTCGTCAAGATTGTCGCCTTCGAGCGCTTTCTTGAGTTCTTCCTTGGCTTCGTTCGCTTTGTCTGTCTCGGCAGCATCCACTTTGTCGCCAAGTTCCTTGATCGTCTTGTCTACGCTGTAAATAAGCTGATCGCCGTTATTTTTTGCTTCGACAAGCTCTTTGCGTTTCTTATCTTCTTCGGCATGAAGCTCGGCGTCCTTCATCATTTTCTCTACTTCTTCCTCGCTTAGACCGCTGGAAGAGGTGATCGTGATTTTCTGGCTCTTGCCGGTTCCTTTATCCGTTGCCGATACGTTAACGATTCCGTTAGCGTCGATGTCAAAGGTAACTTCGATTTGCGGTACGCCGCGCGGTGCGAGTGGAATATCGCCAAGCATAAAGCGTCCCAGCGTTTTGTTGCCTGCCGCCATCTCGCGCTCCCCTTGCAGAACGTGAATCTCAACGCTTGGCTGATTGTCCGCATAAGTGGAGAACACTTGAGATTTGCTTGTTGGGATCGTTGTGTTGCGCTCGATCATTTTTGTAAACACGCCGCCTGCGGTTTCGATACCGAGGGATAGCGGTGTTACGTCAAGCAATACCACGTCTTTCACATCGCCTGTAAGTACGCCCGCTTGCACGGCTGCACCAAGCGCAACAACCTCATCCGGGTTAACGCCTTTATGCGGCTCCTTGCCTGTCAATTTCTTGATCGCTTCTTGCACGGCAGGAATCCGCGTGGAGCCGCCGACCAATACAACCTTGTCGATCTCCGCAGGAGTCAGGCCGGAGTCGCTCAATGCGCGGCGAGTTGGTTCAAGTGTCCGTTCTACGAGGTCTGCGGACAGCTCTTCGAATTTAGCGCGGGTCAGGTTCATCTCCAAGTGCTGCGGCACGCCATCAGCTACCGTGATGAACGGAAGGGAAATCGTCGTCGTCAACACGCCGGACAATTCCTTCTTCGCTTTCTCGGCCGCATCCTTGAGACGCTGTACTGCAGCTTTATCCTTGCTAAGATCGATGCCTTGATCCTTCTTGAATTCAGCCACCAGATAGTCGATAATCACTTGGTCAAAGTCGTCGCCGCCCAGACTGTTGTCCCCGCTTGTCGCCTTAACTTCGAAGAAGCCGTCCCCAAGCTCAAGAATGGATACGTCAAACGTACCACCGCCGAGGTCGTATACAAGAATCGTTTGGTCTTCCGCTTTTTCCATGCCGTAAGCAAGAGCGGCCGCCGTTGGCTCGTTCACGATACGCAGTACTTCAAGACCTGCGATTTTACCAGCATCCTTCGTCGCTTGACGCTGGCTGTCATTGAAATAGGCCGGAACGGTAATAACGGCTTGGGTTACGGTTTGGCCAAGATATGCCTCCGCATCGGATTTCAGCTTCTGCAGAATGATTGCCGAAATTTCCTGAGGCGTCATTTCCTTGCTGTCGATGCTTTCTTTATGATCAGTACCCATATGTCTTTTAATAGAAATGATTGTGCGATCCGGATTGGTGATCGCCTGGCGCTTTGCCGTCTCACCGACAACGCGCTCGCCGTCTTTCTTGAAGCCTACTACGGATGGTGTTGTACGCGCGCCTTCCGGGTTAGGAATAACGACAGCTTCGCCGCCTTCCATAACGGCTACGCAAGAGTTTGTAGTTCCTAAGTCAATACCAATTACTTTGCTCATATAAGTTATGTCCTCCTTAATAGATTGTTGCATAAGTGTGTAATTATCAATTTAAATGAACAGCTGGAATTAACCGCTGACTTTGACCATCGCTGGACGAAGTACCTTGTCCTTCAACATATACCCTTTCTGTACCTCTTCGACAACGATGCCCTCTTCATATTCGTCTGATTCCACCTGCATAATCGCCTGATGAAATTCAGGATTGAACTGTTCTCCAACGGTCTCCATCGCCTTCAGGCCTTCGGCTCCAAGCACGCCCTCAAGCTGACGGAAGATCATTTCTACACCTTTGGCATAGGAAGTGACATCCGTACCCTGCTCGCCGCTGGCTAAAGCCCGTTCGAAATTATCTATGACTGGCAACAGCTCGGTAATCAGTTTAGCGGAAGCGTACTTCCCAAGCTCTTCTTTCTCTTTCTGCGTACGCCTGCGGAAGTTGTCGAAATCCGCCTGCGCTCTCAGCAGTCTTTGCTGCTGCTCTTCCAATTCAGCGCGGAGCGCCGCATGCTCTGCATTACCCTCTTTAGCTGCAGTTGCCTTGGAAGCCTCCCGCTCGCTTGCAGAGTTCTCCTCAGGAATGCTGTTCTCATCTGCTGTATGTTCTTGGTTCACATGATCATTCATTTCAAATTCTTCCTCTACATTCGTATTGATGTTGTCTTGAACTGGTTCTTGTTCCTTCAAGATGTTCACCTCCTTAACATGCGGTAAAACATAATTATCATGCTCATTATTAATGTAAGCGGGACAGGAATTCTGTTAAATCCTTAGATAGCATATCCAAAATCCGCATGACCCGGGCATACTCCATTCTTGTCGGTCCCAAAATACCGATCGTGCCTACAGCGCCGCCTTCAATGGCGTAAGTTGCTGTAATCAAACTGCAATTTGCAAAAGCTTCATGTTTGTTCTCTGTACCGATACGCACCTGAATGCCTGACCCGGCCTGCGCAGAAGTCAACATCCTCATTAAGGTTGGTGTCTCCTCCAACAGGTCAAGGATGCTCTTCACTTTATCCACATCCCGGAATTCAGGCTGTGTCAGCATATTCGTAGTTCCGCTAAGAAACAGACGCTGCCCTTCGGTTCCACCGCTATCCAGCGCCTCATCCAGCACCTTCATCAAATCTTCAAAATGGTCGATATGCCGCTGCATTTCTTGACCGATTTCGTTATAAAGGGCGGATTTCAGCTTATAGATCGGCACTCCAGCCAGTCTATGATTCAGCAGATTGACGACCTTCTCCATTTCGGAAATAGATACGCCGGGTGGAATAGAGACCGTCTTATTCTCTACCTGGCCTGTATTCGTCACAATAATGGCAACTGCCGTAGTCTCATTTAGAGGCAGCAGCTGAAAATGACGCAGGGAGGTATGGAATACTTCGGGCCCAAGCAAAATAGAGGTGTAGTTCGTCATATGTGATAAAATCGTGCCCGCGTGCTGAATGACCTGCTCCGTTGCATTGAGCTTCTCGGCAAAAAATGATTTCATCGTTCCCAGCTCATCCGAGGCCAATCGGTTCAGGGGCATCATATGATCAACATAATATCGGTATCCTTTGTGAGAAGGAATACGGCCAGCTGATGTATGAGGCTGCTCAAGAAATCCGAGCTCCTCTAAATCTGCCATTTCATTACGAATCGTTGCCGGACTGTAGCCGACATCTCCCCGTTTTGAAATGCTTCGGGATCCCACCGGTTCCGCCGAACGAATATAATCATCTACAATGGCTGTTAAAATCATTCTCTGGCGTTCCGTTAACATGAAAATCCCTCCTATTTTACATTTGACCGTGTCGTTAGCACTCACTCATATCGAGTGCTAATCGCTAATACAAAAATACCAAACCGACAAGACGATTGTCAAGTCAGTTCAGTATCTTAAGCACCGCTATTTCATCACAGGCATTTTGCTTCGGGCAGTGGATGCAATCCGTCCAAACTTTCTCCGGAAAAATGTCCTTCTCCACCACCTCAAACCCGTTTTTCAGAAAAAAAGAAACTTCATAAGTGAGCGCCATAACTTTGGGAATACCTAGGCTCTTCGCTTCATCAACCAACTGCGCCACGAGCAGCGAACCGAGTCCCCGTCCTTTATAGCCCTCCGAAATGCCGAGCGACCTGATTTCTACGAGTTCTTCGCCTAATCGGCATAGGGATCCGCATCCGACAACCAAGCCATCTACTTCAGTTACCACGAAGTCGTCAATCTGCCGGTTTAGCACCTCTCTCGAGCGCGGCAGCATAATCCCCCGCTGGGCATACCCATCAATCATTTGAAATAGAGGCTCTACATCTTCAAGTTTTGCTCTTCTGCATACAGCTACAGCAGGCATGCTGATCCCTCCTCGATCCGGTACAATATTATGAATAAATATACAACAAAGCGTATATAAGTTCAATATATTATTTTCCGCCCAAGGCACCTATAAATTCGGCAAACACCTCATTGCCAAACAGTATCCCCTTCTTGCTAAGTCGATAGCCTGGAATCGAAGCTGTCTTCTCCAGCAATCCGGCATTCAACATTTTATTGAATTGATCCCCGAATACTTCATCAAGCGAAGCCCCGAACTGACTCTGGAAGCGCTCCTCCGAAATTCCCTCTAGCACGCGCAGACCCACCATGACGAAATCCTCCATCGCTTCCTCGCGAGATATCTCGAACCGATCCAGAATCGGCCGTCCCTGCTTAGTCGCTTCATTATATGGGTTAACGCCCTTAATGTTGACATGGCGATATCGATTCACATATCCGTGGGCGCCTGCGCCCAAGCCATAATAATCCTCGTTCCGCCAATAAGTAATGTTATGCCGGCTCTCAAAACCCGGTTTAGCAAAATTGCTGATCTCGTACTGCTTGTAACCCGCCTTCTCCATTCGCTCCATTAACAGCAGGTACATATTCAATTCATCCTCTTCCTCGGGAAGCGGGAGCTGATTCTTATGATACAGCGTATGAAATAACGTATTCTCTTCCACTTTGAGGCTGTAAATAGAATAATGCGGCAGCTCAAGCTCCTGTGCTTTGGATACACTGTAGTCCAGCATTTCAACAGTCTGGTTGGGCAAGCCGAACATCAAGTCGATGGATAGATTATTTAATCCTACCGCTCTCGCATTCTCCAGACTGCGGTACACATCATCTGTATTATGGATGCGCCCGATTCCGCTCAGCAGCTCATTCTGAAACGCCTGTACGCCGAAGCTGACGCGATTCACGCCCCCTGCCTTCATAACGGCTAGCTTATCTTTATCGGTTGTACCGGGGTTGGCCTCCATGGAGAATTCGATATCCGCTGCCCAATTCGGAAAATGACGGCGAACAGACGAAAGGAAGAACTCCATCTCATCCGGCTTCAGCACAGTGGGAGTCCCGCCGCCTACGAAAATGCTCTTAATCTCTCCTGGCGGTGTCTCACGAACGGTCAGTTCCATCTCCTGATCAAGCGCTCGCAAATAGTCCATTACCGGCTGATCCTTAAGAACATAAGAATTGAAATCGCAATAAAAACATTTATTCGTGCAAAACGGGATGTGAATATACACGGCTTCGGGAGCCGTCTTAGACCGTGGAGCGGAGCCAGGCCATTCCTGTCCGTCCAATTTCAGTTGTTGGCTCACGGTGGTGCCCCCTTTTCTTGTTCATGAAATTGCTTTTTTAATTTGTTGCGCATAGATTACGGAAAAAGGAAAGCCATCCGGCTTTCCTCTCTAATCCCTATGCTATGCATATGCGTCCAACAGGACGATCAATTGTCGTCGATTTTCAGCACCGCCATAAATGCCTCCTGCGGCACCTCTACGTTACCCACCTGCTTCATGCGCTTCTTACCTTCCTTTTGCTTCTCCAACAATTTACGCTTCCGGGAGATGTCGCCGCCGTAGCATTTCGCAAGGACGTTCTTGCGCATCGCCTTTACCGTTTCCCTCGCTACAATCTTAGTACCTACGGAAGCTTGGATCGGCACCTCGAACATTTGGCGTGGAATAAGCTCGCGCAGCTTCTCACAGATCGCCCGGCCACGATGATAAGCCCGCTCTCTGTGAACGATGAAGGACAGCGCATCGACCTGTTCCCCGTTAAGGAGGATGTCCATTTTGACCAGGTTCGACTGGCGGTAGCCTGAGAGCTCATAATCAAAGGACGCATAACCCTTCGTACTAGATTTCAGTTGGTCAAAGAAATCGTATACGATTTCGGATAGTGGAATTTGATACGTGATCGTGACCCGGGTCGTATCTAAATATTCCATGTTAATGAATTCACCGCGTTTGCCTTGGCACAGCTCCATAACGGTTCCTACAAAATCATTCGGTACGATAATAGACGCCTTGACATAAGGCTCTTCTACGTGATCGATCTTTCCAACCTCCGGGTAATTGGACGGGTTATCAATCGAGATCGTTTCTCCATTCGTCAGGGATACTTTATAGATAACGCTTGGTGCAGTCGTAATCAGCGGAATATTGAACTCACGCTCAATGCGCTCTTGAATAACGTCCATATGGAGCAGGCCGAGGAATCCGCAGCGGAATCCGAAGCCAAGCGCGCTAGATGTCTCCGGCTCAAAGCTCAGTGAAGCATCATTCAACTCCAGCTTCTCCAGCGCTTCGCGCAAGTCATTATAATCCGATGTGTCGATCGGATACAGACCGCAGAACACCATCGGATTGATTTTGCGATAGCCAGGCAGCGGTTCAGCCGTTGGTTTCTTCGCATCTGTAATCGTATCACCGACTTGCGTATCGCCGACTGTCTTAATACCTGCGACAATAAATCCGACATCCCCGACATTCAGTTCGTCTACCATCGTCATCCGCGGCATAAACGCGCCAACCTCAATAACCTCAAACGTCTTGCCGGTCGCCATCATTTTGATTTTGGAACCGGCTTTGATATGTCCGTTAATTACGCGCACATACACAATAACACCTTTATAAGGGTCGTAATGCGAGTCAAAAATCAGCGCCTTAAGCGGCTCATCAGGGTCTCCTGTCGGCGCAGGAACCTGCTGTACAACCTGTTCAATAATTTCACGTATGCCGATTCCGGCTTTCGCCGAAGCATGGACGGCCTCGCTTGCATCCAGACCGATTACATCCTCAATCTCTTGCTTCACACGATCCGGATCAGCGCTGGGCAGATCGATCTTGTTAATTACCGGCAAAATCTCAAGATTGTTATCCAATGCCAAGTATACGTTAGCCAGCGTTTGGGCTTCGATCCCCTGAGCCGCATCGACGACCAGAAGCGCCCCTTCACAAGCTGCCAAGCTTCTGGATACCTCATACGTGAAATCGACGTGTCCTGGCGTATCGATCAAATTAAGCACATATTCTTCACCGTCATCTGCACGGTAAGAGAGACGTACGGCCTGCAGCTTTATCGTAATTCCGCGTTCTCTCTCCAAATCCATCGTATCAAGCACCTGCTGCTGCATTTCCCGTGAAGTCAATGCTCCGGTATATTCCAAAATCCGGTCAGCCAACGTTGATTTGCCATGGTCGATATGTGCAATAATACAGAAATTCCGAATCTTTTTTTGCCTTGCTCTAATATCTGTCATTGTTACCCCCACCACAAATCCTTAGAAGTATAATCAATTTATTATATCAGTTATAGGAGTCCTCAGCAATATTGGCTTTAGTTGGAAATATGGAGGCTCTCCCATACATAAAGAATCCCCGATACCAGGATCCTTGACCTGATATCGGGGCTCTTTCGCACTATATCTTACCTGGTGCCAGAGAATATGACCGAAACGCACATGCGCTACCCGTATATTCGCCTATGCACGGCACACATGATTGCTTGGCTATCATTCTGCACGGACATGATCCAAATAGATCACCACAGGGCTTCCTGCCCCATCTGCCGGGGTCATAATTTGCACACCGATAGCCATCACCTGATTCCGGGCTGCAATCGCATTGAGATCAAGCGTCAATGTAACGAAATCGGTGCCATTCAGCCCGATCGGATTAGTCGCTGCCCACTCCCAGCCCGAACCCGTCTGGATGAACAGCTCCGCAGTGACACCAGGAGCAAGAGTTCCCAGCTTCAGATCCGCACTTAATTTGGTGAAGGAGCTTAGATCGACCGAATCCATGCTGCGAAGCTGGAACTGTCCTCCGTTCAATACGAAGTCAGCCTTCAATGATTTGGCTCCCTCTGAATAGGCAGCATCTGTCACGGACACTTGGCCGGCTAACGCCGTATTGTAGCTTCCGTTAGCGTCATTATTGATCGCCCAGCCTTCCTCCGAGCTCTCAAATCCATAATAAAACTCAGGGACTATTTGGCCGCCAAGTAATGAGACTTCATCCAAATAGACCGTTGCCGTCCCGCCAGCGCCCGCGATATCTTCAATTTTTATGCCAACGGCCACCACCGCATGCCGATTGGACACCGTCGATAAATCCATGCTCAACGTAACGAAGCTATCCGCCCCCACTTGAATCGGAGCGCCGCTGTCGAACCATTCATACGCCGTGCCTGTCTTCACATAAAGACGCGCTTTGGCAGAAGCGCCCGCTGACAGCTTCACCTTCGCCTGAAGAGTATCCACAGCAGACAAGTCCAGCGGAGCGTTCTTCGCCAGCTCAAAATCCGTTCCAGTCAAAGAGAAATTCGAACTTAACGAGTGCGAGCCGCTAGCAGCCTCGTCCGCTGAAATTACCGGGAATGCGGCATTCGCGTTATTGCTCTCCACAACCCAACCGCCTGCATCCTCCTCAAAGTCATAGAGAATTCCGGCCTTCTCCGGCGTGCTTCCAGGTCCAGATCCCCCATTAGGAACACCTCCGGTTCCGTCATCTATGGCTTTAATATCGTCGAAATACAGCGTGCTGGTAAGCGTAACCCCGTTTACGGCATTCACGTAAATTGCAAAATGCTCAACATTCTGCAGAGATATTTTATTCAGCTTCTTGCCTAAATTAGGTGTATCCCAATGAACGACTTCGAATTCATTAAAATGAATTTCAACCCATTCCCCCTGCGTAGAAGCCAGGGAAGGATAAGCCTCAAAATACACACCGTCCACCTTCAACTGAATAGTTAGATCTTGGTTGCTGCCATCCGGCACCATCCAGAACTTCAATTTATTATAATCAGACCAATCGCGCCCTAGATTCTTTATTCTTCCGGCATAGCCGCTGCCAGCCAGCGTATATTCAAATTTCATGGCATAGCTTCCGCCACTCTTATGGCTTGCAGTAAGTGACACGTTTGTGGCATCTCCAGCAGAGATAAATTTCTGACTCAACAACTCATTGCTGCCCTGGTAGGATTCGAAGTCATCAATGAGCGCCGGATCAGTCTCCGCCTCCACATATACACTATAAAGCCGCAGATTATCTATAAAAATAGATTGATCGCCATTCAGAGCACTTCCGACCAGCGAGATGGCAAGTCCTGTTGCTTCAGCTGATTTCTGCGGATTGTTCAGATCGATTTGGACGTGATAACGGCCATAAGCCTGCCCTTCTGCCGTGACGACCTCCAAATCGCTAAGCTGCTGTTCGGTCGTTGTCATTCCGTATTTTGTATCCCAATCCGGCGGCAGCTGCACGACGCTTCTTAACGTCCCTGCTGCCCCGGCGTCCAACGGCACCAGCGCCTCAAACTGCACCCGGCTGACGGCCTGCAAGGACACTTGTGACGCGATATCGCTCAGTTCCAGCTTCAGCTCCTGCCACGAGTCGCCCTCCTCCAAGCCAGTCACGTTCAACCGAAGCTTGCCGTTCCCGTCCAATTGAGCGTGCTCCAGCTTTAGCTCAATCGACTGGTCATTATTGTTTAGTCCGGACCAAGTACCGTTGTTCTGAATACTATCAGCCTCTGCAGCAAGCTCAAATGTGTACTCTTTCATCAAAATTTCGTTTACTTTAACAAACGCAGTCACCGTCTGTTCGAGAACAGCATCGCCCACTGTGTATACTTTTACAGTAATGTCAGCCGTCTTGCCATTGAACGCCGCATCCGGCGACCACACAGCCGAATAATATCCATCTGCATCAAGCTGCATCGGAACTTCAATATTAGTTCCTTCTATTATATAGGCAACTTGTGAAGGCACGGTATTCAACACGCGAGCGCGGATCGTTGTCGGGGATTCCTTGATAGAGCTATGATTCGTCGGAGCAACGATATGCATATACGGTTGTTTTATCTTGGTTTGGACATTTCGGTTGTATGCATTTTTTACATCGCCTGCAAATGCTGTATACGGATCGTTATAGAACGCTATAAAATCATCCAGCAGCTCATGATCACCTAAGCCCGGGGCATTATGATAAGGCACGAATAAATTGCCATTCAAATTGAAATTGGCCCAAGTCAGCATATAAGCGATGCGGCTTGCCTCCGGATCTGCTTTAATGGCATTCAAAACTTTAGTGAACCATTCCAGATCTGCGTTGCCTGTTGTATGCATCCCCTGCGCGCTGTAGCCGTACTCGGACAGAGTAGCTATTTTCCCCTTGCGGTCAGCCAGCTTGGAGATCATGCCGAGATCATTTACCAATCCGTTCAGAAAACCCTCTGTTCCTGGACTCTGCTTGTTGTCATATTGATCCATGCCGAGCACGTCCACATACTCGTCACCTGGATAAGTCGCTAAGTAAGTAGCCTCATGCCCGCCAAACGTTCCGTTAGGGGAATATACATAGAGGAAGTTGCGAACTCCTTTGATATCCCTTAAATATTCTACAGTGTATCTATACAGCTCAATATAGTCGCTTGGCGAGGTAGTCTGTGCCCCCCACCAGAACCACCCTCCATTCTGCTCATGAAAAGGACGGAACAGCACAGGAATCAAATTACCCTTATCATCCTTCAACCCGTGGGCGAATTCGGCGATGATATCCAAATACCCGTTGAGTTCCTCGTTCTTATCCCCACCCGGCAAAATACGCGGCACGACCGAGCCTTTCGTATCATTAAAGTCACCGCCGGTTACAAAATTGTACGGATGCGTGCTTAGCGTAACTATGCCTCCGCGCTGATATGCATCCTTCATTGCCGCAGACACACCTTCGCGGCTGGCCTGTAAATCCCCGGCCACTCCGGGCGGATTCTCACGCCCTTCTAAGCTTAATGTATCCCAGCCGAACACGGCCGGATATTCCCCTACCGCGTTATATACGTCGGATAGCACTTCATTATTGTCCGTCCTTGCAAAAGATACGGTCGTATCGTGCTGATGACCGAACAGGATCTGTTTGCCGCGAATGTCCTGCAAGTAAGCAAACAGGGAACGTGTAGCCGCGCTTGCCTGAGAATCTACAAGATCCACGATGACCGGAGCGCCAGGATTATTCCCGGTTCCATTATCGCTTGGGGGAAGACCTGGCGCTCCACTGCTGCCTCCTGAGCTTACGGATCCGTTATGGTTTGATGAAGCAGTCGAAGGGACAATGACTCCGTCTTTAATCGTGAACGATCCAGGAGCTACTTCCTGCCCATTTACAGTTACCCCTTTGGCTTGAATAACCAACTGATCAATAGAGCCCTGCACTTGAATAGCTGTTCCTTGCGCATCTTTGCTAATCAACAGGCTGCTAATCGAAGCTCCTTCATGAATAATAATGGTCGATGGCTGATTAATGACGACTTCCGCCGCAGAAGCTCCCTTTTCCAGTTCAATGATGGAAGCGCTGTCAACATGAATATGTTGGATAGCTGAACTTCCTTTAGCCAGCAGCCGTACCTTGCCTTCCAAACGGTTAACAGTGACATTAGAGAGGTTGGAATCTTGTGCCGTAATAGAGTGAATGCCTCCACCGGAAATGTATGTCTTGCCTTGTACAGCCACTTCATCTAATAGGACATCCCCATCGGCAATACCAGCTGTCAAATACAGCCTGCCTTCTACTGTCGTGTTTTTTAACGTCACATTGCTGCGATTGATAACAGCGTTACCTTGAATATGTCCTGCTTCAAAGCTGCCTTCTTCGGCATAGTAAGCAGATATCATTTTGTCGAATAAGATGAAAACTTCAGCCCGAGTCATTGGCTGATCTGGACGAAACGTGCCATCAGGGTAACCGGAAACAATGCCATTTAGCGCCTGAACCGCATTCTTTGCATAGGGCTTAATCTCATGCTGATCCTTAAAACTAAGCTCACTCTGTCCGCCATCTGACTCGGCAAGCCATACTTTAGCTATAAGAGTCATAGCATCTTGTCTAGTTACTGCAGCATCGGCCTTTGCCATATTGTCAGGAAAACCTTTGAAGTATCCCGCCTGTCGAGCAATGGAAAGCGCGTCCGCATACCAAGCTGTCAAGGCAACATCTTGGAACTGCTGATCGGATTTCATGTAATATCCGGCTAGCTTATTCAGCATCATGACTAATTCTGCTCTAGTTACAAAATCATTAGGGCGCAATGATCCATCCTCATACCCCTTTACTATACCGCTCGATTGCCAGCGCTCGATACTCTTCTGTGCCCAATGCTGAGGCCCTTGTGGATCGGCAGCCGGCAAGGAAGCCGCTGTCGCCAATCCTGGCAAAACAAGCGAGAAAACCAAAGAAATAATCATTAATGAAATAAAGCCCTGACGCACTTTCAAACGAAATAACCTCATGGTTACCCTCCTAATATGAATAGTAATAAAAATTGATACCGCTTTCATATAATCGTAAATTCATAGCGTAAACAACAGCATCCTCACTAACCGGCCAGACGATAAGGAGGCGGCTCCCCGTTCCGCCTCCGATGAAGGACTCACTGCATCCATCCCGTTACACTTCCCACGGTAGCAGCAATTTTCGCAGAGGCAGAAGCCGCCTTCGTCGCAACCCTAGCCATGTCCTCATGCTATACCAACTCGCCATCTGTCGAACCCCAATCCGACTTCTCGAGCTCAGCCGTTAAAGACTCCCTTACAAATTCAGAAACGCCTGCAATGTGTGATCTCCTAAATACGGCAAGTACTCATGCCCGTATTCGTGGTAGACTAGCAGTTCCTTCTCAGAACGAATTTTGTTATAAACCGCAAATTGCGTGGACGGCGGACAGATCGTATCTGCAAGCCCCGTCACGAAAAGCACCTTAGCCTCAATTCTGTCAGCAAGATTTTGAATATCGATATAGCCAAGCTTCGTAAAAAATTCATCCTCGCGCAAATGATGCGGATCAAAGAAGCGGAAGTAATAATGAATTTCTTCATAAGCCGAAGTCGTAATATCCAGCTCCCATGCTCTGCGGTAATCGGCCAGAAAAGGGTATACAGGCACCGCCAGTTTGACCCTGGGCTCAAGCGCGGCACATGCCGTTGCAAGCGCGCCGCCCTGCGAGAGGCCATGCACGCCGATCCGTTCAGGATCAATATGCTCCATATTCATAAGAATTCTAGCCGTCTGTACCGTATCCAGAAAGACATTGCGAAAATACAGTTTATCGGGATTCGGGTCATCAATCCCCCGAATAACATGTCCGCGGATCGTCGTCCCCTTTACCGTTAAGTTGTCTTCGGACAAGCCCCCCTGGCCCCGGCAATCCATCGCCAGCACCGTAATGCCATGTGCCGCATAATTCACCTTATCCGACCAATCGCCGCTATCGCAAGAATAGCCATGGAACATCGCCATGCCCGGCCCCTTGCCAGTCAAATTTTTCGGTTTAACAAATTTGGCGTGAATCCTCGCCCCGCCTGCCCCGGTAAAATAAAGATGATAGCAATCCGCCAATGGACTAGTGAATTCGGCGGGAACCAATTCATACTCGAGCGGCTGAGCTTCAAGCTCCCGCAGCGCACGCTCCCAATAAGAGTCAAAATCAGCAGGCCTTGGACTTTTGCCCCCATATTGCTTCAATTCTACTAAGCTCATGTCATTCCCCATCATGTGATGCCCCCTAAAATGAGAAGACGGAATCTCATCTATGTATAAGAAGAAATCCGTCCTCTGCTGATTAATTCGTTGTAAATGCTCTAGATGATCGAGAACCTGATCGGGTTTGATTTTTAATTTAGTTACATGACGCCGATTTCTGCATCGTCAGCGACTTCTTCACTCGTGGCGATCACATAATCTACAATTTCCTGTACCGTCGTATACGCTACGCCCACATAGGTATCTGCCGCACCATAATAAATGGCAATCCGCCCGGTTTCAGCGTCATGCAGCGTGGCACAAGGGAAAATAACATTGCTGACAAAGCCTCGCTCCTCATACCATTCCTCCGGTGTTAGCACATAATTAGCGGAACGATATTTGACTTTGGACGGTTCATCGCGGTCAAGAATAACCGCTCCCATGCTATATACGAGTCCGTTGCAAGTGCCGGTTACACCGTGATAGAACATAAGCCAGCCCTCGGTCGTCTCAATCGGAGCCGGCCCGCCGCCGATTTTCACCGATTGCCACCAGCCTTGACCGCCTTTGGACATCACATGACGATGCTTGCCCCAGTAGACGAAATCTGGGCTTTCACTGAGGAACACATCCCCAAACGGAGTATGTCCGCTATCACTCGGACGAGAGAGCATCATGAAGTTGCCATTGATTTTACGCGGGAAAAGCACACCATTGCGGTTAAACGGCAGAAAAGGATTTTCAAGGCGTACAAACGTTTTGAAATCATCCGTTCTCGCTACGCCAATCGCAGCGCCATAGAAATCCGTACACCAAATAATGTAATAAATCCCTTCCACCTCTACGAGACGCGGGTCGTAAGCATAGTTCGGTTGAAACGGCTTGCCGCTCTCATCCACGAAATTAATGCGCTCTTCTTCGATCGACCAGTTCAATGCGTCGTCACTCCAGCCAAGATGAAGATGAGGCCGGCCGTTAATCGTTTCTGCACGGAATACACCGACAAAGCGTCCATCAAAGGGCAGTACAGCACTATTAAAAATACGAGCGATACCTTTTGCCGGATTTCTCTGAATAACGGGATTATCGCTATGTCTCCATACAGGACCTACTGCGCCCTCCGGCTTATCCTGCCAAGGCATGTTTGTTAATTTCTCTCCAATAATACGTACCTCTGTCATGAGATAATTCTCCTTCCAAAACTATAATCATTTTATTTATTTCACAGAACCTTGCGCAAAACCGTTATAGATATATTTCTGCAAGGCGAGAAATACGACAAGAATAGGAATGATCGTAATCATAATCGCCGCGCATATGACCTCCCACTGTGAGCCATAAGGCCCTTTAAACTTAAACAAAGCAGTGGATATGACCTGCAAATTCTCACCAGGCATATAGAGGAATGGAGTATAGAAATCGTTATAGACGTTGACTCCCTTCACAATAATGACCGTTACAATCGCAGGGGCCAGCAGCGGCAATACGATCTTGAAGAAAATCGTAATATAGGAAGCCCCATCCAGCATCGCGGATTCATCCAATGATTCAGAGATGGTATCCAAAAATTGCAAGAAAATATAAACTGCGATAATGTCCGTTCCTAAATAAAGGAGAATTGGCGCAAATCGCGTATTGACCAAATCCAACGCATCAATGATTCTAAACGTTGCAACCTGTGTCGTTACACTCGGAATTAAAGTTGCCAGCAGAAACGCTCCCATAAGCAGCTTGCTGCCACGGAACTTGAAACGGCTGAGTACATAAGCAATCATTGATCCGATCAGCGTAGCTCCGGCAATGGATATGATCAAAATAAAGATCGTGTTGCCAAAGCCAAGTAGCATTTTCCCATCGACAAACGCCTTCGTGTAGTTCGCGAAATACGTCCAATTTTGAGGCGGATCCAGCGGACTGGTCGCACCATATTCAGCGTTTGTTTTTAATGATGAGAAGAATACGACGATAATCGGTAATAGCGCCGTGAAAGCGCCCAGAAACAAAGTAATGTATTTAAACGTACTGCCTGCTGCATATTTCAATTTGTACATATCAATCATCCCCCTTAATCAGAAACCGCTGGAGCAGTGTCACGAGAATGACGATAATGAGCAGCACGACGGCCATGGCCGAAGCAAGACCCAGCTTACTGTATTTAAATGCTACGTCGACCGTTTGAATAACAAAGGTGTTACTTCCGTTAGATCCTCCGGTCATGATATATGGAATATCAAATGCGCTGATTGCGCCGCTAATAGCCAAAATTAAGTTAAGCTGCAATATTCGCTTGATACTGGGCAGAATAATATGCTTGAATTGGTGCCAGCGATTGGCCCCGTCAATGTCGGAGGCCTCGTAAATGTCTTTGCCGATGGAAGATATGGCGCCTAGGAAAATAATAAAGTTGAAGCCCATATACCTCCACAAAGACGCTCCTGCGAGCGAAATGTTAATAATGTTGGGATTCAATAGCCACCCTTGCGATAAATGCCCTAGTCCCAGAACCTGAAGCAGTGTATCCAGCGTACCGTCCGGCCGGAAGAAGACCAGGAATATAAAACCGATGGCTACCCCGTTAAGCAAGTAAGGGAAAAATAAAACCCCTTTAAAAAAATTTTTAAAGCGTACATTAAAGCTAAGTATGGTAGCAAAATAAAGGGCTAATCCCATCTGTACGAAGGTCGCCCCAAAATAGTAGAGACTGACCTTGAAGACGGAAAAATACTTTGGATTTGTAAAAATCGTTTTATAGTTTTCAAATCCGACGTAATCGAAGCTTTTACTATAACCATTCCAGTTCGTAAAGCTGTATTTGAACATATTGAATACAGGGAGATAAGCAAACGTAAATAATAAGACGACCGGAATCAGCGAGAAAGCGATTATTATGATTCGTCTTTGTGTCTTGTAGCTTAGGTTTGCAAACACCACTCACACCTCCAGGTCTTGCTTCTGTCTTTTTTCGGATAGTGAAGGAAAACGCACTTTCATGCGTTCCCCCTATTGTTTCAACCCGCAAGATTTCCGGATCGCTTATTGCTGCGTTACTTTTGCCCGTGACTTCACCCATGCATCGTTTAGTTCTTTCATAATGTCATCGAATGATTCTTTACGATTGCCGACCGCAGCTTCAATGATCCGTTTCTTGAAGTCAGGCTGCCATAGACCGATTTCCGCATCTTTATCGATCTTGTCAACCCAGCCCTCTTGACCTGGCTGTGCCGGAGTCTGCAGTTCAAACTTAACATCCGTGCCCTCGAATTGCTTAAGAGTTTCTGGAAGTGCAGCGCCCACTACCGGACTCATTCCGCCCGCTATCTCAGTTGGGTAACCTGACTCCTTAATAAACCAGTCTATCCATGCTCTGGCAGCTTCCTTGTTCTTGCTATGCTTGTTAATGCCTAATGTATAGTCGTCGGCCAATGGCATGATGACCTCTGTAGCATTCGTAGGGTACGGCATGTAAGCAATGTCGTCCGGATTGGCCGCCATCTCCTGCACTTGCCCAATCGCCCAGGAACCTAGCACCATCGCACCGATTTTACCGTTAGCAAGATCAGACTTGGACGCTTCCCAGTTCGTCGTCGTCGGATCTTTCTCAATCAGACCTTGTTCGGCGGCATCATACATCACTTTGTATAATTCGTAATGCGGTTGTCCAGGCACAAAGTTATCGTCGGTGTTCGGCTGAGTTACGTTCACATAATCCACATCGCCTGCAACCGTCGTAAGCACCGACTCCCATTGCGTCAACGGCCAGCCGTCAGCATAGTTCGTGTAGAGTGGAATGGCGTCGCCTTTCTCCTTAATCGCTTTCAGCGCTGTCAGGAATTCTTCCGGCGTTCTAGGTGCTGTCGTCACTCCAGCGTCTTCAAACACCTTCTTGTTATACAAAATACCGGAAAAGTTAACCGCAGTCGGAATTCCGTAAGCTATTCCATCAACGGCTCTCTCTTCCAGGCCGATGTATTCCTTGCTCATCTCCTCCAGATCGCCAAGCGGTTCAAAAAACTGCGGTGTATCCACGAGTGGAATGCTCGTTGGCAGCAGGAGGACATCTCCATAATCATCGGAACTCATCCGAACCGTAATTTGGCCTTCATAATCAGAAAGGGCTTGGAACTTTACTTTCACATCTGGGTATTCCTTGTTAAAATCAGCGGCGTACTCTTTAAATACCGTATCCACAATATCTGTTCTTTGCGTGATCACGGTAATCTCGCCTTTTACTCCCCCGCCGTTTGTTGATCCCTCACTGCTTGTCCCGCCGTTGGTTGCCCCGCCGTCACTTTTACTTCCGCAGCCTGCGAGCAGCCCCAGTACAAGCGTTAAAGCCGTTAACCCCATTATCACTTTGCGTTTCTTCATACTTGCAACCCCTCTCTAATAAATTAAGTTATCGGTAACTTACAATTCAAATATTATACTGAATACGCTTACTCGTCAATCATTTAATTTTATTAAATTATGTTCAATACACTGTTTTCAATCATATGACCAACATTTTAGGCATTTTTCTACCATCCGATGAATCATAAGTAATTTCTTGAAGAACATACTTAAACTCTCAGCGTTCTCATATCCTTTAATAAACTTTACTTTATTTTTTTAGGTTAACGATTAGCTAATTATTAACTTTTTATAAACTTTTCTTTATCTTTAAAAAATATAAATGTATACTACCTGTAGGTAGTTGTATTTAAAGTTATAACTTTGTATGAGCTGAAGGCAGGTGAAATCATGAAAAGCAACATCACGATGCGGGATATCGCAAATAAGCTTGGCGTCAGCAGCGTGACGGTATCCAAAGCACTTAACGATAAAGAAGGCGTAAGCGAGGAACTTAAACAGAAGATTAAAGCCTTGGCTGGAGAAATGGGTTACCGTTATAACTCTGCCGCTAAATCCATTAAGGATGGTCTATCCAAAAATATTGGCGTGCTTATTCCAGAGAGGTTCACCGGGGTGTCTCACTCCTTCTATTTGCGTGTGTATCAGCAAATCTCGCTGCTCCTGGATCAATACGGCTATTTCGGCATATTGAACATCCTGAGCAATGAGGATGAGGAGCAGTTGAACTTTCCGAGAGTCTACAGTGAAAAGAAGGTAGACGGCATTATCGTACTGGGCCAAATCAGCAAGAAATATATCGAGACCGTCCAGAATATGGAACTTCCAAAAATCTTCCTCGATTTCTACGATGAACATGCGGATATCGATTCGATTGTTACCGATAACTTCTATGGAGCTTACGAGATGACGAATTATTTGGTTCGCAACGGTCACCGTAAAATTGCCTATGTCGGGAACATCTACTCGACCAGCAGCATCCAGGATCGTTTTCTCGGATACTATAAATCCTTGCTGGAACACGGTATGCATCTGGATCAGGCCTTAATTTTGAACGATCGGGACGAGAAGGGAAAATTCGTCGACATTCCGCTTCCGGATCCTTTGCCGACCGCCTTTGTGTGCAACTGCGACCAAATCGCCTATCTGCTGGTGGATAAGCTGAAGCTGATGGGCTACAGCATTCCTGAGGACTGCTCCGTCGTCGGCTTTGACAACGATATTTATGCAACGCTGACTACGCCACAGCTTACAACGCTGGAAGTGGATATCGAGCAAATGGCTAAATCGGCCGTAAAATTCATTATGGATAAAATCGAAAACCCACAGCGCAGATTCGGCCGGGTTATGGTGCAGGGCAACATCATTTATAGGCAATCGGTACGGGAGATAAGCACTGAGCCTACGAAAATAACATACTCTTAAATACCAATTGATCCGCCCTAGAGGCGGATTTTTTTATTTCGCCACAATTAACAGTTGATTTATTCGCCAAAAACATCTATAAATTAGTTATATAACAAAATAAATATTTAGCTAACAAATCTAACAGAAGACCTTTTATCACCTGCTTATTTCAACTAATGAGCATGCTCCACCACTTACTAACAAAGAGAGGCTGATACGATGATTATGCCGGAATACATCGCCGGGATGACGTGGGGATTTATGGGCGCTCGCGGAACATGGGCAAATGACGAAGCTAGAAAATCTATGGAGCAAATGGCTAGAACTACTGCTGTCAACTGGACGGCTATCGCCTTCTCGGCACTCCAAGCTACCGCATTTTCGACCGAGATCCCTTACTGGGATGAACCTACGGTCTCCGATGACGAGGTGAAATGGGCCATTCGACAAGCAAGAGGCTTGGGGTTGAAAGTTTGTTTAAAGCCGATTGTGAACTGTGCTGACGGCACCTGGCGTGCCCATATAAATTTTTTCGATAAGGATGTTCCGTGCGAGCCCAAATGGTCGGATTGGTTCCGTTCTTATAGCGCCTACATTCTTCATTTTGCCCGGATCGCTGAGGAAACGGGATGCGAAATGCTTTGTATCGGCTGTGAAATGGTACAAACAGATCGCCGGGAAAACGAATGGCGCCAACTGATTGCCGAGGTTCGCAAAATATACACCGGTCTTATTACGTATAACTGCGATAAATATCAGGAGGATAACGTAGGTTGGTGGGACGCCCTGGACATCATTTCCTCCAGCGGCTATTATCCGGCAAATGATTGGGAATCACAGCTGAACCGTATCGAGAAAGTCGTTCAGACGTACGGCAAGCCTTTCTTCTTCATGGAAGCCGGATGTCCTAGCCGCAGCGGCTCGGCGGCCATCCCTAACGATTGGACGCTCGTCGGGACTGCCGATCAGGATGAGCAGGTCAAATTCTACGAAGCGATGTTCCAGGCTTGCGACAGCCGGGATTGGATTCAGGGCTTCATGCTGTGGGATTGGCCGGCCAAGCTGTATGCTCGTGAGGAAGCGGCAACGGAGGACGGCTACTGCGTTTACGGTAAAAAAGCAGAATCGGTTATTTTCGATTATTACACGTCCAAGAAAAGAAATGAGGGAATGAGCATTGACTGAGCAAGCGAACACAGCTGCCTGGCTGGCAGAAATCGAAGCCGAGCTGAACGATAACATTATGCGCTTCTGGATGGAGCGAACTCTGGATGAAACCAACGGTGGATTTATCGGCGAAATGGATCATGTCGGGAAAATCAATGGCAAGGCGGCCAAAAGCCTCGTACTGAACGCCCGGATTCTATGGACATTTTCAGCGGCCCATCGCATTTATCCGAATGCTGGATATTTGCAAATCGCCGACAGAGCTTATGCTTATCTACAAGATGTTTTTACGGATCGGGAATTCGGAGGACTGTACTGGATGGTCGATTATACCGGTCAGCCGATTCAGGACAAAAAGCAGGTGTATGGTCAGGCCTTTGTCATTTATGCGCTGTCCGAATACCATCTCGCTTCTGGACATCCTGAACCTGTGCAGCAGGCTGTACAATTATTCGAGCTGCTGGAGAAGCATAGCCACGATACCGTCCATCAAGGTTATATCGAGGCGCTCGCCCGCGACTGGCAGGTTACCGATGATTTGACCTTAAGCGACAAGGACTTGAACGAGAAAAAATCGATGAACACCCATTTACACGTGCTCGAAGCCTATACCAACCTGTATCGGGTATGGAAATCAGATCATCTAAAACTGAAGCTGACTGAGCTGATCGAGGTTACGCTGGACTACATCATCAATTCGGGTAACGCTCATTTTCATCTCTTCTTCGATGAGGAGTGGAATGTAAAGAGCACTCATATTTCTTATGGCCATGACATCGAAGGAAGCTGGCTTCTCGTGGAGGCGGCAGAAGTGCTGGAGGATAATCCCGCTCTGCTGGATCGCGTCAAGCAAGTTGCCATCGCTATGGCGGAAGCTGTTCTTGCTAAAGGCGTCGACAAAGATGGCGGACTGTGGAATGAGGCGGATGAGCATGGCTTAACCGATACCAATAAAGATTGGTGGCCGCAGGCCGAGGCTATGGTCGGATTCTATAATGCTTACCAACTCACGGCAGACTCGAAATTTTTGAAGGCGGCTCAGGGATCCTGGCAGTTCATTCGCCGCTTTATCTCCGATCCTGTGCATGGGGAGTGGCACTGGGCCGTACGTCAGGACGGGAGCCCCATTACCCATGAATCGAAGGTCAGCGCCTGGAAATGTCCTTATCATAACGGAAGAGCATGTCTGGAAATGATCGCCCGTTTGAACAAATAATTAATAAATGGAGGCAGTAAACATGAACGCAAAATTTGCAGAAAGAAAAGCCGCACTAACAAAAAAGTATGAATCCTTGATCACTCGTCCGAATGAGAAGGTTCCATTCGGTAATGGGGTCTACGACCGCTATCGCTATCCTATACTTACCGCCGAGCATGCCCCATTAATTTGGAAATATGACTTTAACCCGGAGACGAATCCCTTTTTCGCTGAAAGAATCGGTGTCAATTGCGTCTTCAATCCAGGGGCAATTGAGCTTAATGGCAAGTTCTATCTCGTCGCTCGCGTGGAAGGGGCCGACCGCAAATCCTTTTTTGCTATCGCCGAGAGCGAGAGCGGCGTGGACGGATTCCGCTTCTGGGATCATCCGGTCGTCTTGCCGGAAACGGAGGAGCCTGATGTAAACGTCTACGATATGCGTCTTGTGAAGCATGAGGACGGTTGGATTTACGGCCTATTCTGTACAGAGCGCAAAGATCCAAACGCGCCTAAAGGCGACTTGTCCAGCGCGATTGCCCAATGCGGTATTGCCCGCACAAAAGATCTTGCAACCTGGGAGCGTCTGCCCGATTTGAAGACGAAGTCGCCGCAGCAGCGCAACGTAGTTCTGCATCCCGAGTTTATCGATGGCAAATACGCCTTCTATACCCGTCCACAAGATGGCTTCATCGATGCAGGTTCCGGCGGCGGGATCGGCTGGGGGCTGTCCGAATCGATCGAGCAGGCGGTCATTGACGAAGAGATCATCGTAGATGAGCGTCACTATCATACGATCAAAGAGGTGAAGAACGGGCAGGGCCCAGCCCCAATTCGCACGGATGCTGGTTGGCTTCACATCGCCCATGGTGTTCGAAATACGGCTGCCGGATTAAGATATGTACTCTACGCGTTCTTAACCGATTTGAATGAGCCTCACCGCATTACTCACAGCCCAGGCGGCCACTTAATCGCGCCGGACGGCGAGGAACGGGTCGGGGACGTCTCTAACGTCGTATTCTGTAACGGAGTCATCGCTCGGGATAACGGAGAAGTCTATATCTACTATGCCTCCTCCGACACACGCATCCACGTAGCTACGACTACCGTCGATCAGTTGGTCGATTATGCGCTGCATACGCCAGAAGACCCGCTTCGTTCCTATGCATGCGTGGAGCAAAGAATCGAGCTGATTAATAAAAACAAGCGCTTTGAAGCTGCAAACGGTCAATAGAAATAAAAACCTTGCCGAATCGGCGAGGTTTTTATCATTTTATGTCTAATCCATGCTTATCGGAGCGGTCTAAGATGATACATTCGCCTCTTCACGCGGACTGGAGGCAGAATTCCGGTACAACAGCTCTACTGAGATAAGCCATTTCTCTACGGCTCTGTTCGCATCGGTCAACCGATCCAGCAGCTTCGTGACCGCGCGCCTGCCTAGTTGCTCCTTCGGAACACTCACCGTTGTAATCGCAGGCTCGAACCGGGCAGCATCATCAATATTGTCAAATCCGGTCACTGAGATATCCTCAGGTACGCTAAGCCCCAGCTCACTCAATACCCGAATCGTCTGAAGCGCGATAGAGTCATTTGCACACACTAATGCTGTCGGCAAGGCCAATGACTTGGATTGCTTCCTAGCGCTAAGCCAGTCCTTTAGAGCCTGATCGAACCCTCCGGTCTCTACGCTTTCCAGAAGAAGCATTGGATCGTCATGCCTTTGCACATGGAGGCCGTTCTCCTCCAATGCACTCCGAAAACCCAGCCATCTGTCCCTGAAGCTCCTAGAAAAATTAAGGTTGCCCAAAAAATACAAGTCTCTATGGCCGAGTCCAATCAAGTGATTAACCATCCGATAGGTTCCATCGACGTTGTTCGCAAATATCGAGTCTGCGGGAATTAGATTATCCTCGTGGTCAACAAGCACCATCGGCAACCCGATGCGATGCACCTCCAGCAGCAGATTGGTGGCGATTTGACCTACCCCGATCATCCCGAGAATACCTTCAGGGTTAATGATATTCATCATGACGTCGTTTCGCGGCTCCGATACGATGATCATGCCAAGATTTTGCTCCTCCAACTCATCCGATATCCCTTCCAATACTTTGCCCCAGTAGAGAGATTCTTTATTCTGAGAGCGGATATTGGGCATCAGGACAAGAACCGATTGCTTACCCGGCGGAACAGCAGCCGTTCCTACATTCGGTCTTACATTTTTCACATAACCATTCTTCTGGTTGAAATAACCGAGTTGGGATGCTGCTTGAATGACCCGCTCCTTCGTCATTTCATTGACGCCTCCCTTGCCGGACAATGCTTTGGAGACGACAAACTTAGACACGCCAAGATGATCGGCGATTTGCTGCATCGTTACCTTCTTCAATGATTACTACCTCCGGACATACTCCATATAGTTAATTTGTTTGATAGAGCCAATAACAAATATAACTTTATTATAACAAATTTATTCCCATCCATAAATCAATGTTTCCGGAGTTAGTTCAACTTTCACAGTTGGCTATCCATCTGAATTAAACAAAGAGGCTACCCAATATATGCTGCGTTGTGACACCTGCTGTAATAAATTAGCTGCCTTATCTGCAAAACGGTCTACGGGCGCCTGCTCCGGCGGCGGCAGCAGCAGGCTGTCCGGGGTCTGCAAGCGCTCCGTACCCACCGGCTGGGTCGCGTCTGATCCAGCTGCCGCCGTTGTCCATTCTGCCGACATCTGCGCCGCCCTACTCTCCCATAATGCCTCCCGTTTGTCCATATACCCTGAGGCTTCTGATGGAGCTGGATCAAACCACTGGTCTGTTCGAGCAGGGGCAGAGCTATGAATCCGGTTCGTTCCCGACTCCGCCAGCTGCATTCCAAATGTAATACCGATGACGATCAACAGTCCGTATAATAATGACTTTTTCATCGTTTTGGACAAAGCGACTCCCCCTTGGAAAAATGCATTTACCCGGCTCTATTATTTCGCTGCGACTTGCTTTTGATTTTCCTTCTTACCCGGCTGCTCTTTAGTTAAAGTGCCTGCCTTCTCCGCCTCCTGTCCTTCCCAATAAATATCCGCAATAATTCCGGCTAATACACCGGCGGTACGCTCCAGCTCTTCTTTGGTGTTATCGATCCCGCCAATTTCTATGAGTACGCTTTGAGGAGAAAGAGATTGATTGTATTCGCCATTCCCTTGGGATGAAGTCTTGCCCCAGATGCCCCTTGATATTCCGGGATAAGATTTCTCCAGCCGCTCATGGATGGAGCTGGCAAAGGCTTCATTCTCCCGCCAGTTTTCATTCCCGTGCCCGATAATGAAGTAAACCTGGGCATAGGACGCACCGTTTATTTCCGTCGTTGTCTTCTCATGCCGTTGGGAATCCCGATGAATATCGATAAAATATTGCAGCTGTCCATTTTGAGCCATCGCTTCCTTCACGGTCTGCCGAGAATATTTGTAGGAGTAATTGTAGCTGTAATTTTGCACAGTCGCTGCATAATTATCATAAGCATGCAATGTTGCAACGCCTTTACGTTCAAGCTCTCTGGCCAGAGCGTCACCAACCAAGCCTACGTTCATCATATCTTTGGATGAGCTGGGATTCGTAGAATCTATGCCCAATACAGGGTTAAAGGATTCCTGCGGGTGCGAGTGATAGATCATGACAATATTTTTGTTGCCTGGCTTAATGGGCTCGCCTTGATCTTCCGCAGTGTCTTGCTCAGGAGCTGATGGTTTAATCGGCTCAGCATCGGGCTCTTCGGCATGGTCTGGCTCCGGATGATCCGGACTGCTTCCGTCTGCACCAGCTCCCGAGTGATAATCCTCCGGAGCTTGTACTGTCTTATTTCCTGAGCCTGTCCGCAATAAAATCGGGCTGTCCGCACCCAGACCCGGCACTTCCCGTGCTACCAGGCTTTTGGGATCGGACGGATTTACGTCCGTAAGCAGCTGAAATACAAAATTCGTCATTTGCTTGCCTGATATGGAGCTCATCTCCTTATCAGGCACCATATGAGGCAATTCCATACCGACCATGCTAATAAAGAATCGGCTTGATAACGAGGAAGCTAATCCTTTCATAGAGGAGACTGGAGAGGTATTTAGCTGTTTCTCCGCAATCCCCCCTACACCAAGCAACAGGAAGAATACCGCTGATAATACTGACAACAGCACAAACGTATGCCCCATAGCAAGCACGCGCATCAGATTCTGTCTCATTCGGCCGACATTCCAAGTTCTAAACCGTCTCATTTTTTTGTGAAGCCCTCCTTTAGCCGGGTGCCACTTTCTATAATTGAAATCTATGAACCTGTCCGGAAAAGTAGAACCTTTATTCTCACAAAAAAATAAAGTTCGCTAGATTGCGAACTTCATAGGATCGAAATGGATCATCCCTCTGCTCCATTCAGCCGTAAATACAAAAAGGAGCACGATCCTCGGGGACAGCCTTCCCACACCAGCAAGGCTGCCTGGGCTGTCATCACACGCAGCGGCCAGCCACACGCCCTTTGGACTCGTACTCCCCTCTAAGAGCTAATGAGTATGCGCTGCGACGTTGTCCTTATCTATCGCCTGATGCAGGGAAATATTCAGTCCGCTGGCGATGACATTAGCGATGTCCTCAATGAACTCATCAATCTCCTTTGGGGTCACGATAAGATCATGTCCTAACGGCTCAAGTACCTCCTTAACCAATCCTAATCTCTCACCCTCGCTGAGATCTGTTAGCAATCCCATAATTTGTTTCGTATTGCTTTGCGCATTTCCGTTTTCCCCGTTAAAATGCGACTTCATCAGATCGAACACGTTATTAACGATCGTAGATGCATAGCAAACCGTTGGAACGCCGATCGCAATACAAGGGATGCCGAGAATTTCCTTCGTTAATCCTTTGCGCTTATTGCCGATGCCTGACCCTGGATGGATGCCGATATCTGCGATTTGAATCGTCGTATTAACCCGTTCCAAGGATCGCGAAGCCAAGGCATCGATCGCAATAATCACGTCCGGCTTCGTACGGTCGACAATACCCTGCACAATTTCGCTGGATTCAATCCCCGTGATGCCAAGTACACCTGGTGCTATTGCACTGACCTTGCGGTAGCCCGGAGCGACTTGATCCGGCGCCAGCTCAAAATAATGCCGCGTTACTACGATGTTCTCGACGACAAGCGGCCCTAAGGCATCCGGTGTAACATTCCAATTGCCCAGGCCGACGATTAAAATGGTCGCACCAGTTCGAACGCCTATTTTCTCCAGAAAGGCAATGAACTCCTCGGAAAAAGCTGCTGCTACTCTCTCCTGAAGATCGCTGTCATGACTGCGAAGACCTGGAACCTCCAAAGTGACATAATGCCCGACCAAGCGGCCTATTTGACGCGAAGCCTGCTCATTCTCTACATCCAGCCGGGTAATTTTAATTCCGTCCAGTTCCTTAACTTCTTCATGAATGCCGGAAACCGGTCCGCCATGAACCGTCTCCGCAAGCTCTTTAGACTCCACTGCCAAATCCGTACGTACCGAATACTGCCGTAAATCCAGATTCATATGAGGAAAACCTCCCTTTCCGTTATCATCATATATTGTGCGGGAGGATGATAGACATTATGCAGGCGTCTTTTCTTTGCTATGAATTTATTGCATTTTACCTAACTGCGTGATAAAATATTTTAAGTTGTGAATCATCTGGGATGATATTTGCTTTACAGGAGGTGAATGCAATGCCAAACATTAAATCTGCTATTAAACGTGTGAAAACCAACGACAAACGCCGTGCTCTGAACGCTTCGCAAAAGTCCGCTTTGCGTACTGTTGTTAAAGCTGCCGACACTGCGCTGAGCAACAATGAGGTAGAAACAGCTAAAACAGCTTTTGCTGCAGCTGCTAAGAAATTGGACAAAGCCGTTACTAAAGGTTTGATCCACAAAAATGCTGCTGCCCGTAAGAAATCCCGCTTGGCTAAAAAATTGAACGCCCTTACGTCCCAAGCGTAAGTGTCGTTATTTATAAACTTAAGCTCAAAGAGACCTGAACATTTCTGTTCAGGTCTTTTTGGTGCAGTTTTAAATTATGACCCCAAGCTACTATGCTCCCAGCTTCAGGAGGAACAGTTCAATTCCCAGCACCTTATCAATCCCGCCGCTCTTCATCCGGTAGTCCAGCTGCGCAAGCTCCGACAGTACTTGGCGCAGCTTGGCCGTCTCAAATCTCCGCGCCTGCTCACCCGCAATTTTCACCGCATAAGGATGCAGTCCAAGCTGGGAGGCCATTTGCTGCTGCGAGTAGCTTTGCCGCCCGAGTTCCTTCACCTGCAGCATAATCCGAAATTGACGCGCGATCAACGCCGCAATTTTAATCGGTTCCTCGCGTTGTTTTAGCAGTTCATAAAATATGTCCAGCGCTTGCTCCAGTTTAAGATTCGCAATGCACTCCACCATAGCGAATACATTTTGCTCGGTACTTCGCGCCACCAGCTGGTTGATGGCCCCTTCGTCGATAACGCCCCCATTTCCGGCATAAAGACATAACTTATCCAATTCAACGGCAAGGGCAGCCATTTGAACGCCGCTGGCAGCGATTAAAGCCTCAGCAACCTCACGACTCAGGCGGCAACCCCGTTTCTCCGCCTGCTTGACGGCCCATTGCACGAGCTCTCCACCGCCAAGCGGCATAAAAGAAAGCACGGTTCCCGACGCCTTGATCGCCTTCACAATCTTCTTTCGCTCGTCAAGCTTTTCCCCGTGAACGACAAACACAATGACGCTATGCTCCGCCGGATTCGTCATATAAGCGGTCAAGGACTCCAGCTTATGCTCGACTTTTCCACTATCTTTTCCCGCCGTAAACAAAGAAGCATCCCTTACGACGATCAGCTTGCGAGGTACGAGAAACGGCAATGTCTCCGCTTCCTCGATAACCGCCTCGATCGGTGTTTCCGCCAAGTCAAAGGCTGCCATGGCAAAATCACGCTGTTCCTCGTCAATGACCTGCTTCTCCAGCAAAGCGATAAATTCATTGATTTGGTACTTTTCCGTGCCATAACATAGGTATAAAGGGGATATGCGCCCCTGTCTTATTTCTTTCATCGCCGTCTTGGTATCCACTCGGCTTCCCCTCTCATCCCACGCAAATTACTTGGCATTCCCCTTTTTGGTTCGCCATTAACAATCATATTACTATGATACTGTGAATTACCGGTTTAGTCCAAATGCAATTAACGGCCCGCCTTGATTTGCGGGCAAACAAACAAAGGAACCTTTGGCCGCAGGGCCAGCAGGTTCCTTTGTCCCGGAGCATCTATATAAACGCGGGCTGAAAAGCTCTAGAAACTTTTCCGCCGGCGGTCATACGACGATCAGGGTCTTTCAAATTCTCTTTGATTCTCTCTTATATACTTAACCTATTCCATATCTCTTGAAATCGTGCTTCTCTTATCGATTTTGTGAAGAATTTTCCGCATTCGCTGAAGGTTTGACCTCTAGGCTATGCTTAGTCACACTGCCGTCCACATCCGCCTCATAGTTAAATTTCGTGCCATCGCCGGACCATTCCCCTTTAATCCATGTGCCAGACACCGGTTCATCTGCAACAAGCTCCGCATCCTCATTGTCCGCCTTGTAAATGTACAGATGATTTCCCAGCAAAACAGCGCGGTGCATTCCATCTGGAGAGTCCCATTCCTCCGGCATACTCGCAATTCCATAACCTTCCCTCGGATCTGGCGAAAATACGGATGCTTCTGGAGCAAGCGGAGCCATGTCCATTCGATGGTCTCCCAGTTCGCTGCCGCTCTGCGGATTGTCCTGGGCAGGCTCTCCTTGGTCTGGACTCCCCTCGAGGGTTCCCTCCTTCGGCGTAGAATGGTTTCCCGTACTGCGCGAAACATCCCCTGTCGGGCTGCCCACTGCGCCTTCGCTAGCTTCGGCAGGCGTATTCGCCGGTGCCGGGGATGATCCTTCCCCCTTCGTCACGCTATTATCCTCAGACGCCTTCTTTCCCGGATCAGCATCTCCCGCAGAAGATGGCTTAGAAGACGGTTCCTCATTCGGAGTGAAGGCGTTCATATCCGCCTCACTTCCAGGATTCCCGCCTGAGTTTCCGGTCGATCCATCTCCATCTCTTATTCCAGATGCATTATCGGTTGCATCATCCATGCTTCGCGTCAGAAATTCGTTGGCAGAGGATGAGCTTTTCATTTCTGTGCTTTGGTCAGCCTTCGACAGCTCCGCATTAGGAATCGTTCGCGGCTCATATTGCGTAATGAAAATTCCCAAAATGACCGCTGCAGCTACCGTTCCGAAAATACCCGTCCGAATTTTACGGTTTTGGCTGCGCTGCGAGGCTTGCTTATCACGTCGGCTCCGTGCGCTTCGCGGGCTAGCTGCCGCGGATGCCGCTACCGATCCGATAATATGCTCATCCTCTAATGTACTCCCCTCTTCCTGATGGGCCCGATCAATTTCATCCAACTGCGGCATGATCCGATCAACGAGGCTAAAGCGCGGGGTGACATCCGGAAGCTCACTTAGCTTGGCAGAAAGCTCGTTCAGAAGTTCAAATTCATATGCACAATCGCTGCAATCCCGGATATGATCAAACAAGAGAGAGGTCTCTTCGTCATTCAAATCATGGTCTACATACCGATGCATCCATTCCACCGCCTCCGCGCATTTCATCCTGACACACCACCTTTCTGATAATCTTGGAGTAAGTGCTGAAGCTGCTGCCTTGCCCTGAACAAATAGGATTTCACCGTATTCAGCGGCAAATTCAAGCTTTCAGCTATTTCGTTATACGAAAATTCCTGTAAATATCTCAAAACTACGACGGAGCGATGATGCTCCGGAAGCTGATCTATCGCTTCACGGATATCCTCCGCAATATATCCTGACATGACTTCGCGCTCGACATTATCCTTGCCTTCGAACACAATCTCGTGCTCCTCGATCGATACTGTCGGTTTTTTTCTACGGAATTTGTCGATGCAAATATTCGTCACAATCCGCTGCACCCAGGTCTTAAATTGTGCCTTCTCCTCATAAGTTTCAATCTTTGTATAAATGCGGATCAGTGCTTCCTGGGCTGCATCATGCGCATCCTGCTCATTATTCAAAATATAATAGGCCGTACGGTATACCTGATGTTCTATTTCTCGCAATAGGGTGATTAGAGCGTCGCGATCGCCCGTTTGAGCGGCTCTGATGAGTTCCTGCTCCACCACAAAGGCTCCCCCTTCCTTGCAACCTTACAGACGATATCGATTGGCGATATGTTGCAATGTTGTTACTATTATTTTTAGAAGTTTCTAGTAATAAGTTTTTACATTCTCATATAAAGGCCGGAATCTCACCTAAGAATACCAGAAAAAACGAAGCCCGTCATCACGAGGAAGGCAGCTTGGTACGAACGCGAATGCGGCCGTTATTAACTTCCATTTGCACCTCCCCTTGTTGATCCGTTCGATAGATCGGACTGGTCAAGGAGTTCAGCCTTTCTACTACGATTGGATGAGGATGGCCGTAACTGTTGGAGGCTCCAGCTGAAATAACGGCAGCAGCTGGCTGCCAATATTCCAGCCATTCCGGAGAGGTCGAGGTTTTACTGCCGTGATGGGCAATTTTCATGACATCGATCTTAGGCTGGAACTCGCGATTAAGCCCCTCCAATATACGATGCTCGGCAGCTTCATCCATGTCTCCGGTAAATAAAAACGCCGCTCCTGCCATTTGTAAAGCAAATACGATGGATTCATGGTTCTGCTCTTTGCTATAAGGGATACCCTCATTTCTGGTAACATCCGCTTCAGGCGATAGCACTTGTATCCTAGTCGATGCATCTACCTTCAAACTCATCCCTTGCTTGGCCGCATAAATCGGAATTTGCTTATGAAGCGCCGTAGACATCAGCTTCTTGATCGTTGCCGAATCACTTAGCGTTCCATTGATGAGCAGCGCATCTACGGGAAACTGCTCCAGTACCGCTTGCAGTCCCCCGGCATGATCCTGATCGGTATGTGTAAGAATGACCGCATCCAAGCGGTTGATTCCGCGCTTTTTTAATAAAGGGACAACTGTCTTCGCTCCTACCTCGAAGGGCTCGCGCCGATTCCGCCATGCCTCCTCCGGTTTACGAAACGATACAGTGCCTCCCCCATCGATAAGCAGGTTCCTTCCATTAGGAGTAGTGATAAGAGCACAATCTCCTTGCCCAACATCAATAAACTGCACATGTCCCCTGCCCTTCGTATTTAAAGGCTGATATCCTATATATAATTGGACAAGCAGCAGGCCGGCAAGCGCTGTCTGTATAAGCTGTCGAGGTTGAGGGCGGATATTGACAGATCTCCGCCACTGCCTGCGGCAACTGTCCTTCGGCCCTCTGCTCTGCGTCAATGGCCCGAGCGGCTGTGTATCATCGTTTTCCGCCAGATCCGCCTCCCGCACGATCCGGTCGCGATGTCTCCAGTATAATAGCAAATAAAAAGCAGCATAAAATACAGCAATCCACAGTAACGAGGGAGATTTCCAATAAGTCATAAATCCGCTGCGGGCATTCAACCATTCTGTCACAATGAAAGTAGCTGTATTTAAAATCCTCACAGGATAGGCCAGCCACTCGCCGAGGGGAAGCCAAAGTGCGCTTAGCAGGAGCGCCGCCGTACCGCCGGGCAATGCAATCATCCCGATGAGGGGAACGAGCAGCATATTGGCGGCTAAAGATAACAGTGAGAATTGATTGAAATAATAGATCGTAAGTGGAAAAGAAACGATTTGAGCAGCGACGGTAATCGCAACGGCACCGCCCAATTTGGCAGGCAGCCACTTTAGATACGGCATCAGCAAAGGAACAAACAGAATCAAGCCCGCCGTCACGATAAAAGAAAGCTGGAAGCTGACATTAAGCATAAAATATGGCTCCCATAACAGCATCAATAAAGCGGCCGCCGACAGGACGTTTAAACCGTCCTTCAACAGACCCCGGCGCATTAAATATATGCCGATCATCGTCATTAATCCTGAGCGAATAACAGAAGGTGAAAATCCCGTAATGAGCACATAAACAGGAATGAAGCTGAATATGATGCGATACGAGTTTTCCCGACTTACTCGGCATAAGCGCAGCAATCCAAAAATTAAACTTACGTTAATTGCAACATGACTGCCGGAAATGGCCAAAATATGCGTCATCCCGAGCTGAGAGAACTGCATGTATTTATCCGGCTCCAGCTCACTCACAAAACCGATCAACAAGCCTTTCATATATCCCGCTTGCCAGCCTGGAAACATGTGCTCAATACGATTTCCCAGCAGCATTCGGGCAGCATCGACTTTTCCGATCAACACTGCCGGGCTAATTTTTCTGTCATCCTCGACCTGAACGGATGACGTGCCCGGTACCTTCAAAATCCAATGGATGCGTTGACTTCGCAAATAGCGCCGGTAATCAAATCCGCCAAAATTTCGGGCGACATTTGGCCTTTCCAAGCTGCCGGCCAGTTCCACCTGCTGTCCCCGCTGCCACTTCTTCGCTACTTCAATTTCCTCCAGTGAAGCCAGTCGTACCTGAACCATTAATTTCTCTCCATGAACCATTTCAGAATGATTCTCATCTGTCTCATATGGAGCGGAGGCATGGACGCTGGATTCCGGAGCCGGAAATGCGGCGGAGCTTAAGCGGATCGTAAAATCCGCACGGTCACCATCAACCTCCACGGCGGACCATAGCACGCCCTTGGCATGAACCTGCGTTTGCCCGGAGGTGAAGCTCATCGATGAGCTAGAGCTCCCCCCTACAATCAAGCCGGAGAGCACGCTCTCATTCCTTCCATCATGATATGACCAGTACACGGCTCCGAGAGAGAACATCAACCAAAAAATGAGCAGCTTCCTCCATGGGCATCGGCAAATCACCCCCAGCAAGGGAACGAACATGGATATCCCGATCCAGCTCAGCCAGAAAGCTGAGCCATCGTACAAATATGACAGCCCGCTGCCGACAATCCAGCAGCAAACCGCAGCAACTAATGGCCTATGTCGCATACGCAGCTCCTTTCAGAAACGTCAACACCCTAAATGCCTCCTTGTACTGGACAACAAAAAAAGAACCCCATCTGCCGCAGCAGACGAGGTTCTTCCTTCATCTATTTGCTCTAATCTTCAACCCGGCCATCCGTTTCCTTCGGAGGCTGATATGATTCCAAGCGCCGGAAACTAATTCCCTTCTGGCCCATCATCTCTAAAACTTTGCCTGCATCCTTTGGATAAGGACGGTGGTAAATGATTTCGGTAATTCCGCTATTCGCCAGCATGTTGGCGCACGTCCAGCATGGCTGATCGGTCACATAGACACTGGAGCCCTCCCGGTCGATCCGGTCGGTAAACAGCAGTAGATTTTGCTCCGCATGAATGGTTCGTACGCAGCGCTGTTTTTTGACCATTGTTTCCTGACCGTCCACTGTCGCTACTTCATACTCCTCAGCGATCATGCAGCCTGCTTCCGAACAGTCAGGCACTCCCGACGGGGCGCCATTATATGCCGTTCCGAGCAGCTTCTTCCCTTGTACAAGCACAGCCCCCACATGCCGCCGGTTACAACGTGATCTCGTGGATACCATGTAGGCGATATCCATGAAATACGTATCCCAATCTTTGCGTGTATCTGGACTCATCCTTAGTTCTCCTCTTATAGTCTGATATAAGGCTTCATTTTCTGGAACACTTTATCCCCGATGCCCTTCACCTTCTTCAAGTCACTCAAGGAATTAAAAGATCCGTGTTGATTCCGGTAATCTATGATCGCCTGCGCCTTCCTCTCGCCGATGCCCGGAATGGTTTGAAGCTGCATGCTGTTCGCCGTGTTGACACTCACTAGGCCAGCCTCCTCCGATGGCTCGGCGGATGTCTGTGACGGTATCGCATCTGTCATTCCGCCCACAGCTCCGGCTGACGCACCTTTGGCTGGATCAGCCTGATCCCCCTCGTCTTCCCCAGCACGTGTGCCTGCCTCGGCGCCGGCATTGGAGACAGCAGATTCTGCCTCTAGCTGAGCCGGGCGATTACCGGCGCCAGAGCCATTCAGGCCAGCCGACTCCGCCGCAATCGGTTCAATTGCAGCGGCAGTAGCTGCTTCCGTGATCCCATTGCCGCCAAGCGCGGCAGCGACCCCGGGGTTGACCGGCATCCATCCCTCAATGCCGGCAGGACGGCTTCCGCCGACCGCCAGCAGCATCAATCCAGCCCCTATGACAGCTGAGATGACCGCAGTCATCACGTATTCCCGTTTCAATTCCATCGCTCCAATCTCAAAAGAATCTGTCCAAAAAGTCATGAAGATCCAATCAAGATGCATACATATTTAAACGACGAATATTTTTGTGCTTAGGCACGAAAGGGGGAATCAGGATGAAAGTCGCATTCATCGGAACGGGGTCCATGGGAAGCCTGCTTATCGAAGCATTTCTGCGTTCCGGTGCACTGTATCCGCATAACTTGTACCTGAGCAACCGCAGCAAGGATAAAATCGAGCTGCTGGCATTGCGGTATCCCGGCATTCACGTCTCAGCAAACAATGCCGATGCTGCTCAAGGGAGCGATATCGTATTTATTTGCGTCAAGCCACATCACTTCCCGGAGGTCATCGCGGAAATTCGCAGCGTACTCCTTGAGTCGCAACTGGTCATATCCATTACAAGCCCTGTGCTTATCTCAATGCTGGAAAATCAAGTCCCATCCAAAATCGCCAAGATCATTCCTAGCGTTACCCATACCGTACATAGCGGAGCCTCGCTCTGCATTTATGGGGAGCGAGTCCAGCCTGAAGACCGGCTATTGTTGGAACAGCTCATGTCCTCGATCAGCAGACCGATTCCAATGAAGGAGTCAGAGACGAGAATCGCCTCTGACATTTCGAGCTGCGGACCCGCCTTCATCTCCTTCATCGTCCAGCAATGGGCCAGAGCAGCAGCACAGATGACCGGCATCAGCATGCCGGAGGCTCTAATTCTTAGCGCTGAAATGCTGCTTGGTACAGGCAGGCTCCTAACGGAGGGCGGCCTGACTCCTGAACAATTGCAGCGCCGAGTAGCCGTTCCCGGCGGAGTGACCGCCGAAGGGCTGGCTATTCTTGAAGAGCGGCTCCAGGGCGTGTTTCCAAGCCTAATCGAAGCTACGCAGCGCAAGCACGAGGCTGACTTGGAGAGGCTGACCGTCCTGTTCGAATCGGCCGCCCCTGAGGCAACCGGCACCACAGAGCAAAATACCGAGTTTTGATCGAAAATTTAACCTACGACAATGTTTACGAGTTTCCCTGGAACGGCAATTACTTTACGAACCGTTTTGCCTTCGATCGCCTGCTGCACATTTGGCAGTGCCATGCTGTGCTCCTGCAGCGCCGCCTGGTCAAGATCCTTGGCAACTTTGGTTCGATCCACAATTTTGCCGTTCACCTGCACGACGATTTCCACTTCAGCTTCAACGATCCAAGCCTCGTCATAAGTTGGCCATGGCTCGTAGGTAACGCTCTCGTTATGACCTAGACGCTCCCACAGCTCTTCCGCTAAATGCGGCGCCAGCGGGGACAGCAGCTGCACGAAATTGGCTGCAGCCGCTTTCGGTAAACAATCGGTTTTATAAGCATCATTCACGAAGATCATCAGCTGGCTGATCGCTGTATTAAAGCGCAATGCCTCGAAATCTTCCGTCACTTTTTTGATCGTCTTATGCCAGGTGCGTTTGAATTCATCCGAGCCTGCGCCATCGTTGATTTTGGCATTCAAGCTTCCGTCCTCGGCGATGAACAAGCGCCAAATGCGGGACAAGAATCGATGCGTGCCTTCTACTCCGCTTGTATTCCATGGTTTGGTTGCTTCGAGCGGACCCATAAACATTTCATATACGCGCAGCGTATCCGCACCATACTCGTTCACGATGACGTCGGGATTAATGACGTTACCACGGGACTTGCTCATTTTCTCGTTATTCGTTCCCAGAATCATCCCCTGGTTGACAAGCTTCTGGAACGGTTCTTTCGTAGACACAACGCCTAAATCGTACAACACCTTATGCCAGAAGCGAGCGTACAGCAAGTGAAGCACCGCATGCTCAGCTCCGCCGATGTACAGATCGACCGGCATCCACTCCTGCTCCTTTTCTTTTGAGCAGAGCTCCTTATCATTATGAGGATCGATGTACCGCAAGTAGTACCAGCAGCTCCCCGCCCATTGCGGCATCGTATTCGTCTCGCGTCGAGCCGGGAGGCCCGTCTCGGGATCCGTCGTATTCACCCATTCCGTCACGTTAGCCAGCGGTGATTCTCCCGTGCCGGAAGGCTCGATATGATCGACCTCCGGCAGAAGCACCGGCAGCTGATCTTCCGGTACCGGCTTCATCGTTCCGTCCTCCAAATGCAGGATCGGGATCGGCTCTCCCCAATACCGCTGACGGCTGAACAGCCAATCGCGCAGGCGGTAGCTTACTTTCCCGCTGCCCTTACCGTTCTCTTCAAGCCAAGCAATCATCTTCTTAATCGCTTCTTCGTTGCGGAGGCCATTCAGGAAATCAGAGTTGACGTGCGCGCCATCTCCTGTATATGCTCCTTCTGCAAGATTGCCGCCTTCTACGACCTCGATGATCGATAGGCCGAACTGCTTCGCGAACTCATAATCTCGCTCATCGTGTCCCGGAACGGCCATAATTGCGCCTGTTCCATACCCTGCAAGCACATAATCCGCGATCCAAATCGGCAGCTTTTCTCCATTAACCGGGTTGATCGCATACGCTCCCGTAAAGACGCCGGTTTTCTCTTTTGCCAAGTCCGTACGCTCCAGGTCGCTCTTGCGAGCCGCTTGCTCCCGATATTGGTCTATCGCGGCACGCTGGCCTTCCGTCGTAATTTTCTCCACCAATTCATGTTCTGGCGCGAGTACGGCGTAGCTGGCACCGAACAATGTATCCGGACGAGTCGTGAACACTGTCAGCGTCTCATCGCTTCCTTCGATTGGGAATCCGACCTCCGCTCCCTCGGACTTGCCGATCCAGTTGCGCTGCATATCCTTGATGCTCTCTGACCAATCCAGCTCCTCCAAGTCTTCCAGCAGGCGCTCGGCATATTCCGTAATCTTCAATACCCACTGCCGCATCGGCTTGCGGATGACCGGGTGATCCCCGCGTTCACTTTTGCCATCGATCACCTCTTCATTGGCAAGAACCGTTCCTAGAGCCGGACACCAGTTTACAGGCACCTCGGCAACATAAGCCAGCCCCTTCTTATAGAGCTGAATAAAAATCCATTGTGTCCATTTATAATATTCCGGATCCGTTGTGCTGATTTCCCGATCCCAATCGTACGAAAAGCCAAGCGATTTAATCTGACGCCGGAAGTTGTTAATATTCTTGACTGTAATATCGCGAGGATGCTCACCCGTATCAAGGGCATGCTGCTCAGCCGGTAGACCGAATGCATCCCAGCCCATCGGATGAAGCACGTTGTAGCCGCGCATCCGCTTGTACCGCGAAACGATATCCGTCGCTGTATAGCCTTCGGGATGGCCTACATGAAGACCCGCGCCGGACGGATACGGAAACATATCGAGCGCATAGAATTTCGGTTTGCCCGGTTCTTCCCGGGTTTTAAAGGTTTGATGTTCATCCCAGTATGCCTGCCATTTCGGCTCAATCACCTGAGCGCGGTATACATCGTGAGATTGGTTGTTATTACTCATGCTCTTAAACTCCCTTCAATATAAAAAAACCTCTCGATCCATAGCGTATCATCGCTAGGGACGAGAGGAGTATTCCCGTGGTACCACCCTAGTTAGCGGCCGGCATGCTTTGCCTTCCGCTCCCTTTACACCCTTAACGCAGGCAAGACGATGATGTTCGCGAGACGAGTGCAACAGCTTGAGCGCCGTGCAGCCCCATTGCATCATAACTCCGAGGCGAGTTCATTTGCATTCTCCAACCGGCTTGCACCAAGCACCGGCTCTCTGAGTGGCAGAATCCAAACTATTATTCCTCTTCAAAGTTCTAAATATCCAAATTTGATTACCAATCATTATATAAAAATGAATCGGCCCCGTCAATGATTATTCAGCCCGCGGCATCCTGATTAAAGCACCTGGGAGCTATAATGATCGTAACAAACAGCTTGACCGCCAATCACCGTTTCTGGGGCGCTATCCTTTTTTATACGCAAACTAAGCTCTTCACCGCTTAGCATCCCCGTGTAATCGACCTGAAATTCTCTGTCCAGCATGAATCGGGGCTTCATTCGGGACATCTTGCTGGCGAATTTCCCCAGTTCAAAGATTCCGATTTCATTTGCCGCCGCAGCGCCAACGGCTTCAACTACAACCCCGCTCCTGCGTCCGCGGCACACCACAAGACTATAGCCGTCCTGCTTGCGTATTTCATATGGCCCGTTCAAGTATACAGCGAAATAAGTGTCTTCTACTTTACCATACAATGCCTCTGGCTCCTGCAGCCATTCCCCTTCGGGGATAACGCCGATCACTTCGTCGCGAACCGTTTCCGGCAGCGGATAGAGCGCCATGACCACATTCCGGTGATAAAGCACCTCCGTCCACTCGCTTTGATGGCGGGGATCACAGCCAGACTCATCGAATCCTTCTCCCGGGTGAAAAAAGTACAGCTGATTGCCCAGCCCGCTATGGCGCACTGGCAGACTGAACAGCCAGCGCAACTGCTCGTTGTCGAATTCCTTGACCCTCTCCCATAACCCGCCTGCCGCGAACTGATCGGTGATATAAGCATAAGAATGCAACACTCGCCTTTCGCCCTCGACCATTTTAATGATCGAACTGCACACCTCGGACGGCTGCTTGCGATCCAACGCAATACGCAGGGCGCTCTCCGGGGCCTCGCGGAACAGAAGACCAGCGTATTCCGTTCGCGGCATCTCTTCCGGGAGGGTGAAATTACCGAACTGCACATAATCATGCAGAACGTTGGCATCCTTTGGCGCGTCATGCGGCCAGCCGCGGGAATGGGCGCCGACCCAGGCGCCTTTTAAATATAAGCTCGCCCTTACTCCCCATAGATGATCCAGCATTTCCGCTAACTCCGCCTTAATTCCCTTATCCTCCATTAGCTCGAAGGCGCATGTGAACGCCTGCACCCAATGCCAGAACCACGGCAGCGAACCGTATTCCGCCATCCCCTCCTGCTTAATGAGCTCAAAAGTACGCTGCAGGCAATTTCTCCCGTCTTCGACTAGAGCCTGATCGTTATATCTTTGACCAAAAATCAGCTTAGCCGCGGTGAATTTTGCTTCATGATGACCGTAATGCACAAGCGGCTTGCGATAGAAATTGCTCTCATATACATTTCTTAATGCTGTTTCAAAGCTCTCCGCCAACTCGCTGCTCATATGCTCGGCGTAGTTATGATAAAAATAAACCATCAGACTCCCCATCAGTTCTACGGGCAGCTCATGGGGCGCAGCTTCCTCTGGAACCGGATGCAGGTTGAGCGGCCAATGCCCATACATCGGGCTGTCCGAGCTCGTCTCCTGCCATTGGAGCACCCGGCACAGCACTTCCTCAGCCAACCGTTTAGCCTCTAGACGGTCAAACAATGGCGCCTCTGCAGTACTAACAGCAGCTGCGAATAAGTAGGATGCGTAATAATAATTATCCCGAATATCGCCATGGAACCATAAACCGCTAGTTAACAATGGCTGGTTCCAGGCTTTCACCGCCACACTTCGTACGATTTCGTTCATTCTTTTCCGATATGAACACATGATTAATTCTCCTCTCGATGCCAAATTGATCTCTAAGCTTCATCCTAATCTAATTATTATAACATCTTGCTTTCCTTGTCGAGCACAGACTTTTAAAGTTTTTGCAGCAGATTTTTAAGATCTTGTCCTGTCCTTCTCCCTTCTAAAACAAAATAATTAAATCGCTTGCAAATTAAACATAAACAGATTAATATGAACCTATATGAACATATTAAACCTAAATGAACTATACGAGGAGGCTTTTTTACAATGGAAAGACGTTATGCATCTCACCCAAATGAAGTAAAACAATTCGACACGGATCGGCTTCGTCAGGAATTTCATATTCCAACTTTATTTACGGCCGACAAATTGGAGCTGGTTTTGACTCACGAGGATCGCTTGATCATCGGCGGTGCTTATCCCGTGAAACAAGACGTCAAGCTGGAAACAGATCTGAAGGAGCTTGGCGTATCCTTCTTCCTGGAGCGCCGAGAGATTGGAGCAATCAACGTAGGCGGCCCTGGTACCATTATCGTAGATGGCACGGAATACGATCTGAACACAAAAGACTGCTTGTATGTAGGAATGGGCTCCAAAGAGGTTATTTTCAGAAGCAAGGATGCTGACAAGCCAGCCAAATTCTATCTGAACTCGGTACCAGCCCACAAAGAGTTCCCTACAGCGAAGACTACGCTTGGCGAAGCAGATTCCAGTGCACTTGGCTCGATTCAAAATTCCAACGACCGCACGATCCATCGTTTTATCCATGCGGATGGCATTCAGAGCTCTCAGCTGGTTATGGGTATGACACAGCTTAAAACAGGCAACATGTGGAATACGATGCCAGCGCACGTTCACCCGCGCCGGATGGAAGCTTATATGTACTTTGACCTTCCTGAAGATTCGGTCGTTATCCATCTGATGGGCGAGCCGACGGAAACCCGCCATATCGTGATGAGAAACGAAGAGGCGGTCATCTCGCCTAGCTGGTCCATTCATAGCGGTGTGGGAACAAGCAATTATACGTTTATCTGGGGCATGGCTGGCGATAACAAAATCTACAGTGATATGGACGCCGTAGCCATGAAGGATTTAAGATAGAGAGATAAATATTTACGGAAGAGTTGAGATGGTATGAGTCCGATTAGACGGCATGAGAAAATCATGGAGGTTCTGCTGACGAACAAAGAGGTTACGGTGGCGGAGTTAAGCGACAAGCTGGGCGTTACCGGCAAGACGATTCGTGAAGATTTGACCCGGCTTGAGGAGCAGGGATTAATCGTCCGCGTTCACGGCGGTGCCATACTTGCGCAAAGCGATCAATTCGGGATACTCCCGTCTAGGGAGCCTCTAACGAAGCATGCGGACGAGAAGACCGACATAGCAAACAGAGCCCTGCAGCATATCGAGCCAAATGACATCATAGCACTAGACGGTGGAAGCACTACATTGGAAATCGCCCGCCGCCTCAGTAACGATCCTTTAACCGTCATTACTAATGACGTGTACATCATCAGCGAACTGGCCGCAAAGGACAACATACGTCTCGTCGTTCCCGGCGGCTATCGGGTTCGTAACATGCTGGCCGGGCCGGAAGCCACCTCATATATACAACAATTGAACATTCAGAAAGCATTTATTTCGGCGACAGGCATTCATCCCGACCATGGTCTATCAATTTATACGGGAGATCTCATTGACTTCAAGCGGGCCTTGATCGAGACGGCCCGTGAAGTCATCGCCGTTATTAACCATCATAAATTCGGACAAACCGCACTGCGGACGTTTGCTTCCCTTAGCGAGCTGACCTGCATTATTACCGATAGTGGATTACCAGCTGAAGTCGCCCAACAATACAGTAACGCTGGAGTCACGATTGAGTGCGGCACCGATCAGAATTTCTAATTTGATAAAAGGAGAGTCCAACCCATGAAATTGTTCGATTTAACAGGTAAAACGGCTCTAGTAACAGGAACTACCGGCGGATTGGGACAAGGCATCGCCATCGGCTTTGCCGAGGCAGGGGCAGACGTGGTTTGCGTCTCCGTTAGCTCTAGCGAGGAGACCGTAAAGAAAATTGAGAGCTTGGGCAGAAAGGCTTCGGCCATCGAAGTCGACTTAAGCGATCACAGCAAATTGCAGGAAACCTTCGATGAAGCGCTTAAACTTACGGGCCACATTGACATTCTCGTCAACAATGCCGGCATTATTCGCCGAACGCCAGCCAAAGATCATAGTGAGAAGGATTGGTTCGATGTCATTGACCTGAACCTGAACACGGTATTCCTGCTATCCCAAATCACAGGCCGTCATATGCTGGAAAGAGGAAGCGGCAAAATCATTAACATTTGCTCCATGCTCTCCTACCAAGGCGGAATTAACGTACCGGGCTATACAGCCAGTAAACACGGCGTAGCCGGGCTAACCAAAGCATTCGCCAACGAGTGGGCGAATAGCGGGCTGCAGATTAACGGAATTGCTCCCGGCTACATGGCGACAGATAACACGGCACAAATTCGTGCAGACGAGAACCGCTTCGCATCAATCACGGATCGGATTCCTGCCGGTCGCTGGGGAACTCCAGAAGATCTGAAAGGCCCAGCAGTGTTCTTGGCCTCTTCGGCATCCGATTACTTGAACGGCCACGTTCTCTGCGTAGACGGCGGCTGGATGGCAAGATAATAAATTATATATTACTTAGCGATAAGAAAAGCTATAACAGGATCTATTTAAAAAGAGACATAAAGACGGTTTATCCAAGTCTTTATGTCTCTTTTCTAATGATTATTCGCCCAAAAATTTAATATTGCGGGCATGCTCATTGATATGAAATTGCCCCTCCTCGGCCTGAAGTATCGTCTTCTCGTTTATTTGTAATCGAATGAACGTCACTCCATCGACAACTCTGTCTTGATCGAATCCGTAAATCCGGTTCGGCTTGACGTTATCCCCTGTATAGCAGACATTGCGAAATGTAATATTCTCAATGCCTGTGCCCGGCGCAGGGTTATAATCGGGATTATGCACCACGCGAATATCGATCAATTGTCCCAATTCAAAAGGCTCCACGCGAATATCATCATATAGAACGTTGCGGACAATATTCTTATCGCCCGCATTAATCGCCATCGCTCCCCAATAGTTCTCTTGAGGCTCGTGGTGTTCAAGAATATCCAAATTTTCGAACACGATATCTTCGATCGTATCCCCGTCCTTATTGTAATCGCCATGTGTGCCAATCATTAACGGGTGCGCGACATCAGCCCATAATACCGAATTGCGGATCTTTACGCGGCTTGTGCCTCCATTGTAGTCCCAGCGGGTTCCGTAGATGGCAATACAGTCATCCGAGGTACGAAGGAACACATCGTCAATCTCAATATCCGAACTGGCCATCATGTCGATGCCATCCGACCAGCCCCTTGTGCTGAATGATTTAAAATTACGGACTCGGATATGACTCGACTTCCCGATATAAATACTGTAGTGAGGAGGGTCTATGAGAATTAACCCCTCAACCTCGATATTGCGCGAGAACCCGATGCGGATGCCGCGGAAAGCGGAGTATCTGTGAAACTCCGATAAATACAGCACGCCTCTTCCTTTAATGGTTACATCCTGTACATGTTCGCAAACCAATGAGCCTACAACGACGGCACCGCCTGCAATATACACCGTTTTCCCCGAAGGAATCCGCAGTATCGTCTCTTCGATATAATGCAGCCCCGGGGCAAAATATAGGATGTCAGGCTCCTGTCCCGAGCTGTCTAGCGGCGTCTTAAGCAGTCTCAAAATATCCGCGGCACGGTGAATGGCCGTTTTTCCCGGCCGCTCTATTACGACTACGCCGGGATCGTCCGGCTGGGGAGCATCCTGTTCCGGTTCTCCGGCAAAAAGATGCAGGTTGCGGAACCGCTCGCCATTGATCTCCACCGATAATTTCACGGAACGATCGACCACAAAACGGATGATCCCGCCCTTGGGGTCTGCCTTTATTTGTGCAGAGAGCGGGCGGATGACCACGGAACGTATGTCGGCAAATAAGCATTCGACTTCGACTTCAACGATGCCTTCGCGGTCAAAATAAGCCATCGATGCCTGGCGAACGTGATGCATGTCCACTTTTACCTCGTATAGAAACAGTTCCTGCCAATCTCCATCCTTAGCCCGCACACGAACGCGATAATCCTTCGAGGCAACAGCTCCTTCAGGTGCTGAATATATGACGGTCTTATTCATTTGTATCCTCCAGTAATTCATAGTTATTTTACTTAAGAAATACAGCCGGAGTAGAAATACCCCGGCTGTTTGTAATCGATAATCCTATGTTTGTCTTTATCCTTTCGTTGCCCCTGCGGCAATGCCTTTGACGAAATACTTTTGCAGAAAAATAAACGCAAGGAGCACTGGCACAACCGACATCGTCGTCCCCGCAAAAATCATATCCCAGCGGGAAGAAAATTCACCGATGTAACGATAGATTTCCACAACCATCGTCTTCGGCTGGCCGGACGGAAGCACCAGCATCGGCATGAGGAAGTCATTCCATATTCCGAGTCCGTTCAGCACAACCATGCTCGCCGTAACGGGCCCAAGAAGCGGGAATACGATCATCCAGAACGTCCTTACTTTGGAGCAGCCGTCGATTTCAGCTGCTTCTTCGATTTCAAGCGGAATGCCTTTGACGAAGCTGGAGTACAGCAGGCTGCCAAAGCCGACTGCCCCGGCGATATAAATCATGACTGGGCCTGCCAAACTGCCATAGAGCCCGAGTATTTTAAGTTCCTTGAACAAAGGGATCATATAAGCCTGGAACGGAATCATCATCCCGGCCAAGAAGTAAACGAACATAAATTTTGTCCATCTCGTATTTCTGCGTTGGATCGCATAACCTGCCATAGGAATAATGAGCACCTGGAACAGGATGGAAACGACGGTCAGAATCAAGCTGTTTACGATGGCTAAGGGATAGTTCGTTTCCGTCAGCAAGTATTTGAAGCTGTCCAAGTATAACGACTTCGGAAAAGAGATCGCATCGCGCATAATTTCAGCATTACTCTTAAAGGCCGACATAATGTTAAAGAAGATCGGAAAGAAGAAAATGACGGCTATAATAAGCGTAATCAGAAATATGCTGAGATTTATGAGTGTTTTTCGTGTTTTCAGTGTCATTTTACATTTCAACCTCCCTCTTCTGGAGGACTTTCACCTGGAACACGGTAATGATCAATATGATGAAGAACAATACCAGCGCCAGTGCGGTGCCGAATCCTTGCCGCAATTCGCCGAAGCCTACTTTATAGATGAGATACGTCAATGTTTCGGTCTCAAAACCAGGACCGCCATCGGTCATAACCGCGATTTGGTCGAATATCTTCAGCGCGCTAATCATGGCTAGAACCATACATACTGTAACCGATCCGGCCAGGAGCGGGAAGGTGATATGCCGGAATTGCTGCCAGCCATTGGCTCCATCGATGCTTGCCGCTTCATTGAGTTCTTGCGGTATTCCCTGCAGCCCTGCGAGATAAATAATCATATAGTAGCCTGCGCCCTTCCATACGGTAGACAATATGACGGCCAGCATGGCATATTTGGGATCGCCCAGCCAGTCTACAGCAAATGCGCCTAATCCAAGCTTATCCAACAATTGATTGACGACACCGAAGTTGTAGTTGAGCATCATGGCCCAGACGAACCCCATGACGATGCCGCTCAGCAGGGTCGGAAAATAAAATATGCTTCTGAATATTTTGCTCAGCCAACGTACTTTGTCGACGAGCACCGCCAAGAGAATGGCGACGATATTTTCAAGAATAACGAGACTGATCGTTAATACCATTGTATTTTTTAATGCATTGTGAACCCTGGGACTGTTCCAAATTTCCACGAAATTGGCTAGTCCGATAAATCGAACATCAGAGCTGATGCCATCCCAAGAGGTGAAGCTGTAATATACACTTCCTAGCGTCGGAACAATCACGAAGAGGGTGTACAATATAAATGATGGCAGGATGAAATATAATGCGTAGGGCTGCCACTTTTTCTTTTTTTTAATGGCAGCAAACGATGCCTCTGCAGTTACTTTAGGTGTAGCCATAGTTCCTCTCCCTCCCTCGATACTCCTATGAAGAGAGGGAACCCCCGAAGAGGTTCCGCTCCTCAGCATATTTGTTTTACATAGCGTTCGCTTTCACTTGATTGTCATATTCCGTATCTGCTTGCTTCATGTAGTCCGCAACGTCTCCGTCCTTGACAACAAGCTCCTGCAGCAGCTTATAGTACCAGTTACGGAATTGCGGCGGTATTAAATTGTCGCCCCACCAATTGTTGATTGCCAAGGATTTATTTACAGTCGGATCAGCAATCAGATCGAGCGCAACCTGCATTTGCTCGCTTGTCTCATAAGTCACTTCTGCTTTAGTTGAGGGAATAGCGTTAATGCTTGCCAAATAGTTTGAGTAATTCTCCGGCTCAAAGAAGAAACGGATGAATTCCTTGATCGCTTCAACTTTGTCCGCATCACTGGATGCTTCCGTCGAAATCGACCAGCCAGCTGGAGATGGCAGCCCAATCACATTGACTTTGCCTTCACGGTCAGGAATAGCGTAGAACCCGAATTCAAAATTAGGATCCGCCTCTGCAATTTGCGTAAACATCCAGGTTCCGGAGAACAGCTGCGCCGCCTTGCCGCTAACGAGGATCGAAGCTGTCTGGTTATCTCCCGTGCTCAACCAGCCTTTGTCAACGTACTTTTGGAACAGATCTTTAAAATCCGTCATAGCTTGAACTACTTTGTCCTCGGTGAAGCTAGCCTGCTGCGCCGTACGCTTAGAGTTCCAATCCGGATCTTCAGCGTATACAGCGTCTATAAGGAACTTATTGACCCAGAAGCCCATATGGAAAATATCTTTGCCGCCTACGACAATCGGAGAAATTCCGGTCGCTTTCAGCTTTTCCTGGATTTCGATAAACTCGTCATAGGTTTTTGGCAGTTCAGTGACTCCGACATCGGCATAAGCTTTCTTGCTATAGATGATTCCTTGCGGTGCATTAACCTGCATCGGTGCGTTCCACACCTTCCCATCCACTTCAGGAGGCGCTTCGAACAATTCGAGCAAATCCGCAGGCAGCTCCACGATTTTTCCTGCATCTGCGAACACTTCCGTATCCCGCATTTCTACCAAATCCGGAAATTCGCCTACGGCATCTTTGGTCTTCAGCCAATCCAGGTAAGCAGACGACGTCGTTTCACTCAAATCTTTTATTTTGATATGAGGGTTCACTTCCATAAACTTTTTGACCGTATCGGCAATCGCTTTTTTCGTCGCCGGGTCGCCGGAAGCATACCCAATCGTAAATGCAACCTCTTTCTTAGCACTATCGGCAGCGCCATTTTCCGGCGTGTTAGCAGTATTGCCGCCTGCATTGTTGCCGCCGCAAGCGGTCAGTATCGTCGTTGCCACCAATAATAGTACGGATAGTTTCAGTAATGTTTTTCTAAACATAGTTTGAGATAACCTCCCCTTTTTTCCTCTAAACGGAAACGGGTAACTGATGTGCGCATCATCTGTAAGCGTTTCCCTTGATAACAGCATAGCATCCCCATTTTCGGATTAGAATGAACTTTTTTAAGCGCCATATGCGCAATTTTAAGATGAGAAAATAAAAGCGAACGGGAGGCTTATGCTCCCGTTCGCCAAGGGCGTTAGGCTGTGTCCTCGGTAATCGGAAAAGTGAGCAGCACAGACGTGCCGACATGCTCCCTACTGTTAATCGTCAGGCCGTATTGCTCGCCGAATACTGATTTGATCCGTTCGTGCACATTTTTCAAACCGACGTTTTTCCCCGGTGCTTCGGGATCATTTAACGCCTTGTAGATGCTGTCCAATTTACTCTGATCCATCCCGATTCCATCGTCATACACGGTGACGATAAGCGTCTGATCTCGCTTCTCCACCGTCAGCCCTACCGTTCCTTTGCCTTTCTGCTTAAGGCCATGCTGGATGGCATTCTCCACGAGAGGCTGAAGGGACAGCTTTAGGATTTGCCAGTTCAATTCCACCTCCGGCTCTATGCTGCAATGAAGCTCAAAGCGCTTGTCGTACCGAACCGAAATAATATAGAAGTAGTCCTTCAAGTGCTCCAGCTCGCTATGAAGGCTAACCTTCTCTTCCCCGTAATCGATGACGTACTTCAATTGATTGGAAAGGGACAGGATCATATCCGCCACCTCATCCTGATCCTTGTCTACCGCATTCATTCGGATGACTTCAAGCGTATTGTACAGGTAATGCGGACGAATTTGGCTCTTTAGCGCGTTCAGTTCCGTCTGCTTCTGCTTGATCTGGGCGACGTAAGCCTCATCGATATACGCCTTCAGGCGCTCGACCATTCGATTAAAGCTATAGCTGAGCCTGCCAAATTCGTCATTGCTCTGAATTTCGACCTGGGTATTCAGATTTCCGGACTCAACCTTGCTCATTTGCCTCATCATAGTAAGGATCGGAGCCGACAGCCGCCTGGAGAACCAGGTTCCCATAATAATGAGGGCTATGGAGCACAGAGCAATCGCGATAAAGATCGTCATGCGCACGGAAAACAGCTGCTCAAACAGCGATTCACGATGAATGCGGGCCGTCAAGCTGCCGTCGAGAAACGGGATGGGCTCCGACATCACCATCATCCCTTGATCCGACCCGGATACTAGCCGTCTTCCATCCGCAGAAGAAAGCTCTTTATTGCTGAAATATACATTGCCTTCCCCATCCAGCAAATATAGTTCGTCATTCTCTCCTAAATTCAGCTCTTTGAGGAACTGATCAAAAATAACTGTATCTACATCGAGGAACAAAGTGCCTACAACCTTTGGTTCGGCCGTAACGCGGCCGGAAATATCGATTAAATTACGGCCAATTGTAAATACCTTTCGATCAGAGGTCGGAAAGTAGCCATCGGAATGCGTAGGAAATATCGCCAACTTTGAAGGAGTGCCGCTCATTTGCCGGCGCCATTCTTCATATGGAAGCAGCTCCGCGGTCAGCCCCTTGTTCTCCTTCTCTTGATAATAGAGCTTTCCATCGCTCTCGCGGACAAAAAAAACACTGCTAATATAAGAATCGCTATACAGCACTGTCTTCAAAAAAGAATCGACCGGAATGCTGTTGATTTGCTCCAGTTCGTTTACATTGTAAGCTTGGTTTTGACTCGAGCTCTCGACGTACCCTTCATACCTTCCGGTATACATCAGCTTGGAAACTTCGTTGTATTGGTTAAATGCCGAATTCAGATTGTAGCTCATATACAGTACCATTTGCTGCAAATTTCCGGTCGTATACCGCTCTACATATCCGGTGAATATGTTCACCGAAAATAAGCTGAGGGCAAACAGCGGAATAAGCCCAACTAGAATAAAGGACGCTGAAAATTTAACAAATATACTAGTAAACTTGCGGCCCCATAAGCGCATACGCAGTTCTCCTATTCGACTTTAGCGGATTGCTTGTACTCCTGCGGCAGCTTGCCGTACATCTTCTTGAACATGTCGCTGAAATGTCTGGCATTGTTATACCCTACGCGGTCGGAGATTTCGTAAATCATCATATCGGTCTCAAGCAGCAGGCGAACCGCATGCTTCATGCGTACCTCCGTCAAGTACTGCTTGAAATTCTGCCCTGTATGCTTCTTGAAGAAGCTGCTGAAATAGTAAGGGTTCATATAGATCAGCGAGGCCATGGAGTCCAGCGTAATGTTCTCCGTGTAATGCTCCTCGATATAAGCTTTGATCTCTCCTAGCTGTACGGCTTCCTTATTCGTCAATTTATGGGCGATTTGCTCATAAATCTGCTGCACGATGGCTTCGACTTCCCTTTCCACGCCCTCATATGTGCAATAGCCAGATAGCCGATCAAGCAGCGAGGAAGGCTCCTGATGAATTCGATCTATCGAAATCCCGATATGGGACATCTCCTGTTCCAGCACCAGAATCGTGTTATAAACATTTGAAACCGCCACGTTCTTGCTGCCGCCGGCTTGCTGCTTAATCAAGCTGAGCAATTGCTGCGTTATCTCGGGAATCTGCTCTCTCTGCTGCGAGGTCAAAGCCTTGACCAAAGACGTTTGCAGCTCGATTAAGGTGTAGCCAGGAGATTCAGGGGACTCAGAGGCTTCGGAATCCCGGCTATCATTTTCAATAACCCGGTTCAATCCGACGAAATACCTTCTTCTAAGCGCTTTCAATGCGGTGTGGTACGAATACTCTGCTTCTTCGGTGTCGGAGACCGCACTGCCGATTCCGATGGATACCTTCAGCTTCAAATAGCTATTGATCTTCTCATGCAGATCCTTCGCAAGCTGAATCGGCTCCCTCGGCGTTTCGTGCTGAACCAGAATGCCAAATTGACCTTCTTTATGAAACATAATTGCATTTCCAGCAGTTTCTATCGTTTCCTTAATAATATTGTTCAGTGCGAAATGAACCAGCTTGCGCTCCCGTTCCTCCCAACGCGAAGTCCCGCTCAGATCCGCATCCGTCTCCAACAGGCATACCGTGGTATACCGACTTATGGCGATAGCCCCCAAATGGATCAACTCGGCGGCGGCTTTCCGATTGCCATCTGTCAAGCTATCGAGCAGTTCTTCGATCGTTACCGTGCGATTCTTTCGTTCATAATGATCGAGCATTTCCTTTGCCCGCTCACCCTCTGTCTCCTCACGGATTAGCGCTGCTGCTTTTGTTACGACTTCTTCCAAATGAGCCTTAATCACCGGCTTGACCAAATATTCGAGCGCCCCGTATTGAATCGCCTGTTTTGCATATGCAAATTCCTGATAGGCGCTAATAAACACCACTTTGACCTGCAGGTTCTTTTCGTGGACTTCCCGAATGATATCGATGCCGCTGCAGCCAGGCATACTAATATCGCTAATGATTAAATCTGGATCACATGTCTGAATGAGCTGTCTCAGCTCGTTTCCGTCATTAGCCTCCCCAACAATCGTCAGCCCAAGCTCTTCCCATGAAATCAACTTCTTCAATCCCCGCAAAATAACCGGTTCATCATCGGCCAACAACACCCTAATGTTCATTGCTATCTTCCTCCTTCTGCACGGGCTAAGAGGTTGCTAAAACACACTTTCATTATACAACAACGAGTTCTTTCGACATGCCACAATAACGACAATTACCATTTTATTTCGACGTACAATTTCAGGAAATGGATACAGCCAAACCCTGTTAAGTCCACTTTAACATGATGCTTCACAGCCGGAATGCAGTTTTTTAAGGCCAATGTGCAGTTTCTTTAGTTTGGCCGTGTTAATCATTGCGGCTTCCCGCTCCTCGGCGTCCCTCCGGTCAGCTTGCGATAGGCCTTGAAGAAGCTTGAATAACCGTTGAACCCGGACATGAAACAAGCCTGGGTGGGCGTAAAGCCCTGTATCATCAGTTGATCAGCCAAATGAATTCTTTTATAAGTGATATATTGATTGATCGTAAATCCGGTCGTTTCCTTGAAAATACGGCATAAATGATATTTCGTGACGAAAAATCTCTCCGAAAGCGCATCCAGCGTAAGCTGCTCCTCCAAATTCGCATTAATATATTCCAACACAGCCCTGACCTTGCCATCCCCCAGCTTGCTGCTGCTTGGCAAATCTGCTTTAGCCAGATCATTGATTGCCGATAAAATCTGCACGATGATGCATTTCGCGACCATCTCATGCTCGGGGTTCCTCTGCTCCAAGGCCTTCCGCAGCTTATCGAATAATTCAAGCAGTCCGCTTGCTCTAACGATCTCTGCGCTTAACTGATTATCTTCTCCGAGCTTGCGGAATTTGATCGTACGGAAGAAGTCGATGCCGCCAGCCATAAAGGGAGGCAGAAAATTGGCATCCATGCTTAAAACGATCCGCTCATACGGCCGATTTTCAGCGATATTAACGACATGGAGCTCATTGGAATTCATCATCAGGATGGAGTATGGCTCCAAGTCGTATTTGCTGCCCTCAATCGTAAAGCTCCCTGCGCCGTTGATGAACATAAAAATTTCATAGCCCTTCTCATAATGGAGCTTATAGTCTAGCGGATTGGGCTGCTCATCTCTAGCATGATGATAAAAAAATGAGTTATCTGCAGCCGCATAATGAAATTTTGGTTGCTGACCTGCTGCCATCGAAATCACCTCACCCTAAACATATAGCAAGATTAGCATAGTTTCAAACAATTTCCGGGAAGAACTTTGAAAATATTAATGATAAATTCAAGAGGAAATATCCATAGAAGAGGTGATCCACGGATGGCCAAGTTTTATATTTCAGGCTTTGCCGATGAAATCGATGCGGATTTTCGAACACAATTACGAGGATTAAATTCACTTGGCATCGAGTTTATCGAAATCAGGGGAGTGAACGGAAAGAATATTTCCGTTCTGTCGGGAGAGGAAGTTGCAGAGGTGAAAAACACGCTCCATCATTACGGCATTAAAGTATCCTCCATCGGCTCTCCCATCGGCAAAATAAATATTTTGGATGACTTTGGGCCTCATCTGGATATGGCCAAAAGGATTTTTGAAATCGCTAACACATTGAATAGTCCATTTGTGCGCATTTTCAGCTTCTATATGCCGGAGGGCAGCGATCCTGCCCTATACCGGAACGAGGTTATCGACCGAATCGGCGCTATTCTGGAAGCTGCCGAGGGCAGCGGCTTAACGATCCTTCACGAGAACGAAAAGGATATTTACGGCGACAGCCCCGAGCGCTGCCTTGACCTGATGCAAACGTGCCGGTCAACGCATTTCGCCAGCGCCTTCGATCCAGCCAACTTTGTTCAGTGCGGCTGTGAGGTATACCCAGCAGCCTTCGAGCTGCTGGAGCCTTATATCCGGTATGTACACATTAAGGATGCTCGGGGGGACGGAAGCAATGTTCCGGCAGGAATGGGCGACGGGCGGATCAAGGAGGTGCTTAGAAGCTTAAAGGCTCGCGGGTATGATGGCTTCCTGTCGCTGGAGCCGCATCTGGGCAGCTTTCAAGGCTTGGCTGAGCTGGAGCAAGCTCCGTTGACCGATACGCTTGGCGCAAGCGGGCTACACACCTTCAAAATAGCTCATTCATCGTTGCTGGAGATTCTAGACCACATTTAGAGGAGGATATTCCATGAAAAATGTACGCCTCGGCATCATCGGCATTGGCAATATGGGCATGTCCCACAGTTTGCAAATTCATAAGGAGCATAAGGTACCGGGCATGATGCTTGGCGCAGTATGCGACACTAGCCCAGAGCGGAGGGCTTGGGCGCAGGATAATCTGCCGGGAGTGGCCGTATTCGAGCATGCGATAGAAATGTACGAAAGCGGTCTGATCGATGCCGTCTTAATCGCCGTTCCCCATTATGATCATCCTTCGCTTGCGATTGAAGCCTTCACCTGCGGGCTGCATGTGCTCATCGAGAAGCCAGCCGGCGTATACACAAAGCAGGTGCTGGAGATGAACACGGCTGCGAAACAGTCCGACAAGGTTTTTGGCATCATGTACAATCAGCGGACGAATCCCGTGTACCAGAAAGTGAGAGAACTCGTGCAAAGCGGCGAATTGGGCGAGCTTAAGCGAGTCGTCTGGATCATTACGGACTGGTACCGTCCGCAGGCTTATCATGATTCCGGCTCCTGGCGCTCCACTTGGGAGGGCGAGGGCGGCGGCACGCTAATTAACCAAAACCCGCATAACCTGGATTTGCTCCAGTGGATGCTCGGCATGCCCCGCAGAATCCGCTCCTTCTGCAGCTTCGGCAAATATTACGATATTGAGGTAGAGGATGACGTAACCGCTTATTTGGAATATCCAAACGGAGCAACGGGTGTCTATATCACGTCAACGGGCGAGGCACCAGGCACGAATCGGCTTGAGATTTCCGGAGTTATGGGCAAAATCGTCGTCGAGAACAATCGCATCACGTTTGACCGGAACCGCATTTCGGAGCGAGAGCACAATCGGATGAACGTAGACCCGTTCCGAAAGCCGGAATGCTGGCGCTGTGAAATTCCCGTCTCGGGGGACGGCGGTGAACAGCACATCGGCATTTTTAAAAACTTCGCAAAGACGATTTTGCAGGGTGAAAAGCTGCTGGCACCAGGGGAGGAGGGCATTCACGGCCTGCTCATTTCGAATGCGATCCATTATTCAACCTGGACGGATGACTGGGCAGAGCTTGATCGCTTTGATCACGAGCATTTCTATGAGCTGCTGCAGGAGAAGATCAAGAGCTCCACGGTGAAAAAGAACGTCGTCCAAAAGGTCGTCGATGTGTCGGGAACGCATTAGTCGGGATAGAAACTGAAGGCAGCACATAAAAGGAGGTTTCGTGAATGAAGAAAATTTTAGGCGCGCAATTATATACGGTTCGGAATTTTGCCGGAACGGCAAAGGAATTTGATGAAACGCTGCGGAAAATAAAAGAAATGGGCTATACGACGATTCAGCTATCCGCGATTTGGCATATTCCTGTCGATGAGCTGGCGGCAATCGCCCGCGGCCATGGTTTGAAAGTTGTGGTCACCCATATCCCTTATGACCGATTTATCAACGATCTGGATGGCGTCATCCGCGATCATCATATGCTGGGCTGCGGGCTGGCGGGGCTGGGCGGACTGCCTGCCGAGTATCATAGCGCCGAGGGCTACATCGCCTTCGCCAAGAAATTCTCGGCGATCGCCGATGAATTGGCGCAAAACGGGCTAAAGTTCAGCTATCATAACCATCATTGGGAATTTCAAAGCTACAACGGGAAGCTCGGCATGGATATGCTCATTGAACAGACAAGTCCAGAGAACTTCCTGTTTACGCTGGACACTTACTGGGTACAGGTAGGCGGCGGCGATCCCAGCGCCTGGATCCGCAGGCTGAAGAACAGAATTGAGGCCATCCACCTGAAGGATCTGACGATCATCGATTCACAGCAGATCATGACCGAAATTATGGAGGGCAATCTCCATTGGCCGGAAATTCTGCAGGCTTGCGAGGAGGCAGGAGTCAAGTGGTATTTAATCGAGCGGGATGACGGGCCGACGGACGCGTTCGATAGCTTGAACATCAGCTATAACAATTTGCAAAAGTTCGGGTTCTCCTAAGATGAGCCGGCTAAATGCCGTCATTGTCGGCTGCGGAGCCATCGGCCCTCTTCATGCCGCAGCGGTCAGGCAATCGGAGGCCTCCGAGCTGTTCGGCGCATGCGATATTGTGAAGGAGCGCGCCGAGACGCTGGCTGGCAAGGAGGAGCGGCGGGTATACACCGATTTCAAGCAGGTCTTGTCCGATCCGGCGGTTCACAGCCTGCATATATGCACCCCGCATCATTTGCATGCAGAAATGGCCATTCAGGCCGCCGAGGCCGGAAAGCATATCGTGCTGGAAAAGCCCGTCGCCATGAACGTCGCTGAAGCACGCAAGGTAGCGGATGCAGTGACGGCTTCCGGCGTGGCCTGCTGCGCGATTTTGCAAAATCGATTAAACCCGTCCATCGAGAAAGCGAAGGAGCTGATTGCGGAGGGAACGCTTGGACGAATGCTCGGCATTAAAGGATTCCTGACCTGGAGGCGAACGGCGGACTACTACCAGTCCGACTCCTGGCGCGGCAAATGGGCAACCGAAGGCGGCGGCCTCTTGATCAATCAAGCCGTGCATATGTTGGATTTGCTTTACTATCTCGGAGGCGAGATTGAGGCGGTTCAAGGAAATATCGACACGCGGATATTGCAGGGCATCATTGAGGTCGAGGATACCGCCGAAGCTACTTTATATTACAAGGACGGCAAGGCCGGAATGTTCTATGCTACGAACGGGCATTCCGAGAACAGTCCCTTTTTTATTGAATTGCATATGGAAAAAGGCTTGCTGCGCTACATGGATAACCAGCTTATGCTGGTCAGCAGCGGGGATGTTCAATGGCTGGAAAGCGATGTGTCCAGCGCGAATCAACAGCCAGCCGTCGGCAAATCCTATTGGGGGCAAGGCCATGCCAAGCTGATTGACCAATTCTATCGGAAGCTTGCCTACGGCGATGGCAGCTACGTCCCGCTGCAGGAAACTGCCTATTCCATGGGCTTACTTGATGCCATTTATGCTTCCTCTAGGAGTCGTAGCAGGCAAACCGTAGAGCTGTTTTAACACGAAAAAGCTGCTCCTCGTCTATAGAGTTGGTATAGACTTGGGGCAGCTTTTTACTTTAGCATCCTATTTTTTGTCGGACTCGGATAATGCAAATAAAGCCAGCTTGGCGTAGAAATCCTCCAATGTAAACCGGGCATCGATGCTGCGATATACGCGAATCGTTCGCCCCTCTTGACCGGGGACATATCTCATCTGCGAATCGATCCTTGGTGCAGCAACGTTATCGTACTCGAACATATGCTCATCCAGCAGAAGCGCAACCGCGGGAGAATCGCCCAGCACCCACATTTCGCCTTTTGGCCAATGCGCCTGATGTCCGTGATCCATGTTGTGCTGAATTAACTGCTCGTACAAGTATCTGCCGATCTCCCCCTGCGGCCTCACTCTTACCGCAAGCTCGGCCAGGCCGACACGCACCATGTCATAGACGTTTTTGGGCACCTGCCAGAGCGGAATGGGGGATTGAAGCACAACGTTAGCGGCATCGATATCGTTGCTAAGGTTGAACTCCCGGCTTCCTTCGGGATAGGCGCCGCCGCCAATCCAAATCGCGGTAAGACGGCCAGCGATAGCCGGCTCCATCAAATAAGCCGAAGCCAAATCCGTTAAAGGGCCGAGGAAAATGACATATAACGGCGGCTCATTCTCTTTCATCGCCTCGCGAATAATGATCTCCGCCCCCTCGGAAGGTACAGACGTGCTTGTGTCCGGAATTTTTACCGGGGCTCCTTTATATACCTCGAACTGGTCTTGCAATCCCATAAGACTCAGCACATGACGAATTTCTGCATAAGATTCCTCCATCGTCGTCTCTCTGCGGGTGCCGAAGTGGGCGCCAATGATTCCTTTGATTTTAAATCTCGGCGTCAGCACCGCATGCACGATGGCATACTGGTCATCAGCTTCACATTTGGTATCGGTGTTTATGATCAGTCTAATCTTTTTCTGTTCTGGCACATCATAAGGCATACTCATATCCATCTCATCTCCCTAACCTGGATTTTGATTTCATGCTAGCCTTGTTTATCCATAACCACTTGCCCTTGGCGGACTACTCCCTGCCCGTATAGCGCAAGTAATCGAAGTCTGCATGCCGCTGCGTTCCCGACAAATCCTGAGCACATAATCCGATAAAGGTACCCGTGAACCCAAGCTTGCCCTCATATTCATCAGCCAATTGCCCCAGATCCTGCGGACTGCCGACATGGAACCAATTTATGCCATCCGGGGAACAACTGAACTGAATCGCATCATATTCGATATTCGCTCTCAAATATACCCGATTCCAGCCCTCCGCCGATACGACAGCGCCTTCCGGCTCATCATAATTGCCTTGATCTGATAATGTCAGCGCCACATGCTTGCCAATCGCTTCATCATGACTGACCCGCAAATAAAAATGGTCGCGGTCATCGTAATATAAGGTTAATCCAGCCATCTGATTGAAATGCTCCGGCTCGAACTCGACGCAGGTCTCCACCTCGCATACGAAATGCTCCAGCCTTCTTGCCACCATACTCTGCCTGAACCAGGAATACAGCGATTCGCGGCCGCGAAGCCGCAAATATCCCGGACGCTCTGTGAGACTAAGCCATTCTTCGTCCGCCGGAACTCGGAGTGTATGATACTGAATACCGAGCTCAGATGCCTCAAAATGATCCGTCTCGGGAAACGACGGGAAAGGATGAAGCGGAAGATCGGGGAGCTCTACCTCGAGCTGCGGCAAACGTCCGCCTCCGGCGATCCGCAGCCAGCCGTCCTCCGTCCATTCCAGCTTCTGCATGCCCGTCTCCCGGCCAAGCGGGCACAGCCTGCGTCCCGGCAGAGTGCGTGCGCAAATGAAGGACATATACCATTCTCCGTTTTGCGTCTCGACAATCGCGGCGTGCCCAGCCTTTTGCAGCGGATAATCCGGATCGTTCACCGTTGTGATAAGCGGGTATTCCGGGTCATACTCGTAAGGCCCTTCGATACGGCGGGAACGACCCAGGGTCGCTGCGTGGTTCCAACCTGTTCCTCCTTCGGCGAGCAGAAGATAGTACCAGCCGTCCCGTTTGAACATATTCGGCCCCTCGCTGACGCCGATATCCGTACCTGTCGCTATGGTCTGAACCGGGCCGACAAGGCGCCCTTCTTCAGGCGAATACTCCTGCATGACTACGCCGGCAAACCGATCCTTTCCCTTGCGAAAATCCCATTTCATATTCAGCAGCCACTTCCGCCCGTCATCATCGTGGAATAAATACGGATCAAATCCGCTGCTATTTAAATATATCGGCTCTGACCAAGGGCCCGTAATATCTGTAGCCGTCAACAAATAATTATGAAGATCCTTAAATACGCCCTTACGGCTTTTTACGTCCGTAATCATTAAATAATACGTTCCTTGATCATAAGTGAGCGCCGGCGCCCAGATTCCTCCAGAGCTTGGCGCTCCGAGCAGATCCAATTGAGACACGCGGCTTAGCGGACGCGTCAAAGGCCGCCAATGCACCAGATCCTTGGAATGATGAATTTGCACGCCCGGAAACCATTCGAAGGTAGAGGTGGCAAGATAGTAATCCTCCCCCACGCGGATCATCGATGCGTCCGGATTAAATCCCCGGATTACAGGATTGATAATGCTCGTCATTTGCTTGCTCCTTTCAGTGAAACCGCATTGATCCATTAAGCTATTCTTAATGTCACTTGGTTTCACTGTATCATGGAGCAATGGGCGGAGGTATGCTGCTTTTTAAGAGCATTGTATGCTTTTTTTAGAACCGGCTTCAGAAGCTTCGGCGATAGTCGAATGGTCAGCTGCGGCACTGTCTTGCAGCACGGCTCCCACCGCCCTCTTCCATCCCTCGTAATTTTGCGCCCGGTGCGTCTGATCCATTAAAGGCATGTAAATCTCGTATTTTCGCATTTGCTTGGCAATTTCACTGAGCGAATCCCAGATTCCAATGCCAAGCCCGCCCATATAAGCCGAGCCCAAAGCCGATAGTTCAGCAACATCCGACTTGGATACCCCGCAGCCCAGCATGTCCGCCTGAAATTGCATTAGAGTGGCGTTGTCGGAAGCTCCCCCATCGGCACGGAGCATCTTAAGAGGTATTCCCGTCCCCTCTTCAATAAGCTCAATGGCGTCCCGAACCTGGTAAGCAATGCTCTCTATCGCGGCCCGAATAATATGGGGTCTGCCCGTCCCCCGGCTCATCCCGGATATCATCGCCCTTGCCTGCGGCTCCCAGTACGGCGCGCCCAGCCCGACAAAGGCCGGAACAAGGTAAACGCCTTCATTATGATGCGTCTGAAGCAGCAGCTCCTCCAGCTCGGCAAAAGTATGGAACAAGCCCAAGTTATCGCGAACCCACTTGATTGTGTCCCCCGATGTACGAATGACGGCTTCCAGGGCGTAGGTTACTTTCCCGCCGATGCTCCAGCCGATCGCGAGCACCAGGCCATTCTCTGCGGCGACTGGCTTCTCGCCGATATTCATCAGCACGGATGTCCCCGTGCCATAGGTCGCTTTGGCCATGCCTGTCTCGAAGCAGTGCTGTCCGAACAAAGCGGCCTGCGAATCGCCGATAATCCCGGCAATCGGTACCGGGTAGGACAACAGCTGTGAATCCTTCGCATTGGTTACCCCGAATACCGCATCGGATGACTTCACTTCAGGCAAAAGCTCGATCGGCACGCCGAACAGCTCGCACAGCTCGGTATCCCAGCGCAGCTCGTGGATGTTGAACAGCGACGTTCGGCTCGCATTCGTGTAATCCGTGGCATGAACCGCTCCGCCGCTCAGCTTCCAGAGCAGCCAGCTGTCCATCGTGCCTGCCAGTAAACGTCCCTCTTCCAGCAGGCGGTCGATATAAGGCACCTGCTCCAGCATCCAGCGCCATTTTGCCGCCGAGAAATAAGGATCAAGCATCAGCCCTGTCTTCGCTCTTACGATCTCCTCATAACCCGCTGCCTTTAACGCCTCGCAGCGTTCTGCCGTGCGCTGGCATTGCCAGACAATGGCATTGCATACCGGAAGCCCCGTAGCCCGATCCCACATTACCGCCGTTTCGCGTTGATTCGTCAGGGTGAGGGCTGCAAGCCGGCTCGGTTCGATGCCAGCCTGCTGAAGCACGGCCTCGGAAGCGCGCAGCACATTTTCGTAAATTTCCATAGGATCATGCTCTACCCACCCGGGGGAGGGATAATATTGCTTATGCTCTACCGAGCTTTTTGCAATGATAATCCCCGCCGAGTCAATGATGAGCGCCTTCGTTCCCGATGTACTCTGATCTATTGTAAGCAAATGTCCTTGTTTGTTCGTCATCGCCCCTGGCTCCTATTTTCCCAGCATATCCAGCGCCAGGTTCTTGATGTTCTCCGCACTGATCCCGTAATGTTCGAATACTTCCTTCGTTTTCCCGGCAATCGCCGGTTCATCCGGAATGCCCAGCAGACGAAGCGGCACCGGATGATGCTGTACAACGACCTCTGCTACCGCAGCCCCAAGGCCGCCGTGTACGCTATGCTCCTCCACCGTAATAATATGCCCCGTCTCCTGTGCCGCCTTAATGATCGCCTCCTCATCCAGCGGCTTAATCGTATGCATATTGATTACCCGGCAGGAAACTCCGGCTTCCTTCAGCTTCGCTTCGGCATCCAGTGCAACTCGTACTGTCTCGCCCGCCGCGATCAGCGTAATGTCCGAGCCGTCGCGCATCGTAATGGCTTTGCCGATGACGAAGTCATAATCCGCAGATTCGTAAACATCCTCTACCGGATTTCGCCCGATGCGAACATAGACGCCGCCCTCATAATTCACGAGCGCCTCGGTCATCCGCTTCGTCTCATGACGATCCGCCGGAAGAATGACGGCAAGACCGGGGATCGCCCGCGTTACCGCCAAATCCTGCACGGAATGGTGGGACATTCCGAGCGCCCCGTAGCTGATGCCGCCGCTGATGCCAATCAGCTTCACGTTCGTTGCCGAATAGGCTACATCTACTTTAATCTGCTCGATGCTTCGCATCGAGAGGAAGCAGGCGGGTGAAGTAACGAACGGCTTTTTCCCGCTGTGCGCCAGCCCCGCCGATATGCCGACGATGTTCTGCTCCGCGATGCCGACCTCTACGAATTGCTCTGGATAGGCCTGCGCGAACGGCCCCATTGCCGCAGAGCCCCTGGAATCGCTGGCCAGCACCATAATGTCGCGATCCGTCTGTGCCAGCTCCAGCAGCGTATCGCAAATGACTTGACGATTAGCAATGTTGTTCCCCATCGTTATCGAACCTGCCCTTCCTGTTGATAGCCAGCCAGAACCGCTGACAGCTCTGCCAATGCCAGTGCAAGCTCCTCTTCGCTTGGTACGTGGTGATGCCAATGCGGCACATTTTCAGCAAAGGAAATGCCTTTCGCCTTCACGGTATTGGCAATGATGAGCGTCGGCTTCCCTGGAACGGTCGGAGCCGCCTCCAATGTACCTACCAGCTGCTCCATGTCGTTGCCGTCGATCGAAATCACGTTCCAGCCAAATGCCGCCCATTTCTCGTCCAGCGGATCGAGTCCCATAACCTCCTCCGTGGAGCCGCTGATTTGCAGCCCATTCCGGTCAATGATGCCGACTAAATTATCGAGCTTGTAATGAGCTCCCGCCATTGCCGCTTCCCATACGGAGCCTTCCGCTTGCTCCCCATCGCCCATCAGGCAGAATACCCGGTAGCCGCGTCCGTCCCGCTTGGAGGCCAGCGCCATGCCCACCGAGATCGCCAGGCCATGCCCCAGGGCTCCCGTATTCATCTCGATTCCGGGCACTTTATTGTTCGGATGACCGATGAGCCGCGTACCAAACTGTGAGAATGTCTCTAATTCTTCTTTTGGGAAAAATCCTCTATCCGCCAAAATACACCACAAGGATTCCACCGCATGACCTTTACTGGCGATAAAACGATCACGATCCTCCCATTTCGGACGAGCCGGATCAAGGTTCATGACTCGATAATAAAGTGCCGTCAAAATATCGGTATTGCTTAGTGATCCGCCGGTATGTCCCGCTTTGGCTCCATGAATCATCCGGAGTAGATCCATGCGTATTTGCGCTGCTTTCGCTTTCAATTCAATAATGTCCATCTTCACCGCCGCCTCCTTGTTCATGATGTTTTATAAATTCGAACCGCGCAGCCAGGCTTGGATTTGCTGTTCTGTCGGATCGACAGGATCCGCCGTCAAGCCGGGAATATAATTGCAGGCCTCATATAAAGCCGGAATAACGTTGGCATGTATGCCTACCGAATGATGCACATAAGGGCCTTTGACCAGCTTTTCTTCCCATAACGGCCAATCGTTCACTTCCACCCAAACGTAAGAACCGCGCGTATAGGGCCCTTGAATGCCGCGAGCCTTGCCGAGGAACAATTGATATTCCCCATGATCCCCATCGAATCTGGCCAGCGTCATGCCGCCGCCTTTGATTTCGCCTTCATGCGTCCCCGGGGAATGATCGTCAAACAGGAAATGCCGGCCTAGCTTCGGCCGCTCCTCCACGGACAGCGATACCGGAAAGTTGCCGCAATGGAACAATAGCTCCCCGTTTTCATTCTCTGGATGGCGAACCGTCAGGTCGGCAAAAAACGTCGGCAGCTGATTCATCGTCGCAGCCTGCACCATGACCGAGGTGATCGCCCCGTGGATATCGGTCTCGCACGTCACCGGAATTTGCTCATCGGTCAGAATGGCATTGGCAAGGCACGGCATGATGCCCATCGCCTCCTGCAAGGCCGACCAGCATTGGATAGCAATAGCTGAGCATCCGTTCTGCACTGCGTACTGCTTCATCGCTACCTTCAAAGCGGCAATCCGCCGAACGTCTTCCTCGGTGACCTCGGACCAATCCAGCTTTGCTTTAATATAGTCGATCGCTTCCGCCAACTCCGAGCTGCTGCCTTTCTCGATCTGCTTTGAAGCTCTTTGAATATCGATCAAAGTGATCGGATGAAGCTCAATGCCGAACCGTTCCAGCAATTCGCCTTCATTACACATCATCGTCCAGAACGATGTCGGTCTAGGGCCAATCTGTAAAATTCGCAGACTGCGGAACTGCTTCACCACGTTCGCCGCGGCTACGAAATTCGTAAATCCTCGCTCAAATACCGGAGAATCTACCCGGCTGTTCGTCACATACGTAAACGGCACATTAAAACGGCGCAGAACCTTTCCGGTCGCAAACAGCCCGCACTGCGTATCGCGCAGGCGCATGCCGTCCTCCAGCGGTGCTTCGTCGCGCGGCCCCCACAGCAGCACCGGCTTGCCCAACGCTTTGCCTACCCTCGCTACCGTATCCTCCGTCCCGAAATTACAATGCGGAAAAAAGACGGCATCGACATTTTCGCGTTTGAACCGCTCTACAATTTTGTCCGCGGCGATATGATCGTCGTACAGCAGCCCTTCCTCATTGATTCCTTCGAGATCTACAAGCTCGAAGTCCATTCCAAAGCTTTGGATCTTCTCCTTAATCATTACTTTGTACTTGAACGCATCCTCCGCACTGAACGTAAAACGACGTGTAGGGGCATATCCCAATTTCAATTTCTTCATCCGGCACACTCCTCAAGTATTGTCGAACTAAACAAACTAAACAAATCTGAGGTTATTGACTAAATTAAAATAGATAGGGTTTAGTCAATTCCATCGTTATGAGTTAAAATTACCACCAGTTTAGGAATTAGTCAACGATATTAACTGAACTTTAGTTAATGTTAAGTCATTATTACTAAATATTTAAGTTAAGCTTCATCTTATCCTTGATAATTTTTTTAGAGATGTGTAAACTAAACCTACTAAACAATTGAATGGGAATGGAGAGATTCTGAACTGTGAGAATGGAGGATATCGCCAAAATCGCTGGGGTTTCCAAAGCGGCCGTATCATTTGCGCTAAGCGGAAAGCAGGGCATCAGCGCGGAAACACGCGAACGGATATTGCAAATCGCCAAAGAGCACGGATATTCCCCTAAATCCAAAGCCGCAGCGCCCGAGCAGGCGCTCAAAACGTTACTCTTTTTGGCATTTGCCAATTCCGGCATCGTGCTTGAACAATATTATCAACAGCCCTTTTTTCGCGAGCTGATTCAATACATCGAGGAACGATGCCGGAGCTACGGTTATTCGCTCATGTTCTCTTCGGTAGAGCCGGAGCATTATGTTGAGGAAATTAAAACCATCGTGGAGGAAAAAAGAAGCGACGGTGTCATCCTGCTTGGAACGAATCTAAGTCAAGCACAAATAGCAGCCATAGCGAATGAGTTGACTGCTCCACTTGTCGTGCTCGATACCTGCTACGAGACGCTTCCGGTTCACTTCATTGAAATCAATAATGTCATGGGCGCATATCAGGCAGGCGCTCATCTGGCGGAGTTAGGACATCGCAATATCGGCTACATCGCTTCGAACGTGAAGATTCATAATTTCGAAGACCGCAAACGTGGTTTCCTCGCTGCCCTTCGCGATCATCAACTGGGGGTTCCAGAGGACAGCTTCTTTGCCGTCGCTCCTACGATTCTATCCTCGCAGGAGGATTTGAAGAGTCAGCTATCGGCCTATCTGGCCTCTGGCAAACCTATGCCGACAGCCTTTTTCTGCGAGTGCGACTATATTGCCATCAGCGCCATCAAGACGTTAGTCGAGCTCAACTACCGGATTCCGGAGGATGTATCGGTCGTCGGATTTGATAATATCTCGGAAGCGCGGATCGTCTCACCGGAGCTGTCAACCGTCCATGTCGAGAAGGAACGGATGGCGCAACTCGCCGTCGACCTGATGGTCCAGTCGATTGAATCCCCTCAGCCGGTGAAGACGAAAGTAAAGGTGGATACCCAATTTATTCCGCGCGGGTCATCGAGCGGCATCGAATAGCGGGGTGTCCCGCACAGGCCGATGGGTTTCCGTATAAAACTCGAAGGTGAACAACAACGAACAAAAGGACGGCCAATGGCCGTCCTTTTAAACGTAGCAATCCAGTTACCCAGTATAAGCCTGTTACTGCCGGGCCAGCACCTCGGCATAGCTTCGGCATTTTTTATCTACCACAAATAGAGATCGTTGCCCTTCAGCTTGAAAATCGCTTCCATGAAGTAAAAATCACCGTAAATAATCGCATGATGATGTGTATCGCTATGATAGGCCCCGGTACCGTTTAACAGGAAGTGGTCGGTATCGGCCGACCAATCGATCCGCGATTCGTCGAGCGTTCGCAGCAGCTTCAGCGCCGCCGCCACAAAAGAGCGGCTTTCATGCCCGCCGACGGCCTTGGCAATTTCGATGAATCCGCACGCCGCAATCGCTGCCGCCGTATCATCCATCAGCCTCGGTTCCTCCGGCTGTCTGAAATCGACCGGGATGATGCCATCCTCTGGAATATTGGCCATAAAATAATTCGCAACCCGCTTGGCCGTCTGCAAATACTCGTCCTTTCCGGTATGAATATAACTCATCATGAAGCCGTATAAAGCCCAGGTCTGCCCGCGCGTCCAGGAAGAGCCTTCCCCGTAGCCCTGACCGCCGTGCGTCCTTACCACTCCTCCGTTAAAAGGATCGAATTCGACAATGTGATTGACGGAGCCATCGGGGCGAACGAAGGCCTGCATGGAAGTATCCGCGTGCCTCATTGCGATTTGTTTGAATCGCGGATCCCCCGTCTCTTCTGTGGCCCAGTACAGAAGCGGTATATTGAGCATGCAGTCGATGATCGCCCAGCCCCTCGTATCGCCTTCCTCCAGGTCATTCCATGCTCGGATGAAGCCCCCTGCCAAATTGAAGCGGCCTGCCAGCAGATTTGCAGCATGGAGCGCCCGCTTCCGAGATTCCGCGCTTCCCGCCACTTTGTAATTCGCCACGCTGGTTGGCAGCCACATAAATCCAACGTCATGATGCAAACCGTAAAATTCTTGGAAGCACCGATCCAGCTTGGCTTCAGAAATCTGCGCGATCTCCTTGTATTTCTCGTTGCCGGTCTCGTGGTGCATAAGCCATAGCATACCTCCCCAGAAACCGTTGGTCCACCAGCAAATGCCGTCTGTGTCATCGCCCGAAGGATTATGGGCGCTCCGGTCGTCGTGCACACCGTTATTCGTCGTATAAGGAATCTTGTTCCGGGAACGCTCGCTGACTAAGTCCATTTTCTGTGTCAGTTTCTTGATGACGCCGTTCAGCCATTGCCGTTCCGTATCGTTCAGCATGGGATTGTTCCTGCCTTTCATCATGGAATTAATTTTAAACGGTAACCGTTTTTCTGCTTATTCCAAGCGTACCATCGCGACTTCATGAATTGAATGAAGTTTTTTAAGCCGCTTATGCAGGTATTTTAGAAACACGCCCATGCTTCTCACATTACTCGTACCAATATCCCGGAATGATCTCCTTTTCTAGCTCCAACAGCTCTTTAATCATCAAGTCTGCGTCATGTATGGAATTTGCCAGCGGATCGGTCAGCATCGCTCTTCTGAGTTTCGCGTAGCTTCGTTCCACAACAGCCTCCGCAGTTAGTTCGTGCGTATCCAGCACGAGCTCCTGCATGCCCCGAATTCCCCGCGGCATCTCACCCACGTGCAGGGGTTTGATTCCGTCCATATTAACCTCACATAACAATTCAAGGAAAGCGTCGTCATTCATGTTCGTCACCGCCCCGTTATTGAGCGTATTAATAAAAAACCGCTTGCCCAAATTGCCCACCATATTTTCGATAATATCCGTGGCATGGTCGGGCCCGAATGATTTCATGTAGTCGGCGATCGGACGTTTTCCGGAAAGGAAGTCATCCACTTGCCCCCACATCTCCTCATGGCGTTGATAGCGGTCTTCCGTTTCCCAAATCGATAAAGGCGGAATGGCGTCCTCCGTCTTGCCCAGTCCCTGCCAATAGCGGACGTATTCTTTCGTGTGGGCCGTACATGTCGGAATATATCCGAAAATGTTATAGAGCTCATACGTGATGGCATCGTTATAAAGCGCCTTCGCACCTGTATCCCCGCCATCGTTTTCCGTTCCCGCCGATATTCTCATCGACTCAGCTACCTGGGGCATGACATCCTTTCCATCATACTCGGCCTTAAGCAGCCAGGTGAAATGATTGACGCCGGCTATGCGGAAATCAAATTTCCGATCGATTTCCCCATTGAACTCACTAATATCCTCAATGATGCCTGCCCGAATGGCATAGTAAGCTTTCTTATGCGGCATATGGTGGCTATCGCAAAGGGCGAAGGTTTTCAGCTGCGGCGCATATCGGCTTAAAGCGATTCCATGGACGGCAGACGGATTGATATAATTAATGACCCACGCATCGGGACAAAGCTCCTCGATGTCTTTAGCGCATTCCATAATGACTGGCAGCTCTCTCATGGCTCTGAAGATCCCGCCTGGGCCGATGGTATCCCCGGAGCACATACGAATTCCATATTTTAAAGCTACCTGGCAATCGATGCCGCGGTATTTTACAGTATCCTCAGCAAAGCTGAGGACGACAAAATCAGCGCCCTTCAGTACCTCTCTCCGATTCATCGAGCCCTCCACTTTAAGGGGCACATTGTTCTCCTTGACAACCATTTCAGCAAGCCTGACCATCTTGGACAGCTTTTCTTCGTCCGTATCTACCAAAGCAAGTGTTCCTTGATTCAAATATTTAGAGTCGACCATTTGCCAAATCGATTGGCGCCCAAAGAATAAACTTCCCGCCCCGATAACGACGATCTTCGGTTGTGGCACTTTAGAATCTATCATATCAAGCCCTCCTTATGGGTTATGACCCCATTATAGAAGACGGATTTCGAAAGTAGAATATGAGATAGTTTTACGTTCATGTCAAATAGTTTGATTATTTATGAGCGGAAACTTCGATGGTATATTATAATTATTTGAAATATGTCTTACGGTAGAGGAATGATACGGGATATGAAAATGAAGGACATGGGAATTCTCAATGAATTGTCGGATTTGATCTCGCTGCGAATGAAGTCTGTTTTTGAGCACGCCCATGACGGGAAGTGGGTCGAGCATAAGGCGCATATTGACTACGATCTTTGGTTCGTTCAATCCGGAATCGTTACGATTCGTATCGATGGAATCGAACATCAGGCCGGGCCGGGAGATGTGGTCTTTTTTTATCCGGGAATTCCTTATATAGCTTCTACTACCGATCAGGGCTGTCAGTTTATTTACGTGCATTTCGACTTCGAAATCGGCAAGCAGCAGCGAATTCTGAGCGACTTTCCGCTCTCGGGAATTATACCGGAAGAGCTGATTCGGGAAGAAACCGTCCTGTTTAGCAAAGCCTTTATGCAATCGAATCAGTTAAGCAGCTTGCCTGGGAACCGTCTATACTTAAAAGCTTGCCTGATTGCTGTCATCGCCAAAATCATTGAACTCTATGGACAAGAGCGGTATACCGGCACATTTCTGAGCGGGAGAATGCCAAAAACAGCCGAGCGGAATTTGGACGTGCTGCAGCCGGTATTCGGTTATATTAACAATCATCTGCACAAATCGATTAAAATGAGTGAGCTCGCCCAGCTTATCGGCATATCCGAGAAATACTTCATCACTTATTTCAAAAAGACTTTAGGCATTACTCCGGGACAATATATTTACCAGGTTAAGATGAACCGGGCGAGGGATTACCTGAACTTAAAGAAATATACGATTCAGGAAATCGCCAGCCTTCTTGGCTACCCCGATCCTTTTACGTTCTCAAAGGCTTTTAAAAAATACTATAACGTCCCCCCTTCCAAGTTTGATTAAAAAAAGCTGTCAGAGGACATGTCCTCTGACAGCTTTGCTGCATTTCAGGGCTTTTTGACGCTATTCATTCATTCATTCATGCGCTCAAACGATCAAGCCCGTCTACACACAGACCGCCATAATCCGGCGGTCTATTCATCCCGGCCCACATACCGAAAATAATGAAAATCGGCATGACTGCCTTTAAACCGATTCATATCGTGGGCGGCGATGCCGATGAAATTACCGGTAAATCCGCCGGACAGGAAGCTAATATTTTGCGATGCGCCGACAGGCTGCCACTCTTGCGATGCGCCCAATCGATAATAAAACTGACCGTTGACTCCAGATACATCTACAGCCAAGTGAAGCAGCCCTTCCTTTAAATCAATCATGACGGGCTCAAGGGAAAATTCGTCCCGCTCGCAGCGCAGCAGTCTCAGAACCCTGCCTCGTCCCTCTTCATGGGTGACGTAGGCGTACCAATAATTGTCCTCATTCAGATACAGCATCAACCCCGCCATTTGCAGATACAGAGTTGGCTCATGATCCAATGCCGTCTCCGCCCGAAAGGACTTATCCGTTTGCCGGATGGCCACGATATGGTGGCTGAACAAGCTCTGAGCGGATTCGCCTGCATGAATTCGCAAGCGGCCCGGGCGCTCGGAAAGCGAGCACCAACTTTCATCAGCCATCATGCGGAGCGTATTCCAGCGTGGATGCAGTTTAGTACCGTTGAAATCATCCTCAAATTCTGCCCGAATCTCTCCCTTGAGGCTCGCCCCTTTAGGCAGCGGCACTTCCGTTTGCGGCGTGTTGCCGCCGCTGGCCAACCGAAGCCATCCTTCCTCATCCCAATGCACCTGTTGAAGCGCCGTTTCCCTGCCCAGGATGGCATACCGGCCTTCCAGTGGACGGGTGCACAGATGAGCCATGTACCACTCGCCTTCGGGCGTCTCCACCAGGCTGCCGTGACCGGCGCATTGCAGTTCCGCTTCAGGCTTCCCGCTAGAGGTCAGCATCGGATTAAGCGGATCGACTTCGTACGGCCCGAGCAGTTCCTTGGATCGCGCTACGGTCACCGCATGGCCGCTGCCTGTGCCTCCTTCCGCAGTGATGAGGTAGTAGCAGCCATTCCGCTTATAAATATGCGGGGCTTCCGTTTTTTTCAGCGGGGTGCAGTCAAACAGCTTCTGCGGCTCTCCAATCAGCTTCCGCTGCTTCGGATCGTACTCTTGAATGACGATGCCGCTCGATTTATTGCCTTCCGTAATGCGGTAATCCCACAGTGCATTCAACAGCCACTTGCGGCCGTCATCGTCATGGAACAGGGACGGATCGAAGCCGCTGCTGTTCAGATAAATCGGCTCCGACCAAGGGCCGTGGATGGATTTAGCCGTAATCAAGTAGTTATGGCAATCCTTGAATGGCCGCTTGGTACTCTTGACATCCGTATACATGAGATAGAACAATCCGTCATGATAGCTGAGCTGCGGCGCCCAAATGCTGCAATTCCTTGGATTTCCCTGCAGTTGAACCTGATTCGTCAAAATATCCGTGCAATGCTCCCACTCCGCCAGGTTGGCCGATTCGTACACTCTAACGCCTGGCAGCCATTCGAACGATGAAACGGCAATATAATAAGTGTCCTGGGCCCGTACAATACAGGGGTCCGGGTTAAAGCCCCGCAGTACCGGGTTGCGGATCACTCCTGTAATTCTGTTATCCGAAATCAAGATGGCTCCCCTCCATAAACCTATTTTGATTTAACATCCATGGCTTGATCTCAAAAATCTTCATCAAAGCCTTATTTCAGATCACACACCAGTTCCTCCCAAGCTCTCCTCGGGAGGCAAGGTGACCTGCTCCAACAACTGTTCAGCTTGCTTCGTATTCCGGGATTCGCAATTCTCCAAATCCACCCGCTCACCGTTCTCCACATAGAAGGCCGGCCCTTCATGATTCTCGACCGTGACGTTGCGGAAGCGGATATCTCGTACGTTTCCTAGGAAAAATCCGCGGTTGTTCATATCGGGTATGCCCGCCATCATGGCAGGCTGACCCGGGATCGCATCCTCGGCCATGGAAATATCGATCTGATCGAAGGTTACCTCCGCAACATATTGCTCAGCGAGGCCATACAGGAACCCGGCTGCCGCATGCACCCTTCGTGCGGTAATGTTGGCGAAATGAATGCGGCGGAAGCAAGGCGTCTCCTCTGTAACTGGATGCGGCTCCTTATCCCATACATACTTGTCTTTGCCTCGCGGCCCGCAAAAATAGTACAAGTTCAAGATAAACGGGCAAAGCACGTCCTCCATGACGATATTGCTCACACGGATATCCTCGACGATTCCTCCTCGCCCGCGCCTGGATTTAAGGCGGATACCGCGGTCGGTTTGCTTGAACACACAATTGGAAATGACCACGTTGCGGACATCGCCGCTCATCTCGCTGCCGATCACGACGCCCCCATGTCCATGAATCATCGTACAATTGGTAATTGTGATGTTCTCGCAGGGAATGCGACCCTTCGTATCCTCCGTCCCCGCTTTTATGGCGATGCAATCATCTCCGACGTCAATTTGGCAGTTGCTGATGCGAACGTTCGTACAGGACTCTGGGTCGATGCCGTCCGTGTTCGGCGAGTCTGCGGGATTGAAGATCGACAGATTATCGATCATCACATCCTGGCAGCGAACCGGATGAACCGTCCAGCTCGGCGAATTCGCCAAAGAAACATCCCGCAGCGTTACCCGGCGGCAGCTGTCAAAGCTGATCAGCTTAGGGCGAGGATAAGCAAGCTCCTCCCGGCGGTTTCTGTGCTTGTCCCACCAAGCTTGCCCGTTCCCTTCAATCCTCCCCATGCCAGTTACGGACACATTCTCCAAATCCTTGCCGAAGATGCACGAGGCATACACCTTCTGCTTCACGCCTTCCCAGCAGGAATCTACCGTCGGATAATCCTCCGGATGGTCGCTGAAGGAGAGCGTAGCTCCCGGGCTTATATGAAGCTCAATGTTGCTCCTCATCATAATAGCGCCTGTACGATATTCCCCCGGCGGCACGTAAACCGTACCTCCCCCCGCCTCGGCTGCAGCAGCAATGGCAGACGCAATCGCTTCTGTCGAAAGCTCGGGGCTATTGGGGCTGGCACCGTAATCATCGATATTAAAAAACAACATGCTCTTGTCTCCTTCATCAGATAAATGCTGCGCCATGCGCCTATCGCTCCAAAAACTCATATTCCGTACAAGCCTGCAGGAAGGCGCCAAGTCCCTTCTGATCATTCGTTATGATCGGTTCACTGATGTAATACGCATAGGTGCCATCGCGGCGGTCTTCTCCGCCCAATCCAGCTACCTGGCAGGTTTTGTTCAGATTGACCCAGCCCTCCTTCGTCTCCAGTACAAATTCCGAGATCAAGCCCGCATAGGCGCGATCCAGCGTCTTCAGCCAGTCCGATCCGAGCAGGCCGAGACGGACGCCTTTAGCCATCGCATACACGATCATGCTGGAAGCAGAGGCTTCCAAGTAATTGCCTTTGCGCTTCCCCGCATCTACAACTTGGTGCCATACGCCCGAATCGGCATCCTGATAGCTTCTTAACGCTGTTAACGTATCGTTTAGAATGCGCGTCAGCTCCGGATAATCCCCATGATCCGCCGGCAGCATTTCCAGGACGTCAACCAGCGCCATGACGAACCAGCCGAGCGATCTTCCCCAGAAATTCGGCGATTGCCCTGTCTGCGGGCTGCACCACGGCTGCACTCGCTGTTCATCCCATGCGTGGTAGAGAAGTCCCGTCTTCCCGTCCTTCGTATGCTGTTCACAGAGAATGAACTGTTTTGTAACGTCATTCAGATCCTCTCCCTTCTCGAAGGTAAGCAAGAACTCTAAATAAAAAGGAGCCCCCATGTACAGTCCATCCAGCCAGATCTGATAAGGATAAATCTTCTTGTGCCAAAAGGCCCCTTCCGATGTGCGCGGATGCGTCTTCAACTGCTCCCTGAGTAAAGCCGCCGCACGCTTGTATTTCTCCTCGCCGGTTTCCTTGTGCAGAACGAACAGCAATTTGCCGTTGTTCAAATGGTCGATATTATGCTCGTCTAGACGGTAGCCCTTTACAGAACCGTCCTCCTGAATAAAGTAGTCCATATTGTCCTGTATATATTTAAAATACCGTTCTTCCCCTGTTACCCTCCAAAGCCGTTCAAAGCCTTTCAAAATAACCCCGTAATCGTAAGACCATTTGCCGTTATAGCCCTTCTGGTACAGCTTCGGCGTGCGTTCCATGATGGACTTTGCGGTTCGTTCCGCCCATTTCGGCCGTTTCATGCCGATCATCCTCCTTGTTGTAAAATGGACTGTTCCCCCAGCAGGCAGTTCTGCGGACGGAACAGTCCGATCCATGACCTCATCCGCTGTAATACTGCTGCTTACTTGCCATAAACTGCATCATATGCGGCTTCATATTCAGCGATGATCGTATCGCCTCCCGCTTTTCTCCAGCTCTCAACAGCTTTCTTAAATCCATCCAAATCGGTTTTGCCGAGAATATATTTGTAGGTGGCATCGGTAATCGTCTTTTGCAGCTCGGAGCCTTGACTTGAATTCATGGGCGACTCCAAAGAATACATCGGATTAAGCACCGCAAAGGTCTCGTTCTCCTCGATCAATCGATTGGCTTCTGTTCTTAGCGGATCCGAGTCATGAATTTCAAATCCGCTCTCCTTCGGACGGGATCCCGCAAACGGCTGTACTTCTTGCTGCCAAAGGCTTGTATCCTTTATGGTGACGGCTTTGTTCTCATCGACCGAATAATGGACGTCTTCAATGCCGTAAGTCATTAGTGCGTATACTTCCTCCGACATCAAGTCGTTAACGAATTTCAGCACTCTTTTTAGCTCCTCTTCATCCTTCACTTCGGATTTCGGGAAAGCCAGCAGGCCTCCGACGCCATTGGACGTCGACCAAATGGCTCTGTCGCTTTCTTTGCCAGTAGACGTAATGCCGTTAACCATAATGAGTTCCATATCATCCTGAATTCCAGCGGCCAAATTCAACAGATTTTTACTATCGAAAAGGGCGCCTACGTAAATCCCTGCTTTACCTTGGGCGAAATTTTGCTGCTGGTCGGTCTTGGCCGTCACGGCAAAATCCTGATTGATGTATCCGTTGTCATAAAGCTCCTTCATGTAATCCATCGTCTTGATATAACCTTCCGATTCGAATTCCGGCGTGACTTTCCCATCCTCACTGACACTCCAGACGCTTGGTGTGCCGAAGTAGGAGCTAAGCGTCTTAAATGCACCGAAGACGAGATCGCTGCGATCCATAAAGCCTGTCGTGTCCTTTACACCGTTTCCATCCGGGTCCTGCTCTGTGAATGCCTTGGCCACCTCCATTAATTCATCCGTCGTTTTTGGAATCGGCAGACCCAGTTTGTCCAGCCAGTCCTTTCGGATGACGACCCCATTCCTCGCTATCTGCTTCTGAAGCGGTACGCCATACAGCTTGCCTTCGATCGATGCCGAGTTCCGCATATCCTGCGAGATGGCAGCTAGGTTCGGAAATTCGTCCAAGTAAGGCCCGACATCCCAGAATACGCCGGCTTTCAAGGCGTTGCGAACCGAAGAGTTATCCAGCATGGTAAGGGTTACGATATCAGCCAGGGAGCCTGAAGCCAGAGAAGTGTTCAACCGTTCTTCCTTCGACGCGTCCGGAATCCAGGAGAACTTGATATCGGTATTCGTCGCCTCTTCAATTTTGTTAAGCACGGTATCTGTAGGCGGCGAAGCGGTCTGCAAAATATTCAACCAACTGATCGATGCTCTGCTGTCGCCAGCGCCAGAACCGCCGGTTTGATTTGCGCCTGTTTTCGTTCCCCCGCATGCACTCAGGAGTAGGCTGCCGCAAAGCGTAAGCGCTGCCAATTTTGCTAAATTTCGTTTCATATGCTCTTCCCCTTTTTCCCTGTTATTTGTATGGCTATTTATCTTCCTCTTCCGCTATAAACGGAAGCAAGAATTCATAAGAGAGCAAAGTACGGTTACTCGTTTACTCCTCTAATAAACGCCGTCTTCGCCGAATTTCTTGGCCAGCCTGTTCGCGATCATGACCAATATTAATCCGACAACGCCTTTAAACAGGCCAACGGTTGTACTAAAGCTAAGCTGCCCGTTCTTCAAGCCAGCCGTGAAAATATAAGTATCAAAAATTTCTCCGACCTCCCGGTTCAGCGAGTTCAGAAGCAAATACATATGTTCGAAGCCAAGCTCGAGCGTATTGCCGATTTTGAGGATCAGCAAAGTGATGATCACGGGGCGGATCGCTGGCAGCGTAACATGCCATGTTTTTCGCAATCGGCTAGCTCCATCCATTTCGGATGCTTCATATAGCTGCGGATCGACAACGGTAATCGCTGCCAAATAGATAATGGTGGACCATCCGGCCTCTTTCCATATAATTTGCAGAATGTACATGGGGCGAAGCCATTCCGTGGATGTCAGGAAGCTGATTTTTTTTCCTCCGAAGGCGGCTATGATTTCATTAATAACGCCTCCATCCACATTGAGAAAAACGTACGTAATGGATACAATGATGACCCAGGACATGAAGTGCGGAATATATACCATCGTCTGGATCGAATTTTTGAACATTTTATGCCTGACTTCATTCAACATAAGGGCCAGAATGATAGGCAGCGGAAAGAAAATGATCAGCTCCAGCGCAAACAGGATCAATGTGTTGCTCAGCAGCATCCCAAAGGTGGGTTCAGTAAACAAACGGATAAAATGCTTGAACCCGACCCACGGACTGCCCTGGATGCCCTGATACGGCTGATAATCCTGAAAGGAAATAATCAGGCCGCCCATCGGAAAATATTTGAAAATAACAAAGTAAACAAACCCCGGGAGAATCATCAAATATAACAGTTTATTTTTGCTTAAACTCTTTAAATGATGAAGCATGTCAACTTTCTTTCGCTCCCATCTTCTCTGTGGTTTGCCTTGTAACGGAATGGCTGTGGAATCTGCTTCCTTCACCGGCTGTCGACCTCCTTGATCAGTTAACGTGTGTTCGAAGCCAAGCATAGCCCCTAATCGATATTCCGTATATAATCATTAGCTATCATCGACCCCATAACCCCCTACAAACACAGGAGAAAATGTAGCTGATGATTACTATTCAAGATAGAGATACAAGGGGGATCGTAGCTAATGATTACGATTTAAAATCAGGATTATTTCCTTCTCAGAATCCAAAGTTTCATATTTTTTCCTCTTCTTTAATGCCATAGGACATGATTATATACGGAATATTTACCGCTTGATAAGGTGGATATGAGATTAATAATTCAAGGAGGATCATACCTGCCATGTCAAAATCTGTACTCAGTAAAAAATCGCTAGGAAGCCGGATATTCAACATTGTAAATTATACGCTTCTGCTCCTGTTCGCGCTTGCGTGCCTCCTGCCCTTCGTGAATGTCGTTGCCAGTTCCTTTGCATCAACACAGGAGATCGTTTCGAAGAAGTTCGTCCTGTTTCCGACGACTTTTTCGCTTGATGCTTATCGCTTTATCTTCTCAACGCCGACTATCTTCAAAGGACTTGGCGTGTCCATTGGAACAACGCTCGTTGGCACAGCCTTCAGCATGGTGCTTACAGCGTTGATGGCGTACGGCTTATCCCGCAAATATTTGTCCGGAAGAAATACAATTAACTTTATCATCGTCTTCTCGATGCTGTTCAGCGGCGGAATGATTCCAACCTTTCTCGTCGTTAAATCGGTTGGACTAATCGATTCGTATTGGTCGCTGATCATCCCGACGGCGATTAACGCCTTCAATCTGATCATCATGAGGAATTTCTTTCAGGCTCTTCCGGAGAGTCTTGAAGAATCGGCAAAGATCGACGGCGCCAACGACTTCCGCATCCTGTGGAAAATCATGCTGCCGCTTGCCCTTCCTTCGATCGCAACCCTCTCCTTGTTCTACGGCGTGAATTATTGGAATACGTACATGAATGCGATCCTTTATCTTAACGACTCTGAGAAATGGCCGCTGCAGGTGCTTCTACGCCAAATCGTCATCGTTTCCAGCGGCATGGAAGGCGATAATTCGGCGGTAGACATCGTTCCTCCTGCCCAGACGATCAAAATGGCGGTCATTGTCGTCGCAACCGTTCCGATGCTGATCGCCTACCCGTTTGTGCAGAAGCACTTTACGAAAGGCGCTCTGCTTGGAGCAGTTAAAGGCTAAGCCTAATAAGAAAAATTACAGAGCTCTTCAGTTCCACTGAAACTGATTAATTCTATCATCTTCAAAAAAAGTTCTGGCTCAACGCATCGGTATGCGAAGCCAGAACTTTTTTTAGCGCTCCAATTTCATCTTGCGATACGCCCCAGGCGTAACATGCTCTTTCTTCCGGAAAGAGCGGATGAAGTTTTGAGAATTTTGATAACGAAGGCGTTCTGCGATATCCTTGATGGTCATATCGGTATCCACGAGCCACTTCTTGGCGATTTCCAGCCGGTAATTCATCACATACTCACTGAACGTAGTGCCGTACTCTTTGCGGAAAATGCTGCTCAAATAATTGGGACTATAATGAAGGCGTTCGCTGATCGACTCCAGGGACAAATCCTGATCATATTCCGTACGAATAATGGTAGCGATTTTATCGGCGATTGAACGAAATTGCTGGTTCGTCTTTTCTTTCATGCTCCTGACCATCGGATAGATGACTTCGTACACCAGGATTCGTTCTATCTCTTCAGGATTCCGGGTATCCAGCAGCCGATGATACAGATTGGCGTTGCTCGGGGTAAGCAATATTTCCACGCCGATCAGCTGCTCAAGCTGAATCAGATTGTTTACGAAGCGAATCAGCGTCACTTCAAGATTCATCGGGTTCAAGCTGTGCTTCATCATATCCGCAAGCAGCGGATATAAGGATCGCGAAACCTCCTGCTCATCTCCCAAACGAATAGCATCAAACAGCTGTGCCTCCAGTTCTGTTGGATAATGCAGCAGGATCGGCCCCGATATGCCCGTTGAGACATCCTCGTAAAAAATGATCGATTCCTTCCCCAGGTTCAGCCGCTGATAAAGAGCTTCCAAACTCGTCTCGCAAGCCTCTCTGCTGTTCAGCGCGTCGTCATAAGGCAGGCTGATGCCTATGCTTATCGAGGACTTTAAATACTCTCTAGCAGACTTAATGAGCAGCTTAGCATATTGCAGAATCTGCTTTCGCATATCGGTGGCATCCCCTTTGTCAAAGAGAAGCACCGTTGCTTGCGTCCGTTCGTTAAGCACAACGGGCAGCAATCTTCCGGGCTCCGGGACAATCTCCTGCACCAGATTATTTACGGCCAGCAAAAGCACATCCTTGTCCGACACCTGTCCTTCGCCGTAGCTGTCCAATTGAATCAGCATCGTGACGAAGAGAGTGCTGCTCGTAATCGGATAACCGAATCGTTCCAGACTCTTCTCCGTTTCCTCCCGGGTGACCCGGTTTTGAAGCAGATTAAGCACAAATTGCGTCTCCAGCTTAGGCTTCTCCAGCTCGATTAGATGCTCCAGGCTCTCCTTCTCCGATACGATGGAATCGATCGATCTAATGATCCAGTCCACCTCATCCCTCAGCATCGGCTCGGGACTTGCGGCGAGACTGCTCTGAATTTTCCGATACGGACGGGTCAAATAAACAGACAGCAGGTAGGCCAGGATGACCATCAGAAGCATAATCACAATGGCCATAATGATCAGACCGAACCGCGTGGTCGCTAAGGCTTCGCTCACTTCCTTCTGATCAAGAAGCGTCACATAAGTCCAATTGTTGTAATCGGACTTGGCGTATAGAGCAATAACGGAATCCCCTGTCGCTATTTCGACGGTCATTTTACCCGTCAACGGCTCGTTTGCGACTTGCTCGCTAATCAGACGGAGATCCTGTTCGGACAGCATATCTGTCTTCGTTTGGGCAGAATAGAGCAGTTCACCCTCTTTATTCAGGATATAGACGGACGTTTCCGGCTTCGTCTGCAGCGTGTGATTTAACGTTTGCAGGGAAATATCCGAAAGAGCAATCGCTTGTTTATCTTGGGAAGATACCGGCAGCGTATGAATGAAGCGGATGCCATCATCCGTTTTCACCCAATACAGTCCTTTGCTGGCTTTATCAATATATTGTTCGTACAGCTCATCCCGTTCCTCTTCCGATAGCAGGGACAGCGACCCGTTTGAAATCCTCCAGTTCTGATTCAGGCTAATCAAGGAATATTGGACACCATCCAATCCCATCGTAGCAATATAATTCAGCTGGGTATTCAATTCCCGATATGTTTCAAAGTCCCGCTCTGTCAACGGATTGTTAATGACTTCGTGAAAGGATTTGGTCGTGCTGTATGTATTGAAAGCATACTCGATCGTTTGAATTTTCTGCTCCAATGTGTTCCTGATTTGCGTAATTAAGCTTTGATGACTCTCCCCCACGCGATCGGCTACCGAACGAATCGTAGACGAATAAATATAGCTTCCAAAGCCGATAACCAATCCGATACTCAAGACGAGAATAGGAATGAAAACGTTGTAAAAAGTCTTGCTCTTTCTCATTGCTCCACTCCTTAAGTCCATATTGATCATTTCACCTGCTGAATGGTCAGATAAATACTATTATAGCGCTTACAATCTGTTCGGGACATAGGGATTTCTAACGATTCAAAAAATAGCCCGCAGCCTCATCGAAGGCCTTCGACCGGTGTTCTGGTCCATTAGAGGCTTTCCTATTTGGGCGGCATCAACTACAATAGAAATAGAACATTTAAATAACAGAACCATTAATCATATAACATAAATATAAACAAAGTAAATAATGGAGGCATAACTCTAATGAAGTTAAATCTTACAGAACAATCACTTCCCGTATATGAAGCGTTATCCAGCGCTGTACGACTAAAAATATTGACCCTGCTCACTGAGCAGCCTATGAATATTAAAGAACTAGCTGAAGCGCTGCAGCTCAGCAGCGCCATTATGACGATGCATGTTCGCAAACTAGAGGCCGCGGGCCTCATTTCCAGTGAAATGGCTCCTGGTCGAAATGGATTGCAAAAAATATGCTCCCTTGCCGTCGAAAGCATCGAAATTGTCATTCCCCGCAAGGAGGAAAATGAGTATAAATACCATCGCACCGAAATTCCGGTGGGTCATTACTCCGACTTTGTGATTGAACCGACATGCGGTCTTGCTACGGTCGATCATATCATCGGCAGCTTTGACGATCCTAGACATTTCTGGGATCAGGAACGGACTAATGCCGGTATTCTGTGGTTCGGCAAAGGGTTTATCGAATATAAGATCCCTAATTTCTTATTATCGAGCCAGCAGCCCGAAGAGCTTGTCATTACGATGGAAATCGCTTCTGAAGCGCCAAACACGAATAATAATTGGCCCTCGGATATTACGTTCAGTCTGAACGGAGTCCATCTAGGCTATTGGACGAGTCCTGGCGATTACGGGGATAGGAGAGGCAAGTATACACCTGGCTGGTGGCATCATCAGACCAATCAATACGGACTGCTCAAGAAGCTGCGCATTACGCATGAAGGAACATATATGGATGGATTGAAATTATCCGACGTTACATTGAAAGATGTCCACATCCTTCATAAGCAATGGACGTTCAAGCTGTCCGTCGAGGCTGACGCCGAACATGTTGGCGGTTTGACCCTCTTCGGCAAAGGCTTCGGCAATTACAATGAGCATCTGATCTTTGAGCTCTACTATCGTTAAAGACAAGTTTATGATCATCGCTCAAAATTCGGTATACCGCTCATGCCAGTGCCAGATATGCAGAATGGAGACAGTGCGAATCTTGTGACGGTGGCAGCATCGAGATAGCGTTGCGTTTCAGTAGTCAGCTTTCATAGAAAAAATCCCCGATCATAAAGATCGGGGATTCTGATTTTGCAGGCAAATGACTCAGTTGGTATATTAGCTTAACGCCGCTCCTTCACGGTAAGCTCCCCACCGTCTTTGACCCGGCAAGGCGCACTCTCTCTCTTTCAGCTTGGCCACTACTGGAATGATGCAGCCACAGACGAGGCAGGTTACTCCGTCTTGAAGCTTGGGACAGGTGCTGCAAAGTTCTAAGCGCTGTGCATAAACTTCATCCGGCACGCATTTCTCCGGAGCAAATGCCGAAGAGGCTAGGATACGCTTGATCTGCTCCTCTGTGACTTTATATTCTTCCCGGCAGCCTTTGCAGGATGACGATGCCATATCCGCCTATGCCTTTGGAGTTAGCGCTAGGACAGTAACAGACATCGGCGGCAATTCGGCCGTCAACTGGTCACCCTCCAATGTAAAGCCACGGAACGGTTGAGGGGCTACAGTATCCGGGGCATCGAACGTGTTGTGCGCATCTATTCTTTCCCCGCTAAGCACGGTTCCTGCAATCTCGAAGGACTGGCCTTTGGAGCCGCGAATATCGACCGAAACAATCGACTTCTCGGCATGATTTGTATTGCACAGGCTGATATGAATTACTCCGTCGGCATTTATCGACGCCGATGCGGTAACCGCTGGAATCTCCCGACCATCAAAACAATAGCTACCGCCGTCCAGTTCCAGATCAATCCGCTCTGCATCCTGGTGTACCTTGAACATATCAAACACATGATATGTAGGCGTAAGCACCATCTTCTCTCCTTCGGTCAAAATAACCGACTGCAGCACGTTCACCGTCTGGGCAATATTCGCCATCTGTACACGCTCGTTATGTTTATGGAAGATGTTGAAGGTTAGACCGGCTACCAGTGCATCGCGAATCGTGTTTTGCTGATACAAGAAGCCTGGATTAGTGCCCGGTTCAACGTTGTACCACGTTCCCCATTCGTCGACAATGAGGCCAACGCGCTTCTCCGGATCGTATTTATCCATAATTACGCAATGCTTCGTAATAAGCTCATCCATATGCAGCGCCTTCTCCAGCGTCGTGAACCATTCGCCCGTCTCAAAGCCTGTAGCAGGCCCTTTATCCTCCCAGGTAGCGCCTGGAACCGTATAGTAGTGCAATGTAATAGAGTCCATGAACCGGGATGCTTCCCGCATCAGAACTTCCATCCAGTTATAATCGTCTACGTTTGGCCCGCAGGCAATTCGGTGAATTTTGTTGTCGTCATAGTTACGGACGTACGTCTGATAGCGGCGATATAAATCCGCGTAATATTCCGGGCGCATATTTCCGCCGCAGCCCCAGTTCTCATTGCCGACTCCGAAGTAAGTCACCTTCCACGGTTCCTTGCGTCCGTTAGCCTGACGCAGCTCAGACATTGGCGATACGCCGCCAAAGGTCAGGTATTCTACCCATTCCGACATTTCTTGGACGGTACCACTCCCTACGTTTCCGTTAATATACGGTTCGCATTCGAGCAGATCGCACAGCATCATAAATTCATGAGTCCCGAAATGATTGTTCTCTACTACGCCGCCCCAATGTGTATTAACCATTCTTTTGCGGTTTTCTTTAGGCCCGATGCCATCTTTCCAGTGATATTCATCGGCGAAACAACCGCCAGGCCAGCGAAGCACTGGAATTTTAATTTGCTTAAGCGCTTGCACGACATCGTTTCTAATTCCGTTCGTATTCGGAATCGGGGAATCCTCGCCAACCCAAATCCCTTCATAAATGCATCGTCCCAAATGTTCGGAGAAATGACCGTAAATATTGCGGTTAATGGTGCCTCTGCGTAAATCAGTGTTAAGTACTGCACGGTTTGCCATGGGAACAGCCGCCTTTCTAATCATTAATATTTATATTAATTAATTAATACTTACATAAACATTATAGCCATATTCCCGATCGTTCGTCAACCGGTCGTAAAATGCTAAAATCGGTGGGTAAGTTGCTCCCTCTTGCTATAATCATCTAATGATCCAAGGTAATTCTTCCGCCATCTGCCGCAGGCCTCAAGCACATCATTTACGCGATAAATTTAACGTTATGCTTCATGATATATTTTGCGATTAATTTAACGATTACAAGATACCCGTCGTTACTTTCAAATAAATGTGCAGCTAATGCGCTGCCCCTTCTTTACTGTAGAGACATATGATAACTGAGTTGAGCGGATTACTGTTAGGTGCCCACTCGCTGCGCTGTATCGACCTATACCTAGCTGGATTTCTGCAACTATTTATTGGTCAATGTGACCGATTTGAGAAATACCTGGATTTCATGCATTTAAACCTCGCCTTATCGCCTTCCTAGCCAAATATTTTGGTGATAACCTCCAGAAATCCAGTTAATTGTACATCCTGCACCAGACTCCCTGAATTAAATACAGCAAATACAGTTGGTTTAGGCAGCAAAGCGCTAAACGCTTATACTATATAGCCTTTCTAGTAATTCCCCCCCATCTCACCGACTTAATGTCATTCTCACCATATAAAAAGGCGACCTTAGAACGAGCTGCCCTCAGCTCCCTAAAATCGCCTTTAGATTAAAGCTACTATTCCTCAATTGGTTTCATCGTTCGAAGCACGCCGTAAATGCCGTTCAGATCACCTTCCGGGACGAACTTGAACTCCATCTCCCGCTTTCCTTGAAGAAGCTCGGCTGGGATCGGATACTGCTTGGTGAAAAATTCACGTTTGCGCTCAACCGGTGTTCTCTCGCTGGCCAGCAGTTCGCCGTTGGCGTAAATATTCATTACCCGGTCATGATTAATGGAGAAGTACGTCACCTGCAGCAGATTGTCTACTTCCGGACTCACGGCCAGCTTGTAGCTGAACCAGCCTCCAACATGAGCCACCCGGCCATTCAGGCCATCCCAGGCGCCGCCAAAGGTCTCTTCTCCTTTAATCCCGTGCTCCAGCTCATATTGATCATTTCCGACCTGTACACTATCGATGGTCGCCTCTCTAATAAGCTGCTCCTGCCGCCCCCGCTCCAAGTGCTGCTTCAGTTCATCGGAATCCGCAGCCACGATGTTCCAGTAGATGCCATACCGCTCGCGATGCTGTCTGTAATGCGGCGTAAACACCAGCCGTTCGTCTTCGTCCGTGTTTCGCAGCTCGAATGCGAGCTCATTGCCCCGTTTTACTAGATGGTTCTCAATGTTGCTTAACCATTCTTCCGGCGTCATTTCCCTGGGAATAATGAAGTCCTTGACGAGCATTTTTCGCGTTGGCACACTTACCATAATTCCGGTTGCCGCCTGCGTCATATCCTCCGTACCAAGCCCAGCGCTAAGCACGATAGGCCCATATTGGAAGCCCACGACATTCTGGTTGTCCGGCAGCCGGGAGATGATGACTTTCATGGGCAGCGTCAGCGTTATTACGTCACCGTGGCTCCATTCCCGATCGATTACGATATGTTGCTTTTCAGTACTCCACTGAATTGCCTCACCGTTCACCTTCACCCCAATCGAGCCTGAAACCCAATAAGGAATACGCAGATGCAGATCCAACTTTTTGCGGCCATCCTCAATTTCCAGTGTCAACGCAACCCCATCCGACTCGGGAATTTCTGATCGCTGCGTAAGCTTTACTCCCTGCTCCGACCAATTCAATTTGGAGCTAACGTATTGATTGATATAAAGCGTGTTCCCTGCGTAAAAATAAATGCTGTCATTGAGCTTCGTAAAGCTCTCCATCCCCGTACCTGTGCAGCACCAGAAATGCTCAAAGGGCGAGCTGTATATTTTAAAATACCCGGTTGCCATCGGTTGAAAATACATCGTCATTCCCGTTTCCGGATGCTGTGAGGACAATATCGCATTCACGTAATTTCGCTCATAGAAATCACTGTATTTCACATCGCCAGTCAGCTTGAATAGCTCACGCGTCAGCTTTAACATATTGTAGCTGTTGCACGTCTCGCAGGTAATATCGGAGCGCTTGCTGTTCAGGATGTCCGGCTCACCGAAGTGCTCGGACTCACTGTTGCCGCCGGTCATGTAGCTGTGATGGTACACGACCATATCCCAGAAGCTCTGCGCCGCTTCCAGATAGAAGCGTTCGCTCTCTCCCAGCACCAAATAGCGATTTAACGCCCCCAGGAACTTAGGGATCGTCGTGTTGGCATGCTTGCCTCTCAAAATGTCCCGGCCCTGCTGAATCGCTTCGAATAAAGGAAGCTCGTCGAATTTATGGGCTGCATCCAGATGCTTCGCATCCCCGGAAATTTTGTATAGATCGTAGAGACAGTCATTCATTCCCCCGTATTCCACGGCCAGCACGGTAGCCTGAAGCTCATTGCTCCAGCGGGATGTCCGCGAGGCGACCCAATCCCCAAGCTTCACCACCGTATCGTAAGCCGTTTGGGAGCCCGTCGCATGATAAACGGAGATCAATCCGGCGATGATCTTATGCATCGTATACCAAGGCACCCAGGCAGGCTGCCTCATTTCAATATTTTCAATCAGTTGCTCGGGAAAAGCCGACAAATACCCGCTCTCGAATTGACACTCCGCCAGCTCGGACATCATATATTCCAGCTTCTCCAGCAGAGCTGCGTCTTGTGTATTCTCATAGGCTTGCGAGCACGCTGTCAAAAAATGACCCAGCGTATGCCCGCGGATCTCTGTATCCTCCCAGCCGGGATATTTCTGCGCCTTTGGCTCTAGGCCCCGGTTCTCCCGGAAGCCGGCCAGCAGCCGGTCTACATCGTAGCTGTTCAAATATTGCAACTCTTTGGCAAAAGCGTTGACATGATAATCCCCCGTCAATACAACCCGTTGCAACCCAAAATCCTTAAGCACATCACGTCTCAAGTTCGTCTCCATCTTCATCCCTCTTTTTCCTCAGATTAATGACTAACTCCAGATTAGCGTTTTGGGGTTGCTAGGGTAAATAGCGAAACGTTCGAATCAATGTAAAAAGGTTAGGTGTTTATCTTTACTGTAGGAATATTCATTTAGAAGTGATATCGTTAATGATATTGTTAAAGTGGATAGTTATCGTCATATTAAAATTCAAAACTGTCAATAACGACTTAGAATCAAGTGTTAAAATGTCAGATTTATAGGGGGATACTTTGCATGAGTGGCTATCTATTTAATGTGGAAAAACCGCTAAATATGATCATGACAGGGAAATTCACTTCACCGTCGCCGGATTGGATCCATATGAGCAGAGTGCTAATGGATTACGAGTTATTCGTGCAAACCAAAGGTTCTTTATATATTGCGGATGAAAAGGAGCGTTACGTGCTGGAGGAAGGAGACTTTCTGCTTATGCCTCCTCGTGCGAAGCAGTATGGATATCAGGCCTCGGATTGCAGCTTCTATTGGTTGCATTTCACCCCGTTCAATGGAGCAGCTGACTTACAGACTTGCCTTACGACCGAGCATGAACATCAGGCCGGAAGCATCGTCATTCCCCGTAAAGGTACGCTGCGGAGCGCGGACAAAATCCTCGTCCTGATGAAGCAACTCCAGGATGCCGTGCGCAGCTACCGGGAACAAACACTAAGCAATTACATGACAACGACGATTCTCTGCGAGCTGTACAACCAGTTATTCCGCAAGGAAATAAGCCCCAATCGCAAGCTGAAGCAGTTGCAGCTCTACAACGATATCGTCGATTATATCCAATGGCATCGTTACGAGCCTCTCAAAGTGTCCCAGATCGCTGATCATTTCGGCTATAACGTGAAATACTTGTCCCACCTGTTCTCCAGCATCGCTGGAGTATCGTTGAAGCAATATATTTTGCAGCAAAAAATCGAAGCCGCCTCCTTTCTGCTCACCGATACGAACCAAACAATCCATGAAATTGCGATGCAGCTTAGCTATCATGACAGCCATCATTTCATGAAATCGTTCAAGCAAATGACCGGCCTCACCCCAACCGAGTACCGTAACGCTTATGCGAATCGTTTGTTGTTTTATAAGTGAGATACGAGAACACAAAGCCAGCTAGCAGATTCTCTGCTAGCTGGCTTTGTGATTATGTAGCTCTGTTAGCTCATGCGCAGTTTTACCTTAATTAATAACTAGGTACCTGCTCCATGTTCGAATGGTTTTATCGGATTGGATGAATTCACAGTCCCTCCCAGTAAACCGGAGCCTAAACTAATGACAATAATAAATGCCATAAACCAATTACGCATCCTTCAACACCTCCTCTAATAATTTTTCGTATTCCTTGAGCTGTTCCCCCGTTGCAAATGATCTGTATCGCTCAAATAAAGGTACTATTTTCATAAAATAAAAATGGTTTTTAAGAAGAATAGCATACTTAAGCGAATATAATGATTTCTCTATTCCTTCCTTATAATCCTTTTTTCTGAAAGAATATAAAGATAGTTGGTAGCTTAATCTCAAATACCTATCCCTGCTTACCTCTGGTTTATAATAATTATCAATCTGATCATATAACTCCGTATCTATATCAAACTGTTCAAGCACATCATCTATAAAAAAACCATGCATATTTGATGCCTCAACTATAGCCCGCAAGCTAGGTAGTATTTCATAAGGATACTTCTTAACTGAATTAATATATTCTGGGATTATTGATTGATCTCCCCGTAAAACCTGTAAGTTGTACATATTTAATTTAGCAAATAATTTAAATCTCTCAACTTCGTGCTTGCCTAATTCATTCAACCCAATAAACCAGCTTAAATCAGCATAAGCGGCTATATACTCCTCCATATTTTCATATTTTCTTTGAAGCTGTAATGAAACGCCCTTTAACAGATATCCTTGTCCATAATAAACGACAAGATGTCTCTCTGCTCTAAACTGAAACTCTTTAGATTGTTTAAATGCTCTCTCATAATTTTTATATGTCGCTTTTGCAAGCTTTATTAGCTCATCAGCATATATTTCAGTCAATTCCCATTTTTGCAATGTCAAATAAACATTGGTCAGATGTAATAATCCGTCCAATTGATAATCCTCAGGTAATCGATGCAAGTAAAGCTCAAATCGTGTAGCCGCAATCAGATTAGCCTCTGTATCATCCCCCAACGATAACCGAAAAATTCGATAATGGCTGATGGCTAGCCGCTCGGAATGCTGGTACTTCTCGCTCTCGATCACTACATTGTAGAATAGCCGGGATTCCTCACGCAGCCCTTTCTCGTAAAGTTCCTCGCCAATATCAAAGATCATCGGAATATAGTTCAAATTTTCTATAATGCAATTAAGCACCTCTTGAATGCATTCCTTCTGTCCCACTTCCGCACAACGGAGTAGGAATGCCTTGAGTCTTCGCCGATTTGGTTGATCTGAATCTACGCATTCATCGACATACAACGGATAATAGTGGCCTTCAGGGTACTCTAAGGCTTCCGTTATTAGATCCAGCTGGCTTATGGCAATGGGCTTGGGAGGGTTTCCGTTTAGAATGGCGCTGAGTGTCCCGCGATTTATTCCCGAGCGGCTGGAAAAACTGCTCAAAGAGTAACCTCTACGCTCTAGTTCCTGTTCAATTACAGAACGAATCGTGGATCCATTCGTCATTCAGGCTCCTCCTTCCTATGTATCGACATAAAGTTACATATTAGAAAAAAGCAAAGAATCCACCTCCTATATTTTTACACATTATACGAAAATATGTACTGGTGGTCAATTAATTTTTTTCAAACATTGCCCCTTCTCAGCTTTATGTCTTATAAATTTGTTTCATATAAGACGTCGGCGATTCCCCCAACACTTTTTTTAAATACCCTACTGAAGTAGTAGGGATTCGTGAAGCCTAGCTTGTCACTAATTTCAGAAACGATCAACGAGCTATTTTTCATTAGCTCAATGGCTTTATTTATTCGCAGCTTCGTATGGGCTTCGATAACACTTTGACCCGTCTGCTTCTTAAAAGCGGACGAGATGTAGCTATAGTTTAAATTCAAGTGTTTGCTTAAAGCCTGGGCATCAAAATCTCTCTCCGTATTTTTCATTAAATACCTCATAACTCGTTCCGCGATCGTATCGGATCTACCGCCAGCATTCCCCAAGAAGGGCTTCAATGAAGCCCGATGTAAATCCATGAATAAAAGATAAGATTGATAACATTTTAGCTGTCATTTACAATTTATATGATGAAAAACTCCTTTGATTCTGTTCCTACCAGTAAACAAATTCCCCTTCGCGATAACCTCGACGAAGGGGAGTTTGTATTAGAAATAAATGCGTATGACGGTCTCCTGCTGCGGATTTGCGATCTCCGACACAACTTCAACCTTGTTGACAGATTCCTGGCCATTCGGGACAATGACCGGTGTAATTACGGGATATCCTGCCTGCTGAATAGCAGGGATATCGAATTCCAGCAGCAGCTGGCCTTTCTCGACCTTGTCTCCATTGTTTACATGGGCGGTAAAGCCTTCGCCTTTGAGTGAAACGGTATTCACTCCGACATGGATCAAAATCTGCGCGCCGGAAGCATGCTCCAGCAGAACCGCATGTTTGCTTTTCTCCATAATATGTGCAATTTTCCCTGCAAACGGTGCAAACACCTTGCCTGCATCGGGTTCAACCGCTATGCCTTCACCCATCGCCTTGCTGGAAAAGGCTTCATCCGGCACCTGCTCCAACGGTATAATCTTGCCGGACAACGGCGCCGGAATTTCCAATACAGCCTGGGGGGGATTCTTCTTTTTACGTCCAAACATAACATTGCCTCCATAATACTCAGCTTAATTTCTATTTATGATTAGAGGTTCTTGGCAATCAGGTAGGCCTCTCTTGTCGCATCCATCACATTTCTCGGTCTGTTGGCATCCCCGACGATAAAGGTGTCCGGAACGATTCCGTAGAACGAATCAATCAAGTTCGGATTAGTTCTCATGCCCGTTGAGAGAATTACAGTTTGAGCCGGATGGTGCTTCTGTTCTCCTGCTTCTTCATAGACAACGCCCTCTTCGGTAATTTCCTTGATTTTGACATTCATTTTGGAATGGAGGGTCTTTTCTTTATCCATCGTCTGTCTTAGTCCAACGCGATATAGAATGTTCCCGTTCTTCGCCAGGATATCGCCCGCTTCCATAATCGTAACGTTTTTCCCTTGTCGCGCCAGTTCGATGCCTAGTTCGCAGCCAGTAGAACCGCCACCGATGAGAACCACATCGTGGCCCACTTCATCCATTCGGGTATAAACATCCAGCGCGCCATAAACATGATCCAGTTCCACTCCTTTAATCGGCGGCGTGAATGGATGGGCGCCTACCGCAATGATGATGGCATCCGGGGAGAGCCCTTTTACCAGCTCCGGTGTCGCTTCTACCCCCAATTGAACCTTCACCTTGGATTTATTCATCTGGACGATAAGATATTTCATGTAATTGTACAAGTCAATTTTCAGTTCTTCATATTCGGAATAACGCAGCGCTCCACCGAGTGCATCTCCCTTTTCCAGCAGGATCACTTCATGCCCCCGCTCATCCGCGACGAGAGCGGCTTTCATCCCGGCTGGCCCGCCGCCGATGATCACGACCTTCCTTTGCTTCTTCGCCTTCGGCAGTTCCAGGGGCACGAGGTCAGGTCTCATATATCTAGGGTTGACGGAGCAGCCCACATTTTTTCTCTCGGTCGATATATGATAGCAATATTGGCAGCGCAGGCAAGGAACTATATCCTCATCACGGCCTTCTTTGGCTTTCTGGGGCCAGAACGGGTCGGCGATAAGCGGCCGTCCTAAGGCTACAAAATCAGCTTTTCCCTCGGCGATAATCGATTCGGCTTCGGTCGGATTCATAATCGCCCCGACAACGGTCACTGGAATGCTGACATTCCGTTTCACTTCGGCTGCCCACTCCACATTCGGCATATGCTCTTTAAAAATAGTTGGAGCCATATGAACATTTCCTTCGTAGTTGATGTCAAGCCCCGCTGAGATATGAACCATGTCGATTTTGTCTTCTATAATTTTGATAAATTCCAGAACGTCCTTGAATTCAATGGAACCATCTACAACTTCAGAGGCGCTGATCCGCATATCCACGATAAAATCTGGCCCGACGGCCTGGCGAACCCGCTCTACGATCATTTTGGGAAATTTAATTCGGTTTTCAAAGGAACCGCCGTACTCGTCTGTCCGCTTATTAAACAGCGGCGAGAGAAACTCGGCAGGCAGCCAGCCGTGCGCGAAATGAAGCATAACCAGATCGAAACCGGTCTCTTTGGCCCGCCTAGCCGTTTCCGCCCAATCGTTTGCGACCTCATCCATCATTTGCTCGTCCATCGCTTTAACGATGGTCCCGTCTTGTCTGACCATATCAATCGGACCGATCGCGTAATCGTCGACACGCGCATATTGTCCGGAGTGAATCAGCTCCAAGGAAGCTTTGGCCCCGGCCTGGTGGGCAATAATGACGCGGTTTCTCGTGGCTTCTATTTGGTATTTGTCAAAAGCATAAGGCTCGTCCGGCCGGGAGTAGCTCGCTCTCTTCCTGCTAACATTGACGCTTCCCGTAATGATCACACCAGCGCCGCCAATCGCTTTATCATGATATGGACCCGCAGGGGTCGCGATAATCCGGTTATTGAACACTACATTTTTGATTCTAATCGGTTTGAAAAGATTGGGGAATTTCATGTGTACCACTCCTCTGTCTCTATATGAAGTTAATCCAAAGAACTGCCATTCGACAGAATCACATTTTTATACCAATGGAATGACTTCTTCCGTTCCCGCCTTAAGGTTCCTTCACCTTTGTCATTACGATCCACATAAATCATGCCGTATCTTTTTTTCATTTCCCCAGTCGATGCACTCACGAGATCGATGCATCCCCACACGGTATAACCCATCACATCTACGCCATCTGTCAAAATCGCTTCCTTCATATGGGCAATATGTTCTCTGAGATAATCTATGCGGTAGTCATCCTGAATCATGGCGCCCTCGATCTTCTCGTCAACTGCGCCAAGACCGTTCTCCACGATAAATATCGGCAACTGATACCGGTCATACAGGTTATTTAAACTGATCCGCAAGCCTACTCCATCAATTTGCCATTCCCAGTCGCTTTTTTCCAAATAAGGATTGACAATACCCTCAAGCATATTGCCCTTCACTTTAATTTTCCTTTCCGGGTTTGCACTTGTTACAAGCGACATATAATAGCTGATTCCGATGTAATCAACGGTTCCAGCCAGCAGATCCAGTTTGTCCTCTGCCGTGATATCCAACGCGATTTGTTTCCGTTCCAGAAATTTTTGTGCTTTCGGAGAATAATAGCCTCTGGTTTGCACATCGGAGAAATAGTAGTGAAGATCCATATTATGCATATTTTCCAGGTTGTCTTCTGGGGAACATGTTTCCGCATAAGATAGTGGGTACAGCATCATCATGCCAATTTTGAAATCAGGATTGATTTCACGGCCTATTTTAACGGCTTTCGCACTAGCCACTAATTGGTAATGGGCGGCCTGATACATCATTTGCTCTGGATTGTCATACTTATCGGTGCGGATTCCCGCAGCAATCATCGGGTTTAGAGTAATTACGTTTATTTCATTAAAGGTCATCCAATATTTCACTTTGGAAGCGTATCTTTCGAACAAGGTTTTGCACAGCTTTACATAAAAATCGATCATTTTCCGGTTTGTCCAGGAACCGTATTTTTCAACCAAATACAATGGAGTTTCATAGTGAGAAATGGTGACGATCGGCTCAATTCCATGCTTTAAGCACTCATCAAATACCCGATCGTAAAACGCCAATCCTTCCTCGTTCGCCTCTGTCTCATCGCCATTCGGAAATATTCTTGTCCAGTGAATACTTGTTCTAAAGCACTTGAATCCCATCTCTGAAAACAAGGCAATATCTTCCTTATAGCGATTGTAGAAATCAATGGCCTGATGATTCGGATAGTACACGCCTTCAACGATGCCTTCCGTATACAATCTACCCTGGCCGTGCTTTCCGGCGGCAGCCACATCCGCCGTGCTTATTCCTTTTCCGCCTATATCCCATGCCCCTTCGCATTGGTTAGCAGATACGGCCCCACCCCACAAAAAATCATCCGGCAGCTTCTGATTCAACATATGGTTCTCTCCCTACTCTCTATTTTTCACAGAACCTCTTTCTATAATTTCTGAATGGAAAATCGCATCCTTCTGCAATCTTTTCACGATATCTTCCTTCGTCTTGCTCCCGTCCATCATCCCGATCAACGCTTTGGCGACTCTTCTCATGATCTTCTGCTGGTGCAGGTCTACTGTCGTGATCGGAGGAGTAACCATTTTAGAAATCGGATAATTGTTATAGCCTACAATCGAAACATCATCCGGGACGGAAATCCCCTTTTCCAGCAGTTTTTGCAAGCCTCCAACCGCCAAATCATCTGTAGCGTAAAAGATGGCATCAATTTGCTTGGAAATGATTTTTTCTATAATTTTGCCTGTCGTATGGTATCCTTGGTCATAGTCGCTTCCATTCGCCTCAAAAATAAGGTTCTTCTCAACTTTCAGGCCGAACCTTTTCAGGCTTCTCAAGTATCCTTCATACCGGTATTTCGTACCAACCGATGTCTTGCTTCCCCTAACAAATGCGATTTTCCGATGTCCTCTCTGGATAAGATATTCTGTAATATCCTCACCGACGCGCTCATAATCAAGGGCAACATTTACCACAAATTCGTTCGCTATTAAATCCGATTTTCTTCCGAGGACAAAAATCGGCATATTCTTGTTGGCATACATATTGACGAAATCGTCGGGAATAAATTTTGACATACAGATCACCGCGTCTGCCCTATTCTCTGAAATAAATCGCTCCGCCGTGCCTATATGCTTATTGTTGGCAGTAATAATGACCAGGTCGATATCTTTCATCATCAGTTCATTTTGTACGACCTGCAAAGAATCCGTGAAATAAGGACGGGTTGGGTTATCTGTTATAAACAGGACAATATTCGTTTTTTGCCGCTGTAAATCGATCGCCGTACCGTTTTTCACATAGTTCAACTGTTTTGCAGCTTCCCTTACCCTTTTCTTCGTTTTATCGCCTATTTCAGGACTGTCATTCAAAGCCATGGAGACAGCCGAAACTGAAATCCCCAAAAGTTTAGCAATATCTTTTATAGTTGCCATTTTACTTTGCACCTCACGCCTATTTATCCGCACTCATACTATCATAGAACGTTTTAATGAAATTAACTATTGCTGCATAGGGATAATAGAGTGACAAACGCTTCAGATACTCTAACGAATGTTGAATATCGTTTCGGCTGCCAACTTCATTCATTCACTCGAACAGGCATTACTTCTTTACTTCCTAAGTTTGAACCCTTTTTTGCTTAAAAGAATTGTTGTAATAAAGGATACAGCTAGTGTTACAAAAACGCTGATGAAGTAAGTAACGGCTGTCGGTGATGACAGGAAGGCTGGAAGTCCGAATAATCCGGTAAAGGCAAAATTCGTAATATAACTGCCAGTCGCTCCAAAGATGATGCCTCCGATCAAACCACCAAGCGAGAGGGATATAAAGTATTTCTTATTCTTCATTACAACCCCATACAAGCCTGGCTCTGTAACACCCGATAGAAAATTGACAAAGGCCGATGAACTGGCGATGCCCCTCTCTTCTTTATTTTTAGAGATGACCAGCACGGCAAGACATACGCCAAGCAATGCATAGTTTCCTAGTCCGCCGGAGCCGAGGGTATACTCCATTCCGTGCTCTGCAAGATAAGATAATTGAAGCGGCAGAATCACCCAATGAACACCGAGCATGATGACATAAATGAACAAAGCACCGAAAATCGCATTAAAGATAATATCGTTGGAGTGAAGTAATAATTCGTATCCATTCGCGATCATATTTGCCATAAATCCGCCAACGGGTCCGAAAACCATTAATGTTAAAGGAACCATTATCACCATGGACAGCAGCGGTACGAAGATAAATTGCAAAGCTTTCGGTAAAAATCTCTTTAGTAATTTGTCCAGATGTGAATAAGCCCATATTGCCAAAATAATCGGGATGACCGTGCTAGAAAAGTTCATTGCGGTAAAACGAATGCCTAAAAAGTCGATAACATTGCCTGTCGTCGTAATTCCCGTGATGTTTGGCTCCATGAGAGCCGCACCAATCGCCGCGCCGATATAAGGATTCGCGCCGAATTTTTGAGCCGCCGTAAAAGCCAGCAGGATAGGGAAGAAGTAGATTAAAGCATTGCCCGCACCAGCCAAAATTAAATAAGTATTGCTTGTAGCGGGAAGAATATCGAATTGGGCCAAAATATCAATTAACCCTTTGATAATCCCGGAAGTAGCCAAAATGGGAATGTAAGGTGTAAAAATAGCCGAAATGGTCGCAAGCAGTTTATCAAACCATGATTTTTTACTCCCGTTTTCTTTCTGTGGAGTAGAAGCGCTGGTCTGCCCGTCTGCCTGATTCTGATCCAACTGCTCTACAATTTCGGTGTACACCTCGTTTACAAGCGGCCCGATGATAACCATAGTTGTGCCTTGCGCTTGCATGACGCCAAGTACCTTAGGCAGTGCTTTAATCCTTTCCAGGTCAGCGATAGAATCCTCTTTTAATTCAAAACGCAAACGTGTTGCACAATGAATTAAGTTCGAAACATTGCTTTTTCCCCCTACAAATTTAATAATTTCTGATGCGAGCTCTTTATTGCTCATCTTCGTCACCTCGGCAACTTTTTTAAGTGTGCGGACATTTACTGAAACGTTACAGTAAATATCCAAAAAAAATAACTTTCGTGAACTGAAACGTTTCAGAAATGCAGCAAGCGACTGTCGCATTAACTTACACGCAAAGTATATACGACAAAAATCGACTTGTCAATAAACCGTTTCCACAAAAAATTATTGTTTTAAAGCATCATCGAACGATAACGATTGGGACAATCTTAATCTTTTACACCCTGAGGCCTATCTATATATTACTCTAAGTGGATGCCGAAAATTTGATTCACATCGGCCAGTCCTCCGGCAACAACGATTAATATTCCGGAAAACAAAGCCGTCAAACTGATCGCGATATTAATAATATCAAGCGATATTCCCAGATCCGCCTGCACGGCAGGTACAATGTTAACCATCGATTGAGCAAACAGCCAAAATGTAATTACCCCGAATACGATCCCGAGAATTAGCTTATTGCTGCCATGGTATGGAGTGTCCATATAATTAGTCGTCCTCTCTTAGATAGTCTATAACTACAGCTCCCATCGCTTCAGCGGCAATAAGCATACAGTCCTCATTAATATCAAATTTAGGATGGTGATGAGGATAATATTTGCCGTCTGCCGGCATCGCCCCAACATAGAAAAATACACTTGGACGTTCTTGGGCATAGTAGGCGAAATCCTCAGACGGCGGCTGAGGTTCGCATCGCTCCACCCCCGTCACACCAGGGATCGAACTATTCTTTAACGACTCCGCTACAAATTCCGTCAACTCCGGATCATTGAAAAGCACCGGATAGTCATTCTGGTAATCCAGTTCATATGTGATTCCGGACATGGCCTGCAATCCTTCCAGCTTGCGGCGAATTTCCTGTTCAACCAGCTCTCTGGTTTCCTCCGTCATTACCCTTACATCGCCTTCTAGTTCAACGGAATCTTTAATGACATTGAAGCTTCCCTTGCCATCGAAGGAGCCGATTGTAATCGACGCTACATCAAACGGATTCAAGCGCCGACTAACAATCGTTTGCACAGCCTGAACAAAATAGCTGCCGGCCACGATCGCATCATTGGCCATATGAGGCGAGGATCCGTGTCCGCCCTTGCCGTTTATTTTCACTTTGAAATAAGCACGTCCGGTTTGTATATTTCCTTCGCGATAATATATTTTGCCCGTCTCCATCGTCGACATGACATGGATGCCAAACACATGATCGACCCCCTCCAGGCAGCCGTCCTTGATCATTTGTACTGCTCCGCCCGGCGGCTTTTCTTCCGCATGCTGATGCAAAATAACAACCCTTCCCCGGAGTTCATCCTTCATTTCGATCAAGGTCTCTCCCAGAATTAGCATGTAAGCAGTATGCCCATCATGGCCGCAGGCATGCATAACACCAGGGTTCTGCGAAGCGAAGGGAAGGCCTGTCTCCTCCATAATCGGAAGCGCATCAAAATCAGCGCGGATAGCAATTGTTTTCCCAGGTTTGCCGCTATCAATCGTAACGACAACTCCATTTCCGCCGACATGGTTTCGCACTTCGCAATCCTTACCGGCATAAAAATCAGCAATATACCTAGCTGTATTATCTTCGTGAAAGGATAACTCAGGATGGGCATGCAAATAACGCCTAATTTCGATGATCTGCTCTTTTTTTTCACGCAGTCTTTGAAATAATTGCTCTTTCATATAGAGTAGCCTCCTTCATTTTCCTGTAAGGCAATTTCATTTTGGCTATATGTATATTACCTGATTATGGTCATCTTCATACTCTTTACTGAAACTCTCAGGATAAAAAAAGAAATGCTTTTTCCTTCTTTCCGTTTCCATCGACAAGCAAAAAAGAGCCTCCCTGTCGGGAAGGCTCTTTTTATAACTTAAACTTCTAAAATAGAAGGCATGATATGTGGTGCTCGGCCTACTTCCTTCATGAAAAATCTGCGCATGATCCGGTGTGTCGACCGCACCCAATCCGAACGATTGTATTCTTGACGTTCCCCCTGCTTGGACAGGTTGCGCTTCAGCGTCATTTCTGCTCGCCGCAGCAGCGGACGCGCGTCCTGCATGTAGACAAAGCCGCGAGTCACGATGTCCGGACCCGCCAAAATTTGGCCTGTCTCAGCGTCAATCGTCATAACGACGATGACGATGCCCTCTCGCGCCAGCTCGCCCCGCTCTTCCACAAGCTCGTCCTCAAAGGTTCGCATCTCGCCATTGCTAATAAAGACATCTCCGGATGGAACTGAGCGGCCTTTCTTGGCGCGATTGCGATACACAGACAATGTGTCCCCCACATTCATGACAAAGATGCGGTCTTCCGACAGCCCCGTCTGCATCGCGAGAGCGCGGTGAGCCAACAGCATGCGGTATTCCCCATGAATCGGAATGAAATACTTCGGACGGATGATGCTGAGCATGAGCTTCAAGTCCTCCCGATTGCCATGACCCGAAGTATGGATATCAATGATCGAGCCGTAAATGACATTAGCGCCTGCCCGCATCAGCATATCGATGCTGCGATTAATGTTCTGCTCGTTGCCAGGAATCGGAGACGAAGAGAATATAACCGAATCCCCAGGGTAAATTTGCACGGAGCGATGCGCCCCGGAAGCGATTCGGCTCAGCGCGGCATTAGGCTCTCCCTGGCTGCCCGTACAGACAATCAGCACCCGGTTATCCTCATAACGGTCAATATGCTTCACGTCGATGAGCATGCCATCGGGCACCCGGATATATCCCAGCTCCTGTCCGATTGTAAATACCTTCTCCATGCTCCGGCCAATGACGGCGATTTTGCGGTCGCACTGCATCGCGGCCTCCACTACCTGCTGCAGGCGGTGCACGTTGGAAGCAAACGTAGCGAACAATATGCGTCCCTCGCATTGCTGGAACGATTCAAGAATCGCATTGCCGACCTTGCGCTCGGAAGGAGTAAAGCCTTCCCGTTCGCTGTTCGTGCTGTCGGCTAGCAGCGCCAGAACACCTTCACTCCCGACGCTGGCCATCTTGGACAGATCGGCAGGCCTGTCTTCCGGTGTGAAATCAAACTTGAAATCCCCGGTATGCACGACCGGGCCGTATGGCGTGTCCACGACGATCCCAAAAGCGTCAGGAATGCTGTGCGTCGTTCTGAAGAAATGAACGGCAAGATGCTGGAATGCATATCTGTCGTTCTCATGAAATACATGCAGCTCGGCTTGTCCGAGCAAGCGGTATTCCTCCAGCTTGGCACGAACGAGGCCAATCGTCAGCGGCCCTCCGTAAATCGGGATTTGCAGCTGCCGCAGCAGAAACGGAATAGCTCCAATATGATCCTCATGTCCATGTGTAATAAACAGACCTTTGATTTTATGCTTGTTGGCAACCAGATAACTCATATCGGGAATAATATAATCTATTCCGGATAGGCGCGAATCGGGGAATTTCAAGCCCGAATCGATGATGATAAGTTCATTTTTGTACTCCACAACGTACATATTTTTACCGATCTCTCCCAAGCCGCCCAACGCAAAAATCCGAACCGGCGGGGGAGACGATTTAGGACGGCGCTGTGTCTTCGCTGTCTTCGTAGTCTTCGCAGTTTTACTAGCTTCTTCATTCATTATGTGCTTAATTCCTCTCTTGCAAAATACCGGTCACCTGTCGGGCCGGACTTTATGATAGTATTGTATGGCTCTCTATAATTTAGATACTCTCTATAGTTTTTCACCATGTTTCAACCGTTCAATCAGATCAAACAGATCACTCCTCTTGACCCTCCAATGCCTGCCGATTTTAAAAGCCGGAATGACTCCCTCGTTCACCATCTTATAGGTTGTTACCTCACTAAGCTGCAAATAATTTGCAACCTGAGCTATCGTCATGATCTCGATCTCCGAATCCATAGAAATATCTCCTCTATAGAACATTGGTTTGTATTCAATTATACTCAATTATACTCATAATAACTAATTATTTTTCCAAATCGATTCGAGGGGCGAAACAATTTAGAAATGACTCCTATGCTGAACAGGTAAAAAAAATAGCTGTCGAGAAATTCTCGACAACTATTTTTTATGATGTAGTTTATGGTTATTGCAAAAATATGGTTCTCAACTAGTTCAGCCTGTCCCCGAGCCATTCAGCTGATTTTTGCATATAGGCCAGTTCATCCACTGCATCGAAGTGCTCGATCGCCATAGTGTCGCTGTAACCGCTAGCGATTAGCCGATGGATGATTTCCTCCATAGGAATACAGCCATATCCTACTGGAGAAGGGAATAACTTTGTTCCATTTGTACTTATTTTTGGCGTTCCTCCGCTTTGTGCGTCCAGCGAACGGTCTTTGCAATGAACATGAACGATCTTATCCTTAAGCTTCTCGAAAGCATCTAATTCATTTTCCCCGCGATAAATAAAATTACCTGTATCGAAAGTGCAGCGAAGCTTCGGAACCTGCTCCATGAACCAAAGCAATTCATCCGAGGAAGAGAAAGGTGCGCGAGCGTCGTCAAAATCCTCCATCGTAACAACTATTTTCTTCTGCTCGGCATAATCACACATATCCCGCAGTACGCCGACCATACGATTCAAGGCAATTTCCCGCTCCTTGGCTTCTTCCCTTTCATCAATGAAACCAGGAATAACCAGTACTTTAGCAGCGCCTAAATATTCGGCCGTATCAATAAAACGAAATCCAGGCTCAGCATCCGGAACTTTGCCAAAATCAAAAAATGCATACATGGAAGCCACAGAAATGTCCGCACCCTGAAGCTGCTTCTTCATCTCAACTTTATTTGGCTTAACCTCATCAAGATCAAGCTCGACCGCTTCGATGCCGAACCCGCGCACCCGACTTAGCACTTGCTCTACGCTCATTCCTGTTTGTTCGCTCGCTGTCAGAACATGATTGTAAAAAACAGAAATTTTCATGATATTCTCCTTTGATTGAAGTATGCTCCTGGCTGACTGTAAAGATACTGGAATCCGACAAGGCGGAAATAGGCCAAGCGCTACTACTCGATGATTGATATGCTCTGCTTGCTCTGTTCACTTGCGATACTTGGAAATTCTCCAATTAAATTATACAGCTATTTATTAAGCATATAAAGCTTCCTGCAGATTTCAACTATGCCAGGTATTCAACAAAAGCTGGCGCAGTTCAATCCTGCGCCAGCTCTAGCTTCCAAACCCGCCTATTAAGTTGGCTTAATCCAAAGAATCAATCCCGCCGGGCACCCATAATAATTTGCCGAATTTGCTCTAATGGAGCTTTTGGCTGTCTGTTATACGTCAGAAGCCCGTTAATTTCCTGCTCGACATCCGTCAGCTGAGTATAGCAAAAACCTTGTACTACGGAAGAGGAATACATCGGCTCAACGACATCCTTAAGCCGTTCTATATAGTCCTCTTCACTATCCGCGCCTGAGTATCCCCAGCCTTCCCATTCACTCGCCTTGAAGGCAATGCCGCCGAATTCTGTCACAAGAATCGGCTGGCCGGTATAAGCTGCTCCGCCCACGAAGATGCGGCGATTCGCTGGCATGGCTTCAAGCGTGGATTCTACTGTTTCGTATCTGGCTTCCAGGATCTCGCGGCGGCTCTCATAATCATGGATGGTCACCAGATCCGTCGTCATATGCTCCCAGCCGTCGTTATACACGACAGGCCGCGTTTGATCAAGCGACTTCGTTAGATGATACATGGCGAGGCCGTGCTGCTGCTGCTTCGCATCAATCTGCACATTCGGAATTCCCCAGCTCTCATTCAGCGGTACCCAGGTTACGATACAAGGGTGGTTGTAATCCCGCTGAATGATCTCCTGCCATTCGCTCGTAAACTGGCGCACATAGTTCTCGGAGTAAGCATAGGCATTAGCAGCTTCGCCCCATACAAGCATGCCGATTTGATCACACCAATACAGGAAGCGAGGATCCTCCATCTTCTGATGCTTGCGCACGCCATTGAAGCCCATTTCTTTGGCAAGCTCGACGTCCCGCTTCAAATCGTCGTCGCTTGGCGCGGTGAGAATGCCTTCCTCAAAATATCCCTGATCCAATACAAGCCGTTGATAATACGGGCGGTTGTTCAAGCACAGCTTTCCATTTTCGATAGACACTTTCCGCATGCCGAAATAGCTGTTCACCTCATCCAATACGCGGTCGCCAACAACCAGCTTGAACGAAATATCGTACAGATTCGGATGCTCCGGCGACCACTGCCGTCCAAGCCCATGCTCCGCGAAATCATGGAGATGAATGCTGCGCTTCTCCTCCGGGCGAAGCAATTTGTAGCGATCGCATGCAATCCGTTCCCCTTGAAAAGACACCGTGACCTCGAGCTCCAACTCGCTTTCGTTCTGCACGCCATTTGCAAAGGTATGCACTTGGATTTCATTCCGGTCGATATCCGGAGTTAGGGCGACTCGTTTCAGATGCACCTGATCTACGGGCTCAAGCCACACCGTCTGCCAAATTCCCGTAGTTCGCGTATAGAAAATACTCGCCGAATCTTCCAGCCAATACTGCTTGCCCCGCGGCAGCGTGATGTCCCTGCTGAAATCCTCCGCTCGGACAGTGATCGTCTGGACTCCGGCAACGAGTAAACTCGTAATGTCGGCCTGGAACGGCGTGTGCCCACCTTCGTGAACCGCGGCCAGTTGACCGTTAACCCATACCTTCGCTAGGTAATCGACCGCTCCGAAATGAAGCACAATCCGTTTACCGCTCCACGCTTCTGGTAAATCGAAGCTTCGGCGATACCATACAACATCGTGGAACTCCGGGTTGCCGATACCGCTCAGCTTGCTTTGGAACACAAAGGGAACTATGATCGAATGCGGATATGGAGCCTGAAAATCATTCCCATACCATTTTTCCTGCTCTCCGATTCGATCATCATCGAAGGAGAATTCCCACTCCCCGTTTAAATTCAGCCAATCAGCACGAACAAATTGCGGTCTTGGGTATTCCTCACGCGGAACCGATTTATTGTTATGGATGTTAGTCACTGACTCATTCCTCCTGTTAGTTTAAGTTATATTCATCGCGTCATGCCAGAATCCATACAGTCATCCGTGATCGCTGCATTGCTGATCCGGCATTCCAGTGCGGAATCTCCGGCGGTAATCCTTCGGGGAAAGCTTAGCCTCCCGCTTGAACACGCGGTAAAAATGTCGCAAATTCGGAAATCCGGTCTCCTCGGCGATGGCCGCAATAATATCGTCGGTATCCATAAGCCGCCGCTTCGCCTCTTCAATCCGAATCGCCGTCAATCGTTCTACGAAGGTAGTGCCTGTACGCTGCTTGAACAATGAGCTGAAGTAAGCCGGATTTAAATGCACCTGCCCCGCTACCTCGTTCAATGTAATTGGCTTATGGAAGTTAGAATCCAAATACTGCAGCGCCTGATCCACCGGATCATGCTCGATTTCGAGCCTGGACTCGGCGATACAGCCAGCCAGCCCCGTCAGCAACATACGGCATTCGATCATCAGCTCTTCGCTTGACGTTATCGAGCACACATCGAATATGAGGCTGCGAATATCGCGCTCGCTCAGCCATGCCTTAGTCAAATTCAGCTTCTCGGCCGCTTCGTAGAAATGGATGAGCAGCTTGCATATTTTCTGGTAAATGAGTTCAGGGCTCGTCGCTTGCCGGCACAATCTGCCGATCTCCGATTCCACGTGTCTGGCGGCTTCCTCCGCCCGTCCTTCCAGAACGGCACGCTCCATCTCTCCCCAGGACTCGGTATCGACTTCAAGATATAAATCATGATCCCGGCGGATCGCATCATAATGAAGCACCTTGTCGCCCCCAACGATCAAACGGTATAGCAGGCTGATTTCGGCATCCCGGTAAGAGTCCGAGATCGAGTTGACCCCTTCGGCCATCCGGCCGACACCGATCGTTACGGTGAGATTCGATAATGAGGTAATCTGTCGACGAATCGACTCGGCCAGTTCAATCAATTCAAGGCTGTCATTGCTGTTCAAATTGACGATGGCTGCGACCTCGGAATCAGAGAGGACAAGGCTGTAGCCCTTCATCCGTCTGTTGACCATTTCCTGCACGAACTGGCGGATATAGAGCTGGAACAACGAGGGATCGGCCTTTAAATACCGCTCTGAGCCTATGGAGCCCTTGTCGAGCTTAATCAATAAACAGCAATAATAAGGCTGATCGAAATCAACGCCGATCTTGCGCAGCAAATCCACATGATGCTGCTGTACCTTCCCCCGCATCAATCCCGCAATAACGGACTCGCTGACATGTCGGCGGATAAGCTCGTTCTCCTCCCGATCAAACCTCGCCGCCGAAGAGCTTCCCCGCTTAGCCGTCTCCTCCTTCAGCTTGCCAAGAATCCGCCCCAGCTCGCTCCGCTCTACCGGCTTCATTAAATAATCCTTGGCCCCGTATCTCATCGACTGGAGCGCATAAGTAAAATCTTCATATCCGCTGACTACAACACATTCTATCTGCGGGAACCGCTCCTTCACGACCCGCTGCAATGCAATGCCGTCCATCCGCGGCATGCGGATATCGGTTAATATAACATCGGGCTGCAGCACCTCTGCGCGATCCAGAGCCTCATAGCCGTCGGAAGCGTCGCCTACGACCTCCCATTCCGGATCTAAGGACGTAATCATAGCCCGCAGCCCCTTGCGAAATATCTTCTCATCATCGACGATCAGAATTTTTGGCATAAGATGTTCCTCCTTAGCTAGCTCATGATGTGGAATGAAAAACAGCCGATTCCTGATTCTCCTCATTCGTTGACATATGCTTGGCCGGGATCGCCAAGGTGACGCGAACCCCTTGGTAAGGCATACTATCGATAGTAAGGCCGTATCTTTCGCCGTAACAAAGCACAATGCGACGATGCACATTGAGAAGTCCGTTGCCCGTCTCCCCGCCGAGATCGCGGGAATAGGCAAGCTGGCGCCGGATATGATCCAGCTGCGTAGTAGTTAAGCCGATTCCGTCATCCTCCACAGTCAGCCTTAGCAGCCCTTCTTGAATTTCTCCGGTTAGGGAGATCCGTCCCTCGCCTATCCCTTTGTCCAGCCCATGCTTGAAGGAATTCTCAACGATCGGCTGAATCATAAGCGGAATGACGGCGCAGTCCAACGCCTCCGCTGCGATCTCGAGCTTGAAATGCAGCCGCTCATCGTAACGCAGCTTCTGAATCGCCATATAGCGCCGAATATGCTCGATCTCGTCTTTCAGAACGACCCCTGACTGGTGGGCATTTAAAGAGTACCTCAGAATACGGCTTAAGTTATTCGTCATCGTTGTAATTTCTTTGCTTCCCTCCAGTTCGGCATACATACTGATCGATCCGAGCGTATTGTAGAGAAAATGGGGGTTGATCTTGCTCTGCAGCGCAGCGATCTGCGCGTCCTTCTCCCGAATTTCAGTTTCATAGAGCAGGTAGCCCAGCTCGCTTAATCGAGACACCATTTTATTGAATGCGCTCCCAAGCTGCCCTACCTCATCCCATTGATTCACAGGAAAGGCCACCTCAAGCTGGCCCTTCTCTACCTTTTTCATCAAACGGCTCAGTTTGCGGATCGGCAGCGTAATCCGGTATGCCGTAAATACCGAGAATAGCATCGCTAGCCCCACGCAAATGATTCCCATAATCGTAATCGAGTTGCGAACCTGCAGGCTGTCCTGCATCAATTCGGAGACCGGCACAGCCCCGACAGTCGTCCACTGCGTCAGCTCGGACGTGGCATAAGAGACAAGCAACCGTTCGCCGTCCGCCTCCAGATGAGTCACACCTTCCCCGCGGAACGGGGTAACCGCGCCGTCAACCTCTGGAACAACGGAGCCTTTGCGGATGACGAGGTCCCCTTTTGAATTCGTAATATAAAGAGATTCCCTGCGCCCAAGCTGCACCTGTGCCAAAATTTGCCCTACGACCGCCGGATCGACGTCAAGCACGACATAGCCTAGCGGCTTCCCGCTATCAAAGCTGCGCAGCTCTCTTACAATGGAAAATACCTCGTAGACCGAGCCGCTCGTAGACTTCAGCTCATGGGTCGTCAGAAAGATCGGCTCTCCGAACTGCCCCTGTGCTTCCTTTATCCATTCCGCATCCTCATCCAGCTTATATGTCGTAACATATTGGCTCTCCGGCATGACGACATAGGACGCTCCTTTGGAGCCATAAAGCGAAACGCCCATAATATCGATTCGTCCATTCAGAAATACCTTGGATACGAAGTTATTAAGCAAACTGATTTCTTCCAAACCAAGGGATGCGCCGGGTTTTCTTTCCGATGCCAAATAATCGAGGATATCCTGATACTGATAGGGCATCAGCGACAATCGGTTTAATTCCTCCATATAGGTGTCGATATTGAGCGTAACCTGCTTCATCGTCTGCAGCTGGGATTCGCCTACGTTGGTTTCAAGCGTCCCCCGAAAGCTGGAAAACGCATAGACGCCAAGCGCTCCAAGCGGAATCACGATCAGCACGGAATTTATGAGGATCAATTTCTGTGCCAGCTTCAAATTTCTGAGCCATTGTATTGCTCGTCGTAGTCTCATCATAGCTGTCCCTCACTTGCGCAAATCCGCATTGATTTTCTTAACGGCTGCATCGAGCGCTTCCTCCGGCGTTTGGTACCCGTAGATCATTCTCTCGAATTCATTGATGATCCGTTCGTTAATGCTCCACTGTTTGGCGTTTCTTGGCCAGTAAGCAACGTAGTTGGCGGTAGCGGCATAATCGCTCCGATATTCGAGTTCATTGAACACTTCAGACCTTGTGAGCTCGGTCATGCTGGGAACATGCCCTGCCTTGGCCCACATATCACCATGCCCTACGATCCAGTTCGCGAAAGTCAGAACCGCCTCTCTCTTCTCTTCCGTCATCCCTCGTTTCTTGGGAATGGAAAGGCTGTGCGAATCTCCCCACACCGCGGGATGATCATATAATGTCGGCATCGGAATGACTCCGAAATGAAGTCCCTGCGTTTTCTCAAAAGCGCCCGTTCCCCACATGCCTGTAATCAGCACCGCCGCTTTTCCGTCATAGAATAATTGGAAAGCATCGTTGATATCGGGGGGAATCAGTTCATCCTTGTACAGGTCATTCACGAAGCTCAGTGCCGTTAAAGAAGCAGAATTATTGAACACGACCCCCGTTCCGTCTTCGCTGTAGAACTGCCCGCCATCCACCATTTGGTTATACAAGCTCCACCATAACCAGACCGAATCGATTCGCGTGCTCGGCTGGGCAAGAGGAGCGATATCGGACGGAACCGTCCGTCGAATTTGCTCCAGGAAAGACTTGAATCCGGCCGCTCCCTTCGGAATCACCGGCCTTCCCGCCTCATCCAGCACCCCTGCTTTGGACAGCCAATTTTTGTTGTAATACATGACCAGAGCATGCGTGTCAAGCGGTACTCCGTAATATTCATCCTCATACATGACCGAGCGGAGAATATTCGGATTAAAGCGTTTCCAATCGATGCCGATATCTTTAGCCTCCGTCGTCAGCTTCTCCACATATCCGTTCTGAACGAACTGAGGCATAATCGTTGAATGGACGATAGCTACGTCGGGCGCATTGCCGGACAATACGGCTGTTTTCAAGCGAGAATAGTAGTCGTCAAGACGCGAATTTTTCTGAATCACCTGGATTTCAGGATGCTCCTCGTTGAATAGTTCCACCATTTGAGTCATGAATTGGTTATCTCCGCCGCTAAATGGCGTCCAGTATTCCAAGCGAACAACATGAGAAGGCTTCGATATCGGCGCCGTTCCCGAGTTCTGTCCCGTACATCCAGACAGCAATAGCAAAAGTACGATCCATGAGATAAATCCAATCGTTGCTCTGCTGCGGTATTTACTCCAGTGATGTCTCTTCATATTCACGTCTCCTAACAACGCAGAAAGTTACAATCTAATCCGCGATAATGTCCATATAATCGAGGCTCAAATCACCCGAAGCCCCTTTGATTGTAATTTCATTATCACCTCTTCGCAGCTTTCCTTCAAACACAACTTCTGTAAAAATATTTCGTCCCGTTGCTGGAACTGCCAGCTTCGCTCCTTTGCTGCCATTGACATTGAACTCGAGGGTTCGCTCCCCTTCCCCGGGATTGGAGACGCCGAGGATCAAGCGATATTTGCCGGCTTCTGGGACATGAATCGGCCGGAAGGTCACCGACGAACCCCGCTCACTTGTCAGCCTCATCACACCCTCGCCGGAGGCGGACAAATCAGTGTTTGCCGCATCTTTAAGGCCGGAGGATGCTGCCTCCGCTTCATATCTCGTCAGCTCGATCGCTTGGATTTGGCCTAAGATATCATCTGTAATGCCGGCCCCAGCCGCCTTCAGAACCAGCTCGCCGCCTCCCGCTTCTAGTCGAATGCGTCCGTAGGCATAACCCACCTTGTCCGAGGGGATTGCAGGCAGCTTTAACGACCCCGCTTGGAAATCGTCCACCCACACCTCAAGTGTATGAGAGGCGCCCGTCTCGTTCTTGTAATGGACTAACAAGGGCAGTTCCACAGGGACTGCTGCCGCAACCTTTCCGAAGCTGATACGGTCTCCGTCCCGATTAGCATGCTCGGCCCGGATAACGCCCGATCCCGACGGCAGCGGTATTGCCGTCTCCAAGGACAGCGGTTTGCCGAACTCCGGCAGTCCCTGCTCATTCCAGCTGATGCGCTGCGCCCGGGCCTTGCGATTATTCCAGCCGTCGGTAGGGCTCGTCGTGCCGTGGTAGACGATCCAATCCTCCGTGCCGTCCGGCGACTTGACAAAAGAATTATGCCCCGGGCCATACACGCCGGCGGTCTCGTCCATCGTCATGAGCGGCTCAGTTGATCTCTCCCAGTCCTCCGGCTGAAGCGGGCTGCCGCCCTCTTTCAGCGCCAGCAGGCCAAGACTGTAGAACGGCGTCCAGCTTCCTGCACCGGAATACACGATAAATACGCGGCCATTCCGGTATAGAATCGCTTGACCTTCCTGAATGTAGGGCGGGCCGCCAGCCATTTCCCATTCCTGATCCGGCGAGGACAGCAGCACCCTCGGCCCGCTGATCGTCACAGGATCGCTCATCGGCGCAATATACGTGTTCTGCCGAACATTGACGTCCTCTTCCCAGCCAGACCAGACGAAATACAACTGTCCTTCATGCTCCATCGCCAGGCCGTCGATGGCCCACTTATTTGTCTCGTCCGTAATTTGCCCTTTGAATTCGTATTCGCCAAGCGGGTCTTCACCGACCGCTTCCAGCGCGTACATCCGGTGATTCTCATTCTGTCCGTCGTCCGCCGCGAAATAAATGTACCATTTTCCGCGGATATATTGGATTTCCGGGGCCCAGAGGTTCGCCGAGTACATCGTTCCAATCGGCGGGTACCAGACCACCTTCTTCTCCGCCTGCTTGAAATCAATCGTTCGGGATTTCATGACCATGACATCTGTTCCGTTATGGGTGAACGTCATGTAATAATATCCATCCTTGTATACAACGCTAGGATCGGGGGTGTCCATCTCGATCAGCGGATTTTTGAACGTACCCCCGCGTCCGTTGTATTTTCCGTCCGCCATGCCGCTGTCCGTCTCTCTCATCGTAATCACTCCTACTATAACGATGACGGCGATGCCTAAGAGCAAGGCCGCCATATACATCATCCTGCGTCTCCGCAGCAATCGGCTGTCTCTCATGGACTTCACCTCATAACCAGCTTTAAACGAACCTTAGTTTCTTTATTTCCTTCATCCTTTGACTTGCTGATTTGCGCTTGGTTGAGCTGTTCATTTGTTAGTGACCTGCTATTGATTTGTTACTGGATCACTTGATCGCAGACTGTGTAATAGCCTTAACGAAGGAACGCTGTCCCAGAATGAAAATGATAACGACCGGAATAGCAGCTGCTGCGGTCATAGCCATCAGCTTGCCGTAGGATTGGGTATAGCTGCCTTGAGCCATCATGGCGATTCCTGCCGTAATGGTGCGCATCTCCGGTGATGTCGTTGCATAGAGCGGCCAGACAAAATCATTGTAAATCCCCATAAACGTAAAAATAAGGAGCGTCACCATAATCGATACCGAGGACGGCAGCATGATGCGGGTATACAGCTTCCACTTGTTCGCCCCGTCGATCCGGGCAGCCTCCTCAATGTCCTTCGGAAAGGAAATAAAGAACTGATACAGCAAGAACACGCCGAAAGCGCCTGCCGTGTACGGCAGTATAAGCGCAGCGTACGTATTGATCAGCCCTAGCGCATTAAATTCCATGTACATCGGCAAAAATGTCAGTACGCCGGGAATCATCAGCGAAGCGATAAACATGGACAGCAGCGTTCTGCGCAGTGGAAGATCCTTCAATCTGGCTAAGGCAAACGCTGCCATAGAAGCGATGAGCAGAACGATCGCCGTTCCCGCGATTCCGACCATCAGCGAGTTCGTGATCCATTGCAGGATCGGAACGTTCATCAATTCTCCGCTGAACCCTTTAATATAGTTGTCGAAAGTCGGCTTAAGCGGAATAAAGTTCATTTTGCCGGACAACGCTTCAAAATCATTCTTAAAGGACGTCGATATCATCCATACGAGCGGCAGCAGGAATACAACGGCAATGAGCGAAGCAAGAAGAACCAGCAGCAGCGTCTTCATCCGTTTCATGCTCATGACTCTTCCCCCCTCTTACCGTAAGTCATTCTGAATTGCACAATCGATATGATCATAATGAGCAGTGCCATTAAGATGGCCATTGCCGAAGCCGAGCCGATTTCCTTGCGAATGAACGCCTGATCGAGCACATTGATCAACAGCACCTTTGTGCTGTCTCCCGGGCCGCCGCGGGTGAGCAAAAACGGTTGGGCGAACACGTTAAACGAAGCGATCGTGGACGTGATCATCACGAATAGCATCACCGGTTTGATAGTTGGCAGCGTAATGTGAATGAACTTATCCCAGGCATTTGCACCGTCCAGCGAGGCTGCCTCATAGAAATCTTCCGGCACCTGATTTAAGGCATTAATGAAAATAATCATATTAAAGCCGATCGTCCACCATAAAGTTGTCGTTATCAGCGACACCCAGGCCCACGGCTGGTCAGTCAGCCAAGGAATCGCCGGAATATTCAGCTTCATCAGCAGGGTGTTTAAAAAACCCGAGTTGGTATCAAAAATCATCAGCCAAATGACCGACATGACCGACGCGGATAGTGCATACGGCAAAAAATAAAACGTGCGGAACAAGCCGCGAATTTTTCCCGGAAGATGCTGTAGGAGCATTGCAAGTCCGAGCCCGACCACGATTAACAGCGGCACGGAATAAATAACGAACTGGATCGTGTTCCATAGCCCGTTAAAGAACAAGCTGTTCAAATAAGTGCCCGGCGTAAAAATGGTGATGTAATGCTTCAAGCCCACAAAATCATGCTCCGGCGATAATAGCTCGAAGTTGTGTAGGCTGATATACACGCCATAAAGTATCGGAAACAATAAGAAAGCAGCGAAACAAATGAAATACGGCAGCACGAACAAAGATGACGTTAATTTTGAGTGCCAGCTTTTCACCATAGATTAATCCCTCCCGCCCTGGGGCATTGCTTCATTTGCCTAGAAAATCGAAGGAGACGAGAGAGCAGCTGCCGCCTATTTCCCGTCTCCTTCTGAATTCACTTCACTTCGGGTAGTTAATTTTTCATGGCCTGCCGTGATTTGGCTACGGCATCGTCCATGGCTTTTTGCGGTTCTTTCTTGCCTAGCAGCGCATTGTTCAGTTCACCCCAAATCGGCTCAGAGATCGTTCCCCAGTTGAGTACATTCGGTGCAAATTGCACATCCGCAAAGCCCTTGGCAATGTTGCTCTGAACTTCAAGCTTTTGGAACTCCTCGCTTTCTACCATTTTCTTGGAAGCTAGCGCTTGACCGGATTCCGCCCATTCAATCGAGTTATCTGCTACATATTTCAAGAAGTCGCCGATGCCTGCCAGCTTGGCCTCATCGCTTAATGCCTTAGGAATTACGAAGCCATGAGAGCCGGCATAAGCTGCTGCTTTAACATTTCCGATTTGTGGAATTGAAGCCACGCCATAATTCAAACCTGCTTCATCAAACTGCGATTTCATCCAAGGCCCGTTGAATTGAATCGCGTTTTTTCCTTGCAGGAACAAGGTGTTTTCTCCATCCTGCTGAACATTGCCCGGGGAATAACCTTGATCAACGAGGCTTCGCATCCAGGACACCATCTCTACGGCTTCAGGTGAATTGTAGGCTACGTCACTGCCATCCCACAGCTCGCCGCCATTTTGCCATACTAGGGATGGGAAAATGAACTGCTGCGGCCACAGCGTAGGAAGCACATAGCCATACACGCCATTGTCTTTATCTGTTAATTTAGCGACAGCATCCTCAAACTCAGCACGATTGGTTGGAGGGGCACTTATGCCTGCTTTTTCAAACAAATCTTTGTTGTAATACATAATGACCGGGTGAATATCGAGAGGTATGGTATACCATTTACCATCGATCGTAGAATATTCGACCGGCGCTTCGGCGAAATCCCCTTTGCTGATTCCTGCAGTAGTAGCGATATCGTCCAGCGGCTGCAACTGATCTTTATCTACGTAAGTCGGTACATTATCCACGTGCATGATCATGAGATCCGGACGTTCTTTCGCTGTACTGAGCGCAACGTCAAGCTGCTTGTAGTACTCTCCGTTCGGTTGAATAACGAAATTGACCTTGTATTGATCTTGAGAAGAGTTATATTTATCTACGATCTTCTTCATGAACGGGCCGTCCGCTCCAGAGAATGGACTCCAGAACAAAATATCGGTTTTCGCCTGGCTTTTTCCGCCTGAAGCTTCCCCGCCGCCATTCACCGCAGCAGAATTCCCTCCGCCGCTGGAATCCTTACCGCCACAAGCCGCAAGCCCGATAACCAGAAATAGTGACAATAGCAGCGCTGCCGGTTTTCTTAATTTTTTCCCCATCTTGTTAACCCCCTAAATGTCTTAGTTGCCTGTTTCTTGCAATGCTTGTTGCTTGATACTCTGGATGCTGGTGCTGCACTTGGTGCTCCAAAGCTGTTGTCGCTCTGGCGCTATTGATGCAAAATGTTCAATCTCTTGCTTGATTTCATCTTATCGGGGATTGGAAACCAAAAACATGTCATATCTTTAGGTGGTAGGGTCAATTTTTTAGGAATGCCAAAGGCGCCTCTAAATCATGAGAATCTCATGGATCTAGAAGCGCCTATAGTTCAAAATACTAGTACAATTAAGAAATCCGTCGTAAACTCAACCATAAAGCGAACATCAGCCAGTAATAGTGACCGCAAATGCCCGAAGTTACCAAGACGAGATATTGCAGATGCTCACGGAATAACAAGCCCCTATACACAGCAGAGACTTTTTTGTGCTTTCTTCAGAAGGTGATTGCTCATTACCCAAACGGCAAAATCGTCAGCGTGTTAGATAACACACTTATTCATCATGCCAAGCTCCTACAACCGGCACAACTTCAATGAACATGTCGGAGGGTTTTACCCGGCTGTGGCCTTTTGGCGTGGCTGTCTTTTACTTAATCTTAATCGTTTTTTTATCTCTTCGTTTTGTTCCTTCGAGCGTGGAGTCATCTCGTCGGTTGACCTTTTTGTTTTTGACCTACTATTATGTCGATATAAAACATCGGTTTATGAATAACGAGAACCTAGCTGGAGGATTTCCGGCTTAACCTAAAAACCAGTACTTGAATGGGGTAGCAATACTTGACCAACGGGGTAGCCTTGGACGAACGCGACCTGCCCGCACAAGTGCTATGCTAACGGTTGTCCTCGCGCTTAATCGACCCAAAAAACGCAGGTTTCTTATCTAACGGTTGTATGCGCGCTTAATTGGGCGAAACAGCCCCTCTGCGTACGAAAAAACAGGAAATAGCGTCGCTGGCAACCGTTACATTTTGCAAACCTCATTTTTACCCAAATAGCTTCGCTGGCAACCATTAGATCATTTTAGCGTCGCTCACGACCATTAAGACTTTTCTATATAAGAGGAATTAAAGAATGGGATGCAGATGTAGGCAAAGTAGAAAATGACTCCAAAGAAACTGAAAGAAAGCTGCAGCGAGAGCATGCGGTAGTGGTCGCCTTTGTGACTGGATTTTTACCTTTTATGAATCTTCATAATCCTAAAAATCTAGGAGCAACAGTGACCGTAGAAACATCTTTCGTACTTGCCCCACCATGAATTCAATAGTTCAACTTATCTAACTGACAAACTAAAACAGGCCCCCAAAGGGATCCCTAGGGGTGGCCTGTTTATGATTTGCTGTATGGCTGGTTCCGCATCATATCGTCATTTCACAGCCACATAGAACAAACGGGCGGCATCATCAACCGCCTCAACCCATTCGAAGTCGGCATAGATCGTAACCTCCCGAAAGCCGCAGCGAAGCAGTTCACTCTTCATCCATACCGGGTCGTAGGCCCGCTGAATATGCGTCTCTTCAAACCGCCGGTACATGTCAGGGCCGCTGCCTTCCTCCCGGGCGAAGATGGATAAATAATGCTGAATTTCGTCCCTTGCCGCATCGCGCTCGCAAGTCCAAATATAGGATACCGAACGCTCGTCGTAAATGAACGGCTGTTCTTCATCATAACGTCTTAATGTATTTGGATGATGAACATCAAACAAAAAGGTTCCTCCGGGTTTAAGCCCATTATACGTTCTTTGGAACGTTCGAATGATATCGTCTTTCTCCAACAGGTAGTTGAGACAATCGCAAAAGGATATAACGGAGTCTACCGGCTCCGGCACCTCCCAATCTCTCATATCCTGCTGCACCCACCGAACGCTGCCCTCGCGGAACAATCGCACGCCCTGCGAGGTTCCCCCCATTTTGCGCCGGGCGACAGCAAGCATATCCGCTGACAGGTCGATGCCTGTCACTTCAAACCCTGAATTCACTAGAGGTATCGTGATGCTCCCTGTGCCGCAGCCGAGCTCGACCACCGTTCGCGGCATGCCTAATCGTTCCCAGGCAGTTCGCGCAAAACGAAGCCACTCCGGGTAAGGCATGTCTTCCATCAACTCGTCATACACATAGGCAAATTTACGATAAGATAACACGCTGTCACCTGACTTTCTGCAACCCACTGAATGATGCTACTTGGCTCATTGATGACTATACTGCAACTTCACAATAATGTATCGTACATTGATCCATTCCATTTCTGTATACCGCTGCATCCAAATGAATGCTTGCTACACTTACTCGCCCTTGGCACCCCGCTCACTAACTTCATCCGATTCCGGCTTCACCAAATAGGTCCAATTTTCCTTCTGGGTAACCTTGCCTTCCTTCATCAGCTTGCCGAGCGCTCGCTTGAACGCCGACTTGCTGATCCCGAACCGCTGCTTGATCAAATCCGGCGGCGTCGTATCCGAATAAGGCATGCCTCCGCCAGGACGCTCCTGCAAATACGTCAAAATCCGCTCCGAATCCTCGTTCCGCCCAATCTCCTTGCGCGGAGCCATGGACAAATTGACTCGCCCGTCCTCACGAATATGGGCGATTCGAACCTTAACCCGCTCCCCAAGCCGGAGCATTCGACTTCGTTCCGAAGAGTGAATCATGCCGATCACTCCGAAGCCAAGCACGCCCCCTTCTACGATAACGAAGGTGCCCATTTGCAAAGGCTTGTACACAATAGCATCGGTCCACTCATTGTTCCACGTCGTCGGGGCATGAAATGTTTTTGGAGCCAGCTCCTGCTCCCCGGCAAGTTTGGCCTTCAATCGGCCCTGCTTGTCATGCTCCATAATAACGTAGACGGTATCGCCCACCTGTGGATGTAGTTCGCGCAGTTCCGGCAGCTCCCGAATCGGCAGCAACAATTGACGGCCAAGCCCCATTTCGAGGAAGCAGCCTAGACGGGGATGAACATCCGCCACTTCCAGCAATGCAAGCTCGCCTAACGTTAAATAAGGCTTCTTCATCGTTGCAGCTAGACGGTCTTCGGTATCATAGAACAGGAATACCTCTACCGTCTCTCCGGGCTTCACTTCACGGGTCAGCTCGGAATAATGCAGCAGCACATCCTGCATGCCATTCGTTAGAAAATAACCATAAGGCGACACCTCACGGTCAATTGACAAAGATACGACAGTACCAGCGATTAGACTCATACCGTCTCCACGACTTTAGCATCTGACCAAAGCCGCTCTATATTATAGTACTCCCGTTCATCCCGATGGAAAATATGCACAATCACGTCTCCAAGATCCATCAGCACCCAGCGGGCAGTATCCATGCCTTCGATTCCTTTAATGTCCACGCCGGCTTCCTGAACCTGCTTGCGAACTTCCGTCGCTATGGATTGAACTTGTATATCCGAATTACCGTGACAAATGACAAAGTAATCCGCAATGAGCGAAATTCCCTTCAAATCTAGCGCCACGATGTCCATTGCTTTTTTCTCATCTGCCGCTTGTACGGCAAGGTCTAACAATTGTTTAGGTGAAATTGGCATTCATACGAACCTCCCGAATTATTGTTGTATAGGTGATTTATTTACGGCTTATTTGCCCAATCAAATCATTACGCGCCAATACGGTCATCGGAAAAATACGCTTCCGTTTCTCGATCAGGAAGGATATCGTCGAATCCAGCCCTGCTACGAGCGCCTCCTCCAGATTGTGCTCAGCGAGCTCGCGAATGCGATCCACGCCCGGAAAATCCCGTCCCGGCTCAATGTAGTCGGCAAGGCAAATGATTTTGTCCAGCTTAGTCATCCCGATGCGTCCCGACGTATGATAGCGAATCGCATCCAGCACGCCGGAATCCTGTACTCCGTACTTCTCCTTCGCTACAAAAGCGCCTACCTCTGCGTGAAGAAGCTGTTTATCGTAATCAAGCAGCTCCATATTGAGCTGATGATCGCGAATCACGGCCTCTTGCTGATCGATCGGCCAATATTTAGCCACATCATGCAGCAGCGCCGCTAAATCGGCCCGCTGCGGATCTTCGTCGTAGCGGTGAGCGAGCGCAACCGCGGATTCCATCACACCTAACGTATGTCCCCAACGTCGCTCAGGCATTTGACCGGATACCGCAGTCATTAATTCTTCACGAGTGAAGTCCATACAATCCGCTCCTCGTCATATAATCATACACCGAATCCGGCACCATATATCTGATGGAATGACCTGCGATCAGACGACTCCGAATCATGCTGGACGAAATATCGACCAGAGGCATTTCCGCCAAATGAACGGCATCTTGTATGAACGGCGGTAATGTATCTAGCTCCAAAAAGCTCCCCGGGCGCTGCAGACCGATGAAATTCAACATTTCTGTCAGTTCGTCAATGCCTTCCCACTTCGGAAGATAGTTGACCATATCCGCGCCTATAATGAAATAGAACTCCAAATCGGTATGCTGCTTCCGGAGCTCCTTGATCGTGTCAACGGTGTAAGAAACGCCGCCCCGGCGCAGTTCGATGTCCAGCGGCTTAAACGCCGGATTGCTGCGGATCGCTTCGGTCACCATAGCAAGACGCTGCTCTCCGCTGACGCCGGATTGATGCTTATGAGGAGGCGTATTCGAAGGCATGAACCATATCTCCTCCAGATCGAACTGCTCGCGGGCTCTTTCGGCAGCCAGCAGATGCCCGAGATGGATCGGATCAAATGCGCCTCCCATAATGCCGACCTTCTTCATTCCTATCCCTCCAGGCTCAGCTTAAGGCAGCTCGATTTGTTTATAATCCCGCGATTCCTTGTACAGCACGATCGTTCTGCCGATAAGCTGCACTAGCTCTGCATTTGCACCTTCAGCCAGCTCAGCGGCGATTTCCTGCGGGTCGTCCAGATTGTTGTTCAGAATCGAAACCTTGATTAATTCACGGCGTTCCAGCGCTTCGGAAATATGGCGAATGACCTGATCGTTCGTACCGCCTTTCCCGACTTGAAAAATCGGCTGTAGATGGTGCGCCAAGCTGCGCAGATAGCGTTTTTGTTTTCCCGTAAGCATTAAATACAAAACCCCTTAGCATTCAAATGTACTGCCTATTTAAAATAAGTGATATAAAAATAATCATCATACCTGTAAACTGTTTAAAACAACCGTGCGCATCGCCTCAATTGGTGCAGGACGGCCCGTCCAATATTCGAAGGCGTAAGCGCCTTGATACACGAACATGCCTAGTCCGTTATGAATGCGGCAGCCGATCGACTCCGCCCTGCTCAGCAGCTCGGTCTTTAGCGGATTATAGATCAGATCGCTCACAACCATATGAGGCATAAGAAGCTCGGTTGGCATCGGCAGCTCGCCCGCATTTGGATACATTCCAACGGAGGTCGTATTAATGACGATGTCAATATGGTTCTTCTGAATCGTATCAGCCAGCTCCTCCATGCCGCACGCGCTGACAGCTCCCAAATGAACCCATTCATCCGCAAGCTCCTGAGCCTTTTGTCTCGTGCGGTTAGCGATGATTACTTTCCCCGGCTTCTCCTGCAACAATGCATAGACAATGCCCCTCGCTGCCCCGCCACAGCCAATAACAAGCACATGCTTGCCGGACAAATCAGGGGCGGCTTCTTCCTTAAGTGACCGAATGTAGCCGATCCCATCCGTGTTGTAGCCGGTAAGAATACCGCCATCATTAACGATGGTGTTGACGGCGCCGATCTGCTTCGCCGCTTCATCAATTACATCCACATAATTCATGACATCCACTTTATGAGGCACAGTCACATTGACGCCGCGGTAACCTAGAGCAGCAATGCCCTTAATTGCATCCGCAAGCTGCTCCTTCTTCACATGAAGCGGCACATAGGTGCCTTCGAGGCCTGCAGCCTGGAGCGCCGCAGTATGCATGGCTGGAGATTTCGTCTGGGTTATCGGATCTCCCATGACGCCAAACAGCAACGGCAGCTCGCCACGCCCCTTCATCTCATTACCCATTATTGAATCAACCTCCTTATCCAAACCTCCGCACGCCCGTACTCGCGTCAAATCAACGAAGGACGAACCATGACCTTGATGCCTTTTGGAGCATGGGCAGCAACAACAGCCCCCGTCTCTCCATTGATTTTGATCCAGCCTAATCCTGAGATGAATACATCTAAGCGGCTGTTCTTTGGAATTCGAAATTCATGCCGCGTCCACGCTGGCAGCTTGTGCAGATTTTCGCGAGCAGGCGGGGACAAAAGCTCGCCGCCATGCGTCTCGAACAGCTCATCCGCTTTCTCCAGTTTCGTCCGATGAATCGGAGCTCGCCCGCTCACGAAGCAAGTGAAGGATTGACGTTCACCTTGAATGAAGTCAAAACGTCCAAAGCCGCCAAAAAACAAGCTCTGCCCTTCATTCAACTGATATACGGCAGGTTTAAGCGGCTTGTCAGGCAGTATCGCGCCTAAATCCTCCGGACTCACAAGCTCGCTGTAACGGGATGGGTACATAATTCCCGGCGTATCTATGATAGAGTGACCATCATCCAATGGAATATGTACCATATCCAGCGTTGTTCCCGGATAACGCGAAACCGTCAGCTCCTGATCCAAATCGCTGTAATCGCGAATAAGCCGATTGATCAATGTCGACTTTCCTACATTGGTCGCGCCAACCACATATACATCGCGATTGCCGCGGTACTCTGCTACGGCATCCAGCAGCCGGTCAAACCCGCTGCTCTGCTTCGCGCTGCACAGAATGATGTCCTCTACCTTGATGCCGGCTTCTTTCGCTTCCTTCTGCACCCAGTTTCGGACTTTATTCCAGTTGGTCACTTTCGGCAACAGATCGATTTTATTCACCGCCAACAGTACGGGATTGTTGCCCACAAACCGCTGCAAGCCGGAAATGATGCTGCCCTGAAAATCGAAAATATCCACGATATGAATGACCAGCGCCTCTTTGCCACCGATTTGACTCAGCAATCTCAAGAACTCATCCTGCTCCACTGTAATAGAAGAGGATTCGTTATAATTTTTGATCCGGAAGCAGCGCTGGCAAATCACGATTTCTTTCTGGATCGCCTGCGCCGGAATGTATCCCGGCTGATCCTTATGCTCACTCTGCAGTTTGATGCCGCAGCCGCTGCAGCGTTCGGCGTTTAACACGCCCTGTTCCTCTCTCACTTTCTTTCCTCCTCCAGCCATAATCCGCTCTTATGAAGCCGACGCTTGACGATTCGTTCCAGCCGGCGGTTAAACCTGGTACCGAAGCCTTCTTCGGTAACGGCAATCGGCAGCACCAGTACAGTGTACAGCCCCAGACGGTTGCCCCCGTACACATCGGTCATCAACTGATCGCCGACAACGATAGCCTCCTTAGGGGCTAGTCCCATCATGCTTAGTGCTCTATGGAAGGGAGCGCCTAACGGCTTTCTCGCCGCATGCACAAATTCAATATTCAAAGGGGTAGCGAACCTCGATACCCTGTCCAGATTATTGTTTGACACAATGACAAGTTTAAACCCGAATTTCTTCACTTTTTCAAACCATTCCACGAGCTCGGGCGTCGCTAATGGAGCCTTTGCTCCAACGAGGGTATTATCCAAGTCTGTAATGATTCCCCGGTACCCTTGCGCGTAAAGACTCTCCAAGTCGATATCAAAAACACTGTTTACTCTAAGCTTCGGCAAAAATCTTTCAAACAAATACATTCACCTCGGTTTCATACGACAAACTATACCACAATCTTCCCCCGACTTCCTTATATTTTAAAAAAGAAAACGCCCCCGTTGCAAGCGCACCCGGGGACATTTCGGAAGAAGATACAATTCCTTGTTATAACCTCGAATTCCTTCTAGCTCGCACCGCTTTGTATAGTTTGCGGGAAAGCTCCTTTACTCCCTGCCAATCTTCCGGCTTGACGGTTTCCGGGCTGTAATTGGCTTTCTCGAAGCTAACCAGTAGAGGACGAAGCAAGTGCGACAATTCCGGCTGCTTTACTTCCCAGCGGCTGAACGATTCCCTCATCGTCTCATGCTCTTCTCTGTAGAGTCCATGACGTCTTAATTTCCGCACCGCGCCGAGCACTTCAAAGGAAATTTTCTCCCCTAAGGTTAAACTGCGCCCAAGACGGATTCGTAATAGCGCTAGGTGCAGCTCTGAACGAAAAAGATAAATAACAGACAAGGCAAGAACAGTAATCGATACGCCAAAAACCCAGCGCAGCGTTCGTGGATCAACATCATCCAATATGCTGGATGTTTCCTCGCTGCTCTCGTCCTGCTCTTCCAACTCCTCCGCCCATGTCTCCGTGCTTTCCTCTTCCGGCGTCAGCAGCGCCGAATCGAAGCCTGGAGTCGCTTCAAACGGAATCCATCCATACTCTTCGCCGAAGTACAGTTCTGCCCAGGAATGAGCATCGGAGTTGCTTACTCTATAACCGCTATCCATTTCCGGAAAACGCTGAAGCGTTTCGATGCTGGGCATGCTGCCCGGTGCATAGCCTTTTACCCATCTGGCGGGGATTTGCAATGAACGAGCCATCATCACCATAGAGGTAGAATAGTAATCGCAATAGCCCTGTTTAATTTCGAACAAAAAGCTATCGACGAAATCATCGCTTTGTTTTCGGGACAGATCCGGCTTATTCGTATACTCGAAATTTTGCCTCAAATACGCCTGCAGAAGCTCCATTTTCTCATAGGGAGTGCTTCCCTCCGCTGTTACCTCCTCCGCCAGGTTGCGCACTCTTTCCGGAAACCCCGACGGGATTTGCAAGTATTTGCTATCTACGCGGCGGGAGGGATATAGCGTGTCATAGGCAGCTAGCCTTAATTCTTCCACTGGAATGATCGGAATCTCAGCAACGACCTTGTACCGCTTCGGATAATTATAGCCCAGCTCAGCTCCACGGAAGCCGTTCCAATGGAGCTCCGCTTCCTCGCTTGCCCAGTTCATGCGCGGCCGTACGTCTTCTTCCACATCCAGCACCTCAACACTGCTGATGGAGTAACCCCCGAACAGAACTGGATAGGCACGATCCGTCTGCATCGTCACGATCTGCTCTACCTTGCGGTTCTGTATCTTGCCCGCTTCGCGATTAACCAATGGTTCGCTCTGGGCTCCTCCCGCGTAAAAATGCGTATCCCGGCCTTCCTTGCTTAGGTCAGCCCAGCCTGCACCAGTATAGATCCGGCGCGTTTCCCCCCGCCAATAAGAGCGGACATCCGAAGTAACATTCATGACAGGGCTGTAACTGAAGTCAAACCCGTCTCCTAAACGGGTATCGTCTCGGCTGTAACCGGACAAGACCTCTTCCGGAGATTTCGGTGTCGTAATTTCGCTTACCTCGCTTGGCGAAATAGCTCCCGGCCCGGGAGCCTGCACGGGAGTGGTTCTTTTTTTCCAGGCGGAGTACGGGTCGGTTAAAGTAGGTGATACTGAAGGCATACTGACACCGATCAGGAGCACCGAAGCAAATATAACTACGATATTCAGCGTAATTTTAAGCGGTTCCTTGCGCAGTTTCACCCACCCATGGGGATATTTCAACTGAAACTTGCGAAAGTGGAGACACACGAGCCAGCCAAGACCGGCAAATACGAGCCATGCCACATTTCCCCATAGATAATAGGAAGTAAAAGAGTCCAGTATCGTGAACGCGAGCAAATTGAAGCTCAGGAAAATCATGACTCTGGCCCTGTCGGTCAGCAATCGGATCAACAAATCGAACAATCCCCAAGCGGCCAAGGAAAACCAAATGTAAGGCGATGCATACGCTAATAATTGACGAGCCTGATCCGGAAATATCGGGCCGTAAGGATAATAAATATAAGTGCCCAAAACAATTCTAAGAATGACTGCGGCAGCAAGAGCCTTGATCGTCCAGTTGAGCCATGGTCGGAAATGCAGCAAGGCTTCGCATAAGGCAACGGCAATCAACGTAGCCGTCACCAGAACTGTCGTCTCCTGGAACCAAATCGGCTCCGTATAATCAATCCACTGCAGGGCAATAATCATCATCCAAACAATAACGGAGAGTCTGTACCATGTCGGCTCAGCCTGCTTAATCGATCTGTTCATGCCAGCCCTCCCCCCATCACGGCGGGAAAATCCTGCAATGAGGCGACATGAACGGCTTTTATTCCCCGGTTGTGCAGGGCCGACTGCCAATGCGACCGTGTTGCTTCCCTTTGAGACGAAGCCCCGATCTCGATTTGATAGGGCGTCATCTGCCTGGTCTTTGCCCAGTTCAGTATACTCATCGCTGTTTCATCCGCCAGCGGGCTGATCAATATAAAGAAAGAGCCTGCCGGGAAAAATTCACGTATCTCCTCCAGCCTGCGTTTATGGCTCCCGTAACCGTCCGCATCGATATCTACCAAATGGTGAATCATTTGCTGACGCTCGATATACCCTTCGGCTGGCGCAAATCTGCAAAGCTCTTTCCCCAGCGTGCATAGCCCCATACTGATCCTTTCCCGAGACCCGTACTCCAGTAAAGAGGCGGTGACGGATACCGCTAATTCAAGCTGCTGCGTACTAGCGTAGCCAATCTTGTGCGCATCCAGGACTAGTACGGTCTTCGGTAGGGACTCATGCTCAAATTCCTTCGATTTCCACGTTCCAGTCCTGGCTGTAGCATTCCAATGAATTCTTGAGATCCGGTCGCCATATACGTAATCGCGCACCCCGTTAATTTGCGTTGTTTCGCGGCGGGAATTGGATATGGCCGTCTCCGGTCCAGGCAGTCTTGAATTTCGGCTATAGAGCTGCCAATTCGGGATAAATACGGTTCTTGGGAGCACGCGAAATTGTCCATTGGCCTGAAATGTTCCTCGATGCTCCATTAATCCAAAAATATCCTCAGATGTACATTCCGTACCGACAAATTCGTATTTCCCCCGTTCTAGCGGCGGGGTGTTATATACGAGCACCGCTTCGCCGCGCACCTGAGGAACGACGCTATCCTCGAAGGCCCAAGAATCTCCGTTATGACGTTTCATGACCTCACGAACGATAATGTAAGGCAGTGGCATCAGCCGCGGAAGCCGCAGATGAAGCTTGATCTGCGCCTGTTCCCCTGCCTGCAGCAGAAACTGCTCTCCCTCCAGCGACATCATGGTTCTGCTTCCCTTGACTTGCCTTATTCCACCGAGGCCGCTAAGGAGCCAATAACATACAAGAAGGGTAACCATCGCGAACAGCATAAATGAAGTTTTCCCGCCTTGGAATAATAAATAGAGCAAACAAATAAGCCATAATGAGGCCACTCTCCAAAGCTTCCATGAACGCAAGCCTGATTTCCACGTATTAAGCAGGGCGCGCATCGTATTAACCTACCGACGATACGGGCACATGCGCCTGATTAATAATTTGCTGAAGCACCTGCTGGGAGCTCATGCTGCCAAGACGAGCCTCCGGACGAAGCAAAATCCGGTGCCCCAATACATAAGTGGCTAGCATCTTGATATCATCGGGAATGACGTAATCCCGCTCATGCAGGAAGGCATACGCTTTGACCGCCATCACAAAAGCAAGCGTAGCCCGCGGACTGGCCCCAAGGATGACGGCATCATGTTCCCGGGTGCGGCGTACGATGTTAAGTAAATAATCACTTAAGGCATCGCTCAGATAAACATCGCGAATCTCTTCTTGAATAGCGGCGATTTCATCCATGGTGGTTACCGCTTGAAGCTGATCGACCGGCTGGCCTTTGGTATGGTACTGCAGCATGGCTTTTTCCGTCGCCGCATCCGGGTAACCCATCGCTATTTTCATCATAAAACGGTCAAGCTGAGCTTCCGGAAGCATGTAGGTTCCCTCGAAGTCGATCGGATTTTGCGTGGCACAGAGCATAAATGGATGCGGGAGCTCATATGTATGTCCATCCGCAGTTACACTGCGTTCCTCCATCACTTCAAGCAAGGCTGATTGCGTCTTCGTCGTCGCTCGATTTATTTCGTCCGCAAGCAAAATATTCGTCATGACCGGTCCCGGTCGAAATACAAAACGTTCTTCATGCGGATGGAATACGGACACACCGGTAATATCACTCGGCAAAATGTCAGGATTACACTGGATGCGTCGATAGTCTCCGCTCATAGATCTCGCCATCGCTTTAATCAGCTGTGTTTTCCCTGTTCCAGGCACATCCTCTATTAATACATGGCCTCCAGCAAGAAGAGCAGTGAGAAGAAGGGTTATTTCGAACTCTTTCCCCAATATGCAAGATTCTAGGTTCGCTCGGACAGCAGACATCGTTTGTATCGATTGCTCTCTTACGGGCATCAATAATTCCCTCCCCAGACATAATTCGTCACACTTATACTTATTGTACATGAATCAGGGAGGGGAAGTACACTCTGCCTACATAAGAAAAACGCCTCGCGGCGTCGCTCTAAAGTTTTGATTTTTTAGGCTAGCGGTGGACAGCCTGCCAGTCAACGCGCAAAATACAGCGACTGGCAGGATTCGCGGTCGGCCGCTGGAACACAGTTGGCAGTGAGCATAGAAGCAGCCCATGGATTACACATGCGACTGTATGCACATTTGTTGGTTGTATGCAACCCCGTGCCTACTGTATGCGCGTTTGTTGGTTGTAATTTTTCACCAACCCGTAAAGCATATATACACATTGTTGCTCTTCACACACAACTTTGCCGGAAAAAGGATGCGAATCTGATATATAAATGGATTCCATGCACCTATTTGAATCTCTGGGCAAAGTTTCCGAAGAATAGGGATTCCGTGCATCAAGTGTCTAATTTTCACCGTTACTCATACTATTGCTTCTTTATAAATACAACGAATCCAGTTAATTGCTTGTTCGGTGATATATCGCATCATTTAAATACATGAAATCCAGTTATTAGCTTTCGCACATGTACGTTTCGATATTTCTTGCACGTACGATATTTCATGCAATATTTCCTGCACCATGTCTATTTCCTGCAAGTTGCATTTACAAATCCCCTTTATAAAAATACCCCCGAAAGTTAGATTTTACTCTGACTTTCGGGGTGTACCACTCACAAACTGGAGTACTTCAAGGGTAATGCTGTAATTGCTTAACAATTTATCCTCTTGGACGAACGACAAGAGCTGCGAGGAATGAGAATATTATCGCTGCCGATATACCGGCACTGGTGACTTCAAAGATCCCGGTAATAACCCCGATCCAGCCATCCTTCTGCAGCTCGGTCAAAGCGCCGTGAACGAGCGAATTTCCAAAGCTTGTAATCGGAACAGAGGCGCCTGCCCCTGCGAATTTAACGAGTGGATCATACCAACCAAACGCATCCATAACGGCACCCACCACAACTAATGTACTCATCGTATGAGCCGGAGTCAGCTTAAGCACGTCGAACATTAATTGTCCGACGACGCAGAACAATCCTCCGACGATAAACGCCCACAGAAATATCATTTTTCGCTTTCCTCCATTTCCAGAGCGACCGCATGTGCGATACAGGGGATGCTCTCCCCCTGCTGATAAGACAAGGGAGACAATAAGGCTCCTGTCGCAATAACGAGCACGCGGCTCAGCTCTCGTTGCTTTAATTTTTTCAGAATATGTCCGTAAGCGACTACTGCAGAACATCCGCACCCGCTGCCTCCAGCCAAGACATAAGGCTGCTTCTCCCGGTCATAAATCATAAGGCCGCAGTCGTTAAATTCCGTTCCAGCCAGGGATAGTCCGTCTTTGCTCAGCATATCCTTGACAATGGCATGTCCGACGGAAGCCAGATCCCCTGTAACGATCAAATCGTAATCAGACGGGGTAAGGCCGGTATCGCGAAAATGGGCTACGATCGTATCTGCCGCAGCCGGAGCCATGGCTTCTCCCATGTTAAAGGGGTCTTTCACGCCGAGATCCTGAATTTTTCCGATCGTTGCATGGGTGATTCTCGGCCCCGAGCCTTGTGCAGATACGACGGCACAACCCGCGCCCGTAATCGTATATTGTGCAGTCGGCGGCTTCTGCGAGCCGTATTCGGTCGGATAACGAAACTGTTTCTCCGCTGTGCAGTTATGGCTGGCGGTTCCAGCCATCGCGTACTGTGCCCCTCCTGAATCGACAATAAGCGCAGCCAGGGCAAGGCTTTCCATAGAGGTGGAGCAGGCTCCGAATACGCCAAGATAAGGAACCGCGATCTTTCTCGCTGCAAATGTGGTGCTAATGATTTGATTCATCAAGTCCCCGCCGATAAAAAACTGCAGCTCGTCCCTGGAAATCCCGGCATGAACAAGCGCTAGAGCGGAGGCGTGCTCCAGCAGCTTGCGCTCAGCCTTCTCCCACGTTTTCTCGTCAATTTCAAGATTGTCATAGCTGAAGTCGAAATCAGCCGACAGCGGGCCAGCTCCTTCTTCAGGGCCAACGACTGCAGACGCGCCGATGATGACAGGTTTAGAGTCGAACCTCCAGGTTTGCGAGCCGATTAACATTGCTAATGCACGCCCCCCAATCCAAAAATGACATGCACGACACCTACAGCAAACGCAGCCACTACGCCGAACACAATAACCGAACCTGCCAACTTGAACATATTGGCGCCGACACCAAGTACGATTCCTTCCGCCTTAGATTCAATGGCCGACGAGCACATCGAGTTCGCAAAGCCCGTAACAGGCACCGCCGACCCGGCTCCCGCCCATTGTCCGATTTTATCGTATACCCCCAGCGAGGTCAGAACGACGGAAATAATGATTAATACGGCAACAGTAGGGCTGCTTGCCTCCTGGGACGTCATTTTGGTAAATGTCATGAACAATTGTTGAATGCACTGGCCGATCAAGCAGATTGTGCCGCCTACTAGGAAGGCCTTGAGACAGTTTCCGACGATATTCGTCTTCGGTCTGTGCTGCTTGGCTAGCTCTTTGTACTCCTGCTCATTCATCGATAAGGAATTAAGCTTAACTCTAGATCCAGATTTGCTCTTGGCAGGCAATCGCCATTCCTCCTTTCTACATTTATGCATCATATAAAAAAACAGCCATTTGTCGTGTTAATTCATTCTTTGCCGCATATTATTCGCCAGATCAACGCTTGTTATGTTTGGTAAATCATCCATATCGTCAAGTACTCCAGAGCATCAAGCTCCAGAGTACCAAGAGCCGAGCGCCAAGAGCCGCGTCCGTTGGACGCGGCTCTAACCCCGATCGATATTTCAGCATGTTTACCCGGCTGTAGAAACTGTTTCCCTATTCGCATTCGCCTACAGCCGTTTTGACCAAGGAGATTACGATGCCGTGATCGTTTTCTTGGCGAATCCTACAAATATTGAAGCACAATAACGAGCAAAATGAACAATAAGCAAATCAATAGCCAGTCCTTCGAATATCGTTCCATCGCATTTGCCTCCCTATGACTCCCAGCATGCTCTCATGCAATATATGCATTGCCAAAAGTGAGGGTGCATAGACAATCCAGAAAAGCTGGTTCATACTAAATATAGACGGAAGGAGAGACACAGAAGATGAACGAACAAACACGATCGCTATTCAAACAATTAACTGAATTTCCAGCAGCTCCAGGATTCGAAAAAAATCTTCGGGCTTTATTGAAGGAGAAGCTATCAGCATATACGGAGGAATTTGTACAGGATCGGCTAGGCAGCCTGTTCGGTGTTATTCGCGGAGATGAGCAGGGCCCTAAAATCATGGTAGCCGCTCATATGGACGAGGTGGGGTTCATGGTCACCGGCATTACAGACAGCGGCATGATCACGTTTCAACCGCTCGGAGGCTGGTGGAGCCAAGCGGTGTTGGCTCAGCGCCTGCAGATTATTACCTCCGAACGGACGATTATCGGCGTAGTCGGGTCTACCCCGCCGCATCTATTGGATGAAGCCACGCGCAACAAGCCCGTAGATCTTAAAACGATGTATCTCGACATCGGAGCGGATGATCGCGCTGAAGCGGAATCCTTTGGCATTCGGCCAGGCCAGCAAATTGTCCCAATTTGCGAATTTACCCCAATGGCCAATCCGAAGAAAATCATGGCGAAAGCCTGGGACAATCGCTATGGAGTCGGGCTGGCCATTGAGCTGATGCAAGCGGTGCACGATAAGAAACTCCCGAACACTCTATATTGTGGAGCTAACGTACAGGAGGAGCTAGGATTGCGCGGCGCTAGAACGGCTGCCAATCTGATTCAGCCGGATATTTTCTTCGCCCTGGATGCCAGTGCCGCAAACGATATGACCGGAGATAAGCGGGCTTTCGGCAAGCTCGGCGGGGGAACACTGCTGCGTATTTACGATCCGACCATGCTAACGCACCGGGGCCTGCTCGAATATGTGCAGGACATGGCGGATACGAACCGCATCAAATACCAATATTTCGTCTCGCCAGGAGGCACCGACGCAGGGCAGGTGCATTTAAGCGGCATTGGCGTTCCATCCGCTGTCATCGGCATATGCTCCCGCTATATCCATACCTCCTCTTCGATCATTCATACGGACGACTACGCAGCAGCGAAAGAGCTGCTAATCAAGCTCGTTCAAGGGCTAGACCGCAGCACGTTGAACACGATTCTCGAAAACAGCTGATGATATAAGTTGAACAGGCGCTTGCCATGGAGCAAGCGCCTTTCCTTTGGATACTTTTCTATATGCTAGGCTTCCGCCGACTAATTGATTCAGAGTCACAGACGCAGGGTGTGTGCCCGCTCTCCACATGTCGCCTTTACATTTTAACGCTGAAGCTTTGACAAGCAATTCTGTAATTGCTCGAACGCCCACTGTTGATGATTCCGGTCGGCGTACTGTCGATATGCACATTCAATATACATAATGAGCGCGAGATATAAGTCATACAGCTCCGCACGTTCCTTTTCGGACACCGTTATTTATGATTGATAAGCACTCTCTAAGATCATTACGCCGCGAGCCGGCACTGTAACTGTACCTTTAACCGTCTCGTTCGTAAGAAGATCCTTCTGCTCGGCTTCACCGATTTGCACCTCTGCCGGGCTTGCATTATGGTTGAGCAAGAATAGATACGCATTCCCGTTCTTTACGCGGCGAGCAGACTCTACGCCCTCTCCAGCCGAGACCAGAGGCTTAATCCCTTTCTCCGCGCACAGATTGGACAGGAAGCCCTGCAGGAAGGATTTTTCCGGGCTGCTGGCCACATAATAAGCTTGACCGGAGCCAAATTGATTCTTCGTGAGCACTGGCATGCCCTGATAGAAATCATCGCCGTATTCGGCCAGAACTTCCGCGCCTTCGGAATGAATCAGGTCACAGAGCAGACCGCAATCATACTCGCCTTGCAGTTCTCCCCATGGCTGCTTCATAACAATTCTGTTCTTCTGATCCGGGAACAGAGCATCAATCTCCTCGGCCCAAATGCCCAGCAGGGAGCGGAGTTCTCCAGGATAACCTCCAAGCGTCACAATATCATTCTCATTAACAATGCCGCTGAAGAAGGTTGTTATGAACGTTCCGCCTTTGGAGACAAAATTCTCAGCCTTTTTCGCGAAGCCGGGTTTGACCATGTACATCACGGGAGCAATGACAAGATCATATTTACTGAAATCTTCTTCCACGCTTACCATATCGGCTTCAATGTTCAGGTTGAAAAGTGCGTCGTAATATTTATGAACTTCGTCAACATATTTCAAAGCTACGGTCGGCCCGCTTGACAGCTCTGTAGCCCAGCGGTTCTCCCAATCGTAGACGATGGCTACCTTGGCTTGCGTCCTCGCATCAATCAGTTTATCGGACAGCTGCTGCAACTCGCGTCCAAGTTCGGCACACTCCCGGAATACACGTGTATGCTCGTGTCCGACATGTTCAATGACGGCGCCATGGTATTTCTCGCAGGCTCCCGCCGAGCGGCGCAATTGGAAGAACATTACTGTGTCCGCGCCTCTCGCCACGGCTTGATAGCTCCACAGACGCATAACGCCCGGGCGTTTCAGCGAGTTATACGCTTGCCAGTTCTGCTGGCTTGGTGTCTGCTCCATTAGCATGAACGGCTGACCGCTGCGAAGTCCGCGCATCAAATCATGACTCATCGCCGTGAAGCTGATCGGCGTATCCAGGGAAGGATAGTTGTCCCAGGAGACGACGTCCATTTCCTTGCCCCATTTGAAATAATCCAGCTCTGGATAGGTTCCCATGAGATTCGTCGTGATCGGAATATTCGGGGTATGCTTCCTGATCTCGTCATGCTCCAGCTTGTAGCACTCCAGCAAGCTGTCCGACATAAATCTGCGGTAATCTAGGGAAATCCCTTGGAAATTCGTGCGATTTCCATCCCACTCTTCACTCAGTTCACTCGGCTGAACGACTTCATCCCATTCATAGAACGTATGTCCCCAAAAACGTGTATTCCAGGCCTTGTTCAAGTTCTCGATCGTATTGTAGCGCTTCTTGAGCCATACGCGGAAAGCTTTGGCGCAGTTATCGCAATAGCAGTAGCCTCCGTATTCATTTGACACGTGCCAAATGAGCAGGGCCGGATGATCCTTGTAGCGCTCGGCCAGCTTCCCGGCAATAAGGGCGGAATACTTGCGGTAGGTCGGGCTGTTTGGACAGGAGTTATGTCTGCCGCCGAACTTGCGTTTTCTACCCTGTACATCCACGCGCGTCACATCTGGGTATTTCTTGGCCATCCAAGCTGGGTGAGCCGCCGTGCTGGTTCCCAGGCAGACGTACACGCCATTATTGTATAAACGATCCATCGTTGCATCTAAAGTCGAAAAGTCGTAGGTTTCCTCATCCGGCTGCAGAAGAGCCCAGGCGAACACGTTAATCGTCGCCACATCTATGCCCGCCAGCTTAAACATGCGGTCATCCTCGCTCCACTCTTCCGGTCCCCATTGCTCTGGATTATAGTCTCCGCCATACCAAATTTTCGGTAGTTTATCATTAATCAATGCGATACACATCCTTTAATGAAATATAATTATATTATCATTGTAATCTCTTTGCTTGATGCTATATATATAATAATATTGATTAGGGATATAATAATATGGAACTCTATTTAAGCAGGTGATCCGATTGACAACAAAAGCGATGCGCCGCTTCGTATTCTCGCCGTCCGGCACTTCCGGACTGCCGATTAGCGTAGAGAGCATCGGCTACAATCCCGAACAGGAGCCCATCGCGCGGCCAGACGGTTATCCGAAGTATCATTGGATTCAAACTGAGGAAGGCGAGGGCACTCTCAACTATGCCAACGAAACAATCAGGCTGACCGAAGGGACAGGAGTGCTGCTGCCTCCTGGACTGCCCCATAGCTACGAAGCATCCTCTCCAGGAGAAGGATGGCGCACCTATTATTTGACCTTTGGCGGCGAGGCGGCTGCGCAAATTATATCTTCGTTTGGCGTGCAGACTTCATCGCAATACCGCCTTGATACCGATTCAACATTCGTTACCCTGCTGAGTCATATGCTCGCCAGACTCGATACAGACACAGATATGTTCGGACTCGAAACGTCGATCGATGCCTATCGTTTTTTGGGCATGCTGAGCAAATACGGTCAAATAAATCAGATGTATACTTCCCGCAATATTGAAAGGCTAATCCCCGTATTAAAATGGATGGAGGAAAGCTTCAGCGACAGCGATGTCGGACTAGATGATTTTGCTGAAATCGCTCAGATGTCGGGACGCCAATTAAGCAAATTATTTCAGCGAGCCTTTGGACTGTCGCCATACGCCTATTTTGTGCAGATGCGCATACACAAGGCAAAGGAACTGCTGGCCGGACGCTCTGAGCTAACGGTCGCCGCGATTGCGGAGCATACCGGATTTCGAGATCCAAGCCATTTCGTCGCTACGTTTCGCAAGAATACCGGTATGACACCACAGCATTTTCGCAAAGTGTATTCTTAATTCGTTGCGACGATTTTCTTTTAAAAAGGAAAAAGGGCCCAGAAGACGGGGATCTCCATCTTCTGGGCAGTCTTGCAAATAAGCGGATGCATTTTTGAATTTTAAACTATAGCATATATATATAAGTTGAACCATGGATTAAAGGGCCTATAAGGCAGAGAAATATAAGGTTAGTTCAACTTATCTAGTAGACGAACAATGAACGCAACAGCCTCCGCGCGAGATGCTGCATCAGCAGGGGCGAATTTACCGTCTCCCTTGCCTGACACGATTCCAGCCACAGCAAACGCATCAATCGCATCTGCTGCCCAGCTAGATTCAATATCAGAGAATAGGGATGATTCTGCTGGCACATAATTCGTTAAACGAGCAAGAATTGCTACCATTTCCGCACGAGTAATTTGCTGACTAGGACGGAATGTGCCATCACTATATCCCGCAAGGATGCCCTGCTCCTTCAATGCTGCAATCTCTTTCGCTGCCCAATGCTCTTGTGTGTCTGAGAATAACGCATTGCTTGTGGGTGTTAGTCCAAAAGCTTTAGCTACCATTGTTGCAAACTCTGCTCTAGTAACACTGGCATCTGGTCTAAACGTACCATCCGTAAAGCCCAGCACGAAGCCCATACGAGCTGCCCGCTCAATTACTGTAGCGCTCCAAGATGATCGAGACACGTCATTGAAGCTTACGGCAGGAGCATTTTGCCCACGTTCAACCATTGCTCGAACAAAAGCCTGATCAACTTTATCATTGAACACAGGGCGTGCTGGCGTTGGTTCAGCTGGCGCTGCTGCTTCTGGTTTGGATGGTTCTGGCTTTGTTGCTTCTGGCTCTGCTGTTTCTGGCTGGGTTGGTTCTGCTGGTTCTGCTGGTTCCGTTGGAGCAGCAGGTTCTGTTGGCTGTGACGTGTTGCTACCTCCCGAGCTGTCTGTATTGCCGCCACTTGTGTTAGCTATGACCGTTACCTCTGCCGTTTCGGTCTTGCCTTCAAAAGTTATTGTAATCGTTACTGTGCCTGCTGACACTGCTCTCACTACGCCAGCTTCGCTTACCGTTGCCACGGCCCCGTTGCTTGTGGTGTAGCTTGCGCTTGCAGTAACCTCTGCTTGCGTATCATCTGAATAGTTTGCTGTGACTTTCAGTGTTTGTGTCCTTCCAGCCTTTAACAATACTGACTCTGGGGTTACCGTTAAACCTTCCAATGTTATCGGCTCTGGCTCTGGCTCTGGTTCCGGCTCTAGCACTAACGCTACCGTCACTCCTACCGTCGCGCTCTCGCCCTCATACGTCGCCGTAATCACCGATATGCCTGTTGATAAGGCTGTCACTACGCCAGCTTCATTGACCGTCGCCACGGCCTCATTGCTCGTACTGTAGCTTGCTGTTGGCGTTACATCTGCTTGTGTTTCATCTGAGTAGTTCGCTGTGACGTTCAACGCTTGCGTACTTCCAACTCCTAACGAAACGGAATCTGGCATGATCGTCAAACCTTCCAATATTACCGGCTCTGGCTCTGGTTCCGGCTCTAGCACTAACGCTACCGTCACTCCTACCGTCGCGCTCTCGCCCTCATACGTCGCCGTAATTACCGATATGCCTGCTGATAAGGCTGTTACTACGCCAGTTTCATTGACCGTCGCCACAGCCTCATTACTCGTGCTGTAGCTTGCAGTTGGCGTTACATCTGCTTGTGTTTCGTCCGAATAGTTAGCTGTTACACTTAACGCTTGCGTACTTCCAACCCTTAACGAAACGGAATCTGGAGCGATCGTCAAACCTTCCAATATTATCGGCTCTGGCTCCGGTTCTGGCTCCTGTGCTGACGTTACTGTTACATCTACCGTTTCGCTCTCGCCTTCATACGTTACGGTGATCACCGCCGTACCTGTTGCTACCGCCGTGACCACACCAGCTTCACTTACCGTCGCGACGGCCTCATCGCTCGTACTGTAGCTTGCGGTTGCAGTGACATCTGCTTGCGTTTCATCCGAGTAGTTCGCTGCGACGCTCAGCGCTTGCGTATCACCCGCCTTTAACGAAACGGTCTCTGGCGCGATCGTCAAATTCAACAATGCTACCGGCTCTGATTTGTGCAAACGCAGCTCTGCCATATTGCCAAACCATGCACCAGAGTTATATATCCGAATGTAACGGTACGGTGCACTCTCGCTGATAGAAAGTGTTTGCCATTCCATTGTTGATGCTGCTGGAACCGTTAAGTTTGTCCATGTTGCATTATCGTTGGAACCTTGGACTACCGTTCCTTTTATTCTCGTAAAATACTGATCCTGTCTGGCCAGCAATTCAACAGTGGATAGTTGAACAGCATTGCCATCCCTGAAGTCAAAAATGATATAGCTGCCACTGCCTGAACTGCTGCCTGCACGGAAATCCGAATTCGTGCTTGCATTGCTATCAAACAAATTGTTTACTTGCTTCAGTGTGTCCGCTGCTGTTCTGCCTGTAGTAGAATCGATTAAGTCACTAATGCTTGTCACATTGTCAATGGCATTCGCCTCGTCTACAAGGATCAATGAAGAGAAATCCGTTGTAGATGTAATCGGAAAACCGTCGCTTCCATCCTGCAGCCTATAGTTAATGTTGAAGTTCACCAGTCCTGCTGGCACTCCTTGCTCCATAACAGCAGTTGCTGTATAGTTCACACCATCCTCCGTACTGACTACAGCTTCCTGCCCTTGAATCATAACTTGCACATCGCTGATTGCTTCTTTCGCTTGAATCAACAATTTAACGGTGTCCCCCGAGACAATTCTGTTTCGCAGGCCTTGCTCCGAGCTGATCGATACCGTTTCAAGCTTGCTCACAGATGTAACAGAACCATAAAGCTTAACTTCAGCCATATTGCCGAACCAGCCGCTGGAATTGTATAAACGAATATATCTGTATGAGCCTGGTTCCGTAATCTTCAATTGCTGCCACTCTTCCATGGAGGACGCTGCGCTGCTAATTGTCGTCCATGTCGCGTTATCGTTAGAGCCTTGCACTACCGTACCACGTATTCTCGTATAGTACTGATCCTGTCTGGCAAGCAGATCTATGCTGCTTAGTTCAACCACATTCCCTTCTTTAAAATCGAAGGTAATATAACCTCCCGCTCCACCGCCATTAAAGCGATAGTCGGAGAAGGTGGTGATATCATTGTCAAATAAATAGCCTGTCTGCTTCAAAGTGTCCGCTGCCGCTCTGCCAGCGGTAGAGTCGATAAGGTTAGCCCTATCCAGTATATCGCTGAGCAAATCCGACTCGTCAGCAAGAAACAGCTTGGAGCCATCGGTAGTAAAATATGCCGTGTCCCCTGCTGCTCCATCATGGGTCAAATAATCGATAGAGAATGCAATCGTCCCGGTTGCGGCCTCGTCTCCCATTGCTGCAACAGCGGTAAAGTGGATATTATCCTCAGTCTGAGTACCCGCTTCCAGCCCCTGGATCATGACTCGAACATCACTGATTTCTTCCTTCGCTTCAAACGTTAGCTTGACGTTATCGCCTTTTACAATTCTTCCTTTAACACCCTGCTCAGAGCTAATTGCTACAGATGCTAATTGATTATTCGTCTCATGACGCAGCCCGAAAAATCTAAACTCGCTTAACTCCAGCATATTGGAAATCTTGCCGTGCAAAACATCTGGCTGCGGATCAATCATCTGGATTTTGAACATACGAAATTGAGAATTTTGATATTCCTTTGCCACCTCGATCATCGACATTTCACTAGTAAATGCTGTTTGTCCTGGTGTTATTCTTGTCCAGTTAACTCCGTCATTGGAGGCATAAACCGTTGTACCAGCCATTCGATCATCAAAATTCATTCTGCCTTCAAACCCGAAAGCTTCTGCTGTAACCTTATAATCGGGGCCAAAGTCTACAACATGATAAAGATCCGGCGCCAACGAGTAGACAGGAAACGAATTATCATTGTCATCCACAAGAAGAGAGATGGAGTCTCCAAAGGTAGAGGTGACAATATGGCTATAATCCATGCTTCCATCCTTCAACAGCGGAGTAAGCCATTGAAGATTTTCGGCCGCTGCCTTCAAGGACTTCAACTGCTCTACGAATTGTTGATCATTAGCAATCTCTAGCTGGTTCTCCGTCTCAGACAACACCTGATTAAAATAGCGGAGTGATGCTGTCTCATAAAGCATATTCGGATCATACAGAGAACGGATCGCTTCGACTGCTGCGGCTCGATCAACAGCTACCGTTATCGTTACATTCTTGGTCTCTAGGGTAGTGCCATCAAATGCTTCTACTACAAAAGAGTAGCTTCCGGATTGCAGTGGCTGCCACAAAAATTCTCCAGTATTCGCATTTAATGAAGCTCCGTTCGGAAGATCAGCCATGTTATACGTCAAAGCATCCGACGAACCAGAATCGGTCGCAGAGAAGTCCAACTGCAATGGCGCTCCGACAAACACATCGATGGCTAAATCCGACTTTCCAGTATTAAAAATGGGCGGAGTCAGCTGTTCCCCTGCCTTGACGTGGAAGTGATCAATTCCCACTGTCGTGCCTTCGCCTTTTACATTCATGTAAACCAAGCTGAAATCTCCATGCAGTTGACCGTATGAAACATGGCTGATTCCCATGTCAAAGGTCATATATCTCCACTCATTTTGTGTATCTGGCAAGGTTAATGTATGATACGGCTCAGCATTGAAGCCAGTGCTCAGCTCCAATACAGCCGGACCATTGCTTCGAAACTTCACTCCGACAAGGCTTGAACTGCCTCGATTTCCAAAAGCAAGATTATGAACAGCAATTTTACTTCCCTCAGAAGTGGAGTTAAACTCCACATACGAAACTTCTGCATCCTGCGTAACCTGTGTGCTCTGATCAAAAGCGGTATACCGCTCTTCAAGCTCAACAAATGCTGCATCTTGCTCTTTAGGCAAATATCGTGTCCCTTCCACCTCGGCTTCCTGCGGAATATAAAGCCAAAAATCTCCGCCGCCGTCCACGCTTTCCCAAGCCTGTGTAAAGTTGCCCTGATAGTAATAATTGGAAGGATTCCGCTTCACAAATGCTTCATAAAAATACGGCGCCTCCTCCGCCACATCCACATCTCTTACATACTTGTAGTAGTAATACATATCCCAAAACAGAGCCGTATTAGTTCTACCCTTATATAAATCGGAAATTTTATAATAGATGCCTTTAACTTCTCCGTCCGGAAAAATCGAATGTGCCACAGGTGTCCACGGTGTATCATGCCCTAGCATAAACTGCCAAAAGTAATCTGCAGCCTTCAGCACACGATCATCCAAAAATTCATAGTATCCTACAGCATGATCCTCCCCGGATACTGTACCTTCTATCGGATCTACTTTAGTTCCCTGAGCATAAAACATCCGTGCCAAAATCGCTGCGTTGGTTAAATCACCTGCGCCATGAGCCTGATCTCGTCCCATCTCCACATGTTGAACTCTTGGCGAATCCAATGCTTCTCCAGTCGCCTCATTCGTTTCAACTAAGCGGAATAAACGCTTAATCGAGCCGTTGAAGCCTTGGTTAAGCGCCGTTTTATTGACAGTCGCCCATTCAACAGCTTCATCGTATCTTTCTCTATTATCTGTAAAGATATAGCCTGCCATTGAACCGAGAAGCGGATAAAGATGCTGGTTCATAAAATGGTTGTTATCGTGCTGAAAAGTTTCAATCACTGGGTTAATTAGATTATTGGTAAAATTGGCGGTATCCTCTTCCGTCCATGCCAGTGACTCATCCTGGAAACTGGTATATCTTAAAATTTCTGCGGCGGTAACCATTCGATTCAGCGGAATACCGGTATGGATATGAGCATCATTAAAATACTCATACTGATCTGGATCCATCTGAGACCAAATACGAATAATCTCCATTGCATTTTTACGATAAACTTCTTCACTCGTGACCACATACATTAACGTCTGTGTATACGCCTTCAATCCATCCTGAATAAACCTTGAATTGAAGCCTTGGCTATTGAACGCATATGAGGCTGGCTTCGTAGGGTCGCTAGAGCTGGCATTGCTTGAAGTCACCGTCTTCGAAGCCGCGGAAGATACCGTCATAGCCTGATAATAGGAGTACCACGGCTCCTTCTTCGCTAATACCTGGGTTCTCATGTTCTCAAGTATAGATTTAGTTACACCAATGCCAGGATGAGTAAAGCCATTGCTCTCACTTTCAAAAATTTCAACCTGATAATCACTGCCAGGCGAAGCCGAAACGGATACGGGTTGTATGGTCACATAAGGTACAAGCATTAGTGCGGCAAGACAAATCATTAGTAAGCGCTTCCACAAATTGTTAAAATTAATCGTGCTTTTCATACTGCACCTCCATGGAACTATTTTCTATTCACCGACATCTTATCTTTCAAAAAGTCATAATTCTGAATCAACATCGCCTCCCCTAAGTATTTTCAGCATAGATTCCAATTTCTCCGTTTCTTAAGCACTTATCCTCAATCCTTGTTTTTTGCTCGTTCTAAGATTAACATCGCCTTAACTGAGGATGAATGAAGTTTTTTAAGACTTATATGCGGGTTATTTAAGCAGCTTGCACTGGCAGCTTCTATTCATAGGCTGATGGTTCGTTTTCAAGGATTAAATTTTTTCAGCAAAAAAGGCAGCAGCTTAAACAGCCACCGCCTACTGTCTTCTATAAATTGAGCGCATCGCTCGCTATTCCACATCAAAATCAAAATACTTCTTTGGATACGGCTCGTTGTTCAACGTATAATGCCACCATTCCTTACGGTACGGTTTAAAACCGGCAGCCATCATCGTTTCTTTCAACAGCAACCGATTCTCTGCCTGCGCTTCTGTCAAGCCTGCTGCATCATGCGCAGAAATCTCGCCCAAGAAATCATGTATTCCGCCCATGTCAAGCGGCTCTCCTGTTTCTTGATCAGCTAGTGTTAAGTCAACAGTACTGCCGCGCGAATGACCTGATCGGTGTGAAAGATAGCCCAGCTTGAACACATTTTTCTTGTCAATGTCTGGATAGAATTCCTCCTTCATCTTAACATCCCGCTCATCTGCCGCCCATTGACCAAAATGCTCTACCGCCTTTTGCGGACGATAGGCATCATAAATGAGCAAGGCATAGCCAAGCGGCTCCAATGCCTGCTCTGCCTTTTTTAATGCATTTGCTGCTTGCTCACTTAAAATAGCAAACGGCGCATGATAGCCGTCGATTGGCTGTCCAACAAAGTTGTATTCTCCATAATAGCGAATTTCATAGAAGGCATGCTTAAGTACCTCGTCCACATAAACAAAACCCTCGGGCAGCTTTCGCGCTTTCGCAATCTCGACAGCCGGATGATCTCCTGCTTGACCAGCCTCTGCTTCTGACTCAGCCTCTTCCCCTTCCTGCTCGGAAATTTGCCCAATCTCTGCTTGATCGCCCACAAGGTCTGATTCAGCTTCCTTCTCCTCTTGCTCGGAGCCCTGCTCTGTTTCCAAACTTCCAGCCCCTCCAGAAAACGCTTGTTCCTCTGCGTGCTCGCCTGCTCCCGTTTCCTCAGATGTTGCCTCGATAGATAAATTCTGTTCGTCTACTAGCTTAAGAGTAGATGAACATCCTGCCAGTAATACTGCCAATAATGCTGCCAAGCCTAAGCCTATTGTTAACCATTTTCTGCTCATATGATCTCCCCCTTTCGTCCTAGGAAACAAGAAAACCACCAAGATCAGTAAATGCATAGAGAATATGCTCCTCTTACATTTAAGGATTTGGTGGTGCCAGATTGAAACAGTAACACTCCTTATTGCTTAGATGACTGCATAGTATAGCCTTTTATATCCGTTGTCAACAGGCCGATCCAGCAAGCACTCGACCCAACGGTCATAATGCCCCTAGTTCTGTAGTTGAATCAAGTATGTCTCACCCGCTTCGGCCCAGAAACGCCCCCCCGTGCTCACGCTGGTTCCGTCCGACGCCTGAACACTTAAAGGCTCCGCATACTGAACTGAGCACCACCCTGTCACACTGGAAGTCAGGTCAGCTGATTTCAGGCGGCTGTTCTCCCAGGCCGCGCTAACTGTAAAGCCTCCCCTCGCTTTCAGGCCGCTGAAGCGGCCGCTCGGCCAAGCTTCAGGCAGTGCAGGCAACAGCTCAATCGTCCCCTCGTGGCTCTGAAGCAGCATCTCGGCAATTCCAGCCGCTCCGCCGAAATTGCCGTCGATTTGGAACGGCGGATGATCGTCGAATAAATTCGGATACGTCGAACGGGACAACAAGGTATTCACGAAACGATACGCTGCATTTCCGTCTTTTAATCGCGCATACAGATTGATCAGCCAGGCGCAGCTCCAGCCCGTGTGGCCCCCGCCCTGGGTAATCCGGCTCTCCAGTGATTTCCTTGCCGCCTCTGCAAAGTCCGGCGTGCGAGTCGGCGTGATGGCACTGCCAGGATACAGACCGTATAGATGCGATACATGACGATGCCCCGGCTCGGCTTCCTGGTAATCCTTGCTCCATTCCCGCAATCGTCCGTCCGGGCCGATTGAAGGCTTGGCCATGCGTTCTAATGCTTCAGCGAGCCTATGGACAAACTCTCTGTCGATGTCCAGATGCTCGGCTGCCTGCATGCAATGCTCGAACAATTCCCGAATAAGATACAGATCCATCGTGGAAGCTGCGGATGTACTGCAAGGCTCCCCTTCCTTCGTCAAAAACTTATTCTCGGGGGAGGTCGAAGGGACAGTGACAAGCTCTCCGCCTGGCCCCGGAACAAGCCAGTCAAGACAAAATTCGGCCGCGCCTTTCATTAATGGATAAGCCGTTTCTGCTAAAAATTCTTTATCCAGATTAAATGCATAATGCTCCCACAAATGCCGGCATAGCCATACCCCGCCCATCGGCCAGAACGCCCAGCTCGGCTCCCCGTCCGACGGCGTAGCGGCCCTCCATAAGTCCACGTTATGATGGGCGGTCCAGCCGCGACAGCCGTAATGAATCCGTGCCGTCCGCGCTCCCGTCTCGCTTAAGTCCTGGATCAAGTCGAACAAGGGCTCGTGCAGCTCGCTTAAATTACAGATTTCCGCGGGCCAGTAATTCATTTCGGTATTAATGTTCGTCGTGTAATCGCTATTCCAAGGGGGCTGCATATGCGGATTCCATATTCCTTGCAAATGGGCTGGCTGCGTGCCCGGCCTGGAGCTTGCCATTAATAAATAACGGCCATATTGAAAATACAGTACCTCCAGCATCGGATCGGGCTTACCCGACTGATACCCCTTTAGACGTTCGTCAGTCGGCAACAAGCTGTTATCCAGCCTATTCGATTCCAGCATCGTGCCCGGCTCAGGCTGAGACACCGGCTTCAATTCCGAGTTCAATTTCAGCTCTACCCGGCGGAACAAGCTTCTATGATCCTCGACATGATTGCGAAGCAGCGCTTCGTACTCTTGCTCAAGCGAGGTTTGCAGCGGCTGTTTGCATTTATCCGCAATGCTTACTTCTTTGGCCACACCCGGCATGATGCCATAACCGGCAAAATCGGTCGCCGCTGCGAGCAACAGCATTACTGAGCTTGCGCCGGAGACCTCTAGCTGTCCATCATCATCCCGTACAATCACAGTCCCGCCGCCATGCAGCACACGCAGATGCACTTCATAGGACAACCCGAGCCCTTCTTCATAAAGGATGGACTGAGGATGATCTCCCCTATAATTGTCAGCGATATGACTCGGAGCCTGACCACGCATGACAAGCCCGTCCCCTTCAGCACATCCGCCGACGCTGTGCAGGAGCAGAGAATCTAGAGCGATGCCTAGCTGGATCGTCTTCTGCCCCTCTGCTGTCAGATGTACAACCAACACCTGATCTACTGCACTGACAAATACCTTTCTTACAAAGCGAGTACCATCAGCACGGTATGTCACCGTGGCAATGCCTGTGTCCAAATCCAGTTCCCGATAATAATCCGTGATCGCCCCAATACCCAAATGCTCTAATTTCAAATTGCCTAGCGGCTGATAAGACTCCGTACGCTTGCCCAGCATTTTCGCCTCGATCAGTTGCTCCGCTTCTCTATATTCTCCTGCAAATATTAATTCGCGTACTCTCTGCAAATGACGAAGCGCATCATAATTGTGCTGGTCGCGGGGAAAGCCTGACCACAGCGTATCTTCATTCAAGGCAATCAGTTCGCTGCGCTCCCCGCCAAACACCATCCCCCCGAGCCTTCCGTTTCCGACGGGAAGTGCTTCTTCCCAACGGGAGGCGGGCTGATTGTACCACAGCTTTGTATCCCCATTGCCGAACTGGCTGTCTCTGCTCATTTTCTCCCCTCCGAGATGTGCAAACTTAGGGAAAAGGCCCGAGTAAATACGGGCCTTTTCTTGATCCAAACTATACAGTTTTCATAAATTTATCAATCGAAAACTACTCCATTATTTAATGTCTTTGCCTGTGAACAGGGCCACTCTTGCTTTAACAAGCTCCGTATACTCGGCTTCCATTTTTTCCGCACCAGCCTTATCCAGCTCGACGAGGAAATCATCATAGATTTTGTCGAAGTTTTCACGTTTTGCCAGAACGGCTTCCGGGATCCGCTTACGAACGATATCTTGCGTTTTCTTGAAGATAATTTGGTAGTCGCCATCTGTAGGAACAGGCATGTTGTACAGTGCGCCCCACTCTTTCGCCGGGAAATCATCCTCCGATGGGAACAGATCCTTCCAGGTTGTCGCACCGTAAGCTTCCAATGTCTCCTTCTCGGCCGGTGTATAGTTAGCTACGATTTGCTCAGGGAAATTCGTTGTATAGTAGTTGTCTGTTGAATCTTTTACACCGTCACCATAACGAGCGCCGAAGATCAAGTACAATCCCACGCCTGATTCCTTAGTAAAATTCGTCATGTCGTTAATTTTTCTTTGAATAATTTCATCTGGAATGATACGTGTTCCCTCTGCATCTACAGTATAATGCTTTCCTTCAATTCCCCAGTTTCTGAGAATTTGGCCTTCTTCAGAAGACATCCAATCCAAGAATTTAATCGCACGAACCGGGTCTTTACAAGCAGTTGTAATACTGATGCCATAACCGTCAACACCTGCTGATTGGAAGGAGTGATCGACATACTCCTCAGTCAATGTTACAGGGAAATGCGCATATGTGTATTCGTCCTTGCCAGCTGTTTTTAATGCGTTTTCAGCATCTTGATATCCCCACTCCTGGTCGATTAGACCGAGAACACGTCCGCTGGCAATTTTTGCTTTGTACTGGTCATCCTTTTGCACGAAAGTATCTTTATCAAGCAGTCCTTCATTGTACATATGGTTCAACCAGCGGAAATACTCTTTCTCTTCCGGACGTTTGTAGTGCAGCTTAGCCTCGTAGGTTTCCGGGTCCACATAGTATTCGCCGTCATCCGGCGCACCTGTTGCTGCGAATGCCGGATTTGTAACCGTAATCATAATTCTCCAGTCATCAGCATTTAAAGTAAGTGGTATCGTAGGTTGTCCATCCGTTGTCGGATGCTTCTCCACATATTGCTTCAGTGCATTCTCGAAGTCCTTCACCGTACGGATTTTCGGGTAGCCAAGCTCCTTCAATACACGTTGCTGTATTTCAAACCCTCCGCCAGCATCAAATGATTGCTGATCCACCCCCATGTTCGTCGTAAGGGAATAGATGGAAGGATCTTCATTGCTGTATTTCAAACGGTTCATGTTGTCGCCAAAAATCTTCTTAATGTTTGGAGCATGCTCTTCGATAAGTGGAGCCATGTCGATAACAAGGCCAGCATCTACCAGGCTGGACAAGTTGCCTTTTGCAAAAATCATATCCGGAACGTCGCCGCTTGCTGTCATCAGGGCAAGCTTGTTGTCCCCGCCGCCGCTACCGACGTCGTATTCAGCGTCGATTGTTACTCCTGTTTTCTCGGTAATCACTTTACCAATGTCGTCCTGCATGTTATTCCAGTTCGGACTCGCATCTGCGCCAAAGAATGTAAATGTGATCGGACTTGTATCATTTGCCGCTTCACTACTTTGATTTGTATTGCCCGTATTACCATTCCCTGCATTCTTGCCATCGCCGCCTGAGCTTCCGCAGGCGCTGAGCAGCATCGTACTTGCCAGTAAAAGTACCGCTATCGTCTTAGGACTTTTCCATTTCATTTCTACTTTCCCCCTCATGTAATAATCACAAGCTATATTTGTATAACAGGTTATCCCCCTGCGTATACCAATGTTATGAGCAGACTATGGCCGAGTTTAAATTTTTCGAGTCTATTCCTAGTGATGATTATGCTGCGTAGTTTAGTTCCGCCGCTTCAGAATTAGGCGGCGGAATTGAACTTCCAGACCATTTATGCCTTGACGGCACCCAACGTCATACCGGACACGAAGTAACGCTGCAGGAAAGGATACACAAACAAGATTGGTAATGTAACGACTATAGTAATCGCCATCTTGATCGATTCAGGAGATACTTGAGCCATTTGATTCGCCATATCATTAGCATTAATCATGTTAGCTCCTTGGTTCGTACTCTGCAGAATCTTCATTAACTCAAACTGCAGTGTAGTCAGATGTGATTTGTTACCGTTATACAAGTAGGTATCAAACCAGGAATTCCATTGTCCCACCGCAAGAAACAATGCGATCGTTGCCAATACCGGCTTACAAAGCGGGAGAATAACCTTGTAAAAAATCGTGAAATCATTTGCTCCGTCCAGCGTTGCCGACTCCTGTAATGCATAAGGCAAGCCATCAATGAAAGAACGGATAACGAAGACGTTAAATGCGCTGACAATGCCAGGCAAAATATAAATCCAGAACGTACCGATAAGATCCAAATGCCGCATTAGCATGTAAGTCGGAACTAACCCGCCGGAAACATACATCGTCATTGCAAGAAATGTAGAGATAAATTTTCTTGACTGAAAATCCTGCCGACTCAGTGTATACGCGAGCATCGAACTGCTTATTAAGCCAAGAACAGTTCCTGACAGTGTACGCAAAATCGAAATTTTGAAGCCTTGAATCAAGCTGCTGTAGCTGAAAATGGTTTTGTAATTCTCCAAGGTGAACTCACGCGGCCACAGATAGATACCCCCACGAACCGTATCCGTAGAATCATTTAACGATATCGCCAGCACGTTCAAAAATGGATACAACGTGATGATCATAATCATCGTCATGATTATAAAATTGAAAACATCAAAGATTCGATCGGATTTGGTGGAGTCGAATGCTTTACTTGCCATTTTATTTCCTCCCCCTACATGATGCTTTCTTTTGTTGTTTTCTTCATGATACCGTTCGCTGTAAGCAACAGGAAGATACTTACTACAGAAGTAAACATGCTTATTGCCGTACCATAAGAGAACCGACTGATGTTAATACCGTAATTCAATGCATACAAATCGAGAACTTCCGAATAATCCGTTACGAGCGAGTTGCTTAACTGGAACTGCTTCTCGAAGCCGATACCGATCAAGTGACCGATCGACATAATCAGCAATACGGAAATGGTTGTCCGGATTCCCGGCAAAGTAATATTCCACATTTGTCTGAAACGACCCGCACCATCTACCTTTGCTGCTTCGTATAGCTCTCTGTCAATTCCAGCGATCGCTGCTAAATAAATAATCGCGTTCCAACCGGTCTCCTTCCACACGTCGGAAACGGTTACAATCCCCCAAAACCATTTGCCCTGGGCCATGAATTGAATGGGTTCATCTATAATATGAAGTGCAAGCAAAATCTCGTTGACAATCCCTCCATCAATGGAGAGCATCTTTGTAATAATCCCCGCCACAACGACCCATGAGACGAAGTGAGGTAAATAAGATATCGTTTGGACGGTTCGTTTAAAATATTTCCCCCGCAATTCGTTCAGAAATATCGCAAAAGCGATTGGGATAACGAAGCCCGCAATTAATCCCATCACGCTCATCGCCAGCGTATTTCTTAGAACGAGGTAAAACCTCTCGTCCTGGAATAGATCCACAAAGTGCTTTAAGCCGACCCACTCCTGATCAAAAAATGACTTGGACGGTTTATAATTCTGGAATGCCATCGTCCAGCCCCAGATCGGTAAATAGTTAAATACAAACAACCAAATTACGAATGGTACGGACATCATATAAAGGTATCTTTGCCGTACTACTGTTCGCCATATTCCTTTCTTCCGCTTTTTCGGCGGTTCAGGGGTTGCGCTTACATTTCTAGTATCGGCTTGCGCTGAGAGCGTCTTCATTTGTCTGTCCAATCCCCCCTTCTGACTATATATTAAAGATAAACTAGAAGAAGGTTAGGTAATACCCGACAGATTTCAGAGAAAACCATATAGAAATTAGACATTCACCAGCGATAATTAGATATGTCCCCTTTTTAAGGGAATTGTGAAAGAAATCTGTGTGCCTTTATTGTATTTACTGGAAATATTTAGACCATGCTGTTCACCAAAGGTCATTGTGAGTCTTTGCTGAACATTGCTTAAGCCAATACGATTATCCACTCCTGCTTCCGATCCTTGAAGCGAATTCCTCACTTCTTCGAGTCGTTCCAGAGTCATCCCTACCCCATCGTCCTCGATCATAATTTCCGCATGCTCGCCCACTGCCTGAATGATCAACTTCACCTTGACTCCGCTTTCCTTATTCTCGACTCCATGCACAACGGCATTTTCCACGAGCGGCTGAATAATTAGGGGCGGCATGTAAATCCCCTCTAATTTACGATCAATCATTAACTCATAATTCAATCGATCCTCGTAGCGGAACTTTTGGATTTCCAAATAGGAGCGAACCATATCCAGTTCTTCCTTCAAAGTAATTTGCTCCCGTCCTACCTCCAGATTTTTACGCATCAATTTCCCGAGCAGGCGAACGACATTAGCGATTTCCTTCTCGCCTTTCATATGGGCGTTCATCCGAATCGATTCAAGCGCATTAAACAGAAAATGCGGATTGATTTGACTGGCCAGCATTTTCAGCTTAATTTCCCTTTGCGCGATTTCTAGGGAATTGTTCTGCTCCGTCTTCTCTACAACCTGATTCATCAGCAGTTTGATGCTCTCAACCATATAATTGAACTGTCGAGATAGTTGCCCAATTTCATCATTTCCGTCTACGGAAGATACGACGGCGAGATCGCCTAAGGCCAGCCGATTAAAGTGACGGCTTAAACGCAGCAATCGGTTTGTCATAAGAAATGACACGATATAAACAAACAGCAGAGCGATCAGCAATACAAGCATTACAAAAATCAGGCCCAAAAAACTAACGGTATTGGCACCCTTTACAATGGCATCAGTTGTAAAGACAGATACAATCTTCAAGCCGTTTACGCTGGATTCCGGAAGTAAATCCTCGCTAACCAAATAGGATGGCTCGCCATTGACCTCCATCTTGTGCGCTCCGTTCACCTGTTGATGCAAATCGATACCATAATCCAGATCGTTTATGTTTTGTCCTACAAGCTTTGGATTTTTGCCGGCAATAATGTATCCCTGCTCATCGAAGATCAGTGTCTCAAACTGCTCCTGCCGCAGCATCCGGTTTAATTCCTCCTGATCCAACACGACCATCAGCACTCCACTCGAGCGGTACTCCGGAAAAGGAATTTGCCGCACCAAACTTAATTTGCGGACAGGGACATCCTCTTCATCATGAATATAGAACCAGTTTATGCTTTTCGTTTGCATCGCCCTCTGATACCACACAGTTGAACGGCTAGCTTCCTCTAGCGGAATAAGCTCCATATTGTTGATGAGCGTCGGATTGTCGTAATAAAAACGTATCGCAGAAATTTCTCGGTAAAGCTTGACGTAATCCTTGAAATCTTCATATGCCAAATAGGCTTTGGTTAGTTCAAGTACGCTAGGGTATTCCGTAGTTACCATTCTCTGCAGCGTTTTATCAAACATAATCGTATTGGAAATGTCTGTCGGCACACGAAGCATTGTCGCCAGCTGGCTCTTAATTTTCTGCACATCGTTCGTAGTTTGCTTAATTGCCCGATCCATCGCCTGCGCCCGAAAATAACCGGTTACCGCTCCCCCAATAATTAAAACAGGAAGCATAACGACCACGATATAAGTAATCAGCAATTTGTGCTTCAACTTAAGATCATTCAATAAACGCACAATTTGGGTTCCCATAATGATTCACCACCCCCTTATTTTCTAATGCTTCTTTGCATCTCTATTTTCAGCATCCATCATTTTGACTAGCCCCTTCCGGTATTTGTACATATCTATTAAGATACAGCTACCGCCTAGGCCTACTGGCCGCGCTATAGCTTATTATTCTATTATGACAAAGCCGGGCTATGACTAAAAGGGAACGGTCTGCCACTGGAAGAAAAACTATAGATATTACGGAAAAGCAGCCTTGAAAGACGATATATTGCGCCAAAATGCTAAAAAAGCGGAAAATATCCCCTATAAATAGGGGATATTTCCACATGTCTATACGTGCTATTATCTAACACATTATGTTCCAACTCATTAAGTCTATTTCATCATCATTCTAACAAGCCAATCGATCCCTGAACCCGACTTATTTAAGGGTAACTTGAATTTCCGTTTTGCCGCTGAACGCACTTACTTCAATGCTGCCGTCAGCGCTGAGCTGGCCGCCTTGAACGGAGGCTGCTTCACCCATTCCGTGCAGACTGATGCTGAACGGCTTGCCTGCGCCTTCTGCCGCAATGCTAAGCGTAGAGCCTGAACGCGATACTGCGATCTCCAGGTCAGTGTCGCCTTTAACGCTGCGTACCTTACGCGATACCTGCGCACCGTCTTCGATTTGATACAATCTCACGTCTGCATCTTGTGCGAAGTCGTAGTCCGGTTTAGTATCGTTGGCGCCCAGAGCCAGGATGGAGTTCGGACGTACAAAGAGCGGCAGACTGAAGAAGTCATAGTTGTCTTTGCGCCATTTTCCACCTTCGATGGTTTCGCCTGTCAAGAGATGCGTCCACTTTCCTTCTGGCAGGTAGTAGGTTACATCCCCTTCCTTACTGAATACCGGAGCTACTAGTACGGAATCACCAAGCATGTATTGGCGATCAAGCGTTTCGCTTGCCGGATCTTCTGGGAACTCCAAGAACATCGCCCGCATAGTCGGTACGCCAAGCTCCGTAGCTTCGACCGCCGTGTCGAACAAGTACGGCATCAGACGGCATTTCAGCTTCGTAAAGAAGCGCGTTACATCAACAGCTTCTTCGTCATAAGCCCATGGCACCCGATACGAGCTGCTGCCATGCAGACGGCTGTGGCTGGACAGTAGGCCAAATGCGAGCCAGCGCTTGAATACATCGACAGGCGCCGTATTCTCGAATCCGCCGATATCGTGGCTCCAGAAGCCAAAGCCGGACACGCCAAGCGACAATCCGCCTCTCAAGCTCTCTGCCATCGACTCGTAATCCGCATAGCAGTCTCCGCCCCAGTGAACCGGGAACTTCTGTCCGCCAGCTGTAGCCGAACGGGCGAATAGGGCTGCTTCATTTTTGCCAAGCTTCTCTTCCAGTACTTCAAATACAACCTTATTGTACAGTTGAGTGTAATAGTTGTGCATTTTCACCGGATCAGATCCGTCATGGTAGACGACATCCGTTGGAATCCGCTCACCGAAGTCCGTCTTGAAGCTGTCTACGCCCATATCTACGAGATCGCGCAGATAGCCGGCGAACCATTCGCATGCATCAGGATTCGTGAAGTCAACGAGCGCCATGCCCGGCTGCCATAGGTTCCACTGCCATACGTCGCCGTTAGGCTTCTTCACAAGATAGCCATGCTTCTTGCCCTCTTCAAACAAAGCGGAGCGTTGCGCGATATATGGGTTAATCCATACGCAAATTTTTAGCCCTTTCTCTTTAAGGCGCTTCAGCATTCCTTCTGGATCCGGGAAGGTACGCTCGTCCCATTTGAAATCCGTCCAGTGGAATTCGCGCATCCAGAAGCAGTCGAAGTGGAAGACGTGCAGCGGCAAATCTCTCTCCGCCATACCATCTACAAAAGAGTTAACCGTCGCTTCATCATAATTCGTCGTAAACGACGTAGTCAGCCACAGACCAAATGTCCATGCAGGCGGCAAAGACGGCTTGCCTGTCAACGCCGTATATTTATTCAGAACCTCTTTCGGCTCAGGTCCGTCAATTACGAAATATTCGAGCGATTCGCCAGGAACGCTGAATTGTACCTTCTTTACCTTCTCCGATGCTACTTCAAAGGAAACAGCCCCCGGATCATTGACAAATACCCCATACCCTTTGTTCGTAATATAAAAAGGAATGTTCTTGTAAGCTTGCTCCGAGCTTGTGCCGCCGTCCTTGTTCCAAATATCTACCACTTGGCCGTTCTTCAAGAACGAAGTGAAACGCTCTCCGAGGCCATATACATATTCGCCAACCGTAAGATCAAGCTCTTCACGCATATACACGGCGCCGCCGCTTTCTTCAGCATGAGCCATGGATTTGAACGCGCTGCCCGTAATACGTTCGGAACCCCGATAGAAGTCAACAGACCATTGCGGCCCCTTGTTCACTCTAACGCTCAGATTTCCGCTCTTCAGCTCGGCATAGTCATCATTTTCACTAATCTGAACATGATCACCGTTGCCGCCAGCCAGCTCAAAATGAGGGCCGTGATCCACGGTGCCAGCAAAATGTACCAGTTTCACGCCAATTACGCCTGGCAGCGGGGAGTGGAACTGAATGGTCAGCAATTGACCGTTAATCGTATTAGCGCGGCCATGAATCGGAGTTGTTGATGCATAGGCCGTCAGTTTATGATCTGCAATCGAAAAATCATGTGCTTGAACTGCTGGAGACAGTGTAATTCCTTCACGAATCAACCAGTTACCATCTGTAAATTTCATCGTTAAAGAACCGCCTTTCTGTATTCATTGTAATCTTGCGTAAAACATTCTATACTTGCATTATACTGATAAAAAACCCCCGTTTCTAACATAATATAATGATTTTATAACACAAAATTGACGAGGTGAGAGAAATGGATCAAGCAATGCGCCGTTCTCTGAAGGAAAGTAAAATCCATGGCGACGAAAGATTGCCATTTGGCACCTATTGGTACCAATTTGGCCCAGGCGAACACGTCATCGATTGCCACTGGCATGAAGAGGCTGAATTCTTCTACTGTCTGGAAGGAGAGACGCTGTTCCAGGTTGACACCGATTATTTCCTCGTGCGGGCAGGCGAAGCCGTATTCATCGATGGCGGTGATATTCATGCCGCGCACGCTCATGGGGATCAGGGCTGCTCCTTCTTTACCCTAGTGTTTGGAACGAATATGCTATCCAGTGCTTATTATGACGCTGTTCAGGAGAATTTAATTCTCCCCCTGCAAGAAAGAAAGGCCACGTTCCCCCGTCATATCTCCGAGAAGCATGATTACGGCAAGTCCTTATTGCAGCATCTAACAGCCATGATGAACAGCTGCGAAGCGAGAACTCCCGGATTTGAGGGTTCTGTCAAAGGGCATCTTTACCTCATGCTTTCGGATATGGCGGGCCGCGACCAATTGTGTAACCGTGCAACAAGCAACAGCAATGATTCATTCAAAATCGAGCGGCTAAAAAAAGTTATCCTATACATCCAGCAAAACTACGACCAGCAAATACGTCTATCGGAATTAGCTGCGCTAATCCCCATGAGCGAAGGGCAGCTTTGCCGTTTCTTTAAATCCATGACCCGGCAAACCCCGATGGATTACATTAACTCCTATCGGATTCGCCAAGCCGTCGAACTGCTCAGGGAGCCTGACCGCAAAATATCCGACATTGCGCTGGAAGTCGGTTACGACAATATCAGCTACTTCATCCGGGTATTCCGGAAGGCCATGAATTGCTCGCCTTCCGAATTCCGAAAAAGATTGCTCGAATCGATCAGCAGTTAATTATACGATCCGGAACCAGCTTATTCGCACGTCGCCTTTGAGCTTCAGGTACAAATCCCGCCGTCCGGACACGGCTTCAACCGGGACGGATACTGTCGTCCATGCCTGCGCGCCTCCCGTTGGCAGTACTCGGCATGCGGCTGTGGCAGTTCCGTCCATTTTGTCCAGAACAACCTCGATCTCCCCGCCTTTGATCGACCCGGATACTCTTGCTTCAAAAACTTCGGCCTTGCTTCCGAATTCAACGTCATGGAACGCGATCCAACCGTCGCCCTGCGAGCAGGCGACGCTCTCTCCGCCTTCACAGCACTCATCTACAAAGACACCCTCATAATTATCATAGTTAACCGCCCGTACCGGTGCGGCGGCCGTACGCGGCGGAATGCGTTCCCCATCGACCTCAAGCGTCGCCTCCAGCACGATATCCCCCGCCGAACGCCCGATCATCAACGTATACGTTCCGCTTTCTACACAGTAACGATCCCGTGTCACATCCCAGAACGCCAGATCCGTGCTGCTGAGCTCGAAGGCTGCCGTACTCTTCTCGCCTGCCGCGAGATGCATGCGGCGGAATCCGCTTAGCGTCTTAAGCGGCCGTACTACCCGGGATTGGCCTGCCCGGACGTATAGCTGTACAACTTCATCACCATCCAACTGCCCCGTATTATGAACATCAACCGTTACTGTTACGGAATCGCCTGCGGACACAGCAGAGGCGCTCAATTTTAAATTGCTGTATGCAAACTCGCTATAGCTTAATCCATGACCGAACGGATACAGTACTTCACCCTCGAAATATTGATAAGTTCTTTTCCCTTTAATGATGTCATAATCCATGATGTCCGGCAGTTCGGAGGCTGATTTGTACCAAGTCATATTAAGCCGTCCCGCCGGGTTGTATTCTCCAAACAGCACGTCTGCAACGGCATGTCCAAGCTCCTGGCCCGCATGCGAAGTAAATATTAGTGAGGGAATATGCTCCTTCTCCCAATTGACGGCAAACGGATAACTGCCAACGATGACTACGACCGTATTCGGGTTAGCAGCATACACGGCTTGAATCAAAGCTTGCTGGGAATGCGGCAGCGTAATGTCGGGGCGATCGATTGTTTCTTTTCCATTAATAAATGGGCTATTGCCGACGAAAACAATCGCAGTATCTGCGGATTTCGCCGTTTTCACGGCCTCCTCCACTCCGTTCTGCACCACTTCAACATAAAATCCGGCAAACACGGATTGCTCTTCTCCCGCCACAACCAGGCGTTTACTCTCGTCCTCGATGATCGGCCTGCCTTCCCAGGACTTCATCACAAGCGCATCTTTCTCGCCTTTAGCGAAGCTGAATGCCTCTTTAACGAACCAGCCCCGAGCCTCCTCCGCAGATGCCGCAAGACCTCCGCCCTGCTCGTGTTCGCGCTCGGTGACGAATTTTCCGCTGCTCAACGCTCGCAGCGTAAGATTGTCCCAGCCCCAGTCCGTGCATTCGAAAATTTCCGCCTCGTCCGCATTCTTAACATCGGCTCTCAATTCTCCGCCGTCTGAAGCAATCGATATATAGCTGCCAGTCTCAGCCGAACGAAGACGAACACGGTTATTTCCGTTGGAGAAATGAACGCGATTCATTCCTACCTGCTCGGCAACGCCTTGCAGCGGCGTGATTTTGTATGCGGGCGTACCGCTGTACCAATCCGTATAGGCTTCATTAGCAAGCGGTCCAATCACAGCAACCGAACCCTTCTCCTTCGAGAGCGGCAGCAGACCCTCATTCTTGAGCAGAACGACAGACTCCCGCGCCGCTCTTAGCGATAGAGCCGCATGCTCAGGCGCGCAAAGCTTCGATTCAGGTACATTGCTGTAAGGATTGCGTTCAGCCGGGTCGAACTCTCCTAAACGGAAACGCACCCGGAACGTATTTCGCAGCGCATGATCCAAGTCGGCTTCGCTTAAAAGCTGCTGCTCCAGAGCATCGCGGAGCGCCTGAAAGGATATGTCCTGCTCATCGGTAATGCTGTCGATGCCCGCTTTCACCGAGCCCGCTACCGCCTCTGCATAGGACTCGATATAACCATGATCCATAACTGTTCCAAGCACGTCTCCGGCATCACCGACGACAAAGCCGTCCATGCCCCATTCGCCCTTCACAATGTCGTTGACTTCATGATTGAGATTGCAAGGCGTACCATTGACGCCGTTATATGCGGTCATCATCGAGCCTGCCCGCCCTTCACGGAACGGTGCTTCAAACGCTTTCAAATAGTACTCGCGCTTATTCCGCGGATCGATGCTAACCGAAGCGCTGCCGCGATCAATTTCATTATTGTTGCCATAGAAATGCTTCAAGGTTGCAACCGTCTTATAATAGAAAGGATGATCCCCCTGCATTCCCTTGATAAGCTCCGTGGCCAAGCGCCCAGTCAGGTATGGATCTTCGCCATAAGCCTCTTCCGTTCTGCCCCATCTAGGGTCGCGTTCCATATCGACCGTTGGCGACCAAATCGTCAAACCGTTAATAGCCGGATCGCGCTGATAATATACCCTCGCTTCATCCGCGATGACTTCACCGATTTCATGCATGAGCTCAGGGTTCCAAGTACAGGCCAAGCCCGTATTCTGCGGAAACACAGTAGCTTCGCCAAGCCAAGCCACGCCATGTGCCCCCTCGGTGCCATGCTTATATTTTTTTACGCCAAGCCGGGGAATTTCTGCCTGGTACTGACACATCAATTGAATTTTCTCTTCCAGCGTAAATCGGGACACTAGATCATTTACCCGCTCCTCTAACGGCAAGTCTGGATTCTGAAAAGGAAATTTAACATATTGCTCCACGTAGAATGACCTCATTTCTGTATGATTTCAATAGTTGAAAGCGCTTTTAAACGCTGGGCTACTTTGCCCCGTCCTCCCATACTGTCATCATAGCTTGCGCGATAAAGACTTCATACACGGAATATTAGTCATGTTTTCATATAATAATCTTAGTTCGAGTTCGCCGTCTATCAAGAAGACTTGTGCCAAACATGCTTGCCATGCTAGCGGCTGAGTTTAATGGATTTCCTGTATTTATTTTCAATCCATTTGAACAGCTTCTCAAATTAGCTGTATTTACAGTATCTAAAACATAACTGTTCAACTTATAGAGTCTTTATACTATTTTTAGCTTCAAGAAATCCGGTTAATTCCAGGCCCGGAGCCAGGCTGTATCATTTTATTACAAGGAATCCAGTTAGTTATGTACTAGAAAAGTATGGACAAAAAAAGTCTTCCCAAGTTACGCTTGGAAAGACGCGAAAGTGATATATGGATTACTTACCTATTTGGATGCCGACCTGCTGTTCTGCCATCTGATCACTCGCTGCTCGCATGTCGGCGATAAGCGGACGGAGATGTGCCTACATATTTTTTAAATTTTGAATGAAAATAATCCACATTTGTGTAACCGACTTTCTCCGCCACTTGGTAAACCTTGAGGCCGTCTTCGAGATAAGATTTCGCTTTCTCAATCCGCACCTTGTCGAGATAGGTATTGAAGTATTCCCCCGTCTCATTCTTGAACAGCTTCCCCAAATATGCGCTATTGTAGTTTAGAACGCCCGACAGCGTCTCCAGCTTCAGATTATCGCTGTAATTTCGTTCGATCAGGTCGAGCATGATTTTTACCTCGCGGTGCTTATCATTCTCGCCCAAATGCGTCATTATCTGCTGCAAGAAGTAATCGGTCTTATCATAAAGGGCCTGTATGCTCCGCAGATGATAAATTCCTGCCAGCATGTCCGAATACTGCTTGCTTTGCTGCTGGAGCTCAGGATGCTGTTTAAGGCCTTTGCCCATGACACAGGTCAAAATTTCCACGAAGCGGCGCTTGATTTCGTCTTCCGTAAACCCTTCCACAACCAAGGTGCGCCCTGCCTGCCTTACTAGCGATTTCACAGCTTTCGCATTCCCGATATCGACGGCATAATAAATTTGATCGGCTAGAGTTTCTGATGGGAGAACCTCGGAGCACCCCTCTTCATACTCACTATGCGCATCCTCCTCGCATAGCAGCTTCCCATCATCTAGAAAAAAATGCAGTTTAATCAGTTCGCGTGCGACGCTGTAAGAATCGGCGATTTCATCTAATGAGCTGACCTTGGAGCCCAGCGCTACGGTGAACTCAACTCCCGTCTCTCCTACCGCTGCTTCGATGGAGCGATATACCCCTTCTCTCTCAACAGCCAAAAGCGGTTCCTTCAGCAGTACGCCGACCTGTCCATAATGCTCGAACACCCAGCCCCGATCAACCAGCTCAATGCTCTCGACCAACGCTCTTCTCAGCAAATAAAGCACGGATTCCGTAAGCTCGTCATGCAAAGCGACTAGCAGTACCTGATAGTTATTCCACAATACCCCGAGCTCTTCCGCCCTCTCCTTTAACTGACGACGATCCTCCGATGTATGCTCCGTTTCCGTCAACAGAAGCTGAATCAAAGCTTCTCTCGTCCATTCCTTAGCAGCATGCTGCCATTCCTCCGAGGCTCGTTCGCCCTCAATGGCCGCCCTGATTCCATGAAGGTACTCTACCAATTCATCTTCATCAACAGGCTTCAGCAAATAACCGTCTGCCCGGTGAGCAATTGCCTTCTTGGCATAATCAAAATCCGCGTAACCGCTTAAAATCAATATATGTAGCAGAGGATTCTGCTCTCGAAGGCGCCCAATTAACTGCAGCCCATCCATGCCTGGCATTCTTATATCGGCAATAACCAGCTCTGGCTGGCAAACGGCATACTTCTCCAGAGCTTCATTTCCGTTAGCCGCTGTATCCACCACCCGGTAACCAAGATCTTCCCAATCGATAAACGTGCGAAGACCTTCTCTCAGCTTGGGCTCATCGTCGACAATCAGCACATCGATCATCCAGAACTCCTCCCCTGTATTTATTTATATATACTCGCACAGCATCTCCAACACAAATAAACTGTCATAACAAATAACAGTCGTAATTTAAGCGCTTTCATTAATCATATACCCAATTACTTTTACTTGCCTACATAATCCTGTTCATTTGTTGCACTATTTTGATATTCACTATTCAACTTTCGCAGGGAATAATTAGCTGAATCTAGATTGCATCGTTGATTTACAGTAAGGAGAACGGCTTAACGTAACTTTGTTGGGCAATAAAGTCTTATAAGTTATAAATGCCATTTTCACTAAAAGTTAATTGAGCAGGAGAGGCTGTCTGTCTTGATTCCCTAGCAATTGTGCTGCCAAACGCACAAAAGGCTGACCCATCGCAGAGCTTATCTGCTTATGGTCAGCCTAGTTGTGTTATAAATCTAACTAGAAGCCAGCGCCGCTACTTCATCCGCCGTAATCGCTCCTTTGTAAATATGCAGCTCGTCGATCATTCCCTTAAACGGAGCATCCCACCAGTTCACTCCCAAACTAAAGGTTCCCTGTTCATCCAGGAACACATCCGGGAAGCCAGTACCCGTAAATTTCGCTTCTCCATTCACGTACACGGTGATATTGCCCTTGTTGACAGTAAACGCAAAATGCGTCCACTCTCTCGGTATGGTCTGCACGCCGGTTCCCGCATCATACCAGTCCGATCCCGACCATACCATGGAACTGTTGTCAGCGTCATCATGACCCTTCGGCTGAAAACTGATCCAGCTATCTCCGTTCTGGGCTCCGAAGAAGGCTGGCGTGTAGGCTTCAAGCTCCTCCCCGTACACCCACATTGTCACAGAGTAGCTGTTGCTAGAAATCAACCCTTTCGGAAGAAGAACCCCCGAAGCGCCGTCGAAGACGGCTGCCTTTCCAGATACACCAGCTTCATAGCCAATTGCGCCACCCGCCGGAGAGCCAATTTTATCGCCAATGACCGTTCCTGCCCCGAAGCTGCCCGCCGAATCCAGCAGGTCGTCCTCGAAAGAGAATTTAGCCACTAGTTCAGGAGCAATCTCTTCCTGCTCAGGCTGATGCTCCTGCGACAGCTTAGTCACTAATTCGGCTGTAATTGGTACGTTATAAATCCGCACCTCATCCATCATGCCTTTAAATGGGATATCCCACCAATTCACGCCTAGGCCGAAGGTTCCTTGCTCATCCGTAAATACATTCGGAAAGCCTGTACCTGAAAATTTCTGTACGCCGTCGACAAAAACCTTCACCGTTCCGCGATCCACTGTAAAGGCTACATGGTGCCATTCGTTGGCACGGATTCTCGAGCCGGTCGTCGCGTCATACCACGCCTCGCCTGCCCACAGCATCGTGTTGTTATCCCAGGACTGCGGCACAAGGCTGATCCAGCTATCATCCGCTTTTGCGCCAAAGAAGCTAGTAGAGAATTGTGTGTGCTGCTCAACATTCAACCACATCGATACCGAATAACGGTCGCTAGAAATCAATCCGTTCGGCAGTTTAATGCCTGAATTCCCATCGAACACCGCAGCTTTTCCAGTAACCCCATCACTATAGGTTATTGTGCCACTGCTGTTATCGATCCGGTTGCCTGTGACCGTACCTGTGCCAAAGTTGCCGCTGGAGTCGCTCAAATCCCCTTCAAAGGAGTACTGTGCCGCCAAGCCATACGCAGGGTCGATCGGCATGACCACGATGGAGAACGTCTTGGTTGCGGTCGCCGTCCCCTTCGTAATGGTTGCCGTGAGGGTAGCCGTCAAATCCGACTCGCCAACCTCCGGCGGAGAGATAACGCCTTTGTCGGTGATGACAGTCTCATCCGAGGTTTGCCATGAAATGACTGCGCCGCGAGCCCCTTTTGCAGGAAGCGCAAGGTGAGTCATCACCCGGCTCGTATCGCCAAGATCTAAGGCGCTTTGTACGGCTGCCACAATTTGCTCATCCGTCATTTCCGGCTGCCTAATGCCCCAAATGGTCTCTCCAGCAGATGAAATGGCGGTAAATGTCATCGTTTCACGCTCCAGAGCCCCATCCCATTGACGAACGAACACTCCGTCAAAGCGGACTCCATCGACGGTAACTACAGCTTGGTGCTCATTCTGCAGCTCCCATGTTCCTGTAACATCACCTGTAATCGTCTTGTCCTCATTCAGTTGGATATTCACGGCACTTACAATCTTGCCGGAATAGGCCAGCTCATGATTCACGTATTTATATTCGCCAATGATGTCATTGGCGTTCACCGCTTCTATCGTCTCCCCAGCATAACGCTCCGGAGCGACTACAAGCCAGTTGTCTTTATTCATGAACATTTGGTGGATGCGAAGCTCATGGACTTCGCCTCTCTGCGGAAAACGAGTATGGAACAAGAGGAAATACTTCCCGGTCTCCTCGTCATAAAACACTGAATTATGCCCGGGCGATGCATAGCCATAGCCGATCCCCGTTCCCGGCTCCCCAACCTGCCGCTCGAACAGGAAATTGCCGATCATTTTAATACCGTAGGGAGAGTTGTCCGTATTGCCTGGAAGAACCGCATTCTGGCCTGCCGCATCCACATATGGACCGTCCGGCTCGGTCGACCTGAACAATCTCATATTGTAGCCGCCGTCTGCTCCCAACCAGCCATAGGTTACGTTTAAGAAATAATAGCCGGATTTCTCGTCATAAATAATATACGGGCCTTCCCCTGACTTTGTATAACCGCCCGCGATTTTGGTACCGAAATAGCGATCAATCAGCCGTCCATCCGCCGTCTTTCCATCCTGCTCCGGATAGATCGCCTGACCTGTCTGCGGATCCAGCTCAAGCACGAAGATTCCGCCTGACCAGGAGCCGTACGTCATCCAAAGCCTGCCATCATGGTCAGTGAACAATGTCGCATCGATTGCATTTGGATACATACTGTTATTGTAGGCTCCGTTGCTGCTAAACCAATTCGGGTTAATCTCCGCCAAGATGCCATCATCGATTAGCGTCTGGATATTCGTATTGTCCCATTTCTTATTGACCTGACTATCCGCATCATAGGCTTCGTTTCTCGTGAAGCCGGAATAAATGATCGTATCCACATACTCATAAGGCCCTTCGATATTTTGGGATACCGCATAACCGATCGCAGAACGGATATATGTGGAGGAGGCGCTGTAATACATCATATAAGCGCCCGTAGTCCCATCCTCATTTACGTAGTGCTCATTCCAGAAGACATCCGGAGCCCAGACGGAAAAGCCGCCTTTACTGTCGGAATCATTCTCTCCGGCCCAGGCAAACGAATCCGCTAAATTTTGGGATAGATCGCCAAAAATCACATTATCCGGCGTGCTATAGCCATTCGTAAATCGAGTCCAGTTCATCAAATCGGTGGACTTGGCCGCCTCGATATGGGAGCCGAATACGTAATAGGTGTCTCCATCCTTGATAATTGATGGGTCATGCACCGATACCTCGGTAAAGGCCGGCTTTGCCCCAGGCTCAGGATTGGGAGACGGGTTCGGTGTTGGATTTGGGTTTGGCGACGGACTTGGCGACGGATTTGAGCCCGATGACGAGCTTGAGCCTGACCCCGCAGAAGCGCCTGTGCCGCCAGACCCGGATTTCGTTTCCTCCTCGTCGCTGCGAACAAGTCTTTTGTCATCCGAATGAATCTTTCCTTTACCGCTGACAGCTACCGTCTTGTCTATATGGAAGACGACTTCTTCGATCACGCTGCCTTCCTCCACATTCAGTCCAGCTTGCTGACGGAGAACCAGCTTCTTGATCAGGCCTCTTAACAGGCTAATGTCAGCCCCAGACAACGAACGAACTTCCACCTCATCGAAATCCCCAGCGAGTCGGATCTTTGAGCCAGCAGTTAAAGCCTCATCCAATATCACTTGCATGAACCCTTTAGCCCCATCGGCCAATGCTTCTTCCTCCAGCTTGACACCAGACAGGGCAATGACCTGCTGAACCTTCGTATTTCCCCTCGCAGCCAATCTAATTTGACCGTTTCGCTTATTTACGATAACTTGACCAATCTCGGAATCGGTAAAAGCGATCGTATTCTCTCCGCCACCGTGAGCATACACTTTGCCCTGCACCTTCACATTTTCAAGCGTTACATCCCCCTCGGCAATTCCTTCCGTTAAATATAAATTGCCTTGAATCGTCACATTCTTCAAAACGATGTCCGAACGATTAATTACCGCATTCTGATATATGCCGTTTGAATACGAGCCGGCTTGGTTAAATACCGCACCGGAGAGCTTGCTCAGCATAACCAGTGCCTCGGCTCTCGTCATGGAATTGCCGCCTCTGAAAGTATGGTCAGGATATCCGCTGACATACCCTTCGTTCAACAGCGCAGCTACCGCCGCTTTGCTCCACGCAGGAAGCTCGCCTGCATCCTGAAGCTGCACCGAATCAGAGGCGGTTAGCTTCAATTCAAAGGCTTTTGCGAGTACAACAGCCGCTTCCTGCCTAGTGATTAAAGCGCCGGGACGGATCGTTCCATCCTCATATCCGCTTAGAAGTCCAGCTGAAACCGCTTTCTGAATTTCCGAATAATATGGATGTCCCGAGCTTATATCCGCAAAAGTAATCTCCTTCATTTCCGAAAACTGAAATACATGATTGATCAGTGCAACAAATTCGGCTCTCGTAATCGCCTGGTTCGGCTTAAAAATCCCGTCGCCATAGCCATGAACCAGCCCTTTTTGCTGCCAGGCGGCAAATGTCTGTTCGGCCCAATGCCCCTTCACATCGCTAATAGCGCTAGCCCCGCTTTCAGCACTGGCGGAGTCGCTGTAATCGGCAAAGGCCGTGACAGGCATAAGCATAGCCAGGGTCAATAGGATTGCCAACAGCCTACGAAAAGTTCGCTTCAAGTAGATTTCCCCCTCATTAAAATGATTTAAGCATGTTGCATGCATGAACGATATCGATAATACCGTAAACACAACCGCAATAACGGGCATAGCAGACAAAACAGGAGAACCGACAGCGTGTCAGATGATGATAGTGCTCTCTCTCGCTGCCGGTTCTCGTTTGGTTATATGAACAATTACTCTACCGCAATCGTAACTACAGACATGGCCGGGAGCTTGATTGCCAGCTTATTGCCTTGTACGGCAGCCCCCGTGAATTCCGCCGGCTTAACAGCTTCAGGCTGTTCAAAAGTATTATGCGCATTCATCTTGTCCGCCGTGATGATCGTTCCGGAGACCTTCGCACCGGCAGCTTCGATGCCGCGAAGCTCAAGGTCAAGCACGGCTTCCTGCTGATGATCAATATTGCAAAGGCTGATATGAACTTTGCCAGCTCCATCTCTTGAAGCGGATACTGTGACTTGCGGCAGCTTCTCGCCATTGTATTCGTACTCGCCGAACGTCGAGTCAACGGCCAGCAGTTCGGCATCCTGATGGACTTTGTACATATCGAACACATGATAGGTCGGCGTCAGAATCATTTTCTCGCCTTCCGTAAGGATCATCGCCTGCAGCACGTTGACGGTCTGGGCAATATTCGTCATTTGTACGCGGTCGCAGTGATTATGGAAAATATTGAAGTGCAAGCCGGCCACCAGCGCATCTCGAATCGTGTTCTGCTGATACAGGAATCCCGGATTCGTTCCCGGCTCGACATCGAACCAGGTGCCCCATTCGTCAATGATCATGCCTACGCGTTTGTCTGGATCATATTTATCCATGATCGTGCTGTGCTTGCTAATCAATTCATCCATATGAAGAGCTTTCTTCATCGTGATGAACCACTCGTCTTCCGGGAAATCGAGGGCCGATCCTTTACCAAGCCAGAAGTCCCCTGGGATCGTATAATAGTGCAGGCTTAAACCGTCCATGAGCCAGCCCGCATTCTTCATTAATACTTCAGTCCAGTTGAAATCGTCCACGTTCGCCCCGCCGGCAATTTTATAAATTTTGTTCTCCCCGTAATTGCGTACATAGGTTTGATAACGGCGATATAAATCAGCGTAATATTCCGGGCGCATATTTCCGCCGCAACCCCAGTTTTCGTTCCCCACTCCAAAATACTTCAGCTTCCACGGCTCTTCCCGGCCATTCTCGCTTCTCCAGTTCGCCATCGGAGATTCGCCGTCAAAGGTCATATACTCGACCCATTCCGACATCTCCTGAACCGTTCCGCTTCCTACGTTGCCGCAAATATACGGCTCGCATTCCAGCAATTCGCAAAGCAGCATGAACTCATGGGTTCCAAAATGGTTATTCTCGACCACGCCGCCCCAATGCGTATTCACCATGCGCTTGCGGTTTTCCCTAGGCCCGACACCGTCCTTCCAGTGATACTCATCAGCGAAGCAGCCTCCCGGCCAGCGCAGAACCGGTACTTTGATTTGCTTCAATGCTTCCAGAACGTCATTGCGAATTCCCTTCGTATTGGGGATAGGGGAATCTTCCCCTACCCAAATCCCCTCATAAATACATCTGCCAAGATGCTCAGAGAAATGACCGTAAATGTTCTTATTGATGGTTCCTTTGCGAATATCCGCGTTGACGATCACATTGTTCTTCAAAGCGATGCCCTCCAGATCTTTTTATCATTGTCCTTTAGCGAATTTACAACCGAACGGCAATCCGTTAGCGAGTACGCTGCGCGTCCGGCACGGGTTCCCCAAAGTTCGGCGTCCCATCCTCGTTCCAATGGAAGATTTGGGCGCGTGTATGCCGGTTAGGATCATAGAGTGGATCACCTGTAATCTCCTTATAATTGCGGGCATGGTAGACGATAACATCACGTCCGTCCTCCGTAACCGTAAAGCTGTTATGCCCTGGGCCGTATTGTCCATTCTCCTCATTCGTTTGAAAGACGGGAACAGGGGATTTGGACCAAGACATCGGATCAAGCAGATCCGCATCTTCATCGGCGTACAAGAGACCCATGCAGTAATTGTGATTCGTGGCACTCGCTGAATAGCTCATGAAAATTTTCCCGTTGCGCTTTAAGATGGCGGCTCCTTCATTTACCTTGAAGCCAATAATTTCCCAATCATACTCCGGTGTAGAAATCATCGCCTGCTCCCCTGTCAGCGTCCATGGGTTGCTCATTTTGGAAATGTACATATTCGAGTTGCCGTCTATTTCAGGATCCTTCTGCGCCCAGACATAGTACAAGTCTCCACGGTGTTCGAACACCGTTGCGTCCAAAGCGAAAGATTCCCAACGGGTACGAACCTGCCCTTTCTCCACCCAAGTTCCTTCAAGCGGATTGGCAGAGCTGTTCTCAAGCGCGTACATCCGGTGATCGAAGAGCCCGTCCTTGGTCTCCGTCGTTCGCGCAGCAGCGAAGTAGATATACCATTTCCCTTGGATATAATGAATTTCTGGAGCCCAAATGTTGGCGCTAAGCGGTCCGGTGTCATATTTTCGCCAAGCGACAACAGGCTCTGCCTCCCCGAGACCTTGAATAGTTAGAGATCTGCGAATTTCGATACGATCATATTCTGGGACGGATGCAGTGAAATAGTAGTATCCGTCGCTATGTCGATAAACCCAAGGATCTGCCCTCTGCTCTACAATTGGATTCATAAATTCCTGATTTGTCGTCATTTCTGGTTTCTCCTTTTGGAATTATATTATTAAGTCCGGGGCAAGCTCAGCTCTCTGTATGGGCCTCTTGCTTGCCCCAGATTGAAATTCCACGTTCATCCAATCCGGTAAACACTAGTGTTTGAATGCCTTTCTCCCAATCCCATGAAGGAAGCAGTTGAACACTCCAATTACGCCCTTCGCCTTCTTGAACATCATTCCAGGTGAGGCTCAGCGTCCGCTGTCCGTCAAATGTCCATGTCCCCTTGCCACGCCTGCCTTCCAGATTCCCACTCGGATGTAAGGTAAGAGGGTCGGACTCTACCATTCCATCGATAAACGGATCAATCTCAATACGTTCCCATTCTCCGGCAATCAGCGCTTCCGGGATGTCCTGCTCCTTCTCTCCGGCATATCTCTCCGGCGAAACGACTGGCCATCCGTCCTCTGTCCATAAAATTTTGCGGATGTGAAGGTATGACCAATGTTTATCTACCTCTCCACGGGCATGGTGAACGATATAATAATCGTCACCATCCTTAAGAACGGAATTGTGGCCAGGCGCAATCCATCCCTCATCCTCGCCGAATTTATAACCGCCGAGAATTTTATTGCCGACCTCATATTGCGGCTCGAACTCCGTATCTGTCATTTCCCGGCCATTATAATCGACATAAGGCCCTGTAATGCTGTCTGAACGGGCGACTCGCACGTTATAATCTTCGAATAAAGAGTCATAGGAGACGAACAAAAAATATTTCTTGAATTTCTCGTTATAGATAATATATGGACCCTCAACCGCTCCATCCTCGGTGATAGGATCTCGCACAGCTAATGTCTTTCCGAATCCTTCTTCGATCGGTTTTCCTGTAGAGGGATCAAGCTCCATGATATGAATTCCTCCGAAGAAAGAACCATAGACCATCCACATGCGCCCTTCGGCGTCCGTAATAATGTTGGGATCGATGGCGTTCAGCACATCCTCGCTTCTCGTTTTAAGCACAGCCCCTTGATCCGCCCAAGGCCCTTCTATCGATTTAGAGGTGGCCATGCCAATCATGGATTGCCTGCTGCCAAACGTGGAAGCGGAATAATAGAGCCGATATTCGTCACCGTGCTTTACGACATCGGGTGCCCATAGATTGACCGCGCCAGACCAAGCTCCCGCTTCTTCCGGAATACCTGGCAGAGCATAGTCGACCCACTGCCAGTGAACAAGATCCTTGGATTTGCGAACCATCACCCCTGGCCTTGGCTCGCCCCCGACCTTCACATCCGTCGAGAATACATAGTAGCCGTCATCTGTCTTAATAATGCCTGGATCATGGGCATTATTGATCGTCCATTTCTCCTCAGCGTGAAGCACAGACGTATCGTACATTGCCGTTGCATCCGGGGGATCGGGAAATGTCGGATGCGGCGTCCCCTTTCCAGCACAGCCCATTGCGCCGACAAGCAATAATATGGACATTCCTAGCAGCACCGCCTTTTTTGGAAATTTCATATGAATACACCGCCTTGCAGCCCCGCTTATCCTTTGACTCCAGAAATCGCGACAGACTCGATAATTTGTTTCTGGAACACGAGGAAGATGATCAACACCGGCAGCAGAGCGATAACGGAAGCCGCCATGATAAGCGGGTAATCCGTCTGTATGGCATACGTTGCATTAAAGTTGGCTATCACAAGCTGCAACGTCATTTTTTCCGGAGAGCTCAAATAAATAATAGGTGCCAAATAATCATTCCATATTCCCATAAACCATAAAATAAGCTGAGCGGCCACAGCCGGCTTAATCAGCGGAAACGTGATGACCGAGAACAGTCGGAAGTAAGAGCTGCCATCTATTTTGGCCGCTTCAATAACCTCATTCGGGATACTGATCAAATATTGTCGCAAGAAAAAAATCATAATGATGTTGCCAAATAAACCAGGGACGATAAGCGGAAGCAACGTATCAATCCAGCCCACTTTAGAGAACATCATAAATTGCGGAATCATCACCGCGGGATAAGGAATCATCATAGCCGACAGCAGCATAAGAAATATTTGATTCTTGCCTGGAAATCTAAGCTTAGCGAACGAGAATGCAGCCAGGCTTGAGGTGAATGTACCGACAACCGTGACCGAAACCGCTATAATTACGCTGTTCTTAATCCCGCTAAGGAGCGGGCCAGCTTCCCATATTTCTAAATATTTGCCCCACTGCGGATTGCTGGGTATCCACACCGGAGGCAAAGCAAATACGTCCATTTTTTGTTTAATAGAAGTAGATAGCATCCATAGGAGCGGTGCAATCATAAAGATGGCTCCGATCGCCAAGACGATGAAAATGATCGTGTTCGTCAGTTTGATTCTAGTCGAATGAGACATATTCATATTCTCTCCTTTCCCTCATGCTCAAATATCAAAGGATGATTTTTCGTTCATTTTGAATTGAATCAGGGTCACAATAAATATGAATACGCCCAGAACGACTGCCATGGAGGAGGCATAACCCATCTGCAGGTTACTAAAGGCCTTCTGCCAAATATAAAATACGACGGATGCCGACGAATATTCCGGCCCCCCTGTGGAAGTCATAATGTTGATTTCCGTAAAAATTTGCGATCCTCCGATAATGTTCGTTACTACGATAAAAAAGGTGACCGGTTTAACCATCGGCCAAGTAATATGACGGAAGGCGGCGAAGCCGTTAGCCCCGTCCAGTTCAGCCGCTTCATAATAGGAACGCGGAACGCTTTGCAGAGCGGCCAAATACAAGAGCATCGTGTAGCCAAGGCCTTTCCATACCGTCATCATAATGAGTGCAGGCTTGACCGTATGCTTGTTCATCAGCCAGTTAGGGCCTTTAATGCCGAACAACTCAAGGAATTGGTTCACTAGTCCATAGTCCCCGTTGAACGCCCAGCTCCACATAATCGAAATCGCTGCCAGCGAAGAAATGACCGGTACATAGTAAATAACCCGGAACGTTGTCGTTCCTGGGATGCCCCGATTTAGACCGAGGGCAAGCAGCAGCGCTAGTAGGATACCAATCGGAATTCCGATCATCATATATATCGTATTGAAGCTTGCCTTATGAAACAGCTCATCCGTGAGCAAATCCTTGAAGTTGCTTAGTCCAATGAAGTCCATTTGCCCCAGACCGTCCCAATCCGTAAACGAACCGTAAAATGAATACGCTACAGGGAACAAAGTAAATAGCAGAAAGCCCAGAACAGGAGGAGAAACATACAACAATCCATATAATTTTTCTTTTCGATAGAGATTTGATTTGGTTTTCATGCGGTTCACCTCTATTTCGGATGCCAGAATGAAAATGATGCTAGCCCCTTTGTATAGTAACCTCAGTGACTAACATCATTTTGCATACTGGATTAATACAATACTAAACTTGCAGATTCATTATTTATTCTTCGATTTTTGCTCCTGTTCAATCGCTTTATCCAGAAGCTTCTGCATCTTCGGCTGCTGCTGCTTCACATATTCCTCAGCCGTCATTTTACCGTCAATCACAGGTTGAATATCTGTAAAGAACAAGTTGTACCATTCGGCATTATAAGTGTAGTGACCCGGCAGCACTCGGCCATAATCTCCAACGATATCGAGGAACTCCTGTTTGTTTGCCGGTTTAGTCGAAGTATCCGCAGCCCACTCCTCAGCCATATCAATCAGGTTCGGAATTTGCACCTTGGCGTTGACCAGCATTTCCATGCCTTCTTTCGACGCCGTCAAATAGTTAACTAGTGCAACTGCCTCTTCTGGATACTTCGTTTTCTCCGAAACCCCGATTCCAAGCGATCCGATCCAAGTGGCCGATTTGCCTGTCGAACCCGCAGGGTAAGGCATTAGATCATATTCAAACGGAAGTCCTTCATAAGTACTCATATCCCAAGGTCCTACCGGGAAGAAAGCAAGCTCACCTTTCATCCAGCGTTGGTAGGTATCCAATGTTTGCGCATCTTCAGCGGAAGGCGTAATTTTATGAACATTTTGCATGTCAGCGAAGAACTGCAGCGCTTCCGCAAATTTCGGATCATCGATCGTTACTGTGGTTTTGGTCTCATCGATCCAGTCCGCATCGTTACTCCAGACTAAAGACTGCAATACCCAGTTCACGTTAAAGCCTGTCCCATATTGATCAATCTTTCCATCCCCATTAGTATCCTTCGTCAGCTTCTTATTGACTTCGATGAACTCATCCCAAGTCATCGGAACGTCATTGTCCGGGAAAGGAATTCCTTCTTTTTCAAACATCGTCTTGTTATATCCTAAAGCGAATGGACCAACGTCCTTCGGCATGCCATAAATATCGCCTTGTCCAGCCATTTCTCCATCGTAGCGGTATAAGTCCACACCGTATTTCCAAATGTTATCGAGATTAATGTCTTCGCTATAGTTCAGATAAGGCGTGAGGTTCCTAAGAATGCCGCTATTCACGTAAGCTTTCAAGTCGCCCGATTCAAAATAGAACACGTCAGGCACCTTATTACCCGTGATCGCTGCTTTCAGCTTCGTGGCATATTGGTCTGCTGCTGTAACGACCATTTTTACTTTGACGCCAGGATGATCCTCTTCAAATTTCTTGACGACTTCTGTATACGCTTTCTGCTCGTCGGTACCCCCACGGTACATAAATGTCAGTTCTTTCGTCTCAGTGGCTTTCCCGGAACCCCCGTTGCTGCTTCCTGCTTCACTGTTCTCTTTGCCTCCACAGGCCGCTAACACGGTAGAGAGGATGAAAATGAGCGAAACTAGCATAAACCAACTTTTTTTCTTGACCACCATAAACCCTCCTAATGAATATTGATTTAACACTATATGAAATATAAATGTTAATCCGCTGCCAGTTTTAATTAAACTTAAAATGGTTTTGTAAGACTTGAATGAATCCGCTTGCAAATATAAAATAACATATAGGAGAACGAATGTAAACAATAAAATCTAAATCTTTTTATAGTTTTATAAAATTAATTCCTTTTCGGGCTATAAATAGCCTATAACCATCGATTCACCCCCGTTATTTCGTTATTAGTTTTATATAAATATATAATACATAGAATTATTTTACTATCCTTTTTTATTCTGCAGGCGGTTTTTCTATAGCAATTGATAGCTCTTATTCGTTGTTTACATCAATTATTTATGCTTATGTAAAACAAAAAAAAGGAATTTGGATATTGAATTTAGGGAATATGAAGAAAAAGCACCTATCGGTGCTGTGAAAAAATCAGGAGATCAGCCATTCTTTTATTTTATTTTATAATTAGCCCTTCACCGCTCCAGCCGTCATTCCATCAATAAAATACTTTTGAAAAGCTACAAACAAAATGAAAATAGGAATAATCGAGAAAAACGAGCCGACGATTAATAAATCGTAATTATTCCCATAAGGCGTTAACAGCGTCTTAAGGCCAATCGGAAGCGTGTACTTCCCAGCATCGCTGAGCACCATAAACGGCCAAAGGAAATTGTTCCAGCTATTCATGCCATTTAAGATCGCCATAGCAGCAAAGGACGGTTTCATGACAGGCAAGATCAATCTCATGTAGATCCCATACTCCGAGGCGCCGTCTACCCTGCCTGCTGCAATGATCTCCTTGGGAACCCCTCTTAAATACTGCCGGAAGAAGAAGATCGTCGCAGCGCTGGCCACGCCGGGAAGCACAATTGCCGAATAAGAGTTCATAAGGCCGATTTTGTTCGTCAATGTATATAAAGGAAGGAGCAATATTTCAAACGGCACCATCATAATTAATAACACGCATAGAAACAGCAGGTTCTTCCCTCTGAATTCATAGGCCGAGAACCCGTAAGCCACAGTTGCGCTAACCAGTAGAGTCAGTACGACCTGAACGATCGTCAGCAGCAGCGAGTTAAAGAACCAGGTGAAATACGCATGGTTGCCGGTAAATAAATATATAAAATTATCAAAATTCATGACCGACAGGTCGAAGCTCAAGTTAAGCCCGTAGCGAATCAAATCCTCGCCAGGCTTGAAGGAAGCTATCGTAACCGCATAGAAAGGAATGAGAATCAAGGCACACAAACCTGCAAAAAATGCGAAGAGGATGATTTTGATCGAAATATCCCTGCTCATTCGTCAGTCCTCCTTCTTGAACATTCCAGAAAAGGCCAGCTGCGTCAGGTTGATGATCATCGTGATCGCCAGGAGCACAATGCCAACGGCCGCTGCGTACCCCAGATTGTTCTTCTCGATTCCTTGCCGGTACAAATAGCCGACGATCGTCAGTCCGATGTTCTTTGGCGAGTTATTGCCATTCCACAGCATCATGCTCTCGATAAACATCGCGAGGCCCGCATATATGCTGATCGTCAGCACATAGATTGTGGTAGGCTTTAATAGAGGCATCGTAATCCTCGTAAATTTCTGAAAGGGCGATGCTCCGTCAATCGAGGCGGCTTCATAGTATTCGTCGGGAATATTTTTGAGGCCTGCCAGGAAATAGAGCATATTAACCCCTGTCCATCTCCAGGTTGCTAGCGATACCAGGGCGACGAATCCGGTAACCTGCCCCTTTAGGAATTTGACGGGGCCGATCCCGAACCATCCTAGCACGCTGTTGATTAAAGAGCCTTCCATTTCTCCAAACATCAGCCTGAAGATCGTTCCCGCCACGACGACTGAGGTCAATGCGGGGAAGAAGAAGGAGGATTTGAAGAAATCTCTCCCCCACATGAATTTATTGTTGATGAGTACTGCAAACAGCATAGGAAAAGGTATTAGCACGGCTAAGGTAAGCACCATATATGTGGCGCTGTTCATTACAGCCTTGAGAAATACGCCGTCGCCCATCAGCTTCTCGTAATTGCTGAAGCCGACCCAGCTGGCTTCTTGTCCGAGCTGTATTTTCTGAAAGCTCATGCCGAAGGAGCTGGCCAGCGGATAAACCCAAAAGAATAAGAATACAGCGATAAAAGGCAGCACAAAAACGTAGGGAGCGACTTTTTGCGAGTAGAGAATTTTTTTAATCATCGCACTACTCCTTTATGAAATTGAGCGGAAGCTGCCCCTGTAAAGAGCAGCCCGCACGAATTGATGAATAAGCCAATGTAAATGCGAATGCTTGCGTTGCATAGTTGCGTATGAGGTGCAAGTGCAATTGCGATCACGTTTACAATAGCTTTGGCGATTGCTATTTCAATTCTTGTTCAATTTGCGCTTGAGCTGCATTTAGGGCTTCCTTTATATCTCTGCCGTCTTCAAATATTTCGTTAAATGTGATTGTACATAGAACATTGTTGATCGTTGGCGTCGCGGAAGTCGACTTGATCAGCTGGATTTCGCTCTTGATTTCGTTCAGGACATCAAAGGGATTATTCTGAAAATATTGCACGAACTGATTCTCTGGATTATGCGTGACGTCCTGCATGTCCCAGACGTCCATATTGACCGGATCGAAGCCAAGTGTATTCCAAATTTCCTGGTTGGCGTCCAGCGACAATTTCGCGAACGCCAGAAAATCCTTGGCCAATTGGACATCCTTGGCCTTCTTCGTCACTACCGTTCCCGTACCTCCGCCTCCCACAGAACGCGGCATTCCTTTCTCAATGACGGGAATCGGTGCGATTGCGATTTTGCCGGACAAGTCCTTCATATAGTTCGTATACCTCGACATTTGCCATAACGGCATAAAGGCGGCTGCATAGTTGCCTGCATTAAATTCGCCATAGGCTTCTTCCGTATCCGGCTGTCCTCCAGCAATCGTGGCAGTGACATTGTTGTCCTGCAAATCCTTTAGAATCTCCAGCCCCTTGACCATGGCTTCTGAATTAACGACAGGCTTGCCGGCATCATCCGTGAAATCGCTGCCTTGCTGCGCAAGCAGCATAGAGGCTTGCCAGGTTGCGCTTGTATCTGCGGTGCCCATATATTTTCCAGTCGCTTCATACACTTTAATGCCCGCTTGCTTGAAATCCTCCCAGGTCTCGATCGTCTTGTAGTCAACGTCGGCCTGCTCTAAAATTTCCGTATTGTAGAACGCGACCGAGGCGCCCACATGGGTAGGCACACCGTAATTCTGGCCGTCCTTGCTGTACAGATCGATCCTGGACTTCACGATGGTGTCACGATACGGATCGATCACATCATTCAAAGGTTCCAACTGGGGAGTCCCTGCCAGGAAATCCGGAAACTTGCCTAGCTCAATGTCTGCGATATCCGGGGCCCCAACCCCCGTCTGTACCGCAATCGATAGTTTATTATGCATGTCATCATAAGGCATTACTGTCACATTCAACTTGATTTGTCGATCCTGGTTGGCCTCGTTCCATTTTCCAAGCATCTTCTCAAAATGTTGACCGTGTAGCTCCACGAATGTCCAATAGGACAATTCCGTTGCCCCTTCGCCTGCCCCGCCGTCAAGAACCGTCGTTTCTCCTCCCGCGCTCTTGGACGATTGTCCGCATCCGAATAACATCAGCGTCATTGACATTACGACAAGCACAATAAACCATCTTTGCTTCATAGCTGACCTCCTTAAAAAATTAAGTTTTTAAGTGCAGATCATAGAAGTTAGGCAAGCATAAATACATTTATACATCCAACTAAATCCGGCGGTTACGGTTGCTTATGCCATGATCCAGTGGCTACGCTTTATTTCGGCATGGTTTTTGCATGGCAATCTGTGGGCTTGGTTAAGCCTTCTTTAGTCGTATGACGTTCCAGGAAGCCTTGGACAGACGGGTGTTCACGTAGCCGTCCTGGCTTGCGGCATCGCCCCGCGAATGCGGCTTCACTTTTTCCTCATTAGCAGTATTCACAGCCTTAAGATCATCATGCTCAAGTACAATATGCTCGATGACTCGGAAGCCCTCAAATCCGCGCACATCGCACTCCAACTCTAGCGCTTCCTCCAAATGACGGTTCACAGCGAAGATCGTCAGCTCTTCTTCCGCCTCGTTATATACGATGGCGCTGTCCAAATAAGGGACATCTGTATAATCCTGCGCATCATAAACCGGAGAGTCGACGACAGGCTGCAGTGAAGTGCCTCGGCCATAAATCGATGCATGCATGTAAGGATAGAAAATCGTCTGCTTCCAAGCTCTTCCGCCATTCTCGGTCATAATCGGCGCGATGACATTGACCAGCTGCGCCATACAAGCCATCTTCACCCGGTCGGCATGCCGCAAAAGTGTTATCAGCATACTGCCGACGAGCAGAGCGTCCTCGAAGTTATAAATGTCCTCCAACTGCGGCGGCCCTACAGTCCACGGCTCAATTTCCCGATCCGCTTGATTGGAGTGATACCAGACATTCCATTCGTCGAAGCTTAAATACATCGTTTTCTTGCTGCGTTTCTTGGCCTTGATGTAATCGCAGGTGGCGACGACAGTGCGGATGAAATGCTCCATATCCATCGAACGCGCAAGATAGTTGGCCGTGTCATTGTCTCTGTTGCCGTAGTATTGGTGCAGGGAGACAAAATCAGCCACATCGTAAGTATGATCCAGCGTAATCGCTTCCCACTCCGGAAAGGTCGGCATGGATGTAGCCGAGCTGCCGCAGGATACGAGCTCAATATCGGGATCGACAAGGCGCATCGCTTTAGCCGTTTCATAAGCTAAGCGGCCATATTCGACAGGTGTCTTCTGTCCGATTTGCCAGGGGCCGTCCATCTCGTTGCCAAGACACCAGGTCTTGACCTTATGCGGCTGCTCATATCCATGACTGCGGCGCAAATCGCTCCAGTAGCTGCCTTCGGGATGGTTGCAGTATTCCAGAAGGTTCCTGGCCGCGTCGACACCCCGAGTACCAAGGTTAACAGCCATCATCACTTCGGAGCCTACATCCTTCGCCCAGCTCATGAATTCATTCGTGCCTACCTCGTTCGGTTCAAGCGCTCGCCAGGCGAGATCAAGTCTCTTCGGCCGCTGATCCACCGGCCCTACCCCGTCTTCCCAGTTATAACCGGAAACGAAGTTTCCTCCCGGGTAGCGGATGATAGGCACATCCAGTTGCCGTACAAGCTCTTTCACATCTTGGCGAAACCCTAAATGATCTGCGGCGGAGTGGGACGGTTCATAAATCCCTCCATACACCGCTCGTCCTAAATGCTCAATGAAGGAACCGTAAATACGTTTGTCTACTTCTGAGATTTTGAATGCTTTGTCTACGACCATACGTGCCCGTTGGTTTGATGCTGACCTTGACGTTGTGGACAAGTTATTCACCTTCCGTTTCAATTAAACATAAAATGTTTTTATAATACTGTAATGAATCCGCTTGCAAATATAAAATAACATATAGAATTTGGAATGTAAATCATTTAACCTAAATCTTTTTATAATTATATGAAACTAATTTTGGATTTAGCAGAATATGACGTAGATTAGTATAACAACCCTTTAAATCTCCCTATTAATTTTATATAAATATATAATATATACGCTAAGATATTCGTATTTTTTAGCAATGAGAGGACAGCCGCGATGGTGGCGCGATGCGATGTTGTGGTGAATATCCATGCAGAATCCCCTGTCTATTATTCGATTGGTTGATTGACCGATATCATACAGTACAACACCACCAACAGGCGGCTGGCGACTAGCGGCCGGCGATTGGCGGATGGTGACTGGTGATTAGTGATTGGCGATTGGTTACTGGTGGCGGATGGCGGATGGCTGGTGATTGGTGGCGGATGGCTGGTGGCTGACACTTCCTCGCATAAGGCCGTATATAGTTATGAGATTGGACATTGGATACGATCGATCGTTGGACATAGTAGGCCATACTCGGTGTGGAATGAAGTTAGATGGCGAGACATAGCTTCGTGGCGGAATTGTTACTTTGTGATCGAAGGTAGCTTCGTGGCGGGATTGTTACTTTGTAATCGAAGGTAGCTTCGTGGCGGGATTGTTACTTTGTGGTTGAACCGCTTCGGGCGGGATTGGACTTCTGTCAAGAAAGTGGACACCTATTAAGTGAAAGTTTACGCCGTCTCCTTCTTGAATTGCGCAGCAAATTGAACCGGCGACACATAGCCGATTGAACTGTGGATTCGTTTGCGGTTGTAGAAAAATTCAATGTACCTGTAAATGGTCTCGTAAGCCTGTTGTTTGGTCTTGAACTTCGTTCTGTAGATGAGTTCTTTTTTCAAGATGCTGTGAAATGACTCGATACAAGCGTTATCATAGCAATTCCCTTTACGACTCATGCTAACCTTCATGGAATACGATTCCAGCTTGTCACGGTACTCCTTCGATGCGTACTGTGAACCGCGATCGGAATGGTGAAGCAATCCCTTACCTGGTTTTTTCGCATCATATGCGGCCTCTAGAGCATCTAAGACAAGTTCTGTTGTCATCCGGCCGTAAAGCCGCCAACCCACGATCTCGCGTGTGCACAGATCCATCAGACTAGCCAAGTACAGCCGTCCTTCTCGGCAGGGGATGTAGGTAATATCTGCCACCCACACTTTGTTCGGTTCAGATACGGCAAAGTTCTGGTTCAACTCATTGGGAGCAATGGGTGAGTCATGATTGGAATCGGTCGTCTGCACCTTAAATTTACGGGAGACACAAGAACGCAACCCCAGTTCTTTCATGTAGATGCTAACTGTGCGCTCCGCGATCTGGATACGCTCTTTCCACAGCATTCGGGTAATCTTAGGACTGCCGTAGCGTTCCCCGGAGTCATGAAAATGATACTTGACTCTCTCCAGAACCTTCGCCTTTCGAAGTTTCTGCTCGCTAGGCAATGCCTTTTGCCACTTGTAGAAGCCACTCCGAGACACTTGTAAAACCTTGCACATCTTCTCCACCGAAAACTCGGAGCGATGTTCTTCAATGAATTGGAATCTCAATTCCTTTCTTTGCTGAAGATGTGCAGCGCCTTTTTTAATATAGCGAGTTCTTCCTGGAGATCTTGATTTTCTCGCTCCTTCTCTTGATTCTCCAGTTCCTTTTTACGCAGTTGTTGTTCGAGTTGACGCACTCTCTCCGGTGTGACTAAAGATTCCAGCTGGATTTCATCGCGGTAAAGTGCTTTCCAGTTGTGCAACACACCCGCAGATATACCGAGTTCTTCGGCCAACTGCGGCATGGACTTACTTTGCTCTAAAATATACTTCACTGTCTGCTTCTTAAACTCTTCACTGTAACTATTACGTTCCATCCGGACATCTCTCCCTTAAGGATTATTATCTAGGTTCACTTAAGGACTGTCCACTTTTTATTCTAGTTGCAGATGAACTCGGACTAACTGACATATTCAGAAACTAGCTGTATTTAGTGCATCTATTTGGGTGTTAATAAGGTCATTTTTACAAACTAACTGCATTTCCCACATCTAGATTGTGCCTTAAATGTCTTACTCCTCCTAAACTCCCATTCTAAATACAGACAATACAGTTAGTTGTACATTCAGCGTAAAAATCGTCATTCTAGATGTATGAAATACAATTAGTATAAATTGGAATCGAGAGCCCTATTTATTCGAGTTAACCCTGTTTAAAATTAGCCAGTGACTTCAACAACGGAGATACTATTTCGCGCTTTTCTCCAACTTTTCTTTATAGGTTCTATTAAGCACTTGCACGATCAATAAGCCTTGTGACAGCAATAAGCCCCTGACCAAATTGGTCAAAGGCTTATTGAATAGAATATTAAAGAGGATTGTCGGCCGTATGGTCGGCAGCTATCTAAGTCATACAAAGCTTTCGATCAGCTGAGCTATTTACCGGAGTGCTTTAAGTGCTTCTCTTGAGCCGACAAGCACCCAAGCCTCCACAAGATCAAGCATCGTTATTCCCCCAACGGTCATACAGCCTACTCCTCATCGACCATGCAGTTTACTACTTCAATGCTACCTGGGCTAGCCCTTCAACATCATTTAGATTACTCCTCCAAAGCCACACAGCTACTGTGTCAACACCATACAGCCTACTCCCCAAGCCACACAGCCCGCTATCCTGCAACGCCGCTCAAACTACTTTAATGCCAAGCAAGCTGGCAAGGTTGCTCTCTCAGCGCTGCGAACTGCGAACCGCTGCTACTTCAACGCCACGCGGCTCCCCCAGACGGCTTCTCCGGCTTCGGAGAGCGCGGAGAAAATCACAACGTTCTGCAGCGTTCCCCCATCCCACTGACGCAGGAACACACCGCGAAATACGCTGCCGTCCAGCCTCAATTCCAGGCGATGGTCGCCGATGAAGCGCCATGTGCCCGTTTCGCTCCCGGTGACCTTGCCGTCAGCCGCAAGATGAATGAGCGAGGATGCCTTAACCTCCGCCGTAATGTTCTTGCCGTGGCGGACGAACTTGTAATCGCCGACGAGCTCCGCCGCATCATACGTTCCGATCGTCTCCCCGCTATAGCGGTGGGGCGCGACAACCGGCCAGCCCTCCTCGTTCATGAACATCTGATGGACGCGCACCTCGTGGCTCTCCCCCCGGTTCGGGAACCGGGTATGAAAGATCAAATAATACTTTCCAGTCGCTTCATCATAATACGCGGAATTATGCCCAGGAGATACATAGGCCGTCCCCACCCCAGGCGTCTCTCCTTCCACATAACCGAATTCCACATTGCCCATCAGCTTCACACCATAGGGCGCAATCGCCTCATCGTCAAAGAACGTTCCCGCCGGGCCGCCTACACCGGTCATGTCATGCCCCTCGGCATCCTCAAACGGGCCGTCCGGCGCTTTCGAGCGCACGACGCGAATATTGTAGCCCCCAATAGCATCAAGGCCGCCGTACGACAGGAACATATAGTAATAATCGGTCTCCGGGCTATACAGCATATAAGGCCCCTCGATTCGGCTATGGTTCGCACCAAGCAGCTTTTTGCCGTAGCCCTGATCTGGGTAAGGGAACCCGGTCTCGGGATCCATCTCCAAAATATAAATGCCCCCGGAATAAGAGCCGTACACCATCCACAGCTTATCTTCTTTATCAAAAAAAACGTGAGGATCCACGACGTTCGGATGAACGGTGGCATCGTACACTGTACCGTCCTCGCTCGGCTGCCCCCACATACCCGACTTGAGCATAATCCCCAAGTCTTTATACGGCCCTTCGACATCATCTGCAACCGCGACGCCCATCGCCGACAGCGGGGAATCCCCCTTGCAGGCGTTATAGTACATATAGAAGCGCCCATCCGGCAGTTGAATGACGTCTGGCGCCCAGAGTGTATTGCTCTGCGCCCATTCCAGCGTCTCCGCCAGTTCGGTAGTTACATTAGGAATCAAGGGATTTCCGTCGTGCACACCCGAAGCGATCTGCGTCCAATTCATGAAATCGGTCGTCTTCGCGGCCGCCAAATGGGAACCGAAGACATAATAAGTATCTTCCACCTTAATGACGGACGGATCATGAACCGATGCGTTTTTAAACTTTGGAGCTTCTTCGGCAGCCCGTTCCCCCGTCTCTGCCAGCATTTTTCCGCCTCCTTCAACAGTTCCTGGGGCAGCCCCTTCAGGCAAACCGGTTAAAGCCTGTTCACTGCAAGATGTTAATAGCAGCATGGCTGTCAATCCAATGGCTAGTTTTATTTTCAATGGTAACCCTCCAGTTCATTGTAGCATGAATTATTCGCTAACGATTCACGAACGCTCGACACTCTCCACAAAATGACGCTGAACGAACAAATACAGGATCAGAATCGGAAGTATCGTCAAAATGACCGCGGCCATCACTTGATTGAGCCCCGTCGGCGCCATGCCGATGGAAGAGGACGACATCTGCGACATCGTCTCCGCCGTCTAATTGTTTGTACCGTAGAATACAGCCATCCACTGCGTCAAATTATAGAAGCTCGGAACCATCAAATACGTATTCGGCTAAGCTGTCATTCCAATGCCAGACGACCGAGAACAAAAACACGATCAGCATGGACGGTTAGCCAAAGGAAACATGATGTTCCAATACGTCCGGAACGCCAGCTCCGTCGATTCTCACCGCTTCCTCCAGCACGCTCGGCATCCTCCTATAAAACTGGATAAAAATCAGCACAAATAGCGCGCCCTTCAGCCCGTGCCCGAATAAAGACGGGACAATAAAAAGGAAATGCGTGTTGATCCAGCCCCAATCACTGCAAAAAAATATAGCGGAACCACGATCTCGATGGATAAGGATCATTACAAGCGCTGCCTCTATGTTCCCTATACCGGTATTTTTGGTGACCGCGTATTTCCCTACATAAATTTTCGAACCATTCCTTCGAACCATTCCCTTGTTTCACTCAATTGTAAACTGGTTACATTTCTCCCCAATGAATCCGTTTACAGCTATAAAATAGCATATAGAAAACTCAATGTAAACATATCTTTATGAATCTTTTTATATTTATATGAAATCACTTCGCTACGTTGCTGATATTAGCAAATAATAATCATAATTCGTCGCTTTTAACTTGCCGCACCCCAAAGTAACTTCACATTAATCTAAAATAGTCTTGGATTAATGTGGTAATATATGTATGATAATGCATTAATATTACATTATTTAATTAATTGCTTTCATTTTCAGAATTGTTGGTTTATAATTGTTTGAAACAAACGGAAATGAAATCTTTTTTTCGGAGGCTGGTACGGTAGATGATCTATATTAAAGATCTAATGAGTGGGATCGATATATTCAAAGCGTTAGGCTCGGAAATTCGAATTCAGATTCTCGAGCTGTTGGCTAACAATCAATCCTTGAATCTGAATGATTTGGCTAATAAGCTCAATTTAAGCAACGGGGCTATTACGATGCACATCCGCAAGCTCGAGGAGAGCGGTCTTATCGAAATCAACACGACGGTAGGCAAGCACGGGATTCAGAAGATTTGTTACTTGAACAAAGACAAGTTAATGGTCGACTTGCGCAGTAAGGATGTCGAGAACTTATACGAAGTCGAAATTCAGGTCGGACACTACAGCGATTATCAAGCGGTACCTACCTGCGGATTAGCTACGAAAGACAGCATTATCGGCGACTTTGATGACCCTCGCTATTTCGCTGATCCACAGCGTATCGACTCGGAAATCATTTGGCTCGCCGACGGATTTCTAGAATATCGGATTCCTAACTATTTGAAGCCAAATCAGACATTCCGTGAAATCCAATTCTCAATGGAGCTCAGTTCGGAGGCGCCTGGCTTCAATGATAATTATCCGTCCGACATCTATTTCTACGTCAACGGAATCGAAATCGGCTCCTGGACGAGTCCAGGCGATTTCGGCGATGCACGGGGAACCTTCAACCCTGACTGGTGGCCGCCCCACTTGAATCAGTACGGCATGCTGAAGCTGATCCGCATAAATCATGAGGGCAGCTTTATTGACGGGTGCCGCATTTCAGATGTCACGATCGATCAGATCGAGCTTGATTACAAAAGCGAGCTGACTTTCAGAATCGCTGTTACTGACAAGCCAGTCAACAAGAGGGGTCTAACGATCTATGGCAAGCATTTTGGCAACTATAGTCAGGATTTGCTCGCCCGGGTACTGTACGATGTTCATGAAATCGAGAACAAAGAATCGAGAGCCAGCAGAGAGAGCAAACAAGCGAATGAAGCGGTAAAGGTTGCGACGAAGGAGTAAATGGAGTTTCGGCGTCACCTATACAACGCAAGACGCAATTCAGCCCTAGGCTGTCTTTAACCGCAGATGAAATTCTGCGCTAGAGACAGTCTTTTTCTCGTTGCGGTGCATTACCAAACATGCCTTCTTTGTGAGAAAGGGATATATTTCGGCGGCATTTCGTAGTATGATGTTGTCCAAGCTTGTGATTTGAAAGGGGTTTCAGCGTGAAGAAGATTTGGATCGTATATTTGCTGCTGATCGTTTTTTTTCTGCTGTATGTGCTGGATTATAGGTCTCAAAGTCAGCTGAATGAGCAGTGGAGAACCGCTGGCTTGCGCGGCGAAATAGATGAGAAATATGTGATGGTCACCTTCCAAATGGGGATCGACTATTGGAAGAGCAGCTTGAAGGGCTTTGAGGACGCGGCACAGGCGCTCAATGTATCCGTGGAATATCGCGGCTCGACGCAGCGCGATGTTCATGAGCAAATTACGGTACTGGAGCAAATTATCGCTAAGAAACCAGCGGGCATCGCGATTTCAGCTATTCATCCCGCCGACTTGACGGAAACGATCAATAAAGCGGTCGATGCTGGTATTCCCGTCGTCCTCTTCGATTCCGACGCCCCTGGAAGCAAAGCTTATTCGTTTCTAGGCACGAATAATTATTCCTCGGGGGTTCGAGCTGCGCAAAAAATGGCGGAGCTGACAAACGGACGCGGCCAAGTCGCCGTCGTCACTACGCCGAACCAGCAAAATCACCAGGACAGAACCGATGGTTTTCTAGCTACGATTCAGAAGGATTACCCGGAAATGAAAGTCGTTGCTGTAAAGAATGGCAAAGGGGATCAAATTTATTCGAGGCAATCGACAGAGGAAATTTTGCGGGATTATCCGGAGATCACCGGCATATTCGCTACGGAAGCGAACGGCGGCATCGGGGTTGCCGAAGCGGTGCGCGAGCTGAACATTGGCGAGGGTCAGCGGCCGAAAATTATTAGCTTCGACACCGATAAAGGCACGCTGGATCTCGTGAAGAGCGGCGACATTTCCGCTACGATGGCCCAGGGCACCTGGAATATGGGCTACTGGTCGCTGCACTTTCTCTTCTCCTTGGGACACGATCTGAACACGGCGCAAATTCCGGGCACCCCGCCCGTTCCCGAACAGGTAGATACCGGAATAACCGTTGTAACGCGGCATAATGTGGATGATTACTATGCGAAATAAATTTAAATCGGCCGGGGCGCGCCAATTATCGTTCAATAACTTGCCGATCCGCTATAAATTGATTGTTCATTTTCTGCTCATCAGCATTCTTCCGTCCATCGGCCTTGGGTTCCTCATTCACTGGACGGTGGATCGTGTTCTGGATCGCCAGGTTACGAATAACACGCTGCAGCTTATCGGCAAGGTCAACGATTCCCTTGAAACGTATGTAGAGAATTTGCAGAACATGACGTTCCTCATTGCCTTTAATCCCGATGTCCAGCGTTTTCTTGAGCCTGAAGCTGAGCTGAACTCCGTGCAAGGGAATGTCCAGGAGGACGATCATTATGACATACGGAAGTTTTTGCAGGGCTTCACGACGCTTCATTCCGAAGTCGCCGGCATCATGGTCGTCAACAGCGGCGGAGAATATATCAGCAACGAAATGTACGCACGGACAAGCAGCGATTTGACCCGCGAGTCGTGGTATCAGGAAGCTGTCCGCAATAAAGGGATATTCAAAATCGTCGGTCATCCAAACGAACGCAATGTCACGAATCATGTCAATTACAAGAACAGCGAAGTGGTCTCAGCGGTGAGAGCAATCCTCGATCCTGATACACAACAGGTAAAAGGCGTTGTCTTAATCGATCTGAAGCTGAGAGTCATTGCGGAAACGGCGCAGGACGTCAGGCTCGGCAAAACCGGCTACCTCACGGTGATCGACAGCAGTGGCGAGCTCATCTATGCTCCTCCCGATCCGTACATTGAGCATATTCCGCTGGAATGGCTGAATAAGGACGGCTCGGGCACATATTCCCATCAGGTCGACGGGCGGAAGCTGCAATTTATTTACCGGGTATCCCCGTTTACGGACTGGACGACGGTCGGCGTGTTCGCTACCGAGGATTCCATTCTAGAAATTCGGGAAATTCGCTTCTATGTCGTCAGCTTCGTCTTTGTCGTTTGCCTTCTTGGGATGACAGCATCCTTCTACTTAGCCCACTCGATCTCCAGGCCGATTGGACAGTTGATGTCCTTCATGCAAAAGGCTCAGTCCGGGGATTTAACGATTCGTTACTGGGGCGATCGCTCGGACGAGATTGGCCTGCTGGGCCGTCGCTTCAATGAAATGCTGCTGCAGATCAATCGGCTCATTTCCTTGACTGAAAGGCAGGAGCGACAAAAGCGGGAGGCCGAGTTAAGCAGTCTTCAAGCGCATATTAAACCGCATTTTCTGTACAATACACTGGACACGATCCACTGGATGGCTCGCCGCAAAAGTGCCCTAGATATCGCCGAAATGGCAGAGTCGCTCTCAAAGCTGTTCCGGATCGGACTCAGCAAAGGCAACGTCATCATTCCATTATCCGATGAAATCGAACATATTCGCAGCTACTTGCAAATTCAGCATGTCCGATATCAGAATAAATTAGATTATGTGCTTATGGTTGATCCGGAGGTTCAGGAGCTTAGCGTCCTCAAGCTGATTCTTCAGCCGATTGTGGAAAATGCGATTTATCACGGGATCAAAGAACGCCGCGGGTCGGGTGTCATCGAAGTTAAAGCGAATGAGCAAGACGGCGATTTAGTGATGACGATTCGCGATAACGGCAAAGGCATGACGGAAGAACAGCTCGCCACTCTTCGCCGCGCTCTGGAGCAGGTGGCTAGCTCCGAAGATCAGCCTGGTGCCGCCAAATCCCCCGAGGGGGATCGGGCTAACCTAACCGCTGGAGCCGTGGGGCAGGACGAAGAAAAGAAAGGATATGGCATCTTGAACGTACAGGCCCGACTTCGCCTTACTTTTGGCGACAAGTATGGGATTAGCCTGGATAGTACACTGGGCGAGGGTACGACAGTAACGGTAATCCATCCGCTCATCCGGGACAATTACAATCAAAACGGAGTTGATCGAAAATGATAAATGAACCGTCTCTTTCCATAAAGTATCCTTGGAAGGTGCTCATTGCCGACGATGAATTCATCATTCGGGAAGGCATTAGAGAGAGCGTTGAGTGGGAGAGGCTTCGGCTGGATGTCGTCGCGGAGGCGGAAGACGGAGAAGAAGCGCTGGAGCTCGCGCTTAAGCATCAGATCGACATTCTGCTCGTCGATCTCAATATGCCGATCATGGATGGGATTGAACTGATGAAGCATGTCCGCGAGGAGCTGCCTGACTGCAAAATCGTTATTATTACCGGTCATGACGAGTTCAGCTATGCCCAGACGGCCATTCGCCTCCAAGTAAAGGACTATATTCTGAAGCCCGCTAATCCGGCGCAGCTGGAGAAGGTACTGCGCCAGGTCAGAGATGAACTGGAGGAAGAGGCCATTCAGCAGCAGCATTTGCAAACCGCTTCCCGGCAAATTACGAAGAGCTATCCCCTGCTGCGGGAGCGCTTCTGCCAGGAATGGATGGAAGGCAGCATGACAGAGGAGGAAATTGTGGAGCAGCTGTCTTTTCTTCGATTGCCTGTGACAGCCCCCAACCTGCTCGGCATGATTCGCCTGCGTGAGTCGGCTGCCCCGCAGCCATTGATGAAAGAAAGTGAGCGCCAGCTCTATTTATTCGCTATCGAGAACATTGCTGCCGAGCTGCTCACTTCCTATCCGAAAGTTATTTTTCGCGATCCGTTCGGTGTCATTGTGGTGCTGCTATGGAGCCTCACGGCCGATGCCGACTTCCATCAAATCGAGTCGTCCGTGCGAACTTACTTGAAGGTGGCCGTCGATATCCATCTCACTGAAGGTGAAGCCGATGTCAGTTCCATGCCCGCCGTCTATCGCAAATGCAAATCCTCTGTGCTGAAGGAAACTGCCATTTCCCCATTGGTGCGTAGAGCCAAGCAGTACTTGCTGGAGCACTACGGCGATTGCACGCTAACCCTGGAGTCCATGGCCCAGCAGCTTCAAACCTCTTCAGTGTATTTAAGCCGGATGATCAAGCAGGAGCTGGACACTTCCTTCAACAGCTACCTGACACAAATCCGCATTCGCCGGGCCTCCCAGTTGCTTAACGGCACCGACCTAACCATTGCCGAAATCGCCAGACAGGTCGGCTACGAAACCCAGCATTATTTCAGCACAGCGTTTAAACGCACCACCGGAGCTTCCCCCCTGCAATATCGCAAAGGAGGCGCTGCTCAGGATGAGTAGCGCCCTTTGTTCTACATGCTTAAATAGCAAGGGATGCAGCGCAGGTCTATGGCACCCTACAAAAATAGAATATTGCAATAAAGATGGGCAAATTACGCTTCTAATAATTATTTCTCTGCATCTTGACTCAAATATACAAGCCATAAGCCAAATATGAAAAGAATAACAGGAATTATAAACCAACTGATATGGATATTAAAGATACTATATCTAAAGGCTCCGCTGTTGATATCGGCAGAACGGTCAACTGACTTAAGTGCAGAGATTAAGAATCCCGTGCATAAAAAAATTACCGAAGATACGATAGATGTACATCCAAGAAACAATTTTCTCATTTGTAAATCCTCCCAAAAGAAAAGTACAACTCTCCTACCATGAATAAATAGATAGGAGAGAGAGTAATTTTAATGATTAGAAACTATATGAAAGGTTTGTTGTGTTTGTCGAGTACCAAGTGCTTCCATTAGAATAAACATTCTCATTTCTAAACTGATGGCTTGCAGAGAATGATAGAACTTTGTTTGTTGCTTGGATTAAGGCACCATGCCCCGTTGTAAAAGTGCTGGAGGCGATAGCATTTCCGTTGTTTTTATAAATATATTCAGTTGTTAGTCCTGAAGTTTTACTTCCAGTAGACTCTAATTTTACATTAGAAGTACCATTCCATGTATAGCTGAAACTCAACTCAATACCTGTTGTACTTGCTGAGATTCCTACTTGAAACTGATCATTGCTGTCTAGGCTAAGCCCAGTTGTATTTGGAGACCAGTTTATCAATGAGTTTGTACTGGAATTCGTTCTAATATTGGATTTATAACCTGTCGTCCAAGTAGCATTGTTATTATCAGCCACACCCGCAGGATAAATTTGTGAATCAGCTAAAACATAAAAGTGAGTCCCCTTACTGTTAGCATAAAGTATATAGTCAGTGACAGCTTTGCCTGCCACATAGCTGACCGTAGAACCGCCAACTACTGTATAACTTCCATTAACAGACAGGGTTTTTCGAATGCTTGTCAATATGTCACCTTGTGTAGCAGCAATACTATAACTAGCAGGAGAAATAGAATTTTTAGAGAAGAGACTATTCATATCATCTTTAAAATCATTAATAAGTTTTTGTTGACCATTAGTATTTACAAAAGATTTAAAGGACTTGATCTTGCTGGCAGACTCATCAATTGATTCGTCATTTTGTAAGACTGTTATCTTTCCATTGGCATTGTAAAGCACTATCAAGGTAGTCTTTGTTGGCACAATAATGTTTTTTTCGCCATTAATAGTTGCATCCTGCTCATTTGAAACGGCATCAGAGTTAATTTCCTTAAATTCATCATCTTCCAAAAAAAGTGGTATGTTCATTGGTTGAAAAATACTCTTATAAAGTGGAAGCTTATTAATTTCACCGCCTTCAAAAATAACCATGTTACCTGGAGTGCTTAAGTGGGATTCAATAGTATAAACAGAGTCAATAACAGAGGCAAATGAGTCATCTAAATTATAGACTAAAGTGTCTTGGTCGCTATCAGCAGCAGAAGTTATTTGTGGATGCAAAGGCGCTATCAGTACTAATAACGATAAACTGAGTATCCACTTAAATAGACTTCATTGACTTCCCTCCATTTATCATACTATGTCGGCCGACGCAATCATAATACCATATTTATCTAATTTCACAACGATAAATTGCACCTTTTAACAAAATATCATTTTTAGGGTTAAGTACATATTTTAAGAAGTAGGGGACTCATGATTGAACAAAAAATGTTTGAAATCACTATTGAAGTACTAAGACAGATTCAAGAATATGATTCTGATTCATTTGAAGATGACTATTTTGTCATGAAGGAAATCGCAAACGAAGCGCTTGAAAATGGGTAATAAAATCTACTATAGAATAAATTTCAATCCACGCATCCGCGAGGGATGCGACCGATTACAACGAACTAGACTACACAATCCGCGAAATTTCAATCCACGCATCCACGAGGATGCGACGCGACCACCTACCAGCGCCAGCGCATATCGTGATGTATTTCAATCCACGCATCCGCGAGGGATGCGACCAAGAGCTACAAGCTATATTCCTGCTCGATCAGCATTTCAATCCACGCATCCGCGAGGGATGCGACTTTCGTATGATGGATCCTTTTCGATCTTAGATCTATTTCAATCCACGCATCCGCGAGGGATGCGACTACAAGAATCCTTGGCATCCCTTTATCCAGAGAAGATTTCAATCCACGCATCCGCGAGGGATGCGACTTTAATTGAGTTCTACCGACGGGGTCGCTTGGTACAGATTTCAATCCACGCATCCGCGAGGGATGCGACAGCTTCAAATACTGCATTTAATTCTTCGCCACGTAATTTCAATCCACGCATCCGCGAGGGATGCGACGATATAGATTTTCTCAACACTATCCACGGTTTATTTCAATCCACGCATCCGCGAGGGATGCGACATTACTTGGGATCAATTCTGTTCCCTGCTAAAAAATTTCAATCCACGCATCCGCGAGGGATGCGACCCTAGGGAATTCGCCACGCTCTCTAGTATTAGGTCTAATTTCAATCCACGCATCCGCGAGGGATGCGACGGTGATATTCCAATGGTTACCCACACGCATAGCGATTTCAATCCACGCATCCGCGAGGGATGCGACTTATATAGAAATGCAAGACGAGGAGCAGCTTAGAATTTCAATCCACGCATCCGCGAGGGATGCGACTCAACGCAATGGTATTGGGTCGATGGTCATTGCGGAATATTTCAATCCACGCATCCGCGAGGGATGCGACATAGCCATGGAATAACCCATGGCTTATTTAATATTTCAATCCACGCATCCGCGAGGGATGCGACTCAATTACGCCGCTGATTTGAATCGGTACAGGAGATTTCAATCCACGCATCCGCGAGGGATGCGACTAATTTTGAGATCACATATAGCCGGGAATTTTTTGATTTCAATCCACGCATCCGCGAGGGATGCGACAGCGATTTTTAGGGTATAATGGCCCCATAATCGCAAATACAAGAATAAAATTACTAATAATAGTTATTTTTTAAAATATTTCTCATGTATATTTTTCCATTATATATAATTTAAGTTTATTTCCTGGTGCGAATGTCCCTGGAAAATCATGTTCGCTTCACATTCGCACCTTACAGAATTAAGGGCCCTTCCAAATCTAGTGACTCTTTGACACCGATGTGCTCAACCTTATTCTTATAGTTATTCCCGAGCTGATAGAAACGCAGACTGTCCTGGTCAGGATCAATAATATCCATAAGCTTTAGCTTTAGGGTTGTAAATTGAGCTGCATCAACAACACATTCAAATACTGAATTTTGCACACGCTGTCCATAGTTTTGGCACACTTTGGATACCCTCCGTAATCTCCGTTGCCCGGCACTGCTCACCGTACTTACATCATACGTAATTAATACTAGCATATCTCACACCTACTTCCATAGAATTGGAGGATATTCATCCAAGTCATTACGTAAATGACGCGCCAGCAGCAATGCCTGTGCATAGGGCACAAGTCCCCATGAAATTTTCTCGCCGAGATACGGGTGTGTAATCTTCTCTTGCTTCTTGTTCTGCCAAGCTGCCAAGAATTTTTTTCTTGCTTCATCCGTCATGATCACAGCACCATTCTCTTTATGAAGGAAGTCCTCATGGTTGACGATTTTCTTGTTAATTAAAGTTAGAACGAACTTGTCAGCGTAGATTCCTCGCAGCTCTTCCATAACATCTAAGGCTAATGAAGCTCGTCCGGGGCGATCCCGATGTAAGAAACCAACATATGCATCAAGCCCTACCGCTTCTAAGGCCGATGCCGTATCGTTAGCTAACAAAGTATAAGCTAGCGACAGCATAGCATTTACGTTATCCATTGGCGGTCTTCTTGAACGGGTACGGAAATAAAAATGTTCTTTCTGTTGCAGGATCATTTGATCCAGCAATGCATTGTAGCTGACAGCGGCTTGACCCTCTAAGCCCCTTAATCGCTCCAGATCCTCGCATACTCTTACATCCATCATAATAGACGATAGGTGCTGGGACATTTCTTTAAATTGATCTACATTCACACGAAGCGGATAGTCCCGGGTCATTCTCTCAATCATCCATTTATGATTAAAAATTTTGCCTACAATAAAATTCCGAGCTATTTTAGCGGAGAGAAGCTCATTTTCCGAAAGCAGGTATTGTTTCTTCCGCAGAACAACATTGCCTTTGCTTGCGCCAATGACTCTAGCGAGAAATCTTCCGCTCATGGTTAGAAACACCAATGAAATGTTCCTGTCTGCACAATACCCCATAAATGCTGGACTTGCCCCCGTATAACCAAATGCTACGATGGATTCCAGATTGTGAAGCGGCAGCCTTCCGAGCTTCTCCTGCTCTTTGAGAAGAACAACATTATCTCCATCTAAGGATAAATAAACATCTGGTTGCGTAATAAATAGCGTATTCAGCAGCTTCTTCATTCCTTGATTTTCCCTTCAATATAACTCTTTACAGACCTTTTATTCATTAATTCCGGTAAACAAATAAAATGAAGGGAACAGCTTTTGCAAAAAGAACCCGTCTTGACTTTCGGTGTTAGTCTGCGAATGTAGTAATCCTGCATTTCGGAGACGAGCGTTCTCACTTTACCTTTCATTTCCGCAGTTAATCCAACCTCGACTCTATGCTTTATTTCATTGTAAAACATAAAACCTTTGTCTATATTGCATAACAGCATTTCTTCCAGACATATGGCCTGAGCAGTTAGTTGCAATAAGTCCGCATCATTCAATTTTGGCTTTCCCCGTTTGTATTCAATCGGGTAAGCATGATATTTCCCTTCAGCACCTTGAATCTCTACACCCTCATCGTCCCTAACGAACTCTACTACATCGCATACACCTGTGATCTTAAGTTCAGCAGACTTGACGGGCATTGCTCTTACAATGAGTTTGTTCCCACGCTTCTCTCTGATCCATGGCTGATCGGCCTTCTGATGGAGATATTGTCCTTCAATCGTTCTCACGTTCTCTTCCCATTGCTGCTCAATATGAATAAGCGCCCATTGTCGTTTGCAAAATTGAAAATGCTGTATCCCCGATAACATGAGGTAATCGTCATCTTCCTTAAAGGCCATCTATCACGTCAACCTTTAATCCTTCTAATTCAATAAGTTCAAGCGAATAATCCTCAAAAGATTTAGGCTCTTCCGACCGAGACGTCACCTTTAGCGAACGATGGACTTTGGCAGAAGAATACTGGCCAAGCTTGGAACTATGCTCCCACCAATAGACCTTATGAATTTCCATGCTTCCATCCGGTCTTGCCGCCGATGCGTCATTTTCAAACAGAGTGACCAGCGCCTGCTTAATCTTTTTTGCATCCTCTTGCGTAAATTCCGTTTTCTCAGCCAATTGCGTATTAATACTTCCGTAAAAAACATATAGCCCGAAGTCTACGCGATGCTTCATTCCCATCGTATCTGAACCGCGCTCCTTGCCCGGCTCGGAGTTGACGCTCTTCGTAATTTGCATACTTGTAATATTAATAGGATCAACACTCACAGCCGTGTGAATGGATACCGGCCCTCTAACACCGACAGAGACGCTCCCGCTTTTGTCGGAGCTTTTAAATGCAAATACTTGTCCAAAGCTGCGAACATCCAGCCATTCCTGGCAGGCTATTCTAGCAAAATCATCACTCGAGCTGGTCTTGGACTTTAGAATTTTCTCCAATTCTGCGTTGGCATCCGCTCGCTCTCTCAAACTGTTAAACGAATCTGACTTACGGTCATTGGACTGAACAAATATGGATTCTCCCATGTCTTGTAGACGGTTCCTGATTTTACGCTTAATCGCAACATCCGAAATTTCACCGTGACCATCATAATTTTGTCTTGGACGGTTTCCATTTAACGGATCACCATTGGGATTGGCATTCGTCACGGATAGAACTACGGCAAAGTCTATTTTATGATCTAAAATGGTCATATTGATTTCTCCTCTTCATTAGATGCTTCTACAGCATCTTTATTATTTTCCCTCTTCTGATAGAGCTCGTGGCGTTGGCTATAGAAGCCCAATAAATATTTTCCAGATAACGGCCTGTTGTTGAAATCTTCGATCTTTATTCTGGAAGCCACTTCATCAATGATTTTAGATAAGTATGAAGCTTTCGTTCCCATTCGGGCCTGATACGGCTGCAGGCTCTGTTGAATCGTCATCCAGGTTCTTGCGGGGTGCCGCGAAAAAGCATTCATATAACGAATGGCATTGCTCGCTCGCGTCTCCTCCCGTCCTAAAGCTGATCTTTCCAAAACATCTGCAACTGCCAACAATCGTCCGAATAGATAGTCGCGATCATTACTTTCCATGTCTAATGCCAACTTGAATCCCTCCTGTCTGTTAATTAGGGCGCAGGCAATACTCAAAGTCTTCTCCCACTCCCATTTTTCCATAGAAACTGGATTGGAGGCACGCTGATATACGCTGGTCACAATGTCTTGGGGAATTTTTAGATCATCCACAATGCATGGCAGCATGCGCTCCATTAATCCTTTTACGACTTTCTCGTTAGCTCTTGGCCCATACGCTGCGAAAGCAATATCCTTGGTAGCCGGAGCCCCATAGAATTGAACAAATTCACCTTGTTCATTCTTCCGATAACGATGCAGCCATACACAGGTCGAGTGCCACTTCACCAGTCTGTCCAAATACAGCTCTTTATCCATGTGTCGATAGTACAATACAGCCATTCGCCCAGTGGTGGCCGAGTCAAGGATCATGATGTTGACTTGGGATTTCGATGAAATATCGTTTCTATACCCTTCCAAAGCCTTAGAAACCTCATTCGCAAATTCTTGGTTTGTAAATGATTTTCTTTGCACCACCGTAACAGGCGTAGGATCAATGGAGTAAGTGTCTTCTGTCGGATCCGCGATATCCGGCATGTCGTTGCCCCATACCAGAAATACGCGTTGATCTATAATTTTGGCTTGGCGGTTAATCAGCCACTTCAAGGCATTATGGGCTTTTTGAGATACTTCGTAGCTGATACTGGCGACTTCGTTACTTTGACTAAAACGCCCCCTGAACGTAAATCCGCTAGTATCGTTAGCAGATATGAGCTTCGCCTTATCCGCTGCATTTCTGATTTTATTCGCATGCTTGTCCGTGCTCGGCAGCTTTTGGCCAGTTACGTAACAAATGTCTTCGCCGCCCAATAAATTCTGATAATATCTAATGAAGGAATCGTACATCTCCCGATCTTTCCACACTTTTGTCAAAATCTCTTTGGGAGAGTGCACATTGAAGCGGATAAAAGCACTGTCTTGCCCCCCGGCTACCGTTGAGAAAATAAGAGGTTTCTCCGGATACAGCGACTCGTATTTTTTATCCCATTTCTCAATTAGCTTGTTATCCGCATCAACGCATAAAATCTTCGCATGGACTAGGTCTTGTATTAATTGGCCTTTTTTTAAATAGTTATAAATGCTGCAAACCTTGGCTGTAGCGTAAGGTGATTGAGCCCAATCTTCCAGTTGTTTGATGTAATATGTAAATGGCTCTTCTTTCTTGATTTGCCCGCCATAAGCAACAAAGTCTCCAGCAACATAGCTTAATTTATCGTGCAGCGGGTAAGGCGCTATTTTTGCTCCAGCCCGGCTTGCTGATTCCTCTGTGCATGGTATAAGAGTACTCGCATCATTTTTATCAATAACGAACGCGGAGTGAAACTCTCCATCTTCAGTAACTTCTACTTCAATATGCGCATTTTGCGTTGTATGAGAGACGGGCAGAAGGGTATACTCGCGATCATTGTATTTCTTCTCAATTTCACCGACACGATCCAGATTCGATTCATAGGTCTTATACAAATGCAATAACCAGCTCATCCCTTGCCCTCCTCTCCAATTTGTGAAAATAATTCCTCTACGGACTCAACGTTAGATGGATCAAAAACCTTCGGCTTCATATCGGAAACTTTGCGAACCTTTGTACATTCCTCTGGCCGTTTAAATTGAATTATGCCGTTTCTCATCACAGGGTTCCACAAACGGACTTCCATCTGATCCCGGCCCGTCTCATCCGGGTAATTGATGCCGTGTACCATATGACCGAAATACAATTCTTCTACATCGTCATAAGCCCCTTTGCCTTCTCCAAACACGCAAGGTTCAACATAGCCCTGACATTCCCGGGCACCAAGGAAAATATCTCTGCGTCCTCCGGCCTTAACCGCTCGCTTCAGCATATTATGATGCTTGTGCTCGTTGCGATCATAGGCCATGTCTGGACGGTTCATGTTAAATTCGAAATGCGCTCTAACCTGATACCTTGGTTGCCTAATATAAGTGTAATTGGCCAACGTATTCCCGCCGCTATAATCTATGGGACGAATGCCTTTGGATTCCATGCGTATCGCATTCATCACTCGAACTTCGTCGACGATCATGATTAAAGTCGGCTTCCAATAAATGCTTTCAACGATTCCTTTGAGCGACTGGTATGTGGGAATCTGGTAGCTCAGCTTCTCTCCACCCATCTTGGTTAACGGGTCCGTAAAAAGCGCATAGTCACCGTATACCTCAAACTCGATTGAATTTCGCATAGAACTCACCTCCTTTCTCGTTGGACTGATTAAAACATACTCAAATCAAACCCACTATCGTTCTCGATATCCAATCCAAATTCCTCGCTATAAGCCCCTTCTTTTAAGACCAGCACCTTCCCATCCAGGCAGCTCTCCAATCCGCTATTTTTGGATAATAACTGTAATTCATGATCAAACAAATGAATCGTATATTGCTGCGCTCTCCGTAATAACTGGGTTAAGTCCGCGATACTTCTCTCGCCATTTAACTCTGCAATAATCTCCTTCCCTTCATGGCGATAAGGAACGATCACAGACGTGGTAAGATTGTCAATGACCCGGAAATGCTCAGCCGCTGTTCTATAGCTGTTAGCTAGAAATAAGGGCAGAGCTTCGTTTCGCTTGCTATAAAAAGCCTGAGTATATGTGTTATCCGCTTTAGCCGCCGAAAGCAGCTCCGTCATTTTCTTCCGTAGTTGTGGTATATAATAATCCACATCATTGTCAAATTCTCTATAAAGCTGTTTAAAGTACCAATCCATCGCTACATCCGATAAAATATCCCCGCCATGCGCCGTCTGATCCCGCTTAAGATCGATGAGCATTTTTTTGGATATTTGTTTACCCATTCTGATTTCCTTCAGATGCTTCAAATTCTCTTCTACATGGTCAATGACATATACTTGCCGTAAGGCTCGTTCTCCATGCCGGTTGCATCTCCCCGCTGCTTGAGCAATCGAATCCAGACCCGCAAGAGAACGAATGACGCATTCGAAGCTAACATCTACTCCCGCTTCTATTAACTGTGTGCTTATACATATAACCTCAGTTCTATTCTCAAGATGCTGCCGGACTTCTCCCAAAATCTGATTTCGATGAGCAGCGCACATAGATGTACTTAGGTGATATAAAGGAATATCACTATACCTTTCTTTCAATTGAAGGTATAAACTCTTAACAACTGTTTTCGTATTCAAAATGACCAGCACACTTTGAAGCTTGTTTAATTTTTCGCCAATAAAGTCCGCGAGCTTCTCATTGTTAAATTCCTCATCCGAAGCATGATCTATAATTTCAACTCGCTTGAATGCCTCAATGACCTGTGGGAGGTTCAAGATCATCTCAGAATCTGGTTTGAGATCAAGCTTATGTTCTACAAAGTCTAAAGCCGGTTGAGTTGCTGTACACAGCACAATACTAGAATGGCAATAAACCTCTAAAAAATTTAGCGCTTGATTAAATAAAGAAACGCACGGAATAGGAACCTTTTGCACTTCATCAAAAATAATGACCGATTCACTTAAGTTATGAAGCCGACGTATATTCCTACTTCCTTTGGCATAGAAAACATTTAAAAATTGAACCATCGTTGTGAAAATAATGGGGGCATCCCAGTTATCTTTAGCCAGTTTGAGTTTCTGCTTAGCATTCATGATGCCATCCCAAAGTTCATCGTCCTCATCCGCATCATCGATCACGTTCGAATGGTGCTCTAAGATGTGCATGTCATCCTTTAGGAGCTTGCGTACTTCCTCCGCATTCTGCTCAATGATCGTTGTATATGGTACAACATAAATAATATGCTTTTTGTGATAGAGCTTGGCATGCTTAAGAGCATATCTTAGACTTGCTAAAGTTTTGCCGCCCCCCGTCGGGATGGATAAGGTATATATGCCAGATGGCTTCTCTGCAAATTGTTCGCACTGCTCGGACATTTCTCTTCTTAACTGATTAATTCGGGAAGGAGCATCGGTTTGCTCAGCAAAAGAATCCATCTTTGCCATAAGCCTGTCGTAATAAGCGTCAAATATTCCTTTTGTATTCGGGCCAGAGTCCACCGTGATATTCTCTTCAAACAGGCGGGTGTTTGTTCGATCGGCATCAATTAGTGCGCTAAATACAAATTTGCTTAAAAACATCAGCTTATTCTCGTTACTTGCTGAAGAACCTTTCGATAGAAATTTCTCCAGTTCATCCGCGGCTTGATCCACATAATGATAGAATTCAGACTCTTTCATTACATACTTAAAAAATAACTCCACTGTCTCATCGAACTTATCGAGTTTCTGGTCTCTTACGCGAAACAAATATTTGGATTCCAATTCTGGGCTCAAAAAATCCTGTAAATAAGAATGATGAGAAATGATTGCGTTTCCCACGACTTCCGCTAAAATTCCACGGTATCTATGTTCCTTCACCGCTTTGCTCGTATGGAAGAGTTGATATAATAGCTTCCCGCCTGCTGTCGAATGATCAACACTTCCTCTAGCAGGTGGAGAATCCGGGTTATTTACTGCTTCTAAAATATATTCCCTGAATTCAACAGTGTATTTCCCTAAATCGTGAAGCATACCGGCCAATCCCGTAATATGCTTAATTCCTAGCTTCTCACCATAAGCTTCAGCTAAAACCATTACCCCTAATAAATGCTCTTCAACGGTCTGGTGTCGATGATCCGCTTCTCTAATATGAGCAATGTAATGCATGGCTCCCCCACCCCCACATAACATCATTTACCAAATGACGACATTAAATTAATTCCTTTGTCCTATATCAACAATTGATTTATATACACGATTCGACAGACCTATTCATTTACCCTCCTTATTATTTACAATTTTGGTTAACAATGAGCGTAAACCACAAAAAAACTCTCCACTCGAACTTTCTTCGAGTAGAGAGTTGTAGAAAATTTAGATCATAATGCCCCCCTATGAGACAATCCCGAAATATTCTTTTATCCCATCTACAATACCTTGAGCGACCCGGTTCTGAAAATTCTCCGTAAAGAGCAGGGCTTCCTCTTCCGCGTTGGATAAGAAACCCACCTCCAGGAGCGCAGCTGGCATGTTGCTTCTTCTCAGCACCTCATAATTGTTGTACTTGACTTTGCGATCTTTAAGCTGGGTCGCTTCAATTAGGTGTTTATGCATTACATCCGCCAAGGGTTTGCTGGCTTCGCTGAAATAATAGGTTTCGGTACCATTTGCCGTTGGTATATTCAGTACGGAGTTGGCGTGAATGGAAATAAATGCGTCCGCATTAAGATCGTTGGCGTGCTTAGCTCGATCCGGCCTAGTGACGTAAGTGTCATCGTGCCGCGTAAGCACGACATCAATCAACGGCTCTTGCTTGAGCAATTCTTCGACCTTCAAAGCCATCGTCAGGTTAAAATCCTTCTCGACTTTTCCGGATACCCCGGTTGTCCCATTGTCTTGGTCTCCGTGTCCGGCATCAATCACCACGACTTTTCTAGCATTATCCGAATTGGCTGCTCCCGCCGCCGTCTTCTCTGACAGCTCAAGGACTATAATGGATTCTCCCGTAGACAATCGATAATCCGCTTGGCCACTTAAATCTAGGACAATTCGGATAGTAGATGACTTGGAATCGAAGAGGGAATATCGCACTTTATTAACAAGCGAATGCTCCTCCGCCTCGAATTCGATCTGACTGACGCCTGTATCAACCCTATTTTTTACACTAAAAGAATCCGATAGAGCAGTTCCCGGCAAATCAAGAACGATTCGATCCGGTTGACTCATAGCAAAAGCCTTTGGCTGCACCGTTTGATCCATAGTTATCGTAAGCCGGTTATCCGTAAAATGAATATCTTCTATTTTCCCATTTACCTGCGTTGATGCTGTATCCGAACCTGTGCCTGTGCCAGCACCTGTAGCTGTACCTGTGGCAGTCCCAGCATTCGTGCCTACTCCCGGTTTGAGCTCCTCCTGAGATTCGGGGGAATCCTGGGAATCAACAGCCTCATCCGAGGTCAAATACACGGTTTTTGTACGATTATCCCAATTCACCTCAAGACCGAACTCTTCACTCATGAAGCGTAACGGCACAAATGAAGTATTGTTCTTCAACAAAAGAGGGGACTGCAGCATGACGACCCGATCGTCGACCTGAGCACTGGACTTATTGACCGTCATCGTAATCGTTTTCAGCTTGCTTTGAATTTTTACGGTTTGATCCGTCTTATTCCAATTTACACCGTAGCCGAGTTCCTCTACCACTCGTATAGGAACCATCACTTTATTGTTTACGATTTCAACCTGAGATAAATTAGCTGCGCTAAGCTGCGACCCATTAAGATATATGGAAGCACTATTGGCGTAAGCCTGCGAATTAACACCGAACAAAAACAAACCGATCATGCAAAATACAATGGCAGCGAACCTTCTCAATTTCACTCATCCTTTTAGTAAAATAATAAAAACAATCCATTATCCCTAAATTCCAGCATCATCCATATAAACGTCATAATCCCCTAAAAGTTGCTACTTTTCTTTATATTTATCTAGGAAAATGTTTTCTGCTTAAAGACTTTAATAATCTAGTATAATAACCTAATTGAATACTTTAACGGGACGGGTGGACTTTATGAAATCCTTGATGATCGTCGGAACTAGCTCTTCCTGCGGCAAAAGCTTTATCACAGCAGCTTTGCTGCGTATGCTACGGAACAAAGGGTACGCTGCAGCTCCCTTCAAAGCACAGAATATTTCCTCGAAATTCTATATAACTGGAGATCATAGTGAAATTGCATATTCAACTTATATTCAAGCATTAAGTGCTGGCGTGGTTCCTGAAGCGGATATGAATCCTATCCTAATTAAGCCCGCTTATGATGAGACGCAAATTTTCCTGAATGGGAAGTTATTTCATACTGGATGCTATACGAAATATGGAGATTTTCTGCCGGAGATCAGAGCTGGCATTGAAAATTCATTTCAAAGACTTGCCGCCAAATACGATATTCTCATTATAGAGGGCGCAGGTTCAACGGCGGAAATCAACCTAGCCAATGAGGACGTTGCTAATATTTTTACGGCGAAGATAACGAAGTCCCCGCTCCTGCTCGTGTCGGATATCCACTATGGCGGAGTTTTTGCTGCGATTCACGGCACCATTGATTTATTGGATGAGTCCATTAAAGATCAATTGGAGGGTTTCCTCATCAATCGCTATCAAGGTATAAAGGATGTTTTACAGTCAGGGATAGATGTCTTGGAAAAAAAACACGGCGTCCCGTGTGCCGGAGTTTTGCCCTATCAGCAGGACATTGTGGTGCCGGACGAACAGGGCTTCGATCTTATGGCTGATCTGCTTGAATCCAATATGGATCTCGGGCTGATCAGCAGGTTGCTAGGTGTTTCGTTGTGATGAACCACAACTTCTCGTAGGGTTCGTGGAGAGAATGTCTAAATATAAAACTCTTATTTTAAATATGTTTCTTTACTGGGCTTCCAAGTAAAACATAACCCCACCATTAGTTGGTGGGGCTATGCGCTTGGTTATGAATTCTCGGATCCTTTAGTGCAGCAATAAGGAGGGCGTTCTTTTTATGGATATCCAGAACACCACGGTTTCGGAGGCCATTTAGTACGCTAAGCCAGAGCTTGCTAAATTCATTCTTGCCACCCCAGATACCCAGCAGGTTTTTGTTCCATCCAGGTCAATCCCGATGACCATGTAGGCAGCCCTGTGTACAATGGCTCCGTCCTGCTTCACTTTGAAGTGAATCGCATCCATCGTGCATGAATTTTGTGTTATAAAACTGAGTGCTCTTTCTCTAAATTTTGTTTTAAGTCATTTAATAGATCAAATAAATAACTGCGTTCTCTATTCAAACTGTCCTCCAAATTTCCCTTAATTCTCTCTAATATATTACGATCCAGGGTTAGATTATATTTAATAACTAAATTTCGCAATACCAGAAAATCATTTTTCAGCTTTGTAATCGCTTCTAAAAAATTAGAACTACACGATATAACTTCTATATCTAACAGATATTTTATTCGCATTTCCATTAAAATTTTATGTTCATAGAGTAAATGGAAGCCACGCCAATCAAGCTCAAATGATTTTTCTGCATTTAATATATCAGCAAATAGTCTATGATAAGCATCAAAACCATAGTCAAATTCTTGATCCTGAATAAGATCATAATTTTTTTTGGAAAGTAGATAATTATCGATATTTAATATAATTTGAGGCAAGTTAATATGACATGTGTATTCTTTATTCTGTTTCAAATAACGGATATTCGTCATAAAATCATATTTACTTTTTATTGCCCAATAGCCCTTCTCTACTTCATCAAAAGTACATTCGGTTACAATAAACTTTCCATTTTCTAGATTATCTGCAATGGTAAATGTCCTTTTACTTAAATCATACCCACATATTAGTACTTCATGAGGAGAACAATATTTTTGATATGAACTACTCTGCTTGATATAGTACCTATCCACATAAATATATACATAATAATCCATTTCCAAAGCTTCAATAATTAAGTTTTTAATTTTTTTATCCCATTTATAGTCAACAACAATTCGAGGAATTTCATAGTAGGATATTCCTGGGCAGTTACTAAGCAGCCGAACATGGTTTTCGAAAGCAAAAATCCCCCATGTGTGGGCATATGTTATCTGAATAAAATTATTGTAGATCCACGGCCACAACCTGTCATCCATTATAGAGAATAAACAGCCGTAAGAAGTATACGTGCTGACTTCTGGTGTTCTCATAAACAGATTTTTTTTGGACATTTATGAATCCCCTGCCTTTCAAGATCAATCGGCTAGACTACTAATTAAGGATATCAGATAATTTCCCCAGGTAATTGTATTCCGTATATGATAACTCATCAATCATTGAAACCAGCTTAGTCTTATTGAATGCTGTTCCCTGAGTAATTATATGTTTAAGGATATAGTTTCTAATTACATGTGCCTTCTGTTCAACATCCTTGAAGTATTCTTCAAATAACTTCCCTTCTAAAAGTCCAAGATCACGTAAATATCTAATTCTTTTTGTCATTAAAACCTTATGCTCATACAACATATGCATTGCCCTCAAAAATTGGAAACTTAAATCCGGGAAGTTTAAACCTGCTATTTCAATCAATCTGTTATAAATACTTATGCCAAACACAGGATGGAGACTACCATGCAAGCATTGTTCCTCAGCAGGTATCCCCTCAATTATTTCATATCTTTTGGCACTATTTGTTGAATTCCTATAGTCTTCTATCGAATTTTTAAAGTAAACTAAATTAAAGGTATAGGACTTCCATTTATTTATGGATATAAGCTGTATACCAAATATGTTGTCCCATGTATCCTCCTTATAATTTATATTTTCCTGGACGGCTTGCTTTATTTGATGAAACGTAGCCGTCGTTTTTTTATATACGGCGAATGGCTCTGGAAAAAAATCCGCAACTTTGAATTCCCTAGTCTTGGCATCATAACCGTAAATGAATAAATCATGCGGTGAACTCTCATCCGTTTTATAAGCAGGAATGTATTTTTTATCAATAAGAACATAAATGTAACTGCCGTTATTGATTGATTCGACAAAAAAGTCACAAATATCCATTTTGAGTAAACGGAGCATTTCCTTTTGGATACTATGAATGCTTAATAATGGATGGTATTCCCTCATTAACGGTTGATAAAAGTCCAGGTGAAAAATATTAGTTTCATACCAATCCAGCCTTAACTGCATATGGTTTGTAAATAACCATTCCTTGTAGGAAGGATGATTAGGCAGGATCGAATTCAAATTTGCATGAATAGGGTATCCGGAAACTGCAGGTGAATGCATAAGAAGTTCTTTTTCCATTAACTTTTCACACTTTCTATTAAAATAAATATCTGGACTGTAAGCACTCACTCAAATCTTTTTTCTATGATTTCTCCCTCAATGGCTTGCATCAGATCATGCGCTCCTGACGATTTATTTGAACATACTACAATTTTCATCTTTTTTTCTGGATAATAACCAGAATGAAAATTAACCCCTGGATCATACCCCAATACATGGTACTTCAATACTTCAGAATTTTGATTTTTCTTAATCCATACACCGTAGCCATAGTAATCATCGTGCTCAATATGAACATGAGGAGTGAGCATTTTCTCGGTATAGGGCTTGCCAAGGAGCTGGTTATTCATAAGCGCTTCCCATAGTTTGTCCATATCATTAACCGTTACAAAAGCTCCTCCATCCGCTCCTCCTTTTACAGGCAAGGAATAAATATTCGTTTTCCACGTTCCATCATCTTGTTCAATGTAGCCAAGAGCCGTGTTGGGAGGAAAAGCATCAAATTCAAAATATCCGCTATCTTTCATTCCCGCCCGATGAAAAATACATTCTTGAACATACTCGTCAAACTTCCGTTGACTTGCCTGTTCAACAATCAAACCAAGCACAATATATCCCGCATTGTTATAATGAAATCTTTTACCAACCTTAAATTTCATATTTTGAAATTTGAACAGAGGCAAAAACCTTTGTAAACTTCTTATTCGATACATGGGATTATCAACCCATAGTTCTTCAAAGTCATCCATTACTTCTTCATCAAAGTAATCTGGTATGCCAGATGTATGTGTCAGCAGATGATGAATGGTTACTTCATCATCGAAGTTAGGAAAATCCACATCAAGACAGTCTTTTAATTTCGAATTGAAGGATAATTTCCCCTCCTCCACCAGTTGACAAATAGCAATGGATGTGAATATTTTACAGCCCGATGCAATACCGAAACGAGTATGCTTATTATTGTTCAATTCATCGGATCGATTAGCATAGCCAAAACTTAATTCCGCAAGAACTTCTTTCTCATTTTTCACAAGTACCGTTCCAGAGAATTCTTTACTTTTCGCCACATTTAGAATACATTCTGTCAAATTCATACTAACCCCTCCTGTTAAATGTAAAATGTTTTCTCATTATTTAAAAAGTCATTAGATAATGTATTCATGAAATCTTGCTCTAACTGGCAGATTTCTATCAATTTTTCACTAATCTTCACCCTATAATCTGCCGTTTTTCCCATCTGGTCTAAATAGTACAGCTTGGTTATCAACCCACTTACTATATTCCACTGTATAATGATTTCATTCACTTTATGAATCAGATCATTCAAATAACCCAACTTTGTATTCAAAAATAAAAGCGCCTCATAATAGCCCTTGCGGCCAAAAATTACATTTCTAATTTCTTCTCCAATCGGCGACTTCCATATTTCGGTATATCCTTCAATCTCTTTCCTTATATCAAAATGATTCTTAAAATCCACTGCGAACTTTTGAATGGCTTGCACATCATTTAATTTAAATATTTTTTTTGTAATCCTTTCGAAGACACTTCTCCAATCCTTAACGCAATCCTCTGGATGAATATTAAATGTTGCACAATCCCCATCATTTCCACTAAAGAAATGCTCGTAGGGCAATGCTTGAACCTGGCTAGAAAAAATCGTATCAATACAATATATCATCTGGTCTGTTTCATTAATTCCAATTACAAGACAAAAATGATCCAAATGATTTTTTTGGTAATTATCCGGGCTTCCCCATGCTGTCCAAAATAAATCTAAATATATAACCACGGGGGACTGGTACGTGAAAATTTGAGTTCTAATTATATCTAATACAGATGAGGAATTATTTGTTTTATGATATTTGACCTCAATGCCATGTGCATTCTGCAAAAGATCATAGGAAACTTGTCTTTTGATCTTCATTCTCTTTCCAATCAGCGGATCATGAGTCGTATATCCAAAGCTCCAAGACTCGGAAAAGAAAAGCTCATAATGTTTATCCATTGATTTAAATGCGCATACCATCACATCTTCTAAACAGTTTCTCCCGGTTCCCATTTCAACATAAGGATTTATTTTAAGAATCACCTATCCAATCACTCCATTCTCGCAAAAAATAGCGCTTGGCAATAAATATTTAGGTTAGAAGTGGTTTAGCCCCGTGCATTTTACCCTGTTCAAGCTTAATCAACTCATCTGCCAAATGGAAGAAACGGTCATCATGGGTTATAGCGATAATACATTTTCCTTCTTTCTTCATTTCAGGCAATAGGACATGATAAAAGTAGTGGCGATACTCCGGATCCTGATCGGCAGCCCATTCATCGAACAAACAAATTGGTTTATCCTCCAGATAAGTGAGCAGCAATGCCAGCCTTTTCTTTTGCCCGGTAGATAAATCCGTGGTTGTGGAAAGTCGGCCCTCCTGAATAGTTACTTTATCGCTCAATTGCAATCGGCCTAATAATTCATTGATCTTCCCCTGTTTATCCGAGCAATCGATGCCGTATAACCGTTCAAACAAGTAGAAGTCATTGAAAATTGTCGAGAAATAGCCCCCAAGCTGCTCTGAATCGACAGGTTTATTGTTTATTGTTATAATTCCGCTTGCCGGTGTGTACAAGCCGGTTATTAATTTGCCAAGCGTTGTCTTCCCACTTCCATTTCCACCAGTAATGAATGTAATTGTGCCGCGGCGGAATGTAAGTCGGAATGGACCAACTGAAAAAAGTTTTTGCCCATCCCTGCAGTATTGATATTGAACATCATGAACTGCAAGCTCAGCCATTTCCAGCTCGGAAAGCGGCTTGTAGAGAGGATCTTCAACATAATGGAGCTCGGTAATTTCGCCAGAGAGCTCCTCGATTCGTCTCCATGAGATACGTACTTGCAAAAATACGGGATAAGTATTTAAAATACTATTCACAGGCCCAGTCATGTATAAAAAGATGAATACATACGCTTGTACAGTCGAGGTTTGCAAATGTGGGAAAATATACGGGAATATAAAAGCTACTGAACCTATAACGAGAGTAAATAACAGTTCGCCTACCACATTTACATTTGCGAAGCGGACGTCGCCTTCCGTTCTTTTTAATCGATACTCATTCGAACAGCTCTCTAAATGAGCTTCGAAATCCCGATTTTTATTCTTATTCAAACGGAGCTCCTTAAAGCCTCTGAGCATATCATTAATGAGGTGAAAGTAATGAGTTTGTATATCCCTTGTTTCTTCCCAGCGCTTTTCCGCTCTGTCCCCAAATAAAAAATATACGAACGCAATAACAAAAATAACCGTAATAGAAAGCAACAGGGCATACCAATTCAGCATGCCAAGGTAAATAAAACAACACAGAAGAGTTACACAGGAAATTAACCCTGTTACTATCATATTGACTGAACTGCTTACTCTTTCCGTATCGTTGTTTAACACAGCATGCAGCCTGCCATCTTCCATTCGCTCTAATTTTTCATAAGGTGTCTTCAAAATTTTTCCGATGAGCTCCATGCGTTTATCATAAACCAGGTTATTCGTTAAAACGACTAATTGGGAGCTAATGTATCGCTGACCGCAAACGTACATAAGGATGCCTAATCCGAAATAGAAAAATAGCCCGTTAGTCAAATTATCCTCTCTGCCAAATGATTGATTAATCACGTAAATGATAAACGCATTCCCCAAGCCGCTGACAATCCCAAGCAAAAGAATCGTAACATAAGGCTTCTCCATCGTTTTAACAAACAACTGGCTGACTACATAATAGAAGAAGTAGACGATGCCGAAGGCGCCTGCTAAAAAAATGGCAGGAATCAATGTAAAAGGAGCCCAGATTTGAAGCGAGTTCCATGACAGGTCGCCCAGCAATACTTCCGGTATATAATAGAGTCCAAGCAAATAAATAAGCAAAAAGCTCAATGATAATAAGATCCGGGTACACAGAGCTCGACTAAATCCGCTCCAGTGACGTTTTTTCTTTTTGATATCAACGAAAAGTTTGCCCAGCAAACCCAACATGCAGAGAAAAAAACCGGAGAAAACAAGTATGATTATCGAAGCCAACTTATCTAATCGGCTATAAGTATCAGGTAATGGCTTGCTTGGAACCTTGTCTTGAATAATGGACATAATCCCTCGGGCAATCACTTCTGGATAATCAGAATTCATATTGCCCATTACAGCAACACCTATATTTCCATCCTTACGCATGATAATAAATGAGGAGAAATTGGGATTGCTGCCGCCATGGGCGATTTCTCCTGAGCCCAACTGATAAATGGACCAGCCAGCCGCATAAGAAGAACCATCCCCACTTGGAGGTACGCTATTATCCTTATTATGAGACAGTTCAATCAAAGATGGGTTAATTCCCGAAGGCTTTATTGCTCCAAGCTGGATTTGCATCCACTTGGCAATATCTGCAGGGGCAGAATTAATATAACCTGCCGGTATATTTCCGCGAAATCTGGGCGCATTGTATACATGCGGACTAAAAAAGCCAAGCTTATAGCCTCTAGCAAGCCCATTTTGGACTGCATCCTCATAAGTCATATAAGTGTGATCCAAGTCTAGATCGCGAATAAGGTGATTCTGCATATAAGCTTCAAAGCTCATTCCCGATATCTCCTGAACGATAAGACCTAGGATGTCGTAATTGATCGTAGCATACAAAAAATACTCTCCCGGACGGTACGTTTTGTATCCTATTAGCTCTTTTCCAACAAGCATGCGTACTGTGGCCTCTAAGGCATCGTCGTCGGTTGAGATCGGAATATCGTGAATCGTACCGGGATGAATACCTGATGTATGATAGAGGAGTTGTCGTAAATTAATTTCATAAGGCTTACCCTGGTAAGTCATATAAAACCACGGTAAATACTTATGTACAGGGTCATCCAGACTTAAATAACCTTGCTGCTCGAGGTTTAATAAAGCTAAGCCTGTAAACGCCTTTGAATTAGAGCCCAGCTCAAATATGGTTTTATTTGTTACTGGATTTTTTTTATCAAGGTCACTATATCCCAAAAATTTCTGATATAATACATTGCTATCTTCAACCACAACAACAGCCAGTCCGGGAATATTACTAGATATCCATTGCTCTTGAATATACCGATCCAGCTGTCCGTTCAACTCATCCGAAGGTGAAGCGTGAACTTCGATACTGGTAAACAGAAGGCTGCAAAGCATAATTGCAAGAAAGACATTTCTGATTCTATTATCCGTCGCCATTACACACCTTTCCTTCACCTTTATCTTATATGCTGTAATTTGAATACTAACAATAGAGAGGCCTGGTTCGGCATAGGACATAGCTTCCCCTGCCTCTCATACTTTTACTAAGTTCGCTGACTCTCAATCATCGATACTTTCAAGAATATCTTTTACTAGGTTCAGCATCCGTTCCATCTGTTCGCCATTTAGATAGACATGATCATAGGACAGATTTATGGCACGGTTTTCTCGTTCAAAAATAAACACGGCATCGAAGCCAGGTAGTTGTTGCTCGATCATTTTATCCGAAACTGCGATACTAATGTCCAGGCTTTGACTGCCCAACCGTTCTCTATTCTCTTCCATTGCCTGGACGATTCGATCAAAATCGGTCATTTTCGGAATAATAGGTTTCCATACGTTCTCTTCTTCTGCAATCGCAACAGAGACATAGTTGGATTGAACAAAGCTGCTCATTATGGCCATTAGCAGCGCCCCGATGAAGCGAACCTCGGAAATATTATATTTCCTGCATGAGTGTTCCAATGAAAGAGTCGTTTTGTCAGACAAAAATATCCCCATGTTGATTCTTGCCGGCTGTTTGTTGGCTCCTGTCAGATAATGAGGCGGAAGCGCATTGATATCCCTTCCTACTGCTTGATTCAAGTCTGTATCCAAATATTCGCTAATTAGTTTTATGGAGGTATATTTGAAATAATCCATCAACTGAACCCCCGGATAAATGGCTTCAATTCGGTTATGGAGCTGGAGCAACAGAATCGAGTTTCCACCCACATCAAAAAAACTGTCCGTGTCATCAAAGTCAGCTGTATTCAAAATGTCGACCCATATGCTTCGGATGTTCGCCTTGATTTCCTTCAGTGCTTCTCCTATTTCTGCATCTCCTGGATGAACCGCAGGGCTGTCTTGTTTAAGCAACGATAGAATAGCAACTTCATCCATTTTCCCGCTCGTCAGCATCGGTAACTGTTTAATTGGAATGACACTATCGGGAACCATATATATTGGAAGCTTTCTTTTAGCATAATCTACGACAAATTTGACGATATTAGGATCATCACCCTTGGGTACGACAGCTGCAATAATACGTTCGTTGTGTATAAAAGAATACACGGATTCTAAGGACAAGCCTTCTATGAGGCATGCTTCAATTTCTGCCAGTTCTATTCTGTAGCCCCGAACCTTCTTTTGTGTATCCTTCCGGCCGGTATATATGATATTTCCATCGTTCAAATAGTAGCCATGATCACCAGTACGGTACATCCTTTGTTTTCGTCCCGAAATAGAAACATCTACAAACTTCTGAGAGGTCATATGCTTATCTGTATAACCTGCAGCTAGGCCAACCCCTGCAATATATATTTCCCCTTCAACCCCTGGAAGACAGATCTGATTCTGGGAATTAAGAATATATATTCCTAGGTTATCTATCGCTTTACCGATTGGAACAACGGGATAAGGATCGTTAGGGGCATATTCATATATCATACATCCTACCGTTGATTCAGTAGGCCCGTATTCGTTATAGATGCGAATATCGGAGCTTGCAATAGAATCGCATACGAGCTTAGTCAGTTGCTCGCCTCCTACAATAATTGATTTAACCTTTGTGCTCTGTACAGCCATGGCGGCTACAAACTTCAAATGTGTTGGTGTCAATTTTACAATTGAAGCTTGACTCTCAAGGAAGATAGCTTTCAAACTCTGCAGTTCATTCGGGTATACATCCATCGTATTGCCGCTAAGTAAAGGAGCAAATATTGAAGTAACCGTCAAATCGACAGATGGAGATGTAAACATGGGAAAATGGATCGGGCCTTCATGAACACCATCTGGAAAGTACTGTTTGATTGCCCAATTGATATAGTTGGATACACTTTTTTGCTGTATGATGCAGCCCTTAGGCGTTCCTGTTGAACCTGAAGTGTAAATGATGTAGCAAATATCCTCTATATCTCCCTCACATATCTCAGGAATATCCCCCTCCATATTCAAGCTCAGCATTTCCTGCACCTGTATAACTGTAGAGCAGTTAACTTCAACTGGATTCTCAGTAATCACCAGATGGATATTGGAATCCTGGACTATAAACGAGATTCTATCTTCCGGTGTCCTGAGATCTATAGGAACATAGCATGCCCCCAACTTTAGAACTGCCATGATGGAAATGATAAGCTCCGGTGAATTGCCAAGGATAATCCCTACCTTTTGACCTGGGCCAATACCTTTCATACGTAAAAAAGCCGCTGCATTATTGCTGTAAGAATTCAGCTCCTTGTAACTCAATTGTTGTTCACCAAACTGAATGGCCATTCGTTCAGGGTACTTTTTGACCATGTCCAAAAACTGCTGCTGTATTGTTACTGTTCGATTGATCACTTTCCTCTCTTCGCCAACATAAGACAACGCACTTCTCTCGTTTTCGAAGAATAAATCCCATTCATTAACGGGTACAGAGACTTCATCGCCGCTTAACTTTTGCAGGATCATTTGATACCTTCCCATAAAGTTCTGAATACTTTCCGAAGCAAATAAATCCATGCAGTACTCAAACTCCAAGGTTTGCTTATTTTCGTAGGCAAATAGGGATAAATCCACCTTTGCTGCTTTGGGCTTATACAATACCTGCTTGAGACCAATCGATTCCATGTCCAGATCCATATCTGAATTATGATATGTGAACAAAATATTAAACAAAGGATTCTGATCAACTGCTCGATCTACCTGTAATCGATCGATTAAATCATCCATGGGATAATTCTGATGCTGCAGTAGCGCCATCAGTTTGGAATGCACATAACGGATCATATCTCCGCCTGTCATCTGCTCCTCGAATCGGATATATAATGGAAGTGTATTAATCATCGGGCCAACAACGCCAAGTGCATCCTTACTGGTTCTACCCGACGTAACAACACCAATAATAAAATCTTTTTGATTGCTCTGTTTACAAATTAATATGACAAGAGCAGTTAGCAAAATTACGGAAGGCGTGGTTCCATACAAGCTTGCACATTGTTTTACCAACGATTTGTCATATGCCTGAACAACAGAGCTGCCTCTGAACGTAAATTCCAACGGCCGAGGATAATCCGTCCTCAAAGGCAGGCTGCTTTCGGGAAGAGATTTCAGCTCATTCAGCCAGTATTCTTGATGCTCCACATACCGCGACTCTTTCTTCTCGGACACAACTGAATACTGGCTTGAGTCCGGCAACTCTTTGATCTCTCCTTGATATAAATCGACAAAACGCTGAAGAAGCAAGGTAAGTGATATTCCATCCGCAATAACGTGACTTACCTCAATGACCAAATACCGTGAGCCGGTATCCTTTACGGAAATCAAATGTACTTGCATGAGTGGCGCCTTCTCCAGATCAAAGCTGTTTGCCAACTCATCCAGTGTTTGTTCCAGTTCTGCATCCCGGTCTATGCTTCTTTCTTCTACCAGCAGGTGTGAATCATCATGTACGACAGCAACAACATTGTGACCCTCAACATGATAGGATGTCCGTAGAATGTCGTACTGATTCATAATCAGATTGAACACGTGCTCGACATCACTTTTCCCTAAACTCCTTACCACTTTATAAACACCGGTAATATTGTATGCCTTATTGCTATTTAATCTGGAGAGAAAATACAGCCTGCGCTGTGTGGAATTCACAACGTATCTTTTAATTTCCCCTTTCACCCCAGCATTTTCCTCCGTAGGCAAAGCGGGGGTGCAATGTTCTCTTTCCAGTGCATAAACCTGCTGCTCTATAGTGGGATAAGTGAAAATGTCATTAATATCCCATTCCGTTCCAAACAGCCCGTTGATCTCTGCAATTAAATAAATAGCCTTCAGCGAATCTCCTCCAGCAGTAAAAAAACTTTCATCTAGCCGGATAGTTTGAACGCCTAAAACAAGCTTCCATAAAGCTTGCAAAGAGATTTCAGTCTCCGATTTCCCTGTTGTTTTAATTACCTCATGAGCGCTTGCCATATCCATTTGAAGCAAAGCCTTTGTGTCTGTTTTTCCATTTGCATTAACAGGTAATTTCTCCAGGCAAATCATACGTTCAGGGATCATATAATTCACCAGTTTCAAACGAAGTTGCTCTTTTATGGCGTTGAAATTTACGGCATCATATTTAGGAACAAGAAAGGCAACCAGCACATCTTCACCATGACCATCATTTTTCACTACAACTTCAGCATCATTGATCTCTGGCAAATGCAAGAAAGCCTGTTTAATTTCATCCAGTTCGATACGAAATCCGCGCAGCTTTATCTGGCGATCCATTCTTCCGCAAAAAATAAACCCTTCCGAATCCGTATCATATACGTAATCACCTGTTCTATATACCCGTTCCTTAAGTACATGGTGAATCATAAATTTCTGATCCGTTAATTCGGGTTGATTCAAGTAGCCTTGCGCCAGAGCAACCCCGGATATGACTAACTGCCCTTTTAACCCTGAAGGCAAAACTCTGTCAAATAAGTCAATTGCATATAGCCCTACATTTGGAATAGCCTTCCCGATTGGAATCGGATCCTTCTCATAAGCATTGCATTCAAAATAGGAAACATCTACTGCCGCTTCCGTAGGACCATACAAGTTTAAAATTCTAATATGTTCATTTTGGAAAACACGATAAAAATTTTGAATTTGCAGCTCATTCAAGCTTTCCCCAGATGAGAACACATAGCGGAGATGGTTCAGATCCGTCTGTGGATGATTATTAAAAAAATAAGTAAAGGCTTGAAGCATAGAAGGGACAAAGTGAATAATGCTCACTTGATTTTCCGTTATCGCCTGATGAAGCAGCTTAGGATCGCGATGGCCCCCCTCAGGCAAAACATAAATACTGCACCCGCATAGAGGCCATAGTAGCAATTCGATTAGCGAAACATCAAACGTATAAGGAGTTTTCAAAATAAGCCTGTCAGATTCGCCAATCTTACAATGCTCTTTGATCCATATCAGCCTGTTATAGATAGACTTATGGCTGACCATTACTCCCTTCGGCTTTCCTGTCGAGCCGGAAGTATAAAGAATATAAGCCGTATCCTCACCCTTGGCAGCAATCTCAGATACATCAGGATAACTTGCCGATTCCAGCATCAGCTTTTCCGCGGTGATGACCTCAATTGCTGAATTCCTATAGCCTGTGTTGGTGATAATCACCTTGCTATTCGAATCGTCTATGATCATCCTAATTCTATCTTCCGGCAAATGGATATCAACGGGTAAATACACTGCCCCCGATTTAAGTATGGCATGAACCACCAACAGCATTTCCATCGATCGCTCCATCATAACGATCACAGGAGGATGATCCGTCGTATAGACATTCGCTCTTAAATAATTTGCAATCTGATTAACTTTTTGGGAGAACCATCGGTAACTGTAATTCCCTTCAGCGTCTACGACTGCAAGATGCGTCTCATCACGATCGAATCGATCCGTATCCAGATAAAGCAGTGTTTTATCTAATAAATTTTCGTAGGCCATATGTTTCTGTGAAATTTCGCTAGTTAACAGAATATCCTTTATTCGCTGCTCTTGATGATCTATAATTTGACGGAATACTAACGGAACCATCTTCCGTAGAGCCGATATTTCCTTATTGGTATAGCTAGCAGATTGCCATAGCAGCCGATATGCTATTTCAGAATGGCTTCTCCGTACTACCTGCAGAATTAGGTCAGACGGGCTCTGATAGAAATAATAGTTGTCATCCGGCCGAGTCAGCGCCACTGGAAAATGGGATTCTATGTCTGTAAACATGGTTTCGTCGGTAACAGTCACTACACTTTGCAGCCGCAGAGCCTCCTCCCTGCACAAGGGTACATCATCAACATCAATTTGATGATTCTCCTGGCTGGGTATAATCGCGATCGTCTGCTCCATGGCATTTGAGATTTTATGTTGCCCGTCACAAGAAAAGAAGAAAGGCACAACATTCGTAAAGCTGCCGATGGGCTGATTATCTATAGTTTTATAATTATGGCTCATCCCAAGTAGAACCGTTTGTTGTTCAGTTAATGTTTGCTGAATCGTACCCCAAGCACAAAGAAAGATTTGAGACAGCTCATTCATAGAGCCCGAGAAGCTCAGACACTCCCAGTCCGATGTTTTATTTCCCTCAGATGGCCGGCCTATTCTCGGCTGTACCAAGGAAGGGAATACGGTTTCATAAACTTCTTGAAAAGCTCTCCGCCCTCTCTCCACTTGATATGAATATCCAAAAAAATACTTCTGATACAGTTCTTCGTTATTGCTTCTCTCTATCAAATTTGCGGAGAAATAATAGTTAAGAAATCTTTTTAGAATATCCAGTACACTTATTAAATCGAACAACGCCTGGTGCCAAACAAAATATAAAACATTGTCATTTGGATCAACTATCATTCTCCAGGTAATGCCATCTAACTCTTCGGGTATCTCCTTTGCAGATTGAATTGATTCAACCTTCGATTCAGATGAAGAGAATAAAATCACCTGAACCATTTTATCCGGGTTTTCATCATAAATCATCGACTGCAATACATCATAATCCTGCACCGTATTCTCCAGTGCAGCACAGACTTGTTGAAGGTCAACAGGGAAGTAGCAGTTTATTTGTATTCTGCCAAATTTCCCTCGATGATCCTCACCAGCCAGAAGCCGCTTTTGAGCTCCTGTCAGCCATTGGATCCTTTTAATATGTGTCTTGTCTAATTTTGCATTCATAGCTTTGTTCCCCGCTGTTGGCTACCTTTTATGGAAATATACCCTTGTTTCACCAATTTCATTATGGCTCTCTTTACAACATCACCATTTTTCTGGCCATACTGTGTGATCAGTTCATCCATCTGAATCTCTGATCCCACCGTAGAGATCGAGTGCAATAAGTTCCATGCTGCATTCGTTTCAAGGAGCGCTTCCTCCTCTTGATAGTGATTCACATAACGCAGCCTTCCTTCAGCTACTGCCAAACCTTCAGCTGTGATGTTCAAATAGGTATCCTCGTCTATAATTTCACTGACATAGCCCTTAAAATCCTGAAAATAATGGGGCTCCAAAAAAGACATCATGCCTGATTGTTTAGTACCATCCTCAGCCTTTTGCATGGAGCTTAATTCCTCCCAAAGGGCATCATACTGCTGGACAATATGCTTCCACTGGTATAAAGAAAGCGCACGTTCCCTTGACTTTTCGCCCATACGTTGCTTTAGCTCCGGATTGTCAATCAAAAGCTGAATACGGCTCTCATAATAGTCTAGATCGAGTGCGACGGATTGTGCAGCCAACAAATGATGAAATGCAAGGCGATGTTCAGGGTCACAGGGCAAAAGTCCTGCTGTTTGTATGTCAGTATCGCATTGCATCCAGAGGGTAGGGACTTTGAAGCCTGTTTCATTTTCAAGGACAGTATCTTTATAACCATCAAAATCCGATACAACCTGAGGAATTCCACAAGCCATCGCCTCGATTGGCGTCAATCCAAACGTTTCCTGCAAATTGTCTACAGGAGATGTGAACACATCTGCTGCACTGTAAATTACATTCCGGTTAATCACGCTGTATTCCTGCATAAATTGAACATGCTCGCTTATTCCCAGTTCCTGTACATACTCCTTTAATGAAGGAACATGAGGATTGGCAGCTCTATCATGACCGGCCAAAATAAGAAGCAGATCCTCATTCTTCTCTAGAAGCCGCCGAAACACAATAAGAAGCGGATACAGATCCGCCTTATCAAAGGCAGATAAACGGCCAAGCCATAAAATCACAAATTTATTCTGAGGAATATTCAACTGCTGCCTGGCCTCTATTTGATCCATGGGTTTGAAGTGATTCGTATCTACACCCAAAGGAATCACATCAAGCCGGCCATTATAGGACAGCTTGACTTGCTTCTTTTCTAGCAAATCCAAACTCATCCGCTCTAAAATGTTTTGCACCACTTTTTTAACGCTCGTTGATGTGCAAATCAAGGAATCATAGCGCTGCACAGGCGCCAACATCTGCATTAAATAAAAGCTCTGAAGGTACTCCGGATAACTGGCGCCATGAATTGTATAAGTTATTGGAGGAGAATTAAGCATGCAACGATCCCTGTAATTGAATAGCGGCAAGAAATCCATGCTTATACTATGTAAAATGTCTGCAGATGTCTTTTCACCTTTCCAAATAGCGTCATACTCCGATACCATGTTTATTTTTTTGTCTTCTCTGGGTACAGCACGCAGTTTGCGCCGAATGGCCATCTCTTGGAATTGGCCCGGTTCATAAAGACATAGGAATTCTTCAGCTTTGCTGAAACTTAAAATGGACTTATACGCTTCATCCACGGCTATATCAAAACCATATACTGCATTCATCCCCATTACGGCACGAAACGCATTGCCCATTAGTGCAATTTTGTTGACCATATTCCAGCCGTCCTTCCATCTTTAATTTCTTAATTATGAAGTACCCCCGCTTCCATCAGCACATGATCCATAACCTTATTAACTTGGTCTGTACTGTACCCCTTGCCCTTTAACAACAAGGCCATTTTCTCAGTCAATTGCTTTACTAGGCTGTCTGCATAGAACGCCGATGCTGCCATCTCTTGCAAGCCGGATATTTCCCGATAGAGTTGCATTGCATTCGACGTGTCTACAGGTTGAACTAATGCTGGCGTACTTGCCGCCGTACACAGACACAGCCGAATTAGCTCAGAATAATGATGATGGGTAAAAGCTTCTTGTTTTTCCAATATTTTGAACAAAACACTACGATCCTCGGCAATATCCAGGCTGTAAGCCTTGCTTTTTCGTTTATCGCTATTTATTATATTTTTCATAACCACTCCTGGACCTGCATCCACAATCGTATCCACAAAATGACTTTCAAAATAGCTTACAATGCTCTCCCATTGAACGGTTTGGGTCAACAGCCTCTTTAGGAGATCGGTCACTCCCTGCCGGTTGGCATATTCTTTGGCTGTCACATTCGATATAACAGGTATTCGTGGCTGTCCCAATGGGATTTCATCCAGAAATTCCTTTAATGCCTTACTAGCATCCTCCATCGCCGGTGAATGAAATGCACCTATGGTATTCAAACGCTTAATTCGAGCACCTCTACCCTCAAAATATTTTTCTGCTGATTCGATTTCCTGTAGGCCTCCCGAAAGGACGAGCTGTGTTCTGGAATTGACAGCTGCGACCGAAAGCAGCCTGGAGTTGATTTGCTCGCAATAGCTTTTTACTAGCTCCGAATTATACTCATAGATAGAGGTCATCACACCAGGGTGCCTTCGGCAGCCTTCCTCCATCAGCTGCCCGCGTTTATCAGAGATACGCAAACCGTCGGTGTATGTGTAGACCCCGGAAGCCGCAAGAGCAGTTATTTCGCCTAAACTATGCCCTGCCATATAAGATGGAGCACAATTGTATTTTGCTTCAAAATACTTATAAGCGGCATAGCCTGTAATATAAATAGCAGGCTGTATATCGAGTGGATTGGTTAAAAAATTACTTCTATCTCCAAAGATAGATTCATAGATATTTCTCCCCAGAACTTCATTGGCTTCGTCATAGTATTTTTTCAAGGAAGGCATATCTTGTAAAATAAATTCACCCATTCGATAGACTTGTGACCCTTGCCCTGGAAACACAAATGCAATCATCTGTATTTACCTCATTTCAACTCTTTTAATTTTTTTTCTATCATGGCCACAATTTCATCTATGGACTGAAACAATTGAAAATTAAGTTCCCTGTCGTCAAAACTTACATCAAACTCATCTTCAATCAGCACAATTATTTTTACAAAGGTCAGGGAATTAATCTCCAGAGAGCCTAATCCGAATTCATGAAGCGCTCCTACGTTGCCCTCTTTTACGATGTTGTTCTCCTGAAGAACTTTTATTAATCTTTCTTTGATAGAATCCATTTGAATATCCTCCTTACTATGATTCATTAATTAACTTCACGATCAGCTCAAGAAATTTATCCATCATACTTTTAATCTGCTCATCCGTATATACATGCCGATTATAGCGGCTGGTAAAATGTAGTGTTCCATCCCGTACCTCAACATAAATTCGGTGAGAAACATTCAGATTGCTGCTCTCATCTTTTCCAAGCACTTTAACTTCATGTTCAAATTGCTTCTCTGGATAGTTTAAAAAAACCAGCGTTTTTCTATCTACCGCTTGCTGGAGCACATGAACAGGTACTTCAGCAAGTTCAGCAATGTCATATACCGTAACGTTTTCATGATCCATTAACTGCAACAGCTTCAAGCTGATTTTTTGAACATACTGTCTACCCTTTTCGGTTTGATCCTTCTGAACCGCAAGCGGCAGTATATTCGTGTATAAGCCTACGGAATCGGAAATATGCCGGATCGTATTATTTCTTCCTGATGTCACCACACCGATAATGACATCGTCCCTATTCTCATGATACTGATGCAGTAAGGCCCAGGCCGCCTGAAGTACTGCAAACATCGAAACTCTTAATGAACTCGTGTACCTTTGCAGTTGCGTAAATTGCACTGGCTCCAATTCCTCAGTATAGACCTGTTCCTCATACGAATTGATTGATCCCTCTTCACTGCTTTCCTCTGTTCCTCTGTAATCGGCAAGCTCCTGAAGCCAGAATTTTTGCTGAGCCTGCTGGTCTTCACGCCAAACCATTTGAGCATATTCGATATAGCTGTCATCTGTTGCATCCTGCATAGGCAAGCTCTGCATTCCTCTCTCATAGTTTGTTATGATCTGATTGAACAAGTTGTTAGAGCTCCAGCCGTCAAACAAGGAATTTAAATAAAATAAACAAAGATCGTACCGCTGGCTGCCGTGCTTTATTAAAATAAAATCAATTTTTGAAATTTGATCATTAAAGCCACGATTCTTTATTTCCTCTTTCACCTTCTGTAATGCGACCGCTCGCTCCTCTTCCAAAAGTGCAGAGAAATCCAAATATCGAAAATTGCAACTTTCAATATAATAAGTTACTTGAACGGGGTGTGAGAGCCTTCTCCACCTGCACTCGCTCCTCAAGACCGGATTGCGTTTTACAACTGCCGTGCAAGCTCTATTTAATAAGTCTGGATCGATATCTGCCTCAAAATAAAAAATCTCATAGGATACGTCGTCCCCGTTACGCCGACCATTAATATTTTGTGCATTCATTAAATATTGCATCGGGGTTACCGGAGTAACAAACTGAATCTCGTTACTATCCCATAACTCCTCCAGCTTATCCCGATCTTTTACCGGGAAATTAAAGGATCGTTCATCCTGGTAAATCAATGCAGCCAAAAGCCGCTCACGCAGTTGCGCATGATCTAAAGAGAAAATTTCGGTTCCGCATGAAATACATCGTCTCTCCGCAAGAATTCGTAAATTGTCAAGGATGGTCAAGGCCAGCTCCGCAATATCTTCATCCGTATGTACGGTAGAGATGTAGCAGGTACCGCCCTCCCAAATAAAGATATTGCGGTATAGCATCATGTAATATAAAAATCTCATCAACGTAGGATCAGAGGATTGAAAAATAAATTGCGAGCCACCTACACTGATATGCAAATCTATCCCATTCGTATCGAAGATGTTATTCAAAAAATCAGCCATCGTCTTTGTTTTATGATTCAATCTTTTCTGAAGCCGTCCATTATCCCTTAGCAGATAATTCAATACTGCCTTGGCAGCCTTCATGCTCAATGGATGATGACAGAAAGTTCCTCCGGTCTGGATTACTGAACGGAAAGGAGCAGCCCCCTCATCGGTGTTCCATACCCCGCCGTCTACGGCCGCCATATATTTCGCTTTTCCCCCGAAAATTCCAATTGGCAGGCCACCTCCAATTACTTTACCGTATGCAACCAAATCGGCCTCGACGCCGTAATACTCCTGGGCTCCCCCTAACGCCAGACGGAAGCCTGTAATCACTTCATCAAACACGAACAGGATCTGATGCTCACTGGTAACAGCCCGCAGCCTTCTGAGAAATTCCTGGGGTTGAAGATCGGGATTTCTACTTTGTATGGGTTCAATAAGAACCGCCGCGATGCGGTCGGCATTCCCCGCTATATAATCAAATACACCGTCCGCCCCATACTCAAAAACTTTGACATGCTGTACCATGGACTCCAATGTTCCCAAACTAAGTGGAGCAGCATCAATGCCGGAGCCGGCTACATAAACACCATCAAATGTGCCATGGTATGAATTTTTGAAAATGACAACTTCATTTTTTTCGGTAACCGCCCGTGCAATTCTGAGCAAATTCATAATCGCCTCAGTACCGGAGTTGCAGTAAGCCAGCCGCTCCACTCCAGTCGCCTTTCTGATCAGTGCAGATACCTCAGCAGCATCGCGGGTCATTGAGCCTAGAATCAAACTGCTGTCTATTTCCCGGCTGATTACTTCGTGAATCAATGGATGATTGTAGCCGAACAAATTCACGCCAAATCCCATGCAGAAATCAATGAAAACATTGCCATCCATATCCGTCATGCTGGTTCCTTGTGCCTTCTCGGCGAACACAGGAATCACCATATCTTGCCATGTCCTGCTGTATCCTTGACTAAACCTTCCATTCGCCCATAATTCCTTATTCACTCGTAAAAATTGTTTGGAGGCTTTGAATTTTTCATTAAAAACAACAACCAGCTCATTAAGATAGGATTGCTGTTCTTCCGTCAGCTCTGTATTTCTCTTGACGAGAAACCGGGTTGAATATGAATCGTCTCCCTGTTTAGGCTTAAACGAGCTTGTATGCTGTAGCGGTTCGATCGTCGGCAAAGCCTTAACCTTCTCTACAGCAGTTCCCTCAATTCGGGATAAAGATCTGATCTGCTCCTGAATAATGTCCAACTGTCTGTTGAACAGATTAACCACCGATTGATCGTTAACTGCAGCCGCAGGGGGATGGATGGCAGCGGATTGAATTTCTTCAGGCACTTCTGCTTCTATGAACAAGTCCTTTCCTGTATGACCGATATACTCAGACACCTTCTCGATCGTGTGCAATTCCTTAAAAAAATCATCAAGAGGGATGTCCACTTTATATAAATCTAGAATTTCTCTCTTTAGTTGAACTATTGTGATAGAATCGAAACCAAACTCAAAAAAATCCTTTTCGACAGGAACTGAATCCACCGGTAAATCAAAGATCTCGGACACGATCCTCTGAACTGTATTTTGAATGTGCGCTGAATCCATTTTTTTTCGTTCCTTTACATGGTTATCCTTGGACTGCTTCAGCAGTTCCTTCCCATTTGCCCGATCATTCAACCATACGCTCTTTCTTTCGAATGCGTAGACGGGCAAAGACATTACTCCTGATCCCTCTTTGTCGCTGTACCATTTGACAAGCTGCTGTGAGACGTAATTCTCGGCCAATTCCAGCAGTTCAGGATCCAATTTTTGATTATGCTCAAGATCTCCTCTGACCGGGTCTGGGTAAATGAGCTTTTCTCCCACATTCCCATGTTCCAAATCTTCACAACACTGCTGCAGCCTATTCAGCAGTTCACTTCGAGACTGGAACAATATAGCAACTCGAACATGGTAATGATTTCGCCGCATCTGTGCTGTGTAACAAAAATCGTTTAATGAGAAGTCTGTGTCCTTTTTCAAAAAAGCAATATATTGTTTTACAAGCACCAATAAGGAGAAATTTGTTTTTGCTGATAACGGAAGTAAATAGGCTTTGCCCTCTTCTTTCCAAGCGGTAACCCTGTTTACCGGGTACTCCTGCAGCAGCAAATGGCAATTTGTCCCGCTCAACCCAAAAGAACTGACCGCACATACCTTTGGATCAGAAGGCGAATCGTGCCATTCCTCCGTGGAATTAATGACATAAAACGGTGAGTCCATAAAGTCGAATTTGGTTGTAGGAATTGTAAAATTCGTATTGGAATACCATTTTTTATTTTTAAAGCTGGCCAGACATTTTAATACCCCTACCATGCCTGCAGCCGAATCCGTATGCCCAAACACGGTCTTCGTTGACCCAATAGCACAAAATTGCTTTTTTTGCGTATAACCAAGGAATGCATCCTGGAGTGCGCTTAGTTCAATCGGATCCCCCAATTCTGTCCCTGTGCCATGGGCCTCTACATAGCCGATACTTTCCGGATGTATGCCCGCCTTCTTCCATGTATCCCGTATGACTTCAGTTTGTGCACTCCTGTTCGGTGCAGTAAGACCAAGGGACTTGCCGTCGTTGTTCACATGAATTCCTTTGATCACGGCATAAATGCAATCCTTGTCTCTCAGAGCGTCCTTCATCGGTTTTAATACGATGGCAGCCACACATTCTCCAATGCCCGTACCATCCGTATCATCACTGAAAGTTCTCGCCCGGAATGTGGATGAGATGATATCCGGAAGAACTTCGTCCTCTTCCATAACGGAAGGGAGCAGCAAATTCAGCGCACCGACCAAGGCAATATCACATTGCTTGCTCTGAATACTAAGACAAGCTTCATTTAATGCCACCAAAGAAGAGGAGCAAGCTGTATCAATCATCATTGCAGGGCCATGAAAATCCATTAAGTAGGAAATTCTGCTGGCAATAACGGATTGTATGTTGCCAGGCCCCGCCATCAACTGATCCTCTGGAAACTGTTCCCTGACACACTCAAAATACGGATGGGGTTGAGGACACCCCACGAAAACACCTGTTTTTGATCCCAGCAGCATCTGTTCTGTCAGTCCTGCATCCTCAAATGCACTCCAGGCAGTTTCCAGAAACAATCTTTGATATGGATCCATGAGCTGGGCTTCTTTTCTTGTCATCTTAAAGAAAGGAAAATCAAACTTATCAATATCTTCCAAATAGGCACCCGGAACATATTGATAGAATTTATCCTCTTCTAGAAAAGGGCTCATTAATTTTTTACGCGCCTCTGAGGGCTCGTTTATTTGATCTTTTCCCGATCTCAATACGTCATCCAATTCATCAAAATTACTGGCACCAGGCAGCTTAAAATCAACGCCGACAATGGCAATATCGACATTCTCTTCATGAACAGTTGTTCCATTCTTTTGCAGCATTCTATCAATAGCATTCTGTAATCCAGCCATACGTTACCAACTTTCCTTGTTAATTAACATCGGTAACCCTGTTGTGTTCTTTCTTTAGCTGTTACCTTCATGATTTTCAAGCTGATTCAGGAAATCATCCATTTCCCATTTCGACATTCCGCTGAGATGTTGATCCGCATGCTGCAATTGAATATCGTGGATGGGTACCGATTGGTTGTCGCAGATCAGCTCCATTACACATTGAAAATCCTTCATCATTCCCCGGATATCCTGTTGTTCAAATAATTCAATATTGTAGGTGATCGAAAAGCGAGTCCCATTCTCTGCATCCGCAATTTCGAAATGTAAATCAAATAAGCTTGTAACACCTAAATCGTCTATTCCGCATAGCTTTGCACCGCTCAAGTGAAGTTCATGGTTGCTTATCATGGAAGTATTTTGGAGAACAAGCATGACATCAAACAACGGATTTCGATCTACACTTCTAGCAATATTTAATAATTGAATCAGTTTGTCGAATGGATACATTTGATTCGAAAATGCCCCCAGCGTTGTATCCGTAACATTTTGAATACATTCATGAATCGTCATTTTATGAAGATTCTTCGTACGCAGGACAACTGTATTGGCATAGTAACCAATTTGATCTTCCAATAACTCCAGGTTTCGGCCTGCAACCGGCGAACCTACACATAGATCAGTTGCTCCACTGTATTTATAAAGCAGTATATTTAATGCAGTGAGGTAGAACATATACATTGTTATCTTCTTTTCTTGACAAAAGGATTCGATCTTCTGCATTTGTTCTGGCGAATAAATGACAGAAATTCGTTCTCCGGAAAATTTCCTGGCTCCATTTCTCGGCATAGCAATCGTTAAATCCAGAGGTATATTTTCTGGGAGCAGCTGGCGTTTCCAATACTCCTCTACCGCAGATATAGAAGAATCCGCCAGTATTTTTCTTTGCCATTCAGCGTAATCCTTATATTGAATGCCTAAAGGCACTAGTGGATTTTCTTTGTTGTGGTAGAACGCATTGTATATCGTAATAAAATCATTAAGAAACACCTTGGAGGACCAGCCATCATGAATAATGTGATGAATGTTAAAATACAATAGTGTCTGTTCGCCGTTGTAGAACACAATCACGCGGAAAAGCGATCCATTCTCCAAATCAAATGGAGTGTTAATGTCTTGTGCGATGATGGACTCTGCGTCATCAGCCGATACTCCTTGGTACTGTTGAATCGGCACTGAGAGTTGTGATGTATCTTGAATGATTTGATAGAGTTCTCCTTCCCTTTGCATGAAAACGGTTCGAAGAGACTCATGTCGCTCCATCAATGCATGGATAGCCTTCATAAGGATTTCATGCTTTACTTCTCCCTGAAGCGTGAGCTTAAATGGAGAATTATATGCCGTGTTAGCCTTATCGACACGACTCATAATCCACATTTGCTTTTGTGCGTCTGAAGCATAGTACAGATCTTGGGGAGCCACTGGCTGCAAAGGCACAACATCCCATGGAGTCCTAGCGGCACTACTATCCTTCTTCGCTTGTATAAATCCAGCTAACTCATGTGCCGAAGGATTATTGTATACGTCTTCAAAATTTAGAGCTATCTCAAACTGTGTTCTCATTCTCACTAAAAGTTGATTAGCCATCAGGGAGTGTCCCCCTAAATCGAAAAAGCTGTCCGTCACGTCAATGTTCTCGGATTTCAAGACCTCAGCAAAAATAAGCATAATTTGCCGCTCCAGGCTCATTTGAGTAGTTACGTAGTTGGATAATTCCGCTATCGTTGGAAAATCAAATATATCCTCAAAATCCAAATCTACGCCAGCGAACTGCTGAAGCTCATTAATAACCTGCGTAGCTTTTAAAGAATCTCCGCCAATATCAAAAAAGTCATCCTCTAGGCTCGTTATTTTCCTATCAAATATTTCCTCCCAAATTCCAACAATTTTCTTCTCAATTACATTCAGTTTATTTAAAAATTCCTGATCATCGGCAGTTAGTTCCGTTCCTTTTGCGCTTTTTTCAATCCAAGGAGTTTCTCTGATCCATAGACGATTCTTCTCAAAAGAATATCCCGGCAATTCCACACGATGATATTTTTTGTCTTTATACCAAGCGTTCCAATCAAATCTTTCAAATAACAAATAGATATTCGCTAGATAATGCTGGAATGCCCGACTTTCCTCATGCTCCAGTTGTATGAGAGTAAGACCTTTCCCGTTATGAGCTGTGATGGTCTCCGAAATTTCTTCCGGATAGGACATAGATATAAAAGCATACTCCTCCGGGCTGAACCTATTCAACAATTGGCTAACCCGACTCTCTATATTTGCGAATGCTTCCTTTTTATATTGCTGGCTAAGAAGCAATCCTTCCCGCAAGGAAATTTTCTGTTGAAGTACTTGAGCTACGATTTTACCGATTCCTTCGCATAAAAATTGGTCTGGCTGAACACCATGCTCCTGAAGGAGATGATACATGGCATACTCGAATGCGAAACACCATCCGTAACCTGTTAGTTCTTCTGCTGCTTCCGTACATGCTTCTACATAAGTACGGAAGGTATATGACTGTTTACAAGCGGCCATAACCTGGCTCTCTGTAAAAGCATAATCCGAGAAAATATAAATGAGCTTCCTCTTGTTTTTATTCAAGTCTGAGGGTGAAAAGGAGCCCTCCAGTCTTTCTATCAATGAATTCCTAAATTCCTCGAGGCTGCTTATTATAAAAGCTACTCGATACTGGTAATGCATCCGGCCTGTATTTTGAGTAAATGCGATATGGCCCAATTGCTTGTCATCTGCTGTGTCGAGAAATTTCAAATATTTATTTAAAGTGTTCTCAAGACCCGAGGGCGTGGCTGAAGATATGGTTATAATATGGCTCTGTTCAAGATCGATACTTTCTATGAAAGGCAATTCGGGCGCCTCTTCCAGAACGACATGACAATTTGTACCGCTTGCTCCAAGCGACGTTACTCCAGCAATTCTCGGTTGAGATGAGCCAACCTGCCAAGGTCGGCCTTCCGTCTCTACATATACGGCTGAATTGGAGAAATCGATCATTGAATTTAATTCATCCACATGAATCGTTGGATAGAGATACTTATGCCGTAAAGAGAGAGCTGCTTTTACTAATCCTGCCAGCCCCGCAACACCATATCCATGTCCAATATTGGATTTAACCGTTGAAAGAGAGCAAAAGCCTTTCTTCTCTGTATACTCTCGAAATGCTGCTGTAAGACCTTCAACCTCAAGTGAATCCCCCAATTTTGTACCGGAACCGTGTGCCTCAATATACCCCATATTTATTGGATCAATATTGGCTTTTTCCCACGCTTGTTTCAACACATTGGCCTGGGAAATACTGTCTGGCGCTGAGGGGCTAGAGGATCTGTTCGCATTGTTATTAACTGCTGTGCTTTTTATGACCGCTGAAATATGATCCCCATCCTCTAGCGCCTTTCCAAGGGGCTTCAAAATGATGCAGCAAACCATTTCTCCGCAAGACATGCCGTCCGCCTGTTCTGAAAAAGCTCTGGATTTTCCATCCGAGGACCAGATGCTGTATTCCATTTCTTTATCTGCATAAGGCATAAAGTTCAGGTTGCTTCCTCCAACAAAGGCATAATCGCATTCGCCCATAATTAACTCATTGCAGGCTAAATGTACTGCCACTAATGAAGAGGAACATGCTGTATCCACAACTAGAGCATTACCGGTAAGATTAAATTGTCTCGCAATTCTTGCAGCAGCGAAGGCGGGAGAATTACCTGCAATCATAGTGTCGTCAAAGGAATCCGACAGCTTATAATATTCAGGATTTACATCGGAAAGAAACACAGCAGCATTCATTCCGTCAAAATAATCTGCGCTATAACCGGAATTTTCAATTGCTTCGTAGACAACCTCCAGCAACAACCGCTGGTTAGGATCCATATTGACCGCTTCTGCGTAGGAAATATTAAAAAACTTATAGTCAAATTTATCGACGTCTTTCAGCGCCCCTAAATTTCTCAGTGGTCTACTAGCATCCAGCGTAGTATCTTTGATTCTCTCTTCGGATAGAGGCCGTACAGCATCTTCCTTGTTGTATATATTCTCCATAAGCTCGGATATGTTCTCCGCATCAGCACATCGCAGGGCCATACCGACAATTGCAATATCCTTCTCCATTTATCCGCTCACCACACTAAATTTGATCTTTGATTCCTTTTCATACAAGTATCCATTGCTCCAAATGTAATTCACCTTCCCCCACTCCGCCGCAGAGCATATATCCGGGAAAAAGCCTTTGCCATTGTAATTTGCGCTAGTATTGCATAAGATCGGAAAGCCGCTCAATTTCTCAAATTCCTCCAACAACTTGTAAAATACCGGATTCTCGCTTTCATTCATCGTCTGTAATCTTGCTGAACCATCCAGATGCATAACTGCCGGAAGCTTGTCACGCCATTCCTCCTTAATGACATGATCAAATAACATATACGGTGTTGGAGTACCAGGCGAGAAAAACTGCTGAGCTCTCTCTTCTATGCAAATGGGTGAAACCGGCCGGTAATCCTCTCTATCCTTGATTTGATTCAAAAGCTCCTTCATATCAGGATGGAAAGGAGCAGCAACAATACTTCGGTTGCCCAACGCGCGAGGCCCCAATTCTGCCCGTTCCTTTAAAACAACAACCGGTTCATTAGTTTCATATATTAGGTCAGCGAGCTGCTTGACCGAGAACTCCTTTTTAACCCATCCATGGGGTGGCATATTTTCGATAACTTCATTCCCGCTATATACATTCCACTCAATATGGCGATGAGAGGAGTGGTGATATAGTGCGCAACAAGCTGCTCCGATGGCAGAACCCGAATCATTTGGAAACGGGGCGACATATACTGCATTAAACAGGCCGCTATTGCGTAAAGCTGAATTCCATTTAATGTTTAATCCGCAGCCTCCAGCCACGCACAGATTGCGGCAGCCCCGGTCAAATCTTTCAATTTTCTTCCTTAATTTCTGAAGAATCATATTTTCCAGGTAGAAATGAAATGAGCATAAAATATCTTCATCCGAGATATCCCGACCCTCAATGCTCTTCTTAAATTCATTAGCGAATACATTAGCAAACCCCATTGGATAGCTGTAGCATTGGCGATATATCTTATCAAATATAGGATGCAGCTCTTCGCGGTTTGTCCCTTTCGCAATATACGCCATCACTTTTCCAGCAACCGATAAATTGTCTTTTGCAAATTTTCCATTAACCTTGTAAGGTCCAAAATGCTGTGCAAAAATCGTATATATGTTGCCGATAAGTAAAAAAATAGGGCCCATATTTTCTATTTTTCCGCTAGTATCAACATAATATAGTCTTGGATACATCCCCCCGTCCCAGACCAGTACGTAGCTGTCTCGCCCTTCCTTGGCAAACGGGCTGGTAAAATAAGTGCTTAGAATATGTGTGGCAACATGCAGGTAGCTCGTATATTCCCTGCTTTGGCCGCCAAGACGAAGTCCCTCCATTTGCCACATTCTCAGCACATCCGTCTTTAGATCGGGTTCTTCATATTGTCCGACGCCAAGCTTATATTGTTCCCCCTTATGAGTTGCAGCGAGCCAATTGAACTCTTTTCCGATTTCAAGCCGAGGCTGAACAGCCAGTGCATCCGCATCGCTCCCCCCCCAACCGTCAATAGCAAAATGATCAATATCATCAATGGAATAACCATGGGAATTCAATATCACCGTAATGGTCTCCGTATCCGAAATTTCCTGAAATCTTGGATTGTTATCCGTTTTTTCCATTTCAACGCAAAATATTAGTTTATTATCCTCTAAAAGAGCTACTGCTCCGTCATGGGTAAGCTTTATTCCACAAGTAATCACTGAATTTCTCCTTTCAGTTGCCCGTTTTAATGTTTAAAAATCAATAACATCAACTTCTGTTTTTTCCGGTTGCTGAATGGACTTGCGATCAATGAATTCGGCCAGTTCCGATATTGTTCGATAATCAAATAAATTCTGAATCGTAACGTTGGCATCCAGAATGGACTGATTTATTTTAGTGAAAATACTCATCATATGAATTGAATTACCGCCGATTTCAAAAAAATCGTCATGAGGCCCAATAGCTGGTTTATTCAACACCTCGCTCCAAATCTTATGCAATATTCTCTCGGAGGCTGATTTCATCGGTATGACCGAGTCTTTTTTGTTCTCCATGGCCTGATGGAAATATTTTGTTAGCTGCCGCACATCTGTTTTGTCGTGCCTTGTCATTGGGATAGCATCCACGTGAAAAAAGTGTGTTGGCAGTGATGCTGTGTGAAGGTATTTGCTCAAGTATTCTCTCAGCTCTTTTTCCGTTAATGGAGTTCGGGAAACATAAAAAGCGCAGAGTGATGAATTTTTCTCAGCATCGGACAATGCTAGTACCACACTATCTTCAATACTGCTGTGCATATTTAAATATATTTCAATTTCCCTAGTTTCCAGACGAATCCCATTCAGCTTGACCTGACTGTCTTCCCGTCCGACAAAATGAATGTTGCCATCCCGATGCCGAACGACCAAATCGCCTGTTTTATACAGCCTTTCCTGTTTATTTTGAATAGGATGCCATGCAAAGCGCTTATTAGTTAACTCTGCGTTATTAATGTATCCTCTTCCTAGACCTCCTCCAGAAATATAAAGCTCTCCCAATATTCCATCAGGAACCTGATGTCCATCTTGATCCAATATCATACAACCGTAATTGCTTATCGGTTTGCCTATCGGTATTTCCTTCTCCATCTTTTTGGGCAGCCGGTAGAAGGTTGCGCCTATCGTAGCCTCTGTAGGTCCGTAGCCATTATAGACCTCCATATATTTGTTTAAGTTCGAAATATACTCATACTTCATAACATCTCCGCCACTGATCGCCAGTCGCACGGATGGCATAGGCGGCATAGTATTAAATATTTTCAGTACCTGCGGGGAACATGTAAGCAAAGTAACCTTTTGTTCTGTAATAATCCGGTGGAGCTGCTCCATATTCCGATATTCTGTCGATTCAGGAATAATCAGTGTTCCCCCAAAAAATAGTGCAAGGCAAAGCTGCTCAATAAACAAATCAAATGTAACGGGTGACAGCTGTATCGTAGTATCCTGTTCAGTAATACCAAATAGCTCCTGGTACGATTTCATGTAAACATAAAGATTGCCGTGCTCAATCATTACACCCTGTGGCAAGCCGGTTGTTCCCGATGTATAAATCACATAAAGAAGATGCTCGGGTAAAATATTCACGCTGACGTCAACGTCCAGTTCATCAATAGGATCGTTGCAGGAAAAGGGATATATACTTCCTTCGTATTTCAGTTCCTCGGCCATACCGTTATCGGATAGCAATAAAAGTTGAGCATTACTGTCATTTAAGATATGATTTTTACGTTCTGCGGGCAGTTCTGGATCAATCAGTACAAACGCGCCTCCGGATTTAATAACCGCCACAATAGCGACAACTAATTCAACGGATCGTGAAAACAATACTGCTACAATGCTGTTTTCTTTAATTCCCCGTTTTATTAACACCCTTGCCAATTGATTAGATTTTTTATTTAATTGGTCATAGGTCAGACTATGCTCACCGCAAGAGACAGCTATTTTATCAGGAAAAGCACTTGCAGCCTCAACGAAAAAGCCCTCAACGGTTTCCGGTTCATGTCTTCCATCGGCACCATATTTCTGCAGGATTGCGGATTCCTGAGTCTTTGTCATCATAGAGATACTACTAATCTTTTGCTCTGCATTTCCAAGCATCTGTGATAGAACTGCTAGAAAAACCTCTCCCAAAGTGTTCGCTTGGTCGGATGAATATTTCGCATTGTTGTAACTTAAAATAAGCACGAGTTCGTTTTGCCTGGTCTGTTCGACACCTAAGGTCAGTTCATAGTTATTTGTCTCGCAGGTATAGTAATCGAATGGAGGGAATCCCTGGGCCTCACTGACCATGACAGGATAGTTTTCAACAACCACAATGGAATCAAACAGAGTATAATTTCCGCTGCATTCTCCTGCCTCCATAATGCTGGTCAGTGAATTGCTCTCATATGGCATTCGCTCGGCAAGATCACTCATCACCTTCTGCAGCAAGGATTTCACCGTTAAATCCGAGGCTGCTTTTATTCGTAATGGAACTGTGTTTATACACAAACCGACCAGATCCTCGATACCGGAAATCGGAGCATTGCGTCCGGATACGGTCGTGCCGATCAATATATCCTTACGCCTATGAAGCTTCTGCTGTACGATTCCCCAAACCCCATATAGGAGAGCAGCCAGCGTCAAGCCTTCTTGCTTTAAGAAATCATGGATCTGTTGCTGCGGTAGAATAAGGCGCTGCTCTTCAAAGCGATGATGATCGTTACTATTTTTAGGAATAAAATAATCATATCCATCCAAATGACGGCTCCAAAATGCGCTGGCATCTCGATCATCCGAATAAAGGCAAAATTGCACAAAATGTTTGTATATATTGTGCTTCGCTGGGGGCTCAATTCCCTCTCCTCTATACAATCTAGAATAAATGGAAATAAAGTCCCTCATTAATATGCTGCTGCTCCAGCCATCAAATAGAATATGATGGTTTGTGATTATAAAATATTCTCGATGATTTTCGTCCTTTACAATTGCCAATCTATATGGCGGACGCCGTAGATCAAACCTCTTGCTCCGATCTATCCGCAAATATTCCTCAAGTGAGCCAGCACCTGATTGCTGGTCAGGCAGTGCTATGCATGCAAATTCCGGTTCATATTCATTCAAAACAATCTGTAAATTTTTACTAGTTTTATCCCAGTTATACACGCTTCTTAATGTTGCATGCTTTCTCACCATAATTCCCCAGCATTTTTTTACGAGCTGTACATTTAAACTACCATCAAGACATATGACGAGCTGGATATTGTACATACTGCCTTCGTCTTTCAAGTAATGGAACAGTAGGCCCTCCTGAACAGGTGAAAGAGCGTAAATATCCTCAACCGATTGAGCATTTATCACGCAAATCTACTTCCTTTCCCCTAGTGCGGAATTCAAATCGTTAGCTTAACTTAATAAATTGTCCAGTTCCTTCTGTGAAAGCTGTACGCCATCAAAATCAGACGGAGTGTATTCCACCTTCTCGCTATTACTGCAAAAAGCAATGACCTGCTTGATGGTTTGTTCAAATATTTGCAGAAATGCTCTTGTTGTATCCTGTTGTACATTGCGCTTACTTCCGCTGACCGCAATATTTAATTGCTGATCAATAATAAGACAGTCTATCTGCAGAAGGGCTGTATGATTTGGGTTGGATTTTGGGTCGAATAGACATGGCAGCACATTAAAAGAATTGTATTCCGACTGGAATTTCCCCAAATAATTAAATCTGATTCTAGGCTTCTCATATTGCCAGCGACGGTTAAGGCTCCTGCACCAGCCGTAGCCTATCCCATTATTCGGGACACTCCGTAAAGCTTCTTTTATTGCTTTAATCTGTTCGGAGAGCGACTCTTGTTCCAGGATGACTCGGAACGGATACAAGGCAGTGAACCAGCCGACCGAACGTGAGATATCCAATTGCTCCGCAACTGCTCCTCTTCCGTGATTTTCAAGCTCGATTAGAAGATCCGTTTGTTCGGTACTTTCTTGTAATGCTATCAATAAAGCGGCAATTAATAACTCATCCGGTCTTGTATGAAACGATCTATTCGCATGAGATAACAAGCTTTCCGTTAACATTCTATCTAGTTGAAAGGTTGCTGCTGCTATATCATCCTTGGGGTAGTCTGGATTAACTATTGGATAAGAAAAGGATGAGGCCAGAGCGTTTTTCCAATATTCGTATTCGTTGTCGAACTGATCTGAAGCAGCCTCAGTAGCCTTCGCCCACGCTTGATAAGAATGTGTCTTGTTAGGCAGCTTCAATGGTTGACCTGCTCTTAGCTGCTGAAGCATAGTATCCAAATCCTCAAGCATAATTCTCCAAGACACACCATCAACAACGAAATGATGAATTGTAATTTCCCAAATATTCCGTTCCCCTCCCATATGAAGGGATGTATAGACAAGAAGGTCTTCGTCCAGCTGTAAATCCTTTGTTGATGTACGATCCGCTTGATCCAAAACTTGAATCTTGACAGAGCTGTTCTGATGAAGAGGATTATAGAACAACCTGTTTTCTCTCTTGGACCAGTTGGCACGTAATGTATCGTGATGCTTCACTAGCCTCTGCAATATCATCTCTAATGCATCTACTGTGAATTCAGGTGAAAGAACAATTTGAACCCGTTGGCAGTACTTACCGGGAAATCTTAAATTTTGCTCCATAAACCAATTGATTATTGGAGTTAGCGGGATGAACCCTTCACATGAATGCTGCGGGATTTCCTCCTTTGCTACCTGGGACATGTACAAGACCATCTCACCGAACACCGGCTTGGACAATATATCCTTGGCCTTTAATTCATATCCCTTATCTTTGAGACGGGATGACATTAATATTGCAATAATAGAGTCCCCGCCAGCCTGAAAATAATTAAGACCTAAATCATCAAGCTGTCTTCCGATCATTTCGGATGCAACGGACAGCAATATGGCTTCTTTATCCCCTGTAGGCCTGTCAATACTATCTGTTTGTATATGTATTAGGGGTGAAGGCAGCAATGTCTTATCTACTTTTCTATTAATATTGAGCGGTATTTCCTTAAGGTGAATATAAACTTGTGGTATCATATACGCGGGTAATTTCTGGGCAAGATGCTGCTTGAGTTTCGTCTCGTCCATAACTTTCTCTGCCACATAATAAGCGCAAAGATAGTGAGTATTCTTATTTTTATAATCCGTAGCAACGGCATCTATAACTCCTTCATAAGAGCGTAGATGGTATTCAATTTCATTTAGCTCGATCCGGTAACCGTTTAACTTAAGCTGAAAGTCCTTCCGCCCGATATATTCGATACAATCGGGAGCAATAAATTTAGCCAGATCTCCTGTTTTATACAACCTCTGATGATCAAGCTCCATATGAGTTAAAAAGCGTTCACTGGTCAGCTCTGGATTATTTAAATATCCTCGGGCTACGCCAGCTCCCGAAATATACAGTTCTCCCACTTCCCCCGGGGGCCTTGGCATCATATTACGATCCAAAATGTAAATACGCATATTATCGGCAGGCCTGCCAATGGGAACGTTTCCAGTCTTGTTCGAGGTGTTTTTATAACGATAGATCATACAGCCTACTGTTGCCTCCGTCGGACCGTATTCATTGAATATTTCGATATTTCCTGAAAAGCTTTCATAGACCGAGCTTGCGATATCTACGTTAAGCTGCTCTCCTCCCACGATCAGTTTACGAATGGTAGACCGAGAATTATCATAATCCTTTAAAATTCGCATATGAGCCGGAGTTAGCTTCAATAGAGTACAGAAACCATCTTGTACAATCCGTTTCAAAATGTACTCATCTGCATTATCCTTGTATACTCTAATCGTTCCGCCTGAAATCAGCGGTGTGAAAATTGACGTAACCGTTAGATCAAAGGCCAAAGACGAATAGAGAGGAAAGACCTCTGTTTCTTCAGTAACATACTCTTTTCTAGCCCATGTAGCATAATGAGTCAAATTTTGATGGTCGATCATGACCCCTTTAGGCTTCCCTGTAGATCCCGAAGTATAGATGATGTAAGCCAGATCCTTAGCTTTGCAATGATATTTCCAATTCTGTACTTGGCTATAAAGAGAAGCTTCATTCAGATTGATTACTTCTCCTTTATAGTCTCCGGTATTCAGCTCTGCAATATTGCTAAGCACGAGTTCTGCGCCGCTATCCTTCAACATGTAGGAGATGCGTTCTACCGGGTACTCTGGATCTATCGGTAAATAAGCTGCTCCAATCTTTAGAACTCCCAATATTGCAATTACAGTTTCCGGGGAGTGAGTCACCACTAGAGGGACAACACAGCTATTCTTCATCCCTTTGCTAGAAAGAAATGCAGCTAGAGCATCAGATTTCTCATCCAATTGTCGATATGTTAAAGCAATCTGCTCCATACTAACTGCAATTTTATGAGGATTACGTAGTACCGACTCTTTAAATAAATCCACCACAGTCGTATCAGCAGAATCGTCGCAATCAGTTTGATTGTATTGTTTAACAAAAATCTCTAGTTCTTTGTCGGTTAATAGGCATAGATCGGAAACATACAGCTGTTCATGTTCTACTACCCATTTTGCCAATCGTTCCATTCGCACAAATAATTGCTGCACCTGCCAGGCTGTATATTCTTCTGTTTTATAATCTATATCCAGTTGAAACCCTGCATCATCGTGCCATTTTCGAATAACGATCTGCATGGAATACTCCTGCTGCCCGTTATAAAATTCATGATTATAAACTGACAAACCATCCATTGTATTACAAAGCGTTGTTCCGTAATAATTAACACACACATTGTACAGGTAATTGCCATGATTCTGAGCGCCGGCCAAATCTTTCAGCAGATGATTAAAAGGATATTTTTGATGTTTGTAATTCCGTCTCAGCTGCGTATCGATCTCTCTCATCAATTGAAAAAGAAGAGCTGAATCATCTACCCGAAAGCGAAAAGGAAGCGCATTCACAAACATCCCAAAAATATTGCGTTCTGCTTTTCCCGACCTGCCCAAAACAGGCGTTCCGATAACAATATCCTCAATGTCCGTCATTTTATACGCGTATAGCAGATACAAAGATACAAAAAAAGCATTTTGAGAAATATTATTTGTCTTGCAATAATGGTCGATTTTATTGGATTCGCTCGATTGAAAATAAAACGTTTGTCTGCATCCGTCCATCTGTTCACTGGCTGGTGGAACGATATCCGGCAGGGACTCAAATTGTTTATTCCAGTAAGCCTTATCACATTCATATTTATCAGAATATATATAGGCCAGATCGTTAACAATGCAGTCTCTATACTGCATGGCCGGCCTTTCGGGGAAGACTAGCCCCCCCCTTTTCATTGACTCATAAAGCGAGCTAATTTCATTCGTCATGATTTTCATGGACCATCCGTCTCCAATGATATGATGAACCTTTATAAAGTAACCATACTTTTGATCGCTCATTTTAAAAACTACAAACTCGTATAAAGGCTCATTTTCCATAGAAAACGGAGTCGCAGCTTTGTCCTCATACCATCTTTGAAACTGTTTCGTATCTTCACAGCCAGAAAAGTCACGATAACCCACAACCACTTCCTGATCCTGACTAAAATACTGCTTGGGCGTATTATTCACCATGGTAATGCGAATTTGAAATGCATCATTATTGCGGATATAAGCACAAATCGCTTCCTTCAAGGCTCTGGTATCTACTTCCCCGTGGATCGTCACAATACCGCCTATATTAAACATAGTAGAGCTTGGATACAGCATTTGTGTATACCATATCCTTTTTTGCGCCTCAGCCAATGACAAATAATCTTTTGTTTCCAATTTATCCATGTCCCTCTTCTTTCTGCGATTTATAGAATTTATTCTTATAATAAATAATAAATTGCTACTATACCTAAATTCGCAGCTTTAAATAAACCCTGGGTGCCCGCTAATCATAGCTCTCTACTGCTTTCATCTTCTCTTTGGCTACATATTCTGCAAGATCGGCAGGAGTATGAAAATTGTGAAAATCAAGTTCTTCATCCGATATTTCTATATTAAATATGCTCTCAATCTTAACAATTACTGCTATTGCAGATAGCGAATTAATGACATCCTTCAACTCCGTGTTGCTATTTAAAGAAGAGCTCTCCTCCTGTATTACTTCTTTCAAAATATCAAGAATTTGCGACAGAATATCATCCATCATTCATTAACCTCCAATCATTTGATTGTACGTCCAGCAGCAGCGCAATCGTTTGCAACTTCCTCAGCATGACTTTAGTTTCCCTTTGTAAATAAAGGGTTGTTTATGTAATAATAAGGATTAATTGTCGAATGACTGTTTATATACTAACATAATTCCATATGTCTTTCTATAATATTTTGTTAATATTAGCCTTTTATCCTTATATATTCCTCGCATTTGTCAAAAAAAGCTAATCCTTGGAAAGGATTAGCTTCATATAATTATGCTGTGCTAGGGTGATCTCTTAAATTCATATTGATCCAGTTTTTTCAGCAAAGTCTCTAACAGCTTTTCTTCATTTTTGATGATGCCCAGAAGCCCTTCTGTCACCCGATCTATTAACTTTCGATCCCGAGTAAAATAGTATTTGATCTGCATTAGCTTTAGCTGATTGATTTCTTTCACCAGCCCGCCATATCCCTCCAATATAGTGTTTGCTTCTGCTAGCTGCCCCTTCTCATGCAAATATTGCAATCTATTTACCATGCATTTTTTATGTTCAAGAATAATATGTATCGGTCTAATGTCGTCCCTTAAAGATTCTTCTTCCTTAAATCGATCGCATAGGACGCTATACGTTTCAAAACCGTATGCAGCACCTTCTGGTGTATAGGTCAAAAAGGAATTGGTCGAATTCAAGAAATCTTCTATATAAGTCTTAATAATCGTCAGATTTAATTCAGGGTTCGTATTTGAGTAGTCTAAATGTGTGTCACACTCAAAAAAACCGATTCCTGCAACACTTGATTTGTAGAAAGCTTCTTCTACCTCACTAAAAGACATTTCAATTTTGCCATAATCGCCCGTTCGGGAAAAACCCAAAACCTGGAGTATCCCTCTCTCTTCATTATAGCCATAAATCAAGCTCTGATGAGGGAAATGCCAATCCTTATAAGCCGGCTTACAAGATATATAATATTCATCCATCAAAATTTCTACATAACGGCCATTGTTGATACAGCCAATAATGAACGGTAAAAGTGTTTGGCCCAATCCTACAAATAATTCTCGCTCGAACCAGTTAGTATTAATGCCAGGATGACGAGGATATTTACCGTCAAACGAGTAAAAATCCAGTTTGAATTCACCCGAATGCTCTGCTGTATAAAGCTGCAGATAGCTGCTGTAAAACCAAGGTAAATAGGTATCATCTTTGAGGATAATAGATAGCTTGTGTGCATGATGCAGAAAGCCATACACTTGCGGTATACAGACGGGAAGTTCGAAGCTGCTCATTCAATAACCTCCATTTTTATAAAATATTAACACTTATCCATATTATCAAATAATTAGAACCCAATAAAGATTCACCATAAAATGCTTCATCACAAATAAGTTTGATTTTTATAAAAAGAGTAGCTTTATTGTAAATACGAACATAGCTCCCCCTTGATATACTGTCTCGTGAAAGCGTATCCAAATGTAAAAATAATTTATACACAGGGGGTAAGCGATTATGAAAAAAGCGACATTACTGCTGCTAACGTTCGTCTTGGCATTATCTTTATCCGCTTGCGCAAGCAAGGATAACAGCAGCGGCGGCTCGACGAAAGGCGAGAAAGGCACAGTCGGAATTGCGATGCCGACGAAGTCGTCGGAACGCTGGGTCAATGACGGCAACAATATGGTGAAGGAATTCCAGAGTCACGGGTACGGCACCGACCTGCAGTACGGCGAAGACGTTGTAGAGAACCAGGTGTCCCAAATCGAGAACATGATTACCAAAGGCGTGGACGTTCTCGTCATCGCTTCCATCGACGGCTCCGCGATTACCGAGGTGCTGCAAAAAGCGCACGATCAAGACATCAAGGTCATCGCTTATGACCGCCTCATCATGAACAGCGAATATGTGGACTACTATGCAACGTTCGACAACTTCCAGGTCGGTGTACAGCAGGCCTCTTACATTGAAGAGAAGCTTGGACTGAAAGATGGCCAAGGCCCATTCAATATCGAGCTGTTCGGCGGCTCGCCGGATGACAACAATGCATATTTCTTCTACAACGGCGCGATGTCCATTCTGCAGCCTTACATCGATTCAGGCAAGCTGGTCGTCCGCAGCAACCAAATGAAAATGGAGCAAATCGCCACCCTCCGCTGGGACGGCGCAACAGCGCAAGCGCGTATGGATAACCTCTTGAGCGCTCACTATGCAACTGAGAACGTGGATGCGGTTCTATCTCCTTATGACGGAATCAGTATCGGTATTCTCTCATCCTTGAAAGGCGTCGGCTACGGTTCCGGCAATAAGCCTATGCCGATCGTAACCGGGCAGGATGCGGAGCTCGCTTCGATTAAGTCGATTCTAGCAGGCGAACAGACGCAAACGGTGTTCAAGGATACGCGCGAGTTGGCGAAAAAAGCCGTCGGCATGGCTCTCAGCGTTCTCGAAGGCACGGAAGCGGAAGTGAACGATACTGAAACCTACGACAACGGAGTCAAAGTCGTGCCTTCCTATCTGCTGGAGCCAAAATCGGTAGACAAGGACAACGTGGAACAACAGCTGGTCGAGACCGGTTACTACACGAAAGAGGATCTGGGACTGTAAATGGCGTGACTTGGGCGAGTGCATGCGGTCATCCGCTGTCATGCAGCGGGAGTTCCATGCGCCGGGAAACTGCGGCCGCTGTCATGCAGCGGGAGTTCCATGGGCTGGGAAGCTGCTGCCGCTGTCATGCAGTCTGCATGAGCTCTTCAAGCTTGATGCGGTTCCCGTAAACAGCTTGCCCATAAATACAGCGGTGGCCTACCCGGCCTCCGCTATCCTTTGTACTCGAATGGAGACGAAAGGCTTGGTGAGGACAGTGAGTGACTTCATTTTGGAGATGAGAGGAATTACGAAGACATTTCCAGGCGTCAAAGCACTGGAGAATGTGAATTTAAAGGTCAAAGAAGGCGAAATACATGCCCTTTGCGGGGAAAATGGCGCCGGCAAATCCACGCTGATGAAGGTGCTGAGCGGTGTCTATCCGCATGGCTCGTATGAAGGAGATATTTTATTCAAAGGCGAGGTTTGCGAATTCAAGGATATTAAGCAGAGCGAAAGCCTGGGCATCGTCATTATTCACCAGGAGCTGGCTTTGATCCCCTATCTATCGATTGCAGAAAATATTTTTCTCGGCAATGAGCAAACGAAGCGCGGCATCATCAACTGGAACGAAACAACGGTCAAAACGAGAGAACTGCTTGCAACTGTCGGGCTAAAGGAATCCCCTAACACCCATGTCATTAGCATCGGGGTAGGAAAGCAGCAGCTCGTAGAAATCGCCAAGGCACTCTCCAAGAAGGTCAAGCTGCTCATCCTCGATGAGCCGACGGCCGCGCTTAACGAGGATGACAGCGAGAATCTGCTTAATCTGATCCTGGAGCTGAAGAAGCAGGGGATCTCCTCGATCATTATTTCCCATAAGCTGAATGAAATCGAGAAGGTCGCCGATTCGATCACGATTTTGCGGGATGGGAAGACGATTCAGACGCTGGATATGCACGAGGATCAGGTGACGGAGGATGTGATCATCAAAGGCATGGTCGGCCGGGATTTGACGCATCGCTATCCGGAGCGAGTTCCGAACATTGGGGAGAAGATTTTCGAGGTACAGGACTGGCAGGTCGATCATCCCGAGCAGGAAGGCCGCAAAATGCTGGACAACATCAATATCCATATCCAACGCGGCGAAATTGTCGGCGTGGCCGGTCTCATGGGAGCCGGAAGGACAGAACTGGCGATGAGCATCTTCGGCAAATCCTACGGAAAAAACATCCAGGGTAAGCTGCTGCTGCACGGCAAGGAGATCCGGCTGAACGATATCAGCACCGCCATTCAGCATGGCATCGCCTATGTGACCGAAGACCGCAAAGATTACGGACTCGTGTTAATCGACGATATCAAGCGGAATATTTCACTCGCCAACCTGGGCAAGCTGTCCCGCCGCGGCGTGATCAATGAGAACGAAGAAGTGCTCGTAGCGGAGGATTACCGCGAGAAATTAAAGATCAAGACGCCGAGCATTCTGCAAAAAACAGTTAATTTAAGCGGAGGCAATCAGCAAAAGGTCGTGCTAAGCAAATGGATCTATGCGCAGCCCGAAATTCTTATTCTGGACGAACCTACCCGCGGCATTGATGTCGGCGCCAAATACGAAATTTACTCGATCGTCAATCAACTGGCAGACGAAGGGAAAGGCATCCTGTTCATTTCCTCGGAGCTCCCGGAGCTTCTCGGCATGTGCGACCGCATCTATGTCATGAGCGAAGGGCGCATTACTGGCGAGGTCAACCGGGAGGACGCCACCCAGGAAGTACTGATGAAATCCATGACTCGAGGCAGGGGGTAAGGAGATGCAAATGATTAGCGAGCTTTTCAAAAAAAATATCCGCCAGTACGGCATGATTATCGCATTAGTCTTCATTACGGTGTTATTTCAAATCCTAACCGACGGCATTCTACTGAAGCCGCTTAATGTTACGAACTTGATTTTGCAAAATAGTTATATTCTTGTGTTAGCGATCGGAATGGTGCTCGTCATTATTACGGGACACATCGACCTATCGGTCGGCTCCATCGCGGCCTTTATCGGGGCGCTGGCAGCCATCATGATGGTCGACATGCAGCTCCCTCCCTTTCTTGCAGTCATCATTTCGCTTGGAGTCGGTGCGCTGATCGGAGCATGGCAGGGCTTCTGGATCGCTTATGTGAGGATTCCCGCCTTTATCGTTACCCTAGCCGGCATGCTGCTGTTCCGGGGACTGACCATGATCATTCTGGGCGGCCAGTCTATCTCGCCGTTTCCGAAGTCCTTCCAGAAGATCAGCTCCGGATTTCTTCCGGACTGGTTCGGGGGCGCAAACATTCACATCCTGACGATCGTGCTCGGTGTCATTCTTACTCTGCTTGTCATTTGGCAGGAATGGAAGGATCGCAAGACGCAGATCAAATACAACTTTGAAATTGCCCCCATCTGGATGTTCATTGCTAAAGTCGTCTCGCTCGTCGCCGTCATTAACGTATTCACTTACGTATTGGCCACGTATAACGGGTTCCCGAACATTCTCGTTATCCTCTTTGTGCTCATCGTCATCTATTCCTTCGTGATGAATCGGATGATTGCTGGGCGGCATATTTACGCATTGGGCGGCAACGAGAAAGCCGCGAAATTATCCGGAGTCAAGACGAAAAAAGTGACCTTCTGGGTCTTTGTCAACATGGGGGCCATGGCGGCGCTATCCGGCCTTATCTTCGCGGCACGCCTGAACGCCGCAACGCCTAAAGCGGGAACGAACTTTGAGCTGGATGCGATCGCAGCCTGCTTCATCGGCGGCGCTTCCGCTTCCGGCGGCATCGGCACCGTCATCGGCGCCATCATCGGCGGCCTGGTCATGGGTGTCATGAACAACGGCATGTCCCTCATCGGCCTTGGGGTCGACTGGCAACAAGGCATTAAAGGACTTGTCCTCCTTCTCGCCGTGGCCTTCGATATTTACAACAAATCCAAGACGAATTAATTTCGGCCTTAGAGACACGCATGCAAATTCCGGCAAGCTTCACTCTTTGTTAAAGAGTGAAGCTTGTTTTTTGTGCTACGATTGGATATATATGGTTAACAAAATGATAAAGCAGGTGATCCTTTTGTCCACTTCCTCTATCACCAAGAAGGCCTTGGCCCATTCTTTGAAGCAAGCCATGCAGGAGCTTCCCTTAAGCAAAATCACCGTCAAGCAAATCGTAAATCATTGCGGGGTGAATCGGCAAACGTTCTACTACCATTTTCAAGATATTTACGATTTGCTAGGTTGGATTTATCAGACGGAAGCCATCGATAGCCTTTCCCCATTTCGCAGCTATCATAATTGGACGCATGGGCTTTATACGATTTTCACCTATATCGAGAACAATAGGGCCTTTTGTTTGAACACGCTCCACTCCCTCGCACGGAGTCATCTGGATTCGTACCTCTATGCTGCCACCTATGATCTTATGCTCGGGGTCGTCCATGAAGTAGGCAGCGGCATGCGCGTTGCCTGTGAAGACAAAGGCTTCCTCGCTAATTTCTATACGCTTGCTTTTACGGGACTCGTGATTCAGTGGATGCAGAATGACATGAAGGAGTCGCCGTCGCTGATTGTCGAGCGATTAAGCGAGCTGATGGAGGGTAATTTTGAACGAGCCTTACATCGCTATGAGAAGTGTCCAAAATCTAGACAATGGCATGAAACTGTCCAAAAATGATACAACTCTCGCCTTCTGTCGGTTTTCTATAAAAAGGAAATTTCGTACATTTAAGATGTCTCTCATGTCCTGAGGTTTCATCAAAATCTACGAAGGCGAGGATGATCAATATGGGCGCATACAGCAACCAGGTGTATTTTATTGGAGGAGGCATTGCTTCATTGGCGGGCGCGGCTTTTCTAATTAGGGATTGCGGTCTTCCTGGACAGCAGATTCATATCATCGAGGATTTAAAAGTACTTGGAGGGAGCAACGACGGTGCGGGAGATCAGGAGCATGGCTATGTGATTCGCGGCGGCCGGATGCTGAACGATGAAACGTATGAAAATTTGTGGGATTTGCTGAGCTCCATCCCCTCTGTGGATGACCCAAGCCAATCGGTAAGGGAGGAGATCGTGGCCTTTGACACGGCGCATCCTACGCATTCACGGGCTAGGCTTGTGAATAAGAATGGCGAAATCGAGGATGTGGCCTCCATGGGATTTGACATGGGTGATCGCATCGCCATGGCTAAGCTGATCATCGCGCCGGAAGCACAATTGGGCCGATTGCGGATTAACGAATGGTTCGGGCCTCATTTTTTCCAGACGAATTTCTGGTTTATGTGGGCGACGACCTTCGCCTTTCAGCCTTGGCACAGCGCAGTCGAGCTCAAAAGGTACATGATCCGCTTCATGCATGAGTTCCCGCGAATTCATACGCTGGAAGGCGTCACGCGCACCCCCTACAACCAATACGATTCGCTTATTGTTCCGCTGCACCAATATTTGCAGGAGCATGGGGTGGACTTTGAAATGAAATGTACGGTAACGGATTTGGATTTCAAAGAAGGCGATGGCATCACCGTGACCCGTATGCATTATGTGAAGGATGGCAAGAAGAAAGTATTGGATCTGGCCGAAGAAGATCTTGTTATTATGACGAACGGTTCGATGACAGATAGCTCCAGCTTGGGATCGATGACAACGCCTCCTCGGCTAAACGGCAAGGGAAGCTCTTGGCAGCTGTGGGATCGAATCGCCGCGAAGAAGCCGGGTAGGCTCGGCAACCCTTCGTCCTTCGATGACCATATCGACGAATCCAAATGGGAATCCTTCACCGTCACCTGCGAGGGCTCCCGCTTCTTTGAATTGATGGAGAGCTTCACGCGCAACAAGGCCGGTACCGGCGCTCTGGTCACCTTCAAGGATTCCAATTGGTTCATGTCCATTGTACTCGCGCATCAGCCCCATTTCCGCAATCAGCCTGATGATGTGAAAGTGTTCTGGGGCTACGGCTTGTACCCAGATCAAGTAGGCGACTATGTGAAGAAGAGAATGTGCGATTGTACCGGAGAGGAAATTTTGACAGAGCTATTGCAGCATTTGAAATTCGAGAACGACAAGGATGAAATTATTCGCTCCGCAAACTGCATTCCTTGCATGATGCCGTATATTACGGCGCAGTTCATGCCAAGAACACTCGGTGATCGGCCTCAGGTCATCCCCGAAGGCTCAACGAATCTGGCCTTTATCGGCCAATTCTGCGAGATTCCCGATGATGTCGTCTTTACAGAGGAGTATTCCGTCAGATCTGCCAGAATTGCCGTCTATCAACTACTGGGAATCGATAAGCCGATTGCACCAATCAACCAATATCAATACGACGTGCGAACCTTGCTCCAAAGCTTGGCAACCTCTTTTCGTTGAAAAATCTCTATATTTAATGGATAGAGAGTCGATTGCTCTAAGCAATCGGCTCTTTCCTGCGCATATACTCATATTTCACTTCGTTATATTGATTAATCAGCCGATCAAGCTCCATAGACTGCTTCAGCACGCGCATATCCTGCAAACCATACTGCTTAGCCAACAGCCCGAGCCGCTGCCGTTCTTCTTCTATTCTATGTTTAATATATTTGGATTTTGTTCTATTCACCTAAAACACCACCTTATGGATATTTTAGGATAAGTTGCATAATATGACCTCTATATTGGTTTTGCAAAATCATTTTTTGTAATTTTAGGTAAAAACAAATAAAATAAAGACCAGCTTTGGAAGCTGGTCGGGTGAATGTTACTTTGAAAAGCAAGTTAGCTTTTCCTAGTTACCTGCACCATGTGTCATTAAGGTAACAAGAAGTTGGCCTGGTATACTAACGTAAAGAATTAGTGTAGTCATCCACATTAAATTCTTCTTCATAGTCCCACACCTCTCTACAATATTTAACATAAGCATTACGTTGTTCCTTTGTCGTGTAGTTGCGATAAAATTCAAACAATACCATGCTGTTAACTATGTTGGGCTTACTATTTATTTTAATAGAATATTTGAAGCTGCGTAGGGTATTTCTAACCCCTTCTTTCAATAGCCTTTTTCTAAAACAATAAATAGCATACTTTTGAAAAAACAGTGAGCAACGAAAGGTGTGAAATGGCTCTTTGTACTGAACTTCGAGCTCGCCTAGTTTCCCCCGGTTTTCTCGATTAATACGGCTATAGTATTGAATTTCATCCGCAAATTTATCCAGGTGCTCATCTACAAAAAATTTATAACGATTTGCTGATTCAAGTAAAGTGATTAATCCCTCTAAAATTTCACTTGGATTATCTCCCAAAAATTGTACATATTCAGCTATTCTAGATCGTTTCCCATCCTTAATATCTACAGAGAGTAGATTTGCTTCAGCAAACATCTTATATCGTTCAACTTCCAGCAATCCTGCTTCATCCAGTCCTTCAAACCAGCTGAGATCCGCATATTCTGCAATCCATCTTCTGGATTCTTCAAACATTCTGCGACATTCATAAGAACCTGATTTGTACAAATAGCCTCTACCGTAGTAATAAACCAATGGCCGTGCAGGTGTGAAGTCAGAGTCTTGCCATTGTTGATTCTTATATAAAGCCCTAGTTAGATCGATCATCTCATTTGCATAATTCTCGACTTCTTCCCATTTCTTATAAACAAAGTACAATTCCGTTAACATAATAAGCCCATCAAGTGTGTAGGACACTGGCAATCTATGTCGATATGGGATAAACTTTATAGCAGATTCTAGACTATTATATCCATCTCTGCTATCAATTTTAAATAGTCTATAATAACTGATCGCCAATCTCTCAGAATGGTTCGATCTTTCACTTTCAATTACACTTTCATACATTACAACAGCCGCTTCATACCATTCCTGCTCAAACATTAATTCAGCTGTTTCAAAAATCCCCGTAACCTGCTTCAGATCTTCAAGCAACCGGGATAAGACCTCCCGTATACAATCAAGCTTCTTCAGTTCGGCACAACGAAGCAAGAACGGACGCAAGCGTCGCCAATGAGGAGCAGCCGAGATAAAGCACTCATCTACAAACAGTTCATACAGACTTCCTTCAGGGAAACCCATCGCATGCGTAATGCGGTCTAACTGCCCAATTGCGATTGGTCGATTGCCATTTAAAATGCCGCTTAACGTACCTGCGTTAACTCCAGATTTCTCTGCAAAAAGATGAAGCGTCATCGCCTCCCTCTCCATGTAATCTTCCAGTTTATCGCATATCGTCGTTGTAGGATTCAAAGCAGCAATCACCCCCTATGCCCATATTTAAAACTTAAGGATCACCAATAAAAAACTTCAAGACCATATAATAGGAAGATTCCTATATATGTAATTTAACTATAATCCTTATTTTTCCATAGGTCAATATAGATTATCAAAGTTTAATTTACCTAATATAGTGAAGGCGTACTATAACGAAACAAGGATTGCTCAGCATGCTGCCAAGCAATCCTTGTTCTAGAAATTGAAAATTGTGTACAAAGTAATCGACCAGATGTTGAGGGCATTCTTAAAAAAATTTTTTTGCATCATCATAAATATCTATGTAACGCCTTCAATAATTCGTCCAATACTCAATATCGCTGCGCTGCCCCTGCCGTACCTTGCCTACGGTTCTCCCTTCAGGCTGCGGAGCATGAAGCAGCTTAAGGCTGAACAACGTGGATTTATCAGGCCACAGAAGATATTCTTCAACCTCCAGCTGTTGCAAAGCTGCTGCAATATCTCGTTCGTATCTGCCCGTTGTACGTTCAAGTTCCTTCATCGTTGGCATTCTACGCCGCTGTGACCCGTAGTTATAAATAATTCGCAGCAGCTTGCGTTCCAGATCAGGAAGCATGGTATTTTCCTCCTTTTAAAGGTAAGGACTGTTTCATCGGTTGATTTACAGGTTGCCTTGAAGTTTGTTTTACAGGGCGAGTGGCGAGGATTTGCTCAATTCTAAAGGCTCTCGGAGCTTCTGTCTGCAGGCATGTTGCCCGCAGCAGCCCATTGCGTATGGCATGAATATGAATCGAACGTTGCGTGATTTTCCCACTGCGATCCATGTAAATGATCTCGACCACTTGGTTCATGTATTTTTTCACCAGAATCATCTCCCGATAGGAACATTTGTTTGTATTATATACGAACCTACGTTCTCTTAGCAAGTGGAAAAAGGCACCTAAACCCCCTCTTTTCTTCGAATTAGGTTCGTTTAGTTTACTCGCGGGAATGTTAAGTATTAGTAGTGGCGGGTTATGGTTCGGTATGGTTGCGGCAATGATGATGGCGAGTTGGCCGTTAATGAAAGTTGTGGGTGGCAGTGTAATAGAAGGTGAATAGCAAGGGGATCTAGTAAAGTCTAATACATGCGCTGTTAAAAGTTTAAACAAAGTGGATTAAGGAGGAGGATCATCATGTGGAAGCTAGGTGAAAAATATAGAGGCAAGGGAAAAGGAATTCTGTGGATCATAGCATTCTGCCTACTGTTCGCATGCATATATGTGGTGTATATTCTGTTTAGCGTCTACTGATCATGAAAAACAGGCAGGGGCGCCTCGTCAGGGGCAAATTAGGTTGCCATTCCCCTTGCTTCTATAGATTGGGGCTTGATCGTTGGGACTGATCATTGCGGTTTGCCCGCAATTAGGTAGTTCGTTTGCGAGAGGATGTCCGCTTCCTACGGGAGGATGACACCCTCTTCGTTTGGGGGAAGATAGCCGCTAGATGTATTCTCTACATTTTGTATCAGGGCACAAAGAATATTTTTGAGGACTGCATGTATTTCCTACATCTAGATTACGGTACTTTGCCCATTCAGCCCTCATAGCTCATTTCTATCTGTATGAAATACAGCAAGCTTGTGTTTTTACCGATAAACGGTGGTTTTTAAATGTAACGAATACAGTTCGTGTAAACTAAATAGGCAAAGTAAGCAGCCAAGCTGCAATTACGCAGAGTAAACTTCCTGGCCCCATAGGATTTACTTGTGTAGCCTGCTAAGAATCGTACCGAGCGTTCCGACATCAACCGAGTCGGTTGCCTTCCATTCTGGACTAATCCCGGCATTTGCAATGAGCCATTCACGGCCGTTTTCTTTCCAGTTCTTTGTTTTTTCTGGATCGACCGTGTCTGGCTGTTTGCCTCCCTTAGGCTTCAAGCTCAAAAATTGGGCAGTACCGTTCACATGCCCTTTGGCGATGGCTTCAATAACCTCTTGCTGCTTTAGCTTATTTGCATCGTTAGCTACATCCATAAATAAATTTTCTGTCAGAACCGCGGGCATTTTACTTTCTCTTAGCATATGCAGATTTTTGGTCTTCTTGCCCCTGTCAGTAACGTTATAGGACTTGAGCTCCGTCATAATTGCGTTATGCAGCACATCTTGTAGAGATTTCGAAGCCGCAGATGCCGAAGTATAACGGTAAGACTCGAATCCTCCAGCGCCGCCCCCGGCGTTGCAGTGAACGGAAATGAGGATATTAGCCCCCGCTTGATTGGCTTTGTTGGTACGTTCTTTTAATGTCATATCTCCATCTGCACTGCGTGAGAGCAGCACCTTCACTTCCGAGTACTGAGATTCTATAAGCCGCTTCATGGCAAGAGATATACGGTGAGTGATGTCCTTTTCCTTCAATCCATTGGCAACTGCCCCTGGATCTTTACCTCCATGCCCTGCGTCAATCCATATCGTTGTCATTATCATTCGCCCCTTTCACCGCTTGCTTCACGAACTGATTGCCATATACCGCAAAAGCTCCGGTAAGAATGCCCTGAATGAGCGATTCCGGCCCCCAGCCGAGCAGCCAAACCGTTAATAATATAGCAACCGCGGTAACCATGTAGATGATGCTCCAATCAGGCACTTTTGGCGTCTTTTTAAGAATATAGCCAATCACCCAACACGCCGCCACGACCCCGAACAATATCGGATGAATAAGTTCAAAGATAACGTCCCAGTCCATCGTAATCTTCCTTTCTCGGTCTAATATAGTTTATTCCTCCAAGCGGTCGATCCGCTTGTGCGCTTGCTTGGTAGATTCCTCTACTCGTGTCACTCGCTCAGATATTCCGTCCACTCGCTGGCTTTGAATCCGCATGTCCACCCTAATATCATCGACGCCGCGCTTGATGTACTCGACGTCTTGACGCATCGCACCTTCGCTTCCACCTTCAGACCGTTCTTCCTTCCTAACTTGACGAGAACGGCCAGTCCAACCTAGTATAGCTCCGCTGATCACTGCCAAAAGCCCCACGATAGCTGCAATGTCCATTCCATCCCCTACTTTCTACTATAAAAATAGCCCCCGGATCGGCTCCGAGGGCAAAATAAAAACGCCTATTCGGCGCTGCTCTTGTCCCCTGTTCTGCTGTTCCTGTTTAGTAATTTTTCCGTATCCATTGGCCAAGTATTCACAATTTAAAACCGTGATGTCACTATTGCTATCCTTGTAAATAAACTGCCTTTAATTAACTACGAGGACATCTTTAGCATCTTTTATATTACCTGCACTATAATTCACTGAATCTCCCTTACCTGTAAACTTAATAATTTACTGTATTATTGCTTCGTTTGTATTTGCAAATTCTATCGCTTCACTCGATCTTTGGATTAATAAATTCGTTTCATTTCTTCTACACATTATAAATCGTTTTGCGCTACAAAGTATTACCAACTTCTTTTTGGAGGGTGGAATTACCTATAGTGTCGCAATCTACCCCCCTATTATTTCGTATCTGAATGTCTGCGGCGTTGGAATATCGCTCGTAAAATCTACATGGAAACTTATAGAGTTTTCCTGAAATTGTGCCAGAATCGCCCCCCTCACAGTGTCAGTACCCCCGCCAAACGCTGTTATCTTAGCATTAATACTGCCACCTCCGTTATTTCCGGGTACTTGTCTGATAATAGGAATTTGTGCAAAATTGATTTCCAAACCATTACCTGCTGTCGTAGGGCGATAAAATCTAAAAGTGAAAATAATTAACATCGGCCTAAAACCTATGTTGTTTATCATGTGAATGGCATCCAATCCCTTACCCGTAACGGAGATTTCACCTGAAAGACGATTAAAAAGACTAATCTGGCTTATTTTATTGGCTAGTAGTGTATTCGAATCATTGACACTAGCTGGCACACCCTTCCCTGTTATCGCAGCAGCAATAGCCTGTTTCTCCGCTGTGGTCATACGCTCCAATGCGCCGACTATCCCGAAAAAACTCTTATCCTTCGGCAGATTACCCGCCACTAGATTAGGTTCGCCTTTAATTGTTATCGCGCTTGTATATCGCCCGGCTGCTTTTGTCTGATCCACAGTGCTAGGAGTAACAATTCCCCCTGCACCTCTATCGGGGATATTACCAGTCACTTTTACACCTTTCACATAAGCGGTTTTTCCACTTATAATGTCCCCGGCTACAGCAGTTCCATCGCTTGTATCAACACCCACAGGTATGCTGCGTATACCCGTGTCCAGTTCAGCAAAGGTTGCAACCGTTCCTTGCTTGGAAACCGTGCCTTCCTTGGCGATGACTGCGGCTTCCAAGCGGTTTTTTCCGTCAACGCCAGATTGAAAAAGCTCCGTGATCGCGCCTGCCGCATCCTTAGCCTTCGTAGGAATAGAAGATATATCCCCCATCGCCTCGTCAATCTTATCCCAATTGTCATTAAGCATCGTCTCAATATCAAAATACTCATTCCCATCCGCTACCGGATCCTTCTTCAGCAAATTCAAATGTTCTGTGTTACTTGCCAACTGAACCACCTCCTGCAAATTTTGATAACGGCACCTGCTCCAATTCGCCTAGCGTCATAACGGCATGAATGTCTCGAATTAACAAATAGCTAAACTCAAATTCTACCGCCAGATGAGCTGGCTTAAGCTCCTCGATGACAGCTTTCAAATCGTCCAGATTCGGTGGAACGCCGATTGTATCAATAAACTTCACCGTAAAACTCCATTCATCCGAATGAAAAGATACATCGACCGCGCCGCCATCGTAGGCTTCGGCTACATTTTTGACCAATCGGCCCGTGAATTGCCCGGCACCCCGCAGCTTCGATTCCACCACAGCTCGCCGCTGCTCTAGCGGCTTGGCCAAGTCTGTTTCAATCCCCAGCTCCTGCTCCCAGCGATCCAGTCCCCAAGTGGCCGTCTTTACGAAAAACTGCTCCAACGTTTCATCCAGCGTCTCATACAGCAAATCCAGTTCCATGCCCTTTGCGTTCATGTCCCCTTGCATCACTCGGGAAGTTTCATAATACCCCGGCAGGTACGAAAAAAGCTCACGCCCTTTCGGACTCGTCATCATCTGAGTACTCATAGACAACCACCCATTTCAGCACTCATCATCGCATTAAAATTCATGGGCTCTCACCATCCTCAACAACAATCGTCGCCTCCTGCTTGTGTCATCCCAAGAACGTTCCATCACTACATTACTCATACACATCCACCGTCCCCAGCACAGCGACCTGACCAGGCTGAATTTGGATGTTCGTATCCGTGCTGCCATTCACGGTTAGCATCGTGTAATCGATGATCGGGGGAATATCGAGCAAAACCGAAGCAATCCGGGTTACTCGAACGAGGGGATCAACAAAGGCAAGCTGCTTCAAATAAGCCCGTACTCCCTTGTCGATCAACGATCTCACCTCGGTTATAGTAGCGCCGTCCGCCAGTGTCAGCTTAACGCTGATGTTGATTGGCACTTCCTCGGCCGCCATCACCGTCACGATTGGACCGGCCGGGGCCGTGCCTTCTCCTTGCCCATCCTGGGTCGGGTCGATATACTGCTGGGCAGCAGCGACGATATCATCATTAGCCGCGCGTTTGTCCGTATCGAGCAAATAAATGCCGACCGTTCCCGCTCCGTTCCATAACGGACGAACCTGCACGCCGCCAACACCCGGCACCTCTCCGGCCCACTTCATATACTGAGCCTTATTGCCGCTCGTCCCCTGGCTCCGTACCTGATTCAAAAACCTCTCCAGCAATGATTCATCCGACTCCACATCCGTACCGCCCCGGGTCTCCTCGAGGTTTGTTACTGCCGATATCCCGTACACCGAAGCAGACATCACCGTAATCACACCCGCAGGCACCGTCCCATTGCGGCCCGGCTCTACGGCACGAATGTCCGCTAATGCCACACCTTTGTCATCCAGTGTTACAGCAGCCGTCGTCGCATATTCAATGGAAGCTTCTCCTGTAATTTCGTCTGCCGGAGTAGCTACAAGCGTTCCCGCAGGCACCATCGTTCTGGGCGTCCCGGTAAACTGAACCTGTCCGGTTGCCGCCGTCGCCGCACGCCGCACAACGCCATGCTCTCCCGCCCGCATATCCAGGTATGGCCCGTAAGACGAACTGGCAAAGCCCCATTCCAGCACCTGCCTCGCCCAAAGCCCCGCCTCCGACAGCATAAATGCCACCGGAGCCTGCGCATCCCAAATAAAAGAGCCCTCCGATTTATCAATATCGTCAGGCACCCGGTTCAGCATCCGCTGCATAATCTGTTCTTCCGTCTGTTCTTGCAAATATACTGGCAATCCTGCCATTACACACTCACGCTCCCTTCTAAAACCGCCGTCTCTTCCCTTGCATTCATCACGCGGCAGGAGAACAAGCAGGCATCCCCCGACCAGCTAAAAGAAAACTGATCCACCCGCTCCGTACGCGGATCTGCCAACAACGCCTCCGTCGTCATGCGTTGAATCTCCGATTCAAGCGCCCCGCGGCTCATCCCCCTGCCGATCAAGCCGTCATATTCCTGACCGTAATTACGGGAATAAATGACATGATGATATCTTGCGGTTCGCACCGCCTTCTCGCACCACATAATCCATGCTGCAGTCTCGTCGGCAAGCACTATTTTTCGCGTAGGGGTCATGAGGAACTCTCCTGCTTCAAAATCAAACATCCAGCTGCGCCCAAACGCTCTCCCTTCTCCCGCGTTCTGCCTCTCCAGCACGTCGTCCAGCTCATCCAGCCCAGCCGCGCCTGCACCAGAGCCCCATTCTTTTTCCTCCGGAAATAAATTAGCCACCTTGGCTCACCACCCTGCACATGACAACCACTTCATGGCCGCCATTCATATTCACCGCTACGACGCGATCTCCCGGCTGAAGGCCGTCCGCCAAATTAGCACGAACCTCTTTGATCTCGGCAGCCTCAAACTCAAAGCGAGTACGCGGGCCCGGTACTCCAAGTGGATACCCCTCCTGATCGACGGGCGACATCATCGTTCCAACCATATGAAAAGCCGGCACCTCCAAGGCTACCGGGAAGTCGGCGACAAGGTAACTTTTGATTTCATGCTTGAAGTTGTCGAGCTTTAGCCCCGAAGCCGTTATCGTCCCGAGCTCTGTGGACATGCCGGACAGCATATCTTTGGCATACCCCGTCATCTGCTCCCGGAACGCAGCTGCCAACGATTTATAAGGATCAGCCATAGTTGAGATAATACCTCCTTTTCACGTGATCATACGTCCCCAATTCCAGCGACATGCGCCCTGGCTCCCCCAGCTCATGGGAAATCGACATGACGATTAGCTCCATACCATTTAGCTCTACCTTATCCCCGGCTCGAAGGGTGTTAATATCGAGTCCATTCACGGTGAAGGTTTCCTGGAGACCGGTCAGCATGCTTTTCGCCAATTTTTTGGCATCCGCCGGAGTCTTTACATCCTCATCCTGTACGATCCGCTGCAAAGTTCCGAATTTACTTACTTCCCCCGTCTCAACCGCCAGGAATTGCGAAGGAGGATCGGCTTTGTTTTTATCGTTGCTAGTTCTCGAACTTGACGGCTTGCTGCTATCCGTGCTGCCAATCACTTTGACTTTGGTTACCGTCCCCTCCAGCGTCCGGTACTGATCGATGCCTTCCAGGGCTTCAAGCTTCCATACGGTTTTGTTGCTGCCGATTTTGAACAACTCGAGGCCTGTGGGCGTCATCCGCGGCATGTATGCTTCCCCGCCAAGCTTCACCGTCTCCCTTAAGTCTGTCACGATCATGTTATAAATCACTTGGGAGCGGTAGGTCGCCTTGCTCAACGCCTTCCCTGTGTCCGGGATAGAAGCGAGCTTGATTTGCCAATCCTGCGCATACTTCTTGAGCCGCTGACTGGCCGTTCCTCCCGAAGAGAACAAATACTCATCCTCGGATTTCGCAAGATAAATCGTCCGATCGTACACGACGAGGCTGAGGCTCTTGCTGCCACGATTGCTGCTAATACACTCCCACACCACGCCGGGGTTCAAAAGATAAACCATTTCCTTCCCTCCATGGGGCACCCCGCTTACGCGAATCGTCTGCCCCGGCGCGATGGCCAGTCCGGATGGAGGCACACGCAGCTTTATGCGAGCCTCATACGAGATTTGATCGAGCGAATCCGTTAAGGAAACACTCTCAATCAGCTCCCGTAAATAATGCTTATCCTCCAAAACCACCTCGTAACTCATGACGGCATCACCAGCTTTTGCCCCGGCTTGATTAAATTGGAGTTAGGACCGATCGTTTTCTTGTTCAGATTATAAATAGCCGACCATTTGGAGCTGTCGCCAAGCTCCAGCTTGGCGATTTTGGAGAGGCTGTCGCCAGATTTGACGGTGTAGGTTTTCGGTGTTTTTTTCAAATCAGGACGACTTGTGCTCCCGCCAGCATTCCCACCGCCTGCAGCACTTCCCGCTTTCGTATGAATCTTAGGCTGTCTCCACGCCCGGGCCGTCAGATCGAAATAAATATCGTCGGGCTCACCGCCCTTAAACGTAGTGTCATGCACCGTGATAAAGACGAGCAAATTCACCAGATTCTCGATCATCAACCGAACTGGCCGCTTGCTGTTCATGATTTCCGTCAGCCGATGCATGGCTTCCTTTGGAGCGGGCTCTGCCTCAGTATCTCCCCACCATGTGGGGAAAAAAGAAGAGAAGGTGATTTCTCTCACCCTCTCTTCCGTCGCGATATCAAATTCCCCGTAAGATAGAATATTAACGGTCTCGTAGCCTTTGCCCCGAGTAATCCTCACCTCTTCCGGGTTGACGGGGAACACGAAATCGGTGCCTGCGGCTTCATCTCTTAACCTGATTTCCACTTTTGCTGCCCCCTATATCATATTTCTCATACTTCTGCCTAATTGTTCCGCTACTGCTGTACTTACCTGAATAGTCAAGGATTCAATATCAATTTCCTGATGCTGATGTATTTGAATCATGCCTGGAGGCATATTTATTGTAATCTCAGTGGTTGGCTGAGGTGCAGCTACTTCGGGACAGGGGGAAATAGAAACAGGGAGCGGCTTTAATGAGTTGAAATATTCGATCTTACTCAAAATTTCCTCATCTGTTAACGGGGTTCCAGAAAGCTTATTACCAGTACCGAAAATGATCTCGTGCTTTCGTTGTTCTATATCGGTAGTCTGACCAAATTTACCGCGACTACTCGAATAGGCATGACCTTTAGGGGTTCTCATAGGATAATTTGAATCAAATGGGTGTGATTCTTTTTTATAGAACCAATCGAAGATGGCTCCGCCAATATTCCCGCCATAATGATCACCAGTCATTCCTCCAGCAACTGAACCAAGAAAGCCTATTCCTGGACCACCAATAAGAGTGCCAACATATCCGCCAACCCCTCCTAATACCGTACTGCCTACAAGAGAACCGAAGGCTTCGGCTCTTGCTCTGCCCGGTTCGGCTCTAATAACATCAATAGCACCAATAATTGTTCCAATAATAGGCGCTTTCTTCCAAGCATTCTTAGCTAGCCAGCCGATAGGACCATTCTTTACCTTCTTTACCCATGATTTATTTGATAAATCCCACTTTTTATTCTCTTCAAAAGTACTGTGAAGTTCACCAACGTTTTTCTTAATGAATTCGTCACCTTTATCAAAAACGTACTCTTTAAGAGCTTCTGAACGAAACTCATTTAAAAGCTCCGGGTCGAATAGATCTAATCCTGGGTCACCTACGCCATAAAAACCCATTCCCGTATTCCCACTATCACACTTCAAATTACATAACTTCCCTGAAATTTGCTCTAAATCAAAGGCGCCTAGAAACGCTTGAAAAAACTCATCACCAGCCTTCCGGCCAGCTTCCGCATAAAGCGATTCTTCTACAACCGGATTATTTTCCAAGTAGTCTACGACGCGCTCATACCTTACCTCTTTGGATTCACCAAGCCCAAGCGCATCTAATATAAATCCCCTTAATCCACTTCCAAGCGCCTCCCCTAACGTCGCCGAAATGCGCTGCAGTGTACTCTGCCCTTCCGCACCCACCCATTCATCAAATGAGTCGCCAATTACCGCCCCCCAGGCCGTTCCTTCCACCTCGACCCGCCACCGGGTACGGCTCAGCTCCTGCAACGCCCCTCTGATCTCGGCGATCTTCGGCGTAGCCAGGTCAATCAGCTCGGCCACCGGGCGAGCTGCGGCCTGGTTAAGCCGCTTCATCGTTGCGCTCAGCCGAATAGCCGTTTCCGTGAAACGCTCCTCCAGCGTAATGCTCGGCCTCATTCTCGTCTTGCCGAGAGCGATGGCGCGCCGCTGGGTTTGTTCCAGTATTCGATCCAGGCTCCGCAGCTTCTTTTCCGCGGCATCAATATCCCGGGAATCTATTGCTAAATCCAATGAACGCAGTTCATGATTCGCCACGTCTTACCTCCTTTCTGCCATAATCCATCCGTCTTCATCCAGAATGCTTCCGTCCGGAGTCGGGCGGCGAGGCTGAAGATGGCACCATCTCCAGCTCCATCTCCGTAAAAGCCCGCAGCAGCATGCGCTCTCCCTTCGGGAGAGACCAGAACACCCCGGGGCGAAGACTATGCCTGCTCCACATATGGAATAGCAAAGTCGTCATGCCGCCGGAGTTCGTTAGTTTTTTAGGTCAGCAATATCCACCCCAAAGCCAGACAGCTCCAGCACCTTGTCGCCTACGGCGTCAAGTTCCCCGGCGAGCAGCATGCGGCGCACCGCTTCGTCTCCGCCGGACAGCTTGAGACGGCTCGTAATGCGCTCATCTCCCCAGCCGCTCAGCTTCACGGTGTGCTCCTGGCCGTCGTCCTGCTTTCGCACGACCTCCAATGAAGAGGTCGCTTCTTTAATCAATGTCGCATTAAACAGCTCGCTGTCGATCTTTTCCGTGACTTGGCCTTTCGTCGTTTTACGGATCGTGCAGCGCTCGCGGATCGAATCGACCTTGCTGGAAGTCAAACCGCGCAGCGTAATTCGCAGGCTCAGCCGCGAAATAAAAACGGTCTCTTCCGGCAGATTGGCTGCCGTCTCGAAGAGACCGTCAAGGATATCCTGTTCATTCCACTCTTTTACATTACTCATGCTAGTGTTCTCCCTTCCATTCAAAATTCAATTATGGTGCGTGAATCGGGTCAAGCAGGGTAAAGCCTTCAAAAGTAAACGGCGTCTCCTCCACCACTTCTTCGCCGGCCGTCCAGTTGGCCAACTGGATTCTGTCGACCATGCAGTTCAAAAGCTCGATCGACTCAAAACCGTACGCCTCCGGATCATCCAGCTTCTGAATGATGTTGAACTTCTGAAAGCCTCTCTCGATCATATCGGAGGTGACCTTGTAGCCGCTCATTGTACCGGTGCCTTTTTTGCGCCCCAGCTTAAATACGGTATATTCCGTGCCCACCAGGTTGAGCTCTCTTTTATCGGCCTCGACATTGGCCTCTAAATGATTCAAGTTCGACTGCCATACTCCATTGATAAAAATCTGTCCGAACGTCCCCAAAATGACGCGGCTAGGATCCAAATATTGTGCCATCGTATTTATTCCCCCTCTAAATTATTGCACGTAGAACGTGCCGAAAATTTGCTCCATCACATCGGTGTCATCCGCTCTCCAGGTTAGGAAGACTTGATCATTCTCTGGCTGCATAATCGCGCTGTCCCCATAAAACCTCGCATCCAGCGTCACATCGTAACCGGTAGCTTCGATAACGCTCTCTGCCGCCAAAGTCTGCAGGTACTGCTTCCCTGCGCTAATTAAAGCCTGACGCCCTTCCGCTGTGTTGTTAACTTTGCCGATATAATGATCCTCTGCCTGACGCTGCAGATCCGCATTAATTTGATCGATGACGCGAACTTTACGGATTTTCTTCCAGCCCTTGTTCTGGCCCTGCTGCAAAGTAATCAAGCTGTTCACCCCGCGAAGCACCTTGACCCGGCGACCATCGTGTACAAGCAGGAATACGCCGTTTTGCACCGCCTGCTCCTGCTCCGAGCGCGTCCAGCGGCGAGTCACGTCATCAAAAGGTGACGCGGCATACGTTGTAGATTCTTTCAACGCTTGTCCAGCAATCAGCCCGGCAACCCAGGAAGCGACCTGTGCAGAGGAATACGATTTGCCATTCAATACAGCCCCTGTACCCACGTTGATGATTCCTTCAAAATCGGCAGCTGCGCTTCGAGCAATCGCCTTATTCACCGCATCCGCACCTGTGTCCTCCGCCATCGACCCGCCGAGCGTAGCCATAATGCCTTTGCCCTCGCTGCGAACCCGCTTGACCCAGGCAACAAGGCTCGTCCGAAGCGCGGCATCCGTCACCCCATCGAGCGTCAGCACATGGAAATCCTGCGTCTCAAAAGCTTCCGTAGCCGCGATATAATCCGCGTTCGTAATCCCGGAAATACCGCTGGCTCCTCCTTCTAAAGCCACACCTGACACGTCGGCAAGCACGCCTTCGGCAAGCTTCTCTGCCACGATCCACTTGTTTCCCGAATCCTTATTGATCGCAGCGACAGCGGCATCCACATCGCCATTCCCAAGTGTAATCGTACGAAGCAGCGTATTGCCTTCATACAGCTTGAGCTCCTTCACGTCCGGCACAGCAAGGCTTGGCTGAATCGTCACCTTAAAAGCATTGCCGCGTTCGCCCGCATATTTGGCACTCACCTTCAATGCGTCCGCCGGGCTCGCTTCGCTGTTCTTCAGCACAATCTCGGCCGCTGCCGCCGAACTGTCCGCCATCCGGTAAGCCAGCAGCTTCTTCGCTCCGCCCAGCAAGGACAAGAACAGCGTCGTATAAGCAGTAGCCCCGCTGAACTCATCATTCGAAAACAGCTCCTTAATGGCATTCTCGCTCGTCACCTCTACAAACTGCCCGATTGGCCCCCAGTGCGCCTTCACGGGTGCAACTACTACTCCGCGGGCACCCGGCACGATCGCCGCTCCCGCCGCACTTACAAAGTTCATGAACAGCCCCGGCAATACCGGCTGACTCGTCAAATTCCAATTTCCTGCTGCCATAATTACTTCACCTTCCTATTCAAAAATAGTTGTACCTGCTTTTTTGCTTCCTGTACCGTTAGACTGGCGCTGGACATGTCGCCGGGCAAATGATGGAATGTGCCAGCCAGCACTTCTGGCTTTACGCCCATCAGCACCTCCGATTGCTGCATAATTTCATCAAGCGGATATACTGGCTCGGCAGCCTCAGATGCTGCGGTTGTTTTGACAACTCTGGCTGCTTCACCCGTTGATTTGCCAGCCCCGGTTGCCTTGGCCGCACTAGCGTTGGCTGCGTTAACTACACTAGCTGTATTAACCGCTTTAGCTGCTTTAGTAGCTTGAACAGCTTTAGCTGGCTGCTTTTTTTGTGCCATAGCTTTTCTCACCTCAAATTTATATTCGTGTGTGTTGAATGAACTGCATCAGCGAACCTCCATCAAGAGAGCCCGTGATGCGCCGGCTAAACGTTACTGATAGTTGTCCTTCCGTTACTCCATTCGCGTTCATATTCACCTTCGGTTCAAGAATGGTTAAATACGACTTGTCCTCCGGCCGCAAAGGAATTTTAACGCTTCGGCCCAAGCCCTCTACCAGGGTAAGAATGGCCTGATGCTCCTGATCAGCATCCATTCCGGCTATAAAGGCCGTGAATTGTTTTTGCAATTCATAGACCCCCCTGCCTTGCGGAGATACCTCCATATCGGCAATCCTCCACATCACAGCAGGAGCCTCATAGCCTAACGGCCAACTGCCGTTATAGACCCGCCAAGCCTCGCCCAGTATGCGTCGCGTCCAATCTTGGACGGCATCCAACCATGGATCGCTGCTGATTTGCACCGACGAACTCATCTGCTGTGGAACGATCAATGCGAACCGCAAGCCTCGCTTCACAGCATCCCGTGGCTCGTCCAGCGAATCCGCTCCTGTAGTTCCCTCATATAAACAGAGGAACCTCTCCCCCGTCTCTGCGGCCAGAAGCTCCTTGTCCAACGCATAAATCATCTGCTCGCTAAGCACATCCAGCTCAAGCGGACTGTTGCGAGAGACATAAAGCCAGAGCTCGATAATTTGCCTGAAGCCTGACCATGCTGGGCTTGTGTCCTCTCCAGTCTCTACTACTAAGACATAAGGCCCTTCCGCCACACCAGCATTGATCTCGGCCGTTGAATGAAATACACCTTGCAGCGCTGGAACGGCTTGCAACAGCCGGGCTGTAACCGCACTTCTCATAAAGCGTACCATCCCAGCATCCCCAGTTCATCCGACCCTACTTTTTGCAATGGTTATCACCTCCTTCCAATACCCGCCGGGCTCCTGTGGCGCGGCATTTCCGGAAATGCCAAAAGCCGCTGATCCACTCAGCGGCTTCCGAACCTCTATCGATTCATTTCCACAATACAAATTTAACACGCCTAAAGTACAATGCACGGACATGCCCTGGTCATTAGCCGGACAACCAACGGACAGCTTTTTGCAGGACTGAACCTGTACTCCGATCCAATCGTAAGGATCTACTATGATAGAGAAGAGTTAGGAGAGCGCATATCCCGGACAATTAAAAAAGGCCAAGGCCAGCTTGGCTGCGACCTTGACCTTGGATTTTGAACCTCGACCTTGCTCTTAAACTTGCATGAATATTATTTTACTGCACAGCTATATCGTTTCTATGCCGGGAGCTTGCTGCTCCTCAGGCGTTAGATGAAGCTCGCGGTATTTGCCGGGCGTAATCCCTTCTTTCTTGCGGAATGTAGCGACAAAGTGGCTGACATCGTTAAAGCCTGTCTGCTCAGCGACCTCGCGCAAGGCACGCTCTGGATGGTGAAAAATGATTCGCTTCGCCTCACGGATACGAAGCTGAATCAGATATGAATAAGGGCTTAAATCAAACGCCTGCTGAAATAGCTCATGTAATGTATTTATGCTCATGTTCGCATGTTCGGCAATTTCCGGCAAGCCGATATTGTCGGACATATGCTGCTCCATCCACGATACGATGGGCTGCAGCTTTTGGTAGTATTGAGAAAGCGACGGCTGGCTATTCAGCATACCGAATTTGCGCAGCTGCATGAGAAAATTATATAGATCCGATGAAACCTCAATGTTGGAGTGAGACTCGGCCTGGGCAATTCGCCGAAACAAGTCATTAAACAGCTTGCCAAAGGATCGATCCTCCCCCTCCGCATAAAAGGTGGATGTATCCATATCCAGTGCTTCCATAATCGCCCCTGCCGCTGCACCGCCAAACGTAATATAAATCGTCGACCAGCGTTCTGAGGTAGGATAATAGCTATGTGGCGTAAACGGCGTCAGCAATACGCCCATTCCCTTGGTCAGCTTAATGGATTCCCCCAAAAGCTCGAAGCAGCCTTCGCCATCAAGCGTATGCAGCCAGTGATAGTACGGATAGCCTTCTGGACGTTGAAAGATACGCTCCCACGCACTGTAGCCAATCGATTCCAGATAGAGTGGGAGCGAGCGTTCTATGGAAGAAAATACGTATCGAATATTATCATTTCCCCAATCCAAGAGGTATCACCACCTAAGTGTTAGATACCTCTCATTATGCATGATCGCAAGCAATTTGAGCAAGCTGGCGGCTATTTTTCAAGAAAGGCATTCAACGAATCTAGCTTATTGCCGCTATAGTCAAACAGCGTAAGGTTCGACCAGTTATTCTCGTGTCCAACAGACCAAGTCGGCTTGGAAGGAATCCAGCACGGCTCCCAATAATAGAGACCGAGGCCCAGACCATCCGGAATAGCCTTAATCCGTCGCATCAGCTCCTCTAACCACCTCTTCTGTCCCTCAACGCTTACCGGAAAACCTGGATAGATCCAATCCTCGCGGTTGAAAATGAGCGGCTGCTCATCCGGGGGCGTCATCGTCCATGGGTAGGCCACCTCTACAATGACAATCGGCTTATGATAGCGTACCGCCAGATCATTAACATTATCTGTAAACTCCTCTAGCGTTCCGTGCCACCATGAATAATAAGATAGGCCGATAATATCGTATTCAATGTTCAACTGAGCGAGCTTGTCATAGAAGAAACGGCTTCCTTCATTATCTCCGCCACGGTCGATATGAATCATGACCGGGATCGGGGCCGTCCCTTCCGTCGCTGCGCGAACCCCGCGTATGCCTGCCGCAATGAGTTTGCTCAGCTTCTCCCACTGCTCCGGCGTATTATGCTCGCCATCGACTCTTCCTTCGCCCCAGATCATGCCGTTCGTAATTTCATTGCCTACCTGCACCATATCAGGCAGCGTGCCCTGCTTTTTCAGATCGGTAATAAAGGTAGCCGTAAATTCCTCCACAGCGGCAGCAAGTTCTTCAAAGCTTAGGTTTTCCCACGCCTTCGGCATGTATTGCTTGGACGGATCGGCCCAATAGTCGGAGTAATGAAAATCCAGCAAAAAGTGCATTCCCTTCTCCTTGATCCGCTTCGCCATCTTCAGCGTTTTCTTCGGATTGCAATAATCAAATTCCGGATTGTTCCAAATGCGAAGGCGCGCCGAGTTTACGCCGCTATCCTTCAAAATATCGAGCACATCGCGCTTCTGCCCCTGCTCATAAAACGCGCCGCCTTCATTTTCAATCTCATCTACAAACGAAATATCCGCACCTTTGATAAAGTCGATGTTCATAATTTCTCTGCTCCTTTTTTGGTCATTGCAGGCTAGCCTTTCGTACCGCCAGCAGCAAGCCCTGAAATAAAGTATTTTTGTAAAAAGAGATAAATCGCCGCAATAGGCACTGCGATCAATATTGCCCCCGCCGTAAACACGGTGAAGTTGCTGGAGTATTTCTCCGTAACAAAGTGGTATAGGCCCACCGCAAGCGTATACTTGCTTTTGTCATGCAATATGATGGATGGCAGAATAAAGTCAAAGATAGGCAGCATAAAGTTGGTCAGCGCCACAATCGCCAGGATCGGAGTAATCAGCGGCAGCAATATTTGAATAAAAATCCGGATCGGCCCCGCTCCATCTATTTTTGCCGCGTCGTCCAGTTCTCTCGAAATCGTATCCAGGTAACCTTTGACTAGCCAGGCGTTGAATGGAATTTGCCCGCCGACATAGATGAGGATTAAGCCTACCAACGAATTGAGCAGCCCGATCAAATTTAGGAAAATGTATAGTGCCACCATCGCCATCATCACAGGGAACATCTGCAGCAGCAGAAAGGCGTACATCCCGCTTTTTCTGCCAATAAACTGGAATCGCGACAAAGCATACGCTGTCATCGAAGTAAAGAAGATGGACGACAGACTGCTGACCGTCGAGACGATCAGCGTATTTTTGTACCAGGTTACATAGCTGCTCTCCGGGCTTGTAAACAGCCACCGGTAATGCTCCAGCGTAGGCTCCCGCGGTAGGATGCTTGCCGAGTACAGACTCGTTCCGGAATTAAACGACAGACCGACCGCCCAGGCTAGAGGATAGAAGATAATGAGCGACATCACGAGAATGACGCCATAAATGGAGGCAACCTCCAGCTTCGATTTCCATCGCTGATTCATCCGAAATCACGCTCCTCTTTGAACGACTTCGTCCGCCTGAATTGAATAAAGGCAAAGACAATGACGATGACGCCAATGATCAGCGAGATTGCAGCCGCCATATTATAGTTGTTCGTTGTAAAGGTCAGCTTGTACACCCAGGAGATCAGAATGTCTGTACCGCCTGCCGTTTGCCCCCTGACCGCCGGCCCTCCGCCGTTGAACAAGTAAATGATATTGAAGTTGTTAAAGTTGGCCGTATATTGAATAATGAGCAGTGGCGCGGTAGCAAACAAGACATGCGGCAGTGTAATATAACGAAATTTCTGCCATCTTGTTCCGCCGTCCACATCCGCCGCTTCATAAGCATCATGCGATATGCTTTGCAGCACGCCTGTAAACAGGGCAAACAAAAACGGGAAGCCGAGCCATACTTGAATACTGATCAGAGCGAGCTTCGTAAACAGCGGATCCGTCAGCCACGGAAGCGGCGCGATATTCAGCCATTGCAGGATAGTGCGGTTAATCGCCCCAAACTGATCGTTAAACAGCGCTGAGAAGATCATAATCGTGACGAAGTTCGGGATCGCCCACGGCAAAATCAGAATCGTCCGAATCAAGCGCTTGAACTTGATCCGCTTGTCATTCACCAGGATAGCCAGGAACAAGCCCAGTCCAATTTGCAGCGTCGTCGATACGATCGTCCATACGAGCGTCCATGAGAGCACTTTAAGAAACGATTGATTCCAGATTGGCACGGTAACGAGATTGACGAAATTATCAAAGCCTACCCAATCTACTAATTGCCGCGGCGGCGAATGATAGAGATCATAGTTCGTGAATGCTAACGAAATAGCAAATAAAAGCGGAAAAATAACAACGAAAATAAGTAATATAAATCCCGGCACTGACAACAAGTAAGGAAAGCTGTTCATGTACGCCTGCTTGATCGTCTCTCTTAACGGCGGCCTTTTCCACCCCAGACGAATTTGCTCTGCCTGCCGCTTCGCGTCGCGAATATTAATACCATATACAAGAGCTGCGATAGCCAGCATGATTAGCGATAAAATGCCGTAAACGAGCAGAAAGATTGAATGGTCAAGCTTGGGAATCGTCCCCAACGTGACGATCCCCCATAACCCTAGTCCAATAAAATCAGCAAAGGTTACAATGAAGACTAGCTCAATAACGATAAAAATGATGGCTTTAAAATAGCTGCGATTATAAAGCTGACCTAATCCAGCAAACAAAATGGACAGCAGCATCGCCAGCCACGGTCGATGTGTCGAATGCCGTGGGATGTCCTGAGATTCCTCCATCCCGCTTCCTCCCTTATGTTAAAATTGCTTACTGCCCAGAAGCTGCGATTTGCGCGGAAATTTGCTCCGCCGTTTCATCGAGCACCGCCTTCGGATCATCGCCTTTGACGATAAAGTCAATTGCACTATCCATTTCCCACACCGCGCTCATCTCTGGAATGTTCGGCATGGACACCCCGCTTTCAATCTGAGCCACGAAGCCTGCGTACAATTCATTCGTAATCGCCTGCTGGGCATCCGGATGTGCCGGAATTTCCCCTGTCTGCTCGTAATAAACCGTCGCATTGGCCGCATTCGTGAAATAAAGCGCAAGATCCTTAGCCCAGTCCTGGTGCTTCGAATACGAAGAAATAAACCATGATTTGACCCCAACGAAGGATGGGGCAGGCTTGCCGTTAACCGCTGGAATTTGCGCCGTGCCGAGCTGATCGCCAAGCTTGTCCTCATAGGTTTTCATCGCCCATAAGCCGTTGATGACCATCCCGACCTTTCCTTCCAGGAACAGCGTGTCCATAACATCAATCGTCATCGTTGCAGGAATGCTGGCATCCTTCACCAATTGCCCAAAGGCTGTCATTCCCTGTACGGCGCCGTCATTGTTCAAACCGAGATCGGAAGCGTCATATTTGCCCCCCGACTCTCCAAAAATATATCCGCCGTAATTCGTAATAAATGGAATCGCATAATAAAAATCCGGAACCATCAGAAATGCATAGCGGTCTTCGCTGACATGGGTCAAGCTGCTGGATATGTTCGAGATTTCCTCTAAGGAATCGGGTACTTGCTCCAGAAGAGCTTTATTGTAGTAAACAGCATAAGTCTCGATCGAGATCGGAAATCCATAGGTCGCCCCGTCATATTGAACAGCCTGCAGTGCAGCATCGCTATACTGCCCGCTCTCCTCTCCTGAGAGCTCAACTGGTTCGGCCAGCCCTTGAACGACAAGATCGCCTAATCGGTCTTGGGGCTGGTAGAACAAATCGGGCCCATTTCCAGCTGGAGCTGCCAACGCGAGCTTCTGCACCTGCTCAGAACCGCTAACAGGAACGATTTCAACTTCAATTCCTGTCTCAGCCGTATAACCCTGTGCGAGCTGCTCCACTACCTTCAGCTGGTTGCTGTCATCATTAGACCAAACTACAAGCTTAGCCGGCTTGGCGCTGTCATCTGCCGATAGCTGTTGTCCAGTGTCATTGCCTCCGTTATTTCCTGTGCTTCCTTCACCTATTTGTCCTTCTCTGTTCGGCGCACACGCCGTTAATGAAATTAAAAGAATGAAGATGAATGACCACATCCAGGCTTTCTTCATAAGAACTCCCCCTCTTTTTTCTGCTTCACTTAAATTATAAAACGCTTCCAAGGAGGTAGATATATAATAAAACTTCAGGGTGTATATAATAATTTTGGCTCTTCAGCAAAAAAAAAGTCTTAGGCGAACGATATATGGCGTGCCTAAGACTGCCAACCAAACTTCATGGCTAGTTTGTTTTATAAAGTTTGACGTTATCGAGGTTCATCCAATTATCAGCATTCGCATCTGAATAAATGCCTAATTCGATTTGACCATTTGTAACACTGATGTTTTCAATTTTTACTTTTACCCACTTTGTTGGGCTAACAGGAAGATTGACGTTCCGTTCTGACCCCCCGTAATTTTTAGCGTAAAGCTGCAGCGTATTTTGTCCGCCACTGTTAAGCACCCAAGCGGATAAAGTATAGGTACCATTGCTTAATCCTGAAACAGTCTGGTACGTAGAGGCCTCATAAGCAGAATCACTCCAATGCGTCAGCTTATAGCTGCCCGTAATACCGTTTTCTTCAACCTTAATAGCATTATAGGATGCCGTATCGGCTGCCCAGCGATTCCAACTAGATGGTGTTGTTGTCCAACCATCGGCCTCAAAGCTATGATTAGCAACAAGGTTGGTTGGAGCACTTGGTGTAAATACTGAAACTGTAGACAACACATTTCCATTAAAATCAAACAAGGTCTGATTGTCCCAAGGATTAGATAGTAATCCAGTATCATTGTTGTACAGCTTGCCTGCATCCGTCCCCCAGTTAGCCCCTGCAACAGGCAGCCATGTCGGCTCCCACCAGAAAATGCCGCGGCCTCGGTTGTTTGGGACATCCCTAACAATTTCCTTCAAATCCCGCAAATACGCCGTCTGGCCTTCTACCGTAGCCGGGTAACCCCCAATGCTTTCTTCCGCCGTGTAAAAAGAGTTGCCTAAACCATCACCATCATCCAGCGTAAAGCCATACGACGTTTCCACAATCATTACGTCCTTATTGTAACGGCTGCTGATCGCATTAAGATTATACGCCAATTCTCCCATCGTTCCATGCCAAAACGGATAGTAGGTCAAGCCGATAATATCGTAATCCACGTTCTCCGCTTCAATTTTATCGAACCACCAAGTGTATAAATTGTTGTCGCCGCCATGATCCAAATGCAGAACAATCTCAATGTTCTCACTAGAACTGAGGGCCGCATTAATCCCATTAATAGCAGAGGTAAACAGTTCTCCGAGTTTCGTAAAATCATCAATGCCTCCCCCCACCTTGCCATCATTCCAGAGGATGCCGCTGCTTGCCTCGTTTCCTACCTGAACCATATCAGGCATCACGCCAGCCGCTTTCATTTGCGTAATTACACTATGCGTATAGTCATATACCGTGGTTAGCAGTTGGTTGTACGTTAAGCTCTGCCAAGCTTTAGGCTTGTTCTGCTTCCCTGGGTCTGCCCAGAAATCACTGAAGTGAAAATCCAGCAGCACCTCCATACCTTGTGCCTTCGCTCGCTGTGCAAGAGATATAGTCGTAGCCAGATCGTTTGTTCCACCGCCATAAGGATTTCCGAAACTGTCATACGGGTCAACCCATAGACGCAATCGGACAGCATTCATGCCATGAGCGCTTAAAATTTGCAGAGCATCTTTTGGAGTGCCCTGATCGTAGAACTTCCCGCCTAACTGCTCAACTTCATGGAGCATTGAAACGTCTCCCCCCATAACGAAGCCTCCAGCAGCCTTTGTTTCTTGAAGAGGAGTGATCATAGATGTAAAAAGTGCAACTACACCTGCTAAAGCAATAGCTCTAACCCATTTACCCACTAACAACAACTCCTTTTAACATGGTATTTTTGCTACACTCAGATTATAAAGCGCTTACAATGATGTGGATATATAATAAAACTTTAGCTTTTATATAATAATTTTGGATTATGTTAGAAGATGAGGCCATGCTGGGACTCCCCCCTTAATTAAAGTAATTTTCTCTCCCCCCACAAAAGAAGCCGACTCTTAGCCGACTTCATGCACAGATACGGTTGCTCTCCTATCCTCGGGTTCTGCAAAAACTTCAAGCTTCATTGCGATCGCCAGCAGCTTGAGAGCGCTAGCTTTGATGCGCCGATACGTCCGGTCGCTAATCCCCATTTCCCCGCAGCTAATGAAATCATACTCCCGTTCATCATCCAAATAACTTCGTTCAATAACTTCCCGCTGCGTACTGGACAGCCCGTTCATGGCCTGATCCAGCAGCTCCGACTTCCTTTGCAGCTCGGCTTCTTTGTCGATGTTCCGAATCGCTGTCTGCTCGGTCGGCTTAGAAACGAGATGGGTCGCCCCGTGGTATCTTGGAGCATAATTATGAGTTACATTCACCATCTGGCGGATATAACCGATTTGCCGATACTGCCTCACTTCTTCGAGAAGCTGAATGACTGCCGACCGAGTTGCGGCTTCGTCCACCGGTAAACTATGAAAAATCCCAAATGAATTAATATGTCTTTTCCCCATTGCCAATCCCTCCATGAAGATAATTTTGACGCCTTCGAAATTACCAGTACGGCAACATTCCTTTATGACTAGTGTTGATTTACCAGCCTGAACCATGTAAAATGAATAATATAACTTGTTAATCAAAGTTTATGTTACCGAATCGGTAACACTAATCGCATTATATATTACCAATATGGCATTGTCAACAACTTACACTTTATTTGTTTTCATACCAGTATGGCAATGATATATATTGTGCATGTCGTTTTTTATTAGCACATTCAAGAAGAGGGAGTGTCTATGCATACACTGGGCGATCGGATCAAGCATCTTCGAGAACTGAAAAACTTAACCCAAAAAGACCTCGCATCACGAGCCGACTTAACAACGGTTCAGTTGTCGAGATATGAGACGAACGACCGGAAGCCGGATCCCGAATCGCTGCGAAGGATCGTCGACGCGCTGGATACGAACGGGGATTATTTGCTGGGACGTACTTCCGACCCTTCACCAACGGAGGGAATGCAGGCAAGCATGTCTTTTTACGGCGGGCCAGAAGCATATACTCCTGATGAAATCGCCATGATGGAAGCTGCTTTGAAGGCTTATCGGGAACAGAAGAAGAAGCTGCTGGACAACCAATCCAATAAATGAATATAATGGAGGCAGCATCATCCCATTTAATGATCATACTCGGGTCCTTACTTCCAGGACCTTTATTTACACCCCTGAACCGAACATACATTCCCATAAGAGGTGATATCCATGTTGTTTTCCTATTATCAAGAGACCTATCTAGAGCAGTGGATCAACTCTAAATATCGAAGCAGCGGCCTGCTGGATGCTGAGCAGCATGATATTGAGCGGATTGCCGAAGCTTTTGACATAGAACTCGTATACGCCGCCTGTCCTTCCTTCTCCGATAACGAAGAACGGGTTATATTTCTGAACAAGCATATGGATGACGCCAAGGCCAGGGTCATTTTCTTTCATGAATTATGCCATGTTCTCAGGCACTCGGGAGATCAGCGCCATATGCCTAGCCTATTCAAGCACGCCCAGGAGTCGGAGGCGGATCATTTCGTACTGTATGCGGCTGTCCCTTTCTATATGTTTGAAAAATTGCCAATCCCGGATCATCGAAGCGAGGCGATTCCTTATCTTGCCGATGCATTTCATATTCCGCTCGATCTCGCTGAACAGCGTCTCGACCAAATTCAGCGCCGCGTCCTGCAGGGCAGCCTGATCGCAGCTGCACAAGAAGCCGAAAGAAGACAGAGCGAGACGGAGCCGGAAATAAGATGGTCTGCCGAAACCCAGCGGATACTCTCCCAGTTGGAGAAGCAGCTATCAGAAAAGGAATGAAGCGAATTGCGAATTAGAGCATATTGCGATTTTTATGACGAAGCCTTTAGACCGCTGCAGCTCGTAATCAAGACAGAACCCGGCGAGCTTGACTGGTCCAAGACATTATACATATCTCTGCCCGCTCCCCTGGAGCCTCTTGAGGCAGAGGATTACGGCGACCATCGGGGCGTTTCGGTTTTATTGGAGGATTTAATGAGCCAGACGGAGGAGAAGAACAACCTAGGAATTTTGCTCCCGCAAATTTATGCTCGTCATGGGGAGGAGTTTGAATTACTGATCGTCCAAATGGATGATGTGGAGGAAATCCTGCATCTTGACAGAATTCTCTAAATGCAAACAGCTCCGGTGTCCCGGAGCTGTGCTTGCTTCTTTTCCTATTTTAATGCTTTGGCCAGCTCTGTAAATATTACGCCCAAGGCATGGGCTCCGGCATCGGGGTAACCAATACTGCGCTCGCCCACCGCTCCGGCTCTACCCATCCGGGCTACAATGGCCTCGGTTTGTTTCGCTCCATCTACAGCAGCTTCTGCCGCCTTATTCGATGCGGTCTTTATATCTTCGCCACGCCCAGCGCTCTGTTTCCAGGACTCAGCATAAGGCACAAGTGCATCGATTAGGGTTTTGTCGCCGACGACCGCCCCCCTGCCGAATGTTCTTTCCCCGGTTTGCTGAATACCTTGAACTACGGCAGCCATCATTCCAGCAACTTCATCCACAGAGAGCGCTTGTCTTCCTCCTGCATATTTGCTTGCCGCTCGGAAGGCAGAGCCCCAAATCGGCCCCGAAGCTCCGCCGCAATGCTCCATAATAATTAACGAGCAAGCGTCTAGAAAGCTGCCAATATCCGCTGAATTCTGCGTTACTATGTCCGGCCACTCAGTCTTCAATTGCTTGAATCCCTTGGCAATACTCATGCCAAAGTCCCCGTCACCCGCATGAGCATCCAATTCGCAGAAGGGTACTTCGTGCTCAATGACGACCTCACTCATTTGATCGATCAGATAGATGATATTTTGCAGGGAAAGCTGGTTATGCTCTACGATGGCGCTCGCTGGATCTGTCTCATTCTTGTAGGATACCGATCGATCCGCCTTCTCATTCTGCGGATTGTGAACAACCTCCGTGAAGACTACAGGCTCGAATGGCTCCTGAACGACCAATGCCGGTGTATTGCAAGGCTCTGCCAGCCATTTTTTCAACGTAGGGTCAAGCTTCATGATTGTTACCGATGCCCCGGCCATATCGATGCTGGTCATGTAGTTGCCGACAAAAGCCTTATATATTCCTTTGTTCTTCGCTGCTAGTTCACGCGTTACGGAATGATTCAGCAAATAAAGCTCCTGCAGCGGCGTGCCGCCGAACCCATTGATCAGCACCGCCACCTCTTGTTCTTTGTCATCGTCCATATGCAGGTTGCTCAGCAAGGCCGTCACCATCCGCTGGGCTAATTCATCCGCTGATAGCACGGCCTCTCTCCGAATGCCCGGCTCGCCATGAATACCGACACCATACTCCATTTCCTGCTCTTCCAGATGAAACGTAGGTGAACCCTTCGCGGGAACGGTGCAGGAGGTAAGGGCAAAGCCGATACTGCGAATGCTGCCGACGGCATGTTCTGCCAGCTCTTTGACTTCGCCCAGCGATAAACCTGCCTCTGCCGCGGCCCCGGCAATTTTGTGGACGAGCACCGTTCCCGCAACGCCTCTTTTGCCTACCGTATAAAGACTATCCTCTACAGCAATGTCATCATCGACGATAACATAGTCGACCTTGATGCCATCCTCACTCGCCAAATGAGCTGCATTCTTGAAATTCATAATGTCGCCGCTGTAATTTTTAATAATTAGCAGCGTTCCCTTGTTGCTTACAGAGTTTCGTATCCCTTGATAGACTTGGATTTGGGAAGGAGAGGCAAATACATCGCCGCATACCGCCACATCCAGCATGCCCTTCCCTACAAACCCCGCATGTGCCGGCTCGTGGCCGCTTCCGCCACCGCTGATTAGCGTTACTTTATCCTCGTTGATGATTTTCTTGGAAATAATTTTGTACTTACTATCGAACACTAGACTCGGATGAGCCAAAACTATGCCGTTGCACATTTCTCTAACGAGCGTATCGGGTTGATTGATGATCTTCTTCACCTTATGCCTCCTTGTTCATTTTGAATTCACGTCCAATTTGGTCTGCGACCATAATCGCTGCTGCTACCGCTTCCTCTGTAATCGGAAATGGCATCGAATGAATCGATTCTTCTGGGATACAAGCCTTCTTGGCAACTTCCTGCAATTCTTCGTCCGATATGCTGTCTACGCCCAAGTCAGCTAGGCAAATAGGCAGGCCGACCGAAGCACAGAACGAGAGAACTTCATCGATTTCGTCCTGATCTGCATTTTCAAGAACCAATTGGGCAATCGTGCTGAAAGCTACCTTTTCTCCATGATAATAACCATGGGTCCCTTCAAGCGAAGTTAATCCGTTATGGATCGCATGCGCTGCCGCTAAGCCCCCGCTCTCGAATCCTAGGCCGGATAGCAAAATATTGGCCTCAACGATGTTCTCCAATGCAGGCGTAACAACATTCCGATCACAGGATAGTTTGGCCTTCAGACCATCTTCTAATAACATTTCATAACATAATTTTGCTAAGGCTAATGCTGTCTTGGTTCCTTTGGCATCTCCGCATATCCCTTCCCGAACACCGTTTGGCAGTCCGGCGTTTACGTTCGAATAGGATCTCGCCGTGGCTCTCGCCTCAAAATAAGTAGAAATCGCATCCCCCATGCCGGCTATAAGAAATCGGGTCGGCGCATTCGCAATCACTGTCGTATCAATCATGACCACGCTAGGGCTTTGTTTAAAATAAGCATAATCATCAAAGGCTCCCTCAGGCGTATACAGTACGGCCGAATGGCTCGTCGGCGCATCCGTCGCGACAATCGTCGGCACGATGATCAGCGCCTCCCCTTCAGCTACGCATTTCGCGGTATCAATCGCCTTCCCCCCGCCGAGTCCGATGGTGCAGGCACAGCGATGCTCCTTAGCAATGGCTTGTAAGCGCGCGACCTCTAGTCTTGAGCACTCCCCTTGGAAATCGCTTTCAACAAAAGTGATATTAAACTTGGTTGCAGTTGCATCCAGCTTCTCTTTCACTCGCGCCACATCATCAGGATGGGCAATCAATAGCGCGGAATCCCCAAACGTTTTTACATAATAACCCAAGTTAAGCAATTCATCCTCGCCTTGGACATATTTTGCCGGACTAATAAAGGCTCTTCTCATGATCAAAAGTTCCTCCCTTAATAGATTATACCCCTATTTTAGGCAGTGGCTCCTGTATAGTCACGGAAGAATAAGCCCCATTTAAAGCAATTTCATATCGTATTTTTTTGTTGTCAGGACGTGAAATTGGACTATTTTGTCCTGGAGGTCATGAATTTCGTATAGAGTTTAGTATAATATATAAGAGGATGGACTATTAAAATGGATGTGGGGCTAGTACGTATAATGTTACTACGATCGCTGCTGCTCCAAATCTACATTCCCTTCTTTGCCGTAGAAACTAACTACTATAAATCCATTTATATAATGATGAACTACTAGTTCATCTTATATAGTAGGAAAATCCACACCAAATACGACTACATCATTTAATGGAGACTGTACAAGCATGGTAAAATCACGGTTTGATATCGGGCGTATTATAGATTTGGAAAAATGGCATAAGCTGCAGGACTCTCTTTCGCTCGTGACCAAAATGGCGATCATCACGGTCGATTACAAAGGGGTTCCTGTCACCAAGCATAGTTACTGCCAGTCCTTTTGCCAAAATGTGCGACAGGATTCCTATCTCTCTCAGTATTGTCAAAAATGCGATGCTCGTGCCGGATTAGAGGCTGTCCGGTTAAATAAACCTTATATTTATTTATGCCATTTCAATATTATCGATATTGCGATTCCTATCATTATTGATAATCAATATATTGGGGCGATCATGGCAGGCCAAGTGAAGCTGCGCGATACCAACGTACCGCCGCTCGAACAAATAGTCACCCGGCCATCCAATGCGGAAACGGACAGTAAATTCGCTGCCTATAAAAAGGACTACGATTCACTGCCCGTCTTATCCTATGAAGAAGTGACCACGATAGCGGATATGCTCTTTCACTTATGCACCTATATTATAGAAGAAGCGATCCGTAAAGACACAGCGATTGATGCATACAAGAAGGCAATGGCACTCGGGACTACTCCTGCTTCGCTGGACAAGATGAGTGCCTCGGAACACGCTTATCGGAACATTCAGGCGATTCAAAATGAGCTATCCAGCGCGCTTATTGAGACGAAAGTAAAGCAATCCGCAGCCGATGCCTTCTTGTCATCCAATCCGGTTCTTCAGCCCGCTTTTGACTACATCTTCGCCCACAAGAGCGAGAATTTCAAATTACAGGCGATGGCTGAGCTTTGCCATATTAGTCCAAGCTATTTTAGCCGCATATTTACAAAGGAAACCGGGGAGAATTTCACCATCTTCGTCGCCCGGCTTAAAATCGAATGGGCCAAACAGCTTCTGGAGTCAACGGACTTATCCATCAACGAGATCAGCGATGCTTTCGGGTTTAGCGATACGAGTTATTTCATCAAAATGTTCAAGAAGTTCGAGAACTTGACGCCGACGATATATCGAAATGTATATAAAAGCAAGGCGATGGATTAGCCTGATTCCAAAATAAACTCCGCTTCATCGTTCTGTCCATTTCCCTTAATAGACATCAACAATGGCTGTCGCTTCAAGCCCATCATAAGTGACCGTCAAGGTAACCCTGCCTCGCTGCAATCCGATAATATTTCCCTCGGAATCTACGTAGGCAATGGAAGGATTACTGCTGCTATAACTGCTGATATGCGTAACCTGAGTAAAGTTGTTTCCAAGCCGATAAGTAACCTCAATGTCCAGCGGCTCGCCGATATTAACACTATACTCATCAGAATCAAAATGCAGGGATGTGGATGATGGCCATACATACACCCTAGCTACCGCTTCTTGATTGCTCCATATGGCTCGAATATGCGTTTGACCAAATCGGTGACCCGTAATGCTGCCGGAAGCATCAATGGAAGCAATGGACTCATCATCCGAAGAGAAGTGAACTAAAGAAGTGACATTTCTCGACGTATTTCCATACACGGCAGTAACTACCGTGTCCAACGTCTGTTCAAGGCCCAGACTATAACTTGGAGAATCGAATTTCAGATATTCGAGCGAGGGAGTTTCGTGATTTTCGCTTGTACCAAATTTAAGCAGCCTCTCCTTGGCGATGACAAGCACACTTCCATCCGATTCGACGAAAACCCGTTGCAAATCACTTACTGCTTGGAACCAGAGTACCTCCCCGTTCATGTTCGTCTTATAGAGTCCTTGCGTAGTGCCGAATAAATAACCGTCAGCAGTTCTTTCTAACGAGATCACTTTCCCTCGCACCGCTAGCGTTTGACGCTGCTCTTCTTGATTGTTGGCATCATTTTGTATGAATACAACCTCATCATTTTCATTTGCGGCTGCAATCATATATCCGTCATCAGCATTTACAGCTACCTCACCTCCAGTAAGTCCGCTATAAGTATTTGTCCAAACTACCTCCCGATTTGCGTCTAACGTCCATATACGAACCGTACCTTGGATATCGCCTTCGACAACATAACCTCCGTTGGCTAATTCGTGAATTTTATTGGCTTGATAAAAAGAGGCCGCAGGTCCTCCCCCACCTACAGTCTTTCTGAAGATCATATCTCCAGCCGAGGATAACTTGCCTACACTGGTAGAGAAGGAACCGGTATTTAAGCTTTCTGTAGATTCAGCAAATAAGTAACTACCTTCCTTGGATAAATGGATATCTCTAAAAGTCCCGTAAGCTCCAGAAGAAAACATGTTGTTCCACTGGATGAACCCGTTATCGTCTATTTTGGCAAGGTAAAAATCTCTGTAGCGAAAATGAAAGTCTTCGAGGGTTCCCCCTAATAAATATCCACCATCTTGCGCAGAAACAGCTTCTGTAAATTTTACAATTTTTCCATTGCTGCCTCGCACTTCAAAACTCTTCTCCCAATATAAAGTACCCAAAGAATCTGTCTTCGCGAAGTATACGTTGTTGTTGCTCTTGTTCACGCCAACTATGGCATATCCATCCCTAATCGGCTTTACGTGAAGCAGCGAGACATTCTCCCCGTAACTTTGCTCCCATTCCAATGCAGCTTCCCCTTCTGATGCGGAGGCCCAACCTGTTGGTAGTGTCAACAATAATATGATCGCCAATAAAACTGTCACTACCCGCTGTTTCAAAAGTGCATAAGATTTATTCAATTTCTCTCCTCCATTCTTTATGACTACCGCTTATCTATATGCTATATTTGATCCATATATTTATAGAATACATATATAGCTGGAAGTTCAATTATGTTATTGGCCAAATCTCTCAGGAGTCTGTCTGAAGGACTACTCCCAAGGTGCTGGAAATGACGGGTTTGGATCGGATTATCGCCTCTTTTTCACTTTCCCCCATATGGACGCGCTGGGCAGAGACAGCATCAAGGAACTCATCATGGGTGAACTGGCGGATTATATCTGCGTCATCATCGACCACAGCAATGAGTTCGCCGGCATCTGCAACAAGAGTTATCTACCTCCAAGCCAAGGATAACAGCAGTCACCTGCTGCATTCTAGTCGAGTTGAAATGTAGGAGGATATATAAAGCAAAAGAGGCATAGAAAGGCCTGAACCCGCTATTCCGGTTCAGGCCTTTTAATTTAACTCTGCCTATTATCCTTTTACCGCAGACCCCATGGTCATCGCCCTTTCAACCTGTTCACTAAAGAACAGATAGATGATTACCATTGGAAGGCTGGCAATCGTCATCACAGCCCCCATTCCTCCCCAATCCGTACTATATTGACCCTGAAAGAACAATAGTCCCAAGGGTAGTGTTTTCATCGATTCGTCGGAAATAAGAATGTTCGCCAGCATGAACTCATTCCAGTTGTTTAAAAATTGAAAAATAACCACCGTCGCGATCGCAGGTACGACTACGGGGACTATAATTTTAGTGAACAGCCGATAAACACTCGCTCCGTCCATACATGCCGCTTCTTCAATCTCGGAAGGGATATCGCGCATAAACCCATAGAAAATAAGCGATGAGAATGGCAATCCAATCACGATATAAGGAATAATCAGCGCTCCATACGTATTCGCCAAATGAAAGTCCTTTACAAGAATAGCAAGTGGAATCATAATCACCTGCAGCGGCATGAACATGCCAACCAGCATATAGAGCCGAACCGCTTCCCGAAACCTCCAGCGTAATCTAGCAATAGCAAACGAGAACATTAACGCTAAAATGACGATAAACAACGTTGCCACCGTAGAAACGACCACACTGTTCATAAAGTACTGCGGAAGATTAAATTGAGTCCAAGCGTTAACGTAGTTTTCATATCGAAATTGGGTCGGCAGCCCAAATGGATTGGTAACGAATATTTCATTGTTGTCCTTAAGCGAATAGGAAATCATCCAGAACAGTGGATAAACAGAAATGATGAAATACAGCCATAAAGGAACCTGGATGAGAAATGATTTAACCCGTTGCATAACGATCTCTCCTTCTAAGATGCATGTTAATCATCTTTACGATCAAACACCTTGTTGATAATAATCGTCGCTACTAGCGAGATGGCAACCAATAATACAGATATGGCTGAGGCATAGCCATACTTATTCTCCAGGAAGGCGTAACGGTAAATCATAAAGGTTAAAGTATAATTGCTAGTGCCTGGCCCGCCATTTGTCATGATGAGCATTTGTACAAAGGCGCCGATTCCTGATGTGATCGCAATGATAAAACAGAACTTAAAGGTTTCTTTCATCAAAGGGAGCGTTACTTTACGGTGAGCCATCCATTTGCTGCAGCCGTCGATCGTCGCTGCCTCATAGTATTGCTCGGGGATCGATTTCACTCCTGCATAGAGGAGGCTGAATTGATAACCCATAAACTGCCAGGCATTAACAAATGCAATAGCAACAATCGATACCGTCGGCGAAGTCAGCCAATTTTGTTGATAGGAGATCCCCATGATCTGAAAAAGCTTATTGATCAAGCCATTTGTCGGATCATACATCGCGATCCAAAGCTGGCATACTACCGTCACGGACAAGATCACCGGTACAAAATAAGCCGTTTTCAGCATTTTTCTAAATTTGACTCGCGGATCGGCACAAGCAAGCGCTAGAATCGTTCCGAGGCCAATTTGAAAAACGACAAGGACAACTGCAAAAATAAAGCCGTTTCGCAAAGAGGTCATTAATAGAGGATCCTGGAACATTTCTTTATAATTATCAAGGCCATTAAACACGGCCGTACCTAATCCATCCCATTCAAAAAAACTGCGATACATCGTTTGCAGTACCGGCGAGATGAGCACGATCGTATAGGCGAGCAATGCCGGCAACAGAAAAATGAGTACCGCCTTCTTGTTGCTTAAATATCTATTCATGGTTTAACCCACTCCTTTCCTGGGAGCAATCCCCCCTGATTTAAATATATATATCAAGGGGGATGGCCTGGGTCTCTATATCTTACTTGTTCTCTTTAGCCAATACGGAATTTAGATTTTTAATAAACTGCTCTGTGGAGTAACCGTCGATCAGCATACTTTGGGTATTATCATCCAGCACATTTCTAATCGAAACATTGTTCAAGGCGACCGCGTAATCCGTAGCATTTGGAAGTACTTCATCCGCGATGCGCTGCATCATCGGCGGAATATCCGCAATGATTTCCTCATCCACTTTTACGGATACGATAGGGCTGCCAAGCTGAGCGTACTTATACTCGGCTGCCTTTTGAGCAAGAAAGCTGGCTACCTTCACCGTCAGCTCTGGATCTTTCGTCGACTGAGATACAGCGAAGCCGCCGGGAGACGGAGATCCGTTGACTGCATATTTTGTTTTTTCATAGGTTTCTTCATCCTTCGCTGGCCAGTACATCCAATCCACTTTATCGCCGAGCTTCTCTTGAGAGCTATAGATTTCCCATTGTCCATTCACGAACATCCCAGCCTTACCCGTGTAAAATAAAGAGGAAGCTTGATCGTAGTTCGTATTTGTAGCGTTTACATCAAATAAGCCAGCTTCCTGCAATGTTCTCAGTTGATGAGCTGCAGTGACGAAGGATTCAGGCAGTTCGGTGACACCGGCTTCATCCAGCTTTCCGTAGCCCATAGCTTCCTCACGCGTAACAAAACCTTGATATAGCGCTGTGGAGATCCATTTTTCTTTAGCGAAAATAGAAAGTGGAACATATCCTTTTTCCTTCAGCTTTTTAGCAGCCTCCGCTAATTGATCAACAGTCTTGATCGGTACTTCAATACCGACCTCTTCAAATATCTCTTTGTTGTAATAGAGAATTTGGAATTCGATCCCGGTAAACGGAAAAGCATAAATATGACCGTCCGGGGCAATTAATCTTCCTTCAACCCCCGGGTTCAGCTTGTTCTTAAAAGCCGCTGTTTCTTCAAATTCATCTAACAAGAGAACGTTTTTGGATTTAGCAAAGGTTTGCAAAGTTACCCAGTCCGTTTCGAATATATCCGGCATATTCCCCGTAGCAGCATAGGTTTTTAGCTTCTGATATCCGTCCTGCACCGCAGGATCCAGCACAATTTCAACATTCGGCATTTCCTTCTTCAGTTCTTCTACCGCATAGTCAAACGGTTTGGAGGTATCATCATCAAAATGCTGGGCATACACCTTGAGTTTAACCTTCTCTTCTCCTGTACTACCGCTTGGGCTTGTAGAACTCTGATTCGAATTTCCCCCTGAGCAAGCAGCTAGCAACAAAGATAACATGGCGATGGTTACTAGAGCTGTTAAAGACTTGAACCAAACTTTTTTCATGCTGTACCCCTCTTTTCTAGATTTTGCTTGTTGCCCACCTTGTTCCTGGCAACGCTTTCAAGGTGTATTTTTATTATAAAATTGTTTAGTGCTTTGATTAATGTAATAATCGAGCACAATAAGGAATAAACAGGACAAAAAAGACGAATCTATTCAGGATTCGCCTTTTTTGCATGAAGCTGCTCGAATTCGGAAGGTGTCAGACCATATCTTTTTTTAAAGCATTTACTGAAATAATTCGGGTCATTATATCCTACTTTCTCTGCCACGGCGGATAATTTTATTGACCTGATTAGCAGGATGTCCTTCGCTTCCTTCATGCGAATGTAGGTAATATAATCTACGACTGAAATGTTAGCTTCCTTCTTAAACACCTTGCGCAAATAGCTGGCATCTATATATAGAGCTTGCGCCACCCCTTCGACGGTCAGCTCTGAATCCGGATAGTTTTGTAGAATATATGCTTTGGCTGACGTAAATAATTGATACGATTTGGATGGCTTAAAGGATTCTCTATAGTTAACCGCTTTGCTGAAGAGCTCAAGAATCCATAGCTCGGCCTCTTCCCAGGATCGAAGCGTTTGTAGCTGCTGTTCAAGTGTGCTATCGGTTCCCCATACTTCTTCTGGGCTCAGTTCAGACTCAATAATGTAAGCGCGGCAAAGGTTGATTAGTGCCTCCAAATAGCCCCTTCCTATAACGCTTGAAATTTCGATATTGTTCATTTCATGCCAGATTCGGCTTAGCTCCTCGCGGACTGCATCCATCTCTCTCATCCTTAAGGTTAAAATTAGCCTCTCCTGAACATCAAAAGGAACAACTTCAGTGCTCCTCGTTTTCGGCGGGATGGTATTCTCCTGAATAGCAGGCCGTGATAGTTCATCCAAGGTACGCTTTACACGCTGCAGCGTCGTTGAAAATTCAACCTTATTGAACGGCTTAAGCAAATAATCTTGGGCTCCGAGCCGGATCGCCTGCCTCGCATAATCAAACTCACTGTGCCCTGTCACAAATACAACGGATATATCAGGCTGCGTCTGCTTTAATAGTTCCGCCAATTGCAGCCCGTCGATAAAAGGCATGGATATATCAATGAATGCGAGATCGGGGCGATTCTCCTTGGCTTCCTCCAGCGCTTCTCTTCCATTAGCCGCCTCGCAGCAAATATGAAATCCATGGCTAGCCCAGTCGAGCTTGCTGCGCATATAGTCTCTGAATAGTGGTTCATCGTCAACAATCATAACCTTATACATGATGCTCACCTTTGTTGTAGTTATTGGGTAGGATTAGTTCAACTATCGTTCCCTCGCCTTCCCTGCTCTCGATATGAAGGCCATAAATGTTACCGAAATACAGCTTCAATCTCTCATGCACGCTAAATATACCGATCGATTTTCTTTTATCAGAATCCGCTTTGAAATCAGTAATTTGGGATACAAGCTGTGGAGACATTCCCACTCCATTATCCTCCACTTTAATAATCACTTGCTCCCTGTCCGCATGCGCACTAACTCGAATAAAACCGCTGCTGTCCTTTGTCTTCAATCCATGGTATATCGCATTTTCAGCAAGGGGCTGCAGTGACAGTTTAGGAATGTTGATTCCCTTAAGTTCGTCAGGAATAGCGATATCATATTGTAAAATATGAGGATAGCGAACCTGCATAATCGTTAAATAATCATTAACGATTTTCACCTCTTCCTCTAGCGTAATAATCTCATAGCCCTTACTAAGAGCAACGCGATAGAAGTCCGCAAGAGCTTTGGTCGTGTCCCTGGCCTCCTCCGTTCGTTCCATATCCGTAAGCACATAAATCGTATCCAAGGTGTTGTAAAGGAAATGCGGCTTGATCTGGGCATGCATAAGCGCCAGCTCGTATTCCCGCTTACGAAGCTGCTCATTCTCCACGGTGGCGATAAGCTGCTTAATTCGATCGATCATGAGGTTGAATACGGAAGCGAGCAGCCCCGTCTCATCCTGTGTACGAATAGCTGCGGTAACGTTCAGATCCCCTTCCTTCACTCTCCGCATCGACTTAGCAAGCTGAAGCAGGGGATTTACTATGATCTTGGATAACAGAGCTATCCCTAGAAGCGCAAGCAATAAACAAACCATCCCAATCGCGACGGTCATCCAAACATTATGACTGATCATGCTTTTTAGTGCAGTCATCGGATTAATGTTCACTAAGCTCCATTTCATTCTGTCGTAAGGATATACACTTATGAATTCCCGCCCTTGGGCACGATCGATAATCTCGGAATACGGTTCGCCAAAAAACGTCAAAGGCCTCTTAATCATTAAGTTATCAAATGGCTCCAGAACATATTCCGGATTCGAACTGGAAATAATCCTCTGTTCAGTATCCACCAGCAAATAAGTTTTGGAAATGTCCTGATTTTTCCCTGTACCTAGAAATGAAGAGAATGTCGTTTCCTTCACATTGACGAATAGAGAGCCTAGCTTATTGCCGCTATCTACATCGATCACGACCTTGCCAAGAGTAAGAACTGGAACCGCCGGGTCACTGACCAGAAAATTACGCTGCTCCATAGAAAACCAGCGATTCTTTCCATAGCTTCCCATCCGAGTCACCTGTTCAATCATTCCACTATTAAATATCTGATGCTCATACTCGTTTATGCGCGAGTATGAAGTATGAATGTGGTTGTTCTTGTCGATGAAAATGGCAGAGTCAACATCAGGAAACAGAATAAGGCCGGTGGATAGTTTACTTTGGAGCTGTCTTCTGAACTTTAGCTCTTGTACCGAATCGCGCTGCTCCGGCGAGCTAGCGACGATGCGATTAATGTCAGTAGCAATAAAGTTAGCGCTATTCTCGGCATTGCTAATAATAGAATCCAATTGGGAGACAATTAATTTTGACTCATCCCGTGCGCTTTGCTCCATATTTTGAATGGTAGATTGGCTGAAATTATAGCTTGAGAGATATCCCGATATAAAAAGTGGAATAAAAATTAGAGGAAGGAAAATAAAAATAATTTTGTGCATGATTTGTAACCGTCCAAACCATGGGAACAGGGTCTTCCATCTTCTCACAACAATACCTCCAGTAATTCCATAGCTGCTATTCATTATTATCCATTCTAAAATTCAAATTCCCTTTTGTATAGGATGTTTTAATAACTTCTGTTTCCACAATGTGAAGCTGCCTTCTTTATTTTCTCTAATTATGGATATTTTGGATCAAATTGATATTTTGTGATTCCAATCACCCGATTGCCTTTACTCCTGCGTTATGCTTCGGATGGATTGGCAATGTGCATGTTTGCACAAGCCGTTATTAACAATTATAAATTAGGAGGTCAAACCAATGGATCAAGCTCCGTTCAATAATCATGACGAGCAGATGCCCATGTTTTGTTTTCAGTGCCAAGAGGCATCTAAAGGTGTCGGCTGTACAATCGTAGGTGTTTGCGGAAAAACGCCTGATGTCGCCAACCTGCAGGATCTGCTTATTTTTACTTTGAAGGGAATTTCCTTCTTTAGCATCGATACGGAACTGCCCGACGCGCTGGAACGCCGGACATCCGTTTTTATTATGGATTCGTTGTTCGCCACGATCACGAACGCCAATTTCGACCGGGATGTGTTCGTCGCTAAAGTTCGGGAGGCGCTCGCTCTTCGCGATGAAGTGCGTGAGCACTGGGAGCATCAGCATCCAGCAAGCAGGACGACACTGCCGGATGCGGCGGTTTGGCATAGCAACGATGAAGCGGCACTTGATGCCAAAGCTCAGGAGGTTGGCGTGCTCGCCACAGAAGACCCCGATATCCGTTCCCTGCGTGAATTGCTCACCTATGGACTGAAAGGTATGGCTGCATACCTGTATCATGCCTATCAACTGAATTATACTAATCGTGAAGTCGAGCAGTTCATGCAGCGTGCGCTAGCGGCTGCTTTGGACGATGCATTGACTGCTGACCAGCTGGTCGCACTCGTGATGGAGACAGGGAAATTCGGCGTAGATGCCATGGCCTTGCTTGACCAAGCGAATACCGGCGTATATGGCCATCCCGAGGTAACGAAAGTCAATATCGGGGTGCGTAATCGCCCGGGCATCCTAGTGAGCGGCCATGACCTGAAGGATTTGGAGGAACTGCTGCAGCAAACCGAAGGAACAGGCGTTGACGTGTATACCCATAGCGAAATGCTGCCGGCTCACTACTATCCGGCCTTCAAGAAGTACGATCATTTTATCGGGAATTACGGCAATGCCTGGTGGAAGCAAGCTAGTGAATTCGAAGACTTCAACGGTCCGATCCTGATGACGACCAACTGCATCGTACCGCCAAAGCCAGGCTATGTGAATCGCATCTTTACGACGGGCAACACCGGCTATCCTGGCTTACAGCATATTCCGGAGGGTGTAGACGGTCAACCTAAAGATTTCTCCGAGATGATTGCCCTCGCCAAGCAGTGTCAGCCTCCGACCGAGCTGGAGACTGGAGAAATCATTGGCGGCTTTGCCCATAACACCGTAACGAGCATCGCCGATGATGTGGTGGATGCTGTTAAAGCGGGGGATATTCGGCGTTTCTTCGTCATGGCGGGATGCGATGGCCGGATGAAGTCGCGCAATTATTATACCGAGTTTGCCCAGCAGCTTCCCCGCGACACGGTCATCCTAACTGCGGGCTGTGCAAAATACAAATACAATAAGCTTGATCTCGGCGAAATCGGTGGTATCCCGCGCGTTCTCGATGCGGGCCAATGCAACGACTCCTATTCGCTCGCCATCATTGCGCTGAAGCTAAAAGAAATATTGGGACTTGATGACATCAACGAACTGCCGATTTCATATAATATCGCCTGGTATGAGCAAAAAGCGGTTATCGTGCTGCTGGCCCTGCTCTATCTCGGGGTCAAAAACATTCATCTCGGGCCAACGCTGCCTGCCTTCCTCTCTCCAAACATAACGAAAGTGCTGGTGGAGCAGTTCGGCATCGGCGGCATCACAAATGTCGAGGATGACATGGAGATGTTCCTTGGGGCCTATGCTTAAGAAGTGAATTAGAAGGTACATCGCTAGGCAATGCATAGGAATAAAGCGGTTTTATTGATTGCTAAATTAAAATAATCAAGGAGCCTTGCTGGGACATGACTCCTTGTTACACTTACCGCTTAAAAAAAGAGATTGGCTATAGAATTTTTTACGCGAATCGAAGTAGACCGCAATCCTTATCACAGTGCGGTCTACTTCTTTGTGTTTTGAAGCCATCATCAGGGAGGTATTCGCAGCTAGGCAAATAAAAATTTAAAACCTGGTTTCACAGATTTCTTCTATAATATAATGGCGCGTTGCCCGTAACCTCTTTGAACACCCGCCCGAAATGCGTCACACTTCCAAAGCCTACCCTCCTGGCGATTAAATTGACCTTCATGGAGGAGTGCTCCAGCAGCTTCTTAGCTTCCTTAATCCGCACGCTGTTTACGTACTCTACATATGTAAAACCCGTCGCTTTTTTAAAATAACGGCTCAAATAATAGGGGCTGATATAAAACTTGTCCGCCAGCAAATGCAGTGATAATTCCTCCGTATAATGTTCGTTGATATAGCGAACGATCTCCGATATTCTTTCGTGCATGGGACTTGGCGAGGCCAGCGCCTCCATGGCGTTCTGCTTGAGGTGCCTGCAACAAATGATAAGCAACTGCACGGCGAGCGTCTGCGCAAACAATTCGAAACCACTCGCCTGTTCCTTCATTTCCTGAATAATAGCCCTAGAAAGCGATCCGATCGACAGTTGGTCACGCAAAGAACCGTTCACGATCAGATAATCCTGTTCCAGCAAAGGCCGAAGCGCTTCCTTATGGGAACTATCCGGCGAAAAATACTGCTCGTGTATATTAATGATGAGCCGCTCATGCTTCGGCTGGGCTGCATTGATCGTACGATGCAGAATATTCGGCGCAATAATGACAACATCGCCCTCGTTCATCGCTATTGTTCGATCTTGAATAAAAATATTCCGCTGGCCGGACATCAAATAGTAGATTTCATACGTACTGTGAAAATGGCTGACCGGCATATGGTGACTTAACGCTTCCCGATGGGACACCAGAAAATTTCCTGTGCGATTCTCGAAATAAAGATCTCCCAAACTGCTCCGCTCTCCTTCCTACCCATTGTTCCTTCTGCTGTTCATTATACCGCAAGAAGTAAGAAGAAATAGGTCAAATCTGCAAAACATGTACATTTTACGATGCTAGAATAGAGATATAAACAAGAAGGAGGAAGGATATCGATGCCATCATCCACATCCCTTATGACCCCAATACAATGGGCGCAAAAGGCCTGCGAAGCGCTAATGGCCAAATTCGAGCCGGAGGATCTTCCGCCGGATCGCTTCCACTATCATCAAGGCGTCTTTCTCTCCGGCATGGAAAAATGCTGGCGGCAGAACGGAGAACAAAAGCTGTATGACTATATGAAACGTTGGGTAGATAGCCAGATTCTCGAGGACGGCAGCATCAAAAAGTTTAAGTCCGACGAGCTCGACGACATTCAGCCCGGTGTACTTCTCTTCACCCTCTATGAACAGACAGGAGACGAGCGATACAAAAAAGCGCTGCATACCCTAGTGCCCCTGTTGAAATCGTGGCCGACGAATCCGTCGGGAGGATTCTGGCACAAGGGACATTACCCGAATCAAATGTGGCTGGACGGCTTGTACATGGCCGGCCCGATTGCCGTGCAATTCGCTAAAACTTTCGGCGACAGCGAATATTTCTCCATGATGACCTTCCAGGCTCTCCTCATGGAGAAGCATACGAAGAGTCCGGACAACGGCCTGCTGTACCACGGCTGGGACGAGACCAAAGAGGCCAATTGGGCTGATCCCGTCACGGGTCGTGCTCCGGAGTTCTGGGGCCGCGCTATTGGCTGGTATCCCGTCGCTTTGTTGGAGATGTTCGAATACCTGCCGGAGGATCACCTGGATAAAGCCAAGCTCGTGACCATTCTGCAGGATCTGCTTATCGCTCTGACAAACTATCAGGATCCCGCCACCGGACTATGGTATCAAGTCGTCGACAAAGGAGATCGCTCGGATAATTGGCTAGAAAACTCCTGTACGGCGCTGTTTGTGCATGCCATTGCTAAAGCCGTCCGGTTCGGGTATCTGGACGCCAAGTACATGGACTATGCCTGGAAAGGCTACCAAGGCGTAATCGATACACTGAAGTTCGACGAGAACGGCAACGTCGTCATTGGCAACATTTGTATCGGGACCGGCATCGGCGACTATGACCACTACATTGCCCGCCCCACCAGCGAAAACGATCTGCACGGCGCCGGCGCCTTCATTCTTATGTGCGTAGAGATGAGCCTGGCGGCAGGATAATACGGGATCTATAAGCAGCTAAAATAGAGCCGGCATCCGCCGGCTCACCATAAATAAGTATTTTCACTTTTAGTCTTATAAAACTAATGCCTATGTTTCATCAACGCTAGCTTCTCGATCCGCGAGACATAACCCGAGGCTTGGCCAAGATCATGGGTTGCTTAGGTGAGAATTCCTTTTAGGCAATGTAATCGTAAAACAGGTTCCTTCCCCGAGCTTACTTGAAACTTGAACACTTCCACCATGTAATTCGACGATTTGTTTGACGATGGTCAATCCAAGTCCTGTACCTTCTTTGCTTCTGGAAGTATCCTCCCGGTAGAAACGCTCAAACAAATGGTGGAGCTCACTATCCTGTATGCCTATCCCGGTGTCTTTGAACTGAATGGTAATGCAATGATTGAAGTCCTTCATCTCGATTTGGATGGAACCATGAGGTTTATTGTACTTCAAAGCATTGGTTAATAAGTTATCCCATACCGTCTCCAATAGGCTCTTATCTCCGTAGAAATGGACAGGAGTCGTTTTATAATAAAGCTCGATGCCCATTTCCTCGATGCGCCATAAATATTTTTGCGACAAGCTTTTGAGCTGTTGATCTAACGAGAAGAATGAACGCTCCAATCTATAATTCGACTGATCTAATGAAGTAAGAAGCAATAGCTGTTTCGTCAAAATCGAGAGACGTTTCGCTTCCGCCTCGATAATGGATGAGAACGTTACTCTTTCTTCCTCCGTTGTCGATTGGGATTTCAACAAATCCGCATAACCTTGAATATTAAGAAGCGGCGATTGAAAATCATGCGACACATTGCTAATGAACTCTTTCCTGGACTGATCGTTCACCTGCAGTTGCTTTGTCATCTGATTGAAGCTCTCGGCAAGCTGTCCGATCTCGTCTTTCCGATTAACCTTTAGCAAATGATCATACTTCTCCAGCGAAATCTGTTTGGTTGCTTCCGTAAGCTGCGCGATAGGCCGAATAATCTGTTTAGCAGTAACAAGCATAGCCAGAAGGCTAATCAATGCCATGGTTATAATCATGATCGCGAAAATAATGTGAAGTTCATCAACAAGAACATCAATATGCGGCCGTAAAAATAATCCATAAAGTTCACCTTGATAGCGAAATGGCACGCCCACTGTATTTTCGAGTTCATTGGCAAACCTTCCGCTCATGAAGGTCTGATTCGGAAAGCTTTCCATTCCGTTATAAATCTGTCCGCTAAATACAGATGATTTCACAGCTTCCGGTAACGTTTTTACTTTAAACTCGCTGCCAATAAATTGAGAATAACCCGATTCGCTAGTCACATATAACTGATATCCCACCTGACCAAGCGTGTTTAAATAAAGATCTATATCTAAATTTGGAGTAGATTCAATGTACTTTGTAATTTGCTGCGCTATCTGGATATTTTCCCTATCACTCAATTCTTTAGTGGCCAAGAGATAGTACGTATTCATCAAAAAGAAAGAGACAACTGTACTAAATAACATAATAAGAACAGTAATCAGGGTAAATTGCCGATACAGAGTTTTCACGAATGCTGAACCTCTAATCGATAGCCCACGCCGCGAGTCGTGCTAATTTCGACGTTTGCACCCAATTGCGTTAAACGCTCGCGAAGTCGCTTGATATGGGTATTCAAGGTATAATCATCCCCCTCATAATCATGTCCCCAAATCTTCTCCATGATCATGCTGCGTTCCATGATGTGATTCGGACGGCTAGCCAGTAAGGCTAATAGTTCAAATTCTTTTAACGGCATCACAAGAGTACGCTCACCCGTGGATACTTCATAGGTTTGACGACTAATGGTCACATTGCCTACCTGAATAACCGACTGATATTCCTTTTCATATCTCCTTAGGATAACAGCGATACGGAATAGCAGCTCCTTCGGCTCGAATGGCTTCACGACATAATCTTCTGATCCCGCCAAGAAACCTTTAGTCTTGTCTTCCAGTTCGCCTTTCGCGGTTAGAAGCAGAACCGGAATGCCGTAGTCTTTGCTTAAGATTTTCGTTAATTCAATTCCGTCCATTCCAGGCATCATCACGTCAACCACAGCGAGGTCAGGTACTTCATTCTCCAGCATATCCAAAGCTTCTGATGCGTTATTCGCGTTTAACACTTGATATCCTTCACGTGTGAGATGAATGCTGACAAGCTGTAAAATGTTCTTATCGTCATCAATTACAATGATCTTCATCGGAGACCTCCTCAGCCAAAAAATGCGGAGACCGTAGAAATAGTCTCTGCATTTTTCACATTACTTACCCTTATCCTTCTCGAAGAATAAGATAACAGCTGGCAATAGTATTCCGCGTACTAAGAATGTATCCATCAGAATTCCAATGGCTACAATGAACCCGAAAACAAACAAATCAGCAATAGGCATGGTCATTAGCGCTGCGAACGTGGCTGCTAATATGATACCGGCCGAAGAGATGACACCGCCCGTGTTGCGAATGGCAATCTCTAACGCTTCCTTCACCTTGCGGGATTTACGTTCCTCTAAGAATCGGGAGACCAGAATAATGTTATAATCAATGCCCAGCGCGACTAGGAAAATAAAGGAGTAGACAGGAACGCGCGTACTTATCGCATCATAACCAAAGAAGACATCGACAAGGAAGAGACCAAGTCCTAATGCAGATACGAATGAAATCAGAATTGTTGCCATCATGTAAGTAGACATTCGGATTGATTTGGTCAAAACGAACAGCAAGCCAAGAATGAGTACCGTCTCAAGAACAACAATCAGCCATATATCGCGGTTATTTACCTCACGCTCATCAACCAGCTTCGGTGTGATACCGCCATAATGAATCTCTCCGGTTACCCCTGCATCGACTAGCATCTCATCACTGCGATCGCGCAGATCTTTGAGCAGATCTATGGCTTCTACCGAATAAGGATTAAGGTCAAGCGTCATGCTGTATTTTAGTGCTGTATGATCCTCCGATACACTGTTCAACCTAACCGAAGCAACGTTGTTTTCGTCAAGCAGTCTCGTACGAAGCGCTTCGATTTGTTCTTCAGACAGGGCCTGATCGCTTTCAACCAAGATCGAGGTAGGTGCTAGCTCCCCCTTATTAAACCGAGTTTCCACAATCTCATATCCTTCACGAGAAGGTAAATCTTTCGGAAAGGATTTGACCATATCGAACTCATAATTTAAGTTAAACACATTAAGTGCGGTCACGACCATCATCATCGCAACCAGTCCACCCGATAATCCTGGCTTGTTGACTACAAATTTAGCTACTGCACCCCAGAAACCATGTTTGATTTCTCCGGTTTTGCCGAACTTAGGCACTCTTGGCCAAAATGCTTTACGCCCAAACAATGTAAACATGGCAGGTACCAGCGTGATCGATGCTATCATAATGATGAGCATGGTGGTACCGAATATAGGCGCGAAATTTTGGTAATCCCGGAAGTTTGCGAAGAATAAAACAAGCATTGCCGCAAATATTGTACCGCCTGCAAGGAATACCGGCATGCCTGTAGCACGCATGGCATGCTTCATGGCATCGTACTTGCTTTCGTAATGATTCAACTCCTCACGGAAGCGCGAGAAGACGAACAAGGAGTAATCAATAACTGCCGCGAACAGGAGGATACTCATAATCGAGGTTGTCGAGTTATTAATTTCCAACCCGCCTGAGCCCATCAAGGCAATGATCTGATTTGTAACCTGGTAGACAATCGCTGTCGCCAATAAGGGAATGAGGGCCAACAATGGGGATCGGTAAATCACGATTAGAAGCAATAAAATAATCCCGATCGTCGCCAGCAGCAACACGATGTCCGCCCGTTCAAATAGCTTTAACGTATCCCCAGCAATACCTGCAGGACCCGTTATTCGAAATGTGGTGTCCGTAAATCCTTGCGCGGCTTCGTTTCCGATTCTTGCAACAGCATCGACAGTTTCGCCAATCTGACGGCTGTCGGCAGCCGGGTCTAGGGTCATAGGAATAATCATCGTGGATTTATCCTCAGACATGAATGCAGCGGTCGCTTGAGGTGGCAATTTGGCAATATCTACGATTTGGTCAACGCCTGCCACATCTGTCGATATAATCGCATTCATAATTTCGGTTACTGCCGTAAGATTTACTTCGCCATCATCATTATGAAATACAAGAATACCAGGCGTCCCTTGATCATTCGGAAAGTACTGCTCCAGCTTTTCATTCGCAATGATGGATGGCGCATCGTTTGGCAACGATTGGAAATTTGTCACCTTATAGTTGCTTAATTGGGGTCCGGCGCTTAAACCAATCATGAGAACAAGCCACACCACAAGCGTAATCCACATACCTCTCTTTGTCGTAACCCAATCTGTAATTGATGTCAATAGTGACTTCATCTTTTCCTCCTTGGTTTCTAATATCAATACATAATCTCGGTTCTACGGCTTTCATCATATTCTACGAATCTAAACTCAAAATAAACTTTTATAGAATTGCCAGAAAATGCGGGATACACGTAAAAAGGCACCCGATTGGGCGCCTTTGCATTGCTTGTCGTTATGAACACGTTACTTTGGATTTTCCGTGCAGCTCATTCAGCACCTGCTCCAGCACCTGCGATTCTTTAATCGCAAGCATGTGGATTTTTGCCATTGCCTCTTCCAGCAAGCTCGTATCTTCCTTTAAGAAGAATGCGTACTTGTAAAATAGTTTCCGGATCAAAAAGGCCTCTCGTTCAATCTCTTGATACTGGGCAGTCAATTTTTCGGGCGGGCTCCAATAGCGGTGCTGCTTCATATACTCCAATCGGTCGGCCATCATTTTTTTGTGCTCCCAAAGCAGGTGAACCGGGATAATGTTACGGTATAATGTGGAATCGGATTGGAGCAAACGCAAATATTTGACGATTTCCTCGTAAACCTTAAGCCCGTACACGTGATTATTGGGACTGGCGATCGACCTGTATCTCTCTGAACTGTTGCGGGACAGCACATAGTCCTCCAAACTTTCGATCACCAGATGAGGATCAAATGCATAGGTTCGATCTTTATTTAAGCTGTACAGTATAATCTCCTTCGTATAATACGCTTTCCTGCGATCCGCCTGTCGATAGCTTTCTAGAAACGACTCATATCCAATATCCGTTTGTCCGTACTCATAATTGTGATTAAAACCGAGCGTATGAAATACTTGCTCTTCATCATCATAACCGAACAATAAAGTGTCATGCGCAAAGTGATGCCGCCTGTACATGGCCTTCCCGGGCAAATAAAATTCATCCAGAAATAAATAGACATAGTCTCCCTGATCGATACTTCGCTTGAAAAAAGCGATCAAATCCGTCCCCGTCTCCATCCGGCTGAGCAGATCTGCCGTAATTATTTTGAGATGAAGTAACTCATTGTAATGATGTGTATGCATGGGCTGATAGTAGTTAACAAAGATATGTTCATCCAGATGATTAAAAAACTCGGGATCCGCGCTCCATTGAATATAATGGCTATGAAGCCAGGGAAAAAAGTGCGGATGCTCCGGCATAACGGATAATGGATACGCATGGTGCAAATAGCTATACAGTGCAGGCTGCATATGAATGGGGAGCTTATTATGCATTATTGTATTCCCCTCCGCCAATAACAACTGCCAGCTTCTCTTCGATAAACGCTGCCATCTTACGGATCGTATTGCATTCATGGAGATCGAAATGGTCGATGTCAAAATGTTTCTGCAATTCTACCTCAAGCTTGAGCGCAAGTAACGAATGACCGCCAAGCTCCACAAAAACGTCATCGATACCGATATTGACTTTTTCAAGCACCTCCGACCATACGGTGGCCAGCTTCTGCTCCAGCTCCGTTTGCGGTTCAGCGTACTCCGTTCCTGTATAGTGAGATCTCTCGCTTGGCTCTGGCAGGGCTTTGCGGTCAATTTTTCCGTTGGGGCTTAACGGCATTTCATGAAGTTGAACGAACCGCGTGGGAATCATAAACCTAGGCAGGGACTGTGACAAAATATCCCGCAGTTCGCCAGCCCCAATTCTCCTGTCTGCCACGTAGTATCCGCAAAGCTGCTTCTCTCCGGCTTCGTCCTCCCGCACGACAACAACACTTTGCTTGATGGAAGGAACCTTAGCCAGTTGAGCATCGATTTCACCGAGCTCAATACGGAAACCGCGTATTTTAACCTGATGATCCATTCGCCCGACATACTCAATCGTTCCGTTAGGCAGCCATTTTGCGAGATCGCCTGTTCTGTACATGAGTTCTCCTGTCGCGAAAGGATGATCTACAAATACCTCGTTCGTCAGATCATCTTGATTTAAATACCCCCGGGAAAGGCCGGCTCCCCCGATACAAAGCTCCCCTGGAACACCGATCGGCTGAAGCTGACGATCTCCATTGACGATATACATTTTGGTATTGCTGATCGGTGAGCCAATCGGCAGGGTTGCCGCTTCTGGATTAATGCTGTTAATTTTCCAGTACGCCGCATATACCGTACACTCGGTCGGGCCATATATATGATATAAGCGGCCTGCACCTAACATATCCAGTGCTCTTCTCACATGGGATACCGATGCCTGCTCTCCCCCAAAAAAGATGGCCTTCATATTTTTCAAGCTCGATAGGTCACAATCTATAAACAAGTTAAATAATGCTGTCGTCATAAAAGCAACCGTGATTTGCTCATTTTTGATCAGAGCCGTAATTTGGGCAATCTCTCTCATCGTTTCCTTCGGAACGAGGATGAGTGCCGCCCCGTGCAGCAAAGCGTTATAGATATCAAATGTGGATCCGTCGAACGCATAGCTGGACAATTGAAGAACCCTGTCCTGCTCTGTGATCTGAAATTCGCTTGCACCCTGGATCAGACAGGTTACATTGCGATGCGTCACAAGAACCCCTTTTGGAGCGCCCGTTGTCCCCGAAGTGTACATCATGTACATCAAATCTCCCGGTTGATTCACATCCGGCAAATTGGTTTTCTCTTCGCAATAGGAGATTTCTTCGTCCAACACAACTTGATGCTCCACGCCCACAGCCTTGGCTGAAAGATGCTTTTGCAGCAGCATCAGCTTTATTCCGGAATCACCGATCATGTAATTCATCCGCTCCTGCGGATATTCCGGGTCGAATGGAACATAGGCGCCTCCGGCTTTGAGGATCGCGATAAGACCTGTAATCATCTCCATGGATCGTTCCGCGAGAATGCCTACAAACTGCCCTGCCTTGACCCCTTTGTTTCGCAAGGTGTACGCCAGTTGATTCGCCCGTTCATTTAATTGGCGGTAAGTCATCGACTCGCCTTGAAATGCCACCGCAGTTCGATCCGGGAACCGGTTTGCCTGCTCCTCGAACCACTGATGCACCGTCACATCTCTGACGGGAAACGAGGTGTTGTTGAAATCCATCAGAAGCTTGTTCTTCTCTTCCTTAGTCACGATGTCAAAATCCTTGAGCCTTTGCTCCGGTGATTTCATTCCCTGCTCCATAACCAACATCAGCCGATCGCAAATTTGCCGTATTTCCTCCTCCATAAATAGGCAGATTCTGTAATCTATTTTAAGCAGCAGATTGCCGAATATATTATGCAAATGAAATACAGCGTCCAAAGTGAGATCCTCGCAGCCATAATCTTCACTATTCCCCAAATGCGCGTCGGCTTCTTCCGCCTGCCCCATATCCAAATAATCCATGCTTAGCTGAAATAAACGGTTCACATGGGGATGACTCTTCCTGATCTCAGACAGCAGAAGATCATATGGATACTTATGATACCGCAGGGCAGACAATTGTTCCTGACCCGCCTGTGAAACAAGTCCCCCGAATGTCATCTCCCGATCAAGCGTTATTCTTAATGGCGTAGTGCTGACAAACATGCCGAGCGCATGTTTATCATTGAAATTTGTACGGTTCAAATAATTGGTACCGACGACGATATCTTGGTTGGATGTTAATTTGAACAGAAGTATAGAGAGGGCGCTTAGAAGCAAGCTCGAAGGGCTCACATGATGCTCTTGGCAGTAGTGATTGATTTGCTCTGACAGCGGCTTGGGCAGAGAATACGACAACCTTGCAGCATGTGTATCTATGGCAGGTACAAGGTTAGGCTTGATCGTAGAGGAATCCGGAACAGTTTGAAATTTTTCGAGCCAATATTTCCGATCTTTCGCAAACCTGCCGGACTGAATATACTTTTTCTCTTCTTCTATATAAGCTTGATAGGAATATGGCAGAGGTATTTGAGGAGATTCCCCATGAAGCAGCTTTTGATAAAGCCTGTAAACTTCCAATCCGCATTTACTAAGGGAGAATCCATCTTGAATGATATGATGGGATTTCATGTATACCCATGTTTCGCCCTCGCCTTTTAAAATGATGCAAAAATAATACAATTCCGAATCGATAAGCTGAAACGGAATTTTTCCTTGTTCCCGAATCCACGCGTCAATGACGGATTGATCCGTATCCTGGCTGAATTGAACGATATCAACGGGTTTTAGCTCAGGCTGCTGCACAAACGTTTGATATACTTCCCCCAAATCTCTGACATGCAGGCGCAGCTGAAAAATATCATAAGATGCAATCAACGCTTGGACAGCCTTCTCCAGTACGGTTACATCCAGCCTTCGCTCAAACTTCAACGCCGCATTCAAATTTCCAATCGAGGTACCCGGATAGGTTGCTTCCATCATCCAGATTCTTTGCTGAGGATGTGTTAATTCTTGCTCCCCGTTTGTAACGACCAGTTCATTTGGATCCATCTTTCCACTCCTGTTCTCTCTATATTTTTCCACCTAATTTCCATGCGGAGAAATTATAGCATGTCGGAGTGGTGTTTTATGCTTCAATATTTTACATTTAATGTTTAAATCCTTCTGATTGGAAATGCAACTATTCAAATTTGTGATTCGAACAACAGTTACTTGCATTTCCAGACTGAAAAACAAAAGAAGTTCTTATCCCCTGAAATGGACAGTTTACTTTTTCTTATAAAACTCATGATACAGCTTCATCAGCGCCCGCTTCTCAATCCGCGACACATAGCTCCGGCTAATGCCGAGCTCCTTGGCGATCTCCCGCTGCGTTCTCTCCTCGCCGCCATGCTCGAGACCGAACCGCCCCTTAATAACCTCTTGCTCCCTGGCTTCGAGAATATCCAGGTTTTGATAGATTTTGCTCTTCTCCATCTTCAGTTGAACCCGGTCTACCACATCATCCGCCTCGGTTCCCAAAATATATATGAGCGTAATCTCATTGCCCTCTTTGTCCGTTCCAATTGGATCGTGCAGCGACACATCTTTACGTGTCTTCTTCAGTGACCTTAAATGCATCAGTATCTCGTTCTCGATGCAGCGGGCCGTAAACGTCGCCAGCTTCGTCCCTTTGTTCGGCCGGAAGCTCTCAATCGCTTTAATCAAACCGATTGTTCCAATGGAGATCAAATCCTCCAAGTCTTCGCCCGTATTGTCGAATTTCTTGACGTTGTGGACACGATTCGATGTCAATTTCTAAAAAAAAGTAACGGACTTTTAAATTGTTTGTCAGTTAAAGAGCTTTAGCCATTATACAAAGGGTATATATGACCTCATTCTGCCATTGTCATGCTTTCTCTAAAATTAAAATAAAACATTTTCTGGAACCACCCCTAAGAAAAGTCCCTTTTTCTGTGTACTTTATTTTTTTATCCAAATATGGGAAATGAAAAAAGAGGTGCTTCCATCGCTGGAAGCGCCCCAAAAAATTAAATGACAAGCGAAATAATTCAAATGTCCGACTTGCAATTGAAACTTTTGAACAAAAATTACCACAAAATAGTTGAGTATTTTATTTATGCTCCTGGCGTTGGTGTGGCTCTGAATGCATTTACAGTCTTGTCCATAACAACCTGTGCATCGCTTCCCGAATCAAGAATCGTATTTTGAAGCGATTCTTTTTCTACCAATACTGTTGTTACGGTAAGCGGCTCTGATGCTTCGGTAGTCAACAAAGCGTCTACTTGCGCAGAGAAACAAGAATCACTTACCTTGGCATGAACCTCAGTGGCAACAACATGATTATTAGAAATATAATTTCCATTACCCGAAACAATACGTATGATTACAGGTGTGGCACCTACCGGCTTGATGTTCTGAGTATTTATTCCTTCAGAAAAGTGATTAGCTATTATAGAATTATTATTACCACTGATATAGAGGAGACCATACAAATCATCTAAACCATTGTCTATTCCCAGAAAAGGGGTCCAAGGTTCATGGTCACGTAAAAAGTGATTTGAAGAAACCAAGTTTTCCGAACAATTTTTCCTGAATACCACCATTCCTGGATAAAATGAATGAAGTCTATTATTTGTGATACTGGAACGTGTCACACCATCAAAATAGATACTGCTCGCACCTCGTGGAAAAACATTATTCGCTGTAATCAAAAGTCCACCAAAATTTTGAGCGTAAATTGAATATCCTTTAAAACCAGCTCCGATCAAGTTATCGGTTATTTTTGAAGCCTGTCCCCAACCTCGTAGTTCTATACAGTTACCACACTCAGCAATGAAATTATCGTGTATAGTCAGTGCATCAGCATGATAGATCGTAATTCCATGCTCTAAATACACAAAGCCCATGCCTGTAATCCGAAATGAGTCACAAGCGCTCGCAACATAAATACCCGTTTTCCCATTAATATATGTGTTTTCCGGATATATTTCTCCTGAACCATCTTCAATAAAATGCAAACCATCAATACAAAAATCAGAAAACTCTACCGAACTTATTCGGGGATTTCCACTTCGTTCAACATAAAATGCAGCTCCTTTATATTCCTCGTCATTTACTTCTAGGGGAATATCTACGAGTATGCGACTTCCTCCCGGCCATAATTCATGCAAATCCGGCCATTCATTCTCAGGAGTATTAAAACGAATACTCGAAGATGTAAACCCGTGTCCAGAACCCATAATTTTAAGATAACTGATGTCTATAACTACTTGACTGACAAGATGATAATCTCCCGGTGGAATATAGATAACCGCACCCGGCTTTCCGCCTTTATTCACATCAGTGTCCGTTTGTCTACTTTTAATATCTGCTATAATGCTATTGATTACCTCACCAATATCCTCATACGGATTACCGATAGGCCACTCTGTTACGTCGTAATAGTTTTTACTAGCCATAAATAAATTCTCCTATCAACTTAGTGTGTTTGTTCACAAACTACTTTTTCCTTGATATAGCTGGAAGTAAAGCCTCACGAATTCGTGCTGTTCCTGCAGCTTTTCTGATTATTTTTCGCTCAGAAGGATTACTACCTAACAAGAAAAATCAGTTTTTTTTCCGAAAGACGTTCAGATTCTTAATAAGACTTTATGAACTCGCTCAATTCTTATTATCTTCATTTAAGACGAAAAGCGCTTTCTACTTGCCGACAACATTAGATATTCCGAATGCACGTCGGAGTTTAGGGGAGGATTACCAACCTTTAATCCGCAGCAGGAGCTTCCCCTGCCAATTTAGACATAGAGTAAGTCTTTGAAATCAAAGACTAACAAAGCTACCTGCTTCCGCGGGCTCCCCTCATCACAAGCATTCTACGCTTCCCACACACGGTCCCTCGCTAAGGCAAAGCAGCCGATCGTCCCTGCATTATTTGCTAACGCCGGCGTCACGATATATTGGGCGAGATCGGGCGTTCGGACATAATTGTTCAGCAAATCCTTGAATATCACGCGCACGCGCTGAACCATGTGCTCTTGCTGCATAACGCCCCCACCGAAAATAATCCGCTCCGGGGAAAGCTGGAGCGTTGCGGTGTACGCACATTGCGCAATGTAATACGCTTCGATCTCCCAGTACAGGTGATCTGCTGGCAGTTCTTGGCCCTTCACACCGAATCGCTTCTCGATCGCCGGCCCCGCCGCCAACCCTTCCAGACAATTCTGATGATAGGGACAAGCCCCTTCAAAGTGATCGTCGGGGTGCTGACGAACGAGGATATGTCCCATCTCTGGGTGACTGAATCCTTCGATGAATTGCCCCTGCTGGATGGCCCCGCCGCCGACGCCCGTTCCGATCGTATAGTAGACGATACTGGACAAGCCTTGGCCGTGCCCTTTCACATATTCCCCATAGGCTGCTGCATTGACATCGGTTGTCCAAGCGATTGGCACATGCAATGCCTCGGTTATCGTCCCTACAAAGTCAAAGTCCTTCCAGGCCAGCTTCGGTGTCGAGGTAATATAGCCATACGTTGGCGAAGCCGGATGAATATCAATTGGACCGAATGAGCCGATTCCAATCGCCTGCAATTCCTCTGCATATTGTTGGAAAAAATCAATCACCAGCGCTAGCGTCTCACTTGGCGTCGTTGTAGGAAAGCTGACTCTCTTGATAATCTCCAGTTCTGGCGTGCCTACGCTGCAAACGAATTTCGTCCCGCCCGCTTCAATCGAGCCCAGTAGCATTTCTCTTCCTCCCATCATTGTTCTTCCGTCAGATGAACATCCAATTCATAGATCATTTAATCGATTTCCTTCTTGTCCATTAACTCCACCAAGAGCGCGACGGCTTTATTGGCCAGCTCATCATAAGGCTGGATGACGCTTGGAAAAGAAGGATAGGTCATCTAACGACACATAGGTCCCATCATATCCGACTCATCTCAATGCTTGAGGAACCCGAATGCATCGCTTCAAAGCTTGTCTAAGCATCGCAATGATGACCAGATTTACCGAGAAGATCCGATCAATAAGTCTTATTTTTGAATAAATTACGTGCGACTTGATTAGGTATATAATTCAATTCAGCAATAGCTTGTTGGATCGTCGCTCCTGTCTTTGCGGAAATATATCCTTGTTATTCAAATACCCGGATCACCATTTTGATGGAAACCCCCGCTTTCTTTGCCACATCACTAATATTCGCCAAGATCGAGCACCCTTTCTCATCTTGCAACCAACTAATTACGTATTTCACTAAGGTTTAATCTAATTATTGTATTTGGAGAATCGCTCGTCACCGTAATTATTCGCTTGCCCTTTTTCATGAAGTTATTTACAGAGAACATTTTTCCTGATTCCACTCCAAAAATCTCCAAGCTGCAACTATCGGAATACAAAAGAAGCGGTTCATTGTCAGCAGCCACCATCGATTTCCCTGTTTTTCCAAACGGATTGTTAACATTGAAGTATTCTACACGCGTTCGAGAGCAAACAATCTGATCGGCGACTCCCTGCTCATTTCTGATGGTCAACGTTAAAGTACCCTGAAGATCCGTTCGATCTAATTCGAGCATAAAACTCTCCGAAATTTCTGCGGTTAACAGACGCTCTTCTTTCCAGACAAAAATCTCTTGAAACAGATACTGATTCTTCATATATTGCGAGATTTCTTGAATAGGTCTGAAACTTAATTGAGAACCCTTCAAAGTCACTTCTCTTGGCAAGCTCATCGCCCCGCACCACTGATCCATCTCTGACGTCGGGCCAAAATCTTTCCACCATGGCATCCAATCCCATCCATTCTGCCAAGCCATCATAATCCTTCGACCTTGATGGTCTAAAATCGATTGCGGCGCGTAAAAATCAAACCCATAATCAATCACTTCTTCGGATTCAATCCTAAATTTCCCCGTCGCATCATCGATGGTTCCAATCAAATATAGCGTTGTCGTCTCGCCGAGGCCCATTGGTGAAAAAAGAAGAACCGCCTTCTCTCCGATCCTAAAGAAATCCGGACATTCCCACATGGTTCCATAATTGCCTTGATAATCAACGAATGGGCCCGAGAGTTCCCAATCCACTAGATTATCCGACGTGTAATACAAGGCGTTTCCTCTCCCCGAAATACTCGTACCGACAATCATATGATACCGGCCATTATGCTCCCATACCTTCGGATCACGAAAATTCTCAGGCGTAACACCCGGATAATCCGCTTCGATAATCGGATTTCCCGCATACTTCGTAAACTTCACTCCATCTTCACTGATCGCAAGACATTGGGTCTGAATCACCTTTTCCCCTTGGAGGATCGTTCCGGTGTAGAAGATATATAATCGACCGTCTTTCTCAATCGCTGTTCCTGAGAAACAACCGCCTTTTTCATGATCGTCATAAGCTTCGCTCGGCGCCAATGCCACAGGGAGGTGCTCCCAGTGAATCAAATCTTTACTTTTGGCATGACCCCAGTACATTGCACCCCAATAAGGCTTGTACGGATGAAATTGATAGAATAAATGATACTCGCCTCGATACTGAATGAATCCATTCGGGTCATTCAACCAACCAACAGGTGTGCAGAAATGATAATTTTGGCGATATTGACTTTGACTGATTTTATCTCGATACTGGTTCAAATAGATATTCGCTTCTGCAATTCTTTGCTCATGCAAATCCATGCTGATCCCTCCGACATCGTTGTATTATTCCTTCACGGACCCGGCCATCATGCCAGATACCAGATATTTCTGTAAGAAGAACGAGATGACAATCACCGGAAAACTAAATAAAGTTGCTGCCGCAGTCATCGGTCCCAGATCCAAGTTGTATGCCGTCAAAAACTCCGACAACGCAACGGGCACGGTCTTTGCTGAGCTGCTCGTCAGTAGAAGTGCTAGCAAGAAATCGTTCCACGCCAACAAAAAGGTGAAGATCCCCGTCGAAATGATCCCTGGAATGGTGATCGGCAGAATGACTTTTCGAAAGCTCACAATCGGGGAAGCCCCGTCAATCGAAGCCGCCTCATCCATATCGATTGGAATGGCTTTAAAAAAGCTGATCATCATCCACAGTACAAATGGCATATTGACAGCTGCATACACCACGACTAGAGCAGGCAAATAATCATATAAACCGAATTTTTGGATCAATGCGTAAATTGGAACCGCGATACTAGACATCGGAATCATCTTGAGGCACAGGACAAGTACCAAGAAAAATCCGCTTAATTTCGATGCTGCTGTTCTGGAAATAGCATACGAAGCCATAGATCCTAAGATAAGACAAATAAGAGTACCCACTGTTGCTGCTACAATACTGTTGAGAAAGAATTTACCCATCCCCGCATATTGCGATAATTGAATATAATTCTCGATCGAGAAAGCCTTTGGAAAAAAAGTTGGCGACGTGGAAATCACTTCATTGGACGGCTTAAGTGAGGATAGCAACATATATAGGTACGGAAATATAAAGAGAACCAAGAACAATGCAGCTACTAAGTACATGATAAAGATCCAAACATTGTCTTTTCTATTTCGCCCGAGTTGTTCTGCAAACAATGGAATCGTCTCCCTATTCTTTTACTTTTCGCATGGATAGCAATGTAATTCCTACCAACAGCACAATGAAAATCACGGCCATTGCACTCGCATACCCTACATCACCGTACCGTTGAAGCATCTTGTAAATATGCACGCTCAAGAGCTCAGATGAATTGATAGGTCCCCCTTGTGTCATGACCCAAATAATATCGAAGGACCGCGCAGCATCAATAATCCGCACGACCAGAGCGCTCATAAGAATCGGTTTAATATTCGGTATTATAATCTTGAAAATCATTTGCGAACGACTTGCACCTTCGATTTCCGCTGCTTCGTATAGACTGTCCGGAACACCTTGAATCCCCGCTAGAAACATCAACATCATAAAGGGTGTTGTTAGCCAGACATCCGCAATGATACATGACAGGAGTGAAATTTTAGGGTCGGCCAGCCAGAGTATGCTGTTGGTGGATTCAATCAGCCCCAGCTTCACCAATAACGTATTAATAATGCCGAACTGGTTGCTCAGCATGAATTTCCAGATCAAACCGGCCACGAGCGGTGCAATCATTAATGGCGACAAAATCAAGGTGCGCAAGAAGCGGAACCCACGATATTTATGCGTAAAAACAACTGCCAAGGTCAAACCAATGACTGTCTCAAAGCCTACTGCCAACAACACATAAATGACCGTATTCTTAAACGACTTCCAAAACGAAGCAGATTCTACGGCACGGAGGTAATTATCGCCCCACGCAAAAGTGCGTGTCCCAACATCATTGGTAACAAAGAAACTGTCGAACACGAGCATGAATAACGGATATAACAAGAACAGGAACATAAAAATAGCTGCTGGCAAGAAAAACAACATCAATGTTTTTCGATCAATGGTCGAAGACACTCGTTTCTGAGATTTTTTTTTTGGAAGAGACTCTTCTGTTATCGTGATCATGTGCATCGTTAGACTCCTTGCTTAGGTGGCACGTTCGAACGCACCACCTTTTTTTCTATCTGCCTAGAATTTCTTCGATTTGCTTTTTAGCCAATGTTAATTCCGTGGTTGGATCGCTGCCGGATAGAACCTTTTGCAGCATCGGCGAGAGAACTTCATTTTCAATTTGGCTCCATTGCTCAATCTGAGGTCTGTTCTGCGTCTGTGCTCCGTCAAGGGTCGCTTCAATCGCCTTCACATGCGCATATTGCGGAATATCAATATACTTTTCAAAGACTGACTTTCGAGCTGCTACCCCTAACGATTCCATATACAGCTCATTTTGATCATACATGAATTTGAGATATTGCTCCGCAATGTCTTTCTTCTGAGAATCCTTCAAGATTACTTGATACCAGGGCCCTGGCACCGCGCCAATACCCTTCTCTCCCGCAATCATCGGTGCAGCACCGATCTGCCCTGGCAACACTTTATCCGAGGAGAGGTAAAAATGTCCCCACGCAAGCTGCATCGCCAATTTACCGTTATTAAACAGCTCTGCAGTTTCGCTACTTGCAATCGACAGATAATCCTCAGGGACAACTTTATCTTTGACTAGATTCTGCAGGAAGGTGAGCGATTGAACATACGGCTCTTCAGTGATATTCACTTCACCATTATGATCCAGCACCAAGGAATCAACGCCCGCTTGAGTAACATGGTCGAGCCAACTGCTGACAGCATCTCCGCCTGTCTGACCGAAGACGGAAGTGCCATACATTCCAGTGTTCGTGAAGAATTTTGCAACATCCTCATACTCTTTCCAACTCGTTGGCACCTTCAAGGCATAGCCGAATTCCTTCTCGAAGTTCGCTTGGTTATTTGGGTCCTTAAACAAACCTTTATGGTAGAGCAAAATTTTAGAATTACTCCACGTCGGAATCCCTAGCAAATCCCCATTTATCGTAGCGCTTTCACTTAATTGAGGTAAGAAATCATTCATCTGTTCTTCCGTCAACACATTCCCTAACGGTTCCAGTCCCTTCGCTAACGAAGGAAACCATAATACATCAATAATGGCTACATCGTGAGTCGATTTTTTCGCATCAATTTCAGCCTTCAACTTATCGTATACCCCGCTATAAGGAACAGAATCGATCTTAATTTTATAGCCTGTCTGTTCCTCAAACTTCGCTGCGGTTCTATTCGCCACTTCAAAAGCAGGACCACCGCCTTCAACTAATAGCGTTAACGTCTTGTCATTAGAGCTACCTGCAGAGTTACTTCCACATCCGACTAACACAACCAAGAAACAAAGAAACAGTAAGGCACTCTTCATTACACGTGTTGTTTTCATACTTTTCTCCTCTCAACTTATCTTGAACTACCGGACAACCGTCGACAAAACCATACAACCACCAAGATTATCAGACCATAATTTCTCTTGCACATTCATGAAGTGATACCCCCTCAATAAAAGACACGGTTCCCCCTCGTTCGATCCCAGCTCGATTCAGGTAGACTGCGTGAATCTTTGATAAATGGCAATCCGCTTAATGGCTGTTTTTTTGCCCAAACATTCATGTCCTGTTCCTGATGTAATTTTATGACGAGGTTGGCTTTCCTTATCAATAATTTCAAATCAATGGAACCGCTTCACCCATCACATATACATGTTATAATACGTTTATGGATTTGTATTTAGGTAGAATTATTATTTATTTGTCATATATTGCTTTGGAAAACACTCTGAAGGGAGAGACTAATATGAACTTTCAACAATTATCGCCGTACATCCGGTTAGCAATGGATAGTCATATCCCATTTCCTTGGTATTTAGAGGAGAGAGTATTATTTGACTATGAGTTACTTTACGTTAAGGAAGGCAGAATACAAGTAACCGTCGAGAATGATGTTTTTATCGGGGAATCGGGGGACCTCTTTCTTTTTCGTCCAAAGCAACGGCACTCTATTAGAAAGTTAGGAACAGAATTAGTACGACAACCTCATTTACATTTTGATTTGTTCTATAAGGAGGATAGTCCGGATGTGAAGGTTTCCTTTAAAAAACTTGAAGATATTACTGCGGATGAAATGAAATGGTTTCGAAACGACGATCTTGAGCAAATTATCCCTCAGATTCCCAGTCACATTCGGTTAAGGAATACCTTGGTTATAGAAAGAATCATCTTTGAAATCATAAAAGAATTTCAAATGACGTTACCCTTTTATGAAATAAATATAAAAGGACTGTTTTTGCAGTTATTGAATGTACTTTTACGTGAAAACTACTGGAACTGTAATCCACATCTAGTAACCAATATGGGAGAAATGGAGCAGTTGCGGATGTACTTGAACCACAATATCGACCGAAAGGTAACCTTAGATGAACTTTCCAAAATTTCGGGAATTAGCAAATACTATATGATTTCATTATTCAAACAATCATTCGGGAAGAGCCCAATCCAATATCATCTTTTACTAAGAATAGAAAAGGCGAAGGAAATGATTCAGTTCACTAATGATCCGTTAACGCTCATTGCCGAAAGTGTCGGCTTTCCGGATATTCATTCCTTTAGTAAAGCCTTTAAAAAAATAGATGGAGTTAATCCTTCCTTTTATCGTAAGAAAAAAGTCTATAAACATGAAGATTAGAATTATTCACTATATTCACCTGGAGAGCCTAATAGGAGGATGGTCTTAATTTCACGAATTAAGGGTTCTTTTTTGGGGGATGGTGATGAGCCAGAAGTATGCAGATAGTCAGCTACTGTACCTGCAGGAGCAGCAATTCGCACGCATGGGGCTGACGCTATCACTCCAGACACCTGGCATTAGATGATTTATGGTGCGGAGCACTGGCTTTCACTACTGACCCAGCGGATGAAGACGCATTTATCGAAGCAAGACATCCTACATACCGACGAAACAACACTGCATGCGAGCCGGGTAATTCTGCGAAATCCCAGTCGTATCTTTGGCTGTATCGCACGGGTCGAAGAATGATTCCTTGCTGTTCACCATAGGATTATCTGCAGTGTATCCCGTTCCAATGATATTTAAGCATTAACTTAGTCAACTGACTTCTCTACGACTGTCTAAATAACCCTCAAATCGTTTGTGTGTCTGTTGTATTACATACATTAAGGGGTATGCTTAATTCCGACAATAACAAGTTTATGCATGGAAAAAAAACCCTGTGGCTCAAGTGTTTTGAGATCAATATCTTTTATTAGTCGAACATATCCTGGTACTATTTCCTAACGACTGCGGTCCAAGGTTAGAACAACACCTTTTATTAGATAATTATCAAATCGTGTTATATATATGAAGATGAACGCCGCAGAATCTTCCCAGGCCTCTTGTCAGCAGCAGCAACCAATCAGGCCAGCGGTCAACTCCATTTCAGTCATGCTGTGTGAACTCCTACTTTGGTAAGATGATTCTCGGTATAAATCAGAGAAAGCCGGAGGCATGGCGAAGGCGGACAGCACCTTGCTTCCCCGGCTTTCCCTTAACAGTTATTTATTAACTTTATCCAGCAGAAGTGAGATGATTTGCGCGCCCTCCGCACGATTCACCGTTTCATGTGGCATGAATAACTGATTGCGGCGTCCGTTAACTAATCCAAGCTCCTGTAAGGCAGCCACTGCATCTGAAGACCATCCGCTTATCGTACCGGCATCCTTGAAATTGCTTTGACGATTAACAGCAGCCTCCTGTCCAGTATGAAACAGATATGCTTTATAAATCATAGATGCCATTTCTTCACGACTTATGGTGTCCTCCGGCGCAAATGTATCTAGGCTTCTTCCGGTGATGATTCCCGCTTCGAATGCTGCTGCAATGGAAGTAGCGTACCATTTCGTCGGATCAACATCCTTGAATGCAGCTGTGTTCGAGGCCTTTATTCTCAGTGCCCGACTAATCAACGAGACAAACTCGGCCCGGGTCTCGTTTTGCTTTGGTGCAAATGCCGTATCGCTTACACCGAAAACAATCTGCTTCGCAGCCATCTTCTTGATCACGTCATGAGCCCAATAAGATTCATGAACATCATTAAAAGATTTGTCATAGGCAAGCACAGCATACATACTGAAATGGCTCACTACCGCAGTCATACTATCGTCCGCATACGTTCCGCCCGCATACTCCAAGCTGCCGTTATCGGCGATAGAATAGATTCCAGCCAGAGCCAGGCGGGAGTCCCTACTTAAACTCAGCCTGATGGTGACGGGTTTGGCGAATTTTTCAAGCTTAAGCTCCGTTCCATCAGCCTTCACGATAGATAATTTGAAGTCATAGACCTCTCCTAAAGCTGATATGTCCGCTTTATTCTTGCTCTTGACACTTTCTATCAGTGCTTTCATCCGATCTGCCGATAATGTGTCTATTTCAAAGGAGATTTGGGCACGTTCAAGTTCTCCACTTGTAACCAGCCCTTGTAATTCCTTCAGTACCTCAGTGGGAACTTCGATCTCTGCTCCGCTATGTTTAATCTTCAAAGCATTCTTACCATCATTTGCCGCCGTTTTAACCGGGAACAGCACCTGCCGTTCACCCTTAGCCATTTCGAAGGACAGGCTATTTGGACTGGCTGGTTTACTTGGGTTAACTCCATTGCTTACAGTGCTGCCCGATTCAACAGGAATAGATGGAGCAGGATCGATCGGTTTTGTCGGTACTGTTGGATTGGTCGGATTTTTTACTCTAACCGGCACATTGAAATCATCAACATTAATATGCCCAAAACCGGACGTGGATTGGTCAACTACCTTAATGTAGAGCTCTTCGCCGATATATTGCGACGCATCCCAAACTTTCCGTTGATATTCCTCATAATTGGTTGCTGTCTCTTTAAATAACACTTTTTCGTCCGATGCTCGGACTAATGCAACATATAACTTATCCAGATCACGCCCACCGCTGACAAGGAAATTAATCTTACCATTCCCGCCAAGAACAAAATTTTGTGATTTCAGCGTTCCTGTTAAGCTGTCACCACCGGCTGCCTCATTGAAACCCCACAAATGATAGCCGCCTGGTATTTTTTGCGATGGATTGAAATAAATCGTATCCCAAAACTTCTCGGCATTAGTCACATGTACATCCTGGAAGGCATCTCCTTCCGTGATCCAACCTGTTAAATCGCCTGTAGCAAAATCGTGGTTAGGCAGATCCGTAATATCGATATACACCGAGTTGTCCCAGTCATCCGGAACATAGACCGGAGCAGCCGGTTCGCCCGTCAAGGCATTCATATCCCATACTTCCATCGACTTGACCGTAATATCTTTGTCCGCCCAGACCTTTAAGCCGAGAGAATCGTATCGGCCTACGTAAACGCGGGTAGTCAGCTTTTTCTTATAATTAGCAAAGGCTTCTACTGCCGAACGATCGAGGAAAATATGGAGCTTCAGATTTTCTCCGTCCAGATCGACGTACCCGCCTTGTATGCCATCCACGCGCACATCCGGATCAATACTGCTCTTGGTCCGATCCACATTGAAGGTTCCGTTGGTCTTGTCGTAGTAAATCAGCGTTTCTTCCTGGCCGTTTTCGGAGCGTCTCACCTTGAGACCGAATTTCTGTGCTTCGCCCGGATCAATTTCCATCACAATCTCCAGCATGTCGCCTTTGATATTTTGGATCAATTGATTGGCGGCCTCCATGTTTTTATTTGCGATATCAACCAATCTAGCGCCCCGGAGGCTCTGTAATTCTTGAATAGGCTCGATACGCAATTGGTCCTGACCATCCAGGCTTAGGGAAACTGGCAGCGCCAGATTATGAGCCCATCCAGCTTGATATTCCGCCTGCGGTGTTCTTACGTTCTGCACCATGGAAAATACGACCGTTCTTCCATCAGGTGTGACTAAACCACTCTCTGCAGTTAAATAGCCATCGCCTACATCCATTTTGGAAGGTGCCTCCTGATCGGCTATAAATTTAAAGTTATCCCGGTCCCATGTTCCAATCCAGTAGAAAACCTCAACGTCCCTTTGCACATCATTAGCTGGAGGAACATGCTCCGGCTTCTCATGGGGATTGATTATAAATATATGCTTTTGCTTACCCGCACTATCTTTGCCTAACGGCAGTAAAACCGGCAGTTCCCATACCGTACCAAGTTCCGGATATAAATTTCTGTCACTAACGAATAAGGGCCCTTTATACTCCCAGTTGTACATATCGTCAGACACATAAACCAAAGCCGTGCCGCTGCTGAAATCCTTAAGACCGGATGTGACTAACTGGTACCACTTGTCTACCTCTTCGTCATACCAAACAAATGGATCCCGAAACTCGTTATGAATGCCGTTTCCATTCTGTTCGGTAACCGGAACGGGGTATTTTACCCATTGCTCTAGGTGGGGATCCGATAAATCGGCCGGAGTTGCCAGGCCTGTTCTTTGGTTTGGCGACAGGCCGTCATTCCCGGCAGTATAGAAAAGTACCGGATTGCCGTTGCGATCAACCGCTGCGCTCCCTGACCATACTCCGTCCGGATCCAGGGTACCCGCTTCGGGGGCAAGAGCAGGCCGCACATTTTCCCAGTGAACCATATCGTCACTCACCCAATGTCCCCAGTGAATTTGATGCCAAAATGGACCTTGCGGGTTATGCTGATAAAATAAATGGTATTTACCGTTATAATAAATCGGTGCATGCGCTTCGTTCATCCAGTTTTGCGGCGGCATGGCGTGGTACTGGGGACGGTGCTGATCGCCATCAAACACACTCGGATCCTCGTCAATATCGCCATTCGGAATTACCGGAACCAAGCCGCCATGAAGCGTTTTCACATTCTCATATTCAGCAAGGATTTCCTGAGAAGTAAGGGCTCTGTTCTGCAGCTTCACTTCATCGATAAGTCCGCTGAACATATTGTAGGAGAACAAACCTGCCAACTCTACCGGTTTATTATTTTTACCAATCATGAGGTTTTCGGTAGCAGGGGTAATCGGAATGTCGACGGCGGTGGCTTGGGAAGCCACTTCCTCACCGTTCAGGTACAATTTGATCATTCCATCCTTCTTGTCGAAGGTAGCCGCTACATAATTCCATTTGTATTTTTCTAGTGGATGATCTTTAACCCATACCTGAATCCATTGGCCGCCAATTCCAACCTGCATGGCCCATGTTCCGTGCCGGTACATGCCAAGTTCGAAGCCTTCCGCTTTATCCTGATCGGACTGGCTCACGATTGTGGACAGCCTGTTTCCGTCGCCCCACTCGTAGCTGCGAGGCGCGACCCAGGCTTCAAACGTTAATGCGTCACGTACCGGAACCACTTTCTCTGCATTGATCTCGATGTAATTCGAATATCCATCGAACAGCAACGCCCCGCCCTTTACTCCGCGTGGAGTCCACCTAGGGTCTTTAGCGGCCATATACCTGGCATCGTTAAATACATAATTCACATCGTGCTCAAGATTGCTTACTCCCTCAAGGGCCTTCTTTCCTTTTCCTTCGTCAAAATTCATGTATAATATGTTGCCCGGAGCGTGAGTCTCAAAAGCATCAACAGAAATACTTGCTCGGTTCGATTGATCGATGATCTTGATGTAAAGCTTCTTATTATAGTATTCTTGCATTTTCCACGAGATTCTTTCATTTGCACGGATGTCCCCGGTCTTCTTGAGCAGCGTGTTAGTGCTGGCATCATATAGTGCAACGTAGGCATCCTCAGGTTGATCGACACCTAAAATAGTGAAGTTAATCGTCCCCGTTCCCTGAAGCGTAAAAATACTCGATGTAATCGAGCCCTGTCCTTCCAAGGAGGACTTGGCATAAAAGTTGCCTTCTTTACCGGCCCCAGCTTCATCGGTCACTTGAAAAGAATCGCCTTCAACGATCCAACCGTCAAAGTTTCCGGTTTCAAAACTCGGATTCTGCATTTCGGTCGGCATAATGTTATCGGCCATGACTCCTTCTTCCGGTACGAGCTCATTGAAGGTGTTGAAGGCGTCCGCAAATATGACTCCCCAATCCGAGGTTCCATTATCGACGATCTCTAGATATAGCCTCTTTCCGATATACTTGGAAAGATCGGCTTTATATAACTCCATATTCGCCAGTCTCATGCCCTGCGCAGGATCCGGAAAACCCGACTCGTTAAATTCGATGTTTCCATACCTGGCTATCAGGTCTCCCGTATCCGCATCGATGATGCCCACGTACACTTGATCCGTATGCTTGCCTCCGCCCAGTCTAAAGGTAATCCAGCCGGTTCCCCCCAGCTCGAAGGTGCTGGAACGAAGAACACCGGTCGCAGATTCGTCATACTTCCAGCCGTTTAAATGATAAGTGCCTTCCTGGTTATACGAGATTTGTTCCGCCCACCATGTTGTTTCATCCGAAACGCTGTTCGGACCGAAAGCTTCACCTTCCACGACCGTCCATCCCGATAAATCTCCGGTTTCAAAGCCGGGGTTTGCGATTTGATACCGTTTGAAATCCGGTTTGATATCCGTTGCGATAATTCCTTCAGCTGGTTCGGTTAGATGGTACATGAAGAAGGCGTCCGCAAAAATCAGCCCCCAATCCGAGGTTGCATTATCGACGATTTCGATAAACAACTTTTTACCCAAATGTTCGGAAAGATCCGCCTTATATTGCTCCATGTTAGCAAGCCGCATGCCCTGATCGGGATTAGGGAAGCTAACGTCGGCGAATGCGCTGTTGCCATACCTGGCAATAACATGCCCCGTGTCGGCTTCTACAATATTTATATATATTTTGTTAGGATTTTTTGCGCCGCCCAACTTAAAGCTGATCCAGCCGCTGCCGCCCAGTTCGAAGGTGCTGGAACGAAGAATGCCGGTCGCGGATTCGCTATACTTCCAACCGTTTAAATGATAAATCCCTTCCTGATTATAGGGAATTTGCTCCGCCCACCACGTAGTTTCATTCGATACGCTGTCTGATCCAAACGCTTCGCCTCTCACAACCGTCCAACCTGTCAGATCCCCCGTTTCGAAACTTGGATTTTGAACTTGATAGACCGCATCCGTAACCGACAATACCAAGTCCGACTTTGAATCAAGCGCTTTTCCAAAGCTTGGCCCCTGCTCGGCTACGGCCGAAATTCCGGGAGAAACAAGCTGGAGTACGATAACCCAAATCACCATTTTGGAGATCCAAGACTTTCTACCCTTAACTTTTCTCATTCAAGAGCTCCCTTCATTATTAATAAAGCGTTTTCAATGTGCGGGTGAAAACTTCCTTAATGCATACCCTATGCCTACCGGCAAGAAGCGCCGAAGCGCTTCTCTACCAAATAGACTGCATATCCCATATTTCCATAGATTTTACGACAAGCTCTCCATCTCCCCAGATCTCTAGCCCCAAAGCATCTCTACGACTCGGATAGACCCGGGTCGTCAGGCTTTTCAATCCGTTGGCATAGGCTTCTACCATAGAGCGATCCAAATAGATGTGAAGCTTCAAATTCTCACCTAGAAGTTCCAGCTTACCGCCCTGAACTCCTCTGCACTTTTCTCCAGGATGAAGCGTCGTTTTTGTCCGATCAACCAAAAGTTCAGCTACATTGATATCGTAGTATAGCAGGGTTTCCTCTTCTCCATCCGGCGTGCACCGGATCTTGATTCCGAGTTGTGCGGCACTAACCGGCTTCAGTTCCACTTGAATTTCCAGCATGTCACCTTGAACTTCCCGCAACAAAATATTAGCCTCGGCCAATGACTTATCACTGAACGATATCCGCTTAGCACCACGCAGGGACTGAAGCTCTTGAATCGGCTCGATTCCCAGTCGTCCATCTTCCCGCAAATACACGCTCAAGGGCAAGCCGGCGTTATGAGCCCAGCCCGATTGATATTCCAACTCGGACGTCCGGTCGCCTTGGGCGATCGTAAAGACGATATTTCTGCCAGTTTTCGGATCCACCATTCCGCTCGGGCCGGTAAAATGAAAATCACCGACATCAATCAATTCCGGCTCCTCCTGATCGGGAATGAACGAGAGACTTTCTTTGTCAAGCTGTCCGATCCAATAGAATACCTCGACATCGGCGCCTTTTCCTACTGGACTGACCAGTAGAAGATGCTTGTTCTCACCCTGCTTGTCGGTGCCAAGAGGAAGAAGGACCGGGAGCTCCCAAATCGATCCAAGATAGGGGAACTTCTGAATATCCGCTTGATAAAACGGACCCTTGTACGTCCAGTTCAACATATCTTTTGAAGCAAATGCCAGGGCGGCCCCGCCTTGGCCTTCGATTCCTGATCCAACTAGAGCATACCAGCCTTCATCGTCCTTCCACACAAACGGATCGCGAAAATCCCCGAAAGCACCCCTTCCCTTCTCCTGTACGATGAGCGGCTCCGGATGTTTGATCCATTGAACCAAATCCGGGTCGCCATCCCGGGAATAAGTGCTCCGGGCAAGCGCCACGCTCTGATTCGGCGAAGCACTATCATTGCCTGCCGTAAAGAACAAGACAGGCAGACCGTCCGCATCGTAAGTGGCGCTTCCTGACCAAATCCCGTCCGGAGCTAGTTGATCCTTTTCAGGTGCCAGAGCCACGGGAAGATCACGCCAATGCACCAGATCCTTACTGACCCAATGCCCCCAATGGATGTGATAAAAGAACGGCCCTAACGGGTTATGCTGATAGAACAAATGATATTGTCCGTCAAAATAGATCGGCGCATGCGGTTCATTCATCCAATGGGCGGGTGGGCTGACATGATATTGGGGTCTGTGCCGGTCCTGTAACAGAGGTGTCCGATCCAGCTTAATCTCATCATATTGCACCTGCGGCTTAACGCCTCCATGCGCAGAATCCAGTATATGCCGATAAGAAACGGCCACTTCCTCAGCACTTAAGACCCGGTTGTATATTTTCAATTCATCGAGGATACCGCTAAACATCTGGAGATTGAAATTTCCCGCCCACATGCTGCTATGATTATTCTTTCCGATGAGCAGATCCGTGCCCGTTGCCTGGGCAATGCGGGAACCGCGAGGCACGGCAGACGTAGCAATTTCACTACCGTTCAAATACAGCTTGATTTCGCCCTGATTTCCATCGAAGACAGCGTTTATATATGACCAATCATTCTTCGGCAGTTCACAGCCGTCCGGTGACCAAATTTCTTTCCAGCCCCCTTTCTCGAGTCCAACCTGGAAAGACCAACAGCCGTGTCGGAACATGCCAAGTAGATACCCTTGCTCGCGCTCCATATTGTGGCTGTTCACAATGGCAGCCAACTTGCCTTCAAAGCCCCAATCATAGGAGCGTGGTGCAACCCACACTCCTATGCTTAGTGCTGACATAGGTTCCTGCCTGCTTTTCCCCTTACTAGCCTGATGGGAGATAAAAGTCGAGTAACCGTCGAACAGGAGCCCGCTTCCAGTTACCCCCTTTCTCCACTGCGGATCGGTCGGTTCCGTAAACTCGGCTTGATTAAATACGTACTGGATCTCATCACGGACTTGCGTTACCTTCTCCAGAGCGCTTGCTCCTGCTCCTTCATCAAAAGGCCAATACATGATTAATCCCCGATCATCGATTGGGCAGTTCATGCATCATCCCTCCCTACAGAAGCCTCAGCAGTATAATAGGGAATAGTAATGGATTTAAGGGTATAGATTTGAAGTGAATCCAGTACAACCTGCCCTGATTTCGTGCTTACTTCAACCTCCTCAATTGGAGCGTCGGGAAATATTTGATCCGTCAGTACAACCAGGCCATTATTCGCGTATACTTCAATGGAATTGCGGTCCAACCAGATGTGAAAATTGATCTTATCACTTAGCGCAACCATTTTGGCACCGTGCTTGCAAGCGAACGACGAGTGGAAATCCGTAACCCCCGATTTTGAACGATCGATGAACAACCATTGGCGCTTAGGGTCAAACCCGACTACAATCTCGCTCCCACCAGAGGATTTTAAACAAATATGAACTTCCTCACCGGATCGGATATCGATATCCGCTTTAATCTCCAGCAAATCTTCATTAACCTTCTGCAGAAATGGAGTCTCCGGCGTAACAGTAACATCGTTCCAGTGAATGGAACCTTTCCGTAGTTGCTCCATTTCCCGGACTGGCATTTGGGTCAAAGTCAAACTTCCGTCCCGTTCGGTTAGTGACAAGGCGCGAGGTAAAGTCATAGCCCCTCTCCACGAACCAGTAGGCGTCTCGTTGGCATACTTCCAGTTACTCATCCACCCGATGATTACGCGGCGTCCGTCTTCTTCAGGTATGTCCGACCAGGTCACTCCCGCATAGTTGTCTCGACCATAATCCAGCCACTTGATATGATCGGCCGTATTGTCATTAATAAAAGTTTTTCCGTCGAACTCCCCGATAAAATATTGCGTACGCGATCCTTCGGGACAGTCCGGATTATCGCCGATGCTTATGATAAGTACCCATTTGGAACGACCAGTGTCATCAATCGGCAATTCAAACAGATCAGGGCATTCCCAAACTCCGTCATGCGACCCTTCACCTTTACCAAATTCACCGGTAAGCGACCATTCACGCAGATTTTCGGACTGATAAAACCGGACATGATCGCCCGCAACAATAACCATAATCCAGCGCTCACTTTGTGAATGCCAGAACACCTTCGGATCCCGAAAGTCAACAAGCTCATCCTCTGTAAGTACGGGGTTCCCCTCATATTTGTGCCAGGTTTGGCCTTGATCACTGCTGTATGCCAAGCTTTGACGCTGGCGCGGCTGTCCAGTCTCCGGATGTGTATCCGCATGGGTAAAGAGCGAAACCAGTCCATGAGAATTTTCGAACAATCCGCTGCTATTTTTCCAGTCCACCACACAGCAGCCCGAGAAAATAGCACCGTGCTCATCCGGGAACAGAGCGATCGGCATATGCTCCCAATGTACCAGGTCTTTGCTTACCGCATGGCCCCAGTGCATCGGCCCCCATTTATTTCCGTAAGGGTGGTGCTGGTAGAATAGATGATAAGTTCCCTCGTAAAAAACTAATCCATTGGGATCATTCAACCAATGGGATGGAGGTGAAAAATGAAAACCCGGTCTGAAATATTCATCATTATACTTTTTTTCGGACTCGATCATCCGGTTGATCTCTTCTATCGTCGGCATTGCTCCAAGAGCCCCCTTTCGTGTTGTTACCAACGCTCCGCCGGCATTAGCAAAAGTCAGCATGCTAGTGATTTGCTGGTTGGTTAAATTATTCAAAGAACTCCCGGTTTCCAGGATCTTATACAACAAGCAGCCCAGAAAAGCATCCCCGGCCCCTGTCGTGTCGATGACCTTTACTTGAAATCCTGGAACATATCCATCCTGCCCAGTCAATCGGTAATAGCAGCCTTTTTCCGCTAAAGTAACGACGATTAACGTGATATCAAACTGTTGCTGAAGCTCGAGTGAGCCTTTTTCCACATCATTTGTGCCCGTAATAAAAGCAAGCTCTTCTTCCGATATTTTTAAGATATCGGCATACTGAAAACCCCAAAGAATATTCTGCTTTGCTTCCTCCTTGCTCTCCCATAAGGAAAACCGGATATTCGGATCGAAAGAGAGCAGAGTTCCCGCTTCCTTTGCCCTAAGAACCGCCGTCTTCGTTGCCATACGAGCCGGTTCATGTGTCATCGACAACGAGCCGAAATGCAGAGCCTTACACGTTTCTATCCTACCCAGCGGAACATCCGATGAGTTTAAGATGGTGTCCGCTCCCGGCTTCCGGAAAAAGCTGAAGGACCGGTCTCCCCTGTCATCCAGATGGACAAATGCCAGCGTTGTACTCGCTTCCTTGGTATAAGAAACTCCGGACACATCAACCCCAGCACGAAGCAAGGTATTGTACAGCAGCGAGCCGAATTGATCTTCCCCAACCTTGCTAATCAATGCCGATTTGGCACCTAACCGGGATAGTGCAGCGGCTACGTTAGCCGGAGCCCCCCCAGGATTGCATTCAAACTGCTCGTTACCTCCGGCTGTGCGTCCTGCCGGAGTAAAGTCGACCAATACTTCCCCGATCGCTATGACATCAAGCACAGTTTCTCCCCACCTGTCATCTAGTTATTTATTTTTTAGATTTTCGTTATAACGATCAAGCCCGGTTTGATAAATTTCCATCAAGTCATTGAGGCCCATCTTCTCCAGTGTCTTCACATAGCTATCCCACTGCTCATCCACTCCGCCATCAACAATAAATTTGGCTCTTTGCGTATTTACGTACTTGATCAATTCAGGCTCAATTTTGTTGATCTTATCCAGTTCTTCTGGTTCAAAGAAAATGCTTGGATAGTTTTCCTTTTCCATGTACGGATTGTAATATTGCTCCAAATCTTTAGCACGCTGTTGGGCCCGCGGCTCCATGTCTACAATTTTTCCGAAATCTTCGAACGTAATGACCCCTGGTCCGCCTGAACCCGGAGCTACCTTTTGGCGAAACTCACCTGCGGAAGTGCCATCCGGGATCGGTAAGTTTACCAGCTTACCATTTGCATCTTTCTCAAATACGACGTCTAGCGGACCCCAGTGGATTTGAGCGGCCATATAAGGTTCATACTGCTGATCGATCCAACGCATGGTGATTTCAGGATTCTTGTTTTCTTTTGTAATCACAAAAGCCCCACGGCCTGGACCACCGCCATTAGCACGACCGATAATCTGATCTCCATTTGGTCCTTTTAGCGGAGACAGCAGAACATAGTCTTTACTGCGCTCAGACCCGACAACCTCCTCGATTTCCCACCAAATATAAGATCCGAGTGTCTCATCTGTCGTTTTACCTTTGGCCAGATATTGTGCTGCGTCCTGGGTAAAGGATTCGGGATCAATCAGGCCTTGTTTATACCATTTTTCATTGAAATATTTAAGAGCTTCCTTATATTCAGGCTGATTTGCGGTGAAAATGACTTTTCCATCGCGTACGACTCTATGCTCCAGGTTATCCGGAAGTCCAAAGGCCCCGAAAATTCCTGCAATATCCATACACCACTGCATATGCATAAAGCTGAGTGGGATTTCATCCTGCTTTCCATTGCCATTCGGATCCTGAGTTTTAAAGGCAAGCAGTGCCTCCGTGTATTCATCCAGTGTTTGCGGCACTTTCAGACCAAGCTTATCAAGCCAGCTTTTATTGATGACGTGAAAGAAGGGGTTAGTTCCAAGATTATTATCTTCCCAAGACGGCAGTCCATATATATGCCCATCCGGCGCCGTAATCGATGATTTGATATCTGGCCTGCTTTCGAAAAGCGCCTTCAAGTTAGGTGCATATTGATCGATTAAATCTTCCAACGGAATAATGGTTCCGTCTTTACCGTAATTGATTAGCTCGTAGTCGGTAAATCCAGCTGCATAAAATGCATCCGGCAAATCTCCGCTTGCGAGTAGCAAGTTTTTCTTCTCTGCATAATCCGTGTCAGGAATATTTTCCCATTTGATCTTGATGTTCGTTTCCTTTTCCAGCCGCTTGAAAATTTCCATTTCCGAGAACTCCGGCGCCAATGCAGCTTTCGGAGATACCATTCTTAATGTCACTGTATTGTTTACAATTGGAAGGCCGGTTCTGTTGAAATTTGTATCTTGAACCGGGTTGCTTTCCTGTGTATTTGACTCATTGTTGTTTCCCGAACATCCGCTAAGCACAAATGCTCCGGCTAATACAAGAATTCCTGCTTTTTTGAATAAAGACTTCACATAGATAACCTCCCTTTTATTCATCCAACAAGATAAAATCATACTTAACTCTTCACTTGTGTTCGTTTCAATTTCTGCACATCCCCCCTTTCAAGCTCCGTCAAATTAAGCTCAACCCTTGATCGACCCGATCATCACGCCTTTAACAAAGTACTTCTGCAAGAATGGGTACAATATCAACAACGGCAGACTGGATACGATGATGACACCGTATTTTATTAATTCCGTAACGCGCATTTTGGCTGCGTAAGATTCCACATCGATCATCATCCCAGAGTTGACTTGATTCTGAACAAGTATGTTGCGAAGCACCAATTGCAAAGGATATTTGTTTTCATCGTTCAGGTAGATCAAAGCATCGAAGAAACCATTCCAAAAGCCGACGACATGATACAAGACCATAACAGCCAGGATGGATTTGGACAATGGCAGGACGATGCTCCAGAAGAATCTGGTGTTGGAACACCCGTCAATAGAAGCCGCTTCCCACATTTCATCAGGTATGGAAGATTGAAAAAATGTCCTCACGATAATCACATTGAATACACCGCCCGCTCCAGGAATAACAAGTGCCCAGATCGTATTCAGCATGTGAAGATCCTTGATCAGCAAATAGGTAGGGATAAGCCCTCCGCTAAAAAACATCGTAATCATTAAAAACCACATAATCACCGATTTACCTACAAGATTTTTACGAGCCAACGGGTAGGCCGCGAATACAGTCACAGCGACACCAATTATTGTTCCTAGGGTTGCGTATAATATCGAATTGAAGTACCCGATCCATATGGAGGAATCACTAAAAATCCGCTCGTAGCCATCCAACGTGAAGCCTTTAGGATATAACCAAACTTCACCGGAGTAGATGAAATTGGGATCACTAAATGAAGCGATCAGCACAAAATACAACGGGAATAATACGAGCAACATAACGATGGTTAATAAAAAATTGTTGATAATATCGAACCATACGTCGCCTTTACTCTTTCTTTTCAATAGCTGATACAAGATGAACTCCTCCTACCACAGACTAGTTTCTGTCATCTTTTTAGCGATCCAGTTTACGGTAACAATCAGAATAATATTGACGAAAGAATTAAACAGGCCAACTGCCGTAGAAAAGCTGTATTGAGCCTTCTGAATCCCCATTTCATATACATAGGTCGGGATAATATTAGAGGCAGCGTAATTCAAATCGCTCTGCATCAGAAATGCCTTTTCAAAGCCGATGCTCATAATGTTGCCAAGTGCTAGAATTAACAGTATGACGATCGTTGGCAAAATGCTTGGAATATCCACATTCCACACTCGTTTCCATTTGCTTGCCCCGTCCATAATTGCAGCTTCATGGAGCTCAGGATTGACTCCTGCAAGAGCAGCAAGGTAAATGATGGTTGAGAATCCGGTTTCTTGCCATAGACCTGATAGTATATACAGTGGCCGGAACCAGCCCTCGTTCGCCATAAAGAGAATAGGCTCTCCTCCGAACCAGGTGATAATGTGATTCACGATACCGCTGTTTGGAGATAAAAAAACATTCAGCATGCCGACAAGCACGACGGTAGAAATAAAATGAGGTGCATAGATCACCGTCTGAACAAATTTTTTGTATCTCTTACCGAGCATCTGATTCAGCATGATTGCGATAATGATGGGAGCTGGAAAGCTAAATAACAATGAAAGAAAACTGAGGGAGAGCGTATTTGTGATGATTGTCCAGAAGTTATAGGAATTAAAAAAATCTATAAAGTGTTGAAACCCTACCCATTCACTTCCCCAAATCCCCTTACTTGGGGTGAAATCCTTAAAAGCGATCTGCACGCCATACATCGGATAATATTTGAAAACGAGATATAGAATTATGATTGGCAGCAAAAACAGATACAGTTCATAGTCGCGTTTTACCCGTCTCCATCTTTTGCGATTTGGTTTAATCATGGAAGGATCCAATCCGCTGGTTCTTGAGTTCACTCTTATTCTCCCTTTCAATGTAAATTAATTTTCATTTTTGAAACGTTTCCAATTTGATTTGAGTAGAACAAGTCGTTTGGACATTTATATAATTGAATCAACCGTATAAGCTGATGTCTTCTTCAAATATCTAGGAAAATAATCCCGGTTATTCACTTGAAACGTTTCCAATTAAGGGAAAGAAAAACTTCAGTTCATTAAACCATACCGGATAGTCTGATGTTTTTCTCCTTAAAAGGGATCATGTAGTTTCGCCTTGCTTAAAAATGACGGGAATATGATACACCTGCTTGTCTAGAGGTTTACCTTCGATCTTGTCGTAAAGTAGTCGGATCGTCGTACGTGCCATCTCTTCCACGGGCTGCCTGATCGTTGATAGGATAGGATGGAAATATGGATGATCCTGAATTCCGTCATAACCAATGACCTTTACATCCTCTGGAACACGAAAGCCCTGCTTACGTGCTCTTTCTATATAGCTGGCGGCCAACATGTCCGTAATAGCAAAAATGCCATCTACATCGCCATACTCATTAAAAAATTCGTCAAAATAAGCATTTTCATCGATAATGGGATCCGGCTTTTCGTAGAGCACAATATCGACTCCCAAAGTTTCCGCTTCATGAATGAACCCTTTTTTCCGATTCATGGTTTCACTGAAGACGGAAGTAACACTACCCATAAAAGCCGGCTTCCGGGCACCCGCTTTAACAAGCTCCCTTAAAGCTATGCGCCCTCCCTCATAATTATCCGAAGTTACACAGGTAATTTTCTTGTTAAAGTGTCTGTCGATACTTACAATGGGAATGTCATTGCTGACATTATTCTCGATATCATTGTAAGTTATGCCGACAATCCCAGCTACTTTATTTTGCCTGAGCATATCCAGATAATACAGTTCCTTTTCGGGCTTACCGCCACTGTTACATAGCATAAGCTTATAACCTTCAAGGTCTAGTTCATCCTCGATGTAGTATGCTAATTCTGAGAAGAAAGGATTCCAGATACTTGGGAGCAATAAAGCTACCATTTTGGATTTCTGCATCTTGAAATTTCGAGCCACTTCATTTGGAATATAATTTAATTCTTGTATAGCTTCTTCCACTTTTCTGCGTGTAATGGGTTTCACAGCACCAGAATTATTGATGACTCTGGACACGGTTCCCACAGCTACACCAGCCAAGTTAGCTACATCTTTAATACTTGCCATATAACCTCCCCCCAAATCTCTCTTATGAACCATATAATAACACCTAATTGGAAACGTTTCAATATCTTTTTTTGAAACGTTTCAATTTTTCTGGTTTAACACTCACTTTCCATTTGGAGGTAGGTGATTCGATTTATAAAATGATCGAACCTTTCCAAACGGGATGCATACCGATCCACCCGAAATAAATTTTAATGTTATTTCTCTCCTTATTAGAGATAGACTACTAATTGTTTAGCAGCATCTTGAGGTTAGATTGATAACTTGATACCGGGCGTAAATATATGACATTAAGATAATCCTGAGCTTCTTGTTTGGTTAAATACATCGTTATTTTCTTCTCGAGATAATGGTCAGCAATATTTGTAACGAGCATCCTTGTTTTTCTATCACGTTCAACAATCATCCCATCAACTTCACGAGCTTCGATTAAATTAATCAACATCCTTCTTATGCATCCAAAATATTTCAAAGCATCTTGACCAGTTAAAATCAATGTCCCAAATTGATTAATGACTATGGAGAAATTTGGGCTAGCACAAAAAGAGCTTTTATTTAATAAAGGGGTACCCTTCCTTTTTCTTATCCATCTTCTACCCCCATATATACCCAATGAAGTAATTGTTTCAATTCCCAACAATTCTAAATATCTCATCTTTATTATTCCAATCTGATATAAACACCAGTATTACGGGTCAAAATTCATCCTTTTTTTCTCGAACTTAAATTAATATTCTTTTTCCGTGGTTTAGTGCTATTGGCTACTAGAAATAATATATTCATGAATACAACCGCACAAGTAACTCTAGAACCTGCTATTATATAGTTGAGTATATAGAATAATCTGGATTATTTTCCTTTTTGACTTTTACATTAATAAAAGGGATGTGATATACGTGGATATTATTAACACGAACGCTGGAGCACTACCTTCGAATGCAGGTGATGACTTCCACCTACTCTGGGCTGCACAAAAGTTGTTAAATATGCTTAACCATAATTCTAACCTTGCTTCTGTGACTGTAGAGGGACCAGCATGGCAGGACTCTATTATGAACGATCTAGACGAGAGTAAATTATTTTCAATAGATTTAGCTGGTATTACGGGGGTGAAACGATACATAGCGCAACTCACATCATCTTCTCACAATTAAAATATAGTACCTATATGGGTAATAATCCATGGACTGCTTCGACTTTATGTCACTCAGATAATAAAAAAAAGGATAACTCTATTATTCGTCGACTCGCCGATACATATGATGAATACACCATAAAATATCTCATTTAAAAGATAAGATAACTTTAAAGTTGGTCAGTAATCGGCCAATTTCAGAAAGTCTTGAAAAAGGGATCAATGAAGCAAAAGAGTTATTATCTACTAGAGAATTAAGAAATACAAATAGCCTACTATATAACCTCACTTAAGCATCCAAAACAGAAAAAAATCTATGAAGAATCAAAACTCAAATCATTAGTTTTTTTGGGCTTTATTGAAGCTGTTGATTTTGAGGATTGCGGAGTAGAAACAAGAAGTATTCAGAAAGCAAGGATCATTCAACAATTAGGTAAAAAGAATGATGCCAGGGCGAAATGCACAGGTACCTATGACAAAAGATTTTGTATGTTCTCTTTTTGGTGGAAATTATGCTCGTTTTTTTCCTGCTCCCACAAACATCCCGGAAAAGAAATATATTAAAAGAGAATGTACTCATACGCTAATAAAAACTATAATGCAAGAAAATAACAAATCTATATTTATACATGCTACTGCTGGTATCGGAAAAGCTCAAGAGGAAGTAGCCAAAGACTGTGATAGTTATATTCATCAATTCAATATTAACAATAACAGCGCTCGAAAGTGGAGAGATGACTTCATTCGGTACAATAGATACAGAAACCGCAATACACTTAACAGTCATGGTAGCTTACCTGAAATTGAAACCCTGGGGAAATATGCTGAATGGCAATGTTTTATGTTGCTGACCAGTATAGGTGTACACTGCCTTATTCGGAGGACTCGTATCATGATTACCATCAGTGGCTTGACTCCTATCTTCAAGGATATCAAGGATACTGGACAAGTGAATATCGCAATCATATACCTTTTATTCCATTCTTATGGGAGTTCAAAAAATACAAAAGATCTGATAATGAACAAGAGTATGAGATTCCGAAAGAATTAATTCAACCTATAATAGTGAATGAAGATTATGTCTCTACCTATCTGAACTATCACTCATCATTTGACCAAAGTTGCCAAAGTATTATTATAAAAAGTGCATTAATAGATGACAAAAATATCAAAGGTTTCATTACTGAACTAAAAAATCCACATGTATTTTTTGAAAATTTCTATGAATCAGATACTGAAGAGTACATGTTCCGGAAAAAAGCAGATATTAAAATTAAACCTATGCATGTTGACAACGGTTCATTTAGTGATAATCGACTTGATCAACATGATCCCTTTGCAAAAGATGTGAGTACCAATGCCTTCACCTTTACTGACGATATACTAAACTTTGCCGATCAAAAACACTTAAAAACCGCTTTGTTTTCGCTTCCGTCCAAAAATTCTAAGCTTCCTTTGCGTATTAAAAAATGGAGTGAGCCAAGTGAAGAAGGAGGGTATACTAAACAAGGTACGTATGGAAGTATTGCAGAAGTTAATTTCAAATTATGTATGGAATTTCTTAAGGAAATAAACAAAGCTCTTATTTTTGAATATCAAATAACTTTCGAGGATCAAACTTATCAATTTTATGGAACGCCGAAGGTCAATCGAAACGCTTACCTCACCTTCAAGGGTTTTACTGAATGAGTACAAGCAGTTCATCCCATCTATTCAGGGCTGAGCTTCTAAGAGAACAATTGTAACGACTTGCTTATAAGATTATGTTCCTCCGTTCCTTCATCCTTATTTTGACGTATTTATCACAGTAATATATGGTTCTAATTCACAATTCGCGTTTTCACCACCACCTTTGAATAGCAGATAGAGTTTCCCCCAATATTGTTGTGTTAATATCCAAGGTAATTCCTGAAATGATCAGTCATCCATTCCATACGGCTTCTTTTTTCGTCATTTTAGGATACCCTCAAACTCACTAATTACCAGTTCGACATCTAATGAATCTGCATACCCAATTTTATCGAATCAGCTATTAGTGCACCAACAACATACGATAGATACTATCTATGAATAATTCACTATGAAGAAAAGCTGCTTTTTGAAGAATAGACTTCTAATTACGGTTGCCGATAGAATTAGGAAACGAATCTTCTAAATGCAACAGAAGATCGGCGGTAAAACTTCCATATAAAAATCATAATTAAATTTTATATAATACATTTACCTATTCAACCGTTTAAAACTTAAAGCAGCATGCCTCATAAGCGGACACGCTGCTTTAAGTTTTAAGGACAAAATTCATTCAAATTTTGCACCAGTTTAAGGGATTCTCAAAAAGAAGCTCTCTTCTTACACTCACTTCTTCTTATAAAACTCATGATACAGCTTCATCAGCGCCCGCTTCTCAATCCGCGACACATAACTCCGCGAGATCCCTAGCTCCTTGGCGATTTCCCGCTGCGTCCGCTCCTCGCCTCCGTGCTCAAGACCGAACCGCCCCTTTATAACCTCTTGCTCCCTGGCTTCGAGAATATCCAGGTTTTGATAGATTTTGCTCTTCTCCATCTTCAGTTGAACCCGGTCTACCACATCATCGGCCTCGGTTCCCAAAATATCTATGAGCGTAATCTCATTGCCCTCTTTGTCCGTTCCAATTGGATCGTGCAGCGACACGTCTTTACGTGTCTTCTTCAGTGACCTTAAATGCATCAGGATCTCGTTCTCGATGCAGCGGGCCGCGAACGTCGCCAACTTCGTCCCTTTGTTCGGCCGGAAGCTCTCGATCGCTTTAATCAAACCGATCGTTCCAATCGAGATCAAATCCTCCAAGTCTTCGCCCGTATTGTCGAATTTCTTGACGATATGAGCCACCAGCCGCAGATTATGCTCAATCAGCATATTGCGGGATACGGCATCTCCCTCCGCCATGCGCTGAAGATGCTTAGCCTCCTCCTCCTCCGTCAATGGCTGGGGAAACGCATTGTTTTTCACATAAGACACAAGCAAGGTCAGCTGTTTCACGAACAAGGCAATCGCAGAAAACAATTCCATGAACAAAGCACCCCCACGTCGATTAGCCGAAGGGGATCACCGGCCCCGCTTCAGCACACAATGAAGTTCAGTTCTACATTGTATGTGGGCTGGGGCCTAGATGTGCATGTACGTGAGAACTTTGATAGGAATAAACCAATAAGGCATTGCGTAGTCTCCGTGCTTTCTACATGTTAACAAACGGCAAGCTTGTGTCCAACTCACCTTTTATTCGCTTGACGTTTTCGTTTCTTCCTTTAAGCCAATGATCAAAGTCAAAGATTAATGGCAGCCTGTCTCCTCCTAGTGCCAGCCATGCTTCTTTTCTGTTTGGAAAATACGCCGCGGTATGGAGAGTCCCTGACGATGCTTCATATTTTTTTGAGAAAACGCCTTTGTCTATATCGTTCATCATTCGAAAAGCCTGATATGGATCAATAATATTGCTTCCCTGTCTTTCAATGGCTTCATATCTTTGGAGGGAATCCACCATCTGGTAACGATTCTCATGTGTTAGCTTTTTAAAATGATTGGTACAGATATTTGATTCATGAACTAATACTTCTCTTGGAGAGGCCTCAACGACGAATGATTTACCGCTTTGATCAAGCACAGCATAACTAAACGAGTGACGGTGGGGAATTTCTTGAAGAAGTGAAATAGCTTCTGCCACATTTGCGCAATTCTCTAAAATTATACGTCCAATCATATTGCAAACAAATCCGTCATTTCCCCTCAGACGATTAATGAAGTTATATCCCATGGATAAGCCTTTTTCATTAATCCCATCCGTACGCCCTGTAATTTGCATGGAGGGGCCGATCGTCGCATAACCCTGATCTGTCGGTTGATAGAGCACATAACGTCCTTCATAAGAAAGCGGATCATTATCATAATTCCGTATCATGTAATCGGAACCCGTAAATATGGAGCACCCACTGTACCCGTATTCAAGGTAATATCCTCCAAATTCAGTTATTGCATCTGTCATATTCATTTTTAAAGCATCCGCCAACCCGTTCAGCTCATCCCAAATCCCGGGGGAGAAATGAAGAATTAACCTTTTTACTTCTATTTCATCCGTCATAAAATGACCTAATTTGAGTTTAGTTTCCCATATTTTTTTGCGATTTGGAAGAATGGGAGAATCCCTCAAAAGTTCACCCTGCATATATCCAAAATCATAATGATTTCCTCGAAACTGAATGACATCGCTATATACGTTCTTCATTATGGTTACCTCATTTATTTTTCGATGAAGAGCTGTTTTCACGTTATTTTTTCGTCCAAACCGCATCGCTCAATTTCACTAACAATGTATCCACACATGCTTTTCCCAAGGTCAAATCCAAGAATTCGATTCGAACCTCAACGCCATCCCCGCTATCGTAAACTATCGGCTGCTTCATCTCCGAAAGGCGCGGGTTCCAAGGATAAAGAAGATAAACCTCCCTGGCATTATATTTTTTGCCATAAGCGTACGCTTGATACATGTCTGCTTGCGATATGCCGTAGTCTGGGTTAGGTGAGAGCAGCTTCCACTTAGTATCCAGCACGATTACTCCGCCTGGCCCTTTTACAACGATATCCGGTTTTAACTGGAACCTAGCCGGATTTTGGAATAAACGGTGAGTACGATCCTGTGTCTTAACTTGAATAGGTGAATTCCCAAGCCTTTTCTTCAACAAGCCCGCGACGTATCGTTCAAATATTTTGTCCATGGGAAATAACAGAGCGTACGCGGCAGATTGTCCCCTAAACGGAGTAAAGCTTTGGCCTGACAAGAACAAGCGGCACCATGCTAGAATGGTCTGATACTCTTTCATTGTCCGATCCATTGTTACGCTGACCCAATCCTTCTCCAAATGAACGGATGCATCGATATTGTCGAATGCTGCAAGCAGCACGTATAGATCTTTCTGATTACTTATATTACGGGACACCTTCAACAATAACTCGATCGTTGCCTTGATCAGACGATTCTCCGCTCGATTCATACTAAATTCGTCATATTCAACAAAAAAACGTTCTTTATGTGCCGCATTGTGCTTCACATGCTGGGCAAACTGGAGCTTCCCTTTAAAGAAGGATTCATTATCCTGATGCTCCCGGTAATCCGATTTTAATCCGTGTTTGACCAAGGCAACAGCCTCTTCGATGAACATGCGGATGAAAATGTCCAGCACATGATTGTTCGCTGTACCAAGCCCCGTCATATTGAATGGTTTATTGGGAATGTCCCGGATCGATTTCAGCATATGGAGGAAGATATCTTTGGTTTGTGCAATGGAGCTCTCCTTATCGCGTGCGTACACTTTCGGCAGGATTTCAATTTGAATGCCATCGCCCATCGAGATCACGCCAACATAGTTTTTGGCGCTAATGATTTTGCCGACCCCTTTTCGGCTTGCTAATGTCATCAGCTCAAGGGCATCTGTCAGACCGCCAGTTCCCCTACTTTCCAATACAAGTCGCTCCAGCCGATCGAAGGCAAGCTCAGGCATACAGTGGTAGCCAAGTGATATTCCATCTGGATTTTTGCATAAGGTGCCGTACTCTTTTAACGTAATACAAGTGCCTACAAGACCTTTGTTGAACGCGTCAATATTTAGATCCATATTCGTAGCCCTACTCATGTCCGTCATAGTTGTAAATTTTGCGGTAGGAGGCTACTTGGCTAAATGCAGCATGGTTGATTTTATAGGTGATGCTGTCCTCCAGATCCACTTCGCCTAGATTGCCGAACAGTTCGTTCACATTTATTTTATGGACGACGATAAACTGCTCCCTCTCCGGCTTATTATTGTCGCCTAGAACGAGACGAATTTTCTCATAGTTATCATAGAAATACTCCTGAAGCAGCGGAATAATCGTATGCTCGAACAGATGTCCTAGCTTGTCCAGCGTAGGTTCCCTGTTCAGATCTACAAAATAGGCATGTCCAATAGTATGCTCCCGATCATATAATGCCTCGATTCTACGATTCATCATCTCCAGCATCCTAGATAGGTTCAACAGCTCCCCATTCACCATCAGTGAAGCAAGACAGCCTGGATCCGGCATCATCTCGACAAAAGAAAAACGTCGGCGAAGCGCTGTGTCCAACCGTGCGATGGAACGATCTGCCGTATTCATCGTGGCCAGCAGATAGACGTTATTTGGAACGCCGAAAGGCTCCTGAGAATATGGAAGCTTAAGCATCAATTCTTCCGGCATCCCAAGTCGCTTAGCAGGTTCGATCAGCGTAATCAGCTCTCCGAATATTTTAGAAATATTGCCTCTGTTAATTTCATCTATGATGAAGACATAATTGTTAGTGTTTTGCTGAAGGATGGAGTTAAGCTGCGCATTCTCATGCCTCTGTAAAATAGAAAGTACATCCGACAACGTAATTCGATTCAGCCGGTAAACAGACCCTAGCGTCATAACGGTATTTCCGTTTAAATCCAAAATATTCTCCCGGATATCTTTGACAAGCCAATTCACCCTTCGAGAACGCTTGTAACTCTCCATCTGTTTCAGCCATTCATAGTCTCCAGTAACTACGCCAATCCCATCAATCGTTTCTTCATCATATAAAATAAGGACGATATCGCCTTTACGCATCTCATTTATAAATCGGGAGAGGATCATTTTGCCTCCATGCTGGCTGTAATCCGTTTCTTCATTTACAATTTCACCATAGGAATCCCATCCGATGCGGATTCTACTGTGGTTGAAGCAATCCCGCTTAATCGGGTTTTCTTTAGAACCTCCCAACGACACCTTCCAAATAGTTGGTTCTTTACGGATCCCGAAATGATTACTGCCTTGTACAATCGGTTTTAGAGCGACATCGCAGAATCGTTTAAAAATTCCAGGGGAAATTTCGTACCCTACTTCTCCTATTTCTGTTCCGTTTTCTTCCCCGAATAGCATCTTCGGCTTGATGCCTTCAATAAACTCCTCATAACCGTAGGATTGGTGGAAAGTCGTAAAGGCAATTTGGCCATTCGCCTTATATGCTTCGAACCGCTCCTTAATGTGATGATATCCCTCTGCCTCTGCCTCTGCCTCTACGAGGATAGTGTCTATAGGTTTATTTTCAATGATAGAAACTGCATAAAGAACCGTATGGTATGTTTTCCCCGTTCCAGGAGGGCCGTGCAAAATAATATTTTTATCCAGCATCCCGTTATCTCCCGAATCTATGTTCAAACTCAAATGATCTGACGAAGACTTTGAAATTGACCCACTTTCCAGCTCCTTCAGAAAATCCTCGTAGTACGCAAGACTGTACTGGAATGCCTTGTTGCCGGCCTTTACATTTACCTCATCAAAGTTCTGGGCCTGCTCCATCACTTTTCTCATGCTTCGATATAGGCTAGCATCGGTAATTTCAAATACATTGGTAGTCTCTAGCTTAATTCCGTCCAACCGGGATGGGGCCGTCGTCAGGGCAGAGACATAAGAACTTATCGTATTTTCTGAATAAGGCAGTCCATTCGACTTTTTCTGGCGCCTTAACCAGTTGGTATATTCTTTTTTACGCCATTTGGCTTGTTCCATTGAAATACTCCTTCCAAAAACGTAAATTCTATAAGAATAAATAATCAAAATCTTTGAATTAATAGGAAGTTCGACGCAGCGCCTCATTGCTCCTCCGAATCCCTCCAAAGAAACATCACTGCAGAGCCCGTCCAAATCCGGTATAATGAATGCTTCAGTCTTCATTCCGCTATCGGAGGAATGGAGCAATATATCATCTTGTGGAGGCTTTTACGAAACTATGCAAACTGCAAATTCTACTCATGTCAAAATCATGACGGCTGATCCCAGCGGAATCGGCTTATTCGGACTGGCGATCGTCACCTTGGTCGCTTCCTCGCAAAAGCTGGGACTGACGGACGGCTTAAGCTACGTCCTTCCTTGGGCAATATTTCTGGGCGCGTTTGCTCAGTTGTTCGCCTGCATCCAGGATGCGAAGCATAACAACACCTTTGGAATGACCGCCTTTGGCGCCTATGCCTTCTTCTGGTTCGGCATGGGTGCCAGCTGGTTGATCAAGCTGGGCGTATTCGGTTCGGAACTGGCTGCCGGCATTGACGGCAAGCAGCTTGGCTTCGCATTTGTTGGATACCTAATTTTTACCCTATTTATGACCATCGGTGCTATGGAGACACATAAAGTACTGTTTTTTATTTTCGTTCTAATAGATCTTCTTTTTCTCGGTCTTGCCTTGGATGCGTTTGGAGTCGCGCCGGCAGTGTTCCATGCTTTGGCTGCTTACGCAGAAATGGGTATTGCCCTGCTCTCGCTTTATGGCGCTGGGGCAGCCGTGCTTAATGTTCACTTTGGCCGGACATTCCTGCCGGTCGGCCGCCCGTTCGGCATCTTCAAACCCCGGGCGTAGCCGGTGCATATCAAAGAAGCAAATCAAGCCGCCTACCTGCGCTCCGATACGCAGAATAGGCGGCTTTCCTCCTGTTATGCAGTTTATTAACGGACTTTCAATCCGCGTCGGCGGGACACCGCTTCAGTTGCAAGAAACAGGATGCCGCCTATAAAAGAAACGATGGTTGCAAACAAGTACATGCTCGCTCCTCCGAACAAGTCGGTCAGTCTTCCGCCGATCACACCGCCAGTCATGCCTGCTAGGCCAAGGTACACCATGCTGAGCAAGGAGAAGCCGGTAGCCCCTAGCTGCGGAGGAAGAATTCTCGCGACATAATGCATGGAAACAATCCAAAATACGGCAAATGTAATCGCGGCACCTGCTTGCAGCGCCAAAAGCATCCACGGATCGTCCGACACATAATACATCAACCAACGCAGCGTATACAGTAGGCCGACAATGCCAATCAGCACATATTCATGAATCCGGTTTAGATATCTACCTAGCAAAGCAAAGACCGGGATTTCGACGCCGGCGGCCAGTGCCCAGGCCCATCCAACCATAGCGTCGGAGGCTCCTAATTCCTTCATATACAAACCGAGCATGACATCATTCATGCGATGGGGAACCGAAATAACGAACACGAGAAACAGGAACCATAAGAATGATTTGTTGGTGAACAGTTCCTTTAAAGCTTTAAGGGTCATTCCCTCCCCTTCGGTCGGCTCATCCCGCAGAAATAGGAGCAGAATGAGGGGCACAACCCATGCGGCCCAGAACAGATAAGGCAGCTTGGTAATCCCGCCCAAGGCAGCCAGCAGCAGACCGCCCGAGAGAGAAACCACGGTATAGCCCATGGAGCCGAATAGGCGCAGCGAACCGTAAGAGCTTCCTCTACGCTCTGCAGATTGAACAGAAATACTGTCCAAGAGCGGCATTGAAGGCTGATAGAAAAAGTATACCGCTAATACGAAACATAGCGTCAATACATAGCTGCCGCCAGAATTAAATAAAGCTATACTGCTAATAATTGCCAATATCCATAGCCAAAACATAATTTTCTTCACCGTCTGCAGTCGATCGCTCAAGTACCCCCAGAACGGTTGGATCATACTAGCGACAAACGGACCAATCATCATGAGAAACCCGATTTGTGAAGAAGAATATCCTAAATTCGCAAAATACAATGGCAAAAATGGCGCCAACACAGCTAGAATGGCGTACTGCCAGAAGTTCATGCCACGCAGGATCAACATCTGTCTGTCTTTCTGTGCTGCAACTCTTTTTTTCATAGTCAAAATTATTCTCTCCGCTTCATGATGCTATACATAGGTCAGCTTACTTTAATGCTCTTAACCCTTTGTGTTCCAGTACCCTCTCTATCCAAAACTCAACCCATGCCCCGCTCGTATTCCATTCTTTGCTCCAACTTGTATAGGATACGCCTGGCTCATCCACGTCTTTTTGCTTCCATCATACCACGGAATAAATTTATTGCTATGCTCAATCTCATTTATGAGCTGCATAACAAAATAAAAGAAACTGCGCATCGGCAGTCTCTTTTAACTTAAACATTCTTTGCTCGCTTACGCGTAGAGATCAAAATCTTTCATCGTTTCTCCGGTGCGGCCGGCCTGAAAAATCGCCTCGATCAAGTTCATAACCCGAAGAACTTCGTCATTCTTGACAATCGGCTCGGCCGTACCTGCCAAGACCGCGGCGAAATTGTCATAAAAGCTGCTAGGCTGCCGATAAGGCTCTGGCAATACTCCCGTAATGGTCGCCGTTTCCGATGGCGGCGCCATTGTCTTGGTCAGTCCAGCCCCTGCTTGAATCGGTGTAGGCTCGACCCGTTCAGCCTCGTGGTTCCGAGTAACGATGCGGCCGGTCATCGACCAATCCTCAATAACTCCTGTCCCCTCTGTTCCCTTGACATACCAGCGCGGCAGCGTAATGAAATTGGTAGTCCCTACCTCGACTAGCGCAGATACGCCGTTCTCGAATTGCAGCAAAGCTTCGAAGCCGTCATCGACCTCATTGCCCAAAATAAAGCTCAAACGGCTGCTCAGGCTAGTAATCTTGCTGTCAATCATAAAGATCAGCTGATCCAGCAAGTGAACGCCCCAATCCAGCAGCATTCCACCGCCATGTGCTTCCAAATGGCGCCAGTCTCCAGGTATTCCGTTCGCGCCGTGAACCCTCGATTCGATCCGGAACAACTCACCGATCGTTTTTTGCTCGTACATTTGTTTGATAATCAAGAAATCCTCATCCCAGCGACGATTCTGATGCACCATCAGCACCCTTTGCGCCTGGTCGGCCGCAGCCGTCATTTCCTTGAACTCCTCGACCGACATCGTTACCGGTTTTTCGCAAATCACATGCTTGCCCGCCGCAAATGCACGTACAGCTATATCCTTATGTACGTCATTTGGAGTTGCAATAAGAACGATCTCGACCGCCTCATCGCCAAGCACTTCCTCATAGCTTTCATACGCTCGATAGCCGTCCTGTTCGGAAATCGATCCGCGTACCGGATCCGTATCAAACGTACCGATAACTTCAAACTTACCATTGTCCTTGATCAATTTGGCATGATAGCTGCCCATACCTCCATAGCCTACAATAACTACAGCATGTTTGTCATAATGCTTCATGATTGTTCTCCTCCGCCTTCTGCGTCACTGAGGCTGCAATTTGGCGACCTCCAGCGAATTCAGTATCAATTGAATTCTAACATAATTGCTAGTGTAGTCTCCATGACAATCCTCCCAGGGACGATCTACTGCAAAAGATTAAATTTTTATCTTTATCCGGATATTTGATCCAACTGCAATGCTTGCAGTATGATGAAATCATTCATAGATCTATGAACGCTTTTAAGGATATAATCATTTAAAAGAATTCAACAGAACGGAGGATTTCACATGGGAAAGTTTCAGCATTTGGATGCATTGCTAACCGATTTCACGAAGACGAATCTGGCCGGTTGTGCTTGTGCCATAGCAAGACACGGGGAAATTTTGTACGAGGGTTATCATGGTTACGCCAACCTGAATAAAGAAATTCCGGTTGCTTTGGATACCGTATTTCGGTTGTTTTCCATGACAAAAGTGGTGGTATGCACCGCTGCTCTGATGCTATTCGAAAGAGGTCGCTTTCTGCTGAATGAGCCGCTGCATGAATATATTCCCGAATTTAGAAATTCGCAGGTCGTCAAAACCAAACCTAACGGCGAAATCTACATTGAGGCCGCGCAAAATCCTATTCTGATCCAGGATGCATTTTGCATGACGGCGGGCATTCCCTATCCCTTCGGGGAGTCAGAATCTGCTCGGCAGATGAGAGACCTTCACCAACGGTTAAAAGACAAACACGGGAAATACAGCCTCCTTACCGAGGTTAAAGCTGTGGCCCAGGTTCCATTGGCCTTTGAACCGGGGACGCAGTGGCTGTATGGATATGGTCACGACCTTGTCGGCGCATTGATCGAGGTTGTTTCCGGCAAACCCCTGGGCCAGTTTTTGCAGGAGGAGCTGTTCGAGCCGCTAGGAATGACCAGCACCGGATATCGCTATGATGGGGACATTGCTGAGCGAATGGCGGCCTGTTATACTCGGACGGCTGACGGAAATCTCGAAGAGATCCCCGGCTCGTTGGATGAGTATCACCAGCCAGATTCTTTATATGAGGGCGGGGGGGTCGGACTTTACTCGACCTTAAGGGACTATTTAACCTTCACGCAAATGCTGGCGAATGGCGGCATTTGGAAGGGGGAACAAATTATCGGCCGGAAGACGATTGACCTTATGCGAAGCAATCATTTGAACGATAGGCAGTTGGCTGATTTCAAAAACTCATATAATGCCGGATACGGCTACGGGCTTGGCGTAAGAACGATGATGGATCCCGCAGCAGGCCATTCCAACAGCTCCATTGGCGAATTCGGCTGGACCGGGGCCGCAGGTACTTGGGCCTCGATCGATCCAAGCGAAGGCTTCTCGGTTGTGTATATGCATCAATTGTTGCCTAACATGGAGGAGTATCATCATCTCCGTGTCCGAGCAGCAGCCTACGGCTGCCTGTAGTTCGCTCATTCCTGTAGGCACAAAGAAATACATAAGCCAATCCATCGGCATCATATGCGATAGATTGGCTTTTTTGACGAATATTTTATAGATTAAGCTGTAGTTATTTATTTTGAAATTTGCAATTGAACGCTATGTCCGTTATAGATGACTTGGGCCTTATATCCACTCGGCAATCCAGCGGTTTCTACCGAAGAGAACACCCCATCTTTATCCGGACTTCCGTCTGTAATGACTGAGATTACACCGATAGGCACATAACCATCCACAAAATTTACGCGCAGCTTGCCTCCGTACGCTGCTGCCCCCTTAATCCGCAGCGCATCATTTTGGCTGCTGAGATTAAGCTCCAACGTCCCTTTATCCGACTGCTTGAAATTCCCTTCGATCGTCAGCTTTCCCGAAACCTCGCTAGCAATCGTACCTCCATTATTAACTACTTCGCCGATTCCAAAGGACGTTTCGGATTTAGCTTTAAGTGTGCCTTCATCGATTTGCGTCCCTCCGGAATAGGTATTGCTGCCTTCCAGCTTCAGAGCTCCGGTTCCTTTCTTGATCAGCTTGCCTTCTCCTGAAATGTCATTGCGCCAGCGATCCTCGGCATGAAAACCACCCTTATCGCCATCCATAGTCACTGTAACGTCCCCCACCAATGCACCGTATCCATCTGCTGCTGCGAATAGGTTCAGACGCCCCCAGCCTTCTTCATCATCCAGCACGGGATACCCGGAAGGAAGAGCCGTCGTGGCGAGCACCCAGCGGCGCTGCGTATCGTCAAGGTAAGGCAGACGCGTCTCGAGCAGCACCTCAGCTCCTTTTGGCACGACAGCCGCCTTAGCCGTTGAGCCCGATTGCGGGAAATCATAGGTCAATCGCTCCGTGAAAATTTGCTTATTCGATTCATAATCGCTGAATCGGTCAACTGCAGTTCCCGTGTGGGTAAGCAATATATTATGCGCCTCATCATAGGCCGCCTTCTTCAAGTCGCTGTTAGCCGGATCATTCAGAATCGCAGCGGCCAGCGCAGTTGCCATGACTCGTCCACCCATCACATCGAACGGCGAATGCATACCTGCCACGATACGATGATGGCCAAGCTCCGAAGCACGAGTGAGCAGCTCCTGATAACGCTCCGGGACAGCATACGCCATCGCATATGCCGTTAAATATGCAGCATTGGTATGTCCGCTAGGATACCCGCCATCATTGCTGGGATCAGGATTTTGGGCAGGCACAAGGGTTGGCAGGACGGCTACCTCATCGCTCCAGCGGAAGGGCCGAGCATAATTGTAGAAGCTCTTGGACGGATTCGTCGAGGAATGCGTGCCGCGCAATGTATTCACCAAGCTGACCATGTTGCCCAGGGAGGATTCAGGGCTGCCTGAATTCGTCCCTTCGTCATCATATTTTTTCGTAGTGGCATCTGCCGGAATATGTTTAATCGTCGTTGTAGCTCCGGCTTTAACTCGATATATATCAGTAAGCGCGCCCAGGCCCTCAATGACACTGTAGCTTTGCTTTCTTCGATCATCGTAATATGCCGCTTCTGCCTCGCTAGGCGTGCGGTTGGCGGTAATTTCAACAACCTTTTGAATGTTGGCGTCCAGCAGTGTATCGCTTAATTTAGTTCCTGCATCCCAATTAGCTCCAGGTGTCCACAGCTTCTCATATTCCGAGAGAATCCCGATTGCCGGGTTGGTTGTCGTCGACAAATTATCTTTACTATTATTTTTATAGTGATCGACAAAATATCCCCATGACGATTTAGGCGGAACTACCGATTCTGGAAGGGCAGCAGCGCTCGCATAGCCTCCGCTAAGGCCGCTTAATAATACGGATAATGATAAGGTTGCAGTAATAAGATTCTTTTTTGACCACTTCATTTTGCTCATTTTAAACATAATCCTCCTCGTGCTGTTGACATTATCGGAATTTATACAAAGATATGTATATATAAACTGTAACCTAGGTTTATTATGGTAAAGTGCCCACAATGTTATTGCATTATTAAATTTAATAGATAGGCCAACGTCAACGTTTTTACCTTTAGAAGGTATTGATGCTTGAACCTCCTGCGCTTTCTATTAATATAGGGGTATGTCAAAACGTAATGAAGCTGATTAAAAAAGGACGTTATACACTATGCTGCACTCCATCAACCACTGGCTGAACCGCATGATGCCTTTAATCACTCCGGTGAGCATCATTATTGGTGTAATTTGCGGCAGCAGCCTGTCTTCATTGACCTACCTGTCCCCATGGCTGTTTGCCTTCATGACATTTGCCGGAAGCATCAGCCTGGGGTTCAAGGATTTTATGAATGTGCTCAAGAAGCCCTTTCCATTAATCGTATGCCTGTTTATCCTGCATCTGGCGATGCCTTTGATTGCGATGGCTTTTGGCTATCTTTTCTATTCTGGGGACATCTACATGATCACCGGTCTTATACTCGCTGCCAGTATTCCGACGGGGGTCAGCAGCTTTGTTTGGGTCAGCATATATAAAGGCAATATCGCTTTGACACTGTCGATTATTCTTATCGACACCATGCTGGCTCCTTTTATTGTTCCTGGCATTCTATCACTTCTAGTCGGAGCTGATGTACAGCTTGATGTGGCGTCTATGATGAGCAGCCTGTTCTGGATGATTGTTGTACCTTCGCTAATCGGCATGGTTCTCAATGAATGGAGCAAAGGCGCAATCGTCCCTGCATGGGGAGCAAGGCTGAACCCGTTCTCCAAACTGGCTATGGCCGCTATTGTAGCTATTAACGGCTCGGTCGTTGCTCCTTACCTGATGAATTTCAGTCTGCAACTGGCGATGCTTGCAGTAATAATTATCGTCATTGCTACTATGGGTTACTTGTTAGGTCTTGCCTTCTCTAGACTGATGGGTTGGAACTATGCCGACAAGGTCGCGCTCATTTTCAATGGCGGGATGCGTAATATTAGTGCAGGAGCCGTACTGGCTGTAACCTACTTCCCCGCCCCGGTTGCCGTTCCCGTCGTACTAGGCATGGTTTTTCAGCAAACATTGGCTTCTCTGGCGGGCTATTTGCTGGGCCGGCACGCTAAGTCGCATCAACAATCCGATACGGCTTTCGGCTCTTAATCGCGTCACTCTATCCAATTCATACGCTATTCTCCAGCAAAATACGGTCAGGATGAACTGACCGTATTAGCCTTTATATTATAAAAATATGATCAAAACCAATAAATGAGCTGCTAGCTAAATGACTTGCTAATAATACCTCAAATTAACCTTGTTAAATTTTTCACAAATAAGTCTTAATATATGTCCCCACTCTGCGGAAAGTTTGGATATGATGAAGATATAGAAAAGATTAGTGGAAGATTAGTAGAAGATGAAACATTTAATCAACCTAGACAGGAGATGAGCTTCATGAAAAAAGTATTCATCTTGGGCGGTACCGGTTTTTTGGGTTATTTCACTACTAAGGAACTTTTAAAAAGAGGTTATCAGGTTTCGACTGTTTCATTGCCTCCGATGCCTGCTGAGGATCTGTTACCTAAAGAGGTCGAGTGCACGTTAGGCGATATTAATGCAATGACGGACGAAGAGATTTTGGAGATGCTAAAAGACGTTTACGGAGTGGTCTATGCCGCAGGAGCGGATGAGAGAGTGGTGCCGGATGCACCCGCTATGAAATTCTTCTATGAAGCAAACGTGCGGCCAACGCAGCGGCTGGCACGGCTTGCAAAGCAGGCCGGGGTTGAGAAGTTCGTACTGTACGGCTCGTATTTTGCGCACTTTGCAGAGAAATGGACGGATCTGCCGATCATGCAAAATCCATACCCGCGCACACGACTTTTGCAGGAGGAGGTCGCTTGTATGGAAGGCGAGGGCGGCATGGATGTAACTACCATACGTTTGCCATACATTTTCGGAGTTATGCCTGGACGGATGCCGCTGTGGACGATGTTTGTCGACCGAGTCAAGGGTAAGGATTTCGTTCCAGTGCTCGGCGGCGGAACAGCTATGGTGACAGCTCAGCAAGTGGCTGAAGCCACGATTGGCGCCATGGAGCACGGAGAGCATCGTGGCAAATACGCGATTTGCGGCATCAACATGAAGCACAGCGATTTTCACCAATTGGTGGCGGATGCGCTTGGACAGTCCGAGACCAAAATCGCCGTCTTGCCATTGGAGCAAATCAAACCAGCGATGGAACAGATGGATGCCGAAACTGCAGCAGCAGGCAAAGAGCACGGTATCCATATGAGTGTAGCCGCCGAGGTGCAGGATCGCGACTGTTACCTTGATCCGGCGGACACGATGCCGATCCTTAAGTACAACGAGGACGATGTACTTGCCTCGATCGTGGAGACGCTTCACAAGTGCGTAGAGGGGTAATGCCGTAAGTATAAAGTAAATGTGTGCTTCAATGCAGATATTCATATAAATGTACAAGAAGAACCCGTGTAAATACACGGGTTCTTGCTGTATTCCTGCTTGCCTCCAATAACTGCGTTTACTGTTCTAAACGTTCATTTGTTAATGGAAATTACAACACTCAAGCCTGCTATCGATACGCCGGCATAACTAGCCCGATGTCGCTCAACGTTTCGAAGCCGCCAGCCGAGAATATCTGCTGTTCATTCCCTTTAACCGTAAAGGAGTAAGTCTTTCCTGCGATCTGCACCGATCCCTTCACTGAACCCGCACGCATTCCAATAATCTTCTTCAGCTTCCCTTGACGATCCGTCACCACTCTTATGCCATAAGGAAACTGAATGTAAGGCTCCCCGTCCCGGTAAATGGCCGAGCCCTGGCGCGTATTGACCAGCTCAAATCTCGTGCCATCCACGTCCCGTGCATAAGCCGTCTCGTTTGAAACTTCTTCCCCATGATCCATCGGATATGGAACAAGTCCTGTGAACCATAGCCCGCCTTCAGGCGTCGGCAGAATGCCGCACATGCGCTCTACGAAGTCAAGCACGCATAGAATCGACGGGGAGTAAGTATCCGTGTAGCCCTCTGCGCCCGTCCATGGACTTAATGTCTGCGGGAAACGCGTCATTCTCGCCATAGCCGACATGATCGGTTGTATAAGCCACGTTAGTTCCACATATCTGCCGTGATACTCAAACGCATGCGGTGTACGAATCAACGTCAGGAAGTTCGTCGTACCCGCCCAGCTGTTATAGGTGGATGAAGGGTCGAACCGAGGGTCATCCATCGCCACCGATGTCAAAGGATATTTAGCAAAAAATTTGCTCGTATTCAGCAGATAGCGTCTGAGCGCCTTGTCAAACAGCTCAAGATCCCCTGCCTCGCAGGCTAGTACCCTTAGCAAGACATCAGACTGAACCCGGACGAACTCTCCGTTCCGGTCGACGTCATAGAAAAATTCGTCCGTTTCATCAAAGCAGTGCCTGAACAAACTCTGCTCGCTCAGCTTGGCCTTCTCCTTCCATACATGCCCATCCGCTTCCACTCCTAATTCTTCAGCCATCTTGGCTAAATATTTGCGCTGGCAATATACGTTGGCCGTCAGATCAGGCGCCAGGAACGGCAATATGGGCGAGTCCGGATTATATTGCCTGGCATCGTCCACATGGGCGGAATCGGGAACATGCCAGAAGCGCGGCGACAAGTCATGGCCGGTATCGAATGTGCAAAATGCTTCCACGCAGCCAGTGCCCCGGGTGTCCCGATACCGAACGAGCCAGTCATCAAACCGGGCCATAGCCCCGTACATTTCCCTAAGGAAGGCTTTATCGTCGCTTTTATCCCCCTTACCGCTTCCATTACGTCCATCCTGTGCCTGACGTCCGTCTAATCCATTCCTGCCGGCATGCCTATCCAGGATGTAATGATTCCACACGCTTCTGGCAAGCGGAGACACCATCTGAATTTGCCTATAGGCCGGCCCTTGCTCCGTCACTTTATAAGGCATCTGACCATCAGCCCTTTGGCAATCCGCAAACAAACGGAAGGTATCTTCCGCCACGCCAGGCAGGAACCGCGACAGCAGCTCGGCGTTAATCGTCCCCGTGCTCTCCAGCCAAGTGCCCGGGTATGCCCCGCCTTCACGCAGGACGGGAGCCCCTCCGCCAGTAGCGACGATGCAGTCCATTAGTTTGCGGGCAGCGGAATAATAGACGCCTTCGAATCGTTCCGAGGAGGACGCGAACTTGACGCCCGAGTGGCGCCACTCAGCCAGCACCGGCTCATGGGAGGCTTGCTTTCCCTCTCCGATCAGCGCCAAAGCGTCTATGCCGCGCAGCCTGCTCAATAAGCTCTCGTTCAATCTAACCAGCCCCTTGCAATGTAATCATAGAATCAATCAATTTACTTCGTCCAAGGGCCGTCATGCTCATAGCGGAAGCCTCGAAAGTCGGCTCTGCCGCCCTTCTCCCCGGTCGTATAACTAAACAATCCAACTCTCGCCCCCTTCCAGAAGCCTGCGCTCATGCGGCACTCGCCGCCTAACGGCATATACGCTGTTCCATCCAGACTGAAGGAAAGACAAGTCTCTCCCGCTAAATCGATATGACCCTTCAACCAAACCGCTTCACCCGTAAGCCTCGGGCCATGAAATACCGTTCCGCCCGTAACGGCTTGCAGGAAATTTCCGCCCTCCTCCGTCACGACGCCGATCCAGTTCTCTTCCCGAGCGCAGAGGAAGGCTAGTCCCGCCCTCTGTCCCGGATTCATATGCACGATGTTGAGCTCAGTGCTCACAGTTCCTTTGCTGCCGATCAGCTTCTGTGTCAAGGTATTCCTAGCCTGCAGCAGCTCCGGCGCTTGCATCGCCTTAAGCCGCAAATATCCCGGCCTTTCGCGTAAAGACCAGCCGTCATCGACCGGATTGTGGTTCCACTGCCATTGAAGGCCGAGCCTCGGCCCCTCAAACGTATCGGAGGTTTGCGGCAGCTCTACCGGATGACGACCTGCGACAGATGGCTTAGCGTATACAGTCACAGGTTCTCCAGCCGCCCCGATGACAGGCCAGTCGTCCACCCATTCCACCGGCTGAAGGTGGCATACCCTTCCGATTGCCCCCGCGCTTTGAAAATGCATGAACCACGACTCCCCGCTGTCCAGCTCCACCACTGCCCCCTGGTGAGGGCCATTGATATCGGTAGCTCCCTTCTGGAGGACAACCCGCCGTTCATATGGGCCGTATATATCCCTCGCGCGAAGCACGGTTTGCCAGCCTGTCTCTACGCCGCCCTCTGGAATAACCAAATAATAATACCCGTTTCTCTTATTTATTTTCGTTCCTTCGGCAATTTTTCCTACGTAGACAATGACGCCGTCATCCAGCAGCGTCTTGCCGTCCGCGCTCATGCGATGAATAATAATCGGACCCGCGCCGACGGTGCTATGTCCAAGATAAGCATTTCCGTCATCGTCCCAGAACGGGCAGGGATCCTCCCAGCCGGCAACGCGCTTCACTTCATGAAGCGGACTCCAGGGCCCGGCCGGATCCTGTGCAGTACTCATATACAGCCCCTCGTCCGGCGTACAAAAATACACATAGAACAGTCCGTCATGGTAGCGGAGCGCAGGCGCCCAGCTTCCCTTGGCATAAGCCCGCATTTCGTCATACGCCGGATCGATGTCCAGCCGTTCATATACTCTTCCGATAATCGACCAGTTGACCAGATCCTTCGAATGCAGCACCGGCATGCCCATGAAATGAAAGTCCGAGCATACCATGTAGAAATCGTCGCCGACGCGAATAACGTCAGGATCCGAGAAATCCGCATTCAGCACGGGATTGCGATAATAGCCGTTACCAAGATCTCCCCAAGCGGGCATTGTCACCATTCGGTTCATTTCCACAATTCTCCACTCCCCTATTTTAGGCCCTTTACCCTTTAACACTTCCAAACACAAGCCCCTTCATGAAATACTTCTGCAGAAACGGATACACGATCAAAACCGGGAAGGCCGCCAAAAACACCTGGGCCGACTTAAACGTCCGGTTGGAGATTTCCGACATATCCAGCAGCTCATTGGAGCTGACGATACTCGGGTCCACTTCAATAATGATCGTCTGCAAATAGCTTTGCAGCGGATAGTTGGCAGGCGAGTTCATGTAGATCAAGCCATCGAACCAGGAGTTCCAGTGCCCTACAAGAACAAACAGCGAAATGGTCGCCAAGGCCGGCTTTGACAATGGGCAATAGATGCTCCACAGCACACGCCAATGCCCGGCCCCGTCAATATAAGCTGCTTCCTCGATTTCTTTAGGCAGGTTGCGGAAGAAATTCATTAGCAAAATGACATTGAAGACCGGCACAGCCCCCGGCAGTACAAGCGCCCAAATCGAATCCAGCAGACCCACGGATTTGATCGTCATGTAAGTCGGAATCAGCCCGCCATGGAACAGCATCGTAATAATGAAGAACCATGCATAGACATTCCGCATGCCCAGCGCCTTCTTCTCCTTGGAGAGCGGATAGGCGATCGAAATGGTAATGAGCATATTGACGATATAACCGAGCAGTACTCTTTTCCCCGAAACTAAAAATCCAGTCAAAAATTCGCTTTTTGTAAGCGCGTATTTATAAGAAGCTACCGTAAATTCCACGGGCCATAGCTTCACGTACCCAGCGGCGGCGGCGCTGCTGGAGCTGAAGGAGATGGCAAGCACGTTAATTAGCGGCAGTATGCATGCAATGGCCGTAAAACTTAAAAGAATATAGTTGAACGTTAGAAATATTTTTCGACTGATTGAAGTTTTGTGCATTCCTTCTCCCCCCTAAAAAACCCTGTATCCGGCATATTTATTGGCCAGCTTATTCGACAGAACAATCAAAACGAAGGAGATCAGCGATTTAAACAGGCCAACCGCAGTCGCCACGCCATATTGCGCATCCACGAGACCGATCCGGTACACTAGCGTATCGATAATGTCCCCCGTGCTGTAAACCATTGGGCTGTACAGGTTAAATACCTGCTCGAAGCCCGCATTCAGCACATTGCCCAAGCTGAGCACAGTCATCAGCATAATGATCGGCAGCATGCCAGGCAGCGTGATGTGTATCGTCTGCTTCCAGCGGTTCGCACCGTCCATGGTGGCCGCTTCATATAAGCTCTGGTCAATCCCTGTCAAGGCGGCTAAATACACGATCGTGCCGTAGCCGAAGGTTTTCCAGGTATCTGTCAATACGAGAGTATACGGAAACCATTTGTCATCCCCTAGGAAGAAGATCGGCTCAATGCCGAACATACCTAGGAACTGATTCACGATCCCGCTCGAAGGAGACAATATATCGATCAGAATCCCGCCCAAAATGACCCAGGACAAGAAATAAGGAAAGTAAATAATCGTTTGAATCGTTCGTTTGAAAAAAGCTCCCGCCAGCTCATTGAGCAGCAGCGCAAATATAATCGGGACAATCAGTCCCGCGATAATCTTTAACACGGCGATAAAGATCGTATTCCACAATACGCTCGTAAAGTTCGGCATGTCCAGCATATAGCGGAAATTGTCGAGTCCAATCCATTTGGAATTGAAAATCCCTTTCGAAGGAACAAACTTTTGAAAGGCAATCACAGATCCCATGATAGGGACATAACTAAAGATCACTGTTAAAATAATGCCGGGCAAAATCATAAGATGCAGAGGAAGTTCCTGCAGTTTCTTTTTCATTCTCATAGCGGCTCCTCCAATTCATATCCTTGCTGACAATAAAAAGGGAAAATAGAGTTGCCCCTTTCTTCCCTTTTCATCGCCCTCTTATCCAACCATTGCTAACCTTTTATTTGTTTTTCTCTGCCCATTCGTTGACTTCCTTCGAAATCTGCTCTCCGCCAAGCTTCTTCCAGTCCTCCACGAACTTGTCGAAGCTATCCAGCGATTGCCCCATAATGATTTTGGTGAATACTTCTTCTTCCATCTTCTCCAGCGTGGCGAGCTTCTCGACCATCGTTGGCGTTGGCGCCCCATAGAAGGCGTCGAAGATATAATTGTCCTCTTGCACGTAATGGTCGATCACATCGAAGCTGCTCGGCGAGCCGAATACACGCTCCGTTCCCCAGTTGGCTCTGTTGCCGCCGCGGTAATCGACGATTCTATCGTAATAGCCCTTCTCCTCGACAGAGAGTTGGGATGGATCATTCGACTCCAGTGCATTCATCGTATTGAGATGCGCGTTCAAGTTTTTCTTCGCAGGATCGGCGCTAATCAAACTGTACAAATATACCGGAATGTTCGTGTCGGTGATCCCAAATTTGCTGTTCTCTTGCGCTGCCTCCGGGTCATAGCCCTGCATACTGAAATTCAGCAGCTTGATGATCGCTTCTGGATGCTTGCTGTCCTTGCTCACACCGTAGTATCTCGTAATCGGCATTTTACCGATCGGGGTAGCCTTCTTGTCATCCACGGATACAAGCGGAATAGCTTTCCACTCGGCATTCGGATCGTTGTCGACATTCTGCTGGATAATGGACAGCGGAGCGGACATGGAACCGTAGAACAGGCCTACTTTGCCGCTCGCTACCGATTCGGTGACCTTCGCCCGATCCTTAACACCGAACTCCCGATCCAGCATGCCTTGGGCGTACAAATCTTGAAGCTGCTGGAGCGCATCCTTCACACCGGGCTGAATGCTGCCGTACACGAGCTGCCCGGATTCATCCTTGACCCATTTGCCGGGATTCACATGATAGCCGGAAAAGAATCCGGACGTTCCGAAGTGGGCATCTGTCAAGAACGTTTTGGTGAGCGCCAAGCCGAACGTGTCATTCTTGCCGTTGCCGTCTGGGTCGTTCTTCGTAAATGCTTCCGCGATCGCCAGCGCATCCTGCATCGTTTGCGGCTCAGGTAGTCCCAGCTTCTCCAACCAATCGGTACGGACATACATTATCGGCAGACCGTCAACCGCGGAGGACGTATGCGGAATAGCCATCAATCTGCCGCCGATCTTCGCTGTATTGAAACTGGCCTCATCCTGCAGCATGATTTCCTTCGTAATAGGCGAGGCGTATTTCTCGAACAAATCCGTCAAATCGTATAGCATGTCGTTTTCAGCCAAATCGGTTAACTGCTTGTTTTTCAGCCACATAATATCGGGCAAATCCCCCGAAGCAATGGACACGTTCATCTTCTGGTCGAACTGCTCGACGGGAACCGTCCAAGCATATTTCAAATTGATGCCGAGATCGCTTAAGTACGTACGGGTATAGATATTGTCTTCAATCGTATCGTTGTTCTCATACTTGTACGTCGATTCTGTATAACGCCATGCCGTAATATCCACGGGCGGATCATACTTCGCCATTAAATCTACATCGGTATTTGCCGGTTCCGGAGCGGCTGCAGGCGAATTTGCTTCTTTCGGGCCTCCGCAGGCTGTCAGCAGCATAAATCCTGCCAAGCATAGAATTGCTGTTTTTTTTATTGTTCTTCTCTTTTTCATATGAACCTCCCTGAAAGCTGTTAGTGGTATAGGGCCCTTATATCTTAATGTTAGATTTGAAATCGCTCTCATTCAATATTCATCTCTTGACATTTGAATCAGCTGTTTACCTGTTGGATATGGAGGCTCGATATTCCTGGGGCGTCATATGGGTCGCCTTACGGAAGGAGCGCGTGAAATTTGTGGCGGTTCCGTATCCCACGAGCTCTGCCACGTCCTGAATCTTTACGTCGGGGCTTTCCAGCAGCCGCTTGGCTTTTGCCATGCGGGTCGCCGAGATATATTCGGATAAGTTTGCGCCGGTCACCTGCTTGAACAGCCGGGACAGATAGGACGGATTGAAATAGACCAGCTCCGCCAGTCTGACCAGCGATATTTCATCGGGATCATGCAGATGTTCCTGGACATGCTTCTGAATGACGGTGATGACATTCCTTGCCCTTCTCTCTTCCTCCTGGCTCTGAAGATTGAACAGCATATCCCCGACATGGATCAAATAGTCAAAAGCGAGCTTCCAAGACTCATGCTCACCCGGCTGCATCAGCTTGTGCAGTCCAATCTGAGTCGCCACCGTCTCTACCAGGTTCCAACGATTCATATAGGACAGAACTACCAGCCCTATGGAATAGTACAGCTCCTGGGCAGGAACATAGTGCATGCTGTCAATGCCCGCAAGCGCCAACTCGCATTCGAGCAGTGTTGCTCTGAATTCCGTCCGCCGCCCGTGCTCCAATTGATCGGCAAGCACGCTCAGCTTGGAATGGCGTACGAGCGACTTCTCACGCTGTCCCTCGCCTGACGGATGAAGCTCTTGCTCGATCATCTGCTTATCGAGAAGCATCATGCCGCAGCCCTGCCCGATCCGGTAATTCATCAGCATATTCAGCGTAGAAAAGCGCTCCGCCACATCTGTCCACTCCACCGGACTATCATCGAGGACAAAAGAAAGCACCTCGCCGAGAGATTCACGGCATGCCGATTGGATCAGCTCCAAATTTCCCTTCATGAACGTCAAGGCTCGATCCCAGCCATCGGCTCCACCGCTTTCTTGAAGTGGCTGGATCAGCCAAACCGGATCCATATTTTCATTCACAACGTCGACGAACGAGATGCGGGCAGATAAGTACTGGCTGGCGATGAGCCTGATTCTGTAGAGCTGCCTGGACTTCGTCGCATAGGTCAGCCCGCTGGCGAAGCTGTTGACTCTGCCCAGCATAATGAGGACAGGGCTCTTTGCGCACAGCGGGATAACCAGCTCATCGAACTGATTTTGATGGATCTCCTGTACACCCAATTGATCGCTCAAAATTCCTTTGACATAATCCTTTTGCAGCAATTCCCTCGTGGCGTCGAGCTGCTCCTGCGCCTTCTGAAGAAGCGCCTCCGCCTTCAGCTCCGTCTCGATATCCATGACCGCCTGCTCGACCATCTGAATCACTTTCTCGTAGCCTTCAGTCTTTAATAAATAGCTGACACCCTCGTATTGGAAAGCGGAGTAAATATAAGAGAATTCATTATGTCCGGTTAGGAAAATAACCCTGCAGCTGGGCCATCTCTCCCTGATTTTGTCCAGAAGCTCAAGACCGTTCAGGCCGGGCATCCGGATATCCGTAAGCACAATATCGAAGCGTGTCCGGTCAAAGAGACGCACCGCCTCATCTCCCGAATACGCTTTGTATACATCCAGCTCCAATTGAGGCAAATTTGAGAGCACCTCGTATAGCCCGTCCGCAATAATCATTTCGTCATCAACGACCAAAAGTCTGTACATATTACATGCCTCCATCCGTAATCATGATGCGAATCGTTGCTTTTAATCCGCCCAATTCACTTCGCTCCATATATAACCCGCTGTTCTGCCCGAACTTCAAGCGGATTCTCTGGTGTATATTAAGCAGCCCCGTCGTCTCCGCCTCATCCGGACAGGACAGGCATCCGTTCAAGGATCGAATTTGCTCATCGTCCAGCTCCTCGCCGTTATCCTCCACGATCATCAGAAGTTCGTTTTCGATTCTGGCAAAATGTACGCTCAAAATGCCGTTCGCGCTTTTCTTCTCCAGTCCGTATTTGAATGCGTTCTCAATAATCGGCTGTAAAATCAGCCTTGGCACCATAATATGTCCCACGTTCTCCGGCAAATCTCCAAACTCGATCCGATTGCGCTTGGCGAAACGCATCGCCTGGATTTCGGAGTATACCTTGGCGTGATTGACCTCTTTTCCCAGCAGCACCTCGTCAGAATCGCCCCGCGTAATGAATTGGAAATATTCCCCGAGCTGATTTGTAAACTGTTCCAGGTTGTCGTAATCACCCAAGCGCGTCATCGTGTTGAGAATAAAAAAGCTGTTGTACAGAAAATGCGGGTTGATTTGGGACTGAAGCTGCTTCAGTTCGGCCTTATGTGTCAATAACTGCTGTTTGTATACCTGATCGATCAGGGATTTCAAATTTTCCAGCATCGCATTAAAGCGCATATAAATGTACTGGAACTCATCGTTGAAGTCATGGGCGATCTGCTCGTTGAAATCGCCGTGCTCCACTTTCCGAAAGGCCTTGACCAGCTTGTACAGCGGCTTGTGAATGTATTTGTAGACGTAGAGAGAATAAACGACGATGATGGCGATGGATACAAACAGCAGCAGAACGAACCAGCTCCGGTATTTTTCGAGCGGCTGAAACACCGCATGAACCGGAACGTATTTGCTGAGCACCGCACCGAAGAAATACGAATAGCTGTAGACGGCTAAATATTGCTTATCTTTTATAGCGACAGTCTGGGCTGTGTTCGTATCGATGTCGCCTAGCATTTGCACAGCGGTTTCGATATCGAAGTGCGCGTCATGGCTAGTCGTGATTTCAAACTGCGAGCTTTTAAAGATCAACTCCTCTCCCGGGGAATTGACCATCATTTTCAAATTCTCCCTCAGCTTTTCCTGGGATATTTCAATGGCAATAATAAAGATCGGCCATTTTTTGCTCTCCGGCGTAACGAAAGGGTAGGAGGCGCTTAAATAGGTTTTTCCATTCACATTAATGAGCTTCGCATCCAGGGACAATGGAACGTTCTTGAATTCATTGAACTCCTGCTGATCAAACGTAGATATCGTGAGAGCGGAGACGTTTTTTTGGATCGCCGGGATATGGGCATGCACATCAACAATATAGGCGCTGCTGTTCCGTATAGCGTTAAGCCGCTGCTGCAAGCGCAGAATGCTCTGCATTTTCTCGATATCATTCATCGATTCCGGGATCGCGCCCAGCGCGTTCAGATTATCATCGCTCAAGACATCATATTGCAGCGTTTGAATTCTTTTGAATTCCTCCTCCAGGCCGCTGTAATACTGGGATACCTGCGAGATCATCGATTTGGAGATTTCGTCCTTCAAGGTGCGGACTCCCCAGTTGTAAATGATCATGCTGAGAAGATAAAGCGGAAGAAGAATGCAAATAAACGAGAGGATCAGTCTTTTGAGCACATTTTTTTTCCATGGATGATTCAGATTCATAATCTCCCCCCCACAAAATAGAAAAGAGCCTTCTATATAGGCTTGTTCCCTATCGAAGGCTGATAACTCCTAATACGACTGCAGTTCCAATGGAACTCATGTTTGCCTTTGCTTACTGTTGCATTTGTGGCTGCTCTTGCAGTCGAGTATGCCGCGTCTATATCTCCACTGCGCTTTCCTCCAACCACAATATAGCCGTTACGCCCCTCGGATAATATTTGCTTCCCGTAATTTGTCCCGAAATAATTTGATCGCTCCAGCTCCAGATCGAAAGCTCCGGATGCGTCAGCCATTTCACATGGGCTTTGTCGGCTTTGCGGCCCTGCTCATCCCAGGATAGGCCCAGAATTTTCCGGGCGATGAACTGACACAAATAAATCTTGCTCAGCCAGCTGTTGTTGCTCGTCGAGGACAGCTTCCAGCCCCCGTCTTCGAAGAGGCAGATCCCCTTCTGCAGCACGCTGCGCAGATGCTGATCCAGCACCCTGATATATGCTCCGAAACGACCGCTGCGCTCCAATGCCTCACGGCAGCCCGTCACATACGGGAATATCAGTCCTTCTATAGCAGGGATGATCTTGGAATCATTGCCTTCTCCAATAACGGCTGGAATGTAGCCTTGCTCGGTAACGCTGGCCACGAGTGTTGCAGCACATTTGTCCGCCTGTTCCCCTGCGCTCTGAGCACTCTCAACCATTCCAAACTCGGCAAACAGCTTCTCCATCGCCACATAAGCCGCCCAGCTTTTGCCCGCCAAATAAATATTGTTGCGCGCTTGACCCAGGGATACATCCAGGCTGTCGTATGTGGTGATTTCCGCTCCGCCTTTCGTCCGGGTGCTGTCCAGGCCCATGATGCCGTTGCGCTGAGCCGGGTCGGGATGATCCCGGTTCAGCATGCTGTCCAGGCATCGCTCCATCACGCCCATATTCTGCTTCATCCACGCGATGTCTTTCGTCTTCTCGTAATACGCCGCTGCGCATAATATCCAGTTCACCAGCTGCTCATGGGTCATATGCGAGAAGCAGCCGTCCAAACCGTATATTTCGTATGAAGAATGGCCCGGTCGGGAGACGGAGTTGTTGACGCCCATGTCATGTGTGAAGCTGATCCCTCCCGGATATTCGGTGCGATCGTCAGGGAAAGTTACGGTATCCTCGTAGCTGAAGCGCTCCACGAACATATCCAGCTCATTGCGTACCGTCCACGGATTCATCCGCAGCTCATAATACAGCTGATCCACCGTCAAATCGAAGGTGTTCATCATCCGGTATTCGCCTTCGTTGACCACCCAGAAGGGCTCGCCGTTATAATCCAGCAGCTGCGTGGAGCCGTAATAGCTTCGAATGGCATGGGCCAGCATGAAGGACTGATCCTCGTTCAAGGAGGATTTATCGATTAAATTATTCGCTCGCTCCGCCTCCTCCTTCAGAGCATCAAACCTGGACAAGGCATATTCGGCGACCGATTCGATATTCGGGAAAAAGCGATTATAATAATAGCTCGCATCTATTCCGGTAGTTACATATCCGGCCCGATGGAAGCAAACGGCAAAACGATAGGTCTGCCTCGTCCCAGCCGGAACGTCCATCAGCATAGCCCCGGACGATCCGAGCCCGAAGCCCCAGTTCTCTTCAAACGCCGGTCTGAGAATTTCCTCTATATTGAAATATAGTCCGGATTGCGCCGTCCCGCGCTCAGACGCAATCGCGATAAATCTGCCCTGCCCGATCCCGGAGAGGCAATCCGACACATCGTCCAGCCTGCGCATAGAGCCTGCAGGGTCGTTCTTGCGAAAGCCGAAGAAGGCTCGTCTTGATCGGCTGCACCTCGTATTGTCCACTTCCATTTCCACCAAAACGGCGGGAACGAGCACATCCTTCAATTCCTGCTCGGAAGCGGTCTTCGGATCGGGAACAGAGCGCACCTGCGAGATGATGCGGAAGGTCAGGCCGCCTGCACTCCAGCTGTCGGTCGCCAGCCGGAAATCCCGCTTAATCTCTTCCCGGGGAAAATGATGGATGATTCTCCGCTTTTTTTTGACGGCAGGATCGTCTTCCTTCTCTACGTCATAGCGCTTGCGGTCATCCTCCCCCGTCATTTCATGGAACGGCAGCGAATCATAACCATTGCCATCCTCCCGTTCAAGGCCGATGTACACATTTTGCATAGGCGACTGGCCCAGCTCCAAATCGAATCCCCCGCCTGCCTCGGGAAAGCCTAAAGTGAAACTGGCAAAAGCCCCGATCGGCGAGTGATGGGCGTTAAAAAATTGGTTTTTTGGCGTCATTCCTCGGACACTCCTTTTATGCGATTCTCCTAAAATCCATAGGTTTCAAAATCTATGTTAAGGCTTACATCCGTGGAGGAACAGGGTCAAACCTTACGACAAAATGGGCAAAACGGACGTCCGCCGTCCAGATTGCCCTTCTGCCGTATGATATAATATAACTACCAATTCAAAGTAGACGAGGTTCTGATCGTGATGGATTATACCGGTATACCTAACACCATGGACAGCATCATTTCTCCGGATATTCAGGCCGCCTTCCGCATTTATGCCACCCACTGGCGCAAAGTCAACGCCGCTTGGAGTTATCCCGTTCATCAGCACCGCGCGTTTGAAATCAACATCGTACTGGAAGGCGAGCAGCAGATGACCGTTGCCGGCCATCCCTTCGTGCAGCAAACCGGGGACATTTTGTTCATTCGCCCCGGCGTGGAGCATTCCAGCCAGGGCTCAGGCGGGCCGAATGGGATGACGTATTACGCGCTTAATTTCGATATCGATGATTCGTCCCTGCGGCGTTCTCTGATGATGGCTGATTCAGTCATTCTTACGGGAGATACGGCGGAAATATCGGACGTTCGGCAGGCGCTGGACGATTTCATCCGCTCTACGATTTCCGGGGAGCCAGATACGCATCGCCAGCGCTTAAATACACTTCGCGCTTCGCTCCGCCTGCTCACCGCTCTTAGCGGCTGGACTTTATCGGAGCTGCCCGATGTCCCGCCGACATACGAGCCAAGCCCGCCCGAGAACGCGATTCTGCTCGCCAATGCTATTGAAGAGCATCTTGAGGGGCTAGTTTCCGCCTCGGCAGGCGGCGAAGGAAGAGCCGGCATCGAGGATATTGCCGCGAAGCTGGGTTACAGCCCTGCTCACTGCAACCGCGTATTCCGGCAGGTTTACGGCAAATCGCCGCGTCAATACCTGTCAGGGCTGATTATCCGTCAGGCCAAGCTGCTGCTGTTGAATTACAGTTTGTCTGTGGAGAAAATCGCCCTGCGCCTCGGCTACCGCGATGCCTCCCATTTCAGCAAGCAGTTCAAACGCTGGACTGGCCTCTCTCCGCAGGGCTATCGCAAGCTCAATCACCCCGACCGCCGGGAGATCGATATTGAGCGGCATTATCGCGACAATCCGTTTATATAGAATAAGTGTTCAACAACCTCTTAATGAGGGGAAAATAATAACGATCTACGGGCCGCTGTTATCCGCCATTTGTCTTGATTAGATTTTGATGTGACAAATGGCTCCTAAAGGCGGACGTAAAATCCCTAAGTCCTCCTATATAAACTGTTGGATATACTAACCTGTCGTACAGGTCATACAAAATATCTCTCGACATACTTTCATATGAATTCTAGAACTAAAAAAGGGCTGTACCGCAGTCGGCTTTACGACTAAGGGACAGCCCTTCATATTTGATCTTTTCTTTACCTTTATTTCACCGAACCGAGCATCCCCTGCACAAATTGCTTTTGCAGCAGGAAGAAGATGAGCACCGTCGGCAGCGTTGTCACAACGATGGCAACCATAATAATTCCGTAATCCGGATTATAGGAGGACGCCAAGGAGGATACGATCAGCGGCAGCGTCTTCTTGTCCTGTGTCTGCAATGCAATCAAAGGCCATAGGAAGCTGTTCCAATAGTTCATGAACGTAATGATCGCCGCAGCCGCATAGGTCGGCTTCATGGTCGGAACGTAGACGCGAGCGAACAAACGCCACTCGCCTAGCCCATCAACCCGCCCCGCCTGCAGCAGTTCACGCGGAAACGACTTCGTATTCTGCATGAAGAAGAAAATCATGAATGCCGTCGTGATGGAAGGCAGGATAACCGCCGTTGGCGTGTTAAGCATGCCTATATTGCTAAACATGCGGAATAGCGGAATCATGACGGCCGCGAACGGCATCATCATGGAGAGCATGAGCAAGCCGAACAGTCTGTCTTTACCCTTGGAACGGTAAATTTCAAATCCGAATCCAGCCATGGAGCTTAGGATCAGCGTGCCGATGGTACCGACAATCGCGATTAACGCCGAATTTCCGAAGGCAGCTCCCAAGCTCGTCATATCCAATAATTTGGTGATATTGCTCTGCAGCATCGAACCGAAGCTGAATTTGCCCTTAACGATGTCGGACGAGCTGTTGGTCATGCCGATCAGCATCCAAACAAAGGGGAACAGAGAAACCACGGACGCGAGGATCAGGAATAAATGAATGCCCAACGAGCTTAATTTTCTCATTGCTTCTCACCTCCGACCTTAAGCTGGAGCAATGCCAGCACAGCAACCATAACCACGATCGCGTAAGACACTGTAGCCGCGTAACCAAAGTTAGGCGTATATACAAAGGACAAATTATAAATATACTGAGATATCGTCATCGTTGAGTTGCCTGGGCCGCCGTTCGTAATATTGACAACCTCATCGAACAATTGCAACGTACCATTCGTAGAAATAATTGCCGTAAACAGAATGATCGGCTTCAACATCGGAACGGTAATACTGAAAAATTGCCGCGTCTTTGACGCCCCGTCAATTGAGGCCGCTTCATAGACACTAGGATCGATATTTTGCATGGCCGACAAATAAAAAATCATGTTATAGCCCGTCCAGCGCCAAGTAATCGCCGCAATAATGACCACGCGCGCCCAAACCGGATCCATGAGCCAGGCAACTGGCTCTTGGATCAAATGAATCGACATCAGCATCCGGTTTAGAACACCATCTACTGCAAAAATACTTTTGAACAGCACCGCGTAAGATACCAGCGATGTTACACAGGGTAGAAATATGGCCGTACGATAAAATCCTTTGAAGCGAAGCTTGGGCATGTTCAGAAAATAAGCGATTACCAGCCCAAGCATCAGCATGATCGGCACCTGGACAACCAGGTACAGCAAAGTATTAAGAACCGCTTGCTTGAACATCGGATCAGAGAACAAGCGTCCATAATTGGCGAGGCCTACATATTGATATACTGTTCCTTTGCCGGACTGAAACGACAAGAGCAAGGATTGTACCATGGGATAGAAGCTGAACAATAAAATAAGCGCTGAAGGCAATAGGACAAACTGCCACCCCATCAAAGAAGATTTATTCCATTTACTGCCCATCGGTTACCACCCGCTAATTTAGTATTTATTGCACCTGCTGTTCAAAGTGTTTCTGGATATTAGCCAAGCTTTGGGTCAAATCTGCACCGTTCAAAATGTTAGGCAGTTCGTTCTTCAAAGCATCCTTAGCCTCTTGCGTGTACATTCCCAAAGAAATACCTGGCACCTCTGTCGACCATTTCGTGAAGTCGCTGTAAATCGCTTGCCCGCCAAAGAACTCTGGCTGTTGATTATAAACTTCACTGGAGAAAGCAGGAATATAGGAACCGACTCCCCCGTTTTCAGTCAAGAAGCGCTCATAAAATTCCGTGCTGCCGCCAATCGTCGTGGCGAGGAAATCAATCGCCAAATCTTTATTCGCGGATCCCTCAAGCACGAACCAGCTGGAGCCCCCCTCGTTGGAAGCATTCACGCCGCCCTCCACTTCCAATCTTGGAATCGGGGCAACTTTCCATTTGCCGCTTTGATCCTGTGCATCCATAATTGAAGCAATTTGCCATACCCCGGATACAACTGTAGCTACGTCGCCAGCGTTGAAGCTGCCCACGAACTCGCTCCAGCCGGTTACCGGCTTGGCAATTCCGGAATCTGCAATCGCTTTATAGACACGAAGCGTTTCCGTCATGGCCGGGTTGTCTACAAAGTTCCCTTTGTTGTCTTCCGTAATGTACCAAGATCCTGCGGATTGCAATAGAATCGAAGTCAATGCTTCATCGTTGGGATTGATGGTAGCCATGTATTTCCCTGTCTTTTCTTTCACAACTTTACCGATTTCAATATACTCATCCCAAGTAATGTTCTCGAGATCTTCTGCCGTATAGCCAGCTTCCTCAAGATAATCGGAGCGGTAGAACATTCCCGTTACACCGATATCGAACGGAACGCCGTATATCTTATCATCGATCCGCAGCGCATCCACTTTATAAGGGGAGAATTGCGTAAAGTCTACATTTTCTTTAAAATCAGCAAACGTTCCCGGGTAAGCGGTAACGTATTTTTGAATATTCGGGTCGTTCACTAGAATAATGTCCGGCAGTCCGTCTTTAACGCCTGCGGCCAAATTCGTGTTCAACTTTTGCTCCAGATCCGCTTTTGCCATATCGACGATTTCAAGCTGGAAATCCGGGTGATCTTTCTTATACAAATCCTCGGCAATTTTCAGTGCGGCTCCGTTAAAGGATGGATCCCATGCCCAAGCAACCACTTTCTTTGCTCCGGCGCCTCCCGCCTCATTACCGCCCTTCTCTGCAGAGTCCGAATTCGAAGAACCGCACGCCGCAAGCAGTGATGCTGTCATGGAAACCAGCAGCAACATGGATAACCATTTTTTCAATCTTTACAACCCCTTTTGTGTGTTTTTGTAAGCGTTTCATGTAATTCGTTATCTATTTTAGAAAATATATATGGCGAAGTATAATCAAAATTAGCTCTATAATAGCAGTAATTATTGCTTTATAGCTTGCTGTAATCATTTTCCTAGTAAAAATTATGGGTGGTAGCAGTTATTTTGTATTTTCAGCTTTTACCTTGTCCAATCATACCTTTATCACAGGGATTGGTATATGATGAGGACAAAGGACTATACAGGTGAGGTGTAAACATGGAAGAACGCTCCGCAAACTATCGGGTCATGATCGTGGATGACGAAGCGATCCTACGCACAGGCATGCTGCATCTATGCAATTGGAGCGAGTATGGCATTGAAATCGTCGCCCAGGCTTCGAATGGTTTGGAGGCGCTCCAATATATAGAAGAAGTTCATCCGCATGTGGTCATCACCGACATTGTCATGCCAATCATGGATGGGGTTGAATTCGCCAAAATTATGGGCAAAGAGCATCCTGAAGTCAAAATCGTCGTATTGAGCAGCTACAGTGAATTCAACTATGTACGTGAAGTATTCAAATACGGGGTCACCGACTATTTGCTTAAACCTAAAGTCTCGGCTGCTGAATTGATATCGTTAATCCAGTCGTTATGCAGCGGCATCGATTTAAGCCAACAAGACCATCTTTCGAATAAAAATGATCCTTCATTGCTATTGGGACAATGGCTGGGCGGCAATAATAGCCCTATAGAGGAAGATAAACAAACTGAAGCAATGCTTGAGGAGCTTCGCGAGGATTTCAAATCCGAACTTTTCATCATCGCCAAAGCTAACACGAGCTTGCTGCTGTCGAGAACCAACTTTACCCAGAGCCAATTGGAGCAAAAGCTGCTCGAGCTGACCGTAGAGCATTTGTCTGGCCTGGATCATGCCCTCGTTTTCCTAAAAAGTGAATGTCTGCTGCTCGTCAATTATGAATCACGTCAATCCGTAGAGGTAATATCCGCACTGAAACGATTTGCGGCACAGGCATTGGAAGCTCTCTCCTATATCTCGTTCGTTCTATCGAAAGCCTTTGGGAGCCTGCAGCAAATTAAGGAGGAACATACTAGGCTCACTCCTTATCTTGGGAAGCTGCTATACTTTGCTGAGCAGGCGCTGATTGCTGAGGATGAAATCCTTGTGCAGAGCGAGAAAGTGGACTTTAATCAGGAGCATTTTACAGCGGCGCTGCGCAATTTCTCCATCGATGAAGCCGGCGCGCTATTGGAAACGCTTTTTTCAGAAATAACTGCGAGCATGGCCTATGATGAATATAGCCTGAAGCGGCTGTGCCAGAATCTCATTTACACCGCGATGAGTACGCTTGAGCAGTTGAAGCAGCCCGTAGCCGAGCTCAGTTCGTCCAAGCTGAAGTTGTTCAAGAGAATAGACCTGGCATTTGACATCAATGAGCTTGAAGGAATCATGCTGCATTTCCTGCAGGATCTAAAGAATATCCTCCCACGCTCGGATCAGCAGCAATCGCCGATTCTTCAGCAAATTTACGCCTATGTCCACGAAAACTATGCAAACGAGATTTCACTGTCTGAAATGGCCGACAAGCTGCATTTGAATTACAGTTACTTGTCCTCCTACTTCAAGCAGCGCACGAATGAGAATCTGACTTCCTACATTAATCGGGTACGAACAGACAAAGCCAAGGAGCTGCTTCTTGACTACAAATTATCCGTGTCGGAAATAAGCAGGTTGACGGGATTTTCGGATCACAATTATTTTTCTAAAGTGTTCAAAAAGATGACCGGAATGACCCCTGTGGAATACCGCAATCAAATTTCACAATAAAGATAGGTGTTCAACGTGCTGCGAAAAAATAGCATCTTTATGAAAATTCTTGTCCTGATGCTCTCGGGCATTCTTATTATTTCAATCCTGCTGATGCTCGCCTCCTCGACGATCTCGGAGCGTATTTTGCTAAATCAAGTCGTCAAGAATGCATCTGCGAATATGAACCATGTTAAAGACGAGCTGCTGAATTACAACGATCAAGTCGTCAATACGATGATGCAAATCAACAGCAGCAGCGAATTCAGGAACTACATTACAAGACCAGCGAATACGCCGCAGGAGCAAATAAATCTGGTCATGACCTTAGGCAAATACATTGACTTGTACAAAGACTATTTAAGTCCGGAGAAATCGCATATTATTGTATCTGCCCTGCCGGGGATAGGCGGCCGGCATTATTCGAGCAACGCCTTAAAATGGGACAAAATTCCTCAGGATATCGTTTCGACCTATATGACTGTTGACGGAACGATTCCTAACCTTATCAGGTACAACAGCAGCCCGGATTTATTCGTAGAGTCTGTCCCATATGATAACTATATTTTTGCTACTAAGCCGCTTGTCGACAGTGGAACAGGCTGGATGTACGGATATGCTGCGGTCGTGATGGATGAGCTGAATATTTACCGCAAATACAGTCCCTATATTTCCGAAGGCATCCATATTTCATTGATCTCTTCGGATGGCACGATACTGTCCAGCAGCCGCAAGGATTCTATCAGCAAGAAGAACTTGTCCCTTCTGTCTATGGCTAATCACGTGTCTCAGCAGGGGGGCGTTTGGTCAGATTCAGAGGACAAGCAGACCTATATATCCTACTATCTGCCGGAATTCAATGCGTATTTACTGGAGGAAATCAATCAGTTAACTGCCTTTGCACCTTTATACAACATTTCCACCGAGATTTTTATGGTCATCAGCATCGTACTCTTGATCACTATGCCGTTTGTCTACTCCCTAAGCAGACGAATTACCCGCCCACTGAACCAATTGGTCAAAACGATGCAGACCTCCAAAGGGGATAATTTGAAATTTCATCCCTTGAAGGAAGGCGACAGCTATGAGACGAACGTGCTGACCAAGGCTTACAATCGGATGATCCGAGAAATCGATCAGTATACCGATAAGCTGGTATTTGAACAGCAGGAACGCAGAAAGGCCGACCTTAATGCACTGCAAATGCAGATCAATCCGCATTTTCTATACAACACCCTGAGCTCGATTAAATATTTGGCAAAAATGCACCGCACAGATGAGGTGGATCAAACGATCGACAGCCTGATTTCGATGCTGCAGAGCACGCTTGGCTCGACCGAGGATTTAGTGACCGTGGAGACCGAAATAGAAACCCTCAAGCACTACGTGTTCATTAACCAGATCCGATACGGGGAACAAATCGGGGTTCATTATGAAATAGCAGAGGACTGTGGGCAGCTTCTTGTTCCCAAGCTGATCATTCAGCCTTTTGTGGAGAATGCTTTTTTCCATGCTTTCCCGGGACTCGTAAACGGGAATATTCATATTTTTATACGCCGACTTGAAGAGAATTTAATGATCGAGATCATGGATGACGGGGTCGGCATGTCCTCTAGCGTCGATCAGATGAAGGAAAAGAAGAAACATCACTTATCCGGGATCGGGATCAATAATGTCCACGCGAGGATTCAGTTGTTGTTCGGATCAAATTACGGCGTACAAATCGAAAGCGAGGAAGGGTACGGTACGGCGATCAAAATTACGCTGCCGGTTATGGAGTAAAAAAAGGAAGCTATCTGGTTTCAGGCCGCTAGCTTCCTTTCTCTATGAATATTAAGCTAGAACTGCATCCCCCACAGTTGATAATTCTTCTGAGTATATATACCCGGATAGGAGGACGAGCGGACGATATCGATCTTATCCCAGTATTGCGAAGTATGGACAAAATAATAATAACCGTCCGTATGCTTCATCACATGCGGGTCTGCCGAGGAATAAGGCGCGACTGGATTAATAAATGTGGTAGAGGCCGCGCTGGCTTGCAGGGGAAAGGAGGTGAGAATTAGCATGCAGGCCAGCATAAAACCGGCACGCCATTTATTTTGCATTTTCATAAAATAAAACCTCCTATAAATGAAATCTCTCCTTTTGCAGTTCTAGCAGGCTCAAACCATTCAAACTTCAGCTTCCGTACGTCAATGACGTGTTCAAAATCGATCCTAATACGTAGGCCAGCCGCTGGAGTCCCAGTTCAAATCGCTGATGAGCAGCTTCGGATTGCCGTTATCATTCCGGTCATAAGCGTGCCTTGCAATCACATTGTTATACACATGCTGTCCGCCAGGGCCTGCCCATCGCGTATTGCCCGCATCGAATACCGTTCCTCCGCCGTTCATCATATCTACCCCGTTCTTATCCTTGTAAGGCCCGGTGATGCTCGTTGATCGCCCAGCGACGATTTTATAGTTGCTGTTCGAGCCTTGGCAGCAATTATCAATGGAAGCGAACATGTAATAATAGCCGTTGCGATATACGATAGACACGCCCTCAATTCCATTGCTCCGCTTGGCGATCGAATAGAGGCTGCCTGTTGGCTTCATCGTCGTTTTGTCGAGCTTTGTGATCTTAATGCCACTGAACCAGGAGCCGAAAGCCAGCCACGGATTTCCGGATGCATCGATGACCAGATTTGGGTCAATCGCATTGTAATCCACAGAAGGATCAGATTTAATGACAAGCCCGTCATCCCGCCAACTGCCCGCCCCTACACTCGTTGCCGAAGTAAGACCGATCGCCGAGGTATTTTTGCCGAAGGTTGAAATCGAATAGTAAAGCCATACCCGCCCGTTGTAAAGCTGCACATCCGGTGCCCATACATCGTTGGTAGTCATGTTCGGCACATAGGTTTTCCACCAGGAAAGCGGGGTCAAGAAAATTTGGGGAACACGGTACCAGTTGGTGCCGTTATCCGATCGAAGCACTTGTATGCCCTGTCCTGTTGAGAACGTATACCAGGCCGAGCCTTCCTTAATGATGGACGGATCATGAACGCCGACATCCCCTGTCAGGTTCCAATGCGCCGCAAGCGCCGTACCAACAGCCGAACCAAGAATAGCCACGCTGCAAATGATCGACAAAAGCAATTTCCGATAACGCATTTAACATTCCTCCATTGGATATAAATTTGCTGAGAAAAATGATAACGCTTTCCTCAAACTACAATATACTATAAAAGTAAATATTTTGGAATAATAAATTTAAAACAGTATACATTTATTTAAAATGATATCCCTAAAAAAAGCAGCCACCCTAGAATTTCTCTAGGATAACTGCTCCTGTACGAACTAGTACTCCACAAAAATATAATCCCTTATGCCTACCCATCCGCGCTTCCTTTAGTTTGTCCTCGGGTTCGCTCAACCCTAACCCTCCAAATCCAAACAGATAGCTCCTTGCTCCCGTACGTTGATAATGAAGGTGGAGGTGCCAATCGTCTCTTTAATAAATTGGGCATACTTCGGTGCTTCTTCATTTGGAAGTATCGTCAGTATCACTCCGGCAAATCCTCCGCCATGTACGCGGCAGGCCCCTTTGCCGATCGATTTCAAATAAGATTCTGTGAGCGCCAGCGTCACCGTAATGCCTTGATGACGAACATCGGTTTCCTGATAGCAGTTCTGCAGCCACTTCCAGGAGGAGTTCCCCGAATCCGTGATCAGCTCCAGGAATCTGTCCAATTGTCCGCCCTGCAAAGCTTCTACCTGGGCATCCACTCGATCATTCTCTGCAAAAAAGTGCAGCGCCCGCAGTACTGCGCGGTCTCCGCATTGCTCGCGAAGGGAATTCAAGTTGCGATAAACATCCTCCGGTGAAAGATCGCGGCAAACCTTAGCGCCAAGCGCCTTGGCTACGGCATGCATTTCATTCGGCACAGCGGCGTAATCCTCTGTCAAATCGGCATGATTGCCGCCCGTATTCACAATGACCAAAGAGTAGCCGCTGCTTTGAAAATCATAGTCTACCGGCTGAATGACAGGCTGCTCTGGATCTGCGAAATCAATCGTAATGAGGCCCCCGTAAGCGCAGGCCATTTGGTCGAGCAAGCCGGATGGCTTGTTCCAGTACTTGTTCTCCGCATATTTGCCGATTTCGGACAAAATGACGGCATCCAATTTGGACTCATTATAGAACGTGTTCAGGATGCTGCCGATCAGCATTTCGAACGAAGCCGAGGAGCTGAGTCCCGATGCGGGAATGACATTGCTCGTAATATAGGCTTTAAAGCCGCCTACTTCATAGCCCATTTCCTTAAACCCGGAGACGATGCCGCGAACAAGCGATAAAGTGGAAGCCTCGCCCTCAACCGCCTCCTGCTGCGTCAAATCAACCTCAAATTGTCCCGGATAGCCTTCCGAAATAAATGTAATGACCGGCTCGTCCACCTTCACGGCTGCTGCAATGGTGTCAAGATTTATGCTGCCCGCCAGCACCTTCCCCTGGTTATGATCCGTATGGTTTCCACCGATTTCGCAGCGGCCGGGTGCGCTGAATAAAGCCAGCTCGCCATCTCCGAAATGCCCCTTAAAAGATTGGATCAATGCGCTGTATCGAGTAATTTGATCCGATAGCTGTCCTTCCCCGTACATTTTGGACAGTAATGTCTTTGCAGTGCTGCTTTGCAGCCTTTCAATGGTTTGCTCTGCATTTAGCATATTGAAGTCCTCCTGTCTCCTACAACTTTTTCATTCTGCTCGTCACCGCGACGCGATATACCGGCTCAGCCGATACCTGATGAAATTCCGCCGTCTGCTCTCCCTCAAACAGCTGCTCCACCGCCATAGCCGCGTCTTGTGCCACATTTATGACTACTTCGCGGAGCGGTGTCGTTTCCAGTACGATTTCCCCGCCCTGAATAGCCTCCTTGAACCGCGACAAACCGATCTCCCATAGGGCTCCATTATAGAAATGATCGTGAAACAACCGGCCCTCCGAGAAAGCGTAGCCGACATTCCCCGTATAATTGATCTTCAGGAGTACATCCTCTACGTTGTCCAGTATACCTTGATCTAAGGAAACCAGCATCTTATGATCATGAATGCGATTCACTTCCATTTTAATCTCTTTGGCCGGAATCTGTATATGACATGTTTCAAACCAGCCTTCCCGCTGGGCCGAAATACGACAGTCCTTTTCCTCTATCAGCCACTCCTGCTCATCCACTTCATGCTGATACTCCCGGAACGAAAATTCATGCGCGCCATAGCTGAAAAATTCAAGTCCTTCGGCCGTGCCGACGAGCGGTGTTCCCGAGAAAAGAAGGCGTCTTCTGCTTTTACCTCGTGCTGTGGCTGATACCAACTCTACTCCCGATTCGTCTTCGCTTCTTGCTGTCCTTGTCTCCACTTCCCACAGCTTGAAGGCTTCCTCGGATGCCATCGCATAAATACGGGTCTCGCTCCCGTCCATGCGATGAATGCGAATCATCGCCGATGCGTCATGCGGCACGACGATACAGTAGCTTCCGTCTTCTAGCTGTACCGTCCCCGCATCGCACTCGATGCTTCCGATACCGTCTGCAGCCAGCACGAATTCCCCATCGATTCCTTCCAGCATAGCAAAGAAATAAGTACTTATTTCTCCCGAATCCGTCACGGTTACAGGCTGAGCCGTTGCATAGCGCAAAAGCAAGCCGGACAGATCAAATTGAAACGGCAGGATAAACGAAGCGTTTTTCCGGACTGTCAATGAATTGGACTGAGGCAGGACAAGATCTCCCTCCGGCAATTGAAGGACAAACTGCACCTCGCTATGCTCTTTCATCTCGACATGATCCTGATAGTTATTCACAAATACAAATCCAGATTTCCCGTCTGTACGTATGGCATAACGCAGCACATCTGTGTTCTCCGGCGTAAGCCCGGTCGCTCCCTCGGGCAATACTGTAGACGTTGAGGCAAGACGATCCCCAAATGCTCTGAGAAAATAGTGCAGAAGGCGAAGCTGGTGATTCGAATCCCGAATTTGGCCGAATTCCCCAATCGGAGCCTGAAAATCATACGTAATCCGCGGGGTTGTGCTCTCGTTCATATAACCATCCCGGCCTACCGGATTCGTTCCGCCATGAAACATATAATACCCGATAAAGTTGCAGCCCCCCGCGATTTTCATCAGGCTCATCGCAGATACGCTCTCCGGCTCCACCTGAAAGCGGGACAAATACCAGGTCTGCATGCCCCCGCCCATTTCGCAGCAGGCAAACGGATATTTTTCCTTCGGGTACGGCGGCGAAAATTCCCCGGCTACCCCTTCATCATGATAGCTGTCGAATAAATACTCCCGCGTCGGCTGCTGCAGTTGATCTTGCGCGCTGATACTCCAAGGCGTATAGGCATAACCGCCATAGAGCGGCAGCACCTCATCCTCCAGCACCGGTGCCCCGCCCCAGCCCGTACTCGTATAAATCGGAGCTTCAAGCCCTGCTTCGATCGCCATTTCCTTCAGGTGCCGCATATGCTTTACCCCTTCGCTGCCCCGGCTGCCTCCGCTTAAATACTCATCTCCCTGCTTCGCAGTCAGTTCCCAGAGCGCCGCGGCGGCATTAAGCTCGTTCTCCAGCTGAATGCCGACAACGGGCCCGCCGTCCTTGAACATCAGCCCGGACGCTTCCCGTCCGATTTCCGCATATAAACGACGGACATAATGCAAATATCCCTCATCGTTCGAGCGCACATCGAACGTTCGGCCAAACAGCCAGTCCGGCAGCCCGCCGTTGCGCACCTCTCCATGACAGAAAGGCCCGATGCGCAGAATCACGTAAAGGCCGCTGTGCTGGCACAGCTCAATGAACTTCCGCAAATTGCGGTTCCCCTGCCAATTGTAGACCCCTTCGATCTCCTCATGGTGATTCCAGAAAATATAAGTCGCAAGAATATTGATGCCCGATGCTTTCATCTTGTTGATTTCGGCTTTCCAACCCGCTTCTGGATAGCGGGAATAATGAAATTCACCGCAGATGGCTATAAACGGATCTCCATTCAATTCCATATAATAATTAGTGAAGCCGATTTCATCTCCAGCAGGATTGCGTCCGCCCAACCGTAAGGTGGAGGGGCGTATTTCTTTAGGCATAATCTTGGCACGAATGGAATATTGCATCGTCAAAACTCCTCTCACAGCTATAATTTTGGAACTGCCAATTACCAATTCAGAGAAGACAAGCCGGGCATTCGCTCCGGCTTGTTATGAGGCTATATTTACAATTGACTCTACTCTATTCTTTGGCTTAAGGAACGCCTCAGTCCCCAGCGGAGTGGAATAACGTTATAATACCGCTCGATCTTATGCCAGGCGCTTCAACACAACTACTCCATGAACAGGCAGCGCAAGCTCCCCGCTTACAGCATCGCCCGTTTCCATGTTCGTATAAGAGCGCTCATCCAGCTTTACGCGCTGCTCCTGTCCGCTGAAGTTCATTACAAATACATAATCCGATTGTCCATCCGTTCGAACCTGGGCGGTTACACCAGCTGGCAGTTCCGTATGAATTGCCCGCTCAACGCCTGCCGCATCTACAATTTGCTTATAGAACTCCCCGAGGAAATCGTCCTTGAGGCGCGTTGCCATATGATAAGCGCGGCCTTCTCCAAGCCGGTTCACGGTTAGTGCTGGTCTGCCCGCATAGAAGCTGTCCGTGTAAGTTGCCAGAACCGAGGCGCCTTCCGTATGAATCAGCTCACAGATTTCATGGGATTCGAAGCTGCCGTTGAAGCCTAGCTCATTGCCCTCGGCCATCGCTATGCCGTTCCGTTCATGATCGTACAATCCCTCAATCTCTTCCGCCCAGATGCCAAGCGTCTTGCGCAGCGGCCCTGGGAACCCGCCAAGATGGCATAAATCATACTCGTTGACAATACCGGACCAGTACGTCGTAACCAAGGTTCCGCCGTTCTCGACGAACTTCTCCAGCTTCTGCCCCGTCTCCTCCCGGCACAGATACAGCATCGGAGCAACGATCAGCTTATACCCGGCGAAATCATCCTCAGAGCCGATAATGTCCGTCGGCACACCCTGCTCCCAAATCGCACGGTGATGCGCGATGACCGTTTCCTCGTAATGGATGCCTGCATTGCGCGGCCCCTGCGCATCCTGTACTGCCCAGCGATTATCCCAGTCAAAGAGAATCGCCGTCTTCGCCGGAGTGGGCGTACCCGCAATTTCCGAAATATCGGCAAGCGTGCGTCCCAAATCCGCGACATCCTTAAACACTCTTGTATGTTCATGCCCAACGTGATCCACGACCGCCCCGTGGAACTTCTCGCTGGAGCCTCTGCTCTTGCGCCACTGAAAATATTGTACGGAATCCGATCCATGGGCAACCGCCTGCAGAGAGGACAGCTTATGCATGCCTGGCTGCTTCAGTTTGCTGATCGGCTGCCAGTTTGTCAGGCTTGGCGTGCTCTCCATCAATAGGAACGGCTTCTGCTGGAGCGAACGGTACAGATCATGCCAGAACGAGATCGAAGCGCCCAGTTCGATATCATTTTTATAATCATGCCAGGTCGGATACACGTCCCAGGAAATCACGTCGAGAATTTTAGCTAATTTCCGGTAATCTAGCCCTTCGATCATGTGCATATTCGTCGTTGCAGGCAAGTCAGGGTTCGCCGTCTTCACAGATTTAATTTCGTGATCGCAGTAATCCGTCATTTGATCCGTCACGAAACGGCGCCAATCCAAGTTCTGGCCATGAACCATACTCTCGCCATGCGGAGCAGGCGACTCGATTTGGCTCCAGTCCGTGTACTTATGCGCCCAGAAGGAAGTCCACCATGCAAAGTTAAGCGCCTCGAGCGTACCGTATTTCTCCTTCAACCATGCCCGGAATGCATCTTGGCAGTAATCGCAGTGGCAATCCCCGCCGAGCTCATTTGAAATATGCCAGCCGATGACGGCGGGATGATTCCCGTAACGTTCAGCCAATTTTCCATTAATAATAGCCGTTTTCTCCCGGTAGACCGGCGATGTATAACAGTGGTTATGCCTCATCCCGTGCAAATTGCGGACGCGGTTTGCTTCCACGCGCAGCACCTCAGGGTATTTCGCCGACATCCAGGCTGGACGCGCACCGCTTGGAGTGGATAACCAGGCATAGATCCCGTTCGCCGCGAATGAATCCAGCACCTTATCCAGCCATTCGAACGTAAAAACCCCTTCCGTTGGTTCAAGAGCTGCCCAAGAGAACATGCCCAGCGCCATCACATTGCAATTCGCGAGCTTCATCATGCGAATATCCTCTTCCAGCACCTTTGGATCATGCAGCCATTGATCCGGGTTATAGTCGGCTCCGTGCATTAGAACAGGAAGTTTATCACTAATAGGCGGAAATTTCTTAGTCATCGCTATATCTCTCCTTATAAATCGTCATATTCACTTATCTACCTTTGATAATAGACCAAAAACCGCTTATACTCATAGAACATATCCATCTAAAAATCGTCCTATCTTATCATTGAGCCATTTTTCCAGCATTAATCTCATGGGCAAACATACCTATTTCCTGATAATGGAGGTCGCATTCATTATGATGCCTTTTCTGCTTGCCGAATTCACAAATTTGGAAGAAATACTCCCCCTCTATGTTTACTGCGTCGGAAGCCATGAACAAAAACATTTGGAGCGCCCCGAGGGGTATCCTGCGCATCAGCTGTTTTTATCCAGAAGCGGCCAAGGGATCTTTCGCATCCATGGCCATGCCGATATCCTATTGACTCCCGGCACGGCCTTGCTCCTTCCTGCCAACCAGCCGCACGCCTACTTTCCGTATGAATCGGCGGAAAATTGGGATTTAGGCTTCGTCGCCTTTGATGGCAATGCGGCAAAATCCCTTCTTGAGCAAATGGATCAGCTCGTACTAACTGTTCTGCAGGTGCCCAACTTTGAGCTGCTCTGGAGCCAACTGGAATCTCTATGGCAGCTAATCAGTCTCAACGGGGAACAGGCTTACTGGGAAGCCTCCAAGCGCATCTACGGCATGACCATCTCCCTGCTTGAAGGACAAACCAGCGATAAGAAAATCCTGAAGGGCGTCACTTCATCTGGAAGTCCACAGCCTGCCCTGCAGGCTGCGGTAAAGCTAATTCACGATCACTATAACGAAAGACTATTACTAACGAATGTAGCTCGAGCCGCCGGATATTCGCCCCAGCACTTTCATCGTTTGTTCATAACCAGCTACGGTATGACGCCGCAGCAGTACATTTTACAATTGCGAATGCGTAGAGCGACCCAGCTGCTTCAAGAGAATCCTGCTATAACAGTGGAGAGCGTCGCTGAGAAGCTCGGCATGGAGACAAGCTATTTCATCCGTATGTTCAAACGGACTTATGGAATGACCCCAAAAAAGTATAAAGACCAGTACTGATGAGATTAAAAAGGCTGCCCCAAACGCTTCGTCTGGGGCAGCCTTATATTCTGCTATTTCTGTTCTGCCATGAAAGCATCTACCTGGCTCTGCATCTCGGCCTCCACCTTATCGATGCCCGCCGCCTGCAGCTGCTTGATCAATTCTGCCTGGCCTTTTTCAATATCCTGAATCAGACCGTATTCAAGCGGAATCGCATAGCGCAGCATAACGTTGCCAATGTTTGATACTTCGTTCTTCACTTGACTATCGTCGAAGACGAACGTTTCCAGCGGATAATGGTATACCTTTTCCTGCCACTGATTAAGCATTTCGTCAGCTTCCTTCGGATACGTTGTATCCGTGCGGTTCAGCAGGGAATTCCATCCCCAGTTGGAGAAGCCTGTATAGTTCGTGGAGCTTGGCCCAGGCGTAAATTGATCGTCGCCTACCGGCTCAAAGTGCTTGCCAACGATGCCATACATCGTCAAATCATGAATTTCTTTATCGTTTTGAAGCAGGTCGATCAGCATCAGCGCACGCTCTGGATTTTTGGAGGTAGCATGGATTGCCATCCCGTTTTGCGTCGAAACCGCCGCTGATTTCATTTTGTCCGGTGTCAAATCTACGACCACCATCTCATACTCCGGCTTATCCCGGCGAGCTTCCGCCACGTTGAACGCAAGAGTACCCAGGTTCTGCGCACGGGATGCGAACTTGCCGGCCTTCATGTCCTGCCATACATCGTTTTTGTAGCTGATGACGTTTTTGGACCATGCGCCGTTATCAACCAAATCTTTATAATATTTCAACAATTCCGTAAATTCAGGCGTATCATAAACGTTAAATACTTTTCCTGCTGGATCGTCCATTTTGAACGCGAACGGCACGTTCGGATCTACGACCTTCCAGTTGTTCTGCTGCTCGAGCAGTACCTCGTCCAGTTCGTGCCATTTCCAGCCGTCGCCCGGCTTGGCGCCGAAAGCTCCCATTCCCTTTTCATTGGCGGCAATCGTCTTGAGGTAAGTCGCATACGTCTCAGGGCTGTTCACCGGTTCAAGATTATATTTCACGCGCAAATCCTCGCGGATCAATACTACTTTATCTACGACTTCGTTACTATTCTGAGGCACCATGTATATTTTACCGGATACCTTCGCCTGCTCCCAAGCAGCCTTCGGAAGTGCTTCCCACGTTTTTGGCGTGTATTTTGCAAGCATATCCTCCGTCAATTCCAGGAAGCCGCCGCGAATTGCCTGATCGTTGTAAAATGCCCAGTTTGCGGTGTAGGCGATGTCAAAATCCTCATTAGCCGCGAATTTCAGCGGATATTTCTGCGTCCAGTCCGACCAGTCGAGGAACTCCGCTTCGACGGTAGCGTTGATTTTTTCCTTCAACAGCTTATTCAGCTCGCCAAATACCTCTTCATAATCCACCGGCTTGCCGCCGACGAGAAGCATCTTTAATTTGACTTCCTTGGATGTATCAATCTCATCTGTCACCTCTGTGCTGTTTGCTTCGCTATTTCCTTTACCGGCGTTAGAGGCGCCGCTGTTCTCTGCCGCATTCTTGCCTCCGCCGCAAGCGCTTAGCAGCGTCGCCAGCATCAGAAAAACAGCCAATAGAAGTGTTACCGTTTTTTTAGTCTGTTTCATGGCATTTTCCCCCAATCAAATAATGTATTCAAGAGTACAGCTATATATTGATAACCAGGTTTCCCTGTGGTCATCCTTTGACGGCACCGATCGTCAGCCCTTGAACGAAGAAGCGCTGTATGAACGGATAAGCGATTAGAATAGGCCCCGTAGCAACGATGGTCATTGCCATCTTCAAGCTTTCTGTCGGAATATCAATGTTCATGGCCACCCCGGATTCCATCATCGCCTTCCGCATCCCGTCCATATTGCCTAACAGCCGGTAGAGATAATACTGCAGCGGCATCAGGTCGGATTTCGAAATAAAGAGCAGGGCGTGATACCAATCGTTCCAGTAGGCTAAAGCAATGAACAAACCAATCGTTGCCAGTGCTGGCTTGGAGAGAGGAATGATAAGCTTCATGAAAATCAGGAAATCGCTAGCTCCATCTATTTTAGCCGATTCAGTAATCGCCTCTGGGATGCTGCTCATGAACGACTTCATCACAATGATGTAGAACACGTTCATTAGCATAGGCACAATCAGCACGACCAAGGTATCCTTCAGCTGCAAATAGTTGACGATCATTAAATACCAAGGGACGAGCCCGCCGCTGAACAAAGTCGTAAAAAAGAAGAAGAAGGAAAAGTGGTTTCGCCACTTGAAATCTTTTCTGGACAGAACATAAGCCGTCATCGAGGTCAGAAATAATCCGACCGCTGTACCGATCAAGGTCACGCTGATTGTCACCCCGTAAGCTTTGAGCATATCCGCAGGATACTTGAACAGAATGCTGTAGGCCTCCAAGGAAAATTGGGTAGGGATGATTTGGAACCCATGCTCGATAATCATGCTTTCCTCGGTGAACGAGGAGGAGATAACCAAAATAAAAGGAAAGATGCAAAATAGCGCTAAAATGGTGAGTAACGTATATCCGATAGCCGCGAGCAGCAGACGATCCGAAGTTTTCCCCTTGCCTTTATGCCCCCGGATTTCCGGATCGAAGCGACGGGGATTTGCTGTTGTCGCACTCATAGCCTCAGGCCTCCCTTTCTAGAACAAGGCACGATCCTTGTCGTATTTGCGCACCGCATAGTTGGCTAACAGAATCGTCGCGAATCCTAGGATGGATTGATAGAACCCTGCTGCCGCAGACATGCCGATTTCATTGGATGATGTTAACGAACGGAACACATAAGTGTCGATGACGTCCGTGGACGAGAAGAGAAGTCCGTTATTACCGACCATGTTGTAGAACATGCCGAAGTCTCCTCGGAATATATTGCCGATTGCCAGCAGGAACAAAATAATGACCGTAGGCATGAGATTCGGTATGGTAATTTTCAGAATTCGCTGAAAAATATTCGCCCCGTCAATTTCCGCCGCCTCGTACATTTCCGTATCGATGCTCGTGATCGCCGCCAGATACATAATGGAACCATATCCCAGCGCCTTCCATGCCGACACCACGATAAGAATCAGCGGCCAGTAAGCGGCCGTGTTATAAATATCGATAGGCCCGAGACCGATCGATCTCAGCATAACGTTCAGTGTGCCTACATCGTAATTAAACAAGTTGTACGCGATAGCCCCAACCACGACCCAGGAAATGAAGTACGGTAGGAATAACACTGTCTGGGTTACCTTGCGGAACCATTTGCCGGCTACCTCGAACAGCAGGATCGCCGTAACAATCTGCAGCAGATTGTTGATAATAATGAACGCGATATTATAAAGTGCCGTATTGCGGGTTACGCGCCAGGCATCTCCCGATTCCATGAAAAATCGAAAGTTCTCCAATCCGTTCCACGGGCTTCCGAATATGCCCCCTTGATAGTTGAACTGCTTAAATGCAAGAACGATGCCTGCCATAGGTATATAGGCAAACAACAGGAAAAACAATACAGCGGGGGTGAGCATCAGCAGCAGTGCTCTATATTTCTTGAGATCGCTGAAAAAACCGTGATTTTTCATGTCTACTCCCCTCTCGTAATCTCTTTTTATCTCTAATTACCTTACTTTTAATTATAAAGGCGCGCCTCTGGTGTGAGGATTCAGGCAAACAACAAAAAGTAATACTAATTCACCGATTGATGAATCATTCCAGAAAAAAAACCCCGGCCTTTAAGCCGAGGTCAATTCATCTTCCTATTTTGACTGCGTTCCTAAGCTAGATTTTGTTCTTTTTCCTGTACTCCCCGGGCGTCATTCCCAAGCTCGCCTTGAATTGCCTGTTAAAATAAATAATGTTCTTGTAACCCATAATTTCTGCCACTTCATATACCTTTAAAGTCGGATCACGCAAAAGCTCGCAGATCCGGTTTATCTTGCACTCATTCAAATATTCGCTAAACAGCATTCCCGCTTCTTCCTTGAACAGATGCCCAAGGTAATTCGGCGTAAAATCAAAATGCACCGCTACCTCTTTCAGTGTTATCTTCTTCTCCAAATTATCCTCGACATAATTCATAATCTCATCGATCAATTTGCGCTTCTGCCGCTGGCGCTTTACGTATAGCTTCTCCGACAGTTCAAAGAATCTTCGCCTCAACCACGAGAGGACATCATGCACGGTCTCGAACTGAAATAAGACATCAGGCTGATGCGATTCCCACTCCAGCAGCTCGTACAAATTCTCGTTACGCTGCAGCAATTCGGCGTGAAGACTCGATGTAATGCGAATAATGAGCTCATATACATCCTTCTTGCTGGCGTGCGGCATGTCTTTATAAAGCAGCTCCAGTAAACAATCGTCAATCACGACCAGGTCGTAATCGATGATGGCCCCGAGCATCGTAGAGACAGCATCATCAACCGGAGTCCCCGGTGTCCCCTCCCCGGATGGTTCCGTCGCATCGCGCAGCAGACGATTTTTGCCAAGCAGCCATTTTGCACTTAATGCAGCCTGTGCCTGCTGGAAAGACTCATACAAGCCTTGGGCGTCATTTGCATATTTTCCGACGCCTACCGTCACCGTATAAGCCGTCGTTTGCGCAATCTCATGAATGAGCTCATTCAGCCGCTTCAGAAATAACTCCTCGGAAACCGAGGACATAATAATCAAACGCGTTTGCCGGGGAATAATCAAAGTGCCAAGCTCTGTATTTCTCGCCAGCGATTTAATCATCTGTACAATTGTTCGGATCTCGGTTCTTCTAACCTCCTCGGATAAATCCCGCAGCTTCCATTCCAAATCATCAATCTCCACCAGCGCCGCAGCGGTGCCGTCTAGCAATAGCGGATCCAGAATATTACGCATATGCGACTCGGCAGAGCCGGAATCCCCGTGCTCGAACCAACGCAGCAGCAGTTCCTCGCTAACGAGAGACAATGTCTCGGAAAAGGTACGGGCCTGCTCCTTCTCCCGCTCTATTTCCTCGTAAAGCTTATTCAATAGCGTATATAACTCCTTGTCCTCAACAGGCTTCAGCAAATAATCGCAAGCGTTGATTTCGATCGCTTCCCTGGCATAATTAAAATCTTCATGTCCGCTGATAAAGACGACCTTGACCTCAGGATTGATCGCCTTGGCTTTACGCGCAAACTCGGTACCTGTCATAATCGGCATCCTGATGTCCGACAAAATCAAATCAACCCGCTGCTCCTCCAGCACCTTTAGGGCTAAAAAGCCGCTGTTTGCCGTACCTGCTACATGAATATCCAGCCCGCTGGCGAGCACCCTGCGGCGAAGCCACTCCAAATCGATGGCCTCATCGTCAACCAGCAATACATTTACACTCATTTGGCGAACTCCTCTCTAAGAAGCAATTATCGCAAACTAGTCGCTAATCCATGGTCATACCAACTGCCCCGAATTTATAAATAGGGCGCCTCCAGCACTTCAGTCCTATCCTCGGGCTCCCCGTGATCGATTGGCAGCAGAAGACGGACTGTCGTTCCTGCTCCATAGATACTGGCGATGTAGATACCATACGCTTCCCCGTACCTGAGCTTAATGCGATCATCCACATTTTTCACGCCGTATCCCCCAGCCAAGCTGGGGCCAGTCATCAACTGCTTGACCTGTTCGGGACGCATCCCCACCCCGTTGTCGATAATTTTCAGCTCAATACGGTCTTTTACGCGACGTCCCGTGATCCGAATCGCAATCGTTTCTCCAAACCAGGCATGCTTAAAAATATTCTCTACGAATGGCTGCATGATCAGCTTAATGACCTGATAGTCCAATATCTCGGGCTCCACATCGACATACACCGTGAACGTGTCTGCATATTTAACGCGCTGGATCTCCAGGTACGTCTCGACTTGCTCCAGCTCCTTTTTCAAATGGATGTGCACATTTCCTTGATTCAGCGTTAGCCGATAGAAGCGGGAGAGGCCTTGAACCATCTCCGTTACTTTGCTGATTTCCCCCAGATTCGCCAGACTGTTAATCGTCGATAGAGTGTTATATAGAAAGTGAGGATTGATTTGCGCCTGCAGCGCTTCCAGCTCGGCCTGCTTCTTCTGAACCCCTTGCCAATATACGCTGTCAATCAAATCTTGAATATTCATCGCCATCATATTGAATGCATCGGCAATCCGCACGAACTCATCATTGCCGGAGAAGCGGATACGCTTCTGGAAGTTCCCTTCCTGAAACGAACGGACAAGCATGACGATCCGGGTCATTTTTCTGCCGCTGAGCCTGGCTACCATAAATCCGATCAAGGTCATCACGATAAAGCTGATAGCGCATACGCCCAGAATAACCCTCTGAAGCTTTCCGGCGTCTTTCGTTAAATATGCCTCAGGCACGACTGTTTCGATGGCAAAATCAGTTCCCGGAATAATTTCGTGCAAACTTAAATAGGAATCTCTACTGCCTTTCTGCTGTCCTCGTCCCGCCTGTTTCGCTTGACCTCTCTGCTCTGCTTGTCCCACTTGCCCCACCTGTTCCGCTTGCCCGCGTTGATATATCCGCTCCCCCGTCACCTGATGGATTAACCGAACCGTAATGCCTTCTTCCACCGGAAAGGTAGCGAAGTTGGCGAACAAATCATCCAGGGAGACGATAATTCGCACAAAACCGATGATCGCCCCGTAATCGCTGTATGAGACGAGCTTGCGAATATGGGAGATGTTATCCAGTTTTTTATCGGTATCGATTTGAATCCAGATGTTATCAAGATCCGAATCCTTGTAGGATTTGTACCAATTGGTAAATTCAATGTCGCTGAAAGGCAGGATATAATAATCGCTTTGCTTGATCGGCTGTTCCAGATTGTCGCCGGTTATAATGATCATGTCGCTATTGGGCGTATACAGCATAAAACGGATATTGTTGCCGAACAGCTGCAGCGGCGAAACGATTTGGGGGATGACCTCGTCCATCATCGTCAAATACATGTCCAGCGGCTCTCCTTTTTTCTGCAGCGCTCTTTGAAAAGCCTCACTGCCGAACAGCGTATCCGACATGCGCTGGATTTCATCCATCTGATACTGGATACTGTCCCTGGCCTGCTCCATGCCCGTACGAATATTCGTTTCGGCCATTTCCGTCCGCGATTCCGTCAGCATGGTATAAGAAATATAACCAATGAGCACGTCCGTCAGCAAAACGAGCAGCAAATAAGGGATCATCATCTTGTAAGTGAACGGCATGTAACGTTTCTTCATGTTGGACATCGCTATGACTTCCCCTTTAATCATTTTGGTCTGGTCTATTTATCTTTATCGTGATCACCTATGCTCTATTGAATATCAGTTTAACAGGAAATTAAAAAAAGACATCGTGATTTCTCGAATCCCCGAGCTCACAATGCCTATGCATGCCACAATGCCGGTTCGGCGAGGCGAATATTCCGGCAATCATATTTTAACGTTTCATATCTACCCATACCGCTTCGGGCCCGGTCTGCACTTGGCTGCCGCCTTTCGGCTCCAGGCTAATGATCAGACGCTCGGCTTCGCCGGCCCCATACCCATGGTAAAAGCTTTTTCCTTGCGGATGCGGTATGGAGAGAATCCCCGGGCTGCTCGCCTCATTCTTCATCTCCAGCCAGATCTGATAATCCTTCTCCACAACGGAATGCAAACCATCGACGACGATCAGCACTTCACCTGATTCCCGCTTCAGCCAGACCATGCCCTCTCCGTAATACGGCGGATGAGGCTCGATGATAAACTGCTCCGTATGAGCGCTTTGAATGAGGTGGATTTGTTGCGAAATATCCCGCTCAAGCTGGCCATGATCCCCTCCGACCCAGCCTTGCGGCCGGAGTGAAAACAGACCGCATATGAGCATGAATACCGTTATCCCACCAAGCGCGCCATAGGTATAACCGCTGCGATGGGCAGACCACTTTTTGCGTAGTGATCGCAGCCTGAAAGATAGGAGCAGCCGACCACGCAGCCTTCGCGGCGGATGAGATAGTGAATGTGGCAGCCCTTGCGGATGCCGTTCACCATTACTGCTTGCGCAGTCAAGGCTTCGCTCAGCAGCCCCGGCGACATCTGCCTCCTGAGACAGTGCATTGCTGCTTGCGTAATCAGGGCTTAGCCCCAGGCCGGCCTGACCCAACAGCTCCGACCATTCGTTAATCATCACATCACAAATCCGGCATTGATTCCGGTGCTCCAGTATTTTTGCTTGTTTTCCTGGCGGCAGCTGCCCCATAACGAAATCCACCAGCTGCTCCTCCGTGAATAAGCCGCAAAGCTCCGCCTGGGCATCAGGCAATTCCAAGGGTTTATTTGTGAAATTCATCTTGTGCATACGACTCCACTCCCCCTCTCAGCCTGCCCGGGGTCATCTCATCCAGCCGCCGGCGCAAATTGCGGATACCGTAGCGGATTAAGGATTTAACCGTTCCAATCGGCTTCTTCATATGCTCGGCAATTTCGCGGTGCGATAGCTGCTCGATATAGCTCCCGTGCAGCGCCATCCGCTGCATCGACGGAATAGCCTGCATCGCCTCCTTCAGCTGCTCCATCTCCCACTTGCGCAGCGCCTCATACTCGGCGGATTCAATTCCTCGGCTCCAGAGAATATCCGCTTCCCGATTTATCTCCCATTCTTCTGCAACGGACACTCGCTGATGCTTCCGCAATCGATCCATGGATCGGCTGCGGGTGCGAACCGCCAGCCATGCCTCCACGCTGCCACGCGCAGGATTATAGCTGCCTGCCTTGTCCATAACTTCCATGAATACATCGTGACATACATCCTCGGCCTCGACAGCATCCATCATCCATTGTTCGGCCATTCTGTAAACCATCGGAGCATATGCATCATAAAAACGGCCGAAAGCAGCAGCCGACCCCTCCGCAATCTCCGCCAGCCATAATTCAGGGCTCTCCTTCATAGCCCATTCCCTCCTTGATCATAACCGTTTTCTTAGGATCATATTGGGGCCTAACCTTATTAGGGCCTATCGTTTTAACCGTATTGTAGCAAATAAAATTCGCTTTTTTGCCTGATTAATGACATTTTAGCTGATTTTAAGCAAATATTTAGCTGATTTTAAGCTTTCTATAAATCCAAACGAGCATCTTCCATCGTACTTCTTATGAACAAATATTCGAGGAGGGTTTATACAATGAAACCGTTGGGAAGGAACATGAAACTGTTGAGCCTATTGCTCCTGCTTGCGCTCGGAGCCGGCCTGCTCGGCGGAATGCCAGCATCTGCTGCCGGAGGAGTCACGCTTTATTCGGCGTACACTTCGATTTCCGTCCCGCCCGGCGAATCTCTGGATTACAGTGTCGAGGTTATCAACAACACATCTGATGTAGTTACAGTGCCATTAGAGCTCCAAAATTTGCCCAAGGACTGGACCGCTACGTTGAACAGCGGCGGCTGGCAGGTGAAGGAAATGTCCGTTAAGCCGGGCGAATCCAGCTCCGTCTCTCTAAATGTGACGGTTCCCTTACAAATAGACAAAGGAACCTATCGCTTCGAACTTGCAGCCGGTTCTGCAGCGCGCTTGCCATTTACAGTAGAAATTACGGAAAAAGGAACCTATCAGACCGAGCTGACGACAGATCAGGCCAATTTGCAGGGTCCTTCCGATTCCAGCTTCACTTACTCGCTCAAGCTGCAAAACCGTACGGCGGATAAACAAAACTACGCTTTGCAGGCTCAGGCCGACCCGGGGTGGAACGTAACCTTTACGGCCGGAGACAATCAGGTATCCTCTGTCGAGGTAGAGCCTGGGGCAAACCAATCCATCACCGTTAAGGTACAGCCGCCGGAGCAGGTGAAGGAAGGAGCTTACAGCATTCCCGTCAGCGCTTCTAATCAATCGACCTCTTCCGAGGTGAAGCTGGAAGCCGTCATCACAGGTACCTACGGACTAGAGCTGACTACACCAAGCGGATTGCTTAGCACGAATGTTACCGCAGGCGGCAGCAAAACCATCGACCTGCTGGTTAAAAACACCGGTACCGCCGATCTTTCAGACATTAACCTTAGCTCGAACGCGCCGGTAGACTGGGAGGTCAGCTTTAGCCCGAAAACGATCGACAAGCTGGCGGCCGGGCAATCCACCACTGTCGAGGCCAAAATAACGGCAAGCAAAAAAGCGATTGCCGGAGACTACGTCACTGGCATGACAGCCTCATCTCCGGAATCCAGCTCCTCGGCACAGTTCCGTGTTGCCGTGAAAGGCTCTATGCTCTGGGGCTGGGTCGGAGTGCTTGTCATTGCAGCGATCCTTGGAGGCATCTACTATCTGATTCGTAAATACGGGAGGCGATAACCGTGTCAGAGACGGTCATCGACATTCAGGAATTGACGAAAAGCTATAACGGGGTAAGAGCTGTCGATCAGCTGTCGCTGCAAATTAAACGCGGCGAAATATTCGGCCTGCTCGGGCCGAACGGAGCGGGAAAATCGACGACAATTCTCATGCTGCTTGGGCTCAGCGAGCCTGATAGCGGCACCATAAACGTTCTCGGTCTCGATCCCACGAGGGAGCCTATTCCCGTGAAACGCAAGGTCGGTTATTTGCCGGACGATGTCGGCTTCTACGAGGATCGTACCGGCCTGGAAAATCTGGTGCTGACGGCGAGACTAAACCAGGTGCCCGAAGCGGAAGCCAAGGATCGTGCCTATCAATTGCTGGAGAGCGTAGGCCTGCAGCATGCAGCACACAAGAGGGTTGGCGCTTATTCTCGAGGCATGCGGCAGCGGCTCGGATTGGCCGATGTCCTGATTAAAGCGCCGGAAATTATTATTCTGGATGAACCTACCCTTGGCATTGATCCCAAGGGAATGGATGAGCTGCTCACTCTCATCCGCAGCCTGAGCGAGGAACAAGGATTGACAGTGCTGCTGTCCTCCCATCAACTCCACCAGGTGCAGCAAATTTGCGACCGGGTTGGCTTGTTCGTCCGCGGTCGTCTGCTCGCCGAAGGCGACATAGCCAGCCTGTCACACACGCTCTTTGCCGACGATCCTCTGCAAATTACCGTGGAGAGCGGACCCTTGGATGCCGAGCTGCTGCAGCGGATTCGGGCCATCCCAGGCGTACGGCATGCCGAATTGGCCGAAGGTCACGAGGATGGGCAGCTATCCCTGCAGGATAGAGTCGAGTCCAGTGGTCGCACAAGACTGCTGATCGGCTCCGATACCGATTGCAGCGATGGAATTGCCCGAATGATCGTGGAATCCGGCGTCTCCTTGTTCGGCTTGCAGCGGAAGCAGTATGGGCTTGATGAAATCTATCATCGTTATTTCGAAGGAGGTGAAGGACATGACCAAGGAAGCGACCGAACAGAAAAACAGCAAGCCTGATCTCATAGGCAGCCTGCGGCGTGCAGTCCAAAGCTGGCGAGAATCGCCTCTGCTTCGCTGGGCTTCACGTAATGTCGAAAGCCGGAAGCCGGAATCTTTCTCCGAAAGGAGTAAGGATACTTTAAGCCGGGTCGCCTCCCCTTTTGGCGTATTGGTGCGAAAAGAGATTTCCGATCATATCCGAAGCTGGCGCTTTATGCTGCTGCTTGGCATAATCCTTCTTACCTGTATCGCCTCCTTGTATACGGCCATGAACAGCATACAAGAGGCAATCCAATCGGACAGCTCCGCAAATGAATTCGTGATTCTGAAGCTGTTCACGCTGTCGGACGGAACCTTGCCTTCCTTTATCAGCTTTATCGGGTTTCTCGGCCCGCTTCTCGGAATCGGGCTTGGTTTTGACGCCATTAACAGCGAACGGAATAAAGGAACATTAAGCCGAATCATGGCACAGCCGCTGCACCGCGACGCTTTGCTGAACGCGAAGTTCGCCGCCTCCCTAAGCGTCATCAGCATGATGTTCCTGACGCTGGGCTTCCTTATTATGGCGCTGGGAACGATCATTATCGGCATTCCTCCTACATTAGAGGAATTTTTAAGAATGATCAGCTTCCTGCTCGTCACTATTTTTTATATCGGGTTCTGGCTTAATTTATCCATCGTATTCTCGGTGCGCTTCCGGCAGCCCGCCACCTCGGCGCTATCAGGAATCGCCGTATGGCTGTTCTTCAGCTTCTTCTATGACATGATATTAAACATCGTGTCCAAGGGTATCGCCCCAAATGCCGGAACGGCAACCGTCGAGGACATTGTTGGCTTTCAGAATCAAATGCTATGGCTGAGCAGATTGTCTCCCTACACGCTCTTCAATGAAGCGACGACGACTCTGCTCATGCCCTCGGTTCGCAACCTGGGGCCGCTTACGACCGAGCAGGTCTACGGTGCCATTGCCAGTCCCTTGCCCTTCGGGCAAAGCCTGCTGCTCGTCTGGCCGCAGGTGACCGGCCTTATCGCTTTGACCTTGATCTGCTTCGCCATTTCCTACGTTCTGTTCCTTCGGCAGGAAATTCGCGGCCGCTCCTGACGGAACCGAAAACGGCGGTTTTGCAGCCGTCTTTAAATCAACAAACGGCTATCCTCCGCGCATTGAGGATAGCCGTTTTTATCTGTTCTAATTTACCATGCTTCGAGCGATAATGGCCGCTTACCTACAGCACGGTTTCATCCGAATGAGGGTCGGACGGAAATAGGGCTTCCCGCGCGGGACATGGTTCCTGGTCGAGAAACTGCTTTAATGCCGCTGGCATTTCAAGGTAAATATCACGCAGTGAAGTACCTTTGTGTATATTGCCAATAATGACAGGATGGCAAAGCTCCGAAATAATGATATCGCCGTTGCCGTGCAAATGAAGCTGCTTCTTTCCTTCGATACAGTGCGGGAAATAAACGCCCGGCCGTTCCTGAAAACCAAGCTCCTCCATAAACCGATCCATGCAGGTAAAATATAGCGTCATATCTTCTTTTTTATGGGCAATGAGATCATTTACCGCCTGCTTCAAAGTTTCCCGTGCAGCTATGGCCTTCCACCCGCTATGGTTCATAATGATGCTATTCTGTATCTCATGCGTGCGAGCGCCCATTTCATAGACATGGTCATGAATCTCTTTCATATGATGCTCGGTTTCACTGAAGAGCAGCGTCTCAAGCACGGTATCGACCCTAGTCTTAGCGAACATAGCAATGTTGTTTCTAATTTTCTGATACACGCTGGGATGAATATGATAGTACTGGGAAAACGCCTCAGCCGTAGTAAAATTAAACGATATATGGATCGTCGTAAGTCCCGCATCAGCCAGCCGCTGGATTCGTTCCTCACTCAGCAGGCTGCCGTTGGAATTGAGCTGAGTTTGAACCCCGCGAGCCGCACAGTAACTTACAACCTCCACGCAATCTTCATACTTTAAAGTGACCTCGCCGCCGGAGAGCCTCACTCTCTTGAGGTGCGGCAGCTGTTCCAGAAGAGGAATGATCTCCTTCGCTCCGATGCTGTTCCCGTCGTTTCTCTGATAGGCGCAGCAATAATCGCAGCGGAAGTTACAATTGGAAGTGATGCCGATTTCCAGCCCTTCCAACTCATAAGTTATAGGTTTTTCCAGCTCTAACGATTTGTATTTCATGCTTATGACTCCTTTAGGGCAAATTAGGCTTTATCTTAAAATAACTTGCCGCCGACTGTCTATGACCCTTCTTATACATCAGAGGAAGACAACTATCCATTCATACAAAAAAACGCGCAACCCTGCCGGGTACACGCGTATAAAATTCAATCTATCGATTAATTTCCAACGTTGATCTTGCCCACGCCTGCGTTCGCAATCACGTGATTCTTCACCGTATTTACCGCATCTAGCGAATAGCTGTAAGGCGGAGTGTAGCTGGTTGTAGATGTAGTGGGCATGCTGCCCGTGCTGTTCACGTACAGATTGTCCTTCACATCCCAATATCCTTGCTCTTTACTGTACAATGTAACGATCGGATCTTTTGAATTTTCAAACACATTATGCTCAATACGGAGCTTGGCCCCCATTCTTGAGTTGATCCCTGTGTCGATAATATTGTTGTAATAATTATTGAATAGATGGCCCTGGCCAAAACGGAACAGCGGCCCGCGGGAATTGATATTTTCGAACCGATTATGGTGATAAGTGATTTTCCGGTCATAATTGTCGCTGTCGGACGAGCCGACCAGCGATGTTTTCCAGCTGTCATGGATGTAATTGTACGAGATTGTAACATACTCGGCATTTTTCTTCACGTCGATCAGCCCGTCATAATAGTCTTTGTCGGAATCCAGAGTGGAATACAGCTCATTGTGATCCACCCAGACGTTATTGGCCGGACCTTCAATACTGATCGCGTCCTTGTCGCCAATATTGACATGGTGGATTTTCAGATTGCGGATGATGATATTGCTGGCACGCGTCACTTTGATACCTATCCCATCAAATTCAGCTCCGGCACCCACGCCCAGGATCGAGACGTCATTTACGTCCTTGACGCTGATTTTATTGTCCGAGGAGTTGGCCGGAGTGATTTTGCCCGATACATAAATCGTCAGCGGCTGGCTGCCTTTGTTTTTGAGCGCTGTTTGCAGCGCGGCCCCTGTGGTGACCGTAACGGAAGTACCCCCGGCTCCCCCGGTTGTTCCGCCATTCAAAGTCGCAAACCCAACATACCCGGGATCAGCTGCTTGCGAAGAAGGAAGAGAGAACATGCTTATCATGACTGTCAGTACCAACAATAAAGCTAATCTTTGTTTCATACGGTTCACATCCTTTTTCAAATATAGTAAGCACAGAGAATAGAAAGCGTTTTCAATTTGCTGATTAATAGATTGATCCCATAACCTCCCCTCGCCTCTCGATCCAGATTAATCACCTCCCACACTTTCGATTCTACCATAAATTATATATTTTGGTATATTTTATTTATATTCTCTTCAAAAAACGAGACTACTCTACAAAGCCAGCGCAGCTCTAGAAGTAGTCCCGTTCTATTCATAAGTAATTCGATCCAGTAGTTGTTATATGGCCGCACCTCTCACCGAGTTGAGCTGCTCGGTAAAATGATGCGTGGTCTCAATATAGCTGATCGTTCTGTTCTCGGAGTGCATAATAACGGAATGGGTTTCTGCCTTATGCTTAGGCAGGTAGCGCACCCCATGCAGAAAATCACCCGATGTCACGCCGGTAGCTACAAACAGGACGTTGTCATGACCGATCATATCCTCCATCCGCAGCAATTGATCCGGCTTGGCAAGCCCCATGCGAATGCAGCGATTGTATTCCTCAAGTCCATTAGGAAGAAGTCTGCCCTGCATCTCCCCGCCGAGGCATTTTAGCGCGGCTGCGGCAAGCACGCCTTCCGGCGCTCCGCCGGAGCCCACATACATATCGACATCCTTCTCCATAGCAGCTTCGATGGCTCCCATCACATCGCCGTGACTCAGCAGCTTGATCCGGACGCCGGATTTACGCAGGGCATCGATCAAAGCCGCATGCCGTTCCCGATCCAGAATTGACACTGTCATGTCCGCGAGCGGCTTATCTAATATAGCAGAAGCTTTGGCGAGCGTCGTCTCGATGGGATCATCGAGTGATAGCTGTCCGGCAAGCGCCGGCCCTACAGCGAGCTTCTCCATATAAATATCGGGGGCATGGAGCAGGCTGCCCTGGGGAGCAGCGGCAATAACGGAGATGGCATTGTTCAACCCGTTTGCTACCGTCTCCGTCCCCTCCAAAGGATCGACCGCGATATCGACTCTTGGGCCGCGGCGATTGCCTATTTTTTCACCGATATACAGCATAGGGGCTTCATCCATCTCTCCTTCACCAATAACTACAGTACCGTCAATAGCTACGGAATTAAATTTGCTGCGTATTGCTAATGTTGCCGCCTCATCAGCGCTATTCTTGTCGCCCCGACCTGTCCAGCGAGCCGCCTCAAGGGCTGCCGCCTCCGTAATGCGTACTAATTCCAGTGCTATATGACGCTCCATATTTACTCCCTCCACCCACTTATTTATATTTTGCAAACTTCCATTTCAAGAAATTTATAAGTGCTTCATGATCAGCCCAGCGGTTTCTTCGATCGCCTTGTCGGTGACGTCAATGACCTGGCAGCCTAACGAGGCAAACAGCGACTGGGCATATTTCAATTCATTCTCAACCCGCTCCAATGAAGCGTATTCGGCATCATCCGGCAATCCCAGCGCCTTAAGTCGTTCTGAACGGATTTTGACCAAATGCTGCGCATCGATCGTCAATCCGATTATTTTATGGCTGTCGACCTCTTTCAATTGGCTAGGAGGCGTTAATTCAGGAACAACGGGATAGTTGACGACTTTCCTCCCCTTATGTGCCAAAAACATGGACAGCGGCGTCTTGGAAATTCGCGAAACCCCGAGAATAACGATATCTGCCTTAAGTATTGCGCCTACGTCTTTGCCATCGTCGTTGTTTACGGCGAATTCTATTGCGTCCACCCGCTGGAAATAATCCTCATCGAGCTTATGGCCTGGCGTACGTTTCGGCGTATCATTAAATGTATCAACAAAAGCCTGCATCATCGGCCCCATAATATCTACGGCACGAACGTTTAAGCGGACGGCTTCCTCCCTCATCGCCTCTCGCAGCTCGGGCTGCACTAACGTGTATACAACGAAACCTCCGCGTTCAGATACTTCCTCCATCAGACGACTTAACTCCTCTTCATCGCGCACATGCATAAATCTCTTGATCTCTGTGTTGGATAATTCGAATTGCTCAAGAGTGGCCCGGACAACCGCCTCGGCAGTCTCCCCGATGGAATCTGAACAGATTGCTATAAAATGAGCTGGAGCCTGATTCATCCCATTCCTCCCACTATTCCTCAGCTATCGTATCTAGCAACATTTTTATTATGTTTGTTTTAGAAATTCGCCCTACCACCTTCACGTCCCCTTCTTCTCCGGTTTCCGCCGGCACAACAACAGGCAAGCTGTCAATTTGATGAGCGATAATTTTCCTTGCCGCCTCAAGCACAGAATCCTCCGGCGAGACGGTGATAATGTTGGGGCGCCGAGTCATGATGAAACTTACGGGCATTGAAGATGCAGTAGCATTGCCAAGCGTTACTTTGAGCAGATCCTTGCGGGATACGATCCCGGCTAATCTTCCTTGCTCATCTGTAACAATCAAATGACCTACATTTTCTAAAAACAGCGAGACGACCGCCTCTTGAATCGTTGTTGTTTCACGGACAATCACCGGCACGCCGTGAAGATCACCGACCTTCATATCGAGCAGCGGAAGCTTGCTCCCGTCTTCAGGCGTTCTTCTCTTGCCCAAAAAATATCCTACCTTCGGTTTAGCATCGATGTAATCGAGCATAACGAGAATGGACAAATCTGAACGGATCGTTGGGCGAGTTAAATTTAGCATTTCAGCTATGAGATCTCCGGTAATCGGAGCATGCTTTTTCACAATGTCAATAATTTCTATTTGACGGGATGTAAGTTTGATAATAAATCCCTCCGCTTCAGATAAGTTCGCTCTTAGTATAACATTCCTGCATCGATCATTAGAATGTCATATTAGCGAATTTCGATTCCTCCTTTCCTTAAAAAAAGTTTTATTGTGTATATATTACGTCATAATTAATTAATATTCAATATATAATACGCACTATTTGTTAATTTAAAACGATTAATGATTATATTAGTATGTTTTAATAGCAAATAAACCGGCGCCATTATGGCGCCAGCCTTCTCCAGTTCTATAAAATTAGCCTTCAAACGATATTTACCAAACGGGCTGCTGGGCGAGCCTTCGGTTCAAGAATAAAGCCACTTGCTCGGGAGACTCATGCAGGTAAAAGTGACCTCCCGGGAACTGCTCATTCCAAACAATCCCTTCACAGTAATCCCCCCATTTGTCCGCATGCTCCAGATCGACCCATTCATCAGCCATACCATTCAATATACCTACGTTTGTATGCAGCTTAGGTCTTGCCGACTGCAACTGATACGTTTCGGCGAGCTTGAAATCGGAGCGGGCGATCGGAATGAAATATTCGGCGAACGATTTGTCTTGCAGCAGCTCGGAAGGCGTTCCGCCCATAGTGATCAATTCCTCCCGAAACTCTGCCTCGGGCAATTCATGACGTTTTTTTGTACTCCTCATATGGGGTGGATTTCTCCCCGAGACGACTAATATTGTCGGCATAAGCAAATGAGACTTTTGCAGCTCACAAGCCAGCTCGTAAGCAGCCAGCGCTCCGAGACTGTGCCCAAACAGTGCGTAAGGAATGCCATCGGCTAGATGCGGCTTCAACTCATCGACAAGATCTGCCACGGCCTCGTTCATATTATTGTATAATTTCTCACTCGATCTCACCCCTCGCCCCGCATACTCAAGCGGAACAACCTTCATATTCGCATCGAAATACCTGCTCCAACGCAAGTAAGACGATGCACTGCCACCCGCATGCGCAATACATATTAATTTACCTATAGACATATGTATATCTCTCCTCTCCATTTCATCCCCAAGCAAATGAACATACTCCCGGCTGTCGATATTGGACTGCATCGGAGATGTCCAGCTCCTAACAGTCGCCAATATTCCATATTTTTCTTCCAATAGACTAATTATACTTCGATATTCAAATTATTTACATAAGAATTAATGATCTCCAGCATCATTCTGTTTATCGTGATCGGCGTTATTGCTACCCTGTTCAGAAAAACCAAATAAAAGAGGCTTCAAACAGCTATGCCCTCTCTCTCCCATTAGACATTAATTGTACTTCTCGATATGATGAAAGTGTGTAATGTTCAAAGCACGGGAGTGAGGGCATGAAATCTTTCTATCAAAATTGGATACTGGATTACGAGCTGCCATTAGTTATCCACCACGGACATAACCTGACGTTCTATGCACATTATCATTCTGAAATTGAGTTTATTTATGTGGAAACAGGAAGCATCCTAGTCGGAGTAAATGAGGAAAAACGTCTTCTCACGCAAGGCGATATGGTCATTTGCTGCAGTAACGACATTCATTATTTTGAGAGCAAGGAAAATTCACAGGTCATCATACTCATATTCAAACCGGAAATGATCAGCCTGGCCGTGAACTGGCCAAATGATTTCAGCTTTGTTTCTCCCTTCATCCCGGGAGGGCACCCGGCATTTACGCATATCAAGCAGCTGCTTTACGGCATTATAGAGGAAAAAGAGAACGCCAGGCCCGGTCATCAAATGTTCATTAAGGCCGGTCTGCTTGAGTTATGCGGAACGCTGCAGAGAAGCTTGCCGACTCAGAGCCTGAGCCGCAGCTCGCGAAGCAAGCTCGAATCGAAGCGGGCTAGAACACAGCAAATTTTGTCGTTCATCGAAGAGAATTATCAGGATGATTTATCGGTGGAAATGATCTCGGCCCATTTTCAAATGGAGCCATCTTATTTTTGCCGTACGTTCAAAAGCGCTATAGGTATGAATTTTCGAACCTATCTCAATACGATCCGTGTGCTCAAGGCGGAACGCAAACTGATCAGCAGTGATGCCAGCATCATGGAGATTGCGCTGGAATGCGGCTTCAACAGCATTCGTACGTTCAATCGGGTATATAAAGAACTGAAGGGCTGCGTTCCTTCAAGCTCACGTTACGGCGTCTCTTGATATTATAAAGCCTATTAGCCAATTCTATCTTCAATCTGAAATGCACTTTATGCTTAAAGTGCATTTTTTGTCTATGAATAAGCATAAACTGGCGAGAGATTCATTGCGCTACTTTCTATAATGATAGTGATATCAATTATTATGATGTGATGGAGGGATACAATGAAACAGCTGCGCGTCGGAATGATTGGTTATAAATTTATGGGTAAAGCACACAGCAACGCTTATCGAACGCTGCCGATGTTTTTTCCTGAAGCTCTTAAGCCTGAAATGACCGCTCTGTGCGGAAGAAACAAAGCTGCTGTAACTGAGGCCGCCACACAATTGGGATGGTCTGATATCGTAACAGACTGGAAGGATCTGATCGCCCGTGACGATATCGACTTAATCGACATTAATGCTCCTAGTGACGCACATAAAGAAATCGCGCTCGCTGCTGCCAAGGCGGGGAAACATATTTTCTGCGAGAAACCGCTTGCGCTGACGTTAAGCGATGCTCGCGAAATGCTGCAGGCAGCGGAAGAAGCCAAGGTCGCTCATATGGTCGGCTTTAATTACCGCTTCTCGCCAGCGGTCAAGCTGGCCAAGAAGCTGGTGGAGAGCGGCAGGCTAGGCAAAATCTATCACTTCAGAGCCTGGTTCCTGCAGGACTGGATCATGGATCCAGAATTTCCGCTCGTCTGGAGATTACAGAAGGAAATCGCCGGCTCCGGGTCGCATGGCGATCTCGGCGCCCATTTGATTGATCTTGCCCACTATTTAGTAGGAGACATCGATGAGGTTATCGGCATGAGCGAGACCTTCATTAAAGAACGCCCGATTGCTGCTGAGATGACGGGCTTGAGCGCTAAAGGCAGTAAGGACGCTCCGAAGGGCCCCGTAACCGTTGACGACGCTACGCTTTTCTTGGCACGCTTTGCAGGCGGCGCACTCGGCAGCTTCGAAGCAACGCGCTTTGCAGCAGGCCATCGGTCGACCAATTCCTTTGAAATTAACGGAAGTCTCGGCAGTGTGAAATTTGATTTTGAACGGATGAACGAACTTGAAGTCTACTTCACCTCCGATGAAGAGGATGTGCAAGGTTTCAGGCGGGTGTTGGCTACGGATCCGGCTCATGAATATGCAGAAGCCTGGTGGCCGCCAGGACATACGATCGGCTTCGAGCATACCTTCATCCATGAAATATTAGAACTTACGAATGCTCTTCGGGAAAACAGGCTGCCGCAGCCAAATTTCCATGACGGCGTAAAATGCCAAGCTGTCCTCGAAGCAGTAGAACGCTCCATCGATGAGCGTCGCTGGGTTGAAATCTCGGAAATGTAAAGGAGATATATAAGATATGAAAAAGGGATTAATCGTTTGGGGCGGCTGGGATGGACACGAGCCGGAACAAGTCGCTGCCATTTTTGCAAATATATTGCGCAAGCATCAATTTGACGTCGAGGTTGCTGATACATTGGAAGCGTATGCAGATGCAGAGAAGCTGATGAATCTCGATCTGATCGTACCGGTTTGGACGATGGGAGAAATCCCGCAGGCTTACGTCGACAATGTATCGGCAGCTGTACAGAACGGTACTGGTCTGGCCGGCTGTCACGGCGGCATGTGCGATTCTTTCCGGCATAACGTAGATTGGCAGTTTATGACCGGCGGCCAATGGGTGGCCCATCCGGGCAATGACGGTGTGAAATATACGGTGGAAATCAAGCAGTCCTCAAGTCCGCTTGTCGCAGGAATGGAAGATTTCACGGTGGAAAGCGAGCAATATTATCTGCATGTCGACCCTGCGGTCGAAGTGCTGGCTACAACCCGCTTTCCTGTAGCAGACGGTCCACATCGATTGAATAAGGCCGTCGATATGCCGGTTGTTTGGACGAAGCGCTGGGGAGTCGGGCGCGTCTACTATAACTCTCTGGGGCATCACGCAGACATCGTCGCACTTCCGCAGGTCACTGAGCTGATGACTCGCGGCTTGCTTTGGGCAGCGGAAGGCAAGCAGCAGGCCGAAGCGCTGTATGGCGACAAGGCACTTAAGCCGCAGAACAATTATACCGGTATGGGCGACAGTCAATAACCCAGGAGCTATGGGTGATAACCCCAAAGCTGCTTCTAAGAGGAGAGTCCTATGATGGATAGAATGAAGGTAGGCATTATCGGCTGTGGAAAAATAAGCAGCATTTATATGGAAAACTGCAAGAAATTCGGCGTTCTGGAGCTCGCGGCCTGCGCTGATCTGGATTTGAACCGGGCTCGGGAACAAGCGGAGAAATACGGTATTCCCCGTGCTTGCACCACGGATGAGTTGCTCGGCGATCCGGATATCGATATCGTGATCAACTTGACGATCCCAGCCGTTCACGCCGAGGTGAGCATTAAAGCGCTGGAAGCCGGCAAGCATGTCTACGTGGAAAAGCCGCTTACCGCCACACTAGAGGAAGGCAGGCTCGTGCTGGATAAGGCGAAAAAGCTCGGCCTTCTCGTTGGCAGTGCCCCGGAAACCTTCCTCGGAGCCGGCATCCAAACCGCACTCCAATTAATCGAGGACGGTGTCATCGGCCGCCCAGTATCGGCGACGGCCTTCATGATGAGCCGTGGTCACGAATTCTGGCATCCCGATCCGGAGTTCTACTATGCGCAAGGCGGAGGGCCTATGTTTGACATGGGTCCGTATTACTTGACTGCCCTCATCCAATTGCTCGGGCCAATTCGCAGCATTGCCGGAATGACGGGAAAAGCGATGGAGGAGCGGGTCATTACGAGCGAGAAAAAGTACGGCAAAGCGATTCCTGTGGACATTCCGACCCATGTCGCCGGTACGCTGCGCTTCGAAAACGGGGCCATCGCCACGCTGATTACAAGCTTTGATATTTTTGGAGGCAGCAGCCTGCCTCCGATCGAAATACATGGTACAGAAGGGACGATCCTCGTGCCGGATCCCAACACCTTCGGCGGCCCCGTGAAATACCGCAAAATCGGTGAAGCCGAATGGAGCGAGCAGCCCCTTCTCCCGGGCTATTCCGAGAATAGCCGCGGAATAGGCCCTGCTGACATGGCCTATGCTCTAATCAATAAACGTCCGCACCGAGCCAGTGGCGAGCTGGCTTATCACGTTCTGGAAGCGATGTGGGCTTTCCATGAATCCTCCGATTCAGGACATTATTACGAAATGACAAGCCGGTGCCATCGTCCAGCAGCTCTTCCGTCCAACCTTGCGCCATACACGCTGGACTAAAGCGAAAGGCTCTGCTGTTGGTCGTTTAATCAATGAAAATGACCAACACCTATGACAGTTTACGACTGCCAAAATTCAATGTGCAGCCTTTATTCAACTAACAAAGCAGTTAGTATAGTTGAATAAAGGCTTTTGTTGGAGTTTTTGTTGGAGTGACTGGAAAATACATGTCATTATAATGGTATGTACAATTAAAAGGCTAAAAAGGAGATTTACACAATGAAATCTGAAAAAGATAAAATGTTAAATCAAGAGTATTACATATGTTGGGACGAAGAGTTAACCAAAGAAAGAGAAAGAGCGAAAGATTTGTTATTTGAATTTAATAATATGAAACCATCGGAACGCTATGAAAGAAACCAAATCATTCAAAAATTGTTTCATTCCGTAGGAGAAAACGCGTGGATTGAATCACCTTTTAACTGTGATTTTGGCTATAACATTACAATTGGGGATCACTTCTACGCAAACACAAATTGCACTATTTTGGATTGTGCCAAGGTTACTATTGGAAACAATGTGTTGATTGGTCCAAATGTTAGTTTGTATACACCAAATCATGCAATGGATGCTGCTGAGCGTAAAGCAGGCTATGAGAGGTCATCGCCAATTCATATAGGGGATAATGTTTGGATTAGTGGTTCTGTTACGATTGTTCCAGGAGTGACTATTGGTGATAATACTATTATCGGTGCTGGGAGTGTTGTTACAAAAGATATACCTGCAAATGTTGTTGCGGCGGGTGTACCATGTAGAGTGATCCGACCAATAACCGAAAAAGATAAAATCGGGTTAAAAATTACTGTAAATAATAATTAATTTACAGAGCCAAACGAAAAAAGATCGAGCAAGGCGCGATGATTTAGCCCTGCTCGATCTTTTTCTGCATCAATATCGGATAAGCGTCAATTAACGAATCTCGCGAAATTTAGCTACATATTTGGCTGCCAGCTCAGTAATCAGGTCATAGCGTCCTTCCTTAGCCGGGGCAGTCAGGTTGCCGCCAATCCCTACAGCCACGCATCCACTACGAACCCACTGCTCCATATTGTCCAGATCCACCCCACCCGTCGGCATAATGTTCACATGCGGCATCGGGCCTTTGACGGCTTTAATAAAGCCAGGATCAAAGTTGTTTCCAGGGAAGAGCTTCAGCACATCCACGCCTACCTTCAATGCTTCCTTCATCTCGTTCAGCGTCATGCATCCAGGCATGTAAGGAATGCTGTATAAATTACAGAGCTTTCCGGTCTCCTCATCAAATGACGGGCTCACTACAAATTCAGCTCCAGCCAAAATGGCGATTCTCGCCGTAATCGGATCGAGCACTGTCCCAGCGCCGATCACCGCCTTCTCCCCATATTCCTGAATCAGCCGTTTAATGACTTGATCCGCATCAGGCGTTGTAAAAGTAACCTCGATATTGTTCAAGCCGCCCTCGATGCAAGCTTTAGACATCTGGTAGGCCGACTCTGCGTCATCACCACGAATAACCGCTACAACGCCCAGCGTCGTAATATTTTGCAGCACTTTTATTTTTTTCATCGCAATCTCCCTTTCAACTAAACTTTTTTATTAAATTTACTCTCTTATTTTACTATTATCTACATCATATTAAACAACATTCCCGAAGTAAATGCACTATATTATTGAAAAATAATTATATTCTCGCTAATTTTCGTGATTTCTTAAGGATTTTATGTGTCTTATCACAAATTAACGATTCCTTTATTGTACAAAACCGATTTATGTGTTAATTTCAAGGTAAAGCATTAATTCTGGAGTACACCCATAAACAATCACTTTAAAAAGGTTTAGGAGGAAGCACACATGAACAAAAAGCTGGACGTAGTCACTTTCGGTGAACCGATGGCCATGTTTTACGCCAATGAACCCGGGGAATTGCATAAAGCGCTTTCTTTCTCCAAGGCAATGGCTGGAGCGGAATGCAATGTATCCGTTGGTTTATCCCGCCTGGGACATTCCGTTGGCCTTGTCACCAAGCTTGGAGAAGATAACTTTGGCCATTTTATTACCGAAACTTTAAACCAAGAAAACATCGACACTTCGAACGTAAAATTTACGGATGAATATAGAACAGGCATGCTGGTCAAATCCAAGGTGCTGACGGGTGATCCCGTTGTAGAATATTTCCGCAAAAATTCAGCCGCATCCACGTTGAACTTGGCTGATTTTGATAGCGATTACTTCGCTTTGGCCAAGCATATGCATGTGACGGGCATTTTCCCGGCCGTATCTAAATCGTGCCATGAATTCGCTCTTCATGCTATCGATTTTATGAGATCCAAGGGCAAGACCGTATCCTTCGATCCAAACCTGCGCCCTTCTCTCTGGCCGGATACCGACACAATGATTCAAGCCATTAATGATCTTGCAGCGCGCTCCAACTGGGTGTTCCCGGGCATAAGCGAAGGCAAGCAGCTTACAGGCCATGATAAGCCTGAGGATATCGCCGATTTTTACCTTGAGCGCGGTGTTTCGCTCGTCGTCATTAAGCTCGGGCCGGAGGGCGCTTATTTCAAATCAGCCGATCAGGAGGGATATGCTGAAGGCTTCAAGGTCGAGGAAGTCGTAGATACCGTTGGTGCCGGAGACGGATTTGCTGTTGGAGTTATTAGCGGATTGCTGGAGCAGTTGCCGCTCAAAGAAGCTGTCCGCCGCGGCAATGCGATCGGTGCCATCAATATCATGTCGCCGGGAGATATGGACGGTCTGCCTGACCGGGAAAAGCTGCAAAAGTTTATGAACCGATAATTGGGTGCAATCATAGATTTAGAATGATGAATATTACGCTCTACAAACGAAAGAACATGCTTCACTTATAAAAGTGAAGCATGTTCTTCTTTGTTTAAGCTTATACATTTTGTACAGATTGCCCTTGCTGCAAAACAGGCGGAAAACGATACGTAATCGGCAGCTCCGTCCCCTTCTGCTCAATCGAAGAAAGTAAAATCCTCGCCGCCTGCGTCCCCATATCAGAAGCCGGTTGGGATATCGTCGTGATAATTGGATTGTAAATATGCGCAAACTCAGCATCATCGATGCCAATAACAGATAGCTGATCCGGGATCCGCAGGCCTGTCTGATTGGCATACTTTAATATTTCCGCCAGCACGATATCATTGCCCGCGAGTAGCGCCGTAGGCGGCTGGGGCAATGACAGCAGCTTCCCCAAAATTTCGGGTATTTCATCTTTTGGAGCGTGACAAATGTAGGATTCATCGATCGGCAGACCGAGCTCCTCCATCGCTTTTTTATAGCCGCTGACCCGTTCCTTGCGCGGAGTGATGGCATATTCGCCCAAAGGCAGCGACAGCATCGCAATTCGCTCATGGCCCCTGCTTGCCATTTCCTGTATCGCAATTTTCACCGCGGCCTCATTATCAAGCAGCAGACTTTGCGTCGATACTCCATCGACAAGGCGATCCAGAAATACAAGCGGCAGCTTCATTTCCATAATTCTGTTATATGAACTATTTCCATTGCCGGAGGGAAATACAATCAAACCATCGACCTGGCGCGCGGCCAGCATCTCGATGTACTCCCGCTCCTTTTCAGGATTTTCGTCAGCGTTGCAAATAATTACCTGTGTCTTGTGCTGCTGGAGTTCATTCTCAATGGCACGTATGCATTTAATCGAAAGAGAGTAGTCGATGTTCGCCACAATAATGCCGACCATGAAGGTTCGATTCTGCTTCAGACTTCGCGCAAGCCCGTTAGGCTGGTATTTCAAGTCCTCGATAACTTCGCTGATCCGCTGTCTCGTATTCTCGCTCATATACTGATATCGTTCATTCAAATATTGGGAAACTGTACTTTTAGAAACCCCTGCTCTTTTCGCTACATCTTCGATTGTCGGTTTTTTCATCAGCCTTCACCGCTCCTTCTCCAATCCAGCTGAGAAACAATGCTAATCGGATATCGTTACTAAAAATCAGTATTACTAAAAAAGTATACCTGCCTTTTAGTAAATAATCTATAGTTGCTGACTATCCACCGTTAAAAATGCCCTTAACAGCCTTCTAATATCGAAAAAGCCCACCGGACTGCCGGCAGGCTATACATTAAGATTTGGACAAGGCTTATATTTAAAATCGAATCGGCTTATTTCTGAGAAAATCCCCGATGATTTGATCATGATTTCTTTTAACTGCGGATAAATTACAAAAGGAAATGTCTCTCTTACATCGCAGTGCCAAACTTAATTACACTTTTCTCGGTTCAGCCGATTAATTTATACTGCCTACGGCAATCCATGTTATGAATCCATAATTTTTAGAGCTATTCTTCAATCGTGTAATTTCAAAAATTGCTGATTCAGGCGATTGTGATTTCAATGTAGCATAATATCCGGAATGATTCGACATCGCCACAATTACATAATGAGCATGAGCAAACGGCTCTTCGAACATAACCAACACTTCAGTCGACTCTTCATGATTCTGAAGAAGAAAAGCTGCCATTCCAAACTGCTGTATCGTTGGCTGACCATGGATGGATAATGTTGGCGTCACTGCTAGATGTTCCAATTGAACAGCGCCCTGCTGAATATGCTGGCTCTGAACGGAACCCGCCTGCAAATGCACGCGGCTAACCGAACCCTCCGCCAGGCTGCTTCCGCTCACACCGCCTTCTGGCAGCAGGCCTTCCCGACGAAGATCCGCTGATAAGTGCTCCAGCTGCACGGATTGGGACTGAATATGTCCTGATTCAATCGCTGCTTCAGACAAGTGAGCACTGGTCACGCTGGCCTCGGACAAATGGCGGGACTCCAGCACTCCTGTCGCCAAATGCTGGCTTTGGATCGATTCATCCGCCAGATGATAGTTCTGTACCGCACCGATTTGTATATGCTTGGAACCCACAGACTCTGCCCGCAGCACTTCCCCATCTACTGCACCCGCCTGCAAATGTGCGCGGCTAACCGAATCCTCCGCTAGGCCGCTTCCGCTCACACCGCCTTCTGGCAGCAGGCCTTCCCGGCGAAGATCCGCCGATAAGTGCTCCAGCTGCACGGATTGAGGCTGAATATGTCCTGATTCAATCGCTGCTTCAGACAAGTGAGCACTGGTCACGCTGGCCTCGGACAAATGGCGGGACTCCAGCGCTCCTGACGCCAAATGCTGGCTTTGGATCGATTCATCCGCCAGATGATAGTTCTGTACCGCACCGATTTGTATATGCGTGGAACCCACAGACTCTGCCTGCAGCACTTCCCCATCTACCGCACCCGCCTGCAAATGTGCGCGGCTAATTGCACCTGCTACCACATCGCTGCCGATAATCCCTCTCTCCGGGAGCAAGCCATTACGCTGCAAATCAATGGATAAATGCTTCACCTGTACTGCTTGCGAACGGATATGACGGGAATCAAGCGAGGCTTCCGCAATATGGCTTCCATCCACACTTCCGTCGGATAAATGCTCGGATTCCACGATACCACTAGACAGGTGCTGACCTTGGATCGATTCATCCATCAGATGGTAACTTTGTACGGAGCCCGCCTGGAGATGCGATGAACCGACAGATTCTTCCTGAAGTACTTCTCCATCCACGATCCCCACCTGCAAATGAGTGCGATTGATCGCACCCGCGGTCACATCGCTTCCAATAATCCCTTTCTCCGGGAGCAATCCGTCCCGCTGCAAGTCCGCTGACAAATGCTCGACTTGAACCGCAAGAGGCCGGATATGGCGGGAATCAAGGGAAGACTCCGCGATATGCTCACCCTCTACACTTCCCTCAGACAGATGACGAGAATTTACGCTACCCGGGGCTAGATGATGGCTTTGGATCGATTCATCCACCAGATGGTAACTTTGCACGGAGCCCGCCTGTAAATGCGATGAACTAACGGATTCTCCCTGCAGTACTTCTCCATCTACGATCCCCGCCTGCAAATGCGTGCGATTGATCGCACCGGCGGTCACATCGCTGCCGATAATCCCTCTCTCCGGAAGCAATCCATCCTGCTGCAAGTCTGCTGATAAATGCTCTACTTGAACTGTAAGAGGCCGGATATGGCGGGAATCAAGGGAAGACTCCGCGATATGTTTTCCTTCTACACTTCCCTCAGACAGATGACAAGAACCTACGATCCCCGGGGCTAAATGTTGGCCTTGGATTGATTCCTTCCCCAGATGATGACTTTGGACGGAGCCCGCCTGTAAATGTGATGAACCAACGGACTCTCCCTGCAATACTTCTCCATCTACGATCTCCGCCTGTAAATGAGTGCGGTGGATCGCACCTGTTGTCACATCGCTTCCAATAATCCCTCTCTCCGGAAGCAATCCATTCCGCTGCAAGTCCGCTGATAAATGCTCTAACTGAATTGCTAGAGGCCGGATATGATGGGTATCAAGCGAAGCATCCGCAATATGGCTGCCGTCTACAATCCCCTTGGTTAGGTGATGAGATTGAATTACAGATTCCGATAGATGTGGACTAATGATCGATTCATCACTCAAATGATGGCGCTGTACCGACCGCGGCTGCAGTTTGGATGGGCCAACGGATTCTCTTTGCAATACATCGCTGTCCACCGATCCATCCTGTAGATGCAACCGAGTAATCGCTCCCGGTACAATATCACTGCCGGCGATCCCCCCTTCTGGCAGTAATCCTTCCCGCTGCAGTTCTGCTGATAAATGCTCTGCTTGCACCGCTTGAGACTGAATATGACAGGATGCCAGCGATGCTTCAGCGATATGATTTCCGTCAACGGCGCCCATTAACAAATGTTGACCCTGAATTGCTCCATCAGCCAAATGTTCGCTTTGCACAGATCTTTGCGCCAAATGATTGCTCTGTACAGAACCTGGCTGTAAATGGGACGAACCCACGGATTCGCTTTGTAGCTGTTCGTCGGCGATTGCACCTCTTTGCAAATGAGTACGCCCTATCGCCTCTGGCATAATGGCTGCTCCGGGAATTCCGCCCTCCGGCAGCAGTCCCTCCCGCTGCAATTCGGCAGACAAATGCCCGATCTGCAAAGCCTGCAGCCGAATATGACGTGAATCAATTTCTCCATCGGCAATATGCCTTGCACCTATAGCTCCTTCGGACAAATGGCGAGATTCCAAAATATTATTGATCAAATGCTCACTTGAGACTGACTCTGCACTCATATGATGACCTTGCACGGATTGAGGCTGCAAATGCAGGGAACTAACCCCTCCGTGCTTCAGCACGATTTCATCGACTGATCCCGGCTGCAGATGATCTCGTCTCACGGAACCAGGCTTCAAACTGTTTCCGCTGATCCCTTCTTCTGGAAGCAGCCCGTCGCGATATAATTCCGGAGCTAGATGAGCTCCTGTAATCGTCTGGGGTGCTACATGCCAAGACTCTATTACCTCACTGCCAAGATGTTGGCTTTCAATAACGCCCTTAGTTAAATGAGTTGACTGAACAGCCCCCTCTCTTAACTTGGAAGCCGAAATCGATCCGTCTTCAAGTACCCGTTCCGACACAGAGCCATCAGATAAATGATGAGATTTCAATATGCCCATGCCTAGATGCCTGTCTGTAACGGATTCATTGGCTAGATGCTCGGACAGTACCGCCTCGGTTGCCAATGAATCGCTTTGAACGGCTCCCTTAGAAAAATGCTGGGGCAGAATCGCGGCAGGGGCTAGCTTGGTGGAGAGTACGCTTCCTTCCGCAAGCTTCGATGTCGTTACTGCCAAATCATTGATCTTATCGCTTGTGACACTCTCAGGCGACAATTTCAGCGCAGTTACAGCATGATCCTGCAAATGATGAGAAAATACGGCTCCTTGTCGAATATGCTCCTCCTCTATAGCACCAGCTTGCAGTTGCTCTCCACCCACAATATTGGGAGATAGATGAGACGTATGAATTAACCCGGTAGTAAGATGGCGTGAATTGATAGCTTCCGTACCAATGGCCGAACCGGTTACGGCCCCGTTCGCAATTTTATTTCCGGTCACACTTCCATTGTCCAGCTTGTCACTTGTCACTGAACCGTCCTGAAGCAGGGAGGTTGAGATGGAATCTTCAGCCAGATGCCGCTCCGATATTTCCCCATCTCCAATTTTAGCTCCGGTGACGGCTTCTTCCGCAATATGCCATTCATCAATCGCATGGGATGCGATATGCTCTCCCTGAACGGAATCAACAGCAATATGCCGCGACGTAACTGCGCCTAGGGCAAGCTGCGATTTTTGAACCGATCCCTGTGCAAGATGTCTCGTGAGCACGGATTCATCCGCTATTTTCTGCGGCAGAATGCTTTGATCGGCAATTTTGGAGGATGTCACCGCTTGCTCGACGATTTGCGCTGTGCCTACCGATTGATCCGCCAGCTTCGACGAAAGAATGCTGCGGTCAGCAAGATGTCTTCCCTTAATTTCGCCTGCGCAGATATGCTCTTCCCCAATGCTGCCTGCCCGAATGTGAACCCGGTCAATCGATTCCGGGGAAATATGCTTAGACTGGACGGTATTCTCGCCGATATGCTGCGAAGCAATAATGTTATTCTCTAGATGATTAGCACCCACACTCGGGCAAGCCAGCTGTTCTTTGCCAATTAATCCGGGGGCCAAGTTTCGCGCAGTGATTGCACTCTCAGCTAAGTGGCGGCTTTCAATGATGCCATCCTGAATTTTAGAAGCCGTGACCGAGCCGTCTCGAAGCTTCGACGACGTGACCGCTTGCTCGGCAAGCTTGGAATTATCGATGATTCCGTTCGCCAAATTATTCGTTTGAATGCTTCCGCTCAATATTTTATCCGAGGTGACGGCTTGATCCTGCAGCAAATCCGTAGTCACGATCCAATCGCTTAAGTGGCGGCTCTGAATCGAATGATCTGCCAGCTTATCAGCCCCGATGACACTATCCGCTAGCTTATCCGAAGTAATGCTTCCATCTTGAAGCTTCTCCCCGCTAATTGAGCGGTTTCTTATCGTTCTTCCCTCTATGGAGCCATCTACCAAATGCTCCCCTGTAATCGACTCTGCTGCAATTTTAGAAGAGCTAACAGCCCCGTCGGCAATTTTGATGCCTTGAATGGCATAATCAGCCAACCAAGCGGTTCCAATCGTACCATATTTAATTTTCGAGGCATCAATCGTATAAGGAGCAATTTTTGCACCTGTAACGGCAGCATCCCTCAAATCACTCGTATAGACGATTCCTTCACTTGCGAGTGGTGTTTTTTTCTCTGCCAAATGGGCCTCCAAATTAACTGCCGGGATCAGCGGCTCCTCCACGGCTAAGGGCTCCACCTTAATTACTTCTTGTTCCTTCCAATCAACGCTTTCCGACTCCTCTGTAAAAGCATCCAATATCTCCACTTCAATTTCTTCAGGAGATATTACGGGAGCGATAGATTGGTGGATTTTGATTTCCTTCTGCCCGGCTCGTCGTTCGCGCCTGTCATCCTCCAGCATCTTAAGTTCATCAATTTCCGGATTATCTACAAAATAGAGTGACTTTTTCGCTCTACTGGTTCTTGGGGTTCTGTTCTTCTTCAAGCCGTTCTCTCCTTTGCTCAGTAATTAATCGTCTTTGGTATGATATGCGCACGGCTAGGCACTTGTCACAACAGCTTCACTAAGAAACGAGCACGGTTATAGTTCAGAATAAAAAGAAAATAACCTCAGCAAGACCGCTCTCGCTAAGGTTATTAACAATATACAGCTATTTTGTTACGATGGAATTTAAAGTGGCATAGGCTAAAGGTACAAAGCCTTCCGTAGCTTCCCCATGCGGGATAATCAACTCAAAAGCATAACCTTGCCCGTCGATTTCTTTAACGATATATTGCTGAGTCAGATCGTTTCCGACAGCTTCCAGGAACACCGAGGTGTCTTTCATGAATCTATCCATGACATCGCTTTGCACTTCCTCTACCTGCCCGTTCTTTGACAGCTGTTTATTTGCCTCCGACAACAACTCATCTGTCTTATAGTCCGATGGCAGCTTAACAATTTTCACCTTGTAATTGGGGTCATAGTTCATACTCAATGTATCGGTCTTCGAATCAAATGTGAAAATATCAAACACATAAAGCGCATAGCCATTGCCTTCTGCTAAATTGGCATTCCGTGCTTCCTTCATTCCTTCAAGCTCTACTTCCAACTGTTTAGTAGCCGGCAACCCGACTGGCGAATCCGACTGTGACACCCTCACTAGTTTGGTAAGAAACAACTGCTTTAACGTATCCTCTCCGTCGATAGCTTTCTCTACGTATTCAAACTCAACCGATTCATTCGGAGCCAATCCCTCAGCTATAGCCGCTATCGAAGCGTCCATCTGAAATGCTGTCGGTTCGCCATTCACTACTATTTCTACCGAGTGATTATCCATCAGACCGACAAACTGGCCCGTTCCCTGTTTCGTCTCCTCAGCTTGCGCCGCCTCATCAGGGGGATTCGCCGGGCTATCCGTTTTACTGCAGGCTGTCAGCGACAAAGACAATGTAAGCAACACTGCTGCAAATAAAGTCATCATTCCTCTGCTCTTATTCATGATGCACCTCCACTTACAATAACGTTTCACGCTTTCAATTTGTTGCACTATCCATTACCCAGACGAAGCATCAGCCAACCGATGAGCGCTCCTCCTCATGCATCAGCACAAAAAGTGCCCTTCAGCCAATCCAAATGGCCGAGGGCACTCTATGAATTATTAATCTTGATTAGAGGAAGTTCTAGCAAGAAACAGACATACAGTAATTAATATAAATGCGATTAGAGCCATAAAAGGAATCGTCACAAACCCCCACCAATTCAAGTAATCAATGTTGCAAGGTATCCCTACTTTGCATGGCAATAGCTTCGCCAAACCCGGAATCTTTTGCTGAGCGTAATGATAGGTAGAGATAGTTCCTCCGATGATGCTGAGCGGAATGGTATAAACGAGAATCCTGCGGTCGTTACGAAACGCCGCCATTCCGAGCAGAATGGCCAGGGGGTACATAAAAATCCGCTGGAACCAGCAAAGCTTGCAGGGTTCGTAATATAGCACTTCACTTAAATACAAGCTGCCGGCAGTGGCCACCATGGATACTAGCCAAGCAAGATAAATGCCATATTCTCTGAAAAAAGAACGCACCGATCCTTGCGCCATCCTTATTCACCCTTTAACTCGTTTTCGATAAGCTCCTTAATCGCGGCGTAGTCTTCAAAATGGCCTTGATAAAGCTTTCCATTGATAAATAGGGACGGCGTTCCTCCGATTCTAAGCTGGTTAGCCATATTTCTATGCTCGTCCACTTCTTTCTGATACGTCTTCTCCTCGATATCCTTGCGAAGAAGCTCGTAATCGATGCCGATATTTTCCTTCTCAGCCAATTCTACCAGAAAATCAACTGTCGCCCATTGTGCACTCTCTTCCCCTTGATTCTTGTACAAGGCGTCGAAATAGCTCCAAAAAGCTTCATTGCTTTGATGATATACAGCTTGCGCCGCTAGAGCAGCCGTATCTGAATCAGAGCTGATAAACGGGAAGTTCATAAAATAAAAAGCTGCCTTGCCCTGATCTACATAATCGCTTTGGATTTGTGGCTTTACGAGCTCATTGAAGATGCTGCATGCCGGGCATTTATAGTCTCCGAATTCTACGATCTTGATCGGAGCGTTCGGATCTCCGAGCACTGGAAGGCTAGCATAATCGAATGTCGCCTCCGCTGCTGCTTCGTTCGAAGGCTTCGTCGGAATCACTAACACGATAATGCAAAGCGCCAGCAATATTCCAACCGTGGAAAACCAAATAATTTGTCTTGTCTTCTGTTTCTGCTTTTGCTTCGTTTGTTCCGTTTGGCGCTGTGCCAACGCAGGACTCTTTTTCTTCGGCGGCATGTCATCCCCACTTTCTTAAAATTTGCATAATCACATTATACAGTAGTAACTAACCTAGTTACAAAGGAATGTTTTATAGTATCTATTAATGGAATTATAATACATATCATGAATATATTATACCACTATATTTATACATGCCGCAGAACACGAAAAAAAAGACGATCCACTAGACCGTCTTCCTTTCAACCAGCTCAGTTATTACCCTATTCTTTATCTTCCGCAGCCTCAGCCGATTCCGGCTCCGAAGCAGGATCGGCCTCTGTATCGTTATCCGCCTCCGCCAAACGCGGCAACACGATAGAAGCCAGCAGCTCATCTTCTCCGCCGATCAACGTTATTCCCTCAGGCAGTTGGATATCGGCCGCAACCAGCTTGTCGCCGGTTCCCAGCGACGTCACATCCACTTCCAGCCCTCCCGGGAGCACGTCCGGCAAGCCTTCAATTTCGAGCTCTGTCGCTTGAACCTGCAATATTCCGCCGACTTTGGTTCCTTTCGCCGTCCCATTATAAATAATCGGCACCCTGACGCGAATCGGTTTATTTTTCGAAACCTTCTGAAAATCCACATGAAGGACTTTTCCGCTGCGCTGTTGGAATTCTTTTATCAAAACCGGAATGCCCTGGCCTCCATCGATCCGCAAGTCAAAAAACTCGGTGCGTCCCGTACGAGCCACTTTGACAAGTTGCTTCTCCTCTACGTAAACGGACTGGGCTTCCGTTCCTCCTCCATACACACTTGCGGGGATATGCCCCGATTTTCTCAATTGATTTAGTGAAGAGCGGGTAAACTCAGTTCTTTTTGCCACATCTAAGTACTGGGTCTGTTGATTCGTACTCTTGGTCATAAAGTAACACCCTCCTCAATGTAATGCATAACTTTAGCCACATTGTTATTTTACCCAAATTTGTACAAGTCCTAACGTCCCTCCGCGAAAGATGCGATACCATCACAAACGTTTGACCATTGAACAAAAAAAACCGGCGCAAAATGCGCCGGCTGTAATGAAACCCAAAAATGTTGGAAAAGTTAAAAGTTTACTTAATACTTGATTAACAATTATGACTGATTAATACCTTTAACAAGCTCTACAACTTCCTCAGCCGTGCCAAGCTGAAGTGCCTTTGCTGCCAGTTCCTGCATCTCGCTCTTGGAAAGCTTGGCGATTTGCGAACGGGCTGGCAGGATTGATGTAGCGCTCATACTGAACTCATCCAGCCCAAGTCCAAGCAGCAGCGGAATTGCTGTAGCGTCCCCTGCCATCTCGCCACACATTCCCACCCAACGTCCTTCTTTGTGAGCGGCGTCGATAACCATTTTTACTAAGCGCAAAATAGCTGGGTTATAAGGCTGGTACAAATATGAAACGCGCTCGTTCATCCGGTCGGCAGCCATCGTATACTGAATGAGATCGTTCGTGCCGATACTAAAGAAGTCGACTTCTTTAGCGAATTGATCAGCCAATACGGCTGTAGCAGGAATTTCCACCATGATGCCAATTTGAATATCTTCCGATACGGCTACACCCTCAGATACGAGCTTAGCCTTCTCTTCCAACAGCAAGGCTTTCGCTTGGCGGAACTCATCCAGGGTAGCAATCATAGGGAACATAATCCGCAAATTCCCGTACGTGCTAGCCCGCAGCAAGGCGCGAAGCTGTGTGCGGAAGATATCCGTCTGCTCCAGACAGAGACGAACGGCTCGGAAGCCAAGGAAAGGGTTCATTTCCTTTGGCAAATCCAGATAAGGCAGCTCTTTATCGCCGCCGATATCAAGCGTTCTTACAACTACGGGCTTGCCTTCCATTTTTTCAAGCACCGTCTTATAAGCGTTGAACTGCACTTCTTCCGAAGGGAGCTCCGTCCGCCCCATATAAAGGAACTCGGTGCGGTATAGACCTACGCCCTCACCGCCATTTTCAAGAACGCCCGTAACATCGTTCGGTGTTCCGATATTGGCAGCTAATTCCACGTGTACCCCGTCACGGGATACTGTCGGAACCTCACGCAGCTTCTTCCATTCTTCGATTTGTTGCAAATAAGCGTCGCGTTTGGCTGTATATTGCTCCACTACTTCGGCAGACGGGTTTACGATCACTGTACCGTCAAGCCCGTCTACAATAAGCAGGTCGCCATTGCTTACTTTACTTAGTACGTCTTTCGTTCCGACAACAGCCGGAATTTCCAAGGAACGAGCCATAATCGCAGAGTGAGAAGTACGGCCGCCGATGTTTGTCGTAAAGCCCTTAACGTATTTGCGGTTAAGCTGCGCTGTATCCGAAGGCGTCAGGTCTTCCGCTACCACGATAACCTCCTCGCTAATCTCTGCAGGATTCACATAGTTCAATCCAAGCAAGTGGGTCAGCACGCGCTTCGTTACGTCTTTCATATCAGCAGCCCGTTCACGAAGATAGTCGCTCTTCATATTTTCGAACATGGAGATAAACTGCTGTGCCGTTTCATTCAGCGCATACTCCGCGCTGACTTTCTCCGTATTAATTTTATCTCGTACCGGCGTAAGCAGCTCAGGATCATTCAGAATAAGCAAGTGCGATTCAAAAATCTCCGCCTTCTTCTCCCCCAGCTCTTGCTGCGTACGCGCCTTAATTGCTTCAAGCTCCTGCTGCGATTTCGATAAAGCTTCTTCCAGGCGAGTAATCTCAGCCGCAGTATCTTCGATCCCCCGGTGCTTTACCGTATAGTCAGGATGCTCCAGCTTGAATACCGGAGCAATCGCTACACCTGCCGATGCAGCAATCCCTTGAATATTAAGCATTCACTTCGCCTAACCCTTCATTGACCATTACATCAGTGAGCGCTTGAAGTGCTTCTGCGGCATTGTCTCCTTCAACAATGATCGTAATAAGATCACCTTGCTCAAGACCCAGGGATAGTACCCCCAGAATCGACTTCAAAGTTACTTTCTTGCCGTTCGCTTCCGCGAAAGCTTCCGCACCGCTGAATTTATTTGCTGTATTAACCAGCGCTGTTGCTGGGCGTGCGTGGATTCCGTCTTCGTCCGTAATTCTGAATACTCTTTCCATGTTAGTACATCTCGCTTTCTGCTTTGAATTTATGTTTATTATAACTCCCTCACCTCAAAAGTGGTCAACTTATTGAGATGAGGGATTCTGTAACCAATGCTGTGCTTACTTAATAGTAATAATGTCCCCTGTTCCGGCTTTCAATGTACCTGATCTATTCAAGGATACTGTAGAACCTTCCGGAAGATTGGAGAAAATAATCGGCGATATTAGGGATTTCGCATTTTCTTTTACATAGGCGATATCCACTTCCATAATCTGTTGTCCTGCCGCTACAATATCTCCTTCTTCCACAAGAACTTTAAATCCTTGTCCTTTCAGCTTCACCGTATTAACTCCAATATGCACCAGCACTTCCTTGCCCCCATCGGACAAAATACCGATGGCATGCTTGCTAGGGAACACATTGAACACTTTTCCGTTAACCGGCGAACAAATCATTCCTTCATTCGGCAGTATAGCAAACCCGTCACCTGTCATCTTTTCGGAAAATACAGGATCAGGAACTTCTGTGATACTCAAAATTTCGCCGCTTGCTGGCATAACGATTTCCTCTTCTATAATCGCTTTACCCTCTTGCATGGCTAGCTGCTCAACCTCGGCGGCTTTGTCTGCAGAAGCAGCTGGAGCAATCGCCGGGGTCTTACCCTCCATTATATCTCCAATTTGGGTTTTAATCGTATCAGATCTTGTGCCAAAAATGGCTTGAACGTTGTTGCCAACTTCAAGAACTCCAGAAGCACCCAATTTCTTCAGTCGATTCTTGTCCACTTCCGATTTCTCTTTCACCTCAACCCGAAGGCGGGTAATACAAGCATCCAAATGAACAATATTATCCTTTCCGCCCAGCGCGTCAAGTATGTTGTGCGGCAGTTCATCCTGCTTCACTTTAGATCCCGCTTCTTGTTCTCCACTGCCATCCTCAGTCGCATCATCCTCGCGGCCTGGTGTCTTAAGATTGAATTTGCGAATCACAAAGCGGAATCCGAAGTAGTAAATAACAGCAAGAATCAAGCCGACGATAATGACGTTCCACCAAGGTGTGCGCCCCGGAATTACCCCGAAAATCAAGAAGTCAATCAGACCGCCGGAGAATGTCATCCCGATTTTAACATCTAACAAATGCATTGTCATGAAGGACAAGCCTGCAAACACACAGTGTACAACGAACAATATCGGAGCAACGAACAAGAATGAGAATTCAAGCGGTTCAGTAATTCCCGTCAAAAAGGAAGTCAGTGCAGCCGATCCCATAATCCCGGCAACGAATTTCTTATGCTGGGGCTTAGCTTCATGATAGATAGCTAAAGCCGCTGCCGGCAACCCGAACATCATGAATGGGAATTTACCCGTCATGAATGTTCCCGCCGTAAAGCCAACGCCATCGCGAAGCTGCGCCATAAAGATTTTCTGGTCGCCGCGTATGATATCTCCGGCACTATTCACATATTCTCCAAACTCAAACCAGAACGGCGAATAGAAGATATGATGGAGACCAAATGGAATGAGTCCCCGTTCGATGATTCCAAAAATAAAGGCAGAAAGCGTACGGTTCTGCTCCAGCATAAAGTGGGAAACCGTATTAAGTCCGCTCTGAATCGGCGGCCAAATGACCACCATGACCAATCCAAGCAGCAAGGAAGTCGCTGCTGTCATAATCGGCACGAAACGTTTACCCGCAAAAAAACCTAGATAGGATGGCAGCTCGATTTTAAAGAATCGCTTATACATCGAAGCTGCAAGAACCCCTACTATAATCCCTCCGAACACCCCTGTCCCTAGTGTCGGGATACCAAGTATGCTAGCGTAAGCTGGATCTTCCCCAATCATCGATGGCGTAACTCCGATTACCGTTCCCATGGTCACATTCATGACCAAGTAACCAATAATCGCAGCAAGCCCTGCTACTCCATCTCCACCAGCAAGCCCTACGGCTACCCCGACGGCAAATAGCAGAGCTAGGTTTGTAAATACGATATCACCAGCATTCATCATCACTGTAGCAACCGCATTTACCGTGGCATTATCTAGAGCCGGAACGAGATTAAGAAAATCCGGGTTTACCAGCATGTTCCCGATTCCAAGCAGCAAACCAGCTGCTGGCAGCAGCGCTACTGGCAGCATTAACGCCTTGCCCACCCGCTGCAGCACGCCAAAAAAGCGTTTAAACATATCCATCCTCCTGTATGGTTTTTTCTCTCTATAGCGATTAAACAACAGCAAAAAGGCATGGGTCAATAAAAGATACCTATTGCATAGCTCTCCTACGGTTATAATACCCCGCATGGTAGCAATACAATCAAAGTACTTTAATCAACTCATGCCTGATCGAATCAGTTACACATTGTGATATGCTATTGTTGTTTATCGACTAGAGTATAACAAGAAGTTTGAATTAGTGTCAAGCTTCTATCGATAATCATTTATGATGAACCGTTAGACGATGCAAATGCATGGTTAAGTAACTGATCTCTGCCTGATAAACCGGCCTGTCCAGTCTCTCCTCCATGACCTTCGTCAATCTTCCGGCCAACTGATATAGCGCCGGATATTCCTGACTGAGCAGCGCTTCCAATTTCTCGACAACAGCAACTTTATCGCCGCGACGTACTCTTTCAATGGCAAATCTTAGATGAGTCAGCAGACGAGAATAATCCAAGGAATGACGAAGTATTCTTAGCTTCAGCTCTTCCTCTACTATACCCACTAAATCCGCAATCAGTTGCGTATGCTCCCGCACTTCGCTAACATGCCGATTCGTCATTGCGCTGTTGATATGAAGAGCGACAAAGCCAATTTCATCCTGGCCCAAGTCTATGCCTAATTTATCATGGATCAGTTCGATGGCGTATTCAGCCAGCTCGTACTCCATAGGGTATATCTCCCTTGTCTCGAACAAGAAGGGATTATGGATTGCAATATCCTGCTCCGCCCGCTTAATTGCAAACGAAATGTGATCAGTTAATGCAATGTGAATATGTTCATTCAGTTCTTTGCCGGTCTTCTGGGATATGTACATAATGATTTCCCCGATGACTTCGATTAAATTTTCGTCGATTTGAGGCACGAGCTGTTTGTATTGCTCTTGCTCCTGCTGGTTCGTCAGAATGAACATCTTCTCCACCGCACCCAGAGGAATAGAATCGCCCTGCTTGCGGTTAAATCCAATGCCTTTGCCAATGACAACGACCTCTCCATGCCCAGGATGGTTCGCTATGATTACATTGTTGTTCAACGCTTTGGCTACATGCAGCCTGCTCACATTTGCACCTCACTTGCTTACAAATTCCTTGCTTACGAATAATAAATTCTACCATAGTACGGCGCATTATAAAAGCGTCTCGCCTTCCGGCGGGACGCTTTGCAGCGTAACTTATGCACAAGTTACAGGTATTGCTTCTACTTGTCAAGGGTATCCATAATACCGCTTTAAGTGTTCTGTTCCGAAGAAGCGGCGCTCTCCTGAATGACCGGTGGCTTAGCTGTCGCTTTCGGCGATGGAGATGCCGGACCGGAAGGCGCTGTCTGGACTGATGCGGAGGTCGAAGCGGCCGGAGCAGGAGCTGCCGGCAGGGCTTTGCCTTGCGTCAAGCCTTTAATTAAGCGATCCAGCTCTATGCCGGATACGCTTTTTAACATTTCCGGGGCAGTAGCCATAAGCTCGGTAACATAGTTGCTTACCCGGGCTGCGCCTTCTCCTTTGCCAGTGTCAACGACGGTCAACTTGTCGATGGACGAAATAGGACCGGCAATTTTCTCTGCAAGCTCAGGCAGCATTTTTACAACGATATCAAGGATGGCAGCCTCGCCAAATTTCTGGAACGCCTCGGCGAGCTTCTCCTTCGCTTCCGCTTCTGCCAGCCCCCGGAGCCTGATAATTTCTGCATCAGCCGTACCTTTAGCACGCTCGGCATCGGCAATTGCCAAACCTTCAAGACGCTTCTGTTCTGCAGAAGCCTTTGCCTGCGTTTCGATGGAATACTGCACTGCATCGGCTTCACGCATTTTACGAGCCTTCTCTGCTTCCGCCGCTTGCTCTACTGCATAACGATCGGCATCGGCTTTCTTCTTCACTTCAGCGTCATACTGCTTTTGGCGTACCACAATTTCTTTATCCTGCAGGTCGATTTCGCGTTCTTTACGGACGAGTTCTACCTTCATTTGTTCTTCAACCATCGTCTGCTTCGCACGCGCTTCCTGGATATGATAGGCCTGGTCGGCTTCCGCCTTCGCCGTGTCCTGCTCCTTCTTAAAGGAAGCGACCTTCAGTTCCTTCTCCTTGGAGGCTTCCGCAATATTCGTATCGCGAAGCAGCTCCGCCTTCTGACCGGACTCCTCTGCTAGTGCCTTTTGAATCCGCGAATCCCTAACCGCTTCGGCTTCAGCAATCTCGGCGTCCCGTTTAACCGCCGCAATGCGCGGCTTACCTAGAGCCTCCAGATAGCCGTGCTTGTCGCGGACATCTTTTATCGTAAAGGAAACGATCTGCAGCCCCATCTTCTTCAAATCCCGGGCAGCGACGCCCTGAACTTCCTGTGCGAACTTATCCCGGTTGCGGTAGACCTCCTCTACGGTCATCGATCCGAGAATCGAGCGTAGATGCCCTTCCAATACTTCCTGGGCCTCCCCTTTTAACGATTCAATCGGCTTGCCCATGAATTGCTCTGCAGCAGTAGCTACGTCCTCTACAGAACTGCCTACCTTGATAATCGCAACCCCGTCCGCCGATACCGGGACACCTTGCTCAGTATATACCTCTGGAGTCATGACATCCAGCTTATGGGACAGCAATGACATGAACTCCGCCTTTTGAAAAATCGGCCAAATGAACGCCCCGCCGCCGCGTACGATTTTAATTTTTCGGCCTGTTTCGTCATCCGAAATATTTTTGCTCCCTAGGAAGGAACCTGTAACGATCATCGCCTCATCCGGGCTCACCGTCTTATACCTTGCCCAGAAAGCGAGGCCAAGCACAACAATTACGGCTAGAACTATAATCGGAATTAATAAGAAATCAGGAATACCTTCGAATAACAATCACACCATCTCCTTTTCTTGTCCATTCTCATAAAGCCTGGATACCTGCACGACGCCGTCTTTCGAATCGACGACGACGACAAGCGTGCCTGCCGGTATTTCCGTGTTGTCCCAACTGGATGCAATATGTAGCGTATTTCCAGCCACGAAATTGACCATGATTTCCCCAAAGCCCGACTCTGGAATCGGCACGGTCACTTCCCCCAGCTTGCCCGGAAGTTCGGCTACGGAGAAACCTGTTGAGTTCTCGCTGTTATCCATCGGTTTCACGTAGGCAAAGTAAATGACAACCGACATAAACAAAGCGATCAGAGTCGCAATTAGAATGACAACTGCGGAACCAAGGCCAGTATAACGAACCAGCAGCACGCCAGCTCCTCCAAACGTAGTGACTGCGGACGCCAAAATAATGGGCTTCAAAAAATCAAGCGCTAAAATGTCGAATATACCATCCAGCCAACTGCCAACAATATCTCCCACGATGACGCTTAACAGCGCGAATACGGCTCCGCCAAGCAAACAGCTCCAGAACATGGCCTCCATTCGCCGTCCCTCCTTCCTGGGTGTGTATATATTTAGTATTACGTAGCAAGAAGTGGTTTCGTTTCGTTCATTTGGCAACGAATCGAAGACAATGCGGGGAAATTCCAGAATGCCGAGCAAAGGAACCTCTCATTCCTCTTACTCGGCTTGTTCCGAAATATTATATTGTTACGTCAGCACAGGTTAATTCGCAACCTTACTCGACCTTCATTACAGCGAACGGCGGTAAATTGCCAGAACGTCCTCTTTTTCCAGCTTCGCAAAATTACCAAACGCCCCGAACCGCATCGCTTTATCAGCCATAGCCTCAAGCTTGCTCTCATCGATATCGTAATCCGCAAGCCGGCTTGGCGCGCCAATCGAGTTCCAGAATGCGCGCAGCGCCGCAATCCCTTCCTCAGCTGCCTGCTGATCGCTCTTACCGCTTGGGTCAACGCCGAACACCTTCACGGCCAGACGCTTGAAGCGGGCTACGTCATGGCGCATATTGTGGCTCATCCAGTTCGGGAACAGGATCGCGAGGCCGCCTCCATGTGGTATATCGTAGACGGCGGAAACGGCATGCTCGATGTTATGAGTCGCCCAATCACCCGAAAGTCCCATATTCAGCACTCCATTTAGTGCCATTGTGCCACATAGCAAAATCGTCTCCCGATGGTCGAAGCTTTCCAAATCCTCGAGCAGCTTAGGCGCCGTCTCAATGACAGTACGCAGCAGCGCCTCGCAGAATTCATCCTGCAGGAGCGTATTGCTCTCCTTATGAAAATAATGCTCGAACACGTGAGACATAATATCCACAATGCCGTATACCGTCTGATCTTTCGGCAGAGTAAACGTGTTCTCTGGATCAAGAATCGAAAAGACCGGATATACGAGCGGGCTTCCCCATCCCAGCTTCTCCTCGGTCGCTTCGTTGGAAATAACCGAGTTACCGTTCATTTCCGATCCGGTAGCTGCCATCGTCAGCACCGTTCCTAGCGGAAGCGCAGCCTGAGGAACCGCCTTATGCTCGGCAAAGTCCCACATATCACCATCATACTTAGCACCCGCAGCTATCGCCTTGGCACAGTCCAGAACGCTGCCTCCGCCTACGGCAAGAACCAGCTCCACCCCCTTTGTCTTGCATAAATCTACGCCGCGATGAACCGTGGACAAACGTGGGTTAGGCTCTACACCGGGGAGCTCCGTGATCTCTGCTCCGATCTCCTTAAGCTGGTCTATCACCTGATCATAAAGCCCATTGCGCTTAATGCTGCCTCCGCCATACACCAACAATACTTTGCTGCCGTATTTAGGAACCTCTGTCCTCAAAGCTGTTAACTGACCTTTGCCAAAAATAAGCCTAGTCGGATTATGGAATTGAAAAGAGTTCATGCAACATGCCTCCCTAATTAGTTGTCCTCAAGTGTTGTGTCCCTTAAATTATGTACTGCACTTTAAATTATACTCTTCTAACTATAAGGAAACAATCGGCTTACTTTTGGTGAGCTTAGCAGGCTCCTATGACATTCCTCTATAAAAAAGCCTACCTCCCTATTCAATCGAACGGGAGGTAGGGCAAAGCTCTATTATATTCGGCATTCGGCATTCGGAGCCTCTATAAACTCCGCCTATTCGCGATAGCCTGCGGATAGGACAAATCTGCGGAAGGCTTCGCGGCCCGCAGGCGTTGCCTTGAACACGCCGGCATGCTCCAATATGGCTGAGAATTTCAGCCCGACCTCATTGCGAAGCAGCCCTTCAGCTTCTTCTTGGCGGAGACCCTGTCCATGCTCGGCAACAAGTTCCCGAATCCAGTCGGCATGGACGGCAAGCGCGCTTTCCGGATTGGCCAGAACCTCTTCATACATTTCTTTATTTCCACTGAGAATTTCAGCGATGCGGGCAAGCTCTTCCTTCAGCCGTCCAGGGAGAATCGCTAATCCCATCACTTCGATCAAGCCGATATTCTCCTTCTTAATATGGTGCATCTCGCGATGCGGATGGAATATCCCCTCCGGGTATTGCTCATTCGTCCGGTTATTGCGCAGGACGATGTCCATCTCATAGCTGCCGTCCGCACCACGGCGTACAATCGGCGTTACCGTGTTATGAGGAACAGATTGTCCGTTCTCTTCCGTGAACGCCAGAACCTCAGCTTCCGGATCACTGTAGGCTTTCCACTTCTCGTACAAATCATCGGCAGCGTCAAGCAGCACGTCTGGTTGATGGCCGTTCAGGCGCAGCACGGTCATGGGCCAATTCACGATGGAAACCGTGACACCCTTGAACGCCTCATGCCGGAACGTCGCTTCCGCAGGAGCCTTCTCCAGCGGGAAGGTATGTCTGCCCCCCTGGAAATGGTCATGCGTCAGGATCGACCCGCCAACGATCGGCAAGTCCGCATTGGAGCCGATGAAATAATGCGGGAACTCTGCCGTAAAATCCAGCAGACGCTTAAAGGTATCCCGCGTCAGCTTCATCGGCACATGATCATGATGGAAGACGATGCAATGCTCATTGTAGTATACGTAAGGCGAGTACTGAAACAACCACGGCTCATCGTTCAGTTCGATCGGAATCACCCGCAGATTCTGCCTTGCCGGGTGATTAACTCGTCCGGCATAACCTACATTTTCCCGGCATAGCTGGCATTTCGGATATACCGGTGGAGGCAGCAGTTTCGCCATCGCAATTTCCTTGGGACTCTTCTCCGGCTTCGATAGGTTGATCGTGATCTCCATTTCGCCGTACGGTGTCGCTTGATTCCAATAAATATTATTCGCGACCCGATCCATGCGAATATAGTTGCTGTCCACAGCAAGCTTATAGAAATCCTGAGTCGCAGCCGCGACTCCCCTCTCACTGACAGTCTGCTTGAAAGCCGCTATCGTCTCAGACGGACGCGACATCAATTGGCCCATAATTCTCGCGTCAAGCAAATCGCGGTACGTGTCGGAACCATCCGGGATAAGACCGATCGCAAAGCCATAATCGATAAGAACATCCAGCGGCTGGCGAAGCCCGACTCCAGAAGGAATCTCCAATTCCGACGTCCATGGCTCATCCAGCGCAAACAGCTCCAGCAAGCGATTGCGCGTGTAATCCATATCCCATTCCTCAAATAATTGATGCTCACGTCCATAGTGCAGCAGCCGCTCTATAGCCTGCTGTGCCTCTTGCATATTTATCTCTTTAGCTGCCACTTTCAATCCCTCCTCACTTGAAGTCGTCATAACCGCCCGGATGGGCATTGTGCCAAGCCCAGGCACTCCGAATAATATGATCCAGGCTGCTTCGGGAAGGCTGCCATTTCAGAATCGTTCTAGCTTTATCCGAGGAAGCGATCAGCACGCCAGGATCCCCTGCACGTCTAGGGCTTATTACAACTGGGAAATCACGGCCGGTTACTTCACGAACCTGCTCAATCACTTCCTTGACCGAGAACCCTTGTCCATTGCCTAAATTGAAAATGTTGCTCTCTCCACCGGCAATCAAATGCTCTACCGCGAGCAAGTGCGCATCCGCCAGGTCGCTGACATGGATATAATCGCGGATGCATGTGCCGTCCGGCGTACTGTAATCATCGCCGAAGACAGAAATCGAAGGCCGCTGTCCGAGCGCGGTTTGCAATATCAACGGAATGAGATGGCTCTCCGGTCTGTGGTCTTCCCCGATTCGTCCGCTCTCGTGAGCGCCCGCAGCGTTGAAATAGCGCAAGGATACATATTTGATGCCGAGCACCTTATCGAACCAGTCGATCATCCGCTCCATCATCAGCTTCGTCTCTCCGTACACGTTCGTCGGTTGAGTCAAGTCGGTTTCCTCGATCGGCACCTTTTCAGGCTCCCCATAAGTAGCGGCCGTAGACGAGAATACGATTCGCCGCACGTTTGCGGCATCCATCGCTTCAAGCAGGCAGAGCGTGCCGTACACGTTATTGTCATAGTATTTGACAGGCTTCTGCATGCTCTCTCCCACCAGCGAGTTGGCCGCGAAATGAATAACCGCTTCAATCTCATTCTCTGCAAATAACTTTGCCAGCAGCGCCTTGTCCCGCAAATCCCCTTCATACAGCTTGCCGCCAAGCAGCGCTTCGCGATGTCCTGACTGCAAATTATCAAGGACAACGACTTCCTTACCCCGATCCAATAGTTCCGCCACCGTATGCGATCCGATATAGCCTGCTCCTCCAGTAACTAATATAGCCATCTTATTTCTCCTCCTTCATTTGATGTACGCCAGGCCCTACTCCACAAACATAGAATTCAGCCTCTAGCCCCGTACGACGCAGATAAGCCTCGCCCACCTGCCTTACAAATACTTCAACCGAATCTTCATGCACGAGAGAAACCGTACAGCCGCCAAATCCGGCTCCGGTCATCCGGGAACCAAGAGTTCCCTCGATCAGGCGTGCTTCCTCCACCATCACATCCAGTTCCGTGCAACTGACCTCATACAGATCCCTCAGGGAATCATGCGACGCATTCATCAGTTCACCGAAATGCTGCAAGTCATTGTTCTTTAAAGCCTCTACGGATTCCAGCACTCTGGCGTTCTCAAGCACAACATGCTTTGCCCGATGCAGCAGAACCTCTTCAGTAAAAGTCGTCTCCAGCTGAGCCAAGCGCCCTGGCTTCAAATGAGCCAAATATTCTAAGCCTGGCTCGTGGGCCTTCAAGAGGCTTAGCGCTTCATCGCACTGCGAACGGCGCTCATTGTATTTGGAATCCACTAGACCTCTGCGCTTGTTCGTATTGCCGATCACCAACTTGTATGCCCCCGTGCGAAATGGAACCAGCTCATATTCAAGCGTGTCGCACATCAGCAATATCGCATGATCCTTCGCGCCGTTGGCTACTGCGAATTGATCCATAATACCGCTGTTTACGCCTACATATTCGTTCTCGGCTCGCTGGGACAGGCGGGAAATTTCCACCTTGTCCGTCTCTTTCCCCTCCATTGTCAACAGCGCAAATGCGGTAACAACTTCAAGCGAAGCGGAAGACGACAGTCCTGCTCCATTCGGAATCTCTCCATGGAATAGCAGGTCATAACCGCATGTCAGTGTAATCCCAAGCTTGCCTAATTCCGATATAACCCCGATCGGATAATCAACCCATTCTCCTGTCTTGGAATGCCCCAATTCAGAAATCTCATACTCCGCCACATACGGAAGATTTGCTGATGCAAAGGTTACTTGGCGGTCAGAGCGGCGGCGAACCGCCAGTGTCGTTCCGAATTCCAGCGCTGCTGGCAGTACATAACCCCCGTTATAATCGATATGCTCGCCGATGAGATTCACCCGGCCCGGCGCATTGAATACAAATATGCTTTCTTCACTGCTCCCATAACGGGATAAGAACAATTGCTCCATTTTTCGTTTATTCAACATGTACACCCCATCTTCATGGAATATTCCTTTCTTGCTTCCAGTATAAAGATTCCACGTCATTTTGATAATGTATGTATGCGAGGTTTGTATGGATAAATATGACCTTACCAAGTAGAATATAAATATAATTAAATATTCGCTATGCACGAAGGAGGCTCCCCCAATGCTACAAGAAACCTACAGCGCCGCAGCTAACCCCGAAGTATTTGATGAGAGCGACCTGCACATTTTGTTCGCTGGCGAAAGTCAAACCAGACCGGATCATCGTGTCGGACCGAAAGTATATGACTATTATTTACTCCACTTTGTCGAAGAAGGAACTGGAAGCTTTCAAACAGAGTATTCCATATATGAGCTGCAGCCGGGCGACGGATTTCTCATCCTTCCAAACCAACTGGTAAGCTACGCTTCTGATATAGCAACGCCCTGGCGTTATCGCTGGATCGCCTTTACCGGGGCAAAGGTTCCAGCGCTTCTCGAGCGTGCCGGTTTAACGCCGCAGCATCCCGTCATTCATACCCCGACGGATAGCAGCATTCCCCAGCTGCTTCTATCCGTACTGCAGGAATTTCGCAGCAAGAAGCCAAGCTCGCATTTGTATTCCCTTGGCTGCTTGCATCTGATTATGGCTGAAGCGGAAGACTCTCATCTCAAGGAATCCACGCTTCCTTCCGGAGAGTCCGCCGTCCAAAAAATCGTCAAGCAAATGATTTACTATATTTCAAGCCAGTATGCCCATCATGTATCTATAGAAGAAATGTGCGCAAGCCTAGGATATAATAGGGCTTATTTATCGCGTATTTTCAAAAAAGAGACCGGGCTTACTCCCGTTACGTATTTGCTTAAACTGAGGATCGATAAATCACGCCAATTGCTTCGTGAACGTCCCGAATTATCCATTGAGCAAATCGCTTCCTCCGTCGGTCTCAACGATGCGCTTTATTTCTCCCGGCAATTCCGCAGATTTCATGGGCAATCGCCCAGCGAGTACCGGAGAAGCGCCCCCGGTAAATAGCCAGAGCCCGTTCCCTAAATAGCAATACAAGGGATACGGGCTCTTCTATATTGGGGCGCATAATTAATGATCGCCGTGGTTATGGAGAATCGTTTCGATCCGGTTCAGTTCCTCATCTGTGAAATCAAGCTTATTCAGCGCCTGAACGTTCTCATCAATTTGGCTTACCCGGCTCGCTCCGATCAGAGCGGACGTGACCCTTCCTCCGCGGAGCACCCAAGCCAGCGCAAACTGAGCCAAGCTCTGGCCACGTGCAGCAGCCATTTGATTCAGCGCGCGCACTTTGCGCAGCGTCTCCGGCGTAATTTGCGTCTCTTGCAGAGCTCCTGTCGGGCTCTTCGCGCGGGAATCATCCGGAATGCCGTTCAAGTATTTGTTCGTGAGCAGCCCCTGCGCCAGCGGACAGAAGGCAATACTGCCGACGCCGTTCTCCTCAAGAACGTCCTGCAGGCCATTCTCGATCCAACGATCCAGCAGCGAATAATTCGGCTGATGAATGAGCAGCGGCGTGCCAAGCTGCTTGAGAATGGATACCGCTTCCTTCGTCTGCTCGGCCGAATAGCTCGATATGCCCACATATAACGCTTTGCCTGAGCGAACGATATGATCGAGCGCCATCATCGTCTCCTCCAGCGGCGTATCCGGATCAAAGCGGTGGGAGTAGAAAATATCGACATAATCGACTCCCATCCGTTTCAGGCTTTGATCCAAGCTGGAAATCAAGTATTTACGAGATCCCCACTCGCCATACGGACCAGGCCACATATAGTAGCCTGCCTTGGAGGAGATCACCAATTCATCCCGATAGGGGGCCAAATCTTTTTTCAGAACGGTTCCGAACATTTCTTCTGCCGAGCCCGGAGGCGGGCCATAGTTATTGGCTAAATCAAAGTGGGTAATGCCCAAATCGAATGCTCTGCGAATCATTTCGCGGCCATTCTCGAACGTATCTACACCACCGAAGTTATGCCATAATCCAAGCGATATGGCTGGAAGCTTAAGGCCCGAACGACCCACACGATTATATATCATCGACTCGTACCGGTCTTCACTAGCAACGTATGCCATTTAGTTCCCTACCTTCCTGCTGTAAATTATCTTTCGAAAAATATCATATCTCGTTCAATCCCCTTTGGCAAGGAAGAAGAAACCGTTTTCGTTTTGGAAAGAGAGTTGTTTAAGCTTCCGCTTTTAATAACACTTCTACCTGGCCAAGCACGGAGCCGATCGGTTCCGTAATCAGCAAATCAGCCCTGCTGTCATAGGCCGTGGAGGATGCATTCAATAACACAGTTCGCTGTCCCTGAAAGTACGTAATTAGATGCGCAGCTGGCTGCACGGTCAGCGAAGTGCCCCCAATCAGCAGTAAATCAGCATCGCTAATCGCTTTAACCGTATTTTCAATTACCTTATTATCTAAGTTTTCCCCGTACAATACGACATCAGGTTTAACCGTACCGCCGCAACCCATGCATTTAGGCACGGGATCGGCTGAATGCATAACATCCTCCAAGCTGTGGAACCTCCCGCAGCTCATGCAATAATTTCGATGGATGGAGCCATGCAGCTCCAGCACCTTGCGGCTTCCTGCCTTTTGGTGGAGACCGTCGATATTTTGAGTGATGACCGCATCAAGTTTGCCTTCGTCTTCCAGCCAGGCTAGAAAACGATGTGCCGGATTCGGCTCCGCATGCAGATGGATCATTTTCGATTTGTAGAAATCGTAGAACACTTCTGGATGACGATCAAAGAAAGGCCGGCTTAATATCTCCTCCGGCGAATAAGGGGATGCCTTCTCCTCCTGATAAATCCCTGCAGCTGAGCGAAAATCTGGAATCCCGCTCTCTGTTGAAATCCCTGCCCCGCCAAAAAAAACGATCCTTCTTCCCTCGCTCACCCAAGATGCCAATTTCTCAATATTACTCAACGTCATTGCTTTCATGCCTCCTCTAGCACTTTCATTTCCAAAAAACTGCGAATGATTACGTCGGCGTCCAGCAAATATGCCTCCCCTCCGCCATCCGGGGCAAGCCCGACCGTCATTTGTACGCCTGCTTGCTTGCCCATTTGCATATCCCCGTTGCTGTCCCCAACAACGAGCGCCAGCTCCGGCGGAATGCCAAGTTCCTCACAAGCCAGCAGGGCCATTTCGGGAAAAGGCTTGCCAATACTCACCTGATCCCTCCCGATAATCGCACTGAAATAGTGCCCGATCCCCATCCAGCTAAGATGCTCCCGTGCAGCCTCAGTTGTATCGGAAGTGACGACAGCCAGCCGGATATTCCGCTCGCGGCAAGCGCTTAGAAAGGCACCGAGCCCTGGCATCGGCCTCGCGTTCTTATGCTTCTTCAATTCAATCATCGCCGATGAGCTAAATTGCCTAACCTGAATCAACGCTTCATTCCAAGGAACACCTGCAGCATAAAGCTGCCAGGCGAGCAGCGCGGTGACCTCTTCCTCGGTTCCCATCGCCAGCGGTCCGGCTTTATCGTAATCTGTTATCTGCTGCTGGCCATCCAGCCTAAGTCCCAGCAGAGCTGCTTTGCTATCGATTCGACGCGCGCCCATCATCTCCAAATGACTGTCCAGCAATTCAAGCAGCGTCATCGCCCACTCGCCCCAAAGAGCCATAAAGTCCAAGAGAGTTCCATCCTTATCAAACAATATCGCCTGGCAAGACGCCCTGCGTCCCCCCGCTTGTACAACCGCCATGGCCTTCCATGCCCCACCTTCATTATTCGTGTATCGCTATCCTCATTGTAACCTTAAACCCCTATGATTCAATAGTTTGCCACAAATGCAGAGACTGAGAGCGTTTTCCTTCGTGATAAAAATCACATGTATAAAGGATGAAAAGGAGTACCTTTAATACAGAGATCAAATACTTAAAATTTTGAATGATTTATTGGGTCGGGGAGGCCATCAGCATGACGACAAACGTTCAATCGAATCCGCGAGGAGAGACTTTTTTTCTCAACCTGCGTTTTTTACTGATCATATGTGTCTTCGTAGGCAATGCCATTGAGCCATTAATTAAAGATATGGCTGTAATGCATACTTTATATGTTTGGATCTTCACTTTTCATATGCCGCTATTCGTATTCGTCACCGGATATTTCGCCAAAACGAATCTACTCGGCCAGCCCGGACGCAAGCTGATGCTGCAAATCGGCCTGCAATACGTTATCTTTCAAAGTCTTTACTCCGTATTAGACGTTACCATATTTCAAGTAGAGAACATCCGGCACTCTTTCTTCGCCCCCTATTTACTGCTCTGGTTCTTGGCCAGCCACCTATGCTGGCGCCTGCTGCTCATGGCTATGAACAAATGGACGCCTCTTCAGCAGCTGGCATTATCCTTGGCATTAGGCGTCCTGGTCGGTTATTTGCAGGTGGATGGAACCTGGCTCAGCTTGTCGCGTACGTTCGTTTACCTGCCTTTCTTTATTGCCGGTTATCATTTTTCATTTGCTTATTTGATAAAAATCTTTACCCCAAAAAGGCGTTTGTTCACACTTGCTTTAGCCGCCGCTTTGCTTGGAACTATCGCCCTGTGGGGCAGCCGTGTCGATGTCGGATGGCTTTATGGCAGCATGACTTACAGCCAACTGGGTCACTATGAATGGCATGCCGGATTGTATCGATTAGCCCTTTACGCCCTTCAACTGCTGGCCGGGATCGCTTTTCTCTCTTTCGTGCCGCTGCGGGAAAGCAAGCTCACGGATTTGGGACGGCGTACATTATATGTTTTCCTGCTGCACGGATTGATTATCCGGATTGCCGCTGCATCTCCTTTGTATGATTATATAACGAATGCAGCAGCCTCGATCATGCTCATTATCGGCGCGGTTCTCCTGACTCTGCTGCTCAGCCATTCCTTCGTTCGGAAATGGACATCGCCTGTCATTGAGCCATCCGTACAATGGCTGCTTAATCTAGAGCGCCGAGCATTTCGTCCCTTTAGTACAGCAAGCAAACAATAAGAGCAAAATATTATGAATGATATTACCAATTTTAGAGCCATTTGGCTCTTTTTTTTGTTTACTGATGTTTCAAACTAACTGGCTGTGGTAAATAACTCATACGTAAAACAAAACTTTTCGCACAAGGAGTTGATTTGTAATGGCACGCGGAAACGGCAAGATGAGCCGTCAAGAAGCCGGTCGCTTGGGAGGAAAGGCCACCTCTAAAAACCACGGCAAAGAGTTCTATCAGGAAATCGGGCAAAAAGGCGGAGAGGCTACTTCTAAAAGCCACAGCAAGGAATTCTATCAGGAGATCGGCCAAAAAGGCGGAGAAGCCACCTCCGAGAAGCACGATAAGGAATTTTATCGCAGAATAGGACGAATGGGCGGGGAAGCCCGCAACAATAATAACAATAAATAAGGATGAAAAACCATCCATTCATTAGGAAGAGTTCCAGGTTAAGCTGGAGCTCTTTTTTAATAGAAACCTTTCTTCCAATCCTTATCAACCGCTAGAAAAAGCGGATTACATATGATAGACTTTAGAGAAACCTTTAGCGGTGTAAAGTTCCAAAATTAAAATATACATTTTATGGGGGGATAGGCAACCATGACTGCCAAGAAAATGCGTTCAGATATGATCAAAAAAGGCTTCGACCGTGCGCCTCATCGCAGCTTGCTGCGAGCTGCCGGCGTTAAGGACGAGGATTTCGGCAAACCGTTTATCGCGGTATGCAACTCTTACATCGATATCGTTCCTGGCCATGTGCATTTGCAGGAATTCGGTAAAATCGTTAAGGAAGCAATCCGCGAAGCTGGCGGCGTGCCTTTTGAATTCAACACCATCGGCGTTGATGACGGAATAGCGATGGGGCACATCGGGATGCGTTATTCCCTTCCGAGCCGGGAGATCATTGCCGACTCCCTAGAAACGGTTGTCTCCGCCCACTGGTTCGACGGTATGGTCTGTATCCCGAACTGTGATAAAATCACGCCAGGGATGATGATGGGCGCGCTTCGCGTGAACATCCCGACTGTATTTGTCAGCGGCGGGCCGATGAAGGCCGGCGTAGACAGCAAGGGACGCAAGCTCTCCTTGACTTCGGTCTTTGAGGGTGTCGGCGCTTATCAAGCGGGCAAGATCGACGACGCCGACCTGCTTGAGCTTGAGCAATACGGCTGTCCGACCTGCGGCTCCTGCTCCGGTATGTTCACGGCAAACTCCATGAACTGTCTTGCCGAAGCACTTGGGCTCGCGATGCCGGGTAACGGAACGATCCTAGCGGTCGACGAGGCGCGTAAGGATTTCGTAAGACAATCTGCCCGCCAACTGATGGAGCTGATCAAGCTCGATCTTAAGCCACGCGATATCGTAACGAAAGAATCCATCGACAACGCCTTTGCGCTCGACATGGCCATGGGCGGTTCAACCAATACTGTACTGCACACCTTGGCCTTGGCACAGGAAGCAGGCATCGATTATCCGCTGGAGCGCATCAATGAGGTTGCCAACCGCGTACCTCATATTTCGAAGCTGGCTCCGGCCTCCGATTATTTCATTGAAGACGTTCACCGGGCCGGCGGCGTAAGTGCCGTCATCAATGAGCTGTTGAAGAAGCCTGGTGCGATCTATGGCGACCAAATGACCGTTACGGGCAAGACGCTTGCCGAGAACGTGGCTGGCTGCGAGATTCATGACCACGAAGTCATCCGTGCCATCGACAACCCGCATACCGAGAAGGGCGGCCTCGCCATCCTGTACGGAAACCTTGCTCCTGAAGGCTCCGTCATCAAGGTCGGCGCGGTAGACCCTTCGGTTGGCGGATACCATAAAGGCCCTGCCATCTGCTTTGACTCGCAGGAACAAGCGCTGGAAGGCATCGCAAACGGCAAGGTCAAGGAAGGCCATGTTGTCGTCATCCGCTATGAAGGGCCTAAAGGCGGACCAGGCATGCCTGAAATGCTCGCTCCAACCTCGCAAATTGCAGGTATGGGCCTTGGCGCAAAGGTCGGCCTGATCACCGATGGCCGCTTCTCCGGCGCTTCCCGCGGCATCAGTATCGGCCATATCTCTCCGGAAGCTGCCGAAGGCGGACCGATTGCCTTCGTAGAAGATGGCGACATTATCGAGCTCGATCTGAACAACCGTAAAATCGAGCTTCATGTAGCCGATGAAGAGCTTGCACGCCGCCAGGCTAACTGGAAGGGCTTCGAGCCTAAGGTGAAGACCGGCTATCTTGCCCGCTATTCCAAGCTCGTTACAAATGCAAGCAACGGCGGAGTCATGAAAATTTAATTCAATTTATTGCAATTATTTATACATGTTCATATGTAATAAGAGCATAAAGAAGGGGCAGTTCCACTATGTTGGTGGAATGCCCCTTTTGCAATGAATCAACAAGGCTGAGTCGCGCTTAAAGCAGTTTCATCATTGGCTTCGTCACTAGCTTCCTCTCTAGCAGCTTCCCTGTCTGCCTTTTCAGTAAAGCGGCGGTGCGAACCGTCTTCGGAATATTTTTCAAGCAAGAGCTCTATAGGCATCACGATCAGCTTAGGAATCAGTTCATGGGAGGAACGTTGTTTCAGTCGATCCCCGCCTGACGGATGGATGACACTCAGCAAAAACTTCAAATATAGACGCGTCGATTTGGCAAAGAAGCTATCCGGCAAATCCGTCACCGTAAATCCAAATTGCTCCGGCCCCCGATTGATCATGCTTACTCCGTACAACGCTTTGACGTCGAGCAGTTCTGGATGGCTTTGAATATAATGGGCCAGCTCAGGAAGCGTCTTCTCTACTCCACGAATCATTTGAATGGCTATTTGCACAGATGTTCGGGATCGCGAACCAATTTCAAACAACCTTTTGTTGTCAAAATGAAGCTCTAATACCCGATCACCGTTAACAAGCTCTATACCACCGTTCATCATTACGGGCTCTCCCCGATACGGACGTATGCGGAAGTGAAATATCGGGTCTTCCTTATTCGTTGTTTTTAACTGAAAGAGCGCATGAAATATTTGCTCCCAAAGCAGCCATAGAGATACAAGAATTTTCTTGCCCCAGGATAGCGGCTTCTTGTTCTTAGGGTCTTTCTTTGGCGTTTCAGTCAAAGAGTTCTGGCCTTTCGCCTCACGCTTCGCCGTCTCGCTCTTGCTGATCATGTCGTCAATTCGTATCGTTCCGAGACCCTTCTTCGCAGCTTCTTGAAGCACTCGCTCCAGGGCGGTCAGCATCTCTACGGGCGCTTTGGCATTCGCTCCTAGCGTATTCCCGCAGTCATGAAGCAGAAATACTTCACCGCTCTTGAGCTTCTTCAGCATGCGTTTCGTTAGCCGATCAGCGCCAAGACGCTGGCGCCAATCGCCGAACATCGACGACCATAGAACAATTTGTGTTTCGCTTCTTCTCGCGAAGTCGAATAAATTGACAATTCCCCACGGCGGCCGATAGTAATGCGTATCACTGCCGATAATGTCACTAATGATTTTGTTGGTTCGCTGAATTTGTTTCTTTACAGCAGCCGGGCCCATTAACCAGTTCGTCTTGTGCACATAATTATGAATGCCGATCAAATGTCCTTCTTCATGCATTCGCTTGATTATATGCGGATATTTCTCCGCATTGGAGCCGACGACGAAAAATGTGGCTTTAGCTTCGTATTTCTTCAATAAATCAAGCAACTGCGACGTATAAAGAGGGTCTGGACCATCATCAAAGGTAAGGGCAAATTCATTCATCCCCACCCCGCGCCGGAATACGCGAAATCCGAACAGCCGCGTAATCAAGCCGGGTATGAAAGCGTATAATGTTGAAATATAAAACAACCACAGCAGCAAAGTCTCCATGTCTTTTCCCCACTTTTCTATCTCATTCACTGACTTTGGCGGGCCCTAAGGCTTTTTAGTGTATCCCTTTTATTTTATCATATTAACTCCAAAATTAGGGTCTTTTTATTTAGGAAATCTCTCAGCTAAAATATCCATGACTCGGCGGAATAACTCCGTTGCTTGATGAGGCGAGCCTTCCCGCCTATTTTTCACAAGGACAGCTACTGCATAACGGGGGCGCTCCACCGGCCCATATCCGATAAACCACTGATGATTGGCTGGTGTTCCGGCAGAAACGACTTGAGACGTTCCAGACTTGCCTGCCAAATTCCACTTGGCATTCAGCAGGGATCGGCCCGTCCCCTTCTTCACCACTTCCTCCATCCAGCCGAGCAGGGTTTTCGCTGTCTCCGGGGAAATCGCCCCATAGCTTGAAGGAAGTGACTGTAAAGGAAATTCAAGCATTCGCGTGCCATTTTTAAAATAAATATCCTGTACAAGTCGCGGGGAACTCACTTTGCCACCATGCAGCAAAGCAACGACCAAATTGGCGGCCTGCAGAGGAGACAACATAACGTCACGCTGTCCCAAACTGGTTTGTGCCCTCACGCCTCCATCCGGCTGAATTCCTTTCGCAAATACAGTTCCCGCTTCCTCCTGATCGATCTGTCTTAACCCCGCCCCTCCTCGAAATGACGGATCATACCAGCCCACAGTGTGTCCTATCCCCAACTTATCAGCGGTACGCTCAATACTTGCAGCCGTCAGCCTCTCGCCTAATGTCGCAAATACGATATTGCATGATTGAGCAAAAGCCTGCTTCAGCGTTATCGTGCCATGGCCTCCTTCTTTCCAGCACGAAAGACCGTACTTGCCATAATGTCCGGTACAATGGAAGGTTTCTGTTGGTGATGCTACACCTTCCTCCAAAGCCGCAGCGGCAATTACGGTTTTAAAGATTGAGCCCGGGATCGCGGCCTTTACAGCGTGATTACTCCAATTGCCCTCCTCCAAATCAATATGCCGAGGATTAAAAAACGGACGCGACACCATAGCGACAACATCTCCTTGCGTCGCATCCAGCACGACGATCGCTCCTTCCTGGACGGCCATTTGCTCCGTCACGCTCTCCAATTGCTGCTGAATCATTCCATCCACAGTTGTCCGGACAGATAAAGGATAATAACGGTCATTAGCCGATTTCAAGCGCAGGCCTAATCCGATTAGAGGACGCTTCTGTCCATCAACCGTAAATGCAGCCCTGGTTGATCCTACACCGCGCAGGAAATGATCAAATGTTCGCTCCAGTCCAGATGATCCTACCTGCATAGTTAGAGGAATCGCACGGCTGTTTTTCTGCCCGTGCAGACTGCGAACGTAATCCGGACGCTGCGAGACATAACCTAGCCATTGCTTGCCTGAATCCTTCTCCGGATAGCGCCGCATATAAGGGAGGACTTTAAAACCGCTGATTTGCGTCCACTGTTCAGCATCTTCTCTCGAGAGTACAAGCGGAACCCGCTCATCCCCCTTTTGCCATATATACGGATATTGAAGCTTGCTCCATTTCCCCTCTAGCTCTGAAGCAGTTACACCGAGCAGACCAGCCATCGCCTTTACCTGGGCATCATCCGGCAAATCCTTTACAGGGAATAGGACAGGCACCCATACCGTAGTTCCCGTTAATGGATAGCCGTGCCGATCCAAGAATTGTCCTCTGCCAGGATCGAGTTCGATTCCTTCTTCACGCTGACGTACTGCCAGTTCATTCATCGTCATCCCCGAAGCGCTAATAGCCATTCTAGCGGAAGCAAATTGAATCCACCCTACTCTTATCACATACAGACCAAGCACAATCATAAACCCTATTAAAATATAAAATATGCGCTTTTTCCGAAGTAATGTCATCGTCCTCCACCTTTCTGTCTTCTTATTATTTCCTGGGAAAAGCTACTTCACACCCTTATCACACTTACCTAAGATGAACTGATGAAATAGCACGATAAAATGAGAAAAAGGCAAAAAAAACCTAACTGAAATTTGATTTCAGTCAGGCTTTTTACCATGGGGCTATTCAAAAAAAATCTCTTCAATTTCAATGTCTCGCTCACGTGACAAGTCTCTGAAGAAATCGTCAACTTTAACGAGCGGTTTAAAAATATCTGTTGGATTATTATAGACGATCGTTGCACTTTCCCCATTGCTTAATTGTACTCGCTTGCCTATAAAGTTAGGCAGGAGATTTTGGGTCAGTGCTTGAACAGCTTTCTCATCCAGCTTTCCAAAGCCAAGCTCATACACTTTACGCAGTACGGTTAATAAACTATCCTGAGGCCGTCTGTTAGGCGATGTTGTCATTTCTACATAAACATTAGCTACGGCGACAATTTGCGAATAAGGATGTATTTCGCCTTTTCCAATCCCCATAGGGTACCCGGTACCATCTTCATATTCGTGATGCTGGAGAGCAGCAAGAGCGAGCGTTTTATTATCTTTGATCGATTCACAGATAATTTCGTAGCCATAGTTGGTATGCCGCCTCATTTCCTCCAGTTCCTCGCCCTGCAAATCGCTTTTGTTCTTTATGGATTGGCGCACACGGCTTTTGCCGATATCGTGCAGGTACCCAGCTTTACTAATCTCATGGCACTCCTCTCTGGAGTATCCGAGCCAGGTCGCTATGTAATAAGATAGTAATCCGACTTGCAGTGAATGGTTATAAATATTTACATCATCATTGCTGAGCATATACAACAAAGAGGAAACATTCTTACGTTCATCCAATGCCTCCAAAGTCGGCAGCAACTTTTCGTCAACCATCGACTGATTAAATTTGCCTGTAGTTAGCGCCTCAAGAAAAATAGCCTGGAAACCTTGAATCGTTTTGTCGAAGTTCTCCTGTAATCGTTGGCTAAATCCCTGACTTCCCGCAACCTCTGCAGCCTCGGATACAGCGCTCCCGTCGCGCGGTTCAATATCGACGTAATCGATGCTTTGTCGAATCAATAAAGCAATTTCCTCGGTTTTAATAACCGTTCCTTTAGGTAGAACATGAAGCCCGGCACGATTAAAAGTATCTTCCTTTAATCTATCTCCAGCCCTAAGCTCCATCACATGAGTTCTCAAAGGAAAGACCCTCCCCTCTCATTCATATATTCACAGTCTAAGGCCTAGTTCCCGGTTAATCAGGAATAAAACTCTATATTCTGTAATCCCTATTTATAATATCGAATGCTAATGTCATAAATTAAATAGTTCTAAAGGCCACATCATGAGGTGTTTGTTATACTACTATAGTACACCCACGAAACAGGGACTTTCAGATCATTTCATGCATTTAGTGCTATTTTATATCTAAAAAAGAGGGTGGAGATTATATCTCCACCCTCTAATGCTTAAATTGCGTTCTAGTCTCTACTCGCCAATTTAGCCAAAAGGCGAAGCATCTCAATATAGAGCCATACTAGAGTAACCATCAATCCAAAAGCCCCGTACCATTCCATATACTTCGGAGCACCCTGATTAGCACCGTTCTCAATAAAATCGAAATCCAATACGAGATTCAAAGCCGCCACGATTACGATGACGACGGAAATTCCGATTCCAATCCAGTTGCTTTCATGCAGGTATGGAATAGAGATTCCAAAGAACCCAAGGATGAAGCTCAGCAGATATACTAGCGCTATGCCGCCCGTAGCCGCAAATACGCCAAGCCTGAAGTTTTCCGTCGCTTTAATGATCCTTGTCTTATAAGCAAGCAGCAGAGCGATGAACACGCCCATCGTCAGTAGTGCAGCTTGCAACGTGATTCCATGGTATAAATTTTCGAAATTTGCAGAAATTGCGCCTAGGAACAAACCTTCCAGTACTCCATAAATCGGAACGAGGAATGGAGCTGTCGTTGGCTTGAAGCTAATAATCAGCGCTAAGATGAAGCCGCCTATCGCTCCGCCAATAGCAAGCGGCAACACGTTCTGCCCGTTGAAATACATGGACCATGAAGCAAATGCGCCCCCTAAAAGCACTGCAAGTGTAATAAACACTTTATTTACCGTGCCTTCAATGGTCATTGCGTCCTGTCCGGAATGATATCCGATCTGATCGAATGTTTTGTCATTCAATGTCGGATTTCCACTACGACCTATCAACCTTGAATCACCTCAGATAAGATTTTATTTCAATAGTAACATATACTCCAGTTTTGTCCATATTATAACACCTATATTTTTATCTAGGAGTTACACGGTAAACTTCGACAAGGACTCCTTCAATCCATTCGATACGTTCTCCAGTTTATTGGAAAGATTCACAAGCTGCTCTCCTACAGTCTCCTGCTCGCTACTTAGCGAAGCAACCTCCTCCGAAGTCGCGGATGATTGCTGCGCTACCGCGCTGACGTTGCTCATCGCTTCGGACAATACGGATTGCGATTGGTTCAGTTCATCAATGGATGATGTTACAGAATCCAAATGCTGCACGAAGCCTTCCATTTGCTCTTGCACGGAAACAAAGATTTGGCTTGTTTCTTTCACAGACTTAATCTGATCCTGGAATAACGGACTTGCCTCGGATAGGGCCTGAACAGTCTCATTCATTTCCTTCTGGATATTGTCAGTAATTTCTCCTACCATCGTGATAGATTGACGGGATTGATCAGCAAGCTGACGAATTTCATCCGCTACGACCATAAACCCGCGTCCTGCAGCCCCGGCACGCGCAGCCTCGATCGTTGCATTGAGCGACAGAATGTTCGTTTGCTGCGTAATGTTCTGCATCACATCGAGTACCTTCAATACCGAAGATGTGCTTGATTTCAGCGAATCGACCTTCTCCGTGAGCGCATTAACCATTTCACCCGTGACACTTGTTTTCTGCAATAGCTCATTCAGGTAATCTGTACCCTGTTGACTGGATTTCTCCACTTGGCGAGCGGATGTTTCCATCTCCTTATTCGCTGTGATAACATGATCCATCTGCCTGGAAATATTCTCCGTCAGTTCATTGCCGCGCTCAGCTTCATTAGCCAAACTTGTTGCTCCATTAGCAATTTCCTCAGTAGCGATCGCAATTTCTTTGGCGGAAATCGCCGTTTTATTCGAGGCTTGTGTCAATTCTGTCGCAGTATCCAGCACATCCTGCGCGGAATCGTTCGTTTGCTTAACAAGCTGCGTAATCTGCTCCATCATCACGTTAAAGCTAGCTGTCAGCATACCGATTTCATCCTTGGATTTCTGCTCCATGCGAACATTGAGGTTCCCCTTAGAGCCTTCATCCATCAGTTTCATTAGTTTTACGAGCGGACGAGCTATCATTCTAACCATCCACATTCCGAGCAGAACGGCAATAACAGCAACGACAGCCAGCGAGACAAACGTAGTTACGAGAATTCCCCTGGCATCCTTAGTCAGTTGATCCGTAGGCAGCACGCCCGTAAGCGTCCAGCCTGAATTCTCCTGCGTATTGTAGACGGCAAGCACCGTTCTGCCCTGCGCATCCCTAATACGAGAGCTGCCCTTGGTTTCGCCTTCTTTTTTCTGAATGTTAAATTCAGACTGTTGTCCCTGCTCTCCTTCAACCGAAGAGCCTACAACCATATTATCAGACGTAATCATTTGAACTTTCGAACCATTACCAAGATTGAGCTCCTGCAAATATCCATTCAAAATCTCCAGGTTAATATCTGCCACTAGAATAAAGCGCTTCATGCTGCTGACGCTCTGAACGGATCTAACCAATCTGAAAATTTGCGTTCCTGTTGTATACTCGTTTGATCCTGTAACCCATCTAACCTGCGAAGTATTGGCCATGTCCTCAAACCAAGGCTCATTGCGAATATTGTTGACGAATTCGTTGTCCGCACTCCCAGATGTTACGGGACCAATCAGATCCTCTTCTCCGGGAACCATATACACCGCTACAACGCCTTTGCTTGAGAACGTCATGGAATTCAGACGGTTTCTCATTTGGTTAGAAGTCGTAAAGCGGTCATAGTCAGAGGTAGTTGAGAGCGAGGCGTCCCGAATAGCCTTTTGCATTTCATCGTCTAAGAAAACTTGCTGCAGCGTTTCCTCATACTTTTGGAAAATAATATCTAGCTTCTGTGATGTCTGTACAATGGTTTGCTGGCTTGCTGTTTCAGCATTTTTCTCAATGGTACCCTTCGCCATTTGATAAGATAGCACACCGATCGCAAGTACGAAGAACATAATGGCAATAAAGAAAATAAGAAACAGACGAATACCTACCGACCTGGACGGGTTGATGTCCTTGGGAAGCTGATCGATGACATTGTTGAACTTATCCTTCCAACCTCCACCTGCTTTGTTTTTAGCTTGTCCGGTATCCGTACCTTTCTTTATTTCCTTCTTGTTGTCTTTAGCTTGGTTCTCCTTCTTAGGAACCAATTTCATGTTGATCACCCACCGCTCATAATAATTAATCCACCAAAGTAGGACCCGAGGCCATACTCCGAACCTCATAAATTCTTCCTGTGTTGCTTATTTATATTCGACAAAAACCCACCTTTTCCTTTATTATTATCGGTAAAAATCTCCTATGAGTTTAATGTTCAGCTAAAAAAGTCAAAAAGACAATAAAAAAAGAGTCTTTTGTCCTAGTTGGAAAAAGACTCTTTGCATTCATTTATGTTTATTTTCTTTTTCTCATCATATCGAAATACGCAACGGGCTGATCCACTTTTATTTTTATTCTTTGCAGTGGATGACGAGCCGCATCCAGCTCATTGCCTTCCTCATCCCAAATTGTTCCGACGATTTGCTTGAAGAAGGTTCCGTTCGGGCCAAAGAATTCAACTTCTTGTCCAGGCTTAAAGTGATTGCGCTGCTGGATGACCGCAGTCCCCTCCGCTGCATTATAATCCATCACCAGTCCGGCAAAATCATAAGGCACAGCTTTCTCCTCCGGTTCATAAATATGATCCTCATGATCCGGTGTGTCGTAGAAAAAGCCTGTATTCAGCGGGCGATTTGCCGCCTTGTTGATCTCCTCCAGCCACTCGGGCTTTAATACATAGTTGTCGGGATCGGCCATATACGAATCGATCGCTTGGCGGTAGACATTGACTACGGTAGCCACATAATGAATCGATTTCATTCGTCCTTCGATCTTGAAGCTATCGATTCCCACGTCGATCAGATCTGGAATATGGGCGATCATGCACATATCTTTAGAGCCCATCGTAAATGGATTGTCTTCTTCCTGAAACAGCGGGAGCGGTGAAGTCCCTACTTTAGGCGACTGTACAGACTGCGCCATGGCGAGTGCTTCTTCCGATACCCATACCTCTTCCGCCGAACCGTCCTCGAACAAATCGTATTTCCAACGGCAGGATTGACAGCAACCCCCGCGGTTGGAGTCACGATCCGTGAAGTGGTTGGACAATACGCAGCGCCCGGAATAGGATGAACACATGGCACCATGGATAAAGGATTCAATCTCAATGTCCACATGCTTCTTGATTTCTTGGATTTCCTCCATGCTGGTCTCCCGGCCCAACACAACCCGCGGCAAGCCCTCTTCCTTCCAGAACTTGACCGCCTGCCAATTGACCGTGGATTGCTGGGTGCTCAAATGCACCTCAAGTCCAGGTACGATGCGGCGCGCTGTGTCAATGATGATCGGGTCTGCAGCGATAATTGCCGAAATCCCCACATCGTACAAGTTGCGCAAATATTCTTCGATTCCCTCAATGTCTTCATTATGTGCATATATATTGGTGGCCACAAATACTTTGGCTCCATATTTGTTCGCGAATTCTACGCCTTCGCGCATCTCTTCAAAGCTGAAATTGTCCGCATTCGAACGAAGACCATATTTCTGCCCCCCGATATATACTGCATCCGCCCCATAATGGATCGCAAATTTCAGCTTCTCCAAATTTCCCGCCGGAGCTAGCAGCTCAGGCTTATCTAAGCGATAGCGTTTCCCGATATATTTCGGCTGATGTTTCTGTGCTGTTTGCATCCTCGTTCACCTCTTACTCTGATTAATATACTTGCTCCTTGTAGAAAAAACCGAATGACAGCTCGCGCTCAGGATCTTGAATTTCCCGAATTTCATCCAGCCAATTCTCGTCTAATTCATAATCCTCCGGATTGCTGAAGTAGCTGTCGACCGCTTTACGATAAGCACGTATGACCATCGTATTATAGTTAACATCCTTCAGCAGAGTCTCGATTTTAAAGCTGTGCACGCCAGCAGCCATCAGATGATGTAGATCCTCTAGGATGCAGATATCATCCGAACTCATAATATGTGTTCCATTCGAGTCCTCATAAATCGGGAACTTCTCTCCAGGCCGCTCTGCCTCGACTAAGAACAGCCCCCGTTCTTTGCCCAAATCAGCATCACCAGGCTCGGGAGTCCTACCCTGCTGCGTCAAATAACTGTTCACAAGACGTCGTTTGGAGTGATAAATATTCGTCATTCCATGGATTTGAACCTCTGAGTCAATATTTAGCTTCGGCTGCATCTCCGTTATTTCATCCATATTCAGCTCCCGAGCTAATACGACTCGCGAAGCTCCTTTGCTTCCCCAATAATTCGCCGTGGCATAGTTGGTCGATGTCATCTCAGCATTCCAATGCAGCTTCAAATTTAAATCCATTGATCTTACTACCTGCAGCACCGCCGGATCCCCGAATTGTACGCCATCGACTCCAGCTTGCTCCAATCGCTGTAAATAAAGTGGAAGCTCATCCAATAATTCATTGCTAATGATGTTCGTCACGCTAACATAAACCTTACGATCACGAGCATGAGCCAGCCCCACCGCCTCGGCGATTTCTTCCAGGGTGAAGCTGCCCGGCAGCCTCATTCCATATTTCTCTTCCCCAATTAATGCCGCGTCAGCTCCAGCTTCCAGATAGCTCTCCAGCTCTGTCAAAGAACCGGCAGGGACAAGCAACTCCGGTTTGTTTCCCATTTTCATACACCTCAGTTATTTGGCTGTAGCCTTACTTTTTTTAATATTTTGCAAATGCTCCGCATATGTTTTGGCAAATAAATGCTCGCCAGTTCCATCCTTTTTAGTTACATAGAATAAATAATCGGATGCCTCAGGCTCCAGCGCAGCTTCGATCGATTTCAAGCTGGGCGCTGCGATCGGCCCCGGAGGAAGTCCCTTGTACATGTAAGTATTATAAGGGCTGTCCACGCTTTGTAAATCTTTATATAATAACCGCTCCTTCGGCTTCTCAAGCAAATACTGAACCGTAGCATCGATTTCCAGCTTCATATCTTTCGCAATACGGTTGTAAATGACTCCGGCGACAAGGCTTCGCTCACTGTCCGCGACAACCTCCCGTTCCACCAGCGACGCTACCGTCATCAATTGGTTAAAATCAAGCCCCCGAGCTTTTAGCTTCTGATCAAAATCGGGAATATTCTTAATTCGTTTGTCGGTCTCTTGGAGCATTCTGGAGACGATATCCGCTTCGCTGCTCCCCTTCTCCAGTTCGTAGGTTTCCGGGAATAAATAGCCTTCCAAACGGTAGTTGAACTCTGATGACTCTGGAACGTAGGCAAGAATAGCCTCTTCAATTCCCTTCGACTCTTTAACCAAATTTAGAAATATATCTTTATTCACATAGCCTGCTTCGGCAAGCTTATCGGCCATTTGCTTTACGGTATATCCTTCTGGAATGGTAAAACGTATCATCTCCGCCTTGACTACATCGCCACTATTCAATTTTTGAATGATTTCGTCGTAGGTCGCGCCGGGCTGCATTTCATAAACGCCTGCCTGAAACCGACTGCCTTCTGATTTCAATTTCAAATAGGATTTGAATAGAAAGGAATTTTTGATCAAACCTTGGTCTTCAAGTATATTCGCAATCGTGGTCGTGCCCGTACCTGGCTCAATCGTAAATTTGACAGGCTGCTCCGAACGCTTCATCGGCTGCATCTCCATATATCCATAGGCGGCGAGCCCCCCAGTGCCAATAACCATTAGCAGCAGCAAGGAAATCAACCACTTCCATACCTTCTTCAACCAATCAACTCCTTAACAGCCAAAAAGGGCGGTATCCGCCCTTCTCAGACTTATCTATAAAAATGTGTTTGGTTCTATTCCGGGAACGTCAATTCATCGTACAATTCAGTTACGTTCTCCCATTCGTCATCATCATCGATCGTGACGAGCTCCAGTGCACCGTCCTGTCCGCTGATAATTTTGAATATTTCCGGCTCCGGGTTTGCTGCGCTCTCTGCGCGAAGAACAGCGTAAGAGCCCCCCGCAACATCGAACTCCTTCTCAATCGAATAACAGGAAACATGACCCTGCTCATCTTCAAGCTCAACGACAGTTCCGAATGCATCGAGCACCCGGGAGGTCCACACAACATCTGCTGCGGAGAATTCCGGCATTAATCCTGATCCTCCCCGTCGAACTCGTCGACTAATGTGTTGAACGTTTCCTCCACGATTTCCCATTCCTCGTCACTCTCAATCGTATACAGCTTTAGGTCATCGCCGTCTTCCTCGTAACGAAATGCGTATACCTCTTCGGCCTCTGCATCCTCATCGGAATCCAAAGGAACCACCATCATATACTTCGCATCTGAACCGTCAACCTCGAACTTCATGATGACTTCAAACTCTTCCTCATTGCCCTCGTCGTCAGGGATATAAATAATTTCCGGTTCTTCTTCATTGCCGATACGATCTTTAGACATGTGCGATCACCCTCACTTTTTACTCTTAGAGTCCAAATAGTTTTGTAAAATCAAAACCGCGGCCATTTTATCTACAATTCCTTTACGCTTCTTTCTGCTAACATCTGCATCAATCAGCGTCCGCTCAGCAGAGACGGTGGTCAGCCTCTCATCCCATAGATGAACCGGCACCTCGATCCTGCTTCGCAGCTCCTCTGCAAAGGCCTTGCATATTTCACCACGAGGACCGACTGATCCGTTCATATTCTTCGGCAGGCCAACTACGATTTCCTCTACTTCATGCTGGCTGGCCAGCTCAGCAATTCGATCGATTCCATCGCCTTCCCTTCGGCGTTCAATCACTTCAACACCTTGGGCAGTCCATCCGAAAATATCGCTAATCGCTACGCCGATTCTGCGATCCCCGTAATCTAGACCCATAATCTTCATGCCATTCTCCTAACGGTGACTGGACATATAAAACCTTACCAGTTCTTCAATCAATTCGTCGCGTTCTTTCTTGCGCACCAGGCTTCTCGCATTGTTGTGGCGCGGTATATATGCCGGATCTCCTGACAGTAGGTATCCTACAATCTGGTTGATTGGATTATATTCTTTGTCCTGTAAAGCTCCATATACCGTAAGAAGAATTTCCTGCGCAGACGCCTCCTGCTCATCACCTTTGACATTAAACTTGACGGTTTTATCCATGTAGTCCATGATGACACCTCGCTTCTTAAGACATACGTCTTCTTGATCGCAGTCTGGTTTCCTCTTAGTCTACCCCTACTATATCATATTGTAGGTTCTTTAAGGAAATTTTCGGTTATGCAGCGAATTTTTCAATTACACTACCGCTGCGATGCAATCCATGTTTCGGCAACCTTCAAAGCTTCATCCAGCTTGGAGACATCTTTGCCGCCGGCTTGAGCCATATCCGGTCGGCCTCCTCCGCCCCCGCCGCATACGGCGGCAACTTCCTTAACAAGCTTGCCCGCGTGGATGCCCAGTTTCACCTGCTCCTGCGGTACAGCTACAACAAAGTTCACTTTGTCGTCCATAGCTGCGCCAAGTACAAGGACGGTATCTGGAACCTTAATTTTCAATTCATCCGCCAAGGTTCTTAGCATATCCATACTTCCAGCCTCTACGCGTGCCGCAAGCAGCTTGGTTCCTCCTACCTCGACAATACGGCTCGTCAGCTCGTTGGCTTCGACACGGCTCAGCTTGCTCTGCAGCGATTCGTTCTCGCGCCCAAGCTCCTTCAGCTGATGGTAGAGCGCCTCAATCCGTTTTGGCACCTCATTCACATTCGATTTAAGCAGCGCTGCGGACTGTTTCAGCAGCTCAAGCTGGCTATCCATGTATAAGTAAGCCCCGCGCCCGGTAACCGCCTCGATCCGGCGCACTCCCGAACCGATGCCGCTCTCGCTAATCAGCTTGAACAAGCCAATCTCTGCTGTATTGCTCACATGGCAGCCTCCGCATAGCTCCAGGCTGTATTCGCCAACCTGAACGACGCGGACGATGTCGCCGTACTTTTCGCCGAACAGAGCCATGGCTCCCATAGACTTGGCTTCGTCAATCGGCTTGTGTTCAATGACGACGTCCAGTGCATTCCAGATTTGCTCGTTCACCTTGCGCTCAATCTCAGCAAGCTCCTCGGGGGTAACGCTGCCGAGATGCGAGAAGTCAAAGCGCAAGCGCTGCGGCTCAACCAAAGAGCCAGCTTGATTGACATGCTCTCCCAGCACCTCTTTCAGCGCTTTATGAAGCAGATGCGTAGCCGTATGATTTTTCAGAATCCCGCTGCGCAGCTTCCGATCAACCTGTGCAGTAACAACCGCCCCTACACGCAGTTCACCGGAGTTTACCGTCACTTGATGAACATGCTGTCCGCGAGGCGCTTTAAACAATCCTTCCACATCCGCACTGCCGGATTCGCTCAGTATAGCCCCTTTATCGCTGACCTGGCCGCCGCTTTCTGCATAGAAGGGAGTTGTCTCCAAAATAACTTGTCCGCTCTCTCCCGCGGACAACACGTCGACAAATGTGTCATTCGCTATTATAGCTAGTATGTTAGTTGATGTTTCTAGCTCATTATATCCAACGAACTCCGTTTTAGTCGTAAAATCAGCCAATACCCCGCCTTGCACGGACATGCTCCCGCCTTTATGGCTCGCGGCCCGGCCACGCTCCCGCTGATTCTCCATTTCGGCTTCAAAGCCCTCCCGATCTACGGTCAAGCCTTGCTCTGCTGCAAAATCTTCGGTCAAATCAAGCGGGAAGCCATAAGTATCATACATTTTGAAGGCATCTGTTCCACCGATAACCGTACGCCCTTCCGCCTTGGCCTGCTCGCTGATTTCGGACAAAATGGCAAGCCCATCGCTCAGCGTCTCATGGAATCTCTCTTCCTCTGTGCGAATGACCTTCTCGATAAATTCGCGCTTTGCAACAACATCGCCATAGTAGCTGCCCATAATATCGCCAACCGTTTCAACGAGGTCATACATGAACGGTCTGTCGAGGCCCAGCGTTTTTCCATAGCGGACAGCCCGGCGCAGCAGACGGCGGATAACATATCCACGGCCTTCATTGGACGGCAGCACGCCGTCAGCAACAGCAAAGGCAACCGTACGGATATGGTCGGCAATAACCTTCATGGCTACATCGCTATCTTCGTTTGCCCCATATGGAACGCCGGAGATCTTAGCCGTGTTATCCATGATTGGCATAAACAAATCCGTGTCAAAATTGGAATCCACGTTCTGCAAAATGGAAGCAAACCGCTCCAATCCTGCTCCGGTATCAATATTTTTGTTAGGTAGCGGCGTATAGCTGCCGTCTTTATTATGATTGAATTGCGAGAAGACGAGATTCCACACTTCAAGAAAGCGCTCGTTCTCGCCGCCTGGCGTGCAGTCCGGATCGGACAAATCGCCGTAGGCATCGCCGCGGTCATAGAAAATTTCCGTACAAGGTCCGCATGGCCCTTCGCCGATATCCCAGAAGTTGTCCTCCAGTTTAATGATTCTCTCCGCCGGAATGCCGATTTTCTCATTCCACAGCTTGTAAGCTTCTTCATCCTCAGGATATACCGTTACGGATAAGCGTTCGGGATCGAATCCGATCCACTCTTTGCCCGTAAGAAACTCCCATGCCCAAGTAATGGCTTCTTCTTTAAAATAATCACCGATCGAAAAATTGCCCAGCATCTCAAAAAAGGTATGGTGGCGCCGCGTCTTGCCGACATTCTCAATATCATTCGTACGAATGCATTTCTGAGAGTTCGCAATGCGAGGATTATCCGGCTTCACCCGACCATCGAAGTAAGCCTTTAATGGAGCCATTCCGGCATTAATCCACAATAAAGAAGGGTCGTTATGGGGAACGAGGGACGCGCTTGGCTCAACTTTATGTCCTTTACTGGCGAAAAACTCCAGCCACTTGGAACGAATTTCACTTGATTTCATAAGAGTTCCTCCTAAATAGATCATAATCACGACAGTATTCATAAAAAAATAGAAAAAACGCCCCTGAACATCAGGGACGATTAACTCGCGGTACCACCCTGGTTATCGCTTCTCAGATCCTAATCTAAACAATATCCGAAAGAAACGATCGCCTCGAACGATTCGATAACGGGAATCACCCGGCGAATTTGCTTCGCACTCTGAAATCAGCTTTCCGTCCGGTCAATGATCGGGTTCTTTCAGCCAACGCGCTTCATCGATGCGGCGCTAATGCTTATCCGCAAGCTTCGCGAAGGAACACCTTCTCTGGAACAGTGAACATGGACGTACTTCATTTCGTCAACGATTTACATCTATACACATCGTAAATAAATCAATAATAAGTATATAAGGCGAATTTCCCGCTGTCAATGCGGTTTAGACCGTTTTACGACGAACGTAATACGTGTAGAAATGCTGAATGATCACTTTGCCCACCGCAAAAAAAGGCACCGCGAGAATCAAACCCGCCACTCCAGCCAATTCCCCGCCGACGAGCAAAGCGAAAATAATGAGCATCGGGTGCAAATGCAGTGATCTTCCGACGACTTGAGGAGAGATAATATTGCTCTCGATAAATTGGCATATCGTGTTGACCAACACGACCATCAGCACCAGCCGCCACGAAATCGTGGTCGCCATGACTAGGGCAGGCGCAGCCCCCAGAAAAGGGCCAAGATAAGGGATAATGTTGCATACCGCAACGACTCCAGCAAACAATAGCGCAAAAGGCATGCCAATAATCATATAGCCGAAATAGGCGAGCACCCCGATAATGACGCAAACGAGGAGCTGTCCCCGCACATAATTGCCCAGTGCATCGTCGATATCCTTCAACAAAGCAACGATAGACTTGCGGCGTGTACGAGGTAAATAATGTAATATCATACGCTCAAATGCCTCAAAATCCTTAAGTATATAGAAGATGAGAAAAGGAACGATAAACGCATTGAAGACGACCCCGATCGTCGTTCCGATATTGTCCAGGAAATTAGAAATCCCGTCAGCCAGCCGATGCTCAAATTGGAAGAACCAATTGTTCATCCCCATCCGGATGCTGCCGGGAAGCAAACTGCTGTCCCAACGATTGATCATCTGCTGGGTATGTAAAGTCAGCTCAGGCAAATGCTCCCCAAGCTCCTCTAACTGCTCGATGAACATCGGTATCACATTGATTAGAATTACGGAAAGGCTGGTAAGAAACACCGCATAAATTAAGAGCACAGCCATCGTCCTCGGCACTTTGCGGCCGCCCAGCATCCGTACTACGGGATTGAGGATATAAGAGATGATCATCGCGATGACAAAAGGGGCAAGCACAGCTTTAAGAAAACCGTAAACTAAGGCGATCATCGGACGGAGCAGCCAAATGAAATAGAGAATGACGAGTCCTAGCAACAGCCACATTCCATTGCGGAACATTTTATTTTTGTAAATCGGTTCCACTCGCGATCCCTCCTTGGCGGTGGACTGGCTATAGGTCAGTATATGCCTGCTGCGCTAAAAATAATCGCGTGATATAAAACAAACCCTTCTCCGCAAAGGAGAAGGGCTCACCGGCCAATATAGATATCATTCTATATGTAGGCCTGCTATCTTAAGTTGAAGCTTGTATTTGCGAGAAATCCTGCGACATGTCTTCTCCGAAGAATAAATCATCCAGAGAGCTGAGCGTCCCATCTTCCTCGACTTGATATACGGACATTTTCTCGCCGTTTACGGTTAATTCAATAAAGCATCCCCAGCAATAAAATTGATGGGAACCGATTTTCCCGATATCCTTGGAGCTGCAATTTGGACATTTCATCATTCAATTATCACCTATCCATTGATAGAATTCATGGTCTTATCCAGCCGTTGCTCACTGTTCGGGGGGACCATGATCGCATTTTCCCCTTTCGTCATTCCCGGTATAAAGGGCAACATTTTGCGCCCCTCCATCAGATCAGAAATGAATCCATCACTAATTTCGATACCAGTAATTGTATTTCCCAAATCCTGCTCAAAATAAACATCTGCAACGTATCCTATCATCGTCCCGTCCTCTGTAAGAACGGGAAGTTCCTTCAATTTGCCGTTACCCGAAATGAAGGTAAGCTGTATATTCTCGGCTTCCCACCTGCGGACAGCCTGTTGATTGCGAATCATGACGGCATCCTCGCCGTAAGCGACGATATCTTCCCAGAGCACCACTTTACAACTAGAGGAAAACATAACCTTGCCCTCCAGTGTAATCCCTGAGATAGTCCAATCTTCATTCAACATCACATCGAGGACTTTTCCGACCTGCTTACCGCCTTCTACATCAAAGACAGACAAGCCAATCATATCTTGGAGTCTCATAACGTTCAGGTCCCTCCTCGCTGGGCTTATTGCGGCTCATTGTGAAAAAGCGAACACATCCTCCTTTCCTTATAGTCTACAAGCGAAAGCCCATTATATTTTTTTACGAAGACGGGTTAGGATGGTTCCAACTTTTTCGGCGGTATACTTGATTTCTTCACTAGTATTACCCAAACCAAAGCTAAATCGAATCGCGGAACGCAAAAGATTTTGTGGAAGATTCATGGCTTCGAGCACATGGGATGGCTCAAGCGATCCCGAGGTGCAGGCAGAGCCGCTGGCTACGGCTATTCCCTCCATATCGAGATTCATCAACATCGTCTCCGTCTGCATTTCCGGGAAGCTGATATTTACAATATGCGGCAAGTAAAATTCTTCATTTCCATTAACATGAAATTGATCGCGGCCAACCGTTCGCGCAAGACTGGCTAACAAGGTGGAGCGCATCTCCAAATCATGCTCCCGCCTTTGGGACAAACCAGCTGCTGCAAGCTCTGCGGCTTTGGAAAACCCGATAATTCCAGCCATATTTTCCGTACCTGCCCGTCTCTTCTTCTCCTGCAGCCCGCCATAGATGATTGGCTCGATCATTAATTGTTTACGAATATACAGCGCCCCTACGCCTTGTGGTCCATTAATTTTATGTGAGGAAAAGCTAATGAGATCAATCGGGAGTTCATTGCAATGAATTGGAACTGCCCCAAAAGCCTGTACAGCATCTACATGAAATGCAGTTTCAGCGTTTCTGCTGCGAATTATTTCTCCAATTTCCACGATCGGCTGCAGCGTGCCGACCTCATTATTGCCATACATAATACTGACCAAAATGGTATCCGGACGGAGCGCCTCGGCGACCTGCTCCGGATGGACACGACCAGTTCGATCCACCGGAAGATATGTTACCTCAAACCCTGCCCTCTCCAATTGCTGACAAGAATGCAGCACCGCATGGTGTTCTATTGCTGTCGTAACAATGTGCTTGCCTTGCGATTTTTTAGCCTGCATCGTACCGAATATCGCCAGATTATCGCTCTCTGTGCCGCCTCCCGTAAATACAAGCTCCTCCGGCTTGCAGCCTAGGGAAGCGGCGAGTCGATCACGCGCCCCGTTCACCATCCGCTTCGCTTCTCGGCCAAAGGAATGGACGCTTGACGCGTTCCCGAACTTTTCAGTCATAATCGTCATCATAGCCTCGGCAACCTCCGGATGCATCGGAGTCGAGGCCGCATGATCCAAATATACTTTTCTCATCAGAATCACCTATCTTTGAAAGGTTGTGAAAACAACCTAAATTCATGCGTTTTACTGTATTATTCCCCGGAAACATTCCCATCATAACGCCGGACTAACCATGTGTCCAGCAAATGTATAACTTATGTTGATTTTCTCTTTATTTTCTAGACCAACATACCGATGATAAGAATATAAATCCCAAGGAGCGTGAGAATGATGCACGAACTAAAAATGGCGGTTACGCTGGAGCAGGAAGTCGTCATAATATTGGAGTCCGGAGATACGATGCGCGGCCTGCCCAAATGGGGAGCTGATCCGAAGAAGGTGCAGCTTCGCACGGTTGAAGGCGCATTTTGGTTGCTGCTGGAAGAAATCGCACATGTTACTCGCATCATTCCCATCGATAAAATAGAAAAGCCTCGCCCGAAACAGCAGGCGAAGCAACATCGTTCTTATCGGATAGAATAATGTGAAAAGACTTGACGGCACACTGCTAAAATGGTCAGATAATATGCCGTATTCACACAGTCTAATTGGAGTTTCCTCCATATAATATATAACCAACATTGATACAACCTTATTTATTCTTTTAGGAAGTTAGCTTTAATATAGTGAGCGTCGCATTCGTCAAGTTATGAAGCTGGGCTGGCGTTGCATTGGCATTCACAAGCTGAATCGTTGTTGGAACGGTAGTTACTGTAATAATGACTTCAGCTGAAGTCGGGCCGCCCCCATTACCTGTAAAAGGTACGGGTGTTACTGGGGTTCCATTGACCGTTAAGTTAAAATCGGCATTCCCTTGATTATGCACCGTAAAGCTAATCAAGTAGGTTCCAGTCTCATTGATCGTAATCGTACCGGACGGTGCAGTGAACGTAAAGGCTCCGCCGACATTTGCAAACGTTCCGTTAAACACTACAGGCGAGTTACCAGGTACCGTATCTGTTCCCGTGCCCGGATCGAATCGAAAAATGCTTAGGAAGTCGCTGATTCCTGCCCCTGGAGGACCCGTTGGGCCGGCGGGACCTGTCGCACCTGCGGGCCCTGCTGGGCCTACCGGGCCGGTCACGCCTGCAGGGCCCGCTGGGCCTACTGACCCTGTTGCGCCAACTGGCCCTGTTGCGCCAACTGGCCCTGGAGGGCCTACAGGGCCAGCTTCGCCTTGCGGCCCTCTCTCTCCCTGTGGCCCTGGAATACCTTGTACTCCAATCCCCCCTGGAGGGCCGGGTATGCCCTGTGGCCCAGGTATCCCTGGAGGGCCCTGAATGCCTGCCGGTCCCGGAGGGCCTTGAGATCCTTGAGGCCCTTGTGCCCCTGGAAGACCTTGCGGGGCATTGATAACAATTTTTCGTTTCACTTTAACGATTCTTTTTGGGAAACATTTTTTAAATTTCTTCACTGGATGAACACACTTTTTCTTAATATGCCTTTGCATACAATCACCTCCATAGTTGATCACCAACAGTTTATTGTGCGAATCAACCAAAAGATTGGACGACTGCCATGGATCATAGAAAATGGTTATCGCCTATAGCTCAAAACAAGATCATCCCTACAAAAAAAGGGTCGAGAATAATTCTCGGCCCTTTTTGAATGGACTTGTAAAATCAAACTTAGTACTCAGATAGTTCAAATTCAGCAAAACTGTTATAAGCAGATCCGTGATCTAGAGCTCTTCCAGTCACTTTCAACTTTAAAGCAGAAGCAATTTCTTTTAGAGGAAAAAACACTTGGTTATCCCACATAATCATTTTTGATGAATCTAATTGGTACGAGTTTCCGTTTCGTGAAACTGTAATTTCCTTTTTATTATAAGACACCTTACCTTCCAGTGCAGTCATTAGATCCTTCACAGGTGTGTAAACAATGCCATCCATGACTCTAAAAGAACCCTGTCCTGTATATTTAACGTATTCCCCATTATACATAATTGGAAAAGGATCTTGGTTCGTTAATAGTCTGGAAGTATCAAATGTCAACAAGTAACTATTACTGTAATGATATCCAAGTATGGAGCTTGCCATTTGTATTTCAACGTCGCTGTATGCATTCAGGTTTCGCAATGGACTATAGTGGAATAATCTGAAATGATTGTCTTCGTTATCCGTCCATATTGCTCTCAAGTCGGAATTGCTAAATACTCTAACGTTTGAAACATCGAACGTGTTGATTAATTTTCCAGTGCTAACTTCATATACCCGATATTCCGCTGTATAATCACCTGTTGTAACAAAGGAAATCATCAATTTATGATTTGGGCTGAATTGATCTAAAAAGCTTCCGCCTTTACCACTATTACTATATAAGGTTTTTCTAGTACCGTCGGGATAAATCAACTCCGTTACTACCTTTCGATCCGGCGTGATACTTCTCTTATAAATAACATTTCCAACATACTTTTTATACACATAACCAGGCATATACAATTTCTGATTTTTAGTACCCGTTAATGTGACAACCTTACCATTAGGCTTTATAGCCACTGGATTTCCGCCTGTATAGCGGTACATATACTGACCATTATAATCTTGTAATCTAGGCTCTCCATCATAAACCAAATCGCCCACTTCGGGTTCAGGTAAGTACAGCGGGACATTGTTTAATTCCGGATTCCTGTCATCATACAGTTTAGGTTGGGATTGGACTGTAGAATATAATCGATGCGAGGTTAAAGAGTAGATCTCGTATTCTTTTTCAGATTTCTTCACAACATACATTTTGCTATCCGGATAAACTGCATCTATAGTTCCTTCAGAGAGCCCCAGCTCTCTCAAAACATTTATTTTTTGTTTCTTGAAGTCATAAGTTAACAAGGTCTTCCTATCCAAAGTCGATCCATGGACAAGGAGATTTTGTTTTGATTTGCTTTGATAGGAAATAAAGAAATTATCCTCGGGAAACGGAATTTCATCTGTTTTAACAGCCCCCGTAGTAAAATCTACTCGTCGAACTTTCATTACAGAAGGATTATTGTTCTCTGCCGGTATAAAGTTATAGAAAATTTTATATTTCCCACTTGTTAAGTCGATTTCCTCCGCAGATGCTTCATTTGGATTAATCATAAAAATACTAATTATTAAGGTAAACACACTCAATACTTTCTTCATGATTCCTCCTAAGTAACTAAAATAAAATATGTATGTTTGTATAAATAACAAGCAACTTGAAGCATATATATTTTGAGCTAGTTATGATAGCGCGATTGGAGTTAGTATAGAAAGTAAGCCCACCAACCGAATAGGTTAATGGGCATTTTGTCGGCCTTTAACAGCTGACTGCGGGTAAAGTGCGGGCAACTCTTTATAAGAACAGCCCTACATCCCTTTAAAAGGGGAGATTTCGTGTTCCCTGTTAAATATAGAACATGTAATTCTGATCCGCGCCCTGCTCTTCAAAGTTGATCAAATTTTCGAGCGTCGTCGAATCCAGCACCTCGGCAATGCCGTCGCGAATGCGCAGCCATAGATCCCGCTTGGCCGGGTCATCCTCTTCTGTGAAGTCTACCGGTGAAATCGGCCCCTCCAATACGCGGATAATATCCCCTGCCGTAATCTCTTCCGCAGCACGCGCTAATATATAACCCCCATAAGCACCGCGTACGCTCTTCACAAGCCCTGCGTTGCGCAGTGGGGCAATTAATTGCTCTAAATAGTGCTCAGACAGCTGATTTTTCTCAGCGATGCTCTTCAAGGAGGTAGGGCCCTCACCGAACTTTGCAGCGAGCTCCATCATGATCGTTAAGCCATAGCGTCCTTTTGTGGAAATCTTCAAAGAAGCCACCTCTTTCAATTTTCAAGTAATATTTATATAATTGAACTTTGATCAATAAAGGCATGACAGGGATCTTTGTCCGTATGGAAGGGCATGTCATCGTAAAACGCCCTATTCCTATCATTAACCTATGTTTATCGTAACACATCCCATGTCTTTTGGAAATTAAAACAGCCCCGGCCTCGGTAAATTGTTTACATGGCCTTAACAAGGGAGCGACTTCGCTCAAGCCAGCTGCTTATGATAAAATATCGACAGGGAAACCGCCAAAGGAGTGATAAAGATGTCTGGATCAAACAGCGAAACAAGAATTGTCGTCGGCATGTCCGGAGGCGTCGATTCCTCGGTAACGGCGCTGTTGCTCAAGCAACAAGGATATGATGTCATCGGCATTTTCATGAAAAACTGGGATGATACCGATGAGTTCGGCCACTGTACGGCAGAGGATGACGCCGAAGATGTAAGGCGCGTCTGCGAACAAATCGATATCCCGTACTATACTGTTAATTTCGAGAAGGAGTACTATGATAAAGTATTTGCCTATTTTCTCGAAGAATATAAGCGCGGCCGCACTCCGAATCCGGATGTGATGTGCAACCGCGAAATCAAGTTCGGCGAATTCCTGAATAAAGCGATGGATTTAGGCGCCGATTATGTGGCTACTGGCCACTATGCACGTGTTGTGCAAGAAGACGGCATGTACAAGCTGCTGCGCGGCGTGGACAGCAACAAAGATCAAACTTATTTCCTGAATGCATTAAATCAGGAGCAGCTTTCCAAAGCGATGTTCCCGATCGGCCATCTGCCCAAATCCGAGGTACGCCGCATTGCTGAAGAAGCGGGACTTTACACGGCTAAGAAAAAAGACAGCACAGGAGTCTGTTTCATTGGCGAGCGTAACTTCCGTGAATTTCTTAGCCAGTACTTGCCTGCCCAATCCGGCGACATGGTCGATATTACGACGGGTGAGGTCAAAGGTCGCCATGACGGCCTGATGTACTATACGCTGGGACAGCGGCAAGGCCTCGGCATCGGAGGATCAGGCAGCGGTGAGCCTTGGTTCGTAGCCGAGAAAGATTTGGAGCGTAACCTTCTTTACGTCGTGCAGGGCGACAAACATCCTAGTCTGTATTCGACCGGATTAATCGCCTCCGGTGTAAACTGGATTGCAGGGATGGACAAGCTGCCGGACAAACCGTTCAAATGCACAGCTAAATTTCGGTATCGCCAGCAGGATCAGGGGGTTACGCTGACTCCTAGGGAAGACGGCACGATATTTGTTGCCTTCGACCAGCCACAAAAGGCGATTACCCCTGGCCAGGCGGTTGTCTTCTACGATGGAGACGATTGTTTGGGTGGCGGCACAATCGAAGCACCAGAGAAATTGCCTGTGCCCGAATTGGGGACAGCACGCATCTAGTGCTTCATAAGTACAAAAATGAAGCCCTCTTCGACCAACTTGTATAAAGGTGGATGAAGAGGGCTTCTTGATCAGCGGTATTACGATTTCCAACTGGGAGGCGGCATCACAGGCGATATGGCCGGGAAACTGCTCGACATCATCGACCAGCATAGTAGATCGTTTTATTGCAGCAGTACCGCAAACACCCTTTCCCATTGGCAATGTGGTTAGGCTCTCCCTAATTTGGATTATATCCCCACTCTATTCCATGTCCTTCGCACGGCGAATTTGCTGATTATAGCGGATTTTGCTTTCATTCCCCTGCTCCGTCGCCTCGTAGAACTTCCGCTTCGCTAAATTCGGCGGCAAATAATCCTGCTTCACATAGTGCCCTGGATAATCATGCGGATATTTATAGCCGATATGTCCAAGCTTTTCGGCTCCCTTGTAATGGGTATCCCGCAAATGCAAAGGCACCTCTGCCGATCTCACATCCTCGATGGCGGTCATCGCTTTGGAGATCGCTGTGGTCACAGCGTTGGACTTCGGGCTCTCTACCGCAAATAGAATCGCCTGGGCAATGTTCAGCTTCGCCTCCGGCCAGCCGTTGTGCCGATAGGCATCTAATGCGCTGACCGCCTGAACCATCGCCTGGGGATTAGCCAGGCCGATATCCTCGCTGCTCGCGGCAATCAGCCGCCGGATAAACGTCATTGGATCCATTCCCAGCTTCTCAACAGCGTAGAGAAACCAGAACAATGCCGCATCGCTTGAGCCTCGAATGCTCTTATGAAAAGCGGACAGCACGTCGTATTGCGTCGATTCGTCCGCTTTGACAAGCGGGCGCCGGATCGATTCCTCCGCCACTTCCAGGGTAATGTGAACACCGCCATCCCCCCGAGGCGGCGTCGTCATCGCCGCCAGCTCCAGCGCGTTGAGCGCACGGCGAATATCCCCGTTCGCCATCGCCGCGATATGGAGCAGCGCCTCCTCGTCCACCTCTAGATGCATAAAGCCCAGCCCCTTCTCCTTATCCGCCAAAGCCCGCTTCATCGCAATCAGCGAATGCTCTTTCGTCAAGGGCTGAAGCTGGAACAGGGTGGAACGGCTCATCAAAGCCCCGTTCACATAATGGAACGGGTTCTCTGTCGTCGCCCCGATAAAGGTAATCGTGCCCTTCTCTACGGCCGGCAGCAGGGCATCCTGCCTCGAGCTGTTGAATCTGTGCACCTCGTCCAGGAACAGAATTGTTTTGGTTCCATAAAAAGACTTATCATTATGCGCCTTCTCGATGACCTCCCGCACATCTTTGACGGAAGCATCAACGGCATTCAGCCTGACAAACTCCCCTTGCGTATGATTGGAAATAATGTGGGCAAGCGTCGTTTTTCCGCAGCCGGGAGGCCCGTACAACAGAATCGAAGAGACCTGATCCGCTTCGATTGCCCTGCGCAGCAGTTTGCCCGGCCCCACGATGTCTTCCTGTCCGATATATTCATCCAGTGTCGTCGGCCTCATTCGGTCGGCAAGCAGCCTGCCGACAGGGCTCGAGCTTTGCTGGTAAGAGAACAAATCCATGCAGTTCACTTCCTTATGACTCATAATGACTCAATATTCATATGTTAGCTTATCTATGATATTACTCTACGAACCTAATGTCCATTTTACCATATAAGGGTATAAAACATTTATAATCATTCTTTCACTTCCTTCCCCGCGCTGAATATGAGTTAATATAGGTGTCGGGCCGACGAATCACTGGAAAGGGGGCTGATGAATGTGTATTCAGTGAGTGAGGTGGTTTCCGCGTAAGCGGAAACCTCAAGCAAGGGGGGCTTTAAAGCCCCTCTATTTTCGTTGCTGTGAAAATATGTTAAGATATAGCCAGCTATTTATAATTGGCCATAACGATTAAATCAAACTGTTGCGAAAGGGGGATTACGATCATGGTGACTTATTTCGTTCTTGAACTAGATCGAGCACATCGAAACAAGGAGGAACATGACCGTGAGCTACAAAAATGGGAAGGATGTGCTTCCCCCCCGATTGCTGAAGGAATTGCAGCGCCATATTCAAGGTGAGCTTCTCTATATCCCCAAACCGGAGCAAAATCGTGCTTCCTGGGGAGAGTTAAGCGGTTCCCGCACATCGATTGCCAATCGGAATCAGGAAATATTTCGTAAGTATTGTTCAGGCCTATCGGTTAGAGATTTAGCCGAGATGTACTATCTCTCAGACGAGAGCATTCGCAAAATACTGACCAAAATGCGAACCGCCCAGAAGGAAACATTGCCCTCATGCTAACTAATAAATATCCATATAATAAAACGGGAGCTGCCCTATTAGAATTTTTCTAATGAGCAGCTCCTTATGTTGTTCCCTACGAGACTTGGATTGATTAATTTCCTTTATGACTGCCGTGTCCCCAACCCGGTTCATTTTTTTTCTGAATTTACAGGAGAGGACGAGTCATGTTCATGACCATCTCTGTATCATCCGGGAGCACATAATCTGGCAGCTTCTCTCCATGCAACAGCCAGAGCTCGTGCAAAGCCCGAGTACAGCCGACGTAAAGCAGCTTGGCATCCTCGCTAGAGTAATGCTCCCTGTCGACATCCGTAACGATAACAGCGTCGAACTCAAGCCCTTTAGACAAATATACCGGGAGAACCGATACCCCGCCCGCATATTGCTGGCTATTTCCATCGATCAAATTGATGTCGAGCCCTTCCTGAACGAGCCATTTATGAAGCTCAGAGGCATCCTGCAGTGTCCTCGTTAGCAGCGCCATCGTCCGGTAGCTTCCCTTGAGCAAGGCCTTCAGCACCTCTTTAATGGCGGCAATCCGCTCCGTTCCTCCCGCAGATAACAGCTTTACCGGCTCTCCGCTGCGGAATACGGGCACAGCCAGCAGCTCCGTCCCTACTCCCTGAGCCAATATTTCATTGCCAAACGATATAATTTCCATGGTCGAGCGGTAGCTGCGCGTCAGGGCAAAGTAAGCCGTATCCTCCGAGCGGAACAGTTCCTGCATTTCGCACCAATCGCGCACCCCTTTGTAATAATGAATGCCTTGCGACAAATCACCCAAAATCGTGAAGGAATGCCCTTTAACAAACTGGTCAAGTACGGCGACCTGAAAGGGCGAGAAATCCTGAGCTTCGTCGATCACGACATGGTCGAAGATCAGCCTGCCCTCGATTTCGTGAATACACGTGTATAAATACAGCAGTGGTGCGAGATCCTCCTCTTTAACGATAGCCTCTTTCAAATTGCTCCGCGTTTCATTCCAAACGTCCTGGGGAATATCAGGAGACATGTCGGGCAGTCCCAGGCTGCCCTTTTTTTTAGTCTGAAAAAGCTCCTCATAAAGCGATAACGGCGTAAGCTCGGGCCACTTCTTAGCATAGGCTTTCTCGCGCTGCTGCGCTTTCTTCTTCCGTTCCTTGATAGTCGCAGTAGACGAGGACTTTTTCAGCTCCATCTCGATCCAGCGGTGAATTCGAGCAAGAACCCGTTCCTTGCGCTTTGCAACGGGATAATGCTTATACTCTCCTTCAAACCATGCCAGAATTTCCGCATAGGAAAGATTTGCTCCGTCCCAGGGCTCGAAATCCACCTTGGGAACACATAACGATTCCATATTATCAAGGTAGGCGTCGATCAGTGCTTTGAATTGAATCGAGCCCTTGAATCGGGCAGGCAACAGGGTTTCCGGCATGCGCTCTGTCCGGTCTGCATCGAACCAGCGATGGAGGTCGCCTTGACTAGCGGCCAGGGGATGCTTCAGCTCAAGTACGCCCATGGCCCATTCTGCAAATGTGCTTTGCAGAATGTCGCCTACACCAAGCTCCGGAAGCACCTCAGAAATATAATCAATGAACATATGGTTCGGTGCAAAAATAATCATGCGTTCAGCGGCTATCTGCTCCTTATATTGATACAGCAAAAAGGCCAAGCGATGCAGCGCTACCGTCGTCTTTCCGCTGCCCGCTACGCCTTGGATAATGAGCGCCGTATTCCTAGCTGCCCTGATGATTTGATCCTGCTCCGCCTGGATCGTAGACACAATGTCCCGCAGCCGATTATCCTTATTCTCGCCCAGCCGGTAGACAAGGAATTCATCCGAAACTGCTGGTCCCTCGTCCTCCCGGTTGTACGTATCGACGACACGATCCAGAATCTGCTGGCGAATGACAATATTTCTTTTTAAATAGACAAGTCCCTCAATAATGCCCTCCGGCGCTTCATAGGATGCCAAATCTCCACCGGTGAACGAATAGAACAAGCTGGCTGCCGGCGCTCGCCAGTCCATAACGATCGGCTGCTTGCCGGAAGGATCGCCTACGCCTACTTTGCCGATATAGAGCGAGGCAAGCTCGCGTCCCTGTTCCTCAAAATCCAGTCTGCCGAAGTAAGGTTCGCGCAATGACTTCTCCAGCTGCTGGCGCTGGCCTTCCCGGCCAGCCTCCAGTACCTGCTCTGTGAAATCATGTCCTGTGTATACAGGTATCGCCCGCAGAGCTGACAATTGGTGATCGATCTCCTGCAAGGTACGGTCAAGCCGCTCCTTCTCTTCTTGATAGGCACTTTGAAAATTATTCATTTCAGTTACCTCCTAAGGTTAGTCTTCCAATTGTGTCCTGGAGAATACGTCAGATCATCTTCATTCCAGAAGTCAAAAGGAGTTACATTATACCACCAAGAAACACAAAAAGCGACTGCCTTCACTTCAAAAGGCAGGATCGCTTTTTGCAATCGCTAATTTATATTTTAATCCCGTTATTCTCAAGCAATTCCCGGACAGCTACGCTGACCATAATGAGTCCAACCACAGGTGGAACGTATGAGTTGCTGGCCGGCGGCTGCTTCGCTTTACGGATTTTAGCGCCTTCCGGAGCAATTTTCTTGGTTACATCCTCCCGAGGCTTGACCGGTTCTTCGGTGGAGAATACCACCTTAACCCCTTTCTTGATACCGTCTTTACGCAGCTTTGTGCGAATGACACGGGCCATCGGGTCAACCGATGTTTTTGAAATATCCGCCACCTGGAACCGGGTCGGATCCATCTTGTTAGCAGCGCCCATACTGGACAAGAGCGGAATTTTCCGATTCAGGCATTCTTTAATGAGATGGATTTTGTACATAATGGTATCCGAGGCATCCAGCACGTAATCGATATCATACTGGAACAACTGCTCATAGGTTTCTTCCGTATAGAACATGTTGAGTGCAATCGTCTCGCATTCCGGGTTAATTAATTTTACCCGTTCGCACATCAAATCCGCTTTTTTCTGACCAATCGTTGTCGTTAATGCATGGATTTGACGGTTAAGGTTCGTAATATCAACGACGTCTTTATCGATAAGGATAATCCGTCCGACTCCCGTCCGAGCGAGAGCCTCTACAGCAATCGCTCCAACCCCGCCGATCCCTAGTACTGCGACCGTGCTGTTCTTTAATGCTTCCAGACCTTCTGCCCCGATGGCCAGCTCTGTTCGTGAAAACTGATGAAGCATATTTCCCGCACTCCTCCTTCATGGAAGCAGAAACGGGCTACGGCCTCCTATCAGGGAGCCGTACCCGTTCCTTGCTAAAGTATTATTGTTTTTTATCTTCAGCCGGTTTTACAGCCAGTTTAATATGAAGCTGCTCCAATTGAGGCGCGTCGACTTCGGATGGTGCGTTCATAAGCAGATCTGTCGCGCTTGCCGTCTTCGGAAATGCAATTGTCTCGCGCAGATTGTTGCGGCCAGCCAGTAGCATGACAAGACGGTCGAATCCGAAGGCTACGCCGCCATGCGGAGGAGTACCGTAGTCAAAGGCGTCTAGAAGGAAGCCGAATTTCTCCTGCGCTTCTTCTGGGGACAAGCCGATTGCTTTGAACATTTTTTCCTGAACGTCGCGTTTGTAAATCCGCATCGATCCGCCGCCCACTTCGTATCCATTGAGCACAAGGTCATAGGCTTGGGCTAGAATTTTGCCCGGATCTGTATCGAACAATGCGATATCCTCATCGCGAGGACGCGTAAACGGATGATGCTCAGCGACATAGCGCTTCTGATCCTCATCCCAACCAAGCAGCGGGAAGTCGACAACCCATGCGAATTTGTACACATTATCGTCGATAAGACCGAGATCGCGACCGATTTTAAGGCGAAGGTTGCCGAGAACATCAGCTACGACCTTCTTGGTATCTGCGGAGAAGAGCAAGAGGTCTCCTTCTTCTGCGCCTGTACGCTCTCTCAGCGCTTCAATTTCCTGTTCGGTGAAAAACTTAACGATCGGTCCGCGGAATTCGCCTTCCTTCACTTGAATCCAAGCAAGACCCTTTGCTCCGTACCGAGCTGCAAACGGCCCCAGATCATCGATTTCCTTGCGGCTCCATGTGCCGCAGCCTTTAGCGTTAAGCACTTTAACCTCGCCGCCCTTTTCGATGACGGAAGAGAATACTTTAACGCCACAAGTAGAAACGATGTCGTTAACTTCGATCAATTCCAGGCCAAAACGCAGGTCAGGCTTGTCGGAACCGTATTTGCCCATCGCTTCTGCATAGGTCAAGCGTTGGAATGGTGTAGGAATATCGACTCCCTTTGTTTCTTTGAACAGACGTACCACGAGTCTCTCCATCATGTCCAGCAATTCGTCACGGGACAGGAATGAGGTCTCGATGTCCACCTGAGTGAATTCAGGCTGGCGGTCAGCACGAAGATCCTCGTCTCGGAAGCAGCGAGCGATTTGATAGTATCGCTCTACGCCGCTGACCATCAACAGTTGCTTGTACAACTGCGGCGATTGCGGCAGGGCGAAGAACTCGCCCGCATGCACCCGGCTTGGTACGAGATAATCACGCGCACCTTCCGGAGAGCTCTTCGTCAGAATCGGGGTTTCCACTTCGATAAATCCTTCCCCGTCGAGGAAGTCGCGGAATACTTTCGCCGCTTTGGAGCGAAGCAATAATGTTTTTTGCATTTCTGGACGACGCAGATCCAGGTAACGATATTTCAAGCGGATGGACTCGTCTACTTCTACACCGTCTTCAATGAAGAACGGAGGTGTTTTTGCCGCATTCAACACTTCGATTTCCGTAATTTGAATCTCAATTTCCCCTGTCGGCAGGTTCGGGTTCACCGTCTCGGGATCCCGCTGTACTACTTTACCTTGAACGGCAAGGACGTATTCGCTGCGCACTTTATCGGCAATATCCAGCGCTTGGCCGGAATAAGCAGGGTTGAATACGATCTGCACGATACCGCTGCGGTCGCGGAGGTCGATGAACAGGACGCCTCCGAGGTCACGGCGGGTTTGCACCCAGCCGTTCAGGGTTACAGTTTCTCCAATATGCGCGGCGCTAAGCGATCCGCAATGATGAGTACGATTCATGGATTTATGGCTCCTTCATTTAGTATATTCCCAACCCACCCAAACCCTCCCTTACCGTAAGGGAGGGCCCCCGAGGGCTCGCTGCCCTCGGGACTCCCGCAAACTGGAGTAACGTAGGAGGTGAAGAGGTGCTCCTGCAGCCGCTGTTCCCTTCGGGAATGCGCTGGGTTGGTGTATGGAACGCTTTTCCCCCTTCGGGTACGTCTTACTTTTGGCGCTCCCGGGTTACCTGGCAAACACGCTGCATAGTTCTTCTGCTTTCGGCTCACCTGGGCATGGTATGGTGCTATCAGCCGCTTGCCGCCCTGACGGGCCCGCTTTACGCCGGCGCTCCTGCGATTGGGGCTATAATTGCTACGGGAGTGCGTATTGGCGGTACTACCGAGCTTAGTGGGCGCTGTCCCCTTTGGGGATTCGCTCACACTGGTGCAGGGCAATGGGTTCTTGCGGGTTGCGCTCTCTCCTGCGGAGATACGCTTGCTAAGATGCAAAGCTTCTACTGCTAACAGCATGGCTTACGGCTCTTACTTCTGCTTTCTTCTAAGGAGACGCTCTCCCCTTACGGGGATTCGCTCACCATGATGCAGGGCAACTGCTGCCTACTTCAGCTCGTTCACAAGCTCAGCGAGCTTGACGGTGCGCTGCTCGCCGGTCTCCATCGACTTAAGGGCGATTTCGCCCCGCTCCAGCTCATCATCGCCAAGGATGGCGGTGTAACGAGCTTTCATTCGGTCAGCGGACTTCATTTGCGCCTTCATTTTGCGGCCTAGGTAGTCGCGTTCAGCAGTAAATCCGGCCTGACGCAGCTTGAACAACAGTGACGTAATTTCCTTATCAGCGGCTTCACCTAGGGCGACAAGATAGACATCGAGCGGTTTCTCCGCAGAGACGCTAATCCCTTGCTTTTCCAGGATAAGCGCGATTCGCTCAAGGCCGATAGCAAAGCCAATGCCTGGTTGGTCAGGGCCGCCCACATCAGCGACAAGACCGTTATAGCGCCCTCCTCCCCCAATCGTATCGATCGCTCCGATGCCTTGGGCTTTATATTCAAACGCGGTGTGCGTGTAATAGTCCAGGCCGCGCACGAGACGATGGTTAATAACATACTCAATTCCCATCGCCGTAAGCAACTCCTGCACTTCAGCAAAATGCGCGGTGCACTCTTCATCAAGGCTGTCCAGAATGGAAGGGGCATCCGCAAACTTGTCCTGATCCACCTTGCAATCGAGCACACGCATCGGATTGCGCTCAATCCGGGACTGGCAATCCTTGCACAGCTCATCTTTCATCGGCATGAGGAATCCGAGCAGCTTGTCGCGGTAGGCGGCGCGGCTTGCCGGATTGCCGACGGAGTTCAGCTCAACCTTAACTTCCTGTAAGCCAAGCTCTCGGCAGTACTGGTATCCAAGAGCTACCACCTCAGCATCTATCGCCGGATCAAAGGCGCCGAATACTTCTACGCCGTATTGATGGAACTGACGCTGGCGACCAGCCTGCGGGCGCTCATAACGAAACATAGGGCCGATATAATACAGCTTGGTTACGTCCGGTTCGCCATACAGCTTGTTCTCGACATAAGAGCGAACGACGCCCGCCGTTCCTTCCGGCCGCAGCGTCATGCTACGATCCCCCTTGTCGATGAATGTGTACATTTCTTTTTCGACAATATCCGTCGTTTCTCCGACTCCGCGTTCAAACAATGTTGTCTGTTCGAAGATCGGGGTGCGAATTTCCTTGTAATTGAATCGACGGCACAAATCTCTGGCTTTCTCTTCAATGAATTGCCACTTTTCTACAGTACCGGGCAGTATATCCTGCGTGCCTGTCGGTTTTTGAAAAGCCATGTCCCATCCCTCCATCTAACATCATATTAAGCTGTGAAAATAAAAAACTCCCGTCCCTGTTCATAAATCAAACAGGGACGAGAGATCATTTACCAAATCACCCGTGGTGCCACCCACATTCCGATTGCCGTTAGCTGCTGTCCGGGAACAAAGTTCTTGATCATTCATTCCCGTCCAGAAAACGGTATTCGCTTTATGCGGTTAACGCCCGCCTACGCCGCTCGGCTACTCTGCTGCTATTTCGCCGTCGGTTCTCAGGGAAGTCTTTCGTTCAATCATCACCAGAATCCTTCCAGCCAGTCATGATCAGCATATGATTCCGAGTCAAGCTCAAAACAATCATACACCCTCCTACCGGGATTCCTCTCTGTGGATGTGGGGCTGAATTACTTTCTCCCGTCATCGAATAAAAGTATTAAAGAAATTACGTATATTTTTAGATTTTAAGGAACCCCTCACACAAAGTCAAGCCTTCCAAAGAAAAAGACCTGCTACCAACGGGGTGCAGGTCCAAAAAGTATATATTAAAAGGGGGTCATGCTGTTATTATAAACAAGCTATGTTAAAGGAACATGAAAGTAATATTACAGTTATATTACATAAACGAAAGCGATTTATTTCGCGCTTATTTTTCATCAAGCTGCGCTACATAGGCACCCTGAGAGCGCAGTTTATGGACAGCAGCATCGTAATCCTTGTCCTGAACCTTAACGCTCAGAACATATTTCAAGCTGTCATAATCCTCGTCGCCAAAATCATTCAGGTCAACGACAGAATCCGATTCATACCTGTTCCTTCTATTTTCGATTTGTTCCTCATTTTCATCCTCGCCGGTTATAGGACCGTCAGGCCCTACGACCGGAATGATACCTTGTCCTCCCGCCGCCCCGGGATAACCTACCGCGCCGTAAGTGCCTCCTGTCGCACTATTGTTGACAGGGACGAACGGAACAAGTATGCCGCTGTCGCCTCCGATCGATTGTTCCAGGCGTCCCACCTCGACTTGCTCCGTCTCAAACGAGAGCAGGCTCGTCCTTGCTCCCTCCGCCTGATCCTCACTCCTAAAATAGGCTTGAATATGCTTGGCCATGTCGATCTCTCCTTATCATCCAATGATCGGGAAAGAACTGGCTTCCCCGTCAATTACAACACATTTAGAATTTCACGTACAAAGGCTGGTTCATCCTTGGGTGTTCGAGAAGTAATATAGTTGCCTTCGACGACAACCTCCTGATCTTTGAATTCAGCTCCAGCATTGATCACATCGTCTTTTAGCGGAGGGTAGCATGTGATCGTGCGGCCCTTCAATAGGTCGGCACTAATCAATATTTGCGGGCCATGGCAAATGGCAGCGATCGTTTTTTGAGCCTCATTCGCCTCTTTAACAAATTGCAGTATCCCCTCGCTTAAGCGAAGATTTTCGGGAGATGAACCGCCAGGAATGACCACGGCGTCATAATCCGCCACTTTGACATCAGTAATAGCTTTATCCGCCTGATATTCAGCTTTTCCTTGCTTCCCCTTCAACGTCTCCCCTTCTTTAAGGCCGATAATGTCAGCTTCATGTCCCGCCTTCTTCACCTCGTCATATGGAACCTGCATTTCAGAATCCTCAAAGTCGTTAGCCAGTAAAAAAGCTACCTTACTCATGGCATTCCTCTCCTTCCAGTGTTTTTGTTCTCGCATGTTATTACCCGGAACGGCATTCTTTATAACAAGGCACTAACGTCCCGAATTCGCCGTCTCCATGTAAAAGAGAGCCGATTTGGCTCTAGCTTCCGGAACGGGGGACTAGCTCCCGCCCCGGCTTAAACTCCAGCTGAATCCACTCGTACTCCTCAGTCCTGGCTGTGCGAGACAGCATGCGAGCTTCAGTTCGATCTCCCGCTGGAATAAGCGAAGGATATTTCCATTGAGTAGCCTTTAGAGACTGTCGCATGAGAAGAACTCCTTTATCAAATATGAGGCTGTGCAATTTTTAGGAAAAAAAATACGATCTCTCTTCTCCAGAATGCCCTGAAAAGAGAAATCGTATTCTAGTTCTTGACGCTACGGCGTTTCCGCCTTTGGCGGTTGATGGCTTTCCAGCATTAAAGTTACAGGGCCCCAATTCGTCAGTTGCACGTCCATATCTGCGCCGAATTCACCCGTCTCGACCACCAAGCCTTTATCGCGAAGCAAACGGTTAAAATGCTCGTACAGCGGCTCAGCTGCATCCGGCCTTGCTGCAGCAACGAAGCTCGGTCGCTTGCCCTTGCGGCAATCCCCGTACAAGGTAAACTGGGACACCGACAATATTGCTCCACCAATATCCGTTACGCTCCGGTTCATCTTGCCTTCATCGTCTTGAAAAATCCGCAGTCCGGCGATTTTATCCGCCAGGTACGCCGCCTCTTTCTCGGTGTCCTCATGCGTGATGCCGACGAGCAGCATTAAGCCGGGCCCAATCTGACCGATCACGGATTCATCAACCGTAACCTTCGCCTCCTTGCAGCGCTGCACAACAATTCTCATCGATTCATATCTCCTTTATTTCCAACCCTGCACCTGAATTACTGCATAATGCGGTGAACTGTATATACATCCTGAACTCGTTTGATCTTCTCCACGACAGAATGAAGATGGTCTGTGTTGCGAATGAGAATCGTCATATGGATGAGCGCCATCTTATTCTTATCCGCACGTCCGGAAACCGCAGAAATATTTGTTTTGCTCTCCGAAACGGCTTGCAGCACCTCATTTAAGAAGTTGCGGCGATCATGCCCAGTAATTTCAATATCGACGCTATAGTTCGCTTCAACCGCACTTTCCCATTCCACTTCGATGACGCGTGCTGCTTCTTCCCCGTCGTTCGCAGTAGGAATGTTCGGACAATCGCTTCGGTGAACGGAAACTCCGCGGCCCCGGGTAATATAGCCGATGATATCGTCTCCCGGCACCGGATTGCAGCATCTGGCAAATCGAACAAGCAAATTATCGATGCCTTTAACAACGACCCCGTTCGTTGGCCGGGATCTTCGCACCTCGGGTGGAGCCTTAACTTCCTTGACTTCAGAGGTCAACTCGATTTGCTCTGCCTCTTCCTGCTCTTTGCGCAGCTTCTCCGTCAGCTTGGTCACAACTTGGGATGCCGTGATCCCCCCGAAACCGATGGCGGACAGCATATCCTCAACATCGTTGAAGGCATACTTCTTCGCAGCTTCAAGCAGTTTATCCTCCGTCATAAATTGCGGAGCATCAAGGCCTGCGCGTTTCAATTCACGCTCGATAGCATCGCGGCCCTTCTCCACATTCTCTTCCCGCTTCTCCTTCTTAAACCACTGCTTGATTTTACTGCGGGCATGGGAGGACTGGGCGATCTTGAGCCAGTCCTGACTCGGTCCATAAGAATGCTTCGACGTCAGAATCTCGACAATATCGCCTGTCTTAAGCTTATGATCCAGCGGAACAATCCGTCCATTCACCTTAGCCCCGATCGTCCGATTGCCCACCTCGGTATGAATACGATAGGCAAAGTCAAGCGGTACGGAGCCCTTCGGCAGCTCTATCACTTCCCCCGATGGGGTGAAGACAAATACAAGGTCGGAGAAAAAGTCCATCTTTAACGACTCTACGAACTCCGAAGCATCCTTGGCTTCATGCTGCAGCTCCAATATTTCACGGAAGAACGTCATTTTGTTCTCCGGCGTGGCCGCGTCCGTTCCTTCTTTATACGCCCAGTGGGCGGCAATCCCGTATTCCGCAGTCCGGTGCATTTCCTTCGTACGGATTTGAACCTCAGTAGGCTCTCCAGTCGGGCCCACAACGGTGGTATGCAGAGACTGATACATATTGGCCTTCGGCATGGCGATATAGTCCTTAAACCGCCCAGGCATCGGCTTCCAAAGGGTATGGATAATCCCCAAGGTAGCGTAACAGTCTTTAATATTGTTTACGATAATCCGAATAGCCAGCAAATCATAAATTTCATTAAACTGCTTGTTCTTCGTCGTCATCTTCTTGTAGACGCTGTAGATGTGTTTCGGACGACCCGATAGCTCTGCTTCAACGCCCATCTCATCCAGCTTCTCCTGAATTTTGGCGATGACATTCTTAATGAATTCCTCCCGCTCAGCCCGCTTCTTGTGCATCAGATTGGCAATCCGATAATATTGCTGCGGGTTTAAGTAACGGAGGGAAATATCCTCCATCTCCCACTTGATCGCCGAGATCCCAAGCCGATGGGCGATAGGACAAAAAATCTCCAATGTCTCATAGGCAATGCGGCGCTGACTTTCCTCGGATTGAAATTTTAGCGTCCGCATGTTATGCAGGCGATCCGCGAGCTTAATGACAATCACCCGGATGTCCTGTGCCATGGCAATGAACATTTTTCGATAGTTTTCATTTTGCTGTTCTTCCTTGGATTGAAACTTAATGCGCTCCAGCTTGGTTAGCCCGTCAACAAGCATGGCACAATCGCTGCCGAAGTGATCATGAATTTCCTTCAAGGAAACGGTCGTATCTTCAACGACATCATGAAGCAAGGCCGCAATAATAGAAAGAACATCCATTTGCATGCCCACGACAATTTCCGCAACCGCGAGCGGATGCAGAATATAAGGTTCACCGGATTTCCTCAGCTGTCCATGATGGGCTTGTTCCGCGAAGTCATATGCTTCCCGAATGCGCTTGAGATCCGGTTCTTTAATGTAAGAAGACGCCTTTTCGAGTAATCGCTCTATGCCCATTGAATCCGATTCGTTTCCTTTCTATATAAAATAAGGCTGTATTACATCACGTAAAAGGGCACTTTTTGCCCCATTTTGATTTCCTATAATTATGACTCCTGCGTCCACTTACGTCAACCATTGCGCTAGGAGAGTAAATATAAACTTATTTCCTTCCCCATTTTTCTATAACGTTGTTTTATTAAATATTTTCTAAAAATTTTGTAGATTAAACAGGAATTAGTTTCATTCATAGCGAATATTTTTTATTTAGCAAAATACATATTGTTACTAAGGAGGTTTTTTATACTTATGAACGAACCGCACATTGACGCTTCATCCACCAACCTTGATCCGAAAGTCGCCGGTTTACTATGTTATGCGCTCACCTTTATTACGGGAATTATTTTTCTCGTCATTGAGAAGCAAAGCCGATTTGTTAAATTCCATGCCATGCAATCGATTATCGTATTCGGCCTGCTGACTGTCGTCAACATCTTTTTCTCCTGGATCCCTTTTATCGGCCCGTTCGTCTCCTTTCTCGTCGGCGCGCTATCTTTCGTGCTCTGGATCGTGCTCATGCTTTTGGCTCTGCAAGGAAAATGGTTCAAAGTACCCTACCTTGGCGATTTCGCCGAGCAGCAAGCGAATAATTTTAAGTAGCTCTCATATCTTTGTCTTGACCCGAAGCTCGCCGGACGGCGAATTCCGGGTCTTTTTTAATAAAATTTAGAACTGTATAATATTTTATGTTGAAAAATGCGGACAATGTCATTATCCTAGTAAGGATAACTAAATACGAACGTTTAGAGGAGTGACCCTGTTTGCAACGCGAAATTCAAGTTAATGAGAAAGTTCCTTTCGGGCCTGGTGTTCTGCTAAGTATGCAGCACCTTTTTGCTATGTTCGGCAGCACCGTTCTTGTACCGAATATATTCAAAGTGGATCCGGCGATGATCCTGCTTATGAACGGGATCGGAACGCTGCTGTATATCCTGATTTGTAAAGCAAAAATTCCTGCTTACCTCGGATCGAGCTTTGCTTTTCTTTCCCCGGTCGGCGTAGTTTTGGCTACTCACCCGGGTGCGGGCTATTCTTACGCATTAGGTGCTTTTATCGTAACGGGCTTGATTTTTATCGCTGTCGCCCTTCTCATCAAGTTTGCTGGTACAGGCTGGATCGACGTTGTATTCCCTCCGGCAGCTATGGGGGCGATCGTAGCGCTGATCGGGCTGGAGCTGATTCCGGTTGCTGCCGGCATGGCTGGCTTGATCAATTCTGATCCGACCCAAGCCTGGACGCCGAATTCGACGGATATTATGCTATCCCTCGTTACGCTCGGGGTCACGGTTCTCGGGGCTGTTTTGTTCCGCGGCTTCCCGAAGATCATTCACATCCTCATTGGCATCGTCGTCGGGTACGGCCTGGCTTATTCCCTAGGCAAGGTTAATACAGAGGCCATCGCAGCTGCCCCATGGCTTTCCATGCCAACCGTTACAACACCGCAATGGAATCTATCCGCGATCATTACGATCATTCCAGTAGCGCTGGTCGTTATTGTTGAGCATATCGGGCATTTGCTAGTGACAAGCAACATCGTGGGCAAAGACCTGTCCAAAGATCCCGGCTTGCACCGCTCCTTGCTCGGTAACGGAATATCGACCGTGTTATCCGGATTTGTCGGATCGACACCGAACACGACTTATGGAGAAAATATCGGCGTTATGGCCCTGACGAAGGTTTACTCGATCTTTGTCATCGGCGGCGCAGCCATCTTTGCCATTCTGCTCTCGTTCTCCGGTAAATTTTCGGCGATGATCGCATTTATTCCTACACCGGTTATGGGCGGAGTATCTCTACTGCTATTCGGAGTTATCGCCGCTTCCGGACTGCGCATATTCGTAGAGCAGAAGGTCGATTTCTCCCGGCCAACGAACATGCTGCTGGCTACCATCGTTCTCGTCATCGGTCTTAGCGGCGCAACGCTAAAAATGGGAGATGTGGAGTTGAGAGGTATGGCGCTAGCTACCATCATCGGTATTTTGATGAGCTTGTTCTTTAAGCTGATCGATGTGCTGGGCATTTCCAACGAGAAGGAGGCTCATTAAGGCACGAGGAAGGCTTATCAATATATCAAGTAAGAAAGGTCGAGTAGGAAATAATTACATTCCTGACTCGACCTTTTGTTACAAGCTTCGCATGCTTTCCTTTTCAGATTAGTTAATTCGTGTACGTATAATGAGGAGAATCATACTGTGGCCCTGATTTCTCATACGTAAACCAATAATCTACTACGTCCCCAGCCTGTAATCCTCCGATACTCTGCTCCCAAATACCGTTATGATTCGCCATTCGGTAATTAAGCTGCTGACCTCCCGATAAGGTGTAATGAATATCAACGTAGAGCGCTGGCGTTGTAGGAATGAAGACTATCCTGATCTCTGAAGCAGAATACCGATTTACATCAACTGCATATTCATCCGTAACTATCTCCCCACTACCTTCATCAGATGGGGCTGTCGTAACATCAACACTATTGCTGGCTAGAGAAATATTCCCTGCTGCGTCCTTTGCCTTGACCGAAAAAGTATAAGCTTTATTCGGTGCCAGCCCGCTAACTACTGCTGTCGTCTCCGACACCTCGGCTATTAGGCTGCTTCCGCTATATACTTCATATCCCGTCACACCAACATTATCTCTTGACGCCTCCCAGTTTAAACTGACCGTTGTCGCTGTTTTTCCCGTGACATTCAAGCCGACAGGAGCTGTTGGAGCCATCGTATCTGGGCCTTCACCGCCCTCACCTCCGCCATTTCCGACATTAAAGCTGTTCGGCTGTACGGTAACATGATGCCCATCCGAGAAACGAACCGTCTTCACGCTGCTCGTCATATTGTAGACTACATAGGTCTTCACGCCATTCTTATTGAACACCGCATAGATCGGATAATCTGCCGTAACCGTGGCATCCGCATGACCTAACGCATCTAAATTATGAATCCAGTGATACGCATTCGCCTTAGAGTTCCCTGCCTCCGGAATTAGTTGAGATACGCGGGCACTGAATTTAGCTTTGGCATCCGCAGGATCGGAAATCGACCGGTACATATACACGAGATCTTCCCAAGGACTAAAATTACCACCGCTCTCTGATAAAAGCGCACTGTAATTTCTCTCCGCATATTCAGGATATTGCGTCAAATAAAGCGATACGGATGTGATTGGCAGCCAGTTGATGCCATGAACTTCCGTTGGATTGTCGGTCCACCAAGTTGCATCGCCCACTGTCTTGCCTCCCCAAACCATGCTAGCCGTCTCTTTAGTAAATCCTGCCGGGAAATTCGTATTATGCACATCAAACCAGTATTCATTAATCGCATTCATTTCCGTTACATATTGATAAATTCCCGCATCGCGAATCGTTTTATTTCCTGTGGCCTCTCCCCACAAGATAAGTCCTGCCCAAGCATTCATAGCTTCCGACGATGATTCATTATTATTACCGTCCCCGAACTTGGCATGCCCGGAAGCCCACGAATGGCCGGCATAAGGATCAAAATTACGAAGATATGGGAACATGGAATCCCCGCGATCTACATTGGCCATATCACGTATAAGCAGCTCAATCATCCCGCCCCAACTAGCGTCGCTAGCCCAATCCTTATCTGCTCTGGCAATCTCCGCTGCAGCCTTGATGAAATACCCATAATGGAAATGATGATCATTCAGCTCATTGGCTGTTCCGTAGCTGTCAGGATAACCGATGATGGTACCCCAATTATCGTTGTAATAAAAAACATTGGATGCTTTCAAATTTCCCGAGGAATTACTCGCCTTTAACCAGTCCTCAAGAATACCTCTAATTTCCGATCGGAATTGAGCGGCTGCGGCCGAGTTGCCAACCTGATCAGCAATAGGAGCCAGTACAGCAAGCTTGCCTAAGCGCTTTCCCGTCCAATACGTATCCGTTGCTCCTGTATACTGCTCGGCTGCCGCCTCGTTTACATATTGATTTAAAATGTCTTTGTCATATGCCCCAAGATCCGGAAGCGCAGGCAGAACCCCGTTATATTTCATGATTGTTTGAAAAGTCGTCCCCTCCGCCGTCTTCATTTGACCGCGTACGGAAGGATACGTGTATGGAAGCGTCGATACCGGAGAATTCTTCCACTGATGCGGATAAAGAGCAAAGATCGTCCCGGATTGATTGCCTTCTTTAGCTACCGTACTAGCCGTGAAAGTGGTCGTTACTTCACTGGAAGCTTCGTTGTAGGAATAGTCCGCTTTGGTATCAGTGATATGGGAATAAGCGTATTCTTTAAATTTATTCAAGGTATCTACTGAGTTATCCGGAAGAACCGCAATGGAGAAATAGTCTTTGCCGTTTAGATGATTAGTCAGCGTATTGCTTCCAATACCGCTCCATGTGCTGCCTGTTGCACCAAACAAACCGTAATGCGCACCTTCAATTGTGACACCGAGAACAGAACTGCTGCTATTACCTGACCATACAGTCGGCGGCGTATAGAAATTCAGCTTCGGATCCCCTCCAGTAAAAGTAAAGTATACATACGGCGAACCATGTCCGTAGGATACGTTCATAGCACTGCTGCCTTGCTGGTACAGCGCCTTCACGAACCAATCGCTGAACCCATCGACTTTAGCGTCCGGGAAGGAGGCTGTGGCAGAATGGCTTACAGTGAAATCATGAATATCACTCATCCATCCAGCGACAAATCCTGGCTGAGCCGATATTCTTGCACCAGGATAGTAAATGCGCATGCCATCCTCTTGATTTTTCATCGCCAGAGGATGCGGATACTGAGCCTCGGAATGAGGATCCCATGCCAGGTTGCTCCACCAATCATTTGTAGGCATTTTACCAATAACGTTAGAGGTTTTGTATATACTGGATGGTGCATCTGTTGCTCCTGGGGGAAGTACCGTCGAATATGATCCTTTGCCTATAATCACTTCTCCTGAAAACGCATTCAAACTTGTCGCCCAAAGCGACATTCCTACGGCCATAACGAGCACATACGATAATAGCTTCTTCAATGGAACCCTCCTCAGGTATAATAGTTACAAGACTTCCGCATGCCTGACTAGCGAGTACTCCCCTATTGTTAGTCTCATACCACAGCAAGGTCAAGAAATTATTGCTATTTCCTAACTAAATAAGGCGAAAACACTAAAAAATAGCATTATTCGTAGTGCGAAACGTCCATAATCATTTTCGTAAACATTCCATTATCTTTCCAATTTTCAAAAAATCAAGCACAAAAAGGCAGCCAAAGTAGGCTGCCTTTCTACACTTTTTATTTACGCTTTTTTTAATACGTTAGTAACGAGAACACGTCGATTCCTGTCAATTTGTCTCGGCCGTTCAGCTCGCTCAATTCGATTAAGAATGCCGTTCCTACCACATTGCCGCCTAGCTCGCGCACTAACTTAACCGAAGTGGAGATGGTTCCCCCCGTAGCCAATAAGTCATCGGCAATCAAGACGTTCTGCCCTGGTTTGACAGCATCGCTATGCATAGCCAACCGATCGGATCCATATTCCAGATCATAACCGACCTCGATCGTTTGATAAGGCAATTTCCCGCTCTTACGGATGGGGATGAAGCCTACGCCAAGAGCATAAGCCAAAGGAGCACCTACGACGAAACCGCGCGCTTCCGGGCCGGCTATCAAGTCGATCTTTAGATCGGACACCATGTTCTTAAGCTCGTTTATCGCTTCTCGGTACTTCTCTCCATTGTTGAGCAATGTCGTGATATCCTTGAAGCTGATTCCTGGTTGGGGAAAATCGGGTATAACGCGAATGTACTCTTTGAAATCCAATACAATCTCCTCCTAGTAGTTAGCGCATAACAACAGCATACTTATAAAATAAAATAGCGAATGCTAAGATACATTTTGCTGATTTGTCATTAGCCACTGGGTAATTTGTGGTATTCCAGCATGGTGCAAAATCTGCTCCATTTCAGCCAGCCCTTCCAGCTCCAAATAACGGCGCGACGAATCGAGCGCTCGTTTGGCTGGTGCCTGATTCATTGTTACGGTACCGGTACGACGGAATATGAATCCCAGCTCCTCAAATATCTCCAGCGTCATGACCAGCATCCTCCGAGATAGTCGAGTACGCTGCATGAGGCTGGAAATAAGCTCTTCCTCCTGAGTGGGAGCCGTAACCTGATGCTTCAACAGCGCATAAATCTGTTTAAATTGCTCTCTGGAAGGCGGTAGAATCGCTTCCTGTCTCTCCCTCGTGGAATGGAACAAATACACCCTTTCGAGCGATGAGAATGAGCTCATCATTTTATGCCATATTTCGGATGACTCAGGAGTTTCAAGTACGAACAATATCTTTATATCATCCCTGCTTTGTCCGTTTTTTAGAGCTGCCGTATTGCTAGGAATTACGCCAACGTCCTTATCATATATCCAACAAGGGGTATCATTCAATTCATAATTTTTCGCTGCATTCGAATCTTCCATCGTGACGATGGCAATCATTCGTTGCTCCAGCGATTGCTTCACTGTAAGCTCGCTTCTAATTTCATTCAACTTGTTGACGGGATATCTGGATCCCCGATGATCGAACACCTGAATATGCGGAACCGCAAGATCCTGAACCATCAATTGCGGCTTTCGGGAACCGTTCCATTCATTGATGCTGGCTTCGGCAACCACATCGACTCTCGCCTCTTCTGTCAAATGGGATAACAGCTCGCCTTTGCCGAATGCAACAGCCTCCATCATGGTTCCATTTTGGCTCAGCAGCAGCTTCATATGCTTGCCTTCCTTCCCCAATGGTCGTGATTCTACTAGCTTGGCGCCGCGAATGAGCAGCCTAGGGCAAGTATTCCCCATGCCGAACGGGGCAAGTCCTTCTAACTGTTCAATGACCGGCAACGAGATATCCGACAAGGAGCACTCTAAATCCGTGTGCATAATCGGTACAAAATGCTCCTCGCCAAGCACACCTTCTGCAAACCGATTCAACTGCTCTTCAAGATTGTTAAGCTGGTCGCGCTGCAGGGTCATTCCTGCCGCCGACGGGTGTCCTCCATAATGCTCCAGCAAGCCTTTGCAATGGGTAAGAGCTTCAAAAATATCGAGCCCGGGAATAGAACGGGCGGAGCCTTTGCATACCCCCGTTTCCGGATCTATGCCCAAGACAAGGGTGGGACGATAATATCGATCCAATATTTTAGAAGCGACAATCCCGATGACCCCTGGATTCCATCCCTCTCCCGCCAATACGATGACATGAGGAATCGAGCCCTCAGCCTCTTTCGCCGCTAACTGGGCCTCAGCCTCCTGAACAATACGGTCGACAAGCAATTGACGTTCTTTATTCAGGATATCCAATTCCTCGGCAATCTTCTCTGCCTCTTCCATATTTTCTGTCGTTAACAGAGCAACAGCCTGATTCGCATGGCTCATCCGTCCGCTTGCATTAATACGAGGGGCAAGTCCGAATGCTACTTGATTCGATGAAACCTCTTCCTTCACTCCTTTAGCATAGCCTGATGCCCCCATCAGAGCGGTTATCCCCGGAAAACTGGAATAGGACATCGCCTTCAATCCGTTCGTAACCAAAATTCGATTCTCATCTGTAAGCGGCATCAAATCCGCTATCGTCCCTAACGTAACCAACTCCGTCCACGAAGCAGGCGTATCATTGCCAAGCAGGGCTGTTGCTAATTTATAGGCTACCCCTACGCCCGCAAGCCCCTTAAACGGGTATGGACAGGAAGATAATTTCGGATTGACGAGCGCGTAAGCCTCAGGAAGAATTTCCGGTGGTTCGTGATGATCGGTAACGATGACATCCATGCCTGCGGCGTTCGCATAGGCGATTTGCTCTACTGCACTAATTCCTGTATCTACGGTGATGACTAGCGTGAATCCACGCTCCACAAATGGCTCTAAGGCAGCAATATGAAGTCCATACCCTTCCTTCGATCGATGCGGGATATAGTACTCATACCTGGCATTCAAATGACGCATTAAGCAAATCATGAGTGCTGTAGAAGATACGCCGTCCGCATCATAGTCGCCATAAATTAAAATTTGCTCGTCTTGCTCGATCGCTCTCCTAATTCGAGCCACTGCTTCCTGCATGCCGCTAAGCAAAAAAGGATCGTGGAGATCATCCATCGTCCCCTGTAAAAAATGCTGCGCTTCCTGAACACCCTGAATGCCACGACTAACGAGCAAGGAAGCTAATATTTTTGGTATTTCAAGCTGCTCGGCAAGCTGTGAAGCGACATCCTCCTCACTATGTAAACCAACCCAACGGTACTTCGGATGAAGCAACCTGACAGCACCTTCTTTCTCATCCTTCTGCCTCATTGCAGCAATGTAGGCAGATCATTATTTGATCCTTCATAATTACTTTTGTAAGGATAGCCCGGATCATAGGGCATAACTTGTATATTAACATCGCTAATCTGAGAGAAGCGATTCAGAAGCAATATTTTGGCGCGATTCGCAATATGATTAGCCTCCAAAACAGAAATTCGAGGATTTACGCTGATCATTGCGGCGACGGAAATATAATGGCCACTGTCTTTTATTTTCATTTCGTCTACAGTAATGACGCCGTGAACCCTTTGTACAGTTTCAATGAATGGCAGCTTATCTTCCATCTGCGCCTTGGATTTTGGCTTGCTGTATATGGCCCCAAAGATTAGCCGATACCCTTTCCAAAAGACAAGACAAGCTACAATCAGAGCGGCTGCCGGGTCTATATACAGCATCAGCGGGATATCCCATGCTTCGCCAGTCATCGCCCCAAAGACACCCAAAAGAACAACAATAGAAGTATATAAGGAATGCCTTTGCATTTCAATGTAGGATAGAGAGGTACTCCCCGAATGCTTGCGATTCTGGCGATGCTGTATTTGAAATACGATTTCTCTCAAAGCAATCGATATAACAATAGCTACTCCGGACATATAACCTGGCGCGAGAACATTCCCGTTCACCATTGCAGAAATTGAATTCACTCCCATTTGCAAAGCACCCATGAACAGAAAAGCTGCAAATAAACTCGCTATGAGCGGTTCTGCCGTAATTTTCCTGCTTGTCATAGGCCGTATCCCACTCCGCTTGTTGAACGCTTGCGGCAAATGAACCTTCTTAGCAATGCCCGCTGCTGCATCTGATGCTGAATATAAAGCGTCAGCAAGCAATGCGCGGCTGTCAAAGAGCAAACCTACCACCCCTTTGAATACAGCTAGAATGACATTGTTCACAATGCCTAGCCAAGCGGCAGAATCAGATGGCACAGCTTGTTCGCGAATCATAATAACCCTCCTGAACCCGTTATTACCATGAAGACGGCGAAGCCGCGTCCATCATCGAGACGCGGCTTCACTCCTGCCAAGCAAATGGCAAACCGTCGTTTAGGACGCTTTGGCCGGTTTGTTTTTCTGCCTGCTCTTAAGCACAAACCACAGCGGACTGGCAATGAAGATCGAGGAGTATGCCCCGATTAAAAGCCCAATTACCATGGCCAGCGAGAACATCTTGATCGAAGCTCCTCCCAGCAAGAGCAAGAATAGAGCTGCAATAAATACGGTTAACGCGGTATACAGCGACCGCATAATTGTCTGGGACACACTCTTGTTTACGATATCGATCAAATCCTGGCGTGTTTTATGTTTGGCAAACCGCAGGTTTTCTCGAATTCGGTCAAAAATAACGATCGTATCATTTATGGAATAACCAATAATGGTAAGAACCGCTATGATGAAGGTTAGATCAACCTCTAGACGGAAGATGGAAAAGATCGTTACCACCATAAAAGCATCATGCAGCAAGGCAGTAATTGCAGCGACCGCAAAACGCCATTCAAAGCGAATGCTTACATACACGATAATCCCCAAACTTGACAGCAATACAGCCCACATCGCGTTTGCCGCCAGCTCTTTGGCCATTTCTGGGTCTACCGTGTTAATCTCCATGGACGCCTCACTGTCGAGCTTCATAATTTCGCTCTTCAATTGGTGATCATGGTCTTCATTCAGAACCTCGTTAAAGCGAATGGACATACGATCCGCCCCTGGAGTAATCTTCGTTCCTTCCAAAATGCCGAGTTCCTCCAGAACCGGCTCAACCTGCTCCAACGTAACGGGTTTTGTAAACGCAATATCGACATTTGATCCAGCTTTGAAATCAACGCTATAGTTAAGCCCGAAAACGGCCAACGAAATAACTCCAATAATCGTTAATATAATCGAGAATGTGTAACAGCGTCTGCTAATGTGTATAAAATCCAAATGTAATAGCTTATTTTTAGAGCTCACCAATTTCACTCTCCTTTACACCGAAATATTTCGGCTTCTTCAGCTTACCCGCCTTGAGCAGCAGGTTCAGCAGGAAACGAATGAAATAAATATTGGTGGCGATACTGAGCACAATTTCGACGATCAAGACGAGGGCAAAGCCTCTGACCGCTCCCGTACCAAAAATATACATGACGATCGCAACGATGATCGTCGTGATGTTCGAGTCCATAATCGTACGGAAAGAGTGCTTGCTACCCGCTTTAACCGCAGACATGATGCTCTTTCCGAGCCGCATTTCTTCCCTGATTCGCTCATTGGTAATGATGTTGGCATCCACGGCCATCCCTACCCCAAGCACGATAGCCGCAATGCCGGGCAGGGTCAATGTAAAGTCTGCAAAATTAAAGACTAAAATAAGCAGCCAGGTATGCAAAATGAGGCCGAAACTGGCCAGCAGGCCTGGAATGCGATACATCCAAATCATAAATATCAATATAAACAGGGAGGCAATCAAACCTGCTTGAATCGTCTGAAAAAGGGACTGCTTCCCTAATGTAGCTCCCACGCTTTGTGAATACTTCTCGGTTAATTTAAGCGGCAGGGCACCGCGGTTGATCTCATCCCGCAAGTCATTCGCTTCGTCCCGAGTATAGCTTCCGCTAATCGAAGCCGTTCCGTCTCTTAATACAGCCTGAACTACAGGAGCGGACAACAATTCCTCATCAAGAAAAATCGCTAGCTCCTTCCCTAGCAGCCGTTCGGTAATTTGGGAGAACTTATCCTTATCCTTCAGCTTTATTGCAATTTCTGGTTGATTCAGCTGATTAAATTGAACGGAAGCTCCGCCCTCTACAAAGTCGGTACCGACTAATTCAATCTTATTGAACTCCTCAGGCGCCTTCTCCGTTCCATCCTTACTGCGGAACGTCAAAGTTGATGGCTTCTTCATCAGCTTCCGAACTTCATTCTCATCGGTTACGCCAGCAAGCTTCAACCGAATCCGGTTCGTTCCCTCTGTCGTTACTTCCGGCTCGCTTGTACCGAGCTGGTTAGCGCGCTTCTCCAGGCTTTGAGCCGTTTTTAACAATGATTCCCTTGTAACCTTAGCCCCGCTATCGAAAGGCTCGGCTTCATAAAGAATCTCAAATCCACCCTTCAGATCCAGGCCAAGATGTACATCTCGAAGCAGACCAGGGCTTGTCCAAACCATAATTCCAGTTGTGACGGCCACGACGGTTATGAATGCGATGAGTCTTTTCATCCCGTACTTCGTTCCCCTTTCAAATTCTCAATATTCCTATTATAGCGATGCAGGAAAAGAGCGTCAATTTATCAAATATTGTCGGTTTCTTTAACGCGCCCCATTCAGAGCCAAAAAAAGATCCCGATTCCTTAGAAACGGGACCCACGAAATGCGGATAACGTCATGTAATTCATAAATTGGGTAGATTTCAATGAAAGGATATCGTTGACCAACTGGTGAAGCTCCGGATAACCTTCTTTCTCATATTTATGACTGACACAGTCCCATATTTCCGATACGGTTACATGTTCATAACCGATAAGCCGAAATTCTTCTACTTTGCTGCGGCATAGAGTTTCAATCGTTTCGTTCAACTGCTTCTCGGCGAATTCCTGTTGATCCATTTCATGATGCCCCTTTCCTGCGAGCTAAGCTGTCTTTAAACTAATTCTACCCCGATCTCATGATTCCTGCTTCTGTCGTTCTGGATACTGCTATAAAACTAGCAGGTATGAATACGGACGGGTACAGCATATTCATAAATATATCAGACAAGTCGTCTTAGTAAAATGCTCAATCCGGGAAAGAGGGAATCATTTTGAACAAACAGACCTTTATCCAAGGAACGATGATCCTGCTCGCTGCTGGCATTATTAATCGCATTCTCGGCTTTATTCCCCGCATCCTTCTTCCCCGAATTATCGGTGCCGAAGGGGTCGGCCTCTATCAGCTCGGGTACCCATTCTTCATCGTCCTTGTAACGATTATTACCGGCGGCATTCCGCTTGCCGTCGCTAAGCTAATCGCGGAGGCGGAATCTTCCGGCCAGCCTGGCCGGTCGGCAGCAATACTAAGAACAAGCCTGATTTTTACGACAGTTGCCGGATTAATCTTTACGGTCGCCAGTCTGTTCGGCGCGTCTTGGATCAGCCGATATGTCCTGCCGGATTCCCGGGTTTATTATCCCTTCATCGCCATGAGTCCGATGATCGTGATCGTAGCTATCTCCTCTGTTTTTCGCGGGTATTTCCAAGGCAAACAGAATATGATCCCATCTGCTTCTTCATCAATCCTGGAAACGTTAGCCCGAATCGTATGTGTACTATGGTTCTCGTACTTAATGCTTCCCATGGGCGTTGCTTATGGAGCTGCCGGAGCGATGCTCGGAGTGGCTGCTGGCGAAGTGGTCGGTATGGCGGTAATCTTGTGGCATTATTGGCACTCCAAACGTAAAGAGGCGAGATCTCCATTCTTAGGCCAGCAAGTCAACGCGACGACAAGCCCGGACAAAGAATTAAACTTAGGTAGAGGGTTTGCCGCCAACCTGAAGCGCATTCTCCGAATAGCCATTCCGGTTACGGGAGGCCGGCTCGTCGGATCGCTTTCTTATTTGCTGGAATCGATCACCACCGCGCAAAGCCTCGCTATTGCTGGTATTACTACCGCAATTGCCACAGCCCAGTATGGAGCCCTTCAAGGAATGATCATTCCCTTGCTGCTGCTGCCCGGAGCGCTCACATCCTCGCTTGCTGTTTCACTTGTCCCTTCACTAGCGGAGGCTCAAGCGCGCGGCGATATGCGAACGATTCATCTGCGGCTGCACCAGTCGCTGCGGCTTGCTCTCGTTACGGGCGGGCCCTTCGCAGCGATTATGTATGTTCTGGCTGAACCGTTATGCTTGCTTATTTATGATAATGGGGATATCGCCGGAATGCTTAAAATCATGGCTCCGTTCGCTCTATTCCTTTATGTCCAAACTCCTCTGCAGGCTGCTCTGCAAGCGCTAGATAAGCCCGGACGAGCATTGCTTAACACTTTGATCGGAGCCATTGTTAAAATCTCGCTTATTTTCTATTTAGCCTCCAATCCGAGTTTGGGGATTTATGGCGCCATTATCGCCATCATTGCCAATATTGTCATCGTGACTCTTCTCCATGGCTATAGCGTGGCCAAGGCACTGCGTTATCATATTCCCTATTTGGATATCCTTAAAGTCATTTGTGGCATGATCATTATGGCAGGGGCTGCTGCTTATATTTATCATGAGCTTACAATCAGCCCGCAGCCTGGAATTCAGTTGATTGCCGCCACTGTAATTTCAGGGGTATTGTATATCGCATTATCAGGAATCATGGGACTCATTGATCTTCATGACCTCCGACGGATTCCGCTGCTCCGAAGATGGTTCCGCTAATTATTTATCCTGCATTAAATTAATGTACAGCTTGCCTTGATGATCGATGGAGCAAAAGAATATCTCCTTAAAATCCTTTACTCCCCTAGCTTGAATTTGATTTTTTAACCAAAATCTCGTTTTTCCGATCTGCTCCAAATTTTGATCTTGTACCTTGCCATCCATGATTAAGGACAATGGGATTTCTTCATATCTAATTTTCGAAATAACCTTAGCATCGCTGGCCTGCGGCGAATTGCTGTCTTGGTTGTTTCCTTCGCTGCTGTCCTCGCTTCTTGGAATAACGCTCAATTGGCCGCTGGTCTCCAGTACGGCAAATTCCACATCGGCTACATTGTCGATGTTATTGGCTCGCAATTGCATCAACAGATCGTCAAGATTATACCGCTGTCTTTTCATTTCTTCCCGGTTAATCTGCCCATTCTGAATAATTACGCTCGGCTTGCCGTCAAACAAAAAGCGTATGCCCCGGCTCCGCAATGACAGCATTGCGATAGCGATTTGTATAAGCAGCAAAGTAATCATAGGAACAAACCCATCATAGAGCGGGCGATTCATATCCTCGATCGCGAATACCGCGATTTCCGCAATCATGATGGAAATGACCAAATCGAAAATCGACAGCTCCCCAATCTCTCTTTTTCCCATAATGCGCATAACAGCAAATGCTGTAAAATACATCAGTACCGTTCGAAGTACAAGCGAAATAAGATGAGCCGTCAAAATGGTTCCCTCCATCCTATTTAGTTCATATCGGACAAAGCATCGTACAGATATTCTGACCTTCTAAGCAGATAACCATACAAATCTCATTTTGCTTGAATCGCGGTTAATTTTGACATTGATCCGCCACTGAACAGCAATGCCTCGAACGGTTTTTAAACCTGTACTAATCCTGCAAGCTTGACCATACAATGATGGTATTAAATGATATAGGAGGAACAAGTGATGGATTTCTTCCGACGTTTGGCGTCTCTTCGGCTCACTCATCCTACCCTTTCCGGCATTTGGTACGCTTTCTTATGGATGATGATCGGGGCTCTAGTCTTATCCCTGTTGCTTCAGTCAGGCTCACTGGAGGAACATAATCTAACATGGCCCATTTACATCGTTCATGCAGCAGCTCTGTTATTCGGTGGGCTTACCTCAGGGAAGCGAGCAGGGCATAAGGGCTGGTACCAGGGTTCACTAACTGGATTATTTTATGGAATTCTAATTTTATGCATCAGCTTGCTTGCATTAGACAGCTCACCTGGGTTAAGCGATTTGACTTTGCTCTTTCCGGCCATTGCGATTGGTGCGCTCGGTGGCATGTTCGGGGTTAATTTGCACAAGAAAAAATGAGGGTAACCCGGCTGGGGAAACAAAAAAAAGAGCCTGCATCAGGCTCTTCTTGCTTTTAGGCTCTTCTTCCTATCCATTATTTCGATTCGGAAGAAGCTACCGGATTCACGCTATGGCTAATTGCGCTGCGCTCAAACGTAAGCTTGGTTGCATCGTTCACAAGAAGCACGACGGTATCATCCGTCAACGATACGATCGTACCGTGAAGTCCGCCAATCGTGACGATTTTGTCCCCTTTCTGGAGCGCTCTCAGCATTGCGTTGCGTGATTGCTGCTTCTTCTTCTGAGGACGAATCAACAGAAAATAGAACACGATAAACATGATCGCGAACGGAACAACCAAAGTAATGAGCGGATTCCCCGCAGCCGGAGCTGCCGTTGCTGCATAGTGGAACATATATATCCCCCTTTCGATGAAAATTTGATAGTCTTAGAATCCTTTGTCGTTGCCAAACAGACCATACCGCTCGAAGAACTCATCCCGGAAGTCGAGCAGCCTGTCATCCATAATCGCCTGACGAACTTGACGCATCAGATCAATCAAGAAATACAGGTTGTGATATGTAGTCAACCGAAGACCGAATGTCTCGTCACTCTTGATCAAGTGCCGCAAATAAGCTCGCGAGTAGTTGCGGCAAGTATAGCAACCACACTCCGGATCGAGCGGCCCAAAATCCTTAGCATATTGAGCGTTACGCACCACTAATCTGCCTTGACTCGTCATCGTTGTACCATTGCGGGCGATCCTTGTTGGCAGCACGCAATCGAACATATCGACTCCTCGGATGGAGCCTTCAATCAATGCATCCGGCGAACCAACTCCCATTAAATAGCGGGGCTTGTCCGCAGGCAGCAGAGGCACAGTATAGTCGAGCACCTCATACATCAAATGCTTTGGCTCACCTACACTCAGTCCACCAATAGCATACCCCGGAAAATCCAGGGAAGTCAAATCCTTCGCGCTCTGTTTTCGCAGGTCTTCGAACATGCCGCCTTGAACAATACCGAACAATCCTTGATCCTGTGGACGGGCATGGCTTTCTAAGCATCTTTCGGCCCAGCGGCTCGTGCGTTCAAGCGATTTCTTTACGTAATCGTATTCAGCCGGGTAAGGCGCGCATTCGTCAAAGGCCATCATAATATCCGAGCCTAAAGCGTTCTGAATTTCCATCGCTACTTCCGGGGACAAAAACAGCTTGTCTCCGTTCAGGTGCGAGCGGAAATGCACGCCTTCCTCCGTAATTTTCCGCATCTCACTTAATGAGAACACCTGAAAGCCGCCGCTGTCCGTCAAGATGGGGCGATCCCAGTTCATAAACTGATGCAATCCGCCTGCTTCACGAATGATTTCATGCCCAGGCCGTAGAAACAAATGATACGTATTGCTCAAAATAATTTGCGCATTCATTTCCTTTAGTTCTTCTGGGCTCATCGTCTTAACCGTAGCTTGCGTGCCCACCGGCATAAATATCGGTGTCTCGATGACGCCATGCGGCGTATGCACTCGTCCGAGTCTAGCGCCGGACTGCTTGCACGTCTTAATGTGTTCATAGGTTATTGCTGCTGCCAATGTCATCAACCATCCTCTTCAACCTTAATAAATAAACATGGCATCCCCGAAGCTGAAGAAGCGGTATTTCTGCTCAACGGCTTCCCGGTATGCGTTCAAAAGTTGTTCCCGTTCGGCAAGTGCGCTAACAAGCATGACTAGTGTAGATTTCGGCAAGTGAAAATTGGTAAGCAGCGCATCAACTAGTTTAAAGGCATATCCCGGGTAAATAAAAATGCCTGTCCAGCCGCTCATCGCCGTAATCGGGCCGTCGCCGCACTTCCCAGCTACCGTCTCCAATGTGCGGGCAGACGTCGTTCCTACCGCAATGATCCGGCCTCCCCGCTTCTTCGTTGCGTTCAACAGCTTTGCCGTCTCCTCGGAGAGAATATAGTACTCCTCATGCATCACATGATCCTCTACCTTTTCCACAGACATCGGGCGAAAGGTTCCCAGCCCCACATGCAGCGTAACAAAAGCGATGTCAGCTCCTTTAGAACGAACCTGCTCCAATAGCTCTTTCGTAAAGTGCAGGCCTGCCGTAGGTGCCGCAGCCGAGCCTTCATGCTTGGAATACACGGTCTGATAACGCTCGCGATCGGCTAATTTTTCTTTAATATAGGGAGGAAGGGGCATTTGACCAAGTCGATCCAGGATCTCATTGAAGATTCCCTCGTAGGAAAAGGAAAGAACGCGCTCTCCCATATCCCCCTCACTCTCGATCGTTGCCGTCAGTTCATCACCGAAAATAATTACGGCCCCGGTTCTCAGCTTTTTTCCAGGTTTGACTAACGCTTCCCATCGATCCGCGCCTAAGTCCTTAAGCAGCAATACTTCGGCTTTTGCTCCAGTGTCCTGCTTCACACCAAATAATCTAGCTGGAATTACCCGCGTATCGTTGAGTACCAGAGTATCTCCGGGCTGCAAATAATCCAATATTGCCGGAAACATATGGTGCTGTACCTCTCCGGTTGATTTATTCAAAGTCAACAGCCGGGATGCGGTGCGATCCGCAAGCGGGGTCTGGGCAATAAGCTCTTCTGGCAAATCGAAATCATACAAGTCAACATTCATATAAACCAATCATTCCTTAACGATAGTGACATTCTGATAATAGTGTTGCAATATGGCTGCATAATCATACCCTGCATCGGCCATTCCCTTGGCTCCCCATTGGGATAAGCCCAGGCCATGACCATTGCCGCGTCCAACGAACAAGAATCGATTGTTCTGATCAATCGCCCGGGCAGCTCCATCCGCTCCCATAACAACCATGCTGCCTCCGCTCCAATTCGTTGCTCCCGTTGAAGACAGCACTGACGTGCCAGAGTTAGCCGTTCCGGAGGAAATCGCTCCGCCAGCGCCCTGCACAGTATATCTACCGGTAGCTGCAATATCAAACAACGTACTGGGCAGCCCGCCGAAAGCAGATCGGAATAAATCCGGATAGCGCACATCGAGGATTTGTCCGTTGGCTTTGATCTGTGTGGCCCGCCCGGACGGCCCTCTTTGCGTAATCTCCAAATTGAGGATCGGCGAAGGAACATCCTTTGCCGTCCTGCCTTTCAGCGATTTCAACAGCTCATCCGAGCTGTACGGGCCTCGAATCCATGAATACGAGCTGGATTCATCCACTACGTTGAGGACAACTGCCTGATCGCCAGGATTCATTTGTGCCACCGGGCTCACATCCGCTTGGATCATCGGAATTGGCCGCACATTCGTGGCGTTGGCCGTAACCGTCATTTTGGCCAAGCCCGCTGTTGTCGTCCCTCCCGTAAGCTTCACGTTATCTTCTCTGACGTATCCAGTCTTTCCTGTTGGAAGCAGCACCTGGTACCAGGATTTCAACCCAGCCTGCGCGGCCTTGTCTCCGTCGCTGACCATGCTGCTGAACGTCGAATTCGGATTGCTCCATACTTCCGATGAGTCCGCCGTCACACCGCCGCTATTGGAGGAGAAAATGGCTTCTACAATTCGGCCATTCGATTTTATAACTTCCCCGGCCGTGCTGTCCACCGCTTGTATGATGCTGTCGACTTCTTTTTCTACCCCGTTATATACCTGGCTTAAAGTCGTGTCTACTAGACCGGCAACCTTAAACTTATTTCCGTCCGCATGATAAAGCGCGTAGCTCCGGGCCGCAACGGCCTGCGCTTTAAGCGACTCCTGCGGCCAGGAGCTAGGCACCTCTGCAGCAACAACTGAATATAAGTACTGCTCCAACGATACGTCATTCACGAGGGCTAGCTGGCCATTTACAGAGCTGATTTCGAAGTTTCCTCGATATTTGCGGCCAAATCTCTCCGTCACCTGAAGGGCCGAGTCCTCGCTATCATGTACCAGCAGCTTCATATTTACGCCACTGACCGCATAATGCTCGACTGCTCCCGGCGAAGTCAGATCCCCTGTAACATCGCGATAAGCAATAAGGGCAGGGGCCTGAGAATCGATAGCGGAGAGATTCAATTGAGGCTGAAGCTGAATAATTTGTGCCTTAAGCGCTGCTAGTGAAGCATCGCTTACAGCGCCGCCTACCCATACCGCGTATTGATTTGCGCCTATGATAGCCACTTTTACTTCTATGCCCGGCAGGTTTAGCGCCTGACTATAGGCTTCAGCTTCCGCTTTGCTGCCAAATATGCCTGCGGAATAATAGTAACTGCCGTGTATGGTTGGCAGCTGCTCGCCCAACTGCCCGGCAAGTGTCTGAGCGACACGAGCTACCGCAGCCGAAGCCTCATCTTCGCTGGCATAAGGCCCGGTATAAATTTGATATACCGTGCCTCCGGCTTGCTGAGCTGCAATGGCGATCGGTTTATCCGTCCCTCCTTGCAGCTTCTTTATGGCAGCTGATACCGATTGCCAGTCTGCGCTCTCCAGTGCCTTGACTTTTATCCCGTCTACGCTAAAGCGCACCGTTTGACCAGGGCTGAAATCCACCCAGCTCTCCATGCCGTCCCCTCGCTCCGGCCCTGCCTGCCAGGCTGACTCCGCAGTCATTGTCACCGCGGGGACAACTGATTTATAAGTGCTTCCTAAATCAAGGAACATCGCTACGCGGACACGCGTGTCCGGCATTTCATCCGCACTAGCTGGAAGCTGAAGCACACCGCCTAGCAAAGTTGCCGCTAATAAAGCCGCTGCCCACTTGGATGCCCTGCCTTTTAACGCCTTTTTCGATCTCAGTCTTGGTCTATTCACGTTCGATAGTCCTCCTCGTCAACGTATATTGCTCCAACTTTCGACTAAAGCGATCAGGAATCGCTTGGTATCGGCAGGCCTAAATGCTGATAAGCTGCGGGCGTTACCATTCTGCCGCGGGACGTACGCTGCAAATAACCAATTTGGAGCAAGTAAGGTTCATACACGTCCTCAATCGTCTGGCCTTCTTCCCCGATGGTTGCCGCAATCGTATCAAGTCCGACAGGACCGCCTCGAAAATTCGTGATCATGGCCCGAAGCATCTTATGGTCGATCATATCCAATCCCATAGGATCAACTTGCAGCATTTGCAAAGCTTCCTTGGCAATATCGTTTGTAATGTGCCCGTCACCCCGAACCTGGGCAAAATCCCGTACGCGCTTCAACAGCCGGTTCGCAATCCTCGGTGTCCCTCTAGAGCGAAGCGCGATCTCATCGGCCGCGTCGCCTATAATATCGATGCCGAAAATATCAGCACCGCGGCTAACAATATAGCTAAGCTCCTCCACCGTGTATAACTCCAGTCGGTTCATCACTCCAAAACGATCCCGCAGCGGAGCCGACAACAGCCCAGCTCTTGTAGTCGCACCTATTAAGGTGAATGGCGGGAGATCCAGCCGTACCGATCTCGCACTAGGGCCCTTGCCGATCATAATATCCAATGCGAAATCTTCCATCGCTGGATATAGAACCTCTTCGACCGTCCGATGCAGCCTATGGATTTCATCAATAAAGAGGACATCCCCTTCTTGTAAATTCGTTAGAAGCGCAGCCAAATCTCCAGGCCGTTCAATCGCCGGACCTGAAGTCGTACGTAAATTGACACCAAGTTCATTGGCGATAATATTGGCCAGCGTTGTTTTTCCAAGGCCGGGCGGGCCGTATAGCAGCACATGATCCAATGCTTCGTTGCGCATTTTTGCGGCTTCAATGTATATTTTCAAATTCTCCTTGATTTGGTTCTGTCCGATATATTCCGCTAAATAACGGGGACGAAGACTGAGCTCCACCGCCTGTTCTTCCATCATTAGATTCGCGGATATGATCCGGTCTTCCATCATCGCCTTCTCGCTCCTTCCCCTTCAACCCAAGACTAGCCTGCGTACAGCAGCTTGAGCGCTTTTTTCATAACCGAATCTACCTCTTCTGTCGGTTTAACCGACTCCTTTAATTGCTGCCATACACGATCAAGCTCTGCATCGGTATAACCCAGCGCCTTAAGTCCCTCTCTTGCTTCCGGCCAGCCCGGATTCAGCCCATCCAGTTCCTCCACCTCTGTCGGTAGCTCATCGAACAGCGAAGGTCCTCCCAAGCCCTCAAGCTTATCCTTCAAATCAAGAATCATTCGCTGGGCCGTCTTCTTGCCGATTCCCGGCAGTTTAGTCAGAAACGCAATGTTCTCCTGCTGGATCGCTGCAACGACGTGATCTGGATGACCGCCGCTTAAAATACCAAGCGCAACGCGTGGGCCAATTCCCGACACTTCAATCAGCTTGCGGAATAGCCTCTGCTCCTCTCTCGTCGGAAAGCCGTATAGCAATATAGCATCGTCTCGTACATGATGGTGAGTATAGACGGTAGCCGTCTGTTCATTTTTAGCGGCAAAAACATACGGGTTCGGGCAATAAATGCGATATCCTATTCCCTGAACGTCCAACACGACATAATCATTTTCCAAATGAGCCACCTGGCCCCTTACAAAATCAATCATGACCTCAGTACCTCGTTTATTTTCGAATTTAATGTATAGGAATGGGCATGACAAATCGCCACAGCCAGCGCATCCGCTACATCGTCCGGTTTCGGGATCGCCTGCAGCTTTAAGAACATCTTCGTCATCTCCTGTACCTGCCTCTTCTCAGCCTTGCCGTACCCTACGATTGCCTGTTTAATTTGCATGGGCGTATATTCCGAAATCGGTAGATTCCGCTGCGCCGCCGCCAGTACAAGCACGCCCCTCGCCTGACTGACCGACATCGCAGTAGTCACGTTCCGATTAAAGAACAGCTTCTCCAACGCTACTGTATCCGGTTTGTATTTATCAATGAGTTGAACCATGGCTTCATAGACATGAAGAAGCCTCTCCTCTTCAGGTGTATGTGCTTCAGTCTGAATGCAGCCATACTGCACAGGTATGCATTTGCTGCCTTGTTTATCAATAAAGCCGAAACCGACGATGGCGATGCCGGGGTCAATCCCTAAAATTCGCAAGCTTAATCTCTCCCCACGTTTGTTGCGGCTTCTTCTCTCCCATTAATATAGGAGCCCCGTCATGGAATTGAAGCCTATGTCCAGATAACCGAACATATGTATTCACTTATTATATCAAAAGTTTCGATTCTGTTGAGGAAAATCTTTGTAGAACTTGTTTTTGACAGCAAAAAACAAGAGACGTTACATGAACGTCTCCTGCCGTGCCTATACATACGCTTTATTCATCTTTTTGTTGCATGACTTTTCTCGCAGGCAAAGCTGCAAATTCGCTAAAAGTCGACAGCACGCTGTTATATTCATCCACGTCTTGTATTCGGATTCCCTGGTGCAAGTGGAGCAGGACATCCGGCGGCAATGAGCTTTCCATCGTTTCTACATCCAGCTGAAAAAAGGTCTTTAATACCTTTTCTTTATCAGGAGGGCCCTCGAACAAGCTGAGATTCCCCTGCTGATCGATTCCGAAATATCCGTTTCTCTTGCAAACCTCCGACAATTCATTGATATGCTGCTCGAACCATACATCTCCTTCAGCCCCGATGATTCCCTGCCAATCCGGATTTTCACGCGACAATTGGATGACTTCGGCCGAAGTCATCGTCCCAAGGATAGAGCTTTCTTGCCCACAAGCATATATTTTGTTTAAGCGCACGACCCGCGGTTGATCGCTTCGTTCTAATTGTTTAATCCATGCCGCTTCGGATTCAGCTTCCTTCCCAGCTCCCATGGCGGCTTCCTTTATGATTCCCAGCGTTTCGAGGGCAATAGGTTCCTTCGTCATTAACTGTTCCATTTGATTGGACAATAGCAAGCCCAGCCAAGCCATCAGGGTGACCAATCCGCAGCCTCCTGCAGTCCAAATGGCACGTCTCCATCTTCTCCATCGGCGTCTCAACTGCTTTTTGATACGGAAGATATTCACAGGTATCCCCTTCTATCAGTCAATATTTACTGTTATTGTGACCGGAGGGCGAAGGAAATATACAACATGCCATATGCACAAAAAAAAGAAAGCAACCATCAAATGATGGCTGCTTCCTGTTCATATCGGGACGACACGATTTGAACATGCGACCCCCTGGTCCCAAACCAGGTGCTCTACCAAGCTGAGCTACGTCCCGAAGTATGTAATATTACTAGTGATCCTTTTTTGGGTCACTTCTAAGATAATATCACTTCATCAAGTATAAGTCAATACCTAGATTCTAGAAAACTATTGCCTTAACCATTTGGCATTCGGCCTTGATCTGTAGGTAGATGGCATAGGCGCCGTTCGACAAAAACCGACACGACCTTCATACTTAAGTTACAAATACATAATTTGGGGAGAGTTTTACACATGCTTGATCTTTCTATGATGTTAGAACATTACTATGACTACTGTAAATATCAAAAAAATTTAAATTCTAAAACGATAAAAGCATATCGAATAGATTTGAAACAGTTTCTAGATTTTACTCAAAATTCAAAACAAGAGCTGACCAAAAGTAATATTTCCAATTTTGCAAGGCTGCTGCACAAGACTTATAAGCCTAAAACAATAAAGCGAAAATTGGCAAGCATTAAAGCGTTTTGCAATTGGCTGGAGTACGAAGAATTTATTCAAGAAAATCCATTTGCCAAATTAAATTTAAAATTTCATGAGCCCTATGTTCTTCCGCGGACGATTCCGCTAGATATTATCGAAGTGCTGCTGCAGTCAGCTTATCAAGTCTTATCCGATGAAACAGCGTCATCTTATAAAAAGCGTACAAATTTGCGTGATGTTGCGGTTTTGGAGCTGTTATTTGCAACTGGCATTAGGGTCTCTGAGTTATGCTCGTTAAAAGCCAATGATATTAATCTGGTGAATGGATTAGTTCGCATATATGGAAAAGGTGCTAAAGAAAGAATTATTATTATTAGCAATCCCGATGTCTTGGCAGCGCTTAAAAATTACAAAACCGCTTTTAACCAGCAAATTGAAGATATCGGATATTTTTTTATTAACAGAGTAAACAACCGTTTATCAGAACAGTCCGTTCGGCTGATGATCATTAAATATACCAAAAAGGCAAATATTGCAGAGCACCTGACTCCACATATGTTCCGACATTCATTTGCTACTTTGTTATTAGAGGAAGATGTAGATATACGATATATTCAGCAGATTCTTGGACATAGCTCTATTACTACGACTCAAATTTACACACATGTTTCTACAAAAAAGCAAAATGACATCCTCACTTTAAAGCATCCACGAAATCGTCTCTCCATTTATTAGACAAACCAGGGATTGGTGGGATTCATTTCCTAATCAGTCCCTGATTTGAGTAAAGGATAATATGTAATTATCCTTTAATGAAGGAGAGGGAGCTTATGTACACAAGTCAAAAAAAAATTATTGATCACTACATACAGCAAGCCATTTCTGTTAAAGATAAAATATTACTTATACTTGTTATGAATGTTAAAGATATTACTGTTAATTATAATGACTACTCTTCCATGTCAGTAATGAGCGAATACTATTCTTACAAGCAATATGAAGAGATAATTAGTGCTTTGCGTAGTTGTAATTATGATGTGAAATCATATTTCGATGAGAACGATTTTATATCTGATTTCCAATCGGGTATACTTCGTGACAATTATCCGCGTAAGCTTGTCGTTATTAACTCGGCACAAAAAGGAACAGGGGCTGGTCGCAAATCTCTAATTCCTGCTTTTTGCGATTTGCACGGCATTACATATACAGGTAGTGATGCTTATACTGTAAGCTTCGCCAGAGATAAATATCACTGGTTTAGTTTTTTGCAACAGGGTGGTTTTCCCACATGTAAAAGCTATCTATTTGACCCTAATCATCATTGGATTATGAACCAAAAACCCAACAATGGACAGCGAGTTATAGCAAAGCTTAATGGCGAGTCATCCAGTATAGGCTTAGATAAAGAAAACATCTTCTATTACACTGAGGATAAAGATCAGTTTCTATTACAACTAAGTCAAAAGTTCAACCAGCGCATTATCGTTGAGCAGTTTATTTCAGGAGAGGAAGTAGAAGTTCCTGTAATTTCATCTTTTCAAAATACCTGCAGCTTATTTCCCGCTAGTATTACTGTGAATGGAAACAGTGATTTGAACGATACCATATTAGACTATACCATTCGTGGAGATCATTTATTTGATTATGAACTTTACTATCAGAAGAACCCACAAATTGCAGAAGATATTATGAAAATGACTGAAGAGGTAACTAAAGCCATGAATATTCAAGGCTTTGGACGAATCGATTATCGAATCAACCATTTTAATGAATTCTTTATTACCGACATAGCAACTAATCCTCATATTACTCAAAGCATGACGTTTTGGTTTGCTTACCGCCAAATGGGCTATAGCTACAGCGATGTGCTGCAAACTTTAATTGGCACTGCATTAATTCAAAATGATGTAAGGATAAATTCATATGAATATTCACTATAAATGCCAATTGCCGACGATAGAGGAATGGAAGGCATTACGAAAAACTGCTGGATGGACAATACATTCAGATCAAGATTTTCACAATGCCGGTGAAGGAACACTATTTGGCGTAAGTGCGTATCATAACGCTCAAATTATTGGAATGGGGCGGATTGTTGGGGACGGGAAAATTTGTTTCTATATTCAAGATGTTGTTGTAGCCCCAGAATACGAGCGTAACGGGATTGGTACTGAAATAATGAAGCGCCTACTAAATTTTATTAATGAAAGTGCGGTGCCCAATGCTGTTGTTGCGTTAATGTCTTCTCGAGAAAAAGAAGATTTCTATTCTCGTTTTGGTTTCATTAAGCGCACAGATACAAATGGCTTTGGAATGCACTTACCACAAATCCCAATTATTTAGTGCGCTAAATACATAACCTCTTCCATAGTAATTCCATGGATTGACTTGCATTTCACTAGTGCTGCTCAATAGAACAGTCTCCCATTCGCGATAATCTGGATGGGATAAACTAGTTTTCATAAAATGGAGTAATTCGGTTTTTCGGCGCATCATAAGAGAACCACCAACAGTATCCATTTTGTCATCTGCAATTTCGGCTAGCTGTTCTATTGCATCCTTTATATTTCCTAGTAGATACTGAAATACTGCGCAATTTACAACTACTCGATAATTATATATCTTTTCAGGATCATCATGACTTGCCTGCAAATTACCTTCGAGCTTGAGCGTTTCGAATGCTTCCTCAACTTTACCATCCAAAGCCAAGAAGATGGACAAGTTAGAAGTATAGAAAAGTCTTTCCGCACATAAGGGCATGTCGGCTATCATCCCCTTAAATCCTTCAACACATTCGTGTGGCTTAAAATATCCTGATAAATATCCAGATAATAAATAGTTGTTAACAGATATCCGGATGCGGGGAAAATCGAAATTGGGGTTTTCCTCCATGAGATCCCTTGCTTTTTCAGCCGCTTTGAAACTGTCTTGATAACGTCCGCAGACACATAGTGAAGCCGAATAATTAATTAATGATATGTAATATTGCTTAAGATTCGTCCAAAGATAGTTATTACTCCCATTAGGTCCAAAGTAAGCTACAGCCTCTTCAATCTTACTACAAGCAATTTCACAATCATAAACAGATGCAGATATCAGGTTCAGCCTATGCAATCGATCTTCAGCGGTATCATCCTGTCCTATTCGTTCACGGAGTGATGCAATAATCTCTTCTTCTGTTTTGCGGGCAGTTTGTAATTCATTTATATGTATATACATTGTCATTAATCGTATTTTAACCCGTTCATAGATATCCCGTTCATTTCCGCATTGTTCTAGAGAACCATACTGACTGAGTATACGAATCCCTTCTTTACGGAAGTCAGCATCTATTTTTTTAGAATACGTTAAAGATCGTAAAATTTGTTTTTCGGCAATTAATTGATTAGGCAGGGTATCGTTAATAGCACTGATTTTAATATATGCTTCATTATATTTATTTTCTTGATATAGATGCATTGCTGCTTTCATACTATCTACGTAGGATAAATATTGCGGATGGTCTCTTAGCAGCACCTGTGCTTGTTCTGATAAGGAAGGAGTTACATCTCCATTCTCTCTAATTTGCTTAATAATTTCCAACACGAATAAAATAAGTCCTTCATGTGTATCCCCAACTTTAAATCTATATTGGGCTCTTCTATGATAATGGTCTGGAGCAATTTCACCGATACATTTTTCTATTTTTCTATAATAAGCTATTTCTTGGCTTGAAATTTTCATTTGAAAAATATCACGGATGAATTCATGCGCAAACTTTAGTTGTCCGTAACGAGGTTCGTGAACCAGTTCCATACTTCTGGCATTATCAATAATACGATTAAAATAATTATTTTCTAATTCAGTAATCCGGCTAAGTTCAAATTTCGAAAATGTAACACCTAAAATAGATGCATATTCCAAAACAAAATTAATTTTACTTGACTCTAGCCCGGAATCATTAAGTCGATTTTCCAATACCTGCAGCAGTAACTTTTTTATCCCCTGATCCGCATTGCTAAGATCCACATTCTTATTAGTGAGTTCTCGTATCAATTCTTTGAGCATCGTCAGATGCCCCTTTACTAAAGAGTGCAGCATCTTCTTTTCGGTAATTGATAAGCTTCCGCTATAATTAAGCATACGAAGAGTAATATCAAAATCGTCAAACTCCATTTCGGGAAATGGAAGCTTAACAACACATTCTCTGTTAATTACTGCATCGATTCGATTTCTATAGCTATTCTCCTGATCTGTAGTAATTGCAAATAAAAACAATGCATTACTTAAAAATTTATATTTTGTTTGAATACCATCCAGAATGACGTACATCAATTTGAGCGATCTTTCATCCCAATAATGAAAATGATCACAAAAAAAGATGAGGCGATATCTTTTAGACAAAGCTTCAATTCTACATATAATATCCTGCTCTATTTCAGTTAAAATCGAGTCTCTGTTTTTCCTTTTTTCATTCATTTGATCAAACATCAAATTCAATAGAATTTTCAAGGGCTTCCCGATACTTGGAATACTTTCTACAAGCTCTGTGATCGGTTTTTGAAAGGACTTGGTAGCAGGAGCGACATTAGACAAACCATCTAGAAATGGTTTGTAATCTCTATCCATTAGTTCCTTGTCGCCAACCAAATATAAAACTTTCGTATCTTCATCGTCGTAGCTTTTTAAAAATGATTCTACGGAATAAGATTTTCCACATCCTGAAGACCCAGTTGTTACAATTTGCTGTGATCCATTTTGTATTTTTGTGCCTAACTTCTGAACAAATCTTTTTTCATGAGGAAAATACATCATTTTCACCTCCGTTCAGTGTTATGGATAATTACATATTATCCTTTACTAGGGCACATTATATCATATTAATAGGACATATTCACTATTTCTCCAACAAATCCACTTTAATCCTGTAAGTAAAATAACTGTAATTGATATTTTCATAAGCAAGATTGAACGTCATTCTGTCGTATTGCAAAAGCAAGTATTGTCATGCTAGTATATCAACCAATGGACTGTTGTTTTTCATCCATAATCAAGATATTTAACAGTCCATAATAACACTAGAAACAATGAAGGTGAATGAATGCTAAAAGTAAACCGAGATGACGAGCGTCCTATCTGGCAGCAATTACTGGATCAAGCGATCCACAATATTACAACCGGAAAATGGCCGCCAGGCGAATTGCTTCTGCCATCCCGCGAACTCGCTCTATTGATTGGCGTCTCCCGTTCAACTATACAGATTGTTTACGAAGAGTTATACAGCCGCGGGTATACCGTAACCTCCCGTCGCGGCGGAACAAGAATTAGCGAATGGACATATACGACTCGTCCTTCAGAGAACGCTGTAGCACAAGGACTACTCCCCCCCGAATTGCCTGTATTAAATGCTGCAATCGGCCATTTGCACAGTTGGCTTGGAGACAAAGAAGATCGAAAAGTAGAAATCGATTTCACTCCCCATGAGCCTTATTTAGACGAACATTTTCAGAAGAGTTGGAGGCAATCATTTTTGCAGGCCTCGACAGGGGCAGACCTGGACAGTTGGAGTTACGGCGATGCCTATGGTTTCCTGCCGCTAAGAGAACAGATTCAACGTTATTTGTCGCTTGAACGAGGCGTTCATGTGGATATCGATCAAATCATATTAACCTCGGGTGCACAACACAGCATTGATTTGATCGCACAAGCTCTTTTACAGGAAGGAGAAACGGTTTCGGTTGAAGATCCCGGCTTCCCAGCTGCCTGGATGGCGATGAAGTATCGTCGTATGCAGGTTGTCCCCGTTCCGGTCGACGAATATGGGCTATGCGTAGATCGCATTCCCCCCGGATCCAAACTTGTGTTTGTTACGCCATCGCACCAGTGCGCGGTTGGAGTTATTATGTCGGAGCCTCGCAGGCAACAGTTGTTGCAGATGGCTGCTGAGCAGCGATTCTGGATTGTTGAGGATGATTATGACAGCGAATTTCGATATCGTGGTGACCCGCTTCCAACTTTGTTTAGTCAGCGTCCCCAAAACACCTTGTATATGATGAGTTTTTCCAAAATGATTGCTCCTGGCATTCGGTTATCGGCAATCATTGGCCCTAAAGAGGCCATTCGTCAGCTTGCCCGGATCCATGAATTAACCTATCGTCATCTACCGATTATGGAGCAATTAACTCTTGCTCATTTTATCGAACGTGGCCATTTCATGCGCCATATGAGACGTGCTCGAAATGTATATCGTCGTAGACACACAGCCATGACGAAAGCCATTAACGCGACAGGCCTGAGTGAATATTTCACATTAAGCGGCGTAGAAACGGGCCTGCATATGCTCCTTGAAGCTGATAAATCGTTTGACGAGGAAGCAGTGACGAGCCTTGCGCTCGAAAAGGGAATCCGTGTTTATCCGCTTAGCAGGTATTGTTTGGAAAGCGATCGGAAAGGATGGGTACTGGGTTTTGCTAAAGTAGATGAAACAGCTATCGAAGAAGGCATTTATCGTCTGGCGGGGATGCTTGTATAATACAAGCCATCCCGCCATTCCACCTGATTATATTGCTGCATAAACGGAAATTTCTCCCGAAGTTCTTGCGCTTTGTTTTCCCCAAACAGATTCGCGCCCGCCTGCATAGCTACTTGCAATTTTTCGGGCGGAACAGTTTTGGTCGCCAACAGCAATTGCACATCCTCGATCTTGCGCCCTGAGGCTAGGCAAGCCAATTTCATCTGCTGTCTCACGACCTTGAAATTCTCTTTAACTAGATTGCCCATATCTTCTTTCCTCTTTCAGCTTCGCGTTTGTAAATGTACGTTGCCAAGGTAATTCCTAATGTCCCCCGCTTCTTCGGGTTGAAATCTATTAGTCAAAGGAAACTTCCCGTACGCGTTTGATTTCCGGTATCGCGAATAAGGATTCCATCACATTATTAGAAGCTTTTTTATCATTTTTTAATATCATCACCGCCGAATCGCCAACTTCGTTGCGCCCGACTTGCATCGTGGCAATATTAATACCTCTCTCCCCGAGCAATGTTCCAACACGCCCAATGATACCTGGCTTATCCTTCTGCGAAATTAACAGAACATATCCTTCAGTTGAAATATCAACCGGATATGGCCCGATTCGGACAAGACGCTCCCCGACGTCAGGCAGAACAGATCCTGTCACCCATCTTTCCTCGACTGTCGTCTTTAATCGAATCGTAATCTCGCTGGGCAAGGTTTGGGTTAACAAGGATTTTCGTACGACAAAATGAATGTCACGAATCTTCGCCAAGTGAATAGCATTGACAACATTGACTTGTTCTGCACCGAGATGGTGGGATAGTATGCCCTTAAGCACATAAGGGATCAATGATGACGTATCCAGACTGGCAAGCTCGCCTGCACACTCCACCGTAACCTCACGTGCGGCACCATCGGTCATCTGGGCAAGCGCTTTTCCCAGCTGTTCGCACAATGTAAAGTATGGTTGTAATTTGTTTAGCAGGTCAGTTGATACGGCTGGCATATTAACTGCATTTTTAAACGGTTCATGTCGCAATACATGAATAACTTGTTCGGAGACATCGAGAGCTACATTCTCTTGTGCTTCCAAAGTGGATGCACCCAAGTGCGGAGTAACAATCATTTTAGGATGCCTTAGAAATGGATGATCCGGTGCTGGGGGCTCATGCTCAAATACATCAAAAGCAGCGCCTGCTACAATCCCTTCGTCGAGTGCTTCAATAAGAGCCGACTCATCAATAATTCCCCCGCGAGCACAGTTGATGATTCGCATTCCCCGTTTCATGACGTCGAATTGCGGTTTGGCAATCATATGATGCGTATTATTCGTTAGCGGCGTATGAATCGTCATAAAATCAGCAGTCCGTATAATTTCATCTAAGGTCGCCAGCTTGATGCCCAGTTTATTAGCCTTTTCTTCCGATAGAAAGGGATCGTGGCCGATAACGGTCATCCCAAACGCCGCTGCGCGTTTGGTCACTTCGATCCCGATACGACCAAGCCCAAGCACACCGAGTATCTTGTTTCGTAATTCAACGCCAAGGAATGACTTACGATCCCACAGCCCAGTAATGGTTTTGGCATGGGCTTGCGGTATATGCCGGGCCAGCGCCATCATCATCGCAAAGGTATGCTCGCACGTTGTGACCGTATTGCCGTCGGGTGCATTGATCACGGTAATCCCTCGGCTCGTAGCGGCGTCCAAATCAATATTGTCCACACCAACACCTGCCCGGCCAATAACTTTCAAATGAATCCCGGCTTCTATAACTCGACGAGTGACTTTCGTTTGAGAACGTACGAGCAGTGCATCATAGGGACAGATGATGGAAATAAGCTCCTCCTCGCTCAATCCCGTTATTTGGGTGACCTCCACATCTTCAGCATTCGTCAGTTGCTGCAATCCAAAATTACTTATGGGATCGGATACCAAAACTTTAAACATCGACCTTCCTCCTTCTCTATGCGAAGACTTCATGGCAGTTGATTCAAGCCTTGTATTTAGTAATTGTCAGCCAAGGTAAAAGGTTGCTGCAAAGTAAACATAGCTATTTTAATTATTGGAAACATACGCCCCCATAAATTGATTTCTTTAAAGTATAATAATTCCAAAATCTTAATTTTAATAAGATGGAGAAAAGTTAATTGCGCTTGAAATCAATTATTAGTTAGCAGGACACAGCAAATGAAATAGCAATGTTGAAAGAAATTGATGAGCATATAATGCTTGACCCTATCGACAGTTTACTATTGATAGTTACATAACTATTTTTTCAAAGCATGATATTCATCATTTAGATCAAATCAGGGATAAACTTTCACATTAACTGCTAAATCGTTAAAATGGAGTCACCCTTTTTCCAGGTTCGAACATTTTTTCTTCCTCAATCGGATTTTCTTTCGCAGTAATATGCTGGGGGTCAATTCGGTATACCTGAACCGGGCCACCAAATACTGCTGATCGATATTTGTCTACGTGCTGCCTAGGTAACGGCCGACTATAGTAACCAGGCACATATTTATAAATCATTTCTTGCAACATGTGTGTAGCTTCATTCAGATCAACGATCGGCTGTGCCTTGCCAAAAATCATTACACTCATATACGCTGTGTCCGTCTTGGCTGGCACCGGATCAGTAATTGTTCCGTATTCTTCACAAACCGTAAAGCAGACCTCCGGATTCACACTCATAACCTGATTTCGTCTTCCGCCGGCAGCACCATGGAAATATAGCTTTCCATTAAACCAAACAAAATTGAGTGGAACAACATACGGATGATGGCCATCAACCATTCCAAGATGTCCAATCCGGGCTTGCTGCAGAAATGCCTCGATTTTATCCTTGTCCAACACTTCTCTTACCTTGTAACGAACCTTATCCATTGTTTTCACTCCTTATGTACTGCAGTATTATTATGTAAGCTTATCAGCCATTGGAGTGAATATAAATGTCCATAATTATAGAAATGCTGCAATCCATATCTATCACATTCTTAGGGCAACATCGACTTGTTTGCAAGCGAATATCGAACTACCCATTAGATCCGGCTGCCTAATGTTCTCCAAATGCTTCTAACCTTTGGAAGCTCCTGCAGTCAGCCCGTCGACCAGATTGCGCTGAAGCAGTAGGAACAGCATCGTGATAGGCAGCGCGACAAGAACAGCTCCAGCAGCGAACATCGTAAATTCGGTCGAATTCCGCTGACTCACCATTCTGTATAGCCCGACTGCCAACGTCCGCTGATCTTCTGTCCTCAATACCAGATCTGCGAAGATGAAATCGAGGAAGGCGCCGTTAAAGATCATGAGGCTAGCATAGGTCAGCATGGGCTTAGCAAGCGGGATAATGATAAAAAAGAACACCTTCAGATGGCTAGCCCCGTCGATTCGTGCCGCATCTTCCAAGCTTTTCGGGATCGTATCAAAAAAACCTTTGGCTATGAATACATTCGATATAATTGCACCAGAGCTGTAGACAAGAATCAGCGCCCAGTGGGAATTGAGTAACCCCATCGTATTCAACAAAACATATATAGCGATCATGGCCATGAATCCTGGGAACATCTGAAGCACCAGCAAAGTGTTAAGGGCAAATCTACGCCCCGCGAAGCGGAATCTTGAGATTGCGTACGAAGTAAGCAGCAACAGAAACGTTCCGAAAAGAGTCGACAGCACTGCAACCTTCAGCGTATTCATGAACCACAGTGGGTATTTGGTCTTCTCGAACAAATCCCGATAATGTTCTACCGTAAAGGTGCGAGGAATTAACGTATCACTGTAAAGACTGTTGCCTTCCTTTAAGGAAGACATGATAATCCATAATGCGGGAAACAAGCTTACACAGGTTAAAATGACAAGCAGCATATAGCTAATGCCTAGCTTGACCCGGTCGGATCGGCTGTTCATGCTATCATATCCTCCTCTTTATAGGATCTGGTGCGGCGGTAGCTCATAATCGACAAGGAAGCGATGATTAGGAAGATAATGATGCCGATAACCGACGCGAAACTGTATTGCGATTGATTCAAGGCCAGCTTGTAAAGCCAGGTCACCAATAAATCCGTATGCCCGGCGTATTGGTAATTCGAATTGACCGGGTTGCCGTCTGTCATTAGATAGACTACATTGAAATTATTTATATTGCCGGCAAATTGCATAATTAGAACAGGCGCCGTCGAGAACAACACCATCGGCATCGTAATGGAACGGAATTTCTGGAACGAATTCGCTCCGTCAACCTCAGCCGCTTCGTACAGATCCCTCGGAATCGTCGTCAGCACCCCGATAGCCAGTATCATCGTTACTGGGATACCGATCCACATATTGACGAGAACGAGTGTAACCCTAGCCCAGATCGGATCTGTAAGCCACGGTATTCCGTCGAAGCCGATCCAACGCATGATATCGTTGACCGGACCAAACTTGTTGTTAAACATATTCCGCATCACGAGAAGAGAGATCATGCTCGGAATGGCAAACGGAATGATCATAACCGTACGCCAGAACACCTTGAAGCGAATGCGGGGCTGTTGAATCAGTACCGCTATCAGGATGCCGCCGATATAAGTCGTCACCGTAGCGAGGATTGCCCATATCATAGTCCAAAGCAGGACCCCAAAGAACGTATTGCTCCACACCTTTAGACTGACCAGCTTGACAAAATTGCTGAAGCCAACCCAGTCAATCAGATTGGCAGGTGGGAGGATCGGATCTGCATAATTTGTAAAGGCCAGCAAAATGGAGAAGATTAATGGTAGGATTGTCAAGAATAATATCGTGACGACGGGCAGCGCAAGTACGAGATAGGCGAAGTTTTTCTGATTTACAAGCTGCAGCGACTGTCGGAAATTATTGGGGGCTATACCCGCATCCCTTTCCTTTCCAACTTTGTAGGCATCCCTGATATTCAGAACGTATATCGCAGCTGCGAGCAAAAAACATAAGGCCGCCATCAACCCTTTGATCATAAGAAATATCGAGTGGTCGCCTTCGACCATCTTCATAATTCTACCTACCTTCACCATTCCACTGGGCTGCTCTCCCAATGTAATAAGTCCCTTCAGGTAAGAAGGAAGGCCAATCACCGAAAATACGTATATCGCAGTCAGGCCTGCCGCCAAGAACAAAATCCCCTTCATCCATTGCCGGTTGTACAATTGCCCGAGACCCATAAATAGAACCGACAGGGTCGTACTTATTGTCTTTCTCTGCATGCGTTAAACAACCTCTTTTCTTACGATTTGACAGACTTCTGATTTGACAGACTTCACCCGACCGCCGGGCGATCGGGTGAAATCGTTGAAAGATCGGCTAACCTGCTACTTGGATGAAATATTTGTCTTGATTGTATCGACCATCGTATCCAATGTGGTCTTTACGTCGGCCTTCGGATCGTCCCAAATTGTTATGAACGCCGCTTGAAGCGGATCCCATACCGCGTTAATCTCCCCGATGGTCGGCATCGGCGTAGAGTGGGAGAACTGCTCAAAGAACCCGCTGATTATCGGATCATTCTTGATCTCCGGATCCTCTCCCGCTTCCTTGTTTGCCGGAATAGCTCCCGTCATCTGGTAGTTCAACAACTGGTTCTCCTTATCAGCAGCGAAGTTGGAGAAAAGACGCGCAGCGATCGGATAGTCGGTGTAAGAGTTAACGAAGTAAGCTTTAACACCAGAGAACGAGTGCGATATTTCGCCATTCGACATCGCTGGCAATGGAGCGACTCCGAAGTTGACTTTGTCCTTGAATGCCGCTACGGACCAAGGCCCGTCGATATTCAAAGCCAGCTTGCCTTCCTGGAACAATTGCGTCTTCACGTCGTAGGACACATCTCCCGCGTTCATAGGCAGAATTTTTTTAAGGCTCTTCAGCAACTCGAAACCTTGAACCGCTCCTTCGTTATTCAAGCCGATATCGGTCGTATCGGTGTTATCATTACCGAAGAAGTAACCTCCGAGCGTGCTAACAAATGGATAGGTGTAGTATCCAACGAACTCCCACATAATGGCGTATTTATTTTGCTTAGTGTCCGTATAAGTCTCCGCGAAGCTTACGATTTCGTCCCAGGTTTTCGGAGCTTCAGGGAAGATGTCCTTGTTATAGTACATGGCGTATGTCTCAACCGATTTCGGATAGCCATATAAAACTCCATCATAAGTCACCGCTTTGATTGCGGACTCCTCCATTACGGCGCGTGTCTCATCCTCGAACAGGTCGTTAGGCAGTAGAAGTCCTGCTTTAACCGCTTGGGCGATCTGATCATGAGGCAATGTAAGGACGTCGGCTGCGAGCTTCGACGGTCCGTCAGTCGTTAGACGGGTGCCCTGATCCCCGCCGGCTATGACTTCCAACTTGACGGGCACTCCATACTGCTTCTCAAATTCAGCCGCGATTTTCTCCATATACTCAATTTGCTCCTGTGCTTCCCACACCGTCAACTTGGCCCCAGGTTCAGGTAAGTACTCCTCTTCGCTAGCCTCTCCGTTCTCAGAAGAAGCAGGAGGCGCATCTGATGTGTTAGATGGCTGGGAACTGTTCGGGCTTGAATTGCCTCCATTGCCCCCGCATGCCGTTAGACTGAGGATCAACACTACACTAACTAGACTGATAACCCATTGTCTCAACTTCACTCTTTGTTTCAATTTCACTTAGTCCACCCTTTCTTGATTTAGTTTCTCATTTCTTTTGTGCAAACGTTATACCCAATTTGCAAAAAATACCTCTACCCCCTAACTTCTTAAAACCACAAAAAAGAGTACAACACTCTACAAATCGCACGATTGTCGAGGTTGTACCCTTGGGGTAGCAGCGCCTTTAAATTGCTCAAGCGGTTATAATTTTCACTAGAACTATTAAGACACTTCAATCATAAACTACACGAGAAAACGTTTGCAAATACAGTAATCGATGAAAATTGGCGTTAATATCACAAAATTATATTAAATTTCTCGTTTTCTTCTGTATTATATTCTAAAACCTCATTTTTCCTCCTCTTTTCTTGTTCATACGATGTTTTTGTAGGAAACACTCGTTCGCTGCACCTGCTCGATCATACTGTTGCCAGCATGGAAACAGTATGATAGTATGGAGGAAATTTAAAGGCAATGAAACTTCGGGTTCAACCTCGTCCCATTCAGAGGTTGGACCTTTTTGTGTTCTCATGCCTGAAGGAGGCCATCATTAATGATTATGCTGGAAGCAGTATACCATCGCATCGGGCTGAACTGGTCCTATGCCTATAACGAATCAACATTGCATATCCGTCTGCGCACGAAGCGCGGCAATGTGGCGCAGGTGCAGCTGGTATGTGGCGACAAATACAGCTGGGATCATTACAACGAATCCATTGCTATGGAACGGTTCGCTTCAGACGCCCTGTTCGATTACTGGCAAGCCGCCATCTCGCCGCGATTTCAGCGGGTCGTCTATTATTTCGCCCTCCATGAGGAAGCGGGCGAGACTGTCTATTTTCTGGAAAAGGGCTTCTTCGATACGCCTCCGACGATTCTGTATGAGGGGCTGTTCGATTTCCCTTATCTGAACCCCGAGGATGTTCACTCCCCGCCGGAATGGGTCAAGGAAGCGGTCTTCTACCAGATCTTCCCCGAGCGCTTCGCCAAGGGTGACCCGTCTATCGACCCGGAGGGAGTGCTGGAATGGGGCGGCGTGCCAAGTCCGACCAATTTTTTTGGCGGCGATCTGCAAGGGGTGCTTGACCATCTGGACTATCTGACTGAGTTGGGAATCAACGCGATTTATTTCAATCCGTTGTTCGCTGCGACAACCAATCACAAATATGACACAAGCGATTATATGCTTGTCGACCCGCATTTCGGCACGAACGAAAAGCTGAAGGAACTGGTCGACGCCTGTCACGCCCGGGGCATTCGGGTATTGCTGGACGGCGTATTCAACCATTGCGGGCACACGTTTCCGCCCTTTGTAGATGTGCAGCAGAACGGCCCTACCTCCCGCTATGCCGACTGGTTCCATATCAAAGAGGGGCCGCTCATGGTGGAGAACGGCATCCCGAACTATGCCACCTTCGGCTTCGAGCCGATCATGCCGAAACTGAACACGGGCAATGAGGAGGTCAAGGCCTATCTGCTGGAGGTCGGCCGATATTGGATTGGCGAGCTGGGACTGGATGGCTGGCGGCTGGACGTGGCCAACGAGGTGGATCGCCAATTCTGGCGCGAGTTCCGCCGTGAGATCAAGAAGATGAACCCGGACGCCTACCTGCTCGGGGAAATTATGCACGATGCGATGCCGTGGCTTCAGGGCGACCAGTTCGACGCCGTGATGAATTACCCGTTCACCAACATTTTACTTGATTTCTTCGCCAGAAGACGCACCGACGCCACTCAATTTGCCCAGAGCATCAACGCTCAGTTGGCCAGCTTCCCGCAGCAGGTCACCGAGGCGGCGTTCAATCTGCTGGGCAGCCACGATACCGTCAGGCTGCTGACGCTGTGCGGCGGTAATAAGCAGCTGATGAAGCTGGCAGTGCTGTTCCAGCTGACCTTTCAAGGAGCGCCCTGCATCTACTACGGGGATGAGATCGGCCTCGATGGCGAACATGACCCATACAATCGCAAATGCATGGAATGGGAACCCGAGAAGCAGGATCACGATCTGCTGGGCTTCTTCCGTCGCCTTATCGCCATGCGCAAGGCCCATTCTGCATTTCGCGGCAGCGGCCTGCACTTTCTGGTGGACGCTGGGCATCCACAACTGCTTGCCTATGAGCGGTGCGATGAGCGGGATCGCTTTCTGCTGCTACTGAACAATGACGAGGCTGCATGCTCAGTCATCGTACAGAACGGCGGGCTGTGGCAGGATGCCGGCAGCGAAGCCGATATCAAGGCAGATGAGGAAACGATTCAAGTCGTGCTCCCTGGCTTTGGCTACGCCATCCTGCACGCTTATGCGGATAACGTCACCGGAGCAATCCGTCTATCCGCGCATAGCGCCCTAGCCCAGGCCCGGTGCAGCAGTCTGTAAACAATTTATTTTATTGTTAGTATTTGACAAGAATAGACTCGTCATTTAGAATGATAGCGTATCCTTGTTTGGCACTCTGCAACTTGCAAGGACAAGGGTATCTATATTACATTTTGAGGGCGCTGTTTTTCTGATTATGTCCCGGATCAGGAACAACCCCGTAATCTTCATGTGAAGATTACGGGGTTATTTGCGTAGGCAGCGGGAAAGGAGGGAATTTCATTCAGTGCTTGGCTTGGTGTCCAAGGATTGACGCATTTGCAGAAACAATATCAAAATTTTGAAAGGCGGTTCTATTAATGAAATGGATGATTAAAAAATCAATTATCACACTGCTTGCTTCCACCTTTCTCTCTATTACACTCCTTACTCCATCTAATGCCATTCCTTCGGCAAGTGCCGCCCCCGATACATCGGTTCTGAACAAGCAAGGGTTTTCCACCGATGTCATCTACCAGATTGTAACCGACCGCTTTGCGGACGGGGATACCTCCAACAATCCGTCCGGTGCAGCGTTCTCTCCAAGTTGCACGAACCTTAAGCTGTACTGCGGCGGAGACTGGCGGGGAATCATCAACAAAATCTCCGATGGCTATTTTGCGGGGATGGGCATCAGCGCGCTGTGGATCTCCCAGCCTGTAGAAAATATATATAGCATTATTGACTACTCCGGCGTTAAGAACACGTCTTACCACGGTTATTGGGCTCGCGATTTCAAGCAGACAAATCCGGCATTTGGCAGTATGACCGACTTTCAAGAGCTAATCGACACCGCCCATGCCCATAACATCAAAATTATTATCGATTTTGCACCGAATCATACTTCTCCGGCTTCCGAGACGCAGCCCTCCTTCGCCGAGAACGGACGGCTATACGATAATGGCAGCCTCATCGCCGGTTACACCGCAGATACAAATGGTATTTTTCATCATAATTTAGGAACCGATTTTTCCTCGCTGGAGGATGGCATTTATCGTAATCTGTATGATCTGGCCGACATCAATCACCACAACAACACGACAGACACCTACTTCAAGGAGGCGATCAAACTCTGGCTGGATATGGGCATCGACGGCATCCGGGTAGATGCGGTGAAACATATGCCGCAAGGCTGGCAGAAGAACTGGATGGCTTACATTTCGGGATATAAGCCAGTGTTCACCTTCGGTGAATGGTTCCTCGGAGTCGGCGAGAATGATCCGAACAATATTCACTTCGCCAATGAGTCAGGCATGAGTCTGCTGGATTTTCGCTTCGGGCAAAAGGTACGTCAGGTATTTCGTGACAATACCGACAATATGTACGGTTTAAACAACATGCTGACCGAAACCACAGCCGAATACACACATATTCATGACCAAGTCACGTTTATTGACAATCATGATATGGATCGCTTCAAGCTCGGGAACAATAACCGTCGTTTGGAGCAGGCGTTGGCCTTTACGCTTACCTCACGCGGCGTTCCGGCTATCTATTACGGTACGGAGCAATATATGGCAGGCAATGGTGATCCGGGGAACCGCCCCTTCATGAACAGCTTCTCAACAGCTACCACCGCTTATCAAGTTATCGGCAAGCTAGCACCGCTCCGCAAGTCTAATCCGGCTATTGCTTACGGCAGCACGCAGGAGAGTTGGATCAATAACGATGTCTATATTTACGAGCGGAAGTTCGGCGGCAGTACGGCACTGATTGCCATTAACCGTAGCGAGACAGCCGCTGCATCGATTACCGGCCTGCAGACATCGCTCCCCGCCGGCACCTATGCGGACGAGCTGGGAGGACTGCTGGATGGCAACAGCATAACGGTTAACACCACGGGCTCCGTGACAGCCTTTAACCTGCCGGCCGGAGCTGCCGCCGTATGGCAATATGTCGCTAACGAGACAGCTCCGATAATTGGCAATATCGGTCCGGATCTAGGTAAGGCTGGAACAACACTGACGATTGACGGACGCGGCTTTGGCGATATCAAGGGCACCGTCTTCTTCGGCACAACAGCGGTCACCGATAGCCAGATCATCCAATGGGAGGATTCCCAGATTCAAGTCATCGTTCCGGCGGCTGCACCCGGCTCGCATAACGTGAAGGTTCGCAGTGCCGAATCCGTGGACAGCAACAGCTACAGCAGCTTCAGCCTGCTAACAGGGGATCAGGTGTCGATCCGCGTCATCGTGAACAATGCCAGCACCGTATACGGCGAAAATGTCTACCTGACGGGCAATACTGCCGAGCTCGGCAACTGGGATCCGAACAAGGCGATCGGCCCGCTCTTCAATCAGATTATAGCCGCCTATCCGTCCTGGTACTATGATATCAGCGTGCCTGCCGGAACAGAATTACAATTCAAACTCATCAAAAAGAACGGTACGGCGGTCACCTGGGAAGGCGGCGCCAACCATACCTATACAGCGCCAGTCAGTGGTGTCGGCACCGTCGTGGTCGACTGGCAGCCGTAGTCTCATGTCCAGGAGCACAAAGGTTCAGCCGGGGGATCTCCCCCGGCTGAACCTTACCTTGTCATGCTCCGTAATTTGGGGCGATAACCACGCCCTATGGCAACAATGATAAGGCTGGCTGTTGTTACTACTCCGCGTCTGCGAGATCACCCGGATAACAGATTCCCCTTATCCATCTGCCCCATTAGCATGATGGATTCGGACAGCTAACTCAACCAACAATCCCCCCGTTCTTACTTACCCATAGCGCAGGTAAGAACGAAAATAAGATCCCTGCAGTCTTCAAAACTGCTGCAGGGATTCTTTTCGATAGTGATGTTAAACAGCCAGATCATTAACCAGGTTCTTAATCCATTTTTTCGATCTGATTCGAGCCATACCGATTACAAAACGAACAACTTCCTCAATAGAGAGAACAAGATATACAAGGAAAATAGGCTGCTTCCAAACAAAAGACATAAACAGGCCTGACGGTACACCAATCAGCCAGGTTGCCGTAGATTCCATTGCGAACACAAATTTACTATCTCCACCGCTGTTCAATATGCCCCCAGCCATAATCATGTTACTCACCTTCACCCACAGGAAGGCAGCAAATACCCAGACTAAATATATACCTAATTCATGCGTTTCATCGGATACATTAAATGCAGATACATAGAACGGTGAGATGAGTACAAGGATTGCACCAATGACCAGAGATACACCTATACCCAGCAAAATAAACCGTTTGGCATACTGCAAGGCGACCTCCTCCTCACCAGCACCCAGCTTGTTCCCGACCATGACACCACCCGCGCTGGAGAGACCCGCGAGAAGACCGATACATATGCCTTGAAGCGGGAAGGTAATCGTCATTGCAGTCATCTCTTCGGTTCCCATCCGGCTATAAATAATCGCGTATACAGTCTCTCCGAGTACCCAAATCAACTCCGTTAACACAATCGGATACGTCGTCTGAAGAAACTTGGAAACCAACGGCTTGGATGCACTAAATAAATCTTGTAAGTCAGCACCGCCTGGCAGTTTAAATTTGTACACAGCTCCGATAATAAGCAAGCACTCGAAGATTCTTGCTATCAGGGTAGCAACGGCTGATCCCTTCAAGCCCCATTCCGGAAAACCAAATTTACCAAAAATCAATAAATAGTTCAGCACAATATTGAGTCCTACGGTTAAGAAGCTGACGAACATCGGCAGTTTCACGTGTTGTGTGCTTCGCAAGATGGCTGAGTACAGCATGGTCAGCATCATAGGAACGTAAGTTAAAGCTGTAATTTCAAGATAAATATACCCTTCTTCCATGATTCTTGTGTCAGTCGTAAAAAGACTGAGACAGAGCTGGGGCTTGAAAAACACCAACAAGGAAAACAGAAAGGACAAGCTGAAACCGATCAGCAATCCGATTCCAAGCAGACCGGAAATGCTCTTCCGGTCCTGCTTCCCCCAAAACTGTGCTGCGTAAATCGATACACCCATGGCTAAGCCAGCCAAGACTACTGAAATGACTCCGTATATTTTACTGGACATTCCGACAGAAGCGATGGCAACGTCACCGAGTTGACCAATCATTAGCTGATCCGTCAGGGTTAACAGCGCCATAATCAAGCTTTGCAGCGTTACTGGAATTGCAATTTTGTATACATTCCTGTAAAATTCTTTTTTCACCTCATTATCCATTCCTCTATACTCCCCCTAATGACTACAATCCTTCAAATATCGTAAAAGTGTGTAATTATCTCTTTGCTGAACTTCAGCCACCTTAAACCTCTTGATATACTCCATTTTCGTATAGCCATCACCGTCTACCAATGTAGTGTTCGATGCCCCTCCGATTATGATCGGCAGCTGCATCAAAATAATCTCGTCCACTAATCCTTGATTGAAGATGTGCCAATTCAGGAAGCCTCCCCCTTCAACCATTAAGCTGGTAATCCCGAATTTCTCCTTTAGCTGACGATACAATTCCACAAAATCAACTTCATCTTCGCCGCAAATAAGACACTCCTTGTTTCGCTGACGAAGGTTTTCCATCTTCTCGAGATGTTTCCCTTTTTCTGTCGTTACGATGATCGTTCTTCCTTCGTCTGTCAATACATTACTGTCCCATGAAATATCCATCGTTCTTGTTGGTATAATACGGATCGGATTTTTGTTATTTTCATACCGATTGGTTAAATACGGGTTATCGGTAGTAATTGTATTCCTACCCACCATAATTCCATCTACATTGCCGCGAAATTTATGGATATATTCAATATCATTGCTATCAAACAGGCTAAACAGCGGTTTACTTGATTGACCCGCACCTAAAGTTAACTTGCCATCTATTGAGATTTGACTAAAAATACTGGTTTTCATGATTCAACCTTCTCTCTTCCGTCTTTACTATTCATTTCCTGAAACGTCTGCTCCATCGTATTAAACGCACGGACAGCACCATGCTGCAATTGATGAAGTCCCGGCCCCATAGCACTCCATATGGAACTCATAACGGCTTCAATAGGGATAGGACGGCTATTCCTAAGCTGCTCCGTAAGCTGAGCACGATTGGGAGAATACGTCGAAACAAGCTGTTTTTGCACCTCAGGATGAACGGGAATTCGTTGAACCTTAGTCCCCCACTTGTGCTGGCACTCCTCACTTAACATAAACTTGCTAAAGGAGATAATCTCCTCTCTCCATTCAGACTCTACGTCTAATGAGCGATTGGGATATACGAGACCGATTGAAGAGGACATGGATACTGATGGTGCGCCGTTAATAGCAGGCAGCTTGCCTATACCAAGCCGTGCTCCCATCTGTTGATCCAGATAATTGTAAATCCATTCCCCACAGATGATGGCTCCTACCTTTCCAGCTATAAAATCTTCTAACAATTCATTAGAGCCACTCAGGCTAGTCAGAATACCCGCCTCCATTTGATCACTGACAAAATGCAAAGCCTGCTGCATCTCATGATTCAAGAAGGTAGGTCTTCCTTCGTGAACCGGCAATCCTCCAAAGGCAGTGAAGAATGGAATAAACCAATATGGATCCTGTAGATCCGCACCTATCGAAACAATTCCTTGCTGCTTCAGTTGGCTGCTCAAGCTCTCTATTTCTTCCCAGGACTCGGGAGATTTGTTGAATATCTCTCTGTTGTAATATAGAACCATATGATTCCCCTTTAATATAGGCAGGCCATACTGAATTGCTCCAACCTGCATGGAGGACAAATCATTTGTTCCGAAAGCTTCTACTATACTAGACAAGGATTCCGGAACCTCGGAATACAAGGCAGATTTCCAAAAAACCGCCATATCTGCCGGCACAAAAGCCATGTGAGCTGTCTTTCCGCCATTCGCTATATTATTTAATCGATCTATCAGCTCTTTCAAATTCATAACTTCAGCAGTTACTTGTATGCCATATTCCTTGGAATACTCCTCACATAACTGCTCCAGAACTTGAATGGAGGTGTCCCCAGGACCATCAAATTCATGCCAAATGATTAATTCCTTCTTTTGGGTCGTCATCATCTTTTACTCCTCTCCGCTCCTAATCTTGTCATGATAAAAAATCATTCCTTGATTCGGTTGGATCATAAACTGCTTATACCTTTGCCCAACATGGCCCGTTCCAGGCTCACTGTTGCTGTCGATTAAAAGAACAAATCCATCGTTAAACGGATATATAGCCTTCAAATCCACTTTTTGCACAGTATCAGAGCTTAAATTGAAGCAGCCTACAAACAGTTCATTCCTTTGATAATAGGCATATATTAGGACATCGCCTTGATTATCCGGAACGAAAAAGTTACCTGATTGCAGTAGCTTGCTATATTCCTTCCTGTATTGGTTCAGTTGGTCAAGCAAAGGAATCATAGTTCTAGGCTCCGTCCAATTAATCGAAAGCTTATTAAAGAACGCTCTAGGAATCTCAGCACCTTCCGTATTATCACCCAAGCCGCAATTAAGCGGCTGCTCCTCGTTGACCTCCATTCCAGTGGTCAAATAAGGTATGGCGTTTGGCAGGAAATAATTGAATACAGTCATCATCCTTGCAAGCTTAACCCCCCCGCGACTCGTTATTCTTGGCGTATCTGCTGTCTCCGAGCAGGCAAACACAGGAATCTCCAGCTCCGGCAGTTCCCGCAAATAATTTTGCAGTAGGTTTACCTTGATATCCGTCATCATGTTCCAACCACTGCCAAGCATGATGTTATATCCCGTTTTCGCCGCTTTTCTGTGGTTTCGGTTGAATAAGTCCTCGCTAATTAGTATGGCATGCGGCTTAACTTCTTTTATTTGCTGAAAAATCTCGTCAAGAAGAGTTGTAGGCAGCACATGGCCGATATCAATCCTGAAGCCATCAATCCCGTAGATATTGAGGTTAAACTTTATCGCATCAATCAGCATGTCCCATAGCTCTCGATTAGGCTCAAGTCCTGGATAATAGTTGCATTTTATCGTATCAAACAGCACATAAGGTGCTTGTTGAGGTGATACGTAGGGCTTGACCATAGGGGATAAATCCTTGAACAATCGATAAAAGGTTATATCCGTCCAGATCGGTTGAACGTCATTAATCCAGTCTGAGTGCGCTGGTGAAGTCGTAATTCCCATTTCTTCTTCTACTAGTGTGAGCAATTCCTCTCCTGTCTGCTTGGCTCTAACCTTAAGGGACTCCCATAATGCTGAATCAAGCTCATTAGGAGGAAGGGAGAATTTGTCCAAAAAATCCGCTGTTTCATCGCTGCGATAAATGGTATCCAATTTATCCGGTGTACATTCCTCAAAGAAACCCAGTTCTGGAATGTTTGGCGGGCAAAACCCCTCTAGTTGATCCAGGTATATCCAATACACCCAATCAGGATGCTCTTCAATAACCACACTATTTCTAGCTGTAACTCTAGGAATAAAATCGACAACTACTTTGATATCCAGCAAGTGACAGGCTTCAACTAATGCAGCCATTTCATCATGCAATGTAAAATCCTTCATGCCGTCTAACAAAGAATCATGCAGATGATAATCCAGCTCAAACAAATTATGAACCGCGTATGGTGAGCCTATGTCACCCTTAAGATTCAGACTGCTGTAGCGGGTTACAGGCAGTAAATACAAGATGTTAACGCCCATTTTTTTAAGAAGAGGAAGCAGAATCATCGTGCGTAAAAAGGTTCCGGATGCCAGCACGCCTGTATGACCGTAATCCCAAGCTGTCGTATATCTAACTAAAGAGCAATAAATAACACTCTCATCCAGATTTCTTGTTTCAGCCAAATGATATTGCGATGAAGAATCAAATACATATTGCAGATGATGAACGATAAAATCGAAAGGATGAACTTGGATTTCTCCATCATGCTCATCCTGAACGTTCGTGTATCCGCACTGATTCCATAAGGATGGAATCCATATCGCTTCTACTTCTTTACGTCTATTCGACATCAAAAATCGGTGTATTTGCTTTAAACGCCCCTGTTGCTTCATAAACCCATCTCCTTTTCGCAAGAAGAAGATATTTACATTGTTTGTTTCAGAAAACAAAAACTGTTTTCATGGATTGAGACTCCAAAGGAACCCCGGTTTCGAGGTGATATCCTAGCAATTCATGAATGGCTGTCTCATAATCCTCTAAATCAAACTTCCTAGTGACTAACGATGATAGCTCAGAATGATGGGCGGCAAACTGTACTGCTTCTTCAAATGTACCTAGATATTCGCCAGCTCCAATTAGCTTGACCGCATTTTGAGTATAGTGAGTTGGATGAATGGTATATTCGTACTTCCCATTAATTCCGAAGGGAATAATTCGACCGCCCCGCTCAACCCATTGCTCTGCAGCTGCCATCTGATTGCCTACCGTATCAATGACGACATCAAATTTCCCTTCTCCTAGCAAATTATCTACTCTAGACTGCTGCAGCTCATTAGGTAAAACGGCATCATCCGAAAATTGACGGGCCAGAGATAATCGATAAGGATTGCATTCCGAAGCTATCGTTACACATCCCAAATGCTTGCTTACGATTTGGCACAACAGCCCCATCGGACCTGATCCTAGAACCAGAACCCGATCACGCTCTGTCACCTGCGCCTCTTTGAAATTATGGAGGACACATGCCAACGGTTCTATTAATACAGCAGCCTCCCAGCTTAATGAATCAGCCAGCTTGTACACAAACCGTTCTTTAGACACGACATAAGGAGCGAACATTCCTTGTGTATTCAAACCTGCTATACTCATTCCTTGACCAACTAACCCGATACATAGATTCGGCTGCCCTTTTTGACAGAAACGACATTGTCCGCAGCTTTGATTCGGATCAATAACAACCCGGTCGCCTACTTTAAACCGTGTAACCCTAGAACCGATCTGAATTACAGTCCCAACAGCTTCATGTCCACGAATAACGTCCGGAACTCCAGGCTCTTTACCTGTAATTACGGCAAGATCAGTACCACAAATACCGGATAACTCAACCTTCACCTTGATTTCATCTTGCATTGAACATTGAGGTTCCTCTCTCTCGCATAGCTCCAGGCGATTTCTTTCACTCCACACCAATGCCTTCACTTTTGTTTCTCTCCTCTCTTCATTAAGTTATGCCTGTTGTGCAAACGTTTGAATAAAATAGTATCATAGCTTGTATGTAAAAGTAAGGTGATTTTTGTCTAATTTTGCCACAAATTTTTTTTTTATTAGATCCATTTTCTTGTCTGCGTCGGCTCTGCTACCAGAAGTCTTATGGAGCCTAAAAAAAACGAAAAACCCGCGAAAAACCTTGATTTTACAAGGCCCTTCGCGGGTTTTAAATTCCTCTTCTTTGACTTAGCTGCTGTCTATATATTGAACGGCAATCTACAAAACCTTCCACAACTGGTAGCTTGAATTGACCTGAAGAGCTCTATGAGTCTCGCTACAGTCATAATAAAAGAAGATCGTCAACCCTTTGCCCATACGGGGAAGGGAGGCGATCTTTCTTATTTTTTAGAGAAACATATTTTCAATAAATGATGGAGAGAACGGATGCCAACTTCCTGTTGGATTTCATTATCAGTATGACACTCTATTTAGTTCACGCTCTGAACAGGTCGAAAATTAAATTAGAGAACATTTCATTGTTCATCCGCTTCCTTATCTAACTTTTCCAGGATCATATCGGTGCACTTCTGAATACAAAAAAGCTCTTAGGTTAAATTACCCTAAGAGCTTCAATTCATTAGTTGGTACCGGTAAGAGGACTCGAACCTCCACGGGTCTCCCCATTCGATTTTGAGTCGAACGCGTCTGCCATTCCGCCACACCGGCATATCATATGCAAAAAAAAGTGGCACGCCCTGAGAGATTCGAACTCCCGACCTTTTGATTCGTAGTCAAACGCTCTATCCAGCTGAGCTAAGGGCGCATATTTATGGAGCGGACGACGGGAATCGAACCCGCGACCCTCGCCTTGGCAAGGCGATGCTCTACCGCTGAGCCACGTCCGCAAAACTTGGTGCGCGTGGAGGGACTTGAACCCCCACATCCGAAGACGCTAGATCCTAAGTCTAGTGCGTCTGCCAATTCCGCCACACGCGCAACCTTTAAAAGTGAGCCATGAAGGACTCGAACCTTCGACACCCTGATTAAAAGTCAGGTGCTCTACCAACTGAGCTAATGGCTCAAAATAATACTGATGCTTCGACGAACCTTAACGGATTCTCATCCCTTGTTCAGAGATGTAATGGCGGAGCCGACGGGATTCGAACCCGCGGTCTCCTGCGTGACAGGCAGGCATGTTAGGCCTCTACACCACGGCTCCACACTAGATGTTGCAATTGCGGGGACAGGATTTGAACCTGCGACCTTCGGGTTATGAGCCCGACGAGCTACCGAGCTGCTCCACCCCGCGTCAGTTATAAGTTATATGGTGGAGGCTAACGGGATCGAACCGCTGACCCTCTGCTTGTAAGGCAGATGCTCTCCCAGCTGAGCTAAGCCTCCATATGTAAACCTGTAATAAATCAAAATAAAGTGGTAACCCGTAGGGGATACTCTCACTTCGTTCGAGACTGCGATGTTATTGCTAACGAAGTTTATGCTCCGACGAACCCTTAAGGGCTTCTCATACCCTACTCGTAGCATTAAAGATAGTGGTGACCCGTAGGGGATTCGAACCCCTGTTACCTCCGTGAAAGGGAGGTGTCTTAACCCCTTGACCAACGGGCCACATGGCTCCCCGAACAGGACTCGAACCTGTGACAACTCGATTAACAGTCGAGTGCTCTACCGACTGAGCTATCAGGGAACATCCGCTTGGCGACGTCCTACTCTCCCAGGACCCTGCGGTCCAAGTACCATCGGCGCTGGAGGGCTTAACGGTCGTGTTCGAGATGGGTACGTGTGGAACCCCTCCGCCATTGCCACCAAACGTGATTTTTGCACTGCATTCACTTCTTCGATCTGCTACAACAAAATATCAGACCTTAGAACAAACATGCAGCTTAAACTGCATTTCAGATGTTTGATCACCTGAAAACTGGATACGAAACAACCATTTGCGTGTTAGCCCTACTTCATATAGGGAATTGGATAAGCCCTCGACCGATTAGTACCTGTCAGCTCCATACATTGCTGCACTTCCACCTCAGGCCTATCAACCTCGTCGTCTTCAAGGGGTCTTACTAATTGGGAAATCTCATCTTGAGGAGGGCTTCACGCTTAGATGCTTTCAGCGTTTATCCCATCCGCACGTAGCTACCCAGCTATGCTCCTGGCGGAACAACTGGTGCACCAGCGGTGCGTCCATCCCGGTCCTCTCGTACTAAGGACAGCTCCTCTCAAATTTCCTACGCCCACGACAGATAGGGACCGAACTGTCTCACGACGTTCTGAACCCAGCTCGCGTACCGCTTTAATGGGCGAACAGCCCAACCCTTGGGACCTACTTCAGCCCCAGGATGCGATGAGCCGACATCGAGGTGCCAAACCTCCCCGTCGATGTGGACTCTTGGGGGAGATAAGCCTGTTATCCCCAGGGTAGCTTTTATCCGTTGAGCGATGGCCCTTCCATGCGGTACCACCGGATCACTAAGCCCGACTTTCGTCCCTGCTCGACTTGTCAGTCTCGCAGTCAAGCTCCCTTTTGCCTTTGCACTCTACGAATGATTTCCAACCATTCTGAGGGAACCTTGGGGCGCCTCCGTTACTCTTTAGGAGGCGACCGCCCCAGTCAAACTACCCGCCTGACACTGTCCCCGAACCGGATCACGGTCCTAGGTTAGAACTTCGATACGATCAGGGTGGTATCCCAACGATGCCTCCACCGAAGCTGGCGCTCCGGATTCCTAGGCTCCCACCTATCCTGTACAAATCGCATCAAAGTTCAATATCAAGCTGTAGTAAAGCTCCATGGGGTCTTTCCGTCTTGTCGCGGGTAACCTGCATCTTCACAGGTATTAAAATTTCACCGGATCTCTCGTTGAGACAGCGCCCAAGTCGTTACGCCATTCGTGCGGGTCAGAATTTACCTGACAAGGAATTTCGCTACCTTAGGACCGTTATAGTTACGGCCGCCGTTTACTGGGGCTTCGGTTCACAGCTTCGGGTTACCCCTAACCGCTCCCCTTAACCTTCCAGCACCGGGCAGGCGTCAGCCCGTATACTTCGCCTTACGGCTTCGCACAGACCTGTGTTTTTGCTAAACAGTCGCTTGGGCCTTTTCACTGCGGCCCCCTCGTGCTATTCACACTACCGGGGCACCCCTTCTCCCAAAGTTACGGGGTCATTTTGCCGAGTTCCTTAACGAGAGTTCTTCCGCGCGCCTTAGAATTCTCTTCTCGCCTACCTGTGTCGGTTTGCGGTACGGGCACCTTCTCCTGGCTAGAGGCTTTTCTTGGCAGTGTGAGATCATGACCTTCGGTACTGTAAATTTTCCCTCCCCATCACAGCCCAGCCTTAACGATGTGCGGATTTGCCTACACATCAGCCTCACTGCTTGGACGAGCATCCATCAGCTCGCGTCACTACCCTACTGCGTCACCCCATCACTCATAACGGATTACGGTGGTACAGGAATTTCAACCTGTTGTCCTTCGACTACGCCTTTCGGCCTCGCCTTAGGTCCCGACTTACCCTGAGCGGACGAACCTTCCTCAGGAAACCTTGGGCTTTCGGCGGATCAGATTCTCACTGATCTTTTCGTTACTCATACCGGCATTCTCACTTGTATACAGTCCACCAGTCCTTCCGGTCTGACTTCAACCCATATACAACGCTCCCCTACCCCTGAATCGACTTCACTCCAGCTTCGAAGTGATGTGTCTAACCCCTGGAGCATTTGGCCGAAACCACTGAACAATAAATTCAAGGTCGCTTTCGGCAAAAATGTCTCGTGTTANTTCATCAGAAAAGGAATATTTCTAAAACGCAAATTTCGTTTCGTTATCCAGTTTTCAAGGATCAATCTCGATTACTTTCGGGTCGTTCACGAATCGTGTTGACTAAAAGTAACGAGGGTTTTGAGAGTTGAACTCTCAAAACTGACCAACGAGTGAGCTAAAAGCTTTACGAAGCAAAGCTACTTCGAAAGCATATCCGGCAGCTTGCGCTGACCAT
>NZ_LT732548.1:1569426-1570269 GCF_900155685.1 Paenibacillus bouchesdurhonensis | reverse complement strand
GCTCTGACTTCTTGTAAGCACACGGTTTCAGGTTCTTTTTCACTCCCCTTCCGGGGTGCTTTTCACCTTTCCCTCACGGTACTGCTTCACTATCGGTCGCTAGGGAGTATTTAGCCTTACCAGATGGTCCTGGCAGATTCATACGGGGTTTCACGTGCCCCGCACTACTCGGGATCCGTCTCGGAGGGAATAGACTTTCGATTACAGGGCTTTTACCTTCTACGGCCGGCCTTTCCAGACCTGTTCGTCTAACCTGTTCCTTTGTAACTCCGTGTGAGACGTCCCACAACCCCAGAGAGCAAGCTCTCTGGTTTAGGCTGTTCCGCGTTCGCTCGCCGCTACTGACGGAATCACTCTTGTTTTCTCTTCCTCAGGGTACTTAGATGTTTCAGTTCCCCTGGTATGCCTCTACGCATCCTATGTATTCAGATGCGAGTGACTGCGTATTACCACAGCCGGGTTTCCCCATTCGGACACCCCCGGATCAAAGCTTGCTTACAGCTCCCCGAGGCAGTTTCGTTGTTCGCCACGTCCTTCGTCGGCTCCTAGCGCCTAGGCATCCTCCGTGTGCTCTTAGTAGCTTAACCATAATGCTTCGGTTTTGCGCCTGGCGCTCTGTTGTTCATCGATTTCTTGATCAAGTAAATTCATACAAGGTAGAAATCGCCTCACAAAGGATCTCCAGTCCCAAAACCTTCGCTAGCCACTTTTCACTTCACTTGTTTTGACACAAGTTCAGCTATGATGAATTTTAATTTGGCTTTGCAGCTCATTTAAATTCATCAGAAAAGGAATATTTCTAAAACGCAAATTTCGTTTCGTTATCCAGTTTTCAAGGATCAA
>NZ_LT732548.1:1279473-1569245 GCF_900155685.1 Paenibacillus bouchesdurhonensis | reverse complement strand
CTTCATGCGAAAAAGCAAATTATCCGGTATTAGCTAACGTTTCCGCTAGTTATCCCAGGCTGAGGGGCAGGTTGCCTACGTATTACTCACCCGTCCGCCGCTAAGTTATTTCGGAAGCAAGCTTCCAAAATAACTTCGCTCGACTTGCATGTATTAGGCACGCCGCCAGCGTTCGTCCTGAGCCAGGATCAAACTCTCCATTAAAGGTGAAAGGAAGTTTTACCCAAAGGCAAATTCTCTTTCAGCTAAGTGTTTGACTTGCTCATTTTGAATCTGACGAGATCAGATTTGCATCTGACTCTATTTTTAGATTTCACTTCCGTGAAACCCGCTCACTCGTTGTTCAGTTTTCAAAGATCAACTTTGTTTCTCGTGCGTCGCTGTGTTTCAGCGGCGACTTAAATAATGTAACACATTTTTTTTGAGATAGCAAGCACTTTTTTTGATAGAAATAATATAATATAAAACTTGCCATCCAAACCCCAAGTAAGTTCATATGATCTTTTGTTTGGGACATTTACTATATCATATGTCGCAAGTATTCAGCAAGCGAATTGGCAATCAATGCACTAGCAAATTACAAGAGAGGTGCCCCGGGCACCTCTCACATGTATCCACTAATTATTGATCCAAGGATTTCGTCTGCTGCTGTACTTTTTTCTGCTTGTTGATTTCTTACCCTTAGGCGCAGCGCTTCGTCCTTGTTGCTTACTTTTCTTAGCTTCAGAAATCCGAGCCTCTTTTGTTGCCTCTTGCGTCGTACCCGTCATTTGCTCAGCATCGGAACCCCGCTCTTCAGACTCATTCTCCTGACTTGCCAAGTCTTCTTCTCTTTTACCGCCTTTGTAGCAATTCTCCTGCATTTGATCGGGAACTCCGTACCCGCCCATTGGGGATACAGGCATGTTCGGCATCCCTCCTTGATATGGCTGAGCTAAATAAGGTGCGTTGGCATAAGGCTGGATCGGCGCAGCGTACCCCGGGCAACCACAGGGGGAATAGGCATGCATCGGCCCAAAATAAGGAGTATGGCAAGGATTCGAATAAGGCGCGTTAGGAGAGACATGGGTCGCATATAAGGGAGCATTGTTCGATGATAGCTGAGCCTGCCCCCCCCAAGGAGCATTGTCGCCTCCGGGGAATGGTGCATTCGGCCAGTAATTCTCCGGCATCACATTTTCCGGTTCAGGATAGCCATACGGCTGGCAAGCTTGATGCGGCTGGTGCCCATAGGGAGCATAATGCTCTGGAGCACAAGGGCTAACATATTGAGGCGATTGATACATCGGTGCATTGGATAACCCCGGATACTCTCCCATAACGGCTTCATTTTGCCATACCGGCGGATAATCGTAATAAGAGGACACCTTCTGGTTCTCAACCTGATAAGGCTGGAATAAATTCTCTGGCTGTTTGCCGTGATCTGAGCACCCGCACGGAGGATAGGGCAGCTTCTGCTCCGCCATTAGCATAGGAGGCTGCTCGACTTGAAATTGATATGGGGAAATAAGCTCAGGACAAGGTTGTTTCGGCATACATGGAGGCTCCTCGTATTTCATCGGCTTTACCTCCATCTGGGGAAGCTGCTGCGGAATGACGGGCATAGGCATGACATTTTCAACAATTTTAATATTCTCAACCTTGACACTTTCCAACTTAATGCTTTCGGGTTTGACAATCGGGGCAGGTTTAGGATTTTCAGCGATCGGTTTGACATTTTCTGGCTTAATATTTTCGGGTTTGATGTTCTCCGCTTTAATGTTCTCCTTTGGAGCCGTGTTTTTCTTCCCCATTGGACTGATCGGGGCTGGATTCGCTCCGATATTGTCAGGCGGATTGTTCGAACCCGATGATGCGGCGCCTGGAATGTTAATAACCTCTCCAACTTTAAGGACATTGGGATCGCTTAATTGAGGATTAGCATTTACCAAAGCCTGCAATGGCAGCCCCCAGGCTTTCGCCAGCTTCCAGAGAGAATCCCCCTGCTTCACCGTATGCTTGTAGATAATCCCCTCTTCTACAGGAACAGCCGTGGTCGGAATTTTCACTTTCATTCCTATGCTAAGCTCATCTGGGTTGCTAATTTGCGGATTAGCCTCAATTAACTTCTGCAAAGGAACATTATACTTTTTTGACAAGTCAAACAAAGTATCTCCTTTTTTTACAATGTGTATTTTCACGCGCTAAAAACCTCCTAGGTTTCTATTCCGGACCGTGATCTTCGCCCGGGGCCCATTTAATACATCCTATGCAGAAGCCCGGCTTTTGACATCCATGTAATGAAAAAAACCTATCCTCTTTGATTAAGTAAAGGATAGGTTCTTCCCGTTCAACTCGATTACCAAACTTTTAAGCCATCTTTATCGACAATGCTGCGGAATTCCTCAAGCAATTGAAGCGTGATCGGCCCAGCATGTCCCTCACCGATAATACGTCCGTCCACTTCGCGAACCGCAATGACCTCAGCTGCCGTACCCGTCAGGAACACCTCATCAGCCACATAAACATCATGGAGAGTGAACGGCTCTTCCTTAAGCTTATAGCCTTTCTCATGACAAATGTCGATAATCGCCTGCCGAGTAATTCCCTCAAGCGCCCCTAAATAGCAGGGAGGAGTCGTAATAACCCCGTTTTTCACAATAAAAATGTTATCTCCGGAACCCTCAGTCACATAGCCCTGCGAGTTCAGCATAATCGCCTCTCCCGCTCCTGATAGATTCGATTGGATTTTGACCAAAATATTGTTCAGGTAGTTCAGCGATTTGATTTTCGGATTCAGCGCATCCGGAATATTTCGTTTCGTGGAGACGGATACCGTCTTCAAGCCAGTTCTGTATGCCTCCTCAGAATAAATCGCCAGCTGCTCAGCGATGATGATGACAGAGGCCTTAGGGCAGCGATTCGGGTCTAACCCTAGGTTGCCGGCACCGCGGGACACAACAAGACGGATGTACCCATCGCGAAGTTCGTTGCGACGAAGCGTCTCAACAAGCGCATCCTCCATCTCCTGATACGTTAAGGGAATGTTCAGCATGATGGATTTTGCGGAGTCATACAAGCGATCCAAGTGCTCTTTGCATTTAAAAATATTCCCATTGTAGATGCGAATTCCTTCGAATATCCCGTCGCCGTATAAGAAACCGTGATCATACACGGAGACCTTTGCATTTTCCTTTGTTACGAATTGTCCATCTAAATAAATCAATTGTTCTGCCATTATTTTCGCACCTCCAGCTTTTGATTTTTAATAGAATAACTCGGGTAAGATCCGAGAATTCGCACTTGGCAGCCTAATGCCTCGATCTCCCCAATGGCTGACTGCAGCAGCACAGATTCAAGGGAAGACAGGACATCCATGTAAAAATAGTAACTTCCCAGCCGTTTCTTCGTCGGTCTCGACTCAATGCGAGATAAGTTCAACTTACGCCAGGCGAATGCCGACAGCACTTGATGGAGAGCACCCGGAAAATCTTCGGGGAGCGTAACGAGGACACTCGTCTTATCCTGTGCCGAATCATTATGCTTCAACTGGAGCGGCTCCTGTCCGATTAGAACGAAGCGGGTATAGTTGTTATCATGATCCGTAACCCGGTTCGCCAAAATATCCAGACCATGCGTCTTGGCTCCAAGCGCGGTGCCAATCGCCGTCCAGCCCTCGCCAGGCCGTTCTTTTACCAGCTTTACGGCTTCTGATGTGCTTGCAACATGCTCCAGCTCTGCCTGGGGCATATGAGCTTTCAAAAATTGCATGCACTGCGCCATCGCTACCGGATGAGACAGCACCTTGGTCACTTTCGAATAATCAAGTACTTTCGAATCCGAATCAGATATAAACTCTTCCCTGTCGCCAATCAAATTTTGAATGGACGGGTAAACCCACTCCACTTGCATGGGGATATCCACCTCGTGGACAAGCCAGTCCATATGCAAGCTGACGGAACCCTCAATCGTATTCTCGATCGGAATGACACTATACTGACTCGCCCCACTTGCCGTCGCCAGAAATACATCGGAAATCTGCTTGCAGTGGAGCAGTTGAATCGGCTCATCTCCAAACAGATGGAGAACCGCTTCATGAGACACCGAGCCTTCCGGCAGCAACGCTATCACTTTCATGCTTTGACTTCCCCTTTAATGGAATCGATAAATTTTACGCCTTTCTCTATAGTAAGCGTCTCAACGCCTTGTGTGCAAGGTTTTAGCCAAATCGTCTGAGCCTTAATCCCCTGCTCGCTAAGCACCTCTATTAAAAAGCGTTCTAATTCCGCTCCCCGCTTCTCACGCTGATCCATCAGCGCAAGCAGCGTAGGTCCGGCTCCGCTAAGCGCAGCACCGAGAGCCCCATGCTCTGTCGCCTCAGCCAATATACGCGCCATGCCCGGAACAAGAGGCGCACGGAAAGGCTGATGCAGGCGATCCTGCATCGCTGAGCGGATCAGATCCAATCTGCCGGAAGCCATCGCGGCAGTAAATAAAGAAGTTCTGCTAATATTAAATATCGCATCCTCTAAGCTAACTTGTTCAGGGAGAATCTGCCGCGCCTTGGAGGTAGAAAGCTGGAATTCGGGAATCGCGACCAGAACCTCTAGTTCAGCCGGCGGTTCGATTCGCAAATATTCGGCGTGCGTCCCATCCCAAACAGCCGTGATCACCCCACCGAACAGAGAGGCGCCCACATTATCCGGATGCTTCTCCAGCGCAGTCGCCATATCGAACAGCTTAGCATCATTCAACGGTGAACCAATCAGCTCATTGGCAGCGACGAGCGCACCGACAATTGCCGATGCACTACTGCCAAGACCTCTTGTGAGCGGAATATCCGAATACATGGAGATTTCCAACTCGGGAAGGGACACCCCTGCTTCACGAAATACAGATTGAGCTACCTCATAGATAAGATTGCTTTTATTTGTCGGGATCCCCTTCATCTGATCCCCATATAAATGAATCTCCGTCTCATTCGCAGGCTTCATTTCGATCCAGGCGTAAAGCGATAGAGCCATGCCGAGCGTATCGAAGCCTGGCCCTAAATTTGCCGTACTAGCAGGTACTTTTACGCGAACGCCCGCTTCGGATATCATTCCTGCTCACCTTGCAGCTTCGCAATGGCCGCCATAACCGCTTCCTCTGTATCCTCCACCACGAGCGGTTCACTGCCAATGCTCTTAATTGCAATGTTAGGATCTTTCAATCCATGGCCAGTCAAGACACAAACTACAGTTTCTCCGCCCTTGAAATAACCTTCGCGATGAAGCTTATACACGCCCGCTACAGATGCTGCCGATGCAGGCTCAGCAAAAATTCCCTCACGAGAAGCAATCGTCTTATAAGCGGTCAATATTTCCTCATCCGTTACGTAATTGATTTGGCCGCCGGATTCCTCAGCCGCAGCTACCGCTGTTTTCCAGCTTGCCGGATTACCGATGCGGATCGCCGTCGCTACCGTTTCAGGTTCCAGAATCGGCTCCCCTTTAACGATGGCCATAGCTCCCTCGGCTTCAAAGCCCACCATACGAGGAAGTGAACCGCTCTTTCCTAGCTCATGATATTCCTTAAAGCCTTTCCAATAGGCTGATATGTTTCCGGCATTGCCGACCGGAATAGCAAGCACGTCCGGAGCTTTCCCTAACTGATCGCAGACTTCGAAGGCCGCCGTCTTCTGCCCCTCAATACGATAAGGGTTAACCGAGTTCACCAGAGTGATCGGATGCTTCGCGGTGATGTCGCGGACAATCTCCAGCGCACGGTCAAAGTTTCCTTCAATTGCGATTACCTTGGCTCCGTAAATCATCGCTTGAGCCAGCTTGCCTAGAGCAATATTATTGTTCGGGATCAGGACGATACAGTTAAGTCCTGCGCGAGCTGCATATGCTGCCGCTGCTGCGGATGTATTTCCGGTAGAAGCACACATAATCGTATTGCTGCCTTCTTCAATGGCTTTAGCCACTGCCATGACCATTCCCCGGTCTTTAAATGAACCCGTCGGGTTAAGGCCTTCATATTTAAAATACAAATCGAGTCCTAATTCTTCAGACAAATTGTCCGCACGAACGAGCGGCGTATTGCCTTCATGCAAAGTGAGCAGCGGTGTTTTGTCGTTTACCGGCAAATATTGTTTGTACGTATGCAGCAATCCAAGATATCTCATGAAATAAAAACCCCTTTTATATTAGGAATAAACTAGCTTAACCTTCTACACGATATAAACTCTTGATCCGGCGAATGACCTTCAGCGTCTCGAAATGCTTCAACACTTTATCCATATTCGCTTTTGTAGCATGATGCGTAACAATAATGATTTCTGCATCTGGCGTATGTTCGTTCGGCGATTGAACGACCGATTCCAGACTTACATCATATTCCCCGAATACCTGGGTGATTTGAGCGAGGACACCCGCTTTGTCGTCGACCTCAAGCAACAGGAAGTTTTTATAAGAAATTTGCTCGTCGGTCTTCAGCCTCTTCTGTTTATAAGGAACCATCGCTTTCAAACCGTTAACCCCCAGCTTCAGGTTCTTCACCACCGCTACGAGATCTGCTACCACGGAAGTAGCCGTGGGCATTTCACCGGCGCCTGCGCCATAGAACATCGTCTCGCCAACCGCTTCGCCATGGACGTAGACTGCGTTGAACACGCCGTTAACGGCCGCAATCGGATGATTCTTCTTCACCATCGTAGGTTGTACACTGACGCTAAACTCATCATCTTGACGATCGGCGATGCCGAGCAGCTTCATCTCATAACCGAGCTTTTTCGCATAGGCGATATCCTCTTTGGATACACTGGAAATGCCGCGGACATCAACATCGCTAAGCTCAACATTCGTGCGAAAGCCTAAAGATCCCAGGATGACCATCTTCCGGGCCGCATCCAGACCTTCCACGTCAGCAGTAGGATCAGCTTCTGCATAGCCTAACTCCTGAGCTTCCTTAAGGACATCCCCATAAGATGCATCCTCCTGGCTCATCTTACTCAGAATATAGTTCGTCGTCCCATTGACGATCCCCATAATCTTAACGATTCGATCGGAAGAGAAACCTTCGATCAGCGTCCGAATGATCGGAATGCCTCCCGCCACACTTGCTTCATAGAATACGTCGCATTGCTTTTCCAGCGCCTTAGCCATAATTTCCGAGCCGTAAAGCGCCATTAAATCTTTGTTCGCCGTCACGATATGTTTACCGCGATCCAATGCTTCGAGAATATATTCTTTGGTTTGGTCGACACCACCCATCACTTCGACAATAACGTCGATTTCTGGATCGCGAATGACTTCCCAAGGATCCTCCGTAAGCTTGCTTTGCTCGATTTCAATGCTCCTAGCCTTGTCCAGGTTTTTGACCGAGACCTTCTCAATGATTATCGGAGATCCAACCTGGCTGCTTAGATCCTCCTGGTGACCTTCAACGATGCGTACCACGCCAGTTCCTACAGTGCCAAGCCCCAGTAATCCTACCTTAACGGGTTTCAATATGAGTCCCCTCCTATTCCCAATACGGGTTATTATCGATATTGTGTTATTGCGGGAGATACCTATCCTTGACCGACAATTTGAATTCTCTTAACGCCGGAGATTTCTTGCAGAGCCTTCATCATCTTATCGAGTTCCTCCGTCAACCGCGAGGTCTCTACGGAAATGACGACATTGGCTCTTCCTTGCAAAGGAATGCTCTGATTAATCGTGAGTACATTTCCGCCCGATCCGGCAAGCAAAGACAGCACTTGCGATAAGATACCGGAGCGGTGCTCCAAGTCGAACGATATCGTGACGATTTCTTCCCGTTCCATTTGATTCAATGGATGAATGCCGTCTTTATACTTATAAAAAGCACTGCGGCTAAGCCCGACCTGCAGCGTCGCTTCATGTACAGTTTTGACGTCTCCGGCGGCTAGCAGTTGCTTCACTTGAAGCGTCTTGATCACCGCTTCCGGCAAAATATCCTCACGAACCAAGTAATAACGCTCCTTCACAAACGTCCTCCCCTTAAAGACTGTTGTTTTCGTATAGTGGACATTATAACGGAAAGAATGTCCGGAGGCAACCTATTTTCCGCACAGATTTTTGCGGATTTTCTTCCACATGCTTTGGAGATAAGGAAAATGTCTGTCGACGTACATTCAAAGAAGATAGATCGTATTTTAGCGGCAGTATGTCAAGCGTTATCAGGAAGCGAAGTCTCCGGATTAGATACTTTCTTAAATATCTTTACAAAAAAAGAGCACCCAACAGGTGCTCCTCTCAAGGAAAGCATCAATAGTAGCTGCTTCCCTCGACAAATTCGAATTCAAAATCGCCAATTCGAACGATCGTTCCATCCTTTGCACCGCGTTTACGCAATTCGTCATCTACGCCCATATGGCGAAGCGTACGCGCGAGCTTCAGAATCGCATCATGCGTATTCAATTGCATTCGCTTCATCATTCTTTCGATCTTCGCGCTTTCGACGACAAAGTCCTCGTTCTCGCGACGAATGATAAAGTCTTGTTCTTCTTCTTTGACCAGCTTATAAACTTTGCGCTCGTTCAAATCTGTAATTTCCTCCAGCACCGGCTCCTCTGGAATCTGATCCAGCAAATCGGCTGTCCTATAGAGCAAATCCTTAACACCCTGCCGAGTTAACGAAGAAATCGGCATAATCTCCAGATCGGGACGAACCTCGCTTACCTGTTCGCGGAATTTTGCGAGATGCTCCTCCGCCTCAGGCATATCCATTTTGTTGGCGGCTACAATTTGCGGACGTTTCTCCAGGTCAGCGTTGTACAGCTTGAGCTCTTCATTGATTTTCAGCCAGTCGTCGAACGGATCGCGGCCTTCAGACCCAGCCATATCGACTACATGGATAATTACGCGCGTTCGCTCAACATGACGGAGAAATTCATGACCCAGTCCAACACCTTCATGCGCCCCCTCTATCAGGCCCGGAAGGTCAGCCATCACGAAGCTTCGCCCTTCGTCGACGTCCACTACACCGAGGTTCGGTGTTATCGTCGTAAAATGATACGCGCCAATTTTAGGCTGAGCTGCCGACACAACTGATAGCAGCGTAGATTTGCCCACGCTCGGAAAACCCACGAGACCTACATCGGCCATAACCTTCAGCTCCAGCACGATCCATCGCTCCTGGCCTTCTTCTCCGTGCTCGGCGAGTTCGGGAGCCGGATTGCTCGGTGTCGCAAAGCGAGTATTCCCCCGTCCCCCGCGGCCGCCTCTAGCCACAATGATCTGCTGGCCGTGTCTAGTCAAATCAGCGAGCACTTCTTGAGTGTCGTCATCGATAACGACCGTGCCTGGCGGAATCCGCACAATCATGTTCTCTGCGTTTGCGCCATGCTGGCTTTTATTCCGTCCTTTGACACCTCGATCCGCCTTAAAGTGACGTTGATAGCGGAAATCCATCAGCGTGCGAAGACCTTCATCGACACGGAATATCACATCGCCGCCCTTACCGCCGTCACCGCCCGCTGGGCCGCCTTCCGGAACATATTTCTCCCGGCGAAAAGCAACGATGCCATCGCCACCGTCGCCGCCCTTTACATATACTTTCGCTTTATCTATAAACATGCGTTCACCTCTTTTAAATTTCCGCACAGCATTCGCAATCGAACAGAGGCTAATGTGGAATTCCCACGCTCGGCTCGGATTCGCTTCCCTGATACAATCTCATCCAGCCGTTTCATAAGAATTTCCGCATTTCCCGATGTTCCTTCCTGTTCAAAGCTGATCAGCACCTCATTATGCTCAAGGCATATCGACATGCTAAGCTGGAGCATTTCTCCCCAGGAAGAACGGCCTGTGAACTGAAAAGCACGGATCGTCGCAATAATGGCCTCTGTCAATTCCTCAGCGTCTTCAGTGGTAAGCAGCTTGCCGAGCTCCAAATCACCCTCGATATTTACCGCAAGTTGAACTGAACTATTTACTTCACGAAACGATTGCAAATAAAAAACCAATGAAGGGATGCCTAAGCGGGATATTTTACTCTCCACAGCCATCCTTTCCTTTATTCTGTCCACACAGCTGGCCAGTTTATCAATTTTGCCCAGTTGAATGTATCCATACAATATTTGCAGGTCGTTCATCCAGTCATGCCGATGGTGGCCCAGCGTAGCGGCCGCAGTTCTTTGAACCGACTCTAACAGCTGCTTGCGCTCATTAGCCGCCTGTTCCTTCAAATACTTGATATAACCCCATAACACCGCCAGCAAACATACGCACAACACAACATACCATACTGTCGAATCCACGAAGTACAATATTACCAACAGAGCAAGCGTAAGTGTTCCGGCAATGACCGGCACTGCGAACCGATGTTTCATGAATTTCCCCGTTCCTCTTCATTTGGATAACAAGACCTTACTATACTTTTAACATCTTTAACCAGTATATCACAATCCTTGTCCCGGCAAGGAATTAAATAAAGGATATTTGAATAAAAAAGCCCTCGGCACGAGTGCCGAGGGCTCATAAGCCAAGCTATGGCAGATGAAGCACTTAAGCTTCGACTGCAGCTGCTACAGGAGCAACTTCCACAGGGTAGACGCTCACTTTCTTGCGATCACGTCCCCAACGTTCGAATTTAACAACGCCATCTACTTTTGCAAACAGCGTATCGTCTTTACCGATTCCTACGTTGGTTCCCGGATGAATCTTCGTTCCGCGTTGACGAACAAGAATGCTTCCGCCTGTTACAGTTTGGCCGTCAGCACGTTTTACGCCAAGGCGTTTAGCAATGCTGTCACGACCGTTCTTTGTGGAACCTACACCCTTCTTGGATGCGAATAACTGGAGATCCAATTTCAACATTATAGTCTACCTCCTTCTTTAAATAATGATATCTTGTATCTGAATATACTCACCGTATGATAATTCGATACTTTGCAGCATAACGACCATAGAAGCAAGAAGCAGTTGCGCCTGCTCTTGAGCCTTCGGTTGCTCGACAAGAGGAAGACTCGCGTTCAAGAACCCGTTCTTCATCTTGGAATCCATCACGATTCCGGTTAGCGATTCGATGGAATTAACCGTACCAACGGTAACGGCTGATACCCCGGCACACACAATGTCTTGACCTGGCTCAGCGTAATGGGCATGACCTTCCACTTTGAAACCATGTATGTCGTTATCCTTGCGACGCAATATGGAGACGCTAATCAAGGTACGTCACCTTCTTACGCTTGGATTTTCTCGATGGTCACTTTCGTGTATGGTTGACGATGACCTTGTTTCTTGTGGTAGTTCTTCTTTGGTTTGTATTTGTAAACGACAACCTTGCGGCCTTTGCCATGTCTTTCAACTTTCGCTGTCACACTAGCACCGGCTACTACAGGAGTTCCCGCTACCAAACCTTCGCCTTTGGATACGGCCAATACACGGTCGAACGTCACGCTTGTGCCGTCCTCTGCGTTCAATTTCTCGATGTAAAGAACATCGCCCTCTTGAACACGGTATTGTTTACCGCCAGTTTCGATAATTGCGTACATTTGCTTGCACCTCCTCATGTCTCAGACTCGCCTAATTCAGGTGCGCCGCGAGATGCGACGATCTTGTTGACCTGATCGGAGCGGTTACAGCATGTGCACAAGCTACACTTATGACACATACCCTAATATAATATCATGGGGTATAGCTAAAATCAATTACTTTCGTTAAATTTAATCCATGCTTGAAGTAGCCGTTTCTTCCCGAATTCGCTTCCGTGTCATTTCAAGCAATCCAAGCCTTGTCCAGCCGAGAATATGATGCTGAGTTCGATCGCCCTGCATGCAGCTGTGAAGCTTGTCCAGTACAGCGTCGCGATGCTCGTCTTGATCCATGTCGATGAAATCGACGATAATAATTCCTCCAGTGTCCCGTAAACGAATCAATCTGGCCATTTCGGCCGCCGCCTCCAGATTGGTCTGGAACACCGTTTCCTCCAGTGAGTTCCCGCCGACGTATTTTCCAGTATTCACATCAATGACCGTAAGCGCCTCTGTTTGATCCCAGACTAAATATCCCCCGCCCGGCAGCCACACCTTCCGCTGAAAATCCTTATCCAACTGGTTTTGCACACCGTAAAATTCAAATAAGGGAATGTCCTTCTTATAGATTTTGATAGGCTGCGGATTTCCGGGAAGCATAATTTCCAGAAACGAAGCGACTTCCTCGGCCCGTTGAGGGCAATCCATAATAATCTCATCCGTCTCCGGGCTGTAAACGTCCCTCATCAGCCTTTGAACCATGCTAAGATCCTGATGCAGCAAAGCCGGCGCGAGGCTAATCTTATTTTTCTCCAAAATGGCAGCCCATTGCTTCCGCAGCAGCGACAAATCAAGAGAGATCGCCTCCAGCTCCTCAAGCTCGGCTACCGTCCGGAGAATAAGTCCCTCTTCCTCCTGCCGCAGCTGCTCGCCTATTCCTTTTAAACGTTGCCTTTTCTCCTCGTCTATAATCTTCTTAGAAACTGCAACATAGGCGGCTGACGGCATATATACGAGCCAGCGGCCTGGAAGGGAATAATGCGTTGTAACTCTTGGCCCTTTATTGCCAATAGCGTCCTTCACGACCTGCACGATCACATCCTGACCGGGCTGAAGCAGCTCGGATATGAGCGGCTTCACCTTCGGTTGTCTTTCCAAATGGGGATGGAGCACATCATCAATATATAGAAAGGCATTCTTCTTCTGTCCGATATCTACAAATGCAGCTTGCATGCCGGGCAGCACATTAACTACGCGCCCTTTAAAAAAACTGCCAACAAGCCCTCTAGCCTGGCAGCGCTCGGCAGCATATTCCACCAGTCTGCCATCTTCCTGCAGTGCCATCTCGGTTGAGCCGGATTTGCAGTGAACAATCATCCGTTTCATGATCTCACCCTCTGTCTGCGTTGTACCACGATTATATTTTCTGATTATACCACGGCAGGATGCTACGTCGCAGGCCCACCTTTAAAATAGGAAGAAATTACCCTTTGTTCCGGCAAGACCGCAATAATTTTGCCTCGTCCATTCATTACATAAATAAAATGGTACTTTTCCCTTTTAAATAGACGCAAAATATGCTCCAAAGGTTGCGCTTTATCCGCTACAATCGGCTGAGCCAGGCTGCCATGCAACAGATGATGCGAGAACGAACGATCCCTGTTCATCAGAAAGCGCATAAATCGATAAGGGATGTTGCGGTAGTCCACATAATTGGAGTAGAGAAGAAACAAGCCAATCAATAGCAAGTTTAACTGCAGCACACCAGTTTGCAGCAAAAAGGGGGACAGTGCATATCCAATAATGATCAAGCTGAATAATAAGCTAATGCGCAGCGAGCAGACTAACGCCAAATGATACGGCAAAATGATGCTGAACAGGGACTGAAATATTTTCCCCCCATCCAGCGGCAGCACCGGAAGCAAGTTGAATAAAGCAATCAATATATTCCCCTGCACAAAATATTCATAGAAGGGCCCGTTCCACAATCCGCAGACATGAAGGAGCCAGGCCAAACTGATCAATAGCCCATTTTGCAAAGGCCCGGCAAGGGCGATGAGCATTTCGCGGCCTGCGCTCAAAAATGTGGTATCTTCCATCACAGCGACGCCGCCGAAAGGCAGCAACTGCACAGAAGCAACGTTAACGCCAAGCCACTTTGCTGCGGCAACATGCCCCCATTCATGAATAAATACGATCGCGAACAGCGTAATCAATTCCACAAAGTGGCCAGTAATAACTGAAGCCAGCATGACGAGAACAAATAACGGGTGAAAGGATATCGTAATGCCGCCCCATCTAATCAAATGGAATCACATCCGCCGGATCAATATAGCGCTCATCTTTTTGCAATGCAAAATAAAGGGTTGGCAGCCCCTGCTCAAACGGCGCTTCAAGCTTCCCGATCAAATCTCCGGACTCCACCCAATCCCCTTTTTCCACAAAAGCTTGATGCAGGTGGCCATAAATTGACGCATACCCGTTGGCATGCTGAACAGTAACCGTCTGCCCTGTAAAGGCGTCGTTGCTGACGCTAAGCACTCTGCCTGTTTCTACGCTTTTAACCTGTAAGCCTGTATTCGAATCACTGGCAGGCACAATATTTACTCCCTTTAAACTGAGCGCAAAGGCCCCAGCGATCTTTCCTTCCAACGGAACCGTAAAGCTGCTCGAATGGTTGACTTTGACCCCATGATCTTCATTTTGCTTGAATATCGGAATAAAGGTCGGGGCTCCTCCAAAATTTCGTTTATACCATGCCTCTGCCGCTCCGAAGTCCATTTCATGAGTTAAGGAATGGGCTACAAATAAACGGATCGATCCCGACCAAGGAGGTTCATAGCGATTAATCGCCCAAATACCGATGAAAAGCAGCACACTGATGCTTAGGCGAATAAACAACATACTCCAAAAGGAAGAGCGCTTCCCTTCATCCGGCAGCATGGGAGGCATCTGCCCTCCAAATAGGTCGGAATCCTTCCATCGTCCTTGTCCGTGCTTCCACATCCATTCGGGATCCTGCTCTCTTTCATCTGCGCCCTTTGGATTTCGACGGAATTCCTCTATGCGCTGCTCTTCAATAATATGGTTAAAATCAGCTGCTTCGTAACTATTTCTCTTGGCAAACGGAGACGTTGCGGCGGGGACTCCAGCTTCACCAATAATTAATTGCTTGATCCGCTCTTCCCGCCGCCGCTTCACATTCGACTTTACGTCCATCGCTCTCATTCCTCTCCGATAGCATCAGGCGCTCATCCCGAATACGATTAATTCAAAGCTGTACCCGGTAGACATGTTGTATTTAGTTTATGAGCAGCAGCGGCGGAATATGAACAAGCCTTAGCAGCGATGGCACCCCCGATTTTAACGCAAAAAACCAGCGTGATGAGCGCCGGTTCTAATCTACTTCATATTTCTCCTGATGCAGCTTGATGCTGAACACCAAACCTATGCACAGCATGTTCAGAAGCAATGATGTCCCTCCATAGCTGATGAACGGGAGGGTAATGCCCGTAATCGGCATCAGGCCGATCATCATGCCTACATTCTCAAAAATTTGGAATAGGAACATCGCCGCAATCCCTACGATGATATAAGCTCCCCGCTTATCTATACAACGAAGCGCAATTTGAATCATCCTATAAATAAACAGGAAGTATAGCAGCATCAGGATCGATGACCCTACGAAACCAAACTCTTCACCAATAACGACAAAAATCGAATCCGAATACGGGTAAGGTACAAACCGTTTGTTCTTGAGCTCTCCCTGCAAAAATCCATCCCCCATCAGTCCGCCGGAGCCGATGGCAATTTTAGCGTAGCTAGACTGATGCTTGGCATCATTCGATGCTTCGTCCGGATTAATAAACGTATTAATCCGTTGATACCAGTGCAATTTCCCCTTATCGTCCAAATAATCATGAATCTGCTGATTATAAATATTGAACAAGGTGACGAACACAATCAGAAAGGCAACGAGTGCCGTCAGACCAACAAGCACATGGCTATACTTCGTATTTCCGATCCAAAGCATGGCACAGAGCACCACAAGATAGATGATCGCATTTCCTAAATCCGGCTGGATCAGAACCAGCATAAAGGGGAGTAGCGTTATCGCTGTAATCGGAATGACGTCCCGCCGGAAGCTGAGCAGCCGGCCTTCCCGTTTGCCAAGCAAATAGGCGGTGATCATAATTAATATAATTTTAACCAGCTCGGCAGGCTGGAACAGCAGTCCTCCAGGCAGCTCAAACCAGCTGCGCGCACCGTTAATTTCCGGTGCAAATAAGAAGACAAGAACGAGCAGTAAACAGCCCGTTCCGTAAATGTACCAGCTATAACGAAGCAATGTGCGGTAATCGACAACTGACATACCGAATACCACTGCGAAGCCAAGGCCATAGAAAATCAAAGTCTTCAGATCATAATTTTTGAAATCAGGCGCATAAGGGGCAATTGCACTGTGGACGAGCAAGGTGCTCATAATCATGAAGATGGCTAGGATCGCAACCATAAGCCAATCGATTTTTTTAAGTTTAAAGAACAACTAGGATCAACCCATTCCGAAAAACTTCTTAAAGCGTGTAAACATGCCTTTCTTCTGATCAAGCAGCATCAAAGGAACAGTGTCTCCCAAGATGCGCCGCGCAATGTTACGATAAGCGATTGCTGCCTTGGAGTCAGGATTCATTACGGTGGGTTCTCCGCTATTCGCCGCTTTAATGACAAGCTCATCATCCGGCACGACACCGATCAGATCGATATTGAGCACTTGCAATATGCCTTCAATATCCAGCATGCTGCCAGACTTCACCATATCCACTTTGATCCGGTTGACAACAAGCTTCGGCGAACCGATATGCGAGCTCTCCAGCAGGCCGATAATACGATCCGCGTCACGAACTGCAGCATGCTCCGGCGTTGTAACAACGATTGCTTGATCTGCTCCAGCGATGGCATTCTTGAAACCCTGTTCTATGCCGGCAGGGCAGTCAATAATGACATATTCATATTCCTTCTTCAGCTCAAGAACAATATCTTTGACCTGCTCTGCGGAGATGGCATTTTTATCTTTCGTCTGTGCAGCCGGCAGCATATACAGCTCATCAAAACGCTTATCCTTCACCAAAGCCTGATTTAAGCGGCAGCGCCCTTCGGCTACGTCAATCAAGTCGTAAATAATCCGGTTCTCCAGCCCCATGACCACATCCAGATTTCGCAGGCCGATGTCCGTATCAACAAGACATACCTTTTTGCCAAGCAGCGCCAGAGCCGTACCGATATTTGCGGAAGTTGTCGTCTTGCCGACGCCGCCTTTCCCCGAAGTGACAACGATAGCTTCTCCCATAGTTTACACCCCTCTGAACACGTTAAAGTCCGGACGCACCCGGGTTATGTTCGTTATTTTGTCAATTTGCATCTTCCCATCAAGTAAATACGCAAATTCCATACTGCTCTCACGATGCTCCCATTCATCAGGTGGACGGCTATATATCTCGGCAATCCGCAGCTGAGTCGGCGATAAATAAGATGCTGCTATAATGGAATCTTGTTTGCCCTCTGCCCCGGCATGAGCCATCCCCCGCAAAGCGCCCAGAATGAACACATCGCCAGTACAGGAAATCGTCCCTCCTGGATTGACGTCTCCAAGAAACAGTAAATTACCGTCATGATGCAAAACCTGGCCGGAACGAACAATACCGCTTAGCGTCGTTAGCGTCCCTTCCTTCGGCTGATCTTCTTCCGCCAACGGAGAGTCCACGGATCGAACCAGCAAATTGCCTTTTTGCTTCAATATATCAAGGATCATTTCCTTCTGCGCATCTGTCACAATTCGCTTGCCCAGTTTGACATCAACATGAATAATCGGACCTGTCAGTATGTTCTGATGGCTATGCTCTACCTTATAGCGCAGCTCATCCACAAGCTGTTGCAAATCACACTCATCGTCGAGCAGGAAAACCAGGCCATCTTTGATGCCCTTGATCGTAACGTGGTTAGATTTCACTGTCATAAGCCTGTCCCTCCCTCCTATTCAATTCGTGCAGGAGCATCAAAGTTCCTGCTTCCCTAAGGAAAAGCACGAAATGTCAGGCCTGGCTCTCGGAGGATCGGCGCTTGGTAATCAGCTCGAGCTGGCGTCTAAGAGGAACGTAAATAGCCAGGGCGAATACAATGTGAACGAACACGTTCGGAATAATATGATTCATTAAAGCCCAGGTATAAGGTTGATGCGTCAGCTCAAATAATGAGTACGTCGCGAACAGGATTGAATCCAGCAAAATGCTTCCGATCATGATAACAATCATCATCAGCGGAAGCGGGGCCCTCGGAGAACGGAATACGAGACCGAGCAAGTAACTGGACAGTCCCATGGCAAAGGAATAAGCCCCGATGATCGAGCCGTAGAATACAACATCCTGCAGCAAGCCGAAAAGCAGCCCAAGCACTAAGCCGCTGTGCCGATTGTCGTAAACGGTAATGAACAGAATCGCGATATAGGCCAGATGAGGAACAACCCGCGTCTGCCACGAATCGGGAATAATCCACGGAATGATCGTTCCTTCAATAATAAACAATACGAACAATAGCAGGATCAATATTTGTTTGCGTTTGCTCCTCACTACTCCAAGACCTCCGGTGTGTACACCACAATCAACTCTTTCCAATCCGTGAAGCTTGCTGCCGGCTCGATAAATGCCGTATAGGTCATGCCATACTCTCCAACTTGAATATCTTTGACCTTGCCGATGACCATCCCTCGCGGGAAGGCACCGCCGACGCCGGACGACACAATCGTGTCGTCAATGGCTATCGACGAAGGATCGTCGATTTTATTCATCAGGAACATGCCCTTGTTGCTATCAAATGTCTCAACGACTCCAAATACTTCATTCTCTTTGCCTTGCGCCGTTGCCGAAATTCCATTGGAATTCGGATCCTTCGCATCCATCGTTGTCAACAGCTTCACGGTCGAAGTGAAGTTGCTGACCCGGCTGACCGTACCCACAAGTCCTTCAGCCGAAATAACAGCATACCCCACCTTGACGCCGTCCTTGCTCCCCAGGTTCACTTTAATCGTTCGGTTAATCGGATCATTGTTCACGCTTACCACTTGGGCGATCCGGTAGGTGTAGTTGTATTGATTCTTCTGGGCTTCCGTAAATTTGTGCAATTCGTACAGACGGGCGTTCTCCTGCTCAATCCGATTATAGATGGCCTTATCTCTAGTGTAGTGAGACAAGGCGATTTTGAGTTGTTCGTTCTCCTCTTGCAGAGAGCGTAAGTTGGAGATATCTTCGATCAAGCCCGAGATATAAGAAGCAGGCTTATAAAAAACAGACTGCACAAAGCCTACCGTATCCTTCACGAACTTCTCCGGCCATGACAAATTCGCCCGGGGCCCGAGCGTAAATCCCATTATGGCGATAAAAAGAATGAGTCCCATGAGCAAAATAAACAATCTTTTGTTGCCAAGCAGCTTAAACAGTTTAAGCACCCTCCAACCTTACAAATTCTCCTCTCCACGAGTCCACTCTATTTACTATAGAAAAACGGCACAGCCGTCCAATTCAGGACGGCGCCGTTTTATCATCAAAGTTCGTGTTCTCCATTCGCCAATGATAAAAAATTAGCGTTTGCGCAGAGCCGAACTGCTTCTTGATTTGAACAAATGGATATTATCGAGAGCTCTCCCCGTACCGATGGCAACACAATCGAGCGGATGCTCGGCCACGATGACAGGCATACCCGTCTCTTTGGCCAGCAGCTTATCCAGATTGCGGAGCAGCGCACCGCCGCCAGTCAACACAATGCCCCGATCCATAATATCGGCCGCCAGCTCAGGCGGACATTTCTCCAGCGTTACCTTCACCGCTTCGACGATCGCATTCACCGTATCGCCGAGCGCCTCGGTAATTTCATCCGATGTGATGGAGATCGTCTTCGGCAAGCCGGTCACGAGATCCCGCCCGCGAATTTCCATAGTTTCCACCTGCTCAAGCGGAAGCGCCGAGCCTACATCCATCTTCAACTGCTCCGATGTTCTTTCGCCGATCATCAGGTTATATTGGCGCTTGATATATTGAATGATGGAATCATCCATATCATCGCCCGCTACACGAGCAGATTTACTGGTGACGATGCCTCCGAGAGAGATTACAGCAACTTCTGTCGTACCTCCGCCGATATCCACAACCATGCTGCCGGTTGGCTCCCATACGGGAAGATCGGCTCCAATAGCTGCCGCAAAAGGTTCTTCAATCGTGTAGGCTTCACGTGCTCCCGCCTGCTTCGTGGCATCCTCTACCGCCCGCTGCTCTACAGCCGTAATCCCGGACGGCACACATACCATTACATTCGGATGGCGCTGGAACAAGGAACGCTGCTTCTGAGCCTGGCGAATAAAATATTTTATCATCGTTGCAGTCGTGTCGAAGTCGGCAATAACGCCATCCTTCATCGGACGGATAGCACGGATATTGCCTGGCGTTCTACCGATCATCTTCTTGGCCGATTCTCCGACCGCTACAATGCTCTTATTATCTGTATTCATCGCAACTACCGACGGTTCTCTTACAATAATTCCTTTACCTCGAATATAAACGAGCGTATTCGCCGTACCCAAGTCAATCCCTAAGTCTTTCGTGAAACCACCTAACATGCTGTAATCTTCCTTTCCTTCTGTATCTGGTCTATTATATTACATCAAGCCTTGCTCCTTCAAACTTATGAATTCCCCGTCCCCGATCACGATATGATCCAGCACGTCGATTCCGACGATCTCCCCGGCTTCGCACAGGCGCTCCGTCATCCGGATATCCTCCGGGCTTGGCGTTGGATCTCCGCTTGGATGATTGTGGGCGCATACGACAGAGGCGCTGCTGCATTTAATCGCTGCGCGAAACACCTCTCGTGGATGGACGATTGAAGAATTCAAGCTTCCGATGGAAAGCGTCTCCTGAGCAATGATATGATTTTTCGTATTCAAAAATAAACAGACAAAATGTTCCTTCTGCAAATAACGCAGCTGCTCCATGAGGATATCCGCCGCATCGCGGGGGCTGCGAATGACTTGAGCTTCCGGAAGCCTCGCTTTGGCAAGCCGTTGGCCCAGCTCAATTCCCGCCTTAAGCTGCACGGCTTTGGCGGGGCCGATGCCCTTTAGCTTCACCAGCTCGTCCAAACTAATATCTACAAGATTGCGTATTCCGCCTATATTGCTGAGAACGCGCTGAGCCAAATGAACAGCCGATTCATCCCGAGTACCTGTCCGAAATAGAATTGCCAGCAGTTCAGCATGACTGAGCGAGCCCGCTCCATATTGCATCATGCGTTCTCTCGGTCTTTCCTCACTAGGCATATCACGCAGTAAATATTGCGGCATATTCATTTATATCCCTCGCTTCCGAATAATTAGGCAGATGTCCGGCTAGCCGGCTGCCAGCAAAATTCATGGCGGAAGGATATGCTTTATCTCTTCCTCTTTCTTAACAACGTAAATATGAAGTTATTTGTTACAACATTCGTTTGATTGGATTACTTCAGAACGTGGACTCCAAAGCGGCCAAGCATTTCACTGACCAATGACAGCGGCAATCCTACGACGCTGAAGTAACAACCATCGATTCCCGTGACAAAAATAGCCCCGAGTCCCTGGATCGCATAAGCCCCCGCTTTATCCAGACCTTCCCCGGTCTTGGCATATGCGACGATCTCATCTTCTGTTAGAGCTCTCATCGTAACCAGAGTGGAGCGATATTCGACTTCCGCTCTTGCTGTAATCGCATCAATACAAGCTACGGCAGTGTATACATGATGACTTCGTCCCTGCAAAGAGCGCAGCATTGAGGCTGCTTCCGCTTCATCCTGGGGCTTGCCAAGCACTTGTCCGTCCAGGACAACAATCGTATCACTGCCGAGGATAACGGCTTGGCGGGAGGCTGGCCCAAGCGTTGCATGAACCGCTTTCGCTTTACGCAGCGCCAGCTCCGTGACGATCTGCTCCGGCGCCCAATGATCCGGCGTTGTCTCATCGGCATCACTCGGCATGACTTCAAACGAAATATGTAGAGAAGCCAGCAGTTCCCGTCTGCGTGGTGAAGTCGAGGCCAACACGACATGTCGTGCTGATGAAGCTGCAAATTCCAAGGTTCGGATTCTCCTTTATACGTCGTTCGTAGGGCAAGCTCGCAGAGCTTGTCACCTCGCCATTTTTTGACACTTTGGCACTTCATTATTATAAGGTTAATTGATCGGCAATACAAACATAAAAAAGGCAGGGGGAACTATTTCCAAATTTCCCTGCCTTGCCAAAATTTCCTTCGCTCAATGATTCCCTACCAATTTCTGTTCGGCCATTATAAATCGCATCATTTCATTTTGCACTTCCCAGAGCATCGTCTGCTCGCCCTTCTCATTAAATTCCCCCATGGCCTCGACCGCACTGTTCATCGCTTTCTCCATTTCCTTCACCTCGCCCTCTGCTGAAGCCGACAGCTTGCCCCGAATCAAGGCAGCGCTTTTAGTCCATAGCTGATGACTTTCCCGAAGCTGCCCCGTCTCCTCTTGACTCTGCCGTGTAGGCGAAGCTTCTCCCAATAAAGCTGCTGAGGAAGAGCTGAGCATATATACTAGATCCGCACTTTGCGCTAAATATTGCTGAAGGGAGGCTGCGTCTCCGTTATATTCAACCGTAGCTGATTCCGGCAAAGATATCTCGTGCAATATAAGATGAACGCCCCCTGTCTTCAACCTGCCGCTCAACAATTTAGCTTCCTCGCGATCAGGAGAAACTCCTGCATACACCCGTTTTTCATCCAGCGTATCCCGTGCAGCGGCGATGCCTGAATCACGCAATTGCTGTTGAGCCAGCTCTACCCCCTCCGCCGTGCTGAATACGCCATATTGCAGGAAATGATAGCTTTGCGAAGGTAAAACGACTTGAACGAGCGGCATCTGCTCCTTGCTGATCACACTGCCCAGCACGGGGATATCCGCCGCTTCCCCGGCAGCTTCCTGCTTCGGTACGCCTATGCCAGGTATAGGTACCGTTATTTCCTGATTGAACATGGACAGGACGACAAATCCAAAAAGCGCCCCCGTTACAACAGCGCCGGTCAAAGAACCGACCACCTTCCACCATGAGGTTCTCGTTCTCTGGAAGTAATAATTACCGCCATCCGGTTTTTCATGCTCAGGAAATACAGCTATCCCCGTAGCAGCTTGATCCGTCAATGGGTCCCCCCAATAATCTGCTGATTCCACTGCACGATAGGTTAGGGGGGGGGGAATTCGACTTTCACCTGAGATTTCATATACTTCTCGAGTAGATCTGGCCGGGGATGATTCATTCTTCTGGCTCTCGCCTGCCGCCCCCGCATATCGGGCTACGCGCCCTTGTTCATCGAACCGGAATGTCATCTTCGCCTTGTTCACGATCCGCACGCTCCTTGTCCTCTCTTCTAACGATACAATATGAATTTTTGCAAGAATATAGACCAGTTCATTCGAACAAGGGCTTTACAATTCAAAGGAACTCTGTATAATGGGAACCATTGAAAACCGCATAACGAATCAAGCACTAGGGGTGCCTTTACTGGCTGAGAGATCGTTCCTGATCAAGGATACGGTTAACCCTTTACACCCGATCTAGATCATACTAGCGTGGGGAAGTGCGGGGAAACGATGAACGGCGCTGCATGATTGCTTTGCTATGCTAAAGCGAACTAGCCTGTATCGATACAACTGCACTCTTCGGGTGCGGTTTTTTTGTCGTTATCGACACTTACTAACTTATCAAGGGAGGAACAAGTATCATGAGCAATTCATTCAACGAACAAGTTAAACCCGCAGCATGCGGCAGCAGCCGCATTGTCGGCTGCCGCTTTTCATTATTTCCAATGACTGATCGCTTCGTGCCTGTCATTCTTGGCGCCCTGAAGAATACCGATACGTCCAAAGTCTGGATCCAAAGCGATGATGTGAGTACTTGCGTACGGGGTCGCCATGAGCATGTATTCGACGTGGTCAAATCTATATTTCTTCAAGCAGCCAAAAGCGGGGAGCACGTTGTCCTTAGTGCAACATTTTCTGTCGGCTGCCCTGGGGACACAGAGGGCGACGTTTTCATGTCCGAGGATGATGTCCGCTTAAATGAGGCTAGCGGATTTGCCATTGACACTGCAGTACAATTCGCGCTCTACCCGATGGGTGTGCCGCACTATATGGATGTCATTTATGACGCGGTAAAATCTGCTGAGGCAGAGGGAACTTTCTCCGGCGGCATTCATTACGCCAGCCGCTTGGATGGAGACGCCCACGAAGTATTCCGGTCGCTGGAGAACGCCTTTGTAACGTCGAGCACGCAGACTTCTCATCTTGTAATGACAGCTACCTTTTCATGTAACAGTCCGTCCGCCAAACCAGAACATCTGCAAAATAGGGGGGAATAACGATGTCGTCCTGGAAGCTTCGTGACATTATTGTTCTTAGTTCATTATCCGTCGTTTTTGCTGTCGTATATTTAGTTTTTCTGCAAATCGGAAATGTTCTTGTTGGTTTTATGGGCCCGATGGGGTACGAGGTCATTTTTGGAATTTGGTTTATCGTCTCGATCATTTCTGCCTATATTTTGCGCAAGCCTGGAGCAGCCCTGCTGTCTGAGACGATTGCCGGTACCATCGAAGTGCTCATCGGTAACGTCACCGGCCCAATTCTGATCCTGTCCGCCTTTATTCAGGGTCTCGGGGCGGAAGCAGCATTCGCCGTTGTCAGATATCGTTACTACAACACGCCTGTATTAATAGGTGCTGGTGTAGGCGCAGCCGTATTCAGTTTTGCTTGGGGCTTCTTCCAGTCCGGATTCGCCGCTTTATCCACGGGGCTCGTCATTTCAATGTTCATCATGCGCGTGATCAGCGGAGCCGTTCTCGCGGGCCTGCTTGGGAAATGGATTTCCGATGCGCTGGCTCGTACCGGTGTATTGAGAAGCTTCCCGATCGGCAAAGAAGCGGCTCAAGCCGCACGCCAGAAACAATCTTCGGTGAAGCTATAATGAATACCGGACTTCAATGTCCATCGCGCGAACAGAAAGCAATGCGCACGATGGGTACGAATGAGGAAATGATGGATAAGCCGATTGTTCTGAAGACCAAAGATTTGTCGCTAGCTTTTAGCGAGGAGGACGAGGAGCCTGTATTCTCCTCCCTCTCCCTCCGCTTGCATCAAGGTGAGCTCATGCTGCTTCTTGGCCCCGGAGGCTGCGGCAAAAGCTCCATGGCTCTATGCTTGAACCGGGTATACCCTTCAGCCATTGACAGCGTCGTTAATGGCAGCGTTTATTTGCACGGCCAGTCTTTGGAAGGGCAAGATCCCGGGACGATTGCCCAGCAGGTGGGGATCGTGTTCCAAGATGTGGACAGTCAGTTCTGTATGCTGAAGGTGGAGGAGGAACTTGCCTTTTGCCTGGAAAACATCGGATGCCCACGGGAGCAAATTAGTGCAAAAATCGACGAAGCACTAGAGCTCGTCGAATTAACTGAATGGCGGGATGCGCATATTCATGCCTTATCCGGGGGAATGAAGCAACGGCTAGCGCTGGCTTGTGCCCTGGTACTGAACCCCGAGGTGCTCATTCTCGACGAGCCGACATCCAACTTGGATCCGGAAGCCTGCTGGAATTTATCGAATCTAATCGACTCAATACGCAAACAGCGCCAAATGAGCGTCTTGCTCATCGAACATCAATTGGACGCATGGATGCCCTATGTAGACCGCCTAGCCGTAATGGGCGCAGGAGGAAAGTTGATTTACGAAGGCGAGCCAAGGGCTTATTTCGCTAATTCTAAAGAAGAAGCACGGCAATTAGGAATATGGATGCCGGGAGCTGTCCGCCTTCACGAGCAACTGGAAGCGAAACTAAAATCAGCATGGCAGCCTTTGACTAGAGATGAGCTCGCCAAATTGTGGTTGAACGAACCCGACTCCGTAAAGCATGCAGTTCTCCAGCAGTTGGAACAAGCAGCCGAAACTAGAAAAGCAGCAGAGATTAACAGTAAATCAGCAAATGGAAGCAGTGCGGAAAGCTTAATGCATATCGATAATATCTCCTTTGAGCGCAGCGGCGGGCGAAGGATTCTCGATCAGCTCTCCCTATCCATTCCTGCCGGACAGTTTATTGCTCTGGTCGGCCCGAACGGTGCGGGCAAGTCCACTTTGGCCGCGCTCCTGTCGGGAATATTAGAGCCTTCCTCTGGAATGATCCGCTTATCCGGCAAGGCACTAACGGGTTGGCCGGAGCAGCAGCTGCGCAAGCGCATCGGCCTCATATTCCAGCATCCGGAGCACCAATTCGTGACAGATACCGTCTACGACGAACTAGCCTTCGGCTTGCGGCTGCAAAAGCTGCCCGAAGAAACCATTTCCGAGCGAGTTAATGCACTGCTCGATCAATATCGGCTGCAGCACCGCAGAGACTTCAGCCCCTTCGCGCTTAGTCAAGGGCAGAAACGCCGCTTGAGCGTAGCTGCTATGCTGTCCGAAGAACAGCAGATTCTGCTATGCGACGAGCCCACCTTCGGGCAGGACGCATATTCTGCCTTGGAGCTGATGAATTCGCTGCGCGCCCGAGTGGATCGCGGGCTTACCGTCATCATGATCACTCATGATATGGAGCTCGTCCAGCAATTTGCCGATCGGGTAATCGTGCTGAGCCAAGGAGCCATTCAGTGGGACGGCAGTCCGATAGATTTGTGGGATTGGCCCGAGGAGCAGCTACTGTCACATAAGCTACTTCCTCCTCTCTCCGCTTATTTAAAAAATAAGCTGCGATTATCGCTCCAGGAGATGCGGGAAGCTTGCGAGGAGGTGCTGATATGAAAACATCCGGCGCGTTTAGCGAGCTGTTGAATGAAATGAATCCATCCCTTAAGGGACTTACGGTCATTTTGGGAGTAATCTTGTTATCATTCGCCTTTGATCCGATCACGATCTCCGTTAGTCTAATTTATGTTTTGATGGTAACGGTGATATTCGGCCGGATTTCCTGGCGCAGATGGCTGCTGTTGTTCCTGCCTTTCTTCATTATGGCTATCGGTTATTTCTGGACGGCAGCGCTCTTCCCACGTTCCGATTTGCCTCAGGATTCGAAGTTACTCCTATCATGGGGACCGCTGCAGATGACGGAGGCTGGGTTCAGCCTGGCTCTCTCGCTCGCCCTGCGCACTTTAATGTTCTCGGCGCTTTCACTCATGTTCGTCCTGACGACGGAGCCCGTGAAGTTCATGTTCAGTCTCATGCAGCAATGTAAACTCCCGCCCAAGCTTGCATACGGCATACTGGCTGGATTTCGTTTTCTGCCCTTGTTTCGCGAAGAGCTGCGCATTATGCAGCAGGCTCACCGAATGCGGGGCATATGGCGGGAGAAGCGAGATGTTCGTTCGCTGCTCCATGCCTTTAAGAGATACAGCATTCCTCTTCTCGCAAGCGCGATCCGTAAATCCGAACGAGTAGCCGTTGCTATGGTGTCTCGCGGTTTTACCGGCGGCAAGCGCGATTTCTACTTTCAAATGAAGATTCGCTGGCGGGATTGGATCTTTATGGGTATCGTGCTGTCCGGCATCCTATTAGGATATTCCATATCTTACGCCTTAGGTACCTTAACTTGGTATGGAGGACAGCTTTAGAATATATCAAAAGGAGCTGTCCCGTGGCAGACAATTCTGCACACGGGACAGCTCCTTTATCATTCGTTTCTAGAGAAGGGTCTTGGCTAGTTCATGCCCTACCTTCCAGATATCCCCAGCGCCCATCGTAATGACGAGATCACCAGTTTGCAGCCGTCCTTGCAAGTCCTCAATAACATCCTGCTTTGTAGGCAAATATCTTGCACCGGCATTGCTGTTTTCCTTGATCAGCTCCACCAGCTTCGAAGAATTGACCCCTTCAATCTGCTTCTCTCCTGCAGGGGAGTAAATATCGGTAATAATCACTTCATCCGCTCCGCCAAATGCCCGGCTAAACGCATCGAGAAGGAAGAAGGTGCGCGAATACCGCTGCGGCTGAAAAACGGCAATGATTCGTTTGCCCGTCGCCTTCGCCGCAGCAATCGTCGCTTCAATCTCCGTCGGATGATGCGCATAGTCATCAATCACGAGTATGCCGCGGCTTTCACCAAGCACCTGGAACCGGCGTTTAGCCCCATGGAAATGCTGGATCGCCTCAGCAACATCCGCAAAAGGAATGCCTGCCTCAAGACAGACAATCACCGTTGCCATCGCATTGTAGACATTGTGTCTTCCCGGAACAGAGAGTTTGATTTGACCCAGCGGCTGCTGACCATGGTTCATCGTGAACACAACCTTGCGATCACCGAGCTTGATATCCGTAGCCATGTAGTCGCACGCCGACTCAATTCCGTAAGTGACCACTTGGCATTCCAGCTTAGGCAGCAAATCACGAATATTCCGGTCATCACCGGAGACGACAGCTTTGCCTTCCGGCTTGATTTGATTCAAAAATTGCACGTAAGCATCCTTGAGCTTGCCGAAATCTCCGCCATAATTCTCCAAATGATCTGCCTCAATATTCGTAACGATGCCGAGCGATGGATGATACTGGAGGAAAGAACCGTCGCTCTCATCCGCCTCCGCAACGACGCATTTGCCCTGACCTGCCTTGGCATTCGTACCGATGTCCATAATTTCGCCGCCTATAATATAGGTGGGATCCGTTCCGCACTGTTCCATCACTAGGGCGATCATGGAGGAGGTCGTCGTTTTGCCATGCGCTCCAGCGACAGCTACGCCTGTACGTTCGTTCAGCAATCTTGCCAGCATTTGTGAACGATGAAGAACCGGTATGCCCTGCTCCTCCGCTTCAACCCGCTCAACGTTGTCCTTCGGCAGTGCTGTCGAGTATACGACTAAGTCTGCCCCGTGAACCTGCTCTTTGGTATGTCCGATATAGATTTTTGCCCCTTTGGCCGCCAGCTTCTCCGTCAACTCCTGGGAAGCGACATCCGATCCGGTAACGGTGTAGCCCATTTCCAGCATAACGCGGGCAATAGCGCTCATTCCATAGCCACCGATCCCGATAAAATGTACATGTTGTTCTGTCGTATTCAACAATATAGTCACCAGCCTTTTTCAGAATCGGTTTGATGCAAAAGGGTTGCCCGCACGTCCGAAATCATATAGAGCGTGCCTGTAACTACCCCAAGATCCTCCCGTTCCGTCCGTGCTTGAAGCAGTGCCAGCGCACTCTTCCAGTCACGCTCCACAATGACTTCCAGATCCGCCTTCGCTATATCCTCGCGCATTTGCTCCACAAGCTGATACAGCGAATCCGCATCCATTTTCTTGCGAAAATCGGGCTCGGTCAGAATAAGCGTATCCACTATTGGTAATATATGCTTCAAGTATTCACTATGATGCTTATTAGCCAGCATCCCCATCATCAAATTCAGCTTTCGATAGCTAAACGCTTCTGGAAGGCTTCTAACAAGCGCCTCTGCCCCCTCCGGATTATGGGCACCATCCAGTACAATTCGCGGCTGCTCCGCCACTTGCTCAAGCCGTCCTGCCCAGAAGGCGTTTTTGAATCCGGCCAGCACCTGCTCATCCTCGAGAACAAAGGCCATATATTGGCGCAAAATCTCAAGCACCATCATAACCCCGGCCGCATTCGTGCATTGATGCTTGCCTAGCATTGAGAGCTCTAAATCTATGTCACGGAAAGGCCCTTTAAAAAGAATGCTCTGGGTTCGTCCGTTTAAGCCGCCGCCATCATAATGAAACTGCTCGCCTAGCAAGTAAAGCGTCGCGCCTTTCTCTTTGGCTGTCTCTTGCAAAACAGCAATAACAGAAGGCTGGCTGGCACAGCTCACTACGGGTACACCCGGTTTGATGATCCCCGCTTTTTCACGAGCAATCTCTTCCAGGGAATCCCCTAAAATATCGGTATGATCCATGCCTACATTCGTAATGAGCGAGACGATCGGCGTGACCAAGTTCGTAACATCCATTCTACCCCCGAGCCCGGTCTCCCATACTACGATATCGGGATAACATACTTCCGCAAAATATAGAATTGCGAGTGCCGTGCTCACTTCAAACATCGTAGGTGATCCCAGTTCACTGGCAGCGATCTCATTCACAACGGGAGCCAGCCGGTTGGACAAGCTTAACAGCGTCTCTTCCGGTATATCCTCTCCATTGAATTGGAATCTGTTTGTAAACTTCGTAATGTAAGGGGAAGTGAACATCCCTACATCATATCCGCATTCCTTGAGCGTTGAACTTAAAAAAGCACAGGAGGAGCCTTTGCCGTTCGTTCCTGCGACATGTATGAATTTAAGTCTTCGATGCGGGTTCCCAAAATGCTCCATCATCCGTTCAATCCGCTCTAATCCCGGACGGATGCCAAACGGTATTAAGCCGTTGATCCATTCGACCGCATCTGAATAGCTTGTAAGCGGCAGCTGAATCTCCTTTGAAAGATTAACCCCCATGTCATTTTCACCTTCATTAATGTATTGAACTAAAATGCTGCTGCAATAAGGAAATGTACAGCAGGAGCTGAAATTAACGACTTTTAGCTCCTGCTGTACTAAGGATATTACACGTTTTCTAACCTTTCAATTCAGCGATTCGGGCGAGCACTTTATCACGTTTACTAGAGTAATCGGCCATTTTGGCACGCTCCTCTTCGATGACCTTCGCTGGAGCCTTGGCTACGAAGCCTTCATTTGCCAGCTTCTTCTCTACACGCTCCACCTCTTTGTTCAGGTGAGTCAGTTCCTTCTCAAGACGGGCAATCTCCTGGCTGATGTCGATCAGGCCCGCTAATGGCAAGTATAGCTCAGCTCCCGTCACTACCGCCGTCATTGCCTTCTCAGGTACTGTCGCTTCAAGTGAAGCTTCATATTGCGAAGTGTTGCAGAATCGACGGATATAGTGGCTGTTACGCTCCACGATATCAAGCTGCTCAGCTGAGCCTGGCTTCACGATCAATTCGATTTGCTTGCTCATCGGTACATTCACTTCCGCACGAATATTCCGAACGGAACGGATCATGTCGATCAGCAAATTCATTTCCCGCACGGCATCCGGTGCCTCTAGCGCCGGATCATACTGCGGCCATTCCGCGAGTGTGATCGTCTCGCCGCGATGCGGCAAATGCTGCCATATTTCCTCGGAAATAAACGGCATGAAAGGATGGATCAAGCGCAGCGTACGGTCAAGCACGTAAGCAAGAACGGACTGCGTATTCTTTTTAGCTACTGGATCTTCACCATAGAATGACAGTTTAGCGAATTCGATATACCAGTCGCATAGATCATCCCAAATGAAGTTGTACAGTTCCCGGCCGGTCTCTCCGAATTCATAAGCATCGATCAGACGGGTAATGTTGCGTGCCGTCTCATTGAAGCGATGGAGGATCCAGCGATCGGAAGTCGACAGCTTTCCTTGAATATCGATATCGTCAAATGTTACACCTTCCAGATTCATTAATGCAAACCTAGAGGCGTTCCAGATTTTATTCGCAAAGTTGCGAGCCTGCTCGACACGCTCCCAGTGGAAGCGCAAGTCCTGGCCAGGGGTACTGCTCGTTGAAATCATATAACGCATGGCATCTGCGCCATATTTCTCGATCACCTCAAGCGGATCCACCCCGTTACCCAAGGATTTGGACATTTTATGGCCTTCGCTGTCCCGCACCAATCCATGCATCAGTACGTCCTTGAACGGAATTTCTTCGGTAAACTCAAGAGCGGTAAAAATCATCCGCGCTACCCAGAAGTAAATGATGTCGTATCCGGTAACGAGAACATCCGTTGGGAAGTAGCGCTTGAAGTCCTCGCTGTCCTCATTTGGCCAGCCCAATGTGGAGAATGGCCACAGCGCAGAGCTGAACCACGTGTCAAGAACGTCGTTGTCCTGTACAAGCCTATGCCCGCCGCATTTGGCGCAAGTATCTACTGCTTCTCTTGCGACATGCAGCTCGCCGCAGGATTCGCAATACCAGGCCGGTATGCGGTGTCCCCACCATAATTGCCTGGAAATACACCAATCGCGAACATTCTCGATCCAGTGCAGGTAGGTTCTTTCAAATCGCTCCGGTACGAAGTGGACTCCTTTGCCGGATTTTTGGGCAGCAATCGCCGCTTCTGCCAAAGGCTTCATTTTTACGAACCATTGCGTCGATAGGTAAGGCTCTACTACAGCGCCGGAACGTTCGCTGTGCCCAACCTGATGAACGTGATCCTCGATTTGCACGAGCACCCCGGATTCTTTCAAATCAGCCACGATGGCTTTACGGCATTCGCTGCGATCCAGTCCCTGGTATTTCCCAGCCGCCTCGTTCATCTTGCCGCTTTCATCCATGACGGTAATTTGCGGCAGATCATGACGAAGACCAACCTCAAAGTCATTCGGGTCATGAGCAGGCGTAATCTTTACCGCTCCGCTTCCGAATTCCTTATCGACGTATTCATCGGCAATAATCGGAATTTCACGATTAACGATCGGCAGCACAAGCGATTGCCCGATCAAGTGACGATATCTCTCATCCTCGGGATGAACGGCAACAGCCGTATCCCCAAGCATCGTCTCGGGTCTCGTCGTGGCTACCGTAATAAATCCGCTGCCATCCTTAAGCGGATATTGGAGATGATACAAATGACCGTTGACCTCTTTATATTCCACTTCAATATCCGAGAGAGCCGTGCGAGCAGCAGGATCCCAGTTGATGATATACTTGCCGCGATAAATCAGACCCTTCTCGTACAACTTCACGAAGACTTCGCGTACAGCCTCCGATAGCCCTTCATCCAATGTAAACCGCTCGCGGGAGTAATCGAGAGAGAAGCCCATTTTGGCCCATTGTTCGCGAATCGTGTCGGCGTAATGTTCTTTCCATTCCCATACCTTCTCAAGAAACTTCTCTCGACCTAGGTCGTAGCGGGAAATCCCCTCTGCCCGCAGCGTCTGCTCTACTCTCGTTTGCGTAGCTATTCCGGCATGGTCAGAACCTGGAAGCCACAGTGCATCATAACCCTGCATCCGTTTCGTGCGGATCAATATATCCTGCAGTGTAAAATCAAGCGTATGCCCGATATGAAGCATACCGGTTACGTTCGGTGGTGGAATGACAATGGTGTAGGGCGTAGCTTCAGGTCTTTGTCCCGCTTTGAAGAAGCCCCCCTCCATCCAGTAACGATACCATTTCTGTTCTGCAGCCTTGGGATCATACGTTGTCGGCATACTTGCCGATGAATGCTCTTGGATCTCTGACATAATTTCAACCTCCGTTACAATTCAGCATTGCCTTAGCGTAATCAGGATAGTCTTGCTTAAAAAATACAAAAAGCCCCTCGTCTCAAAGGACGAAAGGGCTTTACTTTCGCGGTACCACCTTTGTTTTGCGGGTTCGCTTCAAGCTGATTCCTCTTCATCTGGAACAGCTGAAGAATAGCTGAAAAACTCGCAACACTCGTACAGATAACGGCTGCAACCGGCCCGTTCTAACGACTACATGCTACATAGCTGCTCAAACAAGCGACTCCCGGGTGACTTCGGCCAGCTGCATCCTGCGGAATCTTCCAGCGCTGCAATCCCGCTCTCTGAAGGGCACACTGCCTACTCTTCCCGTTCTATGTCTTTCCACGCATTTATTTTAAGTTAATCCTTATTATCATAGCGTGAAATTGAGTAGGAGTCAATATTTGGTCTGGCTATCCTTATCGAATCAGCTCGAATTTAGGCAATTACAGCATACCTGAGTTCAAGACAATCGCGAGTTCCGCCGATCAAGGCTCGGTTCCGAATACTAATATCCCGTTATGGTACAACGTTACGCGCTCCCAATTCGTATAAACACTATTCGTAGGATCAAAGGAATAATCATTGCTCTCATTTAAATTCACCCAGCTGCTGCTGTGATTGCGAGTCTGGATATCCCCGGTTTGTCCGCCTGGCAGCAGTGAGCCCGCCGCCGCCTTGAATGAAATTTCCAAATAGGTATCTGCCGTCGGTTTTCCTGAACTCATTTTGACAAAGTTACCATTTATGTTAGAGCAGCCTACCATCGCCCAATCACAGTTGAACTCCATTTGCTCATTTCCATCGGCGGTAAAATAGTAACGAAGGCTTAATTCGCTTAAGGGCACTGCCGTAGAACCGTGATTTACGATATTAAAGTGCGGCTTGAACTGGTTATCCGTAGCATTCGTATCCCCGGCCTTATATTGGACGGCCAAATCTCCTTCCGGTCCTGGATTTGGATCAGGGTTCGGCTCTGGGTCTGGGTTTGGATTCGGGTTCGCACTTCCTCCCAACGGATCTCTATGATCTTGCATATACTTGGAAATCCATACAAGCGGCGCATTCCAGTTAATCGTATTCTCTTTGGATACCCAAGCATCGGGCGCCGTGTTTTTTGGTGCATACGATTTAGCCGCAGGCATGCCCGTCGGCGTAGCCGAATCGTTGATCACCGTGTTGTTTGGCCCTCCGGACAGCCAGCCTTTCGGATACGAGACGCCGCTCTGGTATTTGCCCCAAGCCCAACGATCATGCGTATCGGTCTCGTAGTATTGACCATATCCCGTAATATAGGACAATCTCATCGCATTGTTACCCATAAAATAATCCATCGCTTGATTCATCGCCTTCAAATAATCAAGATTCTGACTAAAGTCATAGGCGTAGCCAAGAAATATCATTTTATTGGCAATGATGGAGTTGGAGCCCCAATCATAACCTTTGTTTCCCGGCAGCAGCACGGGATACCCTTCCCCGTTGAGCGTTGACAGCGATGCGTTCGCCTGATTCAACACACTCGTCTTCATCGCCTGAAGATCAGAGGCGGACAGATCGCTGGGAGCCGATAATAAAGAGAGCGTTCCTGTCGCAGCGGTAGACTGCCAACCGAACTCGGATATCTCGCCGTAATGTGGAGATGAAGTTACTGCTGCTTTGTAGGAAGAGGCATTGCTCTCACCGAACGCATAGGCCGTCAAATATAGCTCTGCAGCTGCCGCATACCGGTCATCGCTTGTCCGAACATCGTCATAATCCCCGCCGCCCGGAGCGTCCGGCGTTTGCGAGGTATAGAGAACATTCGGATTAGCGGAAGCCCTTGTCCAGGCCTCCTTAGCAATGCTCCACATTTCAGCGGCCTCCGCTGCATTGTACGGTTCAATAAGGCGAGCCAAATGTGCGAGATTGCGGGCAACCGCATAGGTCGCATTCGTAGATGGCGGCTGGGCCTGGCGATTCATGCTGTTTTCCTCATCAATGTTCGTTACTGGGAACGCACTCCAGTTATCACCATGAATTTTATGCGAGGCAAGCCCTGTCGAAGGCATAACTCCTTTCATAAAAGTAGAGCCGAACAAAACTTCATCGAGAATGTCGGGAATTCCGTTCCCGCTCTCCGGGATGTTAAGGGAACCGTCCGGGAACACTGCTGGATAACGCTCGTACAGATTCAGCAGCGTCCAAGCTGATATTGCCTGATTCACGGGATAGATTCCGAAATCCCCCGCGTCCGCCCAGGAATTTTTCACATTGAGCCTTTCGTTTCCGCACCAGTTGTTGAAACAGCCAACCGAGCCGTCCCCCGGATGCAGCGCTTTATGGGCAAAGGCTGAATTACTCAAATATTGCGCCTCAATATCCATTCCCATTCGATGGAAATAGAAATATTCCATTGCTTCATTCGGCAAGTTCGGGTATAAGTCTCCATCAATTGCAAATTGTATACTTTCTCCCAACCCCGAAACCCATAATTTATAAGTCCCTTGTTCCGTAATGGATGAAAAATCCGCGTGGTGAATATGATCGGCAGAAGCCTGATCTTGACCATATACATGCGTCTGTCCCTGGGCGGCTACGCTGCCTCCTGCCTTCCGCAACTCCCAGGAAAGCGGCGATGTCGAGCTGCTGACGATCGTGGCTATTTTTTTGGCTCCGGGCAAGTAACCGATTTGGTTCACCCGGATTGGGCTAGGATCGCTATCCGCGTTAACCCCCGCCGGTATCAAGACGGATATAGCCAGCATGAGAATGAGTACTATCGCGGTTACTTTTATAAAGCTCCGTGTATTGCTTCTCGAACTATCCATAAAGCCAATCATTCCTGCTCCCTCTTTTCATTCGTTAATTTTATTGGGGCTCGTTTCCCCAAACTAGCGTCCCGTTTCGATATAGCGTAGCTTTCTCCCAATTTGTAAATGAGGTTTTTGTAGAGTCAAAGGAATAGTCATTACTTTCGTTTAAATTCGTCCAGTTGCTTCTATGGCTGCGCGTTTGTATTTCCCCGGTACTTCCTCCCGCAGAAATGGCGCCTGCAGATGCATTGAAACTAATTTCTAAATAAACGTCGGCATTCTCTGTCGCTGTATCCAGTTTGACGAATTTACCGCTGAGATTCGAACAGCCGACAACGGCCCAATCACAGTTAAATACGAGAGCATCATTCCCGTCTGTCGTGAAGTAATAGCGAAGGGTCAATTCGCTTAACGAAACTGCGGCATTGCCACTGTTTACGATATTGAAATGGGGCTTGAACTGATTGTCAGTGGCATTCGTGTCCCCGGCCTTGTACTGCACCTTCAAGTCTCCCGTAGGAACGGGCCCGGGGTCGCCGCCGGAATCCTTAAGCTGAACGGATACGGATAGCGCGCCGTCTCCCGGCACTAATTCGAAGGATTTTTTCGCACGGAGGTTGTCCTTTGTTACAGTCACGTCATACGTTCCATGAAATCCCCTAAAAGCATATTGGCCATTGGTCGATGTTGTGCCGGACTCAGACGTCGTCCATTCATCCATCAGCTCCATGTATCTTTGCCCTGCTGCATTCAGAGACCAATCCATGTTTACAATCGCCGCATCAGCGCCCCGCCAGTGGTTTCCGGCCCAGAACCCCCACATCACGATACCTTCTACAGCTGGATGGCCGAAAGCGGTTCTGTATAACGCTTCGAGATTATCCGCCTTTATATTCTCATCAGGCTGGGTAGAGTCGTACTCGCTTATCCAAATCGGCAAGTCCAGAGTCGCCAAATTATCCAGTCTCTGCTTCACCACGATCGGATCAATCGTTGCCCCGAAGTGCCCTTGTACGCCGATGCCGTCGATGGGCGCTCCTTCGCTGAGCAGCTCCTGGATATGAAGCTTGTAATCATTGTCTCCGGGCTGGCTTATCACGTTATAATCGTTCACGAACAGCTTGGCATCCGGATCAAGCTCCTTCGTTTTTTGGTACATGTAAGGCCAAATCGATGCTCCCAGCCGGTCTTTGAAAAAACTTCCGTGCATCATTTCGTTGTTCACATCCCAATGAACGAATTTTCCCTTGAAATGATTGACTACGCTAGTGATCCGGTCATCCATCGCCTGGCGCAGCTCGCTGCCCTGCAAGTTTTTAACCCAGCTAGGCTGATATTGTTCAACCTCCCAGTGCACCGTATGACCCCGTACCGTGATATCGTTCGCTTCGGCAAACTCCATCATGCGATCAGCCGTGCTATAGTTGACATTGCCTTTGCTGGTTTCATTGGAATACCATTTCGATTCATTTTCGAATACAGCCCAGTTGAAGTGATCCTTGAAAAAATTGCTGTATTGGCTGTTAGACAGCACCGTGCTGCTCATCGCCGAGCCGAAGGGAAAACCATGTCTGGTTTGCTGTACCTCGACATTTGCTCCCGATATCGGACGACCCTGCTCATCGGTTACCAAAATCTGCACATCGTCCTTGCGCAGCTGATCGATCTGGGCATTAGCTTCTGCTTTCCAATCGATCGCGGATCTTTCCACCACTACAACATCATCTACGTAAAAATCCACGCCTGCCCCCGGGCCTTCAAAATACAGCTTCAGCGACGTTACCGTCCCCGAAGGCTCGTATAGAAAAGAGCCCCTTAATGTGCTCCATGCATTATCTGTCACAGGGGACTCAGCTACCCTAAGGTAGTCATCGCCGCTACCGTCACTTTGCTGCATCGTGAGTAATACCCGCCCACTAGATGCACTTTTCAGACGTACAGAGGCGGTAATATCATAGGTTTGTCCTGGCGCAAGCTTACCGAGAAGGCTTTGGGCTATACCGTGCCACTCGCTTTGCCTCCCCTCAACTAGAGCGCTATAAGAGCCTTCAAAAACCGGATTGCTAGCCACGCTTACCGTTTCTGTCCCCGCCGTTCCTTCCCACCCGCTTGTCGTTCCAGATTCGAAGCCGGGATTAGTCAATAAATTCGCCGATGCGGCAGTAGCTTGACCCAGCGTTTTGCCCCCAGGATATAAGCCTAGCCCTATTGTGGCTAACAGGACAAAAACCATCGCCAGACTAATGCGCTTTCTAGCAGCAAACATCCGTGCTCCCCCATTCCTTATGGATTTAATTCATTCCTTGAAANCTCTATAAGAGCCTTCAAACCCCGTATTGCTGGCTCCGTTTCCCGTGTTGGCCCCCGCCGTTCCTTCCCACCCGCTTGTCGTTCCAGATTCGAAGCCGGGATTAGTCAATAAATTCGCCGATGCGGCAGTAGCTTGACCCAGCGTTTTGCCCCCAGGATATAAGCCTAGCCCTATTGTGGCTAACAGGACAAAAACCATCGCCAGACTAATGCGCTTTCTAGCAGCAAACATCCGTGCTCCCCCATTCCTTATGGATTTAATTCATTCCTTGAAAACAGCCCATAGTGAAATGAAACGGCGCCATAAGACGCCGTTCCCGCTCATTCATTAAGGTTCATTTCCCCATACCAGTGTTCCATTTTGGTATAGCGTCACTTTATCCCAATTAGCATAGGACGTTTTGGTAGGATCATAGGAATAGTCGTTGCTCTCATTTAGATTCGTCCAATTGCTGCTATGACTGCGGGTTTGGATATCGCCCGTGCTTCCTCCTGCCGCAAGCGTTCCAGCCGAAGCGTTGAATTTGATTTCCAAGTAGCTGTCCGCATCGGCCTTACTTTCGCTCATCTTTACAAATGTACCAGTTAGATTCGTACACCCGATCATCGACCAATCGCAATTGAATTGCAGTGACTGGTCATCCGCCGTTAAGTAATAACGGAGTGTTAACTCACTTAGTGCCACAGGCGTCGTTCCGTTGTTAACAATGTTGAGATGCGGTTTTATTTGGTTATCGGTTGCATTCGTATCGCCAGATTTGTATTGGACGACTAAATCCCCGGTTGGCGACGGATTCGGATTCGTTCCTCCGCCTTGCGGAAGCGCTGAGGCCTGGGTTGAATTCGCGCTGGAACCGACGCTATTCGCTGCACTGACCACGTAATAATACGTTGTTCCGTTAGTGACCGCAGAATCCGTATAGCTCGTGCCGCTAAGAGCAGCTACAGTTGTATAAGGCCCGCCGTTCGTCGTGGAACGTTTGACGGTGTAACTGGTTGCCCCTTCAGAAGCGTCCCAGCTCAGGGATACTTGCCCGTTGCCAGCCGTAGCGCTTAAGCCTTCTGGTGCAGCCGGTGCCGTTGGAAGCGGATCTACCGGATCTCCCCCGCCGTTTGTCGGAATAGCCGGATACGCGTTTTGAACAAGCATCACGAATTGATCATGGAACCAGTGGCCGGATACTGGAGCGTCAGGTAGCGCACCCGTTAAAATTCCGTACTGAGTTTGATAAGTTGGATCGCACATCCGGTCGAACCCTTTGCCTTCGTTGTTCGGTATTTCAGAGCTGGAGCCGTCAGATTCACCCGGAGGCTTGACCCAGACAAATGCATCGATATGAGAAGCTGCAAATCCAGATGGAGCGGTTTCTGGCGCTCTTCCCATTCCAGCCCCACTATTGTTGCACCACAAGCCACGATGCTCTCGGCGATCCACACGGCCTGAATCTACAATCTCATCCACCGTGGAGCCAATAGCGCTGGTCGGTCGGTTAGGGCCGCCCCAGCCATTGCGTGAGGTATCGATAATAAAGCCGATGCTGCTCGGCCAGCCCGCGGACACGAAGCCGGAATATAGGCCCGCTGCGAATTCAGCTTCACTGAAATACGGATTCCACTCGTAGAAGCTGGAGGATCTGAGCGGCATTCCATTCACATTGCGATTTGGATCCGGCAGATTCGGTTCTACCAAAGGCGTCGTATTCGCCGTGTTCAAAGCAAAGCCGTCGATGCTGGCAAAGCCGGCATTGGTAGCTTGAGCCACTTGCGTATAAAGCTGAACCGCTCCTTGGCGGTTATCGTCCCAACCGAGCCATCCAGAATGGCCGATATCCACATAAGTGTACACATTAGGAATGACAGCCAACTTATTAAGTGTATATTTAATAGCATCAACATAAATGCCGCTAGTGTTAGCTGCCGCGCATGCTGGGGTGCTAAGGTTAGTAACCAGGTTCGGAAGGCTGTCCGGTTCAACAACCGTAACGATCCGAATATCTTGATATTTAGGATTAGAGAATATATCAGCAATTACATCGATATAATCCGTTTTATACGTTTGCAGGCCTGCTTGCGTCAAGGGCAGCTCTCCGTTGGATGCAAGAGCATGACAATCGCGGCCGGGCAGATCATAGATGACGAACTCGGCAACGATCGGTGTGTTGCCTTGCTTCTGGGCTAGGGCAGCATCCAGATGTCCCTCCAGACTGCGGCGATTGCCATTGTTCTCTCCGCCATAAATCGCTGCGATGCGATCGAGCCAAACGTAAGTGTTGTAGGATTTGACGGTCTCCATTCTTGCTTTCAACGTAGCGTCGCTTACTTGAGCAATAGATGAATCAATCAAAGTAGCATAGTCTGGGTTGATATATTTTGTCGCGCCAACGTACGGATTGTCTACATGAGGCTCCGCCGCTTGAATCTTCTGACTCCCAAAAGGTGAGAACATCGTGATAACCAATGCCGAGATTAATGCTAACATTGCAGTTCGTTTGGGCAAGTGTTTTACCATTTCTTTCAGCTCCTATAATAAATTTTCATAGATTATAGCCATTCGCCTGGGAAATGTATGCGCTCTCAAAATGTAGCCTTTCGAAATTTATGCTATTTGATCCGTCGTACCCTACTCTCCTTTCTTAACTCATCCTAAAATTAACTTCAAACTAGAAAACAGCTTCGCTTTCCACTCCTTCCGTTAAGTATTTTGTCATTTACGCGGGCGGATGATCCGACGAAACGACATTAAAAAGAGATTACAGACGACAAACAATTGCCAAAAAACACACTGTTCACCATCTAGACACAAATATACCATAAATAGTAAAAATAATACAAGGATATTCTCCATTTTATTTTAATCAAGCCTAAAATTCACATCAAAAAACTGCGCGTAATTCGCGCAGTCTAATAGATTTAGTATAAATTTATATAAACCCGAGGCAGCTCTTTATGGGATATATAACACTTGGCCTTCTGTTAAACTGTGCTCGGCTAGCCGGTTGTAGAGCTGCAACTCCCGGGTGCTGAGATTGTAACGCTCCGCAATTTCATCCAAAGTCTCTTCGCGCTGAACGATGACAAGCCGGATTTTTCGAAACGGGGACTGATCCTCCGAGTTACCGATAAAAAGGTTTTTCCAACGAACCTCTTCATCCTCATCGCCCTGGCCTTCTGCCGCCGGCTTCTCATTTCCTTCTTCCTGCTCCAGCAAGCTCACGGGGTCTCTGTTCGGGCGGGGGACAGATAACAGTTTGCTTATGCCAATGTCATCTCCTAGCGCCGCGTCATCGCTCTTTTTACTGTTCAAGGCTATTTTAAGTTCTTTTTTCTCCTCAGGCTGGGGGCGAATCTCTGAATCTGCCTCTTCCTGAACAAATTCCTCCACCGTCTCCGCTTCGATAGGGGCAGCAGAGGAAGCGGCTTCCGATGTCAACTCAGGCTCCTGCAGCTCTGAAGAATCCAATTCTCTTGGAACAGCCTGTACGACCCCTACGGCATTGTCGTCCTGTCCAGATGCGGCTTCTGCGTATCTGCGCTCAGCATATTCTTCCTTGAACCAGGCATTATTTCCTAAGTTATACTGCTCTCCATCCCGCTCATCGTCCGCAGTCTTAGCTATAATAGGCTCCTTGTCCGTCCAAAGCGTGGAGGCGGAAAGCGGCGAATCCTCCGTCCAGGAAATAACGTTCTGATGTGCAGCCTCCGGGAGTTCCGACAGATCTGCAGATTTGAATGAATTATCCCATTCAGGAGTACTTTCCTCACTGAATTCCGATAGTGAAGATTCTAGCGACCGTACGTGCTCATCCCCCTGCTCCTCTGCATCTGCCTCTTCCGTCCATGCTCTCGCAGGCAAATCCTCTGCAAAATCAGCCTCGCCCTGATTATTCTGCCCTGATTCATGCGCTGCAATGAATTCGCTGTCTTTCCATTCTCCGCTTCCCGTCAATGTCGTCGTCTCAATGCCTTGCAACGACAAAACTCCGGTAATATTCAAGCTGCGAGCACTTAGCAGATCTACGTCAAAATTCTCAATTTCAACTGCGATCTCTTCCAGCTTGTTTACCCGGCTAAGAGGAATTGTAATTTCGACCGGAATCCAGTGCTCCAGCTTGCAGCTCTCCCCCTGTCCCCGGTAAAGCCCAGACAGCAGCAAATGACCACGAAGCGCGGCATACTCCTCGCCCGGGATGACCTGGATTTTAGGAAAGAGCTCTATTTCCTCCAATTCTTCAATTCCAACTACATCTTCCGATAAATGAACTCGTTCATAAATATCAAACCTCAGACCATAGGATTGATCAGCCAAGAATGATACCTCCTTTCAGCATTTCCAAACATGATTCGCATCCCATATTATTGAATGGCCCAAATCATCGCTCGTTTTATCTATATGCTTAAAAAAGGAGTGCATGCCTGCTTTTTACCGATCAATCTGTCTTCATCAGGCATCCCGTACATAATCTATTTTACTAGAAGTTAGCTTTGCAGCTGCTTTTGCAGCGTACTCCAGCCTAAAGGCCAAGGATCTGACACAGACAGATTCTCCCCTGTCAGCGGATGCGCGAAGCTCAGGCTCTCGCCATGAAGCGCTTGATAGGACAGGTGCTTCGTGCTCCCTCCGTATAAAGCGTCTCCGATGAGTGGATGGCCCGCATGACTCATGTGAACGCGAATCTGATGAGTACGTCCAGTCTCCAGCGTCAGACGAACGAGACTAGCATCTGTATAGGCCTCTATCAGCTCCACATGAGTTACTGCTCGTTGGCCCGACGGGGATACGCGCCGTCGTGATTTATGATGACGATCCTTGCCAATTGGTGCATCAATCATACGTAGCGAAGGACTTACCAACCCCTGAACAAAGGCAACGTAGACTCTGCCGATTTCTTTGCGCCCCATCGCTGCATCCAGCTTAAGCTGGGAATAAACATTCTTGGCATAGAGCACCGGGCCAGACGTGAATTCGTCGAGCCTATGAATATGCTGAGGAGCAATCTGCTCCCCGCGTTCCGAATAGATTGCTGCCACCATATTAGCCAAAGTAGGCTGATGGCTTTGACCATCCGGATGCACCTTGACTCCTGCCGGCTTATGTACGACGAGGCAAAAATCATCCTCGAACAATATCTTTAACGGATGCTTTGGCTGCATTGGCTCATACTGCGAAATCCTCGGCGGGAAAAGCCGCAAACGCAGGCGATCCCCCGCCAGCTTGATGCCCTGCTCAGCTTCAAGCGTGCGCTGCAGCTTGGGGGGAAGGCCTAATACGCCTTCCAGCCAAGCTAAAGCAGCGTTAAAGCGGTCGCCGCCTTCCGGCGAAGACAGCTTGCCGGGCATCAGCTCCAGCCATTCTCCCCGTCTTTGCCCCATAAGCTGAGAACTCACAGCTTCTGCAGCGCACGACGATGCGCCTCGATCGTGGAGCCGATGTCCTCCTCGCTATGAACGCCAGAGACAAACATGCCCTCGAACTGAGATGGGGCGATGTTGATTCCCTCTTGCACCATTGCCGCAAAATAACGGCGGAACAAATCCAAGTCGCTGCTCTTAGCCGTATCATAGTTAACGACCTGCTCATCCGTAAAGAATGGGCAAACCATAGAACCTACACGGTTAATTACGCTCGGAATCCCCGCTTCCTTCGCATTGGCTTCAAGACCCGCCTGAAGCTTGGCTGACAATAGCTCTAGCCGCTCATAGACCTCCGGTGTCAGCAATGACAACGTAGTGAACCCAGCAATCATAGCCAATGGATTGCCGCTCAGCGTTCCGGCCTGATAGATTGGCCCGGACGGTGCAATTTGTTCCATAATTTCACGTTTGCCGCCATAGGCGCCAACCGGCAGCCCCCCGCCGATCACTTTACCCAGACAGGTTAAATCCGGCGTCACTCCGTACAATCCTTGCGCAGAGTGCAGATGGACACGGAAACCGGTCATGACTTCATCAAAAATAAGCAGACTTCCATATTCTGTCGTAATGCGGCGCAAGCCTTCCAGAAATCCAGGCTGCGGCGGAACGACGCCCATATTCCCTGCGATCGGCTCTACAATTACGCCTGCGATCTCTTCTCCGAAGCGTTCAAAGGCCAACTGAACGGATTCCAAATCGTTATAAGGGACGGTAATCGTATTCGATGCTACGCCTTCAGGCACGCCCGGACTGTCCGGAAGACCAAGAGTAGCTACGCCAGAGCCAGCTTTAATCAGCAGGCTATCGGCATGGCCATGGTAGGAGCCTTCAAATTTCATGATTTTGTTGCGTCCCGTGTACCCGCGAGCCAGCCGTATCGCACTCATCGTTGCTTCCGTACCGGAATTGACCATTCGGACGATCTCGATCGATGGCACGCGCTCGACAACAAGCTGCGCCATTTGCGTCTCCAGCAGAGTAGGCGCCCCAAAGCTCGTCCCTTTTGCGGCCGTCTCCTGCAGAGCGTTTACGACCTCAGGATGCGCATGCCCCATAATTAACGGGCCCCATGAACCCACATAATCGATATAGCTATTTCCATCGATATCGTAAATATGCGAGCCAACCCCGCGATCCATATAGATCGGCGTAAGCCCAACGGATTTGAACGCGCGCACCGGACTGTTCACTCCGCCAGGCAGCACCTTTTTCGCTTCTTCAAAAGCTTGATGAGATAATTCTTCCCCATTGCGTCCTATAGTTGTACTCATTGACGTCACACTCCCTGCTTCATCATTGATCTGTGATCTGCGTTAGATTATTCAGCTATTTATAAGGGCGCTCTACTTCCCTTCGCGCAACCAACTGGCCATGTCTTTGGCAAAGTACGTAATAATAATGTCAGCACCGGCCCGCTTCATCCCCAGCAGCATTTCGCTGACAATAGCCCGCTCGCTAATCCAGCCTTGACGGGCAGCAGCCTTGACCATCGAATATTCGCCGCTTACATTGTAGGCGACAATCGGCTGGTCAAACTGATCCCGAAGCATCCGAATGACATCCATGTAAGCGAGTGCCGGCTTCACCATGAGCATGTCCGCACCTTCGAGTACATCCGTCTCCGCTTCGCGCAGCGCCTCGCGCACATTTGCCGGGTCCATCTGATATGTCTTGCGGTCGCCGAATTGCGGCGCCGAGTCCGCAGCTTCCCGGAATGGGCCATAGAATGCGGAGGCGTATTTCACGGAATACGACATGATCGGCACGTGGGTGAAGCCCGCTTCATCCAATCCGGAACGAATGGCTTGTACGAATCCGTCCATCATGTTCGATGGAGCGATAATGTCCGCGCCCGCTTGAGCCTGCGATACGGCAGTCTTGACTAACAGCTCCAGGGATTCGTCATTCAGTACATCGCCGCAAACATGCCCGTCCCGTTCAAAGGTATGAACCATGCCGCAATGACCGTGATCCGTAAACTCGCATAAGCATGTATCGGCAATGACCAGCAAATCGGGATACCATGATTTAATCAATCGAGTTGCCTCTTGAACGATGCCATTCTCCACAAATGCCGACGTTCCTACGCTGTCCTTTTGCTCTGGTATGCCAAAAAGAAGGACTGCAGGAATGCCAAGATCGACAATTTCCTTCACTTCCTCCTGCAATCGATCCAATGAAAAATGATACACGCCCGGCATAGATGATATTTCGTTCTTCACGCCGCTGCCGTAGGCAACGAATATCGGTTGCACGAAGTCGTCGACCGTGATTACCGTTTCGCGAACCATGCCGCGAATCGCAGCCGATTGCCGCAAACGGCGATGTCTTACAATTGGAAATGTCATGGTGCTGCTCATCCTTTCGATTGATCCCGACCCACCCAACCCCTCCCTTGTCTTAAGGGAGGGCTCCAGGGGCCGCGCCCTCTGGACTCCCGCAGGTGGGGTAACGTAGGTGTGATAGAGGCGCTCCTGCATCGCTTTCCCCTAACGGGGATGCGCTTAGTCTGTGCTTGGCACACTTTTCCCCCTTCGGGTACGCCTTACTTTTGGCGCCCCTGGGTAACCTGGGCAAACATGCTGCTCAACTTTGGAACGGGAGATGCCCCCGAGCAGCTGCATGCGATCCAGCCGCTTGCCGCCCTGACGGGCCCGCTCTACGTTAGGCGCGCCTACTGTTGGGTGGGTGGAGTTCATTTAATTGTATATGAAGTTACGTCAGCTATAGAAGGCGCTGTCCCCTTCAGAGATACGCTTACTGAGATGCAAAAAGTGGAATTTATGATAACCCGCCTTAGTGCCAATTAATCCCGCTGGCTGGCCCGCCAATCACAAAGAGATTGGACGAGGCTGTTGATCGTGGACTCCTCAGCCATGATATCGACCTTGAAGCCGACATCTCTCGCGGTTTGCGCGGTAAGCGGGCCGATACAGGCAATCGTAGCGCCGGACAAAGCTTGAACCGGGTCTGCAAGCCCCATTCCTTTCAAGGCTGCAACAAGGTTTTTTACGGTAGACGAGCTGGTGAAGGTCACGACATGAATGCCGCCCTCCTCGATGAGCTTCAGCAGCTCATCGTCGTCTTCGCTGGCAGGGACGTTCTCATAAACGACCGCATCGGTGACGGTTACTCCCTTCTCCCGCAGCATCTCCGGCAGAAAGTTGCGGCCTAGATCCCCGCGCGGCAGCAGCACCTGCTGGCCGGCGAGCATCTCATTGCCATATGCCTCGAACATGCCCTCGGCCTGGAATTGCCCAGGCAGTTCCTCGGCGGCAATCCCGCGGGAGCGCAAAGCTTCCTTCGTTGCCGGGCCAACCGCGGCGATTCTTGCACGATGAAGCGAACGAATGTCTTGTCCCAGTTTTTCCAAGTGCGTAAAGAAATACTCTACCCCGTTGACACTTGTGAAGAACACCCAATCATACGCCTCTAGACGGCTCAATGCCGCATTTGTATAGGCAATCCGCTTCTCATCCTGAGGCAATTGTATATCGATCACAGGGAATTCATACGGCTCGCCGCCTAAGTCCTCGATTTGCGCGGCAAGCTCGCTGGCTTGGCTCCTGGCGCGAGTAACAAGTATGCGTTTGCCGAACAAAGGGAGGGACTCCGCCCACTTCAAATGCTCGCGCTGCGTTACGACGTCGCCTACAACAATGACAGCCGGGGGCTGAAAATTGGCCTCCAGCACTTTGCGTTCAATGTCCTCCAGCGTCCCGGTCAAGGTTGCCTGCTCCGCCCGCGTTCCCCAGCGTACCAGAGCGATCGGTGTGTCGGGAGACCTGCCGTAGGTAATGAGCTGTCTGCTGATATAGCCTATTTTGGCTACGCCCATCATAAAAACAAGCGTCCCCGTAGCATTCGTCACCTTCTCCCAGTTGATGGACTTGTCCAGTTTTTCCGGGCTCTCATGCCCGGTAATAATAGAAAGGGAGGAAGCCATATCCCGATGAGTCACCGGGATACCCGCATATGCAGGCACCGAAATCGCCGCCGTAATTCCAGGCACAATTTCATAAGGGATGCCATGTTTGCGCAGCAGCTCAGCCTCTTCGCCCACCCGTCCAAAGATCGTGGGATCTCCGCCCTTGAGGCGGACAACGGTCTTCCCCGTCAGCGCCAAATCCACAAGCAGCTGATTAATCTCTTCCTGCTTCATCGTGTGACGATCCGGCAGCTTGCCCACATATATTTTCTCCGCCCCGCGCTTCATCTTCCTCAGCAAGCTAGGGTTGGCCAGACGGTCGTATACGACGACATCGCCCTTCTCCAGACACTGCAATCCCTTCACTGTAATCAATCTCGCATCACCGGGTCCCGCCCCGACTAAATATACCTTGCCAGCCATCCCCATCACTCACTCCCTGACTTCCGCCAAAATTTCGTCTGCTCCTCTGGAGATCAGCTTGCCCGCGACTTCTTCGCCCAGCTTCAGCGGATCCTCCCCGATCAAGATATCCTTTAGAACAAGCCGTCCGTCCGGAGTCCCTACCATACCCGTCAATTCGATATGTCCTGCTCCCCCTCCGGCTCCGGCCTTCCCGGTCTTATCCCGTACCAGCGTAGCATACGCCCCTATCGGCACCTGGCAGCCCCCGTTCAATACGCGAAGGAATTGACGCTCTGCTGTAACGGTCAACTCGGTATCCGGGTCGTTGTACAACGAGAGAAGATGACGAACCTCTTCATCATTCTCACGGCATTCAATACCAAGCGCGCCCTGGCCAACAGCAGGCAAACATATGTCTACCGGCAAAAAAGAGGTGATCCGCTCCTCCCAGCCCATTCGGTATAAACCTGCTGCGGCAAGAATAATGGCGTCAAAGCCTTCCGTCTCCAATTTACGAAGCCTGGAATCGATATTGCCCCTGATCCATTCCAGTTTAAGATCTGGGCGATGCTTCTTCAATTGACTGGAGCGGCGTAGACTGCTAGTACCGATTTTCGCTCCCTCCGGAAGCTCATCCAGACTCAAGCCATTCCTTGAAATGAGCGCATCCCGAGGATCTACCCTGCGCGGAATTGCGCCGGTGGTGAGGCCGTCCTGCAGCTCGGATGGCATATCCTTCATGCTATGTACCGCCATATCAATCTCGCCGCTGAGCATCGCTTGCTCGATTTCCTTGACGAATAAGCCTTTACCCCCGACCTTCGATAAAGTCACATCCAGAATGCGATCACCTTTGGTCACAATTTTACGGATTTCAAAATCATAGGGCAGCCCATGCTCCTCGCAGATTCCCTTCAGCGCATCAATGACCTGGCCTGTTTGCGTCAGCGCCAATTGACTTTGTCTCGTTCCAACAACAATCGTTCGTTTCCTCATCTTCATTCCTCCCGATATGTCTCAATCCACGAAGTCATTTCAGCTACACTCCAAGGACGAAAGCATTCCTCACGAATTTGTGTCAATAAATCCATTTCAGCTAGCGCTTTAAATAACAGCTGGCGTTTGCCCTGATCCGGCACGCGCTCTTTAATCTGTATCCTCATCTTACTCAAAAAATCTATATAAGCCTCGTAATGCTCTCCAAACATCGCATCTACTTCCTGACATAGCCTCTTGGAAACCGCAGGGCCTGCACCGGATGTTGACACCGCGACGATAAGGCCGCCCCTGCGAAGCGAGGCTGGTGTTATAAAAGAGCCTCTCGCCCCGTCACTGGTATCATTCACAGGCACTCCCCGGCATTCTGCTTCCGCTACGACGGCTTTATTAATCTGGCCATTATCCGTAGCCGCATAGGCTACAAAAGCCCCCTGCAAATCCCCTTCCCGGTATCCCCGCTCTACCCAATATATCTGTCCCTTCTCATAACAGGACGTCAGATAAGGGGTTAGCAAGGGACTAATCACAATCGTTTCCGCCGATGAGGCCAGCAGCGCACTTACTTTTCTCTCGGCAATTTTCCCGCCGCCCACGACGACGCAGCGTCTTCCCGCACAGTTCAGCATCACAGGTATATAATGCGGCATAGCCATGGCTACCACTCCTCAATCCAAACATGGAAAAAGAATCTTATTTTATCGTGATTTTATATTGATAATAGCATAACCTACCATCCTTTATTTTGCCACGTTCCCCGGTTGAATTATGTTTAACTGCAAGCCGCCTGGGGCTAGCCTCCCGCAAATCAAAAATGCCCTGCACCCTCCGTTTCCGGATTGCACCCTAATGCAATACGAGAAATAAAACAGAAGGCTCAGGGCATACAAATATGATCCCGGCATATATTCAAGGATGAAGATCTAGAAATGCGTATCGTTTTATACTGACACTTGCACGAGTGAAAGAGCAGGCTCCTCTTCCAATAACGGCTCTTTCTTCTTCTCCTTTTGTTCCTGGGAAGGAGCTTCTTGGATCGCATCAATCTGCTTATCCTTTGAAGCAGAGGATTCGGACAGCGCTTCAAGCTGCTCTTCCAGCGCAAATATTTGCGTGAACATCTCAAGCGCATCCGCGCCCTGCTCTTCTCCCGCAAGCTCTTTGATCCGGTTAATCGGATCATGCATCATTTGATTCACGATACTCTTGGTCAAGCGACGAATGACCTTACGCTGCCGTTCATCCAGCTCAGGCAGCTTATTGAACAGACTTTCCATCGTGCTCTCGTGAATCGAAGACGACTTCTCCTGAAGGGCGCGAATCACCGGTCTAACTCCCAGTGTCTGCAGCCAGTTGGCGAATACACCCATCTCCTCTTCAATCATCCAATCGATTTTGAGAGCTTCGCTGCGGCGCATTTCCATATTGCTCTCAACGATTCCTTCCAGGTCGTCGATATCGTACAGGAACACATTATCGAGCTCTCCTATCGAAGGATCAATATCGCGAGGCACAGCTATATCTATAATAAACAGTGGCCGCTCCGGCCGCTGCTTCATACCGTTTTGAACTTGGGACGATGTAATTACATAGCCATCCGCCCCAGTAGAACTAATTAGAATATCAATATCCTGCAATCGCTGCATCGCTTCCTGCATCGAGCAGGGAATGCCGTCAAATTTGGCGGCCAACTCCTGGGCACGGCCGAAAGTTCGATTGGCAACCAATACTTCAGCTGCACCGCCTCCGCTTAGATGCTTCGCCGTAAGCTCGCTCATTTTGCCTGCGCCAAGGATAAGCACCTTCTTGCCCTCGAAGCTGCCGAAGACCCGTTTGCCGAGCTCAACGGCGGCATAGCTCACCGATACGGCGCTCTCGCCGATCGCCGTTTCTGAATGGGCTCTTTTGCTAAGAGTTATCGCCTGTTTAAAGAGCATGTTAAACCATGTACCTGTAGCCTTCTCGCTTTGAGATAGCAAAAAGGAGCTGCGAACCTGACCTAGTATTTGCGTCTCGCCAAGCACCATGGAATCAAGGCCGCATGCGACCCGGAATAAATGGCGAATGGCTTGATCATCCTCATACATATACAAATGCTGGGTAAACTCTTGTCTCGGAATCCCGAACCATTGTTCCATAAAGCTGCGGATAAAGTAGCCGCACATATGCAAACGGTCAACGACGACATAAATTTCCGTTCTGTTGCAGGTTGCTATAATGACGCCTTCCAATACACTCTTGGTGCGTTTCAACTCTTGCAACGCTTGCGGCAAATCCCGTTCGGCAAAAGTAAAACGTTCTCTGACTTCCACAGGCGCTGTTCGATAGTTCAACCCGACTACGACGATGTGCATTGCAAGTTCACCTGCCTTATTAAGATGTCATACCATCATTCGAAAACAAACTATGTTAATTATATCACACGAATAGCAGATTACCTGATCGTTTGATGAGCCTTTTATGAACTCTTTATGAAAATATCCAGGTTATTCCGCAAAAAAACAAATAACCATGGAATTGCTCCATGGTTATCTTATTGTGCCCAATTTTCCGCAAACTATGAGTTACGAAACCACTGAGTCTTTGATTTCTTCTTTATACGAACTCCACTTGATTCATATCCGGCGTTACAACCTCAAGTTCACCCATCCCGCGAATGATCTTCTTCGCGTACACTTTCTCCGGCTTCAATACGGACACCAGGTAATCGATTGCCAATTGCGGATCAACTGTCTCCCCACAAGTATAGCAATCAATAGCAGCAAACCCTCTCTCAGGATACGTATGAATCGAGAGATGGCTCTCCGACAACAACACAAGTACCGTCGCACCTTGCGGTTCGAACTGTTTGGATTGCACGGACAATACCGTGGCTCCACAAGATTCAGCAGCTTCCACCAAATGAGCTTGCAATAGCTCTGCATTGTTCAGTACCTCAAAGTCGACTCCCCAAGTATCAACAGCAACGTGTCTTCCGAAAGTTGAATATTCCATCCTTCGGCTCCCCCTTCCTAGGAATAAAATGTTTGAAAAAATTTCATCCGCTAGGACCTACGTCATTCACTTCCCGAGGGAAAAATCTCTCGCAACATCTCCATGTCCTGAGTGAATCCTGGTTCCTATATTCTTTTCAACGAGATTAAAAATACCATCTATCCGTAACAAATGCAACACTTTTCGCAAAAAAAGTTTTGTTTGTTTGCCGGAAAAGAAAACTACCCTAGCTTTAGGGTAGCCTTCCTTACCACTTTATGTCATTTCCTTGTCCCTGGTGACAGCCGTCTATAATTTATTATTTATAGCCGTTTAGGCTTCGAGAACGAACAATCGACGGGTATGCTTGCGCAGTTCTCCGTCAATCCGCTGCAGTTCCGCGGAGTCTTGTGCAACAAAGCGCTGATCCAACAGGGCGTTCACATCACGATGAATCCATTCAATTTCCCGCTCGACATCATTATTGCGATATATGCGCTGAAGCTCGCCGACCGTATCCTTATGCTCATAGATCAACTTGTAGGAATCACGTGAATACTCTACGATTTTACGTACACGACCCTCTTGATAATAATACATCATCATGAATCCGTTATAAATGCGTGTAACCATGCCCGAGCCTTTGAAAGCAGCAAACAACAATCGCATAACATTGGTTAAATGGGGTTTTTCCAAGCGGAAAGACAATTCACAGACATAATATCCGTCCTTACGGTCAAAAGGCAGATGAACTTCTTCTCCGCTATCATCCTCCAGCACCACCTCTTGGCCGCCATTATCCAATACCTTAACCCGCTGGCGCACATGAGGATCATATACCTTGTGAATAAACTGGGACATCTGAACTTCCGACAATCGTAAACTGGCATTAACATATTCTGTGGCTAACCGCTGAGCCATAAAAATCTCCTCAATTCTTTTAGCAATCCTTAATCATAATTATACACTACTCATTCAAGGTATTGCTCAGCGTTCAAAACGTGAATTCCCGCCATATTTCAGAAAAAAACGGATTAATCCGTTCTCAGCTGCAAAAATCCCCCTGCATGCTCACTTTCCTGCTGAAACTTCTTCAAATCCCTTTATCATCCACCGATTATTATTAATTTTTCATTCTTGAACGTCCTTCTCTGCCGCCTGTTCCTCTTGTAGAATATGGCGGCTGATATGGCTCCAGAGCTCGTCCTTGCCGATCCCCTCTTCCGAAGAGAACATGACAAACTCATCCCTCGCTCGCAGAACAAGTGACTCCTTAATAATTTTAATATGCTTCTGCCAGCGCGATTTCGGTATTTTATCCGCCTTCGTGCCGACCACGCAAATCGGCAGGTCGTAATGCTTCAGCCAATCATACATCATTTCATCGTCTTTCGTCGGGGGATGCCTTAAATCAATGACAAGAAGGATCAGCTTCAGGCGATCCCTCTCTAGCAAGTACTTCTCGATCATCTGCCCCCATACCTGACGCTGTGTCTTCGATACCTTGGCATATCCGTAGCCTGGTAAATCGACGAAATACAATTGATCGTTAATGCGATAATAGTTCAATTGCTGCGTCTTTCCCGGCGTCGAACTGGTTCGCGCCAGGTTCTTGCGGTTAATCATCCGGTTGATCAGCGATGATTTGCCAACGTTGGAGCGCCCGGCCAGAGCAATTTCCGGCAGGGCGTCTCCTGGATATTGATCAGGGCGTACCGCACTGATCACAAATTCTGCATTCGTTACTTTCATACGTTAAAATTCCTCTCTAATGGATCCCGGATTGGTCTACGAGGGCGTGTTCCAGCACCTGATCCATATGGGACACAGGGACAAATACAACGTCTTCCTTCACACTGTCCGGGATATCGCGCAAATCGCGTTCATTATCTTTAGGCAGCAGTATTTTCTTATACCCGGCCCGGTGGGCTGCCAGCGACTTTTCTTTCAAGCCGCCGATCGGCAGCACACGTCCACGCAGCGTGATTTCTCCGGTCATCGCGACATCTTTGGAGACGAAGCGGTTCGTCAGCGCGGAAATCAACGCCGTGGCTATCGTAATGCCGGCGGAAGGGCCGTCTTTCGGTATGGCTCCTTCTGGAATATGAATGTGAATATCGTTCTTCTCATGGAAATCAAGCGGGATATTCAGCTCTGCGGCTCTTGATCTTGTGTAGCTGAATGCGGCTTGAGCCGACTCCTTCATCACATCGCCAAGTTTGCCGGTCAAGGTGAGCTTCCCGGTTCCCGGAACGACCGTTACCTCGATCACGAGGGTTTCACCGCCGACTTCCGTCCAGGCCAGACCTGTTACGGTGCCGATTTGATCCTCCAGATCCGCCACGCCGTACCTGTATTTCGGAACGCCCAGATAGTCCTTGATCTCATCAGGTTCAATGACAATGCTCTCCACGTTCTCGGATACGATTTTCTTGGCTGCTTTGCGGCATAAAGCTGCGACCTGCTGCTCCAAGTTACGCACGCCCGATTCCCGAGTATATTCCCGAATTGTACGAAGCAAGCTTTCCTCACTAATCTCCAGCTGCTCCGGGGCGAGCCCATGATCTCGCTTCTGCTTGGGAAGCAGATAACGGGAAGCGATCTGCAGCTTCTCCAGTTCGGTGTATCCCGGAATATAGAGCATTTCCATCCGATCCAGCAGCGGACGGGGAATGTTATGCACCGCATTCGCTGTCGTTACGAACATCACGTTCGACAAGTCGAAAGGCAGTTCAATAAAGTGGTCGCTAAACGTATTGTTCTGCTCGGGATCAAGCACTTCAAGCAGTGCCGAAGAAGGGTCACCGCGAAAATCGGAAGCCATTTTATCGATTTCATCAAGCAGGAATACGGGATTCAACGTGCCTGCCGTTTTCATGCCTTGAATGATACGACCCGGCATCGCTCCCACATAAGTGCGGCGATGGCCGCGAATTTCGGCTTCATCCCTTACGCCACCCAATGAAATCCGCACGAATTCCCGACCAAGCGATCTTGCAATCGAGCGAGCTAGCGAGGTCTTTCCGACTCCTGGCGGCCCGACTAGACAGAGTATCGGCCCTTTAAGCTTCTTCACCAGCTTCTGCACGGCCAAATACTCCAGCACGCGCTCCTTCGGCTTATCCAGGCCGTAATGATCCTCGTTAAGCACTTGCTCTGCTTTGGCCAGATCAAGGTCGTCTTCTGTTCTCTCGTGCCAAGGCAAACTAAGCAGCCAATCAACATAGTTGCGAATGACACCGCCTTCCGCAGAGCTAGCAGGCATTTTCTCAAGCCGGTCGATTTCTTTCTCGATCTTCTCTTGAACATGCTCCGGCGGATTCTTCTCCACCAGTTGGGCGCGAAGTTCCTCTACTTCGCCCGTACGGCCTTCCTTCTCGCCGAGTTCCTTCTGGATCGCCTTCATCTGTTCGCGCAAATAGTATTCCTTCTGCGTCTTCTCCATTTGCTTCTTGACGCGCTGGCTGATCTTGCGCTCCAGTTCCAGCACCTCACGCTCATTGTTCAAAATATCCAGCAGCTTCTCCAGCCGTTTTCTTACATCGATCGTTTCTAGAATTTCCTGTTTATCCTTGATCTTAAGCGACAAGTGGCTTGTGATGACATCCGCCAGACGCCCAGCCTCTTCAATATCAGACACTGCGGCCAACGTCTCCGGCGTGACTTTTTTGGACAAATTAATGTAATGTTCGAATTGAGTCAATACGGTACGCATCAGCGCATCCACCTCAGGATCAAGTCTTTCCTCTTCAGGACGCTCCTGCGCAAGCACCTCGTAATGCTCATCATTGTCCAAATATTCAATAATTTCGGCGCGTTCGACTCCTTCAACAAGTACACGGATCGTTCCGTTAGGGAGCTTCAGCATCTGCCGAACTTTCGCAACTGTACCAATACGAAAAATATCTTCCTGGGTCGGCTCTTCAATGTTCACTTCGGATTGAGAACAGAGGAGAATCAAATTGTCGTCTACCATCGCTTTTTCCAATGCCTTAACGGATTTCTCCCGGCCTACATCCAAATGCAAAACCATGCTCGGATAGACGAGAAGACCGCGTAAGGGCAACAAAGGAAAACGACGGCTTTTGGATTTAAGGGATCCCATCGCTTTCGCACCTCCAAACGTTCTCGTTAGATATTAGTCCTATTTTAGCAAATGTTTCTTGAAAACACCAACGAAGAGCGGCTGCTACATGCAGCCGCCCCTGTAAGCTATTCCGACTGTAAAGCCCTCTAATAAGCCCCAGCGATGCCTAGCTGCGGGTCAGATTCCAAGCAAATTTTGATGCGGATACACCTAGGACTTCTATTCCAGCAGGTTTCGACACGAATAGACCTAGACTCCCATTGAAGCAGAATCCGTTAAGAAAAGACCTAGGACTCCTCTCCAAACGGAATCCATTGAGAGTAGACTTAGGGCTCTATCCATGCAGATTTCAATGCGGAACTTTTAGACCTCCTAGGACTAAAACTAAAGCGTGCCTCCTCGCGGGGATTCTGCGTGAAGAAACGGAGCCGGTGCCGGAACGAAAGAATCCCCGCTTAGCGACAGGTCAAAATTCTTCTCTGCTTCTGCTCCAAATACATGGCGGAATACCTCCGATATCGATTCTACCGGAATGACCCTTAATCCCTGCAGGCCTTCAAATAGCGTCTGCCAGTTATCCTTAGGAATGAGCACGGTTGTCGCTCCTGCTTGAAAAGCTGCTTCGACCTTGGCGACCACTCCGCCGACTGGCTTCACTTTCCCGTGTATGCCAAGCTCGCCTGTCATCGCAATCCGATTATCTACAGGCACTCGCTTGATCGCCGAAGCAATCGCTGTAGCTATAGCCATTCCAGCGGAAGGGCCGTCGATCGGCGTTCCTCCGGGAAAATTGATGTGAAGATCATAGTTTGCCGGATGGAGTCCGATGCTTTTCAATACAGTCAGCACATTCTCCACCGAGCCTTTGGCCATGCTCTTCCGCCGCAGCGTCCGGTTGCCGCCGCCAATCTCTTCCTCATCGACCACACCCGTGATGGTGTAGACGCCCTTGCCTTTCTGGACGGGGACAGCCGTAGCTTCAATGTCCAGCAATGTCCCCATATTAGGCCCATATACGGCAAGCCCATTAACTACACCGATTTCCGATTGCTCATTGATTTTACGATCCGGGCGCGGTGCAAGCTGACTGCTTGTAGCAACCCATTCCAGATCCGAGGCAAGCAAATGGTCACGCTGTTCGGTCAAAGCAAGACCTGCGGCAAGCTGAACCATATTAACGGCTTCCCGCCCATTGGTCGCGAATTTCTTGATAACCTCGATCGCCTCGGGACAGGGCTGGAAGCCGATTCTTTTTACCGCATCCTCAGCAATTTGTGCGATCTCATCCGGCAGCAGCGGACGGAAGTAAATTTCCATGCAGCGTGAGCGAAGAGCCGGAGGTATTTCATGCGAAGACCTCGTCGTCGCTCCAACTAAGCGAAAATCGGCAGGCAATCCATTTTGGAATATATCGTGGATATACGCCGGAGTCCCGGAGTCCTCAGAATTATAGTAGGCACTTTCCAGATATACCTTGCGATCCTCAAGCACCTTTAACATTTTATTCATTTGAATGGAATGAAGCTCCCCAATTTCGTCAATAAACAGGATGCCGCCATGCGCCTTCGTCACCGCACCCGGTTTCGGCTGGGGAATTCCCGCAACCCCCATAGCGCCCGCCCCTTGATAAATCGGATCATGTACCGACCCGATGAGCGGATCGGCAATCCCCCTCTCATCAAACCTGGCAATCGTCGCATCCATTTCAATAAACTTGGCGTCAGCTTTAAATGGAGATATCGGATTTTTTTTCGCTTCCTCCATCACTACTCTAGCCGCAGCTGTCTTGCCGACCCCTGGCGGGCCATAAATAATGACATGCTGGGGATTAGCGCTACACAATGCTGCCTTAAGTGCCCGAAGCCCATCCTTCTGACCGACGATGTCATTCATTGTAGCGGGACGGGTACGCTCCGCCAATGGCTTCGTCAATGAAACCGCCCGCAATTTGCGCAGCTTCTCCATCTCTTTCCGCGATTCTCTATCTACCGCGGTGCGATTTCCCCTCTGGCTACGAAGTTGATTCCAAAAATAAAGACCGATCACCACGGCAAAAAACATCTGAACAGACATCAAAATCACATTTAGTTCCATCACACAGAGCCTCCCACACTTTTACTGATACATGGTAGTATTGCCCTATTCGTTCTTCATAAAACGCAAATGTAAGCTAAAAATGTAATTAAGAATAACGTTCTTCTTCATTGCTTACTTAAGAATTAGAGCTCGACTGGCGGAATTTCTTCAGTGCGTTGCGGATCTGACTGACTTTAGACAATTACAATCTGACTTAAATTGGCATAAGGAGACGCGACAAGATCAAGGTGTTTTAAATGTATTTCTCCATCCAGCACAAGTATTTTCGAAGAAAAGAGGTTAACTAACTGTGTAAAATGCATTTCGTTGTCATGCATTTCGTCAAATTACCTGTAACGCCAACTGCTGTTGAACGGAGCTACTATGAATAGAGAGATCTACGACTAACATGAAGTTCCCAATGGGCTAAAAATCCCCCGTGATAGAAGGAAGCTTATAAATACAATGTGCCCCACAATCATAAAAAATCAAAAAACCGTAAACTGCACTGTGTACAGTTTACGGTTTCTGTTGCTTATCTGGCGCTTTCTACTAACGCATATTTAACTCAAAAACTTAGCCATGCTTGGATGATGCTCATACTATTTGAGAACTATATGCAGGCAGCCCGCTTAGCCCCCCGGTATTATACCTAATTAATGCCCATTGATTGCTTATGCCTTAGCGTTAGCCGCCCGATGCTCTTTACGGCCGGGAATTTCCCCTGTTGCTTCATAGACTTCCACGATGTGGTCGATTTCTTTCTTCAATTCCGATACCAAATCCGCTTCCGGCACTTTGCGAATCATTTCCCCGTAACGGAACAGGAGACCTTCGCCGCGTGCTCCGGCAATCCCGATATCGGCTTCACGCGCTTCACCTGGCCCATTCACCGCGCAGCCAAGCACAGACACTTTAATCGGTACTTTTAGATTGGCTATATAATCCTCTACTTCGTTGGCGATCGCAAACAGATCGATGTCCAAACGGCCGCAGGTCGGACAGGAAACCAAGGTGGCAGCGTTCGAAATTAAACCAAAGGTCTTAAGCAGTTCCCGAGCGACCTTCACTTCTTCTACAGGATCAGCGCTCAAGGAAATGCGAAGCGTAGAACCAATGCCCATCGATAACAGCGCACCTATACCAGCAGCGCTTTTAACGGTGCCCGAAAACAACGTCCCTGCCTCAGTAATGCCAAGATGCAGCGGATAAGGAATGACCTCGGCCGCTTTGGAGTAGGCAGCAATAGCCATCGGTACGTCGGATGCTTTGAGCGACACAATGATATCGTGAAAATCAAGCTCTTCCAAAATTCCGATGTGGAACAATGCACTCTCTACCATCGCTTCCGGGGTAGGATAGCCATACTTTTCGAGCAAATGATTTTCAAGGGAACCAGCGTTCACTCCAATACGAATCGGAATGCCTTTCTCCTTACAGGCTTTGACGACGGCTTCGACCTTTTCTCTCCGCCCAATGTTCCCTGGGTTAATACGGACTTTATCAATGCCGTTCTCAATCGCCAGCAGAGCTAGTTTATAGTTAAAATGAATATCAGCCACAAGCGGTATATGAATTTGCTTCTTGATTTCCTTGATCGCCGCAGCAGCCTCTTCATTATTCACGGTCACGCGAACCAACTGGCAGCCAGCTTCCTCGAGTCGAAGAATCTCCGCCACTGTCGCGGCTACATCTGCTGTCTTGGTCGTGCACATGCTCTGAATGATTACTTCATCACTGCCGCCGATCGTTAGATTACCAACTTTGACCGGCCGGGTATCTTGTCTCAAGAATGTCATTTCAAGTCTCTCCCATAACGTCAAAGCTCCACCCCTGCAAGCAAACGCGTAAGCTTGACGCGACTCTCGCAAAGGTGGAGGACTAGACATCTATTTTGTGGCGTATTCGGCCGCTAAGCCTTATGCGCTCTCTTCTTGCTTTTTATTCTTCTTCGGCTGAAGCTCAGGAACGGTCTTATCCTGAACGACCTTCTCAGTAATGACGCAGTCCGTAATGTCTTCGCGTGAAGGCACTTCATACATCAAATCAAGCATAATGCCTTCAATGATCGCGCGTAGGCCGCGCGCCCCCGTATTTCGTTTAATCGCCTCTTGGGCAATCGCTTCTAGCGCTTTCGGTTCAAAGGACAGGTTCACATTATCAAGCTCAAGCAGCTTCTGATATTGCTTCACCAAAGCATTTTTCGGCTCAGACAAAATGCGCACCAGTGTATTCTCATCCAGCGGCTCCAGCGTAGAAATAACCGGTAGACGGCCGACGAATTCGGGAATCAAACCAAACTTGAGCAAATCCTCCGGAAGTACCATGGACAGATATTCGCCCGGTTTAAGATCCTTTTGTCCTTCGCTCACCGCGTTAAAACCGATAACCTTCTTGCCGATCCGTCGTTTGATCATTTGCTCCAAGCCGTCAAAGGCACCGCCGCAAATAAACAAAATATTCGTCGTATCGATTTGAATGAATTCTTGATGCGGATGCTTACGTCCGCCTTGCGGAGGAACAGATGCCACTGTACCTTCCAGTATTTTGAGAAGGGCTTGCTGCACTCCTTCACCGGATACGTCACGAGTAATGGATGGATTCTCAGACTTGCGGGCCACTTTGTCAATTTCATCGATGTAAATGATACCGCGTTCTGCCTTCTCCACGTCATAATCCGCAGCTTGAATCAGCTTCAGCAAAATATTCTCGACATCTTCGCCCACATACCCGGCTTCCGTCAGAGAAGTTGCATCCGCAATCGCAAACGGCACATTCAATATTCTTGCCATCGTCTGAGCGAGCAATGTCTTACCGGAGCCCGTAGGACCCAGCAGCAAAATATTACTCTTCTGCAACTCGACGTCGTCAACCTTGCCTTGAATATTGACACGCTTGTAGTGGTTATAGACCGCCACAGATAGGGATTTCTTCGCCTGCTCCTGGCCGATGACATATTGATCCAGAATGTCGCGAATTTCCTTCGGTTTAGGAATTTCCTTCAGATCCAATTCCTCTTCATGGCCAAGTTCCTCTTCTACAATCTCCGTACACAATTCAATGCACTCGTCACATATATAAACGCCCGGTCCGGCAACAAGCTTCCGAACCTGCTCCTGCGATTTGCCGCAGAATGAGCATTTCAGCTGTCCTTTTTCATCGTTGAATTTAAACATGTAAACACCCCTTTATGGATTAATCGGCTTACTAATGACCTGGTCGATGATCCCGTAGGCCTTAGCCTCTTCCGCGCTCATGAAAAAGTCACGGTCTGTATCGCGTTCGATTTTTTCAAGGGGTTGACCCGTCCGATCTACGTAAATCTGATTCAGCTTCTCTCTCGTCTTAATGATCCACTCGGCATGAATTTTAATATCTGCGGCTTGACCGCGCACACCGCCAAGCGGCTGGTGAATCATCACTTCACTATTCGGTAGTGCAAATCGTTTACCCGGGGCGCCTGCCGTAAGCAGGAGCGAACCCATACTGGCAGCCATTCCTACGCAAATTGTAGAAACGTCTGGTTTGATATATTGCATCGTATCATATATACCCATCCCGGCTGTAACCGAACCACCAGGCGAATTGATGTATAGATGGATATCCTTGTCAGGATCTTCCGCTGCCAAGAACAACAACTGGGCTATTACGAGATTGGCAACATCATCGTCAATCGCGTTGCTGAGAAAAATAATGCGATCCTTGAGAAGTCTCGAGTAAATATCGTAAGAGCGTTCTCCCCGGCTTGTTTGTTCTACGACCATAGGTACCAGACTCATGCGACCAACCTCTTTTCCTTTTCAAATTCTTACGCTTACAGAAATATTCTATCACGTTCAAAGGCTCATGTCATTTTTCATTCGATACAGTGTATGACTTTCTGAACGTATTATATAACTCAAGTCTTGTCCAGTCAGGCAATGCCAATATATGTATTTTAAAAAGGTTAAAAATTAAGGCACGCATCTTATATACGTGCCTTAACCATTGTACATCTCGTTCTGTTGCATGCTTCAAAAGCTGCTAACGGGTTCAGTGCGAATCTTATTCTTCAGTTGCTTCTTCTTGAGCCTCTTCTTTAACTTCTTCCTTCTTCTCGGCAGGAACCTCTTTGCTGTTCTCCAACAAGAATTCAATCGTTTTGCGAAGAGCTACATCCTCATTCAAGCTGCCAAGCGAACCGTTAGCTGCAAGAATGTTACGGATTTCTTCTGGACTGCGCTTGTACGCTTCCGCCATATCGTTAAGCTCTTTGTTGACTTCTTCTTCCGTAGCAACGATGTTCTCTTCCTTCGCAATTTTCTCCAGAACAAGATTGTTGCGAACGCGTTTTTCCGCATCAGCCTTCATTTGCTCTTGCAGATCCTCGATCGTTTGTCCGGAGAAGCTTAGGAACATTTCGAGGTTCATGCCTTGGGAACGAAGACGGTTGTCGAAATCGCGCACCATGTTCTGAACTTCGCTTTGGATCATCGATTCAGGAATTTCAACTTCAGCGTTTTCGCTTACTTTGTCAACGACGATTCCTTCGCGCGCCGCTTTGCTGTCTTTCTCTTTACGGGAAAGCAGTTCTTTCTTCAGATCCTCTTTGTATTCATCAAGTGTATCGAATTCGCTGACGTCTTTTGCGAACTCATCATCCAGCTCAGGCAGCTGTTTGCGTTTGATTTCATGTACTTTCACTTTAAATACAGCTTCTTTGTTAGCCAGCTCTTCGGCATGGTATGTCTCAGGGAAAGTTACCGTAACATCTTTGAAGTCTCCCGTTGCCAAGCCGACAACCTGCTCTTCAAAGCCCGGAATGAACGCGCCGCTTCCAAGTTCCAGCGAATAACGCTCTGCTTTGCCGCCTTCGAATGGAACGCCATCTACGGAACCGTCAAAGTCGATGACTACAGTGTCGCCGTTTTGCGCAGCATCTTCATCAATCACAATAAGTTCAGCATGACGCTGCTGCAAGCGCTCGAGCTCTTGACTGATTTCTTCTTCAGTTACTTCTACAGGCTCTACAGGCACTTCGATACCTTTGTATTCGCCTAAAGTAACTTCTGGTTTTACTGTAACTTTTGCTTTGAATTTGAAAGGTTGTCCTTTCGCAAATTGTTCAACGTCCACTTCAGGACGGTCAACCGGGAAAATATCTGTTTGATCAACCGCTTCAGTGTAAACTTCAGGAAGCAAAATATCGATAGCATCTTGATAAAGCGACTCAACGCCGAAACGCGCCTCGAAAATTGACCGAGGTACTTTACCTTTACGGAATCCAGGTACGTTAGCTTTCTTTACGACTTTTTGAAACGCTTTATCTAGTGCAGCAGATACACGTTCTGCTTCCACTTCAACCTCGAGAACGCCGAGGTTCTTCTCTATTTTTTCCCAAGTTGCTTTCATTTTATGCCTTCCCCTCCAAATTTCACATATTACTATACTGAAATACTGAAACCGAATCGCGATAAAGCAGCTATCTTGGTTCCAGTATAGCTGTCTCTATGTCCACGTTCAGAATAACCACTATATTATAAACAACAATACATGTTTTTACAAGAGCAGAAACGAGGAGCTTCTTAGAGTTTGCTACGCATCCTTCTCACTCATTAACCGCCTATGCCCGCAGCCACAAACTGCCTCATCGAGCGACAGGCCTGCTCAAATTTTAATCGTAAATCACCCGTAATGCCATAAAGCGTTCTTATATCCTCGTCGCTTTTCCCGCTGGGAATACTCTCTGAAACCATTAAATGGAGGGCTGCCGCCCATATATCGATGACCGCATCCTCCTCGCTCAGAATCAAACGATAATTCTTTGTAGCGTAGATCGCCATAATAAACTGCGACCATAGCTCCTGGGCAAAATAAAACAACGTCGGATCATGCACCTGCGTCTCACTGCCTACCCTTTCTAACACCGCTTGGATCGGTGCAGGGAATTGCTCCGGTTTTAAGGGTACGGCCTCAATTTCAATTTCGACTAATTCAGTGCCGCGCTTCAATGTCAGCGTCCCCTGCGTCCCTCGTCTCTGTAAGGTTTGAAATACGCGATACTGGAGCAGCGGATGGAGCTCCGTATGTTCAATCCACCGTATCAGCACCTCGTCCACCTCGGCCTTGTCAAGATACACAAGCTGCTCCAGGGCAAGAAAAGTCTGTTCCGACAGAGGCTTCTCGGTAACGGCGTACAACAGCTTCTCGGCGTATAGATGGTCTTCCGCCAGCTTTGCTTCGGCATGCTGCCTGGCCATCTCTTCTTCGGCATAAGAATCCTCTTCGGATGCATCCTCCTTCTCAAAGGTTGGAAAGGCACTGTTTAACCAGTCGAGCAGCGCCTGCCACTCGTCATACTGCCGGGGATCCTGTCCTTGACACTGCAACAAGAATTGCAAGAGCTCGACGGCTTCACGGTATCTTTCCGTTTCCAGCATCCGCGTCAATTCAATTTGATAGTAATCTAATGTTTTGGGAAATAGAACGATGTTGTCCTTTCCATCGGGTCGAGAATTGCTGATATGCGCAGCCTCCTTTGTTCCGTATTTTCAATTAATTGAGATTATAGCATAGACGTATTGGAGAAAAAAATACTTGCTTTGCCGTCGCTTCTATTTCGCTGCTATTAATGTAAGGAAAATTTATTTGAATTTACCTATTGCTTCAAGCCGCTTGCTGTGATAAAATATTTTTTGCTTGCGTTTTTAATATTTTTGTCCCAGTAGCTCAGCTGGATAGAGCAACGGCCTTCTAAGCCGTCGGTCAGGGGTTCGAATCCCTTCTGGGACGTATGTAAACTCTCCATGGGAGAGTTTTTTTGCGCCCAGAGGATGAGAAACCCTTTGGGGGTTCGTCGGAGTGAGACCGCCGCGCAGAGCCGGGCAGGGCTAACGGAGTCTCGCGCATGGGGCGCGAGTATCCCTTCTGGGACGTATGTAAACTCTCCATGGGAGAGTTTTAAAAAATATTTACCGACAATAATCGCCAACAATTTTTCGCAAAATTTGATATTGGTCTGAAAATCCTATGAAAAAACTCTCATTATCCCCCGATATATATAAAGAAATATTTCGTTTAATTAGGAGGAATATGATGCGTTACATGATTTATCCAACAGGATTTGCCAATCAAACTTTGGAGGTTATTACTTCTGGATTTGGAGGAAAAGCCCGGCTTTTTGTGAACAATCAAGAAGTCACCGCCAAGAAAAAACAACCGATGATTTTGCGCCGGGACGACGGACAAGACATAGAAGCCACCTGGAAAAGGGACTTGTTCGGAATAGACGTTCCTAATCTGATTGTTGACGGCTCGGTTATTGAAGTGACTAAACCACTGCCTGTCATTGCCAAGCTATGGTGCTTTCTTCCCTTGATATTTATTTTCATAGGCGGAGCAATCGGGGCTCTCATCGGCATCCTAACGGCTGCAGCCAATGTCAGCGTATTTCGATTATCTACCAATATTATGATAAGGATCATACTTACCCTATTAATTAGCTTAACCGGAACGGGACTTCTACTATTCCTGGCAAGCACCCTTAGTGCTCTGTTGCAATGACAAAATCTAGTCAAAATGAATAGCTATAAATCATTTTTCCTAATTTTCATAGTCTTCTTTTACATAATAACAAGCGGGTTTTTTCGACAATAACCAACATTCCCAAGTCGAAAGACTCGCTTTTTCATTTGTTTGTCAATTATGCTTCTCAACCAAAATGAAGTACAATATAGACGTCTGACTATATACCAGCTCAGCTCATGTCGAAACGCAATCTATCAAATTTTTATTGATGAGGAGGTACGTGTTACATGAGTTTTACGTTACAGCTTGGGGCTCAGGCTCCCGATTTTGAACTTAAGGCAACAGACGGAGCTTTGTATTCATTAGACAGCTTTGCCTCTGCCGATGTTCTGGTGGTATTCTTCACATGCAATCACTGTCCTTACGTTGTCGGTTCCGATGAAGTGACCCGTGAAACGGCGGATAAATTCAAAGACAAGGGAGTAGCCTTTGTCGGTATTAACGCAAACAGTGAAAATACGCATCCTGACGATTCCTATGAGCATATGATCATCAGAATGGAAGAACATCGTTTTCCTTGGGTGTACCTCCGAGACATGGATCAAGACGTAGCCAAGGCTTATGGCGCGCTGCGCACTCCCCACTTCTTTGTGTTTGACCGAGAACGCCGCCTAGTTTATACGGGCCGTGGAGTGGACAACCCTCGCGAAACTGCAAAAATGACAACGAATGACCTTGAGCGTGCTCTTACTGAGCTTACCTCCGGCCAGCCGGTTAGCGTGCCGCTAACGAATCCGCTGGGCTGCAATGTGAAATGGGAAGGACAGGACGCCCACTGGATGCCAGCGGAAGCCTGTGATTTGGTATAACAAGATGTCAGAGCTATATCATATTGAGGTTCGCACCATTGATGGTGAAACTACGACACTTGAACAATACAAGGGTAAGGTACTGCTCATCGTAAATACAGCCAGCGCATGCGGACTAACGCCGCAATATAAAGGGCTGCAGCAACTATACGATGCGTATAGCGATCAGGGATTGGTCGTTCTCGGGTTTCCCTGCAACCAATTTGCTGGTCAAGAACCAGGCACAGAAGAGGAAATCAAAAATTTTTGTGATTTGAATTATCAGGTCACCTTTCCGCTCTTCGCCAAAATCGACGTGAAGGGCGACAAAGCCCATCCGTTGTACAAATACTTGATCAGCCACGTTCCTGCTCCTTACCGAACCGGAGACATTGAATGGAACTTCGTCAAGTTTCTAATTGATCGGGACGGCAACATAGTTAAACAATACAGCGCTCGAACAGAGCCTTCGGCAGTGGAGGAGGATATCCAGCAAGCGCTTTTAACATCTGAGTAACTGCTGCAACGACAAAAGGTTGTTCAAAGAGTACGGCTCTCTGAACAACCTTTATTTTTTTGCAGAATACTTATTAAAATTTAAAACCTTTATTTATCAGCTCTCTAATCAGTTCCCATGTAGATGACCATGAGGCGGAACTGGTGAATTAAGTTCATGAGTTAATTTGCCCACAGCTACACCGCCTATTGCAACTTGGCCAAGAGCTACACCGCCCATGGCAATCAGCCCGATCGATACGCCCCCAATGGCAGCCGCACCAACCGCCACCCCACCTGCTGCCAATAAAGCTGCAATGGCAACACCTCCAAAGGAGCATAGCCCAGCCGACACGCCGCCTAAACAGATGCCTCCCAGCGCTAGACCGCCCAGGGAGATACAACCGATGGACACATCGCCTATTGCAATGATTCCGCGAGCTACCCCGGGACGATTGCCATACCATCTTCGCGTCTTTACATGAACCCAAGGAACCCCGCACAAAGAAGCCTTAGAACGATATTCAAAATAGGGCGACTTCTCATACACGGCTTTCGCAAATTTAGGTAAAGCTGTGCTTGTATCTAAGTTCGCCATGTACTCTTCGGCCATTTCGGCGGGAGTTCCAAGACTGAAAATGACATCATCCACTTCTCGGTTAGACTCATAGGCTATTCTCTCGTTCAGCGAGGCGATGAGATCCTCCCGAATTCTGTGTTTAACCTGGCGATCCGCTCGAATATGAAGCAGTACCTCACTCACGTAATCGTCAATCTTGTTCATAGACATCTTCCTCCATCACCTGTTTAATGGAACCGAAGAACAGGGCCAATTCCTGCTGCATTTCCGCAAACCTCCGCTGGCCGGAAGCGGTGATCCGGTAATATTTCCTCCTAACCCCGCGTTTGCCGTCATCCCGCTCCCAATAGCTCTCAATATGGCGAGAGTCCTCTAATCGATAGAGAACCGGATACAGCGTGCCTTCCTTCATCTTAAAGTATCCATGGCTGCGAATATCAAGTTCAATAATTAACTGATAGCCGTATAAATCCGATCGGTTCAGCAAATGCAAAACAAGAATTTCCAGAACGCCCTTTTTCAATTGGCTGGCCGTATCGCTCATTCCATCACCTTGCTTTACATAGTGTTTAGTATTACTAGGTATATGATTACACTAAGTATATTTACTTGTCAACAATTTCCTTTGCCATCCTGTTGTTCCTATAAAAATTTAATTATTTAAGCAAACTCGGCCAAACCATATCATTTACCTGAAATATCCTATATAATCGGAATATATTTCCTATTACGGAGGATGTAGCAATGACAACACGAAGAACGGAACCCTTCCGTTATTCTATGACAACACCCTTGCCTTGCTGGATAGAAATCAGGGAAATTAACGAGGTTGCTGTTAATAGTAAATTAGCAGAAGTCGAACTGCTCGATATTAGCAAGTCGGGATGCCGGATTCAGACGAGGCTGGATCTTCGCGCTGGCACCAATCAGATCCAAGCCACGATTCACGTCCGTTTAAATGAGGATTTACATAAGTTTCCCGGCACCATTCAATGGCAGAAGGAAAGCGAGAACTCCATGTTCCACTATGGGCTTCTGCTCGATATGACCGATGAGATGAAAGAAAGTCTCAATGTCGAGCTGCGATCATTAGCAGCCTCTCGACGGATCGTTGTACTGTAATCCTTAAGGGAAACGTCTATCAATGTATATTCTAAGAAGACAGATCGCATTGTAACAGTAGTTCTCTTGCGATATAAGGATGCGGTGACTCAGCAACATATGGCCTGTTTATCTCTTAATAAATAGCAGCAGCCACGGATCATTATTGATCTGCGGCTGCTGCTATTATTATCTATCGGTAGTTATGATGGCCATAATTGCAGTAAGTGTTCAATGTTCACCTTCTCGTACGACTTCCAGCGCAGACAACTTCCCCTCCCAAAGTCGCGCTCGTCTGAGCACTTCGCCCTTGTTCGCCTGAAGCACCAGTCCATCTTCTTGAATAACGTATTTCGTTGGATACGCTGCATAGCTGGTTATGATCCAGCTATCTTCATCCTTTGTAACATATCCGTTAACACAGCGCAGCTTTCCTTGATCATCGCGATATAAATAGGTCGTCGTTCCGAAACCAAGCAAATATGCCACGAGTTCTTCCCCCATATCCCAATCGTCGCCTGTCGCATTGGAGAATAGGGAAGCAAATAACGGATCACTCGCGTCCCGGAACACGGATTGTCCAAAGCGATCGCGCGACAGGGACGGCATGTTCAAATTCGGAGCAGCTACACTATAGGTCGAAGCGGCTTCTCCCGGTTGCAGTCGGCGCGGCGTAGACGATACGTTCCAATCATAGCAGTTAAAGACAGCCATCGTGGCGCGATAGGCAGCTTCCAAATACTGCGGATTTCCAAGATGCTCGTAAGCTACCCGGGAAGAAGCAGCTACCAGACCTCCCCATAAGGAATGGATCATGTATGACAAGGCTTCCCACCAGCGATCCGGGTTTTGTGCCCGATAATCGTTACTGAAGCCGATATTGGCCAGAATCAGCTGGCCGTATTGCTCCGCTTCACCCTGCAATCCGACAGAGAGCAATGTCTCGCACGTTGGCCCAAACCCGGCATTATCATAGAAATGCTCCGTGATCGCTCCGGCAAACGGTTCAGCATTTCGCTCCAGCCTTCCTCCAAACTCTTTCCACAGCCGGGTCAACTTCTGATGCCACTCCAACAGCCCATTCGTCCATAAATCATTAAGCAAGTCGTCGATGTATAGTATAAACACGCCACTCAAGCCCGATTCATCTTTCTCTCTCTGATCTTGATGACAATCCGGATTCAATCGGACACAGAGTACTTCGGCAGCCCACTCTAAATATGTTTGTGGCGTATTCAACTTCAGCAGTGGAGCCTCAATGCGAGAGAGCAAGTAAAACACATGGGCTATATAGTCTAAATCAAATATACGATAAAAGCTTCCGTAAAGAGCTCGTGGCTTGAGAAAGTTACCGTACTCGAACCAGTGGCGCTTCATATCTAGTACAGCAGATGCTTCCGCTTTCGCTACCTGTTCTGGGATTGAGGCCGTCAAACTATTTTTCATAAGCAAAAAAGTGAGCTTCCCTAACGATTCCCCCTGATTGGATAACGGTAAAAACGCATGCGGTCTCCCCATCTTTCCCTCAGCATCATAGTTGTTGCGACATAACCACTCAGCGCGCTTCTCTAAAATGTGATCGATCGGTTCAAGCACGTTCCATACCAGTACGTCTTTGCGTCCGTCCTCTAGCAGCAGCTCAAGCTTATGCTCACCCGGCTCCGTTCGCTGCAAGGCGGCCTTGAATAGGCGCTGAGACGAATCATCTTTCACAAAAAGGGCAGTAACGTCCTCCTCTTGAACCGCATCTTGATGAGGCGGTGAAGTGAGCAGCCTGACCTGCTGCACCTGCTGACCATCCGGAAGCTCCAGCTCCGCTTCAAATAACCCGCCTGCCGTCAGCACCGGAGTATACGTCCAGCGGGGGTGCCCGTGCTCTATGGTTTGACGATAGAAGTCCTCTTGACTACCACATGCCGCAAGCACATACTCCCACTGCATTCGCTGCCCGGCTTCCAAAATGCGCGGATGGTATTCATCGCTATAGATCCAATCGACCGCTGCCGATTCCGGCATTGAACTGCCATCCTCTACGAGCGATAATCGATGGAACAGCAACCCATCAAGCGATGGCGACACCTGCTCCAAAAAACGATTCTCATATCTGCAATATGAACCGAACGCCGCGGTGCGGCCCTTTTTTCCATAAATGCCGAGATGCGGCGCCTCATTGCTGCGGCGGATCGCTGCAAACTTGGAGAAGTCCCCTCCCATATGCGCGAATACCGCACACGAATTCCGTATATTGCGCAGCACATTTTCATCCCGAAACATGACATAGGCTAACGAGAACCAAACATGAAAACCGTCAATCTGCAATTGCTGGTCTGCCGGGTTAAACGCTTCGATACTCCAACGAATTTGCTCCTCTTCAAGCAGATAAGCAAATGTAATCGTTAACCCCTCTGCTTCGAATGAGATTACGGCACTGCCATCATTGTCTTGTACAATCGTTGGAATCAGATTGGAGCTTTGCACCGTGCGGCCGTTTATAACCGCTGTCCACTCTCCGAACAGCTTATCTTCATCATCATAACCAACTTCCGCCAAGTATTCGGGCTCCACGACCCAATTCATCGCATGCGGGTCATCCTTTATTATCAGAGACTTTACCGCTCCACGCTCTGTAAAGGCAAGTTCAAACTTTGGATTGCTCAGTATGTTCATATGTCTCCACCCCTCAGTCTTGTCACCTTTGTCATTTTTTGACTCCGCTGAGCGAAATGCCCCCTAGAATAAGATTTTGCGTAAAATAAAACAGTGTTGCCGGGAACAGAACCGATAAGCAGGACACCGCCATCAGCTTCTCGTATTCGATATTGAAAGCATTCTTGAATAAGTTAATTCCAAGCGGCAGCGTGTACATGCTCTGATCATTTATAAATATGAGCGGCGTTAAAAATTCATTCCAGCACCAGACGAAATGGAACACTCCAATGACGACCACGATCGGACGGCATAACGGCAGGATGATGCTCCAATAAATTTGCCATCGGTTACACCCATCAATCTCTGCCGCTTCGTCCAAATCACGCGGAACCCCCATAATGAACTGCCGGGCCAGGAAGATAAAAAACGCGGAACCGAATGCCCCCGGCAGAATCATGGGCCAAAGCGTATTAATGAGTCCCATCTTGTTGTACTGGATATATAACGGAATTGCCGTCACATCCCAAGGAATCACCATCGTACCGATCACGAAAAGGAACAGAGCATTTCTGCCCCAGAAATTGATCCGGGCAAATCCAAATGCGACCATCGTGGCGGACAGCATGGCAAACGGAGTCGAAACACCCACCACGATCAGCGTGTTTAGAAGGAAACGCCCAAACGGTTGTGCGTTCCAAGCATCGGCAAAGTTGTTCAGCTGCAAATTCGTTGGTATAAGCTCCGGCTTTGCTGTAAAAATATCCTCCGGTGCTTTCACTGCAGTGGACAGCATCCAGGCGATCGGAAACAGGAATGCCGCTGCGCAGAGCAGAATCAGAGCCAAAACCAGAATCGTTTGGATACGTTTTTTGCTCTCTATCGCATGCATTAACGTCCACCTCCGTCGTCTTCATAATGAACCCAGTATTTGGACGAGGCCAGAACAAGACCGGTGAGCAATACAATCATAACGAACATCACCCAGGCCATGGCGGAAGCATAACCCATTTTGAAATGGGTGAACGCATTGCGATAGACATGCAGGGAATAGAAGTACGTCGAGTTCGCCGGCCCTCCTCCCGTCAGCACGAACGCAAGGACGATCGTCTGGAAGGCCGAGATCAGGCTCGTCAAAATATTAAACAATATCGTCGGCGTAATAAGCGGAATTGTAATATTGAAAAACTTGCGTACGGGTCCTGCCCCATCTATATCCGCTGCTTCATAATATTCGGAGGATACCGAGCGAAGCGCTGACAGGTACAGTACCATCGGGGAGCCGACGCCCCACAAGGCAATGAATATAAGTGCGTACAAAGCAACATTAGGATCGGTCAGCCAGTGCACCCGAGGAAGTCCGACGAGTTCCAGCATGTAATTGACCGGCCCAAAATCATCGTTCAGCATCCAGCTAAAAATAAGTGCTAGTGTCACCCCTTGAATAAGCGACGGCAAATAAAAAATCGATCTAAAGAACTTAATGCCGTATGTGGCCCGATTGAGCAGGACAGCGATGAGAATCGCAAATACAACCTGCAAAGGCACCATAATGAATACGTATTTAAATGTGACGATCATCGATTTAAAATAGAACGGATCGCTCGTGAACATATGGATATAATTTTTCAAGCCGATAAATTTCGGACTCCCCACCATATTCCATTCCGTGAAGCTGATTCCCAAAGAGAAAACCATCGGACCAAACATCAGCAGTAGAAATCCGATGAGCCACGGCGAGATAAAGAACAAACCTGCCGCATTCTCACGAAGTCTTTTCCTTCTGAAGGAACGTTTCATTAGAGTCTGATCCGCGCTGGATTGTGCCATGTTGTCATCACCTCAATTTGAGGAGAAGGGGAGGCTTTAAGCTTTGCAGCCCTTTGCTTGTAAGCTTGTAAACCTTAAGCCTCCCATCCTTCCATTACTGTAAATCCGTATTTAAACTCATTATTCTAAAACCGCTTGAGCCTGCTTAGCCGCATCATCCAAGGTACTCTGGATATCCGCATTATTATAGAAGATCGCCTGCACACCGGCGCGAATCATATCCTCAGCCTCGCTCCATCTTTCGCTGCGCATGCCCGCAATCAATTTATCGCTGCCTTCCAATTCTTTAGCAAACGCTTCCAAATACGGGTCTTTGGCATAACCATTCTCTTCGTCCACGGAAATAACCGGGGAGAAGGCAAATTTATCTGCTGTTATAATTTTGATTCCTTCCTCGCCTGACATGAACTTGATCAATTCCCACGCGGCTTCTTTGTTCTTTCCAGTCTTCGGCATCGAGTAGCCGGACGTATGGATAATGCCCTTCAAACTGCCGCCCTCAGGCAGAGGATGCGTCACAGTTCCAATATCCAATTTTCCTTCCTTCAGAATGTCTCCCAGCGGCCACATCCCGTTGTCGAACATGGCGATTTGCCCCGTTTGGAACGATTCCAGACCATTATTCGTACTGAATTTGCCTGCGGAATTGATTTTGGAGGACGCATCGTACAGTTGCTTCAGAAAAGTCATCGTCTCCACGTTCTCAGCACTGTTCAACACGCCTTCGACCGTTTGCCCATCCTCGCTCACCATATCTCCCCCGTTGCTCCAGATATATGGCTGCATCGTCATGACATCATCCGGCGTCATAATGAATCCGTATTGCCCAGGCTTGGTCAGCTTCTGAACGGTATCGACAAACTCCTCCCAATTCCATCCGTCTTGCGGATACGGTACGCCTGCTTCATCAAACAGCTGCTTATTGTAGTAAATTGCACGCGTGGAGTATGTTGTCGGGAGCCCCCACAGTTTGCCGTCATATTTCATGTAATCCATTAAGATTGGATAATATTTACCGAGATCATAATTGTCCTTCTCTACCCAGGCTTGCATATCTTCAAGAGCTCCCCCCGGCACATAAAGCGGATAGTTCCAAGCCATAAACACATCAGGAGCAGTATCCGACGCAAGCGATGTCAACAGCTTCTGATCATAGTTATCGGGTACAGATTCGACTTTGACTTTAATGTTCGGGTTCTTCTCCATAAAAGCAGTGATCGCATTCTGGTAAGGCTGGAGCGTCTGTCCGGAATCCCAGGTCATAAAACGAAGCGTCACTTCCTTTCCATCCGTTCCGTTATTCCCTCCGTTATCTGCTGCTCCAGGCGAATTGGCACCGCTTTCAGTTTTACCGCCGCAAGCGGATAGCAAACCGAGACATAACGCAGCTATCAGGGATAACATAAACCACTTCTTGCTCCTGTTTTTACCCTTGCTTGTACTCATGCTCATTTTCACATTGACCCCTCCCTAATGTGTGGTACATGTATATGTGAACTTGCGAGGAAATCCGTAGAGCCAGATAACCTAGGAATCCAGCATCTACAAGCCTCCATCGCCAAGTTGTCACCAATCGGTCAAAGATTTAAACGTTTAGATTTTTCTGGAAAAGAGGAGCTGTCTCGAAAAATTCCTCTTAATTTCTCGGGGCAGCTACTGAATCGCGCTCAATCAACCGGCATACCGGCATATTCATAGGCTCGTTTTTCTTTCCTTGCATAAGACCATGGAGAACTTCCATTGCTCGGTATCCCATTTCATGCAATGGGATATCCAACGTTGTAATGCGGGGAGTCAAATAATCGCTAAACTCCCGATTATCGAACCCGATCACGGACAAATCTGCGGGAACCTTCACTCCGGCCTGATTTGCCGCTTCCAGAATCCCGACGACCATTACATCGTTCATAGACAAAATTGCTGTCGGCGGCTCCGGCAAAGCCAATAATTCCTTCGTTAATCGGTAACCGGACTCCCGCTCCCAATCCCCCATTTTGATATATAGCGGATCGAAGGGCAGTTCGAACTCTGTTACTGCCTTGTAGTATCCATTCAGGCGGAGACGTGACGGAATCGAGTCCATCAAGCCGCTGATAATAGCGATACGCCGGTGCCCTTTCTGAACTAAGTAGGACATGGCTTCGTACGATGCCTGCTCATCGTTATATTGAATTGCCACATCGTCCTGGGTATACCCGTACGTGTAGACGATCGGCTTGCCCTCTGTATCGATCAATCCAGTCAAGTCCCGGGTATGTACGCCAATATAAATGATCCCATCCACTTGCTTGCTTAGGAGTTCGGACACGGCGCTTGTAGCGTATTTCTTGTACTTGTCAATGTTGTCAAAATCACGGCCGATCCGTTTATCCAAACGCAAGTTCGTCAGTAAAATATGCAGATCATGGCGATCACCGTAGTCGTTAATCCCGTCGATAATCTCCGGTGTATTAAAAACGGTAACGTCTTCGGCAATTACGCCGATCGTGTCAGTACGTCTGCGCTTCAGGCTTTTGGCAATGTCGTTCGGCTTATAATTGAGTTCCTCAATCACGGCCAGCACTCGTTCACGCGTTTGGGGACGGACATTCCGTGTGCCATTTAGGACATAGGAGACGGTAGCAGTAGACACATTCGCTTTGGCTGCTATATCTTTGATGCTAATGTTAGACATACTCCACCTCCTCAAAATAATAACCCAAGAATCTAAACGTTTAGATTTATATTTTTTATATCATATTCGCCCTCAGACTGCAAGCGTTTTCTTCAAAAAGGTAAATAATTAAGTGCTGCATTGGCAGATAAGTTTGCCGGAAGTTGTAGATATTTTTTGGCAAACTGGTTATAATAAGCCAAAACTAATATGTTAATCAATGATTGGAAGAGTAATTATTGTTCTCTATGTTCAAGCGAGCCGGGAGGGTGGGAGCCGGCCGGAGTCAATAATGAAACGGATCCATGAGATGGACTTCTGAACAGAAGAGTAGGAAGTCCCGGCCAAAGCCGTTATTTATGAGGTGGTTAAACCTTTGAGTTTAACAACAAGAGTGGTACCGCGAGTGCGATAGAGTCCTCGTCTCTTAAGAGACGAGGGCTTTTTTTTATTTTATCAGACCATTGTATAAGGGGGATCTAAGGATGTTAAGTCAGTGGATTGTACAAAGTATAACGAAAGCTGCTCAGAGTCTAATAGAAAATGGGGGTGACAACGATTCTGGTCTAATTGTCAAAATTGAAATGCCTGCCAGCCTCGAACATGGAGATTACTCCAGCAATATTGCCATGCAATTAGCAAAGTCTTTAAAAAAGCCACCTGTGCATATCGCAGAATTAATTAAAGCCAAGCTGAGTCAACAGGAAAATAAGAACAGCTTATTAAGTCGCATCGAAATCGTGCCTCCCGGATTTTTGAATTTATTTATCAACTGGGAAGAATGGGCACAGCGAGATTTTGGGCTGCCGGAATATTCGAACGATAAAGTAGTCATTGAGCATACCTCTATTAATCCGAATAAATCGGCACATATCGGTCATCTCAGAAATTCCTGCATTGGCGATACGTTAGTAAGGATGCTTAGAAGAGTTGGCTATAACGTTGAGATCCATAATTACATCGATGACTTAGGCAATCAATTAGCGGATACCGTGGTTGGACTGCTCAATATTCCTTTATCAGGAGAGTACGAGCGTTTTGGGGATTATTGCTGGGATTTATACGCGACAACGAATAAGGAATATGCGGTGAATTCCGTTTTAGTCAACAAACGAGTTGAGGTGCTGCACGCCTTGGAGGACGGTGTTTCCAATGTCTCCTGGATGGGCATGGTAGCCGCCGAAAGAATCGTACGTGAGCATGTTCAAGATATGAGCGAGTTTGGGATTCAATACGATTTGTTAGTCTGGGAGAGCAGTATTGTCAGAGAAGGATTTTGGTCTTCGACATTCCAGCTACTGCAGCAAACCTCCCTTTTTTATCAAGAGACTGAGGGTAAATTGGCCGGCTGTTGGGTGTTGAAGCCAAGCTCAGAGGGGAAAGTCAGGGATAACCTGCCACAGGAAGGGAGCGAACAGGCCATAGAAAAAGTTCTGGTCCGTTCAAACGGTATTTTAACTTACACCGCCAAAGATATTGCCTACCATCTGTGGAAATACGGCCTGCTTGCAAAGGACTTTTCGTATCAGCCCTTCTCCGATAATTTATGGACTACCCGGTCTAACGGGATTGCGAAATCTTTCGGGCATGCCGATTTAGTGATTAACGTCATCGACTACAGACAGGAATATCCTCAGGCAATGGTAAAGCAGGCTCTTCAAGCTTTGGGTTACGCGAAAGAAGCCGAGAAGCTGCATCATGTAAGCTATGGGGTTGTTTCTTTAAGCCCAGCGGCGGCGGTGGAACTCGGGATCGATATCTCCGATGGAAAAAGCTCGTATGCGATGTCAGGACGTCAAGGGATCGGAATTAAAGTGTCTGAATTGACAGAATTGATGGAGAACGTGATCCAAAACAAACGGTCAGACCCCAGCGGGCTGTCCAGTCGCGAAATTGCCATCGCTGCTATACGCTATTATTTACTACGCTTCAACCTTCAGACCGAGGTGGTATTTGATTTGCGACAGGCGACCGAAATTTCGGGCAATACCGGAGTATATTTGCTGTATACTTATGCCCGTGCCACTAGTGTCTTGAACAAGGTGGAGAATAAGATCATTGGCACCGCTCATGGGACTGCAGTCAAAATAGCTTCGCTCGAGCCTGCAGAGCGGGCTCTGCTGAGACATATTAGCATTTGGTTAGATACGCTATACCATGCCGTACAGGATTTAACACCAAATACGCTATGCACCTACGCTCACCAGTTGGCTACTTTATTTAATAACTTTTATTCTACTTGCCCTATTCTAAAGGCAGAGGGCGAAGTCCAGCATTTTCGCGTTTGGTTGACTGCGAAGGTGAAAGAAACTTTGGGGGATGCGCTGCAAGTTCTTGGTTTGCCCACGCCGGAGCGAATGTGACTAGTGTAAAAAACTCTCCTGATGGAGAGTTTGCATACGTCCCAGAAGGGATACTCGCGCGCCTTGCGCGAGACTCCGTTCGTCCTGCTGCTATGCGCGTGGCGGTCTCTCTTCGACGAACCCTCATGGGGTTCTCATCCCCTGGAAACGTAAAAACTCTCCTGATGGAGAGTTTGCATACGTCCCAGAAGGGATTCGAACCCCTGACCGACGGCTTAGAAGGCCGTTGCTCTATCCAGCTGAGCTACTGGGACATAATAAGTATGTATAAAAAGGATGCGTTATTTATTATAACGCATCCTTTTCTTTTTTCAAAGTATATTTTTATTGCGGCGCTCCTTCTGGATTGTCATCTGACAGCCTTTCCTTTAATTTCTCGGAAATATTCCCGTATGCGAGCAGTTGCTCCTTGAAGTTGGCTCGCTGTTCGGCAGGCTCGGGCCAGCCCGTGTCGCCAAAGTTCTCCTCGGCTACCTCGGCATAGGCCTGATGAAGGCTGTTGTCATACCAATCAATCTCCAAATCCGCATCGCTGCGGATCATTCGGATGATCTCGTAATTTTCGCTGCCATCTTGTGAACGGGCGACATATACAAACAATTCTGGATCGCCAACCGCCCCCGGCCATACTTGTATTTCGGCGCACTCCTGGCCGTTATGCTCAGCCATCCGCCGGAATTTGGCTTCCTTGATATAATACATATCCCTTCGCTCCTCGTTCATCTTTAATTACTCTTTGTCCTGCTCAGCTCCATAACCTATTCGCTGTAATTCCCGCCTAGTTTCTTCTGTTCCAAGCCGATAAATTTCCCGATACACTTTATCAATCTGGCTCTGATACCCACTGTTAACTACATCTTCGGGCGTATCCGGCCAAGGATACGTATAGGCTGCAAAGGAGCTATCCTCCTTCTCCCCAATCCGTTCCAACATATGTCTCAAGTTAATAGCTGTTTCAGGTGACGCCTCAATCGTCCACTCATAAGCCGCAGCGCCTTGTTCCTCCAAAACTGAACGTCCTTGTACGGAGACATAATACCGTGTTTTCACCGTGACCCTCCTTGCCGTGTCCTTCAACTCTATTTTCCTTTACAGGGACTGTATTACCATTGTGTACAATGGGGCAAAAAAAATGCACGAGGACAAGAGCTAAAAAGCCGCCCAAAACGTAAACTGCCAGCCCGTAGACCCGGACTGGCAGCACATTGCATTACTTATTATGCAGCTTTTTTTCTCGATGCTTTTATTGAACAGCTTTTATTAACGGCTTTGTTACACTGCGGCCTTCCTTAACAACAACAGCGCCGCACCGCTTCACTTTTATTCGGAAGGCTTACGCATCGTAAGACCGACTCTTCCCTTTTTCGTGTCTACGTTAAGCACCCATACCGTCACATTGTCACCGACGGAAACCACGTCCATCGGATGCTTCACATACCCTTTACTGAGCTGAGATATATGAACCAGCCCATCGTTTTTGATGCCGATATCGACAAATGCGCCAAAATCAATGACGTTGCGAACCGTGCCCTGAAGCTCCATGCCAGGAGATAAATCTTCGATTTTTAGAACATCCGTACGGAAAATCGGCGCTGGGAGCTCCTCACGAGGGTCGCGTCCTGGACGCTGCAGGCTATCGAGGATATCCCGCAATGTCGGCACGCCTACACCGAGCTGCACTGCTAAGTTCTCGGGCTCCAAGGTTGAGAGCATCTCGGCCAGTTCTTTCGTTCCGAGCTGGCTTAGCTCGACGCGCAGCTCTTTAAACAACTGGGTGACTACCCCGTAAGATTCGGGGTGGATCGGCGTGCGATCCAGCAAATGTTCCCCATCGTTGATTCGCAAGAAGCCGATGCATTGCTCAAAAGTTTTGGCGCCAAGACGCGGCACCTTCTGAAGCTGCTTGCGGCTTGTGAATTTGCCGTTTTCTTCGCGGAACTTAACTATATTCTTCGCAATGGTCGCATTGACCCCCGACACATAGGACAAGAGTGAAGGTGAAGCCGTGTTCACGTCTACACCCACATGGTTGACCGCAGACTCCACTACTGCAGTAAGACTCTCGTCCAGATGCTTCTGGGATACATCATGCTGGTATTGTCCTACTCCGATCGCTTTAGGTTCAATCTTTACGAGCTCTGCCAGCGGATCCTGCAGCCGTCTCGCAATCGACACCGCGCTGCGTTCAGCGACATCCAAATCCGGAAACTCCTGCTGCGCCAGCTTCGAAGCCGAATAAACGCTGGCTCCCGCCTCGTTCACGATCAAATACACCAGCTCAGGATCATTCCGATCGGCAATAATTTCTGCGACGAACTGCTCCGTCTCGCGGGATGCCGTGCCGTTGCCGATAACAATAAGCTGTACGCTATATTTATCGATCAATTCATTGATTTTTATCGCAGCTTCCCGTTTCTTATTGTTCGGCGGCGTTGGATAAGTCACAGCTACTTCAAGCATCTTGCCGGTATCGTCCACGACCGCAAGCTTACAGCCTGTACGATAAGCCGGATCGACGCCAAGCACGACTTTCCCTTTTACGGGAGGCTGCAGCAGCAGGCTGCGCAAGTTTGCAGAGAAAATAGATATAGCTTGCTGCTCGGCCTTCTCCGTCAGCTCCGATCTAACTTCCCTCTCAATGGAAGGAGCAAGCAGCCTTTTGTAGGCATCCTCTATTACAGCCTTCAGCGTGCTCTCAGCAACAGATCGACCTTTGATTACTTTGCCGGCAATGTAACGATGAATAGATTCGACATCTATTTCTAATGATATCTTGAGGATATTCTCACGTTCTCCCCGATTAATGGCCAGTATGCGATGGGGCGGCAATTTCTTGGCAGGCTCACGGTAATCATAATACATTTCGTATACGGATTCTTCTTCAGGATTCTTCGCTTCCGAAACGATTACCCCATGATCCATGCTATATTTCCGCACCCAGGCTCGGATTGCCGCCTCGTCGAGCAGCACCCCATCCCTAGGCTGTGATAACAACCAGTCTGCAAGGGGCTCCAGACCTTTTTCTTTCGCAACGCTGGCTCTGGTCTTTCGCTTCTGCCGATACGGACGATACAAGTCCTCAACCTCTTGAAGCTTTACCGCTTGAACAATGGCGGCCTCCAGTTCTCCGGTCAACTTTCCTTGCTCCGTAATGATGCGGATCACTTCACGCTTCCGAACCTCTAGATTTCGCAAATACTGTATCCGTTCGTCGATATCGCGAAGCTGGTTCTCGTCCAGCTCTCCCGTCATTTCTTTACGATAGCGGGCCACAAAAGGAATCGTATTCCCTTCATCCAGCAACTGAGCGGTCGTCCGCACACCCTTCAAAGGCAACCCAAGCTCTTTGGCTACCTGCGCAATAATTCGTTCCTGAACTTTAGCCTCAATTTGTTCCTCATTCGTGATCGTTTCTGGACTAATTTCACTTTGTGACAAGGTCATCCCTCTTTCATCCATAAATTGCACTGTTCTTATTATCACAAAATTTATAGCTTATTGCCAGCAGTAGGCACATTAGGCACATTACCAAAAGTTACACAACGTTCGCCAGCCAATTTCCAGAAAGAAAGACCGCATTTTAACAATAATTTTCTAACGATTACGAACGGCCTGGCGAAATTTTGTTGGGCAATAAGGCCGTGCTCGTTAATGCGGGCCACGTAGACCAGTGGATTAAGTTCTTTTTAGTTTGGAACAAGGTGTAATATGGGCGCTTGTATGAGATATTTCATACACATTCCGGCATCAAGCCGTTAAACGAGCGATTCTATTTGATTTTTCGTATACATTCCAGCATCAAGCTGCTAAACGAGCGATTCTATTTGATTTCTCATACACAATCCCCCAAATCCCCCTTATGCCAGACTGAGGAGCTGCTTAGCAGCATATGAACGAAATCGCCACAAAAGCAGGTAATAAAACTTCGACTCGACATGCTTACATCGCCAATCCCATCAACGAATCACAGCTCTATCCAATTACATTATGTCTTATTTACAGATTTAAAGCTGCGAAAATTGAGTTAATAACAGCAAAAACACCGTACACGCAGTACGGTGTTTGATCTTCGTTCTAGAAGTTCGAATAATTCATAAAATTATCCGGTGAGGATGCGGCAATAATGATCACAACAATAAAAAACAAGAAAATGAGTCCATAAATTACAGTACCGATAATTCCGCAAACCATTCCGGCAACAGATAAGCCATGGCCTTTTTCGTTGGTAATTTTAATTTCTTTAAAAGAAAGTGCAGCAATAATAATCGCCACAATCCCTATGAAAAACCCGATATACGGAATTGCGATAGCCAATATACCTAGTACTAGCGCCGTAATCGATTTGCTATTCGTATTCGGTTCGCCGCTTGGCGGAGGCCCTGGCGGCTGTGGTGGTGCGGGCGGATAATTATAATTGTACTGCCCTGAAGAATTATAATCCATTAAAAATGATCCTCCTCGGAGAAATAGATACGCTTATTATACCAGATTCAGCCATTGAAGCTATCGAGAAATCAAAATTTCATCTTATGAAATAACGAATATTCCCGAAGAACGCGCACAAAAATAAAGACGCCCCAAAAGAGACAGGACGTCTTGAGGGGAACACTCCCCTTTGTTCATCAGAAATCAATTAATCCAAGACTAATAAGCAGCGAATCGTTAACCTTCTTCATCGTCTCATCATCCAAATGCGTAATTTTGTCCGTCAATCTCTGCTTATCAATCGTACGTATCTGTTCAAGCAAAATGACAGAATCCCGATCAAAACCATGCGTCGCTGCATCAATCTCTACGTGAGTCGGCAGCTTCGCTTTTTGAATTTGGGCAGTAATAGCAGCAACGATTACCGTCGGGCTGAATCGATTGCCAATATCGTTCTGGATGATAAGCACAGGTCTTACCCCTCCCTGCTCAGAGCCGACAACAGGGGAAAGGTCTGCAAAAAATACGTCGCCGCGCTTTACAATCAATGGTCACACCCCGCTAACTAGGCGGTCCAGAGTGCTGTCTGCATCTTCCTCCGCGTGGAAAGCCTCAGAGGCCATGGTTAAGTTAATCTTGGCCATTTCCATGTAGCCACGCTGCATAGATTCCCGGATGAAACGCTTCTTCCGTTCATTTAAATACAGCTTCATGGCTTGCCTAATAAGCTCACTACGATTGGAGTTCTCCATAGCAACGATTCCATCCACTTCCTGCAATAGATGATCCGGTAAGCTGATCATAATCCTTTTGGTGTTCTGCATATTGGCCATCTTTAAACATCCACCCCCAAAACCTTGTCGACCCAGATCCTTGTGACTCAGTATAGCAATATTCAAGGATATTTATACAAAAGAATATATGCTAAGTGTATATCAAGTATGCTGCATTTCATTATAACCAAAATTGGCATAAGCGTACATACCTGATCATTTCCATCTTTATCATTCGAGCATAATGTATATCATTCGATGGACCTAGCATAAATTCCTTCCATAGGAAGAAAGTTTTGTAGTTTTTTGTCTGCGAATCATGCAAACAACGGATTTACTAAAAGATGCGGTCTGTTTGTGCCTATGTATAGACGAGGCACACGATGAGCCAACATACAAATTAATTCGTAGTGAATGGTACCGAGCATGGAGGCCAGTTCGTCCGCTGTAATCGCTGCACCGGACTGCTGACCGATGAGTACAACCTCCTCACCGACTTGGATTTCTTCAGCTTCTTCAGCTAAAGATTGTAGCGAAACCATACATTGGTCCATGCAAATCGTTCCGACGACAGGGACGCGCTGTCCGCGAATGAGTACCTGCGCCTTACCACCAAGCATTCGTGAATATCCATCGGCATAGCCTATTGGCAGCGTTGCGATAATCTCTTCCCGATCCGTCACATATTTCGCCCCATAACTTATGGAAGAACGCGGCGGCAAAGTTTTCACATGTACCGTTTCCGTCTTAAGCGACAAAACCGGGCAAAGCAAAATTTGCTCCTTGTGAACCTCATCTGAAGGGTAGAGACCATACAATGCGATGCCAATTCGTACCATCTGGCACGAAATCTTCGGTAAGTCAATTGCAATCGCGCTGTTGCCTGTATGTATAATCGGGATATCCAAATCATAATGCTTCAGCGCATGAACTACATTCTGAAAATGCCGGTACTGTTCCAATGTATAGCTCTTATCTTGTTCATCCGCTGTAGCAAAGTGGGTAAATAAGCCCTCCACTTCCAAATGCGGCAAACTTATCGCATCACGGATGAAATCCAACGCCTCGTCCCCTGGCAGGAGTCCAAGACGCCCCATACCAGAATCGATTTTGATATGGACCTTCAGTTTACCGGGATACTCGCCGGGATCAATAGCCTTGATCGCGTCAAGCACTTCTCCGCTGAACAAAGTAAGCGTGATCCCATTCTCCCACGCCGTACGTATTCCGTGCGGAGGGGTATAGCCCAGAACTAGGATGGGGATAGTCAAGCCTGCTTGACGCAGCTCTAACGCTTCATCCAGAAAAGCAACGCTAAGATAATCAGCCCCGTAGCGTTCAAGTTCTTCGGCAATAGGAACAGCTCCATGTCCATATGCATTTGCTTTAACACATGCTAACAGCTTCATGTCTGACGGTATTCTGCTCCGCAAAGCAGCATAGTTGGCATAAAGCGCGTCCAAATCGATTTCAGCACGGGTAGGTCGATACTTCACTTGCACTTTGTAGGTCACCTTCTCTAATGAGTGAAAATCCATCATCAAACAATACATTAATCGTAATGTTCCTGAAGGCGGCTGTCAATTATACAGAATAAACCATTTTGTGCATATGAAGTTATTTTAAACCAAAAACCCATTTTCTCCAAATATAAAGAAGAGACAGACTGACGGGTTCGATAGCTCCTACAGCCTATCTGAAGTACCGCAAGTCCGTCAGCCTCTTCTTATTTACCCGTTTGTTCCTGCATAGACGCGGCTATTTTCACCATCTCATTCACAGGAAGGTTATCACTTGTAATCCGGAATTCCAGACCATCTACTGTCCAGGTTAAAGTCTGCAGTTCTTCGCCTGTTAATAAGCCTGCCGTAAAACCAAGGTCGATGACTTTCCCTGCCGCCAATGAAACGGTACGATCCGGTGAACGGGATTCGGTCAATGTAAATTGATATGTACCGTCATATCGGAGAAGCACGCTGCTTCTATCACTATCATCTACGACTTTGTCGTCTTTATACACTACGCCCTCCGGCAAATAGGTCGGAACGATGACCCCAAACGGCTCGCTCAAAGCCGGGGCTGACATGCTTTGATCCTCCGTTCCCTGAGCTGCTGTGTTGGCATCTGTCTCAGAGGCCTCCGTGCTCTCTACAAGCATCCCGTTCTCATCGACTTCGAGCAGCGTTCCTTTGGACTGTTGACCAGCCGTATCCAGGTTATGCTGCATATCAAAAGATTTATCATCAAACTTGGCATCAAAATTAAATTGATCGAATTTCACCTCGACCACGACTTTCGCCTCGGCGTCTGATACCTGGACTTGCTTCGGCGCATAATCATTTTTAGCCAGCCAAATTTTTTGCCGGACTAATGCATGAGTATTGTAATTCGCAGCCACGTCGAACACATAGCTATCCTTATCGCTTACAAATTGACGGGTATTATCCGTAAGGATACTTCGCACAAGCGTCTGATAAAGGTAAACCTGTCCTTGGCTTTCCGGCCAGTCGCTTTGGAACCGGAAGCTCTTGTTCAGGCTCGGCGTCAATACGTAAACCCCCTGATCATTTTTGAGAACGATCTGCGTAATGTCCTTCTGGGCATTCGTCAGAGCAATTCGATAAAATGACGGATTCTGATACCATACCTCCACCTTATACTCCTGAGGCTTATCGCCCGTATGAAGCGTCATCGTTCCCGAGCCCCGGTAACTCTCCAATTTGGTAACGACTTTGTCCAAATCCTTGACGACACCGTCCGCATCCTTTTTGCCGCACCCGCCCAATACAGCGCTCAAGCATATTACAATTACTAACGCCCAAGTGATCCGTCGCATGAGATCATCCCCTCTGCAGATTGATTTCCTAAACTGATAACATGCCTATGAGGGAACTTGGCCGATTATGCGGACTAGTTTGACAGGCCTGCAAGAAGTTTTTTTATGGGCTGCTGCAGAAGGTGGTTTCAAGGATGGTAGACACAACTAACAGTTATTTCCAGAAAGTTGACAGTCGCCATTATACAGACATGAATAGAAGGATAGCCCTATGAATTCTCGTAGGGCCGTCTTTCAATGCTGATGTCCCTCTAAGGAACAATTTGCATTTATTGTCTATTGACTCCGAATCGATCTGTATTCACACTTTAATATCTATGAAGCCATTGTTCTGCTTTGGTTCGCGATCGGGTTGAATCAAGTCGCTTGGCGATGGTGAAAGCGGAGTTACCTCCGTTTCAACTGCAGACTTTTTTTGTTTTTCCATCTCTATTTTCCTTCGCATCAGCTGCTGAATTTGAAGATCGATTGAATTGATTTCCATTCTAAGTGCTTTGATTTTTTCCTCTTTAATCTTTTGTCCATCATCCCCATTAGCGACATCGACAATTTTTTGGAAAATAGCTTCTTTCCGCTTGTTCAGCACTTGTATTTGTCTGTCGATGTCAGTCTGTCCGCCCGTAAATCCGCTCATTGGAAGCGCAGCAGATACGTTCATGTGAGAAGCCTCCCTTATTAAGATATTAATCCAATAGTTCTAGCCTACTATCTATATCGGAACCTCGTCGTTTATAATGAAATAACACGTCAAAGGATTCTTTCAAATGGATAGACCACGCATAGTCCTTATCGTTAAATAAAGGGCCTGCGTATAAATCATACATGTGTTGCAGCTGATCTGCCGTCAAATCCCTTTGAGCGGACAAATCTCTAATTCTATAGAAATCAACTTCGGCCTCTCCCTCTATTTCAAGCACATAGCCTTCATTGATTGCCCTAATCGACAAAGGTAAGGAATATTTCTCAAACGTCTTTTTCAAACGATATATTGTATTGTAAACATTATGTATGGCTCTGGAGCTATCCATCTCTGGCCATAGCATATCCGCAATGGTCCACTTATTTACGATTTGCCCTTCTTTTACAATGAAGTAAGCAAACATTTCCTCCGTTTTTTTAGTCGGCCACTTCACGATTTCCCCGACTCTATTGGTCGTTTGGAACGATCCGAAGCATCGTACCGTCATACCTGGCGCTCTAGACTCCATAGCTTGAATCGCCAAGTACCGCTTCATCTTCTCTAATTTGAACGCGAGGGAATCAATCGCTCGGTGCGTGATCGGCTTAAGCAAATAATCCACAGCCTCGATTCGAAAGGCATCTACCGCATATTCACGAAAAGCTGTTGTAAAGACGATTTGCAGGGAATCGCTCTTTACTCGCTCGGCCAATTGTAGGCCGTTTAAACCAGGCATGTCGATGTCGGTAAACAGCACGTCAGCCTTTAAATGGGGAATGTCCTTCAGCGCCTCAAATGGATCTATGTATGCCCCGATCAGCTCATATTTCGGATGCTCGCTCACGAACCTTTTCATTCTATTTAAAGATAGCAACTCATCCTCTACGATAACTGTTCTTAGCATAGCATTTACCTACTCTCAAGCTTATTTGGGACGCAACGACTCGAACTCAAGCTAGAGCATTGTATTCTGTGAGAATTCTGTGAGTTAAACGATGTATGATGTACATTATGCTAAAAATATTGAGTCGTTTGAATTGATCCCATTCGGCGAACGATTTGATTACTAATTCGGTCAATAACAGTCGTTTTTTAATAGTTTCACATATTTGTAACCAAAAACTTTTTGAAAAGGCAGGTAGGAAACGAAAGATGAAATTAAAGCATTTGCAAAAAAATTCGATCATGCTCATTTTATCCGGGATCTCATTGTTACTATCGATAGCTACGCATGCCGTGCACAGATATACAGCCCTCTTCGATGTTCATCGAGCAATGAGCGGAATTGGAAGTTTAACGCAAGGATTATCTCTTTTTAAAGGTTTCCTGTTTTTTCTCCCACTGATTCTTTTTATATTTAGTCTTCTAATTTACAGGAAAAACCCCCATTCCAAAGCTTTGCCCTGGATCATCAGCACGACACTGACACTCAGCAGTATTTCCATTATCGCCGGAGGAGATGGATTTGTAGAATACCATTTCTCCATATTTATGACAATAGCTATTATTGCTTACTATGAACATATAAAAATCCTTCTGTACAGCACTGCGATCTTTGCCATCCAGCATTTTGCCGGATACTTCTGGTTCCCTGAATTGCTCTGCGGTACATCGGATTACCGCTTCTCATTGCTGATGATTCATGCTCTGTATTTACTATTAACGAGCGGAGCGACAATCTGGTTCGTCTATGCCAAACAAATACATACCAATGAATATGAGAAAAAGGTTGCCTCCCAGCAGCAGGCTATAGACGAAGTTCTACGGAACATGAACAACTCCAGTGAATCGGTATTGTATGCCGTTACTCAACTTCTAGCAGGGGCTGGTCAGTCCGCTAAGGCCAGCCAAGAAATCGTCGCCTCCATCGAGACCATTTCCATTGGGGCTTACGAGCAAACGAACAGGCTGACTACGGGGGTTGAAAGCATTCAAAGCATGCTGGGCCAAGTTGAGCATATGAACGAAAACGCCAGCGTAGTCTCGGAAAGTTCGCAGGCAACCTCCAAGCAAGTCATTTATGGACAAGAGAAAATTCATTTGTTGGCCAGCCAAATTGATGTGATTACCTCCGCTGTCAATAATGTTCACGGAGTTATCAACGAACTCGCCGACAGCTCTATGGAGATTAAGAAGCTTGTCGATCTTATCTCTTCTATTGCGGAACAAACCAACCTGTTAGCTCTAAATGCGTCTATCGAGGCCGCTCGGGCTGGAGAGCACGGAACTGGATTTGCCGTAGTCGCAGCAGAGGTTAGGAAGCTTGCAGGCCAATCCAATGATTCTGCCGCCGAGATTCATCGAAACGTCCAGTCCTTTCAAAGCCATATTGACAATGTGCTGCATGAGATGAGTGTCAGCTTAACCGAAGTGCAGAAAGGACTTGTGCAAATCGAGGAAACGAAGCATGTGTTTGATGAAATTTCCGAATCTTCAAAAATGGTAGATCTGCAAATCAAGGACATGTCCGTCACCACGGATTTACTGCTCCAGCACTCCAAGCAGACGAACGACATGATGAATCAGGTTTCTGAAATTACGTCGGCGTTTTTTATGAACATCGAAAAAATATTAACTGCTGCCGAAGAACAATCCACATCCTCCGATTCGGTCAATGACATTGCCCTGAATTTGAAATCACTGGTATCCGAGTTGGGCGGCATCCTGAACAGTATCCAAAGAAGCTTAACGGAAGATAAATCCCGTTAAACAGCGAAAGAAGGCATACGGCTAATAGCCGTACGCCTTCTTCCTTTTTACCCCTATTTCATTTATTGAAATACTATAGAATGAAAATCAATACGTTCATAATTGATGAAAAAAGAGAGCCGCTAGGCTCCCTGATTAAGTATATCCTCGGGCTTACCTTACTATCTGCGACGTCGGCGTCTTCGCCGCCCTTCCAACAGCAAAATAGCCAGTAGATCAAACAGCACCAGCGGGATAATAAACGGGGCAAACACAGCATGAGCCTTACTTCCCCGATTGTGAACGGAAGAAACTTGGAGATACAGCTTATTTCCGCTTACCTTTACTATTTTTCCGTATAACACCGCCCCGGTCTTGGTCTTTACTTTGACCCGCTTATTCAGATGCTTCCTAGCCTGACCCTGATCACTAATCTTCACCATGTTAAGTCACCTCCCCAGCACATGACACAATATACGCGTCATTCGCCGGGGAAGTGTGGACGGATGCCTAGTCAGGATGAGATGAACTGTCGTTCTTCCTGGTTGGCGCGCATCTGCTCCAGCCGATGCAAGCTTCGATGAGCCATATACAAGAAGGGGACGCCGCAAACGGTCATCAGGCCGAGAAGAGCAAAAATCAGCCGCGATGATTCGACACCGAGAATCTCAAGCAGAAAGCCGCCGAATAAGGGAGCTAACACCATTCCTAGATTATTGAACCCAAACATGCCGAAATATGCTCCCCTTAGCTCTGGCTCGGCAATTCGATCGACAAGTACATCTGTGGCAGTGAAGGTCAACACTTCCCCAATAGTAAAAAGGACTACACAAGCCATAAGAGGCAATAGGGTATCGAACAACCCGAATAAAACCAGGCTCCCGCCCGTAAACAGGTTGCCTGCAATAATTGGCAAAGCAGGCGCAAAACGGGTCGCGAATCGAACGAGCGGATATTGAACCGCTAGGACGACTACTGCATTGAGAGACAACAAATAACTGAACCATTTGACCCCTTCCTCAATTCGCGGACTCATCTCCATATACTGGGCTACCGTGGAATCAAAATGCCCATAACCGAGCACACAAAAAATCATCCCAATCAGAACCAGCATAAATGTCCGATTGCCGCTTGTCGCTTTCAATGCTCCAGCCAGGCCTGTCCGCTGTTCATTCCCCTTGTTCGCCTGTCCCATCTCTGAATAGCGCCAAAATTGCATAAGCAAGCACAGACCGTAGCACGCATAAACTACCGCCGCTATCAAAAACACACTATTCGAGTTGGAGGCTCCTACCCGAAGCCCGAGCAGCGGCCCGATGACAACTCCTAAGTTGATCGCCGCATAGCGTAAATTGAACACAAGCAGCTTACTCTCTTTAGGGGTAATATCAGCGAGCAGCGCGCGAGAAGTGGGCTCAAACGTCGCCCTGCACAGACCGTTAAGTGCGTTCATTATGAAGAACATCCATATTTGATTTGCGAATGCAAAGCCGACGAATACTAGCACCCAGCCGAAAATGGCTATGAAGAGCACCTTTTTGCGGCCAATAATATCAGATATATAGCCCCCATAGAAGCTGGCAAACACGCCGATCAGCGAGCTGACCGCAACAACCGTTCCCGCCTCTGCGGGTGTTGCACCCATAGATCGGATCAAGTAGATAGACAGGAACGGGATACTCATCGATATCGCCGTGCGGCCAAATATCGTGCCGATGATGATCGTCCAGGACAGCGGGTGAATTTGCTTTAAATGAGCATTCATAGACACGCCTTCTTTTTTACATATTATTCAAAACCATTCAACAATTAAACTCCTAATCTTTAGAACTGTCAAGGTATATCGAATGGGCGTAGATATGATAAAATGAAGTCCAATACTTGGTAAACTAATGAATAGGTGGTATTAGGTATGACTCAAAGCATTCAAAACATACTGCTTGTTGAGGATGATATATCAATTAGCGAGATGGTCATCAGCTACTTGTCCAAAGAAGGCTATACCCTCATTCACGCACGCGACGGAGAGGAGGCGCTTCGCTTGTTTAACGAGCATAACTATGCTCTCATTCTGCTTGACCTCATGCTGCCTCAATTAAACGGCATCGACTTCCTTAAGAAAATTAGAGAGGGGAGCCGCGTTCCCGTGCTTATTGTTTCAGCGAAGGATAGCGAAGTAGATAAGGCGCTGGGCCTTGGCTTTGGAGCGGATGACTACATCGCTAAGCCCTTCTCGCTGATTGAATTGACCGCTCGCGTAAAATCCGCCATTCGGCGGGCAACAGAATACTCGGGATCGGGCGGGATGGCTCCGCTTCAGCCTAATATTGTAACCGTACAGGATATTACGATGGATATCGACAATATTCTGGTATGCAAGAAGGGACGTGAAATCCGGCTTACCGCCAAAGAGTGGAGCATTTTAAAGCTGCTGTTCACCTATCCCAAAAAAATATTTACGAAAGAACAAATTTACCGCTCTGTATGGGGAGATGAGTATTACGGGGACGAGAATATTATTAATGTGCATATGAGCCGGCTGCGCGAGAAGATCGAGGACAACCCTTCCTCTCCGCAATATATTAAGACCGTCTGGGGAATCGGCTACAAATTGGGTGATTTCGGCCCATGATAGTTCTAGCGCTTCTCCTCGCCCTCCTCGCCGCCTTGTCGATCGGACTGAACATCATTCAACTTGCCTCCCGACGGAGACGGGAGGCTAGCCTCGTGGAAATTTCCAAGAAGCTAAGCCGTATCTTGAATGAACAGTCCGCTGAGCGGCTGCTGCTTTTTACCGACGATACATATTTGCAATCCCTGGTAAGCGACATTGAACGTGTACGAACCGAAAGCCAAAAAATAGCCGTTCGTTATGCAAAGACAGAGCAATCCATGAAGAAAATGCTGGCAAATATCTCTCATGATCTGAAGACGCCGTTAACCGTCATTTTAGGATACATCGAAATCATTCAAAGTGAGCCTGCGATGGATCGCACAGAACGAACCCGCTTACTGCATAACATTCAGCAAAAAACGATGGAAATCATTACTTTAATGAATTCCTTTTTTGATTTGGCGAAATTGGAGTCCGGCGACCAGCAGGTCGCTCTAACGAAAGTGCATATGAATGAAATTTGCCGCAAAAATATTTTGTCCTTCTATGAAGCGGTTCACTCCAGCGGTATGGAGGCCGTCATTGAAATTCCTGACCCTCCTATATACGCCTATGGCGATGAGGAAGCGTTAAGTCGGATCTTAACTAACCTGCTGTCTAATGCGATTCGTTACGGTCATGACGGAAGAACGCTCGGCCTGAATCTAACTGCGGATGAGGCGCATGTCAGAATAGAAGTATGGGATCGGGGCAAAGGCATTCAAGAACAAAATTTGGAGCGAGTATTCGAGCGCATGTTCACGCTAGAGGAATCAAGAAATCGTTCCTTTCAAGGCAGCGGGCTTGGCTTGACGATTACGAAGAGGCTTGTGGAAGCAATGGATGGAACGATCTCACTGCACAGTCTTCCTTACCAGAGAACAGCATTCATAATCCAACTGCGACGCGCAGCACAACCAAACTTAAGATTTTCGTAAGATTCATATCACAAAAAAGACAATGTCTGCAGCTAGAATGAGGTTGTAGTAAACGGAAGGAGACATGTAACGTGGATTATATCATTCAGACCCTAGCGCTAAGTAAAGCCTATGAGGGAAAAGAAGTCATCAGCAACGTGAGCTTAAACGTTCGAAAGGGAGAAGTCTACGGATTCCTCGGCCCTAACGGCGCAGGCAAGACGACCATCATGAAAATGCTAACGAATCTTGTAAAACCGACGACCGGCGAAATTCTACTGTTTAATGAACCACTAACAACCTCTTCTTATGAAGTGTTGGGACGGCTTGGCAGCATTATAGAATATCCGATATTTTATGAGAAAATGACAGCAGTGCAAAATTTGGAGCTGCATGGCGAATACATGGGCTACCATAATAAGCATGCCATTCAGGAAGCCCTGGAGATGGTCCATTTAAAGAACACGAATCAGAAGCCCGTCAAGGATTTCTCCCTCGGCATGAAGCAGCGGCTCGGGATTGCCAGAGCCATTATGACTAAGCCTGAGCTGCTGATTCTGGATGAACCGATTAACGGCCTAGATCCGCTAGGAATCAAAGAAATACGTCATTTATTGCAAGTTTTGAACAAGGATTACGGAATTACCCTCTTAATATCTACTCATCTATTGAGCGAAATCGAGCAGATTGCGGATACGATCGGGGTTATCAGCGAAGGCAGATTAATCGAAGAAGTGTCTATGGAAAGCATCCGAGGCCAGAATACGGAGTTTATTGAGCTCGTCACTACCGAGCCTAACCGGGCAGCAGCCATCCTGGATCATCAGCTCCGAATATCCAATTTCAGAGTTCTGTATGACCGGAATATTCGCATCTACGACACCTCTGTCCCTCAAGGAGACATACTTAAAGCGTTAGTTCAGCAGAATATCGAGATCGAAGCGATAAATAAGAAGGTCATGTCCCTCGAAGAATACTTTCTCGATCTTGTCCAAGGGGACAGCAAGAGGAATGAAGGAGGGCTTAATCAGTGATGAAGCTTATGAAGCTAGAGCTCAAAAAGTGCTCGCTAGGATGGTATTTTATCAGTGCCATTATCGCTAACTTATGTATTATTGCTATGATGATCGTAATTAATTATGTAGAAGCATCGAGCGAAATGGCCATTAAAGATCTAGAAGAAGCTTGCATTGTCATCGGGTCTTCCATAAGAGCTACATTTGTCATTTTGGCCGGGGTGCTGATCTCTAAACTCATTATCGAGGAATATAAGAATAAGACCATCTTCGTCCTCTTTACCTACCCTATTAGCCGTAAAAAGCTGATTGCAGTAAAGCTGCTGTTTATTGCAGCCTTAACAGGTGCCGCCGTTTTTGTATCGAACTTAATTTCGGCGGGGATTTTCCTGCTTCTGAATTCTTATTTGCAAATCATCCCAGGGAATGTAGACATGGCCTTCCTGCAGCAGCAGGTGTTATCTATCCTTACCTTTTCGATCGCCACAGCAGGTACGAGCCTCATTCCTCTGTATTTTGGATTACGCAAACAATCCATTCCAGCAACGATTGTATCTTCCATACTGATCGTCGCGCTGATCAGCTCGCACAATCCAGCTTTCTCAATCGCTTCGATCGTTTACGTGCCGCTAGCACTAGCCATTGTCGGTGCTGCAATTGCCAGCTGGGCTATTCGTAATATAGAAAAGGCCGATGTCTGCTAATTCCTGCACGAATACAGGTTAACGCTTTTGCTTATCGCGGTTTGCCTTCATTTTCTCTTGAAGCACATCCTTGAATTTAACTGGCTTATTGTGACTGTCATTCTTCCTGGAAAGATGCATGATTGGTGATCTAGGGTGTTGGGAGTAGTATGGTAATGAACTTTGAACGACAATGTTCATAGCTATTTTGCTCCTTTCTTCGCCATCTATATCGCACAACGCAGCATAATTATGTATGATTCCTATTAATGCACTAAAGCAACTTACCCATTTCTCAATTACATTAAACTTAATACATTAAAAACAGGAGAAAAGTTGCAGCCTCAATAAATTCATCGAACCGCCTTATCTGTCTTGTGAGTATAATATGGAACATGATACATTAGACATATCTAGTTAATTCATGAAGCATGGGATGTGACCTGATGATGTCGAGTATTGAGATTCGTCCGGTTCAAAGCCGTATCGAGTTGGAAGCGGTTTATGAACTGTTGGACACGTGCTTTCCCTTAGGCAAGTCTTATTTTCAATCCCGTCTAGACCACAGCAGCACTTATCGCTTTGATACAACTTGGGTAGCTGTCGTGGATGGAGTTGTCGCTTCGACGATCCAAGTTTTCCCTTATATATGCCGTATAGAAGAAGCTACTCTCAAGGTTGCTGGCATCGGCAGCGTAGCAACGCGACCCGAATTCCGCGGGCAAGGGTTAGGTCTGAAAATTTTGCACAAATCGACAGAATGGATGGCACGGGAGGGTTACGATTTATCGTTGCTCTTCGCGGTCATCCATCCTTTTTATGAGAAATTGGGATGGGCCATCGTACCGGAAATGGAATATCAGCTAACAGCAGAGAAAGTTATCTCCGAAGCAAGCCGAATGATAGCCGAATCCGGGGCGGCATCCCTTTATTCGATCCAACCCTTCGACCCTTCTGTCCATACGAAGCAAGTTGCTGATATATATGAGCAAATCAACAACAGACGTACTTTATCACGGGTACGTACCTATACGTATTGGCAGGACATGCTGCAGTCGGTAGAGTGGCGGGATGGCACCTGGGCCGTGGCCCTGCAAGGCGATTCCATTGCGGCTTACGGTCGTCTAGGCCGGAAAAACAACGAGGCCATCGGACTTGAGGAGCTCTGCTACTTGCCGGGACACGAATCCGCCATTCTACCGCTTGTATACCATTTGCTCGAACAGCATCCCGACGTAAGGAAGGTGCAATTCAGCCTTCCGCCGGATCACGCCTTACTGACACTTCTAAAGCAGTGGCACGCGGATGAGGATGCTTCGAACCTGATGATGTGGAAATTGATCCGGTTGGCCGAAACTCTGCATATCCTAAGACCGGTATTGCAGCGCAGGCTCCAGTATGAATCGGTTACCGATTTCAGACTGGCTATAGCCTGCGAAGGGCAATCCGCGCTGCTCATTTATGAAGAGGCGCATTTAGCGGTTGTGAAGGACTTCGATTCCAATGAAGTCACCACCCTAAAGTTCCGCCAATCGGAGTTCGTCTCCATGCTGTTCCATGGCTATATTAGTCAAATGACGATCGAGCATTACCCGGGAACAAGGCAAGAGCCCCATCCGCCGATGGATGATTTGCTGCAAATATTGTTTCCGGCCCAGAATTCCGTTTTTTATTTGACGGATAAATTCTGACCTCATTAAATTATATGTGCAAAACAGGCCCTTACCTGGATATCCTGTGATTCAAAAAGGTTACAATATAGATGTAGATATAAGGAGAGGTGGAAGAATCATGCCAAACAACTCATTTCGAATCGAAAAAGATTTCCTAGGTACCTTAGAAGTTCCGAAAGAAGCCTATTATGGCGTCCAAACGATGCGTGCCGTGGAGAACTTTCCAATTACCGGATACAGAATATATTCCGAGCTTATCCATGCGATCGCTTTGGTCAAAAAAGCGGCTGCCCAGGCAAACATGGACATCGGCCAGCTTGACCCTGCGATCGGTAAAGCGATAATCCAGGCGGCTGACGAAATTATGGGCGGACATTATCACGATCAATTCATTACCGATCCGATTCAGGGCGGCGCCGGCACTTCCATCAACATGAATGCCAATGAAGTGATCGCAAACCGCGCGCTTGAAATTCTGGGCAAAGAGAAAGGCGACTATGCCTCAGTTAGCCCGAACAACCATGTGAACATGTCCCAGTCAACGAATGACGCCTTCCCTACGGCAAACCATATAGCAATTCTTAATCTGCTCGACCGGTTGCTCAAGACGACTCGCGCGCTGGCCAATACGTTCAAGAAAAAAGCGCAGGAGTTCGACAGCATTATCAAAATGGGACGAACTCATTTGCAGGATGCCGTCCCCATCCGTCTCGGACAAGAGTTCGAAGCTTATCGTCGTGTGCTGGAAAGAGACATTCGCAGAATGGATCAGACCAGACAAGCTTTGTTCGAAATCAATATGGGCGCCACAGCGGTGGGCACTGGCTTAAATGCGGAGCCCAAGTATATTGAGCGCGTCGTCAAGCTTCTGGCAGAGTTTAGCGGCTACCCGATGTTCTCAGCAGGCCAGCTAGTAGACGCTACCCAGAACTGCGATGCGTATACAGAGACATCTGCTGCGCTTAAGCTTTGCATGATCAACATGTCCAAAATCGCCAACGATTTACGGCTCATGTCTTCCGGGCCTAGAGCAGGAATCAGGGAAATCACCTTGCCGGCTCGCCAGCCGGGCTCCTCGATCATGCCGGGCAAAGTCAATCCGGTCATGGCCGAGCTCATCAACCAGGTCGCGTTCCAGGTCATCGGCAATGACACCACGATTAGCATGGCTGCGGAAGCCGGACAATTCGAATTGAACGTCATGGAGCCCGTGCTCGTGTTCAACCTGATGCAGTCCATCAGCATCATGAACCAGGCCTTCCAATCGTTCCAGAAGTACTGTCTGGAAGGAATCACAGCGAATGTGGAGCAATGCCAATCCTATGTGGATCAAAGCGTCGGTATTATTACCGCGCTCAACCCGCATCTCGGCTACGAAACGGTCAGCAAAATCGCTGCCGAAGCCATTGCCACGGGTCGCTCCGTCCGAGAGCTATGCCTTGAATATAAAGTGTTGACCCCGGAGGAGCTGGATGAAATCCTCGATCCCCATGAGATGACCTCACCGGGAATTGCCGGGGCCAAATTCCTGCATCAGTCCACTTCCTCCGGGAAGTAAGGGGTAGCGGGGATGACGATCTGCACCGTCGTCCCCATCCCCGGCCTGCTGCCGATCGTTACGCCGTATTCAGCGCCGAAATGGAGCTGGATGCGGCTATTTACGTTGCGGATGCCAAAGCCGACATTCTGTCCTTCGACTGGGTCGAAGATGCGCCGAATGAGTACAGGCGACATGCCCAGACCGTTATCGATCACTTTGAATACGATGCTGTCTCCAGCTTTTCTCGCTTCAATCCGGATGTGCAGAGCATCACCGAACCAGGCATGCTCCATCGCATTTTCAATGAAAGGCTGCAATATCAATTTAATCGTGACGTACCTTACAATCTCTGGATCGAGGTCATAGGAAATCGTCACCTTGTCCCCGTATTTCGTCCTCTGGATATTAAGATAGGCTTCCGCCTGCTCCAGCTCATGGCGAATTGGAATAACCGTTCTTCCTTCATTTAGAGAGAGTCGATAGAATTTGGCAAGATCAAGCACCATCTTCTGCAGCTTGTCAATTTTGCCGAACTTGGCCAGCCGGCTAATAGATGACAAGGTGTTATACAGAAAATGCGGATTGATTTGCGCCTGCAAGGATTCCAGTTCCGCTTCCTTTTTCTCAATTTGCGTAAGATACACCTGCTCGATGAGATGGTCGATATTTTGGCCCATCTCATTCAGCGCGGAAGCGATTTGCGAGAATTCATCCTTTCCCCGATAACGCATGCGCTTGTGCAGGTCGCCTTCCCTAAAGGCATTTAATACGGACACGATCTTCATGACGCGTACCGAAAAATACCGAGAAATGAACATCCCCGCGATCGAGAATACGATCAGTAAAATAACACATGTCCCCAATATAAACATACTGACTCGCGCAGAATCCCGCTCCATAATCGTCATCGGCACATAGGCGTGAAGCTTCCAATTCCCGTCATTCAAGGTTTCCGTGATGACTAAATAATCCCTCTCCGACAGCGCCTCCATCCCCTCGTCTACGGGGGCTTCGCCCGACTGATATAAAACTTGGCCCTGCTCATCCCTAAGCAGTAGTACGCTGCCCTCCCCGATTTTCAAATAGTCCATCGCTTCGAACAGCTCCTGTATTCTAGCGCTAAAACGCATAAATCCGACTTCCTTGACTTCCAGCGGGAATACATCAACCATGCGCCGTAATAGGGATATCCGACCGTATTCCTCATCCCGCAGCACCATCTTCCAAACCATCGTTTTCCCATACACTTCTTCGGGATGCGTTGTATACCAATTTTGATTTTCCAGCCGATCCAGATGATAAATATTGTATTTGCCTTGGAGCATATCCAAATCCTCCTGCTCGAAGGAGCCGTAATAGGATTCGTTGAAATTCTGATTTTGCAAAAAGATGAACATGCTCATATTCAACCTGGTTGCTTGCATCGCATTCTGGAATTTGGGTCTAAGCGTCGTAACCGTCCTATCATAAGTATCCCAGCCGTTCTCGAAATGGCGTAGGTGCAGTACTAATGAATAATCATCATATATAATAGAAGAAACTCGTTCCACATCCTCCAGTTTGTATTCGATATTATTCCTGATTTGCAGCAGCGTTCCCTGCAAATTCGTTCGGGCATGCTTGCGGATCGATTCTTGATACATCGCATTTGAGAAATAGCCAATCGCGATGACAGGAATGACGATAAAGAACATATACGTCAGCATCAGCTTATAGCCGAACGGAATATACTGCCTCTGCTTCTTTTTCTTATGAATAGGGGCTAACATGTTTTCCCTCCCGAGTTACTCTCGTTTGCGAAATTCCATAGGCGTCATCCCGTAGGTTTCTTTAAATTGCCTGCTGAAATAGGGGATATAACGATATCCAACCTGATCGGCTACCTCATAAATTTTAAGCGTTGAATTTCGCAACAACTCGCTCGCTTTCTCCATTCTTAGCTGAACAAGCATTTCGCTAAAGGTCTTGCCTACTTCTTCCTTAAATAGATGACCCAAGTAATTCGGTGAGAAGGAAAATTTGTGGGCAATATCCTTCAATGTAATATTCTCGTGCATCTGCTCCTGCATCGTGCTCATTATCTCACGGATTAGCCTGCTGCACTGGGAGTTCTCTCTCTGCCGCAGAGTTTCGGAAATTTCGAAAGCTTTACGTACGAGCCAGGAGCGAATATCGTCCATCATTTCAAATTTCAAAACAATATCCAGATTAGAGAGCTCGAAGCCCAACAGCTTGGATAAATCCTCATCCAGCGTGCTCAAGTAGTCCTCCAGCTTAAACACAATATAAATTGCCAGGTTATAGATCGTAAACTTGGAGCGCAGCGTCGAGACCGATTGGAACAAATTATCGATCTCGTCATGTATTTTAACGAGCTCATAGTTAGACATCGCCTTGAACAAAGCATCGAGACGAATGTCCAGCGTTCTCGCATCCTTCATTTCCGGGGTACGGCGAACTTCTTCATACTTAATAAGATGTCCTCTGCCAATAAACATCTTGCCATCCAGCGCTTCTAGTGCTTGTCTATAGGATTCCGGAAGCAGGGATATTTCCTCCACCGGCTCTCCAAGACCGATCGTCACGGAGACGGCCAGCTTCGAGTTAACCGCATCATATAATGTAAATATGCATTCATTCACTCTATCTCCCTGCATGATGATAGCTAACCGCCGTTTGGACAGCTTGCAGGTATGCTGCATGCCGCACTCCTGCAGTACCTTATTCATCGCTTGCAGCCATTGATCGAATTGGCCAGCCTCTTCTGGTGTGCTCCGATTCTTCCAATCCAAATCATCCATTTCAATGACGGCCACCCGCAACGGGCCTTGAAGTGAAAACAGCCCATGGGCTGCCGCTAGCCGTGTCAAAGACTCAGACTCCTCCCCATGCAGATCTCCTTCCAGCAAACGAATGAGCAGCTCATTCTTTGCCATGGGAATCATGCTATGGTAATGCTCCTCGGCTTCCTTCCGTTTACCTTCGATTTCGAGCTCCTGCCTGATTGTTTGCAGGGATGCGATCAATTCATCGTCATCCACCGGCTTAAGCACATAGCTGCAAGCCTTCATAGATAACGCCTGCTTCACATAGTGAAAATCCTGATACCCGCTCACGAACACGATGCGAATGTCCGGCTTCTTTTCAATTGCCTTCCGTGCCAGCTCCAGCCCTGACATATTGGGCATATTGATATCCGTCACCAATATATCAACCGGCCGATGCTCAATAACTTCACAGGCAGCGAATCCATTACTCACCGCACCAACCACTTCAAGCCCAAGCTCAGACCAAGGGATGAATTGCTTCATTCCTTCAAGGTCAAGCATCTCATCATCGGCTAACAGCACTTTGTACATCGCGGACATCCCCCCTTAAACCATCTTCTTGGGTTAAGAATTATAATTTTCAGTCTCGGCATTTGAATAACGCAATGAGGGGTCCCGTAGGCCCCCTCAAATACAATTATTTATTTCTATTAATTATCTGTTAATCATTGCCTTGTTCTCTTCCCACTTCATTGTATAATAATCGAGAACTATTTGGAATCCAGCTTTCATAGAATCCTCTTGGGCTTTATCCAGCATTGCAATTGCTTCTTCATCTGTTTTCGCATATAAAGTTTGCGCTCTTACTTTCAGCCAGATATCCTTAACCCGCTGGAATGCAATGCCTTCCTCGGTTTCCGGCATCGGATGCATATTTACAAACTCCGTATAGTCGCCTTGTGTTTTCCAAGTAATTTTATATTGCCAGTAAGTGGCCCAGTTGCGATCCTCTTCATTTAGAGTCTCTTCATATTTCCCCTTCATATCATCTAAGTATACTGTATTACCCACCCACTGGAAAGGATCAGTCGCTTTCTGATGCTCAGCAAGTTTGTCTCTTTCCGTTACATATTTTTCTGTAAATATCGGCGTAATTCCATCCTCTTGCCATCCTTGCCAGAACTCTCCCTCAACATCGTAGTATTGCAAGACCATACCTTCAGGTCCAGTCCACCAGTCAAGGAAAGCAAATACAGCTTCAGGATCCTTCGCGCTAGTTGTAATTACCGCAGCGTTCCAGCCTAATTTATTATAAGTACCTGGGAAAATTTTGTTTTTGTCCAGACCTTCTTTATGGATCGGCCAAATCATGAAATAACCATCGTTTGGATCTTTCTTTCTTAGTGCTACATCAGCTTCCATCGCAAATACCGTAGGATTCCCGGAAGCATACACAGCTACGCGGCCGGATGTAAGCTTTTCTTGAACCTGATCACGAGTTTGAGTCATTGCATCTTGTGTGATCAGACCTTCGCGGAACAATTTAGCAGTGTAGACAACCGATTCACGGAATGCCTCATCTGTATAGATCGATTCCATCTTGTCGCCGACTGGAACAGCATAATATCTTTCAGCACTTAAATTGTTTTCCTTAAATGCGGAGTAAATTTGGCTAAGACCATGTCCCTCCGCGGCCAAGTCTGTTTCCAATGGAATGACGTTCGGATATTTTTCTTTAACCATTTTCAAATAGCTGTACAGATCGTCAGTTGTCTCAAGCTTAGGAGAACCTAGCTCCTCGTAAATTTTCTTATTTACTACCCAGCCCGCATTTCCGTTCGGACGGTTCGTATACCAGTTCGGGAATTGATACAGCTTCCCGTCTGGTGAACGCAGCATATTCAATGCTACAGGGTCAAGCCATTTCTTCAAGTTCGGGTATTTTTCCAGATAGTCGTCGAGCGGCACAAGAAGCCCAGCTTCCCGAAGACGCTCTACGTCTGCACCGCGCTCTCCCCAGACAATGTCCGGCATCTCACCGGAAGCAATCATCGTATTGAGCTTCTGAGCTGCATTACCGCCGTTCGGAGTTTCAATAACTGTAATCTTCTTGTTGTCTTGAACCCATTTTGTCATGGGATCTGCTCCCCACTTCGGCATGTTATACCAATCGTAGTTACCGAAGATAGAGATTTCAAGAGGCTCTTTGCCAAGCTGATACAGGTCTGACTCCTGAGGCGTTTCTTCCCCTTGCTGTTCTCCCCCATTGTTGCTCGGTGCGGCTGTTTTGTTTCCGCCATTACCGGATGAGCAACCCACCATGAGTGAAAAGATCATTACCACAGACAAGATACTGACTAACCAATTTCTTTTTTTCATCCTGCTGCTTTCCCCTTTCAATTTCTTATTTATGTTTAAAGCGATATGCTCTAAACTCAATCCTACGAAATAGCCTTACTCGATCTACTCTTTCAGTGAACCAACAAGAACCCCTTTAACGAAATGCCTCTGTACAAATGGGTACACCGTAATAATCGGAAGTGTAGCTACCATCATCGTTGCCATAGACAACGACTTACTCGTAACCGTTTTCACCCTATCCATATGCGCCAAAGCCGCAGAGTCCATTCCTCCCTGACTAGTTACAATATTTGAAAGTAGAATCTGCCGAAGGATCGTCTGTATCGGATATTTATCCACGTCCGAAATATAAATCCCCGCCAAGAACCATTCATTCCAATGTGCTACCGCTGCGAACAGGGATAAAGTCGCAATGACCGGACCTGACAGCGGTATTACGATACGGAAAAAAGTACCCCAGTTCCCGCAACCATCTATTTTAGCCGACTCCTCAAGACCTGATGGAAGCCCCTGGAAAAAAGTACGGAATATAATCATATTCCAGACGCCAATCAAGGAAGGTATGATAAATACCCAGAAGGAATTCATCAGTCCAAGATTACGAATGAGCAGGAATGTAGGAATCAAGCCCCCCCCGAAGTACATCGTAATAATACACATAATCATGTAATATTTACGCCCGATCAGTTCCCTTTTCGACATACCGTATGCAAAGATGGCTGTACACAATATCGATGAAAACGTACCGATCACTGTACGAAGGACTGAGATAACAAACCCATTAATCAGCCTTTCATCTTTAAACACAACACCATAGTTCTCTAATGTGAAAACTCTGGGCCAAAGTGTAATTCCGCCTCTTGAAGTATCCATTCCTTCGTTAAAGGAAATTGCCAGAGCATTCAAGAATGGATACAAAGTTGAAATTGCCAGCAAAGACAATAGAATATAAACGATAATAACCATGATTCGATCGCTAAAGCTGTCACGCACCATTTCCGCATTCCTCCAATTGTGTCAAGATTACCACAGGCTATTTCCAGATCTTCTAGCTACTAAGTTAGCCAAAGTCAAAAGTCCAACACTGACCACTGATTTGAACAGGCCTACCGCTGTAGCATAAGAATAACGGTAGTTTTCAATCCCTATCCGGACAACATACGTATCGATAACATCGGAGACGTCCCTAATTGCCGGATTCGCAGCAAGAATCAGAATATCTTCAAAGCCTGCACTGAGCAGATTGCCGATCGCCAAAATCATGAAGATCGTAACGACGGGCATGATTGAAGGAAGCGTTATCAAATAAATTTGTTTAAATCGGCTGGCCCCATCGATCGACGCCGCCTCATAAGTATGCGGATCAACCCCTGCAATCGCCGCCAGGTAAACGATCGAGCCGAAACCAATCTCCTTCCACACGTTTGTAGTTACGAGAATTCCCCAGAAGTATTCGGGCAAGGACAAGAAATTAATCGGCTGGGTGATTAAGTTCAATCGCTCCAGGAGCATATTTATCGCACCGCTGTCTACGGACAACAAGGAGCTCACCAGACCGCCAACAATAACCCAAGACATAAAGTACGGCAAATAAGTTACCGATTGGACTACTCTCTTAAAAGTCATCTTCCGGACTTCGTTCAGCATCAAAGCCAGGATGACTGGCGCCGGAAATCCAACAAGGAATTTAAGAAAGCTGATAATGATTGTATTGCGCATCACCAGTCCGAATTCCGGTGAGCTAAAAAAATAACTGAAATGCTTCAATCCCACCCAAGGGCTGCTCGAGAAGCTGCTGCCAATCTTATAATCCTGAAAAGCGATTATAATTCCGTACATCGGAATGTACGAAAAGACAAATATTAGCGCTAAAGCTGGGATGACCATTAATTGCAAATCCCATTGTTTGAAAAAGCGTATTAACCCACTATCTTTTTTCTTTTGCTGTGGGCTTGGCTGCATGCTTTTCTCGATGGAAAGCTGTGACATATGTATTCCCTCCTACTCCGTTTTCCAACGTCACTGAAGTTATCCTTACTTCCTATCTTAAAAAAGATGGCGCAGATTAACTACTTGCCTAATCAACTAAATCTGATAGAAATCACCGTCTCTTGCATCAGAGCCAGAGGAAAACAGGAGAGGAGGACAGGTCGCATAAAAAAATGCTGGCCCGCAGGATATAAAAAGGGCTGCCCCGATCATCATGGATGATTTTGGGACAGCACCTGGTCTACAAGGCCGAAGAGCGCTTTATGCGAAAAAATTCGGAAGATACTCACGATGTGCTTCCAGCAACTCATCCAAAATCACCTTTGCCGTCGAAACGGAAGGTACGAGCGGATGATGAGCCAGAGCTTGAAGCGCCAACGCGCGATCACCGCTAACCGCAGCCTTAATCGCTAGGCTCTCATACGTCTTCACCGCATGCAGCAGACCTTTGATATGTGAAGGTACACGTCCGGGCACGAGCGGAACAGGCCCGCCAGAGGTAACGACACAGTTCACCTCAATGGAGGCATCCTTGGGCAAAAAGTCATAAATTCCGTTATTAGCCACATTCAAGGTCTGAATATCATTGCGGCCGAGATACAGAGACTGCATCAGCTTTACAGCCGCTTCGGAATAATAAGCTCCGCCCCGCTGCTCCAACTGCTTCGGCTTCTCCTCCAGCGTCTCATCCTGGTAGAGCTCGAACAGCTCCTTCTCCACCTGGCTGACAATATCGGCCCTGGTACCATTCTGCTCCAGCGATTCCTTCATTTCCGCAAACATCTCGTTTTGCATATAAAAATATTTGAGGTAGTAGGTCGGCACAGCCCCCAGTGATTGCAGAAATTCAGGATCCCAACCAAAGGTTGGAACATTTGATGCCGTATATTCTCCGCCTTCTCCAGCGAGCAGCTCAGGGAGAACCTCCTGACCATCTACCAAGGCCGAGGTTACCCAATGCAGATGATTGATTCCGACGAATTCCGGCAGTACCTTGTCCTCTGGAACATCATAAGCTGAAGCCAGAGATTTTTTGAAGTTAATCGGCGAATTGCACAGACCGATCGTTTTGACGCGCGAATATTTATTCACGGCCTCGGTGATCATGCCCGCGGGATTCGTAAAGTTAAGCATCCAGGCGTCGGGTGCCAGCTCTTCAATATCACGGCAAATATCCAAAATGACAGGGATGGTGCGCAGCGCCTTGAACATGCCCCCTGGCCCCGTCGTTTCTTGACCAATAACTCCGTGGCAAATCGGAATATGCTCATCATGCTTCCTGGCTTCCAGCATCCCAACGCGCATTTGAGTCGATACGAAATCAGCATTCTTAATCGCTTCTCTCCGGTCTAAGGTCAGATTCACTTGAATAGGCAGCCCTGCTCTACGAACCATTCGCTTGGCAAGATTGCCTACGATATCCAGCTTCTGTTTCCCGGCCTCGATATCGACCAGCCAAATTTCAGCTATCGGCATTTCAGCATATCCGTTAATCAGCCCCTCCAACAGTTCAGGGGTATACGAGGAGCCCCCGCCGATTACAGCTATTTTGAGACCACGTTTATCGCTCATCTCTAACCTCTCCCTTCAAATCGCTAAAGCTTGCGCTGCGCATACGGCTCATGATTTCCTCATCGGCCACGCGTCCCTTTACGTCCATGGCACTTAATACTGCGCCAGCGACCGGCTCCATTGCAATGCGTGCAACCTTCGCCCGTGGAGCAGTCAATCTGACCGTCTCGCCCAGCGCATCGGTCATAATCGTGCTCCGGCTCTTGGACAGTATGCTTCCGCCGAGGACGACGTCAAATTCATCCTCCTCCATGCCCAGCCTGCGTATCAGAGCTGCAGCCGCATTTCCCAGCTCGCTGCCCTGCTCCGCCAAGTAACGGGCGGCTACTTGATCGCCTTGCTCAGCAGCTTCAAACACAAGTTCAGCCAATGTTAGCGGAGGGGTATAGCCTTGATCCAGAGCGGCATCTATCATTTGCGGCACACTTTGAAACCCGCTGGCTCCGAGTACAAGATCGTGAAGAACCGTAGGTTCACCTCGTAAATCCCAGGCACGAACCGCTGAGCGGAATGCAAAATTCGCCAAGTCCCTCCCCGAGCCTTGACCGTCGCCATAAATATATCCGAATCCACCGTATTGCACTTCTTCTCCGGCTTGGTTGCGGGCGGCAGCGTTAAATCCCGTGCCGCTAATGACGACTGCCCCATAAGGCCGAGCCGTACCTGAGCGCATAGCAATCATCGTATCGCAGGCGATAGAATACTCCGGAAACTCCAATCTTCGAATCATCGGACGCAGCACCTCGTAATCCGGTTCGCGATCCGCTCCGGCCAGCCCAAAGTATGCATAAGTAATGCTATCCTTGGACAACCCGGCTTCCCGAAGAGCCTGGTGACAAGCCGAAGCAATATTATTCTCCGCATGCCTGGGATTGGTTTGATGATTTCCATTGCCGCTTACACCGCGACCGAGTGTCTCGCCCTTCTCGTTGACGATGAGGCTGTATGTCTTACTGCCGCCAGCGTCGACACCCAAATAGAAGTTCATAGGTCATCTCTCCTTCTTCTTTAGAATACAAAGATAACCTGACGAATTCTTCTATTATCAGCCTCTAAATTAATACGATCTTACTTTTCAGGAGTGTTAACAGATGATTTATACTCATACTCCCCATGCAGCCGCTTCCTCATCGCTGTTGGCGTCATGCCTAAATAATTCAAGAACAGCCGATTAAAGTTCGAGAGATTGCGGAATCCGCATTGCTGAGCGATTTCCAGCACGCTCAGTTCTCCCTGCTCCAGCAATTCGACCGCATAATCAAGCCGAAGCTGAACCAAATAGTGTAACGGCGATGTCCCAACAACCTGATTGAACAGCGCGCTGAAGCGAGACGGGCTCAAATGCGCGATATCGGCCAGCCTTTTCAATGTCCACGGAAGGGAGATTTCGGTTTCCATCGCCAAAATGACTGCTCTCATCTGCTCCAGCTGTCTTTTGCCGGAATGGGAATGGCCAGTGCCCAAGCTTCGGCCTCGCTTTCCGTTTGAGCCTGCGGCCTCACGCCTGAAGCTGCGGTTAATTTCGCCTAGGAGCAGCAGCAATAATCCGCGAATGATTGAGGGATGCGATCGCCTTTGCGCTGCAAATTCGGCATCGATTTGCTCGATGTAATTTGCAAGCCTGCTGCTTCCCGGCTGATCATGGGAAATATGATTCGAAAAATTAGACCCCGTATCCCGAAAGGGGAGCAAAATTTCCGGATCATACCTTTGCTCAGTAGCCAGCAAAGACGGCTCCATCATCAGGATGACCATCTCCAAGTCATTCCCTTCGTAAGCACGATGCAGATCCTCCGAGTTGATCAGGAATATATCGCCCGCGCTGAACGGGTACTCCTGCCCATTGATCACATAAATTCCGCTGCCGCGGGTGATCCAATTGATCTCAAGTGCCCGATGCCAATGAAGTCTCTGAAACAACGGGGACACCCCTTCTGTTCTGGAGACGTGCAAGGCAAATTGAGGCGGCAAGGTGATCTGATCTCGCTGAATGGAAGTGGTTGACGGCTTCATTTTTTTTACCTCCTGTCATCGGTTCGCGTCTTGATAAATATGGGTTTTGTATGATATACCAAAAATTTCTCAAAAAAAATAGGCTTGACGAGCAGCAAAACGGGCGTTACTATGTTACTTAAATTTGTTAACGATTTGTAATAATTGTTTATATTCGTCATTTAATCCATTATTGACCACCCTATTTTTTGTTGATTTTTGCCGATTCTCGTCATTGTTTGTCTCATAAACGAGGTATGAACTCTGTCAAAGACTGTTGCAAACTGGAGCTCCTTGGAACAGTATCTTGGACTAGAGTTTATATAAAATCAAATTTGCAGGGAGGTGATATTAGTAAACAAGACCTAACTCATTGTATAAGGAGGAAGTCCCGCATTGTCAACCTTGATAAAGCAAAGTTGTACAGACAGTATCACTCATATTGAGAAAGGGGTTAACGTAATGTCAGCAATTCGAATTTCACACTCAGCCGTTTTGAAAGCGATTACTTCTTTGGGCGTAATAGTTATTTTATCTTTTATTATGATTTTGTTTGCCGAACAAGCATCGGCACATGGTTATGTAGAAAGTCCCGGTAGCCGAGCAGCTTTATGTAAGAATGGACAAAATACGGACTGCGGGGCCATTGTTTATGAGCCTCAGAGCTTAGAAGCACCCAAAGGATTCCCTCAGGCAGGACCTGCTGACGGCAAAATTGCCAGCGCAGGCGGAGCTTTCCCTAAATTGGATGAGCAATCCGCTACACGCTGGGCGAAGGTGAACATGAACTCGGGAACGAATACGTTCACTTGGAAGCTTACGGCTGCTCATGCAACCGCCAGCTGGAAATACTACATTACGAAAGAAAACTGGGATCCGAATGCTCCTCTTTCCAGAAACTCCTTTGATCTGACTCCTTTCTGCTCCGTAGACTATGGCGGTGCCCGTCCTCCATTCGAATATTCAAATACCTGCAACGTTCCGCAGCGCAGCGGATACCATGTCATTCTGGCAGTTTGGGAAGTTGCTGATACCGCGAATGCCTTCTACAATGTCATTGATGTCAATTTTGGCGGCAGCAATCCTCCTACCGATACGATTGCTCCAAGCGCACCTGGAGCTCTGACTTCTCCTGGAGCCACTTCCACGAGCGTGTCCTTGGCTTGGAATGCTTCTACGGATAACGTTGGCGTTACCGGGTATCAAATTTACAACGGAAGCGCGCTTGCCGCAACGGTTCCAAGCTCTGCTTTGAACTATACCGTTACCGGATTAACCGCGAACACTTCTTATACCTTCACCGTGAAAGCCAAAGACGCAGCTGGCAACCTGTCGAATGCCAGCAATCCAGTTACTGTAACGACAGAAGGGGTCATTGTGGATACCGAAGCGCCTACGGCTCCCGGCAATCTGCATGTCATGGGGAGTCCTACCTCCTCAAGCGTCTCCCTAATGTGGAACCCATCGACGGATAACGTGGGTGTAGCAGGCTATCACATTTATAACGGCACTACTTTGGCAGCGACAGTTTCCGGTACAACTACTGAGCATGTCGTTATCGGATTAAGCGCAGATTCAAGTTACACATTTACTGTTCGCGCTTTTGATGCTGCTGGCAACGAGTCTGCAGCGAGTAATTCCGTCAACGCTACGACGGCGGAAGCTCCTGCGGCCGAGCCATGGGCGGCAAATACGGCTTACACGGCAGGGACGCTGGTAACTTACAACGGCTCCGTATATGAATGCCGTCAGCCTCATACTTCCCTGGAAGGCTGGGAGCCAACGAATGTTCCAGCACTATGGCTTTTGAAGTAGGTCTTAATAACTGATAAAATCTTGATTCGGCCCCTTTTAGGCTACCTTTGGATAATTTCTGCTTATCCATCGTAAAGCCTAAGGGGCTTTTTCGTATGTAGCCCTTTATTACATATTTCGGAAAACGAGATGAATACGCTTGATCAAGTGCTGACCACCTTTCCAGATGCTCGAAGCATGTTACAATAAATATAGATCAATAGCCGGCTTCGATCCTTTGCAGGAGAGATGAATCCAAGAAAGGATTTGGCCTCTTCGGCAGCGAAGCTCGGTCAAGGGTGGGAGAAAACATGGAACTTCAGCAGCTTCAAACTGAATATATTCCGCTCAAGCCTCGGTTGCGGACGCGTTTTCGTCATAGAATTCGCCAAACATATCGTTATGATACTTTGTTTTGGCGCATCGCTATGGCTGGCCCTTGGGGGGCAGCGATGTTTGTATTCGCACTGGCTGCGCTGGGCATGCCTACTGGACTCGGCGCATTAACGGACATTATTATATTTATTTCCCTAGGGACGACAGGGCTGTTTATCGCCGTCCATCTGATTGCCTTGCTTCTAGCGCTGATCGGCTTGCGGGTTCCCAGGTTGTATGCAGGAGCCGTCTTGTACACGTTAGCTGCAATTTTCTTTATTTTTTGGCAGGATCATGATACCGCAATCTCTGCTATCACTGCCGGTGTGCTGACTCTTCTGGGTATTCTGGCAGGGATTGGCGCCGGACTGCTTCGCGGCCGCTTCAACAGGCAGTTGCTATTCTATATGACCGCTCTGCTTGGAATAGTATGTGTTACTGCAGCCGTATGGCCCATGGATAGCCCAGCAGCACACTCTATCGCAACGAACAACGTATCTCCTATTCAGGCAGCTAATCCGTCCAAACCAGGAGAACTCAACTATATTCAATTTGATTATGGGAACGGGAGCGATTATTGGAGATCCGAATACGGCAAACGAACTGATCTTATTTCAACTTCGGTAGATGCCTCCGAATATATTGAGAAATGGCCTGCATTTCGATCACGCTATTGGGGATTTGATCAGAGCTCGCTACCCCTAAACGGGAGAGTATGGATGCCCGAAGGCTCCGGCCCCTTTCCGCTGGTGCTCATCGTTCATGGTAATCACCTTATGGAGGATTTCTCGGATGAAGGCTATGGCTATTTAGGCGAGCTGCTAGCCAGCCGGGGATTTATTACGGTATCGGTCGACGAAAACTTTCTAAATTATTCCGTATGGTCAGGGATTCCGGACAATGATATGAAAGTTCGAGCCTGGCTTCTGCTCAAGCATCTGCAGCAAATCGACGAGTTCGCAGGTGAGCCGGATACTCCTTTTTATAATAAGGTTGATTTAAATAGCATCGCACTAATCGGACATTCTAGAGGCGGCCAAGCAGTAGCCATGACGAAAGATGCCGAACGCTGGTTCAGCCAAGACGAGACGCTAGGCAATCTGGAGCGTTATCAAATTCAAGCTGTCATAGCCATTTCCCCGACGGACAAAAAGGTGGACGGGGGACTGGCGCGCATTAAGGACGTCAGCTATTTAGCTATCCAAGGGGCTCGAGACGCGGACGTTATTGATTTTGATGGAGACAGGCAGTATATGCGAACGTCATTTACAAAATCGTCTTCCCATTTCAAATCTTCTATATATATTGCCGACGCCAACCACAGTCAATTCAACACAGAATGGGGCTTTCGCGATATCAGCTATCCGAAGGGAATATTTCTCAGCCGGCAGGCGATCATTGGTGCGCAAGAGCAGCGGGATATTGCTAGAGTTTACGTTTCTGCATTTCTGGAGACCACGCTCCATGGAAATGAGAGCTACATGCCGCTATTTCAGGATTATAGAACTGGCCTTCATTGGCTTCCGACGGGGACTGCCTATTTCAATCGTTTTGAGAATGCCGATTTCAATAAATTAGCTTGGTTTGATGAGGATTTAAATCGAGTGACGCTTCCAAACGGCGGCTCTGCGCAGGGAACTAATTTAACATGGGTGGAAGAAGAGGTCAAAAATCGCAAACAGACAAATAAAGGAAGCCGGGGCGTCACCTTGGAATGGCAGGGGAACAATGACAACAAGGCCTCATATTCCTTATTATGGGATGATTCCTTCATACCTAAATCAATGCTCGAGCAACCGAATACCCTCTCTTTTTCCTTATCTAATCGAAGCTTTGAGCTGGCCGAACCGGATCTTGCTTCAACGGAGCTGCGGACAGAAATAGAATTGCAGAGTAAAAATGGAACCTCAGCCCGAATAGCGCTGGCCGACTTTTGGACGGTTGATCCTCCGCCAGATGTCGCCTTCACGATTCATCCTTGGCTGGAAAAGCGTCTATCCGACGGCAAGTACAAGCATCCACAGGAGGCGGTATTTCAAACGGTAATGCTGCCTTTGTCCGAATTCACCAAGGTCAACCCCCAGCTGGATTTATCTTCCCTCCAACGAATCACCTTTTATTTCTCCGGAGGGCCGGGCAAGATCATGCTGGATGACATTGGCATATATTAAGGCAACCACCAAAAAAACCGCCAACCATTATCGATCAAACGATAATAGGTTCGGCGGTTCTTTGTTATTACGCAGGCGCCACTATTAAGTTACTCTTTGGGAACAAGCTGATATATTTCGCCGCTTTCCATCGCATCGATTAAACGGTCAAGCCACTCGTAATATTTCACGGCCTCGCCCATTTTCCTACAGTCCTCCTGAAGAACAGGCGCTATGGCCCCCTCCGGTTCAGTGGCAAGCCATCTACTCATCTCCTCGATCGACCTCCGCAGGATGAGGATGTTGGATTCCACCGCTTTTCTCCACTTGATCGCAAAATAATCCGTAAACGTCTGATGCCAATCGTACTCTACCTCATATAGATCTTTGCGAGAGCCCTTCTCCCACACTTTGTTTACCATTTTAAGATCAAGCAAAGTTCGTACACCTGTACTCATGCTTGTCTTACTCATCTTCATCTCCAGACCCATTTCATCCAGGGTCATCGGTTTATCCGCAAAAAAAAGCAGACCGTAAAGATGACCTGTCGATAACGAAATTCCGTACAAATCCATGTTTCTGCCAATGGCCTCAATAACGCGCTTCCGCACTTTCATTAGATCCGCCTGCTGCTCTGGTGTAAGCTGGTCCAAGCTCATGCTTGCAACCTCCTATCAAGATACTTCCTATATCTTAAAAAAAGGAGCATTAAAAGTAAAGCAGAGGCTTATCGAGCATTTCTAAGGATAAGGCAGGATATGTGCTGTTCACCCTGTACAGTTTTTTCTGTACATTCTATATGAACCGTATTAACGGTTGTTTAGATTCCCCTTTTTTTGTTAGACTAAGTACCATGTGAGGCTACAGGCCCGTGCAGCCTTGGAAATTCATTAGAAAAGGAGTGGATAGTTTGGAGGATCCCATTTTAGAAGTAAAGCAAGTTACTAAGTTGTTTGGTTCCAATACGGAACAGGGACTTCAACTGCTCGAACAGGGGCAAACGAAGGAACAATTGGCTGATCGAGGTATAACCGTTGGCGTGAATCGGGTCAGCCTGGACATCCGTCAGGGGGAAATTTTCGTTATTATGGGACTGTCAGGAAGCGGCAAATCGACACTCGTGCGGATGCTGAACCGACTGATCGAGCCTACTTCAGGTCAAATTCTCATTCACGGCCAGGACCTGCTGAAAATGAACAAAGCCGAGCTGAGAAAAATACGTCAAAAAAGCATCAGTATGGTATTTCAGAAATTTGCTCTGTTTCCTCACCGGACGGTACTGCAAAATGTCGAGTATGGCTTAGAAATACAAAAGATCGATGCTCATGCTCGAAAGGAAAAAGCAGAGCGTGCTCTGGAGCTTGTCGGCCTGAAGGGCTGGGGCGATAAAATGCCGGATGAGCTTAGCGGCGGCATGCAGCAAAGAGTCGGCCTCGCGAGAGCCTTGGCGAATGACCCAGAGGTGCTGCTGATGGATGAGGCGTTCAGCGCGCTCGATCCGTTAATTCGCCGGGATATGCAAGATGAGCTGATTGAACTGCAGGATCGCATGAAAAAGACGATCGTTTTTATTACGCACGACCTCGACGAGGCGCTGCGGATCGGAGATCGGATTGCCTTGATGAAAGATGGCTCGCTCATTCAAATTGGCACGCCTGAAGAAATGCTTACTCAACCAGCTAACGGTTACGTCGAACGATTTATCGAGGATGTGGATCTCTCGAAGGTACTGACCGCCTCGCATGTCATGCGAAGACCTGAGACCATTACGCTGGATCGCGGCCCTCGGGTTGCCCTGCAGCTAATGCGGGAACGGGGAATATCGAACCTCTTCGTGATCGATCGTTCTATGCGCTTGCTTGGCGTCATTACGGCAGAAGATGCGTCTGAAGCGAATAAGTCAGGAAAAACATTATCGGATATTCTGATAAGTGATAGTCCGCAAGTATCCCCGGATACCGTGCTGAGCGATTTATTTGAAGCTACCAGTTCGGCTAAAGTGCCGCTGGCCGTCGTCGATGAGCAAAGACGGTTACTAGGGGTAATTGTGCGGGGCGCTGTGTTAGGCGCACTTGCAGGTGATATGCGCGATATGGAGGTGAAGCAGCATGAACTTCATTCCTAAAATACCTCTCGCGGATTGGATCGAATTTATCGTTGATTGGATGGAGTCGAACCTTGGGGGCTTTTTTGAAGGGCTGTCCAAGATCATTGAAAGTGTCGTAGAGTTCTTCTCATGGTTGTTTCTCTTGCCTCACCCACTTCTATTCATCGCTATCTTCGGTATATTGGCCTACCTGATCGGTAAAGTGCCGCTCACGCTATTTACGGTGATTGGTTTCCTGCTGATCGACAATCTCGGCTATTGGACGGAAACGATGAATACGTTAGGCCTCGTAGTCACTTCCGGCATTATTTCAGTGGTCTTGGGCATCCCTATCGGAATATGGAGCGCCTATAGCCGAACTACTCACCGCATTATTTCACCTTTGCTTGATTTCATGCAAACCATGCCTGCATTCGTATATCTCCTGCCTGCCGTTACCTTCTTTAGTCTCGGAGTGGTGCCAGGAGTAATTGCTTCCGTCATTTTTGCAATTCCGCCTACGATTCGCTTGACCTATCTCGGCATCAAGCAGGTATCCGGCGAGCTTACGGAAGCGGCCGATGCCTTCGGGTCGACCTCATGGCAGAAACTATTTAAAGTGGAACTGCCCTTGGCAATGCCTACAATGATGGCCGGCATCAATCAAACCATCATGCTGTCCCTATCAATGGTCGTCATTGCTTCGATGATCGGGGCGCAAGGGATTGGGGCTACGGTATACCGTGCGGTAACCCAGCTCAAGATCGGCCAGGGCTTTGAAGCCGGGCTCGCAGTCGTCGTACTTGCCATTGTGCTGGATCGTTTTACACAGAATTTATTTAAATCCAAAAAAAGAGGTGCTTAATTGATGAAGAAAAAGTCAGGTTTATTTATAGTGCTAAGTCTAGTGGCTGTACTGATGTTGTCGGCTTGCGGCAACTCAGGCAACGGAGGAACTACCGGCGGAAACGCTGGCAATGCAAGCGGCAATACCGGAGGCAAATCTTTGGGAGATCAAGTGAAGCATGAAATCATCGGGATTGATCCCGGTGCCGGTATCATGAAAGCAACCAGCGCTGCGATCGAAGAGTATGGTCTTTCCGACTGGACGCTGATTGAAGGCTCTGGAGCAGCGATGACAGCTACGCTGGCTAAGGCTGTTAAATCCGAGCAGCCAATCATTATCACGGGCTGGACTCCGCACTGGATGTTCGCCAAGTATGATCTGAAATACTTGGAAGATCCCAAAAACGTATACGGAGAAGCCGAAGAAATTCATACTGTCGTACGTCAAGGCCTAAAGGAAGATCATCCGGTAGCTTATGAGTTTCTGGATCGCTTCGAATGGACTTCCGACGAGATGGGCGAAATTATGACTGCCATTCAGGACGGGCAGGATCCTGCGGAAGCAGCTAAAGCTTGGGCAGAAAGCCATAGCGATCGCATAGATGCATGGACTGCCGACCTGGCGCCAGTTAGCGGGGATAAGATTAAGCTTAGCTATGTAGCCTGGGATTCGGAGATCGCCAGCACGAATTTGCTGCAATATGTCCTCGAGAATCACCTTGGATATAAAGTTGAAGCTCTGCAGGTAGAAGCTGGCCCAATGTGGACGGGTGTAGCCAGCGGTGATGTGGATGCGACGGCTGCGGCTTGGCTGCCGCTGACTCATGCCGATTACTGGGATAAATACAAGGATCAACTGGAGGATCTTGGCGCCAATATGACCGGAGTACGGACCGGGCTTGTCGTTCCGGCATATGTCGAAGCCAATTCCATTGAAGATTTGAAATAATTCAATAGCCCTCAAACAGCATAGAACCCATCCCGCTTAGCGGGATGGGTTCCTTTATATAAGAAAAGGGAGTATATCTATCGTACCTCCCCTTCCTTAATGCCACATTACCGTAACCTGAAAATAAAATTAAAAATGGAACAGCGAATAACGATCTGCATAAGACTATCATGTAACAAGCGGACTTAAACTCCTGCAGCTTTCGTTAATCGCTTGTCTTAGAACAATAGGGAGGCTTACAAATTCTTTAGCTTGTTGAGTGTAACCTGCTCGAATTCACCTAATCTCCATAAAACAATTTGATGATACCCTGCCTGTCTCGCTGTATCGATCCACTGCGATATCGTCTCACCATCCGCATACCAGACGGTATGCTTTTGGCCATCTTCATCTTTGTAAGTGAAATACACGCTTCCGCTAGCCTTATCCCGCAGGGGTACGGCTATATTATTCCGGTGCAAAAGCTCCGCCGCCTGCTTCTCCGTCAAAGAAGTTACTTTCCCATTACCCGCCCAGTCAAAGCCGCCAACCGACAAAGCGATCGCCGCTTCGCCGGGCAGCACCTCCATGCGGGAAGCCAGCTTCGCTATGAAGGCATGATCCGCCTTCGGCCCGGGGCCGCTATGGCTGCCGAACAGGTTATACGCCATCATGACATACACCGGCCCTTCCGGCAAAGGCAAGCGCTCGATGGGCGTTCGCGGCTCCAGTATGATGCGCAGCGTCTTCCCTTTGGCCTGCAGGCGTTCATGCAGCTCTTTGTAAAATATGCAGAGCTTCTCCCAATCCGCCTCGCCGATCTTCTCATAATCCATCTCGACCCCGTCAAAGCCGTACCGTTCCACGATGTCGATAATTTCCGCGATATGCTTTTCCTGACTCTCCCTTGAAGCCAGAATACGCGAAACAATGCCAGGATCTTTCTGCACAGCTGTCCCATCCGGGTTCCAACGATCATTGACGATCGTCAAATCCACATACTGCACACCGCCTTTCCGCGCTGTTTCAAATATACGCGGCAGCGCCTCATGCATCTCCTCAGTGAAATATAGACGATTTTCACTATCGAAGTAAGCGGCAAAGGCCTGCAGTCGATCAAGCTGCTTCCCGATTTGCCCTAAGTCGTCTACGCCTGATTCCCACTTCCAATCGACCACCCACGCAGACAATTCCATTTCAGGCTCCACGTTAACAGCCTGGATCGTTTGCTGCTCATTCTCCTGCCTGCCAAGCCAAAGAATTCCCGCGATAACAACTATCACTACAGCCGCCACAGCATATAACCATCTGCTAGTCATCTGTTTTCAGACACCTTTCTCTTCTTTCTTATTCCGCTATTTAGAAGGTGTCCATCACCCAGTTTATGGAGGCGTCCAACCCTTTTTTAAAGCCATGAATGATCCCTTGAAATCCTGTGATTTTATTGCTGAACACCACGTCGGGCTTGCCCTCCTCCTTCGACATCAGCGCGATTTCGAAGTCCTCGAACACGGCGTCATAGATATCATCCTTCTTGTTCTGCATGCTGTATTCCGCTTCCAGAGCAATGCCTCCGCTCTCAACCAAACCATCAATTGCCTTCCTGTCAGCAATTCGATCACCATCTACCGTAATCGTCAGCAGATTCCCTTGCAGCTCCACCCGCAGCTGCCTAGTCTGCTGAATGTTGATCGGGTATTCCTCTTCCTTCGGCCCGGCCTCCGCTACAATTTGCTCTTTCGTATAAACCGATGCCTTATCGAAGGCTAGATCCTCTTCACTCCAAGAGATCGGCTGCAATTGACTGGAGAATACACGCTCTATCTCCTTGCGGCCAGATTTTCTCTGCTCAACATGCAGCTCATTATTCTCTAAGACAACCCGTAAAAAGGCTTCGGTTGGTTTGTCATAACGGACATACACCGACTGTTTGCCCACCACATTCCCGGCTAATTGATAAGAGATTACAGTATTCTCGCTGCTATCGCTATCCTTCAAATACAGCATGCCTGGACTCGCTGGTGGCGATGTCAGAATAATCCGATTATCCGTAAACTGCGCAGCCCCGCTAACCAGCTCCCAAGGATTAGCGAGCTGCTCGTCACCACGAATAAATTGCATTTTCTCGCCGGTATCCTTCTGGATTTTCATCAGCAGATGATTGGTGTACCAATATGGCGCTGCCTGCACCCGCGTTAAATCATATACATCATCGGAAGAAGTATTAAGCGCCTTCCCTTCCCGATTGAAGTGGATGCTGAACATCTGCTCAATATTCGTGCTGTTCGCATGAGCGACAAGCGGATTCATGCCATTATTCAAAGCATTTGCGTGCATGATCATATACACCTGGGGCACGAACCCTAACTTGTTCGTATAAACATCCTTCATCACTTCATAATCACTATGAATCCGCGTTTCCATTTCTGCCCGATTCTCCGCAGGGATCATATTCTCGTCTCGAATGAAATCCATCAGGTAGTGATTATAATATTCGATATGCTCTTTATTCGTTAACTCATTCTCATCCTTCATCCCGATAAAACTGCCGTTATGATCGAAAATATTTATATACGTCAGGCGATTTCCATTAGTTCCAAGCTCCCAATAACCTGATCTCATCATTTTCAGCATCTCTTTCGGCTGGACAAATTTGCGCTCGCTCTTTCCCATCTTGTTTGCGTAAGAAAAGAAGGTCGCTTTGTAATTGTACTTCTCCAGCAGCGATTGGGAGAACAGGCTGGAATCGTTTCGCCCATCTTCAAAGGATAAAAACAACGCCTTCTCCGGCAGCGGTTTATGATGCAAATAAAAATCCATAACATCCTGCTGTGATATCGTCACATAGCCTTGATCATATAGTGCCTTAAGCTGTTGATTGAGCTGTCTTTTTGCCACCAGTTTTGGAGTGGATGAACGCCCGACGCCGAAATAGGATATCGCGATAAAGCCTTCCTTGTTGCTCCATCTGGATTTGTCTGGCTCATCGTATCTCCGAATTCCGAACAAGGCATTGACCAGCAGCACGCCCACGACCAGCAAAATCGCACTCTGCACAATGGTCTTTATCACTTTCCTGCGGTTTTTTCGGCGATAATCAAGGGCAGAACTTCGCTTCTTCTTTAACATTTCTGCCATCCTCACTCTATGAATCTTTAGGCGATTGCTTTAGAACGGCAATCCGATTCTATTTTTATTTTTTTGCTTTCTAGCTTCTCTTTTCTCTCTTGCTTCAATATCCTGCGGCGTTTCTCTCGTCCCCCAGGTGGATTTCCAGAACGTCACCCAGGCTACCGGCATTTGCCACAGCAGTACAGCCTCATAAAAGATGCAGAAGACAAGTCCATACACCCACAGCCTGCTCCTGCGGAACATTAAATGGGCGAGACTCATCAATAATCCCATGAGAAGCAGGCCCATTAGGAATGTGCCAGGAAAAACCTGATAGGCAAGCGGTACATAAACCAAGTTATAAAGCACGATGATCGGCGCGGCGATCGGTACAACAACTCCGACATAGAAAAACAGCGACATAAAGGGTTCTTTCCGCCAAATGAATCCTGACGCCCGCAGCGACTCGCGCAGCCATGAACGCTTCCAGCGCATTTGCTGCTTGAGGAACACACTCGTTTTCGACGGCACGATCGTCGAGCAAATCGCAGCATCCTGATAGGCAGTGCGATGTGTCCTTAATATAAAGTTCGTCATGCTCCGGTCATCCCCGAAGGTCGCCGGCTGACCGAGGAATTTCTGATTCAGCCAAGCTTCCGAATGCTCCAGAATAAGATCCTTGCGGTAGCAGGACAACGGCCCCGATAAACAGGTCACGCTGTCAAAGTAGGACTCCGCAGCCTTCATAATGCGGAAGGCGATATAGTAGCGAACGGTCTGCAGCTTCGTGATCGAATTCGTATATTTATTCTCGACATCGGTACGGCCGGCGACGCCGCCCATTCGCGGATCTTGAAACGGCTGTACCAGATGCTTGATAGCTGTCGGCTCCAGAAAGCTGTCAGAATCGACGAATACGACAAGATCATGTTTGGCCATCTCCACGCCCTTCACAAGGGCAACACGTTTGCCGCCGTTCTCTGGAAGCACGACCATCTGCAATCTTTCCTTAGTCGCGTAGCGTTCTGCCTCATTATGAACCATCTCAATCGTCTTTCGAATCTGCTCCGCAGAATGATCTGTCGATTTGTCATCGACAACGATCACCTCCAGTTTATCCACCGGATAATCCTGATTAATGCAGCTTAATATCGTCCGGTGAATCCACTCGGCTTCATTAAAGCAAGGAATGATGATCGTTACCCCCGGCGTATATTCCGGATTGACCGGCACATCCCGGTAAAAGGCACCAAATAAATATCGACTCAGTAAAAAGATCGCTGCGATAAGGCTGTACAAATACAGCCAGAGATTGTACTTAAAATAAAGTACACTCTCCACGCGCATCAGCATAATAACAGCGACAGCGACGAACATCAGCCCGCTTGCCATGTAAATCGAATAGCCCCAGCGTTTTTTCTGGAAATAGTCTGTCAACGGCAGCATAAACTGCAGGGCGACCCGCTGCTTCTCAACATCATCTGACTGCTGAGTAAATAAACGAACGACCTCCGCATCGATTTTAACAGAGGATTCAAAGCCTTCCGGCATCGTCCCTGGCGGGATCTGGCAGCGAAGCTGATAACTTTCCCCCACCTCGAACCTGCCTGCTTCAGAGCTCATTTCAAGCAAAATTCCCGTCGAAGATATATCAATGGCCCGAGCTTTAATGCCATCTTTTTTCTTCTTGCCCTGCGGGACAAGGAGGACATCGAAGTCTGCAATGTATCTCAGACTAAGCAGCCGCAGCTTTTCCCTGGATTCCAGGTCATTATCGTCTAGGATAAAGCCTTCATCCCGAAGCCCTCTTCGATCGACCCGTCCGCGAATCTGTTCGGGATCGGGCACATGTGACAGTGTACGTCTGTCAGCCTTGGGTACAGTCAGTACCTCTTCAACCTTTTTCTTCTTCCTTTTAATCACGATTTGCGTCCCCAATCATTTATTGGTTTTCCTACAGCCTCCAATAATAAACCCCGTTCTGCTCATATTCCGCTTTGGAATAAATCCCTTTGACGTCGATCATAACTTTTGTCTGCTGACCATTGTACATCCTATTGAAATCCTCCAAGCTCATTTCAGCGAATGGAGCGTGCGGAACCGCCACGATAACGACATTCAGATCCCGAAACGAGGACATCTCGGACAATTCGATGCCGTATTCCTCGTAGGCCTCCTGCGGATCTACCAAAGGATCGGCGACTAATGCAGTAACCCCGTAGTCCTTCAATTCGTTGATGATGTCCGTAACTTTCGTGTTCCGGATGTCCGCGCAGTTCTCCTTGAAGGCTAGGCCAAGCAGGCCGATTCTCGTATTTCGGATATCGAGTTGTAATCTGACCAATATTTTTATTATGTTGTCGGCAATATAAGCCCCCATGCTGTCATTGATATGCCGTCCGGCCAGGATGATTTTCGAATGGTACCCAGTATCCTCTGCTTTATAAGTCAAATAGTAGGGATCTATGCCGATGCAATGCCCGCCTACCAAACCGGGGGTGAAATGCAAAAAATTCCACTTCGTTCCCGCTGCCTCTAGCACTGCCTTCGTATCGATGCCCATACGGTGGAACACCATCGACAGCTCATTCATAAAGGCGATATTAATGTCTCGCTGCGCATTCTCGATCACCTTCGCCGCCTCGGCAACCTTGATACTTTCCGCACGATGCACGCCAGCCTCTATGACAAGCTCATAGACCTGGGCAATCACTTCCCGCGCTTCATCGTCGATCCCGGATACGATCTTCACGATATTCTCCAGGCGATGCACCTTATCCCCCGGATTGATCCGCTCAGGCGAATAGCCGACCTTGAAGTCTTCTCCGCAGCGGAGACCCGACTCCTCTTCCAAAATAGGAATGCATACATCTTCGGTAACCCCTGGATAAACCGTAGATTCATAAACGACGACGGCTCCCTTGGTCAGCTTCTTCCCAACAATCCGGCTGGCGCTCTGCACGTACTTCAAATCCGGCACATTACCGCTTTGAATCGGAGTCGGCACAGCTACTAGAAAGAAGCGAGTTCCATGAAGCTTCTCTTCATCCGAGGTGAAATCTACTTCGCACGCTTGAATTACTTCATCCCCCACATCGCCCGTAGCATCGATCCCCGCCAAATAACCTTCGATTTTCTTTGTATTCACGTCAAAGCCAATCACATTTGTCTTCCTCGAAAAAGCAACGGCTATAGGCAGTCCGACATACCCCAAGCCAACAACGGCAATTCCCTCACGCCGGCCAACAATCTCCTCATATAATCCCATTAGCTCCATCCCCGTCTGTCAAATTGATTCCTTCAATTAATCAAATCTTTCATCTTTACAAATGTGTAGCCTTGCTCCTTCAACTGTTCCAGCACAGTCGGCAGCGCCTCCCCCGTATGAATGCCATCCAGGATATGCAGCAAAATGATGCTTCCGTTCTGTGTCTTCTTCATAATGCCGTTAACGATATCATCGGCGCTGTTCTTGACGTCCCAATCCAGTGTCGTTACATCGTACATCGCTATTTGCGGATAGCCCGTAGCCGCGATAATTTCCGCAGTGGCGTCGTCCACCACGCCTGTCGGCGGTCTATACAGCATCAGCGGCTGCTCCTGGATCGCTTCCGTAATGACTTGGTGAGCCTTGACGACATCCTCCTGCAATTGCTCGGGGGTCAGTGTCGTCACGACCTGATGGGCATAAGAATGGTTGGCCACATCATGCCCCTCTTCAATCATGGCTCTCGCCAGATTTGGATTTTGCTCCACTCCCTGTGCTCTTAGGAAAAATGTAGCTTTGACATCATGCTCGGCCAATATGTCCAGAATTCGCGTGACCGTCTTATCCGTAGCCCAATCATCAAAAGTAAGAGCAATTTCTTTCTTCCTCGTATTGGCTTTGTATACAAGCTCGTAGGCAGTTCCTTTGTAGTCCCGATTCAGCTTGGCCGCGTCGTAGCCAGGTATCTGCTCCAGGGGCTTGCGTTCCCCTCCATTCTCGACCAGCTCGCTTAGCGTAACCAGCTTGTAGCCGATTTCTTCTGCCGATTCAGCTATAAATCGGATCGCCGGAACAATTTCAGGATTAATGTCCGTATTCAGCGAAATCACACTGCCTCTCGACATATATCTAGCTATATAATCGCCGATCTCTTTCGCATTCTTCATGTCGCGATCCTTCGGGTTAATATTATAGCTAACCACTCCCTCCATTCCGAGCTGGGCCGCAACGAGAAGAATATCATCCGAATAATCGCCAGATTTCGTTCTTATGTACTTAGGTGATATCCCTGTCTCTTTCTTAATAACCTCGTTGCTAAGCTGGATTTCCTTATAAATTTGTTCATACTCCAGCTCCGTTAGATCCAAATGATTCAACGTGTTGTTCTCAATTTCATGGCCGCGGGCAACAATGCTTTTGGCAATGTCCGGTTCCTCAGCCACTCTAATCCCAGGAAGAAAAAAAGTGGCTTTAATGCCATGCTTGTCCAACTCATTCAGCAGCCGCTCCATCGTCTGCATATCTCCCATGCCATTAAAAGTTAGGCTCAGTTCCTTTCTGGCTGTATAAACGGATGAGATCACCCTGCTCTTCTCTCCTGTATGCCGCTCGATTTTTTGCTCACCCAGCTCCTTGCTCTCCGTAAGGTCGGCCGTGCTGCTGCCGGAGCTGAATATTCCGCAGCTCGTCAACAAGACCAAGCTAATGAACAGAGCCGTAAATCGAAGCAACGATTTTTTTCCCGTCTTAAACCTGCTATTGCTCTTCATGCTATAGCTCCTTTTTACCAGATAATAGAATCCCTGATTGCACAATTCCTGAATCGTCCAATAATATATCAAGCCATTCTTTACATTTTCTAAACAAATATGCCCAATCTATCAATTACAAGGAAACAGTTAATAGTTTCTTATAGGTATTATAACCTACCAAATATCCAACTAGGAATCATTAGAATGCCGCAAGCTCCAGGATATTTTCCCCATTAAAAAAGACTCCCTTGTGGGAGTCTCAAATTTGTTTGTATCCATTTATCGCTTAAGTTAAATTAAATCATGGGTCTTGTGCTCATATTTAATGTTGGAAGGCGATTCTATAGCTTCGGTAACCTTATCTTCGGCAACATGAACCTGAACCGTTTTACCGTTGCTGACGAATTTAAACAATCCGTTGTTGAAGTCAGTACCGATCTCTTTATAAAAAATCCCTTCATAGCTGATGTTTTTTTGGCAAGAAAAGCATAGTCGGTAGCTATCCCCTTCTTTCAGCAAATAGCTGCGCACACCAGCTTCATACTCAATTTCCTCTTCCGTTTTAATCGTGCGATCCAGCGACACGATATGGATATCTACAAAAGTGATTTCTCTTAAAAGCGCATTAACGAAGGAGCCCTTCGTAATCTCTTCCCAGCGATTCTGGGGAGTTTGTCCAATGATGATCTGTGTAACATTGTATTGATGAGCGACATCCGCAATGGTTTTGGCGGTCGGCCGCTTCTCATTATCCATGAGAATGAACTCCTCGACATCACATTCCTCGCTAAGCTCTCTCCACCGCTCGATATAACCCGATTTCTCGGCATCAAATTCATCGTACGGGAGTGGATCCACCGTCAAAATATACAACGGGCAATTTAACATACTCGCCATTTTATGACCGCGTCTGATCAATCGCTCACCGTTTGGACCGTAATATACACAAACGAGAATACTCTCATCCATACGACCCTTTACTTTCTTCATGACGAAAATTCACCTCATTAATGATTCATTAAATTTTAGCCTTTTGGACGACATCTATAAGAAAAGCTTATGCATCGAATGTACAATTGTACATCATGTATATTTTTATTGTATAATTACATTATTATTATAATTTTTCCTTATCGTTTGATAGAAACTTTCACGGTACTCCCAATCCACTTCCCAAGCGAAGTCCTCGCTATCTTACCATAGGCAATCACAAGACTTATGGTTTCCTATTATCCCGCTTATTGACATAGGAGTCAAGCCCTGCGGGTATCCTTCTTTAAAGGATGACTTTATTGCATTTTTAAAGAAGATCATTCTAGGAGCTTACACATGTTTTTTTTATTAAAAAGTAAGCCATCTTACACAAGTATTGTACCGCCGATAAGTGTACAAACTTTATGTAAATATAAGCTGTAACTATCATGATGAAATTGGAGGTTTGACTTTGTTATCCGTGAACTTAGCCATTATTATCCCATTTTTAGCTGCTGTAATCATCCCATTACTGTATACAAAAGTTTCACGCAAACATATAGGCTGGTTCGTTCTTATTGTGCCGGTTGTTCTGTTTGTTGCCCTTGCACGCTACATTCCAGCAGTAGCCCAAGGGGAGACTTATTTAAGCACAACGACGTGGATTCCGTCCTACGACATTCATTTTACCACTTATCTTGACGGACTCAGCCTCATCTTCGGTCTCTTAATTACCGGGATCGGCAGCTTAGTCATTATTTATTCCATTTATTATTTAACCTCGGAAGAGTCGCTTGGTCACTTCTACGTCTACTTATTGTTATTTATGGGCGGAATGCTTGGCGTCGTGTTCTCTGACAACCTGATGGTATTTTATGCCTTTTGGGAATTAACAAGCATTTCGTCTTTCCTGTTAATCGCATTTTGGTATCACCGAAAAAGATCGAGATATGGGGCAAAGAAAGCTTTATTGACCACAGTTGCCGGCGGCATCGCCATGCTGACTAGTTTTATTATGATCTATACGATGACCGGCACAATGAGCATTCGAGAAATAATTGCCGCTATCGATCCCAATCATATGCTATTTATTCCAGCGATGCTACTGCTTCTTCTTGGTGCCTTCACCAAGTCCGCCCAATTCCCGTTTCATATTTGGCTGCCGGACGCGATGGAAGCGCCGACCCCTGTCAGTGCATACCTCCATTCAGCGACAATGGTTAAAGCTGGCATCTATTTGGTCGCACGGTTCACGCCCATCTTCGGCAGCCATGAAACCTGGTTCTGGCTCGTCAGCAGCGTCGGGATCATCACGCTCTTCTGGGGCTCTTTTAACGCTGTTCGCCAGACCGACCTTAAAGCTTTGCTTGCCTATTCAACCATTAGCCAGCTCGGTCTTGTCATGAGTCTGTTCGGCATCGGCTCGGCGGCCCTATCTATGGGAGCGGGCGAGGAGACCGTCATCTATACGCAGGCTACATTTGCCGCCCTGTTCCACTTGGTGAACCACTCGACCTTTAAAGGGGCGCTGTTTATGGTTATCGGTATCGTAAACCACGGAGCGGGAACCCGTGACATTCGCCGACTTGGCGGATTGATGTCGCTTATGCCGATTTCATTCACCATCGCCCTGATCGGCAGTTTTTCCATGGCCGGTTTGCCACCCTTCAACGGTTTCTTAAGTAAAGAAATGTTCTTTGAAGCCATGGTCAACGTAAGTCAATCCGGAATTTTCTCATTGCAGATATCGAAGATGCTATTCCCTGCCGTCGCTTGGATAGCCAGTGTATTCACCTTTATATACTGCATGATCATTGTATTTAAAACTTTCCTTGGGCCTTACCAGCCGGAAAAACTGGATCATGAAGCTCATGAAGCTCCTATCGGCATGTTGATTTCTCCGATTATCTTGGCGATTCTAGTCGTAGGCATTTTCTTCTTCCCTAACGTACTGGGCGATTATTTATTGCGTCCAGCCATGGCTAGCATTCTGCCTTCGCTTGAGCTTGAAGGAGCGACCCAGCCCATTTCCGCCTGGCATGGATTTAACCCGGCTCTCTTCATGACCATCGGGGTCATCGCAATCGGTACGCTGCTGTATCTGTCGTTCCGACGCTGGAAGGGAATATATTCGCTGCTTCCAGAGAAATGGACTTTGGATAACCTGTATAACAACAGCCTGCTTTTCATGGAAAAGGGCTCCAACCGAATTACTTCCTTGTATATGACGGGCTATCTAAGAACTTATTCGATTTATATTTTTCTGTTCTTCATTGCCGCTGTCGGAGGTTCGCTGTTATTCACCGGAGCCTACTCATTCAACTTTGCGGGCGATGCCCCGATCAGTGTATATGAAATTGTCCTGGTGCTTATCATGATGGCTGCAGGACTTGCGATTCCGTTCGCGAAGTCCCGCGTGAATGCTGTATTGCTCAATGGAGCACTCGGCTATTCCATGGCCCTGTTCTTTGTAGTATTCCGCGCGCCTGATTTAGCGCTTACCCAGCTTGTTGTGGAGACGGTGTCGACGGCATTGTTCCTGCTATGCTTTTATTTCCTGCCGGAATGGAAGAAAGAAAATGCGCCGCGCAAGACGAAACGGAATAATTTAATCATTTCCATATCCGTGGGAGTCATCTTTGTTTTGGTTGCTCTCTCTGTCCGTGGCGGCAAGCTCTTTGAGACGATCTCAGGCTACTTTGAAGATGCTTATGAGCTTGCTGGCGGCAAAAACATCGTAAACGCGATTCTCGGAGATTTCCGTGCGTTCGATACGATGCTTGAAGTCGTCGTTCTCCTCATCGGCGGACTGGGAGTGTACACGTTGATCAAACTAAAGACAACAAAGGAGGAGCAGAACCTTGAAGATCAATGATGTCATTTTGCAAACGGTCACCAAGATCGTTGTATTCATTATTCTGACGATGGCCGTCTATTTATTCGTATCGGGACATAACAGTCCCGGCGGAGGCTTTATCGGCGGGCTCGTGCTGGCATCCGCTTTAGTACTGCTCTTCCTTGCTTTTGATACGGAAACCATCATGAATAGAATTCCTCTGGATTTTAAAATGGTAGCGGCCGTAGGAGCCTTTATAGCAGTAGCAACAGGAGTAGTTTCCCTGTTTTTCGACGTTCCTTTTTTAAGCCAAGCTTATTCTTATTTCAATTTACCTGTGTTTGGACAGACGGGACTCGCTACGGTTACGATCTTTGAGCTTGGAGTTGCACTTGCCGTAGTCGGCGTCGTTGTTACGATTATTCTAAGTATTAGTGAGGATGTGTAAGTGGTATGGAAACATTGATCATCATCCTGACGGGAGTATTAGTGTCGGTAGCGACTTACTTATTTCTCTCCAGGAATGTTATTCGGATTATACTAGGGACGGCTGTATTAACACATGCGGGGCATTTGCTGATTATGACGATGGGTGGGCTTAAGACCGGAGGCGTACCCGTCCTCGGAGAAGAAACAACCACTTTTACGGATGCTTTGCCTCAGGCTCTGATTCTTACGTCCATCGTTATCAGCTTTGCGGTAACGGCCTTTCTTCTCGTACTTGCATATCGGTTGTACCAGGAGAGCAAAAGTGATAATTTGAGCGAGTTGAGAGGTATTGTTGATGAATAATATCCTTGTACTCCCCGTCGTCATTCCGGTGCTAACCGGGATTATTCTAATTTTCTTCCGATCCTATATTCGGATTCAAAGATGGCTCAGCCTGGCCGCAATGTTGTCGGTTACGGGCATCAGCCTCTATATTTTGAACATGATTCAAAACCTAGGCGTCATCCGTCTTGACTTTGGTAACTGGCAGCCGCCGTTCGGCATTCTCTTTGTCGGCGATTCGTTCTCATTGCTTTTGGTGCTTACGACAAGCCTTGTTGCTGCTATCTGTTTGATCTATGCCTTCTATTCTTTGGGCCAGAAAAGGGAGCAGATGTTCTTTTATCCGTTTGTTCTGTTGATGGTCGCAGGCGTAAACGGCTCTTTCTTGACAGGGGATCTGTTCAACCTGTATGTGTGCTTTGAAGTGATGTTGCTAGCTTCCTATGCACTCATTACTCTCGGTGGCACAAAGCCCCAATTGAAAGAATCCATTAAATATGTGGCGATCAACGTACTCTCGTCCTGGTTTTTCCTTGTCGCTATCGCTTACCTGTATGGTACGGTCGGCACGTTAAATATGGCTCATCTCTCCGAACGGATCGCTGAAGCCGGGCAAACCCCGCTGCTCACCGTGATCAGCATTTTATTCTTGCTCGTATTTGGTTTGAAGGCTGGTTTGCTGCTCTATTTCTGGCTACCCGGCTCTTACAGCGTTCCGCCAACGGTCGTTGCCGCATTGTTTGGAGCATTGCTGACGAAAGTAGGGATCTATGCCCTGTTCCGCATGTTTACCCTGCTTTTCTATCACGAGCCTTCGATCACGCATACGATCATTGGCATTATGGCTGGCATTACGCTGATCGGGGGATCCTTTGGAGCAATCGCCTATAAAGATATTCGCCAAATCGTTTCCTTTAATGTCGTTATCGCTGTAGGCTTTATCCTAGTAGGACTTGCTGTCGCCACGCCGGCAGCTATCGAAGGATCTATTTATTATTTGATCCATGACATGCTGGTCAAAGCAGCCTTGTTCCTTATTGCCGGTTCCATGGTTGCTCTTACCGGTACGACGATGATAGATCGAATGAGCGGGCTCATTCGCCATTACCCCGTATTAGGCTGGCTGTTCTTTATCATTATGCTGGCACTCGCTGGTATTCCGCCATTGAGCGGATTTATGGGCAAAATCTTAATCGGCCAAGGGGCGGTCGAGAGCGGAGCGTATATTCTGCTTGCCCTTTCTCTGATATCCAGTATTTTTGTACTCTATTCCCTGCTGCGCATTTTCCTAAACTGCTTCTGGGGTGAGTCAACGACTAGCGAGGAAGATGTCGCCCCCCTTAGCAAAGGCTGGTTAATCCCTTGCGCTCTGCTTGCAGTTGCTTCTATTGGGCTGGGATTCGGCGCAGAGTTCATCTCGCCTTATGTCGCTGATGCAGCAGCAACATTAACCAATCCATACATTTATATTGATGCAGTTTTAGGTAAATAATTGAATGCAGATGAATAATAGAACAGCTAGCGCACAACGTGAAAAAGGGGGGATGTAAATGCCTGCACAGTTTTTACTTAACTTATTTATCGCCTTTCTGTGGATGGTTCTCAATGATGAAGATGAATTAAGATTTACGACATTCTTTGCCGGCTTCCTTGTCGGGGTGGCGATCATCTTCGTCATGCAGCGTTTTTTCGGAAAGCAATTTTATTTACATCGATTCTATCGTGTCGTCAAATTGATCCTCATCTTTATTTCCGAGCTATTCCAGTCGGCCTTTGTCGTCATGAAGCATATTATTAGTCCAAAAATAGATATAAAGCCTGGTATTTTCACCTATAAAACCGCTCTAAAGAGCGACTGGGAAGTTACCACGCTGGCTCTGCTGCTTACGTTGACTCCGGGATCGGTCGTTATGGAAGTTTCACCTGAAGGAGACACATTCTATATTCACGCGCTTGATATTGAACGCTATAAAAACGATCTCTTGCGTTCTTTGGGCCGATTTGAAAAAGCAATTATGGAGGTGACTCGATAATGATCAAAATCATGCTGGGGATTGCGCTTACCTTATTCAGTGTAGCCATTGCCATTTCCCTTTACCGTATTATTAGGGGGCCATCCATCCCTGACCGTGTAATCGCGATGGACATGATCGGCGTTAATCTAATATCTGGAATCGCCGCAGTATCTATATTGCTAAAGACCAAAGCTTATCTGGAAGTGATTCTAATCTTGGGTATACTGGCTTTCATCAGTACGATTTCGCTCTCAAGATTTATCGAGAGAGGTGTTATTATTGAACGTAAACGCAGTGGGTGAATTTGTTGGAGCCGCCCTGATTCTCATCGGCAGCATCATAAGCGTCATCAGTGCGATCGGTATCATACGCTTTCCAGATGTGTATACACGTGCGCACGCCGCAACGAAGAGCTCTACGCTTGCAGTCCTGTTGACTCTTATAGGTACCTTTCTATATATATGGTTCAGTGACGCCTTCATTAGCGTGCGGGTTATCCTCGGTATCGTATTTGTGTTTATTACGGCTCCGGTATCCGGGCATCTTATCATTCGTGCGGCCTATCGTTCTAACGTAAAACTGGCGGACTCAACCATAGAAGATGAATTAAGACCTGTGCTGCACCCTAACCAGCAGGGCCAAGAGCAGGAACAGCCGCAAGGCAGTTTATAATATCAAGCAGAATAATAGCCGAGTAAGGGAATTCATATCCATGACCCTGCTCGGCTTTCGCTTTAAGCTGTTCTTACCCAACAATTACGTTTTAATCCGTCGAGGAACCAAAATCTGTGATTCTCATGCTTACGTCAATGGTAATAGGGATTCGACTAAAGGTCTCGTCCCAGTTATGTTGTAACTTCTTCCAGTGCTTGGGATATTTGATTTTCAACCGTTGGCCGAAGCCTCCAACATCGACGTGATATACGTTTTGCATTTTATGCAAAACCTGACGGATTTGTTTCCGTGCTTCTTCTTCAAATTGATCCTCTAGCTCATGAATATATTGAGTCGATGAAGGGATTTCCGGAAAGCTCCAATCCTCTATCAACCTGCCCTCAGATTTAAGATTGACATGGAATGATACGTCATCACCTGATATTTTAGGAGTGACAGTAGCCTTAGAGTTCCTCGGCTCATAAGTGATCGCGTAGCCCCCTCTGGGTGCATACGTCTTAAGGGCTCCGCCCACTACATTTTCCGTGATCCAGGACAACCCCTCAATGTCGTATTGGCTTAATTCCCCGATCCACTTCTTCGTATCCCCTTTAATAATCGCCGCTCCGGAAAATTTATGCTCATCCTGGGCGGTTACTACATTTTGCAGCAGAAAGCTGGCTCCCGATTGCATGTCGCTATCCAGCTTGGTCAGTGTCATTGGAGGCAGAATCTTATTGGATCTATATCGATTATCGACGAGTCCCATTAAATAAACGGCTGGGATTTCTCCAGGCTCATTCGAACTTAAAGCCTCCAGCGCACTGCGGTTGCTAACCATTACAAGGCAGCTGGGCCGAATGTCATTGTCGCGGAGTATAAAGTCAAACAGCTGCTCAAGACTGTATTTCTTGGCCAATTCTTTAGCAACGACAATTACCTTCAAATGGTGGCCGGCAATCGGTCGATCCCGTCGCAGTGAAAATTGGCGAAAGATTTGAATAAGAGAATCCCCTGTCAATTGTTCATTTAAATATGCCTTATCCGATGTGGATGAACTTGAGCTTCCACCCTGGCCCCCCTTTTTTCCACTGATGGGCGGAACAATCTGAATGGTAGCAGTCAAGACGTTTTCCTTTGGATAATGAGCCCCCTGCTTACTAATTTCCTTCTCAAACTGGGACTCTTTAGCGGCATCCAGCCCTAATCCAATACTAATCGTTAAATCCTCAATCTCGTTTCCGCTCCAGCAGCCGGTTGTCATAACCAGCAACAGACTTGCAGCCGCTAACAAGAAATGTCTTACATGCCTACTCAATTCCCGCTCGCTCCTTTCTTTCTAACAATGCTGATCAGCAACAGCAGCAAGGGGACGACACCGAATAAATAAATCGATGCTTGACCTACCGTACTCCCTAGCTTAAAGGTTTCCGACACATTTTTCGGCAGCATGGCAATCAAGAAAATCACAGGCAGCATGGCAAACAAAAAGGACTTCGCATTCTTATTGAACACCTGCGACCAACCGAGTGAAGCAGCATAATGCGTTATCGTGAAGGTTGAGAATATTTGCATGAGCCAAATGACGAGCAGCAGCGACTCAAACCTTTCAAAGATTAAGCCTTGTATTTCAAAGCTGCGCACCAAATCCAAGGTTGGCCAGGTTCTGGTCTGTACCCCGTATATAGATAATCCGCCAATCACCATGACGACAGTTATTAGGTAAATGATTAGGGGAATGATTGTGCCGACCAGCACGGCTTTGGTCGCTTTTTTCGGAGTTTTCATATACGCAGTGGCAACGAGCATGATCTCGTAACCGCTAAAGGAAAGCAGTGCTGGCTGAATCCCTTTTATTACAGGCGTAATTCCGGAGCCGAGTACTGGCCTGAGATGATTAATATCAAAGATCTTGCTGCTTAACAAAATAGAGATGAGGAAAAACAGCACCGTAATCGGTAGAATGATCTCGTATATTCGAGCCATGGAGTTAATACCTCCCAATGTTAAATAGAGCCCAATCCACATAAAGGTCATAACAATCGCCCACATAGGAGTGCCTTCCAGTAAATAAAATCCTGTTACCTCAGCCATGATTCTAACCTGAAGAGCTGCTATCACGAGGAAAAAGCAGATGACGGTAAAATTCAAAATCCAGGCCAACCACTTCCCGGTAATGTCCGACGTAAACTGAAAGAACGTTCGTCCCTGAAACCGCCGGCATAACAATACGATAATGATCCCCGCTACCATAATAATCATGCCGGAGATGATAATCGAAATCCACACGTCAGGGGTTTGAGCAGCTTCTACAGTCGTTCGGGGAAGCGTCAATATCCCAGCGCCTAGCGTATAGTTGATTAGCATGACTGCAGCTTGCGAAGTGGTGATCTGATCCTTTGCATTCATACTTGCACGATTCATGATGCTAACCTCTTTCTGTCCCTGAGTTGAAAGGTTTAATTTCTGCGATCGGGGTCATTCGGCTTTAACATGTAAGGCCGTTTCTTCATCACCTTTAAGGGGAAGCGAATGAGAAAATCCTTCCAATCATCAAGCCTGTAGGGAACCATAGGACTCAGATAAGGGACACCAAAGCTTTTCAGCTTAACCAGGTGACTGCAAATTAGAAGAAAAAACATCACGACACCGAATACCCCCAATATTGCGGCAACAAGCATCGCGACAAAGCGGAGAATGCGCAGTGTAATGCCCGCACTGTAGACAGGTATCGTAAAAGAAGAGATGGCCGTTACCGCAACGACAATGACGAGGAATGGACTAACGATTCCCGCATTCACGGCAGCATCGCCGATAATCAACCCGCCTACGATCCCCATCGCGGGCCCGATCGGCTTAGGCAGCCTAATGCCGGCTTCACGCAAAATCTCAATAGAGAGCTCCATGATCAGAGCTTCAATAATCGAGGGGAACGGTACACCCTGCCTGGTTTCAATTATGGAAAGTGCCAGTTTAGTCGGGATCAGCCCGGGATGAAACGATATGAACGAAATGTACAGGGCTGGAGCCAGCAAGGCCAGTAATGCTGCCAGGAAGCGCAGTGCGCGGACGAAGGAGCCTGGAATCCATCGTTCGTAGTAATCCTCAGGAGATTGCAGCAGCATGCTAAAGGTAGTTGGCAGAATCAAGGCAAATGGTGTTCCATCAAGAAGAATAGCCACCCTGCCTTCCAGTAGGGAAGCAATCACTCTATCCGGTCTCTCGGTATTTTGCAGCTGTTGGAAAGGACTCAGCACGTCATCCTCGATCAGTTGCTCAATGTAGCCTGATTCTAGGGGATCGTCGATATCAATTCTCTGAATTCGCGAAGTAACCTCATCCACCAGACTCTGATCAGCAATATCCCGCATGTAGGCTAGTACCAATTCCTTTTTTACGCGATTGCCGACTTCGAATTTACTCAAAATCAAGCTATCGTTTTTCCCATGCATTCTGAGCAAGCCTGTATTATCCCCAATCCTTTCCGTGAATCCTACCCGCGGCCCACGCAGCAGCGCTTCTGACAAAGGATCTTCCACATTCCTGCTCTTTCCGTGGGCTGAGCTGACCATGAATGTTCTCGATATCCCTTCAACCAGCAGGGCGGTTCTGCCAGTCAGCACAGTCTGCGTCAACTCGAGCAAATCCTGAGTCTCATTGAGCTCGCTGACAGGGAGCAACTGGGTAGTGATATATTGACGTAAGGAGTCGCTCGAATGCAGGGCAGCATCCCGCTCTGTGTCTGGAATTCCGTGCATCATTAAAGGTGTTATCAGATGGGTATCTATTAAATCGGCATCAAGCAATCCGTCAACATATACGATCGCTGCCCGGCTTCCCGTACCTTTGATTTTGAATTCCCTGATACGGACATCTGAATTTTGACCGATAGCATCCTGAATGGAGGCCAGATCCGCATCATATTGTCCAGTCAATGGATCTAGACTAGCTTCATATCCCTTGATCGGGGGGGACCATTTATTAGGCTGGAGGGCAAAGCTTGCAATGATTGCTTTTCGAAACCACCCAAAGAAGGCCATCAGCAAAGATGGAATACCGACGAGCAGCAAAGCTTGTGCAAAAACAGTCCATTTCGGAATATAGGACAGAATCACTGATACCACAATATCACCCCATGTTTTTAACCTCAGGTATCCATTTCAGGTATATTGTTGCCCTGCATGCTCCTACAAATTCCTATAAATCCAAAAGAAACATGATATAATAACTAGCAGCTCTAGAATTATGGGTTTTTATTATTTAGCTGAAAGTAGATGGACACCAAGATGATTATCGAAATAATAATGGATGTAGTTTTGCCTATATTTGTGCTTATAGGGCTTGGCGCGCTTATGCATCGTGCTTTCCAACTTAATCTTTACACTTTGGCAAAAATCAACTTTTACTACATCACTCCTGCGGTCGTGTTCCTGAGTATGTATGAATCCGAGATGTCCCCTGCGCTGCTTGGGAGCGTCACTTTATTTTACGTGTTGTATGTTGTACTCCTCTATGGCGTAAGCTCTATTGTAAGCTGGAGAAGGAAATTCAAACCGGGAATGAAAGCCGCGTTTACCAATAGTCTCATTCTGGACAATTCAGGAAACTATGGACTCCCGATCAACCAGCTTGCATTCAAGGGGGATCCACTGGCTACCTCCATTCAAGCCTTGGTCATGACTTTTCAAAGCCTGGTAACCTTTACCTACGGCGTAATATCCGTTCAGCGGGCTAAGTCAGGAGGCACGCTCAAAGCAGCATTGATTGGTTTTTTTAAAATGCCGGTACCGTATGCCCTCGTACTTGGCCTTATTTTTCACGTCTTTCGTTGGCCATTGCCTGAATTTGCTGCCAAGCCGCTTAGTTATATTGCTGATTCTATGGTAAGTATTGCACTACTGACGCTCGGTGCACAAATCATCCAATATCCTTTGCGGCTTGATCGATTAGATGTATATATCAGCGTCTTCTTAAGACTGCTCATCGGCCCAACCCTTGGATTTTTGCTTATCTATGCACTTGGCTTAAAAGGGATTCCTGCCCAGGCCCTGCTTATCGCTTCCGGTATGCCAACGGGCGTTAACAGTACTATTCTCGCGGAAGAATATGATAATGAGCCCGAGTTCGCTTCCCAGACCGTGCTTATTTCCACGATCCTTAACGTCATAACTGTAACAGCGCTGATCTCGCTTTCCAAATTCGTCGCATAACAAAATATCTCTATGGAAATCATTTATCCAAGCGTCTTATACTCTTTGCTCAGCAGAGACATCCGTACAGAGGAGACATACTCTCCTTTAATAAAACGACAATCCCTCGTTACTCCATCCCGTTTGAAGCCATACTTCGTATAGAGCTGAAGAACGATCTCAATGGTTTCATATACGTATAAATATACTTGATGCAAGTTCAAAGTTAAGTAAGCGACCTTCAGGGCCGTATGTAAGGCGTCTCTTCCCAGGCCCCTTTCCCCTGTGCCGCTTCTCTCCAATCACTATTGTCATCTCTCCCGAACGCACGATCCAGTCTATGTTACTGATTTTAATATATCCTATCAATGCTCCTTCCAAATCAATTCCTAGGAACTGACCCATTAATGGGTTTGCAGTAAGCTCTTGGCAGCACTCTCTAATTTCATCTAGGGAAGCTGGCCAGTACTGCGAGGTGAGATAAGAATTTTCAGTCATTTTTAAGGAGCTTCCGTATTTGATTCAAGCTGATTGCCCATGAGGACAAATCCCCGGTTCCACGGACTGGTCAACCATCGGTACATTCGTCACTTTCCCTATGATTGAGTTAATAGGGAAGTCCGGAAGAGGCGAATAATACAAGTCGGAAAACCCATCTTCATATCCCTATAAGAGATTGCAATTTATCGCATGTCCAATTCTCGCCTTCTTTAACCAGCCTCGCCTTGCAACTTGGACAAGCTAATATCGACTCTTTTTCCATATTCATCCCTCTCTCGCAAGTTAATCGCATCTAAATCCAAAACAGCTATAAACCCCTGGTTCGATTACCTTTATCTGCCTGCAAATTAAAAGCAATAATAAGAATCTATTACTGAAAAACTCCAAGCGTGTACTTTCACTTCAAAACATCGCATCATCCTGCTCGATGAAACTCATCAACTTAAGTGAGTTCGCTATGCTATTTGTGCCATCATCGATCTTTCGCCGAATATGACCCTTGAATGTAACAATATTCAACTGCCCGCTGTTCATCAGGAATAATAATAAACCTCGCCCATTAGATACGAGCGAGGTTTACTACAAGTATTTACTTTTGCATTAGATTGAAAATCGCCTGAATAGCCTCCGCGCGTGAAAGCTCTCCTTTCGGAATGAACTTATTGTTCCCGCGACCGCTTACTAAGCCAAGCTCATAGGCGGTGTTTACAGATTCCCTTGCCCATGAATCGATGTTGCCATGATCAGCAAACGCTGCCGCTTCCTTCGCTTGTATCGCAGAATCTTGCTTGAAGTTATACGCTCGAACGATCATAGCTGCCATTTCTTCTCGTGAGATTGTCTGATTCGGAGCAAATGCTGTTTCAGTTCGCCCATTAACAATACCTGCCTGATATGCTGCAGCCACGGATGAAGCAAACCAGTCCCCCGCCGTGACATCCGCGAATGGACTTGCTCCTTCCGCATCCAGTCCCAGTACCCGAACGATAAGCGCAGCGAATTCCGCTCGGGTTATGCTCCGATCCGGTGCAAATTGGGTGTCACTGACTCCATTCGCGATTAGCATCGCTGACATAATCTTGATGGTTTGAGCGGCCCAATGATCTTCTCGTACATCAGCAAACGTTTTGTTATACTCCAACACAGCATATTTGCTAAAGTGATGGATTTCCGCAGTCAGCCAATCGCCTTGAAGCTTTCCGCCAATGTAAGCCAACGTGCCATCATCAGCTACATCGTAGATTGCCGTCAAATCACGATTCGCATCTTCCCGGAATTTCATCGTTAATATAAGAGGTTCATCCAATACAACAAGCTCGTATTGTTTTCCATCACCGGTAAGAACCGAAAGGTTGAACGTATATGCTTCCCCTGCTTCTTTAACATCTGCTTTATGGACTTCTTTAGCCCTCTTTACTATATCATTCATGTCCACATCAGTGATCTTCTCGTAGGAAAATATGATGTGCGCTTGAGCGAGCTCCTCTTTAGATACAAGCTGTTGCAGCTGCTTCAGCACTGCGGGGTTAATCTCAATCGCAAACTCATCACTAGCCAGCAGTATAGCGTCTTCACCCACAATCCCTGCTGCACTGGCTGGAAGCCATACGGATTTCTTGCCTTGGGCAATATCCACCTGTACCTTGCCTTGTTGTTGATCAGCCTTTAAGCTGTTCTCATTCACAATTTGCTTTTCTGGATCATCTGACTCGGTTGGTGCAGGCTTCCAAGGTGTAGCCGGACGAACTGGTTGTCCAGATTGTCCAGATTGTCCGGGTTGTTCTGGTTGTTCTGGTTGTTCTGGTTGTTCCGACTCCTTCCAGTTGATGACATAGTCAAGCGTTGATTTGCCATCCTTGGCCGTCACATGTATGCGTGTCTTCCCTTCAGCCTCGCGAGTATCCTCTATGACGACCGCAGCTTCAGCTTGTTTCGCTGTCACTTGAACATCCGACGCATGTGGGGCAGAAACAGCATACTCCAGCACCCCAGGAGAGAAATCCTTCAGAGGCTCTCCATTGATTATGATCGCTGAAAGAGTCGCATCTGTTTCCGGCACCGCAATCACGGACATTGTTGTCCCTGCATTCGGCGCATAATAAATGCTGCCATCAATGCCGATGGCCATATCATTCATCAAGCCCTTATCGTCGATTACCTTATATTGCAATGTCTCGGGATCAATAACCATCAATGTGCGAGACAATGTCGTATACAGCATACCATCTGGACTCCAGGCGATTCGGTATGGCTTCCACTTGCTCGTATTATACAAGCTCGGACGAATCATCTTACTCTTCACAATTTCTTTTGTGGCGACGTCCATCGCGAAGATCGTTCCATCTACGGCCCCCCAGAGATGTCCGTCTGGCCCGAAGGAAAGCTCGCCAATCATCCGAGGCGCTTCATCGATACCCGGGATGTCGGGTGTGAATTCATCGATTTTCTTGCCATTTTTAACGTCCCATATGAACATCTTTGCAGCAGATTCGACCGGATCTTTACCTAAGCCGCCCCAGACCGAAGTGCCGCCGTATAGATAGCCGTCTTTATAAGCCAAGCCGATAATGCTTTGATTCTGAACTACTTGATCGTACTGCATCCATTGATCGGTTGCTTCATCATAAATCCCAAGCGATCCGCCTAATATTCCGTAGTCAGGAACGGTGCCTACAAAAAGCTTTCCATCCCCTGAAGTTAAAGCGAACGGGCGATCCTGGTAATTTGTAAACGGATACACCATTTCCGGATTCACATTCAATTGAACGTCCTTAGTTGGATCAAAGCGATACATGACCGCAGCAACATATGTTCCGTAATATACGTGACCATTTAAAAAACCAATGCCCTCCGGCTGTGCAAACGAGGAAATATTCAATTCAACTTGTTCGGTAAACGGATTGTAGACGCTCATTCCCCGTTGATATCCGCCTAGGTACAATCGACCGTCCTCACCTGTGCTAAGGGCTTGAATCGCAACAGGCTGAGGGTCGATCTCCAGTTCAATAAACGACAGCCAGTGATCGGTTGGGTCGTATAAAATAAATTCGCCATACTGAGTGATGATCGCCAAAACGGTCTCCCCGGCTTTTGGACCGCTCGTCATTTCAATCCACTGCATGTCCTTCACTCGAACTGTATCAGGCAGCGGAAAAGACAGTTCAATCTGAGTCGACTGATTCGTGCTGAAATCATATTTGAAAAACTCTGTGCCGAACTTATAAAAGATGACATTAGGATCGGCCGGATACGGTTCAGAGATCATGTTGCTATACTGGAACGTATGCTCAATCTCATAGGTTTCTATATCCATGACAACCATATTGACCGTGCTCACCGATACAAGGAGCTTGCCATTAAGAACGAACACATCCGCAACCATGCCGCCTGCACTGCCTGTATATCCTTCTATAGGGATTTCACTTTTCTCACCCGTCTCCCGATCGACTTTGAACAAGTGCAGGTAATCAGTGCCAAGCCCAACATAAATATACTTTTCATCTACTGCAATGCCTCTGGCATATTCACGACCTGGCATGATCGTCCCGTAATCCCGGAATTGACCGGTTTCAATATCATATTCGAAAACCTTTCCCTCTCCGCCCTTTGAATAGGTGGAGCCGTAGATCTTACCATCAGGTGTTGCCTCAAGATCCCATACCCAAGCATCAGACGGGTTAACACCCACTGTTTCTACGACTTTTTTCTCAGGAACATACCGATACAAATTCCGATCTGCCGTACCCGAGAAGTACACGTTCTTATCAGGTCCAACGGTCATCGCCCATGTTGCTTCCGTATTGGGAATAACCTTTGAAAACTTCAGCCTGCCCGTTTCTGCATCGACAACAAAGAAGGTACCCGGCTTACCGTTCGACATGAAGTAGGCTTCATTCTCACCCAGCGAGTTCTGTTGTATGGCTGCAGCCTGACCTAGATTCACGCTTACCATCGGTCCCAGGTCTACCGGTGCTCCATATTCACGATCCAGCGGCACCTCTTGAGGGATCGATTCGAACGAGACATCATCGAAGTACGCCTCAGTCAAACTCGGATCTCCGGAATAAAAAGCAACTCTAGCATAAGCCGCTGAAGCAGGCGCGTCGGTCATTACCCGAATTTCAGTCCATTGGTTTTTGCCAAGTGCCAGCTCTCCAAACAGTTCCTGCTTCACGCCAACTTGATCATTATTCTCATTATAATAATAAATCTGGTAAACAATATTGTGAGTTTGCTGTACGACATTGACATACGCCTTCGCAATATATGATTCACCTGGTGTAATCACAAACTTGTCGCTGAACACACGTAGACCTGTCTTATCCGAATAATCTTTATAATAAAGACTCCTCTCGCCGCTGTTCGCTCTATCCATACTTACCTCAAACAGCCCATCCGTACCTGGGCCAAGACTCCAACCAGGAATCTGCCCGTCAACTAAATCCATTTCAAAGCCGGGATTGACGATTTCCCCTGTTGGTTCGGGTTCGTCCGGCCCTTCTTGCCCCGGCAAACTGACGACTTCGACCGAAACATCGTCAAAGTACGCTTCCGTCAAAGCAACTTTTCCTGAATTGAAGCGAACTTCAATTTGTGTTGCGCCAACCGGTACTTCAAACGGCACATTGATCTCATTCCACTCGTTCAACTTAAGGGTGCCTTTAGCGAAATTAATAAAGGTAGCATTCCCGACCTTTACATTGTTACTGTCAAAGAAATGAACCTCATACCCAATGCTATGGGTTTGGCTGACAACATTCACAAATGCTTTGGCATTGTATTTTCCACCAGGTACAACGGAAGCATAATCACTCTTTACCTGCAACTGCTCCTCAGTTGATGAATTGTTAAAGTGCAGGCTTCTATCCCCCGAGTATGCATGGTATGTAGCGCTCGTCACCGTACTCACTTTATTTGATGTAACTATACTCCAACCTGGAGCCTGCCCGTCAACTAAATCCATTTCAAAGCCTGCATTGTATATTTCCGGTGCCTCCTGACCTGCAGCTGAAGTGCTGGGGAAGGAAAACATTCCGAATATCATTGCAAAACAAATAATTAGCGATAATACACGTTGATACGATGTTCCAGACACTGAATCACCCCGGTTTATTAATGATAGTAATCGCTTACATGAATTCAAACTACCCGCTCATTGATGCGGCCAATCTACCGTCTGCGCATATGCTCAACCAGCCGTTTCCTTTTCAAAGCCTCTTTTCCAGAACCTCCTTTCGAATCTTGCAATTATTCCTATATCATATCTATATCATATCTGTATCACATACACATGATATTACATTAATTAAAGCGCTGTCAATTCCTTTATCCAATATCATGTGAAAATAGGTTTGCAGCTGGCTTTCCTTCTCAGAGCTTGGACAATATTTCCCTTTTTCCGTATAATGGTGTTAGTTTGAGTAACTCTACAATATTCAATTTTATGAAACCAATTCAGTTAATGAGCTTAAAAGGGGACGAACGGATTTGCAGGCCAAACCTAGCCGGACTACATTTCGAAATCGACTGGACGAAATGATCATTGCACTGCGAGATGATATCGTCACGGGAAGATTGAAGAGCGGGGAATTCATACCTTCATTGATGCAATTAAGCAAACAGTTTCAGTTAAGTATCAACTCTGTTCAAAAGGGGCTCGACCAGCTTGCAGCCGAATCCTTAATTGAAAGAATCCCGCGGGTTGGAATTCGAGTGAAGGATTCAACCAGGCATTCAATTGTATCTCTTTCCTTTGGTTACTATCCTTCTCTGATGGAGGATGTGGATCTTCAACACCTTATTGCAGCATTTCAGGAGGAGCATCCTCATATTCGCATACAACCGGTTCCTCTACAGTATGAGAACTATTACGATGTGACGAGCAATTACTTGTATAATGAAATGCTCGATGTTCTAACGATCAACCATATCAACTTCAATCAGTATGTCGATCGACACACCGATATCCGAGAAATTTTCGAACCGATTAAGCCTGCGGCAGGCATATACCCCTATCTATCTCCTCCTTTCATGAGGGATAGGACGCAGTATGTGCAACCGATCGTTTTCTCTCCGGTTATTCTATGCTATAACCAACAGCATTTCGAGCAGCGGCAGATAGATGAACCGCCCCTAGAATGGACGTGGCCGGAATTTATGGCTTGTTTGGATCATTTGGGCCGGGATGAATCGAGGCTGGCCTTCTATTTTTACCCGGCAACCTTGAACCGATGGCCAATCTTCCTGCTCCAGAGTGGTTTAGAGTTTAAGAGGAATAGCAGGGGAAAAATGAACCTAGCGGCCCCGCAAATTATGGACAGCATCCAGACATGCAACGAATTGATCCAACGCCAGAATATGTTTCAAATTCTGCTTTCTGAGAATGATGTTAATGTTGAGGAATTGTTCTCCCAGCAGAGAATCTCTGTTATGATGACAACCTATTTCAACATGAACAGACTGCGCAGGGCTTCTTTTCCTTTCGATATCGCGCCGCTGCCCTACGTGCATACTCCAAAAACACTGCTGATTACGATCGGAATGGCAATTAATCGGCGCTCCAAGCAAAAAGCTGCGGCTCAGGTGTTTATCGATTACTTGGCGTCATACCAGTCTCAGCTCCACATTCGGAAGACGACTTACAGTATCCCTGCACTGCAGCGAGCCGCCGAGTGGCATGGAGAAGAGCTCGGGTATCGCCCGTCCAGGTACAATATATACCGTGACATCAGCCATACCTATGCTTTATTATCCGATTTAAATCTGAACCAGCACGAAATCGATGAGTTATTGAATGCGATGAATATGTACTGGATGGGCATGGAAAATAAAGACGCGACCCTTTCCCGTTTGGCCACCATCTGAGCTACCACCTTTTTAAAGAGGCTATAACAAGCCAGAGATAAAATTGAATATCATCAATAAAAAAAGGCTTCTCACCAAGTTCAAATTTGAACCCGTGAGAAGCCTCTCTTATTTCTATGTGGTCAAAATATGGCCAAACGGCGTTTTGTACCTCTGTCAGTAGAGTAGACACATAAAACCAAGAAAAATCAATCAATTACAATCCGATCATCGACTATATTTGCAACAACGATCTTATCGAGTTGGTAAGTAGTATCATTATAAAGAATGACCTCATCGATTGAATATATGATGTTTTCGCCACCATATTGAGGGTTCTCGAATAATGAAGCACCGTTACAGCATTTTAGAAATTGGATATTATGAAAAGCATTGGTTCCGCCTAAGTTACGAGGTCTTATATGGTGTATATTTGTTACACTTCCCGACCAATTCCAGTTGTTGTTAGGATATAACTCACTATATTTTTTAATATAGTTCGCTCTATCTGTAGTTGTCCAATCAATGGAAGGCGTTCTCGCCCAATTTGCTTTTGCTGGTTCAGCCATTACTTTTCCCGAATAAGAATCCGCATGGAAAGGATAGATTGTTGCATTTTTATTCGTTAAAATCTGTCTAGTCTGTACGCTGTCTGTTCCCATGGATATGCCCAGTAATGTCCTCTACATTGACTACATCTTGTGCTACACAGTAATTGATGAACTCTCCAAGCATGATTTTGTAATTCTTAATGTTCACTCCAGTTGTATTCTATCTTAAACTTAAGATCATACAGAAAATCTTGAAAAGCAAATATCAACAACACAAAAAACCACTCCTTAATAAAATTATTAAGAAGTGGTCATTGCTTCATTTATAATTTATAACAGTGACTGCTTCAAAGCTTGAAGTTAAAATAACCTCAATTTTAGAAGCTAGATGATTAAGCTGAAAGGCTCGGAAGCCTTGTCAGTCTTACATCATTCCACCCATGCCGCCCATGTCTGGCATAGCTGGTTTTTCTGGTTCTGGCTTGTCTGCGATTACGACTTCAGTAGTTAGGAACAATCCAGCTACGGAAGCTGCATTTTGCAGCGCGGAGCGAGTAACCTTCGCAGGGTCAACGATTCCTGCTTCGATCATGTTCACCCATTCGCCAGTAGCCGCGTTAAAGCCGATGCCTGCTTGTTCTTTCTTCAGGCGCTCAACGATAACGGAGCCTTCTTCGCCTGCGTTCGCGGAAATCGTACGGATTGGCTCTTCCAGAGCACGAAGCACGATGCTAACGCCTGTTCTCTCGTCGCCTTCTACATCAAGCCCAGATACAGCATTGTAGACGTTCACGAGGGCAACGCCGCCGCCGGATACGATACCTTCTTCTACAGCTGCACGAGTAGCGTTCAATGCGTCCTCGATGCGAAGCTTGCGTTCCTTCAATTCTGTTTCTGTAGCTGCACCAACTTTAACTACGGCTACGCCGCCAGCCAGTTTAGCCAAACGCTCTTGCAGCTTCTCTTTGTCGAATTCGGAAGTTGTTTCTTCCAGTTGCGTACGGATTTGGTTCACGCGAGCTGTAATGTCAGCCTTGTCTCCGCTTCCGTCAACAATCGTTGTGTTCTCTTTCGTTACGATAACTTGACGAGCGTTACCCAATTGCTCAACGCTAGTGCTCTTCAGATCGAGACCAAGCTTCTCAGTAATCACTTGGCCGCCTGTCAGTGCAGCGATATCCTGCAGCATAGCTTCACGACGGTCGCCGAAGCCAGGAGCCTTCACTGCAACTGCGTTGAATGTACCGCGCAGCTTGTTCACGATCAGCATGGCTTGAGCTTCGCCTTCGATATCCTCAGCGATAATCAACAACGGTCTGCTTTGCTGTACGATTTTCTCCAGGATTGGCAGAATTTCTTGCGTACTGCTGATCTTCTTATCTGTAATCAAGATGTACGGGTTCTCCAGAACCGCTTCCATCTTATCCGTATCCGTAATCATGTACGGGGAAATATAACCACGGTCAAATTGCATTCCTTCAACGACTTCAAGCTCAGTCAAGAAGCCCCGGGATTCTTCAACCGTAATTACGCCGTCTTTACCGACTTTCTCCATAGCTTCAGCGATCAATTCGCCTACTTCTTCGTCGCCAGCGGAGATAGCCGCAACTTGAGCGATCGATTGCTTGCCTTCGATCGTTTTGGAGATCTTTTGCAATTCTTCTACCGCCGTACGAACCGCTTTGTCGATCCCTTTACGCAGACCGATTGGGCTTGCGCCAGCCGTAACGTTTTTCAGGCCTTCACGGATCAATGCTTGTGCAAGAACCGTAGCTGTTGTTGTACCATCACCAGCAACATCGTTTGTTTTAGTTGCTACTTCTTTTACAAGCTGTGCGCCCATGTTCTCGAACGCATCTTCCAATTCGATTTCCTTCGCGATTGTAACACCGTCATTAGTGATGAGCGGGCTGCCGAATTTCTTCTCCAATACTACGTTGCGGCCTTTTGGTCCAAGAGTCACTTTAACCGCATCTGCCAATGCATCTACCCCGCGCAGCATCGCACGGCGAGCATCTTCGTTAAATTTAATGTCTTTTGCCATAATTCAATTACCTCCCTGAATGATTGTTAATCTTTGCTCTTTATTCATAAGGTCAGGCTGATGTACACTTAACCCACGATAGCGTGGATATCGCTTTCCTTCATAATTAAGTATTCTTTGCCTTCGTATTTAATTTCTGTTCCCGCATATTTGGAGAACAGTACGCGGTCGCCTTCCTTCACTTCCAATGGAACACGCACCCCGTCCTTCAGTGCTCCGCTGCCTACCGCAACGATTTTACCCTCCTGCGGCTTCTCCTTCGCTGTGTCTGGCAGCACGATGCCAAATGCAGTCGTCTCCTCTTGCTCAATCGGTTCTACCAGTACACGTTCACCTAAAGGTTTGATCATGAAAATGTCCTCCTTTAAATATGTTGTTGTTGATTTTAATAACATAAATTGATGTATTAGCACTCGATGCAGGTCAGTGCTAACAACCACTTTTTATGATACTCAAAATATGTACAGATTTCAAGTTCCCTTCCATATTTTTTTCTAATTAAGACTCAATCGTTTCACATGCCCTTTCCATGATATCCTCTCCCTTCTATAAATATTCCATTTTCCTCTCAAAACCTATGTAATTCATCCCACAAAAAGCTTCCTCAACGCAAAAACACATCTTCTAGGAGGAAGATGTGTTCATCGCCATGACATATTATTTATATTGGGCTTCCCGCTTCGCATCTGCCGCCAATTGCTTGCGATGCACGCGAGACGATAGAAGCACGCTGATTTCATATAAAATAATGAGAGGAATAAGCACTAGAAAAGCCGAAAGAAAATCTGCCGGGGTAATCATCACGGAGATAACCACTAATGCAAAATACGACACTCTTCTCATTTTCCGCAGCAGCTTTGGATTTAAAATCCTGAGCTGCGTAAGAAACAATATGACAATGGGCAGCTCGAAGAGCAGCGAGATTGGAATGATAATATTAAATAAGAAGCTGAAATAATCAGCCATCCCATAGGTTTCGATCAGTCCAAGCTCAGCATTCAATTCGCCGGTAAACGCCATAGCAAGCGGAAATACAACGAAATAACCGAACATGATCCCGATGATAAAGCATAGAAACACATAGGGAATATATTTCAGCGTTGCCTTTCGTTCGATAGGCCGTAATCCAGGACTTACGAATGCCCATATCTGATAAAGCGCAAAGGGCAAGGTCACTCCCAGGGCGACCATCATTGCTATTTTCATATACACGCCAACGCCATCCCAGAAGGAGAAAGCATTCAGGTTAATTTTCACGCCTGAAAGGGCATTGACGGTTACATAATTATAAATAGGCTTAACTACGAAGAAAGCGGCAACAAGTACGAATACAAATATGAAAAGTACCCAGAATAATCGGCGGCGAAGTTCTGTTAAATGCTCCACTACGCTTTGCTGCGACTCCTCAGCCATACGCCGTCCTCCCCAACTCTAAATTACTCCAAGCATACAAAATCCTTCCCGAAGGAAGGGAGGTCTCAAGCCTATTCGTATTGCCGAACTGAAACTTAAATTATTCCGGCAAACGTCTTTCTTCTACTTTTGCTGATTCTTGAATCGTAACGGGAGGCTGCGTAGTTTCCGCCTTATTGGCCTGGGGCTGATCCTCCATAATCCCCTGTGTCGCATCCTTAAATTCTTTGAAGGTGCGGCCTACGACGCGCCCCAGCTCCGGCAGCTTATTGGGCCCAAATATAATTAGCGCTGCGATGATAATTAATAACAATCCGCCTGCACTCATGCTGATTCCCCTTCCCAAAAGCAGTTCAAAGTATAGATTCGCATGCTGTTGCATGTTTAGTTCATACGCCCACATCATACCATAACTAATATCACAGTAACAGTGCTATTATCGGACATATTACTAACATCCAAGCCCAATCTTCAAACTACAGCCGGAATTGCCCCGTTACCATCAAGAGCGCCTCAGGTAGCTGCTCCATAATGGCTGCCAAATTTTCATGAACGCCTTTCGGCGTACCCGGTAAATTAACGATCAGCGTCCGGCCGCGAATGCCCACGATGCCGCGAAACAGCATGCCAGCAGGATTCTTCTGCATGACCGAGTAGCGCATGGCCTCCGCCATGCCAGGCACTTCGCGTTCGATTACCCGACGCGTAGCCTCCGGTGTCACGTCCCGGATTGCCAGCTCTGTACCTCCGGTAGTAAGCACTAAATCAGCTTGAAAATAATCTGTCATCTCAATTAAAGCCGCGATAATTTCATCCGGTTCATCAGGAACAATGCGATACTCTATAATTTCTCCGCCGAGCTCCTCCTCAACCAGTTCTCGAATCACCTGGGCGCTCGTATCCTCGCGTTCTCCTCGGGAGCCTTTATCGCTTGCCGTCAGGATCGCTGTTTTCCAAACCATGAAGTCACCCTCCTCATCCACATAGGAACTCCGTCTTTAATGTCTGAATTAAATCCTTTTAGTTTGACGACTTATATATTATAGAAGCAATAATTAAAACTCGGATAAATAATCTCCGCTCTTCCCTCCCGTTTTGGAACGAAGCAGGGTCGGGCCGATGACCATATCCTTTTGCAGCGCTTTACACATATCGTACACAGTTAACGCCGCAGCGGAAGCAGCAGTGAGCGCCTCCATTTCCACGCCTGTCTTTCCTTCCGTCTTCGCAGTTGCCTCAATATACAGCTCATTAAGTCCGTTGTCCGTAAAATTGAGGTTAACTCCGGTAAGTGGCAGCGGATGGCACATGGGAATCCAATCGGAAGTCCGCTTTGCTCCCTGGATTCCTGCGATTTGAGCTACGGCGAGCACATCCCCTTTATTAATCTTTCCTTCCTTTATGGCCTGAAGTGTATCTGGATGCATCGTAACGGTAGTCATCGCAACGGCAGTACGAACTGTTGCCTGCTTGCCTGATATGTCTACCATCTGTGCTCTTCCCTGCTCATTAAAATGAGTTAATTTCCCTTTTTGGGATTCTGAAGACATAAACGTTCACTACCTTCATTGATATATATCGTACCGGAAGCTGTAAACAACAGATCCAACTTGAAATCATGGGACTCCATTGGAATACAGTCCGTCAATATTTGTTCGCGAAAAGCGAGAGCAGCGGTAATCATTTCTGTATCTCTGCCCTCTGAAAGATGCAAAGCACTAATAAATCGGTCGTAGAAACCTCCACCGAAGCCGATCCGCCCGCCTGTCTTATCGTAAGCAAGGCCGGGTACTATGATGAGATCGATTTCCGGCAAACGGCTTTCAGGCCATATTTCCGTATGTTCCGCTGGTTCAGGTATGCCCCACGCTCCGGGATGCAAGTCGCTGGCTTCCTTCAATTCATGAAGAGTCAACCGTCCCTCTCCAACGACCTTCGGAACTAATACACGATCACCCTTCATCCAGCACTGGTTCATCAAATGACTCGTGTCAGGCTCGTCCTGAAAAGAGGCATATATGAACACCGTAAGCGATCTATTCAACTTGCTCCTGAGCGGCTGCAGTACCTCCTGCTCGGCAAGCAAGCTTGCCTCCCTGGCTTGCTCGTGCCGGGACAGCTCCGGTATTTGTGATCTGCGCTGTTTCATCGCTTGGCGGAGCTTTTGTTTAATATTTGGGATATCCGTCATATTAATCCCTCATAGAGTTATATTCTCATCTAGTTTATCATTGTTGAAGCAAAATGAAAACTAATGTGATTTCTGAAAAAACAGCAGGATTCCATACTTTTTCATCAAACTATAATTCACTTTATTTTTTGAAGTTGTCGGCATGTACATTGAGCGATGCAATACGCCACGGATTCATGTACACTTAATATAGAAAGAAAAAGCGGAGGATTCAAAAGTTATGCTACTTCAAGCGACCAATATTACAAAACGATACGGTGTTACCGAAATACTTCATGGCATTAATCTACAAATATTAGAGCGGGATCGCATAGGCCTTGTTGGTGTGAATGGAGCTGGAAAATCAACGCTTTTGCAAATATTAGCCCAGGAAATGTCTTATGATGAAGGACAGATTTATAAAGCAAAAGAAACCACGATCGGTTATCTGGCCCAGAACAGCGGATTGCAATCGGAGCTCACGATCTGGGAGGAAATGCTGAACGTCTTCGCTCCCTTACTGGATGCTGAACGCGAGCTTCGCAGTATGGAGCAAGAAATTGCGACACGATCTCGCAACAGTGATGACAAAACCTATCAGGATCTGTTGGAGCGTTACGCCCATAAGCAGGATTGGTTTAAGGATAACGGCGGATACGAAATCGAGACTCGTATCCGCAGCGTGCTGCACGGCATGGGCTTCGGCAGCTTCTCCCCGGACACGGTCATTTCCACCCTAAGCGGCGGGCAGAAGACCAGACTCGCTTTGGCTCGGATCTTGCTCCAAGCTCCAGATTTGCTCATGCTCGATGAGCCTACAAACCATCTGGACATCGAGACATTGACCTGGCTGGAGGATTATCTTCGCAACTATTCCGGGGCGCTGCTAATCGTTTCCCATGACCGTTATTTTCTCGATCGGCTCGTAACAGCTATCGTCGAAATTGAACGCCATCAATCAAAGCGATACACGGGCAACTATACGCGATATATCGAGCTAAAGGCTGCCGAATACGAAAGCCAGATGAAAATGTACGAGAAGCAGCAGGATGAAATTTCCCGCATGGAAACCTTCATCCAGCGGAATATCGTCCGCGCCTCTACGACTAAACGGGCGCAAAGCCGCCGTAAAGCTCTAGAGAAAATGGACGTCATGGATCGCCCGACCGGCGACCTTAAGCGAGCCAGCTTCTCCTTCGAATCAGAATACATGACGGGGAAGGAAGTACTTCAGGTTGATGGACTTTCCTTTTCATTTGAAAATGATAAGCAGCCGTTGTTCCGCAATGTGTCTTTTTACTTGCGGCGGGGCGAGACAGTTGCCCTCATTGGGCCAAACGGAATTGGCAAATCGACCTTGCTTAAAATTTTAACCAGAGACCTTAAAACATCATCCGGCTCAATAATGTGGGGAACTAAAGTTAAGATCGGTTACTATGACCAAGAGCAGACCCACTTAAATGCCAATAATACCGTATTAGAGGAAGTATGGAGCGCCTTTCCGCATATGGAGGAAGCGCGAATTCGCACGGTACTGGGTAATTTCCTGTTCAGCGGGGATGATGTCCAGAAGAGAATCTCTGCTCTTAGCGGTGGGGAAAAGGCGAGAGTGGCGCTGGCCAAGTTAATGCTGCAAAAAGCCAACGTCCTTATTCTCGATGAACCGACTAATCATCTGGATCTGTTTAGTAAAGAGGTGCTAGAATCCGCCCTCCTTGACTATGACGGAACACTGTTGTTTATTTCTCATGACCGTTATTTCCTTAACAAAATGGCCGAGCGAATCATCGAGCTGCATCCTGACGGCGCTCATCATTTCCTGGGGAATTATGACGACTATTTAGCGAAGTTGCAGGAGCTCACGGAGCTGGCTGCAGAGAACGACACAAATCAAACGGGTATAAATCCTGTCATGGATACGAATTCCTTGGCTGCCGATGCTGCCTCAGCAAAAAATGGAGCGGCTACCTTTGAGGCAGAAAAACAAGCTAAGCGGGAGGAGCGCATGAGGCAGCGCCGTTTGGAGCAGCTTGAGCAGGCCATTTCCGAACTGGAAGTTAAAATAGCTGCCATCGAGGCTGAGCTCACCTTGCCAGAGGTGTATCAGGACTATACCGCCGTACAGGAAAGGCAAAATCTAATCGATAATCACAAGCTGGAGTTAACCGCTGCCTATGAAGAATGGGAGTCGTTGGCAGAAGCTTAAAAAAATTTTTTTACATTGCCTTAACACAGTTTTTAGTTATGCACAGGCTTATCCACAAATCAGATATCGTTCAACACATAAAAACGGCCTCAAAGGCCGTTTTTTCCCTATAAAAGCAGTCTTTCTGCGAAGTTATGCAAATTATCCACTGAACTATCCACATTATCCACAGTTTTCAGAAAAAAACATCCTCTTTTTCGTAAAATCAGCAACCGCTTGGTACGTAAGCTTTCATTCTTTTTTCACTAAGTTAGTCTACAAGCTGTGGATAACTTTGTCCACATCTTGACAAAGAGCCTTGTTTTATAGTAAAGAGCATTTTCTCTCTAGTTCTCCATTCCCTAATTTCAAGGCTGCTTCTCCTCATTTCTGTCCAAAAATATCAATAAAATTTCAAAGAGTCCTATGGCCGATATAATAACCTGAGGATCTCTGCCATTTCAACGTTTATGCTTTCTCTCTAACCAGCAAAGCTTAGCAATAGATTAACCTTACCTCCTACTCCTATATACCCAGGATTATGAATAGTAGTGGAACTTACACTGTGCCCAAACCCATCTACCAGCCTATTGCTAGAAATGGACGAGAGTCTTTATCATCTTTACTAGCCTCGACAGCCTTTGTTCGACTTCCATTGTCGCAAATTGGCAGCTAAGAATAAAAAATAGAGAGAATCTCAATTGGATGGGGAGCATGATCAGTAGGTTGTTAATCATGAAAGGAGAAAATCACATGAAAAACGTTAAAACCGTCTCACTCATCATGTTAAGCTTAAGCTTGATTTATTTAGGGGGATGCCAAGGCAGCAATGCCTCTAAACAAGCGTCCTCTGGAGCCCAAACGCCGGCCTTTCAAAAATCTTCTCTCCCCGGCGGAGGCCTCGCATTCCCTCACAATGAACGAATACATCTTTCAACCGATCAAAAGTGGATTGCTGAAGAGGGACATTTGTCAGACTTAATCCGGCTGCAATGGACAGCCGAGCGTGCTAAGCCGGCTATTTCTTGGGCTGATGAGAAAGGAATGGACAAAACGGCCATTGTCTCTCATGACAAGGCGAACAATCCCGAACAGCAGGATCATAAGCATATTTCGATTGAAACGACGATGTCACCTGACGGAGAACATAAAGATCAACTATTTACGCGCTTCGAGATTCCCTATGATACCGATGTTTCGGAGATTCGCACTCATTCGTCTAACTTCAATGTGATGGATGGCATACTAAGGGTCGCCGGCGAAGGGAATCGGGATTTGCAGCTTGCAAAGACTGGAGAAGATAATGCAACCACCCCGCTATGGAGTCTCAGAGCCGACAGTTCCGAACTAGCCGGCAATAACGCGGGAGGTAACTTCCACGTTGTTCGTTACTCGGACGAAGGCGAGGCGTTGGCTAGTGCCCTATACGTCAATCGAAGCGATGGAAAGGTGGGCATTGGCACCAACGAGCCGCAAAGCCAGCTGGATGTGAATGGAGACAGCCTAGCGATCCGCGAATCCAAAACCCCCGCTTCCTCCAAAGCACCCGGCAACAAAGGAGATATTGCTTGGGACGAGAATTATATCTACGTTTGCGTAGCCAAAGACACCTGGAAACGAACGGAGCTATCCTCTTGGTAAGCAGATGTCACCTGAACATATTTATACGAATTAGCAACCTTGACCATAGAAGCGATTTCGCTCGCGGTCAAGGTTCTTTCTAGTTCTGCTTCTATAAACTTGAAAGCGCTCCGGGCAACCGATAAAATATATTGTCATAAAGGCCAGATGAAAGGTGGTACAGCATGACCCGGAAAGTTGTTAACAACATCTCCGAGCTCGTCGGAGATACTCCTGCCGTAAAACTTCGCCGAGTTGTCAGCGGGCAGGATGCCGAAGTCTATGTGAAGCTGGAGTATTTCAACCCAAGCGGCAGCGTTAAGGATCGAGCTGCCTCCCATATGATCCGCGAAGCCGAAAGGACTGGCAGGCTGAAGCCGGGGGCAACGATCATTGAGCCGACCAGCGGCAATACCGGGATCGGACTAGCCATGAATGCCGCAGCTAAGGGCTACAGGAGTATTCTCGTTATGCCGGATAACATGACCAAGGAGCGCATTAATATTTTGACGGCATACGGGGCAGAGGTAGTGCTCACGCCAGCTGCCAAGCGGATGCCCGGGGCGATTGAGAAAGCGAAGGAGCTTCTGGACGAAATCCCCGGCAGCTTCATGCCACAGCAATTTCAGAATGAAGCGAATCCAGAAATTCATCGCTTGACAACTGGCCCGGAAATCGTGCAGCAAATGAACGGCAGGCTGGACGTATTCGTCGCTACCTCGGGAACCGGGGGCACCATTACGGGCACTGGCGAATATTTGCGGGAACATGTTGCTGATATACGCATTATCGTTGTCGAGCCAGAGGGATCGCCAGTACTGTCCGGCGGGGAGCCAGGGGCGCACAAGCTCGTCGGCACAAGCCCTGGCTTTGTCCCGCCCATTCTCAACACCGATGTTTATGATGAAATCATTCAAGTATCCGATGAAGATGCTCTGGCGATGACTCGTCAACTCGCGGCCTTGGAGGGCATTCTAGTCGGTCCTTCCTCAGGCGCCTCAGTCTGGACAGCCGTTCAATTTGCCCGCCGGCTTGGAGCAGGTAAGCGAATTTTATGCATAGCGCCGGATACGGGTGAGCGATATTTAAGCATGGATATTTTCCATTCATGAGAATCACATCCTACAAGAAACGAGGTCTTTGCCCATGAGCGAAATTATACAGGGAGTATCCCATGTCGACACAGAAGAATTATCCGCCATATTGCTGGACTCTAACAATCACGCCATTATCATCGACGTTAGAGAACCCGAGGAATATGCCCAGGCCCATATCCCTGGCGTGCCGCTTATTCCTATGGGGGAAATCATCAGCTACATGGATGACTTGGATCGGGACAGAGAATACGTATTTGTGTGCCGAAGCGGACAGCGAAGCTTCAACGTAGCGAAGTATTTTCAGCAGCAGGGATTCGATGCGGTGCACAACTATGCTGGCGGCATGTTAGATTGGGACGGGGAGATTGCCACAGGACTTGAGAATGTCATAGAGCACCCGCTCGATGCAAAGAAGCTGGAAAGATAACGCAGGCGGCAGGTTATGGAGTTGGAGTAATTACTTGGTATCTTGCAAAAAAAATCTCTCCATCCGATCATGGGAGCCTACCTTACACCCGTGATCTGAGGAGAGATTTTCCGTATCTATTTATAACTGAAATAGTCAAAGTAAGCCGGCGTCTCGGATTTACGACCGTTTCCGCTCGCATATATCCCGAACAGAGCTCCGGTAAACCCGCCATTGCCTTCCGGCGACAATACGCGGGCAGGCACTGAACCTGCGTCGAACCACGCCGCGCCATCCAAGGAATAAAGCAGTGCATAATCTGTTTTACCAGCGGCTATACGCAGGCGGATCTGCTCTGTATCGATTGGCTTTTCCATCAGGACGGTCATTTGCCCTCGATCGGTCATCGTAGCTGTAAGCATCCGTTCCTCCCCTGCCTGGCGGATTCCCAGCGTCACATTTCCCCGTTCGTTCAATCGGACGGCAATTCCCGCCTCCTCTCCTTCATGCTTCGGTGCGAAATGAAGCTCTGTCGTTACCGTAACGGGCGCGTGCTGCTGACGGACTCCCAAGAACAAGGCTGGGCCGTCATCCCGCAGCGTAAGCTCGTTGCCTATAAGGGCAGCAAATCCTGGACGCGTGCCTAGCAGTATTTTTTCATCCTGCGGGGCAAGAAGGAATGTCCAGCGTTGTCCTAGCTGCTCGTCCGCAAAATCATCCTGCCAATTCCCCTCGGAGGCGGTGGAAGGCAACGGATGTGAATGTCCCTCTGCCGGCATTTCCAGTCTAACCGTGCCTTCGTTGTTATCTACAACTGGCCAGCCCTCTTCATTCCAATGTATAGGCGCCAAGAAGGTTTCGCGGCCAAATACACTATATTCCCCATCGACAGGCCGTACCCCAAGGAACATTGCCCACCATCTGCCCTCCGTATCCTCGACCAAGTCTGCGTGCCCTACATTTTGAATCGGATGATCGGGCAGGGCATTATGCGTCAGCATCGGATGAGGCATCATTTCGAATGGACCGTAAGGCGTCTCTCCCCGATAAACAAGAACACGATGGTCTCGGCCTGTACCGCCGCAAGCACAGGTCAAATAATACCTGCCTTTGATTTTGTATAGATGAGGCCCTTCCGTCCATACTCCTCCATCGCCTCGGGCAACGACAACCGGATCGCTTAAAGCCGCACCTGTCGCAATATCAATCTCATACTGAATAATATGCGAATCCTCGTCCGCCCCCATTTGCGCAGTAACATATACCTTGCCATCTTCGTCAAACATTAGCGAAGGATCGATATTTCCATAAGGAATCCGGATCGGATCGCTCCAGGAACCAGCAGGATTGGATGCCGTCATATAAAAATTGCCGATGCCCATCACGTCCGTCGTGATGATATAGAATACTCCCTTATGATATCTTAGCGTCGGCGCGTAAATACCCTCCGAGCTCTTGCGGCCGGACATATCAATTTGGCTTGTACGCGTCAACGCATGCCCAATCTGCTCCCAATGAATAAGATCCTTGCTATGGAAAATCGGCAATCCGGGAACGTATTCAAATGAACTTGTCGCCAAATAATAATCGCTGCCAACCCTGATAACGCTAGGATCGGGATAGAAGCCAGGCAACACCGGATTGCTGTATCCCTTATTCGTCGTCATAGTACTTCTCCTTTCGGTTCAACACTTTTCGTTCCTCATCAATAAATCGTACGCCCATGCTCATCCGGAACTCCCGATTTCCGGTAGAAATACGTATTGATCACATCACGCCAGTGCCGCGCGTGTTCTGCCTGCTCAGACAACCGTGCCGCTACCTGTTCGTACCGCGATTCATCGACCTTGCCCTCCATCCCCTTCCAGACGACAAGCAGTCGCTCTGCTTCCTCCGCCCCGGCAAATCGGGTATCGTAAATATGCTGAATAACCGTCTTTCCAGACTTGAGAACATGAGAATACGGGACATGATGAAAAAAGAGCAGCAGCTCATCTGGGCATTTATCCAGCGATTCGTACATTTCCGCATTCGGCGGGAAGTACTGCGCAGCGTATCCGGTTCCCGTCGCCGCTGTCCGATCGACCCCAATGCCATCACGATCTGCAAAATGATACGTTCCCCATCGCGAATATTCGTATCCGTCCACATCAGGGCCGTAATGATAATGCGGAGTAACCATCCAGCCTACCCCAAGCGGAGCCGTATAGCTCTCATATATTTCCCAAGATTTCAGCAGCATGGAGCATACCGTCTCCACAACAAGCGAGTCGCTGCCGAAGGTAAGCTTAGCCCACTCTTCAGCGATCTCCGCCGCAGACAGATCCGGATTCCATATCAAGCGGCCATAGCCGTACAAATTCACCTGTGCTAAGGTATGCCCCGTCCAATTGGCATCGTCCCCGATATTTGATACCGCCGCTACCCCGCTATGCTTCATCGGAAAATGCGACCCACCTACAATGCTTTTTACCCGCGGCTCAGTTGCTGTTCCTTTCGTCTTCTTCCCTATACTGTCAGTCTCGGCTTCCTGCATTCGCGGGGCAAACGTATTGAAATCCATGACTTCCTTCCACTGCGGTACTAAGTAGCACAAATGGCGCTGCTGACCGGTATATTCCTGCGTCACTTGGAACTCGATCATTTGATTCGTGCTCTGCAGTCCTCCAAACAAAGGAGATACCGGCTCGCGCACCTGGAAGTCCATAGGCCCGTTTTTGATCTGCAGTATTACATTGTCAAGGAACTTTCCGTCCAGCGGCATGAAATGATCATATGCCGCTCGGGCCCGATCCGTGGAACGGTCGCGCCAATCCTGCATGCAGTTATAGACGAAGCAACGCCAAATGACCAGACCGCCATGCGGCTCCAGCGCTCGGGCCAGCATATTCGCCCCGTCAGCATGATCCCGTCCGTAAGCGAACGGGCCCGGCCGGTGTTCGGAATCCGCCTTGACGAGAAAACCGCCGAAATCAGGAATATACTTATAAACGAGGCTGGATGTATCCCTCCACCAGCGCTGCACGTCCTCATCCAGCGGATCAGCTGTCGCCAGTCCGCCAACTGCAAGCGGAGCCGCAAAATTTACGCTTAGGAACAGCTTTATGCCATATTCCCGGAACAAGTCGGCTACCCGAGCCACATCCGGCAGCAGCTCAACCGTAATGAACTGTGTCTCAATTTCATGAACATTGACATTATTAATAGAAATAGCATTGATGCCGACCGAAGCGAGAAGCCTAGCGTAATCTTTCAGCCGCTGCTGATCGGCTATGAATTTTCCGTCCCGATAAAAAATGGAATTCCCCGCATAGCCGCGTTCGATTGATCCGTCGGCATTGTCCCATTGATTGATCATGCGCAGTTCATTCCGCGGATATTCGGCAACATCCAGCTTCTGCGGATCTATGCCCAACGAAATACACCGTAGCAAATAAAATACACCGTAAAGCACCCCAGATTCCGAACCCCCGACTAGTACAAGTCGCTGTCCCTCGTTATCGGTCGCATATTGCAAAGTAAATGCTTCCCCGTGCAATTGGGAGTGCCTCGAATCATCCTGCGCCGCTACACTGATTGATAAATAAGCACTGGTCGATGGCAGCTTCGGAGCCACTCTCGGTGTCAATCCTAGCATGGATCTAACCCCTTGCTGCAGCTCAGCCACAGCCGTACCCGATATCCCGCTCCTGGACATGTCCCCACTCATGACGATTTGACCTAGCAATTGCTTATATTGAGTACTAGCCGCTAAGTGCTCTACATTATCGTACTGCAGCCATGCTCTATATAAAGCACTTGCTTCCAACTCTGAATGTTTCATGATGTCTTTCCTCCTTGTCAACCAACAAAGGAGCTTCCGCTTACCTTCGTTTAGCCAATTGCATTTATAGCTTTAATAGCATGCGAGATCAGGGAATAGCTTCCCTGATCTCACTAGAACTCTTCTATTTCAACCGCCTATTCACTTTATGATCCAGCCACCTCTACCACGCGATGAAAAGCGGGCTTCGGCTGATGTTTGCTATCGAACAAGAACGGCCAGTTTTTACGTCCGCGAACCGGGAAATCATCCAGCCAGGTGTAATCGTCGGCCGCTCCCCAGAATGTAACGGAGCTAATAACATCCCGGTATTCTTTCAGCAGCTTGAACATTTGCTCATAACGCTGCGCTTGAAGCTCAATGAGCTGCGCAGGCGGCTCTTTTAAATCCGTCCGTTTATCGTCGAAAGCGAACATCGACACATCCAGCTCCGTAAGCTGGAGCTGCAGACCTAGTGAAGCATATTTCTCGATCGCGGTGCGGATATCATCCAATGACGGATCATACAAGTTCCAATGTGCCTGCAAACCGATGCCATGAATCGGAGCTCCCTGATCCTGCAAAAGCTGGACAAGCCTGTAGATTTTTTCCCTTTTCAGTGGATTCGACTCATTATAGTCATTGTAAAATAACAGGGCATTCGGATCCGCTTCATGTGCAAGCTCAAATGCTTTGGCAATGAAATCGATCCCGGCGACTTGCGTCCATTTCGATTCTCTGAGTAGCTGCTGCCCTTCATCGGCAATGACTTCATTCACGACATCCCAGGCATAAATATGTTCCTTATACCGCCCAACGACCGTATGGATATGCTCTTTAATTCGAGCATACAAAGTCTCCTTATCAACAAGGCCTCCGTTGTTGTTCTGGAATAGCCAATCCGTTGTCTGGTTATGCCATACTAGCGTATGACCACGCACCTGCATTCCATGACGCTTTGCGAAGTCCACGATAGCATCCGCGTCCTCGAACGTGAATTTGCCCTCCTCCGGCTGCAGACTGACAAACTTCATCTCATTTTCAGCAGTAATGCTGTTGAAGTGGTAAGCCAGCAATTCCTCCTGCGATTGGATCGTCCGCGGGTTCACAGCTGCTCCAATTTGAAAACAATCCGCAAAGATTTCCTTCAGCTTCGGTTCATTTCGATTAACGTCGCTCATTATCCTTTAACCCCTCCTAGCGTCATTCCCTGCACGAAGTATTTCTGCAGGAACGGATAGACCAAGATAATCGGCACACTCGCGACGATCGTCATCGTTGCGCGAATTGAAGTCGGTGTTACTCGGTTGATAGCAGCTTCCGAGCCGGAGAACATGCTCGCATAGTCGTTTCCGCTGTTCATGGACGTATTCGAGTTCTGCAGTATTTTCATGAGCTCATACTGAAGGGTACTCAGATCCACATTCGACGAATTGTACAAGAATACATCGAACCATGAATTCCACTGCGCTACGGCAGAGAACAGAGAGACAGTAGCGATGACCGGCAAACAGAGCGGCAGAACCACCCGAAGAAATGTGGTGAATTCTCCGGCACCGTCGATGCGGGCAGACTCCAGAATCCCTTCCGGCAGCTTCTCGATAAACGACCGGATAATGATAACGTTGAATACGCCGATCAGCCCCGGGATGATATATACCCAGAAGCTGTTCATCAAGCCGAGCTCGCGGACGAGCAGGAAATTGGGAATTAGCCCTCCGCTGAAATACATCGTCAAAATAAATGCGATCGATATAAACTTGCGCAGCACGTATTCCGGACGAGCGATCGTATAGGCGACCATCGTACAGCAGAACACGGACAACACTGTACCGATCACGGTACGCAGCGCTGAAATCAGCGTCGCATGGAAAATCGTCGCTTCTTCAAAAACATATTTGTAGTTCTCCCACGTAAATTCCCGCGGCAACAAATAAATGCCGCCCTTAATGGAATCGTTGGCCGTATTTAGCGACACGGCAAGCGTGTTGATAAACGGATACAACGTAACGACCATAAGACAAATCATAAATATAATATTGAATGTATCGAACAGCCGGTCCGATGGCGATTTGAACCGGGCATACATCTTAGGCGCTTTAGATAGCGACTTAGCCATATTGAATCCTCCTTAGAAGTACGACCTCAGAACAGCCGATCCTCGCCCAGTCTCTTCGCGATATAGTTGGCTGTAAACAAGAGAATGAAGCTGACCACCGTCTTGAACATCCCAGCCGCGATCGAGAGGGAGAAGTTCCCCATCTGAATCCCGTATTTTAGGACGAAGATATCGAGGTTCTCGGAATAGTCGACGTTCATCCCGTTTCCGAGCAGGTATTGCGGCTCAAAGCCGGTCTCCAGCAGATTTCCGATGTTCATAATCAGCAATATGACGACAACAGACTTAATGCCCGGCAGCGTAATATTCCATATGCGTTGGAACCGTCCTGCTCCGTCAATTTCTGCGGCCTCATACTGTGATGGATCAATACTGGTCATCGCCGCCAAATATATAATGGTGTTCCAGCCGACATTTTTCCAGACTTCCGAAACACCGAGTATTCCCCAGAAATATTTCCCTTCCCCGAGCCACAGGATCGGCTCTTTGATTAAGCCAAGCCACATTAGCACATCGTTAATAATGCCGCCGTCCGCGGACAACGCTGTCGAAATGATGCTAGAGGCTACAACCCATGAAATAAAGTGCGGTAAATAACTGATCGTTTGTACAACGCGCTTGAAGGCGACCTTACGAAGCTCATTGAGAAGAAGCGCCAAAGTAATCGCTGTAACAAACCCCAGAACAAGATTGATAAAGCTCATGGCGAGCGTGTTGCGCATAACTCGGACGAAATGCTCGTCTTGGAAAAGAAATTTGAAGTGCTTTAAGCCTACCCAGGCCTGGTCAAACATGCCTTTTGCCGGCTTATAATCCTGGAACGCAATCGTCCAGCCCCATAACGGCAAATATTTGAAGATAATCAGCCATATCAGAAAAGGCACCGACATGAAGACGAGCGCTCTTTGCTTGTTTAGTATATGGAAGAAACCTTTCAAGCCGCCTCCCGGTTTTTTCATTTCAGGCGACTCTGCCGGTCTTAATTGTGTCACATTGTCCACGGTTTCTTCTCCTCCCTATCCAATAATGGGGAATTTAGATAACAGAAAGGCCGGAAATCCACTCATTGTCCAGATCAGCCGGCCTTTCCATTTCAAATTCTCGATTTATTATTTTCCTTGAATCAGATTGATTTTCTTAGCAACCTCGTCTGTAATCAACTGCTCGTAATCTTTCACATCAAGCTTGTTGAACTCTTTGACATATTCATCCCAGACTTTGTCAAATTCTGCTGGATTAGCAAGAACGAGTTTCGGGAAGTATTTGCGCTGCAAATCCCCCTTCTTCTGCGTAAAGATTTGCGCCGGCGAGCCTTGATCGATCTGAATGCTCCAAGCAGGATACCATGGACGATCGTCAGGTGCAGCGAACAATTGCGAGAACGACTGGATGTCATATGCCTCGAGCAGCTTCTTGTCTGCTTCAGTGTAAGACATTTGCGCTACCTCAGGCTGACGGCCCGCCCCTACGGAGTTGCCGTCCGGCAGAGAAGAACCGTTACCGTAACGCGGCCAGTTGTATTCAAAGTATTTGAATCCAAACGACTCGCGGAAAGATTCCGTATTCGTCTGCTTGATTTGCTCCTCAGTGCGGTAGAAACGACCGTTCTCATCTACGGAATAAGTCTCGCCTTCAATTCCCCAGTTGGATAAAACCTGATTCTCATCCGTAAGCAGGTTGTCAAAATATTTGATAATGCGTACAGGATCTTTCGCGCTAACAGAAATACCTACTCCGCGGTTGTTAACAAAAGATGGCGGATCGAGATACTGGTCTTTGGTGTTGTCGTCAAATACGATCGGCAGTGCCATGTACTCCAAATCATCGTTGCCGGTTTGCTGCGTTACCTCACGCAGATTGTTCATCGCTTGGCCTACCTGCCATCTGTAATCGAAGAAGCCAAGCACTTTACCGGACGCGATTTTGGCCAGGTATTGGTCGCGGTTGTCAACAAAGGATGACTTATCAAACAATCCTTCCGCATTCAGCTTGTTCAGCTCCTGCAAATAGCGCTTGGTAATCTCGTCATCACCATAGTCACTTGCTTCGTGAGTCTCCATGTCGATGATGACTCCCCCGTCATTCGGGTACCCGGCTAGGTGCATCGGCGGATTCGTAAGAGCAAAGAATTGATCTTGCGTAGTCAATGCAATGTATCCTGTCAAATCCTCACCCGGATTCTTTTTCACATATTCGCGGATTAAATTTAAGTAATCATCAAACGTCTTGATCTCCGGATAACCCGCGTCCTTCAGCACGCGGCGCTGAATCCAGAAGGCTCCCTGCTCGATATTGGGAGCGGAAATGTACTCGCCCACAACGGCACTCATCGGAAGGAAATAAATATTACCGTCCTCAGCCTTCATCAAGTTGTAGTAAGGTTCGTATACCCGTTTGATATTCGGGCCGTGTTCCTCGATCAAATCATTCAGCGGGATGAAGGAGCCCGAGCTGAGAAGCTTATCGATCGAGCCGCCCGGTACAAGGACGTCCGGGTAACTGTTACTTGCGATGAACGTCCCTACCTTCGTATTCTCGTCGCCGACAAGATGCTCGATTTTAAAGTTCACGCCAGTTTGATCTTCAAAGATTTTACCGATTTTCGTTTCGTTTGTATTAACGTCCTTCCCTGCAACTGCGTTAAAGTAACTAAAAGTTACTTTATCCAGCTTCTCTTCTTGGGCTTCGCCACCCGTTGACGTATTGGCTGTCTTATTATTGTCTTTGCCGCCGGAGCAGGCAGACAATAGCGAAGCCAGCATAACGATGGTCAAGCAGCTTAACCAAAACCGTCTTTTTTTCATGTTTTTGACTTCCCCTTTCGTACTCCATTGTTGTAAGCACTTTCATTATAAGAGAGCGAAGACGGAAGTTTTACCCGTCAATCTAAAGTTGATACTTAGAAAACTATAGGAGCTCGGGTATAGTTCTCGGGTATTAAACCTTCTCCACTGGAATGATTATTACGATTTCCGTGCCCTCGCCTAGCTTGCTGTTAATGTTCAAAGTCAATCGTTCTTTGTAGTACATTCTCAAACGGTAAATGACGTTTTGAATCCCGATGCGTTCCCCCATGTCCTCTTCGTTCTCCATGTAGCGGTGCAATTTCTCTAGTTGCTCACTGGACATGCCGATTCCGTTATCGCGGATAGAGCATATCAATTCATCCCGGACATGCTTAATCTCCACCTCGATCTTTCCACCTTGCTTCAGTGGCTCGATGCCATGGATGCTTGCGTTCTCCACGAAGGTAACGATGGACATTTTCGGAATCAAAATCATTTGATCTGCTTCGCTCGCTCGAACCATATAGTCGATCTTATCCCCAAATCGATATTTTTGAATTTCGAGGAAGCAATAAATGAATTCCAGCTCTTCCTTCAAAGTGATCATATCCCTACGCCAAACAAGGGAATTGCGGAATATTTTCGCCATATTATGAATAATCCGCGCAGTCTCCTCCTCGTCCTTCATCAGGCTCCGCATGCGGATCGTCTCCAGTGCGTTGAACAGGAAGTGCGGATTGATTTGGCTTTGCAGCGCATTCAGTTGAGCATGACGGCGCTCCAGCTCCAGATTCTTCTTTTGGATGTCGGCAACGTACACGTTGTTGATCAGACTCTGGATTTGCATAGTCATTCGGTTGAACTCCCCGGTTAATTGTCCGATTTCATCGCTGGAGCCTTCATCCTGGATTGTCTCGAAATGCTGGTTTTTTACTTTCTTCATATGTTTCAATATGCGAACGAGCCTCACGTTCAAAGATCTGGTGATCCAGACGATAATCAAGGTCGGCAGCAAAATATTGAGACACGTCAGCAGCACAATGAAATTGCGGTTTTGCCGAACTTCCTGAAACACCTCATCCTCGGAAACTCTTCCCACGATGCTCCAGCCGTCCAAATTATTGCTTTGGACGTATTCTTTGCGGAATTCAATCGTCCTCTCCTGGGAATTGATCCGGTCAAATGGAATGGCTCCGGCATGCAAATCTAAATCGGTATCGTTGGTATACTCCACTTCCCCCCGGTCATTGAGCAAGTAAATTCGTCCCTGCATATTCAAATTATTGAATATTTGCTGGATAACCGGCATGCGCAAATCAATCTTTAGAAAATGTCCGTTCTCTTGCCGCGAATAGTAGTAATAATCCATACGGCGGATGATACTGAACGTATCCAGCTGACCCTGCTGTCCCGTACGCATAAAAATCGGCGCAGACTGCTTCGCCGATGATATTTTCCTATACCATTCCTGCCGTTTAACGTTCTGGTCAATATAGACAATACCGCCGGAATACAGTAGCGTCGGATTATCAACGTAGACAGTGATGGCCTCCACGGAATTATAGGCTGGGCTGGAGGTGTTGATGATTCGCCGCAAATAAGAGTCGTAGGCTTCTACGTACTCGGCGGGATGTTCGTATTGCGTCTCGATAATCTCATTCAAGAGATGGTCGGTATAAAAAACAGAAGATACCTGCAGGGTATCTTCCACCTCTTGAAGAAACTCGTTCTTGACTTGCTCCAGAGCCCGTGAAACATCCTGCATCCGCTGATTTTTCACGCTGGTCGTGGTCACATTATAGAAGATGAAGTTAGTGAGCAGGATCGGGACGAATACGCACAGAAAATACAGCAGCAGCATCTTGTCACGCAGCCGGACATTATTCAGATTAGGTATCATCTACTCGTCCTTGCGGACGCCCCTCCCTTCATCAGCCGCGAACGGTATTCGCTCGGCGTCAGCTTCTCCAGCTTCTCAAATTGGGTGACGAAGTAATCCGGGTTGCTGAAGCCTACGCGATCGGCCACCTCATATATGCGCAAATCCGTCTGCCGGAGAAGGCGCTTCGCCTCGCCTATTCTTAACTGGAGGAGGAAATCATTGAAGTATACGCCATAAGTTTTTCGAAACAATTGACCTAAGTAAACAGGATTCATATAGAAGGCTGCGGCAATGGATTTTAGGCTAATGTTCTCATGGTAATGCTCCTCAATATAAGCGCGAATCTTATGAATGCCGCCCCTTTGCTGCTCCTTGCGCAGCTCACCGATATATTGTCCGCTCTCTACTGCAAAGGCCGTAAATAAACGAAGCAGCTCCTGAAGGGATAAATTCAAATCATGCCAGCCGATAATCGGAGCCAAGGAGTCAAGCGACTGCTCGTCCCCGTCCATGCTTCGGATAATATCGATCACACCGAGCACGCCTTGATGGATATTCATCTTCACGGCCTCAGGGGCGTAGCGGTTCTCCTGAAAACGCCGAAACATTTGCTTGATCGTACGATCCAGCTCTTCCAGCTTGAATTCCTCTATCTGCTCGAGCAAACGCTGATACAGCTCCTGGTCGACGGGCACATATTGGACGGTGCCTTCGTCAGCAGGGCTATAAATTATAATGCCGTCTCGGTCATGAACATACTTATACAGCAATGCCTCCTTAGCGCTTTCATACGCATTTCGCAGACGAGCCAATCCCTCCACCGGACATCCTGCATAAATAAAGACACGACCATCCTGGACTTTTATGTTGTCTTGTAGCGCTTCAGCAAACATGCGAATGCCGTTCTGATACGGCTTCAGCACACGCTCAGGCACAATCACCCCAACGCGATTGCGATGCTCGTGAACATATAGCGGCTGCGCTCCAACAAGATCATGCAGCACTTGCTCCACCTGCTCCAAAAAACGGTATAGAGGCATTTCTTCCGTTATTTGCCGCCACGGATGATGATCATTCAATTCTACGAAGACATAATACCAGGAGTCGTCGCTCGTCATGTTCAATTGCTCCTCCCAATTCGCGACAAACGACTCCTCGGCTTCATTTTTAATAATCGATTCTATCATGGCCTGCTTCTCCAGCCGCTGCTCCCTCGTCTTCTCTTCCCGTTCCTGCCGCAGCCGCTCGCTCAATCTGGACAGCATTTCCGTAAATTCCGCATCGTCAATCGGCTTGAGAATGAAATCATGTACCCCATATCGAACCGCCTGCTGAGCATAACTGAAATCGTCATAACCGCTAATAATGACAAAAACGGGCGGCTCGTCTTCCTCTTCAATCAGCTGTCTTATAAGACCCAATCCATCCAGCACCGGCATACGAATATCTGTGATGACCAGATCGGGACGAATAGACCGGATCAGCTCTAGCGCATCCTCCCCATTGTCAGCCTCACCGGCTACATGGAAGCCGCAAGCCTCCCAGTCGATCAATTTGATTAATCCCTTTCGCGTAAATACCTCGTCATCTACAAGAATGACCCTATGACGCTCCAACGTTATGCCCTCCTCCTTTGCCGGCTGCATTGGCAGCAGCCGACAAGTGATGTTCATTTTATTATATATCTACTACTCCCTGTTCTACTGTTCTATTACCGATATTCCAAAATAACGAACCGCGTTGCGATAGCAAATGTCCTGCACGATTCCTCCAATATAATCATAATCGGCGGGCAGTTCCCCCTCTTCGATCCATTCCCCGAATAAGCGGCATAACACGCGCCTAAAATATTCATGCCTTGGAAAGGACATAAAACTGCGCGAATCCGTCAACATGCCTACAAAGGTGCTGATGACCCCTATGGAGGATAACGCTTTCAACTGCTGCATCATTCCTTCCTTCTGATCATGGAACCACCAGGCTGAGCCGAGCTGGAGCTTGCCAACACTTTCGCCGGATTGGAAATTGCCGATCGTTGTAGCAAGCATTTCATAATGATAGGGATACAGACTATAAACGATAGTCTTCGGCAGCTTGTTCGCAAGCTCCAATTCATTTAAAAAGGCATTTAAAGACGCGGCCATATGAAAATCGAGAATTGAATCATATCCGCTATCTTTGCCGATTGTATCCATCATACGGGCGTTGTTGTTACGAATCGCCCCGATATGCAGCTGCATGGCCCATCCACGGTCATAATACATTTCAGCCAAGCGGAGGAGCGTATATGTCCGGTAACGGCTTTCCTCTAATTCCGTCAGCCTTTCGCCTTGAACCGCTTTAGCAAAAACAACCGCAACCTCTCGCTCCGTGGCCCGCTCAAAAGGAAATGCTCCGAAGCCGTGATCGGACAAGCGACAGCCGCTTTCATGGAAATATTCAACCCTCTTCTTCAAAGCTGCTAGAAGCTCGGTATAGCTCGTAATCGTACAGTCAGCCGCCCGGCCCAATTTCAGCACATATTCCATGAACTCAGGGGCAGCGGCATTCAAAGCCCGATCTGGTCTAAAGGTCGGCAGTACTTGAGCTTTAATGTCGGCGCTGCTCTTGATTTGTCCATGCGCCGCCAAGTCGTCCGCCGGATCATCCGTCGTGCATGCGACCCGAACATCGAACTGCTGCAATATGCCTGCCGCGTGAAGCGATTTGTCCTTCAGCTGTTCGTTGCAGCGCTCCCAGATCTCTTCAGCATTCTCTTCGCTCAGCCGCTCTTCGATGCCGAAATAACGAGCCAGTTCCAAGTGGCTCCAATGATACAGCGGATTGCCCACGAGCCGTGGAACCGCGCGGGCCCAAGCCAAAAACTTCTCCCTGTCGCCGGCCTTCCCTGTAATGAGTGATTCATCGATGCCTAGCCAGCGCATCGCCCGCCATTTATAATGGTCCCCGTCTAACCACAGCTCCGTCAAATTGCGAAACTGTTTATTCGCCGCCACATCCGCCGGATTCAAATGGTTATGGTAGTCATATATAGGCATTTCTGATGCATATTCAAAGTAAAGCTTCTTTGCACTATTGCTTGTAAGCAGTAAATTCTCCGTATAAAAGTGTTTCATGCTCCGTCCCCCTGATAGATTATACTCTTTCTTCCTATTTCACTATGATAAATCTTGATGAATATTCAGTTCCATACTACCATACAAGTGTGGTAGTATGGAAGAAGTAAGGAGGTGATCGATTGAGAGGAATGAATCCTCCCATGCAAGAATCGGCTGGGAATACCGTTTATTACGAATTAAAGAAGCAAATTGTCAATATGGAGCTGCCCCCGGGAACCACGTTATCCGAGAAGGAAGTGTCGATCACTTTTAACGTGAGCCGCACTCCTGTGAGGGAAAGCTTTGTCCGGCTTGCCCAGGAAGGACTGGTGGTGGTGCTTCCACAGCGCGGTACGCGGGTGTCCCTGATTGACCCTGACCTCGTTCTCGAAGCCCAATTCATGCGGGAACAGTTGGAACGGGCAGTGGTTCGGCTGGCCTGCAAGCAATTCCCCAAGGAGCTTCTCACTGAGCTCGGCAACAACTTGTCGCTTCAGCATGAATCCCTAATAAAGCATGATGGGATGGCGATGTTCGAGCTGGATGAACATTTTCACCGGATCTTGTTCGAAGGGGTGAACAAGCTTGGCACCTGGGGCGTCATTCAACAAATGAATGCCCATTTGAACCGGAGCCGCATCCTATGGATGAGAACCGACCCCCATTGGGAGCATTTGTACGAGCAGCATCGCGAGATGTATGAAGCGATTTGCCAACAGGATGAAGCCTTGGCAGATCGCCTGATGCAGAAGCATCTAGCTCTCAGTATTTATAATTTGGGCTTGCTGCAGGAGAAGTTTCCCGATTATTTCAATAACCAAACAAAAATTAATTAGGCGGTGAAGGCATGCGTATGGTATTTCGCTGGTTCGGCGAGAACAATGACACAGTTACGCTGGATCAAATCAAACAAATCCCTGGAACAGAAGGTATTGTTTGGGCACTTCATGATGTGCCCGCCGGGGAAGTATGGCCGCTCGAACGGATTAAGGAAGTTCGCGACTTAGCCAGCAAGCACGGCTTGCATACGGAAGTCGTCGAGAGCGTGAACATCCACGAGGATATTAAGCTCGGGCTTCCTACCCGGGATCAATATATCGAAAATTACATTCGCACCATCGAGAACCTGGCCCAAATCGGCGTCAAGGTTATTTGCTACAATTTCATGCCAATTTTCGATTGGGCGAGAACAGATTTATTCAAAGAGCTGGAAGACGGCTCGACCGCCCTGTTCTTCGAAAAGGATAAAATACACGGAGTAGATCCGTTCGATCTTGTAAAAATCATTAACCAGAACAGCGATCTTACAATGCCGGGCTGGGAGCCTGAACGGCTGGCGCATCTGACCACCTTATTCGAGGCATATAAGGACGTCACGGAGGAGGATCTGTGGGACAATCTTAAGTACTTCCTTGACAAAATCGTTCCCGTCGCCGAGAAAAACGGGATTCTAATGGCTGTCCATCCGGATGACCCGCCGTTTTCGATCTTCGGACTGCCGCGGATTTTGAACGATCAGGCTGGCTTCCGTCGCTTACTATCGCTGCATGACAGCCCGGCAAACGGCATTACGCTATGCACCGGCTCGCTTGGGGCCAAGCCTAGCAATGACATTATCTCGATGATCCATGAATTCGAGGGGCGGATTCCGTTCACGCATATCCGTAATGTACGCGTCATGGAAAACGGGGATTTCATCGAAACTTCCCACAAAACCTCCGACGGTACGGTTGACATCAGCGGTGTTGTAAAAGCGTATTTTGACACCGATTTCACAGGCTACTGCCGGCCTGACCACGGCAGACATATTTGGGGAGAGCAATGCCGTCCAGGATACGGGCTGTATGACCGCGCCCTCGGCATTATGTACTTATGGGGATTATGGGATGCCTATTCGAGACAACTGGTAAAGTCCCCTAACGCAAGCTCCGGGGAGGGAAACTAACATGTGTGCCTTGCCTAAGCATTCTTCCCTTGAGGGGAAAACCGCCGTTATTACCGGAGGCTCGGGCGTCCTTTGCCGTGCCATGGCGCAGGAGCTTGCCCGACAGGGAGTGAAGATCGCCATTCTTAACCGTACTAAAGAAAAAGGCGATGAGGTTGTCGCTGCGATTAAAGCCAGCGGCGGCGAGGCGATCGCGGTCGCCTGCGATGTGACCGACGAGACCAGCGTCCGCGAAGCGGAGAAGACCGTCCAGGAGCATTTCGGCCCTTGCGACATTCTCATCAACGGGGCAGGCGGCAATCAGCCTAGCGCCAATACGACGAATGAAATTTTTCGCCCTGAGGATTTGACGAATTCGGACATCACGACCTTCTTTGACTTGAGCATTCCCGGCGTAAGAACGGTATTTGATTTGAATTTTGTCGGTACGCTGATTCCGACGCAAATTTTCGCCAAAGCGATGATTGGCCGTCCCGGCGCTGTCGTACTGAATATCTCTTCGATGAGCGCGCCATGCCCGATGACCAAAGTTCCGGCCTATAGCGCAGCGAAAGCGGCGATCAACAACTTTACGCAATGGCTCGCCGTGCATTTGGCGGAATCCGGCATCCGCGTCAACGCGATTGCGCCCGGTTTCTTCCTGACAGAGCAGAATCGCAACCTGCTAACGAATGAGAATGGATCATTGACCGAACGTTCCAGCAAGATCATTACACATACGCCTATGCGCCGCTTCGGCGTGCCGGAAGATCTGCTCGGTACACTGCTTTGGCTGGCTGATGCGGATACGTCCGGATTTGTGACCGGAACCGTTATCCCTGTTGATGGCGGCTTCATGGCCTACTCTGGAGTGTAAGCAGACTTTGAAAACTATAGCATCTTCCCCATGCAATTAAACATGTTGTTCCTAAAACTGCCGGATAAATGTGGGGATCTTATATACTGAATCAAATTCCGTATACGGATGAAAACCATTTCCATCAGGGGGAATATCATGTTCAGCAAAAATTATGTTGTTCAGCAATCCAGCGGTGATGGCGACTTTCGTCTCGTCCATGAAGGAGAATCCGCAGATATTTACGTATCCGCCGAAGATCATGCCGGAGTCGTTCGAGCCGCCAATGATCTTCAGGCGGATATCGGGCGGGTGGCTGGCTTCTGCCCTAAGCTCACCCATGATGACAAGCTGCTGTCCGGACATACCGTTATCGTCGGAACTATCGGAAAGAGCCCAATTGTCGATGCATTGATCGCCGAGGGCAAGCTGAATGCAAGCGGGGTCAAGGGCAAATGGGAATCTTTCGTCATACAGACAGTTGCCGATCCTTTGCCCGGCATCAAGCAGGGGCTTGTCATCGCTGGAAGCGACAAACGGGGTACGATCTTCGGCATCTATGATGTCTCGGAAAAAATCGGGGTATCGCCCTGGTACTGGTGGGCGGACGTTCCTGCTGTCCGGCACGATGCTCTTTACGTTACGCCCGGTACTTATAAGCAGGGAGAACCTTCTGTGAAATACCGGGGGATTTTTCTCAATGACGAGGGACCGTCTCTCATGGCATGGGTTCGGGCGAATTACCGGGATTTCACCCATGAATTTTATGAAAAAGTATTCGAACTGCTGCTCCGATTGAAAGCGAATTATTTATGGCCCGCGATGTGGGATAACACATTCTACGAGGATGATCCGTTGAATGCCGAGATTGCCGATCGATACGGCATTGTCATCGGAACCTCCCATCACGAGCCGATGATGCGGCCGCATGGAGACTGGAAGAAGCATAAAGAGGGCCCATGGGATTATTCCATAAACGAAGAGGTGCTTTATCGCTTCTGGGAGGAAGGTATTCGACGAAGCCGGGATTACGAGAGCATGGTCACCCTCGGCATGCGCGGCGACGGAGACGAGGCGATGGGCGGCCATCTGTCTTTTGAAGAGAAAATCATTCTCCTGGAGAAGATCGTCAGCGACCAGCGGAAGATCATTGCCGAGCAAACGGGCGCGAATGCAGCCGAGGTTCCTCAACTGTGGGCGCTATATAAGGAAGTACAAGATTATTACGAGCACGGCATGAGGGTACCGGACGATATTACTCTGCTATGGTCGGACGACAACCATGGCAACCTGAGGCGTGTTCCTACCCCAGAGGAACGTGAACGTTCCGGGGGAGCGGGCATCTATTACCACCTTGATTACGTCGGGGGCCCGCGTTCCTATAAATGGATCAACACCGTACCTATTCCAAAGATTTGGGAGCAAATGCACAAAGCCTATGAATACGGCGCCGACCGCATTTGGATCGTGAATGTCGGCGATTTGAAGCCGCTGGAATTCCCGATGGAATATTTTCTGCGCATGGCCTGGGATATGTCGCAATTTACAAAGGATAATGCCGGGGAAAGTACGGTGGAGTGGGCGAAGCGGCAATTTGGCGCTAAGTACGGCGAAGCGGTTGGCGAAATCTTGACGGGCTACACGAAATTCAACGGCAGAATCAAGCCCGAGCTTTTAAACGCCGTAGAGCTCTATAGCCTGACGGACTATAAAGAAGCAGAACAAGCAATCGCGGAATTGTCGACTCTCGCCAATAAAGCTGATCAGCTTTATAAAATACTGCCAGAACCGCTGCGAAACGCCTTTTTCCAATTAGCGCTGTATCCAGTTCAAGCCTCCGCGCAAATGTTGGAGCTTCATCTACAGGCTGCGCGAAGCCGTCTGTATGCCCGGCAAGGAAGAAGGATGGCAAATATCGCTGCCCGGGAAGCGGAATTGATCTTTGAAGCGGATCGCGAGCTCACTTTGGCCTACAACAAAATGCTCTCGCAGGGCAAATGGGATCACCTAATGGATCAGACCCATATCGGGTACACCTACTGGAATCAGCCGCCGGTAAACGCTATGCCGGAGACGGGCACGGTCGCCGCGCAGGAATTCTTTGAGATGGGCGTCGCCGTGGAAGGCTCGGCCGATGCCTGGCCGAATGCCAATTCGGTATGCAAGCTGCCCACCTTCAACAGCTTTACCCGTGAGGCAAGGTACATCGATGTTTTCAACAAAGGAACAGAGCCCTTCACCTTCCGCGCACTGGCCTCGGTTCCCTGGATAACACTCTCTCTGTCCGCAGGAGAAATCGTAACACAGAAGCGGATTTGGGTCGATATTGACTGGGACAGCGCACCCATTGGAAATGAGATTCAGGGTGAGATTGTCATAAGCGGCCCAACTGGAGAAGAGGTGACGGCTCAGGTCACCTTGTTCCATCCCGCCGAGCCGACTCGGGAAACGCTGGTCGGTCACATCGAGACGAACGGGGTGATCTCCATCGAGGCTGAGCATTATTCTGTAAGTCGCAGTGCAGGCGATGCGAAATGGCAGGTCATTGCAGGCTATGGCCGCACCTTATCCTCAGTAGCCGTGTTCCCGGTAACTGCGTCTAGTGTGGAGCAGCCGGATGCCGAGAGTTCGCCAAGCCTTGAATACCCCGTGTACATGACGAGCACCGGAGAGGTCGGCGTTACGCTATATGCCGCTCCGTCCATCGACTTTGTTCCCGGCCGAGGACTGCGGATCGGCGTTTCCTTCGATGACGAACCTGTGCAAATTGCGGAGCTGATCGCCAAGATGCCGGACGGCGGATTCCACGAACGCGATTGGGAGCAAAGCGTTATTTACAATATCCGCACAGCAATAACGCAGCACCGGATCGAGCAGGCGGGCTATCATACGCTGCGGATATGGATGATTGATCCGATCGTCGTCCTGCAAAAGATCGTCATCGATACCGGGGGTCAGAAGCCGAGCCTGCTCGGCCCGCCGGAAAGCTATTATAACGGGCTGCCTGCCGGAACGGCAGCATGGTCGGCGCAAGCGGTAGAGCAGGAATGCTTCGATCCGTTCATCATACCGGGCGTTCTAGGCGGCTGCTGCACCTCTCCCGAGGAGAAGCTGGATATCTTTGTACAGCAGAGCGGCCTGTACACGCTGAAGCTTGCGGCCATCGTAAAGCCCGGAGACAAGCCAATGCTCCGGCTCAGCATCGACGGACGCGAGCTGCCGGGGCCGATATGCCTAAGACCGGCTGAGCATGAATCAGGCTCTCTGCGTTACGTTGCAGACCATATTCCGCTTCAGGCCGGTCGGCATTCGCTGCAGTTTACGGCCGAAAGCTGCCGCGCCCTGAACGGGGAGATGCAGTTGGAGCTCATTGCATCGGATCAGTTGCGTGTTCGGCCATCGCTGCAGCGCGGCGGCCTGCTTCCGCAGAAGCCGCTGGTAGTCCAAGTCGGCCTGCTCGGCATCGATGAGCGCTATAGCTGCCGATATGCGCTTAACGTCTCGCTCTACAGCGAGGACGACCACCTGCTGGATGAGGCGACTGTAACCGGTACGGTGCCGCGTGGCGGTGAAGAGGTTCAGCGCATCTGCCTCGCCGATTCGCAGCAGAGCGGCGATCTGTCCGCTTATGATCAGGAGTTCCGCGACAATGGCCAGTCCTTTGCCAGGAACGAAGCCTTTCATTCTAGCAAGGCGCCGAATCATAACAAGGCCTCAAGCAGCAGCCGCGAAGCCCCTTCCGGCTACAAGCTGAAGCTTGCCATAACCTATGACGGCATCACGCGGACTTATCGCTCGAACTGGAAGCTTTAATATAATCATATATATACGATTTGCAGAAGAAATAGCTGCCGGGCTTACCCGCAGCTATTTCTATTATAAGATGAACTAAAGGTTGGGATGAGGCAAGAGATAAAATGATGTCTAAAGAAATCGAGCGGCTACCTGGAAAGTCAGTGACAACCGACTGCTGGGTCAGGCCCGTTTTTTCCTGAAAGAAAGCGGCTGTGGAAGCAAATTACTTGCGGGTCGCCTCTGGTCGCCTTTGTGAGCGGATTTCCACCTATTATGAACCTATAGAATCCAGGAAATCTATATCACCCAAGAAGTCTGAGAACAACAGCGATCACAGGAATACTTTGCGTACTTGCCTCACATTCATCTTGATGTTCAACTTATATAAATGGATTTCAATGTCACTAGAAGAAGGGAAGTGCCCAATCATGGGCTGGTTTCATGATCTTAGGTACATAAATTCCATCTAATCCCTTGAAACATTCGTTTAGGGAATATTCAGATACCTAAATTCCATTTAGTACAAAGGCTAAGGTTTGCGGTCGAGAGATCAAAATGGTTTAGGCATTAGCCATATAGCCTAAATATTTGTTCAACTTTATATAGTTGATACGATCGTTTAATATGATGCTGGCAGGGTAACTGCCATAATGCACTCACCTAATATACTTACATAATGTAACGACCTGATCAGCGACATGATGATGGATATGACCACTTTAAATGACGACGCCCTTTTTCAGAATGATGTTCGCATACAATGCCCGCTCCCCGGTAGATACAATCGCATAGGCCTGCTTTGCTCTCTCGTAAAAAGCAAACCGCTCCATTTCCTCGAAAGCGTCGGCCCCGGAATGATAACCCTCCACGATTTTCCGGTACCTGTCCCAAATCGGAGTCTTCACGCCGTCGCCTGGAGTTACGGCCATCAACGTTACAGGCCGATCCACGTACACGTCCAAGGGGAACAACGGCAATATCGCCTCCAGCAGCTCGGCAATGCCATGACCGTCGCAGCGAACCAAGCGCTGGGCATGGCTCGCTGCCGGAAAATTAGCGTCGGCAAACACGATTTCATCCGAGTGTCCCATCTCCATCAGCACTTTGATCAGATCCGGCGAGATCAGGCTCGAAATTCCTTTTAACATGCAAGTAAGCCCTCCAAACTTGTCGTTATAATTGATATGAGCCCTATGAATGCCATTCCATAATCAATGTACAGCCCGGGAAGCTAGACCGCTATACTTTTCGTAGGCCTCCGCCCATTCACTTCGACCCTCTGGTTCATATACTTGCAGCGGAAATGTAGCCTTCACGACTGCACTCCCTTCCTCCATATTCCGAATATAACCCCCTGCCTGCAATTGTACAAGCATGTTCCCGATCGCACTGGCTTCAATCGGCCCTGTCCATACGGGACGTTCAAGAGCATTCGCCGTAAACTGGCATAGCAGCTCATTTTGAATGCCGCCGCCGACCATATGCAGCCCCTTGAAGCCCACGCCGGTCAGCCTCTCGGCCTGCTCAAGCACCTGGCGGTAGCGCAGGGCCAGACTCTCCATGACGCAGCGGACGATCTCTCCATCGCTTCGCGGCTCTACCTGCCCGGTCTCCCGGCAATAGTCGATTATTTCCTTAGGCATATCTGCCGGATTCATAAAACGAAGATCGTCCGGGTCGATAAAACAGCGGAATGGGGGTGCTGCCTCCGCCAGCAGCCCAAGGTCGGAATAGGAATACGAGTTCCTCGCCAGCTCCCATTTCCGCCTGCACTCCTGAAGAATCCACAGCCCCATTATATTTTTCAATAAGTGATAGCTGCCACCTGCTCCGCCCTCATTCGAGAACTGCAGCTCAAGTACTGCGGGATCGAGCAACGGCCGTTCCATTGGCGTTCCAAGCAGCGACCATGTTCCACTGACAAGATAGGCCAAGGGCATGGAGGAAGAAGGCACCGCCACCGCAGCCGATTCCGTATCATGCGAAGCCACCGCCACAACTTTGAGCGGAGGCACATCCAGTTCGGCGCATAAAGCCTCGGTCAGCTCTCCAATGACAGTCCCAGGGTATACAAGCGCTGGAAGGATTTCTGCAGGCAATCCAAGCTGCTCCATTAACGGGACGTTCCAAGCCCCCTTCACTGGATCATAGAGCTGTGTGGTCGTTGCCATGGTAAATTCGCAGATTCTCCGCCCGGTCAGGAAATAATTAAGCAAATCCGGGGTCAGCAGCAGGGTTTGCGCCAGCTTCAGCTTGGGGGAGCCCGATTTTTTCATTGCATAGAGCTGATATAGCGTATTAAAAGGCATAAATTGCAGTCCGCTCTCCCGAAACAACCGCTCCTTCCCAATAAGCGCGGACACTTCCTCCACCAGCCCCTCGGTCTGGCGATCCCGGTAATGATAGGGCAGGCCCAGCAATTCGCCGTTATGATCCAACAGGCCAAAATCCACGCCCCATGTATCCATCCCGCAGCTCACCGGCTTATAACCAGCCTGAAATGCTTGCCGTATCGCGTACTTGATCTCCTGCAGCAGCATCGCGATATTCCAGTGCAAATGATCGCCGATTTGTACCGGGGTATTCGCAAATCGGTGAATTTCCGTAATGTTCAGTCTGCCTGGATGTCCGCTCTCCTCCCTGACAAGCTCACCGATCAGCGCCCTGCCGCTGCTGGCTCCTAAATCAAAAGCCAAGACGCATGGAGTTAAACTCACGATATCACCACCCGCTCATTTCATTTTTTGCAGCAGTTGAATCCGGTAGTCCTCACTCTCCAGTGCAGCGATATCCGCAACCTCTTGGTCGGTAAGCGGAGCCGGAGTTCCCGCCGCTCTCGCGCTTAAATATATCTTTGCACTTTCCTCTACGACCTGGGTTCGATAGTAAGCTTCTCGCAAATTACGTCCCGTCGTAACTAGTCCATGGTTGCCAAGAAGAATCGAGCTGGCTTCATTGACCTTGTCAGCTACGGCTTCTGCCAGTAAATCCGTCGTCGGGATCAAGTAGGGGATATATGCGGTGCTGCCGACTAATGCCGCCTGATCGGGAAACATGATCGGCAGCTTCTGCTCAACTAAGGTAAAGGCAATGCAATAAGGAGGATGCGTATGAACCATGGCCCCCATATCCGGTTTTTGCCGATATCCGTATAAATGCATCAGCACCTCTGAAGACGGGCGCAGGCCGATCTCGGTAATCTCGCCAGTAGGGATATCGACTTCGATCCACTGCTCGGGTTCGACTTCCTCTAAGGCAAAACCGCTGGGAGACAAGTACATTTTGTCTCCCGCCCGGGCGCTAATGTTGCCGCCGGGGCCAACGACGAGCCCGCTATCCACGATTTTGCGGGCATATTTGCACAACTCATTTCGCGTATCCATATTAATCATGCAGCTCTCCTCTCCATTCCCATTTGCTATTTGTAAAGCGGCCCAAAATTGGCGCAAGCCCGATAATCCGCATTCTCGGCGCTTTCCGTACCGAATAATCCCCATGCCCGGGGCCGGAATATTTGCTCTGGTGGAACATTATGCATGCTGACCGGAATACGCAGGATCGACGCCAGCGTGATTAAATCAGCGCCAATATGTCCGTAGCTGATCACGCCGTGATTGGCACCCCAATTGTCCATCACGCTATAAACGCTCGTGAAGGCTCCGGTGCCCGTCAGGTTCGGCGCAAACCAGGTCGTCGGCCAAGTCGGGTCGGTTCGACGATCCAGCGTGTCATGCACATGCTGTGGCAGATCGACGGAATATCCTTCGGCAATTTGCAGTGCCGGGCCCAGCCCCTTGGCGAGATTGATCCGAGCCATCGTCATCGGCATCCCGCCACGCGTCAAATAGTCGGTGGAGAAGCCGCCTCCCCGGAAATACTCGAGCGAGGCCGGGCGCCACTGCGTCGCTGCAAGCATTTGCTCTACTTCTTCATTGTCGATTTCCCAATGGGGCTTGATCACTGGCTGCCCCTGCTTCATCTGCTCTCCCGTTCCGTCCAAAGCAGCCGATCCCGAATTGATCAAATGGAGAATTCCATTCTCCGCTTGTCCTTCCAGCTTATAGCCCGTAACCCGTTCCACCGAAGCCGGACTCCAATACGTTCTCACATCGGCAAAAATCTGCGCCGTATTTGTCAGCAAGTAGCCAAACAGCATGCTGACCCCATTCAGGCTGTCGTTCTCTGTAGCGATAATATAAGGTGAACGCCTGCCGTTCCAATCGAAAGAGGAATTAAGCAGCGTCTCCATAAAATCCCCATTCGGAAAATGATCTGTCCACTGCCGCTGCCCCTGGAATCCAGAGACAATCGCATGGTGGCCCTGAGCTTCCTCTTCGAAGCCCAGCTCGGCAAGCCGCGGATTTCCGATCATCAGGTCGCGGGCAATGAGCGTCATTTTCACGACCGTCTCCCACTCTTGATCCTTGCGTTCACGGGACGACTGCAGCTGCTCTGGATTATTGTCCATACCCTCCTTGCAGGATTTCTTTGTCCAGGCCAGCGCCCGCTCATATTCGCTTGGGTCAAATATTCCTTCATTTATACGCCGTGTAAATTCGCTCATATCGATGTATTCATTGCGCATGCCCAAGTATTCCTGAAAGAAACCATCATCCACCATTGAGCCTGCGATCCCCATCGATACCGATCCCATTGATAGATAAGCCTTGCCTTTCATCATCGCCGCGGCCAGCCCTGCCTTGGCGAAGCGCAGCAGTTTCTCCTGCACATCCGCTGGAATCGCATTGTCTCCCTCGTCCTGTACATCCTCCCCGTAGATGCCGAACGCCGGCAGCCCCTTCTGAGCATGGGCGGACAGGACGGCCGCCAAATACACTGCGCCTGGTCGCCCTGTTCCGTTAAAGCCCCACACTGCCTTGGGAAGTGCAGGTTCAGTATCCATCGTCTCCGTTCCATAGCACCAGCAGGGGGTAACCGTAATCGTCAAGCCGACCTCGGCGTTTTTGAATTTTTTTGCAGCCGCTGCCGCTTCGGCTACCCCGCCTATGCAGGTATCGGCGATAACGCACTTCACGGGAGTGCCGTCGGGATAGCGAAGTTGCTCCGTTAGCATGGCAGCTACCGCTTTGGCCAGATTCATCGTCTGCTCTTCCAGTGATTCGCGTACCCCTCTCCTTCTACCATCAATCGTCGGACGAATCCCGATCGTTGGAAACCCGTCGCGCCATCTGTAATCGCTTTCAAGTGAAGTCATTGTTGTCCCTCCAATTCGTCATAGAATATACCCCTATTCTAATGAGGGAAGGGAAGGAAGATAACCTACTATTTTGTTCTTTTTCCGCCCATATCGATCAATATTGTATACCTGTTGTACCCGCCAGAAGATGATGTACCTCTTCGCGCCCTGTTATATAATAGTAGATAATATTCGGTTCTGGAGGGACGGCAAATGACGAAAATTGAAATCCCTTACAACAAGAGCGATCGATTCCGTTTCAAAAAAATTCCCGAGCTTCTCTACGCCGGACAAGTCGTCGATAAGTCCGCCTTCTATGCACCCATGCAAATTCACGATTTCTGCGAAATCATTTATATCGTCGAAGGTTCGGGCGAGTTCCAGATCGGCGGCAAAAGCTACGGACTGCAGCAAGGTGATGTAGCGATCTACAACCCTGGCGTCCTCCATGAGGAACGCTCGACCAATCATGGACAGGGAACCTTCAAAGTAGTTTACTGTGGAGTAGACAATCTGCATATCGAAGGGGTACCGAGCGGTATGCTGCTGCCCCCGTATGTCGAGCCCGTCATTTCCTGCGGACAATATGCGAGCCGCGTGGAATCCTATTTATCGGAAATGCTTCAGGAATGCGACTCCCAGGCCTTAGGCTACGAGACGCTGAGCAGCAATTTACTGATGTCGTTAATCACGTTCATTTACCGCATGGTTGATGCGGAGCACCAATTCCAATCGCTGAAAGGCAAAAACGAGCTCACCATTCGCACCAAAGAATTCATCGATAACAACTTTACGCAAAGCATTACCTTAAAGGAAATTGCCGACACCCTCTATGTCAGCCAGCATTATTTATCCCGTTTATTCAAAAAGGACTTGGGCGATTCTCCCGTCAATTATCTCATCACCCGGCGGATTGAAGAAGCTAAACGACTGCTTGCCGAGAGCGATGCACCGGTGCATGAGGTAGCGGCTAGTGTAGGCTACAATAACGACAAATACTTCTCCATGCTCTTCAAAAAAGTCACCGGCCAAACGCCAAGCGCCTACCGTGACAGCCAACGATAAGATAAGTTTCTTGCACGACAGTCAACGCCCTTATCCTAAAACGACGATCATCGCCAAAATAAGCTCCTAGCGTGACGCTAGGAGCTTTAGCTATTAACGAGATGTCAGCGTTATGATCCTGCCCTGGCGGTCAACGATGCCCTTCCATAAGATGCTGCGGATCTATAGGATACAACGGATCCTATGCATAATAAACATGAACAAACGCCCCATGTATAAGTTCAATTGAACGATACAGGGGCGCTATTTATTTCGACTATTTCCTAGAGGTTCGATCTTGCCGCAGACGATCTGATGATCGTGCACATCGTTTTAGCGGCGATGCTGCTCCAGCCATTGTACGCCATAATCCACAAGCTGCCGCTGCGGGATAAGCCTAGCGTCTGCACCAGCGATTTGTCCCCGAAGCACCTGCCCGCCTGAACGCTCAAAGTCCACGCCTAAACGTCCAAAGTCCGCGGATTCATAATCAAGATCCGTGTAGCTGATCCACTGCCGTATGCCTTCCCTAGTGATCGGCGCTTTGCATTCTACCATTTTCTTGCCGGAATAGCTCGCCCGATGCTCCGATAGATGAAGGGATGTGTTGCAATCATGTCCGACGCCAAGCAGCAAAACCCAACCATGATGATCGTATATTCTGGCTAGCGGCGAGCTCTCGCCAAGACCATTGTCGATATCGTGATCCTTCACGATATCACCAGATTTCGCCCCCCAGGCTGCAAAAGAAACCTGAGGATGGCTGCTGCGAATGACACCCTTCTGTTTGCGGAAGGTGTCCGGAATCACGCCCATCCATTCGCACGGCGTCATGGCCTCGTCATAAGGGGGCATCTCTGCCCGAATCGTCTCCCACCAAGACTCCGAAACCGGCGGATTCCCCCATCCTGACGGATCGCTTAAGTCCGGAGTATGCGTTGGCATCACCAAAGTGCCGCCCAGCCCTACCGTCTTCTCCAGAGCAAGAATGAGGGATACCGGGCCGCCAAGCACCCATTGCCCGAGTGATTTGAACGAGGAGTGCACCAGCAGCGTCATGCCCTCTTGCACTCCGAGCTTCTTTATATCCTGTTCTAGCGTAGCAACCGTAATTAGTTCTCCTTTTATTTCTTCCACTGTGTTGTCACCTTTTCTATTCTATATAAGTTGAATGATTGAGCATTCGTAACATAATTCCTAAAATACGAGGGAATGGAATTCATGTATCTAATTATACTCCAATCGAATGTTTCAGAGAATTAGATGGATTCACTGTACCTAAAATCAAGAATTCAACCCAGAATATCCATTATCCTTCTTCGTAACGACATGCAACCCATTTTAAATCTACTTTTCCTGCTTTACGAAAAAACTAACGACTATAAATCCATTTATATAAATTAAACAATTAAATGGATGCGGAGCAAGTACGCAACATGTTCCTACCATCGCTTTTGCCCCCAGCTCTCTTGATTGATAGAGGCTCATAAGAGGCAGAACTGCAGCCGCTGCGGTAGAACAACTTATATAGAGTCCCGCATTTACTCCCGCTGTCTACTCGCACCTATCCCCGCTGTTCCCGCTGCACCCGCTGCCTAGCCGCGCCGCGCCGACGCCGCATTCCATTAAGCAGCGTAATTTCATCGCCGGATTGTACGAAACGCTCGTTTTCGGGCGTCTCCATGCCAGAGATGGCAATTCGGCCTTCAGAATCGTAATGAATGCCGAAGCCATACTTTTTCGGAAGTTGTGAGGCTCGCATGCAGGCATGCGGCTTACTGAATAGTACATCCCAAATTTGCTGGCGGTGCACTTCGAGCTCCTCAGCTGTCATATTCTTATGCTAATATGACAGCACCTTCGACAAATTTCCCGGCTCTTCACAAAATATTACGATAATATTCTCTATGGCAACAGGATTATCGGTATGATTTGCCGAATAATACCTCTTGGTGAACGAAGACCCATGTCTTGCGTTCTTTTAAGATTGCACAAGATTCAGGAGGAAGCTATGAAGCTCGGATTTAAACGCAAGAACCAACGCTATACCGTTCTAGTTGTTCCAGAAGGCTCACAGCCGGTATTTCGTCTAAGAATGACATCCACATATTTACTTGTCGGCTTAATCGCTGCAGTTCTTTTGCTCGTGACTGCCTTAGTCTTATTCACCTTAAACCGCTCCCATGCCTTCAAGATCGCCGCTTTGGAAACCAAACTCTCGACCTCCTCAGAGCAGCTGCAAGCGACAGTCAACGATAAGGAACAGGAAATCGACAGATTGCTGTTTCAATTGGTAGAGCTCTCGGAGAAGTCCAAAACTTTGGAGACGAAGATGACCGAGCTTGAGAAGCTGGAAGCAGAGCTGAAATCCATAACGAACGGGGAGCGATCAGGAAGCGAGATTCACTCCGCTGCGGCTTTGTCATGGGAAAATTCAGACAGCGAGCTGTTGGATATGGAAGGAATGGGCGGCGAACTCATTCCTTTAAACGAGAACGATATTTCCTCCCTCATTGAGGAGACCAAAGAGAGCATATCCGCATCTCTCAAGGAAATGCCCGCCTTGCAAACGAGGCTAGAACAAACGAAGGAAGCCGTGACGGAGTATAAGGAAATGATGCGCATATTGCCAACGTTTTGGCCAACGGATTCTTTAAAGACGACCTCGCCGTTTGGAAAGCGCAGAGATCCGTTTACCCGCAGACTCACACTGCATAACGGCCTGGATATCAAAGGCAATGTCGGCGATCTTATTTACACCGCAGCTGACGGGATAGTGACCGACGCCGGATACAGCTCTGCGCGCGGCAATTATGTTACCATCAGCCATCCATCCGGCTTATCGACGAATTACTTGCATTTAAATGAAATTTCTACGACAAAAGGCGCTGAAGTGGAGCAAGGCGATGCGATCGGCACGCTCGGTTCAACCGGGCGCAGTACAGGGCCTCATCTTCATTTTGAAGTAGTAGAAAACGGAGCTATGGTCGACCCCGAAATATATCTAATTAAACCGGAAAAGGGAGAAGATGAATAATGTTCAAGAGCAAGGCGGTTCCCGTAAAGCTTGATCCGGATACGACGGATACCCTGGTAGGAGAGGGCAGCAGCTTCGAAGGCAACATTAAATCGGATGCCAGCATCCGGATTGAAGGACAGGTTACGGGAGATATCGAATGCAAAGGCGATGTTACGATCGGAGAGAAAGGCCGGGTTAAATCCAACATTGCCGCACGTAATGTCATCATCGCCGGAACGGTGACAGGAGACATTCAAACGAAGAGCAAGCTTACGATTACCTCAACGGGAAAATTGTATGGCAACATTACGGTGGCCAGCCTTTCGGTTGAGGAAGGCAGCATTTTTGAAGGAAGCAGCCGTATGAGCAATCCGTCCGAACCCGCAGAAAGCGCAAATAAAGAAGCGGCAGCCACGTCGCAGACCTCCTGATCGGCTAACCGATAGGAAGTCTTGTTAAGTTTGGCACAGTGAATGAAGACTTAGTAGTTATACATAAAAAGGGCGCTGATCTAGGGATAACCCGCGATTCGCGCCCACTTTTCTATTCCGCGGACCAATTCTCCAGAGAGAGCGAGGGCTCTGCTTTAAGCTCCCAACCGGAGAACTCGCCGTTCTTCCACTTCAAATATGCAGCGGCCCCGATCATGGCGGCATTATCCGTGCAGTATTTCAGCGGCGGAATGACAAGGTCGATTCGTTCCTTCGCGCACCGCTCGGCAAGTGACGTGCGCAGCCCCCGGTTCGCAGCAACTCCGCCGCAGAGCAAGAGCTGCACCGCACCCGTGGATCGCACCGCGCGAATTGCCTTCTCGACCAGCACCTCAATGACCGATTCTTGGAAGCCGCGAGCGATGGCCGGGCCGTACCCTTCTTCACCGCGCATCTTATGTTGATTCACTGCGTTAAGTACAGCCGACTTCAAGCCGCTGAAGCTGAAATCGTACGAATCCGGCTCCAGCCAGGCGCGCGGCAGCACCTCAACCGTATCGGACTCCAAAGCCAGCTTGTCGACATGCGGCCCGCCAGGATAAGGGAAACCCAATGCTCTCGCCACCTTGTCGTACGCTTCGCCGACAGCGTCGTCCCGCGTACGGCCAATGAGCTTGAAGCTTCCTTCACGCTCCATCAGCACAAGCTCGGTGTGTCCGCCCGATACGACAAGCGCAATCGACGGATAGTGAATTTCCTGCACAAGCCGATTCGCATAAATATGACCGGCAATATGATGTGTGCCGATCAATGGCTTATCCGCAGCAAAGGCCAAGCTTTTGGCAGCCATAATTCCAACCAGCAGCGCCCCGACAAGGCCAGGGCCTTCCGTAACGGCGACAGCCGACAGCTCTTCAAGCGAAATGCCCGCCTCCTGGATCGCCCCCTCCAGCATGAGCGTAATGCTCTCGACATGCTTGCGGGAAGCAACCTCCGGTACGACTCCGCCAAAGGCCTGGTGCGTTTCGATCTGGCTGGCAATTAAATTCGAGAGCACTTCCGTTCCATTTTTCACAACAGCGACCGAGGTTTCATCACAGCTCGTCTCGACCGCCAATATATAACAATCCCGGTTCAAATCCAATCTTCTTCGCTTCCTTCCTCTTCACCTGCTTGCGGCTCCTGCACAGGCAGCTCGCACCACATGATGAGCGCGTCCTCATGATTATCGGAATAATATCCTTTTCGCGTGCCGACAGAATGAAATCCAAGCTTCCTATATAAGGCTTGGGCAGAATGATTCGTGACGCGTACCTCCAGCGTCATCCGGCGCATGCGAAGCTCGGCAGCCCAGTCAATCATTTTGCGAAACAGCAGTTCGCCCAAATGATGGCCGCGGTAAGCCGTCCTCACCGCGATATTCGTAATATGCGCCTCATCCAGCACCGTCCACATCCCTGCATAACCAATAGGACTCTCCTCGTATTCCATCACCAAATACTTGGCGAAATGGTTCAAGGTCATTTCGCTGCGGAAAGCCTCTTCGCTCCATGGCAAGGTGAAGGATTCATGCTCGATGACCATAATGTCGGGTATATCTTCAAGCTTCATATGACGGAAAGTCACTTTGTCCGTTTGTATCGACTTTGCTGACTCCATGTCCGAATCCCTCCCTGAATGCTAACGAAGCTTCTTCGCTTCTGCCTCTGCCAACTGGGTATAATTCGGCTCCAGCGTATGCACATCATCATAAGCTCCCTGGAGGAACTGTTCCGATCCAACCAGCCCCAGCCACACGGCTTCGAGCTCATATTCGCATATGTGCAGCGCTTCTCCCAGCAGGGAACGCAAACTTTCTAGCGTCGCGGCATGAATCGCAGTATCTCCGACAAACCATACGCCTGCCGGTCTCTGCTCCGGAGGCAATGCTTCCAGCCTCCGGGCAAGCTCGCCTAGCCAATCTGCCACCAGCCGAATGGCATCCGGCTCTATGCGGTACGGAACTCGCCCTTCCGCCGCGCTGAATAGCGCTGTGTAGGCTTGCCCGCGGCGAGCATCGACAAGCGGGATGATCCAGTGTTCGGCGGAATAGCCCACAGAGGCAGTCATTTCCGCCGGAGCTGGACAAGCTGGAGAAAATTGCTCTGCGGCTTGTCCCGTTCCCGCAGCAAATCCGCCAAACGCGATCGCGGCCAGACTCGACACGGCAGATACGGGCAATTGCAGCGACCAGGCTAGCGTCTTGGCCGTTGTAACCGCGATGCGGACACCCGTATACGATCCCGGCCCTACACCGACAGCGATACCGTCCAACTCTTTTTTATCCAATCCGGCCTCAGCCAAGGCCTCCTCAATCGCTGTAACCAAATAAGCCGAATGATTGCGCTCTGCCCTTATATTCCGTTCAGCCAGCAGCTTACCGTCCTCCATCACGGCCACGGACAGTATTGAGGTCGACGTATCCAACGCCAATAACCGCTGGCGCGGCTGTTGTGTATGATTCATTTAGGCACAGCTCCATTCTGTTTCAAGGTCATGATCCACTGTTCGTAGGGTTCACCCTGGCCGGATAACCGCATTTTGCGCTCCGTGCCTGCTCCAGCTTCTATATAGATGTGCAAAATCTGCTCCGGTAAAATATCTTCGATAATGCTTGCCCACTCTACCAGCGTCACGCCGTTTCCGTAGAAGTATTCATCCAGTCCCAAGTCCTCCGCTTCCTCCAGCGTTAACCGGTACACATCCATATGGTAAAAAGGCAGTCGGCCTTCATATTCCTTAATTAATGTAAAAGTCGGGCTGTTCACCGTATCCCGAACTTCCAGATGCTTGGCAAATAATTGAGAAAAAGCCGTCTTGCCCGCGCCTAAATCGCCGTCCAGGGCAATGACCGTTCCCGGCAGAGCCTGAGCGGCAAGATACGCGGCGAGTTCTTCGGTACCTTGCAAATCCTTGGCCTCGTACATCCACTTGGACGAAGCTTGATCAAATCCCACTCCAACACAACCACCTTTACATATACAACATCGCGGTTTCCCCGCCTCACTTGCGCTTAGGCAATCTCCGCGATCTGTTTAAATGCTCAAACGTATGTCCTCATTATATCGGTCTGCTGCATGAGCCGCAACAACTTAGGCACAGATGCTCCCGGTTATGAGGAACCAAATTGGACCATACTAATATAGAGATGATGCCATAATCATAACCCCAACCATCTAAAAATAAGCAAGAGAAACAGAAAGGAGCAACCTCTAATGCATACCGTTTGGAAGGGTGCGATCAGCTTCGGACTCGTGCACGTTCCGGTCAAAATGTTCTCTGCCACCGAAGACAAAGACATTTCCATGAAATACATTCATACCGTTTGCGGCAGTCCGATTTCTTATGTAAGGCGCTGTCCGACTTGCGACAAGGATACGACCTGGGAGGAAATTTCCCGGGGGTATGAGTATGAGAAAGGGAAATATGTGCTGTTTGAAAAAGAGGAACTGGAGCAACTGTCATCCCAAACTGAGAAGACGATCACCATTATGGATTTCGTAGATTTGACAGAAATAGACCCTATTTATTTTCAAAAAACATATTATCTCTCTCCTGACCAAGCTGGATCGAACGCCTACCAGCTTCTGCTGGAAGCGATGCGCCAATCCGGCAAAATCGGCATCGCCAAAATCGCAATTCGCTCCAAAAGCAGCCTCGCAGCGATTCGGGTCATGGAAGGCTGCCTGGCCGTGGAGACCATTTTCTATCCCGATGAAATTCGGCCGATCTCTCAAGTACCCAATTTGCCGGAGAGCTTGAACGTGAACGAGAAGGAGCTGACCATGGCCAAGCTGTTGATCGAGCAGTTGTCTACGCCGTTTGAGCCGGCGAAATATAATGATGACTATCGTGAATCGCTGCTGCATCTCATCGAACAGAAGATTGCCGGAGAGGAGGTCAGCCTAGCTCCTGCTAAGCCACAGAGCAATGTCATTGATCTCATGGCTGCCCTGCAAGCAAGCATCGAGGCGGTTAAGCCTGCCGTCGTGACAGACCCGGGCCCTGCTCCAGCCAAGCGTACGCGTAAAACGGCGAAGAAGAAGCAAGCTTCGGATGCACAAACTACAGAGCCAGCCAATGACGCAGAGTCAGCGGCCGTCAAGGAGACGATCCCCAAACCAAAGAAAAGGGCCGCCAGCAAAGCGAAAAAGACCATCTCCTGAGCCGCTTCCGCTCTCACTTGCAAGATATGCTCTATGCCAGAGTTACGATGCACAAGAAATACTCAGTGCAAACTACATGTTCTGCGTAACCGTACAGCTCTTCGGCGGTATGTCAGCCATCCCCTGCAGTACCGGATGACGCATCGTTCCGCCGGGAGTCCATTCCATAAACTGTACCTTTACTGTAAGCAGCGGCTGAATCCAGACCGCTCCCTTAATCCGCTGCGGAATATTGTGAAAGGTTCTATCCTTCACCATGAGCGTAGATATTTGATGGTTCAAGCTGCGCCAGGCAGCCTGGTTCAGCTTCCCGCTGCCTGTATGCCCGATATAAATGAATTGTCCATTTTCATCGTATAAGCCGAGCAGCAGAGCATTCATAACCCCGTCTCGATAAGTAACGCCACCGATTACGGCGTATAAGTCATAGCCGAGCTTGAGCTTCTGCCAGCGTCCATCTTTGCCGCCGAGTGCATAAGTGCTGTCCAGCCGTTTACTGACAACTCCTTCCCAGCCCCGCTCCTTCATGACTGCTAGCAAGCTCTCTCCATTGCTGTAGCTCGGAACGAGCTGAAGCAGCGCGCTCGGAACAATGATCTCTTGCAGCAGCTCCTGCCGCTCTGCGAGCGTGCGATCGGTCACCCATTTTCCGTTATAGTACAACACATCAAATATCATATGAATAGCTGGTATCTGCTTGACAGCAAAGCGAATTTCCTGTTCCCGCCGCAAGCTGTCCCGCCTCATGATCTCATGGAAGGACGGCCTGTCCCCGTTCAGCGCGATCATCTCTCCGTCCAGAATAACCGAATCCGCACGACAATAGGAGGACACTTCCATGAACTCGGGGTACTGCCTGCTTCGCTCATTGCCCTTGCGGTTAATAAGCCGCGCTTCATTGCCATCATAATAGGTAAGTATTCGCACCCCGTCCCATTTTACCTGTGTAATCCAATCCGGTCCCCCCGGAAGGTTCTCTGACCGTATTGGCTCAAAAGGAGCCACCGGCTTCATCTTCATGCTCATTCCTCCCAACTATATGCTTTTCCGGCGGTGCAGTTGCCATCGAAGTCCGCTCCCCGCAGGCTTGCTTCTTCACTACGTACGATTCTAAGCGTGCGCTTTGATGTCTCATCATTTCTGTTCCCAAGTCTGCCCATGCCGCCGTACTTCCATTCTATGAATAGAGTTCGGTTTCTAGCGGTTAATTTGTTCTAAATGGGCAAGCCTAAAAGAAAAGCACTGATCCGTGCTTAAACGAAGTTGGCTATCGATCCTCATTTAGGAAAGTAAATATATGAGAGGAGCATGACTGTGGCGAGGACGACTAAAGGCACGATCTTTGTTGATGGCGAGGAAATTACGATATCAAATCCCGATAAGCTGCTGTGGCCGGAGGCTGGCATTACGAAGAAGCTGTACTTGGAGAAGCTGGCGGAAATTTCGCCCTACCTGCTGCGTTATTGCCAAAACCGTCTTCTCACCACGATCCGTTATCCCGATGGAGTGGGGCGCAAATTTTTCTATCAGAAAAATGCGCCGGAGCCACTGCCGCCATTCGTGCGCACTTCCGCGCATGAGGGCGTCGATTATGTGGTGCTGGATCGCCTGCCAGTGCTGCTGTGGCTCGGCAACTTGGCATGCATCGAATTCCATCCATCACTGCATTATGTTCAGGAGCAGCTGCCCTGCGAATGGATGATCGATTTGGATCCTTCGCTGGAAGAGGAGCCGCGCATCATGGAAGCAGCCGCCTGCGTAGGGGACATATTGAGCTCTTTAGGGCTTCAATCCGTCCCGAAGACCTCCGGAGCGACAGGCGTGCAAATCATCGTGCCGATCGAATATGGGGTCACCTTCGACGAACTCCGGCTGATCGGGCACTTCGTGGCCCGTTACGCAACTGAGAAATATCCCCGACTATTCACGATTGAACGGCTGAAGAAGGATCGCGGCGACAAAATCTACTTCGACTACTTACAGCATTATGCCGGAAAAACATTGGCCGCCCCCTATACTCCTCGAGCGCGCCCTGCCGCCAGCGTATCTACGCCGCTAGCCTGGGATGAGGTGCACAGCAATCCCCATCCCTCCGACTTCAACCTGCACAATATCGGAGAACGCCTCAAACAGAAAGGGGATTTGCTGGCAGACGTTCCGCCGCAATCTGTCCAGCTTATCCTGCAGCATCTTAAATAGGGTGCCGGGCAGGCTCGCCCTGTCTCTTGTCAGAGAAGCGGGGACAGCAGTCTGCACAGCAGCTCCAGCCCTTTTTGCATTCTCGTACGGCGGGAGAAGGTCTTCAGATCAATCTCCTTGCTCCCATTCAGATCATTCAAGAAATCCTCATTTAACCGGGAAATCGGAGCCTTATCAAACAGGATTGCCGTCATCTCGAAATTGTAAAAGAAGCTGCGCATATCCATATTCGCCGTACCGACAGTGGCAAGCAGATCGTCCACAATCATTACCTTGGCATGAATAAATCCCTTCTGGTATTGATAGAACTTCACTCCGGACTGAAGCAGTTCCTCCACATAGGAGAGTGAAGCCAGCTTGACAATCCGGCTGTCCGACTCGTACGGAATAATAATTTTCACCTCGACCCCGCTGACGGCAGCCGTTTTGATCGCATTGTAGATGCTGGGATCAGGAATGAAATAAGGCGAAGTAATCCATATGCGCCGTTTGGCAACAGCAATCGCCCCGAAGCACATCTCCTGAATGGCGTCCCAATGCTGATCGGGACCGCTAGTAAGCACCTGCACCTGTTCATTGCCTTGACAATGATGTACAGGATACAGCTCAGGATGATTGATCCGCTGGCCAGAAGCCAGACGCCAATCTCCCAGAAACGCATTCTGCAGAAAGTACACCGCGTCTCCGCTAATTTGCAAATGCGTATCGCGCCAAAAGCCCAGCTTCCCATCGAGCCCTAAGTATTCATCCCCGACATTGAGCCCGCCGACAAAGCCCACTGTCCCGTCCACCACAAGTATTTTCCGATGATTACGGTAGTTGACTCTCCGGTCGATCGTAGCGATCAGCGGCGGCAGGAAGAAATGCACTTCTACCCCGCTATCCTGAAGCTCTTTCACAAAGGAGCTTTTTAAATGATAGCTGCCCAGCCCATCACAAATTAATCTGATCTTCACGCCTTGCTGTGCCTTCCGAATCATCACGTTCTTGAACTGATGCCCTATCCCATCCGCACGAAAAATGTAAGACTCCATATGTATATGATCCCGGGCTAGCTCCATCGCGGCTAGCATCGCCGCAAAAGTCCTCTCTCCATCCGTCAATACCTTCGTCTCGTTGCAGCCCGTTATGGGACTCTCCGAAATATGCGTAAGCAAACCGAATAGCCTCTCCTGATGCCGGTATTCCGAATTATTCATATCATCGATGCGGTCTATAATTGCCGTCTGCTGCCAGAGTCTAGCCCGAATCTCCTGAAATGCCCTTGAGCCGCGGCGTCGCAGCTTCCGCCGTTTCTTATAGTCCTGAGCTACGAAATAATACAGAATGAAGCCAATAACAGGGAAGAGGAACAGGATCAGCATCCAGGCTAAGGCCTTGCTGGGATTACGAAACTCCAAAATAAGAATTGTAGCGATTTGAAAAATAAACGCGAGCAATATAAGAACTAACCACCACATCTGCTTCACCTTCCTCCACTCAGCATTAGCCAAGGTACTCCCAAATTATTCATTCATCTGCCGCTCGTTTATTTACAGCATGAACTATATGAGACAAGATGACTTTTTTGACATGTTTTAAGAGACATGAGAATAGATAAAGTAGTAGAAGCTACCAAATATACGGGAAGGAGATGCCATGAGAAGTGCTAGTTTACCCCATCGCATGACACTGCTTGTTCTGCGGGAAGCGAATCAGCCTGTTAAGCAAATCCAGGTATCGAAACCGTTTGTCATTGCCGTGCCCATCGTCGCCCTCCTATCCATTTCCAGTCTCATTGTCAGCCTGCAAATCCAATCGGAGAATACCATTGCACGCTTGGAGGACACGCTCAGACTGCAAAATCTTAAATTCGAAGCCGTCGTCACAGACAAGAATGAAGCGATAGATCGGCTGCAAAGCCAGGTCATTACTTTATCTGGACAATCCAAAGAGTTGATGAATCGTATGGAGCGGGTAAATGAGCTTGAAGCCGAACTGCAAAATTTTATAGATAAATATGGAAGCCAGGGCGGTTCCGGCAGGCTGTCCTCCCTGTCCTGGGACGAATCCTTAGGAAAAGGCGGCGAATTTATTGCCGTACATGATCAGGAAATTGGAGAATTGGCTCAGGAGACGCGTGACGATTTCCTGGCAATCAGCGAAATGCTGGATGAAATTGAGAAGAATGTGCCTTCAACACTCCAAAAGGCCAAACAAACGGAGTATTCCATTTCTGGAACACCTTCGGAATGGCCCACGCTGTCCACCCGCCTTACATCGAACTTCGGTTACCGAACCGACCCGTTTACGGGGAAGGCGGCTTTTCACGCCGGCATTGACATCTCCGGCAAGGTTGGAGACCCAATTTACGCTGCGGCAGCCGGAAAAGTCATTGCAGCGGAGAACAATCGTTCAAGAGGCAAGTACATTATAATCCAACATCCGAATGGACTGCAAAGCTGGTATATGCATCTGAGTGAGATTCAGGTTTCCGAAGGAGATGCGGTAAGAAAAGGGGAAAACATTGCAAAATTAGGCAATACCGGCAGAAGCACAGGGCCGCATTTGCATTTCGAGATTGCGAAGGGGGACAAGAAGGTCAATCCGCTCTCTTACTTGCAATAATACATCCCATTTATGAACGGAGGATAAATGATATGTTCAAGGATCATAAAAAAACAGGCGGCTGGCAAGGCACTTTAATTGGACAGGGCAGCAATGCCGAAGGAAAATTGGAATGCGAAGCAAACCTGCGGATCGAAGGTTCATTCCATGGTGAGATTCATTGTCAGGGGCAGGTAGTTATCGGTGAAACCGGGGAAGCTTACTCGAATATCAATGGCGCGGATATCGTGGTAGCTGGCAAAGTCATTGGCGATGTTACCTCGCAAGGCCGGCTAACGATTTCGAGCAGCGGACTGGTTGAAGGGAATGTAAATGTAGCAAAACTCGTCATTACAGAAGGCGGCCTGTTAAACGGCAGCAGCAAAATGGAGAAGGCGGCAGCCGCAACGATTCCCGCAGCCGAGCCTATTAAAAAGTCCAAAAAAACAGCACAGCCCGAAGCGGGGTAATCCCCCGCTTTGGGCTGTCTTTTCATCCAAATAGTATGAGATTATGACAAGTGCAATGCGAACCAGCTTAAACCTCGACTGGCACGATGCTCGCTGCCTTACTGTGCTCTCGACGCAAGAAGTACAGCATAGTGATGGCTAGGAACACAACGCCAAAGCTCGCCAATACACCGATATTCTGCCAAGCAATCGCGAACTCCCCGCTGGAAATTACGGCTTTGTAGCCAAGAACGCTGTAAGTCATTGGAAGCAGGGGATTGAGAACCTTCATCCAATCCGGAATCAGCTCAAGCGGGAATGTGCCGGCGCTTGTCGTCAGCTGGAAGATCAGGATAAGGATCGCCAGGAATCGTCCTGGATTGTCCAGCCAAGTAACCAGAGCCTGAATGATGAACATGAAACTTAAGCTGGTTACGAATGTGAACAGATAGAACAGCGGTACGCTTTGCACTTCAAGCTTAAGCACATACAGCACGAGTGCCGCCGATAGGATCGATTGGACAAAACTCATCCCTGTAAAGGCAAGGGCCCGGCTCACAAAGCGGTTCCAACCGGTAGCCTCGGCCACGGATGAGCCTCTGATCGGAACAACGAGCGTAGAGATCAATGCTCCGACAAACAGGCCGAGTGATAGGAAATACGGCGAAAAGCCTGTACCGTAGTTCGGAACCTCGTTTAATTTATGCTCTTCGATCTCAATCGGCTGCGCGTACATATTGACCAGTTCATCGCTCTTCTTCACGCTGGACGTTTGTTCCGCAGCTTCATTCAGCTTGCCTGCGAGCTCCTCAGAGCCGGAGGCCAATTTATCCATGCCTTCCTTCAGTTCGCTGGCACCACCCGCCAGTTGCTTGGAGCCGCTGGCAATCGTGCTGACGCCGCCGGACAATTGGCCTACGCCGCCCTGCAGCTTCTCGGCACCGCCGCTCAGCTGCGCTGCGCCGCTTGCCAAGCTTTGGCCTCCAGCAGCGGCTTCCGACAGCTTAGCGCCGAATTGCTTCAGCCCGCTCGATAGCTGCGCTTGCCCTGCAGTCAATTGGCTTGCGCCTTCTGCAAGCTGCTGCTGGCCTTGCACTAATTGCACGCTGCCCTGCTGCAGCTGGCCCTGGGCGCCATGCAGCTCACGCGCGCCTTGAAGCAGCTCCTGCTGGCCCGCAGCAACCTGCCCGCTGCCTTCAGCCACCGCTTTGCTTGCGGCGAGCAGCTTCTGCACCTCCGGATTGGCAGCCAGGTCAGGGCTCGCCTTGGCAAGCTGCTCCAGGCCCTGGGCAACGCCTTTAGCCCCTTCGGCTACTTGACCGCTGCCTTCGAGCGATGCCTCAAGCCCGGTTTGCAGCTTAGCGCTACCCTGCTCAGCAGCAGTCAGTCCCGCTTGCAGCTTCTCGGCTCCTTGCAGGGAGGCCTGTAGGCCTGTTTGCAGCTGCACTCCGCCTTCCTGCGCCTTAACCGCGCCATCCTCCAGCTGCTTCTGCGCCGCAGACAACTGCTCTAGGCCGCTCGCGAGGCCGGAAGCCCCGCCTTTAAGCTCTTTAGCGCCTTGGCTAAGAGTTACAGCCCCTTCTTCCAGGGGAGCTACGCCATTTTGCAGCTTATTCGTCCCCTCGACCAGTTTGGCCAGATTCTCCTTCAGCTTCAGCGCACCTTCATCAAGCTGCGCGGCGCCATCGTTAATCGTGCTTGCTCCCGTGCCTGCGTCACCTAATCCGCCGGATATTTTCTCAACCTGTTCAAACAGGGTTTCTGTATAAGCTTCCGTTACTTTCGCCGACACCTTGGCTTTAATTTCCTTTACGGCGGTTCCGCCGATTTGCGAAGCAAGGAAATTGTATCCTTCATTCGGCTCGAACACGAGCTTCGCTGGCTGCGGATGATCATCCATCAACGTAGTTGCTTTGGATGAGAAATCTCCGGGAATAACGATCGTCATATAATATTCGTCATTCTTCATCCCTTTGTCCGCTTCTTCACGGGTAACGAACCTCCAGGAGAAGTCATCGCTCTTCTTCAACTCGGCGACCAAGTCTTCGCCGACCTGCAGCGACTTGCCTTCATACTCGGCACCGGTATCTTCATTGACTACAGCAACGGGGAGCTCGTTCATTTTACCGTAAGGATCCCAGAATGCCGTCAGGAACATGCCGCTGTACAGCACAGGGATGAACAGAACGACCAGTATTGGGATAATCACTTTTGGCTTTTTGAAAGAAGCTCCCAAATCCTTAAAAAACACCGACATTGATTTCATTTGGCTTCTCTCCTTTATTTCTCTGTATCTATTGTCTTTATATATTTTTAGCTCTCCCGCCCTCTAAACCACTGGCAATCATTCCGGGGATAATCCCCCGGACAGAAAAATGCGAACGAATTCCTTGATCTGTTCCTTGCTTAGCGGTTCCCCATGCTTATTCCACTCCGAGGTGAGCGCAATATACAGCTTGATCATCACGAAGGAGACTATTTTCGGATCCAGCGAGCGGATCTCCCTGCGCTGAACCGCGCGCATAATTTGATTTTCCAAATAGCTCAGAATCTCATTCTCAATCCGCTGCAGGCCTTCCCGGGCTTGAGGCGTGCCAAAATCACGCACCTCTTGGAACAGCTTGATCAGCAGCTCATGCTCACGCCTGAATTCCAGAAGCGAATCCATGCTCTGATATACATTCTCGAAGAAGGATTTATCCTCGCGAACATCCTTCTCGGTGATTCGCTTCATTTCCAAGATGACGGAACGAAGGATTTCATCGAAGAGCTCTTCCTTATTCGTAAAAAAAGTATAGATCGTCCCTTTTGCCACATTCGCTATTTTGGCGACCTGATCCATCGTCGTTGCCTTATATCCGAACAAGGCAAAGGATTTCTCTGCCGCATCGATAACCTGCTGTCTGCGGTCTACTGCCATGATCTTCACCTCCTTAGTTGGAATATTTCATCGAACAGGAAACTCCTCTTCGATTGCAATATTCACGTTATTTTAGAAATTGACCAAAAATCCATTTCGGTCAATCGGTCATTTTTCACTTTATCACTTCGATTATTTCTTTGCAAGTTTTTTTTATTTCAGCTGTCTTTCCCCGACTTAAGTCCAGCTATCGACCAGTCTGCAGGCTCTTTTGTTTCATATCACAACCTTTTAAACTAGAACCAGGTATTAACGTTATGTCTTATCCAGATAAGAAAAAACCGCCCCCATAGGGACGGATCTATTCTTAAAGCAGGTGATATCATGTCCAAGAAACGAGTGCTGATTTTATCGGAGGGGTTCGGCCGCGGTCATACCCAAGCCGGTCATGCCCTGGCTGCAGGTATTAAGAAATTATGCCCCGAGACGAAGACGAAAGTAATGGAACTCGGCTCATTCCTTAATCCGATTGTCGCCCCGTGGATTTTGTCTGCTTACCGGGTTACCGTAAATACGAGTCCAGCCCTAGTGGGAATGCTCTATCGCAAAAAATACGAAAAGCCGGTCGGTCGACTAACCCGATTGGCCCTTCATAAAATGTTCTATCATCATGCTTCACAAGTGATCAGGCAGCTGCAGCCGGATGTCATTATCTGCACGCATCCAATTCCGAATGCCGTAGTCGCCAGGCTTCGCGCCTCAGGACTTCGCGTCCCTCTTTATACGCTGATCACTGATTACGATGCCCATGGCGCCTGGATTAGTCCCGAAGTAGATCAATATCTCGTCTCCACGCCAGAGGTCAAGCAGTTGCTCTTGCAGCGTGGAGTCAGTCCCGAGGCCGTCCAGGTAACCGGAATACCGGTTCACCCTAATTTCTGGAGCATCCAGGATAAAGCCTCGGCAAGAAGAGAGCTCGGCATTAGGCAAATGCCGACCGTACTCGTTATGGGAGGCGGTTGGGGGCTGCTGCTGAAGGATGAATTGATCGACAAGCTCTTGGCTTGGCGCAGCAAGGTACAGATCATTTGCTGTACCGGAAGCAATGAGAAGCTGGCTGAGAAGCTGCGTGCTTGTCCAGCATTGCAGCATGAGAACATTACCATCATTGGCCATACCCATGAGGTCAGCAAATGGATGGACGCCTCGGATATTTTGATAACGAAGCCCGGCGGCATGACATGCACTGAGGGACTGGCCAAGGACATACCGATGCTGTTCTTTGAATCGATTCCCGGACAGGAAGAGAAAAACCGCGAATATTTCGTCAGTCATGGATTCGGCATGGAGCTGTCCTCTCCCGAGATCATTGATCAATGGTTCATGTCGATTACCGAGCCGTCGCAGATGAGCCAGATGTCCGATAAGGTAAGTCCGCTGCGCCGCCCGGTGTATAAGCCGGATCGCTGCGCCAAAGACGTGATCAGCTTGCTTCAAAAGCCTTCCACTCAGGCAAAGCTAGATTATGTTTATTTATAGAAGGTATGGTTCCCAATCTCCTTTGATTTACTCTTCGTGCGCGCAACCGTTAAATCCGTAGCTAAAGACAGCGACAGGAAATAATAAGTGTCATCGGACACTTCCTTGCGGCCATGCAAAGCTTCCGTTACAGCACGAATAGAATCCTCGTTAGGAGTAACCCGATCCATCCTTCCGTTCTGTACAGGACTAAATTGAGATTTCTGGTAGATAACTTCCTTAATCGTGTCGGGGTAATTGGCGGACCGTAGCCGGTTTAAGACAACGTTGGCGACTGCCACTTTGCCTTCGTACGGTTCACCCTCTGCTTCTGCCATCACTATTTTGTGAAGGAGATGCAGTTCTTCATCCTTCAGAACGTAGTTCCAGGTCGCCTGATCCTTGTCTGCCTGGCTAAGTAGTTCTGTACGGGTGAAGTATATTTGGTTGGGGGGATGAGACATATCTACTGTTTCTAATGCTTCTACTGCTTGTGCAGCCGCCTCAGCCTCTACCGCATTCCCTTGCATCAGAGCATGCTCTGATGCTATCAGGTTGCGCGTGAACAAAAGCTGATAACTTTGGCTTGTCTCGGATTCGCCTTGTTTCTTCATCGGCAGTCTAGAAATCAATGGTGCGATGGGTCGATAAATACGCCTCTCCTGATTCAGAGATGCGTTCATATTCACGGCAGTATTACGTTCCTGCTGCTTTACGAAAACGGACATACTATTTGATGAAAGCTCGATTGGACGAACACGATTTTGATTATGATCCATGCGACCCCATAATAATGAAATCGACCCTGAACATACTAGAAGAGCACTAATTAAAAGCGTGACATAACGATTCTGTTTGAAAATATACATATGGCCTCCCACAATTACAGTATCTCTGAAATGATTCTTTCAACTATGTAACCGAAAAAAGAGGTTTTGAATACTTTCTCTCTAAAAATTTCCACATAAAGAGCCTTCCGAAAAGGAAGGCTCTCCTTATAACGACTCTGCAATCAGCAACTAACGGAGAAACAGGGGATTCATTTCTTTAAAGATACGATCCCTACTACCTCATACATCGGACTTACGGTTACCCTAGTACGATACACCAAAATGGTGTCATTTGTCCAATCCCCAAAGGATAATCCTTTATTTAACAATGGCTCCTGCAGCTTGGCGTCCTCTGAAAATTTGCGTGCCAACGTGATATGCGGGGCATAGGGCCGCTCCTCGGGTACGTAACCCAGCTTAATATTTCCCGCAGTTACCCGGCTATGAAGACGGTGCAGGGAAATTAAGTCCCCTTGCAGGCCGCTCCACAATACGCGGGGCCGGGTTGGCGGGCCGAATACTCCGACGCCGGCTGCCTCCAGTCGAAAGGGCTCCACCTCGGATGCTGCCTCCCGAAGGGCTCCGAGCATAGGAGCTATCCGCCCTGCCGGAGTATCTCCAAGGAACTGAACGGTAATATGATAATCCGCAGGATGCACCCACTTGCGAAACTTCAAGTCATTTTGCTGCTTCAGGCACCAGTCATGAAGTCGCTCCTTGACGGGATTTGGCAGTGGGATAGCAACAAAGAGACGCCATTTCTCCCCTTCTGGTGACATAGATCACCCCTCCTTGTGAATTTATTCTCAATAGTTGTTTTTTTGACACATTTAGATACTTGTCGTTATTATTCAGCAAACATTTCAGATTTATAATAAATGTATATACATCAAAATTATAATTTTTAGGATAGGAGAACTGCAACAGCATGGGATTAGCGCGAAAAATTACTTTAGCCATCATCAGTCTGCTCCTTGTAATCGGGGCTTTAATCGGGGTATTCAGCTATCAGACCGCCTACCGCCAAATTCAAAAATCGGTCGGCATCGAGGTGCTGGGCTGCGCCAATATTACTACGGGGCTAGTGGATCCCCGAATGATCGAACAATTGCTTCAAGGCGACAGATCCGTCCTTCCCCTCGTAGAGGAACAGCTAAATTGGACAGTTGACCATAAATCCTTATTTAAAGAAAGCTTTATTCTGTCCCTGGACGGCAAAATTTTGGCGGCCGACAAATACTTGCAGGAGCGCGGTTACTCGGCTGGCGATTCCTTTTACTTAGCAAAGATGGATCAGGATATGATCAGGGATATGAAGCACTCCGTCTACAGCGACGTCTATACATACGATGGCGTAGAGCTATTGTCAGGCTATGCGCCGATCTACCTGAATCACGATCCAGCGAGCCCGATTGTCGGATTAATGACCATCAATTTTGACGCTTCCATCATTCACGAGCGTACCTGGGAAATCATAACTCTGCCTTTCGCGATCGGTGCTGCGGTGTTTCTGGCCGGAGCTGTCTGCGTCTACTTCTTCATCCACCGGATGATTCGGCCGATCGAGCAGCTTTCGCTGCAAGTGAACAAAGTAGCGGCCGGAGATTTGAGCGTGCAGCCTCTCGCCATCCGAAGCCGGGATGAGGTAGGACGGCTCGCCTGCGATTTCGGGAATATGACCGCAAGTCTAAGGCAGCTTATTACAGAGGTCAATGAGACGTCCATGCAGGTGGCTGCCTCATCCGAGCAGCTATCAGCCAGCGCCGACCAGACAGGCAGAGCGAGTGAGCAAGCTGCTGACATGACAGAGAAGCTGACGGAAGGCACCGAATCGCAGCTGCGAAGCTTGGCGGACAGCTCCTCCGTAATCAAGAGCATGGCAGCGGCAATCGATGAGATTAGCCGCCAAGCCGAAGCTGTCGCGCTATCGGCTCAGCAGTCCTCCGAGGCCTCCAAGCAAGGGCGCGAGTCGGTTCACCTTAGCATCGGACAGATGGAAGTAATGGAGCGCAAAATACAACAGCTGTCCTCCATTGTCCAGGAGCTCGGCAGCCATTCCAAAGAAATTCAAAGCATTCTCGATATAATGACGGAAATTTCCACGGAGACCAATCTGCTTGCCTTGAATGCCGCAATAGAAGCAGCCCGGGCTGGGGAACAAGGACGGGGCTTCGCCGTTGTCGCCACATCGGTTCGTAAATTAGCCGAACGATCTGTGGAATCGGCTGAACAAATTTCTAGCCTCATCGCCTATATTGTCCAGCAAATGGAGCTAAGCAGCAAAACGATGGACGAGGCCTTGGATGAAACGCTTCATAGCACCGAGCTTGTGCGCAATGCGGGCCAATCCTTCTCTGCCATTGAATCCTCTGCCGCATACACTGCGAAATCAATCGAGGGAGTCGCGTCGAACGTCAAGGAGCTTTCCGACCGTTCCGTCCATTTAGTAGGATCTATAGAGGATATTGTTGCGGTCGCCAATCATAATGTGGAACGGGCTCAGACCATGTCCGCGGCTTCCCAAGAACAGCTCGCAGCCATGGAGGAGGTCGGAGCGTCCGCCAGCTTCCTGTCCGGCCTATCGGAGAAGCTGCATACGATGATTGAACGTTTCCGAACATAACCCCCCACAGCAACAAGGTGACCTCTGATTGAATCAGAGGTCACCTTGTTTGGCCTTAGGCCGCCTGTTTCCATATATTAATTTCTCCGCTGGCGAGCACGGGCTTCGCCGCCTTTACGCCCCGCTTCCTCGCGGCTCATCTTTCCGTCATCATTGTCTGAGTCCCTGCGCGCTTCGCCGCCTTTTTGTCCGATCTCCTGATAGAACTCTTTATCATGATTGCGAGCTGTAGCCTCGCCGCCTTTACGGCCAATCTCCTGGTAGAAGTCCTTGTCATGGTTCCGGGCAGTAGCTTCGCCGCCCTTCTGGCCGATCTCCTGATAGAATTCTTTGTCATGATTTCTGGCTGTTGCCTCGCCGCCCTTGCGTCCTGCTTCCTCCAGGCTCATCTTACCGTCACGATTGTTGTTAGCCATGTTGGTTCACTCCTTATCGTATTTGTAAGGTACCGCATCGGGTACGGTATTGTATTACCCGCTCTAAGGAAATCAAAACATCAGCGGCGGATGATATACGATTTGCGTTAGACGGTACAAATTAACCCGCCGGGAGAACATCGAAACAGCAAGCATGCTTAGAGCACAACTATAGCGAGCAGCAAAAATTGGACGGAACCGATAATTTCTATGATGCCCACTTTCATAGGACGTAATGTTTTTCCCGCAAAGACAAAGGTACGGATCAAAGGAAACAAATAGGCAATCATCAGCCATGGCAAGCCGAATAACCAGGGAATGATCAGCAAGATGACATGATAGACTTTTGCGCAAGCGATCAAGCGCCCATTCGTCCGCTCACGAAATACAGATTTCACAAAGAACACACTGCCCATGAAAAAAAGCACGTTGAACACAACGACCAGCAGCATGGAGCGATCCCATCCGCCCCCGCCAAGCCAATAGGCGGCAGCCCCGCCGATCGAGAAAATTAGAACAGCGCACAGATCATTCAGCACCGCTCTTTCTGATTTTTGCTTCACATGCCATAGATTCACCATCAGCAGGACAAGTAAAATCGGCCCGAAATAGAATAGCTCCGGGAAGCTGATCAGAACCGGTATCAGACATACCAGCGCAATGGCGCCATAAATCAAGCCCCAAATGATCAAACGCCTGCGCTCTTTTTTTCGCTTGACCGATTGCAGAAACGGATACGACGATAAGTATAGAAAGAGCCATGCCAGAAATAATGGCAGATGCATCCACTGCGGCCTTCCGGCCATCATTCCAATCACGAATGGAACGCTGACCATGGCCCAGCCCCCATGCTCATGGGGGATTACGAACCCCTGCTTCTTCACACGCCCAAACCTCTTCTCCTCATTTACATTTTGTTCTAGCCGCCAATATAGGACATATTGATCTTCTTGCGCTGGAAGGCCCGCTGCTCCGTTCGTTCATCCGAGTAACGATCAGTCCGCTGCTCCCAGACGCTCCGAATAGCTGCAAGCAGCTCGTCCTTGGACGCGCCTCCGCGTAATAGCCCACGCAAGTCAAATCCCTGTGAGGCGAACAGACAAGTATAGAACTTCCCTTCCGATGACAGCCTTGCACGCGTACAAGTCGAACAGAACGACTCCGATACCGAGGTAATAAAGCCAATCTCGGCTTCACCATCCTTATACCGGTATCTCTGCGCTACTTCACCGAAATAATGCGGCTCCAAAGCCTCTAGCTCGTACACCCCAGACAGTTTATCATAGATGTCCCTTTTGGTGACAACGCGCTCCGGACTCCAGGCGTTATCGTTGCCCACGTCCATAAATTCGATGAAGCACAGCGTGATTCCCTTCTCTTTGAAGTAGGCGGCCATAGGCAGAATCTCCTGATCATTTACGCCCTTTTGCACCACCATATTCACCTTAATTTGAAAGCCTATCTGTCTAGCATACTCGATATTGTCAAGAATAGCGGCCGGTTTAATTCCACGTCCATTCATATATGCAAACAGATCCGGATTCAGTGCATCCAGACTTATGTTGACCCTTCGGAGACCCTGTTCATATAACGCTTGGCCATACTGGTTCAGGAGCAGGCCGTTCGTAGTTAGACCGATATCCTCGATCCCGTCAATGTTCGCCAGCCTGCCGACGAGTTCCGGTAAATTTCTGCGCAACAAGGGCTCCCCGCCCGTTAATCGAATCTTCTTCACACCAAGGGAAGCAAACAGCTGCGCTGCAGCGCAGATTTCTTCCAGCGTCAGCAGCTCGCTTTTAGGCAAAAATTTAAAATCATCACCGAAAATTTCCTTGGGCATACAGTAGGTGCAGCGAAAATTGCAGCGATCCGTTACTGAAATACGCAAATCGCGGATAGGCCGATTCAGTTGGTCGCGGATCGGTTCAGTAGTCATTTCCCATTTGCCCCTCTCTATTCTCCCGCAAGTTCTATATTGCCGCAGCGATCAACCACCGCTCACCGGAGGTATTATAGCAATTGTGTCCCCGGCCCGAATGACATCCTCTTGACGGGCATATTCTTCATTGACGGCAACAAATACGGTTTTATGATTAAATTCCGGGTAGGCTGCTTTGACCCAGTCTGTAAGCTCGCGAACCGTCCACTCCGGACGATCAATGAGCTCCTCTGACTTGCCCGTCAAATCGCGCAGACCTGCAAAATAAAGCACGCGTATCATTCTATACTCCTCCTATGTTCAGGCTTCTTCCTCTGCTCGCCAATCCATTCCTCGCCATCTTCCCATATTTCCTTTTTCCAAATGGGCACCATTTCCTTGATGCGTTCAATCGCATATTCATTGGCCTCGTAAGCGGCTTTACGATGCGGTGACGATACCGCAATGACGACGGCAATATCGGAAATATGCAGTTCACCGATGCGATGGGCTATCGCCACACGCGTGCCCGGCCATTTCTCTTCAATTTCAGAACCGATTTGCGCCAGCTTCTTCTCCGCCATCGGGAGATAAGCCTCATAAGCCAAGTATAGCGTTCTGACGCCGTGTGTCCATTCCCTTACATGCCCCGTAAACGTCGTCACGGCACCTGCGCCCGGATGTAATACCATATCTATAGCATTCTGAATATTTATAGGCCTATCGACAATCTCATACCGTTTCATTATACAGCCACCTTATACGCCAAAATAGGGAAGGGCAACCGGCCGAATGACCAGTCCCCCTTTTTTTCACGGTGCACTAATATCGCTGAACAAACCTACGTAGTGAACGACTTCTCCTGAATCATCTATAACTGCATTGATGGTCAGAAACTCCAGGTATTCTTCTCCGTTCTTCCGGCGGTTCCAAATCTCTCCTTGCCATTGGCCCGTTGCTCTAATTGTATTCCACATTTCCTCGTAAAATGGTTTGGATTGCCTTCCTGATTTTAAAATACTTGGTTTATGGCCGACGACCTCAGCCTCGGCATACCCCGTCAGCTTGGTAAAGGCAGGATTAACACTGCTAATCCTTCCCTTGGAATCAGTAACTAGAATGCCTTGCCCCGTATAGCGGAATACTTTACTGGACATGACGAGCCGATCCTGATAATACATCCATATGACAAGAATCAAGCTTGCCAAAGCGACTTGAGACAAAGCCATAAACCCAATGGAATACTGCCCGGTCATGGAATAAATCATGGAGAGCATGAGCGGCGGGAAGAAGCCCCCCAGTCCCCCCATCATCGATACGATGCCATTTACGGTTCCCGCCTGTTTGTTGAAGTATTGCGGGACAAGCTTAAATATAACGCCATTCCCCAGCCCAGCACAAACCGCTATAGTTAAACTGCCTACGGTATACAGTCCGATTGAAGGCGAGAAGGCAAGCAATATTCCGGAAAGCGTCAGCCCCAGAAAAATACCCATTAATAAAATTAACGGTTTGAACTTGTCGCCAAGCCATCCTCCGGCCGGACGCATAAACGTTGCCAGAGCGATGAATCCGGCTGTACGCATCCCTGCATCCACTTTCTCCAGTGCAAAGTGAGAGACCAGGAAATTAGGCAAGTATACGGTAAAAGCGACAAAAGAACCGAAGGTAAGGAAATAAAAGAGCGAGAACATCCAAAGCTTATCACTTTTATAGACAGCCCTGATTTCATCCATAATCGGGGTCTTCACTTTGACTTCCTTTCGGTCTCCAAACAGTATATTTAATGCGATAAAAATGATTAACAGAACCAAATAGAGCTTTACCGTCAATGACCAGCCTACTTGCGTCGCAATCACTGGCGCAGCGAACGTAGTAATCGCCGTACCCAAATTGCCAATCCCGTACACGCCGTTGACCAGACCGTGCCGTTCCTTCGGATAGTACTTCGGCAAAGATGTTACGCCCACCGAGAATACAGCGCCGCCAATCCCCAAAAATATACCACCGATGACCAAATCGGTAAACGAAGAAGCTGCACTGATATAGAATACCGGAAACAGCAGCAGAACGAAGCTGACCGAGAAGACGATGCGCGCTCCGAACACATTGGCGTAGTACCCGAATGGGATTCTTAGAACCGACCCTAGTACAACAGGGATCGCCGTGAGAATCGCCAGCTTTTCCGCTGGAATTTGAATATCCTCTTTAATAAATGGAATGAGTGCCGAAATGATCACCCACACCATAAAGCCAAGCACTAAATTCATCGTTTGCAAAGGCAGCTGCATTTTTCTAATCATCAGATCACCTAATTCCTGCATACTGAATTATTGATTCCCATGTCTTATTGTAAATGCAGCACGCAGAGAAAAATAATAGGGAAATCCCCTGATCCTTCGGAGGAATTCCCTAAATATTGTGCGGTTATAGTATTAAAAGTCGAGCAGCTTCTTCTTGAGGGCATATTCCACCAATTCCGGGCGGCTCTTTAAGCCCAGCTTCTCCATGATTTTCGCCTTGTGCACTTCTACCGTCTTGACAGAAATGAACAATTTCTCGGCAATTTCTTTGTTCCCATAGCCCTTGGCGACCAGCGGCAGCACTTCAATTTCCCGCTTGGTTAAAAGGTTAAAAGGGTCGGAATCGCTGGACTCCAGATCCTTCTTAATGAATTCTCTTACAAGGGATGTCGCCATCTTGGAGTGAATATACGTCCCCCCCTGATGAACGGTACGAATCGCTGTCAGCAGTTCCTCATCCGGCGCATTTTTTAACACATAGCCTGCGGCCCCGTTCTTGAGCACATGGAACAAATACTCCTCATCGTCGTACATGGTGAGAATCAATATTTTGGTGCCCGGATAATCGCTGCTGATCTTGCCTGTCGCTATCAATCCACTTTCTCCCGGCGGCATGCTCAAATCCATCAATAAGACGTCAGGGTTATGCTTGGCAACCATTTGATACGCCTCGATTCCATCCGCAGCCGTAGCCACGACCTCCATGTCGGGCTGATAATTCAGGATCATGGAGAAGCCGCTGCGAACGACGGCGTGATCATCGGCGATGACAATTTTCATTCCTTATCCCCTCCTTGGTTAGGCGACAACGGAATTCGCAGATGGATCGTCGTTCCTACACCTACCTCCGATAAAATGATCAATTGGCCATGCACAAGCTCGGCGCGCTCCCGCATGCCGAACAAGCCGAGTCCTGTTCCTCTTGGATCCCTTGTGTTCAACTGAAAGCCTGAGCCTTCATCCTGTACAATGAGCTGCAGCTCTCCGTCCTCCTCAAACAGCCTGACCTGGATTTCATCTGTATTCGCGTACTTCAGCGCATTCAGCACCGCTTCCTGGCAAATCCGATAGACGACAGTCTCCAGCTCATTGCTGTACCTTGCAGCGGATAGCTCGGCCTTAAAATCCAGGAGCAGCCCATAGTTTTTTTCCAGCCACTTAAAATGGGAGCGAAAAGCCGCCTCCAACCCGAAATCATCCAAAGCTGCCGGACGCAGTTCCACGGCCAGCCGCCGGATATCATCGAGCAGCCGGGTTAACGAGGCTTCCGTCTGCTGCAGCTTGTTCAGGACGACTTCATCGGCATTCATATATTTGAGAACGCGCAAATCGACGAGGGAGCTTAACAGCTCCTGAGCAACACTATCATGCAGCTCGCGCGAAATCCGCTTTCTCTCATCCTCCTGCGCTTTGATCACATATTTGGTCATATTGGTCTGGTGCAGCATTTCCTGAGTCCGGTATTGCTTCGTTAAGTTAAGCAGCATGAAGGCGCGGATGCCTTCCGCCTCATCGATCACATGAAAACTTGCTGCATAAGGAACGAGCCCTTTTCCCCGTGTATTCAAATAAACTTGAAAGGAAGAGAAGTCTTCCTTCGAATTCCTCAAGAAACAATTCATGCAAGATATTACCGATTCTTCATTCGTATAGCCAGCGCAGGAGTTGCAAATCGAGATCGCTTCTCCTTTATGCATCTGTTCGATCACATCCAGATCCAGAATATTCTCCGCAGCCGGGTTCATATGCAGGATTTCTCCCTCTGAATTGACGAAGAATATGGCCTCGATGCTGTTCTTATACATGCTTCTTAGCAAATCGGACATTGGAATATCGAGCAAAGGGCTCACTCCTCTACCAGCTCTCTGGTGAAATAGGGGCCGAATGACGGGTCTAAATATTGCCTAAATTCATCGAGCAAGGCGGAGGTTAATCGGTTTCCTTGGCGAAAGCCTACTAATAATACGCCATCCACGCGGCTTTCCTTCCATAGAGGGACGGCGCATACGGTTTGAAGCTGCTCCGCGACAATAATCGGGTAATTGAACAAATCGTTAGGATCAAGTTCATCGGCTATATTTTGAATGATCATCGGCTTACCCGTCTTGAACACCATACCGGCGATCCCTTTACCCGAATGCAGTACAATCCGCTTATAGCGTTCGTTCAAATTGCCTGATGCGTACTGCCAGGTCAGTACAAATTGATCGGCTGCAGATTGAACAAGCGCGATCGAGACAAAATCAAAGGCGAATCGTTCCCGAAGGGAATCAATCGCTTGCTGAAAATCAAAATTCGGTTCATCCTTCATCCTATTTCCACCCCTGCTTATTGAAAAGAAAGAAGGCATTCAAGCCTTCTCTCTACAATCCTTGTTTACGGTTCTTTCTGTATAGGATATAACTTCTGCCCACATAATTCAATGGAACGCTCCAGACGTGAACCAGCCTTGTAAAGGGCCACATCGCAAAGATGAAGAAGGCGGCCAAAATGTGAATTTTAAACGAGATCGGCACATCCGCCATGAAGCTCGCCTCAGGTCGAAGGATGAACAAATTGCGGAACCATACGGAAATTGTCGAGCGGTAATCGAAATCAGGCTGGACGGCATTGGTCATGATTGTACTGTACATGCCCATGAAGACAATAAATAACAATACCAGGTTTACGAGAATGTCCGAGGCAGAGCTTAATCTCCTCACATTTTTGATCGTCAGCCGCCGGGCAGTCAGCAGCAGCATTCCTCCCAGTGTGATGAATCCGAACAACCCTCCCACATACGTTGCGCCAAGATGATACAAATGATCACTAATCCCGAGTGCCTGTGTCCATTCCTTGGGAATTCCCAGTCCCGCGATATGTCCGAAGGCCACGGGAATGATGCCCAGGTGGAACATCAAGCTGCCGAGCTTCAGATGCTTCTTCTCGATAAATTCGCTGGACTTGGCTGTCCAGTGGAATTGATCATGGCGGTAACGGTATATATGACCCACAACAAATAGTACGAGGCAAAGGTAAGGGAAAATCACCCACAGAAATTGGTCCAATAGGCTCATCGCTCGTTTGGCACCTCCTGTCTAATGCATGCTTTAAGTGTTTCCCGCAAGCCCTTGATCAGGTGATAGTAGGGATTTTTGTTTTTTTCCAGCGATTTCAGCAAATGATAGGTGCCATCCTCAATGACGCCTGCCAGCACGCTAAAATCCTTCTCTGCCTGTGCATTTCCCTGCCAGTTTGCAGCGTAGATAAACTCGCACATCAGCGGCAAATAGTCAGAGAGCTCATGATCCGGCATTTCCAGCCCGAACATTTGATAGAGAATTTTCAGTTTGGCCAGCATCTGACCGCGTTCCTTTGTATCTTCAAATTTAAAATAAGTCATATATAAGGTCGAATCCTTCTGAAAATCAAAGGTCTGTACATACAGCTCTTCCATTTGCTCCATGCTGCAGCCCTGGATCAAATCCCAGAATCGCTCAACATGCTCATAAGCCGGGTTATCAGAGGTAAGCAGTTCTTCCATGACAGACGGATGGTAATGAAGCTTCTCCGGGTACGTTAACTGCTGGGCGAAAAAACCGAATATATGCTTATATTCATACAGCTTCTCGAGATTAATCACGCCATATTCCCCCATAGAAGTGATCTTCTTCTTTCGCATTGTTCGTTCCAGGTGATCCGCTAACTCCACAGCCTCCGCAATCCATTCCAAAGCCCGCCGAGCCCTGGGCGTGATAGGTGTCCAAATACGTTTCTTTATTGGATGTCGGGATTACGAATCGATCCTCATATTTGGCAATAGCCAGCAGGCGATAGATTTGCTCGGTCTGGTGCGCGGTTAATCCCAGGCGATTCAGCCGCTCCTCGTCGAAGGCTTTGCCCGTCTGTGTGGATCTCATATACGAACGCATCATCGCCAGACGCTGCAGCGATTCTTTTACAGGCTCGGGATCGCCGGCGGTTAACATATTGGCTAAATATTGAATTGGGGTTCTCATTTCTTCAATCGCCGGGAAGATCATATCCGGGTTCTGAATCGAATCCTTGCCTTCGAAGTAATTCATGATCGGGCTCAGCGGCGGTACGTACCATACCATCGGCAGTGTCCGGTATTCCGGATGCAGCGGGAAAGCCAGCTTGTACTCAATGGCCAGCTTGTAAACCGGCGAATTCTGGGCCGCCTCGATCCACTCCTCCGTTATGCCGTCTACACGGGCCTGCGCGATGACTGCGGGATCATTCGGGTCTAGGAATAAATCGCATTGAGCCTGATACAGATCCCTTTCATCCGGCATGGAAGCCGCCTCCTGCACCCGGTCAGCATCATACAGCAATACGCCAAGGTAGCGGATACGTCCCGTGCATGTCTCGGAGCATACCGTCGGAAGCCCGGCTTCGATCCGCGGGAAGCAGAAGGTGCACTTCTCCGCCTTATTCGTCTGCCAGTTGAAGTATACTTTCTTGTACGGGCAGCCTGTCATACAATAACGCCAGCCTCGGCAAGCCTCCTGATCGACAAGTACGATGCCATCCTCGTCGCGCTTGTACATCGCTCCCGACGGACAGGACGCCACGCAGCTCGGGTTCAGGCAATGCTCGCAAAGACGCGGCAAATACATCATAAAGGCCTGCTCGAAATTGAATTTAATCTCTTCTTCGATCTTCTCGATGTTTGGATCCCTCGGCCCCGTCACATGGGCACCCGCCAGATCGTCCTCCCAGTTCGGCCCCCACTCTAGATCCATATTGTCGCCCGTAATTACCGACTTCGGACGGGCTACCGGCTGGTGCTTCTTCTCGCCTGCGTTGGTAAGGTGCTCATAGTTGTAGTTCCACGGCTCGTAGTAGTCCTTCATCTCAGGCATATCCGGATTGTGGAAGATCTTGCCGAGGGCAATCTTGGACAGCTTGTTCCCGGATTTCAATTCAAGCTTCCCGTTCTTCAGCGTCCAGCCCCCTTTATATTGCTCCTGATCCTCCCAGCGCTTTGGATAACCGATCCCTGGCTTAGTCTCGACGTTGTTGAACCACATATATTCTGCGCCCGGCCGATTTGTCCAAGTGCTCTTGCAGGTCACGCTGCAGGTATGGCACCCTATGCATTTATCCAGATTCATGACCATGGCGATTTGTGCTTTAATCTTCAAGCCAGTCAACCTCCTTCATCTTACGAACCGCAACATAGACATCCCGCTGATTCCCAATCGGTCCGTAATAGTTGAAGCCGTAGCTGAGTTGAGCATATCCGCCTACCATTTGCGTCGGCTTAACGTGAATTCTCGTCGGCGCATTGTGGCTTCCGCCGCGTTCCTTCGTAATCTCGGAGCCCGGCACGTTAATATGCTTATCTTGTGCGTGATACATGAACATCGTGCCTCTTGGCATCCGATGGCTAACGACGGCCCGCGCTGTAACGACGCCGTTGCGGTTGTACACTTCCAGCCAATCATTATCTTGAATCTGGTGGTCAGCCGCATCCTCATCGTTGATCCAGACCGTCGGACCGCCGCGGAACAAGGTCAGCATATGGAGATTATCCTGATACATGCTGTGAATATTCCATTTGCCATGCGGCGTTAAATAACGAAGTACAAGCGCATCCGTACCACCGACAATTTGCTTGTCCCGAGGGCCGAACACCATGGGCGGCAGAGTCGGCTTATAGACCGGCAATGCTTCGCCAAATTGCAGGAACAACTCATGATCGATATAGAAGTGCTGTCTGCCTGTAAGCGTACGGAATGGCACAAGGCGCTCGATATTTGTAGTGAATGGGGAATATCGCCGTCCCATTTTATTCGATCCGCTGAACACCGGGGTTGGAATGACTTCGCGCGGCTGTACCGTAATGCTCTGGAACGTAATTCGCTCAGCAGCCCGATCTGCGGAAATATCTTTGAGCGCAACGCCCGTATCCTGTTCCGCCGATTCCCATGCGCGCTGGGATACCCTGCCATTCGTCGCGGACGATAGATTCAGGATGGCGTCTGCGGCGTGGCGAGCGGTATGGAGCTTCGGCAGCCCATTTTTGATCGAATCGTCATGATAAGTTCCGTTGATGCGCTTCAATTCCTCATATTCCTCGGCCACAGAGAAGCTGACACCGTGGGCTCCTACCTTGCCCGTGCTCAAATTCGGCCCAAGGGTAATATACTTGTCATAAATCTTCGTGTAGTCGCGTTCGACAATAGTCAGATTCGGCATAGTCTTGCCAGGAATCGGCTCAGCTTCACCCTTATGCCAATCCTTGATAACTCCGTAAGGCTGGGCGATTTCATTCACGGAATCATGGGCAAGCGGTGTAGTCACGACATCCTTATATACGCCGGGGAGATGCTTCTTCGCCATGTCCGAGAAATCTTTCGCAATCGTCCGGTAAATATCCCAGTCCGAACGGGATTCCCACAAAGGATCGACCGCCGGGTTGAACGGATGCACGAACGGATGCATATCCGTAGAAGACAAGTCTGTCTTCTCATACCAGGTCGCGGCAGGCAATACGATATCGGCATACATTGGCGTCGATGTCATCCGGAAGTCCAACGCAACTAGAAGATCAAGCTTTCCTTCGACATCTTCGCGCCACGTAATTTCCTCAGGCTTCTCCTCCTCATTCGGCGTAGACAACAGCCCATCCGCAGCACCGAGCAAGTGCTTCATGAAATACTCCTGCCCCTTGGCGGAGCTCGATATCAGATTCGAGCGCCACACAAATAAGGTGCGCGGGAAATTCTCCGGTGCATCCGGATCTTCAACAGCAAACTTGGTTTCTCCGGATACGACCTGCTCCAATGCCTGCTTAATAATGCTGTCGTTATCTGTTTTTCCTTGCCGGGCGGATTCTTCAGCAAAGGCGAGGCTGCTCTTGTTAAACTGCGGATAGGACGGCAGCCAGCCCAAGCGAGCAGCAAGCACGTTGTAGTCCGCGGGATGTTCGTACCGAACCTCTCCCCCGGTGGGCGATTTCAGCGAATTCGTACCCGTCTCCTCGTATTTCCATTGATCTGTTGCAAAATAGAAGAACGACGTGGCATTCTGCTGACGCGAGGCGCCCTGCCAGTCCCTGGCAAAGGAAATCGCGGACCAGCCTTCGATCGGACGGCATTTCTCCTGTCCTACATAATGCGCCCAGCCGCCGCCGTTCACACCCTGCGATGCCGTCAAGATGACTAGGTTCAGAATGGAACGATAAATCGTATCACTGTTAAACCAATGATTAATCCCGGCCCCCATAATAATCATGGAGCGTCCCCCGGTATCCAATGAATTCTGGGCAAATTCACGAGCAATTTGAATGACGATGGAAGGCTTGACGCCCGTAATAGCTTCCTGCCATGCGGGGGTATAATGCGTTGATGCGTCATCATATCCAGCCGCTTCATGCTTGCTTCCACTGCGTCGTACGCCATATTGGCTCAGCATTAAGTCATATACAGTAACAGCTAGACGTTCTGTGCCATCAGCCAGTTGGATTTTTTGGGCTGGAATCAGACGCTTGAAGGTTCCGTTTCCGGTATGATCAAAGAACGGGAACACCATTTCTTCCCACTGTGCGCTGTGGGCTTCCACGGACAGCGCCGGCATGATCTTCGTACCGTCTTCGCGCTCCAGGATCAGATTCCACTTCTTGTCCTTTTCCCACCGCTGCCCCATTGTTCCATTGGGAACCGTAATCTCATTTGTGGCTTCGTCGAGTATAACCGGCTTCCACTCCGCATGCTCTGATGCGTCCCCTAAATCACTGGCCCGCAAGAAGCGCCCTGCTTTGTAGCTGCCTTCATGCGGATCCAGAAGAATAAGGAACGGCATGTCTGTATATTGCTTGGCATAGTTAAGGAACATCGGCTCCTGACGCTCATGATAGAACTCACTCAAAATAACATGGGTCATCGCTTGGGCAATCGCCGCATCCGTCCCCGGATTCGGCGCCAGCCAGTTGTCTGCGAACTTGACGTTTTCGGCATAGTCCGGCGCAACCGACACCACTTTCGTGCCTTTATATCGAACCTCGGTCATAAAATGGGCATCGGGTGTACGCGTAAGCGGTACGTTAGAGCCCCACATAATCAGGTAGCCTGAGTTGTACCAATCGCTGGATTCCGGTACATCTGTCTGCTCGCCCCATATTTGCGGCGAGGCGGGCGGAAGATCGGCATACCAATCATAGAAGCTAAGCATTTCGCCGCCCAATAGAGAGATGAACCGGGCGCCCGATGCGTAGCTGATCATCGACATCGCCGGAATCGGCGTGAAGCCGGCAATCCGATCCGGGCCGTACTTGCGGATCGTATAAATGAGCTGTGCCGCAATCAACTGCGTTGCAACCTCCCAGGATACGCGGACATGCCCCCCTTTTCCTCTGGCCTGCTTGTAGGATCTCGCCTTTTCCGGATTTTCCACAATGCTTGCCCAAGCCGCTATTGGATCGGTCGTGTCCTCTAGGGCTTGCTTCCACATTCTCAACAGACGGCCCCGCATATATGGATACTTCACCCGCAGCGGACTGTATTCATACCACGAAAATGAAGCGCCGCGCGGGCAGCCGCGCGGTTCAAACTCTGGCATATCCGGGCCGCATGACGGATAGTCGATCTGCTGGTTTTCCCAGGTAATGATTCCATTCTTCACGAATACCTTCCAGCTGCAAGAGCCGGTGCAATTGACACCATGCGTCGTGCGAACAACCTTGTCATGCGCCCAACGCCCGCGGTACATATTCTCCCAAGTACGATCCTTCTCTTCAAGAATCGACCAATTATCAGAGTAGCTTTCTGTCGGCTTAAAAAATCTGAGCCCGAATTTCCGTTTCACTGGACGAATCACTCCTTCTGCCGAATGACAAAGATATGACGGGAATCAATAATTTGTCTATTCTTATATGTTAATTATGAGAGGGAGCTCTTCTCATTCCTATAAGGGGAAGTCCTAATATCGTTTCGGGGAAATCCCTCTTTCTTTCAGGAATCGCCTTCTCGGAGGCAAACAGGGTTTACTTCCCGGTCGGCATCCACTTATAATGAAACGCGAAACGTCCAACGAAACTGAATCTTATCTTGAAAGGAAGTCCGTATGTATGAAAAACCTGCGTACCTTTCCCGCCCTATTCCTATTCATGTCCCTTATATTTACCGGCTGCAATGCTGTCCCCAAAGAACAGGTGGAGCTAACCATTTCAGCGGCAGCAAGCCTTACCGACGCTATGAAAGATATCCAAGCCTCCTATGAAGCACAGCATCCTGCCGTTAAGCTCTCATTTAATTTTGGAGGCTCCGGCGCCTTGCAGACACAAATCGAGCAAGGAGCGCCTGTTGATTTATTTCTCTCGGCAGCAGCTAAAAATATGGATCTCCTTCTAGATCAAGACATCATCGATGCTGAGCAGCACATAAGTCTGCTGACGAATAAACTTGTCGTTATCATACCTGATGACCAATCAGAAGAGATTCAGCGGCTGGAAGATTTGAACGACACTCAGATTAAAATGATCGCAGTAGGAATTCCAGAAAGCGTTCCAGCCGGGAGCTATGCCAAAGAAGCTTTGACGTTCGCCGGGCTATGGGACATCCTCCAGCCTAAGGTCGTTCAAGCCAAGGATGTTCGGCAGGTTCTGCAATATGTAGAGACCGGCAATGCGGATGCAGGTTTTGTCTACCAGTCTGACGCGCTGACCTCTACAAAGGTAAAGATCGCCTTTCCCGTTGATCCCGCGACCTATACTCCTGTCGAGTATCCAATCGGCGTCATTAAGTCTACGAAGCATAACAAGGAAGCGGCGGAGCTGTATAACTATCTTCAATCCAAAGACGCACTGGATGTTTTTGTTAAATACGGCTTCACTCCCGCTCAGAACTTATGAGCATGCAACTGCCTTGGCATGAATTTTGGCAGCCTATCCGCCTATCCCTGCAAGTCGCCCTACTGTCCAGTGTGCTAGCCACGATTCTCGGCACAGTCATAGCCCGCTGGATGGCCAGTCGGCCATGGAAGGGAAAAATTTTACTTGAGACTGTACTTATGCTGCCACTTGTTCTGCCTCCTACGGTTATAGGCTTTTTGCTGCTTGTCCTTCTGGGCAGAAGGAGCGGGGTCGGCCGTTTTGTCGAATGGCTCTTCTCCTCACCGCTCGTATTTTCTTGGTGGGCGGCGGTCATCGCCTCCGTTGTCGTCTCATTTCCGCTTGTCTACCAGACGATGAAATCTGCGTTCGCCTCGATAGAGCAAGAACTAGAGGATGCGGGGCGATCGAGCGGGGCCAATGAATGGCAAGTATTCCGCTATATCACTCTGCCGCTTAGCAGTCCATCCCTGATTACGGCCTATATCCTTGGATTTGCCCGGGGACTGGGGGAATTTGGAGCTACCGTCATGTTCGCTGGCAATATTCCAGGCAAAACCCAGACGCTTCCCACCGCAATCTACGTCGCGGTAGATTCTGGGAATACCAATTTAGCCTGGGCCTGGACCATTACGATCATTTTCATTTCCTTCCTGATGCTGCTGTTTACTAGGCAAAAAAATAAAAAATGGTGAACAAAGGAAGAATCCTTGTTCACCATTTTTTTTGAAATCAGCTCTATCAACATAAGTTCAAGTCGTTCGGCTCGGCACTGGCCTTAAACGTTCTTGGCGTAGTTTTCGTTGGGAGTCTTCGTCAATACAACGTACAGGCTGGAATTTGACTCCCCGCCGCGATAAGAGAAATCCTCGTCCCCGGTAATATGAAGAACGTCCCCTTTGGCAACAGCCGATGGCTGTCCGTTAGACGTTACTTCACCAGCGCCTTCAAGAACCAATATATATACATTTGCACCAGGATGCTTATGTGTCGGCAGCTCCGCCCCTGGAGCAAAGTTCAATACGAAAATAACATTTTCCTCTTCCTTAAAGACAATGCGCTTTGTAAATTTGTTGTCCACATATTCTTGATACTGAGCAAGATTTTTCTTCTCCATCCTGATCATCCTCCTTATAATAATGAAGCTGTATTAAGCGCTGCTTGTACCATCTCTAGAGTCTAGAGTCGCACCTCATACTCGCAGCAATCATCGCCATTGACATTGCACTTGATTTCCCTGACAGACACTCTTTTGTCCATCATTTTGCTAAGCGCTCCCTCCATAATGGCACCTTCCAAGTCGCAAACCAGATTCCCTTCGATCTCAGGCAGTCCTACGCAAAAGCAATCATTCACCGCAATATGAAGCTTATTATTTTCTTCCAGGACGATCTGAGGATCTCCCACCTTCAGCTCGCGGAATAAATCAAGCAGTTCTTGCACGGACTGCACGGGCAGGCTTTCGCCAATTTTCCGCCCAACCGTCAATGTTGTTCCCCTCCCTTTCATCGGAAGGCCTTGGTACATGCCGATGAGTCGAATAGCTCGATAAAGCTCGATCGGCACCGTGTTTCCCAATGCTGTCCTTGAAATTTTCTTCATATCGTCAAAAGAGAATTCCTGCAAAGTATTCACGCCCCCCATACAAGCACCTCGTTTCTTCATTTGCAATAACTCTTACCCTTATTGTAGGGCATTCATTTTTCTCCCTTGTGATTTTAGTCACAAATCAAAAAAGATTAAATAGCGCTGCGCTGCAGCATGCCCCCATCGGCACCATGCGCACAGGGAGCAGTACGCACGCCGATAATAACGCGGTGATTGACGACTATTTCACTGCTTATCGCAAATACCAGTTAGCCAATTTCTATTAACCGATGAGAGAGAGGTGAGAGTCAATATTTGATAACTATAGGTGGTAGGTGATGATCGATAGATGATAGATGATAGATGATAAACAATGAATGATGCCCCGTAGGCGAAGCCCTGTATCCTTATTCGGTTTTACTGGATTCTCTGTACTTAGTTTTAGGGTAATAGAGCAATCTGAAGAGTTAGTTGGATTCCATGTATTTAAATCATTTCAATAACATTGTCCAGCTTAAAACCCTTGAATTAATGACACAAAATCCAGTTAATCATACACCTTGCACTAGATTGCATATTTTTAATACCAAAATTCCATCTAATCTTGTGAGGGAGGTTGGCAGTTAATCTTGTCGGGTCGGATGGCAATCTGAAATCTACAAAAGAACGCAAGCTTCCCATGCATCACTCTCCATGGAAAGCCTACTTGTTAACGTGATCGACCGACCGCCATCATACAGCGAATCGCCACACGCTACGAGCTGTGCGCCTGCGTTCATCGTGCGCTATAGCCATTCAAATGAAACACCACGTCCTCAGCGTACATTTTCTTCGGAGGCGGGTCATTGGCCGGATAGCCCATTCCCAGAATCGCCACTACACGATACTTCTTCGGAATATCCAGCAAATCCTGTACATAGCTTTCCCGTTGAGCAGATTCTTGCTGATCTTCTGCATGATAGACTGCTCCCCAGGCTGCCCCGAGTCCAAGGGATGTCGCCGCCAGCCACAAGTATCCTCCAGCAATCGAAGCATCCTGCAGCCAATACTTGCTCAGTTCCTCGTGGCCTATAATAACTACTCCAGCCGCAGCCTGCTCCAGCCACCGCATATAAGGCGTCGTCTTGCTCAGTTGCGCCAGAAGCGGCTTGTTCGTAATCAGGATGAATTCCCTTGAGGGCAAATTATTTCCGGTAGGAGCTTGATACAAGACCGTCTTGAGCTTGCTTAAGTCCTCCTCTGAAATAGACATCTCTTTGTAAGCCGTGATCTCTCTCCGTTTCTGAATTGCCGACAATACGTCCATTTGAATCACCATCCATTCCAAAGATTCGCCACCATAGACGATAAATCCAATCTGCTTACTATTATAATTCAAAATTTAATCAATGGAAATTTGATTGAATAAAAAATAATATCTATAATCAAAACAAGTAGTGGATTATATAAGTCAAACCGTTGAAAGGGATGTAGGCAAATACGCAAGTACGTAAAATGTTTCTACGATCGCTGTTGTCCCCAGATTTTTTTGGAGATATGGACTCATAAGGGCTAGAAATCCGGGAACAAAGGCGACCGCAAAGGCGACCACAAGCTTATGCTTTCGAAGCAGCTTTCTTTCAGAAAGCTTTCGGTTTCTTCAGAATCATTTTTCTCCCTTGCTTATATCCCTTTTTTAAAGTTCATCTTGTATAAAAAGAAAGGAGCAATAACAATGATAAAATTAGAAATAACGCCGTTAGCCGTGCGCAGACTTCAGGAGAAATTAGGGGAACAGCCCGGTGTGATCAAGCTGTATTACGACACGGAAGGCTGCGGCTGTGACGGCGTGAATACACTGCTGATTCAAAACGAGAAAGGTCAATTTGACCTTCCGATTGATGCCGGTGACTTGTCCTTTGTCATCGATCAGCAGCATCAAATCTTCTATGAGGATACACTGTGGCTTGATGCGGAGGAGAACTACCCTGCCTTCAAATTAAGCAGTAAAGCGGCAACTTACAGCTCTAATGTCCAGCTTCGGGACATGCGTCATGCAACCGCGAAATAGCGTGTGGATCATGCTTTAGAATGCCAGGGGCTGTATGATCACTGCACATCATTCACGTTCCAGTACTTCCTGCAGCACAAGTGCATGGTTATGCTTCTGATCCTTAGCTGCGTACAGTAAAGTGACCGTTTCTATCTCTATCCAGGAACGTAATTGTTCAATATACGCTTTTGCTTCTTGCGCAGCCAGCTCCTGCTCATAAAGCTTGGAAAATTCGGCGAAACGTTCAGGCTTGTGGGCAAACCATTTTCGCAGCTCGGTGCTTGGGGCGACTTCCTTTAACCATAAGAAGAGCTGAGCTTCGGCTTTGCTGATGCCGCGAGGCCATATCCTGTCCACAAGGATGCGCTTGCCATCCTCCACGGCGGGACTCTCATAAATTCTTTTTAATTTCAGCACGGTATTATTTCCCCTTTACTGGCTTATTGCATAGACATCCATAATACTAAAGCACCTACCTTGCATAAGACTCGGTGTCGCAATTGCAGGCTAAGAAACCTGTCCGCAGGGTATCATCCCAATCGAACAGGTTCCATAGACATACCTATGAAATTATTTGCCCAAATAAGCGTTCAGCATCCATCTGTGCTTGTCTAATGCCGACAGCATGCCAAGCAGCAAATCCCCGGTTGCTTCATCCTCGGCCTGCTCTGCCGCTTCCATTCCGCTCTTCAGCTCTTGACTGATCGATTCGAAGTCGGCTACTACAGCTGCGACCATCTCTTCTGCAGATTGATTGCCTGCCGCTTCGGAGATCGTCGTCTGAGCCAAGGCATCCTTGAGGGTGCTAATAGGCTTGCCGCCAATGGCCAACAGCCGCTCAGCAATTTCATCCACGTATCCAGCCGCTTCATCATATAGCTCCTCGAATTTCTCATGCAGCGTAAAAAATTGAGGCCCTTTCACATACCAGTGGAAATGATGCAGCTTTGTATACAGCACCGTCCAGTTGGCGATTTGCAGGTTCAATTGTTGATGCAGAGTTTGATTGGTTTCAGTTAGTACTTGGTTCGACATTAATGGTTCCTCCATTCAAAATTAAAATATGATACTCATCAGCCTAGCCATAAGAGTCTCATTTCTTTAGATTCTTTTAAATTTAGACTAGATCTAAATCCTAAATATATAATACCATGTCCCTCCACTTTATGCAATGAATAAAGCATGAACATCCTATGAAAGGAACAACGCTTTAGTGAAATTTTGCGCAATACGGACTCTTTTTATACAAAAAAAAAGAACCGGCGCTCCAAGCACCAGTCCTACTTATACATCAAATTCCTTGCGAATATGCAGTTTGAATTGCTCCAGGCTGCGCTCCATTTGCCGGATGCCGTCCTCTACGAGCCGGCGCTCGATAACGTTGCTGGAATCGGTAGTTACCTTGCGGATCGACAGTGCCTTCTTCTCTTCTTCAAGATAAGCCTGACGGCGCTGAATCTCCTTATATTTATCCAACAGATCCGTGATGATATCGTAAAATCTTTCATAGTCCACGATGATGTCATCCAGGAAACGGTCTACTTCCTCTTTCTCATATCCGCGCATCTTCACATCAAAATCTTTCTCATGAATAGTCAATGCATCCATCTTAATGCCAAGCTGCTTGAATAAGCCTTTCTGATCCTCCAGCTTGCGCGTATATTCTTCTTGCATAATGATCCCTCCACCTAAAGGCTTGAGCATGCGTAAATAAATAGCCATTAAATATGGTACCATATTTGCAAGCAATTATCATTATTCTATAGGCCAGCCTCCAATTGAGCAATTTCTATTCCTGCCAGCAGCACAATACCGATCCCATGCGTATCATTCAGCTGCCAATCGAGCTCTTCCTTATAGTACAATTTATTGAATGAATACCCCGAACCTCGGCAAACGCCATATACGTTGCCCTGCTTATCGATGCATGTTTCGGTTAGTCCTTCCCAGCCTTTTACAGACGCCTCCAAAAATAAGTCCGGCTCTTCCAGCCAGCCGTACCGAACCCCATGAGCAAAAGCGTAGATGAACATCGCCGTACAGGAAGCCTCGGCATATGATTCGCCGTCTGTCAGCACCTGATGCCACATCCCGTTTGCACTTTGCAGCTTGCGGTAGCCCTCGCTAAGCTCGCGATAAAATTCCAGCAGCTTCGGCCGAAGCTTATGCTCAAGCGGCATGATCGTTAGCAGCTCGGTCAGCGAGAAAATGACCCAGCCGTTCCCCCGTCCCCATGGCACGCCGTTCGGTTTGCCGAATTTATCATCGAACACATGATGCATAATCCCAAGCTCAGGGATAAATAGGCGCTCTTTATAGCGCAAAAATTGGGAGGCTGCATCGTCCAGATAACGCTCTTCTCCTGTAAGCTCGTAATACCTACATAGAAACGGGGTGCTCATATACAAATCATCACACCACATCGTATCCTTCATAAAATCGACCGTGCCGTGAGTCCGATAGAACGCTCCATCCGGCAGACGATCCTGTACAACAGCAATGTAATGGGCGATATGGGCAGCCGCAGCCTCCACGCCCAATAAAGGCCGCAGCTTATTCGCCGTCAGCATTGCGGCGCCAAAGGAGCCGCAATCGTCCAGGGAATCAATCAAGCTCAGCTGATGATTTAATCCCGGCGCCCCGTAACGTTCACGATCCCACTGCGCATAATCATGCCACTTGCTGCATTGCTCAATATGCTCTGCTGCATATTCTGTATAGTGCGGTGCAGACAGCGCCACTCCCGTTCTCAGCAGTCCATAGAGCGTCACTCCCAGAGGATAATTCCACCTGCCGTAGAGCGAACTTTCCAAATAAGGCCTGACCCAGCATTCAGGTCGATCCACCTGCCAATAGGTCGCTTCTTGCCCTTGCCCAAATAACCGATCCATGACTGGAATCTCCGCAGCCTGGGGCGCACTTTCCGCTGAAAACGCGCCAACATAGAGCCAGTTATCGGTCAGCCCTTCAATAGGATGAGGTTGCACAAACCGAAGGACGGCTCCTGGCGAAGCTGCAGATGTAATATAAGGCTCGTTAAATTCAAAGCCCCAATCTTCTCCACGGCAAGTGGACTCTACAACAACATCATGCCTCCCGAATCCGATGCTCTGCAGCGAAATATCGATCCGCCCATGGGTTTGAACATCGTCTTCCGATGCCAAACACCGCCTCTCCTCCATGCCGTGGAACACAAGCTTGCCACTGACATAAACGGCAATCTCTCCCGAGTATCGGCCTTCAAGCCGCAGATCAGCCCGCAATGCCCCGCGCAGCTCCAGCTTGCACCAGGCGAACGCCTTTGCTGCCGGCTTATTGCCGAACAGGCGGCGGAAGCAGCCGTTCCCAAGCTCCTCGGACAACCATTGCTCCTGCGGGTGCCATACGGTATATTCACCGCATTCATTTAAGCGGCTATGAGTGGGGACACCGTCGCGATCGAGCAGAAGGGCCTCAAAGGGATCGCAATGCGTCTGCTGTCCCTGCTCAGGGCGAAAATCCGGCTCTAGTCCATGCAAATTGCGCTTGCTCTCCCCCAGCCCGCAGTCTCTCCAACCTGGCAATGTGCGCCAGCGCGTCTGCTGCGGCTCGCTGTAAACCCAGCCTTCACATCCTCGCCCTGCGCTAGTGGGATTCAGGAAATGCAGAGGCGCTCCTTTGACACTGCCCGTACCGAAAATCCCTCCACAGCCCGTATCGGCCGCAACAAATTCCAAGACGATATCGTTGCGGCCTTTCCTTGTTTTTTCGCGAAAGAACGCTCGCCGATCCGGGAACACGTCATCGTTCAAATTCGATTGGAAGGCCAGCCTTCCGTTGATGTAAATTTTAACCGGGCTGTAGCAGCTGATCGCAAATGGCGTCTCGCCATCCCGTTCCGTCCACAGCATGCCCCATACATAGACAAACTGTCCGGCAGACAGCTCCGGCCATCGCTGCCTCAAGTTCATGTCGTAACGGCAATCCTCCAATCGGCGGAAGCCTCGGCGGGAATGAACCCGGTACACCAGCGGTTCTGGAGGATGCGCGCCGATATGGCGGCTGGCTACGGCAGCGAGCACCCGCTTCGTTTGCCCTGCAGCTTGTCTCGCTATTGAATCATGAGCCGGAAAATAACGCTGCATTCACTTCTCCCCCCGGATATAAAGTAGAATTGTACAAGCGCTTCGGATGGGGCAGTCGTACTCCGGACGGCGGCGCTGATAAGTCCGCACTTTCGCCGGCGTAGATCACCGCCAGTTTGTCGTCATAGATGACAACCTGCTCGGTTCCAAGTCCCAGCAGGTCGCCATGGACTGCATAGCCCTCGTGAGGAAACTCGGCTACGACGTTCTGGAAACCGTCATATAGAGCCGGATGCACGCCTCCTCCACGTCGATAGGCAAGAATGTAATCCGGCGCTCCTGCACGCCAGTTGCTTAATGTTTCAGCAATGGTCAACCAGCCGCTCGTCTTCCGCTCCTCCTTCCACAGCTCATTGCCTTCGTTATCGACTAAGAACAACGCATCTTTCCCCTTTAATCCTTTTCCGTCATCCTCGCGAACCATCCGATCCAGTCCGGCGATCTGAAGCCCTGGCAAATCAGGCCGGAATCTGCCCAGCGCGATATGCTGGGACTCGATCGAGCCCTCATATCTCCATCGCTCATGCCCGTCTCTGTCATACATGACAGTAACACTTCCGCCGATGACCAGCTCTGGTATGCCGTCGCCGTCCACATCTCCGACCCAAATGCAATCGGCATGGTCTTCAAGATCGCGACAGCTCCAGAGCACCTTGCCCTGATGATCGAGCAGATCGTAACCGGCCATCACCTCGTCGTAGCCATCGCCGTTCAAGTCGCTGGCCCATGGAAAATGCCCCACATTCCCCTCATGCGTCCAGAGCAGCTCAAAATTCCGGTTCAGCGCCCACAAGGTATGGTAGCGATCCTTGAGAATAATATCCGAAGCATGCTCGCCGCCGGATAGGTTCGCGATGATGATGCAGTCGTGCGCATGCGGGGACGGCAAGTCATGCACCTCTTTAATCTCTCCAGTAGCACCGTCTATAATATGAAACCGATCATTCATGACGCACAGCACTTCTAGACGGCCATCGCCGTCGATGTCATAAATTTGCGCCGGATAGTCCGAGCCCTGGCTTCCCGCTTCTTTACTGGGCTTGCCTTGCTGCCACAGCATGCTGCCATTTAAATCATAAGCCGTCAGGCACTGAACCTGGTGAGGGATGTAGCGCACATCCTGACGGTTATCCGGCTGGACGAGCAGCAGTTCCGCGCGCCCATTCCCGTTCAGGTCTCCGAGCAGCATTTTGCATCTCGGGCCGGAGGCGCTTATATCAATGCTCGCTAGTTGAAAGGTCTGCTGGTCGTGCTGATTTTGCTTATCATGTTGAATGGGCTCATTACGCTGGCTTTTTCCAGTTCCCATGTCCATACCGCTTCCTTCATAACGCTTCCCTACGGTGATAGCTGAATGCTTCATATCCCTCTCCCCTTCTCGTTCCCTTCCGCATTCTTATTCCTTCGCTTTGAACATCCTAAATCAATCAGATCAAATTAATCGTCAGATCAAATCTACCCGGCTTCCGCCGGGAACCTCAACGATTCTTCCATCCACATCCAGCCAAATCGGCAGCGCCCCCGGATTATGTACAAATTCCCGAGTCGCAGCGACCTTAAGCCATGTGCAAGCTTTCATATAGTCCACGATTTCAATGTTCGTCGCATACCAAATATCATCTCGCCCGCCAACCATTTCACAGAACTGCTCCATCAACTCCCAATTGTCGTCCTGATCGAACTCATAGCTATGACCCCAAACATACATTAAATAGAGGTACTGCCGCTTATGCAGTCCTACAAAAGTCTTCGCATGCTCCAGCAGACGGTCGTTATGATGGCAGGTGGCCCGCCATTCCAGCCAATCCTCTGGCAAACCGAACCCGCCATGCGTCGATTGCACCGTCCGCGCGTACTCGATCCCGAGATGCGGCAGCAGCTCTTTGATCCGCTCATTATAAGAGCCGTTGGGATAAGACATTCCCCGCACAGGTACGTTGAACAGTCGCTCCAGGTTCTTGCGGTCTTCGAGCACTTCTTCTACGACAAGTTCCATGGGGCAGCGCGCCAAGGTCGGATGCCGGACGGTATGTGCGGACACCTCATGGCCCTCATACAGCGCAACAGCCTCCGCCGCCGTGAGGCGATCCTCTCCTCCTAGCAGCCCTGAGTTAATATGAAAAGCTCCGCGCACACCGTAGCGATTAATAATCCCGACAAGCCTCTCATCCGCTCTTCGCCCATCGTCATAACTGAGCGTGAGTGCCTTGTGCTTTCCTTGTGGATAGCAAAAATAAATATTCGGCAATGCCATTACCTATTGTCTCCTCCTTCTGGCTGAGCCCCATATACGCTGAGCTCCGCATACTCTGCGATCAGCGGCGCCATCTGCCGGAAGCCCAGCTTCCCCCCGGCCAGGAGCGGCCCATATGCTGCGCCGTCATCCTCCCAGGAAAGCACTTGCAAGTCATTGATGGCAAACGTAATCGATGAACCCTTTTTCAGAATAAGCATGTGATAAAAGTCAGCGGCATCAGGAACTCCCGGAAGCGGATCCGCCCCTTGGGCAACCCTATGAAAGCCATAGCTCTTTCGTAAATTACAAGTATGAAACTGCCGTTCCTCCGACCACATTCGGCGAAAATACGATATATGAAAAGCATTCATCATCCCATGATGATACTGCTCGTATTCGCCCGTGCGTCGCGGCAACGACGGGTCGAATAAATCCTTCCCATCCGCTCCCTTCGCGCTAAAAAACAATATAGCCAGCCCAGGCTCCCGAATCGGTCGAAAGCGCCAGGAAATCGCAACATCCGCTGGCAGCTCTTCCGGACACCAAAATACCAGATTAGCCTTCTGCCCCTCGGCAGCGCTGCGGGCGCTCTCCATCCGAAATTCCGCCACATCCTCTGCCGATTGCAGCGGATTGGAATACAGCAGCTCCCACTCCTGGGGGATCAAGCCGCTTCTGTTGTTATTCACTAAAGCCACCTCCTCCGCCACTACAGCTTTACTGCCTTTTTCCTCATCACTGTTTATGCTTCTACTGCTGCTTCTGTTGCGCTTCTACTGCTGCAGCATTGCTTCTGCCTCTGTTTCTATTCCTAATTCTACACCTGCTCTTATTCCTGCTTCCCTCCCCCTTCTTTCTGTTCCTGCTCTTGCCCCGGTATCCGCGGAGGCAACTCATCGGCGATTAGCTCCAAGCTTATAATTGTGTTGATAGACCACTGCGACGCCTCATTGGTGTTCATCCAATCCACCTCCAGCAGTTCGTCCATATAAGTAACAGGTACAGCAGCCTTCTGCAGATTAATACGCGCAAAGCTGTTGCCGAGCAGAATCGCCCAGCACTGCGCCGCTGCCGCGGCATCCTGGCGATAAGATGCGCCGTATGCCGCAATCGCCGCACTAAGCACCGGATGCTCGAATCTCAGCTTATTGCGGCCGATTGCCCCATCCGTCAGAGCCAGCTTCTCCTCATCCGGCAAATTGTAGAACACCCCGAACTCGGCCAGCATATCCTCCCATTCAGGGTCTTCAAGCATGCCTGCCAGCTCGAACCAGACTTGCGGTCCGCCCATGCATATCGCTAAATGACGCCCCCAATTGTCATCGCCCATGCTCGTGAGAACTCCCGTTTTCGGATCGTAGCCATAGGTGGGGCCTGAGATGAGCCGAAAATTTGCGGCCTTGATACAATTCAGACCCGTAACAATTTTGTCCCGATATACCGTATCCTCGAAGCGCTCCCAGCGGGTCATCCAGTTAGAGCTGAACGCCGCCCAATCCGGGCCGACCCGGATATGTGTGGGATGCTCATCCTTTGGAAAATAAGCCCGCATCGGATCCAGCGCGACTGTGGAATAATCGGCATCCTTCACCTCGTCCAGAATGTCTCCGATTCGCTCATCAGCAGTCAAGTAGTAGTAATAGCGGTGCAGACCAGCCATCGCAATCCGCGCCTCCTTGCAGCCGCAGCCCCAATGCATCACGTTATGCCGCGACCCGAGTCCCGCGTATTCACCGAAGTGATAGACATCGACCTCGCTCGTATGCCGGGTCATCGCCTCGGCCATACGGAACACATCGGCCCGTCCAGAACGAAGGAACATCAGCCAGAGCCACATATTCGGGGCAAGCTCTGTATTCTGCCAAGCACAGCCGCCCAGGTCAAAATTCCATACATGCCTGACGGGATCATAGCTATGCATGAAATCGCCGTAGTCCCAGAAGCCGTACCACTTCCGTTGCTCCACCTCGGCCTGGTAAAAAGCAATAATGCCATCCAGCCGCTCCTCCAAATAAGCTTTCGCTGGCGTGCTTCGGTCGGGCAAGCTCCAAATGCCGAATGCGCCCGCTTCATGATAATAGGCCGGGTCGCAAACAAGCCGAGCAGGAGCAGCAGTCTCCTCCGCCATGCACCTAAGCTGAGCGAAATCCGGCGTCCCCCCCGTGCCCCAGATCATGAGCTCGCTCGTGTTCGCGATCCCATAGGGCGTAGCACGCAGCTCCTCGGCTCCCTCATAAGCCGACTCCACATGGGTCTTCGTGTCGTAATGCCTGAGATCCATGGCCTCCGCATCGGGAGACCAAAGCCATACGACGAGCCTGGCTTCATTCTCGGTCGCTGCATGAATTTCCATGCCCGAGGGAGACTTCTGCCAGAAGTCCTTAAGCCCGGCAGCAAGCCCACCCCGCTTGCCGCCAACATAACCGAGCCCCCCGGCCCTCTTCCCCTCCGTTGCCTTTACCCAACTGCAGCCATTCGCCGTACGCTTTGAAACTCGATAATGCTCGGAGCTGCCTTGCACGAGTCTATAGCTGTCCCAGGCTGCTGAATCATCCAACAGACCAAGAAAGTATGCATCCTGCTCCGGATCAAATTCAACCGTCCCGCCTTCAATCTGAGTGGTGTACAGCCTCTGATATCGTCCCTTTGTGCGGCGGGTATGAAGGGGCTTCGGCGATTCGCTGAATACGCCGCCCTCTCCGACAAACCTGACATGCCGATTGTACAATGCCCCCCGCAGAGGCACCGCAAAGGAAATGCCCAGCCCCTTAACAAAATCCTGATGTGGATTGCCATCGTAAAAAAAGGTATGCACCATGCGAATCGACGATAATCCAGCGTAAAAATACAGGCGGATGGTATACGGCAGCCACTGCCTTCCTCCCGCCGCCTCGGAATGATGCCTCCCGTCCAATCGAACCACGGCGCGAACCAGCCCGTGCTGCTCCACTTCAGCCCGCAGCGTGCTGCCAGTAAACTTCTCTTCCTTCAAGGTTCGTACGCCGGAGACCTCGCTTGCCTCTTCGCGGATGCATACGAGTTCCCCTCCGCTGCATACAATGGCATCCGATGGCGTCTGAATGATGCTGCGAATCAATCCCCGCCCCTGCTTATTCACCGTACAAACAATCACACCCGTATCGATTATGAAAGCATCCTCCGTCTCTTCGATGTTGACGCGAGCACCTGCTTCGGGCCCCGCTTCCCCCGAAGCAGCAACAGCTGCATGCGCCGTCCACTTCACGCTCCCATCCGGCCAGTAGGCTGTTGCCCAGCTTTGCAGCGGCAGTTTACTGGCAATGTCGGGATTCACTTGCACCGCCCATCCTTCATCCCCGTGCTTCAGAAAAAGCTCAGATAGCTCTCCCCGTTGCAACGCGCCTTTAGCCCAGGGAATTCCCCAAGTTACGCCGACAGGGATGGAGGATGGCTTCAACCACCGTAACCCTACCGATGTTTGTAAAGCCACAGGTTACCATCTCCTTCTTCTCCATGTACCCCCATTGTAGGCAGGGAGATATTTGCCGGCAATGAGACTTTCTTGATCCGCGGGAACGGCGGCCGAGCAGACTAATTTGCATATTTTCGACCGGTTTGGACTTTATTGCAAGCTTTAGTTTTCAATAAAGTCCAAAAAAAGAATCAATCCCATGGGGACTGACCCTTTCTATAGATTATGATGCATAAAGACGCTACTGGCTGAGCTCACGATAATGCGTCGGCGTCATCCCTTCCAGCTTCTTAAAAATTCGATTGAAATAGCTATGCTGATATCCTACCTGCTCGGCAATCTCGCTAATTCGCAATTTTGTTTCGCGCAGCAGTTCCTTCGCTTTACCCATGCGCAGCTCCGTTAAATAATCGATGAAGTTATCCCCCGTTACCTGCTTAAACGATTTGCTGAGAAAAAAAGAACTCGTGCCGATTTCATCCGCACAGCTATCCAACGAAACATCCTTCATATAGTTCTGCTGCAAATAAATCATCGCATGCTCAATCATGATCCTCACTTCGGCGTTGGAGCGTTGAGAGAGCTCCTTAAGATAAGGCGCTATGATCTTCTCTTTGAACCAAATCAGCATGAGCTCCGGCTCGCGAATTTGTGAAAGCGCCTCATACAGATTCATCCCCATAAACAGCCGCTTTGGATCGATTCCTGACTGCATAATCGCATGCTGGACATGGCCGAGCAAATGCAGCATCCCCTGCTGTACGTCGATGGCCTTTGCCCCTTTAGCCCTCAGCGCGTCCAGGAAATCCTCCAGCAAGCGGTAGGCATCCTCCTCCTGACCAGTGCGCATAGCTTGGATCAGCTCACGTTCCAAGGTAAACGAATACGTAGGCTCTGCCTCGTCCGTTCCGTCCTGATCCAGCCGCTCCATATCAATGATCTGGTTGTCATTGCTGAAAGGGCGGTAACTAGCCGCTTGTTTGACCTCTTCAAAAGTGAGCGGTATATCGGAGATGCTGGATACTGGGGCGCTGAAGGCTAGCGTCACCCGCATTTTCAAGATGACGTTAATCGTTCTTGTCAACTCTTCGCTAAAGCTGCGCATTTCGGCATCCGCAGAAGCATCATCCGGCACCACAAGCAAAATGCCCGCCGTCAAGTCGTGAAAATGAATCGTGTCGGATTGACTGAAGCGCTGCATAGCCAGCTCGCCGATAATGTTCACGGCCGCATAGGATACGAGCCCCTCATCCCCGCTTCTAAATTTCCCCTCAAGGCTCGTGATTCCCATCAGTTGGACATAAATGACGATAAAATGCTTATTCTCGACCTCCCACCTAAATCGCTCCATTCTGCGTCGCAGATCTTGTTCGGAATAAGCGTATAAATGCCCTTGCAGGAGCTGGTTTAGGAAGCTCTCCTTCACATGAGGAAGCTGCTCCGCCAGCTTGCGCTGCAGATCATGGCTCTCCCAGTGCAGGTTCCGCCATTGCCGTTCAATGAGCGTAAACTCGTCCTCCTGGCCCTCCGTCTTGAATTCCTCCGGCAGCAGTGTCTTGAACAACCGCTTAATTGGGGAATACATCCTCCTGGAAGCGAGCCAGGATAACAATGCCGCTAACAGCAATGCACTAAAGCTGATGATGAGGATGAGCTTGGAAATAAGCATGACCGGTGAAGTAATGCTTGTAATCGGCGAAGCGGATACATACGTCCACTCCGTGGAAATCCGCGAGAATTCCCCATATGTAACCGTGTAAGTCGCTCCATCCCACTCGAAGAAAAAGGAGGATCTCTGGCTTGGTTCCCGTTCCCTAATCTTCGCACGCAGCTCAGAGACGAAGGGCGAGTTCGAGCTGCTGCCGCCGGCAGAGGCAAATAAATCTCCCGTGTTCTGCACAAGAAAGGTCTCTCCCCTATTATAAGGAGTCATTGTCTTAAGCATATTTGCCACCTTCTGAGTATCCATCCGAATGAGCAATGCCCCAAAGGGCTGCTGGCTGCCGCCCGGAATATGATGCACCAGCGTGAGCTCCCTCACCTCCGGCATGGTTGGATCAAAAGCCCAATCCGTCCAATAGGTGCTTCGTTTCGTTCCGATCAGCTTGTCATACAGCACTGACACCGCCGAAGAATGAATTTCGCCATATTCAGGATTAAACAATAGCGGCTCCGATTCCTGCCCTGCCAAATAAAGCTCGACCTGCTTCACCATCGTATTCGAGCCCTGCATGACGACCAGCGTCTTCGTAATATCCCGCGACCGTTCGAAGTCCCGTTTGAAATCCAGTCCGTTCAAGCTATAGTCGAATTGGGGATCGAACGCCCAATGCGACAGCATTAGCTCCAAATTGGACAGCTGCTCATCGATATTCCTGGCCCGCTGCTCGATTTGCTGGTGATGCATCTGCAGCAGTTCGCTCTCCAGACGCCCGCCGACCATCCAATAGACGATCCCTCCGGTTATAATGCCAGGAATCGCAGACACTACGAGCATCATAATTAAATTGTTGCGATAATATTTCCCCTTGCAGCCAAAGCCCCCTACTGCACGCGACCACCATTTTGCTAAAATCCCCGTCTTCATTTCCTCACCAACCGAATCAAGGTATATACAAAATGTAAACGCATTCATACCAAATTACAAGCCCGCTTACAGAAAATGGGGCAATTGTCTTAGCGCTTTGTAAGCAAAGAAGCTGCCCGCGTAAAATCTATTTTTAAGATCTTACGCGGCAGCTAACGCTCGAATGAATGCTGCCTATGCCGATGCTTCTCTCGGGATTGTCTCTAGCGTTTCACTTGGCTGTATAGGTCATTCATTTCTGCGACCAGATCATCCCCACCGGTTTTTTTCCATACGTCGAAAGCCGACTTTAGGCCTGCTTCATCAATTTGTCCCACAATAAACTTGATGCGCGCATCGTTGATGACGTTATCAAGCTGCTGGCCCTTTTGTGAATAAACGGTGGAAATAAACGCTTCGGCAGGATTGGTTACAATGAATTCCTCGTTGGCCTTCTGTACTTCAGTCTGCTTGATGCGCAGCGGTGTCTGATTGACCTTCTTCGAACGATCCTCCGGAATAAAGCCAAGCATTTGGTTCAAGCCCTCCACCTCGGACTCCAGCTTCACGGTATCTTTGATCGGCTCGATGAACTCGCCGACTGCATTGTAATGTACACCCTCCTGGCCGAAACCGAGCAGCGTCTGCATATCCGGTTCATTCAACTGATCCAGGAAGCCGAGCACCCGCATCAGCTCCTCCTCGGTCTTCACAGAGGATTTAGGAATAGCCAATATTCCTGAAAAACCGGATGTCGGTAATGTCCGCAGCTTGCCATCGGTTCCAGTTACCCCGCCGATGACGTCGATATAATGACGATCCGGCTCATCTTTGCCGTCCTTCGCCAGAGCGGCGTGTATTTTATCGTCGATTCGTGCCCCGACGTCAACCACGTCCACGATAACTCCGGCTTTATTGTTGACAATCGGGTCTACCCATTTCGCGCTGTCCATAACGGCAAAATCGGAGTTGATCAGCTTTTCATCGTATAATTTCTTCATGAATTTAAGCGCTTCCACATATTCTGGATATTCATGCTCCGGCACCAGCTTCCCATCGGCCACCCCCCACTTATTCGGCGCGCCGAACCACAGCTTGATCGTGTCGAAACCGCTAGCCCACTGTCCCGTCCATTTTACAAGTACCATTCCATACGTATCGTTCTGCCCATTTCGATCGGGATCCTGCTCTTTGAACGCCTTGAGCATATTGTAGAAATCATCCACCGTCTGCGGCGTTTCCAGCCCAACATTGTCCAACCAATCCTTGCGAAAGGCAACCCCATTTCGGCCAAGTACCCGACCGCGGTAAATCCCGTAGTTTTTCCCTTCTATGGCGGAGTTCTCCATAATGACGGGATTGGCGCCGCTCAGATTCGGAAAATGCTGCAAATAAGGCCCGACCTCCCAGAACGCGCCGGATTTAGCCGCACTGACAAAGCTTGGCGCCTTCACGTCCCCGACGTAAATGATGCTTGGCAGCTTGCCGGATGCTAGTGTGATATTAAACTTATCTGCATAAGAGGCATTCGGCACCCATTCAAGATGAATGTTGCTGTTCGTTCTTTTCTCTATTTCCTCTACGACCGGCCCATCGTCCTTCGGATAATTCGTCTTGAAAATCGGCAGCATAATCGTCAGGTCAAGTGGGGATTGCTCCGCCTGCTCTCCCCCCTCATTGCCGTTGCTTTTGCCTGCGGAAGCCGAATTGGCAGTTGGTTCACTGGAATTACTGCCACAGCCAGCGATAACCACCATGATGGCAACAATTAACCATAAAGATAACCAGCGCTTCATACTTCCCATACTTGTTTGCCTGTTCATCCACTTATAACCTCCCTTAAAGTTCGTAAGCTTTCCATATTCTATATGGTAAAATCATCAGACTCCAAAGCCCTAAAGGAATCGGACGAATTTAACCCTTGATCGAGCCTAAGAGCACCCCTTTGGCAAAATGCCCCTGCAGAAACGGGTAGACGCACAGGATCGGAATCGTGCCAACCACGATGACTGCCATCTTGATGGATTGCTCTGGTGGCTGCACGAAGGTCGGATCCATAGAGCTCATATCCCCCGCCGACTGCGAGAGCATTACGATTTGCCGCAGCATGACCTGGAGCGGCCATTTGCTGGGATCATTGATGTAGAGCAAGGCCGAGAAGAAATTATTCCAATGTCCGACGGCGTAAAACAGCGTAAATGTGGCTAGCACCGGCTTCGAAAGCGGAAGCACGATCTTCCAGAGCAGACTGAGCTCGTTACAGCCGTCGATTTTAGCCGCTTCCTCCAGCCCCGGCGGCAGCTCCTGGAAGAAGTTTTTAACAATGATCAAATTAAATGCGCTGATAGCGCCGGGTAGAATAAGTGAGTTCAAGGTGTCGAGCAGATGCAGCTCGCGTATGACAAGATACGTCGGAATCATGCCCCCGCCGAACAGCATCGTGAAAATAACGAGGTTCAAAATCATGTTGCGCCCCATCAGGTTGCGCCGGGCCATCGGGTAAGCCATCGTCACCGTAAAGAATAGATTGACGATGGTGCCGATAACGGTCACATAAATCGAAACGCCGATGCTGCGCATAATGGTATCGGTGGAAAATATGAATTTATAAGCATCCAAAGAGAACGTCTTCGGGATTAGAAATACGGCTCGTTTGGTAATTTCCGCGTCTGTCGCGAATGAACCCGAGATGACAAATATAAAAGGCAGAATGGCCATTAATCCGAACATTGCGAGGAACACATAGTTGAACATGTCGAATATCTTCTCGCCCATGCTTCTGTATTGCTTGCCCACAGCATCTTCTCCTTTCTTAGGTCAAGACATGGTCAATAAAGGCCGGATTCACCGGATTTCTTAGCCAGCCAGTTGGAGCCAAGCACCAGTATTACACCGATGACCGATTTGAACAATCCAACAGCCGTACTATAGCTAAATGCCCCTTGCGTGATCCCGAGCGCATACACATACGTATCAAACACCTCGGCAACCTCGCGATTCAAGGCATTCATCATCAAATAAATTTGCTCGAACCCGTTATCCAAAATCGTTCCCATCCGTAAAATCAGCAGAATTACGATCGTGCTGCGAATTGAAGGCAGGGTAATATGCCACAGCTGCCTCCAGCGGCTGGCTCCATCAACGATAGCTGCCTCATATTGCTCTACGTCTACGCCCGCCAGTGCTGCCAGAAAAATGATCGTCCCCCAGCCGCATTCCTTCCAGATCGTCTGCAGAATAATGAGCGGACGGAACCAGTCCGGACTGGCTAGAAAGTCGATTTTTCTACCTGTAAACGCATACAGGAATTCATTGATCATTCCGCCTTCGGTCGTCAAAAACACATACGTCAGGCTCGCCACAATGACCATGGATATAAAGTGAGGTACATAGATCAGCGTTTGAACCGTTCTTTTGAACAAGGCCCGGCGTATTTCATTGAGAAGCAAAGCTAGTATAATCGGTGCCGGAAAGAAGAAGATCAAATTGTACAGGGACAGCACCAGCGTGTTGCGCAACAGCATAAAGAAATCAGGATTCTGGAAAAAGACCTTGAAATGCTCGACGCCTACCCACTCGCTTTTCCAAAATCCGATAAAAGGCTGGTAGTTTTTAAATGCGAGCAATATTCCCCACATGGGCACATATTTAAAAATTAGAAAATACAGCAAGCCCGGCAGCAGCAGAATATACAGCCACTTATCGCGCTTCAGGCGCTTCCAGCGGGTCTGTCGGTTGCCACTTAAGGCTTGTTTCGTCATAAGAATATCCGGCGCAGCCGATGGTTTCACCCCGTTCACCTCCAAATTGAGTCGTGAAGTTTGCAGCTTGTAATTCGATTTAGCCTCATTATGGGGCAGCCCTTATTTTCCAGCAATTAGACTTTCTTGAAGGCTTTGAAAACATCGATGCAGCGCCCCTCATTCAAAAAAGTGCAAATGCCGCAAAACATTGCTATTGCCGGGAGATGACGGCTAAGACAGACTGGTGGTGAACAAGGGAAGCATATTTCTATGAGAGAGGCGGCGATGTTGTTGAATAAGAAGCTTTACCATGGCGCCTGCTTGTATCCCGAGCTATGGAGCCGGGACGTGCTGCTGCAGGATATCGCTACTATGAAGCAGGCGGGAATCAATGTCGTGCGAATCGGGGAATTTGCCTGGTCTGTGTTTGAGCCGGAGGAGGGACGCATCGATATCAGCTCGTTTGCCGATGTGATTAAGCTGCTGCACGAGCATGGCATCGATACGGTCATGTGCACCCCGACGCCGACGCCGCCAATCTGGCTGAGCCATGGCCACCCGGAACGAATGTACGTGAATGAGCACGGCATCGTGATGAATCACGGTGCTCGGCAGCATGCCTGCACCAATCATCCATATTTCCGGGAACGGGCCGCTATCATTACCGAGCATATCGCCCAGGCTGTCGGTTCCTTGCCGGGCGTCATTGCCTGGCAGCTCGATAATGAGTTCAAGGCTCATGTGGCGGAGTGCATGTGCAGTACATGCAAAGACTTGTGGTATCACTGGCTGGAGGAGCGATACGGTACAGTTGAGAGACTGAATGAAGCCTGGGGCACGAACGTCTGGAGCCAGACTTACCAGCGGTTTGACCAGGTGCCGCAGCCGGGGCCGGCCCCCTTCCTGCACAATTCGTCTCTTAGGACGATGTATCAGCGCTTCTCGATGGAGAAGATCGCGGAATTCGCGGATGAACAGGCGGCGATCATTCGGCGCTATTCCGCCGCACCGATTACGCATAATAGCAGCGTTGCCTTTCACGTCGACAATGAACGATTGTTCAAATATCTCGATTTTGCCTCCTTCGATACCTATGCGTCTAAGGAAAATGCCCACGCATACTTGTTCAATTGTGATTTGTGGCGCAATTTCAAGCCGGGTACGGATTTTTGGATCATGGAGACAAGCCCGTCCTATGCGGCTTCGTTGGAGAGCTATGCCACGCCGCATCCGAGCGGGTATGTGAAGGCAGAAGCCGTAGCGGCCTATGCCTTAGGTGCCGGGGCTTTTTGCTATTGGCTGTGGCGGCAGCAGCGCACGGGCAGCGAACAGCCGCACGGCTCTGTCGTTAGCGCCTGGGGCGAGCCGACGATCGGCCATCGCCAGGTGCTGGAAGTAGAGGCCGCCAAGAGGGAGCTTGAGGCGATTCTCTTGGAGACAACTCCCGTTCAAGCGGAAGTGGCAATGACATACTCGGATACAGCAAAAGCTTACCTGAAGACAGAGCCGCACCGGAAGCTGGATCATCGGGGGCTGGTGAATGATTTCTATCATCGAATACTTTCGCTCGGCATCCATCGCGATGTCCTTCCCGAAGGAGGCGATCTTAGCGGATACAAGCTGTTATTCACTCCTTTTCTCCCCTACGTATCCACCGATTATTTGCAGCGGGCACTGGAATTCACCGCCCGGGGCGGCATCTGGGTCGTTGGGCCGCTAACCGGAGGGCGTACGGAGGAGCACACGATTCATACGGATGCGGGACTAGGTGAACTAGAGAAGTTAGCGGGCGTCAAGACGGTATTTACGTATCCCATGGATGGGACGGGATCAATCGGTCGCGCCTTTGGCATATCGACTTCGCTCTCGCTATGGAGCGCGGTATTTCAGCCGCTGGAAGGCGGCGCGTCCGTGGTGGGCGAGATCAGCGAAGGGCTGACACCTGGCTTGGCGTTTATAACCGAGCAGCAGTATGGGCAGGGGACAATCGTCATGCTTGGCTCAATGCCAAGCGGCGAGGATGGCGATCGGCTGCTTCACCAGCTCATCCGGCATTACGCCGATAAAGCGCAGGTGGCGCTACAAACGGACGTGACGCCCGGCACCATCGTTGCGCCAAGGCTTGGAGCAGATGGCCAAACCGTGTGGATCGTCGTCAATTTGGACGGCTGTGGAGGAAGCGTTACGCTGACGTCTCCAGGTAAGGATGCCGTGACTGGAGATGAGCTTTCAGCGGGAATGGTGACTGTGGAGGCGTTTGGATACAGGGCGATTAGTTTGGGATAAGTACAAAAAAACCCTATAGCGGATATAGGGTTTTTTGCTGTATAATATTAGGTCTATGGATGAAACCTTAAATTAAGTTTCCACTTGTTTGATTGTTCTTACAGCATGAATTTTTAGAGGAGTTTTATGTATGAGAAGCCCAAAAATCACACTAGCTATCCTGCTAATGAATTTATTTATCGCCTTTCTCGGGATCGGACTCGTTATTCCGGTACTGCCGACAATTATGAATGAGCTAAATATTACCGGAGCCGTCGTTGGTTATATGGTGGCGGCCTTTGCGATAACTCAGCTCATCATCTCTCCGTTTGCCGGCCGTTGGGTGGATAAGTACGGACGTAAAATCATGATTGTGCTCGGCCTGTTTATCTTCGGCTTCTCGGAGTTCCTGTTCGGGATCGGGAGGTCGGTGGAGGTTTTATTTATCTCCCGCATGCTAGGCGGGATCAGCGCGGCATTCATTATGCCTGCGGTAACTGCCTTTATCGCGGATATTACAACGAGCGACACCAGATCCAAAGCGCTTGGCTATATGTCGGCGGCGATTAGCACCGGCTTCATCATCGGGCCGGGATTTGGCGGGATTTTGGCTGAAATCGGCACGCGTATCCCGTTTTATTCCGCCGGTGTGCTCGGCGGCATCGCCGCGATTCTTTCTTTTGTCCTGCTGAAGGAACCAGAACGTACAGATAAAGGAACATCGAAGTCAAGTCAAAAAAGCGGACTGCGTCGTATTTTCATTCCGATGTACTTCATCGCTTTCATATTGATCTTCGTGTCATCATTCGGTCTTGCTGCATTCGAGTCGCTCTTCAGTCTGTTCGTCGACCATAAGTTCGGCTTCACGCCAAAGGACATCGCTATCGTCATTACCGGCGGTGCGCTAGTCGGCGCGGTAGCCCAGATCCTGCTATTTGACCGCCTGACCAAACGCATCGGCGAAATCAATGTCATCCGCTATTGTCTTGGGATCTCGGCCGTTCTCGTGCTTCTAATGACCTTCGTAAGCACCTATTTCATTATTTTGCTGACGACCTTCGTCCTTTTTACTGGATTCGATTTAATGCGACCGGCCATCACATCTTATTTATCAAAGATTGCCGGGAATGAGCAAGGCTTCGTGGGCGGCATGAACTCCACTTTTACAAGCATAGGCAACATTTTCGGCCCGATCATCGGCGGCGCGCTGTTCGATCTCAACTTGAACTATCCCTACTATTTCGCTACCATCGTTCTGTTGATCGGAACAGTAATCGCACTATTTTGGAAGAAGCCGGAGCTTCAAGATCACTCTATGTAAGATGAACTAAGGAATGAGATACAGATGATAAGAGAATAAAATGTTTCTGGAAATTCGGGGCAGCCTTCTGAAGGAAAGCTGCCCCGAATTTATTTCAATAGTTCACTTATATTAATGCATTTATGGTAGTTAGTTTCAGCGACATAGAAAGAAAAGTAGATTTAAATGGGTTTCATATCGTTAGAAGAGGGGCTTTTATAATCATGAGCTGGATTCTTGATTTTAGGTGCATCAAATCCATCTCATCCCCTGAAGCATTCGTTTAGAGCATAGTTAGATACATCATTTCCATTTAGTGCACAAATACTTGGTGTTCCAAGGAGCAACATCGATCGTAGGAACACTTTACGTTCTTGCCCTCACATCCATTATAATAGTCCGCCTATATAGCAACTAGTTTGAATAAAATATCATACAACATGCCATCCGGCTGGATGATCCAAAGCTCCTCCACCTTTTGCCGGAACTACGACATATAATTTAATCAAGGCGTATTAAAAGACATATTATAAGCGGCGATTGATTTCCAGAATTGTATGGAAATCGATCGCTGCTTTTGTATGGGCACCTATTCTACAATGCCCCCCTTTATGTAGATCGAACCCAATTTGTTATTTGGTTATCTCATTCACTAACTTTAACAATAACAAATATCAGTTTTTTTCTAAAAATATATCAAACTTAAGCCGATAAGTATAAATGCAGTACTTTTATATCATTTTATTTAGGGTTTCTTTTTATGGATCGACTAACAAGGAAGGTTCATAAAATTATTTAGGCCGATTAAGGACAATCAATAATTAAAGAGGAGATTCATGCATGAAAAACAAATCATCTAGAGAAAAAACATCCGTAGTTCACGGGGAAATCAAAACAAAACTGGTTCATTCACTAAAGTTCAAGCTTATGTTCCTGAGTGCAGTATGTCTGGTCATTATATTACTCATTGGCGGAATGTCGCTTACTATGCTGGGCAACAACAATCAAAGCTATGAAATGACAACCCATATGAGCCAAGTTAATCGACTATCGGAACAGAATGAAACCTTGGACGTCATGTATGTTTCCTCTAAAGATAGCAATTATTTAGACGAGATCTATGCTAACATCGACCAAGCTTTTAACATTATTAATACGAACAATCCAAATGGCAAGTACAAAGAAGAATGGGATAACTTAGGGGCGCTGTTAGCTCAAAATAAATCGAACATGCAAGAAATTATTGAACTGTCCAATGAACGCGGGTTCGATCTATCGACCGGAATCTTTCAAAAACTGATTGAAAATGAAGGCTCCCTTCAGGAACAAAGGGATTTATTGAACAAGATACCAAGCTGGATTGATATTCCTATGCTGAATACTGCTCCTTTATTACAGGATTCTGACACGATCGACGGAGTAACCTATAGTAAATATCGATATATCAATGACATCCCGGATAAAGGGGATCGCGACAAGCTATTAGCCCGGATCGGCGGCGATTCTGTAGAATACAAAGGCACAGCCTATTTAACCAAAATTCAACTTCTGAACGAGTCATCCCAAACTGCAGTAGACTTTGCAAAAGTATCAGAATTTACAACACAGCGGAGCTATGGTTCTGCGCTCGATGGAATTGAGTATACAACCTTTCAAGGGGAGCCCGCATTTAAAATCGCTAACAATTTTACAGCAGCAAACGCATCCTGGGAAGAGATCGGCATTGAGATAAATACTGCAGACATCCATTTAAATGAATATGATCAGGTTTCTTTTGAAATATACTTCGATGCAGCTGTTCATCCCAGGAATATCTCATTAGGTGTCGCTTTAGATCAACGCTATGATTTCGGCAATGCCGCCAATCAGATTAACCAGCTTTTGAATGAATATAATCGAGCTGTGATCGAAGGCAGGAGCGAAGAGGTTACAAATCAATATCAAGAGATCAGTTCAATTATTAAGGAGATGAAGTCGGGCTTTGGTAGTTACTTCGGCAGTAATGAAACACCAACAGAAGCAATAAATATTATGGATGAGAAAATGAACATCCTAGAAGAATTGCAGCCAATAAATTCAACGCTGGTTCAATTAATCAATGAGAATATAAATTTAGTAGCCGAGGTGCGCAGCGTCATTGAAAGCATCCATGGGAAAATTTCTGACGACATGGTAGCCGGTGCAAACAGCTTGCGAGCGATGATTATCATTTTAAGCATTGCGGCGATTGCGATAGTTATGGTCATTTTATTCATCATAACTCGTAGTATCCAAAGGAATGTCGATCAATTCCGATATCTGCTGCAAGAAATGGGAAAAGGAAACCTAAGTGCACGTGCTAAAATTACCTCCAAGGATGAGTTTTCACTTTTTTCTAATTACCTTAACCAATTTAGCGACCAGCTCAGCGACACTTTGCAGAAAATACAAGATCTAACATTGGAAGTAAATGAGAAGAACATAGCTGTTTATGGCGTTATTCAGTCTGTGGTGAACGGTAAAGATGAAAAAGAGGGGATACTGCAGCTACAGGAACATTTCAGATTGATCGAAAATAGCGTTACAAATCAAAGTGCAAACACAGAAGAATCTTTATCGAGCCTGCATGAAATATTGGAAACTAACAAAGGCTCCGTAAATGAAATTAACGCTACGAAGAACATCTCTGAAAAATCTTTAGCCAGTGTCCAAGAAGGCGTCAATAATATCGAAACATTGAATAGCAATGTTCAAGGGATATCACAAAGTGTCGATCGATCCAGCGATGAAATTCATGAACTGATCGAATATGCGAAAGCGATTGAAGAGGTATTGGTCACCATACAGAATTTTGCCAGCCAGACTAACTTGTTGTCCTTGAACGCCTCCATTGAAGCAAGCAGAGCTGGCGAGGAAGGTAGAGGATTTGCAGTGGTAGCCGTTGAAGTGAAGAAGCTGTCCGAAGCTACAAGTTTAGAAACACAGAAAATTAGCGAGATTATTAATAACGTTAATAATAAAATAGCTCAAGTGCAATCTGCCAATGAAGATGTTAAATCCCATGTCCAGGATACAACAAGAATTGCAACGCATTTCACTCATATTATTAGCAATATGAAAGAGTCAACAGAACATAGCACCGCTTATATTACAAATCTCATGGATCAAATCACAAGACAGATGTTAAGCACAGAAGATATTGTGAATGCGGTTGACCTCATTAGTACCGACTCACAAGAAATTTTGGATAAAACAGTAATTACGACAGCAGTCACTGATGAATTAGCAGACACATTAGTTCAAAATCTTGAAGTAGTTGAAGAATTAATGGAAAGCATCACAAGGATTAAAGAAGATATCAGTGCTTTTAAATTAAAATAATTGGCGGGCTGTGCATAAGTTATTTCGCTGACTTATGCACAGCCCTTTTTGAGTGAAGCGAATATTATCTATTCCGTTTTTCAGGCAACAAAAAAGGCACCTTCCCGGCGCCTCATCTCTATCTTATCATTTGCTTGTATCTTCGATGGACTTGATCTCCTGCGGCTTGTCTTCCTCTTCTTTGAAATCTCCGCGAGCGCCTTTCTTGAACTCCCTTAACATCGTGCCAAAACTGCGTCCAAGTTCCGGCAGTTTGCTGGGACCGAACAACAGGAGCGCGGCAATGACCAGCAACAGCAGATGTGTTGGCCGCAACAAGTTTTCAAGCACATTTATCACTCCTCAGATATATCTTATTGTAAATTATACTACTTTATACGGTAGAAAGGGAGTTTTTCTCTTTATTTTCAGCAAATCAATGGGGGAGAAACCAAAACAGCCCCCTGGGCATATGCTGTGATCAAAGCGACGCAAAGGAGTGAACCTCTTGAGTTCCTACAGTCTGTTAGCGATCATAGCGATCGGTTTGGCATCCAATCTGGATAATGCAGGAGTCGGAATAGCTTACGGCGTCCGAAAAATCCGCATTCCATGGTACTCGAACCTGGCTATTGCAATCATATCCTTCTTGGCTACCCTGATCTCCGGTTTGTTCGGAAATTTAATATCGACATGGATCTCCCCCTGGATCGGCCAACTGATTGGAACCATCGTCATCATCGGTGTCGGCGTATGGGTGCTGCTTCAGCCTTATGTAGAAAAAAAACCAATTCCCAAGGAGACATCCCCGACCAGCTCATTCACCAGACTGCTGCAAAATCCAGAAGAAGCGGATATTGACAGTTCAAAATCCATTAGTTTAGCCGAGTCGATTTTGCTAGGAATTGCTCTAGCTATGAATGCACTCGCCGGAGGATTCAATGCAGGAATTACCCAATTGAATATTTGGTATACCTCGCTGTCTGTTGGGATATTCAGCTTTATTCTATTAGCTCTTTGCGCCGGGTTTGGGGAGAAATTTGCAGCCGAGAAGCTAGGGAATCGGGCGACGGTAATTTCGGGATTGTTGTTGATCTTTATCGGTTTTCGGCAAATGTTCTGAGAATATTTAACCAATTTACTAATTTATAAAATAATATAATAAGAAAAGGAATTATCTTATCACCCGCATGGACAACAGCTCTGCCGACTTCTCCTTGGATCAGTAAGTGGATGTGGTATTCTCCAATACAGCTTTGCATTGGATTAAGGATCCCGAGGATGTGATGGCTTGCGTAAGTAACGCAGCTATTGTACTAAATAGAATAATTTAAATCACCATAAGGTCTGTGCCTTGAAGAATTTATTCATTATCCATCAAGTAGATAGTTAAATAAAATGGTTTTGGGAGGCGATCAATTTCCCGAATTCTATCGAAGAGTGATGGTATCGACACACATGATCTGGATATCTTGGTCGCGTGTGTCGATAACCTGACCGGCTTCTCTGAAGCGATAACAGCCTGCTATCCGAAGGCCGAGATTTGGAAGTGCATCATCCACCAGATCCGCAACTCGACGCGCAACATATCGAGAGCTACCACCGCCAGCTGAGCAAGGTAACCAAGGTCAAGAGCATCTTTTCCGACGGACGAGGAACTGCTGAAGATGCTGTACCCAGTCACGATGGATGTCACCCGCAAATGGACAGGCACTTGGGGATAATATTGCTCCTGCTCCCCGTCTTCTTTCCGGAGCGTATCAGTAGCTACTTACGTCAGAAACGCAAAATTCTCCTCGGGGGATTGCTTAAAATGAGTTTACACAAAATATTTTACGCTCTCCTTAAAAGATTACATGACAGTGTACCCAGTTCAAATCCAGAGAGCTTTAAATATTACGTTGGTCTACTAAGCCAACAACTTTTACTCCGCAGGGTAATTCGTGCAGGGATACAACAATTAAAGATAGCAACTGAGGATCGTGATATCGATCAAGCATTTCTTTTTATGCAAAGAAGCTTGGATATATTGTCGGGCCGGGCGTGGATCGCCGAGAATTTAGATCATTATCGGAAGCAGCCATGGATTATTTTGAAGAATTGGAAGCTCGGGCACAAAATCATGACGTGACTCAAATACCAACGGACTGGCTATGTATAAGATATCAAAAAATTCAAAAGATGATGAAGACGTAAGATAATTCAAAATAGTAGAAAAGGCACATATTATTGAGCAATACTTGGAGACAGAAGACAAGCTAGAGTTAATCGGTATCGGTAAATATTCTGATTCCGAAGATGTTAAACAACTTGAGCTAGATATTCCTGTCGCGTTGAGAGAACAATATCAGCTTATCGTTGAACACAGACTTAAAGATCATTATCAAAGAATGAAACGAAAAAATTGGCTGGAAGCAGCGGGAAACTTATCTGCCCAAGGTTACAGCTACTTATAGCAATACTACCGGGTACTCGTTCAAGGTACTCCCTCAACTGAAAGTGCAGTAATAAGGACTCTCGAAAAAGTTGAAAGAATGAAGAAGAGCTCAGCGAGATCGAAAAAATGATGTATCCTGTCGTAAGATCTCTAGCTCAGCTTGATCCTGAACAATTGATCATCGTTGAAAAAAAGTATTTTGTTAGAGAGGAACTAATCTATCACGCATTATATACCAAATTAGGGATGGGGAGACAAAGATTTCATGTGCTAAAAACTGTTTTAATGCGTCTTTCAGAATCATGGAGAATGTACATGGCCCTTAAGTTCTATTTTTGTAAGTGAAAAGAATTAAAATACAATATATGGTTTACTTCCCTAAATATTTATATTAAGGTTTATGGGATTGGAAAATACTACATAAGGGAGATTTGTAAATGAAAGCAAAAAAGTTGTTTATTTTGACACTTGTCGTAGTTCTTTTCTCTTCATTCGGAAGTATTAGCTTTGCCGAACCTAAAGCTGATTCGGGAGGAACCGTGATCTATCAGGCCGAAGAAATTACAGATTTAGATGTCCTTTTTGATCGAGCTAAAAATGGCATTTCTGATGTAACCAACGATTCGGAACAAGCTTTGTTTGTTGTTCAAAGTCCTTCTGATAATAATGATAATATTAAACAATATACAACAACCCAGAAGTTACTGGCTGTTCAGAATGGGGAAGAGCTAGTAGAGACATTTAGCAAAGTCTCATTTCTAGTTATTACCAATGATTATAATAGTTCTGAAAATGGAAATCTTATTCGACCTTTCGGTAGTAAAGAAGAAGAGGAATGGGATTCGGGCTATGGTTTAAGAGCGTATTCTAAAGTAAATTATACACGTACATTAAATAATAATGTATATGCTTATAAGTTAGATTCTGTAAGTGGTGGGTGGGATAAATCAGATTCTAGATATATTTTATCTGATCGTAAAGTTGTATATGGAATTAGTGGAAATGCCCAAGGTAGTGGGATTGGTGTTTCCAGATCATCAGGAAACTTATATCCAAGTGGAAATACATTTTCTTATACAGCCCCGTCTTCCTGGCCAGCTCTCGAAACAAATCTTAAGATGGGTGTAAACACATATATAACAATTGAACGTGGGACAAGTTCTACTTGGACATTACATCATCAAAATAACCTCACACAATAATATATTTATTTAAAAAAGTGGCGAACATGCTTAAAAAGCTGTTCGCCATTCTTTAATATTTTAATGTAATAAATGATAGAACAATAGAAGTAATTTTATTTATTTACTCAGTAGTTCAAAAGATTCTTCATTATTATCCCAACGAATTGTTATTTTAATAGGATCTTCTTTTTTTGGAAGAGCGCATCCAGAGCAATTTACAGGGATACTCATCTCACCATTAATTAAACCAAAGTTAGATAATTTCGTTGTTTTATTTCCATTTTCAATAATTAAATCATCAATATTGTTATTAAAATTCGATTGTCCTCTATAAATAAAAATATATTTTCCTTGTTGAGTATTACTTTTTGTGTTTATAGTCACATTATATCTTCCAGTCCAATATTTACCTTCCCCTATATAGTTTATTCCAGAGCTACAACTAACTAAAATCAATAGTGAAAAAAATAAAGTAAGAATAAATTTAAGTTTTTTAATCATTATTTCCCTCCGTTGAAAGTGATTAATACCATTATAACTATATATTATATTCTTATCTAAAAAAAGGATGATTTAATTGCTTATCTTATAGAACATAAAGTCAGTCTTTGACGGCGGAGAACATATCTTAAAGCTCGGATCGTGCCTTATCGAAACCCACGTAACAGTGGATAGCAAAGCGTTGATTGTAGCTTTCAAACTGAGCAACCAGGAACTTCTCAAAAGCGCCTCTTCATGTGGGAACTGCTCTTTGCGCTTGGTGTATCGCTCAATTTGTTCGTTAAACGATTCAATGAGATTGGTTGAATTGCGTATGGACTCAGGATAGCTGTAAAACGTGAGGATATGCGGGTTCTCCTGAAGCGATTTCACTAACTTGGGATAGGCGGCTCTCCACTTGTTACAGAAGCTCTGTAAGGCGTTTTTGCAGCTGAGTAGGGAAACCAGCGGGCTTCATTTGAGTTCTGCTGTTTATCCATATCTAAGTGAATTCGAACCTGATTTCGATGAATTTTAAGGTTCTTCCTCCGACGGCACTCCCGATTATTTACGGTTATGCCATCGGGCAGCGCGCATTCATAAGACAATTCATGATTCCTGATACCATCGATCCCTTGCGGGAAACAATGATATATAGTTTATTATCACAATAAACCTCTTCTCCAAGTTCAAGAACCTCATCCCATTCAAATAGCATCAATAAGCACACAAATTTTCCTAAATGAGTTTGCCACATGCAAGGTTAACCTAGCTTGATCCTGCTTAAATTTCGTTTCCGCCTCTTCTATGGATACTGCCAATTCAGGAATGAAATACTCATTATAAAAATGAGACAAGGCTTCTTGTTTATCCAAGACGGCTCCTCCATTCAATTCATTTTAATTTCTGTTCCAGATAAAACCTTCTTATCATCCAATGTTATGCTATTCCCGCTTCCAGACAATTCAATCTTATTTGCATTAAGATTAATGTTTTTACTGCTTACAATATGAATGCCACTCTGATCATGGAGTATGATTGACATATCCTGTGAAGAAATCTCAATATGATCAGGCGCCAATTTGATTTTCTTTCCGTATTTCGTATAAAGTGTTTTTGTGGCGGGATCGAACATAACGTCATCTTCAGATTCGGTTGATTCTTTCGTTGCTGAGGAAGCAATTAGTGTCGGAGTTTGCCTCTTAACTGAGCTAATCGCATACCCTTCTTCTTTGCAGCTTGGAAAATAAATACGAACATGATGAACCCCCTCTTAATAGGTGAAAGCTATCAGTGATATTACAATTATATATTTAATCAATTTACAAGTTTATGCAATGATATAACAAGAAAAGGAATTGTCTTATCACCCGCATTAACCTATGAGGAGGTACATTTATGGGATCTATTCATGATTGGAAGCCGGAGTTGTACGATCAGAAGCTTGGATTTGTATCGAATTTCGGCAAGGATGTCGTCAGCCAGCTTCAAGCGCAGCCGGGAGAGGTTATTCTTGATCTGGGCTGCGGAACCGGAGACTTAAGCTATGAGATTCAGAAGACTGGAGCTTCCGTGCTCGGGATGGACTATTCCCCCTCGATGATTGAGCAAGCCCAGCGGAAGTATCCCCAATTTGATTTTAGGGTCGGCAATGCTGCCGATTTCTCCTTGGATCAGAAAGTAGATGCGGTTTTCTCCAATGCAGCTTTGCACTGGATTAAGGACGCCGAGGATGTGGTGGCTTGCATAAGTAACGTCCTCCGGGAGGGCGGACGATTCGTTGCCGAATTTGGCGGCAAAGGCAATGTGGATATGATTGTCCAGAGCATCTACAAGGTGTTGTCCGAGCAATACGGCATCGACGCCAAGAAGCGCAATCCCTGGTTCTTCCCAAGTATTGGCCAATATAGCTCCTTGCTTGAATCGAAGGGCCTTCGTGTCACCTATGCGGTGCATTTTGATCGGCCTACTCCGCTAGAGGATGGCGACAATGGGCTGTTCCATTGGCTTAACGGGTTAGCCGCAGATGAGTTCTTTTGTGATTTTACAGAAAGCAAAAAAGTTGAGGCGTTTCAACATATTTGCGATGCAGCGAGACCTGTGTTATACAAAGACGGCACTTGGTTAGCGGATTACAAACGAATTCGCATCGTGGCCGTGAAGCAGGTATCGTGCTAAATAGATAATTTCAATTGCCATATGATCTGCTCCTTCGGTAAGTCTCCCTGGAGCAGACCGTTTATTGTAAAAAATGAATGGATCAGAAAGTGAATGCGGTATTCTCCAATGCAGCTTTGCACTGGATTGAGGACGCCGAGGATGTCGCAGCTTATGTAAGTAACATCCTACCGGAGAGCGGACGATTCGTTGCCGAATTTGGCGGCAAGGCAATGTGGATATGATTGTCTAGATTGGATCTCAAATTATTTACCCATCCTTTCGATTAAAGGGTTTGTTTTATTTTTCTAAATGATAAAACTGCTAGAACACACAGATCACCGCAACTACGGTGGTTTCTCTACATGACGCTAGCCCTGCAATGTAGATCAAAAGTCACAAATTTGTATTTTTGAAACTTTTCATATACGCTATAATTATAATAACCGGACTACTCTCGTCTTCTTTGCCTAACGATAATATTGTAGGTATACCGGGGCTTTAACTTTGATGAGAGGTGTTTAATTTGCTCTGGCTTTCCAATTATGAAGAAGATTTGCAGCAAGCGTTCGCTGTTGCGGACAAGTTGTTATCCGCATTCCCTACCTCCTTTAGCCAACCAGCCCGTGACTTTCTTGATAAGTTCCATGTCATGAAGGAGCATCGCTCGAAAAATTACATTTGCTATCTTCTACCGTTCTGGCTGCAGGAGAAGTCAGAAGTATCTAGCGCCGACTGCCGCAAAATAGCGATAGCAAACATTTTCGGGATGCTGTACTATCATCTGATCGATGATCTGATGGATAATCCCGATGCCAGGTTCAAGCATCAACTGCCTCTAGCCGACCTTATTCACTTCGAGTTTATGAGCATTTACAGAGAATACTTCCCAACGGGCTCCCCATTCTGGTCATACTTTCGTAAATATGTCAGCGAATGGGCCGATGCTGTCACTCACGAGAACAGCAATAACTTCTTTCTAGAGCATCCCGTACGAGTTGCTCATAAGGCTGCACCAGTGAAGTTATCCGTAGCTGCTATTTGCTTGCTGTCTGGCCAGGAGCAAATGATTCCTTTGCTTGAAGACAACGTAGATACCGTGCTCATTACGCTGCAAATGTTGGATGATTGGATGGATTGGGAGAAGGATCTGAAGGAAGGCAGCTATAATTGCCTTATCGCTCTAATTCAGACCAAGAAGCAACTGCCTGAGAATCAGCGACCTACACCAGAGGAGATTCGGCACGCGATTTATACGGAAGACATTTTACTAGAATACGCACTCCAAGTCGAAGCTCATCATCGGTCCCTAGAAACAGTCCGGCCTAACGCTCGCCATCTTTATGACTTTCATGAGTTTCTCTACCAAAATGTTCAACAAGGCGCAAATCAGATCGAAACAGACAGGAAATTGTTAGAAAAGGGCGGATTAGAGTACTGGCTGTCGAAAAAAATCATTAATTCCTAGATTATAACTGTGACTAATGTTATAATATGTAAGCACTTATAACCATTTTTTCTGAGAAAGGGTGATCTTATGACAACATCAGGAGCTCTCCTTCAAACGCAAATTATTCAGAAAGCTTGGCAAGACCCTAGTTTCAAGGCCAAATTGCTAGCCGACCCAAAGGCTGCAATCCAGGAGGCGCTCGGGGTTACAATTCCCGATCACATCAAGGTTAAGACAGTTGAAGAAAGTTCCGACGAATTTTATCTTGTTCTTCCCCCAAATCCGTCGGATGTAATTAAGAGCGACATCAAGCCGAATGCTGTGTGGAGCTAACCAATATCTTTCATAGCAATACAAAGGTTATAAAAAAAGCTTCCCGTCAATCTTCTCTAGACGGGAAGCGAATAATTGCTTCGGTACCTACTCCCTTTTCACTCAGGAAAGTAATCTCCCCTTGCATAACCTCGATAATTCTAAACGTTACCATCAAGCCGAGTCCTGTTCCCTTTGTCTTGTTTGAGAAGTATGGTTCACCAAGTCGAGCTAATACATCAGAATCCATCCCTTCGCCGTTATCTTTTATATGGATATATACCCATTCATCTTCTTTATATCCCCATACCTGGATATCTCCCTCCCCGTGGAGAGATTCGATACTATTTTTAATGATATTAATAATAGCCTGTTTAAACTTTGAAGAGTTTCCTTTGATCAGTAGATTGTCAGGAATGTTTACCGCGATTTTTCCTCCTTGCAAATTAGCCATCGGCACTAATATTCCCTCAATATGTATGAATTCCTGCAGTAAGTTTAACGTAGCCACCTTTCCTACTTCCGGCTTGGCAAAAGTAAGAAAATCAGTGATGATATTCGATGCACGGTCAAGTTCGTCCAGAGCCATATGCAAATATACCTTCTCAGAATTCTCGTGCTTTTCAGCTAATAATTGAATGAATCCTCTGGTGACCTGTAATGGATTCCTCACTTCATGAGCTACAGAAGCAGCCATTTCACTGATAATTTCCATTTTCTCAGAACGCTGCAGTTCATTATTGAACATCTCTAGCTGCTTAGAGTACTCAACCACTTGTTCATGATTTTCAGCAAATCTTCTTCCAAGAATAATAATTAAAGAAATCAGGAAGCATACTACGCCCCATTTCCACAAATACAAATCATAATATGAATTTTGAGAATAAAACCAAACTAGTTCTCCAATTCCTAACACTGCTAAGATTAGAAATCCTATACTAAAAATAACCGCATCTTTATTCTTTTGAAATGTATAAATAGTCACAATGCTTAATAGCAATACAAACTGGGTAATTATTATAAAACCGAGAAATTCCTGTGATATTAAATTATATATAGGAAATGCTCTGCCTGATGTCAGCTCATTAAGAATAAGCAATAATGTACAAATTACCGAATAAACTACTTGAAAATTTCTAAACTTTCGAATTATTGAGTAATAACCAGAACCAAACACTCTCTCGAAGAAAAATGTAAATGCTGGCAGCAAGATAAATAATGCAGCATCAAACAAAGTTACATATACCTTACCCAAATCCTCAAACAACCAATATAAAAAGGATGAGTACGTAACTACAATTACACCGCTAGATAAAAATACAGCACAGAGAGATACCCATATTACAAGATTGTCTGATCTCAGAAATACAGTGCAAGCTAACATAATTACTGCAATAAATATAAGTGTGCTTCCCAAAATGAAATCAGAAATATTGCCTTTAACATACTTTTTTAGTAGTTCTTGATATTCACCAACTTGAATTTCGTTTGGAATTCCTATTCTCCTTTGAGATGATACCCCAATGTAAAGAGTTTTCTCGGAATCAATTTTATCCACGGGTAAAAGCACACTATTGATCTCATAATTAAAACTGCGATCAGATTCATAGATCTTAGCCCCATTATAGATTGCCAAAATATGTTTTCCGTAGATCTTACTAATAAGAACCGTAGATAATTCTAGCTTAAGTTCGGGTAAATCAATTTTTATCCATTGAGTATCTGCATCCTTAGGCCTTTCAGGTGCTGGGGCTTGTGTAGAAACCGGAATCCAATCAAGTTTATCCAAGTTTTGCTCACTAAGATCTAAATCACTATCGCTTGTCCATGCAATTTCCCAGTTACCTATTGTTTGTTCAGTTGATTTTATGTCACCAGAATTCTCCAATAGAAAAACACAATATACAATGAGCAATAATCCAAAAAAGATGACTATTCCTTTGAATAACCCCTTCATTTCAGCACCCCTGCCAGTAAAATAAGGACATTTCAAATTCCCTCATTTTATTATTCGATATAATCTCTCTTAAACCTTCAATATTCTGGAAAAATCCAAAAAAATCTTATCATATATTGTCATTTACAAGGAGGTTCCTATATTTGCAAACATCAGATGGATATTGGTTTAAATTGCTTCAAAGTGTTAATATACCACGACTTTGCGTCAGAGCATAGATAAAAAGGTAAGTGAGAACCCATTCCGAAATAACTTCATGTTTGTCGAAAACGCTTGTTCGGGCAGTGTCCTCGCTTCAGCTTTGCTTATACGATCATCCCTCTTACACATTTTTGCGGCTTAATAAGAAAGCCGGGCAGTCTTTCTGAACACGAAGAGACTGCCGAGAAAATCTCGACAGTCTCACACTTATTTAGTATTTTGTTAACTAGAAATTAAGTTTAAAATCCGTGATATTCAGTGTTCCAGCCGATGTCGTCTCGCCAGCACCTAAATATACCTTGAATAAGATCCCTCGAATATCCGTCAGGTTGGATACAGTCGCGTTATTTACCCAATCTGTTGCCGCCGATTTCCAAATCGGGGAATTGAGCTCATACGTCACTTCAACCGATTCTCCAGGAGCTATAATGCGTTCGGTAGTTGAATCTGTTTCCGTTTGACCGCCCGACTCTTGCCATACCCAGCCGCTGCCTGCTTTTAACACCAAAGCAACACGGATAGCATCACTGCCCGTATTTGTTAAAGTAGCAGAGAGGCTTGAGTATTGGGACCAGTCATCACCAGTTCCGAGTCCTGGCTTCGTTTCCGTTGCAGCGCCAGCCGCTACAGTATCGCTTAAAGAGGAACTATAATTGACAAAAACCGTTTCGCCCTCCAAACCAGTGGATACATTCCCTGTGAAGGAAGACTCCACGAAATCCCATGGATAGTAGCTAGCTGTCTTTGGACGATTCATCTCAGCAATAGTGGCCGCATAAGCGTTTGGCTCCAGATCAAAATCAATTGTGTGCAGTTGTACGCTTCCAGCAAAGCCGCCACCGCCGCTCTGCACTCTCAAGATCATTCGATTTACTTCTTTAATTGCAAGACCGTCTAACGGAATAGCAGCCATGATCGTCGTTTTGGCCGGAATTTTAATATACTGCCCAAGCTCTACCCATTCCCAATCGCCGTCTTTGACAATGGGTTGCATTTGAATTTCCTTGGCGTTCGGATTCGTTACGATGATGTTCATTTTACTGTACGAGCTCCAATTCGCAGATGGACTTGGATCGACTTGAAAACTGGGGTAGTTTTCTGTTTGAAGGTTAAACGTCATATCCAGTCCGCCGCTGTCCAGTGTTGTAAGCGTAGCAACTGTTCCGGACGCTGGCTCGTCAGCCCCGTTGATGCCAACGTACCAGGTATCATAATCGGCGATAGCACCCGGGTCAATCGTTTGAATATGGTCAGGATCACCCGTGGTAGCGGTTACATCATTGCTGTCAGCAGATAAATTGTTCGCGTCATCAAACGCTTTTACCGTGAAAGTATAGGTTGTATTGCCCTCCAGACCAGATACGATAAAGCTGGTTCTGGTGCTTGTAGCTTCTAATACGCCATCCTTATAAATATGATAGCCTGCAACGCCAATGTCGTCGGTAGATGCTGTCCAGGACAGAGATGCAGTTGTAATTGCTGGTACAACTTTTAGTCCTGTTGGAGCCGTAGGAGGCGTTTTATCATTACTTTCCAACGTAGTCACATTCACAGGATTGCTGGCATCAGATAGATTGCCGGCACCATCGATAGCTTTTACCGAAAATGTATACGCTGTACTGCCTTTTAGCCCCGTGACTGTATGGCTTGTCGACGGACTAATTGCGACCAGCTTTCCATCTTGATATACATTGTATCCTGTAACTCCGACATTATCTGTCGATGCATTCCAGTTCAAGGCCACCGATGAAAAAGTCGTTGATGTGCCCGTAAGGCCAGCAGGCGCGGAAGGTGCTTCAGTATCGTTTGAACCGCCGCTATAAACCGTGCTTAGCTGGGATGTTGCTCTGATCCCGTTCGGCCCTTCAACAATTGCACGTCCTTGTTCTGTCAAGCTTGTACCGGCCCAGTCGTTAGACATATCCAAGTATTCAAGGCCAGATCCGTTACCTTTCCATGACCACCCGAGATACCCTACGCCTTGTTGCTGTGAATAGCTCATAATGGTGGCCTCGTCAACATCTCCATCCGTATGTCTGATTCCGAACTCCCCGATGACGAGAGCCAGGTTTTTGTTCAACACATTATCGATATTGCTTCTTACTGTGGCAGCGTCCCCGCCCGCGTATTCATACATATGAATAGAGAACATCGTATTTTTAAGCGGGTCAGCATCGAACACCTCAGTTCCGTAGTCAAAAATCGACTGCGGATATTGCCCCCAGCCAGCGGCATCGACCATGATGGTGTTTTTGATGCCAGCGTTTCTGAGCTTTGGAATAACTGACTTGTAACCATTTGCCCAGCCCGCTCCATCCCAAGTACCGTGCCATTCATTGGCAATATTGAGGATGACTGTTTTTTCTTTTCCGATCAACGCGCTTTTCATTTCAATCCAGTAATCTGCGATCTTATCCAGCATCGCAAAATCATCATATCCGGTAGCATCATGGACTTCAAGAACAACGACCAGCTTGTTCTGCTCCGACAACGTAATCAGATTTTGAATAGCGGACAAACTGTCTTTGGTCCATTGCTGACCATCGGACAGTACAATTCGAATCGTATTAGCTCCCGTTGCCGCAATCGCAGGAATCGCAACAGATTCTTGACCTTTATACCATGTGTAAGCATGATTTACGCCCCTCATCACAAAAGGATTTCCGTTGGCGTCATAAAGAGTCGTACCATTGATATAAAATCCTTCATGCGGCGTTGCAGAATTATTATCCGTCTTAACGCTGACCGCATTGCTGGTTTCAGAAACATTGCCTGCGGCATCCTTGGCTCTTACCGTGAAGTTGTATGTTGTATCGGCCGTGAGACCCGTCACCGTATAGCTCGTCTCCGCGCTAGTTCCTGCCAGAGTAGTTCCGTTGTAAATATCATAGATCGTTACGCCTACATCATCGGTCGACGCCGTCCATGTAAGACTTACCGATGTACTCGTCTTGGACGAGCTTTGCAGATCCGTTGGTGCCGTTGGTGCTGTTGTATCCGATACCGTATCAACCTGCGTGAATTTCCACTTTTGCTGGGCATTGCCGTTATCCGTCCATTGTTGAACATTTGCCCCGTCATGGGTGTGCCCGCCAATTACATCCAAAGCTTTACCGCTGGCTTGTGAGATTAATTTATAGTATCCGTCGCCAGCCTCAATAATTTCCCAATTTTGATTCGGTGAGCCGTTGTCAGTCCATTGCTGCACATTTGCTCCATCAGAAGTAGAGCCTCCGGCAACCTCCAGCGCTTTACCGCTGGACTGGGCGATCAACTTATAATAGCCGTCGCCAACCTCAATTGCTTTCCAATGCTGGTGGGCATTCCCGTTATCCGACCACTGCTGCACGTTCGCTCCGTCTGTAGTCGAACCACCTTCTACATCCAGGTTTTTCCCGCTATGCTGAGCTGATATTTTGTAAACTTCACCTGAAACTATTCCCCCGGTATTGCCATTGTCACTGCCTACCGGATAAATTTCAAAATCCCATAGGGAGTATCCATATTCAGTCCCTCTTTCTGTGCCGTACATCCTTACATACCTTGCATCAGTTGTGTTAAAGGAAATGCTGTCAATTCCGCCTTCTCCACTCGAAGTGGAAAATACGGTTGTCCAATTGTTGTTGTCGGTCGAAGTCTCGATTTGGTAGGACTTCGCATAAGCTGCTTCCCAATCTAGCATCACGCCATTTATCGCGGTAGTACTGCCCAAATCTACGGTGATCCACTGCGGATCAGCATATTGTGAAGACCACCGCGTCGATGAGCTGCCATCTACCGCAAAAGCTGCCGCCTTTTCTGAATCTTCAACGGAGCTTGCAGTCACGGATTTATTAAACGCAATATTCGATGAAGCGCTTACACTAATCGGCAACATACTAACAAGCATCCCTAACAATAGCACACAACTTAATATTTTCTTCATTCGTTACCTCCAAGTCATCAGATAAATTTATTAATTACACCTCACGATTCATCTAGTTGTCCAAAACGGCCTTTCTGCTTCCCTCCTCCTTTATAGCGTATCTGTCCAAATTTCCATCCCTCATGCTTAATAGCGCTCTCCTCCTGCTCCAGCACATCACATGGGAAAGAAACAAGAACTAAAAGTAGTCATGTCAAATTTACTTTTTGTTATCATAATTGTCAATAGTTATCATAACAAAAATAACATCATAGTTCTTCAGACCCACGGATTAATGCTATTAAAACTTGCTTAAATTTGTGTATAAAAAAATGGCTGTCGAGAAAATCTCGACAGCCTGTTGCGGGCAAGCGCCCGCTTTTTGCTTCTCTTACATTATCTTTTTAATCTCATCCTTAATCGATTCAGCCTGCGGTCCAAAGACAATTTGAACTGCGCCTTGGCCGAGGCGCATAACACCGGATGCGCCAAGCTTTTTCAATTCGGAGTCCTTCACTTCGTTCTCATCCTTCACGATTAAGCGAAGACGGGTAATACATGCGTCGATGCTTACGATGTTGCCCGCACCGCCGATATTCTCCAGCACTTTGACCGCTTTCGATGCTTTAGATTCTGTCGAGGCTGTGCCGGCGCCTGCTCCAACGGCTGTCCCTGCACTCTGATCAGCAGATTCCTCTTCTTCATGGTCGTCATCCTCGCGTCCCGGGGTTTTCAGGTTCAGCTTTGTAATCAGAATCCGGAAGAGGAAGTAGTAAACCACACCGAAGGCCAAACCTACCGGAATGAGCAGCCAAGCGTTCGTGGACATCTTCATATTCACCAGATAGTCGATCAAACCAGCTGAAAACGCGAAGCCTAGATGCACGTCCAGCACGTACATGATGAAACCGGAAAGACCTGTCAAGAGCGCATGAACTACATATAATACCGGAGCAACGAACATAAATGCGAATTCGAGCGGCTCGGTAATCCCCGTTAAAAATGATGCCAGGGCCGACCCCATAAAGATGGAACCGACGAACTTGCGCTTGGATGGCTTAGCGGTGTGAATAATCGCCAGGGCCGCCGCAGGCATCGCAAACATCATGATCGGGAAAAAGCCAGACATGAACATTCCTGCCGTCGGGTCTCCAGCAAAGAAGCGCCACAGATCACCATGAACGACTTCCCCAGCGGCATTGGTATAATCGCCAATCTGAAACCAGGCGATAGAGTTAAGCACGTGATGCAGGCCCAGCGGAATCAACAGACGGTTGGCTGTCCCGAATACGAAAGATCCAATGCCTCCAAGCCCCACAACCCAGTTGCCGAAATCGGCGATCACGTTTTGAATCGGACTCCATACCATACCGATCAGAACTGCGAGCACCATCGTGGAAGCGGCGGTGACAATCGGCACGAATCGTTTGCCGGCAAAGAAACCGAGCCAATCCGGCAGCTTGATATTGTGGTATTTGTTATACAGGTAAGCTGACCATAATCCGACAAAGAAGCCACCGAGAACACCCATATTCAGCTTCACGTCATCCGGTATGAACGGCATTTGCAGCGGCACTTGAGCAAGTACTCGCGTGAGCACCATATATCCGATAAACGCCGATAAAGCTGCAACAGCGTCTCCGGCAAATCCGATCGCAACGCCGATCGCAAAAATAAATGGCAAGTTGTCAAGGATCGCCAGAGCGCCTGAGGTCATAAAGGGGGTGACGAATTGATTCAGGAATCCTCCGAGAGCCCCTAGGGGAATATCATTTTGATAATCGATCATTCCAAGCCCTTGCAAGATACCTGCCGCAGGCAGTGTAGCTACCGGCAGCATGAGAGCCTTCCCTAGCCTTTGCAATTTCGCCAGCATGTCTATCATCCTTTCGATTTCAATAAATTAGCATTACTTTAGCATTGGATTGAAAACGTTTACATTATGTACCGAGTAAACATCGGCTTTCTCCCCTACCAACCAGTAACGAAAAGCCCTTTCGAATCCCCTCCTTGCATAAAAAAAGCCAAGAAGAACGACAACTACAGCTAAATAGTTATGCATCCTCTTGGCTCATGCCCACATTCATGGTAACACGCCTTAAAACGTATTCATTTGTTGCTGTTATAATAATTCAGACCTACCGTATTGTCAATAACAAAAAATAACTTTCTAGGGTTTTAGACTGATATTCAGGACAAAATCCCTGCCTGCAGTAACATTTCCAGTTTGTCCTTCAACGGATGAGGCCAGCTCATCGGCATTGGTTACGATAATCGGCGTGACCACAGGGTAGCCGGCTGCCTTAATGACATCGATATCGAATTCAATAAGCGTTTGGCCCGCTTGAACCGAATCCCCCACTTCTACTTGGCTTGTGAAGCCCTTTCCTTTTAAACCTACGGTGTTGATGCCGATATGAAACAGGTATTGAAGGCCAGTTGCGTTGTCCTCCAACATAACGGCATGCTTGGTATTGATGACATGGGCAACCGTACCGTCAAAAGGAGCGATCAGCCGCCCCTCGGATGGTTCAATAGCGACTCCCTGCCCCATGTATCCTCCGGCAAATGCCTCATCCGGCACTTCGGATAGTGGCACCGCTATACCGGTTAAGGGAGATTGAACCTCAACCTCTTTCTTGGATTTCTTTTTAAAGCGTTCAAACATTTATGATTCCTCCTTAGTTCGCTGCTGCTTGTTTTGTTTCCGTCCTCGAAATAAACGGTATAGATGCATGGCCAGAAAACAAACTTCTGCTTCTGGTACGAGCCTGCCCAAATCCTGTTCCATTTCCATGGCTAGTCGACCTGCAAGCTTATACTCGCTGATAAACTGGTTTTTGATTTGTTCCGCGAACGGATTATCTACATTCACCGAGTGATTCAAGATTCGATCCACCGAAAAACGTAAATGCATCAGCAATCGGACATGATCCATGCTACCGCTTTCAAATGCGATACCGCGTTCCTGCTCGATAATTTCGATAAGACGCCCCACCATACTGGAGGATTTCACCAGTTGTCCCACTGGAACGTGACTGACGGCAGAGTAAACATGATACGTCAGGAAGCCGACTTCATCCTCGGGCACTTCAATATCGAACGCCTTGCCGATCATATCCGCCGCCCTCAATGCAATTTCATATTCCTTGGGAAAGCTGATCTTCGTTTCCTCGAGAAATGGATTAATGATGTCCATCCCTTTCTGAATCCGATAGATCGTAAATTGGATGTGACTGGGAAGTGCAAGGTATACCTTATCATTCAGCTTTCCCGGAAACTCTTTAGTGATACTGTTCAGAATTTGATCGGTTATTTCCAGCACCTTCGGTTCAAAGTCCTCCAGCAGGCGGTACTCGTTCCACTGCTCTCGATCCTCAAGCTTGAACAGTTTCTCGATGCGGGGATCATCCGATGTGATTGTTCCAGCTACTTTCGTACCAAAGCCGATTCCTTTGCCAAGTATTACGTATTCAAGCTCTTTTTTCCCGCTGCCGTGAACCATAACGACATTGTTGCCGATGACCCGAATGACCTTAAACGTCTCCGACCCATTCATCTACATCCCCCCCTTCTATAAGCTTAAACTGATTTTGGCAAAAGGGTTAGCAAAAAATAAAAGAGCCAAGAAGAAACCTTTGAAAATAAAGGCTTCCCCTTGGCTCATGCCCGAAACGGTAACACGCCACCACGAAGTGGTTATAGAGCATATGATAAAGCAATTGAAGATCAGCGTCAATGAGTTCATTCATCGGCGGGTATAATTATTTGACTGAGGCGGCGTTCTGTTCCGGCTGATTTGTCTGAGTGAAGGATTTTCGGTTCATCCACCCTACAATGACAGCGAGGCCGCTAATTGCAGCCGCAATGATATAGACCGTCGCTATCCCGAATGAATCAGCTAATATACTCATCATCAAAAGAGATAAACCATAAATTAAACTAAGAACAACATATTGGGCACTAAAAACTTTAGGCAATACGCTATTATCAACACTCCTCTGCATAATTGTCCTTCGGCATATATTTGCCAGTTCTGTCAGAGGGCCTGTAAATAATACAATAAACAATGTAAGAAATGCATTGGAATTTACAGCATACAATACTGTAACAATGACATACCCTAGCGTTCCACCTAGCATGCATAATACGATTCTCTTCTCAATCTGCTTGACAAGAGAAATTAGTATTAATCCCCCGATTACTGCACCTGCAAAATAACTTGCGTTGATATATCCCCACCACTGTTCATTCTTATCTAATACTTCTAACACAAACATTAAAATAAATGGGCCAGCCCATACGGCCCCCCCAAATTGTTCTGTGGCATCCATAAACAGGAGTGAGCGAAGACGCGCAGATTTCCATAAGGCGACCCAGCCCTCCTTCATTTCTTTCCAATGAGAGTCAGTAAGCTCTCTTTGTTCTTTACGATTAACTCGCAAATCCCATAAGTGCCTTCGCGGAGGCTCAGTAGGGTCATCAATAAATAAAGTAATAAAGGCGGTAATGCCATAACAAAGGGAAATAATCGCGAGCATATAATGAGGGCCAATGATGATAAGCATGATCCCCCCTAATGCCCACCCCCCAAATTGAACAACTTGATCGGTAATGGAAATAATCCCATTTGCCTTTAATAAGGCATTATTATCAACTAATCTCGGGATCAACGCATTTCTTGAAGGCATTGTCCAACCATCCAGAAATGCTAGAGTGAATACAAATGCAAGAATGATAAATATATTAAGGTTTTCCTTCGAGGCAGTTACATAAATATAAAGCAGGATAAAAATAAAAAACTGACTCATTTGAGATAACAAGATTAGTGAGGGCAACCTGAACCTTTCAATCATAAGTGGAGCAAAAAGGCCGCTAATTAAACGGGATATAACTACAAAGAAAGGAATTAGCGTCGTAACGATAATTGAACCGCTCTCCTTTAAAATCATCATAGTTAATGCCAGCGTATATAATAAATCCGCGATATTGGATAACGTTTGGCTTCCCCATAAATAATAAAAGGATTTTTTCATTTATAACTCCCTTTTTTTGCGACTTATCTCTTTCCTAATCTCAAATTGCCCTGCATACGTATGAATCAACGAAGGGCTGTCTGGATTGTGCTTTTCTAACGTCTTGTTAACCGCGCTTTCACTTTGAACTGCATAACAGTATACACAATTGAATTTGCAAGTGTTATAGACCCCCATATCCACGGATTCCGTGCATAAGCAAGCCTCACGTTGATTATTATCTTTACGATAATTTAAATTTAAATCAAAAAGACACGATATGAGAGAGGCATCTATACAGCTCCCATGTGAAATTCCGCAATGATCCAGATCCAATGCTTCAGCACAAGTTTCAACCTGAATTTGGTTTCTGGCCGCTATTTCACGAATGGCATCTGCGAATTTCTCCAGTTCCTCTTTATGCTCAGGCAAGGTGATATCTGAAACCCTGATCTGGTGTTCTTTTTCAAGCCTTTCTACTTTTTTCTCCGTTTTATTGTAAAAATCCATGAAGCTGATCACTAATTTTTGCGTATATCCTTTGAACTGGCTGGATAAGTGCTGCAATTTATCCAAATGGTAGGAAATTGGCGTAATGCTGCTAATGAGAATTGGATCGTAACGCCAAACCAGCTTATCTGCTCCAATCTGACGGCTTAAGGTTTGAAAGGTATCGATTCTTTGTCCAATGGATGGAACGTAAGGCTCAAGAGCTTTGGGATAATCGTTTAATGTAAATTGAAAGTAATATCGATAACCTTTTTCATCCAACGCTTTTAGGTGTTTTATAAACGGCTTTGGATTTTTCGTCCAGAAGACAAAGACGTCCACATCTTCGGGCTTCAGGCTAAATCCGCTGACTTGATTTGGGTTGAATGGATTAATCCTGTAGAAGTACCCCCCCTCGATCCGTTTCATAAACCATTCTCCAAAAAAGGCCGGAATATCTGTTCTTCTGCTGGCACTGATAATCATACGACTACTCCTTGCTACCATAAATTTAACTCAGGGGTATTAACTTTAATTTTGTTAAACAAACCTGGAAATATAATTCTCCCTAAATAGACAAACTTAGGCCACGTAAAATCCAGTTTTCATCATCAGAATCCAGGAAGGCAACATATTTTCCTTTTGAAGAAGCCATGCCTAAATTTCTTGCCGAAACTGCGAGGTCATAACAAAAGTGATCAACAACATGATCGGTAAATGAATGTAAACAGAGAGGGGAAGCGCTTTCATGAGTGTATAAGGGAATTAACATGTAGTGATAAAAAACTATAAGCACTAGCTTTGTTATAATACATACATTACCATATTTGTTTTTAAACTCAATAAACCAAGTGCGAATTTCACTAATTTGTAAACTTTTACTCGAACTTGAAATTAAGATGCTGGATTCTTCGAATTGTGATTGGACGAAAAAAATGATTGGAAAGATACCGTACTCGTGACCGGTACCTTTCCTAAAATGATTACATTTTATTTCAAATAAACATGGATAGCCTCCACTGCCCCATTCCGGACTTCATGCGCCAGTTCTCCGCTTATGACACTGCCAGCGATGTCGGCTGCTCCGCCATCCTTCTTCACAAGCTGCACTCGCTCAACAACGGCCTGATCCGCGCCGAACGTATCCGCCTTGCGCGGATTATGGTAGGTCACCTTCGTACTGCCGAGGAACGTAAATCCAACTTCTCCTTGCTCATCGAACAGCCAGCCCGGCAATGTAGGCTCGAAGGCAAGCTGCAGTTGGCCATCTTTAACGGTAAACGCCTTGCTGCCTATCATCATTTTGATCCACATGCTGATAAATTCTGCAGTCGATCCGCTTAAGCGGGCAACAAAGCCTCGTCCGTGCACATGAGGATCGGGATTGACGCTCGTGGCGATAAATGACGAGTTCTCCAGCGTGCTGCGGCCGTATACCGCAGGATCAAGGAACGGAATCAGGGATGTCTTCATTTCGGCGAAGAACTGCTCATATAGCCCGCTCTTCAGCAGCGCCAGCAAATACTTATAGCTCATGTGAAGGAACACGGATTCCCGCTCCAGCCAGCCCGGGGTAAATGCCCGAATCCGGCCGATTTCTTGGGATTCGCCGTCGAGGCTTACCGAGGTTTTGTACATTTGGATTTCCTTGTCGTACAGATCGCTTTGCCGGATCAGGTCGTACACCTCTTGGGCTTGCGCTTTGTCGTCAATCGTCTTCAGCCACCGTGTCGGCCCTTCGAGGAAATGCGGCAAAGGCTTCGCCTCGAACTTCTTCACGATGACCTTTGGCAGACCATAGCCGCTAATGACTGGCTTGCCCTGCGCATCGGAAACCGGCTCATATTCTACCGCATCAAAGACGAAATAAGTCGGGGTCAGTCCGTCACCCAGTTGGATCGCCCGTTCGATGCCCTGATCGAGCTTGTTCAGCATTTGCTCGTAAATTTGTCCGAGTTCTACTAATGAAATTTGCTTCAGCTCGCCGCTAATCCCGAATCGGATTTCATCCCGATACTGTTCGCGTGCGGAGGCTGCTAGATCCCAGTAATCGAACTGCTCAAGCTGACCGTCCAAATTACGCTGCAGCAGCTGGCTTACCTGCGTGAGCAGCTGATGCATTTCTTCAGGAAGTCCGATCTTCTTATCGCCGTAAGCCTCGCTCGCCTCAATCACCAAATTTACGATGCGCTTCAGCTCGAATGTCTCGCTCATGCCGGAGCCGAACAATCCTGGCAAGCCGTTCATCGCATCGTTCCAGCCCGGTTTGTCGCCTTCCATTTCCACGCCCATGCCATAAGGATCGAGGGTCGCGAATTTGTTCAATGACAACGAGACTAGCTTAACGAGCAAGTTCGTGCGGAATATCTCGCCCTCTCCATGCTTCGTCTTCAGCCAGTTCGTATCATTAAGAGACAGGCCGAATTTCTGCATTTTTTCCTCATCATGCTCCATCGCACCGTATTGGCGCACTTTATCTCCGTTGATCACATATTTCTCGCTCCGAGGAAGTACCCGAGCCGGGCTGTCGAAGAACGTATATACCTCTTCCCCAAGCAGCAATTCCTCTTTACGATCCGGGAAAATATTCAAATAACCATCGACGAGATCCATATTGTACGTCCAGTGGTCTGACCAGTAACCTTCTCCAAATGCTGCTTCGATATTCTGCTCCGACAGGGTCAGAATGCCCGTCAGAATCTCTTCCTCGCCCCGTTTTAAACCTGCGCTCTTGTCCGCCAATAGAGAAATGACTTTACCCGGCGTAAATTTACCTTGGCAAAGAGCTTGCAACTTTTCTGCAATTCGCGGATTCGCTACCGAAGTCTCCAGCAGCTCCTGCAGCTTGGCAGCCTGCTCTGCCGGCACGGTAAAGCTCGTTCCTTCCACGCCAAGCGGGTTGTAGCCGTCAGCTTGAATCAAGCTGAAGAATGTCACGATGTTAAACGTGCCAACGCGCGGATTGAAGTAGATGTCGTTCCTGCGATTTTGGTTGGCGTCGCGGAAGTTCCCGTTCCCTTGGGAATAGTATTCCGGCGCGATCGAGAAGAAATTGTAATCGCGCTCCAAATCCCCATGCTTGCGGGAATACAGGTGAATGACGAACCCTTCCCGGCCGTTCTCAAATAGGAACGGATAGCCGCCGCGCAGGAAGTTATCCATATAACTTTGACGGCAGTACGCATCAAATAGCGGAGAAGACGTACGGGTCGCGATATCTTCGGTTAGTTCCTCCGTCAATTGCGCGGCTTCCGCCTGCTTTGCGGCAATGTAAGCAAGGTTAGCGATCGATGGAGCTTTCTCGTTCAAGCGATCGACGCTATCGATATGCCCGATGATCGTATGCAGCGTGGTCGTCTCATCGGGCGCTAACTGCACGGATACCCCTGTAAATCCGCACGGCACCTTATTCGTGCAGTATTCCGGCTCCGCCATTAACTCAGCCAAGGAATGCTCCGCAAAACGATCTGGATAGGCCAAGGAGGTGTTATCGCCAAAGATAACCTGGAAGTCGACGATCGGCTTTGCGATTCTGCCTTCCTGATCAAATGAAAGATAGAAGTGACCGCTCTGAATCTCGCTGACCTCGGCACTGTCGCTCGTACTGGAGCGTACGCGATAATAAGGGATGTTATTGTCCAAATTGTATACTTCCATCCAGCTGCGCAGCAGGTTCCCGACTTCCTTGTATCCTGCGTTCTCCACGCCGTAAGGTAGAATTTCCGGCAAGCCGTCCAGCATTTCCAACTTCATAGGCTGCCCTGAAATATTCGTAATCTCCACTTTTCGCACCAAAGCAGCATAATCATCATTCGGCATTTGAAAATAGGTAACCTTAACTGTAATCCCCTGCTCCTCGTTCACTTCCTCGATCCCGATCTCATTCTGCAGAATCACCATCTTCCGCTTCGCTGCAGCATCTGGCGCCCCACTTTGGAACGGCTCATAGATTCCGGTAGCGCCTTCCCGTTTAATAAAAGTCCTGAAGCCCTTGGATGACACCGATTGGTAAGTGATGCTCGCTGGAGAGAATTCCATAATCGGGCTGTTCTTATCACGAATACCGAAGCTGCAAACCGCTTGCCCCCGGTTAACGTAGAACGTCCACATCGGAATCCCCTTTAAACCTGCCAAGCCGGGAAGGAAGCTTGAAAATGGCTTTGCCTTATCAAACTGACTGATGACGAATGCATTCTGATCAAATGAATAGTTAGACATGCTGTTACCTCCAATATTTTTTGTTTTCGCCCCATCCGCTGTTCAAGATATTTCCACGCCTAGCAAGGCCCGAAACCGGTTTCGATTTACTTCAAAAAACAAGCCGGCCCATCAAGCAGGCTTATTACAATGGGCGGCATGAATCGCGTATAACCAGTTCCACTGGAAGCATATCTCGCTGTAACTCTTTATGTCCTTCTATCGAATAGATTAACATGTCGGCAGCCCTGCTGCCAAGTCCATATGTGTTCTGGCGGATCGTCGTCAGGGCGGGCGTTAAGTATTTTGCCATCTCAATGTCGTCAAAGCCGATCACTGAGATGTCTTCGGGAACGGCTAACCCATGCTCTCTCATCGCAACCATCGCGCCGACGGCCAGATTATCCCCTGCAGCAAATACGGCTGTCGGTCTTTCCGACAATTGCAGCAGCTGTTCCATCGCCTTGCGTCCGCTCTCCACGGTAAAATCATAGCTGCCTTGGACGATGAATTCAGGCCGAGCCGATAATCCGCGACGCTGCATTGCTTCATTGAAACCTTGCATCCGCTGTTCTCCGGCAAAGGAGTGTCCGCCGCCAATATGGGCGATGGAACGGTGCCCAAGAGAATATAAATGGTCAACGGCCAGCTCGCTCCCTAAAATGTTGTCGGAATAGATCGTGCTGGCGTGCTCCAAATCGGAGTCCAGCAAAACGCAAGGGATGTCTGCCGCTACCAGCTCATGAAAATAAGGATCTGTATAATCCGGCAGAATTACGACAATTCCGTCCACACCGCGGATTTTACAATGCTCCAAATATCCGCTCGGCTTGCCTCCGATATCCTTCGTTATGAACATCAGATCATAGCCCTTGGAGGTAGCCACCTTCTTGAACCCTTCAATGACGCCGCCGAAATAAGGATGCAAAATTCCAGCCCCTGACGATTCATTGAACAATACGCCGATCGTCCAGGAACGCTTGGTCGTCAGCGATCGGGCATGTGCATTCGGAACATAGCCCAGTTGCTGTGCGGCCTCCTGAATTTTGCGGCGCGTCTTCTCGCTAACGTCCGAATACCCGTTAAAAACCTTGGACACCGTGGTCGGCGAAAAGCCCGTTAACTTGGCAATATCATAAATCGTAGTCAATCGTTCACTCATCTCCTGATACATTCATCCGAGCAAGTTCTCATACGGGGTCAAGCAAATTGTAGTCGTCCCTACCGCATCAAGTCAACTACAATTATGAGAATGCCATTGTTTCAACCAAAGCCATCCCGTTTAAAAATTACACAAGCAGCATTAGTATCCCTGTATTCGACTTTGAGAAAATGAGGAGGTAATGTTCATGTATGAGCCTCGTGAACGTAACGAAGTCAGTAATGTTGATGTAGAAAGAAGAGACATTCAGCAAAAATCCGAGCCCAGTATGGTCGCTTCGACCTTCATTAAGTATGCGGCATATATTATTCTGTTCTTCGGATTTTTGTATTTCCTCGTAAAGTATGTGTTTCCTAAATTTTAGTTCAATCAAATATAGCTATTTTTTATATACCGTTTGAATACTCCGATCTGGGGCAAACTCAAATTAAGACCTCGGCTTTAAGCCTGCACAACCTAAAATGAGGAGGGACTCCCTTGGCCGACAAATCAGAATTTCCGAAGACAGAAGCCGCTGATCATGAGTATGAACGATATCAGATATTGAGAGATTATCGCCCTGAAAATGACATTCCCGGTGACGATTTGCTGCCGCATGATACCCGTATTACTCAAGCTCTTAGTGAGGATGATTCCGGGCGTGGCAATTTAGATGCAGCTAGGGAAAACATCGGCTTTCCAGATGTCCCTGATGCCGATGAAATTGCGAAAAACAGTCCAGTCGACCCCGCAGCTCCCGACCCAAATGCGATGCCCGGCATTGACGTGTTGAACGGCTACAGTGGGGAAGAAGAGGAATCTTCCCACTCCTGATTGCTAACGAATGGCGCAAAACCCTCTCCGTCAGAGTTCTATGATGGGGAGCGTTTTGCTATGCATAACTAGCCTTTTCTCACTTCTACACTACAATGAGCAGCTAGTTATCGGATCATACCGGAGTATTCGACTTTAACGTTAGCATTGACCCTGAATTCAAGTTGAGGGTATATTCTCTCCCAGTCCTCTATTTCCGTAGCGTTATTCCAATTCATAGCAGTGTATCTTAATCCCCACCCCAGCGGATCCAACCCGGTTTGATGGACTTTAACGAGAAACTGCTTGATATCCTTCTCCCACTTTTCACTAGCCGCTTTGGAAACCTCTTCAAGAGTCGAAGCTGTCGTTTCTACATCACTGCTGTTATCCTCTAGCAGAGCCCGGCCTCCGACATCATATTGCAAAATTGTTTTGCTCTCTTTGGATGTGATTAATTTAAACTTTGAATGTGTCGTCTCCATATTGTAACTGTAAATAATGCCATCCTTTTCGACAAAAAAGCTGGTTCGCAAGTTTCGAGTGGTAAGCAGGTTATACAATCGCGTCTCGTCGGATGTCAATTCGGCGCGCACCTTCTTTTTATCCAGCAGAACTGATTTATCAATAAGGAGCATATCTTCCCCGGCCTTTTCAACCAAAGGTAAAATCGGATCTAATCCTCGTTCCGACAAATGGCGTCTAAGGTTATAAGAGTACATCCCTATGATAAAAGGGGACTCCGTCCCTTCCTTTCCCAAGCTTAAAATAAGGGAGTACGCAGGAACACGCTCGCTCTTGGGATGCAAAGACAGCACTTCCTTCGCACTAGGCCTGGCCACTCCATTATAGGCGATCAACTGAATATCCCTCCGTCTAACCATCCAGTCGCTGATTTCGGATATATTGTTCTTAGCATAGCTTTCGCCGAATAACAACGTTTTGCAATGGCTGAAATCTATTTCTTTGTCTACTTTTGATTTCAACAAACGGATAGCCTCCGGTATGCTGTTGGATACTTGCGAGATGATTACTGCTTCCTGGCTTCTCTTTGACGGGTCTCCCTCCGGGATAGCCAGCTTCAGCGTCACCTCAATTAAATTTTTCTGATTTCTATCGCTCTGTCCATTCTCTTCCCCCCCTCCTTTCCCTTCCTGCCCGCCTCCCTCCTTATCCGCTGCAGAATCTATGCCGAAAGCCAGGACGAACGACCGCCGATCCACATCCTTTAACTGGCAGCCTGCAAGCAGCATTCCCGAAGTGCACAGCACCAACAGCAGCATACACATTCTTGTTCTCATGCCCTCTTCTTCCTCCTCAAGTACACGACAAGCATCGTGGCTATAAGCAGCATCTCTCCGATCAGGCGAACATTAAGAAACCACTGTCCGAATATGCCCAATCTTTCTTGATCAAAAAAATATCCCATTCCGATCGTAGCTATAACCATCGGGGCGAGAATCCACCAATCCTGATTGGAAGCAGCTTTTGAACCCTTTGTCTTCTTCTTGAGAGCGAAGGTTTTCACAATTTCCAATGCAATATGCCAATGAATGACAGCAGTGACCAGCGATAAGGATAAATAGGTGAAGTAGAATATGAACAACACTCGCTCAACAAGGAAAAATTCGCTGCGAATAGAGTCCGCTGTCGAGAACCATGTAAAGACTTGATCCTCCACGCCGATCGTTCCGTGATACCCGATCGGTACAAGCAGGGTAATGAGCAGAATCAATAATCCCGATATCGGGATCATCCACAATTGTCTAGGCTTCAAGCTTTGAAAAGCACGATTGAAAATCGCCAAATTAACATAGCCCGTAAAAATAAACGTTGCCCCTGCAATAGAACTGTAATTCGGCGCCGTCCATAGATGAGTAATGACCTGCATGACCGCATCCCAACTAAAGTGCGGATTTACCAGAGACTTGATCAGCATATATGCCACGAGTGGAACGTTGAGAATAATAGTCGTCTCAAGGGCATACAAAATCGATTCTGTTCTAAGACGACTGGACAGGGTGACCAATAGCAAGAAGACAATGAGGGCAATTAACGGAGAAACGTCGGGACTGATGTAGCGCAGTGTAATATCCACAAAGGATACTAAAGTAATAGCCCCGGATTCATACCATAGGAGCGCAAAAACAGTAAGCAAAGGTATGCCAAGCATCCTAGGGAAGCAGCCATGGACAAGCTCGGGCAGGCCTTCCCCTGGGAAGTGGCCGATTAGTTTTGTAAAGGTGACAAGCAATGTTGTTCCAATGGCGACCGAAATCAGTATGGACATCAAGGCCCCCTCAAATCGATGCTCAATGAGGACTCTCGGAACAAAGTTAATAATATTAATTAGCGCATTGATCAAATACAAATAGTAGAAATATTTTTCCTTAACCATTAACCTTATCTCCCTTGCCTCGTCCACCTTCTAGAGCAAAAATCTTCAGATACGGCTTCCCAAAGCTGCGCATGCCGGACAAATACATGACGATTCCGACCGTACTCACCACGATGCCAATTAATCCGAAGGTGGCCGCAAAAAAAATAAGGAAATACTTAAGCACCCTGACGGTAAAAGCCATCATATTCAGCGGGATCACAAAATTGGAGATGGCAACCGCAGATACGATAATGATCATAATATTGCTGACCAGCCCGGCTTGCGTTGCCGCTTGACCCAAAATGAGCCCCCCGACTGTTGTTGCCGTAGGCCCAATCGCTTTCGGAAGCCGTAAACTGGCCTCAATTAGGAACTCCATCATCAGCAGCATCAAGACAACCTCCACGAAAGATGGGTAAGGGACTGCAGCACGGCTTCCCGCAATGAGAAGGGTAATCTGTACTTTCAATATTTCCGGGTTATAGGAGGTAAAGGCCACGTAGAAGGCAGGAAGAGCAACTGTAATGATTAAACCGATATAGCGAATCATTTTCATGAACCAACCAACTAAAGGAAGCTGGATTTTATCATCCATAGCCGTGAAGAAATCATTGAACACGCTGGGGGCTATAATAGCGTAACCCACGGTATTCATGAGCACGGCCACCTTGCCTTCAGCCAAATTAAATACGACCCGGTCGGGCCTCTCCGTTACAATCGTAGTCGGAAAAAGACGATACTTATGCTCGCTGACATACTTCTCCAGTTCGCCGGCGGATTGAAGAATATCAACTGAAATTTCGGACAGTCTCTTCCGCATTTCCTCCAGCACTTCGCTGTCCACGCGGGAATCATCATACATGATGGTCACCGTAGTTTTGGACACATTGCCAATCGTTAATGGCTCTATCTTCAAATCCTTCGACTGGTAGCGCCGGCGGATCAAATTCATATTAATTTCGATATTCTCTGTCAAAGCATCATTCGGCCCCTGAACAATTGCTTCGGTAATGCTTGAAGAGATGCCGCTGAACTCGATCTTCATCGCATCAAACAGATAAATGCTGCCGTCAATTCGGATATAAATATAGCCCTTCAGAATGAACTCCAATATTTGCTGCTTATCCCGAGAGGTTTCGCAGCCCGGGAATGTAGATATATAGTTTTCATATGCTGGCAAGTCCATCTCATAGCTGGGTACGACAATGAAGCGTTTCACCGTTTCCGAATCGCTTAAACTTCTCAAGAATGCAATTTTTATGTTATGGGAATTCCCTAAAGATCGTTCTTCAAAGTCCATCAAGCCGGACAATTGCTCAGACAACCATTCCTCCACCCGCTGTACTGTGCTTTTCGTTGGCATAATAAATATCCTTTCACCTGTTCTACGTCCGGTTAGTTTGCCAATACAACGGTAAAATCATACACTCTATTCATTTGACTCGTTTTATCCCTGGGTTCACCTACTTTTCAAAAAAGCTGCCCCCTTAAATATGCAAGAGCAGCCTTGTCTTGGAATTAAAAAAAGGCCTAGCGTTCAGCACGCCAGACCTGGTTCCTTCCCGATTCTTTCGCTTTATATAATGCTTGATCCGCCATATCGAGCAGTTGCTCCTTGTCGATGTCAGGATATGTTGCGCTTCCTGCCGAAATAGTCAAATGAATCACCAATCCCTGCGGCAGCAAGAACGGCTCGCTTTCGACATTTCGCCGCAAGCGCTCGGCTATATTAACGATCTGCTCCCTATCGCAGCTATCCACAATAATAACGAACTCTTCACCGCCCTTACGGGCAATTTCATCCCCGGGTCGAAATGTATCTCTAAGCAAATTGGCAATTTGCGTTAATACCGCATCGCCCTCTGCATGCCCGTAGGTATCGTTCACCTTTTTAAAATGATCGATATCGACCATAAGCAAGGTAAATGGAATTTGGTAACGGTGAAAGGAATCTATTTTTTGCTGCAGCAGCACTTCGAATGCCCTCGCATTATACAATCCCGTAAGAAAATCGCGGTGAGCAGCCTCGCTCAATATACGAAGAGAATCTCCCGACCTCTCTAGATATTGCAGCATCGAATAAGTAAATATCCCCCCGAGAGCAACGACAATACTAAAGATCATGACCGCTTCTCTGCAAGCCTCCCCCTCCAGCGTGAAATAAAAAGCGATATCTGAAGCCAAGATAGATAGAAGTAGCGCAGCTAGCCATCTTTTGAATGATAGTCTGCGAAAACGAATAAAGAGGAGGGCTATGATCAGCGTGAATACGGCATTTAAGCCTCCTCCGAAGATAGAGACCTGATTAACTCCATCGAGGAAAAACATGCGATAAATCGAGATGATCAGGGTCGCTACTCCCCCCGAGGCAAACCCGCCTAAATATACCGAGATTAGTATCGGAAGCTGGCGAAAGTCAGCGAATACATTGTCTGTGAGCGGGAAGGTAAAGTACATATGCACAACGCCAAAAAAGCCTAAAGCGAGCCCCAGCACAATACGCCTGCCTCTTTCTTTCAAGCTGCTATTCATCAAATATTTGGTTCGAAGCATATTTCCAAAGAATAGAAACGTCGTAAGAGTCGTAAAATTATGGATCAAACTTTCAAACATCGAAGATCCCTCGCTGCACTATACATAATTGTCGTTGTCATCTTCTCGAAAGGATGAGGTACCGCAGATTGATGTAAGCATAACATAAAATCAAGGTACGAACGATTAAAATTCGCTAATTTTCGATATTATTCGACAAAATAAAAATGGCAAATCGCCCTTTACGAACAGGTCAGGCATTTCATTCGCTGTGCTACCGTTCTTAGCCGTGTCTTCAGGCCGTCCGTCGGGAGCCCTTCGTCCTCCAGTTCAATCTCGGGGTGCGCTGCTCTGAAATCCTCCAGCAATTGTCTCATTGTCGCGGCTTTGGCATCCTGTCCTGTCCAGTTATGCCAGATCGTCAGCTTCACTTTCTCCGGCGCCGCTTGCCCGTTATCGGCAGTCTCTTTTGCACCGCAGCCTGCCAGCACCATCGCTAGGATAGAACTATAGCCGCAAACTTAAAACCTCTCTTCATTCCATGACCTCCTTATTTGTATAATCCCATTTTAGTGGCAACGCTTTCATTCCGTAAGGGGATAATCATAAGCTGTAGGGTAGAAAATGATCAGGTCATCGGACATTCGGAACTCCACTGGAATATATATATGGTGTGTTAGAAAGCCGGCTTTTGATTACATGCTATAACCGAGTCAGGAGGAATCCGTTATGCCGAATTATCGAATCATCGTTGATTTATCGGATCGGCAATTGTATTTGCTGGATGGAGATACTGTCGTCAGATCCTTCCCCGTTGGTATCGGCAAAATGCTTACACAGACCCCAACCGGGGAATATGCCATCATCAATAAGCAGCCTAATCCCGGCGGCCCGTTCGGAGCATTCTGGATGGGACTGTCGAAACCCCACTATGGCATCCATGGAACAAATAATCCTTCGTCAATCGGCCACGAGGTGTCCCATGGCTGCATACGTATGTATAATCAAGATGTGCTGACCCTGTCTTCGCTCGTGCCTGTAGGAACGAGAGTGACGATCCGATCATAATAGCGTGGGCGGCAAGCCTTCGCCTGGTTGGCAGCCATAGGAGTAATACGAATCACCCAATCCATGGGAGTAATCGTGATATAATGAACGCAGTATTAGCTAGGGGATAGGGGTGAACGGAAATGACAAAAGCAGGCGGGAGAACAATGTTTTCACAAAGTAAAAATTTCGCTCATGACGCTGCACAAGCTGAAATTGGAGCTGGCACTGGTTCTGGGGCTGGAGTCGAGGCTCGTATAGATGCTGAATCTACTGGACATGAGGCCGCGGGCTCGGCGGTTGCTGGAGCCATGCCGCCAGGCGACCATGAGGCCGAGCATTCTGATGGGCTCGGGATCAGGCATACCGCAGAGCCTCAGGCTGAGCGGTCAGCTAAGCAAGCGACTGAGCCTGCTGAGCTTTGTCTTCTCGCTGGAAAAATCATGCTGCAAAGCGGGGCCGAAACCTACCGTGTCGAGGATACCATGACCCGTATGGGCAACGCTATGGGGCTTGAAAGTTCCCACAGTTATGTCACCCCTACCGGAATCATATTCCAATCCAGTGGATCGCAATCAGCCAAGCTGATCCGTATCGTCGAACGGACGACCGATTTACAGAAGGTGGCCGAAGTAAACGATGTATCGCGCAAACTGGGAACCAAAGAGATTACGCCTCATCAAGCACATCTTCGTCTGATAGATATTGATCGAGCCGGGCATGAATACTCTTTGCTGCTGCAAGTCATTACTGCCGCGGTTGCCAGCGGCTGCTTTACTTATATGTTCAGGGGAGGCGCGCCTGACATCCTCCCCGCCATTCTATGCGGAGGAGCAGGTTTCTCAACGTTTCTCGCTCTGCATCGATTGATTAAGGTTAAATTTTTCGCGGAATTTTCCGCCTCATTTATAATTGGACTGTTGGCCGTCATTTTCGTGGCGCTAGGAATCGGACAAGAGCTCGATAAAATTATTATCGGCTCTGTCATGCCTCTCGTTCCCGGCCTGCTTATTACGAACGCCGTAAGAGATTTGATGGCTGGACATTTGGTCTCGGGTTTGTCCCGAGGCGCCGAAGCATTTCTGACCGCCTTCGCCATAGGCGCGGGCATTGCTGTGGTCGTCACTATTTTTTAGCTGGAAAAGAGGTTGAACCCATAAGATGATAACACCGTCGCTTGCGTCGATTATCCTGCATCTCATTACCAGTTTTATCGCTTCCGCGGCCTTCGGTATTCTGTTTAATGCTCCGAGGAGAATCCTTTTGCAATGCGGGCTCGCTGGGATGATGGGCTGGATCACCTATATTCTTCTCGCCCCCCGGCTCGACGTCGTTTTCGCCACAGTCATAGCTACATTCATCGTTGGCGTCATTAGCCAATTACTCGCCAGATTGCACAGGAAGCCGGTAATTCTCTTTAGCGTGTCGGGGATCATCCCGCTCGTTCCGGGGGGGCTTGCCTATGATGCCATGCGGCAATTTGTAGAGAGCGAATACAACAACGCCGTCCAGCTCGCGGCTAAGGCATTCCTGATCTCCGGCTCTATCGCCATCGGACTGGTACTGTCCGAAGTTATTAACCAGATGATCATCAAGCTTTCCAGAATACAACGCCCTGCGAAATCCGGAAAATGACGGTTTCTTAAGCGTACAACTTTCCTTCAATTAAAAAACGCTTCCCCAAATACCGCTACCGACCAAACAACCAAAGCATAAACTATATAAAAACCAATAGAGGATATGCAGCGAGTGCATATCCTCTACGGTTGTCATACTTCCCCATTTTCATGCTGTAGTCAATGATTACAATGATTTGCCGCTTAATTCAAATTCTGTCTGATGCAGCTCTTTAATCATCCGTCGGAGGAAATGACTCTCTTGATCTTTCAATCCATATTGGTTCTCCTTGGCGAGCATCTCACCTACCTGTCTTCTCAATAGCTCATTACGGCGCTCCAACACTTCATCATAAGCCAAGTTAAAGTCAACTCCTCAGTTTTATTTGAAAAACATCTCTAATTATAGAGTGTTGCAACTTAAAGTGAAAACGCAGCAAGACTGCCTCATCATACATGAGAAGGTGTCATCTTAGCGCTCATAACCTCAGCACCTAGTACTCGTAAACATTCGTACAAATGCTCACTTATGATCCATATTTCTCCCATTTCGTGTAAATTGTATGATTCACTAAGGGCTGTCTTTCTTAATTTAGCTTGTCAATGATTTAGACACCAAGCAAAAATTTGTTTAGTTTTTAGAAATAAAGCACAGGGTATAAAGATAAGTAATAACGATAAGACAGGTTATCTGAATATAACATGAACCAAGATAGGAGGAATCACAGATGAATTTCAAAAAAAAGGGCTGTCTAATTCCCATCGTGATCGTCGCGGCGGTTATTCTTATTGGCGTCGCCCTATTTGCGGGAAACTACAACAAATTCATGGCCTCTGAGGAAACGGTCAACCAAGAATGGAGTAAAATTGATGTCCAGTTACAGCGGAGATACGATCTTATTCCAAATCTGGTCAACACCGTAAAGGGATATGCCGAGCATGAAAAGGAAGTAATCAAAGCGGTATCCGACGCGCGAGCCGCGCTTGGCGGTGCGCGTACCCCGGATGAACTCGCTGCGGCCGATCAACAGCTTCAAGGCGCACTTAGCCGCTTGCTGGTTGTCGTAGAGAACTATCCGACGCTGAAGGCGGATGCTCAATTCACCCAGTTGATGGATGAACTGGCTGGAACGGAGAACCGTATCGCCGTTGCGCGAAGCGACTATAACAATGCTGTCGCAGATCACAACAAGCTCGTTCAGCGTTTTCCAGGGGTGCTGATTGCCCGGATTATGGGGTTCGATAAGAAGCAATATTTTGAAACTACGCCCGAATCGAGAACGAATCCGGAGGTTGATTTCGGCACAGAGAATACTTCATGGCTTCCGGTGCTGCCGACTGCCCGTCTTCAGTTAGCTTATCTTGCACCGGAAGGTGAATAAGCATGATTCCTACAACTTGCCGAAAGCGAACGATCCGCAGCTTGCTCGGGCTCCTCATCTTAATCCTGGCATTATTTACGAGCCGTGAGCAAGTTGGCTCTGCTGAACCGAAAATCCCGCAGAGCCAAGGGGATATCTACGTTCAAGACTTCGAGCATCTTCTGTCTGCCGAGCAGGCTCGGTACCTCCTTTCTCTCGGCAGAGCGCTCGAAGACCGAACCAAAGCCCAGATTGCCGTGTTAACCGTGCCTTCCTTGGGCGATGAGTCCATTGAAGAGTATGCGCTCCAGGCTCTGCGAGCCTATGAGCTCGGCGATGCCAAGCTGAATAACGGCGTACTTCTGCTCGTCTCCCTAGGTGACAATCAGCCTGGCAACCGCCAGGTTCGGATAGAGGTAGGGTACGGTTTGGAGGGCGCGCTGCCTGATGGCAAAACAGGGCGGATTATCGACCAGGTTACTATCCCATACATCGTCAATCAGCAGCCAGGGCAAGGCATTGTTGAGACGTACAAAATGCTTTATAACGAGGTCGCCAAAGAATATGGCGTAGAAGAACTGAACCCCCAAGAAATTACCCTGCCGAACTCGGCTAATTCCGGGGAAGGTGGAGGCTTCTCCATACTCTGGCTTATTCTTATTGGGGCATTCCTCCTGATCGACATCGTCTTCTTTCGTGGAATGTTTACCCTGCTCCTTCTGTCTATCCTCGGCCGAGGTGGCGGATTTCGAGGTGGTGGCGGAGGCGGAGGAGGCTTTCGCGGAGGGGGCGGGGGTTCATCCGGAGGCGGAGGGGCAAGCCGCCGATTTTAGTCCCAGTTCTCATCCGATAGGCGGTATAATAGAAACATATACTAACTATCAACTGCAAGGGAGAGAACTGTATTTATGACATCTTCATCGCAGCAACGAGCTGTGTTCTTCGATCTCGACGATACGCTGTATGATCATCTCGTTCCTTTTCGTACTGCACTGACTAATATTATGGCAACGGAAGAGGATTTCCCATATGAACAGGCCTACCATCGGATGCGTTACTACAGTGACGCCCTGTCCGCCGAGCTCGGAGGGACGCCGACGCACGGGGAAGAATTGCATCACATGCGCAGAAGCCGCTTTCAGCTGGCATTAGCCGAGTTTGACCTGCAGCTTGCCCCAGAGCAAGCACAGGCTCTACAGGATGAATATCTCAGCTTACAGTATTCTATCCGACTGTTCGATGGCGTAGCTGAGCTGATTACGGAGCTGAAATCCAGAAACTTCCTAGTCGGTGTAATTACGAATGGGCCACCCGATCACCAAATGAACAAAGTCCGAGCTCTTGCACTGACCAAGCTTATCCCGGAAGACCACATCTTCATCTCAGGAGCCGTTGGCTTCACTAAGCCGGATGAGCGTCTTTTTCGGCACGTAACTGACAAGCTCGGCTTAGCCCCCGAGAACTGCAGCTATATCGGGGACTCTTGGCGGAACGATGTCGTTGGAGCATTGGATGCGGGCTGGAAGGTGCTGTGGTTCAATCACCGCAACGTCGAGCCGGAATCGGATCATCAGCCGCATCACCTAGTGACCGCCTATCCAGATATTGCGAAGCTGCTCCTGCAGTGAATACAATGTCCTTATAATCCACTCAAAACAAAGAACCTGACAACTCGCGTGTCAGGTTCTTTGTGCTGCTCTATGCAGCTAAAATGCTCCGGTGCCTCCGCCACCGCCGCCGCCGCCACCCGAGAAACCGCCGCCGCCGCTGCTGGACGATGGATCCGGCGGCATATAAGAAATCGATTTCTGGGAATAGACAAGCCCTTCAATAGCCGATTGGCTTATACGTGAAACAATTGACTGCAATGCCTTGTCATCCGACCGACGCTTCATCGCCCTGAGAAGCTGCGGGCCTGCATCTAATACAAGGGCAAACTCGGCCAGTCTGAGACTTGATTCAGGATCATAAAATCCAGAGCGGGAGTGAGCTCTTCCACGTTTAAGCCGTCTCCGCCAATGACGAAGTGCCGCATAATGCTTCCATCCCTCTAATGTCAACGTGTAAGGACGAAGAATCATGTCGAGCACAAAAGTCGCCACGACCAGCAATGCATACGTTTCTGTAGCAGAGCTACCATAAAGAAAACCTGCTGCTGCAAAGCAGCAGAAATAAAACAATACTGCAAGCCATCTCCGTCTCGGTAAGGCAAGGGCAAAGCCAGCTGCTACTCCAACAATAAGAAAGCCCCAGCCCATTTCCGCAGGCGTTGAAACATCAGCCAAGAATAGCATAACTATGACTACAAAATGCATGATCATCAAAGCGGGCTTTAAAATCTGGCGGAAGCGGTTTGGGTAAACATATTCATGATATTCCTCCGTACGGTCAAGATGTTCACGCCATTGTTTGAAATCGGCATGAATTCGTTCGGAAAGCCGACGATAACGTCCCTGATCGGAAGGGTCTTTCTTCTCCTTTTTCGTAGGCCCTGCAAACCGATCCGTCTCCAGCTTCTTGCCGTAAAAAAACTTATTCAAGAAAAAATTCTCCGCTTCGTTTAGTGAAGATCGTCTTCCCCTAAACGAGAACTCCGGCATAATGTCGGGAGCCTTTCTATCGTTCAAAAAGCGTCTGGGGGCCGCCTTTTCTTCCATCGTCACGAGACCTTTATGCCGCATGGAGAATACCCCCGCAAAGATATCCCGCTTCTTAAGCTGCCCTTTCCGATAAATATATACCGCAAGCAGCGGATCAAGCTGATCCAGCTTCTCCGGCGGCAGATTTCGACGCAGGAACCACCCTGCACTTCTTTTTAACGGCAGTATTTGGAGCAGCAGGAACAGCAAGGCCCCATAGCATAGTATCTTCAGCACAGAATCGATCATCGCTAAATGATCTAGACGCTGAACAAGCCGCCGCTCTCGTTGCTGCTCTTCAGCCAATGCTTTATCCAGTGGCAGGGATTCCGAGCGGGCAGCTTGCTCGCTTAGCCATTCTCCGGGGAACAGCATTCTTAAGCGTGCCGTCCCATCCTGGTCAAGAAGCTCATTATAATAGTGAATGGAGGGTTTACCGTCTTCCCCCATTTTTAGCGACACCTCGCCGCCAGTTCGATCATGCAAGAAATAATGAATTTGCTTCTCGTTATAGCCTTCCTGAAGCTGCAGATCGATCGTTACATGATGGATATCATCATTATTATTCCTAAAAAAGCTCCATGACATATCGCCCGTATCCGCGTATCGCACTGCGGCGCCCTTCACCCGGTAACGGTAATATACACGCTTAGTTTCATCAGAGGACGGCGTGTGAATATAGTAAGTATCATTTTCCTCATTAAAATCAACAGTCAGACGCTGCAAATCGTCGTATGTATAGTCTTCAAAACGCTTTCCTTCCGGCGGAATATACGCTTCAAAAAATTCGATTCCCTCATGCCCTTTCGGGTCAATATACCGCGTCATTCCATTCCAGCTTCCTTCAAAACGGTAAGTAAATAGCTCCTGTATAAATAGATCGCCATCCGGCATGATCCTTGCCGACACATCCACCTGCTCCATCGTAAACTTCTTGCTTTCTCCGCAGCCCGCCAGCATAACGCAGACGAATGCAAACGCAATCCATAACCATCTCCTCATCCCGTCACCTCTGTTGTCAAATCTTCAAACTATTATAAACCATTTAAATTTAAATTAAATCCGACAAAAAGCCCGCTCCTTCGTGTGAAGTGCGGGCTTGCTCCAGTAAAGTTAGATTTTTTGTCCAATTTAACGGCTCTCCAACTCAAGCCAGTTTTTGCGGATCAGCTTTTGATACCAGTAATAGCTTTCCTTCGGTGTCCGCAACTGCGTTCTATAATCCACATGGATCAAACCGAAGCGACAGGAGTATCCAAACGCCCATTCGAAATTGTCCATCAGCGACCAAGTGAGATAGCCTTTCAAATTCACGCCGGATTCGATCGCTCTTCCGAGCTCGGCAACATGGCTCTCCAGGAACTTGATACGGCGCACATCGTTTACTTTTCCATCCACCACTTCGTCATTGTAGCAGGTGCCATTCTCGATAATGTAAATCGGGATCGGCGATTGACTTCGCCGAAGCCTTGCTAGACCGCCGTAAAGGCGAATAATTCAAGATCAGGGTATGATTCTTTTAAGGTAATGCTGTAAGCTCCAGTACATCGACACCATAAGGCTCCATGCTTAGCGTCTCCTGTCGCTTTTTGCCATAAAGGACGCTGTGATAAGACGCCGGCAATATGATTTGACGGGGCTGACGACTCAAGTTCAACACGAACAGATAAGCTGCGGATTTCCCGCTGCGCACCACAATTTGCACGCCCTCCGGCAAATCAGGGAACATCAGCATTCCATGCGCCTTTGCCTCTTTTTCGAACAGTTCCTGCAAATAAGCTTCCTCTAAATGCGTACCAAGATAATACACTCGCCCTCCGCCGAATGAATTCACCGTCACAGCAGGCATACCGCTGTAGAAATCCTCATCATACCAAGCGATCGCTTCCGCCCCTTGCAGGCTCAGGATATCGCACCACTGCGAGCAGGTGAAGGAGCGTCCTTCGCTATTAACGACCCGATGCTTGTCCTGACCGATCGGATCATACTCCTCTACCCTGACTCCGGTACATTCCGCGAGCAGTCCAGGCAGCGGCAGCATAACCGCTTGATTGTTCATATGCTTAACCCCTGAGCGGCTCGTGATAATTACCGTGCCCCCTGCCTCTGCAAAACGCTCCAGCGAGGCTGCAGCCTCCTCGCTTAGCAGATAGAAGCTTGGAGCAACCACGATTTTATAGCCGTCCAAAGGCTGCGTCCATTCGATGACATCGCAGCCGATCCCCAGCTTCGTCAGCGCGCGATGATAGTCCTTCACATTCTCGTAATAGTCCATACCTTCCACCTGAGGCTGGATGCGAAGCGCCTCAAGCTGCTCATGCGACAGCAGTATTGCCGCCTCATGCTTTGGAGCCGTTCCCTGAAGCTTACCGGATAAGGCGTTAACCTCTCCGCAAAGCTCGGCAAATTCAGAGAACCTGCGTCCAGGAACATTGCTGGGATCAATTAAGCCATGCCAGAACTGCTCGGCCCCTGTGGCCGCCGTGCGCCAGCGGAAATGCACCACCGTATCAGCCCCTTTGGCGATCGCCTGCCAGGAGAACGCGCGGATGAAGCCCGGATACGGCGCCCGCCACGTCGGGAACCAACAGCCCGGCGAGCCGCTGAGCTGCTCCATAATCCAGAAGTTCTGCCGCTTGATTCCGCGGGTGACATCAAGGGCCAGCGCTCCGCTGTACGGACCGGTCGACTGCTTGTCCGGCGCGGTGTTCGGATAATAATCGAAGGAGGCAAAATCCAAATCAGCACCGATCTGGTACAAATTCAGCCTCTGCGGATACGTATGAAAATTATGAGTCACGAAATGGCTTGGGCAATTCCTGCGTATAATATCCAGCTGACCCCGCTGGAATTCCTCTATGGAGTCCCACTGAAACCGGGCAAAATCCAGCAAATAGGACGGGTTCTGATGTCTCGAGCCTCCATATGGCACGCTGACCTGCGACCAATCGCTGTATTCCCCGCTCCAAACGACCGTTCCCCATTCACGGTTAACGACTTCGAGCGTACCGTATTTCCGCTTGACCCATTCCTGGAATTTATTATCGCAAGCATCGCAATGGCAATCGATTACCCAGTATTCGTTATCCGTCTGCCAGCCGATGACCGCAGGATGATGGGCATAGCGCTGTGTCATCTCTTCGATAATCCGCGAGCCGTAGACCCGCAGCGATTCGCTGTTATAGCACCGATGACCCCGCACGCCCGGATAAGTGATGGTGCCGTCCGCATTCCTTGGCAGGACATCGGGCCTAAGCTCGGTCAGCCAGCGGGGAGGCGTATTGGTCGGCGTACAAAGGACGACGCGGATATCGTATTTATGGAACAAATCGATCGCCTGATCCAGCCATTCGAAATGATACACCCCTGAAGTGCTTTCCATCCGGCTCCAGGCGAACTCCGCCAACCGAACGACCCGTACGCCCGTCACCTTCATCAGTTGAACATCCTCTTCCCACAGGGACGGATCCCAGTGCTCCGGATAATAAACGACGCCGATTTGTACCTGATTCGCAAATTTGTTCATAGTCAGTGCCTCCCGATCGTTCTAATTTAAGTAAATTTCGAATGGAAAAGGCTGCTCCTTTCACTCATCACAATTTGATAAGTCTCAGAAGCAGCCGATGTTACTAATTTATTATGTTATTTCAGCTTGTCCCATGCTGCCTGCATGTTCTCAGCCCAGCCATTCACATCAGATTTACCTGCAATAAATTGCTGAATGACACTGCCGAACTCTTGAGCTACCCCATCTGGAAATTTAGAGGACTGCAATCCGTAAATTTGATCTGCCTCAATGTAATTCCAAAGCTCTGTACCGATGTCACCCATATCCTCCGGTGTTGCTTCAATCGTTGACAATGCAGGGATAAATTTAAATTTCTTTACAATGTACTCTTTCCCTAGATCCGATGTTACGAGCCAATTCAAGAATATTTTTGCTTCTTCCTTAGCATCAGATTCTTTGTTGATCACTAGGTTGGCTGGAATACCGATCGTCAATTTATCATTTTCCTCTGGATCATCGCCGAGCGGCATAGGCAGCACGCCAATGCTCATATCTGGATTAATGCCATCGATCATCGTTTGTGCCCAGTTGCCTTCTTGCATCATGGCCGCTTCCCCATTGGCGAACATTGTAACTTGAGTGTTATAGTCGGTTGTCAATGGATTTTTGTTGCCATAGTCTACCGTCAGCTGCATCAATTTAGCCCAGTTTTCGAACTTCTCATTGCCGACGAATGATGCTGTTCCGTCATTCAGTCCTGCAATAAAACCATCAACGTCATCCTGCTGGGCAAAGGCTACGCTAATCCCTTGGTTCCCCATAAGCCACCATTCCTGATAAGCGTTTGCGAAAGGTGTAATACCCGCCTCCTGCAGTTGCTTAGCCGCGGCTTCCAACTCGGAATATGTCTTTGGCAGGGTGGTAATGCCCGCTTTTTCAAATAATTCCTTATTATAAATATATCCGAAGCCTTCCAGGTTCATCGGCATACCATACACTTTACCATCCTTGGTCATTGGCTCTGCTGCCAATGGAATCAAATCCTTTACCCAAGGCTGATCAGACAAATCCTCCAGTTTATCAAGCCACATTTCCATCTCAGTGTATCCGCCATTAGAGAAAATGTCAGGCGCATCACCGGAAGCAAACTTCGTCTTCAATGAAGCAGCATAGTCCGCGCCGCCGCCGACCGTCTGGATATCAAGCTTGATATCCGGGTACTCCTTCTCAAATTCAACTTTTAATTCGTTAAGTCCCTCTACAATCTCCGTTTTAAACTGAAAAATGGTTACTGTTTTTCGTTCTTTCTTCGCATCATCTGCCCCGTTTGCATTACCCGACGCATTGTCTTTACCGCCGCATGCTGCAAGAAGCAGAGACATTACCATCATGACTGACAACAATACAATAGAATATTTTTTTTGCTTCATTTCGTTTGTTTCCCCCTTGCTGTATTTTCATTTTTTTATGGAACAGCTTATTCGGTCATATTCATTTTCTATCAGCCTTTGACCGAGCCAGCTGCAATTCCCTCAACAATATAACGCTGCAGGAAAAGGAAGAAAATAATAATCGGAGCAATCCCGAGCACTAAGGCTGGAAGAGCAATATCCCACTGCTTCGTGTACTGTCCGAAGAATGCGAAGGTTGCAAGTGGAATCGTGCGCATCTCGGGTCTTTGCAAAATAAGTGATGGAAGCAGATAATCATTCCATACCCAAAGACAATTTAGTACAATAACCGTCATCAACATCGGTCTAAGCATAGGCAGTACAATCCGGAAAAAGACAGTAATCGGCGTGCATCCATCCACCGTAGCCGCTTCTTCAATTTCCAGTGGAATCGATTTGACGAAACCATGGAAGAGGAATAACGACATCGGCGCGCCCAGACCGAGATAGGTTAGAATAAGGCCTGCCATGCTGTTATTCACGCCAAGCACGTTCACGACGCGCATAAGCGGAATCATAATCGATTGGAACGGAATAACCATCGCTGCTATGAATAAGAAGAACAGCAATCTATTGAATATTGTATCCGAGCGAACCATACGGTATGCTCCCATGGAGCTGATCAGCGCCATGAGCAGCACACTAATGACAGTTATGATTAATGAGTTGGTAAACGCCTCTGGAAATCTAGTAAGCTCCCACGCTTTACTGTAATTCTCCCAATGAAATACCGCTGGCCAACTTGCCGAATTAGACATAATTTCACCAAACGGCTTGACTGAGTTAACAAACAGGAAGTAGAACGGTGCCAAGAAGACTAACGCTACCAATACCATAACAAGCTCTGTAACTATCATTCGAACGCCATATTTCTTCATTAAGCTTCGACCTCCTTGCTCTTCGTCAGGCGAACCTGGAACAAAGTGATCACAGCAACAATGATGAAGAACAACATCGCTTTAGCCGTCCCCATACCATATCTGTTATTTTGGAAAGCCTCCACATAAATGTTCATAGCTACGGATTCTGTAGACTTGAATGGCCCACCCTTTGTCAGTGACAGATTCAAGTCAAACATCTTAAACGCCCAGGATATGGCAAGAAATAAGCAGATGGTGATCGCTGGCATAATCAGCGGAATAATAATACTGCGCAGCATTTGCCAACGGCTTGCACCATCGATTTCTGCTGCCTCCATCACTTCAGAGGGAACATTCGTCAGTGAGGATATATAAACAACCATCAAATACCCTGCTGTTTGCCATACGAACACAATTGTAATTCCCCAGAATCCTGTTGCTGCATCCCCTAGCCATGGTAGACCAAAGAATGACCATCCGGTCAGATCCGCCATCGTAGAGAATCCTTTAATGAAAATAAACTGCCAGATAAACCCGAGAAGCAGTCCACCGATGACGTTCGGCATAAAGAAGATCGTTCGCAAAACGTTGCGGAGCTTCAAAGCCTTAGTTAGGAAATAGGCCAGGAAAAATCCGACAACGTTCGTAAGTATTACACCTACAAGAGTAAATCTTACCGTAAACCAGAACGAAGACCAGAAATCCGGGTCATTCCTGAATACTTTGATAAAATTTTCTAAACCTACCCAGTTCACTGATCCAGATACACCGTTCCAGTCCGTCAACGAATAATACATACCAAGCAAGAATGGAACGATCATGATGATTGCAAAGAACAGTAGAACAGGCCCTATAAAAAATAACTGCAGCCCCCATGAAGACAGTCGCTTGCTGCTCATGCCGCAGCCCCCTTTCTTTCTACCGAGTAACTGTTGTATTGTTAATTATGAACGTGTTTCATCCTTCGGAACACCTACTAAGGTGAACACTCAGGTGTAATTTATTGATCGGAGAGATATCCTAGTGAAATGGAATAGCATTCGCACCAAGTTAATCGTCTTTATGCTGATCGCCACGATCATTCCCATTGTAGCCACCATGTTTGTCACTTACCTGTACACCACTCAGTCATTAAGAACTAGGGCTGTTCAGGAGAATGCCAATTTGCTATACCAAGGTCAGCGAAATCTTGCTGAACTCTTAAGTGATCTCAATCGTAGTTCGTCCACCATCTATTCCAATGCGGAATTATTCCGGCTTCTCGAAGGTGGGTATGATGACCCACAGAGCAGTTCGCGGGTATATGCCGCTCTGTCCTATATTTCAACATCAATCCCGGATATTTATCAGGTGTATCTCTACGAGAATGTAAATCGCAGAGCTACCCTGCTCACATTGAACACGCCTAAACGACATTACGACACCGATCCATATGAGGATATTTTGCTTAATAATGATCGTAGTTTAGCCGTGCAGAAGACGCATATGAGTCATATTTACGGATTTGCTCCCATTCAGCCAAACTACCCGCCCGAGCCTGTATTTACGCTGCATCGCAAGATAGAAAAGGTGCCTTCAAGCGAAGTCATCGGCTATCTGGCAATCGATGTAAAGCTGTCGGCGCTTACAGAAATCGTGGAGCATTTATACGAAATCAATCATGAAAAAGTATATATTCTTGACCAGAACGGTGCTATCGTTTATAGCGACGATGAAAGTCAGCTTGGACTGCCGCTGGAATCGGACTGGTATAATGAACATATCGCGGCTTCGAGCAAGCTTCACGGACATTTCGAGCAAGATAACAATGTTTTCATATATCAGCGTTTAGAAAAGGCGGGAGCAAACTGGGTGCTCGTTAAACAAATCCCCGTATCGTATTTAAACGAAGAAGCCAACAAGGCAGTGACTATAAATCTGCTGCTTCTCGCTATCTCTCTTATGGTCATCGCCGGTGCCACTATATTTATAACACTGCGAATTACTGCACCTATTAAGCAATTAAACCGGTATATGAATCAAATTCAATCCGGTAATTTGAACGTTGACATCCAGCCGACCAGCAATGACGAGATTGGTGCGGTCATGCTGCGCTTCCGCAGTATGATGGATACGATCAATAACCTGATTTTGCGTGAATACAAGCTGGAACTGGCGAACAAGACGAATCAATTGCGGGCGATGCAGGCCCAGATCAATCCCCATTTTCTGAATAATACGCTGCAAATTATAGGCACGCTGGCGCTGGAATTGAAGATGCCGCGAATTTATGCGCTGCTGTCGGCTCTGGCGAAAATGATGCACTACAGCATGCATAACGAGGATAAGAACGTTACCTTGCGGGACGAGCTTGAACATGTGAAAGCATATATCGAGCTGCAGAAGGAACGATTTGAAAATCGCTTCCAATTTCATTATGATGTGGATGATTCGCTGCTTGACCTGCCTATGCCTAAAATGATTTTGCAGCCGATCATCGAAAACTATTTTAAACACGGATTGGATCGTACAGCTTGGAATGGCGAAGTCATGCTGTTTGCTAAGCGGCTGCGGCGGGAAGGACAGGTGGAGATCGTCGTACAGAACAATGGGGCACAGATCCCTGAAATCAGATTGAAACAGCTGCAGGAGGAACTAAGCGATTTATCCCCCGCCACAA
>NZ_LT732548.1:829420-1279258 GCF_900155685.1 Paenibacillus bouchesdurhonensis | reverse complement strand
AATCGTCGTACAGAACAAGGGGGCACAGACCCCTGAAATCAGATAAAAACAGCTGCAGGAAGAACAAGGCGATTTACCCCCCGCCACAATCCATCAACCAGTGAATGACGGGGATGAGACAAGCCGCACTTCGATCGGCTTGGCCAATGTTCTCGCTAGGCTGCAGCTTGTCAATGGAGATAATGCCGCGCTGGCGATCAGCAACCTTGATCCGGTCGGCGTACAAATCACCCTGATTATTCCTGATCAAGATAGAAGCGGAGTGTGATTAGAGATGAAAGCACTTATTGTAGATGATGAAGCCAGAGTCCGTAAGGCTGTCCATCTTCTCGTGGATTGGGATGCCCACGGCATCCATGAAATTCTGGAGGCCGGAAGCGGCAACGAAGCGATGGAGCTCATACGCAAGTCCCGCCCAGAACTTGTCATTATGGACATGATGATGGCCTCCGGACACGGCATGGAGCTAATGGAATGGATCGGCGAATTTGCCGATACCGTTAAATTCATCGTGGTCAGCGGTCACAACGATTTCGAATTCGTCCGCAACACCGTCCGCCATGGAGGAATCGATTATATCCTAAAGCCGATTGAAGCTGAGGCGATCAATGCCGCGGTTCATAAAGCAGTGACGGAATGGCGCGAAGAGGAGCGGGATCGGATCGACATACAGCGGCAAAACATCCAGTTGAATGAATTCAAACCGGTTTACGGGGAGAAGCTGCTCTCCTCCCTTATTGACGATCAGAGCGCCGCCGAGGCTTCTGTTCGTCGCCTGCGCAATGAGGGTGCCATCCCAATGGAAGCCGAAGCCGCACAGCTATCGCTGCTGCAGCTGGACGCCAGCGATGCGCTGCTCATCAAGCGATTCGGCAACGACAGCGAATTAATGCACTTTGCCATCATTAATGTTTGCAATGAGTTCCTCGCCAAAGATCGTTCTGGCATCGCCTTCAAGTATTGGGGTGCTCCCTGGGAAATTATTATTCTGACCTGGGAGCGATCCTGCAACATTCAAGAACTGATATTCCGCATTAACGAAGGATTGTTCCATACATTTCAGCGCAGAATGCATTTCGGGATCGGCTTGGCAGGCCAGCTTCCGCACAGCCTTCCGGCTCAATATGCCGAAGCGAAGACGGCACTGGCCAGGCGCAACGTGCTGCGGAGCGACGCCTATGTGCATTCACTTGAAGCAGAAAGCGACGATTCGGCGGAAAGACATGGCCAGTATAACTTCAGTTCGGTTAGAGAGGAATGGAAGATGGCTGTCCTTAGCGGAAGCGACGGGCAAATTTCCGAAGCCTCGCAAAAATGGGTTAGCGAGCTCGCCCGAACCGGGGGCATTACGCCGGAGCAGCTTCAGCAATGGACAGCTGCGGTCATGCAGTTTCGCGTCCAGCTCCTGCGGGAGACATTGGGCGATGCCGCCGGGAATGCCGAAGCCGCATTGGAGCAAAGCGACCGGCTGAATCAGCCTCCCCACCCGGGCAGTTATGCTTTTACGCTGTTCGCCTGGCGGGATTGGTCTTATAGTTTAATGAGCGAGTTGGCTCGCGTGATCAACGAACGGCAGGCTAAAGACAAGCGGACAATTAATGATATCGTCAAATACGTTGAGCAGAACTATATGGACGATCTGTCCTTGCTTGATATTGCTAGCGCTTTTTTCGTCAGCCGGGAATATATTTCTCGTAAGTTTAAGCAGGAATTCGGCATTAATTTCTCCGACTATTTAGCCACTTACCGGATCGACAAGGCGAAGCAGCTCATGCAAAACCCTCATTTGAAAATTTCGCAAATTGCGGAAATGGTCGGGTTTCGGGACGTCAAATATTTCAGCAAAGTGTTCAAGAAGCAGGAGGGCGTGTCTCCGAAAATGTATCGCAGCAAGCTTGAGAGCCTATAGTTTCAACGTATACATTTTAATAGTTCAACTTATATAGATGGATTTAGAGTAGTTAGTTTCCGCGGCAAATAAGAGAAGGTAGATTTAAATGGATTTCATGGGTTAAAAGAAGGGGATTTGCCAGTCATGGCCTGGATTTTGGATTTTAGATACCTAAAATCCATCTATTGTTTTGAAACATTCGTTTAGAGCATAATTAGATACACGGACTCCATTTAATGTACGACGGCATGGTGTGCGCAGTTTGGTGCATGCAGCTTACTGTAGGAACAACGTAGTGTGCGCAGCTTAATAAGGGACAACGTGATGTGTCAAAGTTTGGTGCATGCATCTTAATATACGACAGCTTGGCCCACGCAGTTTGGTGTATGCAGTTGAATGTAGATGTTCAGTTGATAAGCAGGGAGTACCTGTACCAGTATCTTTGCAGTATTAAGTCAAAATGATTAAAGGCTTTGCTGTAGTGCATATATAAACAGGGACTGTTCCCGAGTCATTTCAGATCTTGGGACAGCCCTGTAGTATTATATTCATTGTTCGCGAGACGAAACACTGATCAGGCCAATACCCGGGTCAGGAACGCCCGTGTGCGCTCACGCTGCGGATTTTCGAAGATTTTCTCCGGCGTGCCGGACTCGATGATTTCGCCATCGGCCATGAACAGGACGCGATCGGCTACTTCCCGGGCAAAGCCCATTTCATGCGTCACGACGATCATCGTGATCTGTTCCCCGGCTAAGCGCTTCATCACCTGCAGAACCTCCCCCGTCAGTTCGGGATCGAGAGCCGACGTCGGCTCGTCAAACAGCAGGATCTCCGGGTTCATCATTAAAGCCCGGGCGATGGCTACCCGCTGCTTCTGGCCTCCGGAGAGACTGGACGGGTAGACGTCCGCCTTGTCGGCTAGACCGACCTTGTCGAGCAGCTCCAGACTCATCTTGGACACATCGGCTGCGGACATCCCTTTAACCAGCTTAGGTGACAGCTCCAAATTGCCTTTGACCGTTAAATGGGGAAACAGGTTGAAATGCTGGAACACCATCCCCATGCGAGCAGTAATCGCTTTGATTTGCTGACCACTAGAGTATACGCCGTCTTTAACGAGGTGCCCGTCCCCAATTTTGATGCTGCCGCCGTTTGCCTCTTCCAGATGTACAAGACTGCGGAGCATCGTTGATTTTCCTGAGCCTGAAGGGCCTATTACAGCTACTACTTCACTCGGGTTCACATTGAAGGAGATGCTTTTCAACACTTCAAGCTGGCCGAACACTTTTCTCAAATTGTTAACTTCAATGATTGCCATAGCTAGACAGTCCTTTATTCGAATTTGAATTTTCGCTCAAGTGCTTTGAACAGCAGGGTTAATACTAAAATCATCAGCAGGTAATTGACGCCTGCTACGACGAACGGAACAATGGTAAAATCACGATTTACAGCCGCATAAGCAAAGTGGAGCAGTTCGGGAACGGATACCGCATAGAGTAGTGCCGTATCCTTGACGAGCGTAATCGATTCATTAGATACCGAAGGCAACGCCACCCGAAACATTTGCGGCATAATAATCCGCGTTAATGTCTGCCAGCGGCTCAATCCCAACACCTGCGCAGCTTCATATTGCCCTTTATCGACAGCCAGCAGACCCCCGCGGAAAATTTCCGCGAAATAGGCGGCATAATTCAAAATAAATGCAAGGCAGGCCGCTGCAAATCTGTCCATCAGAAGATATTCGCCAATGAAGGGCAGCATCGGCAGACCGAAGCAGAAGAACAGCAGTTGCAGCAGCAGCGGCGTTCCTCGCATCACGTACACATAACCGTTAGCCAACCAGCTAACCAGCTTCACGCGACTGTTCACCATTAACGTAACGAGGAAGCCCAGCGGAATCGATATAATGATGACAAGCAGAAACAGTAGGATCGTCGTTCTGGCGCCCTGCAGCATCGGTATAGTGATGTCCCAAAGGTAACTTATACTCATATATTTCGTCTCCCCAAAAAACAAAAACCGGACAAATAGCGATCCGGTTATCGTATGATGACTTTACTTAATTTCATATTTATAAATTGATGGAAAACCCATCAATTGCCTACTTCAAAATTTTGTCTTCGCCAAACCATTGCTCTGAAATTTCAGCGGCTTTGCCGTTCGCATTCAGTGTGTCTATTGCATTTTGCAGCTTCTCCAGCAAGGCTTCGTTGCCTTTTTTGACGCCAATTCCATACTCCTCAGGAGCAAGGGTTTCCTCAACCAGCCTAAATGTGCCTTCTTCCTTGGACATATAATATCTGGCCACGACCTCGTCAATAATGACCGCATCCAGGCGCTTCGTCTTCAAATCGGTAAGTGCCAGCACGTTATCCGCAAACTCTGTAACGCTCTTCACTTCGGAATTGATCGGATTAGCGTTAAGCGCGTCCACCGCCGAAGACAACGATTGCAGGCCTACATTTTTTCCGGCCAGATCCTTTATGGAATATATATCAGAATCAGCTAAAGTAATAATGATCTGACTATTTTCCAAGTAAGGTTTCGTGAATAAAACTTTACCTTTACGCTCTTCTGTAATCGTATATCCGTTCCAAATGAGATCGATCCGTCCGCTGTTCAGCTCGGATTCCTTCGCTTTCCAATCAATCGGCTGGAAGGTCACTTCCATGCCCATTTCTTCGCCGACCGCCTTCGCAAAATCAATGTCAAAGCCGACAAGCTCGTTCTTCTCATCCCGGAATCCCATCGGCGCGAATTTATCGTCAACCCCGATTACCAGCTTGCCCTCGTCCTTTGCTCCTCCAGAGCATCCTACTAAGGCAGCCATCATAACTGCAACAATTAATCCCAATACAACTAGTCTAATTCTCTTCATATTGATCCTCCCCCGTCTAGTCCGCACAGCCCTTAAATACTTTAGTTCGTTAATACGTTATCAAGGTTATATCATAGCATATCACCTTGAAAGAGTCGAGGGGAAGGGATAGACTGGATCTAGTTCCCAATTGGGGATTCAACTCGTGTTCTAGCAGCACAGTAAGCATTCCTTTGAAACGCATATCAAAAACAATCCCAGTCGATAGACCCTTATTCAGGAGCAGAGCCCCCCATTGTAAACTCATTTAACCTTGTATAAATCTCCACGATATCGGCCATCGGCATCCGTACCAGGCCACTGGAAGAGGGAGCCACGAATTCATGAATTCCTTCGACTATAGGGCTCTCCTGGAACCCCCATTCCACTCGCGGTTTGCGGCTATATTCTATATAGACACCTTTGCCGACAAAGCACGCCACCCTCGGACGATATTTCTCCAGCTTCGCACGCAATGTTTCACGGCCTTCCGCATATTCTTTCCGAGTAATATCCTCGGCCCCTTTCGTCGGACGCGCCACGATATTCGTAAAGCCATACCCTAGCTTCAACAGATCCCCGTCCTCGAAGGCATGATACAATCTAGGCGTCAGCCCGGAGCTATGTAATATGCGCCAAAAATTATTTCGTGGATTGGCATAGTGATGCCCGACCTGCCCGGAACGAATGCTAGGATTAAAGCCGATGAACACAATGCTTAGCCCGTAGTCCAAGTGATCTGAGATGGCTGATAACTCCTTGGATTCATCTGCTTCGTACATGATTTTAGCTTCCTCCTTTATGAGACTATTCCACATATTTTAATTGGAGCTATTTCTTCATGTTGAGATGCAGCTGTTTCAACCCCCGATTACCTTATAAAAGAGAACCCGTTAGGAACCCCATATTAATTAACGCGTCAACATAATAGGGCTTAGCCTCTACCGCTGCTCATACCAGCTTAATTCACAGCTAGGTCTATCTAGTAAGTTCCTTCTTATTCTCCGGCTGTCTAGCTGCTTCTCTCCTCAAATCAGGAATCCAGAAGAACAACGCATACATAATTATAAACATCGTGAGGGCAATAAGCTCCTCCGCCAACAAATAATATGGATACGGCCCAAACATATCCAATACGGACGGCGTGCTCGGCTTGTACCGTAAGAACATGTAGTTAGCACCGATCGCATAATTCAGCGCGCCGACAGCTAAGGCCAATACATTCAGGAACAGCATCGTCCAGGCAATGGATTTCCATGTCGGCCGATAGCGTTCGATCCAGGTCATATAGAGCGAAGCGAGAATGATTGCCCCATGCGCGATAAAAAAGTGAAAAAAACGAAAATGCGGATACCCAAAGTCCAAACTCGGCGTCAGCCATGCCTGCAATGCCCCGCCGATCCCGGCAAAAAACAATACCTGGTACAACAGCCGATTTCTCGTCACCAGCATTACAATGGACAACAGCAAAGATATACTGCACAGCTCCAGCGGCAGAGTATCCGTGATATCCCATTGTCCCTCAAGCACGTACCAAAAGTTTAGAGCAATTTCAGATAACAATAGCAAGCCAAGCAGGCCATAACGAATCACCTTCATAGCTAACGCGCTGGATCCAATATGCTTTCTCCCCGCAAATAGTGCTGCAATTACCAGTAGAAACACCCCAATCCCTACGAGATGGGAAGTCGAAAACATTCCAAAATCAGGCGCGCCCTCTACCCGAAAAAAATTGTCCATCCGCATGTTCCTTTCTTTCTCATTTCCGGCCATCTTTGTTGATGTCTATAATATGGACTGTAACGATAGAACAGGTCAAGCGCTTCTTGGCTTGACCTGTTCTGAATGTTCATGAATCAAATTAATGGGAAACCTGTGAGCTGAAATCATCTCGACTGGATTTATTAGCGTGATAGAAAACCACATCACCCTGAGTTAATGAGAATTCATGGCCGTAGGCATCTTTAATTTTTTCTTGGAAGCCTTCCATCTGCCATTGATTTTCTTCCCATTTGTTCATCATTGGCGCATGAATATATTGGAGATGAGGGGCATCCACATCGCCCTCCCGAACAGATACTATATTAAAATTAACGACGATGTATCCATTCCTATATCTGTTCTGCAAGAACACAGGTGACTTGTCATCCAGCCGGCCATTTACCCGGTGAGCCTCCTCAATAGATTGCCCTGCTTTGACTATGTAAGGATTCGCAGGCAGACTGTACTCACCGTACCACTGTTGAATAGATGCGTTTGCCCGCTGAGCATCTACAGAGGATGGCAAATCGTGGTTCAAATATTTGGTTTTAGGCCCGATAAAAGTTCGAAGCTGTTCCGGCAAAGCCATCCTGCTATAGCTGCCAACAGGTGTCTTTTGCTTTGTCGTCTTATTCAAATACAAATCAACGTATTGATTTCGAGACAGATTCTGTCCTAAACCATTATAATGATCATATTTGTACAATGCCGTATCCGTCAGAGCCTCCACGGGCACATTGCGCAGACGTTCATTTAGGATGACGTATCGATAAGCTTGGTCGTCCCTGGAGCCAATTTTGACAAATGGTTTCTCGTTCGTGCGGTAATATAGATCTACCTTCTCGCGAACCTTACCATCCTGGCTTACGAAATAAAATGTAGGGGTGATCACAACTCCATCCCGCTCTCCGAACATATTTCCCTTTGTCTTTAAATCGAATTTAAAATGGTACCCCGTCTTTATAGAGACATTCTTGTAGCCTTGCAGCGGGTGGCTGCCCGGACGAATCAATAGTGTAAACGGCATGCTGTTGCCGCGGGGCTGCCCGTCAATATCTCTAGTGCCAACCCAATAAGAGACGCCGGTGGGATTACTGCTGCCTTTGGATACGCGGAATACCTTTTCCCAATTGAAATCCGCAATATCTGTAATGTGAAAATCATAAAGTCGTCCAATGACATCAACAGATACTTCATCGACAGCGACATGATTTATTAAGTTTAAGTTGGCGTCCTGCTCATATGGAATATCCTCGTATCTGGTGCCTGGCGCATTTTCTGCAATATTTCGAAAATAAACTTGGTAATGGCCTTCATCCACCCAAACTGGCAAGAAAAAGGTGGTCTCCACCTGATTTACGGGAATATCAATCCAGGTTCGCTTCGGAATAAACTGGGTCTTATTCTCATTGTATACATCGAACGGAAACAGAACCTGCTTAATTCGATAGTACTTTGCATAATCTCGATCTCCATAGCCCGGATAACTCCACTCATCTAAATGCTGCCCCCACGTCGGCATTCGAATTTTGAAAGGACGCTCGAGGATCAAGGCCGAGCGATTCTCATTGGGATTCGTCTTCTGATTATGCGCTTGATCATCCGATACAGAAGAGTAATTTACCACAGGGGTATGTACGGTTATGGGGTTTATTCCATAAATAGGAAAACTTATATCAGCCCCTCCATTAATATTGCCGCTCATAATCCCATAATAAATGGCTCCTGTGCTTTGTTGATAAGCCTTGTTCGTTTTGCTAATCGGGATGATATTCCCTGGGCTATATAGCACATTCTCCCCAATCGTTCTTGGCGCAGGAATGCTTCCTGGCGATGGGCCAACCTCTTCCACTTCTATGCCGTCCATAATGATTGCTCCGTTAAAATAGAAGGTATCGTTCTGAACTGTAACATTTGGTATTGCCGCCTCCGCTTCAGACAGCAGTTCTTCGCCCGACAAATCCGGAGGTTCCTGTCCTCCGCTGCGACTCTCGGGTGGAGCTATTATGGTATCAGGCAACGGAGGGGCTTTAAATTTCCCCGTAATTTCGGTTGAAAAATCCGGGGGAGTGTAATAGGTCGGCTCAATTCGAATGCCGTTTCCTTCAAATGCATAATTCCATAGTGCAGCTTCCTTGATTTCATACACTTCCAAATTATCAATAACCCAATAAGAATAGGGTCGTTCGATCGTATACTGCCTAACAATCTCTTCCTGAGCCGTCATAGGCCCAGGCGGCGCAGTCGCACCTTCAGGGGCAGGAGGATACCATGTTAAATGGAAGGTCTTTTTCACAGTTACGTTATAAGTGCATATCCCGCTCATTTCAACAAATTGGTTCTTATATAAGTACTCTTCAGTGAAGGCATTTCCATACAGACTCTCCGAGGTTGGAATCCCCATAATAACATCAAACGGTTCATTCCCTCTCCGATCTGCTTTGATTACCCCATCAGCATAAGGGATCATAACCTCGTCTTTCAAAGCTTGGCCGGGAACAGGTTCAGTGCACTCCGAGCTCGATTCGATATCATCCGGGGAATCCCCTTCATAATAAATTTTCATTTTCTCGGGATACCTGTACGTATAAGACACAATATCATATTCATAATTGGCCAAGAAAAATAACATTGCCGCGTTGCCTGCGGGAAGCTTATGAAAGTGAAGTGCATTATAATGCCGTTGTGTAAATATTACTTTAGCCTGATTTAAGTCGGCATAATCTTTATTACCATTTAGGTCAGGATATATAACCTGCTTCATTACCGTCGACTCATCATTTTTGCCAAAATAGAATTCACCTGGTCGATTTGGCTTGGGGTATTGAACATTATCTCTGTTATTAACCCGTACTGCTGTTCCATCATTTAGGCTGTCAATAATGCTCCTTCGGTTATCGACCACATTACTAGAAACCGAAATCCCATATTTTTCGCTTTTAAAGGATTCTTTCCTGCTAAAAGTAGTCTCCAATTCCACTACAACTCCCGGGTACTCATGCAGTCCTGTAGGGTTGATCTTAGGATTCGCGGTACCTATAAATTTATAACCTGAGGTTGAAGCCCCGGGAGTCCAGCCTACCTGAGAGGCTCCGCGCTGCCAAGCAAAATATCCCCCTGCGATTGGGGTATTGGCTAGGGATTGTACTAGATCAGCTTCGCCGGAAAATGTAATTTTCCCTCGATAATACCGGTCATTCACTTCAACTGTATCAATAACCTCATTACCCTTAATAAATTCAATTTTTAATATTTTATTATTAGCACCGGCATCCTCATTAAAATTTACCTCCATGGAATCAAAGCGCGTATACAAGATTCCGCCGCCTGTCATCTTATCGTTTCCAGAAAGGTGGTAAGGAATTGACTTCGTTATGACCTGATTTCCCGCAGCTCTGACTGCAGGAATATCTGGAATTGAAACGGACAGTATAGCTGCTGTCAACATACCAGCAATCCCGACCCTGAATATTCGTTTCGAATAATCTGACATATAGAATACTAGTCCTTAATATATTTAGGGCCGTCAACTCTAATTAATACATTTTGGATTCCACCAACCCATTCAGATAATGCCGGTGTCTTAATAGCAATAAATATTTGTCTATTTTTCTCCTGAATCCACCCTTCTTTGGGTATAATATAAGCTTCCACATCGTTAGCTTCTTTGCGATAAAGACTGGCAGCTTGATTCAAGACCTTCTTTTCTCGAAACAATTGATAATCAGGCGGTTCTATTCCATGAATGGAAGTTAACGGCCCGTGCTGATACGTAGCAAATTTTGTTTTATCTTTGTTGTATATTGTTCTTCCCTTGAATAGAAGTACGTAGCTTTTCTTCCAATCTGTAATGGGATAGTTGTCCACAGGTACATTATTTATTCTGGCTCCGTTAAAATCAATCTTATACTCCTGGATTGGATCAAGCAGCTTTAAATTCGGGTCATTGGGATCCTCTAAATCAATAGCGATAAGCGCATCCAATTGTCCCTTATATAGGCCATTCTTCGATTCAATGACCATTAAATCCTCACGCCACAAGTCCTCTATGGTCTTCCCCTTATAATGTTCCTCTCTAGTGACAAAAATTTCTGGCATAACGGTAAATATATTCGTCTTATGCCAGACTAGCTCGGCACTGGAGACTGCATACTTGTCAGCTTTTAACTGCCCTCCTGCATTTAACGTCCGGATACGTTCCATAATTTTGTCAGCCTGGGCCTGAGTTATGGTCTTGTCCTCGCCAAGCTCCCCCTTGCCCAGCCCCGTGAGCAAGCCTGATTTGGTAGCCAGATACATCCACTTATCGTCTTCTTGCGTATTCCCTCCCGTTGCCCGCACAATCACTCTAGCGACCTCCTTGCGGGTAATAGGCTTGCTCAGCGATTGGGATGAGCTTGGAAAGTCCGTCTCAACATATAATTGATGATCGCGTGCCGCCTTAGCATAAACCTCATACCCGGAACCCGCGGCTTCCTCTAGAGGCAGCTCCAGTGCGGCAACAACCAGCTTAAGGAATTCCCCCCGCTGAACAGGCTGATTCGCAATGGGCAAAGCCGCTGGCAATGCAGCTTCCTGCTTAGAAGCCGTAGTTGCCGTATTGGCTCCAGCCTTATCCTGAGAAACACTCGTCACCCCAACCAAGAGGGCTGTCACTAAAACTATAGTAAACCTTCCAACCATCCATTTCTTCATGTTATGTACGCTCCTATTCTTCATAATAGATGAGTTACATATTGCATATTTCCCATGGCCCACCCATAAAGATATAGTTCGACAGGCACTTGCATTAAGAAATATAGTATAATCATACCATTTGGTGTTCGAGAAGTTTGTCGTATTTTGTTGTTGTTGGGTAAATTTGTTGAATAATAGCCCACGAAGAATTAAATAGAAAAAACCTTGAAAGGCACGAGGCCAATCAAGGTTCAATCAATTCATTGTATATTTGTATATATCTTTTTTTCATGGATTCATCCATATTGCTAATCGAATATGCTATCGTATCCTGAAAATTAGCACCAGCATTTGATATTTGATATATGAACGTCTCCGATCCATGCAAAAAATACTTAGGTAGGTTGTGCAGAGCTCTAATTGTTAAATGCACTTTATCTCTATTAATCATGATTTTGGGTTTTAGCAATGCTATTAACTCCAACACCAATTCATTCATAAAACTTAGGATTATTATATCCTCTTTGTTATTATCAGCTTGTCTCATACCTAATTGGATTCGTTGCTTAATTTCCGCAAAGGACTTTGATTGTGGACAATAAAATTTTCCAATCTCTTTTTGGGTTTGACAAAGATCAATGAAGTCATCTATTAATTGCTCGTCTTCCTCTGTATATGCACCATCAATCATTCTCCAAATCACACTTTGCCAAAAAAAGGCGTGTTTCCTTAATATTCTCCTATATGAATATTTCCCTATCCGACTGAATACCCTACCTTTTTCCGCTACAAACCCAACATATAGGATTTCTCCGTAAATCGTGTTTTTGGTCAATGTCCTTTCTCCTTAAATAAATATAATAGCCGATGATTGATAGGATAGACTTTTTTAATCAAGACTAACCCATCAATCATCTACAAGCTAATCTAGGACTTTTATTGATGTTTTCCAAAACTCATACCATTTTTTCGTCCAGTAAACATTAGTTGCTGAAGGAATCTGTAAAGTAGGGTAGTTCATATTAAAGCTATTGCCTCTTCCAAACATTACGCTCGCAACTGTCGTGTGATGACCTTCAACAAGGTAGGAGGTTTTTCCATTACTAAAAATGCTACTTTGTGCTTTTATCGGGTCGTAATTATCAACTATTTCCATTACTCGACTCTTTGATATTACAGTTTGTCCCGGTCTCAAGTTTGATTCATTTAGTTTCTCAAGTGCCTCCTCAAATGACATAGCAGGTTTTGAAGGATTCGTGTCACCCTTACCCGCCCTCGGACAGTCCTGCTTCATCAATCCCAGAGGATCAATATAGCGAACCGGATCGCCGTTTACGTAGGCATAGCGGTTAAAGGTTTGGCCATCCTGCAGGTCTCCGCGGATAACATCACGGTTCAGGAACCGCTTTAGCACCGGATGGTAGTAACGGGCACGCATGTAATACAGCCCGTTCGGGTCTGTCATGACTCCGTCTCTTCCATTATACTGGAAGGGCTGACGGGTGTCTCCTTCGTGGCTTTCAATCTTGCCATATGGATCATAAGTGTAGCGATCTCTTACCCGGCCATGTTCATCGGTTAGCAGCGTCGTGCTTCCGCGAAGATCGCTGTGGTAACTCAAGTAATTCCCGGCTTCATCCTCCCGGCCAATCAGGCCATGACCATATACATAGAAGGCCTTCGGAGTCCCATCCTCATGAAGCTCCATAAGCACTTGACTTAGCTCGGTACGATCGTCGATGACGTAGCGGGTGGTTGTCCCCCTCCAGGTTAGGGAGATTCGGTCACCCTTCCAGTTATATCGATATCTCGCTTTGCCTGCTGCGCACAAGCGGTTGCGGGCGTCATATTCGTAGGCTTCCATGATTTCGCCGTCGGTCATGTAGAGCAGGTTGCCATCCCGATCCATCTCAACGGGGAAGATTCCAACTTTAGCAAGACGATTGTCTGAACCGTAGGACATGTTCAATTTGACGTCCGATGAACTATCGCCGCTTTCGGTAATATTTCCGCCTAAGTCATAGGTGTAATGGAATCGGCGTCCCGGCCACGATCCGCTTCTTAATCTTCGAAGGTTATCATAGGTATACTGCCGTTCATCCTCCATTATGATTTGGCCGATTTCATTATAGACGTATCGAAGATCCTGCAGCATCACGCCTTGGGCTGATGCATCTTTTATGCGAAGAAGCTGGCCAGCCGCATCATAGCTTCGCTGTTCAGTGCTTCCATTAGGACGCACAGTATTTATAACACGTCCGTTATCGTCATATTTGTACCGGGTTAGACGACCGCGCCAGTCCTTGACCTCACTTAATTCACCTGCAGCGTTGTAGCGGTATTCCACTATTTTCCCATCTGGATAAGTCAAATGAGTCAGTTGTCCCAGGGCATCATAGCTATAACGAATCCGATGGCCCCATGGATCGCGGGATTCGATCAATCTCCCCATCAAATCATAGCTTCGCTCGGCCTGATCGCTGCCTTCGGCAGCAGAAATCACCCGTCCATCCAAATCATACTCTAGAGAGATTTGACCAGCTTCATCTTTAACCTCTACTACCTGTCCAGCGGCATCATAACGATATTCCGTGTTCTGGCCTCGAGCATTGCTGCGGTTTATGAGCCAACCCCGCTCATCATAGCTATTGACCAGGCTCATTTCAGCAGCATTCTTCTCTTCAACTAGAAGCCCCGTCTGATCATAGCGAAGCATCGTGCGATTCCCATTGGAATCCATATAAGACGCCAGGCGATCCATGGCATCAAAGGATTGCTCATAGCGAGCTGTATGCTCTTCTATCACCGCACTGACACGATGAGCAGCATCATAAACAAGCTCTGTCTGACGTCCAAGGGCGTCCTTCTCCTCAATCAGCTGGCGCAGGGCATTAAATCGTCGATGCGTCGTGTGTCCCAGAGCATTGGTTACTGCTACAGGGTTTCCATTCATATCATAGGTTAAAGCTTGGATCTGCTGTCCTTCCGCATCGACCACAGACAATAATCTGCCCGCTTTGTCATACGTATAAGCCAATTCACGGCCTAACGGATCGGTAACCGTCGACAATCGGCCAACGCTGTCGTAAACAAGCCGTGTTGTGGCTCCAATGGAGTTCGTATGTTCTACAAGGCGCCCTTCATTATCGTATGTATATCTGTCCGTATGCCCCAAGGCATCCTCCGTCGACTCCATCTGTCCGGCGGCATTATAGGTATATTTAATTGTCGCTCCGGATGGCTTCTTCTCTTCAATCAAATGATCATTGGCATCATAAGCAAAGCTCCAAGTCCTCCCGATTGGATCGGTCACCATCACCAAGTTATCGTTGGCGTCGTATAGCCGTTTGGTTTGCCCTCCTAGCGGATCCTGAATGTCATTCACTCGTCCCGCATCGTCATGAGCAACTGTAAACATTCTTCCCTCAGCATCTTCTATTCCCGACAGCTCTCCAGTATCCTGGTAGTGATATTTCGTGACGGCTCCGGAGAAGTCCTGATAAGCAATTCGCAGCCCCTTCGAATCGTAAGTATATTTGCTGAAAGTGCTGTCCGGGCGAGTAACCGAAAGCAAACGGTCCTGCTCGTCATACTCATAAGCCGTAACCCCGCCTAATGCATCAATCTCCTGTACCACCAGGTGCTTGCTATTATAAGTGTATGAAGTACGGCTGCCTGACGGATCGATGATTGCAACGAGACGACCTTGCGGGTCATACTCTCTGGTTATCTTCTCACCCATCGCATTTATCCGTGCTGTCTCTTGTCCCCATTCGTTATAAGTGTATTCACGCTTGGTGCCATCCGGTTCTGTGATCTCAATTAATAAATGGTTTGTATCATGAACAAATTGTCGTTCGTGCCCCAAAGCATCAATCAAGGTCGTAATCGTATAACCCGGCTTGCTGTCAGTATCATAGCTCAAACGGGAAATGGCTCCTTTACCGTCTTCCTGAGCGATGATTCGATGCTCTGAATCAAATGTATTAATGAACTGAATTTCTCCAGCAACCATTAAAGTGATGATCCGCCCATCCTTATCATAAGTCAGCTGTGAGCAGTGCCCATTCGGATCGAGAAACTGTGTTAAATGGCGAGACTCATTATAAGTAAACTCAATTTCCCTGGCATGATCATACACGCGCTCTAGCAAACCTGCGTTATTATACAGAAAGTTCAATGCTCTGCCAGTAACTGCATCTTTCAAGCTAATAAGGCGTCCATCATCATACAAGGCTTGGAGCAGAAAACCATCACGGTTGCGATGCTGCTCGAATCTTCCGTCATGATTAAAATAGAAACTCTCTCGATCTCTGGTTCGCAATTCGTAGCCCTTATCCGTTAAATACAGTTCATTCCACTTGGAGTCGATATCTCCGCCCCGGAATACTCCATCAGCTTCCTGATAGAACACATTGTAATGGCTCGCATTGCGCCAAACGGTGATAGCTCTCCTAGTATCCGTACCATTCGGGCCCGTCTCTTCCAATTTCATAGCATAATTATGCGTCCAGGCAGTTCCTAGCTCGCTGGCCTGAAGCAAACCTGAATGGTAGTACAGCTCAAACTGCCATATCCCCGCACCATACAACTTAAGAGCAGGGTGAACAATAAATTGCTGTCCTGTTGCAGTATGAATTGGATCCTCCACACAGCTCTCCGTATTTCGATTGCTGTTATCCATCGTTGAACTATCCGTTTTAGACTTGGAGGCAGATGTACCTCCACCCCCGCCGTGTTGTCCCGCTTCGAGAGAATTCGAGCCTCCTTTACTCGTTGGAGCCTCTTTAGCCGCTGTGGCTGTCTTGTTTCCTTTGCTCGCCAGCGAAGCTGCTGCTGCAGCCGTACCACCAGCTCCTGCCCCGACGGCCGCAGCTATCGCTTGATCCGATCCGTGAGCAGCATCTATATTCTTTCCTGCACGATTCATCCCTTGTATACTGCCTTCAGCTGCAGAGACCTGTTTAGCTGACGTCAACTCCTCGGCAGTATTAGCCGCACGATCACCTGTTTTACCAGCCTGAGAGACGCTGTCGCTGCGGTTCATTGCCGATGCAACCTCATCGCCGCCCTTGACATGGCCAGCGGTCTCTGTTGCTTGCTTGGTCGCGGTTTTCGCATCGGCAGCCGCATCCACTGCCCGTTCGCCTTGCTTCACAGCATCTGCAACCGTATCGCTGTTTCGGGCAAGCACACTAATTCCATCCACGGCCTCATCGGCAAATTTCACCAGCTTCGCTGCATTCCGTGTACCTTTCCCCAGAGGCCCTAGAACGGCTAATCCCCTCTCCCAAGGAGCCAGCTTCTCACCCGTAATCAGATCTCGCCCGATTACAGCTTCAATAATACCTTTGGCATTGCCTACAACCGGTACAAAATCCAATGCCATGCTTGTACCAGTTTTGATGAACTTCCAGGCCTTACTTTGTGTGAATGAACGTCCCTTGCCGTCTGCTTCACTAAATTGCTCGCCTTTAGTAGTAGATTGTCGTGAGAGTTCCTCAAGCTCACGCCTTATCTCCGTAAGCCTCTGATCAATTTGCCGGAAAGTGCTATCGACATCAGAACGGCTCCGGCTCTCGAGAGTAAGCCTGCTCATGGATCGCTGAAGGCTTGACTGCATGCTTTCTAATTCATTAGCAGTTCTCTTCAACTCTCTGCCTGTTTGTTTCAGGCTAGGAATTTCCACCTCTATTCTCAAGCCGCTCCCTCCTTATTTCTTTCGACTTGCATTAGCACGGGCAATTGCTGCTTCACGCTCACGCCTAGCCTGTTCTTCTCTTCTACGATCCTCTTCCATATCAGCCTGGCGAAAGGCCTCTGCAATCCGTTCAAGCGAATTTGCAAATCCGTCCATTTGAGCTGCTGTTCGTCCCAGCTTTAGGTGGGTCTCACGAAATCCCTGTATAAAGCGCTGATAGGCGTAACCCTTCCAATTCATCGTGGATACTCGTTCGTTCAGTCCTCGAGCCTCATTATTTAATAACTGGCTGCCTGATCTTACTTGCCTGGCTATTCTTTGAAGCTCATAGACATCAGCTCGAATCGGCATTGGTCACTCCCCCTAATATGTATTCATATCTACTTGTCTGAATCTCTCGGAGATTGCATTCAGCTCATCCCCAACGTCTTTCAGCAAAGTAGACACGCTCTCCAATTGCTTATGGGCATCCTGATAGGACGAATAGAAGCGCTCTCTTGAATTTCCCTCCCAATCTCCGCCCAAACCATCAATTAAAGCTTTTAATTCCTTGGACATGTTTAAATTCTGCTCACTGCAGGCAAGAAATCGATCACCAATCTTTTTAATTTGCTCCGGTTCAATCTTGATGCGTTTTCCCATGCTTATCCTCCTCCCTCAACTTCCACACCCAGATCGAAGTTAGCCCCAAAACGATTCAAACCATCCAGAATAACTTCAGGGTTGTAAGCCTGAATATTTATTTCTTCAATGCCGATTTCCGAGATCAAATACAACTCTTGCTCTCTCTGCACATAATGATAGCTTTCGGTGTACCATTTATACCCTTGCCTATTCCAGAACACCATAGAGCCTGAGCGGCCCGCATTCTCAAATGCAGCAACAAGCGGCTGCAGCTCATCTTCCGGACAATCCTTCTCTTCTAAGAGTGCTGCTCTTTCCTTAGAGGTCAAAGCGTTCCACTTATTCCAACTGCAATCCTTCAACTGCAGCTCACATTGCCTCTCAGACCGTAAGGTTAGCGGAAAAAAGCGGAACAGCCATTCAAAGGAAATCTCCGCATTGGCTACCGGACTAAGAACTATACTGCCCTCTTCATCAACCGCCATCTCGACGACCAGATTCGGCATAAAATACAAGAATGCGTCATAGCTTCCAGAGCCCGCAATAAACTTCTTGACTTGTACAGCATCCGAAGCTCCGCAGACAGCAATACATATTCCCAGCACATCTTCGATTTCATATGATTCAGGATCATTGCCCGGAATAAGATATCCTTTAGATACTAGGCCAGGCCTGATTTGATTAAATTGCTCTTCGATTTCGTCAACTAAATAGCCGCGAAAAGGATCCTCAAACCCAGCAACCCCTTGAAGTCCCAGCATTTCAGTCAGAAAGAAGAACTCTTGCGATGTAAGTCGGTAGACCGCTTCACTCTGTGACAATTCATCACGTCCCCTAAATATTCTTGAATATATAAAATACCAATGAAATTAGGATAAATACCACAGACAGAATTAAAGTAACTATCCACACATTGCGATACAGATTCTCAGGCTCAGTAATCTGTTCCTTCCGCAAAATATCCCTTACTTTCAAGGTATCTTTGGCCTCTGTCTCTAGAGATTCATCAATGGATTGCTGTACCGATGACATGACAATTTCAATTTCCCTGCGCAGGGAAGAGGCTTCTGGAAAATATGAAATCAATTTGCCATACTCCCATAGGGCAGCGCTCAATTGACCTCCCTCTTCAAGCTCTCTCGCCTTTCGAAGTGATTCCTCCAGCTTATCGTCGGGGAATGGATTAACTTGAATCGCTTCCGACTCTTGCGAGCCTTGGACTTCATTAGCCACATCCTCCCTCAGCTCTTCCACGGGCTGATCGAGCTCTGCTTCTAAGTCAATAGAAGAAAGGACAATAAGCCATTCGCCAAACGAAGGGCATTGCTGAAGCTGCTCCGACCGCCAAAGTCTAACGAATAACCCAGCTGTCTCGTAGCCGTACAGCCTCTCGATGGTCTGTTGCATGAGTTCAAATCGATTGCATTCTTGTTGAATTTCGTCAGGATCAAAATAGCTCTCTCCCCAGCTAAGATTTCTAATTTCCGGGCTTGACCAAGCCAACATTTCTGCAATGAGGATGCCTCCGGCAAAGCGATCACTATCGGGCCCCCATACTGAATCCTTCCGAGCATACGTTGCCATATACCCGTTCATCCCCTCAGGCAAATGATCGGGCTCCTCGATTCCGGTCATATACAGATCTTCCAAATCCAGAAGCTCTACACAAATCTCGCTCAGCTTCTCCTCCTGATAGCCAGAAACCATTAGGTTTGACGAAGATAAGTCCGTGTGGGCAAGCCCTCGCTGCTCCATACCTGAAAGTATCTCGGCAAGCGATATTGCCAGATGTCTGCATTGCTCTTCCTTTAATTCTCTTCTCTCTTGAATAACTTCACACCATGTATCCCCATCGATCCAAGGCATAATCACACTGTATAATAGTTCAGGATATTGGCTTAGCAGCTCCATCTCTAGCTGGGGGCTCAGTACTTGTCTATCACATACACGAAAGCCCTTGAAGTCGGATATACCGAGCATCTTCTCTGAAGTTTTAACCAAGGACGGGTGTCTGAAGGAAGGCCGAAAGACCTTCATAGCCGCATCTTGCCCGCCGTCCTCATTTAAGAGTTTATACACGGTGCCTTGCCTTCCTTCCTGACCGTAAGGAATCCCGGGAAAAGTCGGGTGTTCTGCCATGCTGAATACTTGTTCTCTTATATGGAGCTTCAAATTTATTTCGGGTTTAAACACAAGGATTACTCCCTTTATATTTATAAATGCTAGAACAACGATATTTTATCGCTCTTCATCATATCCTGCGCTTCCGAGGCAGTTGAGAAGGACTGGACTTTCTCTAATCTTAAATAGTATCCTTCCAACACCTTTAGTTCGTTCAAGGTACTATCTCCAGATACCTTCTGCCATTGCTGGCTCCCATCGCTGATTAAGAAATCCAACTGATCCAAACTGTAATTCAGAGGCGCCCCCTGGCTGATTCCACGCAGTATAGGATCTACCAGCTCTATTAACGGCACATGGCTAGGTAAATCCAAATCCTTCGTTTCACCGGTGGAATCTATAATTACTGTCATTATCGTTCGATCCATAAACTCACCTTTTGTTATTTAATTGGGGTTGAAGCAGACATCTGAAAACCTAAGGCTATAAGGTCAGCACTTGTTCCTGGAAGCATCATTAATGCCCCTTTTTGGATAGAGTAAGCTGATTCCATCATTAGTTCGCGATAGCTTTCAGGGATAACCGAGGACATTCTCTTTAACTTTTCCGAATATGGATCCGGCGTAAACGTATCAGGCAGGATGCCCTTCCATGTCTTGACATCCTTCACTTTGTCTTGGACAGCTTCATCGGTCATAAAGATATTCTCAACTAATACATTCCCGTCTGGAACCGACATATCCATAATCCGGCGAGCAATTGGCTCTGGATCCTCACCGGTATAAACACCATCCGTCATATGGCAAATAATAGGCGCAGGGCAATGTGTCATATGAGGAAGCTCCGAAAGAAGGATTTTCTCAGCCTGCCTGAAGGCTTTGGCTGTATCTGTGAAACGTTTTGGATACAATTGCGGCAAATTCCCACGGTTGGCAATACGATCAATGGACTTCACTCCATCAAGCAAATCGTAGACTTCATCACTATAGGCCAAGATAGAAATACGATACCGCGGTGATAACGATGTGCCTTTGGTCGAACGATATACAATTTGTCGAATCGCCGTCTTTAAGGCCTCGTTAATGATGTCCATTCGTCTGCGCCCTTCAAACTCCAGTGTCATAGAACCGCTGATGTCCAACAGGTAGATGATTAGTGCGGGGGTATTCTCGGTGGCCCGGACTTGATAATTCACGTTGATTTTCTCCTCATTATTTATTCCTTTATACATCAAAGGCCAGGCCAGTAATAAGTCATTACTTAGCCTAGCCCCTAACCAATTCTCCTTGCTAACCTTGTTGGTCTGCTTGTCTAAAGCGATCTGCAATATTTTTGAGCTCTGTCGAAACGTCTGTCAGCATTTGTATGTATGTCAGCATGTTTTTCTTATCTGTCTCATATCTTTGGAAGAAGCGCTGCTGCGTCATCCCGTCCCATTGGCCCTGCATGGATTGAATTGCTGAATTCAATCGGTCAGACAGATCCTTACTAGAGTTAGCTCCGTTCTGAAACTGCGAAGCAATTCTATCTAATTCCTCTGGTGTAATTAAAATACGTGACATAGATATTCCTCCTAATATAGAAAATGTTAACAAACTAATATAATAGTACTAAAAAACCCGTTTCTCTTCAATACATTTTCTTACATTTTCACACTAAACAAGACTATTTTCCCAAGACTTATTTACCTCTTCAATCTGATTCTCCAGCAAATTAATACCATGGCCAAACGAGTGCACAGCTTTAATCCGCTCTATCTTTCTTCTAATATAGTATCCTTCTCCTGCTGGAAGAATTTTATTGCTTTGCTCATATGGAATCTTAACATTGAACAATTGGGCATCAGAAATATCGGTTGTACCAAGAAGCCACCCAACTTGGGAGGATTTAATCTCTTTCATCCATGAGTCCCAGTTTTGGTGCAGGTCGCTTGCCTGCCCAGCAATAACGATCACCAAGCCACTCTCCTGGCCGTAACGAGTCAGGTACTCCAAATGCTCTGTTACTGCAAAAGATCCCGAGATTCGTTTAGCCGTAATATCCGCATCATCCATTAAAAGCATAAGCGTAGGCTTTCCTTCAGCAGAGGCCGTGTCCGAAACTCGTTTTTCTACTTCATTTCGAATTGTCTGAAGCATCTCCTCCAGACTTCTATCGTCCGATGCATAGCCTCTCGTATGAGCTAATGACTTAAGTGCGCTTACCCCCGGAGATGAGCGTCTAAAATCACACAAATATAACTCAAGCTCCTCGGAATTGCGGTATTGCGATGCCATGATCCCAATTGTAGTAAGCAACGAGGTCTTTCCACCTTCCGCACGACCGGCAATCGTAAAGAAAGGGCCATCAACGAGGTTCCAGACAAATGGCTTAAGATCATCCACTCTGAGGGCGATTGGAAATTGTTCGGAGGAATACTCCGAGCTTCTTCCCCAGAATTCCTGCAATGAAATCATTTCAGGCAAGGTTCTCACTGGAGATGGCTTATAGCCTTTCCAGCCTTCATCTAAAGTTAGAAAAATCTCTCTAAGCTTCTTGGCTCTAGCCGACTCGCTAGGTGCTTCCACGGAAAGCGCCGTCTGGAATTCAAAAGGCGGGAGGGCTCCTTTCACAAAGCCGCGTCCTTCCGGCAGCTGCCCAGGAATACTGGATAGACGGCCGACCGTATAATGGTAATCCCCCGCATCAGATAGCTGAAAGGAGATGGCGTTGGGGAAATTGCTTCTAACTCGATCCGCAATATCCGATACCCGATTCACTGTAATCGCAAAATATATCCCAAGACTCGCACCTTCCCGCATGATAACTTCTATTCTTTCATGAGCTTTCTCAAACTGATTTTTAAAGCTTAGATATCCATCAATAACGACAAGAATCGCAGGTAATTGCTCTCCGGTATCGTCACAATAAGCGACCCTTGACTTAACCCCTGTTTCGGCAAACAATACTTTTCGATATCTGATCTGTTCCTCCAGCAATCCTATTAATCGCTCAATTTTCTCCTCTTGGTCATCCTGAATAACATCCCCCACATGAGGCAGCAGATGATAGTCCTTGAGCATACGGCCAAAATCAAGCGCATAAACATGGACATCCTCTGGAGTATTTCCCAATGCAAGGGCATAAAGAAACGTTTGAATGAACGTCGTTTTCCCTGTTCCCGGCATGCCATATATAATCCAGTGCCCCGATTCGAGATCAATATGCAGCGGGAATTGCGTCTGATTGCCTACATCATCAACAAGGCCTACTTTAGGGTTCAACAATGTACGAGTCTCAACCGCTGCATCCGGCAAATCGTCCAGGACAAGTTCGGCTGGAAGCGGAGGAAGCCACGGTCCAGGCAAACGATGGATACCTTGACTCTCAGCCTCTTTGGCAATATATTGTGTCAGCACACTAAGCTGCTTCAGCTCAATTCCCCGTTCTTCCGCCCGTACTTGCGGAATAATTTCTAAGGGGTCCACAAGCTTGCTGCGGCTGCCATCAAGCTTGATCTCGAAAATTTGATTATCGCTTTGCTTCGCATCCTCGCCTGGCCGGTACGGTGCCCCGCTCCAGGCAAATTGAACAGATTCAAACACTTCATTGCTGCCAACCTGCAAATAACCGCGTCCTGGATTAGTAATATAGGCCGCATCAGGAATTTTTAGCATTTCTCGACTATCGCCTTCATCCTGAACCCTCAAACATACACGATACCTGGAGTTGCTCCAGATCTTATCATCTACTACTCCTCCGGGCTTTTGCGTAGCCAAGAGCAAGTGAACTCCCAGCGTTCTTCCAATGGCGGCAATACTGACAAGCTCGCTCATGAATTCCGGCTGATCCTTTTTTAGCTGGGCAAATTCATCAATAACTATAAAAAGATGCGGCAATGGCTCCCGCTCTCGCCACTCGGTTCGATAATATTCATCGATATGCTGTACATTCCCGGCGGAAACAAACAGTCTTTGTCTGCGTTTTAGCTCTGCCTTCAAGGAAACTTTGGAGCGTTCAATCAATCCTTCCTCTTCCAGGTTGGTGATCGTTGCAATGACGTGAGGCAAGTCCGCAAAGGTGTTGGACATTCCGCCTCCTTTATAATCAATCAGCATAAGAGCAACGTCATGCGGATGATAGTGCACGGCGAGCGAAGCGATCATCGATTGTATGACTTCACTCTTGCCAGAGCCTGTTGTGCCAGCCATTAGTCCGTGCGGACCGTGTCCCTTGCGCTCAATTTTATCGTGAAGATTTAGAATTACGGGCTTCTTCCCCCCTCGAACTCCAACGGGGAATGGCAGCGTATTCGGATACCGGCTCTGTTCCCATTTGCTTGACACATCGATTTCATGAACTACATCAATTTCGAATAGTTCAAATAAAGTCAGTACATTTACAATTTCATCTGCGGAGTTACTTTTAATACGATAAGGCGCAATGCCCCTGGCATAGCTATCCACTTGGAACAATGTCATGCTGTCCGATTGAAACGGCTGGACATAGGGGACAGCATCCTTGGGTTTAGCATATGTATTATCCGAAGAGCCTCCCGTTACATTCGTGGAGCGCATAATTCCTTCTGTTCCTTTTAGCTCAACAACCAACTGGCACTCCTTAGGCAGGAAGTCTCTTCTCGATGCCAGCACCACTGTACAAGCGCCAATATCGTCAGACTGCTTAAGGAGCAAAGGCAGCAAGGGTTCATGCTCAAGCATTTCTATATAAGATATGAAGCAGAGATAGAAGGGCAGCGCCTTCTCTTTCTCTTCAACCCATGAGCGTCTTTGAAGTATAGTGAATAGCTGCTCCAATAATTGTGGCTGATAGCTTCGCTCCTGAAAAATATAGCGTTTACTTCTATTATCATCCCAAGTGTGAGGAAGCCACCGGAGCCAACTCCAATTTGGTGATTGCAGTTGATTTAGAAAGGCGGTAATCTTCACTTCATCGGGTGCGTGATGGGTTGATATTTGAGTTATGACTGACCTGCAGAACATATTTAAATCCTCTTCCTCACCAACCAGACCGATCACACGGTATTTATTCATATCCATAAGGGCCGGGACATTCGTGATCGTTGAGAAGCGTTCCGCAAGTTCTTCCGCCTTCTCCACCAACGGATCCTTATCCAGTCCTTCCTGCTTCGGGACATTGATTTCGAATCCGCTTGGGACAGTGCCGATTCCTACCCGTATCTTCATAAAATCCGCATCCTGAGGGATTCTCTCCCAAATCGAGGAGCTTCGCTCCAGCATTAATTGGGTACAAAATTGTGGTTCAAGATGGGTTTGATGCCAATCGAGCACCAATTCATTCTTCCAGTTCTGAAGCTTCTCCCGCTGCTCTTCCAAATGAGCTTCATATTTCTGGGTTCGTCTCTTCAAATCTTTACGATGCTTGCTCTTCTGCTGAAAATGTACCAGTACCGGAATGAAATAGGAAGCAACCATCGTGCATAGGGAAATCATCTGAACGATAACGAATTGATTATTCCCCCTGCTATTGTAAAAAGCAATCATCGCCGTAGCCCCGGCAACCGTAACCATAATCGGAACCATAATTGATATCAGGTTCAACGATGGGGCCTGAGGAACCGATGGAGGGCGAACCAATTCTACAGGTTCCCTGGTCTGCTCTTTGATTATTCGCGGCGACCTTCGGTAGAAGAAATATGACATAGACTAACCACTCACTTTCCTATACTCTTGCTGTTATAAGCGTGATAACAGAACTATTTCCAAATACCCGGTAAAAAGTTAGAATATAGGCCGATTATACCATGTCACTTTTGAAAAAATTGTCGATTATTGTTGAAAGTTACTAATTATTTTATTTTATACAAATAAAAAAACCTCGCATTATTTGCAAGGTACTTGAATTTATATCTTAAAATCACCTATCTGCCCTCTGACTATTCATATATTCCTTTGGAATACCCGCACTGCTTACCTCGTATGTAATATAGCTTATGAATATGTGTATCTTTTCATCTTCCTTGCCCTCTATATGTCCTCTAAAAAAAATAGTGCTGCTAACATAAGATGGGCGAATATTATATTCCGTAAATACCACATCAACATTATAATTTTCCTTAAAATGCTTTAACGCTACTTGCTCTGCCTTTGCTCGAATTTCCTCTTCCCGCTTCAGTTCTTCCTTGCCCTTACAGCCTCCCACTAGCACAATTAATAAGGAAAAAAATAAGAAGACTAATATTTTTGTATTTTTCACTTGCGCACCTCTTTATTCACTTAGAAATTGTTCTCCTGAATTTTTATTCAATAGATTATGCCCAGCGCCCCGCTTAAATTTCTATTTTCAAATCACTGATTAATCATGTATTCCCTAGGTATACTAGCAGTACTTACTTCAAATGTAATGTAACTTATATAAATACTCACTTCTTTGTCTTTTTTTCCTTCTATGTACCCTTTAAACCACACAGTACTGCTTACAAAAGATGGCATAATATCATACTCCAAAAATACCACATCAACATTATAATTTTCTTTAAAATGATTCACCCCCACCTGCTCCGCCTTTACTCGAATTTCCTCTTCCCGCCTCAGTTCTTCTTTACTTTTACATCCTCCTACTAGCACAATCAATATGGAAAAAAATACAATCAATAATATCCTCGGACTCTTCACATTATCACCTCTATAATTTCCAAGAAAGTTGCTCCTGAGCTTCTAATCAGACGGCAATTCCGATGCGTTACTTGAAGCTTCATCTTCTACCCTCTGACTATTCATATATTCCTTTGGAATACCCGCACTGCTCACCTCGTATGTAATATAGCTTATAAAAATGTCGATTTCTTTATCTTTTTCACCTTTTATATGACCTTCAAAGTAGATAGTACTACTTATATAAGAAGGCATAATATCATACCCTGTAAATACCACATCAACATTATATTTTTCTTTAAAATGATTCACCCCCACCTGCTCCGCCTTTACTCGAATTTCCTCTTCCCGCTTCAGTTCTTCTTTACTTTTACAACCCCCTACTAGAAGAATTAATATAGAAAGACATACTATCAGAAATATCCTCATACCCTTCATTTTCTCATCCCTTCATTTATTTGGAATTTATAATATAATACTATTATACTATCAATTGATAATTAAGTATAAAGGAGGAGGAGCTTTGGCTTATATTAGTGATGAAGTATATAAAGAAATATCAGAAGCCTCATATAAAAAAAATAAAACTGTTCAACGTGATACCAAACTTCATGGCTGGGAAGTCGTTGAACCAGAAGGAGCCGTTCTTCATGGCTCTCGAGGATTTGATGCGACTGTATTCTACAATGAGAAGAACAATCAAGTTGTCATTGGCTTCCGCGGAACAGAGCCCCAATGGGGCGGCTTGGATCAGACTTTAAACCGACTTGGCGACTTTGACACAGACTTGAATGATATTGTTCGGGGAAGGTTCAAAGAACTAAAGAAGCAGCATGAGCCTAGTCTTAAAAATTTTTTATTATATTCTTTAGAGGCAGATATGAATTATAGAGCCAATCAGTTCTATCAAGCACAAGAATTGTATGATGCTGTAAAAAAGCATTATCCTACCGCGGAAATTACCTCTACCGGTCATTCATTAGGAGGAGCACTTACACAGTATGTCGCAGTAAATAATGATATACAGGGAGTTACCTTCAGCGCTCCCAGTGTCACTAATTTGCTAACTGACGAACAACTTGAGAAGCTCAATAACGGTGAATATGATAAACAAGTCATAAATTACGTCCACCCTAGCGACTCCGTCGGTGCCGGAGCATTAGGGGAGTATAAACGCCATGTCGGCTCTACATACTATGTCAATTCAGATTTTCAATCTGCTAACGAAGCATATTATTCTATAAAATATCCAACAGTCATTGGAGGAAAAGTGTGGTATATACCCGGTCAGTGGGGACCTGGGCATTTTATGAGGGTAGCTTTTTCATTTATGGGTAGTGACGATCGGCTATCTTTTCATTCCCTAGAGAACTTCACTTTTGATTCCGATGGAAATATCAATAATACTCTAATAGATAGACTGACAGGTGAACCGATTCAAGGATCTCCGCGCTGGAATAACTATATCGGCGCTATAGTCGCTTGGGAGAAATTAAGAAATGGCACTCTCGATATGTTTCAAGCCTATTCCAACAAATTTTTCTCTAGCATGGCACTTTTAGCTGGATCAACCATTGAACTACAGCCCGAAGCTCTTAAAGAGGCCAGCAGCAAAATCAAACTTAATGTCCAGGAATTTCAACGAGAGCTTCCTGGAACTTTGAGAACAATTCAAAGCCTTCTCGGATCTAGCCGCAGTCGTTCTCTAGAGCCCATTGTACATAACACCATTTCCGAATTGAACCAGTTCATCCGCTGGTATGCCACTACCGCAGACCGTATCGCTCAGTTCATTAATAAGAAAGCGGATGACTTCATTCAAGCGGATCGAGGCTAGCCCTTTTTAAGAACACAGGAGGCTATACATATGTCAGGAAGAATCCTTATAGAGCTTGATGAATTATTGCAAGCAGAACGAAAGCTAAATCAAGTGATGCAAAAGCTCCGACAAGATGAATGCTATTTGAGGAACGTCTATGGTCAGCTATACGGCTGGAAGGGAATGGCTGGCGACGAGATGCGTAAACAGATGAGCTCCTTCTTTAGTGATTTATCTACCTGGAATTCTCGGTTTGAGGCCCGAAGAGATGAGCTAATCCGTTATATTGAACGAATGAGGTATTTAGACGAATCCATGAAATGAAAATAAATATAAAGGATAGATATTATTTTAAACCTATCCTTTATATTTTCCCTACCTTTATTCTACTCTTTCTCAATCCCTGTAGAATTGAAATATTCCTCTGGTAAGCCTCTTAATTTCCCATGAATTTCTTCTCCTAAGATCTAAACTCGATTTTCTAATCGGACAGCAATTCGGCCATATTACTTGAAATTCTACTTTTAAATTTCTGATTATTCATGTATTTTTTCGGTATGCCTGCATTATTTACATCATAAGTAACATAATCAATAATGATATTCAACTTCTCATCTAACTTTCCTTCTATGTACCCATCAAACCATATAGTAGTATTTATATAAGAAGGCCTGATGCTATACTCTGTAAAAACAACATTTACATTGTATTTTTCCTTAAAATAAGTCAGGGCTACCTGCTCCGCCTTGGCACGAATTTCTTCTTCTCTTTTCAACTCTTCCTTGCCCTTACAGCCTCCTACTAAAAGAACCAATATAGAAAGAAATATGAACAGCAGCATTCTTTGTCCCTTCATACGATCACCACTTCTCATCTATTAACTTCCCATGAATTTCTTCTCCTAAGATCTAAACTCATTGTCTAACCGGACGGCAATCCAGCTATTCAGTATTCTCCGGTACACTCGCAACGCTTACTTCATATGTAGTATAGTCTATAAGAATATAGATTTTCTCATCCTCCATCCCCTCAATATGCCCCTGAAAACTTATTGTAGTATTTATATAAGCAGGTCTAAGGTTATTTCCGTAAAAACGACATCAACATTATAATTTTCCTTAAAATGCTTTAACGCTACCTGCTCAGCCCTTGCCCGGATTTCCTCTTCCTTCTTCAGTTCTTCCTTGCTCTTACAGCCTCCTACCAGCACAACCAATATAGAAAGAAAAATTAACAGCAGCATTCGTTGCTTCTTCATATTCTCACCTTTTCGTATATTTGGTATTTTATAACACAATGATACCATTATTTTGGGTGGTGATCCTGAGCTGTAATTATAAAGCAACAATAGATCCCATCCTGTAGATAAGATCTATTGTTTTTCGTTCATTTTCTATTTTTAGCTCATTAATAACTAGGGCCAACTCTCCCTATTCTCATTAATGCGGAACGGTAGAGTGGAAATCATCCCTTGAAGACTTGTTCGCATGATAGAACACCACATCACCTTGCTGCAATTGAAACGGGTAACCATACGAATCACGAACAATCTCCTGATACCCTTCTAATTCCCACTGACTTCCAGTGGGCTGCATAGCGGGAGCATGGATGTACTGCAGATGCGGATAATCTATGTCTCCATCCTGAATTGTCTCAATATTAAAATTCACGATAATGTATCCATTTTTCAGAAAAATAGGGGATTTATCGTTTAATCCGCCATTTCGCCTGCCCCATTCGGCGATGTTCACGTCTTTTTGCACGACATAAGGCGCTGCAGGCAGACTATATTCACCATACCATTTCTGAACGGATACATTCGTTCGTACACGATCAACCGAAGCCGGGATGGACTGTCCTAAATAGGTGGTTTTCGGCCCAATAAATGTCCGTAATTGCTCTGGCAGGACAAGCAGGCGGAACCAGCCTACAGGTGTTTTCTGCTGAGTATATTTATGAATGTACTTATCGATATACTGCGACTTACTAGCAGCGTCCAGCCCAGCTCCCCAGTAATGATCATACTTGTAACTCGCCGTATCGGTGAGTTCTGTAGCAGATACATTCCGCAGCCTGTGGTTTAGTATAACGTATCGCTCTACTTTATCGTCGGCGGATCCAACCTTGATAAAATTTTTCGTATTCGTATGATAGTAGAGATCTACAGGAACTCTCGTTCTACCGTCATTTGTAACAAAATAGAACGTAGGCGTTATTCTCACACCGTCCAACTGATCCATCATATTGCCTTTGGTTTTAAAATCGAACTTAAAATGATAACCTGTCTTGATCGACACATTCTTATAAAACGGATGACTGCCAAGACGGATCGGCAGCGTATACCGCTGCGTATTTCCTCTGGGATTTCCATCAATGTCGTTCAGTTCAACCCAGTAGGCCGCCCCCGTGGGAGTTACGCTTCCTTTGGCTTCCCGAAAAACACTCTCCCAGTTGTAATCCGCGATATCTGTAATCCGAAAATCATAGACTCGGCCTATTGCGTCCACCGGTACCGTGTCATACGCAATATGGTGCGTCAAATCCAGGTTTGCGTTCGTTTGATGACTTGCATCGTAAGGAGCATTATGTGCGATCGTCCGGAACTCTACGTCGTAGAATCCTTCGTCAACCCATACAGGCAGGAAGAAGGTAAAGGATTCCTGGGATTTCTCGACTTCAATCCACGTATTCTTCGGATAGAAGCGGGTTTGCGTTCCGTCATAGACATCAAAAGGGAAACGCACCTGTTTGCTGCCAATGTATTTCAAATAATTGCGATAGCCGTATCCGAGATAATTCGTATGCTGTCCACTATTGGGCATTTCAATCGTAAACGGCCGGTCAAGAATGATTGCAGACCTTCTGGCAGCTGGCCTCGTTTTTTGATTATGCTCCCTGTCGTCGGAGACATCCGGATAAATAACTACTGGCGTATGAACCGTTACGTCATTAATGCCGTATATCGGGTAGCTTAGTTCTGCATATCCGTTGACCTGAACGTAATATATCGCTCCGCTGCTAGGCTGATACGCTTTATTTGTTTTGGTCATCGGAATTACATGACCCGGGCTATATAGCACATTGTCCCCGATCATGGGGGCCATGGGGATAGGATACGGAATAGGGCCGCTTTCCTCCGTTTCCATTCCATCCATCAGGGTCTGACCATTGAACGTAAATGTATCATTGCTCACTCTGACACTAACCGCGTTGCGGGCCGCCTCCTCTGGATCACCGTCAAAGCTCACCTGAATATCCTCAGGTATCGGCGAAGGCTCATAGGCATGGGTCTCGGCTGTAGCATAATAAGGCTCATAATACCCGACAGGCCTAATGCGAATTCCATTTCCGTCAAAAGCATAATTCCACAAATCCGATTCTTCAATTTTGTATACTTCTACCTGCTGGATCGTCCAAAATGAATATTCTTTATCCACGACTACCTGAACGACAGAACCTTCCGGCTCCTCCCCCGCTTCTTCTCCCGGTTCGGGAGGCGGCGGCATAACTGTTACATTCACCGTAAAGGTGCATGTCCCGTTCATTTCCTGATACTCATATAAGTGCAGATACTCTTTGGCCCACACATTACCATACAAGCTTTCCGTTGTCGGTATCCCATCAAGCACATTAAATGCTTCATTCCACCGGGAATCGGCCTTAATCACTGCACTGACATCGGGGTAAAAATCCTCCCCTGCCATCGTCTGCCCCGGCGAAGGCGTGGTACAGTCAAATCCCGGTGGTTTATCTTCGCTACCTTTTAACTTGTAATACATAAACAATGTATATTTTTCATGTGAACCGTTGTAAGTAAAAGAATCCGGATTTCGCTCAATTATATCTCCACCTGGATCGCCATCCATGGTAGTCTTTTTATACCCCACGTATTCATATCGATCATTTGTTGGTGGGATAAACTCATAATGAGTTCCTACAGTCATTTCTTCATTTAACCGCGGTGTAAACACGTCGAGTGGCTGACCGTTAACTGTAAAGTATTTGACGTTGAGTTGTGTTGCCAATTCGATTTTAAAAAGAATAGGAAGGTAAATGCGATAAGCTTCTACGTTAGGTGCGCAAGTAGGACATTGCTGATTCTTGATGTTTTCGGGTCTACTTGCATCCAACAGCATATTTAATGTTATTGGTATAGTCGTCGTATCCGTTCCGATCCCCTGCTTGGAAAAAGGTTTAATATCTGAATCAGAGGTACCCGTGCTTATGCTGGATATATATTCATCATATCTGTCTGATCTCGAATTCTCAAAATACACCCTCGGATCTCCTGATGTGTAAATACGAGCTTCAACATCTTTAATTTTCCGGTTGGGAAACTGGAATCTATACGTGAAAGACGCCTCCCCACGCATTCCTTTGTTCGGCTGTCTTCCGCCATCTGTCCAGTTCCCCGCGCTATCCTTCCACATATCGTAGTAAAACATACCGACAAAATAGCGATAATTTCTATCTTTATGGTACTTAAGAGGGGTAATCTCTGTCACTGCACTAGCTTCACTTATCCCGATGGGGATCAATGAAATTACAAGGATACCTACCAAATATAACAATATAAATCGTTTTAATTTCCTGCCCATAATGTTATTTTCCTTGCCAGGAGTTAATCATAAAAGGAATATAGTCATAGTCTCCACCACGAAATCCTATATAACGAATATTGCTTAATTCTAGAGGGTCTTGATCAATGATTCCATGTATTGTTTTATCAGCTGCTGACCAAATTCTATAAAAGTTATATTTTGTACCATCGCCGTTATCGATAGTCCTTTCAGCTTCTTCATTACGATATCGTATGTCCATTTTTTCCGTAAGGTAAAATAAGTTGCCGGCTGTGGAATTCGTCTTAGATCTTACTTTTAGAAAAGTGACCTTGGTTTTAGGATCAGTAAATGGTTCAATACTATAAGTGTCCATTAGAAGCTTGGTGGGTAAATCTGTTTCTTTAAATATCAACACCTTCTCATAAGTTATATCTTTCCGCGGACTTTTCAGAAGGTTTTCTTTATCCTTAAACCACTTTAAATATGGATCAATACTCACTGTTTTCAAGCCAGCTTCCTCTAAGGTTGGAATCTCCTTCTCTCCAATCCATACCCAATTTCCCACCTGATCCCAGCTCACTGATTCACCCAGGTTCTCGCTAACAAACCGTAACGGAACATAGGTGCGTCCCTTTACTGCTTTAGCTGCCGTATCCATCGTTACATTTTGACCATCGACAACAGCTACTTTGCTTCCTAATGTAAGAGCGATCGACTTCTCGCCCTTTAAATAGGTTACGGTTTTTTCGCTGAAGTCTACCTTTGCCCCCAGTGCTTCTCCGATCCCACGAAGCGGCACCTGAACCCGATTGTTCTCCATGACCGGATCGCCACCTTGAAATTTTACCTTTCGTGCATCGACCAAGACGGTAATAACAGAACTACTAGCAGCCTCTACAGTCTCTGCGAATTGAAAAGTGAAAAAGGCTACAGCACCCAGCAAAAAGACAGTCATCAATTTCTTCATCTTATAAGCACCTTTCTTTAATAATTCATGATGTTAGTTTTCTTTCTGAAAACTTTGTCATCCGTATGTAATTTAGGCATTTATCGATTAATTGCCTTTCCATGGATTTACCATGAGAGGGATATAGTCTTGTGTGCCCCCGTAAAAACCAATGTATTCAATATCACTAATCTCTAAAGGCCTCTGATCGACTATATCATACAGTGTTTTATCAGCTGCAGACCAAACACTATAAAAGCTGTATTTTGTTCCGTCGCCGTTATCTATAGACATTTCAGCTACCGGATGACGAAATCGAATATCTGTTTTTTTGGTAAGGTAGAAGAGGTTGCCTCCCCTTGTATTCGTCTTAGAACGTACTTTTAGATACGTAACTTTGTATTTAAGCTCTGTAAATAGTTCTACGCTATAAATATCGCGTGAGTGCTTAAAGGGTAAATCAGTAATGCCAAAGTTCAATACCTTTTCATAAGTTATATCCCCTCCAGGACTTTGCAGAAGATCTTCATCGTTCACAAACCATTTTTTATACGGATCAATACTCACTGTTTTCAAGCCAGCTTCCTCTAAGGTTGGAATCTCCTTCTCTCCAATCCATACCCAATTTCCCACCTGATCCCAGCTCACTGATTCACCCAGGTTCTCGCTAACAAACCGCAACGGAACATAGGTGCGTCCCTTTACTGCTTTGGCTGCCGTATCCATCGTTACATTTTGGCCATCGACCACGGCCACCTTACTTCCTAATGTTAGAACGATCGATTTCTCGCCCTTCAAATAGGTTACGTTTTTTTCGCTGAAGTCTACCTTTGCCCCCAGTGCTTCTCCGATCCCACGAAGCGGCACCTGAACCCGATTGTTCTCCATGACCGGATCGCCACCTTGAAATTTTACCTTTCGTGCATCGACCAAGACGGTAATAACAGAACTACTAGCAGCCTCTACAGTCTCTGCGAATTGAAAAGTAGAAAAGGCTAAAGCACCAACTAACAAGACAGTTATCCATTTTTTCATCTTATAAGCACCTTTCTTTCCTGTTATTAACTTTATTTCTGAGAAACTTTGTCACTGTATGTAATTTAGGCGTCAATCGATTAATTGCCTTTCCATGGGTTAATCATCAGAGGTATGCAATCCTACGCTAATTAACTGTCTATCGCACACATTCCTTCGGAAAATATCCGGCCTCCGCCGCATCCTTCCTGCTGTCAAAGGTTTCTTCTATGCGATAGGAATACCCGCAGCCCTCTTGGTAATAATATTTGAATCCTGTAGCTTCATCGATCCCTCCATATATCACCGTTTTCTTAACCAGCCGTCCTCCTCCGAAGGCATAATTGTTGTAGAACTGATCACCCACAGGAATCCCCTGAACAAAAGCAAGAATGCCGATATCATTGATCGTATTAACCCATTCCTCTTGCGGTATGCTTGGCAGTTTAAAGGTATAGTGAATCCCGTTGCGGATAGCGTGCTCATTATGCTCGTTAATAAAATAAGCCAAATCCTCCTGGATTCGCTTAATGATCGTGCTCCTTCTCATCGCTTCAAAACCCTGAGCATCATTTAACAAGGAAATATACGTTTTGTGCTGCAGTTCATGCTGGAATCCCCTTAGCCATTCTCCAGAAGCAGCTTCATAGGCTCGGACATATCCATCCAGCGTAAAGTTAATAATGTTCCCGGATGCGTCGGAATAAGCATATGGCTTCTTCGGCCGCCATAAGTGCTTGTATACGATCTGCCCCTCAGCATCCCGATATTCAGAAACCGCATAAATATGATAGCCGTCATAGTCCATAACAATAATCGCTGGAATATAGGCGGCTAGCGCCCCTTCCCTGATTCGATCCCCATCTACCTCAAAGTTCAGGTACATCGTTCGGAAGAAGGTCTCTACAGCCAATTCCTTATTTACTTTAAAATATTTCTCAGATTCGTATTCGGCCTCAAATTCCTGCAGCTCATTCGCATTCAGAACGACTCCCGCGTCCTGTACCGCAGTCCTTAAAGCCACGGTATATTGATGGTTCAGAGTCTGAACGGTCTTCAAATGGGCGGTTCGCAAATCCATAACTAAGTAGAAGGGGAGAATGATACAAACGAATAGAATCGCCCAATTAGTAATCTTCATTAATAATCATTCCCCCGTAGGTAACATACACCTTGGTGTTGCTGCCAGTATTCCCATTTGTAAAAAAGTCCTGCAAAATCACAGCCATGGTACGATTTACATTTCGCACCTTCACGCGAAAAAAGTCCCCCGCAACCATGGGATCCGGCCGAGTCGCTGCTGCATCCCCTGTAGAGACGGGATAAATACGCTTCCTGCTATCCAAAGGCTCCGTATTATTTGGGAACAATGCCGCCATGATCTCTTCCGTGTAGTGACCATTAAAATAAATATCAAAGCTGCCTTCAAAGGTAGCCGGATTGGCGGGATCAAAATAAACCGGATTGTACCGCTTATGCAAATGCTCCATTTGAATATCGTATTGATTACCGGTCGCCCCTAGCTTGCGATTCAGCTCCAGATACATACGCGGAGTGATATATCCCTTCGTCCGCACTGCATCGACAAACTCCGTAACCGCATTGTGAACGACCATTTGCGAGAGTTCGTCCTGTCGCTGAGCTTGCTGGTAGAGCGGATACCCGAATAGCAGGGCTACTGCAATAAATATCGCCATTATTTTAGATAATGATCCTTCCACGTACTCACCCTCTATGTAAAAATAATGGTTAACAGAATACCCTGACTATCCCGGATGTAAGCTACATCGTACACCTTGTACGGATCAATTCCAGAAATATTGATCGTCTCCGGATCATTGTACTTGGAGAAATATTGGCCTCCAACCTGGATATTAACCCCCAGCTGAGGAATCTGATATAAGCTCTGTATGACTTCTGCCCCCGTATAGGTCTCATTGCTGTTGAGCTGAAGGCTGGTGTACAGACGACGTTCCTCCTGCTCCATGGATTTTCTGGCCGCTTCGAAAGCGGCCTCCTGAGCATGAATACCGTTAAGAGCGAATATAAAGGCAACGATGAACAGGAATATTTCGGCAGCAACGAATATAGTTTTCTCGAGGTTATCCACCATCTTTTAATCCCTGCCCTCTATACCATCGTACGCAAGCCATGATTCATTCCTGAACAAACTCTATGCCGCGGATCATATTGTTCTTATCTCTCACAATAGTCGCTCTAAATTTACCGCTCGGATTAATATACTCCGGATATCTCTGATTCTCAGGTATAGTTAAGTCAACATTTTTATAATCAGAATTAATGGAGCCCTTGTCATCCCCTTCATAAACAAAAGTATTGCCATAGAACGTCCCAACATTATTGCCAGCAGCTTTCTGCTTCCCAGTCACTACTCGAATCCCAAACTGCTCCAAATTCATATACTGGCGAACCGCATTCAGCACCTGACTGCCGGATAGAGTAGTATTGTTATACGTATTAAACTCCGTGTCAGACAACTGCGTTGTAATCGAGGCCATTTTCGTCTGGCCCTGCTTAGCGGCATCCTGTGAGGATATCGTAATAATAACTACAATCGTAATTAGCATAATCGTCAGGAATATCCCTGCCGCGACTCGTATACCGACGCCTGTATTTTCTTCCATCTTTAAACATCTCCTTTAAATTAAATAGTTTGTATTTGTTTTGATAATTCACCGAGCTGTCCGAAGGACATATAGAGGAACGGAAATACCAGATAGAGTCCTATTAATAATGCTCCCGGTGTCCACCCGATCATTTTCCCCCAGGAAGCCTTTTGGCGGATTAGCCGCTCCAGCCGCTCCTTCTTCTGCTCCGCGTAGTATTCCTGCTCCATTTCTAAATCATCAAAGGCTTCGCGAATCGAAATCTTCTCAATAGCCTGATGCAATCTCTTGATAATTCTGACAAAAGATTCGAAGGGAGCTTCATCCATTAGCGTCTTCAAAGCAGCCTCGGAGCCGCTGTCAAAGGTAAGCAGCGCACGCTGGAGCGCTGGCCTGAAGATGATCCCATATCGTTCCATCCATTCTAGAATCGTCTCCACCGACATTCGCTCAAACTCTGACAATATCGAAATTAAGACATGAAATTGGTCTACTTCGTTCTGCATTTCCATGGCCCGCAGCTTGCGCTGAAATTGAAGTATCCATACAGGCAAATAATAACCCGCCCCGCCAACCGCTATGGCAATGAGCAGCTCCCACCATTTGAAGAATTCATTATTAATGAGAGTCATTTTCCCTTCAACTCGCATAATAGCTGCATTCATTTCAACATCACTGAGCGACTTGTCTGATTTTTGTTCAATCACGGTTTTTATGCTTTCCCTATTGGTTCGTGCCTCCGCCTTCACCTCTCTTATAATTTGATTGTCAAATCTCGTTAATTCCTCAGCTCTGCTCAGCTCGGTCTCATTCATGTAGCCGAGAATCGTGGTCTGCTCTTTAGTCGGACTGTTATATACATGAAATACTGTAGTAATGTGGAGAATAACGGCCAGAATAATTACGCCAACGAATCCTGCAGTACTAACGGCAATTCTATGAATATAGAACCATTCCAAAATAAATGGCGAATTCGCTTCTTTAAGCAGCATGTTCAATCTGTAATGCTTGCGAGTCTGCATCCCCGGAACCAATCGATCCACAAACCACCGGACAATCGGCCAGCTGTACACCTGCTTTTCCCATTGCCTTCTAGGCCCTTTAGGAACGTACTTAGCCTCGTCATTCTCAGACAGCTTGCGAATAAGAACATAACTAAGCGCCGATACGCCGTAAATTACCAATCGAATAATAATCCCCATCTTACTGGTATAGAAATCTTTCGTAATTGGGAAATAGCTCTCTGCCCAGCGCACCAACGGAAAAGATAGCAGAATGGGGGCTATAGCGATCATCGTCAGTCCCCCAAGTCGGTAGCGCAGCCTCTGCCTCCTCAACAGGTCATATCTAATTTCCTGAACGAGCTTGTTGATTGAATTCAAGTACATGGAGCCCTTGTCCACCATACGGTCGCCATATTCCATAATCAAATGCGAGATTCCCGCAAACACCTTTAAATAACGATTAGGCGCAACGGCATAATAGCCTTCGAGCCCTTTATGCGGTTCATGGGATGTCAAAATATCATAAATCTTCTCGACCTGGAGCTTAATATCCTGAGGCGAAGCCTGCGCTGCCTGATAAATCGCCTCATCTACCATACGCACCTCTTGATAGTAATGGCGGTTATCCTCCAAGAAGCGAGAAAACTGTTTGAGCAGCCTGTCCTCTACCCGATTAACAAATATATCTATAAATAATTCATTCATGATGATGGCAATCAATACCCCGAAGAACACAGCTATCCAGCTTCTGCTGACTACTGCCAATATCAGAATCCCCAGGAAGGATGAACCTAGAGTAAGATAGGTAATTCTCATCGTTTCTTTGCGAAGCGTATATTCATCGTATGTATTAATAGCTGTTAACCGCTTGCGTATACGCAAAATTTGTCCGCGAATGACGGGAATCCGCTGAAGAAACATGTAGGATTTTTGATAGAAAATCAATAATTTCGGTGGAGTGGCCCTCCTGGAGTTCTGTCCGGTTGTCCATACGCTGCCGAAGTTCTTCCTTCTCTTTCGCTCTTTAAGAATGGCAAAGACCAGAAATAATCCCGATACTAAGATTGCCGACCCGCAAATGACCAGCACCCAAAACCATTTATTCATGGCGATCCCCCCCAATAGCGGTCTAGGAATGCCTGGAATTGCAGACGATCATCAGAGCTCATATGAAACATCATACTGTCAATTTTCTGTTGGGATATCGGGGCAACGGCAACATATTCACCATCACGATATTCAATAATGTTGCGTGACGTCCACACACGCCCGCTGCTGCGGCGATAAGCCTCTCTGTGCAGCTCAACCAAAGCATCAAGCTTGCTCTCTATGCTGTCTGCAGTAGAAGACAGCGCATCACCTTCCAATACATCCGACTCGTACGTTACAGGAATAATCTCCGTAATGCGTTCGATATATCTTCTTCCGTCGGTTTCCTTGCGCATATGAATATCCCATTTCACGGCATGGACTACCTGCTCCTCGGCAATGCGCTCATTCTGGAACACTCCCGTCTTGAGCAAGGAATTTCGCAGCGACCATACCAATTCACGGACTGTAGTTGCATGATGCGTAAAAATGGTGAATAAGCTTGCCACCTGAGACATCTGAATCATCCAGGCTGCCACCGGATCGGTCGCTACCTCGCCCAGAATATTAACGGCTCCGTCCGTCTTCTTCTGCAAGTCGAGCCCAGCTTGACCAGAGATACTGTCCGTCTCCCGAAAAGCTAGAGAGTTCCGTTCCGGGTATAGTCGTCTTAAATGAAGCTCAAACGTCATTTCCTGTATCCGTAAAGTTAAAGTAGCATATATGTATTTAACAGACGCCATGACTAGCGAAGTTTTCCCCGAGCCCTGCGGACCAGTAAACGCGGTTACCTGCGCTCCCCTCATCAAATGCTTGATCATTTCCCGGGGAAGCTCTGAATGACGTCCTGATCTATCGGAGACAAGACTGTCCAGATTCATATTGGGTAGATCAAATTTCCGGACGAAGAAGGCCCAGCTTTCTGAAAAGGGAGGCCTTACGACGACAACCCGCGAGCCGTCTTTCATTTCATTGACTTTGAACCCATTCGTTTCCGTAAGCTGCCCCGGGTTATCGTATTTATAAATATTCTGACATACCCTCTTCAGCTCAATATCCGAGCCAAAACTGAGAAACGGCAAATGAATCGATTTCCCCCGGAAAAATATCCACACACTCTGATAACCGGGGTGACGGGAATTCTTCATCCCCTGCATAAGCTCTATCTCATCCTCGATGATTTGCATCGCCGTAGGAATGCCTGATACCCCTCCCGATACTCCATCAATGGCCATGTCTCGTATCTCATCAATGACTCCAAATCCTTTGTAAGCCCCATAAATACGTTGAACGATAATACTCAGCTTGTCCGTATATTCCAAGCTATTCCGGGCCTCGCGCTGATAGATGCTCCGAATTTCTTCGCCTGTAATAATGTAGGAATCAACCTTGCCGTCTTCGATAATTTGCTTCGGCCGGTCAAGCTGGTATTTATCAATTAATTGAGTCAAGGCTTGAAAGCCATGCTTCTTCTTATACAAGTGGAGTAAAATTTCAAATTTATCCTGATCCGTCAGTTGATCAGGATCTTCAAACGGAATAATGTAGTTAATATTATGCTCATCCAGCTTATAGCTTCGATCCAACAGGTCGTAAATGTATTGCTTCAAGTATATTTTCTCCTGGATATCGCCGTTTGTTGCATTCTTCATCGCACTTCTCAGTTCTGCAACAATGGCTTGCCGTCGCGCATACTCTTCCCCTGAAAGCCCCATATCCAGCAAGCTGCTGTTTACAAAGTCATTAATGGTCACCTTGACATACTGTAGAATGGAATCCAGCTCGAATCTTCTCCTATCTCCATCCGTGATCTTGATCTGTTCCTGATTCGGCTTCCGATTCAGCACCACGAAGAGGTACACAACCAGTATGATCAATATAATGATGATCACGATAAAATTGAGGGTGTAGGACATCCCCATCTTATAAGGCCCTTCCTTCCATGTACTTTGTCTTCGCATGAACTCCTATTTCTGTAAGAATCAATTCACTTACCTTGCGCACTTCTTGTATGAACTTGTAATTCTTATGATGCTTGGGTACAAACCGATTCTTAACAAAGAAGCCCTTCACATCGCCATCGTTGACATGATCCCGGAAGCCGCTGTTATAGGGGATAGATGCTATTTTCCCTTTGTATTTATACTTATTCGCTATATTCCTAATTTTATATTTAGAATCGTGATCATACTGTCCAATTAATAGAATGTGCGGCACCTTGTCCAATGCTTCCGGCCAAATTCTGCATTTCTCATCAAAATACTTCTCAAGAACATTTATGTTTTGATTGAGACAAACGACGATAAGATCGGAATTTGCCAAGGTATTTAAAATTACGGGACTATTAACACCGCTATGCACATCAAGCAGCAGCGTGTCATAATAATCCTGGGCCTTGTCGAATATTATTTCCAATACATCGTTCGAGCTTTCGAATCGCAGCTTATCCGACTTCTCGGTACCGCTAAGCAAGTCCAATCTATTTCTTTCAATCAGCAGGGAATGGTTCTTAATCGTTTCCCTCTCCAGCTTATTGCTTCGGACAGCTCGCTCCAGCGCATCCATGCCTGACCCTGATACATCGATAAACTGCCTATTATACTGATTAATGGTTTTATAAAATGATCGTTCCAGCGTAGAGTCAGACCATTGCGGCTGTGAGATTAATGTTCTCAGATCATATTCCAGCCCGATCACTGCGGCTATCGCTGCTGTATTGCTTGTGACTCCCAACCCATGCTGCACTCCCCAAAAGGATATCTGTGCCACTTACTTTCTCCTCCTCTCGGTACGCTTCCACAACCTTCCGGCCTCTTTGTCATCGATTTCCAAAATAGCAGACGCCATTTGCTTTAATACCGATTTATATTCTCCAGACAATTTGCTCATCGAAATCTGATTGCTGAACTGATTATGTATTTTTCGGGCACTATCCCGCTCATCAACGTAATACACAAATGTGTCATGCCATTGAATGGGGAGATGATTTAGCAATTCATCCAAGTATTCCTCAGTAAAGGCATCCGTTGCCCGCTGCACGATTCTTGTAATTGGCTTCAGCTCAGATGCTTCGCTCTGTTCAAGTAGGACGTTCAGCATTTGACAATTCCTCTGCAATACCGAATTATCCAAGGACGTTACCAAAAATAGAGGATCATCACTTCTCCACTCCTGAATATTCTTTAAATGATCTATGTCTATCAAGACATAATCATAGCTTGTCTCAGCGATACGCTCTTTGAGCTGAGTCGGACTATGCACGTTCTCCATAACATCAAAGCCATCATATTGGTGAATATCCTCCTCTATATCCAGTTTGGGATACGCATATTCATATCTTTTTGACTCCGTTGCATCTGCAATGAGCACGCTATGTTCCATTGAAATCAGCTTCCCCAGGTAGAACATCATATCCGTCTTGTCATAATGGCCGAGAAATAATATTTGCTTCATTTCTTTTGATCTACTCCTCTATAGAAACACTATCAATATGGTCTTTAAAAATATCTTCCGACCGGGAGGTCGTAGAAGATGCTGGCCGTGATGACGTTGATTGCCCTGAATCTGATGAAGAATCCAATAGTGGATTATCCTGTGTATAATCCGTTGTACCAGAAGCATCGTAGTCATTCTGATAAGTATTTGCGTTGTTCGTCTCCAGCTTTGACTTGCCGCTAATATACTTCTGGCGCTCCTGCTCCGGCATTTCCTGTAGATCGCGCTCCAGCCGTTCCCGATTCCGCTGTTCCATGGCCATGGTCGCAATGCCAATAATATTAGGATTGGACATAATCAACTCCTGGACTTTAGGATTTGGCGGATACGTAACATGGGCCCTCTCTTGCATATAAGGATCTACGTAACTAAGCGCGTATATCGTAGCATCATTAATAAATGCATCCACGATAGCACTGGACATAAATAATATTTCTTCTTCCTTCAGTTGGTGCCACACTGTACCGTTATTCAAATCAGCAACCTTCTTCTTAGAAAGAACAATGTAATCCTGTCCGGTAGGAAACTTGATCCTTATGTCGACAAAATCTCTTGTTGTCAGTTTTAACGGCAGTTGAATCAGATTGAATTCTTGATTACGCAAATCATTAGGCGTGATCCCTTCCTCAAACAGCATCGCATTGGTGATTAGTGTGTTCCTCTTTAGATCGATCTTGGAATATTTGCCTATGATATCTTTCTCCAGAACAACATTATCTGGAACGACACTCCGTGGAACGCTAACAGAGACAATATCCTCCTCAGTAATCAGATCCCCTGCCTTAAAATCATCGCTTAATATCGCCACATTAACTCTTTCCTCGTTGAGCTGCTTTTCAGCCGCAGCTAGCTTGGTTTCAACTTCATTAATGCGCTGCACATATTTCTTCTGAATATTGCTCACATATAAATATCCAATAATTATGCAAATAAGCAGAATTATCGCTCCTCCAATGGCGCCGGCCGTTAGAAGCTGTTTCTGCCTCAGTCGTATTCTTGACATACCTTAACTCCCTTCAAATAATAAGATGAACCCAAATACCTATCAATGTAGGAAAATTATATCATACGCTTTTTGCAGAAACTGTCGATTTTTGTTGAAATTTAATTATTATATCTAAATTTAGTTAATTATATTCGGTTCTAAAGACCCTGATTTGTATTTGTAAAAAAAGAGCATTTTAAGGACAAAATAAAGAGGCTCCCCTTAGCAGACACCTCTGCTTAGGGAAACCTCAAATATTATTTAACAAACAATAACGCTAGTAAAATAATTATCAGGAGCAAGCAAGCAATAATCACTAAATAGAGAGTGTTTTTTGTCGAAGCCTTCTTCTTTTCTCCCAAATAATTTTTTAGTAATTTCGAAATGGTCGAATCAGTCTCTCCTTGGGTTTTATAAGGATCAGCATGAGGAGGAATTCGATAAACCAGATTACCGGGGAGCTCTTTCCTGATATCTGCTATGCTTATCGGATCTACGAATGGAATGCAGTAGAACCAAGTGGATTGATCACTCTTCTTGTGTGCGTCCCGGAACTCTTTGATTCTGGGTTGTCGCCACTCGCTTCCCGCTCCGATTAGAATTTGAGCATTCGCGCGATAAAATTCAGCGCTCCACTCGCTCTCAGCATAACTGCCTATATCCAATATAAGATAATCATAGCCTGCTGCCAGCAGTGAGCTCATATCGATCTTATCGGTGCTTTTATAATAAACTACCCCATTTATACTGAATTGCGTGGTGGGATTGGTATAATCCCGAATGCCCTCATAGGCGCTCTCGATATAACTAAAATCCTGCGAAGAGTTAGCTTCAACAATAGCTACCGAATACCCCTTCCGGTTTAAATAATTGGATATCAAAATACTAAAGTGCGTAGATCCAACCTTGGATTCCACACCCATAACAGCTATTGTTATCGTTCCGATAATTCGATCCTGAACAATAACTCTCTCCTGGAAGGGAAGCTCGGGAATTTCCAGATCCATAACATCTGCATTCTCCAAATAAGAGCTTTGAAGCTTTGAAGTGAACCGGTAAATACGATCTTTGACGCGCTCCATTTGCACTTCCGAATCATTCAATTCCAGCGCAGCTTCGGGTTGGCTTTGATTATTCGGCAACAATTTATTTAAAGCCTGGATAATAGACTCGGGCTTAGTGCCCGGCACTGTCGTAATCACTTGAATTCCCATATCTGCTAACTGATGAACCATTCCATCCTCTTCATGACGATCAAGAGCAATAACTACAATTTGCGTATGACTTCTTAATGATTTATACTGGCGTATCCCCTCTAGAAAAGGCTGGGCTTCCGTACAATCCATATCTGTTATAAAAGTTTGAATGTTAATTCTAGCTACGGAATGTATGAATTCTAAGTACTCGGAGCCGCTAAATCTTCCTGTTTTCTCATAACTAATGTCTGAATTCCCAATTGCTTTACGGACTTGGGCGGCAGCTTTGGCTGAAATGATCAGTGCATTCATACCCTACCACCACCATTTCCATCATGACTCAGGATTTTACTGTTTGCCAAATCGAATATTTTATCCAAACCATTAGATTTTATCCGGTCAGCATCCTGTCTGGCATCATGGAGGAGCTGCTCCAGTTCTGCCCCTTCGATAACTTTGGTATAACCGACTGCTATAGGGTATGGAACTTCTCCTTTAATGTTCATCCGTAGGGATTCTACTAGGTTTGCCATTTCTAAAGATGATTTGGTAATGATGACGGCAACTCCGTCTTGACCATATCTGCACGAAAAGCCGAGTCTATCTATGTATTTCTGAATAATTGGCCCAATATTGTTGAATTGTTCATCGTAAGACCCGCTTCGATTCTCCTTACTGAAATCAATCAATATGTATACAACACCGAATGCCTGTCCACGCGATAAATAATGATTAGCCTGCTGAACGAAATGCTTGCGGGTGTATAGTCCGGTAGCCTCATCCCTAGTCGACGTAAAAGCAGCGGCCTGCATAATATCAAGCACTCTCTCCATTAGCTGGGTGAAGATCATGTACATCGAGAAGAATAGAACAAGCATACCTAGCACATGAAGTCCATTTATTTTCGTTATTGCTGCAGATATAAAAAAGATAAGATGGAGTGCGTAGCATAGAAATGAAATCATAATCTTCGGCTTGCTCCCTGTTTCAGGAAAAATCTTATAAATCATGAAACCGGCAAGCCCGGCAATAACGAACAGCAGAAGTAAAGCTGCCATTTCCACAGGCAAGAATAGCGATGCTGCTGCCGTTATTAGACTAGCTCCAGTTCCTATTAAGTGTCCGTATAATTTATCCTGTCTTTTTGTAAATAACAATCGATGCAGAGCGATCTGCATTAGAACGAAGCTGCAGGTCAAGAGAGATAGAAAGAATGCGTACCATGAAGTAAATTTGTTAGATATGGCTAACATAGCTATAGAAGATATCGCACCTAGTAGAGTTGCGCCGAACAGATTGACATACAACTGACTGCGCCACCTGAAATACATCATCGCTCCAATTGTTGCCAGAATAAGCATCATCGATAGCAATAGACCATAGAAAGTTAGTTGAATATTAATCATTCCATAACACCTTTCCCTTTATTAACTCCTCATTAATAAGCATAATGGCTTCCTTCGATAGAACTTTAGTCCTCCATCCATCCAATACCCCCTCTATATAATATACTATAAGAACCATAAATAGGAATATAGATATAATCATGGACTTTGATCCAATATGCTCTTATATCTACTGATAATTGAAATGAGAGGCAATCATGGGTTTGACCGCCGCCAATCGAGTATTTCTGTATGATATTTCATGCACAATCGTGCATCCGGTCGCTACACGAGTGCTTCTATATGATAAATAAGCTGACGCAGGCGTCAGCTTAAGTTTCAAATGATACTTCTTTCATATGATGGGGATTTTTATCGTTACTCGTTTCGGCTATCGATGAACCAACTGGGGCCCCCAGCATTACGTACTTCTTTTTTTTCATAATCATATGTAACAGAGATCATTACATCTTCATGCCCTTTGATATAGCCTTTAAGAAAAATGGTCGAATTTATAGAGGGATGAATAATATCATAATCTGTGACTATATATTCGCTGTTATAATACTTTTTTATATATTCCTGACTCAGGATCGTGGCGGTTTCTACCATTTCCTTCTTCTCTATACTGGATGTATAGCGGCCCACCAGCCAGAGCGCAACTATAACAAGAACAAGTACCAAAATAACTTTTTTAACCATACCCAATCCTCCCATCTGATTATTCCACGATCTACTACGAGTCCTGTCCACTTGATGAGAGTCGTGTCACTTTCCATTGTCTATAAACCAACTGGGACCCACAACATTTCGTACTACTTTTTGTTCATAATCATATGTAATGTAAATCGGTACATCTTCATGTCCTTTAATATATCCTGTAAGAAAAATGGTCGAATTTATAGAGGGATGAATAATATCATAATCTGTGACTATATATTCGCTGTTATAATACTTTTTTATATATTCCTGACTCAGGATCGTGGCGGTTTCTACCATTTCCTTCTTCTCTATACTGGATGTATAGCGGCCCACTAGCCAGAGCGCAACTACAACAAGAACAAGAACCAAAGCAACTTTTTTAACCATATCCAATCCTCCTATCTGATTATTCCAAAGATCTACTCCTCTTTTCCATTTCAACTTCATCGAAATAAACTTAGTTCATAAGAAACACTGCCCAGTTCCAGATATACCCAAAAGGAACCATATGTAGTATAATAGTTCTAGTTCCTCATCCTGTAAAAATAGAGATTAAACGGATTACGCATCTTGCATCAAGCAGCTAAGAGTTATTGCGTGTCCTGCCCGCTTAAAGAGGGATACTTCGGGTTTCGGGATTCAATGAACCAACTGGGTCCCTTAGCATAGTCCACTTCTTTTTTACGATAATTATAAACAACGGTGATCGTTTCATCCTCATGCCCCTCAATATAACCATACATAAAGATAGTAGAAGAGATAGAAGGATGAATAATATCATAATCCTTTAATATATATTCACTTTTGTAATACTTTTTAATATATTCCTGACTCAGGATCGTGGCCGTTTCTACCATTTCCTTCTTCTCTATATTGGATGTGTAGCGTCCCACCAGCCAGAGCACAACTATAACAAGAGCTAAAGCTGCAACAATTTTCTTGACCAAGCTACATTTCTCCTATTATGGTAATTTATATATTTCGTAACTTTATAATATATTCGCAGAATAGACAAGGGGGAATAGCATTGACATACATTAATGATAAGACGTACTGGACTATATCGGATGAGGTTTATCGACGGGATATTACTTCTGAAAGTTACAATCACCGAGATCTTCCAGACTGGAAAATCGTCGAACCCGAAGGAGCTATGCTGCATGATACCAATGGTTCCGGGTTCGACGCCACTGTCTTCTATAACGAGAAGGATAATCAGGTCATTATCGGCTACAGAGGTACGGAGCCGCCGGATCGGCCCTTTTGGAGTGTGCTCATGGACTGGGGTACAGACTTGAATGACGTCATTGGCCATCGCCCCAAAAATTTGGAGAAGGTTCATGAATACTATGAGAAGAATAAGGCGGAAATCGACGCCTTGCCTCTAGATTTAAGACTCTCCTTTATAAGATCTGAATCTGAGTATCAGAACAACCAATTTGTGCAGGCCCAGAATCTGTACGATGTAGTGCGGAAAGAATATCCCAACGCCGAAATTTCCACTACTGGCCATTCCCTTGGCGGCGCGGAGGCAGAATATGTTGCGGTACGCAACGGTCTAAATTCGGTAAGCTTCAATGCTCCCAGTATTGTACACATCCTGCCGGATGATCTTCTGCAGAAGGTGAAGAACGGGGACTTTCTTAAAACAAATGTAGCTTACGTCAATCCAGGAGATACAATTGGCTCCGGTGCCACCGACGCTGAGCGACATGTTGGAGAAACCTACTATATTAACTCGACCTTTGATGACGCTAACAAGCGCAGTGTGTTCGTCCCCTTCTCGATCCCCCAGAAGAGAGATAATCCTTTCGCACAATTTGTTCTGGGGCACAAGTGGACGCCTATTCAGTGGGTTCCGATTACGCTGCCTTTCGGGCGGCAGGACGCATTGACCAAATTCTACAATTCCATTGCAGGCAAGCAAACGCATTCCCTGAAGCATTTTGAGTTTGATGAAACAACGGGAAATATTAAGAACAATCTATTCACAATGGATGGAGAAACGGTTAATGGGTACCCGAGAGTAGAGGCATACGAACGAATGATGGCGGCACGGGCTGAATTGCAAGAAGCATTGGGAAATCTAGTGGAGCGCTACGGCTCTCAATGGGGGGCTTTCGGACAACTGGCGGCGGCAGGATTGGGTGTTACTATTGGAGATGGACATAAAGTAGACCGGCCTTATGCCGGAGGCTCTGCCGCCGGAAATAAAGGCGGCGGCACAATTCAACTCACGCCGGCGGAGCTGCAGCAAGCAGCCCGGCAAATGAGGAGCAGCCTGCAGGAATTCTCTAATGATACAAGAACCTCCATCCGTTTGTTCCAGGCTCAGGTCGAGACAAGTCACAGCCAGTCCCTAACACCTATTGTCTACAACGCCATGACTTCATTTGAGCGAATGAATCAATGGTATCAGCAATCTATTACGGATATTGCGAATTATATTGATCTAAAGGCACAGCTATTTATAGCTGCAGATCAATAATGCGCAGATTAGGCTGAAATCGTAAAGGTCGAGTCTTCGTAATGCTAGCCATATCTAGACTAATGATATTATCAAATGGGGAGGCTTTAGGAATGAATCGAATATCTGTACAGCTGGAGGATCTCAGAAGAGCTGTTCAACAGTGTGATCGATTGAAACAAAGACTCCAATATCAGGAGCAGCAGATGAGAACGATCCACAGTCGTCTGCATGATTGGAAAGGCGAGTCCGCCGTCAAACTCGCTCAAAAAATGGAAGCATTTCTCCAGGGAGCAGCGGCTCGTTCCCAAGAGCTGGACATACATAAGGAACAGCTATTGCGCTATATACGAAAAATGGAGCAGACGGACCTTATGACCTTCGGTCAATCACGCTATTAGCAACAGGCTCCTGTTAAGCAAAAACAACAGGAGCCTATTAAAGAGCTTTAAATTTCCAAAGTGAATTTGGCACTGAGCAATTTTCATCAGGTGCCACTAGAACTAGAGGATTGGAATTTCTATGCTATCACAAGAATGCACTTTATAAAACATTGTCTGCTAAGTCATGATCATTCGTTGATTCTGCCCGTGTTATACCATAATGCATCATTCATGGCAGCTTTATGAATATCGATAAGTATGTTGCTATCTGCATTGTAATCCACGCTTGGATTGGACGACATACCGGAATCCCAAATGTTGTTATGAACCCAATGGATATTCGGCCATTGCAGTTCACCGATGTTATACCAAATCAAGCCCGTGTTTTCACTTGTATGCAATTCAATCAGCTTATCGTCCCCAAGGAACACCACGGTTGGCGTTTTGCCGCTTTGATCCTGCATGCTGCCACTGACCCACCACGTCACTTGCCCGCTGCCTGCCCAGCTTCCCGTAGTATAACGCAGTTTGCCGCCGCTGGTATACACGACAATTATGTTCCCATTGCGAATATCTACATCCGGGCGCTCCCCGTTCTGATCATGAATCGTTCCTTGCGACATCCAATTGATCCGGTACTCGGTCGGATGAATTAGCCCGGTATGGTAGAACAGCTTCCCTCCTTTCGAGTAACTTAGCACGACCTTGTTTCCATCTAGAGCGATATGAGGCCATTCCCCCTCTGTATGTTGACCGCCAATAGCAATTTTCTCGTTGGTCATCCATGTGATCGTGTTGTTAGATTCCAATCTTCCGATGTTTGCCCATAGACCCGAACCGGAGCCGTCTGTCTGATTGACTTGAACCACAACGTATTGATCATTGATTTTGGCTGCGTCGCTATGCGGCTGTACACCGTTTTTATTGCTGCCGTCCGGATTAATCCTTTCATTCGTTGTCCATTGTATGTATCCATCAGGCTGCATTGAGCCGACAGAATACCATAAGTTATGATTGAACAGTCCCTCTGCTTTATGAACCTCGACCACTCTTCCGTCATCAGTAATGGACACGGAAGCATCCCGTCCGTTCTGCGTTCCGCCCGTTTTCTCTACCTTATGATTGTAATCGCGAAGCGGCACGAGGAAATGATCATAAAGCCGGGTCATTGCTAAATAGGAATCCGTAGACACAAAATGACGAGTTCCGAGCTTATCGTTGGCGTATGCGAACTGAGTCCATCTTTGCGCCGCTTCCCCGTCCCCGTTTGGAAACTTATAATGCCAGGCTCCCTCATTACCGTTTAGACTGTAAAATCGCAAAGTGTACCCTTTTTGCGAAGCTAAAGCCATCATCTCTTCCAGCCGCTTTTCTTCCTCCTGCGACCAGTTTCCAGGCATCAGCAAGTCAAAGCCGGTTTCGATGTGCTTCCAATGCACCGCATAAAAGCGATGGTAGCTATCCGCTTCCTCCGGAAAATAATCGGCTACATTGCTGAATCTGCCGTCCGTGACACTGTATACCTTATCCCTGAAAGCATACAATTTCTTGCTGGAAGAAGCGATGCGATCATAATACGTATTTTTCAGCTCTTCCGCGCCGGACAAGCAGACTGTAATTGTGCCTTCGCTAAAGCTTTGATGATCCTCAAGCAAACTGTAGCTTAACCTATGGCCATAATGCTCAAAGATCGCTTGTAAAGAGCTGGACACCTCTGAATAATCCGGGCTATTGGCCGTTTTCATATCCAAATTAATGATGATGCTCTTCCCGTCGCCATGCACGCTTCCGCCGTTTCTGTCCACCTGCGCAGCTACGTCCTCAAAATATTGATATAAATGCCGGGTGTTCGGCCAGGATGCGGCATCATGCTTGACATACAGCTTGACTTGTCCTTGCAGATAGTCCGGATACTGAGCTCCGGAATACGTGCTATGATCCGTATCGACCATAATGTCCAGCTCCACGTTATAAAATTTCAATGCAAGCGCATCAAGAAACTTTTGATCCGGATCGCTCTCATCATACGTATCATGAAAAGCTTTATACGGATTGGCATCGATCGATCCGGGGCTGGCTTTCACGCCGGTTGTCATCACGGAAAACAACATAATACAGCTAAATGCAGCCATCAATCGTTTAATGGTCGATGAATACGTTTTACTCACATGTACCGCTCCTTTTCGAATTACATTTTATCGGGCTTATTTTCGTTCCCTGCGAATCCAGAAATGAAAAACGTCGTTCCTTAAATAATCGAAAGAGTACAGCACTTCTCTGTTTTGCTCATCATAATGGAGTTGCTTCAGCAAAATAACCGGTGTTTCTTCCTCCTTATCAACCTGCAATCGTTGCACATGCTTGTCCTTTTTGAACGGAACAAGCAATTCCGTATCCGCTCTGGCAATAACAATGTTGCATTCATCCTCAAGAAAACGGAATAACGAGCCGTTAAAATCCACACGTTCGAAAGCGTCGCCTACCAAGTCTTTTGGCATCATGTTGATGGAATAGGTGACGGCCTCTCCGTCTGCATAACGAATGCGTTCCAGCTTCACAACTTTATCGCCGGTCTGAATGTTCAGCGCCTTGGCCCATTCCTCGGTGCATGACACCTCCCCGATCATTTCCTTGTTGTTCTCCTCCGTTAAGCCGGACAGCTTAATCATCGTTCCAATGCTTTGGAGAAACTCCAAGCGGCTCGGTATCATCGGCAGCGGTTTAATGACAAAGGTGCCCACGCCGTGCTTCACAAGCAATTTCCCTTCCTGCTCCAGCAGCTTGATAGCCGCTCGAAGCGTTTCTCGGCTGACATTGAAATATTCCGCCAGCTCATACTCTGACGGAAGCCTTTGCCCGACTTTCCATAGCTTGCTGTCAATCATTTTTTCAATTTCCAATTTAATATTCTGGTAACTAACCAATCGATTGCCCCCGATTCCTGTATAGTTCATCCTTTGTCTAACAAACTGGCTTGGAGCAGCTCCGCTATTTCTGGATTGCCGCAGATCAAAAGAGAATGGCCATCCACCTCCATCGTGAACAGCGTTCCCCCCGCTTCTTCAACGATCAGAGCACCCGCGCACCAATCCCATGCATGAAGATCAAACTCCCAATACCCGTCAAAGTACGATGCCGCAACAAAACACAAATCAAGCGCAGCGCTGCCTGTACGGCGAATGCCCGACACCCTACCCATCATTTTGTTAAAATACTTCAGGTTGATGATAGGCTCATGGCCACAGCTAGGAAAGCCCGTTGTAAGCAAGCTGCTCTTCAAATCCTTCGTCTGTGACACTTGAATACGCTGCCCATTGTAATAGGCGCCGAGCCCCTTAATCGCCTGAAACTTCATGGAGAACGGCGGTGAATAGACCAACCCCAGTTGAGTAATCCCATTATGCTGCAAGGCGATCGAAATCGATGACAACGGAAAACCATGGATAAAGTTCGTCGTGCCGTCGATCGGATCGATCACCCACACAAACTCGCTTTGCTTGTCGAGCTTGCCGCCTTCCTCAGTCCATATGCTATGTTCGGGGTAACGCTTCAATATGCCATCGATCAAGATTTCCTCTGATTTGAGATCAATATTCGTAACAAAATCCGTATCATGCGCTTTGGTCTTCACCTGCATATGCTTGCGGTTCAGCGCATCCAATTGGAGGGCCGCTGCTTGCTCTACCCATTCCTCCATCTCATTCATCAAGTTGTTCAAATTCATGCCATCACTTTTCCCTTATTCGATCTGATCTGATTTTATGATTCCAATCCTTACTTTATTAGGTGTACCGTCCTCTCATTCAAATCCATGCGAATGATTCTATGCGTGCTCCCGGCTTCCTCCGTATAGTAAATTTGTGCCGCTGAATGCTCTTTTACAAAGATCTCAAATTCGGGATGCGGCAGCTGATACGTTCCCTCATCATCGGCGCTGACTACGATAACCTTGGGCGACACGGTGTGCAATAATTCCTGGGAGATATGCCGTGCATCTCCATGATGCGGCGCTTGTAGTAAAAAGACGTTCTCGATCTCCGATTCGTACGGATCCCAGAAATCCAGTCCAACGTCGGAAGTCAGGAGTGCGGCAGGTTCATTTTCGTAGCGAATTAACACGGCCAGGGCAGTATCGTTCAGTAAACGGTCAATCCTCGTTAAACGTTCCTGCTGCCCATTCAGCGCCTCCACCTGCAAGCTCTCCAGTTCAGCCTGGAGCTGCTGCAGCTTTGCCTGGTTTGGCATCAGCAGCCTGAACTCAGCTGCTAGCTCGGACAAGGAGAATAGTTCGCTGATCTGGCGCACGGGAATACCAAGCTCCTCGGCTTGTCTCAGGATGGAAATGTACAGAGATAGCGAGGCCAAGATCGGTGTGGAATGATCGCTCAACGTACTGTTTAATAATTGAGCTGGTAAAGGCACATGGAGCAGAATTTCCCCAATAGGAACATGCCCTAGCACTTCATGGACCCCGCCAATATGATCCTTATGGAAATGGGTCAAAATGAGTGCATCGATTTTGTTAATCTCATATTCCCGAATATACTGCGCCAGGCTGCATCTTCTCGCGTGCTTATGGCAATTCGTATCACCAGCATCCACTACAAGGCAATAGGTACGCTGCCCGTCTTCGATTCGAACAACCGCAGCCTCGCCGAAGCCAACATTCAAAAAATCAATAACGCATGTCATGCCCGCTTCCTCCGATCGACCGCTTAATATAGAATATCGAGAACGTCAGCACGAGAAGAACCATGATCATCGAAGCGGCAGCTCCATATCCGATTTGCAAATTATATACGCCGTGCCTGTAAATATACTGAGTGATCGTTGTTGTGGAATTGGCCGGCCCCCCGCCGGTCAATATATTCACTTTATCGAACAATCTGAAGGTATCAATCGTGCGAAGCAAAACGACCATCAACAGGCTTGGCATAATATTCGGCAGCGTAATATGAAGAAATATGCGGCCTTTTCCTGCCCCGTCCACCTTGGCTGCGTCATACTGCAGCTTGGGCACTGCCTGCAGTGCAGCATAGATCAACAAGAATGCAAATGGCGTCCACTGCCAAATATCAATGAACAAAATAGCATAAAAGGCCATGTGGATATCCATTAAGAAATTAAAGGGCCCTCTCCCGAAATAAGACAGCAAATGATTGATGATGCCATTATGATTGCTAAGCATCATTTGCCAAATCAGCGCCACGGTCACGGGCGGCAGCAAAGACGGGAGGAGCAGCGAAATACGAAGTATTTTTATGCCCCTTTTCAGGCTTTCTACAAGCACGGCCAGCGCCAATCCCAAAGCGATTTCAACCGTAACCGCCAGCGCCATGAACTTCACCGTGTTCCAGACCGCTTTAAGAAACACCTCGTCCTGAATAACCTTGATATAATTGGCAAACCCGACAAACTGCTTGGATTCGCTGGCCAAATAATAATAATCGGTAAAGCTGTTCAGGATCGTATAGCCGATTGGAAAAATCGTTAATCCAGTTAAGAGTAAAATAACCGGGGCCAGCATGGCCCATTGAAACCGCTGCTTGCTATGCAAGTTCATTCCACTCCTTCACCTTTGGATGAACCTTATTTCATGATCTGATCGATCTCTTGATTTGCTGCGGACAGTGCGTCCTCCACCGTCTTCGTGCCAGCAATCGCTGCGGACAGTTCCGTACCGAGTGCTTCTTCTACGCGTGACCAAAGCGGTGTTCTCGGTCTTGCCATAGAGTTCTCCAGTGCCTCTAATTGAACCGGAAAATGCTTGTATTTGGTGGACAATTCACTGTCCAGATATGCGCTTTTTCTTGTTGGCACCCCGCCATGCTCTACCATTTGCTTTTGAATATCACGGCTTGTAATGAACGTTAAGAACTCGGCGGCCAGCTCAGGTTTTTTCGAATTCGCCGTTACTCCCATCATCCAGTTGCCGATCATTCCCGTAGCGAACGCTTCGGCGCCATCTGCCACTTGAGCCGGAACCGGGGAATACTCTGCGCTTGCCTCTTCGCCCGTAATAAACCATGACGGCCAGCCCAATGCCATCGCTGCCTGACCCGTCGACAGCGAGCTGACGATATCTGTCGTTTCATAATTCGCCCCTACGGCGAGAAGCTCCATGTATGTGTTTAATGCCTTTTTACCTGCTTCGGAATCGATCTGCGCATTCCAATTGTCATCGAATACTTGTCCGCCATACGCCCAAAAAATGGGCAAAAAGTCGGATACGATCGGATTTCCTTGTTGGCCGCGAATAACGTAACCGGCGACTCCGTCCTTTTCATGAATCGCTTTCGCCATACTCAGCACCTCTTCCCAGCTTTGAGGGACTTCATAATTATGCTTATCGAGCAGTTGCTTATTGTAGAAGAACAACTGGACATTTCCAGAGAACGGCAGAGCATATAGCTCGCCCGTAGCATACGGATGCTTACCCAAGGCCAGTGACGATGCTTCAAAATCCGCGTCCTCTGTAACACCTAGGCTGGATAGATTAGCAAAAATGCCAGCTTCGCTGAATTCCGGCATCCAAGGATCGTCAGCCATGATTATATCGTAGGCGCCGTTTTTATTTTTTGCGTCCAACGATATTTTTTGTTTCAAATCCGCTGCTTCAAGCCCGAGAATTTCGACCTGCACGTTATGCTCCTTTTCGAAGGCCTCCTTCACGGCTTCCATTGCCGTCACATGAGAGCCTCCCCTTGCGGCAACGACTAGCTTGTCCGCCCCCTTGCTTTGGCAGCCTGCCAGTATGCTCGCGACTAAAATTAGACTAATGAGTATAAAAACATTCTTTTTCATGGTTATCCTCCTATTCTTTCACAGCGCCCGCAGTTAGACCGCTCATCAAGTATTTCTGCATAAGCATAGCGATCAATATTACGGGGATCAAAGACACGATACCGCCGCTCGCCACCTTGCCCCACTCCGTCAACTCCTGTTCACTGTTTAGCGTGGCCAGCTTCAGCGGAATCGTAAAGTCGCTAGGGCTTTGAATGAAAATAACACTATACAAATATTCATTCCATGAAGCCATAAACGATAATATCGTTACAGCGGCAATCCCTGGCACCACTAACGGCAGCACGACCCTAACATAAATTTGGAATTCGGTGGCTCCATCGATCCGCGCACTTTCTACGATCTCATCGGGTACGTTAGCGAAGAAGCCTATCATAAACCAAATCACTAAAGGGATGTTGACCAGCACATGGGCTAGTATAATCGGGAGCTTTGTATCCAGAAGACCTACGTTGTTCATTATTATGTAGAGAGGCAGCGCAAACGTAATCGGCGGCAATACTCTGACCAGCAGAATCCATATGAGCAGCGTTTTCTTAAACGCGACTTTAAATGTCCTTCCTCCCAATACATAAGCACTGGATACCCCAAACAACAACACAACCAACAGGGAACACATTGTAATGAGAATGCTGTTGAACAACGGCAATACATAATGATCCTCCGCAAAAATGTCCAGCAGATGCTGCAATGTGATGGAACTAGGCAGCAGCGACACCTTAGAAAATAAATCCGATGAATTTTGCGTGGCGATGACCGTCACCCAATAAATGGGGAACAACGTCCACAGCAGCATAAAACCTACAAAAACATATTTGGAGCTTGTTAGTAACCGATTCAAATCGTTCTCCTTCTTTTTCATTTGTCTAGACGTCTATACGACTACTATAAATTCATTCTATTAGCTTGGTATTATCCTTATATTAAGGTGCAGTTAAGTGAAGCTTGCTAGATTGCATCGTTTTACATAGGCATAATAAAACGACGGCCTTGGCTCCGATTAAATTCGGGTCAAGGCCGTTTTCGTAGAAGGGTATACCCTTCAAGCTTTATATTTATGTTCGTACTGCCAAGAGGTCAGTAGCTAGCGTTATGATATTGTCAACATTATCAAATTCCTATTGACATTGTCGGATAAAGACCTGAACATAGGGAATATAGATAAAAATAACAGGAATGTAGTTGGAGGTTATAGTGTTGAGTGAGAAAAACCCTCGCCTGATTCAGTCCGTGAAACGGGCGCTTGATATCGTAAACTGCTTTGATTCGCTGCATACTCAACTGTCGCTTACTGAGATCAGCGAGAAGCTGAATCTAAATATAAGTACCGTTTACGGTCTTATCAATACGCTCTGCGCTTATTCATATATCGATAAAAACCCGAACAACGGCAAATACCGGCTCGGCCTCGAGTTTCTGTTGAAGGCCAATCTGGTTTCACAAAGCCTCGATCTCAAGGAGATCGGGCATCCGTACCTTACGGAACTAACTAAGAAATTTCACGAGACCTCTCACTTATACGTTTATCAACATGAACAAATCTTCTGTGTAGACAAGGTGGAATCCCCAAACAACTACTTCATTGTTAGCTCGCGGGCAGGCAGCAAGCTGCCGATGCACGCCTCCGCTTCGGGTAAAATATTTCTGGCCCATATGCCGGAGCTCGAGCTGCAAAGTCTGCTGCAGAACTATAAACTGACCAAACTGACGGAGAAGACGATAACGGATAAGAAGAAGCTGCTAAACTGCCTCCAGCAAATCCGGGAGCAGGGGTACAGCATTGAGGACGAGGAAATCGAGGCGGGGGCGTATAGTATCGCCGCTCCTGTAAAGGATGCCGCTGGGCAAACCATAGGCACGATCAGTGTCATTGGTTCGCTCGCCCGAATTAAGGAGAATGAAGAGCTAATCCTCGCGGATTTACTCGCTGCGGCTGGAGGGATTTCTAATCAATTCGGCTATCCTTTCAGATCCGTCCAAGTCTAGGTCGGCTCCAAATTTGATTCGCTTATTGTAGCGCTATTGACGCCGGTCGTTACCATCATTGTAGCGCTTGTCAACCAATTGCAAAGAAATAGACCGCCCGTGATAGGGTGACGGTCTATTTCTGTACCTCATCCAGCCAACCGCTCTTATAGCGGAAGTTGTGCAGAGGGGTCGGGTGCAACCGGCCCCTTATTTAAGTTTATCAGTATATCCCAGAATATACCTCAATATCGGAGGCACCATCTGTTACCTCTTTTAATCCAGCACCTTCCTATTCTGACGGCTCCCCAATGCTGAACGAGCCTCTATCTATCTTTCATTCGCCAGCTCCAGTAAGGTATGAAACAGCACTTCTGTTCCCGCCGCGCAGTCCTCGGGAGAACTCCATTCCTTCGGATTGTGGCTGATGCCGTCACGGGAACGTACGAAAATCATGCCAAGCGGCCAATGGGAGATGAACTGCATTCCGTCATGGCCGGCACCGCTCACTAATCGTGGCAATTCTGGCAAACCAGCGAGTTTCCCCGCCTTGGCTACCGCTTCCTGCACCACTGGGGAACTGGGAGCTGGCGCCACTCTTTGCAGCAGATCAATCTGCAATTCGATCCCGTGCTTTTCACACACCTGCTTGCTGAATGCACGAATGCTCGCCTCCAGCCGATCCCTTTCGACTTGATCGATGTCGCGCAAGTCGAGCGAAAATTGTACCTCGCCGGGAATGACGTTGACTCCTCCCGGCAGAACCCGCAGCTTCCCTACCGTGGCCACCGCGTTGTTGAACTTCTTTGCTTCCGCGTAAATATAACTTAAAATCTCGGTGGCGGCCTGCATCGGATCTCTGCGCAGGTACATCGGGGTTGCCCCAGCGTGACCCGCCTGTCCGCTCAGCGTAAACTGCTGCCAGAGCGGGCCGGCGATGCCTGTCACGAGGCCTGCCGGCTCATCCAGTTTCTCCAGTACCCGACCCTGCTCAATATGCAGCTCTACGTAAGCCTTCACCTCATGCGGCGACTTCGCTGCCTCGCCGATGCGCTGCGGATCTAATCCTGCGGTTCGCATCGCTTCTGCAATCGTAACGCCCTGTTCATCCCGCTGCTCCAAATCCTCCTGCCGCAATGTTCCGGCCATAGCCCGACTGCCGATCATTCCGAATCCGAACCGAGAGCCCTCCTCATCTGTGAAGGCTATGACTTCAATAGGATGAGCGTTTCGTATGCCCAGCTCGTTCATCCGCTGCAGCGCTTCGATTGCCGAAAGAACACCGAGCGCCCCGTCGAACATTCCGCCATCCGGAACCGTATCGATATGAGATCCAGTCAGAATTACAGATGCGGAGGGGTTAGCCCCTTCACGGCGCCCGATGACGTTCCCTGCCGCATCCTCGCGGACAACTAGTCCCGCTTCCTTCATATAAGCGGTAACCAGCTCCTTGGCACGAGATTCATCGAGGGTAAAAGAATAGCGGGTAACTCCCCCGCTGATCTGTTTTCCGATTTGTCCGAGCTCCATCAATCTGAACCATAAGCGATCCTTATTGATCTCCACTCTCCTCACCTCCAGGCTCCTTCTCCGATGACTTCATCTGGAACCTGAAATGGCAATTCCCGTCTTTGAGCAAGTATTTATCATGTACAACTTCGAAATTCGGGTTGTAGCCTCTGGCAATCGCCGGATCAATCATCTCGCAATAGAGTATCCCGTATTCCTCCATTCCATCCTTCTTCCACTGATCCCCGAACGCGCATCTCGTAAAGTTCTGCTCGATTTCAACCGGATGATACTCTGTCTCATATTCGAACAAGTCGCTGCGCCCCATATCGTAGTTCGGCAAATAGCTGTGGATGTCATTCGGCTGCCCGGCAGCCGCAGCGCGGCGGGCAATATCCCTGCCACGTTCCTCGCCAAAGGTGCGCACTCCCTCGCGGATCGCATCCTTCCCTTCTTCCCCGAAGCGATCTACCACCGCTTTTGAGAGATGGGCAAACAATTTCGCCATGATCGTATAAGGAGATACCGGCTCCAAACTCTCATCATGATTCAGCTTTTGCTGCGAATCCTCTTGTATTTTGTCCTGGTTTTCTTGGCTCATCTTCAGACGCCTCCTCTATTAATCTATCTGTACTGACTTCAACAATCTCCCATTGCAGCACAAGCGGCTGTAAATTTCCGTTACTATCCAAATGTATAGGTTGATCTATTAAAATGAATGTTAGCCAAGTACGTTCTTTAGTTCACCTTATATAAGCTACTGCACTCTAGGCTGTCGCACACTAGGCTATTGCACTCAAGCCGCCGCACATTAGGCTGCTGCACTCAAGCTGCCGGACACTAAATGGATTTCCTGTATCTAATTACGCCTTAAACGATTGTTTCAGGGGATTAGATGGATTTTATGCGCCTAGATTCTAGAACTAGCCCGACATTGGCTATTCTCCTTCCTCTAACGACATGAAATCCATTTAAATCTACTATCCCATCTTTGCCGCAGAAACTAACTACTACAAATCCATTTATATAACGATGAACGATTGAAATGGAGGTGGGGCACCAAAGTACACGAAATATCCCTACGATCGCTGTTGCGCCCAGATTTCTGGATGATTTAAGTTCATAACTACATCCCCTGTTTATTTATGCTGCTACCCCATTCCTAAATAAACGGATTTGACCACATCGTTATTTCTTAACTCCGCCGCTTCGCCTTCAACGACGATGCTGCCCGTTTCCATTACATATCCGCGATGGGCCGCTGCCAGTGCCATGGTGGCGTTCTGCTCCACCAGCAGTACGGATACACCCTCCTCGTTCACCTTACGGATCGCCGTGAAAATTTCTCTTACGATCAGCGGTGCTAGCCCCATCGATGGCTCATCCAACAGCAGCAGCTTCGGCTTGGCCATTAGAGCACGGGCGATCGCCAACATCTGCTGTTCCCCGCCACTCATCGTCCCTGCCAGCTGCTTCCTCCGCTCTTCCAATCGCGGAAACAACTCGAACATGCTCTGGATGTCAGCGGCAATGCCAGATTTATCTTTGCGGATATATGCGCCTAATTTCAGATTTTCAAGCACCGTCAAATCGGGAAAGACTCCCCGTCCCTCAGGAACCTGCGAAATCCCCCTCTCCACGATCCGATGGGCTTCCAGCTTCGTAATTTCTTTCCCTTCAAAACGGATTTGTCCCTGGATATTCTGATTGAGGCCGGAAATACTCCGCAGTGCCGAGGTTTTCCCGGAGCCGTTCGTCCCGATCAAGGCTACGATTTCTCCTGGGCGAATACGGAGATTCATCTGTTTCACCGCTGAAATTACGCCGTAATTCACGCTTAAATCTTTAATTTCCAGGATGAATTGGCTACCATTTGTCAAAATCCCTCGACCTCCCCGCCTAAATAGGCCTGAATGACATCAGGGTTGCTTTGAATCTCCTCTGCGCTGCCCTCCGCGATTTTCACACCATAATTCAAAACAACGATGTGGTCGGAAATCTCCATAATCATGCCGATGTCATGCTCGATCAGTATGATTTCGATGTTGAATTCCTTGGAAAGCTGACGGATTTTTTTCACGAGCTCGCTTTTTTCCACCGCGTTCATTCCTGCCGCCGGTTCATCAAGAAGCAAAATTTCGCAGCCTGTAGCGAGCGCCCTCGCAATTTCGAGCAGCCGCTGCTCCCCGTAAGGGAGACTTCCGGCAAGGAGGTCGAGCTTATGGGAGAGGCCGACCACCTCTAGCTTCCGGATGCATTCCTCAACGATGGCCGCCCGGCGCTTAAGCACGGAGCCTCCGGCAAATATCGATTGCAGCAAGCCCTCGCCGTTGCATTCCGCATGCGCGACAAGCACATTTTCCAGCACCGTCATATTTTTCAACAATCGCGTATTTTGAAAGGTGCGGGCAATCCCCAGTCCGACCCGCTTGTAGGGCTTCAACTTGTTGATGACCCGATTCTTGTAAATGATTTTTCCTGAGGTTGGCTGATAAATGCCCGTTAGCAGATTGAAAAGCGTTGTTTTCCCCGCTCCATTCGGCCCGATAATCGATAAAATTTCGCCCCGGCGTACCGACATGTCGACGTTGTTCAAGGCAACCAGCCCGCCAAATCTGACCGATACCTTCTCCAGTTCCAAGACCTTGTCCATCACTTGCCCTCACCTTTCCGCACCATGCCGTAAAAATTGTACTTGCGGTGCTTCTCTCCCCAGAACCCGGTTGGCTTGAAGATCATCATCAGGACAATGGCTAGTCCCAGCAGCATCATTCTATAATCGCTCATGTAACGCAGCAATTCAGGGGCGACTACGAGAATGACTGCGCCAAGCACGGAGCCGGGCAGACTGGCCGATCCCCCAAGAATGACCATCGCCAAAATATTAACCGAATCCAAATAGCGGAAGGCGTCAGGGCTGACAAAGGAAATATAGGAAGCCCAGAAAGCCCCGGCGATCCCGGCAAAGAACGCTCCCACGGTAAACGCCAGCAGCTTGTATTTATTTGGACGAATCCCGATCGATTGCGCCAGCGTCTCATCCTCGCGAATGGTCAGCAGACTGAGGCCGACACCCGAATGAACTACTCGATGAATGACGAAAAACGTCAGCAGAACAAGCGCCAGAATCAAATAATAAAACTCGGTTTTCCCGCTGAAGGAGTAACCGAACAATGTCGGGGCAGGAATTCCCGGCAGCCCCATAGGTCCGCGCGTCACATCCACCCAATTGACAAAAATCAGCCGCACGATTTCTCCGAAGCCAAGCGTAACGATCCCTAGATAATCCCCCCGCAGGCGAATAACCGGAGTTCCTAATAAAAAGCCGAAAAATCCTGCAATAACAGCGGCAGCAGGAAGCGCGATCCAGAACGAGATTTGAAAATGAATCATGAGCAGGGCTGCAGAATAAGCACCGATGCCATAAAAGGCAGCATGTCCGAGCGCAAATTGCCCAGCATATCCGATAATGACGTTGAGACTCATAGACAGAATGGAGAAAATCCCGATCATGATCACAATATGCATCCAGTAATCGTTGACCTGCTGCAGAATGAGGGGCAATGCGATCAACAGTGCGGCCGCTGCCCCTACAGCCGTTGTTTTCCTTAAGCTCAAGCTCATCACCTACACCTTGTTGATATCTTTTTTACCGAGTATGCCGGACGGACGGATCAGCAGTACGATAATGAGAATCGCGAACGAAATAACACTCTTGTACTGCGTGGAAATATAGGCGCCGCCCAGCGTCTCCACCAGCCCGAGCAATACGCCGCCGAGCATCGCTCCCGGGATGCTCCCGATGCCGCCGAGCACCGCCGCCGTAAATGCGTTGATCCCCGCCATATAGCCCATGGTCGGATATACCGCATTATAGTAAATGCCGACCATGATCCCCGCACAAGCCGCAAGCGCGGAGCCGATTCCAAAGGCCAGGCTGATCATGCGATTCGTGTTGATGCCCATCAGCGCCGCGTTGGTCAGACTCATCGAGGTGGCCCGCATCGCCGTGCCGGTCTTCGACTTAGTCACGAATAAATGTAAGCCAAGCATCAGGATGAAGGAGAGAATCAATATCAAAATTTGAATTTCGGAGAACGTGATGCTGCCTAGAGTATAAGTACGGCTGCCGAACGTCGTGGGAAAAGGACGCATTTCCGTTCCCCATAGCTTTTGAGCCAGGCTGATCAGAAAAGTGGATACCCCTAGCGCGCTGATTAACGGAACAATCCGATCAGCCATCCTCAGCGGCCGGTAAGCAAGTCTCTCGATCAATATCCCGATCCCGGAGGTCACGACAGCAGACAGCAGAAACGCGAGATACAGCGGCAGATCCAGCTCTTTCATGAAAAAAAGCCCCAGAAAGCTGCCGATCATAAAAATATCGCCGTGCGCAAAGTTCACGATTTTCAGTATGCCGTAGACCATCGTATAGCCCAGCGCAATCAGGGCGTAAATCATTCCGATCGTCAATCCGTTAGTTAATTGTTGAAGGAGCATAGTAACATCCTTTCAAAGCCAGGGAGCAGGAATGAAATTCAATCCTGCTCCGGCATAGCTAAAATCCAAGTAATTATTTAAAAAGCTCAAACTTGCCGCCTTGCACCGTCAGCTTCGAAGGAATCGTCTCTACGTCTCCGTTCTCATCAAAGCTCAGTACGCCAGTTGCTCCTTTGTAATCTTTTAGAGTTTCCAGATACGTCTTGATGCTCTCCCGGTCTGCGCCCTTCTCCTTGATGGCCTCGATAACAACGGAAGTCGCAACGTAGGAGTAAGCTGCATAGGTATCCGGCTGGCTGCTGTAAGCCGCCTTATAATCCGCGGCGAACTTCGTTGCCTGCTCATTATCGCCGCCCGGGTAGAAGAAGCCGATCAGTTTAAAGCCTTCCACGGACTCCCCGCCAAGCTCAAGCAAAGCTTCGGAATAAAGACTGTCTACGCCGATAAAATCAACACTGAAGTTCAGCTTTTTCGCCTGCTGGGAGATCAAAGCCGCTTCATTGTAGAAGCCGCCGATAAAGATCGCCTCTGGCTGCTTGTCCTTGATCTTTGTTAGAATCGTGCTGAAATCTTTGTCGCCCGGATTATAGGCTTCCGCCGCCACAACCTCGATGTTGTTGTCTGGAGCAGATTTTTGATAGACGTCCAACAAGCCTAGACCGAAGTCAGATTGCTCATAAATCAGTGCGACCTTGCTATATCCGAGTTCCTTGGACCAGCTTGCCAAGTAATCTGCCTGGAACGCATCCGTCGTAATAACACGGAATGTATATTCTCCCGCATCCGTTACGCCAGGCGCGCTGGAGGACGGTGAAATCTCGACGATTTTATTCTTGTTGTACACAGGTGCCGTTGCCAATGTAGCCGAGCTGTTAAAATGACCGACTACAGCAAGGATACTCTTGTCCGATACGAATTTGTTGGCTACGTTGACGGCCTCATTGGAGTCGCCCTTGTCGTCCTGAACGACAATCTCGACCTGCTTGCCATCGATTCCGCCTGCCTCGTTAATTTGAGCCGCAGCTAGCTCAGCACCGTTCTTAAAGGCCTGACCATATTGCGCCTGCGTACCAGAAATCGGAGCCGCCAGGCCAATTCGAATTGTATCGCTCTTAGCCTGCGATCCGTCGTTTGCTGCGCATCCGCCCAACAAACCCACAAGCATTCCCGCCAATATAACTACCAAAAAAGACCTCTTCATGTTGATCCCCCTCAAATACTAAAATTAATCCTATAAGTTAAGTATGGATTTAATTATAGGGGATTTCTTCGAAAAAGCAATAGCTAATTTTATATCATCGAATCAGTTTTGACATTATCAAAATAGGTCTGTTTTTCGGTATAAATGCATGATAGCTCTCAAGTAGCAAACAGCCCTTTTCACGCCAAATAAAAGAAGCCTGCTTCCTCCCTGAGCAGAAGGGATCAACAGGCCTCTCTATAATTCTGTTAAACACAGTGCAATCTGTTAAGCACACGCAAGATGGAAATGCGAATTACACGCCGAGCCAGCTTTTGAACATATGCTTAGTCGTTGCCTTATTCATCTCTGCAATGGACGTGGTAAGCGGAATGCCTTTCGGGCAAGCGCGCACGCAGTTCTGCGAGTTTCCGCAGCCCTCGATTCCACCGTCTCCCATCAGCGCATCCAGGCGCTCCTCCGCGTTCATTTCGCCCGTTGGATGCGCATTGAACAGCCTTACCTGCGAGATCGCTGCCGGGCCGATGAAATCGGTCTTCTCGTTCACGTTCGGGCACGCCTCTAAGCATACGCCGCACGTCATGCATTTGGACAGCTCATACGCCCATTGACGCTTCTTCTCCGCCATGCGCGGGCCTGGCCCCAAATCGTAAGTTCCGTCGATCGGAATCCATGCTTTGACGCGCTTCAGCGCATTAAACATACGACTGCGGTCAATGACGAGATCCCGCACGACCGGGAACGTCTTCATCGGCTCCAGCCGAATCGGCTGCTCCAAATTGTCGATCAATGCAGCGCAAGCCTGACGCGGCTTGCCGTTAATCACCATCGAGCAGGCACCGCATACTTCCTCCAGACAGTTGGAATCCCAACATACCGGAGCCGTGTCCTTACCGTTCAGATTTACCGGGTTACGCTGAATTTCCATCAAGGCACTGATGACGTTCATGCCAGGACGGTAGTTCAGCTCGAACTCTTCCGTATAGGGAGCCGATTCCGGCTTGTCTTGGCGCGTAATAATAAACTTTACCTTCTTGGCCGCTGTTTCCGCAATTGCCATGACATTCCCCTCCTATTTTTCCTTCGAATAGTCGCGAATCCGCGGTGGAATTAAAGATACATCCACTTCTTCATATGAGATTTCCGGGCCGTCCGGCGTCCAAGCCGCCTTCGTCGTCTTCAAGAACTCTTCATCATTGCGCTCCGGGAAGTCCGGCTTGTAATGGGCTCCGCGGCTCTCGTTGCGAAGAAGAGCACCTAGCGTCATCGCTTCTGCCAGCTCCAGCATATTCCACAGCTGACGGGTAAATGCCGCGCCGGCGTTGTTCCAGCGGGACGTATCATTAATGTTGATATTTTGATATCGCTGCTTTAGCTCTTTGATTTTGCCGATCGTAGCTTCGAGCTTATCGTTGTGGCGCACAACCGTCATATTATCGGTCATCCACTCACCTAGCTCCTTATGGATGACATAGGCATTCTCCGTGCCGTCCATCGCCAGCAAGCTTTCAAACTTGTTCTCCTGAGCCTTGCGATTTCTTTCAAATACAGCAGAGCTGATATCCTCAGCCGATGTCTTCAACCCGCGAATATATTCGACCGCCTTCGGCCCGGCGACCATGCCGCCGTAAATCGCCGAGACCAGCGAGTTGGCTCCAAGCCGGTTCGCCCCATGATATTGATACTCGCACTCACCCGCAGCAAACAATCCCGGGATATTCGTCATTTGGTTGTAGTCGACCCACATGCCGCCCATGGAGTAATGCACTGCCGGGAATATTTTCATCGGAATTTTACGAGGATCATCCCCCATAAATTTCTCATAAATCTCAATGATTCCGCCCAGCTTAATGTCAAGCTCTTTCGGATCCTTATGGGACAAGTCGAGATATACCATGTTCTCGCCGTTAATGCCCAGCTTCTGCTCGACACAGACGTTGAATATTTCCCGAGTAGCGATATCTCGAGGCACCAGGTTGCCGTACGCCGGATATTTCTCTTCGAGGAAGTACCAAGGCTTGCCTTCTTTGTAAGTCCAGATCCGTCCCCCTTCACCACGAGCAGATTCCGACATGAGGCGCAGCTTATCATCCCCCGGAATGGCTGTCGGGTGAATTTGAATGAATTCCCCGTTCGCGTAATGAACACCTTGCTGATACACGGCACTCGCTGCAGTACCTGTATTAATGACCGAGTTCGTCGTTTTTCCAAAAATAATACCCGGGCCGCCTGTCGCCAAAATAACCGCATCGGATGCAAAGGTAACGATCTCCATCGAGCGAAGATCCTGCCCTACAATACCGCGGCATACGCCTTCGTCATCTAGAACGGCAGACATGAATTCCCAGTTCTCGTACTTCGTAACCAATCCCGCTGCTTCATAGCGCCGAACCTGTTCATCGAGCGCATACAGCAGCTGCTGGCCCGTCGTTGCCCCGGCAAACGCCGTACGGTGGTGCTTCGTACCGCCGAAACGGCGGAAATCAAGCAAGCCCTCCGGCGTCCGGTTAAACATAACGCCCATCCGATCCATCAAGTGGATGATGCCCGGAGCCGCTTCGCACATCGCTTTAACCGGCGGCTGATTCGCAAGGAAGTCTCCGCCGTACACCGTATCGTCAAAATGCTCCCAAGGGGAGTCACCTTCACCCTTCGTATTAACGGCGCCGTTAATACCGCCCTGCGCGCAGACGGAGTGTGAACGCTTGACCGGAACTAGCGAGAACAGATGCACCTGAATTCCGGCCTCCGCTGCTTTGATCGTAGCCATGAGCCCCGCAAGCCCGCCGCCTACGACAATAATGCTTTGTTTAGCCATATATGTTTCAACTCCTAAAAGTTTTGTACAGCGTTACTACATCAGTTCATTTATCAATCCTAGCCAACGAACGACTTCAGCGTTTGCAGCATAGCCGTTCCTTCCGCGGCAAATTCTACGTTGCGGAATGCAAACAACGACCAGACGAACATCACGGACACGATCACAAACAGACCCATGAAAATGTTCGAAGAAACACGCTGCGCACGAGGGCCGACTGTAATTCCCCAGCTAACGAGGAAGGACCACATGCCGTTGGCAAAGTGGAACGAAGCCGCGATCACGCTGATAAAGTAAATAATAAAGAAGATCGGCTGCGTAACGATGCCATGCATAACTGCGCCAAGCTCCTCATGTGTTACATTACCCAATGCAACTTGTACACGAGTCTCCCAAACATGCCAAATTACGAACGCAAATACGATGACACCGCTAATCCGCTGAAGCAAATAACGCAAGTTTCGTTCATTGCGAAATCTTCCATTGTTCGGTTTGGCCTGAAATGCGATATACATACCGTATACGCCATGATACAGCAGCGGCAGCCAAATAAATAACGCTTCGATAACAATAACAAGCGGCAGACTATTCAAAAATGCAACGGCATCGATGAATCCCTGCCTTCCGCCTTCAACGGCCGAAAAATTCGTGAGCATGTGTTCCAGAATAAAAAATCCTAATGGAATGACACCCAGGAGCGAGTGCAGCTTTCTGGAATAAAACCCTTTCATAAGTGCGTGTTCCCCTTTCTCGTTTCCATCGTTCCCATTTCATTTAATGACATCATTCACCATCGGTCGCCAGGATTGTATATGATAAACCCCACTTTCAACGACCTGATTCCCATGTGATTTTAATAACATGTGAACATCTTGTGTCACTTTCAATGTTACTCCTTTTTATCTTATAATGGAATTGCAATATACGTATTAATCGTTATAACATTTGCGCATAAGCATGTGCAAGCATAAAGATTCTATATCATTAGGCGATCACTATAAGAAATCATGCTTTTTCAATATAACTATACATTTATTACTCGGAGGGATGTTCTCTATGATGGAAGATTTACTCGTATTCACCACGGTCGTCGAGCAATCCAGCTTGAACAAGGCTTCAAAGCTGCTGAATATATCGCAGCCGGCATTATCGCGCAGAATAACCAAACTTGAGGAAGAATGGGGCGTGGCTCTGTTTGACCGCAAAGGCAAACGGCTGGAACTGACCCGGGTCGGCCAGGAGGCTTATATCTACGCCTTGGAGCAGCGCCAGCGCCATCAGCAATTTCTGCAATCAGTCTCCCGTTTCAAGACGGCCGAGCGCAGAGTCGTTACGCTTGGGGCAAGCCTGACGACGATTCAGACGACCCTGCCCCCCCTGGTCACTGCTCTAATGAACAAATCGCCGGACATCGAAGTGAAGCTCGTGACAGGCAAAACTCATGAGATCGTCTCCTATGTCCGCGACAAAAGGGTAGACCTTGGCGTTGTCGCCTCATCCATCTCCGAGCAGGGCTTGAAGTGTATCCCCCTGTTTCAGGATCACCTGGAGCTCGTTATCCCGAAGAGCCATACGCTAGCTGCCGGACGGCCTGCCACTATGGAGGATTTGAACGGCCTGCCCATGATCATTTTCTCGAAAGGGACATGGTACCGAAAGCTGATCGATGACCTCTTTGGCCGCTACAGCATTATTCCGGACGTGCGAATGGAGATCGACTCCTTTGAAGCGATCGTCCGTCTCGTGCCGACGTGCCGGGCTGCTGCCCTGCTGCCGCAATCCTATCTGAGACCCCAGTTGCTGAAGGACAATGAACTTGTAGCCCTACCCATGAAAGAGCTGGAGCAAACGCGCCGAGAGACTTGCCTGATCTATAGCAGCAGCTCGGAGCTGACCCACGAGACCAAAGAATGGATCCAAGATATTAAAGGCAGCCTGATCGATGCCCTGGAGTTGGAGTAGGCAAGATAATAAACGCTGAGCCAGAGCAAGCCAGAACCAGTCAGAACCAACCAGAGCAAATACGGTAGGCTTGACCGCCGTCACGCAAGCGGAACACCGCGCTGAGAGCCGCAAACGGAACACCGCGCTGGGAGCTGCAGGCGATTCACCCTCGCTGGGAGCTGCGCACGGATGAATATAGAATGAATATTAAACTTAGGAACACCTTGAACAAGCCTTGGTAGAAGAGCAAATCCGGGGCTAATCTTTTCTTCTTCGCACTGCGCAAAACTCAAACCGTTGACATCTTAACCCAACGGTTATATGGTTAGTTACATAAGTAATTAACCAAAGTAGGTGTAGGATATGGCCTTTCTAAATGAAGGCGGCCGTCCCATTTTTCAGCAAATTGCGGAGAGAATCGAAGACGACATCATGGAAGGACGACTGTCAGAGGGATCGCAAGTTCCATCGACGAATCAATTCGCCGCTTTTTATCGAATCAACCCCGCTACTGCTGCTAAAGGAGTCAATCTTCTGGTTGACCAAGGGATGCTGTACAAGAAACGGGGGATTGGCATGTTTGTTGCGGAGGGAGCCCGTGCAGCAATTCTAGAGAAGCGGAAGCAGCAGTTTTATGAGCAATATGTTATCTCAATGATCCGCGAGGCTGCAAAGCTAGGCATAACGACCAGGCAACTGACCGAAATGATTATGAAAGGAGAGTCCTGATGCTGGAATACACCTTGAAATGCCATCAATTATATAAAAAGCTGGGAAACATTCAGGCCATTAATGACCTTACTGTCGAGTTTGAACCGAATGCAATCCATGGCTTGCTTGGCCCTAGCGGAGCCGGCAAGACGACACTCCTTTATCTATTATCCGGCCAGCTGTTTCCAGATCAAGGAAGCGTTAAGGCAGGCCAGCATCCCATTCATGAAAATCCGCCCATCGTCTCTAATATATGCTTCGTTAAAGCGCTCGAGCGATCCTGGAGCCAATACAAAGTCAGCGATATCCTGAAGTTTTGTTCCCTGCTGCACCCGGCCTGGGACGCCAAATTCGCCGAGGAACTGCTGCAACAGTTCAGTATTCCTCTGAATCACAAATTCAAGTATTTGTCGCGAGGGAACCAGTCACTGCTCAGTATTGTAAAAGGCCTGGCCAGCCGAAGCCCGATCACACTGTTTGACGAACCGACGCTCGGGCTCGATGCGGAAAAACGGGAAGCGTTCTATGAATTGCTCCTGCGCGATTACAGTGAGAATCCGAGAACTCTGATCCTGTCTACGCATCTAATCGACGAATCCGCCGATCTGCTGCAATATGTCACACTTCTGCAGCAAGGGACGGTCACCGCCCATAAGAGCGTGGAGGAGTTCACCAATCAAGCCCGCTATCTCCAGGGGAGCACGAAGCAACTGGAGCCCTTTCTGAGAGATGCAAGAGTGTTGAACAGAGAGTTTCTCGGTCAGGTAACAAGAATCGCCTGGCTGGGATCCTTGAACAATGAGTCTATTTTAAGAGAGCAAGGAATCAACATCAGTCCTATCCCCCTACAGAAGCTCTTCGTCTATTTAACCCGGGGGGAGCAGCAAATTTCGGAGGTGACTATTCATGAGAGCATTACGTAATCAGATGGCCTTCCATTGGCATGAAAACCGCAAGCGTTTATTCATATTCGGGGCTTTGCTGCTGTTCCTTGATTTTTGGATAATAGCTGGATATGGCATCTATGAACCTGAAAATACGATGCCGCTCGTGGCGAACAATAACTTCTTTGCAATCTCCATTTTTATCATATTAATCACTTATATTACAGCCGCCAATTCGTTCCCCTTGCTATTGGGCAGCGGCTACACGCGCAAACAGTACTTCTGGGGCTGCCTCGCCTATTTCGGAGCACTCGGACTGGCGATCTCCTTTGCACAAACGCTTCTTATGCTGGCACTGCAAGAGCTGCTTCCGTTACTGGGCTTCCATCTGGACGGCTACATCACTTCTTTCGGCCCGATGTGGTATTCGCAGTTTGCGGCTTATTTCCTGCTCACTATGATGTTTTTCCTGCTGAGCACCTTGCTGTATCGATACGGTTTATTCTGGGGCGTGGGATTAATCGCCGTCTACATATTCAGCTTAGATGCGTTTCGAGCGGACAACCCTACCCTGATCGATGCGACAGCCATGACTTTAGCTGATGTCCTCCCGCCGCATTTCGCTTGGGCAGCCTCCTTGCTCACTGCCTTAATCTGCTGGTTGCTATACCGCAGCGCCGAGGTGAAGACCTTCTAAACTGCACACGGTAGATCATAGCTAGAGAAGCACTTATCACGGCATACTCCTTCCAACCACCCTGCCCTGTTGAGATCAATGCTCGACCGACCAATATTTTAAGACAAAAAAAGCTGCATCCTCAGCCCCTGCGGCCGTTTTGCAGCTTCCTTTTTCACTTCAGTGAAATGTTACTCGCTTTCGTTTATCGCAGCTTCGAATTTATCTATGCTCTCATTAGATCCGATCAGCACCATAATATCCCCGTCATCAAGCATGTCCATTGCCGTAGGCGCCACAATGACTCCCGTATGCTTATGAATGGCAACGACGCTGCAGTTGTAATTCACACGAGGATTAATCTCTCCCAACGTTTTTCCGACAAGGCAATCCGGTACCCTCAGCTCCACAATGCTGTATTCCTTCGACAGCTCGATATAATCGAGCAGATTTGGCGTAACAAGCTGATGCGCCACGCGAACCCCCATATCCCTCTCCGGGAAAATAACCCGATCCACGCCGAGCTTCTCCAGCGCGCGACCATGCAGCACGGAGATCGCCTTGGCTACCACCGTCTTGATGCCCAAATCTTTAAGCAGAATTGCGGACAGTATACTCATCTGAATATCGCTGCCGATCGCCACGATTCCGCAATCGAAGTTACGGACGCCAAGGGACTTCAGCATCTCCTCATCTGTAGCATCAGCCACCACGGCATGAGTTAAATAGGAGCTCATGTCGTCGACCAGCTCCTCATTCAGATCGACACCAAGCACTTCGTACCCTAGATCCATCAACTCCAGGGCTAGACTAGAGCCGAATCGCCCTAAGCCGATCACCACAAACTGCTGCTTTTTCATGGAATGGTCAGTCTCCTATCCTATAATCATTTTCCCTTCGGGATGGCGATACAACTCTTTCCCCTTTTTCGGACCAAGCGCATAAGCCAGCGTTAATAGACCCAGCCGGCCGGTAAACATCACAAAGCACAGAATAATCTTGCCGATATCAGTCAGCTCCAGCGTCAGCCCCATCGACAATCCTACCGTAGCAAAGGCGGACGTCGTCTCGAATAAAATACTCAGGAAGCTGGCGTCTTCGGTCGTCGACAGCACCATTGCCACCGCAATGATGAGGAACAAGGCCAGCATTGTAATCGTCACTGCTTTGAATATCCGCTCCTGGGTAAGACGATAACGAAACAATACCAAGTCATTGCGTCCGCGAATCATGGAGATGACCGCCCCCACGAGAATCATAAACGTCGTTGTCTTGATCCCGCCGCCGGTCGAGCCGGGAGATGCTCCGATGAACATCAAAATGATGATAAAGAACTGCGAGGCTTGGCGAAGCGCACCGATGTCCACCGAGTTTGCCCCCGCGGTTCTCGACGTCACCGATTGAAAGAACGAGCCCCATATTTTCCCGCTCCAATCCAAGGAACCCATCGTTTTCGCATTCGTAAATTCAAATATAAAAATAACTACAGCCCCAACGACGATAAGGGCGCTCGTCATAGATAACACCACTTTGGAATGCAGTGACAGCTTGCGGCTTCGGCGGAAATCCACAAGCTCGGACAGAACGATAAAGCCCAGCCCGCCCGATACGATCAGAAACATCGCTACGAAATTAACTAGCGGATCGTCCACATACCCCGTCAGGCTGCGATACTCCCCGAACAAATCGAACCCGGCATTATTGAACAGAGAGACCGCATGGAAAACCCCGTAATAAGACGCTTGTCCGAGAGGCATATCGAAGGCCCAGCGAATCGTAAACAATACCGCGGCACTAGCCTCAATAATCAATGAGTACATAAGTACCTTCCGAATAAGACGCACGATGCCTTCCATCGAATTTTGATTCATCGCCTCCTGCAGCAGAAGACGATCCCGCAGCGAAATGCGCCGTTTGAATACAAGAGAGAACAGGGTTGCCATGGTCATGAAGCCGAGGCCCCCGACCTGAATAAGTGTCATAATGACGATTTGGCCAAATGTCGTAAAGTAAAGCCCCGTATCCCGAACTACAAGTCCGGTCACACAAGTAGCTGAAGTAGCCGTGAACAGCGCATCCGCAAAAGGAAGCGGCTCCCCGGTTGTATTGGCCAGCGGCATCATAAGCAGCAGGGTTCCTGTCAATATAATGGCCGCAAAGCCAAGTACCAATATACGCGGAGGAGTTAATTTTAACCACTTGGACAGCATCGTGTTCACCTCGTCTTCCTTCAGCATTCCCACTATCGTTTACTCTATTAATATGGACACTATGACAAAAGAAAAAAGCACTGGAAATCGAGAGTGCCTTTCGGTTATGGTTCCTGTTGCGATCTTTTCATTACTTTCATTTCATTTTCATTCCATCTCTATGAATTGGATTATAAGCTTAATTAACGCTCACCACAAAGCTTGATTAACCCGAAATACCATGAAAATAACCTTTACTGCCTGAAACATGGCTTACCACCCTTCATTCTCTGAGCCATGCTGTATTTTTACAGGGTTATTGCGTAATCTCTGCCCTTTTCCAGTCCCATTCTGGCGATTGCCTGAAGCTTATGGTATCTTTACTTTGATATCCATTTACATTATTGCAAAGGGGTTTTTGAATGTTCTCAGTCTTTTCGTCAACAGGACGAATGCCGAAACGCAATACCGTTCGGGTGTTGGCCGCTGTAGGTCTCCTCGTGTTTCTAGCTCTGCAGGTTGTTTTGCCGATGACCGCCCCGGAGTCGTTAGAGCAAATAAAGAAGACGATCACGAAGCAGCAGGCAGCCGAAATAGCTGCCGAATTTTCCAGCTCCACGCTGGAGACACCCGTTCACTTGGACAATGCCCTGGTTACATATGAAACTCGATCAGACATATATGGTTATTTATCCAAGGAAAGCCTGATGAAAACTTATGCAGATACTTATAGCGAGCAATTTCCTTTAGAGGTATTTCGGGTTCGCTTCGAGCACCCTAATGAAATGTTTAACGCCTTAACAGTAGACGTCAACATGTATGGCGGGCATGTCGCAGGTTTCGAGCGTATCCAGGCCAATAGCAACGCTACTAAAGATTTGCTTCTGAAGCAAGGCATGGAGAGCATCGAGAGCTTGTTGATACTCGAAGGCAGCTTGACGCTGGAGGATAAGGAACGATTGGCTGAGCCTTACCTGAAAGCATTCGGCTTCGATCCTGCCAAGCTGCAACTGCACAGCACCGGGAACGAGCTTGGCCTTACCTTCGAGGTTTCCGGATATGAAGTGGGTCAATCCCATGCACTTATTCAATTCAGTTATGAAAATGGAGATGTCTCCTCCCTACAGTCCTATTTCGAGCCTCCGTCTGTCCACATGGACTATGTGAAGGGGCAGAAGAAGCTGGCCAACTGGTTCACCTGGGCAGGCTACGCCCTGTTCACCTTTGTACTTGGCATATTGGCTATCGTCTACAGTGTGAAAACACGTCCATTTTCTTCCTTTTTACGCGGTTTGGCTCTATCCTCCATCTACTTTATATTTTCGATGGTAGGAGCGATAAATATGCTTCCTATGCTGCAAGTAGAGGGAATGGGAATCGGCATCCTGATCGTGGGCTTCGTAATTCAAGGCGTTCTCACGCTGCTCATCGCCGCTTCGATCTACTTCTCGCTGGTCGGGGGAGATGGATTGTGGCGAAAGCAAGGAATCAATCTGTGGGCGCGCGCCAAAGAACCGGAGTATGGACGGCATGTCTTGTCCTCCATGCAAAACGGCTATTTGTGGGCAATGATTCTGCTCGGCACGCAATCGGTCATCTTCTTGCTGCTGGAGCGGGTGTTCGGCACCTGGTCCACGACCGATGCCTCGCAATCGGCATACAACATGATCTATCCCGCCCTTTTCCCTCTGCTTGCCTGGGTGGCGGGGATTGGCGAGGAAGCGGTTTATCGCTTATTCGGCATTCCGATGCTGAAGAAAATTTTCCGCAGCACATTCATTGCCAGCTTATTATCGTCTATTATTTGGGCGTTCGGACATACCTTATATCCCATTTATCCTGTCTATTCCCGCCCGATCGAGCTTGCGATTATCGGCTTAATGTTTAGCTTCGTTTTCTTGCGCTATGGCTATATTACCGCCATGTTCACGCATGTCATCTTCAACAGCATCCTAATGTCGCTCAGTCTCATGCTGATGGGCGGAGCGCTGAACTGGTCTGCTGGTATATTCTATATCGTGCTGCCGGCGATCGTCGCGTTCGTTATTTATCTATTCAACCCGCCGGGCCGGACGAGGAGCATCCCCCCGTTACAACAAAAAGAAGAGGAGCCGCTGCTTACGACTCCTCATCCCGAAGGGCATTTATAATTTGCTCGGCGAGCTTATCGCCGATCGACAGAGGCCGGAAGTCTTCGACGGAGGCCTCTTTTATTTTTTTGAGCGAACCGAAATGCTTCAGCAGCATTGTGCGCCGCTTCTCCCCGATGCCCGGTATCGCGTCGAGGCGGGAGGCAATCATCGATTTTCCCCGCTGCTCGCGGTGGAATGTAATCGCAAAGCGATGCACCTCATCCTGAATCCGCTGCAAGAGATAGAACTCCTGGCTGTCGCGCGGCAGTTGTATCGGCTCCGGCGGATCTCCCACCATAAGCTGGGCAGTCTTATGCTTGTCATCCTTGACGAGACCGCATACGGGAATGAACAAGCCGAGCTCATTCTCCAGCACATCGATCGCTGCTGAGATCTGTCCCTTCCCGCCATCCACGACGATCAAATCCGGCTGCGGCAGATTTTCCTTCAGAACCCGCTCGTACCTGCGGCGGATGACTTCCCGCATCGTCTCGTAATCATCCGGCCCCTCGACGGTACGAACTTTGTACTTACGATATTCTTTCTTCGCTGGCTTTCCATCAATAAACACGACCATCGCGGATACCGGATTCGTTCCCTGGATGTTCGAGTTGTCAAAAGCTTCAATACGCGACAGCGACTCAAGACCAATCGCAAGGCCCAGGTTCTCGGCCGCTTTCAAGGTACGCTCTTCATCTCGCTCAATAAGCCGGAACTTCTCCTCCAGAGATACTCTGGCGTTCTCCTCGGCCATCCCGATCATTTGCCGCTTTAGACCGCGCTGCGGCACATGCGTCTTGACCCCAAGCCATTGCTGGAGCTCCACTGCTCCGTTAATCGCGTCCGTGGTTGCGTCCGTAGCTGCATCCGTCATCGCGTCTGTTGCTTCGTCCATTTGAAGTCCCGGCGTTGAATCCGTTGCTTCGTCCGTTATTGCATCCCTCGGCGCTTCCACCGCTTCCTTAGAATTCAAACCTGCCTCCGCTGTTTTGCCGGACGGCTCCGCCGGAAGTAGAATTTCCTGAGGCAATGCGGGATTATCGCTATAATACTGGGTCACGTACGACAGAAAATCCTGATAAGCCTCGCCATAGAATGGAAAGACCGACGCATGTCTTTCGATCATCTTCCCTTGGCGCATATACAAGATTTGCACGCACATCCAGCCCTTATCCACCGCATAACCGAACACGTCGCGGTCTTTGGCGTCGGCCATCGTAATTTTCTGCTTCTCCATGAGCGCATCGATATTCATGATTTGATCGCGCAGCTCTTTCGCTCGTTCGAAATACAGCTCCTCCGCCGCCTCCTGCATTTTGCGCTGCAGCTCTTTCTTGATTTCTTCATGGCCGCCGCTGAGAAATGAATGAATCTCTTGCGTAATTTCATCGTATTTCGCCTGAGTCACCTCCTGCACGCAGGGTGCCATGCACTGACCCATGTGATAGTATAAGCAGACCTCTTTAGGCATGACGTTGCACTTACGCAATGGATACATGCGATCAAGCAGCTTTTTGGTCTGTTGGGCCGCATAGGCATTAGGATAAGGGCCGAAATACTTCGCTTTATCCTTGAGCACACGCCGCGTAACCTCCAGCCTAGGATGGGGCTCGTTCGTAATTTTCAGATAAGGGAATGTCTTGTCATCTTTGAGCAGGACATTGTACCGCGGATGATGCGTCTTGATCAAATTACATTCCAAAATGAGTGCTTCCATATTGCTGGCGGTAACGATATATTCAAAATCGCGGATTTCCGAGACGAGCCGCTGGGTTTTGCCGTCATGGCTGCCTGTAAAATAAGAACGCACGCGATTTTTCAGCACTTTGGCCTTGCCCACGTAAATGATCGTTCCCTCTTTGTTCTTCATTAAATAACAGCCCGGCAAATCCGGCAGAAGAGCCAGCTTATGGCGGATATTCTCCAGCGCCTTCTCCTGCTCCTGCAGTTCATTAACCGATCTATTCATGTCTAGTCCCCTCCTCTCCCATGGTCTTACAACTAAGATATAACATAGAATGTCTTCGGAATAACATAGAAAACGCCCCCGGAAGTTCCGGAGGCGTGTGAAAGCACTTATCAACGCATCAATCTCTTATTGGTGCTTAGCGATGAGGCTTTTCAGAGCATCTTTAGAGTTCAAACCGACGACTTTATCGACCGGTTGTCCGTCTTTGAAGAGGATGAGTGTCGGGATACTCATCACGCCAAAGCGGGAAGCTGATTCTGGGTTATCGTCAACGTTTAGTTTGGCGATTTTAACGGAATCACCTACTTCTGCAGCCAGCTCATCCAAGATCGGAGCGATCATTTTACAAGGGCCGCACCAAGGAGCCCAAAAATCAACCAGGACTGTCCCTTTGCTTTCCACTTCACTATTGAAAGTTTGATCGGATACGTTAACGATTGCCATATAAATCTCCTCCTTCATGTTAGGGCACGTATAACACATGTCATTGAACATGATTTGTGTCATTCATTTGAACAATGCGCTAAAAAAAGCGTCATTCAAAGTATACCACAAATATATAGCAAATGAAAAATCGTAGTCCTTGCTTCTTCTTTACAAACTGTTGAACGTTTGGTTATACTAAGAATAACCCAAAACTGTTTTGTCTATGACGTATTTCATTGATAAATATAATTTTCTCGAGGAGGCCCATCGCCATGGACGCAAATACGCACGTAAATGATCCGCGGGAGCATATCAACGAAGAGCCGCGCAATGATTTGTTTGACCTGATGAACGGTTTTTTCGGCATGCTGACGCTAATGGCTGTCATTTTCTTCGGCATGGTCATTTTTAAATTTTTTGCCGGTTAATGATTTTCAGCACATAACGGCTTACGGGGATCCTCGGAAGGCTTATACATAAGGAACCCTCCGTCAAAAATAAGAATAGCAGGCCGGGAGCTTCAGCTCCTAGCCTGCTATTCTTATTTGGTCTTCATACCTTACTTCTGCCCCCGCTTATTCACGCCGCGCACTTGCACTATCTCTACGAACGGAGCGATCCGATCCATCAAGCGCTGGCCTTTATGAATCTCCTCTCCATCTTTGCTCGTAAAGCTAAGATGCTTCTCCAGTCCGCTAAGCGAATAATTCGATGTATAAAAGGTCGGCTTCCGATTCATACGAAAGTTCAAAATCGAACCCATCACATGGTCTCGAACCCAAGGATTTAGGTTCTCAGCGCCGATATCGTCGAAGATGAGCAGGTCTGCCTGCTTCATGATTTCGACCGTTTCCTTCAGCTTCTGATTGTCCTGGAACATGGATTTCAAATCCTCTACAAATTCGGGCATATACACGATAACCCCGGAATATCCCGCCTTGGCCAGCTCATGCAAAAGATAGCACATCAGAAATGTCTTGCCCGTTCCGAAATGGCCTTCCAAGAACAGACCGCGAGGCGATAAACCGCTCTCCTTCACCTCGTTAATGTATTGGAATATCCGGCTGACCGCCGGGGCTCGCTCCCGATCCTTCCCCATAATTTCCACTTCGCTATAGCCTTCCTCCAGAGCCCGCTCATCCACGTAAAAGCTATGGATGCGTTTCTTGATCGCGAGCTCTCGTTCCCTCTGGATCTGCAGGTTGCAGGGAACTTGCCGATCATTGATCGTCGCAGTCCCATGTAGCGATTCGACCGTTAGCTTCGTATAGTGTCCGGGAAAATCATTCGGGCAGCGTTCGAGTCCTGGACAGCTCTCACAGTGACGCGAAGTCTGCACATATTGATAGAGCTTCGCCATATTCAGCGTAAGCTGCCTATCGCTTAGCTCTGGATGACGAGCTCTTAGCTCCAGCACGAGCGGATCGCTCATCAGCTTCGCCGTCAATTCCTCCGAGCGTCGGCGAAGTCCCGGACTTTTCATCTGTGACAGCAGTTCCCCGAGTGATTCCATAAGCTAACATTCACCTTCCTAAATTACATGCTTCCTTTATTTTTGCTCGCCTGCATCTGCTCCGCCATCTTGAGCAGCTCGGCAAATTCCTCTTCCGTTACTTCGCCTTCATTGGCCGAGCTTTGTACAATCGGAATATCCGGTTTGGCTGCGGCTCTACCGTAGCTTCGGCTTCTGCCAGCCGCAGGTTGTGCCGCTCCCGGAGTCCTGCTCTTTTCTTTCCTGATCTTCGCCTGATTACGAATATATTGCACGGCCTTCTCGTACGAGTCAATCCGCTTAAGCAGCATATTGGCAGCAATCGCATCCACGAAATTGCGGTTGATCCGCTGCTCTCCTCCGGAAGTCAGCAATTCCATCAAATAATGGATCAGCACATTGATGACCTCGCCAGGCAGCTTATAGTTCAAATCAACCTTCTCAAATATATCCAGCAAATTATCGGGCACCGAACCCGGGAAAAATGTCTTTAGCAGCCGAGTGTACGGCTCATTACGCAGCATCATATTGTATTGATGAATGTCGCATTTGCTGAGAAACTGCGGAGGAACGTCCACGTAGTACTCCATTTGCACAGCAACCTCTTCCGGCAACCCTTCATCAACGCCCGAATCAGACGATCGCAACGCTACGACCTTCGCGTAAGCAACCTCCCTCTCGTCCTTGCGGCGCTTCCCCTGCCTGAAATGAAGATTCGCTTTGTGCTGCAGACTCTCCAGCAGCAAGCTTCCATCTGCGCCAAACACCCCATCCTCATCCAGCAGCCGGCATAAATCCTGAACGCTGAGCTCGTATTTGCGAGCTACATAATTAGCGATCCCCATTCCTTCAACGTCAAAGCGAAGCGCCTCTACAAAGGAGCGGTTCGCAGATTCGCGCGGAAAACGAACGATGATATCCGCATAATTGATCGCCTCTTCCTCTGCCCCTTGCAATACGCCAGGCTGTCTGAGTACAGAGGATTCAGCGATTGCCTGCTCCAGTTCATAATCTATGGCATGCGTATTCAACTCGAATATGTCGTAGAAAGGTACCGAAATGTTCTCCTTATTGTACGTAAATCCGATCCACTCTGCCGGTTCCTCGCAGAATAAGCGCTCCCGCAAAGCCAGAACAGCAAACTTGCCGATCTTGTCGCGAAGCAGCAAAGTCAAATGCTGTGTCCGGAAAAAATCAGCGGGAGATAACGGCGCCTGCAGCTCATACTCGTAAATGTAGTCATCATTTTCCGGTATGTATAAACGGCTTGTCTGCAGAAGCCCGACAGCCTCCAGCTTGGATGCCTGTTCCATCAAATATTTGCGCCCCTTCTCACTTGGTTCAAGGCCCAAGGTAAGAAACAGCTCCCGCTGCTGCTCGATCGATGAATACCCGACTTGCTCAAGGGAGACCCGCTCAGCGAGCAAGCGATAGAAGCCGATGGCAAATGCGCCGACCATCGGCTGATAAATTAGACTAAGCATTCTGCCGTCAACAGCACTGAGGCCGAAGTCGCGGTATACGCAGTAACGGTGGTTCTCGGTAAAGTGCAGCATATTGTTCATGCGCATGATTTCTTCGCTCCTTCCAAGCTCACGTCCGTGTAGACTTTCTCTATTCTATCACAAAAGCTATCTCCCTGAATCGTGATTACCCTACAAATTTCGCGAAAAAATATACTCTCTCAGCACGAGAGACCATGTTTCTTCCTCTTCTTCCTGAATGCTTCTGCCGGCCAAAAAATTTAGGAGGAAGCCTGCTCCGACTCGCGCAGCGCCCTTCCCTGGAGAAAGGAACGCACCGTCTCAATCGGAACCCCCGCTTCCTTAGCCAGCACGAGCAGATAGATCCACTCCGCGGCCTCAGCGCTAGTCATGGATTTGCTGGCCATAACCTGAAAGGACTTATTCATCATCGATCTCCTCCTAAAGATGAATGGATTTATTGACCGCAGGCAAATGGATGACCGCTCCTTAAAAAGAACAAAACATCCATTAATTCAAAGAAAATTGAAGGTAACTAAAGAAACTGGTTTATTTTTGTTCGTTATAACAGTTTTTCCGTGCTGTTCGCGACTTTCCCTTTTCTGAATAAACCTTTATATTTAATATAATCCAGATGTTCTTTATAAAGAACAAAAGGGTTTTACGCTCGGAAAGAAGGGGGCCATGGCCATTTTGCGCAGTCTCAAAGCTTTTGTCTTTCACTATCTGCGAAAACGAAGGAAGCGGCGGCAAACACTACTGCTGGAATCGCTTCTCCTCCTGTCCGCACTTCTCTTCATCCTTCCAAGCCAAATCGGCATCACTTATGGCGACTTTACGAGCTCCAGCGATGCGGCTGTAACTTTTCAAGCCTGCGGGATATTTCCAGAAGAAGTCGAAGCCTTGCTCTCCCAGGTCAATGAACATATTAAAGATGCAGACACTCACAAAAATCAATTCCAAGCCTTTAAAGCCAGCACAACTCCAACTGCATCATTTACATCCTTTAATTCCACCTCAGACACACCACCTATATCACCTGCAAATTCCCTCTTAGCCACCAATACAGCCACAGCATCCATACCTCCCCATGCAACTGCAACCAGTGCAACCTACCACGATTCCGACAAGAATTCCTTCGACTCCTTTCATCAAATCAAGCATGAAAGTACGGCGGAGAATACGTCCCTTCAAATCACTTTTCTTCAAGAATCGCTCATAGCCGTTAACGACCAGCTCGCGTCCAACAGCTATTTATTTCAAAAGATTACTTACGAGCTCGAATCAGGCGCCTTCCTCCTCAACGACATCATCCAGAAAATCCGAGATAAGTCGATCAACTGTGTCAAATTCTCGCGAAGCGCCTTGCTGGACGAGGGCGAGAATCTTTTGAACCAGGACAATCTATTATCTCCCTCTTTCTATACTTCTTTGGCAGGTTTGATGGAATACTTGCGACAAGTATATGAGGCCGGGATAGCTATTCAGAACGTCCCGAATTCGCTCACTAATCAGTTGGGTGATAGGGAATCGAGCTACCGAATGCTCAATGAAGCAACGAGCGATGCGGCAAGTCCGGAACTGCTTCAATACTATCGTGACTTGCAAAGCTCGCTAGAAGCTGACAAACAGGCTATTTCCTCTGAATTACTGTTTCTTGAGTCGTGTCTAAACGATATTGAAGCTGCTACCGGGGCAGAGGCAGGCAGTGTTGCTCATGAAGAGCCTGTCAGTGAATCAGATTCGAATGAAACATTAAAGATAGAATCTCACATGCAAGATGAATGACGGTAAACGGGAGGTAATTATCATGCGGCTATTGCAGCTAATATGGAAATTGGCAATTCAAACGTTTTATTACGCGCTCCTTCTCATTTGTTTTGCTGTGATCGGCTCGATCCTGATGTCCAAACTAACCGGAGGTGAACCGAGCTTCTATGGATATAAACTCAAAACGGTATTATCAGGATCAATGGAACCGACCATTCATACCGGATCGATCATTGCTGTTTCCCCTGTAGAAATTGGAACAGGGAACCGATTCAAAGCCGGTGACATCATTACCTTCCGAGCCGATGAGCAGCGGTTAATCACCCATCGTATCATCGATGTGAGGAGCAATAAGTCGGGGGATACCGTTCTGTACCGCACACAAGGAGATAACAATGATGCCCCTGACAGCGCCCTCGTTCCCTCCGCTAATATTGTCGGTGCTTATACCGGATTTACGATTCCTTATGCCGGGTACTTCTTAAGCTTTGCTGGCACCAAAACAGGCAACATCGTCCTCCTCATCGTCCCAGGCCTGCTTCTCCTCCTTTATGGAGCCTTCTCCATATGGAAGGTTATTACCAGACTGGAGCAGCAGCTTAATGGCCAAAAAAATCCTTATTCCGGTTCAAATCCGAGCTCGGATTAGAGTGCAAGTTCATCTGTCGGCCTATTCGACCAGATTGTTGTCCTTATGCCAGCCATGAGGTCGCAATAAATTAATTCATCTTTAAGGAGGAGTTTGATTATGGGAATAAAGAAGACATTAAGTCTGGGCGTAGTGACAGCCGCATTGGGGCTCGCCTTGATCGGGGGAGGCACGTTCGCGTACTTTAGCGATTCCGTTGAAACGACGGGAACCTTTGCTGCAGGGACACTCGATCTGAACGCTGAGCCCACCACAATTATTAATCTCGACAACATCAAGCCTGGCGACTACGGCATTCGCACCTTCAAGCTGCTCAACAACGGCACGCTGGATATTGAGAAGGTGCTCCTGCACACGACCTATAGTGTCATTAACAAGACAGACGCTGCCGCGAATACAGATGATTTCGGAAAACATATCAAAGTGAGCTTCCTGACGAATCTCGATAAACAGGATGATATTATCTATGAAACGACGCTTTACGACCTGCAGTCCCTCGCGCCGGATGCCGTTGAGAACAAATGGCAGGAGTGGTTCGAGGAACGGGGCGGACTCAAAGCCGGAACCTCGGATAATCTCATCGTCAGATTCGAATTCGTAGACAACAACGAGGATCAGAATCAATTCCAGGGAGATGCCCTGCAGCTGAAATGGACTTTCGAAGCAAGGCAGGGAACCGGCGCTGCCAAATAAATAATCTATCCCGCCCTGCTCTAGACACCTTAATCCGCTCTTATGGATTGAGGTGTCTGCCTTTTGCCGCTAGCCTAATCTTACGCCGCCTTCTTTTGTCGCATGCTGTATATTCTGATATAATGTCCTCAAGAAAGTTGAAGCCCGTATCAAACGTATTTAACCTTATATCTTCAACTATGATAGTGAGGCGTCATTCTTATGGCAGATCACATTGGAGAGCGCATACAGAAATTCCGCCTGGAGCAAGGGCTGTCTTTATCGGAGCTTGCGAGCAAAGCGGATGTCGCTAAGTCCTATTTAAGCAATGTCGAACGAAGCATACAAAGCAATCCTTCCATTCAATTCATCGAGAAGATTGCTAACGCCTTGAATGTAACGATTCCCATGCTGCTGTATGGAGATCGGCCCGCCGAGCATCTATTGGATCCGGAATGGTCGCTCCTCGTGCAGGAAGCTATGAATTCAGGGATCAGCAAGCAGGAGTTCAAGAGCTTCCTGGAATTTCAAAAATGGAAGCTGAAGCAGAGCAATGAAACCTCCAAATCACAGAATAACAATTTATAAGCCCCGGGCGATGCCCGGGGCTTGTCATACTGCCTGAATATTTAAACCATATAACTTGCGACTTGCGCGATTAGAACATTTTATACCCGCCCTGGCGAAGCTTGCGGATCGTCCATCCGCTAAGGATGGCTCCCAGCAAACCGGCAACTGCCGTTAAATAGTCGACAAGACGATATGAGGCGACATAAGCCCAGAAGTTCTGCTCATGGTTCCACAACGAGTATACGACAATTGGCAAAATGACAATAATAAAAACATAGGCCGGAAACCATGTTGTTTTCATCAGCATATTAAGAATAAATCCGATACCGAACATCATAACAAAGAATAGAACCATCAATATCAATACGACTAGCCAACCCATTGCTCCCCCAACCCTTCTTCAACAAGCTCTATAAGCTAGATCACATCTTTAAGCACTAGTAGTAAGTTTACTAGAAAAAATGTTGCGAAGCAACGAACTTTCCGTGAATAGATTGTGAATCGATTTGCCCGCTTGTCTGCCATAGGATACAATAAAGTCATCGTATTCTCTCTTGTAATTATTAGGAAACCATAGGAGTGATCATAAATGAATGAAGCAGCATTAACGCTGGAAGGCTGGTATGCCCTGCACGATTTCCGTTCTATGAACTGGACAGCCTGGAGAGCGGCCGACGATGAAGAACGCGCAGTCGCCTTGGAGGAGCTTCATGCTTTTCTACAGGAATGGAGCAGCGTGGAGGAAGCCAAGAACGGCAGCACGGCGGTATATTCCGTCGTAGGGCAGAAAGCCGATTTTGTATTCATGCATCTGCGTGAAACGCTAGAAGAGCTTAACGCTCTCGAAAACGCCTTCAACAAAACGACTTTTGCGAAATACACCGTCAAGTCTTATTCTTACGTCAGCGTCGTAGAACTGAGCAACTACTTGGCTTCCGGAGACGGCGATCCTAAAGCGAATCCAGAGGTCATGGCTAGACTCCAGCCGATTTTGCCGAAATCGAAATACATTTGCTTCTACCCGATGAATAAAAAGCGTGATCTAAGCGATAACTGGTACATGCTGTCCATGGATGATCGCCGTGCCATGATGCGCAGCCATGGTCTGATCGGCCGCAGCTATGCAGGCAAAGTGAAGCAGATCATCACGGGTTCCGTGGGATTCGATGATTGGGAATGGGGCGTTACTCTCTTCTCCGACGATGCTCTGCAATTCAAGAAGCTGGTCTATGAAATGCGCTTTGATGAAGTGAGCGCCCGCTTTGGCGAGTTCGGCTCCTTCTACGTCGGCAACCTGCTGAACGAGCAGCTCTTTGAAGAAATGCTGAAGCTATAACTTAAACCCGTTGCACATAAAAAGGGGTGTTCCAGAATCATACTGGAACACCCCTATATTTGTATAAATATTATTCCTCTTCGTCCCGCAGCGATTCCAGAAATTCCGCCGTCGCACGGTCGCGGGCTCTTCCCTTCTCCTTCAATCTTTCGATTGCCGGAAGTATGAGAATATCGACTTCCTTTTGCACATGATAAGCCAGATCATACTTTTGCTGCGACTCCAAATAAGAGCCGACTTCCATCAAGGCATTGTATCTGTCAAGCTCATCCCGCGTCAGCAGACCTCGCACCTGAACACTGCAATGGCGCATTTTACAGGAATCTGCCTTTCTTCAAGACTAGCGGAATGCCGCCGATAATGAAAAGATAACGCATGTCCACGATCTTCTTCAACTGAGCAGCAACCCAGCCTTTGTATGTCTTGCCGAATGCGGATGCAACAGCTTCACCTTTACCGAGGGAAGCAACGGTTCCCTTATTGCTGAACACGAATTTCTTCAGCTCTTTACCACGAATGGCGGCGACGACGTTCTGAGCGCAAGTTACACCCTGCTGCATGGCAATTTGAGCCGTTGGCGGGTATGGACGGCCCTCTGGGTTAAACATCAGCGAGTTGTCGCCGATAATAAATACATTGTCATGCTCCGGCGCACGCAGGTACTCATCGATCTTAACCCGGCCGCGAGCGGTTTCGAATCCGGCAGCTTCAATCAAACGGTTACCGCGGATACCGCCTGTCCATACGACAGTTGCGGCTTTGATCTCTTCGCCCGTAGCAAGGATAACTCCGTCTGGAGTACATTCTTTAATCGCTACTCCGATTTTGAATTGGACGCCCTTCTTGCGAAGCACATCCATTGCATATTCAACCAGCTCAGGGTCGAAGCCCGGCAAAGCGGTAGGAGCAGCCTCTACGTTATATACGTTAACCAAGTTTGGATCTACATCATAAGCCTTGCACAACTCAGGCACTCGGTCGGCAAGCTCGGCAACGAATTCGATCCCGCTAAAGCCCGCGCCGCCTACTACAAAGTTCAAGCGATCTGTACGGCTCTCGTCTGTTTTGTACAGTGCGAATTGATATTCGATATGTTGACGGATCAAGCGAACCGAGTTAATGCTGCGGATCGGCATCGCGTATTCGCCAAGTCCTGGAATGCCAAACGATTCAGGCTCGCCGCCAAGTGCTATAATAAGGTAATCATAGGACAAGGTGCCGTCTTGAAGCACGACCTTCTTATCCGCGATTCGGATTTCCTGAACATTCGACTTCACCAAGTCGATTTTGAATTCATCGATCAGCTTGGAGATCGGGACGCGCGTGTTCTCGATCGAATCTGTTCCCGCTGCAGGCATGTGCAGATGCGTCGTGAAATAATGATAATCATGACGGTTCACCAATGTGACGTCGGCTTCGTTATAATTTAATTCTTTCTGTAAACGTTGCGCCGTCAAGATGCCGCCATAGCCTGCTCCAAGAATAACAATTTTAGGTATGGTACTCATGAGTTTGTTCTCCTTCCAGTATGGACACTCTATATTTTAAATAAAACCAAAAACTGAAATGTGGAAATGTGAAAATTAACACATAAAAATATAGTCTCTGGTAGTTATCCATGCAATCATGTGCGACGAGCAATGCGACATTTATCACACCAATTCTAAACCTTTATAACAGTTTTATCAAAAAAAATATGTTCCTATTCATAATAGTTACCTATTTCGTCACATTTATGTGCGCACACAATTTGAATGATATCGACTTTTTTACAAAAGATCAAGTCTTATTTTACGCGGTTTTAGCGGGTTTTTAGTCATTAAATACGGTGAAAAAACTGCCAAAGTGCGCTTACTTTGCAAGTGCAGGGTGGACGCTTATAATAAAGTAGAAATGACAATATGAATTTTCGAATACTATCTGGAGGTGTTTGCCAGTGTCATCCTTGAATTCCGGGAGCGAATTTACCGACCTGCTAATCATCGGGGGAGGTCCGGCAGGCATGTTTGCCGCCTTCTATGGCGGTATGAGAAAGGCTTCCGTCAAACTGATCGAAAGTATGCCTCAGCTGGGGGGACAAATTGCCGCCCTCTACCCTGAGAAATATATTTACGATATTGCTGGTTTTCCTAAAGTAACGGGCCAAGAGCTCGTTAACAACCTGAATGAGCAATTGAAGCTGTTCAATCCAGATGTTCGTCTGGAGGAGAAGGTGCTGCGCATTGAGAAGAAGGAAGAGCGCCACTTCGTGGTTACTACCGATAAAGATGTTCATTACGCGCGAGCCATTATCATTACAGCTGGAGTCGGAGCATTCCAGCCCCGGCGTCTGGAGCTTGAAGAAGCTCCTCGTTTTGAGAAGACCAACCTGCACTATTTCGTTAGCGATTTGAATCAGTTCCGCGGACGCAAGGTGCTGATTAGCGGCGGCGGCGACTCTGCTGTAGACTGGGCACTGATGCTCGAGCCGATCGCCGAGCAGGTTACGCTTATACATCGCCGGGATAAATTCCGGGCTCACGAGCATAGCGTAGAGAATTTGATGAATTCCAGCGTTCAAGTCATTACGCCGTCAGAAATCGTTGCGCTGCACGGAGACGAATTGATAGAACGTGTCACGCTTGCGCATACGAAGACAAAAGAAACGCAGGAAATCGAAGTGGATGATGTCGTCGTTAACTTCGGATTCGTATCCGCTCTTGGTCCAATCGCCGAGTGGGGACTTGAACTCGAGTCCAACTCCATCGTCGTCGACTCGAAAATGGAAACTTCGATTCCCGGTATTTTTGCCGCCGGAGACATTACGACATATCCCGGCAAGCTTGATTTGATTGCTGTCGGATTCGGAGAAGCGCCAACGGCTGTGAATAATGCGAAGGTTTACGTCGACCCGGAGGCGAAGTTATCCCCAGGTCATAGCAGTAACTTAAAACTATAGATTCATAAGAACTGTCAAAGAGGGTATCTTACCAATACGGATGTATAATGCCGTAAAGGAGGGATACCCTTTGACATATATATGCCCGTTATGTAACGGATTAGCCCCGTTGACAGCATCCTGCCCTGACTGCGGCTCAACCTTGGAGCATGCCGGAACAAAGCAGGACTATGCCGGCCCCTACAGCCCTTACGGCTCTGCCGACCAATATACCTCGGCGATATCCACGCTCCATTGGACGGGCTGTGAGCATGTCGTTCAATGTCCGCACTGTCATGAAGCCTATATTTATCATGTCAACGCATGGCCAGCGCCCTAATGCAGCCATCGGCCATAAATTACGTTGTTTAATGTACTGCAGCTTTGTTCATATCCAGGTTACGCTTATGGATTTCTGCCAACAGAAGAGCAATGAACTCCATGTCTAGTTGCAGTTCTGTAGCCATATGATAGGATTCGAGCAGCATTTCGTCTGTTAACATCGCCAATGATAACACATCCTTTCTATTTTTTTCCTAATGTTATATTTAGATCATATCAAGAATTCGAAAGTGGAACAAGCGTTCTTGTTATCCACAAACAGCTGTGGAAATCCTGTGAATAACTTGTGAGTAATTGTCTAAAACAGTTGAATTATATATTGGGGTAATGTGGATAAAAGTTATTCACAGGCTGCACAACCCATTTTTCGACTAAAAATTTTTTTGAACGATTCTATTAATACTTAGCCTAAATATAGGCCTTATAAACAGAGATTGAACATTATTGTGGACGCGTATTCACTTCAAAGATCCATATCTTGCCGCTAGTATCAATGCCGTAATCAAAGCCCAGCTCCCCAACGCCAGGAAAAGCCGACTCCATGATGGCAATGCATTTACTTGTGAGCGAGCGCATTTCACCACGTTTTTTGCGTATCGATCTGCTGCCCAAGGAACGTCTTAGTCCCTCTCCTGCACTGAGTTGCGTACCTCCTTTGCATAAATTTGTGACGAACAAGCCCGGACGTGCTAGGCGGCCCAGCATGGAGCGGTACACCCACCGTCCGTTTTGCTTGGCGACCTTGACTCGATAATCGATAGGTCTTCCCGCTATTCGAGCTAGGTGAATACCTTGCTGAATAATATACTTTCGGCCAACCTTAGTTTTATTTAACGCACCAAACATCGCATCAAAGCTTGAAAATGACCGACTGCGAGACATGTAGGTGAACCCATAGCTTCCACCTGCATAGAATACTTTAATAACTCCGTAACCGCCTCCACCGCGAACGGGTTTGATTACAGCAATTCCAAACTGATGCAACACGCCTTGCAGAGCTTCCGCACTATACTTCCGAGTCTGTGGCACGTGAACGGCTACCTTGGGGTTTCTTAGAAGCGCTTCTGTTTTCAGCCATTTATCTGCTAATTGTCTTCCAGCCATGACATTCTCCCCTTTCTCGTGTTTATATGGCGTTATAGAATATACATACTCAGGACAAGGCTCCTGTTCTTGTATGATTGTCCGACAGCGGGTGCCTGTTTTAAAAGAGTCGTTTTTCTTTGCAAAATCAGCGTTTTGACGTATAGTAATTTGGTATAGTGTTATCTCGGAACGAGAAAAGGAGGATCATGTTTTGAATACAGACCACTCTTTTACCGCATCATTTTTTGAAATATTGTACGGGGTTGCCATGGTCGGCATGTCCCTAGTACTTATTGCAATTACCGTCGCCGTCTTCGCTATAGGCATTAAATTTATTAAAAACTCGCGCAAATTGCTGGGAAGCGGCTCTATATTGTTTTCGATCATTGCAACGGCCATGATTGTACTCATGATACAGAAGCAATTTCTCTAAACAGCAAGCCCACAAGCCGAAAGATTCATACCACTCTTGCCCTATCGAAGTGGAGGTATGAATCTTTTTTTGAATTTTGCTGAAACTAAATTTTGTTCATACGTATTACTAATAATAGAAACAACTAGGTTGCTGACAGGAGGGGACTAGTTTTACATGAGTAGTTCGCAAATTTGGAATGACCGGTTCAGGAAATTTTTTATTAACAATCGCTTCGTACTGTTCTTGCTCGTGCTGCTGCTAATTGGTTTGAATATTTTTGTTCTGACTAAAATATCATTCGTATTCAAGCCTCTAATCGTCCTGCTCAAGACGGTGCTGGTTCCCATTCTTCTCACGGGAGCTATATATTATCTGCTGAATCCGCTAGTCAATTGGCTGGAGCGCAAAAAAATACCGCGTGCCTATACGATTATCGCTCTATACTTGTTCATTATCGGGATTGTTACGATTATCATCATCTCTGTCATTCCGCTCGTCCAGGAGCAGGTGACAGGACTGATTCAAAATTTCCCGAAATACAGCTACGAAGTGCAGCTTCAATTCGAAGCTCTGATCGGCAGTGATTTTTACCATCAATTTCAGCAGTCGACTGGCTTCAATCTGACTGATTTGGCTCAAACACTGTCCGAGCGTGCATCCTCTATTTTACAAAATGCCTTTAGCAGTATCGGCGGATTTCTAGGCGCAGTTGTCGACGTCGTGCTAACGGTAGTTACGGTGCCGTTCATTCTGTTCTACCTGCTGAAGGATGGGAAGAAGCTGCCGCACTTTATCCTCCGATTTGTTCCGGTGAAGCTGCGCGAGCAGACTCATCGCGTCATGACTGAGGCTAACGGACAAATCAGCTCTTACATCCGTGGGCAAATCATCGTCAGCTTCTGCATCGGATTGCTGCTCTACATCGGCTTCTTGATTATCGGACTCGATTATTCCCTAGTACTCGCTATCATCGCGGCCTTTACGAGCATTGTTCCTTATTTGGGACCAGCGATCGCGATTACGCCAGCCTTGATCATTGCTATCGTTACGTCACCTTTTATGCTGTTGAAGCTGATTATCGTGTGGACCGTCGTACAGCTCATTGAAGGGAAGTTCATATCCCCGCAAATCATGGGCAAAACCCTGCGGATTCATCCGATCACCATTATCTTCGTCATCCTGACGGCAGGGAACTTGTTCGGCGTGCTCGGCATCATCCTTGCCGTACCGGGCTACGCCGTCCTTAAGGTCATTAGCACCCACCTCTTCCAGTGGTTTGAGCAGCGCTCCAAGCTGTATGAGGAAGATACCGCTGCCGCCGCAGATTCATCCGATCTAGAGGTAACCGTGACGGTAAGCTCTACCGAACCTCAAAGCCCGGACAAACCGGGGCAGGGTTAAGCAGAAGCAAGAACATAAGAAAAAACCGGTTATTGAACCATCAAGCCGCTTTCCTAATTGGAATAGCGGCTTGATGGTTTTAATTCTTCAATCCGTTTATTTTGACCTCTTCCGATCGCTAACGCCAGGATATTCCTTCAGTGCGTCTTGCAGAATTATGAGACAAAAAAATAACGAGCGGAATAATTTCCGCTCGCGCTAAGTTGTCATCAAATTAATTGATCAATCGCACACTTCCGGACGGCCTTCCTCGTTCTTCATGCGGAACGATTGGCCACAGCCACAGGAAGCGATCGCATTCGGATTATGGATCGTGAAGCCGCCGCTCATGCCGGATTCCTTGTAGTCGATCTCTAGCCCGTTCAAGTAACGGATGCTTTCCTTATCCACAACGATTTTAAGGCCGTCAACTTCCATATGCACGTCTTCCTCGCTCTCCTGATCATCCAGGCCCATACCATATGAAAACCCGCTGCATCCGCCCTCATTCACTCCTAGACGAAGGAACATATCCGGCGTCTCTTCCTGCTCCAGCATCTGCTTAATGCGAGCCATTGCGCTATCTGAAATGTTAATCATTTGTCTTCACACTCCTTATCCTTACTTTATTAAAGTATACTCCACATCACCTCCCCTCTCAAGATATGTGATTTTTATTACAATTTGTTGCCCACTACCATTTGGAAGTTTATAATAGGGAAGGTGGTACATACTGTCTAATTGGATGCCCTCCAGTTGCGGCAGTGATAGCGGTCAGGACTCTTCTCCCAACCTAAATCTTATGCTAGCCACGTCGGAGTCATCTAATGGAAACGGAGGTTTTAACATGTCTATTGCAATTAGCCCGAATATCGACAGCAAAATGGCGGACATCGTAGCCAAAGTCCGACAAGGACAGCGGCTTTCGCTGGAGGACGGGGTATATTTATATGAAAGCGATGATTTGTTGACCATTGGTCAGTTAGCAAACGAGGTCAATCTTAGGAAGAACGGCCATAAAGTCTATTTCATCGAGAATATGAGCTTGTATTTTACGAATGTATGCGAATCTTACTGCGCATTTTGCAATTTCCGCAAGGATCAAGGAGAAGAGGGCTCTTACACATTGACCGGCGAAGAGATGGTCGCTTATGTAGAGCAGCATATTCATCCGGGTATCCGTGAATTTCATATCGTCGGCGGCCATAACAATCATGTGCCTTTTCAATATTATGTAGACTCGCTTAAGGCTCTGAGAGATCGTTTTCCGGAAGTAACGCTCAAAGCTTACACGGCAGCTGAAATTGAATTTTTCACTAGAATCAGCGGGCTCAATACCCGTGAAGTGCTGCTGGAACTGAAAAAGGCCGGACTGCAAACCCTGACGGGAGGCGGAGCAGAAATACTATCCGATCAATATCGGCAAAAAATGAAAGTCGATAAAGCAAACGTGGATCAGTATCTCGATGTCCACCGGACGGCGCATCAGCTTGGCATGAAGACCCATACAACCATGCTGTACGGGGCCATCGAATCCCATGAGGATCGCATTCGCCACATGCTGCAAATTCGCAGGCTTCAGGACGAAACGAACGGATTCATGGTGTTTATCCCATTGTCGATGCAGCCGCGGAACAAAAACGCTGGGATAACTCGCCGCAATTCGGCATATGAGGATCTTAAGACGATTGCGATCAGCAGGCTGATGCTGGATAACATTCAGCATATTAAAGCGTATTTCATTAATATCGGCGTACAGTTGACCCAGGTTGCCCTAACTTTTGGAGCATCCGATGTACATGGAACGATCATTAAAGAACGAATTAGCCACGCTGCGGGAGCGCTGACTCCCGAAGGCTTGACCCGCAAGGAGCTCATTTGGCTGATTCAAGGCGCTGGGCGTATCCCTGTAGAAAGGGACACCTTCTATAACGAAATTCAGATCTACGAATAAAGCCTTCTGGGCTTCATAATGCTGAGAAAGCTCTGAAGACCCAGGTAGAAAGGACATCGATGAGATGAAAAAATTCGTCATTATTGGTGGAGGCTACGGCGGAACCGCCGTTATTCATGAACTGTTCAAAGGATTTATTCCATCCGACACTCAAGTGATTCTAGTGGATCGAATGCCATTCCAGAGCTTGAAGACCGAGTATTACGCATTAGCTGCGGGCACTGCATCTGATTATGAACTACGCGTGCCCTTTCCGAGCTATTCCGGACTGCAGATTAAGTATGGAGAGATTAGCTCCATTGAGTTGAGCAGCCGGACAATCCATTTCGAGGTGGGCGATCCGCTGGGATATGACCAGTTGGTCATCGCTCTTGGCTGCACCGATAATTATCATGGCATTCCGGGCGCGGAGGAGCATTCCTTCGGCATTCAATCCTTCGCCGCTGTCCGGGAGGCCTACTTGCAACTGAATAATATTAAGCCTTATGGCAAGGTAAACGTGGTCGGCGGCGGGCTTAGCGGCGTAGAAATTGCCGCCGAGCTGAGGGAGAGCCGCCCTGATCTCAACATCAGCATCATCGACCGCGGTGTTAGGGTGCTGTCGGCTTTCCCGTCCAAAGTGTCCGGCTATGTAACGAAGTGGTTTGAGGAGCATGATGTGGAGGTCTTATCGAATATCTCTACGACTGGGCTGGAGAATGGCGTTATCCATCACGCTGACGGCGAGATCGCTTCCGATGTAACCATCTGGACGGCAGGCATTCAACCCCCTGCTCTCGTAAGGAACTTGGAAGTCGGGAAAGATCGCCAGGGACGGGTTCTGCTGAACGATTATTATCAAATCCCCGAGCACCCCGAGGTGTTCGTATGCGGCGACTGTGCCAGCCTTCCTTTTGCGCCTAGCGCGCAAGCTGCCGAGGGCCAAGGCCAGCAAATCGCCCAAATTGCCTGCGCGCTATGGCTTGGGGAGGTGCCGCAGCTCCAGAGACTGAAGCTCAAAGGCACCTTGGGCTCATTAGGCAAGAAAGCCGGATTCGGCTTGATGGGCAAGGCGCAGGTAACCGGCCGCGTGCCCCGTATTCTAAAGAGCGGAGTACTCTGGTTATCCAGGCATCATATCGGTTAGTATAGATAGTGAAGCCGCTAAGATCAGTTTTCATATTCGTCACGTATTGTCCGATTTCATTTGGTCTAGAATACGAATGATTACATCATACAAAGCATCGGCAGTCTCAGCTTCGACGGTCTCTCCGTTAACCAGCGCGTAAGGTGTCATATAACACATGCCGCATCCGGTAAGGCAGCCATACTCATATACCTCGAAGTCCGGATGCTGCTCCAGCTTTTTCATCACTTCATCTGTCCCGAAGTGAGCATTATTTGCGCAAAACTCAACAATGACTTTCAATCTGCGCATCCCCCATTTTCGAACCATTTAATTTTAAGCTTATTTGTACTATAATATAGAAAGGAAAGGAGTTGAAAACAATGAGCGAACATGTACAAGATAAATTGTATGACGAAGTATTGGAAGTTCTGGATAAGCTTCGCCCCTTCCTGCAACGCGACGGTGGTGACGTTGAACTCGTCGATGTTGAGGATGGCATCGTTAAATTGAAGCTGGTAGGTGCATGCGGCAGCTGCCCAAGCTCCACCATTACCCTTAAAGCGGGTATCGAGCGCGCGCTGTTTGAAGAAGTGGAAGGCGTACAAGAGGTCGTCCAAGTATTCTAACGCAAATAACTCCTTCAGATACAAACCCGAACTTTATTATAGAATGGCCAGCCTCGGCTGGCATCATATCATTCTATAATTTTAAGAAACTCGGCTCCTCCGGTTTTTGCCGGATTGGCCGAGTCTTCTTTTTATAGGCTTGATACAGTTAAGACGGTTTAATCCATGGACGGATCGGATCAAGTCCACCGGAAATATCCATAATATTGCCCGTAATGAAATCGGAATCTTGGTGACATAGAAATGCGATTACTCTAGAAATATCCTCGCCGCTCCCCGGCCGTCCTAGCGGAGTTTCCCCATCCGGAAGCCGCCGTACCTCCTCAATCGACATCTCCTTGTTATCTCCCCGAATGTCCCCGGGACAAACCATGTTCACGGTAATTCCGTATGGTGCTTCCTCCACCGCAAGCGTCTTCGTGAAGGACACAAGCCCGGTCTTCGCTGCAGCATATACCGCACGATGCGGCCAAGCTCTGGATTCCGCCGCATGACCGAAGCCAAAATGAATAATTCGCCCCCAGCCCTTATCCCGCATTCCTTGCAATACGTAATGATCCAGCAGCATTGTACCGACCAGATTCCCTTCGATCATCGACAGGATTTCAGCCTGGCTGTAATCGGCAAACAAGCGCCGCTCTCGTATGAATGGACCGGCATTATTGACAAGTATATCGATCGTCCCCAGCTTGGCTACGACTTCATTCGCCAGGGCCTCGATCTCTTCGCGCTGCGATATATCCGCCTTTACCGCGATGCAAGATACGCCTAGCCGCTCGATTTGCTGTTGCAGAGCCAATGCCTCGGCTTCGCTATGTACATAGTTCAGTGCGATATGACATCCTTGTTCCGCAAGCGTCAGCGCCGTCTTTCTGCCAAGTCCTTTGGCGCTTCCGGTAATCAGGGCGACTTTTCCCTTCAATGTCCTTCTCCTCCTCATCCTACATACACATATATCAAGTATAAAAGATTTGAAGCATTCCCACAAACCGCAAGGTTCAGACCATAAAGCTCACAAACTCAAACTACATTTAATAATTAAATAACGGAAAAGAAAGGCTTCTAACTACACTCTTTATCGTGTTAAGAGCAGCTTCTTCGAACAAAGGAGAGAGAGGATGAGGATGGAGATGGAGATGAAGGAGATGGGAATCCGATTTAGTTGGATCCTCTGTATTTATTTTAGCGCGCAGAATCATATTCGGGGAATTAACTGGAGACCATGTATTTAAAAAAGACTGATTCGCCTCCTTCTGCCTTAAACCTCATTTTTATGACTAGCAATCCATTTAGATATACAGTTTACACCAGTTCTCCAATCCTAAATACCAAAAATCCATTTATCCTGTTAGATTGGGTGCCGAAGCATATGGAGTCTATGTGAGTTTAATTTAGGGTTTATACTTTCCTATACCTAAAAAAAGTCCCGCACACCCAAATGGGCGTACGGGACTTGAGCTCAAGCTGATGAAATACGATTAGAATACTGGAACCAATGCTCCCTCGTACGTCTCTTCAATGAAATTTTTGACTTCATCGGAAGTAAGAGCTTTAGCCAGCTTTTGAATCGCATCGGAATCCTTGTTGTCCGGACGAGCTACCAGCAGGTTCGTGTAAGGAGATTCTTTGTCCTCAATGAACAAGGAATCATTAATTGGATTCAAGCCCGCTTCGATCGCATAGTTCGTATTGATCAGAGCAAAGTCCACCTCTTCCAATTGGCGAGGAAGCATAGCAGCCTCAAGCTCTATAATGTTAAAGTTCTTCGGGTTCTCAACAATATCGGCTTTCGTAGCGGCAATACCTGCGCCTTCTTTCAGCTTGATCAGACCTTGCTTCTCAAGCAGCAGAAGCGCACGCCCGCCGTTGGTAGGGTCATTAGGAATAGCTACCTTCGCGCCGTCAGCAATTTCATCTGCGGAAGTATACTTTTTCGAATATGCTCCGAACGGCTCGACATGAACGCCTACTACGGAGACAAGATCCATTTTGTTTTCCTCGTTTTGATTATCAAGATAAGGCTGGTGTTGGAAATAGTTCGCATCCAGTTGGTTCTCGAACACTTGAACGTTCGGTTGAACATAATCCGTAAATTCTTTAACTTCCAGCTCTACGCCTTCCTCTTTCAATTGCGGAGCGATAAACTTCAGGATGTCAGCATGCGGTACAGTAGCACCTACGACGAGTTTAACAGCCTCCTCCGGTGCCGGTGCTGCTTGCTCTGCGTTGCCTGCATTGTTTTGCGGCGCCTCTGCAGCCCCGTTGCTGTTGTTCGCAGGCTTGCTTCCGCAAGCGGCAAGTACCAATACAAGCGCCAGCGTCAAGAAAGATAATGTCCATTTTTTCATAACAGTATGCCCTCCTAATGAATATGATTTTTTTGAATAAGGATGTGCTAGAGGTAACCTTATGCTGCACTCTATATATAGTAATTCCTTATTTCCGCGTAAAATAAATAACCAATCGGTCGCCGATCATTTGCAGCAGCTGCACGAAAATAACCATAAAGACCACCGCTACGATCATGACCTCCTTCTGGTAACGGTGATAACCGTACCTGATCGCCAGGTCTCCGAGTCCACCGCCCCCAACCATGCCTGACATCGCCGTATAGGAGACGAGCGTAACCGCCGTAATTGTCATCCCCGCAATAAGGCCAGGCAGCGCTTCAGGCAGCAGCACCTTGCGAACAACTTGCAGCGGAGATGCGCCCATCGCCTGCGAGGCTTCGATTACACCGCGATCAACCTCACGCAATGAAGTCTCGACGAGACGCGCAAAGAACGGAGCAGCTCCGATTACGAGCGGTAGAATCGTACCCTGAACCCCAATCGATACCCCGACGATAGCCCGGGTCAATGGAATAAGCACGACGATCAAGATAATAAACGGAACGGAACGAACAATATTAACGATGATAGACAATATTCTGTAGAGAAATCCGATCAGCCAGTGGTTTGTGCGCGAAAAGCTATACAGCATAATTCCAAGCGGCAGGCCAATCAAAAATGTAAAGATAGTCGCATAACCCATCATCTCAAGCGTGTCAGCTGTAGCGATACGCATTTCATCCCAATTGATCTTGGAGAAGTCGAGTCCAAACATTACCCGATCACCTCCACGTCAAGATCGCGCTCCCGCAGCAGCTTCAGCGTCTCATCCACATTAGCATTGTCCCCTTCAAATGAAACCGTCAACTGGCCATAAGGAACATCTTTAATCGTGGAAATCGTACCTTGCAGGATGGCAAAATTAACTCCTGTCTCTCTTACGACTTGAGACAGCACGGATTCATACGTCTTTGCGCCCAGGAACGTAATTCTGACCAATCTTGCCCAAGCAGGCAGCGGAACCGAAGTGACTTGCTTAAAGCCTTCTTCTCCGGCAAGCTCCCGGCTGATGAATTCACGCGTAACCGCGTGCTTTGGCTTCAGAAACACTTCAGTAACCGGGCCTTCCTCTACGATGCCGCCCTGGTGAATCACAGCAACTCGGTCACAAATTCGCTGGATCACATGCATCTCGTGCGTGATCAGCAGGATCGTCAGATTAAACTTACGGTTAATCTCCAGCAGCAGATTCAGAATCGAATCCGTCGTCTGCGGGTCCAGGGCAGAGGTCGCTTCGTCGCATAACAGCACGTCAGGGTCGCTGGCCAGCGCCCGGGCGATCCCCACCCTCTGCTTCTGCCCCCCGGACAGCTGGGCAGGATATTTCTTTTGGTGTTCAGTTAATCCAACTAGCGCAAGCAGCTCGTTCACTTTTACCGCTATTTGCTTTTTGGAGACGCCCATTAGCGATAGAGGAAAAGCGATATTGTCATATACGTTGGCGGAGGACAGTAAATTGAAATGTTGAAAAATCATGCCGATCTTCCGGCGCTGCAGCTGAAGATCCCGCCGCTTCAGCTTAGTCAGCTCCACGCCGCCTACCCATACTTCCCCTTCCGTCGGCCGCTCCAGCAAATTGATACAACGGATAAGCGTACTTTTGCCGGCGCCGGAATGGCCGATGACCCCGAATACTTCTCCCTTGTTCACGGTAAGGTTCAGCCCGGACAAAGCGATAGTCGCTTTTTTCTTGTTGCCATAAGTTTTGGTGAGCTGTTTGAGTTCAATCAAGCTAGTGTCCTCCCGTATCTTCATAATATCGCCAAAGCCTATTTTAGCTCATACATGTTCATACCCATCAAATCAATAAACAAATAAAGAGCCCTGCAGATTCAGAGGGCTCTCTTTACGTAAAGACAATGCCTTCTCATCTACCAAAACCGCACTGCGCGTTGCCACGCTACGCGATCTTGAAGGAATTAGCACCATGACATTTGCTCAAAGATGCAGCTATCCACGCCGCAGTTCTTTACAAATCGGTTGCTGGGCTTCATCGGGCCTTTCCCTCCGCCTCTCTTGATAAGAAAATATGAAATTGTTGAAAAATTCACAGTGAATATTTCTGAAAAACTATCTTAGAAATAGAGTATAGATTCTTTCCTTGTTTTTGTCAAAGGAAAATACTTTATATCTATGCGCTAACTCTGTTTAACTTTTTTCCATCTTTGGTTCGTATAAACAAACACTGTATGCAGAGACTCGCACACCATCAAATAGCCATGCTCCAAATCATGCAGATGCTTGTCGAGATTTTCAAGCTCCACTTTGCCGTCCAGCCCCTGATGCCGCTGCCACAAGTCATCCTGCATCTCCGCATTCATATAGTGAATTTCCGTATTGCGCCTACGGCGCAGCACACTCATCGACTCTTTATGCTTGTCCTTAATAAGGGACAGCTGATCCGCAAGCTCCAGATGCACCTTCAAATATCGAAACTGGCGCAGTACCGTGAAATAGGAAAAATGCGCCTTCACCTTCGATGTATTCAACTCGAACAACTCGTTCAATACCGTCCCCAGCTTATCCAATATGGAGAACACCCGAATGAATCCATCCTTGTAAAAATAAACGTATCTGGCATAATCGCTTTTTTCAGCGGAGGGCATATCCTCCAAGTAATCATGGACTACCTTGCGCCGAAAAAAATTAGCCGCATACTTGCACTGCTCAAGCTCGTCAAGAGAAGAGATCAAGCCGTAAATCCAAATTTCAAGCTTGCGTAAATCATGCGAGGGATCTTGATGCCGCTCTATTTCTTTCTGCAGCAGCCTTATCGTCCTAAACATGGCGTCCATCGTATCCGCCAGTATTCCTTCATTCTGTCTGGGAGGTTCGCCAAGCAGTGACCGCAGCATATATATTCCTCGCTTCCCTGGATGATGTTACAGCCTTATTTTGACACAGAATGGAGTGATTCATGAGTCCTCCAGGCAACAACGGCCACACCGTCCGCCGGTTAGCCTGCCCGCAGAAGATCCAGCCATAAGTACACCCCGATGAGCCTTAAGTTAAGACTGAATGGAGTTGGATGCCTAATTCTGATCGTTTGGCAAACGGCTCATTTGCCAGGCTCGTACGCATAAATAAGCCAATACCCCGAACAGAGCCGCCAAAACGACGATATGCGCCAATGACGTAAATAAGTACACATGATAATTATTCATTGTAAACACGATGCTGGCTCCCGTAAATATCTGGATCACCGAAAGGATCGTCGCCGCCAAACCAAGCGTCCGCACCTCGCGGTTATCGGGATTCTTCCAATAAGCAATATGCCCCATAATGGCGACAAGAATCAGCAGCAGCGCCGCCGCCACCCGATGCAGGAAGGCAATGCCGACACCGCCCGACAGCTCCGGAATCAACTGCCCGTTACATAGCGGCCACCCAAGGCATCCGCCTGCGGAGTCGGTATGGCTCACGTAGGCGCCGAGATATACGACGATATAAGTATAGGCAGTCGTCACCCAAACCAGGTTGCGGAAGGCCTTGGACACCCGTGCGATCGGAGCGGAAGAGGCTTTCCCCTGCCTCGCTTCATCCTCACGGATTCCCAGTACAAGCATGATCGAGCTGGCAAAAGCAATCAGCGAAAAGCCGAAATGCAGCGCCATGACAGCAGATGACGTCGGATAGACGACGGCCATCGCTCCCATGAAAGCCTGCACCATAACGAAAATAAGGGCCAATAATGCGTACATCTGCAGGTCTTTGCGGTTTTTACGGTACTTCCAAAACGCCACAAACGCCGCTACGGCGAGCAGCCCGGCAGCTCCGCTAACGGCACGGTGCGAATATTCAATCAAAGATGCTACCGTATGCGCCGGAACGAACTTTCCATGACAGAGCGGCCACTCGTTACCGCAGCCAAGCCCCGACTCCGTCTTCGTGACAACGCTTCCGCCCAATGTAGCCAAGAACATGACAAAACAGGAAAGATAGGCGATCCATTTCAGTTGCTTCGTGTTCAAAGGTTTCTCACCTGCAATTTAGGATTATAAAATTATACAATTTCGATCAAATCATTCTTCATTATAACCGATAAGGAACAAGACGACATAGTAAAACTGTGACAAAATGTTCAAAAATAAAACATCGTCCTCCCCTTAATTCGGAAGACGATGTGATTTATGTTGTTGATTCAACTGTTTTCGGTGCTATTCCTTGTCTACTCTTTTCTCTCCGGCGTGTCATGTAATGTATGATAGACATCCAGAGCTTTATTCAGAAAATCCTCAATCTCCTCACGCGACTTCCGCAGCTTGTTTACGAATCTAACAAGCTCTCGTCCGTCCGCATAAGCTACGAAGCTAGGAATGCCCAATATATTCTGCTCCTGACTCACTTCCCCTACTTTGTCAACATCGACTTCAATCAGGGTCAAGCGGTCAGCGTATTTCTCCTCGACCTCCGGCATGAACGGATCGATAAATTTGCAATCGCCGCACCAGCTTGCGGTAAACACAGCCACGACTAAATTACTGGATTGAATGCTAACATTAAATTCCCTGGCGGATGCCACTTGTTTCACTTGAGATCATTCCTTTCTGTATCGTTCTCTTGTTAAGTCAAACAAATTGAAGAGTGGAAGTCAAATCTTTAGGCCATACTTTGTAATAAAAACGTGTGAATCATAAAGCGAGGAACTCACATGAAGCAGAATCGTTTGAAGCAGCTGCTGCTGCATCTGCCGGCTGCCGTTCGGGAAGCGATCCGCAGCAAAGCCGAGGACATTGCTCACTCCACGAAACTGCGCGAGAGGCGCCTCCCGCTTCATTGGAATGAAGCCTCCGCCCGAACTGTGTCCGGCGAGATTGAGGAGCTCTTAAGGCGAGGAGCTACCTACCGCACCCAAGAGGACGAAGAGTTTACCCGCTCCGATCGGGAACTAGCCGAGGATATTCTAACCGCGACGGGCCGCGCTGGCGTCAGCAACATCACGCGCACCGCAGCATATCTGGATTGCTACGAGGCGTTCCCTGAACTTCATTGGGCATTTCTGGCCCATATGGTGTCCCGGAATGCCGGCTGGAACATGACGGATTTGCGAGGGAGCCGAATGGCCGAAATGCTGGATGAAGATGCGAAGCGGGCCACTTATCGATTTCTGGAGCGCAGCAATGCGCTTATTTTTCAAGACGCCTATCCACAGCTTCTGCTGTATCAGAAAAGCCGCGAGCTTGGCGCAAGCCAATTTCATTTGCTGCGTTATTTTAGCGTATCGCGATTTATGCGCCCCTTCTGGGAACGCTTCTGGATTGACAGAGGCAGCGCGCTGCTGACGGTTGGCCTGATCATCAACGAGCAGAATTATATCGAGCAGCGGGTAATCCGCCACCCTTTCTATCAGCGGCATGTCACGGACAAAACGAATTTCCACCTGTACAGCTTGTCAGGCCTCAACCAGCTTGTTATCCCGCTCTATGACGGTACGAACGTCACCCAGCTGGCCGGCCGAACCGTCACCGACTTCGGCAGTCTCCCAGCCCGCATCGCACTAGGCAAATGCCTATACGCGATGCTCATGGGCCTTCGCGCCGTGCGCAGCGGCGCCGAAGCCTTCTCGCGAGCGGTGCCGCACAGCGGCTCGCGCGCCGATTATTGGCCGGACATCTTCACGGCCAATAAAGAAGAAGCTCTGACCGCGCCCTTGCAGGGGTCAGAGCTTCTGGAGAGTGAGACGCTGCCGCCCAGCGAGCGTCTCTACAGCCCCAAGCTCCTTGACGCTTGGGGCGACACGCCTTATGAGCCAATATCCCGTGAGGATTGGCTCAAGGACACGAGCGCGCTGGACGGCATCAGCGCGCCGCAGGCCCCGCTGCTCTGCGACATTAGTCGCGAGCATCGGGCCGGTGTCTTGAAGACGGCGTTCGCCCACGACGCCGTCTTGCCCTTCAAGGCCGATTAGCGGCCTTGACCGGGCTGTCCGCCGCGCTGCAGGCGCATCAATGGGGACAGCAGCTTGCGCAGCGGCGCCGGGTATGTCGCAAGCTCGTCCCTGCGGACGACGCGCAGCACGACCAGCAGCACCGGATACAGCGCCACAACGGCTACACCGACAATGCAGCAGGTGATGAAAAAGGCCAGGCGATCCGGCATAACAGATACCAAGTTGATGCCCGCTTGATTAAGACCATAGCCAACGCCCGACAGCACGATAATCGTAAACAGAAAGCCTGTCCAGCGATTGCCCATGATCGAGAAAGGGACAATCTTCTTCATCGTTCTTACGTTGAGCAGTGTAATCGTAAGGAAGCATAGAATCGTCGCCGTGATGATGCCGTAAATCCCCCACAGCGGAGCAAGCAGCAAGCTAAGAACAAGCTTCAACGCTACGCCGATCCCCACATGAACCATAGAGAGATTCACCTTGTCGATCCCGATCAGTATGGAGTTGCTGATCATCATCGTAATTTGAAATATCGTACCAAAGGTCAGCAGGGCAATAATACTGCTGCCGTCACGCGTACTGAATAACAGCCCATTCACCGAATAAGCGGCTGTCGTTAACGCGATAACCATCGGCATTCCCGTCAGGACGGATACGCGCATCGCGAGCGAAACCTGCCGATGGAGATGCTCCTCGTCCTTCCGGGCAAACGCTGCGGAAATGATCGGCAGCAGAGATGTGCTGAGCGCAATCGCTAAAATCGGCGGAATGCCCGCAATCATTTGAGCACGGTTACCAAGTATCCCGAGGATATACGTAGCTTGATCCGCGCCGATCTGCTGGCTGAGCAGCGGCTTCAGAATCGAGCCGTCGATAAAGTTGACGGCCGGAACGGTAAGCGAGGACAGCACAATCGGAATCGACAGCTTGAAGATTTCCATATAAATTTTGGAAAAGGGCAGCCGATTGGGATCGTCTTTAGCCTCTTGCAAACCGTCCGCTCGATCCTGCCGCTTCGTTTTGGCATTGAAATACAGCATGACGATGAGCGCGGCCACCCCGCCAAGCACAGCTCCAAATGTAGCCGCCGCGGCAATTTCCTCGCCTTTGGCATTCATATGGTACAGCACAAAGGCCAGCGAGATTCCGGAGCCGACACGCACGATTTGTTCAATAACCTGGGAGACGCCGCCCGCGATCATGATGTTGCGGCCTTGAAGATAACCGCGCATAATAGCGATCAGCGGAAAGATGAGCAGGGCCGGCGACAGTGATCGAATGGCGATAGCCGCCTCCGGCACTCGGGAAGCAGCCGCATAATAAGGTGCGGCAAAATATAAAAACAAAGACATAATAATGCCCATAACGGCAGCGAACCAAAGAGCCGCTTGATACACCCTCTCCGATTCCGCTGGCCGATCCAGAGCATGGCGTTCAGAGACCATCCGGCTCAGCGTGCTTGGCAAGCCCGCCGTAGCCAAGGGCAGCAGCATAAAGTAGATCCCGTTAGCCAAAACATAGGAAGCATTACCGACGTCTCCCAAAATATGCTCTAACGGCACACGCTGAAATAATCCCAGCAGCCTGGCAATCAGCGCAGCTGCGGCTAAAATCAGCGTTCCTTTAACAAACGATTCCTTCTTAGACAACGATTTTTCCTTCTTTCCACTCGATTAGGCACATCCAGCCTTCCCACTAAAAAGACACGACCCATATGACGAACAAGATAATCATCGCGAGCTGCAGTACGATTTTGACGGCCATGCTGCTCAGCAGGCCGACGACAGAGCCGACTCCAACCTTAAACGCCTTTGCCGGCGTCTCGCCTTTAATCATTTCCCCGATCATCGCACCGATGAGCGGGCCCAGAATAAGCCCAAACGCCGGAATGATGAAAGGGCCGACAATAATGCCGATCGTACTTAACCAGACCGACAGTCTACTGCCTCCGAACTTCTTGACGCCCCAGGCGCCAACAGCATAATCCGCCACCAGCAGAGCCACGACTACAAGAGTCTGGACAATCCAAAAGACAGGCCCCAACGCTTCGAACGAAAAGAACCATCCGTATACGAAGAAGGCAAAATAAATCGCAAGCACACCAGGCAATACGGGAAATACCGCCCCAGCCATCCCGATTGCAAAAAGCGCGATAACAATAATCCAGCCGAGTATATCCAAAGGCGGATCACTCCTCCGTCAAAATATAATCGCGAATGATCAGAGCGATTCCGTCATCGTCATTCGAAGCCGTGACCACGTCGGCGTTCTCCTTCACCGCGATTTGTGCATTCCCCATGGCCACGCCAAGACCAGCCGCCTGAATGGCCGCCAGATCATTCAGGCTGTCGCCGACCGCCACGACCTCCGACATTTGAATGCCAAGCAGATCGCAGACAAGTGCAGCCCCGCTTGCCTTGTTGACCCCCTGCGGATTAATTTCCAAATTATAGGGCGAAGAGTTGGTGATTTCAAGTCCGCTCATGTTCTGCAGCTCTAGGTTAATCTCATGGCGAAGCTGATCATCTTCGGTCGTGTAGCCGAATTTCAGCCACTGATTACGCTCCAGCAAGCTTGGATCCCAATCATCTTCGCGATATATACCTTCTACGGCATAAGCCCAAAAATAGACGTTCTTCCTCCTGGATATTTCATACATTTGCCCAATCAGCTTATGATCGAACAATTCACGGTGGTACAACTCATGCGGCGTCCGCCATACTTCGCTGCCATTTACCGTAATCATCGGAGTCTCAAGCCCTAGCTGTTCCCCATAAGAAACAGCTTCATCGTAACTTCTTCCCGTCGACAGGCAGACATGGACTCCCGCCGCCATCGCCTTGCGAAGCCATTCCTCTGTCTTTGGGGAAATCTGATGATTGCTATTCAACAACGTACCATCCATATCAAGTGCTAACAGTTTGTATTTCAATCCAGTTCCTCCATTCCAATGATGCAATCTTCTGTCTATATAACGCCATTCTACCATATTACCGAAGATCGCATACAGGTCGCTCAGTTTCTCCTAAGCTCGGTAATGAATACTCCTGGGGCTACCTCGACATCCCTAACCTGCCGGAAACCGAACATTTGATACAATCCCTTTGCAGGGAAATTCAATGCCCCCGTATTAACCCGAATCGGACGGCCATGGGCAATGGTTTCCACGATATGCTCGACGAGAATCGTAGCGATTTTCTTGCGGAAATGATACGGATGCACAACAAGTCGGCATATTTCAACCTCTTGCTCTGTTTCCTCGTATGAAACAAAGGCCGCCAGCTCACCGTCCAAGAAATATCCCACGAACTTCTCCCGGCATTCCATCATTGTTTCCACGGTGTCCAGCAATTGAGGAATTCCGTCATAACCGATCAGCTCTGCTTCAACCTTATAGGCAGGGATTTGTATATCAATCATCTTTCTGGCTGTATCATAATTCGTGACGTCCAGCTTGATCAACAAGCGTCAACAACTCCTTTGCTCCCCAGTATTTATTAATAACATTACATTACTCCCTCACCAACATTCAATACTTTTAAAATATGAAAAAAGCCGCACTCCGCAAAATCCGGAAGTGCAGCTTCTAGAGCACGAACATTACACTATACCTTACGCTATATGATGATGGCATGAATATTAAACAGCATTATCCCGGCATATCTTCACACACATTATGCCGCCATGGACTTCATCCTGCGCCGTTTGCTAAACCGGGCGACCAGCCCATGAAGCGGGGAGAACAGAAATGCCAGCAGGAACAGCAGCCCTGCAACGGTGATCATCGAGCCGGCAATGGAAGCATCCAGCCACTTGGCGAAATAGTATCCGCCAGCGGAGCTTAGCGCGCCGATCAATACACTGTACAATAGCATCATACTCAAACGATCTGTCAGCAAGTAAGCCGTGGACGCAGGAACGATCAGCATGCCGACGACAAGAATCGCACCGACGCTTTCAAAGGACGCAACCGTTGAGAGCGAGACTAGTCCCATTAGCAGGTAGTGGAACAGTGCAACGGGAATGCCTACGGCTGCCGCTAGGGCCGGATCGAATGCGCACAATTTGAACTGTTTGTAGAACAAACCGATGACAAGCAGGACAATAAATAAGGTGATGCCGAGAAACCAAACGGCGGCAGGGCCCATATTATAGCCGTTAATGATGAGGATGTCCCACTGAACATAAGCAATTTCGCCGAATAACACGCAGTCCAAATCAAGGTCTATATTCGAGGCATTGCGGCTGATCAAGATGACGCCGATAGCAAACAGCGCCGTAAAGACGATGCCGATCGAGGCATCCGATTGCAGCCCCCCTTGCTGAAGCAGCTGAATGAGAAAAACAGTGATAAGCCCTAATATGGCCGCGCCAACCATCATGAGCAGGGAATCCCTTGAACCGCTAATCATAAAAGCGATGGCAATCCCGGGCAGCACCGAGTGGCTGATCGCATCTCCCACGAGTGACATTTTACGCAATACGAGAAAACAACCGAGGATGCCGCTGGTGGCGGCAACGAGTGTCCCGGTTAAAATAATCCAGAAATCAGACATCAATCCGCCCCCCTTTCAGCTGCATGCTGGCTAATCATTGCGGTTGCCGTTTGAACTTCCAGATTTCTACGCACATCTTTGCGTGTCCGCCGATGCCGCATCCACTTCGCCAACAAGCCCCGTCGTGGAGCAAACACAATCGATACGATGAACAGTGCTGTGGCCGCGAGCACCGTAACAGGCCCCGTCGGCAGATTGGACAACGTCGAGCTGATCAGCGTACCTGTAACTCCAGACAAAGCGCCGAATAGCCCCGCCAAAATTACCATGACGCCAAGCGCGTCCGTCCAATAACGGGCAGCGACCGCAGGGGTAATCAATAGAGCAGCGACGAGCACTACGCCGACTGCCTGAATTCCCACGACCACCGCAACGACGGTAAGCAGGAGCAGCAATTGCTCATACAGGCCGACCTTCATGCCCATCCCGCGCGCAAAACCCGGATCAAAGCTGACAAGCTTAAACTCTTTGAAGAACAAGGCGCAAATAAGTACGAGAATCAAAGAAACGGCTCCCATTAAATATACGTCGGACAACATCATGGAGGCGGCCTGACCAAACATGTATTTATCAAGGCCGCTTTGATTGCCGTTACCGCTATGCTGAATCTTCGTCATCAGAACTACCCCGACGCCGAAGAAAACGGTAAGTACAATTCCCAACGCGGCGTCCTGCTTAATTCTGGAATAGCGAGTGACGAGGTGTATCCCGAATGTCGCCAGCATCCCCGACAATATCGCCCCGATCATAAACAACCCCACCGATTTCACCCCGCTAAGCATAAACGCGATGCAAATGCCCGGCAAAGCGGCATGGGCGAGCGCATCCCCCAACAGACTCTGCTTGCGCAGGAAGGTAAAGGAGCCGATCACTCCGCTGCCTAAGCCTAGCAACAGCGAGCCCATGAGGATCCATCTCATATTCGGGTCGTTAAACCATCCAAACAGCGTATCGAACATATCCGATCACTCCATCTCTATCGGTACAGCGGCGAAATCCTGAAGCATAGCGATCCGGCCTCCGTACGTTCTCTGCAGATTCTGCGGGGTGAATGTGTCCTCAGTAGTACCTTCCGCAACCAATTCTCCGTTAAGCAGAATGACATGATCAAAATACTCTTTGACTGTGGACAAATCATGATGCACGACCAATACGGTTTTGCCCTGCTCCTTCAACTCGTGAAGAAGTCCGATAATCGCCTTCTCCGTTGTAGCATCCACCCCTGCAAAAGGTTCATCCATGAAATACAACTGGGCATTCTGAGCAAGAGCTCTGGCTAGAAATACCCTTTGCTGCTGCCCTCCGGACAGCTGGCTGATTTGACGGCCGGCATAGTCAGCCATGCCGACTTTACTTAAGCAGTCGAGGGCAATTCGCCGTTCCTCTGCGCCAGGCCGACGGAACCAGCCTAAATGCCCGTATCTCCCCATCATCACGACATCCAGGGCATTCGTCGGAAAGTCCCAATCGACCGACTCCCGCTGCGGAACGTAACCAACCAGTTTGCGTTGCTCTTGATAAGGCTTCCCGTAGATCAGCACTTCGCCGTCTACCTTCGGGAGCAGCCCCAGCACTGCTTTAAGCATAGTTGATTTCCCCGCCCCGTTCGGTCCAAGCACACCGATAAGCTTTCCGGAAGGGATTTGAAAAGAAACGGAGCGGAGTACCGGCTTCTTCTGATAAGCCACCGTTAAGTTTTGGATCTCCAGTGGATTTGAATTCATTGATTATCGCTCCTTTTATACCATAGGCAATTGTTACCGCCCTACATTTTATTTCAACGCTTCAACAATGGTGTTAATATTATGGCGAACCATTGTAATATAAGTGTCCGCCCCCGAGCCCGGTTCCCCCATCGAATCGGAATACAACTCGCCGCCTATTTTAACGGTATGCCCCTTCTCCTTGGCCCCGGCGATAACTGCTTCCATCGCTTTCGGCGGAACGCTCGATTCTACGAAGACGGCTTTGATTTTGTTCTCAACGAGATAATCTCTCAACTTGCTGACATCCTTTGAGCCGTATTCGGCAGCCGTACTAATCCCCTGGAGGCCCATAACCTCCATTCCGTAAGCATCCCCGAAATATCCAAAAGCATCATGAGCTGTAACCAATACCCGTCCAGACTCCGGTATTTCATTAATTCTCTCTTTGATTTCCACATCCAGCGCATTCAATTGCTCGATATACGCCGCCGCATTCTGCTCGTAAAGATCCGCATGATTCGGATCATACGCGGCTAGCGTGTCGCGAACCGTTCCTGCGGCGGAAATCCAGTGCTTAACATCAAACCAGATATGCGGATCGAATTGCGTCCCATTGATATCGGCGCCGGATCTAAGCAGGGCCTGATCAATATCCTTGGAGACCGGTACTGTGTATTTGTGCCGTTCCAGCTTCTCCAAGATTTCCGTCATCTTTCCCTCCAGATGCAGACCGCCATAAAAAATCATGTTTGCTTGATCCAGCTTCTGAATGTCCCCCTGTGACGCCTTGAACAAATGCGGGTCTACCCCAGGACGCATAAGAGCCACGGCGTTCACTTCCGTTCCGCCAATTTCTTGAACTAGATCAGCGATCATTCCCGTCGTGGTTACGACTTGAATAACCTCCTGTCCCTCTGCGCGCGTGGCATGTAACATGTCACCGTCCACCTTGGAGCATGCCGCTACTATAATTAACGCCAATACACCAAGCGTCATCTTTACGCGCTGTAGCGGACTCTTCTTCACTTTCAATTGATCCATGATATTCCCTCCTAATCATCCTTATATATTCTTCTATGAGTTGGGGCAAGGTATATATGTTTCCCCAACCCCTAATTGTTTGCTTCATAAAATAAAGTTTCCCTAGTGCAAATTTTAAGCCATACCTATACAAAAAAGCAAGAGAAATATTTTCTCTCGCTTTAAACTTCCGTCTCGGAGGCAAATTCAAAAATTTTTGACGTATTTATTTTTGCAGGCTCTGCCTCTTCGGCACCCCATCTAGCCCGTATTCCTGATCATATGCATCAAAGATTTTGCGGGCAATCGGCGCGGCGCTTGAGGAGCCGAATCCCCCCTCAGGGACAATAACTGCCACCGCAAGCTTCGGCTTCTCCCGCGGAGCAAAAGCAATGAATACCCCGTTATCGATCATTTTCCCTTTATAATCCTGCTGCGATGTTCCCGTCTTCCGGGCAAAATCATAAGGGAAGCCGTTAAATGCCGAAACATCCGTCTTCATGCCGCTGATAACTTCATTCCAATGTTCCTTCCTGAAGTTCACTTCATTCAGCACCTTCGGCTCAAACTCTTTCACCACATTCCCTTCCGAATCGGTAATTTTGCGGACGAGATGCGGCTCCATTCGTTTGCCCCGGCTAGCCAAAGTAGCAGTATACTGCGCCAGTTGCAGGGTCGTATACCTCGCTTGCTGACCGAATGAAGCGTATACCAGCCTTGCCAGCGTCGTCTCCCTATCATTCTTATAATCAAGAATCCCGTGAAATTCCTTAGGTAAATCTATACCAGTCGAAATCCCTAAGCCAAACTCCTTCATATATTTATCCCACACATCGATTCCTTCAGCTCTATGCTTGTTGTAAAGCCTCTTTCCGACCATATCGACCATAAAAGCGTTGGAAGATTTATAAATCGCCCTGGACGGATCCATCCCTCCATATGCAAACCTCCCTGAATTTCGAACACTAGAGGAGTTATTCTTTCCGAAATACGCGATCCCTCGATCAGGATAAGTATCATTCGTCGTGAACAACCCTTCATTGAGCCCAATCAACACGGACAGCGGTTTGATTGTCGAGCCCAGGGGCACCGCCGGGTCGAAGCCATGCCCTGAACGACCCGAGCTATATGGCGTGATCGTTCCATTCCGATAATTCGTCTTTATTCGTTCATATTGCTCATTGGTAAGGCTCCCTGTCTTCCAAATGTTCGTATCATAGTCCGGCATGCTTGCCATCGCTACGATATTTCCGGTTTCTACTTCCATTGCCACGGCATACCCCGTCTTGGCATGCGGATGCAGCCTTCCGGATACCCGGTTGTTGTGCAGCCATTCGAGTTGGTCCGTGATCGCCTGCTGGGCGGCCAGCTGCACCCTTTTGTCAATCGTCGTATGCAGATCGTAGCCCTTCTCCGGTGCCGTCAATTCAGGAATACCGCTCGCCATATTTCGCGGGTTGATCGGCACGCTTTTATATCCGTTTTTGCCGCGCAGTTCATGCTGGTACTGCATCTCCAGTCCATCGAAGCCGACAAATTCCTCCTGGGTATATTCCAGCCCCGGATCCTTATTGTCCAATGCCATCCATTCTCTGACGGAATCATACCAAGGCTCTTCCAGCGTTGAGCTGTACTTCCGCAAATAGCCGATCGTTTGAACTGCCACCCTGTCCTCATCGTAATGTCGAATGTTCTCCTCCACAATATCGATACCGGGAAACAGATCCTTGCGCTCCAGGAAATAAGCGATTTCCAGTTCCGTCAAATCGACCTTAATTCGTCGCGGCGCAAATCCGCCCGCTTTTCGATACTCCAAATCCATCGCGTCAATAATAGCATCGAGCGTCAATGGCTCAGCATTCGGGTCGCCGTATGTGTCAAAAGCAGCCTTCAATGACTCTGCAAAAGCTACAGCTTCAGGACGATTCTCTTTCCCTAGATCGGTGTTCTTGCTGTAGTCCTTCTGAAGTGTCATATACAGGGATTGTACCGATGTTGAATAAGCCAACTTCTCGCCCCCTGCCGCATAAATCGTCCCGCGAATCGGTGAGAATGGAATGTCTCTCACTTTCAACTCCATTCCCCGTTGAGCCAACGTAGGCCCCTCTACAAATTGCAGAATGGCCAGCCGGACGATAATCACGGTAAAGATAGCAAACGCGGTGAAGAAGAGCATATTAAGACGAATATTGAAATGACGCTGCAGGTCTGCCTCCTGCTTGCGCGGATCCTCTGCATACAACTTTTTCATCGCATAAACTCTCCATCTTCCTTTAATTACTTATAATATACAATTATTGTAACACGAGGAGCACAAAAAAAGCTCAAGGAATAAGGAAAAGAGTGGCTCCCAATTAAAACCTAGGGAAGCCACTCTTATATTGATCCATCCTTCGTCATCATGGATCCACTAATTTCCTTCTTTCTCTTGCTCGGACTGATTTGTTTTCTTCGGCACGCCGTCCAAACCATATTCCTGATCGTATGCATCGAAGATTTTCCGCGCGATCGGCGCGGCGCTCATGGAACCGAATCCGCCCTCAGGAACAACGACAGCCACCGCAAGCTTCGGGTTCTCCCGTGGAGCAAAGGCGATAAACACCCCGTTGTCAATCATTTTACCGCGGTAAGCCTGCTCAGAGGTTCCCGTCTTTCGAGCAAAATCATAAGGAAAACCGTTGAACGCGGAGACATCCGTCCTCATGCCGCTGATAACTTCATTCCAATGTTCCTTCTTAAAGTTTACTTCATTCAGTACTTTTGGCTCGAACTCTTTAATGATGTTGCCGTCAGAGTCGGTAATTTTACTGACGAGATGCGGCTCCATTCTTTTGCCCTGATTAGCCAGGGTAGTCGTAAATTGGGCCAATTGCATCGTGGTATATTTCCCCTGCTGGCCGAATGAAGCATAGACCAGTCTCGCTAATGCCGTCTCATTCTCATCTTTATACTCAAGCTTTCCTAAGTACTCGGAAGGAAGATCCACTTCAGTTGAGACGCCTAGGCCAAATTCCTTCATGTATTTATCCCATACGTCAATTCCTTCGGCTCCATACTTGTTGTACAGCCTCTTTCCGATCATATCGACCATAAAGGCGTTCGAGGACTTATAGATCGCTCTGGATGCGTCCATCGATCCGTAAGCATGCCTTCCGGAGTTGCGAACGCTGGAGGAGTCATTACGGCCAAAATAAGCGATCCCTCTGTCATTGTAATATTGATTCGTCGTGAACAGACCTTCGTTCAACCCGATCAACACGGATAATGGCTTGATCGTTGACCCTAGCAGCACCGTTGATTCGAAATTATGGCCCGAACGGCCTGAACCGAACGGCGTTATCGTCCCGTTCTTATAGTTATTTTCGATTTGCTTCCATACGTCGCCAGTCACTCCGCCGCTCTTCCAAACGTTAGAATCGTAATCAGGCATACTGGCCATAGCTATAATATTTCCAGTTTCCACTTCCATCGCTACCGCATATCCTGTCTTGGCATTGGGATGCAGTTTGCCGGATACCGGATTGCTGTGCAGCCATTTGAGCTGGTCGGTGATCGCCTGCTGAGCGGTAAGCTGCACATTTTTATTAATCGTCGTATGCAGGTCATAGCCCTTTTGCGGTGCCGTCAATTCAGGAATTCCACTGGCCATGTTGCGCGGGTCGATCGGCACGCTTTTATACCCGTTTTTGCCGCGCAGTTCGTGCTGATACTGCATCTCCAGACCGTCGAAGCCCACAAATTCCTCCGACGTATACTCCAGCCCTGGATCCTTATTCTCCGAGGCCATCAATTCTCTGACCGAATCATACCACGCCACGTCCAGCGTAGAGCTGAATTTCCGCAAATAGCCGATCGTCTGAACCGCTACCCTGTCCTCGTCGTAATGGCGGATGCTCTCCTCCACGATATCGATACCTGGAAATTGATCTTTCCTTTCCAAGAAATAAGCAATCTCCCGATCAGTCAAATCGATCTTAATTCTTCGCGGTGCGAAGCCGCCTGCTCTCCGGTATTCCAAATCCATGGCATCGATAATATCCTCGAGCGTCATCGGCGTGGCATCAGGGTCACCATATTTATCAAAAGCCGCTTTCAGCTTCTCTGCCAAAGCTATGGCTTCAGGGCGATTCTCCTTCCCCTTTGTCGAGCTCTTGCTGTAATCCTTCTGAAGCGTAATATACAAGGATTGTACCGGCGTCGAATAGGCCAGCTTCTCTCCCCCTGCTGCATAAATCGTCCCCCGCGTCGGCGGAAGGGGAACATCCTTCACTCTAAGGCCCGTCCCTTGCTGAGCTAGTGTCGGCCCCTCCACGAACTGAAGAATAGCCAGCCGAACGATGATGACCGTAAAGATGGCAAACGCACTAAAGAAGAACAAATTAAGGCGAATATTGAAATGCCGCTGCAGTTCTATTTCCTGCTCACGCGGATCATCTGAATATATTTTTTTCATCGCAGAAATCTCACTTTCTCTTGTTCGCAAATTCATGCAATTTTGCAATATTGTAACATACTCTAAATAACATTGTCCGCGATATGTGTCTCGTTAAATCCAGGCGGATTGAACCAATTACCGCTTTTGGCCCAAGTGGCGTCGAGCGGAATCCAAACGTCTTTCTCCGACAAGTATACCTCGTTCCAAGCATGCGGCCCATAACCGCCGCGGCCGTCATATCCAAGACCAGTCATTACTTTTACCTGCAGCCCCTGCGAACGGGCCATCACGGCATATAAGCGGGAATAATCGATGCATACTCCGCGCTTGCTGTCGAAGGTCATCTGCGGCGTCTGCTCATGCCAGATATCCTTATCTTCATAATCCCTTACTTTATCGTAATCATAGTCTACCCGAGTTCCAATCCACTCATAGAGCAGCCGCGCCTTCTCTTCATCATCCTTGGCATTAGCAGTTATTTTTGCCGCAGCCTGTTCAATATCTTGCGGAATTTCTGCATCGATGACCTCATATCGGCGCTGCAAAATTTCGTTCAGCTCTTCCCGGGCGCCCCGGGTGAAGACGGGAAGCTTATCCTTGATCAGATCACCGGTTAACGGTTCAATAATCGTACGGGCCCCTTGCTGATAAACAGGTGACGCCTCTACATAGCGGCTGAACCCGCTGTTCGGAAACAGTGTAACCACGATAAACAACGCCGCAATGACCATAAGGCAACGAGCAGCACCGATGACCGCGCCAATTCCTGCACCCATGAGACGGCTAATCCCTGAAGCCGCTCCTTCACGCCCGGCAGCCAGGCGCCCGAACAATGAATCGCCGCCGAAGGCAAAAGCACAGATCAGCCCCGTGATCGAGCGGATCAGCCAGTAGCTGAGTATGAACACGACGGCAAAGCGCATGAGCGGAAAATCCCGTACCGCCGTGACAAGAGTAAAGTATAGCTGCTCCCATCTTGACAGCTCCCGTCCAGGCGGGGCAAAGGTGCCAAGCCACTGCTGAACCTGAGGAGCGATCCATATGGTGAACGGCACCGATGCCGCAATGCTGAGGAGCGACAGCAGTCCGCCGCTAAACAATGTGAATAACCGGCCAGCCGAACGTGACGCTCCCCTTAACAGCCCCTGCAATATCGAAATAATCATAATGAGCATGAGCAAGGCGGAAATCATGTTGTATTCCCGCAAACTGTCGATCCAGATTTCCGTCATGTCCGCCCCCTATAGTCCGTGAGTTATTTTGAGTTTTTTTGCGCCTCCTGCACAAAGACTTCCAGCGCGTCGCTCATCTTCCATTCACCGAGAGAAACGCCGCGAAAGACCACCTTCACTTTGTCATTCCCCGGAGTACCGGTCACTTCCAAGTTCGGAGTAGTTATCGTAAAAGTGCCGTCCCCATTCTGAACCCACTTCGCCTCCTTAGCTTCACTCTTCATCGCATTCAGCACTTCATTCTTGCTGTATTCCACCGCCTGATCCTTGACTGTATTCACGGCAGCACCGATATCTTTGAGCGAAATGCCGCTGTAAATGACTATGAAAGCAGCGATAAGAAGAACCAATGCCCATTTCACAACCGTCTTCACCAAATTAACAATGAGTAGCAGAACCACCAGCGCAATGACTATAACCAGCCAATTTTGCTTCAGAAACTCCGTCCACACCTGGACATCCATCATTTAACAACACCCCTACAATCTCATTTTCTATTAGATTAAACGTAACAAGCTTCAACTTAGTTTCATCTCAAATTCGTGGCATTCCGTAGTGTAAGTTATTATACATGATCGACCTGAGCGATGTCAGCTAACCCTTGTTTATTGCCCGGTATTCAAGGAAAAGTAGTTAGCGGCTCTATAAAAGGGTATAAGTTCGTCCTCTTCAACGTACAAGTAGAGCATAAGGGAATTACTCAGGAGGGCAGGGTATGATGAAAATGGCTTTTTGGCTCTACCTTTTTTTGTTCCTCGCTTTCTTTGATTTGCATGCGCAATATCCGATTCTTACCCCGTTCGCACTTTCACTCGGCGCTGCGCCGGTATTCATCGGCTGGATGATGGGGATCTACGCCCTCACGCATCTGCCCGGCAATTTAATCGCGGGCCAAGGCGTCGATAAACACGGGAGCAAAGGCTATATGATCTTTAGCCTCATCTCTGCGGGCATCATCCTGCTGCTGCAGGCGCATGTTACCGAGCCTTGGCAGCTTCTCGTTCTCCGCTCCATCAGCGGGTTTGTGCTGGCGTTTCTTTCTCCAGCTTGCTTAGCACTGCTTGCTTCGCTATCTAAAGATCCTGTGGGACAAGGCAAGCTCATGGCTGGCCATGGCGTAGTACATACACTCGCTTCCGTAGTTTCTCCTGCGGCCGGTGCTTTTCTCGTTGCCCAAAGCGGTTACTCCATGACCTTTCAGTCTCTCGGTTGGTTGTTGATTATCACGGGTATTATTGCCATATTCATGGTTCACGAGCCTCGCGTGCCCCAGATCATAAGCACAAGATCCTTAATGGCGAATGAACGTACGCCTGCTGTATTTCAGGTGATTCCCTTAAGGTACTATTTATTGCCCCTTGCTGTCTCCTGTTCCCAGGGGATATTATTCTTCGAGCTTCCGCTGCAGTTAGGCGGTACAGAGGGGATTATGCATACCGGGATCAATTTTTCAATTATTAGCCTGGGAGCATTAGTAACATTATCAATGTTCTTTCTAAGTCATTACTCGCCTTATCTGCGAACCCATTTAGGCATATTAGGCATCGCCTTATCCTTCTTCTCGCTCGCTGCCCTGGATGCCGTTCCATTGCCTGTGTCGCTATTTGCGCTTGGCATTGCCAAAGGAGTCGTCTACCCAGCAATGTCTTCCTTGTTCATCGACCTGAGCGGCGGAGAGCGACTCGGCACCGTATTCTCCCTGCAATCCATCGCGATGTCGATAGGGTCATTCATAGGCCCCATAGCTGCCGGGGCAATACACGGCTCATACTCTCCTTATTTTGTTGCTTTCCTGCTCTTGATGGCAGTTATTATCATCGTTCCGCCCGTAAGAAAAAAGGGCGCCGTCCTCCCTCCACTGGCTGCGCGAACGAATATTCATTAAGCAAACGCCCTCCAGGAGGCACCGGCATTATCTATATTTTCTTTTCCCCTTCTTTAGGCTGATGCACAGGGCATTAGCAGCAAACACACATAGTATAACGTGTAGTTACCGACCAGATACGAAAGTGAGGTGAAGGAAATGGGCAACATCAATCCTTGCGGACCTGGACCGGTCATACCAGGAAGTTTCTGGACATCCACGGGAACAATACTTGTATTGTACATTTTACTGGTGATTATTCTCCGTGCTCCCCTGTACTAATAATATGTGCCTCATCTATAGCGGCCTGCCTGTGCAGGCCGTTTTCCTCTGGGCATTTTTTGCATGATTCCTTCTTGCGGTATACACTAGAGGAGACCAAAATCCTGACGCATTAATCTACATAACTTCGATAAAGTCGGCTTGAGGTGACCCATATGTCGATCTACATCATCGTTGAAGGAAAAAATGACCGGAGCAAGCTCCGTCGTCTAGTGAACGAGGAAATTACGATACTCTGCACCTTCGGAACTTTAAACTCCTTGAAACTGGAATCATTGCGCAAGAAAGTTAGAGATGACGAAGTGTTCTTATTTATGGATAACGACTCCTCCGGTAAACGAATCCGCGGCGTTCTCTGCGATGCCTTTCCCGATGCCGTTCAAATGTACACGAGGCGCGGCTACGCCGGGGTCGAAGGTACGCCGGATGAATATATTATTGCCCAATTAGAAAAAGCCGGGCTGGAGGATTACATCATTTATCCTCCGCCCAGCTTTCTATGAGCCCTTATTCCTTCGCTAACCGCGCAACGACATTCGCAATTTCCTCCGCCGTTGCGTCGGGATACAACATTTCACGTATATTCCCCTCGCGGTCAACAAGTCCGATGAGATCCATATGCACGAAGTTTCCTTCCTTGTCCTGATTCACCAGAATTTTAAAAGAATTCATAGCCAGATCAATGACTTCCTCCTGCTCTCCCCGTAAGAAGTACCAGCTCGAATAATCCGCTTTGAATTTATCGCCAAATTCCTTGAGCCGCTCCTTCGTATCTCTCTCTGGATCAAAAGTAATTGACACTAGCGATACATCTTTCCCGAACAATCCCCTCTCCTTCAGTTCGTCTTGAACCTGGGAGAGCCGGAGTGTAGTAACCGGACATACATCGGGACAATTAGAGAAGAAGAAATAGAACAGCCTCACCTTGCCATTCGTATCCTCTAACGCTACATGATTGCCATCCAAATTCTCCAGCGTAAAAGGCGCTACTGTGCCGATGACGGGAAGCTTCGGCTTGGCAAATGAGTCCCATAGCAAATATCCTGCAAGCACCACGCAAATCGCCATGAGGATCCATGTCCATTTATACTTTTTTAACAGAGTCATTCCAGCGCCTCCAACATAAACATCGCTATCCCGTTATTAAATCCGTACTGTATCCAGAATCATCACGATCAAGCTGATCGTTAAATAGTTTACGGAGAAGATAAACACTCTTTTGGCCCAAGCGTCATTATTCTGCGAGCGGATGCCTTTAAGCGTCAGGTACAGCCATGCTATGGATAGTGCTTCGCCAATAATCATGAACCATATTCCGGTATATCCGTAGACGTACATTAATATAGGTATAGGCAGCAATAGTACAAGATAAGGAATCATTTGCAGTTTAGTTCTCGGAATGCCTTTCACTACCGGCAGCAGCGGATATCCCGCTGCCCTGTATTCTTCTACCCGGCGAATGCCGAGCGCCCAGAAATGCGGCGGCTGCCATAGGAAAAGCAGTGCGAACAGCAGCCATGCCCCAAGATCAACCTTACCCGTTACGGCAACATAACCAATTACCGGAGGCATTGCACCTGAAATTGCACCGATTGAAGTACTCCAGGTTGACGTACGCTTCAGCCATAGCGTGTAGACGACAACGTAAACGAACATTCCGACTATGCCAAACAATCCAGCCAGCAAACCGGAAAAGCTGAACAAAGCCGTCAATCCAAAAACGCCAAGAATAATTGCATACCACAGCACAACCGTGGGCGACAACCTGCCTGTAGGCAAAGCGCGCTGCTTCGTCCGTTCCATCTTCATGTCGAAGTCGCGATCGAAATAATTGTTAAATACACAAGATGCAGCCATTACAAGAACGGCTCCCAATATCGTCCAGATTAATTTCCCGTATTGCAAATCCCATTGAGAAGCCAGCCAAAACCCAGCAAAAACCGCGATCACATTCGAACGGATAATGCCCGGCTTCGTTAAAGCAATGAAATCTCTCCATGTTGCCGTTTCTCCCGGAGGAGTTGGTCTCACGGACAACGCAGGGGAATCCGATGGAGCTGGATAGCCTAGTGGTTTTTCCATGCGTTATATCTTCCTCCTATGCTTATATATATAAATCAAATAATTTTCTAGATAAATACCCTTACGCTATAAACTTTATCATATCAAATCCTCGAAGTCTCTGACAATCGTTACGTATTAATCAAGTTATTATGACAATTCCGTGACGAGAAGCATAAAAACCCGGATATTTCATCCGGGTTCTCGTTCTTTAGCTTGCTTCTCGCTTATTTAGTGATAAATCCCATCATTCGCTGCACATCCGTCAGCGTCTGCTCCGCCATTTCGGAAGCTCTCTCTGCTCCCTGAGCCAGAATATCGAAAATTTCGCCAGACTCCCGGATTTCGTGGTACCGCTGCTGCAGCGGCTCAATGACGCCGACTACCACCTCAGCCAGTTCCTTCTTGAAGGCTCCGTACATTTTGCCCTCGTAGAGCCGTTCTACTTCGGCCACAGAAATTTCTGCGCATTGACTATAAATCGTAATCAGATTGCTGAGCTCGGGCTTATTTACCGGATCAAATCTTACTTCACTGCCTGAATCGGTCGTCGCTCGGCTGATTTTTTTACGAATATCGGCTGGTGCGTCGAGCAATGAAATATAGCTGCCTGGGTTCGGATTACTCTTACTCATCTTCTTGGAAGCATCATCCAATGACATTATGCGAGCTCCTACCTCTGGGATATATGGCTCTGGAATCGTGAAATATTCTCCGTACCGATGGTTGAACCGATGCGCCAAATCACGTGTCAGCTCCAAGTGCTGCTTCTGATCCTCGCCAACCGGCACCAAATCAGCATTGTACACAAGAATATCCGCTGCCATTAGCGATGGATATACGAACAACCCTGCGCCGATCGATTCCTTGCCCTCGGACTTATCTTTAAATTGCGTCATTCGTTCAAGCTCTCCCATATTCGTTAGCGTCGTCAAAATCCATCCCATTTGAGCATGCTGACGAACATGGGACTGCATATAGACATTTGCCTTTGAGGGATCAATGCCCGCCGCTACAAATAGCGCTGCGACCTCCTCTGACTGTTCGCGCAAAGCAGCAGGATCTTGGGGAACCGTAATCGCATGCAAATCAACCACCATGAAATTGCACAAATGTTCGTGCTGCAACTTGACGAAGTTTTTAAGAGCGCCAATATAGTTTCCTAAAGTCAATTTACCGCTGGGCTGAATGCCGGAAAGAACTTTTTTCATAACTAACATCCTCCTTATATTTTGTGAAAAGAGCCGCTTCTATGCGCCTCTTATTGTGAGCTAAATATTACCGCCAGGACACATACAGAACGCAAAAAATCCCACGCCCAAAAAGGGACGTGAGACCGTGGTGCCACCCTTGTTCGCCAAGACTGTAGCAATCTTGTCGCACTAGCGAAAGTAAACAATGTCTTAGCCTTTATGCTCCGTAACGTGGAGCGGGCCGGCCGGCTTAATAGGACAGATCGTTCCGTCTATCTGTTACGCACGGCGCTCCAGGGTCCATTCGGCCTAAGCAACTTCACTGGTTCGCATCCACCACCAGCTTTCTGCACTAAGAAGTCCGCTTCGCTTACTTATCCCTGTCAACGCATTCTACATGTTAAATTTATATGTCCAATCATACTTCTCATGAAGTTGCTATGTCAACTTCCGTTTTTCGTACCCAAGAAAAAGTGTTATGATAAAGCTAGTTGTTCGATTTCGATTATTTGTGGGAAAAGGAGCATCGATATGAAAAAAGTGACCAAAGGGCAATGGAACGGTTACGATACCTATACGTTACATAGCCGCGAGCTTGATGTCACGCTGCTGCCCCGCCTTGGCAATAATGTCATTAGCATACGGGATCATATTCAGCAACGCGATGTACTTCGCAGCCCAGATGAGAGTGAACTCGATTTCTATTTACAAAAGCCATATCACTTCGGCATTCCTCTGTTAATACCACCAGGCCGAATTCGCAGGGGGAAATTCACTTATGCGGGACAAGAATATCAATTTGACCGCAATACGGCCAACGACAATCATATCCACGGTCTTCACCGCACACAGGCTTGGTGTGTAAGTGACATCGAAGAGGACGATGAAGGCTGTGCGATCACAACGGAGTTTGTAACCTCTGATGACCCTCAGTGGATCCGTCAGTTCCCAGTACCGCTTAAGATTGAAATGACCTTACGTCTTCAAGGCGCCAAGCTCCAGCAGACGTTCAAAATCCACCATTTGGGCGATCGGCCTGCTCCTTTCGGACTTGGTTTACATACCTGGTTCTTATTGGATGGCGAGCCTGACAAGTGGACGATTACGCTTCCGGTCTCGGGGAAATATAATTTGGACGATGAGCTGATCACTACAGGCGAAATCTCGCCACTGGGAGAATTGAAGCAATTATCCGAAGGTTTGAACCTGAAAGGAACTAATTTTGATACGATGTTTCAGATCGGCAATAATCCCGTGCAAGCAACGTTAATGCATGAAGAGGGCTATGGACTGATTTACTCTGCAGATCCGGCTTATTTCAAGCATTGGGTGCTATATACAAAGGGAGAAGCAGATCAATTCCTTTGCATTGAACCATACACCTGGCTGCCGGACGCGCCAAATTCGGGATTGCCTAACGAAGTAACTGGACTTATCGAGCTTAAGCCTGAGCAAACCTTGGAGCTCAACCTGCAGTTGGAGATGGTCTATCCAAGCGCTACCTAATCGAAACCCGAGACCACTAGAACGATGGGCAGCACTATATTCAATCAAGCAATTCTCTGCGGAGGATTGCTTTTTTACGTTGAAATAATTACCAATGATATAGAAAGAAATAAGGCTGCATATTTTCGTCCGCGAAATCCATACTAAATTCACAAAGGCAAAGGAGGTGACAATCATGGCAAACCAACGCGGAAGCCGTTCCAACAACCTTGTCGTTCCTCAAGCGAACGCTGCACTGCAGCAGTTGAAATATGAAGCTGCACAAGAACTGGGCGTTCAAATTCCACAAGATGGTTACTACGGTAACTATACTTCCCGCGAGACTGGTTCTCTGGGGGGTTACATTACAAAACGTCTTGTTCAAATCGCTGAGCAGCAATTGTCGGGTCGTTCTAACCAGTAATTTGCAGGTTTTATTCAACCGATAAGAAGGCAGGCGGTCTGCATTTAGCAGATCGCCTGCTTTTTGCTCATTAAATTCATGTTCTATTTAATTTTATGAAATATCGTGATATGTACTTGTTGAATCCTTTCTTGAATAACGCTGTATCATCAAATTCGCCATATTATAATTAGACTCGAGAATAGCATCTACGATGATCTTATCCTGCCGTAAGGCAAACTCATAACTGATTTCCCCATGCGTCCAGTAACGCTTGAATTTCAAAGCTTCGATAGCCATCGCCTTGAATGACTTTAACTGTTGCTTCGTTAATCCTCTATCCTCCTCAGACAATTGTCCGTTACGACCGGCAATCGGATTATGGCGGATACCGAATTTTCCAATGGCATTGTTACGAATTTGAATAAATACAGTGCCCGAGGTCATGCCGGATAATTCTTCCTCAAGCTCCTTAAACACCATGTCAACCTGCCTGGCAAGTGAAAGCTGGTCCGTCTTCAGCATATCCACCCTCCCTTCCCATATGATCCCCTATATAGGGCTTACGCCTCATTATATTCCAATATGACTAGCCGATCAACAATAAGAAACAAAAATGGTTATTTATTACTATATCTATATATTTTTCAACAGTAATAAAACAAATCTTTCGCCAAAAAGCACACTTTTACGACAGCGTTTCCCCTTTATAATTCAGGGTTATCGGGACTTGCTTGTCATTTGCCTGCAATGTTTTTTCGCTTCTCCAAACTGGGTATGTTCATAAGGTTTTACGTTTTCTAACTGACATAATTTTCATCTCGCCAAATTACCGTCTTAAAAAACCATCAATAAACTAGTTCTTTTTACCTATATGAATTGGACGTTTAATTCACCTGTCATGATCAATATCAAAAAGCAGGACTTCGACTTGGAAGTCCTGCCTCATATTTATTCCGTCAATTTTAAGAATGCCTCTACATCAGCTACCGCTACGGCCATCGCTTCCCGCCAGAAGTCCGGCTTCGTCAGATCGACTCCAAGATGCTTGCTGGCCAGCTCTTCCACCGACATCCGTCCTGTATCCTGCAGTAAAGCATCATATTTCGCGGCAAAGCTCTCTCCCTCACGCTGAGCTCTCGCGTACAGCCCAGTACTGAACATATATCCGAACGTGTAAGGGAAATTATAGAACGGCACCCCGGTAATGTAGAAATGCAGCTTCGATGCCCAGAAGTGAGGGTGATAGGAGGCCAACGCCCCGTGATATGCCTCGCGCTGTGCTTCCTCCATTAAGAGGGACAGTTCATCCGCGCTTAGCGCTCCATGCTTTCGTCTCTCATAGAAGCGTGTCTCGAACAGGAACCGGGCGTGGATATTCATAAAAAAGCTGATGCTGCTTCCGATCTTATCAGCCAGTAAGCTCAGCTTCTGCTTGTCGTCCGAAGCATTCTTTACAAGTGCATCCGCCACGATCATTTCCGCAAAAGTGGAAGCCGTCTCCGCAACGTTCATCGCATAATCCTGGTTGAATTGCGGCAGCTCATCCATCAAATATTGGTGATACGCATGCCCAAGCTCATGAGCCAGCGTCGAGACGTTAGAAACCGTCCCGCCAAAGGTCATAAAGATCCGCGTTTGCCGGCTGACCGGAAGCGAGGTGCAGAAGCCTCCCGGACGCTTGCCCGGACGATCCTCGGCTTCGATCCAGCGTTTATTGAAGGCCTCAGCCGAAAAATCCGCCAGCTTCGGACTGAAGTTGCGGAACTGCTTGACGATTTCGTTCGCGGCAGCTTCATAAGATATCTTCTCAGATGACTCCCCGATCGGAGCCTCCAGATCGCTCCAAGAGAGCTGCTCCAACCCCATAAGCTTTGCTTTCCGGTTCAAATACGCGACGAATACCGGTTTGTTCTCTTCAATGACCTGCCACATCATATCCAAAGTAGCCCGAGACATTCGATTAATGTCCAGCGGCTCCTTAAGAATGTCATTCCAGCCTCTCTTTTCATAAAGCTTAATACGGAAGCCTGCCAGCCGATTAAGTGTATCTGCACAATAATCAGCAACCCCGCTCCAGGCCTGCTCCCAATTTCTGAACGTTTCTTCCCGCACAGCACGGCTGCTGTCCTCTAGTTTGTTCGCAGCCTGGCCTACAGATAAGGACGTCAGCTTACCGTCCTCGTCCTTAAATGGAACCGCCACCTTTGCCACGATCGTATCGTAATGCTGTCCCCAGCCATGATAGCCGTCAATCGCCAAATCGGAAGCAAGGCTCTCCAGCTCCGGTGCCAGCTTCTCGCGGGCAGCAGCCCGCTTCTCGCTCAGCACGAACGATATCGGGGCAATCCCCTCGCGGGACATCCATATTTCCCACAGTTCATCCCCCGTATTTCGCAGCAGGTTTTGGAACAATGTCATGACGTTCTCAAACGCAGCCCGCAGCGAGGTTACTTTGCCGGAAAGCTGCACCGCCTTCTTATCATGCTGATTTTCTGCCGTCAGGCAAGCCACAAAGCTATCGGCCTCCATAATTTTGGCTGCTGCGTTCTGGAGCCCCGCGATCAATGGATCAAGACTCGCTGCTTCCTCCAAGCTTTGAGGAGCAGGGTGATTCTGCAAATCCTGATGCATCGCTGCAATATCCGCCTGCAGCTGCTGTAAGAACTCTTCAAAATTCGTCGAGGCAGAGCCTCCCGTAAAAATTGAATCCAGCTCCCATGTCAGTTGTACTGGATCTGTCAATTGTGCCATAAATATGCATCCTTTCCTCATGCCAATGTTGATGCCACCGGCATTAAAAGTGTATGATATAGAAACCAGATCGACAGGAGGGGATCATATGAAGCCACTGCAAGTCTCACCGGAAACTGCTGTAAAGCTAGCCGAAAAACTAAAGGTGCCACTCGAGCACCTTATGCATATGCCACAGCATATATTAATGCAAAAAATCGCGGAAATCGCCAAAGAAGAAGCGGCAAATCCACCGTCTTCTAATGACTCGGGTACATCCTCATGATTCCATTTGAGAAGGCGCTGCCTTACGATATTATCATGGGTGATGTCTATGCGCCAAAATGCCCTTTCTGCGAACAAGAAAACGTCCTTCTCTCCATGAAGCCTCATGAAGTTCAAAGCGTCCATGAAGGCAAGAAGAAGCTGCTCGTCTTTCCTTGCTGCAAGAACAAGCTAACGCTATTGGATAGCGACCGGGACTATTTATTAACCGATACGGTTGTACGCAAATAACACAGGCCTTGAGTTCTCAGGCCAGAAGAGGCCGTTCGCACTTTCATGTGAACGGCCTTTATCGTTCTCGCCTACAATCTCATGAATTTATAAATTATTCTGAGACTATCCCTTTACCTCTTCCGTCAGCTCTTCCCCTTTGCTCTGCATTTCTTCCCGCAGCAGTGCCCATTGCTCGCGGCAAGCGCGAATCATCGCTGCATCCATAATTTTCTTGTCATTAATAACTCTAGAGAACCATTTGACGGCTTCATTATTTGCCCCGATTCTGCGGTTCAATTCACCGATTAAATACATTAGCCTGGCATCATTATCGCCAGCACCTTCATTCTCGTATACCTTTATGTAAGAATTCAGGGCGTGCTTTAAAAAGCGCTGTTCTTGTTCATGATCCTCACGGTAGCGATACAGCCAGGCAATATGGTGAAGCAAACTGGCGATAATTCTCTCCTTCTCGCCGATCGTCTGTGCGCAAAGCAATGCCAGTTTATACGTCTCCAGCGCGTTCTCCCAGCTCCTCTGGCCCCCGTAATCCCGCTTCACGAAACGATTTCCAATATTTTGTTTGAACTCTTTGCGCTGATGATCCGTCAAGCGGTCATTCGAATTCTCCGTAGAGGCAAATCCGCATGAAGGGCAAATCCGCACCACATAATAATCGGGATTCTCCTCCCGGTAATAACCGCAAAAGTCAGTATCCGTTCGAAAGGCCCGCTTCAGGCTTGGCCTTACCCGAGAAGTAGAGAACACATTCTCACAATAAACACAAGTTACCTTAATTTTATAAAGAGGTTCCAGCTCCAACACGATAACTTCCTTTCCATCACCGCCATAAGGCAAGGCGTTTCATCATCCCTAAGGTGTATTTACGAAATGAAATGCAGGTCCAGACAACCGTTGAATGACAAAATCCTTTAACTCATCGTCCACTCCGACCTCTTCCAATGCTTCAGTCATACAAGCCAGCCAAGCTTCGGCTCTTTCACGTGTGACTGGAAAGGATAGATGTCTCGCTCTCATCATCGGATGGCCAAAAGCATCCGAAAATAACGAAGGCCCGCCGAAAAATTGCGATAAGAACATAAACTGTTTCTCCATCACCGGCTCAATATCCTCTGGGAACAAAGGCCCAAGCAGGGGATTCGCCTTTACTTTTGGATAAAAAGCCTCCACAAGCTGACGGATGACCTTCTCGCCGCCCAGATTATCATAAATGCTTAAACTTGGATTCACGGGATTCCTCTCCAACTTCCACATTGTATTTTTGATACTCCCTATCAATTATAGCAAAAAAAAATAAAAGCTCCTACCGGAGCCCTTACGTATCAGCAGGATCATCCTGCTGCTATTTCAATAACTTCGCCAATCCTCTTCACTAGAATGGACGCGAGAAGCGCGGATAACATACACAAAGGCGCATACCAGTACACCTGCTACATAACTCATAGCCAACACTCCATCCATCAGAGATTTTGTCCCGTGAAGTATACATCTGTGACTTTTATTCTAACACATATTAATCAAAAATACAGTATAAAATGTAATCGCTTTCTTGCCTTTTTTGTGCTGTTTGTCCTAATCCAATCATACACTCCACTATGACCTATTGTGGAGGCGTTCTTCATGAATATTGCGCGAATCACCATTTCGATGATGGTGATTACCATGGCGGCAATCGGCTTCCTGATGCTTGCCTATCCCCAAGCTGCTTGGGAAGCAGGCGTTACCGGGCTCGCCATTTGGTGGGAGGTGTTATTTCCCTCTCTGTTTCCCTTCTTCGTCATCTCTGAATTGATGCTTGGCTTCGGGATCGTCCATTTCTTAGGAAAGCTGCTTGATCCTTTAATGAAGCCTTTATTCCGAATCCCCGGCAGCGGCGGCTTCGTCGCCGCTATGGGCTTTGCTTCCGGCTACCCGGTCAGCGCCAAGCTCGCTACCAAGCTTAGAGAACAGCGGCTTATTAGTCGTGTAGAAGGGGAACGACTTGTAGCCTTTACCACTTCGTCCGATCCGATTTTTCTAATCGGCGCCGTCTCGGTCGGCTTCTTTGGCAGCTCCAAGCTGGCGGGCATTCTCGCATTAGCCCATTATGGAAGCGCCCTGCTGCTTGGAGTCATAATGAGGTTCTATGGCACCAAGCAGGATGCCTTAGACCAAAAGGTCGACCTTCAAATCAAGACGGTTAAAGTGAATAGTTCAGCTTCGTCAAGTAAACCTTCTGAACCTTCCGCAAGGTTCAGCTTGCGGCTAGCCCTTAAAGCGATGCACGAGGCCCGGCAAAATGACGGACGCAGCCTAGGCGAGCTGCTGAAGCAGGCCGTTTCCTCCTCCCTGCAGCTCATGGCGGTAGTCGGCGGGCTTGTTGTCTTCTTCTCGGTTATTCTGGAGCTGCTGACCGCTTCCGGCATGATGACCCTGCTCTATGCCAGCGTCCATTCCTTCCTAAGCTTAACTGGCTTGCCTAGCGCTTTGGCGGAGCCCTTCGTAGGAGGAATCTTCGAGGTTACGCTCGGTGCCAAAGCTGCTGCGGCTCCTGTTTCCGTCCCGCTGATGCATAAAGCAGCAGCGGCGGCGTTTATTTTATCGTGGGGAGGGTTATCCGTTCATGCTCAGGTTGCCAGCATTTTGAACGGAGCGGATTTACGCTATGCCCCCTTTCTAGCGGCTCGCCTCATTCACGGCATTTTGGCAGCGGCACTATTGCTGCTGCTCTGGGAACCATTTATGGGCTCCCCATCGGACGACGCATGGCTTAACTCATTGTACGGCGAGATGCCCGCAGGATGGAGCAGTATTCCCGACGCCTTTTTAATCTTCCTGAAATTGATATCGATACTCCTTATTTTATCTCTGCTTGCCCGAATCATTCATCGTTTGCTTACCCGAGCCGAAGGGAGATCAAGGAAATGAACCGTTGTGTTCTGTTTCAGAATTGATTATGATCTTTACAAAAGGATAATACAAAGGAGCCTGTCATCTTGAGATATTACGTTCTTGACCGTGGCGATCAATTGTCCGTTGAATTGAGCGAGAAATTCCATCAATTGGCCGCAAAGCAAGGTCTTCAGTTGGATGCAGAGTCACCGGACATCGTCGTTTCCATTGGGGGAGACGGGACGATGCTCCACGCTTTCCATACGTTTATTGACCGTATTCCGTCGATCTCATTTGTGGGGGTACATACCGGGCATCTTGGCTTTTTTGCCGATTGGCAAGCCAATGAAATTCCTGAGCTTGTAGATATGATCGCCAGACACAAAGATGAGTCCGTGCTCAAACCCCGGATCGTACATTATCCGCTTATTGAGCTGGAGATTCAGAAGAAATCAGGAACCTCCTCTTATATTTGCCTGAATGAATTTACGCTCAAGGGCGTGGATGGAACAATTGTCGCCCAAGTCGATATCAATGATCAAATGTTCGAAATGTTTCGAGGAGACGGTTTTTGCATTTCTACACCTTCTGGAAGCACGGCTTATAACAAAAGTCTTGGCGGAGCTATCATTCATCCCTCGATTAAGGCATTGCAAATTTCCGAAATCGCTTCGATCAATAATCGGGTTTTCCGAACCATAGGCTCATCCTTGGTACTTCCTAAACATCATCACTGCGATATTTATTCGCGCAAGGAACAGAATCTGCTGCTCACTTTGGATCATATCAACCATCCGATCAGCGACCTCATATCCGTTCGTTGCCAGGTAGCGAAGCAGAGTATCAGCTTCGTACGCTATCGTCCCTTTCCTTTCTGGAATCGCGTCCGCAATGCTTTTCTTGGTTAAAAAATAGCATATTGAGCACGTACAATAAAACGGATGTTCAAGGAACATCCGTTTTCCTATATAAATTTCCCTTTTTTACCTGTATGATAGAGTTATATATTCTAGTTAATACATAGCAAAGGACGTATTATAATTATGATTAAACCATGGTACAAAAAAATTCTAATTCCCCTTCTTTTTCTCGCGCTTTGCCTGCCTCAAGCCGTATTTGCAGAGAGTTCCGCGAATGAAGCGGCAGAATCCAGCGACCTCGAAATACTTCGGGAGGTTCTTCAATACTTGAATGATAACAATATTGAAGGAGTAGAGCGAAACGAATTCATCGAAAATGCCATACGCGGCATGGTTTATACTTTAGAAGACCCTTATTCGGACTATTTCACACAAGAAGAGCTCCAGGAATTTGAAGATCAGCTCAATCAGGAATACGTTGGCATCGGAGTACTGATCCGCTTTACTCAAGGCAAGCTCTATGTGACCGAAGTACTCGAAGGATCTCCGGCTAAATCGGCTGGTTTGCGCAAAGGAGATATCATTGCCAAAGTCGACGATCACCAAGTTACAAGTGCAGACGATATTTACCTCATTCATGGCGAGGAAAATACGAAGGTGAGCGTCACGATCAAAAGGGGCAGCAGCCAGTTAAGCTTTCAGATTACCCGTGCCCATTTTGCTTTGCCGGCAGTAACGAGCCGAATGATCTCATCGGGAGATATCGGATATATCGCTATCTCCACTTTCTCGGATCAAGCAGATGAAGAGTTTGCCGTGCATTTGAACAAGCTCCGCAAATTAGGAATGAAATCACTCGTTCTGGATCTGAGAGACAATCTCGGCGGTTATGTGGAATCAGCGCAGAATATCGCCAAGCAATTTATCAAAGACGGTGTGCTGATGTATACGGAAAGCCAGAACGGCAAGCCAGAAGCCATTAAAATTACAAACGGCAGCTCAATCAGTATGCCTGTCGTTATTTTGACCAATGAATGGACAGCCAGCGCTTCAGAAATTCTGACCGCGGCGCTGCGGGACAATGGCATAGCTGCTGTCGTTGGTACCCAAACTTACGGTAAGGCACGCATTCAAAATATTTACTCTTTATCGAATGGCGGCTCCCTGAAGCTGACGATTCTGAAATACTTAACGCCGAATCAAGAGGATTTCAACTATATCGGTCTGGAGCCCGATGTCGAGGTCAATCTGAGCTCGACTGCCCAGCTCATTGCAGCCCTGCACCAAATCGGTCTCAAAAACATGGAAGTAAGCGGAAACTCCTCTGAACTCAACATTAACAACGTTTCCTTTACTGGTTACCTTGATGTCGTGCAAGAGGGAAGCAATGTATATGCGCAATCCCGCGTGCTCGCTGCCCTTGTTCAAGGCAAAGCCTCCTGGGCAACCAGCACCGGGGTGCTGACAATAACCGATAGCTCGGACAACAAGCAGCAGTTCAAACGAAGTGACGGAAGCGTAAAAATACTTAACGACGAGACCTATATCGAACTGCAGGAGTTCCAGAAGAAATATCCTGAAATCGAATGGAGCTATCAGCAAGGCAGCTTAAAGCTGAAGGCGAAAACGGGGTAAATATCATTTCGTTCTAGTCGGATGTGAGCTGGCTAGGTGTGTAGGCTGTTGGCTTATATTACAATCAAAACCGGGTTAATGCTAAGAGGCTTGCTCTAGCCGGTCACAAGCAATTTTGTACGATATTTCGTACATAACTGCCATGACCGGCTAATCGCAAGCCTCTCTGTACAAGTACGGAGTTAGATTTCTATTCGGCGCTAGATGATACAACTGCAAATCGATGCATTTATCAGAACTCTTTTCCCGCCACTCTAAATTTTCCGCACCAAAAAGGCAGCTTCCGAATTCCTCGAAAACTGCCCCGCATACAAAATTTAAGCTTCTCCTAGTAGGCATATATTGCAATGGTAACGAAACTATACACTATTATTGCTCACAGCAAACTGAACCGTCAGCAGTTCCAGCCACCGTCAATCAGTTAATCTCCAGCTGTCTCTGTATTTGACGATGAAGCCTTCTGGCCTCCTCTATTCTCCTTGTGCTCCTTCGTCTTCTGAAGGACAAAATAAGCACAGCCAAAATTACAATACTCATTGATATAATCCGTAATGCCCGAATAGGCGGTATCCCTGTTTACCTTGGGATGGTTGTCCCGCAGGAAGCCCTTGAGTCTCAACTTCTCGTAGCCCCAGTCCCCAAGAATATAATCGTACCGATCCAGCACTTCACTGTATCTCTGTTTGAACGCTTCAGCGTCCCAAGCATCCTTGTAATTTTGAATCAATTCGTATGTTCTGCCACCGATTTGGATCATTCGGTATCCCCCTCTTGCCTTGCCCTTAAATTTCCGCCGGAACGGCTGCCTGGTGGCTCTTCGCCGACTTAACCTGCTCATGGGCATGGTATGAACTGCGAACAAGCGGGCCGGATTCCACGTGACTAAAGCCACGCTTCATGCCCTCTTCCTTCAGTTCGGCAAATTGCTCCGGCCGATAGTATTTCTCCACAGTCAGATGCTGCGGCGAAGGCTGTAAATATTGGCCAATCGTCAAAATATCGCAGTCAACGGCTCGCAAATCATCCATCGCCTGCAAAATTTCTGCCCACTCTTCACCTACGCCCAGCATAATGCTGGATTTCGTAGGGATATCTGGCTGCATCCGCTTGGCACGCTGAAGCAGCTCCAATGAACGGCGATATTTCGCCTTGGCGCGCACGCGATCGGAAAGCCGTTCCACCGTCTCAATATTATGGTTCAGAATATCCGGCTTCGCATCCATGACGATGCGCAGTGATTCCTCGTTGCCTAAAAAATCTGGAATCAGCACCTCTACACTGCAAAGCGGCATACGCGCCCGTATAGCGCGAACCGTCTCTGCAAATATAGTCGCCCCGCCATCCTTCAAATCATCCCGTGCCACGCTAGTGACTACACAATGGCGCAGCCCCATCTTCTCGGCAGCCTCGGCAACCCGCTCCGGTTCCTGAAGATCCAGCTCCGTGGGCATGCCCGTATTGACTGCACAGAAGCGGCAGGCCCTGGTGCAAATATCGCCTAGGATCATGAATGTAGCTGTACGGTTCGCCCAGCATTCATATATATTTGGACAACGCGCTTCTTCACATACCGTATGTAGTGTCTTCGAGCGCATCATCTCTTTAATTTCCTGATAATTATCGCCAGTCGTCAACTTGATTCGAATCCAATCCGGTTTCGGTTCTTTAGCTAGTTTGGACAAGAATAGAGACCTTCCTTCTCTTGGAATAGGCTATAGCGCCATTATTATACCATGAATCGTCTGGAAAAACCTCATTGACAAATGGAATAAAAAAACATCTTTTGTCCCAACCTAAAAAAACGTTGTTTACGTTAAGGTAATCGACGACGGATTTTTAAAGGAGGAGATCTCACCTTGAGGTCGAGTTTATTATTCGTCAGTAGACTTATTCCTTGCCTCATTGGCGTGACCGTACTGACGTCACTATGGAGCATTCCCGGTTTTGGGGCATCGGCTGCGGAGGCTCCCGGCAAACCGAGCTCGTCTCCCCCCAAAAATTCTTATGAGCTACGACGAAGCTTATATGAGGAGATCGGCTTATTGACGCAAATTCCTTGGCACTGGCTTGCCGCCATAGATCAGTATGAACGAACGCTCACCCCGCGCGCCCAGCAAAGCCCGGAAATGAACAATAGGCTGGTCGGCATTCGCTTTAAGGAAGCTGTCTGGGCCGGACCTTTGAATCCTAACCCCGGTGATACGAATCCTGCGACGATTGCCTTGTTCGGCGGAATTGGTAAAGACGCGACATCGGACGCCATCGCAGACCCTCATAATGATCGAGATGCCTTGTACACCATGGCGGCTTATTTGCTTCATTTCGGCTATAGCGACGACGACATACGTATCGCCCTCTGGCGCTATTACCAAAATGATTCATCCGTAGAGCGAATTCGCCAATTCGCCAAAGTTTACAACAACTTTGATCGCACCGACCTGTTCGACAACACTTTTCCGCTTCCTGTAAAAAGCACCTACACTTTCCGCGATACATGGGGAGACCGGCGTGGCTGGGGCGGCCTGCGCACGCACGAAGGGACGGATCTCTTCGCTTCCTATGGGGTACCGGTACGCAGCGTTTGCTACGGCATTGTCGAAACCAAAGGCTGGAACCCATACGGCGGCTGGAGAATGGGAATTCGAGATCTTAACAACCGCTACCACTACTACGCCCATTTGCAAGGCTTTGAGAAGAACATCAATATCGGCGATACCGTAACGCCCGGCCAGACGATCGGTTGGGTAGGCAGCAGCGGCTACGGGCCTCCAGGAACACAAGGCAGATTCCCGCCTCATCTGCACTACGGCATTTACAAGGATACCGGAACGAAAGAGTGGGCGTTCAACCCGTTTCCCTTGCTGAAGCAATGGGAGCGGCAGGATAAAAATCGCAAGAAAAAGGGCTCCTAAGTTGAAAACTAGCTGCTCCTCGAGCAGCTAGTTCCATTCAACTTCTATGCGACTTGTCCTACATCTCCTTATGGATGAACGACCTTTATTTTGTACATAACACTGGCATAATCCCCTTGAAGCTGCGGCAGCGCGACTCCTTGATACATCAACCGATCCCCCCGCATGACGCTTCCTGTGCCTTCGATTTCATAGTGGAAATCCGGATTCAAGCCCTTCAAACGAAGGCGCCGCCCAGGCGCATTAGCTTCAGCCATCACTCTAAAGTAAACGATGAGCGCTTCCTCTTGATTGGGCGAAACGAACATCCAGGATGTCTCATTTCCTTCAAAGGGGCTCAGCAGTCGATAAAGATCTCCCTGCTGCACCAGCTTTCGTTCTTTTTTATAAACCGCTACCTGTTCCTTAACGATTTCCTTCTCCTCATCCGTAAATTTGGTTAAATCGAGCTCATATCCGAAATTTCCCGACATCGCCACATCGCCCCTCATCTTCAGCGAGGTTATTCTTCCGACCTGATGATTGGGAACTGCCGATACATGAGCCCCGATCGAACTCACGGGATATACCAAGCTTGTACCGAACTGGATTTTAAGGCGATCTACTGCATCCGTGTTATCGCTCGTCCACGTTTGCGGCATATAATAAAGCATGCCCGGATCGAAGCGCCCTCCACCGCTGCAGCAGCTTTCAAACAGAATATCCGGGAAGCTGGAAGTCAAGCGCTCAAGCAGCTCATACAGTCCAAGCACATAACGGTGGGCAATTTCCGTTTGCTGCTCTGGAGAGCTTGTTGCGGAACCGATTTCCGTCAAGTTCCGATTCATGTCCCATTTAACATAAGAAATCGGTACTGTACTGAATATTCCACTAAGCGTCTCATAGATATAATCGCGAACCTCCTGCCTTGAATAGTCAAGCACAAGCTGCCAGCGTGCTTCTGACCTGCGGCGCCCCTCCACATGCAGGCACCAATCCGGATGCTTACAGTATAGCTCGCTCTCCGGCGAGATCATCTCCGGCTCCACCCATAGGCCAAACCGCAGGCCGAGGGCAGTGATCTCATTAGCGAGTCCACCAAGTCCTCCCGGAAGCTTTCTCAAATCCGGCGTCCAATCTCCCAGCGAAGTTCTATCGTTATCACGCTTGCCGAACCAGCCATCATCAAGCACAAGCAACTCAATGCCGAGCTCGGATCCTGCCTGGGCGATTTGCACAAGCTTCTCCGTGTTGAAATCGAAATAGGTTGCTTCCCAATTGTTGGCTAATACCGGCCGCTCCCGGTCTCGGTATATCCCCCGGCACAGCCGTGTTCGGTACATTCGGTGGTAGGTTCGAGACATGCCCCCCAGTCCCTCCGACGAATAGACCATGACCGCCTCCGGTGTCTGAAACGTTTGTCCGGGAAGCAGTTGCCATGCAAAATCGAAATGATTAATGCCTAGGCTGACCCTTGTGCTCTGAAATGAATCAACTTCCGCGCTGGCAACGAAATTGCCGCTATAAACAAGACTGAAACCATAGACCTCTCCTTGATCCTCACCTATTCCGGGAGATGCGATGGCGATAAACGGATTCATTTGATGGCTGCTGTTGCCCCTGCGGCTCTCAATCGTTGTTCCGCCCTGCGTTCCCAACGGGCGACGCTGAAGCTGCGCTTCCCGCGACCAGGCTCCAGCCAGATAGATCATCTCATAATCCGCCGCTGGTAAATCTACGCTCGCGCTAAGCGCCCTTAGAAGCTGCAGGGACTGCTTGCCTGCGTTCTCGAAGAGCACCGAACGGGCCACGGCATCGAACTGTGCAAATACACTATAGCTTAGCTTCACGACAAGGCCGCTATAAGCGTCACGCAGCCTCAGTTCCAGTGTCTGCGCTTCCTCCCCGCTCTCCGTATATACAGCGGGAAGCCCGCATAATTCCGGTTTTCCGTCCCGTATTTCGTATCCCTCATAGACAAGCTCCGTGATCCGGCTTCCATCCTCCAACCGAACCTGATAAGCCGGATTGCGAAAATCACCCGATCCATACTGAGGATATTCCTGCGGCAGGCGGTCGAGCGACAGATTTCCTGACAGGTCAATAAAACTGCCCGGAGAATCGTCTAAACCTAATTTTTTGCCCCAATACGCATGTACTGGAAAACCGTTTACTATTTGAATAACATAACTCATATTCTGCGACTGCAGATGAAAGATTCCTTCTGCATCATAATAGTGAATAGCCATGAACATCCCTCTCCATTCAAAATTAATACGTGAGTTAAAGCACTTTCCATTATCTTATCGAAAGCGGCTGCTCAACGTACATGGAACATCGTTCTATAAATATGGTATGTTACTAGATGTTGGCACTTGCGATTAAGATTAAAGAAGGGATGGCCCTATGATCGAATACTTGGCTGGCAGCACATCGCTCCGGGATTTGCACATTAACCAATATGGCATCGAGCAATGCGCCCCTCTCCATCATCATGGGCCCGCTGTGAGGGATCATTACCTGATTCATTTCATCCTGGAGGGCTGTGGGAGATTCGAGGCCGACGGCCGCACATATTTATTGGGCAAAGGGGAGGCTTTTCTCATTTATCCGGGAACGGTCACCTACTACGAAGCAGACCAACAGTCGCCTTGGCATTACTGCTGGGTGGGCTTTCAAGGGGTGCAAGCCGGTCACTTTCTCCACCAAGCCGGACTGTCCGTCAATTCTCCTATTCTTTCCCGGATAGACCCCTCAGTTGCTCACCGTTATATTGCACAAATGCATGATTCCAAGGGGCTGGCGTATGGCCGGGAATTGCTGTTGAACTCGCTGCTCTATGCCTTATTCGCCCATATGATCGAATCGAACCCGCATCAGGAGCTTAAGGACAGCAGGACGGATCGCCGCGACTTCTACGTGCAGAAAGTGCTCGACTTCGTCGGAATCAACTATGCGAATCAAATCAGCATCGCACAAATCGCCGCGTTCGTTGGACTTGATCGCAGTTATTTATGCTCTATTTTTAAGGAACGGACGCATTCCAGCCTGCAGCAATACCTTATACAATATCGGATCGGCAAAGCCTGCGAGCTGATGAACAATCGGCTTTTATCCATTGGCGACATCGCCCGGTCAGTCGGCTACGAAGATCCTCTGCTATTTTCAAAAATTTTCAAAAAAGCAAAAGGCCTTTCTCCCAAGCATTATCGCCAGGCTCAGATCAGCAAGGAGGAGGAACATAACAATTAGCTCATACCGATGGACTTTCTCGATCTCACAAGGACTATCCACAAAGTAAAAAGACGTCCTTCAAAATGAAAGACGCCTTACATTTCATCGATTGTCCGTTTACTCCTGCTCCGCTTCTGTGCCATGGCTTGTGCCTGTCTTGCTAGGAAGGGACGGCAAAGCAATATTTGGCGCGCTCACGCCATGATCTCCAACGGGATTGCCTTTGCTATCGTAGTAGTACATCGGAACGTCGCCGACCACCAGCATGTAGGATACTGGTATTTCGGTCTCCACAGCTTGCGCCCCCATGTCAAAAGGCACCACGACAGCAAGCTCCGTCCGCACGCGCAAAAACACTTCAACGAGAATCATATTGATCCCCGCCTCTTGGCGGCGGGTATTTAAATCTACCTTCACATCACCCTTTGGCTCAATGCGTATCGGTATATTCGGGCCGAAGGAGGCCAGTATGGGGCTTCCGAGCGCCTGACCGAGCGGGATGTGCTCTGACAGTCTGGACACTTCGTCCAACGTTGAGCGAACCGTCTGAATCGTATCGGACGTAATTTGCATATGAGCCGAGTAATTGAGCATAAATCCAGAGATTTTGCCGGAGGAATCAGTCTTCCAATCGATAAGATTATCGATTTGCTCGCGGTTGGCCACCTGGGCTGTAATGGCCTCATTGATCGATTCGGTGGCAATTTGCTTCACCCGGATTTGGGCGAGATGCTTAATGGGCCCGATCATATTTCGTTCGACGTATTGGCCAAACATGACGAAGGCAACGATGACGACGATTATCGCAATAGACCATATATTTCCTCTAGTGAGCCTGCCCCTTCTTCTCCGACTATGCCATCCCCTTCTAAATCGCATCTCCATCCCCCCAGGCAGCACTTCAATTGCTTCATCACCAAGTTTATGCAGGACAGCCACGAAAAAGACGGACTAACTCCAGGTTTGTACCTCCTCGGTCACTTCAATATCTCCACTGGCTCCGGCACTTCAAGCAGCCCCATATCCAGGCAAGTACGAACCGACAGCCGCTTGACGCCAGCAGCAAACTGAATTTCAATCAGGTCGGTTGGCCCGGAAATATTCGTTACCTTTCCCAAACCAAATGCAAGGTGGACAACCTGCATACCTGGGGCTAAATCTACTAGCGCCCGAATCGTATTCGCGTTAAACGAGGGAGCCGGAGCCGCGGCAGCTATTGGAACCGTATAAGCTGCCGTGCCAGTCGCTGTCCCGCCGGAAGAAGCTCCTGCCCTAGAGCCGCTGTATGTCTGCCGCTCAGAATTTAGAGTCACCCGAAGCTGCGGAGGATTCAAAATCGCCCGCACCTCGGTTAGGAATGCGGATTCCGTCGTCTTCTCTCCCTCTCTTTGCTGATAAGTCAGCATCTCAAGCTGTGTCTTAGCTCTTGTCATACCGACATAGAACAGCCGTGCCGCTTCCTCCATCAGTTCGCTATTCCGGTCTCCCGCCCGATCCCTCAAATCCTCCTTCGATGGTAGGATGCCGTTGATCAAATCAACCATGTATACATGCTTGAACTCCAAGCCTTTGGCGCTGTGAAAGGTCGAGAACGTGACAGCATGCTGGCCTTTTCTGGATTTGGAGGATTTCAATAAGGCCTCCAAATGCTTGAGGCGCTGCGCAAATTCCTCCATCGAATGCAAGGACTCCGCAATCTCCTCTAGCGAATTTAGTATGCCTAGCAAATATTCCTTCCGGAAACCAAGACGCTCGCACATTTTATCGAGAGCTTTGTCATAGCCCAGTTTCGTTCGGATGACATCGATCGCCTCCAAAGGCGGCATGCCTTTCATTTGCTCAAAGATCCATTTGCACTGCGGCAGCTGTCTCTGCTGATAGTCCTGCAATGGCACGTAATTCAACAAATTATCAAATACGGACTCGTTATTGTTAATTTCCTTTAAAGCAGCCATCTGCTGCTTCGTAATATAGCCGTTAAACTTCGTATGAATGGCTTCAAGAATATCAGGCCTCCGATCCGTATACGACATCCTCATGAAATTGAGAATATCCTGCACCACCCAATGCGAGAAAAAGCGATTGTCCGCATCACGCACATAGAACGGAATCCCGGCACGGTCAAATTGATTCATCAGATCAATGGAAGAAGAATTGTTCCGATAAAGCACGGCTACTTCGCCCAGATTGCCCAGCTTGCGGATTTCCTCGACTAAGTACTTCGTTTGCTGCTTATAGTCGGGCAGAGTCTTGAGGGAGATCGGCTGTCCCTCGTCGTTGCGCGTGAACATTTTTTTATCGTAGCGATTTTTGTTCCGTTGGATAAACTGATTGGCTGTTTCGACAATATTTCCCGAAGAGCGATAGTTCTGCTCCATATACAGAATCCGCGCCTCCGGGTACACTTGCCGGAACTCCAGCAGGTATGACGGCTCCGCCCCCCGCCAGCTATAGATCGATTGATCGTCATCCGCTACGACGCACAGGTTCCGATGCTCTATCACGAGCTGCTCGATGATTGCATGCTGTACCAGCGAAGTATCCTGGCTTTCGTCCGTAAGCATATAGTCGTAGCGCTGTTGATATTTGCGGAGCAGCCGGGCCTCTTTGCTTAAAATTTCATTAGCCAGCGTCAGCATATCGTCAAAATCGATAAGCAGCCCGCTCGGATGCTCGCGCTTAAACCTCTCGTACTCGCTAAGGATTCGATGCGCATGACGCACGCCGCAGGGCACATCGCCCCATTTTCTTTCCGGAATCATTTTATTTTTAATATAGCTGATGTAAGTTGTTAACTCATCCAATTGATCATCCGTGACGTTCTCTCCCGCAACCACCCTAAATATATCGCGCAATATCAATTTCTTATGCAATAAGGGAGCCGACGAATCGCCGGCTTCTACCGCTTCAACATCCTGAGTCGCTCCATGACCTTCGACAATCTGGAAGATGATATTTTCTGTACGGAAATACTCTCGCACAATTTCAAAGGCCAGGCTATGAATCGTCGAAAAGTCTACGGACGGCAGCTCCGGAAAAAAACGCTTATACCGCTCCTTCATATCCCCAGCCGAAGCCCGACTGAAGGTAATCGCCTTAATTCGCGATGGCTGCACCCCTTTCTCCTCGATCAGGTAGCCGATCCGCATCAGCAGGGTCGTCGTCTTGCCCGAGCCTGGCGACGCAAGCAAAAGCAGCGGGCCTTCCGTATGCAGCACCGCTTGCTGCTGCACTTCATTGAGCTGAACAGCAATTTGCTGTTTTTTTCTTAAGAAAAAGTGATGTTCCTGTTGCATGATCGTTCCTTTCAAAACCTCTTTATTTCTCGCTATATTACAACCATTTTTTTAACCGTAAATAAAGCAATCCAGGTTCAGTTTTGTAACTCTCGTCCCAGTTCCTATCATATTATATCAACTCTGAATGAGGAATCGACTTTACTGTCTCTTCAGTATCTTTCTTAATCTTTAATTTACAGATTCAAAAATCTAATTTTTAATATAATTACAATAATTTACAAATATGTAACACAAGTAAATATATTATATGGTATAATAGGAAATATAATACAAAAGGATGGTGATGATTGTGTTTTGCGGTAAATTTTACAAGTCTATTACTGCTTGTGCGCTGTCGTTAGGTTTGTTACTTTCTACTTCCCCTACATTTGCATTAGGTACTGAAAACCTCACACCTGAACAGTTGGAGGTAATTAACAGCGCAAAACAGGTAAGAACAAGTATTACTAAAAAAAGTGATTCTCTAAACACACGTATCTCTACTTCCGCTGTAAGTTCTGTATCTTCTTATAGTTTTAAATTAACGAGAGGCTCCTTTTTAGCATGGTCTGATGCTATAGTAGACTGGACAGCAAATTCAACTCAAATAACATCTAGTGATGCTCACCAAAAATCAGGGTATGTCTTTCCTAACATTGTAAGAACAAATGGGATTACCAAGCAAAAGTCTTCCGCTGCCTCATATCACATCTACCTATCTGAAACGACCATTGGTGCGGGTGTGGTCACACCATGGGGTGATGTTACTGTATATGAGACTGACTTTTCCGACTACTTAAAAGTATATAAAGACGGATCAGCTACAAACTATTAATAATAATCTAATTGCAAAACATCGGCCATTTTAAACGAAATGGTCGTTGTTTTGTGTATGTGGAGGAACCTAATGATCACTATAAGCGGATTAACAAAAGCATATGGAAAAAAGACAGTATTACAGAATATTAATTTGGAAATTCCTAAGAACAAAATAACCTTTATAACAGGACCTAATGGTTCAGGAAAAACTACACTGCTCAAGTGTATGCTCCATTTAGAGGACTTCGACGGCGACATTAAATATGAAAACCTGCCTTTGAATGTTATAAGGGAGGAGATCTTCGTTATTTACGATAGCTCGCCTTTATATCCTAATTTGACAGGTCATCAGAATATAAAATTATTGGTTAAAACTGTTTCTGCAATTAATAACGATATACTTCTATCAGATAAGAACTTAATATCCAACAATCTTACAGCAGAAATATTAAAAAAGAAGGTTAAAAGCTACTCCTTCGGACAAAAGAAACAATTAAGCTTAATGATCGCGTTACTTAATCGCCCTAAATTCCTTTTTTTAGATGAAGTTTCTAATGGCTTGGACTATGATTCTCTAATAGAACTACAAAGCTTGTTAAGTAAGCTTTCCGTCGATACTACGATCTTAGCAATAGGGCATCATTTTGAATACTATTCTCCCATTATTGATAAGCTTATCATTCTTAACGACCGATCCGCAGTTCAAATAGATAATTTCAAGCAGGTGGAAGGTGGTGATATTCGTGAAATTTACAAACAGCATCTTAAGCATGAGTAGAAGAGAATTAAAATATCAATGGTACTCCCACCTTCTAACGGTGTCTATACTTGTTTCTATCTTAGTATCTCTACTTAATTTATATGGATTACAGACCAAAGCCGAAGGAGCCTATGATTTCTATATCAGAACCTATAACCTATACAAGGAGGAAGGTATGGATGTAGAAAGCATGATGAAAATGCCCGTAAATATTAAAAAAAGTGATAGTACAGAAATGATTGATAATCCTGTTCGTTATCGATTTGAGGAAGCCGAGAAGGCTATTCAATTATTAAAGGGTGGGGCAGCCATTACGCAAACATTGGAGTGGATGACCTTTATTTTTTTTCCTATCATCTTTGCTCTGTATTCGATATACATTTCAACCTATGATTATAAATATGAGACTATAAAAATAAAGGCAGCTCAATATAGCTGGCCAAAAATCATATCGGCAAAACTCTTCTCCCTATATGCGGGAGTCTTCATCATATTTACATGTACTCTTCTCATATCATACGCAGCCGGCAACTTACTATATAACGGAATAGTCAGCAGCCTGTCTTCTGAAGATCTTCTGAAAATGAATCTAAATATAACGAATAATCGCCTTATTCTGCAGATTATTTTTAGTCTTGCGATTAGCCTACTGTTTTCCACGATAGGGTTTGTTCTTGGCCTTTTATTTAAAGCCGCTCTGTTGCCTGTAATTATATTTTTTGTATACGATTTAATAATCCCAATTATAGGGAAATACGACATTAGAAATATGATCTCCGTCCTCGCTCATCAAATATTTGATTTTAAAGGCAGATTCCAACTATTTAAGCCCGTTCCAATCAATTACTTCACATCAATATCGCTATTGTTTTTTGTATTTACCCTGTGTTTATCCTTATCCTACTTCTTCTTTTGGAGACAAAGTAAGTATAGTCTTTAAACACATATAACTCCCTCTGCAGGATTAATCAGCCTGCAAAGGGAGCATAAAAGATCGCTAGGGAGTTTAGTTTTCCCTATTTCCACCATGTGTCGAACGGCGTGGCCGGAAGTTCCCGCTTATGGCGGGAGACGGCATAGCGTTTCTCGATCTTGGACTGATCCTGCGGATCAACGGCCAGCCCCATTAAATACTGATCGAGCACCTCATAGGTAATTCCAAGCTCTGTTTCATCGGACTGCAGAGGATTGTTGTCCAGCAGATCGGCGGTAGGGATTTTGAGATACAAGCGATCCGAAGCCTTGAGCTCCATCAGCAGCTCGCGCCCCTGTCCCTTAGTTAACCCCGCCAGAGGCAGAACATCCGCCCCACCGTCGCCAAATTTTGTAAAGAACCCCGTAATGGACTCCGCAGCGTGATCCGTACCTACAACCAAGCAGCCGGTTTCTCCACCGATCGCATATTGGACGATCATCCTCATGCGAGCTTTGGCGTTGCCTTTGTTAAAATCGGATAATCCGAGCTTCGTGCTTTGTTCGAATACGTTGGCAAAAGCCAGGATCGGCTCCTGAATGTTCACAACGAATTCCTGATCCGCCTGAATGAATTCCATCGCGGCAACGGCGTCAGCTTCGTCCTGCTGCACCCCGTAGGGCAGGCGCACTGCGTAGAACGTCGCGTCATACCCTTCGGCGCGCAGCTCTTCGACGGCCAATTGCGCTAACCGGCCGGCCAGCGTGGAATCCTGGCCTCCGCTGATTCCAAGCACGTAGCCTTTCGCACTGGCCTTCCTGCAATAAGCCTTCAAAAAATCGATCCGGCTGCGAATTTCCGCTTTCACATCAATGCTCGGCTTGACGTGCAATGCTTCGGTGATTTGCTTCTGAGTGTTATCGTTATCGATTGGCATTGAAACCTACTCCCTTCTACCTGTTGAACTGGCTAACCTAAGTCGATTCTTATCCAACATTCTAAAAAATATCATTACCCTTATAAGCTTGAAAAGCCATCATCCCCGAATGAATACATTCTCTTAGCCATCCGGGTTCGCCATTCGCTGCTGAACCCTGTGCTGCGCATCTTCAATCAGTCTCATCTTATTATTCCAACAGTCTTGACTTAAATTAACAGGATATTCGGCCGGGTTCAAGAGCCGCTTGTATTCCTCCCAAAGCACCCCTAAATTACCTGCTGCAAACTGTCTGATCTCCTGTAAAGTTGGAAGCTCATATACCAATTCTCCGTCTTCCAAAATCGTTTGGTGCAGCTCCCGCGCTTCAAAGTTGGTAACGAATTTAGCGATAAACGTGTGAACGGGGTGGAACATTTTCAGACGTTCTTCGCGCTGCGGGTTTTCGTGTTCCAAAGCAATATAATCGCCTTCCGATTTCTGATTGCTTTTGTTGATAATCCGATACACTTTTTTACGGCCCGGCGTCGTAATCTTTTCAGGATTCGAGCTGATTTTAATGGTATCCACCATTTTACCATGCTCATCCTCAATTGAAATCAATTTATAAACAGCCCCGAGTGCAGGCTGGTCATAAGCGGTAATCAGCTTCGTGCCGATGCCCCAGACATCGATTTTTGCTCCCTGTGCCTTCAGGTTCATGATTGTATGCTCATCCAGGTCATTGGTGGCGTAGATTCTTGCGTCAGGGAAGCCAGCCGCATCGAGCATTTTACGAGCTTCTTTCGATAGGTAGGCCAGATCTCCGCTATCCAGGCGTATGCCGTTGAAGTTAATGCGATCGCCGAATTCCTTGGCTACCTGAATGGCGGTAGGCACCCCCGATCTAAGCGTATCATACGTATCGACTAGGAATACACAGTCTTTATGACATTCCGCGTATTTGCAAAAAGCGGTATATTCGTCGCGATAGGCCTGAACCATGGCATGGGCATGCGTTCCGACGGTAGGGATGCCAAATAATTTCCCGGCTCTAACATTCGACGTAGCCTCAAAGCCTCCAATATAAGCGGCCCTAGTCCCCCAAATTGCGGCATCCATCTCCTGGGCTCGGCGGGTGCCGAACTCCATGCTCACACCATCCTCGATCACTTGTTTAATCCGCGAGGCTTTACTTGCAATCAGCGTTTGATAGTTGACGATGTTCAGCACAGCCGTCTCGATTAACTGCGCCTCTGCAAGCGGAGCTTCGATCTGCATGATCGGTTCATTGGCAAAGACAAGCTCCCCTTCCCTCATCGAGCGCACCGTTCCCGTAAAGCGCAGCGTTTCAAGATAGGCGAGGTAATCGTCGCCATAGCCCTCCTCTTTTAAATAGGCTAAATCGCTCTCTGTAAATCGGAATTTCTTAAGGTAGCGAATGACTCGCTCCAGTCCTGCAAAGACAGAATAGCCGTTTTGAAACGGAATTTTGCGAAAATAGACATCGAATACGGCTTTACGCTCATGCATTTGATCCCGCCAATAGGCCTCCACCATATTAATCTGATATTTATCCGTATGCAGGGCAAGTCCATCATCGGCATAAGGCAGCGATGGAAGCTGGATGTTTGCTTGAGTTCTCATATCGGCTATCCCCTCTCTTATCTCATAGAATCGTCGCGCCCAGCGTTCCTTTGAAATGCCTTAGCGCCCACGCATGTCCTTTCGGGTCAAAGCTTGCGACAGCATTCGCGTGAATAACAAGCTCAAAGCCTTTGTTGTAAGCATCCACCGCCGTGTGCAGCACGCAAATATCCGTACACACCCCGACCAAATGAAGCTCCGTAATTCCACGTGCACGAAGAGTCAGTTCAAGATCTGTACCCGCGAATGCGCTATATCTTGTTTTATCCATCCAGTACATGTTTTCGGAATTCTTGTAGGTCTGGTACACCGCATCTAACGCCCCATACAGCTTCCGTCCAGTTGTCCCTTCGATATTATGCGGAGGAAACAGCTTCGTCTCTGGATGCAGCGTGTCGCCCTGCTTATGAAGGTCAATCGCCAATACCACAAAATCACCACGCTCAATAAACTCTTTAGTCAGCTCAGCCATACGTTCCTCGATCGCTTGTCCAGGCTCACCGCATGTCAACGCTCCGTCCGCTGCGACAAAATCATACGTGTAATCAACATTAATTAACGCTCTTTTGTTTAGAGTAATCATAACAAGCTCCTCCTCTTTATTTAACAATTATCAATTTGTTAATTAACAAAACTAAAAAAAATTACCTTTTGGCGTGATAGATCGAGCTATTCACTTCTACGTCAACAAAACGATACAGCTGAGTAGGTTTCTTGGATGTGCGTGTTGTCTTCTTCCCTTCGATTTCCTGAATAAAAGGCAAGCTTTTTATTTTACGGGCAAATGCAGCGTCCAATGCAATCGCGGAATCGTCTGTCACGGTAAGCAGTACCGCTTGGAGCTCAGAATACGTAAACTCTGCTGGCAGAAACTCCTTGGCCACCGTGGTTTCGAGCAGCTTGTGCCGGATGACAGCAATGGCATCAGCGATAATTTGCGCATGGTCAAAAGCAAGCTCGAGCTGCAGCACCTCCTCCACTGGAAAAAGCTCCACCTCGCTCGCATCGTCATTGGCCTGGCGTTGAGCAAGCTGATGCTCTGGTACAATCGCATAATGCGCATTAGAGATAATCCAGCCTCGCGGATCACGCCCCGGAGCGTCGTATACGCCATAATGCTGGAGATGGATATGATCCACGCCAGTCTCCTCTTTCAATTCCCGGGCAGCCGATTGGAATGCCGTCTCATCCGGATCTACGAAGCCGCCGGGCAGTGCCCATTTGCCCGCCTCAATATTGGGGCGCCCCTCGCTATCGATCATGCTCCGTTTTATAAGCATAATGTGGAGCTCCATAGTCGGAGGCTTAAACATTTCGTCTCTCGCAGATCTAATGGTAAATACCGCAATATCTGAGGTGTACCCGTCAGGTGTTCTATATTTCTTTACGTCATATTGCTGCAAAGCCTGTTCATTCGACATGCGCTGGGTCAGACCTCCTCTATGCAAATTATCAATTAACAATTTGTTAATTGTATTATCGGCTTTGTTTCTTTATTTGTCAAGGGCAACTGTGATATTTATTCATAGAACTTAAATCTAATAGAGATGAATGGCCTGCAGCAAAATCGCCCAGCCTCTGTCGAAGTAGAGGCTGGGCGATTTTTATTGGCTATTAGATTGACTAGTTGCCTTCCTTCACTGCTTGTGCAGCGTGCGCTCCGCTCAACCGTCCGCTGGTCAGCGCATACTGTACAGAACTTCCAGTCATATAGACCTGATTGTACAAATATCGGTTTGCTGCTTCGCCGCCCGCGTAAAGATTGCTGATAATCGAGCCGTCCTCTTTGAGCACCCGGAAATTCTCATCTATCTTGATTCCGCCAAAGGTTCCCATCGTTCGGGGATAGAACTTGAATGCGTAATATGGCCCTTTATTTACCGGGACGAGCATTTGGGAATCCTTCTGGAAGGCATCCTTCCCGGAGGCAGCGCCGGCATTGAACGATTCCATCGTGTTCGCGAAGACCGCTTCAGGCACCCCCATTGCGGCAGCCAGTTCCGTGAAGGTCTCGCCAAACGCAATCTCTTCATTTGGAAGCTTGCCTTGAATCGATTCGATGACCTTCGCGTTGTTGTCGCTTGAGTCAATAACTACCCATATCTGATCATTGGCTTCCGCCTTATTGGTTACAATGGCATAGTGACTGTTTTCATTCATATAGCGCTCGCCTTTTTCATTCACGTATACTTTTGTAGGATCCCATTCCAATGCACGCAATTCAGGAATGTGCGCCGCAACGCCCAGCCCGATAATCCACGGATCTTCGTAGAGCGCCGCTCCCAACTGCTCTGCCATAAGAATACCGTCACCCGTACTGCCCGCGGCAGCCGCACTTACGTCCATGTTATCCACAAACTCAGGCACAAAGCGCTTCATCAGCTCCTCGCTCTTTGCAAAACCGCCTGATGCAATAATGACCTTTTTCGCATGAACGATTAGCTTTCCTTCTGCATTCTCGGCGATCACGCCAATTACAGCGCCCTGCTCATCCGTAATTAATTCTGTTGCTTTCGTTTCGGTAAGAATGTCAATGCCTTTATCCTGGAGCGTCTTCTCCAGATTTGCAATCAAGCTGGCTCCGCCCGCTTCCGGATCATGAAGGCGAGCTACAGGGTCAACGCCAAATCCGCCAACTTTTACATATTTATGATTCATATAATCAACTAACCAATGGGTTGTGTCTACGGCATCATCCATGAATTTCTGCACGCGCTCATAATCCGGATATTCACTGTCCCGCAGACTGGTTTGCTGGCGCTCCTTCCATAGCTTCATCCATGACTCCGGCGTATCCTCGATGCCAAGCTCCTCCTGGAAGCGGGTACCCGTAGCGGCGATGCTTCCGCCAGATAAAGCCGTGGAACCGCCAACTGTTGCCATTTTCTCCAGCACAACGACCTTAGCGCCATTCTCAAACGCGGAGCCTGCAGCGGCAAGACCGGTTCCTCCACCGCCGATGACGACAACATCAGTCGTTAATTCCATTTCCTTCTGCGGCTGAGCATCGTTTGCTACAGCGATTTTAAGGGCATCTATATCCCCTCCAGCCTGCTTAACGCAATCTTCTACGGCGGCAAGAATCGCCTCCGAGGTATTGGTTGCACCCGACACAGCATCAACAGCCAATGTCTGTCCATCGATAATCTGTTGAGGGATGCGCTCGATTGGCGTATCACTGAGACCTTTCGTTTCGCTATGCTCCTTCACGGTAACCGAAACAATCGATTTAGCATCGAATACGACTTCGACCGTCATATCGCCGTTGTTGCCTTCTGCCGTTGCCGTATAAGTACCTGCTTTATAAATGGCAGAAGCATCTCCTGAGTTCGAGTTTGTATCTGAAGCAGACTGCGAGCAAGCAGCCAGGCCGAGTATTAACACAAGCCCCACTAGCAACAGCCTTATCCTTTTCCAATTCCTATTCCTTTTCATCCCGGTTCCCCCTTGATTTAAAATTCCTGAGTACAGCTTTGATTTTAAATTCTGGGGTTATGACGATGTCAAGGTGACTTTGTGAAAAAATGCACGTAAATAATCTTAAGAAATTTGAAAGTACGGGGTCGACCCCACATTTCAAGAAATCATATTTTGTATGTGCACATGCTGGGCTCCAGAGGATATCAGCTCAAAATTGCTTTTTTTCCTGCCAACATAAAGAGTCAAATATTGCTCCTTGTTTTTGATGTCGATGTACGGATTATCTTCAATGATTGGCCCGAGATCTACCGTATCTACTGGCGAATAATTTAACTCAGCCAATCTTTCCAGTATTTTATTGCGATTGAATTGATCCCTTAATTCTAGCGGGATGTCCATAAAATCTCTGCATTTCGTACCCAGATGAGGATACGCTCCGATAAGCAGCCCCTCCGGCTTAAGAAGAGGCGATACGATATCCAGGAGAAACTTTTGCGCGGATTTTGCATAATTTTTGCTCATCCAATGATCGATTATGATATCTATAGAGGAATGAACGATAGGCAATTGGTCGATTTCACAGCAGAAGAAAATATAGTTGCTATGCTCGTGCTGGATCATTAAGTTATTCTTCAAATTCGCGATCCGTTCCTTGTCATGGCAAATGAGAATATAGGTGCTGCTGCTGGGCAAATCATCGATATACTGCATCAGAAACCGGCCAGCGCAATTATCCAGCTCCATAATATATTTCGGGGTGTTTCCGTAGTTTTGCATATAGTCGATTAATGTCGTCGTCCCATTATAAATAAAATTAATGTACTTCGGTGAAGCAACCTCCAGAAACTCATGCTTCGTCGGCATCTCCTTTTTTCTTCCAGCCCTTCCGGCCGCATTCGTATCGATAAAAATTCCATCCTCAATGACCGCGGTGTAACCGCACTTGCACTCAATAGCTGCTTCCAGGATCATATTGTTCGCTATAGATCCGCCGCTGATCCCGAGCGCATTTTTGCAATACGGACAGTGCAGGAGTGCTAGGGAGGATATGGGAAACCCCAGCCTTCTCAGGTTACGATTATCTTCTAACTTCAACTCGTTAATTTTGTTTTTGAGATGATAGTCGATTTCTTTCATCTTTTGCTGCTCTTGCCTGACTTGCTCCTGCTTTCTCTCCAAATGTGACAAGTAAAAGCTTCTGAAATCATCCGATTTCTCCCCTTCAAGCCGATAGAAGCATAGAATTTCCTGAATTTCGGTTAAGGAAAAATCCAGTTGCTTCAGCATAACTATTTGCTCGATGGCGCCGCTATCCTCTTCCGTAAAATGATATTGGGAGCCCTGCTTTTCAACAACCAGCAGTCCCATGTCTATGTAATGGCGAATCGTATCATGCGTTATGTTATTTCTTCTTGCGAACTCGCCAATCTTCATTTTGCATTACTCCTTTATGGTTCATGATGTCGGGCTGCAGTATGTCTGAAAGAGATTCCGCAGCACGCAGTGTTTAGCGTCGGGATGCCGGTAATCAACTATGTCAACATATATAGTGAAAAAAATCACAATGTGGCTGATGGATAGTTCATCAGAATGCCTGCAGCTGCTAAATACTCTCCAAATGGCCGCCAATTCCTTTTTCTTGCCTCCTACCGCTATCGTACCCGATCAATAAATACTGCGCAACTATCTGTTGAAGCATACACAAAGGGAAGTCCGTTGGATATGCTGCCCTCTCCTTCATGTTCGGGATAATAAATACTGTCCCAATTCGACATAAATCCAGGATGAAAACCTAGAAATAAATTGGATAAATTGTGAACGAAAGGAGAAAAAGACTGGGGAAACGCTTGACCAAAGATTAGAGCATTTACCAGTCTTTAGAGTTTGGTGATTACTTAAAATACCGCTGCCGCTGCGCCTCAAACAGCAGCACCGACGCGGCCATCGCCACGTTCAGCGATTCTGCTTGGCCCCGCATCGGAATAAGCAGCCCGTCGTCCATCAGCTCCCGGACGTTCGGGCTAAGACCTCTCGCCTCGCTGCCAAACAGGAGCCATACCGGCCCTGTAAAGTCATAAGCATAGCAGCTCTTCGCGGCTTGCAGGCTGGTTCCGGCGAGTCGGATGCCTCGCTCCTTCGCTTGAGGCAGAATGTCAGCCAGCTCCCCCTCAATTACGGGCAAATGGAACAACGAGCCCATCGTCGAGCGGATGACCTTCGGATTGTATATATCCGCGCTGCCCGGCCCGACGATTACGCCGCTCGCTCCCACGGCATCCGCGCTGCGAATGATTGTGCCCACATTGCCCGGGTCCTGCACCCCATCCAGGACGACAACGAGGCTGCGCTCCTCCGCCAGCAGAGGCTCCAGCTCATCGCTGCTCTTGCGAACGACCGCAAATACGGGCTGCGGTGTCTTCGCGTCGGTACATTTGGCGATGATCGCCGCCGTAACGCCGATCCATTCCACGCCCAGCGAAGCGGACGCTGCCTCCGATAACTCCGCAGGAATGCCGCGCTCGATTTCATAACAGACGCATTCCAGATCAATCTGCGCCTTAATCGCTTCCTGAACCAAATGAATGCCTTCGATCAGAAATTTATGCTGCTTATCCCTATTTTTCTTCTCAAGCAGCCCAGCCCATTCCTTCACACGGGGATTGTGCGGAGAAGTAATTTGCTGCATAGTTCGGTTCATCCCCTTATTTTATGATTCCGAGTAAGCTAGTTCCAGCTTCTTAAGATCGTTCTTCTCTCCGACAATAACGAGAATATCTCCATCAGCAAGCCGATCATTGGCTGCCGGTGAAATGTTCATCTTGCTGCCCGTCTTGATCGCCATAACGTTGCACCCGAATTTAGCGCGAATATCGAGCTCCTTCAGGTTTTTTCCCACCATCGCCTTCGTGATCTGCAAATCAACGATGCTGTATTCGTCCGACAGTTCAATGTAGTCCAATATATTCGGTGAAGTCAAGTGATGGGCGAGGCGAAGCCCCATATCCCGCTCTGGATAAATCACCTTGTCCGCGCCAATCTTATTCAGCACCTTGCCGTGCAGTTCATTTTGAGCTTTAACGATGATGATCGGCCCGCCGAAATCTTTAAGAATGAGCGTTGTTAAAATGCTCGCCTGAATATTCTCGCCGATCGCGACGACCACAACATCAAAATTCCGGATGCCCAGCGCACGAAGCGCCTCCTCGTCCGTAGAATCCGCCGAGACAGCATGCGTAACAATATTCGATACCGCCTGCGTACGCTGCTCGTTGGAATCGACCGCCAGCACATCAAAGCCCATACCGCTTAAGGCAGTAGCCACGCTAAGCCCAAATCGACCCATGCCGATAACGGCGTATTGTTTCTTTCCGGATTGTGCCATGCTTCCACCTGCCCGAGTCATTATTTTATGCGAATTAGTATACCACAACATGTCCTTAACTTGTATTTTCACAGCGTACATCGGGAACATTAACAGCGGGCAATGACTATTTCAGGGAGGTATTGCTATGCCAATTACTCTTGACCTTAGACAAGCAGTTGTGCATAAGATGCACGGCAAGAATGAAGCAGGCCTGCGGGACATGGTAGAAGGATCTATCGATGCCCAGGAAGCGGCGCTTCCCGGCCTTGGAGTCGTCTTCGAGATCATCTGGAAGCATATTGATGACCCCAAAAAGGATGAACTGATCTCACTCCTAAGCAAAGAGCTTTCTTCTGCCGAGCTTAAGCCATTGAAATAACGATCGCCCGCTGCAACACAACAAAGGAAGCTTCCTTCCTGACATGATGTCGGATAAGGAGGCTTCCTTTAGTTTTTATCTAAAACCATAGGCCTCCGGCTTGACCCCATTACAACCCCTGTAATGATTTCCAATATGGCGGGTAAGCCTTAACCTATTTCTCCGAACTAATCGCTTAAGGCGCCGTTTCTAAAAACTTTGCATCCGGATTTTTTTCCATCGCGGTTCTCATCGCATATTCGTTCTCAAACAGGACGACATAATTCCCCTTCTTATCCTTAACCAGCGTGGAATTAATCCGGAATTTCGATGGATCAACCTTGTCCGCGACAAGCCAGCGGGCGAACTGATACGGCATTCGCTGCAATTGCACGTCCACGCCGTACTCGCCTTTCATCCGGTATTCGAACACCTCGAACTGCAGCTGCCCAACGACGCCAAGCAGCATATCTTCAAAACCTACCGTAGTGAACACTTGAATCGTTCCCTCTTCTGTAAGCTGATCGATTCCTTTCTGGTATTGCTTATGCTTCAAAGCGTTCTTCACCGTTACCTTGGCAAAAATCTCCGGAGAGAAGGTCGGCAGCTCATCAAACTGAATCTCGCTTCCTTGGCTAAGGGAATCCCCGATTCGGAAAATACCCGGATCAAACAAACCGATAATATCACCCGGATATGCTTCCGTTACGATATCCCGATCCTGGGCAAGGAACTGCTGCGGCTGTGAGAGTTTAATCTCTTTGCCGACACGAACATGCTTCACCGACATGCCCCGCTCGAATTTTCCAGAAACAATGCGCAAGAAGGCAATTCGATCCCGGTGCGCCGGATTCATATTGGCCTGGATTTTGAATACATAACCCGAGAATTTTTCATGAGTCGGCTCAACCACTCCCGCCAAACTATGCCGCGGCTCCGGCTTCGGAGCAAGGCGCAGGAAGTTCTCCAGAAACGTCTGAACGCCAAAATTATTTACAGCACTGCCGAAGAAGATCGGAGTGAGCTCGCCGCGGCTTACCTTTTCCATATCGAAAGGATCGCCCGCCACATCGAGGAGCTCCAAATCTTGACAGAGCTGATCATGAAGAAATTCCCCAGCCAACTCACGGATCGCAGGGTCATGATAGTTCTCCACCTTCTTCACCTGAATCTGGGAATGATCGTCCCCTTGGAACAATTCAACCTGATTATTCATCCGGTCATAAATGCCCGATAACTCGCGCCCCGAGCCGATCGGCCAGTTCATCGGCACAGAGCGTATGCCCAGCACCTGCTCGAGCTCTTCCATGAGATCAAACGGGCTCCGCCCTTCCCGATCCAGCTTGTTGATGAAGGTAAAGATCGGAATGCCGCGCTTGGCACAAACCTGGAACAGCTTAATCGTCTGAACCTCAACGCCTTTGGCCACGTCGATCAGCATGACGGCACTGTCCGCAGCGGTCAACGTTCGATACGTGTCCTCACTAAAATCCTGGTGGCCCGGTGTATCCAAAATGTTAATCCGGTGACCGTTATAATCAAACTGCATGACGGAGGAAGTCACGGAGATTCCGCGCTGCTTCTCAATTTCCATCCAGTCGCTTGTCGCATGCTTGCTTGCCTTTCGAGCCTTTACTGATCCAGCCAGACGGATCGCTCCGCCGAACAACAACAGCTTCTCGGTTAATGTTGTTTTCCCGGCATCCGGGTGGGAAATGATCGCAAACGTCCGCCGTTTGTCCACTTCCTGCTGCAGCACTTGTCCCAATGCTTTGCTCATTTATCACTAGTCCTCTCATTCCACAAATTCACGTTGTATATTGTAACATATTTTGTCTCTTTGTACGCAAAAACACCCTCACATCTTGGGAGACATATTTCTTAACAATAAAGAAGCCGCCAACCAGCATTTCAACTGATCGACGGCTTATATTTACCCAGCCAGCTCGATATCAATATCGATATCAGCCTAACCCTTGATCCAAATGACGTTGTCCTCTTCCTGGCCATTCACCGGCCACCAGTGGAAGCCATCCTGCGCCAGCAGCTTATCCGCTTCCTCAGGGCCCCAAGATCCAGCTGCATAAGTGCTGATATCTCCGGATTCCTGCGCCCACGCTGTAGCGATACGGTCAACGAACGCCCATGCTGTAGCAACCTCATCCCACCGGGTAAAGTAAGTGGAATCGCCATTGGCTGCATCATGAATCAGACGCTCATATGCCTCAGGAGAGTTAATGCCTACTTGGCAGCTTTGGCAGAATTCCATTGCCAGCGGACTGATTTGCGACTCTGTTCCCGGCTTCTTCGCGTTGATCTTGATGTAGATCCCTTCCATCGGGTTGACGCGAATTACTAGAAGATTGGGCTCAAGCTTATGCTTTTGGCCGAGGTAGACGTTAGTAGGCATTTGCTTGAATTCCACCACGACTTCCGTTGTCTTCACCGGGAGGCGTTTACCGGTGCGGATATAGAACGGAACTCCCGACCAGCGGAAATTGTCCACATATACCTTTGCCGCAAAATACGTCTCTGTATTGGAATTCGGGTCAACTTTATCCTCTTGACGATAGCCCGGCAGCGCCTTGCCGCCGCTCTCGCCTTCAGAATATTGCCCCCGAACAACATTCTCCTTCACTTCCTGCGGGGAAGTGTACGGGCGAAGCGAACGAAGCACCTTCACCTTCTCATCCCGAATGTCCTCGGCGAGCAATCGGCTTGGCGGCTCCATCGCAATCATCGTAAGCAATTGCAGCATATGGTTCTGCCCCATGTCGCGAAGAGCCCCGGCATTGTCATAATACCCGCCGCGCTCCTCTACGCCGACAGTTTCGCTCAGCGTAATCTGGATATTAGAAATATGCTTATTGTTCCAAAGCGGCTCGAAGAACGCATTCGCGAAGCGAATCACTTCGATATTCTGTACCATCTCTTTGCCGAGATAATGGTCAATTCGATAAATCTCTTCCTCTTTGAACACTTGGTTCAATTCTTCATTCAGCTTCTGTGCAGAGATTAGATCATAGCCGAACGGCTTCTCAATGACGAGTCGATGCCAGCCACTGCTATCCAGCATGCCGCCCTTCTGCAAATTGAAGGATACGCTGCCGAACAATTCCGGCGCAAGTGCCAGATAGAACAGTCGATTGCCCGGAATGCCGAAGCGAGCTTCCACTTCCTCGGTCTGCTGGAGCAGCTCCCGGTATCCATCTATATTGTTAATGTCCAGCGATTTGTACGAAAAATGCTCTGCAAAACGACTCCACTCCGCATTATCATCAACGGAATAACGACAAAACTCCTGAATGGAATGATACACATCATCACGGAATTCTTCTCTTGAGCGGGGACGTCGCGCCACGCCGATAACCGCAAAATCTTCTCCGAGCTTTCCTTCGCGATACAAGGAATATATTGCGGGAAACAACTTGCGCCGTGCCAAATCTCCGGTTGCTCCGAAAATGAAGTATACCGTTCCTGGTGTCTTCACTGAATCTAGATTTTGTATTTCAGTCATGGCTCCTCATTCTTTCTATGTAATATAGTGTATATTTATTCATTCTCCCATCAATGCTATAACCTTACACGGCATCACAGCATGTGATGATATTTTAGCATATTCACTACAAGGATGCCATCAAATTCATATCAAAATTAGTTATGTTCTTTGAAAATTCATCTAATATTTATCTAATATTCATTAATATTCGACCGTCAGCAGTGGAGAACCTATAGATATGTCATATCGCTCCGTCTCCGTATTCCAATGAAGCGCTAGCTGTAAGCTAATATCCTGCCCGGCGCTTTGCACCCTGATCGGCAATTCCTCCACTGCATAAGAGCGGCTGACCGTACGCTCATCCTCAAAACTCTCCACCTGGTGCAGCTTCAGCCGCTTCTTGGCACTAGATTCGATTGCGTCGAAGGCGACGGTCACAGACATAGCCTGAGGCTCCCCCTCTTGACTAATGCTCGTGGAAACACCGGTTTGCGACAGGATTGGCGCATCATCGGCTTCCATGCTTGCCCCCTGCAAAGCCGCATTCCATTTGATGCGCACGCCTTCTGCAAGGAGCATTTCACCATACTTCACACTGTATTCCGCCAACTGCTCCAACCCCATCAACGTTTGATTTTCAAGCCGGAGGACAACATAATACAGCCCGTCTCCATGAGAAAGAATGGCCAGTTTGCCGTGAATTTCTTCTGTCACGGATTCAGCATACAGCACTTCCCGGTCATGCACTTGTTCTGCATAACGATCCAGCCAACCCAGACGGTCAGCCAGAAGCTTCGCCGCTTCCTCCAAGGACAGTTCGGTAAGCCATTCTCCCTGCCACTTCACGGTGCCTCGTATTTCTCCCTGAGTCATGCTCTTGCCTACAGCCAATATTTTCTCCAATTGCATTCTCGATAATTCAGCCTCGGACGAATAAGCAGCAATCGCGCTAGCTGTTGTTCCTGGCCCGTTCAATGTCTTTATCATAATTGCTCCCGCCACAATAACCATAGCGATAATACCCCATAATTTTCTCATGAATATCATCTCTCCCGAACCATTCTATGAATCTATCAACAGGTTCTCCATAGGAGCAGAAATTTATACTTGCATATCCTTTCTCTGACTGGAAAATAATAAGCTCACTGAATCATAGACTGGAGACTGATGTAAATGAATCCCCCAAAACCTACGGCTCTGCAAGCGATCATGACCATCATGCTCACGGTCGGCATCACGAATCATGTATTCATTATTCCCGCGCTTCTCCAAACCGCGAAGCGGGATGCGTGGTTCTCCGTCATTCTATCGGTAGTTCCATTCGTCTTTATTACGCTGCTGATCGCCTATATCTCAAGCCGAACAAATGGCAAACCATTGCCCGTTTGGCTGGAAAACCAGTACGGGAAAGTAATTTCCATCCCGTTTAAAATCATCACGTCTGTTTACTTCCTCGGTACCGCCTGGTTTGCTCTGTTCGATACCATCATGTGGACTAAGGTGACCTTTCTTCCTTACACGCCCATGATTGTAACGGCTGCCGGGCTTGTGCTGGTCTGCCTGATCGCGGCTCGACTCGGCGTGAATTCCATGGCATACGCCTCCGGAATACTGCTCCCACTCGTTGTTCTTCTAGGATTCTATGTGGCTATCGTAAACGTCCAGTTTAAAGATTATCATCAGTTGTTCCCGTTGTTGGAAAATGGCTGGGGCCCCCCCATCAAAGGAGTCATGTATGCCTGCACAGGATTATTCGAGATTTTCTTTATTCTATTTTTGCAGCCATATTTAAAAGCACCGCTTACCAAGAGACACTTCCTTGTTCTGGGCTTTATCCTAATCGGTTTAACATTGGGCCCTCTTACCGGCTCCATTGCGGAATTCAACCCTCACGAGGCCTCCTTGCAGCGCTATCCTGCCTATGAACAATGGAGAATTGCCGGGTTTGGAAAATATGTGTCGCAGACCGATTTCTTCTCGATCTATCAGTGGCTCGCCGGAGTGATCATGCGCATCGCTGTAGCTTTGTTCATCGCAACGGACATCTGGAACATCAGTAATAAGCAGCAGCGCAATACCTTGTTGCTGTTATATTCTGTCGCCCTAACCCTGTTGTGCCTTACCACCTTTACGGACATCCAGTTTCAAAACCTCTTGATTCGATTTGTGTTCCCGTTCAACACATTCCTGATTCTTATCGTTACGCTGCTGCTTACCCTTGCTGTCTTCATCCGATCGCTCAAGAAAGGAGAACCGATCCATGACAAATAACTCACCGCTGCCTGCGGCAGCAGAGCATATTGATACTCCATTTTTACAGCAGTATTTCTCGAAGTCAGCAGATGTCGTTATTCACTGCATACAGGGAGGAGACGAGAATGCCAATCAGCCGGTAACAATAATATATTGTGATGCCATGGCTGATACGATGCAGTTGAATCAAATCGCGCTTCCCGGTTTAACGGCCATTTTCGAAGAATTTCCTGAACCAAATATGATAGACATCGAACGCAACCGTCATCTCCCTCTGATCTCCTTGCCTGAAGAATCGTTATTGCACGAGTTAACTCTTCAGGTTTATAGCGGAAAGCTGATCATTTATATCGAGAAACTGGATGCGTTCTTTAGCCTGGATATCGCTAACCCTCCTTCTCGAGCGCCGGAGGAGCCTACGACGGAATCCTCCATTAAAGGCCCCCAGGACGGATTTACAGAAGAGCTTATTACAAACACAGGACTGCTGCGCAAGCGCCTGCGAACCCAATCCCTCTGCGTGGAGCACTATAATGCGGGAAAGCGGGGCGAAAATAAAATCGGCTTATTTTACATTAGTGACATCATCAATGAGGACATCCTTCAAGAAATCAGAAGAAATTTAAATAGTATCGATACGGACGCGATTATGGGTACTTCATTTATCGAGAACGTGGTGACCAATGAAAAAAACGCCTTTTTTCCGTTAACCGATTATACCGGACGTCCTGACTTTGCCGTAGATGCGCTGCTGAACGGTAAATTTGTCGTAATCGTTGACGGTATTCCGATGGCCATTGTGGCTCCGGTAACAATCACGACCTTATTCACCTCACCTGAAGACGAGAATACTTCCTACTACATCGTTTCGATGCAGAAGATACTGCGGGTATTCGGCCTGCTAATCTCCATGTTACTGCCGGGGTTCTACGTTGCGCTAACAAGCTATAATTTGGAGCAGGTTCCACTTCCGCTGCTTGCGACAATTAGCAATTCACGGCATGGCCTTCCCTTTCCCATACAATTGGAGGCCTTTATAATGTTGTTTCTATTCGAAATATTCAATGAGGCCGGACGCCGCTTGCCCAAAGCCGTTGGCCAGACCGTGACCGTGGTCGGTGGACTCATTATCGGCGATGCTGCAATTCGAGCCGGCATCACCTCGCCAACGATCATCGTCACGGTGGCCATTGCGACTGTAGCTACCTATACCCTTGTCAACCAATCGCTTACCGGGGCAGTATCCCAGTTTCGGCTGTATATATTATTTGTATCCTCAATCTTGGGGATGTTCGGGTTCCTGATCAGTGTTATCGGTCTCGTGTTTTATCTTGCGTATCTAGAATCATACGGGGTTCCGTATTTGTCACCGATATCCCCCTTCCATAAGAAGGACTTTATTCAAGCCGTGATTAAAAAGCCATCCGGCAGCAGTAATCAAAGATCAGGGATTTTTCATCCCAAGGACAACACCTCGAAAGGAGAATGACTGGTGAAATGGAAGGCTGCTCTAGCTGTCATATGTATATGTGCTTTACTATCCGGCTGCTGGGACGCCAAAGAGGCCCAGAGTGTTAATTTCATTACCGCACTAGGCATAGATTACTCTAAAGGACAGTATACGATTTATGCGCAGGTTCTCTCCTTCGGCGACATTTCCAAACAGGAAAGCACCGCTAACACGGAGGATACCAAAGTGTGGATCGCTACCGGCAAAGGAGAAACAGTCACGCAGGCCCTTACTAGCATCTATCCCGCTTCACAGCAGCGAACACTCTGGACTCATGTCAAAGCCATCGTCCTCTCAAAATCACTGATAGAAAGCGAATTGGACAGTTGCTTGACCGCATTGCTTCGCGCCAGCGAGCTTCGTTACACATCCTGGGTCTACGGAACAGACCAAGAAATCCCGCCCATTTTGTCAGGGGTCTCTTTACTTAATCAATCCGCCTTGAGTTCTGAGCTCATGGATCCCAGAGAAGTGTATGAACAGCTATCCACGATCGAGCCCTTGCGGCTAATTAAGCTAATGAACGGTATAAGGGAGCCGGCAGCCACTGTCTTCTTGCCATCCATCAAGCTCACCGAACAGATATGGTCAAAGAAGAATAAACCGATTCCGCTAGTCAAATTAAACGGAGCCTATTTAATTTCCAAAGGAAGAAGCCAAGGTTATTTGGACAATGATTTATTAAGCGGGGCTAGAATCGTTGCCTTTAAAAATATGTATAAATATCCTCTAATGCTGAAATTGCATCAAGGAGGATATGTGCAGCTGAACATTTTAAATTCTAAGCCGTTGGTAAAGGTACGTTTAGAAGGGGACAAAGCGCATATTTCCATCAAGGTTATGGTGAGAGCTGCAGTCTCAGAGGTCGTGGCTCAGCCGGAACCGACTGCAACCGAAATCAAAGCATTGGCGACCGCTTTATTAGAGGAGCAAATAGACAAAGCTTTTCAAACCGCCAAGAAGCAAAATAAAGACATTTATGGCGTCGAGGACATTCTATACCGCCAATTCAACAACCAATGGAAAAAGATGACCGCAGGCCCTCAAAGCCAGGATCATCTTCTATCTTCTATCGAGCTCGACAATGTGGATGTAGATCTAAAAATTATGCATTCCAACACATACAAGCTGCAATATGACCAGCTTAACATTTTCTGAAGAACTATTCTGCCAGCCCATTTTTATAAGCATAAATAGCTGCTTGTGTGCGGTCTTCCACACCCAGCTTAGCTAAAATATTCGTCACATGAAACTTCACAGTTTTAATGCCGATAATCAAATCGTCAGCAATGTCCTGATTGGATTTCCCTTGAGCCAGCAAGCGCAGCACGTCCATCTCCCGATCCGTTAATTCGTCATGGGCTGCGGTCTCCGCCTTCGGTTGTCTGAACCGGTTCATCATTTTGGATGCTACCTGAGACTCCAGAACAGATTGTCCGCGCGCGGCGGCACGAATAGCGTCGGCTACCTCGGAAGCTCGGGATGTCTTGAGAAGGTAACTGAACGCGCCTGCCTCGATGACAGGATACATTTTCTCATCATCCAAATAACTCGTCAGGACGATAACTTTGCATTCAGGATAGAGCTTAAGCAACTGCCTCGTTGTCTCGATTCCATCCATGCCTTCCATCACAAGATCCATGAGTACGACGTCCGGCTTGTATTCCTGAGCCAGCCGGATGCCTTCCTCTCCACTGCTGGCCTCGCCGACCACTTCTATTCCATCCTCCGTACCAAGCACGGCAGCCAGGCCGATTCTAACCATTTCGTGATCATCTACCAGCAATACTTTAATATCATTGTCCATCTCCATGATACTCCTCCCCTCCACTCTCTTCGGTCATCAGCGGTACCGTAATCTCAATCCGCGTCCCTTTGCCCGGTGCAGTTATAAATTGGATTGAGCCGCCGATCTCGAGCACGCGCTCCTGCATCGTGGATAAGCCGTAGGAGGCCTGCTTCTTCTCGTCCAGTTCAAACCCGACGCCATTGTCACGAAGAATGACCTTGACGGTCTCGGCTCTCCGATGAATGCGAATTTCCATCTTATCTGCCTTGGCATGGCGCAGCGTATTCGACATCGCTTCCTGAATGATACGGAATAAATGATTCTCAATTCCTTTGCTAAGCTTCAGGTCTTCATCGATCTCCAACGTCAAATCCATAGGCACCTTCGTCTTGAGCTCGCGTACGAGCTCAAGCAGCCCTTGCGACAGCTCCTTGCCCTCCAAATAAACCGGACGGAGATGCAGCAGCAAGGCTCTCATTTCAGATTGGGCGACAGAAGCCATCTCTTCAATCAGCTCTACCTGCCGCTGGGCCTTGTCGAAATCCTTCTCCAAAGTACGGCCTACCGCCGTCGCTGTCATCGATATAGCGAACAATTGCTGGGAAACCGCATCATGCAGCTCGCGGGCCAGCCTCTGCCGCTCCTCAACGATCGCCGACACCCGCGCCTGCTCAGCCAATTGGGCATTATGCGTAGACAAACGCTGCAAGGAGGTTACCTGCTCCTCCCAACGTTTTCCGATTCTCTCCAGCTGTTGCCCAAGCCGGCCCAGCTCATCTTCCCCCAGCTTAGGCACCGTTCCCGTCTGATTTCCCTTCTCCCACTGCAGCAAGGAATCACGCAGCAAATCAATCCTTCGCTTGGCGCGGTAGCCCTGAAAGAATCCATATACCGCCCCGATCACAAGGAGCAGCGTCAGCAATGTCAGTCCGGCCTGGATACCGATTTTCCATGAGGCTATCGGTATGAAGTACCCATATGTATATAGAACATAGATGATGCCTGCAAGCAGCACAAAAGACAGGAGGATCCCATCCCGCATACTGCGAGATACCATGTTGGACGGTTTTTTCTTTCTCATGGTGGTCAATCCTCCTGTGATTAAGTTAAATGTATATCGACATTTCCTACGAGGTAGGAAATAATAATTTTCACTTTTTGATCGCGTTGTTCATAGTTTGGAGACTTCCAATAGATACGATTCAGCATCCCGGTCTCCTTCACCTCGCTGAAATCGATCTGTCCGAACAGAACAAACGCTTCAATCTCTACGCCGTAGTCTTCAGATACGATCAAATCGATGTCACCGACGACCCCCTGGAACATCAGCACATTGTCTTGATCATCTACCATAGCGAGCGACAGGTCGATGTTCACTTCCCCGAGCACATGCCACATGCTGGTATTACGCAGCGTCCATGGATCACGATCCCAATGAATGCTGGATGTCACGTTTTGCTTTTGAACAAGGTTGTTTACCGGATGCATCTTCTTCATCTTGGCATAGTACAATCCAAGTGAAATCATCAATATGGCGACCACTAGCATAAAATTATGCAGCAGAATCATACCGCCGCCAATCGCCAGCAAAATATAGCCGATTTTTACGTCATCACCAAGACGGATTTTATAAATGCCGAAGCCTAGTATTAAAATCGCGACGATGGTAAAAAAGCTCAGCCACTGGCCGAAGATGATAAATACGCCAAGTCCGATCAATCCGATGGCCAACAAGCTTCTATGCCTATCCATGCCGCACCTCCAGATCAGTTCATATGTGAGATTGTAAGTGGAAAAGCCATAACAGTATAAATATTCATACCGCATGGCTTGACCATTACATAGCATATCACAATGTCCTGTAGTCGTGTAGCTGTTATTCCTTGCTTTCCTCGCGTTTAGCAGAAGGGTTGAGCTTAGCTTTCAGAGCTTCCAGTTGCTCATCCACCTTAACCTGCTTCTCGGCATCCGCCGGGCTGATGTAGGAGGAAGTAGAGCTGCTTACGCTGCGATAACCGATACCGGCTACCTCTGCTTCAGCTTCCAGTTGCATAATTTTCTCTTCCATCCGGTGGAAGCCTAAGGAAGCACTGCCGCTTTCAATCGTATTGAGCGTATTGATTTGAGACATTTGTTTTCTGGCTTTGGCCATTTGCGCACGGCTGACCAGTTCGTTGCGTTTGTTGCGCAGTTTGTAGAATTCATCCTTCATATCATGAAGCTGCTGCTTGAGCTCTAGTGCTTGTGCTTCGGATTGAGCATGCAGGTCGCTGAATTCCACTTGCTTCTGATCATACAGGATTTTCTCTTCCAGCAGCTTGCGGGCTACTTCCTCTTGACCATTCATCAGTGCAGCTTCAGCCTGGCTCTCTCTTTGTGCAGAAATGCGGATCGCCTCTTCTAGACGATGCTTCATTCTGCGCTCGTTCGCCATTTGCTTCGCTACAGTTACCTCTGCGTCACGGATTTCAGCCTCCATGTCGCGCAGGTATTGATTGAGCATCACTACTGGATCCTCGACTTTATCTAGCATATCATTGACAGACGCCTTCGTAATGTCTTTAATTCTTTTGAATACTCCCATCGTTATTTATCTCCCTTCTCGTTCTCATATTTTGATAATTTTCTACGGAGCTCCTCGAGCTCTTTTTCCATAGCCTTCTTCTCAATATCCTCCATCATCGAATCCAAATTCGATGCATTGCCGCCAAATGCGGATTGCTGCTGCTGCTGATAATGCGGATCGTTGTAGCGCGGATCGGCATATTGCGGTTCGCGGTGCTGGTGGTTGCCCGGATTACCGTACCCATGGCCTCCATGACCGCCTGGATTGCCGTACCCGTGCCCGCCGTGCCCCCCGTGGCCGTTTTGCCAGCCCCCGCCGTATGGATCGCGAGGAATGTAAGGCTCCTTGGAAATGACAAGCGATGCGATCAAATAAATCAGAATCGTTGTTCCGCCAGTAATGAATACACTAAATATCATTAGTAAGCGAAGTCCGGTAACGCTAATGCCGAAGTATTCGCCTAGCCCGCCAATCAGGCCGCTGAACCAACGATCACGTCTGGAACGGTATAGAGTTCCCATCGGTCTTACTCCTCTCCTTTGTTATTCAGCTTCTGCTTCAAACGGGAGAGCTCCTGTTCCAAAGTCGATTGCAGAACCGATCCGGCATGGTTCATAATATCCTGGCCTGATCTTTTCAGATCGCGAAGGCTGCGGGCTTCCCACTCCATATCGGATACCCGGTCTTCCAAGCGGTGGAACATTTTTGGCACGTCTTGTGTACCGTACCCACTCATCCGCTGGTTCATACGCTGCTGCAAACGGAGCGTCTCCATTCTGGCATAATAATACTGCCGCTTGCTGTATACCACTTGATATTCCGTTTTTAATTCATTCAGTTGGCTTTCTAATTCCTGCAAAGATTCCAGGCTCTGAGCATACAATCCGGAATACTGCTCGATCTTCTCCTCGTAGAGCATTTTCTCCTGCAAAGCTAGCTTTGCCAAATGCTCTTCCTCGGCTTTAAGGGCAAGCAGCGCCTGCTCTTCCCTTCGGTCGCGCATCACCTTGGCCTGATCCACTTGCTGCTTCAATTGCTTTGTATGCCCCGCATACTGCTGATGCAGCTTCTCTGCCTCGGCAATCTCCTGACGGGTCTCGATCAGGAATTGATCGATCAACCGCACCGGATCTTGAGACTGTTCTAATCGTTCATTTAAATTAGCTACCGTAATATCCCGTACTCGACGAAATACACTCATGACATCCCATCCCTCCTAACCAATTCGGTCATCATCATTATTCGATATATGTGATCAATACCCCCGACGTCTTCCATTCAGTGAATAAATGCCGAAGAGGATTAAGCCGATCCCGATTGCTGGTACGATGAGCCAGGCCAATTTGTTCATTAAGGATATGATCCCAAAGAACAGGACGATCCATCCAAAAAAAGCGTTGCCCCGGCGAATACCATAGTAACCAAGACCGATCAATGCTACTGCGAACAGCAGTCCGAAAAGACTTCCCAGCAGCGGAGTAAGCTTGCCCAACAGGATCAATGCTCCCAGAACAATAAGCACGATTGCGAAGCCGCTCGATCGATTTGTTCTCATTTATCCATCACCGCCTTTCTTAAGTTTCAACCTTATGTCCTTATTGTAGGTGGAAAAGCATTTATTCAAAACGGACTACGGACGGTTTTTCATCCTAGACCTAAGTCGAGTACGGCTTAGGACTCTTGATAACCATGGGCTGGCCGAGACTTTGCACTTTGGAAATAGCAACAGCCTGCCCCCGTTAAATTGGGGCAGGCTTATCTGATTTACAACGTCTAACGGCCCTTGTAGTACCTTGGCAATTTGTAGCTTCCAAAGGTACTATAAGTTCTGCCGACTTTCTTTTTCTGCTACTCCTATCGCATCGCTTGATCCTATTATATCCCCCGCAGATATTGTTTTATAGAGCGGAATAATCTACTACTCCTTCTCCTTCTCCTGCTCCCGTCTCATCGCCTCGCTTAAGTCGTCACGTACGCTGTCCTTCCACAAAGGCACCCCTGTCCGATGAGCGGCCCTGCCGTTCAAATGCCCTCCTACAGGCGCGGTTATGAAGACAAAGACAATGCCGAGCAGCAGCTTGGCGCTCACATGCTCCAAAGAGAACATAAAGTATAAAAACGCACCGCACAAAATGCATAATACGCCCAGCGTTGTGCTTTTCGTTGCCGCATGGGATCGCATGTATGCGTCAGGGAGCCGCACAAGCCCAAAGGCGCTCAACGCGCTGACCACCGCTCCAAATAGGACGAGCAAACCGATCAGAAGCTCACCGATCACCGTCTTCACCTCCCTGTTCAATAACCACGCCTCGTTCAATATATCTGGCAAAGGCCGTCGTTCCTATAAATGAAAGAATACCAATCAGAAGAATGATTTCGAAATACGCTTCCGTCCTCATTAGCATACAGAGCACAGCTACCATGGCCAGTAAATTGATGCCGATCGTATCGAGCGATGTAATGCGGTCTGCCATAGAAGGCCCCTTCATTAAACGATACAGGCAGCCGAGTATCGCAAACGATATAATTACGAGCGCAGCGAACAATAATCCGTTAATCATCTCGTCACCTCCATGATGGCTTTTTCAAATGTGCTTCTAATCTGACTGCATAGCTCATCTACATCATCAATGTCCATCGCATGGATATACAATGTGGAGCCATCCCTTGATACATCAATCGTTAATGTCCCAGGCGTAAGTGTAATCAGGTTCGCTAGTATGGTTACTTCCCAATCGCTCGTCAACTCGGTGGTATAACTGAATATGCCTGGCCGAATGTTCAGCTTTGGAGAAATAACCTGACCCATGACCACGAAGCTGGATTTAAATAGCTCTTTTATAAACAGGACAAGCAGCTTAAGGATAGACCATACCTTCCTCATGTAGATGCCCTGCGGCCAGAAGCGGCTGAACATGCCGATCAGAGCCAAGCCCACGACATAACCGACGATCCCCCCGGACGCCGACCAATTATTGTTAAGGAACATCCACACCACAGCGATTAGGAAGTTTAATAAAATTTGAATTGCCATTTCATCTACTCCTTCAGCACGGCATCTATATAAATAGCAGGACTCGCCAGAACATCCCCGGCCTGAGACACATACGAGTATACCCATTCAGAGCCGATACCGATTACGAGGATAAATGCGAATAGTACGGCAGCTGCAGCGCTCAGTCCCCTTAACCGAACAGGCTCCTTCGCAGCGGCAGGCTGCTCATCGCCATAAAATGCCCCTAAGAATATTTTCATTAAAGAGTACAGAACGATCAAGCTGGATGCCAGGGCTATACCGGTCCACACATAATGCCCCGAAGCGAATCCACCTTGAATGATCAGCAGCTTGCCCGTAAAGCCGCTAAGCGGCGGTACGCCCACTAAAGCCAGCGTCAGAATAAAAAACATCCAGCCTAGCAGCGGGTATCGCTTGATCAGCCCTCCCATTTGCCGTAAATCGCTTGTTCCCGCAGCCTTGATGAGCATGCCCCCCAGCAGGAACAACAGCGCTTTAGCGATCATGTCATGGATTAAATAGAAGACGACGCCGTCCATAGAAGGCTTGGCAGCCGTGGCGATTCCAAAGGAAATAAAGCCAATCCCGATCACGACATTATAGTTGATGATACGATGAATATCAGAATAAGCGACCGCGCCGATGCCGCCTAATATCATCGTCAATACCGCCATCCAGCCAATAAGCGAATGAGTAAGCTCCGGCTGGTTGTAGAAAATCAGACTGAAGGTACGGGCAATGGCATAGATGCCGACCTTGGTCAAGAGCGCGCCGAACAAAGCCTTTACGGCCGTTGGGGGAGCACTGTACGAGCCCGGCAGCCAGAAGAACAAGAATAGACCGGCCTTGAGCGCAAATACAATTAAGAACAATACGGCGATCACATTAAGTACCCCGCCCTGTCCTACCTCTGCTACACGAAGTGATAAATGGGCCATATTCAGCGTCCCGACAACCCCATATAAGTAGGCAATTCCTGCCACAAAGAAGCTGGAAGACACGATATTGATCAGAATATATTTCAAGGTTTCTCTCAGCTGCCGTTTCGTGCCGCCAAGTACGATCAAAGCATAAGATGCGATCAGCATAACCTCGAAGCAGACAAACAGGTTAAATAAGTCCCCCGTCAAGAACGACCCGTTCACGCCTACGATCAAAAACTGAAAGAACGGATGAAAATAATGCCGCTCCCTCTCTTGACCAATGCTGCCGAAGGCATAGAATAAACAGGCCGTGCTAAGCACCGTGGTCGTCAGAACAAGCAGCGACGCCAGCATATCCGCGGTAAATACGATCCCGTAGGGCGGAGTCCATCCCCCCATATATAAAGTCTGAATACCGTCCAGTCTTACCTGGCGAACAATCAAGGCGGCTGCAACGACATTCAGAATCGCTCCCGTGGCATTAATCCATCTTTGAAGCACGACCCGGTTATGACTAAAAATAAGAGCTACCGCAGTCAACAGGGGAATCATTAACGGAAACACGAGTAAATTATTCACCTTCATCCCCCCTTAACTGCTCCATATCGTCCGTCTTTAATTTTTGATACGATTTGTAGGCAAGTACAAAGAAGAAGGACGTTACCCCAAAGCTAATTACAATTGATGTTAAAATAAGCGCCGCCGGAATTGGATCTGTATAGGCGGAAGCCTGCTCGCCAAGCAGCGGCGGCGCTCCTTTTTTCAAACGTGCCATCGTCAGCAGAAGTAAATGAACGGCATGCGTGAGAAGCGATGTTCCAAGAATGATGCGCAGCAGGCTCCTGGATAGGATGAGATATACTCCAATCATGAACAATATGCCAACAGCAATAGACATCATTAATTCCATGACTACCGATCCCCTCCAATCTCAAGAATAATTGTCATCGTGACTCCCACCACGGTTAAATATACGCCCAAGTCAAAAATTACGGCTGTAGCAAGCTCGACTTCCCCCATAATCGGCCAATGAACATGCCCAAACGCATGACTGAGGAATGGAACTCCGAACGCAAGCGAACCTAGCCCTGTCAGGAATGCGATTAGCAGGCCCGTAGCCATGACTTTGCGGAAATTAAGCGGAATAATGCTCCGCATGACCTTCAGTCCAAATGCGATAGCAAACAGGACGAGTGCAGCAGAAGTCATCAGACCACCAATGAAACCGCCTCCCGGATCATTATGTCCTGCAAAGAATAAATAAAAGGAGAAGGTCAATATGATAAACATGGCGATCCTAGAAGTCGTCCGTAGAATAACATCGTTGCTTTTCAGCGGCTTTAAGCCTTTCCCCGTCACGGCTGCATCTAATTTTCCAGAAGGCAGCTGTACTTGCTGCTCATCATCCAGGCTTAAGCGAATCATGGCGTAGATGCCCAGCGAAGCGATCCCGAGCACCACGATTTCCAGCATCGTATCGAAGCCCCGGAAATCGACGAGGATGACGTTCACAACATTTTTTCCGCCGGCCAGTTTATAGCTTGCTTCCAAGAAAAATTTCGAGATCGATTCGAAAGGATGACTGCTTCCTGCGCTTAGTGCGCTGAGCGCAATGAGTGTTACCATCGTGCCGACTCCTAGCGAAATCAAAAAATTCGTGAGCTTGAACTTAAGCACGGACAGCTCTTTTTTCAGCTTCGGCAAATGATAGAAACAGAGCAGAAACAGCGTAACTGATACTGTCTCTACGATGAGTTGGGTTAGGGCAAGATCCGGCGCGCGGAAGATAACGAAGAACAGAGTTACCATATATCCTACCGATCCCGTCAGAATGATAGCCAGTAAACGCGAGTTGGCGAATGGCACTGCTGATGCGGCTATAATAAGCGCAAGCAAAATTGCTGTCTCATAAATTGTTACAGGAGCGTAGCTGCTCATATCCAGACTGAAGCCATCGAACGCGAACATAATGACCCCAAGCACAACTATAAGGAACGCAAAAATATAAATTAAGTAATGACGCACGGAGCCCGTCATATATTTATTCGTGATCCATTGCGACGATCGCTCCATCGTTCTTAAGCCTGAATCATATACACCGTTCAGCGAGAATCGGGTAAACAATGGATTATGGAGTGCCTTGATTTTGGAGCTCAGTGCGAATACCAAGATGCCGACCGCAATAACGCCGATGGTCATGAACACCTCTGGAGTCCAGCCATGCCAGAACTGTATGGACACTTGAAACTTCTCGCCTGGCGCAAGCAGGCCTGGCAGAATCGAGGCCATCGCTGGCTCGATTAACGAGTACGATAGCAAGCCTGGGAACAGCCCGAATACCAGGGCCAAGGAAGCCATGATCACCGGTGAAATGAGCATGCCTACCGGTGCTTCATGCGGCCGTTTCGACAGTTCCTGCTCCTGAAGTTTTCCCGTAAAGGTTCTAAACAGCAGTACCATGCTATAGGCAAAGGTAAAGACGCTGGCAACCCAGGCGATGAGCGGAAACCATAAACTCCAGGTTTGCATGTTCCAAATGCCCATCTCGCCCGCATTCAGAACAGCCGTGAAGAACATTTCTTTACTTAGGAAGCCGCCGAATGGCGGTATGCCAGCCATGGAGAAGGTGCCGATCAAAGCGACCGTGAATGTCACGGGCATAATTGACATTAATCCGCCAAGCTTGCGGATATCCCTTGTCCCCGTCTCATGATCCACGATTCCAACGACCATAAACAAGGCTCCCTTAAACACCGCATGATTCAACAAATGAAATATAGCGGCCATCGTAGCCTTGGAGTAGAACAAGGATTGCTGAATATCTGTAAAGTAACCCGAAGCCGAACCGAGCCCCAGCAAGGCCATAATCAACCCCAACTGACTAATCGTGGAGAAGGCCAGCATCGCTTTCAAATCCGTCTGCTTAATCGCTTTGAACGAACCGAAAATCAGCGTAATCAATCCAACTGCAGATACAAGCCAGAACCAAGCTGCTTGCCCGGCAAACACAGGTGTAAGTCTAGCTACGAGATATAAACCAGCCTTAACCATCGTTGCCGAATGCAGATAAGCACTGACCGGCGTCGGCGCCTCCATAGCGTCTGGCAGCCAAATGTGGAATGGGAACTGAGCTGATTTCGTAAAGGCGCCAAGCAGTACCAGCAGCAATGTAGGCAGCATGAGTGAATGGCCCTTGATCAAGTCCGTACTCTGTATGATTTCTCTAATCGAGAAAGTGCCTGTCATCCTATAAAGCAGAACAAATCCAGCCAGCATCGCAAGCCCGCCGAATACGGTAATCAACATAGATTTAAAAGCCCCGTATCTCGAGCGCTCCCGATGATGCCAGAAAGAGATAAGTAAAAAGGAAGAAATGCTCGTCAGTTCCCAGAAGCCGTAGAGCACAATCAAATTATCCGACAATACAACGCCTAACATTGCCCCCATGAATAGAAGCAGGTAAGTGTAGAAGCGATGAACAGCCTCCCTTTTCTTATCCATATAAAAAATAGAATATAGAGTAACGAGCGCCCCAATCCCTGATATGAGCAGTGCAAATAACAACGACAGCCCGTCCAAAAGAACGGTAACTTCGATGCCTAGCGATGGTATCCAAGGTATGGTCGATACAATCCCTTGCCCCGCTTGGACGGATGGAATCTGCCCTAAAAAATAGATAAATAAAGCGGCAGGCCCCAAGAGAACAGCCCAACCTGGATGCGGCCTCCCCGGCAGCCTTTTAAGCAGAGGGACTCCTATTGCCAGAATAAAAGGTAGTATAATTGCTGCGTGCAATGTAGACAAAATGCTTCCTCCTTAAATCAGGGATATCATTCCTGGTCTCATCAGCTTTGCCATATTTAGACCAGAACATAAATAGGGTATGCCTGAAAAAACGCAAAAAGAGCCCGCGTTTGGCAGGCTCCTCCGATTAACATATATGCGATTAAAGATAATACTGGTTGTATAGCACATCAAAAAGTATATCGCTTTTTTAGATGGTTGTAAACCAGAATATAACTGTATATATATAACTCATTAGGGAAATCACTTTCTATAATAAAGGAGAGTGATTTCCATGCCGATCCGCCAAATCCTTGTCTGCTCGTCTCTATTTATCCTTATTACCTGCGGTGCAGCGTTTCTTGAGCATAATGTGCCTCCGACGATGCCTGCAAAGCAATTGCATTTACACTCCCGGCAGCCTAATGCCAGAATGGAGATCAATGGTTCTTTTCAGCCTCGGGAATATATTCGAATCGTACAATTACGCAGTTTCGAAGTAAAACCCATGAATTTGGATAAATAAATTATCATCATTCTTTTGAGATACAAAGGATTGTATGCTATCCTTAAGGTTAGCAGCTATTTTAAGAGAGGAGATAGGCATCATGATACATATGCGGCGATCGATGGCTCAGTTCTCTACCGCTGTCCTTGCGCTTTTCATGATTTTCTCCATTCCTTATCCAGCTCTAAATCAAGGACATATCGCTAACTTGGGACAGGGAACCGTTAAGGTTGACCAAGCGCTCCGCAATTCGGAGAACAAAGCCTTTCATTCATCGGTATATGTCCATTTTAGCAGTGGCCTAATCCCGCTTTACCTGTTAGTCCTACCCGCTGCAGCATGTTCACTGCTTGCTTTGGCAGGGGCTTATTTTCGTCCATTCTTCTATCAACGCATGAAGCGGATCCTTCTGTTACCTATCAAATTTACTAGCATGTATGCAGCTTAATCAAACGTAAATGACAAGTAACTAAGATTTCGTCCTTAGTCGTGAGGGAAGATCGGCGGCTATTACAAAACAAACTTATAAAAATAACATTTCTTATACTGGAGGTCGGAACCTAATGAATCTTAAAGAAACTGATTTACCCGGCACAGGCAAAAAATTTGAAATTGAAACTCGCAGCGGCGAGAAACTAACCATTACGATCTACGATGACGGTCGACGTGAAGTTTATCACTACGGAGTTGACAATCCAGAGGACAGCATCTCCAAAATATCTTTAACCGATGAGGAAGCGCGGTACGTGTCTGCGATTATCGGCGGAGTCACTTACAAGCCTACTCCATTGGAAAATATAGAAGTCGCATTAGGCGATCTCATTATCGAATGGTATAAACTAGAGCCGCACTACAAAGCGATTGGCAAAACGATTGGCGAGCTGCGCGTACGTCAGCGTTCCAGTGCCACGATTATCGCCGTCGTTGAAAGCAATCATTCCAAACATATCAATCCTGGCCCGGATCTGCTGCTAACAGCGGGCGCATTGGTTGTAGTTATCGGCGAGCGTCTCCACCAGCAGCAAATTAGACAGATTTTGCTGAATGGTAGTGCTTAATATATAGCCTTCCAACTTAAATCTAGCCAGGCGGTTATTTACAGCGTAGCCGATTAAAATCAGAAGAAGCGCTTTAAGTTCTAATGGAACTCAAGGCGCTTCTTTATTTATTATAAAGCCAAACAGAGTAGATCCAAATACAACTTACACGGCTTGACTAGAAATCGAAATTGTCAGGATCCGGGCCAATGCGCTTATTTTGATTCAACTCATTTATTTGCTCCATCTCTTCTGATGTCAATTCGAAGTCAAATACATTCGCATTATCAATGATACGGTGTTCTTTCGCCGATTTAGGAATCGTAACAATTTCATTCTGTAGATCCCAACGAATAATTACCTGAGCTGTCGATTTACCGTATTTTGCACCGATCGCCTTCAGTACCTCATTATCCAGCAATTGGCCTTGAGCTAAAGGTGACCATGCCTCGATTTGGATTCCCTCAGACTTACAATACTCCCTCAGCTCCACTTGGCTAAGCAAAGGGTGTAATTCCACTTGATTGACCACCGGCTTGATTTCGGCATCTTCCAACAAGTCTTGCAAGTGATGAATTTGAAAGTTAGAAACGCCTATGGAACGGACACGACCATCTCTATGTAATTTTTCGAGGGCCTTCCAGGTTTCTTTATATTTTCCCTTGACTGGCCAGTGGATCAAATAGAGATCCAGATAATCTAACCCGAGCTTGTTCATACTGCGGTCAAAAGCCTTCAGTGTACTTTCATAGCCCTGATCGGAATTCCATATTTTTGTTGTAATATACAATTGTTCGCGTGGGACAGCGGAAGATTTAATCGCCTGCCCCACCCCTTCTTCATTATCATAAAGGGACGCAGTATCAATGCTTCGATAACCGTTCTGGATTGCTGTTTCTACGCAGTTGATAACCTCCTGCCCGTCACTCATTTTGAATACGCCAAGACCCAACCATGGCATTTGCTCCCCATTCGACAAAGTTACGGTAGATTGCACGTTCTTCATTCTGTAGCAAGCCTCCTTAATAAATTGCCAAGATACCTCAGAAGGATTCTGCATGGAGAATCCTTCTCATACTCAAAATATACCTTGCAAATACTAAAGTCAAACTTCCTTCGCCTAAACGGAAATTTTATAAAAATAAAGAAGGTATATACAATTGCTTGTGTAGCAATTGTATATACCTTCTTGTCCATAATACCGATGGCCGGACTCGAACCGGCAAGCCTCTCGGCACCGCATTTTGAGTGCGGCGTGTCTGCCAATTCCACCACATCGGCATAGTATAATTTCAACTCGATACAAGTGCGGAAGACCAGACTTGAACTGGTACGGTAGTAACCTACCGCAGGATTTTAAGTCCTGTGCGTCTGCCGATTCCGCCACTCCCGCAGAGTAACAATGGAGGCGCCACCCAGACTCGAACTGGGGATAAAGCTTTTGCAGAGCTGTGCCTTACCACTTGGCTATGGCGCCATATACAAAAATGGAGCGGACGACGGGAATCGAACCCGCGACCCTCGCCTTGGCAAGGCGATGCTCTACCGCTGAGCCACGTCCGCAACATATGGCTGGGGATATAGGATTCGAACCTATGGAATGACGGAGTCAAAGTCCGTTGCCTTACCGCTTGGCTAATCCCCAATATATGATTTTTGAGATAAAAATGGGGCGATCGATGGGACTTGAACCCACGAATGCCGGAGCCACAATCCGGTGCGTTAACCCCTTCGCCACGACCGCCATAATAAAAGTATGCTATTGTAAAACTGGCAGGGGCAGCAGGAATTGAACCCACACTAACGGTTTTGGAGACCGCTGTTCTACCTTTAAACTATGCCCCTATGGTAAAACTGGTGGAGGCTGATGGATTCGAACCACCGAACTCGTACGAGAACAGATTTACAGTCTGCTGCGTTTGGCCACTTCGCTAAGCCTCCATGTGGTGCCGGCGAGAGGACTTGAACCCCCAACCTACTGATTACAAGTCAGTTGCTCTACCAATTGAGCTACACCGGCGTTTTCAGTTATCAAATGAATCAATGGTGGCTCGGGACGGAATCGAACCGCCGACACGAGGATTTTCAGTCCTCTGCTCTACCGACTGAGCTACCGAGCCATATAGGAATAGTTCCCTTGGAGCCTTCACCTATTCCGCTGCGATCAGCTCGTTAGCGTGACGGTTTCCAGTTCTTGACTTGTGAACCCTTCGGATTCCCATCCCTATCTCAGAGATGTAATGGCGGAGCCGACGGGATTCGAACCCGCGATCTCCTGCGTGACAGGCAGGCATGTTAGGCCTCTACACCACGGCTCCACACTAGGTAATGCAATTGCGGGGACAGGATTTGAACCTGCGACCTTCGGGTTATGAGCCCGACGAGCTACCGTGCTGCTCCACCCCGCGACAGTTATAAAATTATATGGTGGAGGCTAACGGGATCGAACCGCTGACCCTCTGCTTGTAAGGCAGATGCTCTCCCAGCTGAGCTAAGCCTCCGAGGAAAGACAATTTCTATTGTACCATATAACCGAGTAGAAAATCAAGTTATTTTTCATGGCACTTAGGGATTCTCACCCTACTGAAACTTACTTAATGAAAGTGGTGACCCGTAGGGGATACTCTCACTTCGTTCGAGACTGCGATGTTATTGCTAACGACGCTTATGCTCCGACGAACCCTTAAGGGCTTCTCATACCCTACTCGTAGCATTAAAGATAGTGGTGACCCGTAGGGGATTCGAACCCCTGTTACCTCCGTGAAAGGGAGGTGTCTTAACCCCTTGACCAACGGGCCATATATGTATCATAAAAACATGATACTTAAGTAAAATGATGGCGGAGAGAGAGGGATTCGAACCCTCGAGACGCTTGTGACGCCTACACGATTTCCAATCGTGCTCCTTCGGCCAACTCGGACACCTCTCCATATGGCTCCCCGAACAGGACTCGAACCTGTGACAACTCGATTAACAGTCGAGTGCTCTACCGACTGAGCTATCAGGGAACAATATTTAATTCAAGCTTGATCGCTTGAAAACTGGATACGAAACAACCATTTGCGTGTTAGCCCTACTTCTATATAGGGAATTGGATAAGCCCTCGACCGATTAGTACCTGTCAGCTCCATACATTGCTGCACTTCCACCTCAGGCCTATCAACCTCGTCGTCTTCAAGGGGTCTTACTAAATTGGGAAATCTCATCTTGAGGAGGGCTTCACGCTTAGATGCTTTCAGCGTTTATCCCATCCGCACGTAGCTACCCAGCTATGCTCCTGGCGGAACAACTGGTGCACCAGCGGTGCGTCCATCCCGGTCCTCTCGTACTAAGGACAGCTCCTCTCAAATTTCCTACGCCCACGACAGATAGGGACCGAACTGTCTCACGACGTTCTGAACCCAGCTCGCGTACCGCTTTAATGGGCGAACAGCCCAACCCTTGGGACCTACTTCAGCCCCAGGATGCGATGAGCCGACATCGAGGTGCCAAACCTCCCCGTCGATGTGGACTCTTGGGGGAGATAAGCCTGTTATCCCCAGGGTAGCTTTTATCCGTTGAGCGATGGCCCTTCCATGCGGTACCACCGGATCACTAAGCCCGACTTTCGTCCCTGCTCGACTTGTCAGTCTCGCAGTCAAGCTCCCTTTTGCCTTTGCACTCTACGAATGATTTCCAACCATTCTGAGGGAACCTTGGGGCGCCTCCGTTACTCTTTAGGAGGCGACCGCCCCAGTCAAACTACCCGCCTGACACTGTCCCCGAACCGGGTCACGGTCCTAGGTTAGAACTTCGATACGATCAGGGTGGTATCCCAACGATGCCTCCACCGAAGCTGGCGCTCCGGATTCCTAGGCTCCCACCTATCCTGTACAAATCGCATCAAAGTTCAATATCAAGCTGTAGTAAAGCTCCATGGGGTCTTTCCGTCTTGTCGCGGGTAACCTGCATCTTCACAGGTATTAAAATTTCACCGGATCTCTCGTTGAGACAGCGCCCAAGTCGTTACGCCATTCGTGCGGGTCAGAATTTACCTGACAAGGAATTTCGCTACCTTAGGACCGTTATAGTTACGGCCGCCGTTTACTGGGGCTTCGGTTCACAGCTTCGGGATTACTCCCTAACCGCTCCCCTTAACCTTCCAGCACCGGGCAGNATTACAGGGCTTTTACCTTCTACGGCCGGCCTTTCCAGACCTGTTCGTCTAACCTGTTCCTTTGTAACTCCGTGTGAGACGTCCCACAACCCCAGAGAGCAAGCTCTCTGGTTTAGGCTGTTCCGCGTTCGCTCGCCGCTACTGACGGAATCACTCTTGTTTTCTCTTCCTCAGGGTACTTAGATGTTTCAGTTCCCCTGGTATGCCTCTACGCATCCTATGTATTCAGATGCGAGTGACTGCGTATTACCACAGCCGGGTTTCCCCATTCGGACACCCCCGGATCAAAGCTTGCTTACAGCTCCCCGAGGCAGTTTCGTTGTTCGCCACGTCCTTCGTCGGCTCCTAGCGCCTAGGCATCCTCCGTGTGCTCTTAGTAGCTTAACCATAATGCTTCGGTTTTGCGCCTGGCGCTCTGTTGTTCGTCGATTTCTTGATCAAGTAAATTCATACAAGGTAGAAATCGCCTCACAAAGGATCTCCAGTCCCAAAACCTTCGCTAGCCACTTTTCACTTCACTTGTTTTGACACAAGTTCAGCTATGATGAATTTTAATTTGGCTTTGCAGCTCATTTAAATTCATCAGAAAAGGAATATTTCTAAAACGCAAATTTCGTTTCGTTATCCAGTTTTCAAGGATCAAATGCTCGATCATGCGCAGCCATCACTTCGTGAGGTTGTAATGATCAGCAATGATGAAATTTTGTAACGATCACGCAAGGTGACGTTCAACATTTCAACAAATTGTTCCACCACCACTTTACTGGCGGAAGACTATCTTATCAAGTCCACACTCACCAATCAAGCGGTAAGTTATGGAAGAGATAGCATTTATGGTGGAGCCAAGCGGGATCGAACCGCTGACCTCCTGCTTGCAAGGCAGGCGCTCTCCCAGCTGAGCTATGGCCCCATACGCCACTCCAAAGCACGTATAAGTGAATATGGAGTTGTATGGTGGGCCCTAGTGGACTCGAACCACCGACCTCACCCTTATCAGGGGTGCGCTCTAACCAGCTGAGCTAAGGGCCCGTAAAAGTAATGTTAAATTTAAAAGGCAACCCATAAAATGGGCTGCGCTTGGCGACGTCCTACTCTCCCAGGACCCTGCGGTCCAAGTACCATCGGCGCTGGAGGGCTTAACGGTCGTGTTCGAGANGCTCTGACTTCTTGTAAGCACACGGTTTCAGGTTCTTTTTCACTCCCCTTCCGGGGTGCTTTTCACCTTTCCCTCACGGTACTGCTTCACTATCGGTCGCTAGGGAGTATTTAGCCTTACCAGATGGTCCTGGCAGATTCATACGGGGTTTCACGTGCCCCGCACTACTCGGGATCCGTCTCGGAGGGAACAGACTTTCAATTACAGGGCTTTTACCTTCTACGGCCGGCCTTTCCAGACCTGTTCGTCTAACCTGTTCCTTTGTAACTCCATGTGAGACGTCCCACAACCCCAGAGAGCAAGCTCTCTGGTTTAGGCTGTTCCGCGTTCGCTCGCCGCTACTGACGGAATCACTCTTGTTTTCTCTTCCTCAGGGTACTTAGATGTTTCAGTTCCCCTGGTATGCCTCTACGCATCCTATGTATTCAGATGCGAGTGACTGCGTATTACCACAGCCGGGTTTCCCCATTCGGACACCCCCGGATCAAAGCTTGCTTACAGCTCCCCGAGGCAGTTTCGTTGTTCGCCACGTCCTTCGTCGGCTCCTAGCGCCTAGGCATCCTCCGTGTGCTCTTAGTAGCTTAACCATAATGCTTCGGTTTTGCGCCTGGCGCTCTGTTGTTCGTCGATTTCTTGATCAAGTAAATTCATACAAGGTAGAAATCGCCTCACAAAGGATCTCCAGTCCCAAAACCTTCGCTAGCCACTTTTCACTTCACTTGTTTTGACACAAGTTCAGCTATGATGAATTTTAATTTGGCTTTGCAGCTCATTTAAATTCATCAGAAAAGGAATATTTCTAAAACGCAAATTTCGTTTCGTTATCCAGTTTTCAAGGATCAAATGCTCGATCATGCGCAGCCATCACTTCGTGAGGTTGTAATGATCAGCAATGATGAAATTTTGTAACGATCACGCAAGGTGACGTTCAACATTTCAACAAATTGTTCCACCACCACTTTACTGGCGGAAGACTATCTTATCAAGTCCACACTCACCAATCAAGCGGTAAGTTATGGAAGAGATAGCATTTATGGTGGAGCCAAGCGGGATCGAACCGCTGACCTCCTGCTTGCAAGGCAGGCGCTCTCCCAGCTGAGCTATGGCCCCATACGCCACTCCAAAGCACGTATAAGTGAATATGGAGTTGTATGGTGGGCCCTAGTGGACTCGAACCACCGACCTCACCCTTATCAGGGGTGCGCTCTAACCAGCTGAGCTAAGGGCCCGTAAAAGGAATGTTAAATTTAAAAGGCAACCCATAAAATGGGCTGCGCTTGGCGACGTCCTACTCTCCCAGGACCCTGCGGTCCAAGTACCATCGGCGCTGGAGGGCTTAACGGTCGTGTTCGAGATGGGTACGCGTGGAACCCCTCCGCCATTATCACCAAACGCATAAGAGGCTTAACCTCTCAAAACTGACCAACGAGTGAGCTAAAAGCTTTACGAAGTAAAGCTACTTCGAAAGCATATCCGGCAGCTTGCGCTGACCGTATTTGTACCGCTTCGCTACGGAAGCGAGGTACTCCATAGAAAGGAGGTGATCCAGCCGCACCTTCCGATACGGCTACCTTGTTACGACTTCACCCCAATCATCTACCCCACCTTCGGCGGCTGGCTCCTTGCGGTTACCTCACCGACTTCGGGTGTTGTAAACTCTCGTGGTGTGACGGGCGGTGTGTACAAGACCCGGGAACGTATTCACCGCGGCATGCTGATCCGCGATTACTAGCAATTCCGACTTCATGCAGGCGAGTTGCAGCCTGCAATCCGAACTGAGACCAGCTTTGATTGGATTCGCTCCACCTCGCGGCTTCGCTTCCCGTTGTACTGGCCATTGTAGTACGTGTGTAGCCCAGGGCATAAGGGGCATGATGATTTGACGTCATCCCCACCTTCCTCCGGTTTGTCACCGGCAGTCACCTTAGAGTGCCCATCCGAAATGCTGGCAACTAAGATCAAGGGTTGCGCTCGTTGCGGGACTTAACCCAACATCTCACGACACGAGCTGACGACAACCATGCACCACCTGTCTCCTCTGTCCCGAAGGAAAGGTACATCTCTGTACCGGTCAGAGGGATGTCAAGACCTGGTAAGGTTCTTCGCGTTGCTTCGAATTAAACCACATACTCCACTGCTTGTGCGGGTCCCCGTCAATTCCTTTGAGTTTCAGTCTTGCGACCGTACTCCCCAGGCGGAATGCTTAATGTGTTTACTTCGGCACCAAGGGTATCGAAACCCCTAACACCTAGCATTCATCGTTTACGGCGTGGACTACCAGGGTATCTAATCCTGTTTGCTACCCACGCTTTCGCGCCTCAGCGTCAGTTACAGCCCAGAGAGTCGCCTTCGCCACTGGTGTTCCTCCACATCTCTACGCATTTCACCGCTACACGTGGAATTCCACTCTCCTCTTCTGCACTCAAGCCACCCAGTTTCCAGTGCGACCCGGAGTTGAGCCCCGGGATTAAACACCAGACTTAAATGACCGCCTGCGCGCGCTTTACGCCCAATAATTCCGGACAACGCTTGCCCCCTACGTATTACCGCGGCTGCTGGCACGTAGTTAGCCGGGGCTTTCTTCTCAGGTACCGTCACTCTTAGAGCAGTTACTCTCCAAGACGTTCTTCCCTGGCAACAGAGCTTTACGATCCGAAAACCTTCATCACTCACGCGGCGTTGCTCCGTCAGACTTGCGTCCATTGCGGAAGATTCCCTACTGCTGCCTCCCGTAGGAGTCTGGGCCGTGTCTCAGTCCCAGTGTGGCCGTTCACCCTCTCAGGTCGGCTACGCATCGTCGCCTTGGTGAGCCATTACCTCACCAACTAGCTAATGCGCCGTAGGCCCATCCCTTAGTGACAGATTGCTCCGTCTTTCATTGCTTCTTCATGCGAAAAAGCAAATTATCCGGTATTAGCTAACGTTTCCGCTAGTTATCCCAGGCTGAGGGGCAGGTTGCCTACGTATTACTCACCCGTCCGCCGCTAAGTTATTTCGGAAGCAAGCTTCCAAAATAACTTCGCTCGACTTGCATGTATTAGGCACGCCGCCAGCGTTCGTCCTGAGCCAGGATCAAACTCTCCATTAAAGGTGAAAGGAAGTTTTACCCGAAGGCAATTTCTCTTTCAGCTAAGTGTTTGACTTGCTCATTTTGAATCTGACGAGATCAGATTTACATCTGACTCTATTTTTAGATTTCACTTCCGTGAAACCCGCTCACTCGTTGTTCAGTTTTCAAAGATCAAACCTTATTTCGTGCGTCGCCTTTGTTTCAGCAGCGACTCTTATAATATATCACGATCACCCGGATTAAGTCAACAAGTTTTTTAAAAAACTTTTTTAGGCTCATGCCTGTATATATTTTTTAAAATCTTGCTGCCTTGAAGGGGCGAGATTTAATTTAACACAGATCATACATAAGAGTCAATCTATATTTATACTTATTTCTTTGGAAATGACTTACATCAAAATTTTCCCGCCAAATACTTGATCTCACGCTCTTCCCCAATGCTTCCCTTTGGCTCGCTTGTTACTTCATATGCCAAGGAATGATACACCAGTTTCCTCAACAGCATGGGGACTTCTTCTCGCACATGCTCTAATTCTGGAAGCTGTCTGAGCTCTTGGATGCTCCAGGCGTCTTTGCGGCTAGATAAAATGCGCAGCAATACCGAGCAGCAGTCCGACATCTTGGATATAATCGTAAACTCACAAGCCAGCAGTACAAGCTGGATTCGCTGCTCCAATGTCTCCTTATTATCCGTCAGCTCGTCAAACAGCTTATACACGACAGAGTTCAGCGGGCGCACTTGCTCCCATACACTGCTTTCAGGTAAAATCCCCTGTTCAATCAATTCTATTCTTGCGTAATGCTTCAAGGCCTGCAGCACATTATAATAAGCGTCGAGGAAATCAAGATCTTGGGTATAGCGCTTTGCTTCTATGTACATCTTTAGAAATTTTGCAAATTCAATAAATTTGCGCTGCTCTCTCATACCTTCTCCGAATTCAATGATTTCATTACACAACCGTGCTAATTCTCCTTCGACATCCCAAATAATTTCTCCATGTAAAAAACACTGTACAATTTCCCGGTTCTCACCAGTCATTACCCAGCGTTTCAAATCCTCGTTGCCAATATAAAGCAATTGATACTGCATATCTCCATTTGTACAATGCTCAATTTCAATCCCCGCTTCATTCATTCCCTCGCATACCGTTATAACAACCAGTTCAAAGTTGTAAATAAGCGAGCTGTGAAATTCTCCACTGTTGTGGCGATATCCGATAGCGCCTAATGCTTGGCGGCCGACACTATCTTCATCAACTAATGAATAAATAGTTGGTTCCACGATATCCTCCTACCTTGGCGTTATCCTGCCAATTCGTTATAATATAGTTCTACGCTATATTGAAGTTTCCTGCTTTTTTTTAAGCAGCGTTCTAAAAAAATATCATGAATTGAGGTTTGCTCAAATGTTCTTCAAATCAAGCAAAATCAATGAATTCAGATTATGGGGCCTTCTCCTCACTATGATCGGAATGGGGCTTATGGTTCTCGGTACAGCAGGCATCGTCTTCTGGGGACAATCGGGAAAAGTTGTCGCCGGAATCGGACTTGTCATCGGACTCATCGCTATGCTCGGAAGCTTGGCTGTTTACTTCATCGCTGGCATGCTGTCCACCTCTGCAGTTCAATTGGAATGCCCAGAATGCCGTAAATTAACAAAAATGCTTGGCAAGACGGATCGCTGCATGTTCTGCAAAACCATGTTAACGTTAGATCCTGATCGAGCAAATATTACAGCCGAACAATTGCAGCAGCAAAAAATGGCTGCCGCACATTCCGCAAAATCCTAATACAACAAATAAAAAGGCGGGCACTTATAAGTGCCCGCCTTTTTATTTTCCCATAACTTCTATAACAATTTTCAGTTGGCGATTTTGCTCAATACTTCCCAAGCTTCGCTTGAAGCAAAACTCCGATTCCACGTTGCGATACCTCCAAGCTGAAGCGACTTCGCCATTTCCACCCGACGAGCCAAGGAGTCCTTGTCTTCCAACCAAATTCGGTGAAGAGCCCCATCTTCACGGTATTCGACGTAATTCTGACCGGTTTCCTCGGACAGCTTCGGCTTCAGCGATTTTTCCTTAATGATTTCCTGAGCCTTCTTCATACCGATCGCTTTAGACTTCACCTTCGTGGATCCGTCTTCCTGCGTCTCTGTCCATACCCGCGTGTATAATGGTATTCCCAAAATCAACTTGCCGGGAGGCACATCATCCTCCTCAATAATCCGCGTCATCGAAGAACGAGCCCAAGGCAGAGAGGCAACAGAGCCTGATACCGGACTTGCAGCCCAATGCTCATCATATGCCATGACAATTAAATAATCGGTTACCTCTGCCAAAGACCTGCGATCCAGGAACGCCGACCACATTTCACTGTTTGATTTTGGAGTCACATCTATAGAAATCACGAGTCCCTGCTCTTGCGCCAGCGGCCACAATTCCCTCATGAATTGGGTCAAATTGGCTCCATCCTTTGTATAAACATTCTCATAATCAATATTAATGCCGTCTAAATCATATAGTTTTGCATAGTGCAGCATTTGTACAATTGTAGTCATGCGACGTTCGAAAGTCGACAAGGATTCCGAAGTGATTTCCGGCTCAAAACTATTGCTAAATAATCCCCACACCTGCATGCCACGGCCATGCGCCCAATTCACATAAGCGCGATCAGCTTTGCTTTGGACATTCCCTTTTCCATCCACGAGCGAGAACCAAGTAGGACTAACAACGTTCACCCCTGGCAGCTCCCCGATTGAAGATGGCTTGGGCGCAACATTGTACACGGCCTCCCAGGTTAAATTAACAATTGTGGATTGCCACTTTTGCTTGGCCTGAGGTGCGGCCTGCTCTTCCAGCGACGGAATAGTCACTTTCTCATCCAGTACTACATTCTTTTTTTTCACATATCCGGCATAGCCATTATCCAATTGGGCATAATACCAATCACCAGCCTCATCCAAAATCCGCAGATTCTCTCCCGGCTTCATCTCCGCCAAAATCGGTGTATGAATGCTGCTGCCTTGGCGCATAGCAACCACGGCATCCTTCTTCCGGCTAGAGGTTTGGACGTGAGCCGTTTGGAGCGACTCCCCTGCCCGATACAATAACACAGCACCGGAATCCCCATCTTCATGCGCCTCGATACCATACAGATCCTTCAATAGATAGGCCGGCAAGTATAAATTTCCATCCTTCTCCACCGGAGCAAACAACAATTGAACCGGCTTATTATTGATCTTTCCATTCATGTCGTCCGTCTTCATCAATACCAGTTTGCGCTGCGTAGTAAGAATGACCGACTTCGTCTCTTCTTCATATCTGATATTAGGATCAATCACCGATTGAATCACCGTAAAAGGAAGCTGCAACCCTTCCCCGCTATCCAAAGCGGGCAAATCCATCACTTCGCCTGCCACAAAAATCGGCTTTTCAATTTTACCTTTCCAGTCGGGATCGGCATGCTCCCAACTTGGCAAAAACTCAGACGCCGCCCAGTATGCACCGGCCGCAAGCAATACAAGTACCATGAACCACTTGAATCGTCCTCCGCGCCTGCGTCTCGTACGAGCCGTTCTTCTATTTTTCAATCCAAAGTACCCCCATCAATAGATAATAGTTGCGACGCGGCAAGCTCATATGGACTCGAAAAAACAAAAACGTGAAGAATTCACGAAGGAATTCGTCACGTTCTTCCAAATGCGCAGGTCAAATGATTATTGTTCCCGGCAATCGCCGCAAACCCCATAAAGCTCCATTCGGTGACCATGCACCTGGAAGCCGGTCATTTCTTCGGCCTTTTGTTCCACATCCTCCAACGAGGGATATGTGAAGTCTTTAATTTTGCCACACTTCTCACATATCACATGATAATGATTCGAGACGTCCGCGTCAAAACGGCTGGAGTTGTCTCCATATGTCAATTCCCGAACCATACCAGCTTCAATAAACATTTTGAGATTATTATATACTGTTGCCACGCTCATATTCGGAAAGCGGGGCGCTAACGCACGGTAGATTTCATCTGCCGTCGGATGGCCCATCGATTCCATAAGAAACGTTAAAATGGCATGACGCTGCGGCGTAATTCGAACCCCACTCAGTTTCAATTGATCCAGAGCATGCTGTACCCGCGTAGTCATTTTGTCCACCGCCTTTAAGAGGTTGTTGCCCGTCCTCCTCTGTCTTCTTACAACTTTATTGTACTTTTACAATAATTCGTTTGTCAATTGAGTGCAGCCAGGGAAGCAAACTCTGACAAGCCTAGCAAACCGATTTCATCGTTTATTCACAAACAAATTGCTGTTCCCTTCGATCTTTACTAAATATTCCCCCGTGCCCATAATTCCATTTATTGCTTTGTTATCGACTAGGAAAGGCAAGTCTGTCGTAATGTCGCCATATCCACTCGAGCCCTCCAGCATATAATCGCCTTCCTCGGGAATGATTAAGGTCATTTCTCCTACGGCGCTATATACATTCCAATCTCCCTCGATTTGCGGGGACTCGATCTCAACCTTACCATTCAGGGATTCGGCCCTTAGCGCAGCAGCCACACCCTTAATATTTATATTACCATTCTTCGTTGTTGCATGGATGTCGTCATCTACGTTCATCAAAGCGATGTTGCCGACCAATGTAGACATGGAGACTTTTCCCGTGATCATGTTTCCGATCATATTTCCACCTTGAGTCTCGGCATGGACATTGCCGAATATGCGATACATTTCCGCATCTCCATTCAGCGTTTTTGCCGTTACATCGCCATTGACGTCCCACAGCTTCAAATCCCCATTGCCCGTCTGCAGCTTAATCTGTTTCATGGCGCGAACTCCGCTCATTCTAATTTTTCCGCTTGAAGTACTAATATCAATGTCCAAGAAACGATTCTCCGGTAGGAATACGGTCATATTCAAACGAGGATGCCTCTTGCCGGAAGCACCATAGACCTGATCCTTTACATTAAGGGTCAACGCTTTGCCTTCGGTCGTCTGGAGCTCCGTATCTTCAGCCACAGCCTGAGCCTCTTCAGCCGGCAGCTGATCTACCCATACCGTACTCTCAACACGAATTCCTTCAATTTCTGCTCTTCTTACGTCAATGTTTCCATTAATGCCGTTAATAATAATTTGCTCGGTACTTAAATCGATGGGAATCTCCAGCGTTTTCTTCACCAAGCTGTATCCTTCTTCCACGCTGAAATCCGTGCCGGCAGTCGTCAAATCGAGGCTGACCCGGTTCCACAAATGCATGTAATGATCCTGTTGCGTTACCGCGAATACAGAGAATGCCACGAACAACGACAGCAGCATTCCTTTAATATCAACGCGAAGCAGTCTCAACGGATGAGCTGCTTTTCGGCGGTTCCACAGGAAAACGTAAATTTGCTCGATCCCTGCAACCACAAGCAGCAGCGGCCACCATTTCAACAAACGAAGCATGAAGTTACTGCCCGACGCAACATCCACTAGAAGGATGAGCCCTACACCCACTAGCAATAGAGAGGCCGTCATTCGCCCTGTTCTAAACCGCCTGCGACGATACTCCCGAATCATAAACAGCAGACCGCCCAAGATCAACAGCACCGAAACCACGTATCCTGCGCTTGCTTGGATGATGGGCGCGAGCCAAGACGGCTTTTGAATAAGCAAAAATATTACCCCACCGCCTGCCATTAGCCCCAGTCCAGAGAGAATTCCTCTCCAAACGTGCTCAGCCGATCGGGAAACTCCTTTCCGAGGATCATTCTTTTCACTCTTTACCCTTGCATTGACGACATCGGTAGATTGAAGCACATCATAAATGCTGTAGAAGTACATAGCAGGTATTAGAATTCCCAGTAAAAATAAAAATGGAATATTAATCGTCATTCGTATGGACGAGAAATAAATCAATGCCGAAGCATCCAGGATTAAAAAATAAATGATAGCTATCCCACGCCAAAACATCCGCAAATAAAGATGGCCGAGACCCGGGAACAAGGCCGACAGCATACAAGCCATAAACTTGCGTTTAAGCCGTCTGGGTCTATAGCGATTAATCGCCTTCTTTGCCGCAAGCTGTTGACTTTGCTGCACAGAATCACTTGTGTTCATTCCACCTCGCGTCATATCCATCCTCCTCTCAACAAAGCAGCTCTGAGCGATTAAACCTTCTTTGACTAATAATAACCGATTTCACACCCATTCGTAACTTGGAATGTACTGGCGCGAATACAAAGAAACTCTCCTATTAAGAGGAGAGTTTCACAGGATCAAGCTGATATATCGTTAATTCCACATCCGGCATCGCCATTGCAGTACCCGTGGCTACAAAGCCCTGCTGCTTATATAGAGCGACAGCTGGGGCGTTTAATGTGCCGGCTGTTACTTCGAGCAATGTGGTATCCGAATAGTGTTCAATAACATGGCGAAGCAGCTTTCTGCCTATTCCTTGACGCAGATGCTGGGGATGTACCATGAGGCGCGTAATCTCGGTAGTTCCTTCGTTTTTTTTCGTCGAAACAGCGATTGCGCCGATAATTTCTCCCCCCGAGGTGATATCTCCATAGAAAACTTCGGTGCTGTTCATCAATGTTTCAAACGTATCTGGAAGCGGGGGCATATATTTAGCTCCTACCGCATATGCCTCAAGACGGTAGGCTGCGTGCTGCAGTCTCCAAATTTGTTCGACGATCTCCGGATCCCGCAGTGATAGCGGTGCGATCACGCGCTCACCCCCTTCTTCATAGATCAACATTCGAGAAGCTTATCCGCAGCGAAGGCTCTAGCCCTTCAGGACATCTACTAAGAGCTTGTTAACGAGTCCAGGGTTGGCTTTGCCTTTACTGCGCTTCATAACCTGACCGACCAGGAAGCCAATCGCCTTCTCTTTACCCGCCTTGTAATCCTCCACAGAAGCCGGATTATCGGCAATGACCTCATTAACGATAGCTAGAATCGCTCCCTCGTCGCTGATTTGAACCAGTCCCTGCTCTTCAACAATTTGCTCAGGCCGCTTGCCGCTTTGCAGCATTTCCTTAAATACCGTCTTGGCGATCTTGGAGCTGATCGTTCCTTTCTCAATCAAACCGATCATCTCGCCGAGCCCTTGACCTGTTAACTTCACATCGGCCAGCTCTTGACCATTACTGTTTAAATACCCGAGCAGATCGCCCATAATCCAGTTGGAAACTGATTTAGCATCCTTTGTAAATTCGAGGCTGCTTTCGAACAGATCAGCCAACTCTATAGAGGAAGTAATGACCTCGGCATCATAGCTCGGAAGCCCGAATTTCTCGGTATAACGTGACTTGCGAGCATCTGGAAGCTCAGGAATAGAAGCTCTGATCCGCTCCTTCCACGCTTGGTCAATATGCAGTGTAACAAGATCTGGATCCGGGAAATAGCGGTAATCATGCGCTTCTTCCTTGCCGCGCATCGAGAACGTTTTGCCTTGAGTTTCATCCCAGCGCCGCGTCTCCTGCTCGACCTCTCCTCCGTCATCCAAAATTTCGGCTTGACGGTATTGCTCATACTCCAGTCCGCGCAGTACGCCGCGGAAAGAGTTCATGTTTTTAAGCTCAGCCCGTGTCCCTAGCTCCTTCTGCCCTACGGGACGAAGACTGATATTCGCATCACAGCGCATCGAGCCTTCTTCCATCTTCACGTCGGACACGTCGCAATATTGCATTATAGCGCGCAGCTTCTCCAAATAAGCCCGCGCTTCCTCTGGAGTGGAGATTTCCGGCTCGGACACGATCTCCACCAGTGGAGTACCGACGCGGTTGAAGTCGACGAGCGAGGCATACCCCCCGTCGATATGGGTCAGCTTGCCGGCATCCTCTTCCAGGTGAAGACGGGTGATGCCAATGCGCTTTGTTTTTCCATCAACCTCAATATCGATGTACCCGTTTTGTCCGATCGGCTGGTCAAATTGAGAAATTTGATAAGCCTTCGGAGAGTCGGGATAGAAATAGTTTTTACGGTCAAATTTGCTGACATCTGCTATTTCGCAATTAAGAGCCATTGCTGCTTTCATCGCGTAATCCACCGCCTGGCGGTTAAGCACAGGCAGCACTCCGGGATGCCCGAGACAGATCGGGCATGTATGACTGTTAGGCGGAGCGCCGAACTCCGTGGAGCAGCCGCAGAAAATTTTCGACTTCGTATGCAGCTCCACGTGCACTTCCAACCCAATTACCGTTTCATATTTGGATGTTGACATATTGATCCTCCTGAACACTTTAGTGAAACAACCCTGCTATCATCCTTTTACAATGATGGACGCCGTTTGTGATGGTCACTATTCGCTTCAAAGGCATGAGCTAGCCGCAATATAGTGCTCTCATCAAACGCTTTGCCGATAAATTGCAGCCCGATCGGAAGCCCGTCCTCAAATCCGCAAGGCACAGTAAGCGCCGGCATTCCAGCAAGGCTGACCGGAATCGTCAATATATCATTCAAATACATCGTCAGCGGATCATCCACCTGAGATCCTAGCGAGAACGCCGTCGTTGGCGTTGTCGGCCCGACGATAACATCATATTTCTCAAACGTTTGGTCAAAATCGCGCTTGATCAAAGTACGTACCTTCTGTGCTTTTAAATAGTAAGCATCATAGTATCCGGAGCTGAGCGCATAGGTTCCGAGCATAATTCGCCGCTTCACTTCCGGACCGAAGCCCTGGCTGCGGGATTCATGATAGAGATCAATCAGGCTGCCCGCATGATCGGCACGCGCTCCATAGCGAACACCGTCAAAGCGCGACAGATTTGAGGATGCCTCCGAGGAAGCCAGCAAGTAATAGGCAGCGACAGCATACTCCGTATGAGGAAGCGATACTTCCTCCCATACGGCGCCTAGGCTTTCGAGCAGACGCAGTGCTTCCATGACAGAAGCCTTGACTTGCGGATCAACGCCTTCCATATACTCCTTCGGTACCGCGATGCGAAGCCCAGCGATTTCCCCGGTTAAGGCACTTGCATAATTCGGAATATCGACTTTAGCCGATGTAGAATCCTTCGGATCATATCCCGCGATGGCCTGCAGCACATATGCCGCATCCTCTACATTCTTCGTAAGCGGCCCGATTTGATCGAGCGAGGAAGCAAATGCAACCAAGCCATACCTCGATACAAGGCCATAGGTTGGCTTAAGTCCAACGACTCCGCAATACGAAGCAGGCTGACGAATCGATCCGCCCGTATCTGAGCCTAAAGCAAAATAAGCTTCACCCGCAGCCACAGCAGCAGCCGATCCGCCGCTTGAGCCGCCCGGTACCCGGGTCATATCCCATGGATTGCGAACTGGATGGAAGCTTGAATTCTCGTTGGAGCCGCCCATCGCGAACTCGTCCATATTCAATTTACCAATCAAAATAGATTCGGCTTGTTTCAGCTTTGAAATGACCGTACCATTATAAATCGGATCATAGTTGGACAGAAAATGGCTGGCGCAGGTCGTGCGCAGTCCCTCCGTCACCATATTGTCCTTTACTCCAACTGGCAGGCCGAACAAGAGGCCCAAAGTTTCGCCGCTAACCAGCTTATCATCCAAGCGCGCTGCTTCTGCGCGTGCGCTTTCCTCGTTCAGCGTCAAAAAGGCGCCGATCCGCTCATCTCTTTCTCCGATCTTGGCAAAAGCTTCGCCAACCAAATCGGTAACCGATAACTCCTTGTTACGGAGCTGGCTATGTATATCCTGTAAACGTAAATCAAAAAGCGTCACAACCGCTTCCTCCTTCCAAAATTGGGCAACTCGTCCACCAGGACAGCACATGCGTTGGCTAACACATCGGTTAAATTCATAGGGTTAACCATTTGTTGATTTGCTTGCTCGTTATTTTAGCAACCTCATCGGTTATTCCAGAACGGCAGGAACCTTAAATTGCCCATCCTCTTCTTCCGGGGCATTGCGGAATACCTGCTCTTGCGTCAAGCTCTCCTGCACGACATCATCGCGCATAACATTGCTGAGGCGAAGCACATGAGTCGTTGGTTCTACGCCTTCAGTATCCAGCTCATTAAGCTTCTCGGCATATTGTAAAATCGCATTCAATTGCTCCGTAAATACATCCAGCTCTTCATTCGTTAAAGTTAAACGGGCCAGCTTGGCCACATGTTCAACATCTTTACTCTCGATGCTCATTTCCGTGAATCCTCCTCGTACCTTCCCTGACGGGACTTGATTCGTCCATTTTAACATGTCCGCATAGATGATTAAAATTATATTGTAGATTATCTCACAATTCAATCCATTAACGCGAAGCATGAATGAACCTCAAAAGCCAACACAAAGCAAAAGTGAACTCAAAAAAGGTCGGCACCTGCCGACCTTTTTCCTAAATCCAAGCTCGCAAATTCACCTGTTTGATGAATTCCGCCTGAGACATAACTTCCTTTGTTGGTTCTTCTTGCTCCTCCGCGTAAGGATCTTCTCCGTTGATGACCTGGTGGAACAGCTTCTCATTGTGCGTAGCCAGTGCGTAGTCAATCAACGCTTCCTGGGTGGTGCGCTCTACTTCTTGCTCAATCAGCCGCTCTTCGGATTCCACATCCTGCGATGGGACAAAATAATTCCGCCCAGTTTTTGGAGCCCGAACAACATAATCAAACACGTTGTCCGGATTACGGTCATAAGCAATAATATAGCCATATTCCCCAACAGGAAGATTCTGCTCAAAAGCATCGCCGACGATAACAACTTTCTCTCCCAATTGCAGCATCGTCTACCTCCCTGATTATTACTGTCAGTTATTTTACTATCCTACTAAAAACAAGCGAGATTGGTCAAGCATTTCAGGGATTTAATAGACTAGCAGAGCAAAAATCAAGGATTCCTTATTCTCCCCTTAAATCAGGTATACCTTGCCGACGCAAACTCCAAATGGAAATACCTATGCAAACAAGACATAATAACACAGTCATGATCACAGAATAATAAACTGAATCTACTTGCGAACCCGAGATTGCGGCGTTTGCTAACATTAACAGCCGGGCCGGGCTCCAGGCAAACCAAGCAGACGCAAGGCTATGGCCTAGCGATAGTACTGCAATAAGCAGAAGGGATATCACGGCAGCGGCACTGCCGCGCAACACTGTGCTGAACAGCAGGGTCAAGGATAGGGCAAACGCAAGCCATAAAATATATAGCCCTCCTGCAATTAATCCTCCTCGCCAAGGCACTGGGCCGAGCAATAGCGTAGTATAATACCATGCTGCTGCATAGCTCGCAGCGAAGGACACTAGCATCAAGGTCATTAGGCCCGCCCATTTGGCGGAAATAAAGGAAGCTGAGCTTACGGGCCGGACGAGCAATAAGGCAGCCGTCCCTCCATAGCGCTCTCCAGCTACGACCTGCATCCCCGCGATCACGAGAATAAGTACCCCGAAGGTACTGTATTGCCCGAGGACGCTCCCCATCACTTCCGCAGGGCCCGGAATCGGAATCCCCGCGATCAACTCCGCAGGCACACTGCCTGAGGCGGCCAGTATCTCCGGCATATAAAACGAGGTTACGGGCTGCATCACTACAAGCAGCATGAATACGATTGGAATCCAGAGAAGCTGATAGCTTCGAGCCATGCCTAACAGCTCTTTGCGGTACATGTACAATGTTTGCCTCATGCTGTAACCACCTTCATAAACATATCCTCGAGCGAGGTTGTACCTGCCTGAAAGCTCAATAAAGGAATACCTCGTGATGAGACCTCCTCCAAGATCAGCCGTCTCGCTTCTGTCATATCATGGACAGTCAGCAGAGCAGTACTGCCTTGAATCTGCATCTCTTGAATATACGGTCGGCTCTGTAGCGATTGCAGCCAATCTTTCGCTTCGCCCTGTCTTTCCACTTGAATAGTCAGCAGCGGAAGACGGTATTTGTCGGCAAGCACCTGCAGTTCTCCATTTTCTACAATCTCTCCGTCCCGCATCATCATAATCCGATCACAGACTTCCTCCGCATCAGGCAGCACATGCGTCGAAAACAAAATTGTCGTCTCCGCCCGGAGCGACTGCATTAAATTCATAACCTCACGCCGCCCGATTGGATCGAGCGCTGATACCGGTTCGTCGAGCAGCAGCAACTGCGGCCGATGAACCAGCGCCTGCGCCAAGCCAAGCCGCTGCTTCATCCCTCCGGAATATCCCGCGATCCGCCGCTTTGCCGCTTCCGCCAAGCCAACCCGCTCCAGCACAGAATGCGTCTGTTTTCGGGCTTCTTTACGTCTCATACCGCTTAGACATGCGGCATATATCACAAATTCCTCGCCAGTCATCCAGCCGTAAAACGCAGGATGCTGCGGCAAATATCCGATCAGCGAGCGGTATTCCCCGTCGGAATGCTGTCGTCCCTGCACGGAAATCCGTCCCGCGGAGGGAGCGAGCAAACCGGCAATCATCCGCATCGTTGTCGTCTTTCCCGCTCCGTTTGGCCCGAGCAGCGCGGTGCAGCTTCCTAGCTCCAACTCGAAGGAAATTCCTTTGACCGGAGTACGAGTGCCAAAACGCTTAGTCAATTGATCCACAAGAAGAAATGACATTTTAGGCCTCTTTCCTTCCGATTATGAAATAAACAATGCTCCCGGCCATGTTTCCGAAAATAATAATCAAAACCCAAATCCACTTCGCTCCCCTTACCGATTCCGTCCGTGCCAGCGAAATGAGGGCCGTAATCATAAGCAAAAACTGCAATACTATAACGGGCGCGAGCAATCCCCAATTAATATTCATTTTCTTCCCCCTATTCTTTTCTTCTCTTTTCGATAATCAGCCCATACGACGACAAGCAAATATACAATTAATGAGGTGGGGCAATTAATCACTCCCCATAATCCCCAGAACCAGGCCCTTCTCCCCCGCTTGCGGGCATCTATAAACATCCACGTACCTTGAACGAGCAACAGCAATGCAACTAGAATGAACACCCACCATGGCGGAAGCGGCTCTGTATGAATCATCTGCGGCATATTCATTCTGCTCTCTCCCCCCGGGCTGGACGTAGCGCGATGATCACCGCTACCGCCGCGATAGCTCCAAGCCCTTGCAATAAAGCGTAAACTACCGGAATCGTTAACAGGAACAGAAAACCGCCACTAATCATTAACAGGGCAATCAAACAGAACAGCATGACTTCCCATTTTCTCAGCCAAGCCGTCATCCGCCAGCGCTCTTTTACGATCAGTTCCCATGATTCCACTGAAGGCCCGTTCTTCTCCGGAACGACCCGATCCAAGCTTTGTAAATCCTTCAGTAGATCTCGAATAAGCTCGTCCTCTAACTCCTTGTCTTGTCCGTTATGATTCATGTGGATTCAACTCCTTTCGCAATTCGCGTAGTCCATAAGCAACTCGAGATTTGACCGTACCTGCCGGAATATTCAGCATATCTCCGATTTCATCGTAGCTGTACCCGTAATAATGCTTCAGCAGGACCGCTATCCGATGCTCAGGAGACAGCCTGGACAGCAGCTCAAGCAAATCGCTCCATTCCTCCTGATTGGCTTCGAAATGCCATTTTAGCCGTTCAGCGCCTCCATCCTGCTCTAGCCATTGCCTTTCTCTTTTCCGGCGACGGGTCACATCGATGAACAATCGTGTCCCAATCGTCATTAACCAAGAAGAGAAAGCGGACGTTCCATCGTATCTTTGAATATTTTCTATACATTTAAGCATGGTATCCTGGGTCAAATCCTCGGCCATCTTGGGCTCCATGGTCACCTTCACCAAGTATTTGTACACATAAGAATAATGATGTTGTATTAGTGAAGCGAGAGCGGTGGCATCGCCTTGTTTCGCTTGTTTGATCCATTCCCTCTCCTGCGGCATCGTGTCACCCCTTCTTGTCCATAGCATCTATAATACGTTCAGGTAACGCGAATCGTTCAACGGCGGCTTCAAAAAAATATATCCAAAAGAAATAGAGCTGAAGGAGGGGATGCAACATCACTCTTTCAGCTCTTCCGAGCACACTTATTTATATAGTTCTTTGCGTATTTGCGTCAACTTATGATGCCATGGCTGCATTATGGTGCCGGAAGCGATAGCAACCTGGCGCCACGCAGAGGAAATTCCGCATGTGGAGGCTTCTGCAATCGTCATACCTTCTTTATTCTCTCTCTGTAAGTAACCATAACCTTTGTCCGTAACCGTGGATACATTGCGCTTCAACTTGCCCTCTCCTTCCTGATTCCTGCCGGCTTGCCCGTCTTCCTGCAATTATTCCGCAAATACCAAAAAATAGACAAAAAAAGAACGCAAACCGGGATTATTCCACAGCTTGCGTGCTTCGCAAAGGTTACAAACATTTAATTAATATACATCCTAGCAAAGGAATGTAGTTTTGTCTAGTATTTTTGCACTTTTTGTAGCAAATTCTCACTAAATCGCATTTCCCGCTCAGGAAACGTACGGATTATTGGCTTTTTCGAATCCAATCGTCGTTTTTGGCCCATGACCTGGATATACGATAACTTCATCCGACAAACGATACAGCTTACCGCGAATGGAATTATACAAATCAGCCTCGCGGCCGCCCGGCAAATCCGAGCGTCCCACGCTCATGCGAAACAATACGTCTCCTGAAAAGAGATCATTGCCGCAGAGGAAGCTAACGCTGCCTGGGGAATGGCCCGGAGTGTGGTATACAGTAAACTCATGACCAATCAATTTCAGCTTCTGTCCTTCAGCCAACTCGTACTCCGCCGGCTCACTCTGAATCGGTGGTGATACCTCCGCCCAGCGGAGCGACCCGTTAAGCGCAGGCGTCGTCAGCCAACCGCTTTCAAGCGAATGCAAATATACCGGGCACTTCTTTAACCGACGAATGTCCTCGACTCCCCCGATATGATCAAAGTGGGCATGCGTCAGCAGAATAGCTTCGATTTCAAGTCCTTCGATTCTACGGATCAAGGGCGCCGGGTTCATGCCTGGATCGATGATAATGGCCTTGCCCTCGTCTTCCCCACGAATTAAATAAGCATTTGTCTGTAGTGGTCCTAATGAAAATGTCTCGATGTTCAGCATGTTAAAATTTTGAGAGTAACTCGCGCAGTTCGGATACGACCTTGCCGTTAACTCCTGCTCCTTCATCATATTTCTCAGCCATTTGCTTACGGATCACAGCAATCTTCTCATTATAGTCCGCAGCTTCGCGATCCGGGTTCTCCTGTTTGAATCGGATCATGATCTCCTGTACATCGGCTGGACGCGGCCCCCAATGACCAAGCACATGTCCTCCCGTATCTGCTACGATAACGATCGGAACGGCACGGCCGCCCATCGTTAAGAAGTGATCCATCACATCCTGATGTTCCTCCACAATGAGGATTTCCGTCTCGATGCCCGCTGTCTCAAGCGCCCGGAGAACAACAGGAACACTGCGTATTACATCGCCACACCAATCCGCAGCCAGTATCAATACCCGCAAATCATCCCGATATTTCAAGCTCTCAAAAAATTCTCTGTCTTCCTCGTTCACCCACTTGAAATCATCATATCCAGATTGAAACGCTTCTTTATTTCGCTGCATCCCACCCATAAATTGCTTTGGCGAAACACCCTTGCCGAGCTTATTTCTAAGATTCACACTCATATCAAGCCTCTCCTTTCCTTTTGTTCACTCCGTACCATTTTACGATGAAATACCCAATCAGCAGTGCAAGGGCGACAAGCAAAATCGGCATAATATACGGCCCTGCCTTCTCATCGATCGCTTGCCACTGTTCTCCCAACACCATGCCTAAATAGACAAACAGTATCGACCATGGAATGACTGCAAGAGTTGTCAGCCACAGAAATTTGCTCACAGGCATCTTAGCCATGCCAGCCGGAATTGAAATAGCATGTCTGACCACCGGGATAAATCGAGCGGTAAAAATAACCCCTGATCCGTATTTTAAAAACCAGGCCTCGGATAAGTCGATATGCTTTTTTTGGATCAAAATATACTTGCCGAATCGCTCCAAAATGGGCCGTCCTCCGTATCGTCCGATCCAATACACAAACAGCTGGGCAATTACGCCGCCGATCACGCCGAATATAACCGCCCCAATGAAACTAATGCGCTCCGTATACACGAGATAGCCCCCGTAGGCAAGTACGATCTCACTCGGTATGACCTCGATCATTAGCCCCAGCATAATGCCAAAATACCCTAGCTGCTGTATCCATTCAAACAATGCTCCGATTACATTTGACAACCATTCCACGACTCGTCCTCTCCTCAAAATCTTCTTACTTCCAATCTATTCTACCATAGCCTAAGACATGCCTTCTAGTTAGGCCACGTTCAGCACAGCAGTATGCAGCGCAGTAGCTTTCGCCACGACAACGCATGCTCGGCAACGGCATGTTCTGCTGTATCCTGCCCTGTTCAGCGCGCATATGCTGTTGTAAAGGAGGCGATCAATCTGGACAAAATGCACGGCAAGCATCAAGCCGCTCTTCCAACGCCGCGCAAAATCCGCCGGGGCTGCAGCAAGGAATTATACCGAGCGATCAAACGGCTTGGCACATACATTCCCGAGGATCAGCTCAAAAAAGGAGAGGAGCTTTACTACAATAAAGTGATTGCCAACCTGCTCTGGATCGGCGAGAACAGCAGCAACCGCAAGCTGCTTGCGGATTGGTGGGACGACGAGGTCGGGCCTGAGCTCGCCGAGCTATGGTGCCTTGACCGCGAAGCTTTGTGCAAAGCGTTTCGAGCAGCTTTTGGCGGTTAACGATGACTGGGAGGGTAACGGAAGACATACTCTCCCAGTTCGTGCCCGAGGTATTTTGCTTCCGCAGTCACTACAAAGCGCCGATCATTACGTTGGTTCATTGCTATAGCGAGCTTATTGGCCAGCTCGTCGTAACGAGCATACAGCTTGTATCCTGACAGAGCTGCAGCTATAGCCTCTTGCGGACGATGCTCTTGCTGCAGCTGGCGGACAAGGGAAACAAGATTCCTTATTGCCTCCGTCTGCCTCTTCCTGCTAAAAGGATCAAGCTTTACGGCATGCTCCCATGCCGCAACAGCCTCCACTGGACGCGAGCTTGAAAAGGCTCGTCCCAGGGCTGCCCATAGTTCGGGATCGGCCCGATCGTAAGCTAGCCCTCGCTGCAGCATTTTGACCAATCCCGGAGAATCGGACAAACCAGCCAACTGCAGCCGAGCTGACGTTCTGGCAGGGTAGATGGCTAGCGACTGTTCCAGATTGGCTCTAGCCTCCTCAGCTCTGCCCAATGCCGCCGCAGCCAACGCCCGCTGCTCCCATGCTAGGCTAACCGCATGCTGTATCCCCAGCAGAGCAACAAGCATCAGCAATACGGCCATGACAATAGGAGCGCAGCTGTATCGCAAACGCTGAGTCATTGGCTGAGTAGTTCGCGCAGCCAGTGCAGGTTGTACGTTTTGACTTAGCTCTACGGATTGTATAGGTTTTATAAGCTGTATAAGTCTTACGGGTTGTAGGAATTGTTTGCTTTGTTTGGAGTGCGTGTATTGTTTGGATGGTGCAGTTTGTACAGATAGTTTGGGACTTAAAGGCAATACACGTTGTACGTGTTGTTCATGTTGTTCATGTTGTACGTGTCGTTCATGTTGTACAGTTTGTATAGTTTGCAAGGACAGTTCAGAATGTTGCGGCTGCGCAGAGGTCGGCGACAATTCAGGCAGTTGCGATATGCCGGAGCAGACCATCCAAATCATTAGCAACCAAATCAGGCCATAGCTCATATCAAAATCAATTGCGCTGTGGAGAAGAACTACTAGGCATGATGGCCACATACGGCTGCGCAAGCGAACTAGAACAACACCGATAACGATGAACCAAAGCAGCAAGACCACCAACCCGGCCAGACCGATCTCCAAGAGGATATTCATATAACCGCTATGCACTTCTCCCCCGACGTAAGGGGTGCCCTGGATGGCTCGATACATCACTTCCCATGTTCCGCCTCCTTGTCCAAACCAAGGAGAGGTGAGAAACAGGCTCCAGGCATCGCGGTACATAAGAAAGCGGGCAGAAGCTGTAGCGAATGATTTCATCCGCTCAAACGGGCTATCGCTCCAGAAGGCCACAAGAAAAATCACCGTCAGCAGAATGCTGCTAGCGGCAAGCCAACGATCCCTTGATTCTGTCAGGCGCAGGGCTTTTATTCGACAAGTTCCAAATCCAGCAAAGAACCGGGCTGCCATCCAACGAGTCACATGGCCAGTCAGATGCTGAGCTGCTATCCAGCGAGTTCTAGGACGAGCAATATGCTGAACGACGGCCACTGCTGCATACATCATGATAACGAAAATGAGTAGTCCAGGAAGCAATGGCGGAGCAAGCAGGGCGGAAAACAATTGACCAGCAGTTGCTGATCCACAGAGAAGCAGCACTCCGCTTTGCCTCGCATAACGATAGCGGTCAGCTCCTTGAAGCTGGAAAAGACCGACCAACCAAGCGGCTGCAACCGCTATGTAAGCTCCACGCGACTCCGTCAGCAAAAGACACACCAAATAAATATAAGAGCTGCTTACCGCCGCATATATTTCCCATCTTCGTTGACAATTAAAATCTGCGGCCGATATCCGGGCAATATACATCAGCCGCTCCAAGAGGAATACCCCCATCACGGCTCCGAGGGCATTCGGATATTGCAGCAGCCCGCCTAATCGTGCCCCATTGGCGGATAAAGCGATCTGCTCTGTCCGAAGAATGGCCCCAGGATAAGGAAACAACCCATACACAGATGCTAAAGCCGTTATGCTAAGCAGTAATCCAAGAAAGCACCAGCCCGTATCAAGAGCCTTTCTGCCCTTGATACATCGTCCAGCGTAATAAATAAGCAGGCCAAAGCAGCCGTAAAAGCTCCACTTAAGCAGAGCCTCCCCAGTAGCCTGCTGGGACAAGGGAGTGAAGGCAAGATGGGCTGCATAGAACGCAGCTATCGAGAACGGCCAGCCGAAAATTAAGCTGTGTTTGAGCTGTCTTTTATAGACCAATCGGCTTTCATCCAAATGCCTCCCGCTTACCCCCGATCCACACACCGCATTTCCCATTAATACCAGTACTGTTATCATAATGCCTGTCAGCATTAGTCCCCAAGAAAGCAGCGTATCAGCAAAATACAATCCACGGTTCAAGCAAACAACGCCACCTGTCAGTGTGCAGATGAATGCCAAAAGCGCCGACAACTGCGCCCTTACTCCGGCCGCTCTTGCCCAAATTTCGATTGCTTCTGTCCTTCTCTCACTTATCTCGTGCATGCTGTTCCCCTTTTTCACAAATTCAACACCTGTTCAGGTTCACGTAACACGATTCGCATCGGAACATCCGTCAGCGCCCTGGAACAATGCTATAACTAACTAGATTTAATTGGAATTCATGTATCTATTGTTCATGGATTAAGACAGATTGCCGATTTAGCTTCATTTCATGGGCTTAAAATAGAAATTTCCATCTGGCTCATCTTGAAATCCCATTTTTGTTACTACGAATACAGCTAATTTGTTATCCATTTGCAGATTTCCGATTTTAATTACAACAAATTACAGTTAGTCTGTTCCTTAGGTATAAACAGTTATAACACCACAGGGTGTGCTTTCTCATAAAAAAGGCCAACACTTTAAGTGTTGACCTCACATGATCACTTCAAACTACGCAAACCGAAGCAGTCTTGTCTAATCACTTAGCTCCTGGGGGCATTAGCCTTGAGGCAGCAAGTCCCGGCACGCTCTCTCCAGGTAAGGATCAGCGCTCAGAAAATCGCGAAAAGCGGTATATTCCTGCCACAACCGCTCTTTATCAGCACCAGACGATTTTACAGCACGAATCAAAATATTCTTCGGCGTATGCTCCATATCGATGAACTCAAGCAACTGCGTCTTATAACCGAGCAAATCCAATAGCTTGGCTCGGATCGCATCCGTAGCCAGCGCCGAGAAGCGTTCCTTGAGAATGCCATGCGACAGCAGCGGCTCAAGTACAGGGCTGTCCACCTGCTTAAACAGCTCATGCTGACAGCAAGGCACGGATAGAATGACGGATGCCCCCCAACGCACCGCCTTCTCCAACGCAGCATCTGTCGCCGTATCGCATGCATGCAAGGTGACAACCATATCTACCTGGCTTAATTCGTCATAATCGGCGATATCGCCGACGAGGAAGCGCAGTTGATCATAGTTTAAATTACGTGCCAACGTCCCGCAATGCTCGATCACGTCGGCTTTCAAGTCAAGCCCGACGATGTTCAGCTCCCGGCGTTGTTGGACTGTCAGATAGTGATACAGTGCGAATGTTAAATATGATTTGCCGCAGCCGAAATCGACGATCGTTAGCGGACGATCCTCGGGAAGATGGGGGATAGCATCCTGCACCATCTCCAGGAAACGATTGATCTGTCGAAACTTATCGTATTTTTTTGCGAACACTTTCCCGTCCGCATTCATAATCCCGAGCTCCACCAAGAACGGTACCGGTGTTCCCTCTTCCAAGATGTACTGCTTCTGCCGATTATGCGACAGGGCACTGGGCTTCTTAGAAGGAGACTTCTTAAGAATCGACACTTTATATTTCTTGCTGATCAACACCTGGTAGTCGGCATCTACAGTACATAACAGCCCCTGCCGGAACGTCTCTTCAAACATCGCCATTATCCGTTCCTCGAATAAAGAAGCTTCGATATTCTCATGAGTAACCTTATTGGCATAGTGATACGCCAATTGATAATACAGGCTCTTCTTCAGTTCCACGGGCTTCACGACCACTTTGGTATAGCCAGTGTCCCCCGCTTTGCGGCGCTGACTGAGCGTAGCAGAGATCAAGATGCCTTCTTCCGCCAGTTGATGGACTAGATTCCGCAAAGACTCCATAATTTAGACAACTCTCTTTCACTATTCGAATAATTGTTCTACCTTATCGGTAATTATGTCATTTTACAAGCGATGACGCAGTTCAACAAGCCCCTCCTGCACCTCGGCCGCAGATAGCCCGCCTTCGACCAGATCCTGCGGATCTACGCTTGCCAAACGTTCGTAAAAGGAAATGCCTTCTTGCACGCCCATCGCTTGCTGATCGATTAGGCGGTACAAGGCATCTTCGGCCTGAGCATATCTGCCTTTCTCCTCAGCAAAGCTAAATACCAGCCGTTCCGTATCCGGATGAAGAGGATGGCCTTTGAGTTGAGCCAAGAGACTGGAGATTTCCTCATCTAATTGCCATAAGGACGGGTCAGCGCCATGCTGCCCAGCCACCAGAAATAAATGGAGCGCTTTATGCTGCCGTATTCTGCCTTCATTCTCATCGCCGCTATCCAGAATAACATCCGCTTCCTCCCTTAGCAGGCGAGCCAAAGTTTGCAGCTTATCCGCCTCAATGATTCCGCCGCTGCGAAACAACTCTGTAATGTCCTTGGGCGACAGCGTGCCGAGCAGTAGGGAATTCAAACGGAACTGGATTCTAAACAAATCTTCAAGCTCCTGCAGAGCTTCGGGATGCTTCTTCTGCTGCTTCAAGCCAAAGATAGTACCGAGCGCTTCTGTAATCTCTTCGATGGCCCGGACGAGATAATCTTTTCGGAACATGCGCACAGCCCCCTTCCAATCTCTTCATTTACTTATCCAAAAAATTAACTGTATAGAGACCGATTTTATATGATTTCGCTCCCCATTTCCAGCTTCCGCCGCTTGAATCATTACATTCGGCGCAAGGAAACATCGCATTGCAGACGCAAATAAAGCCGGATTCTCTCAGGAGACGTCCGGCTATTTATATAGTTCAGGATACCCGCATTGAATACTTATTCTCGACACCCACTCTGGATGCTTGCCTGGATGCTTGCCTGGATGCTTGCTCTAGATGCTTGCTTTGGATATTCGTCCTCATGGCCATCCAAAATATCTGTCTGAAATCTTATTCCTCTTCTTTATCGATTTGGCGTAGAAAATCATTAATGACGACGGCCAGCTGTTCAGGACCCTCATACATACTCATATGCCCGGCTCCTTTAATGACCGCCTTCGTAACATTACTGCCTTCCGTCGTAAATGTCCGCTCAATCGGAATCAAAGCATCATCCTCTCCCGCCACTAACAGTACAGGCAGCGTTGTAGAGGATAGCACATCTCTGCGGTCGATTCGTTCACGCATAGCCAGAGCTGCTCCAGAAGCCCCTTGCGGGGGTGTCCTGTAGCCAATTTCTTTTACACGATCCAAAGCTGCTTCGTGAGAAACAGTATTCGCAGGTGCAAACAAACCCGGCACTAGTCCATCTACGAACGGGGTAATCCCCTCGGTACCGATTACCGACACCGCCTGCAGTCTCTTCTCTTTGGCTTCCTCACTGTCCGGATAAGCCGTTGAATGGATCAGGCCAAACCCATTTAGGCTGCCTGCATAACGCTGCGCCAGAGACAATGTAACATATCCGCCCATTGAATGGCCCAGCAGGGTATATTTATCAACCGACAATTCCTTCATTAAGCCAACAACATCATCAGCCATTTGCTCCAGGGTATAGGCACCGAGCGGCGCATCAGACAAACCGTGTCCTCGCAGGTCGGGAGCAATGACGCGATAATGCTTCGTTAGCAGCGGCATCACTTGCTCCCAATAAGCCGAACTACCGCAGTAACCGTGTAAAAGCACTACAACGTCTCCCTTGCCCTGATCTTCATATGCAAGCGTCGTTCCGCTTATCGTTAGCTTTTCCATCGTTCATCCTTCTTTCTTGTCTATGTATTGAATATATATAATTAAGCCAATTTTACTCTTCTGAAACGCTGCCGCTAATTAATGAAGTCTGCCATAGCCTATGATCCATGAAATCCCTTCACTGCAGCACGCACGATTTCATCCGCCATTTGCATGACCTGGTACAATGAAGTCATTCCGAGGGTCCAATAAGGCTTTGGGCCTTTTACGTTTACGACGGCCGCAATGCTGTAGTGTCCCGCCTCCGGCAAACCGCCGCCCACGGATTTTGCTGGAATCAGCGGCTTTCCGGATACGATGTAGGAGCCTACCGAAGCCGGAATGCCCAAGCAAGCGTCGATCGCTATAACGACACGATCCTTAGGAATAGTATTCATGCGTAACACCAAATTATCGGCATCGCAGGGATGCTGAAGCGAACCTACAATCGAAGGAAAACCAAGCTCCTCCAATCGGGTGCCGACGATGGGGCCAAGCGAATCTCCTGTGGAGCGATCTGTCCCAATACATAAAAAAGTAACGTTGTCTAATGGATGCTTTTGGCGAATGCTATGCATAAATTGCGGTAATTCCTCGCCTGTCAGCTTCCTTTGGCGAAAGGCAGAATCATTATGAAGCCCTTGTCCCTTTAACTTCATCTTCATCCCCCCTGTATAAACGTATTTTGATTGTACCCTAACCGGGCATGCACCGCAAAACATAGAACCGAATGAGCTGTCATGATACAATACAATGAAGCCAGAACGAGCACATTATAGAGAGGATGAACGATCATGGTAGATTTAACTCAAAAAACTCAGGAAAATGTGGAATATATGATCGAAGCAATAAAGACGAAATTAAGGATGGCGACCGGGGCTGCCATGTCGGCTTCGGCATTTCATGTGGATCGTTATGAAGACATTCTGGAGGTTTATGAAATCGTCATGAGCAAGGAACGCCTGAGCATTTCGGAAGTGGAGGCACTCGCCAAAGAACTCGGCCAACTTAGAGGCAATTAGTCTCGGCGCTTGTCGGAACAGGAAAAGAGTCCAACCCCCGCTCCGGCTAAAACCAGGAAGCGGGGATGCTGGACTCTTTTTAATTTCCTTCTCCAAGCAATCTGCCACTAAGGCAGATCGATCAGTATAAACTCGGCGGCACCGTCACTGGCGGTGCTGCGAACGGTCAATTCTTCGGCATTCCGTATTCTGGCTGCATCGCCTGGACGGAGCGAGAATTTCTGCTTGCCGCAGTATAAATCAATGTGACCCGAAAGCATAAATAAATGCGTTCGGCGCTCACCGCGGGAAGGAATCGGCAGCTTTTCCCCGGTATTCAATTTCGGAATAAAGAGCTGCACATCCTGATTGATGCGCAGACCGCCGTTCGGAGGCTGCTGCGCTACAAGAGGCTTCAAGCCCCCTTCACGCTCCTGCCAAGGGAACCACCCGCTAGCCCATGCAGGCTTCAAATTTCTCTCCGCAGGCAGAAACCACATTTGGATAAAACGCACACGCTCTGTATCCGAAGGATTGCTCTCCGAATGACGGATCCCCTCGCCGGCGCTCATTACCTGTACACTCCCCGCCGCCAGATCCTGCTTATTTCCGAGATCATCTTCATGGCGCAGCGTACCGGATACTACATATGTGACAATCTCAAGATCATGGTGCGGATGAGGGGCCAATCCCTGACCAGGCTGAACAACGTTGTCATTTAAAGCAAGCAAACAACCGAAATGAGCATTGCTCGGATCATCATAATCGGAAAAGGAGAAGCTGAATTCGCTATGAATTGCTCCTTTGTCCGAAGTATGGCGTTCCTCAGCGGTGACCACTTTGATCATCGTTATCCTCCTCGCTCTCTATCAAGATCAATACTTGGATTCATTGTTTTGAAGGGTGGTTGTGAATATTTCTTACCCTTAACACAAAAACACTAATCAAAGTACGTCCCCAAAGAGCTACGAACTAAGAGCGGACAACTAATCTACAAGCTCAAAAACCGTCTCCGTGTACCCAACACGGGTGCCCTCGTCATTCAGGATGCGGGCCGGAAATTGCTCCTGCAGTTTGAGCAGCAGCTCTTCGTTCGCATAATCGAGCTGCTGCAATATTTCAAAGACAATTCTGCCCCATTCTTCCTCCGAACCATCCGATACTTTAAAAGCGATCCCCAGCCGCTCCCGCTTCAAACTGAAGCAATACACACCTTTAAAGCCGCCTTTGGCGATGATGTTATCGTCTTCCATAAGGACGGAGTCAATGCGGCCGCTCCCTCCGACCAGCTCCGGGCGTGCATTCATTGCCCGGGTGATCTTACACACCGCTTCAGCCGTAGGGGCATCCTTGATGAGGTCGGGGCAAGCCAGCTTCAAATAAGCCGTTGCTAACGCCGATAAGGGCAATGCAAATACAGGAAAGCCACAGCCATCAGTACCCCGGCCAATGTCTTCCGCCGCAATATCGGCAAGAGAAGCCAATGCTTCAACAATTTCCTGCTGAACGGGATGTGTCGGCTCATGATAATTTTTCAAATCGAAGCCCTTCATTTTACAATATGCAAGCACACCTAAGTGCTTACCTGAACAGTTATGATATAATCTGCGCGGATCTCCTCCCGACCGTAGAAGGACTTCCCTTGACCTACGATCCAACGGCAAGCTAGGAGCGCACACCAGCCCCTCTTCCTCCACGCCGATCTTGGAGAGCAGGGACTCCAGCACATCCACATGAACATTCTCCGCGCGATGTGAAGCAGTCATTACGGCGATCTCAGCCTCAGTCAGCTGATAAGCTTCTTTAATACCAGCCCGAATTGCCGGAATGGCCTGAATAGGTTTCGCAGCAGAGCGGGTAAACACCTGGGCATTGGGGTCGCCAGCACGCTTAAATATCCGGCCCTCTTCATCAACCACGCAAATATATCCGCGATGACTGCATTCCAGAATGCCTCCGCGATATTCTTCAATCAATAATGTATCTCTTAAGCTGTCCATCGCTCTTATTATCCCCTTTCATAAACCCGTGCCATTTCAGTATAGTACAGCAGCTTTGCAGGTGCCAAATCATGGGGAAGCAGCGCCGTCTCCGAAAGCCCTAACGACTGGATCTTTTGTTTCAGTCCTCCTCCTGACGTTTATATAGGAAGTAAGCAGGATAAATTCTGTCAATCACCACAAATGACATATAAGGAGCGATGGAACATGAATAAAGAAGAAATGGAACATCCGGTTCAGAGCAGTTCTACATTTACTAAAGGACTCGTGATCGGCGCATTGCTCGGAGCGGCCGCCGCTCTTCTATACGCACCAAAACCTGGACGCGAGCTGCGTAGTGATTTATCCGAGAAGCTAAGCACGGCTACAGATAAATCGAAAGAAGTCGCTACTGTCGTAGGCGAGAAAGCAACCGACCTCGCTAAAAATGTAACCGAGAAGACGACGGATTTGGCCAAGACGGTCAGTGCAAGCGCGGGAACTATTTTCAATAGTGCCAAAGAAGCTTCCGCCGATATAGCCGAAGATGTAAAGAGCGCCTCCGACGACGTGATCAATGAAGCGAAGCAATAATGGGGCTGTCCCCTGCCGTAGCCAGCTCTAAAGAGCTGGCTACTTATATTTCAACCGCATAAAGCCTATTCAATACCACTTTTAAGGAGGTACCGTATGGCGCGCACTCAACCTATGGATCCACAGGAGCATCCCTTTGAATTACGCCACGAAGTAAAGCGTTTGAACGGGAGATTGGACTATATCGCGGATTTGCTGGATAAGGCGGAGTTTAAAGATATCTTAGAAAACTATACCAGCCCAAAAAGGCGAATACTTACCAATTTCATGGCCGGTCTGTCGCGCGGTCTCGGCCTCAGCGTCGGCACCTTTGTCGTCCTTGGTCTGCTCGGCTGGATTCTGAGCCTGTTCGTAGACGTCCCAATGATCGGCGATTATATCAAAGAACTGCAGGATTACATTAAATCCAAGCCTTAACGGCACACTGTGTATTAGGGATAACGCCCTATACTTAGGAGGAGATGATATAGATGGCCCAAAATGCGGAACAGGAACAAGAGGAGTATGTGAAGAAACAAATCAGGGAAGCGCGTGAAGGAGAGTATCCTGATCATAAAAGCATTCAAGAAGCCGAGAACGGCTCCATGGTCAACGATATGGAGGATTTAAAACAGCTCGGTGAGGATATGGACGAAATGTCTACCAATAGCGAGGATGAAGCCCGTGGACTCAAGCCTGATCCGGAACAATAGCTCAAGCTGTTACATCATATAACGATAAAACACAAAAGAACCTGCTGCCTTCCTCGCGTCAGGTTCTTCCTCCATTTTATTCCTCTACAAATGCGAATCCTTCTTATTTACCTGCAGCAAATCTCCCGTCCAGCCCTTCATATTCATCCACAGATAGAAGGCCAAGGTGCTGAAAATCGTAATTGAACTAATAATCAAGAAGCCGGTCATTCCGGTTTTTACCCAAGGCAGAAAATCGAAATTCATGCCCCATATGGCTCCGATCACCGTAGCCGGGGTAAAGATGGCCGTCATAATAGTCAGCGTCTTCATAATATCATTGCCGCGAAAGGCAGAAACTGCCTCGTCAATCGAAATTAGCGTATCGATTTCCTTCTCATAATGCCTGAATAATACGTTCATTCGCTCGGTGCGGAATATCAGTCGTCTGAAATAAGCGCTATGCTCCAGTTCTTCCTCCAAATAGGCCTCTTGTGCAGCCGTCACGATTTCCTGGAAAGGAATGAATAAATTCGACCAATATAGCAACTCAAAGCGCGAAGTTAAAATTTGATCCATTAAATGCTTTTTGTTGTGCTTCTTCATCGTTTCTTCGACTTTACGCAGATTTTTCTCAAAGCGATCCATGCCGACATGAATATAGTGCAGGATCGTGCGGATCAATACGAACATCCCTTCGATCGGCAGCCTGCAGTCGTGCAGCATCGTCATTTTTTCGCGCATATGCATTCTTTCCCGGGTGTGAGCATCCAGGTTGAGCGTTATAAAGCGATCTTGATTCACAAAAAAGTGGATGTGCACGCAGTCCTCGATTTCCTGCATTTCCTCCTCTACGGAATAGACAAGCGAGCCAAATATAATCGGTTTTTTTCCGTCGGGAAAACGTACCGATAAATAATTCGTATCCACAGAAGGTATAATGTCCAGCCATTCCTCAGTGTCAGGGACATCCTGACGAAGCTTATGGAGGATTGAATCGGCCAAGCTTTCGAATTCAAGATCGTGCCAGCTCCATCCCTGATCAACTGCGATAATGCGCTGCCCATGTTTCTCGTATTCCAAACTTCGTCCCCCCTCATTGAAAAGGCACGCTGTTCCTCTAGGAAGAATGCGCGCCTTTTCGGCAAATAAATTGAAATGGTTGCAACCGCTTAATATAAATTAGCGTTTGACATAATCTGCTTCAGCTTTTCGGTCGCACGTTTTTGAATCCGGGAAACGCTCATTTGCGATACCCCCAGTTGCTGAGCAATCGCACGCTGAGATTGTCCCTCTTGAAAGGCCAGCAGCAGAACCTGCTGCTCCTGCTCCTTTAACTGGCTAAGTGCTTGCTGCAAATCCATTCGCTTCTCCACGGTATCATAGTCATTAGCTTCCGAACTAATCAACTCGCCAAGCGTTGCCGCACTTTCGTCCTGAGACAGTGGAGAATCGAGAGATACATAATGATAACATTCCCGGCCGGCGAGCACTTCGACCGTTTCCTCGACCGAGAGATCCAAATATTCAGCGATTTCCTTCACGTCCGGAGAACGTTCCAGTTTTACGGTAAGCTCGTCAATCGCCTGTTGGACGAGAGCACCCTTCTCCTTAATGCGGCGCGGCACCTGGATGTACCAAGACTTGTCCCGCAGAAAATTCTTCATGTGCCCGATCATGCTTTTCATAGCGTAAGGCTCAAATGGGATGCCCAGTTCAATATCATATTGCTGCAGTAACCGGATCAGCGCCATTTGGCCAACCTGATATAAATCCTCATATAAATCAGGACGGTTGCGAGCAATTTTACCTGCGGCCATCTTGACCATCGGCTCATATTTTTGAATGAGAACTGTCGCGATCTCGTTGTCTTTCGTTTGCTGATATTTCCAGATCAGGCTGGTTGATTCATTCAAAGACTCGGGGGGAGTCATTTTGTCACTCATACTTTCTCCTCGCTCTTAACGAGCCGGCGAGTCAGGACTACCTTAGTTCCTTGTCCGGAAACGCTCTCTACGCTCACGTCATCCATAAGCGCCTCCATTAGATAAAAGCCGAGTCCGCCAATTTGAGCTTCGCTCAATTCCTTATCGTGTAACGCTGCCCGATCTGCTGTCTTGCCCCAAGAGTCAAAGCTCTCCCCTTCATCTTTCACTGCAATCGATAGTGCATCCTCATGCACTTCAAAGGTAACTTCCATTATTCCTGGCTTATGCTTGTACGCATACAGCACACAGTTGTTACAGGCTTCCGACACTGCAACCTTCATGTCTTCAATCTCTTCATAGGAAAACCCGATTTTTGAGGCCACACCATAAAGATTCAATCTGACGATATCCACATATTCCGCAGTCGCTGGCAAACTAATAACCACTCTCTGAACTTCGTCTTTCATTCTTACTTCGATCCTTTCCTATTGGGAATTCTCTTGTGCGGCAAAAAACTTGGCAATCCCGGTCATGTCAAACAGCTTCTGAATTTGCTCTGGCACTTCCTTTACCAGGAATTCGGCCTTCATGCCATGTCTTGCTTTTAGAATAGACAACAGAATTCCGATGCCCGTACTATCGATATATTTCAAGTCCTTCATGTTGATGATCAGATGCAGTGCCTCGTCTCCGACGAGAGGTTCCATCACCTGGCGGAAATCCGGAGCTACAGACAAATCCAGCTCACCTCGTAAATACACCGTGCAAGTGCCATTCTCCAATTGTGACATAGCTGAAAACTTATCATTCTTATTTGTATTCATAGACACTCTCTCCTGAAAAATGTTTTCTCTATTCATAACCCAAACGAACTACTTATGAATCAACCACACTCTCTTGATATGTCTCTGGGAAATGCTTCATAGATCCATGGACTGACCCGCTGATGTGCTTAGCAACCATTTTTCTTACGGAACTGAGCTTCACTGGCTTGCTGATATAATCATTCATTCCCGCCTTCAGGCATTTGCTTCTGATCCCCTCCATTATATTTGCGGTCATCGCGATAATGACAGGCGACGGTCCCGAATGATGAGCGTCACGAATCCGCCTCGTCGCCTCGAGTCCATCCATGACGGGCATTTGCAAATCCATGAAAATAAATGAATAGCCCTCTCCTTCTAAAGCCATCTGCACAGCTTGGGCACCATCTTCCGCTACGTCGGCTTCATAGCCCAGCTTATTCAGCATGCTGACCATAAGACGCTGATTGATCGGATGATCATCGACGACGAGCATCCGATCCGTGTGCAGAGACTGCCCTTCTGCCGAAACGCCTGGGCAATAATACGACACTTCATCCTCCTCTGCATAATTACGCACCTGCACCGAAAAAGTAAAGGTTGCCCCCTTCTCCTCCTGGGGCTCGATCCGAATATCGCCGCCCATCAGTTGCACTAGCGTCTGGCAAATAGCGAGGCCTAAGCCGGTTCCGCCATATTTTCTCGTCATGGACGAATCCAATTGGGAGAACGGTTTGAAGAGCTTGTCTACTTTATCGGGAGCAATGCCAATCCCTGTATCCTTTACCGTGAATTCCAGCAGGAGGTTATCCTTCTCATCCGTGTCGTTACCGGCCGATACGACTAAATAAATGCCGCCCTGGTCGGTAAATTTAATCCCATTAGCGATCAAATTAATCAGCACCTGACGTATTCGTCCCATGTCCCCATATAAAATTTGCGGAATGCTGTCATCCATGAAATATACGAGTTCCAGCCCTTTCCGGTTCGCATCCATGGAGAACAGATTGAATACCTCCTGGATTCCGGCCCGCAGTTCAAACGGGCTTTCCTCCAGCTCCATCTTGCCGGATTCCATCTTGGTGAAATCGAGAATATCATTAATAATCGTCACTAATGTGTTCGCGCTATTACGAATAATCTCCGCATACTCCTTCTGCTCTTCCTGCAGTTCGGTCTCAAGCAATAAATCTATCATGCCAATGACACCGTTCATCGGAGTACGGATCTCATGGCTCATCATGGCTAGGAATTCTGTCTTGGCCTTCGCGGCAATCTCCGCTGCTTCCTTGGCCTGCACCAATTCATCATTGATCCGCTCCAGCTCCTGGGTCTTCTGTTGCAGCAGCATGCTCTGAGTTTTATGGCGTTGATTCGTGATGTACATGTCGACAAAGCCATCGATTTTCGATTTTAAAATTTGCGGAATAAACGGCTTAACCATATAATCGATGGCTCCCGCTGAATAGCCCTCGAATAAATGCTCGGCATCCTTGCTGTTTGCCGAAATGAAAATAATCGGAATATCCTTCGTCTTATCGCGTGCCTTGATTAGCTTGGCCGTCTCAATCCCGTCCATTCCGGGCATCTGCACATCGAGTACAATCACCGCAAAATTATCCTTAAGCAAATATTTGAGCGCCTCTTGACCCGAAGTGGCCATCACAAGCTTGTACTGCTCGCTACCCAGCACAGCTTCCAGGGCCATTAAATTCTCAGGACGGTCGTCTACCAACAAAATGTGAATCGGTTCTTCAACCCCCATGAAATCCTCCTGCCAATCATACTGTCAAAAGATCATTTGATCTTTCGATATATTTTCTCTTCACGATCCAATGCCTCGTAGCTGTCCGTGAAGTCCGTAAAATGAATTGATTCCTTAGCCCCAAGCACAAGTATGCCAAAATGACTCAAGCTTTCGTGAAAAAGGCCATGAACACGATTTCGCAGCGTTTCATCAAAATAAATCATCACATTACGACAAAATATGACATTAAACTCATTGAAGGATCGATCTGTGGCCAAGTTATGTTCGGAAAAAATGATGTTTTTGCGTAAAAAAGGCTGGAAAATAACCGAGTTATATTTCGCTGTATAATACTCGGAGAACGAGCGAGTTCCGCCCGCCTCCAAGTAATTTTTCGTGTACTGCTTCATTTTTTGAATACCGACGATCCCCTCTTTGGCCATTTGCAAAGACCGGTCATTCATATCGGTAGCATAAATGCGGGCTTTGTCATAGAGGCCTTCCTCATGAAGCAGTATAGCCATGGAATATACCTCTTCTCCCGTGGAGCAGCCGGCATGCCAAATACGAATATAGGGATAGGTTCGGAGCATAGGGATTACCTTTTCCCGAAATACCCGAAACAGGTTCGGATCACGGAACATTTCCGTCACGGAGATAGACAAATTGTAGACAAAGCGTTCAAAGCAATCCCGGTCATGAAAAATTTTCTCCTGCAACCCGGATATCGTCTTCAACTGCTCGGAATGGACATGATGCCATATTCTTCTGCGCAAGGAGGGAACGGCATAATTTCGGAAATCGTATCCGTAAAGCCGATGAATCCCCTCCAGCAGCAGCTCAATCTCAATATTCTCCCGCTCGCTTTCGCTGGCATCGTAAGGCATATCCTCTTCTAAATCTATGAAATCACTGGATGACATGTGTTCAACTCCACTTTCCAATATAAATACATATTACTACCTCTATAAATACTATTACCCCGCAAATCTGCTTACGAATACAACCAAACGCGCATTAATGAGAGTAATTGATCCGTTTGGATCGGCTTCTTCACATAATCGGAGGCACCAGCTTCAATGCATTTGGAGCGATCCTCTTTCATCGCCTTGGCGGTCAATGCAATGATAGGAAGCTTCGCAAACTCCGGCTTCTCGCGAATGCGACGCATCGCTTCATAACCATCCATTTCCGGCATCATCATATCCATCAGAATCAGGTCAAAATCCCCCTGTTCATCTAAGACTTCAAGCGCCTCTCTGCCATTTTCAGCATATACAACGTTCATCCTGTAGCCTTCAAGCACGCTGGAGAGAGCGAATACGTTGCGTACGTCATCGTCGACAAGCAAAATCTTCTTGCCTTCAAACAATTCCTCCTTGTTATGCAGCTTCTGGAGGATCTTCCGCTTGTCCTCCGGGAGGTTCGCCTCCACGCGGTGTAGGAACAGCGTCGTCTCGTCCAGCAGCCGCTCCGGTGATTTCACGTCCTTGATAATAATCGATTCGGCATACTTACGCAGCCTAGTCTCTTCTTTAGAATCCAAATCCTTGCCAGTATAAATAATGATCGGCAAATCATTCAAATTCTCATCATCACGGATTTGGTCGAGCAATTCGAACCCGGTCATATCCGTCAGCATTAAATCAAGCACCATGCAATCATAATGCTTCATGCGCAGCTCTTGAAGCGCCTCTGCCCCTGTGGATACAGCCGTGATTGCTACATCATCGTGCCCGATCAATTCGATGATAGACTTTTGCTGAATTTCGTCGTCTTCGACAACGAGCAATTGCTTCAGGCTCTTCTCCGTATAGGACTCGATATAGGTAAAGGCCCTTTCGAGATGCTCCCGGGAGGATGGCTTGCGCAGGTAGGCGATGGCTCCCATCATTAATCCCTGTTTCACGTCATCCACAACGGAGATGACATGCACGGGAATATGCCTTGTCTTAGCATCGCTTTTTAGTTCATTAAGAATCGACCAGCCGTCCATTACCGGCAGCTGAATATCCAAAATGATCGCATCCGGCAAATATTGACGAACAAGCCGCAGTCCCTCGTCCCCCTGTACGGCTACAAGTCCTTTAAAGCCATGATTACGGGTCATCTCGAGCAGGATTTTGGCAAATACAACATCATCTTCGATAATTAACAGCACTTTATCCTCTGTTTCAATAGCTTCCCGGTCATCATCAATTGGATTGGATACAGGAACTGGATCATCTGCCGGTACAGGCAGCGCGTAGGCTCCCTGCCTCATTTGCGCTCCGATAGCCGCAGTAGATGTAGCAGCCGCCTCCCTGTTAGCTCCAAACAACTTGGAGCCGGCTTCCTTAGGCAGGTAGAGCGTAAAGCTGCTGCCCTCCCCTTCCTTGGTTTCCAAAGCGATTCCGCCGCCAAGAAGAGCGGACAGCCCACGGCTGATCGACAGCCCCAAGCCCGTTCCGCCATATTTACGGCTCGTCGTTCCGTCCACTTGTTGAAAGGCTTCAAAGATCAAATCCGTCTTATCCTTAGGCACGCCAATTCCGGTATCCTTGACGGTTAGCGCCAAATAATCGCGATTATGCTCCAAATAACTTGGAAGCTCGTCCGGGGAAGCCGCCTTGACCAAGAACGCGACCTCTCCCTCATTCGTAAATTTAAAGGCATTAGAGAGCAAATTACGCAATACCTGCTTCACCCGATGTCCATCGGTCGTAATGCGCTCCGGCACCTCTGGACTGACTTCAATTCGCAGCCCGATCCCTTTGCTCTCCGCCACGGGCCGGAAATTATGCTCCACGAACCTTTCCAGCTCTTCAATGTCGACCTGTTCCTCGTTCACTTCCATCTTGCCCGCGTCTACCTTCGATAAATCGAGAATCTCATCGATCATTTTCAGTAAATCCGTGCCTGACATATGGATGGTATGAGCGTATTCCACCTGCTTAGGCGTCAAATTATTACTTTTATTCTCCGAAAGCAGCTGTGACAAAATAAGTAAACTGTTAAGAGGCGTGCGCAGTTCATGGGACATATTCGCTAAAAACTCCGACTTATATTTACTCGTCACAGCAAGTTGGGATGCATGACGCTCTAATTCATCTTTCGTTTTCTCGATTTCTTCATTCTTCTCCTTGACTTCCTGCACTTGTTCTTCAAGGGCACGAGTCTTGGCAATCAACTCGGTATTGTAGTGCTCCAGTTCCTCCTGCTGCCGCTGCAGCAGCTCTTCGGAACGCTTCAAAGCCGCTGTTTGCTTCTCCATGGCTTCATTGGAACGGCGAAGCTCCTCCTGCTGTGTCTGGAGCTCTTCCGATTGTACCTGCAGTTCTTCTGTCAGAGCCTGCGATTCACGCAGCAGCTCTTCGACCCGCAGCCTGCGGTTCACGTTATTTAGTACGACGCCTAAATTGATCGTCAACTCTGATAGCAGCTGCTCTTCCAGCGGCGTAAATTGATCCAGATTCGCCAACTCAACAACGCCCAGCAATTCATCTTCGAATAAGATCGGAAAAATCAGAACATGCGAAGGCTTGGCTTCCCCCAGGGCAGAGCGTACGGATAAGTAATTAGACGGCGTATCTTTCAACGATAACGGCTTCTGATCCAGAGCCACTTGGCCAATGAGGCCTTCACCGATTTTGAACATCGCTGGTGACTCCAACTCCCCGACCTTGGCATAGGCTCCTGCCAAATGCAGCTCATCCGGATTTTCGGCCTCTTTCCGGATATAGACAGCACCCACCTTGCCCCCGAGGATCGGAGTAAACTCGTTAATAAACATTTGCGATATTTGCTCCAGTGAATTAATGCCATGAAGCAGTTCGGTAATCCGCGCTAAATTAGAGTTGACCCAAGTCAAATCCTTCTGCTGCTGCATGAACTTCTTCTCAAGGTCTTGTTTCTCCCGAAGATCCTCCGTCAGTTCTTGGAATACCTGCGCTACACTGCCGATTTCATCTTTGGATTGCACCGGGATGGATCTAATATCATCCCATTGCTCCTTGCCGAAATGCTTGATCATGCTGTTTACGATATTAAATCCCTTAGTAATGCTCGGCAGCACCCACAGTACGATCGCTAATCCTAGCAAGAGACCGACTGCCATTGTAGCAATCGTTATCTGGATTGAGCTCTCGTACGCTTGGTTAGCCTTATTTATTTCTGCTTCAATTTGGATATCCAAGTAATCTCTCAGCTCATTCAACGTATTTAGCAAGTGATCCTGAATACCTTGACCAGAGGAAATCCGATAGTCATTGGCTCTGTCATATTCTCCATTAAGCAGCAGCGTCAAAAGCCGGGCTTGGTAACCTTCGAAGTCCAGGGTCGCTTCCTCAATCAGCGTAATAATTTGGCGATCTTCGCCGGTGACCAAGCTGTCCTGCAGAAACTGCAGATTTTGCTTCGCCGACTCCCCTTTCTTCTCCAGCTTGTTTCGCTCCTGAACGATATAGTCCTGATTCCTCACCTGCACCATATTCGTGAAGATTCGAGCAATATCGTTCACATCGCCGCGCATGTCGGTAGAGGCCTTAACTTTCAAGTAGCCTTCCGAATACACATTCTTCAGCTGAGCATTCATAAAATGCATCCGATCATAACTGACGAATGTTAGCACCAGCATAATGATTAGAAGTGAACTAAAGCCGATAATTAACTTGCTCCTGATCTTCATGCGCTTCCCTCTCCTTCTTTGAGCCTAATCCATACGAGACATTTATCGTCCTCCCGCTCCTGCGGCTGCCCTTCATCAAAAAATAGACGCTGCATCATATCCTTGTCCAACATATGGCTTCCGCTTAAAGTCTGCTCCAAAAACTCGATCTGCTCCTCTTGCGTTCCATCCATAACCTCCATCAATCCGTCGGTATACAGCACGAGATGGCCTTCCCCTTCATAAGTAATCGTATGGGTCGCTGTCTCCATCTTGTCGAACAAGCCGACGGGCGGACATACCGTTTCTAGTCTGAGCACCTCTCCTTCGCTTTGGAAAAACAATGCAGGCGGATGACCGGCGTTCACATAATCGATCTTCTTATGCTTCGTATCGACGACAAGATAGATCGCCGTAAAATAATACTGAACCAATTGGTTCTCGATATGGAGCTGATTAAAGCGCCGGTTTAACTCCTGCACGACTTTTTCAGGCTCCACGTAGGTGCTGACCGTATCCTTAAGGACAGAAGCGATGAACACGCAAAATAAGGACGAGGAAATTCCGTGTCCCATCATGTCCAGTAATATAATGCCGTATCTCCCCTCACCGAGCGGATACCATGAATACAGATCTCCAGCCAGCTCAAAGGACGGCTTGTATAGGGCGTCAATTTCGAATAGCGGGTCTTCAAGAGCTGAGCTAAGAACTGCATTTTGCACTAAGGCAGCCAGCTTCAATTCCTCCTGAATCCGCTGATCTCTCTCTTTATGCCAATCTTTCTCCTGCTTTAGCCTTAGCGCCAGCCGTATTCTCGCCATGAGCTCCACTTTATTAATCGGCTTGGTCACATAGTCAACCGCACCGGCGTCCAGCGCTTCGGCGAGTTTCTTCGAATCCCCTATGGCAGTAACCATAATAATCGGAATATCTTTAAGCCCCTCATATTGCTGAATGACGCGACAGGCGGTTATGCCGTCCATTTCCGGCATCATCATATCAAGCAGTATCAAATCAATATCCGACGAACCGGGCATTAGCTCGGCATTATCCTCCTGAATCCCCAACTGCTGGAACATCTCTGCGGCTGAGGATGCCGCCGTTGTATTTCTATAATTTTCTTTCTTCAAGATTTCTCTAATGATGATTATATTTGTTGGATTATCATCCACAATTAATATTTTCATTGATTTCTCCTCGCATTAAAGCTGAATTTTTCAACTATAGCTACTACTCTATCTTAATAAACATAGATAAGGAATGGGGGAGTGCAGTTTCCCCATTCCTTATCTATGGTTTAAGATTATAGTATCAGGCTGGAAGCTCCCGTTCATTTACGCTGTATATCTTGCGATCACAAGCACTTTGCCGAGATCCAGTTCCTTCTCATAAAAGGCAGCCTCTGTCTCTGTAAATCCAAGCGAAACTATTTTAGCACGCAATTCGTCGCCCCGCGAACGGAACAAGTTGGCAATGGCATCAAAGACGCCTTCTTCCTTAATACCGATTTCCTTAGCATCGGATGTGTCTGCAATTCGTTCTGTACGATCCTGGTCATGAGCGAGAACATAGATATGATCTCTTACATACCCGGCAGCTCGCAGCTCGTTAACAGCTTCTACCGCCTGAACCCCGTTCTGCACAACCTTGGCATAAGACTTCTTCTTATCCGTCATACTCATCGTCAGCACTCTCCTTTGTCTATTATGAAATCCTATCCTTCTCTGTCGCTATGGCTGTAATTACCCTTCTCTTAACGACTTGAAACATGATTACTTGACCTTCTGTACGAGGTCTTAAAATGCAATCGTATCAAACAAGTCCACGCCCACAATCGCTTTCGTTGCAGGATCACGATATATTTTGATAGCCGCCAGATCACGGATGTACACATCCCCGTCTTCCGCCTCAAAGTCTGGCTCGCCGAAGGCCTGCTTAAGCTCCTGCTTATGCAGAACCAGCCACTTTCCATTTACCTTGATTTTCTCGGGGGATGCATCGATATGCACGTAATAAACCATATCCTCGTACAAGCCGACCGTAATATCCTTATACTGATATTCGGTATAACCGGAATAAACATTTTTATTGACCGATAACGGTTTCCCTTTCTTTCGGACGACACTTTCCCGATCATCGTACAAAGTCACGTCGCCCATAGAATGAAACTCGCCGATCGGTAAAGATTCTTTGTCTTCACCTAGCATGGATCGTTCAGAAGAGGATTGCTGCGAAAGGGCAAGCTTCGTAGAAAGCTGCGGAACGCTGTCCACGGTTGCCGGATTTTGACTTGCAGCAGTAAGGAGTACAAGCAGTAACATGATGTTCAGCATCGTTCTCACCTCTTTCTGGAGACTTGCCGATCCGATCCTTTTTCATGAATTTACGACCGGTATTTATGCCATACGCCGGAAGCGATGTCCACCCACTTCATCCAACCAGGCTCTGACTTAGAAGCTGCAGCGTGATCATAGGTCGAGCCATAAGTATGCATGGAGCGGTCAATCGGATGTTCTTCCCGTACAATTTGTTCCGCCCCAGTCTTGCTTGCTGCTTTATGTGAGGTTTTCTTCATTCTTCCGATCAGCGACGTCGATACCTGCTTGGCGGCAAGCGTCACTTCATTCAGCACGTCTCCAACGTTTTTTACGGATTCCAATACGGGATCGAGCTGCTTCATCTTATGCTCGACATCCTCGGTAATGCTGTTAGCCTGTCTAACGACCTGTTTAACTTCATAGCTAAGCTCATCCACCGTCTTCTGGATTTCCTGCAGCGTCTGGGTCGTTTTATCCAGAGACTTCTCCGCTGCCTTCAAAGTTTTCACCAGGAATATGACTAGTACTACAAATGCTACCGCGATGAGTGCCACACTTATTTGCCAAATCATATCATTCCCTCTCTTTCCTGTCCTGACTTCGGAGTCGCTACTCCTTAGTTACCCTTGGTTTTTCGGGGCGAAACAACGCCTTTGTTCCGACATTTCTCGAAAGTTTTCCTCCTGTTTCATCCGGATTTCCCCCGGTTAATGACAACTACAAGCGACGGAGCACCAAATTTGCAATCCCTCCCGCATAGGTCATTTTACACAGGTTGCACCTATGTCGCTTTAAGCTTCATACTACACTATTTTACTATGAAGGAAAGGTGATTCTCATGTTGAAATGGTCAGTTATTTTTCTGATGGTAGCCATCATTGCAGGAATTTTCGGATTCTTTAACATTGTAGCTGCCGCAGCCTCAATCGCTAAAGTGCTATTCTTCATCTTCCTAGTATTATTCGTGATCTCTCTCTTTACTGGACGCAGCCGTTCACTTTAACTGGCAAGCCATCCAGAACTACATCATATAGATTATGCCAATGAGTTAGGTAAAAGGTTAGAATCAATAAAGGCGGCTCTTCTGCGAAGGCCGCCTTTATTGTTAGTAAGAAGATAAATACTTGGCAATTTCGAGCCAGTCCAGCGTAAGCTTGACCGTGATTTGCCGATCATGGAAGACCATACCCTTTACCGTAACGGGATCGGGCAAATAAGGGCCCGGGTCGATCTCTATCTGCTCCAGCCCGAACAAGCCCGGAGATAAAGACAGATCCTTCACCTTCACGGCCTCAGGAGTGATAACTACTTTCCTAGCTGAATATTCCATGGCATACTGAACCGCTGCGCCGAATTCCATAGGACCCCATGCGGCATTGAGATGAACTGTAAGCTGGTTGCCCGAGAACTGCAACTGTGTTCCGGTGATCGCTACGGGATGCTCTTGACTCCTTAATGCCTCAGCAAGCTTCTTCTTGGCCAAATGATTGAACTCTTCCTCAGTGATTACAATTTCCGGCTTGCGAGTTTCAATCATCCCAACAAGCTTGTCCTTCCACTGTATTTCCGAGTAATTCATATCCAGCGTACGCTCCGGTCGTATGTACCATATCGCAGCTGCCGCGAGAAATATTAATATCAGCAGGAACAGGAGCAGCCGCAATCCCAAGTTAGACCGCTTTTTTCTCACACTCGTGTCTCTCCTTCCATTCATTTATTAAAAACTATCATTTTAAATGATTCTTAAGTTGCTTGATTGTTTATTACATAAGTACGAACAAGATACAACCAAATATATTCAAGGAGGAGTTTCGATTGAAAAAATTTGCAGCTATTACCGCTTCCCTACTTGTCTCCGCCGCTCTGGCTACCGCTGCCGCAGCAGCAGAAGATGAGGCAGAAACAGTGACACCGCTACCGACTCTTGAGGAGCCGATCATTCAGATTGGCGAAACCGTGATTGCCCCGAATCCTATTGAATTAATGAGCATTACTAATTTGTATAGTAATCCGAAGGGAGACGTTTTGAGTGCCCTTGCTCCTCAATTTGTACATCCAACCGGTCAAGTCATCGACGATTGGGTAGAAATATACACTTGGCTGGGCAAAGCCTGGATTATGGTGCCAAACTACGTTCCAGACTATAGCTAATATATAACACAGGATATACCTATGATGCACGAAATCGCTCCGCCGAACAAAGGGATTCCCTAAGTTCTGCGGAGCGATTTTGAGTTAAAAACGGTGAAAGGAAAATTATTGTAACACACTTCCACCGAATAAGAAGCGGTGTTCCCATGAACCGCTTAGCTTATCGATTCGGACGCCGCCGGATTTGACGGAATAGGTTTGCAGCAGTTGGCCGTCTCCGATATACATGGCAACATGCGTGATCCGTTCGCTGTTCTTGTCAATCCCTTTATAAGCTGAAGCGGATGAGCCTTTGTAGCTCATAAAGAAGACAAGATCGCCTGCCTTCAGATCACTTATGCGATAGACCGGCTGACTGTTCTCCTTGATCCAGGCGCCCTGCTTCCGGGAGTCGGACGGCAATGTAATTCCCAAAGCCTCTTTATAAATATGTCTCACGAAATCAGAGCAGTCAAAGGTAGTTGTCGTATTCCGGTTGGATCCAAATTCGTAGGGAGTCCCCAAATACTTCTTTCCCGTTCGGATAACTTGATCTACCTGCTCCTTGATGTTCGCTGGAACAGACGGCTGAGACGCTGGTTCCCCGCTAATTTCCATATATTTATTCGATGAGCTGACATATCCGGTCAGTCCTTCATCGGTTCTTACTTTATAAAATGATTTGTTGCTTTCTTCCAAAATGGTTACACGGGTGCCCTTCTTCAGCATTTTGATAACCTTGCCCGATGTGGAAGGCAAGCTGCGCAGATTCACTCCGTAGATGACGCGGCCGCTCCATTCGTTTGAAGCCTCTGGTTTCGTTGCTGTACCTTGAACCGTGATATATTTAGGAGCTGCGCTGACATAACCGGTCTTTCCCTTGGCATCTTTCACCTTATAGAAATAACCGTTGCTTTCCTCCAGGACTTGAACCGCTGTACCTTTCTTCAAAAAGCCAATAACCTTTCCAGACATTGAGGGCTTGTCCCGTAAATTGACTCCTGCCTCAATCAAACCTGACTGCGCAGCACTTTGCTGGGACGCAGCCGCTGTTGTCGCCGCTGGCATCGCTGAATAAATGGATAATGCGATGGCACTGGATAATAATATAGCCACACTCCGTTTCATTGATGAAAAAACCTCCTAGATGCGATTGGGATTATGGGTATTACTGTTAATTCCTCCTTTCTTTTAACTTCTAACCATTATATCCTTTGTCGAAGATTGTCTAAATAAGTCGTTTTTCGTGTTATTGGAACAAAACACCTACTAAGTACCTAGTTTTAGAGCATTATAGTTTTATATAACAAGTGATTTGTATCACAATGTCATCATGCTGAATTGATATAATGATCGCAAACACATCAAATTTTAATTACAGGAGGAATTAAGCATGAACAATATTAAGACGACAGTTAATGCAACTGAATATCCGCCGCAACTGAAGCATAAGACGATTTTTGCCGCATTCAACGACTTAGAGCAAGGTGAAGCCATGCTTCTTATCAATGATCATGACCCTGTGCCTCTTCGCTTTCAGTTTGAATCTATGCATCCGGGTAAATTTACATGGGATTATATTGAACAAGGGCCAACTACCTTTCAGGTAAGAATCGGCAAAATTTAATACTGGCAGGAGGGTTGTCAAGTGGCCAATATTACAGTCCTCGACGAGAAGAAAATCCAAATCTCTCTAGAGCTTGACGATGCACTAACTATGATTGCTGAGGCTGGAAACAATGTTAATTTATACGCTGATGAGATTGTAACGATTGCAGAGAAAATGCCGGAGTTTCAATATACTTACTTCTGCTTCTATGCCTATGATACCGCTGCCCTATTTGAAAAAATGCTTGGCATCGATCCGAAGCAATACCTTTCCTTCTCGCTTCATGCACCTGATTCCTTCTTCTACACTTTGTACGGCGGAATGAAAATGTTAAGCGGCGTAATCAGCCAAAGCAGAGCATAATTTCGCATCAAATACAAAACTAATAAATCCATTCATCGGGGAGGGCTGCTGCTCTCCTTTTTCTATATCCGCATCGTCCCTCTATGACCGGGGTCACTTCCGTGGTTCGTGAATCGCAGTAAAATGGTCAAAATAACAAACTGGAGGGATCTTGATGAGAGAAAATAGTACGATCCGGCAAGCTCCATCCATCGGTGCCCAATTGCTGCTGGAATGTCTAATAGAAGAGAAAGTAGACACGATCTTTGGTTACCCCGGCGGAGCGGTCATCCCTATTTATGATGTGCTGTACGACTGCCCCGATATTCGGCATATATTAACTCGGCACGAGCAGGCAGCCATCCATGCAGCGGACGGCTATGCCCGAGTAACGGGCAGACCTGGGGTCGCACTGGTCACCTCCGGCCCGGGAGCAACCAACGCGATTACAGGAATCGCCAATGCATTCATGGATTCCGTTCCGCTGGTCATCTTGACGGGACAAGTATCCACCCAATTAATTGGGCGTGACAGCTTTCAGGAAGTGAACATTTACGGAATGACCATGGATGTTACTAAGCATAACTATGTGGTCAGGAACGTGGCAGAGCTGCCGCGCATCATCAAGGAAGCGTTTCATATTGCCTCTACGGGAAGACCAGGCCCTGTTCTTATCGACCTGCCCAAGGATGTGATGACGGCAACAACAGGCGGGCTCTTGCCTGCTGAACATCTGAATATCCGCGGCTATCAATCGGCTCCGCCGATCATAGAAGAAGAGATTGCCCAGGTTTGGGATTCAATCATGCAGGCGCAGCGACCAGTCATTCTCGCCGGGGGTGGCGTCATTTCTTCTGGAGCTACCGAGGCGCTGCTCTCTCTAGTAGAACTAACAGGCATACCCGTCGTAAGCACTTTGATGGGAATCGGCGCCTTCCCGGCAAGGCATCCCTGGTATTTGGGAATGGTCGGCATGCATGGAACATTTGCTGCCAATCGGGCGGTTCACCGAGCAGACCTCTTGCTCTGTCTCGGAACGCGATTTAATGATCGCGTGTCAGGTAAGGCTCAATCGTTTTCGCCAGAATCATTGAAAATTCACGTTGATATTGATAGTGCGGAATTAAATAAAAATATCCCGGCAGGAATAGGTATAACCGCCGATATCCGCGAGCTGTTAAACCGCTTGCTGCCTTTGGCTGGGAGCCGCAGAAATCCATCGTCTTGGTTAATCGAAGCAACGGAATGGCCCAAGAAGGTTCCCTATTATTCTAATGAAGAGGGACTGTTAAGTCCGGGCGAGGTTATCTCGCTTCTGGATCGGCATACACAGGGTAAGTCTATTGTTGCTACGGATGTCGGACAGCATCAAATCTGGACTGCCCATCACTATAAATTCGCTCGCCCGCGGCGTTTCATAACCTCAGGAGGCCTTGGTACAATGGGCTTCGGCTTCCCCGCTGCCATAGGAGCCGCAATCGCTGATCCCTCTAGACCCGTATTATGCATTACGGGTGATGGAAGCTTTCAGATGAATTTGCAGGAAATGATGACTGCCGTCGACTATAATTTGCCGATCAAAATTGCCATATTGAACAATGGATACCTCGGTATGGTTCGGCAATGGCAGCAATTATTTTATCAAAAGCGCTACTCCTCCGTCCAAATTTCATCGCCGGACTACGTCACCTTCGCTAAGTCCTACGGTGTCACTGGCTTGCGAGCGAGCACTTCCCAGGAAGCGGAAGCAATCATCCAGCAAAGTCTGAACACCCCTGGGCCTGTACTCATGGAATTCAATGTGAAAGAAGAACAAAATGTTTACCCGATGGTACCGCCAGGGGAAAGCAATGACCGCATGATTACCAGCGATGATTAATGGAATCCTGCATTTTTCCGACCGACAGGGTACAGCAGCAAGGAGTATTATCTCTATAAGATTGATTGGCGAACAACAGGATCTGCAGGTGATTTTCTAATTGCCTATGGCAGTTTGGGATCGTAGAACAAGCCCATAATCTGCCGAAAGTAGCAGGCATATGCCTCGCCACTTTCCTTCAATAAACAGATGCTCACAAAAAACCGGACGGAAAAAAGCGATGTTTTCCTGTCCGGCTTTTATTTTAGGGAGGTTACTTGGATGGCCCCTTTCCTCTAGGCTTCCGCCTTCGGCTCAACATGAACGTGAACGTGCATCACGTTGCGAATACGCCGCATCTGCTCTTCAACACGGTCGCTGATTTCATGACTCTCCATTACGGTAAGCAGCGGATCTACTTCGATAACAACATCAACAAGCACATGATTGCCATGGACGCGCGCTTTCACATCCCTTATGCCCTCAACCCCTTGGATTCTTGCAATGGAGCTCCGCAAATCTCCAAGCTCGCTCTCATCGAAGCCGTCGGTCAAGCGATGCGTTGAATCCCTAAATATATCCCAAGCTGTTTTACAGATTAACAGTCCTACTGCAAAGGCCGCCACGGTATCTAACCACGGCAAGCCGAATTGGGCGCCAATAATGCCGACCGCAGCGCCGATACTCACCAAAGCATCGGATAAATTATCCTTGGCTGCAGCCATCAAAGCCTGATTATTGATTTGCGTCGCCAATCTGCGGTTATAAGCATAGACGAACCACATAGCCACCGCACAGACCAGCGCGACGGCGGCCGACCGAACATCCGGCTCAACCTCTACCCCTACCACCAAAGAACGGATCGAACCGTAAATGACTTGAATTCCAACCATAGCCATAATAAAAGAGGCCACTAAAGCGGCAATCGTTTCAGCTCGTAAATGCCCATAGGCATGATCGGAATCCGGCGGCTTCTGAGAGATGCGCAATCCTATTAATACGGCAATGGAAGCAACGATATCGGTTACGTTGTTGAAGCCATCTGCCAAAAGGGCGCTCGATGCAAACAGGTAACCGCTGATCAGCTTAAATGCAGACAGAACTAAGTAAGCAGAAATGCTGATCCAGGCACCCCGCTCGCCTTTGCGTATCTCGTCATAAATGTCCAAATCTGCACCTCCAACTCCTTCTCTATATATAAAAACAAAATTTGTTATATCATCGTAGCAAATGAACTTCGTGTGGGTCTAGAGAAACAGTGTTGCCCCAGGCTAAAGCAAAGCGTTATTCATTATTCCCGTTGTCCAATAATTTAAAAACGTATAGAATAAGAACAACCCCTTTCCGTATAGGAGATGATTGACATGACAGATAACAATGAGCCGCGAAAAGTTGATTTAGCCGAAGCTATGCGCCAAAAGCTGCAGCAAAAAAAGCAGCAGCAGGCAGCGGCGAACAAGCCTGGATTTACGGGAACCCAGCAGACAAAAGCTATGAAAAGTCAGAACACGAAAAAGCCGAATAACCAGCGTCGTCGCACAGGCGGGTCATAGGAGCAGGAGACACGCGAAACGCAAAAAAGTCCGGCAGGGATAATCCCTGTACGGACTTTTTTGCGTTTATGAGTTAGTCTTGCGCTTACTTTTCTTCGGGATACATTTGCTTGCGCAGGTTTTGAATTTCTTCGCTCTCCAAATATTCATCATACGTCATGACGCGATCAATGATGCCATTCGGCGTAATCTCAATGATCCGGTTGGCAATCGTCTGGATGAATTGATGGTCATGGGACGTAAACAGAATCGTTCCGTCAAAATCGATCAAACCGTTATTCAGCGCCGTGATGGACTCCAAGTCCAAGTGGTTCGTCGGCTCGTCGAACAAGAGTACGTTAGCGCCGTTCAGCATCATTTTTGCCAGCATGCAGCGAACCTTCTCGCCCCCGGACAACACGCTTGCTTTCTTAAGCGCCTCTTCGCCGGAGAACAGCATCCGTCCCAAGAAGCCGCGAAGGAAGGTCTCATCCTGGTCATTGGAATACTGCCGCAGCCATTCGACAAGATTGAGGTCAACGCCATCGAAATATTGAGAGTTATCTTTCGGGAAATAAGCTTGTGAAGTCGTAACGCCCCAGCTGTATTCTCCCGCGTCCGCTTCAAGCTCACCCATGACGACTTGGAAAAACGTGGTCTTCGGAATGCTGTTCGGACCGACAAAGGCGATCTTATCCCCTTTATTCACGACAAAGTTAATGTTGTCGAGCACCTTCTCGCCTTCGACCGTCTTGGTCAGGCCTTCAACACTAAGCAATTGCTTGCCAGCCTCCCGCTCCGACTTAAAGTTCAAGAACGGATACTTCCGGTTCGAAGGGCGGATGTCATCGAGCGTGATTTTGTCCAGCTGCTTCTTCCGGGATGTAGCCTGCTTCGATTTCGAAGCATTCGCGGAGAAACGCTGAATAAACGCTTGAAGCTCCTTGATCTTCTCTTCCTTCTTCTTGTTAGCGTCACGCTGAAGCGCCAACGCCAATTGGCTGGATTCATACCAGAAATCATAGTTACCGACATACAATTGAATTTTACCGAAATCGATATCGGCAATATGCGTACATACTTTGTTCAGGAAGTGACGGTCATGGGATACGACGATAACTGTTCCCTCATAGTCCATGAGGAAGTTTTCCAGCCACTGAATAGATTCCAGATCCAAGTGGTTCGTCGGCTCATCCAGCAGCAAATTGTTCGGGCGGCCGAATAACGCTTGAGCGAGGAGTACCCGAACCTTCTCGTTCCCGCTCAGCTCAGCCATCTTCTTGTCATGGAGCTCACGTGGAATTCCCAGCCCGATAAGAAGCGCAGCCGCATCCGGCTCGGCATCCCAGCCGTTCAGTTCCGCGAACTCTCCCTCAAGCTCTCCAGCCCGCATGCCGTCCTCTTCAGAGAAATCGGCTTTGGCGTACAGAGCATCCTTCTCCTTCATAATGGAATACAGACGGGTATGTCCCATAATTACGGTTTCCAGGACAGGGTATTCGTCATATTCATAATGGTTCTGCTTCAGCACCGCAAGGCGCTCATTCGGCGTCATATGCACTTCGCCTTGGTTCGGCTCGATCTCTCCGGACAAAATTTTGAGGAAGGTCGATTTCCCTGCCCCGTTCGCACCGATAAGACCATAGCAGTTACCCGGCGTAAACTTTATATTCACATCTTCAAAAAGTGCTCGTTTTCCATAACGGAGCGTTACACCAGTAGTACTTATCATTTCGGCATTACCATCCTTTATCAAAATTACACACTGGTCAACATTATAGCATAAATCATGGCCGATCGCCCCCGAAGAGACCTAATTGCACGCAAAAAAAAAGACGCGGCGAACGAGCGTCTTTGTAGTCGTTGAATGATTATATTAGCTTATGTTTGCTTACCCACTTCCAGGATAGCGTAGCGTCTCGCCATGAAGCAAAATTTTGATGGAATCCTCGGCGACTCCCCTGCGCTTCCGATCCTCCTCCAATCGATCCAACGCCTCCCGGGCTGTATCATCCGCTAATCGAAACGTGCCGTAATGCATCGGAATCATCAGCTTGGCTTTGACATCGAGGAACGCTTGCAGCGCCTCCTCCGGAGTCGTATGCTGGGAGGTCATGAACCACTCCGGTTCATAGGCCCCGATAGGCAGTAACGCGACATCGATATTGTATCGCTTGCCAATCTCTTCAAAGCCTCGGAAATAACCGCTATCACCCGCAAAATAAAGAACTTGCGCCTGCTCCCCTTCGTTAATCCGCGCTGGCTCCAACACATATCCGCCCCAATGCGACGTATTCATGTCAAACAGCGTGCGGCGTGTCCAATGCTGCGTCGGTACGAAGGAAATTTTGGCCTCGCCAATCTCCAGATGCTCCCACCAGTTGAGCTCCTGCACGCGCTTGAATCCTTTACGCCGCAGTTTGCGCGCAAGCCCGATCGGTACGATAAGCTGGGTATTTGCTCCATATAACTTGCGAATAGAGGAAATATGCATATGATCGTAATGGGAATGAGAAATGAGAATAACGTCAAGCTCGGGAACGTCACCAATTGGAATTCCCGGCGTTCCAAGCCTGCGTTGGAACCCCATTCGGCCAGCCCATACGGGATCAGTTACGATATTCAAACCTTTATACTGGATCAGAAACGTGGCGTGACCCACCCAAGTGACTGTAAGTTCGGTCTTATTTTCCTGTAAAAAGTCCAACTGCGGCGGAGAGTTCGGAATGATGTAGGAATAGTCTTTCTTCTTTCTGCGCCGCTCTTCGCGCCATTGCCTGAATTGCTTCAGCGATCTGTCAGTGTTTATATTATCGATGTTCGTGTAACGCTTTTTTGCCATTCTTGAGGATTCCCTCCTTCTAGCTCCCCTCCGGTTTCTTCTTTGCGTTGTTTATTTTACTACACTTAGAACATATACACCCGAAAATTCACAGAATTAATCAAAATTTAATCGGAAGGATCTTTAAAGCGATAGGCGTAAACGAATAAAAATAAAACCGCACAGATAATGACCAGTTGCGGCGCCCACATCATCAAGAAATGCTCCATCGATAGCTCACCCTTTCTTCGGCGATCCTCCCCGAATGTATTTGGCATCAAATAAAAACAGGCGCATTAACAGTACAAGCGAAGGGATTAAAATGAACAGTCCGGCAATAAATGCAACGATCAGCGCAACGGCCATCGTCTCATTTGTAAATCCGTCATAGATGCTCACTTGCTTGAACAGAATGTAGGGCAGATGGGAACGTCCATATCCATACCAAGCAAAACCGAATTGCAGCATGACAAGCAGGAACGACCAGCCCAGATGACGTCGTCTCCAGACGAAATATATCGCCAGCAGGAAACACACGAACGAGGCCACAAACATCCATGCTATATTGAGCATATTTTGAAAATGCTCAGAATTATGACGATTCAACTGAAAAAAGGCAAGCACGGAGGCGATGATCGTCGGCGCGCTCCACATGAGCGCATAGCCTCGCAGGATCTCAAAGGCTATGCGGTCTCCTGCCTGTTTCGAGTAATACGTCAGGAACATGGCAGATATGTACAGTACGGAGACGATGGCCAGCACAATGACGGACCAACTATAGGGGCTTGCGAAGAACTCCGCCCAATCCAGAATCACATGGCCGCCCTCTTCCCGGATTATGCCGCCTTCCGATATGGCTAAAACCGTTGACAACGCTGCCGGAATCAGCAGCCCCGTCGCTCCGTAAATCGCCATATAAAGTTTATTGTCCTCCTTGCTGCTCCCGTAAGTGTTGTAAGCATAATAAGCACCTCGAAGCCCCAGCAGCACGGTAGCCAGACTGCCCGGAACCAGCAGCGCCGTGCCATAGAAGTATGCGGATACCGGAAAGAAGCCGACAAGGCCAACGACGAAAAAGATCAAAAATACGTTCGTCACTTCCCAGACCGGGGAGAGATAACGCTGAATAATGTGGTGTATTCTGTTGTTATGTCCAGTAATCACGCTGTAATAGCTGAAGAAACCTGCGCCAAAATCGATGGAAGCCACGATTAAGTACCCGAATAGAAACGTCCAAAGGACTGTAATTCCCACGATTTCGTAACTCATCCCCGGCTCCCTCCTTCGATTCCCCGCTCTTTCATTTCTTCGAGCACGTCTTTATTGCGGAATAGTTTGGCTAACACGTAAATACATGATACGCAGAGAACCAGATACAGAATAATAAACAGCACAAGCATCGAACCGACATGCGGGGAGGTTGTGGCCGCATCGACGACCCGCATATATCCGCGAACGATCCATGGCTGCCGTCCGATCTCGGCAAACATCCAACCAAGCTCGATCGATACCATCGCGAATGGCCCGAGCGTCAATATTGCGATCAGCAGCCACCTCGGATAGCCTTTATTCCGCCCAGGGAATCTATGGCGCAGCAGGAACAGCAGAGGGATAAGAACAAGCAGCACGCCAATCGTCACTTTCATATCGAACATATAGTGAATCAGCAGCGGCGGCCAGTCATCCTGCGGATATTCCTCCAGACCGATTACCTTGGTATTCGGAGTACTTCCAGCCAAAATGCTTAAGGCATAAGGAATTTGCAGCGCATACTTCACTTCATGGTTCTCATCCAATATACCTCCGTAAATGAGCGGCGCCTTCTCCATCGTTTTGAAATGCCACTCCGCCGCAGCCAGCTTCTCCGGCTGATATTTCGCGAGGAATTTACCGGAGAAATCCCCGATCACCGCCGTAGAGATTGCAAAAACAAAGGCACATGTTACTGTGAGCTTGAGCGCCTTTTTGAAATAAGGGTGGTTACGCCCCCTCAGCATGCTATAGGCGGCAATGCCGGCCAGTAGGCCGGAGCTCATCGTTAAGGAGGATGCCAGAACATGAGATACCTTAGTCGGCGTCGCTGGATTGAACATCGCTTTGATCGGATCTATATTCGTAAACACGCCATTTTCCAGCGTAAATCCTTGCGGGGTATTCATAAAGGCATTTACCGTTGTAATGAAGAACGCCGAGGAGAATGCCCCGAGCACGACGGGAATCAACAAGAGCAAATGCAGCCCTGGCCGTCTGAATCGCTCCCACGTATATAAATATATGCCGAGAAATATCGCTTCTATAAAGAAGGCAAAGGTCTCCATAAATAACGGCAGCGCTATTGCTTGCCCGGCTACACGCATAAAGCTTGGCCACAACAAACTAAGCTGCAGACCAATCGATGTCCCGGTCACTACGCCGACAGCCACAGAAATCACAAATCCACGAGCCCAGCGCCGAGCCAGCAGCGAATAGTGGGGATCTTTATGCGTAATTCCCCTCCATTCGGCCAAGGCGATAATGAGAGGAACCCCTACGCCAATCGAGGCGAAATTAATATGTACAAACAAAGTGAGTCCGGTAAGTATCCGGCTCAACGTGACTGGATCCATAGAAAACATCGGCATGGTTCAGCTCCCTTTTTATCATGATCATGCCGTATGACGGCAACCCTGATTCTATTGGCGCACCCATATATCGGAAGGCACTTTTGATCGTAGCGTACAGCATAATTATCGCGACGATGAGGCAAACGAGGATTAGTATTCTTTCCTGCCTCTTGAACATGATAACGGTGCACCTCCTATGGAAGTCAGTTTTCTACATGTATTGTGCCGCTTCAGTTCCTTTTTATTCCTGACTGAACCCACAGAGGTCCGTTTTCCGAGGCTTGGGTAATATGATTCCTTGAGGTACAATAAATTGAAAGGAGTGTGAACAAATGATGAAAATCGTATTTATCGAGCCAACGCCGAGCCCGAACACGATGAAGCTGCATCTGAGCGAAAGTCTTGAGCCGGGCATTCGTAAAACATATACGCTAGACAATGAACGCTCTGCCCCGCCTTGGATCGGGCAAATGCTGCATATCCCTGGGGTGAAGAGCATATTTCATACCGCTGATTTTGTCGCCCTTGACCGGAAAGGCAGTGCCGACTGGTCGGCGATTTTAGCTGAGGTTCAAGCCCAATTCGGCCAGGAGGGCATCGCCTCCGCCTGGGAACAGGGCGAAGCGGATGCCGCTCAAGGTTATGGCGAGGCACAGGTATTCGTGCAGCTTTTCCGCGGCATTCCGATGCAAATTCGCGTGAAGTCCGGAAGCCTGGAGGAGCGGATCGGCCTCAGCGAACGCTTCGTGAACGCTGTGACTGAGGTGTCGAGCGCAACGCTTATCAAAGAGCGCAAGCTGACCGACTATGGCGTGCGTTACGGAGAGCTCGCGGAAATCGCTCGCGAGGTGGAACAAGAGCTGGAAGCAGCCTACCCGCCAGAGCGGCTGCAGACTCTTGTAGCGCAGGCGATCCAACACGGAAGCAGCGAGAGCGAATTCGTCGAGCAGCGCCGCGAGCTTAGTCTGGATGAGGTGCGCGAGCAGTTGAAGAGCGACGATTGGCGCGTTCGCTATGCGAGTCTTGAAGCGCTGAAGCCGGACGATGCAGCGCTGCCGCTGCTTGCTGAAGCCCTGCGCGACAAGCAAATGCAGGTGCGCCGTCTCGTGGTCGTCTACCTTGGCGACATCGGAACGCCGGAGGCCATGGAGCTGCTGTATGAGGCGCTCCGCGATAAGTCGGCTGCTGTGCGCCGTACCGCAGGCGATACGCTGTCCGATATCGGCGATCCGGCAGCGACGGTGGCCATGATCGCCGCCCTGCAGGATTCGAGCAAGCTCGTTCGCTGGCGTGCTGCCCGCTTCCTCTATGAAGTCGGGACGGATGATGCGAAGGAAGCGCTCCGCGCTGCTGCGGATGATCCCGAGTTCGAGGTCGGGCTTCAGGCGAGAATGGCGCTGGAGCGCATCGAATCTGGCGAACAGGCGGCGGGCACCATCTGGCAGCAAATGGCTCAGCACAGACAGAGCAGCACGAAGGATGCTTAACTTCCAGTGCTGCTGTACAATAGCAATGTCAATATTTGATCATTGCTCTAATTTAGCGGCTGTTATATACTGAGTTATCATTTAACAACTGAATTTAAGCCTCATCAGTCAAGTAGATGAGGTAGAGGTCGCGATGTTGATGAGTACATCTGAGGAGGCGCAGGAGCCGTCGATGAATCAGTTGGAAAGGCAGCATTGCCGAAGTGTGGACGTCAGGCTCCCAAAGACGGACATGCTGGGGCTGTTTCCGAAAGGGACAGAACTGTCACGGTCCACTTCCTAATATAGAAGGCAAGCCGTGTTGAGCTATCTTTACAGATGCTGATGAGGATCACGGTATAACGACAAGACCGCGGAACCTTTCCTGCGGTCTTTTGCTTTTCTTAATTTATCTATACACATACACGTTACACATTCACGGAAAGGATGCAGACAATGGGCAGCAAAAAAGTATCGACAACGGACAACTTAAAGCCGGGATTAAAAGCCCGTCATATGACGATGATCGCGCTCGGCGGTTCCATCGGCACAGGACTGTTCCTCGCCAGCGGAGGAGCGATCGCTTCCGCGGGCCCCGGCGGAGCTCTTCTCGCCTATGCCGCTGTCGGAATCATGGTTTACTTTCTTATGACAAGCTTGGGTGAACTCGCCACGTATATGCCCGATTCAGGATCGTTCGAGACGTATGCTTCACGCTTCGTCGATCCCTCTCTCGGCTTTGCGATGGGCTGGAATTTCTGGTACAACTGGGCGATAACCATCGCCGCCGAGTTATCGGCTGCCACGCTCATTATTAAATATTGGTTCCCCGACAGCTCCTCTTTGTTGTGGAGCGTCTTGTTTCTCGCTCTGATTCTTGGCCTCAATTTATTATCAGTCAAAGGATATGGCGAATCGGAGTATTGGTTTGCGACGATTAAGGTCGCGGTAGTCATTATATTTCTCGTTATCGGCGTCTTGATGATCTTCGGCATTATGGGCGGCGAAGCAGTTGGCTTCAAAAACTTTACGATTGGCGATGCGCCTTTCCATGGTGGATTCTTCGCCTTTCTCGGCGTCTTCATGGCCGCAGGCTTCTCCTTCCAGGGAACGGAGATGGTCGGCGTAGCAGCAGGAGAAAGCGATAACCCGCGGGAGCATGTTCCGAGAGCAATCCGGCAGGTATTTTGGCGCATTCTAATTTTTTACATTCTGGCTATTCTCGTCATCAGCTTATTGATTCCGTACACGAATCCCAATTTGCTTAAAGATGGTATTGAGAGTATCGGTGTCAGCCCGTTCACCCTTGTATTCGAGAAGGCCGGACTAGCCTTCGCCGCTTCCGTGATGAACGCAGTCATTCTCTCTTCCGTTCTGTCGGCCGGCAACTCTGGCATGTATGCTTCTTCCCGCGTGCTCTACTCGCTAGCCAAGCGAGGCAAAGCGCCGAGGTTTCTTGCTCGGCTGAGCCGCAGGGGGCTGCCGGTAAATGCCTTGCTGCTGACGACACTAGTCGGGATGACCGCCTTCTTGGCCTCCCTGTTTGGGGATGGGATCGTATACACCTGGCTGCTCAACGCTTCAGGCATGTGCGGATTTATTACCTGGCTCGGTATTGCCATTAGCCACTACCGCTTCCGCCGGGCCTATGTTGCCCAAGGCAGAGACTTGAACGATCTTCCCTACAAGGCAAAATGGTTTCCCTTCGGCCCCATCTTTGCCTTTATTCTTTGCTTTATCGTCATACTGGGACAAAATCTCTCCGCCTTCACCGGCGGAAAGATCGATTGGTACGGCGTTGTCGTATCCTATATCAGCGTTCCATTGTTCCTCGTGATTTGGCTCGGATACAAATGGAGAAAGCGCACCAAGTTGATTCCCTTGCATGAATGCGAGCTTGATCCTCCTTCAACCAAATCATAGTTTCTCTTCTGCAAATAAAAGAGCTGACCGAAAGTAGATTTCTCTACTACGGGCAGCTCTTTTTGCTATAGCTTGTCGTTACATCCTTACTATTCCGTTACTATGTTCTGTTGCTATAGGCTGAACATTGGTTCCGATCTTACTTATTCTCCCAATGAATCTCGACTCGCAAATCTTTCGTCCCTTCCAACGGCTCAGCCAGATAGGATATATTTTTAATATTAAGCTCGTATAGACTGCTCAGATGATCGACCAATTGCCGCTCAGAGCCTGCATATCTAATTGTAACGGTACTTTGTTTGTTGCTGATGGCTTGTTTGACCTGTCCTTGAATTCCCTGCACATTTTTAAGTGCCGCTTCAGTACTGTAAAGCGTATATTCCAGCTGCTGCTCCAGCTCCTTCATGCCAGCGGCAGCTTGACCGCCCGCAGTGATTAACGAACTGAGTGTATGACGATAGGACTGCTTGGCAGCTGGATACACATTATTCCAGGTATGTGTCTTTCTCATCTGCTCGTCCGTTCTCATATAATAGCCGTATTTAACGACACCCGGCATATCTGGAGCAGGATCATCCCACGTTGTATCAAGATGATACCAGTCTCCATCCAAGGAAACGAGGTTCCAAACATGGAGCTGACCACCCGCACTGCCCTCAACGATCCTATTGTTGATCCCGGCCTGCTTCAGCAGCCTATATGTTAACAGCGTATATCCCTGGCATACCGCTTCCCCTGTCTTCAAACCTTCATAGGCGGTATACTTCTGCAGCCCTTCATCATATTTCATATTTAACACGACATAATCGTGAATCGCCTTAATCTTCAGATGATCATTCATGCCGGGCTTCATAATTTCCTTAAGAATTGCCTTTACCCGGTCATCAACATAAGCCGACTGCTCCGCGGTCTCCCGGTAATAAATTTGAAAAGTAATTTTGGCAGAACCGGAAGTTCCTTTCCATGAATATGTATAACGATCAATGACATACTTCGTGTATGGGTCGCTCTCCAGCGCCCCGTTCACGGCTTCCTTCAAAATATCCTTCAAATTGCTCGTCGCACCTTGATATTTTAAAGTAATCGTCGTATGCCTAGCTTCCATAAGTTCCGCTAATGTCGTTTGAAGCTCCTTGGAAGAGGTTACGGCAGCCGTCTCTGCAGCAGCTGTCTCCGATTTCGCGTACACTTCACTGTAACCGACGCCCGGGGGTAAGGCACCAAACACAATGGCACTTGCAATCCCTGCCGTAATCCATCGTTTTGCGATTTGCTGCTTCATCATCTCCCAACCCTTCTACATGAAATATACGGAATCTCGTTGTTCAAGCCCATTGTAACATAACCTGATGTGAAAAGGCCTTCTAGTTTTGTCGAATCCTCCATGCTCCTCCTCTCTCCTGCCACATAATCAGATGACAAAAAAGACGCGAAAATGCCTTATTTTCCTATCTGATTTCCTTTTAATTGGATAGCAGTTTAGGTATAATATAAAACATGTTAATAGTGTGATATATATCATTGCACAGTCAGCCATAATAGAAACGGGGAGACAAGTGTATGACTATAGTAAATATATCGGACATTTCCGTTCAACTTTTCATTACTGTGATGTTTTTTATTCTGATCATAGCGCCATTAGGCAGTTTGGGCCTGCTGCGGCTATTTCAAGGGCGGAAGAAAAGCGGATTCATTTTGATCGGCAGCGGAATTGTCAGCTACATCGTATTCCAACTTGTTGTCGGTCTGTTTGTCTGACAATATTTATTCAACATCGTGATCGCACCTATGGAATTTAAAGAGGAGAACGGGATTAGCCGCTCTCCTCTTTCTTGTCTATGCAATTATAGGCAATCTATGTCTTGCCATTATTTATGATTCATGCCTTGAAATTATTTCACTTCGCAGCCGCAGTCGCTGCCTCATGTTCTATACTCTCGATAAATTTCTCGCAGTCAAGCGCCGCCATGCAGCCGCTGCCCGCTGCGGTAACCGCTTGACGATAACGGGTATCCTGTACATCGCCGCAAGCAAACACTCCCGGTACGTTCGTCTCGGACGTTCCCGGCTTTACCACGATATAGCCATTCACATCCGTATCGATCTGGCCGCCAAGGAAGGCAGTATTAGGATGATGTCCGATCGCTACAAATACGCCGCTAGCTTCGATAATTTCTTCTTCGCCAGTCGCATTGTTCCGTACTTTAAGGCCAGTTACGCCCATCTCATTTGTAAGCACCTCGAGCGGCGTACGATTAAGCGCCCATTCCACCTTCTCATTGGCACGTACGCGGTCTTGCATAATTTTCGAGCCGCGCAGTTCGTCACGACGATGAACCAGCGTTACTTTAGAAGCAAACCGGGTCAAGAAGCCCGCTTCCTCTAGGGCAGAATCTCCACCGCCGACGACGATGATTTCCTTCCCGCGGAAGAAGAAGCCGTCACAGGTGGCGCAGGTGCTGACACCGCGGCCTACATTGTCCTGCTCGCCCGGAATTCCTAAATATTTGGCGGTTGCCCCTGTCGAAATAACCAAAGTCTCGGATACCAATTCACCCAAGCCCTCTACTTGAAGCTTGAATGGACGATTGCTGAGATCAACCGAGTTCACCCAGCCCGTACGGAACTCAGCACCAAACCGTTCCGCCTGCTTACGCATATTGTCCATCAATTCAGGCCCTAAAATTCCATCCGGGAAACCAGGAAAATTCTCTACATCCGTCGTCGTTGTCAATTGACCGCCAGGCTGGGGCCCTTCAATCACCAACGGGTTCAAATTCGCACGAGCTAAATAAATCGCTGCTGTCAGCCCTGCCGGGCCGGTTCCGATAATAATAGACTTATACATATATAACATCCTCCTTCAAGCCAATTCACGCGAGTACTAGATAAGTATATGAATTAATAAATATTGTTAATATCTAATCTTTATTATGTTGTAATGAGCAGCTAAGGTCAACATTTGTAATAGCGGGGTTCCGTGAAGTTTACATGAAGGATTCATGAACCAGGGCGGACTGGTCTGCTTCAGCGAAGCAGACGCAATCCGTTTAGGATGACGAGAAGCGTACTTCCCTCATGTCCGATTACACCGAGAGGAAGCGATATTCCCTGAATGAAGTTCCCGATGATCAAGGTTAGAATGATGCCCGCAGCGAATATAAGATTCTGCTTCACAACTTTACGCGCGCGGCGAGCCAGTTCCACGGTTTCGGCAACCATCTCCAAATTGTCGTTCATGAGTACGACATCAGCAACCTCCAGAGCAGCCCCGGTTCCTCCGCCCCCCATGGCCATACCGACGGTAGCCGCAGCCAGAGCAGGAGCATCATTGACCCCGTCCCCGACCATGACGATATGACCGTGCTTCTCCCGCAGTTTTTTGATATGGTTCACCTTATCCTCCGGCAATAAATCGCCGAATACCTGATCCACTCCAGCCGCTCTCGCTACCGCCTCCGCCGTTCCGCTGCGATCCCCCGTCAGCATGACCGTAGCAATCCCCATATCGCGCAATTTGGAGATCGCGGCAACCGCTTGAGGACGAATGATATCCTGGAGAGCAACGAGCCCTACATAATTATCGTCCTGCAAAATAAGAGAAACGGTGTTGCCATCGGACGCTAGCACTTTCAGTCGCTCCAGCAATGCGGCAGGCATGGCAGCGTCGTGCTCATCCGCCTTGCCGATCCGCCATAATTGCCCGTCGATCCGAGCCTCAATGCCCCAGCCGGTAATCGACCTCATATCTTCGGCTGCCTTGAGCTGTACACCTTCAATAGCCGCTCGTTCTACGATGGCCCGGGCAAGCGGATGCTCGGATAAGCTCTCCGCTGAGGCGCATGCCGCCAGGACCTCCAAACGGTCATATCCTTCGGTTACAAAAAGTTCTGTAACGACCGGCTGTCCTGCCGTTAGTGTGCCGGTCTTATCAAATGCAACCACCTTCGTATTTCCTAAGTTGTCCATATGAGCTCCGCCCTTGAATAGGACGCCCTTCCTAGCACTCTTCGACATAGCCGAGAGCATCGCCGGCATAACCGAAGAGACTAGTGCGCAGGGTGAAGCAACAACAAGAAATACCATTGCTTTATAGAAAGTGAACGACCAACTCCAACCTAGCACCATTGGGGCTAACAAGATGAGCCCTGTCGTGGCCGCCACAACGACTTTGGCATAAATGCCTTCCAATCGCTTGATGAATCGCTGGGATTCCGGGGTTTCATTCTGTGCCTGCTCAACCAGCGCGATAATTTTAGCAAATAAGGTTCCTTCCGCGGGACTTGTTACTTCAACATACAAGGCGCCTTCCCCATTCAACGTGCCCGCAAATACGTTGTCCCCGATCGATTTGTCCACCGGAATGGATTCACCGGTAATCGTAGCTTGGTTGACGGCAGAGCCGCCGCTGCGTACTAATCCGTCCGCCGGAATGACCTCGCCCGGCTTCACGATCAGCAGATCGCCGATAACCAAATCTTCCACGGCGACGATCTTCATGCCATCCTGTCCCACTCTCACCGCCGTCTCCGGCCTTAAAGAAATTAGCTCTGAAATATCCTTTTGGCTGCGCTCGCTTGCAAAAGACTCCAGCGCACCGCTCAAGGCAAAGATGAAGATCAGCATCGCACCTTCATTCCAGTAACCTATAGAAGCTGCCCCCAAGGCTGCGGCAATCATAAGCAGGTTCACGTCTAGGTCGCGTTCCTTGATCAGCGTCTCCAAGCCTTCTTTAGCCTGCAAAAATCCTCCCATAAAATAAGCGGCAATATAGAGAAGCACGGATATCGTTTGCGAGAATGATCCTACCCCCCAGGCTGTCAGCATAAGCAGACCGCTGCCAAGGGCAAGGACAATCTCGCGATGCCGCAGCATGCTTAAAAACGAGTGACGCCGGCGTCTTCTTGGATCAGGTAACTTGGCTGATTGCTGAACTGCGGGAACCCCTTTGTGTATCGCTTGCATGTAAATCTCCTCCCTTAATCTGATATCTAATTGAGAATGAATACTATTGTTAATGCCCTTAAAATGGCACATGCTGCCCCGGGATCATCCCGGAGCAGCATGTAAATGAGAACGATAATCATTTTTGCATTAGAACAATAATTTTTCCTTAGAGAAACTTTATATTCATTTTAAAGCTTTTTGTGCGTTATGTAAATAGACAAATTGACAGGACACGCCTCCCAATCATTTCGGTTAAAGCACTTCCTAGAATGAAATACCACCATACTTAGCTGAGATTAGCTTTATTTTGTTTGGAGCTGGGGCTTGGCGTCGGGAGCGGGGTCGGAGATGGAATTGAAGCTGGGGTGTCATAGTATTAGGGCCGAGTTTGCTTTTATTTGGAGTTAGTCGGCGATGGAGTTAGTTGGGTTGGAGTGGAATGTGGAATTGATGAAGGTCAGTTGTATTTCATGCATCTGTTTCGTCTCTAATTGGAACTATTCGCAAAACAATTGTATTTCGTCTAAACCATACCTTTTGACCCTCGTAGCCTGGATTTCTTCGAAATTAACAGCAGGAAATACAGTTAGTATACATCCACCTCCCTGCTCACCAATGTCACCAAAACTAATCAGAACTACCACCAGTAATCGCGCCGAACTTTTAGACTTTTATACCGTCCTCATACTATCCGACCTCCAACCTACGCCCTCCAATATCCACTATCAATCCTAAGATCTATTTCCAAGTCAGCAAGTCAGTCTCCAAGATCAATCAAAAAAAGCTGCTCCGGAAGTTTGATATCAAACCTCGGCAGCAGCTTTGCTCATATAACTTTAATTGGATATTAACAAAAGATTAGGCTTGGCTGGCCGCAATCGCTTGCTCCAGATCATAGATGATGTCCTCAATCGACTCCGTACCAACAGAAAGGCGAATCAGTCCAGGAGTAACGCCTGCTGATTGCTGCTCCTCCGGAGACAACTGCAGATGCGTCGTACTTGCTGGATGAATGATCAAGGATTTCGAATCGCCGACGTTGGCCAAATGCGAGAACAGCTTAACGCTGTTGATCAGCTTGCGGCCTGCTTCCACGCCGCCTTTGATTTCGAAAGTTAGAATAGCCCCCTGGCCTTTCGGCAGATATTTCTGAGCAAGCGCATAGGACTCATGGCTAGGAAGTCCGGCATAGCTCACCCATTCCACGTTAGGATGGGCTTCCAGATGCTTCGCTACTTTAAGCGCATTCTCGCTATGACGTTCTACGCGCAGATGAAGCGTCTCCAGGCCTTGCAACAGCAACCAAGAGTTGAACGGGGATAAGGATGCGCCGAGGTCGCGCTGCAGTTGAACGCGGGCTTTGATAATATAGGCCAGCGGGCCAAGAGCTTCCGTGTAGACAACGCCGTTATAGCTTGGGTCCGGCTCAGTCAGCCCAGGGAATTTGCCGCTTGCCGTCCAATCGAACTTACCGCCGTCTACGATGACACCGCCAATGGATGTTCCGTGGCCGCCGATGAATTTTGTGGCAGAATGAACTACGATATCCGCACCGTGTTTAATCGGCTGCAGCAGGTATGGGCTCGGGAAAGTGTTATCTACGATAAGCGGAATACCATGCTCATGAGCAATGGCAGCCACTGCTTCAATATCCAGAACATCGCCCTTCGGATTGCCAATCGTCTCCGCGTATAAGGCTTTGGTCTTATCGGTAATCGCCGCACGGAAATTGTCCGGGTTGGACGAATCCACAAAGGTCACCTTGATTCCAAGCTTGGCAAGCGTAGCAGAGAACAGGTTATAGGTTCCACCGTACAAGGTTGCGGAGGAGACGATTTCATCCCCGGCACCTGCGATATTCAGGATGGAAAATGTAATAGCTGCCTGACCGGAGCTCGTTGCAAGTGCACCAACTCCGCCTTCGAGCGCCGCAATTCTTTTCTCAAACACATCGTTTGTCGGGTTCATAATACGGGAATAGATGTTGCCAAACTCTTTCAATCCGAACAGATTGGCCGCATGCTCCGTATCACGGAAGCCATAGGATGTTGTTTGATACAGCGGTACTGCGCGAGAATAAGTAGTAGGATCAATTTCCTGACCGGCATGAACCGCAAGTGTTTCAAGACCGAGTTGACGCTCTTCAGACATAGTTAAATCCTCCTTCAAATTTGCATATCCCTAAACGGGGGTCATGTTTTTCATATTCTCTCATATAATGAACCTTTTGAAAATACCAAATCCGATAAAATTCCTCTGAATTATTAAATTCCGTATCGGCCGATGGCTATTTCATTCTTTGCTGTGGATAACAGACTGCAACAAAATAGACCGTCAGCTAAAAACCGACGGCCATTTGTTCATATGTGCATATGAATGTGTATACTGTTCATAATTCCCGAGCGCTCACAGTAGAACCATGCACATATTCACATTATTGAGCTGATAATCGTTCATAAAAGTGAACTGTCCGGGTTATCCACATGTGGATAGCCTATACACTCCAAGATTTCACGGAGAATTTTCGAATGAAATAGGCATCCTCCATCGACGGTTGAACCTCTTCCAAGCCGGGTAATGGCAGACGTTCCGCAACGAGCCGCACAAAGAGCCCTTCCTCCAGCTCTCTCATAAAAATAACTCCCCGCTCCGGAAAACGATTCAGTTGCTCTCTTGTAACTACTCCTTCCCAGACCTTCGAGGGAAGATTCCACTTCCACTCCGCTGCTCCCCCCTCGAAGCGAGTCCTGCCGTTCTCGAGCCATAATATGCGATTCGCTGCAGCTTCCCATTCATTCAATTCATGAACGGCCGCTACGATGACTCGCCCCATCGCATAGCGGGTTAAATACGTTATCGCCATTTTCCGCTCCCCTGAATCCAGCGCATTCAATGGCTCGTCGAGAAAGAGGAATTTCGGCTGGGCCAGCAGCGATTGAACGATCGCAATTCTTCTGCGGATGCCGATCGATAACCGTTTGATCCGGGTGTTCCTGTACGGCTCCAGCCGAAAATCACGAATCAAGCGGTCAACCGGCTCGATTTGATACACCCCTTTCAGCTCGGCGAGATAGACAAGCAGCTTGTACGTCGTCATCTCCTCATACAGCTCAAGATCCGAAGGCACATACCCGATTTGGCTGCGCACGATGGGGAGATAATCGCCCACTTCACGCTGCTGGTAAGCAATTCTGCCCCTCCGCAGTCTATCTACCGTAGCAAGCAGCTTCAGCAGCGTAGACTTCCCGGCCCCGTTGGGGCCGACGAGCAGCGTCAGCCCTGGGTATAACCGCAGCTGTTCAATCTCCAGCGTGAACGCACCTATCGGCTGCCGCACATGGTCAATGGATATCATGGCCTGCACCTGAATTCATCTCGAATTTTACTTTGCGGCTGCGATAATAAGAGCGAAGCAGCAGCAGCGCTCCTGCAGCCAGCAGCAAGCCATCGATCACTGCCCGATATTCGACGCGAAATACATACGAGCTGGAATTATCAATGTAAATGAACCAAAGTGCATACACGCCCAAGGCGCTAGCCAGCGCATAATAAATTCCTTTGCGGAAAAGAACATACATGGCCGCTCCACTCGTCAGAAGTGTAATCCCAAGCCACTGCAGCAGGAACGGTCCGAGCGGAAGAACGAATTCGCCTGCCTGGAAAATTCGGACACTTACGATGATCGAGCTGATAAATGCCCAGCCAACGATCAGGGCGATCACCATAAGCATGCGGCAGTACATGACAAGCGCAGGTGGATACGGAGTAATGCTCTCGATGGAGCGCATCCCGGGATCCCAGGTTCGATAGCTGAACAGCATGGAAGCGATCAGCATGAGCGGCGTGATTACAGGAAACAGCGAGCTCGGCAATGCACCGATGGACAGCATCGGCTGATATGGGTCAACGAGAAGAATAAGCATCAGAAACACCGCTGAACTGGACAATATCAATGATTTGCGATTGAGGCGGAATTGGCTGCGCAGCAGCTTCCGCAAGGTCGGGGACTCGACCTGCACATTGAACTGAAGCGACTCTGAAGCCTGGTCAGCCTTAAGCGCGTCGAACTCGGGCTGAAGCCTGCGGATCAGTTCTGCCGTTTCCGCCGGGGATGGCGGCGGCTGCATCGCTCGCCGCAATGGCTCCTGCAGCTGCTGCTCCAGCAGTTCAAGCTCTTTATCGATAGACGGATTCATGAAGCGGCACCTCCTTGTCCTTTTCTTTATCCTTATTGGTTCGGTTACGGCTTCCCGTTTGCGGGTAAGATAAATCCAGTTCAGAGTCCTTAGCCAACATGCGTTTTAATTTTCGCAAGGCTCCGTATAAATGCGATTTGACGGAGCTTAGGGGGATTTCCATCAGCTCCGCGATTTCCTGCAGCTTCAGGTCATGGAAGAAGCGCATCCTCACTACTTCCTGCTGAACATCCGGCAGATACTCTAATGTGGCGGCAATCTGCTTGGCTGTCTCCTGCCTTTCCAGCATTTCTTGCGCTCCGGGAGCAGGATCGGCATTCTCCGGCATCTCCTCAGCAGCGGTATGCTCTGAGCGGTAAGCAGCGCTGCGCCAATAGTCCCGACACAGGTTCATTGCCACCTTGTACAGCCAGGCCCGCAATTGCTCCATTCCTCCGTACTGCCGGAGATGCCGAATAAGTCGGATGAACGTCTCCTGCACGATATCCTCGGCTTTTCCCCGATCCTTCAACTGCTGGGTCACGAAATTAAGCAGCGGGCCATGGTAGCGGGTAACCAAAAGCTCGAAAGCCTCCTGCTCCCCCATTGCCGTGCGCTCCGTTAATTGCTGATCGGAAATCATTGCTTCCCCCCCTCTCTCTTTGTCTAGTCAATGATCGTAATAACCTAGGAATAACACCAAAAATAACGAAGACAGCGAATTTCTGCCTATTCCTCTTCCCTGCCGATCCAGCGCTCCCGCATGCCTACCAGCCACAGGGCCAAGATCATAAAAAGACATGCACTGATCAAAAGTACAACTCGATTGACGATAAACGAGGAATCTTTTGGCAAGAAAGCGGCATACAACGTCCAATCTCCTAGAACGGTACCCATGCTCACTGTGTCAAGCACCCATAAGGAAAAGGCAAGAATCAGCCCGCCATAAAGCTTCTGGAGCCAGGCGATTCCCAGTACCGCAAGCGAAGCGAGCAGCATATAAGCCGGCATCGTCTGAAGCAGAAGCTCTAAATACCCTGCCTGACGAGACACGGATTCACCACCGTGCCATGGATGCATGACGGTCATGATGCTGCCGAACTTAATTCGGTATACAGCCATCCAGCCCATGCCGGCTAAAGCGACAAGCACAAGGGCCACTATCCACTTCCTCACGGCCATAAGCCTTAGAGATACGGGATAGGTGCCGATTACCTCCATGCTTCCCCCGCCGATCTCCCGCTCGAACAGAAGGATCGTGAGCATAATGACGACCGGAAACATCCCCATTTCCGAGTAATAATGTACAGTGTGCGGATAATCTACGTTGCCTGTTAGAATCACAAACCAATAGAAGAGGTAAATGATCAACGTCAGGAGAAAAAGCGGCTGTTTTCCAAGGTTCAAATCGAGCCGTATCTGGCTTCCCAGCATCTTAAGCTCCGTTCTCATCGTCCATCACCTTCTTCCATTCCCGCTCCCAGGCTTCATAAGGAATCGGGCGCGCCTTAACGGAATCATTCAGCCCCTCCTCCGCCGGTACTTCCAGCCCCTGGCTGTAGAAGTAATTCAAAATTTCCTTTACTTCGCTGATTTTCCCCGCGTCCAGCGCCCCGCCTACCTGCCTCGCCATGCGGTCACCCAAATTATCGGGATCCCGGTCAGGGTCAGCATGGAACAGCGCGCCTAGCATGCGGAAATCGGCCATCCCGTTCTCTATGTCCTTGTGGCTCAAGCCGTCGGCTACTCTATAATAAACGTACCACATCAGGCTGCGCAGCGGCATACGTACGTCTTCCCTCGTATTCTCGATGTAATAGGAACCACTCCTTGTCCCTAGCAGCATTTCATTCATCAACAAACCAGCGTAGCCGCTATCCCCACCGCTGCTGGAAACGAGCATATACGTATTATTCTCAGTGGCAATGGGCAATATTTGCTTATTCTGAAAATAGCCCACCTGTTGGATCTTCGGTTTGAAATCCGTGACCCAGGATGCGAAGTAATCGTAATATCCGCTCCATTCTTCCAAGACATGCTCCGCCAACTTTCTGCTGTTGGGAGTTGTAATAATCCGACTTGGCACCGTAGAACCGCTGACCTCAACGAACGGCCCACCAAATAAGCTGACGCCTTCCTTGCCAGAGCCTTGAAAGACCCGCTTCTCCGCGTCAGCCAGCTGCAATTGAATATCTGCCGGCTGCTCCAGCTCAGGCAAGCTTGCATAAAGCGGTGTGTCAAATCCTTTGACCGTCAGCCGATACATTGCCTCAGGGTAGAACACCTGGTTAAACACCGCACCCATTTGTAGTATTTCCGCCCAGTCGTCTTTCATATAGACGTGCTGCTTGCCGGGCAGCGGATACCAGGCATAATAACTCGGCAGGAGCACAAGCTCCCGGTAGATGAAGGCATAAAAACCGCCTCTTCCGTTATAGTCCATAACCGCACCCGAATACTTAATCCCCAGCGTTACGTTCTTTGTCTGCTCTTCCAATGCTGCGTTCTCTGCTTGCTCTTTCAGCTCCCCATTCCAGGACACCGTCAGCAGATCTCCCTGCTGGAAAAACGACAAAGGGCCGCTGGAGACTTCAACCTCAGAAACAGTGAAGGCCCGATTAAGCGTCAACAATATTTCTTCCTTCCCTTGCAAGGACGATACTGGAATATCCATCCAGGCCTCAGCGGATATAACGTCATTCTTCAATCGTTCCAGCGTAAGGTCATAACTGGCGACCACAAAAACCTCATTTTTCTCACTCATCAACTGAAATTCCGGGATTGTATCGTCATTAATTTTACCGTAGTAGCTGCTGTACCTGTCCTGCCATAGTAAACCGTAGGGTGCAAAAGCTCCGCAGGCCAGCAGCACAGACAGTCCTGCAGTCACCCATAGACGCGCACCGTGCTTGGTCGGCCGTTGCAGGTCAAGAATCGTAATAGCAGTGACCTGGAGCAGTGCAGAGAAGGCGAGGACAAACAATCCCGATCTTAGCAGCTCAGGGGCAGCAAGACGATAGCCCCACAGCTCATATCCCCAATTCCCTTCGACAAATAGCTGGCTCAGATGAAAAATACCCAGAATGTATAAATCGTATCTTTCCACAATAAACAGCTGCATGAAAAATGTCCCGAACATCCAGGCGCAAAAGCCGATCAAATACACGACGCGATTCGGCAGGCATACCGCGAGCAGCATCGCCAGCGCAAGCGTCACCATATACGAGATTTCATAGGATAAAAAGAAGTATACACTGTGCGTTAAGTTAATTCCGAATTCAGTCCCTCTGCCGTAGGAGAACATGATAAACAAGATTCCTGCCAGCAGTGAAAATAAGGTTAAATACGTCAGTGCAGCTGCATATTTTGCTGTAATCCGCATGCCGTAAGAAAGGGGCAGCCCCGCCCCCCACTCGTAAGCAGGACGACGGATGTCGCGCCGAATAGTTAGAATGCCCAGCAGCATAACAAGACCAAGAGTAAGTGTCTGTACAAAAGAATGGAAGCTATAGGCCTCGTTAAAAATATTGCTAAGCGGAGAGACGGCGGACAGGCTCCATGCGTACAGTACTCCGTACAGAGCAGGCAGCCCCATGAACCACGCATTACGAAAAATATGATTCGCTTCAAGCGCGAATTGCCGCCTCCATTTCACCATGGACGCATCGCCCCTTCCTCCTGCCTCGATCTAAGAAGGGCAAGGTAGCCGTCCTCCAGCGTAGGCCGAACCGTCTCTGCCTCCATCCCTATGGGCGGAGCATCAGCGATAATTCGGCAGCGAAGCCCCTCGTCGGTGCGGCGCGTTGATACAATGGACATCGGGTTAAGCTCGGTGAACAAGCCTTCTTCCACGATGCCTTCCCACACCTTGCCTTGGCCAGAGGCCTGCAAATCCGCTAAATCGCCGGAGAAGCGGACACCGCCTTGGTCAAGCACAGCGATCTGCCGGCAATTGCTCTCGATGTCCGCGACGATATGCGTGGATAGAAGCACAATTCGTCCCAAACTGAACCGCGTGAGCAGATTGCGGAAGCGCACGCGCTCCTCGGGATCTAGCCCAGCGGTGGGCTCATCCACGATCAACACCTGGGGCGAGCCGAGCAGCGCCTGAGCGATTCCCAGGCGTCTTCTCATGCCGCCGGAATACGTGCGGATACGCTTATACCCCTTCTCGGTGAGATTGACCTCCTCCAGCAGCCGAGCAATTTCCGCCTTGCGTTTGCGGGGATCATTCATCCCTTTCATCACGGCGACATAATCCAAAAATTCGACGCCGGTGAGCTGCGGATATACTTGAAACTGCTGGGGCAAATACCCGATCATCGCCCGGATATCCTCCGCCTTCTTCAGCGAAACCCCGTTGATCAGCGCATCCCCCGAGCTAGGACGAATCAAAGTTGCCAAAATGCGCATCAGCGAAGTTTTTCCTGCGCCATTAGGCCCGAGAAGGCCGACCATGCCCTCACCGATCGTCAAGGTGACGTCATCCAGCGCCAGTTGACCCTTTCGGTACATTTTATATAAATGATTGATCTCGATCATGCGTGAACTTCCTCATTTCATAACGGTAATGTAATGGATAGCCTCGCGCGGTTGGCATCTGTTACTGTAACGGGATAAGGAATCAAAAAGTTCGCGTTATTCTCAATTATTATTTTCTCTTAGACCATTGGCCGATTATTTGCTAGAGTCTATATAGCCGTGCAAGTCGGCTGAAGGGAGATTAATTATGCTGTATTCTGTCCTAACCACCATGCTGCAAGTCATCGTGCCCATTTCGATTCCCGTCATTTCCGGCGCATTGCTTAAGCGGTTCCAGAAGCTCGATACAAGACCGCTGGTCACGCTGTACCTGTATTTCCTAAATCCAGCCTTGATCCTTGACACGCTAGCCAAGGCGGATATTTCATATCAGGATATTTACCAAACGCTCGGCTTCTCGCTATTGAATCTCATTCTGCTCTGGCTCGTCGCCGCCTTGGCTGGCCGGCTTCTGAAGCTTCCATCCGATGAGCAGGCGGGACTCACTCTGGTCGCCACGTTTACGAACAGCGTCAACTACGGCCTGCCCCTCGTTCTGCTCGCCTTCGGCCAGCTCGGCCTGGACAAGGCCTCCGTTTACGTCATCGGCCAAATGATTATTGTCAATACGGTGGGCGTGTATCTGGCGGCACGATCTAATTTTTCCATGAAGGAAGCTGTGAAATCCGTATTTACCTTGCCTTCTATATATGCAGCGGCAGCCGCCATTTTGCTCCGAGTTACCGGGGCTTCGCTGCCCGCCGGCATCGGTCAAGGCATTTCGATGGCAGCCGCCGCCTATTCACCCGTCGTGCTCGCTATTCTCGGCGCGCAGATGGTCGGCGTGGCAGGCGTTCCGATGAATTCCGGCTCCGCACGAGCCTTTCGCTCAGGTATCGCAATTCGGATGCTGCTGTCGCCTGTAGTAGCGCTGCTCGCCCTATGGATGCTGCAAATCGACGGCGTGTTGTTCGCCGTACTGTTCATCCTCGCCTGTATGCCGGCAGCGGTGAACGCTTCCGCGCTGGCGGAGAAATTCGGGGCCTCGCCGCAAACCGTATCCAAATGCGTTCTGTGGACGACAATCGCCTCCTTCATTACCTTGCCGATCCTAATCGTTTTGCTGCAATAGAGCATTAGAACATTAACAAGGCCAACCCGATGGGTTGGCCTTGTTAATGCAAATTTTCTACCAATAGCGCTAAACTAGTTATTTGTTATGCCCATGCTGCTAATATAAGCTCGCTATAGGCACGCCAGTCGGCAGCTTATAGGGATGCTCTTTATTGATATGGTCGTAGAACATAATTCCGTTCAAATGATCGATTTCATGCTGCATAACGATCGCCTCAAAACCCTTGAACCGCAGCTTCAGCTCATTGCCGTCGCCGTCATAGGCCTTGATCTGCACCTTTTCGTAGCGCGGCACGAACCCCTGCACTGAACGATCGACAGACAGGCAGCCCTCGCTCTCCGGCAAATAGACCATCGCTTCCGAATGGCTGATAATCTTCGGATTATAGAGCGCATATTCACGGGATTGCCCGTGATCATCGGTAAGATATGCTGCGAACATCCGTTTATTGAGGCCAATCTGATTGGCCGATAACCCAACACCCGCCCGAAGCTTGTATTTCTTGGACAGCTCGGGATCCTGGCTATTTTTCAAAAACTGCAGCATCGCTGCCATCTCTTCCTTATCTTCCTCCGTCGGCGGATTGCTGACAGGCTCGGTCACCACCCGAAGAATGTCATTTCCCTCTCTTACGATATCGTCCATGGTAATCAAATAGTCTTTCTTAAATTTACTCATAAGTAAACAACTCATCCACCTTCATTACCAGATTTGCGCCAATCTGAATCTTACTTGTATTTATGCCAATCCATATCGCTGTTATTCAGCAAATGCTCAAAATCATTCTCCAATCTCTTCTGCTCTGCCTTGCGAGCCTCTTCAGCCTGCTTCCTCGCCGCTGCCTTGCGCTCCTCTTCCTCGCGCTTCAAACCCTCGGCCTGTTCTTTAAGCTTGCTGATCGTGTCCGCTCCGAGCAGATCTTTAAGCGTTGCGGGCTTGTCGCCGGTGGAAGCAGCGGAAGGTTTCGCATTTTTTCTCTTGGCCATCCTCGGTTCACCTCAATTTCTGACTACCTCATAAGTACGTGGTTCATGCCTGCCTAAAGTATCATACGGTCAAATTGTTTTGTCAACAAGCCTAAACCCTGCACGGGAGTTGACTTTCTTCCGAATTCACGAATCGTTCAGCAGACTTGAAACGAATCCATCCATGTTCTTAAAAAACTTTACCAAATTTGTTTAAGATGAGGGCAAACACGTGTAATTCTACAATATGCTCATTCACAAGGCTTGGAGGAGAGATCACATGAGAAATGAACAGGAAAACAACCATCAACCTAGCATTAGACCCGTAAAACCGACCAGCCCGCGGATTAAGGCGATGCAAAAGTTGAAAGAGGAACAAATAAATACATGGAAGCCGGTCAAAATCGAGATGGCGCAATACTGGATTGAGCATGAAAAAGTCCAAATGAAGCGGAGAATGGCTCGAGGCGCAATCCACTTCTGCAATTTCGGAGAAAACATCGGCTGCGAGCAAAACGAAGAACGGCCTGTCATCGTCGTATCCAACAACACAGTAAACTCCACATCCGGCAACGTCATCGTTGTTCCATTGACCAAAAACTTAAAAACACGCACCAGCCCGAAAACCGGGCAGCCCATTCTGACGAAGGAAGGCAAGCCCATCCCCCGTTTTCAAAGCCACTACTTTCTGTTCAAGAGCAAATATGACTTCCTCGCCTTCGACTCCGCGGCAAAAACAGAGGAAGCTACGTCCGTCAGTAAAATTCGTTTGAAGGAGCATCTCGGTAATTTAGATGAAGAGGATATGAACCGCCTGGAAAACCGGCTCAAATGGACGCTTGGATTTTAATATAGAAGCAGGATAAGCCATGCTGGGAGGTCGGAACTTTTATTTAAGGGGGATTGACACGTGAATGTGAAAAGGGTAATATAAATATCAAGAGATTTATTCGTAGATTTATTATGTCATCCACCTTGTCGTGGATAAACTCACACGTTATACGTGTATTGAGTCAAAAGAGGAGCCTCGGCTCCTCTTTCGTATTACCAGGGATTATTTAATCTTATGTGGTTATTATATTTTTGCAGCCCGCACATAATAAGCATATGTCGCCCACCTGGTCGTGGGCAAATTCACCCCGCATGGAGGCTCCTTGCGGGGTTTATTTTGTTCTCTTGTGTACTATTAACCCAACGGGCAGCATTTTAACCAATTTATTGCTCCAGTCCGGTCAGAAAAATACGCAAATTAAAGTCCAGGCTTTTCTCCAATGACAAGGGTAAGCCAAAGCCCCCCAACTGCTCGAGCGAGGCAAACCCATGAATAAGGCTCCGCAATCCGCGAACCGCATGCAGGGCATCCTCCCGCGACAGCTCGAACGGCTGTAAAAGCTGAAGAACCCAATCAACAATACGCTGGCCGGCCTTCTGAAGCTCCGTCTCGTTCAGTCCTTGCGGGACTAGCTGGGCGCTCTCGTACAGCCCAGGATGCTCCTGGGCAAAGCGGATATAGGCATGCGCAAATTGTTTGATCCCCTTCTTGCCCGATAAGCCGTCCGACGCTTCACTAACTTTGTTGTAGAGCTGTTCCAAGGCATGTTGAGCAAGCAGCGCTTTCAGCTCCTCCAGCCCCCGAATATGGTTGTACAGCGATGGAGAACGTACGCCGAGGGAAGCGGCAATCGAAGCCAGCGTTACGGCCTGAATTCCCTGCCGATCGGCAATTTCCACTGCAGCCATCAACACGACATTTGCGTCAAGCCCAGGTCTTGGCGCCATAACAATCACCCCTCATGAATATATTGACTGCCTTCTCAAACTAGTTGCCTTGATCCATCTTCATTTGGTGCTTTGCAGCGATTAGAGCCTTCCGCATCTCCTCAGCCGGGTCAGTCAGCATTTCTCCGTGTCCTGTGGCTAGCAGAGTCGGCTGATAATCAGCCAGCTTGCTTGCGCTGGCGAGCGCGGCTTCCTTGTTCCAAGTAGCCATAGCCGGAAACGGGAAAATCCAGCGAAGATGTCCTGTCACCGTAAGCCCACCGCGCGTGTGGAAGGAATCTCCGGCAAGCAGCGCTCTAGTCCTTGTATCCAGCAGCGAGATCGAGCCCGGCGTATGCCCGGGGGTACCTATGACGAGCAGTGAACCGATGCTGTCGCCTTCATGGACGAGAATATCGGGACGAGTCTTAATAGCTTTGGGCACGCTTCCCCGGATCTTGGTCTGCGGCTCATCGGCCTGGAGAGTGCGGTCTCCGGCAAGCACTCTTGCATCGCGTTTCGAAATATATACCTTTGCTTCCGGGTACCTCACTTTCAGTCTATCCAGCGCTCCCACATGATCTTCATGGGCATGGGTTAATACGATCCGTGTCAATCTCTTGCCGCTATCCTCAATCGCCTTCGAAATCCCAGCTGCACCATACGGAAGAGCAGCATCTACTAATGTAATGCTCTCTCCCTCCTCAACCAAATAGCAATTTACCGGGAACAACTTAGGCATGAACGTTAATTGGGATAAATATTTGCGCTGAATCACTCTCATAGAAACACTCTCCTCCATACAAACTAACACCATTAGTTTGTATTTTAACTAATGGTGTTAGTTTTTTCAAGAGAAATTTTATTTTTATGTTGCAGAAACTGGTTTGTCTTGCTCATTCTGCGCTTTCTTCGAACCCTTTCCTGGCCAGAAGGCTGCGCGGCCGAGCACCGTAGTTATAGATGGTACGAGAAATGGACGAACGATGAACGTGTCGAGCAGTATCCCGATCGCCGAAATAATTCCGAACTGAACAAGCGCCTGAATCGGCAATGTTGCTAATACAGCAAATGTGCCTGCCAGGATTAACCCTGCTGACGTGATTACTCCGCCTGTTTCCGTCACTCCGTCCCGAATCGCCTGCTTTAGAGGCATCGTTTTGCTCTTGCGCCAGATGCTGGAGATCAGGAATATATTATAATCCTCGCCAAGCGCGACCAAGAAGGCAAATGAATAAAGCGGAATAAGACCCTGAATCGCCGTTGTACCCATAATGTCATGAAGAACGAGCCAGCCCAGACCGAGCGCCGAGAAATAGGACAGGACAACGGTCAGTACCAAGTACAGCATCGCTACCACGGAGCGTAAGTACAATAGCAGCAGCAAAGCAATCAGTCCAATGACAATCGGGATTATAACAGCGATGTCCCGCTCGTTCGTCAGTTCAGTGTCGTACTGGATCGCCGTCTGTCCTGAAATCCACACCTGCTCCTCTGGAGCAGAAATCCCCGCAGTCTGGAGCATCTTCTCCGCCGTATCCCGCAGTTCGGGAATTAGCGCCATCGCCTCGTTCGAGTAAGGATTCAGATTCAGTTCTATATCTATCGCCCGAATATCCGGGCTGCTGCTCCCCTGCACCACGTCAGACACCTGGCTTACATAAGCAAGGTCGGAGAAGGTCTCCTTCAGCGGCACGTCCTTCCCTTCTGTATTTACCATAAGCTTGACGGGAGCCAGCTCGCCTGGGGTAAACCTGTCGCCGATCACAGCAAATCCTTCCCGCGAGGGACTGCTCTCTGGAAAAGTCGATAATAAATCCACGGTGTACTCGATCCGAGTAGAATTAATCGCGCAAGTCCCTAGGAAAATGACGGTAACTGCAATAACGATCCATGGGCGCTCCGTTACAATCCGACCGATCCAGCCTCCCTGCTTCCGTCTGACTGCAGCTTGGGAGGCACCCGGAAGCGGCTTGCCTTTTTGCTGCGCTCTTTCCGTTATCATTTCCGGTGTGCGCGGCACGAACGGATAGAAGGAAGCACGGCCCAGAATAGCGAGCAGTGCAGGCACAAGCGTCAAACTGGCCGCACCCATGATAAGAATCGACAAACTGAACGGCACACCGAAGCGATGAACCGCCCCGTATTTAGCGAACAAGAGCACGAGCAAGGCAATGACGACCGTGAAGCCGCTCATGGCGATCGCTCCGGCTGAGTCCTTGAATGCGCGAATTAGCGCCTTCGTCTTATCCCGTTCCTCTCCAAGAATTTGCCTGAAGCGCGATATGAGGAACAAGCAGTAATCTGTTCCGGCACCGAACAAAAGTACCGTCATGATAGAAATTCCTTGCGAATCAAAGGTGATCCAGCCTAGATCGGCCATTTTGCCCAGGATCGGACTAGCCGCTCCATAAGCAAAGCCAACGCCAATCAAAGGTATAATCGCTAATATAGGCGATCTGTAAATAAGCAGCAGCAGCACGAGTACAAGCAGTACGGTCGCTATAAGCAACGATACGTCCGCGCTGGAGAACAACCCGACCGCGTCGATAGAAATTCCGGCCGGGCCGGACACTCGGGCCGATAGCCCTTCTCCGTCATCAATACTTACAGAGAATGCATCTTCCCCGAATATTTCTTTGGATTGTTCCTTGATGATCTCCATACCCGCTTCCAAAGTGTCTGTCTCCGCTTCTTTGCTGAAAAACAACGGCAGTACGAAAGCCGTCCCGTCCTCGGAAGACTGCTGCTGAAGCACGGGCAGCGGCATTTGGTGGAATGGCGGTACGGCTTCCTGGCCTTCAAGAGGATGATCAGTGAGGTAAGCGGTAAGCTGCTGTAAATTGCCGAAATCCTCCTCAGTTAATCCGCTATTTCGCTGCCATACGAGCAATGCCGGAATCCCAGAGTCGCTCGGGAACTCCTTCTCGGCCAGTTGCTGCGCCTGTATCGAAGGCATCGATGCCTCTAAATTCGCTGCATTATTGTCCTGCTTCTCATTAACTCCCGGCCAAATCGCCGTCAAAACGGCAACAAGCACAATCCAGGCAGCCAAGGTAACCCATTTCGTTTTGCTCCCTGCAAACCAGCGCCCAAGTCGCTCCAGCATCTTATCCATCGGCTCTCTCATCTCCATTTTCCTCATTTTTATAGTCAAGTGACATAAATCATATTAGTAATTATATATACCGGAAGGTTAATTATCAATCTTCTATTTTCATTTATTTTGCAGTCATCGAAAGATGACTTTTTGAGCAAGCTCTTATGGTATAATGATTCGTCAGTATAAGTTTTATTGAGGTGACCTTGATGAAAGCCCCGAACAAGAAGCCCTTGGGGAGACCTCCCGTGCAGCAGGAGGGAATGCCTACTTCCCAACATATTCTATATACCGCCTCTAGGCTATTCATGGAAAACGGCTACGAATCCGTCTCCATGAATATGGTGGCGCAGCATTCCGGTGTAACCAAAGCTTCGGTATATTATTACTTCCCCACCAAAAACGAGCTGTTTGTAGCCTGCATGGTTGCCGTGCTCGTCAATGTGAAGCAGCGGATTGAAACGATATTGGCGCAGCCTCGCTCTTTCAGAGAGCGGCTTGTGCTCATAGCCCAAAACTATCTGCGAATTCCCCAGGTTCATATGGATGGGATGATAGAGAAGGTGAAGCATCATTTGAGCGAAGAGCAGCATGAGCGATTGAACAGCCATGAGAATGCGCTGTACGAAGCTTTGGAGCAAAGCTTCACCGATGCTGCCAAGAAAGGGGAAATTTATTGCGAGGAGCCCTTTCTCACGGCGCATCTATATGTGTCCATGCTGAAAGTCGGAGAGCGGCGCTATTCGAATAACGAGACCTTGTTTGCGTCAAATGAAGAAGCAGCTGATAAAATCGTAGCCTTTCTCTGGAGAGGCATTCATAAATAAATATGACAAAGGGTGGATCGCATGGCCTTCGGAATTACACGCGAAGAACTGAACTCATGGAAGCAGCGCGTCTCGCAAGGTGAAATTGCTTATTTGACGCATTATTGGCTCGAACCGCGTTTTCCGGGAATAACGACCGTCACCAAGGTAGGCTGCAATGATCTGGAAAAATTAGCGGCCTGGTGCAGAAGCAACGGCCTGAACCCGAAGTACATTCATCGGCGAGACGCATACCCCCATTTCGATTTAATTGGAACGAAGCAGGTTGAAATCCTTACCAGGGAAGGATTGCACGATCAGATCAAACGATTCAAGCTTCTATCGCCAAAATAAAGGCAGACCGCATTTGACGAAATGACGGCCTGCCTTTTTCAACTGCCCCAACCTGGCGGCTATATGAGAATAACTTGTTAAGTTTGTTTGCCCGTGACGAACAATCCGGTGCGATGAACGAGCTCCGTGCTTTCCTTATTCAGCCCTGCAATCTGCACTTCCTTATCATGATCCCGGTACTTGGCAATGACCTTGGAGATTGCCTGCACCGCCGAGTGATCCCAGACGTGGGATTTGGTAAAATCGATAATGATTCGCTCCGGATCATTCACCGCATCGAATTCATTCAAGAAGCCCGTAACAGTGCCAAAGAACATCTGGCCTTTCACCGTATATTTCTTCATACCAGCCTGCTCCTCCGAAGCTATACGGATCTTAGCCATTCTCCAGGCAAAAATAAGCGCGCTGAGCAAAACGCCGATGCCAACACCGATGGATAAGTTATTCGTGGCTAATACAGCCGCAACGGTAACGACCATAACGAAGCCCTCCGAATACGGGATCTTTCGGCGCATGCCCCTTAAATAGCCCCAATCAAAAGTACCTATGCAAACCATGAACATAACGCCTACTAGAGCAGCCATCGGTATTGCCTTAACGACATCTCCCAACACAATGATGAGAAATAATAAGCCTACTCCCGATACCAAAGTCGATAGGCGGGTTCGTCCTCCGGACTTGATGTTAATCATCGATTGGCCAATCATAGCGCACCCCGCCATGCCTCCGAAAAACCCCGTGACGATGTTCGCAAGCCCCTGACCTTTCATCTCCCGATTCTTATCGCTGGACGTGTCCGTTAAATCATCAATTAACGTAGCGGTCAATAGGGACTCTAACAGCCCAACCACAGCCAATGATAAAGACACCGGAAAAATTACTTTCAGCATGTCCCAGGATAAAGCCACCTCTGGAAGATGGAACGACGGCAAGGCACTTGTAATCGTCCCCATATCTCCAACGGTTTTGACATCCAGGCCGAGAAGCATCGTAATAATCGACACGATAATGATAGCCGCCAATGCCGAAGGAAATGCTTTAGTAACCCGTGGAAATACATAAATAATAACGAGAGTCAATGCAACTAGAGCGTACATGATCCAGCCCTCGCCCGTAAAATACGTGAATTGGGCCATGAAAATTAAAATTGCCAACGCATTCACGAATCCAACCATGACAGAATGCGGGAGAAAGCTGATCAGTTTGCCGAGTCGCAACATACCAAAAATAATTTGAATCATGCCTGCGAGGATCGTAGCTGCGAAGAGGTACTCGATCCCGTAATCACGAACAAGCCCGCCCATCAGCAGCGCCATCGCCCCCGTAGCTGCCGAGATCATTCCCGGTCTGCCCCCTGCAAAAGCGATTGTTACTGCGATGAAAAAAGAGGCGTAAAGCCCTACCATAGGGCTGACTCCAGCCAGCAGCGAGAAGGCGATGGCTTCGGGGATTAAAGCAAACGCAACCGTCAGGCCGGATAGCAGGTCAGCCCGAGTGTTCGAGAACCACGCCGCTCTTATATTTAATGTTTTGAACAATTGATGTATTCCTCCCTGTATATCTATAAATATCGTCCGGTGCAACGCTCACAAACTCGATTATATAAAATTTCAACGATGTATCACAAATGGACAATCTCGAATGTAAGCGGCAACACACCATATATGCTTTTTATTGCTCTCCTTTAGAGTAATTTGCTGGCCTTATTGATTCTTGCCACAGAAAAAGCACCCTGCATTGTAATTAATACAGGGTGCTGCATCAAGCAGAATCTTTGCGCCGTGTTCATGTTATCCGAAATATTTAGCTATAATCTGCGCGATAGTTGTACTTTTTATCGGTTTACTAATATAATCGTCCATTCCGGCGTTCAAGCAGTTCTCTCTGTCGCCTTTCAATGCGTTAGCGGTAACGGCGACGATAACCGGCCATTTGTCTTGAGGTATAGTGTCCTTTATGACCCGTGTTGTATCAAGTCCATTCAGCTCAGGCATTTGAATATCCATGAAAATGAGATCAAACGGTTCATAAGCGACTTTCTGAATGACTTCAATGCCGTTCGAGACAATCGTAATTTGATGTCCAAGGCGCTCTAGCATTTTTCTCAATACAATCTGGTTAATTTCATTATCTTCAGCAACGAGAACTTTAAGCGCCGGGGCATGCATTCTGTCCAAGCAGGCTTCCTCAGTTCCTTTACCGGAAGCACGTTCTTTGGCCGGCTCCTGTAATGCAATATGAAATGCAAAGGTGGCCCCCTGCCCTTCCGTAGGCTCGACCCGAATTTCGCCATCCATCAGCCCGATCAGCCGTTTGGTAATCGCCAGTCCCAATCCCGTCCCCTCATAGTTTCGCGTCATGAAATGGTCTAGCTGGGAGAATGGCTCGAATAAATGAGATATTTTATCCTGTGGTATGCCAATCCCCGTATCCTTGACTTTGATCTCCAATCTGACGTATCCGGCTTCTCTCTCCATGACATCAACTGATATAGAGACCCCGCCGTTAAAAGTAAATTTCACCGCATTCCCGACCAAATTGAGGAATACCTGCTTCAGGCGATCGGGATCGCCAACCAGTTCCTCCGGGACTCCGGGATGGACATGGTATTCCATCTCCAGTTCCTTCTCGGCCGCCCTTGGCGTAAACACGTCCAGCGTCTCGGAAATACACTTGCGGATATCGAATAATTCTTTATGCAGAATGGTCTTGCCGGATTCGATTTTGGCAAAATCGAGAATGTCATTAATAATGCTCAGCAGGGTATCACCGCTCTTGCGAATAATATCCAGGTATTCTTTCTGGGTGTTATCCAGCTCTGTCGTCTCCAGCAGTAAGTCCGTCATGCCGATGACCCCATTCATAGGCGTGCGTATTTCATGGCTCATCATGGCCAGGAATTCGCTTTTGGCCTTGTTCGTGCTTTCCGCTGCTTCCTTGGCAATGAGCAGTCTCTTCTGCTCTGTAATATCCTTGGCAATAATATAAAAGCCCACATTCTCATTATTAATCATGATCGGGGCTATCGTCGTTAACACCTCAACAATTTCGCCTTGTTTATTCTGCAGCTTATCGATCAGCTTCTCAATGCTCGGGTCATTGATTGCGTCCTTCAGAATACGCTTGACATGCTTCTCTCCGATAAAGCGCGAGAAGCTCTTGCCGGCCATCTCCTCAATCGTATAACCGGTCATGCTTACAGCCATGACGTTGGCATTGATAATATTCCCCTCTAAATCCAGGGAGAACACGGCATCATGATTGTATTTCTTCAGTGAGGTGTAGCGTTCAACGGTCTCCTGAATTTTGCGTTCAATGTTTTTGCGCTCTGTGATGTCCTGCACGGTTCCATTCATCTTAATGGCATTTTTGTCATCATCATAAAATACAACGCCCTTGAGACAATAGTAACCAACCTTACTCTCATCCTGTTTGTATTGAAACTCGAAATCGAGCTTTCCTTCCGCCAATGCCTGCCGAATCGCCTCAATAAACCGATCCCGCTCCGTATCTTGCATAAGAGCGACAAGTTCGGAGGAAGTGGCTACAGATCCCTTCTTCAGGTTAAACATTTCATATACATAATCAAAAAGAACCAGCCGATCCTTATCGATATCCCACTCCCAACTGCCGATTAATGCGGTACGCATCGTTTCAGACAGACTCGCCTGCTCATTCTTCCACTTCGAAATGTCTCGCCCGATCGCCAGAATGAGCGGTTCCTCCGATTCATCGCCGAGCAAGGTGGCATTAAACTCAAACCAAACATACTTCCCGTCTTTATGCCTGAGCCGAAGCTCGATGATTCCCCCACTGCGAATCATTTCCCGCCTAGTCGGGAGAGCCCGATCATCGGGATGGCACAGCTCCATGTAAGTGCAGCCTAACAATTCCTCAGGAGTATAACCGAGTGACCACTCTACGGATGGCGAGATATACTCGCAAACTCCCTCTTCATTACAACAATATATGATATCTCCCGCATGGTGTACGATCTGCCCGTAGAACTGGCCGCTGTTGAAATCCGGCCCGAATTTCTTCGGAATCCTTCTTCTCCTGTAACCGGATTCAGCTATATTTGTGGTCTCTGTTTCATTTGTACAGATAGAATGCTGTCCATCTTCTCTGATGTCCATATTTCTGCCTCCGTCCTCCGTCCAGTAGGATGTCATATACCAATTGAATTCACGATTGAACATGAATGCAGATCAGTTGCAACAGACTTGTTTCCCTTTGTTCCGCTTTGAATAGCAGCCTATTTGAAAAAATCAATTTGGATCGATATATATCAGGAAATAATTATAGTTGATTTTTCCCTTTTCAAGAAGTCCAAAATGAATTATTGTTGCAAAGGGGCATTCTGCCACTACTAAAAAAACCTATCCCTATTTGAGGTGATTATTATGTCCGTCGCCGCGCAGGCTTCGAATCACGGAAGTTTATTTCGCAATCGATTATATCAAACGATTCTCATCTCAAATGTCCTTCTGCAGATCGGAATTTGGGTCAGAAACTTTGCTATCCTCATGTATGTTACAGATCAAACGAATCAGGATCCGCTGGCAATTTCATTAATATCCGTCGTGGAATTTGCCCCCATATTCGTATTTTCCTTTATTGGCGGTGCATTTGCAGACAGATGGCTTCCCAAACGCACGATTATTTGGTGTGACTTTCTGTCCGCGGCTTCCGTGTTTGCCGTTCTGCTGACGCTGCTGTACGGCTCCTGGGAGGCCATATATTTGGCAACCTTCGTATCTGCCATACTATCGCAATTTTCCCAGCCTTCGGTTATGAAGCTGTTCAAGCAGCACGTTCATCCGGATCAATTGCAGCAGGGCATGGCTTTGTTCCAATCGCTGGTTGCAATCTTCATGGTCGCCGGCCCTGCGCTGGGAATCTACGCCTACCAAAAATTCGGAATTGAAAATTCGATCGCCGTCATGGGCGTCGCCTTCCTGCTCTCCGCCCTCGTCATGTTCCGGCTCCCTCCTGACGAGAAGCCGGAGCACAAGCCGGTACGTACGACAAACATCCGGCAGGAGCTGGTTGATGGTTTTCGCTATGTATGGGGCAGCAAAATTCTTAAGGTGCTGGGGGCAACCTTTGCGATTGCCGGCTTTGCGATCGGAACGATTCAGACCCTTGGGCTGTTCATCGTGACGGAAAGACTAGGCCAGCCTAAGGAGTTCCTGCAGTTCCTGATGATGGTCAACGGCGGTGCTATGTTCATAGGCGGTATTGTAATTATGACGCTAACAAAAAAGTTCGCACCGCAGCTGCTGCTTGCCTTCGGCTTAACGGTCAGTGCCCTATGTATTATCGGTATGGGCTTTTCGACGAGTATTCCTTTGACCTTAACCTTGCAGTTTATCAACGGCCTAACCTTCCCATGCATTCAAATCGGCATTAATACAATGATTCTCCAATGGACGGAGCAATCTTATGTCGGCAGGGTAAACGGTGTACTCAGTCCCATGTTTATGGGGATGATGGTCATTATGATATCTCTGGCTGGACCGCTCAAAAAGGCGTTCCCCCTCGTCGGAATTTACACCGTGTCGGGTATTGTCCTGCTCATCGGCGCGCTTATTCTTGTCCCGATCTTTAAGCATAAGCCTTCTCCGCTCACGACTGGCTCCGCTTCGGCTGCAAGTGTGGGCCCCGGCCCGGATGAAGGTTCGGGTTCGAGTGCAATCGGATAAACGTTAGAATTACGCAAAGTGACGGCTCTTGATGGGCTGATAGGTTTAAACAGAATTAGTTGGACTCATATATACCTTATTACCCTGCCAGATCGGAATACTACACGATTTGAGAAATAAAAAAGAGTCCGGAAGCAGATTGATATGCTCCGGACTCTTTGCTATCGCTATATATTCAGCATCCAATCACGGACAGGGCTACGATTAGCGCTTGTTGAAAATGTCCGTCAAAACCGGTACGATTTGCGATTTGCGGGATACTACGCCCTTCAATACAGCTTTGCTGTCAACGAGCTTGACGCCATAAGCCTCTTCAACCGCAGCCGCGTCTTTGCCGACCGCCAAACCTACGGAATCGTTGTTCAGAATGTCCGTCACCACGAACAGGAACAGATCAAGTCCCTTTTTCTCAACAATAGCTGCCAGAGCAGTCTCCAATTCCGCTTGACGGGACAGTACATCATTCACATCAACCGCGTTGACCTGGGCAATTTCTACTTTGGAACCGCCCATTTCAAACTCCTTCGCATCGAGGGAAATCAGATCTTCAATCGATTTGTCGCTCAGATCAGCGCCTGCTTTGAGCATGTCCAGGCCATACTCTTCCGCGTTTACGCCAGCAATTTCAGCCAACTCACGAGCGGCTGCCACATCCTGCTCCGTGCAAGTCGGGGATTTGAACAGCAAGGAGTCGGAAATAATCGCAGACAGCATCAAGCCTGCAATGTTCGCCGGAACCGCGATTCCATTTTCTTTATACATTTTGTTCAGAATTGTTGCCGTACAGCCGACAGGCTCCGCACGGTAGTACAATGGACCGCTTGTCTCGAAATTGGCAATTCGGTGGTGGTCAATGACCTCGGCAACCCGAACCTGATCGATATCGGATACGCTCTGCTGACGTTCGTTGTGGTCTACGAGAATGACATCCTTCACTTCTCCCGCCACGTTCTCCACGACACGTGGAGCCTTGAAACCGAAACGATCCAAAGCAAACTTCGTTTCCCCATTTACGCTTCCAAGGGCAACAGGCTCTACATTCCAGCCCAGCTTGGATTTCAGATCCGCGTAGGCGATGGCGGAACAAATCGTATCCGTATCCGGATTTTTGTGACCGAAAATCAATACTTTGTCCATCTCAATACTCTCCTTTTACTCATTAACTTAGAAAAGTATATCCTACAAGGCCTCGGACAATCAAGATGATAGAGTCCTAGATTCAAATATTTTACATCAAATATTGCCGTATTCACTCAAAAATCGCTGTCTAATTAAGGAGCAGCTCATAATTTTTTCAGCCTGCTTTCAGAAATATCCCCTATAATAAAAAAAACTAATACGTCAGTCGCTGCAAGAGGAGGCTTCAACCTATGGGTCATCTAAAGGGAATAAAAATATTACTCGTCGACGACGAGCCCCATATCGTGCAATTCCTAGAGCTTGGGCTAATTAACGAAGGATACGAGGTGCAGAGTACGCATGATGGGCTTAGCGCCATTAATCTAGCTACGGAATTTCAGCCTCATATCATCGTCCTTGATGTCATGATGCCGGGCATGGATGGATGGGAGGTCTGTCGACTTCTGAAAAAAAGCGGCATGCACACCTCCATCATTATGCTGACCGCCAAGGATGAAGTGGAGGATCGGGTCAAGGGGCTGACGATCGGTGCGGATGATTATGTGGTCAAGCCGTTCAGCTTTGAAGAGCTGCTGGCCCGCATTGGCGCTCGGCTGCGCAATCAATTCCCAGCCCTGCTCGGGGAAGTGACCATGGGGCCATTCCGCTTGAATGATAAAAAGAAGGAAATTATATACCACGAGCAAGTGCTGGAGCTCTCTCCAACAGAGTACGAACTGCTAAAATATCTTGTGATCAATCACGGCATTGTGCTGAGTAAGACAACCATTTTGGATAAAGTATGGGGATACGACTTTGGCGGCGAAGAGAACATCGTCGAGGTGTACATCCGGTCGTTGCGCGATAAATTAAACGACAAAGAGCACCGCCTCATTCGAACATTGCGCGGTGCCGGGTATCGGGTCGATATATGAGCAGGCTAAAGCTGATCCGCAGCCGCATTCGGAGCGCTGCAGCCCCTCACTCTCTCCGAATCCAGCTATTGTCGCGCTCTTTGCTCGTGCTTGCCGCACTGCTTCTCTTGATCGGTGCATTTCAATACGTGATCATGAAAGACTTCCTATACCGGAATCAGGCTGAGACGATGAGCTCTCAAATACGCGGGCTTCCGAAGGAGCTTTTCGGTATCCCCAGACTTGTTCCTGAACGCTGGAATGTAAACAATATTAACAATCCGGAGCGCCGCCCGCTGCTCTTCCTGCCCGATATGTCGATTGCTTATATTTCGGAGGACGGCGAGTTCATTGATTGGACAGGAACAGCGTCGGGGATGGTATCGCCTCAATTATCCGCTGCGAAATATGACGCTCTGCAAGAGCAATTTAAGCAGAGAGTACACGGCGAATATGAGGTGGTGCAAGATGAGACCGGCCGGGAACAGCTCGTCGTATTTCGTCCGGTCGGGGGTCCTGACAGCCCCGCCGGGCTCATCCAAGTTGGCAAAGATACCGCGCCGCTGCAGAGCATCGTTCTGCGCCAGCTCCTTATCTTCGTCACCCTGTCCGCGCTCGCTCTTGCCTGCGGCCTGATGCTCTATTTGCCATTGCTGCGCCGGACGCTGCATCCGCTGAACCGCATGGTTCGCACCGTAGAGGATATTAATGCCGGCAATCTGGGCATTCGCTTCCCTGCCAGCCAGGGTCAGTCGGAAATTGATGCTCTTGCCCAGTCGTTTAATGGAATGCTTGAGCGGCTTGAGATCTCCTTCGAAGGAGAGCGGGAAGCGAAGGAGCAAATGCGCCGCTTTATCGCCGATGCCTCGCATGAGCTGCGCACGCCGCTCACTTCCATCCATGGATTTCTGGAAGTGCTCCTTCGCGGGGCAGCGGCAAATCCAGAGCAATTGCAGACCTCCCTCAAAAGCATGCTCGGCGAATCCACACGCATGAAGAAGCTGGTTGAGGATTTGCTGCTGCTTGCCAAGTTGGATCGCAAACCTGAATTGGAATTGCAAGAAACGCGGCTGGATTCGCTCATTTCGGAAATGGAGCCTCATTTGCGTATGCTTGCGAAGCAGCGAACCGTGCGCTTTGTCCTAACCGGAGGAGTTAGGGGGATGTACGATGCCAACGCGATCAAACAGGTCATCCTGAACCTGTTCAGCAATGCCGTACAACATACAGATCCCAAACAGGGATTAATTACCGTAACTCTGACCGTTTCGGGCAAGGAAGCCAAACTAATTATCCGCGACAATGGCTGCGGTATTCCGCCAGAGCATCTGCCGCATGTCTTCGATCGATTCTATCGCAGCGACGCTTCACGGACACGAAGCCAGGGAGGAGCGGGTCTCGGGCTCTCCATTACCCAATCGATCGTAGAAGCGCATGGCGGCGGTATTCAGGTCTTTAGCCCGCCTGGGGAAGGCACGGCCTTTGAAGTGAATTTGCCGCTGACGTTGACGTGAAAAGGCCGCAGCTAGAGAACTAACCCATCGAACCAAATCGGTTTGAAGTGGCTCGGCTGACCAAGCTGTTAATATCGTTGTCCCCTGATCAGGCAAAACCCCGGCAATCGCCACAAGGTGCGCTGCCGGGGTCTTTATGATTCTAGCTTTCGGCTTCAATAGCGTATTGCTTGAATTTGTTGTAATCGCTCAGTCTGCACTCCATCGTCAGCTTGGTACCTTCAGCTTCATAGGTGGTAGCCTTGATGTTCGCATTCTCATTGAAATGGGATACGAGCGCGCCTTGATCATACGGAATAAGCATCTCGCAATGGATATAATCCTTAAAAATCGCTTCCTTGATCCGCTGTACCAACGCCTCGATGCCGATTCGCGGCTTGGCAGCGATATAGATCTGATCTTCCTGAATATCGGGTACGGGATGAGCGGTTAGATCGCTCTTGTTGTATGCGTATAGCGTCGGAATATCCGTAATGCCGATTTCCTTCAGCGTTTCGTTCGTAATTTGAATGAGCCGCTCGTATTCCGGATTGCTGTAATCGACGACATGGATCAGCAGATCAGCCTCGGCTACCTCCTCCAGTGTAGAACGGAACGCCTTAACCAGGTGATGCGGAAGCTTGCTTACGAAGCCGACCGTGTCCGTAAGCAAGAAGGCTTTATTATCCGGCAGCGGAATGTTGCGCACCGAAGTCTCCAGCGTCGCAAACAGCATATCCTTCTCAAACACCAGCTTCTCCTGAGCTGGATTATACCGTTCCATCAGCGCGTTCATAATCGTCGATTTGCCAGCGTTAGTGTACCCTACTAGAGACACGACGGGCAGATCATTCTTCTTGCGCTGCTTCCGCTGGGTCTGACGATGTGCCACAAGCACTTCAAGCTCTTTGCTCAGCACCGTAATCTTCTCTTCGATTCGGCGACGATCCAGTTCTAGGCGCGTCTCGCCCGCCCCCCTGTTCTTCGTGCCTACGCCTCCGCTCTGCCGGCCTAAGGACTCCCTCATCCCGACAAGGCGCGGCAGCATGTATTTCAGGTGAGCCACTTCAACCTGAAGCTGAGCCTCCCTCGTCTTGGCGCGCTGCGCAAAAATATCGAGAATAAGCACCGTGCGGTCGATAACCTTGCATTCCAGATCCGCTTCTAGATTGCGGATTTGCGAGGGAGACAGCTCATCGTTGAAAATGACGAGATTCGCCTCCTCCCCTTCGATGAGCCCGCGAACTTCACTTATTTTTCCTGTCCCGATGTAATGGGATTTATTTACCTTCGGCAAATTTTGCGTTAACGTACCTGCGACTTCAATATGGCAGGCCTTCGTCAAATTAGCCAGCTCTTCCATGGAGTAATCGAAATCCTCCTGATGGTTTAAGTTAACTCCGACCAGAATTGCCTTCTGCTGCAATTGTTCCATACAAACATAACCTCCTCCGACAATCAATGTCGAGTTGTATCTCTTAAGTTCCTAACTTGAATGCCTCGTGATCAAAAGTTTAAGGGGAAAAGAAAGACACAGGCGTTACCCTGTGTCATTGCAAACAAGAACATTAACCAGCGTCAAGCCTACGGCAAATAGCGCTTACCGTAAGCGACGTCAGGCAAAGTTGGCATATTCTATTATAAAGATCCCCTTTATGACAGCACACCTCTCCCGTTTGCTCTGCACAGGGCAGAGCCTTTGAGCACTATTCAATTAGCCGCGCAAAGTGGTAAAACGGGATCTAATGTAAATCACAGGGAACCCTCCGTTCTTTTCAAAAGTATTATTATATTAACATATTTTGCAAAGCCACACAACGCAGTTGGCAAGCTGTTCTGCATTCTACCCGTATTTTTATGCTGCGCGGGGCAAGTCTATGTTCCATCTTATCCGAATAATAAAACATTATACGAAACCAATTGCGTTTCTATTGCGTTTATATTGTGAAGGGGGCATGAACATGTCTGATTTTGGCTTTTCACCTTTTGGAGGGGGATTTTTCGATACGATGTCTACTCTGTTTCCGATTATATTTATCGTTGTATTTGGAATCATCGTCGCTACATTTATCTCAAACGGGGTAAAATACGCCCAAAATAAACGCTCTCCCCAAAGATCCGTATTCGCTACCATCGTATCTAAACGGACGTATGTGGAGCATCATTCCAGCCATCACGCGAACGATCACATGCACTCCTCCTCATCGCGAACCCACTACTACATTACCCTGCAATTCGACAACGGAGAACGCAGAGAATATCTAGACGTTAAGAACCTGTACGGTATGGTCGCCGAGGGAGATACCGGATATGCTCTCGTTCAAGGGGAGTGGATTGTGGCGTTTGAGCGCAGCTTAGAGAGAAGCCATCAGGGGGCTTATTGAACTCATTCCCAAAATATAGCCGTCAAAAGCTGAAAATATTAAAAAATGTACAGCCCAAATAGCAAGCCCAGCAGCACAAATTCGGTAAAATCGAACTAATGGGCACATAGCCTGATATGCCTATTTAATAGCCAACCGTGGCTCTCTCTTAACGGTTGGCCTTATTAGCGTTTTTTTATTGGAACGTGGAGAGCCGGCATTCGAGAAGCGCCTTAACTTATTGCACGGTATCCAGCGGCTTCAAATAAGCCTCGATCTGTTCGCGTCTGGGCTCCAGAAACGGCGGGAGAGCGAGCGCTTCGCCCAAATGCTCGATATCCTCGTCCGTGTCAAAGCCAGGCCCGTCGGTTGCGATTTCAAACAAAATACCATTCGGCTCTCTAAAGTACAACGAGCGGAAATAAAAGCGATCCACGTAGCCGGAGCTTGCTATTCTCGCAGCTTTTAGCTGAGAAACCCAGGCGTGCAGTTCCTCCTCATTCTCGACACGGAAAGCCACGTGATGTACTCCGCCTCGGCCTAGGTGTTCTTTTGGTAGGTCATTCCGCTCCTCGATATGCACTTCGGCTCCCGTGCCGCCTTCCCCAGTCTCAAACACTTGAATATCCGCCTGTCCGGCTATGCTGGACGGATATTCCCCTTTCTTCCTAAAGCCCATAAGCTTAGTCAGCACAGAGGTTGTTAACTCGGCATTCGCCACGGTTAGTTGCACCGGGCCCAGGCCCGTAATGCCGTATTCAGCCGGAACACTGCTTTTCTCCCAAGGCTTGCCGCCCTCGACGCCCTCATTGCCTTCATCGGAAACGAGGACTAATCTTTGACCCTCAAAGTCGGCGAAAGACAGTGTTGCTCTGCCTGCCCGCTCGGTAATTTCTCCTCGCTCCACGCCATGCTCATCCAGTCTTTTACTCCAATAAGCTAATGCAGCGTCATTTGGAACCCGTAAAGAAATAGCCGAAATGCTATCATTCCCATCCCGGTTACGGCCCGCCGTCGGGATTTCAAAGAATGTCAGCTCCGTCCCTGGATTCCCCCTCCCGTCTCCATAAAACAGGTGATATACGGAGGGGTCATCCTGGTTCACCGTCTTCTTAACCAGCCGCAATCCCAATACATTCGTATAAAACTTAAAATTATTCTGAGCGCTCGCCGTAATGGCCGATACGTGGTGAATTCCTTTGAAATGCATCATTCATCCCTCCATGTTCGTGAGATTATACGTGGATTATTCATTCGCTGCTTGCATGTCTCTATTCATATCTGCATGAATCGATAGCAGCTACCCTTCCTTGAGCGAGGTTTGCTGCACCTTCCGCAACAAGTTGATGAGTTGTTTCTTCTCTTCCAGTTCTAGGCCATCGAATTGCGATGCCTGGAATTGTTCCTGGGCGGGAACAACCTCATTAAACAGCTTGCGCCCCTGTTCGGTTAAAAACAAAGACTTGGTCTTCCAAGATTGCTTCCTCGTAACCCAGCCCAACTGTTCCATCTTCGAGAGCAGCTGCGTAATATTCCCCTTGGTAACAAGCAGCTTATCCGCCAACTCCTGCTGGGTAAGGCCTTCATGTGAACCGATTTGTACCAGACAATCGAATTGCGCCGCCGTCAAATCCCAGGCTTTCAAATGCTGGTTCGAAGCCCGCAGGCTCTGACTATAAATTCGGGATAGCCGGTACCATATAAGCAGCCCAGAACGCTCCTCTTTCCGTTCCATTCCCATTTGCCTTCACCTCCATTCAAAATGAAGCGATTTATGCAGTAAATTCAGTTTGGATATCCGTCTTGTTGTCATCAGTTTATAACTAAACTGATAACTTGTCAAACTACTTATATAAACAGTGGAGTAATACAAAAAAATCTGCCCTCCATCTGGGGAGGACAGATTCCAGCGGAATACACCCTACTCGGTTACAATGCCATGAATGAGCGTAGGTGCGGCTGCCTGCTCGGCAATCGTGATGTTCGCATAAATTTTCTCGATAACTTCAGCGACATTTTCCCGGTTCGCGTGAATCGTCACGAGAGACTCCCCCTTCGCTACCTTGTCGCCGATTTTCTTGTTCAGCATCAGGCCAACCGCAAGGTCGATCTCGGAATCCTTTGTGGCTCTCCCCGCTCCAAGAAGCATCGCAGCGGTACCGATTTCATCGGCAACAATGGAGGCTACGACTCCGGCGCTCTTCGCCGGCACTTCAATTTGATAAGCAGCGGTCGGCAATTTACCCGGATCATCGACAATAGAGGCGTCTCCGCCTTGATTTGCGATGAATTCTTTGAATTTATCCAGCGCCTTTCCGCTGCGTATAGCCTCTCTCAGCTTCTCTTCCGCTTCCTCCAGAGAAGCAGCTTTGCCTGCCAAGAAGACCATCTGGCAGCCCAGAGCGAGACACAGCTCCTCCAAGTCCTTCGGTCCGCTGCCGCGAAGAGTGGCGATCGCTTCGCGAACCTCCAAGGCGTTGCCGATCGCCGCACCAAGCGGCTGGCTCATGTCGGAGATGACGGCCATCGTTCTGCGGCCGACATTGTTGCCGATGCTAACCATGGCATGAGCGAGCTCCCCGGCATCCTCCACAGTTTTCATAAATGCGCCAGCGCCTGTCTTCACATCCAGGACGATCGCATCCGCGCCTGCCGCAATTTTCTTGCTCATGATAGAGCTGGCGATGAGCGGGATTGAATCGACGGTCGCCGTCACATCGCGCAGCGCGTAGAGCTTCTTGTCGGCCGGCGTCAGATTGCCGCTTTGGCCGACGATCGCGATTTTATGTTCGTTTACGAGCTTCACGAACTCCTCTTTGCCGATCTCAACATGGAAGCCAGAGATGGCTTCCAGTTTATCGATCGTCCCGCCCGTGTGGCCAAGTCCCCGGCCTGACATCTTGACCACGGGGATGTCCAGCGCGGCGACAAGCGGAGCCAGCACCAGTGTTGTCGTATCGCCCACGCCTCCGGTGGAATGCTTGTCAACCTTCACGCCTTCAATCGCTGACAGATCGATCGTATCGCCGGAGTGAACCATTGCCATCGTTAAGTCAGCTCGCTCCCGCTCGCTCATATCCTTGAAAAATATCGCCATGGCCAAAGCGCTTACCTGATAGTCGGGAATCTCGTCCCGCGTATAGCCCTCAATAATGAAATTAATTTCCTTGGTAGACAGTTCCTGACCATCGCGCTTCTTCTCAATCAAATCCACCATTCTCATCGCTGATTCTCCTCACTATGAATACTAAGCCGCGAATATGAAACATTGTGATACTAGAAGCTACAATGAAATAGCCGTCTCCAGCGCCACTTCCATCATGTCATGGAATGTCGTCTGGCGCTCCTCGGCCGTGGTTTCTTCTCCGGTGAGCAGATGATCGCTCACGGTGAGTATCGTCAATGCGTTCACGCCGAATTTGGCGGCAATTGTATAAAGGGCCGTCGTCTCCATCTCGACGCCGAGCACTCCGTAATCCATCAGCTTCTGGACAACGGTTTTGTCGTCGCGGTAGAACACATCCGAGGTGAAGACATTGCCGACATGCATGTTCAGCCCCTTGGCCACGCCGCGTTCATACGCCCTCTTAAGCAGTTGGAAGCTAGCGATTGGCGAGTAATCATAGCCGCCAAAGGCATGGCGATTAATGCTGGAATCCGTGCACGCCGCCTGAGCGAGAATAACCTCCCGAACCCGAACATGCTCCTGCATCGCCCCGCATGTACCTACGCGCATTAGATTTTTGACGCCGTATTCCTGAATTAGCTCATGAACATAAATTCCGATCGATGGAATGCCCATCCCTGTCCCCTGCACGGATACCCGTTTGCCTTGATACGTCCCCGTAAAACCCAGCATCCCCCGCACCTCGTTATAGCAAGTTACATCGCTTAAATAAGTTTCCGCAATATATTTCGCCCGCAGCGGGTCACCTGGCAACAGAATCGTATCTGCAATATCTCCTTGCTTTGCACCAATGTGTACGCTCATCCTGGCTTCCTCCTCAACATTTGAATTTTATTTCAAATCCGTCAAAAAGCTTGCCCCATGCTCCGGCATTTTCACGCCAAAATTCTCCGCCACCGTCGCCCCGATATCCGCAAAGGTTTTACGCAGCGGCAACTCCTTGCCTGCCCCGGTAAAGGATTTCGAGTACACCAGCAGGGGCACGTATTCGCGCGTATGATCCGTTCCCTTGTACGTCGGGTCGTTGCCATGATCCGCGGTAATAATCAGCAAGTCATCGTCCTGCAGCTGTTCGAACACTTCTGGAAGCCGGGCATCATATTCCTCAAGCGCCTGACCGTAGCCCTCCGGATTGCGCCGATGGCCGTATACGGCATCGAAATCGACCAGGTTCACGAAGGACAGTCCTTTGAACGGTGTCTTGATCGTCTCGATCAACTTGTCCATCCCGTCCATATTGGATACGGTGCGCACCGCCTTGGTCACCCCTTCCCCGTCATAAATATCGGAGATTTTACCCAGAGCAATCACGTCGAAGCCGCTGTCCTTCAGCTCATTCATCGTCGTACGGCCAAACGGCTTCAGAGCGTAATCATGCCGATTTGATGTCCGAGTAAAGCCCCCCGGCTCGCCCACAAACGGACGCGCTATTATCCGGCCCAGCATGTAAGGATCATCCAAAGTGATTTCACGGCAGAACTCGCAAATCTCATATAGCTCCTTGAGCGGTACAACCTCTTCATGGGCAGCGATTTGCAAGACAGAGTCGGCAGAAGTATACACAATCAAAGCGCCCGTCTTCATATGCTCTTCGCCCAGCTCGTCGATAATTTCGGTGCCGCTAGCCGGCTTATTGCCAATGACCTTGCGCCCTGTTTTCTCTTCGATACGATGAATAAGCTCATCCGGAAAGCCTTCCGGAAACACGCGGAACGGGGTATCGATATATAGCCCCATGATTTCCCAATGCCCGGTCATCGTATCTTTGCCTCGCGATGCTTCCTGCATCTTCGTATAATACGCCAACGGCTTATCCGCTTTGGGTACGCCCTGGATCTGCTCTATATTGGACAAACCGAGCTTTGCCATGTTCGGCATATTCAACCCGCCGCATGCTTCTGCGATATGTCCAAGCGTATCTGAGCCTACATCATCGAACTCAGCAGCATCCGGCGCTTCGCCTATACCTACGGAATCAAGTACAATGAGGTGTATTCTTTTGAATTTAGCCATGCTCACTGCTTCCTTTCTGCGCTATGATGTTATTTTGTCAATAGGAACCCGTTCCCTGCTCGCCCTTCGCAATTTGTACACCTGAGCTTGCACCGATGCGGGTTGCACCGGCCTCTACCATTTTATTTACGTCGTCCAAGCTGCGAACTCCTCCCGAAGCCTTAACGCCTACGTTCGGGCCTACGGTACGGCGCATGAGAGCGACATCCTCTGCCGTAGCGCCGCCGCCCTGGAATCCCGTAGATGTCTTTACAAAATGAGCGCCAGCCAGAACGGCTAACTCGCAGGCCCTTACTTTCTCATCATCTGTGAGCAGGGCGGTCTCTATGATTACTTTAACCAGAGCCTTACCGGCAGCCGCATCCACAACGGCTTTAATATCATGAAGCACGGCAGCTTCATCTCTGGATTTCAGTGCCCCGATATTGATTACCATATCGATCTCTGCAGCACCGTTGTTAATCGCATCGGCTGTCTCATAAGCCTTTGCCTTTGATGTAGCGGCGCCCAGCGGAAAACCGATGACTGTACATACCTTCACTTCGCTGCCGGACAGTTGCTCCGCCGCGTAGGCTACCCATACCGGATTCACGCACACCGAAGCAAAGCCATATTCCTTGGCTTCCTCCGCAAGCTTCCGGATTTCCTCCTTCGTCGCATCCGACCGCAGCAGCGTGTGATCAATCATTCCAGCTATACTCATATCAATCCGCTCCTTCTTTTCTATCGTTTGTATTGATGCATCAAATAATGCACGCCTTACTCGCCTGAATTGTCTTAATACCATTTTAACACTCGGCTGAACATATGTATAAGAAGCATGAATGTCAGAGATACGACCTTACAATTCCTCCATTCATATTGATCGTATCTTTCGATTCACTTGTATCCACGCATGGGGGGAAACGACAAAAAAACCGCGATAGTTCAAAGAATATGAACATCGCGGCTTTTACTATTACCATGCAATTTATTATCGCTAGCTTAACTCGATCTCAAACAACCTAGCCGCCCTGTTTACAGGAATTGAGATGCTTAAGGTTCCAGAGGTTCGGTTCCAGTGCCATTCAGCTCCGCCATCCGAAGGATAAGCAAGCTTAATTTCGGCAGAATGCCCTGCCGCACCGGAAATCGGGAACGAGGCGGTTGAGGCGCCATCCATTCTCCATACCGCAAGGAACAAGCGGTTTCCATCACGTATGCCGTAGCTAAGCCACGGATCATTCAGCCTTGGCAGACCATTCGGCCAAAAAGGCAGTCCCGCTTTAATATGATGACGAATCTGCTTATAATAAGCGATACCTTCTTTTACATAGCCAAGTCCTTGCTGACTGATCTCGGCTAAGTGTCCGCTTTGATGAATACGGAGCAGCATGCTGTTGATCATATTCATCACAACGGCCTCGCGGTCAGCATCCCGCAACGGATAAGACCATACCGCGCATTGCTCCGGCGTAACGAGAGAAGCAGAAGCGGCGGCAATAGCTGCATTTTTTAAGTAATCGGTCTGATCACTGCTTGACTGAATGCTATGACGGCTAAGCATCGCATAATCCAGTCTCATTCCACCGCTGCCGCAATTTTCAATGACAAGCTCTGGATATCGCTCGAACACCTGATCCAGCCAGGACAAATATGCCCTGTTATGCCCTAACAGCCCGTCGCCAAAGCTGTCCGCATCTACCTCCGTGCCGATCCCTGCATTAATGTTATAGTCCATCTTAATATAGCCAACACCATATTCCCGAACAAGTCGGTCGATAACCTCATCGGCATATGCTCTTACTTCCGGGTTACGATAGTCCAGCTGATATCGGGAATGGTCGATAACGCGCTTTCCGTGACGAATAAAGAACCATTCATCCGGCACCTTCGCTGCCGTAACACACTGCACACCCATTACCTCAAGCTCAAGCCACAAGCCAGGAACCATACCCTTGTGCCGGATATAATCTATAACTTCCCTGATTCCGCCGGGGAACCTTTCATTAGAAGGCAGCCACTCCCCTACACCATCCCACCAATAGCCATCAGAATACCAGCCACAGTCAATGCAATAATATTCACAGCCAGCTTCAGCGGCTGCGTCAATTAGCGGGATAAGCTTCTCTGTCGTTGGATCACCAAACAGACAATTCATATAATCATTGAAAATAACAGGCAACTGCTCATTATCCTCATTTAGCCTGCGAATCCTGCGGCGATACTTCGTCAACACATCAACACCTTGCTGTAAGCCGCCAGATACGGCCCCTACGGCTGCTGGCACAGTCTCAAAATGCTCGCCAGGCTCAAGCTGCTTCCACCAATGGTGTTCATTTTCAGTTGGACCGCTAAGCTGAATGTACAGCTCCTCCGTCATATCACTAATTTCAAAATGCCATGAGCCATTATGCTCAATCTGCCAGATGAGTCCCTCCCCAGTCTCTACATTTTCAAGAAACGCCATTGGGGCATATTGAGAAGAAGACCAGGTCCCTGTACTGCTGTAAGATAATCGTTTCATTGAAAATTCATTTACTGTGTTCAGCCCCAGTTCAGGAAGCTTGTTAGCTTGCCACTGTGCCTCCCCATACCACGTATTATGCGGAATATGAAGACGTATTTTCTGATCTCGCCCACTCACTCCATGCTTATCAAACCCCGTATAGGCGAAAGACGACACATATTCAACACCAATCTTCTCCGTTCCACTATTCTCAAGCACATTCCATACCTTAACGATCGGCAATCCATCATAGAACTGAATGTGACTGCTTACGAGCAGGCATGTAGCCCCGTCATCCTGCAAATGGAACACGAGCTTACGCCCTGTCTCATTTCTAAGATCCTCCATATGCTGCAGCTTCAGACGTTTGCCGGGCAATGTCCCTGTATGCTTCGAACCGTGGTGATCGTCATGATTCTCACCGGACACATGTACCTCAATAAATCGGTGCTTGGCTTTGCGCTTATCATCCCAGCCTTCGAACAACGTTGTCGGATGATCACCGAAATGCAGCAATCGCAAATCCTTGTCTTCTGTCACCTCAAACCACAAATGCAGCCCATTTTCATAAATATGAATGTTCTCAGCCACTAAGACTTCCTCCTTCATTACCCTTTCACTGAGCCAGATGTCATTCCTTCAACTATGAAGCGCTGTAAAAAAATAAACAATATAATAACCGGCAGTACACTCAATACGGAAGACGCCATCAAGCTCCCCCAGTCGGTCTGATACAGCCCTCTGAATAAGCTAATTCCTGGTGTTAATGTCCGATGCGACTCATCGTTAATGAACACGAAGCCGAACATAAATTCATTCCATGAATTGAGAAAAGCAAACAAGGACGTGGACACCAAACTTGGCAGCGAAACAGGCAGTAATATTCGGAAAATAATACCGATTTTGGAGCAGCCATCAATTTCGGCCGCCTCCTCCATCTCAAATGGCACCCCGTCAAAGAAGCTCTTCATCATGAACGTACATAACGGAACCGTAAATGTTGTATACGCCAAAATAAGCGACAAATGCGTGTTAATCAAGCCCATATTACTCATAATCAAATAAAGTGGAAGCAGAAGCAACACGCCAGGAATCATTTGTGACATCAGCATCAGTACACTGAATATCTTAATACCGCGGAATCGAAAGTAACGGCTTAAGGTGTACCCGGCAAAAATCGAAATAATGATTGCGGTTAGCGTTGTAACTACGGAAACGAACAAGCTATTTTTGAAAAATGTCAGGAATGCCGAGTTGTTCAGGACATTATCAAAGTGCATAAAGGTAGGGGCATCTGTCCAAAAGCTTGGCGTTATTGATCGAATTTCATTAGGTGGCTTAATGGATGTAACGAACATCCACAAGAACGGAAAAACGCAATACAATGCAAATCCGATCAGTACCACATAAGTTACAGCCTGCAAAAAGTTTTTCTTTCTTTTACTCATCAGCATTGATGTTCACACTCCATCCTTCGGAAGCTCTAATTCCTATTCTTTCTTGATGTGTAAAAATAATATAGTATAAATCCGCTAAGCATAAATCCAAGCATCATTGAAGCCAGTGCGGATGCGTTTCCAAAGTTATACTCCTGCATAGCATAGCGATAGATCATTATCGGCAGCGTCTCCGAGGAATGCAGTGGTCCGCCTTCACTCATAATCCAAATAAAGTCAAAATTGACCGCCGTCCAAATAATGTGAACAAAAATAATTGTAATTGAGACGGTTTTTAGCTGTGGCATTACAATTTTGAAAAACCGCTGTCTTACCCCCGCCCCATCAATCGCTGCAGCCTCCAGCACGTCGCGGGATACCGATTGCAAACCTCCCAATAAAGTAATCGTATAGAACGGGAAGCTGCGCCAGATGTTTACAAACACAATCGTAAGCAGAGCTGTATCCATCTCACCAAGCCAATATACAGGCTCATCAATAATGCCGAGACTTGTGAGCCAATAGTTTATAATTCCGTAATCCGGGGACAGCATCCAATCCCAAGTTAACCCTGCTACCACAATCGGTACAATCCACGGAATGATAACAAGCGCACGGAAGAAGGTTCTTCCCTTCACATTTTGATTCAGTGCTACTGCTGATATTAGACCAAGAATGTACTCGCCTGCTACAGACAGCACCGTCCAAATAATCGTGTTGCGCAGCGCATCCATAAAGTATTCGTTTGAAATAACCTCTTTATAGTTCTCCAAGCCAGCAAAGCCGCTAACCGCCTTGTTAAGCAAATGCTTAATTTGAAAGCTATCCCATAAGACGCCTAGAAGCGGATAAGCATTTAGCAACACAAAGAACAACAGAGCAGGCAAGGCATACCAGTATGCAATGCGCCGAAATCTTCTTTCTCTTAGAGTCATTGTTGCTTTCTTCATTGTTCTCACCACGTTTTATAAGATAGAAAAACAAGCATAGCCCTAGATCATTCGTTCTGTTCTATGCTTGTTTTTCTTCTGTGTCTATATTTGAAGCAATAACATGTTGGATCTACTGCGCACTTAGCTCTCCTGTCTTTTTCAGACTGTCATTAATCGCACCGGACAACCACAATGCAACATCCTCCGGCTTCTCATTTTTCAGCAATGCTTTAGCTAGTGCATCCTTCATCACGTTCGTAACACCACCAAGTGAAACGGGTGGGAACACTACCCCTGTTTCTGCCAGTGCCATGAAATCACTGCCCCAAGGACTATCACTAATCACGTCTGAACGGGGAGCTTCATTCAGGTTGACCGCACTTTGATATTCTTTACTCAGCAAAAACTTAGCAAACTCCCATGTTGCATCAGCATTTTCTGTTTTATATAAGAACAATGGTGCTACTTCCATAAATGTAGCTGGTGTTTTGTTGTACATAGGTGGTGCAATCTTCACATCTGCCATTTCTTCTGGCTGTGATGCCTCATAGGTTTGCATCCATGAACCGTTTACAACCATAGCGTACTGACCCAGTGCAAAGTTCTGATCCTCTTCTTCCCAGCCCCAGGTTTTTGCATCAGACTTAATCGTTTTAGTGCTCAGCATATCCCTATAAAATTGGAACACTTCAGCGGCTCTTGCAAGCTGATCAGGATTGTCCGCCCATGTATTTTTGTATTTATCATCACTCATTTTCTCTGCAACGACTAAATCATTTTGTGCGAGGTACATAATCAGCTCTTGTGGAGAACGAACTCCCGCACCTGCAATACCGAACGCCTCTTTACCTGTTTTCTCTTTAATAACTGGTCCCATCTCAAGAAGCTCGTCCCATGTAGCAGGTGGCTGATCATACCCAGCTTCCTTCAAAATATCTTCATGGTACAGCAACGAACGAATCCCCAGGTAATTTGGAAGAGCCTTCAATTTGCCGTCAACAGTAAACGATTCAATAACATTGGTATAGAACATTTCTTTCTCGTCCCAGCGGTTAAAATAATCGGTTAAATCCAGCAGTGCATCAAATTGATTGAATTCACCGAACCATTCACTTAACCCCCAGCTAATATCCGGAGCATCGCCTGCATTAACAGCAGCTACCAGCTTATCATGCATGACATCGTAAGAAATAACCTGCATGTTAATGTCGATATCATCACGACTGGCATCAAATTCCTCAACGAGCTGCTTGATCGTCTTACCTTCCTCTGAGCTCGGATCGAGTGCAGACCAGAAGTTTAATGTGACAGCCTTTGCAGCAGCAGTATTATTTGTGCTGGAGCTATTCTCCGAGCCTGAACCTCCATTTCCTGCTTTATTGCTGCCTCCACCACACCCAGCAAGAACCCCTAACAACAATACAAAAGATAGCATTAAGGATAGTTTCTTTTTCATGTCTAGGTGATCCCCCTTTCTTAATACGTTTTTTCTTTGATATGAATATTGTAAAGGCTTCTACAGTAAAAGGGCATGAGGCAGTATTCAGTTTAATGTTGAAGATATTAAGTTTGTGCTGTTTTCGATAGGCCACTTATTCTACTGAAGCTTTGCGATAGTCAGTCGGCTTCATTCCAGTATGCTTGCGAAATACTTGGCTAAAATACCGTTGATCACTATAACCGACCAGCTCTGCAATCTCATATGCTTTCAGATCACTATCCTTTAGAAGACGCTTGGCTTCTTCCATACGCACCTTAGTCAAAAACTCTAAATAGCTCTCTCCGGTTTCACTTTTGAACAACGAGCAAAAATAATTTTTGTTAATGTAAAATTTGTTTGATATTTCTTCCAGTGTAACCGTCCGATAATAATCTGTAGTATATTGAATAATCGTACCCACAAGCTGTCTTCCGCTCTTGGATGTGAGATCATTATTATAATTTTGAAGCACGTACTCCAACATCTCTCTAGTCTGCTGCTTGAGCTGATCAATTCTAAGCTCGTTCACGCTTGCCTTCACGGATTCAAGCAGCGTAAGCACCGTGGTATCTTCTTGTGGCAGTGCTTCAAATGCTTTCAATATGCTGCGAAACGCTTGCTTTAGCTCTATTCCACTCAGTGTCATTAAAGCTTCATCCTTCATAGCCTGCTCAAACTTACTCACTAGTGCATCTTGATCTCTCAATGATCCTGTCTTTATAAGCAGCTCCAGCATCTCTCGAAGCTCCTTCCAATACGACAACTCCATACGCCGCTCAGGTATCTCCCCGACCATATTGCTGTAAGCAATACCGCCAGCCTCTCCGAGCTTCAACGACTCTATAGCCTCTACTCCTTCCCGATAGGCTACGCGCAAATGCTCCAATCTCGTCTTACGCAAACTGACACCCAGCTTAACCATAAGCCGAACTGCTGGCTGAATCGAGTCATTAAGTCTGCGCAGCATTTCATCTATTTGTATGCTCTCTCCAGTATCGACTGTCACCAGCAAGAGAAACTCATTTGATTTTTGCAAGTTGCGAAATACATCTCCCTTAAGGCCTGACTCCTTCAAACACTCTGTTAACACATTTCGTACGGCATAATACAGAGAAAAACGATCCTTCTCATATCGACTATTCACATGTTTATCAAAATCTGTGAGACTAGCAACTATAACATAGTACCCGCGTTCCGGAAGCTGCAACAATATCTGCTCCCCCCGCACTATCATTTCATTCTCTTCCTGCAAGGAGCCCTCAATAATTTCTGACATCAACTGATCCTGCATGAGCACAATCCCCATATTTAAGACAGCCTTCTCATTAATTTCCTTCTCCATCGCCCTTGATTCCTCATTAAGCTGCTCTACAACTTTACCAAGCACGATCAGAAGCTCTGCCTGTTGAACTGGCTTCAACAAATAATCAATAGCACCATTCTTGAATGCTGGTCGAATATATTCAAAATCCTCGTAACCACTTAACACAATCACCTTAGCTGCAACTTCGGACGCTTGCAGCCACTCCATATATCCAAGTCCATCTACGAGGGGCATCTTTATATCAGTAATAATGAGATGGGGCATTCTATCAGCCGTCATGCATTTCGCCTCCTCGCCGTTATATGCATGGCCAACGATCCGCCAGCCCAATTCTTCCCAAGGTATGATTTGCTTCAACTGTTCATGCACTGAACGCTCGTCATCCACTATTAGTACCTTCATAGAATCACTTCCTTAATAAGTTCATAATCTTATGTCATGCAGAGGCAATTCAAGTACAGTACATGTCCCCTTGCCTCTCTTGCTGTGAATGTGTAGTCCGAAATGCTCGCCACAAATTAGCCTGATCCGTGTATGGACATTAACCAAGCCGATTGAACCTTCTTCTTTGCCGCCTTGGGTTGTTTCCCCGTTAAGTGATTGTTCTACATTCTCCAGCTGCTCTTTATTAAGCCCGACCCCATTATCCAGAACGTAAATGTAAAGCCTTCCCAGTTCTTCGTCCACTTTCGCAGATATTTTAAGCAGCTTCTTTCCACGAAGTAATGGAATCAATCCATGCTCGACCGCATTCTCGACAATCGGCTGTAAAATCAGCTTAGGAATAAACAAGTTTCGAGTGTCCGCATCCATCTGAAACCTAATCCGTATTCCTTCAGGATAACGCTTGTTAATAATGACCATGTAATTACGAATATGCATGATTTCATCTTTTACCTGCACCCATTCATTGCGGATATTCATGTTGTAGCGGTACATATTGCTTAAGCTTTGGCAGATCAGCCTCATGTCCGGCACATTGTTCACTTGAGCAATGCTGGACATCATCTGCAGCGTATTGAACAAAAAGTGAGGTGATATTTGAGCCTGCAACGCTTTGATTTGACTTTCCTGATTTGTTAGCTTCAGCTTCAACTCGTGATCAATCAGCTGCTGAATCGTTCCAGCCATTCTGTTAAACTGATTGCCCAGAAATCCAATTTCATCGTTCGTCTTGACATTCACTCTGGCTGCATAGTCACCTCTTTGAATTAGCCCCATCTTCTGATACAGTTTCACGATTGGTTTAGTCATGCTATAGCTCAATGAATAGGAGAAAAGAAATGTTAATATGGCTGACAATATGATCGCCCCGATACTTACATTTCTTATGACTAACACAGCAGGATCCGTGTAAAAGGTATACAATAGCTCCCAATCGCTCAAGCTAATGTTCGTCTGCAGCACAAAAGGCTTCCCTTCCAGCTCATCAGGCTGATATAAACTGTTTACCTCTTTATAGTTCGTATGATATGCAATCCTACCAGCTTGATCAGTCAAAATAATCGTTCCATTATAAAAATCGTTATATTGTTCAACAAGCCCACGAAAATAGGACTCACGCATGTCAATGACCAGCAGCCCTGTCGGTACGCCTAAGGATTTCACAGGATATAAATATTGTATAATTGGCTCATTATACATGCTGCTATAAGTGAACATAAGCGTCGGCTGTCCATCTGCCTGATTTGCTTTGAGCAGAAGCTCCTGAATATAAGCATCTGTAATTCGCGGATACATGCTGGGAAAAAAGTTGCCGACCGCCTTCTCATCTGCATTTATGAGATACATGCCAACGATATCTTTAACTCTTGAATTGTTATACACACTTAAGAAAAATTGGCGAATATCCCGAACCGTGTCATAGGTGTAGCTCTCATTCGGCAAATATGCTGTATTCATAGTTAAACTCCGAATTAAATCTGGATTCGAATATATCTGGTAAGCGGTCTCATCCAAAGCCTGAACATAATCCTCTATAGTCCCTTTCAGATCCTGCTCCGTACGAATTGTTGCAAACTGCAGATCTTCCTTTATATCATTAGATATTTGATACCATATAATAACTGAAGCCATACTCAAGGGCAGTAATGTAACAACAATCATCGAAGCAAATATTTTTGTTCTAATTCCTCTAAATTTCATCTGCATGCGCCTCTTCTATCAAAGTGGTTATAACGATGTCTTATACTAGCTTCTTTAATACTAGCAAAGTTACAGCCGATTGAGCTGACTTGTCAAACATACAAATTAACCCAATGAAAACATCCGTTCTCGATAGGGTTAAAATGGAATTAGTATAAAGTAGTAACAGGAAATAGGGAATAATAGAATATAAAATAGTGAAAGGTTGTGAACGCGGTGGGAAACAAGCAAATCAGATATACCGATGAGTTTAAAGCATGATCGTAGAGCTCCAGCGGAAAGGGAAATCCATAACTGAAATCATAAGCGAATATGGTTCACCCATTATAGCGTCTCCCCTGTTCCTCCGCCGGCAATCGCAGTCATATCCTTGCTTGGTGCCGGAACGTCCCATATCGCTGAACGAAACACAATGCCTACAAGCCCTATCAACGCAGTAATCACGCCTATGAACATAAAAGCCTTGCCTGCTTCGACTGCCGTGATAAGAACTCCTCCAATCAAGGGAGCGATCAGCATTACCATACTGATAATCGTATTCTGAATGCCGAACACACGACCAATCATCTGCTCAGAGGTTTCTCGCTGCAGTATATAGTTCTGCGTGACCATGTACATACCATTTCCGATACCAATCATAATTCCAAGTCCGAGAAGCAGGAGCACGCCCGTCCCCGGCGGACACAGCCCTAACAGAGCGATACCCGCACCAATGAGCACATACCCCCCGCCCAATCCCCAGCCATAGCCAATCCAATTCAAGCGGTTCAGCACGACAAGAACCGCAACTGCGCCAGCTCCGATGGCGGACACTAACCAGCCGATGAGCGATTCATTGCTTGGATCGATCGAACGCAGCAAGGTCGGGAACTGGTAGTCGATCATTAACAGAGCCGTTAAGCCGACGAAGCCGAAGGCCATCGTATAGAGCACTTTTTTGGCTTGAAAAAGGTACAGCCATCCCTCCCGCCAATTCCGCAGGAAAGAGTCTTTATCGCTATGCCCGGAACCCATGGATTCCATGGGCTGCTCAGCCTGATTCGAGACCGGAAGCTGGCGCAGCGAGAACAGCAGTGCCGCAGAGAGCAGCCGCGCGGCTGCGTTGAGCAAAATGCACGCCTGAGGCGACAGCGCAGTCAGCGTCATAGCGCCAAGCAGCGGGCCTGCTACCTTGGAGGACTGATTGACCAATCCGTTGAAGGAGGTCGCTTGGAACAGCAAATTTGCAGGCACAATTTGCCGGGTCAGCGCTTGCTGGGCAGGTACGTGAAATACGCCACTAGCGGCTCTTAGTGCCAGCAGAGGCAGAAGCCACGCCATATTGGGAGCGGCTAGGATGCACAGCGTGAGGCCTGCGGTAATGAGGTCGCATACCATCATCAGCCGGGCTTTGCGCACTCGATCCGCGACCGTTCCGGCGAAGGAACCGAGCAGTACCGCGGGCAGCGCCATAGTCACCGGTATGAGAGCCAGCATCATCGGATCAACGCCCCAGCGATAAGCGACGAGCACCTGAATGGCTAACGCGTCGAACCAATCGCCAAAGGAGGCAAGTGCATAAGCCGTAAACATACGCTTAAAGCTGCGGATGGATAATAAGGAAGAGCGTTCATTTCGTGTCATAGGTCATATTCCTTTCGCATCTAAGATATCAGATATCCCTATCCTATCTGAGGTTTGTCAGAGGAATATCAGACAGTTGCTGAACTGCATCGCAGGCTATGACATTGAGAACGCTCTATTGATGACAAGCTCTATATCCTTTTTGTACTTTGATAACCCGTACTCTTGATCCAGAGCTCCATATATGGAGACATATTTATGTTCCATTTCAAGAGAGGAATAATTTCGTTCGATATATCTCATAATTTGGCACACGGAAATAAGCCGCAGCGGGACATTCAACGACATATTCAGCACATCCAGACCTTCATCAAATAATTGCTCTGCCTCACTTTTTCGGCCCTGAGCTAGGCACAACAATCCTTGAACGATTTGGTAACGGCCAATCTCTCGTAGATAAGGTGTTTCCTTAAGAAATTCGGTCAGGCGTTCAGATGCTTTGGCGGCTTCTTCGAGCTGCCCTGCCAGCACGTAGACGTACATTTCCATAATAGCCACCGGCATGATGAAGCCTTTAAGGCCATCCCTTCGAACCGTCTCTCTCGTATGCTCGAACCGCTTGATAGCCTCCATGGACAGACCCGCATCCGCATAGACTTCAAGAATGTTAAGAATGCTCATTTCGCGATGTTCTTCAGATAAGAGAATACGCCGTGAAATTGCTTGCTTGCAGTAGTTCAGTATCTGCTCCGGTTCAGGGTTTGTCCCACGGTATAAAATGAGCAGCCAAAACAGCCGATTTTGCAGCGGAATCTCCTCGGCCTGCAGAAACCAGGCGATATCTCCCTGGATAAATTTTAAATAGACCGTGTAAAATGGATCCATATCAAATCCAAGAATATCCTGCTGCGTTGCCAGCGCCAGCATTGACTTTCCTTGTCCGTACAGATGATACTTCTTAAAAATATCCCTTACCGAAGAATTAACCTCAAGATCCCCTACAGATGGATTCATCAAGGATCTCGGTTCTCTGACGGTCATACTATACCCGTATCCCCGCACCGTATTGATTTGAAGATGGTTCCATGAAGACAGTTTCTTCCTTAATCGATAAATATGATCATCCACCGTTCGTTCCCCAGGGAACTCCATTGCCCATACCTGATCAAGGAGCTGGTCACGCGAAAATGCACGGTCACGATGGCGGTACAAAAACTGCAGCAGCGCAAATTCTTTGGCCAGTAGCTCTATGCTCTCCGTGCCCCATTCCACTCTGTAGCGGGAAGAATCGAATTTCAGTCGCCCCATAATTACTCCTTCTCCATGAAGATAATATAGTATTAGATATTATTAAATTTATAATAATCCATTTGACCTCTTCTGAGAAATATCATACTTGGAGCAAAGTAAAATCCCCTGGAGCGTCGGCAGGAGATTTCTCCAAGCCGCTCTTCAGGGGATTTTCTTTTCTAAATAAATATTGGATGCTACTTATGATGCTCTAAGCATGATTGGTACAGAGAGTATTATGCGCTTTTAGCTATAGAACGGCTGGCGTACGTTTTCTCTTCTGCGGAAGATCCGGCATTTCATTCACGGAGACGACTTCATCCGTCTTCTTCTCTGGCTGCTCCCAATGCTGCTCATTGCCGGGCAGGTCGTCGAACCAAGCGGCATCCTTAGGGCAATCTAGTATCATCATTTTTCCGTAATCTCCGTCACGAGACTGATGGTATTTCAGATACGCCTTGCCGTCTTCAATAGCCAAAATTTCGATTTTGCCCGATGTATGGCTCATCGAAAGTCTGACACGTTTTCCTAGTCCGGATGTTCTCGCCTTCGCTTCTTCGACGATCCGGTAGACTTCCTCCAGTGTAAGGACAAAATCCCGATTCCCTGCCACTGGCCGGTTAACGAAGAAGTAATATGGCGTTACTCCCGCCCAAGATAGTTTATCCAGCAGCTCGCCAAGCACAACAGGATCATCGTTAATGCCTTTTAACACCGGTGTCTGGTTTACCACAATCGCCCCAGCCTCATGCAGAGCCTGGAATCCCCTTCTAGCTTCTGGGGTAATCTCGCGCGGATGGTTAATATGAGCCATGACGTAAATGCGCTGCTCCGGCGTGGAATAAGTGCGGATCACATCCAGCAGCTCTTCATCCTCGTAGATCCGCATAGGGTTAAACACAGGGATCTTTGAACCCAAACGAATGATCTTAACGTGCTCGATTTCACGCAGTTGCTCAAGAATTCCCCGCAGCTTCTCCGTAGCGAGAATTAGGCTGTCTCCACCGGTCAACAGGACATTGTTGATTTCGGGATGCTTGGCGATATAATCGATGCCCGGTTGAACATCGGACATGGCCTCCTTCACATCGTTGCGGAACAGGCGTTTGCGGAAGCAATAGCGGCAGTAGGCTCCACATACCTCCGACACGATTAGGAGAGCCGTTGTCGTGTATTTATGCTGACATCCCGGCACAACGTAGTTGGTATCCTCGTCGGAAGCATCCCAACGGCCATACTCCTCGAGCTCCCCCTCATTCGGAATGACAAGCTTGCGAATCGGATCATGGGGATCATTCCAGTCGATCAGGTTCAAATAATAATCGTTCACCCGAAATACGAATTTCTCCGTAATCGGTTTCAAGCGCTCGCGCTCCTCTTCCGGAATCATCGTCAATCTGTCTAGATTTGTAATGTACTTTGTTCTTGTCTTAGTCATTGTACATCCTCCTTCCTAGTAATCAACAAAAAAAGACCCCAAATCGGGGGGTCTTGGACACAGCTGCGCCAGCAAGGGTCAGAAGACAAAAATAGACCCTAATAAAAGGGTCTAAAGAGACGTAATAAATGATCTTATAACAGACCCATCCACTGCTGACGAGGTTAGCTGACGGACTCGGGTAAGATGGTACCCTACACCTCATGTGAATGAGTGATTCGCCCCAATGTAAAACCGGTTCCCCCGCTTTCTTGGCTCTTACCAAGAAACTAAGCGTGTGTCTATGATAAGGTCTACGAACGGGATTGTCAACCTTAGCCAATGCAACAAGAGAGTAGACATAATTTAAAAAATCACAATTGTTGACAATTTTTAGTGGCTGCTGATAATATATAAATGCAATTGAAAGCGTTTGCGCAAAAAAGGGGGGATGGTAGACTATAGCTATAATGACTACATCGATCCAATAAAGATTATTGGTGCCTTGTCATGACTGATCTTATTCACAACATACAAGGAATGCTATTGCCTCTAGTTTTTTAATTGCAGGATACCTTGCGCACATCCGTGCAAACGTTTTCCCAACAAGAGAGGATTTTGTAGACTAGCGACTATCAGAGCTTATTATTAAGGAGGATGCAATCATTGGACTATAAAATTCACGAGGTAAAGAAATGGCCTTATGTTGTATTATGTATCGCCTTCTTCTTCTCATTACTATCAGGTATGGCCGGCATACCCTTCCAAGCTATAGCAGCTGCTGAACCCACTAGTAATAATACAGCAAGCGTCTACTATTACACACCGTACAAAAATTGGAGCACCGTTAACATTCACCATAACGCAAATGGCAGTTGGACAAGTATTCCAGGAGTAGCTATGGAACTAGCCTGTACAGACTGGACTCGAGCAACGATAGATCTAGGCACCATTTCTAATTTTCAGACTGTTTTCTATAACGGTCAAGATTCCTGGGATAATAACGGTGGCAACAATTACACACTCGGTACAGGAATACATCAAATTAAAGAGGGGCAAGTGCTCGCAGGAGCTGGCAACCCTTGTGACGGCAGTCTGCCTGGATCGGAAGGTAACGTATCAACGGTTTTCTACAAGCCTAATAACAACTGGGACAACGTCAATATTCACTATTCCCCAAACGGCATGGCATGGACTACACCTCCTGGGTTAGCCATGGAGGATGCCTGCTTGGGATGGAAGAAGAAAAATATTTCTCTTGGCACATCTACAAGACTTGCAGCAGCTTTTAACAACGGATCGAGCTGGGATAATAACAATGGAAGGAATTACGATCTCGGTGCAGGCAGTGTCAAGGTCGAGAACGGTGTTGTTTCCCCAGGTGATCCTTGTGAGACAAGCAATGAAGATAACATTCCACCAAATGTACCTACCGGGTTAAGCACAGACAGCGTAACAAGTACGTCCGTAACCATCACATGGACAGCGTCCATGGATAATGATGGCGGCAGCGGCTTGGCAGGTTATGACGTCTATCGTGATCAAATCCTTGTAAAAGCTGATACTACAGCTACCACCTATAAGGATTCCGGTTTAAATCCTTCTACAAATTACAGTTATACTGTTGTAGCCAAAGACTTGGCAGGCAACAAATCAGCACCATCTCTAGCGCTGGAAGTAACAACTTCGGCGGAGGACGCTGCTGGCAATCAGGCGCAAATATATTACTATACCAAGAATCGCTCCTGGAGTTCGGCAAATATCCACTACTCTCTGGATGGCTCGAAATGGACGACACCTCCCGGGATTTCCATGAGTGAAACCGCCTGTATGGATTGGGCTAAGAAAACCGTTGATCTAGGAACAGGTCATGAACTAAAGGCCGCCTTCAACAACGGCTCTGTATGGGACAATAATAATGGGGCTGACTATATTATCCCGTCCGGCCTTGTCACGGTTAAGGATGGTGTCGTGACAGCCGGAGCTCCCAACCCTTGTACACCTCTCCCTGAAGATACGATTCCCCCTTCTATACCAGGCAGCCCCAAAGCCACCGTCAACGGTCTGAAAATTACAATTACTTGGGAGGCTTCTGCCGATAATGAAGGCGGCCGTGGTTTGGCCGGCTATGAAATCACTCGTACCGGAGGCATGCTAGGTACAAAAGTCTTTACAACAACCAGTCATTCATATAACGATACAAACCTGGAAGCCCAAACGGAATACACCTACTCGATAAAAGCCTTTGACAAAGCCGTACCGCCCAACAAATCGGAAAACAGCGAAGCTGTATCCGCTAAGACAGGGGACGCCCCTGAAGCCCCTTTAGGCGGTGAGCCTCTTGGCACCGATATGCGTGAGGATTCGATTTATTTTGTAATGACAGCCCGCTTCTATGACGGTGACGAGTCTAATAATCGTGGGGGACAGTTCCATGAGTCTACAGGTAATGCCGCCAACAATGATCCGATGTTCCGTGGTGACTTCAAGGGATTAATCGAGAAGCTCGATTACATCAAGGCTCTAGGCTTTTCTGCCATCTGGATTACACCCGTCGTCCTTAACCGCTCGGATTACGATTTCCATGGCTATCACGGCTGGGACTTCTATCGTGTTGACCCCCGTCTGGAATCCCCGGGAGCCACTTATCAGGATTTGATTAATGAAGCCCATAACAAAGGGATCAAGATCATTCAGGACGTCGTATACAACCATTCCAGTCGCTGGGGGGAAAAGAACCTGTTCTCACCAAAAGTGTTCGGGATTCAGGACAACGAGTGGAGTTGGTATTATGACGACCCTATTCCAGGCAAGGAGTATGATGGAATTACGACTAATAATCCGATGGGTAAAGCCTATAACGGCGATCTTTGGTCCACAGAGGAGCCAAACGGGAATACGTGCCGGAACTGGGGAACACCAACACAGTATTACAGTAAGGAAGGCCATCGTATCTACAATTGCCAATGGCCGAATCCAACCTCCGGCATGTTCCCGGAAGAGCTGTACCACCAGTGTTGGATCGGTAACTGGGAAGGTGAAGACTCCAGAAGCTGCTGGATTCATGAGGATTTGGCTGATTTCAATACCGAGTCTGCACCCGTTCAGGAATTTCTGAAGGACGTATATCGTAAATATATTGATATGGGCGTCGATGGCTTCCGTATTGATACGGCCGTGCACATTCCTCGTACGACTTGGAATCGGCACTTTCTGCCGGATGCCATGAATCATTCTATAGAGAAATTTGGGGATAAGGGTAAAAACTTTTTTATGTTCGGTGAGGTAGGCTCCTTTGTCAACGATAAATGGAACCGGGGCTCCGTGAACCATTCTGCCCAGTTTTTCACATGGAAAGAGCGTAAGGAATACAGTGCAGATGATGCTGCTGCAGCCCTGGAAATGTATCAATACGAGAATAATCTCGGTACCGGCAATCAGCCGATATCCGATAACGCCTTCCTTAGAGGAAATGACTACCACACACCAGATCACAGCAAGTTCTCGGGGATGAGTGTCATCGACATGCGGATGCATATGAATTTCAGTGACGCAGGCAATGCGTTTTGGAACGGCAAAGATTCCGACGACAGCTATAATGATGCAACCTTCAACGTCGTCTATGTCGACAGCCACGATTATGGACCGAACAAGTCCAACACCCGTTACACTGGCGGCACGGCAGCTTGGGCAGAAAATATGAGCCTCATGTGGACGTTCCGCGGTATTCCAACACTATATTACGGTTCAGAAATTGAGTTCAAAGCCGGAGCACAAATCGATTGCGGTCCAACCTGTCCGCTGGAAGAGACGGGCCGTGCCTACTTCGGAGATAAGCTCGAAGGAACCGTGATTGCCAGCGATTTTGGCAAGGTACAGTATGCAAGCGGCGCAGTAGCCGAAACGTTGAACCACCCTCTTGTTAAGCACGTACAGCGGCTTAATCAAATTCGCCGTGAAATACCAGCACTGCAAAAAGGCCAATACTCGACAGAGGATATCCAAGGAGGAATGGCCTATAAGCGCCGCTACACAGACGCAGCCTCAGGCGTGGACAGCTTTGCATTGATAACTGTAAGCTCATCAGCAACGTTCAGCAGGATTCCAAATGGCACCTATAAGGATGCCATTACGGGTGACGTGAAGAATGTAACCAACGGCACCCTAACTGCCACCGTATCTGGTCAAGGCAATCTTCGGATCTACGTTCTAGATCTGCCAGGCAATCCGGCCCCGGGCAAAATCGGAGATAACGGGCCTTTCCTGAAATAATTTAGCAATCAGAACACCCGTCGATCTGATCGGCGGGTGCTCTGATTAGATTCAGGATTCACGCCTTTCTCGCATTGGCTCCAGTCCTTACCGTTGAATTTAAATGGATTACATGTGTCTACTTTTGTTCATTGCTTGCGGTTTCGCAAATAGCTGCATTTCGTGTACCTAAAGCATTACATCTTGCCTTAACAACCCCAAATCTTCATTTTCGCTGAATGCAACCCGGCCATCATTGTCTAAAATAAGCAGCCTGTGCTGCTGCGAGACGTGGTTGATATTATTCAGCGTATTCTCAAGAACAATCAGTTCTTGGTTGAGGTTGTTCTGCAGCGCACGTAACTTGCTTGAACCGCCCCATCATAAGTTTCCTGCTCATGAGCCCTCCCCCTGCTGACACCACGTGGTCTATCGCCTAATTTCCAAGAACGTCAAAGAGCGCCGACACGACGTTCAGCGCTCTAATTCGACTTAATTTGCAACTATGCGGTTGGCGCCGCTTGATTAAGCATATACGTTTCGACGACCTTAGCTACGCCGTCCTCCATATTCGTATCCGTCACATGATCCGCGACCGCTTTAATATCGTCAGGAGCGTTGCCCATAGCTACGCCAAGCCCGGCAAATTCAATCATAGCCAAATCATTGTAGCTGTCGCCGATAGCAATGACCTCTTCCCGCTTAATCCCTAGCTGCTGAATGAGATGATGAAGGCTTGTCCCTTTATCTACCCCCGCCTCCGTAAACTCCAGGAAAAATGGCTTGGAGCGAACGACGTTAAGCTCTCCCTCCAGCTGTGGCTGCAGCCTGCCCTCTAAAGCGATCAGCTTCTCTGGATCGTCTACCATCAATACCTTCACAACAGGCTCTTGGATCGCTTCAACAAAATTCGCAGCCTCAATAATTGGCATACCCGTAATCTCGCCCTCGATATCGGTGTACTTATTGTTCGCCGGTGTTACGATATCATCGCCGACATACGTATGGATCCATACTCCCTCTTGCTTGCTGATTTCATACAGCTCATGTACCGTTTCCGGCGATAGCGTGCTGCTGAACAATACGTCTTCGGTTGCACAATTCGTAATTTTAGCCCCGTTAAAAGAAAGGATGAAGCTCCCGTATTTCTCAAGCTCCAGTTCCTTGGCGATATGCGTCATCGCAAAGGTCGGACGGCCGGAGGCCAGCACGACTTTAATCCCCGCCTCTTGCGCATCCATAAGCGCCTTCTTCGTACGCGGCGCAATCGTGTGGTCGTCCCGAAGCAGCGTATCATCCAAATCTAGCACGATCATTTTATAGTTCATCCTTCTACGTCCCTTCCACTCATTCTGTCTGTGAAGCTATGAAGTTAGCCACTCAGTATTGCACTTTACATAGCATACCATCTCTGAATGAGCTTGAGGGCGATTTTGCTACAAAATAGAAGGATTCACCACAATATACACATCGAAGCATGCTTCTGCCCCGGCTGGAGGATCGACGGACACTTTATATCCTGCGGAGACTTGGAGCATTTCGTTCCGGTGGATGTAATCCATAAGCTCCATAAATACCCGATCCAGACCTTGGGGATCTCCTACATGCCTCGTGTATACAGCGTCAATCAGTTGAAATACCGGTTTGAATTTGTAGGGTTCGGGCAAATCGATTGGGCGGTCGACTGGAAACATGAACTCGATATCTAAAACTGGCTCCTCCTGACCGCTCTCAACCCCAAAGGTAGCGGAAATCATCGGCCCGTTTCTTCTTGCCCCGCTGCCTTGTAATATAGCTACAAATTTGCCCAGCTCATGATCCACTTCGGATTGCTTTATTTTTGCGCGAAACGCAGCTACATGATCGAATCGGATGCTCTTCCCTGTTTCAATATGAATCGTCTGCTCCATGCTGTGTACCTCCATTTTTAAAATATAGTCATTGAATTTAATTTATAAATTTTCAGCAAAACTGAATACGTTATTCATTATTTGGAAATCGTCCGCTTATCCGCGTTATAAGCATGCTTTGCTGCATGCTGGATCCACTGAATCCGATGTTCAAACGAAGGATGCGTCTGCAGCTTCTCGATGAATTTATGGATGGAGAGCATGGAATGATTCAATTCAGCGAGCTTCGTCAAAGCCGAAACGAATACAGCTGCCGGAATTCCCATCTTAAGCACGTATGCGTCCGCGTCTCTCTCAAGCTTCCTAGAAACATACGAGCCTACAAACCATAGGTAGCCCAGGATGAGAGCTAAAATAAAAACAACCCCGACAGGTATCGGGATATGAAAACCACTACCTTCCACCCGATCCATCATCGACGTCAACCCTAAAAATAAAGGAATCGCTGCCACGAATAATATGGCTTTAATCCATAAATGGAACCTTCTAATATGGCCGATCTCATGGGCTAGAATCGAATTCATTTCAGATATCGAAAGATTCTCCAGCAAATAGCTGCCTATGAACACCCGCTTATAGATCAGACCGCAGACAATCGCATTCGCTACTTTGTTGTTGGTTGTCGGCCACTCAAACACCTGCACCCGCTTCATGCTATGACTATTCAGAAATCTCTCGATTTCTGCCTTCTTCGCCTCATCCTGTAGTGGCTTGGCCGATAAGGAAAATCGGAGCAGGTAAGGATACGCCAAATTATAAGCAGCAACAGCTATTAATATTAAGAGGCTTGACCATAGGCCGCTCAATTCAATCGTAATCCATTGAAATCTAAGCGGTAGTATGATTAACGCCGGCAAATACATCATTAAGCTGGATTTAATAGCAGTCTCCAGTTCTTCCCGCAGGGAAGTCCCGATGTCTCGCACGATTCTGTACACCCGATGATAGATAAGCTGACTTAGAACCGTACTGAGTATCAAATAGGCGAATGGCAGCGACGAAATGAGTGCATAATTCGCTTTGGTCTTAGGCAACAAGCTGGTCAGCAGCATAATGATGACTACCATAGAAACAATGTAATATATGTAATGAATGGATCTGATTTGCCCGAAAAAATACAAAGCCTGTTCTCTGGAAGCCGTTCTCTTATATTTATTTATCGCACTATTGCCCAAGACTACAGCAATAACTGCATTCAATAGATAAATGAGGATGGATAGAATTATCTTCGCTGCGATCATGTCATCACTCCATTAATACTGCTTATAACTCAAGAAAGAAGAAGTTCAGCCGAGCTGGGATGCCCGACTGAATTCTTCCTCTGACAATTAATCAAGGCTTGTCCAAGTCCATTGGGCTGCCTTATTAAACTGCCAAACTTCTGTTTACCACCAGAAAGTAAGGAGATAAGCTGCGGCTCCACCCACAGCACCGGCCGCTCCGCCTACGAGGGCTCCCGGACCAGCTCCAACGCCGCCAGCCATAGCACCAGCCGCTCCGCCGCCGATCGCCCCGCTTGCAGCGCCGCCAACTACGGACTTACCCAGATCGCTCCAGCTAAAATCACCGCCGCCATCGATTGACATCATTTCATTCAGGGACAATTCATTGAAGCCGTTCAGTTGCATAACAGAATCCATAATTTCTCCTCCTTTAATAATATTTACTTTAGTTTGAGCACTGTGCAATATATGTAAATGTTAACTAAAGTACACCCTGATCACTTCTCATCTTTATTTTTTCTTTTGATATATATGCTATAAATGAAGACGGCGGCGAAACCTATAATAAATGAAAAGATTATAATACCTGGCATGGTATTTACCTCTTTCTGATTAGTTTCCTTATTATCTATATTATTAATAATATCCCAAATAAAGTAAATATCCCTTGAGGGCTATTTTGCAATAGTTCCGGCTTGATATTACGTTGCGCATGACTACCAAACTCGCAGCACTTTGACCTTGCCGTCTTGAATTTCCAGCTCCATCTGTGCTTTTGGAGAGCCGGTCTGTTCCAGCATCTGCTCCTTCTGTTCCTCATTTAAATCAACGATAATACGATCCTTAAGCTTGCGGGCCTGCTTGCTCCAATGGCTCATAACATCATAATAATCGAACAAAGTGGAATTGTTCGCTGTGCCTTTCTTTCTTGCATAGGTGCCGACTCCAAAATTGGATGAAGAGCGGTCAATGAGGGGAGCCTGCTGCATATCCTCGATCAAACTAGCCGTAATCATCGCCCCCGTCTTCAGCTCAATATCGAGGAAGGCCGGCATGCTGTTGCATTCAATGAGTACAAACTCACCGTCAGGAGTTCTTCTTAGATCAATGCCGCTGAACCTAAGACCTAACAGTTGCATTGCTCTGGCACAAAATTGGACTACTTGCTTAGGCAGTTCAACGCTCTCGTACTGCACTTCGCCGGAATGATAATCCGGGTCGGTTCGATAATCCAGAATATCTGGATTCGATTTGATAATTTTGTGCGCGGAGATCACTTTTCCTGCCAGCATGTTGATGCGAACGTCATCCCCGGGGATTTCCTCTTGAAAAATCGTAGGCTCATTATGGATCGCTTCCAGCTGCTCAAGCAAATCCGGGGTCACCTTTCTGCAGTAACTTCCGCCGGGAAGAGGCTTGCACACTGCGCCCTTCACCTGCGAAATGAAGTTGCGGGCAATTTCCGAATTCGATGTAATACAGGTTCTTGGCAGAGGAATGCCCGCTCTATGAAGGGCGTTCAATTGATAGTACTTCGATGAGCTGCTTGGCGGGTTAATGACTCTGGCTCCTTCCTCGTGAAGCGCGTGCAGCCATCCCCGTACCGCCTCAACCTGAGCGGAGAACTGGAGCTGGCTGTTGTATCGTTCAGCCGCACTGCCCCCGGCCAGTTGGTTTGGATTGTGAGTCATGATGCTGCGAAAATAAACGGAGCGAAGCCTTCGCAAGGGCTCCCCGTTATAGATCAGCTCGCCATTGACAGCCGCATAATCATTCAACTGTGGCGAACCGAGTTCCTTGTATTCGAGCCCCATCTCCTTCAGTTTCGCTACCATATGACGACAATGAACATCGTTCATCGGATTGACCACGAGAATTGGCATGAATATACCTCCTCTTCTATGAATCTAAATAAATATATTTCACGAATATAAGCACAAAAGGGATAATGTCATAACGACAATTACCCCTTTGTTACGAAGTATTAGAAGCACTCTTCGCCAATGGCGAGCGTAGTTGCGCCGCCTTCTTCGCCGACAGCAAGTGTCGTCATGATCGGGCCGCCGCCTTCTTCGCCAAGCGCCATCGTCGTCATGATCGGGCCGCCGTCTTCTTCACCGACAGCAAGTGTCGTAACGATTGGACGATCCAGGCTTCCGCCGTCGATGTTCTGCATTTCCTCAGGAGAAATTTCGACTGCGTTAATTTCGACATTAAAATGAGAGCTGATTGAATCTTTTTGCAATGCATCGAGTGTAATTTTCATCATCTTCACCTCCTTTCCAGCTCCTAGAATTCACTGCTTCAAATCTATCTTCTTCAAAATATATTCAAGCACCGTCTCGCTTCTGGCGATGATTTGCGCCTCTGCCATCATCCCCGTCTTAATGTAGGCCTCCTCCCCTTTCTTGCTTCGAAGCGGCTTGCTCTGGATATCGGCCTCGACGGAGTAATAGCTGTATCCATCCTGCTGACTCATTACCGCATCCCCGCTGATGGATCGAACCGTCCCTTGCAGCATTCCGTAGTCCTTGGAAGGGAGGGCGATAAAACTATATTTGATTGTATCTCCTACCTTGATGTTCGCCACGTCCTGATTGGATATCGCCAGCTTCATCATGAACTCGGAATCGTTCTCCGGCAGGATCGTCAGCAATTCTGTTCCTATCTGCAGCAAATCTCCCGCATTGATATCAGTAATGACGTTCACCGTACCGTCAATCGGAGCCTTGATCACATAATCCCTTAGCGCGAAATCGAGATTCTGGAGTCGTTCTTCCAGGCTCTTTACATGCTCCTGTCCAGTATCGATAGATTCGGCTAATTGCAAGTAAATAACATCCATCTCTCCCCGCAATTTAACCAATAGTTGATTATTTTCATTGATGGCCGTAATGAGCGCCAATTCATAGCCGTTGACATAATCGCTGGCCTGCAGCCGCACATCCTCCAATTTCTGCTTCGCCTCGCTGTCATCGCCGTCATGACGAACCGTCATTTTATACAGCTCGGACGCCGTTTGCTCCCGCAATGCATACTGTTCCTTCTTGATCTGATAGTCTTGAAATTTGTAATAATATTCGGTATCGGCAGGCAATAGATTTGTGCCTGAAGCGATGGATTGCTTCAGCAACTGCAGATGCTCATGCTTCTCTTCGGCTTGTTCCAGTTGTCCCGTCAGCCGGATCAATTCGACATGGAATTTCTGCTTCATAGAATGGCTTTCCAGCAAATTGCTCAGAAGCTCCGACTGTTCGACGGCATCCGGATTCTCCAGCGTTTTACCAGCAAGGATCTGGCTTCTGAACTGCACAAGCTCCTCCAGCTGCGCCTTCGCCTTCTGCAAATCAAGCTCCGCTGCCAGCTTGTCCGCTTCGATCTGATCTTTATGCAGCGTATACAATACATCTCCAGCCTTCACTTTCTGCCCTGCGGCATATTGAACGCTCTCCACGGTGCCTGTCGCCTTATTCTGAATCCGGCTTACTTTCTCATTAGGACGCACCACGCCGCTTGCTTTGACGACAATGTCGACTTTGCTTACGGAAGCCCAAATCAGCCCGACTGCCAAAATGAGAACCAGAAAACCGATGAATATCGAAATGAATGGATTCGTCCTCGCCTCCATAATCTCGCGGCTGTCAGTAATTTCTCCCATTTCCCTAATGACTGCTCTCATAATTTATCCTACCTACTTCCCTGCGTTGTGCTCACGATAGGATCAATGTCCATATATCCATCTTGCTCACCCACCAATAGCAATTAATTGCTGGTCGTCTCCAGCATGCCTTGCCCCTGCAATCCTTGCTCATTCATACCTTCCGGAATCTGATCCTTCCACAGCTCGTAATATTTGCCCCGGCGGCCCATTAGCTCCACATGCGTTCCGGACTCGATGATTTCGCCATGATCCATTACAAAAATTCGGTTGCAGCGCATAATCGTGCTTAAGCGGTGGGCAATGATGATCGTCGTGACATCCTGCAAATTATGTATTGTCTCTGAAATTGCCTTCTCCGTCGTCGAATCCAAATTGCTTGTCGCTTCATCCATAATGAGGATATCAGGCTGCTTCAGAATTGCTCTCGCAATAGCAAGGCGCTGCTTCTGTCCGCCGGATAAATTGGAGGCATCCTCCTCCAGCACCGTGCTGTATCTTAACGGCAGCTCATTAATAAAATCATGTGCTTTGGCGATCTTCGCCGCCTCCACGACCCTCTCCAGCTCTGCCTCATCATCAATGCCAAGACAGAGATTATCGCGAATCGTCCCGCTGAAAAAAAACGTATCCTGCGTAATGTAAGCAATTCTCTCACGCAGCGTATCCATGTTAATGTCCTTAATATTATTGTCATTAATGAGAATGTCGCCCTTCTCGGGGACATAGAAACGCATCAGCAGCTGAATTAGCGTCGTTTTGCCTGATCCGCTCTCACCGACGAACGCAATCTTCTCTCCGGCAGAAATGGTAAGATTCACATTCTTCAGGACAAGCTGCCGCGTTCCATAGCGGAAATCCAGCCCTTGCAGCTTGATTTGTCCCTTCAATGAAGCAGGAACGATCTTCCGCTCCTCATCCTCATCCTTCTCCGGCGTGAGATCCAATATCTCTCCGAGCCGATCCGCGGCGACAACCGCAGTTTGCACCATCGGCTGCAGATTGATCAAGTTCTGAATAGGCTCCAGAAAATAAGCGAGCAGCGCATTAAACGTGATCAACTGCCCCATAGACATATTCCCGCGAATCACCTGATGCGCCCCGGCCCATAAAATAACGATTCCCCCAACGGCCTGAACCAATCCTTTTAACGAGGCTTGTACATTATTGAAAAAACCGAATCGGAACACGCTTCGCAGCAGAACGACAAACTTCTTCTCCGTCTCAAAATTCGCCTTCTGCTCTGCACTGTACGCCTTAAGCGTCTCGATGCCGTTGATCGATTCTACCAAGTAGGAGTTCAGTTGGGCGTTATTCTCCATCTGCTTGCGGTTCATCCGCTCGAACGGCTTATGGAACGCCCAGACAAGCACGATATACAGGGGGATCATTGTGGCGGTAACCCCGAACAGAAACGGGCTTTGGGAATATAAAATGAATCCGCCGATCAGTGCCATGATGACATCGATCATGATCGTCAAGGTAGCCCCCGATATGGCATCCCTTACTTTGGAGGCGTCCATCAGCCTAGAAATGATCTCTCCTGTCTTGCGGGTGCCGAAAAAATTCATCGGCAGCTTCAGCACATGCTGGTAATAACCGAGGATTAATGAAATGTCTAATTTTTGGCTCAAATATAGCAGCAAATGATTGCGGAAAGCGCTTAACAATATTCTGAACAAGGTTAAAGTTATGACGCCGATAGAGACCATATGCAAGGTCTTGTCCAAGCCGTGGGGTAAAATTTCATCCAATAAAAATTTAAAGTAGAATGCACCAAGAATACCTAATACGGTATAGAGAATAGAAGCCATAAACAGGCTGAAGATAAGCTTGCGTTGAGGAATTAATAAACTGAAAAATCGGGGAAATAACCCTTTCGTTTCATCCCCCTTTTGAAAGGTAGGCGCCGGAACCATCAAGATAAGGACACCTGTCCAAATCTTGCTGAATTCTTCGGGCGAATATTTCACGATGCCTTTTGCCGGATCGGCAATAATGAGTTCCTTCTTCGTCACTTTATGTATAACTACGTAGTGTAACAGCGTTTGATCAATAATGACATGGGCTATGGCTGGCATGGGAAACGGTTCAAAAATGGATTCCTGCGATGCCTTGACCCCTTTGGCTGTAAATCCGAGGCTTTCTGCGGCCTTAATGACTCCGTAGACGTTCGTGCCGCGCTTGTCCGTTCCAGCTACTTCCCGTATTCGGGATATCGGAATCTTCAGTCCATACTGCTTGGAAATGGTCGCTAGACAAGCTGCCCCGCAATCTTTAATGTCGAATTGTTTTATGCAGTGGTATTTGCCCGAAAATATCATTCCCAATCGTCCCATCCGCAATTTAGTTGTGTACATGATTAGTTTAATCACCTAAATTATACCATTTTCCACCTGCAACATGTAAATGTCCCTTAAGGGATATTTAGGTACTGCCGTCCATATCGTTCCAAAGGTAAAATTTGATGATAAAATCCCCTTTATCGCTAACATTGGATTTTTTGTATACGTTTTTGAGCGTGTTCTTCACTGTTCCGGGAGCAATATACAGCATTTCGGCAATCTCAAAGGCCGAATGGTTATGCATCCATAAATAACCGATCTCTTTCTCGCGTTTGGTCAGTCCGCATTTATCGAAGGCCTGGAAAATTGCTTGCTTCCTGAGCTCCGGATCAGGCCACCTTCCTTTGACTCGATCTATCAATTGCTGCAGCAGGGGAATTATGTATGTAATATCTTCGTTGACGGATAAAGACATATCCAAGTATCCTTTAATTTCACCGTTAATATGAATAGGAGCACATATACAAGACCAGCCTGCAAACAGCCTCAAATGATGCTCTTCGCCGCGGACGACTGCAATGGTATCAGTCTCCATCGCCACGGATACTGCGTTGATTCCCGCATGCTTCATATCGAACAAGCTGCCCACTTTCACGTTATGCTCTTTCAGCATAGCGATCACAGTCTCCGGGCCGTTCAAGCTGAGTGTCACGCCTTCGACATCGGTTAATATAAATATAAACGGCCTAACCAAAAATCTATGAAGCGCTTTCAATTCCTCTTCAACCACGGAGATCAAATCCTGATGGCTATCCAATCTACAATTCATTTCATCTGCTGGGATGAATTTAAGCTGATCCATAAAGGAATGATGCCCACTGAGCGTAAAGGAACCATTCCATTGCTGAATCTTTTTTTGATCGATGTCCTTCATATAGACCCAATCGCCATCTGACCTTACAGCTGCGCTATTAAAGACACTTTTCAAAATATCTCCCCTTTCATATTTCAAAAATTATTTTACCATATTATATTTCAAAAAATAACCTTTTAACTGTATTGGGAAATTAAGTATCACAAAAAATAAAAACGCCTTGCAGCGTTTACTAAAGTTGATGGGTTAATTTACCTTAGGTAATCTGTCTTAGAGTAGTCTGAATTAGGGGAGCCTGTCTGGGGATTAGTATCATGTAACCGGGGCTGGATTAGCTGGATCAGTTGGATCAGTTGGATCAGTTGGATCAGTTGGATTAGCTTGATTAGCTAGATCAGTTGGATTTCATGTATCTATTTTTTATTCGTAGAAGTGACTTTCGTATTAATTGGATTTCGTGTACCTAAAACATACATTTTCCGCTTAATAACCCTTTATGGTTGTTTTAACTACAAAGAATCCAGCTAATTGTGAATTCCGCGATCGACCGCCATATTTAAATACAACAAATGCTGCTAATTATATGCACCAAAACAAAAACGAACCCAGGTGGCGTGTGCTCCATCTCATACTCGAAAGCAGCATCCACCATCCGGGTTCTCTTTATGCAAACGACAAACAGTGCAGCTAATCCTCCAGCGGATGAGCCATAACGCTCATGAGTGCGAGCTCCGGCTGCGTCGTGTCGAGCCTGCTGTATTGAATAATGACCGGAACATCGCTTTCCACGGTCAACGCATAGGGCACGCCGGCCGGGATTCGCTCTCCGCCACTCTCCAAGGACGTTGTGCGAATATGCTTTGTACGCCGTCCTTCCACGATGGCCTCAAAGCCTTCTAGCGGCTCTCGGTCTTCATAATAGACGGTGATGCCGAGCTTCGCCGGCGCCTCGCCGCAATTCAACACGCAAATACTTTCATGGCTCACCAGCTCTCCGCGACTATCCGGCGGAATATAACCGTCGGGAATAACCCAGAAGCGGTGTCCTTTCGCTTGAACTCCCATAAATGCAATCCCTCCTCCCCATATGATCGCAAGCAGACAGTGCTCATCCCAGCATCACTTGATCCAATAAGCATGCTATCCAATCAGCATTAGGTATCGCTATTGCTGCTGTTACTGTTGCTGCTTCTGTCGCTATTGTTGCTGTTCCTGTTGCTGCTGTTGCTGCTGCTGTTGCTGCTTCTGTCGTTATTGCTGCTGTTGCTATTAACTGCTGCTGTTCTTACTCCTACTCCTAGCCAAACAATAGTACTCTTTGCACTATCGATACAAACCTCAAACCTCAATCGGTCAACTATACGGATCTTCCTTGGAGCGCAGCAGCTGAGCCAAAAACGCCAACGTAAGTCCTTGTCCCCAGCCCTGAATGCGCTTATATGGTACGCCTTTGTATCCCTCTACGTCATTCATCACCGCCGTACCGGCCGAAACATCTGTCACTGTGCCGTCCTCCTTGATCCGGGAAAGAATGCCGTCGATCGACTTTTGCGTGTATTTATTGTAAAGTCTGCCCCGCATCAACAGTCCCGTAGCGATTCCTGATGACCCGGATGTCTCTAGGTACGAGGTATCGTCATCCAGCACCGTATGCCACAGTCCTTCCGGCGACTGCAGGCGGACAAGCGCGCTTAATTGATCCCGCAAAGAGCCGTCGATAATCATGTAGGAAGGATGCTGAACCTCAACGTACTTCAGCGCTTTGGACATCGTCAGCACCGCCCAGCTGTTGCCGCGCGCCCAGTATATACCGGACATATGATTCTGGTTCAAATGATCCCAGCCGTGATAGTAGAGATTTGTATCCGAATCCTGCAGAAATTCCTCATGGCCATGATACTGCTTCAGCCCATCCTCGAAATAATCCTTGTTCCCAAGAAGATGGCCGATGCGCAGCAGGAAGTATCCGGCCATGAACATCGTATCCACCCAAGCCTGCTGGGGGAATACGTCATTCACTGAATTCACCGTATGCTGAAAAATACCATCTGCGAACCGTTCCGCTTTATTTTTCAAAAATTCCGCCATTTCTACAGCTGTGTTCAAATATTTCTCGTCTTGGTAGACCTGATACAGTGTCAGCAGGCAATGGCCGATCGACACGCCGTTCACGGACAGCTTCGGCAGGCCGTCCTCCATATGCTCATCGACCCATGCCTTCAGCTTGGTCAGATACTGCTCATTTCCCGTCGCTTCGTACGCTTCGCATACCCCGTAATAAGCGACACCGCCAGGCCAGTCCCAGTTAAAATCCATATTAAATGTGCGTTCAACGACCCGATCGATCGTCTGCTTCACCTGCTCCTCATCATAAACCAATGCTGGCATATCTAGATCTCCTTCCCATAATGGCTCTGTGGTCATTTATTCCTCCCAAACGCTACCTTAGATACATTAACAAAGGCTGTAATTGCAAATCTCGAATCCCGTCAGCAATCAGCCGGGCTATCGCTTCTCCCCCCTGCTCTTGGAAATGCGTATTGTCCCGTACACCCGCAGGGAAGTTCATGTACTCGCCTGGATACACCCACATGAACAGATCCTTGCTGCCCTCCGGCCCGGCCGCCTCGAACAACCGTTTGCTTCTGGCAGCAAGATCGATGAGCGGTGTGTCCGTCTCCGCCGCCAGCTCCTGCATCGCCTTAATATAATCTCCATGCGTATCGGAGAGCGTCCCGTTCGGGTTGAAATACCGGCGATGCACCGGCGTCACCAGCACCACATGGGCCAGCTTCTCCCGGGCTGCTTCGATATAGCGCAGCAAATGCTGCTTATAGGTCGTAAATGGATCGGTTCCCCGAGGATCGGGCTTCTCGTCGTTATGACCGAACTGGATCATCAGGAAATCCCCAGGCTTGATCTGCTGCAGGATCGCCTCCAGGCGGCCTTCCTCGATAAAGCTCCGCGAGCTGCGCCCGGACTGCGCATGGTTATCCACGCAGACATCGTGCCTGAACAGGGCCGGGAGCAGTTGACCCCATCCCGCGTAAGGATAGCCGTCCTCCGGCTGATCCGTCACGGTGGAATCGCCCGCAAGGAATAAGGTCAGCGTGCTTGGCGCAGGCTGAAGCTCCAGCATGTTCAGGCGCGGAGCCTGCCCTGACACGTGCAGGCGAAAGCGGCCGCCCCGGACGGGAACGGCGAACTTCTCCTCGATAAACTGGCCCGGCGCCGAGCGAATCGGCGGGAGCACCCGCTTGCTTCCAGCCACCTTCAGCATGGTATGCGCCTCCGCGAATGCGTCTCCCGCCAGGATGCTCACCACATATATTCCATCCGGCACATCTGCCGCAAACGTAGCTCCCATCGGAATGCAGAAGCGATGATACAATGCTGCCTTTGCATTGCCAGGATCAGCAGCCGCTGCTGCGAATCTGTTCCGGGCATATACCCGGCTGATGTCCTCGAATCCATATCCATCCGCAGGATCATACGCGCTTTTCGCGGTTACGCCCGTGTAACCGTCTAGCGGATCTCCCGGCCCAAAGTCGAATTTCCATGACGTTCTCTCCATGCCGGATGCCTCGTCCGCTCTCGTCGCCGTGTTCGCCTTCTCATTCCCCATATGACTCCCCCCTTCACGCCCTCCAACTGGTTCGGCTCCCATCTCCCATACTCTCTTACCCTTTCAACCCGCTGCTGCTAATTCCTTCTACAATTTGTTTCTGGAACATAAAGAATACAACGACGACCGGGATCAAGCTGACGATGGACATCGCGAACATCGCCCCCCAGTTGGAGCCGGATTCACTGTCCAGGAACATCTTAAGCCCCATTGACACGGTATATTTCTGCGGCGAATTCAAATACAGAACTGGGCCGATCAAATCCTCCCACCGCCAATAGAAGGAGAAGATCGCCGCCGTGGCGAGCGCCGGTTTAATGAGCGGCAGAATGATGCGATAGAACAGGCGGAACTTATCGCAGCCGTCGATCGTTGCCGCCTCGTCCAGCTCCATTGGAATGGAACGGATAAATTGAATCATCAGAAAGATAAAGAACGGAGCGCCGAAGTAGTTCGGAATGACGATCGGCTTCATGCTGTTTAGCCATCCGAGCTTGGAGAAAATAATATACTGCGGCACGAGCACTACGTCATGAGGCAGCATCAGCGTCACCATCATCAGGGCAAACCACAGATTGCGTCCTTTAAAATCCAGCCGGCCGAACCCGAAGGCAACCAGTGCCGAGGAAATGACGACGCCGATGGTCGCCAGCATGACGATGATCAGCGAGTTGACGATAAACTGGGCAAAGGGCTGCCCGCCGACGCCTGCCCAGCCTGCGGCATAATTCCCGAAATCCCAGGACTGCGGTATTAGCTGCGAAGCCGTGGCAAATATCGTCCGGCTCTCCTTAAAGGAGCTCATAAAGAGCCAAATGATCGGGTACAGCATGAGTATGGCAAGTGCGCCGACAAATACATGATATACCGGCCACTTCCATTTGCTTGAAACCATAGTTAGCGGCCCCCTTTCGACTCATAGAACACCCAGAATTTCGATGTCTTGAACAGGATCGCCGTCATGATGCCGATCATGATGAGCATGACCCAAGCCATCGCCGCTGCGTATCCCATATTGTTGAACATGAAGGCCTGCCGGAACAGGTATAAGGAATACAGCAAGGTTCCGTCCATTGGAGTTCCTTCCCCTTTGGAAATGATGTAAGCCGGCACAAAGGTCATGAATGCGCTGATCGTCTGCATGATCAGGTTGAACAAAATAATCGGGCTCAGCAGCGGCAGCGTGATTTTCATGAATTTACGGGGAGCGGTTGCTCCATCGATGCTTGCCGCTTCGTACATTTCCGGTGAAATGTTCTTCAAACCGGCGAGGAAAATCAGCATGGAAGATCCGAATTGCCATACCGACAGCGCAATCAGCGTGCCTAGCGCAGCATTGGGATCGCCGTACCAAGCCACGGGAGGAATCCCTAGGAAGATGAGCAGACTGTTCACAATACCCTGTTCGTTAAAAATGTTGCGCCACATGATCGATACGGCGACGCTTCCGCCAATGATCGATGGCAAATAATACACCGTGCGGTATACACCTACCATGCGCGACTTCGTATTCAGCAGCATGGCGACGAACAAGGCAAACATCAGCCGTAGCGGCACGCCGGCAAATACATATATAAAAGTAACTCTGACCGAGTTCCAATATTTTTGATCCTGGGTAAACATTTTTTTGAAATTGAATGTTCCGATCCACTGCGGATCGTTGAATAAATTGTAATTTGTAAACGACAAATACAATGAGATCAAAATCGGAATAAGCGTAAAGGCCAAGAACCCGATTACAAATGGGCTGATGAAAGCATACCCGGTTAAATTGGCTCTAAGCGACTGTTTCCGCAAGGCATCTGCACCTCCTGGCAATTTCGTAGACATGAAATCCACCTGAGAGACAGCGGTAAACAAGCATTCGATCGGAACGGATTTACCGCTATTCTCAAGTGGGCGGGAACGGATTACTTGTTGTTAGCCAGGATGGCGTTTGCTTCCTGCCGGAACGTTGCAGCCGCTTTCTCCGGAGTAGTCTGGCCGTAGTTGATCTGCTCCACCAAATCGGCAAGGGAAGCGATAACCTGCGGCGAACCTACCGGCGGCGCCGGGCTCATCGGCGAACTTTTCTCCTCCATGGCTGCGACGAAGTCGAATACCTGCTTCTCCGGCTCCGAGAGCTCCGAGACGATAGCCTCCTTGATCGAGGCCGAGATAGGAACTCCGCGCTCGCCTTTGATCAATTTGTTCGCTTCTACGTCGTTAATCCAGAAGTCGATAAACTTCGCAGCCTCTTCTTTATTCTTGGAGTGGGAGGTGATTGACCAGAACATGCTAGGCTGCATGTACAGGCCCTTCTCCATATTCGGACCCGTCATTGGCGCCAGCTCCATCGGCCGATTGACCGCGGCCTGGAGCCCGACGTATTGGTTAGACCATTGCCATACGCCGATGCCTGTTCCTTTTACGATTTCCGATTCTTCTAGAATGCCTTTGGTTTGCGTCAGTTTCTCTTGGGAAGGCACGGCTCCCTCTTTAATCAGCCTAGCCAACCGTCCAAAAAACTCCGTGAATAAAGCATCATCCTCATATCCGAGTGCCGTCCCTTCTGGGTTGTAGAGTGAAAGCCCTTGGGTACGAAGGAAGTAATGGAAGAATATATCCGGCGCCATGGAGCCGTCCATGACATAACCTGCATCCCGTGCCTTCAACGCGATTTCCTCATATTGATCCCAAGTCCAATTTTCCGGAATGCTGTCGACGCCTGATTTCTTCAGCAGCTCAGGGTCGAACTGAAAGCCCAGGACATTGACGCCTGTCGGCACACCGTACTGCACATCATTGATTTTTCCGGTGGAGATAACATTGTCATTTACGTCATCCACTTTGATTTGATTGCCTATATAGGACGTTAAGTCCTCAAGCTGGCCATTCTTGGCGTATTGTACGATATAAGAAATATCCATCTGCACGATGTCCGGCAGCTGATTCGCCGCCGCCTGCGGAGCAAGCTTCTTCCAATAGTCGTCAAATGCCGCATACTCAACGTCAATTTTTACATGGGGATTCAGCTCCTGATACTTATCAACGATTTGCTGGGTGTACTCATGGCGTTTGTCGCCTCCCCACCAGGCAATTCTTAACGTGGTTTTGTCTTTTTTATCTGTATTCTCTTGCGCAGGCTTGCCATTACCTTCTCCGTTACTCGCACCTCCGGCACTGCCCCCGCCACTGCAGGCAGGCAAAATGAACAACAGAACAACCAACATCCATAAAGCCGTTTTCTTTCTCACAAACATTCTCCCCTTTCGCCGAACGCTAGTTTGATAACGCTTACAACTATCATTTTCGCCCCAAAAGGGGGTGAAAGAAAACTCACTCATCCGACTTAAAGGTATAAAAAACAGTGGTGATTCAGTTGGCTCGGCTCTCTTCCAGCGATTTGCGGTATTCCGTCGGTGTCATGCCTATCCACTTTTTGAAGGCCTGGCTGAAATATTTGGAGTTCCCCCCGAAGCCGTAAGAATCCGCAAGCTCAAACACCTTCACATCTCCGCTGCGGCGGATTTGCTCAGCCGCCTTCTCGATCCGCAGACGGCTTAAATAATGGGAGAAGTTATCCCCCGTTACCTGCTTGAACACTTTGCCGAGGTAATCGGGGTTCATGTAAAGCATCTCGTTCGCCACCCCGTTTAAAGTCAGCTCGGCATTCATGTAATGCTGTTCCACAATCGCTATCATTCTCTCTACGATGGAAGAACGGCGGCTCATGCTGTTCTTGTAATAGCCGGAGGTGACGTGCAGGGCTGCCTCCTTGACGAATGTCTTTAGACTGGACAGGGTGTCCAGCCCCACAATTTCAGCCATTTGCGCCGTAAAACGGTAGCGATCCTCTGACGAGCATAAACGAATCAGTATAGCGTACAGCTCAAGCACGTAGGAACGCGTAACGCCGATTTCCAGGCAAAGCTGCGCCAGTTGGCAGAACAGCCGCTCCAGCTCACGCTCCACCTCGTCACTGAGCCCCGACTTGATTAGGAGAGCCATCCGTTCCTCATCCAGTTCGACATCTCCGCTCCCACGGTCGTCCGTGGGCAAATCTCCCTTCGTAATTAAGCTTCCTTCGCCAACATAAAAACGGTGATTCATGCATTGCAGCGCCTCACGATACAGTTTGCGCGCCGATTCCATCGGGCCGGCTTCACTAAGGGCTACGGTCAATTCGACGCTATAGAAACCGAGAAACGTTTGCTTCACCTCTTCAATGTTCCGCAACAGCACCGCTGGCTCCCTCGTTTCGTGAACAAGCATAAGCAGCCTTCCATTAAGCGTGGCTCCCAGCAGTACATCGGTCAGCAAATCCTCGGCTATATTTTTCAAGGCAAATAAATGCTCGTATTCATGGGAATGTTCCAGCTGAAATAAGAGGAGGCGCACCGGATGCTCTTCCGCCTTCAGCCCGAACAGCCCGCGGTAATAGTCCAAGTCGCTGCGCCCATACGTCTTGTTGGATACAAGCTCGCGCAAAAACTGCTCCTTCACATGGGGAAGCACCTTGTTCAACTTGTCCTTTATTCCCGCTACGAACTGCTCCCGCTCTTGGCGCTCCTCGCGCTCAGCCACAAGCTCCGCCAACGCTTCATAGATCTGCGCCTCGTTGCAGGGCTTCAGCAGATAATGCTTCACGCCATACTGCATCGCGCTGCGGGCATATTCGAAATCCTTGTAACCCGTCAGCATGACGAACCGGATGTCCGGGAACAGCTGCAGCGTCTTCTCGACCAGTTCCAGCCCGTTCAGCCCCGGCATGGATATATCGCTGATGACGAAGTCCGGCTGCTCCTTCACGATCAGCTCATAAGCCTCGATTCCATTGCGTGCCGTGCCGACCAGCTCGGTGCCCGCGCTTCGCCAATCCACGATCTGCTGAATGCCCTCCAATATCATCCGCTCATCATCTACGAGCAGCACCTTATACATCCTCATCATCTCCTTGTCTATAGGGTATCCGTACATGAATTTCCGTTCGAATATTCGGCTCGCTTACGATGCGGATTCCCCACTCCGAGCCGAAGGTCAGCTTAATACGTTCCTCGATATTGGACAATCCAATGCCTTTGCCCCGCGTCTGCACCCGCCCGCCTCTGAGCTCCGTTAGGAATTCGGGCGTCATCCCCGGGCCATCGTCCTCTACCCGGATATTGAGCCCTCCATGGCGCTCCGACGATTCCTCTACAACGATGCGGATATGGCAAGGATCGATTTTCGGCTCCAGAGCGTAGTGGATGGCGTTCTCGAGCAGCGGTTGAAGCGTCATTTTGGGGATGAGAGCGTCGAGGTAGTCGTCAGGAACCTCTAATTCAAAGTCCAATCGTTCCTCGAAGCGGATGCGCTGAATCGTCACATAGCTGCGCACAATATCCAGCTCGGACTTGAGCGTAATTAAGCTTGTTCCGTCATCGAGCGAGCTTCGCAGCAGAAAACCGAGTGACTCTACCATTTGCGAAATTTGCGTCTGGCGGTTCACTTTAGCCAACCAATTAATCGAATCCAGCGTATTGTACAGAAAGTGCGGGTTGATCTGTGCCTGAAGCGCTTTCAATTCACTTTCGCGAATGACCAGCTGCTTTGCATAATTTTGATTAATAAGCTCGCGGATGCGTTGAATCATCATTTTAAACGTGCGCTGCAAATGCTCGACCTCGGTCTGTGAGGTTTTCGGCACCTCTCCCAGCGACTGCTCTTCAAGGTTGTCGAGATCGCCCTTCTCGATCTTGCGCATCTTCTTGATCAACTGCTCGATCGGCCGGGTAATGCTGCGCGACAACTTGATCCCCAACGCGATTCCGATCACTAAAATCAATATGAATATGATCGTGACCAATTCTTTGACGAATGAAATCGTACGAAACATGCTGTCGAACGGGGTCATATTCAAATAAGTCCAGCCTAAATCGGACGACCTTACCCGCGTAAAAAAGTACCGATTCTCTCCGACCGTCGTTAAGCCATAGGACTCGGAACGTATCAATTCAGCCGCAATCTCCTCCTCGGAAATGAGAGGATGATCCGGATAAATAATTTTGCTTCCGTCGGTAATGATCAGATGGCTGTCATCCTCGCCGCTCTGCACGAAGTCCTCTATGATGCGTTCCTTGCGGAAACGGATAATGAGCGTGCCCAGGTTGTCTCTGGGAAAAGTCGTCCCGCTGTACGATTTAATTTGCCGCACAGCATACAGCGACCGATCGCTGCCGACGTACCACACGTTTGACCCGTCCGCAAATTCGGCAATCGATGTGAGCTCAGTTTGCAGCTCCTGCGCCATGCCTGCGCGGTTGCCTCCGATCAGGGCATGATGCTCCCGATCGATGACCATGATCGAATACACGAACTTCTCAGAGCCGGCGATGGAGGTGAGGCGATCCATTATTTTCTTGCGCTGGATGGCCTTCTGATAAGCCGTGGCGCTATCCACCTTCAGGTGGGCGAGGCTTTGCTGCAGCTGCTCATCGGAGAATACCCGGAATGACAGCTCTTCCTGCTCCCGCAGCTGATTCTCGATCCCGAGTGCTGAACTGTTCAGCACTTGGGAGGTGCGCTCATACATTTGCCGATCGTATAGACTGGTCACGTATTTTAACGCGATCCAATACAATGAGAAGCTGACAATCATCAGCAGCGTGATCAACACCAGCATCTTGTGGTAGATGCCGGCCTCTCTGAATACTCCGCGAATTTTTCCCATCAAGATGGCCACCCCGTTTTATAAGTCGATTCGGATCTACTATTATCGATATTTTACTTAATTAATGAGGTACGGGATACCCATCGTAATATCTAATTCATGTTATGGATAACAATTTTTATAAAAAAAACTAAATAGGGTCGCCTAGCAATCATTAAAGATTCTTGGGCGCCCCTTCACGTTCATTATCCGTTTTATTAGATGAATCATTAATATAGATAATATTTTATTAAAGTATTTTCTTAAACATCGCGATGACTTCGTCTTTGGTCGGAATAAACGGATTACCCGGTGCACAGGCGTCCTTCATAGCGTTCTCTGCAAGAAGATCCAGGTCGACCTCCGTCACCCCGAGCTCGGACAGTTTAGCCGGGATGCCTACTTCCTTAGACAGCTCCTTGATAGCATTGATCACATCATCGGCGCACTCCTTGTCGCTTTTCCCCTTTACTTCAAATCCCATAGCTTTCGCAATCGGTCTGAACTTCTCGGGAACATGCTTGGCATTCTCCTCTTCCACGATCGGCAGCAGCATCGCATTGCATACGCCGTGGGGCAGGTCATAAACACCGCCCAGTTGATGCGCCATAGCGTGGACATAACCGAGTCCAGCATTGTTAAACGCCAATCCGCCCAGGAAAATAGCATAAACCATCTGCTCCCGGGCTTCGATATCATAACCGTTCTTCACCGTTCGAGCCAGATTGTTGTAGATCAGTTCGACAGCCGCCAAGGCGGTAGCATCCGTTACCGGATATGCCCCAGGGGTAACCAATGCTTCAATCGCGTGCGTAAGAGCGTCCATCCCGGTTGCCGCGGTCAAATCGGCGGGCTTATCAACCATCAGCTCTGGGTCGTTGACAGAGATGGTTGCAATACTATTTTTATCCACCATAACCATTTTGACTTTCCGTTCTTCATCTGTAATCACATAGTTGATCGTCACTTCTGCCGACGTCCCTGCTGTAGTGTTCACGGCTACGATTGGCAGCGACTTATGCTTGGACTTATGAACGCCCTCATACTCAGCAATATGACCGCCATTTGTAGCGATAATCCCTATGCCTTTAGCCGTATCCTGCGGCGAGCCTCCGCCGATGGAAATGAGAAAATCGCAGCCGTTGGCCTGTAGAGTCTCTACACCGTCATGCACATTTTTGCAGGTTGGATTCGGCTTCACTTCGTCATAAACGACATATTCCAGTTCGATGCTATCCAGAACATGCAGCACTTTGCCGGCTATACCGCTTTGCACAAGGAATTTGTCGGTGACTACCAGCGCCTTCTTCAGGTTAAGCTCTTGAATGTACGGGCCCATATCCTGAAGGCAACCTTTCCCCATAATATTGACGGATGGAACATAATACACGCGAGTACTCATTTTCGATCAGCCTCCGCTTAATTAATAAATTTCAAAACAGACTTTAAAGTGAATATATTCACAAATGCCTGCACACTTTCATCCTACATTCCTACTTCTGCGAAGTCAACATTAATATCTTTGTTTTTATCTTTTTTTATGTTTAATTGTATTTATAAAGTATGAAAACAAAGATAATACCATAGTGAATTCTTTGTTATTCATTTGTTTGTTGTGGGATGTAAAAAAAGCTACCTCCTTCGATCCCTACAGACCTTGGAAGTAGCTTATTTTGCGTAAATCTCTATGCTTCTATGCCCTTTGCTTAAGCGTATTGATGCGCCAATTTAGAAGCTGCCTCAGCTACCCGGCGCAATCCATCCTCGATAATTTCATTGGCTTGAGCCGGCATGGCGTTATGTCCTTCAATAACGACTTCGTCAAGGATTTGCATACCGAACACGCCTCCGAATACGTTACGCATATAATTAACTGCCATTTCCATTGGCGCTGTTTCCGGCGTGGAATAGATCCCGCCGCGTGCGCTGAGGAAGATTGCCTTTTTATCCGTCATCAACGGAACCAACTGACCTTCTTCGCTATATTTAAATGCAAAACCAGCAGCGTACACATAGTCGATAAAGGTTTGCAGTTTGGCCGGGATCGTCAGGTTCCAGAGCGGGAACGCGAATACGACCACATCTGCAGCGGTTAGCGCGTCCATTGCTTTTTGCTTAGCTGCCAAGAGGCGGCTTTCTTCATCTGTTAATTCGCCGCCGCTTTGCACTTTGCCGAAGGCGTTGAATAAGTCTTGACCGAAATATGGCATATCCTCTTCGAATACATCATACGTAGTCACGTTCAGGTTCTCTTTGCCCTTGGCGGCCTCCATAAATGCTTCGTACATTTTACTGGATATGCCCTCTGAAGCTGGACGGTTGTTTGCCTTAACTACTAATACGTTCATGTAAAATTCCTCCACTTTTTCTCTAAATATTTAGATGTGATAGATGTCACGCTCTATTTTACCAAATACGACTTGCAGATGTCATTTAACATCTATTGCATATACAACACTTGTTGTATAGACTTATTGTAAAAGCAACCTTCCCCTCGCTCAACCAATAGTTTTTGGCTTTTATCGTTTATACGACAAATTCGATGAAATGTAGAAAAAATACGAAATGAGGGATTCCCATGACCGAAGCAAAAGTCGATCCGCGCATCGTTCGTACCCGCAAATTAATAATGGATGCGTTCGTCCTGCTGTCGACGCGCAAAGAGTTCAAGGATATCACCATTAAGGATATTACGTCAGAAGCCACCGTCAACCGGGCAACCTTCTATTATCATTTCACCGATAAATATGATTTGTTGGAAAAAGTCTTAACCGAGGACTTAATGACGAACGTCATCCGTGAAATTTCCAAGCATGACCAGCTTAACGAGGCTACGGCGATCCATATTTTTCTATCTCTCACTAAATTTCAAAAGTCGCTGCAATCACAATGCCGCAGGAGCTTCGAAGCCTTTACCACGACTATTGAAGCAATTATTAAGAAAGAGCTGGAAAACCTATTCTACAAAATGCTGCTGCAGCATCATGCCAAAGAAAGCGATGAATCCCTTAGAATTACCGCTGTCATCCTGAGTTGGGGCATTTACGGCGCTTCCATCGATTGGCAGAACAACAGCCATGTATCCGCGGAGGAATATATTAAATTAGCTATGCCCTACATGATGCACGGCATGGAAGCCCCTTTGATTCACATGATCTGACCCTATTTCAGACTTGAAAATCGCTCTCTTCAAGTTCATATAAGGCACAACCGTGATCGGCGCCGATATCCCCATGAGGGCCCCTGGCAAAATCGCTGAAACAGATCCTGTGGAGGGGTGAAGCTTGACGTTTCTTACGACGAGAACTGGCTGCGAGTTAACGAAGGCGGTTATCGATAAATATGCCGCATTGACATCTTAATAAATAAAATAAACCGAGCTTATTCAGGATCGCCCCCCGAATAAGCTCGGTTTATTTGTAAGTCTAGATTAATCATCTAACTCCACGCTTTGAATATTTCCATCCGCATCGACGTTCCATTCAATTTCAACGCCTTTATTCAGTCCAAGATTGTCATCATCTTCAATCACAATCTCATCTGGGATCGTTATGGTTTGCTGCTCTCCCCGATCGACTTGAACGGTAACCTTCTTGCCGTTGACCTCTAGGATCGTCCCCTCATATTCCAGGTTTAGCACAACAATTCCACCGTTGGCATCTGTAATCGTAACTCGCTTGCCGCCATCAGTAAGCAGCTCGATCTTTTTGTGATAATTATTTTTTAGTGTGATATCCTTGATCACCTTTTTAACCTTTACGCCTGAAGGAAGGCCCTCCGTTTCCGACACGGCTGCTGCCTCGTTCTGCTGCTGATTAGGCTGCTCAGCCGTGTTATTCGCATTCGCTCCGTTCGTGTCCGAAGTTCCTGCATTAGGCGCCGGTGTGGTTTCCTGTGCTCCAGACTGCGGATTATTGGCACATCCGCTCAGCAAAATACTAGTGCTAATGACAAGAAGAAGTGTGGTCGTTTTAAACCCGCGTCCAAAGCTGACTTTTCTGTATGTCATTGTATACCCCCGTTGTGTTTAGCATGATGTTCTTCCATATACCTAGTCTTTACCTTTATTTGAATATTATAAATCAAGCAGTTCCAAATAAAAAATCATCCGATGAACACTATCGATAAAAAAGGACGATTAATTACAATCGTCAGCCGTGCGAAATTCCGCAGCACCTCAACGGATTTTGTCGTATTTCTCGACCCGCATACCCGAGAGGGACTTCATTCAGTATCTACATATACCTATGGGCCAATGTTATAAATATACGAAGGAAGAGCTCTCCAGCAGCCGATTAAGAGGGGAGAGTCGTGAAGGTCGAAGGTTCGTCTGCTCTACAAGACTCTATCCATGGTCGGCCCGACTGGTGTAATCATCATAATCCGTCGATGATGATTCGCATCAAACGGGGGAAGTAGATGAAGTTAACCCTTGCAGAGCACTATCCCAACAGTTGCGACACAATACATAGCAGCGTAACAAAAAAACGCCGTCTTTTCCTTGAACGATGATCCTATAGAGAATCACCACTCAAGGGAAAGTTCGACGTTCTTGTGAAGGTAAGACTTATCGCATATAGATTATCTCAAAGTTTTCAAGGCACCGCTCCAAGCCATAACCTCATCCAACATCGTATTGACGTTGTTCAGATGCAGATCCTGCGGTTTAAAGACCGATCCATTCTCGAAATCTGTAAACAATGACAAAGTTGGATGCGTACGGACATCGGCAATCTTCAACTCGCCGCAAATTCCGCGCAAATGTTCTGCTGCACGTGCTCCGCCTGTGGAACCATAGCTGACAATGCCTGCGGCCTTGTCATTCCAGGCTTCCCGCGCGAAATCCAAAGCGTTTTTCAATGCCCCGGTAATGCTGTGGTTATACTCCTGAACAATAAAGACGAATCCATCCAGACTAGCGAGCTTCTGGTTCCATTCCCCGATTCCTGGCTCAGTGCCATCCGTCGTACCCAGGAACGGTAATTTGAAATCGGCAATATCTACAATCTCATAATTCGCATCTCCGCGTTTGTCTGCGATTCCTTTCACCCATTCACCAACCTGTGGACTTACTCGACCTTGCCGTGTGCTCCCTAGAATAATACCAATGTTTAATTTTGTCATGACATTTTCCTCCTTCGTTGGTTTTCCAAATAATTTGTCCCAAAAACCCATTGATTACACCACCTATATATAAACTTACCTACCTGACTCTTTCCGAATGACCGTTTCCTTCGCCGAGTCAAGCCAGCAAGAGAATATGATTTCCAGACGGATCCTCAGTAGCTAACGCGCCGTTGTCTTCAACCACGGACGCTCCGATATTTTTCAAATTTAACGCTGCCTGCTCCCGGGCAGCTTCGCTTGGATAAATGATCGTGAAGGATTTAAGCCCTACACTATTGTCGTGAGGCTTTGGCGCTCCCACACCATTCCAGGTATTTAATCCAATATGATGATGATACTTCCCAGTAGAAATAAACAAAGCTTGCGCACCATAACGGTTCACCACATCAAAGCCAAGTCCATGGACATAGAATTCCTCTGTCTTGCTTAATTCAGCTACATGCAAGTGAATGTGTCCCATGACCGTATCAGCGGGCAATGCTTGCCACGCTTGGGGCTCAACACCATGCAGAAGATCTTGGAAGTTTAATGGATCCACCGTCATTTCTACTTGATCGTTATTCCAGTTCCATTCTGATGGAGCACGATCCCTATAAATTTCAATCCCATTGCCGTCTGGATCGGAGAGGTAAAGGGCTTCGCTAACTAGGTGATCGGATGCCCCCAACTCTATCTGTAAGCGGCTAAAGTGTTGAACAATATGCGCCAGATCGGTACGAGTAGGCAGCAATAGTGCAAAATGGTACAGCCCCGTTGTCCGCCCTTGATGGGGAATGACATCGTCTGGCTGTTCAATGGATAGAAGAACCGTTCTTCCATCCGCAGTCAATTGGGCCGCTCTTTCCGTTTGACTAAGCACTTTAAAGCCAATGACCTCCTTGTAAAATGCCAACGAGCGTTCCAGATTCTCCACCTTCAGATTAACCTGACCCACGTAGGGAATAGAACCACGATGAAACTTCATACTTATCCCCTCCTTATTAAGCTTCCTTTGTACGAAAAAATAAATTACCTAAGGCCAAATATGTTGTCTTGTGCAAGGCAAGATAGATAGAAATCACCAATAGTGCCAAATCGAGCTCATAACCAGCCATTTGCCCATCTCCAAGAAATCCGAGTCCAAGCTTCGCTGTAGAGATAGCCCCCACCATAATTAGTGCGAACAACAGAGCTGCAACTCTTGTCCCTAACCCTAGTATCATCAAAGCTCCGCCGACTAATTCAATGAGTGCTACAGCATAAGCGAAAAAACCCGGAAGACCCAAACTTTCAAAGAAACCAACCGTATTCTCAATACCACCTTGAAACTTGACTAGCCCATGAATAAAGAATGTATAGCCTAAAAACACTCTCAACAATGTTAATCCCAACTGATTAATAATATGCATTACCTAAATTCTCCTTTTATTTTTTGTTTTTGAAAATACTGTATCTTACCGACTGACTGCCAGCCAAGTCTCAATTAAATTTCCTGTGGTTACTTTATGTAAGTAATTATATTTATACTACCTGATTGTGTCAAGTAAGCATTTATTAAAATGTAATGAAGTTACCTTTTTAATGTGGTATATTAGTATTAGTTAGGAGGGATTGCCATTGGATACTTCGATTTGCACCAGATTTGAAAAAGCAATGAGTCTATTAAGCCAACGATGGACAGGACTCATTATTTACCAGCTCCTTTCTGGCCCTCAGAGATTTTGTCAACTTGAATCATCCATTGGTGTCAGCGGCAAAGTTCTTTCAGAACGCCTGAAGGATTTGGAGACTGAGGGTATTGTCACTAGGAGCATTTACCCAGAAACCCCTGTCCGGATCGAATACTCCCTAACGGACAAAGGCATTGCCTTTGAACCGATTATGAGAGATATAGAAAATTGGTCACAACGATGGCTCGAACTTTAATTATTCTTACCCATTGAACACATGTAATTTTCTACTCATTTATGCTACGTAAAAAGGAAGGCAGAAGCGCTCCATGCACCTCTGCCTTCCTTTTTTGTTTAATTATTCATATGATCCCTCATATGATTTTATTTCACGGTGATTTCCGTACTACGTCCGATATACCACTTATAAAATGACTCAGCTAATCCCGAAGGCACGTCTTTTATCCCTGTGTGATGTACGGGCTTGGCCCGGTTAATGGTTCCAATTGACGCGAGTCCCAACAGCTTTTGAAGTTTACTCTGAGTTACTTTCACCTCGATAATCTTATCCCGCTTGGATATGAATAGAGTCGTAGTTAAACTTCCCGTTTTAATTTGTATAAAGCGATCATGCAAGGTGTAGCGGGTATTCAAAAAATCCAGCCATCTCGTCACAAGGACGATCATGAGTAAAATAGCTGCGACCACCCACCAAGCTTCCTTCATTTGAAAGATCATCGGCTTGAAATAAAATAAGCCTGCCGTCACGGTCATCCAGAACCAGCTCGGCCGAAGTACACGCAGCCATAACGCTTTTGGGGGAAGTCGAGTCATCCCTTGTGTGACTTGATAAGATGGTAAAATCTCGGATACCATATCATAGGCGCGCTGAATAGGCAGGAAAGGATAAAGAGAATTGATTTCATGCCTATTTTTATTGGATTCCAAACTGCCCGCACTAATCAATTTCACTTCGGCAAGCCCGAGCCATCTTTTCATCATAGACTGCTCGATTTCTATAGCCTGGATTCTGTCTTTGGAGATGGAAAAGGACGTTTCATCCACTATGCCCTGTGTAATATAAATACGTTCATGATCTGACGAGATCTCATATTTACCATATTTAAAGAACGTTCTCACGATTCCAAAAATAGTAGAAACAATGAAGAATGCAATGACGATGGTAATGATCAGCCATCCAGAGCTTAGTATACTTTGCAGAATCCCTCCAGCTTTTTCTCCCACATTAAAAATATCATTAATTTTATTATAAAACGAAATAATTACTGGGATGAACAATAAAAAGCTTAGGGATGTAAAGGATGCCTTTATAATGTCCTTTTTTGTCGGTGTAAAGTGAATCATGCGCTCTAGAGTCGTATTCTCTGAATCCACTGAAGAAGTCGCTTCAATCACTCCATGCATAGGTGGAACAGCAGCCCATTCTTCAGATTCGTCAGATCCATTCGTTTTTGCCACATGCGCTTCTATTCGATCCGCTTCGGCTTGAGAAATGACCTCAAATTTAACCGCAGCGTCCTCTCCCGTCATTCCCGTTTCAAAACTAACCGAAGTCATTTTAAACAACCGATGAAATAAGGAAGTATGGCGATTGATATTTTGAATTTTCGAAAAAGGAATAGTTCGCTCCGATTTGTTGAAATTCCCCTTGTAAAGATGGAAGGAACGATCATCCAGTTCATATGTACTCGTAAGCCATTTAAATATAATGGAGCAAATTGAAAATCCGACGGCTAAAACAAAAATGTACCTACCATATACAATGAAGGATGATTCCGAGCCTACCCTAATCACGAACAAATAAATAACAAAGAAGATGGCGTTTTTGGCTAATCTCCCCAATTGAAGAAGGATCGTCAGTGGATGGTAACGGTAACGTCTTGTCTTCATCATGACTCCACTTCCTTAATTTTTGCATAATGAGCAATTTGATTCCTTAATTCGCTAGCTACCTCTTTGGGTAAAGCAGGGATCGCATGGGATGAACCCATGGTCTCGATGGAAAGCGAGCATAGTCCATATCTTCTTAGCAAGGGCCCCTGCTTAGTTGCAACCGATTGAATTTTGGTCATCGGCACGAGCTGATGCTTCTCCACCCATACGCCTGATTTCAATTGCAAAAACTCTTCACTCACGTCATAACGCCAATTTTTGTACAGTAAAAACGGATTTATAACCGACCATATGGTGCTCAACACCGAAAATACAGTGAATCCAATCAGAATCCAACCGATCCACGCTTTCCATGAATAACGATAATCGAGATAAAGCAATATCGCCAAAATCATAAATCCAATGATATTCGTAATTAATTCGCTTATGATCCATACCTTGACTGCATCCTTGGATAAGCGTTGTTGCGGAAGACTCATTGGAGACTGCATCAAATCACCACCTATAGTTCTAATTATTGTTATATATACATACGTAACAACATGTGCCTTGTCTCAAAAAAGGTGAATCCTGGTGAAGTAATGACCTAGTTACTGCTCCGTTGCATGAGGATAGCTGCTTAACTTTTACTGAAAAATATAATGCTCCCCATAAGGTTGGCCATTGCCATGTGGGGAGCATTGAATCTAGTAACTTATCTAGATGCTTTTGTGTATATTAATTAGCGCTTGAACGATGATCAGGAGACGGCACCTTCATTCGCTTACCGACTCTCAAGGATAAGCCGAAACAGATTAATAGAACTATACATGCGAGAGTATACGGATAGTTGATATCTATATCGAACAAATATCCGGCCAGGATCGGCCCGGCAATATTGCCGAGACTGGTATAGGCCGAATTAAGGCCTGCAACGTAGCCTTGCCGGTCTGCGGCTAGCTTCGACATTTGGGTACCGATCGCCGGACGCAAAATATCAATTGCCAGAAAGACGACAAAGGTAACGGCAAAAATCATCCAAAACTTGTGTACAAAGAGCGTCATAAGAATGAAAATGCCAGCAAAGAGAAGGCAAACCGAGATGACATTTTTCTCGCCAAAGCGATTTAAAATCCAGCTAAAGGCCGTAGCTTGAACCACAGCGCCAGCGATCGAGCCAAAGGTAATGATAAAGGCAATATCTCCTGGCTCAAATCCGAATTTATGATCGACAAACAGTCCAAAGACCGTTTCAAAATTGGCTAGTCCGAAAGACATAACAAATACGATGATCAAGCTTAGGAAAAAGGGCTCGCGATAGGAATGAATCAATTGAGATAGAAGACTGCCTCCGTTGTCCTTTGACGCGGATGAGTCCGATGTTGTTCTTTTGGCAGAAAGAGACTCCCGAAGAACAAACATAGAAATACAGCCCGCTATAAGTCCCGCAACACCTGCAGCATAGAAGGGAACACGGATGCCGATTTCAGCAATATATCCTCCGATGCCAGGCCCGATGATAAAGCCTGTTGTAATGGCCGCGTTAATATAGCCCATCCCCGCAGCACGTTCATCCTGCGTCGTAATGTCCGCGACATAAGCCATAACGGCCGGCATGATCATCGCGGCGCTAACGCCTCCGAGCATCCTTGAGACAAACAATAGCACTGGGGCGCTCGCTAATCCGAATAGCACTTCGGAAAAAGCAAATACGATCATGCCGATGACAATCATCCGCTTTCTTCCATAAGAATCAGCCAGCCGGCCGGCCAGCGGCGAAAATAGAAACTGCGTCAGCGAAAAGGTTGCCACCAGAAGGCCAATCGTGCTCCCGCCTATGCCTAAACTATTCATGAACTTGGGCATGATCGGTATGATCAGTCCAATCCCCATAAAAACCAGAAAAATATTCAACATCAGGATTAGAACCGCACCCCGATTTTTCAACAATAAACCCATACAGAATTCCTCCAAAGTTGTATGCAAACATACTGAATGTTCATTCAAAATGATAGAAAAAGAAAGACGTCTAGCGACGTATTTCTATTCAAACAGACCCTATTTAGCGTTTAGCAGCCATTTTTCTTCCGATTATAAAAAACTAACTGGATTCCTTGGCGATCCCATGCAAAAACACATCCATAGCCAATCGGTAAGCCTCGAGCATCTCCTCCCGGTTCATATTTCGCGCATGCTGGCTTAGACCCAGCAGAAGGCTATCCAGAATCATGGCAAGTCCTACTACATTTGTAGCTTTAAGTTCGTCGTTATCGATCCCTTTCTGGAGCAATTGCTGATTAAAAATGAGATAGCCCTTAACGATTTCATGAATTCGCTCTTCCACATCCGACGCTTTCTCCGAGTTATTATAAAACTCATCGGCGGCTCTCGTCAGCGGATGATTCAACTGATCGAGCGCTAAATGCTCAGCCATGCCGTACAATTTATCGATCGTGGTCGGGTAGAGCGGCTCCTTGGCTAACCAGGTCTCTTCCCATTCCAGGTTCCATTCATCAATCAAATAAAGAAATAACCCCTCTTTATTCTTGAAATGATAATAAATATTACCTGCGCTGCAGCCGGCTGCCTTCACGATATCTTCGATCGATGTAGCCCTGTAGCCCTTCTGTATGAACAAAGCCGTGGATGCCTCGGCAATCTTCTTCTTCGTCTGCTCGCTTTGCTGCTTCTTTTTATTCATTCCTGAATCACCGCCTTCAGAATACTGAACAATTATTCAGTATTATAATCGAAAAAGACTGCCGTAAGCAAATAAATTGTTAAATGGTTATTTTCCGTCAATTCTTGGGAGTATCGCCTCACGTAAAGCAAACGCTACCAAACTGGGAGTTGAATAATTGTGGAGGTGCTCTTGCTCTCCTCATAATGGCATAATTATTTGTATAACGAAAAAGGTACAGCCCCCCAACACTTAAGGACTGTACCCTTTCTAAAATTCATTTTATATATGGACACAATGCTACCCTGATACGTTATTCCTGAGGGTTAGTCCACTTCGACCAGCACGATATTGTCTAAGATGACCTCCGTATTGGAACCCAAACCTTCAAGCTCGCCCACATTAATATCGATTCTGGCGTGATCCTCTGTCGTACCATTCATTGTAAATGTAAATGTGTATCTCTGCATATTCGTTGCCAGCGACAAATCTGTTCCGAAATAGCCGACATGCCAAGGGTCTTCGCTTAGCTTTTTTCCAAGACCGATATTTATTTTTCTTGAAACGCTCGCACGGGCATCCAAGGAAATTTGATAGGTTTTACCTTCTTCGAGCCGGATCCCCTCCTGACTGATTTGAGGATTCCAATTTTGACTGCCTGCCGTATCGATTTGGATCACCATTTCTCCGCCACGCTGGGTTAAGCTTCCGGAAGAATGCCCATTCCATTCGTCTCCCCAATAGGCTGACCAATCATCCGTGCCTTCGCTAAACAATCCGTTCTGAATCAGACTGCTGCTAAGCCGAATGTTATCCAGGAAAATATCCCCTGCCTCATCGTATATCTTCCCTCCGATCGTTAACTGGCCCAAATCAAATTCCAGCTTCGCATTCGTTTCCGTCGGATGCTTCATCACAAAGGTTAATTGCTGCTGCTGCTTCACCTGAGTTAGCCAAATTGTAGGCTTGTTGCCGTCAAGGAAATCCGTATACGCATAATTATTGCTGGGATCCACAACGCCTACACCCAATTGAATCGGCCGGTCTACCGTGGAATAGACATCAAAGGTCACCGAGTAGATTCTCCCCTGCTCCAACGTGAGGCCTTCTTGGTAGACCTGCTGGTTCCAATTTTCGGGCATGATTTCAGGGAGTTGAATTTGCATGACACCATCTTTCGCGATAATAGAGAGCTTATCGGACTTATTGTCCGACTGATAGGTCTGCCACTCGCTGACATCGGCATCAAATGTCCCGTTGCGAATTAGATTTCCGGTAAAACTCCGCTGGTTGACATCCGTCAGCGTAAAATAGTCAATATTCACATGAGGAGCATAGATTTGCAAGGTCTGAATTCCTTCATTCAGCTGAATGGTTTGCTCCATTAATTTGAATATTCCCCAGTCTCCCGTATTCGCTATGTTCCATGTATATTTGAAATCCGCATCCGCCTCAAGGATTTCGCCTACGGGCAATGTGTGCGTGTATACACTGCCCTGCTTGGCCAGCAAGGTCAATGATCCGCCACCTTCATATCCCGATGCAACGTAGTAAGCAAGCTTGTATTCGCCAGCCTTCTTGACATCAATAATGTACTGCATCCAGTCACCCGGGTCGATCCAGCCAACGCTTAACCCGTCTTCTCCCTTTTGCACGCCTTGCATGTCGGAGTAATTTTCCGCTTCAATGCGCTTTGAACCGTTCACTTCTACAGGTGGACTCATTTCCTTCAAACTCACATTATCCAGTTCAAGGCGATCGGTCAAAGCTCCCAACCCGAATTCAAGCTTGCTTGAACTGTTCGCCGGGCCCATTGTAAAAATCCATGAATAGATTTGCGGTTCTGTACGAATAGTGAAAGACTGCTCGGCATAAAGATTCGACTTATCGTCATTCCCAATCTGGGCCATTATGGATACATTATTGTCCGCTTTAGCGCTAAATGACAGAATGTACATTTTTCCTTCCTTGAGGTTTAGCCGGTCCTGACTAAGAACCAGCGCATCAGGCTGTCCAGCCATCTTCGGCTTCACGTACAGCTTACGGTCATTTATCGCACTTCCGACGTAATAGAGCGCATCCGCGCTGCCTGGCCCATCGATCTTCCAAAAGCCGAGACGATCCTTGCCTTGATCAAAAGTGCCGTTATAAATCAAGTTCCCGCTCGGTAGGGCATCACGAGAAATATTCGGATCGGGATCAGCAATTTTAATTAAGCGCACCTCATCAATCCATACCGGAAGGATGCCTGCGTTCCCCATGTTGAACTCCAATCTGGCATTTGGATCCGTATCCGAATTCATGGTAAAGGTATAGGTATAGTTTTGCCGGTCGGCGGTAAGCGCAACCGTCTTGTCATCCATATAGCGGACATAACTCCGGTCAGGACCTGACAATGACGCTACCATCGTTCTGTCTCCCGACGACCATGCATCAAAGGAAAGCTGGTAGGTGGATCCTTTAATCAATGGCAAACCGGCTTGAATCAGCTGAATGGCGTAATTGACGTCCCCTTGCTGATCTATGGTCGTTTTTACCGCCCCTTGATCCACAGCCACAGACCCTACACCACCGAACAGATCAGCAGGCGGCGCGAACGGTTGGAACAGCCAATGGTTCAATTCATCTTCAAACGTTCCGTTCTCCACATAATTCCCATCTTCCCCCGGCTCTCTCACGACCGCGGTCTTTGTGGCAGGCATAACTGGCTGACGATAAGCATGACCGTCCCTTTCATATACACGCACATAGTCTACGAGCATTTTTTGCGGGAATTCCGTAATTGGGTCCGGATTCCCTGGCCAATCGCCACCAACGGCCAGATTCAACTGCAGGAAGAAATCCCTGTCAAAAGGAGCGGGATAGGTGTATTCACCACCTTCCTGCGGATTTTTGCTAAACCAGTTGTTCTGCTTGGAATATAACACGCCGTCCACGTAAAAACGGAACTCCCCCGGCTCCCATTCTACCGCAAAGGTATGAAAATCCTCGGCAAACGTGCGTCCGTCTGGCAGAGTATAACTGCCCTGTGCCTGTTCATGAGGCAATCCATAATGAAGGGTTCCATATATTTTGTTCGGCTCATGCCCTAAAAGCTCCATGATGTCGATTTCTCCGGAGGCAGGCCAACCGGAATACAAATTCTGATCCTTAGACATCATCCAGATCGCCGGCCATATTCCTTTGCCTTGCGGCATTTTGGCACGAATTTCAAATTTGCCGTAAGTCCAATCTCCCTTGCCTTCCGTAGTCAGCTTCGCGGAAGTATACGGATTTCCTTGATAATCTTCCTTATGGGCTTCAATCACCAAATTCCCGTTCTCAATGCGAGCGTTCTGTGCGCGATTGGTATAGTTTTGAAGCTCATTATTCCCGTAACCTCCGCCGCCTTGAACGAAGTTCCATTTGGAGTTGTCGATACTAGAGCCTTCAAATTCGTCACTCCATACCCTATTCCAGGCTTCAGGCTTAATATTCGCCTCCGTCAAGACGATCTGCCGGAAACGAACAATCTTCCCGTTATTGTCGACTTCATAAACTCCAAGATACTTGTTAACGCTTGGGTCAACTCCTGATATGTCAGTTCCTGATTCATAAGGATCTATTAATAAGCTGCTCTTCAGCAAAGGATCTCCAATCTGCGGAGAGGTCATCTCCTTGTGAGATACCAGAACAGCCAGCCGGTTCCCGGCAGAGACCGTGGCAGTTACCTTCGCAGTTCCAGGCAAGCTTCCCTGCGCCACCGCAGGTGGCCATGAATCAGGCGGGCGGGATCCCGTATCGCTCCCCGTTCCAGGACTGATATTCCCCGGAGATGGATTCAATCCGCCAGCATTCTCCGTGCTCCCCACTGGAACACCCTTCTCCCCAGCAGGTATCAAGGCTTCCTTCTCAGATGGCCAAACGTACTCTTTCCCTTGCTCCAGCTGCTGGCCGTTCACCATGATTCCTCCGGCTACAGATTGTACGCGAGAGATTTCACCTTTTCCACTAACCAACGTTCCGCTAGATCCCTTCTGAAGCACCAACTCATGAATCGAAGCTCCATCATCGACGTGAATTACCGCCGGACTGCGCAGCACCAGTTGTTGAATGACGGACTTCCCTTCAACGTTTACGCGAATCGGGTGATCCACATTATACAGAATCACCTTTCCTAAATTCGTGTTTTTGAAATGGATGCTGTTTTGTCCCCCGCCGTTTATGAAGGTTACTCCAGCGACTTTCGTGTTTTCTACCGTAACCTCCCCATTACCGATTCCCTGGGCTAGATATAGATTCCCCATAATTTCTTTGTTTCGAAAGGTCACTTCTTTCGAGTTGACTACAGCATTTGCCAGAACTTCCTTCCGTTCATCGGTGACTGCCTTGTTGTACACTGTCCCAGCAAGCCGATCCAGCATGGCAACCGCCTCAGCGCGGGAAAGCGATCGATCGGGCCCGAAGGAACCGTCTGGATATCCCTTCATGGCCCCCGCCATAACCAGATCTTTCACAGCAGATAAGGAATAAGGGCGAATTTTTGATTTGTCCGTAAAAGTTCCCATCACATCCGTGTTCATCCCCTGCTCGATTTCAGCAATCTGAAAAGCTCTCGACAGCATCATAGCTGCTTCGGCTCTCATAATCGAGTGGCTCGGTTTAAACGTTCCGTCTTCGTACCCCTTAATAAATCCGGCATGAGCAGCAGCTGCCAGAGAAGAAGCATACCATGCGTCCGCTGGCACATCCTTAAATGCGAGCTGGTCCGTTCCGCTGATACCGAACACCCGCTGCAGCAGCATACTGAACTCAGCTCTGGACATAGGCTGATTCGGATTCAGCTTCCCATCGGGATATCCCGACAAAATTCCCAAAGAGGTCCACTTCCCGAGCATAGATTCGGCCCAATGACCCCTTATGTCACTTTCCTTTGAATCATTTGTCATCGGACTGGCATAACCCGCAGTCATGAAACTGCTGAACAACATACACAGGACTAGCCCTTGTGCAATGAACCGTTTCACCTGTTACTCACTCTCCCTTATCGCAATTTAAGTACATTATAAAAGGGATGGGGTATCGGCAATATAACTACTTCTTAGCTTTTCTAGCTATTCGTTAACCAGTTTGAGTGCCCAGGCAGAACGTGCGTTCAATGTCAATTCGTTCCGTGATACAATAATGCCGGAGGGATATCGTATGAAGAAAATATGGTTCGTACCCGCAATACTGATCCTTATGATAGCCATGTACGAACTCTACCAACTCAACCAGTGGACGCCATCCAATGAACCATCTGGCAGCCAGAGCCAACCGGAAATCTTGACAACCGTATTTAGTTTGCGGCCGTCTCTAAGCTTCAAAAATGGCGAAAACATTGAAGATAACATTCACACCCGATCGGTGCGTGAAAAATTAGGCATTGATCTCCAGTATTTATGGACAACCCCAGACAGTACATTCTCAACCAAATTAAAGCTACATCTGCTAAATAAACAAGAGATGCCCGATATTATTCCGGTTAGAACCGATGTCATTCATCAGATGATTGACTCTGGACAATTTATGCCCGTAGATGATTTGTTCGAGCAGTACGCATCTCCAGTCTGGAAAAAGGCGATGAATGAGAACCCTTCCGTCTGGTATCCTTACGAACGGAATGGAGAGCATTATGCTATCCCGATTCTGGATTATGACTACAATTCCGACCCCATGATGTGGATTCGGGTAGATTGGCTTGAAAGGGTCGGTTTGTCCCCACCTGCTACCCTGTCAGAGCTAGAGGAAGTACTTGAAGCATTTACCCACCAAGATCCCGACGGCAACGGAAAGGACGACACCTTTGGTCTGGCGGTCAGTCTGGGCAACACCATCAGCACTTGGATGGCTGACATCAGCTGGGTATTCGGCATGTACGGCTGCCTGCCAGAACAATGGAACTTCTGCGAAGCTCAGGATGAGCTGGAGTTCGGATCCATCCAAGATTCAACCAAGCAAGGTTTGATCAAGCTTAGAGAATGGAGAGAAGCAGGGTACTTTCCGAATGAGGCATTATGGCAGGATGAAGAATCAGCCGCCCGGTTATTTTCCCAAGAAAAAGCAGGCATTGTCATCGGCCCCCATTGGATGCGGTTTTGGCCGCTTAATGTGCTCACCGAGAAGAATCCGCAGGCTAAATTCATCGCCATTCCCCTGCCAAAAGGGCCTGATGGCAAATCGTATCATCGTGCTTCCCAGCCTAGAAACGGAGCTGTACTCATCAACAAAAACAACAGAAATCCACAAACCTTTTTCCGTTACATGAACTACCTGTACGAAACGCAAGGATTAGGGGAAGGAGAATTCGCATACGGCATGGCTAATAACTATGACTATACGATGGTAAACGGCAAGTACTCCATGGACCGGAACCTTATCCCCGGCGGTTATGTCGATGTCACAGCCTATACCCTCACCTATGACGGCGCACGAATTCCGTCCCATTGGACCAGAATGGTGTCCGACACCGAGAAGCCTGTGCTCGCCCAGCTATTCTCCAGCCGGCTACCCAACGAGTATCAAGGCCCGCCGACACCAACCATGCAGGAGAAAGGCGACCAGCTTCAGCAAACACAGCATGAGACTTTCTTGCAAATCATTTACGGTAAAAAGAATATTGACTACTTCGATGATTTTGTGGCGAATTGGAAAGCAAACGGCGGAGAACAAATAACTAGAGAGGTCAACGAATGGTATCAGTCCGTTCATGGAATAAGTCAATAATATGATAGCTTTGTTTAAAGATTGCCCTTTAATCTTCATCGATCTTCCATCTAGAATGAAATAAGATTAAACGACAGGATGGATGATCAGATGAAAAAGAAAATTGTATTGGCTATTTTAATCGCCTTAATGGCTGCAGGTTGTTCAGAAAAAAACGCCCCTTCCCAAGCTTCCCAAGAGTCGAAACAAGAAAACACTTGGGTTCACACATTTGCGAAGCATGACCCGACAAAGTGGGAGGCATCTACCGGTTACTCCAATGGAGACCCTTTTGATTGTGTATGGTCCTCTGAAAATATCCTTTTTAACGGATCAACAATGGAGCTGATGCTTACAAAGAATGATACTGGAAATATACAGGGCTCTGAATACAAAACCTTGGAAACGTTGGCTGGGTCCTTACGACGGTGCGTCCCCAATTACGGCGGAGTATGAATGGATGAAATACACGCCCTATACTGAAGATTAGCATCAAACCAGATACGGGCGTCGATTGTGAGATCGGAGCCCGTTGTTGAATTTGGACGTGTTTCGATATGCAAAAAAATACAAATAGCTTATCCCCTTTTCGGTAAATAAGCTGTTTGTATTTTTTTATCCCTACTGCAACTGCATTGTCACAATATGGTTTGCTTTGATTCTGTCTAAAGGCACCACATTTCCTGTTAACTTTTTTCCATCAAGCAGTAAAGTAACTTGGCTGTCCAATGCGCGGTAGAAGCCGACTGGTTTTGTTATTTCAATATGGTATTCAGATTCTCCGATCTTCAGATCATAGATTACTTTTTGATCCTTCTCCCGAAGAATCGGATCTAGGACAAGACCCTCACCCGTAAATTCAATCCCCAGGGCAGACATAAGTGATAGAGTTAGCCACGTTGAAGTTCCACTCAGAATTGGGCCAATATTCTCACCGGTTTCGCTATTATTATACTGTGTACAGAAACGGGGGTTTCCACAGGTAACATAAGGATTTTCCAATGTCTTATACGGCAAAGTTAAATCCAGCATCCAGTAAGCGAGATTCGACAGCTTTGCTGCCAATTCTGATTTCTTAACCGATTTTGCCCCTTTTAGCATGGCAGATACTGCCATCATACTCGCATGCTTGAAGACCGCGCCATTTTCCCGATCCCCAGGGAAGTACTCTCCTGTAGCCGTAAATTTTGCTATTTTCCCCATATCGGCTGGACTCATTAACTTGATGCCAAATGGAGTGACCATTACCTTTTCCAAAACCTCCAGCATCTTTTCTATTTGATCCTCCGATGCCGAGTCAGACAATATGGACCAGCTAAAGGAGTTGATAAAATAAGTCCCGTCAATAGAGGGGTCTGCCGACAGGCCATCCCCCTTCGCTCCCAAATAACTGTAGTTGTCGTATCGGTTAAAAAGCACCCTTGCGAAGAAATTTTCCTTCCATGCATGTTGCTGAATATTTCCCTGAAGTTCATTGCTTAAACCCGACAAGTATGCTGCATAGGTTTGATCTTCCTTTGCTTCAGCGATTACTTTCATTTCGTCAACCGCTAATTTCAGTAGAAAGGCATTCATTACGCTTTCAGAATAATTACTTTCAAATGGCTCATCACCAACAGAAATGCCCTTGTTGGCCACCTGCTCCTTATATAACCTCTCTTTGGTGATTCCATCGATACAGTCTTGATCCAACTTGAGGCAATCGTTCCAATCAGCTAAATCCAATAAAGGAAGCCCATGTTTGCCGACAGAGATCTGGCCAGAATAAAGGATAATCGCTTGGATAGTCTGATATATGGATCGTTGTTGTACCGGATCCGTCCCTGCTATATCGCATTTTACATCCAGAAAACCGTAATTGCCTGTATAATGAACATACCTTGCGACTGCTTGAATCAACCATAAAGAGTCATCAGACCATTTTCCAGGCTCCTTGCCTTCCCAGTAAAAATTGTGGTATGCATACCCGAATTCAAATACTTTCGAGCCCCATTCTTTTAACATGTCTTGTACAAAATGATCCATCCCCATACCCAGGAAGTAATACATGCTTGCATACAGGTCTTGTATTTCCCTAAAACCAATTTCCCGGTAACCTTTTTGAGTCTGGCAGAACGAGCGTGAAACAAAGGTCTGGTAGAATACCTGAAAAGGCAAATTATGGTTCATATACGTATTGAGCAACTCATCTTCCGTTTGAAGACGGAGTAGTTTCTTATAACTACTGAGAAAGGAAATGCTATCTTCAAGGAATTTCTCAACCTGGCCCGGTATTCGTAAACGGTCAATCAACCTATATATTTCCTCCCGCACAGTCTCTTCGCTAAAAGAATCATTAAGTTTCGATGATACAATCCCCGTAAACTGACGAACATGACAGACTTCGCCAGCTTCCAGCGTAAGATCGGCAGCCAGAGCAAAGAAACCCGGCCCCTTCCGGGAAAGACGGTTGCTTAGCTGATAAATTCCTTCTGGATGGTGTAAAGAACCATTCCCAACAAATTCATTATAGTTAGTGCAAAATTCCTTCGGAAATTCAACATCCCCCTTCTTATCGACCATCATAGTGTGAAATCTCACATCTTCCTTGTAAAAATCACTATAGTAGTCCGGGGTGATGGCGACAATGGAACGATTCTCATCCAAGAGAAGACCTGTCTGCATGATGATATTACTGTACAGAACATCTTCGAACAAAGCATGGGGATTGGCGCTACCGAACATTCCGGTGTACACGAGCTTCAGCTTCCGATCCTTATTGCCAAGATTCGTAACATTAATTCGTTGCACCTCTGTAGCCAAAGGCATTCCTTCCAGTTGGGGAAGTAAAAAAATGAGCCGCTCGATCTTTAAACCGCACCGGGTTTTATACTCGATTTTAGTAAAATTCTGAGCATGTGTGCAGGTTGCACTTTCCACATTTTCATCCTTCGGATCAGCGGAATAGAAAATCTGCTGGTCGCCCTCTATCAGATAAAACTGACGATTTGCTGGAAATCCATTTTCCTCCTGTCTCATATCCCAGCGGGTAGCCAACACCTGTGTAGCAGCATGGGAACGAAAACTCCCTCCTCCCAGCCTGTCGATGACACTTTTGGGCGTCGTTTGCAATGGTCGGGGAAAGCCGACTCGGTTGCCGATGAGAAGATTTGAATGGAAATGCGGCCCTGGAGAAGGTGTCCGCAAATCAATGATATGCTCTCCTGCTTCATTGACATATCCAGCCCAATGGTTGATACCGACCAATATTTCCGATATACCATCTGAAATTTCCGCAGGCATTGCGATTTCGATTAACCGACCGGTTGAATCCAACGCTAAAACCTGCAAAGTCCCTTCCTGATTCATGATGAGCAGCGAAGAATACTGTATTATGCCATTTTTCAGAAAAGCGGCAATAGCGGCATCTTTCAGCAACTCTAGTACAACAGGAGCTTTAAAAGGTAATCCAGCAATCCCAACAATGTTATTAAACGTAGTATCCATGAATAAGGCATCTATAACCATCGTTTGCGGAAGCCATTGCCCATACTTCTTCCGAATGACTTCCTCTGGTGACACATTCGCTTCCCTTGCAACTAATTTGCTATACATAAGAACCTCCAATCCGTTTTAACAAAATGCAAAGAAAATCTACGGTCTTTTTCTCCATGCACATATGTCTTGATCATCATTCGCTGTATGCCAGAGCTACCCTTTCACCGCACCAGCTGTCATACCGCTTATAAAATATTTTTGGGTTAAAAAGAACGTGATAATAACGGGAACCGTGACGACAGTCGCTGCAGACATTAACAAATCATAGCGGTTGGTATATTGTCCGACAAAGAGCCTTATGCCTACAGGAATTGTTTGAACTTCAGGAGTTGTAGTCAATACCCATGCAAACAACAGCTCATCCCAAGCAGTCAGGAAAATATAAACACACATCGCAATAATACCAGGTAAGGAAAGAGGAAGGATTACTCGAACAAATGCCTGAATCCGATTACAGCCGTCGATCCGCGCTGATTCTTCCAAATCTTTTGGAATGGAAACAAAGAAACTCCGGATGATCCAAATACTCATAGGAGTATAGAATGCTGAATACACTAATATCATTCCCCAATACGTATCTACCATAGGAAGACCGAAGGTATCCTTGATTGCTAAGAACATCAGGTAAATTGGCAACAGAAACATAATACCTGGAATCATTTGTGTCCCAATAACGCTGATTCCAAACAAACCAGAACCCGGAAACTTATATCTGGCAAGTGCATATCCCGCTAGTACAGCCAGTAAACTGGAAACAAGCATTGTTGCAGTACAAATAATCAAGCTATTTTTAAAAAACGTACCGAAATTGACCGTCTCCCAAAGATTCTTGTAGTTGAGCCATTGAGGTTCAGGAATCGTAATACTGGTGATCCCCTGCAGAATTTCACCGTTCGTATGGAGAGAAACCTTGACCATCCAAATAATGGGAAATATAACAAATGCAACGATCACCCATGTGAGTACATTTAGCGAGTGATACTCTATTTTTTTCTTAATTTGGGCACTCATTCCGCTCTCAACTCCGATCTAAAGATTCGATACCATATGCCGACAATGATCAACATTGCTCCCATCAAGAGGAAAGAGGCCGCTGCGCCAACCCCAAAGGACCAATACCCGAAGGTTTGTCTTTGCAAGGCTGTCATGAGTAAATCTCCCCATTTTCCGGGGTATCCGGAACCATTGCCGAACATCATGGCGACGATGTTATAAGAATATACATTGTTAATAATCTGGAACAAAAGCTGGACGGCAATGACGGGCTTCAGCATAGGCAATGTGATTGAAAAGAACTGCCGGAGTCTGCCAGCACCATCAATTTTTGATGCTTCGTAGAGATCCTCAGGAATCGTTTGAAGCCCTGCCAGAAAAACGACCATGAGAAAGGGCCAGCTTCTCCATATCGTAGGAATAATGATAGCCCAGATCGTATTCTGACCGATCAACCAGAAAGGCTTCTCTGACATCAAGTGCAGAATGTCTACCAGAATATAGTTAATGATGCCTTCTTTTTGCCACATGAATCCCCAGAGAACCCCTACGACATAAGAGGGGACAACCCATGGGAGCAACATGGCTGCTCTGGCAACTCCTCTTCCCGGGAAATCCCGATTCAGCAGCATCGCAACCAACAGCCCTATTACCATAACAGCAATGGTTACAACCACACTGTATATTGCCGTATTCCGTAACGCATATCCCAACCCTTGGCGAACAGGATTGTTTTCATTAAAAAGCAGATCACTGTAATTTTTTATTCCGACAAATGGGGCTTTTAAATATTGACTTAACGTAAACTGGTTTAATTTCAAGAATGACATCACGATCCCTTGGATCATGGGTAAAACGTGAACGAGCAGCATAAACAAAAAGGTAGGCAGAATAAATAGGTAGGCAATGCGGTATTCCTTAAATCCCCTCATGAACCGGATTCTAAAGGTATCCTTGGCTTTTGGCTGTTCGGGTGCTTTTGATACATCCACAGCTTTTCACTTCCTTCTAAGTAAAGTGTGCTATCAAGCTAATACTTGATAGCACATACATTTGATTATTCTTGTGTTTTGATTACTGATTTACAATAGCATTAACTTCATTCGCAGCATCATCAAGCTGTTTTTGAATCGCTGCTTCATTGTAGGTTCCAGAAACACCTGCCACGATGTCCCAAATATTTCCGAAATATTTTACAAGAGCCGTCTCACAAGGCCCCCATTGAGGGATGGAAGGATAAGACATACCGTAATTCGTCGCCTCCACCATCGCTTTATAATTCGGATCGCTTGACAGCGAATCCATCATCGTTTTGTTAGCTGGCAGTTGGCCAGATAATTGTGCATAAGCAAGCTGTGCTTCATCGCTGGACAAATACTTAATGATATCCCACGCAGCTTCTTTGTGCTTGGATCCTTTGAAAATCGTCAAATGACTGCCCCCAATAAATGTAGATGCTCCTGCGGGTCCTGCCGGAAGCGGTGCAATACCATAATTCTTCGCAGCGACTTTTTCGCCTACACCACCGTCTGCCTCTGGAGTTGTGAAATTTTTAATCATCCAGGCGCCGCTGACCATAATTGCAGTTTTACCATCGGAGAAGTCGCTCTCAATCTGTGAAGAATTCTTCTCGAGGGAAGCCTTATCTACAAGCCCCTCATTGGCCAGGCCGGTGTAGTACATGACTCCTTCTAGAGCAGTTTTATCATTAAACGTAACCTTTGTATTATCTGCGTTAAACACATTGCCGCCAGCAGCCCAAATCCAAGGGAATATATTATGAGGAACGTTCCAGTCATTTTTTCCCGGTACGCCAAAAGCGGTCATTTTTTCGCCTTCAATCTCTATCCCATTCAATTTGGTCAGCGTTTGCTTGAAGGTGTCCCAGTCTTTAAATGCGGTTGCCGGATCCAATCCAGCTTGAGCAAGAGCATCCTTACGATAGAAGAGCGCTCGGGCATCCACAAACCATGGCACCCCGTACACTTCGGATTTTCCATCAATCATCGTTGTTTTCCAACTCGCCGGAAGGTAAGCGTCCGATCCTCCTATTCCCCCAACGCGATCCGTCAAATCTTCAATCCCGTTCATCGCAGCAATAGCAGGTACCCAAGTCGTGCCCAACTGAAGAATGTCAGGACCTTCTCCGCTAGTTGCAGCTGTTGTAATTTTTGTCCATGCTGACCCCCAATCGAGAACAGTAATGTTCAGTTTTACGTTTGGATTTTCATCTAGGTAAGGCTTCATCACTGCCATGAAATCTTTATCCGGCTTCGGACTATTCGGCATAACCCAAGCAGTGAGTGTTACGTCTTCTTTCAGAGCATCTGCGGTCGAGTTGTTCTTGTCCGTTGAAGCTGCCGTCTTGCTCTTCTGGTTCCCTGAATTTTTGCTGTTTTCGCTGCTCCCGCAGGCTGATAAGACCATGCTCATCATAATCAGGATCGACAATAGGATCAGACTGAAACGTTTTTTACTCATTTTCTTCCCCCCGGTTTTCTTCAATAAAAATACATTGGCAAACGCAGTTGTTCATTGAACGCCGGATCCATCCAATCCTCCGTGATCGTGTACAAAAGCACTCGGGATTAATTTTCCGATGAATTCTGTTACTTACCTGCGTCGTATCTTTATTATAAAAATAATCAACGGGGGTCAAAATAACTCATTTTCAACATTTCTATCCTTTTCTTGACTTACCTTACACAAGTCCTTCTTCTGCCGAAGCTGTATCTTTATGGATGGTCAAAGAACATAACAAAGAAACAATTATGATGACAAAAAATAAACGAGCTTCTCCTGCCTGCGCTGCGGAAGGAGAAGCTCTAAGTAATTTAATCTTACAGTTGTTCTCGAAATTCATTAGGAGTCATGCCATATTCTTCGCGAAATACTTTACTGAAATACGCAGCGTTTTTGAAGCCCATATGCTCGGAAATTTCATAAATTTTTAGGGAATTGTTTTTGAGCATCTCAACCGCCTTCAGCATGCGCTGCTTCTGGATATATTCGCTAATTCCCTCTCCCGTTTCCGTCTTATATAATCGAGACAAATACACGGGATGAAGATAGACTGCATCCGCTATCGTTTGCAGGGATGCCGTGCTCAAGTTTCGGTCTATGTATTCCCTTATTTTTAACGTCATTTTTTCTCTGGAGCTTCTCTGCTCTGCCTGATCGCTGCGCTGAATTTTATCGAACATGTAGAACGCCCACTCCGACAATTGCTGAACAGAATAAACAGACCGATCGAGAACGGCTGTACTTCCGACCAGATCGCTTAACAGCCGATTATGTTTGTGTGCATAATAATAAAACGAACCGATCACGACGGTATAAGCTTCCCGGACATGCTCTTCCGATAAGTTCCCCGCTTGCTTCATATCTTCAATCACCATCTCTAGTTTTTCCCGATATTCATCCCACCTGCGGTTTTCAAGCAGATGCTGCAGCGTAGGTGTCTCATACAGGCGATACAACAGCTGTTGTACATAAGCTGCTTCGGAAAGCTGACCAGACAGGAAACAGCCAGATTCATTCGCCAGCCTGCTGCGGATTTGCTCCGTAATATGACTGTACAGCAAGTTAATGTCTTCAGGAAATCTCCCCCACGTGCTTACAATAATGGAAACGACACGATTCAAGTACAATCCGATGTTTCGTTGAAGCTGCATCGCCAGCGAATCGAATTTTCGATGTTCATCCACCATTTCGTTGTCATCTTTGATAAATTTATTCCGGACAAGCAGAACCAGAAGGCCATTAGCATCCTTACAGGACCATAAGTCATGGGAATCCCCCAACATCTCAACAGCAATATTCATGATGGCATATTCCACCAGAAAGAAATCTCGTTCATTAAACTCCGGCAGGCTTTCCTCCATTCGAATGACCATAATGCAAATTTCATCCCCGAAATGAAAAGGAAGCTCATACAAATCCAAGAGAGAGATCAAGGAATCTTTCTTCAACCTGCCCATTAACATCTCATTCAGAAGCTTATCCTTCAGAATTGGCAAGCTTTCCTTCAGCGTATCGACGACACGTGTTTGGGAGACAACCTCCTGCCATTCTTCCTTGATCTTTTGTACAAGCCTGCTTATTACAGCAATCAGATCCTCATCGGAAACGGGCTTGAGCAAGTAGTCAAATACGCCATATTTGATGGCTTGCTTGGCATAGGCAAATTCTGCGTGGCCTGAGAGCAGCACGCTTTTCACGTGCCGATACTGCTGGTAGATCTCTGCGACCAATTCAATACCTGTCATGCGGGGCATATTAATGTCTGCAATAACAATATCAACCGCATGCTCCGCGAGAATCAACAACGCATCTTTTGCAGAATATGCCTTGTATACCGTCATGATTTCGAGCTGCTCCCAATCGATCGTAAAAGCGAGTGTATCCACGATCGTCGGTTCATCATCAACAATCAGTAAACTTAACATTTGGTTCCTCCTGCTGTTTAATCATGCAACGGATTGAAACTCTTAATCCTCCCAGACTGGAACGATCAAATTCCAGCCCCGAACCCGGCGCATACAGGTTCACCACCCTCTGGCAGGTATTCCACAAGCCGCAGCCTGTTTCGGGGGTAAGCGGAAGACTCATTTTTTCGCGAAGCTTCTCAAGGTTCTCCGGCTCTATACCGTCTCCAGAATCTTCGACACTGATAATAAATCCACCCGATATGAAGAAGCCTTGGATTTTAATATTCCCTGCTTGATCACTCTTTTCGATGCCATGAATAATAGCGTTTTCAACTAAGGGCTGGATAAATAACCGGGGGATCGCTACCTCCATAAGATCTTCAGAAATATGAACTTCATAGCTCATCGGTTTGCGGAAGCAATGAATGTTCAGATAATTCCTTAAGAAATTGACCTCCTCACGGACTGTCGTCATCGGATTCTCAAGACGGGTCGTATAGCGGTAGTATTCTCCCAGATTGAGTGCCATAGCTACGACTTGCTCATCCTCGCCCAATTTGGCCATATTTTTAATGTAAAACAGACAATTATATAGAAAGTGGGGGTTGATTTGCGATTGCAGCTGCTTCAGTTCAGCTTCCTTCAATCGGAGCTTCTCCTCGTACACCGTTTCAATGAGCTCCTGAATCCGCTCCGCCATGTCATTAAAACCTGAGAACACATCTTGGAACTCATCCCGGTGCTTGGCTTTCAACCGGGAGGAAAAGTGTCCCGAGCGGATATCCTGCAGTTTCATAACAAGCTCGTTAATAGGGTGCTGTATCTGCCGGTATATCAGAGCTGTGATAATTACGCCAATCGCCAGCATCGCAATAATTCCAAGTACAAAGAATCGGCTGCTTTCCTTCACGGGCAAAACTACCTTCTCAAGCGGCACCAAATCGATCATAACCCAATCTAGACTCCCCACTGGGGCGTAATTAAGGAGCAAGCGATGCTCCTTAAAATTCAGTATCTCATTGCCTGGCTCTTGCAATGAATTCCAGTCCAGCTGCTGCCTCCATTCTCCCAAATCCGATGGAGGATTCCCGATGAAGCCAAATTTCGGATGATACAGCATGGTGTGCCGATTCGAATTTTGCTGGAATTTATTGATCATATCGCGAATGTAGGTATCTGAAAATCGGGCAATGATAGCATAGCCAGAAACTAATCGAACCATTGTAAAGTAGTTCTCGCTATTGCCCTGGCCTGGTTCGTAGCTCCATAGTCCTTTGCTTGGATCCGCCTTCGAGATGGAAGCAAGATCCCCATAGACTACATCCGGCCGGGTAGAGATGACCTCTTCTTTTGATTTTAAAAATACGCTGATCTCCATAGGCCAGTTGGAGGATACACTCTGCAGCTTAATTCTTTCATACATATTGGATCGCAGCATATTAAAATCAAACAGATCTTCAGGCGCTGTCGTATTGATGTATTGTTTCATGATGGAGTCTTCCTCTAACTGCAACAAGTTCGCAGCCAAATTATTCACCTGGTTGTCCAACTGAACTAGAAAAAACCGCAACTGCTCGTAATAGGAGTTCTGAATATCACTTTCGATCACATGGATGCTCACTCTATACGAGTGGCCGTTTAATGCGACTGCAATGCTCAATAACACGAATAGTACAAACGAAAACTTTAACGACAGCGTAAACTTGAATTTCTTCCTTCCCCTTTTCGATCCCATCATCATCACCTAGGGTCATTATACTAGTACAGAGTTGAATATGGCGATTAGGAAAAAACAACAACTAGTAACAAGTTGAGAAAAGTACAGTTAAGTTAAATTTCAGATATAGTTCATTCCCCTGAACCCCCTTATTCTTGAATCATGGGTTAAGCTCTGAGGAGGGTCTTACATGACGAAAAGAAAAATAAAAATCAACGCTCTTACCCACTTTATTCGTATCAAATCAGTCAGTATCAAACTGTCGATATCTGTACTCGTGACGGTCATTTGCATCGTCGTGGCCATATCCTCCATCTCATTTTATTCTTTTAAAAATGCATATGAGCAGAAAGTGGCTGAGGCGTCCGCTCAGACGCTGGAAATTGCGGGCAAAAAAACGGCTCAAATGCTAGACAGCTTTGTAAATATGGCTCACAACCTTGAAAATAACCAAGACTTTGTAAATCGCGCAACCTATTATCAGGCTGCCGAACAGGACTCCTACGAGGAGAATTCGCAGAATTCGCAAATCCGGGGCATTCTTGAATCGCTGCTCAATGTCAATTCTTCAATTCGGTCTATATCCATCATTCCTGAGGGAACACACCCGCTGATTACTACAGCCGATCGTAAAATGCTTGACTCTATTTTTTTGGATACGGACAAGGCAAAAATGGAAGAAAACAACTGGTATAAGAAAATCCAGAGCGGAGACGGGAACATCGTGTGGCTGCAGCCGCAGAACACCCCTTATGTCACGCTGTACCAAAATGAACAAATTTACGCCATGGGCAAGCTGCTCAAAAGCCCGCTATCCAAGAAACCCTTGGGTGCTCTAGTGGTGGAGCTGTCCACGGATAGTCTGGCGGAAACGCTCGATGGCATCCGGATAGGACCGTCCGGTGAGAACCTCATTGTAGATTTGGAGCAGATGATCATATACGCTGAGGATCCTTCCTTGATCGGAACCCCATATACGGGCAGCCTCCCGGTGATTAACAGCACGGTGGAGGGCATTCAAGCCGGATCGTTCAGCAACAGCGACGAACATGGCAACCATCTGTATGTTTATAGTTATCTGCCGGAATCGGCTTGGATTATGTTGAGCTATGCCCCGAAGTCCAAGCTGCTGGCCGAGATGCGCCATATGCAGAATTTAATTCAATGGGTCGCTTTAGCCCTGGCTGCTTGCAGTGCAGTATGGATCGGGTATATGGTTCAGAGAAGCATCGGAAAGCCGCTGAAGCGAATCACTTCCCTCATGGCTGAGGGGGAACAAGGAAACCTGCAGATACGAACCAATACGCAGCGTATGGATCAAATTGGGAATCTGGAGCGAAGCTTTGACCGGATGATGAATCATATCACTCTGCTGGTAGAGCAAGTGAATCACTCTGTAGATGCCGTATTACATACTGCTGAAGAACTTATTCGCTCATCCAAGCGCACTTCATCCGCCTCCCAGGATATATCAGCAGCGATGACGCAGATTACCCATGGAGCCATCAAGGTTGCTGACGATGCGGAAATATGCAACGGCCTTACCGTCCAAAACAATGAGCGGATCACCATCTTGAAATCATCCAACGAAAATCTGGAAAGACTCGGTCATCACTTAATAGAAGCGAGTTCTCAAGGCCAGGAACATATGTCTTATATGCTGGAGCAAACCGGAGAAATTGAAACCCGGACGAACCATTTAATCGAACAGGCTGCACAGCTCCTTGAAGGAACCGGCAGCATTGAACAAATAATTGAGCTTTTGAGCAATATTACGAAGCAAACTGCGATTCTTTCTTTGAATGCTTCAATCGAGGCAAGCAAGGCTGGAGCGGCCGGCAAAGGATTTATGGTGATTGCAGAGGAAATCCAAAGGCTGGCGGATCAATCCAAAAATTCTCTTAATATGGTAAGCCAGGTACTTTCCCATATCGGGGAGGATACCGAGAATACTGTTGCCTCCTTGGCTGATCTTCATCCTACGCTGAGCCGTCAAACGGAATCGACTCACCAATCGAAGCAAATATTTGAGAGATTGCACCAAGAGGTATCACATTTCATGGAACAATTGTCGGCTGTGCAGGTTTCGGCAACCCAGCTGGAGGAATCCCAGAATGGCTTATCCGCTGCTATAGAATCAGTCAGCGCCATTTCTGAGGAAACCTCCGCGGCCAGCCAAGAAGTCCTTGCCCTAAGCAACAATCAAAGGGCTGTCAGCAGTGAGCTCTCACAGTTGTCCAACAATTTGAGTGTGCTAGCAAGTGAATTGCGCCATTCGTTAAGCCACTTCAAACTATAAAGAATAATAAACAATCCGGAACAGTAGTGCCCCTGTCCGGATTGTTTGCTACTTAATTACTAGTATATCTTACCCAATCATAGTAAGCGTACAGCGGATTAGCTCCATTATACGGCCCGAGCCAACTATCTACTCCAGTGCCATTCCAAATATTCATCATGATTTTGCCGGGGGTTTTGGGAATATTTTTAGTGGCCCTATGTTTCGCAACACCGTCAACATACCACGTTATGGAGTTCGGCTGCCAATCGAAGGCGTAGGTATGAAAGCTTTGAGATGCGTCGAAGCCCAAATCAATGATCTTTTCATTCCCTCCAACACCGTTAGTAAAATAATTGAATTGTACTTTGGTCGTATCCTTGCCTAAAAATTCGATATCAATTTCATCCCATGGTGTGCCGTCGGTTGGCCCCGTGTAAGTAAAAAAGGACGAAACGATGCCCACATTCTTTGCCGGCTTCATATTCACCTCGTACAACCCATATCCGGCTTTGAACTTGCTGCGATACTCCGCACAATCGAATTTATTATAGGAAGGGCTTGTCAGTGCGAGACGCAGCTTGCCATCATTTGTAAACGTTGCATTGTTAGCCCGCCAGGTACAGTTGAACATGTTGCCGTTAGAGTACCCGTTGGCCATTTCCCAGGTCTGTGAATTATAGTACGTCATGGGCTCCCAGAACACAGTAGCGCCCTTCGCAGTGATCGCCAATGAAGTCAACAGAAGAAGCGAAGAGCAAAGCGCAATCCACCATTTATTCTTCACATTTCTCACCTCTTGGTTCATATTTTCCCTGCTTGCCTCTCTTGGTCCCAATATCCTCCTTTCCCCGGAAAATGCTTATAAAGTCGTGATGCAACCTAATTTTATTGTTGTTTGTCATAGATTTCCATAACAATAAATTAACTTTAGCATCAATTTCTCAAACTTTTTAAAAGAGTTGGAACCTAGTCAGGCAACAAAAAAGCCAAGCATTCATGTCTAGCGAAGAAGCTGGCAGTCGCAATAGGCGAAACGGGTATTACACCTCGCAATTTGCACGAAGTACGGAATTGTGGAAGATTAAGGTAAGAGGATTGAACCAGTCAGTGAAATAAAGAGTATATGCTCAAAATGTACATAATTGGTTATTTTCCGTCAACTCTAAGCAGAACGGCTTCCCGTGCCGTCCTTGTGAGCGTGCCGAGAACCAAGTCATAAGAATGGTCGATCATCGTTTTCAAATCGTCCATGGGAAGGCTTCCGTCCGCAATAACTGTGTTCCAATGCTTTTTGTTCAAATGGTAGCCGGGTATAACGCACTCATGCTGCTCCCTCAAATTTTCTGCAATTACGGGATCGCATTTCAGCGAAATGCGTACCTCCCTGTCATCACCCGCCTTGGTCAGCAGCGCAAACATTTTGCCCCCTACCTTCATTACCAGCGGATCGGGCCCGAATGGATAGTCCTGGACAGCTCCTTTTTTGAATAAACAATACGCGGTTAGTTGATCGTACATGGTATCACCCTTTATAGGAAATATATTGAGTTTTCTTCTAAATAAAGCTGCGTCCAGAAAAATAGGAGGATCACAGCATTCCATTGTACTGAATATTTTACACTACATTTCTTAAATCTTCGTCAGCCCAAATTTGCAATCTTCATTATTCAGGAATGATGATATGGAATGATCTGAAATTTGTATTAATCGGACAGCACTCTCGGATCACGATTCATCAATCATACTGCTGCATATTTGAAATGCTAGCCTAGCAAAAAGAGCAGACCTCCGTACGCGGAGCTGCCAATGAAATATGGAGCTATGGGTGAATACGCAATATATGTATGGCCCAGATCTACTTGTTGCCCCTATCGTTGAAGCTCAGGCAACCTCCCGCCTGGTTTACCTGCCGCATGGTGCCGTCTGGATCAACGCGCGTACCGGTGAGACATCTGAAGGCGGTCAATGGCTGGATATATCAGCGCCTATAGATACGATCCCTGTGTTTTTGCGTAATCAAATACAGGAGTATTTAATTAATCGGTAAAGTATAAAATTCCTGAAGCTAAAATATATCCTTCAATTTAATTCTTCAAACGTTGGATTTAGAGAAAGACTAACAGTAAAGCTTTACCACAGCGTATCGGCTCTAAGACGGTGGACTTCAGCCCCGTTTTAGAGCCGATAGCATTTTATTATAATGCATCTTTTACTGATTGCTTGACATAAAATATGTCGATACTATATTCTCTATATGCACATGACATATTTTACGCCAAAGGAGTGTCAACAGTACTCAGATTAAATAAAACCACAGCGTGCTGTACCCCATGAAATACTCCAACAAGACGACAGTTGATGATGAGGGAGGGAAAAAGATGCATCGTGGGAGCGTTAGTCAAATTGCAGAAGGAAGTCAAAATACATAATAAAAAGTTAATTGGTGAAGGTGACATAGTAGAATGCACCCAGTTTATTGAAGAAGGCGAGAAAATCAGAAATTTTAGTTGAACTGGGCATTGATATTTTATATTAAGCATAGCTTTTTCTATGCAGTAGGAGGATGTATGGTCTTACAATCCATCATTAGTGAATTTGAACAGTATGAGCAATCCCATGAACTTTTCGAAGAAACCAACTTTAATATTCGTGATAAGACACTGGAAACTATAAAAATAATTAGAGGCTCATCGCAATTTTTGGCTGAAATTGCTAAAGTATCTCTGATTCAGCGTACTGAAAAATTAGAATCTTTAATTCACTCCTATAACCGTTCAATTTACCTTAAGTACCTTAGCTTATTACAAGATAGAAAAATTAAAAATAACGAAATTCGGGAAGTACTTAATCGATTCACTTCCTATAAAGCAAAATCCCTTTTCACTAATCATTATGCTTCTGATGATTTGGATTATCTCGTAGACGGGATATTCAACTATAACTTAGATAATATACGACTTCCGAAAAGAAGCATGGAATATCATCATTTGGAAGTGACTCCCGCTAAAGTCATATTAGATCTGATAGATCAATTAGAGATTACAAAAGACGATGTTTTCTATGATTTTGGTTCTGGACTTGGGCATGTCGTAATTTGGGTACATATTTTGGCTGGTGCCAAATGTGTAGGTATTGAAATAGAGCCTACCTACTGTGAACTCGCAAATAAGAGTATTTCCTCACTGAATTTAAGCGATGTTACAATCCAGAATGCAGATGTACTTGAAGTCGACTACGAAAGTGGGAATATATTCTTCTTCTATTCCCCGTTTTCTGGAAAGCTCCTTGATGATGTATTGAGTAAATTACAACTTCTGGCAAGGGATAAACAAATCATTGTCTGTACATTTGGCCCAGTCACCATGGATATGGTTAAAGTCGATTGGCTGATTCCGAGGCATGAACAAATGATCCACCCTTTCAGGCTTGCCGTTTTTAATAGCCAATTGAATTCTCGCCATTCATAATACTGGATATATATTCACGTATTCGGTTATTCCCATAAACATTTAATTATTTGACATAAAATATGCCAGTGGTATAAAATCTATATGTATGTGACATAATTTACGTCAAAGAGGTGTTGTTAAATGAAAAACATTACCACGCTTCCTTACCTGGCTCTGCTTCATCAGGTTTCCTACACTAGCATATGCAAAGAAATTGGGATAACCCCACAACAGTTCTCAGATTGGGTAAAACAGCGGCGTCCTGTGCCCCATGAAAGGCTTCAGCAAGTAGCTGAATATTTTGGAGTACCTGCAGAGCTGCTTGTTGATAATCATCACTACCTATTAGAACTGAATGGAATGGCTAAGCTGCGTCTGCAAATTGCCTATCTTACTCGCAAAATTAATACGGTTGATGATGAGGAAGAGAAAACAATGCATCGTGAAACGTTGGCTAAATTGCAGGAGGAAATCAAAATACAGAAGCTTCAAGAACGATTTAATGCCGCCATCCAATCAGGAGATCCAAAAGCACTCCAACTGTGCCATCTCTTTCTGGATCAACTTGAGCAGAAGAATTTCAGCCGACTTGACAATCTACTTGCTTTAGAGAGGAATTGAGTACAACGTTTCAATTACAGCAGAAAAGTCGCGTGCTTATAGAAAAACAGGATATTAATTATAGTGGTGCTTATCTTTTCACTAACCCTAGGGCCGTTTGGAAAATCGCTTTATTGCTTACCCAGGACGTCCCGCGGTTTGGCGTGCCAACTATGGAAGCGTTACTTTATCTCAAGTGGGAAGGGAGCTACCCAATGGAGGAATTAACGAAGCTGGATTAGTTGTAGAACAAACAACCCTATGGGAGACTGAATACCCATCCCCCGACCACGGTTCAGCTGTAGGAGAGCTACAATGGATTCAAATACTTCTTGATTCTTGTGGAACTGTAACACAAGCTTTAGAAGCTGCTTCGCAAATTCGTATTTCTCAAGGCACTTCCAAATTACACTTTTTGCTTGCAGATCGAAGTGGGGACTGGGCCGTAATCGAGTTCCTTGAAGGCGAAATGATTATCCATAAGGGAGAAGGACTCCCTTCAGTATTGGTAAATTCCCTTTATAAGCGAGGATTGAAAGCGCCTAATTCGAAGACACAGGCAACTAGATACGAGCGTAATTCTTTGGAGCGGATGCAAAAGGTAAGGCATCTGCCAAAAAAATTCCAATTGATAAAGATCCCGCTGCCTATTCCTTTAATATATTGCAGGCTGCTCGAAGAGAAGATACGGTTTACAGTGTTGTTTATGATTTAAGTTCACTAGAGCTACAATTGTATACGAATAAGGATACAAGGTTTAAGCGTTTAAGCATTAGTGGTGTTTCTTTTGAGAATAACGATCCTTGCTGGGCTGCCGATTTGCAATTACTCATAGAAGATTCTATCCAGGAACAACTGATTCCCTATTCTGCTAAATTTAATCGGTCTGCAGTTCAATCCTTTTTTAAAGCACCCTATTTAAGCTCCATTTTTCAGTGGAATGTTTCTTCAGTTATTAATCTCTTCAGGTAAAACAAATGTTATCCGCATGCTTATTTGGACAGAAGCCCCTCAACCTCGATTCCCCTGAGATTTACTTCCGGTAATCCTTCAGCAGTCATAATACTATTAATATTATATCCACACTTTCCCTAGTAGGCGCCTAACACCGGCTGCCAGTCTATAGCTTTTTTCTGCTCTAACTCTTTATTCGATGTACCCAATATCTATGGTGGATATCCACTAAATATTCAGGTTGAAAACGACGCTTGCCTGTGAGAGTATCCCTATAATTAATTCAACAAATTTAAAAAATCGATCGTCCTTTAGGACAACCGATTTTCTAATCGAACTCCAACAAAATTGTCAGGTGTAAAAAATCTCTGGAACCAATTTTGTTGATTTTATTGGGTTTGCCGCGGCACGTGATAAACATGAAAAGAAGAAAGTTGGAAACTATTTTAATTACCTGAACTTTCTCAATTTATTTTCCTTGATCATAAATAGGTACAGTTAAGAGCCATTATATTCTTTAGGACCTATCTTCTTTGGCATGTTCACTTTTTATAACTTTACTCACAATGATAAGAAATATGAGTATGGCTTGATCTTTTGATCCTTCATCAAAATGAAATATACGATAATCTCTTCATATGCTAAAAGTTCCTTACATCATCTGTTGATCATACGTCGGGAATGGGTCAATGTTCTTGACCTCCGACATTCTCCAAAAAGCCCCTCGTACTCCAAACTACAGCCATCATAAAACGCCTATAAAATAGGCCAACCAATCTCTAGCTGACCTGATAATACGAAAAGCCCCCCGTTATCGGGAGGCTTGCACAAATCCTTGTTATGCTGAGCAAGTATCTTTGTGTAAATTAGAGCCGTTTAACATTAGGATACGTGGACCTGAATTTCTCCATTCATTAATGTGTAAGTATCCCCCTCAAATTAGGCTCTCCGTTTTATCAAACGATTTGCAGTTATTGCTTTGCAAATGCTCTTACAATCATCGCGGCGGCTTCTGCCCGTGTTGCTTCTCCCTGTGGCTGAAGCTTATCGGCCGTGATTCCTACCAAAATTCCGTTAGCAATGGCCGTATTCATATCTTCTTGTGCCCATTTCGAAACGGACTCTGCATCTTTGTACGACATCTTTGCAGCAGCAGGCTTTAATTCCAATGCCTTCACAAGCATCACGGCCATCTGCTCACGTGAAATACGATCGTTTGCTCCAAAATGCTTATCGGAGTAACCACTTACGATTCCTCTGGCGTGTGCCGCAGCAATATAATTACGGGCCCAATGGTTAGCTGTATCATCAAATCCTTTACCCCCTTCGAGTGGCTCCAATCCGAGTGCACGTGCAAGTAAGGTTGTAAATTCTGCCCGGGTCACCTTTTGATTCGGAGCAAACGTGCCATCCGGCAAGCCTTGGGCGATCCCCTGTTCCACCAACTGGACTATAGCGCTCTCCGCCCAGTGCCCTTTAACGTCAGTCGGTTGCTTACCTTTCGAAGCGTCCTCTCTTTGCTCATAGGCGGCGCGGCTTGTATCTAAGAAAATCCCTACAATCATCGGCTCAGCAAGCTCTCCGGAAATTGTCTTTTCGGCTTGGTTGACTACCGGGTTGCTTAGTTCTTGCCACTTGCCTTCTTTTGATGACCATTGATAAAGGACAAGCTGCGACCATTCTTGGGCAGTTAACGTGGAGGAAACCTTCATCGTAATTTGTTGCGCTTTTTTCCAAGAAATGAATTTATCCGTGCTCAGCTTATACGCTTCTTCCAAAAATCGCACACTGATAGGATAGGTCGGTAAATCTGTACCTGCTATTTGTTCAATAGTCAATGTGACATCTTCGGAGACTGAATCCGGCAGCACTTTTACCGTTATCGCTCCAGACGTCACGACTCCACCATTCGCTTTTGAAATCTTTTGTTTAGCAGTTGCTTTATCTGTAGTTGTCGAAATTCCTCCGCCACCACTAAAACCTGAACTACCCGAACCTGAACTTGGGGGATTTACTTTCTGGTCATCATAGGCTACAAAAGTGGTAAAATGCTTCGTCCAAATGACGAGATCTTTGCCGACATTGATTTTTGCCTCTCCACTACCATTTATCTCTCGACTAGCTGTCTCCAACGTATCCGCAGAAAGTTCCTGAACTATTGGGTGAAATATTCCTTGCTTAATGTAGCCCGTTTTTCGGCCTGCTTGCCCAGGTATGACAAGTCTTACTGGCTGATCAAAAAGCAGCTCCTGATCGCTAAGTCCGACTTCGATAACAGTAAGTATAGATGTTGCACCGGCAACCGATACGCTGTTGTTCGGTCTTACTACAGGCAGCATAATGCTGCCATCCCAATTAGCTGCCCCACTGATTAGAGTACCTTTTGAAACCAACATCTCAACTTGACCGGCAGACGTCTGCATTTCCGCTTTAATTAGTGGTGAAATGGCCACCTTCAAATTCTCATTCACTTGTTGAGCATCATATTGCAACTTGCTATTGTCCGCTTGGTTCGTTACCGTTACGGTAAATCCATCTTTTCCAACCGGTATCGTTTGGTTCGGATTGTTAACTTCTACTTTTTTATCATGCACTGTGACGGGTATTCGTGCCCACTCTACTTGATCTAGCGATTGGACGGTAATCGTCGCCGTACCTTCCCCTACTGCTGTGACTTCCCCTTCCCGGCTAACCTCTGCTACTTTTTCATTGGTGCTCGACCAAAGCAATGTATTGAAGGTAGCATTCGTCGGTAAAAGGGTTGGTCGCAGTTTGGCGGGCTGATCGCCAACGGTAAGAACGAGCTTTTCCGGATTCACGCTTACAGAGGTAATCGGTATGAAGTCAACTTTGGTAAGTAAAAAGTCCTTGTTTCTTAAGTTGTTGTAATAGGCTGCTGTTGGTGTGAAATCAGTGATGTGATTGCCCGATAAGTACAGGGTGTGAAGATTTTTCAAATTGCTTAATGCCCCAATATCTGTAATTCGGTTCTTACTTAAATCTGCGGTCCACAAGTTCGTCAAACTTGCCAACGGTGTAATATCTTCGATCTGATTATTACTTAATTTTAGATATCGCAATTGGCTGAGTTGGCTTAGCGCAGTTATCTGTTGAATCTGATTGCCACTCAACGTTAAGGTTTCTAACTGTTGCAGTTGGCTTAGCACATCGATATCCTTAATCTGATTATCTGCTAAGTAAAGATGCTTTATATTCGTAAGCTTTCCTAATACACTTATATCTTCTATTTGGTTTTCATCCAGGTTGAGTGTTTCTATTTTTTTCAACTGTTCCAAAAGTGTAATATCTTTTACACCTGTTCCCCATATGGCTAAAGACTTTAAGTCCGTAAAATACTGAATGCCTTCGAGATTTGATAGTTTGTCATTAAGTGTAAGTCTCAATTCCGTTATTCCATTTACATCTCGAACCCTAATTTCTCCAACGGGTTTTTGGATCTTAGTCCTCACTGCCTGCTCAACGAATGGATCCGCGAAACTAATCACCTGATCTTCATTATTTCCGGGAAGAGCAAAATCCTTCCCAGTCAATTGTCCAAAGATCCCTGCAAGGGACGAATAATCTGTAATGGAGTTGCCTCCAAGATATAACTCTGTCAACTGGCTTAATCCGCTTAATGGGGCAACATTCTTAATCAGATTATTCTTAAGTTCCAGATGGATCAACGATTGCAGCGATGATAACAAAGAAATATCCGAAATATTATTTTCATTCAATACCAACTTGCGTAAACTTGTTAAATACTGTATGCCATCTAAATTACTAATTCCACCATTGATTACTTGAAGCTCTGTAATTGTCAAAAGCTCATCAGCCGTAAGCTCTGTACCGTCCAACTTATTCAATTTCTCGCGAATAGCCAGTTCCAAGCTTTTGTCGACAATTTGAATTGCACCCGTTGCAGTAGTAACAAATCTTGGCACAGCTTCTACATCCGCTGCGATAATAGTAGCTGTACTAGAATAACAAAATATTAGAGATAGGCTGAGAATAACCGCCCCAAACTTTTTTAGCCCCTTCATTGTTCTCCCCCTGTTATTTAGTAATTTAGTGTCTTAATATGCCAAAAAATGATATTGGCTGATATACTATAGATCAAAAGAACTATATTTACCTTACATGGAAAAGTATACATCGTCAACAATTCCCAGAATAAATGTATGATTTTAGGAAAAAGGGTATTTGTGAGTTAGTTACAATCACCTTTACTTTGCAGAAAAAAGAATAGTATTGTCGAAATCAGTGTTATCATAAATAAACCTTTTCTTTCAAAAGAAAAGGTGGATAATCATAATACTGCCCTCCCGTCTGCTTCAATGTTACAATGAAGATTGTGAGCGAATAGTGAGGATTAAAGGAAGGAAGCCGACGATATTCATATTGAAATCGTGTTCCCCCCTTTTATGTCGTTTATTTGATTCCAGTTCATAAAGATCCACCTTTTTAAATAAAGCTCTACCAATCCTGCCGGCAGCTGTAAGGGATATTTCATTATTTGGAAGATACTCATTCAATTCCTTCATTAGCGTAAACTGTTCGTTACTTGAACAAAACCAGGGAGCAACTGCCTCGGCAATCTACTCCCTGGTTATTCAACTAATAGTTCCCGTTAGTAAACCTTTTCTAGGTGCTTTATGTAATTGAGCATTTTGCATAATTCCATAATTGAGAACTAAATATTAGAGTCCTGCCTATTGAGTGATGCATTTTCAGTTGAAGCCAGCTCGGTTATCAAAATGAGCAGACCTACAGAATTTCTGCACACTCAAAATTTAGACCGCGATTTCACTGGACTGCCCGGCCATCGCCAGGGCAGAGGCTAGCAATACAATGGCATTCAGATACTACCTTCACCTTATCTCCGATTGTCTTCATTAAATATCTTACCCTTAGGAAAAAAATAAGCCGCCCTGTAGTCTCAGGACGGCTCATGATGTCTATATTGTGGTTCCAGACTTTTTTACTGGTTCACGACTTTATTATCACCAGACAAGAATTGTCAGGTGATAATAAAGTCGTGAACTGATTTTGTTGATTTTACTGTATTTGCCGTGTCACGTGATAAAAGCGAAAAAAAGAAAGTCGTAAACCGCCAGAAATTACAATGTAAAGAAAGTTGAAAACTTTGCTTCCAAATGAATTTCGCATTTTCTAACGCACGCTGGTATCTAAGGACCAGATAACTTCTTGAAAATACTTTCAAACATTTATAATCGGGGCAAAGTAAGTATGAGGTATCAACAAAAACATACCATGTGCTTTTTGTAAGTCGTCCCTATTCGCTTAGTTCGCTCGTTTTTAATAATCATTTACAGCGAAACGTATATCGGATGGATACGGAGTATCCTTCAAAAGGCTGATTAATAAATCATGAAAATTTAGAAAATCCGCCTCAATTATATACGCTATTTCTTGAGATAGTTTATCCTGACCAGCCAAATTACCTATAATATCAACCAGTATGGCTTGGGCTAAAGAAACCTTCTTTTCTAATGCAACTACTAATATCAAGTTTAAAGCAGATATCTGCACTTCAAGACTTCGTGATGATTTATAAATTCCATTCAAATGCTCTGAAAGGTGACTCCACTCCCCTTCATTACAGTCTATTGCCCTAATAATGTTCACTTTTGCTATTTGTATAAATGGCACCATTACCGTTGTATGCTTTGCACATTCCATAAGAACGTCAAGGGGTATCGATAAGAAAGGGCTAACGAATTTTTCAACAACTTTTTGTGACTCTTCAATTTTCACGGAAGACATATATTTTATTACTTGCTTCACATCAAAAGAGAGATCGTGGAATTCATAAGTCCTTAAACTATCAAATAAATAATCGCTTTGAGTCAAACTATTATTAAAATCATCCATTAATTCTTGGACAGTTTGATACCTTTTAGAACGATCCTCTTCCATTGCCTTTCCAACAATAGCTTGATATTTAATAAGCGATCTGAATCCTCGCTCGGGTGATTCTCCACTAAATATGAAATACATTATGGCACCTAGCGAATAAATATCAGACAGAGAATCCGCATTTTTCAAGCTCTCCTTTTGCTCTGGAGCAGTAAACGCAGCTCTTCCATATGAAATGTTAGAATGTCTGGTAATTGAAGAAAGCGATTGGTCATCTTTCGCCAGACCAAAATCAGCAATCTTCGCCACTATAGTCCCGTCACTGCTGGAAAATATCAAGATATTATGTGGGGCTAAATCTCGGTGACTTATTTTAAAATTATTATGTAGATAAGAGACGCCACAAAGTATATCTTTAAATATACGTATTTTTATTTCCTGCGACACGGCAGAATTTAATTCTAACCACTTCTCTAAGGAGGTTTCCGCTAATGGCATTGTGAATAGAAAGGGCTCTTTATCGAGTTTTATTTTATCAACTTCAATAATATTAACATGAGATATCTTTTCTCGTAAAAGTCTAACCTCTCTTTTAAAGCGCAGTAAGTAGTCCTCCCCTTCCTTACCATATTCTTGAATGAACACTGACTTCTCCAAGAGTACTTTACATGCCATTTCTTTTTTTTCAATCAAATCAAAAACTCTATATACTTCAGCAAACCCACCAAATCCAATTTTTTTCAATGGAATTAGGTGATTTTTTTGTACTACTCCATTTTGGTCTTCTAACGTCCACAAACGACGAGCTAATCTATTGGACTGCGGGCAGAATAAAATACGATACCCCTGTAAGATATGTGTAATCTGTTCTTTATCAGGTTTTAAAATGATGTCCCTATCTTTATCCAGATGATTTAAAACTTGTAATGCAAACAACATCATCTTACCGCCATCCGAATTAGGAGCTAGAACATAAAAATCACCTGTAAGTCTATGGGAGAAAAGAGGTAAAAAAGTATCGTTATCTAAAGGTAAGTTGTCAAAAATTTCTTTCACTAAGTTAAGTAATTGACTAAGTGTATTTGGCTTGTTCTTATACATCGAATGAATAAATGGTGCATTTTGATAACTTGATATGAATGAAACAAATCTATAGAAGGGGCCTTCTCTTTTAGTAAGACTCAGAAAAGTTTGAAAAAACAGTTCTTTCTTTTTTTCAAACTTTTGTTTATCTTCGCTTTTGGATGTTAAATTTCCCGAAAAGTATAATTGTACAAGATCGTTCATATCCAGACCTTCAAATGAATCCTTATATTTTGTTTTCATAATAGCTTTCTCAAATTTTGCTGCAGTAATCGTGATTGGCTTCCCGTCCATGTATATCTCACCAAAAAAACCTTCTAACGTGGGCAGGTGGTATGTTGATAGATCGCTAAGGACGACTTTGGTTACCTTGACAATTTTTCCACGACTCCGGTATTTTTCCTTGAAAAGTGTAAGTATATCGCTAAATTCTTTCTCATTTCGAAAAATCTGAATCAGTTCCTCTAATGAAGACTCCATAAATACACTTCCTTGGTAGCTCTAGCGCTATAAATTTAACTACGTTTTTAACTCGGCCTTTCGAAACGAAATTCCATTTTGTTTACTCCACTTCCACTTGTCTCCTCCCGTTCCAATGATAGCGACGGAAACCCATATGCGGAGAAGAAGGCTGCCGCAAAATTGTGAGGATCGAAAGTGATTTTACACTCCGATAGCAGCCCCACAAATCATACGAATTCATAATGTAATCAAAATCAAAGTCTTGAATCATGTTGAACATTTTCTCTTTATTGTTGGAATCGACTCCCGCAAATGCCTCATCAAGCGTGATTAACCTTGGTGCGGTATCTGATGCACTCATAAGGATCGCGTCGATCGCCGCAAGCAGTGGCATATACAAAATAATCGCTTTTTGGCCATTGCTGTATCTCCCAAAATTACGGTTGCCGACTGTTTCTGATCCCGTCCCTTTATCAACCTTCGTTTCAAATAGGTACCATTTCCGGTAATCCAAAACCTCTTTGTAGGCCTCAAGTCTAGTCATTCTAAAATCTTTTTTTGTTCGTTGTTGTACGGCTTCGATGCGCGCGCGGAAATGGGCTGCAACTTTTTCAAGATCGGAGGGATCGATGAATCTACTGTTACGACTTAACAAATCCACAAGTTGTTTTGTCTTTAATGTATCGTCTTCTACAGCATCCTTCGCATTCCAATCCAAATGAATTCGAAGTCCCTCAAACTCGTGGAATCGCTTGTTTATTTCATCAACCCATTGTCCAGCTTCATAAATTCGAACCTGGATTGTACGTCCGATCTCGTTAATGATAATATCTGTAAACAGTTCTTTTTCTTTATCCCCAATATTTTGTTTTAACTTAAGCTCAATATCGGACAATTCCTGAAGCAACTCCAGTGGTGAACATGGAACCCCGCTGTTACTCTGCAGGCTTAACGTAAAATATGAAGTTAGTCGATTTAGCGCGTCTACATCGGGTCTTCCGATTTTCTCCTTCACTTCACTTTCCGCGTTCCAGGGTTGTTCTTGTTGGCGACGTAGACGGTAGTCCTCAAGCTCGCCTCGCACCTCTCTTTCCACATCTAACAGGTGCACGAGTGCATCTTCACGGTTAGGAGCACCTACACGATCCTGCCCTAGCATTTGATCCGCCGTGTAAGACGAAAACGGACTATTTATGGTTTGGAGCTTACGAAATTCTTTGTACCACACGCTTTCACTTTCCGAGGCTTGTAAGACAGCTCTTTTGAGCTTTTCAAATTCTATTTTTGCATTGTCGATTTGAAATGTGAGTTGGCTAAATACCTGTTCTGCTTGTTGCTTACTATCTTCAGCATTGATAAGCTGCTGGTTCGCTTTCTCGATTTGTTTAAACACATCAGAGTTTGAATCCATAGCTTCTTGCAAGCTCTGAATGGTCTTCTCAAGCTTCGAGTACTCGTACAATATTTCATCGTAGTCCTCTTGATAATTCTCTACGATGGACTTCAAAGAATACAGATGGCCTCTGGATTGAGCAACCCTCTTTTCCACTTCCATTCGTTTTTGAGCAAATGTGCCTAATACCATAATTTCCTCTTTATATTTCCCGCATTGTTCGAGGATATGGCTGCATACGGCCAGACGAAGCGGAATGTCCATATCGCCAATTAAACGCATAACTTGATTTCGAACATTAAGGGTTTCTCGTCGAATGGACTCATAATGCGCATATGCTTCCTCTTTTTCCAACTCCCGACGTCTAGCATCTCGTTTTTCTGCATCTTGTTCCCAATAAACGTCCTTAATTTCTTGCGTGGAAGGAATCTTCATCCATGTTTGACCTAGTCCATCGATCTTGGCCTGTGCCGCGCGTAGTTCACGGCTGTGATCCGACAAATGCTGTTCTAATTCTTCTAGTTGCTCTCGAAGAGCAAGCAGACGTCGCTGACGAGCCTCTTCTCGAGCCCGAAGACCGACATACGTCTCACTGCAACCAGGCGCAGTTCCTTCTAGGAAGCCGCTACGGAAAACGCCATCCTCACCGATGTACCCTTCTTGATTTTCATCGACTGAAATTCCCTGCAGAACACGCTCAATTGTTTTTGTATCTATTTTATCACTAGGAACAGGCTCCATCAGATCACCCAGATGCTTGCTTTTCGGCGCTTGTGTGCGAAGTACAACCGCTTGACCACTCGCCTTTGCTTCATATTCCTCAGGTACAATGACAGCTTGGAGTAGTCCGGAACGTTGAATGACGGACTCGACACTTTTTCGGATAGGGTCTGAAACGGTCTCCTTGAACTCGACAGCTTCAAAAAAACGAATATATGGGATTTGAAGCTCATCAAGGCCAATCCATTGTAGTCGCTCCTCTTTCTGCTCAGGAGGTTCCACAAACGGTGCTGACAGAACCTTCTCATATTCGATTTGAACTTTCTTGATTTCACTGGTTAGCCGCTGAACATGGTACTCGGCTTCCCTTTTTTTAGTTTGGAATGGTTTTTCTCGAGACTCTAAAATCTCTTGCTGCCAAGAATGAAACTTTTCCTCGTCTTCACTATATTCACAGAAATCCTCTAAAATCCCCTGCAATGCTTCCCATTCTCGTGTTTCAATTGATAGGCCGTGATCAATTGACCAACTTTCAATGTGTTCGAACAACTCGACTTTGCACTTTTGAAGCTGCTTGTACAATGAGTCTATTTTTGCAATTGAAGCATTGTATGCCTCAAGTTTGTTTTCAAACTCAGTTCGTTTTTCCATGGTTTTCGCTTCTTGTTCTTTATAGAGCTGTAGATTTTTTTCAATTTCTCTTAATTGAGTAATATGCCGATCAACTTCTTCTTTCCATGACGCAATTAAACTAATCCGATCTACTGTCGTCGAGAACTGACTAACAAACCGATCGTGGTAGTCGAACTTGATCGATGTTTCATACTCTTTCAAGTAATCGAGAATTCCTTGGATCTCATCCCTGACTTGAAGCTCATCCTTAACTGCCTCATCGACTGCTTGTTCATTCTTGTGAACATCCGCCCTAGAATTGCGGAGCTGGGTTTCCTTCTGGCCTAACTTTTCTTTGACTTGACCAAACTGACTTTCCATTTCTCGCATCTTTTTTTCAGCTTCGAAGGCATCCTGATGAGCTTCTTTAAGTGTATTAACGGTTACTCCAAGCGCTGTAATTTTTTGCTCTGATTCTTCGATCCGCTTTTTCGCATCTGCTTGTCTTTGGGTCATCTCTTGCAAGTCGTTTTCATTTGTGATAAGACGACTTTGCTCACCTTTGAACAATTGAGAAGTGCGAGAAACATGCTCGGCAAACTCGAAGAACAGAGCAAATTGGTAAGCTTCATAGGCTGCGCTCAGCTTTTTCAATGCCTCTACTTCAGATGTTGTCTTTGTTAAGAGTTCTTCTTGCTCAGTAATTTTTGATACAATATTCGTTAGCGACTCCAAATCGTTATCAGACAGCTCTGGGAGCGCATCCGTCAAACTTGCATTAATAATGCCAGGCCCAACATCTTTGCTAATTTTCGGTGGCCGCAGTTCCATTAATAGCTTGATATACATATGGAAAGTGTGCATATTTTGAAACCCGAACAACAGCCGATTGACCTCTTTCGCATATTCGGCTTTATGTTGGGTAATGAACGCTCCTTTGAAACGGTCACAGAAATCACGATAATCGAGCGGAGCCTTTCCATCCCTTGTTTGGTCGTATAATAACAAGTCTTTCCCGATCTGCTTTCCATTTGTGACAATGAAATACCAAGTCATTAGATCCCTCGACTTACGTACGCCCGAAAGGCCCATACCAATGGTTATGAGCTGCTCCCCCTTACGAAATTCCATGTAAAGGTAGCCGTTTCCGTCTTTCTTTTGATTGACCGCCTCTTCACCAAGGTGGAGGTCAATCAACAAACGATCAGTACGCTTTTGGGGATCAAGGCGGGAAGGGTTGTAATTCCCATCAAGGAGCAGGGGCAACATCAAAGTCGAGGCTATCGTCTTCCCGCTAGCATTATCACCGCGAATAAACAGTTTTCCGTCCGATAGTTCAATTTCTGTATCAGCATGATACCAGACATTAAAATAACCAATTCTGGTCGGTTTCCAGCGCATGCTTAACGTCCTCCTTTGGCGGTACTTCCTCTTCTACAATTTCACCTGCCACACGGCCTAATGCATCACTAAAAATCCATTCATCATTTACTATCTTCAACAGCCCCAGTTGCTTCATATAGTCGGCAACCTCTTCCCATAGCGCTCGATCAGACAAACTGGACTTCGCTAATTGATCCTGATTCGCCCTACGGACAGAAACAAAAAGATCGAAGGCATCTTTGGCATGAAGCAAAATATAGCCACGGTGATTCAACCAATTTTCACCTTGATCAAGACGATCACGTAAATGAGTCCCTATCGCAGTGACGATATGGGAATGTGTGTTATAAGTAGGATAAACGCACTTCCCTTCTCTGGGTTTGTCGTGGACTAGAAGCCAGGTAGAGGCATACCGCTCTAGAAATACCCCTTGAAATACCTCCTCTAGCTTTTGCTGCATGCGAAGGCCGTGTCTTTCTGCATAAATCTCTTCATCTTGTGATAGTTCGGATAAAAATAGGCAGCCCTGTGCAAACAAGCGCCTCCAAATTCGCTGTTCACATAGTATACCTTCTTCGATTTCTTCTTGATGAAGCGCCTCTCTAAGCAAAGTCATGTTGCTAAATTCAGACAACGGTACACGAGTCTGACGAATCGCGTGCCTAAGCCCATTGGAGACTTGAATGAGTAGATCATAATCTTCGCTGTCTCGAAATTGGTCGATGGTTCGGTCGAACATGAGAAGGAGCCGTTCTTGTTCCAACGTTTTAATTACGCGAATCAGACTTGTACGAACTCCATGATCAGACCAAGAAATGGCATCTGGCCCTCCAGGATAATACGCTTTAATGCTTTCAAGCAACTCACGTAGTACAAATTGTTGATCCTCGCCCTTCTCTTCCATAAACGCCAATACACAAGCATATAAAACAAAATCTATTTGGTATTTCAATGAGTGCGTAGGGTTAGGATCGAGCACTCTCCGTTCGGGTCTCTTGATCAAACGAACATAGCCATCTCCCATGTAGATAGGGTAATGGAACCAGTCCCGAAAAATAGCTTTTAGTTTGTGCTCGTGACTTCGAATGCGAGAGTATAATTCAGGCTTATGTTTGCTATAGACCCACTCTTCTGACCAGAGAGAAAAGACCAGGTTTTGGATCTCTTCGGCTAGGGCTTCAGTGTTACTCACTTGCAACACCATCCTCTAACACTATTTCAATGTCATCCATGGTAAGTTCTCCATCTGTACACTTCATCTTAATGCGGTCTTCAGTAGCGACAAATGCGCGAAATTCACGACCATCAGGCAAATAAGCAATATCATGATTGCGTAAGCCTTCGGTTTCCATGTACAACAAAGTTTCCCTTAATGCGGGGCTGATTTCATCCAGGTCTCGGATTCGAATTCGCCCATTAACAGAGATTGCTTCCATTTCTCTTCGCAATCGTTCCTCTTGCTCTTTATGTTCCATTTCAATTCGCTGGCGCTCGAGTGGGTCTTCAAGCAGAATCGATTTAACTCGCTTAATAAAATCTCTCTTTTTACGGGGAATTAGTTCGATCTGCTCCGCAGGCAACTCCCATACGGTCTTGGTTTCACTGTCTGATGTCTGTATGTCGGTGATAACCATTTGTGAAGCGGGACCAATTCCCTTTACATAGCCAAACAATTCTTTACATTCTTCATCATCATTGGCTTTTAAAAATAGGGTCGCAAGATGTAAGTAATCATGCTTTCGGTTGGTGTAGTGGAAGAGCCGATCACTCACTTGTCTAGACAGACGAAGGACTTTGCTAATTGCGGTTTTGGTTTGCTCCATCAAATAGTAGTACCCGCCCTCTTGGGAGCTTTCATTGGCAAACCAATTAACCATCGATTGCCACTGCTTTTTGTGCAACTCCATGCGCTCTTCTTGATTTGTGTCTTCTAAGGTAGGATGTTGAATCCGATTGATCTCGTAATCTACGATTAAGTAAATGACAGCTTCAATGTAATCTTTGGAAATGGACATCAGCTTTTCTAGGATGCGGACTTGCTGTTTTTGAATATCACGAACGAATTCGTCCAGGTAGCTAACAAATTTATTTTTATGCTCGAGGAACCGATCGGAGAGATAAGCCGCTTCCATGTCATTGCTGTTCACGTGGGAGAGGTAATCCGACGTATCAATGCGCAAGCGATCATGTCGCCCCATGACTTCGTTCCAAAGATTGTATAGTTCGGATGGTTCTTTTGTCGTTGCGCTTTTGAATCGATCGAGTTCTTCGATAATACGGGCTGCTAAGTTTTTCTCTAGCGACCCCCTTACTCGATTTGCCCGTCGCTCCATCGTTGCGATCATTTCTTCAACATCTATAAGTGCGTCGGTGGCTCGAATCAAGTGTTTTTTTCGCTTGAAATCTTCATACGCCACGTATTTCACATTTTCTTGTTGCGATATCTCGATATTCCCCCACTCTTTCATCGCACCAAGATCCATCTCCAAATCCTCGATTGAATAGTCGGGGAACCGTTCAACAAATTCATCCATTTGCCTCAAAGCGGTGTAAATATCTTCTGTTGTGAGCATGCTCCTAAACGTACGATGATGTTCATACAGAACGCGGGCGATAGGCCGATAGCGATCAGTCCGTTGGTTTGCAACCAAATAGGTAAATTGTTCCAATCTATTAAAAAGACTCATATGATTCTCCTTTAGAGATTTGCCTATTCTATTATTATACACTCTTTCCAACTTTAAGAATGAATGATGTTCCGTAGGTATTCGTTCACTAATTGATTAGCAAGTAACTGTCACGAATTATTCTCTCTCGTCGGCTTAACTCCGGCTCCAGTTGCATACCACATCATTCTCAGTTGGCCATCAAATGATCGTTCGGACTATGAATACAACAAGCCAATTTGTGCGTCGGCATAGCACAATAATATTTATTCTGACTTCTTGAATTTGTACCTCGAGCATTGGGTATAACCCCTTCTGAACAAAAATATCCCGATGACCTAATTAAGCATCATCAGGATTCTTCTAGCGGTACCACATTTTTGTCATTGGTTTCATATTCTCAACATTTGTTCTAGACTTTTTTACTGGTTCCACATACGTTTACAATGGGACTGTCGGTGATAAAAAATCTCTGGAACTAATTTTGATTTTAGTGGGTTTGCCGTGGCACGTGATAAGTTTTAATGTAAATAAAAGGATATCATTTTCTTAATAGTGACACCGCTTCATTGATTTATCTTAGAATTCGGGTAATATACAACTCTCTTATTTATTTCTTTATCTCTTTGCGGATACATTTTATTCTATGTCCAATGTCACTCAATAATTTCACCACCAATCGTAAAATCCCTTGTACATTTATTCGTAAAGATTAAAAGGAGCCCGAATCAATCCCACGGGCTCCCTTCTAGATGAAAAGTCATTCACCTTGCATTTCAGTTCACGACATCTTTTATTGGTTCACATCTTTTTTTACTGGTTCATGACATCTTTTACTGGTTCACGACTTTTTTATCACCAGACAAAAATATCAAGACACTACCCCCCCCTATTCCACCGTCACACTCTTCGCCAGGTTGCGCGGCTTGTCGACATCATTGCCGCGAGCTAGGGCAGCGTAGTAAGCCAGCAGCTGCAAAGGCACAACGGACAGCGCTGGAGTAAGCAGCGGCAGCGTCTTTGGAATAGCCAGTGCTTGATCGACGGATTTCAGCAATCCCGCCACATGCTCTTCATGCGTGATGGCCATGACATCTGCGCCACGTGCTTTCACTTCCTTAATGTTACTGACGGTCTTCTCAAGCACAGTGTCTTGCGTGACTAGAGCAATGACTGGAACTCCTTCTTCGATCAATGCGAGCGTGCCGTGCTTTAGTTCGCCGGCTGCGTAAGCTTCGGAGTGGATATAGGAAATCTCCTTCAGCTTCAATGAGCCTTCCTGTACAACGGAGTAATCCAGGCCGCGCCCGATGAAGAAGAGATGCTCATGATCAGCAATTTGCTCGGCATAAGCTTTCACCATGTCAGCCTTCTCCAGCATGCTCTCTGCCTGTTCAGGCAGGGATTGCATGGCTGCGATGACATGAGCGATTTCCTCCTCGCTTTGCGTGCCGCGCACCTGAGCCATATACAAGCCAAGCAAATAGAACGCAATTAATTGCGAGGTGTAAGCCTTTGTCGATGCGACCGCAATCTCAGGCCCAGCCAGCGTAGCAATGACATCGTCCGCATCGCGAGCGATTGAGCTGCCAACCACGTTCGTAATCGCGAGTACATGAGCACCGTTCACATGAGCCTCGCGCAGCGCAGCCAGCGTATCAGCCGTTTCACCAGATTGGCTGACGACGATCACGAGCGTTTCCGGCGTGATTAGCGGCGAGCGGTAACGGTATTCCGAAGCGACATCGTTCATTACTGGAATGCGAACCAGTTGCTCGATGGCCGTACCGCCCACAAGCCCGGCATTGAATGCCGTACCGCAGGCCACAATGTGAATGCTGTTCAGACTGCGTATTTTTTCTTCTGTCAGCTTTAAGCTTGGCAGCACGACCTTACGACCATTTTCGCTAATGCGGCCTCTCATCGTGTCACGATAAGCCTTAGGCTGTTCGTGGATTTCCTTCAGCATGAAATGATCGAATCCGCCCTTTTCTGCGGTTACCACATCCCAATCGACAGAGATCATTTCCCGAGAAATAAAATTCCCCTCGATGGTCATTAATTCGACAGCGTCCTCTGTCAGCACAGCCATTTCGCCATCATTCAAGATATATATTTTACGCGTATAATTTAAAATGGCAGGAATGTCAGAGCCGATGAAGTTCTCTCCTTCACCTAGCCCGATAATGAGTGGACTCGCTTGACGTACGGCGACAAGCTTGTTCGGTTCATATTCCGTCAGCACACCGAGCGCAAAAGCGCCGCGCATGTAACTGATGGCCTTTTGAACTGCCATGACGATATCTCCATCGTATTCACGAGCGACCAAATGGGATATGACCTCCGTATCCGTCTCGGACACAAACTCGTACCCTTGGCTAATCAACTCTTCCTTCAGTTCTAAGTAGTTCTCTACAATTCCGTTGTGTACAACGGAGAACTTCCGGCTGTGGTCGGTATGCGGATGCGAGTTCACATCCGACGGCTTGCCATGGGTTGCCCAACGGGTATGTCCGATTCCGGCTGTACCTACAAGCGGAGTATCCTCCAGTTTCGATTCCAAATTAGCCAGACGGCCGATCGACTTGGCGATTTGCAGACCTGCCGGTGTAAATACGGCAATGCCTGCGGAATCGTACCCCCGGTACTCCAGCTTCTTCAGTCCCTCGATCAATACGGTTTGCGTGTCTCTCTTCCCAATATATCCAACAATCCCACACATATTTATATATCCTCCGTTTCATCATTTCAGAATTGATGTGCTTGAAATGAAAGCAAACGGAAGTAATACACCGCAGTACACAGAGACAACATATTCAATTGTCAAAAATTAAATATATGAAAACAATAAGAAAAGTCTGAAATTATCCAGGCGTTTTCATGAATGTCCATTTCCCTCCGCACTGCGGTTCTCCCGCACTTCCTTTCGCACATTCATGAACATTTTCCCCTACTCTTCAGCATCCTTCCGAGAAGTTTGTAAGAACAGTTACCCGCTCCCTTTGACTTCCACAGTTACGGTATGGATGAAATACCGGAAGGTCCCCGCCGAAATTTCGAACACCTTCACCTCGTCAGCTTCTATTGCCGAACAATGTCTCGTAAAGAGCTTGCCACGTCTGCTATCCTCAGGCTGTATTCCGCTAGCTGCTAATGGATTTATTAACCCTTTGGCTTGTTACAAACCTGGTGTTGGTTAGCATAACTAACTCGCATGGATAACCCTATACTACGAGATCATAGCTTCGCGCAGATGAAGCTCTGGCGCTTATATTGCTAGGTAACCTCACGATCCTCGCTTTCTATTTTTGAATATGCTTATTATATGCAACTCTGAAGTATTTGGCAATAATCATGTCGTCCCGGTCTTGCTGCCTTCCTTGCGCTGCGTCTCTTCACCGGTCCCATATACTTCCCCTGCTCTTATTATTCTCTTATCGTACTTTCCCCATTCTCCCCCTTGCCTTTGTCCGGCCTGTCTACTCCAAGCTCCAATCACATCAGCAGCATGCAAAATAAAAACCGCTGAAACAGGTGCCTCCTGTCCCAGCGGCTATCTTATAAAATTACGTAAATAGTCCCTAAATATATTATACTAATTCCGTCTCCACAACCGACACGATTTGCGATACAAGCTGCTCAAGCTCTCCTTTGTCCGGCCCCTCAGCCATAACCCGTATCAGGGATTCCGTACCGGATGGGCGCACGAGAACCCGTCCATTGTCCGCAAGCTGGCTCTCAACTGCAGCTACAGCTTTACCGATCGCTTCATTGCCCTCATATTTGCTCTTATCCTGTACGCGGACATTTACGAGCACTTGCGGGTACTGTTTCATAACCTGTCTGAGCTCACTGAGGGGTCTGCCGGAAGCAGCCAGAGTATCAACCAACTGAATCGCCGTCAGGATACCGTCCCCAGTCGTGCTGTAATCTAGAAAAATCACGTGCCCAGATTGCTCCCCACCCAATTTATATCCACCGCGGCGCATCTCGGCCATTACATAACGGTCGCCTACTGCGGTCTGTGCCGTATTCAATCCAAGCTTCTTCGCCGCCTTATAGAATCCGAAGTTGCTCATGACCGTAGTAACGACAGTACTATCCTTCAATTTGCCAGCACGGTTCATCGCATCGCCGCAAATGCAAAGGATATAGTCGCCGTCCACCTCATTTCCCTTATCATCGATAGCGATAAGTCGGTCAGCATCACCGTCAAAAGCAAGGCCGAGGTCGGCGCCGAGACGTAGAACCTCTTTCTTAAGATGCTCTGGATGAGTCGAGCCGCAATGATCATTGATGTTCAGCCCGTTGGGTTCTGCACCGATCGTGTGCACCTCTGCACCCAGCTCATTGAACAAGCGCGGTGCAAGCTCGTAAGCAGCTCCATTCGCGCAATCAAGCACCACTTTTATGCCCTTGAAAGAAGAGGTGATTGTAGTTTTCAAAAACTCCAAATATTTCAGCTTAGACTCCGTATCTATCGTTACACTGCCGAGAGCATCGCCGATGGGGCGAGGAAGCTCATCAACTTCCTTATCCATCAGTTCTTCGATTTGCAATTCCGTCTCGTCTGACAGCTTGAATCCATCACTACCAAAAAATTTAATGCCATTATCCTCAACCGGATTATGTGAAGCTGAAATCATGACGCCCGCATCCGCCCCCAGCTTCTGAGTCAGGAAGGCGACAGCCGGTGTGGAGACAACTCCCAGGCGAACAACGTCTGCTCCAATGGACAACAGTCCCGCTACAAGCGCCGATTCCAGCATGACGCCGGAAATCCGGGTATCCATGCCGATCACTACTTTGGGTTTCGGAGCTTGGCCTGCCAGAACATACCCTCCACAGCGACCAATTTTGTATGCCAATTCTGCAGTTAGTTCCTTATTCGCAACTCCACGTACTCCATCCGTTCCAAAATACTTTCCCATGATTTCACTCCTCATACGTTATGTGAGATTGATGCCGCTATCGCTATTTTACGGCAGACTTACTGCTTCTGTTACCCGCCTACGTTCGTTCCGCTATTATTTCCTCCCGCATTCTCAGAGGGAGGCACTGCAGCATCCGGGTCATTGGCAGGGTTTGAATCCGGCTGCACTTCCGGCTCCGCTTGGGCCGGCTCGGAATTCTCCACCAGCTCCACGCTGATCTGTCTAGAGTTGTCGCTCTCAGCAAGCCCAACATGAAGGGGTAATGCAATAACGACGGGAACCATATGCGTTCCCGGCCCGAGACCTGATAAATCGGCAGTAATCTTAATATCTTCCGGCTTCAGCTTATCAAGAATTTCTTGCGCCCCCAGAAGCTTAAGTGACAACTTCTTGTCTGTCGGTTCAAGAATCGTAGCTGTCAGCTGCGGATTATCCTGCTTAAGGGTAACCGGAATATCATTAATCTGCCTTTCGCCCGGCGGTTCCACTTTGACGGTAACCGTAACGGAGCTAGGCTCGATTTTCTCAGAACCTTCGGGCGGAGTCAAGTCCACCGTATACCTAGTTTGATTAGTTCCTTTGAATTGACTTAGATCCACCGAAACTGAGTACGACGAAATGCTCTCTAACACTTCTTTAGACCCATATATGGCCACGCCTTTAACATCGCTCTCCACACTGGAAACGACCAGACCATCCGGCAATTGTCCGACTTCACGAACCTCTAGCGGGACATTCTTGTACAGCTTTGTAATCGGGATATCCACATCGACAGACGAGGGTACAATCACTGCGTTCTTCATTTCCTGCCCGTGCTTATCATAAGCGGCCAGCTTAACGCTTTTCCCCTTAACCGGCTCTGTGATACCGTTAATATCCACAATTCCCTGCACTCGTTCTAGTTCCGCTAGTTCACTCTCAGGGAGGGTCACCTGAACTATACCGGAACCAGATACGACCGGAGATCCTAGCTGCATGCCTTGTGCAGGCTGACCCTTCGTAACGATATTGACAGTAATGTCCTTCGTTTGCTTCGCTTCAATAGTCACTTTAACGATCGACGGGCTCATGGAGACTAGCTGAACTCCCGGCGGCAGCTCATGCGTGAGCGGCTGAGAAGATGTACCTGGCCCTATATCACTCAAGTCAAGCTTAACCTTATATTCGGAGAAATTTGTTGTAATATCCGTGCGTTTACCTCGCACCTCTAACCTGACCTTATCAGTCTCGAGCCCGGCTAATACATAATTGTCGCTATCAAAGCCGACAACTTGAATTTTAACGTTGGGAATTACCTTCGTATTTACTACAGGCGTTGGAGCAACAGGCGTACCGCTGTCCAAATGCACCATGGCCCACAGAATGATACTGACAATAAGAGCGATCACCTTAGCAACATTGTTATGGCTCAGCCATTTATCCATTGTTCCCGCCCTCCTTCCGCTTCCAGAAAGGCGTACGCTTCTCGACCGGGCTTGAATTCGGCCCTAGTTCTTCATATAGCTTTGAAATTAACGATTCCTCATTAATATCGCGAACGACCTGGCCGTCTACCGCTAGGGATATCTGCCCCGTCTCCTCAGACACAATAATGGAAATTGCGTCTCCGACTTCGCTGATCCCGATCGCTGCCCGGTGACGTGTTCCCAGCTCCTTGCTGATAAAAGGGTTCTCCGATAGCGGCAAATAACAGGCCGCCGCCGCGATCCGATGCCCCTGTATAATCACGGCTCCGTCATGAAGCGGTGTATTTGGAATAAATATATTGATCAGCAGTTGGGATGAAATCACTGATTGCATCGGTATACCCGATTCCGTATACTCATTTAATCCGGTATCCCGTTCAAATACAATTAACGCACCAATTTTTCTACGTGATAAATAATTTATGGCCTTAATAATTTCGCTTACTTCTTTTCCGAATTCCTCTTCATCCGCAGTGCTTCTTCCGAATAATTTCCCACGACCAAGCTGCTCCAGAGCTCGTCTGAGCTCCGGCTGAAAAATAATAAAGATCGCCAGTACACCAAACGTAAACATTTGGTTCATAAGCCACTTCAATGTGTATAAATCAAACCAGGTGCTCACGGCCCAGATGACAACAAGAAACAGAATCCCTTTTAGCAGTTGAACCGCCCGCGTACCGCGCACCAACAGTATAAGGTGATAAATAATATAGGTAACGATAAGTATATCGATGATATCTTTAATGGTATCCTGCCATGTTAAATTTGCAAAATAGTTCATGGTGCAACCCCCGGTTATCTCTCCGTTAGCTTCAATTGCCAACAAAGAAACATTTATGTACTCGCATCTATCGCTGAAACTGCTTGTCTCTATATATTCCCCTTAAACTCTAGGTTATAACGTTCACAATCCAGATGCAAGTACCCGTGATAAATAGCATCTTTCGTCTACAGATGTAATATTTCCCTTTCAAGCAAAAAAAATAAAAAGCGCCTTGATCCCGGTAGGGGAGGCGCCAATGATTTACCCTAATATGTCATTACCTGTAGGCGACTTCCGTAAAAGTATTCGTGATCCTGTACCAAATCCAATCCAGCGCTTGATCGATACTCTTGACCTCCCCCAAAATCTTGGCGGTTGAAGCCTGATAATACGATCCATCAATGACTGTCAGATTTCCCTCTACCTCACCGTAAATTTCCGCCGTACCATTCTCTACAGTTAGGTTGCCGGCTACTTTAGAGCCGTTTGGAACCGTTACAGTCCTGCCGTTGATCACGACTTGATCCAAGTCCTTCCCTTTTACTATAAGCTGATCATCGCTATTCCACAGGGAAAGGGCGCTGAAGAGCATCACTAACAGGAACATCGCGGCCGCCGTTAATGCAGGGTGTCTCTTGACCCAGTGGAGCCAAGCACGCTGTTTATGTTGACTGGGAATGGTCTTCATAATCCGATCTACCAGCTCGTCGGAAGCAGAGAATGAGGATTGCTTAATTGTCGCAAACAACATCATTTCCGCCTGCTCTAGTTCCCTAAAATGCATCTGGCAGGATGGACATTCCTGAAGATGACTTTTGAGTGACAAGACCTCTTCCCCAAACAACTCGTCATCTAAATACTCATGCATTAATGAGGTGGCTTGTTTGCAATCCATATCAGCCAGTCCTTTCAGTGAAATCTATGCAAAATCCAAAAACCACGGCTTAACTAGTCGTCCTACCATACAATACGTTGTGTCCAGCATTACGTTTCAAAAAACTAAATATTTCCTACTATACATCGGTAAAAGACTATAGAACTTTATGCTGCAATTTTTTTCGTAAAAATTCGCGTCCGCGGTGGAGCCGCGTTTTAACCGTGGTGACCGGCATATCAAGCACATCGCCAATTTCGCTTAGCGACAGCTCCTGCAAATATCTTAATATAATGACCGATTTGTATTTCGCCGGCAAGCCTTCAATCGCGTAATGAATCGTCTGCTGTGTCTCAGAGAGCAAATATTCGCTTTCAGGCGTCCGTTCATCCCCAGGAATTAGAGTATACCCATCCAAGCCATCCTGATCGTTCATTTCCGCATCAAGATAGTAATTCGGCTTTCGCTTGCGCAGCCTGTCTATGCACAAATTAGTGGCAATCCGGTACAGCCACGTGGAAAACTTCTGCTTCTCATCATAGCGATGCCAATTTTTGTAGACACGTAAAAAAGTCTCCTGCACGATGTCCTCCGCCTCATGACGGTTCGACAACATACGGTAGGCCAGATGAAATATTTTATCCTTATATAAATCCACAAGGTCGGCAAAAGATTCCTGATCCCCTTGGCGGGCTAGCTTCACTAATCTCACATCAAAATGATCTACCATTGAATTTCCCCCAGATCCATGGACGGGCTTCAATTTTTTCACCCTGCCTGTCCGGCCATCGGCGCCTCGTAATAACGTGGCATCTTTGCCGTCGGCACTTCATTCCAAATGTTAATTCATGTTTGTCCAAAAAGCAAGATATGCTGTCATGTCAGCCTTCCAAATGCCGACTTTTTGAAATATCTGTAAATAAAAACAAACCGGCCCTCATCATAAGAGGTTTCCGGCTTGTTTGTTGTAATTGTATATCGTCGTCATCAGCCCGTATTTCTAAGACCGGCGGCAATTCCATTAATGGTAAGCAATACCTCACGCAATAGAATCGGATCATCTTGATCCTTCTCACGAATTGCGCGGAGCTCGCTAAGCAGTTGTACCTGCAGATAGCTTAACGGATCGATATAAGGATTACGCTGGCGAATGGATTCCTGGAGTCCCGGATTATGATCCAGAATATCCGTTTGTCCCGTAATCTTCAGAATCATATCCTTCGTCAAGTAGAATTCCTCTTCGATCTGTTTGAAAATGCGATCTCTCACTTCATCATCACCGCACATCGCAGCGTACTCTTTGGCGATGACCAGATCGGCTTTGACGATCGCAAATTGAAGCGTGTCGATGACCGAACGGAAGAAGGAGAAGTTCTCATACATTTCTTGCAGCACTTTTAGATTATCTTCATTATCCTGGTAGAACTGGTACAATCCCGTTCCAGCCGCATACCAGGCCGGGAACAGATACCTGCTCTGCGTCCAGGCGAACACCCATGGAATAGCACGTAGATCCTCAAAACGATCGCTATTTTTGCGTTTCGATGGTCTGGATCCGATATTCAGTTCGCCGACTTCCAGAAGAGGTGTAGATTCCTTGAAGTATTTCAGGAAATCCGGCTCACGGAATACCAAGTCCTGATACTTTTTCAATGAAGTCTCAGAAATACCCGCACTAATCTCTTCCCATTTTTGTTCATTCTCATCGTTATCTTGATGAAGCTTGGCATTAATCGCCGCTCTAATCAAGGCTGAGGTAGCCTGCTCCAAACTGCGATAAGCGATGCCTTTCAAGGAGTAACGAGAGGATATGACTTCGCCCTGCTCCGTAATCTTGATGCCTCCGCTGATCGTCTCTGCCGGTTGAACCAGAATGCTACGGTTCAGCGGCATTCCTCCGCGTCCCAGCGCCCCGCCGCGTCCATGGAAGAACTTCAGCTTCACACCGTACTCATTAGCGGCAGCAGTAATCTGCTTCAAGGCGACCCGCAGCTCCCAGTTTGCCGTCACTACTCCGCCGTCTTTATTGCTATCGGAATAACCAAGCATTATTTCCTGCAGATCATTCATCGCTGCTACCGACTGGCGATAGATCGGCATGCTGAACAAAGTGCTCATAATTCCAGGTGCAGCATGAAGATCATCGATCGTCTCGAACAGCGGGACGGATTGAAGTGTACAGATAACCGTGCCATCCGCTTCCTTGCGGAACAAGCCTACTTCTTTCGAGAAGACCATAACTTCCAGAATGTCGCTTGCTGCTTCCGTCATACTAATCAAGTAGCTGGTGATACACTGATTTCCGAATTCCTGCTGGGCGCGAAATACGGTGCGGTATACATTCAGACACTCTGTAGTACTCTCGCTATATTCCTGATAAGGGGAAGTTAGAGGACGAGGATCGTTGAGCAGTCGTTCAAGCAGCTTAATCTTCTCTTCTTCCTGCAATTCAGCGTAGTTGCTGACGATGTTCATGTTCGCCAATATTTCCGTCATCGCGTTCTCGTGTTCCTGACTATGCTGGCGAATATCCAGTGTTGCCGTATGGAAACCAAACAGTTCTACTTGACGGATCATCTTCTGAATATGTGTATCAGCAACGTAATCTGCATAATGGTGACGCAAGCTGCGGTCGATAATTTTCAGATCTTTAATGAGCTCCCTAACGTCCGAATAACGCTCCGGAGTCCCCTTCTTGGAATCATCCAGCAAGTTATGCAGCTTCTCCGTCATATAAGTAAGTTTTACCCGATAAGGCTCCTTCTCGTTGAGCCACTGCGGCGTCTTGTGCAAAGTAACCTGTAGACGATCCCTTTGGATCGAAGCTTCCAACTCATTCGTAACATCCACGATGGTCGTGCTAAAGCTTAGATGCTTAAATAGCTCTGCCAGATAACGCTGGTACTCCCGTACAACGAGCTTGCGCTGCATTTTTAGCGTCTGCCATGTCACATCGGCCGTTACGGATGGGTTGCCGTCTCGGTCTCCGCCGATCCACGACCCAAAACGCAGATAGGTAGGTACATGCCATAAATGCTCTGGATAGTACTTGCTCAAGCATCTCTCTAATTCTAAATATACTTCAGGCAGCACCTGGAACAGCGTTTCATGGAAATAGTACATTCCATTGCGCACTTCATCGATAACCGTTGGTTTGCGATCCCGCAATTCATCAGTTTGCCAAAGTGTAATTACTTCGATAAGCAGCTTCTCTCGGAGTTGTTCCCGCTCACGGAAGGTTAGCGTTGGATTGTCCAGTTGCATGACATCGTCGGCAATCCGCTTATGAATGTCCAGGATGGCCCGGCGCATCGCTTCCGTCGGGTGAGCCGTCATCACTAGTTCCAAAGACATTCCTTCCAGAATCTCCTGAGCCTCCGCATAATTAAATCCACGTTCCTTCAGATCCCTTACAGAGGCTTCAATCGAACCTGATTGAACCGATTCGCCCGCTGACCGTTCCAAGTCTCTTCTCCGGCGAATTCGATGGTTCTGCTCCGCAATGTTGACCAGTTGAAAATAAATAGCGAATGCACGGATTACTTGGTGACGAATTTCGGGTTCAAGAGAATTAATCATATCTTTAAATTCATCATGCAATTCCGGTAAAAATACAGCCCGCAGCGATTTACTGGCTTCACGAATCTTCTCGACAATATCTAAGAGCTCGTTACCGCCCTGATGAACCAGGACCTCTCCTAGAATATTGCCCAAAAAACGGATGTCGCGCCGAAGCAGGTTGTTTGAATTGCTTTTGCCTGCGGTCACTGTTAATTCAGTCATGTTTCTCCCCCATTTCATCCCTATTCCGTCTTTCTAAAGCCTTCCTACTATCATACAATAAACTGTTCTGAAAATCTCCACTTTATTGTAAAGTAGTTTCAGAAAAATTTAGGTAGCTGCTAGCCTCTAACGACTTTTTATACATATAAAAGTATAATCGCCCTAACGGGGCAAGATTTTTACATAAAAATATTTATAATTATGCATCATAACCGTAATTACTTAGATTACACATTCATAGAATCCATTACTTACCTTATCACGGTGAAGCAATAAAATGCAATAGTATATTTCGGCGAAAATGACACAATTCAGCATTATTCAACACTTTTCATCCTACAAAACTTTTCAATCATATTCTTTACATTACTATTTATTAGAATTATAGTTAGAAGTGAGTACTCACTCATTAATTGGACAAAGGAGAAATCACCATGGCTCGAAGCAGCCCCCTGATCCAAGTTAACGATGCCTCGAAACAGTTTAACAAGAAAATCGTACTGGAACATATTTCGCTTGAAGTCATTCCCGCAGAAACCTTTGGCTTGCTAGGCCCCTCCGGGTCAGGAAAGACAACGCTCGTCAAATTGCTCACGGGCATCGATGAAACTACGTCTGGAAGCATAGAAGTATTTAATACGCCTATGCCTAACCTGTCTATTTTATCAAAAATCGGGTACATGGCTCAGGCAGATGCTTTATATAACGAGCTCAGCGCCTTGGAGAACCTGGATTTCTACGCCGCTCTATATGGCCTGAGAGGAGCGCGGCGCAAACAACGCATTTCTGCAGTCATGGAGGTCGTTGCTCTACAGGATCATCTACATAAGAAGGTTCATCAATATTCCGGAGGGATGAAACGAAGGCTTTCGCTGGCCATTGCTCTACTCCACGAGCCTCCCCTGCTTGTCTTAGACGAGCCTACCGTAGGAATTGATCCCCTGCTGCGGCAAGCGATCTGGACAGAACTCAAAGCTCTAAACGCCAAAGGTACGACGATTGTTATGACGACACATGTTATGGATGAAGCGGAAAAATGCGATCGCCTTGGCATGATCCGAGATGGACATTTAATTGCCATCGATACACCAGCAGCGCTTATAGAGCAATCAGGGAAAACTACGATCGAAGAAGCCTTTATTCATTATGGAGGTGTTCAGTCATGAGAATTTGGGCCATTATGCTGCGGATTTTACGACAATTTCGACGTGACAAAAGAACACTTGCCCTTCTGCTTTTCGCTCCGCTCATTGTGCTTTCTTTAATGAACTTAGTTTTCAACGGTTCGGAATACGAATCTAATATCGGAGTCGTCAGAGTTCCGGATATACTTGTTGATCAAATGGAACAGCAGCAAGCCATCGTGATTAACTATGAGAGTCTAGAAGCTGCAGAACAGGCCTTGGATGATCGCAATATCGATGCCATTGTGACACTCGGAGGCGCTAGCCTGCAGATAGTGCTGGAGGGCAGTGATCCTTCCGTAAATAAAGCGGTCATTATGCTGCTGCAAAAATTAGGTGAGGGCCTCCAGCCCGACATGAATACAGAAAAATTGAATATTACGTACTTGCACGGTTCGGAGAACATGACCGCAATCGATCAATTCGGGCCGATTTTAATCGGTTTTTTTATCTTCTTTTTCGTTTTCCTAATCTCGGGTGTCTCCTTCCTCCGTGAACGTACCACCGGTACGCTGGAGCGCCTCTTATCGACCCCTCTGCGTCGCTGGGAGCTGGTTCTTGGGTATATCGGAGGCTTTGGTATTTTTACGATCATACAGGCGCTGCTGATCTCCTGGTTCTGCATTAAGGTGCTCGGCATACTAATGACCGGAGCCTTTGTTTACGTCCTTCTGCTAACGTTATTATTGTCGATGACTGCTTTAACTCTTGGCACACTGCTGTCGGCTTACGCCAACAATGAACTGCAGATGATTCAGTTTATTCCCTTGATTATCGTTCCACAGCTCTTCTTGTCCGGCTTGTTTCCCCTTGAGACTCTCCCCGCTTGGCTTCAGAAGCTCGGGCTCATCATGCCACTGACTTATGGAACGAACGCCTTAAGCGATGTAATGATTCGCGGCAAGGGCTGGGATGCGATTGCCGGGAACGTTATTGTACTGGCGGGATTCTCTGTATTGTTTATACTCCTGAACATCGCGGCTTTGCGCAAGCACCGCAAAATATAACATTCTTTCAAGGCTTATGATACTATTTAAGTAGTATGACGATGTCATTCGTAATGTTATTTCATTCGTAAATGCTCATTCGCAATTTCACTGCTTTTCAGGAGGATACATTCGATGCACCAACAAGATTCGTTAGAACAATGGATTCAGGAAATCGTTAAAATAGATGAAGGCAAACTGACAGAGAAGCAAATTAAAATTATTCAGGCTGCAGTGGAGATTTTTGCCGAGAAGGGATACGCAGCCTCCTCCACCAGCGAAATCGCCCAGATGGCAGGAGTAGCCGAAGGGACGATCTTTCGCCACTATAAAACAAAGAAGGACCTGCTCATGTCTATCGTCTCCCCGATGATGACTAGGCTCATCGCTCCCTTTGTCTGGAATGACTTCAAAGAGGTGCTGGAGTCGAATTACCCGACGATCGAGGATTTTCTTTACGCAGTGGCGGTCAACCGCATAAATTTCGCGCGAAAGCATCTTAAAATCATCAAAATTTTGCTGCAGGAAATTCCTTTTCAACCTGTACTGCAAAATGAATTCAAAAAGCATATCGGCAGCAAAGTGTTCCAAAGATTTAGTGAAATTGTCGAGCATTTCAAGGATAAAGGGCAAATCATTGAGATGCCTACGCCTTCCCTGCTGCGATTTAGCGCATCTGCGATGGTTGGGCTGTTTATTACTCGCTTTCTCATCTTCCCTGATGAATCCTGGGACGAAGAGCAGGAAATTCGCGATACGATTCAACTCATTATGGATGGGATATCTCCCAAACAATAAACTGTTGTTAACAAGATAAATCTGTAAAAAAGCAACCCTGCTACCGTCGTGGTAACAGGGCTATTCTTATTCTCTATCCAATTATCCAGCAACGATATTTTAGGCTGCTGTAACTCCAATGATTCACGATCATCGCGGATGGATCATACAGCTTGCACGGACGGCCGAACCATTGTCGATTCTTTTCTCTAGCCGCTATAAAACAAAAAAACTGCCAACAAGGCAGTATTGTTTATTTATGGAGCGGGTGATGGGAATCGAACCCACGCTACCAGCTTGGAAGGCTGGAGTTCTACCATTGAACTACACCCGCATCATTATGGTCGGGACGACACGATTTGAACATGCGACCCCCTGGTCCCAAACCAGGTGCTCTACCAAGCTGAGCTACGTCCCGATAATGATGTATTAAGAATAAATGGCACGCCCTGAGAGATTCGAACTCCCGACCTTTTGATTCGTAGTCAAACGCTCTATCCAGCTGAGCTAAGGGCGCATATTCATATGGAGCGGACGACGGGAATCGAACCCGCGACCCTCGCCTTGGCAAGGCGATGCTCTACCGCTGAGCCACGTCCGCAAAACTTGGTGCGCGTGGAGGGACTTGAACCCCCACATCCGAAGACGCTAGATCCTAAGTCTAGTGCGTCTGCCAATTCCGCCACACGCGCATTTCTTAAAAGTGAGCCATGAAGGACTCGAACCTTCGACACCCTGATTAAAAGTCAGGTGCTCTACCAACTGAGCTAATGGCTCATACAAATGGCTGGGGATATAGGATTCGAACCTATGAATGACGGAGTCAAAGTCCGTTGCCTTACCGCTTGGCTAATCCCCAATAAAATTTCTAATGGTGGAGGCTAACGGGATCGAACCGCTGACCCTCTGCTTGTAAGGCAGATGCTCTCCCAGCTGAGCTAAGCCTCCGTATGTAGGCAGTGGTCTTGCCACCTGCGGGACTCTCATCCTCACCTGATGCTAATAAAAGTAGTAGTGACCCGTAGGGGATACTCTTACTTCGTTCGAGACTGCGATGTTATTGCTAACGACGCTCATGCTCCGACGAACCCTTAAGGGCTTCTCATACCCTGCTCGTAGCATTAAAGATAGTGGTGACCCGTAGGGGATTCGAACCCCTGTTACCTCCGTGAAAGGGAGGTGTCTTAACCCCTTGACCAACGGGCCGGATTATTTACTGCACAAAGCAAAGACAGTGGAGCTCTCAACCGGGATCGAACCGGTGACCTCATCCTTACCATGGATGCACTCTACCTACTGAGCTATGAGAGCAAATGGCTCCCCGAACAGGACTCGAACCTGTGACAACTCGATTAACAGTCGAGTGCTCTACCGACTGAGCTATCAGGGAACATCCGCTTGGCGACGTCCTACTCTCCCAGGACCCTGCGGTCCAAGTACCATCGGCGCTGGAGGGCTTAACGGTCGTGTTCGAGATGGGTACGTGTGGAACCCCTCCGCCATTGCCACCAAACGTGATTTTTGCACTGCATTCACTTCTTCGATCTGCTACAGCAAAATATCAGACCTTAGAACAAACATGCAGCTTAAACTGCATTTCAGATGTTTGATCACCTGAAAACTGGATACGAAACAACCATTTGCGTGTTAGCCCTACTTCATATAGGGAATTGGATAAGCCCTCGACCGATTAGTACCTGTCAGCTCCATACATTGCTGCACTTCCACCTCAGGCCTATCAACCTCGTCGTCTTCAAGGGGTCTTACTAAATTGGGAAATCTCATCTTGAGGAGGGCTTCACGCTTAGATGCTTTCAGCGTTTATCCCATCCGCACGTAGCTACCCAGCTATGCTCCTGGCGGAACAACTGGTGCACCAGCGGTGCGTCCATCCCGGTCCTCTCGTACTAAGGACAGCTCCTCTCAAATTTCCTACGCCCACGACAGATAGGGACCGAACTGTCTCACGACGTTCTGAACCCAGCTCGCGTACCGCTTTAATGGGCGAACAGCCCAACCCTTGGGACCTACTTCAGCCCCAGGATGCGATGAGCCGACATCGAGGTGCCAAACCTCCCCGTCGATGTGGACTCTTGGGGGAGATAAGCCTGTTATCCCCAGGGTAGCTTTTATCCGTTGAGCGATGGCCCTTCCATGCGGTACCACCGGATCACTAAGCCCGACTTTCGTCCCTGCTCGACTTGTCAGTCTCGCAGTCAAGCTCCCTTTTGCCTTTGCACTCTACGAATGATTTCCAACCATTCTGAGGGAACCTTGGGGCGCCTCCGTTACTCTTTAGGAGGCGACCGCCCCAGTCAAACTACCCGCCTGACACTGTCCCCGAACCGGGTCACGGTCCTAGGTTAGAACTTCGATACGATCAGGGTGGTATCCCAACGATGCCTCCACCGAAGCTGGCGCTCCGGATTCCTAGGCTCCCACCTATCCTGTACAAATCGCATCAAAGTTCAATATCAAGCTGTAGTAAAGCTCCATGGGGTCTTTCCGTCTTGTCGCGGGTAACCTGCATCTTCACAGGTATTAAAATTTCACCGGATCTCTCGTTGAGACAGCGCCCAAGTCGTTACGCCATTCGTGCGGGTCAGAATTTACCTGACAAGGAATTTCGCTACCTTAGGACCGTTATAGTTACGGCCGCCGTTTACTGGGGCTTCGGTTCACAGCTTCGGGATTACTCCCTAACCGCTCCCCTTAACCTTCCAGCACCGGGCAGGCGTCAGCCCGTATACTTCGCCTTACGGCTTCGCACAGACCTGTGTTTTTGCTAAACAGTCGCTTGGGCCTTTTCACTGCGGCCCCCTCGTGCTATTCACACTACCGGGGCACCCCTTCTCCCAAAGTTACGGGGTCATTTTGCCGAGTTCCTTAACGAGAGTTCTTCCGCGCGCCTTAGAATTCTCTTCTCGCCTACCTGNGGTTGCCTACGTATTACTCACCCGTCCGCCGCTAAGTTATTTCGGAAGCAAGCTTCCAAAATAACTTCGCTCGACTTGCATGTATTAGGCACGCCGCCAGCGTTCGTCCTGAGCCAGGATCAAACTCTCCATTAAAGGTGAAAGGAAGTTTTACCCGAAGGCAATTTCTCTTTCAGCTAAGTGTTTGACTTGCTCATTTTGAATCTGACGAGATCAGATTTGCATCTGACTCTATTTTTAGATTTCACTTCCGTGAAACCCGCTCACTCGTTGTTCAGTTTTCAAAGATCAACTTCACTTCTCGCGCGTCGCCATGTTTCAGCGGCGACTTTTATAATATAACATACTCAGCTAGGTTTTCGCAAGAGTTTTTTTGAAACTTTTTTAATTCCTTTATAAAACTCTTACGACCCTATCCCGTCCCTCAAAAGAGGCACGATTGATAATTTATCACAATTGCCACTCTTAAGTCAATACCCTTTGTAATCTTATTGTCTTGCTTGTGGGAAACTTGCTCTTCGTGCATATTTGGAGAGTTCTTTCGAGGGGGCAAACCGAGCATACATTCGAAATACAGTCTTGTATCGATTCGCAATCGCATGTCTGATATCCTGATCAAGACGATTGTCGCTCATATCCAGCAGCATCTCATCTAGTTCCTTACGAAGTACATAATCAAGTTCCTTGCATTCTTTTTCATTAAATAACATACCCAACATGGCTCACAGCTCCTCTTTCAACTAAGTTACGATTGGTGCAGGATTTGATGGCACTATGCTCCCAGCCCCTATTTGACCAAGATGAATTTCAATATTTCCCTTAAAATTCAAAATCTTGAAACTCATCTCTGTTGGTTAACGATGATTAACCTTTTTTACAAAATAAGAAACTCGGTCTTTTGAACCGCTTTAATGGTATGCACAATTTTTAGGAAAAATATGAATGCTTATATAATTTTTATGTTTTAACCAAATGAAATGTAATCGTACTTTCGATCATAGCCGCGACCAATAAGGCCACCGTAATCCAGATGGCTGCTGTTCCCGCCGTCCGAAAAAACATTCCCCACTTCACGCTGCGCTCATGACGATCCCTGGCGCCAAGCTCTCCCAAGCTTTTCATCACCAAATAACCAAACTGCAGCCCGTAAGCAGCGGCAACCACAATCGCTGGAATTTCTATAATCCCGTGCGGCAGCAATCCTTTCACGATCAAATCGAACATGTTAGCCCCTTGAGCCGAGGCCGCATGAACCAAAAATCCCAATACCATCCCATTCATGACCAAGAACACAATCGGCATAAAGCCGAACAGCGCGCCTAACCCCATAATGAATAAACTTTTCACGGCATTATTTAAAAAGATAAATATAAAGAAGCTCAGCTCCGGTGAAGATGAGTTCGACAATTTCCCGCTCACCTCTTGCAGCGCTTCTATTTGCGGGGCTATTAGCGCACTGAGTTCATCCGTAAGGACTACTCCCATAATAATTCCTGCGATAAAAAGTCCAAGTGCAACGAATATCATCACCCGATATTGAATCAGATCCTGAATAAAGCGACGAAATGACATTTGTTCCTCCTATTATATAAGTTATTAATGATCTCCCCCTGCCTCCGGACAAGAGCGGGAATATTTCCTGAAGGTACGAGCATATATTGTAACAATGGACAAATTTATTTGATACGAGAGGGGCATAACTTATGAATAATTTCTTCTACGTCCTCAATGGAAAAAAGATCAAACGATTCTTATTTGTCTTCGCTGCGGCCCTATTTGCAGTAGGTGTAGTCTATGTAGAGAAAGGGAACATCACGGTATTCTCTGAAGAGAGCAATACTTCGGCCATTTATAGTGTATCCACGAATAAGAAGGTCATTGCATTGACTTTTGATATCAGCTGGGGGGATACGAGAACAGAGCCGATTCTTCAAGTCCTGAAAGAGAAGGAGGTAACAAAGGCGACCTTTTTCCTATCTTCCCCATGGAGCAAGAGCCACCCGGAAATCGTCAAGGCCATTCAACAGCAAGGCTTTGAAATTGGCAGTCACGGCCATAAGCACGTCAATTACAGTGAACTCGATGACGAAGAAATCAAGAGACAAATTACGACAGCTCACTCTATTTTAACCGATTTAACTGGAAAATCACCAACCTTGCTCCGCCTGCCAAACGGGGATTTTGATAAACGCGTCTTGAAAATTGCCAGCACTCTTGGTTACAAAGTAATTCAATGGGATACCGATTCTCAGGATTGGATGAACAAAGGCGTTGACACAATCGTCAATCGGGTAGTCAATAAAGCACATCCAGGTGATATCGTTTTATTGCATGCCAGCGACTCAGTCAAGCAGACGCACGAAGCTCTCCCAACAATTATTGATGAGCTGCGCAAAAAAGGATATGAGTTCGTCACTGTCTCTGATCTCCTTCAGGAAGCCGGAGTCAAAGGCGTCCAAGTCAGGGATCAAGCCTGGATTCAGGAGCAAATTGATTTGGCTGCCGGCATGTAGCCGACTCAGTAAGACGATGGAAAGCTTGGATCGACTTCCGCTTGACGGGAGTCTTTTTCTTTATTTTTCCTAAAACAAAAAGCCCAGCATAGTACTGAGCTTTCCTTTGCTTCCTCGCCCCTTATTGCGGGCTCTGTGCAGGCGCAGCAGAACCAGCAGGCTTTAACACTTTGTGCAGAATCAGTATCTGGAAAGCATTGCAAGCCAAGAGAGGAGCAACGATCCAGGCTGTCGCCGCATTAACACCGATCTTAAGCACACCGATCATTTCTACAATCGTCACGGCGATCATGAAGAACAAGGTTGGAATCCACGCGGTTCCATTGGTAAGCTTGGCCTTATAAAAAGCTACGGCACAAGCCACAATAAGTATAATAACGCTGAGAATGATATCCGAGTTGCCGCCCTGCCCCTCACCGACAAACGTCCGGAAGAACATCAGCTCAAGCAGCGCTAGCGCAGTGAGCACGATTTGCACATACTGCCAGGTTCTTCTAGAGAATACGCCCGTTCCCATATAGTTGATCATCAAATAAGCAAAAAAGCCCATCTGGGAATATACGCTAACCATAATGCCTACTCCGAGCAAAATGCCAACGTTCACCAAAAAATCTACTGCGCCGTTTAATTGCACGGTATCCGTCCATTGCAGAATTAAACCGACGGCTAACGATCCAACTGCTCCGACCAGCAACGTGGTCCAGAACAAATACAACCAATTTTTTAAATTCAAGACCTCACACCCCCACTAACGAATTATTTTACCAACGATTCCGGTAAAACACCATGCTTTTCAAGGGGATAATTCCTATTTCACGTCCGCATACTACAAACAGCGATGATGATGAAGGAGGAAGGAACCATGAAGTGGCTGAATTATCGATGGATATGCCTTATATGTATTTGTACACTTCCGCTGACGGCTTGCGGTTCTGAACAAAGCTCCTCTTCTTCCCAAGGCGGGGGATATAAAGAAACCAAGTCCATGATGATTGACATACTTAAGACCGATGAAGGAAAGAAAGCGATCTATGAAGCACTGAGCTCCCCCCCATCCGAGAGCAGCGAGGGACAATCCGGAGGTTCCAGCTCCGAATCGGGCAGTGGTGAAGGCAGCAGTTCTGGATCTTCGGGCGGCAGCTCTGAGGAATCAGGCTCTAGTAGCTCCAAAGGTTCTGGATCGGGCGGCGGCAGCATGGGGATCAAAATGATCCTGCCTACTCAGACCTCCGAACAGGTTCGCATGGCAGTAAAGGAAACCATCACTTCTCCGGAATATAAAAAAGAGTTTGAAAAAATAATGACCGATCCTAAATTCGCCGGTGATTTCGCCAAAGTAATCAATTCGCAGAATAAAGAGCTGCACATGCAATTAATTAAAGATCCGACGTATCAAAAATCAATCAGTGAAATCATGAAGTCGCCTGAGGTCATGAAGATGTTCCTGGATCTTACCCAAACCTCTGACTTCCGCAAACAGTCCATGACAGTCATGCAAGAGGCGATGCAGAGCCCGTTATTTAAAATGCAGGTGATGGAGCTGTTAAAGACAGTCGTGCAAGAGCAACTACAGCCTAAGCTGGAGAAGGAACCTTCTTCCGGTCAAAGTAGTGGTGGCAGCCAAGGGGGACAAGGCGGCGGCTCCGGCGGTGGTGGTGGCGGAGAAAGCGGTAGCGGTGGATAGCCGTATAGATTTCATCACCAGCTTCGGATCAATGCGCCTATGTAAGTACAAAAAAAGACTGACCTATATCGGTCAGTCCTTTGCATATTTATCCATGACTTGCTGGGCAATCTCGTCATATATTTGACCAATTGCACTGTCTTGCTTGTAAACACATGGCGAGAAGTCAGGCTCGGCAGGATGATTGTCCGGTGCGCCTACCGGAATTTGCGCGAGCAATCCCGTGTGCAGCGTCTCCGCGAGACGCGCCCCGCCACCTCGTCCAAAAATATAATCCTTTTGTTCGCAGCCCGAGCACTGATAGTAAGCCATATTCTCAACTACGCCAAGTATCTCATGATCGGTCTTCAATGCCATCGCTCCCGCGCGTGCGGCAACGAAAGCGGCGGTTGCGTGCGGCGTCGTCACGATGATTTCGCGGCTGTGCGGAATCATCTGATGCACATCAAGCGCTATATCTCCGGTTCCTGGCGGCAGATCAAGCAGCACGTAGTCGAGTTCTCCCCACTCCACGTCAACGAAAAATTGCCGGAGCATTTTCCCCAGCATAGGTCCGCGCCAAATGACCGGATTATTCTCTCGAATAAAGAAGCCCATCGACATGACCTTAACGCCAAAGCGTTCTACAGGAATTATCGCTCCCTCATCGATGTTAGGCACTTCCTCAATGCCCATCATATCAGGCACGCTGAAGCCGTACATATCTGCATCAATTAATCCGACACGTTGTCCGAGCCGTGCAAGCGCAACCGCTAAATTCACGGTTACGGTAGACTTACCTACGCCGCCCTTACCGCTGGCGATAGCAATAAACTTTACACCGGCCTTCGGATCAAGGATCGGCAGATTCCCCAGGCCTGCAGCATGTCCTTTTTGCAGCACCTCATCATCGGAAGGCTCTTCCGTTCCTCTGCTTTCTTTCATTTCCTGTCCGCCAGCGACCTCCTCACGTTCCCGTTCGGACGCCTCCCGGAATCTGATATGTACATGACTGACCCCGGCACCCGCTAGACGATCGCGAATTTCCTGCTCTAGCAGCTTACGCGTCTCTTCATCATCCTTCTCCAGGCAAACTACCGTCAGAGAAACACGATCCTCTTTCACCATCATATCGCGAATCCATTGCAGCTCCACCAAGCTTCGTTTCAATGTTGGCTCGGCAATAGGGCGCAAGGCCGCTTGAATATGCTCCTTGGATAACAATGACAACACCTCGACTTCGTATCATATCGTGTTGCTTAATTTAAATTATGTATATTATATCACTCTCCGCTCTCATTTGCCCTTTTTCCCTTCTCGCCAGAGCTATATCTTAGAATTCCCTGATAGATCGATGCGGCTACTTTACGCTGGTACTGCTCATTACCGAGCATTGCCGCTTCCCCTGGATGGGACAAAAAGCCGACCTCGACAAGTGCTGCAGGAACTTTTACGGCCTCCAGCATATAGACTGTCTTGTCGTTCTGCTTTGCAACGCGATCGCTATTCTCCAAGTTCCGTATGAGCTCCTCCTGAATGAGATAGGCTAAATCATAGCTGTTCTCATTCGCCGAAGTAAAGAAGGTTTGCGCTCCGCTCCATCGGCTGGACGGCACGCTGTTCATATGAATGCTGACTAACAGCTTCGCTTGCTTCTCTTCTATAAAACGAACTCGCCGCTTCAAGTCCTCGGTTTTTCGTTTGCTATAGCCTTTCGTTCCTTCATCAGCCAAGTCCCGATCATCTTCTCTAGTCATGACAACAATAGCACCAGCTTGCTGCAAATAATCCCGTAAATAGAGAGCCACAGCCAAATTAATATCCTTCTCAATAAGGCCCTGCCGACTTACCGCTCCGCCATCCGGTCCACCATGGCCCGCATCCAGGGCTACGGTCACTCCTGCCAAGGGCAGGCTCCAATAATTCCAAGCATTCCTTGCTGGAACTTCATAGAACGCGATCCCCCAGAGCATGCCCAGCAAAGCGAGGCCGAGCATCAGCTTTTTGATATGACCTATGGAAATCCATAGCGTCACTTTATCTCGTGAGCCCATAAAAAAGCCACCTCCGCACCCATAATGATTCTAATCATCTATATGGGACGAGGTGGACAAATATACCTCATATCAAATTATGGCATTAAATGATGACCTGATGACTCATGCCCTCGATCAATACTTTAGCTACCTCCGGTCTAGTAAACTCTGGCGGCGGGCATACGCCGTCGCGCAACAATGCTCTTACCTTCGTTCCGGACAAAGTCAAATGAGATTCCTTCGGATGCGGGCAGGTTTTACTGGAAGCCATATTGCCGCATGTCGTACAGAAGAAGCTGTGCTCGAAGAATAATGGGGAGATCCCTAGCTCTTCCGGCGTGAAATTCAAGAAAATTTCTTGCGCTTCATAAGTTCCGTAATAATCACCAACACCCGCATGATCGCGACCAACAATAAAATGAGTGCAGCCGTAGTTTTTGCGAACCATCGCATGGAATATCGCTTCTCGCGGCCCCGCATAACGCATAGCAGCCGGGAATACCCCAAGGAAGGTACGGTCAGCAGGGTAATAATTCTCCAGCAATGTGAGATAGCTCTTCATCCGTACATCTGCTGGAACGTCATCCGACTTCGTTTCTCCGACTAACGGATTCAAGAACAGCGCATCCACGATTTCCATCGCGCTCTTCTGGATATATTCATGCGCGCGATGCACCGGGTTACGTGTCTGGAATCCAACTACGGTTCTCCAGCCCTTCTCGGCAAATAAACGCCGCGTGTCCGCCGGATCGAAGTAAAACTCGCCAAAACGTTCCGGTTGCGGTCGATTCAGCACCTGTACCGAACCGCCTACGTAATAAGGCGAGCGTTCAAATAGCTTAGCTACACCTGGATGCTCCATATCTTCCGTCTTAAATACATTCCTGGCTTCTTCGGCTTGATCCACCTTGTATACACTCTGTACATTCAGAAGTCCGTATACAACACTATCCTTTTCACCTACTAAGGCTACTCGCTTGGAGATTTCTAATTGCTTAGCCTGCTCTTCGCTTACCGATAAGGTAATCGGAATGCTCCATACCGTGCCGTCCGCCAGTCTCATCTTATGAACCACGGATTCATAATCTTCTTTGTTCAAGAATCCTTCCAGCGGAGAAAATGCGCCGACACCGATCAGATCTAAATCGGAAATCGTCCATGCGTTAATCAAAATCGTTGGAAGCTCCTTCGCAGATGCGAGCAGCCTCTCTCTTTCCTCACCTGAGACAATCCGGTTTACCAGTTTGCCACCGTGCGGCAAAATTGCTGTCATTTCCATCGCTCCCTGTACCTAATATGTGTACCGTGCCCTATTATTTATGAAGTCCGCATTCTGTCTTTTCTGATCCTGACCATCGTCCTGCCCGCGGATCTTCTCCCGGCATAACGGGTCTTGTGCAGTACTCGCAACCGATACTCGGATAATTCTGATCATGCAGCGGGTTATACAGCACATTGTTAGCCCGGATGTAGTCCCATACATCCTCGGATGTCCAGCTCGCTAGCGGATTAAATTTAACCAGACCGAATTTCGTATCGTACTCTACTTTTTTCGCATTGGCACGAGTAGGTGCCTGATCGCGGCGTATCCCCGTGATCCAGGCATCGTATCCGGACAATACTCGGGTTAACGGCTCTACCTTACGGATGTTGCAGCAGGCATTCGGATCGCTTTTCCATAGTTCCTCCCCATGCTGAGCCGCCTGCTCCTCCGGCGTAATTAGCGGAGATACACGAACAAATTCAAGATTGTACTTGGAAACCATCTTATCGCGCGTTTCGTAGGTTTCTTTAAAGTGAAAGTCCGTATCCAAATAGAATATGTCCGTCGATGGACTGATTTTTTGCACCATGTCGACCAGAACAACATCCTCTGCTCCGAAGCTGCAGGCAAACGTGATATTCGGAAACGTCTGTATCGCCCAAGCTATTACCTCTTCAGCCGATGCATTCTCGAACTCTTCCGCTTTCGTCTGAATCAACTGTTCTTTTTCCAATAAATTCATCAATTTTGTCCCCCTCGCGTTAAACTTACATAAACAAGGAAATAATCCTACTAAACAGATTTGAATTATAATTTAAAGTATAGAACTTTTTAACAATATGTCAATATGAACAAAAGAAAAAAGCTCCTGCTTACAAGCAAGAGCTGAGTTTACTTATCGAATAGATCTAATACATCATATCAGTTTAGTCAAAATATCAACTTAAACATGCACTTACACTCACTAGGTCATTTATTAGCATAAAAAACAGCCTGTTCCAGAATAACTGGAACAGGCTGTAAACGTTGATATTAACGTTTCGAGAATTGTGGTGCACGACGAGCCGCTTTAAGACCGTATTTCTTACGCTCTTTCATGCGTGGGTCACGAGTCAAGAAGCCTGCTTTCTTAAGCGCAGGACGGAATTCCGGATCTGCTTTGAGCAGAGCGCGGGAAATACCGTGGCGGATTGCTCCGGCTTGACCAGAAATACCTCCGCCGTGAGCAATAACGATCACGTCGTAGCTTGAAGTTGTTTCAGTCAAATTAAGTGGTTGTTTAACGATCAGTTTGAGAGTTTCCAAACCGAAGTAGTCATTGATATCACGTTTATTGATGACAATGCGTCCTTCACCCGGTACAAGGCGAACACGAGCTACCGAATGTTTACGACGACCTGTCCCATAGTATTGTACTTTTGCCATGAAACTGTCCTCCCTTTTAATTATCCGCGAAGTTCGTAAACTTCAGGTTTTTGTGCTGCATGTGGATGCTCAGTACCCGCATATGCTTTCAATCTCAGCTTCATTTTCTCACCTTGGCGAGTTTTTGGAAGCATGCCGTGAACGGCAGATTCGATCATGCGCTCAGGTCTTGTTTTCAGAAGGTCTTGAGCAACCGTCACTTTAAGACCACCTGTGTGCTGGGAGTGACGATAGTACTTCTTGTTCTCCATTTTGTTTCCTGTTAGAGTGATTTTCTCTGCATTGATTACGATGACGAAGTCTCCGCCGTCAACATGAGGTGTAAATTCTGGTTTGTGTTTGCCGCGAATGAGTGCAGCAGCTTCGCTTGCCAAACGGCCCAACGTTTTGCCTTCGGCATCGATGATATGCCATTTGCGTTCAACTTCACTTGGCTTAGCCATATAGGTGGTACGCATGTAAAGATCCTCCTTCATTCTCGTCCGAAATGGTTCATAGATACCAGAGTAGTTCATGCTCTTTGGGCGCAGAACGGCGCTGGTAAATTTATCTTCGTTCGTATGCTTAATAGCATTAAATTTATCATGGTTGTATTGTCTTCTTATTGGGGGCTGTGGGATAGCCATAAGAAAACACAACTTATATTTTACAGGATGCAAATTTATTACGCAAGTCTTTTTTAACGAGTAAGTTCAATATATGTGGACTTTAGTCGAATAAGTCTCCCAGCACGTCCAGAACGGACTTCTTCTTTTTATATTTATACTGCTTCTTATTATATTTGCTTTCATGATAGCGGGAATCGTAGCCTTGCTGCGGAGATTGGTTGCCATATCCCGGGTTATAACTCTGCTGCGAAGGGGGCGCCCCATATCCATGATTATAATTGGGGTCAGGCGATGGCTGGCGATACTGATGCTCGCTCCGTTGATTGACTTGTCCGCCTTCCCGGCTCTCGTACCATTCATCAAACGCCGGCCGCAGTTCACGAATCTCGCCAAGCAGCTTCTCTAGTTCTCCTCGATCCAGCCATACACCTTTGCAGTCTGGACAAACATCAATTAACACGCCATCCTTCTCAACTTCTCTCATACGAACATCATTACATACAGGACATTTCATAATAATGCAGCCCTCCTAGAAATTTGTTGAGTATGATACGTTTCATTGACAAGATCGTTTCATAAACTATCCACCAAAAATATCACAATGGCCTTGTACATTTACTCATATTCCACGCTCCACAGCATAAGCCCCTTACTCTCTGCCGTTGGGCCAGCCGCCTTGCGATCCATCGCTTCAAGGATTTGCTTCATCTGCTCTGGAGGGCGTTTAGCCTGGCCTACTTCCAGCAGCGTTCCTACAATAATTCTAACCATATGCTGGAGGAAGCCATTGCCGCTAATATACAAATGCACTACTCCTTGATCTCGGGAAGCCGGCTTCGCCAAGGAGGTATCCACCTCGATTCTAGCTTCATCGATCGTCCTTATATGACTTGCTTTTGTCGAATGGCGAGAAGCGAACGAGGTATAATCATGTGTTCCTATGAGATAACTCAAGCCTTGCTGCATTGCTGAAATGTCCAATTTTCCCGGATGGTGAAGTTGATAGTTTCTTTGGAATACGTCAGGAACCCGATTAGCATTAATCGTATAACGGTATGTCTTCCGTTTGGCCGAGCGTCTCGCGTGAAAGTCAAGATCGACCTCTTCAGCACCCATTACACGAATATCTGAAGGCAAGCGTGCGTTTAACGCAAGACACCAGCGCTCCACCGGAATTTGCGATGAGGTAATAAAGTGAAACGGCTGTGCCCGAGCATGAACACCTGCATCCGTACGGCCTGACCCATGGATTTTGACTACCTCGCCCGTTAGATTCCGTATAGCCGCCTCCAAGCAATCTTGAATCGTGTTGCCGCCAGGCTGCGTCTGAAAGCCATAATAACTACTTCCGTCATAACAGACCGTCATTAGTAAATTACGCAACAACCTTGCCACCTTCCTGGCCCTTACTTCATTTCATCCTTCAAAAAAGTAAAACTCTCCGAGCGAATGAGCCATATTTAGGCTTGCATACAGAGAGTTTTGCATCACATATAAATAGAGGTCAGAGCGCGCCGCAAACGGATGCGCTACTGCTCTCCTATAAGAGCAAAGCCCCGTTCAAGCCACCCAGGCTCGTTCGGGGCTGAAAGCCGCAGAGCAGGAGTCTAGGCCCCTTCACGCAGTCGCTCTCTTTATGAATAAGCTATGTCCCCTCGCGGGAAAATAGAGACCATTCACGAAGAACTAAGCCCGGTCTACCAGTTCAAGATAAACCATAGGGGCAGAGTCGCCACGACGAGGTCCCAGCTTCAGGATACGAGTGTATCCGCCTGGACGCTCAGAGTAACGAGTAGCAATTTCAGTGAACAGCTTTTGGATTGCATCTTGCTCTCCATCGATCGATTCGCGGCGAACGAACGCTGCTACTTGACGACGGGCATGCAAATCTCCGCGTTTTGCTTTTGTAATGAGCTTCTCAGCGATCGAACGAACTTCTTTTGCTTTCGCTTCTGTCGTTTGGATCCGCTCGTACAAGAACAGGTCAGTTACCAGGTCACGGAACAAAGCTTTACGTGCACTAGAGTTACGGCCCAACTTTTGGTATGCCATGTGTATTCCCTCCTTCGCTAAAACGATTCAAGCAATCTATTCTTCCGTACGAAGTCCGAGTCCAAGCTCATCCAGCTTCTCTTGGACTTCCTCCAAAGATTTGCGTCCGAGGTTACGAACTTTCATCATATCTTCTTCGGTTTTCGTCGTCAGCTCTTGCACGGTATTGATACCGGCACGTTTTAGGCAGTTGTAAGAACGAACAGAAAGATCCAGCTCTTCGATGGTCATCTCCAGCACTTTCTCTTTCTTGTCCTCTTCCTTCTCTACCATGATTTCTGCGTCCTTCGCTTCGTCCGTGAGACCCACGAACAAGTAAAGGTGCTCGGTCAAAACCTTAGCTCCGAGGCTTACCGCTTCTTCTGGTTTGATACTGCCGTCTGTCCACACTTCAAGCGTAAGCTTGTCGTAGTTGGTCACTTGGCCAACCCGCGTATTCTCTACAACGTAGTTGACACGTGCAATCGGGGTATAGATCGAATCAACAGGAATGACACCAATTGGTTGATCATCTCGTTTGTTCCGATCTGCCTGAACATAACCGCGCCCCCGGCCTGCGAATATGCGCATGTGAAGCCTTGATCCCGGCTCAAGCGTAGCAATATGCAATTCCGGATTCAGGATTTCTACATCACTATCCGCACGGATATCACCTGCCGTAATAACTCCTTCGCCTTCCGCATCGATCTCAAGGATTTTCTCCTCGTCCGAATGGATTTTGAGAGAGAGAGCTTTCAGATTCAGAATGATCTCCGTAACGTCTTCCATTACACCTGGAACGGTCGAAAATTCATGCAGAACGCCATCGATCTGGACCGAGGTTACCGCTGCACCCGGTAGAGAAGAGAGCAAAATCCGACGCAGCGAGTTACCCAGAGTGGTGCCATATCCACGCTCAAGTGGTTCTACTACAAATTTCCCATAGGTGCCATCATCGTTAACTTCTACGGTCTCAATTTTCGGCTTTTCGATTTCTATCACGAAATTACCCCTCCTTCAAAACGTCGTTCCTAAAAAACTGCCATGTCTCTTGAAGTGTATCATGTAGTATGCCTAAACAACCATTGTTACCAAGTTGCAATGTTGTTATACCACACTTTATGCAACTTCATTAAACACGACGGCGTTTTGGAGGACGGCAACCGTTATGCGGGATTGGAGTCACGTCTTTAATCATGTTAACTTCAAGGCCTGCCGCTTGCAGGGAACGGATAGCGGCTTCACGGCCGGCTCCAGGACCTTTAACCATAACCTCGACGGATTTCATGCCGTGTTCCATTGCCGCTTTAGCAGCTGTCTCTGCAGCCATTTGAGCAGCAAATGGAGTAGATTTACGGGAACCTTTGAACCCTTGGCCGCCGGAGCTGGCCCAAGAGATCGCATTACCATGCGGATCCGTAATCGTTACGATTGTATTGTTGAAGGTGGAGCGAATATGCGCAACACCGGTCTCAATATTTTTACGGTCACGACGTTTAGTACGTACGACTTTTTTTGGTTTAGCCATTGTCTGTTATCCTCCCTTCTTATTTCTTCTTGTTCGCTACTGTACGACGAGGACCCTTACGAGTACGGGCATTCGTTTTCGTACGTTGTCCGCGAACAGGCAGGCCACGACGATGACGTACACCACGGTAGCAGCCAATTTCGATCAAACGTTTAATATTTAAGGAAATTTCACGACGCAGGTCACCTTCAACTTTAACCTCTCTGTCGATCGTTTCGCGTAGTTTGCTAACCTCATCTTCCGTCAAATCACGAACACGAGTGTCCGGATTGATGCCTGTAGTACTCAGGATTTTCTGGGAAGTCGTTTTACCGATTCCGAAAATGTAAGTCAAGGCGATCTCAACGCGTTTGTCACGTGGTAAGTCCACACCAGCTATACGAGCCATTTTACGCTACACCCCCTTCTATTAACCTTGTTTTTGTTTGTGCTTAGGATTTTCACAGATTACCATTACATGGCCTTTGCGACGAATGACTTTGCATTTTTCGCAGATAGGCTTTACAGAAGGTCTTACCTTCATGTTGATTACCTCCCTAAAGTTTTGCGAAGCAAAACTCTCTTCGTAAGGATTGACTGTTTTACGGATGTAAAACTGACTTCGAAAGCCTCAAGCTTGTTTTGCAAAGCAAAACTCTCTTCGTAAGAATTAGGTTAGTTTTACGGATGTAAAACTAACTTTGAGAAAACTTCGTTTCACAGATTATCGCAAAACTCTTTGCGATGATAAACTTACTCAACCTGAATATCATACCACACAATTGTTATAATTGGTATGGTATCTATTTACGGTAAGTAATACGACCTTTTGTCAGGTCGTACGGTGATAGTTGAACGACCACTTTATCTCCCGTCAGAATACGGATGAAATGCATCCGCAGCTTACCGGAAACATGAGCGAGAATTTGATGACCGTTCTCAAGCTCAACTTTGAAAGTAGCATTCGGCAGTGGTTCTATAACTACACCTTCGACTTCAATGACATCTTCCTTAGCCACAGTCAGTCTCCTTTCTCTTCAGCATTTAAATTGGCGGATTTGACAAATGAAAGTACTGCGTGGCGCAGCTTCGCATTCGTTACCCGTCCGCTTTCCTGCAAACTGTGAACAACCTCGCTGCTAATGACTGGCGAAAGTTCGAGATGCTGTACATTCTTCCTTTTAGGCTGATCAAACTTTCGTTTGTTCCCATCGGCGATAAGTACGAACTTGGCGTCCACAATCGCTACAACAACTGCAACCGTCCCGGCATCCTTGCCTTTCAACACTCTCACCATTTGGCCGACCTTGGCTTCAGAGCGGTGATTCACCTTCATCGCCTATACGTCCAGCTTAGTGAGAATTTCCATACCGTTAGCCGTAACTGCCACGGTATGCTCGAAGTGAGCGCAGAGCGAGCCGTCAACTGTAACGACTGTCCAATTATCTTCCAGCGTTCTTACATACCGCTTACCTACGTTGACCATCGGTTCAATAGCTAGAACCATGCCTGGCTTCAGGCGCGGGCCACGATCTGGAATACCGTAATTCGGAATTTGTGGTTCCTCGTGAAGTTTCGCTCCAATGCCGTGACCGACATATTCCCGAACGACCGAGAATCCTGCATCTTCAATGTAACGCTGAATAGCATGCGATATCGTATATAAGCGAACATCTGGCTTGACGAGCTCAAGGCCAGCAAAGAGAGATCCTTCAGTGACTTCGAGAAGCTTCTTTGCCTCATCGGAAATCTCGCCAACCGGATACGTCCATGCCGAGTCTCCATGATAACCGCGATACTCCGCACCGATATCAAGACTAATAATGTCGCCTTCATTCAGTTTGCGTTTGCCGGGAAATCCATGTACCAATTCTTCGTTAACCGAAGCGCAAATGCTGTAAGGAAAGCCGTTGTAATCTTTGAAAGACGGCACCGCGCCTTGACTGCGAATGTACTTATCAGCAATCTGATCGAGTTCCCCCGTCGTAATCCCGGGCTCAATCGATTGTGCCATGAGCCTGTGCGTCTCCGCGACGATCCGCCCTGCTTCTCTCATAAAGCCTAGTTCCGTTTCGGATTTACAAATGATCATTACTTAACCTCGCAGTAGAGATACGATTTCTTTCGTTACCGTATCGATTTCCTGTTCTCCATCAATTTCGCGCAGCAGCCCTTTCTCTTCATAATACTGAAGAAGTGGCGCTGTCTTATTGATGTATTCGTCCAGCCGTGTGCCTACGCTCTCTTCATTATCATCAGAACGTTGGTACAATTCTCCGCCGCACTTATCGCAAACACCTTCCTGTTTAGGAGGATTAAAGATCACATGATAAGTAGAGCCGCAAGATTTGCAAATCCGTCGTCCCGTAAGACGAGCCAGCAATTTGTTACGATCCACTTTCAGGTTGATGACGTGCGTAAGCTTCCGGTTCAATTCGCCAAGCAGTTCCTCCAGCGCTTCCGCTTGCGAAAGGGTTCTTGGAAATCCGTCCAATAAGAAACCTTTTTCGCAATCGGACTGCTGAAGCCGCTCGCGAACGATCCCAACCGTTACATCATCAGGTACCAGCAGGCCTTGATCGATATACTCCTTGGCTTTTAGCCCCACAGGTGTTCCCTGCTTAATCGCCAGACGAAATGCATCGCCTGTCGATACATGGGGAATGCCAAATTCGTTAACGATCGCCTCTGCTTGTGTTCCTTTTCCCGCTCCAGGAGGTCCCATGAATAGAATGTTCATGTCAAGCACTCCCTTCGAGACTGGTTCACTTCGCTAAGAAAACAGAACAATAGGCGCCAGGAGAGTTCGTTGACCAAGCTCAATCCTGGAACCTATCCCCTATTTATTAATGAAGCCTTTATAGTGACGTTTAATCAATTGCCCTTCGATCGTCTTCATCGTATCAAGCGCAACACCGATAACGATCAGAATGGACGTACCACCGATTTGAACACTGCGCGGCAATCCTGCCAACGCACCTAGAATAACCGGCAGCACAGAGATAAAGGCGAGGAACAGAGCCCCCGTCATCGTCAATCGGGACAGTACCCGAGTCAGATAAGTGGCCGTCGTTTTCCCCGGACGAATCCCCGGAATATATCCGCCATTCTTCTTCATGTTATCTGCCATTTGCTGCGGGTTCATCTGTACAAACGTATAGAAGAACGTGAATCCAATAATCATAACGACGTACAACACGATACCCAGCGGACGGTCAATGTTCATATTACTGCTGATCCATTGTGCCCAGCCATGTGTTGACCAGAAGCTAGCGATGACTACAGGAAACTGCAACAGGGATGAAGCGAAGATAACTGGAATAACGCCCGCTGCATTGATTTTGAGCGGAATATGCGTGTTCTGCCCGCCATACATTTTGTTCCCTACAACCCGCTTAGCGTATTGTACCGGAATTTTACGTATCGCTTGTTGGATATAAATAACACCGATCACAATTAGCACCAACACGATGATAATCGCGATTGCTTTAACAATGTTCATGAACGTTTGCCCAGAAACAATGAAATCGGACATCGCGATATTTTGAATATGCGTCGGAATCGAAGCGACGATACCCGCGAAGATAATCAGCGAAATACCGTTGCCGATACCCTTTTCCGTGATTTGCTCACCGAGCCACATTAGGAATGATGTCCCCGCGGTCAAGACGATCGCGATTAACATGTAATCCCCGAATGTCGCATTCGGCACCATATCAGTACCATACAAGCGGTTGAAACCGATCGATGTCGCAAAGGCTTGAATCAGAGCCAAGACAACCGTTGCATAACGAGTGACTTGAGCCGTCTTTCTCTTACCATGCTCACCTTGTTTCGCCCATTCTGCCAATTTTGGAATTACGTCCATCGACAGAAGCTGTATGATAATGGAGGCTGTGATATAAGGGAAAATCCCGATTGCAAAAATCGAGAAATTCTGCAGCGCGCCACCCGAGAAGGTATTCAATAGCCCGAGCAAATCGCTTCCCGCAGTGTTAGTCTGTTTGAACACTTCCTTATTAACGCCAGGAACCGGAACAAACGTACCGATCCGATAAATAATAAAGATAAAGAGAGTGAACAAAATACGGGTACGCAGATCTTTAACGTGCCATATATTCTTCATGGTTTTAAACATTAGATCACCTCGGTTTTACCGCCGGCAGCCTCGATTTTCTCTACCGCGGATTGAGAGAACTTATTCGCTTTAACCGTCAGTTTGACAGTAATTTCACCGTTGCCGAGAATCTTGATGCCGCTTTTTGCGTTTTTCACGATTCCTTGTTCAAACAACAGCTCAGGAGTAACCTCTGTATCCGCCGCAAAGTTGTTCAATTCCTGGGTGTTCACAATCGCATACTCTTTCCGCGTTGGATTCGTAAATCCGCGTTTTGGCAAGCGACGATACAACGGGTTTTGACCGCCTTCGAAGCCCGGACGGACACCACCGCCGGAACGAGCATTTTGACCTTTGTGACCACGAGTTGATGTTTTACCCATACCACTTCCTGTACCGCGTCCAACACGTTTGCGTTCTTTACGGGAACCAGGAGCAGGGGATAGCTCATGTAACTTCATCGTTCGTTGCACCTCCTTATTTATTGTTTCACTTGCGAATAATGGCAACCGATCGGTGTACCATTATAATTGAATAGCGAAATCCGCTAATACTTGTCAGGGAGTTATCCTTGGATTTCTTCAACGGATACCAGATGGCTTACATGATTAATCATACCACGAATGGCAGGATTGTCTTGTTGAACCACGGATTGGTTGATTTTACGCAATCCCAAAGTTTGAACGGTCGTGCGTTGTTTCTCCGATGTGCCGATCAAACTACGTACGAGGGTAATTTGCAGTTTTGCCATGAGATTCCCTCCTTAACCGAGAAGTTCTTCGACGGATTTACCGCGTAATTTCGCAACATCTTCAGCGCGTTTCAGACGGGACAAGCCCTCCAAAGTCGCGTTGACCATGTTGATGGAATTCGAAGAACCTAAAGATTTTGTTAGAATGTCGCCTACGCCAGCTAGTTCAAGTACTGCACGAACTGGACCGCCTGCGATTACCCCGGTACCTTCGGAAGCCGGTTTAAGAAGAACGCGGCCTGCACCGAAGTGACCGATTACTTGGTGAGGGACTGTCGTTCCTACAAGCGGAACGAATACAAGGTTTTTCTTGGCATCTTCGATTCCTTTGCGAATCGCATCAGGAACCTCGCCTGCCTTACCGATCCCAGCGCCAACCCAGCCTTTGCCGTCCCCGACAACTACTAGCGCACTGAAGCTAAAACGGCGTCCGCCTTTTACTACTTTAGCTACGCGGTTAATGTTTACAACTCTTTCAGTCAGTTCTAAAGTATTCGGATCTACACGCAAGTCGTTAACCTCCTTTTAGTGATTATTTTAGAATTCAAGGCCTGCTTCGCGGGCTGCGTCAGCCAGAGCTTGAATACGTCCATGATACAAATATCCTCCACGGTCAAACACAACATTTTTGAAGCCTTTATCTTGAGCACGTTTCGCGATCAGTTCGCCAACTTTGCTAGCAGACTCAACGTTGCCGCCGCCGGAGATGCTTCCGCTCAATTCTTTATCAAGCGTCGATGCCGATGCCAGAGTTACCCCAGCCACATCATCGATCAGTTGTGCGTAAATATGTTTGGAAGAACGGAATACGTTCAATCTTGGACGAGTAGCCGTTCCTTGGATTTTTCTCCGTACACGCAAATGTCTTTTCAGACGAGCTTTGTTCTTATCAGCTTTAGTAATCATGACTTCCATTTCACTCCCTTCGGTTTACGTAAACAACACATACCGTTCAACTCGCCAGAAGGATTGATCCGCTAAGAAGAAAGTTATTTCTTCTTACCGGCTTTACCTTCTTTACGAATAATACGTTCACCTTCGTACTTAATCCCTTTGCCTTTGTACGGCTCAGGCTCACGCACGGAACGAATTTTAGCAGCGTATTCTCCAACACGCTCTTTGTTAATTCCGCTAACGATGATTTTCGTATTAGAAGGCACTTCAAATGTAATGCCTGGCTCTGGAGTGATCTCTACTGGATGGGAGTACCCAACGTTGAGTACGAGCTTTTCTCCGGCTTTGCTTGCGCGGTATCCAACCCCAACCAACTCTAGATTTCTTGTAAATCCTTCGGTTACTCCGTTCACCATGTTGCTCACTACACTGCGTGTCGTACCGTGTAGGGAACGATGTGTTTTATGATCAGAAGGACGTTCCACTGTAACCTCATTGTTCTCAACAATGACTTTCATGTCCTTGTGAAGTTCACGAGTCAAAGAACCCTTCGGTCCTTTTACCGTAATTACGTTATTATCGAGTGTGATATCCACACCACTTGGTACTGTAATTGGTTTGCGACCAATTCGAGACATTTGCTGCACCTCCTTGTTTTGTGACGTTAATTACCAAACGTAGCAGACAACTTCGCCGCCGGCTTTAGACTGACGTGCTTCTTTGTCGGTCATAACTCCTTTGGAAGTGGAAATAATCGCGATTCCCAGACCGCCCAGTACACGAGGAACTTCATTACTCTTCGTGTAAACGCGAAGACCTGGTTTACTGATTCTCTTCAAGCCAGTAATAACGCGCTCGTTGTTCGGGCCGTATTTCAAGAAAAGACGGATCATCCCTTGTTTGTTGTCATCGATATATTCTGCATCGCGGATGAAGCCTTCACGCTTCAGAATCTCGGCGATTTGCTTTTTGATCGTTGAGGCAGGCAGTTCCACCGTTTCGTGGCGAACTGTGTTCGCGTTACGAATACGAGTAAGCATATCTGCAATTGGATCTGACATAGTCATACGTGTAAACCTCCTTCCCGTTGTTGATTGTTTACCAGCTTGCTTTTTTCACGCCAGGAATCTGGCCTTTATAAGCTAATTCACGGAAACAAATTCTGCATATTTTAAACTTTTGCAGTACCGAATGTGGACGACCGCAACGCTCACAACGGGTATACGCCCGTACTTTAAATTTCGGTGTGCGTTGTTGTTTAACTTTCATCGAAGTTTTTGCCACTTAGCCTGACACCTCCTAAATAGTTTCGGAGAATTCATTACAACCTACCTTACTTTACAAAAGGCATTCCCAGTCCTGTGAGCAATTCACGAGACTCTTCATCCGTTTTAGCCGTCGTTACAATAACGATGTCCATACCGCGAACTTTATCCACTTGATCGTATTCGATCTCAGGGAAAATCAATTGTTCTTTAAGGCCAAGCGTGTAGTTCCCACGTCCGTCAAACGCTTTGTTGGACACGCCGTGGAAGTCACGTACACGTGGAAGCGTTACGTTAAACAATTTGTCGAGGAAATGGTACATACGCTCGCCGCGAAGGGTTACCTTCACACCGATCGGCATGTTCTCACGAAGCTTAAATCCAGCGATGGATTTCTTAGCGCGTGTGATAACCGGCTTTTGTCCGGCGATCAACTGCAAATCGTTAACTGCGGAATCAAGCACTTTCGAGTTAGCTACAGCTTCACCAACACCCATGTTGATTACCACTTTCTCGACTTTAGGTACTTGCATTACCGTTGTATAGTTGAATTTTTGAATCAAAGCAGGCGTTACTTCATTCAAAAAGCGTTCTTTCAATCTTGCTGCCATGAATCATGGACCTCCTTTCTTTGCGTTGCTGGATTAGTCGATTACTTCACCCGATTTTTTTGCAATACGAACCTTTTTGCCGTTGTCCAATACTTTGTAACCGATACGGGTTACGCTTCCGCTCTTAGGATCAACGTGCATGACGTTCGATACGTGAATCGGAGCTTCCTTTTCAATAATTCCACCTTGCGGGTTCAGCTGATTAGGTTTTTGGTGTTTCTTAACCATATTCACGCCTTCCACAAGCACTCGGTTCTCACGAGGATACGCAGCGATGACGCGGCCTTTCTTGCCTTTGTCTTTGCCTGTGATCACGATAACCGTGTCGTCTTTTTTGACGTGCAATTTATTGTTATGGGATTCCAGAATCTTTTTCAGTCTAGGCATTCTTTACACCTCCTGTTTCGTCGAACTTCCTGTTTCACATACGTACTAGATAACTTCCGGAGCCAAGGAAATGATTTTCATGAAATCTTTATCGCGAAGTTCACGAGCAACAGGTCCGAAAATACGTGTACCGCGTGGGCTCTTGTCGTCTTTAACAACAACCGCTGCATTTTCGTCAAACGAGATATAAGAACCATCTTTACGACGAACGGAACGTTTTGTACGAACGATTACCGCTCTAACGATGTCACCTTTTTTGACAACGCCGCCTGGTGTTGCTTGTTTTACGGAACAAACGATGAGATCTCCAATATGCGCTGAACGACGACCAGTACCACCTAGCACGCGGATACACATCAATTCCTTCGCACCGGAGTTGTCGGCTACATGCAATCGTGAGAATGCTTGAATCATGGTTATTTCCTCCTTTCAGTTTAAGCTGCCATGCTGTTAGATAATAATCGCTGCTTCGATAATTTCTGCGAGTCTCCAACGCTTGTCTTTAGACAGCGGACGAGTTTCGACGATTCTAACCGTATCACCAATTTTTGCAGTATTGTTCTCATCATGCGCTTTAAATTTTTTCGTATATTTAATGCGTTTATGGTACAAATCATGCTTCTTGTAAGTCTCAACAGCTACAACGATGGTTTTATCCATTTTGTCACTGACAACTTTACCAACTTGAACTTTACGGGCATTGCGTTCGCTCATGGTTAGCCTCCTTCCTGGACTTAGGCGCTTCGCTTACGTGGAGCGCAGTATTAGCTAGTAATACCAAGTTCTCTTTCATGTAAAATGGTTTTAGCACGAGCTATATCTTTCCGCACGTCACGGATCCGAGTCGGGTTATCGAGCTGGCCGGTGGCCAATTGAAAACGGAGGTTGAAAAGCTCTTCCTTAAAACCCGCGATTTTCTGTTCGATTTCAGCAGTGGTTAAGTTGCGAAGTTCATTAGCTTTCATTTGCTTCACCACCCAATTCTTCACGTTTCACAAACTTTGTTTTGATTGGCAGTTTGTGAGCGGCAAGCCGCATAGCTTCACGAGCGATTTCCTCGGGTACACCAGCAAGCTCAAACATGATTTTGCCTGGTTTCACAACTGCAACCCATTTCTCAACGTTACCTTTACCGCTACCCATCCGCACTTCAAGAGGCTTTTGAGTAATTGGCTTGTCAGGGAAAATTTTGATCCATACTTTACCGCCCCGTTTGATGTAACGAGTCATCGCAATACGCGCAGCCTCGATTTGGCGGTTCGTAATCCATGTAGGCTCAAGAGCTTGCAGGCCGTATTCACCGAAGTTCAGTTCAGTTCCGCCTTTAGCTTGACCCCTCAAACTACCGCGCTGTTGCTTGCGGTGTTTTACACGTTTAGGTACCAACATGATTAATTGCCTCCTTCCTGGGCAGCTTGTTGTTTCTTAGCCGTAGGAAGAACCTCTCCACGATAGATCCATACTTTTACGCCAAGACGTCCATAGGTCGTATGAGCTTCAGCCGTACCGTAGTCGATGTCAGCACGAAGCGTATGAAGTGGAACAGTTCCTTCACTGTAGCCTTCTGAACGAGCAATCTCAGCACCGCCAAGACGACCGCTGACTGCTGTTTTGATTCCTTTTGCACCGGAACGCATTGTTCTTTGAATCGCTTGTTTTAGCGCACGACGGAAAGAAACACGACGCTCCAATTGTTGTGCGATGCTTTCAGCGACTAGAATCGCGTCAAGATCAGGATTTTTGATTTCAGAGATATTGATGTGAACTTTTTTGCCGCCTGCGATTTTCGTAATTTGATTACGCAGGTTTTCAACTTCCGAACCGCCCTTACCGATAACCATGCCCGGCTTAGCAGTATGGATCGTTACATTCACACGATTAGCCGCTCTCTCGATTTCGATCCGAGATACCGCGGAGTCTTTCAGTTTATTTTTCAGGTGCTCACGAATTTTCACGTCTTCAAGCAAAAGATCACCGAAATCTTTGCCTGCGTACCATTTGGATTCCCAATCACGGATAATCCCTACTCGTAGTCCGACCGGATTTACTTTTTGGCCCACGCGTTTTCCCTCCTTATTTTTCGGATACCACCAAAGTAATGTGGCTGGTGCGTTTGTTGATCCGACTTGCACGTCCCATTGCCCGCGGGCGGAAACGTTTCATTGTAGGACCTTGGTTTACGTACGCTTCCGTAACAACCAATTTATTAACATCCAGAGAATAGTTATGCTCAGCATTCGCAATTGCCGAATTCAAAAGCTTCTCCACAATCGGGGAAGCCGCCTTAGGCGTGTGGCGGAGAATTGCGATAGCATCGCCAACTTGCTTGCCACGGATCAAATCGATAACCAATCTTGCTTTCCGCGGAGCAATACGGATGGATCTTGCATGTGCTTTAGCTTCCATAGTGTGTTACCTCCTCTCAAACGAAGAACTTATCCCTTAGCGTCTCGTTTTCTTATCGTCGTCCGTATGACCTTTATAGGTACGGGTTGGAGCAAATTCGCCGAGTTTATGTCCGACCATATCCTCAGTAACATATACCGGAACATGCTTGCGGCCATCATATACACCGAACGTATGCCCAATGAATTGCGGGAAAATCGTGGAGCGACGGGACCAAGTTTTGATAACTACCTTTTTGTTCGATGCGCTCGCTTCTTCCACTTTCTTCAGCAGGTAACCATCTACGAATGGCCCCTTTTTCAGACTGCGACTCATGTATTTTTCCTCCCTTCGCCACTTTGAAAATGACTTGATCTCTTTCGGGCTTAAGCCGGCTTATGCCAGCTGTTGATATCTTCTATTATCGTGACCAGGAAGTGATCCGCTGGCAGCGGATTACTTCGTGCGGCCGCGAACGATATATTTATCAGAAGCTTTGCCTTTTTTACGCGTTTTGTAACCAAGCGTCGGTTTGCCCCATGGAGAAAGCGGAGACTTACGTCCGATTGGCGCACGACCTTCACCACCACCGTGTGGGTGATCGTTCGGGTTCATGACGACACCGCGTACAGATGGACGCTTGCCGAGCCAACGACCGCGGCCAGCTTTACCGATCTTGATCAATTCATGGTCTTGGTTACCCACAGAACCAATGGTTGCACGGCAAACTTTAAGAATTTTACGCACTTCGCCAGAAGACAGGCGAACGGATACGTACTTATCTTCTTTACCGAGCAATTGTCCTTCTGTACCAGCCGCACGAACAAGTTGTCCGCCTTTGCCTGGTTGAAGTTCAATGTTGTGGATAACTGTACCTACTGGAATGTTCTCCAAAGGAAGAGCATTACCGATTTTGATGTCAGACCCAGGTCCTGACTCGATCATGTCGCCTACTTTCAGTCCTTTCGGAGCCAAAATGTAGCGTTTCTCGCCGTCAACGTAGTGGATCAGAGCGATGTTGGAAGTCCGGTTCGGGTCATACTCGATTGTAGCAACGCGACCTGGAATTCCATCTTTATTGCGTTTGAAGTCGATGATGCGATAGTTACGTTTATGTCCTCCACCGTGGTGGCGAACCGTAATTTTACCGTGGTTGTTGCGTCCAGCCGTTTTGCTCAGTGGAGCAAGCAACGATTTCTCCGGACGATCCGTAGTAATTTCTTCAAAAGTGGATACAGACATATTCCGTCTAGCCGGAGATGTCGGTTTATACTTTTTAATTGGCACTGTTTTTCCCTCCTTGCTCTAACGTTCTATTATACCGATTCAAAAAATTCAAGCGGTTTGCTGTCAGCTGTCAGCGTAACGAATGCTTTCTTCCATTCAGGAGTATACCCGAAGTGGCGTCCGTAACGTTTCGGCTTACCAGGAACACGCAACGTATTCACACTGCTCACTTTTACATTAAAGATCGCTTCTACAGCTTGTTTGATTTCGGTCTTGTTCGCACGAATGTCTACTTCGAAAACGTATTTGTTCTCTCCCATGTAATCAGCCGTACGTTCCGTAATCACTGGACGTTTAATTATATCACGAGGATCCTTCATTACGCGAGCACCTCCTCTACCTTCTGAACTGCTTCTTTCGTAATGATCAGTTTGTCGTGCGTCAGCACGTCAAGAACATTAATGCCGTCAGCTGCAACGAATTTAACACCTGGGATGTTGCGTGCGGACAACGCCACATTATCATCATAGCTAGGAGCTACGATCAATGCTTTGCGATCTACTTTCAGGTTGTTCAGAATCGCTGCAAACTCTTTCGTCTTAGGAGCGTTCAGACTAAGCGCATCCAGTACGATAATGTCTTGATCGATCACTTTCGAAGAAAGAGCCGATTTGATCGCCAAACGGCGAACTTTCTTAGGCAATTTGAACGCATAGCTGCGTGGAGTCGGACCAAACACGATTCCGCCGCCAACCCATTGCGGGGAGCGGATCGAACCGTGACGAGCACGACCTGTGCCTTTTTGTTTCCATGGTTTACGGCCGCCGCCGCGAACTTCGGAGCGTCCTTTTACTTTATGAGTACCCTGACGCAGGGAAGCGCGCTGCATAACAACTGCATCGTGAAGAACGTGAACGTTCGGCTCAATACCGAATACCGCGTCATTTAGTTCAACTTCGCCCACTTGGCTACCACTGACATTATAAAGTGCTACTTTAGGCATTGCTTGTTCCTCCTTTCTTTAAAGGCGATTATTTCTTAACCGCTTGTTTGATTTTCACTACGCTATTTTTAGGACCTGGAATGGATCCTTTAATCAGCAATACGTTGCGCTCAGCATCCACGCGAACGACTTCAAGATTTTGAATCGTCACTGTTTCGCTACCCATATGTCCTGGCAGTTTTTTGCCTTTAGGAACACGGTTGGCTTGGATGGAACCCATGGAACCTGGCCCGCGATGGTAACGGGAACCGTGAGACATAGGCCCGCGGCTTTGACCCCAGCGTTTGATATTACCTTGGAATCCTTTACCTTTAGAAATGCCTGTTACGTCAACAAATTCGCCTTCAGCAAAAATATCAACTTTGACCTCTTGGCCAACTTCATATGCTGCCATATCAACACCGCGAATTTCACGAACGTAGCGCTTAGGTGCTGCATTCGCCTTCTTAGCGTGACCTAATTCAGGTTTGGTAGCTCTGCTTTCCTTTTTATCGGCATAACCGATTTGGATGGCTTCATAGCCGTCGTTATCTGCATCTTTCTTCTGCAGAACAACGTTGGACTCAGCTTCAATTACCGTTACAGGAATAACAATTCCCTCTGGGGTAAACACTTGAGTCATTCCGAGTTTTTTCCCTAAGATACCTTTCATGTTGACACCTCTTTTCCTTTCCTAATCGACTTACGATTGATATTACAATTTGATTTCGATATCTACACCGGACGGCAGGTCCAAGCGCATCAAGGCATCCACAGTTTGTGGAGTCGGGTTTACAATGTCGATCAGACGTTTGTGCGTCCGCATTTCGAATTGCTCCCGGGAATCCTTGTACTTGTGTACCGCACGGAGAACAGTAATGATTTGTTTCTCAGTTGGAAGCGGAATCGGTCCGGATACACCAGCACCTGAACGTTTTGCCGTTTCAACGATTTTCTCTGCGGATTGATCAAGAATTCTGTGATCATAAGCTTTCAAACGAATACGAATTTTTTGCTTTGCCATTTTAGTCCCTCCTTCTATCGCCCAATTTATTATCGGACATACTCCGCGAAAATTTTCCGAACACCCTCCCATGGCAAAGGGGCCGGGTGTGTCAGTAACCTCTCACATCATCGCACAGTCACAGAACAACATTCACTATTATATAGAAAAGGCAGATGTAATGCAAGCAAAATATTATACATTTTTATCGAAAAATCTCTAACACATATATTGGAAGGAACTCGATGAGAATCTGTCAATCCAGCTCTAAAGCCTAAACTTCAAAAAAGCTGCCCTGGGGTCATAAGACCTTCAGGACAGCTCTTCATTTTAAGGTTAGGTAACCTTATTATTTTTGGATGGAAACAACTGCACCGGATCCAACTGTACGTCCACCTTCACGGATGGAGAAGCGAGTTCCTTCTTCAATCGCGATTGGAGCGATCAGGGATACAGTAACTTCGATGTTGTCGCCAGGCATAACCATTTCAGTACCTTCTGGCAGGTTGATGATACCTGTAACGTCAGTTGTACGGAAATAGAATTGTGGACGGTAACCTGTGAAGAAAGGTTTGTGACGTCCGCCCTCTTCTTTAGTCAATACGTATACTTGAGCAGTGAACTCAGTATGCGGATTAACGGAAGCTGGCTTTGCAAGAACTTGACCGCGCTCGATTTGGGTACGATCTACACCGCGGAGCAGTGCACCGATGTTGTCGCCCGCTTCAGCGGAATCAAGCAATTTACGGAACATTTCAACGCCCGTAACAACGGATTTTTTAGTTTCTTCTTGGATACCAACGATTTCAATCTCGTCGCCGACTTTAACAGTACCACGCTCAACGCGGCCTGTAGCAACCGTACCACGACCAGTGATGGAGAATACGTCCTCAACTGGCATCAAGAATGGTTTGTCAACCGGACGCTCTGGAAGCGGAATGTACTCGTCGATGATTTCGAACATTTCGATGATTTTCTTAGCGTAGTCGCCATCTGGGTTTTGAAGAGCTTCACGAGCAGATCCACGGATAACTGGAGTGTCATCGCCTGGGAACTCATATTCGTTAAGCAGGTCGCGAACTTCCATCTCAACAAGCTCAAGAAGTTCTTCGTCTTCAACCATGTCGCATTTGTTCAAGAATACAACAATGTAAGGAACGCCTACGTTACGGGACAACAGGATGTGCTCGCGAGTTTGCGGCATTGGGCCGTCAGCTGCGGATACAACCAGGATTGCGCCGTCCATTTGAGCCGCGCCAGTGATCATGTTTTTAACATAGTCGGCGTGACCTGGGCAGTCAACGTGAGCGTAGTGGCGATTAGCCGACTCATACTCAACGTGGGAAGTAGAGATAGTGATACCGCGCTCGCGCTCTTCAGGAGCTTTGTCGATTTGGTCGTATGCGATCGCGCTACCTCCACCGTAAGTTTTAGTCAAAACAGTAGTGATTGCTGCAGTCAACGTAGTTTTACCATGGTCAACGTGACCGATTGTTCCAATATTAACGTGCGGTTTTGTACGTTCAAATTTAGCCTTTGCCATTTTAAACAGTTCCTCCTTAAATATGGATTGTTATGTTGGACTGATCGGAGGGGCTTCCATGAAGGAAATCCCTCCGATCAGCAGATACAAAAATTATTCTTCGCCTTTGTGTTTCGATACGATTTCTTCGGAAATGTTCTTAGGAACCTCTTCATAGTGGGAAAGCTCCATCGAGAACACACCGCGTCCTTGTGTACCGGAACGAAGCGTTGTTGAATATCCGAACATTTCGGAAAGAGGTACTTTGGCACGAATGATTTGTGCGCTTCCGCGGGAATCCATACCTTCGATGCGTCCACGACGGGAGTTCAGCATACCCATTACATCACCCATGTACTCTTCCGGAACCGTAACTTCAACTTTCATGATTGGCTCAAGGAGAACAGCTTGACATTTGTCCTTAGCTGCTTTCAAAGCCATCGAACCAGCGATTTTAAACGCCATCTCACTGGAGTCAACATCATGGTATGAACCGTCTACGATTGTGGCTTTAACGTCTACAAGCGGGAAGCCTGCAAGAACACCATTCTTCATAGCTTCTTCAATACCTTGTTGCGCTGGAGCGATATATTCTCTCGGTACAGCACCGCCGACGATTTTGCTGTCGAATTGGTTGCCTGAACCTGCTTCTAGTGGTTCGAATTCAACCCATACGTGACCGTATTGTCCACGACCACCGGATTGACGTACGAATTTACCTTCAACACGCGCAGGAACCTTGAATGTCTCGCGGTATGCAACCTGTGGTTTACCCACGTTGGTGTCAACCTTGAATTCACGACGCATACGTTCGATGATGATATCGAGGTGAAGCTCACCCATACCAGCAAGGATCGTTTGGCCCGTTTCTTCGTCCGTATGAGCACGAAGCGTCGGGTCTTCCTCAGTCAGTTTACCAAGAGCTACACCAAGCTTATCTTGGTCAGCTTTAGTCTTAGGTTCAACTGCGATTTCGATAACTGGATCAGGGAAGTTCATGGATTCGAGAATAACAGGGTTCTTCTCATCACACAGTGTATCACCTGTTCCCGTATCTTTCAAACCAACCGCTGAAGCGATGTCACCTGCGTAAACTTCGGTGATCTCTTGACGGCTGTTTGCGTGCATTTGCAGGATACGGCCGATCCGCTCACGTTTGCCTTTCGTTGCATTCAGCACGTAAGAACCGGATTGCAGAACGCCGGAGTATACGCGGAAGAACGTCAGCTTACCAACATAAGGGTCAGTCATAATTTTAAATGCCAATGCCGAGAACGGCTCTTCGTCAGAAGAATGACGCTCCACTTCAGTACCGTCTTCAAGATGTCCTACAATGCTCGGTACATCGATCGGAGCCGGCAAGTAATCGATAACAGCATCCAGCATCAGCTGAACGCCTTTGTTACGATAAGAAGATCCGCAAATAACTGGGAAGATTTTAACTTCAACAACACCTTTGCGAAGTGCTGCTTTGATTTCGTCGATGCTGATTTCCTCGCCTTCGAGGTATTTCATTGTCAGATCTTCATCCAGTTCTGCAACCTTCTCAATCAGCTCAGCACGAAGTTCCTCTACTTGCGCTTTGTAATCCTCAGGAATCTCGGTCTCTTCGATGTTTTGGCCCATGTTGTCTTTGTAGATATACGCCTTCTCGGCAACAATGTCGATGATGCCGATAAAGTTATCCTCTGCACCGATCGGCAGTTGAATTGCAACTGCGTTCGCTTGCAGACGCTCGCGCATATCTTTTACAACGCTGAGGTAATCAGCACCGATAATATCCATTTTGTTGACATAAGCGATACGAGGAACGCTATATTTGTCAGCCTGTCTCCATACGGTTTCCGACTGAGGCTCAACGCCTTCCTTTGCACTGAAAACGCCAACTGCCCCGTCCAATACACGAAGAGAACGTTCGACTTCAACTGTGAAGTCGACGTGCCCCGGGGTATCAATGATATTAACGCGGTGACCCTTCCAAGAAGCGGTTGTAGCCGCAGAAGTGATGGTAATACCACGCTCCTGCTCTTGATCCATCCAGTCCATCGTAGCGGAACCCTCATGGGTTTCGCCAATTTTATGCGTCCGGCCAGTATAGAACAAGATCCGTTCCGTTGTCGTTGTCTTTCCGGCGTCAATATGCGCCATGATCCCGATATTACGTGTATTCTTCAAGGAGAACTCTCTGGTCATGAAATTTTCTCCCTTCGAATTATAGATTTATAAGATTGGTTGAACCGAATCCTACCAGCGGTAGTGTGCGAACGCTTTGTTCGCTTCGGCCATTTTGTGTGTGTCTTCACGTTTCTTAACGGAAGCACCCGTGTTGTTGGATGCATCGATAATCTCTGCAGCCAAACGCTCTTCCATCGTCTTCTCTCCGCGGTTGCGGGAGTAGTTTACGAGCCAACGTAGTCCCAGAGCTGTACGTCTCTCTGGTTTTACTTCGATAGGCACTTGGTAGTTGGATCCGCCCACACGACGAGCTTTAACTTCCAATACCGGCATGATGTTCTTGATTGCTGCTTCAAATACTTCCATCGGGTCATTCCCCGTGCGCTCTTGAATAATGTTAAAAGCGTTATATAGGATGCTTTGAGCAACACCGCGTTTACCGTCGAGCATAATGCGGTTGATCAAGCGAGTAACGAGTTTACTGTTATACACCGGATCCGGCAATACGTCTCTTTTGGCAACTGGACCTTTGCGTGGCATAGTTATCCCCCTTTCAGTGTTAGTTCAAACATTAATGAAGCTTAAATGGCTAGCTAATTATTTCTTTGCTTTCGGACGTTTCGCGCCGTATTTGGAACGAGCTTGCATACGGTTGTTCACTCCAGCCGTATCCAGTGCTCCACGAACGATATGATAACGTACCCCCGGAAGGTCTTTTACCCGACCTCCACGAATCAGCACGACACTGTGCTCTTGCAGGTTATGTCCGATCCCTGGGATATAAGCTGTCACCTCAACACGGTTCGTCAAGCGAACACGCGCGTATTTACGAAGTGCGGAGTTCGGTTTCTTAGGAGTCATCGTTCCTACCCGAGTGCACACCCCACGTTTTTGAGGAGATTTCAATTCAGTAGCTTCGCGTTTGAGAGCGTTAAACCCTCTATGCAATGCTGGCGATTTGGATTTGTAAACTTTGTCCTGACGACCTTTACGTACCAATTGGTTAATTGTTGGCATGTTGTTGCCACCCCCTTCCTAAGTATTGCTTGTTTCTTTTATAAACCTCCGCTTTTAAGCCCACAGACCCAGGCGGTTCATAAAAGAACAAAGGAAAAGTTTTTGCCGAAAGGTTTGCCCTAAATCAGCAAAAACGATTTCTATCAACTATCTCTTTCAATCGCAGCCATCGCCGCCCCTACCTCAATCCCGCAAGCCTTGCCGAGATTGTCCATCGTATCCACATAAGTCAGCTTGACTCCATATTGGTTACATAGAGCGATAATCTTCGATGTAAGGCGCGGATCTGCATCTTCAGCCACATAAACTTCTTCTGCACGGCCTAGCTCAACGATCCGCATCGTTTGCTTCGTGCCGATTTTGACATGAGCGTCCTGTAGCCCTCTATCGTTAGACATCACAAAGTCCTCCAATTTACAGGGATTCACCGTACTCACGCACTTTGATATCTTAGCATTTTGATATAGGCCATGTCAAGCAATTTGTTTGAAACAATATTCGTGCCCGAGACGGCAATAAAACAACGGTGCAGCCGAACGTGTACACACTCTTTCGGCTGCACCGCATTTACATGTTAATTATTCAACCGAGACCGGCTGCTCAAGACTTTCTTCAGAAGCTTCCGCATTCTCCGGTTCTTCAAACTGCACGCTGCGATAACGGTTCATACCTGTACCAGCTGGGATCAGCTTACCGATAATGACGTTCTCTTTCAGGCCAAGCAGTTTATCTACTTTGCCCTTGATAGCGGCATCGGTAAGTACCCGGGTCGTTTCCTGGAAGGAAGCGGCCGACAGGAAGGAATCCGTCTCAAGCGACGCTTTCGTAATTCCGAGTAGGACAGGTTTGGCAACCGCCGGTTCTTGACCGGATAGGATTGCTTCCTTATTCGCCATCTCATATTCATAGAGATCAACGAAAGCTCCTGGGAGGAGAGGTGTATCCCCTGCATCCACAATACGAATCTTACGAAGCATTTGTTTGATCATAACCTCGATATGTTTATCGTTGATTTCAACACCTTGGTTACGGTATACACGCTGAACTTCCTGAAGAATATAGTTCTGTACCCCGCGAATTCCTTTGATGCGTAGAATTTCTTTCGGGTCAATGGAACCATCTGTCAATTCATCGCCCGCTTCGATTTCCTGGCCTTCGCTGACGCGCAGGCGGGAACCGTAGGTAACAGAGTATGTTTTGGTCTCTGCTTCCCCTTGAACCTCGATTTCTCTACGATCCTTGGCTTCGCGAATTTCCTTGATTACGCCGTCGATTTCACTGATCGTGGCTTGACCTTTCGGGTTACGAGCCTCGAACAACTCCTGAATACGCGGCAAACCTTGGGTAATATCATCTCCGGCAACGCCCCCGGTATGGAACGTACGCATCGTAAGCTGAGTTCCCGGCTCACCGATGGATTGAGCGGCAATGATGCCCACCGCTTCACCAATCTCCACATGCTTGCCTGTCGCAAGGTTGCGGCCGTAACATTTCTTACATACGCCATGGCGTGCACGACAGCTCAGTACAGAGCGGATTTGCAGCTTACTAATACCAGCATCCACCACTTCATGCGCCTTATCGGAATCGATCAGCTCATTGCGGTGAACGATAACCTCACCCGTCTTAGGATGCTTGATCGTCTCAAAGGAATAACGTCCTTCAATACGATCGTACAGATCCTCAATAACCTCTTTACCATCTTGGATAACACCGACAGTAAAGCCTTTATCCGTACCGCAATCCTCCTCGCGAACGATAACGTCCTGTGCAACGTCAACGAGACGACGGGTCAGATAACCGGAGTCAGCGGTCCGCAGCGCGGTATCCGCCAGACCTTTACGAGCACCGTGTGTCGACAGGAAGTACTCGAGAACCGTCAGACCTTCACGGAAGTTCGACTTGATCGGAAGTTCGATGATCCGGCCGGATGGGTTAGCCATCAGACCCCGCATTCCGCCAAGTTGTGTAATCTGGGATTTGTTCCCCCGTGCTTTAGAGTCGACCATGAGCATAATGGAGTTGAAGCGATCCATCGATTTCATGAGCACATCGGTAATTTGATCCTTCGATTTAGACCAGATATCGATAACACGGTCGTAACGCTCTTCGTTCGTAATCAGACCGCGGCGGTATTGGTTCGTAACGACGCGAACCTTCTCATCCGACTCACGCAGGATTTCCTGCTTCGCATCTGGAACGACAACGTCCGAGACAGCAATACTTACGCCCGCACGAGTAGAATAGGTGAAGCCGGTTTGCTTGATATTATCGAGAATAACCGACGTTTCCGTCGTATGGTAAATTTCAAAGCAGCGGCCGATGATTTCTCCGAGGTACTCTTTACCGATTCCCCCAGTTTGCGGCATGGCCAGAATACGTTCAACAATGTTAGCGCCTTTGTCATAAATAAAGTAATGATCTGGCGTTCCTTGGAACAGGTTGTTGCGCGAAGGCTCGTTAATGTACGGGAAGCTAGCTGGGAAAATTTCATTGAAAATAATCCGGCCAACTGTCGTCACAAGCAGCGCATTTTGCTGAGCCTCGGTAAATCCTGTTTTGCCAAGCGCTTTAGCCGGGATGGCCACACGCGCATGCAGGGATACCGTTCCCCGTTGGTAAGCGGAGATGGCTTCATGAGCAGAACCGAGAATCATCCCCGTTCCCTTCGCTTCCTTGTTGTCCATCGTCAGATAGAAGGAGCCGAGAACCATATCCTGCGAAGGAGTAACTACCGGCTTACCGTCTTTCGGGTTCAGAATGTTGCCGGAGGCAAGCATCAGAATCCGCGCTTCAGCTTGAGCTTCAGCGCTAAGCGGCACGTGAACCGCCATCTGGTCACCGTCAAAGTCCGCATTATAAGCAGTACATACGAGCGGATGCAGACGAATCGCACGGCCCTCAACAAGGATCGGCTCGAATGCCTGAATTCCCAGGCGGTGAAGGGTAGGCGCACGGTTAAGCAGAACTGGATGCTCTTTAATGACTTCTTCGAGCACATCCCATACCTCAGGGCTGACGCGTTCAACTTTGCGCTTTGCGCTCTTAATGTTGTGAGCCAAGCCTTTATTGACCAGTTCCTTCATGACGAACGGCTTGAACAGCTCAAGCGCCATTTCCTTCGGCAGACCGCATTGGTACATTTTCAAGTAAGGCCCTACGACGATAACGGAACGACCGGAATAGTCAACCCGTTTACCGAGAAGGTTCTGACGGAAGCGCCCTTGCTTCCCTTTCAGCATATGGCTGAGAGATTTGAGCGGGCGGTTACCAGGGCCTGTCACCGGACGTCCGCGACGACCGTTGTCGATCAAGGCATCAACCGCCTCTTGGAGCATCCGCTTCTCATTTTGCACGATAATATCCGGTGCACCGAGATCAAGCAGACGTTTCAAACGGTTGTTACGGTTAATTACACGACGATACAGGTCATTCAAGTCAGACGTCGCAAAACGACCACCATCCAGTTGTACCATCGGACGAAGCTCTGGCGGAATAACTGGAAGCACGTCGAGAATCATCCACTCCGGCTCATTGCCGGAATTACGGAAGGCTTCGATGACCTCCAGGCGTTTGATCGCACGATTACGGCGTTGACCTTGAGCCGTGCGCAGCTCTTCTTTCAAAAACTCAAGCTCTTTGTCGATATCGAGATCCTGGAGCAATTTCTTAACCGCCTCAGCACCCATCCCAGCTTGGAAGCCGTAGCCGTATTTCTCACGATAGCTGCGGTATTCCTTCTCGGACAAGAGCTGCTTTTTCTCCAGCGGAGTTTCACCTGGATCGGTAACGACATAAGATGCAAAGTAAATAATCTCTTCCAATGAACGCGGCGACATATCGAGCGCCAGACCCATACGGCTTGGAATCCCTTTGAAATACCAGATGTGGGATACCGGGGCAGCCAGCTCGATGTGACCCATACGCTCACGGCGAACTTTAGCTCTTGTCACTTCGACGCCGCAGCGATCACAGACGACGCCTTTATAACGGACACGCTTATACTTACCGCAATGACATTCCCAGTCTTTGGTTGGGCCGAAAATTTTCTCACAGAACAGCCCTTCCTTTTCCGGTTTCAACGTACGGTAGTTGATCGTTTCCGGTTTCTTCACTTCTCCGCGGGACCAAGAACGAATTTTATCTGGGGAAGCAAGCCCAATTTTCATAAACTCGAAGTTGTTGACGTCCAACAAGGAGCATCCCTCCTTAACCAAGTCCTGATTTTAGCATTCTACACAGATCAAAATACACTGAATACGTCCGTCTATTCGATCTATCTGTCTAGGGAAATATCGGCCTCCCAAAGGTAGGCCGATAATCCAGGCAGGCAGCTTCCGCTGCGGTTATCATTATCACAAGGCGGCAGTCCGCCAGTGTTATTCTACGCCGACTTCCGCGCCTTCCAGGTTCAGGCTCAGTTTATCTCCAGCCGCGTCATCTTCATCGTCGATTTCCTTCATCTCGATCTCTTCTTCGTTCTCGGTTAGGATTTTGACGTCCATACCCAAGCTTTGAAGCTCTTTGATCAAGACCTTGAACGATTCAGGCACGCCAGGTTCCGGCACATTTTCGCCTTTGACGATCGATTCATAGGTTTTTACCCGGCCGACAACGTCATCGGACTTAACAGTGAGGATTTCCTGGAGCGTGTACGCAGCGCCATATGCCTCAAGCGCCCATACCTCCATCTCCCCAAACCGCTGACCGCCGAACTGGGCTTTACCGCCGAGAGGTTGCTGTGTGACCAGCGAGTAAGGACCCGTGGAGCGAGCATGAATTTTATCATCAACCATGTGCGCCAGCTTAATCATATGCATGACACCAACAGTTACTTCACGTTCGAAGCTTTCACCCGTCCGTCCATCATAGAGGACAGTTTTACCATTGCGCTGCATTCCGGCTTCTTCCATCGTGTCGAAAACGTCATATTCGTTCGCACCGTCGAACACCGGTGTAGCGACGTGAATTCCCAGATGGAGTGCGGCCATACCTAGGTGGATCTCCAATACCTGACCGATGTTCATCCGTGAAGGAACCCCAAGCGGGTTCAGTACAACTTGAACAGGTGTGCCATCAGGCATGAACGGCATATCTTCCTCTGGCAAAATACGGGCAACGACACCTTTGTTCCCGTGACGTCCAGCCATTTTATCGCCTTCGGAGATTTTACGCTTCTGTGCAATGTAGACGCGAACGAGTTGATTAACACCCGGTGGCAATTCGTCGCCATTCTCGCGAGTAAACACCTTCACATCAACAACAATCCCGTCCGTTCCGTGTGGAACACGCAAGGAGGTGTCGCGAACTTCGCGCGCCTTCTCACCGAAGATCGCATGCAGTAGACGTTCTTCCGCCGTCAGCTCCGTAACACCTTTCGGCGTTACTTTACCGACAAGGATATCGCCAGCACTAATCTCTGCACCTACGCGGATAATTCCACGCTCATCCAGATTGCGAAGGGCTTCTTCCCCTACGTTCGGAATGTCGCGGGTAATTTCTTCCGGCCCCAGCTTCGTATCACGCGCTTCGGACTCGTATTCTTCAATATGAATGGAAGTGTACACATCTTCCTTCACCAGCTTCTCGCTAAGCAGGATCGCATCCTCGTAGTTATAGCCTTCCCAAGTCATAAAGGCAACGACGACGTTGCGGCCTAGTGCCAATTCGCCCATTTCCGTCGACGGACCGTCAGCTAGGATATCGCCTTTCTTGATGACATCCCCGCGCTTAACGATTGGACGCTGGTTAATGCAAGTTCCTTGGTTCGAACGCATAAATTTGTGTAATTTATATTTAACAAGGTCGCCGCGAACTTCCTTGCCATCCACTTCTTCGACGCGGCGCAGCCAAATTTCATTTGCTGCGGAACGCTCGATAATTCCGTCGTATTTGGACACAATACATACACCGGAATCTTTGGCAGCCTTATGCTCCATTCCCGTTCCTACTAGAGGAGCCTTAGGAATTAGAAGCGGAACAGCCTGCCGCTGCATGTTCGAGCCCATCAGCGCACGGTTGGAGTCATCGTTCTCAAGGAATGGAATCAACGCAGTCGCTACGGACACAACCTGCTTCGGAGATACGTCCATGTAGTCGACACGGTCGCTCGGCATCGTCAGAATGTTATCCGACTGCTTGTTGTAACGAACAATGACGTTCTCATCCTGGAACGTATTATCTTCGTTCAGAATCGCGTTTGCTTGCGCAATGATATAGTTATCTTCCTCATCGGCCGTCAGATAAGCGATTTGATCGGTAACTTTCCCCGTCTTCGGATCAACCCAACGATACGGAGCCTCGATGAAGCCGTACTCGTTAATGCGGGCAAACGTAGAAAGGGAGTTGATCAGGCCGATGTTCGGCCCTTCCGGCGTCTCGATCGGACACATCCGGCCGTAGTGACTGTGGTGAACGTCACGAACTTCAAAGCCCGCGCGCTCACGCGTCAAACCACCAGGCCCAAGGGCAGACAGACGACGCTTATGCGTCAGCTCTGCGAGCGGATTCGTCTGATCCATAAACTGGGACAGCTGAGAACTTCCAAAGAACTCCTTAATCGATGCGATGACCGGGCGGATATTAATCAGTGCCTGCGGTGTAATAACATTCGCATCTTGAATCGACATTCTCTCGCGAACGACGCGTTCCATCCGGGACAAACCGATACGGAATTGATTCTGTAGAAGCTCGCCAACAGAACGCAGACGGCGGTTGCCGAGATGGTCGATATCATCCGTGCTGCCGATTCCGTGCAGCAGGTTCAGGAAGTAGCTAATCGACGAAATGATGTCGGCAGGCGTAATATGCTTGACCGATTTATCGATATTGCGGTTCGCTATGACTTTAACGACCTTTCCGTCCTCAATCGGAGAGAAGATATCAATCGTTTGAAGAGGCACGTCGTTCGCATCGAGAACACCGTTAGCTACATGATAGTTTTTGAAGCCTACACTGTCTTCCAGGTGAGGAAGAATCTCATCCAACAGACGACGGTCAACCATCTGGCCTGCTTCGGCGATGATTTCGCCTGTGTTCGTATCAATCAAGCTCTCAGCAAGACGCTGATTGAAGAGACGGTTCTTGATGTGAAGCTTCTTATTAATTTTATAACGACCGACATTAGCCAGGTCATATCGTTTTGGATCAAAGAAACGTGCCACCAGCAAGCTCTTCGCATTATCAAGCGTTGGCGGCTCGCCCGGACGGAGGCGCTCGTAAATCTCAATCAATGCCTTCTCCGTAGAGTCCGTGTTGTCTTTATCCAGCGTATTGCGGATATATTCATCATTACCCAGCAGATCCAAAATCTCAGCATCTGTACCGAAGCCAAGCGCACGAAGCAGTACAGTTACTGGAATTTTACGAGTACGGTCGATCCGGACATAGATGATGTCCTTCGCATCCATCTCGAGCTCCAGCCATGCACCGCGGTTTGGAATTACTGTAGCGGTATATGTTTTCTTCCCGTTCTTATCGATTTTCGTACTGAAATAGACGCTAGGAGAGCGCACCAACTGGCTGACAATAACCCGTTCCGCACCGTTAATAATAAAGGTGCCGGTTTCCGTCATCAGAGGGAAATCTCCCATAAACACTTCCTGCTCCTTGACTTCGCCGGTTTCTTTGTTAATTAGCCGGACTTTAACCCGAAGCGGAGCCGCATACGTTACATCGCGTTCCTTCGCATCGTCAACCGTATACTTTGGTTCACCAAGGCTGTAATCGATAAACTCCAACACCAAGTTTCCAGTAAAATCCTGAATCGGCGAAATGTCCTGGAACATCTCCCGGAGACCTTCCTCCAGGAACCAATCGTAGGATTTTTGTTGGATTTCGATCAGGTTCGGAACTTCGAGTACCTCGTTAATTCGTGCATAACTTCGCCGAGTGCGTCGACCATATTGAACAAGATGTCCTGCCAACTTATACTCACCCCTCATGTCTACTCACTTTAAAAAAATACATTGCGAACCCGTGTTTGCGCCTATATAATAGGTTCAAGACGGATTGCAGCTGTTGCACAAATAAAGAAAAGCCCTTATCGAATGCTTTCGAAAAAAGAGCACCATTATCCGTGTCGTTTCTGCCTCAAACATCCCCGTATTCAGTAGATTTGCCTAAAATGTACATATTATACGTCAAACAAGGTGATTTTATTCATTGTGTAGCAAAACTCCTTGACATTTCAGCAAACTAAAGTCATATAGGGCATCCTAATACTGACATTTTATAATAATATCACAATCAACATTGCGAGTCAACCTTTTTTTCTTTGCATACGCGTCCCTCACGAACGACTATTACTTTATCGCTCGGTACACCCTGTATCCTTTATCCTTCGTCACTTCATCGACCTGGCTAAACAACGATTCTAGCTTCTGCTTAGCTGAAGGCGCACCTTGCTTTTTCTGAATCACAATCCACAAAGCCCCGCCATCACGAAGACGATCATAAGCGCCTTCAAATATAGCATGAACGGTTTCCTTGCCCGCTCGAATGGGCGGGTTAGTTAAAACAACATCAAATCGCTGTTCCCCTAATGCCGCAAACAGATCACTTTCCAGGATTGTAACATTGGCTACTTTATTGTTGCCTGCATTCTCCTGTGCCAGCTCTACCGCCCGGCGGTTAACATCGATCATCGTCACATGTCCACGACTTGCGAGTCGTGCCGCCGTAAGCCCAATGGGGCCATAGCCGCATCCGACATCGAGCACCTGCGCTTCTTCCGGAATATCCATCGCTTCGATCAGCACCCTGCTTCCATAATCTACGCCCCCTTTTGCGAAGACACCCGCATCACTGACGAAGCGGAACTTTTGGGCACGCAATTCGGCATCCCAGACCTTTCGGTCATGAGCAGTAGAAGGTTTATTGGTATAATAGTGATCTGCCATTTTGGCTTACCTCCACACAATTTGCTTATCAGCTATATATCGACAAATTAAAATCCAGCCTAACAGTGATACTTATTGATTCTTTCGTTTCTATCATTCGCCTTAAGCCTAGTATGCCTTTATTCTTCTTCAATAACTACAAAGTAAGATCAAGAAAAACAAAGCACTTACAAACAACCCCCTTGAACCAAGTTCAAGGGGGTTGTCACAAATGAGCGAAGAACTATTTCAGTTCTACACCTGCACCTGCTTCTTCCAATTTCGCTTTTACTGCTTCTGCTTCTTCTTTACCCACTTTTTCTTTCAGTGGTTTTGGAGCGTTGTCTACAAGTTCTTTTGCTTCTTTCAGGCCAAGACCTGTAATTTCGCGAACGATTTTGATAACGTTGATTTTGGATGCGCCTGCGCTTGTCAGAACTACATCAAACTCGGATTGCTCAGCAGCTTCAGCAGCGCCGCCGCCACCGCCAGCTACAACAACTGGAGCTGCTGCAGTTACGCCGAATTCTTCTTCAATTGCTTTAACAAGTTCGTTCAACTCAAGAACGGACATACCTTTGATTTCTTCTAAAATTGTTTCTTTACTCATGTTGGAACCTCCATTTTATAATCATATTGGTTTAAATTCGTTAACTCACTGCTTGTAAGCCAAGCTTATGCGCTTGCGCTGCCTTCTTCTTTGTCTGCAACGGCTTTGACTGCCAGCGCGAAGTTGCGAACTGGAGCTTGAAGCACGCTGAGAAGCATCGAAAGAAGACCTTCGCGGGAAGGAAGATCCGCGAGCGCTTTGATTTGGTCGACACCAACTACACGGCCTTCAACCACGCCACCTTTTACTTTAAGCGCTTCATTCTTCTTTGCGAACTCGCTAATGATTTTAGCCGGAGCTACTGCATCATCAGCACTGAACGCGATCGCTGTAGGACCAGTCAATACTTCGTCCAGTTCAGTAAGTTCCGCAGCCGCTGTAGCACGGCGAACGAGCGTATTTTTCAGTACTTGGAATTCTACGCCAGCTTCACGAAGCTGTTTACGCAGTTCCGTAACTTGAGTAACGTTAAGTCCACGATAGTCAGCAACAACAGTCGTTGCGCTCTCGCGAAGCTTCGCTGTTACGACGTCAACGGCTTCCTGCTTTGCTTGAATCACTTTTGCGTTTGCCAAACTGTACACCTCCTGATAGATATGCTGGGTACGTGCCGGATCAAGTCCCGCCTTACGTCCCCCTCCGAAGCGAATTCAACCTCGCTCTAGAAGACTTTTAAGGAACCTGCCGTTTAAGGATAACCTCAACCGCCATCAGTTCATTAAAAAAGCCTCCGTAGAATCACGAAGGCCTGATGAATCATCATCTGCAGTCACCCTGCAGCATGTTGACGTTCTATCACAACACCTCGGTAGGAAATTAAGCCTTGCGGGGCACCTACTGTCTACGGTAAGCATATTCAAATTTAATTATAAATCTAAGCAACTTGTTCAGTATACCAAGGGGAAGAACATATGTCAAACCCTTTCCACGAATCGTGGAGCGGTATTATCTGAATGCAGCTGCGTTTACGCGAGCGCTTGGTCCCATCGTGGAAGATACCGCGATGTTCTTCAAGTAAATACCTTTGGCAGCAGCCGGTTTAGCCCGGTTCAATGCATCAACGAGAGCCTGAAGGTTCTCATTCAATTGCTCGGCGCTGAAAGAAACCTTGCCGATTGGCGCATGAATTTGGCCTGCTTTATCCAAACGGTATTCGATTTTACCCGCTTTGATTTCTTGAACCGCTTTAGCTACGTCAAACGTAACTGTGCCGGCTTTAGGGTTAGGCATAAGGCCTTTACCACCGAGCAAGCGTCCCAATTTACCAACTTCACTCATCATGTCTGGTGTCGCTACGCAGACGTCGAAGTCGAACCAGCCTTGTTGAATTTTGTTGATCATGTCTTGATCGCCAACGAAGTCCGCTCCAGCCGCTTCCGCTTCTTTTGCTTTCTCACCTTTGGCAAATACCAATACGCGTTGCGTTTTACCTGTGCCGTGAGGCAGGACAACGATACCGCGAACGGCTTGGTCTTGTTTACGAGGGTCAACACCCAAACGAACTGCTACTTCGACAGTTTCATCGAACTTAGCGCTTGCAGCCTTTTTCACCAATTCAACGGCTTCTGAAGGCTCATATGTTGCTTCGCTGTCAATCAGCTTAGCAGCTTCAAGGTATTTTTTACCGTGTTTAGCCATGAAAATATTCCTCCTTGTGTGGTGTTAGCGGAAATTCCTCCCACTGGGGATGAAAATGTATATTAAACAATTCGTAATATATATTTCCATCCAGATGGATTTTATAAATGTGCTTTGCCTATTTATAAAACTCCATCAATCTTTGATTAACAAGCTGCCCGAGGCTGACTTATTAATCAAGAGCAACTTTCGCTGCTCGGCCGCCCCAAGAATTAGTCTTGGATAGCGATACCCATACTGCGAGCAGTACCTTCGACCATGCGCATAGCCGCCTCAACAGAAGCTGCGTTCAGGTCTTGCATTTTTTGCTCCGCGATTTGACGAACTGCATCACGTTTCACGGTAGCTACTTTTTTCTTATTCGGTTCACCGGAACCCTTCTCAACTTTCGCAGCAACGCGAAGCAGAACGGCAGCTGGCGGAGTCTTAGTGATGAAAGTAAAAGAACGGTCTTCAAACACCGAGATTTCAACCGGAATAATCAAACCTGCTTGATCGGCAGTACGTGCGTTAAACTCTTTACAGAATGCCATGATGTTGACACCTGCTTGACCCAGCGCCGGACCTACCGGAGGTGCAGGATTCGCTTTCCCCGCAGGAATTTGCAGTTTTACCATTTTGATAACCTTTTTTGCCATGTAAAACACCTCCTTGCCCTAATAGTGGTAGACGGGAATTTCTCCCCTCCCACATGAAGCCTAAGAAACCTATATTTTCTCCACTTGAGTGTAATCCAGTTCAAGCGGGGTTTCTCGTCCAAACATGTTGACGTGAACCTTCAGCTTACTCTTGTCGACGAGAATTTCTTCAATCGATCCGACAAAATTAGCAAACGGGCCAACTTTGATACGCACGGATTCTTTGACCTCGAAATCGATGACCGGTTTCGGCTCTTCGATACCCATATGCCGCAAAATCTGATCTACCTCTTCAGGCAGAAGCGCAGTTGGTTTCGAACCCGATCCTGTCGAGCCAACGAATCCGGTAACCCCTGGCGTGTTGCGCACAACATACCAAGAATCATCGGTCTGGATCATTTCCACCAAGACATATCCGGGGTAAACTTTACGCATAACGGTCTTCTTCTTACCGTCTTTGTTCACCACTTCTTCTTCCATAGGAACAAGCACGCGGAATATCTTGTCTTCCATGCCCATCGATTCAACGCGTTTCTCCAAATTGGCTTTGACCTTGTTCTCATACCCAGAATAGGTATGTACTACATACCATCTTTTCTCCATATCAAGCCACCTAAGGACCCTTCTTAAATTATCGCTTCGATCACAGCGGAGATGCCGATATCAAGTACCCAAAAATAAATCGCGACTACTACAATTGTACCGAGGACAATCATCGTATAATTGGTCAGCTCTTTACGATTAGGCCAGCGAACCTTTTTAAGCTCAGCCCAGCTTTCAGAGAAAAAAGAGAACAACGATTTAAAACTTCGTTTCATACGCGACTACACCTCCAAAGACTATCTGGTTTCGCGATGAGGAACTTGCTCGTTACAAAACTTGCAAAATTTCTTCATCTCCATGCGGTCGGGGTGGTTACGCTTGTTCTTTGTCGTTGTATAGTTTCTTTGTTTGCAATTCGTACAAGCTAACGTAATAATTACCCGCATGATGTGCACCTCCCGAAGACCTTCATCAAATTGAGAAGTCTCTTAATTGAACCTAAACATCCAAAAAACGCAAATTTAGGCCTACCTAAAACACTTTATCATAAGGCCATATCCATGTCAACGAGACTTCGAGCTTCTCTTTATTTGATTATTAACAGTATAACACATCGCTTTCCAAGATAAACCCTTGTCAGCACTTATCATGTTAATTGCCTCCGGAATTCATAGCAGGATGACACCCTCGGATTTGTTATATTTTTCAACACGTAAAAAGAACGACTATAGCCATAGTCGTCTTTGCACTAGCTACTCTATTCAGATTGTCTTGCATCTCCGACACAAACACTTACATAGCTCCGTCACGAACTTCCAAGTATCTTTCCAATTTGCGTTTCACCCGCTGCAAAGCGTTGTCAATCGACTTAACATGACGATCTAAATCAACGGCAATTTCTTGATACGAACGTCCATCCAAATACAACATCAATACTTTGCGTTCCAAATCGCTTAGAATTTCCGACATTTTATCTTCCAAACCGACGAATTCTTCCTGGTTAATGATCAATTCTTCCGGATCACATACCTGGGAACCACAAATGACATCCAACAACGTCCGATCCGAATCTTCATCATAGATCGGCTTGTCCAAAGATACATACGAATTCAGCGGAATGTGCTTCTGCCGCGTTGCCGTCTTGATCGCCGTAATAATCTGCCGAGTGATGCATAACTCGGCGAATGCTTTGAACGATGCAAGCTTATCCCCCCGAAAGTCCCGGATGGCCTTATATAGGCCAATCATCCCTTCCTGGATAATATCCTCCCGGTCAGCGCCAATCAGAAAATAGGATCTGGCCTTTGCACGCACGAAGCTCCGGTACTTGTTAATCAAGTACTCCAGCGCTTCACTGTCGCCTTCGCGGACCGCTTCGACAATGTCTTCGTCACTTTGGATCTCATAGTCAAACCTAACCCACGTCTCGAGATTGACACTCACCACAAATCCCTCCGGCTGCAACGCACGGTGCCCCGTCACTTCAGTCAAGTAATACGATCAGTATATATGATGGCGCATACCAGCGTCAACCATAAAGGTACCAAAAGATGTAAAGTCGAACTTTGTCAAGAGCATTTGGAAGGATAACGAATTTTGTCCGTTCATTCCCTACGCCAACGTTCAAACATCATGCGCACCTCTGGGCTAAGCTTGGCATCTATACTATTTCGACTTGATTTGGAGCTGCGTTCGGCAATTTTCGATTGGATTTCTCTCTCATTCTCCTCGACCTGGTTCAGCAATTCTCGCGCCGAAACCCGAAGTGCTCCTTGTCCAAATATCACATGCTGCTCTACGGTATCGCTAGTAGCGACATAGATTTGCCTGCGCCGATGCGTTAGTTCGCGAACCAAGCGCTCGATGCATTCATCCGCCGTTTCTTTCTCTTTCGTAAAATGAACCTCGACCTGGCTCTGGTTAAAAGACTTCCCAAGACCAGGTACGCGATAAGCATCGAAAACCACGATTACTTTTCTTCCGGAGAAGGCCTGATGATTGGCCAGCCTTTCCAACAGCCGGTCGCGGGCCTCTTGCATTCCCACCTTGGACAGTGCGGCAAGCTCAGGCCATCCGCCAATCATGTTATAGCCGTCAACCAGAAGAACGTCGCGCATTTCGCGCATGCTGCCGCCGCTTATTCTTCGGTGCGGCGTTTGCGCAGCACTTCGTACATAATAACGCCCGCCGCGACCGAAGCGTTCAGGGAATTAAGCTGGCCCGCCATAGGCAGCTTCAACAATACATCGCATTTCTCGCGAACGAGCCGCCCCATTCCCTTGTTCTCATTGCCGATCACAATAGCGACCGCACCGGTAAGCACTTGGCCGGAATCATACATTTCCTGCTGAGCATCTACATCCGTACCAACAATCCAGACACCCGACTCCTTCAGTTGTTCCATCGTTTGAGCCAAATTCGTCACTCTGGCTACAGGCACGTATTCCACGGCTCCGGCAGACGTCTTCGATACCGTGGCTGTTATGGACGCCGAACGGCGCTTAGGGATAATCACCCCGTGTACACCCGTGCATTCCGCTGTACGCAAAATAGAGCCTAAATTATGCGGATCCTCGATTTCATCCAGAATAAGCAGGAAGGGCGGCTCTCCACGCTCCTCCGCCTTTTTCAGAAGATCGTCCACCTCCGCATAAGCGTAAGGAGCAACCTGAGCGACGACACCTTGATGCTGAAGACCAGGCGCCATTTGATCCAGTTTGCGCTTATCGACGAATTGTACGATAATTCCGTGCTTTTTGGCTTCAGCGATAATCGGCTGGGTCAAATGCTTTTGGGCGCCTTCCGCAACCCATATTTTATTCATTGTCCGACCGGCACGCATCGCTTCCAACAGCGAATGCTTCCCGCCGATCCATTCTTGATCGTCCATACGATATCCTCCCGGGGATTTCGAGCAAAAACGCTCCTTATCCCTTGTTGTTATATAACTTCATCGTTATCCTTTATCCTGTTCCAGCAGCGCAAAGCCCTGTAAAATAAGTCCACGGAGGCGATCATGCTCCCCTGTGTAATACAGATAGCCGATTAAACTTTCAAAGGCCGTCGCATGACGGTACTCGAGCACATTCGCATTCTTGGGGGTCGTCCCGGATTTTGCATTCCGTCCTTGCCTTACCACGTCCTGCTCCTGCTCCGTAAGCTGCGGTTCGATGAGCGCAAGCATTCGGGATTGCGCCTTGGCAGAGACGAACTTCGTTGCCTGAATATGCAAATGGTGCGGGCGAAGGTTGGGCCGGGCTATCACATGCTGGCGAACAGCCACCTCAAATACGGCATCGCCAATGTAGGCCAGCGCCAGCGGGGGCAGCAGTCTCGCGGGCTTAGAAGGCCGCTCCGGGAACCAGAGAGGGGCCAGAGCAGCGCCCGGCGCCGCTTCCAGCCCGCCTGCGCCTTCTACATCCGAGAGCGGCTCAGGCTTATCAGTCTGGTCAGACGCCTCTTTCTGCACTTCATCACGCACCTTATCGTTCACCTCTTCGCGTCCGCTCATTTCCGCCGCCATCTCATCCCCTGCGGCGTATCTTCAAGAATGATTCCTTTGTCGACAAGAAGATCGCGAATTTCATCGGCCCGTGCCCAGTTCTTCGCTTTGCGCGCCTCCGTCCGTTCGACTATCAACGCTTCTACGTCCCCGTCAAGCAGTTCCGCGTCTTCCTCTTTCGCAATGCGCAGCACACTGTTCATTTCGGAGAAGAGCTTCTGAGCCGCTTCCAGGTCGGCTCTGCTAACGATCGGGCGCTGGAGCAGCGAGTTCACTTCATTCACCCATTCAAACACCGCAGTAATGGCATCCGGCGTATTGAAGTCATCCTGCATCTTCGCATGGAAGGTCAGCCAAATTTCGCGCAGCTTCGCCTCCCACTCGGGAGTCACTTCATCAGGTGCTGCCGATGCGCTTTCCAAGCGGTGGCGCAAATTGCTCAAGGTATTGGCGATGCGTTCCACGCTCCGTTCGGCCTGCTCCATGATCTTCTCCGAGAAATTAAGCGGGTTGCGGTAATGCGTTGACAGCATGAAATAACGAATGGCCTCGCATTTATATTCGGCACGAAGATCCTTCACAAGTACGCCGTTGCCGAGCGATTTCGACATTTTTTCGCCATCGATATTAATATAACCATTATGCATCCAATAGCTCGCAAGCGGTTTGCCCGTCGCTGCCTCGGACTGGGCAATTTCGCATTCGTGATGCGGGAACTGCAAGTCCTGTCCCCCGCCGTGGATATCAAGCGTTTCCCCGAGCAGTTGGCGCGCCATCGCCGAGCATTCGATATGCCAGCCGGGTCTGCCCTCTCCCCAAGGACTTGCCCAGTGAATCTCCCCCGGTTTCGCCGCTTTCCAAAGCACGAAATCTTCCGGGTGTTCCTTGCGTTCATCGACGTCAATTCGAATGCCGAATTGCAGCTCCGAAATATTCTGACCCGACAGCTTGCCGTATTCCTGGAACTTTTTCGTCCGGAAGAAAACATCTCCACCGCTGGCGTAAGCAAAGCCCTTTTCTTCCAGATCCTTGATGAAATCAATAATAATCTCCATGCTGTCCGTTACGCGCGGATTAGCTGTTGCCCGTGGTATATCCAGCCCATCCAAATCCTCGTAGTACGCTTTGATAAACATTTCGGCTACTTCAGGCACTGTGGTATTCATTTCCTCGGCTTTACGGATCAGTTTGTCATCGACATCGGTGAAATTGACCACATAGTTGACTTCATATTTCTGATTCTCCAAATAGCTCCTGACCACATCAAAAAAGATCATCGGACGCGCATTTCCAATATGGATATAACCGTATACGGTTGGGCCGCACACATAAATATTGGCCTTTCCCGGTGTTTGGCTCACAAAGGTCTCTTTCATCCGGGTTAATGTGTTATATATTTGCAGTGCCATACTCACGTTCCTTTCGCCACTGTTAATATTATTACTTACTCTCCGTCACCTGCTCCTGACGCATTTGCTGCTTCAATTCGGAAATTTCAGACTGCATTTCTTCGAGCTGGAGCTGCAACGCCTTCATCGAGTCGATCACTGGATCCGGAAGCTGATGGCTAAGCCGATCAAGCGGCTTCCCGCGCAGCCGCACCACTTTGCCCGGAATTCCAACTACCGTGCTTTGCGGCGGAACCTCCTTCAGCACAACGGAATTGGCCCCGATATTCGACTGATCTCCTATTTTAAACGAACCGAGAATTTTGGCTCCAGAACCGATGACGACATTGTTGCCGATAGTCGGATGACGCTTGCCCTTCTCTTTTCCGCTTCCACCTAGGGTAACTCCTTGATAGATAACCACATCATCCCCTATTTCGCAAGTTTCCCCAATGACTACACCCATCCCGTGGTCAATGAATAACCGGTTGCCGATCCGCGCTCCTGGATGAATTTCGATCCCTGTAAAAAAACGGCTGGTCTGCGAAATGACTCTGGCGATCGTAAACCACCGCCGACGATAGAAAGCATGCGCCATCCGGTGGTTCCATATCGCATGCAGCCCGGAATAGGTGAAGATTACCTCGAACCAGCTTCTCGCGGCCGGGTCGTTATCAAATACGGCTTGAATGTCAGATTTCATCCTTTTGAACATCATGCTTCCCCTCTTTTCTCTTCCGGTCTCTCGTTCTGGCTAAAATAAAATAAAGGCGCCCCTGCAGCCTTCGCTGCAGAGACGCCTTAAGCGCGGTTCCACTCTGCTTCGGATGGAATCAGAACTCCCTTAACCCTGCCTACAAACAGCAGCGGCCTTCAAGCTCCTCCGTCCCTCATGGCGTCCTTAACGGGGACGACGCGGCTAAAGTCTACCCGCGCGTATGCCGCGCGCTCAACTTCACTGCTCCCGGGCGCATTTCCGAAGCATGTATTGAGATAACTTCCACCCCAGTGCCGCCGTCGGCTCCTCGGTTATCCTCTCTGGACAATACAATAGTCTCACGTACTTCTCCCGATCCAAGCATTTCAAACTATGAAGGTAATTCAAAAAGACAACTTTTGATTACTCTGTCTATATATTACCCGAAAGGCGCCAAAACTGACAACATTTGATTTGCCTTCTTGTAAAGGAACCTGCTACTTGCTGGTTCCCGCCTATGCGCCGCGAATTTGTGCCTTGAGCCGATCGGTCGTGCGATCCCGGCCAAGCAAATAAATCGTCTGATTCAAGTCACGGCCATGCGTCTGGCCCGTTAGGGCGACACGGATCGGCATAAATAGATTTTTGCCTTTATGTCCGGTCTCTTTCTGCACCTCCTTGATCAGTGCAGCAATATTCTCGGCCGTATAATCCGCTAGTCCCTCCACCTTAGCGAGGAATGCGCTGAGCACTTCCGGCACTTGCTCCCCGGATAGTACGGCAGCCGCTTCCGCGTCCATTTCCAGATGTGTACGGAAGAACAGATCCGACAACTCCACGATATCCGAGGCTGCGGTCATTTGCTCCTGATACAGGGCAACCAGCGCCTTGGCCCAAGCCTCCTGCTCCGGCGTAAGCTCTGCCGGCAGCCGGGCAGCCTTCTGCAGATGCGGAATAGCCAGCCGGGCAATCTTATCGGAATCGGAATGCTTAATGTAATGGTTGTTCAAGTGAGCCAGTTTATGCTTGTCAAACACAGCCGGACTGCGGGACAACCGCTTCGTATCGAAGATCGAGATTAATTCCTCCTTGGAGAAAATCTCTTCCTCACCCTCAGGCGACCAGCCAAGCAAGGTAATAAAGTTGAACATCGCTTCAGGCAAGTAGCCCAGTTGATCGTATTGCTCGATGAATTGAATGACCGATTCGTCGCGCTTGCTCAGCTTCTTGTGATTCTCGCCGACGATCAATGTCATATGGCCGAACACCGGCGGCTCCCAGCCAAACGCCTCATAAATCATTAATTGGCGAGGCGTGTTGGATACATGATCCTCTCCGCGGAGCACATGAGTGATCTTCATCAGATGGTCATCAAGCACCACCGCAAAATTGTAAGTTGGAATGCCGTCTTTTTTCACAATGACAAAGTCACCGCTTGTCTCGGATTGAAACGTAATCTGCCCTTTGACCAAATCATCGAATGTATACGTGCGGCTCTCCGGCACACGGAAGCGGATGCTTGCTTGACGTCCTTCCGCTTCGAATGCAGCGCACTGCTCCGGCGTCAAATCGCGGTGTTTGCCGGAATAACGCGGCGTCTCTCCGCGGGCAATCTGTTCCTCGCGCTCCTGCTCTAGCTCCTCTTCGGTGCAATAGCAGCGATAAGCCAGTCCTTTATCAAGGAGCTCCTGCCAGTATTTACGGTATAGATCAAGCCGCTCCGTCTGGCGATACGGGCCATACTCCCCACCCACATCAATGCTCTCGTCCCAATCGATGCCAAGCCATTTCAAATAAGTTAGCTGGTTCTCTTCTCCGCCAGCGACATTGCGCTTCACGTCAGTATCCTCGATTCGAATAATCAGTTTGCCCCCGTGGTGTCTCGCAAACAAATAATTGAATAGCGCGGTTCTCGCATTGCCGATATGTAAATGTCCCGTTGGACTCGGGGCATAGCGCACACGAACCTCCGTCATAACCAATCCCCTCCTGGAATGAATAAGCGAATCCAATCTTCAAAAATGATTTTAAGATGATACCATATCTTTCGTCAGGCATACAACACACAAAGTCGTAATTCCTTCCCCCCGGCCGTTGAACCCAAGCTGCTCCGTCGTGCTTGCCTTAACATTCACCTGGCTTGGATCAGCCTGAAGCGCCCCGGCGATGACTTCGACCATTTGTGGGATATACGGGGCCATCTTAGGCCGTTGTGCTATAATCGTCGCATCCAGATTGCCAAGACGATAGCCGCGTTCTACGGCCATAGCCCATACCTGTTGAAGAAGCTTCAAACTGTCCGCATCTTTGAATGCCGGATCCGTATCGGGGAAATGCCTGCCGATATCCCCGAGTCCCAATGCGCCAAGCACCGCGTCCGTTACCGCATGCAGCAGTACATCGGCATCGGAATGTCCGAGCAGTCCCTTCTCAAAAGGGATCGTGACACCGCCGATAATGCACGGTCTGCCTTCAACGAGCTGATGCACGTCAAACCCTTGTCCAATTCTAATCATGCGTTATTCTCTCCCCTTAGCTTCCTTGTGTCCACGGATAAACTCGGCGTAATCCAAATCGTCAGGCGTAGTTATCTTGATGTTGCTATAAGCTCCCTCTACTACGCGAACAGAGACGCCAAGACGCTCCACAAGCATCGAGTCGTCCGTGCCCACAAATCCATCCCGCTCAGCTTGCTCATGGGCCTGCATGAGATCTGAACGACAAAAGGCCTGCGGCGTCTGAATGGCCCACAGACTGCGGCGATCCGGCGTAGCGGTCACCCAGCCCTGCTCATCCACCTGTTTGACCGTATCCTTCACCGGAACGGCCAGCACGGATGCCCCATGCGCTATAGCCGCTTCATAGCAGGATGTCACCTGCTCTTCCGTGACAAAAGGGCGGACGCCGTCATGCACCAGTACCCAAGTTGAGCTCATTTGAAGCAGCCCTTGGTATACGGAGTGCTGACGCTCGGCGCCGCCCGGAATGACTTTGATTGAAGTTGTAATCCCGTACTCATCGATCCACGCTCTGGCCCGTTCCACATCCTGCTCACCGGTAACCAGCACGATCTCGGTAATTAGAGGATGGCGGTCAAACACCTCTAGCGTGTGAATGACGATGGGCTTGTCTTGCAGCATGAGATACTGCTTGCTCTCCTTCGTACCCATGCGCGTACCGCGGCCAGCGGCCACGATAACGACACCAGCGCTGGCGCTGTTAGCTTGTACCACTCTATTTCCCTGCCTCATCCGTTGGAATTGCGTGCGTTGACGCATGTATTCCCATCATAACGCTTTTACTGGGCTTTTTCCAACAGTTTCGGTTTGGCGAAGATCATCCGGCCAGCTGAAGTCTGAAGAACGCTCGTGACAAGCACCTCGGTAATGGTGCCGATATAATCCCGGCCTCCTTCAACGACGATCATGGTGCCGTCATCCAAATAGGCAACCCCCTGACCATGCTCCTTGCCGTCCTTAATGACCTGAACCATAATCTCTTCTCCCGGCAATACAACCGGCTTAACAGCATTCGCTAGATCGTTAATATTGAGTACGGACACACCCTGCAGCTCGCAAACCTTGTTCAAGTTGAAATCATTCGTAACGACTTTACCCTGCAGTACCTTTGCCAGCTTGACCAGCTTGCTGTCCACCTCGGAAATTTCCTCAAAGTCCCCTTCGTAGATCATCACTTTGACATCGAGTTCTTTCTGGATTTTATTCAAAATATCCAGTCCCCGCCGCCCGCGATTGCGTTTGAGCAAATCCGAAGAATCGGCGATATGCTGCAGCTCCTCCAGTACGAACTCGGGAATGACGATCGTCCCTTCGATAAACCCCGTCTTGCAAATGTCAGCGATTCGCCCATCGATAATGACGCTCGTATCGAGAATCTTATGCTCCTCCAGCTTGCGTTCTTCCCCTTGTCCAGCGGTTCCCCATTTGCCCGATTTCCAGAACGAGGACAGCTCTTCCTTCTTCGCTAGACCCACTCTCAGCCCCATGTAGCCTAACAGGGCCGATATCGCAAACTGTGCGAAGCTCTCCATAGAACCAAGCAAGGACAAGACAGGGTAGACCATTAAAGAAAGTAGTAGTCCTGCAGTTAACCCGGCCGCACCGGCCATCATTTCACTCATAGGTATTTCGGTGATCGCTTCAATCCACCGTCTTATTCTCGCAGATGCGACATCCGCAACAAGGGAGAACATGAATACGCACAAAATAGCCCCGACCGCCGCCAACAGCAAATGCGACATCAGAGGGCTCATTCCGCCGAGCCAAGCGCGCAAAGGCTGTGGAAATAGACCGATCAGACCGTCCATCGTATACCCGAGCCATGCACCGCTCAAAGCGGACATGATCATTAACCATCTTTTTACCATGTCCCTCTTCACCTCCAAATAAAGTATGTTCTTTATCCAGTATGATCCAATTTATGGAGGCGTAATCTTCGGCGGCAAAAAAATTAATTGGGTACATGCATGGGCACATGCAGCTTACCCGTTGTTCCCTATTCAGCCCTTGCCAGCATCTCATTCCATTCTGTCTTATAAAGGCTCCGTCTAAGGTGTGTATGCCAGACTCATATGCTGTTAGGGGGCTTGATGTGCCACGAAGGGCGTATATCAGACTCATATGCTACCAAGGCGCGTTAATGGGCCACTGAAGGTGTGTATGCCAGGCTAGGCTGCTGTCACTACTAAGGTGATTGATGTTCGCTAAATGGATTTCATGTATCTATTTATGCTCAAAACGAATATTTCAGCGGATTAAATGGGTTTGATGATCTTAAAATCAAGAATCCCCCTAAAATAGACTATTTCTCTTCTTCTAACGACATGAAATCCATTTAATTCTATAACCCTTCCTTGCCGCAGAAATTAACTACAATAAATCCATTTACATTAGGATGAACGTGCAAAATAGGTGCAGGGCAAGTACGTAAATTTTTCCTGCATTCCTATTTCTTCTAGACTTGTTGAAACACCTCTATCCGCTGCATGTGGTCGACCAACCGCCATCATGCAGCGGAGCTGCGCGCGGTGCTCTCAGAGCATGGAGCCTCTCACCAAACGTATAGTTATATCCCTACAGCATACCGACACCCCATGAGGAATTAGCTGACACAGATCCCCTTTTATTGCAACACAGTGAGATTTTCTGGCCGATTTCGAGGCCTGTATCGAAATGTTAGTTTTGCACAATACCCGCTACTACGGCAATTCCGGCTTGATATCAGGGGAAAATGTGGCATATAATGAACTCAATTCATAATATTTGAGGTGGATGGAAAAATGAGCGCTCAAAGCCTTCAATCTTTTCAAGAACAAGTTTCCGATTTGTTACTCCGTCACCGCAGTTTACTCGACGTCCTATCTAAAATGGGACAAACTAACGCGTCCGTCGTCCGCTCCGTCACGAAGTCTGTGACTGAATGCGGTTGCATTGAGCTTCACGCCACGAAGCAACAATTTGAACCCGGCACTGATTTACTGCAAGCGAAGGAAACCATTCGCAAGCATGTTCAAGGAGAACTGTGCGAGAACTGCCGGGATGCAATCACCAATGAGTTGGGGCGTAATCTCTTCTATATGTCAGCACTCTGCAATTTGCTTGAGATCGACATGGATGAAGTCGTCAGACGTGAATCACAGAAATGCTCCACTTTGGGATTGTTTAACCTGTCATAAATAAGGATTTCATACCCGCCCCCTCCCTACCTAGGGAGGGGCTCAAGGGTTTGTGCCCCTGGATTCCCCTGCAGGAGGAACCGCGACGCTCCTGCACGCTGCTCCCTCCGCGGATGCGCTTCAGGTTGTGCGCGGGACGCTTTCCCTCCTCGGGATGCGCTATACAAGAAAAAAAGCATGGACGCCGCAACCGGCAGCCATGCTTTTAATTTTTTAAATCAACGGTTATGGTAAGCCTCCTCGGCCTCGTCTTCATCCGCTTGCTTGCTGCGGCCGAGCAGTCTGTCGAAGTTCTGTTTGAGACCATATGCGGCGTAGATAACTAGCGGAACGAAGATCATTTTGGATAATTCCTCGGGGAAAAAGACAGCAACCACTACAGCTATCAGCACAACAAGCGGCGCCAGGGCTACTCCCTTCTTTGGAAGACCAATCTTCTTAAAGTTCGGATACCTTACGGAGCTGACCATCAAGTAGGAAACAAGAAGAATGCCGCAAATAAAATATGGTGCCGTGATGTTTTTATGAAACAATGAAAGCGTAGCAATGACTCCACCTGCTGCTGGGATCGGGAGGCCGATGAAATATCCGGGTATTCCCTTCTGTACATTAAACCGGGCTAATCTCAGTGCTCCGCACATGGGGAATATAGCCGTGACGGCCCACGCGATTCCAGGATGGATGCCGCTGAATGCAATGGAATACATCAGTAGTGCCGGAGCAACGCCAAATGATATGATATCCGATAAAGAGTCCAGTTCCTTGCCAAATTCACTTTGAGCGTTGAGCGCCCGGGCTACCCGCCCATCCAAGCCGTCGAGCAGCATTGCGACAATGACCATGATCGCGGACATGCTGTATTTCCCGTCGAATGCAAATATAATCGCCAGCATCCCAAGAAATAAATTCCCCAGGGTAAATACATTCGGAAGTGATTTTGTAATCATCTCTTCACCTCGTATAATTTTCCAATAATTTTATTATCGGATAATGAATCGAATTACTTTAATTGCCAAGTAGAGTTAAACCTGCCTTTAGATCTGTCTATCAATAAAAGCCTGTTCCTGCAGTCGCTTCAGCCCTTCTTTAATTGTTCTGGCTCTAACTTCCCCAATGCCATCCACTTCGTCCAACTCGTCAATCGTCGCCATAAGCACCCCTGGAAGCTGCCGGAAACACTCAACTAGATTGTGAATGATAACGTTAGGCAAGCGCGGAATTTTGTTTAATACACGGTAGCCGCGCGGTGAAACTAAATCTTCGGACATGGCGGCAGAGGCCGGATAGCCAAGCAGCTTGGTGATATGGCTCATTTCGAGGAGCTCATCGTCACTGGAGCGCTTCAATCCAAGGATAATTTCACGAATCGCTTCATCGTTATCCTCCTTGGCATAGTCTTTGTATAGAAGCCATGCTTCTTCCTCCATATTGCTAACCAGTTCTTCCATTTGCATACTGATCAATCGTCCCTCGGAGCCAAGTTCGTTAATGAATCGCTTGATCTCCATCTTAATGCGAATAACCATTTCGACCCGCTGGATGACGTTGACGACCTCGGGTACCGTTACCAGCTCTTCAAATTCCGAAGCCGTTAGGTTGGTTAACGCCTGATTCAGGACAGCTCTGTATTTTTCTAGCGTTTGGATCGCTTGATTTGCTTTCGTAAGGATCACACCGATTTCCTTCAGGGAATAGCGGAGAGCGCCCTGATACAAAGTAATGATATTCCGGCGCTGGGAAATCGATACGACAAGCTTGCCCGTCTGCTTCGCTACGCGCTCCGCCGTTCGGTGGCGAATCCCGGTTTCCGAGGAGGATATGGAGGAATCGGGAATGAGCTGCGTATTCGCGTACAGAATTCGCTTGAGATCCTCACTCATAATGATGGCTCCGTCCATTTTTGCCAGCTCGTATAAATAGTTCGGCGAGAAGTCACAGTTAATGGAGAAGCCCCCTTCCACCACTTCCATCACTTCCGGGCTGTACCCTACCACGATTAGTCCACCGGTCTTGGCACGAAGCACATTCTCTAGTCCGTCGCGAAAAGCAGTGCCGGGTGCAACGAGCCTGAGCAAATCATTCATTTTCTCCGCATGGGTATTTTCTTTCATGAAATAAATGCCCCCTAATCTAACGCGACAGCTAGCGCATCTGCAACAGTATTTACACCAATTAATTGTATTCCCGCGGGACTCTGCCAGCCCTTCATGCTTTTCTCCGGCAGAATAACGCGTTTAAAGCCAAGCTTGGCGGCTTCTCTCACTCTCTGCTCCGCCCGAGAGACAGCCCGAACTTCTCCAGTTAGTCCGACCTCTCCAAAGATGACATCATCCGGCTTGGTTGGAACATCGCGAAAACTGGAGGCGATGCTTACGGCGATGGCGAGATCGACAGCCGGCTCATCCAGCTTCACTCCGCCAGCGAGGTTCACATAAGCGTCCTGGTTTTGCAGGAACATGCCCATCCGTTTCTCAAGCACCGCGATAATCAGTCCCATCCGGTGATGATCGACTCCGGTCGCCATCCTTCGCGGCGAAGGGAAGTGCGTCGAGGCGATCAGCGCCTGCAGTTCCACCAGCATCGGACGAGTGCCTTCCATACTCGCCACAACCGTAGACCCCGCTACGCCAAGCGGCCGTTCAGAGAGAAACAGCTCCGACGGGTTGATAACCTCGGTCAAGCCCGATTCATTCATTTCAAATATGCCGATTTCGTTCGTGGAACCAAAACGGTTCTTCACAGCACGAAGCAGCCGGTAAGAATGATGCCTCTCTCCTTCAAAATACAGCACGCAATCCACCATATGCTCCAGCAGACGCGGCCCGGCGATAGCCCCTTCCTTCGTCACATGCCCGACTAGTACTGTGGCGATGCCTCGGCCTTTGGCGATCCGCATGAAGCGTGCGGTACATTCGCGAACCTGGGATACGCTACCCGGCGCACTGGTTACTTCCGGCAGATAGACGGTTTGAATCGAGTCGATGACGAGAAAATTCGGCTGCAGATCATCAATCGCGGCTTCGATGGAATCCATATCGCTCTCACAGAGGACATATAGCTCCTCAGCCAAAGCATCGAGTCTTTCCGCTCTCAGCTTCGTTTGACGGATCGATTCCTCTCCGGATATATACAGGACTTTCAACCCAGCCTTGGCCATTTCATAGGACGTCTGCAGCAGCAGTGTCGATTTGCCGATCCCAGGATCGCCGCCGACGAGCACGAGCGAACCTGGGACGACTCCGCCGCCAAGCACGCGGTTAAGCTCTCCGATTCCTGTAACGATGCGTGGTTCTTTGCCGCTCTCTATATTTATGATGGGAAGCGGCTTTTCTTTCGTATGAAATAGACCAGAGGACATCCCCTGCGTCTTGACAACTTTCTCCGTTTCTTCGACCATAGAGTTCCATGAACCGCAGCCTGGGCATTTTCCATACCATTTCGGCGATTCATATCCGCACTCCGAGCAAAAAAACTTCGTTTTTACTTTAACCATTTCTCTCTCCTTAAAAATCTGCAAAATTTAACAACCTTGCAGCCCGTGAAGGGTAACACTCAAAGTTTACCATTGTTTCAGATTTAACGTAAAGGTTTTTCGGGCGGTTTGCGTAAATATGGGAATAATCACGAAAAGACAGCTTGAGAAACATCTGTTTCCCAAGCTGTCTTGCCTAAATTGCATCACAGCGAGCACTAAGAAAATGCATTAAGCGCTGTGCAGCATAACTTGATATTACTTGGCGCTTTTGGAGAAAGTCCCCGATTTCTTCACGGACAAGCCGCCATTATCCACATCGATCGTCAACGAGTCGCCTTTCTTAACATTACCGGTCAGCAACTCTTCAGACAAGCGATCCTCGATATGCTTCTGAATGGCCCGGCGAAGCGGACGCGCACCGTAGGCTGGATCGAAGCCCTCTGTAGCGAGGAACTCCTTCGCTTCATCTGTCAAGATGAAGTCCACATCGAACTCTTGCAGTCGTTTACGCAGTTCTTCGGCCATCAAGGTTACAATTTCGCCGATATGCGATTTCTCCAGGGAATGGAAGACGATGATTTCATCGATCCGGTTTAGGAACTCTGGACGGAAGCTTTTCTTCAGCTCCTCCATCACTTTGCCCTTCATATTGTCATAATCGGCTCCTGAATCCTCTACCGCAGTGAAGCCAAGGCGCGTATTGCGTCTAATTGCTTCCGCCCCGACGTTCGAGGTAAGAATAATCAAGGTGTTGCGGAAGTCCACTACGCGTCCCTTGGAGTCAGTCAGTCGGCCATCCTCGAGCACTTGCAGCAGGATGTTGAATACCTCCGGGTGAGCCTTCTCGATTTCATCCAGAAGTACGACGGAATAAGGTTTACGGCGCACCTTCTCCGTAAGTTGCCCTCCTTCTTCATACCCGACATATCCGGGAGGGGCACCCACGAGACGTGCAGTGGAATGCTTCTCCATGTACTCCGACATGTCGATGCGAACCACGGCATTCTCATCGCCGAACATCGCTTCGGCGAGTGCACGCGCCAGCTCCGTCTTACCGACCCCTGTAGGGCCGAGGAAGATAAAGGAGCCCATTGGACGCTTTGGATCCTTCAGTCCAGCACGCGCCCGGCGAATGGCCCGGCTGACCGCCTTCACGGCTTCGTCCTGCCCAATGACGCGTTCATGCAGGATTTGCTCCATATTGAGCAATCTTTCCGTTTCTTCTTCCTTCAGCTTGCTCACCGGAATACCGGTCCAGCTGGCTACGACCTGGGCGATATCCTCCGGCGTTACCTCGGAATCGGTACGGCCTTGCTTTTCTTTCCATTGATTCTTCGTGACATCCAGCTCTTCGCGAATTTTCTGTTCTGTATCGCGCAGCGCCGCAGCTTTCTCGAACTCCTGGCTTTGCACCGCGGCATCCTTCTCTTTGCGAATATCCTCAAGACGATTCTCCAGCTGTTTCAGATTAGGCGGCACCGTGTAAGAGTTCAGTCTTACCTTCGAACCCGCTTCATCGATCAAGTCGATCGCTTTATCCGGCAGGAAGCGATCCTGAATATAGCGGTCAGACAGCTTAACTGCCTGTTCAATCGCTTCATCCGTAATTTTCACGCGGTGGTGAGCCTCATAACGGTCGCGAAGTCCATGCAGAATTTGAATGGCTTCATCGACGGAAGGCTGGTCGACTGTAATTGGCTGGAAGCGGCGCTCTAGTGCAGCATCCTTCTCGATGTATTTACGATACTCATCCAATGTCGTTGCCCCGATGCATTGCAGCTCGCCGCGAGCGAGTGCCGGCTTCAGGATATTGGAAGCGTCAATCGCCCCCTCTGCCCCGCCTGCACCGATTAATGTATGCAATTCGTCAATAAACAGAATGATATTCCCGGCTTGACGGATTTCGTCCATTATTTTCTTCAAACGATCCTCAAATTCACCGCGATATTTTGTTCCGGCCACGACAGAACCCATATCAAGCGTCATAACTCTTTTATCACGCAGAGTTTCAGGAATTTCATTATTAATGATTTTCTGGGCCAAGCCCTCGGCAATCGCAGTTTTACCTACACCTGGTTCACCGATCAAGACTGGGTTGTTCTTCGTCCGGCGACTGAGCACCTGAATGACCCGTTCGATTTCTTTGCTTCTGCCAATGACAGGATCCAGGTTGCTCTCTTTGGCTGACTCCGTCAAATCACGAGCCAAGCTATCAAGCGTTGGTGTATTCACATTCGCTGGCGTACCATGGTGGCTTGAAACTGCCTCGCTGCTTCCAAGCAGCTGCAGCACCTGCTGGCGCGCTTTGTTCAAACTGATGCCCAAATTGTTCAGCACTCGCGCAGCAACGCCCTCGCCTTCGCGAATCAGGCCAAGCAAAATATGCTCTGTTCCTACATAAGTATGGCCGAGCTTACGAGCCTCATCCATGGATAGTTCAATGACCTTCTTAGCTCTTGGTGTATATGCAATGTTCGCTGGCTGCTCTTGGCCGCGTCCGATTAAAGTCTCAACTTCATCCTGAATTTTCTCCAGACCGAGGCCGAGGCCGATCAGCGCTTTAGCCGCAATTCCTTCGCCTTCGCGAATCAATCCAAGTAAAATATGCTCTGTTCCAATATTGTTATGTCCAAGCCGTACCGCTTCTTCTTGGGCAAGTGCCAATACTTTCTGGGCACGCTCCGTAAATCTTCCAAACATCATACTCCTACACCTCCATGAATGTTGTTTCTTATTTACCCAATTTCTCTCGAATCAGCTTAGCGCGATACATATCACGTTCGCTCGGAGACATGCTGACCTGGAACTTTTTCTGCAAAAAACCAGGCTGGGTCATGACATTCAATTCATTCAGTACCTGTACAGACAACGTGTCGATCAACCCCAGATCCACGCCGAGTCTGACGTCGGACAGCCGCTGCGCCGCCTCTTTCGAGTCCATAATCCCCGCATATAACAATATGCCATAGGAACGCATGACGCGATCGGTCATCCGCAGGCGAGATTCCGACAGCAATCTCTCTCTGGCCGACTTCTCGTGTTCGATAATTTGCATAACGACACTGTACAAATTTTCAATAATTTCAGATTCGCTTTGTCCCAGTGTAATCTGATTTGAGATTTGAAACAAGTTCCCCGTAGCTTCGCTGCCTTCGCCATAAATTCCGCGAACCGTCAAACCGACTTGGGATACAGCAGATAATATCCGGTTAATTTGCTGAGTCAGCACCAGTGCCGGTAAATGCATCATGACCGAAGCCCTAAGCCCTGTTCCTACATTCGTAGGACAACTGGTGAGAAAGCCGCGGTTATCATCAAAGGCATAATCCACATGCGCTTCAAAAATATCATCCACCGAAGTTGCTTTCTCCCAAGCTTCTTCGATCTGCAGCCCAGGATATAGACATTGGATTCTAAGATGATCCTCCTCATTCGCCATGATGCTTAAGCTTTCGTCTTCACTGATGAATACGGCGCCGCTTCTGGACTCATTGGCTAAGTTGGGGCTGATCAGATGCTTCTCTACGAGCACTTTCTTATCCAGCTCTTCCAAATCCGTGAGCAGTATCGGCGAGAGTTGCCCGAATTGCTGCATCCGCTCGTCTGTCAATACGCTTTCCAGCTGATTCAGTACATCCTCGGACTGCTGGTTGGTGGCCAGCATAGGAAACGGCCTGTTCAGCAAATTTCGCGCAATTCGGACACGGCTGCTAATGACGATTTCGGACTCCTTGCCTCCGCTTCTCATCCATTCGCTAAGCGGTTGTTCTGTAAACCGAAGATTTGCCATCGCACTCTCCTCCTACTCTGCGGAAATGTTCTTCTCAAGCTCGCGAATTTGATCTCGAAGGGCTGCGGCTTCCTCGAATTCTTCTTGATGAATCCGATATTGCAGCTCTTTGCGGAGATCATCGAGCTTACGTTTGACTTGAAGGTGGCTGCCCACTCTTTTAGGGACTTTGCCCACATGTACCGTATTGCCGTGCACTCTTTTGAAGAGAGGGTCAAGACGGTCGTTGAAATATTTATAACAGGAGCTGCATCCAAAGCGTCCAATTTTGCTAAATTGGGAATAGGTCAGCCCGCACTCTTCACAGCGAAGGTTCTCCGGAGCTTTACTGCCCTGAGTATGATTTCCAGGCGTAAAATCCAGCAATCCGGATAGCAGGTTATGGATAGAAAATCCACCTGATGTTCCCGGAATAAGCTCTCCCTTCTCTCTCGCACAGGCTTCGCAGATGTGAAATTCAGTTTTCTCACCGTTCACAATCTTGGTAAAATGCAGTGTTGCAGGTCGTTTGCCGCATTCCTGACATTGCATAGGACGTCCCCTCCCTTACGGATAGACTCATTAACCTAATAGTGAAATCAACATGGCCTTCATAATCCTTGCCCGAAGCTGATCTCGTTCAGGCAATTTAAGCATTAATACTTCTCTGGAAATGGCCGCTCTCATGAGCGCTGCCTCCCGGCTGTTCAAGAATCGGGCTTCCTCCAATTGATATATTAGCCCTTCTGCAGCCGTTTGACCCATCTCATCGCCAATCGTCTGATGGAGATGCGTGTGCAAGCTAGTCGGGCCTGGCAGCTCGATTCGCCGGATTCTGATATAACCACCGCCGCCTCGCTTACTCTCCACCAGGTACCCTTTTTCCAGAGTAAATCTTGTACTGATTACGTAATTGATTTGCGATGGAACACAGGAAAACTCGTCAGCCAAATCATTGCGTTGAATTTCAACGGTTCCTTCAGGACTCTCATGCAAAATACCCTTTAGATATCGTTCGATAATATCGGAGATATTACGCAATTCAACATCCCTCCCCATGCTCAAACGTGAAGCCGACACGAAATGCCGCCTCGTCCGGCAAAGATCCCCGTATAATTCGTTATACGGCTACCGTTTGTTGACTTTGACTTTCTTTGACTTTGACTTTATTATATCACAATTTCATGCTTTGCCAAGAGGTTCCTTATACATTTCAGTGTAACCTGAGGCGGGGAAGTTATTCAAGAATAGGAGGATAACGGGTTTTTTAGAATCATCAGAGTCTGGCAAATGCATTGCAATTGTTATCATAGCCCCATTTTCTTTATTCATAGAGGAAAAACGCGTTGTCTGGATAAGGAAACCGCAGGTCAGGATATCCTATAAAAAAAATAAACGGAGGAGTTCATTTGAGAAAGCTTATTATCGCCGCAGTTGCACTTGCAAATGCAATCCTCGCGCAAACCTGCTTTGCAGTTCCATATGATCAATATACAGCTAAAGGGAACGAGACCTTTTCATCCATCGCCAAGGAATTTCAAGTAGATGTGTCCGAGCTGCAAAAGATCAATTCTCTGGTAGATCCGAAAAATATTTGGAGAGGTTTGTTGATCAGCCTTCCTCACAATCATAAATCGGCGTCTGGTTTAATCCCGGCGAGCGAGGTGTCCCGAACCACTTATAGAATACAAGCTGGCGATACGTTTTGGGATATTGCCCAGAAAAATGGGATTCCGCTTTCCTATTTGCTTGAAGCCAATCCGAGCGTAGAAGATCCTCACTACATTTTCCCCGGTCTAGTGATCAATGTCCCCACCGCTCCACCCTCGATATCCCCGAACGCGAGCTGGGAGGAAAAAGCGGATTACATCATCGCCGTAGCAAAGGACCAGTTTGATGTTCCTTATGTGTGGGGGGCGGAAAAACCGTGGGCCGCATTGGATTGCTCGTCATTCACTCAATACGTATATGGTAGAGCCGGCATCAAGTTGCCCCGTACGTCCAATTGGCAGTATCAATATGGGCGCCATGTTCCAAAAGGCCAATTAAGAAAAGGGGATCTCGTATTTTTTAAAGAACATGGCTCAAAAACAATCACTCACGTCGCGATCTATTTAGGAAACGATTTGATGATTAACGCGGATACGGATCCAAGGGATGGAGTCCAGTTGGAATATATTTTCGGGGATGACTATTATGGTGCCGCCTATGCAGGAGCAAAACGTTACTTCTAGACATGTACAGGATTTCGTCGGTGCGCCGCTTATCTATATCTGGCTTTCTGCCAAGATGCATTATTTTCTCTTTAAAGGACAATAAGGAGATCTGTGCGGTTTACTTACCTATTATGAGAGACGGAACTACCGCAAGGATGAGCCGACCGCCGCCATGCAGCGAAACACCGCGCGGGGGCAGCGCGGGGGGCGGGGAGCTGCGTTCGCCGGTGCAGTGGAAGCTGCGCGCGGCGCGTGGGGGCGGCGCGGGGCGATGGGAGC
>NZ_LT732548.1:761283-829392 GCF_900155685.1 Paenibacillus bouchesdurhonensis | reverse complement strand
TGCAACTAGAATAAAAAGTGGACAGTCCTTAAGTGAACCTAGATAATAATCCTTAAGGGAGAGATGTCCGGATGGAACGTAATAGTTACAGTGAAGAGTTTAAGAAGCAGACAGTGAAGTATATTTTAGAGCAAAGTAAGTCCATGCCGCAGTTGGCCGAAGAACTCGGTATATCTGCGGGTGTGTTGCACAACTGGAAAGCACTTTACCGCGATGAAATCCAGCTGGAATCTTTAGTCACACCGGAGAGAGTGCGTCAACTCGAACAACAACTGCGTAATAAGGAACTGGAGAATCAAGAGAAGGAGCGGGAAAATCAAGATCTCCAGGAAGAACTCGCTATATTAAAAAAGGCGCTGCACATCTTCAGCAAAGAAAGGAATTGAGATTCCAATTCATTGAAGAACATCGCTCCGAGTTTTCGGTGGAGAAGATGTGCAAGGTTTTACAAGTGTCTCGGAGTGGCTTCTACAAGTGGCAAAAGGCATTGCCTAGCGAGCAGAAACTTCGAAAGGCGAAGGTTCTGGAGAGAGTCAAGTATCATTTTCATGACTCCGGGGAACGCTACGGCAGTCCTAAGATTACCCGAATGTTGTGGAAAGAGCGTATCCAGGTCGCGGAGCGCACAGTTAGCATCTACATGAAAGAACTGGGGTTGCGTTCTTGTGTCTCCCGTAAATTTAAGGTGCAGACGACCGATTCCAATCATGACTCACCCATTGCTCCCAATGAGTTGAACCAGAACTTTGCCGTATCTGAACCGAACAAAGTGTGGGTTGCAGATATTACCTACATCCCCTGCCGAGAAGGACGGCTGTACTTGGCTAGTCTGATGGATCTGTGCACACGCGAGATCGTGGGTTGGCGGCTTTACGGCCGGATGACAACAGAACTTGTCTTAGATGCTCTAGAGGCCGCATATGATGCGAAAAAACCAGGTAAGGGATTGCTTCACCATTCCGATCGCGGTTCACAGTACGCATCGAAGGAGTACCGTGACAAGCTGGAATCGTATTCCATGAAGGTTAGCATGAGTCGTAAAGGGAATTGCTACGATAACGCTTGTATCGAGTCATTTCACAGCATCTTGAAAAAAGAACTCATCTACAGAACGAAGTTCAAGACCAAACAACAGGCTTACGAGACCATTTACAGGTACATTGAATTTTTCTACAACCGCAAACGAATCCACAGTTCAATCGGCTATGTGTCGCCGGTTCAATTTGCTGCGCAATTCAAGAAGGAGACGGCGTAAACTTTCACTTAATAGGTGTCCACTTTCTTGACAGAAGTCCAAGAATACATTTAGTCACTAGTCACCATCCTTGGCGGTCATTTGGGGACGATAACTTTTTCGATCAACCTCGATCAATCTCGATCAACCGAGCTACTAACGGTCTTTTTCGCAGTATTGCAGTGTTGTAGTATTGCTGAATCCAGCATTGCAGTAGCAAATGGAAAGCAGCAATATTCACAGAATAAATTTGCATTGAAAACGCAAAAAAAGCACTACCGATATAATATCAGTAGTGCCTCTTATAATTGCTTGGCGACGTCCTACTCTCCCAGGACCCTGCGGTCCAAGTACCATCGGCGCTGGAGGGCTTAACGGTCGTGTTCGAGATGGGTACGTGTGGAACCCCTCCGCCATTGCCACCAAACGTGACTTTTGCACTGCATTCACTTCTTCGATCTGCTACAGCAAAATATCAGACCTTAGAACAAACATGCAGCTTAAACTGCATTTCAGATGTTTGATCACCTGAAAACTGGATACGAAACAAANGCACAGACCTGTGTTTTTGCTAAACAGTCGCTTGGGCCTTTTCACTGCGGCCCCCTCGTGCTATTCACACTACCGGGGCACCCCTTCTCCCAAAGTTACGGGGTCATTTTGCCGAGTTCCTTAACGAGAGTTCTTCCGCGCGCCTTAGAATTCTCTTCTCGCCTACCTGTGTCGGTTTGCGGTACGGGCACCTTCTCCTGGCTAGAGGCTTTTCTTGGCAGTGTGAGATCATGACCTTCGGTACTGTAAATTTTCCCTCCCCATCACAGCCCAGCCTTAACGATGTGCGGATTTGCCTACACATCAGCCTCACTGCTTGGACGAGCATCCATCAGCTCGCGTCACTACCCTACTGCGTCACCCCATCACTCATAACGGATTACGGTGGTACAGGAATTTCAACCTGTTGTCCTTCGACTACGCCTTTCGGCCTCGCCTTAGGTCCCGACTTACCCTGAGCGGACGAACCTTCCTCAGGAAACCTTGGGCTTTCGGCGGATCAGATTCTCACTGATCTTTTCGTTACTCATACCGGCATTCTCACTTGTATGCTGTCCAGCGCTCCTTACGGTACACCTTCAACCTGCATACAACGCTCCCCTACCCCTGAATCGACTTCACTCCAGCTTCGAAGTGATGTGTCTAACCCCTGGAGCATTTGGCCGAAACCCATGAACAATTTCAAAGGTTGCTTTCGGCAAAAATGTCTCGTGTTGNGGCTCCTAGCGCCTAGGCATCCTCCGTGTGCTCTTAGTAGCTTAACCATAATGCTTCGGTTTTGCGCCTGGCGCTCTGTTGTTCGTCGATTTCTTGATCAAGTAAATTCATACAAGGTAGAAATCGCCTCACAAAGGATCTCCAGTCCCAAAACCTTCGCTAGCCACTTTTCACCTCACTTGTTTTGACACAAGTTCAGCTATGATGAATTTTAATTTGGCTTTGCAGCTCATTTAAATTCATCAGAAAAGGAATATTTCTAAAACGCAAATTTCGTTTCGTTATCCAGTTTTCAAGGATCAAATGCTCGATCATGCGCAGCCATCACTTCGTGAGGTTGTAATGATCAGCAATGATGAAATTTTGTAACGATCACGCAAAGTGACGTTTGAAATTTCAGCAAATTGTTCCACCACCATTTTACTGGCGGAAGACTATCCTATCAAATTCCGATTTACCGATCAAGCGGTAAGTTATGGAACTGATTTGATATGAATTTAGATGGTATTTGTTGGTGGAGCCAAGCGGGATCGAACCGCTGACCTCCTGCTTGCAAGGCAGGCGCTCTCCCAGCTGAGCTATGGCCCCGCAAATTCCATCAAAACTGAACAAATGGATACTCGTCATTTCCACTTTACTAATGCAAAGTGTATCCGGCAGCTTGCGCCGACCGTATTTGTACCGCTTCGCTACGGAAGCGAGGTACTCCATAGAAAGGAGGTGATCCAGCCGCACCTTCCGATACGGCTACCTTGTTACGACTTCACCCCAATCATCTACCCCACCTTCGGCGGCTGGCTCCTTGCGGTTACCTCACCGACTTCGGGTGTTGTAAACTCTCGTGGTGTGACGGGCGGTGTGTACAAGACCCGGGAACGTATTCACCGCGGCATGCTGATCCGCGATTACTAGCAATTCCGACTTCATGCAGGCGAGTTGCAGCCTGCAATCCGAACTGAGACCAGCTTTGATTGGATTCGCTCCACCTCGCGGCTTCGCTTCCCGTTGTACTGGCCATTGTAGTACGTGTGTAGCCCAGGGCATAAGGGGCATGATGATTTGACGTCATCCCCACCTTCCTCCGGTTTGTCACCGGCAGTCACCTTAGAGTGCCCATCCGAAATGCTGGCAACTAAGATCAAGGGTTGCGCTCGTTGCGGGACTTAACCCAACATCTCACGACACGAGCTGACGACAACCATGCACCACCTGTCTCCTCTGTCCCGAAGGAAAGGCACATCTCTGTACCGGTCAGAGGGATGTCAAGACCTGGTAAGGTTCTTCGCGTTGCTTCGAATTAAACCACATACTCCACTGCTTGTGCGGGTCCCCGTCAATTCCTTTGAGTTTCAGTCTTGCGACCGTACTCCCCAGGCGGAATGCTTAATGTGTTTACTTCGGCACCAAGGGTATCGAAACCCCTAACACCTAGCATTCATCGTTTACGGCGTGGACTACCAGGGTATCTAATCCTGTTTGCTACCCACGCTTTCGCGCCTCAGCGTCAGTTACAGCCCAGAGAGTCGCCTTCGCCACTGGTGTTCCTCCACATCTCTACGCATTTCACCGCTACACGTGGAATTCCACTCTCCTCTTCTGCACTCAAGCCACCCAGTTTCCAGTGCGACCCGGAGTTGAGCCCCGGGATTAAACACCAGACTTAAATGACCGCCTGCGCGCGCTTTACGCCCAATAATTCCGGACAACGCTTGCCCCCTACGTATTACCGCGGCTGCTGGCACGTAGTTAGCCGGGGCTTTCTTCTCAGGTACCGTCACTCTTAGAGCAGTTACTCTCTAAGACGTTCTTCCCTGGCAACAGAGCTTTACGATCCGAAAACCTTCATCACTCACGCGGCGTTGCTCCGTCAGACTTGCGTCCATTGCGGAAGATTCCCTACTGCTGCCTCCCGTAGGAGTCTGGGCCGTGTCTCAGTCCCAGTGTGGCCGTTCACCCTCTCAGGTCGGCTACGCATCGTCGCCTTGGTGAGCCATTACCTCACCAACTAGCTAATGCGCCGTAGGCCCATCCCTTAGTGACAGATTGCTCCGTCTTTCATTGCTTCTTCATGCGAAAAAGCAAATTATCCGGTATTAGCTAACGTTTCCGCTAGTTATCCCAGGCTGAGGGGCAGGTTGCCTACGTATTACTCACCCGTCCGCCGCTAAGTTATTTCGGAAGCAAGCTTCCAAAACAACTTCGCTCGACTTGCATGTATTAGGCACGCCGCCAGCGTTCGTCCTGAGCCAGGATCAAACTCTCCATTAAAGGATTGGAAGGAATCTCATAACCTAAGTCATGAGGTGTTCCATCCGAGATGAAAGGAAGTTTTACCCGAAGGCAATTTCTCTTTCAGCTAAGTGTTTGACTTGCTCATTTTGAATCTGACGATTCATAATTTGAATCATTTATTAACGAGTTCCATTTGTTCAGTTTTCAAAGAACTTGCTTGCTTCTGTCCAGCGTACTTAAGTACATATAAGTTTTTGCCGAACAGTTAAATATAATAACAAATTTCTTTACTAATGTCAACTCTCTTTGAGCCAATTTATTTAGTTCGTTTCAAGCGACAAATAATAATTTACCACGATCAAAAACATATTGCAATATATTTTTTTGAGATAATTGTTGGAAGTGAGACAAGCTTGTTTCCATATATTCAACGGACTGGTCTTTGCTCATTTTCGAATTCGTTCATATTCATATTAGCTCATTCACTTTTGCTGATTTTCTTGTTCCTTCTTTTCGACGGATACAATACCACCTATCCTTCCAATTTAATAACCTCAAGCGCCTGAGTGAGAGCTTGCCTCTTCTCAAGAACCAGCAGCAGCCCGCGATCTGATAGTCTGATGATTCTTACGCAAACCCAGAAGGCGTCACCTCGATTCGGTCACCCAGCACAGGATAACCTCACTTCGACGAATGATTTATTTTAGTCAAAAAAAAGGTTAACCCTCATATAACACATAAGGATTAACCGGTTGTTATAGTATTATCTTGATTAAACCAACGTTGCGTCTTTTTTAGGAAACTCCTCCCGCTTCCCCCTGTTCCTCTCTTAGCTCGGCGTACCGAAGCAACGCAACAACACAACCTGCTAGTAATATAAATCCGGCCGCCATCCTCAGCGCAATATCATAATTCGCCGTCAGGGCCCCAATTCCTGAAGAACCTGCTACAACGCCGAGTGAAAAAAAGGCATAGAATAATCCAAACGCTCTACCCTTGGATTCTACACTAACATTGTTCATCAACAATGCATTCATAGAGGGAAATAACAAGGAAAAGCCAAATCCGTAAAGACCCATTACGGCAAACATAAGCATCTGGTCATTAAAAAACGACAGTAACAGCAATGCCAGCATAATAACCGCTCCACCGCAATACATAAGAGTCAGCGGCGATACGCGATCAAACCAGCGGTTGCTTGGCATCACGAATACAATAATAGCTACCACGCCAAATGTGCTTAGCATTAAGCCAGATATTTGCGCTGCAAAACCTAGCTCGTCCACTTTTAAAGGGAGGGCATAGGTTAATGCACCCATCGCAAACATCAATGAAAACGCCCCAATATAAGACTGCACTACGGGTCGCTTGCGAAGAATAACCTCAAATCCTGCCAGCGAATCTGATGTTGCAGGCCCTAGCCTGCGAGTGATCTGCTTTACTCTTGATGCTGGAATAGCAAGCGCTACTAGCAGTCCGCCCAATGCCAGTAAAATCGAAGTGCTGATAAATAGAGGCTGGAGGCCAAACTTGGCCTTCATAATCCCCGCCACCGCTGGGCCAACTATCGCCGCTGCTCCGACAGCTGCACCGGAGAGGGCCATCGTCCTTCCAGGCTGCTGTCCAGAAGCATGATGCGAGATTAAAGTAAATGCACTCGGCACTAAGAGTCCCCCGGTCAGCCCATGGATAAAGCGCACAATAATCAGATGCAAAGGCTGGCTCACTAGAGGATATAACAACATAACACCAGCTGTCAGAGTAAAGCCCAACAGCAAAACAGTTCTTGCACCGTAGCGATCAATCCAGTAGCCCGCTGCAATATTCCCGAACATATTAGTCAGTGAATACAGTCCAACGGCTAGACCGATCACGAATGACCCGGCTCCCAGGCTTTTGGCGAATGGCCCCATAACGGGCAGTTGTATAAACAAGTCCATAAAACAAAGCATGACAATGCCATATAATAAACGTTTCATCACATATCCATCCGTTCTATTAGTCAGCCAAGTCCACCGGATCATTCAGTTTCTGAATTCATGATTAGTTCTTTGATTCAATCACAATAACCTCGTTAGCGCTGCTTGCCCCAGCCCCTTGACTGCTGTCAGCATCAGTCGAACCCTCTGTGGAGCTGTCCGATGAATCGTCAGTTGTGCTGTCAGTTGAGCTGTCAGTTGAGCTGTCACTTGAGCCGCCCTTCGCTTCCTCTTCCTTCTTCTTCGCTTCTTGATCCTTAATCGCTTGATCCAAAGCGACTTGAGCCTCAGTCTCGATTTTGGCTAGCGCTTCATCCAGCGTCTTGGCGTTATCTTCAACTAATTTCATCTCGCTATCCATTAGAGGCTGATACTTCTCGTAAAAACCGTTAGGAATTTTTCTCATTCCTGAGTAATCCGTTGGAAGAGGCTTCAGCTTGTAATAAGCTTCGAGGCTGTGCCCATTATATTCATTAGAGTATCCCATCCGAGACAGCAACCCGTTATTCAGGCTTCTCGACTTAATTTTGGCAAACTGATCGCCGTTCACAAATTTAATGAATTCCCACGCTGCATCAGCATTCGGCGAATTTGCAGCAATAGCAAACACTTCGTTCACACTGATATTTCTAGATTTATCCGGTTCTACAGAAGAGGCAGGGCCTGCTACAATTCCTAACTCAAAAGGCTTATAATCCTTCAGGGCATCTGCTGCCTCTTTCAGGTTGCGAAGGACGTACGTATCACCAGTAGTCATTGCCGCTCTCCCCATAACAAACGGCTGGCTCTGGTAATACTCTTCCATCGTTCCGCCTCTAAATCCATTCTCACCCGGATCATAAAATGTTTTGGATTTCATTGCGTCCAGGGCGGTTTGATATATTTTTTTCCACGAATCGGTATTCAATGTAACCTTCATGGCATTTGTATCGATGTATTCGATCCCTTCTGCCGAAGAAATCATCGAGGCGAGCTGCGTCAGGTTGACTCCCCAGTTATTGTCGAAGCCGTAAACCCGAGTTTTCTCATCCCCCTCTGTCGGGAATTGCTTGGCTAGTTCAATAATATCATACCAGCTCATGCCATCCCGCGGCAGTTCAACGCCATGCTTGGCAAACAAGTCCGCATTGTACAAGATCGCTGAACCATAGAAATTCGGGGTCAAACCATATAACTTATTATCTCCCCGCTCCTTCAAAAGTTCAATCAATGCCGGGTAAATCGTTTCAATATCATACTTATCCCGCTCAATCAATGTATCAAGTTCTCGGACTTTTCCTTCCGACACGTAAGTCTCCAACTGATCTATGCTTACCATAAGAACGTCCGGCTGTTCCTTTTCAATGAATTCATTAAGGGCCTTCTCGTAATCAGTCTCTGGACCAAGATCTCTGTAGATGTTGTTAGTACTTACGACTTCAATTTCAATGTTAGGATGCTGCATGGCGAATAAATCACCGTATTGTTGGAAGAAATAACTTTCATCCCAGAACATCACTCTCAAACTTTGCGGCTCGGCTTCCTTAGCGCTAGGATTGCTCGTACATCCCGCTACAAGCACAATGCACATGATAAAGAATAGGGCCCTTCTCATTCCTTTAATCGACATCTTTACCTCCAAAATTTGTATTTTCACTAGTTCACCATTATAAACGTATTTGATGGCAACATGGTTACATTTTGGAAGCTTTTTTCCGTTGAAAAATTCTGTCGCTATGATTTTACGCATAAAAAACCGCTTAATTTATAGTAACTCGCCATTTATTTTTAGGATAAATCAATGATAGAGCTCTGGCTTAGCGGTAGCTAGCTTAGGGGATATCGACTGGGGTGTGCTTGAGCGGGGTAGCAGAATAGAGTTAGGTACAGAGTTAGGTCGATTTAGACAGCTCAGATAGGATGAGCTATAGCCGGCTAGGGCTAGATCGAGCTAGAGTGATCCAGAGTCTACAGGGCTAGCTGGCTAAGATTAAATGGAGAGGTTGGATAGTGAAGTTATGAAAGGGATGAGGTGGGTGGCTAAGAATTAGGTTACTGAGGTTGCTATAGTTAAATTTGAACAAAAGTTAGTAGGTTAGAGTAAAGCTTAAGTTGCTGGCTTAGCTTTAATATATTAGAGATAGCTTTAGACGTTGGAGATAATTTTTCATATTGGAGATAGCTTTAACACGTTGGAGATAGATATTGTTTGCTGAATTCAACTGGCATTGTACTTTCAAAGCTCGTCACTTAAGACTTTCACCGCTCTCGCTAACCTTTAATTGGATTTAACGTATTTATTCTTCACCCTTAGAAGCATTTTCGCAAAACAACTGCATTTTGTGTATGTAAACTGGACGATTAGCCTCACATCCTGGTTTCCCCCATTTTTTATTGCATATCTGCAACTAGAATAAAAAGTGGACAGTCCTTAAGTGAACCTAGATAATAATTCTTAAGGGAGAGATGTCCGGATGGAACGTAATAGTTACAGTGAAGAGTTTAAGAAGCAGACAGTGAAGTATATTTTAGAGCAAAGTAAGTCCATGCCGCAGTTGGCCGAAGAACTCGGTATATCTGCCGGTGTGTTGCACAACTGGAAAGCACTTTACCGCGATGAAATCCAGCTGGAATCTTTAGTCACACCGGAGAGAGTGCGTCAACTCGAACAACAACTGCGTAATAAGGAACTGGAGAATCAAGAGAAGGAGCGGGAAAATCAAGATCTCCAGGAAGAACTCGCTATATTAAAAAAGGCGCTGCACATCTTCAGCAAAGAAAGGAATTGAGATTCCAATTCATTGAAGAACATCGCTCCGAGTTTTCGGTGGAGAAGATGTGCAAGGTTTTACAAGTGTCTCGGAGTGGCTTCTACAAGTGGCAAAAGGCATTGCCTAGCGAGCAGAAACTTCGAAAGGCGAAGGTTCTGGAGAGAGTCAAGTATCATTTTCATGACTCCGGGGAACGCTACGGCAGTCCTAAGATTACCCGAATGCTGTGGAAAGAGCGTATCCAGGTCGCGGAGCGCACAGTTAGCATCTACATGAAAGAACTGGGGTTGCGTTCTTGTGTCTCCCGTAAATTTAAGGTGCAGACGACCGATTCCAATCATGACTCACCCATTGCTCCCAATGAGTTGAACCAGAACTTTGCCGTATCTGAACCGAACAAAGTGTGGGTTGCAGATATTACCTACATCCCCTGCCGAGAAGGACGGCTGTACTTGGCTAGTCTGATGGATCTGTGCACACGCGAGATCGTGGGTTGGCGGCTTTACGGCCGGATGACAACAGAACTTGTCTTAGATGCTCTAGAGGCCGCATATGATGCGAAAAAACCAGGTAAGGGATTGCTTCACCATTCCGATCGCGGTTCACAGTACGCATCGAAGGAGTACCGTGACAAGCTGGAATCGTATTCCATGAAGGTTAGCATGAGTCGTAAAGGGAATTGCTACGATAACGCTTGTATCGAGTCATTTCACAGCATCTTGAAAAAAGAACTCATCTACAGAACGAAGTTCAAGACCAAACAACAGGCTTACGAGACCATTTACAGGTACATTGAATTTTTCTACAACCGCAAACGAATCCACAGTTCAATCGGCTATGTGTCGCCGGTTCAATTTGCTGCGCAATTCAAGAAGAAGACGGCGTAAACTTTCACTTAATAGGTGTCCACTTTCTTGACAGAAGTCCAAAAATTCATCTAGGTCACATGTAAAGAGGTATGTCGCATAATTTAAATACAACAAATACAGTTGGTATGTATATACCATTTTACGGTATGCAGTATCTTCGGTATTGCGATATTTGCCGTAACTGCGGCATCTATGGTGTTGGCGGTTATTGGCGGTTATTGGCCGAATCGGAGGTATTAGCGGTATATGAGGTGTTTGCCGTAACTGCAGCATCTGCGGTATTAGCGGTATTTGGGATATCTGCGGATTTGATGTATTGGAGGTATCTGGGGTATCTACGATATTTACGGAACTGGTCGTAGCTATTATCCCCTCAACTGTATGCTGCACCAATATCCACCCGTATTCACTCAATCCAGCAAATTCAGAAATACTTAGTCGCCTTTTCTAAATCCAATCATTCTCTACTTTGGCTCGTATGCTTGCCACAATATGCGCTTCAAACGTGCTGCGAATCAAAGTTAATGCTCCGGTAACCAAGCATAATACCGCTTTGATCCATCAACCATCGAAGCTTACTATTCATAAGTAAAATGCCCCCCAGCAAGCTTCTGCTTGCCAAGGGGGCATTCGAGAGATTCATCCATGGGCACCCATATGAGGGCATCCATCCGAGATATCCTCAGTGAGATAGATATCCTCAGTGAGACATCCTGAGTGGTGTATCCGTCCGTCGGTCATCCATCCGAGGATATCCTCAGCAATCATCTTTCCGTGGGACATCCATCCAAGAGCTATCCTTACTAGTCATCTTTCCGCAGGGGCATCCTCAGCAGCATCCAGCCGTGATGCAGCCTCAATGGGACATTCATCATTCATCAAGCTGCTGCTTAGCAAGCTATTCGTTCAGCAAACGAACAAGCTCATTCTCATCTTCGATGACCGCAATCCCAAGTTCCTTGGCCTTGGTCAGCTTGCTGCCAGCCTTCTCTCCGGCGATGACGAGATCGGTTTTCTTGGATACACTCCCCGTCACTTTGGCACCAAGAGCCTCAAGACGTTCTGTCGCTTCATCGCGGGTCAACTGGTGCAGCGTTCCAGTGAGTACCACAGTCTTGCCTGTAAAGAAGGATTCCTTCACCGGAGCACGCTCCTCCGGAGCCTTAGCCTCCACGCCCAGCTCTAGCATTTTATTGATGCCAGCCTGCATGAACGGGTCGGCGAAGAACGTGACGATGCTCTCAGCAACGATGCCGCCGATATCCGGCAATTGCATCAACTCTTCCTCTGTAGCCGTCATAATCGTATTTAAATCGCGATAATGATCAGCCAGCACCTTTGTTGTCGATCTACCGGTGTTCGGAATGCCCAGCGCATATAAGAACGAAGCCAAATCCCGACCCTTGCTTTTATTAATCGCATCCAGCAGATTGTTGGCTTTCTTCTCGCCAAAACGCTCCAGCTTGATCAGTTGATCAAACTCGATCGTATATAGATCAGCCGGCTCGTGGACATCCAGTTCCTCATACAGCTGTTCCGCCGTTTTATCGCTTAACGACTCGATATCCATGGCATCACGAGAAGCGAAATGGGTTATGCGCGTCACAATTTGCGGCTTGCAATCAAGTCGATTGTTGCAGAATAAATGGGCACCGCGCTGCTCCAACGGGAAGCCGCAAGCCGGACAGGTATCCGGGAATACGATTTCCTCTCCATCATGCTCCTCGGTAACTTTCCCGAGAATTTCCGGGATGACATCATTTGAGCGGCGAATGAATACCCGTGTTCCAAGTGCAAATTTCAAGTTCTTGCGCTCAATGTCGCCAGCATTATTCAACGTGCAGTTCTGTACCGTTACGCCAGCAAGCTCGACAGGCTCAACCTTGGCTAGCGGCGTAATCTTACCGGTGCGTCCCACGTTCCAGGATACAGACTCCAGAATCGTCGTTGTCTCTTCAGCCTCGAATTTATAAGCGATGGCCCATCTTGGGAATTTATCGGTATAGCCCAGCACCTCACGGGTTCTCATATCGGTGACTTTAACGACGGCTCCGTCGATCAAATAATCAAGGGAATCACGGCGCTGCTGAATATCCTCTAACGCCTTCATAACCTGGACGAAATCATCAAAGTACTCAATATACGTGTTCACTTTAAAACGATTGTCCTGCAGGAAGCTCATCATCTCGCGATGATCGGCAAATTGGATGTTATCGGAGTATCCGACATTGTAAAAGTACGCGTTCAGCTTGCGTTCAGCCGTCGTACGCGGATTCAAATTACGCAGTGCTCCCGCGGCGGCATTCCGCGCGTTCTTAAGCGGTTCGGCGGCAGTCTCGTTGTATTTGGCCAGAACGGACAAATTCATAATGCCCTCTCCCTGAACCTCGATCGTCCCCTCGCTGTAGGGGATCGTCAGCGGCACCGACTTGATCGTCTTGACTTGGGCGAGAATCCCTTCACCAACTACGCCATTCCCCCGAGTCGATGCTTGAACGAGCTTTCCGTCGGTATAAGTGAGATTCAACGTCAACCCGTCGAACTTAAGCTCGACCACATAGGTAGGGGCGGGGAGCGGGGTGTCCGGATTTTTACTATTATAGTCCCCGATCAGACGAAGTACTCGATTGTTCCAGTTCACCAGATGCTCCTCCGTCTGCGCTTTGTCCAGACTCCAAAGCGGCGATAAATGCCGATGCGGCTCGAAGCCCTTCAGCAGTTCCCCGCCCACACGGCCGGTTGGGGAATCAGGGAGGACGATACCCGTCTCGGCTTCCAGCGCAGTCAGCTGGTCGTACAGGGCGTCATATTCCTTGTCGCTTACCAAAGGCTGATCCAAGGTGTAGTAATGATAGTTGTATTGATTTAATTGTTCAACGAGCCGTTCCATCGTTTGCATCGCATCCATATACGGACAACCCTCCTAAACAAATTATGTATCGAAGGTAAAGAGACCAGCTCTATTCGCTCCGGCCCCTTCGGCCTTTCGTTTACTGCTTATATCTTGCCCGACGAAGCAGTGATCGAGGTTACACGCGCCAGCACCGCTTCCTATAATTGCGCCGGTTACGCTCACCTGCTCATCACTCGCGTTGTTAGGCTCCGCATCGTTTCGCTGTTACAATTCATTATTGCATTTGTTTCCATGATGTTTCATAACAATTGCGTACCACGCAAGGCACCCAGCACACGGAATTTCGCTGCATGACAGCAGTGAGTCGGGAGTTGTTACATCTCCTCTACCTTCGTAATCGGTGCGAAGCCGGCGAGCAGACGCTTAACCCCTACCGGGGCGGGAAAAGCAATCTGCAGTTCCATATCATTCCCCGTACCTTTTACCGCTACGATGGTTCCTATGCCCCATTTGCCGTGCGACACTTTATCGCCAGCGTTGAAGTCACCGGAGTTCGTAGGTTTAACAGTCGAGCCGCTGGATACACCTGTAGTGACGGTAACGCCGCTGGAAGACGGCGCTGAGGCTCTCGCCCCCTGATCAGGCGATCGATGTCCGAAGTTGCCGCCTGTACTCGCTCCAAATCCGCGGCCGCTGTAAGCTCCGCCAATTCCTGCGCCGCGCTGGTAGCGATCACGGGCAATCTCGGTGCCCTCCTTCAACTCCTCTGGAATTTCCTCCAGGAATCGGGAGGGCGCATTCGCTGACGTACGGCCAAAGAGCGTCCGCATTTGTGCGCAGGTGAGAAACAGCCGCTCCTCCGCTCTTGTAATGCCTACATAAGCAAGCCGCCGCTCCTCTTCCAGCTCCTCGTTGTCGAGAAACGCACGGCTATGCGGAAACACCCCTTCCTCCATGCCGATAATGAAGACGACAGGGAACTCCAGCCCCTTGGCGCTATGCATCGTCATCAAAGTGACCGCATCGCCCGCCTGATCCCCCTCTTCATCGTTCATCGTGTCAATATCCGCGATCAACGCAAGATCGGTTAGAAATGAAACCAGCGTCTTCTCCTCATTATTCTTCTCAAACTCCATCGTTACGGAGAGGAATTCATCGATATTCTCAAGGCGAGAACGCGACTCAAGCGTGTTCTCATTTTGCAGCTCCAGGCGGTACTGCGACATTTCCAGTATCTTCTCCGTCAATTCGGTGACGGACAAATATTCCACCATTTGATGCAGCGCGGAGATCATATCATAGAACTCAACGAGCGCATTCCGCGTCCGTCCGGCAAAGCCTAGATCATCGACCGTATAGAGCAGACGGAAGATGGATACCCCCCGCTCGGCTGCCGCTGCTGCCAGCTTAGCTACCGTCGTGTCGCCGATGCCTCTCTTTGGCACATTAATAATTCGCGTTAAACTGATATCGTCGTCGGGATTGGAGAGCAGCCGCAAATAAGCGAGCAGATCCTTAATCTCTTTGCGATCGTAGAACTTGATTCCACCCACGATCTGATAAGGTATGTCCGATTTGATCAGCGTTTCCTCAATGACCCGCGATTGTGCGTTCGTTCGATACAGTATCGCGTGGTCACGATAGCTTCGGCCTCTTTTAATACTATTATGGATTTCTGACGTTACAAAATAACCCTCGTCATGCTCAGAATTTCCCCGGTATAATTTAATTTTATCGCCATCGCCCTTGTCGGTCCACAGGTTTTTGGGCTTGCGGCCCGTGTTCCGGCCAATGACAGCATTCGCTGCATTAAGGATCGTTGAAGTGGAGCGATAGTTCTGCTCAAGAAGAATCGTGGTTGCCTCCGGATAGTCCTCTTCAAAATTGAGAATATTCGTAATATCCGCTCCTCGCCAGCGGTAAATCGACTGGTCGCTGTCCCCAACGACGCAAATGCGATGATGCTTATTAGCCAGCAGCTTGCACAGCATGTACTGGGCGCGGTTCGTATCCTGATATTCATCGACGTGAATATAGGAGAATTTCTTCTGATAGAAGTCGAGCACTTCGGGAACTTCCTTGAACAGCTCGATCGTCTTCATGATCAAATCGTCGAAATCCAGGGAGTTGTTATGGCGAAGCCGCTTCTGATACATCATGTACACTTTGGCGACGATTCCTTCGAAATAGTCTCCCACTTTTTGCTCATATTTCTGCGGTGTGATCAATTCGTTCTTCGCGGTGCTGATCATGGCTTGAACCGCCTTCGGCTCAAATTTCTTCGTATCGATATTGAGATCCTTCATGCAATTGCGAATGACGGATAGCTGATCTGTCGAGTCAAGAATTGAAAAGCTCGAAGAAAAGCCGATTCGTTCAATATCCCGGCGCAAAATACGGACGCACATCGAGTGGAAGGTGGAGACCCAAATGTCCCTTCCTTCTTGCCCTACGAGCCCGGACACGCGCTCCTGCATTTCCCGGGCGGCCTTATTAGTAAAAGTAATCGCAAGGATCGCCCATGGCGGCGCTTTGCGCGTAGCTATCAGATACGCGATGCGATGCGTAAGCACCCGCGTCTTGCCGCTGCCCGCACCCGCCATAATGAGCAGCGGGCCCTCCGTGGCCTCCACGGCCCGGCGCTGCTCTGGATTCAGCCTAGTTATCGCTTCGTGTATATTTACAGGTTGCATAGAGATACTCCTTTCCATCAGTTCAAGACACATCCGTTCAAAATGCCACTACTACTGCCGCAGCCAGGGCATTCCAGCTCTAGCTATGGCCTGTCTGGATCAAAGCCCTTGCAATTGCTCAGACTCTGTCCACTCGCTCTAGCCCTTAACCGCGGCGACCGTGGCAAGTGCCTGATCCAAATCACTGTATAGGGCATTGCCCACTACAATCGTGTCACAGGCTGCTGCGGCAAGTCGCGCCGTAGCGGCATCTTTGATGCCTCCTCCGTAGAATAACCGCGATTCATCCAACGTGCGATGCACCGTGGATACCAGTTCCAAATCGCCGAGCATGCCGCTGTATTCCAAATAGACGATTGGCAGATGCAGCAGTTTGTCGGCAATTTGCGCGTAGGCAGCGGCCATAGATTCCGTAAGAGATGCATCAGCTTCGGCGACAGCCGCCGCGGTACAATCCGGATTCAAAATGATATATCCCTCAGGAATCAACTGCTCCCAAGGGATCAAGTAACTATATTTATGGACGGCTCGTGCATGGTGTCCGATTAGCCAGTCGGGATGCTTCGTGTTAAGCACCATCGGAATCATGTATAGATCAAATCCGGGAACGACCGCCTCCAGGTCGGAAACCTCCAATACGCAAGGAACCTCGAACTGACGCGCACGCGACAGCAGGTCTACCGTGTTATCGTAAGTGACGCCACTCGAGCCCCCCACCATGACCGCGTCCGTACCTGACAGACAAATGGCTTCCAAGGCAGCATTCTCCAGGGTGCGATCGGGATCGATTTTAAACACATGTCGCCAAGAGTGTATCGCTTGCTTCAATTCCATTCCTCCCACATCGGCACGAAAAACGGGGCCCGTCACACGCCCCGCCACCTTCAAATCTCATCATCGATGGTACCTTTTTAATGGTGATAAAAGCACTTCATTCCTAAGTCTAAGTGACGAAGGATACCGTGTCAATGTTCGCATCTTAGGGGAACAGATCAACGGGAGGCATCGACATCATTACCAGCCAGAAAGTCGCTATAGAAGCCGTAAACGCCCATATTCATATACTTGGATACGAGCTTCTTATCATTAATCGTATGAACATACGCCGGAATTCCCGCCCGTTTCAAAGACTTGACCAATTTCTCATTGACTCGGCCCTCGGACATGGTCACCGCAGCGATCCCGTTGTTACGGGCAAAGTTGATGACCTGCCGATCACTGTCCTGTGATTGATAAAGCGTATATATAATGGAATCAAAAGGGTGATATTGCTTAATTTGCTCCAGCATCGGCTGGTTGTAAATTTGCGGCACGATGCGTTCCAGCAGCTTTGGATCCTTGCTCTCCGCAGATTCTACGATTTTTTCAAAAATATGATCGATTTCCTCCGGCGTAATCTGCTTCGTATCTGTCACAATGTAGATGTCCGGATATTCCGCCAGCAGATCCACGATATCTTCCCAGAGAAGAGGCTCGAACTGTCCGTCCACTTTAGCCTCTTTAAATTCGGCCGCCGTCCATACCGCTCCGTGCCGCTCCTTACTGAGCTCATCCTGCTGACGAAGCATGTTCGTGAAGAACTCGCCCCATTCATGGCGAGCGATCAACTCATCATCCTTGCTGAGCAGCAAGTCCACTTCGAATACCCGAGTCCCTTTCTCATAATTAGCGATAAAAGCTTCGCGAGTGTTCGTATAGGTCATGTCCTCAATGCCGCCCATCGCATGAGCGATAATGCGGTATGCCTTAAAGCCTGTAAACGTCTGCTCTGATGGCCGGAGGAGCCAGATCGCAAGCAGGATGATCCCTATCGCACAGACTGTCAGCAGGCTGTATAGCCGTTTTTTTCTCATCGTTAAACAACATCCTTTGTTTCAAGCAGCAGATCAAAAGAGCGGCACAAGCAGTTCTAGCAAGCAACTCTAGTAAGCGTTCTTGTTCACGAAACCGTGGATGATCGTCCGCAGTATGATTTTGATGTCCAGCAGCATCGACCAGTTCTCGATATAGAAAATATCATGTTGGATTCGCTCCTCGATCGACGTGTCCCCGCGCAGGCCATGGGTTTGCGCCCATCCGGTAATGCCCGGACGAACATGGTGCTTCACCATGTACTTCGGCACTTCCTCCCGAAATTGCTCTACAAAGTAAGGACGCTCGGGACGAGGGCCCACGACGCTCATATGCCCGGCAAGCACGTTGAAAAATTGCGGCAGCTCATCGATGCTCGTCTTGCGTATAAATGCTCCAAACGCCGTGCGCCGCGGATCGTTCTCCGTCGTCCAGCCCGTATCCACCGATCCTTCCGGCAGCACCTTCATCGAACGGAATTTATACATTTGAAAGGTGCGTCGATTCAGCCCCATTCGTTCCTGCTTGAAAATCACCGGCCCGGGTGAGGTCAATTTAATGCCGACGACAACAAGCAGCATCACCGGCAGCGTTATAATAATCGCAGCTATGGAAAATAAGATGTCAAAGGCTCGTTTCACCAGGCGATTTCCCGCCATATCGAGCGGAATGTCGCGCACGTTGATCATCGGCATGCCCGCAAAATTGTCGAAATACGGCCGCGCAGGCAGGTAATCGAAAAAGTCGGGGATGATCAGCGTCCGCACGCCCGCTTTCTCGCAGCAGGCGATGATCTTGGCGTAGCGAGAGTGCGCATCCAGCGGGAGGGCCAGCACGACTTCATCGATGAGCTTGCTCTCCAGAATCTCTTCCAACTGATTGACCGTACCTAGAATAGGACTATATCGGCCCTTTTCATGGCCCTCCCACTGCTGATAGTCATCAAGAAAACCGATAATCTCATATCCGAGTTCCGGATACAGCTTCAGGTTATCGTGGAATTTGCGGCCGAGTGAACCGGCTCCGATAATAAGCACGAACTGCTTGTTATAGCCTTTTCTGCGAAGCTGTTTCAGCGAATTTTTTAAAAAATAACGGTATAGCATGATGAACAGCAGATTAAAGCCCATATAGATGGCCAGGTAGTACCTCGAAATATCGACCTGCTTCACGAAGAACATCAAGCTGAGCAGGATGACGAGGCTCGTAAAATGCACCTGAATGATCTTGAGCACTTCATCGGCGAACCGCTTCTTGCGCTTGGGCGAATAAAAAGAAACAAGAACGCCCACAAGGATGGATACGGCACCATACACTAGACTCCAGAACGCATAAATCTCCAAAGGAAGAGGATGCTCATAAGGAATCAGGCCGCTTTCGAATTTCAGCCACCAGGCGAGCAAGAAGGCCAGTTGAATGAACACGAAATCCGTCAAAATATACAGTTGAGTCAGAAATCGTTGATTTTTCCGGATCATCGTCTCACCTCCATGTTACTGTTGGTTCCTTGCGTCGTGCTGGCTGAACCCGAGGCTGGTAGCGAGCGGGCCGCCGGCTTGCCCGGTCTCAGTTTATTACCGATCAAGGACAGCATGAATTTTACCGCGATTCCGCAGTAAATCGCTCCGTTAGTCAACCACGAGTAACGATGCTTGTAATGCTTGCGGTGAAACACCCACATCGCGCGGTGGAACTCATAAATAATCTTGAAGGGCTTGCGGCGGCTGCTCGCCCCCTTATAGTGAACAATGTATGTCGCAGGCTCATAGTGGATGCCCCAGCCGGCTTCCTTAATGCGATAGCACCAGTCGACATCTTCGCCATACATAAAAAAGATCTCGTCCAATCCGCCAATTTGCCCGATCACCTCGCGGCGCACCAGCATAAAGGCTCCCATTAGGCAGTCAACTGGATAAGCTTCATTCGGATCGAGGTAGCCGAGCTGGTACTGGTTGAAGCGCGGTGTATTCGGAAACAGCCGGGAGAAGCCGAAGGCATAGTAAAACGACGCCGAAGGCGTAGGAAAGCCCCGCCGGCAGGCTTTGTCCAGCGAACCGTCGGGAAGGATGATTTTGCAGCCTGAAGCTCCGAGATCAGGCCGCACGTCCATAAGAGACACCATCGTCTGCAGCGTATCCGGCTGCACGATCGTGTCCGAGTTGAGCAGCAGCACATAGCGTCCCTTGGCGATCTCCATCCCTTGATTGTTTGCTTTGGCGAAGCCGGTGTTCTCCTCGTTAGCTATGAGCTGAACCCGAGGGAACTCACTTTCAATCGCCTCGACGGAGCCGTCCACAGAGGCGTTATCGACCACAAAAACCTCATATTTGTAAGCCGTCTCGGAGCCATATACCGATTGCAGGCAATCGAGCGTTAAACGGCAGGTATTGTAATTTACGATGATGATGCTTAAGTCCATTTTAAAACGCGCCCCTGACAAAAATAGTAATCTATCGACATTATAACATAGGTGGGGTACTGCTACTGATAAATTAATAGAGTTCTCTGATTTGGTCATATAAATGAAAATAAAGAGACAAATTATCGCTAGGGGTGACGTGGTTTGGTAGTGAATCTTAATATTCCTCCTGTTGTTGACACGTACTTTTTATACGTGTAAAATCAAGTTATAAGGAGGGGCGATGTGAAAGCATATCATTCGAGAGAATTAATCAAATTACTCGAAGAGGACGGATGGTATTTAATCGGAGTACATGGTAGTCATCATTACTTCAAGCATCCGACAAAGCCCGGAAAAGTTACGGTGCCACATCCTAAGAACAGCTTTCCTCCGAAAACACAAGCGAGTATCTTAAAAATGCCGGAATTAAGGGCTAACCACACCGTTTCACCTAGGAGGTTGAATTAAAGTTATGAAAAAAGACGTTTATCGATTTTGGGCCTTATTTGATTATGCCGAGGAAGGTATTTCGGTTAGATTCCCTGATCTCCCTGGTTGCAATACGTTCGGGAATACTGCCGAAGAAGCACATGCTTCGGCAAAGGAAGCACTGGAGGGATTTATTTATGTTATGGAACAAGATGGTGACAACATTCCAGAGCCTTCCACCCTCGATGATATTTTAGTTCAACGCGAGGACAGCGAGGCGGCATGTGATGTCCAAATCTACATGCCTGTAATTAGAGAGGCGATGGAATCCAAGGCTGTCAAGAAAACGCTCACGGTGCCTAAGTGGTTAAACGATGAAGCTGAGAAGCAACATATTAACTTCTCTCAAGTTCTTCACGAGGGACTGAAACGAAGTCTCGGGATTAATAATCACCGCTCTTAATAAAAAAGTTTGCACAATAATTAGCCTTCCAGCCAAGCTGCTGTGCTCGCCAAGCCACATCCACATCTTCTTTAATATGCAAAGAAATCCGCATCAAAAAGTTTCCCTTGAATCCGAAATATCCTTAATCATTGTCCGGGCATACAAAGCTGCCGCCCCTGATACGCCAAACACGTTACCGGATTTGTGCCACAGCTGTGCGGCCTCTCCCGCCCCCCGATCAAATGCGCGCCAAATTCCATTCATGACAATTCCAGTGCTATCGACAATATCAGGCATGGATTTCAGTAGGAGCAGCCCTGTGGCACTTCCGGTATTCGGATGCTTATAGGTTACAATATGTACGCTAACGCTAGGTAACATAGGCTTAATTCCTTTTCTAAAGTTTTGTCATATTACAAGAAAAGAGCACCGCTGAATCCGAGTGCTCTCTACGTCTTATATCCAATATGGATTAGATTTCTGTATGATCTTCCAGTCTCTCAATTCGACGAAAAATTTCGTTTAAATCCGCTTCCATTCCGGTCATATGCCGACGTTGCGAATATGCCTCGTCACGGTATTCTTCTAATCGACCAGATAATTTATCCAGCTTTTGCTCGATGAGGTCGATCTTTGCCGTCTGCTGCTCCACTTGACCTAATCGCTGATTCATAGAGTCTAGACGTTGATCCATCGAATCAAATCTTTGATCCATAGAATCCAGACGTTGATCCATCAAATCAAATTTTTGATCCATTTTCGTCAGCTTCTGATTATTTTCAGCAACCATCTGAATAAGCTGCGCAAGTAATTCCTGCTGTTGTTGAAGTACATTCTCGATTTCCATCTCAACAACCTCACTTCTAACATGATACATCCCATTATAACAAACCGAGCTAATGGGTGCTAGATCATTTTATGCTGCTGCTCGCTGCCAGCTCCGCCCAAAAGGCCCGAAGCCCCTCTCTCCGTTCGTGCGGATTTAGAATGCTTCATTTCGGAGCTATAGGTTTCTAAGCAGGTCGGAAAGTTCACTCTATAATTATTAGACTTTGCCGAGAAATATAAGAATCTTCAAAACCAAATTATCCATAGAACTTTGGCGGTAAAAGGGCTGACGTAACGCGAATAACAAACGCTCAAAGACTTTTTTTTGGGGTACGTCCGCTAATTGTCTTATTATATTTATCTGCTCAGAAGGCAGCTTACTTTGAAAAGTCTCAAGAAATACCCTGGCCTGGTTACTGATAATATAATGATTCTTACCATTTGAAAATCTTTTGAATCTATTAATCCATTTCATTAGCCAATTATCAGTCCCGCCGCCAAGGGCATTATTTGTATGCTGCCGATATAAAATATGAGGATTTTCATCAAATACAACTTTTCCACTTGAAGACACGCAAATGTAAGCCCACCAATCATGCATGATTACATCGGTTATATGGGTCGGCATATTGGCTGCAAGAAGCCTCACGGCATCTCTATTAAGAACTGTTGTGCATCCGACAGCAATATTCTCTACTACCGCATTATAAATGCTAATTGGTTGACAGGGAGGCTTGGGCCAAACAGCCAAATTTCGCAAATCACTTTGTACCATTTGAGTTGCTGAACAATACATCATCGGCATGGAATTATTGTTCTTGTCGTTCTCAAGAATTTTAACGGCAGATACTAATTTTTCTCTCAGCCACACGTCGTCCTGATCACAAAAAGCTACAAAGTCAAAATCATTAGAATGCTCTGCTGCCTTCTCTAATAAGTCAAAAAAGCTTGCTTTTGCTCCTTTATTTTCGCCTATATACAATTTGACCATCTGAGGATACTTTCTTATAAACGTTTCTATAATGCTTACCGTGGAATCTATCGAGCCATCATCTCTAATAAGAATGTTTAAATCAACATTCTGCTGTGCTAATAAGCTCTCTAATTGTTCATTAAGAAATTGTTCACCGTTATACGTTGACAGCAAAACTTGGATTTTAGGAATCACACCACAGTTCCTCCACATTTTTATATTATCCATTATAAACAAAAACTCCTATTCTATGTGTATAGAACAGGAGCCCTTTAGCACGCCACTGTAATTCAGTTGACTATTTTAACGACAATTCTTGCAAAAAGGATTGCAGACCTTCACGCCAAGGTCGGATATCTTGAAACCCGTTTACCCGTATGGAAATATGCTCCATAACTGAGTTTTTCGGGCGCGGAGCTGGTCTTGGAAATTCATCCGTTGTACACGGCTCTAATTGTGCTTCTATTTTGACTCCCAAAATCTTAGCCGCTTCGTCAACAATCGCTTGGGTGAACTCGTACCAAGTACATGACCCACTGTTGGATGCATGGTATACTCCATAATTCTCTGTTTCAATAAGCTGTCCTATAAATTGAGCTAAATCCACAGTGTAAGTAGGTGAGCCTTTTTGATCGTTTACCACTTTCAACAAGGGTTTCTCTTGAGCTAATCGAATCATAGTTTTAACAAAGTTATTACCATGCACACCGTATAGCCATGAGGTTCTCACAATGAAATATTTAGACGACAAAGATTGTGTTAATACTTCACCTGCACGCTTAGACTTACCATAAATGCTTTGTGGATTAGTGTTGTCATATTCATGGTACGGCAGTTGTCCATTACCGTCGAAGACATAATCTGTACTGACGTATACCAATTTTGCTTGTACTTGTTCTGCAGCCAGCACCAAATTTCGGGTACCTGTCGCATTAACCAAGTATGCGCCCTCAACATCTGATTCTGCCGCATCTACTGCTGTATAAGCCGCACAATGAATAATAGCATCTGGATGAAATGAGTTCACGACAGCATAACACTGATCCAGGTTTGTTATATCCAGCTGCTGACGATCACATCCTAAGATCTCATGGCCCGTCTCTTGAAGTACTGAGACAACATCTTTCCCCAGTTGCCCCCCAGCTCCAGTTACCAGTACCTTCATGCCTTCTCTCCCAGGCGTTCGCCATATTGCTTAGCGTAATACTCCTGATATGCTCCTGACTGAATACGAGTCCACCACTCTTTATTTTGCAAATACCACGCAATCGTCTCTTTGATCCCTGTCTCAAAATTATGTCTCGGCTTCCAGCCAAGCTCACTCATAATCTTAGTAGGATCGATACCATAACGGCGGTCATGTCCTGGGCGGTCTTTAACAAAGGTCATGAGTGACTCCGGCTTACCCAATTGTTCTAAAATGGTTTTAACAATTTGTATATTCGTCCGCTCATTATGACCACCAACGTTATAAACTTCGCCGTTTTGTCCCTTATGAATCACAAGATCAATGGCGCTGCAGTGATCTTCAACGTATAACCAATCCCGAACATTTAACCCATCACCATAAATTGGAAGTGACTCATCCGCTAAAGCTTTGGAGATCATCAGCGGAATAAGTTTCTCTGGGAATTGATAAGGCCCGTAGTTATTAGAGCAGCGTGTAATATTGACAGGCAGACCAAATGTCTCGTGGTAAGCACGAACAAGTAAGTCTCCCCCTGCTTTACTTGAGGAGTAAGGACTGTTAGGTTCAAGCGGAGTCGTCTCCGTGAAGAATCCCGTCTCTCCAAGAGTACCATACACTTCATCCGTAGAAACTTGAACGAATTTCGTAATTTCATACTTACGTGCGGCATCCAACAACACTTGGGTACCCAGCACATTCGTCTTTACGAAAACGTCCGGTTCAAGAATACTTCGATCCACGTGTGACTCAGCTGCAAAATTCACAATAACGTCGACACCTTGACTTACAAGCTCATCCATGGTCTTAGCATCTGTAATATCAGCTTTTATAAATGAATGGTTCGGGTTGCCCTCCACCGATTTTAGATTTTCCAAATTACCCGCATAAGTCAGCGAATCCACGTTAACAACCTTGTATTCAGGGTACTGTTGTAGCATATATAATACAAAGTTGCTGCCGATAAAGCCGGCACCGCCTGTAACAAGCAATTTCATAAAAGAGACCTCCTAGTTGAAATGGACTTATTGTTCATAACAACAAACTGTTTATGATACTTTTTATAGTTTAAAATTAATTTCAGCCTCTGCTAATACCGGGTGCTTCTCATCTTTCGCAGATAATAATGGTTCACGAACTGGCCAGTCGATATTTAACTCAGGATCACTCCAAAGTATACCTCTGTCATGTTCAGGTGAGTAGTATTCGTCCACTTTATAAAAAACTTGAGTGTTTGGTACGAGTGTGCAGTAACCATGAGCAAAACCTTTAGGAACTAATAATTGGCGTTTGTTGTGCTCACTAATAATTACACCAACCCAACGACCAAAAGTTGGTGAGGAATCCCGTAAATCAACAATAACGTCGTATATCGCCCCTGTTAACACCCGTACTAATTTCGTTTGAGCTCTTGGATTTAGTTGGTAATGCAGTCCTCGTAGTACCCCTGCTTCTTTTGATAAAGAATGGTTATCCTGAATAAATTCAAAAGACAGTCCAAGGTCTTTCATAACCTTCTCATTATAACTTTCCATAAAAAAACCCCGATGATCTTCGTGTGCCACCGGTTCAAGCAGACTGGCTCCCTCCAGCTTTAAAGGAGTTATTTTCATATACTGCTCCTCCTTTTATTTCATAATCAATTATATACAAGAGTGATAACTCAGCAAACATAGACAGTAACCTCGCAGTAAAATCGAGCTCGATATAACATATCCTAATATAATATGCATTTGACTAGAATTAATCTCTAGTCGCATACCCAATTTATAAGGTCAATACTTTAATAATTGCATGCTTTTGGAATTAGCAACCCTAATTAAATACTGACCGTACTGGTTCTTTTTTAAAGGTTCAACTAATTTCAACAATTCCTCCCTGGAGATATAACCCATGTTATAGGCGATTTCCTCCAAACAAGCGACCTTCAAGCTTTGTCGTTTCTCAATTGTTTCAATAAATTGAGAGGCTTCTAGTAATGACTCATGTGTTCCTGAATCAAGCCAAGCAAAGCCACGCCCCAGAATCTCAACACTCAGCTGACCCATGTTTAGGTAAGTTTTGTTTACATCCGTTATTTCGAGTTCCCCCCGATTAGATGGAGAAATCTCTTTAGCGATGTCTATCACTTGATTATCATAAAAATACAATCCTGTAACAGCATAATTAGACTTAGGTACTGAAGGCTTTTCTTCGATTGAAGTAACGGATCCATCCTCGCTAAAATCTACTACTCCAAATCTTTCAGGATCGCTTACGTAATATCCAAATACTGTAGCTCCAGCCTCTTTCTCGCTAGCTTTTCTTAATAGCTTCGTAAAATTTTGACCATAAAAGATATTATCACCTAGTATTAATGCAACTTTATCGTTTCCAATAAATCTTTCGCCAATAATAAATGCCTGGGCCAAGCCACCTGGATATGGCTGCACGGCATACTGCAAATTAATTCCTAAGCTAGTACCATCACCTAGTAAATCCTGAAATCGAGGCGTATCCTCTGGAGTTGAGATGATCAGAATGTCTTGAATTCCAGCCAACATTAATACGGAGAGGGGATAGTAAATCATCGGCTTGTCATATACCGGTAGTAATTGCTTGGACACGGCTAAAGTAAGCGGATATAACCTTGTCCCACTCCCACCTGCTAATATAATTCCTTTCATCGCTTTCGCTCCTAACTCAGTTTCGACAATGTATATTAACAATTTAAAATTACTACTTCCTAAAACTTCACCTATTCCGCTTTAACATTCACTTCTCAATAACACGATTTGTTATAATAACCGAATCCTTCTTATTATTCCTGATTACGATAGAGACCTTATACTTAGATTCGTCAGATAATGAATCATAAGGAATTCTAACTACAAAACCTGTTTGATCTAAATTATTAGAACCAAACTTCTGTTTTACATCCTCTCGAATGACTTTAAAGCTATCAAATATTAGCTTATGATCCTTGCCATTATCTAAGAGTATATATATGGATGAATTTCTCATATCAATATTTTTAGCAAAGGACCATCCTACCATTTCAAATCCAAACTTTTTTTCTTTTAGGGCATCAATGGAGTATTTCATATCTCGCTGTTCAAGGTTTAATGTTAAGTCCACCTTATTGGATAAATGTTCAAATGCAATCTGCTGAGATTCTCTATAAATTATAGACTCAGTATTAATATAAGCCTGTCGCCCTTCATTTTCCAAGTATATACCAATTCTATAAACCTCGTTATTTAACTTTGAATTTTTTAATTTAACAACAAACCCAGAGTTATCATAATTAGCTTCATTATCATAGGCCTTTGTTACATCTTCTCTTTTCAAACTTTCAGCAAACAGGTATTCCGTTTCATCAGCAGTATAAATTTTAATCACAACTTTTTGATCCTTGGTTGACATACCATTTATAAATGTCCACCCTGATAATTGTATATATCCATCCTCTGTAACTGACAATTCATCCAGACTGTATGTCAAATTGTTATCTAGTTTATTCAAGTTAAGCGCTTCTAGTTTTTTTATAAACCAAGCATTTTTAAAATGATACTCATAAGAGTACATTCCAACAAGAGCAATACAATATAACAAAGCGACAACAATTGCAATTCGAACCTTTTTTTTACGAAACATTAATATACCTCATTCCTTAAAACAACTTACTTGCCAAGGCAAACAACCTCGTTTAGAGCTTGGCAAACTATTTCAATCTGCTCCTCTGTTAGGCCCGGCCACATAGGTAAACTAAGCACTTCATTTGCTAAAAGTTCTGTCAGCTTTAAACTACCTTTTAAATAGTTGTATTCTTTATATGCCTCTTGCAAATGTATTGGAATGGGGTAATGTACCAGCGTTTGAACGCCTCTATTTCTAAGCTCTTCTTGCACTTTGTCTCTATTAGAGACCCGCACAACATACTGATGCCACACCGGTGAAGCCCATTCAGGTACTTCAGGTAGTATTATGCCCTGGTTCGCAAGCTTGCTGTTATAATATTGAGCAATCCTATTTCGCTCTTCATTCCACTGATTGAGATATCTCAATTTTACCCTCAGTACTGCTGCTTGTATTTCATCCAAACGAGTATTACTTCCTTTAGTTGTGTGTGTATACTTCACTGACGACCCATAGTTTCTTAACTCTTTGATACGATTTGCTAATTGTTCGTCATTTGTTGTGACCATTCCCCCGTCACCCAGGGCACCGATATTCTTTCCTGGATAAAAGCTAAACCCAGCTGCATTACCTAACGAGCCTACTTTTCGCTCCTTATAATACGCTCCCTGCGCCTGTGCAGCATCTTCTATGACCACTAATCCATGTTTCTTAGCTATTAAATTAATCTTATCCATATCTGCTGGCTGACCATATAAATGAACAGCTATAATTGCCTTCGTTCTGCTCGTTACATTATCCTCAATAAGTTCACTATTAATATTATGAGTTTCCTCAATTGGTTCCACCAAAACAGGCTTTGCCCCAACATAACTTACCGCCAGTGCAGTAGCGATAAACGTATTAGATGGAATAATTACCTCATCCCCAGCGCCAATTCCATATGCCTTTAAAATTAAATATAAAGCATCTAATCCATTACCCACACCAATTGCATACTTCGCATTACAATACTCTGCAAATTCTGCTTCAAACTGTTCTAGTTCTTTGCCTAAAATAAACCAATTAGAATCATACACCTTTTCTAGAGCACTTATTACCTCTGGTCTAATCTTCTGATGCATAGGTTCTAAGCTTAAAACTGGTATCATAACCTACCCCATCCTTTATTTATAGTCATGATTATTGAAGTTGGCTAATGTTCTCAATAATATTGATTTTAGAGGATAACTCATTGGTAAAATACTTCTTTAGAATCCATTCTCTTCTAATCCCTGATTTCACAAAATAAGTTTTGATACCAAGCTTTAACCCAGCCTTCATATCATCTTCTGTATCACCAACAAAAATATCATGTGAGGAAATATTGTACTTCTCCAGTACTTTCACAGACTTACATACGTTCCCTTGATGCTGAATAACAATGATCTCTGTAAAATATTTGGAAACACCATTGTTCTCTATCTCTTGAAATAAATTTTTTTGATTACTACGCCTGGTTACTAAGACAAGATCAAAATTTAAAGCAAGCTTCTCTAAGGTCGGAATAGCATACCAAAATAATTCATTGTATTTCAAATATTTCATTTCTTCAATATATTTTGATTTACGACTATCCCAATCTAGTTTGTCTAACCCTAAAGCAAAATGCTTATTTATCCAATCTACCTCATGAATTCCTAATACCTTAAAATTCCAAAATTCATCTACAGTTAAAATATCCTTGTAACCCTCAGGTAAATGATCTACAAAAAAACGATATAACCTCTTCTGATTGGAAACGACAGTTCCATCGTAATCCATAAATATTTTAACTTTATTCATAGAATATCATTTCCTCATAATATCTGGTAACAACAGAATTCCATTTTACTAACTTCATATATTCACTATAATCGGACATTGGTTCATAATTCACAAGATGATCTATGAAAAGTTCCATTATATTTACACTCGCCAGAGAACTGGATATGCTCATTCCCCCATACCTAGGGTTTAATTCAATAAAGTATATTCCCTTTTCATTCACAATAAATTGAACATTACAAAATCCTGGTATAGGGTATTTCTTTAATATTTTTTCTGTCATTTTAATAAGCTCTGAATGGTGAACAATTCTTATTTTTGTAGCAACACCTGCTTTTACTTCTAGACGAATACGTGGGATAATTAGCTTTGGCAAGCCTTCTTTATCTGAAAAAACATCTACAGTATATTCATCACCAGTAATAAATCCCTGCGCAAACTCTTTATCCTCATTCATGACTTTTGCAACTTTTAAATAGTCATCTACATGCAAAATACGTATACCTGTGCTTCCTACACCAACTCTCTCCCGTACGATGACCTTTTCAACATCCGAGCCAATAGGCTCGCCTTGAGTGATTATTGGAGGAACAGTGATTCCTATTTCATGCATGGAAACTGCAGAAATAAGCTTATCTCGAAACAATTCAATAGTTTTTTGATTCGGAATAATCATTTTAACGTCTAGCTTATGCTGAGAGAGTCTAAATATTTCAAAATCATGAATAGGTATCAATACATCAATCTTTTCTTTGGCGATTAAATGTTCTATAAAGTTAATGTAACTCTCTTCTAAAGCTAATGGGGATTGGATAAACTTATCAACTAGAAGACTTCCACTTGTATAGCCAAATGTATTGCAATCCAATCCAATAATGCTCACTTCATGCTTCGTTTGTGCTTTTAATAGCTTAATTAAATTTACTGCAGTAGCAGATCCTATTGAAGTAATACAAATATTCAATTTTCAACCCCCTAATTTAACTTCCTTAAAGCTTTTCTCTAGCCGTTTTTAAAAATTCCTCATAATCATAAATATAATCCGCTACATCATAATGCTCACTCGCCAAAACCATTAATACACAATCTTCTGAGAAATCCATCATTTCTCTCCAGACCATCCCTTTTATATAAACTCCCTTTGATGGATGATCCAATTTTATTGTTTTCCTTTCAATTCCATTATCCACGTAAAAATTACATTCTCCGCTAACCGCTATAACAAGTTGCTCCAAATTTCTATGGGCATGCTTCCCTCTTATTACATCTTCTTTCGTATCAAAAATATAGTACACTCTCTTTACATCAAATGGTACAACCTCGCTGTTCTCTTCTAATGAAATTAACGATCCTCGATGATCCCCAAAAATATGGAAATCTATAATATCAACATACCTCATATTTCCTCCTAATTATCATCTCGTAATTTTTCTCAAACCCATATCTATAAAATTAACAAACCTAAGCAATTTATATTTATGAACAAATTTCTTTAATTTCATCATATAACGATAAGAACGCGAATTGACTATAGCATGATATTCTAATTCTAGAAAAGGATTTTGATGATTAGGAACAATATCACTATATATGTTAAGTGAATAGTATGAAATCTCTTTATAAACAGGTATAATTTCTTCGTGAAATTCTATATTAAATAAAATATATAGTTTATTATTTACAATGATTTTTTGACCTAACTCTAAACCATCTTCAACTTTTAAATAAATATCCCCTTTTGAGACTGAGTCTAGTAAATATTCATTGTTCTCGGCGGATAGAATATCAATATTTGTATCTGTAATAGTAGAAAAGGTACAGTTTATATTAGAAGAACTTATAAATTGTACTCTTCTAATTTGTTCATCCTTACTTGGAGTAATTTTAATTTTTCTATACATTTGACTCGTAATACTACTATTGAGTGTCTCGTGATCAAAGAAAAATCCTGTGGAAAACATATTTGTTTTATCTTCAATATAAGTTATTATTTTTCGTTCAACATTCGTTTCTTCCTCATCCGAAATGATTAGCAATTCGGGAAATCTCATCTGCAAAGCATTTTGCTCTTCCTTTTTGCAAAAGATCATGACTTTTCTTGCTGCTAAGTGATGCATTAATTTAGAATTGTTCATAGCATAATCTAATAAAGATGAATCAATTAAACATATGGTATTTACATCAATGCTATTTAGATCAGAATGAAATTCAAATGTTCCACTATTAACAAGATATTGTAAACTCGGGTTATTAAAAGGTTTTAATACAAAGGCATTAATTTTATGATATAGCTTGCCATAATTTGAAATACATTTACTGAGCAAACCCATACGATTATAATAATCAGCCATTACATACCTAATAAGGTCTATATCGAAACCAAGGTTTAATAAATACTCACACCACTCTACTAATAAAACAAACAACAATTTAGAGTAGGCTATATTCACTTGAATTCTAATGATGATAGATTCTAGAAATGCCTTCTTGTCTTTCTGATTCTTTAAAAATTGCACAAAACCTTCGGAGAATAACACTCTCTTTAACGTAGCATAAAATTCATATTTGCCTTGAGTTATACGTTTTTCTTCTTTACTAAAATTATTCTGATGAATTCGATAATTACAGTTCGCTTTCTTATTGAAACCAAATTTATAATAGCAGGCCAAATTAAGCCATAACTCAAAATCCTGCAATCTATCGTTATTGTACCCCCAGAATTGCGTGACAATATCTTCGATTTCTTCATCAATCTTAAAAACTGATGAAGGAGCACACAAAAAATTACCCCCAATTAATTCAGAAAAAAAGTCTCTGCTGTTCAGCATATCCATATTATCATGTCTGAACATTGCTACATCCTTCAACTTGTCCCCATTATCACCAATGTATGTAACTTTAGAGAACACTACATTGCAGCCGTTAGTTTCAATGTAATGGATTTGACTACTCAAATAATCTTTTCCCCATATATCATCTTGCCCAATTTGCGCTATATAAGTTGATTCCGTTTCTTTAAAAGCCTTTAAAAGAGCAAGACCAACACCACCATTCTTTTCATTCTGGATAAATTTAATTTTGTTCGTATACTTTTGCTTATACTCCAAAATAATATCTCGTGAAGAATCCGAAGAACAATCGTCCACAATTACAACCTCAAAATTAGGGTAATCTTGAGTTAATACTGAATCCAATGCCTGCCTTATAAAGGCTTCACCGTTATACACCGGGAGTAGTACTGAACACTTATTCAACAAAAAAACCTCACTTTATGACTATTATGTTTACTTGATCCTTAGTGACATCTGGCTTAGCGTTAAATAGCAATCCTTTTAAGTTATTGACGGCAACAAAGTTTAAATCCCGGTTCATAATAAAAGGAACATTCGGCAAATGCCTTTGATAGCTTGGTTCTGATTGTAAATAAATATAGGAACTTCTTGGGATAATTAAGATAGGTGCATTTGTATATTCCAATAAATATTTAAAAGGAACTCGACGTGAAATTCTTAAAATTTCTACTATGAGATCCAATGATTCTGGCTGACTTCCAATCCAAGAAACATTTTGACCATCCGCCAATGAATCAAACCATCTCTTAACCTCTTCCAAATTGCTCGTAAATGGAGTTTTATACAAATCGTAACCAGAGAAAAATTCTGAACAAACCAAATATTGTATATCTTTATCGATTGATACAATAGGGGTTTCATCAAATTCTTTGAAAAACTCTTCAACTTTCATGATTCTTTCTATATGTGCAGCCGGCTTTTGATCAATATTTAGCGCAGTGCTATCCTGATGAACTCTCCAACCATAAGAATAAGAGTCAATATGAACAACATTTATCTCAGATTTTTTAAATTCACGGAGATAATCCAACATTAGACAAATATCAAATATCGAGCTATACTTTTCCGAACTGTACTCTTTAACAATCCGTTTAACAATCTGTGTTCTCATAAGAGTAATATGATGAGTATAAAAGTAAAAAACAGTACTCAAAATATCTAGTTGAGGTTTATCAAAAAAATCAAACTTATTCTGATCATCAAATTTATACTCATTCGTGTACAAAAGATCAAAATCATTTTCAGCCTCTAGATAAGCCACTACAGCATCTAAATCTAAGTGATCATCATGATCTAAAATTCCGCAATAATCCCCCGATGCTAACTCATAACCTGCCACATAACTCTTATAAATACCAAGGTTTTTTATATTAGAGTGAACCTTAATAAACTCATATTTCCTCTTCAACTCATCTACGTATTCTACAAGTTCCTTATTGAATGGAGAATCAATTACTAAGACCCATTCTATCTTTTCATTATACGGTAATATCTGCTGCTTAATTTCTTCCAGGTAATTCAAAGGCGTGTTATACAAGGGAGTAATTAATGACAACTTTCTACTCATGCAACTCCTCCTACAACTAGATATATCAATTATTTCGTTTTACTTTTTGAAAGAAAAACTTCTTTCTATTCATCAATTCATTATGTTCTTGGCCTAATTGGTCATATTGCTGCTTCATATTTTGCAGTTGACCTTTTAGCCGTATAATATCTTCTTCTTTTGTAGATAACTTAGCTATAAATTCCCTGTTTACATTATCAAGCTCTAATTGAACTTCTTCCAATTGTTTAGTTACTTCCGAAATAACACTGTTCTTCTCAGCTAACAATTCCTCCTGCTGCTGAAATAAAGTAGCTTTATTTTCAAGTTCAAGGGTGCATGCTTGTTCGTCCTGAGCTGCCTTTTCCTTTATCAAACTAAGTTGTGACTCTAACTCATTAATATAGGCAGACTTTTTTTGATTATCCATCAAAGTATCATCAATAAAGTCGGCTATATAGGAGGAAAATGTCATAAAATCATGACTGTAAGCAAATATTTCGTAAACAATTTCAATCTTCCATACTTCATCAAATCGGTGTGTATCGATCAATATTTGCGGATCGTTTGTATCAAAGAGAAGCACGCCACCCCATTCCCTTATTGCATTTGTTGTCCATTCCTTAATGTAAAAATCATCATTTATAATAATATTTTTAACTTTGACGATACAGGAACTATTTAAAGGGTCAATTCTCAATTGCTGAATATTTGTAAAAGCAGATAAGTCGAAAGCAACACTTAGATCTTGCCCGAAGTAATTTGTATATTGAATGATTGTTTGTGATTCGTTAAATCCGTTTCCATCATTTATAAATAACTGCGCGTAATAGTAATTTGGCGTAGTTTTAATATTTCTCACGGTTAATTCTTCGTTGCTACTTCTCTTAAGCTCAAATACAAATTGATAAACTTCACCATATTCCCTATTCTTTAATAAAAACTTCAGCATTTCATTGCTAATGGAATCATAGTCATTATTTAATTCGGTATCCTTCGGACGGTTATAAGTGGCTAGACTTTTAATAGGCTTCAAAAACGCCTTTTCAAACATCTTCATTAAGCTATTATAAGTAAAAAATCTAATATGAGTATTATCTAACAAACCGATCTCTTGATAATCGAATCTATTGTTAATTAAGTCAATGATAATAGAATTATGTGCTACATTTGGAATTGATACAAATATTGAACCGTTCTCTTTTAATAGTCTCTTCGACTCTAACAAAACCTTTTGCGGTTGGTATAGATGCTCTAACACATCAGCAAACACAATGTAATCAAACTCAATGCCATCAAAATGCTCAAGCCAAGCGTATTCTTCTATGTTTCCTATAACACAATCACTTGAGTATTGAGAGGCGATTCGTGCGGATTCTGGATCGATCTCTACAATGTAGACATCACAATTCAACTTTTCCTTTAAATATTTAGTCATTCTTCCAGTAGCAGGGCCAAATTCTAATACTACTGAATTCCTCTCAATATTTCGTAATATTAATGATAAAGAATTATCAGAGTTTTCATCCAAATTAACGTCATATTTCAGCATACTTTCACCCTTCCTTTAAAAATTCATTAACAACCTCTTCGGGCGAGCCAATACGTCTAATGCAGCCATTTTGAAGCCACATGACCCTATTGCACATGCTTTTAACCTGATCAATATTATGAGTTACCAAAACCACTGTAGTACCTTGATCTATCATTTGTTTAATTCTATTCAAACTCTTTTCTTGAAATTTCACATCTCCAACCGACAAAATTTCATCCACAATTAATATATCCGGTTGAATGGAGGTAGCAATAGAGAATCCTAGCCTCGCATACATACCAGAAGAATAATTCTTAACCGCAATGTCCACAAAACTCTCTAACTCAGAAAAAGCAATAATTTCATTAAACTTCTTATCCATATATTGCTTGGAGTACCCCAATACTGCACCATTAAGGTATATATTTTCTCGTGCTGAGAGCTCTGGATCAAAGCCCGCACCTAGCTCGATTAATGGTGCAATAGAACCGTTTATTTTTACACTTCCTACTGTAGGCTTCATAATTCCAGAAACCAATTTAAGCAGCGTGCTTTTTCCGGCCCCATTGTATCCAATTATCCCAAAAATTTCCCCCTTGTTAACTGTAAAAGATACCTCTTTTATTGCCCAAAATTCCTCATAACTCATTTTTCCTTGCAACACTTTAATAAAATACTCTTTAATTGAATTTACCTTTTCTTTATACAAATTAAATTTCATTGACACATCTGATACTTCAATCATTTTTATTGTCATAATTTCCCCTTACTTCTATAAATGTAGAATAAACTTATCCTGGCGCTTATAAAAAACATACAAGCCAATAATCAATGCTGCGAAGGACATGATTGAACAAATTATTACATAATCCAATGATGGAAGTCGTTGCTCAAGTATAATCTCTCGAAAAGACTCTACATAGTAAAATAAAGGATTAAAATCATGGATAAATTTAAATTTCTCTGGAACTATGCTCGCAGGATAAAATATTGGAGTCATATACATTAACATCAATGTTAAAACTGAATATAAATGAGTCATATCTCGAAAAAATACGGATACCGAACTAAGAATCAAAGAAATCCCAATAGAAAATACTAAGATTAAAACAAATATAAGTGGGATTGCAAAAATCGTATAATTTATTCTAATACCTGTTGAGAACATGATAATTAATAGGGCTGCAAAGCTTAACATCAGATGCACAAACGATGACAGACATTTAGAAAGTGGAAATAAATACTTAGGAATATACACCTTACTTATTAGACTAGCTCCGCCAATAACTGAAGTCATTGCCACAGTAGTGGCTTCGCTAAAAAATGAAAACAATAAACTAGCACTCATAAAATATACAGCAAAATTCTCAATATCAAATCTGAAAAGATTACTAAAAACTATGGATATAACAACCATTGTAAGTAGTGGGTTAAGTATACTCCAAAATATTCCTAATATAGAATGTCTATACTTCACTTTAAGATCCCTAATTACTAATTGTTTTAGTAACTCTGTATATTTAAAAAAGTTATAAATAAAACTCAAATCAATCACCGACTTTTCAAAAATTCTAATTAAATATCAATTTAATAATGAATCTAATTGCTTTTATACTTTTTATTTACTTCATAAAAACTATGACAACACCTCTTCTTAATATACAATTTTCACCTTGCTCTATGTTATATCAATATATAATTATACCTTCCCAAGAATAATAGTATCTCTGCTTCAATTTATGCTAAAATACTAACGTATCTACAAGCAAAGGAGATTGAAACCTTGTCGAATCCAGTATACGGGAAAAAGGCCGCAGCGTCGAGAAATGGAGAGAAATTGTCGACTGTTTTGTGGCTGTTAAAGATTGGTATTGTCATTTTGATGATATGGGCTCCATTCCAAGCGGGCTTGTTCAACGGTCTTTTATTGCAATTTGATAAGCCTATTTTCTGGTCAGTGATCATTGGCAGCTTCCTGCTGCTCATCTGGCTGGTCGCATACTACAAGAAAATCAAGCTCGAGGATCAGCGGGATTGGACAGCAGTCTTCGTCATACTGCTGCCGATAACGTACCTGATTTCGCTTATATCTGCGGCATCGCATTATTTTGCTATGAATATGATGTTCATTCAATGTCTCTACGCCATCATGTTTATTATAGGCTTGTACTTACTGCAAAATAAACAAGCGAATCGGTTTGTAGAGACGACGACAATTACGGCAGCTTACATTATCGTAATGTTCGGGCTGCTCAACTGGCTAGGTCAAGGAAGAACCGCATCCGCGATTGTCAAATGGTTTTCCGGTACGGTTTATGAAGGACAATATCACCAAGCAGTGTGGATTGACGCGAACGGCCCACGGCTGGCCTCCGTATTCCAATATCCGAACACCTACGCCGCATTTCTGATGGCTTTCTTTTTTGTGGCCGTGTTCGCGATTACACGCTCCCGGAAATGGTATGTGCAAGCGATTCATGCTTTCATGCTCGTACCGATGGCGCTATCTATTCTACTGACGCTGTCGCGCGGGGGGCTGGTTTTCCTGCCAGTCGTATTTGTCGCGCTGCTTCTGTTTCTAAAACCTGCGAAGCAGATTCTGTGGATTATGTATTGCTTGATCGCCGGAGTTGGCACACTACTGATCGCCAAGCCGGTAACAGATTTGGGGCAGCAATTCCATCAAGGACTGATCAATGATCCAGCCAAAGGTTGGGGGTACGTTCTCATCGCATCCGTTATCGTTGCAGCTCTCGCCTGGGCAATTCAACGTTTCCTAGCTCCAAAGCTGGAGCAGCGCCTAAGCGGCTTATCGAAGCGAAAGCTTGCAAATCTGTGGCTGCCCATTGGCTCTGTCGTAGCTGTCGTCATTTTAGCTGCAGTCTTTTTGGGAACTAATGCCAAGCATTTATTGCCTGGCAACATCGGCGAGCGCCTAGAGAATATTAACTTCCAGCAACACAGTGTACTCGAGCGCCTAACCTTCTATAAGGATGCCATGAAGGTCATGATGGACTACCCTGTGATCGGTGCGGGCGGTGGAGCCTGGGCCTCCCTATATGAGAAATATCAGAACAACCCTTATCTCAGCCGACAAGCTCACAGCTTTGTCATGCAGTATTTGGTTGAGGTTGGTATTTTGGGATTTGTCGTGTTCTTGGCTTTTATCCTGTTTATTTTCTATAAATATATCAAAGGCTATATTCGTTCATCCGAGGAGCAGCGCGAATCTTATTTCATGTACTTTATCCTCGTATTCTCGTTGTTGATTCATAGCATGATGGACTTCAATATGAGTTATGTCTACATCGGCATCATCGTTTTCCTCGGGCTGGCCGGTATGGCCGCTGCTATGGATAACAAACCCGTTAAGCGGCTTGCTTTGAAAGCCACTACAGCTCGTGGAGTGTACGGCGCAGTAACGGTTGTCGCTTCTCTCATTCTGATTTTTACTTCTATTCGCTATATTCAAGCTAATGATGAAGTGACTAGAGGCAGAGAGCTGATGAGCACGAGCACGAACTTCCAGGAGATCAAAGCACCGCTCGAACGTGCGCTTCAAAAGCGCGCCAACCAGCCAGACGCTGTGTTGAATTTGCACGTACTTATGAAAGCTGGCTATGAACAAACGCAAGACGAGTCTTTCTACAATGAAAGCTACAGCTTGCTAACGAGCGCCTTAAAGAAAGAACCGTTTAATAAAAATATCTATAACCAGCTTATCGCCCTGCACCAGTTAAAAGGGGAATCCGAGCAAGTCTACGCCATCCTTCGGGACAACGCAGACAAGTATGCCTGGGATATGAACTGGTATGATCAACTGATCAATCAATCCTATGAGCTCGGTTATCAAGCGCTTGGTCAAGCCAATATCACCGAAAAAGAGCAATACTTCAAAACCGGTCTAGATGCGTATGCGCATGTTGCCGCTGGAGTGGAACATTTAAAGACGCTGCCTCCAGGACAGTTCCAAGGCGGAGAATTTTACATTACGCCGCAAATGACGTTAAGTGCCGGCAAGATGCAGTTCATGATGAATGAGCCGGAGCAGGCAGTCACGATTTTGAAGGATGGCTTAAGCGAAGATCTAAATGATCTAACCAGACGGGAAATCGCGCGTTGGTACCTTGCTGCATTGCAAAAAAGCGGAGCAAGCGATCAGGCCGTTTACGATCAACTCATCCTAATCGACCCTGCAGAGAAAGACTCTATCGATCAGCTTGCAAATCTGCAGTTTTAAGTATACAAAAACGGCTTCTCGTTTAACGAGAGGCCGTTTTTGTATGTTCATTTCTATCTATAATTTGCGCCATATAATCCAACAGTTGATCTCTCAGCTCTTCACTTTGCAAGGCATAGTGTATTGTTGTTTTGATAAATCCAAGCTTCTCACCCACATCATGCCGGGTTCCCTCAAAATTATAAGCGATTACCCGCTCATATTCCTTCAACCTGGAGATCGCATCGGTCAATTGGATTTCGCCCCCTACGCCGATACGCTGTTCCTCCAAAATGCCAAAGATAGCTGGCGTTAAAATGTATCTCCCCATGATGGCCAGGTTCGAAGGCGCTTTATCGGCATCCGGCTTCTCCACCAGTTGATTGGCAATATAAACCCGCTCCTCGACTTCCGTTCCGTCAACAATGCCATACCGTGAAACCTCGCTCCATGGCACTGGCTGTACTCCCACGATTGAAGACTTCTGTTCGTTATACACTTCCATCATTTGACGCAGACACGGCCTCTCTGATTCGACAATATCATCCCCGAGCAGCACGGCGAAAGGCTCGTCGCCAATAAACTTCCTCGCGCACCAAATCGCATGCCCCAGACCCTTCGGCTCTTTCTGCCGAATATAATGGATGTCTGCCATCTCGGAGGATTTCCGAACCTCTTCTAGCAGCTTCCACTTGCCTTTTTCATGGAGGTTGTACTCCAGCTCGAACGAATGATCGAAATGATCCTCGATCGCCCGTTTTCCTTTCCCCGTAACTATGATGATATCCTCGATCCCCGAGGCTACCGCTTCCTCGACAATATATTGTATCGTCGGCTTATCTAGAATGGGCAGCATTTCTTTAGGCATCGCTTTTGTCGCTGGCAAGAACCGCGTTCCGAGTCCTGCGGCCGGAATAATCGCTTTACGAATTTTCATATTTCTTTGTCCCTTTCTAATTAAAAGACCTGAAATAATATATGCCTATTATACACAAAATATGGACAACGACGTAAACTCCACCGAAGTAAAAAAGACGGCTCCCAAATGTCATCCGGGAAAACCGTCTATGTCTGAATGGCACTGCATTTGCTGCTTTGCAACGGATCAGGCTCTAACCTGCCCCGTCTACCTCTACTGATTCCAAATTTTGCGTATAGAGAAGCGACGAGACTGCTCCTGGCTAGGATGATGTCTGCCTGGCTCCGGTGTATGAAGAAATCGATCCGTATCATATTCGAGCCTGCGATACTCCAATTCCCCGCCGAGCTCTAGCTTCACATGTACACGAGTAACCACGGCCTGCATTTCCAAGAACCCTTCGAACATGAAATTCATCCCCCTTCAAAATGAATGAACAACACGAACGCATATCATTTTGGTTACGCTTACATTATATCATGAATGAGGTTTTATCGGGGGCTGGCCCTTAGTCTCTCCAGGCTTTTCAGAGGCTGTGTTCACTAAATGTTTGAATTTAGGAGGGTGATTAGCACCAACACAGAAGGCTGTCTTGATTAGCGCCAATCTATCAAATAAAGTGGATTGACGATGAGCATTCTTTTATAGGTGATGGGAAAATAGTTCCTGGGGGGCTTGGATATGAGTATAGAAACTCGAGCAACTCCTCGGCTCAGTAGAAGTTATTTTTAAGGAGGCTGCTATTGTGAGATGATAAGAACAAATATTTCAAGGGAATATTACCTACTATCGTAAACTCATCGAAGTCTATCCAAGATGTTCAAGGATGAACGAGTGATCTCACTCATTCATAAGTATCTGAGGGAGGGAGTCATCGACACCCTTTTGAGGGAACAGAAGTCGGCATATTTTTGTGATTATAACATTCGACATGAATGGTAGAATTTACTGCACAAGAAGTAAGTCCCCCAAAAAAACTTTAGGGGACCTACATAGTACCATATTTCAAAAATTATTTATTTAAAGATGCATATACCTCAGCGTTACCAATATATGACTTATCCAGAGTGTACTTCATACCGTCCGGGGTTGCTACTCCTGGTGGCCATTCTTCTGTCGTTACATTACTACCATTTGTAAAGGCAACCCAATTACCTGAGCTATTTTTATATTTCATTTCATAAGCCCTTACTTGATGATGTTTAACTTTCCATGGCGCTAGTGGTGGAGTGGTTCCTGTTGCTTGATAAGCAGCTAAGATTAACCGTGCAGAGTTTTCATAAGTGGTGAGTGGTTTAGTGAAGTTTGATATTTTAACACCATTCACCCTGAACTCCACTATGTTCTGGTCGTTTCTTTCAATTGAAATTGTGACAATACCACCGTCAGAGTATTTATTTTGACCATAAGTTGTAGAGCTTTCCCCATTCATAAAAGCACGCCACTTCAATACGCCATTCTCTCTCCAATCAGAATTGTCTTTACAAGATATACCGCATTCATAAGTACCAATGCCAACATAAAAATTAATATAATCATATATTCCTGGCAAGGTCTTACTGCTTGGTAATTGTAATGTTGCTTTGAATCCTTTGTCATTAACGTTATTAGTTTTAACTTTAACAAGCTTTGCATATTCAGCCATAGTTTATTACTTCCTCTCATTTTGTTTTTTTGTAGTTTCGTTGTTATCTTCATAGGAAATACTGTATAGGTAAGGTTCGGGATACCACATTGAACTGACTGTATCCCTCAGCAGCTAACGTGGGAACTTATACCTCAGCCTCGTTTCTCGTTCTTTCAGATTAACTTGGCTTATGACATATAAAGTGTCCTGACCTGCAGAATTAACAACCCTAAATAGAATATTTTTATGGCAACTTTATTGGTAAGTAATGTTTGAGACATGCTACGGTTTTGCGAAAGATATCTCGTATATATTCTTTGAATCACCCGAAAAAGCAGATATGGGAAAGCACCCTATGATTAGCTTAGCTAAATTATAGGGTGCTTTTAGGTGAGGCGTGCCCAGATAAGCACGCATGATCTATGTAATTATCAGGCAATTGCTCAGTGGATATTAGTGGCAATAAGCCTAGTGTAATTTTTTTAAAAAAAGAGCTATCCCACGGATAGCCCTGCATGCGTATACTTCTTAGCTATTTTCACTACTTGCTGCCTTTCGGCAGTACTTCAACCGCAATCTCCGCCCGTTTCTCTGAAATGTACCGCGGTGTCTCTCCCCTTCCGAATACGTCCCGACTAAGTTTAAGTATATTAATCAAATAACTGCCTGGCTCATTAATCGCGATCGAGCCACTAAACTCTCTATTCTCGTTTATCTGAACGACTGTTCGGTTGCCACTTATTTGATAGTCTCCATTCTGAAACCTCGTCAATTCCAACCCAAGACTCTGCGTATTCTCCGTAAAGACAGATCCGCTAATTTCTATGGCTTCTCCGGCCTTTACCCGCAGGTAGCCTTGTGTTGGTTCCATAAACACGAGACTATCCGCATACGTATCATGGGGATATCGGATAGGAATCAAGGATGGATCCTTAACGATCCGATTGACGATGATGTCTGCAGATGGATTGTCATTAGAATGAATCTGCAGCGGATTCGGTCCTGGACGGAGATCAACGGAAAACTCAACCCGACTAAATTCACGATTTCCAATTTTGATCAACTTGTCGGTGGCCTTTGGCCCTTTACTATCCGGAATGCCGGTCATACCGCCAAGACCCATGCTATGCATTAAATAAACGTCCCCGTACCCCTTTTGAACCAATGAACTGAACGTGATGCGATCCGCCTCTGTCGTATAGACAGGGTTCAGGACTTTCGCTGACATCTCATTCCACGTCAACTGCAAAGTTCCCTGACTCCAGTTATAGTTGATCCCCATCCGCGGCAACATTGAAACTGGAACATACAACGTATTGCTTTTTATAAACGGTGGCAGAATCTTCTGAGCATCCTCGGTCACTATAAGTTTGCCGTTCTCTTCAATATATAGCTTGGAGCTGTCAGGCTTGAAATGAATGATCGAAAAGTTAGTTGGATGATCTGGGCTAAACTCTACCCAATAACTATTCGTTTTTGTGCTTTTCATGATCTTTCCAACATGCGCTAGCTCTAGCCACTTGATCGGTAAGTAGAGGTTGCCTTTCTTCATAAGCAGCGGAGATGCCTTTAAGGACTCCGAATCCAAGGTGATGGTTGATTTGTTCAATTTTGCAGATATTTTGTGCGGTATCAATTGAAACACGGCCGCGTCACTTTCAATGATTGGCAGTTCAGATTTCGATGCCTGAACAGAGCCAACCTGTAACGGAAGGACAACAGAAGCTAGCAACCCGGCACATATCAATAATTTCGTAATAATTCTTCGCACGACGTGATCACCACTTTCCATTTTTTTGTATATACGAATGATGTTGCAAAATGTTGCGGTGCAACTCAAATAAAAAAGAGCGATGAAAGGAGTCTGTGTCTATGAAAAAGACTACGCATGGTGAGGCGTACAAACAGTTCAATTTATAAAGGAGAGTGGGAAGTCTGTCGCGGAGGTGGGTCGCAAATTAAATATTAATGCAAACACGCTTTACGGCCGGTGCAAGAAAACGTAATGAACGAAGAGTTTACAGCGAGTAAGCCAAACGAGACATGGGTGACTGATATCACCTATATCACTGATTTATTTCAATAAGTACCGAATTCGCGAAGACGAAAAGCAGAGCATTTTTGAATACATCGAGGTCTTTTTATAACAACCAGCGCATCAATTCTGCACAATAGGTACACACGCCTTCCAAATTCGAACGTATGTACCTATTGGATGTCGCGCAAAAAATCTGTATCTACTATTTTGACAAAGATCAAATTTCTTCTATGGGAGGAGAAAAAACAAATATCTTCTGAGGGAATTCAGTAATAACTAAATCTGCAACTTTTAGATCCTCATCATATTCTACTTTTACAGTTACGACAACTAGCGAAGGGCTTACTGCGCCTAAAAGGGTAGCTGTAATTTTATTATTCTCGATTTCATACTTGATGTGGTTAATGTAACTCACCTCATCAAACCACAAACCCGCATCCTCCTCTCTAAAAATTTTCTCTACTACTTGTTGAGAATTAGTTTGGATATGGATATTTACTAGTCCATCTGACTTTATTATTGTTGATTTTGTATTCTGATTCGTATGAGTAAGAGAATCTTCAAAGTGTAACTCCGTTAAATCTTTTGATTCTAAAACATGCAGGTCTTGTACATTTGTATCACTTCTAGTATAACGAGTAGTAATGTTTGAGCACATAAATAAGAGTCCCCCCTAAATCTCGAAAGTGTTAACAACAACCCAAACACGGAGATATTGACGAACTCCTATACCATACACGACACGATAGCCTATTTACTTTAGATATCACGATTTATAATAACTCTGCGGTTTTTGTAGAACTATAAAGAAGGTAGAGAAATCAGGGATCTGGGTTAAGTCATACGATAAAATTTTTTTGATAAGCGTCGCCATAATTTCTTGTTCAAGATCATCTCTATTATTATGTTCTATCTTGTTTCGCACACTTTTTATAGCTGGTAGTATAATCTTTATTACCTCATATACTGCCTCACGGTCGCCATTTTGTGCCTGGATCACCAAATCAAATAGTTCATCCATCATTACCTTCCCCACTCACTTTTTTATGAATTACATCAATAAGTTTTGATATCGTTTGTGTTAAATGCTCTAGTTTTTTTTCAAAGCGAAGAAGTAAATAACCTGTCAATACAATTGGAAAGCCTACCTGACTAATAGCTGTAAATATAAAAGCTAGGGATTGATTATTTTCCATCGGAATCACCCCCTTCCTCGATGATGAGTCGTAGTCTTCGCAGTGCTGCATTTCTAGCTTTGCACACAGCTTGCTGTGAAATACCCAATAATCGGGAAATTTCAACATCCTTGTAGCATAAAACATAGCTGTAGGTAATAATTTGTTGTTGTTTGCTGGTGAGGAGAGAAAAAGCCTTCGATAGATGATCATTGGTTATGGAATCTGGAAAAGTGGAGAGACTGCAATTTGGTATGTCGGAAGCTTGAGTTGCATGTTTGCTAAGAAGTAATTCCCCGTAAGTTACAGACATATCCTTATCAGATATCGGACTATCAAATATAAGCATATTTCTTTTTTTCATTTTGTGGTTTTGCCTCATATGATCAATTGCACAATAATGCACAGTAGAAACCAAGTACTTCGTAAAACGAACTCTAAAAAAATACTTGCGAAATTTCTCGTTTAGTTCAGGTAAATATTTTTGTTCATGGTCTACTGCTTTAAGTAAAAGAACAATGTTCTCTTCATTTTGAAAAAAACTACTGACTATACTATTTGAAAATACAGCTTCATTTTTTTGATAATAATTATCAAAAGTTCTTTTTTGAGATTTAGTTAGAATCATTCAAAACACCTCCTGGATTTCCTTTATATTACTAAAGTGTTACAAGCATACATAAAAACAACCTGTTAACCATTAGTCCTTAGAATTGTCATATAGTATAAGTTTGTTTTTCTGCATGTTACCATTTTGGTATCAATTAGTCAACAATAGATAGAAAAGTTACCTTATTGGTAATTATATAGAGCTTCAGCATCTAAAACTCAAGTATCATTTATAACCAGGTTGTGAAACACCTTCTATAAATACCTTTCTATATGAGAGGAAAAATTGTGGACATGCCTATGGATTCTCCTCTCTTTTTCCTAAAAAACATAACGAAAAGAGGTAATCGTAATGGAAGAGTATGCAAAAATTCTGCGTTGGTCGACGGACAAGGCCGTATATGGGCTAAAAACAACCATTCAGTTGCCCAAAACTGCAACCTTCGAGAAAAATGTAGGGTTCATTAACTTTTATTTAGGCGTATATGGTGCGAATGTTCACTACGAGTGCGGCCTGTCCACTAAGCCTGCTGAAACAGCTAACGATTACTGGCACTGGTTCTGGAATACCGGATTTTCCAACGATGGGGGGCCTTGGATGATAAAAGGAGGGGCAACGATACCGATCGAGTTATCCATGAATTGCGATAACCAGTTGGAATTCAAGGTTGCCGGTGAGGTTGTAAAAACCTTCTATGCTGAAGCAGAGCCCTTTGGTGCTTTAACAAATGCCAGGCTCGTCGTCGCGGCTTGCGATCAAAAATTCGAATCCATTCCCGATCCTCTTCCCGAATGGGCAACACGTCATGATGCCGTAATATGCGACTGCTTTAGCTTTAGAGACAGCTGCGGTACATGGGTAACGATGTCTTCATTGAATTCTAATCCACCGACTTCAACAATCTTTTGGCCGACTGGTCACGAGCATACTGGAACGACCGCTGATTATACGACAATCCTATCTGTGGGCAGGATAATCGCTTCGCTTAAAGATTGAGGACAGTTTTTAGGCTATTCTTCTATATATTTGATATTTTTAATTTAAAGAATTTAATACTATTCGGCATACAATAATTTCATTGAAATATATTAAAATCAATTTCTATATTTATATTTATTTGGATAAATATATACTGGCAAGTGATAGCATATATTATTTCGAGGGAGGTTTAATATTTATGGGATAAGGATGTGTTTTAAATTAACAAACTAAAGGATGCATTTTATTTAATCCAGCGAAACAACAGCTCAATTTGCCGAGCTTTGTAAATCTCCGCGACTTGCTAGGCCGAAATCGGCTTGCGTCCAATATTGCAGTGAGGTGTAAACGGTGAAGGTTCATGGCAGTGTCATGATATCCGATGAATTCACGGACTGTAGCTACTTCTTTTCGGGAAAGAACAATTGGTTAATCAAAAAGGCGTGGTACAGTATGATATTTATGTGAGCATTTTGCATAATTCCATTTCAGAAAATAAGGCCAGTAATACGATCGCGTTTAGGTACTGGTGAGTGGTCACCTTTTGATTGCCCCAGACGCGCATGGCATCCGCGGTCAGATAAGTTTTCAACCGGGAGTTACATCGTTCAACACTTGTTCTTTCGTTATAAAGCTCCTTCCAGCGTTTCGTGTCCCGATGTGGACTCGAGTAGCGTCGTAAATCGCTTTTCGTATCGACTTTAACGACCATTCCATAGTTGGATGCCGAGCATGAAGCCGTGCCGAGCGGACAGTCGATCTTACCTGTGGCATGGGGACAGCGAAATTTCAAGTAATCACCATCGGAATAATCGCCTGGGCTTTTACGTTTCGCGCTGCATCGTAGTTTTTCAGTTGGTCATATCCCGCATCAAGAATAAAGAACTTCACTTTCGTTCCCGCTGCTACTTTCCTATGAGTGACGGAGCCATATCGCCGTCGTTGACATGAGCTGGCGTGACGGAGAGCTCCATCGGTAGCGCTTGCAGTGTCAACGGCAAGATGAAGCTTGTAGCCGAACCACTTGACCTTGTTGCCAAACGAGTCGAACTTCGCGCCCCAGTTGGCATTGCCAGTCCGCTCGCTTTTCCGTTTTGGCTGCTTCATCTCATAGGCATGAATTGCTGCACTATCGATCGCAACATGACTTCCGTCGATGATTCCTTCCTTCTTACATTGGAGGACGAAATCTTCAAACAGGCGTTTAGCCAACCCCTTGCTGGCTAATTCAGCAAACACGCGGCTTAATGTCGCGATAGAAGGAGCTTCACGATCCAGCCGAAGTCCACACTGATAACGAAAGCGAAGATCGACATCCAAACGACGATGTAGACCCGTAAATGTATTGATATTCTCGAGCGGTGCAGCAAGCAGCGCTCGAAGAATCCCTTGCCTACAACGCCCGTCGGCACCTCGGGCTGAATAACTTCTCAATTACTTAGCATAGGGTCGTAAGTCTAGGGGACTGAAAAAGATAGGCAAACATTCCTTAGATTCAAGTTTTTGTAGCTCATCAAAGGGAAAATAGACTTTCTTGTAGAATATACAAAGTGACTCCCCTCCCTTGGGTTTTCTGGTTTGGTCACTTGAAAACTTCTCCAAGTCGGGATGAAGTCCCTTTTTTGTGCTCAAAAACCTTTGTTCATCAAGGGCTTAGATTAATGCAAAATGCTCATTTACAAATATAATTTATGCTATTAATGCATGATACAAAAAGCTTGGGTCTGTTTTTTAAAGTAATGTAAACGAAGCACTGTAAGCCTATATTTAGTCTCAATGACGATATGCAGTTTCGTTGGATTCAATTTGGCACTATTTTTGAGGTAATAGCGTTCTGTAATTTCGTTAGAGAGACAAAGGAGCAGCAGATCCGACCACTTTCCACGCTTCAGATGAACTGAGCAACTCCTGGTGCAAACTTCTACCCCCGAGCCCATCCACCACTCTACTGACTAGATTCAAGAACATGCCAAAAGAGCCGTCCGTTTCCCGGCTTTATCCAGGTCGAACGACTCTATGCAAAATATTACATTTCCTTCGCACGATAATCGAAGGGGTCGATCTGCTTCAACAGGCTCATTTCGCGCTCTGTCGGCAGTGGGGTATAGCGAATCTCGTCGTAGCGCAGCGGGAAGTCCGTGTTGGCAGCCACCTCTTCAAGTGAGGAGGTCGGATGAATCGAATCCAGGTGCAAGCTACCATTCTTGAATTCAAAGACACATAGATTCGTGACGATCTTCCACAGGTTTCCCCTGGTCGTCACAAAATCAACCTTCTCCACAAAGGTACGCTTATCATGCTTCGTACGCCAGATGATCGCGCGCTTCGCTGTAGGGATCAGCACCGCGCTGCCTGCTCCGCCGGGCAGACGTACCTTCGGCTTATGATAATCACCAATGACAGATGCATTGACATTACCCGTAACATCAAACTGTACGCCACCAAGGAAGGCTACATCAAGCCCTCCGCGCATGGACAGATCGAATACATACTCTAGCGGGAAATAAGCTTCGCCGCTCGCCAGCAATTCGGAGCCTGCCGAGGAGTATGACGGCTTCTTAATCGAAGCCGGATTGACACCACCGGGAATATTCAGATGAACGAGATTCGGGGCATGCATATGTCTGGCCAGCATCATCGCTACCATTGGCATCTGCGACGATACGCCGTGGAATACACGATCCTCATCTCTTAATAGCCTTGCCATGGCGCAGATCATAATATCGCATACTCTCGGCTCAGCGCCCTTGCTCATGAAATTTATACTCATCTTAATCCACCTGCCTTAAAACCTCTGTCCTTCGTCTCGTACTCGCGCAAATAGACGTCCATTTCCTCAGCTTTGAGCTTCTTAAAGCGCTCGATAGCCTTCGTATCAGCATCATAGGCCTTCTCCACCGAGCAAGGCGCCGCACCTCTCGGGGCATGCACCACGGCACTGACTAGAAATCCGGGAATGTCGACTAAATCAGGGCGCATCCTGATTTTACTGCGGGGTACGACCTTCTCTGTTGTTACGATCACTTTACGTGCCGCGCGGCTCATCAGCGCATCCTCAAATTTCGGTCCATAAATGATGGCATTGCCCAGATCATCAGCCTCTTGAACGTGAATGACAGCAACATTCGGCACAATTGCCTGAACAACCGTTACCGGATCGCCGCTGAACGGGTCCTGTATCACCCGGAAATAATCCGCTGCCTCCAGCAGGTCTCCAGCCTTAAGTCCAACAACAGGCATAAACGGCGCTCCCGCTGCCGCCGCACGCAGAGCGCAAATTATGGTATAGCAGGCATGCTCATTACCGATCACTCTTCCGGCTTCTACCGCTTTGCGGTAATGCATCGCCAGACCAAATTCCGTCTCATAGCTGACGAATCCCGCATCAACGGACTCCACACAACCAGCAGCACACAGAAGATCAATGTCATGCGCTCCTGCCGTCTTCACAATGCGAAGATTCTTCCGCCGCTGACGGGCCAACTCACGCACCATTGCCATCGGCGCACGGTGCAGCACATTGCCGCCGAAGGCAATGCGGTCACCGTCATGGACTAATCCCGCCGCTTCTTCCAAACTTATCATTTTTGAACTCATCCGTTTCTCCCTCCCAGGCTACTTCGCTGCATTACAAGCAATATGAACGGCATCCCACACACCTGCGAAAGGCGGAGCATAGCATAGATCGACCATGCCCAACTCGCGTGTCGTCATGCCAGCGTGAATAGCAACCGCAAAAATGTCGATCCGCAGCACGACTCCCTTCTTACCAATGCCTTGGGCACCGAGCAGAACCTGTGTTCGCTTGTCATAAATCAGCTTGAACCGGATCGGAGTCGGATCAGGATAATATCTTGGGTGATCACCCGAAGTAACAAACACCGTGCTGTAATCGATACTCAGCCTGCGCGCATCCGCCTCAGACATCCCTGTCCGTCCAAGCTCCTGTCCCAACACCTTGATCGCTGCGCTGCCCAGTGTGCCGATGAATTTCTCATGCTTGCCAAGCATATTGCTGCCTGCGATCCGTCCGCATTTATTCGCGGTCGTGCCGAGCGGGATGAAGGTATTCTCTTCCATCACTCTGCTGTACACTTCAGCACAGTCGCCAGCAGAATAAATATCCTCAACGCTAGTACGCATCTCACGGTCAATAATGACAGCTCCGTTGCGGGCCAGCGCAACACCCGAGCCCTGCAGAAAATCGGTATTCGGTCTGACCCCTATAGACATGATGACTAAATCTGCCGGATAGCTGCCTTTATCTGTCTGCACGCCTTGCACCTTGCCATCTCCAGTAATTGCTTGAACCATCTCTCCAAGATTTAGCTGAACACCATGCTGAAGCAGTTCCTCTGTCGCTATATCAGTTATCTCCTGATCAAAGGTCTTCAGAATGCGATCGCCAAGCTCTACTACTCGTACCCGCTTGCCAAGCTCGACCATGGCCTCCGCGACCTCGATCCCGATATAACCGGCACCAACGATGACGACATCTTGAACATCCGGCTTCGTGACGATCTGCTGCATCGCAATGCCATCCTCCAGCGTCTTCAGTGCCATAACCCCGTCCAGTTCCTTGCCTGGCAGGTTCGGCATGATCGGCCTAGTCCCTGTAGCAATCATCAGCTTATCGTAGGATTCCATGAATACCCGATTACGTTCCAAGTCCTTGACCATAATCTGCTTGCTACCCGGAATCACCTTGAGCACCTCGTGCCGCAAATGTGTATTAATGCCAGCCTCTTCAAATTTCTCACGCGGACGGGCGATCATTTTCGTATAATCATCATTCACACCCGAGATATAATACGGTAATCCGCATGCTCCATAAGATAAGAAGCTCCCTTTCTCATACACGACCACTTCTGCAGTCTGATCCATTCGCTTAAGCTTTGAAGCCGCAGACATGCCTGCTGCAACTCCTCCAACGACAACTACCTTCATGATGACTTCCCCTCTTTCTGCATGGAGAGGATCTCCGCTTCCGCTTGCAGAAGCGCTTCCTCAACCGTCAACTCTGCCTGAAAGGCCTTGCTTATTTTATCGTACAGCACTCCTAATATATCACCAGCGTTATCCAGCGCAGGAAGAGGCTGTGCACAATTCTCTATCATATTAAGATGAGCGGAATACCAATTGTATTTCTCCGAGTCCATGTCATAAGTTGAACGTCTGACTGGCGAGCCTGCATAGGCGCCGACCACTCGATCTACTTCTGGTGAAGCCAGATACTGCAGTAATGAATTAGCTTCCTGTTGCTTAGACGACTTCGCATTTATAGCGAAGCTCCACGTCACGTTCCAGGCTGTCTTCAACGTTGCGAAACCTACATCCTCTACCTGCTCACAACGTTCATCCAGCATAACACCGAGTTGCCCTCCCCAAGTGACAGCGAATACGGAGCGTAACTGTTGAAAGGCTTCCCGCACCTCATCATTTCCATACAAATGGGTGTCCGGCGGAGCGAACTGCCGCAACCCGATATATTTCCGCAGTGCCGAGCGGCCTTGCTCATTGTTGAAGACAGGAAGATGCGTATTTGGATCAAAAGTATCCGCTCCTTCTTGACGTAAGTATGGCAGAAAATCGAGGAATATTTCACTCGGATGCGCTTTAAGCACAATGCCGTACATGGAGGAGTCCTTATGGCATTTTGCTGCCATGCCTAGCAACTCATCCGTCGTAATCACGTCAGGAGGAAGAGTGCCTAAGAGACGGAGAACGATTGATTTGCGGTACAGCACAATATGTCCATCACAGAATGAAGGATATAAATAAGGATTTCCCGCTATCTCCAACTCTTGGCGTACGACAGGGACGATATCCTGCAGATTCCAAGCGGCATTCCGAGGATAGTTGACTTCGGCCAAGTGACCTTTATTTACGAAATCCTTGAGCCACAAATGTCCTGCAATCATGACAACGTCATAATTCTGCTCTCCCTGAAAAGCCGCCATCATTGTGCCGTAATACTGTTCAAACGGTACGATGTCAAAATCAACCTTCACTTGATTCCTCTGCTCATAGGTGGTAATCAGGCCATACTTCTGTTCCACATAAGCAGCCACTGCCGGATCGCCTACAGCCAGAACGCGAATCGTCTCTGTCAATTCAGCTTCCCCCTTCGTTTAAGGCTAAGGCTGCTCAAACAAATCGATGATCGGCTCGTTATCGACAATCCCGACGACTAACGCGTCGATCGGAGCGTTCTTGGTTAACGCATACTGGTTACCTTCCCCAAATGACACGATCACCTGCTGACCTATACCGGCACCCATCACATCAGCAGCGACGATAACTTCTCTCTTATCCGTATATTGAAGACGAATGAGCAGCAATTTATAGCCCTGAAGCGTGTCATATTTACGGGAAGAAACGACATTGCCTATTACTCTACCAATAATCATCCCTTTGTCCTCACTTTACTATTTAATAATCTCAAGCGTATCCCCTGTCTTCAATCCGAAGGCGTTGCCGTCATCCGTATCAATATGCATGTCCAGTGCAAAATCATCTCTAACTCGGATCATGACTTCATCCATCAATCCACCTCTCGGCCCATTGATCTTCACCTGGACCTTCTGCCCATTCTGAACACCGAAGGCAGTAGCTTCGCAAGGTGTCATATGAATATGACGCTCGGCTACGATGCATCCCTGCTCTATAACAACGGTTCCCTTAGGACCGATAAGAGTAATACCCGGTGTGCCATGGTGTACGCCGGATTGTCTGACTGGAGGATTTACGCCAAGCCTTCTGGCATCGCTGGGCGCTATCTCTGCCTGCGTATCCTTGCGCAATGGTCCGAGTATGCGAACCTTCTCGAGCCTGCCCTTCGGACCGACCAATGTTACCTGCTCATTTGCTGCAAATTGGCCAGGCTGGGAAATATCCTTGAATTTAGTCAACTCATATCCCGATCCGAACAGGATGTCTAAATGTTCGCGATTTACATGCACATGCCTGGCCGATACACCGACCGGCACATATTTTCGAGGCTCCCCGGAGGGAGCCAATCCAGCTTTATTCAGCTCCTCTATCACAAGCTTTGTAATCGTCTCTGTCCATTCAGCTGTAAGTGATTGTTTCATAGGATCACCACTTCTTAGTTCATGCTAGGGAGAAGCTTCACAACGTCTCCATGCGGTCTAGGAATGACATGTACGGCGATAAGTTCACCAACTCTTTGTGCTGCTTCAGAACCAACCTCTACCGCCGCCTTCACTGCGCCTACTTCCCCCTTCACCATCACGCTGACTAAGCCGGAGCCGATCTTCTCTGTGCCTATGATTTCAACATTCGCTGCCTTCAGCATGGCGTCGGCTGCTTCAATCGCTGCCGTCAAGCCTTTTGTCTCAATAACACCTAAAGATTCATTCATAATGTAACCTCCTTATTTTTTGTTAGGGCCGATCGTTAATTTTCATATTCATTATTTCAGCATAGGAAGCAGCTTCGCTATGTCGCTATGCGGTCTTGGAATAACATGTACGGCTACAAGTTCGCCAACTCTCTGCGCCGCCTCGGAGCCTACCTCTGCGGCGGCCTTCACTGCACCTACATCACCGCGGACAATGATCGTCACCAGGCCTGAGCCAATCTTCTCTGTACCTGCAATTTCAACATTCGCTGCCTTCAGCATCGCATCAGCCGCTTCAATAGCTGCTGTTAAGCCTCTTGTTTCAATAATGGCGATAGATTCCTTCATGGGGATGCCTCCTCAAATTTTAAAAAGTTCATAGAATCGATATAGTAATTGCAGAAGATACACCTAAATCACTCACACCTGCTGAAAGGTGTCCGAGGACTACTTCAACATAGGAAGAAGCTTCGCCACATCGCTATGCGGTCTTGGAATAACATGAGTCGCTACAAGCTCGCCAACTCTTTGCGCTGCTTCGGAACCTACCTCTGCTGCTGCCTTCACCGCACCCACATCGCCGCGTACAATGACAGTGACAAGACCGGAGCCAATCTTCTCCGTGCCTACAATTTCAACATTCGCTGCCTTCAGCATCGCGTCGGCTGCCTCAATCGCTGCCGTCAAGCCTCTTGTTTCGATAATCGCTATAGATTCGTTCATGGGATAATTCCTCCTAATAGGGTTGTATTTTGAAAGAGTTTGGTTCGTACTTTTATTTCCGTTTCTTCATACCCTTGCGAGGGCTAGAAATCTGTGTTTGAACCTCTGCTTGAGTTTGTACTTGCTGATCCTGCACTGTTTCAGAATGGCTCACTTCAACCTTCTTCTCCGGCTCTGGCTTTTGCCTTGCTTTCTTCTTCCGAGGTGCATCTTTATCTTCCGCTATATTCTGCACCGCCGAATCTTGCGCAACTGTCTCTTGCAATAACGACTCGGAGGCGGTTATCTTCGCCGCTTCGCCCTCTTCTTGTACCGGGATAATAAACTTCATAATTTCGCCATGCGGCTTGGGGATTACCAGACTCATCTTAAGCGGATTACTCGGTTTCTTTGCGCAAACCTCTCTAGCTGCTTCAATGGCTGCCGTCACATTCGCAATACTGCCAGCCACGATCACGCTAATGAGTCTTCCTCCCAGATACTTCTCGGCACCGAGCAGTTGAACATGAGACGTCTTGCACATTTCATCGACCAGTTCCAGTGCCGTCGTAAAATGCTGTGCTTCTACAACGCCAATCGCCTCATAGCTCTTCATCTTCATTCTCCATTCTGTCAACCGGAATTATAGGGTGGATTCCTTCATAGGAATTGTTAATCGCATGTACGGCGATGATGTGTCCCGTACGGCCCGCTTCTTCTTCTCCAATCTCCAAGGCAGCCTGTACAGAAGCGGTCGAGCCTTTGATCAATACCGTTACATAACCGGCACCGGATTGTTCAAATCCAATCACTTCGACATAAGCGCATTTGACCATCATATCCGCAGCGCGGATCGCGGCAGTCATCCCGATCGTCTCGATCATGCCCAGGGCTTCTCTCATCTTCTTCCTCCTGCTGACAATCTGCTTATTTGCGCCTTACCTTTCCAAGCGGCAGTAAGGCATGTAATTCTTTGGAGCTTGAAGGAATGCAGCGGATCATCACTTCATTAGGACTTACATACTCACAGGCTGCTTCACGTGCAACCTCAAGCGCCATCTGCACATCGCTGATGGATCCGGTAAATTTCACCTGTACCATGACCGGAATGACGGCATTCTTCTCATCAGGCGGATTGTTGCAATCCATCCCGTGAATCGTAATATTCGCTGTCTTGCATGCTCTGTCCATCGCGGCAAGCGCTACACTGTAGCCTTGAACCTCCAGGAAACCTAGTGCGTAACGATCCATCTCTCATCACCTCCTGATAGGTCACAAATTATACGATTCGAAATGCGCCTTCTGCCAGTACGCAGCGTCTTTGCCTTGTAAATGTTCTTGCCGAGGTTATGCCCTCTCCTGTCGGCCCCGCAATGGTCATCGTCGTATGCCCTTCACCCCCGAAGCCAACACCTGCCAATGACGATGCGTTCTTTACAAAAATCGTCGTCCCGATCGCTCTCGCAAAACGTGTCAGGTTATCAACATCACGTGAATGCATCATCGCTGTATGGCGATTGCCGTGCTCCGCCTTAACCGCCATATCAATCGCTTCATCCAGATTACGTGCCCGGACAATCGGCAGCACCGGCATCATTTGCTCTAACTGAACGAACGGATGATCGAAATCTACTTCACAAATGAGGAGATCGATCTCCTTACCCGGATTCACACCCAGCTTATTCAAGAAAGCCATCGCATCCTTGCCGATCCAATCCTTTACGGTGTGGTACACACGCTTCGTATCGAGCGAGCAGCCTCTTGCTACTTGCTTCTCATTCGCCTCCAGGGCGAAGCTCATCACCTGTTCAAGCTCCTCTTGATCCAGGCGGTATGCACCGTTATTCATCATGTGGTAAATAAGGTCATCCGCTACAGAATCAACAACAAATACCTCCTTCTCAGCAATACAGAGAATGTTGTTATCGAAGGAGGCTCCCTTGATAATTTCTTTGGCCGCGTGCTCGATATCTGCCGTTTCATCAACAAGGACTGGAGGATTGCCTGCTCCCGCACCGATCGCCTTCTTGCCTGAGCTTAGCAGCGCTTTGACCAGTCCTGGACCGCCAGTACCAACCAGCAATTTCGTTTCCGGTGCCGCAACGATCTGATCTAGAGTTTCTTTCGTTGGTTCTTTCACCATCGTAACGAGGTTCTCCGGACCGCCCGCAGCAAGGATCGCCTGATTAATCATTTGGACAGCGAATGCGCTGCATTTCTTCGAGGACGGATGGACATTGAAGACAACCGCATTGCCTGATGCAATCATTCCGATCGAGTTGTTGATAATCGTCTCTACCGGATTTGTAACAGGAGTCACCGCTCCAATTACACCAAATGGCCCTTGCTCCACAATCGTCAAGCCTGAATCTCCGGAAAATGCTAGCGTTTTCAAATCTTCAGTCCCTGGAGTCTTGACAGCCGTTAGCTCCAGCTTATCCAGCTTGTGCGCCAGCTTGCCCAGCTTCGTCTCGCTGACGATCATCTGAGCCAACTCATTCCTGTTCGCGAGAGTTGCTTGACGAATAGCCGTAATCATCGTCTCGCGATCCTCCAGCTTATAGTTCTTAACAAAATTAGCCTGAGCCTGATGAGCCGCCTTCACGGCATCCTCGACCCGATCAAACACCCCATGATCACCGCCAAAGGCTGCCTTTGCTTGCCGTGCAGGTTCAACCTGTACCGCTGCTGAAACAGTTGGGATCGTATCCGATAGCTTCTTCTCGATATTGGTCATGACACTGCTAACAATTTTCTGAACGTCTGCTTCGGTTAAATTCATCGATGCTTCACCCCTCTAATCATTAACTTCCAGCCGTACTTAATCATTTCATGAAAGTCTTCTCATTACTTCTTCCGTTACCTTGGCAACTATCGTCGAAATCATTTCCTGTTTGTCCGCTTCTGGTGCAGCTTGCTTGGTTGCTTGTGCCGCAGCTAGTGCTTCTGAGTCTGTACGGCAGGTCAGGGTACCTCCAGTTTTAATCCCCATGCTCTCTCTGATCTTGATCAGTTCGGTTAACTGCTCACAGGTTAGCTCCTGAACTTGATCCGTAATCTTCTTCGTAAGGATCACAGTCATCGCATAATGCTCCAGCGATTCCATCCGGAAGTAAGCCTCCGTAATATCTCTGCCCCATGTCAGTGCGCCATGGTTGGCCAGCAACACTGCGTTATAGTCCTTACAGTAAGGCGCAATGGAGTCCGGCACCTCCTGAGTGCTTGGTGTTGCATACGGTGCTACAGGCACATTGCCAAGTAAAATTACGCCTTCCGGCGAATACGCCTGATCCAACCCGATCCCAGCAATCGCAAAAGCCGTTGCCGCCTGCGGATGCGCGTGGACTACAGCGTTTACATTTGGATTTTCTCTATAGACTCTTAAATGCATTTTGATCTCTGAGGAAGGCTTCAGCTTGCCAGCCAGTATCTTACCGTTCAGATCTACCTTCACCAGCATATCCGGTGTCATATAACCTTTACTAACCCCCGTAGGTGTAGCCCAAATCGCATTAGGCCCGGTCTTCACTGATATATTTCCATCATTCGCTGCTACAAAGCCTTTCGCATAAACCCGTCTGCCAATTTCACAAATCATCTTCTTTGCTTCAAAATCGCTTAAATGTTTCTGATTATCCAACATGTAGTCACCTCCTGAATTCTCTTTCAAACAAAATCATAACTTCATACATTGATCATACATTGATTTTCCTACTTTATACACTGTTTGTCAATTGTTTATTTCTGATTATGTGATGTTTTGTTGTTTTTGTGTGATGTATCTTAGAGATATACCGAATAATACGTAAATAAAGGCCAAACAACAATTAAATCTGCAAGCTTTCAATCAAGAAAACCCACAATTGCAGTAAATTCCATCCACAAACATGCTATAATAGCTACAAACCATAACTAATTAGGGGAGTGTGTGATCGCTTTATGTTACCAGTTGCCCGTAAGGCCAAAATAAAAGAGTTGATTATAGAGAAGAAAAATGTAACTGTTGCCGAACTTACTGAGATGTTCAATGTAACTGAGGAAACGATCCGCCGAGACCTAAAACAATTGGAGGACGAAGGGGTTTTAATTCGGATTTACGGAGGCGCCTACATCCCGGACGGAGTGCAGAATGACGTGAATGTCAATCTGAGAGAACATATCCATGTGGAGGGCAAGAAACGAATCGCCAGCAAGTGTGTGGAATTCATCAAGAATGGGGACTCTATATTTCTGGATGCCTCCACAACATCCTTGTATATTGCCAACATGATCGCAAACAAACGAATTACTGTAGTAACCAATTCAATCAAAATCGTCAACACACTAGTAGACAGTCCGAATGTTCGTCTAGTCATCGTGGGCGGAGTTGTATCGAACAGTTCTATGTCTGCGCTGGGCCGCAATGCTGAGCAGAACATGAACAGCTATTATTTCGATCTTGCCTTCATCTCCTGCCGGACGATCAGCATGCAGCACGGAATCACAGATTCCAATGAGCAGCAGGCTGAAGTACGGAGACTGGCTGTGGAACGCGCTAACACCGTGTACTTAATCGCGGATCACACTAAATTCGACCGGACTTCTTTTGCAAGTATTTGTGACTTTGAACATATCCACAACATCGTCGTTGACACACCGCTCAGCCTGGAGTGGCACGAGTTCTTGGAAGCCCATAATGTAGCGTTGACGGAATGCGAGGAATAATCCCTCCGCACTCCGGAACATAAGACGAACAAGCCGCCCAGCCTGCAGAACATTCACAGACTAGGCGGCTCTTTATTTGAATACTCCAAAAAAAAGAGCAACCCAGAGCCATTACAGGCCAGAGGTTGCTCTTCATCGGCTAAAATCGCTAGCTATATTTAGATCACCCTATGGGTTGTCCTTGAACATCTTCGGCAGACTCTCTTCAAACGGAGCGTATGCAATACCATTCTCCGTAATGATCGCCGTAATCAAACTATGGTCTGTTACGTCGAAGCTAGGATTATACGTCTGAACACCCTCCGGCGCCTGCGGCTTCACGTAAAACTTCGTAGTGATTTCCTCAGATGGCCTTAGCTCGATATGAATATCGTCGCCGTGTTTGCAGTTCAAATCAACCGTGGATAACGGGGCGCATACATAGAACGGAATTCCATAGTGTTTTGCCAGAATAGCCACACCCGACGTACCGATCTTATTCGCAGTATCGCCATTCTCGGCAACACGGTCGCAGCCGACGAGGACAGCTTGAATCTTGCCCTCCTTCATTACGATGGAAGCCATATTATCACAGATCAGGGTAACGTCTACGCCGGCTTCCTTCAGTTCCCATGCCGTAAGACGGGCTCCTTGAAGCAGCGGGCGCGTCTCGTCCGCATAAACCTTGAAGTTATAATCACGTTCTTGACCTAAATACATCGGTGCAAGCGCAGTACCATACTTGGCAGTCGCTATCGTTCCGGCATTGCAATGCGTTAATAATCCCATCCCCGGCTTAAGCAAGGATAGTGCGTATTCACCGATATTTTTACAGATTTGCTCATCCTCGGAGCGGATCAACTCAGACTCTTCAAGCAAGGCAGCCTTCACTTCAGCCACAGACTTGCCCGCCTCTCGCTTGAAACGGGCTTCCATACGGTCAAGCGCCCAGAACAGGTTCACTGCCGTTGGTCTTGAGGAAGCCAAATATTCCTTCGCCTTGAGGAAATCAGCATACAGTTCATCATAGGTTTCCGCCCCGGATTGCTTCGTTCCGAGATATACACCGTATCCCGCTGCAATCCCGATAGCGGGAGCACCGCGAACACGCAGATGATAAATGGCATCCCATATATCCTTCATCTCCTGGAGCTCAAGGAACACCTTCTCATTCGGAAGCAAGGTCTGATCAAGAATGATAAGTGTATCGTTAGTATCGTCCAATGTTACGGATTGAATTACAGATGATAGAATATCCTGTTGATTAGTCATGCTGCACCCCCGCCTGCAAAATTTCCACGTATTTAGTGCCTGTAGTTAACTGCTCCCTCTCCATGATGAACCGCTTGCCTACAATTAAACAGAACTTCTCAGCCTCTGCGCGCTTAGCCTCATCAGCTATAGACGTTATGTCCTTCACATGAGCCAGACCAAGGGTTCTACGAATCATTTCAAGACCAGCTACAGCCGCGGTATCCTTAAGTATATTGCCTAGATAGAAGGACTTGAAGCCCTCGTAACGGGCAACCCGATCCGCCGCCTTCTCATCCCACAGCTTGTTCCATTTATCCTGGAATAAATCTATGATAGACTGGATTGTCTCAAGCAACCAAGCGATATGCTTCTCCTTGGCCACACCTGCCTCCATTGTCATTTCAGCGTTAATGTATGCAAAGATCAGGTTAGCTATGACATTGCCGATGTCATAGCCTGCAGGACCGTAGAAGGCAAATTCAGGGTCGAAGATCTTAGTTGAATCCTCCTTGATGAAGATCGATCCGGTATGCAGATCGCCATGAATTAGCGATTGTGCATTCGTCATGAATTCAAACTTCAGCTTAGCGGTCTCCAGCAGCAATGCCTCATCCTTCCATAGATGTTCCTCGGCAAATGCTCGGGTTGGACCGAATACATCATTACGGGGACAGTCATAGAACGGCTCTGTATATACTAGATCCTCAGTAATCTCGCACAGATCCTGATTAATGAAGCGCTTAACGAGATCCTTCTTCTCTTTATGATTCATGACAACATCCGAGGTAAGCAGCAAAGTCCTTGCCAAGAAGGTTGTGATATGATCAGCAAACAGAGGAAATTGCTTATGTTCCATAAGCGCCTTTCTCATAATGACATGATCGGACAAATCCTCCATTACGCAGCAATTCATCGCACTGTCAAATTTGTAAATTTGCGGAACAGAACCGGGCGCGAGTTGGTACTGGATGGCAAGAATCTCGCTCTCGATCCGGTTACGGTCGGTAGAAACCACGATATCACTGGAAATTCTAGCTACTGGACCCGCCTGCTTCACTATCACTGATTTGCCCGATTTCTTGTCCTGGATCCGAAACACGAAGTTCAGATTTCCATCCCCGATTTCGGTGCATACCAAGTCCGCATCCTGATCAAATATGTCTAGTTGTGTTGCTGCATATGCAATTACATCTGATTCCTTCATTGTAAAATAAGTGCTGAAATCTCTCATTTTCTCCCATACCTCCTGTAAAGATTAAATGCTTCACCTGCGAGAAACGATAGTTATTTTGATGAAATCAATGAAGTTAGCCTTAGTCCATTATGATTTATTCTTGTAATAGGTCAGAGCTAGCGCCAGAGCTAGAACGGTTCCTTTGACAATATCCATCGCATAGTACGGAACAGACATCATAACAAGCCCATTCTGTAGAACCCCGATCAGAATCGCACCGACAAAGGTACCAATCGCATTCGGTTTTCCCGAACCAAGAACCGATAAGCCGATGAAGGCCGCAGCTACTGCATCCATCAGATAGGGAGCGCCTGCGTTAACTTCAGCGGTCATAACCCGCGATGCCAGAATAATACCGCCGATAGCTGCGAACAGAGCAGACAACAGGTAAGCTGCAACGCGATATTTATTTACAGCGATCCCGGAGAGCTTGGCAGCTTCTGGGTTCCCCCCGATCACGTACATATAGCGACCGTGTTTCGTATAATTCAAGAAAATATGAACAACGGCTACGACAACGACCATAATGATAATGATCCAAGGAACCTGACCCAGCTTGGCAAAGAGCGGGCTGATTGTACCTGTCGCGAAGCTGCCGTCCGGCATAACCATGTTCTCGGATACGGTCGCGCCTCTTGTATAAGTCAAGGCAATCCCCTGAACAATGAACATCATAGCCAGGGTCATTAACATATCCGGAATGCGCAGCTTTACGATCGCGAAGGAATTAAGAATCCCGACAATCAGGCTAACGGCAATTGCTACAATAATGCCCAGCACGATGTTCTGACCGTACCAGACGAACATAGAAATGACGACTGCATTCGCTAGCGATGCAACAGAGCCGACCGACAAGTCAAAACCGTCAACCGACAGGGAGATCGTAATCCCGATCGCGATAATCGTTACGATGGAGATTGACCTTAGAATATTAATAATATTAGATCCTTGCAGGAAGCTATCCGACATTATTCCGAAGAATGCAATCAGGGCCACGATGGTAATCAAGGTTCCGTACTTGTACAGGATATCAAAGAAATCAAATTTACGAGCTGTTTGTACCGAGTTCCCTTTGCTCATACTACTTGCCTCCAGTCGAGTAGAACAGTATCTCTTCTTCATTTGTTTTGCTTGTTTCCAGCTCCTTGACAACCTGACCGTCATAGAGCACGTACATACGATCAGAAATCCCCAGCAGCTCCGACATTTCACAGGATGCGTAAATGACGCATTTCCCCTTTGCCGCTAAACCGGAAATCAGTTCGAATATGTCACGCTTTGCGCCGACATCGACGCCTTTGGTTGGTTCATCGAATATATATACCTCGGCATCACCGACAAGCCATTTGCCGATAGCAATTTTCTGCTGATTACCGCCTGAAAGATTTTTTACTTTTGTTTGTTCATGAGGTGTCTTGACGCCCAGGCTGGCGATCATCTGTCTAGAAATCTCCTTCTCCTTCTTAAAGTTAAGGAAAGTCCTCAAGCTGGTGAATTTGCCCAAGCTTACCGCAGTTAGATTGACTGAAACAGATTCAGAGACGAGAATGCCTTCCTTGCGGCGTTCCTCCGGCACAAGGGCAATCCCTTCCTTCACTGCTGCATGCGGAGTTTTATAAGCCAGCTTTCGGCCGTTCAGGATCAACTCTCCCGTCCTGACCTTGCTTAAACCAAACAACGCTTTACATAGCTCTGTCTTCCCTGCACCAACGAGTCCAGCCAGGCCAACAACCTCGCCTTTGCGCACATACATGTTAATATCCTGAATATTCGTCCCGTCACTGAAGCCTTTGATCTCAAAGCACTTCTCGCCGATGGTGATATTATGCTTCGGAAACTGCTGATCCATTTTCTTGCCGAGCATATATTCAACCACTTGATTCTGAACCAAATTCCCAATCTTCTCTTTAATGACAAACTCGCCGTCGCGCATGATCGTTATATCATCACAAATTTCAAACAGCTCAGGCAGACGATGAGAAATGAAGATTACGCCTACGTTCGCTTGCTTCAAATCTCTGACTATTCGAAACAACTCTTCGGTTTCGGCATGACTTAGCGGAGCTGTAGGCTCATCAAGAATCAAATATTTGCATTCCTTGGAGATAGCTCTTGCGATAAGCACCATTTGCTTCTCTGCCAAGGTTAACTCACTGGCAAGCTTCTTGGTGGAGACTGGAACATGGAGTCTAGCCAGCACTTCCTTTGATTTACGATGTATCTCCTTCCAGTTCACAAACTGCCTGCCGCCCATATCATTTACGGTTTCATCCAGCATGATATTCTCACCAACGGTAAGATAAGGGATTAAGGCTGTATCGACCTCCTGATACACGATCTGAATGCCCAAATCCTTGGCATCCTTCGGAGAACGAATATTGACCAGCTTGCCATCAATGAAGATTTCACCTGTATAGTGGTTATAGGCACCGGAAAGGACTTTCATAAGCGTTGATTTACCTGCGCCGTTGGCACCGATCAGAGCATGGCTTACTCCAGATTCTGTAACAAAATCAACTTCCTTTAACGCCTTAACTCCAGGGAACTCGATCGAGATTTTTTTCATTTCGATGTTGGATCTTTTCATATCGTCCATTTCTTGCCACCCTCTAGCCCGTGTAGTTGTATATAGCGCCCTCTATAGGGAGAGCGCTTACAACCGGGGTATTAGTAACGCTATTTTTTATAAGCGTCCTTAAGCGCTTTCATCCAGTCTGTTAAGAATGCATCTGTTTTGCCCCATCCCGGAACAACCTCCGACAGATTGACCATGTTGACCGGTTCCGTGGACTCCTTAAGCTTCTCTTGTGTAATAAGACTTGCTTCCAAATCATAAGTTTGCGGTGTTTCTTCACCAGCAATTTTATTAAGTAGAATTCGAACGTTAACAGCACCGATCATTTGAGGATCAACTGCAGCCGTGGATACCCATGGACTTCCTTCCATTTGAAGCAGTTGAAGGTCACTATTCGATACGTCGATACCATAGATTTGGATTTCATCGCGTCCAGCTTCCTTAATGGCTCTGGTTGCACCGATAGCGAATGCATCCCAAGCCGCGAACACAGCATCGATCTCACCTTTCTTATGCTTCGTCAGCATGGCGGAAACCGCGTTTTGCGTTTGCACAGAAGTGTCTCCAGCAGCTACGCCAAAGCGTTCTACTTCAACGATACCAGGGTATTGCTTCAATACTTCTTGATACACATTGTTACGTCTTACCATTGGAGGGAAACCGTCAACCCACAGATAAATGATCTTCGCATTCTCGCCCTTCTCTTTGATCAGGTTATCAAGAGTTAACTTGGCAAGCGCCTCATCATCCTGCGATGTTAATGTGACACCGGGAATATTCTTCAAATCAGGGTTTGAGTCAAAAGTTACTACGGGAATGCCCTTATCAACGATCATCTTCACTTCGTCAACGGTAGCTGCATCATCACCATGTGAAATAATGATTCCATCATAATTTTTGTCTACAGCCTGCAAGATTGCATCATGGAATCTTGCCGTATCGCCATTTGCCGTGAAAGTATCCACTGTAATTCCCATCGATTCGCCTTCCTGCTTGGCTCCAGCCAGAAACTGTGCAGTATGGTCATCCCCACCGATTTTGCGGACTACCATTAATTTGATGTTATCCTTGCTCTTGATGGCATCCGGCAATCCTTCGACGACGACTTTCTTCTCGCCTGCACTCTTGGAAGAACCTTCATCAGTCCCTTTGTTAGTTCCGCCACCAGTCGAACAGCCTGTAATCACCAAAAACACGGCCAGCAAACTAATGATAAGCGTTTTCATAAATTTGTATTTCATATTTCCAGCCCCTTTGTTTTGATATAAATTTTCATAAAGAATACAAGCAACAAACTTTCAACTACATCCAGCTAAACGTATCATTTTGTTGTTTGTAATCAGATGTTATCATGTTCTTACTGACATTGCAATTAATATTTATTGTTTTATGTTGTATTTATTCATCATTTATATTGTTTTTGGTATAAATCAACATAAACCCCTATATTTTTTATGGTTTTTTTACCAAATAATACTCATTCATACCTATAATCCAAATAACCCATCATCATCCATGCTCTTATTGGGGTTCTGCCGATAAACCCAGTAAACCCAAGAGAATGGAGTCACTATGTATATTTTACAAGAAAGTCATTTTTCTTTGAAGAACTTCAAAAACTTGAAACTAAAGCGTTTATCTATCTTCTTCAGCACAGTAGCGGACTGGCTAAACGTTGTTTGAGGATCTCGTCACACGCTGTAAAGAGGAAGGAACCATCGATGGAAGTCACGTGCCGATCGACAGTGTAGCAATCCAATCCTACGAGAAGAAACAGCCGAAACGCAAAAGCGAATTGAACGGAAATACCAACTAGAGTACGTTGGCGGTGAGGTTGTAAAAACTTTCTTTGCCGAAGCTGAGCCCTTTGGTGCTTTAACCAAGGCCAGGCTCGTCGTCGGGGCTTGCGATCAAAAATTAGAATCCATTCCCGATCCTCTTCCCGAATGGACAACACGTCATGATGCCGTAATATGCGACTGCTTTAGCTATAGAGACTGCAGCGGCATGTGGGTAACGATGTCTTTATTGAATTCTAATCCACCGACTTCAACAATCTTCTGACCGACTGGTCACAAGCATTCTGGAACGCCCGCTGATTATACGACAACCCTATCTGTGGGCAGGATAATCGCTTCGCTTGGAGATTGAGGATACAAATCTTTTGATTCTAAGGATGTGTTATAAATTAGCAAACTAACGGATGCATTTAGAAGTATGATTTTCAACAAAGCTGCGGGACGAGCTATGATCTGGTGGTTTCTAATTAACATGATTTTGAGTCTAGTTGGATTAGTATTTTTGCGAGATTCCCAAGTTGGGGGCAGTTTAGCAGTAATCACATTCCTATCTTTTATTCTGCTTAGCATTTATATCTTCTATCAATTAATGGTGAGATTAAAAAGTAATTAAGCTTAACTCCTTCAAGCTCAACATACATTTGTAAAAAAAGAGCCCCCTCTTTCCGTCAAAGATGACGTTCAAAGGGGGCTCTAGCTTATTTCACCAACTGTCCGCGTGTCACGCCGAGCTGGTTTGTTGCTTTTAACGTCTTCCATACTTGCGTGCCGCTAATTTCTCCGCGCAAGGCTTGGCTATAGAGACGGATAACCTCATGCACCTGCTCCGGCGTCTCTTCCAGAAATTCCACGCGGTAGCTCCGCACGCCTAGCTCCAGGAAGTTCTGCAAATATTCCGCACCGGATTGCTCAATCGCATTGTATACCGTGTTGCGGCATCCTTCATCGACGCGAACGGGATGGGACATGCCGATCCGATCCTGCAGCGATACTCTGTGCTCTTCACAAGGGCGCCCGCAGTTTGTATAATCCGTGCCCTCGCTCAGGAAGGTGCAGTATACGCAGTGCTCCGTATGGAACATCGGCAAGTGCTGGTGAATGACGATTTCCATGTCTGCCGCCATGCCCTGGCTCTGTCCCAGCAAATCAACCATCTGCTGAATGTTGAGATCGTAAGATGGCGTAACGATGTCGCAGCCTGCATCCAGGAACAGCTCTACCGTTTTATGATTCGCCATATTCAGCGAGAAATCACCGATGAGCCGCGGGTGCTTTGCGTCCGGATTCTCCTGCCGATGGCGCAGGTAGTAATACAGCGCTCCGGTGTTGCGCACCAGCACCGCGTCTGGCTGAAGACGCAGGATATTGTTATGGTAGCCGTTCTCGCCCGGCATATGGATGCGCGGTGTTGCCAGCGCAATCTGTTTGCCCGCAGCATGTACGGCTTCCACTGCTGCCGGGAATTGCTTAATGAATTCAAAGTCGGCGTAGATCATCCCTACGCCCGCCTCCAGCGCAGCCTGCACCTGCGGCAGGCTGCGGCACAGCGCGGTGAGCTCCGCTTCACCGCGCACAGGCGTGCGG
>NZ_LT732548.1:713178-760861 GCF_900155685.1 Paenibacillus bouchesdurhonensis | reverse complement strand
GTGCGCCTCCCGCCTCCGCGCCCAGCACAGCTGCGGCCGCGGTGGCGGCATCCGCCCGTTTCACGTAAACGGGCGGCTTTGGCCGTTCGCCGGCGAGCAGCTCCACTGCGCGCCGGCGGATGCTGTTCAGCTCTCGCATCGGCAGGATCACATCGCCATGCAGCGATGCATCCAAGCGCTCAAGCTGAAACAGCGTGCCGCCGAGACGGCCGAACTGCTCTTCGAGCAGGGCGTCGTCCATCGGCCGCTTCTGCGCCGTCTCGAGCAGCAGCTCGGAGTCGACGCGCACCGTTGTTCCCTTCTGCACATCGCTCCAGAAGGTTGCCAGCGGCTCGCCGGCCCGCCCCGTAGCGCGGACTTGCACCGGGAATACCCGGTACGGCTTGTCCGTCTCGAACGTCTGGCGCAGTCTTTTATCCAGCGCTGGATCGCTCGTCTTCCAAATCCGGTCGCCGACGTGAACCTTGCGCAGATCGACGTCATTCCGTCCCGGTATAATATCGACGATCCATTTCTCGTCCGCTTCGCCTTCCAGCTTCACACCTTTGCGGCGCAAATCGTAGACACGTCCGCCTTCTTCTTTTTTCGTCGGATCTCCAGCGTCAAAGACGATCCCGTCTCCGCGCTTCACAGGAGCCTCCAGGCGGCATACCACGCCGTCGCGCAGCACCTGCTCCACCCGGCCTAGATACACGCCCCGGCTCTTCGGAAACGTACCTTCCACGAGCTTTTTGTTATTCGTGCCCTCCAAGAAGCCGTGCGTAAAACCGCGCGAGAAGCTCTGCTGCAGCTCACGAACCTCTTCCTTCGACGGCCGGGCATTCTCCCCATCAAAATAACGGTCAATCGCCTTGCGGTATTTGCTCACTACGTTAGCGACATATTCCGGGCTTTTCAAGCGGCCCTCGATTTTAAAGGACGTCACGCCAGCTTCGATGAGCTCCGGCATCAGGTCAATTGCCGCCAGATCCTTCGGAGACAGCAAGTACGCCACATCCCCCATCGGCTTCTGCTCCCCGTCCACCATCAGGTCATAGGGGAGACGGCAGGCCTGAGCGCATTCGCCCCGGTTTGCGGAGCGGCCGCCCCACATTTCCGAAGTCAGGCATTGTCCCGAATACGAAACGCAAAGCGCCCCGTGGACAAATACTTCCATCGGCAGCTTCGCCTGTTCCCCGATTTTCTGGATTTGCTTCAAATTATTCTCGCGGCCTAGCACAACACGTTCCATGTTCCATGGCTTCGTGAACTCCACCGCTTCCGGCGAAGTAATCGTCATCTGGGTCGAACCGTGAATCGGAAAGTCCGGCGACATTTCCCGAATCATTTTAACCAGTCCCAAATCCTGCACGATCACCGCGTCCACGCCCGCATCAATGCAAGCCTCGATCAATTCAGCCGCATCCCGCAGTTCATCCTCAAACACGAGAATATTGAAGGTCAGAAACCCCTTGACCCCATAGCTGTGCAGAAAAGCCATGATTTCCGGGAGCTCGTCCATGCGGAAGTTGTTCGCCCGGGCTCTAGCATTGAACTTTTCTACACCAAAAAAAATCGCATCCGCCCCATTCGCCACCGCAGCGCGCATACAATCCCAATCGCCCGCCGGCGCTAACAACTCTACGTCTTGCCGTGTTAATGTTGTGCTGCTCATATATTCCTCCCAGAGGTCGTAGTATCGACCCTCGTAAATCATATCCATTAAATTTGAAATGTAGCGACGATAACTTATTTAGTTTATCAGACATTCCGTGCAGACTCTAGCTATAAACCCTTCCAAACGAGAATTTATATTTCTATATGCATAGTCCAATTTATGTCATAATATAGACATTCTTCTAAAGGTAATTGACCCACCATTAAATATTGTTTATATTTGTAATAGATTAACATTTGAAGGATATAAAGACATATTTTGATGGCGGAAGCTTTTTTTTAATCACTATGCAATTCTGTAAGAATACTTCTGAAGAAGGATGATTTGTATGAGCTGTACATCTTCCGTTCTCCAGCATATCGTCGATTTTATGAGCCGGAAAGATATGAATCTTAGGAAATTAGCAAGCAAATCCGATATAAACGCAGGCACGCTTAGTTCCATATTAAACAAAAACAAAATATTAACAGTAGATCATTTGGATCGACTTACGAAAGTAATGAATTATCCAGAGGGATTTTTTTACGAGCAATATATTAAAGATCATTTAAGCCAAAATACCCTCAACTGGCGTAGATTCAAACCGTTTTTATACCGCTGCGCGGATCTCGACAAATTAGATTGTATGAAGCAAGTGATCCATTTGTTAATGGATAATCTGATGTACACTCCCCTTCTGTTCGATGTAGCGGAAGACCTCTATCAGCAGACCAAGCTTAAAGCAGCAGAACTATTGTTTGAAAATGTGGCTCTTAGCGAGAGGCATCAACATTCTGAACGGCTGGCCTTCTGCCAATATCGGCTATTCTTAATCCGCCTGGGAACGAACCAAGAGAAGAACTATAATACAGCTATACTATTCGAGCCTTACGTGGAAAGATTGGATGAACTTGATCAGCTAGATGCTTTGAGAGACCTGGGTAATATATATCGAACTTTAAGTCAGTGGGATAAAGTAGAAATGATAGCAAACAGACTAGGCCATTTGGCCAAAACGCTGTACTTCTCTGCAAGACCTATCATGATCCAAAAAAACTCTAAACCAAGCAGACCCTTGTTTACATATATAGCATTAGCCAACCTATTCCATGCCGATGTTTACGATACGCGGAGAGATTACGAGCAGGCACTACAATATACCTCCTGCTATGCCGATTTAAGCTGGGTTAAAGAGGATGACGACAACACCCGGCACTGGAAAAATGTTTTTCTGGAATGGGCGCAGGCCAATACTTATGTGAATAAGCTAAGGTGTGGAGATGCCAGTGTACTTCCGGAGTACGTTGTTTATATCGAAAAAGAACAAGATGAACTTATCCCAGCTTTATTCAATATTATGGAAGCAGCTAATCGATATCATTTTAATGTAGATCATATACTCAAGCAATTTGAATCCGAACTTGCAGCCTATGTTAATGAGAACACGACTATTGACATCTTCAAAAGTCACTATAGTACAAACCTTTATCCATTGTTATTACATAATCTTGCTTACTATTATCTCAAAAAGAAAAATTATACTACTGCATTCTCATTTTTACTTAAGGGACTTGAAAAATCCGCCTTTATAAACAATAGAAAGTGTATGCTTAAATGTATGGGGCTATTTGAACAATATAGAGATATGGCATCCCAAGAGACCTTGCTCAGTTATAAAACTATAATTAAAGGAGTCTATGAGAATGAAGAAAAAAATCCTAGTATCTCTTTTGACAGCTAGCTTTGCCTTTGCTTTGTTTATTCCTATCCAATTCTCCTCAGATAATAAAATTAGTAGCTATGGAGGACTGCATGGAGGGTAGAACTACATCCCATCTCTAAAGCCCATATTCATACGAACGCATTTAGAAGATTGCATCAAACAAACCCATCATTAGGAGCACCTCCTACACGATGGGTTTGTTTCGTTTCATTTCGTTTATTCCACAACGATGTATGTACTGTATTGTCGTATAATTCCCCTTCACAATCTGATGCCATACTACTACAAGCTGCTTTTTTAGAGATTGTGTTCGACTTTTCATACACATTCCCAGCATTTGACCCGCCACAAGACAGTGTGTTCGAATTCATAATTTCCAAATACAATATGCCGGATTGGGTGGCTGCTTAGTAACATTAAGACTTATTTACCGATTGCAGGCTGTGAAAGTTAAGCAATTAATATGTATACGCAAGCAAATAAAATGAAATGTATACATAGAATGGATTTGCATGTAAGGATGGATTCGCTTGAACAATAGCGCCCCAATTCCCCACTAATTGGACACACCTACTAACATAATGCTGCTTCCGAACGGGAGAGCACAAATATTTGCTCATGAAAGTGGCAGGCGGGATCACTTGAGTTTATATAGGAATGAAGACAACAGGCAATGGAATACTCAGTTCGACTCTAGCATGGCGTATCGGGCAGCCGCAGCGCGCAGCGTGTAGTTCCTAGCGAACGGTGCTTTGCTGCATGACGGCGGTCGGTCGACCACATGCTCAACGGGTTCGATTATAAGTACCTTGAAATATAAAAGAACCGGATAGCAACCGCCTTTTCAGAATCAATGTACTCCTTTGCTTGCATCTAATACCTGCGTTCACCTTTTCATCTTTTATAGCATTATTTTTATGTACAATCCTTCAATTGAAAAAACACCCTGTTCCGTTACGAAACAAAGTGTCTTCTGCTCATTTCGTATTTATTTAAACCAGCTGCTAATCATCACAGCATCCGATGCCAGGAAAACGAGCAAACTTACGATGCCGAAACCGATTGCAAATAAATTCTTCTTCGGACGAGCGACCATCAGGCGAACCACGCCGATCAAAATAATTACTGTAAACAGCAGCATAAAAATATCGAAACCGTTAAAGTTTGATGTATTTCCTGCCGCTTCTGCGAGCAGTCGCATGCCGTAACCCCCTTCTAAAAAATCACGTATATACACATCTCCCTATATGTTATCTTCCCTATGGCGCGGATGCAAGGGGAACAGCAAATAAAAATCGCATTTGTCACAATTTAGACAATATTTAGGGCTGGTTTACTGAAATAAAGTAACTAGTTTCCTTGACTTTTACGACTCTCAACTATAACCCGCCGTCAAAGATGGCCTTTTTATGGTATGTCTCTCTTTCTCCGGACTTTATATCTCTCTGTATCCGAATTTAGTGTGATTTAATGTATTTATTTTAGAGCGTAGCGCTAGTTTCTGTGAAATTGTTGGATTTGATGAACTTAAAACAACACCTTAGTAACCATGCTTATCTACAAAGCTTATCTAAGGACACGAAATCCAACTAATCGTACATTTTGCACCAATGGCCACGCTTTAATTACCTCTAATCCAGTTAACATGCATGAACGAAGTAATTCAAGAGATACCGTCCACGTCTTTATACCTCTTCTACTCTAAAAAATACCCCCTGACTCACGAAAAGTGAATCCGGGGGTTATACGTTAGATTAACGAGATTACAGACTCATGAATCTCACATCATTTAACCTCTATGTTCGCCACCGCGTTCGCCACCGTGCGACGCTGCTAGCGCACAGTGTTAGCGCCGCACTCATAGTCTAACAGCAGTTTCAGCCCTGAAGCTGCAGCTCCTGGGTTCGCTTCGTATCACGCTCCAAAACAGGCTTCAAGTAACGGCCTGTATAGGACTGCTCATTCTTGGCAATCTCTTCTGGCGTACCTGTACCAATAATCGTGCCGCCTCCGTTGCCCCCTTCAGGGCCGAGATCGACGAGGTAATCCGCCGTCTTGATGACGTCCAGATTGTGCTCAATGACAAGCACCGTCTCTCCTGAATCCACCAATCGATGGAGCACGTTAAGCAGGCGGTCGATATCATCGACATGCAGCCCCGTCGTCGGCTCGTCCAGAATATAGATCGTCTTGCCCGTACTGCGGCGATAAAGCTCGGAGGCAAGCTTCACCCGCTGTGCTTCCCCACCAGATAACGTCGTAGCAGGCTGTCCCAATTTAATGTAGCCTAGTCCGACATCAAGCAGAGTTTGCAGCTTGCGGTGAATTTTCGGAATGTTTTGGAAGAAGTCTGTTGCTACCTCTACCGTCATCTCCAGCACATCGGCAATGCTTTTGTTCTTATATTTCACTTCCAGCGTCTCGCGATTATATCTTTTTCCCTTACATACTTCGCAAGGCACGTAAACATCCGGCAAGAAGTGCATCTCAATTTTGATGATCCCGTCGCCACGGCACGCTTCACAACGGCCTCCCTTAATATTGAAACTGAAGCGTCCCTTCTTGTAGCCGCGAATTTTCGCTTCTGAAGTCTGGGAGAAGAGGTCGCGAATATCATCAAATACTCCCGTATAGGTCGCAGGGTTCGAACGCGGCGTTCGGCCGATCGGGGATTGATCAATATCAACGACCTTCTCGACATGCTCGAGCCCTTTGATCTCCCGATATTGCCCCGGACGCACTTTGGCTCGGTTCAAATCGCGGGCTAATGTTTTATACAGAATTTCATTGACCAGCGTAGATTTCCCTGATCCCGACACTCCTGTAACTGCAGTAAATACGCCAATCGGGAACTTCACGTTAATATTCTTGAGATTGTTCTCCTTCGCTCCCTTAATCTCAAGCCAACGACCGTTCGGCTTCCGCCGCTCCGGATTCACCGGAATGAACTTCTTGCCACTTAAATATTGACCCGTAAGCGAGTTTGGATCCTCCATCACTTCCGTCGGCGTTCCTTGCGCAACAACTTGGCCGCCATGCAAGCCCGCACCAGGGCCGATATCGATAATATAATCGGCAGCCATCATCGTATCCTCGTCATGTTCAACAACGATTAGCGTATTTCCAAGATCCCGCATATGGGCAAGCGTAGTAATCAAGCGATCGTTGTCTCTCTGATGAAGTCCGATACTCGGCTCGTCCAAAATATACAGCACACCCATAAGGCTCGAGCCGATCTGTGTAGCCAGCCTGATTCGTTGTGCCTCGCCCCCGGACAACGTCCCAGCTGCGCGGCTTAGCGTCAAATAGTCTAGACCGACATTCACTAGGAATCCAAGACGACTGTTGATTTCCTTGAGAATCATATTCGCGATGGTCATCTCTTTCTCACTCAAGCTTAGACCATCAAAGAAATCTCTCGCCTCTCCAATCGATAGACTGGTCACAAAAGCCATATTCTGATCATTGATCGTCACCGCCAAGCTTTCCTTCTTGAGGCGGTGCCCTTTACATGTCCCACATGGCTTGGAGCCCATAAATTCTTCAATGAATTCGCGAATGCCTTCGGAGGACGTATCCCGGTACCGCCGCTCTAAATTATGCACGATCCCCTCAAACGTCACGTAAGCATCCTTGCTCATGCCAAAATCATTCTGATAACGGAAGCGAATTTTGGTGTCTCCAGTTCCATACAGAAGCGTATCCATTTGTTCCTTCGTTAATTCGCTAACCGGTACATCCTGCGGAATACCATAATGCTCGCATACCGATTTCAAAAATTGCGGATAGTAGTTGGACGTACTTCCCGCCCAAGCTTCAAACGCGCCGGCTTCAATACTCTTATTTGGATTTGGAATAAGCAAATCCGGGTCAATGATCATTTTTGCGCCGAGGCCGTCGCATTCCGTACAAGCTCCGAATGGACTGTTAAAAGAGAACATCCGCGGAGACAGCTCCTCAATGCTGAAGCCGCAGATCGGACAAGCAAAATTAGAGCTGAAGCGCAGCTCCTCCTGGCCGATAATATCGACGAGCAGTTGTCCACCTGACATTTTTAGTGCCGTTTCGATCGAGTCTGCCAGCCGGCTTCGTACATCTTCCTTAACAATAATTCGATCGACGATCACTTCAATCGAATGCTTCTTATTCTTCTCCAGCTCGATCTTCTCCGAAAGATCGCGCTGCTCTCCATCGACCCGCACCCGAACGAAGCCCTGTTTCGCGATTTCGGTAAACAGGCTTTTGTGCTCGCCCTTCTTGCCCGAAATTACGGGCGATAAGATCTGCAGTCTCGTCCTCTCCGGATATTGCATAATCCGGTCTACCATTTGCTCGACGGTTTGCGAAGTAATCTCGATGCCGTGCTCGGGACAATGAGGATGGCCGATCCTGGCAAACAATAACCGCAAATAGTCATAGATTTCCGTTACCGTGCCTACCGTGGATCGTGGATTCCGGCTCGTCGTCTTCTGATCGATCGAAATCGCTGGGGACAAGCCCTCAATGGAGTCCACATCCGGCTTCTCCATTTGACCCAAAAATTGACGCGCATAAGCGGAGAGCGACTCTACGTATCGGCGCTGCCCTTCCGCATAAATCGTATCAAATGCCAGAGAGGATTTTCCGGATCCGCTGAGCCCAGTCAGAACTACGAACTTGTCCCGCGGAATCGTGATATCTATATTTTTTAAGTTGTGCGCTCTTGCACCTTTAATGACTATATTCTCACTGGCCAATAGATTTCATCTCCTTGATACTATATAAATTGCTATTAACTATTATAGATACAGGCAACTGCGCCTGGAAACGTTACTCCGACCGCTATTGTTTTCCGTTTCCTGTTCTGATGTTTAGATCGCGGCTTCGTTAATTTACTCCGCCTTGAGCTCGAGAATAGCATCACGCAGCTCTGCGGCGCGTTCGAATTGCAGGTTCTTGGCCGCTTCCTTCATTTCTACCTCCAAACGTCCGATCATCGCCTGGCGATCGCGCTTGGACATTTTGCCCTTGCCGACATCAGTCAGGTACTCACTCTTGCTCTCAGCCACTCGGGTAGCTTCGATCACATCGCGAACCTTTTTACGGATTGTCTGCGGCGTAATTCCATGCTTCTCGTTATAAGCAATCTGAATCTCACGGCGGCGCTCCGTCTCCTTGATCGCTTTATCCATAGACTCTGTAATCTGGTCGCCATACATGAGCACGCGTCCCTCGGAGTTCCGCGCAGCCCGGCCAATTGTCTGAATCAAGGAACGCTCGGAACGAAGGAAGCCTTCCTTATCCGCATCCAATATCGCCACGAGCGACACCTCTGGCAAATCGAGGCCCTCCCGCAAAAGGTTGATGCCGACGAGCACATGGAAGGTGCCAAGCCGCAAATCCCGGAGGATGCTCATCCGCTCCAGCGTCTTAATGTCGGAGTGGAGGTAGCGCACCTTAATGCCGATCTCCTTCAAGTAATCGGTCAAATCTTCGGCCATTTTCTTCGTCAATGTCGTGACCAGCACCCGCTCATCCTTCTCCAAACGATCCCGAATCTCGCCGATCAAATCATCAATCTGTCCCTTCGTTGGGCGTACCTCAATGATCGGATCCAAGAGCCCCGTCGGCCGGATAATTTGCTCTACCATTTTATCCGTATGTTCAATCTCGTAAGGACCGGGCGTTGCAGATACGTAAATTAGCTGATTCGCCTTCTCCTCGAACTCCTCGAACTTCAGCGGACGGTTATCCAGCGCCGACGGCAAACGAAAGCCATGCTCTACAAGCACCGTTTTCCGCGCCTGGTCACCATTATACATCGCTCTAATTTGCGGCAATGTAACGTGAGACTCATCTACCACAATCAGCAAGTCATCCGGAAAATAATCCAGCAAGGTATACGGGGTAGCCCCCCGCTCCCTAAAGGTCAGCGGCCCGGAATAGTTCTCGATCCCCGAGCAAAATCCGACTTCCTTCATCATTTCAAGATCATACCGCGTACGCTGCTCCAGCCGCTGGGCTTCCAGCAGCTTGCCCTGTGACCGGAACAACTCAAGCTGCTCTTCCAGCTCTCGTTCGATATTCTTGATCGCGATGCGTATCGTTTCTTCCTGGGTTACGAAGTGAGACGCCGGAAAAATAGCCACGTGCTCGCGTTCGCCGACCAACTCTCCGGTCAGCACGTCAATCTCCGTAATCCGCTCGATCTCATCGCCGAAAAATTCAATCCGTACCGCCTGCTCTCCCTTGGATGCCGGGAATATCTCCAGCACGTCCCCGCGAACACGAAACGTCCCGCGCACGAAGTTGATATCGTTCCGCTGATACTGGATATCCACGAGACGACTCAAAATCTGATTGCGCGGACGCTCCATGCCGACTCGCAAAGAAAGCACAAGATCACGGTACTCCATCGGAGAACCGAGACCATAAATGCAGGATACGCTGGCTACGATAATAACATCGCGCCGCTCAAACAGTGAGCTCGTGGCAGAGTGCCGAAGCTTATCAATTTCTTCGTTGATACTGGAATCTTTCTCAATGTAAGTGTCGGAGGATGGAATGTAAGCTTCCGGCTGATAGTAGTCATAATAGCTGACGAAGTAATCTACGGAGTTGTTCGGAAAGAATTCTTTGAACTCGCTCGCAAGCTGAGCGGCCAGCGTCTTATTATGCGCGATAACGAGCGTTGGACGACCAAGTCTGGCAATCGTCTGAGCAATCGTGAACGTCTTTCCAGTGCCCGTCGCACCCAGCAATGTCTGGTGTCTCTTGCCTTGACGAACGCCCTCAGCCAGCTCGTCGATCGCCGAAGGCTGATCGCCCTGAGGAGAGAATTCGGAAACAATTTCAAATTTATTGTTGCTAAAGACAATATCACTCATTGTCCAACATCACCCTTATCGTCTAAAATGAAATACTAGGGAATGAAAATAAACTTTATATTTCCAAAAAGGAGGTTTCTGCCTCCTTATTATATTAACCTATATCTATGTTCTTAAAAGAAACGAATCAACTTGCCCGACGTTTTAGCCGACAATATGGTCAGAACCCGTATTCCACATTTACGCAAAATAGGAATGAGTGTTCCCATGTCATTATACCTTTTTCATCCTATGGATGCAATCGGTAAGTATAGGATAGGAGCTGTCGCAATCTATGGATATCGCAACGATTATTGGTATTATTATCGGACTGGCCGCTTTGATTGGCGGATTTTTGTGGGATGGCGGAGAAATTGGAGGCCTCATGCAGCTTACGGCTGCGCTGATCGTTTTTGGCGGCACATTCGCTGCGGTCATGATCAGCTTCCCCATGCGCAGATTAAAGACGATTCCCCGAGCCTTGAAGCTCGCATTTACAACCTCGAACGCAAACACGGAACAATTAATAGAAGATATTGTCGATATGGCGACGATGGCGAGACGCGAAGGCGTCCTCTCCCTAGAGAAGAAAATCATCGATCATTCGGATCTTTATTTACGTGAAGGCATCCAGCTTGTCGTAGACGGCACGGAGCAGGAAATGATCAAACAAATCATGGAATATGAAATGGATGCTACCCAGCAAAAGTACGATAACTATGCCAAAATATTCGAATCCGCTGGAGGATATGCACCGACGATGGGAATTATCGGCACGGTCATGGGACTTATTCATGTTCTGGGCAGTCTGACGGAGCCTACGGCTCTAGGGCCTTCTATTGCACTGGCCTTTACAGCTACGCTTTACGGGGTCGCGAGTGCCAACCTTATCTTTTTGCCGATTGCTTCTAAGATCAAAGCCCGTGGGGAAGATGATATCAGCCGTATGGAGATGCTTCTGGAAGGCGTATTATCGATTCAAAATGGAAATCACCCCATGCTCGTTCGGCGGAAGATGGAGTCTTTTATGACGGATATTCATTCTGAAGCGCCTTCGTCCTCATCTTCAGCTTCGACGTCTTTTATGGAGAAAGACTTATGAGACAACGCAACAGACAACGCAGGAGAGAAGGAACCGAGTCCAGGGATCGCTGGCTGATCACTTACGCCGATCTCATTACGCTGCTGCTGATTTTCTTTGTCATCATGTATGCTATGAGCCGTCTGGATATTGAAAAATATGAAGTCGTCACCGCATCGCTGCAGCAAACGTTCAAGAGCGGTGATTCCATTCTGGAGAATGGCAGCGGGGTACTGGGCTCCGCCGACCGCTATACGCATCGCAATCCTCCTTCTTCCGGTGAACAAGGCACCAATCAAGAGGGTAACCATGGCAAGGATGCGCAGGGACAGGATCAGAATCAAGGCAGCGCGCCTCAACCGGAAGCCTCGCAAGGGCCGTTGACGGAGCGCGAGCTGGCCTTTCGCCAACAGGAGGAAGAGCTTCTTAGTTTAATGAAAATAATTGAAGCGTACATTGAGGACAATGAGCTTGAGGATCAAATCACGGTAGCCGATTTGCCCAAAGGCATTTCTATTGCATTAAGCGATCGTTTCCTGTTCGATGTGGGCAAAGCCGAGCTCAAGGAGGGCTCCGCCAAGACGTTGTCTAAGCTCGCCAGCCTGTTCAGCAACTTAGACACAGTCATCAGCATCGAAGGACATACGGATAATCTGCCTATCATCCATGCTTCGAAGTACAAGGATAACTGGGAGCTGTCCGGAGCCAGAGCCTTGTCCGTTCTGCGCTATTTCGTCGACACGGAGAAGCTCGATCCAAGAGGCTTCCAATATGCCGGATATGCGGACACCCGCCCGGATGGAGACAACTCCACCGAGGCCGGACGCCAGAAGAATCGGCGCGTGGAGATTACTGTGCTTCGTCAACTGCAACAATAGCAGATTGGGATTAGTGTGGTACCTTGCTCTAACATTGAAATACAGCTGCCCCTTCTCGCATCGCGTGATCGTTGAATCGCGCGGTGCGATTTTTTTGAAGATTTCTGCGATGCTGCATGGGTGCTAATCATCATAAAAAAGGCACTTAGGACGCGTATCCTCTCATACGCGATTCTAAGCGCCTTCTCCGTCAAGCTTCCATCAAGCTTCCGTCTCTGCCTGCACCTCTCCCTGCGGAGCGGATAGATGCTTCTCCTCCAACGGCTTTGCATTGCGTCCATCACGTCCTCTGGCAGCACGGCGAGAGCTGCTGCTCGCCGGCTCGCCTTCGCGTCGTGGGCGAAGCAGATGAATGAGCGAGATCGGCCGCATCCTTACAGCGACCGGAGCCCGATCATCCGGCGCCAGTATAGCGCCGAGCTGATGGTGCTCTCCTGCATAAATTGCGCGCTGAAGGAATTTGCTCTCGCCTGCGAGGTTGCGCACCTCCAGCTTGCAGAAAGCCGGGTTCATGCGCAGCCCGGCATGAAGCTCTTCCTTTGTAGCCACGGGAGAGCCATTAACCTTGATGATCGTCTCGCCGACTTGAATTCCAAGCTCCTCCGCCGGGCTTCCCGGCAATACAGCCAACACCTTGACCCCATCCACAGGATTGACGAACAGCGGACTGCGGTTCTGTTCCTCGAAGCGGCTGAGCCAAATTAATCCTTCATGCAAAATAATTCCGGCCAGCGCAGCGACAATCGTCAGCGGGCTCCACCACGAACTAAGAAGCGCCAAAACCAGCAGAACGATGCCATAGGCGGCCAGCCGCCCGGAAGATACTCGAGCCTTAGCCCGAGGCAGCAGCCCAACCGTCATCTCCGAAAAGCCAATCACGATGGGGAACGCGATCAATTGGAACCCGCCCAGCCAAGCCTCCCCGCCAAACAAAGGAGTCCATGGCAGCACAGCCCCCGTCGTCTGTGCTGGAATGAGCAGAAACAATGGAATCGGCCATAGGCTTTGCAATTGATAGCCGCCAACCAGCTTTCCCCGCTTGCCTTCGAAGAAGAGAGGCCCGGCAAAGGATGCCCCCTGCCAGCGTACCAACAATCCCTCAGCGACATGAAGCACGGCCACCAGGCACAGCAGCGCAGGGATATTCAACTCCCGCACAATGCGTACAACCTCGGCCAGCCAGCCCCCGGCTTGCAGCCCCGGCACCATATTGATAATAAATTGAGCTATGCCGAGCAGCCCGACCGCATAAGCCAAGCACAGATAACGAACGCGAAACAGTAGCAGTAGCAGCGTCACAGCCCAGATGCAGATGATGCCTTCAATGCTTAAGGTCATGCCAAGGAACAGCGAAACGAGCGAAACGCCGATTCCTGCCGCGAGCCCCCCCAGAACAGTACGCCAAGTCTGAGCGGCCCAGCTGTGCAATTTTACATGGAACAACTTACGCTCCAGCAGCACCTGCCGTCTATAAATGAGCATAATCAATATAATTGCAATATAATAGAACGGCTGCAGGAGAAGCTGCCATCCTGCCTCAGCCAGCATCCACAGAACTTCAAGCACTGTATCCAAGAGGTGTTCACACTCCTATCCTTTTAGAAAAGTACAATCGTTGCCTTTAATTAGGGCTAATATTCGATTTAGTTGGATTACTTGTGTCTATTTTATCTTTTTACGCCGATTAGGCAAAATAGCTGTATTTCATGTATTTAAAGTACAGCTTTTCGCCTAATTTCCCTTAAAGACTCATTTTAAGTACAGGAAATCCAACTAATTAAATATTGAACGTTCAATTGCAGATTTTAAATGCCACGAATCCAGTTATTATATAACGATTACACTAGCAAGCAGCAAAACGGCTTCACTATCGGCTATCGTAACTGCCTGACCAGTAACCATCATGACGACTGCATCAGCACAGCACATCCTAACGGCTCTAACGAATCATTATACCGTCCCCAGCCCACAAGCGCTCTGGAAGGCTTCTGATATGTCGGCTATACCAACAATCATATACCGTCCCCGTCATTTAGAGCTTCCACCAGCAGTCATCATAACGCCCCGCCAGCAATCCAGAATGATCCCCGAGCGACCATCTTAAGAAACAATACCATCTTAAGAAAAAAGAAGGCTGAAATCAGCCCTCTTATGGATTCGACGCCACTTAGGATATTTCCTTCCGGATTTCCTCCAGGGCACGGTTCAGTTGTGCATCGTTCTTCGGATCGCGGATGAGCTCAATCAGTTTGCTCTCCAGCTTCTCAGCGGTCTTAGCTTCCAGCACACCATTGGCTTCAAGCTCATTAGCACCTTGGAATTGCTTCAGTGCACGCTCTGTATTCGTGTCGAAATAGCCATCCACCCGGCCCGGATCGAAGCCAAGGCCCTTAAGCATAACTTGCGCGCTCTTCACATCTTCGCCGAGCATATCGTACTTATAGGTTTTTTCTTTATTAATGGGAGCTACAGAGAAATAATCGGGCTGCGATATGTTAACATCTGGCTGAATCCCCTTCTTGTGGATCCACTCCCCTTTCGGGGTCAGCCACTTGGCAATCGTAATTTTAAGCATGCTGCCGTCCCCCATCTCCTGGGAGTAGCTCGATTGCACGGTGCCTTTGCCATAAGTCGGCTCGCCGACCAGCCTCGCTCCCGCCGATTCCTGCAATGCGCCCGCTAAAATCTCCGAGGCACTGGCGCTGCCTTTATTCGTGACGACGACAATCGGATACGATTTGCCGGAGCCGTCCGATAACGTAGCTTCGCGGCGGCCGTTCTTATTCTCCACCTGGACGATCCCTTTGCCTTTCGGAACGAACAGCTCCGACATTTCAATCACGATCGGCAGCACGCCGCCCGGATTGTTCCGCACATCGATGACGAGGCCCTTCATCCCTTGGCTCTCCAAGGTCTCAAGCTCTTTCTTAAAGCGGTTCGCCGTGTTCATCGAGAATTCCGTAATTTCGATCAGGCCAACCTTGCCTTCTTCCATCCGCGCGTAAACCGTTTCTAAGGCAATATCGTCACGGACGATCGTAAATTCCAATGCTTCTGCGGCACCGGAGCGTTTCACTTTTATTTTTGCTTCCGTCCCTTTAGGGCCACGGATTTTGGTTACAGCCTCATTCAAGGTCAATCCTTCAAATGACTCTCCGTTTACGGATAATAAAATATCCTTCGGCTTGATTCCCGCCTTCTCCGCGGGAGAGCCCTTGATCGGCGAAACGACGACCACATTGCCGTTCTCCATCGACACCTCTGCGCCGATTCCCGTAAAGGAGCCTTCGATTTGCTCCGAAAATTGCTGGGCTGTTGCCCCTGCCATGTATGATGAGAAAGGATCTTCCAGCGCATTCATCATTCCGTTAATGGCGCCGTCCACGAGCTTGCTGCGATCCACTTTTTCCACATAGTTTTTAGTCACCAGATCAAGAGCTGTCTCGATTTTCTTAATATCGCTCTTCGATTGTCCGCCGATATCCGCGAATAAGCCGCTCGACAGCTGTCCCGAACCAGCTAAGCTCCATTGGCCCGACAAAGTTACGGTGAGTAAACTACTAACCACCATAGCAACCAAAACGAGTAGAGTAACCGTGCGTCCTTTGAACATGAAAGAATTTCACCGCCTCTGTGTAATTCGGCCGACTCGAAGCCCACCTGTTATAACCATCATAGTATATGTTCAGCTTGTACGGAATATATACAACGATTAAAGAAGGAAAAACGGATATTCATCCTGCGAGGACGGTATCCGTTTCAAAATCGCATAATTCTATTTTATAAGTGCCAGATGAAAAAGTCCATCGAATCTACTATAAATACGGGGATGGATCTACAGGACTGCCGTTAATCCGGACTTCGAAATGCAAGTGCGGGCCGGTCGAGTTGCCTGTGCTGCCCACTTCTGCAATTTTCTGTCCGCGTTTGACTTGCTCGCCCTTCTCAACCTTGATTCCACCGTTGCGAATATGTCCATACAACGTCCACACGTTATCCCCATGGTCGATAATAACCGTGTTGCCATAACCGCTCCACCACTCGGCCACGATGACCACGCCGCCTTCGGCCGCCTTGATATCCGTTCCTTGCGGAGCCGCAAGGTCAACGCCTGTATGCTTCTTCACCTGGCCGGATATTGGATGAACCCGTGTCCCATAATTCGAAGATAACCTAGCTCCGCTGACCGGCAGCGCCATCGAGCCGCCATTCCCTTTAAATCCGCCTGAGCCGGATGAAGAACTCTTCTTATAAGTATATACTTGTGCGGCTTTCAGCTTATTCTTCTCTTTCTCCAATGCCGCACGCTTCGTAGCCAGCTCGATAAGAAGCTGCTCCTGCTCTTCGCTAATATCATCCGATTCCTCGATCTCGGCATGATATTTGGCAATCAGCTGCTGCTTCTCGATCTCCTTCTTCTCCAGCTCGCTCCTGCGGATTTCGGCATCCGCATACAATTGTTTTACCTTGGCATAATCCTGCTCCAATTGAGCCTTCTGATCTTCAATCAAGAGCTTGTCCTGTTTATGCTCCTTGAGCAATAACTGATCCTGATTCGCAATCGCCTGCAGGGAGTCCGCCCGCTCAAGAAAATCTGTAAAGCTGGTTGACGACAACAGTACATCCAAATACGACACCGCTCCATCGGTATACATTAAGCGCACGCGGGAGTCCAGCAGGCCGGAACGCTCTTCAATTCGCGACTCCGTCTCACTCAGCCTCACGGCTGTATTTCTGAGGCTTTCCTCTGTGTCATGAATTTGCATGGATATCTTGGCGAGTTCAGCGCTCACAGCATCCATTTGCATGAGAACTTCCTTGAGGTAATTCGTATTTTTGTTAACGTAATGCTGGGCTTCCTGCTTTTGCTGAGCGGCCTTTTCCTGCTGCTGCTTGGCTTGCTTGGCCTGCTCCTGCAATTGCTTGAGTTCCTTATCGATTTGGCTGATGGTTTTACTCTTAGCGTAGCCATTATCAGGTTGGAAGATTATCGCGGCTAAAGTGACTACGACGACAACGGAAATCCACTTTTTCAACTTCGCTTCCCCGTCCTTCTTTAATTTGTTCTCCCTCACAATAACTACACCTTGAGAAATCTACGTATGGAAACTGTACTTCCCCAAATTCCGATGAGCAGCCCCAGTCCAACCAATAGTACGGCGAGCTGGAGTCCGATCTCCTGAAGCGGAACTAGATGGAAGGCCATAGTAATGTCCTCTTTAACGGAAAGTGCCAGTTGGTCGTATCCAATGAACAGAATTCCAACCGTTACCGCTGAACCAATCATCCCAATTAGCGCACCTTCTACAAAAAACGGCCAACGAATAAACATATTCGTCGCACCAACTAGCTTCATAATGCCGATTTCCCGGCGACGGGCTAAAATCGTTACGCGAATCGTATTCGAAATCAGGAACATCGCCATTAAACCAAGGCCTGCAACAAAGGCAAATCCAATATTGCGAACGGCGCGGGTAATTTTGAACAGCTTCTCCGTCGTTCCTTGCCCGTATCTTACTTTATATATCGGTTCATCCGGATATTTGGTATTGAGCTGCTCGATCTTCGAAGCGACGAACGGAACCGTAGTCGGTTCAACGACCTCGACCTGCAGCGTATCCGGAATAGGATTTGTCGTTTCGTCATACCCTTCGAGCAAATCCTTGCCTTCTTCCCCGAGCTGTTCGCGGAAATCCTTAAGTCCCTCCGCTTTGGAGATAAAAGTAACTTTGCTGACTTCCTCCATCGCCGCAATGTCGTTATGCAGCTTCTCCCGCATGCTGTCTTCGACGTTGGAGTTGAGGTATGTCTTAATTTGCACCATGCTGTCCGCGTCGTCCGCGAACGAATTGACGTTAAGCACTAGTAAAATGAACACGCCTAACACAAATAACGACACTATGATGGACGTGATGGAAGCCACCGACATCCAGCCATTCCGAAAAACATTCTTCGAGCCTTCGCGCAGATGTCTCAAGAGGGTGTTAAAAATCATAACCATATTCCCCTCTCTGCTCATCACGGACAATATGCCCGTGTTCGATGGCAATAACCCGTTTGCGCATGCTGTTTACAATGTCTTTATTATGAGTAGCCATCACAATCGTTGTTCCTCTGAAATTTATCTCATCCAGCAGCTGCATAATGCCCCAAGAGGTCTCAGGATCGAGGTTTCCGGTCGGCTCATCCGCAATGATGACCGATGGATTGTTCACAATGGCTCTAGCGATGGCCACGCGCTGCTGCTCTCCCCCTGACAACTGCGACGGATCGCGATTCGCTTTATTCTTAAGGCCAACTAGATCCAGCACTTCCATCACGCGCTTCTTGATCACTTTCTTGGGCGCTTCGATGACCTCCAGCGCAAACGCCACATTCTCGTAGGCCGTCAGCTTCGGCAGCAGCCGGAAGTCCTGGAAAATCACGCCGATATTGCGGCGTACATAAGGAATCTTCCTCGGTTTCAGCCTGCCGATGTTGAAGCCGTTTACTGAAATTTGTCCTTTGGTCGGTACTTCTTCTCGATATATAAGCTTCATGAACGTCGATTTCCCTGCTCCGGAGGGCCCGACGACATATACAAATTCATTGCGGTCAATCTGAACCGAGACGCCTCGAAGGGCGTGAGTTCCATTGGGATAGGTCTTCCAAACATCTTGCATTTCTATCAAATCATCACGTCCTAAACCTTGATTCCTTAACCCGTAGGCTGACTGTATTCCATTTCGACACTTTCCCGCCAATTCCTTTAAAAGCTGAGTTATTTCATCAGCCCGTTTTTTATTGTAACAAATATGTTACCTGTTGAGTACCCTGAACCACCGAAAGTTTCCTGAATTTCATCATATATATGTCTGTACGCCGTTATTTTCTAGATTTTGAAAGGAGAAGCGCATGAAGAAATTACACCTTGTAACCATTTTGCTTTCATCCTTACTGCTTCTAGGATCCATTTTCTTTGGAGCCCTCTTCCTGTATGCCAATCGAGATACTGTGCCAGCTGCCGTGACGATAAACGGAGTGGACATTAGCGATATGGAGCGGAGCGAAGCGATAGCTATGGTAGAAGAAATGATTCGATCCCTGGAGGCGGAAAAAGTTGTCGTTATGGTGCAGCAAACCGAAGTCGATTCGACATGGAAGCAGTTGGGCGTACAGTACGACGGAAATCACTTTTTCGATGCGCTTGCTCGTCTACATCAAGGAACGCTATGGGAGCGGGCGCATGCCAGATGGCATTTTCCGAACATTTGGGAGCTGAATATCACCTTTGATGAAAAAATATTGCGCAAACTGTTCTCCCCAGCGTGGGAGCAATCCCAGTTCGGCCGTCCAGCCAATGCCGTACGCCTTATTTCAGCCGCTGATACCATCACCTATCTGCCAGGCCGTTCCGTCCAAAGAATCGATTGGAAGACGTTTGGGGCGCTCGTGCGGAAGCACAGCCCGGTCGAGCTGTCAGGAGATGTGAAGGACGAGCTGCAGCGGCTGCATAAGCCTCCTGCAAGAACGCCCGGCGGACAATCTCCTCAAGCCAAGAAGAGAAGTCGGCTTATCCTCGAAGCACCGCTTTATATCCTGCAGCCTGAGGTAACGGTGGAGCGCCTACAGCAACAAGGAATTGAGCGAAAAGTCACCCAGTTCACGACCGATCTGCAAGGAAGCGGAGAAGGACGACGCCATAATGTCGAGGCTGCGGCGCGCACGATTCACGGGATGGTGCTCGCTCCTGGAGACATCTTTGACTATGAGCAAGTTATTAAAGCTGCGGAGGACAAGTACGGCTTCCGGGAGGCGCCTGTCATTTTTGGAGGCAAGCTCGTCCCGGGAGTCGGCGGCGGAATTTGCCAGGTATCCAGCACCTTGTATAATGCCGTTATTTTAGCCGGGCTGGACATTGTGGAGAGACGCAATCATACGCTGCCTGTCAGCTATGTCCCTAAAGGGCTGGATGCCACGTTTGCAAGAGGCTACATTAATTTCCGCTTCAGAAATACCTCAGCCCGCCATTTGCTCATCCACTCCGAGGTAAAGGATGACCAGATGACCGTGAAGCTGTTTGGCAATATGCCTGACGATATTACATATGAAGTCGAATCCATTACGACAAAGACGATTCCCGCTCCAAATAAATACGTCGCCAATCCCGCTCTTTCTCCCGGAAGCCAAGAGCTTCTAATCGAAGGCAAGCCGGGGTACGTTGTCGAATCGTACCGCATCAAAAAAATAGCCGGCAAACCAGTAGACAAAACCAAACTATCCCGCGATACCTACCCGCCCCAGCCAACCGTCATAGCTATTCGTGGCGACGACAGTCGCGGCAACGGCAGTGGCAGCAGCGGTGGCAGCAGCGGTGGCAGCAGCGGTGGCAGCAGCGGTGGCAGCAGCGGTGAAAAAACCAACACCAACGATGCTTCAGAAAAAGTTTCTCCCAAAGCACCCGGTTCCGAGGCTCCAAAAGCAATATTGGAAGATGGCGTAGGCGGGCCTAACTTCTAAGCACAGCACCGGTTCCTTTTTGAGTTCAGAGAAAGCCTGGGATTCATAACACATGAATAGATTCCTGTACGTTCGTATCAATTTGTTCAATCATAACCGGATATCCGTCATGCAGCGAAGCACCGCGCGCTGGGAGCGAGATTAAATGATGTATTTACGCAAAATTTGCTTCTACAGCTCATTGATCTACCTAGGCATAATCTGCTTCTACAGCGCATAGGGGCACCTAACCGGCAACGATTTGCTGCAAAATGTTGTATTCTGCGGCACAATCAGCAATCCGGGCGGGGGCAGATTCAGATAATGCCATGGTTCAATGTCATGGTTCAATGCCATGGTTCATTCCACTGTGTGCATATCCCATATGCACTTTGTATAGTCCAACATATATAAATGGATTTCAGGTAGTTAGTTTCGGCGGCAAGGAAGGGGAAGTTGATTTAAATGGATTTCATGTCGTTAGAAGGAGGGAAATTGCTATGATGGGCTGGATTCTTGATTCTAGGTACATAAAATCCATCTAATCCTCTGGAACATCCGTTTAAAATATAATTAGATACATGAATTCCATTTGGCGTACGACAGCTTAGTCTGCAATAGCTTAATGTACGACATTTCAGTGTGACAGATTGATCTACGACAAGCTAGTGTACGACATGGTGGGTGTACGGCTTTTTGTGTTCGATAGCATAGTGTGCGCATTTGATTGGCAACAGCTTGGTATATGTCTCTTAGTGTATGACAGCTTAGTATATGTATCTTGGTTCACAACAGCGTGGTATAGGCACGCTTTAGTGTAGACACCTTAGTATTCGCAGCTTATATAAGATGAACTAGAAAATGGTGTCAGGCAAGCGGGAAAAAAGACTTCAAAGAAACGGAAACCACTGAAAGAAAACTGCTTTGGAGCATGAACATGTGGTGCCTTTGTGGTGGTGCCTTTGCGTGGTGCCTTGAGACTGAAAATCTGCCTCTTATGAACCTATATCATCCAAGGAGCTCGGGAGCAACAGCAATCGTAGAATCACTTTTCGTACTTGCCCCCCATCCATTTTAATAGTCCATCTTATATAGTTGATATATAGGAAATAGTATATTGGTATTGCGTGATTTTCCCTAACTTAACTATTGCTTGAAAAAGATTTCATATGTTAAGGTAAAGCCACTTCATTAAGTACAGCAACATATCGATCAGGAGGAGTATGGTACAGCTATGAAAGAATCAAAAGACGACACATCTTTGCTAACAGGAATTGAAGCTGCCTCACTCTCTTCCTCTACCCAAGATACAGGCAACCCTATTGATCCCGATTCCAACGGAATCTCGAAGGCTGGCAGTCGGCCGGCCAATCAACGACTTGGCGCATCGGTACTGCTCATGATAGCTATTCTGCTTACTGCGGCCACGCTGCGTTCTCCGCTCACTGGCGTCGGCTCGCTGATTGGCGAGATCCAAGGCACCACGGGGCTGTCCCATACCGCTGCGGGCATGCTGACCACACTGCCGCTCATCGCCTTTGCTATTTTCGCCCTTGCTGCTCCCAAACTGGCATGGCGGTTCGGCATGGAGCGAATACTGTTCTACTGTATGCTCATTATGACGGCAGGAATTCTCGTGCGTTACCTGCCTAGTATTCCCGCGTTATTCGTCGGAACCGCTCTGATCGGCAGCGCGATTGCCGTTTGCAATGTGTTGGTACCCGGCCTAATCAAACGTGATTTCCCAAATCGAATCGGCCTGATGACCAGCCTTTACACCTCATCCATGAATGGATGGGCTGCCATTGCCTCCGGGATCAGCATCCCTCTTTCCCGCAGCGCAGGGTGGAGAGGCGCACTTGTCTACTGGGTCATTCTGTCGGCCGTGACCGCCTTGGCATGGATTCCCCAGATGCGGCGCAGCGGCGATAAAGGCAAGTCGCAGAGAGCCGGCTCCTATCGCAAAACAGGGGTCGTATGGAGATCGGCCATAGCCTGGCAGGTAACGATCTTCATGGGTTTCCAATCCATCATGTTCTACGTCGGCATCTCCTGGCTGCCGGAAATTCTTCAAGAGCAAGGATTAAGCCCTGCAAAAGCGGGCTGGATGCTCTCCTTGATGCAAGTTGCCAGCATGGCCGGCTCTTTCCTCATGCCGCTTATCGCCACCAGAACACAGAGTCAAAAAGGACTGGCTGCCGCTTCCTCCACTTTGTTCCTCATCGGATTCGGGGGTGTTTGGCTCGGCAGTCCAGCACTGGCGCCTCTTTTTATTATGGCGATCGGTCTCGGCTGCGGAACGACCTTCAGTCTCGTCATCTTGTTCTTCGCCCTGCGTTCGCGCACAGCTGACCAGGCCGCTGAACTATCTGGCATGGCGCAATCCATCGGATACTTGCTTGCCGCGGTCGGCCCGACTCTGTTCGGCTTCATCCATGATCAGAGCGGAAATTGGGCTGTTCCATTGGCTACGATTACTGGATTATCGCTGCTAACCATCCTTTTTGGATATGCCGCTGGTCGCAAAGGCTATATTGGGTCAGAATAAGGGTACGAGCCCCCTTCACCCTATCTGGCTCTGCCAGTTACTAGGAGAGTAAAATAGAAAGTTTTCGTACAAGTAGCGCTATAAGAAACTCCCATCATCGTAGAGTAGAAAATTGTGTCTTTTCCATTGTCTACTATGATGGGAGCATAACAAAATCAACGACTAATTATTTGCCACTTCTGCAGCAGCATTCTCTCCAGCAATTCGTCCAGAACCATAGGCAAAACCCAATGTCCCGCCTTCAAGATAAACATAGCTGTCGCTGTAAACGCCGCTTACTTCACTTCCTGCAGCATATAGTCCGCCAATGGGCTTTCCATCCTTATCAATAACCTGAAGATTTTGATTCACTTCAATGCCGCCCAAAGTACCCAGGAATACAGAAGGGGTAATTTTAACAGCATAAATCGTGCCTTCTAAATTATCTAAGTACTTCGCAGATTTAAAATGGTCAGTGTCTTCTCCCTTTGCACAAAGCTCATTGTAACGATTAATGGTATCAACTAAATTGGACATTCCAAGCTTTTCGGCCATTTCTTCTGGACTCTCAGCTTTGATGATTTGGCCTTCCTCAACCAACGCATTTATTTCTTCAGTTAAATCTACAGGTTTTATACTCTTTTCATATCTTTTGGAGGTATCAATTTCATGTCCAACCTCGATAAAAATTGTAGGATCCGTAGCTAAATTACCGCTAAATACATCCGTAATCCCTGCAAAACCTTTTTCTTTAACAGTTTCGATCATAGTGGAATCAAACAATTCATATGCTGTATGCCGTGGAAGAGATTTAATTACATTTGATGATTTAATAGGCTCTAAGGTAAATTCTTCATTCATAAAACGGTTGCCATCCACATCGACATGCAAATATGGGTTAAGCAGCGCTGAATTTAAAGTAGTACCCCAATTCGTTCCTCCTCTGGATATTCCATAATGCATCATAATCGCTTTATCATATTCAGCGTCTCCGCCTGCCTTTTTAGCCAGTTCAATACCAGTTCCTATGTTGGTTGCTACACGGCTTTGACCAAAGCCTTCACCAAAGGTTTCAGCAACCATTTCTTCATTTCCACCAAATCCGCCTGTAGCTAAAATAACTACATCAGCATGAATGGTTAGTGTACCACCGTCCGCCTTTTCAGCAATAATACCTGCAACCTTACCATTTTCTAAGATAAGATCTTTAGCTGTTGTTTCATAAAGTACCTTCCCGCCATTATTCTGAATAGAATTATGCAATGCGGTGATTCCCTTAACCCCGCCTTCAGTATATCCATGCAGAGTGGAAGCTGGATGTGTCTCTTTATGCTCGTAATAGCCACCAGTAGCCGGATGAGCGAGTGTTAGCTTCACTCCGTTCTCTATTAACCAGTCCACCGTTTTACCCGAATTTTGAATTACCTTGGACAGCAGTCCCCCATTCACTTGAAAGTTACCGATGTTTATGAATTGATCATAGTACCACTTAGGATCAACCATTTCACCCTTTGCGATCTGCTCTGAGGATGATGTTGCAAACATGCCGCCTGCCATAGTACCTTGACCTGCCGGGCTAGCCGTTGTCTCTACAACCACAACCTGCGCTCCATTCTCAGAAGCTTGCAAGGCTGCAGCAGACCCGGATGCACCACCTCCGACTATAACAATTTGGGTTGTAATTTCTTCCTCAGTCCCTTTTTTAACGATGGCTTTAGCTTTGAGTTTGTCTACATCACCACCTGCTTGCTGTACACAATCGGCAACGGCCTCGATAATAGCATTACTTGTAACAGAAGCACCAGAAATCACGTCAACCGCTAAAGATTGCCCTTCTATAATACTTGCAGGGATTTTCTCTATAGCAGGATCGGATATCCCCTCTGTTTCTGAACCCTAGATTACTTTAATATCGGTAATTTCCTCATCAGAGAAAGTGACCTCTACTGTAACTGCTCCGTTTATACCTTCTCCACTGCCTGTATAAATTCCGGCTTTGTAGATCCCCCCATCTGACATACTAGAAGTATTACCGTTTCCCCCATTTCCGTCGCATGCACTTAGAACCATACAACTAATTAGTAAAACTAGTGAAAGCTTTGACCACAGACGTTTCATTACATTGCCCCCCGTATGTAAATTGAGTAATATGATTTCCTAGTCAGTGTAAAACTAAGTGTTACTTCCAGGTCAAAGATATCTTTGTGACAAAAAAACGCATGGTTTAACAAAAAAGAGTGAGAAAAGTTATGGATTGTTACAAAATTCACAAATACAATCATGACATAAAAATCGTCTGTTAAAATGAATGGATAATCACGGTGGAATAAGCAAAAAAATGAAACGTTAAGGGAGATATATCATGCATAAATATAAGATTGGGGATTTTGCTATTAATCTGGGTGTAACCCCCGACTTACTCAAGCATTATGAAAAATATAATATTATTACCAGTGAAAAGCGGGGGGAGGGTGGTTACCGTTTCTATGATTTCACACAGGTTCCACAGATCCTGGAAAGTAAAAAGTATCAAAAGCTAGGCTTTAAGCTTCGTGAGATTGAAAATATGTTGAATCATGAATCCATAGATGCCTTAGTTGATAGCCTGAGCGAAAAAACAGAAGCTTTAGCTGAGGAAATTAGCGAAAAACAGCTAATACTAACCTATACTCAAAATTTATGCAAGCTATTACGAGAACTGCAGGAAGATAATTTTGATGGTAAATGGTTTATCGGGAAGATAGACTCGTTCTACTTCTTTCCACATTCAAACGGATATAAGTTTATTCCCCAATCCCGATCTGCTCTGAATCATTTATCCCATTGGATCAATTCCATACCTTTCGTGGAGCAATGCGCCCGTATCACCTCTAATAAGAATAAGTACAATGATTTGATCTTTGGCCTTTCGATCAACAAAGATCATGCCAAAGCGCTTAAGCTTTATGTTGAAGATCCCATAGAGGAATTTGTTGAAAGCTGGGGGCTGATTTATCAGAGCACACAGGTGGGGGGGAGTCCTAGAAAGCAAGATTTCATTCATCGTACTTTGAACAAAGCCCTGGACATTTTAGAGAAGCATCATTTTACTCCAAATGGTGATATCCTCATTAGAACTTTACTTGAAACGCTGGATAAGGGTACGAAATATTACCACCGTAAAATTACGATTCCCTTGGAGAGCGAATAAAGATAAGGCTGATTATAAAATAAAAAAACTCGAGCAAGTGCCATGTTCCAAACCAATAGGCGATCCTTAGTTAGGAGACCTTCAAACAAACAACATCCCCTTTGTAAATCTAATGCAAAAAGCCCTGAACTCCAACCGAAGTCGGAACTCAAGACTTTACACTACCCTATCTTAGCCGCGTCAAATGAATACTTCTAGTAGATCACGCGATTGTGCTGATCCTTAATGCCGGATTTACGATAGAAATACGTATTGATCACATCTCGCCAATGCTTGGCGCTCTCGAGCTGTTCGAGCAGACGCTCCTTCACATGGGTATAACGCTGCTGGTCAAGCTTGTGCTCCAAGGCATCCCAGCGCACCAGCCACTGCTCCACTTGCTCCACCCCGGCAAAGTGGGTGTCGTAAATATGCTGAATCACCGTCTTGCCGGACTTTAAGACATAGGTATAAGGAACATGGTGGAAAAATAGCAGCAGCTCATCCGGGCAAGTCTCCAGGCTGTCGTACAAAGCCGCATTGGCGCCAACGTATTGAGCAGAGTATCCCGTACCCGTCGCTTGAGTTCTGTCCACGCCGATGCCGTCGCGATCCGCAAAATGATATGTACCCCATTTGGAGTACTCATATCCGTCCACGTCTGGGCCGTAGTGATAGTGCGGCACGACCATCCACCCTACGCCAAGCGGGGAGGTGTAATTCTCATAGGTCGGCCAGGATTCCATCAGAATGTCCAGAATCGTATTTGCCACAGCCGGATCGGAACCAAAGGTCATGCTCGTCCATTCCTCGGCAATCTCCTCTGCGCTCAGCTCCGGGTTCCATAACAGACGGCCATATCCATACAAATTGGACTGCGCAAGATAATGTCCTGTCCAATTAAAGTCATTGCCAATGCTGGATACCGCCGTAATCCCGCTGTATTTGTACGGATGAACCTGTCCGGCGACAATATCTTTTACCTTGCTGTTCTCGCCTTGGCAAAGCGTATCGAATTCTAGTACCTCTTTCCATTGCGGGATCAAGTAGCACACATGCCTTTGCTGTCCCGTATATTCCTGGGTAACCTGAAATTCCAGCATTTGATTGGTACGCTCCATAGCGCCAAACAATGGGGATACCGGCTCCCTAACCTGGAAGTCCATCGGACCGTTTTTGATTTGCAGAATGACATTATCTTTAAACCTGCCGTCCAGCGGCTTGAAATGATCATATGCCGCGCGAGCCCGATCGGTCTTGCGATCCCGCCAGTCCTGATGGCAGTCGTATACGAAGCATCTCCATAATACAAGTCCGCCATGAGGCTCCAACGCTTCTGCCAGCATATTGGCACCATCCGCATGATCCCGCCCATACGTAAACGGCCCCGGCCGGTTCTCGGAGTCTGCCTTGACCAGGAATCCACCAAAGTCAGCAATATGCCGATAGACATCATCCGCTCTCTGCTTCCACCACGCCTGAACCTCTGGCTCTAGCGGATCAGCTGTAGATGTATCTCCTAACTCGATCGGTGCGGCAAAATTTACACTGAGATACAGGCGAATCCCGTAATCGCGGAACACATCGGCTATCCGAGCCACGTCAGGCAGCAGCTCTGGCGTAATCAGCTTCGTTTCTACCTCGTGCACGTTCACATTATTGATAGCAATACCGTTAATGCCGACGGAAGCCAGCATTCTGGCATACTCCTTCACGCGAGTCAGATCGGAGACGATTTTATTGTCCTGATAAAATATCGAATGGCCCGCATATCCACGTTCAATGCTTCCGTCCATATTGTCCCATTGATTAACCATCCGCAGCTGGTACTTCGGTACCTCGACCAAATCCAGCGATTCGGACGCCTGACCCGTTTGCAGTAGACGCAGAAAATGAAAAACGCCATAAAGCAATCCCTTCTCCGTTCCTCCAGCAATAACAATATATTCCTTGCCTTCTCTGGCCAGCTTGCGGATGACATAACCTTCATCCCCCAAACGAGCTGCTTCCGCTGCATCCAGCGAATCATCCAGCAGCGGCAGACTACCAGCGTTGCCCGTATGATCTAGCGTTCCTACGGCCAGGAAACGGTCAGCTTCCGCTTTAGGAGAAACGACCGGCTGCTCCCCCGTTAGTGAGTCAATGCCCTTTGTCAGCTCTTGAATTGCCGTGCGGAAAACCTGCGAAGACACTCCCGCTGCTGTCACGATATATTTCAAATACCCTTCAAGCTGTTTCAGCACCGAAGAGCGTTTCCTGGATGCTCCATCCGCTGATGCTTTGTCGTATCGCAGCCAAGCCAAATCATAATTGCTGCTCATTTTGCCACCCCTTCTTTATTTCACGATTTCCGTCGGGTTCATCCCGGTGATTTTCTTAAACACGGTGCTGAAGTACGGAACGTTTTTGTATCCGACCATTTCCGCAACTTCATACACTAATGCCTTCTTCTCCATCAAGAGTTCCCGCGCCTTTTCAATTCGCACTCTCGTCAAATAATTATTGAACGTCTCGCCCGTAATGTTCTTAAAAATCATCGATAAATAGTTGCGCGAAATATACACTTTATCCGCCAGCCCAGCCAGCGTAATATCCTCAGCATAATGCTCATGGATATATTCCATCATGAAATCGACGGCCTGCCTATGCTTGCCGTTGCCGCCCCATTCGCGGCTGCTGAACACAATCCCGATCTTAGCGCCCAGCCACTCCGCCAGCTCGGATGGCCGCTTTAAATCGGCAATTTCGCGGGTAATGGAATCATTCGAGAAAATATCGTCCAATACCGTGCCCATCTCATAGAAAGCAAAAGCGATAATTCCCCACAGCTCGCCAGCCAGCATGCCGACATACGACTTCGTGATGCCTTCCTCTTTTTCAAGCCGCGCCATATAGTCCATAATAATTTTGCGCGCCTGATTCTCCTGCGAAGTCCGTATGGCCCCAGCCAGCTCCAAATACAGCTTAACGGGGCGGATCGGCGCTTCCGCTCCTCCGCTTGGCAGCCCTTGCGAATATACGTATAAATCATAGCCGGGAATCGCCGGCTGCGGATTCAAATCGATGACGCGAAAAGCTTCCTCCGTCGAGTTGCCGATATCTCTGATGCTGTTCTTGCGCTCGCCGATTCCAATGCGAATCTTCAGCTTCAAATAACTCTTGACGCAATCGATCAGCCGAACGCCAAGCTGCTCCAGCCGTTGGCGCAATCGACCAGCAGGCTCCGCAGGATCGCTATGCACGATAATCACAGAGCGGTTCGTGTGCAAATCTGTATAGTCAAAGGAGGCAAAGGCCCCCTGGGTCACCTCGCAAATAATGTTGCTGATTGCAAAACGAAGGAGGCTCCAATCCGGCAAGCTGAGCTTCGCTGCCCGTTGATCACGAACCAATTCAATGCCAAGAACGGTATGATCGCATTCAGGCCAATAGCGATAAGGCGTTGGAATTTCAGTATGCAGACGGGAGTTCTGCAGGGTGCCTGCCGCAGCCGACTTCACCCACTCCTTCTCAACAAAAGGCTCATACAGCCGCAGCTTCTGGAGCAGCTCATCCTGCTTCATCTTCCGCTCTTCCTGCTTCTCCAAATCGGCTATAGCCTGACCGAGCACAGACTTGAGGGTTGGAACGCTGACTGGCTTGGACAAGTAATCGCTTACGTTCAACCGCAAAGCCTGGCGAGCGTATTCAAAGTCAGAGTATCCGCTCAAAATAATAACTTTGCCAGTATACCCTTTTTGCCGCAGCTGTTCGATCATATCGAGACCATTCATAACAGGCATATATAAGTCGGTTATGACAATGTCGGGACTAGCGGATTGAATCATTTCCAGGCCTTCTTCACCATTAAGCGCCTCGCCCGCCCATTCTGCATTCAACTCATCCCAGGGTATCGCTCTCTTGATTCCCTGCAGCACCCCGCGGTCGTCATCGATGATTCCAATCTTCCACATCTGTAGAGCCCCCTTCTCTTGCAACAGTGATGTTCTCGCATTATGCCGCGCATAATGTTTCACAATGATGATAATACGTCATGCCCGATAAGCTGTTAAGCCTCTCAGGCATGACGTTATAGTTTATTCCTATTCGTACTCTTGCGCTGCCTTTTTCAAAGATTCATAAGCTTTCTCTGGCGTTGTTCTGCCAAAGCTCAGCTCATCGCGTACAAGCGGGAAGTCTTTGTCGATGAAGTTAACCCAGCCCTCAGGTCCAGTTGTAAAGGTTTGGCCGTCTGGAGTCGTTGCATCGATCAGTTTCATGCCCACTTTCTCGCCCTCAGGCAGGGTCGGGATCAGGCTTTCTGCGATCTTCGCGTTGGCAGGTACGCCGCGCGCTGTTCCTAGAATAGTTCCAGCCTCTGGATCATTGATGAACCAGTCGATGAACTTCGCTGCTTCTTCTTTATGCTTGGAGTTCGGGGACAAGCTAAGGAACATGGACGGTTTCAACCAGCCGCCTGCCTCCTCAGCCCGCGGCATCGTTACAAGATCGAATGCCCCTTCTTTCATGCTGTCCCATGTCGTATAGTTGTTCGAGAAGGAATAACGGAACAATACTTTGCCGTTAACCAGCAGGTCAGCTGTAGGATCCATTTCCTTGTCGGACGCATTCAAATCAGCTGGAGGCACAAGACCTTCATTGCGAAGCTGTTCAAACTTTTTCGTCCATTCCAGGAACGTCGCTTCATCGATGTTGAATTTGCCGTCATCGGTAATCAGCGTCCCTTTGCCTTTGGCATAGTGATAAGCACTAAACATGAAGTAGTTGCCGGCATAGTCCAGGGTGAAGTACTGACCTTTAGCCAGTTTAGGCTTCACTTCCTCCGCTAATGCAAAGAAGTCATCCCATGTCCAGCCATCTTGCGGAGTAGTTACACCTAGCTTATCCAAGGCAGCCTTATCATATATCATACCAAAAGCAACCGAGCCCAGCGGTACTCCGTATTGCTTGCCGTCTTTTTGTCCAATCGGCAGGAGGCTTGGCGTCAAGTCATCCAAGTTCACCTTGGAGTCAAGCTCTTCCAATTGGTTGCGTGACGTCCAGTCGGAAATCCAGCCCGGATCCATCTGGATAATATCCGGCTCGTTATGTGCCGCTGCCTGCGTGGACAATTTGTCCAGATATCCATCCATTCCGGAGTATTCCGGCTCGAAGGTGACATGCGGGTTTTTCTCCGTGTACAGCTCTAACGCCTTCAACGTCGCTTCGTGACGCGGCTGGGATCCCCACCACATAATGCGCAGTTTTACTTTCTCTGATGCCGAATTAGATGAAGCCGGAGTATCGCTAGACGTTGCCCCAGCATTATCTCCCTTACCGCCGCCGCAGGCAGCTAACAATAAGGAACATACCAGCAGCGCTGCGACAATTTGCAATCGCTTCCATTTCATCATGTTGACTTACCCCCTAAAGAAAAAATATATTGTAGTCATTATTTATCCTATCAATTCCGTGTTATTCGGAGTATAAGAGAGATGCACAATTTATTATAAAATCGTCCGATTATGTTTCACTCCTTCCCGGTGCTTCGACAAGCCGTGGAAAGGCAATCGAAACAATCGTTCCACCCTGCTCGCCATCCGCAAGCGCAATATCAAACTCCTTGCCGAAATACGCCGTGAATCTTTCCTTCACGTTCCGTATGCCGTATCCGCCCTTCCTGCGGTTATTCCCCTTGTCGTGATTATGAGATAATCCGATCCCATCATCCTCGATGATCATCCGGACGCGTTCACCCTCCTCTGTCACTTTAATCAGGATACGGCCGCTTTGCCTTGAATTAAACCCATGGATCATCGAATTTTCCACGAAGGGCTGGAGCGTCATCTTCGGGATGTACAGCTTCTGTACCTCCTGCGCAGCTATCACCTCGTACTCCAAGCCCTCCTCCCATCTCAGCTGCTGAATTTCCAAATAACAGCCTACATGGGTAAGCTCCTCACCGATCGTAATAAAGCTTTCCCCGTGAGACAAGCCAATGCGGAACATGCGGCCCATCAACTCCAGAATGCGGCTCATTTTATCCTGGCCCTCTGCGATCGCCATCCAATTGAGCTGATCCAATGTATTATAGAGAAAATGCGGGTTGATATTGGCCTGCAGCGCTTCAATCTCGGCCTTGCGCTGCTGCTCGTAACGCTCAGCCAGCGACAGATAGAGCGCCTCGATGCGCTCATTCAATCGGCGGTAGCCCGCAAACAGAACGCCGAACTCATTCGTATAGTCGCTCGTCAGCTCCGCCTGCTCTCCCCCGACGACATAAGTTTTCATCGCCTTCACTAGCTGAGCAATCGGCTTCATGAACTGCCGGCTCAGCCAGAGCGTCAACAAGAAGGCTAATAATAAAGCGCCGATACCGATCGTAAGAATCGCCCCGGCCAGCTTCATGCTCCCGGCCGTAATTTGCTTCCACGGGGTAATTTCGACAAGCATCCAATCGGAATCCGCTACTTTGGAATAAACGATAAGATTTTCGACGCTATGCGGCTGCGTATGAAGACGGAATACGCCTGATTCACCAATAAACCGCGGATCAGACTCCAGCAGACCGGCTTCCTTCATCGGCTTGCCCACGCTGAGCAATTCTCTGCCGTTCCTATCCAATAAGATGCGGTTCGAGTTCTGAGAATATCCCTCCAGCATGCTCCGAATCCAATCGGCCTTCACATGGACGACCAGTATGCCCATAAATCGGGTATTATAATAAATCTTCCGAGAAAAGCTCAGCACAGACGCTTCTCCCTTAAAAGTCAAAATTTGATGCTCCTCCGACCAGGCGAAATCATTCTTCTCTATTGCCGAATACCAGGGCTGCTCAGCCGCCTTTTCCAGCTGGTGAAACTGGATATAGCTTTGGTGGTCACCCCACTGAGGCTGTTCCAGATATAAATCGATCGCCTGGATTTGCGGAATCGAATAGGTCAGATGAGCAAGAGCCTGCTTGATGCCCATCGACCTGCGGTAGCGGTCGAACTCGTCGTCCTTGCCCGACAGGAACGTAAGCAAATCGCTATCCCTTGAAGTGGTGAGGGATACCTGCTCGATCGATGTAAGCCGACCCGTAATTTCATTATTCAACTCCTCCAGCAGCCTCTTTTGGTAATAAGACGTATTCTCGGCCAATTCGCGTGATGAGATGACATAGCTGATCCACGCCGTGCTCGCCAGCACAAGTGTAATTAGGCCGGCGAAGCAGATGATAAACAGAACATCAATGCGATATTTTTTGAATGGATTTGTCATAACGGGCGTCCCCTCTTTCAGGCAAGTCTCTAAGAAAAGAACCGATGCCAGACTAAAAAAACATTGAAGCTGCACCTGCCTCAATGTTTTCTTAATTTTAATATATTATGTTCCTAACTGGCTACCCTTTAATTCCCGTTGTGGCTACGCCCTCGACAAAGTACTTCTGAGCGAAGGTAAACAGCAAGGTTGCCGGTAGAATGGATACGAGCGACATCGCCAGCAGTTGTCCCCATTCCGCGCCTCCCTGAGCGTCGTTGATCATCCGGAGTGCCAATCCTACCGTGTATTTATCGACAGAGTTAATGTATAGCAAGTGCCCGAGGAAATCGTCCCAGTTCCATAAGAAGCAGAAAATAATGACGGTAACGATCGACGGCTTCATCAACGGCATGATGATTCTCCAATAAATTCCGAACCAGCTGCAGCCGTCGATTTTTGCCGATTCATCCAGCTCCCGCGGAATACCCCGAATGAACTGAATGAGCAGGAAGACGAAGAAGGTTCCCCCCGCTCCCCCGGCCAAAGCATGGGGCACGATAAACGGCAAATACGTATTGACCCAACCGAATTGGTGGAACATCGCATACTGCGGAATGATAAGCACCTGTCCCGGGAGCATCAGCGTGAGCATGAGCAGCGAGAACCAGAAGCCACGCAGCGGAAAGTCAAGCCTAGCGAACCCGAAAGCAACCAGCGTACTGGAAATGACCGTCACAATGATGACCGCGATAATGAGATAAAAGGTGTTTACATAAAAATCGGTAAACGTAAATCCTGGAACCGAATGCCAGCCTTTAACATAATTGGACCACTGAGGCACGGTTGGGAAAAGCGACGGCGAGCTCAGCTCCTGATTACTTTTCAAAGAAGCGCCGATCCACCAAATGACCGGATAGACCATAATCAAGCTGAATACAGTAAGCATCGCGTGGCGGGTCAGGCCCTTCCATTTCGACTTGGTCATTTTCTTTTCCCTCCTTGACTCTCAGATTCGTAGAATACCCAGTACTTGGACGTAAGATTAATGGCAACGGCAGCAGCAACGATCAGCAGCAGCATAATCCAAGCAAGCGAGGAGGAATAGCCTAACTGATAGCGGCTGAATGCCCGCTCATACAAGTAAAGCGCATACACATAAGTGGAGTTCATTGGCCCTCCCCCGGTAATCACGTATGCAGGCGTGAACACCTGGAAGGAGTTGATAACCCCCATAATGAGGTTGAAATACAACGTGGGCGACAGCATCGGCAGCGTAATTTTGAAAAATTGTCTCAGCTTGCCCGCGCCGTCTACCGCCGAAGCCTCGTAAAGATCTGTCGGAATCTGCTTCAGGCCAGCAAGGAAAATAACCATCGAAGAGCCGAACTGCCATACCGACAGCACGATCAGCGACCAGAGCGCCGTATCCGGGTTCGTCACCCAGCCTGTGCCTGGAATTCCGAATATGCCAAGGACTTTGTTGAAGAAGCCGTCTACGCCAAAGATATTTTTCCATAGCAGGGAAACCGCAATACTCGCCCCAATTAAGGACGGAAAGTAAATGGCTGTACGATAGACCGAAATCCCGCGCACCGCCTTATTCAGCAGCATGGCCACAAGAAGCGCAGCAATGAGCTTCAACGGTACCGAGGCCAGCACGTAATAAAACGTGATTTTGAGCGATTGAGCGAATTTCTCGTCCGCCGTGAAAATACGATTGTAGTTTTCCATGCCGACCCATTCGATCGGCTTCATTAGAGTATAGTTGGTGAAGGAATAATATAGGGACAACAGCATCGGATAGGCCGTTAGCGCCAAAAATCCGATCAGCCACGGGGAAATGAATAAATAACCTGCAATGGGAGAGTCCCAACGCTTGAGAAATGATTTTTTACGCACGGGTGGTGTCCCGGAAGCTAAAGGTGTTGTTCGTTCCATGAGTTCACTCTCCTTTTCTGTACTTTTAGTATAGATGGAGAGTCCCCGGGAGCTACAGGAGACAATTGCTCAAAATCATTCAATATTTTCAGAATATCTGAGGCGCGGTGAATTTTAAAAAACCGTCCGGCAATTTGAAATTTCTCCGGACGGTTTTTTGGATATGACGAATTTGTATTGAACTGCTCAAAATTAGCATATTGGCGGAAATACGTTAGTGCTTTTCACATTGGGCAGATTGGGACGGTTGGTGCCCTGCACATTGGCACACGAATTAATTCTAATGTGATCGGCAGCCATCCAAGCATGCCCCGAATCCTGAACAACACATCATGTGCACAGAGAGCAGTGCGCGCGCAATGCCATATCGGATTTAGCTGGATTTCTTGTGTTTATGTTAGTTCCATCACGACAGTGACGCTAAATAGCTGTACTTCGTGTATCTAAAGCCTCGCTTTTTAGCCTTCTCCCCTTTAAAGCTCATTTTAACTGCAAGGAATCCAACTAACGGTATATTCAGCGATAGAGCGTGGATTTTAGATACAACAAATCCAGTTTTTTTGTGTATCCTCGCTGCCAAATTAAACTTTGAAGTGCTCGATTTTAGTTTGCATATCTGCGGCCATTCGGGCAAGCCCATCGGCGGCGGACGAGATTTCCTCCATCGAAGCCAATTGCTCCTGTGTGGCGGCCGTAACGCTTTGGAAGGAATCCAAGCTTTGCTGCGAGGTTTCCGAAATATGCTTTACAGAGTTGGCAATTTCCTCTGCGCTTGCGGACATTTGCTGCGTAATCGCAGATACGTCATGAATTTGCTCCGTAATATGCTGCGTGGAACTCTGGATTTGCTGGAAGGCATTCTGCGCTTCCGTGGTTACGGTGATACCACGCTCTACATTGGCGGCGACCTCTCCGTTCATAACCTCGTATACTTTCTCTGTTAAGCTGGTCATTTGCACGACGTCCTCGCTGATTTTCTCCGCCGTCCCTCTGGATTGCTCAGCCAATTTCCGTACTTCTCCCGCTACGACAGAGAAGCCGCGCCCTTCTTCACCAGCACGCGCCGCTTCTATAGCTGCATTAAGCGCGAGCAAGTTCGTCTGGACAGCGATATCGGAAATTGCGGTACTCATACCGGCAATATGAGCGCTCAACTCGTTCATCCGATGCATCAGCTCGGCTGACTGCTCTGTCGATCGGCGGATTTCCTCCATTTGCAGGCTGACCTGCTCCACCTTTTCACTTCCATAACGAACATCCTCTACGGTCTTCGAAGATGATTCGACAATCGCCCCCGATGCTTCGGCAATTTTATAAATGCCCTCAGACATTTCCCCCATCGTATTGGCACTTTCGAGCGAAACGGCGGCCTGTCTTTCGGCTCCCTCGGAGGATTCCTGAACCAGATCGACAACATGCTCAACCGATTTTGCATTCTGCTCGGTACCCGCCGTCAGCTCTTCGCTGGATGCGGCAAGCTGGCTGGAAACTTCAGCGACATCCATGACCATTTCCCGTATGGAGGCCACCATCTCATTATAGTTAGCGGCTAATTGTCCAACTTCGTCCTTCCGCTTGATCTGGACTTCCTCATTCAGATAACCCTCTCCTACCCGCTTCGCAGAGCGGTTCAGTTGCTCGATCGGACGAGTTACGCTGCGAATGATCAAAAATAACACGATACCAGAGACGATGAGTGCAATACTAAGTACAATAACGGAAGTCCTGACAATTGGAATAATCGCTTTGTCGAATTCACCCATTTCCAGAACCCCGACGATTTTAAGACCCGTGACCTCGTTCGTCAGAACATAAGCACGCTGTGGCTTGCCCGTCAACTCGCTTTTATAATCGATAAAGCCAGAATCCATCGCCTGAATTAACGGAATGTGCTCCCCTACGGCATCTTCGCCGGGCTCGTACTGCGGATGGTAAGTAATCTTGCTGCTGCGGTCGAATATGTATACATACCCTTCATTACCAATCTCTACATTCCGAGTGAATTCATTGATATTCTCCATATTAAAAGACACCGTCATGGCTCCCTGCCCATCCGGAAGCGCCCGGCTGATATACAGATTATGATGCCCCGTAGTGCTTGATTGAAAAGGATCAATAATGACCGTGTTGGTCGGATCGGCAAGCGCAGACTTATACCAATCTCTTTCGGTAGGATCATATTCATGCGGACCTGGGTCTGGCGCCTTCAGAAAAGCTTTGTTATCGTTGCCCACGGTAAGCAGTTCAAGCCCTGGATGCTTCTCCATGAACAGCTCCAGCATCGCCTGCACCTCTGGCGATCTTTCATCGATTTGCTTGGAATTCATCTGCACGACCAATTGCTCAACGTTTTGAATTTGCGCTTCTATGGAAGCGTTCAGCGCTTCGTTCATTAGTTCAACACTAGTCTTGGCTGAATTTCCGATTTTCTCTTCCATTTCATGCTTCGCGCTCGTCAGACTGGTTACCATAATTAGGAGATTAGGTATAATCAACATAATTGCAAACACAAGCAAAAGGCGATTGCGCAGCGAATTGAACTCAACTAATTGTCTTATTTTTGACCATGTTTTTTTCATCTTGTTCTCCCTTCGAAATCTTCAAATGTATAGCATATTACTAGCTCTCAGTGACTAGACTTTTAACTTCAATTCAACTAAGTCAATGATTCTATATATCTATATTCGACAAAAAACGATATTTTTTTATACTTTTTATGAAAATATTCAGAAAAAAATGATGTTTTACTGTATTTTCATTTATTTTCTTTGTGGGCGGCCCCCTTTATCCAATTTATAAAATCAACAAGCCTTCAAATACAGTTAGCGTATATTTTTATGATTGCCGAATCCCAACACCATGCCAGGCAATATACTGAGTCTAGCGCCATACCCAGTGGCGCACCTGATTACCATACCGAAGCACCGGGCATCATACCAAATCTTGTATCTGTATGCCATACCGAGCATCATGCCCAGCAACAAGCCACATGGGCACCAGTACCAAACCAAGTACCTTAGTTCGCGATATAAAAAAAGCAGATTCTGTCCCATGGACAAAATCTGCTCGTGCTTTTAAAAAACTAAGCGCTTTAGTGATTAAAGCATCAACTGCTACAGCACATTAGCGCAAGATGTGCAATAAATCTATTTGCTTTTTTCCAAATATTCTTGAACCCATTGTCCGGTCGCCTGCAGCTTCTCCTCAGCCCGACGGATCGCAGCTGTTACTTGACCTGTTGCCGTACCACCGTAAACGTTGCGGGCGTTAACGACCGTTTCAGGCTGGAGCACCTCATAGATGCTGTCGTCGAACAGCGGCGAGAACTGCTTGAATTCCTCCAAAGACAGATCGAGCAAGTATTTATTGTGCTGGATACAATACAGCACCGTCTTGCCGATGACTTCATGTGCCTGACGGAATGGCAGGCCCTTGTTCGCCAAGAAATCGGCGATGTCCGTCGCATTGGAGAAGTCCTTGTTCACGGCTTCGCGCATTTGCTCTTTGTTCACTTTCATCGTGGCAATCATCGGAGCGAACAATTGCAGGGCTCCCTGCAGCGTAGCTACGGTATCAAACATTCCTTCCTTATCTTCCTGCATGTCCTTATTGTAAGCTAGCGGCAAACATTTCAGGACGGTCAGGAGCCCCATCAAATTGCCATAAACGCGGCCCGTCTTACCGCGTACAAGCTCCGGCACGTCCGGGTTCTTCTTCTGCGGCATAATGCTGCTGCCCGTACAGAATGCGTCGTCCAGCTCGACGAAGCGGAACTCGGTGCTGCTCCACATGACCAGTTCCTCACTCAAGCGAGACAAATGCATCATTAAGATCGATGCGTCCGCCAGAAACTCCAGGATGAAATCACGATCGCTGACCGCATCTAAACTGTTCTCGTAGACGCTGTCGAACTGAAGCTGCTCAGCTACGAAATGGCGATCAATCGGGAAGGTCGTTCCCGCAAGGGCTCCCGCGCCAAGCGGCAGAACGTTAATGCGTTTGTAACTGTCCTGCAGGCGTTCAATATCCCGCCCGAACATGGAGACATAAGCCAGCAAATGGTGAGCGAACAGAATCGGTTGAGCCCGCTGCAAGTGGGTATAGCCCGGTACAATGGTGTCCAGGTTGGCTTTGGCTTGTCCAATCAGGGCTTCCTGCAAATCGTGCAGCAGGCCTACAAATTCCACGACCCGTTTGCGCAAATATAGATGCATATCCGTCGCCACCTGATCGTTGCGGCTGCGGCCTGTGTGCAGCTTGCCGCCGACCGGGCCGATCTCCTCGATCAGATTTTTCTCGATATTCATGTGAATATCCTCATCCGAGACGGAATACTCCAGCTCTCCGCGGCGGATTTTTTGCAGCACGGATTGCAGTCCTTCCTTAATCTTCTCGGCATCCTCTTCAGGTACAATTCCACATTTGGCCAGCATCGTCACATGTGCCAGACTTCCCTGCACATCCTCCTCGGCCAGCGCCTTGTCAAACCCGATGGATGCAGTATATTGTTCAACTAGTTTGTTGGTCTGCTTCGTAAAGCGGCCTCCCCACAGCTTGCTCACCTGATTCACTCCTTATCTGTATCAAACCTGATCTGTTTCGAATATACTCCGCCCAAATTTTCAAAACTAAGATCCTCTGTATATACTAGGCTGTCTCACTATGTTACTGGACAACTAAGATGGTCCACACTAAACTTTTGCACGCTATGCGGTTGAACAACTAAGGTATATATAACTGTCTTAAACCAAGATGTTACACACTAAGATCATAGCGGTCATAAACCAGATATTTTATTCAACATTAGATGACATCCACTGAGCTGTGTTGTACACCAACTGCCATGCTCTAGAAAGCCGAACACTAAGCAGCCGTATACTAAAATGATATACATTAAGTGGATTTCACGTATCTAATTACGCTCTTAAGGAATACTTCAGGGAATCAGATGGATTCTATGCCCTTAAATCAAGAATCCATCCCATGATTAGCTGTTTCCCTACTTTTAACGACATGAAATCCACTTAAAACTACTTTCCCCTCTTTACCGTAAAGACTAACTACTATAAATCCATTTATTACAATGGATTCGGGACAAGTAAGACGGCGTAAATTTGTTCCTACGACCACTGTTCCACTTTTACTCCCCAAACTTCTTGGATAGTAGAGGCCCATAAATTTATAAGAGGCAGAAAAACAGTCACAAAGGCCACCACAAGCCTTCACTTCGGATGCATTAGTCTTTCAATAACCTGCTCCATTGTTCGGAGTGTCGCTCCGGCTATTCGGAGAATCACTCCAGCTATTCGGAGTTTCGCTCTGTCTATTTGGAGTATCGCTCCGTCTGTTCGGAAAATTGCTCGATCTGTCCAGAGAGCTGCTTCTTACAGCTGCTTCTTACTTGCCGCTTTGCTCCACGCCGGAGCTTACTTTCAGGCGCAGCGCGTTCAAACGGATAAAGCCCGTTGCATCTCCTTGATCGTAGGCTTCTGTTGGATCGGCTTCCATCGTAGCAATATCCGGATTATAAAGGCTGACTGGGCTTTTGACACCCGCAGCGATAATATTGCCCTTATACAGCTTCACACGAACCGTTCCGGTCACGTTCTTCTGGCTTTCCGTAACAAGCGCCTGCAGAGCAAGACGTTCTGGAGCGAACCAGAAGCCGTTATACACGAGCGTGCTATAGCGGGTAATCAAGCTGTCGCGCAGATTCATCACTTCGCGATCCATCGTAAGGGATTCCATTTTGCGATGTGCTGTGAACAGAATCGTACCTCCTGGTGTCTCATATACGCCGCGGCTCTTCATGCCGACAAAGCGGTTCTCCACCATATCCACCCGGCCAATGCCGTGCTTGCCGCCCAGCTCGTTCAGCTTATCCATCACGCCGAGCGGATCAAGACGCTGTCCATTCAAGCCAACGCAGTTGCCTTGCTCGAATTCCAGCTCCAAATATTCCGGCTGATCCGGCGCATCCTCTGGATCCACGCTGAGCAAATACATATCCTTGCTCTCGGCAGCGCTGGCGTCAAACCAAGGATCCTCAAGAACGCCGCTCTCATAGCTGATATGCAGCAGATTGCGATCCATCGAATAGGACTTCGCGGCAGATGCCGTTACCGGAATGCCGTTCTCTTCCGCATAAGCGATCATTTCAGCCCGGCCTGGGAAGCGGTCGCGGAACTCACTTAAGCGCCATGGCGCGATTACGTCAATTTCCGGAGCCAGGCCTGCAGCTGCCAGCTCGAATCTGACCTGGTCATTCCCTTTGCCCGTAGCGCCGTGGGCAATTGCCATCGCTCCTTCCGCACGCGCGATTTCAACCATGCGCTTTGCGATCAGTGGACGAGCAATGCTTGTGCCCAGCAAATATTGTCCTTCATACATAGCGCCGGCCTGGAACATCGGGTAAATGAAATCCTTGGCGAATTCCTCGCGCAGATCGTCAATATAAACTTTGGAAGCCCCGGTTGCCAATGCTTTTTCTTCCAGTCCGTCCAGCTCTTCTTTTTGGCCGATATCTGCCGTAAAGGCGATGATTTCAGCATCATAGGTTTCTTTCAGCCATTTAAGAATAATCGATGTATCCAAGCCGCCAGAGTAGGCTAATACGATTTTATTTTTTGCCATAATGAATGATCCTCCTAAAAATTGTATGTCACGACCTATCCGATCAAAGCCGCCATCAGAGCCTTTTGAGCATGAAGACGGTTCTCCGCCTGGTCAAAAATAATCGAGTTCTTGCCGTCGATAACCCCTTCGCTCACTTCCTCTCCGCGATGGGCCGGCAAGCAGTGCATAAATAAGTAATCCGGCTTGGCATGCTGCACAAGCTCTTCATTGACCTGATAATCTGCAAAAGCCGCCTCGCGCGCCTTCTGCTCCTCCTCAAAGCCCATGCTCGCCCAAACGTCCGTATAAATGACGTCAGCCTGCGCTACCGCTGCCTTCGGATCGCGCACAACCTCAATAACCGCTCCAGTCTCCTTGGCGATCTGCTGAGCCTCGGCTGTTATTTTCGCATCCGGCTCATAGCCTTCCGGGCTGGCTACAGAAATATGCACCCCAAGCTTTGCGCAGCCGATCATGAGGGAATGCGCCATATTGTTACCGTCGCCGATATAAGCCAGCTTCAAACCTTTTAAAGCTCCCTTATATTCATAAATGGTCTGCAAATCAGCGAGCACCTGGCAAGGATGCGCCTGATCGCTCAGCCCATTGATAACCGGAACCGTCGAATAGCGCGCCAAATCCACAACATTCTCATGACCGAAGGTACGAATCATAATACCGTCCAAGTATCTCGACATGACCGCGGCCGTATCGGCAATCGTCTCGCCGCGGCCGAGCTGGATGTCATTTTTGCTCAGAAACAGCGCATGCCCGCCAAGCTGGTAGGTTCCCACCTCGAAGGATACCCGTGTCCGCGTCGAGGACTTTTCAAAAATAAGACCGACGGTTTTTCCTTTTAACGGATGATAAACTTCCCCCTTCTTGTGCTTCGTCTTGATCTCCACCGCCAAGTCAATCAAATATTGTATTTCTTCCGTCGTATAATCACTGAGCTCAATGAAATCGCGACCGCTCAGATTAAAGGTTTGCTTCGTTCCATGGGATTGACTCATATTACGCTTCCTCCTTGGATGTATGGGCAGAAATAATCGCAGCCAGCGTATCAACGGCTTGATCGATCTCCTCCCGGCTCACGTTCAAATTGGGCAGCAGGCGGATGACATTCGGCCCTGCCGTCACGAACAGCAATTTATTCTTCTGGCCCTCGATGACCAAATCCCCCACCGGCTCGGCGCATTCGATGCCGATCAGCAGACCTTTGCCACGGATCGCCTTCACGAATGGCTCATTCTGGAATGCCTCCTGGAGACGTTCGTGCAAATATTTGCCCATCTCGTCCGCACGCTGCGGAATGCTGTCCTCCAGCATCGTCTCGATCGTAGCTACGACAGCTGCCGCCGCTACCGGGTTGCCGCCGAACGTCGTCGCATGGCTGCCTGGCGTGAACGCTTCACGTAAGTATTCCTTCGCCAGCATCGCCCCGACGGAAAGTCCGCTCGCAATGCCCTTCGCCGAGGTAAAAATATCCGGCTCCATGCCGTAATGCTCATGTGCAAACCATTTGCCGGTACGCCCCATGCCCGTCTGCACCTCGTCCACGATCAAGAGAAGACCCTCTTTCTTGCAGAGTGCAACCAGCTCTTGAACGAAGTCTGGCTCTACCGGATAGACGCCGCCCTCGGCTTGGATCATTTCCAGCATAACCGCAGCGGTATTCGGTCCAATGGCTGCCTTAAGGGCCTGCATATCATGCAATGGCACTGTCTTGAAGCCTTCCGGCAGAGGCAGGAAGCCCTCCTTGACCTTCTGTTGGCCCGTAGCCGTCAGCGTGGCCAGCGTTCGCCCATGGAAGGACTGCTCGAAGGTAATCACTTCATAACGATCCGTTCCTTTGACCTTCTGGTGGTAACGGCGCGCCAGCTTAATCGCAGCTTCATTCGCCTCCGCCCCGCTGTTGCAGAAAAATACGACATCGGCACAGGTGACCTCCGTGAGCAGCTGCGCAGCCTGCTCCTGCCCTGGAATCTGGAACAGATTCGATACGTGCCACAGCTCATCCAGCTGCGCTTTTACCTTAGCAGTAACCTTCTCTGGGGCATGCCCCAGGTTCGTGACCGCCAGCCCGCTCATAAAGTCGAGATAACGATTCCCTTGATCATCCCAAAGCCAGCTGCCATGTCCTTTGACGAGACTGATTGGATAGCGGGCGTAGCTGGGAAAAAGCGCGCTTTTTGCTCCTTTGTCCGCGGCCTTGGATGCTTTTGCTTCCCTAAGATCACTTTGTGCCATTGCTTGTCAACTCCTATCGTTTGGATAAACATCTCTATTCTTTCGCTCTATTTAATATAACGCAGTCTAAAATAGCAGGCTACTGCATCCGTACAATTTTTGTACCGATTTCTTCACCGGACAGCACACGGCTCAAAATCCCCGGCTCGCTGCCGTCCACGATGATGACCTCCTGCACTTTACCGTGTATGCAGGCAATGGCTGCGCGAACCTTCGGGATCATGCCGCCGTAGATTTCGCCCGTCTGAATCATGTCCTCGATTTCCTGAACCGTTACCGTAGGAAGCACTCTTTTTTCACCATTCACAGTTTTTAGAATCCCCGGCACGTCGGTCACCACGATCATCCGCTCTACTCCGAGCTCTGATGCTACCGCTCCCGCCGCCGTGTCCGCATTGATATTATAGCGTTGACCATCCGCATCTACGCCAAGGGGCGCAATGATCGGCATAAATCCAAGCTTCACTACGCCTTCAATTAGCGTGCCATCAACCTTGGTGACATCACCGACAAGACCGACCTCCGCGCTGGCCGCCACGGGCTGTGCCGTAATCAGTTGGCCGTCTATGCCGGATAAGCCGAGAGCCTTGCCCCCGGACTGCCCGATCCGCCGTACGATACCCTTATTGATGCTTCCGGCAAGTACCATCTCCACAACATCCAGTACTTCCTCGGACGTATACCGAAGACCATTCACAAATTTAGTTTCAATGCCCAGCTTGCTAAGATTGTCGGAAATCGCTGGCCCGCCCCCGTGAACGATAATCGGCTTCACCCCGTTCTCCTGCAGCTTCACCAGATCCTCGAAAAAGGAATCCGGAAGCTCTGCGAGCGTACTGCCTCCACACTTCATGACAAACGTACCGTTTGCCTTAAGCTGATCGCCTGTATTCTTGCTGTTATCCAACGCTGTTCTCATCACTCCAAAACCCCTCTTTCGAATCTCATGGATTAAAATATGATTGCATCTGCACCTTACGTCCTTGAATAAAAAAACAATTAGGTACGGTAAGCTGCGTTAATTCGTACATAGTCGTAGGTCAAATCACAGCCCCAAGCCGTGGCCCGGCCTTCACCATTATGCAGATGGACATGGATAACCACCGTGTCGCCCTGCAGGTAAATCAGTGCCTCTTCCTCATCAAAGGGGATCGGGCGAGAGCCCGTCAGCACGGGAATGCTGCCCAGTGAAATATCCACCGTTTCCGGGTTCACCGGCTCGCCCGCACGGCCCACCGCTGCGATAATTCTCCCCCAGTTTGCATCGGCGCCGAATACGGCGGACTTCACCAGGCTTGAGCCGATCACCGTCTTGGCTATGGCTCGCGCCGACAGATCGCTGACCGCCCCTTCCACATTCACCTCTACGAGCCTGGAGGCTCCTTCCCCGTCACGAGCGATGGCCTTGGCGAGAACCTCGCACACATAGCCGAAGCCTGCCGCAAAGCTCTCCCACTCGGGATGCTCCGGCGTCAGCGCCTCATTGCCCGCAAGCCCGCTCGACATCGCCAGCAGCATATCGTTAGTGCTCGTATCACCGTCTACTGTAATCATGTTAAAGGTTGCATCAGTCGTCATGCCGAGCAGGCCTTGCAATGCCTCGGGCTCAATGACGGCGTCGGTCGTTACAAAGCCAAGCATCGTGGCCATGTTCGGATGAATCATGCCCGAGCCTTTAGCCGCTCCGGCGATGCTTACTTCCCGACCATTTACGTTCAGCTTTACGCAGACCTCCTTCTTCACAAGATCGGTGGTCAGGATTGCTTGGCAGAACTCCTCCGCACCATCTGCTCCTGCCGTTAATACTGCCGGCAGGCCTTGAATTCCCGCGTTCACCCGCTCCATTGGCAGCAGCTCGCCGATCACGCCTGTCGATGCTACGGCAACTTCCTCCGGACGCAGCCCGAAGGCTTCCGCTGTAGCCGAGCGCATCGCATAGGCATCCTCCTCGCCCTGTGTGCCCGTGCAAGCATTGGCGTTGCCGCTGTTCACGATGACCGCCCGCAGCCTCTGGCTGCTTGAGGCGATGCTTTCGCGCGTCACCTTAAGCGGCGCAGCCTGGAACACATTTAATGTATATACGGCCGCTGCTACGGCAGGAACTTCGCATACGATCGCACCGAGATCGTTGCGCGTTGTTTTTTTCAGACCGCAATGCAGTCCTCCAGCTTGAAATCCCTGCGGCGTTGTAACTGTACCCTCTGTAACTACCGTGAACTTACTAACCTTTCCCATGACCTTCTCCCCTCGTTATTACGGATAAATCGGACTTAGCTTCAGTCCCGTCGTCTCGTCCCAACCCATCATTAGATTCAAATTCTGAATGGCCTGACCTGCCGCGCCTTTTACAACATTATCAATCACAGATATGATCGTTAATCTTCCCGTGCGATGGTCGGCCGCAAATCCGATATCGCAATAGTTCGAACCGAACACTTCCTTCGTCGCTGGCCATTTGCCCGCCTCCCGAATCCGCACGAACGGTCTGCCTTCATAATACTGGCGATACAGCTCAGTTAAGTCCTCATCGGTATAAGCCCCTTTAAGCTGAGCATACATCGTGCACATAATGCCTCGCGTCATGGGTACCAATTGGGTTGTAAAGGTTACTGTCACCGGCTCTCCCGCAATTTGCGTCAAGCTTTGCTCAATTTCCGGAATATGCTGATGCTTGTTGACTTTATAAGCTTTAAAATTCTCATTGATTTCTGCATAATGCGTCATTAGATTCGTGCCCCGGCCCGCACCGGATACCCCGGACTTCGCATCGATAATAATCGATGCCGGATCGATCCAGCCCGCGCTTAGCGCCGGAATCAATCCAAGCAGCGTCGCAGTCGGGTAACAGCCCGGGTTCGAAATGAATTCCGATCCGCTGGCATCGTCGCCGTTAATTTCGCATAGTCCGTATACCGCTTGCTCCAGCACCCGCTCATCCGGGGCATCGTGTTTGTACCAAGCCTCATAGACGGAGCCGTCCTTGATGCGGAAATCTCCGGAGAGGTCAATGACTTTAACACCCGTTTCCAGCAATTGTGGCACAAGCTTACTGCTTACACCGGAAGGTGTTGCAGTAAATACCACATCGGATTTTTCAGCAATCTCGACCGGATCGACTCCGTCCAAATCGCTCACCAAGATGTCCGTTAAATGGGGAAACCCATCCGTAATTGGCACACCGGCACTCGATGCCGAAATGACGGAGACGATCTCCACCCGCGGATGTCCCAATAAAAAACGAATCAGCTCCACGCCCCCATACCCCGTGGAACCGACGATAGCTACTTTTACTTTGTTTGCCTGTCCTTGCGAATTTCCG
>NZ_LT732548.1:647793-712947 GCF_900155685.1 Paenibacillus bouchesdurhonensis | reverse complement strand
CCCGTTTCCAGCAATTGTGGCACAAGCTTACTGCTTACACCGGAAGGTGTTGCAGTAAATACCACATCGGATTTTTCAGCAATCTCGACCGGATCGACTCCGTCCAAATCGCTCACCAAGATGTCCGTTAAATGGGGAAACCCATCCGTAATTGGCACACCGGCACTCGATGCCGAAATGACGGAGACGATCTCCACCCGCGGATGTCCCAATAAAAAACGAATCAGCTCCACGCCCCCATACCCCGTGGAACCGACGATAGCTACTTTTACTTTGTTTGCCTGTCCTTGCGAATTTCCGAGTCCGTCTGTGTTGGCGGTTGCGTTGATGGTTGCGTTCGTCGTTGTGTTGGTCGTAGCGTTGGCGGTTGCGCTCAACTTTACATTTCCGTTTCCGTTTACGTGATCAGTCACAGTCATAACCTCTCTTTCCTCTCCCTACAATTTCGGTATATCTCTAGGCGTTCCCTGCTAACTTGCGCTCCGAAAGTAAAATATGTATTATTATACGATTATACTTATATAAATACAACTAGATTGCATAATTATTTATGCGGAAATCATTGTTATCCGGAAGCAGGCCAAGAAGTTGACGATGATTAGATTCGTATCCTTCTTCCCTCATAAAGTCACTTCATGTCAAGTTTGCTACTGTTGTAGAATTAGCTGGATTGTATGTATCTAATTTCAGAAGATGGGGCGGCTTTCATGGATAACTGTATTTCGTGTATCTAGGTCATATCAATCCGCTCTACCTTCCGGTAAATTTCATTTTTAACTACGGGAAATCCATTTGATTCTACACTTAATGATAAATAGCTTCACTTAAATACATGAATTCCAGTTAATATACTTACTCGCGCAGGCCCATTAGAAGCATGGAATTTACTCCTCTCCCCCTGAACGGTTAAAACCTTCTTTATGCCGCTCATAAACAAAAAAGAATCTCGAACGAGATTCCTTTCTGACGTGAGTTCTTTTTTAGCTGCTATCCTTCGCTTTTCGTCTTGCGTTCCGGCTTGGCAGGAAACTCTCCATTCACCTGCTGGGTTATGCGTTCTACCAAATCTGCAATTCGAGAGTCATACTTGTCCTGAGTCATTTGGCCAGCGGAGAGCTGCTCCTGTAACCGCTCTGTCTCTGCCTTCACAAGCAGGTTAATTACTGTATTGACCTCCACCCCTTGCTTCTTGGCAACCTCAGCCAACGAAGCAGCGGATTTAAGCGTTTCTTTCAGCTCATCTTCGGCCAAGCCCAGCGCTTGCGATTTGGGAAGTAAACGTCCCTCCCGTCAAAGCTAGCGCCATTACGATGCTGCCCGCCAAAATAACACTTTGCTTTTTCATCTGCTATTCCACCTTTCTTATCCTAATAATTTTATTGCTGAAACCATCATATCCACCCTAGCTGAATATTCTCTGAGCCTGCACTTAAGACTGATTTAAATAGCCACAAAAATTCTAGAACTCACACCCAAAGCCCCAACAAAGAAAAAAGAACCCGAGCTAAGCGTTATGCCGCCTGGATTCTTCCCTACATCATTCATTCTGTTTGCTGCCTTTTCCCAATGAAAAGCCTTCGCCGAGCACCTCGTGAGCATTCGATATAATGACAAATGCCTTAGGTTCAATCGATTGAACTAGCGTCTTGAGACGCGTCACCTCACTCTGCCCAACCACGACCATCAGCACCGTTCTATCATCCCCGGTATAGCCGCCTTGAGCGGACAGCTTGGTCAACCCCCGATCCAAGTGGTGCAATATCCCCTCTGTGATCTCATCCGTCTTATCCGCGATAATATAGGCTACCTTCGTGTAGTTGAAGCCGAGCTCAATCACGTCAATGAATTTGCCTGTAATGTATAAGCCGATCAAAGCGTACAGCGCCCGTTCCGGCGACAAAATGAAGCCTGCCAGCACAATGACCAGTCCATCCATCAGCACCACGCAAAGCGAAAGACTGAGACCGCTGTACTTTTGAATGATTTGCGCCAAAATCGATAGTCCACCGGTTGAACCTCGCCCCCGAAATACAAGCCCCAGGCCTAATCCGACGCCAATGCCCCCGTACAGGGAAGCCAGCAGCGGATCCGTCGTAAACGCAATCCAATCTCTGGTCAGAAAAACAAACAGCGGCAGAACTACCGTGCCCAGCAAGGAACGGAGCGCATAATACCGCCCAAGCAATACGTATCCTGCAGCAAACAGCGGAATGTTCAGCGCCCATTGGGTATAGGCTGGTTCGATATTAAAAAGCGACTTAGCAATGATCGATAGCCCCGAAACACCGCCAGATGCGATATCGCTCGGAACGAGAAACAAATTAAAGGCCATGGCCATAATAAAAGACCCGATTAGGATCATCAGCGTATCCAGCGCATGGCGGAATGGGCCGTTTAAAGGAATGTAATCACTCGGCCTGCGTTTATGTGACTTTGGTGGCACAATACTCCTCCTTACTTTACTCCAAAAAAATTCCTACACGCATATGATTATGCTGGTGTAGGAATTCATCTCTAGAATCGATCGATTAATTGTTAGATTCCGTCCGGATTTGGCTGCGCAAATATCCATCGATAAACGGATCGAGCTCGCCGTCCATAACGGCTCCAACATTCCCGGTCTCCACCGAAGTACGATGATCCTTTACCATACTGTAAGGATGGAACACGTAAGACCGAATCTGGCTGCCCCAAGCGATATCCGACTGCTCACCGCGAATTTCGTCCAGTTCCTTCTGCTGTTCCTCGAGCTTCCGCTCATATAGTTTGGAACGGAGCATCGTCATCGCCTGCTCGCGGTTCTTAATCTGGGATCGCTCGTTCTGACAAGTCACGACAATCCCTGTAGGGATATGAGTAATCCGTACTGCGGAATCCGTCGTATTAATATGCTGTCCACCGGCTCCGCTAGCCCGGTAAGTATCGATCTTCAGATCCTCTGTCCGAACCTCGATATCCACATCATCCGTAATTTCCGGCACGACATCGCAGGATACGAAAGAGGTATGCCTTCTGCCCGAAGAATCGAATGGGGAGATCCTCACCAGGCGATGTACCCCTTTCTCCGCCTTCAGGTAGCCATAGGCATTGTACCCTTTAATCAGCAATGTCACGCTCTTGATTCCTGCCTCGTCACCTGGCAAGTAATCCAGCGTCTCGACCTTGAAGCCGTGCTTCTCCGCCCAGCGGGTGTACATCCGCAGCAGCATTTGGCCCCAGTCCTGCGACTCGGTGCCCCCGGCTCCAGGGTGCAGCTCAAGAATCGCATTCAGCTTATCGTACGGCGCACTCAGCAGAAGCTGAAGCTCGAAATCCTCCAGCTTCTTGAGCAAGGCGTCGATGGAGCCGCCGATATCGGCGGCGAGATCTTCATCGCCCTCTTCCTCAGCGAGTTCGGCCATCATCGCCGTATCATCGTACTCCTGCTGCAGCGTTTCATACTGATCCACCGAGGACTTGATGGCATTCAGCTCTGAAATTACTCCTTGAGCCTTATCATTATCGTCCCAGAAGTCCGGAGCGGCCATCTTCTCTTCGAAGTTTGCAATCATTTCATGCTTGAGATCTAAGTCAAAGAGACCCCCTAAGGTTGGATAGTTTCTTCGCGATTTCACGCATATCCTGCTTGATGTTCGGGTCGATCATCGTTGTTCATTCACCTTCCCAATTGTACTTAAGGTATGCTCATGTCTCTAAACAAAAGCAATGTCCCTAGCCTTAGTATCAGAATGCTATTCTATGCCCTGCGCCAAATCCTTGGCTAGCTTACGCGTTCTGTCCGTGGCAGTGTTTATATTTCTTGCCGCTGCCGCAAGGACATGGATCATTGCGTCCGATTTGCTCACCGCGCTGAACCGGGCGCTTCTCAGTAGGCTCGCCGCTCGTGGAGATCTTGCTCTCGTCCACGACCGCCTGACGCTCCTGGTTGCTCTCGACATGCGCCTTCATAATATATGTGGCAACCTCTTCCTGAATGCTGGCTACCATCTGATTGAACATTTCAAAGCCTTCGAATTGATATTCGCGAAGCGGATCGGTACCGCCGTATGCGCGGAGATGTATCCCTTGACGAAGCTGGTCCATCGCATCGATGTGATCCATCCACTTGCTGTCAACGGCACGAAGCGCAATAACCTTCTCGAATTCACGAACCATTTCCGGCCCAAGCGCTTCCTCGCGCTTATCGTATTTGGTCATCACTTTATCGAATACAAACTCGATCATCTCGCTTGGCTCTTTGCCCCATAGGTCATCTTTCGTAATCGCGCCTTCATCCAGCAACTTGGCATTCATATAGTCAGCTACGTCCTGCAGCTCCCAGTTCTCTGGAATTTCATCCGCCGTATGCGCTTCGACTACCCGTTCGATGACCGGTTTGATCATATCAATCACGATTTGCTTAATGTTATCGGATTCGAGCAGCTCGCGGCGCTGTTTATAAATAATTTCGCGCTGCTGGTTCATGACGTCGTCATATTGCAGAACGACTTTACGAACGTCGAAGTTATTCCCCTCGACCCGCTTCTGGGCGGATTCAACCGCGCGGGTAATCATTTTACTCTCGATGGGCTGATCCTCTTCAAATCCGAGGCGCTCCATCATATTGAGCACGTTATCCGCACCAAAACGCTTCATCAGTTCATCGCCAAGCGACAAATAAAACTGCGTGGAGCCCGGGTCGCCTTGGCGGCCAGCCCGTCCGCGAAGCTGGTTATCGATCCGGCGCGATTCATGGCGCTCGGTACCGATAATATGCAATCCGCCAACTTCGGCCACACCCTCGCCAAGCAAAATGTCCGTACCGCGACCAGCCATGTTCGTGGCGATCGTAACGGAGCCTGGCTCACCCGCGCGTGAAATAATTTCAGCTTCTTCCGAGTGATATTTCGCGTTGAGCACCTTATGCTTGATGCCTTTGCGCTTAAGCAGCTCGGACAGCAGCTCAGAGTTCTCAATCGACACCGTACCTACCAGGATCGGCTGATTATCTTTGTGCCGCTTCACGATTTCCTCGACAACAGCCCGGAATTTACCTTCCTCACTCTTATAGACAACATCTGGCATATCAATACGGATATTCGGACGATTCGTAGGAACCTGAAGAACCTCAAGACCGTAGATCTTCTTGAACTCCTCTTCCTCAGTCTTCGCCGTACCTGTCATGCCTGCCAACTTGCGATACATCCGGAAATAGTTCTGGAACGTAATCGTCGCCAGCGTCATGCTCTCATTCTGAACCTCGATGCCTTCCTTCGCTTCAATCGCCTGATGCAGCCCTTCGCTATAACGGCGTCCAGCCATCAAGCGGCCCGTGAACTCATCGACGATAACGACCTCGTCCTCAGTCACGACGTAGTCTACGTCACGACGCATAATAACGTTCGCCTTCAGCGCTTGTACGATATGGTGATTCAGGGTGATATGGGCATGATCGTACAAGTTGTCGATTCCAAAAGCACGTTCCGCCTTGGCGACCCCTTTCTCCGTCAACGATACAGCTTTTACTTTAATATCAACCGTAAAATCTTCTTCAGGCACAAGCTTCTTAATGAAGCGGTCGGCTGCGAAATACAGCTCTGTCGACTTCTGAGCTTGTCCAGAGATGATTAGCGGTGTACGCGCCTCGTCAATGAGAATCGAGTCCACCTCGTCAATGATACAGAAATAAAGCGGACGCTGAACCATCTGCTCTTTATACAAAACCATGTTGTCGCGCAAATAGTCGAAGCCGAATTCGTTGTTCGTTCCGTAAGTAATGTCGCATGCGTAAGCTTCCTGCTTATCGGAATGCTCCATTCCGCTGAGGTTCACCCCAACGGTCATACCGAGGAAATTATAAATCTGCCCCATTTGCTCACTGTCTCGCTGAGCCAGGTAATCGTTGACCGTTACGACGTGAACGCCTTGACCGAGGAGCGCATTCAAATAAACCGGCAAGGTACCAACCAATGTCTTCCCTTCACCGGTTTTCATCTCGGCAATGCGGCCTTCATGGAGAGCCATCCCCCCGATTAACTGTACGTCAAAATGACGCATCCCTAACGTTCTGCGTGAAGCTTCTCTTACCGTTGCAAACGCTTCAGGAAGCAGCTCATCCAGCGTTTCGCCCTTCTCAATCCGCTCGCGGAACTCGGCCGTCTTCCCTTGCAGCTGCTCGTCCGATAGCGCCTCAAATTTCGGTTCCAATGTATTGATAAAGTCCACCGTCTTCATAAGACGTTTGACATCACGTTCATTCGTGTCGCCAAATATCTTCTTCACTATTCCTAGCATAGTTAACCCCTTTCACGGCAAAACAAATGATTTACCTAAATTGTAACAGTTTGTAAGGCATGCCGCAACACGCGTCATCACGTTTCCAGCGGCGATTCCGCACTTCTATTTCATAATACCAGCCAACGTCAATCGACATATTTTCATTGTAGACATAACGCTTTGAATGGTAGATTTCCCTGTGAAATCAGGAAATTCAGGCTTCCATCCCCATAACGCTCTATTATCTAAAAAAAGCCCTATCCGCGGGCGGATAAGGCTCGTGTCCTTAAGTTCAATTGCAAGAATTACCAGGTCATTCATACAATCGTCATGATTGGATACGCTATACTAATCCTGCTCGATCAAACCATATTTCCCATCATTTCGTCTATAGACGACATTCAATTCTTTAGTATCAATGTTAGAGAATACAAAGAAATTATGGCCGACCATATTCATTTGCAGTATCGCTTCTTCCACGTCCATAGGTTTCATGGTAAACCGCTTCGTGCGGACGACTTCCAGATCATCGTTATCCGCCTCGTCTACCGCCACGGAAGCGCCATTCTCAACAAACAGGCTCTTCAGGCTGCCTTCTTGACGAAACTTGCGGTTGATCTTCGTTTTATGCTTGCGTATTTGGCGTTCGAGCTTGTCCACGACGGCATCGATCGATGCGTACATGTCATCACTTCGATCCTCAGCGCGAAGCATAACGCCGGTCAAAGGAATCGTTACCTCCACCGTATGCAAACCGCGTACGACACTCAAAGTGACGTAGCCTTCTGAGGTAGGGGGTGCTTCAAAATACTTATCAAGTCGACTGAGCTTCTTGTCCACATAATCTCGCAGTGCTTCAGTCACTTCAATTTGCTGTCCACGAATACTAAAATTCATAGGGCACTCCTCCTTTGCTTTGCACCTTCATTATACCATGGTGTTAACACAATGTAAAAAGTGTAAACGGTGAGTAAAGGGTGAAATATTTACTCCGATATTACTTCGAACGCCACTAGCCCTGATGAGTAATTAAAAGAGTATTTTTGCCTTTTGGTCTCAATGTTTACATTAGGCAAATTAAATGGCCCTTCTTTTTCCACCTTGCAATTATTAATTACCCACTCAAACAGCTTCAAGAAGTCGGCTCCTAGTCCATGCTCAGTAGATGAAAATATCCCACCGGTTAGTGATGGGTCTTTTATGAGATACAAAGTACAGTTTTCAATACTATTACAAAAACGTTCTTTATCTAAATAACTCACCATGCTATCGTGAATGCCGTGAAAGCATGCAATAGATGCTCGATTATTGAATTTTTCATAAATAATTGGCAATTGCAAAAGTGAGTGATCAAGGTTAATTCGTTTGACTAGATAATCAAATACCAAGTTTTGTGCAGGTAAGTGACGATTTGCTTGTAGATAAACAGGATAAATATATGCAGAATTATCAATAACTAATGAGAAAAGATCAGGTGCAAATCTATTGCATTGAAGAGCAAGATAACCACCATGCGATTGACCATAGCAAATGATCTTTTTTTCATTAAAAGAAAGATTGTTCTCCTTCAAAATAGAAATGACAACTAGAACAGCTGTAATGTTATCTAGCGCTTGCATAATCGACATATCATTGAAGTTTCCAATATCCTCTTTAAGAGTCTGCGCTTGCATGAATTCATAACCAAAATAATCGCACTGAATACAAATCAAATTATAGGTATCAGCAAATTGCTTTCGCATTTTTATGTAAACATTAGAATTCGCATTTCCACCGTAACCTGCAATAAATAATAATAAACCCGTTTCTTCGTTAGCCCCATTTTCTGGCTCAGTAAAATATATCTTCAAATCCCGATGTTCCCCATTATAAATATTCGGGTGTCCAGCCATAGCAAATTCATATTCTTTAGCCATGGTTATACATCCCCTCCCCCTAAGTATCAGTTATGGTCAATTACTTAACAAATAAAGACCCCGGGTTTCCCCAGGGTCTGTGCTAGCGAATCTTCAATTGTTAACCATCGTACCGTTATATGTAGGTCGGCTCTGCCGGATGATTATAATTTGATTACGTTAGCCGCTTGCGGTCCGCGAGCGCCTTCAACGATCTCGAACTCTACAGCTTGTCCTTCTTCCAGCGTTTTGAAGCCTTCGGATTGAATAGCCGAGAAGTGTACAAACACGTCTGCGCCATCTTCAGTTTCAATAAAGCCATAACCCTTCTCTGCGTTAAACCATTTCACTTTACCTTGCATGCACTAACATTCCCTTCATTATCAAATAAGAGTGTGAGCCCTGAAACCAAGTCCACATGTCTGACTATACCACCCAAACTTCTCCAATGTCAATTGCCAAAGAAAAGGTTTTATTGTATTTTTATTGTAAAATCTTGTCGATGAACATGTGTAATTACTATCACTATGTGCAGAATTGTCATACAGGATCTTACTGTAGGTTAATCTTGGGTGAAAATTGAGACAGGTTACATTAGCTCATGTAAATATGGCACCTACTCTAATGAAGGTGACTGCGAGTACGAAAGTGTAGTTCTTGGTGCTTAACGTCGGTTATGTATGATCAACTCAAAACTATGAAGCAGCACGGATCGTAAAGGCGAGAGCAGTTAATCCGATCTATTTCAATTTAAACTTCTGATGCCAGACACCCAGTTTATCTTGTTCAAATAATTCCCTGTTATACCACTGATCTGCAATTTGCCAGAATTCCTTTATAGTAATTCCTACAAATTCACAGTAATCATCCAAAACTTTCTGGTCTAACTTATGATCTCTTTCTAAAACTAGTTTTATAGCTTCCACTCTTTCCATTCTCCCAGATCTAATATATCTTGAAGCCATCTCAGTAGTACTTGAATGTCCAAATTTGGGATATTTAAACCATTGGTTTATTAGATAAGCAGGACTATCTATTTGATTATAATTCTCTATTGTGCCCTCTCTGATCCACTCATGCTCCATATGTCTAAATCCCAGTCTTTTTGCAACTTCATAGTTATGATGAGTATCCCATTCGATAAAGTAGGATAAATAAATAGGTTCAAGCCCTTTTTCTTCCATTTCATCTAGTGTCGGTTGTTTAATACTGTATAAGTCTCTCATTGTAATACCATCTTCAAGCCATTCACTCCAATCGATTGGCTTAACTACATCATTAGAGAATATCTCTTTTGCTGAATACGTTTCTTGCTTCTGTGAACCGCCATATTCATAGTTCACGTTTTCTCCATAAACAAGTAACTGTATCCCCATTTGCATGCATAATTTCACAGGAACGGAATAGATCGCTGCATCCACATACCATGTGGGCGATCCCAGCTTTTCTAATCCTTTGAGAAGCATCTTTTTCCCAACCTTTTTATTCAAGGAAAAATTTAGAATATCACAACCAAAAGCCTCAGATATATTTGCTTTATTCTTTAAACCAGTTTCGGTCCAACTCCAATTATCGACAGAAATCAACAATGGATTCATTCCAAGTAATTCTTTAATTACGTAGACTTGCATGGTGGAATCTTTTCCCCCTGATACTGCAACTGCACAATCGTACCCATCCCCATTAATCCCTCTATATTTGCTACATAGACTCTCTAGTTCCTCATATCTTTTATTCCAATCAACCAGCTTTTTCTTAACATAGTTATTGCAAGCTTCACAGACACCGCTTTCGTCAAAGCTAATCCCTGGCCTAGTATTGGGCATAACACATTTTTTGCAAAACTGAATTTTACTATTCATTTTCTTCACCTTCTAAGTTGGCTTCTAACCACTGGTTTAGCTTCGTGTATTCATTCCTAGCATTCACTTGTAGTTGTTCGACAATTTTCTGGGATACATCTACGTATTTACTCTGGTTCGATAAATGCTCTAATATCATACTTAATAGTTTAGTCTCAAACCCTTCTGTATTAATTTCCACGTATTCATCCGAAGAAATATCCGAATAAAGGTTTTTAACTTGGGGGTAATTTACTAATCCGATCACATTCTTCTTAAGTGCATACCCACATACATTAGAATGGAACCGCATTCCTAGTACTAGATCAGCTTGGTTATATAAAGAGAAGATATAGTCATGCCCCTGATCCCCAACTAAATAAGGTGCAACCTTAACGTACTGTCTTCTAAATTTATCATTCATTTCATTAATAACATCGTAGATAACTTTTAAATCCCTAAATATATGCGGCACAAATATAACGTTTATTTCATCACAATAATACTCTTTTACTAACTCAATTGTATGAGCAAACCTCTTTGTAAATTGCTTGTAAGAGATATGGCCAGATTGGGTTGAAAATCTTACATCTTGCATATCACCAGCAACATTAATAACTATATTTAGTTTATTTTTTTCAATTTCAATATGTTCGATGTTTTCAATAGCCGTAAAGAAACCCCCATCAGGTATTTCCGATATGCTGTCGATGTATCTTTGTCCATATAAAAAATTGATATTTGCTAACGCCCCATCGTTCCGCACACTAACGAAGTATCGTTTATTACTGCATAAATAATCTAAAAAAACCTTAAATTTATTTATGTTCTCTTCCGGTACACCTTGACCCAAATCACAACCTAATGAATAGAATAATATTGGGGTTTTTATCCTCTTCATATATTTTATTCCTAAATCTATAGAAGTACCTGTTTCTGACTCACTTACCCACAATTCAAAATAATTTCCCCCACCAATCATTATCAGATCATATTCATTTGCTTCTTCAACAAATTTATCCGAATTAAATATCCATTCCCCCCAATAAAATCCTCTGATTTCTTTTCTTGTGATTATAAACTCGTAGTCTAAAAACTTATCACGAAGTAATTTAGAGCCCTTATGATTTGCATTGTCACCTATATTTCCTATAAAACTTGCAATATGTAACACATTTATTTTCTTTTTCACATTGCATACCTCATTAATTAAGAGTTGTTGTGGACAATAAGTTCAGCTAATGAAAAATCCAAGTTATCATCGACATCTACCGACTTTTCTTTACTCATAATATATGCCGCGTTTTTTTCCCCCACGAAAGTCTTTTTATTCATGATTAGATCTCTTCTTGCAATATAGATTGCTCCATTTACTCTAAATATCTTATCCAGATCCTGTCTTCTTAAATTTTCTTTATAATCATTACTATCGTAGTTTATCAAAAGCCCATCCTTAACTTTTCTTAAATAATACGGATGATCATTAACCTCAACAACACTCTGTAAAGAATCTGCGCTCATTTCGAGATAAACTCTCCAAGCTGCATCAATATCCTCAGCAGTTCTAAGAGGTGATGTTGGCTGTAATAGTATAATATGATCTATAGAACAGCTATTTATTCGTTCGTAATATTCTATCGCATGAGCAACTACATCAATACTCTTCGCATGATCTGTAGATAACTCTTTAGGCCTTATAAATGGAACCAACGCTCCCGCAGTTTGAGAGATACACGCAATTTCATCATGATCAGTTGATACTAGCACCTCATCAATACAATGACATTTAAGAGCAGCTTCAATAGTATAACTAATCATAGGAACGCCATTTAACAATTTAATATTTTTTAACGGAATTCCCTTAGATCCCCCACGGGCGGTTATAATAGCTAATGTTTTTAATGATGACATTTGATCTACCTCTATTTCAACTATGAGTACTTAGTGAAACAAAGTTCTTCTGTGGACTTCTCTCCCATAAAGTCTGCTCTTCAATAATACGCATAAATTTTTCTGCACTATCACCATTTCCAAACGATGATTTTTTACGGAGTTTCAATCCTGATACTGTTCTAATTGCTGATAAAATTGCAAATACATTTTCCTCTGTATGAATGATGCTCTTACTCTTATTGGGGTCATATCTCCCTTGTTGTCTACTACCTAAATCAATTGCAGGAACGCCATAAACCTCAGCCTCTCTTATACCTGCACTTGAATTTCCAATAATAAAGTCAGCATTACTTAACAAAGTTAAAAAATATTCAAAACGAATAGATGGGAATATCCTGAAGTTGTCATTTTGCTCCATTCTGGTATATTCGTTAAGAATTATTTGACTACCCTCATCATTATTAGGATAAATAATTACATATTTCTTATCTGACTTAATAACTGCGTCTACTACCTCTCTAATATTCTCTTTTAGTTGATTAATCTCAGTAGTTACAGGATGATACATTAAAATACCATACTCTTCGAATTGAATATCATACCTTTGTTTGACCTTAGTTACAGTAGGCAGTTCATTAGAAAACATAATATCTATATCAGGTGAACCAATGACATAAATAGTCTCCATCTTCTCTCCCAACTGCACAACCCTGTTTTTGGCTTCTTCATTTGCAACCATATGAATATGGGAGAATTTTGTAATAGCATGTCGAATTGATTCATCAATTGTACCTGAAACCTCTCCACCTTCTATATGTGCTACTTGGATATTATTTATTCCCCCTACAATAGCTCCTGCCAAAGCCTCAATACGATCCCCGTGAACTACAATCAGATCAGGATCAATTTCAGAAACGTAATTACTAAAGCCCAATATTGTATTACTAAGGGTTATGTCCATAGGTTGATTGAGTTTCTGGTTAACAAATTTATAAATATTTATATAACCGTCTTTTTCTATTTCCTGATAAGTAGCTCCATACTTAGACAGAAGATGCATTCCTGTAATGAAAATGTGAAGTTCAAATTTTGGATGCTCCTCTACCTTTTTCATTAGAGACTTTAGCTTACCGTAATCAGCTCTCGTTCCTGTTACAAATACGATTTTTTTCATACAAACTCCTCTTTCTGTTACTCCACATCTCCCCATATCAAATGCCTATCTTTAGCTATATCTCGACTTGCCCGCTTTCCTAGAATATCATTATAATGTTCTGCTTTAATCTCTCCCGTCCCAGGACGCTTTACCCAAAGATTGTCCTTTGTGAACAATTCTCCTTCCTTAACATCTTCAATAGTAACTACGGTAGCAAATGCAAAATCAATGGTCAGTTTTTCCTCTGCTGCTGCCTTTTTTTCTCCACCTCTCATTAATGCAACTTCCGCACTTCCTTCAATTAGTTGTCTTAGGTCGTACGGATCCATCGAACAGATAATATCTGGACCCGGTCTATCCTTAAAATCAGTAAAATGGCGTTCCAAGATTGATGCTCCCAGTGCAGTAGCTGCTAAACAAGCATTATTGTTAAGAGTGTGATCAGAAAGCCCAATAACAGCTCTCGGAAAAGCCTTTTGAAGTTCCTGCATTCCACCCAAACGTACTAGGGAAGGAGGCGTTGGATATACATTGGTACAGTGGAGAAGAGCATAAGGAACATCAAACCTTTCCACAATTTCGACCGTCTTTTTGACACTATTAATATCATTCATTCCTGTAGAAATAATCATTGGCTTACCAAATGAAGCTATATGTTCAATCAATGGATAGTTGTTACACTCACCTGAACCTATCTTATAGGCAAGAACCCCCATTCTTTGAAGTCTATCTGCTGCAGCTCTAGAAAAGGGAGTACTTAAGAATATTAAGCCCAATGATTCGGTGTATTTCCTTAATTCCAGTTCATCAGCTTCGCTTAATGCACATCGAGCCATAACTTCATATATAGATACATCTGTATTTCCTGGAATCACCTTTTTTGCATCGGGGCTCATCTCGTCGTCTACAACATGAGTTTGATGCTTAATGATTTCCGCTCCTGCAGTATAAGCAGCATCCACCATCTGCTTAGCAACTTGAAGACTTCCTTCATGATTAATCCCAATTTCAGCTATAACTAAAGGTTTATAATCTTCACCAATTTTCCGATCACCAATTTGAATGAATGGTTTAGTCATGTTTGCCTCCAGCCAACAAAAATGTAAATACTAATTAAATTTCTTATTAATAATGATATCTTTAAGATTGATCTGTAAGCTTTCAATAGAGGTTGTCAGAATTGGATTAAACTCATTTATTTGTCTGATTAAGGCCCCTAAATGAGTAATAATAAGCTTAGATTTCTCAATAGTATCCTTAGTCTCCATGATTTCTGGAATATATCTCTTGTAAACATTAATGTAGTTATTTAAGGAAAACTTATAGAATACATTAAAAATATCTTGTCTAGAAATCCAGTTCCATAATTTATTTACATTAAGCAATGCTTTATTTACAGCATTCATATTCCTTTTACGAACAGCCTCATCCAATTTTTCTAAAGAGTTAATTATTTTCACAACATGCTGATCCATTTTGGACAATGCTATTTGCGTTTCTTGAAATCTAGAATTTAATTTTTCCAAACTACTTACTAGCTCTTCTTTATTTTGAACATCAGCAAATCTCGAGATGTTAAATTCTCGCAATGGACTTTTTTGTAATTGCTCAATTAAGGCGTCCATTGAAATCCAATTAATTCCTTCAAGTGCAGCTCCATTCTTTGAAGTATTAATAACCTCTATCCCTCTGGATTTCAATACCCTAGCAGTCATTTCTACACCTTTCTGAAGAACAAGCATTGACCGGTTCGTTCTATTTTCTCCTCCATTTACATTTTTCACTTTAATATCCGATACAGACAAATCTGACTTTTTCCGCTCTTCACTTAAATGATTCACTCCAGGAGCATAGTATTGATCATTCGGAAATGATAAATCCTGCCCCATTAATATTACCTTAGATACCCCCATGTAATCAGCTATTTGCATTGCAGTTCCAGTCACAGTAGGCGTTTCAAAATATGATGGAATTTCCTTATCAACAAAATACTCTGTAATACAATCATTCATAATTTTTGAAGCAAACTTATCCGATTGATAGCTATCGACAACTTTGCGATAAGTTTGTGTACAATATACTAGAGGAACTCGCGAGACATTTACATTTTCGAATACTTTATTGTAATTATGGCTTCCTTCTAATGAAACTACAAAGTGTGGATGTATTCCATAATGATTCATTGCCTGAATACTAGATCCAGCCGCTATTATAAGACATTTATCACGCAGTTCTTTTAAATAATGCACGTCCTCTTTTAATGAGGGACCTGAACCAACAATAATCGCTGTAGCATCTTGCCCTTGCCATACTTCTTTCAATTTCTTCATTGAAGTCGACATAAGTACATGCGGTAAATTATGCAAAATGTTTAGCAACCATTCATTCTGATATATCTTCAAGGTATTAAAAGTCGATATCTGCTTAAGAATCACATCCTTTACTATAGAGTCAAAACTTCTGATCATTTGTGGAAATAACTTTTCATAAATTAGCGGGGAAACGGATATTAATTCCCCTGAAATGTAACCGGCCAAAAATATGGCTATCTGATACTGTACTATCTCATCTCCACCGACAGCAAACATTCTAATACGTCTATCTGATAGCAAACCTCTAATATCTTTTCTGTAGATTAATTCACGGAATATATTAATGTCTGGTTCAAATATAAATATATCTTTTGCATCCGTAGTTAGAAGTATTTCCTCTAAAAAATCGCCTAATCCTATTCCAAAAATTAATAAGTGTTTAAAGCCAACCATTTTATGATGAATAGAGCGAACCCATTTTTTAGCTTCATCCTTAGCATTATATTTACTGTGTAAAAAATATGATTTGCCTTCTACCTGAATTTCCAGGTTTGGTTCATTATTTTTAGTAGTACAAGAAATATACTCATTTGTGTGAGTTGGATCAGCATTATCCAAAATTTCAAAAACCTCTGGGTACTGATTACGTAAAAAATTCAAATTCGTTTGCAATATGTTCATTGTAATTCTCCAGTTAGTGTAATATTCCTTTTATAATTCTCTAACACCGGCATTAATTCGTACTGCATCAGATCACCAATCATAACATACTGTTCTTCCTCAACACTACTCTCCAACTCTTTGATGATACTCTCTAACTTCTGCATAGTTAAAATATGAATTGGATCAATTTCAACATCAACTATTAATTGTATAAACTCAACCGATTGCAATATCCAACTTAATCCTTCAATAAAATAACTAAACTTCTCCCAATGATACTCAGTAAGTTCTCCGTAAAAACAACCCGAAAGTTCTGAAATAGCAGGTATAAATCTATTTAAATATTCAACTAAAGATTTTTCTGTTTCAATTAAACTTTCTCGCTTTGTTATAGTTTGTATATCTAATGCATCGATACGGGAAAAATTAGCTGCGATACTCTCATCAAAATTATCGTAAATTACTTGTCCGTCTATAGATACAGAATAAACAAATTTATCGGCACTATTAATTTTGGAACATTGCTCCTTCCACCAATCAAAAACTTGTCCTTGCAAAATTTCAAGCTCTTCTTTATATTCCCCATCTATAAAAATGCGCATTAATATTACTCCTTACCTTCATGTTTACTTATTTTATCGGATTATTGAAGATAATTATGTATAGCAAAAAAGCCTCCAAGAGGAGGCTTTTCTATTATACATAATTATTAACCTAAAAGCTTAAGCACTGCTTGTGGAGCAGAGTTGGCTTGAGCCAGCATTGCTGTACCAGCTTGTACCAAAATTTGATTTTTTGTGAATGCTGTCATTTCAGTAGCCATATCAGCATCGCGGATACGGGATTCAGAAGCAGACAAGTTTTCAACCATTACGCCTAGGTTGTTAACTGTGTGCTCCAAACGATTTTGTACCGCACCAAATGTAGCACGTTGTTCAGAAACAGTACTAATTGCTGCTTTAATTTTTGCAATGGCGCTGTTTGCGTTAGTGGCATTCGATCCAGCAACTGAAAGACCAGAAATAGCTAAACCTGAAGCCGCCATGCTCTTAAGGCTAATAGAAATAGTAGTATTTGCATCAGCGCCTACTTGGAAGCTGACAGATGTAGCAAGCGTAGCACCGGTAGCCGCACCAGCACCCAAAAGTTGAATACCATTAAAGTTAACCGTTTTAGCGATATTGTCAATTTCTCCAAGAAGTTCAGTAACTTCCAATTGGATCTTCGCACGGTCAGTAGTGTCATAAGTTCCGTTCGCAGCTTGGTTAGCCAATGTGTTAATACGTTGCAGCATGGAGTGAACTTCGGTCAAAGCACCCTCAGCTGTTTGAATCAGGGAAATACCGTCTTGAGCGTTACGTTGCGCTTGGGACAAACCGTTGATTTGGAAGCGCATTTTCTCAGAGATTGCCAGACCTGCTGCATCGTCTGCTGCACGGTTAATCCGGAAACCGGAAGACAATTTCTCCATTGTCTTACCCATTTGTGTGTTGTTGAAGTTCAAGTTGCGGTTAGCGTTCAACGCGCCAACGTTTGTGTTAATAAACATTCCCATCGTAATCATCCTCCGTGATTTGGTTTATATTGGCTACATCCTTGTGGCCTAAATAATATATCGGTCAAACTTTCATATAACTTTATACCTAAAATCAAAAAATTATTTTTTTTCATCAAAATAAAGAGAGCTTTGGCCTCTACGGTTCATACCATAGTAAGCGTTCATCATTAGCTTTCGATCACTTACCGATTTCATATCCCCTCCTGTTTCGTTAACAGAGTCATGAAGACGTTGTTCGATTAAATTCAGAATACCAACTATGTCTTCCATTATAGCTGCAATTGAAGACTCAGTCAGGCCTCCAGCCAGTTCATCCAAAGCCTCAATTTCACCGCAAATTTGATCCCATTGCTGTGTTAATTGTAGAAATGGCTCGCCATATCGATCTTCCATATCCTCAGAAGATAGCACTCGCAACTGTGACTGTGCACATTCAAGCAATGCGGCATAAAGCTTCTGTCGCTTATTAAGAAAAGATTCCCTTTGCTTATCCAAGACTAACTTCCTTCCCGATCTGCTCCCAGGCAGATTGAAGTTCTTTGAGCAGGACAATGACTTCAGCAACATAACTTTGTTCTTTCCTTATGTTTGCCTGAACCAATCGATCAACGATGTACAAATATATATTTTTAAGATTGCTGGCTAGCTCGCCGCCTTCACGTTCATTTAGAGAAGACATCAATTCATAGACAATATCCTGCGTCTTCTGAATGAATGTATTTGTATCCTTAACATTGCCCTCCTGAATAGCTTGTTCAGCACGAGTGGCAAATTGCACCGCGCCATTATACAGCATCAAGGTAAGGCGGTGAGGCGAAGCCGTCTCATATTTATTACGCTGGTAGCTTTGGTAGGCTGACATGTTTTGCATGGCCATTACTTTCATCTCCTATTAGAATCTAAGATTTACTCGAAGCTGTGAGAGCATTAAGTTGTCCGGCCATCCATTCCTTCTGACTGTTTAATTTAGAGAGAGCTACTTCCAATTGAACATACTGCTTCTTCAAAGCTTCCTCTTTAAGAATCAATCTTTGATTCATGCTCTCCATCTGTTCATTAATAAACTTAATCTCTGTATCATAGCCTTCCATACGAGAGGCTAGCAAGCCATTAGCCTTTGTCCAATCATTCAAGCGATCTTTGGCTACGGAGCCAAGTCCTTGATCACCTTTGAACAACTGCTCAACCATACTCGGATCAGCCGTTAACTTTTCTTTAAATAACTCCTTATCAAAGTCCAGCTTTCCCGTCATTAATGCAGCAGTCTTTACACCTTTATCTATCTCAAGACCAATCATAAAAAGCGCATCATTTTCAGAAGCACCCTTAACACTGCTTACGATGTCATATAACTCTCTCTGGAGATCTCTTAATAATGAATCCCCTTGAAGATTTGTCCTAAAATTTTTGTAGGAACCATCGGCATTTTTTTCATTAGTCAACTTCTTGGTGTTTTCACGAATAAGGTTGACCACATCGTTATATGCATTAACAAAGGTTTCTACCTTTGCCGCAATTTTATCGACATCCTGCTTTACTTCCACATTTACTGTGGTATTCTCAGCCAACAAATTCAGTGTGACACCAGGGATCGCGTCCTTCACAGAATTACTGGAGCTTTCCACTTCGATTCCATTGACTTTAATTTTAGCTAATTGTGAAGTTACTTTGGATTGAAGGGCAAAAGCCCCCGTACCTTCCATATCAATCGTCTTCCCGGATTCTTTAGCTGTTACCACTAAACTCTTCATACCTTCAGCAGTTTGAACTATAGAAGCTTGAACATCTTCACCAAATTGCTTGTTAATTTGTTTCGATATTTCTACGAGAGCCTCATCAAAAGTTTTACCTACTAATTCAACATTATCTAAATTAAGACCAGTACCGCCGATTTTAATACTCTGGGCAGCAAGCAAGTCTGAATTACTGAATGACTTTGCATCTCCGTTAGCTTCTTTTACTTGGAAGGATCCTGTCGCATTCACCTGTTGCTTCGCCAACTGAATGATCTCTACAGAATAGTTACCATTAAGTGCATTATCCCCGACAGTTGCTGCAAGTTTTGTTGCATCTGAGCTAACAGCTCCACTTAAGTTAAAAGAGTCCAAATCAGACAAATTGGTTGCGGCATCGCGCAGTGTCTTTAGCTTTAAGTTGATATTGTTGAATACACTTTTAGTGTTAGTAACATTTGTTTTCTTATTTTCTAAATTATTATATGGAATACGTTCTATATTCATCAGACTGCTAATAATTTCAGCAGTATCTAGACCCGATGCTAGACCCATTAAACTAATTCCCATATCGAATCACACCTTTCTTTAGATTTTCTCATCAAAAAACATTCCGACTAGTTCCTTCATTTTGATAGATAGATCCACCAAAAACTCCGGCGGCAAGCTAGAAAGGACTTCCTTCGTTTCCAAATCAATAATTTCAACATACAACTGAGCGGCATCTTCATTGTACTTGAATTGCAAATGCTTACCGGAAGAAGCTATCGAGTGATTTAGCTTTTTGATTTCTTCTTCAAGACTTAATTTCTCTTCATCGGTTAAGGATTTATAATCTAGGCTCCGTGTAGCTAAGCTTGTCTGAGCTAGTTCGTCAGAATTGATCCTTGCCATAGCTCCCCTAAAATGATGAACCGGTGATTCCTTGCCTATTGGATTAATATTCATTCCAACCCCACCTAAATTGTAATATGGCATTACATTTTAAAGTTCTTAAGCAGGTTCAAGATTTGCTCCGGTTGAATGACACTAGGTTGTTCTCTTGCTGCATTATTCTCGGAGGCAATTCCGATATAAAGCTCTTGGCGTAGTATTTGAACTTCTTTGGGTGCCACAAATCCAAGTTTGATTTGATCACCCTCAATGCCTAAAATTTGAACCTGAATCTGGTCTCCAATCATTACAGACTCCCCCAGCTTACGCTTCAGAACGAGCATAACTCACTCCTCCTTCCGTTGAAGGAGGTGCCGGATCGGTAGTTCCTGGTCATGGATAATATACTGACATCCTTGCTGAGAATGAGGAGCCAGGAGGACGGGAGCTTTCAAGTTCAAAAACAATTGCTCCTCTTGAATATTCACGATCAACATAACAGCCATATCATCTGCTTGTCTCACCGCAAGAAGATCTGCCACTTCGTCGGATATTGCAAAGTTATAGTTATCTACCGCCTGATGAGCCTCAATTACAATAAAACTGATCTGCTCATCCAGTGCATGAAGAATAAAAAAAGGAGAGTCTTCAATCGGTATCAAAACGTATTCGTGAATGGACGGAACGCCTACGATACCCGCTCCAAAACGGTAAATATGATTCGGCTCTATAACAATGCGGCCATATACCTCGCTATCAATAACAACGGTGTCTGCCTGATCCGCGTGTTGGTTCATTTCGGAAGAGCTCCTCTCGCTTCAACGTTAATCTCTGGCGGATAAATTCGAAAATCTATATAAACCCCTTGTTTGGGGAGTGCTTCTATTGTAATTTCCTTCTGTCCATTACGCATATACCTCTGATGAGCAATATTCCCGAAAACATTCTTCTCGCCCGAAGAGATATTAGCTACCCTGTCTCCTTCTTGGGCTTTGGCCGCAATATTCTGTAAAATTTCACCTTGAATTCTACCTTCTATTTCGCGCATCAAAGAGTGCGGCCGTTTTAGCTCCAAATCATCGAATACACTTGACCAATCTGTAATCATTTCCGGAGAGGTTAAACGAACGGTAAGCTCCGCTGGTCTATATTGTCCCCAATCACTAGAAGTCATCGGCTGAATACCTGGCATTACCATCCCCTCCTAAATAAAGCTTGATAATATTATCTTAGAAAATCCAGAAGAGAGGTCTGCATAACTCTAGCACCAGTGGATAAAGCCGCCTGCAGTACGTTTTCCTTCATTTTCAAGTTCATAATCGCCTCGGAAAAATCTACATCCGCCACATTAGAGCGCTGTTCCTTCAAGTTTACATGCTCACCTTGAATCCGGTTCTCCATTAACTCAAACCGATTCATACGCGCCCCGATTTCTGCCCAGCTAATAGCCATATGATCGGAAGCGGCGTCAATTTTATCAACACTTGCTGATATTGTAGCGACGTTATTGGAATCCAGAGCAGAGACAAGCTCATCTAACACTCCGAATACATTATTGGGAGAATTAGCCTGTCCAAATACAATCTCGCCGGTGATACTCACAGGAACTTTAACTGCCGGACTTACATTCAAATAATATAATCCCGGATCAGTGTTCTCTCCCACAGCTCCGTCTACCGTGTACGGGGCCTGATCGGTCTTCTGACCGTTAAAAAGATACCGACCATTATAAGTACTGTTTCCGATCGTTACCATCTGTTCCTTCAGCTGCTGAACTTCAGCTGAAATCGTCTGTCTCTGCTGAGCATCCAAAGTACCATTTCCTGCTTGCAAAGCCAATGTTCTAACACGCTTCATCACATCACTCGCCTGCTGCATCAAGGAATCCATTGTCTTCAAAATCTCGGTTCCTGTCTGCGCATTCATCAGAAACTCTTCGCTTCTGGCGAGGTCTGTGTCGTAGCGCATTTGGTAGCCGACGCCTACCGGGTCGTCACTCGGCTTGCTGATTCGCTGGCCTGTTGCCAGCTCTTGCTGTCCTTGCGTCATAGCAAAGTTAATATTGCGCAAATTACGCAGCAACTGGATGTTTTGCATTGAACCTGTTACACGCATACTGATTTAGCCTCCTATTCCTAATCATTACCTACCAACATGACCCATTTGATTAATAATTCGGTCAAGCATTTCGTCTACAGCCGTCATATTACGCGCCGCTGCATTATAGGCTTGCTGAAAGCGGATCATATCCGCGAATTCTTCGTCCAAGGAAACGCCGCTCACGGATTGGCGCTGCATTTGCAGGTTGTCTGTCATGCTGTACTGATTCTCGTAATTCCGCAGCGTATTGCTTGCCCGAATCCCCAAATCGCCGACAAGTGCCCGGAAGTAGTCGTCCGTGGAACCCGTCGAGAGCGAGGTTAGATTTGCCGGGAAGGTAAACAAGGCGTCACGCATTGAAGCTAGAGCATTGGCAATATCACTATTCCCCCGAATGACTTTATTGACCCCGTTCACATTCTCGAATTTAGAGGATGCCGCGATATTATTCGTATTGCTTATAATGTCCGGGTTAACGCGGATGTCATCGATCGTGAACCCTCCCCCTGTCGAGACAAAGAATGGGATGCCTGAAGCCGGCGGATCGGTAAGTGAGTAACCCAGCTGATGCAATCCATTGAATCCTTTGACCATAACATCTACGGATGAAGTAATCGTGGAGCCAGCCGGAATATTTTGCCCAGCCGGGATAAGCGCACCGCCTTGCAAAGTCACATCATTGAGGGCCACCATGTCCTGTGAAGTAATATATCCATTGTTGAGAGTAACCTTGACATCCCCTGTCACGAGCGTGCTCACCAGTGCATTCAGTTGGTTGCGGATCGTGCTTGTCTCTTCCAGCGATCTGTTGTACCCATTGAGCTGCCCAGCAGTAGCTGTAGCAGCACTGGCCGCTGTTAAATACGTTATATTCTCCCCTTCGAGCACGTTCGCTCCTGCGGAGACTATACTGACCATGCCGGCTTCGTCTTCCACGAACTGCACGTCAACGATCGTCGATAGTTGATCAATTAACAAGTCTCTTTGGTCACGATAATCGTTTGCATTATCGCCAAAGCTCTCATTGTCGCGAATTAGAGCATTCAATCTAGCAATATTGTCGAGAATATTGTTCGCTTCCATAACCTTCTTGTCGATATTCGCTGTAAGATCGCTGGTTAAATTATTTAAAGAAGTGCTTATATGCTGCAGCGTATCCGTCAGGTTGCTGGCTGCTCCAGCGACGGCTACCCGGGCACTTAACAGAGATGGATCGCGGTTAAGCGTCTCCCAAGCGTTCCAGAAGTCATCCATGACCTTGCTGAGCCCGCTGCCTGATGGTTCGTTCATAATGCTTTGGATAGAAACCATCGTTGAGTTCAGCACTTCCCAAGAGCCTAGAAACTGATTCTCCCGCCGAAATTGCGTATCGAGAAAGCTGTCTCTAATACGCGTAATACTTCCGTACTCGACACCCGTTCCAAGCATCCCTGGCTGCTGGCTTCTCGTCATCCCCATCGCCCAGATCGGCCGTGCTTCCGTCGTATTTACACGCTGGCGCGTATACCCTTCTGTGCCTGCGTTTGCGATGTTATGTCCCAAAGTCTGCATTGAAGTTGTATTGACGAATAAGGCGCGCTTACTCGTTTCTAATCCATGAAATGTGGAGGTCATCATCATTCTCCTTTATAGATGTTGTTCAAAAAGTCAATCTTTGATCACGAAGCAGCCCAGGAAGTTTATTCGGCATCGAATCTTGAATTCACCCGAGCCGAGCCTATGCTTTCGAAGTATGTTTCCTTCGGAAACATTTTAGGTGCACACGTAGGTTTGCCTGTGTATGCTTCCGTAGTCGTTTTCTTCGAAAACGTGTAACAGTGCCTCCTCAATCTCTAGTTTCATTCAATCTAGGGCGTTTGTAAAAACGCACATCGAGAGCGTATACTTCGGTGCTGAAATTTTTACTTTTTGAACTCGTATTTATATCATCAAAAGTTTAAGCTCTTGTATCGAAGTTGCTTCTTGCCGAGCTTCTTCTCTCCTGCTGCTGAGGAGGCGCATAAGTGGCTTCTTCATCCATGCCGCCGACCATCAGGTTCAGAGAAAAGTCGATAAAAGAAAGCGACTGATCGATCAGGCTTTGATTTAACGTATTAATATGCTTGAGCTTGCTTAAGCGATCGCTCAGCTTGTTTTGAATCTCGGAAAGAGCCCGTTTCTCCTCAGGATCAAATACTAGCCGAAGCAATTCTGTAATAGTTAATTCCAACTGGGATTTAATTCCCTTCGATTGCAAAAAGGCTTGCGCCGACGCCAGGATTTGCTTCTCCTGCTCTTCAATGCCTTTAAGCATCTTTGATTCCTTAGACATCGTACGCACCAATGCGTCGTACTCGTTGCTAATGATCGCTTGCTTCTTCTCCTGCATTACTTCAAGCAATGCCTCATAGCGCTGATCCATTTCTTCCAGTGCATCAATCAATCCTTGAACTGACATAACTGCCCCCTATTTCTCAGTCAGCGACTTAAAATACGGAGCGAGCTTCTCTGCCAGCTTGCCGGCATCGACATGATACGTACCCGAGGATACTTGGGCTTTCAGCTCTTCAATCCGTTCTAAGCGCCGAGGATCTTGTACCTTCCCCTGTGCCTGCAACAGCTCCATCGCCTCCGTTGAGATGGACACCTCATCCTTGCGGCGTGCTTTGCGGTCTGATTCCTGACGCTGTGATTCAATATGGCGTTGATAACTATTAATGGCTCCGACCCGTCCTGTTTCGTTGATCTTCATGGGCTCCACCTTTCTTTCCAAATTAAAAAAACCGATAATCTTTACTAAGTTTATCGGCGTAGGTTGAAACATTGTTAATAGCGAACTATAGGTTTATTTATATTATTATAGCAATATTTGAGTACTCTTAGCCTTACTGGTTACGGAATTTGTCGACAGCGCCGTATGCCCCGGTGCCTTTTCGTTCAGCAGAGTCGTTTTGACCGGCTCCGGAATCCTCCTTAGCCGCAGCGGTGAAATCTCGCGTTAGACGAGCGCGGCATGAATCGCACATGTTGTTCTCGCGGATAAGAACCCCGCATACTTCACATGGATACATCATATTCGGATTGTCGGCCACAGTAATGCGGCCCTCTTTGATGAACTTCGTAATCTGTTTGATCGAAACGCCTGTTGCTTCCGAAACTTCTTGAATAGTAGCCGTCTTCTCTTCTCGCAAATATTTCAGACATTTCTCATACTCTTGCTCAATATCTTTAATGCAGGAAGGACAGATGTCTCTGAAATTATTGGCGAACAGTCTGCCGCAGCGCGGACAATTTCCTAAATTCATAACTATTCCCCCTACTACTACATTCGTAAAGCTGTTTATGATAGATTACCTTATTTTAGGGGTGTTCGTCCATATTTTCATACAAAAATACTGCGTTTTGTAAATTTTAAGATCTTGCCCAGGTCAAACTGTAAATTTCCCCGCCAAAGCCGAGCTCCCCGCAAATGCTTTGCAAAACGCCAGCACAGGCATTAATCGTACTCCCTGTCGTGTAAACATCATCCACCAGCAGCAAACGAATTACTGCACCATGCTCAAGAAATGTTCTGCGGGATTCCGAAATGACCCTTCCGAGCTGCTCCGGCGCATCGGGCAACGCCTGAAATACTCCCTGCATATTCCTTAATCTCTCATTCCTGCTCTTGAAACTTTGTTTATCAGTATGCCGGGAACGCATTAATAAATTTAGCAAGGGCAGCCTGCCTCTTCCAACACACCACCCAACCAATGCTGCCCCCTTAGCCAGCTCTTCCGCCTGATTGAAGCCCCGCTCCCGCCATCTTGCCTCGCTTAGTGGAACAAAAACAACACCATCAAAGGTAATTCGTTGCGATTTGAGCTCCTGCTTCATTTGCTCCATGGCGCGTCCCATCATGCGACTCAGAACAGTACTATATGATTCATGCCCCCGATATTTGTACTGGGCCAACCACTGACGCATAGAGGCACTATACGCAACACTACTTCGATTCATGACAAAGCTGCGCTGCACTCCCCCTTTGCGACTGCAATCAGGACACCCGACATGACGACCGCAAGTCCAGCAGCGAGGCAGCGTGATCCAAGGGATACTCGAATAGCATGGCGCACACAATTCAGAATAGCCAGGAACGCATATGGAAATCATTTTGCCGCAAGCCAAGCAGGAGCTTTCACCCTTGACCAGCAGTTGCTGGATCGGCTTGAACATCCCAGACCAGAGCTGACCAAAACTTTCCCGTGAAAAACACATCACTTCTCCCCCTCTCATTCCCATTCTCCTTCAAAACCGATGCCCCCCCATCCGCCCTACATCGTAGATCATACGAATCTCCTTTCAACTGCTATACATTCTCTTTATTAACTGACCGTATCCTCACTTTAATTTATAGTAGTGTCGCGTAAGCAATGGTCGGAGTGCGATCATAACTTTTACTCCAGTGAGGTCTGCCTTAAGCTTAAATCTGATTTTTATAAAAATAGACGTTAGTCTGTTCGCTGCTCTGCCGCGCGGAGGAAGCCCCTTTTTAGAGCGATTCTGTTCATCGATTTTATCTGCTTCACGGCTGCGCGCTGGGACACCGTCCACTCCGGCGATGCGAAAATAACAACGCCTGCGGGATCGTCTTTGGATCGCCCGGCTCGGCCTGCCATTTGAACGAGAGACGCCTCATCAAAAAGCGCGCTATCGGCATCCAAAATATATACGTCGCTTTTCGGCACAGTGACACCTCGCTCTAGAATCGTCGTTGTTGCGAGAATGCGAATTTCCCCCGAACGGAAAGCCAGCACCTTCTCAGCACGCCCCTCGTCCTGCGAGGAAGTGCCCGCAATCGAAATATCAGAAAATTTGCGCCTCAAAAGAGCAACAAAAGGCTCGATATGCTTAATACGGGAAACAAACATAAATATTTGTGCTCCTCGTTGAATGGATTTATGTAAGGGATGCAGCAATGAGCCGGGCAGCCGCTGACGCTCTACCGCCTCCTTTACGGAATTCATAGTAATCCGCCGGGGTACGGGCAAGGGATAACCATGAAATCGCGCCGGAACTTTAGCATGCGGGAGCTTGCCTTGCTGGATCTGGCGCTGTAAAGACCGCGGAGGCGTGGCGGACAGAAATATAAAGCGCCCATTCGGCTTGCAGGACGCTTCTGCGGCGAAAGCAAGCATCGGGTCGTTATGATAGGGGAAGGCATATATGTTGAAAAGTAAATAATAATAAACTTAATATTAGATTAGGAAGAAAAAAATAACCACTTTGGCTTATGCCTCGGTGGTCTCTTCATTAACTAGCCCGCTGACTTAGTCGGTGGGTATTTTTATTTCACATTATGTTCGTATAATGTTCCCCCTATACAAATGCGTATAGCCATGTTATTATGTATATAACAAATCAAGCGGAGGTAATGAAAATGAAAAACATTATGACAGCGGCATGGGCAATTGCAAGACAAGGAGCAGCACAATTCGGAGGAACGGCTAAAGAATACTTTGCAGCAGCTTTAAAGCAAGCGTGGGCTAACGTTAAAGCCTGGGCGGCAAAGGCTACGTTTGAACTGGCTGCTGACACTCGCAAGGCTCGCACATGGCTGGCTCAAATCGTTGGAACGCATCCTACATACAAATTGGATCGGAAGTTTCTGAACGAGGATTACAGCAACGAGTACGGCGAGAAAGTATTCCGCTTAAACAATGGTTTTTACGAGTACAACGACGGTCGCCGTCGTGGAATGTTTGAAGTAGTTAATGGAGAAATCCGCAATGTTGATCAAAACAGCGTACTGGCGGCGATTGCGTAATGGTTAGGCGTATTGATTTAACGGGGAAAATGTTTGGAGATCTGGAGGTAATTCGACTGAGCGACCGAAGGGACAAAAATAACAACCTTCTTTGGGAATGTCTTTGCACCTGCGGTAAAACTACACATGTACCTACTGGCAGCTTAAACGCCGGGTATTATAAAAGTTGCGGCTGTAAGAGAGTTGCAAAGCGGAATAAAGGTGCATTAAAGCACATAGCCGCGGATCGTATAGATGGTACACGCAAGACAGCTCTTAAAGCCAAATTACATAAAGATAATAAGAGCGGACACAAGGGGGTTATTTGGATGGAGTCCCGGCAAGAATGGAAATCTTACATTGGATTTAAGGGCAAAAATATCACGCTGGGATATCGAAAAAACAAAGAAGATGCAATAACTCTACGTAAGGCAGCAGAGGAAAAATATCATAAACCATATTTGGAGGGACAAGATGAGTAACTGGACAGGATCGGGAATATGGGACGGTTGGACAATAAAAGATGACACGCTAATAAGTCCCACAGGACGCGGGTACAAGCCTAGCGACATCGAACCGGAGTTTTACACACAATCCGACTTAGCGCGGCTCCTTGGCGTAACCAGAGGCGCTATAGCAGATCGTATGAGACGCGGAACGTTACCGCCTTACGATAAAGATAAAACTTGGCGATATGATACCATTAAGCACTTGCTATAATTGTTCACAATTCGTTCCCATCTGTTCCCCTATACAACAGAGTGTAGGAGTGGTATATTTGTATTAACAGCAAGGGACGGCAGACAAAATTAAAATCAAAGGAGCGAATGAAAATGGTAAAAGTAATGTATGAGGATATCGTGGTAGGCGAGGTAGTTACAAATCGCAGCATGACGGTTTATGAAGCGCTGGAATTGATCGGGTTTAACGAACAGGAGTTTATCGAAGCTAACGGGTTTGATGACATTGATTATAACGATTTCAAACTTGTGTATTAATAAGGGAAGGGTGATTTAAGTGAAAAAGTATTATGCAATAATCAACGACAACACAGGCGCCCCAGCCTCCAAGATCGACGAGGACAATGATCTTCGTTTAGACCTCATCGAAGGTGCTGAAAAAGAAATCTACGAACACGCCGCTGAAAAGGGTGCTACTCGCGTCCACCTCTACGAACACAGCTTTGACGACTACGACAACAACGTTTACACATACCTAACAACTAAATCGGTAAGATAGAATCAAGCCCACCGACCATATAGGTTAGTGGGCTTGTATATATTAATTCGCTTGTTCTGCTGCGTCCCGGTCGCGTCCAGTACGTGGCAAAGCGCGAGACACTTGCTTTTTTGACAGGATTGCTTTAATATCGTGGTAGGATAAATTCATTTCAAGAAGCGTAGAGATTTGCCTTTCTGCTGTAAGAACTGCCTCAAGTTCTTCGGCTGTTAGGTGATCTCTTATTTTTTCGTCTTTTTTCAGTCCGAGTTCTAAGCGCAAATCTTTTGCACTCATCCCGAACAAGTGCTTATAGACGAGTTCTGTGTAGTTCCTGTATTGAAATTTCTTGTTAGGGCTTTCTTCGACGTAATCACGGATTGAATCGGTCATTGTGCGTCTAATAGTAATGCCTGCATCGCGCAACACCTGTTGACTGATACGGCCTACACGGATGGCATCGAGAATATCATACACCCAATCCATAAAGTCGTCTGCGATAGGTTGCCTACTATAACGAATCACATCAAAGATACCTTTTACTTTATAAACGATGTGTTCGCGTTCGCGTCCGTCAACCCCCGTCAGTTTGACGGTACTTGATAGTCGGTCTAAGCGATCGGCGTTCCGACGGTGGATGACTTCAATAGAACTCGCCGGGTCGCGATATTGCAACGCTCTCCCAATCTGCTCCCGCGTCATGTAAACTTCACCATGCTCGTCCATCCAAAAGTCACATTTGATCCCCAGGAACTCGCCTTGCTTGACCAGTCTCAATTTCAATTAACATTACCCCTCTCAAATATAAAATAGGACGATTGCTCGCCCCTACAATAACATTACCTCAATTGGTTCGATTTGTAAACAGAGGATGAAACGTTCGGTTTATCAGTCCGGCACACAAGCCGTTGATACATAAGGGTTCCTGATGTTTATTTGATGTTTTAATGCTCAATTCAGTCCAGTATCATATAAACACAAAAAGCCCCACCAGCAGGACGCTGACAGGGCTTCACCGATGCTTTCGGATTTGGTTTGATTATAGCACAAGTTACTTTGTTAGTGTAGCCGTCTTAGATTTGTTATCCCATCCAACTTTTGCTCCTAGCGCTTCCCCTGCTGCCCGTAGTGGGACATATACACGGCCTTCGAGGATAAACCCGTCTTCGATCTTCTCGTCGTTTACATACACCTTTGCTTTCTCCACGTTACCAGCCTCCAATTCTGCCGCTACACGGCTTTTGAATTCGTTCCAGCCTGTCCACTTGCCGCCATTGTACATGAGCCTAGGGCATATCTTACCCGACCAGTCCCAATGCCGCCGCAACCGATCCACGCCCCAGCCTCTCTCCTTCAGCATGGATGCGACCAACTTCACGGCGTTATCCAGCGTCTTAGCGTAATTGCCGCTCTCGCATATCTCAATGCCTATCGACGTTTTATTTCCACTCTTAGCCCCGCTGCCGTCTCCTGCATGCCAAGCTGACTCATTAAGAGGCAAACATTCAATAGCTTCTCGTTCGTCCACTACAATGTGATAGGATGCTTGTCTGTTGTTGGTTGGATTAGTGAGCCAGTTACGCTCTCCTGCTGCCGTGCTGGACGGGTTTCCAGTGTTGTGTATGGTAATTGTCGTAGGAGTCATAGAATGCCTAGGGCGGCGATTGCAAGGCGTGTTATACGGTATATAGTCTTTGCGGTAGATCATTTGCTGTCACCACTTTTTCCCTTTAGCACTTCCACAGCCTTTGTAAGCATTGGAGGGATTGGAGCGCCGATTCTCCCGGCGTTTTCAATCAACGACAACAACTCATTTGCAAGATAGAAAAACACAGCTGCATCCCGAAATAAATGAGAGTCGCCAAGCGCCGTATCTACCAAGTGGGCAACGGCGACAATGGCAAAGATAGAAACCTTTTTTGCAATTCCCCAGTAGCCTATGGTGCTGTTTAAAGTTCCTTCTTTGAACGCTGCACCAATGCCAGTTAAATAATCAATCACCACAAAAGCAAGTAAGATACTAAGCAAAGACGACCACCCTCCAAATAAAAAAGATGCCGCCGATCCACCAACGGCAACAATAACTTTAAGTGCATTATCCATTTTGTTCACTCTCCTTGATTTCTTCTAAACGTTTGTTTATTGCGCCTTGCACAGCCTGCAATACCCTTTTTTCCTCGCCTGGATAAAAGGCGAGTACGGCATTAATAACCTCGCATAACTCCGGTACAGTGGGGTAAATCTCAATCTTAAGCGTGTTTTGAATAATGGCCATGTAATCACTCCTTAGGCATAATAAAAGGCCCCCACTATGTGGAGACCTCAGTATTAAGTATGTTATTTCTTATTCCAGTCCTACAATCTTAGCTTCCGAAAAATCTACTGTTCCTTTAAATTTTACATTCCCTTCGAAAACAACATCACCTTGAATAACTGTTTCCCCAAAGGAACGAATGAGAAGATCCTTAGCAGCTATAATGTGGAACCCGTTCGGAACCGAGTATACTTGTCCCTTCAAGTCGCTAGATTGGTCATAAAAAGCCAACCCACTCATGCCAGCTTCGTCATTAATTCCTAATGCAACCCGTTTTTTGTCTGCTTCGTCATATGTGATAAGACCCTTTTCATTTATTACTACCTTAGCAACGCTATTTGTTTTCTCATCATTTTTCACGACTTCACCAACAACCGACGTCTGAACATTAGCTAAAGCCGATTGGCTCGAAATAGCAACGACAATGCCTAAGAAAAAACCACCAATGATATAAGCCCACTTTTTCATTAATTTACCTCCGTTGGAAAGTGTTTAGGACTATTATACTTGATCCTATTGATTAGGTAAACATTACGGCATTATTACAGTTGCACCGCTAAAATCAACGATACCTTGAAACCTAGTAACCCCATACGCTCTGAAAAACAATTCGTTTTGCGCAATAATATGGAGATCGCTCTCATATTCATAAACTTGGCCTATTGTCGTTTCGAACGAGTTTTTAAATGCGAACCCCGTCATTCCAGATTCACTATTGTTAGCTAAAACAACCCTCGCCCTACCCGAACTGTCACGAGAAGTGAAGCCGGATGAGTTTAGTTCTATTCTACTTCCAGAATATGATGTTCTTATGGTGGTTCCCGTAATCATGCCGCCTTCTATCTCCGCACCCTCAATATACCCACCATAGATATTAGATGCTGTTATATCCCCCTCAAATTCTGCTCCTACGGCCCGCATAATCCCGTTGCTGTCTACGCTAAAGTTATCCCCTATTTGGATGCTGCCCCCGATGAATTGCCCGGCTCGTACAACGCCTGTAAATTCGTATTGCTGATTGATTGGGTCAAAGTAAAGAGAATCGGTATATGAGCCGCTTCCGTTACCTTTTTGCATCCTAAATTCATCAGCGTTCCAAATAGACCGCGCCAGTTTGTCGTAACGTTCAATTACAATACCGTCATCGGGGCCGATCTTAACGCCATACATCCATTTGTCCTTGCCTACTGTAGTGGTTTGGATGCGGTATATAGCGTCCTGGATGCCGTCAATGTAGTTGGCAATTACTACTTTGCTGTTTATACGGCGCTTAGGGCTGTAGGTATATTCGATTATCCGCTGCTGCTCGTTTATGCCTAGTTCCTCGTCGATTATTTGAACCGTGTCACCTAGTTCGAAGTCCTCTAGCCCCTCAAATTCTGGCAACGTGTTAAGTTCCAGCACATCCACCTCATACGCTGTCAAAACCTCACCAGACTGCCCGTTAACGTCTTTTACGATGCCTTTAATGTTCTTACCTAGCCGGAACTGTCTGCCGCGATCATAACCTCTTCTAGCAAGCAGATTGACCGTGTATTTATCAAACTCTAACTCTCCGCCTGTCTGTGCGGCGATTTCCAGCAATACAGCCCGAACCGTAACGCCCTCTTTAAGGTCAACACTGATATAGTTCGAAAACGCCACGCCACCAATGCTAAATCCTGTGCCTTGTAAAGCCCTGCCAAGCAGCGTCCACGGTTCCCCTGTATGAATAAACCCGCCCTCAAAAACAGTAAAGAGCAGATCATATGCGACCTGCTCACATTCTACCGCTATTATTACACTGCCATCCTCCGCACGGGTTCGGCGGTGTTTGACGATGTTAAACCATTGTCCTTCTACTTCTGCTATATTTCCGACCTGGATATATTGGCTTTTGTCGTCAACGAGATAAACCGAGAATTTAAGTAGATATTCGCCGTTGATTTGTTCGCTTATCTCGTCGTTGAAATAATCCTCTAGTATGGCTATAGGTTGTTTTTGTGAGTTTAGGATGGTTATCAATGTATCACCTCCAATGCAAACAAGCCCTAAAATTAATCTCTGGGCTTGTTGCACAGTATCGTCCTGCATCTATGTTATAGAGTCGTTCTAAATCCTTGAGCGTTACAAACTCATACGCCTGTTTGCTGGGTAGCGTCGTTATATTGTTCATTTCTTTTTTTTATAAGCCTGATATGTTTAAGTTTCATGCATTTTTTTTCGATAAAATGCCAGGAAAATATGGAACATAGTAACGTTACGAAAAAAGAAATTATGAAATTCTCATAATGACCCATTTTCCCGCCATGAAGATATGTCACCAACTGTTGAACGGGGAAAGCGTAAACGTACATTCCGTATGAAAAGTCGCCAAACTTAGAAAATTTCGAAATGTTAATAGATGAATTAAAGGAAAAATAAAAAATAAGGTAGCTAAAGGAAACAATTAATAATTCAGGTGGCAAGTCATTAAATGGAATAGATATGAATGTTAAGAGCAAACAAGTTAAAGCAATATACTTATCCAACGGAATACAATCTCGAAAAATATAGAAAACCATTCCAGCTGAAAAACAAGCGAAAAACTCTATTATAAATTGCACATTCATATTATAAACAGTAATGCCTTTGCCAATTCCCAGGGTCAACATAGATAACGAAATAAAAAATAGAAGAAACACTAAACGTTTACTATTTAAAAGTCCGAATAAGCCCAACAAACCTACAAATAGATAAAATGTAAATTCATATTGCAGAGTCCATAGTGATCCGTTAACTACCTCCGCGAATACGTTGTTTTCGAAAACTCCTGGCAAGTTAAAATTAATACCATATAAAGTGATATTGCTAATGTACTTATAAGTCGCTATGTCAGAAAAGTAATCTTTGATAGGTAGTGTGGTTATTGCAGGCCCTAGTACAAAAACAGTTAAAAGTACCACAAATATTAATGCAGGAAAAATCCTAAGAACCCTAGACTTAAGAAAGACTGAGAAATTTTCGGTTCTAAGATAACTTTGGGTTATTAAGAATCCGCTTATAACGAAAAAAATTAAAACGCCTAGGTGTCCATAGGTATCACGTGTTCCTATTGCTTCCGGTTCAGTGTAACCGGACAAAGCATAGGAGTGCGAGAAGATAACCATTGTTGCAGCAACAAACCTGATAATATCAAAATTGTTTTTTCTTCCTGAAACGTAGTCGCCTATCATTGGAACTTGCGATTTTGACAAGATATGTATCCCCTTCGATTTTATAAAGTTAACATGTTAACTTATACCACAGATAACATCAATAAACAATTAATTTACGAAGGGTTCCATATCTAGTTTTGTTTCTTACTTCCTTACAATTTTGATTCTACAGGGGATTGCTTCCTTATCCCTTGTTCTACTGACTTGTACAAGCTCCCATAACGATCCACGGCCCGGATACCGCCAGATTTAAAGGCAATGTCCAGTAATTCAGCAATTTGGATGAGGTGTGATTTATCTAGATTTTCTACTTTGTTTTCCATAGTTATCCCCCTTAGTTTCCTGATCCTATATTATCAGCAATGACAACGCCAGTTGTCGATGTACCTGCGTAAGCGGCCAGCATTAAAGTTCCAGGCGTAGACCCAGGCTGAAATCTCAAAACAGCTTTTCCGACTCCCGGAGGTTCTGAAAGTGAGCTTGTTATTTTACTCATGCCGAGATTGCCCTCTTTATCCATTGTAAATTTATTGTTATTAAAATGCGTTGTTCCGGTGTCATTGTTTAGTCCAATAAACCAGTCATCATCGTTATTTCTGAAAAGTAGGTATGGCCCCTCAACGTTAAAATCCCAACCAGCATCTAGGTTTCTGCGAAATCTTATTTTTTTCGATGTGTGATGCCCAAACGTAATTCCTACTGGCTCAGCAAGATCAGACCACATTCCAGGATCCCTGTGTTGGATGTCAGAGTCAATATATATTCCATGGTCTACATACCCGGTCACGAGTATTCCGGTTCCGAATCCGATGGAGCTTTGTAGCCCATTGTCCGGGTCTGCCGGGCGTGGACGTATAGACAAACCACGCGTACTGTGTTTCGTTGACCAGTCAGGATATAATTGTGCGACGAACATGAAATGTTCAGGATCTGTCAGTGTTGGATCTGCCGCTTCAAGCCAATTATCGTATGTGTTCCTTGTATTAGCTTCCAGAGCTATACCATGCACAAGATTTCCATCATTGCTAACTCTTAGCCACGATGCCCATAAGTCCCCACCGCTGCCACCACCGTCTGGATCTCGATCGACAGAACCGTGAACATGTATTACCTGGCCTATATGTTCATATCTGTTTGGCGCATACGAAAACATTTCGATAAGCTGCGAGGCAAACTTTTCGTCAGTATCAGGCATGATAACGGTTTGAATCGCTTCTTGCACAACCCATGGGGTAGTTGCTTCTTGGTTTACTGAAGTGAATAACTGACTTCGGCGCACAGGATCGCTACCGGTATACGGATTATCGGGGCTGCCGTATGTGACTGATGACCAAATGCCATAGTCGCCTTGAATTTCAGACGCCCCCATATCGATATAATCTGAAATTGGTCGATGTTGAGGGTTCTGCATCCCGGAATCTGCTAACTGCGCATCAGACGAATCCAACCTGTCGCCTAACATTGCATGCCCTCCGCGTGCTGCCTCAACCTCCGCCCTCGTGTTTGGATCACTGTCGTCGCCGCCTAAGATTAGGTCATTTATTTCTTGCTTTAATTTGTCCAATGCTTGCTTTGCATTATTAGCACCAACCACAGCACCGGAATAAGGTATGTGTTCCGCTGGGTGGGCATTGGTGGAGTTTTCATGAGATTTTAATTTATTTTCAATGTCTGTTTTGTTAGCCGCCACTTCTTTATTAAGCTTATCAAAATTGCGATTAACCTTTGGATACATTTGTGGTAGTGTATCTGGTGGGTTACCATTATCCGCCCCTTTAATTATTTCGATGTCTGCCATAGTGATCACCTCTTATGCATATTTCTGACGGAATTTAAGAGTCATTGTAAAGTTAAGCCCCGAACCACCAATAACTATATTTGATGTACCAGGCGGCAATTTGCCAAACTGACCATTGGTGTTTTGTAGCACGTTCAAAGCCCCCGCCATTGCCGTCTTGCGTTTAAAATCAATCGTCAGTGTTCCAGCGAAAGGGACGTTATATCTGAAAACAACACCGCCGACCGAAAGAGATAAAGAAGAAAACGCCCCCGAAATCTCAATGATCGGCTGGGCGTTTTGATTACCATAGTTATAAACTGTTAAGGTTTGCGGGCTTGTTATCGGGAAAATGTATCCTGTGTCCACGTAAATATCAGAGTCCACAACGATTAAGCTATCGACGTTGATTTCGTGTGACAAATACGTGCTATATGCAAACGGATCATAAGCCGTAAAAGGCAAGGTGAACATCCCTAACCCGGCGATACGATCTATTTGCAAGTCGCCGCTGTATCTAACCATGTACTGTCGATCCGGTTGATTGGCAAACACGACAGGCATTGTTCGCGGCCTACCGTCGCCATCCAGCAGGAACGCCGCAAGGTTAGAAACACGGCCTTGTAATTCGATGTGATTACGTGCCATAAAGGCACATTCTAACTCGAAGGATCTCGGCCCCATTGTAGCGCCGAAATCATATGCCCCGTGCATCCCTGGAACCGTCTGTATATTGTCCACTGTAGAGGACAGGACAGGGCGCTGAGTCTTCCCAAACACGCCCATGCCTAACTCTCTTGGTGTTTTACCATCTAGCGTTAATACTGCATCAGATGCCATTATTGCGCCCCTCCTAATCCTCTTGTTCTTTGTGTGAACATGCCGCCAATTTCTTGGGATATCAACTTAATGTCGTTATCGTTGCGAACAACGAAGTTTGCCCCGCGGAACATATCCGCAAAATTATTCGTTGTGCTCCCTGCTACTTGCGAACCCCCGCCTTGAAGCGATGAGCCAGCAGCAGAGGACACGCCACTAGCGTCGAAGCTCATTGCACCAGCAACAGCAGAAGAGACAGCAGAGGCCGATTTAACAGCTTCTCGTGCTGTGTCGCTTATGCCGTTAGCCAAGCCCTGCACAACGTTCTTTCCATAGCCCATCATTAGACGAGATGGTGACTTGATGCCAAAGAAGTCTTTAACCCCGTTAGCTATACCATCCGCTATATCTTTAGCCGTGTTTACTACAGCATCTTTCATTCCCTTGATGCCATTTATAAGTCCTTCAACGATGTTTTTACCGATGTTCTTCATGGTTTCGAAGGAGTTGCTAAACAGCCCCTTGATGCCTTCCCAAATCGACGACACAACTGATTTTGCATTTTCCCAGGCCCCTGCCCAATCTCCTTTAAAGATGGACAACCAGGTTTGGATGATGCCTGAAATAACGCCGATTGCAGTTTCTACTACTATTTTGATAGTATTCCACGTGCCTTGAAACACGGATTTTACAATATTGAATATTGTCTTGAAGACGTTTGTAATCACGCCCCCCCAATTGTCCCAAAAGGCTTTTAAATCGTTGAATATCTTCTTGACCACTTCGAAAATGATACCAAACACCGTGGTGAATACGATCTTAAGGATTTCGAAATAAGCCTTGAATGCAGATACGATCGTATCTCCCCACTTATCCCAAAACGCTTTAATCTCGTTAAAAATAAATTTGATGAAGTCCCACACGGCTTTGAAGATTGTCGTCCAAATGGTCTTGTAGATATCGAACACCTTTTTGAAAAAGGCTAGGATATCGTCGCCCCATTTTGCCCAGAACTCTTTTATCGCGTTGAATATTGTCTCAGCTGCGGATTTGATGGCCTCCCAAGCCGCATTAAGCCCCTCTCGTACTGTTTCGTTGTTGTTGTATAGATAAATCAACCCGGCGGCTAGAGCAGCGACAGCGGCAATTATAAGCCCTATAGGGCCTGTTATCGCCGCGAAGGCTGGCCCTAACTTGGTAATCAACGGCAACAGTGTGCCGACCGAGCTAACTATCTGCCCGACAATTACTAAAGCTGGCCCCAATGCGGCGACCAGCCCTAGTATCACGAGAATTATTTGTTGGATGACTGGGTTAAGCTTAGAAAACCAAGTCGCCATAGCTGCGAAGGCATCAATCATGGGTTGGACGGCTTGCATTGCGTTAATCAAGATGGGAATTAATGCGGATCCAATCGTTATTCCAACATCTTTTATGCGGTTCCACAGCATTTTCAATTGAGAATCGAAGGTCTTATACCTTTCATTCGCCTCATTTGTCAGCGCCATATTCTCTTCCCAGGCATCGTTACTGATTTTAACGGAATCAGCAAACAATTCATTTGCGTTACCAGCACGAAGTAAGGAGTCGCGAAGTCTAATTTCCGTAATGCCCATTTCTTGCAGCATATTGATTGCAGAATCCCCTGCCGCTTCTGCGTTGCCAAGCCCATTTATAAATGATCCTAGCGCGCCGACAGCATCCACTTCGAAAGCTTCCTTGAACTGGACAGCGCTCACCCCAGCTACTTTGGCGAAGTTTTCTAAGTCAACCCCAGCGTTAATAACAGCCTTCAATTCGCCTTTTGTCATACCTAAAGATTGAGCCAAGTCAGCAAAGTCCATTGCTGCGTTCGCTGACATCAATTGCATGTCACGCAACGAAATTCCCGTTTTTTCGGACAGCTCTTGAACCTTACCGAGTCCCGTTGTAGCCGCAACTTGCATGCGTACCATAACCCGGCTCATGGCCGATCCGCCCATCTCTGCCTCAATACCAACACTGGAAAGGGCCGCTGCAAGACCTAGTATATCCGCCTCACTCATACCAATCTGCGAACCAGCACCAGCGAGGCGCAAGGCCATCTCGATTATCTCTTGCTCTGTTGTTGCAAAGTTATTACCTAGATCAACAACGGACGAGCCTAGTCTATCAAAATCCTGTTGAGACATTTTCGTGATGTTCGCGAATCTCGCCAACGCTGTTGCCGCATCGTCTGAACTCATGTTTGTTGCTACACCCATGTTAACCATGGTCTTGGTAAATCCGAGTATAGCGTCGTTTTGGATCCCCAATTGTCCGGCAGCTTCCGCGACTGTGGCTATTTCCGTTGCGGCTTGTGGCATTTCTTTAGCCATATCACGTATGCCCTGTTCAAAAACGGCAAACTCTTCTTCTGTTGCGTCTACGGTTTTCCTAACTCCAGCGAAGGCACTTTCAAAATCGGATGCTGCTTTAAGGCTTGACGCTCCTACTGCTGCAAGCGGAACGGTAACTCCCTTGGTTAGAACTCCGCCAACCTCGGTCATTTTCTGCCCGGTTTTTTTCAAAGACTCGCCCATAGCGTCTAAATTACGCTTGGTCTTCTCTAACTCTCCTTGGAGAGTCTTCAATCTACCCTCAGTACCTTCGAGCTCACGCTGGAATGCACGGTATTGCCCCTCGTTTATCTCGCCTTTAGCAAACTGTTCATTAACTTGTTGCTGTGCAGCCTTCAAGCTATCAAGCTTTTCCCTTGTAACTACTACAGCCTCGGCAAGCAATCTCTGTTTCTGCGCTAAAAGTTCCGTGTTCTTAGGGTCAATCTTTAGTAGTCGGTCTACTTGCTTTAGCTCGGCTTGGATATCTCTACTACGCTTATTTACCTCGGACAGGGCTTTCGATAGACCCGTGGTTTCAGCGCCAATTACAACGTTAATACCGCGTATACTCTCTGCCATCACAACCCACCTGCCCTAGCATATGTTTTCCCTTTGATCAGGTTTGTGATGGTGTCCTTGTGCACGCCGTATACTCTAGAAAAATACATAGTTCCAAACGGCCCGCCATTGCGCTTGTGCAAGCTTCTGATTTCTTCAACTTCTTCATTTGTTAATTTTGCTTTTGGGTTCTTCTCCCCATATCTTTCATATGGGGCTTTCAATCCCGTGTCGTAAGCGTGTTGAATATTGTAACTAAATGAGCACCATTCAAGATTTTGAACATTATTATTCGTTTTATCCCCATTCTTATGATTCACGCACTGATGACCGTCTTCATTTTTAATGAATGCCAATGCCACAAGTTGATGAATTTTGAATGACTTCCCTCTTCCGCCTTTCATCAACACAACTTTCTGGTACCCAAACTCATTATATTGAGGGGTGAGAAGAACACCTTTGTATTGCATGGAACGACCGTTCTTATCTAATACAGTTCGATCTAAGCTTCTAACCTTACCGGTATTAGAAACTTGATAGTACCCCTCATATCCAGGCGCGTCTTTCCAGATTTCTGCCATCTACTCACCCCCATTACCTGTAAAAAGCGTCTATGTCTTCTTGTGTAGCCTCTCGCGGCTTGTTGTCTTCGGCACCAGCAAAATCTTTCGCCAAATCAATCAAATCAATAACGCGAAGTTCATTTATTTCCGTGAAACTCAAACCTATTTTCTTCCCGATAGCTAATAAGAAAGTGTCCAACCTTGTTGGAGTTCTACCGCTTTTTGATTGCTCCTTTGACTCCGGAACGAAAAAAGCCGCTTGCAGCTTCCTCCAGCACCTCATTAAGGATATTTGGATCCGCCACGTCAAACGAATCCAACGATGCCACCCAATCAATGAAGGAAGGGAATTGCCCTGTCCCAAATGAGTCCGCCTTTGACATAGCCCAAATAAGTTGAAGAAAGACAACTGTATCTAGTTTGCTAATGTCTTGCTGTACATCTTGCATTTTGGCAATGTCTCCGAGTATGTCTCCCTTAAACTCTTGCTTATAAAACAAAAGAGCCAGGGGAGTTGCCCTGACTCTAACGACTTGTTCACCGATATTTATTTCTCTCATATTGTCCTCCTTATGGTGTTGGGACTGCTGTAAAGGTTGGCAGATACACCGCTGTAAAAAAGCTGTTATAGGCTGTTGCGTTGGTGTCGCTCAATTCCAAATCACCTTTAACAATCATTCGTCCGTCTACTTCAATTGGGGTTACACTCATGTTCATAACGTCGGTGTTCGGTTCAATGCTTTCGCCCTTAGTGGTAAGTTCCTTCGCCGGGCGGTCTGCTTGGCAATCGTAGTAAACAAATCTGCGATTCCTCTTGTCTCCCTCGATCTGACCAATAAGCGCGAATTTCCTAGGCTTAGCGTCCGAGATTTCCACCAACATTCCGTTATCATCAATTTCCCAGCCAAGCATTTTCGCCTTAATCTCGTCCGGTACATTAGCCATTTCCAACTCCCCTGTGTAACCGTTGTTGGACGTGATTACGTAGTAAGAGGTATTGTCTGCATAAAACGTATTAGAATCTCCTTGAGCTTCAGGAGTCCAACGTACAGCACCAGGAATAGCGATAGGCGTTTCCCATGCTGGTTGTGTTTCCTCAGTTTCGTCCACGAAAGCAATGTGAACGCGGCTAAGACCAAATGTAACCTTGTTTTGACTCATTTTGTCACGCTCCTATTAGTTGTATTTCGTATATTATTTGATAGAGTTTTTCCGACTCGATCCACGATTCATTTTTTCTGTACGGCAATTCAGCGACTTTCAAGGTGTCCTGAACCTTCTTTTCAGCAGCTAAATCTTTTATCTCGGTGTAAAGCTCAATCTGAAAATTACTTATTTCAACGTAATTTCGATTGTCTGCCATTAGATCGGTATCGTAAGCAAACAGATAGACCAAATATGGCGCTGGTGGATCTGAGTTGAAATGCGAATAAGCCACCGGGTAGCCGATAGCCTTGAGTAGATTTAACAATTCAACCTGTGTCATGCATCACCCTCCGTTTCGGATGATCGCTTTTATTCGGTTTACCATCTCTGGGACTTCACGGTCGTAGTTTGGTCTGATATGTGGCTTTCCTGCAACACGACCGCCGCCCCGTTTGACGTGTCCAAACTCCAACAAGTGAGCTATGCTGCCCTTTTTCTTGTTATGGATAACATAGCGCACCGTCCCGCCTTGTGCTGTCTTTTTTCGCGTCCAACCCTTCGCGTACTCGCCTGTTTTCTTAGGTGAATCAGAGGATATTCCTTTTGTGACTGTCTTTGAAGTTTTATCTACCTCTTTTTCAATTCCCCTGGTCACATCATCCGTATACGACTTGACTGCGCTGGTGATTTCATTTGCTAGATCATCAATTGAGATTCCCACGTCACAGTCTCCCTTCGGCTATGATTGTATACGTCTTGTTCGTTTCGTCGTCATTGATGATGCTTTTAATATCGTAAGCAACACCTTTGTATCGCACTTCGAGTTTTGTTTTGTGAGTTGTAAACAGATCGTGCATAGTCTCGGAATACCGCACGACGAAGCGAACAATGTTTACTGTATTGGTCTGCGCTGCTGCCGGGTACTCTGAGCCTTTAGTCGTTTTGACCATTGACCATACTTGAATGATCTCACCGAACGTTTCAATCTCGTTGCCTATTTCATCTTGTGTAATTGTCGGGCCCCAAAAGGCGATGCGCTTGTTAAAACGTCCTGAATGAGTGTCTTTATAGTAGCGGTTAGGGTTGTACTCATAAGCTTTCAAGTTGTATCACCCTCTAGCTTGATCTCGTCAAGAGCTTTGCCCAGGTTCAAGTTGTTAAGCTGCGTTAGAAAGTTGGTATAGAAGTATTCAAGCGCATCGTTATAGGCATAACGGGCCCGCTCGAATACCAATTCTTTGAACCTTTCATCCTCAATATCGTAATCTCCGCAAATCTTTATCAAATCTGCATGAGACGCTTTGAGTATGCGTAATAAATTGCCGTTTTCATCGTCATCAAGATGCATGCGGTCTTTAAATTCCTGCAAGATTTCAGGAGTGATGATATCAGCCATTCAAACATCACTCCTTTTCATAATTAATAGGCTCGATAAAAACCTTTCCATATTTGTTGTTCGTAGTTGATAACTGTTTAACACGCGCTTTAGTTGTCTTTTGCCCCTCGGCTGGATAAGTTTCCCCAACCTCGTAAACATGACCGTTATGCTTCGTGTCTTTAAATTTGCGGACTACCTTGTAGGATTCAGACATTTATATCCCCTCCTAAAAAAGAGACCCCATTAAGGAGTCTCTTCCTCTTCTTCTGTTCCGCCTCCACTTCCGAACTTAATATCCAGATCGTATAATAGCGCCGTTTTGTTGTCTTTCGGCTCACCGTTTGCGAATTGTTTAAGTGTGTATAATGTAGCATCTTCAATTGCTAGTGTTTGATCGAATTTTTTAACCGTAACACCACCAGCAAGACGAGCATTATAGCGACCTTTAACAAAGAACAAAGCTTGTTTAGTTGGAATTTGGTCTGATTCCACAACTTGAACGTTGTAAGGCAATGCAGTTACCCATTGCCCGTTAGTTGTCTGGATAGTGTTCCGGAATTGTACTGCAATCGCATCTGTTGGATTGACAACCATTACAACCTTGCCAGCAACCTTTACTTTTTTTCCTTTGGCATCAACTGACAATGCAGCTACCACATCGTGTAATTCGCCAGCGACAACTTCACCAAATTGAGAAGGTGCAAATGTCAACGTTCCATTAGACGTTTTGGTTGTTACAGCACCATTTTCAGCTACATCCTTCATTAAACCAACTGGTTCTTTTTGAGTGGCTCCGCGGCCATTTACAAAGCCATATTCAAGACCCGTGGAGTAAGACTCTTTAAGTAGTTCACGCACATAACGCTCAACCCACTCAGGGCCAAGTTCCAACATGTCGTTAGGAATCACAGCGTAAGCAGTAAGTTTTAATTGACCAACTTCTCTATCACTAAATGCTGTAGAAATTTGACCAGCAATACCATCAAACAGGTTGCCCCAAGCGTATGCTTTTGTCGGGTCTGACTCGATATAACGAGTAACTGCTCCTAAATTTTGAATGCCAATAGCAGCTAGAAGCGGGTACTCATTTTGTAATTCCTCAAACACCCTATTTACAGTAGTTTTCGGAAGAATATCTTCATCACTAAAACCACCTGAAGCAACTACTTGATTGAAGAATTTCTTTTCTTCGGAAGTTAATACATTAACGCCACGACTAGCTAAAACAGCGTTGTCAATGTTGTTCGATAGCACTTCGTTAGTAATTTGGGTGGTTAATGAATTTACAAGCGCGTCTTGCATTTCAGTCCAAGCAGTTTCAATTTGTTCTGCTGTAGACTCTTCATTTTTCAACACATTAGCGTAATTGGCTTTTGCAGTTTCATAAGCTTTAGTATGATTGTTTAATTTCATTGTCATTGTTCATGACCTCCATATTATAAAATTAATAAAGCACCCTGCGACTTCCCTTGTTAACAGGAGGTTGCTGCGGTGCTTGATTTTGGTTTTTATATTGTTGTAATTCGTTTTGTAAATCTGTGATTTGATTTCGTAAGTTCGTTACTTCATCTTCTTTGGTTTCAATTACAGTAGCAAAGCCAATTTCTTTAGCTTTCGAAGCACTAAACCACGTTTCAGCATCAACCATTTGACGAATTTCTTCACGACTAACATTTGCTTTAGTCATGTAGATGTCAATGATTCCTTCTTCAAGTTGATCTAATACATCTGCTTCCTTACGCATTTCTTTTTTAGTGCCCCAAACCAATGAGCTAGCTTCGTGAATCATTAGCATAGCACCAAGCCCCATATTAACTGTATCGCCAGCCATAGCGATTACAGAAGCGGCAGAGCACGCCCAACCGTCAATATTTACGGTTACTTTACCATCGTGTTTTTTCAGTCGGTTGTAAATAGCTATTCCATCGAAAGCATCGCCACCAGGAGAATTGAGGTTAATCACAATATCACCTGTAATGTCTTTCAGGAGGTTGTCAATGTCCGATGCGGAAACAGAATCATCCCACCAACTGTCACCAATAACTCCGTAAATCGTGATTTCAGTGTTGTTACTGGCTTCATTTACTTTAGCATCAAGTTTTCGTTCGATTTTTTCTAGTTGATTAACATATGTTTGGTTTTTGAATGATTTCAAGAAATCTTGCTTAGTCATTTTTCGCATTCCCTTCCTCACCCCCTTTCGATGCTTTTTCATAGTTCTTGGTTAGCACGTATTCATCTAGTAACGGATTGTCCACTGGTTCATCACCTAACTTAATTCTGATTTCATTACCGTTATACACTCCACTAGCTCTTAGCTTGTCTATTGCTGTAGCTAATTCGAGTGGATTTAATTCTGCTATGCCTCTTGCTTGAATCCTTTTACCTTTCATATAATCTTCTTTTTCGATGGCAATCGCATTAAGCTCATCTTGCAATTTTTTAAGAAATGGAGCCGAACAAAATTTAACATAAGCCTTAATACCTGTTTCATATTCTGCCAAGTCTCCATGTATTAAGGAAGTTGGAATACCTAAAATGTTAGCTACATCATTTGTCAAATCTCGTTTTAGCTTTGCTAATTCTTCAACAGATTTCCCATTGTTTGCGCCATTGCTCACTTCGTTGTAGTCAAACCCTTTTAATTTCGGAACTAAAGCTATTGCGCTTTTCTTGAATGATTGGAATAGACGGTCTATGAACTTCTGTAACTTCTCTTTATTCTCCTCGTTCAATGCCTGAGTGCTGTCTAATTCCACTGTTCCTCGGATTTGATTACTCAGTTTTTGAGTTTCAAACATTCGCGTGAACAAGTCTGCATAATCAGCAAACATAGTGTTAAGCAAGGTATTGAGTTTTTCATTGTTATAAGTCCAGTAAAACACTTCACTTCTCATGAAATTACGCTGAAAAGTGTAATCTTTTACCGTTACATTTTTGAATATATCCTCATATACTGCATATTCTACTCGCTCAAAACTATCAGCTATAAGCAATTGACCATCATCACTAGCGACAACCAAAACCTCATTGTCGTAAATCAGTTTATAAGCGACTGAGTGCCAAAATTCGGCTGCTGATTGGTCTGCATTAGGTCTAACGTTTAATACATAATCCCAATCGTCATAAATACGTTTATTGTCTTGCATAATTCTAAATTCAGTCAAACTGATCGTTCTAGCTATGAAATTGGCGTTAGTTTCTAACACCATTTTTTTTAAATAGTCTTTTACAGGTAAATCAGTAAAATCAAAATCGAATTCAAATGATTGTTTTTGATTTTCATCTCGCCTTAGCACAAGTGGCAGGAACCTCATTCTTCTCACCCCCTCACTAGAAATTCAAGTCGTCTAAGGCGCTCAACGCATCATCTAAGGTGTCCTCGCTTATTTCTTCAATACGATATAAGGCATGCACTAGAGCTTGGAAACCGTCTGTTTTACGTCTGATCTGTTCTTTCTTGCCATATGTCTTATTACCGTTTTTATCTATGCTTACTAAGACGTTATTTGTGTACCAGCGCATTAGAGGGTTGTCACCCCACACAAACATGCGCTTAGAGAAATACATCTCCACACGAGGCGCTAGAAGGCCGTGGATAGCTTCTGGTCTGCGAATGACTTCAACCTCAAAACCAACCGCTTCAAGCATTGGTTGTAAAACTTCCATGCGGTAGTTATCCCCGATGATCTTTGTGATGCTGTATTTCAGGCGCATTGTAACAAACCAATTGACGATGTGTTCAAAGTTGATCATTTCCTCGTCGAGCACGGTTAACAGGCCCTGCTGCTCCCATTCCCTTATAGGAGCGAACTTGCGGTCTTTTTCAACTTGCCGCATAGAGTAGCCATAGTATTTATCTACGAACTCCTTACGAGCGAAGGAGTGCGTTATAAACGGTATTTGCCCATCATGCTTGAACACAAGCCCAACTGCTGCAAAGTCCCTGATTTGTGCAAAGTCAATAGAACCGATGCACTCTTTACCCTCCAATTCAGGTATAGGTTGATTAGTAGCTGCGATCTCTTCCCACTTAGCTACCGACCTTTCAAGGTCTGTAACAGGCAAGTTCATACGTTTTGTCATGAATTCTTCTCTATTGGAAGGGTCGTCAACCAAGTCCTGGTATTCCTCTAAAATCGTTTCATATAAGCCTTGTGCATACTCGCTACGAGGATTACTCAGCATCGGGTTAGACATTTCCCAATTTGCAGGGTCGTCCACCTCGTCCTCATTGTTGAGCTTACATATAAACGGGAACATGGCGTTAGAACGTGATTCGCCTTTAAGCACCTTTAAAGCGATCTCTTTTGTTTTGTCTAGGAAGCCGTCACGCACATAACCATCTGTACCGATGTAAAACTCTCTAGGGTTCTTCTTCTTCCCTAGACCGCTTATATGGACTCGTACATCCTTGTTGTCCTCGAAGTAGTGTATTTCATCGAACACTACCATGCCGTCTCTTAAACCGTCCTTGGTGTTCCCATTGGACGTTCTAAACTTAAAGATACTGTTCGTTACTTTACAAAGTATTTGAGTAGCTGTAGCCTTGAAATGCCTTTGAAGCACCGACTCACGCTTTATTGTCTTAGCCGCTTCTTCGACTGATGTTTTAGCTTGTTCCTCCGAGTTGGCTATAACCGATATATTGTATTCGTCTATTCCGTGTAGTTCACTAGTTAGAAAGTGACATAGACCAGAGATTAATCCGTTTTTACCAGCTCCGCGCCCCATCATCCATAGGTGTTTGCGGTAGAAAACACGGTCAGTCTTCTTAGAAAATAAAAAAACGAAAGCAATTAAGAACTTCTGAAACGGTTGGAGTGGGAAATACCACTTCTCAATAAACCGGATACAGTTCTCAATCATTTCGTCGTCGAAATATAGATCGTCGCGAGATATAATGTCCCGCTCAAGGTATTCAATTAACTGGATTCGCTCTTCATTAAATTTGATTCTGCCAAATCGGTAATACCCAATGTATTCATCAACATACTTTTGTCGGATCATAACAGATCACTTTTCGAACCACCCTTAGGAGGACTGTTATCCGCTTTTGGCACATTCAAATTCAAGGCATCCAGTATTTTGATCATTCGGTCATTGGTCTTATGCAAATCATTAATTGACGGGTTCGATTTAGGCCCGTGCATACCCGGAACAGTTATGCCTGTGCTCTGGATATCATCGATCAGATCATTCTTCAAATCCCATAATGATAGATAATCCTGAATTAAATCACTGTGGTAACTGAATGTTGTTCCGTTCACTTTCATTTGTTTCGTTAAATCGGTTTCGATTTTTCCCCTTAATTTGTCCCTGTCTATGGCAGTCAACCGAATCTCCCCCTCTCTTAAATATTTTACATTAGTTCCCAATAATTAATATCGCACGAAAACAGCAAAAAACTCGACAAAACACTCCCCCCACCGGTGCCCGGGTCGCTGCACTTGGCTAAAGTTTTTGACCGGGGGGCTTCATCGCTTTAGTCCACGAAAGCATTCATGAACCATGTCGAAATATTTCCTTTTCCATCCACCTACCTGCCGACACCCGACCGATACGATTGACTACTCGCCACACACGCTGCTGCACCCTCCGTCATGACGACACACACTCACTCTCACTGTGCTTGTCTACGTACTTACTAGCAACGAACCTACTACCACACCTTGAGCATCTCTTGGCATCGCCAGCCTTGTGGCTGGTCTCACTGTATCCACACTCTTCGTCCAGGCATTGATGATGCATTAGTTTAAACTTCATCACTCGAACCTCCCTCACACAGCCTGTCTCGCTGTTGTTTTAGCAATGTTCCTCGCTCACAACACGCGCGCTATATATCAACCATTCTTTCGTCGCTTTAAAAAATGCGCTAAATATACCAAACAGATTATAAGTACAATCGGCAATGTTACATATTTAGTAAGTAACCAACCCAACTCAACCACTGTCACCCACCACCTTTTCGCCGTGTTACTACTCCCCTTTGGTTTTACTTTTTAAAAATGAAACCAGTCCCGCATTCAGAACAATTTATATTCTTTTTCACCACGTGATTCATCTCGCTGTATCCATCAAGGTATGTTAGCAATTGCACCCTTTCATAGCCTAACGCACTAAGTTTTCCTTCTTCTGCTCTAATCTCTTCTTGAAGGCTATTAATGGTGTTGCGTAGCACCTCAGCTTCTCGCTCTATCTCTCCCAATCTCTTCTCTACTAAATTGTTTACATGATCTTTATTACTCATCATCTCCGCTACCACCTCTCATCATGATCCCACTTGTTTATGTTTGGTTTGAACACTCGCCCATGCTTAATGTTGTGACACATAACGCATAGTGTCTCTAGGTTGTCTATTTCTAAGGCTAGCTCTGGATGATCTTCCAACTCTTTAATATGATCCACCACTAGTTGTATCTTCTTACGCTTTGCTCTCTCGCTGTACTCGTTAGTGTCAATCGTGACGAGCCCTTGACGCTTGCATTCTTGGCATTCGTAATTGTCGCGTTCCTTTACTTCTTCACGGGTACGTTTCCATTCTTTGCTGTCGTAGAACTTGCGCTTTTGTTCGGGCGTTTTGTATTGTTTCATGTTTCTACTCGCTAATAGAATAAATAATTAATAAAAAACCAAACAAGCATCCCACTAAACAATAGGTTTACTCCTATTTTTACTCGCCCTTTTGCATCATCCTCACAAAATAAGCCGATTACATTGATCAGGCTTGCCAAGGATTGAGTTATAAATAGAACCCACGCTACCATTAACATTTCGTTTACCCTCCCTATATAAAATAAAAAAGCCGCCTTATTGGCGACCTGTTTCTGAACTTTCCTCGACTTTTGCAAGATATATCTTCTGGAACAAGCTGTGCTCGTTATTATGCGAATCATATTCCTTCTTTGCCTCGTCGTATGTTTCAAACTCATCAACAGCAACTTCGTAATCATTATATTCCCTTACAATGATCCACTTCATTCCCTCACCTCGAAGAGATAATACCACAAACCGCTTTACTTAGGCAGCGGCAGCCCCCAGGATCACACTCTTTAACCGCTCTGGTCACGGTCTGAAAGGAGGTGTACAGGTGTCAATCTGTACCTTCTGGCAAGAGTGGAGTAACGAATATGTTAAGGTTACGAATTACCTTTGTTGAAAATGATCTAATGAGTATGATCGGATGCCATCCTTGAATCTTACTTCCACCACCCGAAGTCCGTCCAGGGTTTTGCGCCCCACATTAATAACCTCGCCGATATTGTGAACGATCATCCCGTTTATGCGGTACCCAAAGACTCTGCTATCTCCTACCCTCATAAGATCACCCCTATAACGTTTGCCCCACACCGAGCGAACCGAACTCATTTTCGATCCGCCCGAGGGCTGATTGATTACACCTCCCGAATGAGTTTGCACACTACAACGGATGTATACATAATCAATCGCTAGGAGTATTTACCCCTCTACTATAAGGTGGCTTTATGATGACAAGAAATCACATTTCTACATATTCAACCGAAACTATGCCAGAAACAAATTTTTGCTCAAACTCTCACTTATTTTAACTTCTGCCCGTCTAATGTTTGTTTGGACTGTTGCCCTCGAAAGTCCCAAAAGTCCAGCTATTTCATGTTCCGTGAAGCAACGGCCAAATTTCATGATGTAGCATTCTCTTTCTCTCTCGGTAAGCATGTACATTGCCTCGTCTATCCGTTGTCGTTCGCTGTCTGTGATGGTTGTAGGGCTTCCGCAAGCCGCTGGATTGGCATAAGACTGCATCCTAAGTGGTTCGGTTAGTAATTCCCTCTGCTCCCTAGATCGTCTGTGTATGCCCCTCCTAGGTGCTGGAGGATGGCCTCTGTTTAACCAATCAATCGTATACTGTACATCGGATAACATGCTTCCTAGCGTTTTTACTGTCTCTTCGTCCTTTGGATCGGCTTTTATTTTGGCGTTTTGTATAATCGCCCTCGTTTCCCTGTAGGACTTTAATAGGTCTTCCATGCCTCACACCCCCTCTAGCAAATCAAACAGCTCCACTTGCCCCTCTGCTGCATATTCGGACTTGTCCACGATTAGACCCTGTTCTAGCCATTCTTTCGGCGCTTCCTTGGCATAGTGAGGCCAAATCATCTCGCCCGCTCGGGAACGTTGCGGATTCTCCTTCTCGGCCTTCTCCGTCCACACCCAATACGATTTAGCTGATATTTTCATATGGTTTTTCCCCGTAAAGTAGTTTTAATGTTTTTTCTGCCTTGTAAGCCATACGCCACGGTATAGATGATGTGCCGCGGTCTTTACCTTGTATCCATATCTCTTCTAAAGCTTCACGCAGCGCTCTCTCTCGCTGCTCCGGCGTTTCGTTTGGTAGTTTTACTTCTTTCCACCATTTACTCATGTTCTATTCCTCCCCTCAAAGATTTCAGAACCATTTTATATTCGGAGATAGCAACTCCACTCGAAGACCATCCTCATAATCCTCGTAATCAAATTCGTCTCCCCAATGAATCGGGGCTTGGAATTTTCCAATACCATCAGGCTCTATCCATAACTCATTATCTTGCGTAATACGAGTTATAACTGCTGGCTGTCCTTCATACCAAATCTTTTCTCCCTAATCTCTTTCAACTCGTCCTTTAGCGCGTCAGCACATCTGGCACATAGATAAAAACAGCCGCTAGTTCCATACGATATTTCAATCACATAATGCGAGAATCTAAAACAGTTATGGCAATTACATTGACGATCTACTGTCACTCTCATTACTCTCTTACCTCCCCTACTCATCATCTTCGTCATCGTCCGGAATCATTGCGCCGCAATCCTGGCATTCATATATCCCTTGATTCCAGTGTTTTATATCGCCGCCGCATACAGGACACACACCTTCTTCTAACAGCTCGTTCATATTCTTACCTCCCCTAATAGCTCTGGATTGTCAAAGCGTGTGCCTATCACTTCGCATTCTTCACTGATATATTCAGGATCTTCATAGATTGGTTGTCCTCCTAAAGTAAATGCACCATTATCGGCCCCCGCTTCGCTGGGTATTGCGGTCGAGTCGAGGGCCTTCGGCTGTTTTACTCTATATCGCTTACAGATGCCGTGTAGTAGTTTTCAATTACTGCATATGCTGAAGAAAGAGTTACGAGACACTCTTTAGGTATAGTCCTTTCAGTCCAGACACAAGGCTGAATTTTAACGTCAGCCACTTCACATTCTCCGTCTTCGTACTGATCTTTAACTGTATTGATAAAGTCTTCTTTGTTCTCAAATTCTACTGCTCTGCCATATACAAAATCGCTCTCTTCCGACCAAATCAATTCTTTTGCCATACATTTTATCTCTCCCTTNGCTTTACCTAACATGCTCAGTCCTCCTTAATCAACAAATACAGTTTTATCCGTTACTTGATCATTGCTCGTAATGGTGATAATGGACTGATCGCCTGGAATGATGCTTAAAGTTTCAATGGTGTAATCTTTTATCACTTTGAATCCACTTAGATTGCCTGATTCATATATCAATCGTTCTCCGTCCCAATTCCACGCCTCGTTGAACTGTGGGTACTGCGAAGATTCGTAATTAACCTTGGATGGAGCCACGGTTTTTAATTTTGCCCTTCTTCCCACATAGCTAATGCTTTGCTCCTCGCTAGGATAAGTTTGGATATATTCTTGATACTTTTCTGGCATAACTTCCTTTAGGTGCGAGAGGAACAAAGGAACAATCTTCTTTTGATAATCCGTTATTTCTCCACCAAAAACCGCTTGTGGTCTAAACAGGCATATCTTCCGAATCAGTTCCACCGTGAAATACCGTTCTTGTATAAATGCTCCGTCACTTGCGAATAGAAAAGGAGATTCAACCTCATATCCTTCCTCTTCTGAAATCTTGATATGAGGGTAAGGAAATACCACATAACCATTGACCAAACCCAACTTTCTAGGTGGATAATTCAATTTTCCATAGCATTCATGACCCTGCCATTGAGCCTTGAATTCTCCGTATTTCCTCGCTCGGCTGGTATACCCCGTATGAGTCGTATTTCGTCCGAATTTACACCCCATACCGCCGAAGCTCCGCACTCTTAGACATTGATTATTATTGTAATAAGAGCATTTGCTGTGTTTATCGCAATGTATGACACTGGCTTCCAGCGGCTTTTCTTTGCCCCCGAACAACCCTTTTCCACCGTATAACCCGACATGAATAGTCTCTTTATCCATCTTTTTCAACCTCCTATTCTTCCCCGAAAACTCAGCTTTACATTTGCGCGCGTCCTGGGAGCTTGTTTAAGCCCCTCTAAGTCTCTACCCTTCCGTTTATACTCATTCGATCTGTAAGTCGCTAGAAACGGCGTTCTTGGCGTTCAAACAGCATGTCATTAGTATCCTGTGTCTTGGCGTTTGTGATTCTCGGCGTTTTTGTCTAAATAGGCTTGATATAGATCGTCTGGATATATTTGCAGTCGTTGTTCAAGGATATTCCAAAATAGGAACCAGGCATTTCTAAACGCGTATACTTTTCTGTAACGATCCTCGTAAGTATTTATTAGCCCGATCGTGATCAATAGTTCAGATAGTAATACTGGCGTGCTACCTTCAAATGAGTCATCATAGGTTGACAAGTTCTCCGCCGGGATATCGAGTTGCTGCGCGATTGATAGGAAAAAGTGAAGGCAGTCGGATGCTTCCGTAATCATATTTCGCCGCCGTGGTTCTTGATCCTTACTCCAATGCTTGAAGCCGCGCCATTCGTTAAAGAGTTCGCAATGTTCTATTTGTAACGCCAGCACTGTATTCGGCAATAAGTCCTGACCTCTCAATCCGTGCTTTTCGATAATCCGATCGTCCAACTCTTTTTGCATGTTGTATAGTTTTACAATGTTCATGTTATCTCCCTTTCCAAAAATTACGTTTGATATTTCGCCAGATGTTCTTCGCCTCTGCCTTGTACATTGGAATGAGAGCAATTGACATAATTCCAATTACTACATTCATCCCAGCAATCACCGCCGATTCCTTATTCAAAAACACGCCCAACACAAACATGTAGAAGCTTACTGGTATTAAGGCTAAACCCAAGCAAACGAGAAATCTTATAATCATCTGCATGCTTTACACCGCCTTCTTAGATTTCTTCGATTTTGGAGGCGCTAGAATCGCCTGTATGACCTCTTGCTGGTATTTGGTAGTAAATACACCAGTGCGGATTGAACGTGCAATCTGAGCCAAAACAAATGCGTCTCGCACGTTGTCGCTTTTACTCTCAAAGCCCCAATGCTTGTAAATGTGTACCGCAAGTTCGTCCTTTTTCGTGTTGCCCTTACCACTGGCAAACTTTTTAACCTGTGTTGGCGCCACCTCGATGTACTGGTTATCCTGCAAGTACATACCCACTCGAATGCCCCATCCGATACCGCCAAGCAGGAATCCAGACTGTGAGGCGAAACCAAAGCCCTCTATCGCTACTACATCGCCCGGTTCTAGCTGCTCAATGGTAGTTTCGATGATGTCCGCCATTCGTGCCGGGTCTTGCCCTTTTGCCGTTATCTCCATCGTGTCGAGAATGTTGCCGTCATGGTCTAAAATAACCACTCCTGTTTTTGTACTCGGGTCAATGCCTACAAACCTTGTCATTGTGCTTTCCCCCTGATATTTTGTATTTGCTTGTATAAAGTCCGTTCGCTTGCTTTTATCCGCTTTGCATAAAACCTTTGCGTTTCCGCTTGTATGTTGTCAAAGCAGTGATAACACACATCTACTAGCGCCCAATGCCTAGACGCGAACCGTTGGCATCCTGGCATCCTACAACCTTTCATGTCCTCGCCCTCCCTTTACGCCATTCTTCCTAGTAATCCGCCGTCTCGTGGTTGTATCAGATCACGCTTCGATTGATCTAGTGCCAGTATCAAAACTTCGTCTGGATCCCGGTCTAACACTTCTGCTATTTGCCTTATGCTTTTCCCGTCATCCCACATGTTGCGGAAATTGCTAACCTCCGTCCCGTCCCAAACAAAATTTAGTTCTTCACAGGCTAAGTAAATTTTCCTTCGGGATACGAACTGTGTTTCCATCCTGTAACCTGTAGGCAATTTCCGCACCCCTCTCTTTATGCAATATCTCTGCTGTAGCTCTTATTCGATCATCCCAGCTCCGACTCGTGTCCTGGGCTACTTCTTCCGCAGCAAATCCGAATGCCTCCCGACCCCTGCGGACAAATTCAGCAAAGTCCTTGTCAAACAGTTCGTAATCATCAATTTGCATGGTCATCCTCCTATTGCAGTCTGTAATTTAGCTCTATCCCACCAGCTATGGTTACTTTGTAATCCCGGCACATCTCGTTTATGCGGCTGCCAATCGCTTCGTCAAACTCGCACATTTCAGCAATGCTCTTTTCGGAGCTTACAAGGATCGGCTTGTTTTCGAGATAGCGAAAATTGATAATTGCGAATAATTGCTCTTTTTGAAAGTCCGTTGGCTCTTTGCGCCCCTTGAACATGTCGTCAATGTACAAAACCTCTGCCCGTTGCAATCTATTTATCCGCTCTTCTACTCGATCAAAGTCACTTTTTAATTCGTTGAATCCTTCGACCCAAGGAAAGTAGACCACTTCAACACCTTTTTGTATCAAGTTGTTAGACACTGCCATAAGGAGGTGCGTTTTGCCGCACCCTGGACGGCCTAGGAGCGCCACGCTGTTATGCCTCGTCTGTTTGATGCTCCGATAGTCTATAACGTATTTGCGGGCTATCTGGAAGGCTTGAACGACTACATCAGGCCTTCCCTCGTGATCGAAGTTGCCGAAGGTCTTCTTTTGGAATTCCTCCGTGATGTGGCTAGACTTCATAATTCTCTCTATTCTTTTTTTCATTACACACTCGCAATCTCGCCAGTATTCCTTCCCTTCCTCGTTGCGATAGAACCAGCCCTCTTGGTCTTTACACTTCTCACAGTTAAAAGATTGTTGGGTCTGGTTCGCATTCCCATTCAATTGGTCGGTTTTCATCGAGGAAAGCATACTCGCTTTCTTTTTGATCGCTTCCAGATCGAAGCTCTTGAGTGCGTCCTTTAGACTCTCCACCTTCGGCTCCTCCTTTCAGGTAATCTTTGTATCTTTCTTTGTTTAAAAAAGTAGATGGATGCAAAATGTATTGAGTTTCGGTTTTTTTCCTTTGGCATTGATTCGTGTAATTTGCAGCACATGAAATTATTAGTTCAGCGTTCTCTCCGGTTTTAATTGCAGTCTGCCATTTACCCCATGCAACTTTTTTTCCAACTCTTTTGTTTGGATGATAAGCAGTCCAGAAAGATTCAAATTCAGGAGAGTATATATCTTCTTTCTTTACCTTCTTATCATTCTTAACATTCTTATCATTCTTGTTTGTGGTTATTGCTTGGTTAACACTTGGTTGAGACTTGGTTACGACTTGGTTATCTTCTTGGTTGTCGTCTGTATCTGAACCTTGATAAACCTCATAGTTAAGCACTGTTATGAGTGTGAAGTTACTGGTTGTAGACTTGGTTAAAAAACCTAATCTCTCTAATTTGTCTAAGCATGTCCTTACTTTCATCTCAGTTACATCTTTATCATCTCGGAACCATTCATTGACGATTTTTGCTCTAGACGTAACCAATTGACCACGCTTTACCTCAACTTCGATATCCTTGTATTTGTCGTACCAAACGCCATCATCGTGATTGGCGTTCAGTACGATATAAATAGCAATGACTTTTTGTATTGCAGTGAGTCTGGAAAACGTTTCGCTTTCCATCAACTTCCGATGGAGTTTGATCCATCCGCTCATGTCACCACCCGCTTAGTTTTGCTTTATTCCGTAATTCGTTCAAAATCACACTTGGGTCTTTACCATCTTTCATGTTTTGCAAATAGAGTAGAAGCCGAGGCATCCAGTACTTTTTATTTGAGTGGACTAGCGTATGCATGGGATTGGATAGTAAGNGTTATTGTGTCCGTAACAATTTATTTGAAAGTGTCTTAGTGATCACGGCGGCAACCGTGGTCATTCTTCGTTTCTAGCACCTGTTCCACTGTCTCCAAGTTGGCTATAACACTATCCAAGGTGCCATGGGTTATAAATTCTCCCATTGCGCACAAGGCGTGTCCCACCGACTGGCAATGGATATCTTCTTGGAGCTGCTTTAGATCGGTTAGCGCCTTTGTTAGATGCTGCATTCTCTTCCTCCAATCTCCGTAACACACGGTCATAATCGCCTCTGTGTGCGTGGTTCTGAAACTCGAACTTTGGATGCTTCCCGTCTACATACCGACCACCTACCAGCGCCAGCGCATATCGTGACGCAAAATCATCCTTCGCCGCGATCCTGACTTTTAGTTGCAAGTTCATCCAACCTTCTAACATATACAAATTCACTGCAATCAATAGCTTCTAACATGTGCTCCAAACAGTGCGGCTGCTTAATGTCTTTGTAGACTTCATACAAGGCTTCTCTCTCACACCCGGCGCACTGGATCATACCTAAAGTCCTCCGGTGGAAACGCATCGTTAAGTAAATCTCGCAAGGCTATAATGTCAAAGGCACTTTTCAAATTAAAAGATGCCGATGTGTGACCCGGCGGATAAATCATAAACCTGCATTTTGTCCTATCCGCAAAAACTACTTCCCCATTCTTAAGAGCGACTGTAAATATGTTTGCGTTGCTCATGACCTCACATCCTTTCTATACTGTGCAAGCCCTGTAACGAGCGGCTTCCTTTTCCATTTGAATCAATGCGTTGATTTCAAACCAAGCGCCGCCACAACGAACGTAAATGAGATTGCCTTTCTTTTTACCGCCTTGGTATTTGCCCATACTATTCAACCTCCACAAAATCACCGTTTTTAAGCATGTACCATGTATCCGGTTTGATTCTCTCACCATCGACATGAGCACTTTGCACATCTGTAATGTGATATCCTTCGTCACCCTCTTCCCACTCTGCCAGGACGATCCAGCATCCCATAGCGCCTTTAGCCTTGCTTTCGTAACCAATTGCCATCGCTACAGACTCTTTTCCCTCTACACTTGCTGCGCTACGGTCGCCTGTGTTGGTTGCTGCGCTACGGGAGCCTGTGTTGGTTGCTGCGCTACGGTCGCCTGTGTTGGTTGCTGCGCTCTGGTAGCCTGTGTTGGTTGCTGCGCTACGGTCGCCTGTGTTGGTTGCTGCGCTACGGGAGCCTGTGTTGGTTGCTGCGCTACGGGAGCCTGTGTTGGTTGCTGCGCTCTGGTAGCCTGTGTTGGTTGCTGCGCTACGGGAGCCTGTGTTGGTTGCTGCGCTCCGGTCGCCTGTTTTTGATTCCTTGGCATTGTCCCAATCTACTTTTGATTTGATATAATCCACGCCAGCCTTGATAATGCCAGGAAGCCCAATCTCTGCTTTAATGTGTAAGCGAGTCGCCGCAACCTTGCTATCGTCACCATCACGGGATAACTGACCATTGCCCTCAACTTCTGCGTAGCGGCTGTCCGCTGGTGGATAGTAGCCAAACACATCAAGTGGATTTTCGCAAAAGTGAAGCCCTTTGCTGCAAGCCACCGCTTCCTGTTCTTCAAACGTTTTGCCTACCTCGTACTGCATTCCACGGCATTTCAAATCCTTGTCGAAACCTTTCCAACCTTTGATTGACATTTGATACTCCTCCTAATTTGATTTAGATTTGTTTTTCCAGCTCGTCTAACACTGCAATAAGATTTTCATCGCCAGCGTGATAGCGTTTGGAGCGGTCTATGAAGTCTTGCAATTGCTCCGGGCTAACCTTTCGATCTAGCAAATTTTGAAACGTGACACGCAATATTTCTTCCTCGTAACTCATTGGCTTGTCTCCCCTTTCCTTTCACGTTCAACCCTTGCCAGCAAGTCTTCTACCTTTTTTTTTGTTTTGTCGATCATGTCGTCATATCTGTAGGCCAGTATTTTTTCTAGCTTCTCGATGCGATCTGACAAAGCTATGCTAATTGTGTATAAATCGTCCATGTTAAGGTTCATGGCTTGTACCTCCTAACTAGCTCGCCGGATCGGAACCCAAGCGGAAACGTAATTTAAAACATCCTGTAAATCCTGTCTGCGAATATCCTTGTAACTCGGGACTTGCCAGCGGTCTTTAATCTCCCGGTGTAGCTGCCTGAACAGTTCTCCACGCTCCGTTTTGTCCGGTTCGATGCTGCATACCTTTTTGTTAATCGCTTGCTGCAAACGCCGCTGCTGCCCGCTATCGAGTGTGATCTGGTTTTCTACCTTGTCTTCAAGATCATCCACACGTTCTTCCATAAGTTCGTGTGCTGCCAAGAGGTTCTTAGTCGCGAGCAGTAAGCCTTTTACAGTGTCGCGGTTAGATGCTTGTACACGGAAATAACTGTTAACTAGTTGCCGCTGCACTTTCCATGCAAGATCATCTGTAAAGGATTTGACCAACATGAGATAACCCGACTCTGTTAGAAGCACTAAACCATTAGGAGCTGTGATGCCATACTCATTTTTGGCTTCGTACGAATTTCGTACGATAAAATCCTCACCCTCGATAAGATGCTTTTTATTCTCATTGAAATTTCTTCTTGCTGTTCCGTCTGGTCTAAGGTGTAGCTCGTCTACTTCTTTAAGTGTGACGACACGTTTTCCCTCGAACTCCTTGATCGTTACCGACTGAGAGTAGTTGTCTACTTTGATTTGAACTAATTGATTCACATAATCATTCCTTTCCGTATAGGATTTGTGCTCTCCCTGTCGAATATTTGGAAGTGTTGAGCTTTCATTACATTGAAGGGAGGTTGAGATATGTCTAAAACGAACAAAGAACTGGCTGTCGAAATTGTTGTTGCTTTGATTAACGCAAACCCAAGGCTTGTTTATAAAAATGGAAATTCAATTAGTTCATCACTTACCCTTGAAGCTGTCAACAACGTCATAGTAAGTGTTAATGAGACTCTGGAGAACCTGGACAAGAAGGTAAGTGAGTAAATATCACAAGCATTGTTTCAATGTTTTTTCTAACTTGTTCTGGATCGAGGTTTAAATTTCTAACATTCCAAGCTGCCAACAACGAAAATTGTTCTTTCAAGCAAGAAATCATTTGATCCTCCGTTTGCTCCGGCGAATGGAGGTTTTCTTTACCGATAAAATTTTTGTTCTGTTTTGGGTTCATTTCATTACTCCTTCCCTTCAAGGTCTTGTCCATCACGATACTTATTAATGAGTGCCATTAGCTCGGTATAAAAGTTGGTTAGTCGACCCTCTTTAACGCCATTCAGGTATTGCACCCGCTCTTTTTGAAACGCTAGCCTGAACACCGCATATACTCCTTGCTGGTTCATATACCATTGACCGCATCCGTCGTTGTAATCGCCGCATAACAGTTCTTCTAAGTCAGTTCGAACTTTAATCCATTCAGTGCAATACATTCGTTTTGGCTTGTGTTGACTTTTCAACTGTGCAAGCAGCTCAGATTTCAAATTTTCCTGTAATTTCTCAAACTGTTCTGGTGTTAACACAATCGCATTCGGGTTCATGGGCTACTCCTTTCTAAGCAATCATTTCTTTTCGCAAGCGGTCAGTTACATAAACCTGGCCTTTAACTGTCACGTAAGGCGTACGCCATGTAAACGGCTCTCCGCTAGGCTTTTGCTTTACCCCGGTGACAACCTCGAACAGTCCTTGCTCAACCGCCCGCTGTGTCGGTTCCGTGGATTTCTGACTAATCAAACCCCACTCCCGTAGCTTTTCAAAGAGCCTGTTTTGACCGATTGTAATACCGTGACTACTAAGCGAGTGCGCCAAGTCTCTAACCTTTATCGAGTCGCTAGACTGTAGGCAAATTTCCGCAAATGCCACGAGTGGTTTCTGCTTCTCGTTTTCTTCCCTAGCTGCTTTTAATTGCGTTGCCAGGTCGATGATCGTATCAGGATTGAGTAATACCTCTTCGATTTTGGATGGCGTGAGGTAAGCCCCGAACTTTTGAACTGATGGGAGCATGTCTTCATATAGCCAGTCTTGGAACTTTCCTGTTTTAGGTTGTTGTGATTGTCCTAAGATGCGATTTAATGATAAGTTCGAAATGAATTTTTCCCCGGCGTTGTTCAATTTTCGGATATGGCGATTCGCCATGTCTGAATTTTTTACAGTGTATATATGTTTATTCTTACAAAACTTAAGGACTTCACTCGTTGCCGATGCACCTTGATATTCAAGAACTGCCGCAACGTCCTTCGCGCTGATGATAAAATCTCCGACAAATTGGATGTTTACATCATCCGGGAATAAGATTGCTACGTTATGACCGTCGAATAAAGTTAACTCAGTGTTTTTCATACAGTTACTCCTTTGATTGTTTTTCCTTTCTGCTAAAATGAAGTTGTCCAGACTTACCAATTTTTAAAGAAAGGAGAATGGTTAAATATGAATTTCGATGAAATCAAACGAGTTGCATTTGAAAAGTCAAGTGAAGCAATTGCGAAACGCTTTGTTCAGGAAAAAAATGAACCGAAAAATGAATTGTCACGTTTGCTAGAAGAACAAGACCCTGAAATGGCTAAACTTGTCCGTGAGCAAAAAACAAATATCATTATCATCGAAGAAATGATGTCAGCTATGCTTGAGGAGTATCACAAAGCTCTTACTGCTCAACTAAAGGAACGTGGTATCGATTTAAATTCTTAATTATTTCTTTAGATGCAATTACAAAAGCCAATTCTTTTTTGCTCAGTTTAAGAAGTTCGTTAGCTTCTTTTTCTGAGCAACCCACAATTTCTTTGATCAGGTTTGTCATTTTGGTTACTCCTTTCTATACAGCTTCTTTATGTTCCAAAGTTAGAATCTCTTTTCTATTGCGCTCTTTAGTGATTTTATTTAGTTCGACAACATACTTCGGTAAAATGCGTCCGATAAATAGATACAGCTCATTTTCGGCCTTATCAGATAGAGTATTGTCCATTGCGCAACACCACCTCTCTATAGTTGCGCCTCACGCAACGTTTACTTTAAAAATTTTTGGAAACACTTCATCTATAGGCATTTCCAAAAAAACAGCGATTCTCATAGCTTCAGATAGTGTAAATTCTCTTTCGCCACGTTCGGATCGTAAGTATGTTTCCGTGCTTTTCCCAATGGCCTCAGCCATTTGAGTAGCGTTGAACTTTTTTACATTCTTTCTGATATAAGCCAATTCTGCATATTCAGTAGCAAGTTTACGCATGTTATCACCTCCTTGCTAATACCTATATTACACCAACGTTGCGCCCGACGCAACTATATTTTGTGTTTTTTATAATAATCATTTTAGTTTCAATATATATGTTGTGCAAGGCACAATTTTGTTGTATTATAGACAACATAGGAGGAGTGAGATTAAATGGAAAAAATGAGTGCGTTTAGTAAAGTTTTTGGTGAACTGATTAATAAATCTGAACTTAATGATGCGGAAGTAGCGCGTAGATTAAATGTTAACAAGTCAACAATAAGCAGGTGGAAAACCGGAGAGCAATCTCCTCACCTATCAAAAATTAAAGAAATTTCTTTAATGTTTGGAGTTAATCCTTTGTTATTTGTTGGAGATGAACTTGGTCTAGACATAGAAAAGCCAATCAAAACAGTTAGTGTTGTGGGTGATTCCGTTCCAAAACCTTTGTACGGATCGATTTCAGCCGGACTGCCGTTAGAAATGATTCCAGTAGAAGATTATATTGACGTTCCAAAAACTGTAGCAGAACAATACCCTAATGCTTTTTTATTAAAAGTAAGTGGTGACAGCATGAATAGAGTCGTTCCTAGCGGTGCTTATGCGTTGATTACACCTTGTAAAGAGGCAGCGAATGGAGATGTAGTGGCTGTATCTGTAAATGGTTTTGAAGCAACTTTAAAAAGAATTTACAAACTACAAAACACTACTGTGCTCGAACCTGATAGTTATAACCCTGAACATCGAGCACAAACATACAATTCTGATGAAGAGAGTGAAATGATTCAAATAATAGGAAAATTAGTTTGGTTTATGTCTCCGTTTAATATTAAATTTTAGAGGGTGAAACAATGAAAGTTGCTGGTTATATCCGTGTATCTACAGAGGAGCAAGCGAAAGAGGGATACTCCTTAGATGCCCAACGGGAAAAATTGATTAATTTTTGTAAATCACAAAATGATTGGGAACTGGTAGAAGTTTACCCCGAAGAAGGAAAATCGGCTAAAGATACAAATAGGCCAGAATTGCAACGCTTGTTGAGAGACGCTAGAAGTGGGATGTATGATGTTATACTAGTTTACCGTCTCGACCGTCTAACGAGGTCAGTTGTCGACCTGTATGACATGCTACAGATGTTTGAGGAACACTCTATTAAATTCAAGTCAGCCACTGAGGTTTACGACACAACTACAGCAATGGGGAAATTATTTATTACTATTGTTGCAGCACTAGCACAATGGGAAAGAGAAAACTTATCAGAAAGAGTTAGATTTGGAATGGAGGAGTTAGTCCGTAAAGGAAACTGGCACGGTGGACCCGTGCCGTATGGCTATGAATGGACAGGTAAAACGATGTTAATCGTTGAAGAGGAAGCGAATATTTTACGCACATTAAGGGATACGTATATGAGCGGTGAAGGATTGGGGAGTACAGCTAAAAAACTCAATGCCCTGGGACTAATGCGACGCGGGAAGAAGTGGTCTTCTCAATCTGTTTGGTATACATTGGACAACCCTTTTTATGCCGGAAAAATAAGATATGGTGAAAAAAAGAAAAACGGGAAATATGCATCTCGCAAAAAGGAACAGCTGGTTGATGTAATTTGGTCGGAAACAAACTTTCCAACCATCTACACATGGGAAGAATATCAAGAACACAAAGCCAGGATGGAAAGAAAAGAATTTTATGGACATTCAAAAAAAAGAGAATACTTATTTACTGGCGTATTAAGATGTGCTAGATGCGGAGCAACACTAATAGGAAGACCTTATAGAAATACCAAGGTAGACGGTACAAAGACGGAGAATGTTTACAATTATATTTGCTCTAGTAGGTCACTTTCTAAAGGGTGCGACTTACCGCTGCTTAGACAACACATAGCAGAGGACTTGTTGCTAAAACACATTAAAAAAAAGAAATTAGAGGAATCTAAGATATTGGATCAATTAAAAAGAAAAACACCAAACAGACAAAAAAATGTCCTCGAGATAGAAAAACTTAATAAAGAACTTAAAAACATTACGGAAAGGAGAAAAAAATGGCAGTATATGTTTGTCGAAAATTTAATCAATGTTAGTGATTTTAAAGAAAGAAAAAATGAAGAAGACATCAAAGAACAGTTGATTAACGAGAAAATAAAAGAGTTGCAATCAGAAAACATTGGCGTATCTAAAGAAAATTTAAATAGGTTTTTCGAGTTACCTGATCTGTGGGAAGTTTTGGACGACAACGACAAAAGGGAACTAACCCAAATACTATTCGAAAAAATATTTATAGAATGTAAAGTTAAGACTGGGAGAGGAGTAGCAGGAAAAGGAAGGTCACTGCCTTTTTACATCAAGGAACTGAAATTAAACTAATTTTTTGTGTCTTAAATCATATACTATTTATCATATACGGAAAGGCATCCAGCTCGTCGATAATGACGAGATCGAAAGCTTGATGGAACCTCATCAATTGATGCGTCGTGGCCAAATAAAGCCTAGCCCTGTCCCAGCGCTGCGAGCTCCCTCCATAAAGAACTGCCGCCGGCTCGTCAGGGAATGCTGCAGCAATCCGCGGCGCCAGCTCCAGAACCACATCCCGCCTCGGCGTAGCTACCAGCA
>NZ_LT732548.1:596844-647330 GCF_900155685.1 Paenibacillus bouchesdurhonensis | reverse complement strand
GAGGAGCTGCTGCAGCTCCGCCGCCAGCAGCGAGCGCCCCGCCAGCGCGTCCGCAAGCCATGACGCACCTTGCTCCAATGCCTCTGCGCTCGGCATCCACATTTTCGGCCTTCCCGAATCCACCACTTCCGCAGCCTGCATTTCTGCATCTCGCATTTCCACATCTTGCATTCTTGCGTCCGTCAATTGCCTATCAAACATCTGCATCTGCATATCCCGTGCCTGTTGCCCGACAGCACCCATGTCCAATCTCGCAATCAGCTCAACTTCCGCCTCGCCAGCTTGAACCTGTTTTGCTCTCAGCTCCTTTTCGAAACATCGCCCCTCCGGTGTCATCCCACTTAACCTTGTCCACAGGAGCTGCACAGGATTGAGCTCCCGGAGAAGAATTTGATCATCAGTTCCCCCCTTCTCAAGCTGCGCTCCCCATTCTGCTTGCATATACTCTCTCCACTCCCTTGGACCCCAATCGTCCATGGCATCATTATGCACAAGTCCATCACGCAGACTCATAGCTAGACCAAGTGACAGCTGATCAGCTAATAACAGAAGAATATCTGCCCTTCCTGTATCCCTTTCATGCTCAGCCGAGACTATGCCCCATTCATATGCCCCAGCCGCCTTCATGCCTTGACTATCTAGCCCCCTCCCGCCTGCGCCACCCCAACCAGCAGCCCTCTGGTTCTCCTGCGTCCACCATTCAAGATCAATAGCAAAGTCAAGGCTCACTCTTGCCTCCCATCCTTCTTTACGCCTAACTGCATACAAACAAATTTTCAACCTTCTCCCCCTCCCATATAAAGAAGCAATAAGCGATAAGCGATTTACGATACTTTAAGGATCTATCATTCCCACCCTGCTTACTTTTTCAACGGCCATGATTAGGTGTAGATGGATTTCTTGCCATTATTTTTGCCCTTTTTGCCGACCATGATAAATTAGCTGTATTCCATGTATCTAATGCCTAGTTATTGGACTTACGTTCCTTGTGAACACATTCTAAATACGAGAAATCCAGCTAATTACACACACAATCCCAGAGAGAAGCTTTTAAATACGACAAATCCAGTTATTTCAAACTCCAGTCACTTTCAAGCTACCGCCCCCTTCCTACCTAACTGCGCCCAGCTCTCAGTGTTCGGTGTTCGGTGTGTGGTGTGTGGTGTGCGGTGGTGTGCGGTGGTGTGCAGCAGCGTGCAGTGAGCAGCAGTCTGCAGCAGCGTGAGCGTACACGCAGAGCGCGCAATCCGCGACAGCGTGCAGCGCAGCTTCCAGCGCACTGCCTCGCTGCATGACGGCGGCTGGTCAACCCCATGCGTCTCATCCTTGCACATCTGTGTGCATTTATGGGCGTACATACGCACTCTGCCCCAGTTACAGCCTCATCGGCGCTAATCCAGTCTCATCGTGCTAATCCAGCCTCACCGGCTCTAAATAAATGCAAAAAGCACACCCCTCGGCCCTGACCCAAGAGTGTGCTTCACATCTTACGATTCACCTGCATATTCAATTGATTCGAGCTATACCTGAACATATGGTATTTTTGCCGCTTCTTGCGGTATGCGGAGATCAATGAACTTTGATTGCTCTCCATCCTCAGGGTTACTGTATTGGATGCTCTCATATTGTTCCTGATTCTCAGCTGTGCCAATCACGGTCAGATTCATGCCATTGGCATACTTCATCCGTTCAATGATAGCCAGCGTGTCATCCTGCGATCCCTCATCCAGTACAGTTACCCTTAGCGATTGTGCTCTTAAACAGCTGTACCACAGCAGCGCCCGCAAATACCACTCCATCTGACTCTCATGGTTATGGGCCACCAGAATATAGTGAACCCGCTTGCGGGAATTCGGCTTATACTTTAAATGCCTGCTGTGGAAAAGATGTACGATTAATCCGGCAACGCCATAACTTAACAGGATCCAAGCCATGTAAGGAACCATGCGACTCAACCTCCTTATGCGACAATATATGCCGCCGTAAGAAGGTCGGTTACTGGGCTTTCATCTGAACCCCGGTGGTTTTGTAAGACGGGACTTAAATTTCAATCTGTCGTATAAGAATCATGCTGCCTAGCTGTATGTACAGGCCAAACTGTTATCAACTACTAAGCGCAAAGCGACCTCACATTTCAATAAAAAGAAAATATTGGAAGTGAAAAGCGCTAGCTCTCCCTGCTGGCGGCTGTATCGGCTATAGCAAAATTCCTCATTCTATAAAGTTACCCAACCGAACTTGATCGCGTTGATTACCGCTTGTGTTCGATCATCCACATCCATTTTCTGCAAAATACTACTGACATGGTTCTTGACCGTCTTCTCACTAATAAACAAGTGTTCGCCAATCATCTTATTGCTGCGTCCTTCCGCCATAAGACGAAGTACCTCTGCCTCGCGTCTTGTCAGTGGATTGTCATCTCCGGCTACGAATTTAACTCCAGCCTCACGAATTGCGCTATCTTCAGCAATAGCACCAGTCTCGCTTAAATATTCCATCCGGCGCAGCTGCTGAATCAATTTGCCCGTTACCTTCGGATGAATAAAAGCGTTCCCCTCAGCTACTGTGCGAATCGCATTTACGAGCGACTCTGCCTCCATATCTTTGAGCAAATAGCCTGTTGCCCCTTTACGAAGCGTCTCAAACACATAACTCTCATCATCATGTATAGATAGAATAATGACCTTTATCTCTGGGAGAGCATCGCGAAGCTCGGCTGTTGCATCCACCCCATTCAACTGGGGCATGTTAATGTCCATCAAGACGATTTCAGGAAAAAATTGCTGACAGCACTCCAAGACCTGGGATCCGTCGCCGCATTCGCCAACGACCTCAATATCTTCCTCCATGTTTAAGATCCGTTTAAGGCCTTCACGAAAAAGTTGATGATCATCAGCCAAGAGAACTTTGATTGTCTGTTTAGTGTTAGAATTTAGATTATCCATCCTGTAACTCCTTCCTCTTCTCTGCGTTTGTCGGGATATGGATGACGATTTTGGTACCCAAATTCGCCGTTGATTCTATTTCCATTCTTCCTTCCAGCAATTCTACTCTTTCCCGCATGCCAATTAATCCAAAATGGGTATGCTCTTTGTTCTTTTGCTCCAGTTGATCCACCTTGAATCCCAGTCCGTTATCCTGCACCATAATTTTAACCATCTGGGCCTGATACGTAATTTCTACGACGACATACGTTGGAAAGGCGTGTTTTGCCGCATTAGTGAGCGCTTCCTGGACCAATCTGAACACCGCCGCCTCCATGGCAGAGGTCAAACGGAATTCCTTGCCTCTTGTCTCAAAGGTCGTCCGAATTTTGGTCTTTTCTTCATAGTCATGCACATATTTGCGCAAGGTCGGAATGAGCCCCAGATCATCCAGAGCCATCGGCCTAAGATTGAAGATGACTTTTCGCATTTCTTCCAAACTGGAGCGCACTTGTCCCTTCAAATCTATTATTTCGTCCTGAACCATCTTAAATTCCTGCCTAGCTAGCATTCTTTCTACAATTTCCGTCCTAAGTACTAGATTTGCAAGTAACTGGGCGGGTCCATCATGAATTTCCCGGGAGATTCTTTTCCGCTCTTCTTCCTGTGCGAGAATGATTTTCAAGCCGATGATTTGGCGGTTTTTGGCGGACTCTAGTATGCGTGTAACTTGTCCGAGCTCCCCTGACAAGTATTCTAACACAACTCCCATTTGCGTGCCGATTGTCTCCGCCCGTTCAACGGATTTATCCACATTGCGAGCCCTCTTCTGCAATTCATCACGTCTGGCCTTCAGATACATTTCCTTTTCACGGTAAATAAGCAGGTCGAGCTGCAGCTGTGTTGCTCTCTCGTAGGCCTGCTTGATGTCCTCTTCTTTATAGCGCACGAAATCCCGGCTGACTTCTGTCAGCCGGACGCGGGAACGTCTGTAATTCACTTCAAGCTGGTCGACCTTCTCCACAGTCTCTGCGGTTTCCTTCATGACCTGCTGAAGCTCATTATTCAGCGTCTTCAGCTCATTTCGTGCCGAATCCAATATTTCCAGCATTTGCAGTTTGCTGTTTTCCATAACGCCTATGGCGTTCTTAATTACGCGATCTATAGCATCGGCTTGAAAATCCAATTACACCTTCTCCATTTCCTTGTATCCATATATGCCATATTTAATCATATCATGATTCAAGGGTGATGGATTTGGTTTTCTTTTCCCATTTTACATCGATACCAAGTGCTTCCGACACCAATCTTAATGGGACTAAAGTCCTTCCATCGACGATAATTGGCGAAACCGCTGATTGTTTTCGTGCTCCGTTCAGCGTAAATTCTTTTTTGCCAACCGTTAATTCCAGTAACGTACTGCCGGACATCACGGTGATTTTCTTCGCCGTACTATTCCACTCCGACTGTCCACCGAAAGAATCAAGCACGTATTTAATCGGTACATAGGTTGTGTCATCCTTTAGTAGCGGAGCTACATCGATGGATTGCTTCGTGCCATTGACGGTCAATGATTTCTGACCTACCGTCATGACTACTTTCGCGCTTTGCACACCTGTGTCTCCATCCATAACAGGAGATGTGAATCTAATATTGTCAAAAGATACGCTTCCCGTTAGCGCCCGCTCATCCTGTCCTTCTTCCAAATTAACGAGATACAGGCGTTTCAGCTTCGCGGAAGGCTCCAGGCCTGCCGAGGTCAGATCGACAGTCAACGTCTTCCAGCCCGAGAAGTTAAGCGGCTTGGCCAGATCCACATACACCGCCCTGCCATCTGGATTGGCAAATTCGGCTCTCAGCCAGTTCAAGCTGGAATCCCCCAGCACATCTACCGACATCGCTGTGGAACCGTCTGGAATGCTCTTGCCTGCTGTTCCGTTGAATTCTGCATAAGCAAATTTATTGCCCACGCCGTTTGTCAGATCATAATCCAGCTTAAGCACTTTGGAGTTTTGACGATCCTCCATTCCCTGAACGATGGAGGCCGATCCTGTCGCTTCCGCAGGCAATCCCTTGAAAGAAACCGGATACGTTATGCTCTCGAAGTTCTCCCATATTTGCTCGGCCGAAGTCGACAGAACGATTGGAGTTGAACTGAATCCGTCATATTTTGCCGTAGCATAGGCTACCTTCGCCCCCGTGTTAACGGATTGCACGGTTAAAACGCCGCCGGATACCGAAGCCTTCATTCCTTTAAACTCCCAAGTCAGTGATTCTGCCGGCACCTCTACTGTACGTCCATTCTTTAACTTGGCCGTCATAGGTACGGATACACTCGTGCCCGCTTCAAGCGGAGCATAGGTCGTCGTTGAAGACAGGCTGTCCAGATCCTTGCCGCCCAGAACATTGACCGCCATGCTTGCTTTTGTATCCCCGCTGACCGCTGTAATTTGGGATGTGCCCGCCTTCACGCCCTTGAAGCTCTCCCCTGTCCAGTTCACATTGCCATTATCCGCCTTCCAGGCAACTTGAATGCCTGAAGTGTCTACCGGGTTATAGTAGTTGTCATACCCTTTAAGTGAATAAGTAGCCGTCTGTCCAATTAGAATGGACGATGCGCCGCTAACCTTAAGTCCCTTGAGGGTGCCTTGAGGGGCGGTCGTATATACGCCCAGCCCGTTGGCCACCGCACGCTGCGAGCCGTCTCCGTTCGACGTTGTAAAAGTCAGGGTAGCCTCATTCTCTGCCAGCGGGCGATCAACCATCGTCGTGGAGCCGCCGCCGTCCAGATTCAGTCCTTTCCACACGCCGATCGCTGTCATGAACTTCTGCAGTTCAGCCAGGGTCATACCGGAGCTGCTGCCGTTCTTCTCGGCGGCGATCAGGTAGGCGTACTTCCCATCCTTGGAATAGCCCACCGCTGTACGGGCCACCGCACTGCTGCCGCTAATGCTGGTAATAGAGCGGGTAAAGGAAGAGGGCTTTCCCTGATCCACAAGCAGCGTATGTCCGCCGATCATCATTTTTAAATCAGCAGGATTCAGCTCCTGGCCGCTAGCAACAGAACGCAGCCGATAGCTTGTATCCAGACGCTGCCCAACGTACATATTAGCCGCAATAAAGTCGGCCGCCGCACCATGCGCTCGCAATATGTACCCATCCGAAGGGACTTGGCCCGGGAGCGCCGCTTTGATCGATATTTGCTGAATTACATCACCTTGGACGAGCACCTCTGTAGGCGTTGTTGAGCTGTCCTTAGGCCGATCCTCGGACTTCCAAGCACTTGTATATATATACATCTTATTAGCATGGCTGTAGGACTTATCAGGTTCCGTTATATACGCTTCCTGATTTATGCCGGACAGCGGAAAGGCCAAACCATTATCCGTCAATACGCTGCCCTGGAACTCAAATCGATCGATGAACGGCGTTCCGTCATTGCGTACGGCAAAAGCGTACATCCCCGTTAGCTGCGACGGGCTCGTCACGAGTGTTCCCTGTGTTACCGCACCGCCTAGTGCAACGCCTTGCCCCGTTGTCGAGAAGAAATCACCGTTGATGCCGGCAACCGCCCCTGTCTCTCTAGCCATCCCCTGAACGGATTGACGCGTAGTCACTTGCCCTTCTTTCCCGGTCATGACATCTAGATGGACATAGGGGTTCGTTAGATCTACTTGAATGACATCGGCGAGCACCTTCACCGACTTGCCGGATCTAGTTGTCGTATATTGATATTTTAATAGCTTGGCGCCAGACGTAATATATTCTTCACTCAACTTGACTGCCTGCTCCGAAGCCGCATGAGCCGATGAAACAGGCCCAAACCATTCTGTCCCCACATTCCACACTGGCTGAATCCATATCAAACCGGCCAGCGTAACAAGAGCGAGCTTCTTTCCGCTTCGTGCCGCGACCCGTGCCAATTTTGCGTCTTTGCGAACTACCATTTATTTCATTACTCTCCCATCTGTATGCTTTATGCAGAAATTAGATCCCTATTCTTCCATTCCAAGAATCTAGTACATAAATAATAGACTACTTTTAGACGGAAAAGTTACGCAAAATCACAAGATTGATGCAACTAACCGAAATTTTGGACAATTTGGAGGGGCAGTGTCTCGTGATGGATGATGGAGGAATTGAGGGTGTGAACTGATGTTGCGAATCAAGGTTGTTGATTTGGGGATGAAGTGAAGATCAATGATTAACTCAACTTTCGCAGCTTGAAATCTGCAAGTAAGCCTTAATGTAACTGGGCCGGGTTGGGATCTGTTGAGGGAATTGACAATGTAAACATGTAGAAGGCTTAATACCTAACTATTGTGATAATTTCGTTCATCCAATCGGGTAATTGCTGCTAATCAGCCACCCAGTCCGGTATAGGGGATCTGAAAAGTGAAAATTCATACAAAAGCACTCGTGCGGTGGCCTGATCCAAGCGGAAAAGAACTTAATCCATCGGTCTAGTTCGCTCGCATTAACGAGTACGGCCTCATTGCCCAACAAAATTTCGTCTATATATAGCCGTTTGGTGGAATTGATGTTGGCTGATGGTGAATTATGGATGGAGGATTGATGAGTTTCGTATTATCATGACAAATCTGTGATGCGATCCATACCATTCCATTCGCCGTCTAATCCTCATTAACTCCTTAATAGAAGTAACTCTACATCTATCGCTTCCAATTTACCATGACGATATCGCCTGTTTCGATATTCAGGAAGGACTCCATTCCTTCTATGTATATATCATAGGTAGCCACCATTCCCTGAAACTGCTACTTGGTCATTTTCAATTGTTTCAAGCGATCACCTTCGCCTTCTTTCATTTTTTCCAACTCACCGCGTCGTTCCGCTTCATATTCCTCCCACGTGATTCCGTAGGGGACGCCGCCATCTGTATACCCGACGATAAAGTAGAAGTTCTCATCCTGTTCAATTAGCCCATTACTATCCATTTTCTGGTCAACCTGCTTCCTTTTCTTCTTGCCACGCATTAAGTCCCCCCCCTAAATCCATCGTATTTGAGCGTGAATTTCTGCCAAATTATCATGAAAACCCCAGCCTATTCCTTCTGTTTTGAACACAACGGCTTCGAGACGCTCCTCATACTCGTCGAATAATTCGGCCGTTTCATCTTCATTCACTTGATCAATGATGTCGGCATACATGGAGGCCATGCTATAGTAGAAGCGTTCATCGATATCCCCGTAGCTTAGGGTGAAGTCTACACCATTTTCAACGTATATTAGCCTCAGTTCCAAGGCATACCTGGCATTTCCGGTCAATCTCTCGAATTCCAAGATCGCATTTTTCGCTTCCTGAAGTCTCAGCTTTCCAAACCCCCGCTCGGGGAAAAATTCCTTCTCAATTTTCTTGCGAGACTCTCGAAAGAGAGACTCTACCGCTTCATCGCCGAGTATTCTTATGGCAAGAAACTTCTCCATGTCTTTACTAGCACCATAACAAGCCTTCACCAAATCGATGAGTTGATCGTTGCTTAGCTGCTTCAGATGCTTATTCAGAACGGACTTCGTCAGCTTCACGGGCTTTTTGCCTTCCGGCCGATTAATAAGTGACTTGGGGATAAGCTTGTCCTTCTGCCGTTGAAGCTCCTGATTCACTTCTTTGCAGGAGAAATGCTCGGGATCATAGCCCTCTTTAACCCAGTCAAAAAAATGTTCTCGCTCTGGATGATTAGGAGTAAGCAGTACTTCCTTCATATGTTCGTGCCCCCAGACGCCTCCCACATCTTCCTGAGGACAGTTGCGCGCTCCATCCAAACATATTGGGGCTGGATCAGATGTCGATGAGTCGATTTTGATCAACGTAACCGTGTGCTGCCAATCGTCGCCAAAATCATAGACATACGTAAAAACGGTATGTTCCTTCTGAACATGCTTCTTAACGACCTCTCTCCGTGCATTCAGAACCTCTCGATCCTCCAGATCTGCGAATGTTGGATCAGGCAGCCCGATAACTTGTCCATTGACATGATATTCGTATAAATGGTAATTCTCCCATCCCATGACCGATTGGATGATTTTGTGAAGCTGATGAAATGTCACGTCCGGGTGAAATTGAAACTCCCGCCAAATTTTCGGGCCAATCCCATTTAGTTCGATTCTGCATACATAAGCCATGATCCTCTATTCTCCTTTGCTGTATTTCGTAAAGCAGGAACAAGCCCACTGTATACTCAATGAGATTGCAATGAGTAGACTAATTAGATTTTCCCCACTCTTCTTGCGGAGATAAAACCCCAGTCGATTCAATGATATCATCAATGGTGTAATCGTCCTTATACGTTTGTCGGTTTGCTTATTTGGCAGGGGCATAGCCAAGTGTCCTCTTCCCAATAGAGCAACCCGTTTTCATTTCTCACTAGGAAACAAAACAGCAATAATCCGAACCTCACTCTCCTGCTCTTCAAAGTAAATCCTAAACCTCTTCACAACGATACGCGACACTCCTGCATAAGTGCCGCCTTGCTCCGTATAAGCTTTGCTTAAGATCGGATTGGAAAGTATGGCTTCGGTTTCAAGAATGAATTGAGAAATGAAATCAAACGTTTCCTCGGGGGAATATCGCTCGTTGCGAAACTGGGAGAGTTTGTTTCTTACTGCCGGAGACCATAGAACTATACGGTTCACTATCGAAAGTCCTTGGGAGATAAGGATTTTAGTAACTCTGATGTGCTCATGGCTTTGCCATGCTTGAATTCCTTCCTGCTTTGTTCAATTATGACCTTCAGTTCCAGATTCGCCTCCACATCAGCTTGAATGGATTGCTGCTCTTCCTCTTGCAAGACGAGAGCGAACCTCCCTTTTCCAGGAACATGAAATTGATACACAGAGTTGTCGCGGCTCATATTTGCAATGCTCTCCATTAACTCTTCCGGTGAATTAACCTTTTCCATTCGATGTCACCCCTGTCATAAAGTACTTCCGCTCTTTAATCAACAGTATAACATACACCCCCCCGAGCCAGAAGAAAAAGAAAGCCTGTCTTTCCAGCCAATTTTATCTCCCATATAGCTCGCCCTCCCCCCTCCTAACAAACGTCCATTGCACATAAATCGACCGTTTCCTAACCTTAGTTCATGTTTACATCCCTTTTCCAAATTAACAACTGCCACTCACATTACATGACTTTCTCCCCTCCTACCTAAACCTCCCTCTCCCACAAAAAGAAAGTCTAATACTGTTACTGCTAGCTAAATGTAATACATACTCGTATAATGGGGCTATACATGACGAAGAACGTCCTGTCCATCTTTAATGGGTAGGACGTTTTTGTGTTTTAGTATACATGTTAATATCCATCATAATCTATCGGGAGGCAGGTAAACATGGCATTCGAAAAAGCTCATAGGCAGTTTATTGACAATCATATTCTGCGTCGTAAGGGAGTACGTAGGGCACGTCTTGAGAAAGGTCACGGACACGGAGAGACACTCTTCCTGAAAAATGTCTGGTGGCCTCTCTACAGAAATCTCGATCATCTTCATCCCGAATACGAAGTCCCTGACTGGCGCGGGCGTTCTTATTTCGGTGACTTTGCCTTCTTACCAGGCCATCTAAGATTCATCCTTGAAATTAAGGGTTATGGCCCACATGTCACTGAGATGGATCGGACAAAATATAGCAATGAATTGAATCGCGAGCTTTTCCTGCAAACACTTGGCTACCGGGTAATATCCCTAGCATACGATGACGTTGCCCATAGACCCGAAATATGCCGCAATTTGCTGACGCTGCTTTTCAACCGTCACCTGACACAACAGCAGCCCCTTGAGCCAGGCGCTCTGAAAGAAGCAGCGGTTATTCGTCTATGCCTAAGTTCCATGCAGCCCATCCGCCCCAAACAAGTAGCAGCCCATCTTTGTATTGATCATCGCACCGCCATTCGAATTTTACATTCACTTACTCAAAAAGGTTGGCTTCGACCCATTTACTCCGGCGCAGGATTGCGCGTGCATCAGTATGAACTCATTAGAAACGCTTGGGACTTAATAAACTGACACATATGACTCATTGACCCTATGTCTTACTGGCTCTTATGACTTACCGATCCTTAGGACTTACTGATCTTATGACTTACTGATCTTATGACTTACTGATCCTTATGAAAAACGTCGATTACATCCAGCTTGGCTTACTTCCGCATCGAAAGGTTAGGCTTTAAATGGATTTCTAGTCTCTATTTATGCTTTATTGCACGATGAGATAAAAATAGCTGGATTTCGTGTATCTATCGCATTGTTTATTGACTTACTTCCCTTTCCACCCCATATTAGCTACATGAAATCCAGCTAATCGTTCACTCAGCAACAAAATGCAAATTTTACATACAGTGAATCCAGTTATTTCGCAAACATCCTCTTACACTCGCTGGCATACAGTAAATCCAGTTATTACGCGAATCTTCCTCTTACACCCGCCGGCCACAGTAGTTTACATTCGACAGCGCTCAATCGGACGGCGCACACGGCGCACTAGTCATATCCCCTGCTTGCGCAAACTTATTGATGGTGGATCAAGCAATGATCTGATCAGATAGTAAATACACGTAAAAACGTCCCGCCATCTTTTAAATGGAAGGACGTTTTATATGCCCGACTAATTCACATCGTCATCAAAATGGAAGTAGGTTTATATATATACTCATAAGCTACTAAACTCACATAATGAAGCCTTCTTCAAGCGCATCTACGGAACGCTCCACCACGAAGAGTTGAATTCGAGCCAGCTCTTCCGCCATCTCCTGCTGCGTCAAAATGAATGCGGACTTGTCATAATCATGGCGAGATACTAATCCGTTATCGTATCGCTTCATCATGTGTATGCTATCTTGCTTAGCGTTATTATAATCGTTCACTGCATTTACGTAAGCCTTATAAGCCAGCTCCGCATTACTGTACAGTTCATCGATTTTTCGGTTGAGCTCAATTCGCGCCTTCTCAGCCTGCTGCTCTGCAATACGCACATTCAACTCTAGCAAATCTTTCTGATCATCATTCGAGGCGTTGGTGTAATGCACTTGCTGCTGCGCCAAAATAATTGAATTCCACTGTCGTTTCATTTCAAATGATTTTTCCAATACACGCTCCCGCTTCATATAGGTGATTGGCTGCGGGGTAAAGTCCGGGATGTCTGCCAGTACGATATCCGGGTCATAAGCGATGCCTAGGTCAAAACAAAACTGAACTAATGCCAACTCGTACTTACTTTGTAACCCGTCCATCTGCTGCTCCTGCTTCTGTACTTCCCTTTGCGCCTCGGTAACCTTGGCCGCTGAAGTCATGCCCATTTCCTGCAGCAGCTCAGCTCTCTTCAAGTCGGCCTTCAGGATCGCCAAGTACTTCTCCGCCACAGTCCGTTGTTTATTTAACGCAAGCAGTTCCGCATACTGTGAAGTCACTTGCAATTTAATTCCTATGCGAGCCTCCTCCAGATCAAGAACCGTGTTGGCCTGTTCCATCTCAACCTGCCTTAAAGCAACTATCAACTGGTCACGTTGTCCCTGCAATTGCTTATTCATGGCATCGGCGATATTTCCAACACCATTCAGCAACTGATTAACAACCATATTAGTTTCTAACGTCGGATACAAGGATGGCAGCATTTCTTCCGGAATCTCGCCATATTTCTCCTGTATCTCCTCAATGGATTCCGGTAATGTATATGAACTGCCCGCTCCTCCGCCGACATCAAGCTCTTTTTTCTGCTCTTTCAGACTTCCTTCATTTAATTTTACAGCCGTCAGCTTAAAAGTTAACAGTTTATAATTCAGTGAATGATCCAACGATAACTTCAACACCGTGTCAAGGTCTAACCGCTTTATAGGTGCCAGGGTGCCCGAATCGATAAAGGAATCCTTTAACACCTCTTTAACTGTCGCTTCCTTCCCGGTACGAATCGTGTTGTCTTCGTCCGCCTTTGCGGCATGGACTGCTACCGGCCCTGCTGATAAAAGACTCCAACATAGCAGTGACGATATCATTGCCGATAGACATCTCTTCATAGAATTTTAACCTCTCTCTCCCAATTCAAACTAGTCATACCGCTCCCATAATATCATCATAAAATTTAGAAATCAACTTTTTAGACTTCGCTTGACAAGCGCGTCACGACTGGGTTACTTTAAGGTTAAAAATTTTACTTTATAATAAAAATCAAGAGGAGAGAAACGGAATGAAAGGACGATGGTCGGCTCTATTCTTAGCCTTTTCAATGATTATAATAACAGCAGCATGCAGCTCTGCAGATAACCAAACTGCTTCGAAAGAAGAAGCTACCACTGTACAGGTAATCACCATTAAAAAAGAACCTTTAAATGCGGAATACAATTTCTCTGGAACCCTGAAACCGGAACTGGAAGCGAGCATTTCCTTTCAAGTATCGGGAGAGATTAAACAAACGCTGGCAGAGGTCGGGGATCGCATCAAATCGGGGGACGTATTGACCATCGTTGATGATGAGAATGCGCAATTGCAACTGAGGCAAGCGCAGAACGGTGTAGCCCAAGCTGCTGGTCAGCTCAGCGCCGCTAAAGCGGGGGTAGAAGCAGCACAGGCACAGGCCAAGGCAGCAAAGGCACAACTGGACACGGCCGAGGCAAGCTTTACTGCCTTGGAGAAAGGAGCATCCGCCCAAAAACTTGCTCAGACACAGAATGCAGTCGCTATGGCGCAGAGTGCCTATGATAAATTCCTGGCGGATGAGGAGCGTTATTCGAATCTTTATTCTGCCGGTTTAATATCACTGGATGATTACGAAAAGTTTCAATTGCAATTTAAAGATGCCGAAACTTCATTGGAAAACGCCAAGCAATCGCTATCCGAGTTGACCGAAGGTGCTACCGCAGAGCAGCGAAAATCGGCACAAGCTGGGGTTGAACAGGCCAAAGCCGGCCAAAGCGCGGCCGAGGCAGCCGTGTCCCAGGCCAAAGGTGCGCAAATCCAAGCGCAAGCAGCATACGATCAGGCAACGGTTCAGCTGGAGCAAGTCCAATTGTCATTAAGCAAAACAAAACTGACCGCGCCGCTAGATGGCGTTGTTTTGAGTAAAAGGGCTGTCGTCGGCCAAATGGCACCTGCTGGAGCAGAAGCCTATGTCATCGGCAAGCTCGACACACTGATGGTTCCGATCGCCGTTCCGAGCGAGCAAGCAGCTGATTGGAAACCAGGACAAGTGGTTGCATTGGAACAGAACGGCACCAAACGACAAGGGACTGTCGTCCGTGTCTCCCCGGCAACCAATCAAGGCACGGGAACATTAACCGTGGAAGTGAGCGTTCCCAATGCTGAACAGGATTGGATTCCAGGCCAAGTCGTTCGCGTCGGCCTATCCTCCATTGGGCAGGAAGGAATCTTTGTTCCCGCCGGAGCGGTGGTTAGTAATGGACAGGAACCCTACGTCTTCAGGCTTGCCAACGGCAAAGCCGTCAAAACAGTGGTTGAACTAGGGGCTCGTATGAGTGAGGATAATCGCTTGAGCATCGCTTCTGGACTTCATGAAGGGGACGTCGTTGTCAGCGTCGGGGCAGATAGTTTGTTTGACGGAGACACGATCACGATCGTGGAGGATAATGCAGAATGATCGAATATTTCGTAAAAAAAAGAAAAATCACCATATTATTGTTTGTAATCTTTATTGTATTCGGCATCTTTAGTGCGACTACTCTCCCCCGTCAGGATATGCCTGACGTCGTATTGAAGCAAGCCGCAGTCATCACTGTTTTCCCGGGAGCTACGCCAGAGCGGGTAGAGCAATCGGTCACTAAGATTCTGGAACAGAGCATCAAGCAGGTCGAAACCATTGAAACGATTGAATCGACCAGCTCAAGTGGCGTTTCCTCCATCATGGTATATGCATATCCGGAAGCAGATGCGGCTGTAACATGGGATCAATTGCGAAAAAAGGTGGAGGATGCCACTGCCGATTTGCCGAGTGGCGCTCTGAAGCCTATTGTTAACGACGACCTATTCTCCTCCTTTATAGGCTCATATGTCATCCATGCCGATCACCCAGATACATTGCATGCACTCAGCGACCTCATGATCGAATGGCGGGATAAGATACGCCAGGTAAGCGGTGTTGCGGATGTAAAGATCGATGGTATTCCTGACAAAGAAGTGAGCATCAAGATTGACCTGCAAAAATTGGAGCAGTATGGAATCGTTTGGGAACAGGTAGTGCAGGCCGTAACTAATATGAATAACCGTACACCGCTTGGCTCGATGGATTATGATTCTCGCACCTATGAATTAGTCGTCCCCGAAATTGAAAAGGTCGAAGAGCTGAATGAGATACTCATTAGCAGAACCCAGAGCGGATCGCCGGTGTACCTAAAGGATGTCGGCCAGGTTCAGTTGGCAGATAAGAAGCCAACCTATCTCGCTTATTACAACGGAAAGCCGGCCATTTCAATCAATGTGTCCGCACAGACCGGCTCGGACGTTCCGAGGATGGATAAACTGATCTCTGACAAGCTAGATGAGCTCAAGGGAAGCTTGCCCAGCGGCGCACATTTTGCTCCTGCCTTCGGTCAGAAGGAAGTCGTCAGCAAAATGTTCAGCGAGCTGCTTCAGGAGATGCTGGTCGCCATCGCTGCCGTAATTTTGGTCTGCACATTAGGGCTTAATCTTATGACCTCGTTGGTCGTGGCGGCGGCCATACCGATTTCTATTGCCATGGGTATGATCGTAATGCCCTTCACGGGAATTACCATCAATGAAATTTCTATTGTAGCTTTGATTATTGTGCTAGGGATTCTGGTCGACGATGCCGTTGTGGTCAACGATAACATCGAACGAAGACTGAGCGTGCTGGGAGAAAGCCCTGAAGTCGCCTCTATCAAGGGGGCAAAGGAAGTAGCCATATCGATCCTAACCGCTACCCTGTCGACCATTTTTGCCTTTGCGCCATTGCTATTTTTAACGGGAGATATCGGTTCCTTTATTAAGCCGCTTCCCATTGTTATTTCCTGCTCCATGCTTGCTTCTATGATTATGTCGTTAACCATCGTACCGATCTTCCGTCAGTGGCATGAGAAACGGCGAAGACAAAAGGCTGCAGCCAAGAGCAGTTCAGTGGATGAAGAAGTCAACGATGATCTGAATGTGCCTTCTTCCGTGGAGCCAAAGCCTGCCGGCCTGCTCGGAAAACAAATCCAGACGATAACCCAGTGGTACTCCGGTACTCTGATCCCAAAGGTGCTAAAAAAGCCTAAATTGTATGCAAGCATAGGCCTCCTAATCGGAACTGCCTCCTTCAGTTTAGCTTTAATTACTCCGATTGATTTGTTCCCAGAGTCTGAGGATCCTTATGTTAGCATCAATGTAGAAATGCCTGTCGGCACCTCCTTCCAGGAGACTCATCGCATGGTTAATCAGATTACCAAGTGGGTAGAAAAACAGCCGGAAACCGAGTTTGTAAGCGTAGGGGTTGGCGGCAAGGCACCCCAAATATATTCCGACATTACAAATGCTCTGGCCCCTTCAGCCTCTGTCGGACAGGTTACTGTTATTGGCAAGCCGGGTTTATTTAAATTAAATACAACGGTCTCCGCTTGGGAATCAGAGCTGAAGCGGCAATTCCCAGGCGCAACAATATCGACCCATGTCCCTCGACTCGGAATTCCCGTGGGTTCTGCGGTATCCGTCCGGATTGCCGGTGAAGATCTGGGTACACTGCAAAATTTGTCACAGCAGTTAAAAGAGAGAATTTCCAAGTTGGAGGGCGCAACGGGAATCAAAGACAATTTCGGCAACCAGAGCTATACACTAGAGTTTGAAGTGAACAACCAGGCCATGGACGAATACATGATTGATTACAGTACACTGACCCAAACACTGCGGCTTATGGGTGATGGGCTCGACATCGGCGACTTTGATACGGGCAAGCAAATCGTCGATATTAATTTTCAGGCTTCGGATCGGGGAGCAAGTCCTAATGAATTGTTCCAACAAATTTTTATTACCAACAAACAAGGAATTCAAGTTCCTTTAGCACAGCTGGCTGAGATGAAGGCGTCATTTACAACGCAAAAAATTCAGCATTATAACCTTGAACGTATGATCACAGTGGAAGCTAATGCGGTCGGAAAGACAGCATCGGAGCTTAACGCCGAGGTGCGCGCTATTCTGAATGACATGATGATTCCAGAAGGATATTCGATTGAGTTTGGCGGTGAAACTTCAGACCAGGCGGATATATTCGGGGATTTGGCCATGCTGTTCGTAGTTGTTATTTTCTTAATATTCATTATGATTACGATCCAGTTCTATTCCCTATCGGCACCGATTATTATAATGACTACAGTATATCTGGCTGCAGCTGGCGGGATCATTGGGATCTTTGTCTCTGGATCTTCCATCGGTTTCATGAGTATAATGGGTATTATCTCATTAGCGGGTATTGTCGTACGCAACGGGATTGTCTTCCTTGAATTTATCGAGGATGCACGGCGGGAAGGCATCGGCTTGTACGAAGCGGTCATTTCAGCAGCAAGTGCTCGTTTCCGTCCGATTGTCCTCACTTCATTTACAGCAATGATCGGAATGCTGCCATTGGCTGTTGCAGGTAGCATACTGTTCAGGCCTATGGCTTACACGATTATTTTTGGATTAATGTTCTCAACAGTTCTGACGCTGGTCGTAGTGCCTTCCATATACATGGTCGTTGCGAATTGGAAAGAAAATCGGCATAAACGCAAACGTACTCCGAAACAGCCAGATCAATCTATCTCTACAGCTACGGACACTGTCTCTATGTAACCGGCGACCTCGCTTGCAGCCTTGCGAGCGGGGTCTTCGCTACTTACTACAATGAAAGGAACTCTTAAATGAACAAGGATAAAAAGGAAATCATTCTACAAAATGCGCTGCGGCTATTTGGCGAAAAAGGAGTTGCGCTGACTACGGTCGATGAAATCGCCAAAGAAAGCGGGATGACCAAACCTTCTTTATATAAGTATTTTGACAGCAAGGAGACATTGCTGTTAGAAAGCATCTCAAATTTGAGCGAGTCATTGGATAGAGAGGTTAGCAAACTGTATCGTAACTTAGGGCTCTCCCCCGGCGAACGTATCGTTGAACTTATGGCAACCTATTTGAAGGTTGTCCTGAATCATAACTTCCAGACGCTAATGTTCAACATGCCTACACTTAAAAACTCACGCGACGAGAAAATTAGAAAAGCATGGACGGAATTAGAGGAGAAGTTCTATCTTTGGTTTGAAGATTGCATGACGGACAAGTATGGCAAAGATATTGAGAAGCATGCTATGGACATCATCTTTATCGCAGGCAGCATTTTGTTGGAATATTTCCGGCTTATTGGTTCCGATCTCCCTGATCGACAATGCCGCAGCCTTGCCGTATATGTCGGGCGGATTATCCACATCCTGGTAGAGGGGTTTAACACTCCTGAAATGAACAATGTCTCTCTGTTCGACTCTTCTTTGTTAGAAAGAATAGGGGATTGCAGAGACAAAACGGCCATAAAAAAAGCCCGCCGCTTGAATGAAGTGTTCGAAGAGCTGGAGTTCATTATTAGAGAGAGCGAATTGCTGACAGACATAGAAAAGGCAAACTACAGGGAAGCGTTAAAAAAAATAAGGGAAGAGTCGTTCGAGTCATCCCAAAATAACGTTGTAATAGAAGCTTTGGTACTGTACTTGGAAAAGGTGGAATCACTGAGAGAAGCATGTACTGAGCTACGCTCGTTATTAAAGTAATCTATCCGATAGCCGTGGATTACATTGAGTTATTGTTTCATGACAAGTTATTTCTACAAAAGAAGGGGCTGTCCAGCAGTCAGTTTTCACTGACTTTCTAGACAACCCCTTTATTACTCTATGCAATTCGATATGAACTAAATATAATTCAACTTCTCCAATACCCGCTTCAGCATGACAGCTGCCTGAGCGCGCGTAGCGTTGCCTTGAGGCTGGAATGTATCAAGACTAACGCCTTGGATAATACCTTCCTTCACTGCTTTGGCCACATTGTCCTTGGACTGGATCTTGGCACTGTCCTTGAATCGGTTCAGCGTCTGCGCTGAAGAGCCGTTCAGGGAAATATCATGACCTGCATAAGCCATGGCCCGTACCATCATCAGTGACATTTGCTCACGGGTAATGTAGCTATTCGGCTTAAACGTACCGTCCATGTTACCTGCAATGATGCCTGCTTTGGCTGCTGCCCCGATATAAGCTCCCGTGGTACCTGATGGTACATCCGGGAAGCGCCGGGCACTAGCCTCATCTCCTTCAAGACCTAATCCCTTAGCGATGAATACGGCAAACTCAGCCCGGGTAATGTTGCTGTTCGGATCGAACTTAGCTCCTTGTCGGCCTTCAACAATCAGTTTACCTGCCAAACTATTGATGGATGCATTCGCCCAATGATCTTTAGTATCTGTAAAATAACTATATCCAGCTGCCGGGCCAATAACGACATCCCCGTTTATTTTTCCACTAAGAATAACGATGCTGCCGCTGTTCGTCACCTTGCCAGGGACAAAGGAAGAGGTGCGGGCTGTCAGGTCATACTTTAAGAGAGATACTTGGCTCGTAGTTCCTTGATTAACCACTCTGAAATAGGCATGTCCTGAATGAGCCACATTTACTGCGTTTTGAGTTGCAGTGCCATTATAGACAGATACATATAATTGAACAGGATCGGCTGTCGGAGTAATGGTTACTCCGTTGCTATAATTCTGCGTCGGCAGTTGAACTCTAGCAACTGGTTCGATTTCCACTTTAAGATATGCTGAATTTAAGTTATTGACGTAAAGGGATCTTGAAATCTCCGCAAACGGAATTTTTTCGACAGGAAGCTCGTACATCATTTCCTGATAGCGTACCGCTAATGATCCCGTCTTACCACGGCTATACATATCCACAAGCGCACTCATCGGAATAATAACCTCTGCTGCTTTTTCTGTCCGTGGAACTTCGAATACTAATTTGCGCTGCGCTGAATTGTTGCTGATGAGAAACTGATAAGCTTCTTGCAGCTTAGCTCCATCGAGTACATATTTTTTAATATTTTGCTTGTTGCGAGTTAAGCTCTCTTGAGCTTGTGCGGTATTCAGGCTCATTAAATATCCGCCCACTCCAAACTCAGAAGGAGAGAAAACTGTAATATACGATGGCTGCCCACTGCTGGAACTGCTCCCTGCTTCTCCTTGCGTAAGATTTTGCACTGGAATTCGGCTGTATGCCTTAATGGTATTCCCAACATTGTCATAGAGCGGAGTAGAACCCAGCATATAAGACAAATCTACAACTTGTCCCGGAAGCACCGCCGTACTTAGTTTTATAGTAATCGTATCCCCGTTAACACTCACGGATTGTATCGCCCGATTAACTTGATCCACATTTACATTGAACTGGTTAGCGGGAACGAAGCTCGTAGCTCTCAATGTTGAATTATAGGTGACTGTGATCGTGTCGCCACGAACAATGGCTGAACGGATTCCCTCAGCCACCATACTGTAATTTACAGGTTCCAAATTAATATAGCCTGCAAGATTACCGTTTAAATCGGCAATTCCCCCTACACCGGATACATAGGATAAGGTTACACTCTGCTCCTTCGAGAAGGAGGATGCCAATGTAAGGATTACCTGGTTCGTCAAAACTTCAATACCTGTTACATATATAGGCGAATTATTGACCAATACAGAATACTGGCTTTTCATTGGAATGCTTGTACTTCTTAGTGCTTCGTTATAGGTAATTACGATTTTAGTACCGGAACCCTCGATTTTTGTGAATTCCGGAGCCTTCGTGTCATTATAATTCCGAACAAAATAGTCGCTAAACGGCGAAATATTTTGACCCCGGTAATCCTGTAACGGATAAGAACCTGGAGTATAGGATACTTTAACCACTTCACCATTGGATACAGAGCTGTTCAAATAAAGATAAACATATGATCCGCTTCTGCTAATTCTATTAATTCCTTTGGTTTGCCCATCTGCAGTCACGTTAAACTGTTCATATGCATAGCTGGATACATCCTTCAGGCTCTCGCTAAAGCGTAGTGTCAATGTGGTACCTGATATATATCCTTCTTGCGGCTTGGGCATGACAGAGTCGATGCCATTTGTAACTTCTCGACTCGCAAAACTCACAGCCACATTGCCGGCTAAATCTTGAATTGGACGTACGCCGCCAGCCGTGTAACTTATTCGGACGTTTTGCCCTACGGCTACGCCAGTCTCTAAGTAAACATATACACTTGAACCTGACGCAGATACACTGCTTATACGACGATCCTCTCCATTTACACTAACCTTGAAGCTAGAGGTCGATAGACTATAATAGGATTCCAACGTTTCATTATACAAAAGCCGGATTGACGTGTTCGAGTACATCGTTGCGCTCTGAAGGACAGGAGCGGTTTTGTCTGTGCTTCCGGTCTGGAACGTCCATCTATTTGTACCTGAAAGGCCAGCGTAGTAAATGGATGAGTTCTGGGCATCATAGACAGCGTTGCTTGGGATTTCTATGTAGTAGCTGATCCCCGTTTCCAGTGAGCTGCTCGGAGAGATCGTTACTTGATTACCGCTGGAAGTCACTGTAATAGGAACAGTGGCATGATTGGATGACTTCTTGAGTGTAATCCCTGCATTAGAAATATTGCGATTCAAGCTCACGTTACGGTTAAACGTAATCACCGGCTTCGCATTAACGCTTACAGTACTGCTACCACTGGTCGGGCTAAACGCTGTAGCATTCAACGCAGCGGTAGCCGGTGCACTCGCAGTCGTAAATGACCAATGAATCTCTGATGATTTAGCAGCATTACTTTCTCCAACAATAAAGGCATTTGCAGGAATTATAATGGTATAATTGCTCCCATATTGCAAATTGGTGGGCGGCGTTAAAATTATGGAGTTGGCGTTGCTTACCTGAGGTATCTCTACCTCCATTTTTTCAATGTAACCAGAAATACTTCTAGAAATCGTGAATGTTTGCTTCCCATTCGTCCGTACTTTTTCAGCTCCGAAATTTACTACCAATTTCGTGTTTATCGGCACCTCGTTACCTATTGGGCTGTAAGTAGAGGATGTGCTACTCACAACGGACAGCAATCCCTTGTTCAACAACAATCCTTCTGAGTTCAATGAATTTGTTGATGCCAAGGCAACTTGCCGATCTCCGCCACGATATTCATCACCAGAAGTCGCTCCAGTTGTCGCCCCCATTAACATATTCAACATTAAAACTGCAACAATCAGAAATGAAATCTTCCTTTGCATTTCACGTTCCCCTTTCCTTCCGATCCATGATTCTGTATATAACACCGTGCACGGTAGCCAAATACACACCTATGTATAATAACGGCAAGTTAGCCCCTCAAGTTTAGAACAAGGGACAAATTCGCCGACAGTATTTAATAGTTCATCGACACAAATAACTCCTGGCCACTTATTGCTCGTTGTCCAGGAGTTTACCGAATCCTATGTTTTTTCATGTTTTGTTCATCCTGCTCATTATTTTATGCGCTTCAGTTCCCGAATGATCGTTTCCTGCTCTAACGAATGCAAAGCTAAAGATTCCAATATTCGATCCTGCCGACCTTGGCCTTCTTTTAACTCTGCGAGATCCTCTTGCATAACCGTTACTTTCTCATTCGTAGACTTTACCACACCAATCAGTTGTGTTATCAGCCCTTCATGACTATCTAGTCTTTGGTCTATGCCATCCAATCGTTTGTCTATGCCATCCAATCGTTTGTCTATGCCATCTAATCGTTTGTCTATGCCATCTAATCGCTGGTCTATCCCATCCATTCTACCATTAATACTTCCAAGCTCTTTGAGTATCAGATCAAGCTTTTGCTCGCTCACTTTTGTCCCTCCTTTTATTCAACAAATTATAGTATTTATCCTGTCCCTATATGTTAGGCTATTATTCAGTATATCACATATTTTGCAGCTCCTGTTCCCATCTATGCGGATTCTCAATAGCAATCATTATACAGGCAGCCTTAGTGAATTGATTCAATTAATATCCAACCGTTCTACGGATGATCATACATTAGCGTTGAACCTGTTTCAAGCCGTTCTGAACTGGGAAAAAAATAAGAAAGACGACTAGAATTTAAAAACGGATACCCACGCTAAATCGCAATAGATATCCGTTTTCTATTTTAGACCAACAAGTAATTTAAACTTAAATCCCCGCTTGTGCTTTCAAAGCTTCTACCTTGTCTAGGCGCTCCCATGGCAGATCAAGATCTGTACGGCCAAAATGTCCATAAGCTGCTGTCTGACGGTAAATCGGGCGGCGCAGATCCAGCATGCGAATGATACCCGCAGGACGAAGGTCAAAGTTCTCACGAATCAGTTCAACTAGCTTCTCTTCTGGAATTTTCCCCGTTCCATACGTGTCTACGTTGATGGAGACAGGAGTCGCTACGCCGATCGCATAAGCAAGCTGAATTTCCAATTTGTCCGCCAGGCCAGCAGCTACGAGGTTTTTAGCTACATAACGTGCCGCGTAGGCTGCAGAGCGATCCACTTTTGTAGGATCCTTGCCCGAAAATGCACCACCGCCATGACGAGCATAGCCACCATACGTGTCAACGATAATTTTACGGCCGGTAAGACCAGCATCCCCTTGCGGCCCGCCGATAACAAAACGACCTGTAGGGTTAATAAAATATTTGGTCTGCTCGTCCAACAGCTCTGCTGGAACGACCGGAAGAATGACATGCTCCTTAATATCCCTCTGGATTTGCTCCAGTGTAATTTCCTCAGCATGCTGTGTCGATACAACAATCGTATCCACGCGAACCACTTTGTCATCTTCATATTCAATAGTCACTTGGGTTTTGCCGTCAGGACGCAAATAGTTCAACGTTCCATCCTTACGCACTGCAGCCAAACGACGAGCAATACGATGGGAAAGAGCTATCGGCAGTGGCATGAACTCTGGAGTTTCATTCGTTGCGAAGCCGAACATCAATCCTTGATCGCCTGCTCCGATATTTTCCGTTTCTTTATCCATTTGAGCCGGATCGCGGTGTTCAAGAGCTGCGTTTACACCTTGGGCGATGTCGGCTGATTGCTCGTTCAATGATGTCAATACAGCGCATGTATTAGAGTCAAAACCGTATTTCGCACGGGTGTAACCAATTTCTCTAATCGTCTTCCGTACTAGAGCTGGAATATCCACATATTCTGATTTTGTACTAATCTCACCAATGACAAGTACAAGGCCAGTAGCTACGGACACTTCGCACGCAACGCGCGCATAAGGGTCTTCCTTTAGAAAAGCGTCCAGCACCGCATCGGAGATCTGGTCACAAATCTTATCCGGATGTCCCTCTGTAACGGATTCAGAAGTAAATAAATGGCGTCCTTTGATGGACATTTCAATCAACCTCCCCATGTGGATAGTATGGCATTTGCCTAAGTACCCAATACTAAAAATATTGTACAATGCGCTTCATAGTTGAATGGGCTACCCTGCAACATTGTGAGGATTCCCAAAAATAAGCCAACAGCAAAAAATGAACCTTTTCCATAGCGGAAAAGGTTGATTTGACAATCCTTAAAAGTCATATTAACGCATTTACCAGGTCATGTCAAAATAAAAAAAGCAAATTGAAGAAAAATTAATTCATTAAATTCCGTTGAGCATGTGCAATTAGTCTTTTGGTAATTTCCCCACCAACCGAGCCGTTCTCTCGGGCTGTCAGATGCCCCCAATAGCTCGAATAGCCTGATGCAGCCCCATCCATACCCAGTTCACCTGCAAACTCCGTATCGGCAGAGCCAGACGCTCCAGCATTGCGGCCCACTGCTAGCCCAAACTCGGCGGCAATCTCATATTTCCATTGGTGCAGTACTTGATGGCTCTCCGGAATGATTTTACGATTACTTCTAGCCATATTCTTTGGCACCTCCCTATAAAAATAAATGTCTCAAGGGTAGTATGCGTTAAGAACAATTGAATAGCCGTCACAATGTTTGTTACTGCTGGTACTATTCTTCCATGGAGACAATCCCCATTGCCAAGGAATTATTTGATAGAATAGCCGCCACGCACCATAACAGTCAATGGATGTGTCTGTTCCTCTTGATGCTGAATACCCCGGCCTGCCCTTGGGAAGGATAACAAATGATTGTTCGTAACCGTACCACCGTTTGTGATATCTTTGCCGTCTGTTAAATCTGCTACGCCATTTTGATCTTCACTATAGATAACAGCTTTTCCTGCCCGTACGACAAATTCAGAGCCTGCTGCAGCAATTAACTTCTGTCCCGGCTTCACTTCAACGATTTTCACTTCAGCTGAAGATTCTGCTGCAGTATTGTTTCCCGTTGGCGTATTCGAGCTTGAATCAGTAGCCCCTGTAGAAGGCACAGAACTGCTGCCACCTCCCTTTAAGGCCTGTTGGATCTGCTGATCCACATAGCTCTTCGTCACAACAGGATCATCGGCGGTTCCCGGCTGATTCGTTACAGGTGCCCCTTCTACATTCTCATTCAATAAAGATCCAACCCATATCCCACCGCCTATTAAAACGACTGCTGCCGCTACTTTCCACGTAGATTTCATTATGTACCTCCTATTATGTGTCGGGGCTCTATTAATCCCGTTTCGGATCATTATCCATCTCTTTCATGATAGTAGGTTTAAGGGACGGAAACAAGCAAAAATCCCTTTAGTAGGGATTTTTGCTTGTTTTGAAATTTTAGTTATATAAATCTGAGTTAACAAAGTATGCTGATTGAGTAGCGATTTTTGTTTTTTCACCTTGATAAGAATCATAGATCGAGAATTGGAAGCCTCCTGATCTTGAAGTTGCAAAGATCGGATCATTTATAACATAAGAGAAGCTTTGGTTACCGCCAACAATAAAGTCTTTTTCCAGCTCAATTTCCTTTTCGAATCTAGCCCCACTAGAATCAGTTACTTCAAGAATAAATTTATGCTGGAATTCACCGATATCAAATGTCAAATCTCGTTTCAAATCGTATTTCATCTTCACTTCTAAACCTGAAGAATTCGTACGTCCTTCAATTTCTTTTACGGTTAGCGTGTAAGGGAACAACTCAACATCCTTCAACGTACTCTGAATGCTTCTACTATCCAAATTCAATTCCATGGCCGATGCATTTACAAAACCTGTAGGCTTACCCTCTAGTTCTGTAAATTTATCTTCAGTTACACTCTCACCTACAACCAGGTTCCAGTTAGATACGGTAGTTCCCTTAGGTACCTTCGCAGAGAATGATACTAGGCTAGCCGACTGCGGCCCAACAGCATGTTTGACATGATTGACATCGGCTTTATAGTACTGTCCATCATCTGTTTGGAAGTAGCCCGTCAACTGAGACAAGTTCGCTTGCTTATTCTCAAGGTTTCGCATAATGAGTTCCGTGTAGATGATATCGCTGGTGCTGCCCTTGTACAAATAAGTCTTGCGAGTTTTAAGGTCGGACTTCTTGCCAGCTGTGTCTAGGTTAAAATATGACCCGTCTGTGATTTGTTTGAGATCGCTAGTTTTTCCGTAATTCGAGAACATAACCCAATTACTCGTTTTGTCAGTTCCAGTCTTCTGTAACAATTGTACCTGCAATTGAGAGAAATTCAGGCTTGAAGGTACATTTGCTACAACATATACGCTTGTCTTCTCTCCTGGCCCCAGAATTTGAGTTGTATTCGTATTTACCAACTGTACTGTGCTGCTAAGTGCTGTTAAATCCATTTTATAGGCTCCAGCGAATTCAGGCAGCTTTGCCGCCTTCGTACCTTTATTAACGATTGTAATCTTGGTTGCTAGCAGGTTTCCGTCATTCCACGGAAGTTTTTGAATTGCATCTAGTGTAACGCCAAATACACCATCATTATTTCTAATCGTACGCTCTTGGCCTTGGGCATACTGCATTTCAGTATATTCTGGCAAGCTATACATGGCAACTGGGTAGCTATTACCCGTGGTTGGTGCTGTCGGTTCATCAGTTGAGCCTTGTGAACCGCCAGTTGGCGTTTTTAATACAAGATCTAACTCTTCTGCATTAACAACAACCGGTATCGTTCCGTCAATCGAAATAATTTGTTCATCATTCGGTTCTAATACCGTTCCCTCTAAGCCGCTGGCAACAAGTGGATACGATTTAGTGCCTGCTTGAATTTCAAAGGAGTAATTTGGAATGGTGATAGCCTTGTCTCCCTTGTTAGTAATTGCAAATTGAATCGATAAATCACTTTTGCCAAAGCTTTGATTTCTAGCAATACTCTCAATTCTAGTCGTAATATTCGTACTATCAATCTTTAACAATCTTTCTTTGTTAGCGGCTGTCTTAGAGCTTTGTCCTTGCTTCGTACCCAGTCCCATGGATGCTACAGGAAGTTCACTTTTTGACGCCTCATCATTTTGTACAAGTAAAAGCTGCAAATTATTTAAATTAACGTTTTTAGGAATCTTAGCAATCAGATTTAGCATCTTGTTTTCTTGTGGTAAAATCTTAATATTCGAGCTGGATGAATCGGGTGTCACAGCAAATGCGGTTCCACTCGCTGTCTGAACCACGTATTTGAGATTAGGATTCTCAATGGAGCTTGACCCCGTATTCTGCAAGTACAGAGCGATATTCACATAATTAGAATCACCTAAGCCTAAAACATTAACTGACATAACTTTTGCATTTGCTGAAAACTCATTCAATGTTAACTTCCGAGTGGTATTCACAGGTGTTGCTACAGCATATGTAGATGGAATGTTGATACTTCCTAACACTTGCTCATAACCGGCAACGCTAAAATTCCATTTAACGATTTGGAAATTCAGATCACTGTACTTTAGATGCTTGGCTATTTTGGTCGTATAGGTTACGTTAACTGAAGAACCTGGTACAACCTTCTTCTTCTCCTTATCCGCTCCTACAACACTTACACTATATACCGTACCTGATTTCGTTTTGACTTTCGTCCAATAATCAATGAGTGATAAGCTCTTACTATCATTATTGTGATAAGTAAGGGTATACGTTAGTACATTACCATCAGCTTGAGATAAAATGTTCACATTGCTTAACTTCACAGTACTCTTGCCTGAAATCTTAACCCCACTTAAGTTGCCTAGAGTCTTAACTACCTGCGCTGCTGACGTATTCGTTTGCGACTTTGTAGCGGCCGCCCCTGCAATTCCAGTTGCGCTCTGTGCCATTAAAGCAGCTACAGCCAATGAAGCTACAACCATCTTCGTCCTATTCAAGATTAAACCTCCTAATTTAAAAAGTCGTATATAGTATATACGCATTAAATTAAAAAAAGTTCAAGAAAATTATGTAGTTTTGTAGTGAATTATAATTACAATCAATCATTCTTAAGAATAAATCATCTATACTCCAACAAATTTTTAAGATAGAAACGTTAACTAAGCCAAATTTAAAGTTATACCATTGCTGTAGCAGATGAAGTATTAGACTTAATTTTTAGTAACTGCAATACAATAAAAAACGGGCTCAGAGAGCCCGTTCTTTATTGTATTGATTTAATTAATAGTTACATTTCTAGAAACATTAAGTTTATTAACTGGCTTAGCATTAACACCATTATCTACAAGCGCTTTAGAACTATCGTTCTTATCACCATCGAATGTAATTGTCAAGTTAGCTGCAGTGAAGTCACCATTATCTGGTGTTTTTGCAGACTCTGTTACATACACTCTAAGTACTGCAGTTGTAGGGCCAGTAATTTCGAATGCTGTAGAACCATCAATAGCTTTAGCTTCAGCCTCATTAAACTTAACCTTGAACAAGTTGTTAGCAATATGTTCAGAAGTAGAGAAGCCGGAGAGTTTAATGTCTTCATCAGAAGTCAACGTGATGTCATAATAAGTTGCATTTGTAACAGTGTTAACTTTCTCAATTTTGCTAAACTCAAGCTCTGGTCTAATATCATCGATTAGAGTTGTAGCCGCAAACGATAATTTGTTACCAAGGCTGTCTTGTGAAACGACATTTGATGCTGTTTTAATTTGAACGTTAGATGCATCAGCTTTAATCACTTTATCATCAAATGTCAGAGTAACACTTTTTTGGTCTCCACTCAAAGTAGCAGTAGCAGGAGTAATATCTCCGCTTCCTGTAACTAGAACAAAGTCATATCTACTAGTTGTGCTCAGTTTGCCGTTAAAGGAAAGTTTAATTTCCTTGCGAGTTTTTGCTTCAGCTTTGTCTAGACCTAGAATATCAGCAGATGTACTCTTGATGTCCTTTGTGATGTGGTAGCTATTTCCAGAAACGAAATATTTACCATCTACATCAGCCACATAGCTAATAGTAAGTTCTGATTCTTTCAATGTATTAGCAGCAACACTAGAATATACATCATCTGTTTTAGCAGTAATACGGATAACATCACTAGTGATAGCTACAACATCATTTTTATCAGTTGTCACTGCTTTTCCTGATCCTGCAAATACATATTTCTCAGGTTGCAATGCACTACCTTCTCCGTCAACCTTCACACTTCTGTTGAATTGAACAAAAATGTAAGATTCATTGGAGTTTACATTTTGTACCCAAACACGATCAATACCGGCTACTGCTACAGATTTAGTATTAAATTGAACATCTACTGGAAGAATAGTGTTTGGAACATATGCATCATCAGTCAAGTTAGAAATAGAAACAATATAGTCAGTGTTGTCGTCTAGACTTCCAACTGAACCAAGGTTCAATGTTACAGTTTTATCATCAGAATTGTAAATTGGTTGGTAAACTGGTTTACCATCAGCATTTACACCTGATTTATCTGCAACTTTACCATCAGCATTTTTCAAAACATAATTATCACGGTCTTCAGCTTTAGTTCTATTCAGAGTTTCGCTGAAGTTGATAACCAATTTGATGAATCCATCTTCAGTCTTCAGTTCTTGGCCTACAACAGTTGGACGGATAGTATCCAATTCAGGAGTTACTTTAACATCACGATCAGTTTTGTTGTCGCTATAGTCAGAAACACCTGTCAAATGAATTGTGTTTTCGCCATAATTCAATGGCTGGTCTTTGTTGTCAAATCTCAAAGTAACTACATTGTCTCTAATTTCAATGCTTGTAGCTTTACGGGATGAAACATTAGCGTATGCACTTTCTACACTTTTAACTGTTTCATCAAAGGTAACAACAACTTCACGAAGATCGTTAGCTTTCACAGAAACAATTTCAGGAGCAGCATTATCAACAACTACAGTAAAGTCATTTTCTACCGGAGCAACTTTCAGACCAGAGAAGTCTTCAACGTTACTTACGCTAACCTTATGCTCACCTTCAGTTAAGTTAGTAGATACAATCACTGTATCAGGGTAAGAGTAAGTGATGTATGCTCCAACTGCCTTTCCATCAATTTTGAAGTTACTGGAGATGGAAGCTTCACGACCTTTAATCGGCTCGCTGAATTTAACTTTAAATGCTTTAGTACCCAAACCTACAACTTCTTTGATTGTAGGAGCAGTTACATCAGAAGGAACAAATTTGATAGTTTGCTCAAATGTTTTTGTTCCATCTTCGTTTTTAACATTTTTAATTTTCAGTTCAACTTCTTTTTGGTTTTTCAGAGTTGCATTGTCAGCTTCAGCCAACAAAATCGTTGCAGATGTTTTGTCTTCAGACACTGTTACTTTATCAATCTTTTTACCACCATCAACACTGTAGTTGTCTTTCAAACCAGCAGATACAACATCTACAGTTCCGTCGAACTCAACAACTACTTGTTTCAGGTCAGCAGCAGACACAGAACGAACTGTTTGAGCCACAGTAGTAACGTAAGTTACTTTGTGCGTGTACTCAGCACCGTTGTGAGTGAATTTCACTTCAGTTTCTTTGTTAGGCGCAAGAGCTTCTTCCAAAGTTACTTTCACAACTTCGTCGTTGGAGAGTTTGAACTCAACAACTTTACCAGCTTCGGATACTGTGTAGGAAGCAACAGTAGGAACTTGGTTAGCTTCGTAAGTTGCATGAGCAGCTACAACTACTTGCGAACGAGTTGCGTTAGCTTGGTAGTTGATGCCGGACTCGAGCAAGCCAGCATCGATTGCTGCTTGAACATAGCCTTTAGCCCACTCAGTAGCAGTGTTATCAGTTTCAGCTGGAACTTCTAGTCCCAGAGCTTTAACCAAAACTACAGCCAATTCTTGAACTGTCAAGTTGTCGCTTGGTCCAAACAGTTGCTTAACAGCATCTTTACCTGTCAGGATGCCAGCTTGTGTAGCAGCTTCGATGTACTTAGCAGCCCAGTGGTTAACATCATAGTTTTTGTCTTTGTAAGTAGCTACGCCAGTAACCGGCTCAAGATCGATCGCTTTAACGATGATTGTTGCCAACTCAGCGCGAGTAATAGATTTATCAAGACCTGCTGTTCCATCTGGGTATCCAGTTACGATACCAGCGGATTTCAATGCATCAAATTGTTGCTGTGGTGTCAATTTTGCATCGGCACTGAATGCTACGGAAGCAAACATGGAGAATGCCATTGCTGTAGACAAAGCTACGGATAAAATTTTCTTCATAACCTTTTTTTCTCCTCCTTGAATATCCTTCATATGAGAGTTTTCTTTAAATGAATAGCTCGTGTTACTCATTAGCCATTGCACCTCCTTTCCAGAGTCTTGAGCGAGTTCCTATAAATTAGGTCTGCGGGTGGGCCGCAGAAACTTGTAAACAATGCAAGCAAATAGAACGTAGAACTAGACTAGTTACCTAATCCTACCTAGACATTATACAATGTATACCAACAACCGTAAAGCTAATTTTTCTAATAGATAGACAAGTTTCCCCATAAGGTACATCTTGGTTGTCTAATTTCGTCGTATAAATTGGTCATCATTGTAAATGCTCTACATCTTAAACGCAGCAGAATTCAAAAAGTTGCGCCCTTTTTAAAAAAATTTGCAACTTTGTTACTTTTCTAAGCTTATCCTCGTTTACATCTTATTTCTTTCCTTACCGCCTTACGGAAATTAGTATAACATACCTGTTTATCCCAGTCATTAAGCAACATTTGCCAAAATCCCAATATTACTATCCTATGCTCGTATAGCATAAATAAGACGCCCAATTGGACGCCTTATTCACTCAAGAACATAAAGATTAATTCATTATAAGATTATTATCTAACTTTCATCGCCAGTTGAATAATCCGGGCGCGCATTTGAGGGTCTGTATCCAGCTTTGCATACATATCTTCAATTGCCTTCTTATTATCTTTATAAGTCTTCTCATGCTTCATCGTTACATGTGACCAATCGATGAGCTCATTCTCGGCATTACGAAGTGCGTTGAATGCTTCATGGAATCCAGTTTCTACTACTAGAACTTCCATGACTTCCTGCGTCACTTCTTGGGCTTTAGCCGTTTCTTCGATCTTTTTCTCTAAAACTTTCGATTTATCCTCGAATTTTGTCTTTGCTTTCATATAGCCTAGCTGAGCCTTCGATAGGATCGGTTTCATCTGTCCATATTCACCCTTTTGCTAAAATGTCTACTACTTCCTTTTGCTATTGTAACGTAATCTCCAACAAATTACAAAATGATGTAATTGGAAAAAAAGAAGCCTTCCCGCTTATCGTCCCACGGGTAAGGCTCTTTGGTAACTAGCTTAAGTTTTTAGGGAATATGCTCGTGCTCTTTTTAAGCAGCTCTACGGCAATTTTTCCCGCTTCCGCACGAGTCATGCTGCTCTCAGGATTAAAGTTATAGGAAGCCTTCTTCTGCCCTGGGAGCATGGTTTGTTGGGCATCCATAATTTTGGCCTTGTATACAGCTTGTACAGCTGGACGGGCATATGGATCTATACGGCCGGAATCAAGGAACTGTTTGGCAAGAGCATCTCTCAGCTTGTTGTCATTCGCAGGCAGCTTTAATTTAAGCGCTCGGGCAACCATCATAGCAGCCTGCTGTCTTGTCACCGGCTCCTCAACGCCAAAGTATCCTTCACCGAGACCGGAAATAATACCAGCTCTTGAGGCCGTCTCGATATACTTGAAATCCCAAGTATCCGTCTTGGCACCCGGGACAACGTCAAAGTAAGTTTGAACGTTCATATCATAGTTCAACGGGAGGTTTAATCCCTTCACGATAAGGGTAGCAAATTCACCGCGCGTAGTCAGGTCATCAGCGCCAAACGCACTTGCCTGTACGTTAGTCATAATCCCCTTGGCATACAGCGCATTTAGAATATTCCGTGCCCACGGATGGTTAGTAATGTCACTGTAGCCCCGGCTTTGTTTCATTACTACGTAATATCCAAATTCATCAAACGGAACAGTGATCGTGTTATCTTTGGTATTGACTGCACCGCCAATATTTTCCCATTCCGCTTTATCGTTAAACCGGAACACAGTAATCGTTGTACCCGCTGCATCAACCACATTCTTATCGAATGCCAGCTTCAAAGTACCTCTTTGCGATGGAACAAGCTTTCTTTCCGGCTCGAAAATCGCTACATCCTTAAAGTTACCATAGTCTGAATACTGCGGCAGGACGGAATAAGGCGGCAAACCATTCGTAGCCGGTTTATAACCAGGATCGGTCTTAGTACCCTTCTCGCCAATCCCTCCGCTAATCCAATACACGTTGGAGACTCTAGTAAAGTTATAGGTTTTCGTCGGGAGATTAAACAGCTCAACGAGATCCGCTGGAAGACGGATACTGCTTTCGCCGTTTGGTGTACGATCATCCTTGTTCACATTAATAATATTTCCATAGTCGTTTCGAATTTCTACAATCCCATTTTTGGGATCAGCAATCCCGAACAAGTATTTATTGTCCGGATAGAACTTTGTGACTTCATTGGTTCCAACATTTGCTGTCTGCAGTACAGTTCCCTTCGGAAAGCTCAGCTCTAACGCTTTGTTGAAGGCCGAATATTTATTCGCCGGTTTTTCCGTCATGTACTGAGAGTCTATCGCTATCGCACTTGCATAGTAAACATCGACAGTGTGGTTTAAGGTCTCAGTTCCACGTATAATTTGAATCTTGATCTTTGTCGTTTTATCCGGCTTCAAGCCTACAAAGTCATAGAAGAAGCGGTTGTTCATGTCTGTACGCTTTGTGGCATCCTCTTTGTCAACAATGACCCTCGTTGCACCTTCAGCCTCGATATCGAAGCGGACAAAGTTTTTATTTACAATAATTTGATCCCCTACCGTTGGCTTCGGAGACAAAATACGGAATGCAGCCAATACCCGTGTTATTTCAAGACGCTGGCTAGTCCGAGATCCAGTAGCATTAATCAATTCTACGTTGTAAATATGGCTGCCCGGTGTATCAAAGGGGACATCCTCAATCCGCAACACAAATTTGTCTTTAAACACCGCTAAATTATATTTGTACTCCACATTATTCCGGTCTTTGAAAGTACCGGAAACAATTTGTGTATCTCCTTGTCCATTCGCTGATAAGTCCCCGCTATTCCATCCAGCTGCTGAAATATCCTGCGATGAGAAGAATTTAGCCGAGCCCAAATTCAGATTAATAATTTTGGCTCCACCGCCTTGCAGAACAAGGTCATATTTCAATTGACTTGTCTCATAGCTGCCTTCCTTCAGCTCGAATTCTGGAGACAGCTCCAAAATGCGATCCAGCTTAGGATTGACCGACATATCATTTAGTTCCAGCCCGAGGAAGGATTCACGCTTGTCCGGGTCTGCCAAGGCAGGACGGAATATCGTAATATTGGATAGATTTTTATCCAAAATATAAATCCGCAGCTCTTTGCGAACTGTGCGGGAGTTCCCTTGACCGTCCACCGACGTACCTGTAAAGACAATCCGGTTCTCTCCATAGAACAGTGGGCCGTCTATATCTACTGCAAGATCGATATTAATTTTTGGATACGTAGCCATTAAATCAACAGGCGAACTTAATTCCTTGCCCGGTTTTCCGTTCACAAAAAACTCAGCATTCTCCACGTTCTCGAAATCTTTATACTCGCCCTTGATTTTGATCGTTTGGGTCGTTGGAACCGACGAATCTACTTCAAAGGTCTGTCCATCATACATATTTTCAATGTAGATAAAGTTCTTCGTTGCATATGAAATCGTCGCAACATAGTAGGCATTAGAGCCATTAAATGAGAATCTTACCTGCTGCTTCCCACTGGAAAAGCCCTCAACTTTGTAAATTCGCTGGTTGGAGGCCAAGCCAGTAATAGAAGGCCCCGACGTTAAAGCTACTGCCCCGCCGATCGGCAAGTATTGTGCCCCGAGATTCGCGCCGCTGATATCTTGATCCGCAGTAACTAGAATATAGAACTCTTCCTTGTCAACTTCAGCACCGTTTAGAGCTAATTGGCTTTGTTCATCCAATGTTTTTGCTGGATCGAAATTTTTCAGATATTTCATATCCGTGATACCGATCCTGCCCGGCAAGTATTTGAAGCTCATAGAGTAAGATGCATTCAAGGCATTATCATAAGCTACTGTTAAGACTGCATTTTGATTCTCTAAAAATACCCCTGGATTGGTCGGATCTTCCTTAAAATCAAAAGAATTGACCTTAAATGTCACCAAGCGATATGCCGCGCTAATGCCGTCTGGAGCAGGAATAGCAATATCAGTTATATCCGACGCCGAAACAAGCGTGCTATCAATATGCACGACACCAGCATTGGCAAATGATTTCCCGGTATCCGGCAGTAGGACTTCTACCTCAAGTACACCCGTAGGACTTGTTGTCACTGCTCCTGTTACAGTAGGTGTCTTTTGAAACAGGTCATAGTCCTTGCCGTCGTGAGCCATCATAATTTTTATAAAAGGACTGCTTTTATCAAAGTAATATACTTCGCGCTTAAGCGTCACTGAATCAGCGCCAGTCTTAACAACAATAGTCAATGTATTAAGTCCGGTGCTTAGTTTGAGGGAAGGCGAGAAAAACTTACCGGTCTGAGTCAATGTCGACATGAGCGGGTTCTCGTTATTAATGGCTACCGTTACATCTGTCGCATTTTTAACCTCACCCTGAATCGAAATGTTTTCCCGGTCGGAAACCACCTTGATTCCTTCATTCAAATAAATTTCGCCGATGCTGGAACCTAGCATTTTCAGTTCCTGAACGTAAGGCACTTGGTCATAAAGGACATAAAACACGTCGGAACGGGTTATTCCGTTCTGCGATCCAGACAAAGTAATCTTGTTAAAGCCAGGAAACAATGACAAATTCGTCGCTTTAAATCTCAACACTGTAGATGAAGTATCTTTAGAAATAGAGCCTTCCTTGAAGTGTGTGCTGTCTGTAACCCATTCCGTATCCCCATTAGCATTTTTGGTAGATGTCAATTGCTCCACCCGAGCTCTCAGGGATTCTTCACTAACTGTCGTATACGTTCCTGTAATGGTCAGCGTGGAACTGGTTGTTACCAATACGTTCTCCCGCTTGATTTGATTAGGCCCGGCTTCGGTCGTAAGCGAGGAAGTCGCTTGAAGCTCTCTGTCATCGAGCATAAAAGTGTTTGTTGCTGCATGAACCGGCTTAGCTATGCCAACCGGGACTAACGTAACAACCAATGCCATTAGCATAAGCCATACGAAAGGTTTCTTGATGCGCTGCATGAGTATAATCTCTCCTTTTTTACTAATAATTTTGAGTGATTCCCGCAACACGTGTCGGAAACCGTCCAAGAGTCGTATAGAATAGTTATCGGCGAATAACATCCAAATTTTTAGGAATTATGTAAAATAGATTAGGATTAATCCACTCCCGAAGTTTATGAACAACTATACTAAAGTCATTTAACTTCGCATCCATCCCGTCCTGATGATAACGAATCGCTCTAGTGGTATGATCGGTCTCATTCAGTAAGAACAAGAAAATAACATTTCCGATGCCCTTCTCTAAGTTTATTTTCAATTTTTCACTTTAATAGCATCACCCATCGTTAGATTCAAATGGATTTCATGCTATAACTTTTCCCCTTCCGCAGCATTTTCAAGAATCAGCTGTATTTTGTGTACTAAAGGCATTGCTTTGGGCTCTCCATGTCCCTGGGCCGCAATTTAAATACAAGAATTCCAACTAGTTTTTCACATTTGGCGATACCCGGTCCTTTAAATACCATAAATACAGCTAGTGCGTGCAGCAACTACTTCCGCGCGCGTTAAGCAGTCCACTCACTCAACACAAAACAACCCTTACTGCAATTAAGAAGCAGCAAGGGTTGTCCGATAAAAAGTCAAAATTATAATTGCGTTAAACAACATTACTTCGAGCCGCGCTCCGCATTAACCTTCATGCGCAGGCGGGCAAAGAAATCAAGCAGCGGGCGCTTGGTCTTGCCGATCAGGCCGATGACCTCGGCGCCAATTTGCAGGAAGAAGACCATGATGCAAATGACGACAAAGGTGACCCAGTTCGCATTGTACATAGCAGCCGACGACTGGATGACAGCAAGCACGCCGAAGAATGCAGCAATGCCGTAAATGATTAGCACCGTCTGACGATGAGAGAATCCAAGTTCACGCAAGCAATGGTGCAAATGGCCTTTGTCCGGCGAGAATATCGGCTTCTTCTGCATCCAGCGGCGAACGATGGCAAACAGCGTATCAGATAAAGGTACGCCAATCAGAATGAGCGGCGTCAAGAAGGACACGATCGCAATCTGCTTAAAGCCGAGAAGCGAGAGCAGCGCCAGACTAAATCCTAGAAAGAGCGCTCCCGAATCCCCCATAAATATTTTAGCCGGATGAAAATTGAAATACAAAAATCCAATAATGCTGCCAAGCAGCAATAAGCATAGTAAAGCTACAACAACATTCCCCATGAGGAAGGCCATAACCGCAATCGTACCGATCGCAATCGCCGAAACGCCTGCAGCCAGCCCATCCAAGCCATCGATCAAATTAATGGCGTTCGTGACGCCAACGATCCACAGAATGGTGAACGGAATAGCGATCCAGCTTTCTACCGATGAATACGTATGAAAAGGAATATTGGCGAATTCCAGCTTGATATCGAAACCGAATACGACGACACACGCCGTAGCGATCTGCACAAGAAACTTTAATTTGGCCGACAGATCGAAACGATCATCCAGCGCTCCGAGCAACAGAATCATTGTGCCGCCGACAAGAAACGCTTTAACAAAATTCACTTCGCGCACGGAGAAGGATTCAGGGATAAATGGGAGAACGATAAAAAAAGCAACGATAAATGCTAAATATATTCCCAGTCCACCCAATCTCGGCATTAGTTTCGTATGCACTTTCCTCGCATTCGGCACGTCAACCGCGCCGACCTTAAAAGCAAACTTCTTCACGAGCGGCGTCAAACCCAGCGCCAGGCCGAGCGACACGATAAACCCGATGATGTATATAAGCCACATGTAAAATTCAACCCCCAATTGTTATGCCCGGAATGAATTATACTCTGTTTAAAAGTAAATCACCAAGTCCGTAATCGAGCAATATTGCGCCGTTATCCTGCAAAAGCAACTTATTTAACGCGATTTTGTCAGGTTTCCTCTCTCCCACAGCACGCGAACTACGAATTTCGGCAGCGCAAGCATTCTACGGAACCGGGTTGGTTCCTTCAACAAACGATATAACCATTCAAGCCGAAGCTTCTGGAACACCTTTGGGGCCCGTTTGGTTCGGCCGGATATAACATCGAAGCTGCCGCCCACCCCCATCATGACGGGCACGGCAAGCCGATGCTTGTATTTGGCGATCCATGGCTCCTGAGTATCCGCACCGCGGGCAACAAACAGCAGATCCGGGCTTGTTCTACGTATTTCCTCTATAACCTCATCATCCTGCTCCAAGCCAAAATAACCGTCGCGATATCCTACGATTTCCGTCCTCGGGTATTGTGCCTTGAGCCGCTTCGCCGTCTCCTGCACAACCTCGGGGCTTGCTCCAAGCAAATAGACCTTCCAGCAGTGACGCTCCCCTTGCTTCATTAATTCATGCAGGAGATCATAGCCAGCTACTCGTTCCGCGACCGGGTCGCCACCGACCCGGGAAGCCCAAACGACGCCTGAACCATCAGGTACGATCAGCTCCGCCTGCTGCATCATCTGCTTATAAGCAGGATCCTCCAAAGCAGCCATAACCATAATCGGGTTTGCAGTAATGACTTGATGCGGTTTACGAGCGGAAATCACATCGGTCAAATATTGAACCGTCCCCTGCATTCCCCCTTTAGAAAAGGGAATTCCAAAAATCGTTACGATGTTGTTGTCGCCATCCACGCCAAGCTCTCCTTACTTTCGTAAATATTCCGCGATTCGTCTCGCCGGAAGCTGCGCCTCGCGCCGCAGCTCTTCCAGCTGTGCTGCATGCGATGCGCGCCACCCCTCCTGATCCAACAGAAGGCGTTCGCTCTCAGCAGCGACGATGCGATGATCCAGATCAAAGCTTGTTCCCGCAGGCACACTGCCGAGACGGCCCAGGAAGTGGTCGATCTTAGGATCATACGAGATACCGAGCAGCGGCACATTTTGTGAAGCTGCATAGATCAAACTATGAAGCCGCATGCCGATCAGTAAATCACATTTTTTGACTTCCTCCAGCATCTCCAGCGGAGTCTCGCTTTGAGGCGCGATACTCACTTCGCCGCCATGCTCCTCGGCAGGATTCAACATATTCATCACGAATCGTGAGGCCTCCACATCGATAGGATGATGGAACGGCAGAAAGCGAATGTGCAGCGGCATTCTATTCATGATCGCATTCAGCCCCTCAGCCAGCTTCATCAGCTCTGCGCGCTGCGGATTCCAGTAGCGGACGGAAACGCCGACAACCGGAAGCTCACGCTGGCTAGCAGAATTTGCTCCTGCTGCGCTCTTCGCTTCGCCGCTCGCCCCAGAAGCTTCAGTGCTTGCCGGGGAAGCCGCGCTATCCGATAAGCTCGCTTCTGCTTCTGAATTCGTATCGCCTGGCAAGGACAGTCCCATTACCGGATCGGGAACAACCTCGATCATATTTTTTGGAACACCGATATCCTTTAGCAAAGCTGCCGATTCGACATCACGGACAGAGACATACTGACAGCGGCGAAACACGGAAGCAATGAGTGGACGGAAAATTCCGCGATTCACAGGCCCGACCCCTTGCGCATAAATGAAGGTCGGCTTACGCATCCATTGCGCCAGCTTAATGACACCCAAATAATAAGGTATGGACTTTATGCCCGTCGCATCCTGAAGCAGGCTGCCCCCACCGCTAATAAGACCGCTGCTACTCTTGATAGCGTTCCTTATTTCACCAAATTTCATCCGGTGCACAGCCTTGACGCCATAGGTTCGGGTCGTCCATTCCGGATCAATCGATAAGACGACAGGGTCGAGTCTGATTCCAGCCGCTTTACTCTCTTCTTCAAGAGCAGCCAGAATCGATTGCAGCACCGCCTCGTCCCCTATGTTGCGAAATCCGTAGTAACCCGAAATAACTATGGTTTGAGAAGACGAGGTGACCATTTCTCCCAGCACCTTTCAAGGATATACCATACTAAAGCGGCCAGTAATCCAAAGATCAAGCCAAGGCCTAATCCAAGCACGCCGCGAATAAGCGACAGCACGGCCGGCGTATGAATATGAGCAAAGGTATCTACCATCGACAGCTGCCCAATTACCGCCACAACCATAGCATATAACGCCCAGCGATAACGGAAAGCTGCAAAAATACCGACAATGAACAATGGATGAGCTAATAAAAACTCCTTATTACGAGGCCTTACACCAAATGTATTCTCCAGCATCGATCGGAATGCTGCTTCTCCCGGAAGCGGCGTGCCCGCATTCCCGGTACGTGACAAATAATAGAATGCGGCGGCGCCGAGCACAACCGCTGCCACTACCATCACCAGGGTAATCGGCATGCGCATCCATGCCCGTAATTCCTGCACCAAGTTAGTACCCTTATACAACATAATATAAACAGCAACCAAGAATATTGGAGCCAAATGCAACAGACTAACCCCTCGGAACTGGCTAAGAACCAAACTGTACGTAATATTGTTGAGGAGGGCAATTACAAATGGTACAGCCAACAATGACAACACCGCTGTTTTTAAATACAGTACAAGCGTGTGAGTCAGCCTGCGGCCTGCCGACATATCCGGTATCGCCCTATTGAGCTCTCTCACCTTCCGAATGGCTAAAATCATCGCAATCGTCGGCGCGCTGATGGATACGCCCAAAGCCAGAGCCTGCTCCAGCAAAGTAGGCTTCAATACATATAGTCCAGCGGAGCCCACCAATCCGATCAGGAACGAGCCAAGCGTCAGCGATGGAGCAAAGATGGACACCAAGAGCGCCACAAACGCCACTCCGCCTACCACGACAACGGCTTTCAAATATTTTTGCCATGAGGCATCAACGACCTGAAACGCTTCGGCTTGTCCTAATTCAAAGCCGTTATTCTTTACGCGCTCCACGGCATTACCCGGCTCCAGAAGCGTATGCACGATATTGTCGAGCGGATTCGTTACCGCCCCCTTCTGCAAATCCTTGCTTGGAGCGGCATTAATATAAATCATGCGAATGTTGCGATCCTTAGTCGCTAACGCGATCTTGTCTGCAACGACCATTTTATCCAGGTTAACGTCGGTATCTGACAGCGAGAACAGGCGAACCGCGTTATAGTCAGTCAAATAAGCGATTTTATGGAAGCCTTTTGGCTGAACCTTCATATTTTCAATGACGACGATCCCAAGCTCATGCTTGTTCAATAATTCCGCCATCGTCTCAACACTGTTCTTCTCCTCATCCTCGCGATAGCCCTTTACGCCTTCCCCGTCGAGCATAATCCGCACTACCCCGTTATCTTTATAAAAAGACAGCAGCTTGTCTACATCTTCTTCATTAAACGGTACATTATCACTAAGGCGAGGCACGATGCTAAAGCCTTTATCCCGCAGCATCGCGAACGCAATCGGGTCCGTCTCCAGAAGCGGCTTCAGCACCGCATCCTCCGGCCCCGCCGCAATCCTAAGACCGCCGTGCTCCCCATACTGCCATGAGGAAACCGCAATGTCCAAATTGCGCAGCCCTTGCTCAATGAGCGGTCTAAGCTGCCGTTCATTCTCCTCGTTCGTAAAAGCGACGTAAGTATAGTTGCCATTCTCGGCAATCACGGCATTATTCTGCTTGGCTACATCCGCAGCCGTAAACAGCATAATCCGGCGTGCTTTGGACAGCTCGTCCAAATTCGTTTCAAACATCGCCATCGAGCCGACGCCTGCCTTCTTCAGACGAGCGAGCTGCTCGTCCATAAAGGCCGTAGGATCAGCTTGATAGGATGCTACCTCCAGCAGTCCGCGATAATTAAAAACAAATTCTACCTTCTTCGCCGACGCTTCCGTCTGAACGCGCTGATAAATAACAGGCAAAGAAGCGACGATGCCGACTACAACTAATATCCACAACCATTTGCGGGAAGCATTATTCCACCGCGGCCAACCTTGGATCACAAAGGTACCTCCTCAATATGAATCCCGCCTCCTCCCGGTTCAACATCCAACTGGCTGAAGTACCCGGGAGAAGACAAAATGAAATCCACTCTCGCCTACAATGGCGAGTTTTCATGCAAACTATTCAATCGAATTCAATTCTGCTTTATAAAGCTGAGCTCATTCGCCAACGTGCTTCAGCACTTCTTCCTGCAAATGCTCCAACAGCGCTGCGGCATCGGCTCCTGAAGATCCTCTTACCGCGAAATAAAACTTGATCTTTGGCTCTGTGCCAGAAGGGCGAAGGCAGAACCATGAGCCATCCTCAAGTGAAAATTTCAATACATTCTCTTTCGGCAACCCATAGAGCCCCAGAGAAAAATCTTCTACTTTCGTTACGGGAACAGCACCAATGCTCTTTGGCGGATCGTTCCGGAACTGATCCATCAGCGCAACGATTTGCGCCAGCCCGTCTTTGCCTTTCAATGTCCGCGACACTAGTGATTCGCGATAATAGCCGAACTTGGCGTACAATTCTTCAAGCACATCGACCAGTGATTTGCCTTGCTGCTTATAGTAAGCGGCTGCTTCGCAAATGAGCGTAGAAGCAACGATCGCATCTTTATCCCGGGCATAATTGCCAGCCAAATAACCGTAGCTTTCCTCATAACCAAACAAATATGTGTAATCCCCGGACTGTTCGAATTGATCCATTTTTTCGCCGATGTATTTAAACCCGGTCAACGTATTGAAGACTTCCGCTCCATAATGACGGGCGATTACAGCGCCGAATTCACTCGTGACGATCGTCTTTACGACAGCGCCATTGCTTGGCAGCTTGCCGGCTTCTTTCATCTGGCTCAGTATATAATGAGCAAGAATTGCGCCGGACTGGTTGCCTGTCAGAACTTCATACTCTCCCGCTGCATTTTTGACTACAGCACCCATCCGATCCGCATCTGGATCTGTACCGATTAGGATATCAGCCCCCACTTGCTCTCCCAGCTCAATCGCCAGCTTAAAGGCATCCCGTTCTTCCGGGTTTGGCGATTTTACAGTCGAGAACTCCGCATCCGGCTGCTCCTGCTCCTTGACGATATGAACCTGCGTGAAGCCCAGCTTATCCAGCACGCGGCGCACGGGTACATTGCCCGTACCATGGAGAGGAGTAAATACAACGACAATATCTTTGCCTGCTTCGGAAGAAAGCAGTTCGGGATTCAAGCTAACGCCAGCCACCGTATCAAAAAATGCCTCATCTTCCGCTTCCCCTAGCCAGACAAGCAAGCCTTGAGCCTCGGCCTCCTCTTTCGTCAAACGCTGTACCTGTTCAAAGGAGGTAAGCTCCTTGATATTCGCAATAACTTGCTCCGCCTCATGCGGCACCAACTGACCACCGTTGGCATTATACACTTTATAACCGTTATATTCCGGCGGATTATGGCTTGCCGTAATGACGATTCCACCGGTTGCCCCGAGGTGACGAACCGCAAAGGATAGCTGCGGCGTCGGGCGAAGGGACGGGAACAGCTTTGCTTCAATTCCATTCCCCGCTAGCACTAATGCGGCTTCCAGCGTAAATTCCGGAGAAAAGTGGCGGCTGTCATGTGCGATCACGACCGACGGCCGACCTTCTTGATTACCATGTACTTTAAGCAGATATTGGGCTAAGCCCTGTGTTGCCCGCCCCACGGTATAGCGGTTCATCCTGTTGCTTCCTGCTCCGATAACGCCCCGCAATCCGCCAGTACCAAACTCCAAGTCCCGGTAAAACCGATCCTCCAGCTCTGCAGGATCATCAGCTAATGCTTTCAATTCTTCTTTTGTCGCCTCATCGATCGAAGGATCCTGAAGCCAACTTTTCACTTTCTCTTCAACGTTATGACTCAATTCAGCCATGGTTAACGCTCCTCCTTAAACTTATCTCTATACATATACAAACCACTTTTGTCGTGGAATTAAAACAAAGCCCATTAGGATAGTGCAAACATAATCTCGCCTTCTGCCACGACTTTGCCTTCCACCGAAGCTACAGCCCGGCCTTTGCCAATGGAGCCTTTTAATCGGGTAATCTCCACCTCAAGACGCAAAGTGTCGCCAGGAACAACCTGTCCGCGGAAACGGAAGCCATCAAGACCAGCGAGAAAACCGATTTTCCCCCGGTTGCTCTCTACATTCAGTATCGCTGCCGCCCCTACCTGAGCAAGGGCCTCCGTAATAAGCACACCCGGCATCACCGGGTATTCCGGAAAATGCCCCGCAAAGAACGGCTCATTCACCGTAACATTTTTAATACCGACGGCCCTTTTTCCATCCTCCATTTCGATAATGCGATCCACCAATAGAAATGGAGGACGATGCGGAATGATTTCTTGAATTTGCTTTGAGTCTAACATATGTACTGCTCCCTTCACTATTCTATTTTTCACTCGCCCTGCCGTATAAAAAAGACGGGGAACGGCCAAACTGTAATTATCCTTCGCCTCTGCAGAAGCGAGGGTTAAGATAAGGGGCTGATCCATAAGAGGCATTCGTGCCGATTATGGAGCAAGCCCTTTTGATTTTTCCCTAGTATACAGTACCCCCATCATTATACATTTTCCGCTTTAAAAAAGAAAACTCCCGATTTCCGGGAGTCGTTCGTCAATTTTTGCAATTATATCATGATTTAGCACCTGTTACGGAGCAAAAACTAAGTCAAACACATGTCTCCATGTACTCCATTCGAGGACACCGCTGATATCCTGTTTGCCGAGTACGACATAACCTACAACTGCTCCTCCAAACAGTGCCAGGCCAAGGAACAGCAGGATGAGAAAGATCCGCAGGAGTACAATCCAGCCGGAGCGTTTCTTAACCGGTTTCTTGTCTTGCCTCATGAAATTCTCCACCTATCCACGCAAGTTATTGGCTAAGTTCATCATCGTATCACTGGAAGTTAGCGCGCGTGCAGCAAGCTGATAGGCTCGTTGCACTTTCATCATTTCAGCCATTTCATTTGCCAGGTCGACATTGGAGTTCTCAAGGACGCCCTGCCGAATCGTAGCCTGCTCTCCCTCAGCCAAATCTGAGGTGGCAATAATTACACCCTCCATCTCGCCTGGAGGCAGTACAAACAAATTGCTATCCTTCTGAATCAACGCATCGGGACGCAGTAGAGTAACCAGCCCGATACGTCCAACTTCTGTTTCCGTCGTTCCATCTACAGCTATAATATTCCCTGCTCCGTCAATATGCAGATTGGAGCCGGAAGGAACCTCAATGAGTTCTCCATCCGTATCCAATACAGGATTCCCCAAGCTTGTCACGAGATAGCTCGTTGCCGGATCCTCAGGGCTGGGCTGGAGATTGAAGTTTCCCGCTCTCGTGAAACCGACTTCGCCATCTTGAGTTACAACCTGGAACATCGCATTGCCTTGAATCGCAAGATCCGTCATATTGCCGGTCTCTTTCATTGTTCCCTGCGTATAGTTCAGCGAAAGCTCCGACATGCGAGAGCCGAATCCCATATTTACACCAAGCGGAGTAGCGCGACCGGCCAGTTGAAAATCGGAGGACTGCTGCATGACGCTGTTCAGCGTATCTTGAAAGGCCGCTTCCTTGCGCTTATATCCTACAGTATTAACATTGGCCATATTATCGGCAATTAAATCCAGACGCTGCTGAATTCCATTCATGGATACCATGGCACTAATCATTGAGTTATTCATGTGGCCCTCCTATACTATACACGGCCGATTTCATTAACCGCTTTTTCCAAGCTTTTATCATAATACTGGATCATTTTCTGATTGGATTCATAAGCCCGTTGCGCAGCCATCAAATCGACCATCGATTGGGCGATGCTCACGTTAGAGCCTTCGACGTAACCCTGCTGTACCTGAACCTGCTCGTCCTCCTCCAGCGCACGAACTCCCGCTGCTTCTTCATCCTGAACGAGGTACACGCCGTTTCCTTCGCGAAAGAGCGCTTGCGGCCGGGTAACAACGGCAATTCCCATTTGAATATCAATCGCCTCGCCATTGATTTGCAGGTTTCCTTGCGCATCAATCTTTAGCGATTCAATCGGTTGATCCGGCCCCAGGATAATCGCATTCCCTTCCGAATCAAGCACTTGAAAGCCTTGCATGGTTCTTAGTGCGCCTTCAGGGCTCACGTAAAAACTTCCGTCCCGAGTATATCGAACATTCCCACTGCTGTCCATGACGGAAAAAAATGCCGCCGGGCGGTAGATGATCTCTCCGTCCTCAGTCACATATTTCCCTGATGCATCGAACGCAATAGGCTCTCCCGTAGCTGGATCATCTAATTCCAGATTGGAAATGAGAGCGAAATCCGAGTTTTTACCCGTTTCCATTAGGTCCCCCTGCATATAAGAAGGCAAACTCTCCTCCACAAAGACCCCGGTATTCAGCTTTCCAATCTGCCGCGTACCTGTTGTATTATCACCCACGAGCGATACAAGCATTTCTGGAAAAGCTCGCGCTACACTGTTCATCTGCTTGTAGCCCGGTGTATTGATGTTAGCTATGTTCTGCGTCACCGTATCATGGCGTCTTTGCTCCGTGATCATACCGGATGCTGCGGTGTAGAGACCTCTTAACATGGGACAACCTCCAAACTGTTTAACTTATCTATAATTAGTGTTTAATAAAGATCAAAATGGCGTTCTTCATTTATATATCGGTTGCTTAGAACTTTTTCTTAATGACTTTGTCCAAATTATCCAGCATCATTCCTGTACCTTTAACGACACAGTGCATCGGATCCTCCGCAATCAGCACGGGAACCCGCAGTTCTTCCGATAACAGCTCGTCCAGTCCATTTAGGAGAGCCCCTCCCCCGGTCAAAATAACGCCCCGATCGATAATGTCCGCAGACAGCTCTGGCGGCGTCCGCTCCAGCACCGATTTCGCCGCAGTCACGATCGAATAGACAGGATCCGACAACGCCTCCTGAACCTCCTTCGAGGTAATCGTAACCGTTAACGGCAAGCCGGATACCATATCTCTTCCGCGAATGTCCAGTTCGGCCACTACGCCTGCCGGATGCACCGTGCCGATGGCAATCTTAATATCCTCGGCTGTGCGTTCCCCGATCAAAAGCTTGTACTTCGTTTTAATATATTTAATAATAGCGACATCAAAGGTGTCCCCAGCAATTTTAATCGACGAAGCCGTGACGATGTCTCCCATGGAGAGCACCGCCACATCCGTCGTTCCACCACCGATGTCAACGACCATGTTGCCGCTCGGCTCGTATATGTCCATTCCTGCGCCGATCGCCGCTGCCTTCGGCTCTTCTTCCAAAAATACATCTTTAGCGCCGCTATGCTCTGCCGCTTCACGGATCGATTTCTGCTCGACCGACGTAATATTCGTTGGCGCACATATGAGAACACGGGGATGACTGTACCAACTTTTCGCTCCGACTCGATTGATGAAATGCTTCAGCATCGTTTCCGTAATATCAAAATCAGCAATGACACCGTCTCTAAGCGGCCGGATCGCAACGATATTTCCGGGCGTCCGCCCGACCATGCGTCTTGCATCCTCGCCGACGGCAAGAACGCGCTTCGTGTCGCTTTCTATCGCTACAACAGACGGTTCATCGAGGACGACCCCTTTTCCTTTCACATGAATCAATACATTCGCCGTGCCTAAATCAATACCAATATCCTTGCTCATCATCCCGATGCTCCCCCAAAGCGTATTTTATAAATCATGGAAAACGCTGCCTTAAGTATATGGTAAAAGTTTCCCTCGTTATTCCACTATTATTCGACAAAAAATCTGATTAATCCTTTATATTTCGCGATTTATAGATAAAAATCCACTTTTCCATGCCATATTTAAAAATACCATACTTTGGGGGATGTGTTCAATGACAATCCTATGGTTTAAATAGATGCGCAGTGCCTATAATTCAAGTTATTTTACCGAGCCGATCGCCTCTCGTTTGTTCTGCCCTTTCTTCTTATACTTAATCTTGGTTGCCTCTCCTCCCCGGAGATGCCGGATGGACTTATGATATTCGAGAATGTGCTTCACCTGATCTGCCAAATCCGGATTAATTTCCGGAAGACGCTCGGTTAAATCCTTATGCACCGTGCTCTTGGATACGCCAAATTCCTTGGCAATTGTCCGAACCGTGTGCCGAGTTTCCACGATGCAGCGTCCTATTTTAATCGTCCGTTCTTTGATGTAATCGTGCACGCTCCCGCCTCCCTACTCGAGATAGTTTGGTACATTATATGAGGGGCGTGCCCATATATTCACGGTTTCGGAGGCCTGACAAGCCCGGACAAGATCATTTATTTTACATACCCGCGCCAAACGGCAAGAAAAGGCGGAGAGCTATAAAGCTCTCCGCCTTTTCAGATCGGAAAAACCGAATTTAGTTTTCTGGAAGCACAGTAACCGGGTTGACTAACTCGCCATTCTCATATACTGCAAAATGGACGTGGTTGCCGAGATCCTTCTCCATCTCGTTCCGCCCGGCATTGGCAATGGTATCACCCTGCTTCACTTCAGCATCCTGCTTCACCTTAACGTCGGTTAAGCTCTCGTATACCGTCTTCAGGTTGTTTGCATGGGTAATTTCCACAACATAACCGAGCAGCGGATGCTCTTCAACTCGGGTCACTTTACCAGCAAGCGCTGCCTTGACTTCGAAAGGCTTGTCATCCTCACGAGCCAAATCGATGCCGGTATTCGGTGTAAAGGTATCCTTGTATTCGACCATCGCTGCCTGATGATCCTCTGCCGAGCCCTCCTTTTCATAGAACGGCTTGACGATAGACACTTCGGAAACATTAGCTACAGGCCAGATCAAATCCTCTGTGCTGGCTGTCTTTGCGGCATCCGTATTGTCAGAAGCGTTGTCTCGCACCATTTCGTCATCCGGAAGCTGAACGGTATCCGTTACGCTGGCGGGGGTCGATTCCATAGGCTTGCGGCCTGCATCCTGGTAGACCCACACTAAGGTTAGTATAATTGCCGCTGCCGCCACATACGCTGCCGGATATACCCATCTTTTGGACAATACTTTTTTCCATGCGGATACCGGTGCTTCCGGCTCGCCCATTATGTTTTTGGGAGATTCCTCATGGGGTTGTTTTTTTGGTTTTTGTTCATTCATGGCTATCACCTCAATAACCAGTGTTACCGAGGGTGACTCTTTTATACTTGGATTATAGTAATATTTTTAAAATTCAGCTCTTTAAAAGCGATGATGCTTGGGCAAATGATATGCCGGTGTAGTAGTGTTTGAGAATTTGCGTCGTCGTGTAGCCCTGCTTGGCCATCCCATGGGCGCCCCATTGGCTCATTCCTACGCCGTGCCCATTGCCATAAGTTGTGATCTGCACATTGTCGCCGTCCAGAGACATCATAAACTGAGCGGAGCGCAGACCCAGCTTCTCCCGCAGTTCGCGTCCGGTAAAGGTTTGATCGCCAATGAGCATTTTTTTAATGCTATGACCTGCCGTATACGACTTGATTTGGAAGAGTGACGATGCCGATGACTGCCTATCTTTGACAGACGCCGTTACGGGTAGAGCAGAAGCCTTCAATCCGAGCTTGGCGTACAGCTCACTCACCGATATCGTAACTGTCTGTTTGAAGGAAGGATTGACCGTCTTCTCCCAAGGACTAGGCACGCTGCGCAGGTAGGGCAGTTTTAACGACCAATATTCCTCTGAGTTCTCGGTATAGCCGCCGCTGGCGGAGAAAAAGGTCGCGGTAATCGGCTTGCCCTGGTAGGTCATAATGATCCCCTTCGTCTCCTCCACCGCACGGCGGAGCTTCGCCAACTGCTCGCTCTTGCCGAGCTCCGGCCACTTATTCAGCTCTTTGCTGGATAAGTAGGCCTGATGGTCTACCGAGTCAACCACGTCCGCCCCCTTGACCGGAACACCGCTACGGTCACCGTCTGCCAGTCGGCGGACGATGAACGTCCGGGCGGCGATCGCCTGAGCCTTGAGCGCCTCAAGCTCGAAGTCAGCCGGCATTTCCGCCGCCAGCACGCCGGTGACGTACTGTTCGAGCGGCAGCGTTTCGATGCCCCCGGTATGCGTCAGGTAGACGCTGACCGAGGGCAATTCGCTGCCGGGCAGTGCTGCCGGCAGCGGGGCCGC
>NZ_LT732548.1:576981-596605 GCF_900155685.1 Paenibacillus bouchesdurhonensis | reverse complement strand
CACGGGCACGCGTTGCGTGCGTTCGCCCGGCGGCGCGGACGGCGGGCGTTCCGAAAGCTGCAATCGCGCCCGCGCCATTGATGGCTCGCCACCCGAGAATAACTCGCGCTGGCTCGTCGGCCGATTCTCAGCATCATATAGCTCTATAGTATCCTTCATTTCATTTGATATATATCGCTCCCGATCTGCTTCCTCACCCGAAATAGCCTCTGCCGCCTTGGTTCCCGAAGACAGCCCCAGCCCAAGCTTAGACCCCGGTAACGGCAATGGGAGCGACGACGACATTTTTAACGATCCCGCCTCCTGAAGCTGCTGTCCCTTATCGTTCAAGCCAGAATAACGCGATACTAAAACTTCCCGCGCCTCTCTTTCTCCTTTTTGTTGCCCAGCCACGCACTTTAACCTGCTGCGGTCTAAGCTGCTAACGATTGTGGCACAGCTCTGTTCTCTTTTATTTTTACGAGCAGCTAGATTAATGACTAAGGGGCTTTCTTTCGTTTTCATACCCAAAGCAAGCTACCTCCATCCCGATTCATGCTGCAATCACACGCCTTTCTTGCCACCAAAAGAGCCATGCGATCCTAGCGTTTGAATTCGTTATACTTTTTGTTCGCTATACTTATAGATATGACTCCCCAGTCTCTGCTAGAACCTGAATGGAAAGTTAGAGCACTCAAATCATATTAAAAACGAAGTGTTTTGATATGTTGACTACATGGGGCGAAGCAGTAGCGAAATGGAAATCTCCAGAATTACCAGAGTTGCCGGAATTACCAGAATAGCCGGAATTGCCGTGAGAAACACTTCCATCTTATATACATATAATCAAAACAAAATAAAACGCAGCTCAATGGCTCCGTTTAGCATAGGGAGGACTATCTGGTAAGACATAAATAGTTTGATTGGGTACGATTCGGCTTGTCTTATTAGATGTAACTGTATTTCATGCAGCTACTTTCAGTCCAAATCGAAAATTTCGCAAAATAAATGCGTTTCATACATCTGAAAACCCGCTTTTCCACAACTTTGCGCCTTTCTCCTCGTTCTAGCTGCACAAATCATCTAATTTCATATTCAACGATAAATTGCTTGAATCTAAATGCAACGAATACAGTTAGTTAATTAGGGAGTATCCTTCTCTTCCGCATCTTCATCGACTTGTGCAGTTTTTTATGGGCAGAAACAGAAACAATATAATGATGGATTAGAGGGCGTGCAAATGAGATTGTATAGCGTTCAGTATACAAAGCAGAGCAGATGCTAGAACGTTCAGTGAAATACACGAAGATACAGAGAATATAGATCAGGAGACCAGGAGATAAGAAGATGAGGAGTTAAAAGGTAAGCAGATCGCATTTAGCGTTAGTTTTTTCTTGCGATTAGAAAATGGGCCAATTCCACCGAAAACTCAAATATTCTATAAGCTTCAAAATGCTTTAAAAAAACGCCTCACGGCGTTTCGAAAAACAAGCTTCATTTGCCAACTTTCCCTGCTGACAAATGGTCGATCAACCGTACTCCATTTTGCTCAACAAGCCCACGCTGCAATTTAGTCTTTGCACCCAACACCTTGGCGCGATGTTGTTGCGCCTCTTGCTCACAACGCCCGCGCTGCAATTAAGTCGGCCACCCATACTCACTTGCTCAATCCATCAATGCTTCAATTTAAAAAAAGACCATGTTCACACACGGTCTTTCAGATTACATTTGCATTAGGTGATATAATTATTTCGCAATTAAGCCCAGGTCGGCTGTACTTTGAGTACTGGCAGATCCTCCTGCATTTTAACAGGAACCCGTTCAGTTTGGGCAGCGGATTCTTTCTCATCTACAGTTACACGCCAAATATCAGCCCCGAGGCCGGATAGCTTCTCAGCCAAATTAACGTAACCGCGATCAATGTGATGCGTGCCGCTCACTTCTGTCGTACCATCGGCTACGAGCCCGGCAATAATCAATGCTGCACCGGCACGTAAATCCGTTGCACACACTTTTGCCCCACTAAGCTTAGCACCGCCTGTAATAATGGAACTGCGTCCCTCTACCTTGATCTCCGCGTTCATCAATGCAAATTGCTCCACATGCATGAATCGATTCTCAAATACAGTCTCCGTTACGACACTGGTACCCTCGGATACAAGCAGCAGCGCCATCATTTGAGATTGCATGTCAGTAGGGAACCCGGGATACGGCAGAGTCTTAACGTCTACTGCCTTTAGGGGTTTGTCAGCAATCACCCGCACGCCGTTCTCCTGTACTTCAACCTGTGTGCCCATTTCCTCAAGCTTGGCAATTACAGGGCCCAGATGATCGGCAATCGCTCCTTCTACAAAGACGTTTCCTCCCGTCGTAGCAGCAGCAATCATAAACGTGCCTGCTTCAATACGATCAGGAATTACCGTATGCTCTACACCCCGCAGTTTTTCGACACCTTCGATACGGATGACGCCTGTGCCGGCACCGCGGACAACAGCACCCATTCCGTTCAAATAATTCGCGAGGTCAACAATTTCAGGCTCCTTCGCCGCGTTCTCGATGATCGTCGTGCCTTCAGCTAGTGTCGCCGCCATCATAATATTCTCCGTTGCACCTACGCTGGCTACATCCAAGTATATCTTGGCTCCGCGAAGACGCCCGTTGGACTTTGCTTCGATGAAGCCCTGTCCCAGGTTAATTTCAGCCCCCATCGCTTCGAAACCTTTCAAATGCTGATCAATCGGTCTTGTACCGATCGCACAGCCTCCAGGAAGGGAAATTCGCGTATAGCCCGTACGGGTCAGCAAAGGCCCCATAACAAGGAATGATGCCCGCATTTTCCGTACCCATTCGTACGGGGCTTCACAATTCGCGATCTTCTGCGCATTGACCGTAATTACCTCACGGTCATATGTAACGGTCGCTCCTAACGATTCCAATACTTTATTAATGGTCATCACATCATCTAGCGGCGGGGCATCACGAATTACGCTTACGCCTTCCTCCCCTAATAAAGATGCTGCGATGATCGGCAGCACTGAATTTTTAGCTCCGCTAACTTTAACGTTCCCGGACAAAATATTGCCACCGCGGACGATAAATTTGCTCATCTTGTTTCCCTCCGCGCGTTCATTTTCACCCTTATTTTCGATGCAAAACAAAGGTATCCCCGCTTATTCCCTAAATTTCATCATATCATCGGTAGCTTGAGGCGCACAAGGCTCTAAACGTGTAGAAATAACACGAATCATGGAGAATTCCGTCTTATTTGAAAGCTATTACTAGATCCCCATGCCTTAATCCTTATTCACCATTGTTGACACAATGTTTTGATGTTATTCGACAAACTTCCCTCTGCGCAATATTACGCATTAAGGTTCTAAGACCCCCAAAATTTCCGTTAAATTCTTATTAGCCTCTAAATAGTCTAACACACTTATAACCAAAGACTTAGGAATTAAAACATATACCGGAGCATCTGCGTATATCCCAAGTACTCCAATATGAAGGCAGCGACAAATCGTCCCAGCACGATCGCCAGAAGCAATTGAAGCAATTTGCCTTGCGGCCCCTTTGGATGCTTGATGAATAAATCAAGCTTGAGATTTTGCAGCGCCCACCAGGACAGGACAATACAAGCCAGCGATACTAAAATGGCCGTTAGACCATTCATGCCAACTGATGTCGACACTGAATCCATCGGATTCATATTCGCTTCCCCCCGCCTCGTTCTATACTTATGCAACCGCCCCAATAAGGGTTAATACACTATAAATATATATCGGCAAGCATAATGTAAAAAATTTATAGACCTTATATATCATACTTGGCTGAGTGACAATAATCCAGCATTTCTTTCTATTGTGAAGGCTTCCATTTGAAAAATTTTTAAAAAGCTTATTAATCCATGCCCCATTCGCAATTACGCTATAATGGAGTTACCTAAAAAAGCAGAAAGGAGCATCTCAATGCAAGTTGAAGTTATAGCCCATACCCTAGGTGATGCGATACTGGCTGCCAGCTCCGGAGCAGATCGTTTGGAGATTATTACTGCCCCCCATGAAGGTGGATTAACACCCAGCTATGGTCTTGTGCAGAAAATCTTGGAGCGGCTTCAGCTGGATATCAGAGTTATGATTCGTCCTCATAGTCGCCATTTTTTCTACGACGAAGAGGACATAGCTACTATGTTACAGGATATTGCTAACTTTCGCCACCTAGGTGTCTCAGGGTTTGTTTTGGGTGCTTTAACCCCAACCGGCGCAGTAGACCAGGATACTCTAGCTCGTTTGCTTGATGCAGCAGATGGTATTCCTGTAACGTTTCATCGAGCGTTCGATGAAGCATCCAATTTTGTGGAGGCACTGGATACTTTAAGCCGCTACCCTCAAATCACGCATATTCTTACCTCAGGCGGCCAACCATCAGCGCTGGATACTGCAGCCGTGGATACTATATCCGAATTGGTGCGGTTGAGTCAACCCTATGGAATTTCCATCATGCCTGGCGGAGGACTTCATCATCGGGCATTGGAATCGTTCTTGCGCAGAACTTCTGTAAAAGATTTTCATATGGGCTCTGGAGTAAGGCTGGAGAACAATCTGCTTCATCCGATCGATCCTGAACTGCTGCTTAAAGTACGTAATATCGCGGACTCCCTTTGATTAAAAACATTCACAAGTAGCCAAATGTCCTAAAACAGATTGCATCTTAAGACGGTAATAAAAGGGGCTTAAGAAACAGGGTCTTTCCACTATTAATTATTACATTTTACAAGTATTTCTTAATTTATACCTACTTTTAATGAACTCTCCACAGAGCTCGCGATTGATGAATCGAGTGATTGAGCAAGTAAGTTATAAAAGCGGCTAGCGAACTTTTGGGATGAGCGGTCCTTTGCGAGCTGATAGCAACAAAGCGGTTAACGCGAAATGAGAGCATTATGTTTCATTGCCCTAATAACAAAAACCGAACACAAAGTGTTCGGTTTTCCTTTATCGCTACTATTAATGATGCTTCTTGATCTTTGTATTACCGGAAACATTAATCCGCGTAATTGCCCTTCTCAGGGCCAATTCGGCACGACGATGATCAACTCGATCCTGATTTTTACCTACAGACAATCGGCGCTCCGCCCGCTCGCGTGCAGCCACCGCACGATCAACATCGATTTCCTCCGGAAGCTCGGCACTCTCTGCAAGAACGATAACCTTGTCCTTCTGAACTTCAACAAAGCCGCCATGTACCGCAATTGTAGTCGAATTTCCACCGGATCTGGCCACAATTGGAGCAACCTGAAGCGGTGTTACAAGTGGAATGTGATGCGGCAAAATACCAAGCTCGCCCTCGACTCCGCGGACGGTCAGGCTATCCACCTGCTCGGAGAACACCACATGTTCCGGTGTAACAATTTCCAATAAAAAGGTGCTCACTAGTCATCCCTCCTGTTCGTGGGACAGTTCATTTCTGAAGCATCCGCCTTAACGGTGCATATTACAATGTTTTCGCTTTTTCCACAGCTTCTTCTATCGTACCGACAAAAAGGAATGCTGCTTCAGGAAGTGAATCATGCTTGCCTTCTAAAATTTCCTTAAAGCTGCGAACAGTTTCTGCAATCGGAACGTACTTGCCTGCAATACCAGTAAACTGCTCCGCAACGTGGAATGGCTGCGACAGGAAGCGTTCGATCTTCCGGGCGCGGGATACGATCAGTTTGTCATCCTCAGACAACTCATCCATACCAAGAATCGCGATAATATCCTGCAGCTCCTTATAACGAGCCAGCAATTGTTTAACGCCTTGAGCAACATTGTAGTGCTCTTCTCCAACAATTTCAGGAGTAAGAATCCGGGAACTGGAAGCAAGTGGATCTACCGCAGGGAAAATACCCATCTCGGAAATTTTACGCTCCAGGTTTGTCGTTGCATCCAAGTGAGCAAACGTCGTCGCTGGCGCCGGATCCGTATAGTCATCCGCAGGGACATAAATCGCTTGAATGGAAGTAACAGAACCCTTCTTCGTCGATGTAATACGCTCCTGAAGTTGACCCATTTCTGTAGCCAGGGTCGGTTGGTAACCTACCGCTGAAGGCATACGTCCCAGAAGGGCCGATACTTCGGAACCCGCTTGAGTAAAGCGGAAAATATTATCGATAAAGAGGAGAACGTCACGTCCTTCTTGATCACGGAAATACTCGGCCATCGTCAACCCAGTCAAGGCTACACGAAGACGAGCGCCTGGCGGTTCGTTCATTTGACCGAACACCATAGCCGTTTTATTAATAACGCCCGAGTCGGTCATCTCATGGTACAGGTCATTACCTTCACGTGTCCGCTCACCTACGCCAGCGAATACGGAAATACCACCATGCTCTTGCGCGATGTTATTGATAAGCTCCTGAATCGTAACCGTCTTACCTACACCCGCACCACCGAAAAGGCCAATTTTACCACCTTTGGCATAAGGAGCGAGCAGGTCGATAACCTTGATTCCTGTCTCCAAAATTTCAGATTGTGTCGATAATTCCTCAAACTTAGGAGGATCGCGGTGAATTGGATTTCTTGCATCCGTTGCTACCGCGCCTTTATTGTCAATCGTTTCTCCAAGCACGTTAAATACGCGGCTAAGAGTTGCCTCGCCTACTGGGACAGAAATTGGAGCGCCCAAATCCACTGCTTCCGCGCCGCGCACAAGACCATCGGTCGAGGACATAGCAATACAGCGGACAAGGTTGTCGCCCAAGTGATTGGATGCTTCCAGAATCAGGTCATAGCCTTCTTCTTGCGCGTCCTGTTTCACAATTTTAATAGCGTTGAATATTTCCGGGAGTTGTCCGCGTCCGAATTCAACGTCAACAACCGGACCCATTACGCTAACAACGCGTCCTTTGTTCATTATTGTTGTTTCCCTCCTTAAAGTTTTGCGGAGCTATACTTCTTCGTTAATTGCCACATAGCAAAACTACTTCGAAAGCAGAGACTCAGTTTTCAGAGACTCAGTTTTGCGGAGCTATGCTTCTTCGTTAATTACCACATAGCACAACTACTTCGAGAGCAGAGACTCAGTTCTGCAGAGCTATGCTTCATCGGTAAGTTATGCTACGCAGCAAAGACACTTCGAAGGCATACGCTTAGTTTACGGAACAAAGCTTCTTTGCTCGTTCAAAAACAACCCTTTTGAAAGCTAGTTCGAAGCTATACAGTACTCTTTCCTTCGTGCATATCCGCAAACTATCATTGAAACAAAAATGCTAGCTCTGAGCGCTTGCACCTGCCACAATTTCCGTAATTTCCTGGGTAATTGCCGCTTGACGAGCACGGTTATACGTCAGGGTAAGCTCACCGATCATGTTCGATGCATTTTTCGTAGCGCTGCCCATCGCCGTCATCTTCGCGCCAAGCTCACTCGCCTTCCCTTCCAGAAGAGCGCCAAAAATGAGGGTCTCTGCATACTTGGGAAGCAAGACTTCCAGTACGGCTTCAGGAGAAGGTTCATACTCGTATTCCTCTGCCGAGTCGCTCGTTTCGACACTGTCGAAGGGGAGCAGACGGTCTACCGTGGGCAGTTGGGTCATCGCATTAATGAATTTGTTGTAGCAAATATATACCTCATCGAATTCCCCTTCTTCAAAGCTTTGTACAGCCGCATAAGCCAAGGACTTAATATCGGCGAACTTTGGAGAATCTGATAATTCGATGACATCCTTCACTACAGGAAGCTCCCGGCGATTAAAGTAATCCCGGCCCTTACGTCCAACAACGAATAAGCCATATTCCGATTCAGATGTGTGCTTCTCTTTAAGGACATCCATAACCTTACGAAGAATGTTCGTGTTATATCCACCAACAAGCCCGCCGTCCGCTGTGATGACAATATACGCCGTCCGCTTCACCGGACGAGTAACGAGCATCGGATGGGTAATCCCTTCAGTTCCAGCAGCGATGCTGGTCACAACTTCTTTCAGCTTCTCAACATATGGGCGAGCAGATTGTGCTTTCTCCTGCGCTCTTCTAAGCTTGGCCGAAGCGACCATTTCCATCGCCTTCGTAATCTGACGGGTATTCTGAATACTCTTGATCTGGCGTTTTATCTCGCGAATCCCTTTTGCCATGATTTCACCACCTTCAAACTTTGGCTTAGAGCCAAAGTTACTTCGAAAGCATTCGCTTAGTTTTGGCTGAGCCAAAACTGGCATCGTATGCATAACCATAATCTTTAGCTGGAAGCCAAAGCATTGCATAAAACTCAAGTTAGTTCAGGGTTAATCCAAACTATACCGCATAGCATATGCTCAAACCTTGGCTCGCGGCCAAAGCTAAATTGAAAGCATCCTTTAAACTCGAACCAGTTCCAAAGCACTACTCCCAGTATGCATTCAAGCTTTGGCACAGCCAAAAATGAGTTTTCGTATACGTGATCATGAACGATATCAAGCCCCGGGCTCAAACCGATTCATGAAGCTCATTATTTCGTAGCAGCAAAGCCTCTTTTAAACTTCTCAATAACCTCTTTAAGCTTTGCCTCGTTGTCAGCCGTCAAATCCTTCGTATCGCGAATCGATTGCAGCACTTCTTCATGCTGGCTGTCCACGAAGGAGAGGAACTCAGCTTCAAAACGGCGCACATCGCCAAGTGGAATATCATCGAGGTAACCTTTAACTGCTGTATACAAGCTGATAACCTGCTTCTCAACAGCAAGCGGCTGGTTTACGCCCTGTTTCAGGATTTCCATCATCCGGGAACCGCGTGTCAGACGAGCTTGCGTCGACTTATCGAGGTCGGAACCGAACTGAGAGAAGGCCTGAAGCTCACGGTACTGAGCCAAATCAAGACGCAGCGTACCAGCTACCTTCTTCATCGCTTTGATTTGAGCGGATCCCCCTACACGGGATACCGAGATACCAACGTTAATCGCCGGGCGCTGACCCGAGTAGAACAAATCGGACTCCAGGAAGATCTGTCCATCCGTAATCGAAATAACGTTCGTTGGAATATAAGCCGATACGTCAGAGGCTTGGGTCTCAATAAATGGCAGGGCGGTAATGGAGCCGCCACCCATCTCATCGCTCAGCTTCGCTGCACGCTCCAACAGACGGGAATGCAAGTAGAAGACGTCACCCGGGAATGCCTCACGGCCCGGCGGACGACGGAGCAAAAGGGACAGCTCACGATAAGCAGCTGCCTGCTTGGACAAGTCATCATAAATGATAAGCACGTGCTCGCCTTTGTACATAAAGTACTCGGCCATAGCTACACCAGCATATGGTGCAATATAAAGAAGCGGTGACGGCTCCGAAGCAGATGCTGTAACTACGATTGTATAATCAAGAGCTCCATGGCGACGAAGCGTCTCAACTACGTTAACTACGGTAGACTGCTTTTGTCCAATAGCGACGTATACGCATTTCACGCCATTGCCCTTCTGGTTGATAATGGTATCAATAGCAATTGCAGTTTTACCTGTTTGACGGTCACCGATGATCAGCTCGCGTTGACCACGGCCGATTGGAACCATGGAGTCGATCGCTTTAATCCCGGTTTGCATCGGCTCATGAACCGATTTACGCTCGATAACGCCTGGCGCATTATTCTCTACAGGACGGAATTCTGTTGTTTCAACAGGCCCTTTACCGTCAACCGGCTGCCCAAGTGGATTAACGACGCGGCCAAGCAAAGCATCCCCGACGGGAACCTGCATAATTTGCCCTGTGCGTTTGACTTGATTACCTTCACGAATATCGCTGTATGGCCCCAGAATAACAACCCCAACGTTGCTCTCTTCCAGGTTCAGCGCAAGACCAAAAACGCCGTTTTCAAACTCGAGTAGTTCGTTTGCCATGGCGTTCTCAAGCCCGTGGACGCGTGCGATACCGTCACCAACTTGAATAACGGTGCCGACTTCGGCCACTTCAATTTCCGATTTATATTGTTCGATCTGACGTTTAATCAGCGTACTGATTTCTTCAGGTCTGATACTCAAGTTTTTCACCCCTATCTACAGTGCTTGTCTTCGAAAAGACTTTTCAAGCCGTTCAAGCTTCCCGGCCAAACTTCCATCGTACAGCGTATCGCCGATTCTGACTTTCATTCCGCCGAGCAGATCTTTATCAATCTCGTTCAGAACACGAATCTTCTTATTTACCATCGCGCCGAACTCGTCTGCGATCGCTGATTTCTCCTCTTCACTTAGAGGGTACGTCGTATAAACGATAGCCGTAGCAAGTCCGAATGCGTCCCCAGTAATTTTGATATAACGGTTCAGCAATTCTGGTAAAATTCCGGTTCTTCCCCGCTCCACAAGCAGCTTCACCAATGAGACGACAGGTTTGGAGAGCCTGCCTCCAAGCGCAGCCTCGAGCGCTTCCCATTTAGCTGCTTCCGAAATCTTCGGAGAAGAAATGAATTTTTGGATATCTTTATCTTCATAAAAAGCATGTACGAGAGCTCTGATTTCCTGTTCAACTTCCAGTGTACGCCCTTCCTGCGCAGCAATTTCATACAGGGCTTTGGCGTATCTGCCCGCTACAACAGCTTCACGGCTCATGATTTGCTACCTACCTCTTTAAGATAATGGTTCACAAGCTTCTCTTGTTCTTCCGGATTGTTCTCGACCTCGCGCTCGATCAGCTTGGAGGCAATGTTGACGGAGAAAGCACCAATCTCGCCGCGCAGAGATTCAACGGCTTTATTTCTCTCGTTCTCAATATCTCGGACAGCTTCATTTTTCATACGTGTAGCATCCTGCTTCGCTTGCTCCAGTAAATCGTGAGCTTGCTTGCTGCTGCTGTGCTTCGCTTGCTCAATGATTTCATAGGCCTCCTGGCGCGCCTGGCTAAGAGCTTCTTTCTGCTCTTCGACATACGTGTTGGCTTGCTCTCTAGTTTGTTTTGCTTCTTCTAATTGTCCAACTACCAAATCGCGACGCTTCTCCATCACTTCAAACAGCTTGCCAAAGGCAAACTTATTAAGTAACCAATAAAGAATCGCAAACGCCAGCATGGTAATGACAATGTTCTCCCAAAGGATCGGCATTAATGTCACTCCTTTCCGTTAATAATAGTTTCTGAGCGTTATTATTATGTTCTTAAAACGAAGGCGCGGATGGCATAGGCCCTCCCCGCCAATTAGAAACTATTATTAAGAGAACATGATCAAGAATGCGATAACTGTTGCTGCCAGTGGAACAACCTCTACGATACCAACGCCGATAAACATCGTTGTTTGTAGCTTGTTCGCCGCCTCTGGTTGGCGAGCGATAGATTCAACTGTACTCTTTACGATCATCCCGTTACCGATAGCTGCGCCAAGCGCCCCAACACCTACTGCAATAGCTGCTGCCAAATACGTCAATCCCATTATAAAATCCTCCTTAAATTTAATTACATTATTTTAGTTATATCTATCTCAGCAGGATAAAGCCAATTTGGCTCCTCCATAGAGTTTACTAATGCCCTTCTTCAGGAACTGCATATTGTGATATATACACCATAGTCAGCATGGTAAAAATGTAAGCCTGAAGTGCCCCGATAAAAATACTAAAGCCTTGCCACAATCCCATAAATGGTATACCTAGATAGCTCATTTTAAGAATAACCGCAATTAGAACCTCACCCGCAAAAATATTTGCATAAAGACGAATAGCCAGCGCTATTGGTTTAGACAAGTTCTCAATGATGTTCAGTGGCAAAAATATCGGAAAAGGCTGAAGATAATGCTTGAAATATTGCTTTCTGTTATTTTTGATTCCCAAATAGTTCATGAGTACAAAGACAACCGCTGCCAAACCAGCCGTCACAGCAATATCAGCGGTCGGAGATTTCCACCATAGAATGTGAGCATGCTCTCCCCCGGAAAGATTCGCTGTTGCTTGAATAACCTGTCCAAAGACCGTTTCAGGTTGATGAGCCTCTGTGATTACCCCCAGCGGCAAACCAAGAAGGTTGGATATAAATATGAATAGAATCAAAGTCAATCCTAGCGAAACGTAAGGTTTTCCCTTCTCTGAGCTCATGGAGCTTCCGACAATTCCCTGGACGAATTCAACAACCCATTCCATAAAGTTCTGCATCTTGGATGGATTCTCGACCGACAAATTCGCTACAGCTAATCGACATATGACGAATACGATAAGCATACTTACCAACAGCATCATAACGGCGGATAAATCCAGGTGAAATCCTCCAAGCATAATAATCGGTGCGTCATGCATTTATATGTATTCACCCCTTTCCCCGTTTAAGTGGTTCAAGCTTTATTACGAATTCCGATAAAAATACTCACCGGAATTGTTAATAGCTGCGGAACAAATATCCCGATAATAACGGTTATTAACGACACCTGTTCAAACTTGACCGCAACCATAACTGCTATAAAAACTAGACAAATCCTAGTAATAAAACCAAAACTAAATCTACGTTGCTCCTCACTCATTACGAGTTGTACCAGTTTCCGCACTTTAAAAGATAAAAAACGGACATAGATCAATCCAATAACCAATCCCAAAATCAATCCGGCGAGAATTGGCCTGTACTCCGGGAGAACAGCCCATCCCAACAACAATGCGGACAGGAGCAGAATCGTAATCCGAAATACGGCTGTGACGATGGAACCTAAATCATCCATTCTGTGCCCCCAAAAACTTTTTGATTAGTACAAATATGTTGACGATTCCCAGCACAAGGCCGGCAATAGCCCCAATAGCAATCCAGTAGTTCGGGCCGTCAAAACGCTCCATCAGCCATCTTGCACTCAAAAAGCCGACAACGATATACATAGCCAGCAAAAAGCCCGCCCCGCTAATGTAAGCGGCAGCAATCCAGAGACCACCATTATTATCAGGAATTCTCATATTGAACAATCCCAACTTATTTTACTGAATGTGTCTACTTTTTGTCAACGAAGGCGTTCAAACCGTACAGTATAACTGTATGCTATCTCGTTCAGAAACACAATTATTGATCAACTGAATTTGTGAACTTTATGTGAAAATTATCTGGCCGATCATCTTTTACGCCGAAATGGTGATATATCGCATTGACAATTCTGGCGGACGCCTTTCCATCCCCGTAAGGATTTGCCGCGCGACTCATAGATTCATACAGCGAACTTTCCGTCAACAGCGCCTTGATCCGTCCATAAACCATCTCCTCTTCCGTGCCGACCAGTTCAAGCGTTCCTGCTTCAACTCCCTCGGGACGCTCCGTCGTATCCCGCAGCACCAGAACCGGCACGCCAAATGATGGAGCCTCCTCCTGCATACCGCCGGAATCCGTCACAATTAGATGGGTATGCGGATAAATGTTATGGAAATCCACCACATCAAGGGGGTCAATAAGTTTAATACGAGGATGCCCTCCCAACGTTTCATACGCTGGCTCTCTAACCGGAGGACTTGGATGAACCGGATATATGATGGCCACATCCTCGAACTCGTCAGCAATACGCTTCACTGCACGGAAAATATTCATGTGCGGCTCCCCCTGCGATTCTCTGCGGTGAGCCGTCATGAGAATAAGCCGCTTTCCAGCGGCAAAGTCCAGCACCGAATTACAATAATTAGGCTGTACTGTATATTGAAACACATCAGTAATCGTATTGCCTGTGATATATATACTTGACTCCGGCTTATTCTCCTTGCGCAGATTGTTAGCAGACCACTCCGTCGGCGCAAAATGAAGGTCAGCCAAAACACCGGTCAGTTGGCGGTTCATCTCCTCTGGATAGGGGGACCATTTATTCCAGGTGCGCAAGCCCGCCTCAACATGTCCAATCTTAATCCCTTGCAGGAATGCCGCGTAGCTGGCTAGAAACGTCGTTAGCGTGTCGCCATGCACAAGCACGATATCGGGCTTTGCTTCACGCAGAACACTTTCCAGTCCGCCTAGAACCCGAATCGTAATTTCATTCAAAGTCTGGTTCGGCTTCATGACATCCAGGTCATAGTCCGGAACGATCTTAAAGACCTCAAGAACCTGATCCAGCATCTGGCGGTGCTGAGCTGTAACACAGACCACCGATTCAATATGTTCTTCATGCTTCTGCAGCTCTAGAATAAGCGGAGCCATCTTAATCGCTTCTGGCCTAACACCAAAAATCGTCATTACTTTAATTTTTGACATGATATTTCCTTTCCTTAATTAATATCGTCATTTGCGATATATTATTTCGTTCCGTACAATCGGTCACCTGCATCCCCCAGGCCAGGAACGATATAGCCGTGCTCATCCAGGCGCTCATCCAGCGCCGCGACATAAATGTCTACGTCCGGATGCGCTTCCTGTACAGCTTGTACCCCTTCAGGCGCCGCAATCAAGTTCATCATCTTAATCTGCGTGCAGCCGCGCTTCTTAAGCACGTCAATAGCCGCGATCGCCGAGCCGCCTGTTGCCAGCATAGGGTCAATCACGATAAGCTCTCGCTCCTGCACGTCGGTAGGCAGCTTCACATAATATTCCACGGGCTGAAGCGTCTGCGGGTCACGGAACAACCCCACATGGCCTACCTTAGCCGCAGGAAGCAATTTGAGCACGCCATCCAGCATGCCTAGACCTGCACGCAAAATTGGAATCAAGCCCAGCATCCGGCCAGAAATGACCTTTGCCTCAGCCTCGCAGACCGGAGTCTGTACTTTGATGGATTCTAACGGGACTTCCCTCGTGATTTCATAGGCCATCAAAGTAGCCACTTCATCCACCAATTCACGGAAATCCTTCGTGTTCGTTTGCATGTCTCGAATAAAAGTTAGTTTGTGTTGAATCAAAGGGTGATCGCATACCACCAATTTTCCCATTATTTGTCCCTCCGGTTTATAGCTGAGTCTTCTCTCAAGGTGATAATCCTTTACATCAAATGATGCACAAATCTTGTTTATTATATCACTGTCTTTTTCCGATTGCTACGAACTGTATCAACCTGACCTTAACCTGTTACCCCTTGAGCTCATAAAAGACCAGCTGTAGGACAATCTTTAATTTGCTGAAGAATAGTTAATAGAAAAAGGGGTATCCCTAACCTCGCGGCATTGGGACACCCCTCTTCAAAAATTATTAGCTACATCTAATATAGATATTATTCGTAGCTCAGTTCCGGGTACAGCGGGAATTGATCCGTTAAGGCTCTAACCTGTTTACGGGCTTGATCCAAAGCAGACTCGTCCTTGGAGTTCTTAAGAACCAAGGCGATGATTTGCCCGATCGACTTCATCGCTGCTTCATCCATGCCGCGGGAAGTAGCCGCAGGAGTGCCGATCCGAATGCCGCTTGTAACGAATGGGCTGGTTGGATCGAACGGAATCGCGTTTTTGTTCACTGTAATGCCGATGGAGTCAAGCACATGTTCAGCATCTTTGCCAGTAATGTTCAGATTGCGCGTATCAATCAACATCAGATGGTTGTCCGTGCCGCCGGATACAAGGTTGAGCCCTTCGGCAACAAGCGTTTCCGCCAGCACTTTAGCATTCTTCACAACGTTCTCCGCATGGGTTTTGAACGAAGGTTGCAGCGCTTCACCCAAGGCAACTGCTTTTGAAGCAATGACATGCATGAGCGGTCCGCCCTGTGTGCCTGGGAATACCGCCTTATCAATCGCTGCAGCCCAAGGCTTGCGGCACAGGATCATGCCGCCGCGGGGCCCGCGGAGCGTCTTATGCGTCGTCGTTGTAACGAAATGCGCGTGAGGAACTGGATTCGGATGCAAGCCAGCAGCAACCAGGCCCGCAATATGGGCCATATCTACCATAAAGAGCGCGCCAACGTCATTTGCGATGGAGGCCAATTTCTCAAAATCGATAATCCGCGGGTAAGCACTGGCTCCTGCTACGATTAGACGAGGACGATGCTTGAAGGCTGCTTTGCGCACTTCATCGTAATCAATAAGGAATGTATCTTCCTGCACGCCGTAAGCGACGAAGTTATAGAGCAGGCCAGAAGCATTTACCGGGCTTCCGTGCGTCAAGTGTCCGCCATGAGCAAGATTCATGCCAAGCACGGTGTCGCCAGGATTTAGCGCAGCCAAATATACCGCCATGTTAGCTTGAGCCCCTGAGTGAGGCTGAACGTTAACATGCTCCGCGCCAAACAATTCCTTCGCACGATCACGAGCGATATCTTCTACAATATCCACATGCTCGCAACCGCCGTAATAGCGTTTGCCCGGGTAGCCTTCCGCATATTTATTCGTCAGCACGGAACCCATGGCCTCGATAACCGCTTCGCTTACAATATTTTCGGAAGCAATCAGCTCGATGTTGTTCTGTTGGCGCTTCAGCTCCAGATTCATAGCTTCCAATACTGCTGGGTCTTGTTTTTTCAAATGATCCATAATCCAAAATCCTCCCTATATCTAAAATTATAAAATGTGAAGAATCCTCAATTAATCGCAAAGATGCGAATCTTGCACCTCAGGTAGCTTATAAACCGCCCGTTCTCCGCCAATCAGCTTCGGTCGCGTCGACGCCGCAGTCACCCTAGCTTGCCCCACAAACCTGCGTGCGGGACGATAGGGAACTGCCACATGTCGCAGATGCATCCCGATCAAAGTCTCGCCGATATCGATGCCTGCATGCGCCTGAATGTTCTCCGCCAAGCACGGCTGCTTCAATCGCCGATATGCCTCAGATGCCATCGAACCGCCGGCCTTCGGCACTGGAACCGCCGCAACTTCGGTTAAGCCAAGCCGCTCGAGCACCGTACGCTCCATAACGAGCGCCCGATTCAAATGCTCACAGCACTGAAATGCCATATCAAAACCAAACTTGCTCTGCACACCAGCCAACCCGGCATACAGCTCCTCAGCAACGTTCTCCGCCCCAGCCGTCCCGATCCGCTGACCCGCGACCTCACTTGTGCTTGCACCAATCACGACCAGATGCCCTGAGCCTAGAGAGGCTGCTGTCGCCAGCTCTTCCAGGATCTCGGCCACCTCCACACTAAGCGATTGACCCTGTTGTCCTCTGTCCATCATCGTAACCACCCTCCAAAGACAAGCCTGCCTTTATTATACCTAATATAACCGAGCGATAGGGACGACAAACTTCTTTCACTACAGGTAAAAACGATGGTGCGAATAGAGTCGAAACGAAGCTGCACAAGCATTGGATCTCCAAAATGACGAAAAAGAGCATGACGCAGCATCTGCGTCGTGCTCTTTGCCCAGGCGACCGGCCGTATATTCCGATGCTCCATTGTGGTTTGATCCACTATCGTCGCCAGTTACATCGGATTCATTTCCATTCCACTTAAGAATAAAACAAGCGCGTTACAATTGCAACCCGCATTTTGCTAAGTTTTTAACGAAAACGCTCTTTCTCCAGCTTAAAAATGAGCTTCTCCAACGCCTCGCGAATTTCCTGGGCTGCCATATCATACTCCCTGCGGCTGCCTCCGAACGGGTCGGAAATGTCATACTGCGGCATCCGCTGCAGCAGCTCGCGAATCCGCCGCTCTTTAGCCTCTTCTAAAGCTTGTCCCAGCGCGCGGCTCAATTCGAGATCCGCAATCAATTGGCTGAGCTCAGCCTGTTCAGCAAGAATCGTCTCATCTTCCTCCACATATTCCTTAAGCGTATATATTTTATCCGCCTTCTCCGGAAAAGTCGCAATAGCTTGGCGCTTATGACTTTGAGTTAACGTCAAGACGAGATCTGCCCATTCAATCAGCCCCGCATGAAGCGGAGTTGACGTAATTTGATCCTTGATCCCCAAATCCTTCAGCACACCCTCGGCATGATGGGAAATCGGCAATCCTTCCACGGTCGCAACACCGGCCGAGGACACCTCCACAACCATCCCGCGCTCCTGCGCCAATCTGCGGAACATCCCTTCCGCCATAGGGCTGCGGCAAGTATTTCCGGTGCACACAAACAATATCCGCATGTCTTGTCACCTCCTGCCTGATATCCGAATGTCTATGTGAGTCATTGTATCAAAAGATAAAAATTAGTCCAAACGCAAGCAGGATAGCACCCCCTGCCGCTTCCCCGTATTCGCCAAGGCGCTCACCCACGCCCCTGCCGAGCAGCAATCCGAGAATAGACATGATCCCGCCAACCAAACCAAAGGCGATGACCGTCATCAACAAGTTGCTATGAAACATTCCCAGGGATACGCCTACAGAGAACGAATCTACACTCACACTTAAAGAGAACAGCAGTATTCCTAGAAAAGAACGATAGTCCACTGCCTGTTCCTCACTGCCGAAGAAGGAGCTCCACATCATATGCCCTCCAAGAAGTACGAGCAGACTGCCGGATACGTACTTTGCCAGGCCGCCGAGTATTTCTCCTGCATATTGCCCAGCCACAATGCCAAGCAGCGGCATTAATAAGTGAAAGAAAGCCACCAAGACGCCGATGCGAAGCATCTCTATCCGCCTTACACCTCTCATGCCAATGCCGATACCAAGGGAAAAGGCGTCCATTCCTAAAGCGACGGCCATCAAAATAATCGTTAACAACTCTCCCAGTCGCTCGTATACTGCCACCATTACGCCACACTCCCATGTCCGAGGTTGTTTTGTACAACCATATGCGAGCATGGGACATTTCATGACTAGCCCCTAAAATCGTTTTGATCCGTTCCCACCCAAGTAATAATCAGTCTAGTCCTTCGCCGAATAAATCAAGCTGAGAAGGCGGCAGCTCCGCAGGCTCCATGCCAAGAATTCCCATCATCTCCCGGGCATTCGAAGCAGCGTCACCGCCGGAGTTATTGTTAAAGATCATACAGATCTCACGCGCACCCTTGGACTGCAGATCTTTAAGCTTATCTCGCCACTCCGCCAATTCCTCGCGGTTGTAGCGGTACAAATAGCGGATTTCCCTCCAGTTTGGAGCACCGCTCTGGGTCCAGCCCGCCGCATTCCTCCCGTGCAGCCTTACGATGGTCAGACGATCATCCGTCGGCTCAAGCACCGTCGGCACCGACCCCTGCCCGACCTGAGGCTCGTCGCAGACGATGTGAATCCAGCCTTCCTCCCGCATAAAGTCGAGCGTCCGCTCCCGCATACCCGGGGCAAACCAGCTCTGATGCCGAAACTCCAGCGCCAGCGGAAGCCGCCCCATCCATTTCCTCACGGCTCTCAGCTGCCGAACATGATCCGGATTGCAATCGAACCAGGGCGGGAACTGGAACATCACCGCGCGCAATCTTCCCGACTCGACGACCGGAGCGATCGAATCCAAATAAGCCTGAAACATAACCCCTGGCCCTTCGAAGGGAATCTTGCCCCGTGCATGTCCGGTCATGCCCTGATAAGCTTTGAGTATAAAAGTAAATGAGGACGGCGTCATGTCCAGCCAGCGGGAATACGTATCCCTGCCGAGCACCGCGTAAAATGAGCTGTCCACTTCGACGACCGGAAAATGCCGCGCATATAACCCGAGTTTCTGCTTGGACGACGTCCCGGGCGGATATAAATCGTCATGATCTCCCCACCCGGTAAGTCCGATGGATATCATCCCGCCTCACCGCCTTTCTTGAATAGCCTCATACAGGTTTACTGCCTATACATCTATTACGTCATGGCCCGCCGCTTTAAGCAGGCGGTTCATGACAGCGGCCCCGAGTCCGTCCACAGGACAGGACTCGGCCAGCATGTATGTGACGCCGCGCTCATCAAAGCGGCGGAGCGCAGCGTAGAGACGGTGCGCCGCCG
>NZ_LT732548.1:461231-576694 GCF_900155685.1 Paenibacillus bouchesdurhonensis | reverse complement strand
CGCCGTCACACGCGGCGAGACGGCGCCAGGGGCCGCTGGCAGCACCAGCGTCAGCGGCCCCGGCCAATAAGCCTCCATGAGCGCGCGCGCGGTCTCGTTCACCTCAGTGACGAGACCGTCCAGCTGCTTCATGTCGGCAATATGCACGATCAGCGGATTGTCGGAAGGCCGCCCTTTGGCGGCAAAAATAGCCTCCACCGCTGTCGTGCTCCGAGCATCCGCACCGAGGCCATACACCGTCTCGGTCGGAAAAGCGACCGTTCCCCCAGACGCCAGCACCGCTGCCGCCTCCGCGATCGCCTCCCCACTGTCCGGATGCTCAACGTCCCACCAGCGAGTTTTACTTGCATCCGCACTGTCCTTCATCGATTTTCCACCCTGATCATAGTCGTTCATTCGCATCCACTCTAACTTTCATCTATAGTTGCATATCATCGTAATTCCAGAATTCATCCTGCATGCCTCTCCTATTATAACCCAACCTATGCAGCGCAAAAAGCTTGTCCTGCCAACATAACCCAACCTCCCCGGTTATTTGACGGCATGACAAGCCTTCGACTTTCATGTAATTCATGCAAATAGTTATTTATGGTTATTTAAACAAGCCTATAATCCAATCCCACAAGCCGGACAGCATATCCCATAAAAAGAAGCGAACCTCGGCTTCCTCCTGCTGCGCCTGTACCTGCACCTGAACGGCCCCATCATTGGCGCCTGCGCCTATGCCTGCCCCCGCGCCAGCCCCTTCCGCATGAGCAGCGTCCGCGCTGCCAGCAGCATTCTTGCCACCATCTGCCGTAACGGCAGCTGCACTTTTAAGATCAGCCTGGCTCCTGTTCTTTGCCAGAGCTTCACCGCTGCCGGCATCGACGAAGCAAAGCGGCGGAAACAGCACGCACCACCAATTTTTGCCCTCGCCTTTTCCCAAAGTTACGCGCAGCGCTTCGTAATCGCCAGCCGGATAAACCGCACCTCCGTACATTTTCGTCGGAAAAGGCACAACCCCTAGCTCCACTTTGTACGTATAGCTTTTTCCGCTTTTCTCAAGCGTGCGCTTCACCGTATCTTCTACTAATGCAAGATTGCTCTCTATAATCTGCCGAGCTTCCGCCAAGCTCAGCGGATTCTCAAGCCGCTGAACCCATCCGTTCATCTGCTCAACGATGGCGTCGCGAACCTGCCGTTTGATCGCTTGATCACCGGGTCGATCCGAATTGGCCAATATTCGCAGCCGAATCGATTCCCCCGGAATAGAGCCGCTGATAGCAGCCGCATCGCTTTTCTGCCCTTCCCATGACATCAATAAGATCATTAAACTGCAAATGATAAGTGCAATACCGCGGAATTGCTGCTTCATTGCCGCTTCCCCCTCTACAAAACTACTGATGTCTATCAGTATGTCCGTTTAAGAGAAACGTAAACCTATCAATTCGCCTCTTTAAAAATCAAACCGCTCAAGTCAAACTAGCGCTAATCTAGCAACAGGGACTGACAACGACAGACTGCCCATGCTAGAGTTCCCCTGCTGTCAATCGATGATTGTCTATTCCCGCTGCCCGTCAACGCCCATCTCGGGTTCAATTAATTCTACCCACCCGATTCGCTGGTCTATTGCGACCTAACCGAAGCATAGCGCGAGGTCGTTAAAGGCTGATCTTCCTCCGCCTCTTTGCCGTGAATAAGAATACTCATCGCCACCCCGATGCTCGCCATGTTGATCATCAGGGACGTGCCTCCATAACTGATAAATGGAAGAGTAATCCCCGTCAACGGCATGAGGCCAATAAACATCCCAATATTCTCAAAAATCTGATACAGCAGCATCGCCACGATCCCGACGATAAGAAGAGGCCCGGAGCGATCGCGGCAATCCAGTGAAATTAGAATAAGCCTGTGAATGAGCACAAAATACAGCAGCAGCAGAACCGAGCAGCCAATAAAGCCGAATTCCTCGGCAATGACGACGAAGATCGAATCCGAATACGTCAGGGGCACCAGGTCGGCCTGCACATTGGCGCCCTGCATGAACCCTTCTCCCGTCATCCCGCCTGTAGCGATGGCCAGCTTGGCGTTCCTCGTATGATAAATTGCCTTATCCGTCGCCATTTCAGGCATAAGCCAAGGATCGATCCGCTCAATCCAGTGCTCTCTTCCGATGCTTTCGAAAAAACCATATACCTGCTCATAATATATTTTGTACGCGCTGATCCCTCCGATGAGCGAACCTGCAAAAATAGCCAGGGCGATCAACGCATGCGTATATTTGATATTCCCAATCCAGAGCATTCCCGCCAGGATCACAAGATAGCTAAGCGCGTTCCCCAAGTCGTTCTGAGCCATCACCGCAACAAACGGAATGAAGGTCAATAGGCAGATCGGGACAATGTCCCGCCAAAACAGCAGCCCTGTTTTTCGCTTGCGAACAAGCAGAAATCCGAGAAAGATGACGAGAATTAATTTAAAGAACTCCGCGGGCTGGAAGCTGACCCCTCCCGGCAAGGTCATCCAGCCTGTCGCATTATGATACGTATTCCCGATGAACATAACCACGACAAGCAAACTCAGCCCGAACAAATAAATATATATCGCATGTTTTATTAACAGGCGGAAGTCCAGCAAGGAGACGAGAAAAAATACGATAAAGCCCAAAATGTAATATTTCAGCATTTGAAGGTGATAACCGCTATATTTTGTATCGGATGTTGCGCTGTAAAGAACTGCAATACTGATACCCATGAGGATTAGCAAAATAAACACGATCGTAAAGTCAATTTTCTTAAGCTTGTTAAGCATTTGCTGTCCTCCTGCCCCAAATGATGAACTTAATAAAAATCACTCCTTCATCATTGTAAGTAAAAGTCTGGGCAAAGTCTATCCGGGAACGCCAAGAAAGGGCGCTTTGCAGACCTCCCTTGCGTCTACAAAGTGCCCTCTCTTGGACTATAGGAAATAATTGGTAATGGATTGACCTTGAGCCAATACCGCTTCACTATCCAGCTTCTTTTTCAAGTAGGACTTGTCGGAGGAAATGAAGACACTCATAATCAAATCCACGACGAACAAGAACGTGATATGGTTTGACATTAAAGCACTGTTATTCACGGATATTTTATCCGGGACAATAATATCGACATCCGCATTTTCCGTAATCGGTGAAGAATCATAGCAGGTTATTGCGATCGTCTTCACCTGATTCACCTGAGCCATCGACACCGCATCGACGATCTCATTTGTCGACCCCGAGCGCGAGAAAGCAATGACTACATCTTGGGAGGTGCACTGGGAGGCTGCTATCCGCATCGCTCTGCTATCACTGATCGCCTCGGACATGATGCCGATAATAGACAAGCGATTCTTTAGCGCAATAGCCGCCAAATAAGAGTCGAACAGCCCGAATATAAAGATCCTGCGTGCGTTCTTCAGAACATCCACCACGCGTTTGAGCTGCTCCTCCGTAATAAGCGCCGAAGTATTTACAATCAGCTCATTATAATCAAGCGCGAGCGCGTCAATCGGATTGATCTCACGCCGCTCTTTCTTCTTCGCCTGCATTTCCCGGTAAAAAGAGTCCTGGGCAAAGGCTATTTTGAAATCATTGAAGCCTTTAAAGCCTACCTTTTTACAGAAACGGTTAATACTTGTCTCCGACACGCCGATCTCATTAGCAATAGCCGTGATCGTATTGCGAGTAATGAACTCCGGATTATGGATGACAAAATTAGCAATCTGATTCTCTCCAAATGTCAGCTTTTGCGTTTGCGATACGATCTTTGCAATGACTGCAGGAACTTGTGAAGACATGCTACCTCCTCCTGATCTAACGATGGATAATGCTATCCGGTATCCCCGCTAGCATCCTTCATTATATCATACCGAGTAAGGTATTAAGAGTACCGAAAGTAAATTATAACCAACCCTGCCATTCTTCCATACTTTGCTGAAATTGTTCCAGCGGCATCGCCTGGGTCTTAATCAGGTATGCATAGTCCAGCAAATTCGGCAGGTAGGGAAGCCCGATCAATTCCTTGCAGAAGGCATGCGCCGCAATTTCGCTGCATTTTACGACACTGGATCGTTTTGTATAGAAGCCCAGTCTCAGAACTTCTATCGGCTCCAGCAATTCATTGGTGAACCGCCCCGCCTTATATTCGAGGTAATGATAGAATTCATGCGCCAAATGGATATCGATGAGCCGATCCATATCCGGGCTCTCCTCATGCCCCAGGATAGTCTCCAGAGCCTGCTGCATTTCTGATAAGGAAGAGGAATATACGATGATTTCCGGGGGATTCTTTGCAAAGTCAATCTGGGCCCGAAAGGATACATGATGGAATTTGCCGGACTTGCCCGAAATTTCATACCTCAACCCTTCACGCTGGCACAACGCTTTTATTGAACCGCCAGTGTAGTTCCCGGCCATTTGCTTTCCCCTGTCCAGTGAAGCCCTGACATAGTACGGAATTCTATCCTTAGGGATTTTATGAAACAAAGGATCCTGCGCTAGCTCCGCACAAGCCAGCACCTCATCAGAAAGAGCGTCTATCGCTTCCTGCAGCATGGCTCCATCCCCTTCCTATATGATACGCGATTCTACGATAAGCTTTCTATTGGACGCGGCGGTTAGCACACGACAAGCATAAGCCTCCTATTGATATGCGACGACGATGAGTTCATCTCCCGCTGCCAGCATCTCGGTCTCGATCTCCAAAATCGACATCAGCTGCTCCTTCGTCTGCATCCCCGTTAAATCCAGCATCTTCTCCTTATAGAAAACAAATACTTTAGGCAGTGTCGCATTGGCATCGGAATAGATCGTATTTTCGTCTAGGAAATGACTGAGTTCCCCTCCAAACTGGGATTTGGCGATTTTCGTAAAATGGACATTCCCTTTTTTGAAGCGTACGACACCCTCACGATCCAGCACGCTCGCATAGGTCGATCTCTTCTTCAGCAAGCCGAAAAATGATTTCTTCACGCTCTCGCTGCTGAAAAGGCTCCATCTTCCGGTTTGTGCAGCCAGCTTCGTGGATTCCAGCGGCTGGTCTACCGATTTGGCCGCAATGACGCGCATGTCCGCTTCAGCCATGGCATCCTGCCCTAAATCCTTGGAGCGGAGCTCCGTCGAGCCCGTCGCAACTGCACGTAGGATATTTTTCTGGCTGTCAATTTCAATCGTAACCTCAACGGTATCTTCATTGGCTCCAGACTTCACGATCCGCTCCACAATATCGGCACGAATCCGTTTAATATCATCCTCCGTCGGATTGACGATGGTTCTCTCAAGCTGCTCCTTCACCATGGCCAAAGCTACGCCGATTGTCGATATATACGGAGCATTGCTTGCGATTTTGCATTTCATGTTCTCCCGCTCCGCCATGGCCGGAATGAGAACCGTCCCGCTCCCGCCCCCGCCGACCAGGGTTGTAAAGGAGCGATCCAATTCATAATCCTCGATCATTTCATTGACCGTCTTCATCGTCTTGTCGATCGCGATATTCATCACCTGTCTTGCCGCTTCCTCGACCGTTAAGCCGACATGAGAGGCGAGCGCTTCCCAAGCCTTGATAGCCGCTTCCGTATTCCCCTGGGCATAGTCCCCCTCGGGAATGTATCCGAGAATATTTGCCGCTCCTGCCAGGGTATAAGAATATTCCTGCCCATTTTCGCATTCACAAATGATATATTCCTGCGGATCTCCCTCCCTGGGACTAAGGAATTTTACTTTAGGGTTCACGATCTGATCACTAGGCGCAAACGACTCATATTCTTTGCCGGCAATATGGGCGCTTCGCGGCCCGACATCGGTAATTTTGCCATCTACCACTTTGATCATGCTGCCCCCGGCGATTCCCAGGGTACGCACATCCAGCGATTGCAAATACGTTCGATGCCCGCCAACCTGGGCATTCTTGATCATGACCTTCCCGTTTTTGATCACGGAAATATCCACGCTTGTCCCGCCGACCTCAAAGAAAATCCCGTCCGAAATTTTCTCATACATCAAGGCTCCGGCAACGCCTGCCGCAAGGCCGGAAAGCATCGTAAGAATCGGCCGTTTCCGCACCTCATCAATGCTCATCACACCGCCATCGCAGCGCATAATCATCAGCTGGGATTGGATGCTCGCATTCTTGACGGATTTCTCGGTCATGTTGGCGGTCTCCATCATTTTCGGAATGAGGGAGGCGTTGACGACAGCGGTTCTGGTACGAGTCTTTAGTCCGTATAGCTGGGATATTTCATGACCACCGGTAGCATAAATCCCTTTCCTGTTCGCGATTTCGACGACACGGAGCTCATTCGTCGGGTCATCCACGCTATATGCCTCGGAAGCGACAATAACCTCTGCCCCTTGCTTGGAGAGCTCATCGATCGCCGCAGCAATCTGTTCCTCCTTCAAATCCTTGGAATCCAGATACGTATGATAAGTCTTTAAAAATTTGCCTGGTGCGAGCTCGATATCACCCGGATTCGATTCTGAGCGAGCGCTGATCCCGTCGAGTCCCGAGCCCATGCCGATAATGCCTACCCTGGCTACATCACCCTCCAGCAGCGCATTCGTCGCCTGGGTCGTTCCATGGGCGATGAAGGCCACATCCTCCGGCAAAATACCCCGGCTTTCCAAAATCTGATTCAAAATTTGAACGATCCCCTTCGCCACGCCATCCTCGTCGTGGTGAGTGGTCGGAATTTTCATTTTCTCAATAACTTCAAACGTTTCATTGTCTATAACAGCAGCATCGGTAAACGTACCCCCGACATCGATCCCAACTCTAACCTTTCTTCTCTCCATATTCTCCTCCTGGAATGACGGGCGGAGGCAAGGCTCCCCGCCCGGGCTAATCTCTACAATTAGAAGACCATGAATGACCCGAAAATCATGGAAATGAGTACAGCAACCATCATCCAAGGCAGCGTCTTTTTCAATATTTCGTTAATATCGCTCTTCGTAAAATCAGCAACCCATACGTTGTGCGAGTTCGTCGGATCCGATACCGCCTGAACGTTACTTACGACACGCAGAGCCAGCATAGCCGCCACCGGGGTCATTCCCGCAGTGACGAACAGGGCGGCAATCCCGCTGCCGAGTCCCCACACATTCAGAGGCCCGCGATAAATCGCTAGAGGCGATAACAGGGTGAAGAAAATAATATACATCAACGGACTGCTTGGAAGCACGCTCTCAATCAGCGGCGAAATGAGCGATGCCACCTGCGGAGCCATAACGGAATTCAGCAAAATACCGATACCGATCATCAGGGCCATAGCTCCCGCCACATCTTGAATACCTTCTACAAGGGCACTGGAAAGCACATGAATAGGTCGTTTCGGCAAGGTCAACAGAATCGTTACAAGTGCTCCGATAATAACAGCCGGTACGATATCAATCTTGAACGCAAAGACAAGGATAACCGGAACGAGCGGGCTAATCAGGGCAAAGGCGGGAACCTTCTTGCCCTCCCCTCCGCTAGCGGTCGGCATCGCCCACGCTTTGCGGCCTTTGCCGTCTTTTTTGATATAGAAAACAATCATGGCCAAAGAGACGATAATTAATGGCAGTGCGGCAACGAGCGTGTAATCCGCAATCGTCTGAACAGAAAGACCAAGCACGTCTACATATACAGCCCAGTTCGACACGTTGAACAAGGCGCCTACTCCAACGGCTGAAATAACGACGATGGAGGCGACGAACTGGGATATTCCGGCGGTCAGCATAATCGGAATAACAATGGTACCGACCAGAATAACCATGCCCAGGCCACCCGCTGCCGAGAAAATAATAGAAGCAGTAACAAAGAACAGAATGGCAATCATGACTGGCTTATCCCCGGCAAGCTCTGCAGCTTTCCGGATAATCGATTTCGTAATGCCCACCTTATTGAGAATTTGCCCGAACCAGGCACCAAACACCAGACCCGCGATGGCCCCCGACAGTCGCATCGAGCCAGCGGATAAAATGGTCTTAGCGATTGAGGTTGCTTCCGGATCATTCGATATCCATGGAACCCCGGCAATTACCGCGAACAGAATCGCCATGGCCGGTAAAGCTAGAATCGTCGGAAGCTTCCTTGTCATCATTAGCCCTACGAATACTAGGAAGACGACTAGAATTCCAATAGCTTGAAACCACATCAAAGATGTCACTGTAATTTCCCCTCTCGAATTAGATGCATCTTTACTTCAATTTGCACTTTTTTAAACCTCCAGATAGGCTCCTTGCTCTTTCAGCACTTTCTGCACTTTCTTGATGTCTACATCCTGAACCGGTATCCCCTGCTTAGCCGCCATCGCTGCAGCTACGCCTCCAGCATGGCCAATCGCTCCCGTGGTAGGTGTTGTTCTCATCGCGGATTGAGCTTCAAATGTTGCCGAAATACACCGGCCAATGACAATGAGGTTCTCGACCGACTCCGTAATCATGCAGGAATACGGTATGCTGTACATGCCGCCCCATTCCAGCTTCTGATGCTTCGTTCCCTCTCCGTCCGGACTATGGATATCGATCGGGTATCCCGAATGGGCGATCGTGTCCTCAAATTTCCGCTGCTCCAGAAGATCCTCCGTCGTCAGCGTATAAACTCCTTTGATCTGTCTCGAGCCCCTCACGCCTATGGAAGGCCCCGTCGATTCTACGACAGCATTCTCGAAGCCGGGAACATATTTATGTAAAAATAACTCCAGTTCCCGACACTGCTTGCGGCCTTCCATCTCCGCCTTGCTTAAGCTGTACGCATCCGTCGCGTCATGGCCTAGAATCCGGGTCGTATTCATTATCACCTCGCCTGGATTGTTCGTCTCAAAGAATAAAATATTCTCCCGCGGAATCGAGATTTCTCCCTTCGCCTTCGCCTCCTTGAACAGGCTATCGAAGCCGCCTACCGACAAACGCGGTGATTTCTCGATGATCGAGGTGTCGCCGTTATACAGCGGGAAATCCTCGGGATGCTCGTGGATATATTGCTTCACTCGCGGAATATCCACGTTGTACATCTTCATTTTTAGCGTCATCGGCTGTGTAGCTCCATCCGATTCCCGGCCGACCGTGTACTCGGCTCCTGCTCCGGCGGATAAATCGCCGTCCCCCGTAGCATCGATGAATATACGGGCACGAATTTCGCTGAGTCCTGATTTATTGCATACTGTAATGCCGGTAATTTTTCCGTCTTCCGTCTTCACCCCAGCCAGCATCGTATGATAAAGAATTTCGCCGCCGTTTTCGACTACCATCAATTCCAGCTCATGCTTCATCGCCTCTGCATCAAATGGTGTAACGGAATACGTAAAGCCTACCGTATCAAGAATATGGCCTGGCGATTTACCCAGCTTCTGAAGGCGCTCAATGAGCTGATTCGTAAACCCTTGAATCGCCAGCTTCTCGCCCGCATGAAACGTCATCATCGGCCCTACCCCGTTTGCGGTAAGCGTTCCTCCCAAGAAGCCATGCGATTCAATGATCAATGTCCTCGCGCCTGTACTGGAAGCAGCTATCGCCGCCATGGCGCCTGAAATGCCGCCGCCCACGACAACCACATCAAATTGTTGTGTATTTTCCATTTCCAAACTCCTCTCCCCAGATAAGAATTATTCACTTCCTAATCCTAGGCTAACAAAAAAAACGATGCCTGTAAATGCTTTCAGGAAAATAATTTTCTAAATTTCCGGATTTATAGTAAATCATTTTCGAACAAAAAAATCCTCGTCCGGTTTCAACAGGCTTCACACCCGTTATTCCGTCCGAGGAACTTACTCTCTCCACGTTACCCTATTTATCTTAAAAAAGCCGCGATACCTAACACATGCCGATCAATCCCCGCCAAATCCGGGATTGTGACAATTTCCTGCCAATGTCCCGCTGCACGCAGCAGGTCGGCTACATCAGCTGCCTGCCCCATCCCGAGCTCAAAGCCGATCAAGCGGGGCGGCTGCGGAAGCAGCGATAGCTGCGCCATCATCTCGCGGTATGGCGCCAAGCCGTCCGGGCCTCCGTCGAGCGCGGTGCGCGGCTCATAGTCGCGCACCTCCGACTGAAGGCCCGCGATCACATCCGCCGGAATATACGGCGGATTGGACACCACAATGTCCAGCGGCTCGCCCGCAAACGGTTCAAGCAGGTTGCCCTGCTTGAACGCTACGTCCAGGCCGAGCCGCCGGACATTGCCCTGCGCCACCGCCAGCGCGTCCGGCGAGATATCGCTCGCCGCCACGCGCCACCCCGGGCGCAGATGCTTTAGGGCAGCGGCAATCGCGCCGCTGCCGGTGCCGATGTCGGCGGCGTACGGCGCGCCGACTGTGAGGCGATCGGCAAGCTGCACGATCGCCTCCACGAGCAGCTCCGTTTCCGGCCGGGGAATCAGCACAGCCGGCGTGACCTGCAAGGTCAAGCCGTAAAACTCCTGTTCCCCGATAATGTACTGCGCTGGCTCGCCCGCCGCTTTGCGGCGGATCACTTCCTCCCACGCCTCCTTCTTGTCGCGCGGGAAAGGATCACGCAGCGCCGCTAAATAAGCGGCGCCCTCCAGACCCAGCACATGCCGAATCAATAGCTCGGCATTCGAGTCCGGCTCCTGCACGCCCGCCGCCGCTAAAAAAGAAGAAGCCTCTCTGCGGGCTTCCGAAATATTATGCTTGTCAGATAGGGTAAAGCTTACGCCGTCTCTGTTCAAAGCGTTATTCTCCTTTTTCCATCAATTCGGCCTGCTCGGCTATAGTCAGCGCGGACACGAACTCCTCGATATCCCCATTCATTACTTGATCGAGCTTATGGATTGTCAAGCCAATCCGGTGATCCGTCACCCGGCTTTGCGGAAAGTTGTACGTCCGAATCCGCTCACTGCGGTCGCCCGTTCCTACCTTGCTCTTCCGCTCACCGGCGTACTTCGCCTCTTCCTCTTGACGCATTGCGTCGGAAATACGAGCGCGCAGTACCTGCAGCGCCTTCTCCTTATTGGAGTTCTGCGATTTTCCGTCCTGGCATGTTGCCACGATTCCCGTCGGAAGATGCGTCACCCGCACCGCCGATTTCGTCGTGTTGACGGACTGCCCTCCGGCACCGCTCGAACAGAACGTATCGACGCGGATGTCTTTATCGAGAATCTCAACGTCGACTTCCTCGGCTTCCGGCATCACTGCAACCGTTGAAGTGGAAGTATGGATACGACCGCCCGACTCCGTTGCAGGAATACGCTGTACGCGATGCGCACCGCTTTCGTATTTCATTTTGCTGTATGCGCCGCGGCCATTAATCATGAAAATAATCTCCTTGAAGCCGCCGAGATCGCTCTCGTTGACGTCCATGACATCCACTTTCCAGCCATGGTTATCCGCAAAGCGCGTATACATGCGATACAGGTCAGCAGCAAACAAAGCCGCCTCGTCGCCGCCTGCGGCACCGCGAATTTCCACGATAACGTTCTTGTCATCGTTAGGATCCTTGGGCAGCAGCAGGATGCGGATCGTCTCTTCCAGCTCTTGCTGGCGCGCAGACAGCTCCTCGATTTCCATCTTAACCATTTCGCGCATTTCATCGTCCAGCTTCTCGGCTTGCATCGCTTTTGCCGCTTCTAGCTCTTCGATAACTTTCTTATATTCGGTATAAGCCTCATAAGCAGGCTGTAAATCCGATTGTTCCTTGGAATAATCCCTTAATTTCTTCGTGTCACTCGCCACATCCGGATCGCAGAGCAATTCGCTCAATTTCTCATAGCGATCAGCCAGGGATTGAAGTCGATCTAACAAGGGAAGCCACCTCTCTTTACATGGAAGTTTCCTGAAAATAGCCGTCCCTCAACGTTCAGCACATTAAGAGCAAACGACTGTTTATTATATCATAACTTCCCGCATTTGAACAGCCCTGACCAGACCTGGCTTCCCACTTTCTAATCCTAGTCCATATTCCACTTTTTGCCTTTAATTTAATGAATCTATTTGTACTTTCTATTTCTCTTACTGTTACTGTTACTATTACTGTTATTGTTGTTATTGTTGTTGTTGTTACTGTTGTTACTGTTGTTGCTGTTGTTGCTGTTGTTGCTGTTTGTTGCTGTTGTTGCTGCTGCTGTTGTTACCGTTTCTGTTTCTGTTTCTATTTCTATTACTGTTACCGTTACTATTACTGTTTCTACACGCTATCTCTAAACCCGTTTTCTACCTCCTACTTCCACCTCTCCCCTCTACTTTTACGTGCCACCAAAAAGTAGAGCGTCGTCACTCATGTATTAGCAGTGTGGGAATGGAATTGTAGCGGCACCTCTAAAGCTTACTATTTTCCTGCCGGGTTTGCGGGCCGAAAGATCATGAATCATCTATATAAGCTGCGTATACTGAGCAGTTCTATACTAAGCAGTCTAAACCAAGCTCCATACACCAAAACACCCATCACTAAGATGCCGTACACTATGCTTACACCAAACTTTCATTTACTAAAATGCGTACACCAAGCCCCATACACCAAACTTTCGTATAATTAGGTGCGGCAGAATAGATCGCGTATAGTAAGCTGTCGTGTCGTATACTAAATGGAATTTGTGTATCTATTTATGCTCAAAACGAATGTTTCAGGGGAGCAGATGGATTTTATGCACCTAAAATCAGAACCCGGGCCAAGATTGGCAATTTCACCTTTTCTAATGACATGAAATCCATTTAAATCCACTTTATTTTCTTTGCCACCGAAATTAACTACTACAAATCCACCCACACAAGTTGAACTAATAAAATGGATGGAGGCTAATACTTCTGAAGGGGGCCCTCCCAAAAATCATGGCACATTTCATCATTAATAACGGCGTGCTTCATTATTTTTATGGTAACCTTTTAAGGTAACCTTACAAATTCAGGAAAGCAGCCCGACCATGGCAAGTCCGCGGGCTATTCCGTGCCGGTCCACATCCGTGGTCACATACTTTGCGGCTTGCTTTACGCATTCCGGCGCATTCCCCATGGCAATGCCGTGGCCGACATACTGCAGCATCTCCAGATCGTTCAGATTGTCGCCGAACGCATAGATCTCCTCTGGCTCGAAGCCCATGCTGCGGATGAGCTGAGCGATCCCGTTCGCCTTTGATCCTCCGCTTGGAAGCACATCCAGCGAATAAGGATGCCAGCGCACGAAGCGAAGTCCCGCAAAGCGATCGCGATACTGCTGCTCCTCCACTTCCTCGCAGAACAGCATCGCTTGATAAATGGAACGCCCCCTGAAATACTCGGGGTCATATTCGGGATACGGATATTCCAGCGACGAAATACACTGTTCCACGAAGGTATGATGCTTCATGCTGCTGCGCATCGATTCTTCATTCAAATAGACCAGCGGATGACCGCTGACCGCAGCGAATCGGGACAGTTCGTCCAGTTCTTCCTCCCGAAAAGGATTCGCATAGATGCGTTCCCCCCTCTTCACCACATACTGGCCGTTAAAACCGACATAGGAGTCAATGTCCAATTCGTCGGCTACCCGTTGCAGCATAAACGGGGAACGTCCTGTCGCCAAAGCTACCTCATGACCAAGCCGCTGCAAGGTTTGAATGGCTGTCTTAGCCGAGCCGGGCAACTGCTTGCGATGATCCAGCAGCGTCCCGTCAATGTCAAAGAAAATCAATTTTGTACGATTAGCCGTTGTTCCAGTTCCTAATACGCCGCTTTCGGCAATACCCATTCCTACGAGATTACTTGCCATTCCTTACTCACCACCCTGATGTTCCTTGCGGCATTACCGCCTCTAACACTCCATCCGCGGCACCGGAGGCTTTCTCTAATGTTTCATCCGCAGCACCGGAACCTTTCTCTAATGTTTCGCCCGCAGCTCGATCGGAAGCTGTCCCTAGCGTCTCACCTGCAGCTTCGCCAGAAGTCTCTGCTCCACCGGAAACTGCTTCTAATACTCCACCTGTAGCTCCACCCACAGTTCCACCTGAGACTGCTCCTAATACTCCACCCCCAACTTCAACAGAAGCTGCCCCCAGAGCCGTGCCTGCAACTGCTGGGGATAACGGGCCAGAGGCCACGGCGGGAATATGCAGCGATACCTGGTCATGGAGCTTAAACGGTACAGGAGAAATCACTTCCCATTGCTGGCCGGCTGCACGAACGTCATAATTGAACTCCCTCCCCTGGAACTGAACATTGACGATCTCTCCGTACAGCCCCCCGGCTTGAGCTGGCTCGAGCCGGAATTGATCCGGCCGCACCGGATAGAGGCCTTGTGATTTGAAGAAATCCGCTACGGCCTCGCCGGGCCAATAAGTCGCAGGGTCGGCGCCAAGCGGCGTAAAGCGGTTATCGCACCAGCTCCCCTGGATTAGATTGGCCTTGGATACGAAGCGGGCGACGAACTCAGTCTCCGGGCGCAAGTAAATTTCCTGCGGTGTGCCAACCTGCTCGATTTGTCCATCCTTCATAACGACGATCCGGTCAGCCATGGATAAAGCCTCTCCCTGATCATGCGTGACATAAATGATGGCGGAGCCAGTCTCCCGGTGCACGGACTGAATTTCCCGCCGCATGTCCATCCGCAGCATCGCATCCAGGCTGCTTAGCGGTTCATCCATCAGCAGCAGCGATGGCTCGGGGGCGATCGCCCTAGCAATAGCGACTCTCTGCTTCTGGCCGCCAGACAGTTCATGTGGCATCCGCTTCGCCAGCGCGGAGAGTCCTACCAGTCGGAGCACCTCGTTTATCCGCTCGACCTCCCGTTCGCGGATTGTTCTCGGCGTCTCTTTATGGGTGCGAATCGGAAAGCGGACATGCTCATAAATATTCATATGCGGCCACAGAGCAAAGTTCTGGAACACCATGCCGATTCGCCTTTTCTCTGGAGGGACGCTCGATTTGGAGTTGGCGACGACGCTGCCGTCGATGGCGATTTCCCCCGAGGTCGGCTGTTCAAACCCCGCCAGCATGCGGAGCAAGGTCGTTTTTCCGCAGCCGGAGGGGCCCAGAATCGCCACGAACTCACCGTCCGCAATGTTAAGATCGACGGATTTTAGAGCCTGAAAGCTCCCAAACGTCTTGCTCACCTGTTTCAATTGAATGGTCATGACCGCACCCCTTTTCGTAAAGTAAACTTCTGTAGAAGCCCTAGCAATCCGGCACCCGCAAAGATCAGGAATACGATTAAGCTGGATAGAGCCGTAGAATAAAGCGTATTTCCGGCCTGCTCAAAGCCGAATATAGTCACTCCGATCGTCTGGGAACCGGAGGAGTAGAGCAGCGCGGAGACCGTTAATTCGGTCAGCGCAGTCAGAAAGACGAGCAGAGCCCCGCTAAGCAGCCCCGGCAGCAGCATAGGCAGCAGAATTCTTCGCCAGCGCCGCCAGACACCTGCTCCCGAGACACGAGCCGCCTCCTCCATAGAGACATCCACCTGAGTAAATGCCGTTACGCCCGCCCGAATCTGCAGAACAAGAAAGCGGCAGACATAGGCGATAAATAGAATCGTCGTCGTTCCGTAAATGCCCGGATTCCAGCCGGGGATCGGCTCCATCCAGACAAGAATCATCGACAGGGCAAAGACGATGCCCGGCAGCGTATATGGAACCGATATGGCCAGCTCGGCGAGTCGATTTATTTTCGAGGGTCTGCGCACCCGGAAATAAGCAAACAAAGTACCGATGATCAAACAGGCGAGCAGCGTCGAGAAGGAAAGCGCCAGACTGTTCTGTACGGATTTCCAGGTAGACGGATTGTCGAGCAAAATATATCGGTAGTTGTCGAGTGTGAGATTGCCAAAGCCCTTCCCTCCATACGATTTTTTAAGGGAAAGAGAAATCATGGCAAACAGCGGTATAAGCGTAATGAAAATCAGGCTCCCCCACAGCAGCGGGTTAAGCCAATACCGATGCTTGCCGAGCGCGTATCGCGGCTCTTCGTCGGCCCGCAGCGCTTCAGCCTGCTTGCTTTTGCGGACGGATAGCCATTGAAGAGTTGTTCCAACGACGGCAATCAAGCCGAGAATGACGGATAATGAGGCACCCCGCCCGAAGGCAGACGGGCCGAAGCCGATAATTTCCTCGTAAATGAGCGTGCTGAGTACGCTGATATTGACCGGTGTCCCGAGAAAGGCCGGAATGCCGAAATTATCCAGGGAGGCGAGAAAGACGAGCAGCCCGCCTGCCGTTACGCCAGGCAATGCCAAAGGCATTGTAATCCGGGCGAAGGTCTTCCATCTCCCCGCACCGCCCGTGCTCGCAGCCCATTCCAGATCGCGGGGGATTTTTTTCAACACATTGACCGTAAATAAATAGACCAGTGGAAAATGATGAATGCCCATGACAAAAATAATGCCGCCCACGCTGTACATGCTCCATGGCTTTGCCCCCGGCTGGAACCACTGCAGCACAGCAGCCACCCAGCCCTGCGGGCTCATAAAGGATGACCAGGATAGAGTCAGGACGTAGGACGGCAGCACGAAGCACAGCAGCATCAGCAAATGCAGCAGTCTTTTATGGGATAAATCGGTGTAAGCCATCAGCCAGGCAGCCGTTACACCCATGACGATAGACAGCAAGGTTGATCCGATGACGATGACAAACGTATACCTCATCGTTCGCCAGAAGCGCTCCTGCTGCAGCAGCTCCGTGTAATAATGAAGGGAGAAGCCCTCTTCCCCCTGCACACTAAGCAGTATCAGCTTAGCGATCGGCAATACAAAGAAGAACAATGTCGCGATAATTCCTAGAGCTATACCTATTTTATGACCTGCCGAGGATGTGCCGGGAAGAGAATAGGGGGAGCCCCCGTTCCCCTTCCTAGCCCTCAGCTCCATGCCAGAAGTATTGATGTCCGCCATAAGCTGTCACGCACCTTTTTTAGTTACCGAATAATTCCGTGAATTTCTTCTTATCTGCTTCGCGTTCTTGGGTCAGCGTGTTCAGGTCGCCGGATAGGATTTTTATGTCGGCAATCCCCTTTAATCCTTCCGGCGGTGCAACGCCTTCGCGAATCGGCGTGTATCCAATCTCCACGGACAGCTTCTGACCTTCCTCGGACAGAACGAAGTCTACAAAGGCTTGCGCCGCTTTCTCATTATCCGTACCCTTCATGATTGCAATCGGCTCCGTAATGATCGGCACGCCTTCGGACGGATAGCTTAAATCGATCGGGGAACCCTTTGCTTTCTCGCGTACAACCATATAGTCCACAACCATGCCGTAGGATTTCTCTCCGCTAGCGACCGCCTTTAATACAGCGCCATTCCCTTTGATGACCGACATGTTATTGTCCTTCAGCACCTGCAGGTAATCCCAGCCAAAGCCATCCGTCCGTGAAAATACGCCAATATTATATGCAGCGGCACCGGAATACAGCGGGCTCGGCATGATCGCGGCATCCTTGCTGTCTGCCGAAGCCAACGCCTGCCAGGATGTCGGCAGATTAGGCACCTTATCGGTATTGGCTGCCAGAATTGTGGCAATGACTTTTGTTCCGGCATACATGCCGTCCGGGTCTACGAGCTCATCCGAAATATGCTCCGCTTCCGGCGACTTGTAGGACAACAGTAAATCCTGCTGCTTCAAGCCTTCAAAGGTGACGGCATCCGCCAGCAGCAGGACGTCGGCCTGCACGCTGCCCGCTTGCTTCTCCGCCTGAATTTTGGCGGTAACCTCTTCTGTTCCCGAGCGGAAGGTCTCCACTTTAACACCCGGGTACTTTTTGTTGAACGCTTGAACTAACTGTGCAGCATCCTCTTCCGGCTGAGACGTATAGAACATAAGCTGTCCTGTTACTTTGGCTGGCTCCGCCTCCGGTGTCTGGGTCTGCTCCATACCAGAAGCCGGGTTTCCAGTGTTGCCATTGCCGCTAGCGGCCGGCTTCGCCGGTGAACCGCAAGCGCTGAGCATCATCACAACTGCCGTTATAACGGCAATGACCGAAATCCTTTTTAACGTAAACAATCTCTCTTGGTTTATAAACATCGCAGGTTTCTCCCCTTATCCTAAAACAAATAATTTTGTATGACTCTCGCTACTCCGTCTTCCTCATTGCTGCTTGTCACAACCTTGGCCAACTGCTTGATATGCGGCCCTGCATTGCCCATGGCCACACCGAGCCCCGCCCAGGACAGCATGTCGATATCATTGTCATAATCGCCAACCGCTGCCACCTCTGTGCTGGGGATATGCAGCTCGCGACAAAGCGTTTCAAGCGCCGTGCGTTTGCTTACTCCGTAAGCATTCACATCGAAGCGGTGTCTGCCGGTTCGAGTCAACGTGAAGACTTTTTCGCTTTGCGGCTGGGCCAACGTCGGAGGCTGCAGTGGCATTTGCAGTTGCGGGTCGGGCTGCCTCTCCAACTGCTCCATCAATTCGGTAATTAACTCTGGAGTTTGCCCAATGACCGTTGCCTTGTAAATCGGCGGTGCTGGCGATAACGAACCTTCCATGAATTGCTGCAAATCGCCGACCGCTACGACTTCGATCATTTTGAGCTGTTGTGCGTAATTCTCCTCGTTCAGCTCCTTATCTGGCAAAATAACGACATTCGCCAGCGGCCAGCGGGCATTCATTTCATTGAGCTCGACGACATAGAGTTTGTTATAGCCGTACAGTTGAATGTAGGCGCCATGTCCTTCCACAAATCGGATTAATTCACAGACCTGCTCCGGAGGGAGCGCTGTCCCTTGCTTAAGCTCACCTGTCACCTCATCCAAAATCACCGCACCATTGAGAGCGATCAACGGTGTATTCATCTTCGCCGCCTGAGCATGCAGCCAGACCGAGCCTGGAAAGCGGCCGGAGGCGATGGTGACCCTTCCTCCTCGGTGCATGTATCCGCTGATCGCTTCATGAACCGCTGGTGTGATCATCTTTTTCCGATTAAGCAGCGTTCCGTCCATATCCAGCGCCAGCAGCTGATAGATATTTTGCAACGACGCAGCTTCTGGTTCTTGGGTGCGCAATCTCATCTGCAACTTTGCATCCCCTGCTTTCTCTCGATTATTTGTGGATTTGCAATGCTTCCATTGCGCCTCAACACAAGTCCTTACACGGAATACATCACCGAGGTATCGGGAAGCTCGACGGGACCACCAAACATTTCACTAGCCGATTGACGCATGAACTCCAAATCGCCATCGCCGGGCAAGTGGACGAGCACCAGTCTTTTGACCTTCGCCTGATCCGCAATCATTCCCGCCTGACTGGCGTTCATATGTCCCGCCCCGGTCGTATGCACGCTTCCTTCGCAGATCGTAGCTTCACAGAGAAATATGTCTGCATCTCTTGCCAGCTCGATCAGTGCATCACAATAGGAAGTGTCACCGGAGTAAACAAGCACCTTGCCGCGATACGTCACTTTCACTGCATAGCATGGAATCGTATGAGACACAGAGACGAACTCGATTTCAGCTCCGGCAAGATGAACTTTACGATTTGAATCAATTTGGTAAATTTCAGAATGATCTCCGTACAGCGTATTTAAAATATTAACTGGCTCATCCGGAGCAAACAGCGTCAGCTTCTTCTTCATCCGGCCATTGCGAATGGCGCTTACCGCCGCATACTGCAAAATGCCGATATCCGCCATATGATCATAATGAAGATGTGACAGGATGACCCCATCCAGCTTGTCCACGCTCGTATATTGAACGAGCCGGCTCATCACCCCGCTGCCGCAATCAAGCAAAATCTGTCCTTCGCCCGTGTGGATCAAATACCCCGCCGTCGCTCCGCCAGCCGATGGGTAGCCTCCCCAGTAGCCTAAAATCTTGACCTCCATGTCTTCATTCACCTCAAGCTCTTCTTATGCGGAAATAGCAATTGTTCATCATTTCATATTCATCTTTTACATTTGTTCCGACACAACACAATTGTAAATCGCCATTGTTTTTGGTACGTTAAAGCTGCGTCATCCGATTGTAAAATCTGCGACCAGCAAATTGATGTTCCTCTCTTTCGTGAAATAATCGTGTATACTATTTTTTGTAACCCTGAGTAAATGTTGATTTTTTAATGATAAAGGGGCTTTGCATGTGACTGACGACAACATCAAAATGATGACTAAAATTTGCAAACTCTATTACTATGAATCCTGGACACAGGAGAAAATCGCGGAGAAGTTCGGAGTATCCCGCCCGATCATTTCCAAAATGATTCAGAAGGCGCGGGAGATCGGCGTCGTAGAAATCATCGTTCATGATGATCCCCAGCAAACCACCGAGCTGGAAAAAGAGCTGGAAATGACCTATCAACTGCAGCAGGTGCTCGTCGTGCCAACTCGGGATTTAAATAAAGAGCTTGTCACCAGCGCGGTAGGTAAAGCTGCCGCTCAGTTCATACAGAGGCTGATCAAGAACGGTGATCGGATTGGCGTATCTTGGGGGAACTCGTTATATCATATGGTGAGAGAATTTCCGCTCGATAAGAAGGATGATGTCAAAATCATTCCGCTGATCGGAGGAACAGGCAATGAGCGAACCGAGGTGCACTCGAATCAAATCGCCTATGAGCTGTCCAAGAGGCTGGGTGGGAAATGCGAATCTCTATACGCCCCGTCGATTGTCGAGACAAATGAATTGCATGAGCAAATCATTCAACTGCCCAATATCGCATCGGTTCTGCGGGAAGGCGAGCAGATTGACTTGGCGCTTGTAGGGATCGGAAACCCCTACTCTATGTCGACGATGGAACGGTACGGCTATCTAGACGAAACCGTGCTTAGCGAACTAAACAAACTGGATACCGTAGCCGACATTAACTCGAGATTCATTAACCGGGACGGGGAAATTGTCGATCACCCGATTAACCATAAGGTCATCGGCATCGGGCTGGAGCAATTGAAGCAGGTGCCTAACGTGGTTGGCTTAGCCTTCGGGCTGCACAAAATTGAGAGTATCAAAGCGGCCTTGAAAGGCGGCTACATTAAGATGCTTGTTACGGATGAAGCAACGGCATATAAGATCATGGAAAAATAAGCGACTATAATGACGGTCAGGATGCCCAGCGGCCGTGTACAGCCTTCGGATTTTGAGAATCCCAACCATTTGACAGGCGCCGGTTTGAAGCTTCCCGTTTGGAGTTCCGTTTTCACTCTTTCCCAGTGTGTTTTCAGGTAAATCTGTAGCTCCCTAACGTTACTCCGTCCATACCGGGAGCTTCTCTGTTTTGCACCAGTCGCTTGTAAGCAGGTCGAAGGTTTTTCACTTCGAGCATTTGTTTCAACAAGTCGTCATTCGCTTCGCGAGAGGAAGGAACGACTTTGCGCCTACGAAGAACTCGACATTTCAGTAAATTCTGGAAGCTTCGGATTTCATTGTGTGAGGGAACTCATTCAGCTAATCCCCGACGGACACGCTTGCCCTTGGCTTGCGGTAGTCGCTCTCCAGCCTCCGTACGGCACTTACACACTTACACCCAACCCTAGAGATTCCTTGCTGGGCGTAATACCATAAGAACACCACTCTCATGCGAATGGTGTTCTTGTGGGTAAGGCGAACCCTGGCTGTGTAAATCCTCAATCCGCCGATTTGTGATGATTCTTTTATGTATTCGACAAATATCTTCTCATCTGTTTTGTTAGGGATATGCGCTGAATTTTAAGTATTAAGAGGGATTTTCCTTGAGCCACATCTAGCGTTTCGTAGTATTCTTTTGCTAAATCATAGCTCGCTTGCTTGTCATGTCTGCCCTGTATGACATATACAGGTGCTTGAATTGTAGGACAGTTTCAAAGAAATTTATTCTAATATATTGAGTCCTTTGTACTCATAAATGAGGGTGCTGAATGATCCTCTCGTTTTCCAAAATAGGGGGCTTCCCCGGCCTTGTCCAGCTTTTGTAATTTCCGCATTGCTTTGACTGCGAGCCTCTTTTAGCTTTTCCCTGCTCCTGTTTGATCGTAATATACTGCTACACAGTTTTCTGTAATTTCTGAATACAAGGCACGGGCACTTACACCAGAAAAAAAGGAGAGCCCAACCCTCCATGAATAAACATACAGAACGGCTCCGTTCTATCGGCTCCTTCGATGAAGATGTATTGTTTCTCGCCGTTCACCTCAATTTCTGCTAACTCACTGATTCAACCATCTTGGACGAGATGCTTACTCTTCTTTATGATCTCATGCTTAGCATACTCTCTAAAAACCAAAGCAATGCCCCCGGCTGCACTCGTTTCTATTTCAATCCACGCACTTACATAGAGTGCGACTGTACGTATCCCCAGCCTTGGAAACTGCTTTATAATTTCAATCCACGCACTCACGTAGAGTGCGACCTTAACCACATGCATCTGCCCATTGCTGGCGCATTTCAATCCACGCACTTACATAGAGTGCGACTCATTTGATCCTTCTTGATCATTTTAGGGTAACCATTTCAATCCACGCACTCACATAGAGTGCGACCTTGTCTCGCCACCTAGCCAAGTTGGCTGTAGGTCGAGATTTCAATCCACGCACTCACATAGAGTGCGACTGCGGCACCTGTAGGCCCAGCCGTATCAAGGGCTCACAGGCCGAAAATTGCGAACCGATTTTTTTCAGGGCTTTTTTCACTTGTATTTTACACCATAATGACGCTGCGCCCTGTTGCAATGCGAGGTGCGAATCCCCTAGGGATTTCATGTGAGCTTGGGGTTCGCACCAGTTGCTTTGGGATATAGCTTATCCTTAAGTATATATACTACGTACAGATTTCTCCATACGCAAGTATCAAGCTACGGGGGACTTGATTCCTCCCCTGGCCGAACTCTCACCAGCTAGAAGACGCACCTTGTCTGGACTCGCAACAACACACAAAAAGCTTGCCGACTCGGCAAGCTTTTCTATTACATTTATTGTGATCTCTGACCTACACATTAAAACGGAAATGCATAATGTCTCCGTCTTGAACAACGTATTCCTTGCCCTCTAGACGAAGCTGACCGCGTTCTTTAACCACGTTCATCGAACCCGCCGCTAACAGATCGTCATAGGATACGACCTCGGCCCGGATGAATCCGCGTTCGAAATCCGTGTGAATCACTCCGGCAGCCCCCGGCGCCTTCGTTCCTTTACGGATCGTCCAGGCACGGACTTCCTGTACCCCGGCCGTAAAGTAAGTGTACAGACCTAGCAGGCGGTACGCCGCATTAATCAGCCGATCAAGACCGGACGCTTCAAGACCCAGCTCCTCCAAGAACATCGCCTTGTCCTCGCCCTCCAGCTCGGCGATTTCGGCTTCGACCTTGGCGCTGATCGGTACAACTTCGGCATTCTCTGCCGCGGCGAATTCCTTCACCTGCTGTACAAACGGGTTATTGTCCGCATCAGTTACGCCGTCCTCGCTCACATTTGCCGCATACAGAACCGGCTTCATCGTCAGCAGATGCAGATCGCGAATGATCAGCTTCTCGTCATCGGATAGCTCTACGCTGCGTGCAGGCATGTCGTTGTAGAGCGCTTCTTTCACGCGCTCCAGTACTTCGACTTCCTGGGCGTATTGCTTGTTGCCGCCCTTCATATTTTTACGGGAACGCTCGATCCGTTTCTCCACACTGTCCAAATCCGCCAGAATCAATTCCAGATTGATCGTCTGAATGTCGCTGATCGGATTGATTTTCCCGTCCACATGAGTGATATTCTCATCCTCAAAGCAGCGCACGACATGCACGATTGCATCCACTTCGCGAATATGAGCCAAGAACTTGTTGCCAAGACCCTCGCCCTTGCTCGCACCGCGCACCAATCCCGCGATGTCTACGAACTCAAAAGCTGTCGGCACCGTACGGTTCGGCACGACCAGCTCCGTTAATTTATCAAGACGCTCGTCCGGAACCTCAACCACCCCAACGTTAGGATCAATCGTACAGAACGGATAGTTTGCGGATTCCGCACCCGCTTGCGTTATTGCATTAAACAGCGTAGATTTTCCAACGTTCGGCAAACCTACGATACCACAAGAGAGTGGCATATATTAACAACCCCTTATATGATAGTCTGTATATTATAACTTATCAAAAAAGTGATAACAAGGCGGAATGCGAGACGTCGTGCCGCCTGTTTTTTTCATTTACTCCATGGTTAAAACCTTCTGAATACGCTATTAGTATAGATCGTTTCACACATAGTAAAAAAATATTTTCTATGTCGAATGCATCATCTTCATTTAGTAGAGAATCTCGCCTTACAATATTTAGTATGTGTTGATGGGAATCTTTTAACTCTTTATCAAGAACGATGCTATACAGTTCCTCCAAACTTTCCTCAAGATCAACTGTAATAAGTTCAAATTGGCTCATGTCCATCCTCCTAAATCATGTTGTTTATCGTTCACTTGACATGTTACAATTTACCGCGAATGCGTTCGTCTTGTTTAATAATTGAAAGGAGTTAGAAAGTTGCTAAAAATCTCCCGAGGGAGATGCTTGCTACCTGATCTACTCCATAAAAAAGAATGGAGTCAAACATATTACGCTAAACGTTCAGGGCGATCCATTCGAATGATATCCTATTTCTGCAACGGTGAACGGGCAATGCTGCCTGAGGATATGTATGTAGCATCTATGTTGCTTGATTGTAGGATGGAAGACTTATACGAATGGAAATATGAGTGAGCGGCGGAAAATTCCGCATCTCCCCGGGATACATTGGAACAAATTGTTCCAAATCAACATTTTACGCTACTTTTAATCGTCTTTTCTGACCACCCCTTTTAGATAGTATTACTTCCCATTCTACGCTTTTAGATTGTCGAATGCCGTCGAATTATGTTTATTAAAATAATTTAATGTAACCGCTTAATTATCACCCTAATTATTAAAAATATTCATCTCCCCATCTGCATTGCGTAACTAGATTATAACCGAACGTTAGTTCGTATTCAATAGTAAAATTACCGATTCGGCATCAAAACTTACCCCATAGGTAATAACTATTACGATGTCGTATCTTGTCGAGTCGGTACAATAAACCAGTCTTGATTTTCTCTTAACCGGGGGATAAAATAAGAACAAACGTTCGTCAATGGGGTGATTAATTTGAGTAAACAGCAGACAAGTGAAGATATGTCTTTGGTAAGGCTGTATTTGCTCCTACCGCTGGTTTTAAGCGCATTTGAGCGAGACAAGGAATTAGCCAGCTACACGTTTCGCACGCCCGAGCCGTACATGCGTATGATCGATGCAGCACAGCGAAAGGTTGAAGCGGATTTGAAGGAAGTGCGGAAGAAGTTCCGGGAGCTGGGGATCAAGGTATACGAGGAACACCTGACCTTTACAGGGTTAGACGCGAAATATCTAGTCAGGGGATACCATCACAACTTTAGCATGCTCTCTAGCCTGATAGCTGCGGAGTCCCAAGTTTTAATGGAAAAGTATTTGGGGTTGGATATAACTCAGTACATTAAAACCGATTTACCGGAGGGCATGAGACAGGAGATATAAAAAAAATGACCACTTTGGCTTATGCCTCGGTGGTCGTTTAAATATTTTACACTATGTTCGCTTCTGTTCCCCTATACAATTATGTGTAGCGATGTTATTATATATATAACAAATCAAAGGGGGAAACGAAAATGAAAAACATTATGACGGCGGCATGGGCGATTGCAAGACAAGGGGCGGCACAATTCGGAGGAACGGCTAAAGAATACTTTGCAGCAGCTTTAAAGCAAGCGTGGGCTAACGTTAAAGCCTGGGCGGCAAAGGCTACGTTTGAACTGGCTGCTGACACTCGCAAGGCTCGCACATGGCTGGCTCAAATCGTTGGAACGCATCCTACATACAAATTGGATCGGAAGTTTCTGAACGAGGATTACAGCAACGAGTACGGCGAGAAAGTATTCCGCTTAAACAATGGTTTTTACGAGTACAACGACGGTCGCCGTCGTGGAATGTTTGAAGTAGTTAATGGAGAAATCCGCAATGTTGATCAAAACAGCGTACTGGCGGCGATTGCGTAATGGTTAGGCGTATTGATTTAACGGGGAAAATGTTTGGAGATCTGGAGGTAATTCGACTGAGCGACCGAAGGGACAAAAATAACAACCTTCTTTGGGAATGTCTTTGCACCTGCGGTAAAACTACACATGTACCTACTGGCAGCTTAAACGCCGGGTATTATAAAAGTTGCGGCTGTAAGAGAGTTGCAAAGCGGAATAAAGGTGCATTAAAGCACATAGCCGCGGATCGTATAGATGGTACACGCAAGACAGCTCTTAAAGCCAAATTACATAAAGATAATAAGAGCGGACACAAGGGGGTTATTTGGATGGAGTCCCGGCAAGAATGGAAATCTTACATTGGATTTAAGGGCAAAAATATCACGCTGGGATATCGAAAAAACAAAGAAGATGCAATAACTCTACGTAAGGCAGCAGAGGAAAAATATCATAAACCATATTTGGAGGGACAAGATGAGTAACTGGACAGGATCGGGAATATGGGACGGTTGGACAATAAAAGATGACACGCTAATAAGTCCCACAGGACGCGGGTACAAGCCTAGCGACATCGAACCGGAGTTTTACACACAATCCGACTTAGCGCGGCTCCTTGGCGTAACCAGAGGCGCTATAGCAGATCGTATGAGACGCGGAACGTTACCGCCTTACGATAAAGATAAAACTTGGCGATATGATACCATTAAGCACTTGCTATAATTGTTCACAATTCGTTCCCATCTGTTCCCCTATACAACAGAGTGTAGGAGTGGTATATTTGTATTAACAGCAAGGGACGGCAGACAAAATTAAAATCAAAGGAGCGAATGAAAATGGTAAAAGTAATGTATGAGGATATCGTGGTAGGCGAGGTAGTTACAAATCGCAGCATGACGGTTTATGAAGCGCTGGAATTGATCGGGTTTAACGAACAGGAGTTTATCGAAGCTAACGGGTTTGATGACATTGATTATAACGATTTCAAACTTGTGTATTAATAAGGGAAGGGTGATTTAAGTGAAAAAGTATTATGCAATAATCAACGACAACACAGGCGCCCCAGCCTCCAAGATCGACGAGGACAATGATCTTCGTTTAGACCTCATCGAAGGTGCTGAAAAAGAAATCTACGAACACGCCGCTGAAAAGGGTGCTACTCGCGTCCACCTCTACGAACACAGCTTTGACGACTACGACAACAACGTTTACACATACCTAACAACTAAATCGGTAAGATAGAATCAAGCCCACCGACCATATAGGTTAGTGGGCTTGTATATATTAATTCGCTTGTTCTGCTGCGTCCCGGTCGCGTCCAGTACGTGGCAAAGCGCGAGACACTTGCTTTTTTGACAGGATTGCTTTAATATCGTGGTAGGATAAATTCATTTCAAGAAGCGTAGAGATTTGCCTTTCTGCTGTAAGAACTGCCTCAAGTTCTTCGGCTGTTAGGTGATCTCTTATTTTTTCGTCTTTTTTCAGTCCGAGTTCTAAGCGCAAATCTTTTGCACTCATCCCGAACAAGTGCTTATAGACGAGTTCTGTGTAGTTCCTGTATTGAAATTTCTTGTTAGGGCTTTCTTCGACGTAATCACGGATTGAATCGGTCATTGTGCGTCTAATAGTAATGCCTGCATCGCGCAACACCTGTTGACTGATACGGCCTACACGGATGGCATCGAGAATATCATACACCCAATCCATAAAGTCGTCTGCGATAGGTTGCCTACTATAACGAATCACATCAAAGATACCTTTTACTTTATAAACGATGTGTTCGCGTTCGCGTCCGTCAACCCCCGTCAGTTTGACGGTACTTGATAGTCGGTCTAAGCGATCGGCGTTCCGACGGTGGATGACTTCAATAGAACTCGCCGGGTCGCGATATTGCAACGCTCTCCCAATCTGCTCCCGCGTCATGTAAACTTCACCATGCTCGTCCATCCAAAAGTCACATTTGATCCCCAGGAACTCGCCTTGCTTGACCAGTCTCAATTTCAATTAACATTACCCCTCTCAAATATAAAATAGGACGATTGCTCGCCCCTACAATAACATTACCTCAATTGGTTCGATTTGTAAACAGAGGATGAAACGTTCGGTTTATCAGTCCGGCACACAAGCCGTTGATACATAAGGGTTCCTGATGTTTATTTGATGTTTTAATGCTCAATTCAGTCCAGTATCATATAAACACAAAAAGCCCCACCAGCAGGACGCTGACAGGGCTTCACCGATGCTTTCGGATTTGAATTTGATTATAGCATGGATCATTTTGTAAGTACAGCTGTTTTTGTTTTATTATCCCAACTCACCTTAGCCCCCAGCGCTTCTCCTGCTGCACGCAGCGGGACATATACACGGCCCTCTAGGATAAACCCATCCTCGATCTTCCGGTCGTTTACATATACCTTTGCTTTGTCCACGATACCAGCCTCCAATTCTGCCGCTACACGGCTTTTGAATTCGTTCCAGCCTGTCCACTTGCCGCCATCATACATGAGCCTAGGGCATATCTTACCCGACCAATCGTAATGGCGCCGCAACCGATCTACGCCCCAGCCTCTCTCCTTCAACATGGAGGCGACCAACTTCACGGCGTTATCCAGCGTCTTAACGTAATTGCCGCTCTCACATATCTCCACGCCTATACTCGTCCTGTTGCCGCTCTTAACCCCGCTGCCATCCCCTGCATGCCAAGCTGACTCATTAAGGGGTAGGCACTCAATAGCTTCTCGCTCATCCACTACAATGTGATATGACGCTTGCCTATTGTTGGTTGGATTAGTGAGCCAGTTACGCTCTCCTGCTGCCGTACTGGATGGATTTCCGGTGTTGTGTATAGTAATTGTCGTTGGAGTCATAGAATGCCCAGGGCGGCGGTTATACGCCGTCCCCTTTGGTATGTGATCCTTGCGGTAATTCATTGCTCTTCAACCTCTGGTAACCCTGCTAAGCTCATCAATAAGCTGGTGATAGTCGCTAGCAAAACTGTACCACCCACTACGTACCATTCAACGTCACTGAATACCGTAGTCGCTCCAATTACCCCGATTGCTGTCTGTGCTGCCGTCTTAATTGCGCGGATTCCAGCCGCTTTAATCCATTTTGTTGTCATTTAATATCAACCTTTCTTATCATTTGATTTGTAAATCATCTAGCCGTTTATGTGCTTGTTTTGCCGACTCTTCCACTCGTGTAACACGCTCAGACAATAAATCAAACTTCTTACCTTGCTGCCGTTGTTCTGACCTCACATCATCTATGCCGTGTTTGATATAACCCACGTCTGCGCGTAACATGCCATCCGCACTAGCTTCCTGTGCTACGTCTTGTTTAAGTGTCCGTGTCCTTCCCATCCAACCTAAAATAATGCCGCTGACCGCTGCGACAATAGAGATAATAACCGTGTACTCCATATCTCTCGCTCCAATCCAATATAAATAGCCCTCGGACACCCGGGGGCAAAATAAAATTCATATAATTACATTGTGTTTAATCTAGGACAGTTATCAATGTATCACCTTCAATGCAAATAAGCCCCGAAGTTAATCAGGGCTTGCTGCGTAGTTTCGGCCTAATCTGTATCACCTAAAGGCTTGCGGTTTTTACCTGACTCCTCGACAGGCACATGATTATCGATTACGGCTATCGTTTGGTATTCTATTGATTCATCAAAATATACTTTCGTGGTTGGCGCTATCCCATTCACAAGACTGTCATAAGTGACTGATACATCCAAACCATGAGTTATCATTTCATTCATGAGCTGACTCGGATTAAAGTTATAAATGACTGTCTCTTTAATTTTCACTTTAACCCCTCACTTTCGCGACTTGCAAACCTATAGTGTCAGCAACACTCAAATTAAAACTAGATGTTTGTTCGCAAAAGATTGCGATTACCGCTCCCGAAGGAAGTGGAAAAACAGGGGCGGAGACATTTATAATAGTAGAGTATTCGGCAGATGGACTAATTTGCTCGACGGCCGCGATCCTTTGAAAGGTTAAGCCATTGTCATAGCTAACTACTATTTTGGCAGTCCGCAAACCACTCCCATTTGATTCAAAAGCCGTGTTTGCAAATATGGAGTATAACCCCTCTTCCATTACTTTTAAATTTCCTCCGGCAAGTTCGTATAAACCGGCATCAGTGATAGCGTCTTGATAGTCGTAAATGATTTTTGTAGCCGTTCCGTCCCCAGGTATCACGGTATAATTCATGGTAGTACAGCGTATATAATTTTTCTTCGCATAATCCGCCAACTGCGTGCCAAACTGCGCCTGCATATCCCTTACAATGTCTCCAGCAACGGTAATTTCTCTTGATGGCGTATATGAAGGGTCTGGCGTTCTAATATCAACAAGTTCAGCGTCTTTATCTGGACCGCCGCCTTGAATGATTTGGTTGATACGTTCGTTAACGCCTTCTACAGCCTCTTTAACGTTTGTACCTGCCGCCGAACCGGAATAAGTAATATTTTGGGCCGCATGAGCAGTTGTTGAGTTTTTGTGATCCTCCAAATCCTGATTGTTTTGATTGATGTCGGATTTAATCCCATCATTTTCAGTAGCCACATTATTAAATGCAATGTTAATATTCTCGAAGTCTTCACTTATGTTTTTTGTTCCCGTAACGCCGCCGTATCTACTCAGTGCCATTCCCTGCACCTCCACTCTTCATACTGTCCAATTGACGCAATCTATTTTGTGCAGATTCTATTACGCCCAACAATATTGCATCTTCATACATTTGGTTATTTGCTATCATAGCGTCTATGACCTGACATATTTCAGGCACAGGATTAAAAGGGTCAAGCTCGCATTGTAACAATGCTTTTATTTGTGCCAAGATAAGACACCTCCTTAAAGGAAAAACCTCCCATAATGTCGAAATGTAGGTTGTTATGCCTACTATCGATGGAAGGGAGGTTAAATACTTGCGTATCGATATAGATTTTTCAGAAATAGAAAGAAAAGTTATCAACGAGTTTGCAGAACACAATAAAAGAGCTGGCAAAACAATATACCCCGGCGACATAGTTTCCATAGCCGCTCGTGTGGCCGTCGTCGCTATTCAGAAGTACCACGAAGAATTCCATCTGTCACAGCAAGAAAATCAGTAACATCCGAATGTAGTGATTTCTTCACATCATCAATTAGCCGTTCCTCGCGAGCGGCTATTTCTTCTCTCACGATTTCCCGAATGTAGCCCCGCAACGGGCAATCCTTTTCCTTGTCCAATTCATATTGTGATTTTTGAATTACACTACCCTTAATTGTTCCGCCTATGATTTCCATTTTCCTCACCCTTTCAAGGCATAATAAAAGGCCCCCACTGCGTGGAGACCTTATGTGTTATTTCTGCAATTCAGTTAGTTTGTCTTGATGCCTTTTAATAATTTCATTTGATCGTTCTATACGTTCGTTAAATTCTTTTATTCTTTCATTTTTCGATTCCTCAGAAACATCTGTACGTTTTTTAGATTCTTGTATCATTGTTTCAATATTTTCTATCAATTCTCGTTCTCTGGTTATCAAGTGGTTTAAAGTTTCGATTTGTTTTTCAACACTTTGAGAATTATTCGAACTCACATCCATTTGTTCTCCCTCCTCTTTTTTTAGGGAGTCCATTTCACTTAGAATGGCGTCTAAACTTTTATCCGCCGTAACCGTCTTCGTGTCAGCTTTATAACCAACGTCATATCCAAGTGTATTTAAAACGGTTCTAACTGGTAAATAAGTACTACCCTGGTATACCAATGGATCTGCGTCGAGCGGTTTTTCCTCGCCATTGACTACGAATTTAATTTTTTCAAATGACGCTTGTACAGTCTCTTTTATTGGAGCGCCTAGCGCCGTTGTAGTCATGCCAATCATCATACCCAAACATAGTGCAATAATAATGTGAATTGTTTTTTTCATAGGACAATCCTCCCTGTGCTTTTGACAACATTGTACATTATCACACAGGGAAAATCATCCTATTTGTACATCATTAACAAATACTCCCCCAGGGGCGTTGATGTGAATTTCTCTCCCTGCTCTTATTTTACCGTCCCTAGCAAACCATAATCCGACATCATTAGCCAAGTCTTCTATCGCAAAAGTTAAACCGATACTAGAAACACCAGAATAAACTTCAAGGTCTGCCCATCCAGAATTCATCACAATACCTTTACCATTGCCGCTTCGTGTGCTAATTGTGGAACCAGTAACAGTTACCCCGGTAATGGTGCCGCCGTTAATCGTAGCAGCGTTAAGCGTCCCGGAAAAAGTGCCATTAACCCCGACTAATGTCCCGGTAAACGTACCACCAGCTGCTGATAGGTTGCCTGAGAACGTGCCTGTTGCTGCTTGTAGTGATCCACTGAAAGTACCATTAACCCCCTGTAAGGTGCCTTTGAATGTACCGCCAGCTGCTGATAGGTTGCCTGAGAACGTGCCTGTTGCTGCTTCTAAATCGCCTGAGAACTTAAACTTGCGGTTTGGAAGATCGAACCACAAGGCGCGTTGTCCGTTAGCGTAAAAGCTCAGTTCATCGGAGTTAAACACGGCTTTAGAAAGCTGATCTTCTCGCTGGACTAAAACCCCCTCAGTGCGTGTAATGGTGGCTCCGTAATATGGTTTGCCTTCTTTTACTGCCGTTTTGTTAAGATTATTGACCGCTGTTGTAAGTGTACCATCCACCTGGAACTCTCTTTGCTGTTCGCTCACAGACGGCGCTTCGATGCTCATTTTCAGTCCGCCTTTAAATCCAAACGACTGGTGTAAGATAATGGATTTATATTCTCTTATCCCGTTCCATGGTATATGAGTGTCTTTCCATGCTGTAACGGTCTCCAGCCATGTTGCACCGTCGTCTTGTTCGAACCCTATGATATCCCCCTGTTCTAGCTGCGGGAAGCCTCTAGCGTCCATTTGAAGCGGTATATAGGCAAACCCATTCAAAGATGATAGAAGGTTGTTGGTAATGGCTTGTGTTGCAAATGGATTCTCTAAATATAGCGTGTGATTCTCGTCGCCTGTTCCAGCCTCAAATGTGAGTTGATCTTCGGTGTTATACGTAACCACAACCCTAGTGTACATCTTAACCGGGTTAGTCTGTTTGGCTCGGATGTAGTCGCTGAGCGTCATACGGAATACAGGCTGTTCAGACGCGCTAAAACGCTTGAATTTGAGCGTTCCAGCCTTATTAATGTAAATACTAGCATTGTTAGCCCCGGCAATGTACGCAAGCACCTGACGCATACTATAGCCCGCTGGCCCCGCTTGAATGGTATAGGATGGGTTAATAACTACACTGCTGTCATACATCCATCCTAGCCGTCCTATGATCTCGTCCCACACTGCCTTTTGTGTTGTTGGATAGGTAAGTTGAGATACATAGGCTTGATCGGCGAACACAAGCTTGTCATAGCAGGTAAATGTCCATACGTCATGTAATTTTTCACGGGAATCTACATAAAACTCACCAAGCGGTAACCAGTCTGTACCCCCGCCGTTCCACGGCACATTCATTTGATTCCATGGATATGTCGCTTCATTCCACGTCATAGAAGCAGTTGATAACGATACATAAGGAATGAACTTAGCGTTTGCTGGTATTTCATCGAATGTCCGAAGCGTGATTACTAGTTTGGACGGGATAGCTGTACCGATAGTAAATTCATTTATATTACTTAAATCGTTTTCTATTACAAAATCAACGATTGTTCGATTGTCGTATTCCTTGCCGTTTATATTAACTTTAACTTTAAATTCCCGATCCGGTTTTCTTAAGAAATCAGCATAAAGCGGTGATATTGGATACATGTCATTGCTCCGTTAAAATGAATTTTAAGTCTTTCCACCACAGCACACCGTTGCGCTCAAATGCAACAGGAGAAGGGCGGTCACCTACATACATGCGACGTGTAATGTATCCCCCGGCCTTAGGGTCGGGAAAGGTAAAGTCGAAGAATACATTTTCCATAGCGTCTAATACTTGCTTGATTTGAATGCTAGTTAAAGCGTTCCAACCAATTTCAACCTGTCTAATAACCCGAACTCTATCACGGTTTAATCTACCATCCGAAGTGCGGACAGTTGAATCCGCATCGTCCAGGTCAAGTAGAGTGACTTTGAACTCACTTGGGGACGCTACAAGCGGCGTTCCATTCACCTTTAGTTGCATGATTCAACCCTCCTATACCGTGATTGGTATGACTCCCGTTCTTCGTGTTTCGTCATTGATTCCGTTGATTGCAGCACGAGCTACATCCCTTTGACTGATAGTGACGTTTATGTTTTGACCGGATTTAATAGCAGATAGGATGGCATTAAGTGCCGATAGTGTTTGTGGATTATCTCCACCACCATCCATATAATCTTGGAGTTTCGAAAGTGGGGCAATTACCTCTGGATCAGCAGCAGCTCCTTTGTTATCTCCGACGACTGCTAGAGTCGGCCCGAACGCAAGTGCGCCTTTTGCGAGTTTAGGAATCTCAGGGACAGTAAAACCTAATGTCTCCCCACCAATCCCCGGCACCCATTCCGGTACGTCGATCTTAACTTTGTTGACCTGTCTAATCATGTAATTAAGTGCGTCAATAATCAAATTGACCGCGCCTTTAAAGATGCCGACCAGAGCGTCGGAGAAACCGCCCATAAAGTCCTGGATGCCGTTCCAGGCACGTTTCCAGTCACCTGTAAACACGCCAGCAACAAAATCCACAATGCCGCCAAGAGATTTGATGATGCCCTTTGCCACATCAGATATAACCCCAAGCGCGGTACCGATAACATCACCGATAAACGATGCCATGTTTGCCCAAGTAGGGCCAAGAGTTTTTACCAACCAATTGACGATTGGCATGATAAACTCATTGTAAATGTCCGTAGCGGCTGTTATTAGTTTGCCGATGAAATTGCCGATTTCTGCGATTAGGTCTTTAAGGTGCTTATCCCAAAGCCACTGCAACATTTCAAGCATGTTTTTCACAAACGGCTCCAAAAAGTTAACCCAAAGGTTATTCCAGAGCTGCTTGATGTTATCGAGAGCCCTTTTTAACCCATCAATTATTTTTCCGCCCCAGTCATCCCACCATTTAAAGATGATGTCTAGCGTATCCCTGATTATTTTCGAAACAAATTGCATTGCAGGGTCAACGGCATCTTTCCAGATGTCATCGAAAATCTGTTTTGCGAGATCAAACAAGCCTCTAAATATACTCATGACGCCATCGGCAAATTCAGATAGGCGCGGCAAACCTTCTTGCACGAATTTATCCAGGATAGGGAACGCAAACTCCCACAAACTGCCCACTACCGATCTAAAGCTTTCCGATAGACCGGCTAATACATGACCAGCCAACTCAATGCCTTGCCTTAAATTTGGAATCAATCCTGTCAAAGTCCAGTTTTTCAGGGGTTCACCAAGAGATAGGATGTCGGTAAACATCTTTCCAAATTGCAATTTCCAAGCCTCTAACTCGGGTTGGATTTGACTCCATGCTTGCTGTAAAGATGGGTAGAGCGAACGCATTAGATTTTGCCAATTCGATTTTAATGAATTGAAGGTATTGGAAAAAGCATCCCTCACCCTATTGGCCATCGTCTGCGCTTCTTGGGAGACATCGATCATGCCATCAGTCAGATCACCGAATAACCCTCCTCCAGCCCCGCCAATGTCACCTATTCCGTCGTCATCATCCTTGGATTTCTTACCTCCAGAATCAGTGCCGCCGACTAGGTTGAGCTGGTCAAAGGAACCTATAGCACCTTTAGCCTTCTTCCCCGCCTTTTCAGCGCTCTTACCAGCCTTCTTGTATTCATCGCCTAATCCAGCCACTGCCGATGCTTGCGCGTTTGTGGCTTTCGACTGCGCTTGCTGAGTCTTAACAGACCCACCGAACAAGGCAGTTGTAAATTGTGCTATATAGTTCATGACCGTTGCTAGCGCTGTTGCCATACGTATTAAGGCAGGGAGCACAGCATTGTAGATTGGCAAAAAGGCTTGACCAAGTGCCAACTTGACGTTTTTTAGTTGGGCTATAAATTGGTTTTGTCTTGCGATTGTGGTACTGGCTATTGTGTCGCCATACTTCACATTAGCTTGCTCCAGGATCGCCATAAGCCTAATTTGTTGCTGGGTTTGGAAATTGAGTTGTTGCCAGCTCTTACCGTTCGCAAATTGTTGGAATGCTTTCGTAGACTCGATCATGGCAACGTTAACGTTTATCCCAAGGTCTTCAATTGCCTCTGTGTTACCTAGCAAACCGGAGCGGATACGTTCCATGGTGTCTTCCATGGTTCGCCCTGTAGCTGCCGCGACCACCGCCGAAGCTTTCAAGAGATCTTGTGTTTTTTGGGCAGTCTCTTCCATGCCGCCAGTGAACGAACTTAGGAGGTTGGAATAAATAGCGCCATACTTTGCCATTTCCAACTGACTCATACCTAAAGCAGAAGCGTTTTCCTTTGACCACTTCCTGAAAGCCCCGGCGCTACTCCCCAAAGTGCGGTTTATCTGTGTTATAGCTGCTTCAAACTGCATAGCATCCTTCGTGGCATCCTTTATAGCTCCGCCAACACCAATAGTTGCTAGTGCCGCTACAATGCCCTTAACTGCAATTGAAACGTTTGATTTAAATGCATCCAGGCTTTTTTGTGCCTTCTGCATTTCCTTGCGCATCGAGGAAAAATCGGCTCCCGCGCGCACCATTAGGTTTTTTACTACTGCCATCTACTCACCCCCTTGCACACAACAAAAAAAGACGGCTGTTAACCGTCTTTCCTGACAACACCACCAAAGGCAGCGTTTAGCATTCTGATTGTTTGTAACATTTGCTTATCCGTTTGATTGTTTCGCTTATCTTCTCCAAGAATCTTCTTTAAGTCTGGAAGTTTCTTCGTTCTGCTCCACCCGGCAACCAAATAAGCAGCAGTTATTCTTTCCTTGCTCTCTCTCGTTAATTTCTCGTTGTATGCCTGTATGTGTAAATTAAGTTCATGCGGCGTCAACTCGTCGTATTCACTAAGCGACAATCCGACTGCAAACGCCGCCTTTTTAGATTCCTGCCAATCAAATTTTGATTTTGTGCCGGATTCTTCTCCGGCTACTGCTGGTTTCCCTCGTCACCCATTCCGCCGAAAGCAACAGCAAAAGCTTCATTCATTTTCTGCATTAGATATGGGTATGAAGGTGCATGATCGAGGATATCCTCCATCATTTCAAGTGTGAGTGTTTCCCCGTTGTCGCTGGCATCCTTGGACAAACCGTAGAAAAAGACTTTTTCAATTTCCTCCAGATTCAATTCATCCCCGCCGATATCCTCTACGCTTTTTCCCATTAGCGCGGACATCTTCTTAAGCGCTTTATGTCCAAAACGCAGTTCTCGCGGTCGATCAAGCTCAACAATTACAACATCGTTTTTATCTGTGCTCAAATTAAAGTCCTCCTATCAAAATAAGCCGGGGATCATATCCCGACTTTGTTATGGTGTTGGTGTAATTTCCAAAACAGGCTTTCCAGATACTTTAATTGTTATTTCAAAACTAATAGCATCCTCCAACTCTGCCGAGGTTTGATAAGCAGTTACAACGCCCTTAAATATCCACTTAGCTCCCATCTCTGCTGGAAACTCTATTGTAAAGTCCTCAGTTGTACTGTTTTCTAATGCATCATATACAGCCGCTTGTCCAGGGTCGTCCGGGTTAAAGAAACCTGATGCGGATACCTCGCCGCCATCCTTAAACCCGCCGATAAACTCACGGTATTCACCATCGCTGTCCAAGGTCGTTACGTCAATTGTCTCCTGGGACATAGACGGGGAAGAAATAGAGGTCAGGAATCCGATAGGTACTGCCGATGCTGCATCACCGATTTTTAACTTCGTTCCTAGTGCTCTTTGTGTCAATTTGATCACTCCTTAAAATGTGCTTTGTAGTCTATTAAGCATCTATAGAGATTTACTTGCGCTTCGTATAGTTCAACTGGCTTTTCATAGATCATTTCATTGATATAAGGGCCGCCCGTTCCGATTTCTCGTTGACTCATGCTAACTAGCAAATCAATCACCTGGCTAGTTATTTGCTTCATGGTAGAATACCTAGGAGCGATTATGTTGATTTCTCCTTCAACTGATTTGTCAGGAAGGTAACCGTTTGTAACGGTGTTTACCCTCAAACCATCAGATGATGTGTAGATGATATAGGGGCTAGTTGTTTTTTCTGGAGCGGTGAGTGGATAAACCCTGTTCTCAACCTCGGGGACTGTTTTAAGCTCCATTGTCAGCGCGGCTTCAAAATCCACTCCATCACCCCCTCAAAATCTTTTCTACTGTAACTTTGGCTGTATCTATGACTTTCTTTTCGATGGTATCTACGTTATCTGTTATGGATTTACGAAGATAGCGATAACCCGGTATATATCCACCATCAGCCGTGAGAAAACCATACTCTTGTGACGCGGGGTAATAGTATCTCTTGCCGTCCGCTGTGGTTTTAACAAAAATATCATTCTTGGCTGGATCCATCATGACATCATAAACAGCTTTCCCAGGCTTCACTCTACGTTCTCGCTTTAGGATCATCCCTGATTTTAGGTTACCTTCATCAACTGGAGCGTTCGCTCTAGCTGCTCTTAATGCGATTGTGGCGCCAGCTCTAGCCGACTTTGTCGCTACGGTCTGAGGAACTCTCTCAAGCTTCTTAAACATCGCTTGAAGCTCTTTCATTCCTTCGATCTTAGTCCCTCTAGCCATCACTGACGCTCCTTACACATGAGTTGTAATTCTTTTTTAGCTAGATGCGGATGTATGATGTAAAGTATTTCAAATGTTTGATCCTGGTACTGTGCAAACATCGTTCGATCAACGTCTTTCCTGTAACGAATGCGTATTCTCGTTGTTACCTCTGCATTTTCTTGTTTCGCAGCGTACCTGTCTTGGCCTCTTAACGGTTCTATTGCCGCCCATGTAGTGCAAACGGGTATTAGATCATCCAACGGTTCGCCGTATTCGTCCACATCATCCACTCCTGGTGGGCGCAGGAACTCCACACGCTTATCAAGGCGATTTACTAGTAACTTATAACTCATTTAAATCACCCCGTATCTGTAGGATCGTAGGCGTTTTGTAATTGCGTCATAATGGATTGAACTGTGAACCTTACCTTTTCCGATGGTTGCTGGCCTATTAGATCTCGGTTTTCGTACCAATCGGCGCACAAGACAAGGCAATATAGCTTTGCAAGTTGGTTGGTGCCGTCGAACTCTACGTCCACAGCATTGTGTAAGTATGTTTCCGCCGCACCTTTAAGGATTTCGACAATGTCATCCTCGTCATCGTCAACTCGCAGCCACATCTTTGTTTCTTCAAGCGTCAGTATCGCCATTTGCATCAGCGCCTTTCTTTACGCGCTTCGGCTTTCCTACGACTTCTATAAACCCTAATTTTGCTAGATATTTTACGCGCTCTTTATTGGTCTCTGGATATTCATCGCCGATTTCATAGCGCTTATAGTTTTCAAAACGCTCTCTAAATGCTTGAATGACAATCGCCATAGGTATCACCTCCGAATATTAAAAGAGGCCGATTTCTCGGCCTCCTAATTCCTCAAATTATGGCGTTGGCGTTAGATCAATCTGACCAAATACAACCGCCTTGTCGTCCCACTTCACATGATCATCACGCATCAGCAAGCGCATTTCAGTCGTGTCTCGTCTCCACGCATCCCCGCCCTCGCGAGTAGATGCCAATTCGAAGAAGCGGCGATTGAACAGTACTTCAAATTGATTCATATTACCGATTACCAAAGGTGCTTGATCGCCTGTTGTTGCAAGCAAGCGATTCGGCACAACCTCAATTGGTCGCCCTTTGAATAGTTTGCGCCCGGGCTTTGTAATATCCTCTTGCAAAATAGGTTTGCCGTTTCCGTCTTCTTGGTTATCCAGCCAATTAAATCCATCCTGATTTGTCAACAACATAGATGTTAAGCTGATCGCTGGGTCAAGTCCTACATTTAACACAGTATTAATTGCTTTAACGTCCGCCAGCGTTTGCGGCGGTAGCGTTCGTAATAGGTTAATAATGTGATAGTTGCGGGTAAACGCTGCTTTTCTCGCCATCCAGTTCACGACGTAATCCCACAGATTCACATCATTGTCAGCCAACAATTCGTTGGTAAGCGGCAAATAACCAGCACGCTTTTTTACTTTGTAACTTACTGGTGTGAATTTCGGGTTGTCCGTTTCCTGAATGATGCCGTACTCGTCCACGTCCGCCAAAGGTGTCATGTCTTCGTCTTTTTCTAGGACACGCGTACCCGAAAGCGTGGTTACATTTTGGATATTTACGTATTGAGCAAGGTCGCCGTGCGCACGCATTAACGCATTAATTTTTGTTTGAATATCTTGCGGCACAAGGATACCTACATCACCGTCAGTGATAGCTGGTACTGTCCCACCTTCATTCATCAATGCTCGTTTCTCGTATTCGGCAATAACGCTGCGTTGTTCTTCTGATACTTTTCTTCGCCGTATGCCACGCAACACCAAACCTGTATATTCCTGTTCCAGTTCTTTCATGTCACGTTCTTCGATATTACCTACATCGTTCAACTCTTTTCCGCCAAGCCCCCGCGCTTCTGTCTCCTCCAACTCGCGTTGCAAATCAACTTTCGTCTGCAGCGAACGAACTTCATCCATTTTATCCTTAGCTTCTGCCGTCTTATCTTCGGCCAAAAGCGTTCTTACTTCTCCTTTTGCCCCTTCAAGTTTTTGCAAGAGTGCACGTAATTCCTTAGTCATTTGATCACCTCATATAATTTTTGGGAAATAAAAAGAGCCTAACCAATTAGGTCAAGCTCAATAAGTAACTTTTCTTTTAATTGTTGTTCATCCGCTGATCGCTTTTCCGACTCTTTAAATTCAGCTAACGATCTAGTTGCTACTTCGTTCGCAGGATACGCAGGGAAGGCAACGGGGCTTATTTCGTATAGTTCGGCGCTTAAGATGTTGCGTTTGTATAGGCGATCATTTTCTCGCTTCTCGCTTGACCACTTATCCTTGGTTACTTTCATCCCGAAACTAACTCCATCAACATCGCCTCGCTGGATAAGCTCCCAAGCATCGTTTCCTACGGTTGTATTTGGGATATCAAGTTCAAAACGTAATTCGTTTTCCATATTGGTCAAACGAAGGGTTCCTGATTTTGTGTTTCCTAGCACCTGTGCAGTGTCATGACTCCACAACCCCACAACGTTTCGAGCGGCCAAACTATCCTTGAAAGCCTCTTTGTCAATCGTCTCGATGAATGAATCGCCCCAATAATCTCGCATCTCAGCACTTTCCGTGCTATATTTAATCGCCCCAGTGATGGTTCGCTTCCCCTCTTCACCTTCGCTATTCCTCACTTCCAAAGTTATCGGAAGCGCCCGAACTTCCTTCTGATCCGTCATCCTCTTCTCCTTGTCCAGTTCCATCACCCCCTTTCTTATAAGCAGCTCCAGCTTGTGTAATTGGAACGTAGCTTCCGTTTACAAGAAGCTGGTCGCCTCCTTCCTTAGGTGGAAGATTCTCAAGCGCACGCGACTCATTGGGTGTAATAAATCCTCCTTGGACTCCCATGCGGTATGCCTCGTATCGAGTCTTAAGGTCAGCCCGAAGGATTGCATCGACATTAAACCGTATAAACACCCCAGCGTCGATTTCTTCGTTCAGAAACAACTTCCAAGTTAACTCCTGCTCGTAACCAGTCAATTTGGGTTGCAAGGTATCCGTGTAAAATTCCCTTTGCGTTTCCGTCACATTGGCATACGTAGCCCTGGACAGGTCGTTTAACTGATGCATTTTAACCCCATAGGCCGCTGCAATCTGACGAATTGTTAGTTGTGTGTTCTCTAAAAACTGTGCATCCACTAGGTTTAGTGCGATTTGTTGATACTGGTACCCAATCGGCAAGAGAGCCACGCGGTGAGCATTGTTTAGTCCGCTAGCCATAGATTCGAATTTATCCCGGAAGTTTTTCTTCGCTTTCTCGTCTAGATCACCAACGTACTGCACAATACCACGTGCTTGTAGACCCTGCTTGAAAAATTTATTGACAAATTGACTCGCAGCGCCTCCATTTTCAAGCGTCCCCTTAAGGTAGTCCAAGGGTGATAAACCCACGATTCCATCAAGTGTTACTCCACCTTTAAAGTGAAGAACTTCATGTGGTGTTAATTTCCGCTGTTCATATCCAAGGTTAACTTGATATGCCACGTTAGAACGGTTTGTAACAAGCCCACTAGCCGCCGTATCATCATCTACTACTATCTTGACTAGATTAGTATCCATCGGCCATAAACCCACGATTTGACCTTTTCGATTAAACTCAATCGACGCATAAGCATTTCCATATAAATCATTTTGAGCTTCAATACACTTCCAGAAATCATAAGCGCTCATATATGGGTTTGGTCGCAGTTTAAGCAATTGATGCACAGGATGCTTCGCTGATCGCTGCACCCCGTTTTCGTCTTCCTGGTATACCTTGATCGGTAGTTTTGCGACAGACTCAGACAGAATTCTAATACATGCATATACAGTGTCGATTTTGAGGGCATTCTTTCCTTTAACATTGATACCGTCAGGATCAACACCAAGAACCTCAAGTAAGCGCCTCTCATCTACATTGAGTTCTAGAACCTCGCGCTCTCTCTTTTCGGTTTTTACTGCTCGTCTGAAAAGCATTTATATCCATCACTCCTTTTTTGGCGGCTGCCGAGCAATGGTTAACCCAATGACGGCTAATGTCACTCCTAAAGAGTACATGCCAGCCGTTTGATGAAGTTGGAATGTCGCCACGTTAATTAACGCCATCCCAGCAAGGATGAAAATGTCTTCCGCAAAATCCCGTAGTAAATAAATAATGTTTCTCAAATCCTCACCCCCAAAGTTTGTCTAAGAAATCAGATTCAGCAAATTCCGAAACATCAACTTCACTTTCCACCATACTTAAAGTAAGCTTGTGCGCATCAATAACAGCATCCACAGGGTCGATTCGTTTTCCGGGTTCGCCCTTCACGATCTTAATTTCTCCGAAACTGTTACTTTCCGTCTTAGCGTTCGCTATACTCCACGACAGAAGTTTTTCGCCCTTGTTATAGATCACGTTTCCAGCTTCGACTTCCAACTTAAAATCGACAGTGGCATCATTCAGACTGCGCGCGCTTTGTTTTATCTCGATGCAATCAACACCAAACGTTTCATCCAAGTCAGATAAAAAAGCATCCGCATTATGAGGGTCATAAGCGATGCCTTTGAGTTGTAGATCGTATTCGTCTATAAGTCCTTTGAAGTAACTGAGAATATATTTGTAGTCTGTTTTTACGCCGCCCATTGTTTCCGTGGGCGTTAACAGTCCAGCCCTGATCCACATGTCGTAAGGGGCATGGTCTGTCCTAACGTGCTCAACTACTCGCTTCACCGGGATGAAACTATGTGAATGAATGAAGTATTTTCTTTCCCCATCAATAGTTAACGGGAACTCCAATACCCCGGATGTAAGGTCACCGCCACTCGATAAATCAAGCCCTAAATAGCAATCTTGACCTCGAACATCTTCTAGTGTCATGTCGGATTCGCAATTCTTCCAATGTTCAAGATTCATGTACTGATCATCTGCGAACTGCACCCACTCATTAAGCGACTTGGTCATAAAGTTTCGCAGCTCAGCGCCTTGCATTTCCTTTGCTTTGATAGCATCAGTACGAAGGCTGATTAATGTTTGGTCAGTCCAAAGCGGATTAGCCTTGCCCCAGTTGTCCTCATCCCATAGATCGTCTTCCCTATCAAGTTCACAGATGAACACGAACTGAGTCTCGTCAACAACCACTCCTGCAAGTATCTTTTTGCAGTATTGATATAGCTCGTAACAGGGCCCATTAAGATCAAATCCAGCCGTTGTAATAACGGATATAAGACACTGCTTGAGCTTCTTCGTACCGTCCGACAGGAGCTTGTACATCTGGTTATCCTTATGCAAGTGATATTCGTCGACGCTGGCAAAGTATGGTCTAAAGCCGTCTATCGACTTAGTGTCACGACCAAGGGCTCTTATTTCACCTTTTGAAAGGTTACATTCGATCTTTCCTGCATATTCTTTTACTGTGAATAGCCCTTCTTCGTATTTACTACCACTCAGTTCAGGATCTGCATCTATGAACTTAATACACTCTTTTAGAACAATCCTAGCTTGTAACTCTTTTGTAGCTGTACAGTAAACCTGCGGGTACTGATACTCGTCAAAATTACCATAGTATTTAGCCGGTATTGCATTTCCAATAGACTTACCATTCTGCCTAGCAACTTGTACATATGAAGTGCGGAACCGCCTATAACCATCAAGCGTTCTCCAACCATGCCACGATCCAAATATAAAATCTTGAAATCCCCATAGAGTTAATGGTTTAGGTTCTTCACCTTCTGCTAATGTCAGACTTTCTGCAAACTCAATTAATTCATGTCCCGCTGTCGGATTCCATACATAAGGAAAATCATCAGAACCCTGCCTTTCGAGATCATTCAAATGTCTTTGACAGGCTTGTATTTCAGATTGCCCTACACGTCTATTCAGTCGTCCGTTTACCACATCAAGAGCGTACCTAGTAACTCTATCATCGTAATCTAAGACGTTTAAAGGATAATTATCCAATGCGTCCACCACCGAACTTACTAAACTTGCTTGGTGGTTTTTCTTCCTTCTTAGGTTTAGGTACGTTCTTCACTTTAGCAAGTGGGTTCAGGAATAAACGATCCTGCATTTTGATGAGCATGTCCATCTTTTTGTTGATGGCTGTTTCTATTCTCAGCAATCCATCTACGGCAACCATCGCCCTCAATTGCTTTTTAACACGGGTATTAAACTCTTCACTTTCCTCGATATATTCATCCAATTCAACGCTGTTATAAGCGATTTTATCGATAGTTTGGTACGATTTTAACAGTCTTTCATACTCAGAATATGTCTTACAATAAAGTGCCAACATGCTGACATCAGAACTCGTCAACAATTCAATCCCTTGTTTGGCAGCCTCTCTATATTCTTTCAGAAACTGTTTCCAATACGCGAAGGCTATAGTGTCATCTTTCACGAATGACGGGGGTTTCAAGCGATCTAGTTCTGTCTTCCCAAGCTTAACTTCACTTTCCAACCTAGCTGCGATTTCTTCCTTTGTGAGTCGGTTTGGATTCCCCTGCGCAAGTTGCAGAGACACTGGTTTTGCGTTCCTTCCCACAGGGTTCACCTCCTAAAAAGTCATTGAAAAATTCAAAAAACGAATTTATGCGTGAAAAAAGGGGGGACGCGGTCTTCGGGTTGCCCTTCGAAAACTTTTTGCCCCTCCCCCTCCCTCTATTTTCCATTTTTTTCTACTCTATTTTTACCCTATTTTGATTTCATGCTTTACCGCTGTAAAGCGTTGTTGGTTAAAGTTTGCTATGATCAATCTTAGTATGGCACCTATTACACAAGCTTTCCATGTACGCCACAACAAGGCGCAGCTCCCAATACTCTCTTATGGGCTTCTTATGGTGTACCATGTCTGCTGTCTTGATGCGGCGTTCTCTTAAGCACTGCTGACATAGTCCCTTGTCCTTACGTAGTCTCTCTACCCTTGCTGCCTTCCACTCTTTGGAGTTATAGAACTTCTTTGCGTCTTGGTCTCTTATGTGTTGGTCATACATTCTATTGCGCGTTGCCTTATCCTCTGCTACAAAATCCTTGTGTTCTGAGCAGTACCTTCCCTCTGTCAGTCTCTTGCATCCAGACTTGGAACAGAATCGTTTAAGAGCCATCGCGTCCATCTTTATCCTTGATGCTTGTTGTAGGCTAAAAAGACTAAAGCGGCCACATTCATGGAAAACATCGCACCAGCTATAATATCAACCAACCTTATCACCCCATGTTAATTACTATTGTTAGAACATCATCGTCAGGAGCTTATACGTTCCCGCTACAGCTAATACAGCAATGCACATAAAGATAACCATTCCACACCATTCTGCGGCGTAGCTTGACACCGTTTCTTCCTTTTCCGCTTCTCCTTTTGGCTGGTGTCCTGGTGGCGGAAGTACTGTTGGTTTTTTCATCACCTTCACCCTCTCATATAAAATAAAAAAGCCGCCTTATTGGCGACCACCCAATTCCCACATAACTACATCTTCAGGAGTTAAACACCCAGTTTTTAATTGTATTTGCCATACTCCATTTTGACTTCCATCTGCATAATAATAGGGGAACGGGCGATATCCCAGCTCCTTGCATTTTTCTATACTCTTCTGGTCAACTAGCGCATGAGGCGGAGACTCATATCCTTTCCATTTGCCAACTTCATTCGTCCACTCAATGATTTTACCAGCTTGACCATGCCCGCAACAACACCCCAAAGTAATAACGCCGTTATCGTTTAAAGATTGAATCTCATCTGCAATGCAATCATCCACCGGTACGGACAAACTTCCGGAGACCGATCGACGTTTTTTTAACTTAACAAGTCGGGTTGTTCCGTGGGTACACATTCAAACACCACCTCGAATGACATTCAACTTTGATTTAATGAATTCCCATAATGTAAGCACGATTAAACCAATCAATACCCCAGGTATAAACCATAGTTTGTGATACCAAGGCATTTGGTTTAATATCGCATGTTCAAGTCCCATCACGCGCTCTCAACCTCCTCTAGGCGTTCAGATAAGGCTATGATTAATTTGTTTAAGGCACTCGCCTTTATCCTTCTCGCGGTTCTATCGCTCACACCCAGTTCGCCAGCTATTTCCCATTCGTACCAGCGTTTTTTACTCATGTAGGCTAATTTAACCACTTGTTCCTCTTCATCGGTTAAAGTATCTATCGCCTGCTCTATTAGACTAGCTATAGGACTGTTTGCAAACTTGTAAGCGTGATAGCGCTCTAGTTTTTTCGTAAGCTGCTTTTTATCGATATTAACCACCTCCGAAGAAACAAAATTACCGCCCCCAAAGGAGCGGCCAAGAAAAAAGGTTAGAATTAATGATGTGGGCAGGATTCGAACCTGCACGGATAGATTTGTACTCACGCTACCAGCCAAATGACTGACTCAACGTACTATCCACTGTGTTCCTTGTTGCGTCTACCATTCCGCCACCACATCGATAACGAATGAGCCTCAAGGCAGAACCTTTCCTCCCAGGAGCCGCGCCGACCGTGAACCCCACGATCCTTCCCATACTCGCCGTATATCGCTTTCTGGATTATCACTCTGGTGCTGCGGAATTTAACTCCCTGCCCATATACAAGGGCGTTCTGTTTCGTCCTCTCTTGGCTTATATGTGAATCGTGCCCAGGTAAGCCTAGTCACGTTATCACCGTATGTGCCCCACACCGGACAATACGCGCTCCTGTCGTACCATCCGGGCTTCGGGCTTGTTAGCCACACTACACAAGTTACTATTTCAACTGCTGCGTGTAGCTATTAATTGATTGATTACACCTCCCGAATGAGTTTGCACACTACATATCGGATTTTACATAATCAATCGTGCTGGGAAATGATAAGGAACTTTGCACCGAATCCTTTTACCGTCCATGCGGGTATCCAGGGCATTCATGCCCTATCGGTGTCCTTTGGTCAATCTCCCACACTATCATTGTACCATGGTTAATTTCATAAAAACTGACTTGGTACTGACAAAAAAGGGCCATTTTTATTCTTTCAGCTTAATTAGCCTTAACGATGTAGCTAAGCGGTATATCGCAAAGGATTTGATGCGCTTATAGTGCCTGTAACTGTATCCTATTTCATCTGCTATTTCGTAATCCCACTTTTCTTCCCCGTCCGCCTCCAGGTACTTAGTGCGTATTAACTTCTGTTGCCGCTGCGGTAGTCTACTAACCGCTCTCTCTACCCGTTCTATGTGCCTCTTGCGCCGCTCCTGCTCGTCTGTGTTGTATATTGCTATGTCGCCTGTTTGATCACTTGTAGTGCCTGTGTAGCCCCTTGGCATGTCGCTGTATTCTGCTGTCGTTGTCGGCTCGATTGGGACAAACTCGGTTATGCTGTACTCTCTTGCGTCATTTAAGTATTCTTCCACCGCCGCTGTTGTTGCCTTTTCATCTACCTCGTAAATACCCATTGTGAGTTGTTTTGCTCCCATCGTCTCACCCCCGTTTGTACTTTTTTACATGTTTATTGATACAACAGTCATTTTTCTGGTCATTTACTTGTATTATACTACATATCGCTAAACAATCGGAATGATAGATGATACAACAACACCTCTTATATCAGCGTGTTCAGCAATAGCATCTTGTAGGATTTTGTAAGTTCTTTGTGTTACCGATCCTGTCACAGCTGCTGACATTCGTCCAGTTCTCAATTCTCCATTAACGACATATGAAAAATTAACAACCGACTGTATACGTAAATGCCTATTTAATCCTCGTCTCACTCTCTTACACCTCCTCCAATAAATCAAACAGCTCCACTTGCCCCTCTGCTGCATATTCGGACTTGTCCACGATTAGACCCTGTTCTAGCCATTCTTTCGGCGCTTCCTTGGCATAGTGAGGCCGAATCATCTCGCCCGCTCGGGAACGTTGCGGATTCTCCTTCTCGGCCTTCTCCGTCCACACCCAATACGATTTAGCTGATATTTTCATATGGTTTTTCCCCGTAAAGTAGTTTTAATGTTTTTTCTGCCTTGTAAGCCATACGCCACGGTATAGATGATGTGCCACGGTCTTTACCTTGTATCCATATCTCCTCTAAAGCTTCACGCAGCGCTCTCTCTCGCTGCTCCGGCGTTTCGTTTGGTATTTTTACCTCTCTCCACCATTGAGCCATGTTTATTCCTCCCCTGGTAGGTTAATAGGTGCGTAATGCGACACTGTGTCATCAAAACCGTGATCTGTCCACCAAAGCAACCTGCCGTTAAATGATACTCGTAACTCCGCCTCCATCGTTTTTGATCCTATGCACACCAGAAACGTCTTCCCCAACTCTGGCGGATTCTCTGGATCGTATTTCTGCCACGGTATTTTATATATCACTGTATCTGTGTTGTTGTTTTCATAGCATTCGTCGCATAACTCCTGTTCGTGAGGCGCTTCTTTCATTCCACAATCTACACATCTCATATATCTATCCCTCCAATACAGCTAATAAAGCAGCCTTACAACGTTGCGCCGGGGTTGCGTGGATAAGTGCAAGCAAGTTATCTGAACATTCTGTTATAAAGTCATCAAGTTCATCAGGGAGATTCACCCTTTTTCCGCTTACTACTTCCGCTAATGACATCGCATATGAAAGTCGGTATGTTTCAAGAATACGCGCCTCCACTTCCCATGCTGCGGATATGTCGGAACTGTACATTTTAGGGAAACTTGCCATGTTGTTTTTTCGCACATATGAGTCATTTCCCCTGACTCTCTCGTATCCCATTACATCCGTAGCAATCCAGGCATCACGTTCGCGCGGTGTCATGCCTTCCCATTTGGCTTCGATCTCTTCACGTGTCATGATTCATCCTCCTCAAATGCCGCATTGATTGCAGCGTTGATGATCCGCGCCTTATCAGGAGTTAATTTCCCTTCTATGGAGGATATGATCTCAGGTCCTTCCTTCTCTGGATAAAGGGATGTCAACGTTTTAGACAAATGTCTTGTCACAACGTCTAGCGCATTCTCCGCATCACCCCATTGCGATTTTTCGTTGATTGCCTCTTCTATCGCTTCACGTAGTTTCTTTTCCCGGGCTTCTGCTGCGCTTAGATCATCATTAAGTCCTTTCGCGACTGCTGCCCATCTCTTTCTGCCCCTTAATTCAACGCCGTATTGTTGGAGATAATAGGGAAGCATTTTAGCAAACTCCGTTAGGTTGTATGGCATGTCGCTGTTTCCGTACTCTTTGACCAGTTCTTTATCCTTATGCCAGTCTCTAACCTCAGTCATGGGATACCTCCTTAAAGCTGTCACAGCAGTAATCGTCTGCAACAATTACATGTTTTTCATCGACCATACAAACCATTTCGTCATTATCGTTCGAAGCGGCATGTATGCATTCCAAACACTCTCTTTTATCCATTACTCTCTATTCCTCCCTAATCTCTTTCAACTCGTCCTTTAGCGCGTCAGCACATCTGGCACATAGATAAAAACAGCCGCTAGTTCCATACGATATTTCAATCACATAATGCGAGAATCTAAAACAGTTATGGCAATTACATTGACGATCTACTGTCACTCTCATTACTCTCTTACCTCCCCTACTCATCATCTTCGTCATCGTCCGGAATCATTGCGCCGCAATCCTGGCATTCATATATCCCTTGATTCCAGTGTTTTATATCGCCGCCGCATACAGGACACACACCTTCTTCTAACAGCTCGTTCATATTCTTACCTCCCCTAATAGCTCTGGATTGTCAAAGCGTGTGCCTATCACTTCGCATTCTTCACTGATATATTCAGGATCTTCATAGATTGGTTGTCCTCCTAAAGTAAATGCACCATTATCGGCCCCCGCTTCGCTGGGTATTGCGGTCGAGTCGAGGGCCTTCGGCTGTTTTACTCTATATCGCTTACAGATGCCGTGTAGTAGTTTTCAATTACTGCATATGCTGAAGAAAGAGTTACGAGACACTCTTTAGGTATAGTCCTTTCAGTCCAGACACAAGGCTGAATTTTAACGTCAGCCACTTCACATTCTCCGTCTTCGTACTGATCTTTAACTGTATTGATAAAGTCTTCTTTGTTCTCAAATTCTACTGCTCTGCCATATACAAAATCGCTCTCTTCCGACCAAATCAATTCTTTTGCCATACATTTTATCTCTCCCTTTGGTTTATTGGCCCCGAGGCCGTAAGGTGACATTACCCTTGTCGTTTATTCCAAGCTTCAGCAGCTTCCTTTCGGCTATCGTACAGATACACGCCTATTGCAGCCCCGTCGATTTCATAGTTAGCTATTGGGCAACCTTCATTTTCTTCGTGAATGTGGAGGATACGGAATGCCAGCCCTGACCACGGATCGTTTTCGTATTCATCATCTCTATCATTTCCTTCGTGATCAGTTACACCAAATTTCGCTTCTCCGCCGCAAAACGGGCATGGTTTAAGATATTCTTTCATATTTTCATCCCCTTTACTTATTGTGTCTCCCCTTCTATAGCCGTATAGGGGCTAAAAGATCCGCTTAAATTTAATGAGAATATCTTCTTTCCTGCATCCATCTGTACAATTCCACCTCCGCTAGAATAAGCGGATGTAACCGTGCCAATTGAACCGGATGGTAAAGTTATTTGGTCGGGGTCGGTGTACTTCTTGGGGAACATGTGGAAGCAGTCTATGTCGGCATTCAGTACAACGCGATCTCCTTCTTTCATTCCTTATCACCTTCCCTCAATAATGTTGTAGTGCCCCTAGATCGATCCCCATCAAGCTCCAATTGTCGTCTAGCGTAGGAACAACCTTGCTTATGATCATCTTTTCCACCGTCTCAACTGGAATTGGATAGGTTGAGGTATTTTTGTAGTAATGCGGCATTGCCTTTATCGTTTCTTCGCTGTAGATCCCAGCCTGATTTAAGTTGTTGGTGTATCCGCTGTTATCTGGACGCCACCAAACGTACTCGCCTTTTCCTTCTGACCACTTAAGACTAAGAATGTAATAGTTCATTCCTTATCCCCTTCCCCTAAAGCAGCGTTAGACTCATTTAAAACATTCGTTATCTGCTCTTGATATAGCTCGTAAGGTGTAACGTCTCTTAATTCCATGAGATAGTTCTGTTGTATTTCTAGCGCTTTACGTAGATTGGCGATTTCTTCTGCATTGTCCGCCATCGTTTCATGTGCGCGAGTTATATTGTTGTATGCCTCGTGCTTCAAAGCGTATTCACGCTGTATGATTGCGTCCTTCTCGGTAAGCTGCCGCTCTGCTTCAATGGCTCTACGGAGCGCATGAGGAGCTACAACGTCATGCACCATGTTAACGGGCCCCCTCGGATCTTTAGGTATGATTGTCAGTACCTTCAAATCCGCTTCTAAATCGCGTTTTTCTTCCTCCAGCGGCTTCCCCTCTACATAAGCAAATAACTGACCTAACCCCGGTAATCCTACATGTGCATAGCTTCCTTTTTCAGACATCCTTTTCACCTCTCCCCTCTAACCTTTTTGAGATATTCCGTAGCGAAACCACCACTAAAACCATCCAGACGCACTACTTCCGATCCGCACAAATCCCAAGGCTCAGATTCTACCGTCCATACCTTATCCTTGTATTTTTCTTTCCGCGATTCATAACAGGTGTGCATCACCACTTGATCGCCGGGTTTTAATCCTGATTTCTTATACTTTGGTTGTCTTTTCATTTCTTTACCTCTCCCCTCTAAAATAGAGTTAGCTGGCCATTGTCAAAATTCATAATCAAAAGCTCCTCTGCCTTGCCGCCTACATTTTGATCGCCTACAGCCTGTTTGAATGCTTCGTGACGCTCGATATTCCAATTCCCATACAACTCATGGATGATCGGATCCTCGTAATACGAGACAATCACTTTCGCTTTGCATTTATTCAACATCTCACCTAGTTCATAGTGATCATTTAGAGCGAAACCACCAGCATAGAATTTTTCACGCCCAACGTATGGAGGATCCACATAGAACAGCGCTTCTTCTGAGTCGTATTTCTCGATTATTGTTCTAAAGTCCAATCGTTCAATCATTACGCCTTTCATTCTTTCAGCGAATTCCCTTATTCGTTGGCAAGCGTTCGCATACCCCTTTGATGGATTTTGACTTGATGTTGTTGAATGTCTCCATCCTGTCCGCGGCACTTGTTCCGCGTTTCCTTTCGAGATGGCCGAGCGGTTGAGATAAAAGAATCGGACTGCCTTTTCTAACGGATCCGAAGGGAGCTCCTCGCGCCGCCACTTCTCATAAAGCTCTCTGCTATAAGGAAGCGCAGCGCATTTTTCAATCAATCTTTCCGTATTCTCTATGCTTTGCATAATGAAGTTCACAACAATCCCGTCTATGTCGTTGTACACTTCGTGGTTGATTCTTGGCTTTTGGGAAATCACGTGCGCAGCTCCGCCGAACGGTTCAATATAAACCTTATGAGCTGGCATTTTGTTAATGATGCGCTCGGCTTGCTTCCCCTTTCCACCAAACCAAATCAGTGGAGATACGACGCTCACGTTCTTCTCTCCCCTCTCTGTTGTTTATTCCCCTTTCAGGTGGGATAAAGCAGAATCAACGAGTTTATAAGTTTCTGTCTTTCTCATGTGTGTGCATAACTCATTCCTTTTTATGAGCTCCAACAGTTGTACGTGATCGCTTTCCATGTCCATCTCAATCCGCTGATATGATTCAATCAATTTACCTTGTGTCTCTATGATCGTTTGTAGTCGTTTATATTCGGATAGGAGCGCTCTTAACGCTTCTGTCGGAACCATTGTTGCGCTGCATGTATTTCTTTCTGCATATTCTGTTAAGTCTTTAACTTCTTGTATCCGGTCTATATGGTTACTCATGGGTATCCCTCCTAGTAATAGACTCCTACTAATTTCCCGTAGCAATAACTGCCACATGTACCCCATTTCCAGTGATATTCATTCAGCACATCAAGTTTTTTTCCGCACTGTTCGCAATGGAGTAAGTCTTCTCCTGATTCCTTGTAATGTTGAATTGCAGCCTTTTTTCGCACTTTCTTCCGCTGCCGCTTATTCATCCTCTTTAGCCTCCTTGAAAATGATGTAAAAATAATCTCCGTCCTCTGTAGCAGCTACTTTAATATCTTCGACCATTGCCGTTGGATGATCATTTATCCATCCTCTTACCGATCCAGCGCCTTTGAGAGCGTCTGATATTTTGATTTCACTTGCTTTACCTAACATGCTCAGTCCTCCTTAATCAACAAATACAGTTTTATCCGTTACTTGATCATTGCTCGTAATGGTGATAATGGACTGATCGCCTGGAATGATGCTTAAAGTTTCAATGGTGTAATCTTTTATCACTTTGAATCCACTTAGATTGCCTGATTCATATATCAATCGTTCCCCGTCCCAATTCCACGCCTCGTTGAACTGTGGGTATTGCGAAGATTCATAATTAACCTTGGATGGTGCTACGGTTTTCAATTTCGCCCTTCTTCCCACATAACTAATGCTTTGCTCCTCGCTAGGATAAGTTTGGATATATTCTTGATACCTTACCGGCATAACTTCCTTCAGGTGCGAGAGAAACAAGGGAACAATCTTGTTTTGATAATCTGTTATTTCTCCACCAAAAACCGCTTGTGGTCTAAACAGGCATATCTTCCGAATCAGTTCCACCGTGAAATACCGTTCTTGTATAAATGCTCCGTCACTTGCGAATAGAAAAGGAGATTCAACCTCATATCCTTCCTCTTCTGAAATCTTGATATGAGGGTAAGGAAATACCACATAACCATTGACCAAACCCAACTTTCTAGGTGGATAATTCAATTTTCCATAGCATTCATGACCCTGCCATTGAGCCTTGAATTCTCCGTATTTCCTCGCTCGGCTGGTATACCCCGTATGAGTCGTATTTCGTCCGAATTTACACCCCATACCGCCGAAGCTCCGCACTCTTAGACATTGATTATTATTGTAATAAGAGCATTTGCTGTGTTTATCGCAATGTATGACACTGGCTTCCAGCGGCTTTTCTTTGCCCCCGAACAACCCTTTTCCACCGTATAACCCGACATGAATAGTCTCTTTATCCATCTTTTTCAACCTCCTATTCTTCCCCGAAAACTCAGCTTTACATTTGCGCGCGTCCTGGGAGCTTGTTTAAGCCCCTCTAAGTCTCTACCCTTCCATTTATACTCATTCGATCTGTAAGTCGCTAGAATCAGCGTTCTTGGCGCTCAGACGGCGTGTTATTAATATCCTGTGTCTTGGCGTTTGTGGTTTAATAATTCAAATGTTGTTGCATATTCGTCATATTTGGTTTTTGAACCACGTCTGATAGTTGTTTGTTTTTTCGCCTTGTCAGATGGTATCCAATACAACTTTTCGACTTCTCCACTTTCGTTAAGCCCAATACACAAAAAGTAATCTATCTGTTGTTTTGATCTTGTATTAAATGTCCATGTTTTTCCTTGATTTACTGGGTTAGAGACTTTTACATTCACTCTATATCCGTTAAATATCAAATCGAATGGAGATCGCCAGTCCATTCCTGAAAAATCCTCGGCCCCTTCCAAAAAATCAAGACATTTCAATTCCCAATACCTACCTGTCCTTTGTTTTGGTTCAGCAAGCTCTTCCTTAGGTATGGTTGAAGCTTTTATTTTCCTCAGCATGTTGTAAACTGCGACTGGAGTAATACCATATTTCTCCGCCAACTTCGCCCCACTTCCAGCCTTTTTGTATTCATTTTCGATTGTATTTCGATTTAGAAAAAACTTATTACGATGAAAATGACCGACTTTATATTTAGGCTTTTTTGATGGATATTGATGTCTTGGTGAATAAGGTATTTCCTCATCGCAACCGCATTGACATATATATATTGGCCTCTCAATACCCATTGTCTTGCCTCCTATGATTTTCCGAATTTTTGCTCATGTATGCCTCTTCGATCTGTTCCCAAGTGAAGCCAAGCATTTTACCAAGTCCAGCGAAGCTATTGAACATCCCCTCATAATTCCAAGAGTCAGGGGTGTAAGAAAATTCGCTTATCTTTTCAAAAACTGAGAGAAATGTATCGGTAGTTGTTGCGTCCACCACTGCTACAAATCCGAATTCATAAATATCGATTCCAATTTCAATGCCAATCGACAAAATGAAGTGTAGGCAATCAATGTATTCTTCTAGGAGTGGGTAGGTTGTGTATTCAAATGGACCTCCGGGATTGGCGAATGCAATTGAATTTTTTATATATCGCGGCTGCTGGTCTTTACTCCAATACTTGAAACCTCGCCATTCATTTGCGCATTCTCCTAGCTCCACTTGCAACGCTAGAATCTTTTGCGGCAATAAGTCCTGCCCTTCCAGCCCGTGTTGCTTTATAATCCTCTCGTCTAGTTCTCTTTGCATGTTGTATAGTTTTACAATGTCCATGTTTATCTCCCTTTCCAAAAGTTACGTTTGATATTTCGCCAGATGTTCTTCGCCTCTGCCTTGTACATTGGAATGAGAGCAATTGACATAATTCCAATTACTACATTCATCCCAGCAATCACCGCCGATTCCTTATTCAAAAACACGCCCAACACGAACATGTAGAAACTTACTGGTATTAAGGCTAAACCCAAGCAAACGAGAAATCTTATAACCATCTGCATGCTTTACACCGCCTTCTTAGATTTCTTCGATTTTTCTTTCGTTTCCTGAGGCTCTAGGATGGCTTTTACAACCTCTTTCTGCTGTTTAGTATCTGCTGTGTCCATTCGCACCGCCCGTGCGATCTGAGCTAAAATAAATGCGTCTCGCACGTTGTCTGACTTATGCTCGTATCCCCACCGTTTATACAAGGGTAAAATCATCTCGCTTTTGTGAGCATTCCCTTTGCCCGTTGCATACTTTTTGACTTGGCTCGGTGTTGGCTCGATCCAAACCATCCCACGCTCGATCAATGCAAACCTAATCGCATATCCGATTCCGTATTGCGTGCTAACCGCTTGCCCTTTGGAGTTGAAGGAGAAGCCTTCCACGCAAACTAGGCTATCTTGCTCTAAATAGTTAACTATCTCTTTTCCGTATTTCCTTATCTCAGCTACTGTCGAGTGCATTCCGGTTTCGAGTGTGATCTCTTCCTCGCGAATAACGTTGCCTAGTGCATCTAACTCCACAACCCCGGTATTTGTACTCGGGTCTATCCCTACAAAACGTGTCATACAATCCTCTCCCCTTTTGCCATCTGCAATTTCTTATGAAAAACCCGATCATTTGCCAGAATCTTTCCGCTATAGAATAAGTTCGTTTCTTTCTTGATATCCGCATGACACTGTTTACACAAACCCATCATCGCCCATGTTTTCGTTGCAACCCCTCTGCACTTCGGCATCTTACAACGGTTCATGTCCTCGCCCTCCCTTTACGCCATTCTTCCTAGTAATCCGCCGTCTCGTGGTTGTATCAGATCACGCTTCGATTGATCTATTGCCAGTATCAAAACCTCGTCTGGGTCTCGACCTAAGACCTCGGCTATTTGGCGTATACTTTTCCCGTCATCCCACATGTTGCGGAAATTGCTAACCTCCGTCCTGTCCCAAACAAAATTTAGTTCTTCACAGGCTAAGTAAATTTTCCTTCGGGATACGAACTGTGTTTCCATCCTGTAACCTGTAGGCAATTTCCGCACCCCTCTCTTTATGCAATATCTCTGCTGTAGCTCTTATCCGTTCATCCCAGCTCCGACTTGTGTCCTGGGCTACTTCTTCCGCATCAAATCCAAATGCTTCCCGTCCCCGGCGAACAAATTCCGCAAAGTCCTTGTCGAACAATTCGTAATCGTCAATGTGTTCCATGGTTACCTCCTATTGCAGTCTGTAATTTAGCTCTATTCCACCTGTTAGGGTTACTTTGTAGTCTCGACACATTTCGTTTATGCGGCTGCCTATCGCTTCGTCCATTTGGCATAACTGCGATATAGTCTTTTCCGAACTGATCAGGATAGGCTTATCTTCTAGATAGCGATAATTGATAATTGCGAATAGCTGTTCAAGTTGGAATCTAGTAGGCCGCTTTTCAGGAGTGTTGTCTTGTCCTTTGAAAAGATCATCCAGGAAAAGCACGTCCGCTTGTTGCAGAACCCGGATTCTATCGTCAAGAGAATCCAGATTGTTGCGAAGCTCGTTGAACCCCTCGACCCAAGGGAAGTAAATCACGCCCACTCCTTTTGAAATCAAGTTGTTTGATATCGCCATGAGAAGATGTGTTTTTCCACATCCGGGGCGACCAAGCAAGGCGACGCTCCCTTTTTCCTCTCGCTTCGGATACCCCTTAACGTAATTCCAAGCTGCTTCATACGCTTGCTTCACGGTCTCCGGTCTGCCATCTAGCTTGAAACTGTTAAATGTCCTAGATTGGAATTTTGACGTTATCTTGCTAGACTTCATCAGGCGTTCAGCCCGGCGTTCCTTTTTACACTCGCAATCCATCGCATATTCCGATCCATCCTCACGCCGTTTTAACACGACCTCTTCATCCCGGCATATCTTGCATTTGTAATCAATGGGTGCCTGTTCTGTTTTGGCGGTCGAGGAAATCAAACTCGCTCTCTTCCTGATATCCTCCAGATTGAACCCCTTCATCACTTCTTTGAAGCTCTCCAACCCCGGCCCCTCCTTCCAGGTAATCTTTGTATCTTCCCTCATTCAAAAAGGTCTTGGCATGTTTTATATATCGCTGTTCTGTTTTAAGTCGCTTGCATTCTGCCTTGTAATTCTTAGCGCATTGAATAATGACAGCGTGGTCTTCGCCTTCTTTGACTATTTTGTTGAATGTCTTTGCTGCATCTTGTTTTTCTATCTTGCGAGGATATTCAGTCCAGAAAGATTCAAATTCAGGCGTATATATATCTTTATTACTTTCTTTTCTTTTACTTTTATTTAATTTACTTTCCTTTCCTTGCATTCCATTAGCACTGCTATTGCTATGCATTTGCATACCTTCTGCATTTTCTTCACCATCACTAGTTGGCTGCTTTCCCTTGTTCCATCTAGCTTTAGCGGCCTTTCGGCGCGCCTCAGATAATTGCTCTCGAATATCCATTCTGCGAAGTAATGAGGCGCTCCAAAAATGTGTTTCATCTGCTTCAAACAGTTCAAATTCATGTATGCAATCATGCACAAATTGTTCAACCTTTGTGCTATCAGTCTGCAATTGCAATGCAAATGCATTAAAAGTGTATTTCGAATGCATATCTAGCTTGTAGCCTTGGGATTCTCGCATCATTTCAACTAGCATCCAGTACCAGCCGTAACCTTCCGAACCATACACGCCACGCATCGCGGTAATCTTTGGATCGTGTCGCGCATTGCTGTCATGCGAAAAGTAGTAAGCTTCTTTCATGTCACCACCCGCTCAGTCGCTTTATTCCGTAACTCGCTCAAAATTTTGCTTGTGTCTTTGCCATCTTTCATATTTTGCAAATAGATTAGTAGCCGCGGCATCCAGTATTTCTTATTGGAATGCACCAAATCGTGCATTTGAGTGGATAGCAGCACACAGTTCCAAACCTCGTACTTGCCACCACCTCCGCCCATGCCGCTATATTTAACCCGGTGCAAATGTAGTCCGGGGCCGGGCTTGCCGCTAAGCAAGCACCAATTCCCGTCGCGCTTCTTTACCACTGCCCGTACCTGTTCCTTTGTAAGCTCCTTGTCCTCGTTTTTATTCTGCTTCCGGTCTCGCAAAGGCGTTTTAGATTCGCGCCGCCTACCTAATTGCTGTTCTTTGGAATATGAGTTGAGACCAAAGTCAAACATATGATCACCCCTCTCCTAGAAAGGCATATCATCCGGTATATCGATCGGTTTACCATCGTCTGCGAATGGATCCCGTTCACTTTGCCCGCCACTTCGTTTGTCGTCCCGGTTCGATTCCAGGAAACGCACGTTATCAGCAATGACCTCTGTCACGTATACGCGCTTACCCTCGCTATTCTCGTAATTCCGTACCTGAATGCGTCCTTCAACAGCTGTGAGGCGACCCTTACGCAAGTAATTCGCGCACGTCTCAGCCAGTTGTCTCCAAGTTACGACCGGAATAAAATCCGCTTCTCGCTCTCCGCCCTGCGATGTGAACGGTCTGTCCACGGCAATCGTGAACTGAGTAACAGCCACACCAGAAGGGGTATATCTCAATTCAGGATCTCGGGTTAACCTCCCGATAAGGATCACTCTATTAAGCAATGGAATTCCTCCTATTGATTGATAAGTTCCGTGTAATGCACGATTTTGTTCAATGTCTTTGTCTCACGACAGTAACGGCAATTTTCGCAGCGGTCGGGCTCAATTCGTCCGGATTTAACCTCTATCAAACGAGGCATGTTCATTTCTATCAAATCCAGTTCCCGTTGAATGTCATAACCATTAATAGAGATTACAGCCTTGTCTGGTGGGTCTTCCTTTGAAACAGCTACTATAATGGGTTCTATCCATCCGTCACGCCCTTGTACACGCCGTTCAATCTCTGCGTAGAGTGCCATTTGGGTTACATAGCCACTAGCCTCCACAAACGTCACATAGCCGTTATTGGGATCCCAGGTTTCTTTTTGTATTTCTCGTACTGTCTTAATGTCCGAAAACCTATTACGATCCGGTGCGTAGTTGTCCATTTTCACTTTCCACTTTGCCCCCGCAAATTCAGCCGTTAAAATAACTTCCTTTTGGCCTTGAAGGACAAACATGCATAGTGGGTCGTTTTCAATAGTTCGTATAAGTTCATCTGCTCTCTGAAATTCCTTTTTCAAATTCCCCTTATTAGCACCTTTAGAAGCTATGATTTCAGGATTTTCAGATTTGAATTGCTCGAATACTTCTTTACTTTCAAAGTACGCATGGACATAAGAACCGACTAGCAAAGCTTCCGAAGGTGGTTCGGCCCACCCTCGCAACTTCGCCATGCCCCGCGCTTCGCATTCAAGGAACTCTTTGTATTGGCTGTTTGACCAGTAATGTTGATTCGCCTCAGTCGAGTGGTAATTCTGATTGTTTAGGATCATCCTTACCACCGCCCTTTTTAACTTTCTCAGCAGCTTCGGCCTGAGCCTTTATAAATTCTTCTTCTGTATTCGTAGCAACATGAACTTTGCCGAAGTTGAAATAATCCTCTCGTTTAGCCATGTTGTCCGTTAGAGACTTCCATACGCCGCCCAGTCGCAAATAGTCGTTTTCGGTGAACGAATCCTGACTGCATCCCAAAAACTCCTCAACCATTTCCTTAGTGACTCCGTATTTCTCTTGAAATTTAAGGAGCGCATTTCTTACGCGATCTGCTAATGGCTCGTCGTAACCATTGATGAGAGTTTGTTTGCACTGCTCCATAGCTGCATCGACAATATCGCCAGGGATAACTCCAAGGATGCAAGCACGGACACGCCGCGCCCCCATGTTGGCAGTTAGCTCATAAACGTCACGAGGATCGTCTAATTTATCAATGCGCCCCTTGGCCTTCCGTTCATGCTTTACATTGAATATCATTGAACGCCGTGTATTCGTTTCAATATCCCAGGCGTAGGCTTCCATCTTCGAAACTCCGTTAACTTGCTCAAGTTCAATCACGCCATACTCCATGTTGCCCCAATTCTGCGCTAGAACTTCGGCTAAGCGGATGGAAGGCCCCGAAACTCTACTTCCACCCTTTGGATACTCATATGCCGCTTCCTCCGCAAGCTTCTTCCGCTGACAAGCTTGCATAATTCGGTTAAAAGATAATTGCTGATCTCTCGGAAATTGTTTAGCAGAAAATAGAGCTGCCTTTACCTGTTCACTTTGCCTTGTTGCCACCATTTCATGAGCCACAGAACGGGCTTCTGGTGCCGATGGTAAATAGTCGTTATAATTAATCGGGGAATGATCATCAAAACTCATAGCTTTACAACCTCCTAATTTTTGTGTTATTGTGTCCGTAACAATTTATTTGAAAGTGTCTTAGTGATCACGGCGGCAACCGTGGTCATTCTTCGTTTCTAGCACCTGTTCCACTGTCTCCAAGTTGGCTATAACACTATCCAAGGTGCCATGGGTTATAAATTCTCCCATTGCGCACAAGGCGTGTCCCACCGACTGGCAATGGATATCTTCTTGGAGCTGCTTTAGATCGGTTAGCGCCTTTGTTAGATGCTGCATTCTCTTCCTCCAATCTCCGTAACACACGGTCATAATCGCCTCTGTGTGCGTGGTTCTGAAACTCGAATTTGGATGCTTCCCGTCTACATACCGACCACCTACCAGCGCCAGCGCATACCGTGACGCAAAATCATCCTTCGCCGCGATCCTGACTTTTAGTTGCAAGTTCATCCAACCTCCTAACATATACAAATTCGTTGCAATCAATAGCTTCTAACATGTGCTCCAAACAGTGCGGCTGCTTAATGTCTTTGTAGACTTCATACAAGGCTTCTCTCTCACACCCGGCGCACTGGATCATACCTAAAGTCCTCCGGTGGAAACGCATCGTTAAGTAAATCTCGCAAGGCTATGATGTCAAATACGCTGTGTACCTTGATAGACGGAGCGGTGTGTCCCGGTGGATAAATCATCAAGTTGCCCCGGGGCCTGTCCGCTACGATCAACTCACGGCCTTTTAAGCGGATTGAAAATAGATTGACGTTGCTCATGCCCTCACTTCCTTTTGTATGGTGTTTTGTTTGTATCAATTGCATTGCTGATTGCTGCGAGTTTCTTTTCTAACGGAAGGATCGACCATTCTTTTCCATTAATCTTCATTTGACTCAACCTCCACAAACTCACCGTTTTTAAGCATGTACCATGTATCCGGCTTGATTCTCTCACCATCGACATGAGCGCTTTGCACATCTGTAATGTGATATCCTTCGTCACCCTCTTCCCACTCTGCCAGGACGATCCAGCATCCCATAGCGCCTTTAGCCTTGCTTTCGTAACCAATTGCCATCGCTACAGACTCTTTTCCCTCTACACTTGCTGCGCTACGGTTGCCTGTGTTGGTTGCTGCGCTCTGGTTGCCTGTGTTGGTTGCTGCGCTACGGTTGCCTGTGTTGGTTGCTGCGCTACAGTCGCCTGTGTTGGTTGCTGCGCTACAGTCGCCTGTGTTGGTTGCTGCGCTCTGGTTGCCTGTGTTGGTTGCTGCGCTACGGTTGCCTGTGTTGGTTGCTGCGCTACGGTTGCCTGTGTTGGTTGCTGCGCTCTGGTTGCCTGTGTTGGTTGCTGCGCTACAGTCGCCTGTGTTGGTTGCTGCGCTACGGTTGCCTGTGTTGGACTCTTTCGCATTGTCCCAATCTACTTTTGATTTGATATAATCGACGCCAGCCTTTATAAGTCCGGGAAGCCCAATCTCTGCTTTAATGTGTAAACGTGTCGCCGCTACTTTGCTATCGTCACCGTCACGGGATAACTGACCATCGCCCTCAACCTCGGCGTATCTACTATCAGCAGGTGGGTAATAACCAAATACATCTAGTGGATTCTCGCAAAAGTGAAGCCCTTCACTACAAGCGACCGCTTCCGGTTCTTCGAATGTTTTGCCTACCTCATATTGCATATCGCGACATTTCAAATCTTTGTCGAAACCTTTCCATCCTTTAACTGTCATTTGATATTCCTCCTAATTTGATTTAGATTTGTTTTTCTAGCTCGTCCAACACTGCAAGCAGTTCATCTTTCCCGGTGTGGTAGCGCCGTGAGCGGTCTATGAAGTCTTGCATTAGCTCCGGGGTGACCTTACGATCTAGTAAGTTTTGAAAAGTGACTCTTAAAATTTCCGCTGCATCTGGTCTCATGGCCTATACCTCCCTAGCTAATTTTCTTCACTGTTGCCAGCATGCCGACCAAGATTTCGTTAAACTTGTCCAACACACCCATGCGAACCATAACGTCAATTCCGTTCACTTTGCCCTTTAACGTAGACAGGCTGTAATGCTTCCCTGTGCGTTCGAAGTATTCATGATTGATTCTGTCGCGTTCATTCTCGACTCGTGCTTTTACGTCGATCCCAAAACGAGCTTTCATAACGTCATGGATTTTGTTGTAAACTTCGTTATGCCCTGTCCTTGTCCATCTGGCGTACTCATTTACTCGCTGCACCACTTTTGTATGATCCGGTGTAGCGGTTAAGCCATTAGTTAATGTGTCAACCTGTGTTTTGATTTGCTTTATCTGTTGTTCTTGTTGGATAAGGATTTGAAGCTGCGGGCTTAAGCCTGTAAGACTAACCGCTTGGGCTTCTTCCATTTCGTTAAATCGCTTAACATACTTGGCGGTGAACAGAATCCCCTTTTCTCCGGTGTACTTATTCGCCAGAAACTCACATCCCATTTTAGTAAGCTCATAACACTTGTTAGATCGACCGCTTGCATCTGTATAACTGGATTCGATGAAATATTCACTCACCATAATTTTATGGTCAGTCATTGTAGGGATGATCCCCTTGATTGTTTTGGTACCTTCTAACTTTTCAAGAACCTGATAGTGTTTAATCTCCATCATTTCAGCTACTTCCAAGCTGCTAATCGTGGTTTTGTTTTGTAATTGATTCACATAATCATTCCTTTCCGTATAGGATTTGTGCGCTCCCTGTCGAATATTGGAAATAGAAGGGAGGTGTAATGTTGAATATTAATGACATTGATAAAATCGCAGCAGAGTTAAATCTTCAAGCCTTGAAAACTATTCACGAAGATTTACAAAGTGCTGTTGCAGAAATTAACGAACTAGATGAAGGTTTCAATAGTAAACTCGGTACTCTCCTTGGTTCATTGTCAGTATCACTTCTGGAACAAAACCAGAAATTCACGATCGAGTTAATCAAGAGATTGCATTCGTCCGAGCAGTAGCTTTTGAAATAGCCTCTTCAAGTTGCTTTGCAATTTCATCCCTACAGACATCAGCCGAAAAGACTGGAGCTATCGTTACTGCGGTAGCTTCCTTTTCCATTTCCTCCCGCACAATCTCCCTTACACGATCCTCTGTTAATTGGTTCATTTCATTCACCCCCACTAAGTAAACAACTCCTTGCCCCGCTTTCATCTCTTCAAGTACAGAAGGCTCAAACAACACTGCTACTTCTCCTTTGGCCTTCTGTTTTTCGTATAATTCAGGATCGTTGGTTATGATCAAGCTTTTAAGGTTGACCTTGCCATAGTCCACAGCCCACGTTCCTTTTTTAGGTTGGCTCACTTCCTCACTCCTTCCTATTAAGTTCTTGTTCAAAGCTTTCCAACTGCTCTATGGACTTCTCATACCGTTTATTGAGCTTGTACTTGTCGATTGCCGTCCAAGCGTTTACCGCGATTACAAGAGTAAAGGCGATGAGTATAGCTATTTCAATTCTGCTAATCCGTTTGGATCGTGGGTCTTGGTTCATGGGCTACTCCTTTCTAAGCAATCATTTCTTTTCTCAGGCGATCCGTTACATAAACTTGGCCTTTAACTGTTACGTAAGGTGTGCGCCATGTAAACGGCTCTCCGCTAGGCTTCTGCTTTACCCCGGTGACAACCTCAAACAGTCCTTGCTCAACTGCCCGCTGTGTCGGTTCCGTGGATTTCTGACTAATCAAACCCCACTCCCGTAACTTTTCAAAGAGTCTGTTTTGACCGATTGTAATACCATGACTACTAAGCGAGTGCGCCAAGTCTCTAACCTTTATTGAGTCGCTAGACTGTAGGCAAATTTCTGCAAATGCTACGAGTGGTTTCTGCTTCTCATTCTCTTCCCTAGCTGCTTTTAACTGTGTAGCCAGGTCGATGATTGTGTCTGGATTGAGTAGTACCTCTTCGATCTTGGATGGTGTGAGGTAAGCGCCGTGTTGCCGTATCGTTGGAATCACTTCGTCAAATAGCCATTTCTCAAATTGTTCTGCCTTTGCTTTGATTTCGGGATTTCGTGATTGATCTGCTGCTTTAACAATTAGGCGGTATACGTCTCCTTCGGGGATGATCTTAGTTGCTTGTTCCCCGCCATTAGTAAGGATGCGGTAACCTACCGCCACCTTGCAGTGTGACGACACAGCCTCATGTGGTCTCGCATAATGAAGCGCTCTGGCAATATCATTTCCAACAAAATACGGTTTGCTATTTAATTCAATTGCTCTAATTTCTCCGAACAGTGGATGGTTAAATATTTGCGTTTGGTTCATTTTGGTTACTCCTTTCTATACAACCTTGTGCAACTTACCTGTTTCCAAGTAAGCCGAAACTTCTTTGCATCGATTGGTGATCGTGGAGAACTTGCGAGGGTCATCGCCAACTACGTTCCCTCTGTTGTCAATGACGATGTTCTTTACAATTCGTAGAGTTTTCCCCATTTTTTGCACCTCACGATACTTTTGTTTTTCTAGCAAATCCGTTAATATCGGATTCCTTGCCGCAAAAAATCATTTCTTCGGGAACACCATACAACCTAGCCAGAGTTACAAACAATCTTCTTGGAATGTTTGTAGAGTCTTTCTCATACTTAGCTATGGTTTTCGATGTTTTACCCACGATTTCAGCCACATACTCTAGGGTGTAACCTTTATTAACCCTCGCTGCTCTGAGTGTGATTTGGAACATGATTTCACCTCTTTTTCGTTTGTTATGATCATAATAATCCGTTAATATCGGATTGTCAATACGTTTTTAACGTAATTTTCTACTTGAAATCAAAGTGAAATTAGTTTATAACGGATATATACATACTTTAGTTAGAAAAGTTGATATTTGGGAGGAAAAATAAAGTGGCGAGAAAAAAATATACTGAGGTTGAAAAAGAATTAATTAAAGGTATTGCATTGAATTTAAGATCAGTTTTAAAGAGGAAAGGCATGAGCCAAAAAGAATTGGCAGAAGGAACTGGTCTATCCACAAGCGTTATATCAGATTATATAAATGAAAAAACACTAGCGACACCCGGAAGTATCCAGAGAATGGCAGACTTTCTAATGGTTAGTAAGGCGGAGATTGATCCAACATTTAAATCAAGCGATCAAACAGAGAAAGCTATGATCCCTTTAGTTGGGACGATATGTGCTGGTGATGGTTTGCTTGCCGAACAAAACATTATTGAATATGTTTTATATCCTTTACTAGGTAAATCGCAACCTGATTTCGCCCTTAAAGTAAAGGGAGATAGTATGGTTGGCGCTGGCATCGATGACGGGGATATAGTTTATATTAAGAAAACTAACTGGGCTGATTTCAACGGGCAGATTGTAGTCGCGGCCATCAATGACCAAGAGGACGGAATGCTAAAAAGAATAAAGTGGACAGAAGGTTCCCCGACTATGAAGTTGATTCCAGAAAACAGCGATTATGAAACACGCGAGTTACTCCCAAGTGAATTCGCAATTTATGGTGTCTACATGGGACATTTCAAACCATTCTACAAATAGAGGTGACATTTTAAAATGAGGGTATTGGGTTATCCAAGAGTGAGTACAGAGGAACAGGCGGAAAAAGGAAATTCACTGACCGAACAAATGGAAAGGATGACTGCTTACTGCAAAGCTATGGGTTGGGATGAACCCATTTTTTTCATTGAGGATGGATATAGCGCAAAAAATTTAAATCGTCCAGAAATAACAAGAATGTTAGACTATGTTAAAAAGAATGCCGAGGGAGGTATCGTTCTCACTACAAAACTAGATAGGTTGTCAAGGAAACTGTTTGACATACTGTCTCTTAATGAATATTTCAATAAACATAATTACAACTTCGTATCTGCCACAGAAGGATTTGATACATCTACCCCAGCCGGCAGATTAGTATTGCAGATGCTTGGTATGGTGGCGGAATTCGAACGTGAACGTACTTCAGAACGTGTGCGTGATAACATGTTGTCAATAGCTAGAAATATAAAGAATAATAAGAAGATTATAACGAGGCCGTGTTTTGGCTATGATGTTAAGCATGGTGAAATGGTGTTTAACATAGAGGAATCATTATTGATAAAGAAAGCCGCGGCAGACTTGATATCCGGAATTCCATCAAGGAGAATAATACAAAATTGGAATATGGTCGAAGGTGTAAAAACAAAAGATGGAAACGAATGGAGCGACAAAACATTTAGAGAATTGTTCCAAAGAGAAACACTAGTTGGAGATTTTGTTTACAACAAAACATATAAGGAAGGCACGAAGGTAATAACAAGGCCAGAAGAGGAATGGATAAGGATAGAAGACAATCATCCAGCTATACTAGACAGAGACACATTCGAAAGGCTACAGGCTTTGTTTCAAAGTAGAAAAACAGTGGGTAAACACATGAGCAATGATCGTTACCTTTTATCTGGTCTAGTCGTTTGCGGGCATTGCGGAAATAAAATGAATGGCAAAATGAATAGAAGTTATTCCAAAAGAAATCAGAAAGAAAATATACACTATCAATATTTATGTGACGGATACCTTAAAAAAAGTAATTGTTATCATCATTATGTAAAAAGGGATATGCTAGAGACTTTGATAGTGAATGAAATAATATCTCTATCCGAATCAGCGCCCGGAAAACTGAAAATTCTTATTTCGGAAACAAAAGAGAAAACACTGGATATAAATATAATAAAATCGAAACTTGCTAAGTTGGACAAAAAAATGCAGAAACAAATAGACGCATACAATGATGATCTAATAACTGCACATGACCTAAAAATTGCAACTGAAAGAGTCCAGGGAGAGCGAAGAGAACTGGAGTGCATGCTTGAAGTTCCGAATAACGGGCAAGAAAAGAAGGAAGAAAGAGTTATCCACAAGGCGAAGAAAGAAAAGAAATATATAACTTCTGAGGATAGATTGGTGGTTAAGCAATCCATAAGAAAACTGATTGATAAGATAGAGATAATGAACGGGGAGGAAGTTGTCGTTACTTGGCTTGGTTGATTTATCTCTCACGAGAACGTCGGCAAACCTACGATCCCTGCTTTTAAAGCCATATGAATGACAACTCCTCATTATAGTAATTGCTCAGCTTCTTATCTTCTTCAATCATAGTACATATACCCCGGCCATATTTCAAGGACAACCCTGTGGAATATCCTGCTTTGCTCTTACATATTCAAAACGGATACCAGAATCCGCGGAATATTTGCAGCTTTAGAAATACCGCCAGACCGAGCAGCAGCACACACAACAGAATCGCCAGTTTATCGGCGATAGTCATCACGGTGCACATATACCAGGAGCGCGTGCGGCCTGTGCCGAACCCTCTCAAATCCATCGCATCCGATATCGACTCGATATGCTGAAGGGAGGATTGCAGCAGGGGCACGACAATCAAAGAAAGATTTTTCACCCGCCTCCGCAAGCTTCCATCCCCCCGCGAAATACCCAGCCCGCGCATCTGCATCGCATTCAGAATTGTCCGGAACTCCTGCGTCAAATCGGGAATGTAGCGGAATGCAATACTCACGGCATAGGCCATTTTATACGGTACGCCCAGCTTGTTAAGACTCGCAGCAAAACGGCTCGGGTGCGTCGTAAATATAAATAATAGCGTGATGGGCAGCAGGGTCAAATATTTTAGCGATAACGTCAGCACATAGAACAGTGTTTCCTGGTTGATCGTATTATAGCCGATCGGTATGAGCGCTGTATCGCTGCCTGTCAGAGTCGTCCCGAACCGCGGGGTCAGAAGCAGAATAAACACGCTGTTCAGCACCGTAAACACCGTCAATATCCAAAAGAGAAACGACATCCGCTTCAGCGGTATCCCAGTCGTTAGCAGCATGACGATTCCTGCTGTCAGCATCACGGCAAAAATTCGCAAATCAAGGAATAGAAACGTGACAACCGTCCAGCTCAGCAGCAGGATCAGTTTGACCGCCCCGTCCATCCGGTGAAAAAACGAATTCCCCTCCACATACAAGCTTCCCGTTCTACTCATGAGGGTGCTGCACCCCCTTTTTTACCGTAAGAAAAGCCTGTACTAAACGGGCTGGCTCAGGTAAGCCGCAGGCTTTGGCAAACCGGGACAAGCTGTCTTCCCGCAGCCGTGCCCTGCCCGTCACCTCATCATTCGACAGTACGGCAGCAACCCTATCAGCGGCAATGACTTCCCCATCGGCCAGAACAACTGCACGATCCGCATATTCCAGAGCCAAATGCATGTCATGGGTGATGAACAAAAAAGCCGTCCCCCGAGCCGCGAGCTGTTCAATAAAGCCCATGAACTCAGTGTAGTGGCGGAAATCCTGCCCTGCCGTCGGTTCATCCAAAATAATGAGAGCCGGATCCAGTACAAGTACGGAGGCGATGCACAGGCGCTTCTTCTGTCCGAAGCTAAGTGCAGACACAGGCCAGTTCCGGTACGGATACAGCCCACATACGCGCAGCGCCTCGCTGATTCGCTCCTCTCGTTCCTCCGCTGCTACGCCGCGAGCGACGAGGCCAAGCCCTACTTCATCGCGGATCATATGCTGCGTAATCATCTGGTGTGGATTTTGCAATACATAGCCGATGCGCTCGCCCCGGCGGCGGATTGACCAGGCATTTATATTCTCGCCCCGCAAAGTGATTTCGCCCGAACGGGGCTTCATTAGTCCGGTAATCAGGCCGGACAACGTGGATTTTCCTGCCCCATTATTGCCAAGCAAAGCTACCGTTTCGCCTTCATTGATATGAAAAGAAACGTCCCGGACGACATTCCGTCCCCCGGAATAAGCATATGTAACATCCCTCACTTCCAGCAGCGGATCGGTCTGCACGCTGTCCCGCAAGGGGCTTGACGGGATGGAACTAATCCATTCCTCCAAATTTATACATAGCTCCTCAAGCTCGGCTGGCTTCATTATACTTGCGTCCGAGCTCTTCGGATGAGCCAGAGCCAAATGACTCCATTCAGCCGCGGAAGCTCCGGCATAAGCTAGCGCCTCCAGAAAGAGCGGCTGGCGAAGTCCATGCCTCGGCAATATGCCGTCAGCTAGCATTCTCTCCGGACTGTCTACGGCTACGATCTCCCCGCCGTCCATGACGACGATCCGATCCACCGGCTGCTCCAGCACATCTTCCACTCGATGCTCAATAATTATTACCGTTTTGCCGCTGCGATGATGGATATCATCGATCAGCGCCATGGCACGCACTCCGCTGACCGGGTCTAAATTCGCCAACGGCTCATCGAACAACAGAATATCCGCCTGGGTCGTCAGAACTCCGGCAAGCGATACACTTTGCTTCTGGCCGCCTGACAAATCATGCGGCCCCTGCGACTCATAAGCCAGCATGCCTACCATATCCAGCGAAGAAATAACCTTGGCTTGCATTTCAGACTGCGGTATCGCCTCATTCTCCATTTGGAAAGCGACATCTTCTCCTACCGTCTGACCTACGAACTGGGCATCCGGATTTTGCAGGATCGTTCCTACGGAGCGGCTCCGTTCAAAAATCCCAAGCGAAGCCGCGGGCTGCCCGTTTAGATATAACTCCCCTGAAATCTCCCCCCTGTAGGAAAAGGGAATTAGCCCATTGATGCAATGGGCTAATGTTGACTTGCCGGAGCCGCTTGGCCCGGCGATCCATATTTTCTCGCCATGAAGGATGTCGAGATTGATGTTGATCAAAGTCGGCTTCGACTGCTTCTTATAACGAAAACTAAAGTTCCGAAATGAAATCACAGGCTGCATAAAGACATAAGCTCCTAACTGTCTACACTCAGGTTCGTATCATTCCGATTGCGTTTTGCATAAGCCCATACGGCCGGAATGCCCAGAATGAAAAAGACGGCTGTATTCGCAAGCCCTGCGACGATCGCTTGAACGACGACCTTGTCGCCAGGCTCGCCCATGACATAAATATCAAACAAATACGAGAAAGCCAAGGCTGCAAATATTCCGATGATGCCATAAACGATAAATTGTATGATATGCACCTTCCGAATCTCTCCGTCCTGCGGATTAAAGCCTTTGGCTAAATAGATCAGTCCCATGAAGGCGGCGGTAATTCCTGAGCCGAGCGCCCACCCCCACCAAACGGTGCCATTCGTAATAAAATCATTGATGACATGGCCGAGGAAGCCGGCAAAAAATCCTACGATCGGGCCGAATAGCGCCCCGAAGATCGCCAGCAGCGCAATCGAAGGCCGCAGCTGCGTGTTCATGCCGATCGAAATGCCGATCCAGCTCGTCGCTCCGTACAGCGCTGCACCGATGCCGATCGTTACGACCGTGCGAGTACTCCATTTCCAAATCGATGGTTTCATTTCAAAATCCCCCCTAGTTTGTGTTCCTGGGCTCATTACCGTTCCAAGCATCGTCTCCTGGTGTCGTACCGGTAAATCAGCTTCTAGTTCCAATATAAGGGGGAAAACCCAGAAACGCAATGGAAATCTGTGTAAACGTATCGGAATTAATCGAAATATCGTTTATTCCCGGCGCACCAGCCGCGCCGTACCCTTCAGCGCCGCAATATTGCCAGCGCCGATCCCGAACATAGCGGTGCGGAGCTCCAGCTCGACGCGCTCCAATTGCGCATCGAGCGCCTCCACCGATTGCACCGCTGGTTCCAGCAGCGCCCGGCCGAACCCGGCCAGATCCGCGCCAAGCGCCAGCGCTTTGGCCGCGTCTACACCGGTGTTCAGGCCCCCGCTGCCGATCAGAGCGACGTCCGGCACCGCCGTCCGTACTTCGCGGATGCATTCGGCGGTAGGAATGCCCCAATCCGCAAATGCATCCGCTGCGCTGCGCCGCACCGAATCAGCGCTGCGGAATTTCTCCACTTGGCTCCAGGACGTTCCGCCAGCGCCTGCCACATCAATGAATGCGGCACCCGCGTCACATAACCGCTTCGAGGTCGCGCCGTCGATCCCCCAGCCGACTTCCTTCACCCCAACGGGAACCTGCAGCTTCTTGCACAGCTCCTCAATCCGAGCCAGCACACCATGAAATGCAGTATTGCCCTCGGGCTGAAATATTTCCTGCAGCCCATTGAGATGCAGCACCAGCATATCCGCCCCGGCAATGTCTACCGCTCGCATACATTGCTCTACCCCGAAGCCGTAATTCAGCTGAACGGCACCCAAGTTGGCGATAACGGGAATTGTGGGCGCCTTGCTGCGCACAGCAAACGTGGCCGCCAGCTCCTCCCGTTCGACCGCCGCCCGGACAGAGCCTACGCCCAATGCCCAGCCGCGCTGCTCCGCAACTTCAGCAAGGCGCTCATTGATCACTCCAGCGAGCTCGCTTCCGCCAGTCATCGAGCTGATCAAGAACGGTGTCCGGACAGCAGCTCCCAAGAAAGCTGTCTTCAAGCTGATTTCATCGAAGTTCAATTCAGGAAGCGCATTATGCCGAAAAGCATATTTCTGAAACCCGGTCAGGACGCCTTCTGCGCCTACCTGCTCCTCCAGACAAATGCGAATATGCTCACTTTTGCGTCCGGATGTATTTCCCATATTGCCCCTCCTTATTATCGTCGATCTCGGGTCTACCGAAAGAGCCCAGAACAAGCTACAACAATGGAGAGAATAGCCGTGCCGCAGACTCCATAAACCTTACGAACAGCTTCTTCTCCATAAACTCCTTGTACTCGATTTGCTTCGTAAACAATAAATCCCGCTCAAAATCTTTAACCATTTGCGCAATGCTGTCGCTCCGCACGAGCAGAGCATTTACCTCAAAATTCAAGTGAAAGCTGCGCATGTCCATATTGGCCGTACCCACCGTGGCGATTTCTCCATCGACAATAAGCAGCTTGGAATGGAGGAAGCCTTTTTCGTATTCGAAAATTTTCACCCCAGCTTCCAGCAGCTCCGGAAAATAAGAATGCGAAGCCAAGAACGGAAGCCATTTATCCGGCTTGGCCGGAAATAGAATCCGTACGTCCAGCCCGGATAAGCCCGCTATTTTGAGCGCCGTAAATATATCATCATCAGGAATGAAATACGGTGTCGCCAGCCAGATCGATTTTTTGGCTGAAGACATCATCGAGAAGAAGATGTTTTTCAACGTACGACTTTCATTATCAGGGCCGCTAGGCACAATTTGCACCGCACCGCCGCACCCGGTTTCCAGCTCGGGAGACAGATAAGGCAGAGACATGATTGTCTCCCCGGTAACATACTTCCAGTCCTGTAGAAAAATAATTTGCAGCGAACGAACCGCCTCGCCTTTGACGAGCATGTGCGTGTCCCGCCAGAAGCCATACGTTTTGCTGCGGCTTAAATATTCATCTCCTACATTCAAGCCGCCGATGAACCCCGTCCTCCCATCGATCACGACGATCTTTCGGTGGTTCCGATAGTTTACACGGCTGGATAAGGCTAGAAATCGGACTTGTCCATAAATGCCGACCTTAACCCCGGCCTCCTCCAGCTCGCGGATGAAAGACTTCGGCAGCCCGATGCTGCCGACCGCATCGAACATAAACCTGACCTCAACCCCGGCCCTGGCCTTCTCCATCAGGGTCTTTTGGATTTCCCGCCCGATGTCGTCGGCCCGGTAAATATAGTACTCCATATGTATGTGATGCTCAGCCTTCTTCAGTTCCCTTAAGAGCGAAGAAAAGGTCTCCTCGCCGTTCGTCAGCACTTTTGTCCGAGTAGCCATCGAAAAGGGCGTCCGCGCCAATCGCTGGGACAGCTGAAGCAGCCGCTGCTCCTCGGGCGTGAACTGCGATAAATCTCTAGGCAGCATATAAGCATTATTATCGATGCGCTCGTAGCTCTTGCGATCCTCTTCCGCTTTTTTATCGAAGTTCCGGCGTTTAAAGTAGTTTTGGCCAAACAGGAAATAAAAAACAAGGCCAACAACCGGAAGCAGACCCAGCACCAGAATCCATGCCACGGTACTCGAGGGGTTTCGATTCTCCATAAATATCGCAAAACCAATCGTAATGACAGTCAAGGTCTGAAAAATACTGACCAGGGTACCTCCGAATTTGCCGAAGACGCCGAATCCAAAATAATAAAAAGCAATAAGTATGGCGGCGATAATTAAAATTTGTAATCCACGTCTCATGGTTGTACTCCTTTACACAGTATGCTGCAGTAGTTCTATTCTACATGATCCCTAACTTTCTTCCTAATAAAATGTTAAATACTCCTCCTATATATTATAACGTATCCGTGAATATCAAACAGGGACGATCTGCCGGGCGGCATACATGCAGCACCTTGGCGGATCGTCCCTTTCTTTTTTCCTAAAATGATATATACTTTGTACGCAGATGAGCTTACTAATCAAAGCTAGCTTGTTTCCGCTCTCCACTTGCGAAGCTGCTCCAGGTCATAGGCCAGGAACTCTCTCAGCAGCTCAGCTAATCCGCTATACAGCGGACTCTTCGTTGCCCGGATCAGCTCCTCCGCGAACCGCGGCGCCCATTTTACCAAGTGAATTTCGAGGAAGCGTATTTGGGTATCAGCCAGTTCCAAACAGCTGTGCCGCATATGGCTTGAATTTGCCCTGCTGCGCATCCCTTCTGCCATTACCGCCATAAACTCCAGCTCCATGGCGATATGATCGTCGCTCTCACCATACAATTTATTAAAAACTACACCGCTATCCGCATACATGCTGCGGATATGAGAGAGACAAGCAAAGGCATCGGCTCCGTCCCTTTTAGCCCGGAACTTCCCCTCACATGGAATGAGCGCAGCCTGATTTCCCATAAAGAGCCGTTTATACTCCTCCGCCTCCTGATAGCACACACTACGAAAATGCTGTTCGGGTATGCTCTCCAAATAACTTCTCAGTCGTTTGCCGCCTCTGCTGTTAGGAATTCTGTGGGTGAGCTCGGCGCGTTGCCGCCATTGAGCAATTAAAGACATACGCGGCGGGCGGCTCAGAAAATCCATCAGCAGTTCATATACCCAGCCTCGACGCTCCAGCCAAATGATTTGTTCCGGCGATGCTTGAACAGGTTCTTTGAACAACATCGTCATATTGGTCATCTCCCTGCGAAGAAATATAAGACAAGTATAGGCTCGTATGTGAATGTTTATGCCTCGCTTTTTTGAAAAAAAGATGATTCCCTGTTAGCTCGGAAATCATCCAAGTGACATATACCGACACATGATTAAGGGGGTCATGTATCGCTAATTTCATTATACTCCACAAATGAAAACGCTTTATATGATATATTTTACATTTTGGTTAACTCTGCGACTGGCATAAAAAGAGGCGCCCACAAGTTTAAGTTCCCTCTTTATTTGTTATTTTGTTCAAAATGAGACTGCGCGGCTTGATAATCCTCCGGCCGGTTCATATTAAAGACAAGCTGCTCTGGGGGCAAGCCCGAGGCACGGCTCAGCTCTTCCCCGGTTACATAATTGGCTGCAAGTCCTGAAGTCCATTGCTGCACCTTCAAGCAGCCCTCGCCCAGCGTCCCCTCAAGGCCGGGCAATACGCTGCGGCGGTACATGGCCAGCAGCGGGTGCAGTTGACCGTTCACGCGGGGAATGACCGCCTCGATTTCCCTCTCGCCTTCCTGAGCTCCCCGGCTCTCCAGCTCCAGAGCCCGCTCCGCCAAATATTGAGCTAAGTATGCGTTCATGAAGGGCATGTCACAGCTCACGACAAGATTCCACCGGTGAGTCGATGCCGCAAGCCCGGCATGCAATCCGGCCAGCGGCCCACACTCTGGATAGATGTCAGGCAGCACTGGAAGGCCCAGCCCGGCATAATCGCCCGATTGTCCACAGGAGATGATGATCTCCTCGGTAACCTTCTGCAGCTCCATGATCAAGCGCTCAATGACAGTCTGCCCTCCCAACGGCAAAACAGCTTTATTCCTTCCCATCCGGCTCGACTTGCCTCCAGCTAGAATAATTGCCGTCCATTCCATCTTATCGTCTCCTTATGTTAAAGAAAGGTTATAATTAGTAATATTCCAGTTAATACGGTAAAAGATGGTTTGTATCCTTTTTCGTCCATGTGTTACATTGAGAACGTATCCATCATTTTATTATAAGCTATCGATTTGGACAGAAGGGAATGGCGCGTTTGCGGAATTATACTGAGAATCCGTCAAATTCTTTACTGCCCTTAGGGCTGCTTAATTTTTTCATTTATGGGACTATGGTTATCTTCGCGGCCTTCTTCCAATTATATTTGTTGGACGTGGGGATGAACAAGCTGGAGATTGGCAGCCTGATGGCGATTGCCCCTTTGGTCTCCTTCTTTGCCCATCCATTCTGGAGATATCTAAGCGACCGCTCTCAGAATATTCGGATTATACTGCTTATTATGCTTACAGGCTTGCTTATAGCTGGACACATGGTGTTCCAAGTCAGTACCTACAATATGCTCTATCTTACGATGATTCTGCTGTACTTCTTCCAGAGCCCCCTGTTATCGCAAAACAACAGCCTTGTATTGGGGTATATTGAAGGAACCCATTTAAAATTCAGCACTTATCGAATATGGGGTTCTTTAGGCTGGACTTTGCTCGCCCTGACCGCAGGCGTAATCATTGACCAGGTTGGCCATAACGGCATTTCTCTGCTGTTCAGCATGACTTTAATGCTGGCGATTGGATCAGCCCTCATGCTTCCGTCCATTCGCAAGACAACGAACACGCCTTGGCTAAAATCGTATGAGATTGCCCGGGTCGTGCAAAACAAGTACTTTATCGCCTTCATTGTGTTTGGGGTCATGGTCTCCATTCCTAATGCCGTTAATACGATATTTATGCCGCTGTTCATGAATGATTTGGGCAGCTCGCGGCTGGAGGTCGGCGGGGCGGTATTCCTGTCCACCCTATTTGAGGCAGGCGCCTTTACTTTGCTGCACCGCTTCCTAAAGCGCAGGATGACCTATCTCATGGCTTGCATCACGATTGTCAGCCTCCTGTTCGCTCTTCGGTGGCAGCTGATGTCGGTGGCTTCTACACCATTGCAAATCATCTTCATCCAGGTACTCCATTCCGTGACATTCGGCGGCTTCTTCTATGTAGGCACGCGGTTGACTGCCCTTCTGCTGCCTCGTCCCTTACGCTCCTCTGGACAAGCTGTCTATGCTTTTGCGCTGAGCGGCCTCGCTTTCATTCTCGCCGGATTCCTCGGCGGGTGGCTGTTCCAGAGCTTCGGGGCAGTCATTATGTACCGGATCGGCGTCGCATTCACTTTATTCGGTGCAGCAGGCTTTGCCGCCATGTGGTACCGTATTTACAAGGCCGGATACTCGCCGATCCCTTTATCCGAAGAACCTTAAGCCTCTGACCTGTCCGGTGCTCGAAGGAGCGCCGGACTTTTCTAAAGCACGACAAAAAAGAAAACAACTCTCTGCCTCGTCACGCCCAGCTACAAGCCGGTTACGCCAAACAGCAAAAGCGTTGTTTTCTGTGGTGCTTCTTTAGTTTAAACTATGAAATGCATTTCAGATCAAATGTTTACCGCAAAAATATTGGATGAAGGGAGGGTTCACCTACAGTGCCAAATATAAAGCAAATCGCCGAAGCTGCCGGCGTGTCTGTCAGCACGGTATCCCGGGTACTGAATGATCATCCTTATGTCCGAGAGGATAAACGCAGAGCCGTTGAAGCTGCCATCGAGCGTTTGCAATATTCACGCAACATGAACGCTGTCAATCTGGTCAAAGGAGCGACGCAAACGATCGGCGTCATTCTCCCTCAAATCAACAATGCCTACTTTAGCAAGGTCGTGGAAGGGATCGGACAGCAGGCATTGCAGGTGAATTACCAGCTGATGCTGTTCCAGACCGGCTATCGGGCTCACGAGGAACGCAAGGCACTTCACATGCTGAGAGATAAAATCGTAGATGGACTCATCGTCGTCTCACGTTCATTATCCTTGAACCAAATCGAAAAATATGCCAAGTACGGCCCCATTACGCTCTGTGAGGAAGTACGCGATCGAGCCTTGTCCTGCGTTTATTTCGATCATTATGCCTCCTTTCAAAAAGCACTCACCTACTTATGGGACAAAGGACACCGCCGTATCGGCTACACGGTCAACCGCAGGAATAGCGCCAGCAGCGCTATCCGGCACAAGGCATACCTCGATACCCTGGCTTCCCTTGAAGGGGAGAGCCGTGAATCCTGGATCTTCGACAACTGCCTTCATCTCGAGGATGGCGCTAAACTGCTGAAGCATATCATGGCTATGGACAACCCGCCAAGCGCTATTCTGATTACGGGAGATCAGGTTGCCGCTGGCCTAATGATTGCCGCTCAAAACCAAGGCGTACACATTCCGGAGGAGTTTGCCATCATCGGCCTGGATAACCAGCCCATCTCCAGGCTGCTTGGCATCACTACGATCGACAACCGACTGAATGAAATCGGCGCAGAGGCCTTCGGCATCGTCTACAAGCATATAACCGAACCCACCGGCAGCACGATCATTCGGGAGCTCGGATTTAAGATCGTTGAACGTTCCAGCGTTTGAAATACTGGAGCTCTCCTTCATTCAGCCCATTTCAGCGCAACGCAAAAAAAGCTGCCGATTTCTTTCATCCATTCACTGGACAGGGGGCAGCTCTTTTTGCCTTGAACCGATTAACGCGCAGTTCTGTTGTCAACCGCTGTTCCGCCAAAAAACTTGATGCAATACAAAGCACAAATTCCGACGATCGTATAAATAATCCGAGCGCCTGCGCTATCTTGCCCGCCGAAGATCGAGGCTACCAAGTCGTATTGGAACAATCCGACCAGCAGCCAGTTAATACCGCCGATAATAAGCAGTGTAAGGGCAATCGTATCTAATGTCTTCACGTGAGCTCCTCCTATCGAGTCAATATAAATTATGGTTTGTTATATTATACTATTTCCTAAAAATACAACTTTTAAAAATAATTTTAAAAATATCCCGCTACAGCCTCACAAACAGCCTACTTCTACAGGTAGAGCCCTGTATTCAATACCATAAAAGTTTACAACACAAAACCCCCGCGTACTTTACGCGGGGGTTCAACAGGTCTATTCAGCGGTTACTTCTTATTCGGCAGTTGGAAGGAGCTTTTCAATGAGACGACAAGGTTGAAGACAGGATGGCCCGGCTTCGAATACTTGGAATCCACGTTAAAATACCCATGGCGGAAAAATTGGAATTTATCCTGTGGCTTCACGTCCTTCAAGCCCGGTTCAACAAAGCCTTGAACCACCTTCAAGGAGTTCGGGTTGAGGTAGTCCATGAAGCTCTTCTCTTCCGCGTCTGCGCCTTCCTCCTCGTCATTCACGTCGCCTTCCACTTGCTCATCAAGTATTAGTGGTTCATACAATCTGAACTCAGCAGGTACCGCTTGCGCCGCATCCACCCAATGGATCGTTCCTTTCACTTTACGGCCGGTAAATCCACTGCCGCTCTTCGTCTCCGGATCGTAGGTGCAGTGAATTTCAATCACATTGCCCTCCTCATCCTTAATCACATCGTTGCATTTGATGAAATAAGCATGCTTCAGGCGAACCTCATTGCCTGGGAACAGCCTGAAGTATTTACTTGGCGGATTCTCCATAAAGTCTTCGCGCTCAATGTAAATTTCCCGGGAGAACGGAATTTGGCGATGCCCCATCTCCGGGTTCTCACTGTTGTTCTCGGCCTCCAGCATTTCACTTTGTCCCTCAGGATAGTTCGTGATCACAACTTTAAGCGGATCCAGTACAGCCATCGTTCTAGGCGCCTTTAGCTTCAGATCTTCACGAATGAAATGATCGAGCATCTTCAGATCAATTTCCCCGTACGCTTTGGATATCCCCGCTTCGAATACGAAGGACTTAATCGCTTCCGGAGTTACGCCCCGGCGGCGCAGACCGGAGATCGTCGGCATCCGCGGGTCGTCCCAACCGTCCACAATGCCTTCATCCACCAGCAGCTTCAGCTTCCGCTTGCTCGTCACTGTCTGTGTCAGGTTCAGGCGCCCAAACTCATATTGGCGCGGAACGCTTGGCATTTCCGTCTCCTCGATAACCCAATCGTAGAATGGACGTTGATCCTCAAATTCCGTCGTACAAAGGGAATGCGTAATGCCCTCTATGGCATCCTCCAGCGGATGGGCGTAAGTATACATCGGGTAAATACACCATTTATCCCCTGTGTTATGATGCGCTGCATGAAGGATACGGTAAATGACCGGATCTCTTAAGTTAATGTTCGGTGAAGCCATATCGATCTTGGCGCGCAGCACCTTCTCGCCGTCCTTGAACTCTCCCGCACGCATCCGGGCGAACAAATCCAAGTTCTCCTCCACAGAACGGTCACGATACGGACTATTCTGCCCCGGCTCAGTCAGCGTCCCGCGGTTCGCACGAATTTCGTCCGGGCTCTGATCATCAACGTAGGCTTTGCCTTTCTTAATAAGCACGATCGCCCGCTCATACATCTCCTCGAAATAATCCGAGGCAAAATGCAGTTCTTCCCAATCAAAGCCCAGCCATTTCACGTCTTCTTTAATCGAATTGACGTACTCCACGTCCTCCTTGACGGGATTCGTATCGTCAAAACGAAGATGGGTGCGGCCCCCAAACTCGTCTGCAATCGTGAAATTGATCCAGATCGCCTTGGCATGCCCGATATGCAAATAACCGTTAGGCTCTGGCGGAAAGCGGGTAACAATTTTCTGCACTTTGCCGCTCTTCAGATCCTCGGTAATAATATTTTTAATAAAGTTAGGTGGGGTACTGTTAATGCTATTATGCTCCACGAATATCAACCTTTCCTTATTTGATGAACCTCATTTAACAAACCACGCTCTAATCCAATTTTTCTTCTTATAAATATACCGATAACTTCCCAATAGTTCAATGGCATAGGCACTACCGTCCGGGCGATTCGTAAAGCTGCCTTGGGAAGCAGGTTCGCCCTTATCGGCCCTTATGTATATAATCTGACACTGAGCGATTGCCGCAGGCTCGTTAACGAGAGAATGGAATCGCTGGAAGCGGGTCTCTATGGATGCTATGTGCTTTGAACTGACGCTTGGATCGGTCGGGTCGGATCGGATCATAAAGCGGAAGGATCAGCCGATAATCGGATACCACATCAATATATCGTCCACATATTGACCTTCTATGCAGTACTCCGCAACCAGCCTGCCCTGCAGCATAAATCCACAGCTTTCATAAAATGCGATAGCACAAGGGTTCGTGCTTAGCACGCGCAAACAGAGCTTCCGAATTCCCTCCTCTGCGGCCAACTCCTTCATCGCTGTCATCAATTTACTGCCGATCCCAAGCCGCCTGTAGGAAGGATGGATCGCCACATGAAGCTCATACACATGACGATGGCTTGCCATCGCCGACGGTGTGGCAAACCCCAAGTATCCGCATATTAGACCATCGATTCCAGCAACGAGCTGGCTGCCCGGCGGGCATTGCTGCAAATACTGTTCCCGTGATGTCCAGGCGATGGGGGAAGGACTTGTCCTGCCGTCCCAGACCAATGCATCGAGCTTCATTAATTGGCCCGCATCCTTCATCTCGGATCGCCTAATCCATAGGTTAGAAGTCTGAGCCATATTCGATTCATCCGGCATGAGCGCTGCCATCCCTTCCATCGTCCCGTAATGATCTACTACCTATTATACCACTTCAGGGAATTTGCCAAAAAATCGTCATATCCTAGATTTCGCGGAGAGCTCCAGCTCGATTCATCCGGTTATGAACGATAAAGGAGGAAAAAAGCCCTCGCGGGCTTTCCTATACATAAAAATAATTATTTAGTATCGCGCAATCTTATTTATTCGGCACACACTTCCGTTGACGCTTTACCTCGACAACAGTCGAGAAGAAGGTCGCTCCATTTCCCATATCGGAGAGGCGCTCCGGCGTAAGTGCATTTGCACGCTGGCGCTTCCCCTCCCGCTCCCACCAGAGGCCTTGGCTGACCACCGTTCCCGGCAGCATTTTCTCTGTCACCTGGGCAGTAGCCTGGTACTGGCCGCGGGCATTCCAGACGAGCACTTCGTCCCCGTCCGAGATTGCCCGTACCTCGGCATCCTCGGGATGGATTTGCAGCATAGGATCCTTCTCCAGCTTCGCCAGCTTCTCCACATTAGCGAAGGTGGAGTTCAGAAAGCTGTGGTTCGGCGGGGATATGAACATAAGCGGATAAGGCGAAGTCTTGCGCGGACGCCGTTCACCGTCATAACCTTCAATGAGTGGAACATAGGTTGGCAGCGGCGGAAGGCCCGCTTCGGCCATACACTGTGAGTACAGCTCAATTTTGCCAGATGGAGTTGGAAGGCTGTCCAGATGACGCTTCTGATGCTCCATATTCAGCTTAAGGAAGCGATGCTCCTTCAAATGTTCCAGCGTAATATGCTCGATATACGGGTTAGCCGGGTGATTCAAAGCCTGACGAACCATATCCTCCTCTGTATCCAGAAAGGCCTCCTCCTCAAATCCCATGGCTTGTGCAAGCAGCTTGAACACTTCCATATTGCTCTTGCTCTCGCCCTGCGGAGGGATAACCGGCTCTTGAAGCTGAATGTAGTGATGCCAGTAAGATTTATATAAATCTGTATTCTCGAAGGTCGAGGTCGACGGCAGGACGATATCCGCATATTTGGCCGTATCGGTCATGAACAGATCGTGTACTACCGTGAACAAATCCTCACGCTGCAGGCCTTGCTCTACTTTATCTGTATCCGGTGCGACCACGGCTGGATTGGAGCAGTAGACGAACATCCCGCGAATTGGCGGATCAAGGGACAACAGCGTCTCGCCAAGCTGATTCATGCTGACAACCCGGACATTCGGGTTCGGACGCAGATCGGGACGGGCCAAAGCGGCTCCATTGAACTTTGCATAATCTCCATTTGACTTGATCGCCCCGCCTCCCTCGACAAGCCATTGCCCCGTTAATGCAGGGAGACAAACAATCGCCCGGACATTCATGCCCCCATTGTCATGATGCTGAAGTCCGTTGCCGATTTGAATGAATGCAGGGGACGTCTCTCCGTACATCCGAGCCAGCTGCACGATATGCTGCGCCGGCACCCCCGTAATCGCCGAGACCTTGTCCGGCGTGTATTGTTTCACATGCTCACGGAGCTCTTCATAGCCAATCGTGTATTGCGCAAGAAACTCCTCATTCACAAGCCCCTGCTCAAACAAGACATGCATCATGCCTAGCGCCAGCGCCGAATCGGTTCCTGGATGCAGTGGGATGAACCAGTCCGCGCGATCGCCGGTTCGATTCCGATGCACATCGATCACGACCAGCTTCGCTCCCTGCTTGCGCGCCTTCTCGATGATTGACCACGCATGCATATTCGTGCTCACCGTATTCTGTCCCCATACGATGAACAACTTCGCCTTGGCCGTGTCCTCCGGGCTCGTCCCTCCCATAAATCCCATTGTATACTTCCAGCCCACATTGCCAGCCGCGCTGCAAATGCCTTGATCCAGCCGGGTCGAGCCAAGTCTATGGAAGAAGCGGCGATCCATGCCGTCCACGCTGAGCGCTCCCATATTCCCGTAGAAGCTGTAGGGCATAATGCTCTCTGAGCCATGCTCCCGAATTAGTTCCGTAAATTTCGAGGCAATCTCCCCGATCGCTTCTTCCCAGGAAATCCTTTCAAATTTCCCCTCTCCCTTGGCGCCAATGCGTCTGAGCGGATAGAGAATACGTTCTGGATGATATACCCGCTCCGTCATGTTGCGGACTTTATTGCAGATAGCGCCTTTGGTGATCGGATGTTCTGGATTTCCAGCAACCTTGACGATTTTTCCATCTTCTTTATGCAGTAACAGGCCGCAGGTGTCGGGGCAATCGAGCGGACACACAGCCGGAAATATTCCATTCTGTTCGTGAATCATGCTTTATACACACCTTTCCCAAACATGCAGTGAGCGAAGGATTATGCTCAAATCTATTATTGGATATCTACTTGTATCAAACCTATCATATAGCTCTTTGCAAATTGATGTAAAGGCTCAATTCAGGGCCGATCAAAGCCCTTCTCCATATAGATCCGCCGATATAGAACGCAAATAAGCCTCTCCCTCCGCCCGGCAATATGCCGTCGGTTATGAGAAAGGCCTACGCTGCAAAATATTTTCGCCTAGTAAATTAAGCCGATTTTCGACCGTTAGCAGCTGCTGAGCTAGCACTAACCTGCTTGCCCTTATCCTTAAGATAAGCCGTCCAGTAGGCTCCCGCTACAAACAGTGCGCCGCCGGTCAAATTACCCAGCCAGACAGGCACGAAATTTCTAATATAATCTCCCCATGAGAAATAACCTTCAAAGATCGCTGCCGGAATTAAGAACATGTTGGCCACAACGTGCTGGAAGCCAATAGCAACGAAAGCCATAGTCGGAAACCAAATGCCGAGAATTTTGCCGCTCATATTATCCGCGCCGTAGGACAGCCAGACAGCAAGGGCAACGAGCCAGTTGCAGCCGATCCCGGATACGAAGGCCTGCAGGAAGCTATCATCCAGCTTATGCCCTGCCATAGCAATTAACTTATCGAGATAAGGGCCGCTGGCTGTCAATCCGACGACATGCCCGAAGAAATAGGCGACAAAGACAGCTCCCAGAAAATTAGCAAGGGTAATGAGCACGATGTTCTTCAGCATTTCCAGCGTCGTGATGCGCTTAGCCATTCGTGCCAACGGCACAGCCATCATATTGCCCGTAAGCAATTCGCCGCCCGCCAGCAGAACGAGAATAAGACCGATCGGGAACACGGCAGCACCGATGAAATTAACAATGCTTCCCCATTCCTGGGGCGCGTTGCTGATCACTCGAATATCGAGCAAAAAGCCAAGAGCGATAAAGGCTCCGCCAAGAAATCCTAATATCATCACCGTCAGAAGCGGATTGCGTGCCTTCTGGACTCCCGTATCCACGGTTATTTCCGCGATTTGCGGAGGTTTGTAATAAGCCATGGTTATCATCTCCTCTATAACTAGACACTACTCTATCTCTATTTCATCATTATTGTATCGTGCCTTGCTGCGCCAACAATGTAACAAAAGTCACGTTAGACAGGTAAGAAGCCACTGCGCATAGGATGTATCTCCCTCGGCAGTGGCCATACTCGTTGGATTAGGATTGGGTGCTATTTACAGAAGATAATTAAGCATGTACGATTTCACGCGCTGGCACTTCGGGGAGCGCCTGCAAGCCGGCACTGTTCAAAAAATTCCACGGCTTGTTAAAATGCGGCTGGAAGAAGAAATCCACAAATGCAAGCTCCTCCATCTTCATGTCGTTCTGTATGCATACAGAGATCGTATTTATCGATTGCGTCAGGTCTACCTTGGACATGATTTGGGCTCCAAGAATGCGTCTTGTTCCTTTCTCATAGACGAGCTTCAGCATGACCGGCTCGTGAGTAGGCATAAACTCCGGACGATAGCTGTCCGTCACAAGTACTGAATCCACTTGAAGCCCCGCCTCCTTGGCCGCAGTCTCAGTCAAGCCTGTTCCCGCAATATTATTCTCATAAATTTTAATGCCAGAGGTTCCTTGTGTTCCCATGTATTTCACCGTCGGAGATACCAGGTTGCGAGCGGCGAGGGTTCCCATGCGCACCGCGTTAGTTGCGAGAGGTATATACGCATGGTCTTTGAGCGGATTATAGTAGATAGCACAGCTATCGCCTGCCGCGTATACATCGCGTTTGCTCGTGCGCATATACTCATCCACGATAATGGCACCGTTATCCAGCATATCGACCTGCCCTTTCAGCAGCGCTGTATTTGGCTTGAAGCCAATACACAGAATGACGACATCTGCAGCATATTGTCCATGATCCGTAACGACGGTAGTTACCTTGCTATCAGCACCTTCAAAACGTTCAACCTTCTCGCCGAGCGCCAACGCAATTCCCCGCTCGCGAAGTGAATCCTCGATCAGATCTGTATATTCCGCATCCAGATATTTGCTCAGGATCCGCTGCTCTGCATCAATTAGCGTGACGTTCTTCCCATTCATCTGAAAAGCTTCGACAAGTTCAATGCCGATATATCCAGCGCCAACCACCACGATATTTTGCGCTTCTCTTCCTTTTTCAATGATCATATTGGAATGATTGAAATTTTTGGACAGGATAATGTTATCCAGTTCGATCCCTGGAAACTTCGGCACAACAGGCCAAGATCCCGTCGTCACGATAAGCTTATCGAAATCATCTACAAACTCTTCCCCGGTCTCTAAATTACGCGCGGTTAACTCCTTTTGATCCGTATCTACGGAGATGACTTCATGAAGCATTTTCGTCTTTACCCCTAACTCCGCAAGCTGCCCCGGCGAAGAATAGAACAATCCTTGGGGATCCTTGACCACGCCGCCGACATATAGGGCAATGCCGCATGACAGGAAGGAAATGTTGTCATTACGCTCGTATACGGTAATCTCTGCCTCGGGGTACAATTGTGCTGTATTTACAATGGCTGCCGTCCCTGCATGCGTACATCCAATAACTGCTACTCTCATCATTTCTTCCTCCTTATAATCGCCCGATGTTATATATTGTTCAAAAATCGGGGTGTTTATTGTGAAATATATCACTTAAAAAGCAATGTATTTGTGAAATCATTCACCTTGTGACTCTTATTATAGTGTGATCTTTTTCACATTGCAAGAGGCTATCAATTTTTTTTGTGCGGGTAATGATAAATAACCCTGTAATTCGGGAGAATTACCAATATCATCTAGATATCGGAGGGCTGCCCATGTACACCGTATTCGTGGCGGGAGCACACGGAAGAACAGGTCGGCATATTGTTAAAGCGCTTCAAAAGAAAAATTATAAGGTAAGGGGGCTGGTTCGCAGCGAGACACAGCGGAATAAATTACTTGAATGGGGGGCTACACCTTATATCGGAGATTTAAGATCTGCATTCTCGGAAGGTCTGGACGGTGCGGATGCCGTCATTTGCGCAGTCGGCGCAGGAGATAAATGCGATCCCGAGGAAATTGACCATCTCGGAACCGTTCGCTTGATCGAGCAATCCCAATTACTCGGAGTTAAGCGTTTTGTCCTTATAAGCTCTATGGGAACATTGGAGCCAGAACAAATGCCGAAAATTCTTAAACCATACTTATTAGCCAAACGCCGGGCCGAAAAAGTGCTCGAGGCGAGCACGCTTTGTCATACCATCGTACGTCCTGTGGGACTGACGGACGAATTACCAATCGGCAAAGTATCTGTACACCATGAATTTACCCATTCGGGGTTTATTTCACGAGGTGATCTAGCCCAGACAGCCGTCCTTGCTCTCACGCTGCCCGAAACGGAGAACACCGCCTTTAATTTGATCGCGGGAGATACCTCGATCGCGCATGCTTTGCAATCGCTTAAGGAATAATTTAAAATCCCATGACAAAAGCCGCCCTTCGAGGCGGCTTATTTACTGGATTCTAATTGGCGCTGCATCAGTTCGGCCCGCTTTTGCTCCCTCTGCGTTCTGGTCAGCTTAGGGCAGCTATAGCAATATCCATGGCCTGTATCCGTTCGATAGGCAAGACAGCACGTCGGCTTTAAAGGCATCTTCTCGCCATGCACATAGGGATTATCCACCATAATTTCCTTTAGAACAAACGGATTACGCTTAATACCAAACCAATCGGCCGAAATCGTCTTTACATATTCATAGTCTTCCCTTAGCAGGTCACGCTGCTCCTCGGATTCCAACCGGTTTGCTAATTGCTGAAGATAATAAACCACACCCAGAGGCAGCTGTCCCCACAGCTGTGTTACGGGAAGCTTGGATATGTCGGCTGCCGCCTCCATAATCGGCCGCAGCGTCTCCTTGTAAAAGCAGCCCAGTTGCTCTTCCCGCCACTCGCTTGCATCCCCTTCGGGCCATTTCTGCTCTGCATCATCATGCAGCACGAAAAAGATCGTCGGAAATTGACGCACCAGGACGATCTGTAACGTTAAGTTCTCCAATTTGAAGTCTAAGCGAGAGCTCGTTAATGAAACCATATAATGCAGCGCCGTGCAAAGAACTCGCCAGCTTGCCGCAAAATACGTCGCTGCAACCTGGACATCGAGCCCCTTGATTTCGGTTTGGTACTGAGTCAGAAACCGTTCCGCACATTGCCGGTCTAGGAAGTCCTTCCCTTCCATCGTGAAGATGGCCTGCTCTCTATAGTCACGGACTACGTGACAATGCTGCTCTAGAAATTGATAGTCGATAGCCTGTCGATCCATATTCTCCTCCTGCTTTGGCCTGCCGTATTCTCGCACCACGCGCCGCTCCCGCGCGAGGCGCTTCGCTGCATGACGGCGGTCGGCTGCATAAATGCCTTAGCGGCTATAAATATGCGGCTACCTTTTCACCGGTAAGAACGCTGCTCTTCGGGAGCTGCCCTTTGCTTTCGGCTACCCGGTACAATTCATACGGAAGGCATAGCGGAACCCCACTGCGCGGATCCGTTACTATATCGGCTTCGATGCCAAATACTTCTCGCAAAACCGAGGACGTTACCACTTCTGCCGGTGCTCCTTCTGCGATGGCTTGCCCTTTCTTGATTGCAATCATGTGATGGGCATATCTTGCCGCATGATTCAAGTCATGCACGACCATGACGATGGTTCGGCTGGACTCCGCATTCAGCTGCTCAAGCAACTGCAAGACTTCAAGCTGATGAGCCATATCCAAAAAGGTCGTCGGTTCATCCAGAAATAGAATATCCGTCTCCTGGGCAAGCGCCATAGCTATCCATGCCCGCTGCCGCTGTCCCCCGGATAACTGTTCCAGCGCCCGATCCGCAAACTCATTCATCCCGGTGGCGTTAATCGCCCAATCGACAACCTGCTTATCTTCTGATTTCAAGCTGCCAAAGCCCTTCTGGTGCGGGAAACGGCCGTACGACACCAGCTCATATACCGTTAGGCCGTCAGGCGCCGTCGGATTTTGGGGCAGAATTGCCAGCTGCTTCGCCACTTCACGGGTCGATTGCTTATGAATGGATTTTCCGTTCAACAGTACGGCTCCGCCCTTAGGTTGCAGAATCCGGGCCATTGTCTTCAGCACCGTCGATTTCCCCGATCCGTTAGCCCCGACAAGAGCGGTAATTTTCCCATTAGGGATATTGATGTTCAGATCTTCTACAATGAGACGGTCTCCATAAGCGATATTTAAGTGGGATGTATTTAATGCCACCATAACGATCTCCCTTTCCGAATTACGATATATTGATTATTTATATGAACATAACCCGACCATGATCTAAGCTAAAAATCCTCTGCTCTAAAGATACTGATAATCATTATCATTTGTCAACTGTTTTATGGGCGATCATTCCTATTTTGCATGAAAAAAAGGGGATTCTCCAAGGAATCACCTTTTTCATAAACCGTTTATTGCGTTGAGTTGGCAAGTGGTACTAGAATATGAGCCAAAGCATGGCGATGCTCCTGCCGCCGGCCCTCCATAATTCCTGAAGCAATTCTTGTTCTCGTTTGCACGGCTCTTCGTTCGCAGCAAAGTAGTCGCCAATCTTCGCCGCCGCTTAGCCATCATTTCTTCGCTCAAACCTATTCCTTGAGCCAGCTCGATCCGTTCGCCCGAATAGCGCTTGAGCCCAACCCTTAGAAACTTAAGGCGTCCCGGATACCGGAACCGCATCGTAATATTCCTCTAACGTAATGTCTCTTGCAAAAATATCCGCCGCAATCTCTTTGCCGACGTAACGCAAATGCCAGGGCTCGTACTTATAGCCTGTAATGGATTCTTTGCCTTCAGGATAACGAATAATAAATCCATATTCAGCGGATTGCTGTGCAAGCCACTCGGCCTCCTTCGTTCCCCCGAAGCAGTCCTCGGCCGCGCATTTGCCATCGCTTCCCGATACATCGATAGCTAGCCCAGTCTCATGTTCGCTATGCCCTGGAACGGCACTATACGTCTTTGCCTTTTCTTCTCCGTCTCTCTCCACGTAACGGTTAAACAAGGATCTCTGAGTGCTGTGGGAACGATAGGCGGACACACCTGCGAGGTAGACCCCATCCGCTTCTGCCCCGGCGAACATCTCCTCCAGCGCCTTGGCGGCTTCACTTCGCATCATCCGCTTCTCGATCTTCTCTTTAAATATGAAGCGGACATCCGGGTAAACCAGATCAGAAGGCTCATAATCCTCTGGAAGGGCCAACTCCTTATTGACGAGTACGGCAACGCTGTCAGGATCCGCAGCCGCTGCCTTGTCTACTGTGCTAGAGCCTTCACCCGGTTCTTGCGTCCCATTGTGCTCAGCATCCTGCCCCGTGCCTTCCTTCGGCTCCTCCTCGGCAGCTCCCTTATTCTCGCCGTCATTTGACGGATTCACGTTAGACCCTATAACCCCAGAATTATCCGGCTTTGTAGAGCCAGCCTTGCCGCATCCGGTCATGACAACTGCTGCTAGCAAACAAACTAAAATCACTGATAACGACATCTTCCGGTAATTCACTTTACGCTCTCCCCTCTTCCCCCTTCCCCATAGGTAGGGGCGATATATCTACTCTTTAAACGTACTTTAGAGCCATTATGTTGCCTTTCATTTTCACGCACCGCTATTTAGCGGCCTCGCCGCCCGCTGCGTTCTCTTCCGCCGCTTCTGCCTCCGCCGTCTCCCCGCGGAGAAGAGTCAGCACGTCCGCCTCTTCCGCTTCCATTCTTACCGCCCTGAGCCCGTCCAGATGTTGAGGCTGTACGCCCCCGTCCACTGCTCTCATTTCCAGAGCTCCGACGTCCTCCATTCGTTTTTCCACCTGTCGTCTTCCTGCCCTCCGGCCTTCTTCCTCTTCCGGCCCCATCCTTGGACTCCCGCTTCCCTGCGGTCTGCTCCTTTACCACGACTGCTGTTCCACTCTTGTCCTGGCGCTGCCGTTCCAGCTTTAGACCGATGCCTCGCTCAATATTACGCAGCGCATCGATGTCTCTTGGGGAAGCAAAGGTTATCGCTACCCCCTTCTCGCCAGCTCGGCCGGTACGGCCGATCCGGTGGATGTAGCTGTCCACATCCTGAGGAATATCATAATTAAATACATGGGTTACGCCTTCTACGTCGATCCCGCGCGCAGCGACATCAGTAGCCACAAGCAGCTCCAGCTTCGCTTCGCGAAACGCCCGCATGACTTGCTCCCGTTTCGATTGAGACAAATCGCCGTGCAGCTCGTCCGAAGCAAAGCCTGCCTCCTGTAGAGCCTCGTTGAGCTTGCTCGCCCGCCGCTTCGTCCGGCAGAATATGACCGCCAAATACGGACGATGAGATCGGATCATCTCGATTAATGCCCCTTGCTTGCCCCGGTCTGTGCATTCCACAACAATTTGCCGAATGCTGTCCAGAGTAATGCGTGAGGTTTCCGCAATCCGAATGTCCCGGGGACGATTCATGTAAGTCTTGGCAAGCCGCTTCACGTTATCCGGCATCGTCGCTGAGAACAGCATCGTCTGCCGGCTGTTTGGAACCATGCGGATAATTGCTTCTACCTCGGCAAGGAATCCCATATGCAGCATCTGATCTGCTTCATCAAGCACCAGCATTCGCACTGCTCCCAGCGTAAGCGAGCCGCGGCGCAAATGATCCAGCAAACGACCCGGCGTACCGATGACCAACTGAGTGCCATTTTGCAATTTGCGCAGCTGCCGCTCCACATCTTGTCCCCCGTAGGCAGCTAGAATGGATATGCCTTCGCGGGCAGCCGCCAGTTTGCGTGCCTCCGCCGTGATTTGAATGGCCAGTTCCCGCGTCGGCGTAATAATCAAAGCTTGCGCATCAGGACGATCTGCCTTCAGCTTGTCCATGATCGGCAGCAGAAAGGCTAACGTTTTCCCCGTTCCCGTCTGGGCTTGCACGATAACGTCCTCCCCTGCCAGCAGCACAGGTATGGCTTCCTGCTGCACTGGCGTCGGATGGCTAATGCCATGACTCTGTAACGTATGAATCAGCTCAGGCGAAACGCCCCATCCATCAAAAGTTGTCAAATATATCCACCTCGTCATTTTGTTATTCCTGATTTAAAAAGACCGAACCCGCCCATCCAATCAGCGTTCCGGCCTTTTTAGGATCTACAATCCGTTATATCTCGTCACATCGATTTTCTTCAACCCTACATTCACTGAAGCAGTCTCAGCCCGGCGACCGAGCCGCCCACTTCGCAGCCTGCAGCACAACCTTGCGATATTCCGGATGCTGGAATACGGCCTGATCACGTCCCGGCAGCAGATAAACTACACGGCCGAGCCCATAGGAATGCGCCCATGCTGCGGGGTGCCATTCTCCATCCATCTCATATTCCAGTAAGACGGTCGTTTCGCTAAACGGATCGAATTCAAATTGATACGGCTCGTCCTCAATCTCAAAAGCCGAAATATTCTGCATAATGTCATGATCCGTCGCAGCGACGCGCATTTCTAATTTTCGCAAGGACGGATGCGTTGTGTTTCTGGCGCCGATAAGTTGGGCAAGCTCATATTTTTTTTGCAATACAATACCGTTATGAAGGATGAGCAGGCCCCGTCCACCGCTGATGCAAGACAGAAGGCCCGCGGTCTGCTTGGAAGACAGCTTCTCTCTCCAACTGTCATGATAGGAAATACATAGATCGAACGACTGCAGATTGCTTTCCTCGAGCATATGATTGTTCTCTGTACATTGTACCGAAAAATGATCATTTAAAATATGGGTAATTTCCCGATCCACCCCTTGCAGGGGATAAAATTTAGGATGAGTGTAATCTCCGATCAGCAGCGCTTTTTTCTTATTCATGATTTGCTCCTCCTGTCTGTTAAGTTCCCTGCCAAAGAGTTATTTTACTGCCAGCAGGGGATCGCTTTCGCCAGCGTAATAGCGTGCCAGCTCGACAATCATACTGCCCATTCGTTCCTCTTTTGGAGCCACTACACGCGGAATACCGGCTTCGTATAATCCTTGAGCCGTCACCTTCCCTACGGCTACGGCGATGACCGAGCCCTTCAGCGCAGTTATAAGATCATCGAGACGCTCCTGCTGCTCTGCATATCCCAGCAGAAATCTCACCTGTGGACTGCTTGTGAAGGATACGGCGTCAACACGCGCCTCAATGATGTCATATAACAACCGATCCAAGGCCTCCTCCGGCGGAGCAATATGGCGGTAAGGCAAAATTTCCGTGCAGGAGGCTCCCTGCTCCTCCAACCAGGCTACAAGCTTCGGGGCGGGATCGCCGTATAGCTGAAGCAAAACCGTATTATCCTTCAAATCATATGCGGCCAGCTCCCGGATCAGTCCATCCGTGCTGCCGTCATCGTCCCTGGCATGCGGTGACAGTCCGCGCTTCTTCAATACGTTTACCGTCTTATATCCTCGCGCGGCAATATGCGACTTGGAGAGGTTGTCGAGCAATGCATCCAGAAGCCCCATCTCCTCGGCCATATCAAACAATGCATTCAGCCCGATTCCCGTCGTAAAAATCGACCAGTCCGGCGGATGATTAACCCACGTCTGAATGCCCTGGCGCAGCTTCTCATCATCCAAAAATACAGTTCCCTGCGCTGGACGATATAACGGAATCCCCCCCATATTCTCGATCAGCTTGCCTAATTCCTCCGCACGGCGAGGCCCGGTAAGCGCAATTCGCTTGCCTTCTAATCTTCTAGCCACCATCTCTACCCCCGTCTTAAGCTATCTTTAAACAGCTTTGTTTAACATTAGCTTAAACGACACCGAGGTCTAAGTAAATCGTTCTATTGCATCTTTCTCGTTAGAATGAATTCCCGCTGGAACATTTATGCATCCAACTTTCGAATCATAAACAGATTAGCGGAAATGTATCATCGACAAAAAAAGGCTGTCCAACTGTCATTCACAATGACTCGCAGGACAACCTAGTCTTTTCTCCCCTATTTTATTACAATTTCATGACTTTTGTAACTTGAACTTGCCGACCATTTCCTCCAGTTGTCTGGCGATGGAAGATAGCTGGCTTGTAGAGGAGGCAATTTCCTGAATGGAAGCCAACTGCTCTTCGGCAGCAGCCGAAATCGTTCCTATGTTCTCGGAGCCATCCTCCGTGATGTTGCGTATATCGGATATCGTTTCCGATACTTTATCGGCTCCAGCCGTCAATTCCTTGGCAGCTCCGGATACTTCTTCGATCTTGTCTGCGGCTCCCCGGACAGCTCTGCGGATTCGCGAGAAGCTGCGGCCGGAAATATCGACGGCAACAATTCCTTCTTCCACGCCCCTCTTTGCATTTTCCATCGATTCCAGCGCCTGCCTTACCTCCGACTGGATTCCGCTGATCAGATCCTCGATCTGATGGGCATAGTTCTCGGATCCCTCAGCAAGCTTGCGAACTTCAGCGGCTACGACGGCAAAACCGCGGCCTTCCTCGCCCGCTCTTGCGGCTTCAATAGAAGCGTTTAGGGCGAGCAAATTGGTCTGCTGAGCGATTCCCGTAATGACGCCAACGATTCCGCCGATATTCTCAGTGTGCTCGCTCAAATTTTGAATCACTGCGCCAAGCTCGTCCACCGTCTGGTGGATATGCTCAATTTTCTCTACAACGCTAATTACGGACGTATTTCCTTCTTCGGCAACCGCTGTCGTCTGCTCCATCGATTGAGTCACATCTTGTATATGACCCGAGATAGCCGCTGCCTGACGCGATATATCCTCGACCCCATTTACGCCTTCTTCCATATTGTGCATCTGACGTTCACTACCGGACGCAACCTCTTGAATCGCCAAGGTTACGTGCTCGATCGCCTTGGTCGTTTGGTCTGCACTGGCTGATAGCTGGTTTGCCGATAAGTTAACCTGGCTGGACGCCTTCCGCATTTCTGCCATCATAACATTCCAATTATCGACAGCCTCCTGAAGCCGTTTCGCCACCGTGCCGATCTCATCATTCCGGTTGGCGCCGCTTACCCGCTCCGACAGGTCTCCCCGGCTGATCTGTAGAATAGACTCGCTCAAACGATGGAGCGGCCCCGTAATCCCCCGAGAAAGCAGCCAAGCTGCCAACAGAGCAACGGCAACAGATATCCCACCAACGACCCACCACGATGAATTACTCCATACTAACATCAGTGCAATAGGAACGATGGCAACTGACACACTAGCAAGGAATAGAGAGAGTGTTATGCGATTTTTCATTTATACAGGTTCCTTTCCTTTAAAAATTGACCCGCTTTATATTTAATGTTTATGCTTTAACATTCGACATAAACCGCATATTTTCCTCTTTAAGAAATCGCAAAAAAAGGGCCTGTCCCGAAAGTGATCATAGATGGCAGAGTGCCCCCCGCTTCTTTCAAAAAGCTCTCTGTTTCTTCGGAATCAATTTTCGCCCTTACCTGCATCCCATTCTTTAAGTCCTCCTATATAAACTGTTGGATATACTAACCTGCCATACAGGTCACACAATAAATGGATTTCATGTATCTAATTATGCTCTAAACGAATGCTTGCTTAAGGGATTAGATGGATTGTATGCAGCTATAATCAAGAATCCATTCATGATTGGCAATTTCCTTTACTCCAACGACATGAAATCCATCGTAAAAGTGAATGAGTGTTGCTCGTTTCATCTGTTCCTGCTTTGAACAAATTACTTCTGGGACTGCCTCTTGTCAAGTATGCCCATTAATCAGCCAGTCGGTATCCCACCCCGCGAACGGTAGCAATATAAGTCGGGTTCACCGCCCGGTCGCCAAGCTTCTTGCGCAAGCTCTTGATATGAACATCTACGACATTGCTGCCGCCCGTAAACGAAGTTTCCCAGACGTCTGCCAGCAGCTCTTCCCGGGACAAGACGCTCCCTTCATGATCCAGAAGCTTCATTAGCAGCTCGTACTCTGTCTTCGTGAATTCAATAGCTGTGCCATCGCGATATACCTGCATTTTCTTGCGATCAATCCATAGATCCTTGAAAATAACTGTGCTCGCTGCCGGCAAAGCTTTGGAAGCCGCTGGCCGATGATTGCTCGTACGAATGATTCGCTGTACATGATACAAAATCTCGTTCGGTGAAGCCGGCCAAACAAGAAGCTCCAAATTCATTAAGCTTTGATTCATTTGCGACAACATCGCTTCATTAACGAGCAGCAGCGACGGAACGCTCTCCAGATCCTGCAGCATTCGTGATGTGATCAACGCCGCCTCTTCCTGGCCGCGATAGGATGTCAGGTCGAAAATGACAAGATCAGCGGCCGATGCATTGCGTATTCCTTGTTCCCAATGGTGGAACATAAGGACATCGAAGCAGCCCACCGACAAGTCTCTAACCAACTCATAAATTTCGCTTGGAAATGGGCTGACAAGGATGACACGCTGCGTCGTTGGGCATGCCATCGGAATACTGCCCATCAATTCCTCGTTGTAGGATAGCTCATTGCCAGGATGTCTATAGGGGGCAACGGTTCCCGGCTGGACTCTTTGCTTTATTTCTTCTGCCTGCATGACTGGCACACCCCCCCAAATACAACATGGGCATGATGCACGTCATACCCGGTCTCCTTGGCAACCGACGCACTCCACTTCTCCGGAACCTTTGTCATCACTTCATCCACTCTCCCGCATACTTCGCACAAAATATGCTGGTGATCATCCAGTTTGGCGTCATAACGGCTGGCAGCCTCGCCAAGCTTCAATTCCCGGATCAGCTCTTTGTCGGTTAAATATCGGAGTGAATTGTATACTGTGCCATAGGCAAAGTTATACCCTTGTTCAACTAGGCGATTCATCACTTCCGCAGCAGTCGGATGATCGTCCGCGTTGCGGACAACATCATAGACCGCTTTACGCTGCGTCGTTAAATTTAGTGATTTCATATATAGAATCATTCCTTACGATTTGTTTTTAGAATTAGTATAAGTCTTATTACACGATTCGTCAAGCATGGCGTCCCGCTGGCAGAGGTTCAATTCGATCGGATTAGAGCAAGCCCTGTATGGGAATGCCGCGTTTCTTCCATAATAAAATCATTAAACATGAGAAAGGATGAACCGTCCATGATTATGAAAAAATATGCCATTTCGATTCTCTTCCTCCTATTATGCGTTCTATACAGCATATGGATTGACATTCGCGTCGGCTTGCCATGGAATACGGTCTTCGTAAATTGGCAGCAGTCCTTTTTTACAGGAGCGGAAAGATGGACAGCCTGCGCGCTGCTGCTCCTTCTGGTCGCACCCGACCTGTATCGCAGTTATAAGCAGTCCCGAAATCCTTCTAGCGACCCAGCAGCGTCATCCGGCACGGCCACCTCAGCTTCCAGCGGCGCCTCCAGTGCCAGCGCCCCCTCCGGCAGTTTCGTCTCCGGCTCGGGAACTAGCTTCAGCTCCAGTACCCCCTCCGCTGGCAGTACCTCCCCCTCCAGCTCCGGAAGCAGCTCCGGTTCCGGCTCTTAAACGAGAAATGAGCTTGTAGACCATAGCTGCTATAAGAACAACAAGCGGCAGCACAATGTAAAATATGGGGTCAACCAAGTACAACACTTTGCTCCCTTTCATTAAGTGCTCGCTAGTGGATCGGGTAAGCCAAGCCGTCGAAGCCAAAACAATGAGAGTCAAAGGATATATGAGCTTCTGGTACGGGATGTTGAAAATATTCGATATCCCGACAAGCGCCGCATAAAAATAGATGCTGATTTTAAAGAAAACGCCGATGATCAGCGTCATCACAACGAATATGTCCGGCCGCTGAATAAAGTCAGATATCGAGGCTTTGCCGATCGTTGCCAGTAAGGGAAACAGCGATCTCTCGGCAATATCGACACCTAGAACGGAAATCGTCATCGCTACGGTCAAGCTTAAAATAAAACCGGCAAAAACGATTGCCAAATACCCAGCTCTAACCCCTTTCTTGGCATCATTCAAAAAGGGCAGCAGCATGTTGAACGCAATAGCCTCAGCAAAGGGAAACTGATAGTTTTTTCGCGGTACCGATTGAAGCAGCGGCCCGATTCCGTCTCCTAATATGGGCAGCAGCCGGTTGATGTCGATAATATTCGCAAATCCAATCAACAGCAGACTGAGCATACCAATCACAACAATGATCACCATGAAGATCAGTGCCGTCCTCGCCAGAACTTCAAGTCCTTTATGCAATGTATAAGCTACAGTAATCATCATAAGCAAATTAACGATAAACAGTGGCGTTTCACGTAAGGTTGAAGAGATGACCAGCAGCCCGCCATCTAGCAAATCCCTTGACGCTTTATTCAGGAAAAATACCGTGTAGACGATGCCAAGCAGCGTTCCCAGGTATTTGCCAAGCAGTATTTTAAAATACTCGGTAGGAAGCATCTTGGGAAACCATAAGTAAAGCATGGAATTGGCCGCATAAAGCAGAAGACCGATAGCGAGGCCTAACAAAATCGCCAGCCACTCATCTTTATGCACCTCCAGTCCCAGATTGACAACGAGTGCCGTTCCGAGCTGGAACAGCAGCATTAGCGCGAATACTTGCAGGGGAGTTATTTTGATCTTTTCCATGGCGCCTCACCTCCCTAGGAGTCCTGATTATACTTAAAGGAGCGATCCCGCATTTGCGTATTTTGAATAACTGAATTTACTTTGTACTCGACCTCCAGTTGAGGGAACAGATCTTCCCAGCGTTCCTTGATTTCCTTCCATGCCGTCGGGCTTTGACGCTCTATCACTTCTCCGAAGCGAAAGACATCGCTTTTTGCCGATTGGGCTTTTTGGACGACACTTCGCAGATCCTTAGCGATCACCTCATTCGCCTTCTGTTCTATAAAATGAAGCACCTCGGGATTGCGCAAATCGACATGGGTATCGACTTCCCTGATCGACAATAAGGCGTTAACGCTAACCTGCATAACCGGATGCGACGGATCGCTCAACTGCGCCTTCAAGCCAGTCTTGGAACGAATCACGTCAACCGCAATGTCGCCAAATTCCCGATCGGAGTCAATGAACAGCGACGTCTTTTTCGTTTTATTTTTGATCCATACCATTCCTCGGCTCTCGTCTCGATTTAGCCAATCCACCAGCTTATCGTCCTTAAAAATAGCCAAATCGCCAACTACAACAATTCCGGAGCTTTCCACAGTCTCCAGGTTGCTCTTCTTCCCCGCTTCAATTACGTCGCCAATCACCTCTAGGCTATTAATGACGGGTCCTCCGCCCGGAGTCAGCAAATCACGTAAAATATCGTCGATTTCCATCTGATAGTTGGCGCCCAATTGCCCCGATGCTAACTCCACCTTCTGCGAGAGGGAGTACGCTGAAATTTTGCCGATCGGCATCAATGTGGCTACCACATCTTTAGCCCTCACGTCTCCCTTCGCTATGACCACATCAGCCGTCAGCCGAATATCAGAGTCTCTATCGAGGAAGTCCATAATCTCCGCAATGCCTCGACGGGCAACTGCCTCGGATATAACAATAAGCCGGGCATGCGCCGTAGAAGTCAGACGCGGCACTTTGCGGGAAACATTGCGGATTGCTCCGCTGATCGTCCGCCCCGTTCCGTTGTAGATTGAAGTAGGCGTTGCTCCACGTCCCGTTTTGCCTGAAATCTCATCGGCAATGACGACCTGGAAAGAGATCATAAATTGATCCTCGGCCTCAGGCGTATGATCGATGCCAATACCCGCCACGATCGCTCGGCGGTTCAATTCAAGAGCATCCCAGCATCCGGTTAACAGTGCAGCACAGCACAAAATCAAAGCGGCACCTATCATCCTTTTCATCATCATATGGACAGTCCTCCTGCTAGGATATAAGCGGTGTTTCTCATATACCATGATCGGAAACCCCTTGTTGATCTTGCTGGCTCTGCTGATCCTGTTGACCCTGCCGGCCTTGTTGGGCTTGCTGGTTTTGCTGGGCTTGCTGGTTTTGCTGGTTTTGCTGACCCTGCTGTTGATTTGCTCCTATAGAGTCTTTGTTTCGCCCTTCACGGATCTGATGCTGCTCTTTGATTTTGCTAGGCGGCGTTCTTAATATCCAAGCAGGCATGCGCAGTAAAGAATCCTTCTGATCCTTCGGAACAAATGGAGCAATCGGGGCTAAATACGGCACGCCGAAAGAGCGTAAGCTATTCATATGAACGACCAGCATAAGAATTCCCAGGGTAATGCCATATAAGCCGAACATGCCGGCCAGAACCATGAAGAGAAACCGAATCAAGCGGCCCGCCACAGCTATGCTGTAGGAGGGCGGCGCAAAGCTCGCGATCCCGGTCAATGCAACGACGATGACCATCCCAGGGGTAATGAGGCCTGCTTCAACTACCGCTTGTCCGAGAATAAGGGCGCCCACGATCGAGATCGTCTGCCCAATAGCCCGAGGCATGCGCAGCCCAGCTTCGCGCAGCAGTTCAAAGGTAACCTCCATCAACAAGGCCTCTACGAATGCTGGAAAGGGGACGCCCTCCCGCTGAGCAAGCAGACTGGTCAGAAGAGGGGAGGGAATCATCTCATAGTGGAACGTCGTCAGCGCTATATATAAGGCTGGGCCAAGCACGAGCACGATAAAGCTGAGATAGCGGATCATACGCATGAGAATGCTGATATCAAAACGCTGGGCATAGTCCTCTGGAGATTGAAAGAAATGGCCGAATACAGTCGGCAAAATCAGGACGAACGGCGTCCCGTCCACAATGATGACTACTTGTCCCTCCAGCAAATGACCAGCCGCAGTATCCGGCCTCTCCGTATTGTATATCGTAGGAAACAGAGTAAAGGTCTTATCCTGAATAAACTCTTCGATATAACCCGATTCCAGAACCCCGTTAAGCTGAATGTTCGCAAGACGCTCCCTGACTTCCTCAATAAGCTTGGGATCAGACATGCTCTTGATATACATCATTGCCACATGTGTATGGGTAACTTCACCGATCTTCATCGTTTCCAGCCATAAATTCGTATTCCTGATTCTCCGTCTAATAAGAGATATATTTGTTGCAATCGACTCAACAAAGCTGTCCTTCGGCCCCCGAACGACCAGCTCATTGGTTGATTCCGTTATCGACCTCCATTCTCCGCCCCGGGTTCCGGCAACGATGGCCCGAGTGCTCCCCTCGAGAAAAATCGCTGTATCCCCCGATAGGATAGCTAAAATAACATCGTTCCATTCCGAAACTATGTTGGCTTCTCCCAGGGACAGAAAGTGGGATTTCATTTGATCCAGCAGAGTCTCCGAATCCTTCGCCTCTTCTTGCTCCATGCCCGTTATGGACTCCATCACAAAGGAATTGATCATCATTGGATCACTTAATCCATTTAAATATATGACAACCATAGGAACAGATTTCTGTCCATTCACACTCATCTTACGGATGACAATATCCGCGCTATCTCCGGTTTCTTGCTGAATCCGCTGCACTGTCTGCTGCAAATCCCCAGAAATGACCTTATTGCCCGTCAGTTGTGCATTCTGCGAACTTGAAGCGCCCTGTGAGCCAGTTTGCTGAGTGCCGGCTTGCTGAGATCCAGCATGGTTCTGTACGCCTGCATGTTGCTGATAGCTAGCACTGCTCTGAGAGCTTGCATCATCCTGATTCCGAGCCATTTCGCCTCCCATATCGGTATGGCTGCTGTTCTCGCTTTCACTTTTATTTCGTTCGTCTTGAGATTGGCGTCTGCTTCTTCCGATAAATTGATTGCGCTTCATGTCTGGCAGCTCCTGTCCCTTAACATATCCCCATTATTTGCTAACGGACTCTTTTTCATGCGAATGCGCAAAATAGGGACTACGTCGCCTTGCAAAAAGAAGGATGCCTTCACCCGTCAATGCTTTATTTACCAGCTAACGTGGTAATAATGATGAACAAGTACTTATTCGAGGAGGTTGCTGATGAATAACCAAGAATACAATCGGGGGGCATTGCCCCAGTTCCCCCAATCGATGTGGAGACATACCACAGATTTGCCCGCTTTTTCCAAGCTTGAAAAGGACGTTCAGACCGACATCGCCATCATCGGCGCTGGAATTACGGGCATTACCACCGCTTATCTTCTGTCCAAAGCAGGGTTTAAGGTTACCGTAGTGGAGGCGGCTCAAATTCTCGACGGAACCACCGGATTCACAACGGCAAAAATCACTGCCCAGCACGGCCTAATCTACGATAAGCTGCGCAAGCATTTTGGTGATGAAGAAGCCAAATTATATTACGAAGCGAACGAGGAAGCCCTTTCGTTCATACGATCCACGGTAGAGGAGCATCAAATCGACTGCCAATTGCAGCAGGAGGATGCTTATTTATATGCCGATTCCGAGGAACAGGCCGAGCAGCTTCGCAAGGAATGGGAAGCTTACGAACAATTGGGCCTGCCTGGTGAATGGTGCGAATCACTGCCGATCCCTCTAGCAGTCCATGGGGCAATCCGGCTGCCAAATCAAGCTCAGTTCCATCCGCTTCATTACTTGCGTGCCCTCGTCGACTCGATTATTGCCAACGGAGGAGTGTTCTATGAGAATACGACAATGGAAGATGCAGCTGACAATACCGGAGATGGACGGCGACGGCTCAAGGCGGAGAATGGATGCACCATTACTTGCAAATATGCGATCTCTGCCTCCCACTTTCCGTTCTATGACGGAGGCGGATTCTACTTCACGAGATTGCATGCCGAACGCTCGTATGTGGTTGCAATCGAGCCGGAAATCCCGTTGGAGAGAGGCATGTACATTAATTGCGGTGAACCTAAGCGCTCCCTGAGATCAGCTCTGCTGGAAGGGACACAGGTTATTCTGGTCGGAGGAGAATCACATAAAACAGGAAAAGGCAAATGCACGTTCAAGCATTACGAGGAGCTGGAAAGTTTCGGCGGCCAGCTTTTCGGGGCCAAGCGCATTCCTTATCGCTGGTCCACCCAAGACCTGATCACGCTGGACGAAGTCCCTTATATCGGAGCAATCACCGCGGACGAGGGTAATGTGCTTGTAGCAACCGGCTTTGCGAAATGGGGGATGACTAACGGCACAGTAGCCGCCCTGGTGTTCCGCGATCTGATTATGGGACACGGCAACAAGTTTACGGATCTTTACAAGCCTTCCCGCTTCAAAGCAAACCCCGGAATCAAGAACTTTACTGTGCAAAACGCGGATGTAGCCAAAGAATGGGTATCTGGGAAAATCGAACTGATCCACCGCAAGGCGGATGAATTAAAGACCGATGAAGGAGGAGTCGTGCGGCATCTTGGCAAACGAGCCGGCGGTTACAAAGACGCCGAAGGCCGATTATTCATCGTCGATACGACATGCACGCACCTTGGCTGCGAAGTCGAATGGAATGATGCCGAACGCTCCTGGGACTGCCCTTGCCATGGCTCAAGATTCAACTATAAAGGAGAAGTGCTGGAAGGACCGGCAATAGAGAATCTGCCGCTACTCAGTCAAGAGTCTGGTAACGGATCATAGCTATCCTCAGGATGGAATTATCCACGGACTGAACCAAGCTGTAAAAAGGCACCGGGCGGTGCCTTTTTTTCCACTTTAGGTATCTTGCTTTATTCAGTACTGGATGATAGTATATAGAGGGAAGTCAGCTTAAGAATACCACTAATATATATGAAAAAGAGGCGATGGCATTTGGATATCAGTATCCAATTTAAAAAAGGCGCCTTGGAAATCTGCGTGCTAGTACTCATCCATGAGAAGGATCGCTATGGATATGAGTTAGCCCAATCCGTCTCCGAGCATATCGAAGTGGCGGAAGGCGCATTGTATCCACTGCTGCGAAGACTCGTGAACGAGGGGCATTGCACAACGTATTTGCAGGAATCGAGCGAGGGCCCTCCCCGCAAATATTATAAACTGACCCCCCAAGGGGAAATTCACATGAAGAAGTTGGTGATTGAATGGAAACGATTCGTGAGCAACGTATCCAATTTAATCGAGAGAGGAAACCGTCTATGAAGAAGAGCGAATTTATTTCATTGCTCAGCTCCCATTTATCGATGCTGCCCCCAGAGGAACGCAGCGAGTTGATGGAGGACTATGAAGCCCATTTTGCTTTTGGACTTCAGAACGGCAGGACGGAAGAAGATATTGTCCGTGAGCTGGGTGATCCGGTTGAGCTGGCCCAGGAGGCTCTAGAAAACCGGGTTAACCCTCAGCATCCATTATATTGGTTCGGCGACCGACCCGAGGGTCAGACGGCTCCAGCCCCAGCGGCAAAAACGAACAATCGCCATCGGTTGATGACTTCAGCGGTCTATACCGGACTGTTCTTCCTTAACCTGGTTATGCTGCCCTTGCTGACTGCATTTTGGGCCTTGGGCCTGGCTGTCGCTGTAACGGCGCTTGCCGGTATACTGAGCCCTGCTGCCCTGCTTCTCGAGTATATATTTAACGACGCATTTCACCTTACAAAAGCCTTTGCCGTGCTGGCGATGATCGGCATCGGCATCCTTCTCGCCGTCGCCACGCGTTATCTGTACTCGAACCTTATTAAATTAAGTGCGTCTTATTGGGCATGGAACGTCCGAGTCGCCAAAGGAGACAATACCAATGAATAAAAAAGGATTAACCCTTATAGCGACCATTCTCGTCATTCTGGGCATTGGCGGGATGTTCTATCAAGGCTTCAACTTCGGGGAAGAACAGCCCCCCTATACCCAGAAATGGACGTTTAGCGATAATGAGCTGAAGTCCCTTTCCATCCATAGCGATTATAATGTTGAGCTTGAATTTATTGCGAGCCCCGATGGTACGAACTATGTAGAATCGAGAGGAAATCTGCCGCAACAGTCGATTGACAAATTAATGGAGACGAAGATTGCGAATCAGAGCTTAGCTCTTCAATTAAGGGAAGAACGGGTCATTTCTTTTCTCAGCTTCGGCTTTAATTCAACCACTCAGCAAATTACGGTGGCTTTAGCCGATCCCGAACAGTCGCTGGATCAAATCACTGTCGACCTGATGGCCAACGATGGCAATTTCAAGGCACTGCGTGCCAAGGAAATTTTGCTTGAGACGAAATCCGGGAATTTGGAAGGCAAAGACCTAGAAGCCGACCGCTTGCAAGTAGGAGCACTGTCCGGCAAAATATCATTGGAGGAAATCGCGGCGGACACTGAGCTGAGGGTAACCTCAGGGAATGTGGAGATTAATCATCTTCAGGGCTCATTAACCTCCAAAATGACCTCTGGCGATTTTACAGTTCAAAACCTGCAAGGCGATATTCAGGCTGCGATGACTTCGGGCAACATTAAAGTCGGTAACTGGACTGGGAATGGAACTTTTAAATCGACTTCGGGCAATATCACCATAAAGGATCAGCGTTCGGACACAGTGGATATCACGATACAATCCGGAAATGTGAGACTTTCTGCCGATCCAGAATTTCAAGGCATATACGACCTGAGAACTTCTTCAGGAAATATCAAGTCGCCGGATTCGCCTAATGTGAACCATGACATCATTAAAGTTCGCTCTACCTCTGGGAATATTACGATTGAATAATAAAGATAGCCTCCGGCTCTCCAGCCGGGGGCTATTCTTGACTTAATAAATGTATATGGCGATCCATTTAGGCGATCTCGCCAGCAATGGCTTCGCGATAAGACTTCAATGAGTAGTAGATGACGGTCTGCATCATACTTTGATCTTCCTCAGGAATAAGCATCTTCGCATAGTTCCAGGCATTCTCTTCGATGCGAAGAGCAATCCTCTTCCGCTCCTGCTCATTGTCGCAGTGATCCAGAAGATCCGATAGCTCCTGGAGATGTGCATCCTCAGCATGCCCAAGCTCATGGGCGAAGACGATGCGCAGCACCTGCGGAAAAGCTTCAAGCGATCCAAAGAGACTTAAGCATTGCTTCTTGATTTCTCCGACATACATCGTGACCTTGTGATCGGCGATGCTGTATTTCCCACCTACATTACGACCCCCGGGAAACCGAGAACGAACGTCAAGAGAAACCGTGCTGCCGGATTGCATCAACAATTGATCAAAGATAAGTTGTGCTGTTCTTTCCAAGTAGACTCCCCTTATTTCTTATCAAATTGACACCTCGTAATCTGATTTGTACAATCAGGACGTTTTTGCCTTCCTCATTATAATCCAACTGATTTCAGAAATGAATAACAGAGCAACCATTATTTTTTACATTCATGATTTGTTTGAAACGAACGATCCTACTCCAACCGTCTTCTCCTGCGATCGGCTTTTTTATTTTCTTAGTGTTAGGTTTACACCACGACCTAAAGGTCGTGATAATTAATTAAATACTTCGGTAATATCTAATAATAAAGACTATTAGGAGTTACCGATCGTAAAATTAAAAGAAGCCCGTGAAGCAGCTAATTTCACCCAAGAGTCGCTTGTCAATGAAATCCAAACTTATATGGATTGCTCTTTAAGGCATTACCAGAACATTGAATATGGCAAGAAAATACCGAGAATGCCCTTGGGATTGTTAATATGTAAGCTGTGTAAAGTCGATCCTACTGAAATAGACGAATGGAAGATTAGTGGAAACCCTTGGTGACCATTTAATCACTGTTTTGCTCAATGTCTGATCACGCAGACCCCCTAATATAATTACCAAAAAAACACCGGATGAAGATTGCAAATTCGGTGTTTTTTATAGCTCCAATAAAAGCAAAACAGCCACTATATAGAAGTAGCTGTTGAATAGATTGGGTTCTTGTTTAGAGATTTGGCTGCAAAAGTTGAGTCAATTAAATAATGCTAATAAACAGCTATTGGTCCATATGGACCATCGATAATTTCTATTTTCGTTTCAAATATATTTGTCAAAACTTCTGGGTTCATAACCTCTTCTACTGTTCCAAAGGCGGCAATTTGTCCATCTTTCATAGCACAAATTCTATCCGAATATTTGGCTGCAAAATTGATATCATGCATAACAGTCAGAATTGTTCTTCCAAATTCATTAGCGGCATGCCTCAAATGTTCCATCATTTGAACAGAGCGAGCAACATCAAGATTGTTTAGAGGCTCGTCCAAAAGTACATATTCAGTCTCTTGACACAAAACCATTGCTACATATGCCCTTTGCCTTTGACCACCAGAAAGCTCATCTAAATATCTATCTTCCAGATTAGTCAAATCTAAAAAATCGATATATTTAGAAATAATAGCCTCATCCTCTTTAGTTAATCTTCCCTTTGAATAAGGAAAACGCCCAAATCCAGCTAGTTGCCTAACCGTAAGCTTGGTTACAAAATGGTTTTCTTGGCGCAAAATAGTCAAGACTTTTGCTAAGTCTTCTGATTTAGTTTTAGAAACATCCATATTGGCGACCGTAATTTGGCCTTCATCCATATTCAAAAGTCTTCCGATCATCATAAGTGTCGTGGACTTTCCAGCGCCATTTGGCCCAATTAAAGAAGTAAGACCAGCTTTTGGTATTGTAATATCCAAAGGTCCTATTTTTACCTCATCAGTATACAACTTTCTAACATTATCAATCTTTATCATAGAGCCCTCTTCCTTAAGATTACAATTAAAAATGTTATTCCACCAAACAGTTCGATAATAATTGAAACAACACCTTGAGCATTGAATACATGATACATAAAAAAGTATGCACCCGTTATTATCAAAAATCCGATAGCAAAAGCCATTGGAAAAATATATTTGTGATCATAAGTTGGCGCTGCTAGATAACTCAAAGTTGCAACTAAAAATCCATAGAATGTAAGTGGTCCAACCAAAGCCGTTGAAATGGACATCAATATAGAAACTAATACAAGAGCATAAATTACGCCAAATTTATGATTAACTCCCAAAGAAGGGGAGACATTCTTCCCAAGTGACAATACATTTAATTTCTTGGAATAAGCAAAAAGAAGGAATGCTACAATGATTACAATTGGAATTGAAATAGGAAAATAGCCAGCATCCGCATTATTGACAGAAGCAAATAATCTTGCCTGTAAAATATCAAACTCAGACGGCGCAAGAAGTCTTCTCATAAAAGAGGATAGAGACCTCAGCCCAACTCCAATAATAATTCCCACCAAAAGCATAATCTGTAAATTTCCATACTTTCCAGAAAGCAGCCATCCATAAAGGATCAAACACAGCAAAACCATAAGGACAACTTGAAATATGAATGATCCAACACCAGTAAAGCTTATAAATGCACCAACACCAAAGAAAAACATGGTACTCGTATGAATTGCTGAGTAAAGTGCTTCAAAGCCTAAAAGTGAAGGAGTTATAATCCTATTATTCGTAATCGATTGGAAAGCGACGGTCGCCAAACTCTGACAAATTGCTGCAATAATCATCGCACCAAGAGCTACCAGCCTTCTTTTAACAACCGGGATAAAAGAAGGAGAATCTACTGGAACCGGATTGTTATAAACCAAAAGTCCATACGAAGAAAAAATGCCCAGTGCAATCAATGCTATCAGCAAAATCCAATAACGTTTTTCTTCTTTCTTGGAACGAAAAGCTCTGGCTGATCTATGTTTATTATGAAGGCTAGAATCGATTTTGAAATTTTCTTTATTACTATATTCTAATGCGTTCATCGTAGCCTCCTCTGTCTCAATAAAATAACAATAAATACGACTGATCCTACTGTTCCAAGTATTAAAGAGACAGGTACTTCAAAAGGCATTATAATTGTTCGGGAAATGATGTCACAAACAGTTATCGTGCCCATTCCTATCACACATACCCAGGGCAAGTTACTCCTCAGATCATCTCCCCTATACATGGAAACAATATTCGGTACGATTAAACCTAAAAAAGGTAAATTTCCAATAACAGCTGCAACAATTCCAACGGCAAAAGAAATAAGACCAGTACCAATAAGAATGATCCTATTATAATTTACTCCAAGACTTGTTGAAACATCTTCTCCTAGTCCAGCTAAAGTCAATCGGTTAGCATAAATAAAAATAAATAAAGTAACAACAACAATGATCCATAGGTACTCATATCTTCCAACCTGAACCGCAGCAAAAGAACCTACAAACCAGTTTTCAATATTTTGTGTCATTTGAAAAACGAGTCCAATAAAGGTGGAAATCGCGGATATGATTGCTCCAAGCATCATCCCGATAATCGGAACAATTAAAGACGAGCGTAGTTTAACTCTTCTTAGAAACAAAAAGAAAATCATTGTTCCTATAAAAGAAAAAATGATTGCCCCCGTCATTCTTAGGACTAAAGTTGGCGCTGGAAATAACAAATAAACAAAAAGAAGCCCCAAACCTGCCCATTCAATCGTTCCTGTTGTAGTAGGTTCAACCAAACGATTCTGTGTAATAAGCTGCATGACAAGTCCTGCCATTGACATTGCAGCTCCAGTCAGCATTAGTGCAGCTGTTCTTGGAACACGAGTGATGAAGAACATTTCCATTCCATCGTCTTGCCCTCGTATATCATAAACTCCAGTAAACAGTGATATAATACCTAAAATAAAAACAACTATAATCGCTAATATAAAGGGTTTTGTCCATATCTTATTGAGATTATAACGCTGGGGTTGAGCGCTCTCAACCCCAGCATTTATTTGTATTATATTCTTCGGCACTGCCTCATACTCCTTTATACACTACTTAGCTAAAGTACTTGCAAGATTCTCAAATAACTCTAGATAAGTTTGTATTGATTCATTTGTATAAGTATCGTCTGGTGCATACACAATCTTTCCTTCAGAAACAGCCTTTGTGTTTTTAAGGGCAGGCGAATTATCAATAACGTCTTGAGCAGGAGTTGCACCCTCTGTAGAAGATACCGCAGCGTCACGATCTAGTACAAAAATCCAATCAGGATTGCTTTGGGCAATCGCTTCAACAGAAACTTCATCACCTTGATGATCTGAAGAAGATTTGTCAACTTCTAATGCTGGAACCCATCCGAAAATTTCATACATTGGGCCCCAAACACGACCAGAATGAGGAGCTGAAAAACCAATATTTCCACCAGAAACGATCACACTCATAACTGTATCTGTTCCATTATAGGCAGACTTCGCCTTTTCGATCGCTTGATCAAAATCAGCTGTTAATTTTTCAGCTTCTGCATTTTTATCAAAAATTTGACCTAATGCGAGTGTAGAATTCTTAAGTCCGTTTACTAAGTTTTCTCCAGGTGTAGCAGCTGCCTCAGAAACATCAAAATTAAGATCAATAACAACTGCATTTGGCACTATTTTCTTTATATCTTCATAAAAACCTGCAAATCTTTGGCCGACAATTACAAGATCAGGATCTGCGGCTGCTAGAATTTCAAGATTTGGTTCACGATGGTTTCCGATATCTTGAACTGAATTATCAGCTACATACGGTGAGTCCGCAGGCATTACAGGCTTAGGAGCAGCTGCTAATTCAATTCCCCAAGCAGCTAAAGTTTCAAAGGTTCTGCTATCTAAAGCAACTACATTTTTTGGATTTACAGGAACAGTAACCGTTCCATGGGCATCAGTGATTTCAACTGTCGTGGGCACAGTAACCTCTTGACTTCCATTGGATTCAGCAGGTTTTGGCTCATTATTAGCTACTTCATTACTTGAATTTGAGCAAGCTGCTAACATCAAAGTCAGAACTGCAATAAGACCAACTAATTTGAAAAACATAGACTTCTTCATACATATCCTCCTTGATATAAAAGCTTGATAGACAAGCAAATTATTGAATTGGTGAAATTAATATCATATTTGTTATATTTTTATGTGCTATTTAAATAATTATCTATATTTCACTACAGTACATAGCAACAAAGCAAAGACAACGATAATGATTATCAATCTCAAATTCTATTCAAGCTTACCAAATCAAAATGACATTATCAACTATTTTTTTTCTTCCACCTAGACCAAATTATAATTGTGGCATATTTCCCCATAATATAAGTTATATAAACGATGCGTATATAAACCACAGCAATTTGTTTATATATATATTTGAACATTTTTCTAGAGTGGAGTTGAGCTTATTGTTCCGATCAAGGGAGACCAGCCGACCAGTCAAGGTGTATTTGTCTGGCTTGATGGCTTTCGTTGGCATTGTTTCATGTATTATCGTTCTGGTCTATAATGATTACTTTTTTCTCGGCGACCCTCTCAAGCCTAATAACGATGACGTCAAATATATTCAGACCTCCCGCCTTCTGCTGAACGAAGGCGTGCTTGCCTATAATACGGGAGACAAGCCCTCAGCCTTCATCATGCCTGGGCTGCCGCTTATACTGGCCGGATTCATGGCCCTGTTCGGTCAAGAAGACGGCGGGGTCACCGCTTTCCGTCTGTATCAATGCGCTCTGCAAGTGCTATGTATTTATCTCGTCTTCTGGTTGGGCAAGCGCATCTTCAAGACACGCACCGGTCTGATCGCCTGTACGATAAGTGCGTTATATTTCCCGGATTACTTCTCCTCCGGTGTCATTCTGACTGAATCGACCTTCAGAACACTCCTCCTGCTCCTGCTTTGCGTCACACTCATCGCCCTGGAACGGAATATGGCTCGATATTACATCCTGCTCGGAGTGTTGACCGCGGCGGCCGCTTACTTCAAGCCCCATGCCTCCTTGTATCCCGCTGTGTTCCTCGTCCTCTGGTGGAGACATAAAATTCCGTGGCGCCTTATGTTGAAATATACCCTGCTTATGGCCGGGGTTTACATTCTGCTGCTCACGCCCTGGTGGATTCGCAACTGGGTTACATTCCATGAGTTTATATTATTCACGAATTCGGGGGGCAGTCCTTTTCTGCTCGGAGCACGAATTCATGGACAACTGCCGCCGTCGGATTTTTTTGAAGCCCATCCACAATACGATCCGGAGACTCTGTTTCAAGGCTCAGATCGTTTGGCCGTGCGGAAGGGCATCGACATCATCAAATATGGATTTGCGCACGAGCCGTTAAAATACCTCTACTGGTTCACGGCCGGCCGATGGGTGGAGCTGTATTTCCATCCTTTCTACTCTCGTCCCATTTGGCCGATCACCAGACCCGTCATGAATGTTATTCAGAAAATCCTGATGATTATCAATATGCTGGGCATCTGCTGGGCGCTGATTAAACATCGCTCTAAGCAGCTGCTGCCGTTAATTGCCGCCCTCGGCTATTTTACCGTTATTTATATTCCCTTCGTCGCCTTTAACCGGTATGGCTATCCGAACATGATTCTGTTAATACTATTTGGGTCATATTTCATAGAACAGCTTCTGGGGTATTTCAACAAGCTTTCTAAGAATGGTTTGAGATAAAGGAGGACGGTGACTTCATGAAAACTCTCATCATCATCCCGGCGTATAATGAGGAGGGCAGCATTGCATCCGTCATTGCCGATATCCGTACCCATGTGCCGGAAGCGGATATTGTCGTCATCAACGACGGCTCCACCGATCGGACGGAAATGGTCGCAGCAGCAAGCTGCGCCCGCGTCCTAACCATGCCTTACAACGTAGGGATTGGCGGCGGTATGCAGACGGGTTATATGTATGCTAAGATGCATGGCTATGATGTGGCAGTGCAAATGGATGCCGATGGACAGCATCCGGCAGAGGAGCTGCCTAAATTGATCGATCAGACCGCCTGTTACGATCTCGTTATCGGCTCCAGATACTTGAAATCGACGTCATACCGTTCATCTTATATGCGACGGATCGGCATGATTTTTTTCTCCAAACTAGTTACGCTTCTTACAAGACAGCGCTTCACGGATACAACGAGCGGCTTTCGGGCGGCCGGGCGCAAGGTCATCGACTTGTATGCAGCCTATTATCCGATCGATTATCCGGAGGTGGAATCCCTCGTCTACCTCAAACGCCATGGCTGCCAAATCACAGAGGTATCCACGGAAATGCGGCGGAGAAAAGCAGGCAGATCCTCCATCACTCCCGCAAGATCGGTCTACTATATGATCAAGGTTACCCTCTCTGTAATTATGAGCGCAATGCGATATAATAGAACGGCGGTGATCAAATAGATGTTCATTAACATACTATCGGTGTCGATATCCGTTGTCTTTCTGCTCATCGTTCTTGAGCTGGTCAGAAGGCAAAGGCTCAAGGAGCAGTATGCTCTGCTATGGATATTGTTCAGCATCGTGCTGCTGATTCTTTCATTAAATGTATCATTCATGGAGTGGATTGCAGAGCAGATGGGCGTCAAATACCCTCCAGCCGTTCTTTTCCTATTCGGTCTGCTGTTCTGCTTCTCCCTCATACTTCATCTTACGATTGTCATTACCAAGCTGACGAGCCAGGTGCTTCGTCTGACCCAAGAAGTGGCGATCCTTAAAGCTCAGGAGGCTCTTAATGGAAAAAACAATTAGTTATGTTTTGCTGCTTGGCAATATTCTGTTGCTAGTCACAGGCCAAGTTCTCTTCAAGATCGGACTCACCCGATCAGGCGGGCTCGTATGGAATAAGCTCATTCTATCCCCGATGATACTCGGCGGCATAGCACTCTACGGGCTTGCTACCATACTATGGTTCGCCGTCCTGACCCGCTTGCCCCTAAGCGTAGCTTATCCGATGCAAGCCTTCGCCTATGTTCTCGCTCTTATTCCTGCATACTTCTTATTTGGCGAGTCGATTTCAGCCACTAAATTAGCCGGCGTGGCCGTTATCCTGTTCGGCGTATACTTGCTGGCTAGATAAACTAGGCAGGAACGCCAACCCGTGCGGATCAAAATCGTGCTTGGACATGATTGATTTTGTTTCTGCTACCCTAAACGTTTGGAGCAAATGAATCGCTGTAATGACTGGACTTCTGCTTCCACTCATTATAGATGGATTTCTAATATTTATATAAGAGAATGGAAGGGGCTGGGAAGTAATAAAAGGATTTCATGCCCTTAAAAACTGATAAACCACCTTATATGGCTCTGCTCAGTCTTTTTAATAGCATGAAATCCAGCTAAGTTGCGGGCCTTGCCATTGTCGGTATTTTTTAGTACCACAAATACAGTTGGCCCTGCCTACTCGGACTCGAATGTCTACTCGATAATATAATCGAATCCTTTTACGAACCTTTATTAAATCTCAGGAAGCTCACCGATCTGCCTGCGGATTTCAGTGATCGCCGCCATCAGCTCATTCTGCTCTTCAGGGGACGGCGGTTCTTCCTGCCCTATCAAGAACGCCAATTCCAGCTCCAAGCGCTCCCGTTCATTTTCTAAACCTTGTGATGCCGCATCCAGCCGCTGGCTTCGATCCTTCGATTCATATTCCTCCACCGTCCCCGGAAACCACTCGGGTTCCTTCTGTCTATCCAGCAATAGAAGTCGATTACATACCTTTCGCGCCAAATACCTGTCATGGGTTACAATCATCAACGCCCCCGGGTAAGTACACAGCGCTTCTTCCACCGCTTCTCGCGTGTCAATATCCAAATAGTTGGTCGGTTCATCGAGAATTAGCAGATTAGATCCGCCAAAAAACAACTTTAGAAATGCTACCCGGCATTTCTCTCCCATGCTCAGATCTCCTATTTTCTTATATACCTCTTCCCTGGAAAATAAGAAGCAGCCCAGAATTGTCCTAGCATGCGATTGCGTCATATCCGGCAATCCCAGCAGACTGTCCAGTATTGTCTGGCTCTCCTCCAAATTGTTCAACTCCTGGGCGAAGTACCCGATCGAAGCTTGCGGATGCAGAGCCACTGTTCCTGAAGAAGGCGCAAGCTGTCCCGTGATCAGTTTTAACAAAGTAGATTTGCCCGCTCCATTCGGCCCTAGAACGCCGACCCGATCGCCCCGTTCAACCTCCAGGCTAAGGTGATTGAACAACTGGTCGCGTCCACTCCCTCCAGCAGCGTGCTCGTAGCCGAATCCTACATCGTTCATCCGCAACAAAGTAGATGCGGCAAACGCTCCGTCCTGCAGATTCATTTGGAGCACTTTCGCTTCCCGGGGCTTCTCTACCCGATCCCGTTCCAGGCGCTCAAGCTCTTTCTGCTTCGCATGATAACGGGAAATATTCTTCTTCGCCTTGGCCTTATAGAAGCTGGCTGTAATGGCCACATCCAAATTGTCGGCGCGAGCGGCCCGATGGGCCTGGTGGAACCATTCCTGATAACGCCGAATGGACTGTTTCAGGGCTTGACGCTCCTGCTCTTGCTTCTTGTATAGCGTCATTTGGGTGCGCCGCTCGAGCTCCTTTTGCTGGCGATAATCACTGTATCCGCCAGCATAGCGTCGGCAGCCATCCGCCTGCAGCTCCAATATGGCGGTGGCCG
>NZ_LT732548.1:38061-459953 GCF_900155685.1 Paenibacillus bouchesdurhonensis | reverse complement strand
TGGAATAGGTTCATTGGGGTGCGCGGCCGGAGCCCTTTTTGCGGGCGAAAATACCGGAATCCGCCAGCATAGCGTCGGCAGCCATCCGCCTGCAGCTCCAATATGGCGGTGGCCGTCCGATCCATAAACGTCCGATCATGCGATACGTATAAAATAGTTCCATCATAGCTGCCGACCCATTGCTCCAGCCAATTCAAAGACTCCGTATCCAGATGATTTGTAGGCTCATCAAGGAGGACGAATTTAGGCTCCCGGATCATAAGAACAGCCAGCTGTGCCCTCGTCTTCTGTCCGCCGCTTAATTGTCCGAATGGCAGCCTCCACAGCTCAGGTGCTAAATTCATTTGAACCAAGCGTTTCTCTACCTTGACTTCCCAGTCATATCCCCCTAACTGCATATACTGCTCATAAATGAAACCATATCTCTCCATGCTTGCTTCCGAAGCGCAGCCTGAGCCCATTTCAACCTGCAGCTGTTCAAGCTCCCGTTTCACTTCGTAGATGTCCCCGGATCTGGACTGAACATATTCCAGCAGCGTAAGCGATGAACCGCAATCGACCTGCTGCTCCATCCAGCCCCATTCTTCTTGCGGCAATATTCGGTGAATGCGTCCATCTTCGAATTTGAACCTGCCTAACAGGCCCTGCAGCAAGGTTGTCTTCCCCGAGCCGTTCCGGCCAAACAGTGCCAGCCGCTCCCCCTTACTGACCTCAAACGAAATATTTTCAAATAAAACAGTGCTGCTCCATTCCTTCTTTACATCTTTGACAGATAAAATCATCGTCATTTTACATCATCCCCCGTTTTCGCAGTATGGCAACGCAAATAACCGTGGCCAGCGGCACACGGTCAAATACGCGGAAATAGGGGGCCGATCATAAAGAGGCGGAGGGGCAGGGTCGCCCGTTCCTTCAATCCGCTTATGATCATATCTGTCTTTTTGAATACAAAAAAGAAGACCCTAAGTCGACACACGTATCCCTGACCGGCTCTCTTATCAAGAGAGCGCCGCTTGCCTGCTGACAAGTTGTCTTGTGGGAACGTGTTCTTACTCCATCGTCTAAGGGTCCTCCGTATCGTTAAAATAATGTTTTGGCTACACCTTATTATTACCACGAATTTCAATCCAGGGCAAGCCGATCGCTACAGAAAGTCAACCTACCTCAAGATCGAAGCCGCCCTTGGAGAATTGGCTGTTATACAGATCGGCATAAAATCCGCCCTGCCCCAGCAATTCCTCATGCGTCCCCTGCTCGATGACTGACCCATGATTCATCACCAGAATCAAATCCGCATCCTTAATCGTCGACAGACGGTGGGCAATAACAAAGCTTGTTCGCCCCTTCATGAGCTCATTCATTGCTTTCTGGATATAAATTTCCGTCCGCGTATCCACGCTGCTCGTTGCTTCATCCAGAATAAGAATAGCCGGATCAGCGAGAACAGCCCGGGCAATCGTCAGCAACTGCTTCTGGCCTTGCGAAATGTTGGAGGCCTCCTCATTCAGGATCGTATCGTAGCCGTCGGGCAACGTACGGATGAAGTGATCCGCCTGCGCCGTCTTTGCCGCCTCGATAATGTCCTCCTCAGTCGCTCCCTCTCGTCCATAGGCGATGTTGTCACGAATCGTGCCATTAAACAGCCATGTATCCTGCAGCACCATTCCGAATAGACTGCGCAAATCTCCACGGCTCATATCTGCAATATTGACACCGTCGACCGTAATCGCCCCGTCATTTACCTCATAGAAACGCATGAGCAGATTGATCAACGTCGTCTTCCCGGCGCCCGTTGGCCCAACGATCGCAATTGTCTGTCCTTTCGAGGCGTGAATGCTCATATCCTCGATCAAAATCGCTTGATCCTTGTAGCCAAAACGAACGTGATTAAAGGATACTTCCCCCTTCGGTTCATCAATTTTAATGGGATGAACCGGATCAGATATTTCCTCCACCTCGTCCAGCACCTCGAATACACGCTCCGAGGATGCTACGGTGGATTGAATGATATTTGCAATGTTTGCCGTCTGTGAAATCGGCTGCGATAGCTGTCTCGTGTACTGGATAAACGCCTGCACGTCACCGATCTTAATTTTCCCCTTCAAGACCAGTATGCCGCCCACTACGGCGACAAGCACATAACCGATGTTGCCGATGAAACTCATGATCGGCATAATTACGCCTGAAATAAACTGCGCCTTCCAGCCCGCCTCATACAAGCGCTCGTTAATTTCATCGAATTGCTCTAGCGATTTCTGCTCGCGTCCGAATACCTTAATCACTTTGTGGCCAGTGTACATTTCTTCCACATGACCATTCAGCATTCCGAGCTCCTTCTGCTGACGAACAAACTGGCGCTGGGAACGCTTGGCGATCGAGGTAATCGCCACGATGCTCAGCGGTATCGTCAATATTGCAATCAACGTCATTAACGGACTAATCGTCAGCATCATCACGATGACCCCGATAATGGTCAGGATCGACGTGATCAGCTGCGTCATGCTCTGCTGCAGGGTCGAGCTAATATTATCCATATCGTTAGTCACCCGGCTCAGAATTTCACCGTGTGTCCTGGCATCATAGTACTTCAAAGGCAAGCGCGACAGCTTGTCGTTTACCTGTTTCCGTAAATTATAGACCGTCTTCTGGGATACATCCGCCATTAAATATTGCTGGAAGTAGCTAAATAGCGCGCTCAATAAGTACAATCCAAGCAAATAAAGAATAATTTTCCCGATAGCATCAAAATCAATGGCGGCTCCTGGAATATCGTTCATCATGCCCATAATGCCTTCAAACAGCACCGTCGTTGCTTCACCCATTACCTTGGGGCTGATAATGGCAAATACCGTACTAAGAATGGCCATAAGCACCACGGAGCCTAATTGCACCCTGAACGGACGCATATATGTCATCAGGCGTTTGAGCGTGCCTTTGAAATCCTTCGCCTTCTCGACCGGCATCCCCATGCCCGGGCCGCCATGACCGCCCGGACCACCGTGGCCGCGGCCACCGCCCCGTTTGCCGAAGCCGCCGGAATTTCTTGCACTTTGATTCTGGCTCTGGCTCATGCGATCTCCTCCTCTGAAAGCTGGGACAAGACGATTTCGCTATACACATCGCATGTCTCCATCAATTCCTGATGCTTGCCGATGCCCGCAATTCTGCTCTCGTCCATCACGATGATTTGATCAGCATCCAACACGGTGCTCACCCGCTGGGCAACGATAATGACCGTAGATTCCTTCGTCTCCTGCTTCAGCGCCGCACGCAGCTTGGAATCCGTCTTGAAATCGAGCGCCGAGAAGCTGTCGTCGAAAATGTAAATCTCCGCCTGACGCACCAATGCCCGGGCGATCGAAAGGCGCTGCTTCTGTCCGCCGGAAACGTTGGAACCGCCCTGCGCGATTGGACTGTCATAGCCCTCCTCCATTTTGGAGATAAAGTCGGCAGCCTGAGCGATCTCTGACGCATGCCGTACTTCCTCATCAGTGGCATCCTCTTTGCCGTAGCGAATATTGTCGCTGATCGTCCCCGTAAATAGAATGGCTTTCTGCGGTACGAAGCCGATCTTCGCACGCAGCTCCTGTTGGGACATGTCTCTGACATCAACGCCGTTCACGAGCACTCGCCCGCCCTCCACGTCATAAAATCTCGGAATGAGATTAATCAGCGTGGATTTGCCAGAGCCCGTGCCGCCGATAATAGCGGTTACCTCACCCGGACGAGCGGCGAAGCTGATATTCTGAATCGCCGGTTTCTCGGCCCCAGGATAGCTGAACGACACGTTCTGGAACTCGACATGGCCCTTTGGCCCGGTTGCAGGAGCCGCCGTCTTCGCATCGTTGATCACGGGAACCATATCCAACACCTCATTGATCCGTACAGCAGAAGCTGACGCCCGCGGGATCATCACGAACATCATCGAAACCATGAGCAGCGAGAACATAATTTGCATGGCATACTGCAGAAAGGCCATCAAGTCGCCGACCTGCATCGACCCTGCTTCAATGCGCAGCCCGCCGAACCAAATGATCGCTACCGACGATAAGTTCATGACCAGCATCATAATCGGCATCATGAAAGCCATAATCTTATTGACTTTAATCGAGGTATCCGTCAAGTCAAAGTTCGCTTGATCGAATCGCATTTTCTCATGCTGAACACGGTTGAAGGCGCGGATGACGCGAATCCCGGTCAAGTTCTCCCGCATGACGAGATTCAGCTTGTCGATCTTCTTCTGAATCGATTTGAACAGCGGAATCCCTTTTCTCGCAATCAAGAAAATAGCCAACGCCAGCACAGGCAGCACCACAACAAAAATGAGCGACAATGTCGCATCCTTAGATACAGCCATAATGATACCGCCGATACAGAGCATCGGAGCCATGACCATCATCCGCAGGATCATAATAAGCACCTGTTGAATTTGCGTAATATCGTTTGTAGTACGCGTGATCAGCGAGGCCGTCCCGACCTTGTCGAATTCCTCCAGGGAGAAATTTTCCACATGGCTAAACACCTTGCCCCGCAGCAGCTTTCCGAACCCTGTTGCGGCCCTGGAAGAGAAATAGCTGGCTGCAATGGAACAGAGCATTCCTCCTAGAGCCACCAGCAGCATCAGGGAGCCGACTTTCCATATATAAGGTGTATCTCCGTTAACTACGCCAATATCTACGATATCCGCCATAAGTGTCGGCAAATACAGCTCAGACAACGATTGAAAAAACACGAGCACGAGCACGGCAAGTATAGGCAGCCGGAATGGCTTCAAAAATCGAAAAAGCTTGATCATCGTCCATCATCTCCACTTTCTCTATCAATCTCATGCTTCTCTTTCATGCTGGCAGCCAAATAGTCATACACCTGTTCAAGCAACGAAGCCAGCTGCTCCGTCTTCTCTGCTCCCAAATGCTCATATAAATTTTTGAATCTTTGAGCTACGTCTTCTTTAGCTTGCTTCGTCACGGCCTTTCCCTTCTCCGTCAGCTTCACCCGCACCACGCGCCGATCCTCCTGATCGTTGTACCTGGTGACCAGTCCCCCACGCTCCAAGCTCTTGATCAGCTGGGTAATGGTCGGCGAAGTGACCTCCATCATGGAGCTTAGCGAAGAGACGGATGAGCCCCTTTCGTCCTGCGCACATCCCCGCTGAATGCACATTAGCATTTTGATTTCGCTATTATTCCATCCATCTATCGCCATCTTGTGCAGACCGGCACGGCGGAAGCGGTGAATCGCTTCTATGAGTCGTTGGGCTACCGGATCGTCGCCCATAATCACGCTATCATCCCCTCAAAAAATACTTAAATTGTTTAATAATTCGCAATACTATTTATTAGCATACCTAATTATATTTCCGTTATTTTTCAAAGTCAAATATGTCTAAACCGAGGCGAACGCCATGCTGTAATAGGAGAAAACACAAAAAACCCCGCTGCTGGCGAGGCTCTTTAAAACTATATTCTCTAAACGATGTTCTAAAACGGCAGCTTCATCCCACCGATCTCAGGAATGGCTCTAAATTCGTAGCCTTGACGGCGAGCCTCATCAATGATGGCGCCAAGCGCCTCCATATTGTCTTTGGACACCGAATGCAGCAGGATCACGGCCCCCGGATGCAATTGTGCTACCACCTTTTTAAGAGCATAATCGCTCCCCTTCTGATCCTTCGTATCCCAATCCTTATACGCTGCCGACCAGAACACGTTCGTGTAGCCAAGCTCCTTCGTTACGCGAAGTGTCCGGTCATTGAAGATGCCTCGGGGCGGACGAAGATACCCCATATCGCTCTGCCCGGTCAAAGATACGATTTCCTTGTTCACTCGTTCCAGCTCTTCTTTGATCTGCCCATCGGATATCGTCGTCATGTCTGGATGACTCCAGGAATGATTACCGACGATATGGCCTTCAGACACCATGCGCTTTACGAGCGCAGGCTGATCCTTTACAAAATGACCCGTCACAAAAAAAGCCGCCGGGACCTTCTTCGCTTTGAGCGTGTCCAGAATAGGACTCGTATAGCCATTCTCATACCCGTTGTCAAATGTCAGAAACAATTCCTTCCGGGAAGTATCGCCTAGAAAGATTGCGCCATGCTTATCGACAATCGGCTTGAAGCCCTCCTCGTCAATCGAGGGAAGTTGTCCGTTCACGCTCCGCTTGAAGCCGAAATGATAAGCTCCATCTGCTGCGGCCGAGGCCGCAAAGGCTGACCCGGTTGGCAAGAGGCCCAGGAGACAGCAGGTCGCCAACGCCATCAACAACGCCATTCTCATCCTTCATTCTCTCCTTTTACTCATCATAGTAGGTCATTGTATTTTCTGCCTTACCGTTAAAAAATATGCATATTTAATAACATAAAAGGCTCCCCTGGCAGAGTCTCTAGGAGAACTCGCCGGGGAGCCAGCGGTATTTTAATATTTATGAATTGCGATGATCCAGCGTAAGCACCCGTCCCTTGGAATGACTATCCATAGCTAGCTCGATGATGCGAATAACATCGCGGGCATCTTCCGCTAGCACAGGCGAAGCTTGTCCATGGAGAATAGCGTCGGCCAGCTTCCTGTAGAACATTTCATAGCCCCCGATCAGCGTATCCACCGTGCCGCTTACAGCCAAGCCTCCGATATCCGTTGTAAGCTTGCCATAATTGGCCGCGGTATCCCGTCCCCAGTCTTCAGCGTCAGGGCCGAGCCCTTTCCGAAGCTGTGCCTCCTGCGGATCGAATCCGTGCTTGATGAAGCTGCCTCGATCACCATGAAGGATAAAGCGGGGGCCTTGCTCGCGGACTAATGATCCGGCGTGAAGGACGACCCGAAGGTTAGAATAGCCGAGAACAAGGTGGAAATAATCAGTGACCTTGCCGCCTCGGCGCTCTTTTCGCAAATCTGCCCAAACTGTATTTGGCTTCCCAAATAGCGTTAATGCCTGATCAATCAAATGCGACCCAAGGTCATAAAGCATACCTGAGCCAGGCAGATCCTGCTCGCGCCAGCGTCCGGTCACCTCTGGACGAAAACGGTCGAAATGAGCTTCATAGTAAGAGACGTTTCCAAGTACGCCCGTTTCCAGCAGGCGGCGGATGGTGAGGAAGTCATTATCCCAGCGACGATTATGATATACCGTGAGCAGCAGCTTCTTCTCTTTGGCAAGCGCAATCAAACGCTCCGCTTCTTCCGAGCTATTCGTGAAGGGCTTCTCCACAACGACATGTTTACCCGCCTCTAACGCCTGAGTCGCATATTCGTAGTGCGTCAAATTCGGGCTGGATATGACCACGACCTGAATGTTCTGATCGTTAAGGAGCGCCTCGATGTCCCGATATACTTTCGCGTCCCGGTAGCTCTCCTTCACTTTATCCGGCTGAGATGATACCACAGCTGCTAGCTTCAAGCCTTCTGTCCGATCAATCAGCGGAGCGTGAAATACAGAGCCTGATAGCCCGAATCCAATAAGTCCTACCTGAATTGCCATTCCTGTTCCTCCTCTACCCCAAATCGCCAATGGTTGTTTATATCGAATGCCCTCATTATACCATTGGAAGCGAGATCAGCCCAAGCTGCAGAAACATGCTATAAAAGATGTCCCCAATGGTGGATGCGGACAAGGGAGAAAAATGATTCCGAACAAACGAAAAGCTTTCTGATAGAAGCTGCTTCGGGAGCATAAGCTTGTGGTCGCCTTTGGTCGCCTTGGTCGTTTTTGATCGCCTTGGTCGTTTTTGGTCGTTTTTGCGAGTGAATTTTTGCCTCTTACTCATTATGAACCTATATCTTTAAAGAAATCTGGGCCAGCATCTTCCAAGAAATCTGAAGAGCAGCGATCGTATCGAGAAACATTTCGCGTACTTGCCCCACATCCTACGTACTTCGCCACACCCATTTTAATAAATCATCTTATGATAAATGGATTTATAGTAGTTAGTTTCTGCAGCAAGGAAAGAAAAGTAGATTTAAATGGATTTCTGCAACTAGAATAAAAAGTGGACAGTCCTTAAGTGAACCTAGATAATAATCCTTAAGGGAGAGATGTCCGGATGGAACGTAATAGTTACAGTGAAGAGTTTAAGAAGCAGACAGTGAAGTATATTTTAGAGCAAAGTAAGTCCATGCCGCAGTTGGCCGAAGAACTCGGTATATCTGCGGGTGTGTTGCACAACTGGAAAGCACTTTACCGCGATGAAATCCAGCTGGAATCTTTAGTCACACCGGAGAGAGTGCGTCAACTCGAACAACAACTGCGTAAAAAGGAACTAGAGAATCAAGAGAAGGAGCGAGAAAATCAAGATCTCCAGGAAGAACTCGCTATATTAAAAAAGGCGCTGCACATCTTCAGCAAAGAAAGGAATTGAGATTCCAATTCATTGAAGAACATCGCTCCGAGTTTTCGGTGGAGAAGATGTGCAAGGTTTTACAAGTGTCTCGGAGTGGCTTCTACAAGTGGCAAAAGGCATTGCCTAGCGAGCAGAAACTTCGAAAGGCGAAGGTTCTGGAGAGAGTCAAGTATCATTTTCATGACTCCGGGGAACGCTACGGCAGTCCTAAGATTACCCGAATGCTGTGGAAAGAGCGTATCCAGGTCGCGGAGCGCACAGTTAGCATCTACATGAAAGAACTGGGGTTGCGTTCTTGTGTCTCCCGTAAATTTAAGGTGCAGACGACCGATTCCAATCATGACTCACCCATTGCTCCCAATGAGTTGAACCAGAACTTTGCCGTATCTGAACCGAACAAAGTGTGGGTTGCAGATATTACCTACATCCCCTGCCGAGAAGGACGGCTGTACTTGGCTAGTCTGATGGATCTGTGCACACGCGAGATCGTGGGTTGGCGGCTTTACGGCCGGATGACAACAGAACTTGTCTTAGATGCTCTAGAGGCCGCATATGATGCGAAAAAACCAGGTAAGGGATTGCTTCACCATTCCGATCGCGGTTCACAGTACGCATCGAAGGAGTACCGTGACAAGCTGGAATCGTATTCCATGAAGGTTAGCATGAGTCGTAAAGGGAATTGCTACGATAACGCTTGTATCGAGTCATTTCACAGCATCTTGAAAAAAGAACTCATCTACAGAACGAAGTTCAAGACCAAACAACAGGCTTACGAGACCATTTACAGGTACATTGAATTTTTCTACAACCGCAAACGAATCCACAGTTCAATCGGCTATGTGTCGCCGGTTCAATTTGCTGCGCAATTCAAGAAGGAGACGGCGTAAACTTTCACTTAATAGGTGTCCACTTTCTTGACAGAAGTCCATTCATGTTGTTAGAAGAAGGAAAATTGCCATTTGGGCCTGGATTCTCGACTTTAGATACATAAACTCTATCTATTCCCCAGAAACATTCATTTAAACATAATTAGATACATGAATTCCATTTCCTCACATTTTGGAGATTGTCTCACGAATGCTCAATCATTCACAGGACTTTTACTTTCAAAAACTCAGGCAAAGCGAGTTAGGCTGGGACAGCTGCCCGTTTAGTGTACGACAGCTTGGTACGCATCTTAATGTACGCCATCTCTGTGTTCGTCAGCTTGGTACACGCATCTCTGTGTACGCCATCTCAGCGTTCGTCAGCTTGGTATACGTATTTTACTCTTACTCTCCTACACACCTACACTCCTGTACTCTTATACTCTTATAACGCCTTGGCCAGCTCCGATTTAGCAAATGCAATCCACTCCCGTGTGGCAAATGACATGTAACGGTCATCCCGCCATATGATGCCCAGATTCCACGGGATAATCGGCTTCACCAGAGGGATTATTCTGACCCGTTTATTATCAATCTCCCGGCAAATCGTCTCCGGAAGAAGCGTGATCCCCAGGCCCACGGCGACCATTTCGCTGATTAAATCCCACTGTGAGCTTTCATAGATGACATGCGGCTGGAATCCAAACCGCGCGCACTCGCCGATAATCCGGTCATGAAGCGTAAAGTCCTCCCGAAACAATACGAAATCATCCTGAGCCAGCTCCGCCAGTTCGATCTCCTTCCGTTCCGCCAGAGGATGGGATGGATGCACGACCAAATTCAGCCTTTCCTCCACAAATGGAAAGCTGCTGAGTCCATCCTGAGTTGTCGGCAGCACGACCACGCCTACTTCCAGCGCCCCAGCGGCTACCTCCAGTTCTACCTTCTTGGCGCCATCCTCATAGAGCTGGATCGTAATGTCCGGATATTTCTTATGAAATTGTCCGATCACCTTAGGAAAAAAGCTGGCGCCGACCATCGGCGGCAAACCGATCCTTATATGACCTTTCTTTAAATTGCGGAGGTCATCCAGCTCCGAGGTCAGGTTCTGAAAGGAAGCTACGATCTGCTGAGCTTGTCCAGCTATGATCCGGCCGGCATCAGTTAGTTCCACCCTTTTGCCCAGCCGATCAAACAAGACGACACCGAGCTCTTCCTCCATCGATTTGATTGCCTTGCTAATCGCCGGCTGCGTAATATACAGGGCATCCGCAGCCTTGGTAAAGCTTCCAAATCGCGCGACCTCAATTAAATATTGAAGCTGACGAATGTCCATAGCTTATCCTGATCTCCTTCTGGGAAAAATTATCGATAACTTTTAGGAATAGTATACATTATTTATATTCATTTTACTCATGAAAGTAATTGATGTAATATTTTCATTACCAACTTAACGACTATGAAAGGAACCTGCTAGAATGGATAAATTACGCACGATTGCTTGGAGCGTACTGCAAGTCATCCTTCTGTTCTTCATCTCCATTGTGATGAATCAGATTGCGGAGCTGCTCCATTTGCCCATCCCAGGTTCCATCCTGGGCATTATCATCATCTTTGCACTACTCAAAACGAATGTGATCAAGCTGACCTGGATCGAAAAGGGCGCCAATTTACTTCTGGCCGAGCTGCTGCTGTTCTTTATTCCTTCTGCGGTCGGGATCATGAAATATATTCCGCTGCTGGAGAGCGACGGAGTGCGTATTCTCGTTGTCGTTATTTCCAGTACATTTATCGTTATGCTGAGCTCGGGGCTGATTGCCTCAAAAATTACGAAACGGAAGGAGAGTAAAACCTCATGATGATCAGTTTGTTCTGGCTTCTGCTAACTCTCCTGCTTTATGGAGTTTCCAAGAGAATTTACCAAGCTAGACCACGCGTCTACTTATCTCCGCTATTGATAACTCCCATCGTGCTGGTGGTGGGCCTGATGTGGACAAATGTCCCTTATGAGTCATACAATTCTGGCGGAAAATGGCTTAGCGACATGCTTCAGCCTGCCACGATCGCTTTTGCCGTGCCGCTGTACAAATACTACAATGTACTTAAGAAGCACGCGGCAGTCATCATCGTTAGCGTCTTATCCGGCTCGATCGTCGCCATGTTCTCCTCCGCGTTGCTGGCGGAATGGCTTCGCTTGGATCATCAGCTCGTAAGCAGTCTTATCCCCCGTTCCATCACGGCGCCGATTGCGATGAGCGTATCGCAGGCTATCGGCGGAATTCCTAATGTCACTGCGATCTTTGCCGTCATTACAGGCTTGCTTGGCAGTATTATCGGGCCATATGTGCTCAAATGGTTTCGGATTGAGAATGAGGTTGCCCGCGGGGTGCTGCTCGGTACAGGCGCTCATGGCACAGGAACCTCCAAAGCGTTTGAATTTAGTTCCTTGACCGGAACAATATCCAGCATTTCCATGATCCTCGCCGCCCTGTTTACGCTCGGCGTGGCTCCAATGCTCATCACGGTGCTGTTCTATGGATGAGCGTTAATCCAAGGGGTTCCTCCAAGTTTAATATATATGAGTATGGGCTCTGCCAAATGGCAGAGTCTCTTTTTTTATAGAGCCTTCTTCTCCCGCAATAATTCTAATGGTTGAACATGACAAAATAGGCCGAGAGCAAGCTCTCAACCTATTTTGTCAGTCTTGCAAATATGACGGCTAAGGGTACTAAATCAAACTTACGGAGCAGTTGCTAACGCACTAAACACGATCGGACCGATGACTCTAGCCGTATTCGCGGCAGCAGCAATCTGTTCCACCGACAAAATGTAATCATGCACTCCGGGCGCAACATTCGAATCTACCGCCGTTAATGCCGTAAGGTTTACGTTCTCGAAGTTCGCTTCAATAGCCTGTTCAGCGTAATAGATTTCATGACCGTCGCGCAAAATCCGGAATAACACGCGGGGAATACCCGTCAATCCCTGCAATCCCACAGTTGCCGTCAATTCAACCGTGTTGACAGGAGCGTTAGCAGGAATAGATACCCGAACGAGCGCGATACCCTGACCGGCTGGAGTTTGCGGAACATTAATCGCAGCTCCATTCGTGATAGGGGTCGGAACATTCGTAACATGTTGAAGAAGCACTGCCATATTTCTATCAACTCCTTTCAAGGATTACTCCATACTATGAAAGGGCGATAGAAATAGATTGGACGAGTAGACTAGGAAAATTGCTTATTTTTAAGAGAGCAGCTATTGAACTAAGCTCCAAGGAACACTTGAAGGTAACAATCTTGCTCTTCCTAGCTTTAGCTAAAGAATACGCACCGATTGCCCGGTAAGCGAAGATTCAAGAGCGGCGCAGGTCACCGCTTGGGTACGGACGGCATCCGCATAGTCAGAACGAATCCGGGAGGCATCCCCTGTACGTACCGCATGAAGAAAAGCTAACGTCTCGGCGACATAAGGATTATCCGTGCTAGAATAGCTGGTGGACACGCCGTTGTTTTTTATTTCGAACTTATCAGGATCCCAGGCCAATATGCCTTGCTCCGTGTAGAAGCTCAGGCCGACTTCCCCTACCGCTCCCGGCAGCACGCAAGTATTTGAGATATTAGCTATAGCACCGCTGGAGAGCTTCAGTGTAACTGTACCGATATCTGGAACTGTGACTCCCTCATGCTGCTCGTGCACAATTCTGTTTCCGTAAGCAGCATATACTTCTTCCACCTCACCAGCGACGTAACGGAGCAAATCTACTAAATGCGTCGTCTGCTCAATAAACTGCCCGCCCGACCCTTCTTGTCTCCTCCACCAGCCGACTCCGGGCATACTGCCCATCCATGCTCCCAAAGCCATTCCGATCGTCTGTCCTTCCAGGAGTTCCTTGAGGTGCAAAGCGGACTGCTTATAGCGGAAATGATAGCCGACCGATGTAATCACCGGTTTGCGGCGAAGCTGCTCCAAGATTTTATTGGGCCCGTCCCAATCAACGCCCAGCGGTTTTTCTACGAGAAAAGGAATTCCCCGAGCAATAAGCTCCGTCTCCATTCCCTCATGCGCCATCGGCGGTACGCACAAATACACCGCATCGAGCCGCTCGCTATCCAGCATGGCGGTCAGACTGTCGAAGCCCTTTGCCCCGGGATAACGAGATGCAAGCGAATTCGCCTTCTCCATGCTGGTTCCGCATGTTGCAGCTACACGCACGCCTTCAGTTTCGGCCAAAATATCCCCATGCACCTTACTAAACCAACCGGTACCGACAATTCCAATATTTAAGGTCATTGATGTTCTCTCCTTAGATCGTAATCTTGTATTAAATTTAGCGTAACCTCTCTCCTATTAAAGCACAAGAAATGAATAGGAACTGTTCTTGTAAAAATAACAGTTGAAATATATACTGTGAATGTGTATTTAACACGGTACATCGTATTTTTGTATTTCCCTAACATCTTATAGATTGTACATTCAATATATAAATTATAGAGAGGATTGGATCCATATGAGCAGCGTGGATAAGGTTGATTTAAGCAATATTTATACAGTAATGCGAGAAAGGCATTCCGTACGGGCGTACGATCCCTTGATTCGAATTCCGCGGGAGGAATTGAAAGAAATCATTGAATTGGCCACGACAGCCCCTTCTTCCTCCAATCTGCAGCCTTGGCGTTTTCTGATCATCGACAACAAGGAAATCCAGAAGCAGATCCATCCGATCACCAATAACCAGCAGCATGTGCTGGAGGCCTCAGCCATTATCGCCGTACTGGGGGATTTAGAATCTTTGAAGCGGGCCGATGATATATATAACAGAACTGTAGAAGCCGGATACTTGCCTCCAGAGGTCAAGGAAGGCATGATGGCGCGCATCCAGGAGCTATACGGGGGATTGACCCCTGAGCAAATGCACCGGATCAACTTGTTCGATGCGGGCCTGGTCTCCATGCAGCTCATGCTTGCTGCCAAGGCGAAGGGATACGATACCGTGCCTATGGGAGGCTATAACACTGAGAAATTCGCCGAGGCGCTCCAGCTTCCGGAGACGCTCGTACCAACCATTCTGATCGCGATCGGTAAGGGAACGAAGCCGGCACGCCAATCCGTTCGTCTTCATGTCGATGAAATTATACATTGGAATAGCTTGTAACGAACAATTTTATGCAGGGATCTGCTGTATTCGGCAGATCCCTGTCAATATTTTGGCAATCTTTTTCGTGCCTACTATGTCATTTTTCATATAATTAAGTAATGAAGTGCTGAGCTAGTACCTTAAAGTTGATCTCAATATGGCATGAAGTTCATCTAAATAAAGTTTTGTTTAGAACAGTGATACATATTACAATTGATTCAGACAAATCGTGAAAAAGAGAACGAATTTTATATTAGTTTGAAAGGTGGAGTAGCCATGGCTATCATACAGCAACAGTCTAACAGTAATCTGGACACGGCTAAACAATATGTCAATGAGGTATATGAAACGGTCAAAAAGCGGAATCCCGGAGAAACAGAATTTCATCAAGCGGTGAAAGAAATTTTGGATTCTCTCGTTCCCGTTTTCGCTAAACATTCGAAATATCAGGATCATGCCATACTGGAAAGAATCGTCGAGCCCGAGCGGCTGATTACATTCCGTATTCCTTGGGTTGACGACTACGGTAAAGTGCAAGTGAATCGCGGCTTCCGCGTACAGTTCAATAGTGCTATCGGGCCTTACAAAGGCGGCATTCGCTTCCATCCTTCCGTCAATGCCAGCATCATCAAATTTCTGGGCTTCGAGCAAATTTTCAAAAACTCCCTGACCGGGCAGCCGATTGGCGGCGGCAAGGGCGGATCGGACTTCGACCCTAAGGGCAAATCAGATAATGAAATCATGCGCTTTACGCAAAGCTTCATGACCGAATTGTCCAGATATGTCGGACCGGATACGGACGTACCTGCGGGAGACATTGGTGTAGGGGCTAGAGAAATCGGCTATATGTTCGGGCAGTACAAACGCCTTGTCGGCGGCAACGAAGCCGGGGTGCTCACAGGAAAAGGCTTGCTGTACGGCGGAAGCCTTGGAAGAACCGAAGCAACGGGCTATGGTCTCGTTTACTTTACAAGAGAAATGCTGAAGACCAAAGGGGAGCGTCTGGAAGGAAAAACGGTCGTTGTATCCGGCTCCGGCAACGTCTCCATCTATGCTATCGAGAAAGCTCAACAGTTCGGCGCTAAAGTTGTCGCATGCAGCGACTCTAACGGCTACATTTTTGACGAGAACGGAATCGATCTAGCTACCGTGAAACGCATCAAGGAAGTAGAGAGAAAGCGGATCAAAGAATACGTAAACGATCATCCTTCTGCAATCTATGTCGAAGGCTGTGAGAACATTTGGAGCATTCCTTGCGATATTGCCTTACCTTGCGCAACCCAGAACGAAATTAATGAGGAATCGGCAAAATTGCTCGTTGCCAACGGCGTGAAATACGTAGCTGAAGGCGCCAACATGCCTTCCACGCTGGAAGCTATCGAAGTGTATCTGAACAATGGAGTTTATTTCGGGCCAGCCAAAGCGGCAAACGCTGGCGGAGTAGCGGTATCTGCGCTGGAAATGGCTCAAAACAGCGCGAGACTTGCCTGGTCGTTCGAGAAAGTGGACAAAAAGCTGAAGGACATCATGAAAAACATTTACAGAAACAGTGTCAACGCGGCTGAGGAGTACGGTTATTCCGGCAATCTTCTGGTAGGCTCGAACATCGCTGGCTTCCTTAAAGTTGCTGACACCATGATCATTCACGGCGTCGTGTAAACACAAACAAAGCAAGATAATTAATTCGATGCAATACGAAGGAGCTGCCCCTATGTACGAAATTTACTTAGGGGCAGCTCCTTTTTGCATTGTGGCGGCTGTATCTACAGTCCAAAGCTAGGCGCCATCTCTTTGAGGAAATCATAAAATAGCTTCTCCGTGGGCGGCAGCTCCCGGTTTGCTGGAATAATCACTCCAACATCGCGCGTGACCAGCGGTTCAGTGATCGGCAGTGCTACGATGGAGTCAGGAAGGTATTCACTAAGGGCTATTTCCGGCAGCACCGTTAAGCCAAGTCCTGCGGAGACAAGCCCCTTAATTGCGTCCAAATCGTCCCCTTCGAACGTCACCTTCGGCTTAAAGCCAAGATCGCCGCAAGCATTCACGACAATTTCCCGCAGAACGAAGCCCTCGGGGAACAGTACGAACAAATCGTCCTTCAGATCACTGAGCTTGACCGACGACTTGCCCGCTAATTTATGCTTGGACGGAAGCAGCGCTTTGAATTTTTCACGAAAAAGCACTTCCACTTTAATTTGCGATTCATTCTTCGGGACAGGCCCCATAATCGCCAGATTCATGTCCCCCTTAATCACCGAATCGACCAGCTCGCGATAAGAACCATGCTGCAGTTGAAAATGTACGGCCGGGTATTGCTCCCTAAAAGCGGATACGACTCCAGGGATCATTTGTGCCGCCAAGCTGCTCGGGAAACCGATCCGCACCGTTCCCCGCTCCGGATCCAGAAATTCGCTGATCTCCTGGCGTGCGTTATCAAGCACCTTGACGAGCTGCTCCATATGAGCGAGAAACAGCTTACCGATCGGAGTGAGCTTTACCTTCCTCCCTTCATGAAGGAACAAATCTACGCCAAGCTCCGATTCCAACTTAAAAATTTGTCTGCTAACAGCAGACTGCGATACGTGAAGAGCATAAGAGGCCTCCGTCACATGCTCCAGCTTCGCAACCTCAATGAAATACAGGATCTGCCTCAATTCCATTCCGCCGCTTCACCTCCGGGTTCCCAATAAAGTATAGCCCCATTATATAAGTTAAGCAGGCAGAACAAAAGCAGGACATAAGATCAAGTGCCAATCCAATATAAACAATACTTTTTATTGAATATTTACCAATAATAAGGTAACATTAACCTACCTATCTATTTTTCACACTACTTTTCATAGCTGAATCCGATGCATAGCGAAGTCCGAACGACTGACCACGTCTTGCTGATTCCTTAAGAAAAGGAGGTGTTGTCCCCCCTACAGTCAGCATGCTTTTACCATGGTTGCCGTTATTAATGAGCCGCCTCTCGCCTGATTCATGAACAAAATGTTCACGTGTGCAATTGTTGTTGTATTAGCCGTATGCTTAATTTCGGACATGCTCGTTTATCGATTTTCTTCTCAAATTCAATCCTACTAACGCCTATTAATCATCATCAATTTCTCTATCAATCATCCAATAGCAGGGAGGGTTTATGAAGTGTCTAAAACAATCTTTTTCAAAAGTGCTTCCCTTAAGAAGTTTCATATCGTGCTATTATCCATTCTTATGGCAGGATCAGCCTTTGCGAGTTTAATCGGAGCAGGCCATGCCCATGCAGCGGCCAGCGAGGACTACCAGTGGCGCAAAGTAGTCACGGGGGGCGGAGGCGGGTTTGTGCCGGGGATTATTTTTAATGAGACAGAGCCGAATCTGATTTATACAAGAACCGATATTGGCGGGGCTTATCGCTGGAATGAAGCGGATAAAAGCTGGGTTCAACTGCTGGACTGGGTAGGCATAGACGAATGGGGCAAGACCGGCGTCGATGCCTTGGCAACCGATGCGGTCGATCCGAATCGCCTGTACCTTGCCGTCGGCACCTATACAAACAGCTGGGATCCGAATAATGGCAGCATTCTACGCTCGACGGACAAAGGCGACACCTGGCAGGTGTCTAATCTGCCTTTCAAGGTTGGCGGCAATATGCCTGGGCGCTCGATGGGAGAGCGGCTTGTAATTGATCCTAACAAGAACAATATTTTATATTTCGGAGCACGCAGCGGCAATGGCCTATGGAAAAGCACCGACTATGGGGCAACATGGAGCAAGGTAAGCAGCTTTCCTAACCCGGGCACATATGTCGAAAACCCCGATTATGAGTATCAAAGCGACATCGTGGGGCTCGCTTGGATTACGTTCGATCCTTCGACCGGTTCGCCTGGACAAGCTACACAAACGATTTATGTTGGCGTTGCGGATAAAAATGAAAGCGTATACCGAAGCACGGACGGAGGCGCGACATGGTCTGCCGTTCCCGGCCAGCCGACCGGTTACCTCCCCCACCATGGCGTTCTAGCCTCGAATGGTCAGCTGTACATTCCTTATAGTGATGGCGCAGGCCCTTACGATGGAACAAAAGGCGACGTATGGAAATACGACACGGCCACAGGGGTCTGGACCAATATCAGTCCTATTCCATCCAGCAGCAGCGATAATTACTTCGGGTACGGCGGATTCGCCGTCGATGCCCAGCATCCCAATACGATTGTTGTCGCCACGCTCAATTCCTGGTGGCCGGACGCGATCCTATTCCGCAGTACTGATGCAGGCGCAACCTGGAGCCGTATTTGGGATTGGGACGGGTATCCGAATCGGACGCTTCGTTATACTCAGGATATCTCCGGCGCCCCGTGGCTCGATTTCGAGAACAATCCTTCTCCGCCCGAGGTTACGCCAAAGCTCGGCTGGATGATCGGCGATCTTGAAATCGATCCGTTCAATTCCGACCGAATGATGTACGGCACCGGAGCAACTATTTACGGCACCAACAACCTTACGGCCTGGGATACCGGCGGCAAGGTGAACATTAGCGTGATGGCCAAAGGAATAGAGGAGACTGCGGTCAGCGATCTCATCAGCCCGCCGTCTGGCCCGCATTTGATCAGCGGCCTGCTCGATGTCACAGGCTTCAAGCACGACGATCTAACCCAGCCTCCAGCCAAAATGATGACCCATCCGAACAGCACGACGGACATGGACTACGCTGAACTCGATCCTAGCTTTATCGTGCGTGTGGGACAAGCGGATAAATCCGCTGATCCAAACGCCAAGTCCATCGGCTTCTCTCGGGACGGCGGAGCAAACTGGTACGCCGCAAACGGCGAACCTGCCGGTACCGCAGGCGGAGGCAAGGTAGCCCTTTCCGCCAATGGCAACGCTATTCTATGGAGTACTCCTGATGTAGGCGTCTTCTATTCCAGTGGGGGTAACTCCTGGACAGCCAGCACCGGGGTGCCTAAGGGAGCAAAGATCGCTTCTGACCGCGTGAACTCTAATAAATTTTACGCTTGGTCGGCCGGCAATTTCTATGTAAGCACAAACGGCGGTGCCACATTCACAAAGACGGCAGCTGCGGGACTTCCTGCCGAGGGAGATCTGGACTTCAAAGCCATACCCGGCATTGAAGGCGATATATGGCTCGCCGGAGGCAATACAACAGGCGGCAAATACGGCCTTTGGCACTCTACCGATTCCGGAGCCTCCTTCACCAAGCTCTCCAACGTCCAGGAGGCCAACGTGATCGGATTCGGCAAGGCTGCGCCCGGACAGAGCTACATGGCGCTTTACACCAGTGCCAAGATCGATGGCGTACGCGGCATTTTCCGCTCTAATGATGCGGGAGCTACCTGGATCAGAATTAATGACGACCAGCATCAATATGCCTCGACCAACTCGGCCATTACTGGTGACCCAAGAATTTACGGTCGTGTATATATAGGAACAAATGGGCTTGGCATCGTATACGGGGATGCGCTTACGAATCCGCCGGAACCGGAAGAACCGGGGCCGGAGGAGCCTGGCCCTGGCTCTACGATTTCACCCACGGCTGCCGACTTTGACAAGAACGCGAGCAATCAGGCCGATGTAACGGTTGCAATGACACTGAATGGGAATACATTAACCGCCATTCGCAACGGGGCTGCGGCATTGACGGAAGGCAGCGATTATACAGTTTCCGGCTCCAACGTCACAATCCTCAGCAGTTACTTGGCAGCCCAGCCGCTTGGTTCAGTGAGCCTGACGTTCCAGTTCAGCGCCGGGGATGCCTCGGTGTTGAACATCAGCATTAAGGACTCGACCGTAACAGCACCTGCCGGAGACATTAAAATTCAGATGTATAATGGATCGGTGAACAATGTGACGAACACGCTTAACCCCCAGATTAAGCTGACGAATACCGGCAGCCAGGCCCTCCATCTCTCCGATGTCAAGCTGCGTTACTACTACACCATCGATGGAGAGCAAGCGCAAAATCTGTTTTGCGACTGGTCTCAGGTGGGGAGTTCTAACGTTACAGGCACTTTTGTCAGGATGGCTACAGCGGTAAGCGGTGCAGACTATTATGCGGAAATCGGCTTCACGAGCGGAGCTGGCAGCCTAGCAGCCGGACAAAGCATTGACCTGCAAATTCGCATTTCCAAATCCGACTGGAGCAATTATTCGCAAAGCGATGACTACTCCTTCGATTCCGCTTCCACAGCTTATCAAGATGCCCCGCAGGTAACCGGCTACGTCGCTGGTACCCTGCAATGGGGGATTGAGCCTTAAGCTGCCGCTTCATTAAAAAGAACCTCGCCCTATAATGCGACTTCCAGTGGATAGGCTTAGGCCCAACCATTGGGGTCGCATCTTCCTGCGAGGTTCTTTCTATGTGAGATCCATCAATAAGCTATATCATCCGGGCGATCTAACGCATAGAGGCTGCGGTACCTTGGTTCACGATCCAGCAGCTCCTGATGCGTGCCACGCATCAGGATGGCTCCGTGCTCCACGAAGATGATCTCGTCCATCTGCTCAGCGCCGACCAAATGATGCGTGACCCACACGAGCGTCTTGCCCGCTGTCGTCCTAAAGATCGTCGACAGCAGCTCGCGCTCGGTGCGAGGGTCAAGCCCCACGGTCGGCTCGTCAAGGACGAGCACCGGCGCATCCTGAAGCAGGATGCGCGCCAGAGCCACGCGCTGCCGCTCTCCGCCAGAGAAGCGCTGCCCGGTCTCGCGCATCGGCGTGTCCAGGCCAGCCGGCAGCGTGGCGATCAGCGCGTCAAGCTGCGCTTGCTGTACCGCCAGATGCAGCTCCTCCTTCGAAGCGCTTTGACGCCCAAGCCGGATATTGTTCGCTACGGTCGTATCGAACAAATGCGGGCTTTGGTTCAATACCGAGATGACTTTAGACATGTCATCCCCGAAATGCGCTGCCGGAACGCCATTAATAAGCACGCTGCCTTCTGTGGGCGATATCGCCCCCTGAATAAGCTTCAGCAGCGTGGATTTGCCCGCACCGCTCCGGCCAATCACCATGACTCGCTTGCCTTGAGGTATATCAAGCGACACATCGCAAACGGAATACGTGCCATGAGCTTTTTTACCTAGTGCCCCCTGCATAGCTTGCATGCTTCGCATACCTTCCTCATCGGGCTCAGCATCATACGCAAAAAAAACGCCACGCAGTTCAAGGTGAATTTCACGTGCACGGGAGTTTGCAAGCACAGCCGCTACACGCTGTTCCTGCCTTGCAAACTCCAAGGTTTGCACCGGCTCCTGCTTCAATACAGGCTCCGTAATTCGGTTCAGTCGGCGAAGGGATTCCTGATACTGCGGTGTACGCTCGATCGCCTCGGACAGGGGCAGAAACGCATCCGCCAGCGGGAAAACAATGAGCACGAAGGCTGCGATTAACACTGGTTCAATATGCCCGGCCGCCGCTTGGCTGCCCGACCAATAGATCATAGATACAACAACGATGCCTACCACGAGCTGGCCGATCAAACTTCTCCATCTTGCCCAGGTGCGAAGTTTACGCTCCTTCCGAGCCACAACGTCTTCATCATGCTCATACGACTCTAGAAACTCTGCAGGCCTTCCGCTGATCACCCAATCGCCGATGCCCATTACGGCATCCGTGAGCTTCTGATACAATCCGTTGCGTTCCCGCTTTACCTCCTCGTTCGTGCGTTTGGTGAGCATCAACGAAATATACGGCAGTACAGCAACAAGGATAAAGATATACCCCGCCACTAGCAAAGCAAACAGCCAATCAAACTGGCCCAGGGCAACGATGACGATTCCATAGACGATCAGAGCGACAAGACTCGGAAAAACAGTGCGGATGTATACGTTCTGCAGTTGCTCTATATCGTCTGCCAAAACGCCGAGTATATCGCCTGCCCGGTAACGCGAACGGATAAACAGAGCCTGGGGCTCCAGTATTTTATATAAACGCACTCGCATTCTGGACAGAATTCGCAGTACCGCGTCATGTCCAACCAGCCGTTCTATATAATGGATGACCGCCCGGCCAATCCCGAATGCGCGGATGCCAACAATAGGCACATATACGAGTAAAATGTTGTACGGCTGCAGAGATGACTTGGAAATGAGAAAGCCTGAAGTGAACATGAGCATGCTTGCCGCTAATATCGTCAGCGTGCCCAGAATTAAATACAAGGCAAAGCGTCCACTATAGGCACGGAAATACGGAGTAATCCACTGCTCTTGCAGGACTGCTTCCTCCTCGCGATCCCATCTCACAGTGTCCTCTTTCATACTCACAATATCCCCTCCCGCTGAGATGTCATTAACTGATAATAGGCTCCTTTTCTCGCGACCAGTTCGTCATGGCTGCCCGTCTCCACGATCCGTCCCTGATCCATGACGATAATGCGATCCATTTCCCTCATCCAGTGCAGACGATGGGTAGCGAGCAGCACGAGCTTACCCTCGAATAATGGCAGCATCGTTGCCTTCAATTCATACTCCGTCTCAATGTCCAAATGAGCAGTCGGCTCATCCAGCAGCAAAACCGGACGCTCGCTGAGCAAAGCACGGGCCAGCGCCACCCGCTGCTCCTGCCCGCCGCTCAATGCCCGCCCGCCCCCGCCGATAGGCTCATCATACCCGGCTGGCAGCGAAGCCGCCAAAGCGCTAAGGCCCGCAGCAGCTGCGGCCTGCTCGATCGCCTTACGAGAGGCCCCTGGCGAGTAGAACGCAATGTTATCCGCCAGTGAACCGCTAAATAGATACGGATTTTGCGGAATATACGTGATCTGCTTCCGCCATTCAAGGCTGGCAAGATCCCCGAGCTTCAAGCCGCCTAGCTCAATCTCGCCTTCCGTCGGACGCAAGAAGCCTCCCAGCACATCGATCAGCGTGGATTTGCCCGCACCACTTTCTCCAATGATACCGATTTTGCCAAATCCGCTTAGCTCAAGCGATGCCTGATCTAGCGAAGGCTGGCCTTCTTCCTCATGCCGCACGGACAGCGATGACAGCTTCATCACGCTGTCTGCCCCCCATTCCAGCGAAGCCCCTTCTGGCAGTTTAGCCAGAGCAGCCTGCTCGGCCTCTGCTTCAGCGATGATCGCGTTCATCGCTTCGCCGGCCTCCTTGCCATCCAGAGTCGCATGGTAATCGGCCCCTACCATTCGCACAGGCAGGAAATACTCCGGGGCCAATATGAGAATCGTCAGACCCGTTAGAAGAGTCATATTCCCATCAATCAAACGCAAGCCAAGGCTGACCGCTACCGAAGCGACTGACAGCATCGTAAAGAAATCAAGGGCGAATGAGGACAAAAACGCCACGCGAAGCGTTCGCATCGTCGCGGAGCGGTAGGAATCGCTCACTTTTTCAATGGATTCGCTATGTCTCTTGCTGTGCCCGAGAAACTTCAATGTCTCCAATCCACGCAGCGAATCTACAAAATGATTCGACAACGTGCGATAAGACTTCCATTGGCGATCCATTTGCTTGCGTGCGGCAAGACCGACCAGAATCAAAAAGATGATCAAAATCGGCAGCGTGAGAATTAAAATGACGGCTGCCGTCATATCCAGCGTAAATACGTACAAAAGAATGAGCGCCGGCGTTAATCCAGTCGCCAGCATTCGGGGCAAGAACAGCTCCAAATAGTTGCGGAACTTCGTCACCCCATCCAGAACGAGCGTAACCAAGTTGCCGGTACCCTCTCTTTTGGCAAAGCGGGGGCCGAGCTCGAACAGTTTTTCCATCACCTGCTTGCGCAGCTCCTTGCCTGTCTGCTCAGCGAATCGATAGGCGATTCTCTGCTGCAACAGCGCAGATATTTGCCTCACGATAAAAGCAAGCAGGAACAAAACGGCCCCGCCGAATTGCTCCTGCAGCTTAGCGCCGGCAAACAGGGCGGAGATGACCTCCGCCAGCCATTTGGCCTGCAATATGATAGCGATGCTCTGAATGAGGGTCAAGACGCCGATCCCGGCAAGAACCGGCTTTATTCCCTTAAACTTCATTAAATCGCGTCCCATTAGTACTCTAAATGCTCCTTCTCGTTAATGCGTTTATGGAAGACAAAGTAACTCCAAATTTGGTAGCCAAGTACAAATGGCAGCAGAGTCAAAGCAACAATCGTCATGATCTTTAATGAATATGGACCAGACGCTGCGTTATGAATCGTAAGCGAGTACGCTTCACTGATCGAGCTGACCATGACACGCGGGAACAATCCGATAAATACGGAAGCGATCGAGAGCGCAATTAGGGTTCCCGTCATTCCAAATGCCCAGCCGTCTTTTTTCTTCATGATGAACCATCCGGCGAGCAGGAACGCTCCCAGGCCAACAACCGCGATCAGCGTCAGCGGCAAGGCACGAACCTCAAACACATCCGTCTGGAAGAACGTCATCGCTCCGAATACAACAAACAGTACCGCTAACGGGATCAACAGCTTATGCGCCAGCTTCCGAGCCCGATCGCGCAGGCTGCCCGTCGTCCGCAAGGACGTAAACAGCAGGCCGTGAACGAGACAAAGTACGACGACGGTAATCCCGCCAACAAGCGTGTACAGATTGACCATATCAAACAGTCCGGCCTTCATTTCCATGTCGCCGTCAATCGGCAGACCTTTGAGCATCCCGGAGAAAACGACGCCGAACAGAAACGGAGGCAACAAACTACCTAGAAAAATGGCAAGATCCCAAGTGTTTTTCCAGCGTGCATTTTCCACTTTGCCCCGGAATTCGAACGCCACTCCCCGGCCGATCAGAGCCAGCAGCAATATGACAAACGGTGTATAATAACCGCTAAACAACGTCGCATACCAGTTTGGAAAAGCTGCGAACATCGCGCCGCCCGCCGTCAGAAGCCATACTTCGTTAGCATCCCAGAAGGGGCCGATCGAATTGATCAACACCCTTCTCTCCATATCATTTTTAGCTAGAAAGCGAGTGCTCATTCCTACCCCGAAGTCAAAGCCTTCAAGGAAGAAGAAGCCGATAAATAAAACTGCAACGAGGATAAACCAAAGCTCATTAAGAGATAGCATGGTATCCCTCCTTACCATATGGATCTACCGATTGCTCATCATCATTCACATTGTCGGCATAAGGGCCTTTCTTAATCACTTTGACGAATAGATACACCATCACTGCGGCTAATACTGCATAAATCGCCGTGAACGCAATAAGCGAGAATAGAATCTGTCCAGAAGTCACGCTAGGCGATATACTGTCCTCTGTCCGCATGTAGCCGAATACAGTCCAAGGCTGTCGACCGATTTCCGTCATAATCCAGCCCGCCGTATTCGCAATGAACGGCAGCGAAATCGCCCATAGCATCATGCGATAATACCACTTATTCGGACGTTCCAGCTTTTTGCGCCAAGCCAGATACGCACCGTACATTCCTAATACAATCATCAGAGAACCGGCAGCAACCATGATCCGGAAGCTCCAGAAGGTTGTTCTTACCGGGGGAACATAATCTCCAGATCCGTAGGTCTGCTCATATTCAGCCTGCAGTTCGTTCATCCCTTTCACTTCACCGGAGAACTGACTATAGGACAAGAAGCTGAGCATATAAGGAATTTTAATCTCAAACGAGTTCTCTCCGGTCTTCGGATCAATGTGGGCATACACCGTCCAAGGTGCTGGGTCGCCGCTCTTGCCCCATAGGCCTTCAGCAGCAGCCATCTTCATCGGCTGGGTCTTTACCAAATATTGCGCCTGCTGGTGGCCGTAAAGCGCTGTACCGAACGAGGCGATCAAGCCGATCACGACAGCGATCGTAAACGACTTTTTAAAGAATTCCACATCCTGGCGCTTCATCAGCTTGTAAGCACTAATGCCTGTAATCACGAAGGCCCCCGTGGCAAATGCGCCGAGCACCGTATGCGGGAATTCCACCCACAGCTGGCCATTGCTGATCAGCGCGAAGAAGTCATTCATTTCCGCCCGGCCGTTATTGATCTCGAAGCCGACAGGGCGCTGCATAAACGAGTTTGCCGCCAAAATCCAGAAGGCTGAAGCAATCGTACCGATGGACACGAGCCAAATGCTAAGTAAATGCACTCTTTTGGATAACCGATCCCATCCGAAAATCCATAACCCAATAAACGTCGATTCCATGAAAAAGGCGAATAACGCTTCAACCGCAAGCGGCGCACCGAAGACGTCACCCACGAAGCGCGAGTAGTCCGACCAGTTCATGCCGAATTGGAATTCCTGCAGAATCCCGGTTACGACCCCTACAGCAAAGTTAATGAGGAATAATTTACCCCAAAACTTGGCCATGCGCTTGTAAATTTCTTTTCCTTTCCTTACATACATCGTTTCCATGATCGCGATGAGTAACACCAGACCTATGGAGAGCGGCACAAAGAAGAAGTGAAATATTGTTGTTGCCGCAAATTGGATACGTGCAAGCATTACCGGATCCATAAATACACCCTTCTTTCATCTTTGGTTTAACTATTGTGAATTCTATCACGGATTTCTGAAAACAAACGTGTAAAAAGTAATCGTTTTGTGACAAGAATCACATAATCCTGTGTCCAATATGCTAACAACGCCAAAAACCCGCATCCCATCAATGATTTTTCACTATATTTGCATTTGTGGAGATATTGTGAATGAGTCATTTCCGAACATTTTTCGAGTCTCTTTTTAAATCTTTTTTGAAATTCTTTTGAATCTCTTTTCAACCTCTTTCAGCCTCTGATAACCCTCTTTCAATCCTCCGTTATGCTTCTGTCGAGCATCTAATAGAAGGGCTGTGTCTAGCATCTTTTACCTATCGACCGTAACTTTTCATCCCTATGAAGCGTCTAAACATGAGGTACAGGAAGCTGGAAACCGCTACGTACTCATAGCTTAAATATTTTATAGAAGGAGTCATTTTATCAAGATGAAATTGAAAAGTATCTCCCTAGCTACCGCGCTCCTCGTTTCGCAGACCATACTGGCTGTACCTGCCGCCCTGGCGCAATCGCCTGTTTCCGGTTCAGTCGTCCATGAGGAGAGCCTGCAAGATCATCAGGTACATACCTCAGCGAAACCAGTAGCCGCTGGATCTGTGGACACGAACGAAACCACGGTCGAAAGCCCGGCAACTACGACAGTACCCGGTGAGACAGACACGACGGCAACTGATTCACAAGCTCCAAACGCTCCTCTGACGCCAGAGGAACCTGCGGAAAACACTGACACAACCGATACAACTGATCCGTCCGGCACCGATGCCGATAATGCGGCTGCTCCTTCAAGCGGAGGAGGCCAGCTTATTCTTCATATGAACAGCACACTTATGGAGCATGACGGCCAGGTATATACCTCCTCCCAACCTATGACCGTAAAGGACGGCGTATCCTATGTCAGCATTCGCTCCTTGGTAGACCGAGTCGGCTATAAAATAGCCTATGACTCCGGTACAAAGGAAACGATTATCAAATACGGCGAAGATGAGCTGCGCTTTAAGACAGATAGCAAGACTTATAAAGTCAATGGCAAGACAATGACGATGAAAGGCGCTAGCTACCAGGATAAAAACGTCTTCATGGTGCCGCTCACTTCCATCACGCAAGCTCTCAACATTTCGTATAAAGTAGAAGGCAAGAAAGTTATTATGCAGCTGTCAACCAAGCCGGTCGCTTCCTTTACCGTACTGAACGACAAGATCATCGCTGGCGAGACAACGGTGCTCTATCAAACGAAGTCCTCTTCTCCGAAAGGCGTGCAAATCGTCGATGAGAAATGGGAAGGCCGTCAGGACATCTTTGAAGCAGCAGGAACTTATACCGTCTCCTATTCCGTCCAGGATGCCAATGGAGAATGGAGCGATCCGTATATACGGACGATCGTCGTTGTCAATCCGAATATTCCTCCTGTAGCCGAGTTCAAGACGGATAAGGCAGAATACAAGATGGGCGAGCCGATCACGATTACCGATCTAAGCTATGACGAGGACGGCGAGATCGTTGATCGTCAATGGATGAACAACTATCCGGCCTTTTTCACGCCGGGCCCGATTACAATCCAATTGATCGTCACAGACCAGGATGGAGCTTCCGCAATGGTGGAGCACACGATCAACATCACGACAGAGACGCTGTACACGCAGGATGAATTCTCTAAGCTCTTTACTCCGGTCGGCAGCAACTTTATGATTAACGGCGGAGAAGCCTTGGGATACGAAATGCTATCCTACACTTATTCGACAGAGCCTTATACGCTGTTCAAGGATAATGGCCCTGAGCCTGTATCCTCCGAAGGCGTGCTGTACAGAGACACGATTACCGGCCTTACCCGCTTTATGACTCACCACGTCAACAAGACCGAGGGAAAAGGCAAAATCTATATTATTGCTAAAAATATCAACGAAGTTCCGGCCAATCTGGAAATCATCACCTCAGGCATGGCCGGCCCGGACATCTATGCTGAAATTACCGGCACAAAGTCCGTGGCACGCTACTTCGAGAATTACCAGAACGACAGCAAGAAGAAAACGATCAGCCTGGCTCCCGGCGAGAGCCAAATCATCTTTGAGGATATGAACAAGATCGCTTTGAAGCCGGAGGAGACAATCTCCTTCCTGGGTGACCTGTATAGCGATTCACCGATCGAGTACACAAGCGTCTTCGTGGAGGACGGGCAGGATCCGCTCGAGGTCGTCGACACTCTTCCGATCCTCGATCCGATTCAATCGGTCATGCGCGGAACATTCACCGACTCCACGCGGATTTTCGAGCATTACGATACGATCGGTGGCGGTAAAAATTACCGCATGTCCCTGACGGACAACGCCGCAGATCCGTTCCAAATCGGAATGGATACGCCGCTTGGAATATCCAGTGTCAACGCCGGGAACTATGGTGTGATTTACAAAATCAAGCTGCGTGTAGCACCGCGTACGCTCATTACGTTCAACCCTCGCGGAGGTCTTTATATGGGAGCCGCCTTGGTCAATGGAAATCTCGTGAGCTTCTCCCATACGGGCAAAGACAATATTTCTGGACAGACCAGCGTGCTGCATCGTACAGGCGATTCAGAAGAAATCGTAGAAATTTGGACAACACCATCTGCAGGAAGCAACTTGCCATTTTCCATTTTATTCATGCCTCTTCCTGCGATTAAGCATTAATGAAACGATAGCCTGTAAACCAACAGCCACCCCAAGCAGCATTGCTGCACGATGGGGTGGCTGTTTCATTGATGGATAAGAGACCGCTAGCTGCTGTTGCGATGTCTGCCGTCAAGCAGATGGCGAAAAGCGAGCCAGGGATGTTTGAATAGCATTCGCGCCCCGGCATAGCGCATCACCTGCTTGATTTCCTCGCGTTCCTGCGGGGCATAACAATGAACCGGACAGTTCGCGCAGGTCGTTTTTTCCTCGCCAAAGCGGCAATAGGTCAATCGCTTTTGACTGTACTCATACAAAGCATAGCACTCGTCGCATAAGAGAGGGCGCGAGCTTTGGATTTCGCCGCCTATGGAGTTGCGCTTCTCTGCTTCCTGATGCATTCCCCGGCAGTACACCAAAATCATATGGGCCACGGTCACTTTCTCCCGGCGGATTCTCGGCCCCTCCCGCCTTGCTGCTCTAGCTTTAGATGTCATTGCGTGTAAGCCTCCTATTTAGATTTAGCTGCGGATGAAGAGAAGACATGTCTCCAAGTGATTCCATTACTAATGAGCAAAACAACCAAATAAATGTAAACACCATAATGAACGAAGGTAGCCGCAAAATGGACTCCGCTAAACACAGCTAGCAGCAGCAGCAGCGGGATCATGCGCATCCCCTCGCTTTGCTGGGCCGCCTCGAAGGGCTGTGAGAAGGGCAACGCCTTGGTCAGATAGGCAAACGAAATGACCGCATAAAGCATAATAGCGAAGCCGAACACGATCAGATCCGGAATAATACTCACGCCAAATAATAGCGTAAAAATGATGCTCTCCAGCACATAAAGCGGAAGCACGAGTCGTATCAGCGCAGCCACAATCGTTCCTCGATGAATGGCCGACCGTTCGGCAATCGGAGCAGTATGATAAATCCATGCCGCCTTATGCTTCCCCGAATAGCGCAGCATCATAGTAATCGTAGGCACGAGCAGGGCGCAGAAATAAATAAACAGATACAGCTTCGTCCCAGGCAGGCCTTTAATTCCAACCTCTTTCAATTGCGTAAAAATAAATATAAACGGGAATATCAGCGAGAAACCAAGAGAAGGATATACCTTCAACTTAAACTCACGCTCATTGCCGATCATCGTCCAAGCGAAGCCGAAGAAGGCCTTCTCCTGCGGGCCAACAGGGAGCAGCCCAGAAACGACTCGCTTCCAGCCGCCGCCCTTCTTGTCGCTGCGCTCCCCTGGGTCGGCCAGCTTCTGTAGATTTCTCTCCAGCGATGGCATCAGCTTGATATAAATTAATATCGCGAGAATAGGAACTAGCAGGGCAAGCAGCGTAAAGCCAATAAATAACGGGTCGCGACTTCCTTTCAGCAGCACCTCAAACGGAGCGCCGAACCAAACCGGTGCAATGAAAACTTGCCACCATTTTGGCTGGAACACCACATCAAAATGAACAATGTCAAACAGTCGGATCAGCAGCTGATAACCGATCGTAATCGCAATTGTAAAGCCGATCTGCACATAGTTGATCATATCCTTCAGCTTTTCGCCGTCAAAGAAGCGCAGTACTGCCAAGTACAACATCGCCGTAAGGACAACGACCAGTAAATCCATTAAAATCAACATGAGTAAAAATACCAAAGAAAATATCACGCCGTGCTTTATCAAACCCACGACTAACGGAATGATTCCGATGGCTCCCGTTAGAAACACCATGTAAATGAAGACATGAACTGTCTTCGCCATCGAAACGGTTTTCCGGTTAATCGGCTTCGTCCCCAGAATGTTCCGATCCCGGATATCGAGCAGCACGGAGGAGAAGTCAGAAATAAGCGCGGTAAGCGTCATAAACATAAAGATGCCAAAGAGCAAGCTCATCTGAAAAATATAATTGTCGCCCAGCAGAATGAACGGTGTACTGAATGCGCCGAATAGGCCATAAATCCACAAGGAGCCGAGAAAGTTGTTGCTTTCCTTCGCCTCCTGCCGATCGGCAGATTTCTTTCCCTTATTTTTATTCATAAAAGTAGGGACTCTCCGCGCGTCCATCATCAGCTTGACCTGTAAAATATGCCGCATGACGGCATAATCTACGCCGGCTTTTTCAAACAGGCCTCGAAAACGATCCAATACGAGCAATGATTTGTAATTTTTCATCTGTTACACCTCTTGGACAATACTTACAAACTGCTCGGCGATCGCTCTATGCTCATTAAAGCCCGTAAGCTGGTTGAAAATTTGCTCCAGCGAGCCCTCCTGGCTGCGATCCTTCAGTTCCTCGAAGGTGCCATCGGCTACGATCCGTCCGCCATCGAGCAGAATAATCCGGCTGCTGATCTTCTCGACCACCTCCATAATATGGGAGGAATAGAAGATCGTTTTACCGTTAGCCGCTAGGATCGACAGCAGTTCTTTGACAACCATTACGCTGTTCGCGTCCAAGCCGCTAAGAGGCTCGTCCAGGAATAAAATATCCGGATTATGCAGCAGGCTGGAGGTGATTAACACCTTCTGCTTCATGCCTTTGGAATAGGTGGCAATCCGCGTATCCACCGCATGGCCAAGGCCAAATTGTTCCAGCAACCTTAAGGCTTTGCTCTCTGCATCCTGGGCAGTCATCCCGTACAGCTCCCCGATAAACGTCAGATATTCCCTTGCCGTCAGCGTATCGTACATTTCAGCGACTTCGGGAACATAACCGATTCTACGTTTATATTCCACATCACCGTCCTTCGGACTCTGTCCAAGCACGCTAACCTCTCCATCATATCCATCCACCAAACCGAGCATGATTTTCACCGTTGTACTCTTGCCTGCTCCGTTCGGTCCTATATATCCAATAATTTGTCCTGGATAAACCTCCAGATCAATTCCGTTCAGGACATACTTATCCTCAAATTTCATCCGCAAATCCCGGATCGAAATCAAAGGTTCCCTTCGTTCGTTCATGCTCTTCGCCTCTTCTCCTCTAAACTAATATACGGTTAGCCGCGCTAGCCTCCAGCCGAACTGCCGATTCATGCCTATGCCGTGCCATTCCGTGTTTCCGTACCATCCACACTTCACCTTTATAAACATTATCCAGTATATGTATCGTTTTCTCAATATTACTTCTCATCTTTAGCATAATGTTCATATCCGACCAGCATACCATGCTTCATGAAAAAAGAGACTGACCCCTGGCTATTCCTAGCCCGGAATCAATCTCTTGATTGTAAATTACGAATCCTTCGGCATGAAGCCGCTAATATCTACACCAAGTCCCTGAGCTACACGCATGCCGTATTCCGCGTCTGCGCGGAAGAAGTTGCATACAGCGCGAAGCTGGGTTTGTTCCGGTGTCTGCCCCAAATCATTCACCAGGTTGTGGATCAGGTTGTTCTTCTCTTCGGCTGTAAAGCTGCGGTACAATTCCCCAGCCTGCGTGAAATCATCCGTCTTAGCGATACGCTCTCGGCCTGCCTGCCCCGATAACGGCATCACGCTGTCGCGATAGGCAGGGGCCTCCTTCGGGCTGTCATCAAAGCTGTTCGGCTCATAATTGATCGGTGAAGTGTCTTGCTTCATGTTCATGAGGCCGTCTCTTTGATGGTTGCGCACCGGCGCATACGGGCAATTGACCGGGATTTGCAAATAGTTTGCCCCCAATCGGTAGCGCTGGGTATCGGGATAGGAGAACAGTCTGCCCTGCAGAAGCTTATCTTCAGAAGGCTCAATGCCGGGAACCAGCACGCTCGGCGAGAATGCCGACTGCTCGACTTCGGCAAAGAAGTTATCTGGATTCCGATTCAGTTTCATCGTGCCAACCTTCACCAGCGGATAGCTCTCTTCTGGCCATACTTTGGTTGGATCAAGCGGATCAAACCCCCAGCGATCCAAGTCCTCTACAGGCATCAGCTGCACATGCAGCTCCCACTCCGGGAAATTGCCCTGCTGGATATGCTCGTAAAGATCACGCGTCGCATGGTTAAAATCTCGGCCCTGCACCTCGCTTGACTCCTCAGCCGTGAGAGTAACGACACCCTGCTTCGACTTCCAAGTATATTTTACATAAGTCACTTTGCCTGCAGCATTCACCCATTTGAAGGCGTGTACGCCGAACCCATCCATTTGACGGTAATTTGCTGGTGTCCCATTATCTGAGAACAGCCAGGTCATCATATGCGTGGATTCTGTAGATAACGTCATGAAATCCCAGTACCGGGCAGGCTCTTGGACGTTTGTAGCTGGCGATGGCTTCAAGGAGTGAACCATGTCCGGGAATTTGATCGCATCGCGAATGAAAAATACAGGCAGGTGGTTGCCTACAAGGTCATAATTCCCTTCCTCGGTATAGAACTTCACCGCAAAGCCCCTTGGGTCACGTGCCGTCTCCGGCGATCCCGTCCCATGAATGACCGTTGAGAAGCGAACGAATACCGGCGTTTCTTTGCCAGCCTCCTGCAGAAAATGAGCACGCGTATACGGAGCCATACTGCTCTCCGTCACGAACACGCCATGCGCTCCAGCACCTCGAGCATGAACGACCCGTTCAGGAATACGCTCGCGGTCGAAATGAGCCAGCTTCTCCAGTAAATGATAATCCTCCAGCAAGGCAGGCCCGTTCTGTCCGGCCGTCCTTGAATTTTGGTTGTCTCCTACCGGGGCGCCCTGGTTCGTTGTCATCCTATTCGTCATCTATATCATCCTTTCAGTTTACTATTGTATTTAGACTTAATCTAAGTTCTGTAATAGATATTATCATGTTCCCGTCCCTGATTGCATGAAGTTTAAATGAGGGGTTTATGAAGAAAAAATGGGAAAATGAACAAAAATATTCATGTTCCCTCCCTTGCATTATATAAGTCCCTTTCGACAATCATTCCTGAATATAACTCCCTTAATTCCCTTCACTTACCTACAGAGAATCCAGTTAATTGTACATATCGCCGTAAACAGCTTAATTTAAATCAACAAATACAGCTATTGTATGTATGGATCGCACCCTAGCTGTATTCATTAAATATTGAAATTATAATATCCAAAAAACCGACTGACGCGGACAGGAGTTCTAAATTCATACGGTTGGAGTGCTTGATTCATATGGCTCCGACTTTATTCCATGAATAACTAACATTAGGTAGAGAAACATTAACTTCGAACTAATATAAAACGGCGGTGACTTCGATTTATGCCCGCCTTCAAGAAAAGGTGAGTCCCTATGCCTGAGTCCGTTATAAACGGATACAAAATGCATTACATTGATCGCGGAAAAGGAACAGCCATCGTGTTCATTCATCCACCGGTGCTGACAAGCAAAAATTTTAAATATCAAATTCAGCAGTTATCGACTTATTTTCGCACTATCGCCTTCGATATCAGGGGCCATGGCCGTAGCCAGCCTTCCGAGGATGGAGTCACTTATCCATTAATCGTTGAGGACATTAAGAAGCTAATGGACGAGTTAAAAATTGAAAAGGCTTGTTTATGCGGTTATTCGACAGGCGGCTCCATCGTGCTCGAATTCATGTTAACCTATCCTGAGCGCGCATTAGGCGGCGTTATTATCGGGGGTATGTCAGAGGTAAGCGACAGGAAGCTAAGGAACAGAATATTTCTCGCTTCCCTCATCTCCCGTGTCGGTGCAGTAGGTGCACTCGCCTTGACTATTTCGTGGAGGCAAGCGAGAACAAAGCTGCCCCTGATGCGGCAATTATATAACGATGCCAAAAAGGGCAATTCTAGAAATGCCAAGCAGTATTATCAATATAGCCTAAGTTATAATTGTACGGCCCAATTGAGACAAATCCGCCACCCCGTCTTGCTGGTTTACGGAGAGAAGGACAAGCAATTCTACAGGTACGCTCAGCTGCTCCACCAGCAATTGCCCAACAATGAGCTCGTCTTTATTCAAAAAATGCGCCATCAAATCCCTACGAAAGCAGCGAGAACATTAAACAGACTTATCCGGCAGTTCCTCGGCCGCTGCGGCTAAGAGATGCAAACACAAAAACCTCGCCAGAAGGCGAGGTTTGTTAAGCTGGATTCTTTAAGATTGGGGTTCTTGGAATCCGTTTGTGGGCGTTAGCCCTTCAAGCCTGTAGTCGAAATACCCTCAACAAAGTACTTCTGCGCAAAGAAGAACAGAAGGATACAAGGCACGATACTCACGACCGACATCGCCAGCACCTGATTCCAGGATACGGCGGACGAAGCATCCAGCGACAAGCGCAGTCCAAGCGACACCGTAAACTTCTTCACGCTGCTGATGTAGATGATCGAGTTGAAGAAGTCGTTCCACGTCCACATGAACTGGAATATGCCCACCGAGAAAATGGCCGGTTTGCACAGCGGCAGCAGAACCCGCGTCAGCACCGTAAACGAGTTGCAGCCATCGATGGTCGCCGCTTCGTCCAGATCCCGGGGCAGCCCGCGCAGAAACTGGATCATCATGTAGACGAAGAAAGCACCTGTGGCGAAAGCCGCTGGAATTATGAACGGCAAATACGTATCGAGCCAGTTCATTTTGTTAAACAGAATATACCTTGGAATCATAATTGAGGCGTTCGGCAGCATTAAAGTCGCGATCATGATCGAGAACAGCATCGTTTTCAGCGGAAACTCGAATCTTGCAAACCCGTACGCAACAATAACGCTCGAAATAATCGTGAACAACACCGTCGGTATGACCAGGATCAAGGTGTTAATGAAAAACTCCTGAAAGCCATACTGCCCCGTGCCCTGCCAACCCAAAGCGTAGGAATCCCACACATAAGTCGTGGGCAGCAGCTTGCTGGAGCCGAAGATATCGGCATTTGTCTTGAATGAAGAGGCAAACAGCCAAATCAGCGGGTATACCATAATGAAGCCGAGAACAATCAGAAAACTATAATTAAGCATGGTGTTTGTCTTGCTGCTGGTTTCTCTCATGATTTATCCTCTCCCGTCCTCGTAATATACCCAGCTATTGGATGTTTTGAAGATAGCCGCGGTCACGACCATAATGATGACGAACAATATCCAGGATAAGGCCGAGGCGTAGCCCATTTTAAAGAAGCTAAAGGCTTCTTCATAGAGCTTCAAAGCATACAGGAAGGTCGATTTCATCGGCCCTCCATTCGTAATGACGAAGGCCCCGGTAAATTCCTGAAAAGCATTGACCATCTGCATGACTAAGTTGAACAATACGATCGGCGTAAGCAGTGGTACCGTAATTTTGAAGAACATACGCGGCTTCGATGCCCCGTCAATTGCTCCAGCTTCGTACAAATCGTTAGGAATTTGCTGAATCCCTGCCAGGAACAGAACCATTGACGACCCGAATTGCCAAACCGTCAGCAGCCCCAACGTATAGAGAGCCACATCTGGACTGCCGAGCCAATCGACCGGGCCGATATGGAGATAGCCCAGCATATTGTTGATGACTCCTTCCTTCATAAAGAGGAAGCGCCACAGTACGGAAATCGCTACACTCCCGCCCAGAATGGATGGCAAATAATAGACGGTTCTGAAGAAGTTGATTCCTTTCAGCTTAGCGCTGAGCAGCATCGCAATAAAGAGCGCGAAAGCCAGTTTCACCGGCACTGCCAGCAAAACGTAAATCCCCGTGACCTTCAACGACTGGTAAAAGTCGGGGTCGGCCGTAAAGATCTTTTTATAGTTTTCCAGGCCGATAAATTTAGGTGTGCTGACCATGTTATAATCCGTAAACGAATAATACAAGGATGATAGAAACGGATAGAACTGAAAAACCAGCAAGCCTATAATCCATGGTGCAATATATAACAGTCCGATGTACTGATAGTTTTTCTTGGCTTTTACCTTTTGTCCCGTTTTATTCTGAGCCTTGGCCAATACAGATTGAGATACAGACATAGCGGACTCTCTCCCTTCCTATCCTCTGAAGCTCTTTATTTATTGTCTGGCTTTAATTTCGTCCAGCTTGGAGGTCAAGCTGGCGATAAGCTCATCCGCAGCTTGCTCCGGCGTCGCTTTGCCATAGCTAACCTTTTGAATAACGTCCTCCAGCACCTTTTGCACCTCGGAATTGTTCGCAATGCTGTTATCGACAATGCCTGCATGGCTCAGACCAAGCTCTACCGCATTTGTAATGGCCGCATCGATCTTGCCTGCCGCAACAGCCGCCTCTTGGGCCGACTTCACCGGTGGAACAGAGCGCACGTCGCCTAGAATCGCCGCAGCCTCCGGATCATTCATGAACCAGTTCAAGAACTTGACCGCCTCATCCTGATTCTTACTCTTGTTGCTGATCGCAAACAGCTGCGATGGTCTTACCAACACGCCTGTATCCTTGGCATCTTTAGCGATGACCGGAAGCCCCGTCACGATCTCGACATCTTCAGGCAGCACCGTCTTCAGCGACAGCAGCGTGCTGCTCATCGATGGAGCCATCGGGATTTCCTGATTGATCCACTTCGGGTTTTGATCGATCTTGCCAAAGAAAAGGTCGCTTTCCCCGATCGGCTGGTAAACGCCGGCTTCCATCGCCTTCTGGAGCCATTCCAAGCTGGCTACCGCATCTTCTTTGGCGAAACCGACCGTATAATCCTCATTAACCCATTGGTTGCCCGTACGCTGCTTCAGCATGGTAACGATATCCTGACGCAATGCCGCATGATCGGCGAGCAGCAGATATTTAGAACTATCCTCCGCATGCAGCTTCTTCCCTGCTTCATAAATGGAATCCCAGTCCCACTGTTCGTCGATCGAAAGCCCCAGCTTGTCTGCCAGTGTCTTATTAATGATCATGCAATAAGCATTGACTCCGGTCGGAACTGCAACAAGCTTGTCATTATATACGCCGAAGTTGCTCAGAAAATTTTGGTCAAATCCGGCTGCATCAAAATCCGCATGGCCTTTCAAATCAACGAAGAAGTCGCCTTTGCTCGTCAGCTCTTGCAGCCACGGCAGGTCAAGCTGGATAATATCAGCGGAAGTTCCGCCCGACAATTGAGTCTTGATCTTCTGCTCATAGCCGTCAAAGCCCTGATATTCGGCTTCGATCGTCACGTTTGGCGCAATCTGCTTATATGCCTCAATCGCTGCCAAGGTAGCCGCATGGCGATCCTCTCCGCCCCACCAGCTAAAGCGCAAGGTGACTTTCTCGCCGGCGGATGATTCTCCCCCGGAAGCATTGCCTTGATTGGCAGTATTGCCGTTCCCCGAGGAGCAGCCGCTAAGAATGGATAGAATAAGTGCAACAGCAATGAATAACGCCCCTACTTTATTTCTCTTCATCATGCATTCTCCTTTTAAGCATTTGGTGTAAGCGCTTTTAATTATAGACCTCATTTCCGGCATTTTTAAGGTAGCTAATCTTAGAAAAAGGTATCATTTAAAGCGCTCTTTCCCCGGAATGGTATCCTGTTGTTGTGAAATGAATCATTTTTACAGAAGTTGAAGCCCGTCTGTTAAATCGCTTACATCGAAAATCGCCCAATCTGCTATAATTCAACTGTAAGCGATAACAACACAACCTGCGTGCGGGAGGTGGAATCATGTATAATCTGTTGATTGTTGACGATGAGGCCGAGACGCGTGAAGCCTTATCAAGTTATTTTCCTTGGGGTGAGGTAGGGTTCGAAGTCGTCGGCCAAGTAAACAATGGACAAGAAGCGTTGGCGTTCATCGCGGGAGAAGAGCGCGTCGATGTCGTCCTTACCGATATTAAAATGCCGATCATGTCCGGCGTCGAACTGGCGGAGAAGCTGTACAACAACCGCCGCCATATTAAAATCGTGTTCATCAGCGGCTATCGGGATTTCGAGTATGCCCAGAAGGCGCTGCACTACCGCGTCAAAAATTATGTGCTCAAGCCCGCCAAATACCATGTGCTTACGGAAGTCTTCCTAAAGATTAAAGAGGAGCTGGAGGACGAAAGGACATTGCCGGAGCCTAAGCCGGAAGCCGATTATCCCAGAAACGACGAAAGCCTGATCATTCATAAAATCAAGTCCTATGTAAAGGAAAATTATAAGGACGCTTCACTGGAAGAAGTCGCTAGGCTGGTGCATATGAACGCCAACTATCTCAGCTTTTTTTTCAAACAAAAGACGGGGCAAAATTTCTCTGATTATTTGATCCAGACGAAAATGGAGGTTGCGGTTCACCTGCTGCAGAACGTCAGCTACAAAACGTATGAAGTCAGCGAAATGGTCGGCTATAGCAATGCCAAAAATTTCACGCGCACCTTCAAAAGCTATTACGGCAAAACGCCTAGCGAATATAGAAACGGCCCCGTCGCGCCATGAAGGAGAAATACTTCATTAAACAGCTGGCTACCTTTCTCATCCCGCTGCTTGTTCCCATTATTATTCTCGGCTCCCTATCGACGGTGACGTCGCAGCATGATATCAAAGCCGATATTAATCAGAACAGCAGCTTTTTGCTGCAGCAGTCGCAAACCCAGCTGGAAATGATTCTGAATGAACTGGATACGTTGTATCTGGCTCTCTACGACAATAAAGAAATTTTTAATGAATTGTCTGCCGTGTTAGTGAACCCTTACTATACCTATGAGAGCTCGACCTCCAACCGGATCATTTCCAGCTTCTTGAACGCCTTTACCAGCTCCAAGCCTTATATCCAATCGTTCTATCTTTATGTCGATAATCCGCACCAGCGCTTCCTCTCCTCCGTCGATGGACTGGTGACGCTGGATCATTACTACGATACCGCATGGTACGAGCAGTTCATGGCCTATTCGGGCCCACCCAACAAGTGGACATCGCGAAGGGATATCCGCTTCTATGACTTCGAGACGAACCCTACGGCGATCGTGACCTTTTACAATGTGCTAGTGCCGCAGAAGATCGGGATTATCCTGAATATCCGGCCGAAATATATCGAGAATATTCTGGACGACATTACGACCTACGAGGGGCAGCAGCTATTCGTGTTGGACGAGGAGAACAACGTGATCTTCTCCAACCAACAAGGGGATTTTTTTCAAGAGAAGGACATCGATTGGATCGCGGGCCAACCCTCGGCATTCTTCGATATGGAGACTTCGCATGGATTGGTCAATATCACCAAAGTCGAATCGGAGCGCTACAAATGGAAATATATATCGGCTATTCCTCATTCCGAGCTGTACAAGACACCGACGCGGATTCTGAAGTACACCTTAGTGTTTGTAGGGATATCTGTCGTATGCGGTTTTCTCCTGACCTACTATTTGGTAAGCCGGAACTATAAGCAGCTGAGAATGATCCGGATGCTGATTAAATCAGCCGAGGATCGCAATGTGCCTTTGAAGCCGCCGGGCAAAGTCAGGGACGAATATTCTTATATTCTGCACAATATGATTACGCACTTTATTGAGCATCGGTATATCCGCACCCAGCTGCTGGAGAAGAAATACCGGCTGCAGGTCATGGAACTGCTGGCGCTGCAATCGCAAATCAACCCGCATTTCCTCTATAACACCCTGCATTCCGTCTATTGGGAATCGGTGGCTTTAACAGGGCGGCCCAATAAAGCAAGCGAAATGATCGAGGACTTAGCCGACATTCTATCCTACTCCTTCAGCAATCCGACGAAGTCAGTCACCTGGGGCGAGGAAATCGCTAATTCAATCAGCTATGTCAATATTCAGAAGAAGCGATATAAGGATAAGTTCGATGTAATTTTCGAATATAATGAAGAAGTTACGAAGCTGTACACGATGAAGCTGCTCCTTCAACCGCTGCTGGAGAATAGCATCTACCACGGCATAAAAGAAAAAGAAGGGCCTGGAATGATCAAGGTAAAGCTGATCCGCAGGGATGAGCAGCTGCGCGTCGCCGTCATCGATAACGGCATCGGCATTGCGCCCGAAGCGCTGGCGGAAATCCGGCACCGGCTGGATTCGGACGAAGAGCGAACAAAGCATGTCGGCATGTTCAATACGAACAAAAGACTGAAGCTGATGCACAACCACATGTACAGCTTCCGCATTCGCAGCAAGCCTGGCTTTGGCACCATGGTTGAGATGGTTCTCCCCGTACAGGAAGAGCGGCATGAATAATCATGCCGCTCTTTGGCTTGTAATTGGACTTAACCACTAACTAGTGCTCTGCCTTACATTTTGTTCTGTTTGCGGTACTGCAGCGGTGAACGCTTCGCAATCTGTTTGAAAACTCTGCCGAAATGAGCGATGCTGTCAAACCCCGTCTCCTCAGCGATCGCCGTAATTTTGAGCTCCGTCTCCTTCAAAAGGGTCTGAGACTCCCGAATTCGTACATAGTTCAGATACTCGATCACCGTAAAGCCTGTTGTCTGCTTAAAAATACGGCATAAATACGTCTCGCTGATGTAGAAGTGCTCCGCAATGCTTTGCAGAGTCAACCGCTCTGCGTAATGGGCATTCAAATATTCGAGAATGCGGTAGACTCTTTGCTGCTTCTCGCTGGATTCGGGAAGAACAGGCTCCGGAGCCGCCTCCCGAATGCGGCCGATAAGAATGAGCAACTGCAGGAGCAGCGTCTGCAGGTAAGGCGTATAGCCTAGGGCAGCCTCCTTTTGCTCGTGCAGCATAGCATGGAGAATATCTACAATCCGCCCTTGTTCATGCACATCCGGCCGCAGCAAGAAGCTCTCTCCCTGAAACAGCGGCAGATCGCCAACACCCAGCTTCCGCAGCGGCTCTATAAATAGATCGTCGAAATTGATCAATATCCGTTCATGCGTGGAGCGGCCCTTGCTCGTCGTTCGGTGCAGCTCATTCTTGTTAATGAACAACAGGTCGCCGACCTGAAGGGCGTAAATCCGGTCGTTAACATAATAGTAGCGTTCCCCGGACAGCAAATAGTAAACTTCGTAACTCTCATGAAAATGGTCAGAGTCCATATTGAATGTCCCGGTTCTCTTGATCTGCTCGACATCAAAAAACGGTACGATATCCATTAAAACATCCCTCACCGAAAAATAGGATAATATATGCATAGTTTATAACGAAATGACTAAGAAACGCTTAGATTTTTACATTTCATATACTATAAGATAGATTCAAATCAATGTAAATGGAGTGATCACCTTGTCCAAGAAGAAATATGTCATCGTAGGTGTCGGAGGCCGGGCTGAATTTTTCTATAGTGAGTTGATTACGACGTATAAAGAAACCTCAGAGCTGGTGGCCATTTGCGACGTCAACCAGACGAGAATGAATTACACCAACAAGCTGTTGAAGGACAAATATAACTACCATGAGGTACCGACGTACAAAGCGGAAGATTTTGACCGAATGATCGAGGAATCAAAGCCGGACTACGTGCTGGTATGCACGATCGACCGCACGCACCATAAATATATCGTTCGCGCGATGGAGCTCGGCTGTGATGTCATTTCCGAGAAGCCGATGACCGTGGACGAGGAGAAATGCCAGGAAATATACGATGCTATCGAGCGAACAGGCCGTGACTTGCGCGTAACGTTCAACTATCGCTATGCTCCCCACAATACGAAAATTCGGGAAATCATTATGGACGGAACGCTGGGCGAAATTCTGTCCGTCAATTTCGAATGGCTGCTGAACACCCAGCACGGAGCCGACTATTTCCGCAGATGGCATCGCGACAAACGGAACAGCGGCGGACTGCTTGTGCATAAATCTACGCACCACTTTGACCTGATGAATTTCTGGCTCGATTCCAAGCCGGATACCGTATTCGCGATGGGAGACCTGCGTTTCTACGGCAAAGAGAATGCCGAGAAGCGCGGAGTTACTGAATTCTATCAGCGTGCCTATGGCAGCAAAGCCGCCCAGAACGATCCTTTCGCTCTGCACCTCGACCAGAATGAGCATTTGAAGAGCATGTATCTGGATGCCGAGCATGAGGACGGGTATCAGCGCGATCAAAGCGTGTTCGGGGACAATATCAGCATTGAAGATACGATGAGCGTCATGGTGAAATACAAGAATAAGACCGTCATGAACTATTCGCTGAACGCTTACTTGCCATGGGAAGGCTTTATCATCGTATTCAACGGCACGAAAGGACGCATGGAGGTGCGGGTTACCGAGCAATCCTACGTCAATTCCGGCGGCAAGAAAGAAAACGAAGGCGCGCTGGAGGGCATGGAAATCACGATCTATCCTCACTTTGCGGAGCCTTACAAAATTGAGGTTGAGCATGCTGCCGGCGGTCATGGCGGCGGTGATCCGGTCATGCTGCGCGACATCTTCGACAAGAAGCAAGAGGATCGCTTCAATCGTGCCGCCTCCCATATTGACGGCGCCCTGTCCATCATGACAGGCATTGCCGCCAACCGCTCGATCCGCACCGGGCAGCCGGTGAAGATCGATGATTTGTTCCAGGTATAGAAGCTGAAAGCCTTGGCTGAAGAACTTGTCAGAAGAATTCTGGCCGATGAGCCTTGAGCCTTGATGATGAGCCTTCGCTGCAGACCACTGCGGCGAGGGCTTTTTGTATTATTAGGCAAGATCACGATTGTATGCGATATTCCCCGCATCCTAGCGCTTGCCGAAAATCACTCCTAGCAAGGTGGCGATTCGCCGATTCGGGTGGCGGGGTGGCGATTCGGTATTGATCCCTGCAAATGTGCTACTGATTGGTGACTAGATTGGTGACGATAAGGCAACTAGTTGTATTTCATGTATTTCATGCAGTTAGTTCATCGGTTTTGACCGTGTTAGAGGGAACTAACTGCCAAACCTACAATTAGTTCTAAGCTATTTCGGCAAATTAGCTCCATTCAGGCAAACTAACTGTATGTTTTGCAATCAGCGCATGTATTTTTTATAAAAGAGCTTTAACTAGTTGTATGAAATACATCCCGCTTTTAAATCAGCAAAGTCCGGCAGAATCCAGCAAAGTTCAGCAAAGTCCAGCGGAGTCTAGCGGAGTCCAAAATCGCCCCAACCCAGGAAACATAACTAGCCTCGGCAACTAGGCCCGGCAACTAACCTCGACAACTTGGCTCGGCAAAAAGCAAAAATCCTTCTAGCAATGTCAGCTATTTTAATTCTGAAACTTCAGAAAATACAAGTGCTGCAGCGGGATTTAAGGTTTTGCAAAGCACGGAGAGCCTTTCTACAACGGCTGGATTAGGATGCTTTCTTCTCAAAAAGGTGCATAATCACGCTTCGTATTCTTGGTCTATTCTCAATTGGGGGAGCAAGCCTTTGCTGAGGGATAAGGTCAGTATCATAGAGTGCAACCTTCTTCTAATGGAATCGAAAGGGCACCCGCAATCTGAACATTTTTTCTCAAAATGCCCGGACTATGGGTGCCCATATTCTTCATTCAAACACTAACTATTTCAAGCTAATCCGACGACGTTCCCGGGCTGAGGCCAGCCCCGCTTCCAGAACGCGCATGCCTTGGAGGGCATCATCGGGAGAGAAGCGCGGCGGCTGTATCCCGAACACCGCCTTGGCTAGATCATCTACCTCCATGGCATAAGGATCCGCCTTGTCGTCACGGCCCTCTACTCGGCTCTCACCACGGATCGTGACCGTATATGAGGCATCCTGGTCATCCCCTACGGTGAAAGCATGCGGGATGTCGATGCGTCCCTCGCTGCCCACGATTTCCAGCAGCTGGCGATGCTCCGTCCACATGCCGCAATCGAAGGTCAGCGCCAGGCCGCCGGGGAATTCCACGATGCCCGCAGCCATCATATCCACCCCAAAATGCTTGTCGGAGAACTGCGCATGCACGGTAATCGCCTCGGGTTCCTGCCCGAGAATGAAGCGCGCCGCGCTGATCGGGTAGCAGCCCACGTCGTAGAGCGAGCCTCCGCCCCATTCCGGTTGAAGCCGGATGTTGTCCAGATCTTTAGCGTTGTTGTAGGTGAACGCACCACGAATCAAACGCAGCTCGCCCAGTTCCCCACTCTCTATAATTTCCCGGATTCTACGCCAGCGTGGATGATGCCTGTACATAAAGGCCTCAGCAAGAACGACACCCTTTCGCTTGGCGACGGCCGCCATTTCTGCAGCCTCCTCGCTGTCAAGCGCTATCGGCTTCTCGCAAAGCACATGCTTGCCCGCCTCCATGGCGCGAATCGCCCACTCCTTATGTAAATGATTCGGTAGCGGAATGTATATGGCCTCAATAGTCGTATCCTCAATTAACTCCTCATAGCTGCCATAAGCTGTCGCTATGCCGAATTGCTCGGCCACCGACTTGCTCTTTTCCAAGTTTCGACTCGCGACCGCGGCAAGTACACCGTATTCTGACTTTTGAATCGCGGGCATAACATCTTTAATGGCAATTCCTGCACAACCAAGTATTCCAAATCGAAGTTTCTTATCCATGCTCCATTCCCCTTTCTACAAGCGCCTTGTACTCTATCCATTGTACAACCGGACTATATCCAAGCACAACGAGCAACCATGCAAAAATACAGTAGAGCCATCATGGGAATTCCCTTATTTGGACATAGTATTAGAAGCAGCATGACCTTGCAGCAAAGGAGGCTGAAGCCAGGATGGACAGTACGCATGATTTCGTAGAAAAGACACATGACAAGCAGGAAAAGGATCGCCGCAACAAAGAGCGGCACGGCAAAGGCAACCCCGCTGGCCAACTTTCCACCAAGCAGCACGGTACGCAAAAATAATCGCCATGCAAAGGGCCATTCTCAGAATTGTCTGATGAATGGCCCTTGGGTTGTTCTTTTGCAGATGCTGTTAGCAAGGGAGCTACTTCCGCTTCTCGCTAGCGATATACTCATTTGGAACGTCGTCGCCGTGCGTGCTATGGTTCTTGAACTGACTCAAGCGACCATTACCGCCCTCCCCGCCGTTTCCCATGGTTTGGTTCTGTCCATTACTGCTGCCATTCCCTGCAGGTTCGTGAAGCTCTCTATCGCGTTCCTTGTGATCCGTCATGATTAAGCGCCTCCTAAATAAGTTGTCCTAAAGCCCTGAAGAAGTGAGGAGCGAAATGCTCGGCTGTCTTCAGTTAGAATTCGACATCGGAGGTTGTTTTATGCGGCCTGAGCTCCCGACATATTTTCGTTACGATGTGGCTGTCCTTGTCATCCTTGTCATCCTTGTCAATGAAGCTCGTTATTCCTTGACCGTCACCTTGACCGGAGAGTACTCTGCGATTACCGTCTGTCCGTGCACGGATACACTGCCTTCCGGCGTCAGATCCTTTTCCGTCATAATGCCGAGGGCGATCGTGAATTTGTTGAACTTGACCGGAACCCCCTTTTCCCGGCGTACCTCATTGCCGTTCAAATAGAAGATGACCTCGTCCTCGCCGCGGTTATACGTAATTTTGTAGTTGTTGAACTCCCGCGCCTTAAAATCGGTATCCTCTTTGAACACGCAGAAGAAGCGCGTCTTATCGCTCGGAGGCACCTCGACGCCCGGGAACGGCAGTACCGCATATACGCTCGCATATTTATCGTTTCCAGCAAAGAAGTCGAGCGCAGCTCCTGTCGTGAAGTCCAGAAGGTTCAGGGACACATAACCGTCGTACAGATCGCCCGGCACGGTATTTTGCGTACGCGCCCGGATGTCCAGCTCGAAGCTGATTTCGCCATTCTCCGGTACTTCAAATTCCTCCACGGAGTAGTACATATGCTTAGCATTATCCAAAATTTGCACATGGTCATGCCGCCGGCTGAGCGGTGCGCGCACATACAAGATGCCGTTGCGCACGATGACGACCGCATCCGGCTCGCGATATTCCCAGAACGTGCCGTCCGGCAGCGGGAACCCACCGATTTTCCACACCTGTCCTTCGTTTAATATCGTATGAAAGTCGCCAATTACACGTTGCTTGTCCATTTTTATCGTCTCGCTTTCCCGATGTTGTTCTGTTGTATACAGTATTCTATCATTGCAAAATCCCCTGAATCAAAAGAGCCGCCATCATTACGATGCCACAGCGTATAGAGGCCTTTAACGAAGCGCCCATTAGCGGCAAGTAAGCCGCTGGAGCGTTATGATCCTGCAACCGGCCATAGACCTGATAAAGCGGAATCACCGTCAGCAGCGCGACTAATGCATATACCGGAAGTATACCCATTACCACGCATAGCAATAAAAAGGCATAGGCCATTATCAGCAGCGTTTTGGAAAAACGCAGTGCCCGTCTTTCGCCCCACACGACGACCAGCGTATTTTTGCCTGCCTCCTTGTCCGCCTGCCAGTGAAGAAAATGATGGTTGAACAAGACCAGCGTTGTCAGCAATCCGATGGGGAGCGACAACAGCACCGAACGCCAGCTCAAGTCACCTGTCTGCACATAATAGGAACCCATGATCGGCAGTACCCCGAATGACAGGAGAATCGCCAGCTCGCTAAAGCCTTTGCCGCGGTACCCGAATTGAATCGGAGGCGCCACATAGAAGTAAGCTATCAGTCCGCCCAGACCCCCGAATATAAGTACCGGCCAACCGCTGTACAAGCTGAGAACGACACCGCAAAGCACGCCCAAACCTAGCAGGGACCAGGTCAAGCGTGCAAAGCTCTGTTCCTTCATGATTCCTCCGGCGAGAAATCCGGAATTGGTGGAGATTACCTCAGGTGTATTTTTCGCCGCCGTATCCGTCCCGTTTCGATAATCCCACAAATCATTGATCATGTTCGAGAACAGATGGGCCGCTCCCGCGCCGATCAATGTTATGATGAAGAGTACCGGATGAAATTCCCCTTTCCAGACAAAAGCGCCCAGCGCTCCAAGAAAAACAGGAATAAGCATGACGGGAATCACCTGAAACCGGGATGCCTTTCTGAACAAAGTCCATTTATTCACCCGCCATCACACGCTCCTTCGTATAAAATAATAAATCAAATCCTTCCAATATCGATTATACATGATGTGTTCCTATACTGCTTGCGGTAAAATTTTGGGCTCCATCCCAATTTGCTAGACTAAAGTCCAGTTTTTTTCTTCCCCAGAGACTGAAGATGACGGCAAATAAATATAGTATGCTAAACCTAAATTCAATACATATGTAAAGGAGATCCGATATGCGTCGTATGACTTGGCTTGGACCGTTACTGATTTTAGCAGGCGTTTACTTGTTTTTCTTCCGTAGAGAGGCGGTCTCCATGGGCAGCTTGTTCAGCAATTTTTGGCCGACACTGTTCATTATTCCGCTCGGGCTTTTCTTTCATTGGATGTACTTTTCTCTTACCGAGCGCCGCGGCATCGGTCTGCTCATTCCCGGGGGCATTCTGTTCACGGTCGGCATCGTCTGCCAGCTCTCCACTTTATTCGATAGCTGGGGATACCTGTGGCCCGGATTCATTCTCGCTCCGGCGGTCGGATTGTTTGAGTTCTACTGGTTCGGGAACCGGAACAAATGGCTGCTGGTGCCAATCAACATTCTCGGTGCCCTGTCTCTGCTATTCTTTGCGGTGATTTCCTTCGGTGCGCTTTATAATCGCGTTGTATTCGGACAGCCTGTGCTCGCGATTGCCTTAATCGCGATCGGTGCAGGAATCATGTTTGCCCCGAAGAAAAAAAGATTCTAGAACAGTTTGACAACAGGTTCATCCCCCTTATATAATCAGCTCAAGGTTATCCAACGTTGGATATTCAAATTCATCTCAGATCGCAAAGGATGATGGTAAGGTGACTAACCTGATCTTGCTGGCCCTGCTGCGCGAACGCCCGATGCATGGTTATGAGCTCCAACAGCTCATCCAGAACAACCGCATGGACACCTGGACGAATTTATTGTCGGGCTCGATTTACTACGCGCTCAATAAAATGGAGCAGGACGGTCTCCTGCGAACGGAGGCGGAGGAGCGGACCGGCGCACGCCTGCGAAAAATATATGCGATCACCGAGGCTGGCGAGGAAATGTTCCAGCACATGCTGAGACAATCGCTGACCTTATCGCCCCACTCTGTCAAATCGGACTTCTCCCTCGGGCTCATGTGGATCGAGCAGATCCCGGAGGGAGAAGCCATTAGCCTGCTGAAGCAGAACCTACAGCAGCTGGAAGAGACGTTAGAGCTGTGGCATGTCGGCAGAGAAATCAAGGGGCAATACGGTCTTTCCCCTTTTGCAGAGGCCTCCTTCGACAACGCCATGGCCTTACTGGAGTTAGATATTCAATATGTGAACCGCATTATTCAGCTAGTGGAGCAGAGACAAGAGCACGATTCCTAACCGACATTGGCAAGATGCCTGCTCTTGTGCTCTTGCCTGCTCCGAGTCCTCTGGGCTTTTGCCTGATTTGGAGCTCTTGCCTGCTCTTCGCGGCTCTTTTCCGCTCTCGCCTACTTTTCCTGTTCATCACACAGGGTAGAGCAGGCCATTTTTTCTACTTATTACCCAACGTTGGATATCAAACATTGAATAAGGGAGTGAATTTCATTGAGCTTTTTAATTCAAGCGCAGGGGCTGACCAAAATTTATCGAAAACGAAGTGTTGTTCACGACATCAGCCTAACGATCAACTCCGGCGAAGTCGTGGGAATCATCGGCCCGAACGGTGCAGGCAAGTCGACAACGCTCGACATGCTGCTGGGACTCCGCCGTCCGGACAATGGCAGCGTAGCCTACTGGTGTCATGAGCCATATCGCCATATCGGTGTGCAGCTGCAGACGACCCCGTTCTTTCCTGGTCATAACGCCATGGAAAATATGCGCCTGTTCGCCGCCTTCTACGGCGTACGACTGCAGCATGCCGCCATACTGGGCATTCTCGACCGATGCGGTCTAAGGGACGCCGCCAAGACCGATGCAGCCCGCCTCTCCGGCGGGCAACAGAAGAGGCTGGCCATTGCCATGACCCTCGTCCATGACCCCAGCCTCGTCTTTCTTGATGAGCCGACGGCGGCGCTTGATCCTCGGGCTCGCCGCGAAATACGGGAGCTTATTGTTTCACTCGCGCAGGGTGGTACTTCCGTAGTTTTTACATCGCATGATATGGAGGAAGTGTTCAAGCTGGCTACACGCATTGTCATGATTGATAAGGGGGTATTAAAGGCAGACGGCCGCCCCGAGGATTTATTAAGCGATTATGGAGTGTCTAGTTTAGAGGAGCTGTATGTTCTCTTAACGGAGCCCGCAGTGGATCAGCTGCCGGAATCAGCAGCTGAAGCCTGTATAAAGGAGGATTTAATATGATAACTGTTTTTACAACAATGCTGCGGGGAATGATGCGTGATATGCACACTTTGTTCTGGACAATCGCCTTTCCGATCGTACTGTTGATCGGCCTGGGTCTCTATCTCCAGCAGCCGGCTTATCCGGAAAAATTGCTTAGCGGCGTACTGACGATGAACGTGTTATTCGGTTCTACGATGGTTACCGCCTTCAACGTGATGTCGCATCGCAACCGTGGCGTATATAAGCTGCTACGGGCTACTCCCTTCAGGATCTCAGCCTTCGTTGCCGCCATGACTGGCGCCAGAACCGCCCTATCCCTTATCGTTAGCGCCGCTATCATCGCTACGGGCAAGCTGATGCTCGGCATTAGTCTCCGTCCCCTGAACCTAGTGCTCATGCTGATCGTACTCCTAGTCGGAACGGTGTGCTTCACGGCTCTCGGGTTCGTTGCGGCCAACCTGTCCAAGGACGAGAGCAACGTCAATATGATCTCTAATCTGATCGGCTTCCCGCTTCTCTTCACAAGCGAAGCCTTCTACAGCCTGCAGCAGGCTCCAGAATGGGTCAAAATCTTCGGATCTCTTCAGCCCTTTCACTATCTCGTGAAGGCCATGAACCTCGCCTTGGCTCAAGCAGGCTCATTAGCTGACTTTGGATTCTCCCTATTGACCCTGGCAGGCTTTACGGTCATCTGCCTGGGAGCTGCCGTGCTGACCTTCCGCTGGGACAGCGAAGCTCCTTCACGGAGAAGTACGATGACGCGTACTACAAGCGACAGTCTCCCCTAGCCTCCATATTGTTGAAAGATGCCGCTCGACTACAGCATAAGCGCTGCAACGCCAAGAGCGATAATGCGGGCGGCATTGGTCAGCATGAAGTTTTGCACCGCCAATCCGAAGGTAAACTGCTTTGTCGGCTGATCCGAGAATCGTTGGATATTTTTCCGCACAGGCAGAAGCGTCAAGAGAACCAGCACAACAATAACCGGATGGACGCGGAGTACGCACAGCACGATGAGATCCAGGTAAGCCGCATAGTATAATATTTTGAACAGGATAATGGCATTCGACCGGCCGATATAGACGGGGAGCGTATACCTCTTGTTCTCGACATCGTCCTCCATATCGCAAATATTGTTCGCCAGCATAATGTTGGCAATGCCAAGAATTGCCGGAATGGAAATAAGGAAGACCAGAATCACCTCAACGAGTTGTACCTGCAGCGTAACAACCCCTCCTGCAAGCGTCAAGGAAGCAAAGCGATCCCCCACATGAATGTAAGCCGAAATAAAGATAATGACAAAACCCATGAACAGCCCCGAGAATATTTCTCCCAAAGGCATCCGCGAGATCGGAATGGGACCGAAAGAATACAAGATTCCTACGGCAAACGACAAGCCGCCTAACAGCAGCAGCAGTAAACCGACTTTTAAAAATAGAGCGATGCCAGCGCCAATAGCCAAAGTCAACAGGATCACAATAATCGCAACCACGACAGACGGTCTAATGTTGTACTGCACAATTGCATTATGAATTTCATAGCCATAACCATGCTTCTTGACTGCCTTCCGATAGTCGTAATAGTTATTGATTGCTGTAGTTGCCATATCGAAGCTGAGCAGAGAAATCAGCATCAATGCGAAGTGATAGGCATTGAATTGTTGGAAGCGGAATAAGGCATAAACCGTGCCGAAAATAAAAGGAATCATGCTTGCAGCCTTCGTCTGAATTTCCACCAGCTTTAGGAATTTTTTAATCGCCATAGGTACCACCCTTTAGACTATCTATAGTATGAGTTTATTACTTTTCAGTCGTTAAAAAGATGATATCTCACTTTTTAAATATTTTCTGTTCTATAAGTCATTGACACGCACACCTTTCATTCTATAGTCCTAATATCCCTAGTGATTTTGCCGCTGTATTTCCTCTAAAAAGAGGGTTTTTCTCGAACTGTGGCGAAATATAGGTATTACGGATTATAATTCCTCCGGGGGAGGATCGACATGATAACCAAAAGAAGATATTTCTCTTACACAACAGGTATCATCTTTCTAGCGGGGCTCAGTCTGGCACTCGTCAGTGAATATCATCCCCTCCACTTAATCTTTGGCATCTCGCTCGTGTTCACGAATTTCGTGCTGCTCCTGCTTACCCGTATATACGGCATGGGCTGGGGGCTATGTGCGGCTACACTCGTATATGCCATGTCTATCTTTGTTTGGGGCAATCCGCTTTTTCAAGGGGTTCTTTGGTTAGAGATCGTCTTTCTATGCCTTTCATGGCATTTGAGGAAGCGCTTCAGGACAACGAGCGAAGCAGACTTCATATTTTGGATATCCGTCGGGCTCCCGATCTTCTTCCTCCTATACTATTTATCTTACCGCGCCATTTCACTCGAGATGTGGCTAATGGCAGCAATTTACATATCGAACGGATTGTTCAATGTACTGCTGGCAGACGCGGTTTGGGCGTATCTTCCGAGTAAATATTCTCACATACATAGAGCTTCCCGGGAGCAACCGATTTATCTAAATAAGCTGCTCTACCACATCATATTTTTGGCTATTGCCCTGCCGTTCGTGTTCTATCTTCTCATTAACAGCAGGAATACATATGATTCTGTTCGCTACAATTCATTACAAGTCGCTCTCCATACATCCAACAGCATTTCCAATGAGCTCGATCGCTGGAGCCCGGAGGATCTTCGTAGGCTGGAGATTTCGAAACGTTTGGAGCATCCCGGAAAAGGCCAGTTCGAGGAGCTGCAGCACGTCATTGACTTCTTTGCGGCAGACCGGGGTTATCATGTTGTTGTGTTTGATCCGCAGCATGAGCAGATCGTTGCTGATAGCGAGTACGATTTAGAGCAGCATTCCCGAAGTAAATTTCTGTCCATGCCGACCAATTCAATCATACAAGGTGATTTCTATCTGCATTTGCCCGGGAAGCGCCTGCAATTGCTGCCCAATCAGGAATGGCAGGAAGCCAGTTATATTTACGGGACGACGCTGAAGCAAGTCCCCTTCATTGTATACGTCATGGTACCCTTGCAGCCGTACCAGGAGCAAATCTACGGTCAATATTTAAGGCAGTTCATTTATTTGCTGCTGTTTATGGTCGCGGCCGCCATCGCTAGCCGGTGGATCACTCGCCGTATCATTCGCGGGCTGTCCGAGCTGGCCGACGTGACGACCGGTCTGCCGGGCAAAGTCTTCCATCTGCATAACCTGGAATGGCCGGAGAGCCGTATATATGAAATCCGTTCGCTTACCGTGAACTTCCGGCAAATGACGAATAAATTGCTAAGCATGTTCCAAGAATCGCTCATGAGCAACCAGCTGCTTCAGGAGCAAACCTTCCAGCTGCAGCAATCCGAGAAAAAACTGCAAGAGCTTGCATATTACGACGGCCTGACAGGTCTGCCGAATCGACTGCACTTCACAGAGTACATCGGCTCCCTGGGGATGCACTATGGCCCGGATCATTCCTTTGCCGTCATGTTTGCCGATCTGAACCGCTTTAAGCAGGTCAATGATACTCTCGGCCATGAGACAGGCGACATTCTATTGCAAAAGGTAGCCGCCCGTTTCACCCCGCTGATCTCCGATCAGCTTCGGGTATTCAGGCTCAGCGGAGACGAATTCGTCTTTGTCTATCATTACAACGATACGCCCTCCGTTCAACAGGCGGCTCAAGCGATCTGCGACGCGCTTAATGAGCCCATCATCATAGGCGATGTCGTCCTGTATATCTCGGTAAGCATCGGAATTAGCATATATCCTTACGATGGAGACAATCTGGACTTGATCATGCGCAATGCCGACATTGCCATGTACGTAGCTAAAGAGCAGGGAGACAGCATCTATCATTTTTATGACCGAATGATTGAGAATCAGCTATCTGAAAATATGAAGCTGGAGAACGGCTTGCGGAGCGCCCTTTTAACCGGTCAATTTTCATTACATTATCAGCCTAAAATCGATGCCAAAACGGGCCGCATCAGCGGAGCAGAAGCATTAATTCGTTGGCTTCATCCAGAGTACGGCTTCGTGCCTCCCGACAAGTTCATCCAACTCGCGGAGACATCAGGAATCATCATGGACATCGATGAATGGGTAGTGACAGAGGCATGCCGCCAGAATAAAACTTGGCAGGAGCAAGGGCTGCCGCGTTTCCCGATCGCGGTCAATCTATCGGCACGGCACTTCTATCAGGGCAATCTGATTGGCATGATTTCCCGCGTGCTCAAGAAGACTAGGCTAGATCCCCATGATCTCATCCTTGAAATCACGGAAGGCTCGCTAATCAAGAGTGCGGAATATGTCATTAAAGTGATGTCCGATTTGCGTGCAATGGGCATCACCATTTCAATGGATGATTTCGGCACTGGCTATTCCTCTCTCAGCCAGCTCCAGCGCTTACCGATCCATGAGATTAAGCTGGATCGCTCGTTCATTCAGGGGCTTGCCCATGATACGAAGAAATCAGCCATCGTTCGTGCCGTCATTGAGCTCGCCCATCACATGGAGCTTAGTATCGTTGCCGAGGGGATCGAATCGGAGGAAGAGCTCCACTACCTGCGAAGCCTGAAGTGCGATCAATTCCAAGGCTATCTATTCAGCAAGCCGCTGCGGGAAAAGGAGTTCACTATATTCGTAAAGCATTGGGACGGAAGCCGGCTGAACCATAAGAATTAGCGGAAATGCTAAACGGCGTTCATGACGGATATAAAAAATGACTCCTCGTATTACTACGGGAGTCATTCTTTATAGTAGCCTCGGCCCTATACTTCTTGAGAAGCCACCTTCTCCTGCTGAGACATATACTGGCGCACCCTGCTTTTCTTCGCGCCGTACATCGCCTCATCCGCCTGCCGGATCATGTCCTCCAAATCCCCTGTGCCGCTTGGTGCCACACAGAAGCCAATACTCGCCCCAGCGGTAAGGTGGTAGCCTTGATACAAATATCCTTCGGATAGACTCGCTTTAATTCGGTCGGCCACTTTAACAACGCGGCTCTCATCAATATCTACGAGCAGCACCAGGAACTCGTCTCCGCCAAGGCGGCATACCATATCCTGTTCGCGTACAATGCTGGTAAGCCTTCCGGCAATGTCCTTCAGCAGCAAATCTCCAGCATCATGGCCAAAGGTGTCGTTCACTTCCTTGAAATCGTTCAAGTCAATGAAGAGAATCGCAAGTGAAAACTTTCCCTGATCCGCATATTCCTCAAACCTCTTGCTGAATAGCGTACGATTCGGCAGCCCTGTTAGTTCATCATGATAAGCAAGATGCTCAATTGTCTCTTCCATCTGCTTGCGATCGGTGATATCGATCATAACGCCTTCCAAACGTACCATATGATTCAATTGATTAAAATACGGCGTACCGCGGTTCTGCACCCACTTTACCGTTCCATTGCGGCAGACGATGCGATATTCGCTCACTGCGCTGCTCCGGCCTAGAATCATCTCCTCCTGAAACTTTTTAAATTTCCCTCTATCTTCAGGATAGATCATGTCATTAATGTGATTCGAATTTGCCTGAAACATCTTCGGCGAGAATCCCGTCAATTGTTCGAATCCATCCGAAACTTCGGTTTGCATCGTGCTTAAATCAAACGTCCATATTCCAATCGAAACGCTGTCCAAAATCGTCCTCAACCGTTCTTCACTTTGTCCTGCCCGGCGCCATAAGCTCTGCGTCAGCCTCGTATGAATGATCGAAAATGCTGTAATAAAGGCACCGAAGGAAATTAAGTAGGATACTTCCCTCCCTTGGAAACCTGGAAAAAGCAAGTCTTGATAAGCAAAGAAAAAGTAGACCGAAGAAATGATGAACAAAATCCCTGATAGGAGTACTGCCCGGAAGTCATGATAGAACAAGCTAAGAAGAGGGGCAAGGGCCAAAAATATAAAATTTGGCAAATAGGGATCTCCAGTTATCAAAAAGTAGAAAAATATAAAGAGGAAGCACACCGTCAGCATCATCGTAAAAGAGGGCCAGCGCTTTTGCATGACCACGATGGTCAGCAGCGTTAACAGAATCAGTCCGACCAGAGGATATACTGGTGCGAGTCCCCCTTCCACAAGCAAATTAATGATATTAGCAATCGTAAAAAATCCCCATAATATTTTCAGCATCAACATATTTTTTTGATGAATTAGTTCAACTTCTTTATGCATTCACTTCACTCTTTCCTTGGAATAGGCATAATGAACTACGTATTAAATTATAGTATACCTGATCAGCATTTTTTTGCTAGACGATTCTTTAATAAATGGACAACGTTGACAATGATAATTATTATCAATAGAATGTGGGATAAGAGATTATCGTCCATTATTAATAGGAGGTGGCAGAGCTATGTGGGTAGAATCGAAGACAATCACCATCAAGGAAGGCTTCGAGGATCAAGTCGTGCAAAGGTTCGGCGGAGAAGGTGCCATTGAGAAATTCCCAGGATTTATAGATCTAAGCGTGCTCGTCCAAAAGCCAAGAAAAGGAGAACAGCAAATTCAGGTTCTCATTCGTTGGGAGTCGGAGGCTCACTGGAAGGCTTGGGAAAAGAGCGATGTACATATTGAAGGTCACCGTCGTCAAAGACAGCAAGGCCGGCCAGAATACGTGCTCGGCTCAGCTCATGCCGCTTACGAAGTCAAAGCCGTCAAAGGCCCTGCTCAATAGCATCATCTTTGGAACAGCATAACCATCGCGAGCATATTCTTCACACAGCATGACAGCGAAACAGCGGTCATATATAGTAACGCCCCATCCGTCGAAGCGGATGGGGCATTATCTTTATTTTATCCTACGCAATGATATTATTACGGAATGTACTGCTGCACCATTTGCACGATGGTACCGTCCTTTACAGTAATATGGTAAGGGAACTCCCGAACGTCGATCCATTCGGTATGCTGGAGAATGCTCTTGAATTGCTCCAAAGTAACCAGCTCATTCCACTGAATATCCATATCCTCTATATCTCCCGTACGGTCATAAATCTGCATGAAGATTCTAACATCCTTTGCGATCTTGTAATTCGTCAGCTTGGTATCCTCATTGACGATGTAATAACCGTCCGGCGGCTCGTCTATCCCTGCGTCCGGCTCATGCTTAAGGAAGGCCTGCTCTGCTGCCTCTCCTTCATACCATTCGATTTCATCCACGGTCAGCTCATTGCCATCCGCCAGAGAATTCAATTGCTCGATATACACAACCTTGGTATCAGGCGTCTGCTCAACCGGTGCATACCCCTGCTCCGCAGCACCCGAGTTGGACGTTCCTAACGAAGACATAACGACTATAAGGACTATAGGGATCAATACGGCCAACCATCTTCTCATCATTGTGTGCTCCCGCCTTTCCGGTCTTCGAGATGAATTTTCATCCAATTACTAAGTATAAAGACTTAAAGGTCTATACCTTTTAATAACCATTCTTAGGTCTTTCAAACTTAAATTAAATGATTTCATCTTAATTATATGTTTTGGCGGCAGCAAAAGGGTCTCAATAATGTTAAAAGGGATGACAATTTTTTAGTTAAAGCTTAATGGGCTGGGAAAAACGTCAATTGAACGATAAACACCAGTCCGAAAATATATAGCAGCGGGTGAACCTCCCTGCCCTTCCCGCTGACAAGCTTTAGAACGGGATAAGTAATGAAACCGACGGCAATGCCTGTGGCAATGCTCGCGGTGAGCGGCATCATCAGTAGAATAGCGAAAGCCGGGAACGCCTCATCGAATTTTTTCCACTCAATTCTCGCCAGCCCTTCCATCATGAAGCACCCAACGATAATCAATGCCGGAGCCGTGATCGCCGGAAGGGAGGATATAGCTCCGACCAGCGGAGAAATAAACATGGACAGCATAAGCAGCACAGCTACGACCAACGAGGTTAGTCCGGTGCGCCCTCCTGCCGCTACGCCCGTCGTGGATTCGATGTAGGCCGTCGTCGGGCTCGTCCCAAACAAAGAACCAACGGTCGTTGCAGTCGCATCGGCCAGCAAGGCCGACTTTGCTCGCGGGAATTCTCCGTTCTTCATCGCCCCCGTCTGCTCGGCTACTCCAATCAAAGTACCGGTTGTATCAAAGAGGGTAACGAGCAGGAAAGCAAACACCGTTGCATACAGCCCTTGGCTGAACACGCCAGGCACATCCATATCGAAAAACACCGGAGTGGGCGGTGCCGACATAAAGCCGTCGAATGATAGCTGCCCTGTAAAATAGCCAACCAGCGCAGTGAGCGCCATGCCGATAAATAATGCTCCAGTAACCCGCCGCGCCAATAAGATCAAGGTCACGAACAAGCCGAAGATTGTCAGCAGCGTAACCGAACGGTGTAAATCTCCGAAGGTCACCAGGTTATCCGGATTCGCGACCACGATGCCCGACATCCGCAGCCCGAGAAAAGCAATAAATAGGCCAATCCCCGCCGTAATCCCAAACTTAAGCGAATCGGGAATGGCTCGAATCAGCGCTTCCCGCAGCGGCGTCAGGCTCAGTAGAAGGAACAGGAGTCCTGCAATAAAAACCGTACCGAGTACGGTCTGATAAGTTAAGCCTGTTGAAGCAACTACGCTAGTAAAGTACGCGTTAAGCCCCATACCCGGCGCGATGGCTATCGGATGCTTGGCGAACAGAGCCATAAAGAGAGTACCGATAACCGCAGAAATAACGGTGGCCATGAAGACTTGATTGAACGGAATACCCGCTGCGGAAAGGATTGCCGGATTGACAACCAAGATATAGGCCATAGCGAGAAAGGTCGTAATACCAGCCAGCACCTCGGTCTTTACATTCGTACCGTGCTGATCCAGCTTGAAATATTTATTCAATGCCTTGTTCATGAAAATAATAATTCTCCCTTCGTTATAAAACGCTTCATTATATCGTATTTACCTCATTAAACATCCCTTATTTTCCTGCGAACCTTGATCCTAGTCAAGTTATTGGATCACTCTTCTCCAAAATGTTCTCAAATTCACAAATAATATAGTATAATGTCTTAAATCTCATTGGCTAGGCCTTTAGATCTAGATGAGAAGTTGAACAAAAGGAGCAAAACTATGATGACAAGCAACGGTAAGCAGCAAAAAATTGCCCTTATTACAGGCGGAAGCCGGGGGATCGGTAAAGCGATCGCACTAGAATTCGCTAAATCCGGTATCCATATCATGATTAATTACTACGGCGATGATAAGGAAGCTGCCGACGTGAAGCGACAGGCGGAATCCTATGGCGTGCGGGCAGAGGTGTTCCATGCCGATGTCAGTGATTCGGCACAGGTTAAGGATATGTTCGCGGCAATTGACGAACAATTCGGTAGATTGGACATTCTAGTGAACAATGCAGGCATTGCCCAAGCGGTGAAAATTACCGAGATGACTGACGAACATTGGGACCGCATGCTTAAAATCCACCTTTACGGCGCATTCTATACATCCCGCGAGGCCGCGACCCGAATGCTGGCGCAAAAGGCAGGAAAAATCATTAACGTCACATCCGATTTAGCCGGTCAGGGCGGAGCCGAGCTCGCTCATTATTCCGCGGCAAAGGGCGGTGTTACCTCCTTGACCAAATCGCTAGCAAGAGAGCTTGCTCCGTATGTACTCGTGAATGCGGTCGCTCCTGGCGGAACTTTCTCCGATGTCCGTTCATCGCTGGAAGAAGGCGAGCACAAGAACGATTCGCGGAATTTGCTGGGCAGGCTGGCGTTCCCTCAGGAAATCGCCAGATCAGTGATGTTCCTCGCTTCGGACGATGCTAATATTTTCACAGGCCAAGTGCTAGGAGCCAATGGCGGCAGCGTGATGAACGGCTAATGGCAGCATTGAAATTTCCTGATCATAAAATCATAAATAATAAGAAATCGGGTGCATCTTGAAAGATGTTGCCCGATTTCTTATTTAGGAAAGCTATTCATTTCAGCGCAAAAAGAGGAAGAGAGGAAGACATGATCCAAGATTGTATTATCTGAGAGGACATTTCGGCGGAGAACAGCCCTCAATTCAAATTAAACAGATACAATGTTCCGTAGCCGAGTACCGATAATGCTATAGACCCGATCAGGCCTGCCCAGAAAGGCTTAATCCCCAATCGGCGAAACACCGCGAGATCTACTCCAAGGCCGAGCCCAGCCATAGCTATGGCAATCAGCAAATAGGCAGCTGCCACAATTAAGCCCGACGCACGTTCCGGAACAATTCCCAGCGTATTCACTCCGCTCATTAAAAGAAAGCCGAGGATAAACCAAGGGATCTGAACGGAACGCAGGCGGGATACTTCGACCACCGTCTTTCCAGTCGCTGCACTCTCCCTCCGCTCCTTCCGATTCATCCACATGCCCAGCAGAAGGGATACAGGCACGAGCATGGCTACCCGGGTCAGCTTGACGACGACCGCGATGTCTTCAGCCTCGCTTCCCGCAGGTGCCGCGGCTGCGATAACGTGAGCAATCTCGTGCAGGGTAGCCCCTGAGAAGACTCCATAACCATGAGCGGATAAACCCATTACCGGATACATCAGGCTATAAATCAAAGTGAATAATGTGCCTAGGATAGCAACAACCGCAGCCCCAATGGCGGTCTCCTCATCTTGGGCTTTCACTTGCGGTGCAATAGCGACAACTGCCGCAGCTCCACAAATGGCCGTTCCGCAAGCCGTTAAAATACCGAGCTGGCCCGAGATCTTGAACCATTTTGCTAAGCCAAAGACGACCGCAATCGTAAATGTAATATGAATTATTGCCATTGCCAGCACCTTAGGGCCTGCCTGGAAAATGCTTTGTAAATTTAGCCTCATACCGAGCATAATAATCCCGAGACGAAGCAGTTTCTTACTGGAGAAGGAAATGCCGGCGGTGGCGTACTCAGGTACACCGATAACGGCTCTCCAGATTAACCCAAGCATAATGGCGATCACGAGATGTCCCATTACGCTTAGTAGCGGCAAAGATGACAAATATTTCGCCGCGATCGCAAGCACCACCGTTAACCCGAGTCCTTGCACAAATCCGAAGCGCTGTCTCCGTTTGAACGGTGCAGTTTTTATCTGTGACTGTACTATTTGTGCCATGATTTTCACTCCAAGATCGTATTGGTCAAATTCAGCGTTGTTCATGTTTTACTATAAATCCCATGGCGCTAGAAGTGAAATACGGATCTGCTATCTCCATCATAAGCAAAACTGATGATTAAAGTGGTATGATATATCAATTGAGTAAACCGACCTGACTTGGACAGATTGAGAGTCATCTCGAAGAAGGCTACAATGGAGTTATTGAAAGGGGAAGTGAATATGATCGTCGACACTCTGCGTGTCTTTGTTACGGTTGCAGAACAACGTCATTTCTCAAAGGCCGCAGAACTTCTAAATATGTCTCAACCTGGCGTAAGCCAGCATATCCGAAATATGGAGAACGAGCTTGGCACGAAATTAATGCTGCGTTCGCCTAAGCAAGTAAAATTGACGGAAGAAGGAACTATACTATACCGTAAGGCCAAGCAAATTCTGAGTCTGTACGAGGAAGCCAAACAGCAGATTCATCTGCTTCATGAAGTGGTAACCGGCTCGATCCAGGTTGGCGCAAGCTTTACGATTGGAGAATATATATTGCCGCGGCTGCTAGCCAAATTTGCCACCCAATATCCGGAGGTTGATTTGCAATTGACCATTGGCAATACGGAAGAGATTGTAGCTGGAATTCGCACTAATGAGCTTGATTTAGCGCTTGTGGAGGGCAGTGTAGACGAACACCCGGATTTGATCATCACTCCTTACATGCAGGATGAAATGATTGTTGTAGCAGCCTCGAGCCATCCGCTAGCTTCCTTGGCAACAATAGATTCTGCGGATTTAACGGATCAGAACTGGATCATCCGGGAAACCGGCTCAGGGACACGTGCATTCAGCGATCACTTTCTGAAAGCAAATGAATTAAGTGTTAAGCGCTCATATGTATTCAATAGCAGCCAAGGCGTCAAAGAAGCGGTGGCCGCAGGCCTTGGGATTGCCGTGCTCTCCCGCCTAACAGTTCGTAGAGAGCTTCAAAACGGAGAGCTCACGGAACTTGCGGTAAGCGGGCCGGCCATGAAGCGGGAATTGTCCTTTATTCGCAACAAACACAGCTCCCTCACTTTGGCGGTGGAAATGTTCCAACAGAAGGTACAAGAGCAGCAGCAAGCAGCAGAGCTGCCCTCCGACATGTTTACCCTTCACGATCAGGCATAAGCGACACGCTTGCCGTTACAATTAGAGCTAAATTAGCCGCTGGGCACAGCGCAGTGAACCACCACGTAAGAGCGCGCAGTAAAAGCATTCACTGGAGCGAGCACTGGTTCCCATGCGGGCCATGTGAGCTATATAAGCTATAAGAGCCATGTGAGTCCTTTGGCAGCCTTGCGCCTGGGATGTTTTAGTCAGTTGCCCCGCTCTCCTCATTCTCCACATAATGCTTAAGCATGGATAACTTGTTGTCCCAAAACTGCTCAAAGTAATTCAGCCAATGCTGCAGCTCCTGCAGCGGCTCCGGGACAAGACGATATCTTGTCTCCCGGCCTACCTTCCGCTCCCGGACAAGCCCGGCAGAGGATAAGACATGCAGGTGCTTGGACACAGCGGTACGGCTCATCGGGAAATACCCGCTTATCTCCTTCACGGGCATTTCCTGCCTGCTAAGCAAATCCAGTAGTCGGCGGCGAGTTGGGTCGACAATAGCCTGGAATACATCATACTTTGGGACCGCAGACATCTTTAACCTTCCACATAAGAAGCCAACTTTTGAACCAGTCCGCTCCATCCCTGATCCATCTGAGGACGTACTATCGAATGAGCCTCTCCAAACTCAGTCACCTGATCAGCGCTCCATCCGCCATGGATTAAGGTGAACTCCGTCTGATCACCTGCCTCTACAAGCTCAAAGGACATTGTCCAATCCTTGCCCCATTTAAAAGAGAGCTGATACGGTGGATTAATTTCCGTCACCTTACAGGGCGAATCCCCGAATGGCCCCGCATGGATAACAAACTCAAACCCTTCCTTCGGCTCAAAATTGTTCGGCATAAACCAAGCGGCGATTCCTTCGGAAGTAGCTACCGCCTCCCAAACCTTTCCTATTGGTGCATTCAATAAAAGGGTACGTCTAATATCAGGAAGCGAGTCGCCAGATTTTGCATCTTAGCATGCCCTATTTGCCGAAAACTCACCCAGGCCGGCAGTCACGTAATCATATAAAAGTGCAGGGCTCTCTCGGCGGCTTGCATAATCAGCCTTAAACCAAGAAATTCCTGCACTTTTGCTCTTAAACGAATTGCCAAAACAAGCCTTCGAACCGGGTTCTGCTCAATACGACGCAATTACATTACTTTAATCTCCAGGAGCCTTGCGGTTTCTGTCTCCGGCAATGCCACCTTCAGGCTGCCCTCTGCCTCATTCCAGTGCCAGCTGCAGTCGAATCCTTGCGGATAAGCGCAGCGAATATCTAGCTGCTTGCCTTTTAGCTGCGAGAGCGGCAACAGGGCTTCAGCCGATTCTCCGCGAATGCGCCAGACCGCGAGGAAGACGCTGTCTTCGTGGCGCAGCCCTAAGCAAATCCAGTCGTCTTGCTGTGTCGGCAAGCCGAGCGGCCAGAAGGGCAGTGCCTGCGGGATATGGTGGCGAATCGATTTATAGTAATCGAGCGCCTCTTTGACCAGCTCGCGGCGACGCGGGTTCAGTTCAGCCAGATGGCCGCTCTGATGCACGCGCAGCAGCAAAGCGTTTACCATGTTGAATACGACCTCTTCATCGTCGCCTTCCCGCAGCGGGTAAGACCAGATCGCTGATTGCTCCGGCGTAAGCGCGGAAGGCGAAGCGGCCGCGATCGTCGCGTATTTTACGTAATTCTCCTGATCACTCGTCGATTGTATGCTATGGCGGCTAAGCATGGCATAATCCATCCGCATCCCGCCGCTGGAGCAATTCTCGATGACCAGATCAGGATACCGCGCAAAAATACGATCCAGCCAGCTTAAGTAAGCGCGATTATGCTGGAGCAAACCATCTCCTACACTATCGGCGTCCTTCTCCGTGCCGATCCCTGCATTGATGTTGTAATCCATCTTGATATATCCTACGCCGTAATCTTCTACAAGCCGTCGGATCACCTCGTCAGCATGGGCAATCACATGCGGATTCCGGTAGTCGAGCTGATAACGGCTCCGATCCTTCACCTTTTGCCCATGGCGCTGGAAAAACCAGCTGTCATCCGCGTCCTTCAGCTTGGGACTGTTTATGCCCATAACTTCTAACTCCAGCCATAAGCCGGGAACCATGCCTTTGCTGCGAATGTAGTCAAGCACGTATTTGATCCCTTCAGGGAATCGCTCCTGTGACGGCAGCCATTCGCCAACGCCATCCCACCATTCACCCGATGCATACCAGCCGGCATCAATACAGAAATATTCACAACCTACATCGGCTGCCGCATCGATCAGCGGAAGCAGCTTCTCTGTCGTCGGGTCGCCCCACAGACAATTCATGTAGTCGTTAAATATGATTTGCAGCTTGCGGTTGTCTTCATTCGGCCGTCGAATCATCCGGCGGTAACGCGTCAATTGTCCAGCCGCCTCATCGATGGAGCCTTGAACGGCTCCTACCGCCACAGGAACCGTGGCAAACGTCTCTCCTGGTTTAAGCGAGAGCCACCAATGGTTGTCATGCTCGGTCGGCCCACTGATGAGCAGGGTCAGGAAATCGGACTGTTCGATGATTTCCCAGTGCCACGAGCCGTTATGCTCAATTTGCCAGAAGAGGCTTGTGCCTGCCTCTTGGTTTTCCATTATCGCCATAGGAACATGCTCTGCCGCAGACCAGGAGCCGGTATTGCTGCAGGACACCCGCTTGGAGCCCCTGTCGATCAAATGCGACATACCAAGCTCTGGCAAGCTGTACGTCCGCCATTGTAATTCACTTTGCCAGCCATGGTGGGGAATCGACAGTTTCATCTTACTGTCCCGATTTTCCGCCCCTTCCTTGTCGAATCCAGTCAGCGCGAAGCTGGAGACATACTCTATCCCTACCGACTTCGGGCCATGATTGGTTAGTTCTACCCAGCAGCGGACAACGGCTATGCCGTCGTAGAACTGGAAATGCTGAACAGCCTGCAGCGAGGTGACAGGATCGTTCAGTACAATCTCCAGCTTGCGCCCGTGAATGTTGCGCGTATCCTGATGCCTCTCGTATTGGAGGCGCAAGCCCGGATAAGAAGCCCGGTGCGTTCTTCCGTGATATTCCTCCCGATCCTCTCCTGTAAGCTGAAGCTCAAGCAGACGGAAGCCTTTTTTATACGCATCTGTTAATCCGCCCACACTGCTCTTTACATCCTTCCAAGATGCCTGGCCAAAATGCAGCAATAAAATATCTCGTTCGTCTGTTACTTCCAGCGCCAAGTTCAACCCGTTCTCTTCAATTACAATCATCTGACTCACCGTTGCAGCACTTCCTTTCATTTTTTGAACGTTATAACAATAAGCGATAAGCACCTAAATACAACTTAACTCAGCACCGGGGAGTGCTGAGTTAAGAAAGGAAATATTAGGGTTCGTAAAGTTATTCCGCAGATCCGAGTTGAATCCACGCTTTTTGAATCTCAGTTATAGTTTGCTCTTTCGATTGACTTCCGCCAATGTAGGCTTGCATCAACTCACCGAATTTCTGGTGGAATGTATCCAGCGAATAGTTGACAGCCAGATCTCCGGATGGTTGTACTTGCAGAATCTCTTCCATTTGTTTCGGCATATCCAAATCTGGAAGCGGAGCATCCTTGATTGGAGGAATAACCTTAGCTACGCCAGAGAACCAGTTTTTACCGTAATCGGAAGTGTAGAGCCAGTTGAAGAATTCAATCGTTTCGTTAACTACTTTAGAATCTTTGTTAATGCGCAGAGCCTGGTCAGCACCGGTAATAATCAAAGCCTGCTCCGCTTTATCACTTACAGGATAACCTGCGATTCCAATATTGATATCTGGGTTGATTTTCTTGATCGCTTCCTCGTCCCATGCGCCTTTACCTGTCATGAAGGCTGCTTTGCCGGAAGCAAAGTCACTGACTTGCGCGTTGCTGTCGCGCTCCAGCGGCTTGTCTGTTCCGTGTTTGACCGTCAGATCGATGAACTCAAAGAAGTTGTTAGCCAAAACCGGATGCTCAGCAAACGTCGTGCTTCCAGCGATGAACCCGTCAACCAAATCCTTCGCGCTCATACTTGCATCTTTAGCTGCCGCATCCACGAAGTGTTGGAATACGTGCTTCCATACCCACCACTCTTTATAAGCATTCGCAAATGGAGTAATGCCCTGCGCTTCGAGCTTGGCAACAGCGTCTTCCAGTTCAGCCGTCGTTGCAGGTACTTGCGTAATGCCGGCTTGCTCAAGTAAATCTTTGTTGTAAATCAACGTGAACAGATTGCCCTTGATCGGAAGGCCCAGCACTTTGCCTTCGGAGGAAGACATGTTCGAACGAACAGCATCCGTCATTGCAGCAGCTAGCGGCTCACCCGTCAGATCAGCGCTGTATTCCGCAAAGGTGTCGATATCTCCACCGGCTGTTGTTTGGAATACGTCCGGTGTGCTGCCTGCAGCAATTCTCGATTTCAGTACTGTGTTGTAGTCAGCCTGCATAATTTCCAGGTTGATCGTAACGTTAGGCTTAACTTTTTTATACTCTTCGATATAAGCATTAAACGCATCTGTGTATTCTGGAGAAGCGGTGAACATGTTAATCGTCACTGGCTTGGAGGAATCTGCGTTGCCGCCCTCGCCTGCCGCACCGTTTGTCCCATTGTTGGCTGCATTATTGCCGCCGCCGCAAGCTGACAAAAGTCCCATTAATAGAACCAGACTGAATGACATGGCCAGAAATTTCTTCTTCATAAGTTTTTGCCCCCACTTTCTTTGGTTAGTATGTCTATAAGGCTATTCTAAAGAAATGGACTATTGATAAAAATGTAGATAAGTGACAAGTTGAGGGTAAAAAAGTGTAAACCTCCACTTGTTCACTTTTTATCCGCTTCCCGCTTGGCTCGATATTCCGAAGGCGATTCACCATAGTAGTTGCGGTACGCCTTGCTGAAATAGTTCTTGTCCTTATAGCCCAGCATCTCCGAGATGTCCTGGATTTTCAAGGTGGGGTCGTCCAGCAGCACGCACGCCTTATCCATCCTTACCTTCTGCATATACTCATGAATTCCGTATCCGAATTGCTGTTTAAACAGCTTCATTAAGTATTCCCGGCTCAGGAAATACTTTTCGGTGAACATGGAAATTTTAATATCCTCAAAATAATGCTGGTCGATATAATCCTTGATATCCTGAATGTTAAATGGGCGGTTCACGGCCATGGATTGGCGAATTTGTTCACTATAATATTCTAGGATGCGATAAAGCAGCTGCTCGTATTCATCCGTTGTGCTGAAATCTCCAGATAACCCAGCCGCCTGGAGCGAGCTATGAGAGCCCGATACAGGCAGCTTGTCCGAGGGCACGCCTAAGTCAAGGGCCATATCGTTGAACAAGACGATAATATCGCGGAGCATCCGCTCCGCTTCTCCAATTGTGAAGCTGTCCGCCTCTTTTATTTTCTTCGTAAACTCCGCAAAGACGACTCTAGCATGATTCGTATTTCCAGATTCCAGAGCGCTTCGCAGAATCGGCATTCGGCTCGTAAAGGAAAGAACCTCAGGCGACTTGCTGTTTCCTTTAGCCCCAAACACAGTTACTCCCCTCATCTTGAGCAAATCGATGGCAAGAATCGACGACCTTGCTTCCTCATAGGAATCGGCCAATCGCGAGACCTCATCATACACTTGCCCGACCCCTGCTGCCGATACGATGCCGAATAGATCACTCAGCGTATGCCCGACCTTCTTTATTAAATAATCCGCCCGGAATGCATGATCCTCCGGATAGCCGCCCTGCATTGTGAAGATAGCTATAATCTCCCCGTCCTGCTTCGGATTAGGAAAGCTAAAACAAATGATGTCATCCAGCGCTACTTCGTTAATCACATTCGCTACGGCGAAATAAAGCAGCTCCGTATCCCGATTAAAACGATTGTCCCGGACTTGCTGCATGTTCAATATCTTTAATACGAGCGCACCAAATCGATTATCTTCTTTGTCTGCGCCGATCAGCGGGAGAAATGCCTGATTACTTTGCTTTTTGAAGCCGCGTCCTATGATGGACAAGTAAATTTTCTCCTTCAGCTTGGGCAAAGACATGTTGAACGCAATATTCTTAGTAATCAATTCGCTGTGTGTCTGCCGCTTCGCATCTAGTATATCGATTGCCTTGCGCAGCGCCTCATTGAGATCATGCCGGTTGATCGGCTTGAGTAAATAATCAACGACCTTGGAATGAATAGCCTGCCTCGTAAATTCGAAATCGTTATAGCCGCTGATCACGATGGTGAGCAGTTCTGGGTAATCATTCTCGACAACACGCAAAAACTCTACCCCGTTCATTTCCGGCATTTTCATGTCTACCATAACAAGATCCGGCCGCTGCTTCTTAAGCATTTCCAATCCCGTCACACCGTTAGTAGCCTCTAAAACTTCCCCGACCTGCAGGCCTTCCCAATCGCCCAATATTTTAATGGCCTCGCGCAGCGGCTCTTCGTCGTCTATGATGAGTACTTTATACATGTTCTACGCCTCCCCGCGGTATCCTCATCGTCATTTCCGTTCCCGATCCATCGCTATGGATCGCAAGTCCCGATTGATCGCCATATAGCAGCTTCAGGCGGGTATTCAAGTTCTTCAGACCGATATTCTCCCCTTCTTGCTCTTCCCAATCCACTTCAAACGTCTGTAAAATTTGCTCCAGCCGATCCGGGGAAATTCCCGGCCCGTTATCATAAACCGAAATGATGGCATGGCTCTCGCTTACCGTAGCCCGAACGACGATCGTCACCGGGGTCGATACCTTCTCCACCGCATGCTTGATCGAATTCTCCACCAGGGACTGAATGGACAACTTGGGAATTTGCAGCTCCATCAACGCCTCGTCCCATTCGATATCCACCTGAAGCCGACTGCCGAACCTTGCGGTTTGCAGCGCCAAATATCGTTCGATATGCTTAAGTTCTTCCCTAGCGTACACGATATCTTTGCCGCTTATGCAGTACCGTAGCGTAAGTGCCAGGGCATCCACCATATCGGCCACATCGTCGTTTCCACTCTTGAGCGCTTTCGTGGATATCGCCTGCAGCGCGTTGTACAGAAAGTGAGGATTTATCTCTGCCTCCAGCGCCTTCAGAATCGCATTCTTCTCCACCAGCTTCATGCGGTAGCGTTCATTGATCAAATCATTCGTGCGCCGCACCATCTGGTTAAAATGCAGTGTCAAAAAGGCAATTTCATCCTTGCCCTGCACCGGGGCTTCCGCATCGAACGTCCCTTCGCTGAATCGCCGCATATGGCGCGACAGGCGGTTGAGCGGCTTCGTGATCGCATTGGAGGTTAAAGTAACGAGAACAACCGATATAACCAGAAAAATAAGACCGATCAAATAACTCAAATTCCGCGCTTTCGTTGCCGCCTCATAGATACTGCTGTAAGGAATCGGCTTAATCAGCTTCCATCCATCCTGCTGCCCCACATCGTAAACGACGAGGTAACGCTTGTCCTCATTCGGCCAAGTAACAGGGCTTCCCGAATCATCGCCGAGGTTCTGGAACCAGGGAGCCGACCTGCTCGCCTCATAGACCCCCAAATCATCCGTGTGAAAAGGCACATTATTCGGATCGAGGAACATCAGATGCTCTCCCTCTTCGAACGGGATGTCGCTCATAATGCTGTCCTTCACCGTCGGCTTCAAATAAAAAGATAGCACAGCCCTCGGCTCCCGCGAAGCAATCGAACGCAGGACGCGGTGATAGCCCATGAATTCCGGCTCGGAAGTCATCGGATAGCCGCTTACCGCATCCGGCAGAACGAAGGATTGGAATGAACGGTTCTGCGGACTGTTCATCGCCTCCTGATACCATGGCTGCTCATCGATGCCGCCCTGATAACCGACCCTGATCGTTATATTGTAGGCCTCTCGGGTTATCGAATAATATTTTTGCTGATCGATCAAATACAAATAAATGCTCTCCAGATCCTTGCGACTGTAGAACATGTCCCTCAAATAATCTTCAAGATACATTCTGGCGGCGTAATCGTTCCCCTCCTGCATGACCGCCCGGATAATCTCGTCATATTTGTTGTGCGGCAGCGAGAATTGCTCGATCCCGTCCAGATAGTCCTCCAGCTTCTGATTTACAAGCATCAGGTTATTCGTCGTGCTGGCGATGCTGTTGCTGATCGATTCCTTCTGGAGCATTTGGTAGGAAATTACCGTAAGCGACCCCACGATAAGAATAATAATTGATGTAAAAAGCAAATTAAGCTTATTGACCAGTCTGCGAGACACCCGATCAATCATCGACTTCATAGCAGCTGTTAACCTTTTGTTCATCGCTGTCCCCCTACAGTGCTACAGTTTACCTTTTTACCCTTAACTGTTTTCTTATATCCATTTAGACGCGTCCGTCCCTGAATTATAATTATTATAGCCGAAAACGACAGAGTGTATAGAAATGGCTGCTCTCTTGTCTGTAGAAAATACGATACGAAAAAGAGGTGCGATATGTTCAAACTGGGGAGAAAATGGGCTGAAAGATTAGAATTCGGCGTTTTCACGCTACCTGTTCTAATCAGCGTAATAGCCGTATTCTATTATCCGTTTATGATGACGATTCGCTATTCCTTAACGAAGTGGAATGGGATATCCAAAAATCCGAAATTCGTAGGTCTGGACAACTTTAAACAAATTTTTAGCGGGGATGCCAATTTTATGAACGCAAGCTGGTTCACGATTAAGTACGCGATATTGTACATCGTACTCGTGAACGTCCTGGCGATTCTGCTGGCGCTTGTCCTCGACATGAAGATGAAATCCACGACCTGGCTAAGAGCCGCTTTCTTCATTCCGTACATTCTTAGCTTAGTCATCGTTGGTTTCATTTGGAAATTTATCTTTATGCAAGGCTTCGAATCGCTCGGAGCGAGCACGGGCTGGGGCATATTCCAGCTGAGCTGGCTCGGGGAGCCAAACCTGGCCTTCATATCCGTTCTGCTCGTTTCGATTTGGCAGTCGGTCGGTTTCTATCTCGTCATTTACATCGCCGGCCTGCAATCGGTGCCGGACGACATGAAGGAAGCAGCTACGGTAGACGGGGCTGGCCCTGTACGCCGGTTCTTCAGCATCACGCTCCCTTTGCTGGCCCCTTCCATCACAATTTCCGTGTTTATGGCGCTGACGAACTCGATCAAAGTATTCGATGTCATCCTGTCCCTCACGGGCGGCGGCCCTGGCGGTACAACCTACAGCGTCGCATACGATATTTATCGGGATACGTTCCAGAACAACCTATACGGATATGGTACAGCCAAGGCGCTCATTCTGTTCGTTGCCGTGCTGATCATTACCGTGATTCAATTGACGATCTTCAAACGCAGGGAGGTTGAGGCATAATGAAGAGCAGAAAGGCAGGACGCATCGTCTTTGAAGTATTCATGGTCATCCTCTCGCTGCTGTTCTTGTATCCGTTGTTCTTGACCATCATTAACTCTTTGAAGAGCTTCTCCGAAGTCATGACAGACGTGATCGCTCTTCCAAAAAGTTTGGCATTCGAGAACTACAGCTACGTGTGGAAATACATTAACTATCCGAGATTGTTCCTGAACAATACCGTAATTACCGTGCTTGGTCTGGCCGGGATCATCCTGATCTCCTCCATCGCGGCATACAAGCTGGCCAGAACGAAGTCTAAGACGAGCAATCTGATTTATTTCATTTGTATCATGCCGATGCTGATCCCGTTCCAATCGATCATGCTGTCCGTGCTGCAAATGGCGAAGGGCTTCCATCTTTCAGACAGCACCTGGGGGCTTGGCATCCTGTATTGGGGCTTTGGCGCACCGCTGGCCATGTTCATTTACCACGGGTTCGTCAAGGGGATTCCCAATGAGATCGACGAGAGCGCAACGATTGACGGCGCTTCCGGTTTCCGCCTGTTCTTCCGGGTCATCTTCCCACTGCTGAAATCGGTAACGACTACGATCGTTATTATCGACGTCATGTGGATCTGGAACGACTTCCTGCTTCCACTTCTGATGGTTAACGGCTCACCGAGCACGAAAACATTGACGCTGGCCGCCTATACTTTCGTAGGACAGTACACCTCAGACTGGCAATATGCCATGACAGCCATGGTTATGGCCGTGCTGCCATCCATCATCGTGTTCATGTTCCTGCAGAAGCACATTGTTAAAGGCGTTGTGGCTGGGGCGGTAAAAGGCTAAACAATCAATCTGTGCAAGGCATATAAAGAACGCCGGGTTCTGCGGTTTAACTCCGCTACCCGGCGCTTTTCTCTTGCTGCTTCCAGCTATCTCTTCTTATTATTAATGATCCCCGCCTGGAAGTTGAGAAGGCTGATCATTTCCTCTGTATTCTGATGAATGCCATCACTGTGCATATGATTTTCCAGACGACTCGTATGGTTAGTTAAAGGGGTCGATTCAGCATCCTCCTGAAGCTCGCTAATTAATATTCGCGTACCGTCCGCTTTCACTAAATATTGCCTAATATAGCCGCCCTCCCGGCTGGTTACTAGCTTTCCGGAATGATCATCCTTCTTCTGCTCTTCATCTGCCTTCGATTCCTCTAAGGCAAATTTATATTCTAAGAGGGCTTGGCTCCTATTCTGCGCCTTTGGAGAAACAGCGTTATAATTGTGTCCTATACTGGGCCCGCAAGAAATATGCATAATTTAACCTCACCTCTTTTTTTTAAAATATCACCAAAACGCTCCTAACCTGTATATCGGTAGGATTTTGAGATTTTTTAGCATAATAACTGGTGAAGTTCCTAGTTCTACTCTTCTTGGCATCCTGCCACACCGCTTTCATGCAGGCATCCGGTTTGATACAATTCAATGAGTAATGAAAATGACGAAAAGAGGCTGATTCCTGTGAGAGACGAAATCATCAACAGATTTACCTCCTATGTCCGCATCGATACGCAGTCCAATGAAGACAACGAGATTTGCCCGTCTACTCCCGGTCAACTCACTTTGGCCAGGCAGCTGGTTCAAGAGCTGCAAGAGATCGGCATGGAGGATGCCAGCATGGACGACAATGGTTATGTTATGGCCACCCTTCCCGGCAACACGATAAAGGACGTGCCAGTCATCGGCTTTCTCGCTCATCTGGATACGGCTACCGAGTTCTCGGGCGCTGATGTCAAGCCGCAAATTGTAGAGAGCTACGACGGCGGTGACATTCTACTGAATGAAGCCGGAAATATCGTGTTATCCCCAAGAGAGTTTCCTGAGCTACATAAATACAAAGGCCATACGCTGATTACGACCGATGGCACCACCCTGCTCGGCGCCGACGACAAGGCGGGAATTGCCGAAATTATGACTGCCATGGCTTATTTGATTAATCACCCTGAAATTAAGCACGGTACAATCCGAGTAGCCTTTACACCGGATGAGGAGATCGGAAGAGGCCCCGAGCGCTTCGATGTAACTGCCTTCGGTGCCGAATTTGCCTATACGGTGGACGGCGGCCCGTTGGGCGAACTGGAATATGAAAGCTTCAATGCCGCTACTGCCAAAATAACGTGCAAAGGGGTTAATGTACACCCGGGAACTGCCAAGGGCAAAATGATCAATTCGGCTAAAATCGCCATGGAATTTCATGCCCAGCTTCCGGCGGGAGAAGCGCCTGAGCATACCGAGGGCTACGAAGGTTTCTACCACCTCTCCTCGATTAAGGGAGATGTGGAGCAAACCCGGCTGCAGTATCTCATTCGCGATTTTGACCGCCAGCATTTTGAAGCCCGCAAGGCAAAGATAGAGAGCATTGTCCATGACTTAAAGGCAAAGTACGGTCAAGATAAGCTTGTCCTCGATATTCGGGACGAGTATTACAATATGCGTGAGAAGATCGAACCTTCCATGGATATCGTGCACGTGGCCGCCAAGGTTATGAAGGGCCTGGGGATTGAGCCGATCATGACTCCGATCCGAGGCGGTACCGATGGATCACAGCTGTCCTATATGGGACTGCCGACGCCTAATCTATTTACTGGCGGCGAGAACTACCACGGCAGATTCGAGTACATCTCAGTAGACAATATGATTAAGGCAACCGAGGTCATTATCGGCATTGTCCGACAATTTGAGGAGCAAGCGCAGTCGTAAGCAGGCTGCGCTTTTGCGTGCAGGGAAACTTTATTCCTGCAAAGCACTTTAATTTTTATGCAAAAAGAGATATTCTGAATGTTCAACCGAAATATGAGCCGAGACTATAACGGGAGGTACTCCATGAAAATCAGGGTATCCGCAGTACAATATCATCTTCATACAATTCGCTCGTTCGAGGAATTCGCCGACCAATGCCGGCATTATGTAAGAACGGCAGCGGAATACGACGCTGAATTCATTCTGTTTCCCGAATTTTTCACCACGCAATTAATGTCGATCGGAAACGAACGGGGACAGGCGCTGAGCATTAACGAGCTTCCCGACTTTACGGAGCAGTACTTGGAGCTGTTCACAGCGCTGGCTAGAGAGAGCCGCACCCATATCATCGGGGGGACTCATGTCGTGCGGAAAGCCGGGAAGCTGTACAACTCGGCGCATCTCTTCTATCCGGACGGCAGAATCGGAGAACAGCCCAAGCTGCATATCACACCAACGGAAGTGAAGGAATGGAATATGAGTGCGGGCGAAGGGCTTCAAGTTTTTGAAACGGACAAGGGAATGATTGCCATGCTGACTTGCTATGATATTGAGTTCCCAGAAATCGTGCGGATGGCCAAAGCCAAGGGCGCAGATGTAATTTTTTGCCCTTCCTGCACCGACGACCGCCACGGATTCCACCGCGTCCGCTATACGAGCCATGCTCGGACGATCGAGAATCAAATCTATGTCGTCCTGACCGGAACGGTTGGCTCGCTGCCGACGGTAGACTTCATGCGCGCCAACTTTGGACAAGCAGCCATTATTTCACCAAATGATATTCCATTTCCTCCGCGCGGGCTGTTGGCCGAGGGCGAAATCAACCATGACATGATCGTTACGGCTGACCTTGATCTGGAGCTCCTCTATCAAGTGAGAGACAGCGGCTCGGTAACGACCTGGCGAGATCGCCGCACCGATTTGTATACGGATTGGAAGTAGCCCAAATAGCTGCAGCTGGATATTTGCCGTGGAGGAGGCTTGATGATGTATCATAAAGAGCTATATGTATTTGACGGAAGTCACCCTGTACGAGCAGTCATTCGCAATTATGAGCAGCCCGACTTCCCTGGACTGATTGCCATTCAGCAGGAGAGCTTTCCTCCTCCCTTCCCCCCAGAGCTTTGGTGGAATACGGAGCAGCTCGGCAATCACGTCAGACTTTTCCCGGAAGGGGCGCTGTGCATCGAGGTCAATGGGCAGATCGCTGGCTCGATGACCAGCCTGCTCGTAAGCGAAGATAGCGTTCGCCCGGGTCATGCCCATACCTGGGCAGAGGTGACAGACAGCGGATATATCCGCACCCATGACCCTGATGGCAGTACGTTGTATGTTGCTGACATCAGTGTGCAACCCTCTTACCGGAAGCTGGGGCTAGGCAAGTGGCTGATGCTCTCCATGTATGACATCGTCGTTCAGCTCGGGCTGCGCCGGCTGCTTGGGGGAGGGCGAATGCCCGGGTATCATTTGCATGAAGAGCACATGACGGCTGAGGAATACCTTGATGCCGTTGTCAGCGGCAAGTTGAGGGATCCGATCATCACATTCATGCTTCGCTGCGGACGTACGCCGATCGGCGTAGCCGCAAATTATTTAGAAGACGAAGAGTCCTGCCATTACGGGGCGTTGATGGAGTGGCGGAATCCTTTTATAAGATAGAATTTTTACGTATAAGCTAATCTTGAAAATTTGATAATATAGAAGCCGATCAGGAGGTTAAATGAATGGAATATCATCGCATTACGAATATTGAAGATTCCCTCTTCCGAAGCATGCATGAACTGATGCAGGAAGTCTTCCCGCCGGAGGAAGTATTGGAATTCGACCTCTGGAAAGAGCCGCTGGAGGATCCGGGCATTCGTGTCTTTGTTGCGGTGCATGAAGGCAAAGTGGTCGGCGCTACGGAATACCGATATTACGATGATTTTAACGTCGCCATGACGGATTTTACAATTATCGGCCATTCCGGACTTGGCATCGGCCGCTTTCTCGCCAAGAATCGGAGCAGAGATTTAGAGGCGCTGGCTGTAGCAAATGGTGTGAAGCTGCATGGCATGTTCGCAGAAATTTATGATCCCTACCGCGTAGAAGAGCATGAGTTCGGCGGAGTGAAGCCAATGGATCCGTTCGTGCGCCGGGAGGTACTATCGCATCTCGGATATAAGCATCTCGACTTTGAATACGTGCATCCTTCCTGGAACAATGATGGAGAAGCCGTTACGGGTCTGGATCTGTGCTTCCTGCCAACCGATGATAAGCTAGAGCGGCTGTCAGCCGAGCTGATCGTAAGCTTCTTGAAGCGTTATTATGCGGTGCTGCCTAACCGGCCGCAGTCCTGGTACGACATGGTGAAGCGTTTGGAAGACCAAACGGACGTAGCCTTGCTCCCTTTGTAACCGCGGGCCTACTAACAGCCTCGCATCGTTCGGGCGCTAAGCCTGTCAGTATATCGATAATCTATCGGTATATGGTCAGACATACGCAAGACCCGTTCCATCGTATCGTCAGATACGCAAGGAACGGGTCTTTTTTTAGATGCATTCTATCGAATTCCACCAAGCCCTCTACCAAGGTATCCCAGTGTAAGGACTACAGCGTTAATCCCCCATCTACAGTAATTAGTGATCCCGTCATGTAGCTGGATGCGGGCGATGCCATGAATGCAACCACTCCGGCAATTTCCTCGGGTTCTGCCGGACGGCCCATACGCATATTCGATATCTCCTCCGGCACATAACCGCCCTCTTGAAATGATTTCGCTACGTTTTCGGTTAGCGGGGTTCTCACGCCTCCCGGACAAATTGCGTTGATGCGGATGCCCTGCTTCACATATTCCATGGCAGCCGATTTGGTCAGCCCGACAACCGCATGCTTCGTCGCCGAATATATGCTGGCGCTATGCTCGCTGCGAATTCCAGCCGTTGATGCCGTATTCAGGATATGACCGCTGCCCTGCTTCTCCATCACTTTCAGCACATATTTCATGCCAAGGAAGACGCCCTTCATGTTCACCGCGACAAGACGATCGAACTCGGCCTCCTCAACATCTGCTGTTTTCGCAAATTTTTGGACGACCCCGGCGTTGTTGTAGAAGAAATCGATACGTCCATATGCCTCCACCGCTTGATTGACATAGTTCTGCACGTCTTCGCTGTTCGTTACATTGGCTTGGACAAAAATCCCTTCCCCGCCCTGCGCTTTCACGAGCTGCAGCGTCTCTTCCCCTGTCTCTGCATTGAAATCAACGAGAACAACCTTGTAGTTCTCTGCCAACTTAAGGCTGCTGACGCGGCCAATTCCGCTTCCTGCGCCTGTAATGACAGCTACCTGTTCTAATTTTGACATGAATGACACTCTCCTTCAGGAAGATATTCTTAGTTAGTATGAGCTTGTCTTGTACTCTTCATATCCTACAAAGAAATAAGTCTTGATTTTACTTGGCTACGTATCCACCATCAATCGGCAGCTCGATGCCAGTGATATAGGAAGATTCATCCGAGGCTAGGAACAATACACCAGCCGCAATATCCTCGGCCTTTCCCAAGCGTGGTAGCGGCGTCATCGACAGGAACCAGTTCCGCATTTTTTCATCAGCCATCATTTCGACGGTCATTGGCGTTTCAATAAAGCCTGGGTGCACGGAGTTGGCACGAATATTATGCTTCGCAAAGTCAACGGCAGTGGCCTTAGTGAGCATGCGAACCGCTCCTTTACTTGCCGTATAGGGCCCAGATCCGCTTCCGCCCGTCAGCCCCGCAATGGAGGAAATATTAATGATCGAGCCTCCGCCGTTGTTGATCATGTGCGGAATAACATGCTTTTGCCCGAGAAATACACCGGTTACGTTAATGGACATCGTCTTCTCCCACTGCTCGACCGTCAGCTCCAGAAATGGCGTTGCGTTGGAAACCCCCGCATTGTTGACAAGAATATCGACCTTGCCGAATTTCGCTATCGTGCCTTCCACCACGCGAGTCCAATCTTCTTCGGAGGCTACGTTATGAGCAAAGCCGATCGCCTCTCCGCCGTTCTGTTCAATTTCCCGGACAACCTCCTGAATTTTATCCTCCTGAATGTCCGAAATGGCCACCTTAGCCCCTTCCTTGGCAAAAAGTAGCGCATCAGCCTTTCCCATTCCTCCAGCCGCACCTGTAATGATTGCTACTTTATTCTCTAATCTGCCCATAGTCTCATCCTCCTGTTATTCATCTCATAATTTCTTGCCGATCTTGCCGATCGGCAGCAAATTCGTTATTTTCTCATGAGCACTTAACAATGTATCGAGCTCTTGCTCCGTTAAGCTGTCCCATATCGGCTTGGTCAACTCCCGATACCTTCCGAGCATTCTAGCCATGACCTCGCGCCCTTGCTCTGTCAGCCGCAGATACACACTTCGCCGATCCGTATCCGGCGTAATCCGTTCAATATATCCTTTGTTAACTAGTTTCTTGCTTAGATTCGTGATCGCCGGCAGCGTAACGTCCAACTCATCCGCCAGCTCCGAACAGCTTTTCAGCTCATTCTCGGCCAAAATCTGAATAATCAAATACTGGGGCGCCGTCAAATCATCCTCGAGCATCTTGGCATATCCGACAACAAAGCGGCTCATATACCCGGAAATCATAGCCGACAAGCGTTCCTGCTTATTCAGCGTCCATCACCTCTATTTGTATTTATCATAAATTTAATTAGAAGATAATAATACTTTAATGCATTTAACTATCACATTTTTATCTTAAATCTTAGTCAATAAAGAGTCAACCTGACCACCTATAAATTCCCTTATGTATTTTGCGTCATCTATTCCACCGTTTACCAACCGCAAAAAAAGCCTCCCTAGAGACTATGTCCCAAGGAGGCTCCTATGATACAGCATGTACAATAAATTATAGTGTAATTACCGCATGATCGCCCCATTCTGCTGGCAACAACCTGGCATAATGCGGCTGCAGGTAGCGGTCATCTACCAGAACAAGCAATCCGGTGTCCTGCTCAGAACGAATAAGTCGTCCTCCCGCCTGCAATACCTTGTTCATCCCCGGGAATACATAGGCATAGTCAAAGCCGTTTCTCCCCGTCTGGTCAAAATAATCCCGGATGATATTCCGTTCGAGGCCGATTTGCGGCAGACCTACGCCCACAATGACTACTCCTGTTAAACGACTGCCAACCAAGTCGATGCCTTCCGAGAATATCCCGCCCATAACAGCGAACCCCACCAACGTTCCACCAGATTCACCTTCCTCAAAAGCTGCTAAAAAATTTTCTCGTTCCTCCTCCGTCATATCGCCATGCTGCAAAATCGATTCTACCTGAGGAATTCCGGCGATAAAGCGTTCATAGACCATATTCATATAGGCATACGAGGGAAAAAAGAATAAATAATTCCCGGATCGCCCCTCCGTTAATTGCAGTAAATATTTTACCAGCGATTCCGACGTCAGTTCGCGATCACGATAGCGCGTCGAAAGGGGCAGCAGAACAACCTCCAATTGCTCTCTGGAGAAGGGGGACGGAATAGACGCTGTATAATCATCACTGTCTGCTCCCAGCATATCTCTGTAGAAACCGATCGGAGACAGCGTGGCCGAAAAATAAATATGCGATCGATATCCCTTGCCCATTTCACGCAGCAAATGAGAGGGGTCTAGGCAAAATAGCCTGATACGCACCTCCTGGTTGGAAATATCCACGTACGTCATATATCGTTCATCATACAGCTTCCCGATTTTTGCGAAATTAACCGCTTCGAAATACGTATCTAGCAGCAGCGATCCCGTTACCGGGGCTGGGCGGCTCGCCCCCGCTGCCAACTCTCGCTCAGCTTGCTGGGTAAATATCTCGATCAACTGCAGCAGCTCCTCTGGAGCCTCGCGCTCAATGACACACTTCTCCTCCGCCTGCTTGCGCCGCCGAATGAAATAAGCGTTCACCGCCTTGGCTGCTTCGGACAGGCCCTTATTCACAGCCTTATACTCCCGCTGCAAAGCGAGAAACACCGACTTGCAAAGCAGGCTGGAGAACATCTCGCGGGAACGATCTACTAAATTATGCGCTTCATCTATAAGCAGTGCAGTCTGGCGCTTCTGCTCGGCAAACTGCCGCTTCAACGAGACCCGAGGATCAAAAATATAATTGTAATCGCAAATCACCGCATCGGCCGCGTAAGCCGCATCCAATGAAAATTCAAACGGACAGACACGATGCTTGCGTGCATATGCCTCCACAACTCCCCGATGAATAAGCGTCTCATGACCGAGCATGTCCAGTATGGCTCCATTTACCCGATTATAGTAGCCGTCAGCATAAATACATTCCTCTTTCCGGCAGTTGACCTGCTCCTGGAAACAGATCTTCTCCTTAGCCGTAATGGTCACCGTGTGAAGATGCAATCCCCCATTTTGCAGCCGGATAAAGGCCTCCTCTGCAGCAGTACGTGTAATCGTCTTAGCCGTGAGATAGAAGAAGCGCTGAAGCAGCCCCGTTCCTATAGCTTTGACAGTCGGATAAATCGTGGACATCGTCTTTCCAATTCCCGTCGGCGCCTGGGCAAACAGCTTAACTCCTTCAGCAATACTGGTATACACCGAGCCTGCCAGCCTTCGCTGTCCTTGCCGATAAACGGGAAAAGGAAACGCCAAGCTCTCGATGCTCGCATCCCGCTTGCTTCGGTGAATTCGCTTCATTTCCACATATGGGGTGTAGTTCTGAAGAACATCGTCAATGAATGCCTCCAATTGCTCGCATGTCATTGTCTGTACGAACTTTTTCTGCTCCTCCGTATCCACCTGAACATAGGTTAGTTGGATGCTCAGTTCGGGTATGTCATAGGTCTTGGCATACATGTACGCGTAGCATTTCGCCTGGGCCCAGTGAACCGGGAATGTATCCGGCGCAATCCCCTCCAGCTCCATCGCCGTGGACTTGATCTCATCGATTGTAATAGCCCCGTTCTCGTCGACTAACAGACCGTCACAGCGTCCATCTATAACGAATATGAACTCACCATGAGGCACTTCCATCGACAGATAGACTTCCTTCTGATCCTGCTCACCGTATTGCTTCTGTATCTTCTGATGCGCTTTCGTGCCTTCCGCCAACGTAGAGACGCTGCGGAAGCCCCCTTCCAAACTACCGCCCCGGAAGACATACTCTACAAGATGGCGAACAGCTACTTCTACCCGATGACTCACGAGCTCACCTACCGATCATTTGAGGAACATTTGTTCTCTATAGTATACCATGTTCAGTAGGAGTTAGTCGTCCAGCCTTCCTATAAAAAAAAGACAGGGGATACCTGTCTGTTAGCTCGAATCTGTTATCGACCGAATCTATTAGTGCAGCATTATTTAACTCTATCAACACGGATATTATAGTTATAAGCATCGATCAGGCGAGACACTTGGGAGAAATAGCTGCTCATCATGTTATTATCAATATTGATGCTCGTATCCCCGGTCTCCAGAATCGCTAGGATATCCGTCGATGCCCCGATCACCTCTTGCAGGGCTGCGTCCAGCTCTGGAAGCGTTGTCCAAGACTCTTGCTTTCTCCGTTTGGCATCTTCCGCATATTCCATGAATTGCTTCGCGTCATCGACCAGCCTGTCGAATAATACCCGATATTCCTCTACGTTATAGTCCAAAATATTCTCGTCATAAATTTCCGCTTCAAAAAAAGCTCTCTCAATATCTTGAGCACGCATAACAACACTTAGCGCATAATAACGGATTAAAAAATCCTGCTCCTTCAGCGTCTCCAAATCCTTCAGCTTTTGCTGAGATGCGATCTCGTCAAAATCATTATAAAATTGATCGGCCAAGGGCTCGTATGTATTATATTGAGCAATAAATTGGCTGTGCAGTTCCTTGCCTCTATGAAATTGATCATTCATGAAGGTTCCTGCACTATAGTAATCGGAGATTTCCCCCATCGTATCCAATAGATCAAGCATGGCGGGTCCTAATTGAATGAGCGCTTCATCTGCAGCACCATATGACGGCTCGCCAGCAGCGCGATCCACTGCCGTATTTACCGTCTTTACAAGTCCATCCAGCCCCGGAACCGAAGTAAAGCTATCGAAGTCTTCACTGATAAAAATTTCTTCACCCATGCCAAATTCATCGGTATAGCTCTCAATAGCTCTATCGAACATTCCGCCCGTCATCACATTGTTCAAATTAATGTAGGCGCTGTATTTGGCGGCTGCATGCTCCTCCTCTATGCTTGCCCCGTTTACGCTTGAACCACCCTTGAACTCGTCGATCAGACTGCAAGAGGTTAGCAGGAAGCAAAATAGTATACTGCATAATATGAGTCGTACCCGTCTCCCCATTATTTTATAGGCCCCCATTCTATTTACCCATCTGCTATATTTATCGGCTAAACTTTGGGGATTTTTTACTAGCATATCCATTCTTGCACAGGATGGACTCATATTATATAAATTGAAACAACAAGCCTCTATTCCTCCCAAAAAAGATCATTCAACGTCTTGGACAAGGTCCTGCAGATCGCTACGCACAAGCTCAAACTAGGATTATATTTCCCCAGCTCGATTAATCCGATCGTCTGCCTAGATACGCCGACTAGCTGAGCGAGCTGCTCTTGAGACAAATCCTTTTCAACTCTGGCCAGCTTCATTCTAATATTCTTCATTCGAGCTCATCCTTGGTCACATTTGTACTGGCTTTATTAGCCGCCATATGAAGGCCGAAGGTCAACAACAGAAATACCGGGACATAGATCATCAAGGAGACTGCAAATACAAGAATGAAGTACCAGAGGGATTGCATCGCCCCATCGGCATATAAAGTTGCGCTGCGGAAGCCGAAAAACAATGCCAGCCCTAAACCAAATATGCTGCCTGCAACAATGTTCTTGGTACTCATTTTAAATTTGCTGCTGCGATCATGAACCTCAACCGCATCCGAATACACTCCAAGGGAAACAGATCGAATCAAATAATACAAACTAGAGGCCAGCATAATGACAATCTCCGTAATTAGCAACCTATCCATGTCCAACACAGCATACTTAACGATGACTGATCCCAAACAGATCAACATAATCAGCATATATATTTCCTTATAGATTTTGTTCTGTGTATTAACGATTCTCTCATCGACTTGCTTACTCTGGCTTGAAACCCACGAAAGCCATCTCATTTCCAGACACCCTCTCTACGTATGTGATAATTATCCTTGCTCTAAATTTACAATAAACACGTCTTTATGTCAAATATATATTTCATTATAGTCGATATAGATGTCAATGATATAAATTTTCAAAATCAAAAAACGCCCTCCCTCGCGCCTAAGCTGCGAAAGAGGACGTTCCCTTAATATATTCCTTCAGCAAATGCTTTCAATGCTTTTTTGATTTCCCTTAACTAAGTACCTCAGTAGTAGTCTGATCAATCGTACTATCAGAACGGAAAAAACAATGGCAGCACCGCCACCATCACCACGCCAATCAGTACCTGCAGCGGGAGGCCGACTTTGATGTAATGGCTGAACTTATAGCGTCCTGCCGACATGACAAGAGCATTTGGCGGCGTGGAGAACGGGGAGGCAAAGCACATGCTTGCCCCGATCGACACCGCGAACAGATAAGGATAAGGGCTTACGCCAAGCTGAATCGCCGCAGTGAGGGCAATCGGCGCAAACAGTACCGCACAGGCCGTATTGCTAATGAACATCGTAAGTAAAGACGTTGTAAAATATACCCCAGCCAGCAGCGCAATCGGGCCATAACCGCCAAGCGTGCTGACCAGTCCTTCGGATAACAACGCGGCTGCTCCGGTCTTCTCAATGGCGGTTGACATTGGGATCATGCCGCCGATCAGCACGATACTTTCCCAGTTAATGCTTTTGTACGCTTCCTCCATATTGCGGACGCAGCCAAAGACGACCATCAGCACTGCGGCAATCATTACGGCCACTACCGCAGGCACTAGTTCCGTAATGAGCAGGACAACCATGAGCAGCATAATGCCGGCAGCGATCGGCGCTTTAATGTCCATCGTCACCTTGCGTGACTCTTCAATCGGCTGTCCCACAACGACGACATTCGCCTGATCTGCCGCCAGCAGCGCGATATCCTTCCATGTTCCCTGGACGAGCAAGGCATCTCCGAATTTCATACGATCTTCTTTCAAGTTATGAAGCAGGTACTGCTCCTTCCGCTGAATCCCCAGAATGTTCACCCGATACTTCTCGCGGAACCTCGAATCCTTGACCAATCTACCGATCAAGCTGGAATTTGGCGTTAGCATCACTTCAGCAATCCCTACCTCGCTGGTCGCATACTGTTCGGACTGCTCTAGCTGCGCCCCGCTTCTTTCCGGAACATGATGATCAAGCAAGATGAGTCCGTAATGCTGAGCAAATTGCTCCGCCCGCTCAAATGTACCGTTAACATACAGGATGTCATCCTCATGTATAACAGTGCCCGGGCCGGCGATTTCCTGGTTAATCGTCTTAAAAAATTGATTCTTCGCTGAAATTTTACGGCGAATTTCAATGACATTAACCTCGAATTTAGCGGATATATCTAGTTCCAGCAGCGTTTTGGATTGGATCGGCGAATCCTTCCCCACCTGAACGCGAAATAAATTTTGCGTTAATTGGTACTGCTTGGCGAGTTCCTTCAGTGAACGGCCCTTCTTCTTGCCCTTGCCCCCCTCCTTCTGATGATCCGGCAGGAAGCGGCGCAGAAAGATCAGGCCGATGATGCCTGTAAGCAAACAGACGATACCGACTGGCGTAAAGGAAAAGAAGGACAGTCCCTTGTACCCGGCTTGAAGAAGCGTCTCCTGAATAACCAAGTTGGGCGGCGTACCGATGAGCGTAAGCATGCCGCCTAAACTACTTGCAAAAGCAAGCGGCATAAGCAGCTTCCCTGGGTGGGTTCCCGCGCTCATCGCCAAGCTCACGACAACTGGCATCATGACGGCCACAGTTCCTGTATTGCTGACAAAAGCCCCGATCACCGAAGTAACCAGCATGACCATAATAAGCAGCCGTGTCTCGCTCGTGCCGGCTAAGCGAAGCAGGATTCGGCTCGCCATCTTGGCCAGTCCAGTCTGGAATATGCCGCCGCCTACAACGAACAATCCGATCATCATGATGACGACGGAGTTGGAGAAGCCGGACAAGGCCTCAGCCGGGGTCAGTATATTCAACAGCATCAAGATAATTAACGAACCGATTGCCACAAGATCGGAGCGAATTTTCCCCGAAACAAATAATACTGATGCCGCAATCAGAACAATAAGGGTGATAATCATAGGGCCATTCACTGTTGTTCCTCCTATGTAGTTCTTAGTGTTCTTAGTTTAATAGCGTATGTAAGAACCCCGCAATATTAGCCATATCATAACATTGCGCGAAGCTTCGGAACAGACTAATTCGACATGGAATAGACATATCCGACAAATGGCTCCGGTCGGCAGATCGCCGTCATGCTGCGCTACACTGCGTACCGGCAGCTGCCAGCGGGTTCCGCTTGAATTGACCCGCTTCGCTGGGTACAGCGCGAAAATCCCCTTCCGCTGTGCATACAGCAGAAGGGGAAGGGCAGCTTCCAGCATATCACGCCTTTGTTTTCTCGCTCCTAGCCCTTAATCTACGTAACCGGCTAGGCCCTTATCCATCAAATAGTCCATCTCCAGCTCCAGGATCGTCTCAACCGTCAGCTCGTCCAGCTTCACGTCTGGACGGCTCAGCACATAGTCAACCAACTCATCGCCGTCGATATCGACGTCCCCTTTAGCCCCCTTATGGGCATCATTTATAAACGCATTCTCATGCTTCAGCACGAGCCGAATTGCTTCCGGGTTGGCCTTGGATCGCTCGGCTATGTATTGAACCAGCTCTTGCTCGTTGATTTGTTCACTCATGAATAGTCAGCTCCTCTTTGACGGTTGGTTATACGGTTATGGGCTCTACCAGAAAGTCTAGTCCAGCTTCTAGCTTGCCCTAATGCTTGTCATTGTACCATAGGATAATACACGATAAACAGCGCCTTTCTTAGAGCGGTTATCCTCATGCTTCCGTTCCGTCTACAGTAACCCTCCAATTATGGTCGCAGCTTGCTCTAATCGTCCGGTATCGCTGAATATAATCCGAGATCAGCTCAGCCATATCGGCCCCGATTTCCCGCACAACCGGCTTCCCCTTGAACATCTCATAATCTCCCCCGCCGCCGGCCCGGTAGCTGTTCATGACGACTTCGAATTCCATCTCGTCCTCTATGTTCATGCCGTCAGGATCGGTCAGCTTGACCACCCGCTCCCCAAACGATCTAGCAATATCTAGCTCATAACGAATGCCCTCCCACATATCGTAATTGTAATGCTGGGCTTTGGGCCTGACGTAAGCCGGATTGACCGCAAGCCTTCCGTCAGGGCCGACAACGAAATATGCGGCGGTCTGTTCCAGCGCGGCTCGGATATCCCTCCCCCGGAGGCGAAGCACGGTCAAGGTGTTGGGATACATGAAATTGCCCAGCACATCCCGCATGGTGATCGTTGGCCCGAAGCCCTGAGATTCATCGCTCAGCAAGGCGGCGCAGGATACCGGAGCCCCGGCGGCCTCCATCTGTACCTTATTCACAAATTCCATAAACGCATGATCCGCCGTCCGGCAGATGAACGGGCTATGGATGCGCATATCCCCCTCCACCTGTCCAATGGGCTGATCCAGCCAGCCTTGCGTCTTAGCCTCCAGGCCGGAGAACATGGCCAGAATCGTTCTGTCCGCATTCACCGATTCATCCACCATCAAAAGTTCAGCAGATTGACGGCTGATTCGCCACCTATCCCCCTGCTTCTCCCATTCCACCACAATTTTGCCCAAGGCTTGTCCATAACAGCCAGGCTGGATGACGGTTACCTCTCCCAATTGCGTTGCTAGAAAGCGGTGCTGGTGCCCGGTAATTAGCACGTCAATCCCTGCCACTTCCCGGCAGATCGCATACCCCTGGTTCTCCCCAGTCAGCTTCTCCGTTGCCTCGCCGCTAACGGGATCGCGTTCGAACCCGCCATGATAGGAAACGATAAGCAGATCTGGATGCTCTCGCTCTCGAATCCGGGCTACCCATTCCCTCGTCGTCTTCAATGCGTCCTGAAACCCCAGCCCCTTCAAGTGCTGTGGGTTTTCCCAGTTGGGGATATAGTGCGTCGTTACTCCAAGAATCGCTACCTTGATGGGGTCGGCGGATGGGCCTATTTTCTTGACAATATAAGGTGTGCCAAATGCCGGACTCCCCGTGTTCAGATTTATAATTCCCGCTGACAACCATGGGAAGGCTGATTCTGCCATGACCCTGCGCAGCACGTCCCGACCATAGTTAAATTCGTGATTCCCCGGCACAGCGGCATCATAGCCCAGCTTGTTCAGGACAGCAACCATGGGATGAGGCGCATCACTTTGCTGTTGCTGCTTGATATAATACGAGGCCAGCGGAGAGCCCTGAATCAAATCGCCGTTGTCCAGCAGGAGCAAATCGGGTGCATGCTGCCGTTCCCGTTCGATAATCGTAGCTATTTTGGCCAGGCCTAGATTTCTATCCTCTGCCATTCTGTAATCGGTCGGATAAATATGCCCATGAATGTCACTCGTGATGAGTATTTCACATATAGCTGTTTTGTTCATTGCCATCATCTCTCCTAACGCCTGATGCATCAAAATTGCATCGTCATCCTAGTTCCGCCGCATCTCCACTTAGTCTATCAAGTGAAATCATGTTTTATATTAAATGGGCCAGGATAAAAATTGCATTTTTTTACATAAAGATAGATTTATGCTAATAAGCCGTTAATAAACCTCTCTTATAGTTAAATGAGCAATCCAAAATAGATTTGTGGAGGTCATATCGTTTGAGAAAAATAACCCGATTCATTCTGCCTTTGTTCTTATCCATCGCCTTCCTTAGCGGCTGCGGTACCAATGCCGCGGTAAGCAATACCGGCAAGGATGCGGCGGCAAGCCAGCCTGCTAATCAACAGGAGAACCAGCCTGCGAATACACCGGAAGCTGTTGGATATGTGCCGGAAACATTAACCGTTCAATTCGTTCCATCTCAAAATGCGGACACTCTCGAAGCGAAAGCCAAGCCTCTGGAGAAGCTGTTGACCGACCGTCTTGGCATTCCGGTCAAAGTCAGCGTATCCACCGACTACAACACGATTATTGAAGCGATGGCTTCCAAAAAGGTAGATGTCGGCTTCCTGCCGCCAACCGCTTATGTCTTGGCTAAAGAGAAGGGCGCGGCCGAGGTCATTCTGCAAGCGCAACGTTACGGGGTGCAGGATGACACGGGCGCACCTACTGAGGAACTCGTCGATTTCTACAAAGCGATGATCATTGTCAAGAAGGATTCCGCCATTCAGTCCGTCAGCGATCTAAAGGGCAAGCGCATCGCCTATCAGAACGTGACATCCTCTGCAGGATTCGTATGGCCTGCCGGCAAGCTGATGGAAGCTAGGCTCGATCCGCTCAAGGACGTTCAAGCCATTACGGTCAAGGGACATGACCAAGGCGTGCTCGCCGTATTGAACGGTGATGTGGATGCCGCGGCAATTTTCCAGGATGCTAGAAATGTCGTGAAAGGCGATTATCCGACGGTATTTGAAGATACGAAAGTTCTGACCTTCACCGAGCCGATCCCGAACGATACAGTCAGCGTGCGCACCGACATGAACGCGGAATGGAGCGATAAAATCGCAGGTGCCTTCATCGATATCGGCAAGGACGAAGCCGGGCGTGCGATCATTCAGGAAATTTACTCGCACGAAGGCTACGTGAAATCGCAAGACAGCACCTTCGATATCGTGCGTGAATACGGGGAGAAAGTGAAAACAGAGTAAGCTGACCATTTGGAATTGGAACCTCGGAGACACCGTACGCGAAATGAGCAAGCCAGTTGGAGTGCTGCCGCACTATGACTGGCTGTGCTTGTTATTAGAGATGTTAAACAGGATGGCGCGATAAAACTCTTATAAGGAATGATCATATACGTGATAGAACTGACGAATGTATCCAAGACCTATCCCAATGGAACCAAAGGGCTGAACCATATTAATCTATCGATTTCCCAAGGCGAGTTCGTCGTCATCGTCGGATTATCGGGGGCGGGAAAGTCGACGCTATTGCGTTCGATGAACCGCCTGCACGACATTACCGAAGGGGATATCCGCATTGGCGGCAAATCAATTACGAAGGCTTCGGGGCAGCAGCTTCGCAGTATCCGCCGCGATATCGGGATGATTTTTCAAAGCTTCAATCTGGTCAAGCGCTCTACTGTGCTGCGCAATGTCATGGCCGGAAGAGTCGGCTATCACTCCACGCTGCGCACGGTGCTTGGGCTATTTCCCAAGGAAGACATCGACATCGCCTTTGAAGCGTTAAGCCGCGTTAATATTGCCGAGAAGGCCTATGTCCGGGCAGACCAGCTGTCCGGCGGACAGCAGCAGCGGGTAGCGATTGCGCGCGTACTCGCACAGGAAGCCAAAATCATTCTCGCGGATGAGCCGGTGGCCTCTCTCGATCCCCTGACGACGAAGCAGGTCATGGATGATTTGCAGAGAATCAATCGGGAGCTTGGCATTACAACGATCGTCAACCTGCACTTCATCGATCTGGCAAGAGCTTACGCCACCCGGATTATCGGCCTTAGAGCAGGCGAGGTGGTCTTTGACGGCCCGGTGTCGGAAGCGACCGATGAGGTGTTTTCTTCCATCTACGGACGTCCAATTGCGCAGGATGAGCTCCTGGAGGAGCGGGTTGTATGAACGCCAAGCCAAGCATCCCTATTCAAGCACGCCCAAAAGCTCCTAGCCGATTGAAGCATGCGCTGACCGCCGTTATTATCCTGCTTCTGCTCTGGGGCAGCGCGGCGCAGACGGAGTCGACGATCGGCGAACTTGCAGCCGGCATCCCAAATATGCTCGATCTGTTGCGAGAGATGTTTCCACCGAAATGGAGCTACTTCAACAACATTACTGACGCCATGCTGGAGACGATTCGCATGGCTCTTGTAGGGACGACGCTTGGGGCACTCGCTGCCATTCCCGTCGCCCTGCTGTGCGCCAGCAATCTGACAAGATCCGGCTGGATCTACTATCCAGTTCGTGTCCTGCTCAATCTGGTGCGCACAATTCCGGATTTGCTGCTGGCTGCCCTGTTTGTCGCCATTTTTGGACTCGGGCCGCTGCCCGGCATATTCGCTTTGGCGGTCTTCTCGATGGGCCTGATCGCCAAGCTGACCTATGAGGCGTTGGAGACGATCGACCACGGGCCGCTGGAAGCGATGACCTCGGTCGGCGCAAATACATTGCAGCGCATCGCATACGGCGTCATTCCGCAGATTCAAGCACATTTCGCCTCCTATGTGCTCTATACCTTCGAAATCAACGTACGTGCGGCGGCTATTCTCGGCCTGGTTGGCGCAGGAGGCATCGGCCATTATTACGAAGTGACTCTAGGATTTCTGGAGTACGACAAAACCAGCGTGATCATTATTTTCACACTAGCTATCGTGTTGATCATCGATTATTTAAGTATGAAGCTGCGGGAGAAACTGCTATGACAAAATCGGAACACGAAATGATGCACAAGACACGCATCCATAAGCCGAAGAGACGCGCCTACCGCTGGCTCATTTATGCGGCGCTTGCCGTTGTCTATATTTGGGCCTTCGCCGGCATACCTTATACGGGGATCAAAGAAACGGCAGGGCAAATTTCCAAGGCAATTCTAGCCGGAATCTTCTCGCCGGACTGGGATTACGTCTATTTGCCGGACGGCGAGGATTTGCTTCGTGGGCTGCTGGATACGCTGGCCATTTCCATGCTCGGCACCTTTATTTCAACCGTAATCTGCATTCCCTTCGCTTTCTGGGCGGCCACCAATATGAGCTCCTCCAGATGGGTATCCGGTTCGGGAAAAATGATTCTGAGCTTCATTCGTACCTTCCCGGAAATCATTATGGCCATTCTGTTCATCAAGGCGGTCGGCCCGGGCTCCTTCGCCGGCGTACTAGCGCTTGGACTGCATTCCGTAGGCATGCTGGGGAAGCTGTTCGCCGATGAAGTGGAGAATTTGGACAAAGGCCCGATTGAGGCGCTAATTGCTACCGGGGCAAGCCGCCTGCAAATCATGTGGTTTGCCGTCATTCCTCAGGTACTTCCGGGCTTCCTATCCTACACCTTATACCGATTCGAGATTAATGTTCGCTCCGCGACGATTCTTGGCATCATCGGAGCGGGCGGGATTGGAACCCCGCTCATTTTTGCTTTAAGCTCCCGCAATTGGGAACGGGTCGGCATTATTCTGCTTGGCATCGTCGTCATGATTACGATCATCGACATGATTTCCGGCTCAATCCGCAAGAAGCTAGTATAATCATCCGATGTTGCAACAATTCATAGATTCGTGTCGTCTTGACTTGTAGAACGACCTAAAATACATGTCGAGAGGATTGATCATCATGAATACAACATTAAGAACATCCCTAGCCATACTGGCTTTGTCCACGGTAATTGCCTCCACTGCGGGAGCAGCAGAGTCTGCAATCGGCCTTCCTGCCGGGTCAGCACTCAACCTGCCTGCTGCATCAGCAGAGGCGGCACCAATCCATTCCTCGCCACAGACGCAAGCCATGGCGATTGAAGTCAATGGAACGCTTATGCCCGTGACAGCCTATAAAGGACAAGCTAATGAAGCAGCTATGCTGCCAATTCGTTCCGTTGCGGAACAGCTGGGATATAAGGTGAAGTGGAACCAGGCGGATCGTTCAGCGAGGATCAGCACGGACGACAAGGCAGCAGACGTTACGACCGGAGAAAAGCAATATTCCGTGAACGGAGTAAGCGAATCTTTAGACGTTGCTCCTGAACTGATAAATGGCCAATTGCATGTACCGGCTTCCTTTGTCGAGAAAGCTCTGCAAGCCTCCGTATCGATCCAGGCGGATTCAATCTCGATTACGACGCAAGTGCAGCAGCCGGAACAGCAGCAAACCGCCCAAAGCACCGGCGTTGTCACAGCGATCCATCAGAATGATAAGTATGCCTCCGTCCACATTCAAGGAATCGGGCCCGACGGACTCGTGCTGAACGTTAGCGAGGATACGAAATATCAAACCCCGGATGGAGAGAAGCTGGAGTGGTCTGATCTTCAGATCGGCATGACCGTACAAGCCGACCATTCCCTGGCCATGACCCTCAGCTTGCCACCACAAACCGCAACCAACACGATTACTATACTGGACGCCGAAATGTCTGGAGAACTGCTGGGAACTGCGGGAACGATCGAGGAAATCCGTATGGATGAACAGGATAATATCGTCGGCTACCTCGTCAAAGGACAAGGACTAACCGACCTGTCCCAGGATCAAATTGTTCTCCGGTTGAGCGCTGACACGGCTATCGTGGACAAGGAGGGCAATCCAGTAGAGAAAAGCTCCCTTACGCAAGGTACGAAGGTCATCGGCTTCTATGAGCCCGTCATGACAAGAAGCCTGCCTGCGATCAGTAAAGCTGTCAAAATCGTGGTGCAAGCAGATTCTCCATCACAACAATAATCGTCACTTCTTAGCCCTGCAGTCGGAGTATTCCGCTGCAGGGCTCTTTGCCATGCATCTGACTATACTTTTCCTCTTACTTATAGAGCACTATAAACAACGAATGGTAATAATGACTCAGATGCGATCCCAATGGCGGTGAGCCGCAATCGCTTCAATGAAGCTGGCTGCGAATTCGCTGCCAAGCAAGCCTGTAATGACGCCTGGGCTGCTCTCCATCTGCGGCTCAAGCCATTTTGCACCGTCAACGGAAGCGCCAATCGGCTTGTAATGGGAGTGCGCCTCTTGAATGAAGTAGGCAGCCTTTATATTCGAAGCATCGGCAAGGAGTTCTCCGCCCAGTGCGTAGATCGCATCGAACAATACAGAGTCCGCCGTTAGAAAGGTATGCGTAATTTCGCATTCCGTATCAGCCGAGCCATGAAGCACGCCGAGCTTCTCGCTAATGAATTCGACCAGCAACCCTTCGGCAATTAGCGCATGGAGAACGGACATGGCCTCTGCACCGTCAAAGTTACTGCCTACGATAACACCCACTTTGCGGGTCTTTGGCGTCTTGACGGTATTCTCTTGGCTAAGGGCTGGGGAGGATTTGATCGACTGCGAGCCCGAGCCTTGCGGAGGATTCGCCCCTATAGCCTCGGCGACTGGCACGGCCAGTTTAAGGCTGACGTTGCCGAACATATCGACCACCTGCTGCCGTACCGATTTGCTCCTGACCTTGCCCAGCTCAAACGAAAAGGCATCGATAATATGCTGCTTCTCCGCCAGACTCATGCTGTTCCAGAAGAGCGTCGCCTGCGAGAAATGATCCTGGAAGCTGTCGCTGCGGGCGCGAACCTTGCGGCCCTCCACCTTCTCCTGATAGTGGACATAGCCGCCTTCTGCTCCGGAAGCAGGCTCCGGTGTATTGCCGGCCAGTGAGTTGTTATGATAGCTGACCTGCCCCACATTGATCGTCTGGCGGCCATATCCGTCCCGCTGGTTGTTGTGGAAAGGGCAGACTGGCCGGTTGATCGGCAGCTCGTGGAAGTTCGGCCCGCCAAGGCGGATGAGCTGCGTATCGGTATAGGAGAACAGCCGGCCTTGCAGCAGCGGGTCATTGGTGAAGTCGATCCCTGGCACGACATGCCCTGGATGGAAGGCCACCTGCTCTGTCTCGGCGAATACATTGTCCACATTGCGGTTCAGTGTCATTTTTCCAATCCGCTGCACGGGAACCTCCTCCTCCGGCCACAGCTTCGTCGGATCTAGAATATCGAAGTCGAATTTGAACTCGTCCTCTTCCGGCAAAAGCTGAACGCCAAGCTCATATTCAGGGTTATTGCCCTGCTCAATCGCTTCCCATAAATCACGGCGATGGAAATCGGGATCTTTACCGGAGATTTTCTGCGCTTCATCCCATACCAGAGAATGCGTGCCAAGCACGGGCTTCCAGTGAAACTTCACAAAATGGGCCTTCCCCTGCTCGTTGACGAGCCGGAAGGTATGCACCCCGAAGCCTTCCATCATACGGAAGCTGCGCGGAATAGCGCGATCCGACATCGCCCACATGATCATATGCGCAGACTCCTGGTTGTTCGCCACGAAGTCCCAAAACGTATCATGGGCTGTAGCGGCCTGCGGCATCTCATTATGCGGCTCCGGCTTCAGCGCATGAATCAAATCCGGGAATTTAACCGCATCCTGGATGAAGAATACGGGAATGTTGTTGCCGACCAGATCATAGTTGCCTTCTTCGGTATAAAATTTCGTAGCAAAGCCCCGCGCATCGCGCACGGTCTCTGCTGAGCCGCGCGAGCCTGCCACCGTTGAGAATCTAACGAACACGGGCGTCTTCGTACCCGGAACCTGCAGAAATTTTGCCTTGGTGTAAGGTGTCATCGATGTGTAAAGTTCAAACTCTCCATGAGCCGCGAAGCCGCGAGCATGTACGATGCGTTCCGGAATGCGTTCATGGTCAAAATGCGTCATTTTCTCTCTGAAGTGGAAGTCCTCCATTAACGTCGGGCCCCTCTCCCCTGCTTTGAGAGAGAATTCATCCTCTGAGACACGCAGTCCCTGATTCGTGGTCATTTTCTGACCCTCGTCCTTCACGCGAAATTGCTCCAGCTGCTCCTGCTTGCGGTTACTGTTTGGCTTGCGTTGTTCATCCATTAGACTGATTCCTCCCTGGTCGAGATCGTTTTAGTCAAAGTACAGAGTACGTCGCTAACCTTTACCCCAACGAGAGTTCCAGCAAACAAGTCAAGAGCACCCTCAGGCCATCTAATTTCAGAAACAACGCCGAAGGATAAGGTTCGTATAATTAGAGATTTTCGATATTCTTAATCGGGCCTCTATGGATCGGATACACCTTTAGAAAAACGGCCACCATATCAATAAATGTCACGAGTGCTACGATATAAACAAACCATTTTCGACCCTCGTTCCAAATCGATTCGACCCATTCGAACGCCTCACTGCCCGGCGTCATGACATCTAACTGCACCAGCTGCTCCATAAAATGCGGATTCCAAATGGCCGGGTCTTTGAACATAATGACCATCAGTATGAACAAGGCTGCATTAAATGCCATATGAGACAGCATAACGCCGCGCGTCCATTTGCCGAAGATCATCTTGACCGATTCCTTCATGATGCTGAGCGCCGTCAGCCCCCAAATGAGCGGCAAGTACCGGGCGAAATTCTCGACATGGAATATGGAGGCGGTTCCTATGAACTGGCCCTCCTTAAAAACAATCGCCCCGATCAGCTCCACCGAAAACGTAAACAACACGGCAAAGAGCACGGAAAAAATAATCCCCGCAATAGGCTCGCTCCGCTTGATGAGCAGCCTGCGGTCAGGAATCTCGGGCAGATCGGCAAGAGACCATTCTCGCCTGCTGCCCCAATCCCTTGGCTTCACGCCAGCGTATTCAATAATGGCAAAGGACAAGGTCACCCAGGCAAAGCCCTGCACGCCGACCGTTATGATCGATACGATATAGGAAATAAAATGCTGTAGCGTCTCCGCTGGCGTAATGAGAGCTTGAACGGCAAAGCTGACTGTAAGTCCAATGCCAATGGAAATCATGACAATACGCAGTATAGAGATATATGCATCGAAAAATGCGGGGCCAATCAAGTATCTTGGCCGCGCTTGATATTTGACCGCAAGCTCCTGCGGACTTCCCAGCTCGCGGAGTACCGCTTCGATATCGCCATCCGTCACCGGCTTTCCCTGCGTCCGTTCCTCCAGCATGTCTTCAATCAAGCCTTGCAGCTCCAGCTTAATGTCCTCTCTCTGCCCTTCGGGCAGCTTCTGCGTTACAGCATAAATATACCTCTGAACATAATCCACGAGTCACTCCTCCTAAATATTCAATTCAAATCAAGCAGGCCTTCTACGCTTTGGTTCATTTCCCGCCAATCCGCGCATAACTGCCGATATACCTTTGTTCCAAAATGACTGCGCCGATAATATTTCCGCGGGCGGCTTTCCGACGTGTCCCACTCGCTCTCCAGCAGCCCCTGCTTCTCCAATCTTCTGAGCAAGGGATACAGCGTGCCGGGATCGATCGCCATGCCCTTCTCTTCCAAAACCATCACAAGCGAATAACCATATTGGGGCTCTGACAATTGGCTCAGCACGCCAATGATGATCGTTCCTCGCCTTAATTCTTGCAGTAATCCATTCACGACCTCTTGAATATCAGTCATCCTGATCAACTCCTGCTTTCAATATACTGTATGGCGCACACTATTGTAAAGTGCATATTATTAATTATTTTTAACTACATAAAAATAGCATGAGCAAGATTTATAATCTCACTCATGCCAGTCGGTTTGTAGATGGCTTAGCTTTTGGGGATTGAGCAGCAAATATAGATTTTGAATACCGTTCGCTTCGCTCGTCCATTGGAAGCATAGCATCCCTTTCAATTGGCCCTCTTTCTTGAATATGAGGTTCAATTCTCCGTTTACCTCGGTTACCACGGCTTTCCACCCACGCAATTCCTTAAACGCTTTGGGAGAAGTCAACAATGCCAACACGCGTTTCCGGCTTATAATCGGGAAAATAGCGGAACGGGTATAGCCGCCTCCATCGGTAATCATCACCGCATCCTCCGCCAGCAGCTCGAGCATCTCCTCTACCTGGTATCGCTCGAACGCGGCAATAAATCGCTCGATCAGCGCTCTTTGAGCGGCCTCATTATTGGAAGCTGCATGATCGTCCATTCTCACAGCCTCGGCTTTGAGGCTCTGCCTGGCCCGACTGCATATTTTGCGACAATTGCTCTCCGACTTGCCCAGCATCTCCGAAATCGCATAATAGTCGTACTGGAATACTTCCCGGAGAAGATAGACCGCTCGCTCCATCGGAGTAAGGCGCTCAAGCATGACCAGATAGGCATACGATATCGCATCCTGGCGTTCTAAAATCCGCTCTGGAGAATCATAATCCGCGACAAGAGGCTCTGGAAGCCATTCGCCGACATACACCTCTCTCTGTTTGCGTGCTGATCTCAACACGTTCAGACTGCGATTGGTAATTCCTTTTGCCAAATAGGCTTTTACATCCCGGATTTCCATCATATCCTTGGCTTGTATCTCTGTAAACCAGTCCTGAACCACATCCTCAGCGTCGGATACGACGCCCAGCATCCGATAAGCGATGGAAAAAGCATACGTTCGGTAATTCCGATACAAAGCATCGATGTCCATCCCCGTCTGCTCGGCAGCTCCATTTCCTTGGATTTTCCCGGTTTGCTCGGATTGCCAGGCTTGTCTGCTCTGCCGAGATTGCACGATCTGCTGGGGTTGCACGACCTGCTGAGACTGCCTAACCTGCTGAGTCCGAATCTCCTCATCCCGCGATGGCGTCGACAAGGCGTTCACCTCCTCCAAATGCCAAAAAGAAGCCGAAACGGCTTCCTATTGGTGTATCCTCTTTCTTTTCTTATATTACCATTTTATGATTTAAAGCAGCCGGGAAAAAGTCCCGATGAAATGGCCAGGCGATTCCAGCTGTTAATCGTATTTATAGCGATAAGCAAATCCACGTATTCGCTCTCGGTTGCGTACTCCCGCACCTTCTCATAGATCGCCTGAGGCACTCCTTCCCGCGAAATGTTCGTAACACATTCCGTAAGCTCCAGAACAGCCCGTTCCTTATCCGTGAACAAGTGCGGGACTTCCCGCCATACGCTGAGCAGCAAAATCCGGTCGGCATGGTCGCCCATCGCCATCAGATCTTTAGCGTGCATATCCAGGCAGTAGGCACATCCATTGATTTGCGACGCGCGAAGCTTAATCAACTCATTCGCAACAGGATCCACGCTGCTATCCTTAGTATACTTCTCCAATCCAGACATCGCTTGATACGCTGCAGGGTTGGCCGTTCGAAAATTTAATCGCAGACTCATTGGTTCATCTCTCCCTCATAAATGTGATACAGGGTAGACAAATGAACCTCCGATTTTGTGACACTCACAGGCGCAAATCTCAGCGTTCGGCACTGCGCTGTAAGACAGCGATCCATCGACACTTCCTTTCCATGAATTGACGGCTTCACCTGTAATCGCTACTATTTGGAATGGGAGGTGTTGTATCTATGACAACATTGTTGCTGCTCGGAGCGGGCATGATGTTTCTTGCTGTAGCCCTAGGGGCGTTCGGAGCCCATGCCTTGAAGAAGAAGCTCTCCGAGGAAATGATGAAAATTTATCAGACCGGAATCCAGTACCATATCGCACACGCGCTAGGCTTGCTGCTGTTAGGCTTGATCTCTGCGCAAATCGAATCAACGTCCCTTATTATGCTTGCAGGCTGGCTCCTGTTCGTGGGAATCATCCTTTTCTCAGGCAGCTTGTACGCGCTAAGCTTATCAGGCATCCGCAGGCTCGGTGCAATTACACCGCTGGGCGGCGTGGCCTTCCTGATCGGCTGGGTTCTTATGGCGATCGCGGTGATTTAAGCAGCGAGTCCTCCGGGTTTAACAAGCCGTACTTCGACTTTACCCGGGTTAGGATTCGTATCCATATCCCGGAGAATAACGTGATAAAGAAAACATTCGAAAGGGCATGAGCCAAGTCGAAATAGAAGCTGGCCGCATAGGCCGACGCGAAAACCGGCCAGGATAATTGATCATAGAGGTCGATTAGGAACCATAAATTCATAATCCAGCCAAACAGAAATCCCCATAGAAAGCCAAAGAGATTTCTGGCCCACGTCCGTTTCATCCAAAAAGTATCCTTAAGCAGCCCTGCCGTGAATCCGATCATTCCCCAGCAGAACATTTGCCATGGTGTCCATGGCCCTTGTCCCAGGAAAATATTCGAGGCGACGGCCGCGATGCTGCCTACGAGAAACCCCGTCTCAGCCCCAAAGACAAGCGCTGCCATAATAATGACGAAGGACGTCGGCTGCACGCTGGGGAGCGGCGCAAACGGCACTCGGCTCACCGCTGCGATGGCTCCCAGCATGGCTACAAGCAAAATCTCCTCTGCCCGCAGCTTCTTTCTCTCGAATCGGATAAAGAACGGGATCATAGCTAAACCAATCAGCAGGAAGCTCAGTGGCATATAATAATCCTCAAACCATAACACTGCGGCTAGCAGTACGATGACTGCGATCATACTGCTGACATAGAAAATGCGCTTTATTTTTCCCATGGCCGTCCTACATCCTTCATCGTAATGGCCCCCGGAAATAAGTCGCCCGCTGTGCGATGAATAATCGTCGTGTAAAAGTAGTTGTTCCGCAGAAACTCCCTCGTCTCCTCAATCGCAGCCAGCTTGCCATCAAACAGCAAGCCGCATCGGGTCGCATAGCTTGCCGCAAACTCGATGTCATGGCTAACCATCAGAATGGTCGTGCCCTTCTTGCGGATGGCTTCGAGCTGTGCGGCCAGCTTCATTTTGGAGGTGGGATCAAGTCCCTTCGTAGGCTCGTCGAGCAGCAGCAATCGCGGCTCTGCGAGCAGGACGAGAATAAGCGCTACCTTCTGCTGCTGTCCTCCGCTTAAGTCAAGCGGGTGCATGTCCAGCGCCCCCTCCAGCTCAAACAGCTCTACCAGTTCGGCCAACCGCTCCTGCCTGCCGACGGCAAGCGAATGGCCCTGCCCGCTCCCTGTTCCTGAACCTGCCTCCAGTCGTTCTATTCGATCCTTGAGCTGCGCCCTTACGGTATCCCGCGTGAAGTAGAGCAGCGGATTCTGGGCAACGTATCCGATGAACCGGCTCCTCTCGGCGGTACTGCTTCGCAATAAAGATTTTCCATCCAAGAAAATGTTCCCGCGCTGCGGCTTCCTGGCACCTGCGATTTGATACAGGAGCGTGGACTTGCCCGAGCCATTCCCACCGAATAGGGTGAAGAAATCCCCCTGCTGAATACGCAGTGAACAGCCCTTCAACACAAGGGGCCCGTTTTTCTCGTAGGTAAAGAACAGTTCTCTGCATTCCAGCAGCGGCGTCGTTACTGGCCGTGCTGCTTGCTGTCCCGCTTGCTCCTGTCGTCCCCCTTGTCCTCCTGCCAGTCCCACTGCTTGCTTCTCCGCCGTCGGCTCGGAGGCTAATGACATAGCAAGCGTCTCTACCGCCGTTTCTGTTGATGCAGCAGCTTTATCCAAGGATAGCAGCTTCTCACGATGCTGGCTGATCCAGTGGCGGCCCGCCTTTACGGTCAAAGGAACAGGCTGTTCTCGCTCTTCCTGCGGAGCGTCAGCAATAGCTCCCAAGTATAATCGGCTTACAGCAGGCAGGTAGGGAATAAAGAATTCATCCCGGCCGTTCCAGATTTTACGTATGATTTCTTGCGGCGCTCCGGCGTAGGCCACTTGCCCGGCCTTAAGCATGACGATCTGTGAAGCTAGTGGGAACAGCTCCTCTATCCGATGCTCGCTAATAATAACCGTGATAGACAGCTCCTCATTAATCCGCGCCAGCAGTTGAATAAATTCCTTGGCGGCTATCGGGTCAAGCTGAGCCGTCGGCTCGTCCAGCAGCAGTACTTTCGGCCGTAAGGACATGACGGAGGCCAGGTTCAAAAGCTGCTTCTGACCGCCGGACAGCTCATGTACTCCCAGCTGCAGCCACCCTTCCATGCCAAAGAACTGAACGAGCTCGCCGATTCTACGCTGAATCTGTTCCATGGGGTAACCCAGATTTTCCATCGCGAAAGTGAGCTCCTGCCACACCGTATTCATGACGATTTGGTTGTCCGGATCCTGAAAAACCATTCCGATATCTTCGATAGAATGCCGCTCTTCCAGGTCTTCCAGCAGGCACCCGCGATACCGAACTTCTCCCCCTCGCTGTCCCACTGGCCTAACCTCCCGCTTCAACTGGCGAAGCAGTGTCGTCTTGCCCGAACCGGACGGCCCGCACAATAACACAAAGTCTCCCTCTTCAACAGTAAGATTTATGTCTTCGAGCATCGCATCCATCGCTTCCGGGTACTTGAAGCTTACATGCTCGATCTGATAATGCGCCAATACAGCCACTCCTTCCCATTCATCACAAGGGGAATTGCTATGAATATTCCATAACTAAATAAATGAATCCCAAGCTGAAAAGACCAATGCGGCGCCTGCAGCCGAGGGTACACCTCATATTGATTCACGCCGAAGAACGCCCCAATCGCTACGTTTAGTCCTGTGATGATCATGATCCACAGCACGATGCTGTCCCGGCGATCCATCCGGTAAGCCGTGCCGCTGCTTCTTCGCCCGATCCCGTAGCCCCTGGCCCTCATGGAGCTGGCCGTCTGCAGCGCTTCCTCCAAAGACCAGCCGACGAGAGTATGCAGCGTCTCCATCCCCTCTCGCATCAGGAGCTTTTTATTTCCCCCGGATTGCAAGTAACCCATCACCTTCTGAATCGTCATAATTTGCTGCAATCTGCGGGTTAGGAGAGGTACGAAGCGCAGGGTTACAGTAATCACAAAAGCAGTTCGCGGCGCATACGGCGTCAGCAAATACAGCAGCTTGTCCGGCGTTACCACCAAATTAAAGGCGACGAAGGCGAGCAGGATATTCAGCAGCGATAAGGCAAAAATCGCGCCATATACAATGGCTTCCAGCGTGACGGGGCGATCCCAAACGTAGAACAGGATCGTAGCACCCCGGCTGGAAAATAACGGGTTCGATATCAATATGATGAAGGCGATCAACAGATAGCCTTTAATCACTTTTTTCAAAGCCCGCCCCCCGTCGAGAGAAAAGAGGAGAGCTATAACGCATAGAAAGGACGCCAGCAAATAAACCGGATGCTGAAACATCATGCATGCTCCCAGCAATACGATGAAATACAGCAAGCTTAATCGTGGATGCAATCCTGAAAACCCGTAGACCATATCAGCTCTTCCCATCCCATAATCCGTCATCCGTACCTGCGCCCAAATCCTTGCCCAGATCCTCCGTATACAGCCACCGAATGTCATCCCCCGAGCTCAGCGGCCATACTCCCGCACTCCGGTTAGGAAATTTGCCATTCACGCTATACATCCAGCCGCTGCCCGAGCCCTTATCGAATTCATATAAATTATCGATGCCCTGCACATAAGCGGTTGCCCCGCTTCCGGTATACTCCATTTGCATCTTTTGGCTCCGTGTAGCCTTCTTTAATACATCCAGCACGGTCTTCGAATCGCCGATGTCCACCTCGATCGTCCCCATAATCGTCCCGATATCCGGCGACCCCACGATAGTCAATGTAACAGCATCCCCGGAGCCTGCTTTCGCCTGCTTGGCGCTCTCCTTATCCTTACCCGGCTTCGTAGCAGCATCCGGCAGAGGGGAAGAGGTCGCTGCTTCTGAGCCCCTTCCGCTAGGCGGCTGAGCTTCTGCAGCAGTATCGGTCTTCTTATCGTCATCCCCTGTCTGCTTGCCTTCTTTAGGCAAAGGCGCAGTCTGAGGAACAGTTATGGAGGACTCTCTATCCTTCGCTCCCGCTTCAGGAGTTGCTGCACTCCCGGAAGCACCGCTGTCGCCATTTCCAGAGAACGGCTTCTCTTCAGTATTCCCGGCCGGTAATGAAGAGGATGGCTCCTCCTGCCCCGACACCGCCGAATGCCACGACCCGCCATCCCCGCTCGCTGCTGTTCCCGAATCCTTCGCGCCTGCTTCAGTCGACCCCGCTGAATCAGCGGAGGCGTCTCCGCCTGCATCATCGGATGACTCCAGCTGCCCTGGGCTTGGCTCTGCCGCGGAATTCGCCTGCTGCACCGCCTCGAGCTTAGGCTTTGGCTCTGGTGCTGGACGCTCTCCCCCGTAAAACCATACCGCGGCTAGCACAATAGCAATAACAGCAAGCAGTCCAAAAATTTTATTTCTGTTGTGCCATAATGTTCTGCACCAATTCAGCATATATCCACCTCAAGCTACGATAATCGTATAAATAGGGAAAGAAGGAGGCTTAAGGCTCCTTCTCCCGGTTGATTTATGGATTGATCATTTCATGCATTTTCACGATCACAACAGCAGCCATTTCTCGAGTCACCTGCTGTTGGGGATGGAAGTAGTCGCCGTCCCCCGACATCAGTCCGGATTGGATAGCCGCTTCCACATAGTCGGCAGCCCAATCGGATACTTGTTCACGATCTTTGAGAACGCGATTTGAAGTTGAAGCTGCGCCATCCTCGGCATTCGCCAGCGTTTGCTCTTGCATGCGCACAAGAATCGTAGCCAGTTCTTGTCTTGTAATTGGTTGATTCGGCCCAAAGGAGCTCTCGCTCAGACCTGAAATCAAGCCTTTCTCTTTAGCTGCGGCTACATAACCGGCATACCATGAGCCTTGGCTGACATCCTTAAATCCGCTATCCTTGCCGGATGGCTGCTCGCCCGCAAGCTTGACCACTAACACCGCAAATTCCCCACGCGTTAGGCCGCGCTTCGGCTCAAACTGTGGTGTAGCTGCGCCTGTTCCTGTCATCAGGCCAAGCTCCGTTGCTTTGCCAACCGCTTCCTTAGCCCATGCAGATATCGAGGCTTCATCCCCGTAAACGACCGGAGACGGTTTGGAAGCAGCAGCTTGATTATCGGACATATCGAACAGCGCGCTCTGCTTGAGCAGCATGCGCTCATACGCCCCAAGTGCCATCAAGCCCTGGTGAGTCGCCATATAATCGCTGGCTCCTCCCGCCGTATGGGCGAAGCCGCCATCCTTGTTCATATAAGCTTGCAGCGCCGTAAGCAGATCGCCGCTGCTCTTAACAAACCGCTTATCATCCAGCGGAATGTTAAGGCTGGAAAGCGCGATGATCACTTGCGAAATACTTTCGCTCGTCTCGACGCCCCAAGCTTTAAAGCCGCCGCTCGCCAGCTGCTGCTGCGACAACCAGGCCAGCGCGTTTTCCGTTGCTGCCTTGACCTCTTTGCGATCTTGGTATTTCGCCAACGCTTGCAGTGCCATTGCCGTCATATCAATATCGCTTTGACCATTGGATTCTTTGCTGATTGGGAAGCCGCCATCGGAGTTCTGCTGCTGCAATACGGCGGCCACCAATTTATCCCGCGTCCACAGGGCACCGCTTGGAATATCGGCGTTCGCTGCATCAAGAGCCAGCAGAGCGAACACGAGTCCATTCGTTCCCTGATTGGTCATACGCGTACTGTTGTAGATTTTCTCCAAGAAATCGAACCCGGCCACATTGCGCGAATCTTTACCGATCGAAACGACGGCTAGCGCCATGCGCTCATAATCCGTTACTAACCGGAATTCGCCATTCTTCTCTCGGACATAGCTCTCAAGCACGGAATAATACTCTGCAGGGACTGACTTGCCGGAGCGAGCCAGTGCGATGGCATCCCAATCATTGAAATTGTCATGCTTGGAAAAGCTGCGATTGCTCAAGATCCAGGCCGATGAACGAGCGATAGCCTCCTTAATGCGTGCCAACGAAGCCGCTTGCTGCTCTGTCGTTGCCGCCGCAGCCTGTCCTAACGCTCCTCCCGCTTCGCCTCCTGCAGCGCCGCCAGCTCCCGGCGCTCCTGGTGCTCCCGGTAACGGAGCCCCGCCTCCAGCGTCCTCATCCTTTAGATCTCTTCCCAAATTAGTCGTGTACCGCCAGCGAAGAACATCACCATTCTGCAGCGTATAGAGTCCCGCACTGTAGTTCGGAAATACTCCGTTCACCGAGTACATCCAGCCGCTCTCCGGCCCTTTGTCAAACTCCCCTAATCCGTCGATTGCCTGTACATAGAGAGTTGCGCCCGAACCGATGTAGTCAATGGATATGTTCCGAGCTCCTGCTGCTCTGCTGAGAGCTGTAAATGCAGTATCTCTATCCTGCAGCGTTACCGTCACAGGTGAGAGGATATCATCCTCACCAATCGTACTCTTCTCCACAGACAGAGTAACCGTGCGGGTAACCGGTGGATTTGTTATATTGCCACCGTCCGTATTGCCGCCATCGCCAGGCGCGCCGCCTCCGCCAGGGGTTCCGCCTCCGTTGCCTGGATTGCCGCTGCCATCTCCTGGGCTGGTTCCGCCGTTCCCTGGATTTCCACCTTGTCCAGGGGTATCTTTAGTTTTTAAATCATAGGCGATAAACTCGGTAAAATGCGTCGTTCTAATGACCAAATCCCCGTGATTGTCCGCGTAGGCATACACAGCATCCAATTTTGCCGATGAATCGCTGTATTTCGGTATCCGATTAAAGCTGCCATCGCTGCCGATCCAACCGGCATGTTTGCTGCCTTGACCATTCAGCTTCAACGTGACATGACGGTTGAATTCGATCCGCTCATCCCCGCCTACCTTCACGCGAATCGCGATCTGGGTAAGCTCCTCATTCGCTGAAGCCAAAACCGCGTTCACTTCATCGATTAACGCAGTGTCCGTAGAACTCAGCTTGCTAGGCAATTGAATGCGGTTATTCCATCCGGAAGAAATAACATCCGTATTCGGTTCAATTTCAAAATAAGTACTGTCTGTAACGGAAATTACCTGTGGCAATTCCGGCTTAGTGAATTCCAGAATGATTTTATCTTCAGTCAGCGAGTCTCCATATGATCCTTTCTCATAGTAAGTCTCACTGTCCGGGATAGAAATAATCTCTTCCTTAACCGGCCCAGCATAGGCGGGCACATTAACAGTTATAGCCTCGCTGCTGCTTTGTCCAGCCAAAGCCCCTGCCAAAGCCTGCACGGAAATCGCACCTTCGGCAGCTTGGCCCGTAAATGCAATGCTAACTTGCTGGTTGTTGAACAAGGATAAGCCAGCAACCTGTAGTCCAGTCGTACCAGGGTCGATCAGCCAATGGCTCGCCTGCTCCGCAGCCGGCGTAAACACATCCCCTACCAGCTTTACTACAATTGCCGGGTTTGCGGCACCATAACTGATTTCAGACGCGGCCGCCGATATGCTGGCCCAGCGGCTGTAATAAAAATGCACTTGGTCGCCGGATCGAATGACATAATCGCCCGCCCCGACATCAGGCATAGTTCCATTAACGGTGTACATCCAGCCATCCCAGCCTCCGAAGGTTCCGGCGGCTTGACCGGCTATCGATGTGACGTAGGCAAAGCTTCCGCTGCCTGTAATGGTGTAATCAATGGACGGCACAGCCGTATCCAGTCCCTGCTTCATGACGTCAAGCGCCGTTACTTCCTCGCCGTTTGTCGCTACCGTTACGGTCTGAGGCGTATAAATCTCACCGTCCATTCCCGTTACTTGTAGCTGTGCGGCAACGCCTGGCTGAGTCACCTGTATGTTCGCAATGCGATACCAAGTCGATTGGCCATGCTGGATGTCCAGCAGCGCAATCAGCGCCTGCTCCGTAGACATGCCGTTCGTTCTCGTATCGGCGGCTTTCCATTTGAAGGAGCCGTCAGCCAACTGGAATGACTCATATGCATCCAGTACGGAATAGCCGTTCTTCATCCAATCGGAGGATAGAGCATCATCGCCTGCGGCTACAAGGCCGGACACCGTAGTGGATAGGCTGTTCGAATTGTCACCCGATCCCCAGTTGCCAGGTGAATCAAACCCGCCATTGTCAAGCTGCCTTTGCTTCAATAGCTCCTTTGCGCGCTGAATAGCACTGTCTACCGCACTTTGCCCCTGGTACTTTCCTAGAGCCAGCAGCGCCATGCCTGTTATGTCGGTGTCCCCAAAGGTGCCAGTCGGGCTCAAGCCAAAGCCGCCATCCGGGTACTGGCACTCAAATAAATACTCTAAAGCCTTCTGCTCTGCGTCTTCATCCCATTGGCCTACATCTGCACCGAGCTTAACCCCTGCGTCGAGAGCAAGCATCGCCCACATATGCTTATTGACACCGCCGATGGCCCCGGTAACAGGATCCTGCTGGGCAGCCAGCTCAGCCCATAGGTTCCGATCCGTCTCCCAGGCATGAGCTGGGTCTTGTCCCATAGCCAGCAGCCCGAATATGTATCTGATATGATCCGTGCCATAATTCGTCGGCGCCAAATTAGGCGCTGTTTTCTCCCAGGATGGCAGTCTCCAATGCCCATCCTGCAAATCTACCCCTGCTCCCCACAATGCCACGAGTTCCCACCAGGACTCGATCTTGTTCGTCGTGCCTGCGTCGCGATACTTCTTGGCATAATAATCAAGGGTGCCCTTAATCATCCCTTGCAGCCGCACATCGCCTGCTCCCCCTGCCGCCTTGGCGAGCTGAGGATTAACTAGCGACAACAGCAATACGAAGCTCATCAACACAGGCAAGCTTCTCTTCATCCATTTCTTCCAACTGTTCAATGTCCGCTCTCCTTTACCATCCTTTTTTTTTGTGGACAACAAAAAAACATCTTTCCCAAAAGAAAGATGTTCTCGAAGATTTGTCCGTGTAACGCTATACACACTCGGCTGCTCCTCTGGCGCATTTCGACAGCAGCGCGAATAAACATCTCCATCCCATCCTCGTGAGAAAATTAAAGAGCCCTTACACGGCAGGTCTCCTGGCTTCGCTTCATCGCTCAACTATCTCCTTCCCGTTGACAGATCAACAGTGGATTTACGATAGTCAGCTCCGCGTTACAGTGGCGGGACCGCGTCGAATTTACATCGAACTTCCCTATTAAGCTGCTTCAATAGATTACTAGCAGCACCGTATAAGTAGAATATGAAATTGAATGATTCGGGGTTATTGTAGCAGACTTCCCCATTTTAGACAAAGGATTTTTATGTATCCCCATGTCTAATGCTGATGAGAGAGGTAGAGCGAGTCGCGGGACTGTCCAGACTGCTTTTTGTAAACCGCCGCTTCAAGTAATTCGTCAGTCTCAACTCGATAATATGATAGGAAATATGTGAGACAGCGATGGAAAGGACTAACGATAACAGAGCATATACGATAAATACGAGCCCAGGATAAGGCAACACCGCTCCCAGCTTGGGCATGATTTTTTTCAACGGAAACATCACCATCGTATGCCACATATACAGGCTGTAGCTAATTTTCCCTAAATATTGCATTGGACGCAGCTGGAGAAGCCGCGACATGAACCCCCGCTGCAGAAGAATGGATTGGAAGAACAAGTAGCTGATCAGCAGCGGGATCAATATATACGCACGCTGTACGTTATAACTATAGGATATATACAAGAGTCCAAACCATATAATCCCGTTCAGGCAGAACGCTCTCCTGTAAGGGTATGCCCTGCGCAGGAAGGATTCCGTGAAATAGGATGCGATCCCGACGATAAAGAACAGCATGTTCGGGTGATAGTAAATGAGCACTCCACTAACTAGCAGCAGAGCGCCTAGTAGAATCGCTTTAACTAGGACGGGCATGGAGACCCTCCGATAAATAACGAACACGAGGCCTGCTAAGAGATAGAAAGCCATTTCATAGCTTAATGACCAGGCTACGATTTGGGCGATAGGCAAAGGGAATACTCCCGGAAGCAACAGCAGATTGGATAAGAAATGCGTTATATAGTTTAGGACGCTGATATCCTCCATCCACTTATAGCCGATCCATGGCCCTGCCGCAAAAACAATCAGATGAATCAACAAAAACACTGGGTAAATACGAAGGATGCGATTTAAAGCAAATCTCCCCACTGTTCCGTGCTGAAGCAGCGTCCGCGTGATAAGATAACCGCTAATAATAAAGAAAAGGTTCACGGAGATCGGCCCGGCGTAATTTATCAGGTAACTCCAGTGATCACGGGGATATTCCTTTAAGTAGCCCTCAAGAATCGAAGAGCCGTAAATATGAAAAATAACGACCGAAATCGCCAGCCATCCTCTGAGCCCTGTCAACGTATCATTCATCTTCTTCATTAGCTGCGTATTCTCCCAGTTCGCCCGATGCGATTCACTTTATTTCATAACTAACTTCTACTAGTAGATTACCATAAGAAAACGTCGATCGGCGGACTTTCTGAGGAGCCGGACTGCATCTATACACTAAGATGCGTAAACCAAGCTGTTGTACACTAAGCTGTTGCATACAAAGATACCGTATATTGAGCAGTTGTACACTGAGTTGCTGCATATTAAGATGCCGAACATTGAGCTGTCGTACACTGAGATACCGTACATTAACTGGAATTCCTATATCAATTATGCCCGAAACGAATGTTTCAGAGGATTAGATGGATTTTATGCAACTAAAGTCAAGAATCCAGGCCATGATAGCAATTCCCCCCTTCTAACGACATGAAATCCATTTAAATCTACTTCCCTTCCTTGCCGCAGCAACTAACTACTATAAATCCATTTATAATAAGTTGTACTATTGAAATGAATATGGGTAATTTCGTAAAATGTGCCCCCGATCACTGTTGCTCCCCATTCTTTGGATAATATAGGTTCATAAAAGGCTGAAATTCGTTCACGGGGGCGACACGAGACAGCCAAAGCGATGACAAGTCGACCCTATGGCGAGTAAGACAGCAAGGCGACCAGGGCAACCACAAGCCTATTCTCCCTTGCCAGGATCCCATTCTCTAGTTCATCTTATTTAGCATTCATTTTCCTTGCAATTATACAATTGTTCAGCTCTGGTGAAAACTTAAAACTCTAGAATCTAAAAAAAGGCCCTCCTACGCAATTCAATGCATAGGAGCAGCCTCAATCGCCCGCTTAGACAAAACCGTTCATTCTAAACTAATCAAATCGCTGCGTCTTATACCACTTGCTCTCCCGATGCGTAATCTTGTCCACGATCATGTTGTAAGACGCGCGGACTGAAATAACGAGGAATAACTGTGCATAGGTAAAGTACGTGATACAGGACAAAATAAAATTACGGATGTTGCTCTGCCCGATATCTGAAGCGAGCGCCAGATTGATCTGCAGCACATACAAGTAATACATCAGCGCCCAAGCTATGATGAGATAAATATACACATCCCCTTCAAACTGGAAGGGGGACACCAGCTCTGGCTTAAATAACGCGAGAACCCAGTATACGATATTTACGATAATGATCAGGTCGGAAATCACAATCGTGACAAGAAACCAGAAGTAACTAGCCACAAAATAAATTAAATGCAGCTTAATCCGCCAGCTAGAGGGTCTGAACAAATGATGGAAGTTATCCAGTACGACTTGGTAATTCCCTTTGGCCCAGCGTTCGCGCTGCTTCATATATACAGATAGCTGCTCCGGCTCCTGTTGGTAAGCCTCGGCTTGCGAAGCCAGCGCAATGAGCTGGCCTCTGGAGAGAATTTCAAACGAAATCGCCGTATCCTCCGTCAGCGCCTGCTCGTCCCAGCCGCCGATCTCTTGGATCAGCGACGTTTTAATTATAAAGTTTGTCCCCGGGATCGTCCCCAGCTTGAACAGCTCCCACATCCCGGTATGGAGCACTCGCTGCATGGTCACCAATTCCAGGTTAATGCACCGGGAGAGGAAGTTCTGCCCACGGTTGCGCGCTTTATTGCGGCCGAACACCGCACCATACAATTCCGGTTCCTCCATCGCCTTCTGTACGAGGAATAATAGCGAGTTTTTCTCCGGCGCAGCATCCGCATCAAAGATACAAATCCATTCCCCAGTAGCATGCTCCAGCGCATCGTTCAGCGCTCCCGACTTTCCGCCGGTTCCTTTGCGCTCCATAATGAAGAAATCCCGCTGCTGATACTGAGGCTGCGCCTTGAGCGCCTTTAGGCGCCCTGCCGTATCATCCGTACAGTTATCCGCCACAACGATAAACTGTATTTTATGTTCAGGATAATTCAAATGCAGGACATGTCTTGCCGTAGCTGTAATGACGATCTCTTCATTATGGGCCGGAACGATCACCGTCACCGTGGGAAAGTCCTCCATATTCGTAGGCAGCACGAGCGGCGTTCGGCTTTGCCGCCAAACGAAGCGGATAGCCCCGATCATAACAACGATCGATTGAAATACAGCGATCCAAATGCTAACCATACAAAAAATCAACAAGAAATCAGCCACTAAATTTCCCCCGATCATACTTTTTGTTTACTCTGGCTCGAAAGACTAGGGTGGCAATCGTCAGAACAACAACGGTTACCGCAAATATGAAGCTGACTCCAATACACAGTGGAATGAACCAATTGGTATATGCCATCAATAGCAAGATCCAGCCACCTCCCTCCGGCATAACCGATCAAATATCAAATATATTCTCCGATGAGATCTGTCTCCGTATGTCTTTCCAGTGCCGCAATGACCGCATCGATATCCTTATATTTGCTGAATTGCTCCTTATGGAACACGACAGCACCCGCACGAATGACGAGCTTAAGGGGCTGCCCCTTTTTATCTAGGAAGTCAATATCCATCAGGGCTTGTTTAATACGATCCGTCAGGGTTTGCAAAAAATCATGGTTGGTCATCGGGCAGAGAATAATGAACCGCCCTCGGTCTAGGGAGAATTTATAGTCCTCATACCGGATCTGCTGCTGAATGATGCTCGATAATTCCAGCAGAAGCTGGGCATAGCGCTGCGAGCCAAGGGATTCCTGCACTAGAGGAAGAAAATCAATTTTGAACATCGCCATGCAAAAGCTGTACTGCTCAGCGTATCTTTTAGCCAAATTGGACTGCTTGACTACGATTTCAGCCAAAGCCTCTTTGTTGCCGAGCGTCGTGTCGAGGTCGATCTGGGGAGCCCGATACTGTAATTCTTCCATGCGCTCAATGATAATTTTGCTGCGAATCAGCGTCGTCTTGATCAAAGCCGCGATGCTGAGATTAGCGGGTATAAGCAAAATCCAGGAGAATGCCAGGATATCCAGTTTTGCATAGGTCGCCAGCCAAACAAAATAGCTGACCAAAAAAATGAACACCCCAACTACGGACAGCCCCACTGGAAGCAACAGCCCGATTAGAAGCGCCGCCAAAGCCGCGATGCTGAAAGCAAATTCCGTCCCGGTGTAGCTTTGGTCAAGATAAACATTAAGAAAGACGAATAACTGCTCTAGCATTGCTATAAAAATGAGAATCATATAGCCCCATGCAATACGATGTGTCGGTATTTTGCCCCTCATAATCAACCTTCCTTCTCTGTGATCATCGGCCCATGGGGGATCTGGCAGACAGGCCATGGATGTAAAAAAAATAGGCACTCCCATATCAAAGCCCATACGAGAAATGCCGCGTGGTACAGCATCATAAAATGTGGAATAAACGGAGATTCCGGGCTTTTAAAACTATATTCTACAGCCGAAATCTATACACTTTCTGAACAATTAACCTAAATTAAGGATTTTGCAAAGCAGTTTCAGCAAGTAATGGGAGAACATTGTCGAAGAAATGAGTATTCTTATTGAATACATACCCACCCGAATAGGAAACGTCCCTATTTTTTAGAGATATCATATGTTTATGCAGCTGTTTTGCCCACTCTTTGTCCCCGGATTCCAAGGCAAGCAGTATGGCCAGCCCATAGACGGAAGGAGATTCATACGAGACCTCTGCTGCCCGAGTTGCCCGATTGTAGCGTCCCTTGATCGTTTTGTGCTCACGGAACTCCTTTTTTAGAAAAGAAATCAAGGCCGTTGGTTTTTGGCCTATCTCCGCCCGGTGAATGCCCACAATCAATTGATCGATAAGATTCACGTGGTCGTCAAAGGAGTACCGAAGCTGTTGAACATCAAAGGTTTTTGGGAAAAATACGCCGTCATCCGGCATGTCGGAGAGCACCCGCTCATATTGCTCGTAAGTACTCGAATCGATGAGCTCGCTGTCTTTCATTAACCTAAGCGCTCCGATATCTACATAAACCAAGCTAAGCGTTGATGGAGATTCATGCCTGGAAAAGTCGTGGAAATCTACGAAATAGCCTGCGTTCTGTACATGTGTCTGCAAAGTATCCGATATTTCTCTTGCCGTGATTAGATATTCGTCCTTCTTCCAAAGCTCTGACGCTTCCAGAAGGCTGCTGATGATGCGGAAATCGTCACCGAGCGCGTTCGTGTTTACCTTGACTTGACCATCCGGCTCAAGCTTCCAAACGATATATTTCTCTGGGGTTATAAATTTGTCTTTCAGTACTTGATAGCTGCGGTCAAACAATACCTGATCCTGTCTCATTACGGCATACTGCATCCAGAATCCCAGCGACTCGGAAAGCGCCTCGCGTCCTGCAACAATATCCGGGTCGGCCGAGGTGCCCGGCTTTAAATACGTAGCTAAAGTACCATTCACGTTTGTCATATGCTTCTTTATAAATTTCTCTGTATATGGGACAGTGCTCTTCACGGCAGCCTCCTTGGAATATGCGCCTATGGCAATGGAAAGTCCTAATAGGACGATCGTCAAAATGATCAGCAGGTTTTTGCAGCTATAGTGCCGTACGGGCATCCTTCTCACCTTTTCCTTATTGGGTATTAAATCCTTTTACTCATCTTGTTAGCAACAAACGACCCAAATTCTGGGCTTTCTGTAATCATTCTATCCTATAAACACTAAACATGCTGTAAGTATTTCTAACGAGGGCTGGAACTGCTACCGGCTGTTCGTTTTGCAATGATACAAAACAAGAAAGACTCTCCTCGAAGGAGAGCCTTGTCGTAGTATATATTTTAGATTAAAGCGATCGCCAACAGCGTAAATAGGCTTAACGTCAATATCTCGTTCCCATAAAACCCTGGATAGAATGCCGAGGTTTTGACGACACCTCTGGAATCGGGACGCAAATAAACATTGTTATAGTCCACGTCCATAACCGTTCCCGTATATTGCCGACCGTCTCTGGTGAGAATGCGAACCCTTTTATTTTTGCAGTACAGGCAATTATAATAGGCTTCAACCAATATCCTCATCCTCCTTTTTATAATATTACATATTAGTCTATGAAAGGGATGAGGGACGGTAACGGCATAGGTCTATGGATGACAAGGCCATTTTTTCACCGCGTTTTATTTTAAGATATTCTCTTGTCGTTCTTCAACTGTTTGCTCCGCAGTTGTCCGCAGGCCGCATCGATATCGGTGCCGTGCTCCAGGCGAACGCTGCAGTTAATTTGCTGCTTCTTCAGCATATCATAGAAGCCCAGAATCGACTCTTTGCGGCTTCTTTGATACTGCCCGTGCTCATCAACCGGGTTATATGGAATGAGGTTGACCGTAACGCCATTCCGCCGCTTGCCGATTAGTTCTGCAAGCTCCAGCGCTTGCTCCGCCCCATCATTGACGTCTCTTAGCAAAATGTATTCCAAAGTAACCTTGCGATTCGATTTGGCCAGGTAGTAATCTATCGCTTCCATCAGTTGCTCGATCGGGATCGCCCGGTTGATCTTCATAATGCGCGTACGAAGCTCATTATTGGGCGCATGCAAAGAAATCGCCAGGTTCACCTTGAGATCGGAGTCGGCAAATTCGATGATTTTATCCGCCAAGCCGCTTGTCGAAACGGTAATGCGTCTTGGGCCGATAGCCAGACCTTTATGATCCTTCACCGTCCGTATGAAATTGGATACATTCGTAAAGTTGTCGAATGGCTCGCCGATGCCCATGACTACAATATGGCTGACCCGCTCCTCCAGACCGACTTCATCCAAATGGAACTGCACCTTCATGATCTGCTCGACGATTTCAGCGCTTGTTAAGTCACGACTCTTCTTAAGCAATCCGCTTGCACAGAAGCTGCAGCCGATATTGCAGCCTACCTGGGTAGTGACGCAAACAGACAGACCGAACTTATGTCTCATCAGCACAGTCTCGATCAGGTTGCCATCCGCCAGCTTAAACAGGAACTTGATCGTTCCGTCCGCCGACTGCTGTTTCACCTGCTCCGTCAGCGTCTCCAGTACGAAGTGCTCCTCCAGCAGAGCAAGAACCTCCGGCTTGACGTCATTCATATCCGCAAAGCTGTGTACCCGCTTGCGGTAAAGCCAATCCCACACCTGAAGTGCGCGCGACTTCTTGTGTCCCCGCTCCTCCAGCCATGCGATGAGCTGATCTAGCGTAAATCCATAAATGGATAATGTGTTCATATGTTTTTCCTCTTTTCAGAACTTAAAATTCTGTTTATTATTGTCCCAAATCTTTTTTATTAAAACAAGGCTCTATTATTGAGAAATAGTTCCGAAAGTGTAACTTTGTGCTCCTGTCTACGTCTAAAACATTGAGTGGATGGTGAAATAGTCGGTTTGCAAAGTTTGCAGTAAAATTGTCCCCAGGGGGTAAACGAAGAAGGGAGTCTGCTCTCGTACCTTGCTAAGCAAATAGTGATAATGTCGCAGAATGGAGTTGTTGCGCTTATGATCGGAAAAATCGTCTTGGCTGGAGGAACCGGGTTCATCGGAACCTATCTAAGTGATAAATTTCAGCAGCAAGGCTATGGAATTATACATATCTCAAGGCAGCCTGGACATATCTCGTGGCAGGATCACAAGAGAATCGTTCAGGCATTAGAACAAGCGGACATGCTGATTAATTTGGCGGGGAAGTCCGTTGATTGCCGCTATACCGAGAAAAACAGGAAAGCCATCATGGATTCGCGTACGGAGACGACCCAGTTATTGGGCGCTGCGTTGCTTGCTTGCAAGCAGCCTCCTCCGCTTTGGATCAACTCCAGTACAGCCACAATTTATAGGCACGCCGAGGATCGCCCTATGACTGAAGCCGACGGCGAGATTGGAGCAGGCTTCTCCGTCGAGGTGGCCAAGGCATGGGAGCAGGCCTTTTTTTCTTTTAAATTACCTGCAACAAGACAAGCAGCGCTGCGCATCTCTATTGTTCTTGGAGAACAGGGGGGCGTGATGACTCCGTACAAAAACCTCGTTCGCTTTGGACTTGGCGGCGTCCAAGGCCCAGGAACCCAGCGCTTCAGCTGGATTCATATGGAGGACATTTTCGGAATCATTACGTTCCTGCAGACTAGGAAGGATCTGAGCGGGGTGTTCAATTGCGCTTCCCCAAACCCTGTCACAAATCGCGAACTGATGGATCAGCTTAGACAAATAATGAATCGCAAGCTCGGCCTGCCTTCTCCAAAGTGGCTGCTGGAGCTTGGCGCCGTGATGATCCAGACGGAAACGGAGCTGATCCTAAAGAGCCGCTGGGTGATTCCAAAGCGTTTGGAACAGGAAGGCTACGAGTTTAAGTTTCCAGAGCTGGGCCAGGCGCTTCGTCATATTTTGCATAGATAGGAAAGTGAAGATGAAATTTAAAAAAGGATTGAAACGCATATTTATATTTCTTCTCATTTTGTCGGCGTTTATTTATTTAAATAATTCCTCCCTTTTTACGAAGGATCGTAGTGGGGCCCCATTTCTGCTGGCGCATCGCGGTCTGGGTCAGACGTTCAGCATGGAAGGAATCGAAGGAGATACTTGTACGGCTACCCGGATTTTCAAGCCGGAGCATCCTTATCTGGAGAATACGATTCCCTCGATGGAGGCCGCATTTGATGCCGGGGCAGATCTAGTAGAACTGGATATCAAGCCCACGAAGGACGGGCAATTCGCAGTTTTTCATGATTGGACGCTGGAATGCCGAACGAATGTGCAAGGCATGGTCAGCGACTACACAATGGCTGAACTAAAGGAAATCGATATCGGTTACGGCTACACCGCAGATCAAGGCGAAACGTATCCGTTCCGCGGCAAAGGGGTCGGCCTAATGCCTTCGTTGGATGAGGTGTTGGCCTACTTTCCGAGCGGCACCTTCCTAATTCATATAAAAAGCAATGATGCTGCCGAAGGCCGCCAGCTTGCGCAATATCTTGCAGATTTGCCGGAAGCGCGATTGGAGCAGATGACTGTTTATGGAGGGGACGCCCCTATAGCTGCATTGCAGGAAGAGCTCCCTGGACTGAGAGTGATGTCAAAAGCTACGCTCAAGGGCTGCCTCCTGTCATATGAAGGGAGCGGCTGGAGCGGCTATATACCGTCTGCCTGCAAGAATACGCAGCTGCATATCCCCGAGAGGTTCGCCCCGTGGCTGTGGGGATGGCCGAATAAATTCCTGAATCGCATGGATAGCGTCAATACTCGGGTCATTATAGTCGCAGGCAGCGGAGAGTGGTCGGAAGGTTTTGATACCATAGAGGATTTAACAAGACTTCCCAAAGGCTATACCGGTGGAATATGGACGAATAGAATCGACCGAATCGCTCCAGTCTTGAAATAAGATAGGGGCGACCGCATGCTGGGTTGCAGGCCATGTTTCGCTGAATAACGTCGCTCAGTTCCGCAAGTCTGCTCCTCTCCATAGCCTCCACCGCTCTTCCGCCGATTTCATGATTAGGGACTTATTAGACAGCCCCTAATCGTATACTATATGTTGTAAAAACGGCCCCTCCTCTAGGAGCCTGCCCCTTTATAGCGTTTAACCCCCATGTTCCAAGCAAGCAGGCCGATTGCAAGGAAGATCCCCCCCATCACCGGAGTAAGCAGGGCCATGCTCGTCATCTCTTCGCGCTGCAGAAACAGCGCAGCCGGATAAATGCCGACGAAGGCGAACGGGATGACCCAAGTAAGCAACACTTGAATAGTTCGGTTATAAATCGTCACCGGATAGCGCCCATAATTCTGAATGTTGAACATGAGCGGAAGAATTCCGGTCGGTGCATCCGAATAGAAGGACAACGACGTAAGCGCGGTATAGATGCCTGTATAAATTGCTACCGCGCTAAGGGTAAGAATAATAAGCGCGGGGATCGTCCACCATTCGAATGGCAGACCAAGCTGCCCGCCGCTGATTCCCATGATGATCATGCCTACAACAGCGCCGATCAGCGCGGGCGGATCGATATTTTCCAAGAAAATCTGAAATAAATGATGCGCTGGGCGGGTTAACACGCGATCCATTTCACCCTTCACGATGTAGCGCTCGCTGAAATTCCACATGTTGACGAAGCAGCTGAAGACGGCATAAGGTACCATGAAGAAGCCGTAGACGAAAATAACCTCGCTCTGGCTCCAGCCCCCTAGACTGTCAGTATGCATGAACACGACTAATATAAAAATAAAGTTTGTCGCCTGGAACAGCAAATCTGATATGACCTCAACCCAGAAGTCGGCACGATAGGTCAGCCGGGTTTTCATGTAATTTTTGAAATATTCCACAATTAACCCCAAGTAATAAAATATCCTCGTCATTCCTCTTGTTTAACCTCCTTGCACGAACAGACGCTGACGCGCCGCCCGGTATAACAGGATCATCGGGATGATCAAGGCCACGAACCAAAATACTTGGATGCCTAACACGTACCAAATGCCTACGCCCTGTACCCTTCCCGTAAAGACGGAGCCCGGCAAGTAAGTGATCGCCTGGAACGGCAGCACCTCAAGCACCTTCGACAACCAGCCCGGAAACAGACTGATCGGCACAATTAGTCCTGAGAAGAGATCGACCAGGACACGCTTCATCCGCATGACGCCCTCGTTATTCTCAATGAAGAAAGCCGACAGGCCCGTAATGACATTAATCTGCGAATTGATCAGGAAGCTGAACAGCAGCATGACAAGAAAGCCAGCCCATGCCGACGGAGCGGTTGGCAGCTGTACCGGAAACAGCAGCATGGCAATCGCCATGCCAGGGATCATGAACAGCAGGAAGCGGAACATGCCCTCCCCGAGCCCCTGCATCATTTTGACGAATACATAATTATAAGGACGTATAAATTGAATAGCAATGCTGCCGTCCCGAATATCGGCCGATATTTCCCGATCCAAATTGTTGAAGTAAAACGCCCTTGCCATCCAAGATACTGCGACATAAGTCGTCATTTGTATGGCGGTAAAGCCGCCCAGGGAGTCGCCTTCGCCGTAAATGGCCTTCCAGGTGAAATAGTTGACCCCAATGTTAAGGGTGTAAATCAGAATGCCAGTGTAATAGTTAATTCGATATGCAAGCATAGTCAAGAACCGGATACGGATAAAATCCAAATAAGCGCCCAGCAGCAGGCGTCTTCCGCTAACTCGCGGCTTCTGCCCCCCCGGGTAGGCTGATCTGGAGGGTGTGAATTCCGTGGAGAGACGCTTAGACATGACTGACCTCTTTATCGGCCGGCATCGAGCCCGCAGCATCTTCCGCCTTCTCCGCTGACCCGGACTGATATATGCTGCGTACAATATCGTCGGTGTTCGTCTCGATGATTTTGATATCTGTAATATCGGCTTGTCCTACAACACGTCCTAGCACATCGGATACGTTAAGCTCTAGCGGAATCCAGGCCTTGGCATTCAGGTCGTTCTCCGCCGACCATTCCACGGGCAGCCCCGTAGTCCACTGTCTTAACGTGTCCAGCTTGGTCGCTCTTCCAAATTGGAACAGCACCTCGCGTCCTGTTCCCCAGCGCTGCTTAAGCTCCTCCAACCCGCCGTCGTAAATAATTTGGCCATCATCCAGCATGATGACGCGGGAGCAGAGGGCCTCGATATCCTGCAGGTCATGCGTAGTCAACAGAATCGTCGTCCCATGATCGCGATTCATGTCTTTGAGGAAATCGCGTATTTCCGATTTCACGACGATGTCGAGCCCGATCGTTGGCTCATCGAGAAACAGGATCGACGGATTGTGCAGCAGCGCAGCCACCAGCTCGCAGCGCATGCGCTGTCCCAGACTGAGCTTGCGTACCGGGCGGTTCAGCAGCTCTTGGAGCTTCAGGCGCTCGACCAGCTCGTCCAGCCGCTTCTTAAAGTCCTGCTCCGATACACGATACACCTTCCGCAGCAGCTGGAACGATTCGATAACACCGATGTCCCACCATAGCTGACTGCGCTGTCCAAACACAACGCCGATATTTTGCACGAAGCGCTCCCGCTCCTCATAAGGAACGTAACCCCCGACCTTGAGATTGCCGGAGGTGGGCACCAATATGCCGGTCAGCATTTTAATCGTCGTTGATTTACCTGCGCCGTTCTCTCCGATGTATCCGCAAATTTCGCCTTGCGGAATGGTAAACGTAATATCTTTAACAGCAATGACTTCCTGATACTGCCGTTTGAATAAATCAGCGAAGGCCCCCTTGAGACCTTCGCGGTTTTTTTGTATCTTGAAAGCTTTGCGCAAATCCTGCACTTCAATTGCGTTCATTTTGCACCTACCTCACTCAGGCTATCTTGATGTCCTATCTCAAGCTCCTATTATAAATTACAACCTTCAAAACCTCTACATTAAAAGATTAACCATCTAAAGATGCACTAAAGAATGGAATGTAGGCAAGGGAGTAAAATGACTGTGCCTTAAGGTTGCCTTCGCGAGCGAATTTTTGCCTCCTATGAACCTGTATCATTCAAAAGTAAAAAAGTACTCCTAGGAATATGGGTACATTTTAAGTACTTCCCCACATCCGTTTTAGTAGTTAGTTCAACTTGAAATATTAATGCTCATCTTTTATAAATGGACTTATAGCAGTTAGTTTCTGCGACATAGAATGGAAAGAAGATTTAGATGGATTTCATGTCGTTATAATAATTAAAATCCCAACTTTGGGTATAAACCCCAATTATAAGTACGTGAAATCCATCTACTCCCCCGAAACTTTCGTTTAGAGCATAATTAGATACATGAATTCCATTTAGTGTACAGCCGCTTTTAGTATACAGCCACTTGTTGTACATAGCTTAGTGTACAACAACTGAGTACACGCACAGTCTATTTGTCCAAAATAGGAATCATTATCGTAAATTCAGGGTGCGTGCTATAAGGATCCTGGCGACTCGGATATATTTCAAAATGAGTGAGCCCCTTGCCTTCCTGCGGGAGCATCATATGTCCTTGCTGCTCTATCCAAGCATAAATATTGTTGTAGGATTGGCCGACGTCTTGCTCTGCACGGTGTTCGCATTTCGCGTATTTCATCGTCGGCACCTCTACCATGACCATGCCGTTCGGGACTTCATCCCTACCTGAATCGGACACTTCAAACACCGCATAATGCACAAATCCGGTTCCCCCAGGATAAGCATGATAGGATAAGCCGTAGAAGCTGCTAGAATCTGCAATGCCGGGAATTTCCTCCTGTCTTCGCTGCAGTTCCTGATGAATTTCCCGTATACCGCCCTCACCTGCTTCGGCAAACGTACCCTCCCAACGCAATCCAATCGCGTAGAAGGCCTGTTTTGTAACGACCGCTGCCTCATTCGCCTGCTCCATTGCCACCACTCCCTATCACCGAAATTATCGTTATCGTTGGTACTCGGTTATTATTTTACTACATCGCCTTTACAATATCTGTATTTATTTCTGATTCTGATCGTTCCCCTAAAGACGTTCTAGAATCAAACTTGCAATTTGTCTTGCATGATTCTCAGGCTCATTCATTTAGGGTACCCTAGCTATAAGAACCTGTTCGCAAATAGCACAAAAAGACAGGAGATCCGATCCGACAGAATGGTACGATGATACGCACAAGGAGGTCATGCAAAGAGGCTTCAATCCTTGAGTAACGGCGGTAATTATATCGGAGCGTGCATGAACATGCAGCTGGAAAGCGGGGATTTTACCTATATGATTGCTGCCCCTACCGATCTGAATGCTTCTGCCGAAGGATTTACTCTGACCCCCATTCCTCGCTCCACATGGGCGATCTTCAACGCAGTCGGCCCCGTTCCGGATGCCATTCAAAAAGTGTTTGATTGAATATTCCAGGAATGGTTCCCAGCAACCGGCTATGAGATCACCGAGAACGCGCCTGAATTGGAGGTCTACTCATCGGGAGACATCTCAGCCGAAGACTATCTGTGCGAAATCTGGATTCCTATTATCAAAAAATAACAGCACAAAGCCGACTGCCTAACGCAGTCGGCTTATTCATGTTTGAGACGCCTTGAAGTCCCTTGCCTTACTCAGCCAAAGGCTCGTTATCCGAGAACAAATCCGGATTCTTCAGCAGCATGTCGGTAAGAATTTCCGTCGTCTTCACCGTATCGCAAACCAACACCTCAGCATCGCCTAGACGTGCGCGATACAGCGCTCCCTGCTCTTCAAGTACATGCTCAACCTTCCAGAAGTGCTCCGACCAAGGCAGGCCGCAGTGACGACGGGATGGAACCAATACCTCTCTTCCGTCGGGGAGCACCGTGTACAATTGCTCATGCCCGTCCGTCATTCTTCCCGGAATATCAACCCATTCCTCGATCCCGTGAATGAACGTATTTCTGCGCAGGTCAACGCCTACGAGCAGAATCGTCGCCTTTCGATCCAGCAGGCGGCCCCAAGCCGATTCCCGATGGCACGGCGTATCCCATCTCTCGTCGCCGGCAGTGAACTCAGCCGCATCCTTCCCGCGGGCTGCCACGGAGTGCGTCGGGTGCAAGGAACGGATAACGCCTGGACGTTTACGGAACAACTCCGGCAGAATACCGACGCATACCTCGGATGTCTCGACATAAAACTTCGGATTGTCCGCATTGATATAAGACCAAGTATGCGTAGGCAAAACCAGCAGCCCATCTTTCATATATTCCGAAAGGGCATCCAGAACTGTGTCCGCTCCTCCCTCTACTTCGCCGATACTTTTCATGGATGAATGCATCAGCACGGTTCCATGCTGGTCAATGCCAGCGCTTTCAAGCTGATCCATCAAACTTTTCTTTGTATGCATGATAAACCTCCACCTGTTGGTAATTGAATGATCCATCATCATTATACCTGTCCTGTCTATAACAACAAGCCTTGTTTGGTCAATTCAACGAAGAAAAGTAGCACAATATTTAGAACCACTACAGGATATCACACGGTGGGAACACCGGCTACCTAGCCATGTACCAGTCGGCAGCCGAGGCAATGATATCGTCCATTTTAAAATTACAGCCATGGCGTTCATCTATGTACTCTATTAACCGCTTCTCCGCAGGTACTGCCTGATAGAACGACTCGATCGCTGCATCCTTGACCCAATCGTCTTGTTTGCCATGAATAAGAAGAAGGGCGCTTAGCCGTCCCATCTTCTCCTCCCTGAACGCCAAAGGGTTCTCTTCACCCTCGATGACGTAAGACAAACGTTCTTGGAAATATTCAGGCCACCTTGTTTGATCCTCTATCAGAGGACTAACCGCCACAACCTTGCGGATTCCAGGGTGGCTGCCGCCTTTAATCGCCCAAGTTGCGCCAAAGCTTGTACCAAATAAGTAAAGCGGAAGCTCTGGAAATTGTAATACTGCATACTCGGTTATCTCGTGAACAAATAGCTCCCAGTTGCGCCAGGTAGCTTTATACCGATTTAATACATACGTCTCTCCCTGCCCCGGGCCGTCGAAGCTGACCGTAACAAAGCCTAGTCTGGCGAAGCCTGCTTCGTATTTAATGGATTCCTCTTTCGATGAATCAATGGGGTTAACCATAATTATGCAGCCGCGGGGGTGACGAGGAATACGTATCCTTCCATAGCATTCGTTACCTTCCACAAGAATTACAGCCCTTACAGTCTCTGCCGCCAACCTGTCGGCTTGCCTGTGCATGTCTTGGCAACGCTCATACCATGCCTGCTTCTCTGGCCCGGCATGAGGGAACATCCACTGAATCAAGGAATAGTTCATCGCTGCGATCCTATAGAAATATTCTGCTTCACCGTCTAAATGCTGCTTCAGCATTTTTAGGGCCAGCTGTTCATACACTTCCACATGACACTGCAGAATCTCGATCCAATCCTCAATACTATTAGCCTGCTGACGCAGCTCATACACCGTCGCTTTTGATATCCCGCTTCCAACCCACCGATCCCAGAATGGCTCATACAAGAAGCTGCTCATTATCGTTTTTTCTATTATACGGTCGGTAAAGTCCATGCGAACGCCCCCTTATTTTATTTATACGTTTGACACTCTTATTTTCAGGGCATAAGAGAACGCAGGCATTCATGTTTAGGGATACAGTCCACTCCATCATAGGATTGATGCCGCCGATCTTTTTCAATATAATGTAAGATATCGTCCAATTTAAGGGCAATGCTTTCTGGCAACACTGGAGACAACCCCTCGGCTAATGAGGGGTTGTCTCTTTTTTTGTTTGAAATCTGGAGGAAAAGTAAGGAGGAGTTACAGTGACAGGCCCATGTGATGTACAAAAGCCGATCTTGACCAAACAGACGCTGAAAGAGCAATTCCGTCATTGCGGCATATCGAAGGGACAGACGATATTCGTGCATACCTCGTTAAGCAAGATCGGGTTCGTGGTTGGCGGAGCCGAGACCTTAATTCGTGCTTTGCTTGAAATTGTCGGCGAGGAGGGGACTTTGATGATGCCCTCCCAAACCTGGAAGAATCTTGACCCTGCAACAGGTGTCCATTGGGAGGTGTCTCCCGAACATTGGCCCATCATTCGAGAGCACTGGCCTGCCTACGATAAAGAAATTACGCCAGCCATCGGGATGGGCGTTGTTGCGGAGATGTTCCGGAAATGGCCCGGAGCTGCCAGATCCAATCATCCGGCGAGATCCGTGGCTGCCGTAGGCAGGCATGCGGAATACCTTACGAAGGGGCATGATTTAAGCCAGATTTTTGGCAAAGGATCGCCGGTGGATAAGTTATATGAGCTTGACGGCCACATCCTGCTTATTGGAGTCGGATACGACAAGAACACCTCGCTGCACTTAGCGGAGACCAGAGCAGACTTTCCTGCAAAGCGGTTTACGGAGGAAAGCAGCGCGGTCATGATCGACGGAAAGAGAACATGGGTGACCTATCGCACTCAAGCTGTGGATGACGGGGATTTCATCGAATTGGGCCAGCATTATGATCGGGCTCACAACGTGGCGATTTACAAGGTCGGTGAGGCAGAGGTGCGCTTTCTGAGGCAAAGACAGCTCGTAGACTGGGCAGTTCAATGGATTGAGCTGCATCGGAAGGAGAAATAATCTTCAAATTTTTCATAAATGGATTGCTGGATATAGATCATTAATCTAAGATGTTTGATATAGACACAAAATATACATAAATTTCACTCTAAGGAGGCGTGTTTTTGAACAAGAAGCTTTATGCCAAAATCATTACTACAGCAGCCTTGCTCAGCACATTAGCTGCACCGGCATCTGCAACGACGTTCTTTGTCGATGTCGATGGTTCCTATGCGAAGGATTCCATTCAAAGGCTGGTTGAGCAAGGAATTGTTAGTGGCCGCGGGGACGGAAAATTCGACCCGACTGGACACATCGAAAGACAGGATTTTGCGATCATTCTCGCCAAAGCTCTAAATCTGGATATGGCCAGCGCGCCAGCAACTGCTACATTCAGTGATGTTCCTGCAGCTCATTACTCTTATGCCGCCGTCGAGGCCGCAGTGCAAGCCGGGCTTATTCACGGATACGGCAATCATCAGTTCGGCAATGGCAATAGTTTATCGCGGCAGGACATGGCCGTCATCTTCTGCCGAGCCCTTGGCGTAGATGCCAGCGGGAAGGGGGATCAGTTGACCTTTACCGATAAAGACGATATTTCAGACTATGCCAGGGATGCGGTAGCCGCAGCGCTCGAACTGGGTCTCATCAAAGGCAACACGGATGGCAGCTTTAACCCGCTTCAAAGTGCGGATCGCCAATCGGCAGCTCTCGTAGCTAGCAAGTTCCTGCAGAATATCGAAGAACAACGCAATTCCCGACAGACTCCTACCACCCCCTCAGATGGGAATACGCCTCCTTCACCAATCGAAACTTCAGTACCTACAGCACCTGAGACCAACACACCAGCAGACAATAGCAATATCAGCAACTCCGGCAGCAGCGGGAGCGGGGGCGGAACAGGTTCTGGAAGCGGTGGCGGCAGCGGAAGTGAAAGAGATACGACCGCGCCTGTCGTAAGCATCCTTTCGAGTACTCCTGTGTTTATAGGCAGCAGCCTAATCGCATCCAGCAACGAGACCGGCTTCTTGTACCTCGCTCCGAGAGAATATCAATCGGCAACTCTAGCAGACCTGGAAGTCCTCGTAGCTGAAGGTATTGCGAAGAAGGTACGAATTACAACCGCCAACACCCCAACGTCGATCGATACAGCCCAATTAGAGGCTGGAATCTATAATGTGTTTGCCGCAGATCAGGCCGGAAATCTGTCCAGACGCAGCTCGGACATAGAGCTAAGGCTGCCAATATCCTTGACTCTGGTAGCACCGGAAGCCAGCTTTGTACTTAACCACACCCTTGTTACCGATGAGGACATTGTGACCATTGGGGATGATCCTGTACGGGAAGGATATGACCCCTACAAATATCGCGATATCAGCAGCTTGATCCATGTTCAACGAGGGGATGAATCGCTTATACTGCAATACGGCCCTGACAAGGGTCATTTTCTAATACAGGAAAAGGGTACTACCGTCGGCTATATTCAAGTGACGTCAGAGTCTGAACACATTGAAGCTAAAAAAGCTAACGGCGGAGTGCAAATTCTCCTTAAGGAGGGCGCGAATGAGGACACGATCGCTTCCTTAAAGCTTACTCTCTTTGAAATTGACGCGGAAGTCAGCAGCGCGACTACCCTGCCTGTCATTTTGGATGCCGCGCCGCCGACGGTCACGAGCAGCGTCTACAGCAATGGAGCAATTACAATAACCGCAAACGAACCGCTGGCTCGGTATGGCGACTTCGAAATAAGCATCTCGCATGCGCCAGTTAATGACAGCGACAGCTATGAACTTCTGCCTCGGGAGCATTTCACTGTAGGTGTCGAAAATGGAACTATCGTCATTACTTTAAATGAAGAGGTTTTTAGTTCTCATCCGTTGCAGTCTGGCGATCAGTTGGAGATTGCCTTGAATGGGATCGGAGATTACGCTAAGAATATGATCCGTGATGAATGGATTCTTGTAGTCATTACGGAAAATTAACAACGGAGCTTACAAAGGCTGACTTCCCGGCTATATGGCCGGGGGATCAGCCTCTTTCCAATGGCTTGCTCTCCCCTAACAAGAAGCCCACGATTTCTGCATTTACCCGCTTAGGCTGTTCATGATTAATGCCATGGCCTGCATCCGGAATGATCTTGTACTGAAATTTCCCTTCCTCCAGTAGCCTCAGAAAGTCCCGCTGCAGCTCAATCCGGTAATCCCCTACGAGGAAAAATAGCTGACTCCCCGCAGCGCTCCCCTCCTCCCGATTGTATTTATCTATCTTGTGAACAAACATCGCCTGCTGGTTATGACTCCTCATCAGCAGCGCCAAATGATCCGTCAGCCAAGGGTATTGCACAAAAACCTCGGAGTGGGGCGAGCTAAGCTTTTTTAATATACGAAGTAAATTTTGATGGGTGGGAATACATATTTCCGGGAACATCATTAGCAGCGTCTGCACCATCGTCTTAAACGGCTTCGTCACCATCCCGCCCTCCATACAAACAGCTTTGTGCACTTTATGGCTGTGGGATGCCGTGTAATTGTACGCCATGTATGCCCCGTTAGAAACCCCTGCCAAATAGACGCGCTCATATTGAAAATGATTGATGATTTGGTTTATCCAGCCCGCCTGATCAAAGCTGCCTCTGGCAAAACGCTCGTTTGGAATGCTTCTGCCCGGACCGCCGAGCGTGTCTACGGCGATGCAATAAAAATGTCGGGACAACTCTTCAATGTTCAGAACCCACATCACCGCCGAGTTATCCCCCACCCCATGGAACAGCAATAAAGGGGGGAGGTCTGGACTGCCCGAAGTAATACAATGGGTCAGCCCATATTGGGTAGGGATATGATATTCCTGAAAATCGACAGGCCACATATCTAATATGCCTTGATAGGATTGAAGCACCTGCTGCTCGACGCGTTTATTTTTATACACTTTGACCATCCTGCCAATCCTCCTGCTTTATGATTTCCCTTTTAAAAAAGCATCCGCCTAGAATAAGAAATCGCCCTCCCATCTGCTATTCATATTGATGAAGGGCGATTCAGTGAAGTTTATTCTTGTTCTGTGGCGTCGCTGCGTTGTAAATTGCAACAGCGCTGCCCTAACTGCGGCTTTGCAACCATGAGCCATAGCATCACGATTTGCGCAGTTTTTTAGTATCCGCCTATTCCTGCTTAGGGTTGAACTCGTGAACCCAAACTCGCATCGTCGGTACCCAACGCATGCCGGGATGAATGGATAGGATCGACTGCTTATATTCTTCCAGGCTGACGTAACCTTCCTGCATGGCTTGCTCTTCCGTCAAATCGCCGAGAGCCTGGGAATAGACCTGTTCGATTACAAAATCTTGGCCCCCCAGCGTCATGACTTCTCCAACATCGGCGTATCGACCGTTGCGGCGAGTTGCTGTTTTCTGTCCTGCCAATACCTTCTCCACATCCGCCGGCAAAGTGACTAAACGTTCGATAGAACATGTCTTGGGTGGCAATGCATCGTGTTCTGCATGATTTTGCATATCGTTGTCCTCCTCGTCAATTTTTCCATTTAACTTTATCACAATTGTGAATTTGTCGTACAGCAAGCACTCTATCTTTCCACCAGTGCATCACCGCGCACTGTTAACGGCGAATAAGTCTTGGCCTTTTTAACGCCCCGCCTTGACTAATTTCATGTAATCCTCCAGCTTGGAGCTCTTGACGTAAATATCAGGGCTGATATGAGAGTACATAATATTGTTCTGTCTTACGTTCCAATAATGATTGACCGCGATAACCATGATCCTGTTCGCCTTATCCTCAAACACGCGTTGTCCGACTCCTTTGCCGTAAGTGTCTTGGCCTATAATCGTCACAACAGGCAAATAAGTGCTTAAGCCCATCGTCAATAATTCGGAGGCGCTCGCCGTATCTCCATCCACTAGAACATATATCTTTTTGAAGGCCACATAATCCGCGTCCGAGTAATAGCTGTCCGCATAGCCGTCCCGCTCGATCAGCATGCTGGTCACACATTCCGGCAGCAGTGCATCCAAAATGTTATTCGCGCTATCCATATTCCCCCCCGTATTCCCCCGCAGGTCAATGACTAGTTTCTTAGCTTCGGGATTTGGGATTTGGTCGAGATATTCAATGAACCTGTCGTCCGTATTGAAATTGAATTCGTAAATGCGAAAATAAGCGATAGTCCCTTGGTCTTCATAAATTACATCTTGTTCGATGCTCCCGGTTAACCTGTCGTATTCATCCCCATAAATCACGGAAGTGAACATATCCTGCGGATGCTTCGCACGCTCGATAACCGCTGCTATTTCCGCTGTTGTCATATCCTGCTTATCCAGTTCGGACAAAATTGTATCCACATCAGGACTACTGGCTATGTACAGATAATTATCTTGGAAAAAATGCTTGATCCGCTCGCCAAGTGGTCTCCTGCTATCTTGCAACAAATCCTCAATATATAAAGCCATAGAATTGCCGGAGTATAACTCCAGACTCTTCTCCCAATACTCCTCCGCCCTGTCGTATTCCTCTAACATATAGTAGGAATACGACAGCGTGGCGTACGCATCGTCGTCATTCGGGTCCAGCTCAACCACCCGCTCCATAGCCTGAATGGCCTCGGCGTAATGCTCTAAATCAAAGTGGCATTGCCCCGTAAACCATGGAATAAGGGAAGAGGAGAACTCTTGCTTCCCGGCTTCCTCGCCAAAGGCGATGCACTGATAATTTCTGCGGGCATTGTACAGCGCCCTCAGCTTGTTGATGCTGCTCTCTTCATGCTGAGGCTGGAGCTGAACGGCCTGGTCGTAGTACTTTGCCGCTTGGACGTACATGGAGCGGCCCATATGAGCGTCTCCCATGGCTATATGTATATCTGCATTAGAATGATCCTTCTGAACGGCTGCATCATAGCTGCTCTCCGCCTGTTCAAAGTCTCCCAACATACTATAAGACGCTATCATTTGCGCATAAACTTCCGTATGGCCGGGGAACCTCTCGGTCATGCTCCTATAGTGCTCTTTTAGAAGATTTATATCTTCCGTATATTCAAGTACACCAGCCTTTATGCGATATGCCTCATAATTATCCGGTTCCTGCCGAATAATATCATTCGCCAGACGGCTAGCTTCCTCATGCTGGTTCAGCTGGAGCAGGGTATATACTTTTCCTTCAAACCCATCCAAGTCGGTCTCATCCATACTCAAATAAATATCGAATTGCTCCAGTGCTTCCTCATACCGCCCCAAATCGTAAAACGATCTGCCCTTGCCATAATAAGCATACTTCTCATTTCCCATCGACAGAGCCTGATCAAAGCTCTCCAATGCTGCTTCATATTCGTTTAAACCGTACAAGGCATTTCCTTTATTCACATACTCCCAATCCTGATTCGGCAAAATGAGGAGTGACTTCTCCATGTACTCCAGGCCTTGTTCATAATCCTCCAATTCGTTATAGGCCCAGCCAAGATTGTTAAACGGGGCCCCCATATGATCGTCCAGCTTGATTTCATGATTCAAATCGATGAGGGCCGGCTCCATTTTATAAGCATAATCAATCGCCTTCTCCAAATACCCGATCGCCTCTTCATATTTGCCCTTCTCTACTAAGCGATGCCCTGTCGCATTATTTTTTATCATTTCCCCCCAATCCTTAGAACCTATGTAAGCAGACCACTGAGTACAAGCACTCAGCATTCCCAGCATGCAAATGCTAATCATAAAGCTACAAATCCAGATGATGCTTTTCTTCTTCAAGCTTTTCCCCCACTCTTCGCAGCAATTTAGTCTCTTTAATTTGATCCTCTATATCTTATCATGGAGCTGTCAGGGGAGGAATGACTTTCAAGTAAGATAATGGAATTTTCTGATAGCAGGCATTTTGCAATTGATCTATGTGCCAATGACCTTATAATGGAAGTTGATGTGATTTATCGATGAAATAGATGAGGTGGGAGCAAACATGACGGAGATTTACGGTGTTCAGCTAGAGCCGAATATTACCTCGCTCTCCATTTGGAGCCTTATCAAAGAGCTTCCCGCGGAGAGACAGGGGCGAATTCATAGATTTATGCGTAAGGAAGACGCGCTAAGAACATTAACGGGCGACATTCTCTCTAGACTGCTCATCTGCAGCAGGCTGGATATCAAGAACAGGGATATACAGCTGATTCAAAATGCTTACGGCAAGCCGTCGTTGAGGGAAGACTGCGGGCTGCATTTTAACAACTCCCATTCGGGCAAATGGGTAGTTTGCGCCGTAGACGAATCTCCTGTCGGCATTGATGTGGAAGAGGTAAAGGAGATGGATTTCGGCATCGCCGAGCGATTTTTCTCCAAGCAGGAGTGCTTTGATCTTCATAGGCGGCAGGATGAGGCAAAATTAAATTACTTTTTTGATTTGTGGACGTTAAAAGAAAGCTACATTAAAGCAGCGGGCATGGGGCTTTCCCTGCCGCTCGACTCCTTCTCCATTCGCGTCGGCCGCGAGCGGATCGAGCTGGATACCCGCAACGAACTCAACCGCTGCTCATTCAAGCAATATGATATCGATCCCGCATACAAGCTGTCCGTTTGTGCAATGCATGATCGGTTTCCTGATCATATCCGCATACTCAACATAGAAGAGCTGTACGAACGATTTATGGCTTATGTATGAGAATGATATAGACGAATTTTAGTGCTTGATATAACTCATAAATTCTCTCTTGCAAATAGATGACACATCACTTAATATAAAATGAATTCTATAAATGACACATCATCTATTAGGAGGAGATACATGTGACAACGATTCACATTTGGCATACGGGCGAAGTATACATTGATCGGGCACTTGCCTATCAAGAGAAGACCATACACCCCGCTCCGCACACTGGAATTTTCCGACCAAGCTCGAAGAAGAGTTGGCTTCCCGTGTCCGCTTATTTTATAAATCATCCTAAAGGAAACATCCTTGTAGATACAGGATGGAGCGAAACGATTCGCAACAATCCCCGGGGACACTTGGGTCTAGTCGCCAGCGCTCTATTCAAAGGGAAACTGCCGCCTGGGCAATCTGTACGGGAGCATTTGGAGACAATAGGGCTAAAGGATACCGATCTCGACTTCGTGCTCTTAAGCCATCTTCATTTAGATCATGTCAGTGGAGTTGAACATGTTCGTCATGCCAAGACGATATTAACGAGCAAGCCGGAGTGGGACGCGGCCAATAAAGACCTCGGTTATATTCGTTCGATGTGGCGAGGAGTGCCCGTTCAAACATTTGAACTAGAAGCGATTCCCTTCGGCCCTTATAATAAAGGTGTCGATTTGTTTCAAGACGGCTCACTCTATTTAGTGCACACTCCCGGCCACAGCAAAGGCCAATTTACAGTCATGGTACAGACGAGTAAAGGATGGGTGTTACTGATTAGCGATGTGGGTTATTCGAGACGTTCCTGGACGCAATTGGTATTACCGGGCGCTATAACAAATAAGGAAGAGGCAATCCAATCCCTTCGTTGGGTACAAGAGTTCTCGTTAAGAGACGATTGCAGACGGATTATCGCTAATCATGATCCTGAGGTTGCGCCGCAAATGATTACGTAATTATTTGGAGGGTTTTTCTATGCCACCACTATCTCGCTTCGAGGCCCAGCGGTTCCGCTATTATATTTTGGCTGCCCAGAGATTAGGAAGCCGACAGCTCAATGAATATATGAAAAAAATCAATTTAACCGCTTCTCAATCCGAGGTTATCCAAGTATTGAAGCAGTGGGAGCCTGTAAATCTGAAAGATCTCGGCTCATTGCTTGTATGTGAAACGGGGAGTCCGTCCAGGTTAATTGATAGAATGGTGCAAGATGGACTAGTAGATAAAATCACCGATCCGACAGACGCCAGATACGTGTTATTACAACTAACTGACCTTGGCAGGGAAAAGCACGAGGAAATTGTACATTTTGAAAACACACTGCATGAGGATCTAGGAACATTGTTCTCTGATGAAGAGTTATCTGCCGTAAGCGTCACGCTAGAGAAATTGTTGTCCTATTACCCCATCGCTACAACTCTGCGAAATCGCAAGCTCATGAAATCGTCTGAAGAGAATAACTAAAGTTAACTTCTAGGGAGTATCCCCCTATAACACGAGAATACTCCCTAGAAGTTAGGATTTATAAAAGCTGCCTTTCATCATCAGAAGCACACTAGATGCACGAACACGTTCATCAACCATTCCCATTCCGTTTCTAAATCGAGCCCAAGATGAAATACAGTAGGAAGAAAAACGCAATCATATACATCGTCATCGACACCTCTGCCCGGCGCCCCGTCACCCACTTCACAATCGGATAAGCGATGAAGCCGAACGCAATACCGTTAGCGATGCTAAAGGATAAGGGCATGATCGCCAGCATCATGTAAGCCGGAAACGCTTCGGTAAAGTCGTCGAAAGGCACTTCCTTAATCGACATAATCATTAGGCACCCCACAATGATCAACACTGGCGCAATAGCGCTGTTCGGGATGACCTTGAATAAGGGTATGAGGAACAGGGCCGGGATAAACAGCAATCCTGCGGTAAGGGAGGTAAGCCCTGTTCTGCCGCCGGATGCAACGCCGGTCGCTCCTTCCGCTGCCGTCGTCATCGGACTGCATCCGAGCAGACCAGCGCAGATCACCGATAGGGAGTTCGCCTGGAACGATCTTCGGAACTTCGACTTATTCGGAAGCATGCCCAGCTGGGCCCCCATATTTTGAAAAATGATGACCATCGATAGCGAGAACACCGCCGTCCAAAATTGGAAGGTGCCGATCCCGCTGAAATCCAATGCTAGGAAAAGCTCACTGTACCCGCCAAAAGAAATGCTGAAATCACGCAGCACCGAGAAATCAACAATGCCTAGCACCGCGCCGATTCCCGTTCCGGCAATAATCGCAATCAAGAAATTCCCCTTCACATTGCGCAAAAATAACGGAAGTGCGATGACCAAGGCCAGGATCGTTGTAAGTGCGTGAGGGTCACTAAGATTAGCCAAGCTCACAAAGGTGCTTTCGTTCGCTACGATCAACCCGCCGTTTTTCAGGCCTAAAAAGGCAATAAAAAAACCGATTCCTGCCGTCATCGCATGAATCATCGACTTGGGAATCGAGCGGGATAAATAATCGGCCCACTTCGTCACCGAAGTAACCATGAATACAAGCCCCGCGACGAAGACTGCAGCAAGGGCCTGCTGCCAAGTTAACCCTAACGAAAATACGAGCGTAAATACAAAAAATGCATTATCTCCCATCCCCGGGACAAGAATCAGGGGCGAGTTTGCCCACAGCGCCATCAGCATACAGCCGATGAAGGAGCAAATGACTGTCACAATCGTGGCAGCTTCATACGGCATCCCTACCATACTCAGAATGGCGCCATTCACCGCTATGATGTAAGCCACTGTCATAAACGTAGTTAATCCAGCGACCATTTCTGTGCGTATCGTTGTTTTCTCCTCTTGAAGATGAAACCATCTTTCCAATCTGCTATCCAAGTCTGAACACCTCTTTATTTAGCACTACAACCCACCCGCTGCACTGTTGCGCCAATTTCTCCGCTTCTCGCCCTCTAATCGTCCAATGGATGTATTATTGCAGGAAATCCCCGGCAAATCGTCGCCCATCCCACACACATGCCTCATCATCAAATGATTCTAAAAAGGGAGCTGAAGGTCTTTAACGACTCCAGCCCCCTCGTCCCTGCTATAATGCTCTAAAGCTGAATGCCTAACGTTTCCCTACCTCGTAAGGCTCTCCTAACGCCTTCGGGGCGCGGGCTTTACCTACTGCGCCAATTAAGACGAGCATGGTCAGGACATACGGCAGCATGTAGAAAAATTCATTTGGAATACGAGCGGCAAACTCGAAAATTTGCAGCTGATCTTTGACGGCTTGTGCCAAGCCAAAGAATAAGGAGGCCAGCATGGCGCCAACCGGGTTCCACTTGCCGAAAATGACCGCGGCCAGCGCGATGTAACCTTGCCCGGAAATCGTGTTGAATGCGAAGTTGCCGTTGGAGGTCAGTACGATCGTTGCTCCGCCCAGCGCTGCAATCGAGCCGCTGAGAATGACGGCCATGTAACGCATCCGGTTGACCTTGACCCCTACCGTATCTGCGGCGCCCGGATGCTCGCCGACCGCGCGAAGTCTGAGCCCGACAGCCGTTCTATAAAGAATGAAGTAGATGACAATCACGAAGGCAATCGCGATATATGTCGTCGGATAGTTGTTGAAGAACGCATTGCCGATGAACGGAATATCGCTTAAGAACGGAATTCTGAATTTATGGAATACCGTGGTCAGCAGCGGGCTTTCCGCCGAGCCTTGAAAGATTAGTTTCACTAGGAAAAAGGTCGAGCTCGCCGCGAGGATATTAATAACTACCCCGCTGACAACCTGGTTGGCCTTGAACCTGATCGTAGCTATCGCATGAATACTGGAGAATAGCGCCGTGAATACGAAGGCTCCAATCACCCCAAGCCAAGGCGACAGCCCGCCGAGACCTGCCGACTCAGCATAGTAAGCAATAATCGCGGAGAAGAAAGCTCCGGACACCATGAAGCCTTCCAGTCCAATATTGATGACGCCCGAACGTTCGGATATAAGACCGCCAAGAGCCGCAAAGATAAAGGCCGTGGAAAATACGAGCGTCCCATTAATGAGATTGCTGATAATGTCCATCACTTACACCTTCTTCTTCATTTTATTAGTGAGCGGGCGGAAGAAGAGCTTCACAATGCCCGGTGCGGCAACGAAAAAGATAATGAAGCCAATCACCATTCGAATGATCTCGCCTGGCACTTCCGCGCCAAAGCTCATTCCTTGCGATCCATAGGTAAGGGCTCCAATCAGCATCCCGGAAAGAAGCACACCGAGAGCTGTATTTCCGCCAAGCAGCGCTACCGCGATTCCATCAAAACCGAGGCCGGAGGTTACCGAGTTAATGGCGATGTATTTAAATACGCCGAGCACCTCAAATGTACCGACCAAGCCGCCAAATACGCCGGAAATAAACATCGTACGCACCATAACATTCGATACCTTCATCCCCGCATACTCGGCCGCATCTGGATTAAGTCCGACAGCCCGCAGCTCATAGCCCCATTTGGTTCTATTCAAATAAATGTGATAGAAAATGACGGCCAGGATGGTGATCAGAAATCCCCAGTGAATACGCGCACCGCCCATCAGCTGAGAGAGCCAGCCTATCTGAATGCTTGCCGATTCTTGAATCATCGCTGAACGCTGTGTGCCTGCTTGCGGCATAAACGTACGAATCATGTAATGGCTAAAATAGAGGGCAATAAAGTTAAACATGATACTCGTGATAACCTCGTTGATGCCCCGCTTCGCCTTAATATACCCCACGAGCGCACCCCACAATCCTCCGAGTATCGCTCCGAATACGACAGCGACTACCGCATGCAGCAGCGGAGGCAAGCTTAGCTTCGTTCCCACAATCAGCGCACCGAGCGAGCCCATGATGATCTGGCCATCGACCCCGATATTGAACAATCCAGCACGGAAGGCAATACCTACTGCCAGACCGCACATGACGAGAGGAACGATCGTGCGGAGCGCTTCCCCTAAGTCATAACTGCTTCCGAAAATTTTTGTCACAAGAGATTCATAAGCGAGCAGCGGATCATACCCGCCGATCAGCATAATCAGCGCACCCAATAATAGACCAATGATAATAGAGACAACAGGAATAACAGCAGACTCACGCCTGAAAATACTCATTATTTTATTCATGTGCGCCATCTCCTTCATGCTTACCTGCCATCATTAACCCAAGCTGTTGATCATTTGTCGATTCCGGCGTTGTCTCGCCGACGATCTGTCCTCCGAACAGGACGAGAATACGATCAGCTACATTCAATATTTCCTCCAGCTCAAAGGAGATGAGGAGAACAGCCTTCCCCTGATCTCGCTGAGCAATGAGCTGCTGATGCACAAATTCGATTGCCCCGACGTCCAAGCCCCGCGTTGGCTGAGCAGCGATAAGAACCTGAGGCTTCTTGTCAATTTCGCGGGCGATAATCACTTTCTGCTGGTTTCCTCCAGACATAGAACGAACCATTGTATCAATACTTGGCGTCCGTATATCAAATTCCTTGACAAGACGCTCAGCCATGGTATCCCTTGACTTCTCATTAATGAAGCCGCGTTGATTAAGCTCAGGATGATCATAGGTTTGCAAAATTATATTTTCACTGACTGTAAAGTCTAGAACGAGTCCATGTTTATGCCGATCCTGCGGAATATGCGACAATCCGCTTTCCGAGATGACGCGCGGAGATTGATGAGTGACGCTCTTGCCTTGCAGCAGAACATCCCCTGATTTAATGCTGCGCATTCCTGTAATCGCTTCGATCAATTCCGTCTGGCCGTTGCCATCCACTCCGGCAATCCCGACGATTTCACCTGCACGAACGGAGAAGGACAGTCCATCTACTGCATTTTTTCCCTTTCCGCTCTCAACGACCAAATCCTTTACCTCAAGTAATTTATCCCCAGGTTGGGCAGCTTTCTTCTCCGTCTTGAAGTTAACGGCTTTCCCTACCATTTTCTCCGCCAGTTCCTGCGGGTTGGTCTTAGCGACTTCAACGCTCTCAATGACTTTTCCTCGACGAATAATCGTGCAAGTATCTGCAATTTCCATAATTTCTTTAAGCTTGTGCGTAATGAGTACGATCGATTTGCCTTCGGCAACGAGACGTCTCATGATCTCAAGCAGTTCGCTGATCTCTTGAGGCGTAAGCACCGCGGTCGGCTCATCAAAAATAAGAATGTCCGCGCCCCGATAGAGTGTCTTGATAATTTCTACGCGCTGCTGCATGCCGACACTGATCGACCCGATCGTAGCCATGGGATCAACATCCAGCCTATATTGCTCGGACAGTTTTTTGACCTGCGCGCTGGCCCCCCTAATATCGATCTTCATCCCCTTCTTCGGCTCCATGCCAAGAATGATATTCTCTGTTACCGTAAAGGGCTCGACCAATTTAAAATGCTGGTGCACCATCCCAATGCCGAGATCGATCGCCTTAGTCGGGCTGTCGATCACTTCCTTTTGCCCGTTGACGTAAATTTCGCCTTCATCCGGCTGATATAGTCCAAAAACAATGCTCATCAAGGTCGATTTTCCGGCGCCATTCTCTCCGAGCAAAGCATGGATTTCACCGCGTTTCAATTGAAAACTGATCGAATCGTTGGCCACTACTCCGGGGAATCTCTTCGTGATTCCTTTCAGCTCTAATGCAATATCCGCCTTAGTCAAAGTAGACCCCTCCATCAAAGTTTCCGTCCCCTATCACACCAGGTCCTGGGTGACAGGGGACGAATTTTATTATTCTACAGGTACAACAATTTCGCCGTTAACAATCTTTTGACGATACTCTTCAACCTTAGCCAGCACGTCAGGGGCTACATTCTTATCGGAGGTCGGAGCAATATCAACACCGTTCTCCTTCAGACCCATCAGCGTGACTTGACCTGCCGGGAAATTGCCCTCCGCTAAACTCTTGGAAATTTGGTAAACAGCTTCATCTACTTTTTTCACCATGGAAGTCAGTGTTACATCATCGCCGAAGATCAAGGATTGGTCTTTATCGACTCCGATTACCCACACTTTGCCGCCCTTGCTGTTGCGCTCCTTCGCTTCGTTAAATACGCCGTTACCCGTCAAGCCCGCGGCGTGGAAAATAATATCGGCACCATCGTTATAAATTGTGGAGGCTGCTGATTTGCCCATATCTACCCGGTTGAACAAGCCTGTGTAGTTGACAATCAACTTGGCATCCGGATTAACCGCTTTAATCCCTTCGCGGAAACCAACTTCAAAACGTTTGATAACCGGAATCTCCATACCGCCTACAAATCCAATTTTGTTCGTCTTGGTGGTAAGACCTGCGATAACCCCTACCAAGAAAGATCCTTCTTGCTCCTTAAAGGATACCGACGCAACGTTAGGCAAGGTCAGGTCGGAGTCCACGATCCCGAACATCGAATTCGGGTTCTCGTTAGCCAACTGAGTCACAGCATCCGCCAGTGTAAATGCGGTAGCCCACGTCAGGTCGTAGTTCGCTTTGACGAATTGATTCAGGTTCGGAACAACATCCGCGTCGGTTTTTGGCTCCAAGTATTTTACTTCGAAGCCATAGTCCTTCTTCAACTGTTGAAGTGCTTCCCATGCGCTTTGGTTAAAAGATTTATCATTGACGCTTCCAAGGTCAGTAACCATACCTACTTTAAGCTTCTTGATCTCTTGCTGATTGCCGTTGCCAGCAGGCGTATTCGCATTCCCCGCATTCTGATTTGTACCCTTCTGTCCGCATGCCGTGAGCACCAGCATAAATACCAACAGCAGAGGCAATACGGTTTTCATTGTCTTTTTCATTTTGATGTTCCTCCCTAATGTTCATTTGTCTTTGGATCTTACTTTAATGATTGCTTACAGCCATTCAGAAGCTAACTAGAAGCTGCTTTGCTTAGCTCCGTTACCACTGCCACTTAACTCCCCCAGGAAGCTTTCTCCCAACCTCGGCTTGTCTACCCCAAAGTTCTCGGCAATCGTGGCCGCCAGATCTGCGAACGTGCTTCTCGTTCCAATCGAAATGGCTTGATCCGCAAGCGCAGGATTGTAGATCAGAATCGGAACATATTCCCGGGTATGATCAGTGCCTGGGCTCGTAGGGTCGTTTCCATGATCCGCCGTAATGATGAGCAAATCGCGTTCTCCTGTCTGCTGCATCAGCTTTGGAATATACCGGTCGAACTCCTCCAAGCAAGCTGCATAGCCCTCGGGATCGCGTCGGTGACCGTATAAGGAATCGAAGTCCACTAAATTTGTAAAGAGTAAGCCTTTAAACGAACGCTGCAACAACCGGATCGTTGTTTCAATACCGTCTAAATTATTCTTTGTTGGAAAGGACTCCTTTATTCCTTGTCCTGTAAATATATCATAAATTTTACCAACAGAGATAACATCATATTCAGCAGCATGCAAGTAGTCCAAAACCGTGCTTCCGAATGGAGATAGCGCATAATCGTGGCGATTCGGCGTTCGGACGAAACCGCCGGGCTGCCCTACATATGGCCTTGCAATTACACGTCCTACTACATACGGATCGTGAAGCGTTAATTCCCGAGCAATTTCGCAAGCACGGTACAGCTCCTCCAAAGGAATAACTTCCTCGTGAGCAGCGATTTGAAATACGCTATCCGCCGAGGTGTACACGATCCAGGAGCCCGTCCTCATCTGCTCCTCACCGTATTCATCGAGAATTTCCGTTCCCGAGGACGGCTTATTGCCAATGACCTTACGTCCGGTCATTTCTTCGAACTTCCCGATCAGCTCAGGAGGGAATCCATTCGGATACACTTGAAACGGCACCTCTACCTTGAGCCCCATCAGCTCCCAATGACCGGTCATCGTATCTTTGCCCACGGACACCTCTGCCATTTTTCCATAGCTGGCCAATGGTTTCCCGACCTCAGGAACAGCAGACAGCGAAGCAATATTGCCTAGACCAAGGGCCGTGAGATTTGGCAAACTGATCGTAGGAACCTGCTCGCAAATGTGGCCAAGCGTATGGCTGCCTTCATCCCCGAAGGCCGGGGCGTCCGGCAAAGCGCCAATCCCTACGCTATCCATGACAATGACGCATATTCGTTCATATTTCATACCATTACCTCGATTCTGTATATAACAAAAGTGCTGCTATGCAATGTTTTCGTTAAATCATGCTACAATAAACAGTAGGGCTGCTTTACAATCTCATAACCAAACTGTTCACATAACGAAACCGAAAGGACGTAGAATTCATGATTGATAACATCTCAGACATTCATATTTTTTCTGGCCTTCCTGAGGAAGATTTGCAATATATCGTTCCGTTTCTCAAGGAAAGGCAATTCAAGAAGAACCATATTCTTATGTTTGAGAATGACGAGAGTGATGAAATCTACCTTCTACGCTCAGGCATGGTTAAAATTTACCGCATGTACGAAGGTAAAGAAGTGGTCCTTAGCATTACGACGCCTGGTGACATTATCGGCGAAGTTGAATCGCTATCGAACAGCTATCATCGAATTTCCTCGATTGAAGCGCTGGAGAATGTCTCCGTCTGGCAACTGTCGGGTCAGGACTTCCTGCACATTGTCGATAAATACCCTATTGTTCTTAGAAACGCTTACAAAATTCTTGTAGAACGCACCCGGATGCTCAATCGTATGATCCGCTACTTAACCTTCTATGACGTTCGCGGCAAAGTCGCTAACATCATCATGGATCTTTATTATAATTTTGGAACGGTAGAAGAGAGCGTTTACAAGATAAACCTGAAAATTAACCAATCCCTGCTCGCCAATATGATCGGTATCACCAGAGAATCGATTTCCAAAACGTTAGGTGAATTTCAAGCCGAAGGACTCATCGATATTCGTGATAAGTATCTATACCTCCTTGATATGAAACTGTTAGAATCCATTTGTCATGAAACGGAAGAGTTCCCTACGCTTCGCAAGTGGTATAACAATTAGGCGTGCCTATTGCTCTCAATATAACAATGATAGCGCTTTACTTCCGTTAACAGCGTAACGATTATTCTGTTAACCAATTCACAAATCTGGGGTTAACCCCCTAACAGATCGCCGACTTGCATTGTGCTATGCTTTTCGTGTAATGTTGCCACAGGCACAATATAACTAAGCTGGAGGGATTTTACATGAGCTTTCACATCGAAGCTAAGGTTGGCGAAGTTGCAGAATCCGTCTTACTGCCCGGCGATCCGCTGCGCGCGAAATACATTGCCGAGACATTTCTGGAGGATGCCGTCTGTTATAATCAGGTTCGCGGCATGCTCGGATTTACGGGAACCTATAAAGGCAAACGCGTCTCGATTCAAGGCACTGGCATGGGGATGCCTTCCGCATCCATCTATATCCATGAATTGATTAACGATTACGGTGCCAAACATCTCGTTCGGATTGGTACATGCGGTGCTATTCAGCACGACGTCAAGATACGTGATGTCATTATCGCTCAAGCGGCGGCAACCAATTCCGCGATCATTCGCAACCAGTTCCCTGGATACGATTTCCCGCAAATCGGGAACTTCGACTCCATTAAGACTGCTTATGAAATCGGTGCCAACAAAGGACTGAATCTGCGCGTCGGCAACGTACTCTCTTCCGACCTGTTCTACACGGACAACAGCGATGAATTCAGCAAGCTTGGCAAGCACGGCGTATTGGCTGTAGAAATGGAAACAGCAGCGCTATATTTCCTTACGAACAAATTCGGTGTCAAAGGCTTAAGTCTTCTCACGGTAAGTGACCATATCCTGACCGGAGAGCAAACGACGGCTCAAGAGAGACAGACGACGTTCAACGACATGATCGAAGTTGCTCTGGAAACCGTCTCGAAATAAAGCCCAGGCCATGGGCCTTTAATTGAACAGATCCATCACAAACAACGAAGAGGACTACCTGACAGCAGTGCGTTACGCTATCGGGTAGTCCTTCTATATTTGGGGGTATTGTTATTCACCGCTTATCTATTCTGCTCACTATTACAGCGTTCTGCTGCCTCTATTTGCTTCCGATTAAGGCATCAGTCGCTGAAGAAATTACGATTGAGAAGGAAACAATGCGCCTCATAGATCAAGAGATCATCCAGAACATGCAGCGCTTCGACATCCCGGGCATGGCCTTTGTACTTGCGGATGAAGGCGGCGCCATTTATACCAAAGGATACGGAGTGCTGGAATGGGGCAGCCTTGGGGAGGTTGACTCCACAACCCGTTTTCAAATCGGTTCTATCTCGAAGGTGTTTACCTCACTAGCTATGATGCAGCTGCAAGATCAAGGACTGATCCGACTTGACGCTCCTGTTACTACATACTTGCCTTGGTTCGCAACGAAGGATTCCACCCTCTCTGACCGCATCACCGTTCACGATCTATTGAACCATACGAGCGGACTCCCGGGGCGACTCAATACCCACGTTATAAAAAGCACGAGCTCTGAGAGAATTGCAGCACAAATCAAGCATAAGCTTCAGAATGTACAGCTTGTTGCCGACCCGGGCACAGCCTATGAATATACCAATATGAACTATGACTTGCTGCAGCTCATTATCGAAGAGGTCAGCGGGTTAAATTATCCCGACTATATGCATCATCGTATCTTTCAGCCCCTAGGCATGCATCAAACGTTCTTCACCCAAGATACGGCCGGGCTTGATCAAAATTCAGCCACTGGACACCGATACATCTGGGGGCATGTCCGCCCTTTTCATGAGAAGCTAGCTTATGCTACCTTAGGCTCTGCCGGTGTATCAACCAGCGCCGAGGATTTGGGGACTTACATTTCATTTCTACTTAGCGGAGCTTCCGCAGGCGGTTCAGGCGACCCTATCATTCAAGCAAGTAGTTTGCGCAGGATGCATACTCCTTCTATTTTTGATTCTTCGATCGGGTACGGGTACGGTTGGGAGATCACAGCACATACCATCGAGAAAAAAGGAGGACTCCCCGGGTTTTCAGCCAATTTGATCGTGGTGCCCGACAAATCATACGGCTTCGCCCTGCTCGCCAACTCCAAGCAAAACATCACCGACGAAACGAATTTTAATATTTACCGGATCTTGAAAGGGGAGCCTCCCCGGCATTTGGCCAAGGGCGATTTTCCTGCCGTATCTTCCATAAATAGAAGTCTTCTAGCGATTAGCGCTTCGTTGATCCTTATTATTGTGCTGATATGGCTTCCCGCATCGATAGGATGGATCAGAAAGAGAACAAGCTGCTCCTTGATAAGGCCAACTATTGCAGTGATACTATTCTGCTTCGTATTAAATGGTTTACTACTAGTCAGTGTCTTCTATTATATTTACGTCCATATTCCTTATTTGAGCGGCGCATCTTCGCTGCATCAACTCACGACGGCACCTGACACCGTTCAAGGACTAACCCTGCTCTCTATCGTCTGGCTCGGCTTAAGCATATCTATTGCATGCAAATCTATCCTGCGCGTAAAGGCATACGACAAGTCAAGACAGTCCAGGCCATCATTCCACCTTGACAATAAACTCGGCCCAGACGGTTGACATCGGATCACGTTCCGGGGCCGCAAGGTATCCAGGGCTGATGACCATGATTAAATAGTAACCAGGATCTTCTACTTGAATAGTGCCCGAGAATTTATTGTCTTTGATCGGGAGCTTGTTTGTGCTTACCGTCGTATACACTTCATGGCCCAGTCCTCCTGATTTAGGAGCATACTTCTGCGCCATTACAGTGACTTGATCAAAGTGTTCATATGGCTTTACAATCGTTCCCTCAATAGAGATTTCGGCTTTACTCCTCGCTTCAAGGTAGCCGGACATCGGTCTGTCCAGGGTGATATATTGCTGTCCTTCTTCCGTCAACCTTACGGGTACCACACCAGGATCACTAATCTTTCGAAGAACAGTGAAATCAGCGGTGCCTGCAGAAATCGCATAAAGCTGCATCGGGTTAATGCCTGGACGCAGATCAGTTGTAAATTCCATGCGGTTGTACTTGCGGCCATCCAGTTCTATTCCCTTTGCCGTGACAATCCCCGTACCGCCTCCCCATCCCCCGCTGCCAAAAGGGTATAAAAACTGGGGCGCATACATGTCTTCCTGATACAGCATCGAAAATGCAGCCGTCTCCCCACCTGTCTCCCAGTTCGGGGTCATCACTTCAATGATTTTCTCGCTCCAATTCCAGGTGACAGTCCCCTCGTTCAGCGATGCGGCGACACCGAGCCAGGACAAAGGCTTGACGGGAATATACGTGCGTCCGTTTGCCAAGAATGGCTTCGGAATCTTCTCGCCTGCTATCGTCTCTCCGTCAGGAAGGTAAATTTGATCAGAGCCGATCCTGAACGACAGCTTCTGCCAGTTCGGGGCAATCTGCGGCTTCATCACGATTTGCGCCTCCCGTTTCTTGGCATCCCAGCTTATCGAGGCGGCCGCCCCGCTCTCTTGTAAAGTACGCAACGGCACAAATACACGGCCATCCTTCAAGATCGGCTTATCCGCGTGAACGGCCTTCCCGTCCAACGTCGCAGAGGTGCCCTTCATATCAAACTTCAATTCATGCTTGACGCGATACATTTTGGCAATATCGCCTTCAGGATCACCGCTTGCGTTTGCCGCCACTACGGGCATTGCAGACCCGACTAATGTACTTATGCTTAAAGTTAGTACTGCCGTTATGGACAGCAGGATTCTTGCCATTCTTCTCATAATGATCTTAGCCTCCTTCTATTGCTATATATATAAACTACATACCCCTTCCGAAGGTTGCACGATCCGCCATTTCTTGCCCAATGACTCATGGCATACGGCATTTTGGAAAAAAAATCAACAGTATGAAGAGTCTCATACCATTGATTTCTTAAGCGGCAAAGTCCTTTTAATATTAGTATGAAGCTCAATTCACTCTAATTACTTGATCAGTTACTGGATCATTTGCTTAATCAGCTCTCGATTGCGCTCCTTAAATACTTCGTTATGGGAGGATACCATCCCGCTCTTATGAGCGTCCGGCTGAATATATTGCTTCGCCCGGTTGACCGCATTGGCTGCATCCTGGAAAGCACCTGCAATAAGATGCAACTTCCCGTCATGCTTCAATATATCCCCTGCAGCATACAGCCCCTCTATGGAAGACTCGCTGCCAGCGCTGCCGGCAATGTAATAATTATCCGCAATGTCTATTTTTAATGCACTGTTCTCTAGCAAGGCTGTATCGCGCTCATAGCCGTGGTTGATAATCACTTCATCAATAACCAAGCAAGTAATCTCTCCGGTCTCATGATTCGTCAGCTCAACGCGTTCAATCGTCTCGTGATTCTCTCCAGCAATCAGCTTTGTAATCGACGTATTGAAATAGCATATGGCCGAACTGTTCATAAGTTGGGTCGCCTGCGCTTCATGTCCGGACAACGCCTCTTTTCGGTAAGTCAAATAAACCTGCTCTGCAATCGGCTCCAATTCATTAGCCCAATCAATCGCCGAGTTGCCGCCGCCGGAAATAATCACAGTCTTGCCCTTAAAGCGCTGGAGCGATTTTACCGTATAATTGAGGTTAGAGACCTCAAATCGCTCTGCTCCTTCAATCTCCAGCTTCTGTGGATTCAAGATACCCCCGCCTACAGCAACAATTACCGTTCTGGAATAGTGCTTCTGCCCTGAAGCAGCCTGCAATACAAAAATTCCTTCCTCATCGCGGGAGATCGACTCCACCTTCTCATTCAACACAACCTCTGGGCTAAAGGTTAACCCCTGCTCTACAAGCTGCTCAATTAACTTCTCCCCTGGAACCGGCATTAGGCCTCCGACATCCCAAATCATCTTCTCAGGGTAGACATGTATCTTCCCACCCAAGCGTGGCTGGTATTCTATAAGCTTGGTTTTCATCTCCCGAAGCCCGCTATAAAAAGCGGAGTAAAGCCCTGCAGGGCCACCGCCAATTATCGTCACATCAAATACTTCATGCCTTTGTTCCTCCACATTCACTCACTCCTCAGCTATTCACAAGGTTAACAGGCCATTTATAGTAATTATATTGAAATTGAGAATCATTATCAAGAGGGGGAATAGGGGTTATTGAAGTGAAAAAGCTATGGATTCCTATCATGTTGTTGTTTGTACTCGTAGTTAGTGCTTGTGGAAGCCAGCCTGCAGACTCTATTAACAGCCGTAGCTCTGGCGGCATCCGCCGGCTCCGTCGCGGGCGGGATTGCGTTTATCGGCCTAATGGCTCCGCATATCGCCAAAGCCCTCATCGGGCCGCGGAACCAGCTGTTTATCCCGATCGCCACTCTCATTGGCGGGTGGCTGCTGCTCGTGGCGGATACCATCGGCCGCAACATCGTTCAGCCGGACGGCATTCCGGCAGGCATCATGTGCGCCTTGATCGGCGCTCCCTACTTTGTATATTTGCTGTTAAAAAACTAACCCAAATGTAGAAGCCCCCCCAGGTAGAAGACTCGTCCTTCTGCTTGGGGGGGCTTATTTGCTGCAGCCTTTTCTCTATTGATCTATTGCTCTATTGCTCCGCCACTGCCCTCGCCGCATTTTCCAGCGCACCGATCACCTTATCGCACCACGCATCAAATTCCGGATCCTCAACCTGGAGCTCAGGATGAGCGAGTATGTGCTTAACGGTTTGCTTCATTCCTTGATCGAGCCGAGTCGTAGCTACAAACTCCGGAACAAGCCGCTTCAGCTTGGAGTTATCGAACACGACCGAGTTCGCTTTGTCCCCCAGTAGGCCGCCCCGCAGATCATCAGAACCGCAAGCCGCCAAAAATTCGGAGGACACATGCACCGCATTCAGCTTCACGCCCAAAGCATCCGCGATCATCTCATAGATTTGATTCCAGGTCACCGTCTCATCGGACGTGATATGAACAGACTCGCCGATCGCATGGATGTTGCCCATCAAGCCTATGAAGCCCTTGGCAAAATCGCTATTATGCGTCATTGTCCACAGGGAGGTGCCGTCGCCATGAATGATGACAGGCTTGTTCTCCAGCATCCGCTTAGCAACCTGCCAGCTTCCCTTGCTCCCATGTACGCCCAGAGGTATAGAGCGCTCGGAGTACGTATGACTTGGCCTTACAATCGTAATCGGGAACCCGTGCTCCCGGTACTGCTTCATCAAATATTCCTCACAAGCGATTTTGTTTCTGGAATATTCCCAATAAGGGTTGGAAAGAGGTGTGCCCTCGGTAACCCTATAATCGGATAAAGGCGTCTGGTAAGCAGATGCCGAGCTAATAAACATAAACTGCTTTGTTTTCCCATTGAACAGCCGATAGTCCCTCTCCAACTGCTCCGGGTGGAAGGCGATAAAATCGGCAACGACGTCAAAGGTCATATCCTCAATAAGCTTGGACACTTTATCTTCATCATTGATATCTGCCTGCAGGACGTTGACTTTAGCCGGCAAGCCGCTATTTCTTGTACCCCGATTCAACAAATAAAGCTCGCAACCTACTTCCGCCAATTGCTTCGTAATTGCCGAGCTGATGGTTCCCGTTCCACCGATAAATAGTACTTTCATATGCCACCTCCGCAAAATGTTCATCCTACTTTACGATAGCATGGGCTGGCCGCCAAGACAATGAGTCATTCTGAAGCTAACGAGCAATAAGAAAAGGGGCTCAGAGCGAGCCCCTTTCCTTATTTTATCGCCTTTACAATCCGATCAAAGGCTGGTTTGGGATGATGCTGCCCATCAAACAGGAATGGCCAGTTTTTTCGTCCACGTACCGGAAAGTCATCCAGCCAAGTATAATCATCCGCCGCTCCCCAAAAGGTGACCGAACTGATCGATTCACGATATTCCCTCAGCAATTTGAAAACGGCCTCATAGCGTTCTGCCTGCAGCTCAAGCATCTCTTCCGTAGGCTCTGCCAAATCCGTACGCTTGTCCTCAAAACGGAACATCGACATATCCAACTCCGTAAGCTGCAGCTGCAAGCCAAGGGAAGCATACTTCTCTATCGCTGTGCGAATGTCGTCTAGAGATGGATCGAACAGATTCCAATGTGCTTGAAGACCAATGCCATGAAGGGGCACACCCTGCTCCAGCAGCGACTTTACCAAGGTGTAGATTTTATCGCGTTTGCCTGGATTTGATTCGTTGTAATCATTATAGAAGAGCAGGGCATTCGGATCAGCCTCATGCGCATATTCAAATGTCCGGGCAATAAAGTCCGGGCCGGCAATATCCAGCCATTTCGAAGACCGCAGCATCCGATCCCCCTCATCCGCAATAACCTCGTTTACGACATCCCAAGCATAAATATCATCCTTATACCGGCCTACTACCGTCTGGATATGCGACCTAATCCTTCCAAGCAGAGTTGCTTTATCCACTGGATTGCCGTGTCTGTCTTCAAATAGCCAGCCTGTGGACTGATTGTGCCACACTAAGGTATGCCCCCGCATCGCCATCCCGTGTCGCCGGGCGAATGCCACTAATTGATCCGCTGCATCGAACGAATATGCTTCCTCTTCCGGCTGCAGGCTGGCAAACTTCATTTCATTCTCAGCTGTAATGCTGTTGAAATGATAAGCAAGCAGTTCCTCCTGTGTCCGTATGGTCAGCGGATTCACAGCAGCTCCGATCCGAAAATCATCTGCAAAAATATCCTTCAGCGCTGCTTCCGTGCGCATACTTCTCTTACCCAATTTAAATTCCTCCTGACTGATCCGATCCAGGTCATCATACCCCGTTATTCCGTTACCCTGTCATTCCGTTTATTCCTTTACACTCCCTACGTTCAGCCCGACGACAAAGTACTTCTGCATAAACGGATACACCACAAGAATAGGCACGGATGCCACGACAGTCACCGCAGCCCGAATCGACAACGGAGTCACCAAGGATTTAGCGGTGTCCTGCGTCATTCCCGCCCCTGCTGCCACGTTAGGGTTGTTATTGGAATTCATACTGGAGGACAGCAGCTTCATCAGCTCGTATTGCAGCGTACTCAGCTCTTGCTTGGAAGAGGTATAAATAAATGCGTCAAACCAAGAGTTCCAAGCTCCTACCGCTACAAAGAGGGCGATCGTCGCCAGCACCGGCTTACATAGCGGAAAAATAATTCGAATAAAAATTTTGAAATCGCCGGCTCCGTCAATCCTTGCCGATTCAACCAAGCTCTCCGGAATCGTCCCGATGTAGGTTCGGATCACAATCATGTTGAATGCACTGATCATCGATGGAAGAACGTATACCCAGAAGCTGTTCAGCAAATGCAGTTCCTTGATTAGGAAGTACCCAGGAATGAGTCCCGCGCTAAAATACATCGTAAGAATAAATACCAGCGTAATCGGCTTGCGGAAAACATATTCCCGGCGGCTCAGCGTATAAGACAGCATCGTTGTCAAAAATATATTGAGCAGCGTGGATAGAACAGTTCTAGCTACCGATACCCAAAATGCATTGTAAATCGTTCCCGAGGCAAAGACCGCCTTGTAGTTCTGCAAAGTCCATTCCCTAGGCCACAAATAGATTCCGCCTCGAATCGTATCATTTCCCGCATTAAGCGAAACCACGATCGTATTCAGGAAGGGATATAAGGTCACAATCACGAGACAAATCATAAAAATTGTGTTGAATGTATTAAATAGAATCGGCTCAATTCGTCCCAATCCCAAGCCTTTCTTTTTAGGAACACCTGTCATGCGCTGCGGGCTGATCTGTTGATTCCCCATACTCATATCAGCCTCTCTTCCCCTAGTCGCTTGGCAGTCCAATTCGCTATGAACAGCATGGTTACACTGACGACTGTCTTAAAGATTCCCCCGGCGGTAGCTAAGGAATAGTTGCCTTGAGCTAAACCGTATTTCAATACAAATATATCAATAGTCTCCGACCAATCGACGACAAGCCCATTCCCAAGTAAATATTGCACTTCAAATCCGGCCTCCAAAATATGCCCGATGCTCATGATTAGCAAGATGACGATCGTTGCTTTAATACCTGGAATCGTGATATGACGCATCTTTTTATACCGGTTTGCACCGTCAATTTCCGATGCTTCATACAGTGCAGGGTCAATCGACGCCATCGCGGCCAAATATATAATCGTATTCCATCCGACTTCCTTCCACACATGCGAAGCGCCAACGACGCCCCAGAAGTACTTCCCTTCACTGAGCCACAAAATTGGTTCGTCAATAATATGTAGCCGCATTAATATATCGTTCACGATACCGTCAGAAGCCAGGGAAGTTGCGACAATTCCCGTTACGATGATCCAGGACAAGAAGTGCGGCAGGTACGAAATCGTCTGCACGGTTCTTTTCCATAACACCTTCTTGATTTCATTCAGCAGCAATGCCAGAATAATAGCGGTCGTAAAGCCCAATATGAGATTGATAATACTCATTCCAAGTGTATTTCGCAGTACTCTCAGAAAGCTGTCATCCGTAAATAGAAACTTAAAATGCTTAAATCCTACCCAGGTCTGATCGCTAAAGCTGCGAGCTGGCTTATAGTCTTGAAATGCCATCGTCCAGCCCCAGACCGGGACATAAGCGAACAGAATAATGTAAAGCATTAACGGAACGGACATCCATATTAACTGCTGCTGACTCTTGATCAGCGACCAGGTAATCGGCGTTTTCTTTTTCTGATTTCGGACGGCTCTCTTTTTCGGTAAGGTCTCATCCATGCTAGCTGCTCTCCCCACAAGCTATTTCAGAAAGTGGAAGGCAAGCCGCCCCCCACTTCTGATGTCAACTCAAACCCTTACTTGCTCCAGTTATCGATTCTCCACTTGATTTGCTCATTGATGCGGTCTTCGTAAGCTTTCACGTTAACCTTGCCGACCTCTGACGTATATTCGTTCCATACCGCCTCAAATTCGCCTGGCTTGGCCAGAATCGCCCGCGGCAGGTATTTCGTCGACAAATCATTCAGCTTCGTGTTCACGACTTTAGCTTCGGAGCCCTCGACGAGATCGATCGTCCAAGCTGGGTAGGATACAGCATTCTCAGGCGGCTCACTGAAGAAGTCGACATATGAATCGTAGCCATAAGCCTCCAGGAACTTCCGGTCGTATTCTTTAAAACCTGCCTTATACTCTTCAGGCTGAGCAGCTGCATCCGTAGCGTTCCCATCGCTGAAGCTGCCCTCAATCTTCGGAGCAAATTTAAAGAATGTATCGGCCTTGTTGGCCAGCTTCCAGGTTCCGTCCGTAAAATTATCCCGCTGCTCTTGGGTTTTCATAAAACGGCCTTCTTCATTGACGATGTAATCTTCTCCCTCAAAGCCCCAGGACAGAATCTTCTGCCAATCTTCCGTAATGAGTGTATCGAGGAGTTTAAGGATTTTCACTGGATCTTTGGCATTGACGCTGATTCCAAAACCGTTATTCAGGTTCAGCGGCGCGCGGTCGCGGTAATGATCCCTTGTGTTCTGATCATATACTAGAGGCAGCCCGACATAGGTTCTTTCCAGCTTTCCTTGCGTAGTCAGAGAATCTTCTGCACTCTGGAAGTTCCAGTGCTGGTCGAACATCCCTAGTACCGTGCCATTGGACAACTTCGCCATATACTGATCATAGTTCTGCACAAAGGCCTCTTTATCAAGCAACCCTAGGCTGTTTATTTCGTTCAGCTTCTGGTAATACTGCTTCGCGTAGTCCTTATCCGCGAAAATTTCTGCTACCCCGTCCTTCACGACTACCCCGCCATCGTTCGGGTGGCCGATCAAATGCTGCGGTGCGTTGAATAATCCCCAGTTTCTCCAGTCATAGTTCAATATTTCGAACCCGATCGTCGGACTTCCATCGATCGTCGGATATTTCTCCTTATACTTCGCGATCAAATCGAAATATTCGTCCAGCGTTTTCACTTGCGGATAGCCAAATTCCTCAAGCACCGCCTTTTGAATCCAGAAGGCCGGGCCGGCGTACCAACTGCTGCCCAATTTACCATTAAACACGCCATAGTTAGGCAAGATATAGATATGTCCGTCATTTGGATCCTTCATCATGTTCCAATAGTCCGCATAGTGCTTCTTCAGATTCGGAGCATGCTCCTCGATCAAATCCTCCAGCGGTATGTAAGCGCCGGCTGCCGTCAGCTTCGTATTTCCAGTCATCATATCTGGATAGTCTGATCCAGCAATCATTACGCCGAGCTTCTGGTCAATATCCCCTGCCAGGAACTCGAAATTCAGCGTGGCACCCAGCTCATCTTTAATTTTCTTGTACACCTTATTGTCTGGCGTCGGCTGTTGGCCAGCTTCCCCGATAAAGATACTGATTTCGAATGGCTCTACCTTGCCGTCATTATTCCCGGTCGCTGTCTGTTCCGGATTATTATTTTTGTTTCCATTCGACTTGGCATCTCCGCCGCCGCAGCCCGCAAGAATAATGCTGAGCGACAGCAGTAGGATCGTGCCTAACCGAAACAATGATTTAGATGTACCCCCCATTGTAAAAAGCACCTCCGCAAAAATTTTTAGCTACACAAGCAGACTTGTAAGCCCTTTCATGTAACTTATCTTTATTTTAGAAGCGCTGTTAACGCCGAACTATAACACAATTAAAGCATTAACCCTAAAAATATTAGAACATGGTGTTTTTATACTCATTAGGCGACATCTTCATCCGGATTTCAAATTGTTTGAAGAATTGGCCATAGTGACTGTAACCGACACGCTCCGCTACTTCGCTGTTCTTCAATTGGCTTTGGCTAAGCAAGCGCACCGCTTCATCAATCCGCAAATTATGTACAAGCTCATTAAAGCTGATTCCATTCTTCTTCAGAAGCAGCTGCCCCAAATAAGCCGGATGCATATAGAAAATCTCGCCCAGCTTCTTTAGAGTAATACGCTCGCGATAATGCTCGCGAATATATTCATTAATTTCCTGCACGATCCCCTGCGACTGCCTGGACTGCTCCATCATCAGCAGCTCGATCCCGTCCATACCGCATGATCGAAGCAGGTCCATCAGATCGTCCATAATAAATACCGAATCCGATAGCCCGGGAAGCTCGTATCTCTCAAGCAGCTGCTCGGCCTTCGTCTCGCTCGTCTCCTTCAAATATTCCATAATTTTGCACATGATATGAATGACGACTTTCTTGACGATTTCCGGTGCAACGAGCATCTCCCGAAAGTTGCGGGCTGCCGAATCTATCGCCTCCTGGAAAGCAGCTTGATCCAGAAGCGTAATCGTCCCAAGAATTCCCTCCACCAGCTGCAGCTGATCATAGTGATAATTCAGGAGCCGCTTTGAAATCTGTTCATATTGAAAAATACGGTCATACCCTGAGTCATAAAATTTATAAACCATCGCTTCCCTAGCCGTTTGGTAGCTGTCTCCGATTTGGAGCAGCGTGTTCGCATTGGCTCCGACAGCCATAAATACGCGTGTTCCGGAATATTGCCGCATCAGCTCTTGGAATATCCGGCAGAATGGATGCTCTACACCTTGGCCTGGAGCATAGCCGTACACAATACCGAAGCGGTTCATGTCTAAATCTATCAAATACATCGCCTCTTCTTGATACAGCAGGGCAGCGGCCTTCCCACGCAGCTCGGCGAAAGAGGCCGGCTCCGTCTGTACGAGGCAGAAATTCCAAGCCTCCCGGAGCTCCGATACCCGATTTAGAACCTTAGCTGCCGCCTGATCCAGAGGAAGTTCATGCAGGATATCCTTGATCCGCGAGGCAATCTCCTCATAAGAGGCGATTTGAGTGAAGCTCCGCTTCTCTGTCTCCTGCACCAGCTCCTCATAGATCTCAGCCAATTCCTCCTCGGCCTCTTCGGAAATGATCGGCTTCAGCAAATAATTATTTACGCCATAACGCAGCGCTCTCTGGGCATATTCAAACTCGCTATACCCACTAAGAATAACAAACCGCACGCGATGACCATGCTCCTCCTGCCAGACGGCTATCATTTCAAGCCCGTCCATGAGCGGCATATTGACATCGGTAACGACTAAATCGGGCTGAAGCTCCTCGATCATCCGCAACCCCTCTACTCCGTTGCTCCCGGTTCCGCAAACTGTAAACCCGATCCTCTCCCAATCGATCCACAGCTGCATTCCTTCCAGCGCGCCGGGCTCATCGTCGATCAAGAGCACTTTAAAAGTCATCATTGCCTCTGCCCCCTTGGCTATGTGTGATCAAGAAGTCTAAGCGGGATTTCATAGCTTATCTCTGTCCCCAGCCCAGGCTGGCTAGCGATATCAAAGCGAACCTGGTCATCGTAATACAGCTCTAGCCGCCGATACACATTGCGAATGCCGATGCTCGTTCCCGAGGAGTTCTCATTTCGCACGGCGAGAATGACCTCCCGCAACTTGGCGGCCTCCATCCCCTTTCCGTTATCCGCAATAACAATGCGAAGACGCCCATCTCTTATTGCGGTGCTAATCCGCACTATGCCCAGTCCGTCGATCATCTGAATGCCATGCTTGCAGGCGTTCTCGACAAGCGGTTGAATGCTCATCTTTGGAATTTTATACGAGAGCGTCTCCTCTTCAATTTCGAATTGATAATCGAACTTTTCCCGGAACCGGAATTTCTCGATTTTCAAATACATTTCAATGAACATGAGCTCTTCCTCAAGTGTTACAACGTCTTCCTTCCAGCTGAGCAGCCTGCGCAGCAGCTTGGACAAGCTTTTGATAATGTCAGTCACGTCCGAATAGTTATTCTTAGTGCATACGACCAGAATCGCGTTCAGCGTGTTGAACAGGAAATGGGGATTCATTTGGCTTTGCATAAAATTCAGCTCCGCACGGACGCGCTCCATATCCAAGCTTTTCTTCTGGATCTCCAGCTTGTAGACGTTATTAATCAGGGAATTGATCTTCGTGGTCATCCTATTGAAATTACGGATTAAGCCGCCGATTTCGTCGCGCCCCTCATCGATTTGAATCAAATCAAATTTCTCGTTGGACACCTTCTGCATGTGCCGGGATAGCCGTTTAACCCTGTAATTGTAGGATCTCAGCATGACATAAATAAACAGCGCAGCCGTTAAAGTCACGGCAGCAGCCATTGCCCCGATGAATAATCGCATATCCAGCATTGCCTTTGTAATTCGCGTACCCTCAGCGAGCCCGATCAACCGCCAACCCTTCACATATTTGGCCGTTCCAATCGAAACCATATGTACATCTTCCTCGCTATACTGCTTCGGCAATTGAAATATAGGATACGGATCCAGTCTGCCTCTCTGGTAACCGCTCTCTGACGACATAATAATCTGGTTATGCTCATTAACCAGGTAAAGATTCAAATAATCCCTTTCCCGCACGATCACATCGTAAATTTTGCTTAAATCAATATCGATTCTAAGCAGCTTCTCGTAGGTATCGAAATGATCTATGTAATCCATCTTCTCGATAACGCTCAAATAGGGAGATGTATAAGCCTTGTCGCTGCTATTCGTCGCCTGGTACGCCGCCACCATGACGCGCTCATTCGATTTCTTCCACAGCTTATACCAGTCACTGTTCATGACTTCCTCGTTAATAGCCTGATAGTTTCCTCCGCTTACGATGGACTGATTATCCGTAAAAATAGTGATGCGCTGAATTTGGTTGTTCACCGGCATGTAGCTGGTCACCCGGTGGCGAAGCTGCTCATCGAAGGCTACGTAGAAGTCCAGCTGATCCTCATACACCTGATCCAGCATCTCATACAGCGTCCGATCCCGACTTAAGGCATGGCTGACCGCCACGCCCCCATCAAGATAGTCGTGAATATCCTTCCTGGCACGCTCTAGCGAAATCTCCAGGTTCTGTTCCTCTCTGGACATGATCAAATGAGACATGCGATCCATAAATAATAGATTCATGAGTATGATGGGAAGAAGCACACCGATGAAAAAAACGAGAAAAAACTTATAATTCAGCGGAATATCATTTACTATTTTTCGAAGCTTGAACTTTCTTTCAGGCATCGGTAAATCCTCCTGATTCGGTAGCTGCCTTTATTCCATCTTCCTGCCTATATACCGAGGGCAGTATTCCTGTACTCAGCTTAAATTTATTTATAAAATAGTCCGTATTGGGGTAACCGACCTGCACGGCAACCTCGGAGATTTTCATCTGGGTTCGCTTCAGTAATCTTTTGGCTTCTTCAATCCGCTTGTCGTTCAAGTAGGCGTTAAATGGTTGCCCCGTATTCTTCTTGAATACTTGCCCCAAATAGGTTGCATTCATGTGAAACTGCCGGGCCAGTTCCTGAAGCTGGAGCTTGCTGCGAAACTCCCGATCCACGTACTGGATGACATGGAATATCGTATTACACTCGTTCTCCCGTTCTAATTTGCTTAACTTGGAGACTCCTCGTACGCACAACTGCCGCACGTATTGCTCCATGAGAAAATAATCTGCCAGCTCGCCCAGCGCCCCATGCTCCGTCTGCAACTCTGCCATCAGCATATCTGGATCTCCGCCGAGTTCGGCAACCCGCTCGCAAAGCATCCACTCTAAATTCACCACATATGACTTTGCCGTCTCGATCTCAGATAGGCGGCAAGCAAAGGAAGCGATGAATTCCTTTACGCACGCCTCAATAGATTCCAACTCTCCCCCAGTGATCGCATCGAACAGTTGGTCGAATTTCTCCTTGTGCGCCTCATGCCTCGTATGCCCCTGGTGATCGCCGCAAAAGTAGAATAGTCCATTTCTTCCCTGACCACGCTTCGCTCTGAGCACTTCGTCTGCTTGCCTATACAGCTCTCTAATCTTATCGATCCCGCTGCTTTTACCGCTAACGGCCACTGTGACGGGCTGCCCAGAATGTGCCGATAGCTGCCTATGCAGCTCCAAAGCGGCCTCTCCTACCCTGCCGTCCAAGCAGGAATTCGATTGAACGAATAAGCCTGTTCTGCCGGAGGGATCCTGGAAGGAGTGAACGTTATCCAAAGGGAAATACGCCGCGGCCCATGCGCTCAAGTCCATAGGAGCTGGCATGGCATCCAGCAGAATGCACTGCAATTCGGATTGCTCCTGCATTTCCATCATCCTCGCCGCCTGCTGTCGCAGCCGCTCACTGGACTCGCCTTGGATCAAGCGGTTGATAAAATTGTTCACGACAAACAGCTGCTGCTCCGTCTGTCTTTGCTCCGAGGCTCTATCCTCCTGTATGCTTGCATTCAGCCTGATCAGCAAGGTATTAATATCGTCATCATCAATAGGCTTCAGCAAGTATTCGGCAACCTTCTGTCGCATCGCTGAACGAGCGTAAGCAAAATCATCGTAACCGCTGAGCACAACGAATTTAGGCGGCTTCGGCAGCAATCGATTACACTGCTCGATCAGCTCAAGGCCGCTCAGGTTGGGCATATTGATGTCCGTAATCACCAGCTCAGGACGTTGAGTCTGTATCATCAGGAGTGCCTCGCTCCCGCTCAAAGCTTCGCCGCAAACATGAAACCCGTATTTTTCCCAAGCTATCATCGTCTTCAGCCCTTCGAGAACCCAGGGCTCATCATCTACCAGCAATACATTCAGCATACTGACCTGCCTCCCAGTTCAATGATCATGAAAGCGCATTCATCAATTGTAATATCTTGGCTGCGGTGAAGGATACTTAAGTAAGCTGATTCTATCAAAGGAGGATTAAAAAAGAAACATCCAGAATTAATAAATGTGATTCGTTCGCACAAAGAACAAGGAGGCTTGTAGCATGTCGAATTCAGCAGTAATTCATAAGTTCATAACCGATGAGAAGGTGGTGGCATTCACCTTTGATGACGGCCCAAACCCTATATATACCCCACAAATTCTGGATGTATTTCGGCAATCCGGCACCTCAGCGAAAGCGACCTTCTTCATGATCGGAAACCAGATCGAGCAGTATCCCGAGCTTGCAAAAACCGTATATAGCGAAGGGCATGAAATCGGCAACCATACCTATACACATCCTTTCATATCGAAGCTCGGCGAGCAGGAATGCGCCGATGAGGTCATCCGGACGGAGAACCTGATCCAGGAGACGATTGGCAGCAAACCGCTAACCTTTCGTCCGCCGTATTTTGACTCGAATGCGCAGGCGGAAGAGTTTATTGCCAGTCGGGGATATACGTTGATTGGAGCTGTGAACGGGGCGGCAATGGATTGGGAGCAGCCAGGTGTGCGCCATATTGTCGAGAAGACGAAGGAGAGCCTGTCCCCCGGCAGCGTGCTGCTCTTTCACGACGGCTTCGGCGACCGCTCGCAAACGGTGGAAGCGGTGCGGATTCTAGTCGGAGAGCTGATTGCCGAGGGATACAGATTGGTTACTGTTAGCGATCTGATCAAATTATCATCCGGGAAAGAGGTTTAGCGAAGCCAAAGGGAGCTGCATTCATTTGCAGCTCCCTTTTCGCTATAGTCTATTGGGCTAGCGCACTCTTTGCCGCGCTTTCCCCGCCAAGCCGTCCCGAGGTGAACGAATAGCCGATTCCAACACCGTTACCGACATAGGTGTCGTTAAACAGCACACCTTCCGATTCCAAACCTACCGCATACAAGCCTTTGACTGGCACGCGCTTGTCATTCAGAACCTGGAAATTCGTATTGACCAATAGTCCACCAACAGAGCCCAGATTATTGATTTCTGCGATAATCGCATAGTATGGCCCTTGTTCTCCCATCGGCAGCAAATACTCTTTGGCTTTACCGAACTCGGTATCCACGCCGCTCTTCGCTGCTTCCTCATATTTATGGAATGCATCCAGCAGGACATCCCTGTCCATTCCAGCGTTTTGAGCCAGTTCCTCAATCGTATTGCCTTTATAGCCATCCCCGTTCTCCACCATCGCTTCGAAAACCTGATCAGCATTACTCCAAGGATTGTCCAAAGTGAACTGATCCTGGAAGGCAGCGTAGAACTCGGGCGGCATGCCCGGCAACTTCGGTGCGTTAACGCCGTTCATCCCTTTGTCCATAAGTGCGTCCAGCTGCGATTTCGAGACGATCACAAGATGATAAGCTCCATTAAACGCGCTCGTATTCGCAGCAGCTACCGCAGTAAGCGTTGCTGCTTCATCTCTAAATCTAGCCCCCGAAGGGCCTACATTCATAAAGTTAGGCAAATAAGTGAGCATTAGCGGATAACTGGCTTCATAAGGCGTAAATTGCGTTTTCAACGTATCCGTTGCCCGCGCCAGAGTCTGGTGCAGCATTTGTCCACCGAAGTTATCCGGTACCTTCGCGCCTGCTTCCCATGCCATCTTCAAGCCTTCCCCGATGTTCTGGCCAAGGCCGCCGTTCACGCCTTCAAAGCCGAAGCTCTCCTTCACCATCTCCTTATTCGCCGCATAACCACCCGTCGCCATAATGACACTCTTCGCGCTAATTTCCAGCGTAGTTCCGTCAGCCTTCTCAGCGATCACGCCTACAACCTGGCCGCTATCATCGGTCATGAGCTGCTTGGCGGTCGTCTCCGTGATCACCTGTCCGCCTTGCTTCTCAACGGAGGCGGACAGCATTGCCCTCAGTGTCTCCTGCCGTGTCTCATAGGCTGGCAGAACATGAAGCTGCTCCCCGGCGAAATTCAGGAAGGTCGTCTTATATCCTTTTTCCGCCAACCAATCATACGTGTCGCCTGACTTCGTCACATACTGCCGAATTGCAGCCGCATCGACCCGCCAATGATTGTTCACAATCCAGTCGGCGATTTCCTGTTCCACATTCACCTTCAGCCCACTCTCCACAGCAGCTGAGGAATTATAGAACTTCCCGGCCCAGGATAAATTGCTCGCCCCGCCGATCGTGGCGGTCTTTTCGATAATGATGACCTTCGCACCTTGATCTGCGGCCGATACGGCAGCCGATACCCCGGAAGCCCCTGCACCCACTACGGCCACATCCGCCGTTAACTGCTCAACCTTCCCAGCTCCGGCTTTTTGAACCGCTCTTCCCTTAAAGGCTTCCACATCCGCACCCGCCTGCTTAACGGCATTTTCTACCGCACTGAGCAGGGCACTGCTCGTTTCTGTCGCTCCACTGACGGCATCCACCGCCAGGGTTTGCCCAGCTATGATTTGTTCCTTGACTCTCTCAATGGCGGTATCGCCGATTCCAGCCGTTTCCGTCTGGCTTACGATGCGAATTTCTGTAATTTCCTCTGACTCATCAAAGGTAACTTCAACCTGGATTTTCCCGTCCTTCCCCTCCGCTTCCGCCGTATACGTACCCGGTTTGAAAGAGCTTGCCGTTGCACTGGACTCCTGCTCCTGATTCAACGATTCCGATCCCGCAGGCTTGGCAGCATTATCACCGCTGCACCCGCTCAAAATCGTCAGCATCAGTACGAAACATAGCGCAATGATGGTTAATTTGTGGACTGTCTTTTGACGCATTGGTGTTCTCCCCCTATTCTGTTCAATCCTGTTCAATGTCCCGTCTTCGGGGATAAAGATACGATACCACTGTAAACATTGGTGCTGCTCCAAGGTCAATGGAGGATATGTGAAAAAAATCCCAAAGTCCATCAAAGTCGATGAACTCAGGGATTTATCCACGAGATATGAACTATGTCCGCTCCAGCAATCGCTAAATCGGAATATATATCTCCAAATATGTTCGGCTGTGATCAGACAGCTTCTCATTGAGCAAAATTTTGCCCGTAATATCTCCAGCTAACGAGTATCCATGCTCCTCCACGTAATCCAGCATAAACTGAAAAGAGTCGCTGCTTATAAATTCTTCCTGAGATCTGACAATGACTGCACATATGCAGGTTGCCGGGGGTAAGTACTCAACGCTGTCATTCATGACCACATTAAGCCGCACACTGTCCTCTTCAAGCAATGTAAGCCCCCAGCTATAATCTGTAACGTCATATCCAATCGCTTGATCCTTATTTTCCATCTTGAAGGAATAATAAGTGTAGGGCAGCTTCTCCATCCAATCCTGCACCACGCACTTTAATTCTTCCTTCTTCAACAGATCATTCTTGTACGTCTGCCTGATCCGAAACCTCCCAGGCAGCTTCCTAATTTGACATTGATACATAGATTCTCTGATCTGCCCCAGCTCTGCTTGAATCTCATTCATTTTATTCAAGAGCATTGTACTCCTCTTTATCTCCATCTCCAGTTGATCCCGCGCTTCGGCCACCTTATCGATAATCTCGTTGGAGGAAGCTTCTTTCATAAGGGAAGCAACCTCATGCAGCGGAATTTGCATACTGCGGTACCATCTGCTCATTAGCAAGTCCCTAGCATCCAAATCATTAAAGAATCGGTAATTGTTCTGGTTATTCTTCAATGGACGTATAATATCATGCCGCTCATACAGCCTCAATGTATCTGTTGTCACGCCTACCATCGAAGCAAACTCACCGATAGAATATTTCATACGCAGTCCTCCTCTCTGCAGCCAGCCCGTACTCCCGGTGAAACACAGCCACAGCTTACGTTCATGATAGAATGTTTCGGCGAAAAAGATTGTGAATATAATCACCTGTTAATGATCAGCTCGCTCTTGGCAAAACAGAAATGACCCTTAACGGGTCATATGCCATCTTTCTTATGGGCCCCAGTAAAGCTTAGCCCGTCTGATTGTCTTTTAGGCGATAGATCAGAAACTTCTCTTTCTTCTGCGTCGCACCAGGAACGGTTACTTTATTGATTAGTTTAAATGGGGTATGCATCTGAAGGAACTGTTTATACTCCGCAACAGGATAGTAAAGGATGATATCGACCGTGCGCGGCTTCTCCTGGACGGATTGAAGAATATTCTCGACGACCTCCCTGAAGATCTCAATAGAAAAAGGGTTGAAGAAATAAAAGGTATTATCCGTCTCTTTGATTTCATACTGCTCCGCGAGCCCATACTTTAGGCGGATCGGGGCGTGGATATGCCCTGTCTGCTGCCTGTAGCTCCCCTTATTATGAAGAGCCTCCTCATACGTCTTCTCATGAACCTCGATGCCCGTTACGGGAATTTGAAATCGATGATGAATATAAAAGGACACCCGGCCCCGCCCGCACCCAAAATCTACAACTTTGTCCGACTCGTTCAGTTTATACACTTGAAACAACCTATCTAGTGCCTTGTAGGGCGTTGCTTCGTACCGGTGGTAACGCACCGTTCCATTCCGCCATTCCCTCATGCCAACCGTTCTAATCCGCAGCGATTGATCGTATTTTCTTTCAGCCATAGATAAATTCCTCATTTGATAAATTGTTATAATTGTTATAGTCCTGTGATCCCCTATCATACTCAACCTGCTCTGGACTTACAACGATTCCTCACTAACTTTCGAAAAGTTGTTAAATACGCAAAAAAGAAGGAAGGGCAAGCCCAATGTCATTAAGTTAGGGCGCAGATCCAAATATCGTGAAAAGAGCAGGTTATCGAAAAGATGGCCCGCTCTTTTTTTGCATGCAAAAGAAAAAAGGACTTGACAAGTGGATGGAAGTGCGTGGCGAAGCCCCTTGAAAAAACGAGGAGGTTTCGCCAATGAATGAGTATGCGAATTCGCTAAAAGAAACGCTGACATCCCTCATCCGAGAAATGTCAGCCGCGCCAGCACCCTATGTCAAAAACCCGGAATAGGACTTCACTCGAAGGAAAAAGTCACCCTTTGATACCGTGATGCAACTCCTGATCTCCATGGGCGGCAACAGTATATATAAGGAACTCTTGGAATCGCAGGGCTATGACGTAAACACTGCAACTACTTCTGCTTTTGTTCAGCAGAGGAATAAAATCCTGCCGTCTGCTGTGGAATTCTTGTTCCACGAATTTACGCAATCGTATACGGATATCAAGGATTACCGAGGGTATCGATTACTTGCTGTTGACGGTTCGGATTTGCATATCACAACGGATCCTACGGACAGGGAAACCTATTTTCAAAGCCAACCAAACACGAAAGGCTATAACCTGCTGCATTTGAATGCAGCCTATGACCTGTGTAACCGACTTTACGTGGATGCTCTTGTTCAGCCACGAAGGTTGTGCAACGAGGGAAGAGCGCTGGCGACTATGGTTGACCGTTCCCCCATCAAAGGCAAAACCATTGTGATTGCCGATCGGGGTTATGAAAGTTACAACAATTTCGCGCATTTGGAACGCAAAGGGTGGAATTATGTCATAAGGGTAAAGGATTTGGATTCCAATGGCATTCTTTCGGGCTTGCGTTTGCCTTCTGGCGGAGAGTTTGATCGCGACATTCATCTGACACTCACCAAAAAACAAACCAAAGAGGTCAAAGCTCATCCTGAGATTTACAAGTTCGTCCCTTCTGCTTCTACCTTTGATTTTTTGGATCGACAGGAGAACTTGTATTACCCAATCTCCTTTCGGGTTGTTCGTTTTGTCCTATTCAATGGTGCATATGAAACCGTCATAACGAATCTATCTGCCGCTGATTTCCCACCCGATGAACTCAAGTCTATTTATCACTTACGATGGGGCATTGAAACCTCTTTCCGGGCCTTAAAATATACCGTTGGCCTGACCCATTTTCACGCAAAGAAGCAAGCGTTCATCATCCAAGAGATTTTTGCAAGAATGATCATGTACAATTTCGCTGAAATGATGACCTCGCACGTCGTCATTTCGCAAATGGATAAACGGCACTCCTACCAAGTCAACTTCACAGTCGCCGTTCACGTTTGTAGATATTTCCTGCGCTCAAGGGATGATGAACCCCCGCCCGATGTTGAAGCACTGATTCGCAAAAACATTTTACCGATTCGACCCCTTCGCCCAGGGCAGAAGAATACGCGTAAAATTCGCTATAAATCAGTTGTTAGCTTCGTCTACAGAGTAGCATAATTCGGTTCACATGAACAATTTTTAAGCGGATAGTCTATCCGCTTTGTTTGCTGTACGCTTTTTTCTTGCTTGAACCAAAAAACAAACGGCACAGGGCTTTTTCCCATGCCGTTTTGCATTCCAGTTTTACTCCCGGTCTTGTCTTTGATCTTATCTTAATGACATTGGGGGTAAGCCCCTCCTATTTCAATAGCATCTGCGTATATTTCTCGTACCATATCTTCCACTCTTCATGGCGCGCTTCTACCGTCTGCCCGTCCATTAATTTCTGGATAACATCCAGACATACATGCCAGCCTGCAAGATCCTTGGGGGTATGATCCGTAATTTGATGCAGCTTCTCGATAAAAACGAGATGGCATCCCTCAGACTCAGGGTACAGCTCGAAACGCACAAGATCCTCGCCCCAGACATATTCCAGTACAGAGCCTGGTTGGAGCTCGATAATCCGGAGTTCCTCGAATGTTCCGTCCTGCATATCAAATATAACGGCCCCTCCTTCGCGGAGATCGTCGATCCGAAGCTCCGGGAACCATTCGGCCAGCTTGTCGTTCTCGGTCAACCAAGACCACACTTCTTGGATGGGATGCTTAAGCCGCCGCTCAAAACGTGCAATATAGACCTCATCGGCTTGCCGGATGTCTGCTATCAATGAAATTCCTCCTCACAAACGGCGCTGCTTACCGCCATGGAATAACCATATTATACAACGCAGTGCGCTTGTTATGCTCGGTTCATTGACGCTCCAGCAACCGTAGAATAATCGTTATCGCTTCAGCACGAGTCGCCGTCTCTTGCGGCGCAAAGCGGTTGTCATCGCGACCGGCTATAAGCCCCTGCTCTTGCATCGCGGCTACCGCTCCTTTCGCCCACGCCGGAATCTGCTCATCGTCAGCGAAGCTGGTTACATTCCCCGTGTCCATCTTCATACCCGCTGCTCTAGCGAGCATCGACATCATCTCGGCGCGAGTGACCTCCTTGCCCGGACGGAAGCTGCCGTCCTCGTACCCGCGGATAATGCCCGCCTGCAGAGCTTGGACTATAGCGTTTTGCGCCCACGGCCGGATGCTCTCGCGGTCGGTGAAGCTAAGCTCCAAAGCCGCTTCGGCATCTTCGCTCAGTTGAAGCGCCTTCGCCAGCATGACGGCGAATTCAGCGCGGGTAACTGCTCCGTTCGGCTTGAATGATCCATCGGGGTAACCGTTCACGAATCCTCTGGCCACGGCTTCCCGAATACTGCCTTCCGCCCAATGTCCCGCCGTATCAATGAGCGTAATGGCGGGCCTTGCCGGAATGGATGGGTCGCTGCCGCTATCTCCATGACCGATGTCTTGCCCTGGCGAAGGTTTGCCCGAATGATCCTCTGGCTTCATGCCTCCAACGTCTCCCGTGCTTCCTGCTCCTGTACTCCCATTCCCTGCACTGCTCGCCCCCCCGCTGGAGCTGCCGCCGCTAGGGTTGCCGCTGCTTGGATTGCCACCACCGGAGTTGCCTCCGTCAGAGCCGCCGCCCCCGGAATCTCCTCCACCTGGGCCGCCTCCCCCGGGATTGCCCGGCTCCTGGAAGCCGATGAATTTCAAGAAGTCGCCCCAGATCACATTGCCTTCGATATCCCGTTCATAACTAACGACCGGAGCAAGGCTTGCAAATTGGGCGTCTGTCAACGTCTTGCCTGATTTGTTCTTAGAGACTTTGCCGTCAAACATAAAATTATTGTCTGCGGCCAGCGCTGCCGGATAGTTGTCCTTGGCTATATCGGCCGTCCGATAGGACAGGAATCCGTCGATCGTAAAGTCCGGCGTAATGTGCGAATATGTCGTAAAGCTCAAATTCCCTCCGTCATTGTTGAAGCCGATGTTGTTAATAGCAATGACACCAGGATTGCTGTTGCTGGTAAAGCCGTAAGCTCCGTTGCCGAAGGCGATGGAATCGCGGATTTCATGCAGAACGTGAATGCCCTCCCCGCCCAGCTTGAAGCCGTTCTTATCTCCCGCGCCGACCGTGCCATCGGTCAAAAACCCATTATTGAACGCAGCGCTGTTCTCAATCAACACTGCGCCGATCGCGCCAGTTCCCGCCTTCGCGTACAAATCCCAGCCATCGTCAATATTGTTATGGGACAAGCAGCCCCGGAACACATTTCCGACGCCTGATGTCAGCTTCGCGGCGAAGCCGTCGGCATTGTTGTCGGACGGATCTCGATTATCAAACGCCGTACTGTTGAGAATCAGGTTGTACGACGGCCATTCCGCTAACTCCTGGGCGCTCGTATCCGTGCGGCTGATTTGGAGCCCCGTATCTCCGTTCGCATAGAACCTGCTGTTCTCCACGATGTTGTGGCTCCCCCCTACGGTGAAGCCTTTGGTATTGCCTGCAGAACGGGTGAAGTCCAGCCCCAGAACATGCCAGTAGTTCCCGCTCAGCACAACGCCCTCCGATTTCTTATCAAAATCGATCACCGGCCTTGCTCCATCCGCTGCTGCCAAATATTTCATCGCGTCGGGCTTGCCGTCATTATACTTCTTGATTTCGATTTTGGAGCTGCGCACATAACGGCCGTCCTGCAGCACAATGCGCTGACCCGCTTTCACGTAATTGATCGCCGTATCGATATCGAGCGGACGCTCAGCCGTTCCGTCGCCGCCGCTCGTTCCGTTCGGCGACACGATGATATCTTCTCCGGCTGCATATTCCTTCTTCGTCACGCTGAAATTCCGGACAATTTTGTCATAAGAGGTTAATTTCTGCGTATCATCCGGCACAAGAACAATACTGAAATTCGTGTCACCCTGAGCTGACAGCACAGCCGGGATCGTAAGACGCTGTCCGGCGATTGCAGCGGCATCCTGCAGGATCACCGCATGACCTTGCTTCACCATAACCGTGCCATCCACATTTGATCGCAGCACCAGCTCATATTCGGTTTCCGGCGTCTTCTCCAAGGAAAGGACGTCGAGACGCGGCTCCACCGGCTCGGCTGGCGGCAGTACTCTCGGCGCATCCGTATCGGCAGCAGTCACAGTCAGATCCACGTTGCTGACGACAATGGTCGCGACCCGTGCCGTATAGAAGCCGACATACATTTTGGAATCCTGCACATTTAAAATATCCGGCGTAAAAATAATCTCCTCTTGGCCGTCGTTCAGCTTGCCCGTAAAGCCGCTGTTCGTCTTTGCAAGCGTTAGGCGGTACGGCGCTGCCGGATGGGTATTGCCCACCGCTGGGCGCTCGTTTTTCAGCATGATCTTTTGAATTCCCTGGCTGCCTGCACCATCTGACGTCTCAACGCCTGTATGCACGAACAATTGCGTGCCGTTATCATCCCTCGTCCCGCCGCTATATCCGCCAACGGCCGCAATGTTGGAGGCAAACACGCTGGTGTTGCCCTGCACCCCGATGGCGTCCCGCGCCATCAGACCGAACGACTCTTGGCCATCATGCGGATTTTTTGCATAGGATACGACCTGAATGTCCGCCGACAACACGAAGTTGTCCTTGGCCGCATCCAGTTCGGTGTAGTAGTACGTAATACCATCGTGATCTCCGGTAACTTTCCCGCCGTCCGCAGCCACTAGCTCGATCGAACCGTCTGCATGGATCGTGGCATAATTGTTCTTAGCCGAAGTGGATTGACCAAAATTTGTGAACTTCCACTCCGGCGCCAACTCCTCCCGTACTGTCACCTTATACGTAATCGGACTGATCGACGTATCCGCTGGAATCACATCAATTTCATAGGCTCCCGCCGTCTGTCCGTCGAACCGAGAGGTATCGAGCGTAAAGTCCGTCAGTTCCTCCCGATCACCGTTGTCGAACACCTTCGAAACCTTTAATCCAGCATGTTCAAAGGCATCACCGCGATCAAATGTCGTCTTCGGGTAATTCGTCACTTCGATCCCTACCAGCTCTTTGACTTTCACCGTCACCGAAAAAGAAGCCGTCAACCCTTTGTGCTGCAGAGTAACCTGCTTCTCCCCGGGAGTGGCGGTATCTAGGAAGGATGCCGAATATTCGCCCCTCATCAGCCGCACTTCCGAGCCGTCGCTATACTTGGCGTACAGCAATAGCCCGTCCAGATCCAATGCATCGCCGATAAAATAAACCGTTTGCTCCGGTTGCTGCCTGACCTCCAGCTCTGTAAGAATTGCCGCCTTCACCGTCACATCAAAAGTCGCCATCAGTCCCGGTGTTTCCTCGGACATGATTGCCACCTCCACGCTTCCCGGCTGTCTAAACGTATACGGCGACTGCTCCGTAACCTGCTGCCCTTCAATAGATAACGAGTACTGATCACTCGTTAGCTCCGCCGTCTTGAAGCCGTTATTGTATTCTGCCCGGACGACAAGGCCTTCCGGATCAAAAATGTCCTCCAAATAGTAAACCGTTTTAGCCGGGTAGTATTTGACCGCTAACGAAGTCACCGTTAGCGGAGCAATTTGCAACGGAACCCTAGCTGTTGCACCGCTGTAATGGATCGTAATCTCGATTGGCCCTACCTTGCTGCTATCAAAACCCGTAACAATATACTCACTCGGCAGCAGCTCCTCTTCACTGCCGTCGGAGTATTGTGCCCTGACCATAAGCCCCGTTAAATCTAGACTTTCTCCAACTAAATAAGATGTCTTCGCCATAGCGCTGGAATCGGCGGATAGGGCGCTCACCGTTCTGTTCTCTACACGAAATTGGATGTCACTGAAGGCAACCGCCGCATCCCTGGCGGCATATACTCCCGCGAAGAGCGTATCCGTAAACATATTCTCCAGCATCAATGTCTCGCTCTCTTGATTGACGCTTAGCAAGTAGGTCGCTCCCGATTTCTTAATGCGCAAATCATATATTTCACCTGCAGCAGGCGCATGAATGTCAGACAGCTGATTCAGTTTCGTTTGAACGCCCTCTCTCTTGAAGAAGCCTTTCATTACCGTATCCAATGGGCCGATGGCCACATAGTTCGAAGTCGCCGTCCCGGCATCGCCATGGGCCCCCACGCCATCTCTAAGCATTAGTCCGAACGACTTCTGGTTCGGCGTGCTAATGCTGCTGTCGCTATTGAACGAGATCACCCTGGCCTTTGCCCTCAACTCGAAGTTCGCCTCAGCCGGCAGCTCTTTGAAGTAAAAGGACATGCCCTCATCGCCGCTGGCTATTTTACCGCCGTACGTTGCCAGCGTTGCTGAAGTTTCGCTTTGTTCCAGGGGCGGCGGATTCTTGGTATCGCTCGTATTGCCGCCGAAGGCGCTGAACTGCCAATCCCCGAGCTCCACCGTACCCTCGACGCTTAGCTTTATGTCTTTAAAGGTCACGGTCGTATTCCGGGCTGTATACAACCCGGCATAGCGAATATCCCCCGTAAAATCCGAGATGGCTTCCGATTCGTCGCCGACCTTTACGACGTAAAGGCTGCCTGATTTCTTAATGCTAAGCCGGTATTCCTCGCCCGGGGCGGGAGAACTGGCTGAGGCAAAGCCCTCCGTCTTCTGCAGACTACCCCCTTGCGATTTATGAAGCGCTTTCATTTTTTGATCCAAAGCACCCGCGGCAACGTAATTCCCGGTAAATGTACTTGCACTCTCGTTATCCAGTACATTGCCGCGAAGCATCAGACCGAATGACACCTGATTATTAGCCGTCCAGGCATCTACCTGCGCCGTAGCCGTCAGCTCAAAGTCGGCATCGGGCGCCACTTCCTTGAAGTAGTAAGCAATCCCTTCAGTGCTGCTCGAAATTTTGCCCCTGTCATTCGAACTCCTTAGCGTTACCTCGCCCCCCGGGTTCTCTGTAATTTCAAAGTTTGCAGGCGTAATTTTGTCGTCTCCGCCCACATCGCCGAAGACGCTGCCCTGCCAATCACTTGCAATGCCGATTATACTAGGAGATGGAGCGCCCCCCTCTTCTGCATCAACCGCCAAAGGAAAAGAAGAAAAAACAAGCAAACATGATACGATTACAGCCAAATACCGTTGTAGTTTTCTCAAATCGTCATACTCTCCTTTGTTCAAAATTTGGGTCATGCTGCGGTCTGCTCTCCCGTGACTAAACTTATTTAGTAAATTTATCTCTCCTACCTAATTTATGATTCTATACTAATTCCATCGATTTGTCGCCCTAAAATTGGGATATCCCGGCAGAAAAAAACCACACCCCCTCCGAGGAGGCGAGTGCGGCCTTCAGCAATACCTATACCGATAAATGACCAATGAAAGTGATAAATAGCAGCCAAATGATTAACAATACATTTAATATAACTGTGGTAATCGCCCTAACAAGGTGTCTCCCTTTATTAAACCTATAAAAGTCAAAAATACATAAAATAAAAATGATTGTTGAAAAGATAAGCAGTATCGAAAATATATCACTTCCAAAAATATCTTCGAGCCGCATAAAGGCGCCTCTATTAGAAAAGGATATTAAAAATACAAGCCAATTCAATAGAGATAGCAGCAGTAGGATCAGACCAATTTTTTTAATAATTTACCCCTCCCTCTATGAAATAGACAAACAATTAATGAATATTAATAGTATATTATAGTATTTATTCCATCAATATGGTAATGTTTATGTATTACCAAAATTAGGGGGGTTTTTTAAATTTTAAAAAGAAAGGGAATATTTATGTTATTATCTTTACTATTAGTATTTAGTATTTCATCGCAAGTATTTGCTGAGATTCGTCCACTTGCAGAACCAATTGATGATATGACATATGACTTTTCCAAACATATGAGAGATAACGCCGCATATATAGCCTACTTTGCGTATACAGAACAAAGGGACTTTGGCACATATCCATTTGGTACGGGCTTTGAGTTTGCTGAACATGTAAAGCCAGGCGGTGATTGGGATTATAAAACTACTTATGGTTATTCTGCAAAATACAAATTTAATGGTTTAGTTACAACAGGTGAAGACTTCGGCAATATTCATTATGCATATGTCGGCAGGGCTGCAGGGTTTTCTGAGTTATTATTAAAAAGCGCAGCTGGTGCAGTACAAATTTATGCGGGAACATCACAACTAAAGTGGTACGCTACTTTTTTTGATGACCCAACTGATCAGGCAGCTATACAAAGAGGTTTTAATTACTGGACTAATAAAAATTTACCGAATCCCTATACTTTTAGACTTACGGACGAAACAAAAGCACTTATTGATACACTTACTGACCAAGAAAAACAGGAAATCAGAAAAAGAGTGCAAGCAGTCTCTGAAAAAATTAAAAATAATGAGGAACTATCCCCGATTAGATAATATTTCACATACAGAAATAGTTAAGTACTCCCTTGAGTGTTCTCATAGGGAGTACTTTCTTGCGATACAATTTTCTCACCCTTCCTTACATCCTTTAACATTTTATCCGCACTAGCCCTAACCTGTCATGCTCCATTAAAACTAACCTTCGGCAACCTGTTGTTCGGCAACTTCAGCTTATTCAGCAGTGGTCAACTAAGATTGCAGTTGCGGGTTAACCTGCGTTGAAACACCATTGTCTCAAAACAAGACAAGTAGATCAGTTGATCCATGTATCCTTAAATTTAAAATCAGCAATTTTCCCGCCCTCAATGAACCCCACGCTTCGATACACCTTATTCGAATCCGGGTTCTTTAAATCCGCATATAACATCGGCACCAGATTCTCCGAGCGAAGAAGGGAGCATACCTCAGCAACAACGGCGCTGGCATAACCCTTCTTACGATGCGCTACGGGGGTGTATACGGAATTAATTCGAGCATGTCTAGGGGAGCGATGGGCAATATTGGCCATAGAAACTGTATGGTCATCTACACACCACAGATACAAATTTCCTGTTCCGATCATGCGCTCCGCTGCCGGAATTTGACTCTCTTTAGTCACCTCTACCTCAAAGGCCCACTGAGAGAATCCGACCAGAAAATCCGCCACAACATCCACGTCCTGCTGCCAAGCCCGGCGCATTTCGCCGATTACACCTATCGGCTTCTTAACCTCAGGGCAATAATACGACTCCATCACCATATAGGACTCGTAGTGAATACGTCTGGCCTCCGAATACATTTGGGCGAAATACTCCGCCGTCCACGGCTCTCCTGTTACGCCAGGTAAATCAAGCGCCGGATGATCGTCTATAAGTTGCCTAAATAGAACTTCTCTTCGCGACTTGGTCACTTCCTTCGCCAGCCACAACCAAGCGTTAAACCCCTTCGTCTGGGCAAAGATCATCGTGTCATCTACTGATTTTAGGCGTAATGCATCGTTTGATTCACAAATTAAATGCAGTAAATTATTCGGAACCTCCTCCGCCATAAACAGCTTGCCATGTAGAACGCGATCCCCTGCGCCAACTGTCTCAAACATCCCGCTTTTGAGCAGTTTACCACTCATCAATGCAATGAATAAATTTAATATATTACTAAAATATATATAACAAAGATACCACATTTAATCATGTTACTTTGAGACTGAAAATTATAGAATTATGTTATTGCATTGACGAATAAATTCTAGCAGGATATCATTTTTTGTATTAATATAACAAAGTTCATAACATGTTATATAAAAATATAACAAACTCAATATTATTTAATAGCCGTTCCGTGCCCCTTTTCATTAAAGGGGTCGTTTTTATGGGGCTTCTGAAAACCAGAGGGGGGCTGAATATATGAATTTTACCAGATTTCTAAATGACATAAAGCTTAGGAGAAAGCTGTCTTTGACCTTTATCACCGTGGCCGTTGTCCCACTCCTAATCAGCGGGATATTTCTGACTGGTAAGCTCCGGGAAATTATGATTGCGGATGCCTTTAAACAGGCTACGGATAATGTAGAGCGAGTCCGGAAGCGGACTGAGGAAGTCATCAAGGTGCCGCTGGACATTTCCTATCAGTTGTCCAACGATAGCCGGATGAAATCCGTAGCCAGCCGCAACTATGACAGCTATTTCGAGGTCATCCAAACCTACCGGCAATATTCCGATATTCGGGATTACATTCGGTTATATAAAGAGGTTAAGGGCATCCGGCTTTATACGCCCAACCCGACCATGCTCAATAACTGGGAATTCATGCAGCCCGACGATCAGACCGAGCAGGCTGAGTGGTATAAGACAGCCCTGAGCAAAAAAGGTCTTGCCGGCTGGGGATATATCAAGGATGAGCGAGATCAGACGAAATACCTAAGCTTGGTGCGAAAAATCAACTTGGACGAGCCTGGTCAGGATAGTGTACTTGTCATCAACGTCAATACAGCCTTGCTCAATTCCATTCTTCAGCAAGAATCGTTCTCTACCATGATCGTGGATGATCGTAACAACATTGTGGCAGCCAACCGTCCGGATTTATATGGAAAAAACCTTGCAGAGGTGCATACCGGGGAGAACATCTTGACGCAAAGTAATGGCAGCTTCGATGCCGATATGGACGGAGAACGATCCAAAGTCGTTATCTCTACACTAATTCCGGAGACTAGCTGGAATGGGCTGCGCGTCATTTCCGTGTTTACAGTGTCGGACATCGTCCGGGACGCAAACGGGGTTATCCGGCTGGCTGCGCTAGTCATTATATGCTGTCTGATCATCGCCGTGCTGCTTGTCCAGTCCTCTGCATCTCTCATCACTAGCAGGCTGCTGCGGTTAAGCAAGCATATGTCCAGAGTAGGCACCGGCTCCGGCCATTGGGATACTTATCTGGATCTGGACGGCAAGGATGAAATCGGACAGCTCTCTAGACAATTTAACGCTCTGGTTCAACGGATTAGTCAGCTGATGCTGGAAGTCGAAGAAAGCAATCAGCAAAAACGGCTGCTGGAGCAAAAGCAAAATGAGATCAAATTTAAAATGCTAGCGAGTCAGATCAACCCCCATTTCTTATTCAATACGCTGGAGTCAATTCGCATGGAGGCGCATCTCCGGGGAGAAGAGGATTTGGCGGAGGCTGTCTGGCAGCTTAGCAGCTTGATCCGCAGCAGCCTTGAGGTTGGCAACGGCAAAATTCGACTTTCCGAGGAATTGAATATGGTACGCTGCTATTTGGAGCTGCAAAAGTTTCGCTATGAGGACAGGCTTATGTATAAATTGGAGGTCGCGCAAGGCACTGAAGATATTGAACTTCCGCCACTGATTATCCAGCCGTTGGTAGAGAACTCGATTATTCACGGGCTGGATCACAAGGAGGAAGGATCAACACAGATTACTATTCGAACAGAACTCGGTGAGGAAGGAGAGGTATACGTGGAAATTCAGGACAATGGGGCAGGAATCTCTACATCGAAGATGGAGGAATTGCAAAGACAGTTGAAGGAAGAGGAGGAAGCCGGGGGGCGGATTGGGCTCCGCAACGTGCATGATCGCCTGCTGCTTACCTTTGGGAATAACTCGGGGCTTTCGATTGAAAGCAAAGAGGGCGAAGGAACAAAAATTACATTTTGCATACCGAGGGGGAACGAGATCGAATGTATACAGTGATGATTGTTGATGATGAGCCAAAGCTGCGTCTTGGACTGCAAACCTTGATACCCTGGCAGGAACTAGGGTACGAGATCATGGGAACGGCGGCCAATGGAAATGAGGCACTTCGTGTGGATGAAGAGCAGATTCCCGATGTGATACTGGTCGATATCCGTATGCCTGGTATGGATGGGCTGCAGCTTCTTCAGGAAATCCGCCGTCGTGGCTGGGACACACATGCGATCGTGCTGAGCGGATACGCTGATTTCGAGTACGCCCGCCAAGCGCTTCAATATGGTGTTGAAGGTTATCTGCTTAAGCCTGTCAACAAAGAAGAGCTGTCCGCCCTGCTTCAGAAGCTTCACCAGCAGATTTCCGCGGATCGGCTGGAGAAGCAGGTTCATCAGGATGCAAAATCGCCGGAATGGGCGGTGTATTCTCTGTTGTCCGGTTCACACGATTTAGCAAACGTTTCCATAGACAATCTGGCTAAATCATTAGGGATGGATTGGCCAAAATATCAGATTGTGCTAATCTCTTTTCCGGGTCTGCATCCGGAGGAGGACGAGCGCATCCGCAGCTTCCGGGAGCGCTTAGTTACAGCGTATGCAGCGGATGGCCAAAGCCTTGTTCTCTACTTTGCTCCTTATACGGTTCTGCTTCTCGCTAATACACTGGTCGGCGATTTTGGCAGGGCCGATTTATACAGAGAACTACAGATGCTATCCGGAGAGATTCGCACCCACATGGATGTGGCAGCGGGTGAAACAGTTCTGGCGCTGGATCAGATCACAAATTCCTTCCGTACTGCCCGTTCGCTGCTCGAACGCAGCTTTTTCTATGACAAAGGCAGGGTGCTAACATTGGAGACTCCAGAAAGCTATCGCCAAGCGCCCTCCAGTTCTAAGGATACTTCCTTGCTGGACGGGGAGGAGGTCTCCTTTCGACTCTATTATTTGGTTGATGTCGGACATGCGGAAGGCATCCATTCCCTTTTGGACGAAGTTGCTGCGCAAATGGCGATTATAGGAAAAGGAGAAACGGAGATTCGTGAACGATTCTTCTACCTCGCGAATGAAACGCTGCGAAAAGTCTCCCCTCGCCTCTGGTCGGAATCTATCTATCCGGGGGAACCAGCCCAATTCCTAGCGGGTATTTACAGTCAGCGCTTTATCCGGGATCTTGTCGGCTATGTAACCGCTGTTATGGAAAGGCTGGCCCGCTGCGCAGATTATACTAGCCGGGACAACGAAATGAGGCGCTTGCTGGACTTCATAGAACGGCATTACTATGAGAATCTGCGATTGGAAATGCTGGCTGGGTTGTTCAATTACAGCAGCTCCTATCTCGGTCAGCTTTTCAAAAGCCACACGGGGGAATATTTCAACGCCTATCTCGACAGAGTCCGAATTGATAAAGCGAAGGAATTGCTAACACAGGGATTGAAGGTGTATGAGGTGGCTGAAAAAGTAGGCTACTCGAACGTAAATTACTTTCACAATAAATTTAAGAAATTAGAGGGGCAGTCGCCTTCCTCGTATCAGAAAAAAAGTTGAAAGATAAATATTCATAATGAAAATCTATGATTGTTTCTGAAATCTCTGCGGATTATCGCATGAAATTATACGAAATTAGTGATATGTCTCCATGCCCTCCACATGCTTTATAGTGGTAGCACGAGAGGGGGAACGCAGAAAAAAATGAAAGCGATGTCAATTTCTATGGCAAGGGCTGCACAGGCGAAGAGGAAATTTTCTGTGTTTGTGCTATGCATTGTTATTTTGATGGGAATGCTTGGTTCAACAGCTTCAATGGCTGAGGCTTCTTCAGCCGTACTAGATGCTGGCATGCATATTGGGGATGGGCCGTTTGTCGATCCAACTAACAACATAACGGTTACTTATACGGATGCTATGTTAGAAGGTTATGGAGTTGAGAAGCGCGGCTCTGTAAATGAAGACGATGATACTTTGTATGACGGTGAAGGCTATATTTCTTACTTTTTTGATGAAGTTGCAAACGCCACAGAACCCATCGGCAGCGCAACATTTACAGTAGACGTTGCAGAAGCAGGATTGTTTAAGCTCAGTCTGGGCTACTACATTCCTGAAGGCTATGGGGACAAAGTAACCAGTATCGAGATCAATGGTGCAGGCACTGGGGAATTGGCACTAGATGCGCCAGCAACAGGGACTGTCCGGGCTGAAAAAATGGTCAGTAAAGTGCTGCTGAATGCTGGTAGCAATACAATCAAAATTGTGCGTGGCTGGGGCTACTACGGCATAGAGCATATCAAGCTTGAACCAGCTAACGCAGCTGCATCCGGTAACAAGCGTGAAGCAGAGGATGGCATCATGTCAGGCGACGTCTCAATAGGGAACTCCGGGCGAGAATACCCTGTCGAAGGGCACAAGGCAGGCACATTGAACAATCCCGAAGCGACACCTGAAGCCAGAGCGCTGATGAGCTACTTGCTTAGTCAGTATGGACAGAAAATTATCTCTGGACAGCAGACGCTTGAAGATGTGGAGTGGATCAAGCAGCAGACGGGTAAATATCCAGCGATCTTTTCTACAGACTTGATGGATTACTCTCCGTCCCGCGTCGATCATGGAGCCTCCTCAACTGAGATCGAGAAGATGATCGAATGGTACAAACGCGGCGGTATTGTATCTTTATGCTGGCACTGGAATGCCCCGAAGGGAATCGGCGGAAATGAGCCTGGTAACGAGTGGTGGCGAGGCTTCTACACCGAATTTACAACCTTTGATGTCGAATATGCTCTTAATCATCCGGATTCTGAGGACTATCAGCTTCTGCTCCGGGATATTGATGCTATCGCTGTTCAGTTGAAGCGCCTGCAGGATGCGAACGTACCTGTATTATGGAGGCCGCTGCATGAGGCAGAGGGCACTTGGTTTTGGTGGGGAGCAAAGGGGGCTGAGCCGACGAAGCAGCTATATAGACTGCTGTATGATCGGTTAACCCATTATCACAAGCTGAACAATCTGATTTGGGTATGGAACTCCGAGAAGAAGGACTGGTATCCGGGTGATGATATCGTGGACATAGTAAGCGTGGATATCTACAACCCTGAGGGCGACTACAATCCGAGCATCGCAAAATATGAGACGCTTGTATCCTTGGTGAACGATAAGAAAATGGCTGCGCTAGCGGAGAATGGCCCTATTCCTGATCCGGATATTCTTCAGGCATACGGTGCGGACTGGAGCTTCTTCAGCACCTGGACCGGCCATTATATCAGAGATGGCAAAACAAATACGATGGAGCATTTGAATAAGGTATATCATCACGAATATGTTATCACGCTCGATGAGCTTCCGGCAGATTTGTATTCCAATCTTAAGTTTGTGGCGGAGAATGGCGAATCGACAGGGATGGCCGAAGCTGATGAGCAGAAAAGCCATTTGGAGAACGATGATGTTACCGGCATGGAGCCAAAGAATAGCTTCACTGATATCGAGAGCCATTGGGCTAAGAACGATATTGAACTGATGTTGAACCAAAAGGTGGTTTTCGGGATTGGTTACGGACAATTTGCGCCAAACCGTCCCATTACCCGGGCCGAAATTTCTGTGCTTATAGCCAGAGCGATTGGACTTGATTTACAACCAGCAACAGGCAAGTTCTCAGATGTAGAGAGGACGAGCTGGTACGCAGGTGCTATTGAAGCTATAAGCGAGGCGAAGATCATGGTCGGCTTTGCTGATGGTACTTTCCAGCCGAATGCTCAGGTTACACGCGAGCAGATGGCGGTGTTGATCGCTCGTACGATGGCCTTTACAGGTCAGAACCCAGCTTTGACAGGCAATTCGCTGGCAGGATTCACCGATCTTTCATCTGTCAGTGCATGGGCAGCAGCCAGTGTAAATGAAGTATTAGCCTTAGGGCTTATACAAGGAGTATCGACAGAATTGTTTGCACCGGAGGAGAACGTGGATCGTGCGCAGGCTGTCGTTATGATCAAGCGTCTGCTGGTTTATTTAAACCTTGCGAATTTCTGATTCACCTAAAGACCAGAGTATATAATCAGAGCTCAGATTCGGATCGGCTGTCAGCAGATTTTAATCACACATCCTGAAAACAAATGATTGTTTCTGAAATTATTGTAGATTATAGAATGAAATTATACGAAATCTGCGATATGTCTCCTAACTTCCCTATGCTTTATGCTTAAGGAAAGAGAGGGGGGAGACAGAGAGATGAAAGCGATAACACTTGAGAAGCAAACGAGCAGCGGGCTGAATAATAAGCCGCAAAAGTGGAAGGTGTTTAAAAATCAGAAGTATCTTTACCTAATGTCCATTCCTTTTGTGATCTGGGTTTTCGTGTTCCAGTATTTGCCGCTGTGGGGCTGGACGATGGCTTTTCAAAACTACAAGCCAGGCAAGGGCTTTTTTGAACAGAAATGGGTTGGACTAGAGCATTTCCAAATGCTGTTCCGTGATGATCAATTCTATTTGGTGCTTAGAAATACCATGGCTATGAGTATTATGGGTCTTGTAGCAGGCTTTGTATTTCCGGTACTGTTTGCACTATTGCTGAACGAGGTGCGGGTTCAAGCCATGAAGCGCTTCGTACAGACGGTGTCCTATCTGCCGCACTTTGTATCTTGGGTAGTTGCAGCAGGGATTGTCACCAAGATGCTGTCAACAGATGGCGGAGCTGTAAACGCTGTGCTAATGAGTCTGAACCTCATTGATGAACCGATTCAGTTTATGTCCCAGGGGCGCCTGTTCTGGGGGATTGTGACAGCAGCGGATGTCTGGAAGGAGACAGGTTGGAACGCCATTATTTATCTGGCAGCCATTTCAGGGATCGGGCCTGAGCTTTATGAAGCTGCAAGGGTTGACGGTGCCAGCCGTTTGAAACAAATATGGCATATCACACTCCCGGGCATTCGCTCGACGATTATCGTGCTGTTGATTATGTCGATCGGCCATCTCGTTGGAATCGGATTTGAGAAACAGTTCCTGCTCGGCAACCATATGGTCAAGGACTACTCCGAGGTGTTGGATCTGTATGCATTGAATTACGGCTTATCTATGGGCAGATATTCCTTCGGTACGGCAATTAATATTTTCAATTCATTGATCAGTTTGATCCTACTGTTTGTGGCGAACGGAATGTTCAAGAAATTTGCTAATGAAAGTATCATGTAAACTTAAAAGCATCCTAGTAAAGGAGGGGCTTCAGACATGAGCACAGCCGATTCGGTATCCACCCTTAGGACAAAACGGTCGAGAGCAGCCTCCCGATCTGCCCAGGACTGGATTTTTGATATAGTCGTATATCTGCTCATTGGAATCATTACTATTATTACGCTATATCCATTCCTAAACGTACTAGCCATTTCTTTCAATGATTCTGTCGATACGGTTCGAGGCGGCGTGACGATCTACCCAAGAAAATTCACTTTGGAGAATTATAAGCAAATCTTCAGCTACAGTAGCTTGCTCACTGGCTTCAAAATTTCGGTGTACCGTACACTCGCAGGTACAGTGGCGGGTCTTGTCAGTGGCTCTATGGTCGCTTACACATTGGCTCGGACAGATTTTCAGGGAAGAAAATTCGTCTCGACGTTCCTGGCTATCACCATGTATGTATCCGGCGGCTTGATTCCTGGATTTATCCTCATCAAGAACCTGGAATTGATTAACACTTTTGCGGTCTATATTTTACCCGGACTTGTGAGTGCCTTTAACATCTTCGTCATTCGTTCTTTTATCGATGGCCTCCCTTTCGCCCTTCAAGAATCAGCCAAGATTGACGGGGCAAACGACTTTACAATTTACTGGCGCATCATTCTACCGCTATGCAAGCCTGCGCTTGCTACAGTTGCGCTGTTCCTGGCCGTTGGACAATGGAATTCGTGGTTTGATACCTATCTTTTTAACGGTTCCAATGACGCTTTGACGACACTCCAGTATGAGTTAATGAAAGTGCTGCAAAGCACAACGACCAATGCCAATAACATGCGTGGAGGCAATATGACAGAGCTGATGGCGCAAGTGTCGCCGGATTCCGTCAAAATGGCGATTACCATCGTTGCTACAGTTCCGATTCTGGTCGTCTACCCCTTCCTGCAGAAATACTTTGTCAAAGGGATGACGCTTGGTGCTGTAAAAAGCTGATACGCAAACGGGAATCGGCAAAGCGCGCCATTCTCTCATGCATCAGATTGATAAATCCGTACTTTTCATCAAATAAAGGGGTGTTTCATATTATGAAGACGAAATTCAAGAAAACTACGATTTCGGTCATAGCGTCAGTTCTTCTGTTAAGCCAGCTTATCGGCTGTAGCGGCAGCTCTACGGACGGAAAGAATTCATCTAATGGCTCAAATGCAGCCGACAACAGCGCATCTCCTATTACATTAACCTATTTCACACAAGATCCTAGCGCCAATTGGAATAACATGCAGGATCGAATAGGCAAGATCATTACTGAAAAAACAGGCGTCGTATTGGATGCCGAGTTTGCGGTAGGCGATCCTACACAGAAGGTAGCGATTATGGCAGCAACGGGTGAAGTTCCTGATCTGATCGCGGCCAAAGCGGACATCGGCAAGCTGGTTGATGTGGGTGCGATTCTCGACCTGACAGACTTGATTGAGGAGCATGCTCCGAACATTAAGAAAATGCTGGGTGATCAAATTGTACGCGCCAAATACAGTCTGGAAGATCAAGCGATCTATACGATCCCAACTTGGTCTGCCATTGACGAGCGCAAGCTCAAACCCGATTATGGCTTCCAACTGCAGCACCGTGTTGTAAAAGAAGCCGGATATCCTGAGATCCGCACCGTTAAGGATTTTGAGAAGGTTATCAAGGAATACCTGGACAAACACCCTACGGATGAGAACGGCAATCCGAACATCGGACTTACGCTCAATGCTGACGACTGGCATATGTATCAGGTAACGAATATGGGCTTCTTTACGACAGGCGCGCCAGATGACGGCGAGTATTATGTCGACCAAGAAACATTTGATGTAACATATCATTTCCGTCGTCCCGAGGAACGAGAGTATTTCCGCTGGCTGAACCATATGAACTCTATCGGGCTGCTGGACAAGGAAAGCTTTGTACAGAAAACAGATCAATTCAAAGCCAAGGTTGCATCCGGGCGGGTACTCGGCCTGATCGACCCTGCTTGGGACTATGGGGAGGCGCAAAACGCTCTAAAAGCGGAGGGCAAATTCGATCAGACCTACGGTCATTACCCGGTTACAATGTCCAAGGAGTACAAGGATACCAGCTTCTGGCCGGCGGGCTTTGATGGAGGCTATGGCATAGCCATCTCGGAAGACTGCAAAGACCCGGTAGCCGCTATTAAGTTCCTAGACTATTTGGCTTCAGAAGAAGGTCAGATCTTGATCAACTGGGGCGTTGAAGGTATAGACTACATTGTTCAGGATGGCAAGAGAATTGTGCCAAAAGAAACTCAAGACAAAATGGACAAAGAAGGAAATGCCTATCTGAAGGAGTCGGGGCTTGGATTGTACTGGAACCTTACGGTTCATTACGGGGATGGAATCCAGGATTCAACTGGAAACTACTTCACCAAGAACAACCGGGAAATGCTGATAGCTACCTTCAGTCAGCCTGAGAAAGAGGTTTTGGAAGCTTATAACGTTGAAACCTGGAGGGATCTGTTCCCGAAAGAAGAGGAATTCCCTGAAAGAAAAGCTGGCGCAGCTTACAATATCGTTCTGCCTAGCGACAGCAAAGCTACAATCCTTATGCAAAAAATGAAAGATATTACTTGGAAACGGGTTCCAGAGGCGATTATGGCCAATCCGGATCAATTCGATAAAATCTGGGATGATTATATGGCGGATTTGGAAAAAGCAGGCGTGAAAGAGATGGAAGAGGCTTACGGCCAATTCGTCAAGGATCGCGTTAAGCTTTGGAGCGGTGAGTAGTAACCAAAGCAGCGATTTATTACAGAATTAGCTGGAATATTTCCGGCTAATTTTGTATACGCTTGACTAACTTCGCAACCGAAATAGATAATGATAGCCGCTGAATGACCGCGGAGTGGAAAGGTAAGGATACAATGATGAATATAACACCATGCAACCCCAGAGCTTCCGATGAAGTAAGGTCGGTTCTAAACTATCTCAGCGAAATTAGAGGAAAAGGCATTATTACGGGACAGCACACGCAGACGATCGCGCAGGATGAGCTGCATTACATTCATGAGGTAACAGGTAAACGGCCTGCGCTCTGCGGTTTTGAACTGCTCGCCTATTCCCCGAACATTAATTATAATGACAGCGGCGAGGAATGCTTGCAGGAAGTCGAAGAAAACAAAGATACGCTGCAAAAGGCTTGGGAATGGGCGGAGAAAGAGAACGGCTTGATCACCTTTACATGGCACTGGTTCTCTCCGCTCGGCGGTCGAGATAAGAGCTTTTATACCGAGCATACCGATTTTGACGCAGCGAAAGCGACTGTGGAAGGTACCGCAGAACACAAGGCCTTGCTGTCCGATATGGATGATATGGCGGAAATTTTGCGGGAATTCCGCGACAAGCGGATCCCGATATTATGGCGCCCTTTTCATGAAGCGGAAGGAGCCTGGTTCTGGTGGGGCAGCAAGGGGCCTGAAGTTGCGAAGCAATTATACCGAATCATGTACGATAGATATACCAAGCATCACGATTTGACGAACTTAATTTGGGTATGGAACTCCCCACTGGTCGAAGGCTATGTCGGAGATGATGTTGTTGACATCATTTCAAGAGATTTATATCCGCCAGCCCACCAGCATACGGATTTGCGGCAGGAATATGAGGAGCTGATTCGCATCACTCCTACCCCGAAGCTTGCCGCTCTTGGGGAGATCGGCCCTCTACCGTGCGTCCAGAGTATTTCCGAATCACGAATTCCGTGGCTCTGGTTTATGATTTGGTCCAACGATTTTGGCAAAACCGACAAATTTACCAGGAAAGAGATACTGCGCAGCGCCTACCACAGCGACTATGCCATCACCTTGGATAGGCTGCCGAAACTATATTAATTTATAAACTAAAAACCAGCCCAAACCATTCATCCGGGGCTGGTTTTATTCTTTCAATAATCAGTGTCAGGAAATATTTGGATCACAACTAATCCAGCTTGCCCTCGTCCAACTATATGAACATACCAATCAACAGGGTGATGACATATGAAAAGTAACCAAAGCTTACTGCTGTTTGTTCTCGCAGCATCACTGCTGTATGCCGCTCCTGTCCATGGGCAGACAGAAACGGGCAGCGCAGATGCTCATTCGCAATCTTTAATTCAGTCGCATTCCAAGCCCATTGCCATTTACCTGGACGACCGGCAGCTAGAAGCCGAGACGGAACCGCTGATCGTGAACGGCACGGTACTCGTCCCGATCCGGGGACTGTTCGAGGAACAAGGCGCCGAGCTGGTTTGGGACGGCACGACCAAGACACTTACCGCAACCAAAGACGACCTGAAGCTTACTTATCGCATAGGTGATGCCGCCGCTGATCTCAACGGCCAGTCGGTTAGCCTGACCGTTCCCGGCCGAATTGAGAACGGGTACACCTTGGTGCCGCTGCGGTTCGTCAGCGAAACCTTGGGCAGCACCGTCAAATGGTCGGCTGACACGCGAACGGTTCATATCTCGTCTCCGATAAACTATGAGACTAGCATCCTTTGGGGCGTTAATCTTCGCAGCCAGCCGGATACCGAGGAAGGTTCAGCTACGGGTGAGCTGATCCCTGCAGGAGAGAAAGTTCATGTCATTCGTGAAGTCGATGCCTTTTGGCTGGAGGTACGTACCCGGGATCATAAGCGTGGATATATCTCAGCCAAGCCGAAATTTACCGATTATACGAGTCCTGCCCTCATTGAACGACAAAGACAGGCGTTAATTACATATGGACAGCAATACTTAGGCACGCCGTATGAGTTCGGGGCTTCGCCCGACCAGACGAATACGTTCGACTGCTCTTCCTTTGTGAAGCGTATCTTCCAGGAAACGCTGGGCATTGAGCTCCCACGAGTCTCCTACAATCAAGCCAAAGAAGGCCAAGAGGTCGTTATAGATGAACTGCGCACCGGGGATCTGCTCTTCTTCGGCGCACGAGGCTTGGATATTGGCCATGTCGGGATTTATGCGGGTAACAATCAAATTCTGCACACCTACTCGAAGAAGCTGGGCGTTCACATCGGGGAATTTGACGGCTATTGGAAGGAAAGGTTTGTAACGGCCCGCAGGGTCTTTTGAGCAGATGTATGGAAATTATGTACAGCTGCAGTTACGGATAATTGCAACAAAAGAGTGCGAGAAGTTACGGGAAACTGCGGAAGGCATAAAGGTTATTTAATCTACCTTTGCGGATGCCCCTAGGGATATGAATAGACTATTGCATAGGATAAAGGAGCCGTTCAATGTGAACTGCTCCTTTATTATTGATTTGCTGACAGATCTGAGGAATTTATAAGCCCCTATCCATGGATTAAATGTTTGATATTATAGTGTGTATAATGTAAAGATGGTTTATAAACTATTTATGGTGGTGACGCCATGTTCAAAATTATGCTGATCGAAGATGACGCCAGCCTATTTAGCGAAATTCGGGAACGGCTGCAGCAATGGAGCTATGAAGTATATGGCATTGAGGATTTCAGCAGCGTCATGCAGGAGTTCGCAGCGGTGAAGCCGGATCTCGTCGTTGTTGATATCCAGCTGCCGAAGTTCGACGGATTTCATTGGTGCCGGATGATTCGCGCCCATTCCCACGTGCCGATTATTTTCCTGTCGTCGCGCGACCATCCTACGGATATGGTTATGTCCATGCAGCTGGGAGCCGACGATTTCATTCAGAAGCCCTTCCATTTCGATGTGCTTGTGGCGAAGATTCAGGCCACCCTGCGACGTGTCTATGATTATAATACGGAAGCGGTCTCGCTCCGCACCTGGTGCGGGGCCACGATCGATTATGAGAAGAATACGGTTAGGAACACGGAAGGCATGATCGAGCTCACCAAGAATGAAATTTACATACTAAAGCTGCTCATTGAGCAGAAGAACAAAATCGTTGCCCGGGAAGAGCTGATTAAGAGCCTCTGGGATGACGAGCGTTTCATTAGCGACAATACGTTGACGGTCAACGTAAATCGGCTGCGCAAGAAGCTGGACGAGCTTGGCTTGGGCCGCATGATTGAGACGAAGGTTGGGCAAGGCTACATCGCTATCCAGGAAGAGACCAAGGGCGGGCAAGACTACATGGCCACCCAGGAAGGTGAAGCCCATGATTAGAAAATACCTGATCGAGCGCCGCAGCTGGATTCTGCTCGTCATTACCCTGCAGCTGCTCACCTTGTCCATCGCCTATCTCGACCCGGAGATTCCACTCCGCTCCCTGCTCTACATCGTGTTTCTATCCGCGATGATCTTCATCATCTTTCTCCTCGTCCGCTACCAGCAGGAGACCCGGTTCTATAAAAATCTGGAGGATTGGGAACCGGATCTTGACGTAACGGACTTAGTGGAAGGGCACCGACCCTTCGAGAGAATGACCCGAACCCTTCTCCTTGAACAGACGAAACGGCTCAAGGAAGAAGCCGTGTATAACCGCGCCACTCTGGAGGAGGAGAAAGATTATCTCCTGTCCTGGATCCATGAAGTGAAGACGCCGCTTACCGCGATGCATCTCATGCTGGAACGTCTGGAGGACGAGACCCTGAAGACGCAGTTGACCTACGAATGGCTGCGCATCCACCTCCTGCTTGATCAACAGCTGCACCAGAAGCGAATCCCCTCCATGGAAAATGATTTGTATGTCGAATGGCTTGACGTGAAGGCTATACTCTTCGCAGAAATACGTACTCTGCGGTCATGGTGCATGCAGAAAGGACTTGGCTTTGAGGTGGATTTACAGGCGACCGAGGTGCTGAGCGATGGCAAGTGGCTTGCCTTCATTGTCCGTCAGCTGCTGACCAATGCCGTGAAATACAGCGAGGCGGGAGACATTAGCGTGAAGAGCTATACCCACGGAGGCCACATCGTTCTGGACATACAGGATCAAGGCCGGGGGATCGATTCACGGGATCTTCCCCGCATTTTCGATAAAGGCTTCACCTCGACGACCAAGCATCATGAAGAAAAAGCAACCGGCATGGGCCTGTACTTAGCCCACAAAGCCGCCCAGCCGCTTCATATCCGCATAAATATCACCTCCGTAGCGGGAGCCGGCACGACGGCAAGCCTCATCTTCCCGCAGCGGAATGCATTCGTCCGGGTTCAAGGCGAATAGCGCAGGCATGTGACAACATTGTCACATGCCTTGTTCAATTGTTCGGCGAAACGAAGGAACGAGAACGGCGATCCCTTTTATACTGGAGCTACTGAATAAAGGAGTGTGGAGAAATGGCGATTCTGGAAGCCACTAAAATTCATAAAAGCTACGGCAATAGATTCAATAAACAAGAAGTGTTAAAAGGGATCGATCTAAGCATCGACCAAGGGGAGTTCATCGGAATCATGGGAGCCTCAGGTTCCGGAAAGACGACCTTGTTGAATGTCCTCTCTTCCATCGATCAGGCCAGTGACGGCATCGTGCTGATCGAAGGCCATGAAATGACGGGTATGAAAGAGAGGGAGCTGGCAGAGTTCCGCAAGCGGCATTTGGGGTTTATTTTTCAGGAGTATAATTTGCTCGACACGCTCACAGTGAAGGAGAACATCCTGCTTCCGCTGTCGGTTTCCAATGTGTCCAAGAAAGAGGCTAACCAAAGGTTTCAAGCGGTCGCGACCGAGCTGGGAATTCATGAGATCAAGGATAAGTATCCGAATGAAATTTCCGGAGGGCAGAAGCAGCGCACCTCGGCCGCTCGGGCGTTTATCCACGAGCCAAGCATTATTTTTGCGGATGAGCCTACGGGGGCGCTGGATTCCAAATCGGCCTCGGATCTGCTCAACAAGCTAAGCGAAATGAACAAGAAGCGGCAAGCCACGATCGTGATGGTGACGCATGATCCGGTCGCTGCGAGCTATTGCAGCCGGGTTATATTTATCAAGGATGGGCAGGTTTACACGCAGCTCAATAAAGGAGAAGAGACGCGGCAGACTTTCTTCAAGGACATTATGAAAACGCAAGGAGTACTAGGAGGGGTGCAGGTTGAGCATTAATTACATCATTCTCCGCAACCTCAAGAAGAACGCTAAAAATTACTACCTGTACGTCTTCGCCCTCATTTTCAGCGTTGCGCTCTATTTCGCGTTCGTCACGCTGCAGTATGATCCCGCTATGGATGAGATCAAAGGGAGCATCAAGGGCGGAGCGGCGATCGGCGCCGGATCGATTCTGTTGATTGCCATTGTGTCTATCTTCCTGTTGTATGCCAACAATTTATTCATCAAACGGCGCAGCAAAGAGATCGGGCTGTTCCAACTGATCGGGCTGACCAAGAATCGGATATTCCGTATTCTGACGGCGGAGAACTTTATCCTCTATTTCGGCTCGCTGTTGATCGGGATGTTCGTCGGGTTCTCTTTTTCCAAGCTGATTATTATGATTCTATTTAAATTTACTGCGGTGGAGTCTGGGGCAGCACTAAGATTCTCTGTTCAAGCCGTTATTCAGACAGTCATCGTATTTCTGGCCATTTATCTGCTGATAATGCTGATGAATTATACCTTCATGAAGCGGCAGAGCATCCTCTCTCTCTTCAGAGTACGGTCGTCCACGGAAGAGAAGGTAAAGAAGGTGTCGCCATGGGAAATGATTCTTGGCATCTTCGGATTGGCCTTGATCGCACTCGGCTATTACATTTCCACGAAGCTGTTCAGCGGGGATTTCATTGAAATGGGCCATTTATTCCTGGCAATGGTCGCCATACTGGGCTCGGTGATCGTGGGAACGTATCTGTTCTACAAGGGGTCGGTGCGGTTCATCTTCTATCTGGTTCGCCGGCAAAAAGGAGGCTATTTGAACATTAATGAGGTTCTGTCCCTCTCCTCCATCATGTTCCGCATGAAGTCCAACGCTCTGATGCTGACTATCATTACGACGGTATCGGCATTGGCCATTGGCCTGTTGTCGCTCAGCTATATTTCCTATTATTCTGCCGAGCAGTCGGGGAAGGACAATGTGCCTAATGACTTCGCATTTATCGTTCAAGCTGATGCCGATAAGTTCAAAGAGGCTTTGACCTCTGATGGTATTCCGTTTCAAGAGACATCCATTGACGTACTTCGTGTTAAAGGGGATTTCGCCCAGGTGATGGATATTCACCTTAGCAATAACGACTCCGGAGCCAATACCATTATTCTGAATGTCATTAGCGAAACAGCGGTCAATCAGCTTGATTTATCGGAGGAGGAGACTCGCCTGACGGGGTATAACGATCTGATGCGTAACTTTTTCACGATTCAAGATAGCGGAGAGATCCAACTGGTTGGTCAACATGAGAGCATTCCACAGCAAATTCAGGGTTTGGGGGATGAGTTTCTTGTATCAAGTTATTTCACCCGCGGCCTTCCAATTGCTATTGTAGACCAGGCGGTGTTCGAACGTTTGAGACAGGATATCGACCCGGAAATTCAAGGGAACTTCCCCACATATATCGGGATCGATATTACCGATGCAGATAAACTCAAAGAGGCTAACACTGTTTTTGACGAACTCGGTTTAGGCAACAGTCGCACCAATGACTCACAGCTGGCGACCATACACAGCCATCAGCAAACGATGGGACTAATCATGTTCGTGGTCGGCTTCCTCGGACTCACCTTCCTGATGACCTCCGGCTGTATTCTGTACTTCAAGCAGATGGATGAAAGCGAGGAAGAGAAGCCAAACTATACGATACTGCGCAAGCTCGGCTTTACCCAAGGAGACTTGTTAAGGGGAATTCAAGCGAAGCAGCTGTTCAACTTCGGCATTCCGCTCATTGCGGGTTTGTCACACAGCTACTTTGCCGTGAAGTCTGGCTGGTTCCTGTTCGGTACCGAGCTATGGACGCCGATGATCCTGGTTATGCTGCTCTATACGGGTCTCTACTCGATCTTTGCGTTTCTATCCGTGCTGTATTATAAGCGTGTAATTCGGGAGGCCTTGTAGAGGTCAATGCAATGGGGATGATGCGCAGGGTTCAAAATTGTAAGCAGGAATGCACTCGCAGAAGATGGAGATTGTACGGTGCTGATAGTGATGGGAACTGCTATAAAACGCAGGGCTCAAGAGGAAAGTAAGCCTAAAGCGACGCATTAGATACACCATATCCAGCTATTTCGGCTAACTTCCACCATAGAGCTAAAATAGAATCATGAATTCCACTTTATTCACCTCAAATGGCATTGACGGCGATGAAGCAACAGTCCGGCCATCAAGTTTGTACACGCAAAACCTAAAGAACGGAGCAGCCATAAATGGCTGCCCGGTTCTTTTTCTATTCCGGCTTCACACTTTGCGTCTGCTGGATCTGAATCTGTCCCGTCTCATAGAATTCTTACTCCTAGAAACCAATTGTTCTTCCGCCCCGTTTATAGCGAACGTCGTCGTCTCCATGCTTCTGGCTATCAGAAGCTGGGCTGCTGCTGCTCTCTGGAACGTCCTCCTTACTTAACACAATCCTCCAAATCCTCCTTGGGAGTGGCGGCAACCGTGCGTACTGTCATTTCTCCGTTTCCTCCAAATTAAGTTATTGATTAGTATGATTTCACATTAGAAGAATATCCGCACAAAAACAAAAGGTATACTGATTTATCCTCAGTATACCTCACATATTTCTTTACTTAGTCGGAATGTTCAGATCCAGCAGCTCTGCAACGTTTACCAGCTTAACCCCATCGTCCCTAAGCTGCTTGATGATCTTAGGCAGGGCATTGACCGTACAGGACAAATCCTCGCCTTTGCCGCCGCCGGAGTGGTGTAGAATAATTGATCCAGGCTTCACATGCGCAAGCACATTCGTCTCCACCTCCTGCGGAGTCAGGCCCTTCCAATCGAGGGAGTCAACGTTCCAATTGATAATCTTCTTGCCTTGACTTGCTAACCACTGGATCTGGCCTTCGCTGATGTTCCCATAAGGCGGTCGAATAATATTGGGGGTATAGCCCGTATACTCGCTAATGAGTCTATCCGTCCTAATAACTTGCTCGCGGAAATCTGCATCCGAAAGCTTAGGCAGATTGGCATGGTTATAGGAATGATTACCAAGGAGATGTCCTTCCCGAACTATGCGCTTTACGATTTCCGGATGAGCTTCTATCCGATTCCCCACCACAAAAAATGTAGCTTGCACGCCCTCCCTTTTCAAAATATCCAGCACCAACGGTGTAAATTGATCATCCGGTGCATCGTCAAAGGTCAGGGCCACCTCCCTTTTAGAGGAAGGGCCGTTCAATATGAAAGTGCTGCGGTATTTCTTTCGCAAGTCCGCTAAGGATAACGGGTGCGGCTTTCGCACTACTTTTTCCGGCCCGTCTGCCAAGTTAGGGGTAGTAGACTCGTTCTGTAATATTTTGGCTTGTTCGGGTTTCGCATTTGGCTTAACCTGCTGCGCCTTCTGCTTGGTATTCTGTGCACAGCCGGCACATAAAGATAGGACAACAAGGCAAATCACGATCCAACGGAACCTCATAGCAAAATTCCCCCTGCTTTCAAAATTTGTGCTATGCCATAGGCTTCGTTATTTGGGATGAAATTATGTAATTAGAATTATGTCGCCGATTTGCCACGGGATTACTCTTTAATGATGAACGATAAAATCATCCGCCCAAGCCATGGATCAACGGTTTAATTCCAGGTTCATGATACATGACATCTACCTGACTAATCGCCCCCACGGGAAATGCAATGGTCAACACAAAACTACACATAATCAGCAGCAAAGCCCCTCTGCATCTCACTTATTAGATGTGTACTGCTTCTTCCTCTCCGGCGTTGCCCATGCCCGGTGCTTCTCAAACAACCCTACGCACCGGAGGAATACGGCTTCACTGTAGAATGCAGCGCAAGCTTCCAGACAGGCGATAATATATCCTATTCCAGTCTCAATCCGTTCCGTAGACAAGTAGTAGGCCGCCAGCTCGGAAAGTAAACGGGTGTGTTGATCTGCTGCGATCGCAGCAGGAAGCCATAGACGAATTTATGGCTATTACTGAGGGTTTAACTGATGATCAAATTAATATATTGAGACGTGTGAACAAAGAGGTTAGACGGGCATTTCATTAACTTTACGCAATCATTCCCCCCTAAAATACCGATACACCCTCTCCAGCTTCTCCTTCTGCTTCCCCTTCGGGCTCTCCATACTGCCAAACTCGAAGAATTTCACCTTCTTAATGCCAACATAGTTAAACAGCGCTTTGCGCATAAGCGTTTTGTGGGCGTTGTTGAGCCAGAACAGCGGATAGTTCATCGGGCCCTTCATCGTCGAAATGCACACGACGGACTTCCCTTTCAGCAATCCCTCTGGAAAGATTCCACCCTGATCTCGATATGCAAACCCCGAAGCGAACATCTGGTCAATGTATCCGAGCAGCATGGCTGGAGGCCGCCCCCACCAGATCGGATAAATGAACACCATCTTGTCCGCCCACATAAGCTGTTCCCTGTAAACAGCAAGCGCCGGGTCAACATGCATATCTCTCCTCCGCTTCTGCTCATTGAACACCAAGACCGGATTGAAGTCTTCTTCGTATAAATCAAGCACCTTAACCTCCGCAACGGCCTGATTCTCCTGGCTGCCCCGAACGACCTCCTGCAAAAAAGTATAATTCAAGCTCTGATGATTCGGATGCGTATATATGATTAATAACTTCATCGCCAAATCCCCTTCACTTATCATTTGATAATGAAAAGGTAGCATATAATTCATTTAATTGTCAATTGATAATTATTACTTGATAATTGTTTTATGATAATCACTTTGTTATCGTGTCTGTAGAGGTGATTCCTATGGACAAGCATGCATTGTTCCAGAAGTTCGTAGTTTTTATTGCGGCCGTTCATGAAATATCCGATCATATGACCAGAGATGTTAAATCCGAGGACATTACGCCCCTTCAGTATAAAATGCTGGAGTACATTACCTTTAACCAACCGGTCACACTGAGTGAAATCAGCAATTGCATGCATATCTCCATGCCGAATACGAGCCGAGAGCTGCGGAAACTCAGCGAGAAGCAATTATGCGACAAGTTGCCGGATGAAGAGGATCGTCGCAAGCAATATATTCGGTTGTCCAAGCAAGGGGAGAAGATGATGAGCGAGGCTTTCGGGCAAGTGGAGTCTCGCTTTGCCGAGCGAGTTGCTCACTTCTCTGAGGAGGAATTGCAGGAGATCGAGAGAGCGCTTGATCTGCTGCAGCGCAAGATTTTTTATTGAGGACAAAAAGGGGTGCCGAAGCACCCCAAACTATGACTTGCTATTTACACAGCCCATGACCCAATATCGTTAAGCAATGGGTGTGCCATTTTTAACAGATTGATCTGGTTGTAATAGCACAACATCCCCCTCCTCGGGTACGCCACCAATAACTAGCACTTCCGATTCAAAGCCTGCGATCCGCCTTACTGGAAAATTGACTACGGCAGCCACTTGCCGGCCTATGAGTTGTTCTGGTTCATAGCGTTTTGTGATTTGGGCGGAAGAACGCTTGATTCCAATCTCGCCAAAATCAATTTCCAATTTTATCGCAGGTATGCGTGCTTCCGGGAAAGCCTCCGCTTTGATCACAGTACCAATCCGAATATCTAACTTTAAAAAATCCTCTATGGTTGCCACGTTGAATACTCACTCCAATTTTAAAGATGGGAATCACAAATTTCTGTGTAGTTTTCTACTTCGACACTGCGCTCCCAGAACCCTTGCTAGTCGATCCTCTAAGCAACGGATTATTGCTCAACTAAGGACGGCCTCTTCTCTTTAGAGAGAATCCAGCCCGAGGCGCCAATCGCAATAAGAACAAAATAGAAAATAACCTTCCAAAGCGTTGAGTGTGCGAACTCATGCGGAATGATGCCTACGTCTTCATGTCCCAGCGTTAAAACGGCGAGTTTGACTCCGACCCAGCCGACGATAGCGAAGGCCGCGATTTCTAAGCCAGGTCTGGAATTCAGTAAATTCACGAACAAATTGGCCGCAAACCGCATAATGATCAGTCCGATGAATCCCCCTGCAAATATGACGATAAATTTGCCGCCGTCCATGCCGCCAATCGCCGGAAGCGGTGTGTCCGGAAGCGTCATGGCCATCGCGACAGCTGCTAAAATCGAGTCAACGGCAAATGCAATATCCGCCAATTCGACCTTGAGAACCGTTGTCCAGAAGCCAGATTTCTTCTTTTCTTTCTCCACTTTGGTCTCTGTATTCTTAATAAATATTTTTCTGACGATGTGGTTGATTGCAATAAACAATAAGTACAATGCGCCAATCGCTTGAATCTGCCATACATCAACTAGAAATGAAATGATGAACAACGAGAGCAGTCGGAACACGAAAGCGCCGGCAAGCCCGTAAAATAAAGCTTTTTTTCTCTCCGCTTCGGGCAGATGCTTAACCATGATCGCCAGCACAAGCGCATTGTCCGCAGCCAGCAGACCCTCCAGAGCAATTAGCAATAACAAAACCCAACCATATTCCAGCAAAATTGAAAAATCCATTCTCCATCTCCTCTTCCGAATCGTTCTTCGTCTTTCTATTGTTAGCCCTTTGCCTTAAAAACCATCCAAAAAACCTTTAATCAGTCACGAATCCCCCTTTAACCCATCTAAAAAGAATTAACCTTTGCCGAGAGGCAAAGGTTAATTAAAAGAGACCTTTACCCATTTCAAACACAGGCAAAGGTCTTGCTAACAACGAATTCGTTGCCAACAAAGCCGGAAGACATTGATCTTCGAATTGACGACTTTGTTGTATCAGCTACTCCCCTTTGGGAAGATATCAAGTTTCTTCAAATATAACTGCTTTACTAGAGTTTTGTCAATGGACATGTTTAGACCGAACCTATTAAATGTCCGCCTCGTTCTCCGCTTCCCAGCGCGCGACTTCCTCGCGAACCCGCGGCGCGACCTCAGTGCCTAGCAGCTCAATGGCTCTCATGACATCCTCATGCGGCATCGTGCCAAGCGGGACGTGCAGGAAGAAACGGGTGATCCCTACATGCTTGCGCAAGTTGATAATCTTCTGGGCTACCGTCTCGGGGTCGCCAACGTACAGTGCTCCCTCCGGACTCCGTGCAGCGTCGAAGCTCGCACGGTCGTAATGGCCCCAGCCACGCTCGCGGCCGATCACATTCATGCTCGCCTGCGTGGAAGGGAAGAACTTGTCTGCAGCCGCCTCTGTATCCTCCCCAACGAAGCCATGGGAGTGCGAGGCGATCGACAGCTTGGATACATCATGTCCAGCCTGCGCCGCTGCCCGCTTATATAACTGCACGAGCGGGGCGAACTGGATCGGGCGTCCGCCGATAATCGCCAGCACGAGCGGCAATCCAAGCAGCCCGGCGCGGATGACCGATTCCCGGTTTCCGCCGCTGCCGATCCATACGGGCAGCGGATTCTGAACCGGGCGGGGATAGACGCCCAAGTTATCAATCGCCGGACGATGCTTGCCGCTCCAGGTCACTTTCTCAGACTCGCATATTTTGAGCAGCAGATCCAGCTTCTCATCGAACAACTCGTCATAATCCTGCAAATCATAACCGAACAGCGGGAAGGATTCGATAAAAGATCCACGGCCCGCCATAATTTCCGCGCGCCCGTTCGAAATCCCGTCGAGCGTGGCAAAGTCCTGGAACACCCGTACCGGGTCGTCCGAGGATAGCACCGTTACAGCGCTAGTCAATCGAATCCGCTTTGTCTGAGCCGCAGCTGCAGCCAGCACAACGGCGGGAGATGATGCCGCGTAGTCCTTCCTGTGATGCTCGCCGACTCCATAAACGTCCAGCCCGACTTGATCAGCCAGTACGATTTCTTCAACGACCTCGCGCAGCCGCTGGGCATGGCTCATCACCTCACCGGTATGTACGTCCGGCGATGTCTCTACAAAAGTACTTATGCCTATTTCCATGATCGATCCCTCCTGCTTCATCCATCTATTTCACTTTATTAAAGTATACCCCTTAAACTTTCAAAAGGTAAGAACCATTCAAACAGTAAGTTATTATTTCTCTCATTGTATCCCATTTCTAGCCGCATAGCTATCCCTGGACAAAAGCGAATGATAGATGGAATTTCAGATGAGAAATCCTTTACTCGGGGGGCGACAGCCAGTGCATTGGCCGATCGAGAGTCGGCGGCAGCTTGGTATAGGCGTCTCCCTTGGCAGAGTTGATCTGAGCCTGAGTGAGAAAAATACTCTCCGTAAGATCGGCCCCCCGAAGATCAGCATCCCGCAAATCCGCGCCGATGAGGTCTGCCCCTCCCAAATCTGCACGCTGCAGGTCGGCGGCAATCAGGTATGCTCCTCTTAAATTGGCAGCTCGAAGGTCAGCGCCTTTAAGCTTAGCCCCGATCAGATCTGCGCCCCGGTTAAAAGTTCTTCGGCGAGCAGCCGAACCCTTCAGTGATTGCAACACTGCCGATCTTACAAGCTCGCTAGCTCGAAGAAGCAGCTTATTCACTTCAGCCCGGTGTGCAGCTACGTCCAGTTTCAAGAGCGTGTCGGCATCAAGATATGTCAGTTGTTCCGTCTCTTCCAGCGCTGCTCGAATGTCTTGATGAAGGGAACGCGTAGACTGGATGGTCAGCACCTCGGCCAAATACCAGAGAAGCTCATGGAGCTGCCACATCAACGGGAATACCTCGAACATCGTCTGGGCGGTATCCGGATACTGCCGCCAGTCACGCCCTCCGAAGGTCTCTTGCGAGACCTGTTGGCCCGCTCCAAAGCAGTCATATACTGTGCAGCCCCGAAAGCCCTGCTGTCTAAGACTCCGGTGAATGCCGCAGCGGAAATCAGGCTGAAGATTCGGGCAGGGCTGTCCAGCATCTTTGTCGATCGCAAAGTCAACCGAAGCCGCATAGGGAAGTGCGACGCAGCATAGCCCGAAGCAGTTCTCGCAGTCCGCCTGCAGAGCTGAATCTCGCCCAGATCCACTGGGAAATGAAGCTGCTATATTCTCATTATGCCCATAAGCTGTCAAATTCCTTTGTCGATGACCGCTCTTCGACATGGTTCCTTCCCCTTCCGCTGATCTAAGCCACCAATATTCGTATATTCAATGTAAGAATCATTTCTATGAACGTTATTATTTTACTATAACATTCTCCTTAAATAGCTTTATTTATCTAATTTCCTGAAAAAAAAGACAGTTCCTATCACATGGAGTGCAGGAACCGCCTTCTGACAACTATATTTTCTTCACGAACTCCGACTTCAGCTTCATCGCTCCGAAACCGTCAATCTTGCAATCGATATCATGATCGCCGTCAATAAGACGGATGTTCTTCACCTTCGTACCAATTTTGATGACCGATGAGCTTCCTTTCACCTTTAAGTCCTTGATGACAGTAATAGAGTCGCCGTCTTTCAGGATATTTCCATTGGCATCCTTCACGACTCTGCCCTCTTCGTCCTCGGCACCGCCGCTTGCAGACCATTCATGGCCGCATTCCGGACATACCAGCAGGTCTCTATCTTCATATGTATATTCTGAACTGCATTTCGGGCAATTAGGTAATGACATAACTTCCATGTCCTCCATTCATAGGATTGTATAATTTGCGACCCTGCATAAGCATACAGAAACTCCATATGCCTTATATAGTGTCACAGTCCGCCCATATTGGCAAACCTCCCAGAGCACTTAACATTTATTCCCTAAATTTATGGGAAAAAGCATGAAATTATAAAATTTTATCCCTATTTTATAAATATTTCCCCCTTCCCAATTTATCAGGTAGATTCCATGATTAGATTGTTAACATTTTATGAACATTCAACTTTGTAGAAAGGAAGGAACTGAAGACTAAAAAGAGAACCAGTGAAAATCCAACCCGAAGGAGGATGGTGCGCAAATTTGATACCTTATTAAGCAAACGCTTACAAGCGACTGTCTCTTGAATTTAATAACTGCTTCATACTTTCATCACGAACTCATACATCATTTCATAACTCAAGAATCTGATGATTATCCTTATATGTTTAGATGGATACGAATGAATTTTTTTAATGATTAACATAGTAGAGGTGAAAATGGTGAACTCAATAGTGTCTAGGAAACATTCAAAATGGATGATATGGTTTCTGATTATTGCAATATCTCTTACGCCGCTGTTTAGTTCATTGACAACCCACGCTGCTGATGGCAATTCCTCCCCCCAATCTACAGCAGCCACAAATGCCCCTGCAACAGTGACCAGTTCTACTTATGCACCTCAAGACCCGCTAGCACCGCAAAATTTACGAGTTGTTCAAGATTCAATTACTTCTACTGAAGCTACGATAGAATGGGATTATGATCCCAACGATCCGAATCATAAGGCTGATATCCATGTATGGCACGCTACCGGTGATTATTTTACTTGGGGACACGGCGGCAGCCGAACGATTGATAACTTGAAACCGAATACAACTTACAAGCTTTATGTAACTTGGCTTGATGAATCGTCCCCAGAAGAAGCGTTAAAACATAAAAGTAATATTGTAGAATTTACGACGCTCGACGGCCCGGGAAAACCCGAAAAAACCTCCGGCCCAGCTAATCTTCGACTGGTGGAAGTAACCCATAACCAAGCAACCTTCGAGTGGGATTATCTTCCGAATGATCCGAATGATATCGATATCTGGAACGCCGATACAAACGGATATATTACTTGGGGAAATCTGACCACGCACGCAGTTACGGGGCTTGAGCCGGAAACTACCTATCGAATTTACATTACCTGGTACGATCATAGGCCTTCTAAAGAGCTCAAAAGTAATATTCTTGAGTTCACAACGACTGCCGACACAACCGTGTATGAGAAAGCACCTTTAGCGCCTCCAAGCTATCTTAAGGTCACGGATGTCTCCGCCGATGCGGTAACCTTAAATTGGGGTTCCAGCCCAAGAGCGGCTGGATACAATCTCTATGTGAACGACACCTTGGAAGAAGTAACCGAGGGCAATAACGAAACTACAGTGTCCTTCGGCCCTCTTGTAGCAGGCGAAACCTATACATTCGCTGTGAGTGCGATGAACGATGAGGAGCCTACTTCCGAGAAAAGCAACTTTGTCACTATAAAATGGGGCGAGCTTACTCGGCCGGAGGGGCTGCAAGTCGTAACAGCGACAAGATCCTCTGCAGCACTAGGATGGGCTCCAGTTCCTGGAGCCACGGGCTATGACATCTATCAAGATGGAACTAAGATCGGTTCCAGCAATGATAACCGTTATGTAGCCAAGAGACTAGAGGAAGGTAAAGCATATCGTTATACGGTTGTTGCGAAAAACAGCTTATGGTCTTCTTCCGCAAGCGAGGAAGCCACAGTAGTGCCAGGCAGCAATTATAATAATATTACTTATTACTCCTCTTGGTCTGCTAGTCCAACTCAGCGTAATTTCCACCCGAAGGATATTGATGTATCGCAAATCACGCATATCAATTACGCCTTCGCCGATCTTTGCTGGAAGAAGTTTGGAAGCGCTGTAAGGGCCTGCGAAGACCCTACTATTCCTGCTCAAGATCGTTACGTCTATGATGGCGAAATGATCATAGGGGATCCAGAATTCGATTTCGTGAATTTCGAATCCTTTGCGGAGATTAGAGATCAGAACCCTCACTTGAAGCTGATCATTTCCGTCGGCGGCTGGTCCTGGTCCAACCATTTCTCTAATATGGCAAGAACAGAGGAAACCCGTCGCTCCTTCGCGGAATCTGCGGTCAATTTCCTCCGTGAGTACAAGCTGGACGGATTAGACGTGGACTGGGAGTATCCTGTGGAGGGCGGAGAAGACGACAACTCCAGAAGCCCGGAGGATCCGATAAACTTCACGCTTCTGATGAAGACCGTTCGCGAAGCGCTGGATGCAGCCGGCTCCGAGGATAACAAGTACTACTTACTGACGATTGCCTCCGGGCAGGGCGACAATTTCGTTAGAAATGCCGATCTTGCCAACTCCGTACAGTATCTCGATTTCATTAACATTATGACTTACGATTTTAGCGGAAGCTGGGAGACGCTCGCTCATCATAATTCGCCTTTATTCTATGACAGGGAGCATCCAAGAGCATCGACCACAGCCCCAAGAAATCATGTGCTTGGCGGTCTGCTAGGCCATTTAAACGGCGGAGTACCGCAGCATAAATTGATGGTGGGTGTACCTTATTACGGCAAAGCATGGGCAGATTGCCCGGCTAGCGGACAATATCAGACCTGCGAGAGCATTATGCCGGGAACATGGGAAGCTGGCATACTGGATTTTACAGATATTGAGGAAAACTTCCTGAACAAAGACGGCTATGTCCGTTATTGGAACGAAGCAGCCAAAGTCCCTTATCTGTACAGCGAGGAGACTAAAGGCTTCATTACCTATAACGACAAAACAACAATGATGTACACGGCATCGATCGTCAAATCTCTGGATATCGCAGGCGTTATGAGCTGGGATGTCAGTGGCGACCGCAACCGGACATTGACTACTCAACTGGTGCACGACCTGCCAATCGACGGCAATGTGAATACTTCCGCTCTAGCGGCTCCAAGTAACCTGTCAGTGGCCTCCACATCGACCGATTCGATTCAAATTCAATGGGGAGCAGTTAGCGGGGCGACGGAGTATGAGATTTATGTGAATAACGCGATGGTGGGAACAACAACAGCCGACAAATACACGATCAGTTCTCTTGCCTCAAATACTACTTACAAAATTCATTTGCTGGCTATAGTAAAGTCAGATGATCAAATTGAAAAGGTATCTGCAGCTTCTAACGTGCTGAGCGCGCAGACTTCAAGCGGTGCCGGAACAGGCGGCGGCTCTGGTGGCTCTGGAGGTTCCGGAGGATCAAGCGGCTCTGGTGGAAGCGGTTCGGGATCACCTGCACCAGCCCCACAAAAGCCTAAGCCTGAAGGGCAGCTCGACGTCAAAGTAGTTCTTGATGGAGACAAAGCCGTGGTGACCGTGCCGGCCAGCACAGCGGTTGAAGCCATCAACACTTCAAGCTCCTCGAACTTCCAAATCTCTGCTGGAGATAATGCTAAGCAAGTAGAGCTCGAAATTCCAGAAGAAGTGATTGCCGCATTAGCCAAAAAAGACCCGCAGAGCAGCCTGTCGGTGCTTGTGGACGGAAGGGAGCATCGAATTCCTGCAGCTCTAATATCCGGAGATGGAAGCGCTAGCATTTCCATCATTGCTCCAACTGAAGCCCAAACGGCTGCCATGCTGGAGCTGCTGCAAGGCAAGAAAGTACTAGCAGAGCCTACCGTGCTTAGAATCGAAAAGCTGAACGCGGATAACACAGCGAAAGAGCTTAAGCATTTCGGCAAATCCATGGTAAGCGAATTTATTACACTGGATGCAGATGGCATCGACGTAAATGCGCTGGTCGGAGTCGTCTATATTCCAGAAACAAATGAAGTCCGCTCTGTGCCAACTATAGTTCAGGTTAATTCTGACGGTACTGTCACTGTGGAAATCAAGAAAACAGGAACCGGCATGTATGCACTCGTTCAATCCAGCCTTCCAGACCTTCTCGATGTCTCGCCATGGGCCAAAAAGGATGTAGCTGAAGCTATAGCCAAATTGATCGCGGAAAGCGAGAATGTTAATCATTTCGGAGGCAAGCAGGAAACTACTCGCGCCGAAATTATATCGATGATTGTAAGAGGCCTTGGAATTATTCCTGAAACAAACGAATCGGTGTTTACGGATGTAGACCCGCAGTCGAAGTATGCGAATGATATTGCCGCAGCTTATGCAGTAGGGCTGATTAAAGGCAGAACCAACAGCACATTCGATCCAAACGGTATGGTTACTCGTCAGGAGCTGGCAGTAATGCTTGCCAATGCGATGAGTTATGCAGGCAAGGAAAATGCTGCAGCAGAAGCTTCTCTGGACAGATTTAAGGATCAGCAGGCTATTTCCTCCTATGCCCTAGCCGCTATGGCATTTATGGTGGAGCAAAACGTCCTTTACGGAATGTCGACTGACGAGCTGGCTCCTCAAGCGAATGTGACTCGCGAGCAAAACCTTGCTACCGTAATGAGAATGCTGCGCGCATTGGAACTATCGAAATAAATTGAAGTGATGTAACAAATCATCTTCATATAGGACAAAAAAAGCAGCAAGTCCCCTCAACGAGGGAGGCTTGCTGCTTTACTTATTAACGGCAAAACAAATGAAATACTTCTTTTAACATTCAGAAATTCAGACCGTGGGCCGGTGGAATTAAAATGGATTAATTACATGGAAAAAGACGTTTGGCGAAGCCATGCGGTAGTAGTAGCTGCACCAGCCGGCTCCCTTCTGATTGAAACGGTTGACGGAGCTGTACACAAGCCGCTCCTGTTCCAGCTCCTCAATTGCGGGGATTCGCCCTTCTACGTAATCGAGAAGCCTTAAGGCAGCTGTATCCAGCCGGTTCATGATTCCGCCATAACGGATATCGATCACTTCCCAGCCGAAAGGCTTGAACATCCGCAGCCATTGTGAGCGATGTGCGGATCTCAGCTCCTTGACTGCTTCCGCAATAGACGGCAGCACCGCCTCTGCAATCCGCCGAAGCTCGCCGCGATCATCGGAGTCATAGGCCCGCTTCAGTTCAATCCCAATCTCACTCTTCTGCTTCAACACGGCAGACAGCTTCTCAGGCACATCAAACAAGTAGTCCAGCTCCGCGTCCTTCACCCGAACTCGGCGAATGTCCTGCTCAAGCTGCGCATAATGCTCCGCCATAGGCAGCCCCTCGATCTGCTTATCAAACAGACCCAGCAGTACATCCTGGTAGAGCAAGAATTTGGACGGATTGCTTTGTTTGCTATTATTGGGCTCAGAGCCAGGCGTCTCATCCAGATCCTTGAACTTTAGAAACGCATCAGCCTCGATCCCCGTACAGAACTTCACGCGTTCCGACACCTGGCTCCATGCCAGCTCTCCTTCCGTGTAAGCGTGCTCTGCGTAAAATTGTAAACCGAGCAGGGCTGCGTACGGATTCCCCTCCATTCCGTCATCGCCCCACATCGTAGCATAGACTTCGCGAATGCCCTCTTGCTTACATACCTGCAGCGCCGAATCCGTAGCGTTCAGGGACAACCCATAGTTTACGCCGAAGGTATTGAATACCCAAACTCCCCCGGCAAATGCCAGATTGCAGCCAAGCGGCCGGTGCTTCGCGATCAGCTTCACATAATCTTCTTTGTCGATATGCGCGTAGTCCCAATACACCATATCCACATCTTTTGGAATTTTGCGAGCCATTTCTTCAGGGATCTGAGTCTCAGTGTCATAATGCTCGGCTCCGTCCTTCGAAGCGAACTTCATGAACATATCGCTCCACATCATAGGCTTCAATCCCCGGCGGCGTACCATCTCAAGGACCTTCTCCAGATGGCCTGTCATAATCTCAAACCGCTCCACATACCCGTTTCGATCAAGATATTTGCCCCGTCCAAGCTCTTCCGCTTCATCCATGCCAATATGGATCTTCCGGCTGCGGAACGGAGCACTGGCTGCTTCAATCATACGATCGACCAGCCCCTCGGTCTTCTCATCTCCGACAAGAAGCGCTCCCTTCGTGTCTTTATAAAAGGAGACCGGCTCCCACTTTAGAAACTCCTCAAGATGCGCAAGAGTCTGGATGCTAGGGAATGCCTCAATTCCGAATTGATCCGCGTAATCATCAATTTCCCGGAGTTCGTCCTGCGTATAACGTCCCCGCATATACCCGAAATAGGGCTCGCCGCTGATTTCATATGTATCCTCAAGATACAGCATCACGGTGTTTAAGCCCATCAGGGCCATTTTGCGCAGCAAAAACTTGAAGCTGTCCACCGTAAGAACACCATTGCGGGACAAATCAAACATGGGCCCAATCGTGTCGAACTGCTGGGATTCTCGAATTGCAAATGGCCTGCCGTTGCGGCCATGCTGTACAAGCAATCCTAAACCTCGAAAGAATTGGTGCTTCTTACTGAAGCGTATGAACGCTCCGCCTTCATTCAATTCAACTTCAAGATCTCCGGCAGAGGATTCCACCTGAACGGGAAGCCCCGTCACCTCTTCTGTAAAGGCAATCTCTCTCGACAATGCCTGAATTCCAGGCCGCAGAGACGCTAGGTCTCCTTCAAAACGCAGCTTCATTTTTTCCCTCCTAATATACAGGCTTTTTCCACGCTATTCAGGATATAAAGCGCTTTACTACCTACTATACTAGAAAAAATATAGCCAAAAGGGGGAAATTTCTCTAATCATTTTCACTCTTAGATAAAGCAATATTACCAGCGCTATTAATCCACGAATAACCTACTAAAATAAACTAGGAAATTAGTAGTGGGTCATTGGTATTATATTGACAATATTCTACATAATTATACAATGTCATTAGATAAACTTCGTTTTAAACACAACTTAATGAATACATAATAGTTACTTTAGTAATGTTTTTCACATTTTCCGGTATGAATACAAAACTATATCATTATTAGGAGACGAGACTATGGCTAGGGATACCAAGAACAAGTCACGTGGTTGGTTGAAAGGCGTTCTATCTCAGCAGAATGAGCCAGTTGCAACTATGAAAGAAGGGGATGAAGAACCACTAGATCTAGTTAATCGTTCCGCTAGCAACCAGGAAGTACCCGTTGAAGCATCCTGCGCATCGGAAAGCTCCAGCAAGAAATACATACTATCTAAAGAGAACCTCGATAAAGTATCGCTGGATTTAGTAGTTTCTCTAGAGAATATGCTCAATGAACGGCAATTGATTTTTTACAAAAATGAAGACTACGAGCAACAGCTAGTGGCGGCCAATGAAACGATCAGCCGCTTAAAGTATGACCTTGCGAAGAAGGATCAGCTCATTCAGGATAAAAACAAAGAAATCCACGCTCTGGAAACTAGTCTTACCAACAAGCAAATGGGCTATGACCAGCTCCTTGAAGACTATAAAGAATATCAGAGCACAGCAAATCAAGATTTTGAAAAGGTTTCCACTCAGTTGGAGAAGGAAATCAACAAATATAACCTGCTTAAAGAAGAGTCAGCGGATATTCAATATCAAAATATGCTTAGCATTAGAGAACTGGAAGAGAAAATTAGAGAACTAGAAGCAGAGAATCAGAAGCTGGAGGCTCAATGCGCAAAAGTTCTGACAGAAAAAACGGAATTGATGCAAACGGTCAACGACTTTACCGAACGGATGTCTTCCTCCTTCTCCTCAAAAGCTACTATTTCCGAATAATCACTACCTGCTCTCTAGTCGCAACTAGAGAAAGGAGACAACTATGTCCGTGCAAGTCTATCAAATGAAGCTGTTGGAGCTTCATTCCGTGCATAGAGATTCAATCCAATCGTATTTGCGAATCAGGCTGATCTCATCAGAGCGAGCAGCAGAGCTGCTATGGAGTATTGATGACGGGACGGCAGCGAACCTGCAGGCCCTCATTGAACCCGAAGGAATTTATAAGTACAGGCTATCCTTCCACAGCTCATGGAACTCGGCACAAAGTCAACACGCAAGCTACCTAACAAGAACTTATCGCGATCAAAGCGAGAGATTATCTTTCTCCTGTTCGGAGGCGTATGTAAGCGGATTAAATTCCTTGAAGCACAATGAGGCGAATAGCCAAATCCAAGCTCACACCCCCATGCCCAAAGCCTTGGTGCCGCATATACCCTCAGCAAAGCATACAACACATGCCGGTAAGCTCAATCGTAAATGGACTTGGTCGGCAGTCGGTGTGCTGAGCCTCATCTTCACGATACTTCTCGGCTCTTCCGTACCTGCTTTGATCTATAAGGCTGCTGGCGGCGATAATACTGACGTGAGGATTAGCAAAAGCGAGATCAACCGAAATATCGATGGATATGTAACCGGGCATAGGGCGGTAGCCGTCAGCTCACATGTTTATGCTGGCTCCAACAATGAACCAAGCCTCTCTTTATATAAGCCTAACGTACTTAATAAGAATGCTACGGATGCTGAAAATGTGGAGAACATTAAACCTGGTGAACCTGGTGAGCCTAATCAGCTAGATTTGCCGTCGATCGAACTAGATGAATTAATTACCTATAGCCTCCCAAAAGGCAAGGCTGCTCTTACCTTCGACGATGGCCCCTCTAAATACACCAAGGAGATCGCCGACATCTTGAAGGAGCATCAGGTGGGGGGGACATTCTTTTTTGTGGGGAAAAATGTGAAGAAGTACCCGGAGTCCATTCAATACGTGAAGTCCAACGGGTACGCAATTGGCAGTCATGGCATGAATCATCTTGAACTTACCAAGCTGTCTGATGACAAACAGAAATACGAGATCACACAGCCCAACGAGCTCATTGAAGAGCTCATCAGGGAACCAGTAATTCTCTTCCGGCCTCCCTATGGCGCTAAGGATGACTCCGTGGTGAATATAATCCGCGGACTTCATCATAAAATGGTGCTTTGGGATATAGATACTAAGGATTGGGAAAGCCGGGACGCCAAAAAAATCTATAATTCCGTTGCCAAAGCAGGCGTTAGCGGATCGATTATCCTGCTCCATGAGTCACAAGCGACGATCGATGCCCTACCGCAGATCATTCAGTTTTTGAAGGAACAGAACCTGGAGATCGTGAATCTACAGTAAGAGGTCGCTAACCCTTACCAACGTGTAGCCCTCCCGCTCCAAGCGCTTAAGTCACAGCAGGAAGGGCCTCGATCGGATGGAGATCAGCCAGCTTCGGATGGCTAATAGGAATGACTCGAGTTAAATATATCCTATTGATTTAATGACAATGCCCTCCTGGCTGAGCTCTTGAGCGGTTTATGATTCAAGCTTAGCACACCAGGCAACCAAGCTTCTCATCACTTCAATAAACTGCGGCTTCAACAGTCCCTCGGACGAATGTGCCGGCGTCATGCATCCAACGCGACCAGCCCCGTAGCTATGATGCCATCCGGCCACAGCTTCACCATCCACGGATGAGGAACGCAAGAACACGTTCGTCTCATCCTCCTTACAGGCAACAAAGTAATGCTCGTCCATGAAGCTGAAGGCTTCACCCAATGCTCCTAGATCCGTGCCTGGAAGGGGCGTATAAGTTACTTGGCTAGGATCCGGATGCATCAGAAAGCATCCCCGAAGCATCCTTATATAATCCCCCTCTTCCGGATAAGAGGCCAATCCCGAATGCCAGGCCAGCCAGGCCCCCCCATCGGCTACATACTTCTCGATCCGTTCGGCGATTTGTTCCGTCATCCAGTATCGAACCTGCTCAGCCCGAGGATCAATGTAGTTGCCTGCAAACAAGACGACTAAATCCGGTGCTTTGAGAAGCTCCTGTTCGCACTGCTCCACGCCAGCATAGGTCAGTTGGAGCTTTCCTGCCTTAACATAAGGCTCCGCCACTGCCTGAAAAGATTGCCTAGCGAGTTCTGCATCATGATAATAATCGCCCAAAATTACGAGTATACGCTTCATTCTTAATCCTCTCCCATTCGCTGCTAGTAAGGCATAGGCTCGCCTTTATAAGTAATCATCCAGCTTTCCTGTTCAGGAACGACTTTACGCTCGGCGAGGTGAATTAAGCCAAGTGCCGTATCTTTAGGATCTCCCGGCGCCTGTTCTCCCCCCATCGGTGTTCTTATCCAGCCTGGATGAACATTGTAAACGACGAAGCCCTGAGGCGTAAGCTCCTTGCGCAGCTGTGCCGAGAAGAAGGACAGCGCACTCTTGGACAGCGCGTACGGGTAATCTCCGCCGTAAGCTCCTGTAAAACACCCCGCCTCCGAGCTAATATTAATGATGCAAGGCGCTGCGCTCTTGCGCAGAAGCGGCAGGAAATGCTTGACCACTTTCATCGGCCCATATAAATTGGTCATCATTGAGCGCTCTACCTCAGCCATATCCAGCTCTTCCAGCTTCCAATCGCGACCAACCAGAATTCCCGCATTATTGATTAAGACATCCACGGTTCCGAGCTGCTGCTCCACTGCATTTTTTGCACGGATAATGCCACTTTCATCATTGATATCCAAATGAACGATATCCAGCTGCTGAGGATACTTTTGCTGTATCTCCTGAAGCTGCTTGTTCCCCTGTTCCAGGCTGCGCACGCCTGCGATGACATGATGCCCGTGCCTGAGCGCCTCGCTTACCGTAGCTAAGCCCAGCCCCTTGCCCGCGCCTGTTATCAAAATATTCATGTTTCATTCTCCACCTTTTTCAGCATTTAATCCTATTCATGATCGTTCTCCAGCAGCTCCACCATAACCTTCAATTCTTTAAATGTGTCCATGTAGGCGTAGCGGCCACCCGTATATTCGCCTTTCTGAATCAAAGGCATTTGCTTCGCCTCCAGCACTGCAATTTTCTCTTTCATCCCCTTAATGACAAAAGCGATATGATGCACCCCTTCGCCATGCTCATCCAGAAACTCCCTCCAGGTTGAAGGATGCTCATCAGGCTCGATCAGCTCCAGCTGCAGCGATCCGCAATCGAAAAAAGCCAGCTTAGCGCGTGCCGCTGAGGACTCTCCCCGAAGCTCCGTTTGTGCGACCTCAACGCCATCCGTCCAGAACCATTGCGGCTTCTCGATCCCGAAGAAATCCGCATAGCTTTGGGATACTTTCTCAATGTCGCGTACAATGATTCCGATCTGCGTAATGACGTTAGTTCCTAATAAACTTTTTTCCATAAGGTCGAATCTCCTTCTCATATTTATTTGTATGTAACACCGTCCCATTTACGGACGGCAGGACTTAAAGAATATCATACGAAATGAGACAGCACGAACACCGCAGGAGAGTTCCAATAAATCGTAACTTCATTCGTAGCGTAACTCTCCATGACATCGGCAAAGGAAGCGGCAGGCGCTTTACCCGCTAGATGCTCGCGCGCATACTCATCCTGCTTGCCATAATTCGGGCCGCCTGAAACTAGACCTGGAACAGGTGCCTCAACTCCGTCCCCTTCTGATGGACGATGATGCGGATGCAGAATCGGCCGGGTGCCAAGACCGGTGACATAGCTCATGCCCATCACATTGGCCCCAAATAAATAATGTACGTGTTCAAGCGCATGGCGCTCATATGCTGCGGAGCCCGACAATCGGCCAGCGATCAGCAGCAGCATCGCATGATTCATCACCAGCATATTGCTGCCCCAAATATATTGCTCCGGCTTCAGCGATATGCCGAATCCGTCTCGGCTGCTAACCGCTGTAAGCTCGGCCGCTCGCTGCTGCAGGCCGGCTTGTAACCGTGCTGCCAGCTCAGAATCCTGCTCTTGTTCGGACATCAAGTAAGAGATCGTCCCATATCCGCCCATGTCAGCCCAACCCAGCTCATATTTATCAAAGTTATCCTGTCCTGCGAATTGCTGGAACGCCTCGTGATAGCGGGTCGCGCCAGTAGTGCGGTACAATTCGGCGGCTGCCCAGTAGCGCTCATCCCTATCCTGCTCATCACCGTACTCCCCGGTGGAGATTTCCGGCGGATTACGAAATCCCGGGTAATCAGGATGAAGCTCCAGCCATGCCCAAGCCCGCTCCGCTGCCTGTAGACATGCTTCGGCAAAGGATGCATCATAGACAGCGTAAACTCGCGCCGCCATAGCCATAACGCCAGAGAAGCATCCCGTTGCGGCCGCTGAAATAGGCGTGATGTGCAGCTCTGCCGTATCCTCCTCCGGCATCACGTCAGGGCCGGGGAATTGCAATGTCGTCAGTTTGTGGAATGCGCCTCCCGTCTCGCCATCCTGCATGCGAAGCATCCATTCCAGCTCATAACGACACTCATGAAGCACATCCGGCATAACCCCATCGCTTTCCGGCAATGGCAAGGACTCGGCGAAGGCTTCCGGATAACATTCATAGGCCAACAGCAAGTCTGCCACCGCCTTGGCACCAGGCACTACATATTTGCCGTAATCCCCGGCATCATGCCACCCTCCCTTAGCGTCGATTCTCCGCGGCTCCTCGCCATGGACAATGGCAGGCGTGAGGTGACATGCCGCATGCTTCCATGGGCCGGCATATTTCTCCTCCAGCTCCATCCCGCAGCGAAAATAATAAAACGCTTTCAACAGTGACTGGTGTGCTTCCCCATAAACTGCATTAGCAATTACAAACGGATAAGAGCTTTGCCCGTCTTCGGCCTCAATCCGATACGTCCCCGGCTGTTCCCAAACGGAAAAATCGCCCCGGCTCACCGTAATACCACTAGCTGCATCTTCGGACGCAGATAGCGTCTGACCCTGCCAAACCTCTTCACCGCTGACATGATCCACCAGCCGGAAGCGGCCTCCCTCCCCTGCGATCATCGCAATCTTCGCATCCTTACTCCGGTAACCGAGCTGATTAACGGCTATACTGCCCTGCTTCTCCATGTTCATGCGTAAATGTCCTCCTCCTTATTTCCGATTTAGCACTCATGATATTTCCTTTTTAAATTTTGGTCAATTGCTTTTTGCGGCAAAAGAAAGACCGCTCTCCTGTTTATCGAAGAACGGTCATCAATTTGCCTTCTATATCTTCCCCGCGGAAACAATCGAGCCTAATATTGGATCATATTTCTGCAACTACCGCCGATTTTTCTTGAATTTGGCCAATGACCAAAGATACAGGAATAACAGAAATGCTAGACAAGCCCCGATGCTCAGTACATTTTGGCGATCAAAAAGGAACAGTACGGCAATGACCGACAGGCTTACCGTCGCCAGAATGGTGATATAAGGAAACCCCCACACGCGGAAGCTAGGTTGTACCGGGTAGCTGCGGCGCAGCTTGAGCTGGGATAGACAGATGCTAATCCAGACTAGCAGTACAACAAATCCCGGCACCGCCATAAGAAAGCGGAATAACCCATCTTGAAAGAGGTAGGCTAGTATTGCACCCCCGATCAATACAGCCGCACACAGCTTCAAGCTGTTCAACGGCACTCCCCGTTTCGTCGTACGGGCCAGGTAAGGCGGTGCTTCACCGCTGGTGGCCATCGAATGCAGCATGCGCGTTGCCCCATAAATCCCTGAGTTCGCCGCAGACAATACTGCGGTAACGAGAATAAAGTTCATCACGTGTGCCGATCCCTGCATCCCCGTGCTGGCAAGCACCTGAACAAAGGGACTGCTCTCGCTGTTCAACTGATTCCAGGGAATCAAGCTGCAAATGATCAGGATCGGAAGCGTATAGAACAGAATGACCCGCAAAATAAAGCTCTTCACAACCTTTGGCAATACCTTGTCCACATCCTTCGTCTCCGTCAAGGTAAGCCCGATCAGCTCCGACCCGCCGTAAGAAAACATTACCACCAGCAACGCGGCAATGATTGCCGTCCAGCCGTTCGGCAGGAAGCCGCCGTAATCCACCAAATTATGCAATCCGCCGGTTCCTTCCACAGACCATACGCCGGACAGGATCAAGAAGCCCAGTACAATAAAAACAATAATCATGGCGATCTTGATGCCCGCCAGCCAGAACTCCGCTTCTCCAAAGCCGCTAACACTCAGCATGTTTATCCCCAGCACGAGTACCGCACACCCCAAGGTCAACAGCCACAGCGGCGCATCTGGAAGCCAGTATTGCAAGAAGCTTCCTGCGGCAAGCACCTCAATCACGCACACCGTGAGCCACATAAAACAATATAGCCAACCGATTATAAAAGACAGACGTTCCCCGAACGCCTCCCGAATAAAATCCTTCATATTGCGATTCGGATACACCATCGCCATCTCAGCAAGGGCCGCCATTACAATTAACAGCAGCAAGCCCGCCAAGATGTAGGAAATAACAATACCCGGCCCGGCTATACTGATCGTTTCATAGCTTCCTTTAAATATTCCTGTACCAATAACACCGCCCATGGCCATAAATGTAATATGACGAGGCAGCAGTTTTTTTTGAAGCGTCCCTTGCCCGTGTTCGTTTGCTTGTGTCCTCTCCTGAGACATTTCCTGACTCCTTCCAGTGATCCATCTAACTCATCTCTTTACGAATTCACTCTTCTTCATTTAACATCTAGATTTACAGTTTACCCTGATTCGACAAACCTTGCACGCATAAACAGCACACTTTCCAGGAAAACTTATTTCCTCCATTCCAATTTCCTCGCTTTAGAAATAGCCAAAAACCGTACCCCAGTTCAAGTACGGTTTCACCCATTAAATATGCTTATTGCCGCAATTGGAGCAAGGCACACTGTTCAATTTACAACCGCTCCGGCCCATACTCGCTTAATTTTCCTTCATAGATTAAATGAAGTCGGTCGCTCTGCCGAAAATCATCCGGCGTCACGAGAGCCGGCAGCTTGTTCCACAGCTTGATGCCTGACCTGTCCAGTATTTCCGCAACGAATTGCGAACAAAAGTAGGAGTTGCTAAATTCCACAGGTTCCTTCAGAGCGATACCAACTACGCCCAGAATGTTATATAGATATTTATTGCGGCTGCGAATAAAGATATGCAGTACCCGCTTCATCTTCTCCACTTCGCGTTCCGATACCTTAAGCTCATAAATGACACAGGTCGTATTCGGGTATTTGCTGAAAGTCCCTGTCTTAATATCCTCCTTCACGAACCCCCCGTTCAGCGGGTTGTTGGGATTCTTCCTTCCGAAGCTGTACATCTCCGACAGCTCCCGGTTGAAGGATATCGAAGCGTGATTGTATGGCGCTCTCGTATAACCTTTTATGATCTTCGTAAAAAGCGTCCCGGTATTCGTAAGCAAAATAAAAACCGATCGATCAGCTGCCATTTACGATATTCCCCTTATCAAAATTGAATTGTTCCTTCATAATAACATATGATCGCCCCCGTGGGAGATCCTACCTCATGATAGGTTGGTGGTATTGGCAATGAATTACAGCTCGCTAATCACTTTAACTGTTATTTTTATAGCGCTATCGGCCATTCACGTCATTTACTATGTGTTAAGAAAAATACAGCCAAACAAAGACTACGCGGCCATTGGCACCAAAATCAAAACTTGGTGGGGCATGTTCGTCATCTTCTGTTTGGCTACCCTGTTCAACCCGGTCGTGTCGCTTCTCTCCCTCATGGTGCTCACCTTCTTCGCTTTGAAGGAGTACTTCTCCATGATCCGCTCCAGGAAAGCCGACCGCAGGCTATATCTGTGGGCTTATTTATCCATTCCGGTGCAATTTTACTGGATCTACATCGAGTGGTACGGAATGTTCATTATCTTTATCCCGATCTATGTATTCCTATTTCTGCCGCTGCCGCGATTAATCAACAAAGGAACGGTCGGCTTCCTGCGCAGCGTCAGCTCTACTCAGTGGGGGCTTATGCTAATGGTGTTCGGGCTGAGCCACCTCGCTTACTTCCAATTTGCCACGCCGGAATACGGCGCCGGATTGGTATTGTTTCTAGTCGTGTTAACACAGCTGAATGATGTGGCACACCATCTGGCGTCGATCTATTTCGGCAAACGCAAGGTGGTTCCTACAGCCAACCCCCATCTGACCTGGGAGGGGTTCGCCTTCGCATTTCTGGTTACGACCGGGACAGCGTTTCTGATTCACCCCTATCTGACGCCGCTTGGTTCTATGTTCGGGGTGTTCTCGGGCATGCTGATCAGCTTGAGCGGCTTCTTCGGCAGCTTGACAGTTTCCGTGCTGAAGCGGGATTTGTTAATCGGCGATGACAATAAGTTGGATGAACTCAAGATAAGCTATCTCAGCCGGGTGGATAGTCTTGCCTATACCTCGCCGGTATTTTTCCATGTTATCCGTTATTTCTTTGATTTCATGTAGTCATATACCCCAAACACATTTATCCAAGGAGATGCTTACTGTGGATTTCTATATTGTCGATGTATTTGCGGAACAAAAATATCAAGGCAATCAACTTGCTGTCCTTCTGCCGAGGCAGGAACTGACAACGACGGAGATGCAACAGATTGCCAGGGAAATCAACTTTTCCGAGACGGCTTTTATTATGTCGGACAAACAGGAAGACAGCGGCTATCCTGTTCGCATTTTTACCCCGGACATGGAAATTCCTTTTGCGGGGCATCCTTCCCTAGGAACAGCATTTGTCATTCATCACCGGCTTGATCCACACCGAAGCAGACATATTAAACTGAATCTCGGAGTGGGACAGATTCATGTAACCATCGATGAAGATTCGGATCATGAGCTATGGATGAAGCAGAAGCAGCCTGCTTTTGGGGATGCGCTTGAACCCGCGATAATTGCTGATTTGCTTCAAATTAATATTAAAGAGATTGATACGCGGTTCCCGATTCATGTCTCCTCCACAGGCCTACCATCCGTCATTGTCCCTTTAAGAAGCCTGGAGGCTGCTCAAGCCTGTGCCATTGACCCTAGAAAATATAAGGCGTTCCTGAATGATGTGGCAAATGCGAATCTCCTTGTGTTTACGGCTGAAACACTTTATGAGCAGAATGATTTGCATGTACGGGTATTCGTCAATGATACGGGATACTATGAAGACCCCGCTACCGGCAGCGCCAACGGAAATCTGGCAGGCTACCTGTTAAAGCACGAATTCCTGGGGAGTAGCGAGATTCGGCTTCGCGTGGAGCAAGGATACGCTGTTGGCCGCCCTTCCCTCCTGCACATCGATGCAGCAATGCGTGGCGGCGCTTACGATATCAACGTGGGTGGGCAGGTATTCCTCGTCGCCAAGGGCGAATGGCTGTAGTGCCGCAAAAACTCATCCAGCCATACGTGGATCATCAGCGATAAAAAGCTTCTCACTCACCACAAGCGAGTCCCCGACGTTCCTAATTTCAAGAAGTTCGTGCAGCGCACGCCAAAGGGCACGCTATAATGGCGAAGATGGCGAAGACGAAGCTCTCCAGCCCCTTAATGAAGTTAAAGCTATCTATTCTCAATGGAATAGATAGCTATTTATGCTTGCTTATTTTCCAATAGCTCGACGAATTTTGTGGCCGCCGGCGATAGGGACACGCTTTTTATATTGCATACGCCTATACTCCTCCCGGGAATATCCTCTAACAGTTGAGCTTCATATAGTAACCCCTTCGATAGATATTCTTGGGAGAACTCCCGTGTCACACACGCGACTCCTAAGTTAATCTTGGCAAACTGCAATAATAAGTCATGTGATCCCAATTCAAACTCTGGCGCAATCTTGATCCCCTTCGAGATCATATAGTCCTCGACATAAATTCGGGAATTTGATTTCGTTTCCAGAAATATCAGCGGTAGCTTCACTAATTCCTGAAGACTGATCGGCTGAGACAGGATTTCCGCAAACCTCTCTCCATAAACAAACGTATCCTGGATATCAAAGCAGGGTCTCACTTCCAATGAGGAATCGTCAATGGGCAGGTTGCATATAGAAATGTCTACCTCGCCTGATTTTAAAATCGAACAAAGTTCTAAAGTCGTCCCATTTACAATATTAAATTTAATATTAGGGTATTTATTATGGAAGGCCTCCAAATAAGGGAGCAGGAAATACCTGGAAATCGTATCCCCTACACCAATTTTCAATTCGCCGGCCGTTAAGTTTTGGAATTCTAGTATCTTTTCCTCCCCCGTCTGCAGCAGATTCATGGCTGAATTTACGTATTCAAAAAGCAGACTCCCTTCATCAGTCAAAGATGCCCCTTTAGGCGTCCGATTAAAGAGTCGTGTATTTAAATCCTTTTCTAGCTGCATGATTGCCTGACTAACCGCCGGTTGGGTCATATACAGCTCTTTAGCTGCTTTGGAAAAGCTTGCGCTCTTCGCGACCTTATTGAAAACTTTGTATAAGTCTAATTTGCTTATCATATAACCACACCTTATACCCTATATTCGATATATTAATTTAACTTATACCACTTCACTGATGTATATTACAAGTAGGTGGTTAGATAATGTAGATAAACTTTATCATCCTAAGGAGCTGAATGTTTTGGAAAGAGTAGTTGGAACAGTAGTTAGAGGTCTCCGTTGCCCAATCATCAAGCGAGGGGATAATATAGAGAATATCGTTGTAGATAGCGTGCTGCAAGCCGCTCAAGTTGAGGGCTTCCCAATCCAAGATAAAGATATTGTTTCGATCACAGAATCCATCGTCGCCCGCGCACAAGGCAATTACGCGACGATCGACCATATTGCCAAAGATGTTCAGTCCAAATTCGGCGACGAAACGGTCGGCGTTATTTTTCCTATTTTAAGCCGAAATCGCTTTGCTGTCTGTCTCCGTGGCATTGCCAAAGGGGTTAAGAAGATCGTGCTCATGCTGAGCTATCCATCCGATGAGGTGGGAAATCACTTAGTCGATCTCGACATGCTTGACGAAAAAGGCGTCAATCCCTGGACCGATGTTCTGACAGAAGCGCAATTCCGCGAGCTCTTTGGCTACAATAAGCATACGTTTACAGGCATAGACTATATTGATTACTATAAATCATTAGTGGAAGAACAAGGTGCGGAATGCGAGGTTATTTTCTCCAACAACCCGAAGACCATTCTAGACCATACCAAAAATGTATTGACTTGCGACATCCATTCCCGTTTAAGAACAGCTAGAATTCTCAAAGCAAATGGCGGGGAGAAAATATATAGTCTGGGCGATATTCTAGCAGAATCCATTGATAACAGCGGATTTAATGAAGAGTACGGCCTGTTGGGGTCTAATAAGTCTACGGAGGATGAAATTAAGCTCTTTCCACGCAACTGCCAGCCGACTGTCGATAAGATCCAGCAGATTTTTAAAGAGAAGACCGGTAAAAACGTGGAAGTCATGATTTATGGTGATGGTGCCTTCAAAGATCCTGTGGGGAAAATATGGGAGCTGGCTGATCCAGTTGTATCTCCAGCTTACACTTCAGGGCTTGATGGAACACCAAATGAAATCAAGCTGAAATATCTCGCGGATAACAACTTTGCTGATTTAAGCGGCGACGAGCTTAAGCAGGCCATCTCGGAATACATTAGCAATAAAAATGATGACCTTGTCGGCTCGATGGAAGCCCAAGGCACTACGCCTAGAAAGCTTACGGATCTCATCGGCTCCCTCTCCGACCTGACCTCGGGAAGCGGGGATAAAGGTACGCCGATCGTCTATATCCAAGGCTATTTTGATAACTTTACAAAGTAATGGGCTAGCATTGGCTAAGAAATAATCCCTAACTCAAACAGAGAGACAACCGTGCGAAAACCGCTGGTCGTCTCTCTTTTCAGTTACACCGCATCATAATTATAACGCTGACCACATAATCGTATATTCTATGATGCCCTTCTCTGCATCAATGATCTTACCTTTTCCTAGAATAGAGCTATGCATGCAGCTCAACCGAAAGGCCTTCACCACCAAGAGCAAGCGCCCTCGATGTTGATTCATGCAGCTCTCGGATAAGAGCTGGGTGTTCTAATAAGGACACGCCGTACGAGGGTATCATTTCCTTGATTTTCGGTTCCCATGCTTCGATATGCTGGGGGAAGCATTTGGTAATGACCTCAAGCATGACAGACACTGCGGTGGATGCCCCCGGAGAAGCGCCGAGCAATGCGGCGATCGAGCCGTCGGCAGAACAAATGACTTCCGTACCGAATTGAAGCGTGCCTTTGCCGGCATCCGTGTCTTTAATCACCTGCACACGTTGGCCGGCCACTACCAGATCCCAATCCTCGATGTTGGCGTTCGGGATAAATTCCCGCAGCTCTTCCATCCGTTTTTCCTTCGATAACATTACTTGCTGGATCAAGTATTTGGTCAATGGAACATTCTTCGCGCCAGCCGATAACATCGTAACGAGATTATCCGGTTTTACGGAGGTGATTAAATCGAACATGGAACCGGATTTCAGAAACTTTGGCGAGAAGCCGGCAAACGGCCCAAACAACAACGACTTTTTGTTGTCGATATATCTTGTATCCAGATGTGGAACCGACATCGGCGGTGCACCCACCTTAGCCTTTCCGTATACTTTGGCATGATGCTGCGCAACGACGTCTGGATTATTGCACGCCATAAATATTCCGCTGACCGGGAATCCTCCGATATGCTTTCCTTCCGGAATACCGGATTTTTGCAGTAAATGGAGACTCCCTCCCCCGCCGCCGATAAAAACGAATTTAGCAGTTTGACGTAAGACGGTGCCGCTATCGACCTTCCGTACTTTCAGTTCCCACAAGCCATCGCTGGTGCGTTTAAGTTGTTCTACGCTATGTTTATATTTTATATCGACATCATTATTCTTTAAGTGATCAAACAATAATCGCGTCAAAGCGCCAAAGTTGACATCCGTTCCACATTCCATTCTCGTTGCCGCTATAGGCTCATTGGGTAGGCGGTTTTTCATCATCAGCGGAATCCATTCCATCAACTTCTCCCGGTTCTCCGAAAACTCCATTTCCTGAAACAGAGGGTTTCTTGATAGCGCTTTAAAACGCTTCTTCAAAAACATTACATTCTGCTCTCCCTGCACAAAGCTCATATGAGGCAATGGTGCGATAAAATCCCGCGGATTGCGAATCAGACTGCTGTTCACTAAATAAGACCAAAACTGCATGGAAGCCTGAAATTGCTCATTAATTTTGATCGCTTTGCTAATATCTACCGATCCGTCCGATTTCTCGGTGGTGTAGTTAAGCTCGCACAGCGCGGCATGCCCCGTACCTGCATTATTCCATTCGTTAGAGCTTTCCTCTCCTGCACTTGCAAGCTTCTCAAACACTGTAATTTCCCAATCCGGTACTAATTCCTTCAGCAGCGTTCCCAAAGTTGCACTCATAATTCCGGCACCAATTAAGATAACATTTGTATTTTGTCTGTTACTCATTCTTACCGTCCCTTATATGCTAAAATTTGCAGAAAGGATGTAGGCGCTCCTGCATAGGCGTCACAGCAAGCCAGGCGGAACCTAGTCACACACCTTTTCTGGATCGATTATTATCTGATCCTAGTGTAACAATATTATTGATAGTTTTAAATATTTATTTACTATAATATGATAAATTTTAGCTAATTAGAATTAAAGATTGATGCCTTGTCGCAAAATATGACAGCTGCAACTAAAAGACGACCTTTCTATTTCAGACTCAGAAGGGTCGTCTTTTAAAATTCTTTATTTTATCATGTATAATCAGTTATCCTTAACCAGTTCATTCAGCGCTTCATGAATCGAAGTAAGCGGACGACCGAGCAGCTTTTCAAAATCATTGCTTTCGACCTCCAATGTGCCTTCCCGAATGCCCTTTTGAATCTCAACGAGCATCGGGATGACGAAGTCCGGCACACCCGCTTCCTTCATGATGTTGCCGTAAGCCGTATCGTCCACCTGCTGCACGGGAACTTGCTTGCCGAGGACGGTTCCAAGCATGGATGCGAATTCCTCCTGCGTAAGCAGTTTACCAGACAACTCATAGGTCGTATGCTCATGCCCTTTTCCTGTAAGAACTGCCGCTGCTGCGTCCGCATAGTCCTGCTGAACTGCCCAGCCTACTTTTCCGGAGCCTGCCGATATTACCCATGGTGCTCCTGCCAATACGCCTTGGATGGTCGACAATTCATTTTCCAGATACCAGTTATTGCGCAAGAAGGAGTAAGGAATGCCTGTTGCCAAAATCATTTCTTCTGTTGCTTTGTGAGTCGGAGCTAGGAAATTCTTGCTCTCCCTTGCGTTTGCTACGCTAGTATAAGCAATGAACTTTACTCCGGCACGCTTTGCGGCATCCACCGCATTTCCGTGTTGACGAATTCTTGTTTCGTTGTCCCCGTCTGCAGAAATGATCAACAAGCGGTCAATTCCGGAGAATGCAGCATCCAATGTATCTGGATGATCAAAATCCCCCTGTCGAACTTCGATGCCGAGTCTTTTTAACTCTGTTGCTTTCTCCGGATTGCGAACACTAACCGCCAGTTGATCTGCCGATACGGTTTGCAGGAGTGTATTTACCACTTTTGATCCCAGTTTGCCTGTTGCGCCTGTCACTAAAATTTTCATTTTGATTCCTCCGTTTTAGTTGTAATTTGACTAGTTATAACTATAGTGGTTACAACTGGTGTATAAGAAAAACGTCTATCGACGTTATTCAAAGATGATTTGTGGTCTATTGAAATTTAATAATTAGATCATCCAAAGTAGTCTGAGCCAGCCTTTGCTCCATGACGGATTGGGCGTCTCTCAGCTCCGTCTGCAGGACATGTTCAATATTCCGTCCAACCGGGCACTTGATATTGGGCTCATCATGAATGCGGAACAATTGATCCTTCTCCGTCGCGTTCACAGCACGGTAAACATCAAGGAGTGTAATTTGGTCGGGACTTTTAAGCAAAGAAGCGCCGCCTACCCCTGGGCGGACGTCTACTAACCCCTCCTTTTTTAACATCCCAATAATTCTTCGGATAATCACGGGATTCGTATTAACGCTCCCCGCAATGAAATCTCCAGTACAGTCATTCGGGCTCATGGCAATTAAGGACAGGGCATGCACTGCAATTGAAAAGCGCGTACTAATTTGCTTCATTTGTATCACCACCGTTGTAACCATTATAGTTACTTCGAAAAACAATGTCAATTCGCTAATATTCCAAACTTCTAATATAAATAAACTGGAAGCACCTGATCCAGGATCAGCTCATCTTCTTTAACAATCGAGTCATAGGCCAGAATCTGCACCCCATGACGCGACGCCTCCAATAAAGCATTCGCAAAGGCAGGATCCATTTCACGGTTGGGCATAAAGGCGTGGCAGCCTTTCATTTGTACAACGAACAGGATTGTACCAGAGTAGCCTTCATGTATAGCTTGGATCAATTCCAATACATGTTTCGTTCCCCTGGAGGTCGGCGCATCTGGAAACAACGCTATTCCATTGCTCTCAAGGGTTACGCCTTTAACTTCTACAAATCCCTTCCTACCATCTTGTTCAACATAAAGATCAAATCGGGAATTCTTATAAGCAACTTCCCTTCTTATCGAAGGCAATCCGCCAAATTCCTTGATCCTCCCCTCTTTAAACGCCTCAAAGGCAACTGTATTCGGAGCTTGAGAATCAATATTAACCCAAGCACCATGTTTAGCGGCGGCGATCAGTGAATACCTTGTCCTGCGATTCGGATTATCACTCCGTTCCAGCAAGACTTCCGCCTCCGGTTGAAGCAGCTCCTTTAAGCGGCCGGTATTTTTGATATGTACCTGTTCCTTAAGCCCATCAATAATAACCTCGGCAATGAATCGATTTACACGCCTGACCAATCGGCCATGGACAACCTTGCCATATTTCATAGGTTCACCTTCTACTTCTAAGCATATCATCTCCGCACGTCAGAGCGATTTATTTATAGTCTACCAGATATGCCAATAGCCACAACTCCTCGTAGAGGAGTTATGGCATCTTCACCCAATTTAAATACACGCCTGGACTGCCCCACACCCATTTCAATAATTCACTTATTATAAATGGATTTGTGGTCGTTAGTCTTTACGGTATAGAAGGAATTGTAGATTTAAATGGATTTCATGATTTTAAAAGAAGGGGTATGGCTGATCATGGCACGATTCTTGATTTTAGGCGCATCAAATCCATCTATTCTCTGAAACATTCGTTTCGAGCCTAATTAGATACATGCAATCCATCTAATGTGCAGCAGCGTAGTACACGTAGCTTATGTGAGATGAGCTACATACAAGCCTTTTCTAGAGAAAAGGGCCGAAGCTTCAGCCCCTTCAACTGTTGCCACAGCTCATATAACTAATCGTCCACACTCTCTTGAACTTCCTGCAACTGCCCCTTCACCTGCTCTAACTGCTCCCTGTTTTGCTCAACGATATCCATATGCTCATTGTGTTGCTCTGCATTCAGGAGTGCGTTTTCTGCATGAGAAATTGAATTAGATGCATGCTCGACTGTAGTATCCTCCGGATGCGACATCGCTTGCTTTACTGCACGATCTGCCTTTTGAACCGAATAGCCCAGCAGAGTGCTTGGATGATCCTTTTTCCAACTTTCGCCTGAGTGCTTAGCCAATTTATACATCATTCCTTTGCCAATAAGATTAGTCATCCTTGGCATAGTATTGTAAGTAGTTCTAAAAATATGCATTCAAGCACTCTACCACAGATGAGAAGGATTCATCCACCAGCGCTAAATTTCACACCGCACTATGCTATGCTACGACTGCATTTCGTTCTCGATCCGTTTCATGAACTCATCAACAGCACTGTAGCCGAGCTGCTTAAGGTACCAATTGTTCGCCGCCGCCTCAATCAGACCGGCGACGTCACGTCCCGGCTGAAGCTGGACTTCGATATGTGGTATCTTAACGCCTAGATACTCCGTGAACTGGGACTCCACCTCCAGCTCATTATTCAAAGAATTCTCCTGCCATGGAGCTAATTCAATATCGAGTACAATTCGCGTCTCGTCCTGAAAAGCCCTGCGTCCGTACTGGCGGACAACATTAATCAGGCCAACACTACGCAGCGCGAGAAACTCACGCGTGGTCTCATTATGTGTCCCGAGTAGTGTCGCTGGACCAAGCTTCTTAAGCACCACAATGTCGTCGGCTACGAATCGGTGGCCTCTGCGGATGAGCGTATGGGCTGTTTCGCTTTTGCCAATCCCTGATTTGCCTCGGAGCAAGATACCTATGCCTGATACATTTACACACACTCCGTGGATCGATATTTCCGGCGCAAGCGCCTTGATAAGATAGCTGTCCAGCTTGGCGATAAATTCCGTCGTTGTCTCCGCCGTCCGCAGCAGCGGAATGCCCTCCTGCTCACAGAATAGGATCAAATAGGGGATCTCCTGCTGCCCTGACGTCACAATAAAGCATGGCGGATGATATTTAACGATATTTCCGATATGTAGCTTGCGCTCCTCTACGCTAAGCGTCAATAAATAGGTAATTTCCTTGCGGCCGAGCACCTGAACTCGGTTCATAGGAAAAAAATCAAAGTACCCTACAAACTCCAGCCCAGGCCTGTGCGTTCGTGGACGGGTAACTTCGCGATCCATGCGGCTCGCTCCCGCAAGAACCTCCAATTGAAATGTATCCTTCAATTTTTGAACAGTGATCGTCTTCATGTCGTACTCCTCCTGCGGCTAAGGCGCCCTGAATACGCCTGATATTCAATACGCGATCTGGGATATATTCAACACTCGGTAGGCTTGTTCCTGCAAGTTATAGTCTTTAGAAGGGGATTTGCGGAACAAACGGGCGAATGGAGAAGTAGTTGGCGGAGCATGATATCAACTTGTCCGCGCGTTATGTAGACTATATTTTTGCACTTCAAAAGGGAAGCTTATTGCAGAGGGCGATATCATGTTAATCATGAATATAGTTCTTAAAAAGGCTGTAACGAAAAAAACTGACCATGCAGACTTAAGTTTTGCAACGGTCAGTTTTTATTAGTTTGTTGGTTAAACTTTTTACTGCCACGATTTGCGATACAGTTCAGTTTAGATTCTTCTTCGCCAGCTGCTGCTCCGCAAGCCGAACCATTTCCCTGACCATGGAGCCGCCAATTTTACCGCCTACCTGACCGACCGACTCCGTCTTCAAATCGCCATTCCCCCCAGGCTGTAAAGGAACCCCTAGCTCCTCGGCTACTTCATATTTGACATCGTCTGGCCGATTGGGATCCACAGTATATCCTTCGCGCCTCATCACGTCTGCTTTAAAAGCCTGCATGCCTTCTTCTGCTCCTGGCACGACATATCTCCTTCTTCTCCTTGCCATTTCGATGAACACCCCTTATGCTTTTTCCCTAACATGCCCGGAAGCCGCAACAATCATTCTGATCCACTTCTTTTGTGCACACTGACCTTTATCGTTAATTCGTGAAAAATAGAGCCATCCATTTCCACACCTCGATTATTCGCTTTTACAAATAGTACAGTGCAGCAGACACCTCTTTTATTTCTGACTTTCCCGCAACTCCAAAAAGTAACCGGTTATTCAATCATAAATTCAACATCCGTCTTATGTTAGCTACCTCTTCATCATCAGGCTCCTGTCCACCGTATCTAACCCGGTAATAAAGCTTGATTAGCGGCGCTATAGCGGCCTTGTGGCCGGCCTGCCCAGGCTTCCTTCTCTGATCCTTCTTCTTATCATCATGGAGCAGCATATCCCGAGTCATTTCCAACGGAGTAAGCCCAGGCTTCCATTCATAGCCTTCATTGAGCCTGGCTAAGAGAAAATGCCGATACAAAAAGCGTACTCTCTCTGGATTGCTGTGCATATCCTCGTATCGCTCCTGGCGCTTGCCGAACCAGGCCAGCGCATCCCTCCATTGACCCCATTTCTGCCGCTTTTCCTCCCAAGAGAAGATCGAGCTCTCCTCATCGCGATAGCCTGCGCTTTCGCCAGCCCGATCCTGTCGGCGCAGCAGGGCCAGCAAGCGGTCGATACTCCGTTTCCAGACGCCCCCTGTATTTTTATACAACCAATAAAGTACAAATACGACTACGGCCGCAACCACTGCGCCGCCGATCAAATAGAAGAGAATATCCAGAATCTGCGATAACAGACCCGGCTTTTGCGCTTCCCCCGGAATAAACATCATCGGTGGCTCCTGGACTTCTGCCGGCCGCGGCGCCTCCGGTTCTCCGGATGATTGCGTAATCCAGGCGACGATATATCTGATGATTTCCAGCAGCATATGACCGATCCAACGCCCAGCCCCCGCTGCAAACAGAACAATGAGTCCAAAAATGATGATGATAAAAAAGGTATTATGCCGGCGCAAGCCCCTTGGCAGCGGAGACGCTGATTCATTAGCCAACGTTGTATAACGCAAGTATTTAAAATTTGTCACGAGCAGCGCAATCCCCAGGCAGGCCGCACCCAGCCAAGTAATCAGACCAAGCTCTCCACGCAGCAGAGCAATTCTTGAATAAGCGATTCCAGCGACAAAATATAGCGCAGTCCCAAACCAGTACAGCCTGGCTTCCCCTACCCGTGAGGCAGCCGTCATCCCTTGCAGCGCAAACATCGCCGCGCCGAGGCCGATCATGGAGGACAGTCCCCCTGCTCCAGTTCCTATAAAAATAGCGGCACACGCAGCACCAATCAGGACTGCGATCCCAAGCTTTTTCCACAAAACCGGTACATAACTGTAAATAGCTGCACCGAGAGAAGAAATAAACGGCAGGATCACCATCCAGCCTAAGGGCAAAAACCGCGGGCTCAGCAGGATAACTGCAGCAAGATAGAGCGGCATCAGCACCACTATCTCGCCAAGGCAGGACAAGCATAGTTTCAATGTTCTTATTATGTACGTGTTACCCCCATTTTCCATTAGAAATGCCCTCCATCGCCGTCATTTCCACCATATTCCTATGGCTTTTAGTGAGTGCTCTACAAAAGCATTGCAGCTTAATTAAAACATAGGTTCGATTTCGGGAATAATCATCCATTCCATTCCGTTTCCCCGCCACAACAGCTGATCGGCTGCCTTGCTCAGCTTCTCGCCCTGATGGCAGGTAATCAGTAAATAATCCGTATCTACGGGCTCCTCACTTAGCACCTCTTCGAGCAAGGTCGGCATGGAGACCGTTCGGTCGAGAACCAGTCTGGCCAATGTCGTCAGCAAGAGCTCAAACTGGCCCGCAGCAGCGGAGGGATCGATGCGGACAGATTGTCTTGGTCCATCGATTAGATGACCATTGCAGATGAAGCCCGTCTCAATCCCGCTGCGCAGCGCCTGATCAGCCACGGTAGCCGCATACCTGATCCCTAGCTCAATCCGCTCCGGATCATTAATATTGCGCCACATTGTATCGCTATCCTCTAGATTGAGACAGATGATTAACCGATGATCGGCCGTATAGTCCCGCTTATGAACCTGCAATGTTCCCGTGCGAGCGGTGGCCTTCCAGTTGATCGATCCCATGGCATCTCCAGGACGGTATTCGCGGATCCCCGAGGTCAAGAACGGATCCTCCACAATCCAGCGCTGCACTGCCAGTTCCCCAATCCAGCTATGATTCGGCAGGGGCAGTTCCTGCAAAGCCAAGATTTGTGGATAGACCAGCAGCTCCAGATGAAGCGGAAATTTCTGTGCCTTGGAGCTTAGCCCTAGCGGATCGCCTGTCGTCAGCGTAGCCGAATCGAGGCGGAAGAGGCCGCGCCCCGCGCATATCACCTGATGATGTCTCTTGATCCGGCGGTAAGGGCGGAGATAAAACAGACTAATATGGTTCTGATAAATATCACCGGAGTAAATATCCAGGTTAGCCTGGTCACCGAACCGGAGCCCAGTTTGGATGCTCGACTCCAATCGCAGCCAGGGGAGCGGCAGCCATTTCGCATTGGAGATAACCTCCACCATTTCAACCGTATCCCCCTCGAATACCGCATCCTTTGTGAAGTAACGGGTATAAGTAAGCCCTCTCAACGCCCCTCGCTGATACACGAGCGACAGCACTACGATCAGAATGCAAGCGCTAACAATCAACCAGGTTAATTGCATGTCTCCACCTACTTCCCTCTTCCTGTCAGTATATCCTCCGCAGGAACCTCCACTTCACTAAGCACTTGACGCACTACAGCATCTCCTTGCTGATCATCAAGGCGGAGTCCGCGGCGCACCAACAAACGATGGGCCAGCACCGGCTCGGCAACCCGCTTGATATCATCCGGCGTGACATAATCGCGGCCTTGAAGCAGAGCGATTCCCTGCGAGGCACGTAGCAAAGCATTGCTCGCCCTTGGGCTAGCGCCCAGCCTCACATCAGGATGTCTACGAGTCGCCTCGGTAAGACGAACCATGTACCCCAGCAAATCCCTGGACACGTTGATTCCGGCCACAAACCGCTGCGCAGCAGCAACTTCCGCACCAGCAGCTACGGGGCCTAACTCCTGCAACGGACTTTGCACCTGGAACCGCTGCAGGATGTCTACGCCCTCCTCAAACGAAGGATAACCGACCTCAATACGCATCAGGAAGCGGTCAAGCTGAGCTTCGGGAAGCGGGAACGTTCCCTGGTTATCGATCGGATTCTGAGTAGCCATAACGAAGAACGGTCTGGCCAGTTCATGGGTCACGCCGTCTATCGTTACCTGCCGTTCCTCCATGCATTCCAATAGACTGGACTGGGTTCGCGGTGTAGCCCGGTTAATCTCATCGGCCAGCAATACTTGAGTGAACACTGGGCCTGGTCTGAACTCGAACTCACTCGTCTTCTGGTTATAGAAATTGATTCCGCTCAGATCAGAGGGTAATAAATCGGGGGTAAATTGGATTCTCTTAAACTGTCCGTCCAGTGAACGAGCCAGAGCCTTGGCCATGAGCGTCTTTCCCGTCCCAGGCACATCCTCCAGCAGCACATGTCCGTTGCCGAACAAGGAAGCCAGCAACAGTTCAATCACTTCTTCCTTCCCTACGATCACTTGGCTGATATTGGCATGAATTTGCTTCGATATCGATACTGCTTCCTGCAGGTTCATCATTCCACCGCCTTAATAACTAGAGTTATGTATATTTTTCTTTCTATTATTATAACAAAAAGCCCACTATGTCCTCTATTTATGATGCCAAGTACCAACATGTGTGCTTATATACAGAAAAATGAGGGCTTGTAGAAACCTATCATGGTCTACTGCCCTCGATGTGTTAAATAATTTTTATTACGCTGCTATAAAGAACTGTAATCGGTGATACACCGAAGACAATCCTTTAAGTTTTGTTTTATTTTTTGGCAGGGGGAATAATATAGGTAGTCAGGATGAACTACGGCTTGCCTTTTTTACCTACATAATAGGTTTCCGCAGGCCCCAGATAGCTGTCTGCAGGTTTCTTCCCTTCTGGATAAATGACCAGCTTTTCCAATACAAACCCTGGACTTACAGCAAAAATCCTTAATGTATTCCGCCCTTCCCGGCAATGGATTCCCGTGCTGTGCCTGCGAATGTGATCAAGTACGCCCTTGGCCCAATTCCCGTCATCTACCCGATACCCCTCAGGAAGTGTATTGACTACGCTGATCTCTTCCTCATTGACCTGGATCGCGCACAATAACGTCCCTTCATTTGTCACTGGATTAGACGGCTGCATATAGAGCTCCACTTCATACTCTCCGCCTTCTTGTACCCAGAAATGATATTCCAGATAGGGAGCGTCTTCACCGGCCGCAAAATATTCTGTTGTTGGAAAAGCCTTCACCGCGGATAAGGTCTTGCCATATCCGTGAATTACCTCAAACCTGCTAACATTCCCATTCGCCTTGGCGGCTTCCTTGTTTAGAGCATAATGTTCGGCTTCTATGGAAATATACCCGTTCGTTTCCACAAAGGTCATGTTAGGCAGCTCATTAAAATCAGGGCTAGACGCGTTTACCATTATTGTACAAGTACCTACCGGCATTTCAATAACAATATGGCCTTCGGTCTCACCATTCATTGCGCTGCGGTTTATTTTTACCTGAATGACTTCCGTGGTTTTCTTTTTTCCGTCCAGGCTCCCGCCTGTGCTAGAACACGCCAACCATGAATGATTACATGTAATCTTATACTCCGCAGGTTGATCGCTGATGCTGGAAATCGTAAATGAAGCTTCCCCCACATCCGGCTGTAAAAAATCATTCATAACTAATTTATTGATATGCCAAGCGCTTCCTTCACTCCGCTGAGTTGTTCCATTTACATTTACCAATAATCTAGGTTTATTCGCGGGCAAAACATGCATGAGAATCGGATTCTGGGCTTCATCTTCATTCCATTGCGTAAAGCCAATATGCTCAGAGAGCCCCATGCCGTACCACCTGCCATGATCTATCGCATGGAACTGCTCCACAAGCTCTCTATCTTTCTTCATGCACTCTCGAATCTGCTCCGCAAGCTTGTTGGCTTCCATTTCCCCAAGCTTGGCTTTGTAATGATTTTTACCGGTGAGCAGCCACATTTTCTGCAAATTGAGGTTCCCGACTGCTGGATAGTAGACTAGCGCAAAATAAGCCGGCAAATTCGCTTCATCCACCGTCTCAACCAGCTCATTCGCCAGCTCTAACAGGTGATCGATTCGATGCAGCATATCATCCGTTTCCTTGTAATTTACCGGGTGATACACATTTGAATTCATATGTTCAGGTCTGCGCTGATGGGCAATCCGGGTATAACCTGTCATCAGCTCAAAGATCTTCTCCATCTCATCCTCATGGAACACGCCGGCAAACTGCTTGTGAATCCATTGCTTCGTATATAGATCCGTCTTGTTGATGGCCTGCGTTCCCCATTGCTCAAAGTCATAGGCCAAGTCCAGGAAATACGACAGCGGAAATTCTTGCGTGCTGATATCCCCCACATTGACGATCCAAAGATCACGAACCCCGAAGTCATAAGCCATTGTCATCTGTTCCCAGATTTTCGGGAGGTAGGAGCTGTTGATCCATTCATATGAAATCGGCCCGCCATGGTAATCAAAATGATAATACATCCCATAGCCGCCTTTATGGCTGCGCATTTCTTCCGTTGGCAGGGTTCGGAGATTGCCGTGATTATCGTCGCAGAGCATCAGAATGACGTCCGCAAGCTCCTCGGAGTTGATCAATCCCGGAGTTGTTTCATCTCCGTAAAAGAACGGCTCAACTTCTTTATATAAAGCCAGCATTCTTGGTACTTCGGATAGGTTGGAATGAACCTGTTCCTGAATCAACTGGTTCTGGGTCTGCAATACCTCTCGCAGCAGCTGGATATTATCCGCCAGCGTAGCTTCATTACCCATGATGGCCGTATCCGCTTCGCCCCGCATCCCGACCGTAATCACGCTCTCATATTTGCCGCTCCGCTTCAGGCCGTCTTCCCAGAACTTCGTAATCCCTTCACGGTTCGTGATGAAATTCCAGGCGTCTCCATAAATCGAATCCTTTCCGCGGACATATTTATACTCCTCTCCATAACGCAAGCAAGGCTCATGATGAGAAGCTCCCATGACAACGCCGTATTCATCCGCCAATTCCGCATTAGCCAGGCCAGGGCCATCATCATAGAAACGGGCTGACCACATCGCCGGCCAGAGATAATTCCCTTTTAATCTCAGCAGTAGTTCAAACACATGCTCATACATTTCTGCATTAAACCCGCTGAAATTTTTCATCGTCCAATTGCCAAACGCCGGCCATTCATCATTGATAAAAAAGCCGCGAAAACGAACAGAGGGTTCCTTAGAGATATACTTTAAATCCTCAAGTAAAGAAAAGGATGCTTTGCGCTGCGGCTTTACATTTGCCCAGTCCACCAACGGAGAAACCCCAAGCCGCTCCGATAGATGAAAAAGACCATAGATCGTACCGCGTTTGTCGCTGCCTGCAATGACCAAGGCTTTTTCAACGCCTTCAAAGGGACGATCAATGACCTGAAATAAAAACACTTCCCTCTTTCCCCGGATTTCTGACAAATTAATCAGTTGTTTCTCTTCCAGATCGAGCAGCATGGGGCTGTGGCCCACGGTTCCATACAGAATAGCATTCTTCCCAAGCTGATTTCTGTCTGTGGCGGCTTGCGGTGCATAACCAAACACCAGCTCCACATCAACCATCACCCTTTGGGCTATCTTATTCACGCCGCTGAAAGCTTCCTCTTCCCGGTAAAACAATGCCTCTGACATGGGTGTGCTGCCGTTTGAAGCGGTTGCATTTCTTAGTATTTCTTGAGAAATCGTGAATACCATAGTAACTTCCTTTCTGCTGCTGTTTTTTATCCAGTTAAGCTCTCTGCATTTAATTACAGCAAAGTATACATTAGATTAGTTGTTAAAAGGTATATACTAATTTAAGAAAAAGGCTTGTAAATTAAACAAGTTTTGCTTTCCTCTATCAAACCTGAAAGAATAAATTCATACCTACATAAAGGAGAACTAGGAATGACCGAAGTATCAAATTGGAAAACAGGCGCTTGTGGACATAAATTTATAGCTTCCTTTAGCGGAGGAAAGGACAGCACCCTAGCCTTGTACAAAGCGATGAAGGCTGGAGAGGCCATTGGACTTATCGTGATGTTAGAAGAAGACGGGTACCGCTCCCGATCCCATGGCTTGCCTCCAGCGCTCTTGCAGGCTCAAGCGGAGTCCATAGGTTTACCCCTATATACCGCAACCTCAAGCTGGGCAGATTACGAGGAGAATTTCATCCGTTTGCTTACAAACGCTAAAAATCAAGGGGCAGAGGCGTTAGTAACCGGTGATCTGGATATGCCTGAACACGGGTGCTGGCACGACAAGGTGACAAAGAATGCTGGATTAAAGCTTGGCATGCCTCTATGGGAAATGAATCATCGAGACGTTGTTGAAGAATTCATTCAGCTTGGATTCGTTACAGTTGTCGTTACAGTGAATGTATCGTTAGGCATGAAAGAAGAGGATCTAGGGCGCGTGTTGACTCTGGACTATGTGAAGGAGCTCGAAGCTCGCAGGATCGACCCCTGCGGAGAAGGGGGCGAGTTCCATACCGCCGTCATCGATGGCCCCCTATTCCACAAGCCAATCTCCATAAGCAAAGGTGAGATCATTCGTAACGGAGAGTATGCTTTCCTGCCGCTGGAGCTGCATGAACTTGGGGTGGGATAAACCCCATGGTCGAATATGAACAGATATTGCAACCAAGTTTTAGAACCATCCGTGGCGGTTTAAGGGCCATCCTTTGTGGATGGCCCTTTCAGTAGTTCGCTTTCTTCAACTATGGGTAACCGTTAACATTCCCTTAGAAGCCGCCTCTGGAATGTATGATTTGGCCGGTAATCCATTGGGAATCGTCGCTTGCCAGAAAAGCGATAAGTCGAGCCGCATCTTCCGGAAGACCAATCCGGCTCATCGGAGATTGCGACAGCACTGCATTCTTCACCTCATCGGACATCCAGCCGGTGTCGGTAGGACCGGGATCGACCGCGTTGACCGTAATGTGAAGCGGTGCCAGCTCTGCGGCCAGGGATTCGGTAAACACGGAGATGGCCCCTTTTGTCGCTGCATAGGCAAGATTGCCAGGCATAGGGCCCTTCCCTTGGCCGGAAGTGAGGTTAATGATTCGTCCTCCGAGTACACAACTAGAGGAACGAGCGTTGTTCTCGGCCTCGAGCATGCGTGCAAATTCGGCAGATAACATGAAGGTCCCCCTCATGTTTACAGCACAGTGAGCGTCGATAATAGACTCGCTTAATTGGCGAAAATCAGCATCAACACTATACGTCGCATTATTGACGAGGATCGTGGGAAGACCTACCCTTTTCCGAACCTCCTCCAACAAATAGGACGCGGAACCCGGTACGGCGAGATCCAATTTCATATGAGCAGCTTGAACGCCCAATTGTCGCAGTTCACCTACGAATGAATCGGGCCAATTCTCATCGGCATCCTTCGGATAAAATTCCTTCTCGTAATCATACAAATGTGTAAAGAACAGGCTCACGCCATCGTTAGCCAATGCCCGGCAAATCGCAGCCCCAATTCCGCCTGGACGACTCGCCCCCGTGACGATGGCAATTTTATTGTGCAATTTGGTCATTTTCGATATACCTCCCGTTAAGAGGAGACGAGAGCGCCCTTGGAGATGGATTCATCCCGCCGCTAAACAAAAAAGCGGATACCTCAAGTATCCGCGCAACAGGTAGTTCGAACGGTTGCTCGCGTTCCTTGAAATGGTTGAAGATCGGCATGATGAACCGGAGTAATGATCCTTTCCATTACCAGATTCACGCGATCGGATTCAATCAAACCATTACAAGGATGTCCACATTAGCCTGCGAGTCCCCTTTCCCCCATCTCCATATCTTGGATTATAGAATAAACATAAAGTCACATCAAGGATTAATGTACAACACTGCCCGTTCAGCCTATTCAATTGAAGTTTAGAACTCGTCCTCGACCCGATCAAAATTTAGACCACCCGAACATCGGCCTCAAAGACTTGTGAAGGTAATAAGCCAATACGGTCGCCCAGGTCCATGAGCTACGGTTGTTCTGGATGTATTGATCGTTGATGATATAAGTCCGAGTGGAAGTAGGGCTCTTCAGCCCGAACTTCTCCCACTCCGCTGGATCATTTGAGCCCCTGAGCCTTGCCAGCATATCCGCGGATTCTCTATTTATGTTGTCCATTAACTGCTCGTATGCTTCAGTAATTTGCACATGAAATTCATCGATGGGATTACGGCTGGCAAGGCTCTCCAAGTGAATGCCTTCGCGAAGGTAAGAAACGTAGGCCAGATGGTCAGCCCAGAACTTATCGATATAAAAAAGCCGTACCCGCTGCTCCGAAGGGCTCATCGGCTGCTCGCCTTTCAAAATTCCGAGCCGCTCCTTGTAAAGGATACGCCTCTGATCCTCTACCATATCCGAATAACAGTTCAGCTCCTGGTGGATATCGAAGTTTTGGCCCATAACAATATGTTGAATACTCGTGATTTTGCTGCGGAGCCCCGGCTTTTCGAGTGCCTCATCCTGCCTGGGAGCGCGAACCGTTTTATGAGTACCGAACCGCAGCAGCAACTCATCCTCCAGGCTTACGAAGAATATGGAAGCTCCAGGGTCGCCTTGGCGACCCGAACGCCCGCGCAGTTGGTCGTCGATCCGCACGCTTTCATTCACATGGGTACCAATGACGTACAACCCGCCCAGCTTGGCGACATCTGCTGCTTGCGTGGGGTTGCCGCCGCCGAGCCGAATGTCGACGCCGCGTCCCGCCATATTCGTAGACACCGTCACGGCGCCGATTTCTCCCGCTTTGGCCACGACTTCGGCTTCTTCTGCGTCGTTTTTCGCATTCAAAACATGGCAAGGTACACCAGCAGCTGCCAGCGCCTCCGCCAGCCTGTCAGACTCCTCCACGCTTGACGTACCAATCAGAATAGGACGTCCTCCCCTATGGACGGACAAAATTTCTTGGATAAGCGCCTTAAATTTGGCTTCTTTATGGGTATAAATCCGGTGCGGATAGTCGATTCGTATGTTTGGCCGGTTCGGCGGGATTGGCACAACCTGAAGCCGATAAATATCTTCGAAATCCATTGCAGAAGCCTTGGCGGTAGCCGTCATCCCGCAAATCCTCGGATACAGGCTGATGAAATGCTGAAGAGTAATCGTCCCTAGAATTTTCCCGCCGGCTGTCCACTGCAGCCCTTCTTTGGCCGCAAGCGCGGCTTGCAGCCCGTCCGGCAAATACCTGTTCTCCGCCACGCGGCCGGTATATTCTTCGATCAGCTCGATTTTACCGTCCCGGATGATGTAATCGACGTCTTTTTTAAATAATGATTCTACATGCAGCGCGCAATTTAATGACGATAACAAATGACTATTATGGCTATCGTACAAATTGCCGCATCCCAGCAGCGCCTCCGCTTTCGTAGCGCCTGCTTCAATTAAATAAACGTTCCGCTCGAACTCGTCCAAGTCGTAATGCTCATCTTGCTCGAGCTGCCGAGCCACTTCTGCGAAACGAATGCCGTCGTCACCGGAAGATCCTGGCTCGCCAGCGATGACTAGCGGCACCCGCGCTTCATCAAGAAGCAGCGAGTCCGCTTCGTCGACGATGACATAGTGGAAAGAACGATGCACGGTATCGGCTAAGCTCAGCGCGATCGTGTCGCGCAAATAATCAAATCCCGCCTCTTTGGCCGTAACATAAGTTATATCCGCCGCGTACGCTTCCCGTTTCTCGGACAAGCTCATGCCCGCTTGCACCGATTTTACCGTTAACCCGAGGAAACGATAGATGGGGCTCATCCATTCCGCATCCCGATTTGCCAAGTAATCGTTAAAAGTCAGCACATGAACGCCTTTGCCAGTTAGCGCATTTAGATAAGCAGGCATAACCGCAGAGAGCGTCTTTCCTTCACCGGTATGCTGCTCGATCAAAAACCCCTCGTGCAGGGCAATGGCAGCCATGATCTGTACATCGTAAGGCTGTAATCCAAGCGTCCTCTTCGCTGCCTCGCAAACTAGCGCATAAGCATCGACAAGCAGCTCGTCCAAAGGCGTACCCGATTTTGCTTCCTTTTTCAGCCGGAGAGATTCCGCTTGCAGCTGCTTTTCATCCCCTGCTTCCAAATTCCGTTTTCGGATGAGCTCCGCTTTGTCCCGGTAGCCTTTCAACCTATGTCGGTTATCGCGGTCTTTGAATTCTTGCATCAACCTGACAGCTAAATTCATCGGAATTGGATCCCTCCTTCCTACTCATCCTTTAACCGTCGTTGATACAAAACAACAGATATAAACGTTAATACACTCGTCCATGCTAAAATAATGAGGAGGGGTTTTAATAAATCTCCCATCGTAGAGCCTGTACTGCTTACACCTAGCAAATGCACAAGTTGAATGCTTGGTGTGTAACCCAGCACTTTGAAAATCGGAAAATCATCCGCTAATAACATTCCTCCATATGGTGCCCCAATGAATACGACCGCAGCAGGAATGATAGAAAATGATGCGTCAAGCAAGGTCTTGGAAAATAAACCACATATCGTCCCGACTGCTGTATATAAAAAAATCGAAACAATGGTTGCTGCCACAAACGCCCCTATACTTGCTGGCTCATAGCCTAATATATATGTAGAAATAGCCAGAACAACAGCAGACATGACAAAAACTAACGAACTTTTACCGATTAAAACGTCCATGGTTGTGGCCGGAGTCATCATTAATGATCGTAATGTGTTGCGCTCCTTTTCCTCCGCAATCAAGCAGGCTTGTGCAAAACACGTTAGCATCACAAATGAAGTATTAAAAACCAAGCCGATAGCTCCAGGCAATAACTGGTCTGCACCTCGAAAAAGAAGTGCGAAGAGTATTGGAAAAATCAGCATAATAGAGACCGCATAATTGCGTGAAAACTCTTTGTAATCCTTCACAAATATCGCCCCGGCACGTTTTAATGAGATACTCATAGTAACTCACTTCCTGTCATTTTAATAAAGATTTCACCTAGACTTGGCTCTTTTGTCTCTAATCGATCAATTAACCCTAGTTTCATCCAATCGGCGATTTGATCAGCCGTTTCCTCATCGATCGGGAGCTCGTAGGCTTCCCCATTGATTAAGTCCACACAAACTACGTTTTCTCGATGCTGTTTTTTTAGTTCCTTGGGTGAGCCGATGGTTTGGATTTGTCCTTGATACAAAATCGCTATACGGTTACATATCAATTCTGCCTCAGCCATATCATGCGTAGTTAAAAAAATCGTTGTCCCTCTCTCATTTAAGTTGCGTAAGCCTTTATAAATATGGGCTGAGTTTACGGGATCTAAAGCCGAGGTAGGTTCATCTAAAAATAATAATTCTGGCTCATGGATAATCGCACATGCCAAAATGACACGCTGACGCATTCCTTTCGATAAGCGATTGACTTTCTGTTTGCGCTCTTCGCTTAAGTTAACAAACTGCAGCACCTTATCAATCGACGATTTAGGAAGATCATATAGCTTACGATACAGCTCCAGATTTTCCTCAATCGATAATCTCTCATATAGACCGCTGTTATCCGTCAAAATGCCAAAGCGCATCTTCTGGGCAGACTGATGCATCATTTCCGCTGGCTGGTTAAATACACTTGCCTGTCCGCTTGTCGGATTTAATTGCGCCGTTAAAATCTTTATTAATGTCGTTTTTCCCGAACCACTCGGTCCTAGGAAACCAAAAATCTCCCCTTTTGAAATGGAAAAGGACACATCTGATAGCGCATCCTTATTTCCAAATTTCTTTCGAATATGTTCTACTTGGATAACATCCATGACACCACTTCCCTGGAGTTGATGCCTTAAGCATATAATGATTGCCTGTTTCCAGCCATCAAAAACCGCTGAAATGTAGCTGTTAACGCCTGAATGGTACCATGGAATTCTTGATTGGTTCGATATTACCCCGGAAATGGCATATGCTCACAAAGTTATGTTTGCTACTCAGACTGGCATATGCTTACGAAGCTATGTTCTTCGCAAACATCTTAAATGTTAAGAAGTGCTTTTAATTCATGCAATTTTGAACGAGATAATGGAACCACGGCATCTTTACCAGTATTTAATCGCAAGCTGTAGCTATTCTTCGTCCATGTAATAATTTCTCTTATTTTTTGCAAGTTAACGATGTAAGATCGATGACACCTAAAAAATCCGAAGTTCGACAATCTCTGCTCTAGCTCGGCTAGCGTCAAAGCACAGACATAATTTTCTCCACCCACATGAACAAGGATCGAACCATCTAGGCTCTCTATGTAATCAACTTCAGGCGGATCAATTAAAATCACTTTGTCATTTCTTTTCGTAGAAATCTTCTGCAAAGTGATATTGGCCTGATCTTGTTCCTGCACTTCCTGCTTCTCCTCTTCCGAGTCCCGAATATCCAATGGATATAATCCGAGCTCGTTCAATCGATAAATGGCATCACAGGAAATAAGGGCATCCTCTAAATTCGAAGTTAAAATTAAAACTTGCCTTTCTTTCGAAAGGTCATCTAAAATCCGTTTAAAATGCCGACGATCTTCTTCTTCCAAGTAAAAATAGGGTTCCTCCAGCACAAGTGTAGGCTGATGCGCGAAAAAGACACGCAGCAATGTCACATACATCCTTTTCGATGGGCTTAGATCCTTGATTTTTACCTTCCGTTCTTCTTTTAGAGCAAAATAATCTATTAAAAGAGCGACCCGCTCTCTCCTCTCTGTTACTTTGATTAGAAAAATGATCAGCTCTTCTACTGTTAAACGCATATATTCGCTTTGTCCAGCTCGAAATAAAAAGTACTGGGAATGGTCCCCTAATTGATTCATTAAAAGCTGCTTACGCTTTAAGTCCGTTATAATACCAATCGATTGTTCAGATGTCATATTTAATTCGATCTTCGGTAGAATTAGTTTCCCATCATAATATATTGGTTGAAATTGCATGCCATCCTCCTGATCAACGCCACTATAGGATATATATACCAATTATAATGTTAGGATACTTTTTTGCCAGTTTCTATTGAGAAATATAACGGTTACAAGTGGAAAAACATCAGAAAACTCCAACAGCCTCGCTTTTTTAGCTTAAACAATTCCGGTTTGCCTATAAAATGATAAAAACCTTTATAAATCGCAAGGAGATTCAAAGATTTAAACATCCTTTTGACGGCCGTTTTGATTTTATGGACAGAGGCTGGCTTTAGCCTGCCTCCATCCTCATCTCTTGCACCTCCAGCAATGACCGAAGTTGTTTTCTCTAGTTTCTGTTTGATCGATACGTTTCCGGCAGCACATTGGAAAGTTACTTAACGTATTTGTGAAGTGGTTCTTCGCGCTGTCTGTAACGGCAAGTTACTTTTGAGCAGCGAGAAAACTAAGTCGAATATTAGTATTGCCCTAGAAGACCTTTCTTCATGGCTATTTTTTCGCAGAGATGAAATACAAAGAGCCCTACAAATAGATATACCAGCGAGTTTAAGGTTAAGACCGCATAGTCTGCCAAAGGCAGTTGTGTCAGTGTCAGATCCTCAATCATTACCGTTCTTACCATATTCACCCCTTTGACGAATGGGGCAAATACTAGAAAGGGAGCTACCGTTAACGGAACAAATACAAGTCCCATCAATACAAATTGGAAAATCTGCAGAAAAGCTTGAATTTGTTTCACGATAATCGCTAGGCCAGCAATCATAAAGCTAACACCCACCATACTTATCATTGTAATTACTATGATCGGGATCGACGTTATAGGATTAAGGTTCAACCACTGCCCCGAGGTAAGCATCGCAGCCAAGAGCAAGATGACCATAACAACCGACTGTAAGCCAAATTGCCCAATGATGCGTGTAAGCATGATTTTCCATACCCCCATAGGAGACATATATATTTGTTCCAACGTTCCGCGCGTTGCCTCTGTGATTACCGAATAACCAATGAAATTCATCGTCATCATCGTTAAGCTCCAGAAGGCTACACTTACAATCGAATACTGGACATTCATATCAAAGCTTGCTGGATCACCAATGAACATAATTCCGAAGAATGCAGCCAAGAAAATAATATAAAAAGTGAATACTAACGCAATGGTGTTCGGCAGATAACGTTTCAGTTCGATATATTCCTTACGAAAGTTAGCACTCAATAAGTGTAGCCATTTCATGCTTCTTCCCTCCCTTAACAATTTGAATAAACACTTGCTCAAAGTCGATGTTTATACGATCAATACTCTCCACAATGGTTCCTTCCTCTTTTAGAAGGTCGAACAACTCGTAGATGTCCTGGCTATGCTCTAAATTAACTTCCACGATACTCTCATGGGAGCTTGCTTTATATATACTTAAAGGGAATCGGCCACGCAGCTTATTCTCCTGCTCCAAGCTTAATTGCTCACCCAACTTCACCGAATATGCCCTTGTTTCAAACAGCTTAAGTAAATTCTCCACCCTGTCGTCGATGACAACTTCACCTTTATTAATGATAATGGCCCGATCACACAGCTCCTGAACGACGGGCATATCGTGTGAGCTAATAATAATTGTACGTTTTTCTTCCTTCACGATCGTCTTTAAAATTTCACGCAATTCATAACTAACCTCAACATCCAGACCAAGCGTTGGCTCATCCAGCAAGATGACATCCGTATTAGCTAATAGTGCTACTGCGATGGCCAGCTTTTGTTGCATCCCCCGAGATAATCCATTGACCAGCTCATTCTCCTTTTCCTTCAGGTTGAATTGCTCTAATAATTTGTCGGCTTGATCAGCAACCTGCTTCCGAGAGTAACCGCGGTTGCCCGCAAAATACTCCAGGTTTTCCCGGACGGTAAGGCGCCAATATAAATTTCGGTTCCCCTCCAATACAGCACTAATATGCTCTAGAGCTTTAAGTCTCTTCTTGCTAATATCCAGACCATGAATGGAGATGGAACCCGCATCCGATTCCAACAAACCACAGAGCATCTTTATCGTTGATGTCTTCCCGGCCCCATTGGGCCCTAATAAACCAACAACCTCTCCACGGTTCACAGTGAAAGAAACATCCCGAACTGCATGGATCTTCTCTTTCGTTTTTCTTCGTCCATACACCTTGCTAATACCCCGTACTTCTATAATCTTCTCCACCTCATAACATCCTCTCCCGAACGAAATAAAAAGGTGATTCCATTGATACCTCCATTCTATTTTTGTGTATCGTTTTTTTTAACTGGCTCCAGATGGAAATGGCCTCCGTCTAAGGAAGGAGATTTGGGCTATAAAGGAAAGTCTCGCTAATCCGCTGATAAAGCTAATATAATAGCAACCGTGAAAGGAGGATCTGAATGGACTGGCTGAAGAAGTTGACGAACTCTAATTAGCTGTCTATTAACAGTGAAAGTACATTTTAAATCCAGCAAAATATAAAATAGAATCTGAACCCGATCAATTTATACATATCCCCCGTAAACAGGAAGCGAGAGACCCGTCCTTTGTTTGGAGATGGATTAGTTCCTGCCGCTAAATAAAAATGCGGATACATCAAGTATCCGCGCAACAGGTATATCGAATGGCTGCCCGCATTCCTTGAAATGGTTGAGGATCGGTGTGATGTACCGGGGGATTGACGCACACCATTCCATTACCGGATCACGCGATCAGATTCAATCAAACCATTACAAGGAAGGTCCACATTGGCTAACGAGTCCCCTTTCCTTAGTCCCCATATTTTGGATTGTAGAATAAACTCAAAGTCCGAATCAAGCAAAACTTCTAACGGGAGTTCTCACTTAACCACTATTTTTGAGTATCAAGAATGATCCCCTTGGGTCGTCCAAGTGGCTGTTCCTCTTTTGTTTACAGTGATTTGCCTTCTGCCGCAGCAGCTTCGGACGGCGTCATCAAGCCCTGAACGGCACCGAGAAACGGGCGTATGGACTTGATCATGCCGTATCCCAACCTCACGACTGGGACAAATCGCTGGATCATGCTGAACAGCCGTATGCCGCTCCCCAACGCACCGCCTAGCGCTCCCGCAGTAGTGCCGCCAAGTCCGCTGGTGCCGATCATCCCCCCGAACAGCGAGCCTAACATCGGCAGAAAGGCCGATACCTGCGCGTCCGGCTTGCGTGATCGGTAACGCAGGGATGGCTTGCGCGCGCCGCTTCGCCGTCTGCCGGAACGACTGCCTGAGGCATGGGAGCCGGCTCTGCGCTGCTTAGGCCGGGAGCCTTGCTTCCCTGATGAGGTGCGCGGCTGAGCTCCGGCGCTGGCCAGCGTCAAGCCACTGCTGTTGACGTCGGTAATGTAGCCAACGTAGGTCTTACCGCTGTTTAGGGTGATGCATACTGGCCGACCCTGCAACCGTTTGACCCGTCCGAGCACCTCTTTGGATTGTTCCATGGAAAGTTCACCTCGCTCACTGGTTATGGTTTATTGTACGTCAGGGGCGGGCTGCCTGCTTGTGCGAATGCAAGATGCGTACAAGCCCTCTTTGCCGTTAATGCTATGAGTTCCCCGGAGTCGCCCTCTCTTCAGAGACTTGCCGCATTACCAAGGTAGAAATACAATGAAGCCACTTCCCTTGAGAAGCAGCTTCTTGCGAAAATATTCTGATAAAATATACCTGTTTAAGCCTGTACCCCCATGCCATTTTCCGAGGCGGAAACCGGTTTGACGAGTGCCTTCTTCTCCCAGATCCGGCTTCTCCAGCGAAGCAGCATGATCATACCGCGCAGCCATTCATCTACCGTGAAAGCGATCCATACGCCAAGCAGCCCAACCCCGAAATGAACGCCAAGCAGATAAGCGAGCGGAACAGAGACACCCCACATCGAGAGCACGCCCATCAATACGGGAAAGCGCGCATCCCCGGCAGCCCGCAGCGAATTGATGATGACCATATTGAACGTCCGGCCAGGTTCGAGAATAAGGGAAAGCAGAAAAATCCCCGCCCCGGCGGCAATGATCCCGGGATCTTTCGTGAACAAGCCGACAAGCTCATGCCGGAATATCGATGCCACACCCACGATAGCTAAAGTTAGCACAAAGCTGATTCTCACGCTTTTCATAAGTCTTTTGTAAGCTGCCTTCATTTCCCCCGCACCGACCATTTGCCCGACAATGATTTCCGTACCAGCTCCAATCGCCAAGGCTATTGCCATAAAATAGTTCGAGATATTCATGACGTAAACATGCGTGTTTAATGCGGAAACACCGATCATATTGACGAAACTAATGATCATGAGGTACTGCGACTGCCAAGCGAGATGCTCGCCTGCAGCGGGCAATCCGACGTGCAAAATCTGTTTTACGTAAGTGCCGTTCCAGACCACGTAATCTTTTGCGCGAATCGGTGCAGGACTCCGGCGGTACAGAATGATAAAAAGAACAATGATGCCGAGAAAGCGGCTAACGACCGTGGATATGGCCGCTCCCGTCACGCCCCACTCCGGAAAGCCTAGGTTCCCGAAAATAAGCAAATAATTTCCTGTAACGTGAACGAGATTGACACCTAGGGTTACATACATCACACTTTTGGTGTGTCCGCTCGAACGGATGACCGAAGAAACCGCGTACGAGAGCGCCTCAATCCAGATGAAGCCGCCAATGATCTTTAAATAATGACTTGCAATTTCGATTTGCTCGGGATTTAACTTCATCAACCGCAGAATGGGCTCCCCATACAGAAAAAGGGCCAGACTAACGAGCACCCCGAAAATCAGGTTTAACGTAATGGCATTCGCCGAGATGCGGCCTGCCTCTTTCTCCCGTCCGGCACCGATATACTGGGCAACCGCAACGCTGGTGCCGATGCCGACAAAGCCGAACATTAGAATACAGAAGTAAATAATTTCGTTGGCTAAGCCAACTGCCCCAGTCACCTTATCGGAGATGCGGCTTAGCATAAACACGTCCACCGTACCCAGCATCATTCGCAGCACGGAATCGATGAGAATGGGCCAAGTCACGGCAAAAAGACTAAGTTTCTTCCAGGATGGAACACGATCAGTTAATGTCACGTTTAACAAACTCCTACTAGGTCTATTCTTTGTCGCCTTCCCTAGTGTAGTACCCACAGTCCAACAAGTCTATAATAAAATTATCCTTCTGGACTAGCCGCTAAGTCCATTGTGGAATTAGACTATTCGTTGCAAAATCAAAATAGTTTAAGGGCCATCCTTTTGGGATGGCCCTTACTTTTTCGCTTTGTTCAATCCGGTAATTCATCTCGACATCCCCTGTTATTGAGATATGAAAGGACATTCGAGGATAGGCTTTTAAGGAAATGCCTTTATCGCGCGCAGATATCGGTATGATCCCATGGAGATTCTTGAACGCCCGCGCGAATGCTTCCAGTAATTGATATCCATATCTCATGGCTACATCGATAACCTTTACATCGGTTGTCTGCAGTTCAAAAGCCGCCAATGTCAATCGTCGACTTCGGATGTACTCGGATAACGAGATTCCGGTAATGAACGGAAACATTCATTGAAAATGATATGTAGAGCAATAGGCGATCTGCGCTATGTCATCATATGAAATATTGTCTGTTATAATCCATAGCGCTATTCATCCTCTCCAACCAATCCATCGTCCCTCCCTTCGAGATAAATACTACCGCAGATAAAAATAGAGTACCGTGCATTTCCTGCACGAAAAAGTCAGATCTTCGCTTGATACCTAACTGAAAAAACTGTCAAAACACTTCCCATTATCATTCGCATATCGTAAAAAAGTACAATTCAAACAGAGACGTGATCACAGGGGATATGCTAGTTTAATTTTATACTTTTTATTATTTCGTTGAAATCGGCGTTGGCTTGTTTGCTGACCTGCGATGGAGAAGCTAGCAATAGGGTATAGATTTCATTATTTTGCTCGCATAGAATCATTCGAAGTTCTAGCATTTCATTAATGATGCCTAAGCTATATGTCAGCTGCTTCGCATCGATTTTCCCCACCTTCACGGACTCCTCAGTAATTTCCACCGCATTTCTGTCCGTTATATCTTTTTTGGTGAAGCTAACATATTGTTCGAAGTTCATATCCAAATCGCTCTTGCTATAATGCTGAATAACTATCGTGCTCTTCTCGGGTGAGATTAAAATAAGCTGATGATCTCCTGCATTCTCAATAGAAGATGTTACGTCACTCCAGTCGCCATAGGCTGTGACTTGGATCTTTTTGTCTTTGGTCGCAGATGGCTGCTTCGTATAAATTGTGACTGTTTGAATCTTAGCCAGCCAGTTCACCTTTCCATCCACTGCTTCGCCGATAAAACGTAATGGAACGTAGGTGCTGCCCTTGCTAATAGAAGGGGCTACGGATAGTTTTTTCTGCTTGCCATTGATCTCAGCAGTAGTTGAACCCACTTTAAGCTTGATAAGCGTACCTGGTTTACTTCCCGTAATCGTTTGCGTATCTCCATCCCAGTCAACCTTCAGTCCCATAGCTTCGAAAATAGTGCGGAACGGAACAAGTACAGATCCATTTTGCTGGATGGGTGGGACTTGGAATTTAATGATCTCCCCATTCAACAGCACCATGATTTCGTTAGGATCTGAAGGTGGTGTCGGTTGTTCATGTTCTTTTCCAAGCACTTTGACGCCTTTGGCAGCGAGTTCGGTCAGAATTTTCTCTGCACTTGCATCCAGAGGGTTATTGCTCAGTGAAACCTCCTTGAGCTTCGGAAGAGTTGTTAAGACGCTAATATCTTGGATCTGATTATTCTCAAAGTATAAATATTCTAGTTCCGGGTGATCTCTTAGCGGTTCAAGAGACTGGATTTGGTTATCGTTTATGATCAACCAATTCAATTTGACTAAGGATTGAATCGGCGACAGATCCTTAATCTGATTATGGCCGATTAACAAGTCTGTTAAATTGGTTAATCCCGCTAGTGCATCAAGCTTCTCGATGTAGTTCGAATCGATAACAAGCTGCTTCAGTTGGGACAACTCTTGTAGTGGCTCAATTTGCGTGATTTGATTGTCATTTAGAGCTAGGAAGGTGACTTTATGTAGATTTTTAAGTGGCTCAATATTGGTAATTCCAAGCCTTGGGAGCATTAAGCTCTCTAAATTAACAGCATGCTCAAGTCCACTTAAACTGATAATTTTCTGCTCAGGATCTTTGGGATAGAGCGACGTTATGGTCTGTAGATTTTCTTTGGTAATGGGGCCAGTCGGTTTCTTTAGCTCGACTCGAATCGCTTGTTCCAAATTTTTGTCTGAGATAAGTGAGGTCTCTGCAAATGCGGATGGAATAGAAACGAAGCTTAGCAAGAAAGCAAGTACAGTGATTAGTTGAAGTTTGATCGGATTACGCAAAATGGGTTCACTCCTCGAATTATCATATTGACTACATTCGACATTTGTAAACCATTCCCTTTTATAGCAAAAAAGATAGCCCTACAGGCTATCTTTCGGCAAGTCTATCATCTAGCCTTCGCAGGAAGATGTGCCTTCACCAACTACATGGCTTCTTCAAGCGTTTGCACCTCCAATGACAATTGTATTCCCCCCGCGTATTATAAATTGACAAACGATTGCGGCGTCACATCGGACGCTACATGCGTCGAGTAACTCAACAATTTAAGCGACCTTTGGATATAATCGGGCGGTCGCTTCAATATCCGAGATGATATGTGTTGAAAAAATGATAATCCATTCGCCAGACAAGTCCGTTAGCAGACTGCGAAATCGCATTCGCTCCCCCGGATCAAGCTCATCTTTAGTTACGTGGTTTCGAGCGGAGGAATTTCTCTCTATCCAAAATTCTCTGCAATGTCTCTAAGTCCTACTCTCTTTCCGTAAATTCGGTGGAGCATTTCTGTTCGGCTGCTCACATCTAGTTTGTTATAAATATGCTCCAAATGAGATTTAACGGTATGAAAACTGATATGTTTGTATTTAGCAATATCTCGGTTAGTCATCCCCTTTGCGACCAGACGGACAATTTCTCTCTCGGTCGAAGTCAGCTGTGAAATAATGTCATTCTCGTGATTTCCTTTGGCTAAAATCCTTTCAGTAGACATTAATCTTTGAGTCTTTATTGAATTGTGATAACTGAGTGCCAAATGGCGAGAAAGAAGATCCATGACCTCCTTGTCACGGGGCGTAAAGTTTTCCTCTTGTTTCTCTCTAAAGCACCCAAGACCGCCAATGAGCCTATTATTAAAGTAAAGTGGAACGGCCAATTGGTAATAAAGGTTCTCTTTACGGAGGAAATCATTGTAATAAGAAGTTCGCTCATATTCTCGAAAGCTCATAATATCCTCAACCGACATAACCCCGACAATTGGCTTCTTAGGATTACACAAATGGCTAAACATGTCATGGCGATGGTAAATATTGATGTAACTGTCACACGTATGCTGTACTTTATTAATACCAACGGGGTTTCCTAATTTATCTGAATTATCGATTGTAAGAAAGGTAAGGTGATGAAACCCCGGGCCTAGCCCTTCGGACAGGACATTCAGTGTTCTCTGACGATACGGCTGATTATAACAATCTATCATTAAGCACAAATCAAGTATCATTTGATAGTCCTCTACTGTAAGATGTTTCATCGTATATCGCCATCTCCTCCGCTGTCAGTCTGGGGCTGTTAATTTCCATCAACGATTTGATTTCCGTATACAGATATATCGGTAATATTACCGATGTTTAGTCTTACTTCTTATTATATCATGGAGGCAACAAAAGAAAGGTGGCGTTTCTCTATGATTAGCATAAACATGAATGGTAAAGTAGCTATTGTAACAGGTTCAGCAAGCGGTCTTGGAAAAGCGATTGCTCTTAGATTTGCACAAGCCGGAGCAGACGTGGTTGTCGCCGATATTAATATAAGCAGCGCTTTGGAAACTGCTGAGGAGATTAAAAGCTTAGGCCGTAATGCCATTACATTCCAGATTGACACTCGTGATGCAGAATCATTCAGTAAACTTATTGAAGCAGCAACAGAAAATTTAGGCGGACTTGATTTTATGATCAACAACGCAGGTATTGGTATGATGAAACCGATCGATGAGTTTTCTGTCGATGAAATAGACCGTCTAATTGACATTAACCTAAAAGGCACAATTCATGGTTGTAAGGCTGCTCTAGCTTACATGATGCCTCGAAATTCCGGACGAATTGTAAATCTTTCTTCCATTGCGGTAAAAATGGCATCCCCATACTCGAGTGTTTATGCAGGTGCAAAGGCTGGTGTAATAGCTTTTACTGCCGCATTAGCTAGAGAAGCTGCGAGCGCAAATATTAACATCAATGCAATTTGTCCTGGTATCATCAGAACCGATATGTGGGAGAAACAGCTTAACGAAATGGCGGGTGAAGGAAATGAGGAGGAAAAAGCTAAAGCTTTTGCAGCTTTTACCGATACGATTCCACTAAGGCGCCCACAAGAGCCAGAAGATATTGCAAACATGGCCTTGTTCTTATGCAGTGATCTAGCCAACAATATCACGGCGCAGACATTTGCAGTTGACGGCGGCGCTACTGTCTAAGTATAAATATCGCGTTGCCGATTGTGATGGAGCGGAGGATCTAATTAGACAAAATTCGCCCTACTTATGATACGGCTCACCGCGCTGTCTATAGCAGCTATTCATGAATGTACTTATTATGCTTAAAGAAGAAGCAGACCTAAGGAGACCCTAAGGCCTGTTTCTTATTTTATTTTTGACCCTTTCTTTTTCGCAAATGGCGTGATCTCTTTCAATACTTGCTTCATAATGGGTCTCCATCGACTTGTGTATAATCAAACGTTAAATGGAAACCACGGTCTTTCACTCAAGTTTAATTGATGTACTAATTTTTCTGACGTGTTGAATCTCCTTCCACTTCTCCTTCAAAGCCTTTAAATCCTCTACGAAGAACCTTAGTAGATTGGGTCGTCTTCTTACTGCCAGCGGGTGATAGGTAAAGCTGATAGGCGTATCCTGGAACTCATGCCAGCTGCCTCGTAATTCCTTAACACTGACACTCTCCTTATCAGGGAATAAGGCTTCCGCCACGACATTCCCAAATCCAAATAGTACAAGCGGCTGCTTCTGAAAAATCTGCATCTCTAAATGAGGAAGACATGCGGCTCTAGCCTCAGGCTTATTATAGGCACGCATCGGTCGGCGTTTTAGCAAATAAGTGACATAAACCTCATTTACATCTATCCCCGCCTCCCTCATGCCGAATTGGAGCGTTTCTCGAGTGCCGCATAGAAACGAATTTCCTTGCCGATCCTCCCGGGCTCCGGGATTATCCAGAATCATCATAAGCGAGGCTTTCAGATCTCCTTCACCCCAGATGACACGATTCCGCTGCTTGGATAGTTCGCACAGTTCACAATGCTCTATACCTTCGGGTGCTTGTTCTTCAGGTAAGACTACAAAAGAATGATCCATCTCCTTGCCATACAGCTCCTCTCTTCCACACATATTGGGTCTATTATGCCCACACACAAAAAAACCATTGATGACGTGAAAGTCAGCAATGGTTGAAGTCCGGCATAACTGTTTACTTGTCGATCAAATCGTTCGTCTTACTGTCCGGTTATCGTATAGACGTTAGAGGAGCCTACCGGCGCCGCATTGAAATAAGCGCTGTTATGAACAGCCCCAGGGAACTTAACCCCATATGTAATCCCGCCTCCGCCATCCTTGACACCTATAATTTCAACTACACTTGGAATTGGAATATCAACTGCCACCGGGTTATGCATAATAAATATGTTCGCTTGAAGGATATTGCCATCCACCTTCACCGCAACGACATCGCCGTCTTCCGCCGCGAAATCCCAGATCAGCATACGGCTTGTCGTCGTATTTTTCTTCATCTCAATCTCGAAGTCCCTGGCTTCGAGTCCCGCCGAATCATCTGCCGCAGCTAGCTGGATACCAGCCTTCATCCCTTTACCGATCCCATCCGACTGAACATCTCTTATAGTGCTGGTTGAACCCTGAATATATATGCCCATCCCGAACGTGATCAGCACCGTAATCCCGATCCAAAATCGATGCTTATTCCTTACTTTTTGGGTAGAAGATGACTTGCGGTTGAAGGATGACTCTAAATGTTCCAATGGAACATCATCGTTTTCCGTTTGTCGAAACTCATATTGGTTTGTAGCGTGTGATTTCGACCTTTGTTTGTTTTTCCGATAATTTGCCAAGTTCCTTCCCCCCACTATTCCATATATCGATTTGTCCGCTGAACAATCGGGTACTTCCAGTACAGCAACGACATGCACAATCGGATGGCTACAATCGCAAGCAGCAGAAGCGTAATGGCCCATCCTTTGGAATAAAGTCCTTCGTCAGCCCATTTGTTTAGAATCGTGACTCCTACCGATAGAGCGAAACTGGTATAGATGAGCATGTGCAATAAAGGAAGCAATATCGTTATTTTGCGATAGGGTATACCTAAAAATCGGCTCCTCGTAGCCAAATAAATAAAAAAGCCGAAAAAGCTTACTAAGATCATGCTACCGTTTTGAATCGGAATCTCGTCATTCAAAATACTCTTTATATCAATGTATAGTATGTAAGGCATGAAAAGCATAGTGATAATGACCCCTAGCATTAATGGATGATATAAAATAATGGCGAGCAACCATTTTAGCAACGACTTTAGGACTTTCATCACATCACCCCCATCTGTTCTTGGAAATCTCCAGGTGTCAAAGTAGATAATTCCTCGGCTGTAGCATTGGCTTCCTTGCTCATACGTAAGGCATGGGCTCGAATCGCTTTCTCGACCAAATTTCGCACGAGCCGTCCATTACCTGCGGTCATATCTCCTTCATAGGTCTCTAAAATGGAGAGCAGCGTGCCTTCAGCCTCCCGGCCAATCACATATCCTTGCGATTTCACTTGCAAATGCGCGATTTGCAGCATTTCCTCGGCTGTATAATCGGGGAATGTAATGATATTGGGAAATCTCGAGCGGAGCCCCGCATTGCGGTTCAAGAAGCGCTCCATATCTTCGTCGTAGCCGGCCAATATAACGATGAGCCTGTCTCGGTAATCATCCATCGCTTTGACAAGCGTATCGATCGCTTCCTGCCCGAATTGATCCCCTTCCGCCAAGGCATAAGCCTCATCCACAAACAAGATCCCACCAAGAGCGCGTTCGATAACCTCTTTCGTCTTGAGCGCAGTTTGCCCTACATAACCGGCAACTAGGCCGGATCGATCAGTTTCTACCAGCGTGTCGGTCTTGATCACGCCCAGTTCTTTAAATCGTTGGGCCAAAATACGGGCAATCGTCGTTTTTCCGGTACCCGGGTTTCCTTTAAACACCATATGGAGAGCTTGAGCGGAAGCCTTGGGCAGCCCCATCTCCTGACGGCGCTTAGCCACCTCAATTTGTGCCGATAGGCTTCTCACAAATTCCTTAACAGAGGACAGACCAACAACAGCATCGAGCGCTCCAAGCGCATTCGCCCGCTGGGCCACAAGGTCTACATGTGCCGACAGCCCAAAATCCTCCACATTCAGCTCATTTAACTGATCCACCGCAATATCAGGATGATCGGCCAATCGCTCCGCTTGCTTGCGTATCGCCTCCTCCAACGTATTGCGGACAAGCCGACCGTTGCCTACGTCCTTTCTACCCGGAATTTGCTTCTCATTAAAATAGGATTCGAGCAAACCTGGCACATTCGAAGCCAAGGTAAACCCTCGCGCCTTCGCCATGATCAAGGCGATTTGCTGCATTTCCTCGGCCGTGTAGTCAGGGAATTCAATCTGTAGCGGGAAGCGCGAGGACAGCCCCGGATTGACCTGAACAAACCGCTGCATATCTTCTGTGTATCCCGCCAAAATGACAACCAAATTGTCTTTATGGAGCTCGATAAGACGAACCAGCGAATCGATGGCTTCCTTCCCGAAGCCCCCGCCCTGCACACCATCCTGCGCAAGCGCATAGGCCTCATCGATGAAGAGCACGCCGCCAAGAGCAGATTCGACAACCAGCTTGGTCTTTTTGGCTGTCTGACCGGCGTACTCCGCTACCAGATCGGATCGCCCCACTTCAACCAGATGTCCTTTTTTCAAATAACCCATGGATCGGAGCATCTCTGCCAACAGGCGCGCCATCGTCGTCTTGCCCGTACCGGGGTTGCCCGAAAAAATCATATTGAGAGTCTGCCCGGTATCGACATGAATCCCGGCTTCCTTCCGCCTTCGATCAACAATAAGCTGTTTTTCCAAAGTTCGGACGAATAGTTTCACCTTCTCCAACCCGACCATTCCAGCAAGCTGATTCTCGATGTTAAATGCTTCCTTCTCACCGATTCCGAAGTCTGCCCCTGTCAATAATTGCAAGTCTGTATCTGCAGTTGCCTCTGACATCAGCCCTCTAAGCCGAGCAGCTTGCTTGCGGACAGCCTCCTCGAACAGATTGCGAACAAGTCGGCCGTTACCGCTGTCATTGCGGCCAGGGATTTGCCGTTGATCGAACAGCTCGATCAAACCCTCATAGGCATCCGAATCTATGCGGAAACCATTCTTGTCTACTATTTGAATCATAATTTCCAGCATATCTTCCGCCTTGTAGTCCGGGAACTCCACGATGAATGGAAATCTTGAACGCAAACCTGGATTCGATCGCAAAAAGGTCTCCATCTCCTGGGTATACCCTGCCAGCACAACAACCAAATCATCTCGATGATCCTCCATCGCCTTGACGATCGTGTCGATTGCTTCAGTGCCGAACGTATCGTTATCATGACGAGCGTGTGTATAGGCCTCGTCGATGAACAATACGCCTCCCAAGGCCTCATTGACTTTTGCCATCGTCTTCGGAGCGGTAGAGCCCACATATTGTCCTACAAGATCCTGCCTCGCTACTTCGATCAATTGACCTTGCGGCAGCAATCCGAGCGCCTTCAGAATACGGCCGATTAAGCGGGCGACCGTCGTCTTGCCGGTTCCGGGATTCCCGGTAAACACCATATGAAGCGACATCGGCACAGAGCCTTCGCCTGCCCTAGCTCTCAGCTTGTTCACCTGAACCATCTCCATGAGCTCATGGACAAACTTTTTCACGGGTTCGAGGCCTGTTAACGCATTTAACTCTTCCAGGACATCGTCAATTGATTCCTGACCAACGAAAGATAGTGCTTTGATCGGAATCTCAAGCGAGTTCGACTCCACAAGAAAAGAATCGTTCTTAAAACGAATACGCACACGCTCATTGCTACGAATCTCATTACGGGCCCGTAGGCCGGACAATACGACAGTAAGCTCCTTATCGATCCAGTGCTGCACTGCCTCGCCAAATGTTTTGTTTGTTGCGGCGATATCGGCTAACGCCTCATACGTGGAAGGATGAACAACGATACTTAACTGCATATCCCTTGACAGATCGTCTACTGCTTTCCCAAGTAAGGCCTCTGCAATTTGTCGCATCGTCTCCCACTCTAACGGTGAAGAGATAGCCGCAGCAAGAATGCTTTGCAAGATAGAGATCGGGAGATGATTTGCCAACCCGGACGGAACCTGGCCAAATTCACTTCCTCTCTCTGCAGGTTCATCGATATAGAAAATGATGAAAAAATCGTCGGCGATTATGCGCAACCCTTCTTTGGTTCGGAAGCTGCCTTCCGCGGCAAGCTTAGCGACCAAGCCAATAATAGCCTGCTCAGCCCCTTTTATTCCCTTAAATAACACCGTTCCCTCAGAGTATTGGAAAGCCTCCACCATATCAATAATAAAATTACCGGATATTTCATCGGCCTCATATCGCTGCAAATCAATTTCTGAAAAATGGGGCCTAGAGGTTAGCCGATATGCATGCATCTCTCGAACTAGGCATTCCAAGGCTGTTTTCTTGCCCGTTCCGGGAGCTCCAGCCAGCAAAATCACATTTCTTGGCTTATTAATCTGACGTCCATTCATATATCCCTGTTTATATCCCGCAACCAAATCTTTTATGAAGAACGGCTGTCCGATTACTTGACTATTAAGGTTCTTCTCCACTTCTCGGAATAGTTGATCCAATTGATTGGGTGAAAAAGCGCTCTGCGCATCACTTTGGCCCACCCCCTGCGACGTATAAGCTTGAGATTGAACAGGACGGAAAGTCGACGAAACAGTGCTCTGTCCCATAAAAGTCCGCGCGGAGTTGCTCGGATCTGCACTTCTGGCTCGCGATCCTGTATTATATTGTTGCACCGGCTGCTGCTCTTGCCTCTTTGGAGCTGGTTCGTTTTCTTTTGGTGCAATAAATCCTTTTTCCCGAACCAACTCAACAAGCTGATACTCAGGAAAAATAAATTTGAGCACTTTCACAACACCATTGAGTGTTTTCACCATACCTTTTCGGTTGATTTTCATACTTCCCGTTATCCCTCCCGGGGCCTACTATTCATTCTTTTTTCCTAGTATTATACTATGTTTTCGCTACTCTCGCTCTCAAATCCTGGAATCTCTATTCGCCTTGGATCAAAATATTATGATAGCGTAAAGGGTTTTGTCGAGTTAACTCTTGTAGATATCCTAATGAATTACCTCAGGGCTCTTAAATGATGTTTTTAAGTTTCCTTCAAAGATTCGTGAGGTAAAAAAAAAGCCTCTCTATCAAACATTGGGAGGCTCAAATCAGGATCATCATATTTGTCCATTCTTAGGATAGCGATTTAATATTTCATCGTATTATTCTTCACATGCAATAAGATTTTACAATGATAACTTAATAATATATGCCTTATGACACTTTTAGGAGGTAATAAAATGAGCAAGTACGACGAAGCCATGAAACTGCTGGAAGAACAAGTGGGTAACAAGGACTGCCTGATCTCTCTGTCCACTATCGCGCTGGAACCGGGGGCCGATGGCAAAAGCCGCCCCGCCGCCCGCATTGTGGACGCTTATTATGAGGACGGCGCGTTCTACATCGTCACCTACGCGACCTCAGGCAAGATGCAGCAGATCGCCCAAAATCCCGAAGTCGCCGTTTGTATCATCGTCGAAAACTTTACGGCCGATGGTATCGGTGAAAACCTGGGCTGGGTGTGTGACGAAAAAAACGCGGAGATGATGACAAAGCTGCGTACCATATTTGCCGAGTGGTATAACGAAGCAAATAACGACGAAGACCCTAATACATGCCTCCTGCGCATTAGCCTGACAAAGGGCCTGTGGAATGACGCCCACAAAGGGATCAGAAATGAGATTGATTTTGTCAATAAGACGACAAATTAAGTGGTCTATGTGGTTTCTATATTTTACATATTAGGCTGCTGCCGTTGGGTATAGACATACTGTGTGATTCGCCTTATTGGATTAATGTGAAGCAGACATTTGATAACAGACAATGCAGCTCAAAGGGAGTGTCCGCGCACTCCCTATTCTTCCCCGTTACTTATGATACGGCTCTCCCCGATTGATCTTCACTGCACGATAAATCTGCTCCACCAACACCAGGCGCATGATTCGATTAAATACAATTTTACAACCTAGCACAGACCCGGAAACCCTTGAAAAATCAAGGGTTTCTCCATTATGTCCGAGTGAAAGTGAGTGTCTCAGAGTCGACGAAAGTAGCTTTTGTCCCCAATCTGTCCCCAATTAATCAACACCGCCAGCTAAGTGCCAGCGGAGCTCCACTCTATTTAAACAGCCTGCTCAAGATCGTTCCTAGTGTCCCGACATCCACCGGATCGGTCGCCTTCCAATCTTCGCTAATCCCTGCGTTCTTGATCAGCCACTCTCTGCCCTTCTCTTTCCACTCAGGCGCCTTCTTGTCCGCCATGGTTGCCCCCTCCCTTCGTTTTAATCCCAGGTATTTAGCAATTCCCGACACATGCCCCTGGATAATCGCCTCAATCACATCGACACGTTTGAGCTTGGCCGCATCAGCTGCCACATCGATAAATAGGTTTTCGGTTAGCACTGCCGGCATTTTGCTCTCTCGTACCATATGAAGGTTCTTAGACTTCTTGCCCCGATCGATAACGCCATGAGGCTTCAGCGCGGCCATAATCTCAGCGTGCAACACGTTTTGAAATGCCGTGCTCTTGCTTGAAGCGTTCGTATATCGGAACGTCTCGAAGCCGCCAGCACCGCCACCTGCGTTACAGTGGATGCTAACCATGAGGTCGGCTCTCGCTTTGTTTGCTAAGTCTGTGCGTTCCTTAAGCTCTAAAAAGACATCCGTTCTTCGGGACAATAGAACCCAGACACCTTCATATTCAACTTCCAGACGCTCCTTAACGCCCACGGCCACCGTAAGAGCGATGTCCTTCTCCTTCAATCCATTTGCAACAGCCCCTGGATCCTTACCGCCGTGACCTGCGTCAATCCATACATTCTTCATTTAGTCGCCCCTCCCTTTTCGTTCAGCTGCTCCAAGAAGTCTTTAACCTTCGGGGGCAGGTACACGCCCAGGATGCCTAGATTTTCCACTACGGAAAGACCCTCTCGACCAGCATAAAAGTAAACGGCCAAGATACGAAATACAGATGCATCTCCTCCAACCCAACCGTCAATTAGCACGGCGAGTCCCACAACAAAAAGCACCGTAATCTTACGGATACCACCCCAAAACATTACTTCGCTATTAAGCGTTTTGGTCTTGATTGCCCCCAAAATGCCCGTAATATAATCAGCTGCCATAAGTACGACGAGGAGCTGCAGCGGCTTATCCCAGCCGCCTAGCAATGTAGCGATTAAACCGACAGCAGCAAAGACTCCACCAGTAGCAGCCTCTTTACCCGAAGCACCAGCTGCAGCAGCCAGTACAGTACTACCAAACACCTTGATTTGATTCACCAACACAATCACCCTTTCAATATAAATAGCCCCCGGGATCCCGAGGGCAGAACCATTAATATGGGACAATCTCACGAGCTAACGAGTTGCCTGCTTCGGCCATTTCGTTTATACGCTCCTGGAGCGCTCGCAGCCGTTCCCGTTTATCCTTGTTACTTAACGATTGATCGTTTTGCACGTCCCTCATTTGCTTGCGGACGCTGGACATGTTCTGGCTAATCTTATTCAGACGTTTCCGAAGCGGATCATTGTACCATTCAGGCAGTTGCTTAAGTTCTCGGTCGTTATACGCTTGGTCGACCTTTTCTTTATAGTGGTAAAACTCAGTCGACAAGTCATTACTGAATACGGGGTCGGCCGTCATCAACTGAGACAAGGCATATCCGGCATCCCCTCCGGACGAAAGTAGAGGCTGTCCGAACTGACCGATCCACCCCGTATACTGTTTCGCCAAATAATCTAGATTTTTAGGGCTAGTAAAGCTTGATTCTAGGGGCGTGCCGTGAACCATTTCCCCAATCTTACGAGCTGGCCAGGTTGTATTGGCATCCGCTTGAAGACCTGGAGAGAGTTTTTGCAGATGGCCAGGGACTATCGGGGCGCCTGACCAGGACTCATTTGCCAATACATCAACCCCGGGGCCGAGAATTGTATCACCGAATACGCCAGCCAAAGGGCCTTTATCGCTAGTTAATCCAGACACCCCAGGCGGGATTAAAGTAGTCCGAATCCGATCCGCGAAATCACGGAAGGCTGCCGGATCCTGCTCGGCGAACATCCGTAACAGCCGCTCCGGAATATCGCTGAATATCGTACCTTGCTCTTGCGGCTTGGAAATCTTGATAAACTTGCCGTCCCCCCGGGGGATTAGCATAAATGCGTCCTTCGTTCGGTTACTCAGCTTTTGATAGTTGGGGTCATCACGGTTAATTGCGTATAAAGCTAGCGTAGGAATCGTGATGGCCAAAATCGATTTTACTAGAGCTTTAGCGGGATCATCCCGGTAAGTTCGGACTGTTTTATCGATACCCTGTATCGCCGCATTGAAATAAGGGAATATCTTGTCTGCCTCACCAGACAGAGCGCCCCGTCGCTTGAAGTTTACGGTTAAATCCTGGGCTGCCATAAGAGCTGCCTGAAGATCTCCGCCTAGAGCTCGTACTCGTTTAAATTCTGACAATCGAGGAGCTGCTTCAACAGCATTTAGCAAGTTCTCATACCCATCACGCAGCCCCCGGTGCAGCCTGGTTCCTCCGGAGGCAGGGAGTACTGCATTTTTACTCTGCTGTAAGAGATTTCGATCTGCGGCAATGGCCGAAGCGTGACCTCCGCCAATATTTAAGAAGTCCTTATAAGCCCCCCGCTTCATACCGATGTCGATTGCAGCGCTGGCCAACTCGGCCATGAATATAAACGGGTTATCTCTCGTTTTGCTGGCTATATAAGCCTGCGGGATGTCTCGAAACAAGTTACGCGTCAAGGAGAAAACCGGGTTACTTCCCGTCGTCAAAAGCTTCATGGTGTTGGTCAACTTACCTATGCCTTGAAGTATTTTACCTGTTTGCTCAGGCCCTAGAGCTGTGAGCGCGCTCAGCAGTTGTTTGTCCTTAATCTGAACATGAACAGGGTTGCCATCCACGAGCGCGCGGACAATGTTATCTTTGTCCAGCTGCGTCCGTTGCATCGCCGCGTCAAAATCAGCAGAGAAGCGAAACAGCAATTCTTCAAGACCACCTTCATCCAGAACGATTTTCGCAATGTCCTCCGCCCTCTCCGGCTGCTTAACAATCTCTGCCCATGGTTCAAATTCATCCGGAGCACGCTCAATGTTTTTTACGTACTGCTGCATGACCTTATTCCGCTTCGCCGATTTCACGAAAGCATCCACGTTCTCGATCATGGCCTCGATCGGGCTTATGATCAGTCGCTGAGACCCACCCTTTTGATAAGCTTTAACAGGATTGGATTGATTCCCATATCCGCGCTTCTTTCCTCCGAACCCCTTTCCCGTCTTCTCCAACTCGCTAAAATAGCGTTTATTCGGTACATAGAAAGGGTTTTTCTCAATCCAAGCATCCAGCATATCCTGTGGGATCATCCCGGTATCAACAAGCCATTTCTGAGCCACTTGGCCTTGAAACTCATACAACCCTTCGGACATTTCCTTGAACTCCGGGAACATCCGTTCATACTCCGAAACCTTCTGCGCCCCGTAATCCGGCGTCCATTTAAGTTCATCCCTGAATACCTTCTCGCCTCGCTCAAAACGAGTGATGGCGTGCTTGTTTAGCAAGTAGTCCTCAAAATCTACATAGATATGTTTGTTCCGTTTCATCAAAGGTTTTAGCGGAGCAAGAATACTCTTCAGCGATTTACCCACCACTTGCCCCTTAGCATCTACAAGACCCTCTGTAATGATCCGTTTAGCCACCACATCGGCGCCGCGTGAAGCAAGACCAGTGTCATGTATACGCTGGTTAGAGGGAAGCTTTTCCCCCATCACGTTTTCAAGTATTTTATCCTGTTGGTTAAGCGGATGAAGGTCATCAATTAGCGCCGTATAGAGTTTGTCCGCGTTTGCAGTCAAGCCCTTAAACTCTCGTTTCTGCCGACTAACCAGCTGCGAACGGGTATCCGTCCGGAGCGAGTCATATGGGTTCGTCTTAGAAAAAGGCGAGATTCCTACCCCTGAATGTTCCTCAAACTGGCTTGGGTTTAATATGGGCTCTGCATTAGGATCAACCTCCGGAAATTTCGGAGATTCAACTTGCGGTTCAATTTTGACGGGATTCGGCCTTGGTTCACTCGCAAGAATATAGTCAATGTCCTCAGGAGTTAGACTCTCCCCACGCGCTAACCTGTCGTTTATTTCCTGACGACGTGGATCCATCTTCGCCGTCCCCGGTTGTTCAGGCTGATAAGGCGCAGTTGTCGGCCTTCTCTCACTGTTAGGCTCAATCCGTGTGTCCCTTAATTCCTTTGAAATAATTGGCTGATCGGTGACGTGGAGAGCTGGGTCAATTTCCCGCAAGCTGTTTTGTAATGTCTCACGAGCACTTACAAGCCCCGCAAGCTGCTCATCGAATCCATTTTCCGCTTTCCATGATGGCACGGCACCGACCTCATCCATAAAGCCATTGTCCACTCGCTCTCGCGCTAGTTGGTACAAATCTTTATTTGAAGGAACCCTTCCATTCGACCTATAAAATTCCTGATACCAAAGCGGGTTTTCCGAGATTCGACCTGCTCGACCGACAACATCCCCCGTTACGTCCCTCTGCAGGCTACCTTGCTGCACTCCTCGACGACTATCGCGGGACTCCTTCAGATACTTATACTCATCGATTACGCGCTGCTCATACTTCATATTCAGATCATTAATTGCGTTATCGATCTCACCTAACCCAAGCCTGCCTTCGCTAGCGTTCGCCGCTGCCGCCCTGGTCGCAGGGGTAGCCTCCGGAAGATCAAAGGTGTAAGGATTAATTACCGGCTCTGTGCCTGCCGGAAGCGTAGACCGTTCAGCAGCGGCCGCCAAACGAGAATCCCGCCTTCCTTCCGGAAGAGCAAGGATCTCGGCAATTTCGCTGTCAGGTATTCCGTTCTTCTTGAACAGTTTGGATAGACCCATTCCTGCTGCTCTAAAGCCCATACCTAGCGCCCCGCCAATTCCACCGCCAAGCGCCGCCTCTGCGAGTATCCCTGCGTCATCCTTGCCCGTCATGGCGCCAAAGGCCGCGCCTTGCATTGCCCCGGCCACCCCTTCTCGCAAACCTTCCCTTGTCAGCGCTTGGGCTGTCTGAGGCTTGATCAGCTTACTAAGTTGGTTTGCCGCAGCTTGTTCGGCCTTCATTCCTAATGGGGACAACAACACCTTATCCGTAGCCGCATAGGTACCCGCGATTGGCCCCATGTTAACCGGAGCACCTGTCGGGGTAAACACACTTGCCACTGAGCCAGCGATATCAGCCGTAATGTCCGCCGCTCTGCTTCCAGTTTGCGGCTGGATCGTAGCGGGATTTCCACCAGACATGACAGAGTCCGCCTGGTGGCCAATCCGAGAAGCAAAGTTCCCCACGGGATTGCCCCGAGTTATCCAGTTCATCGCACTAGCAAAGTATTTAGCTGGGTTATAAGGGCTTAGAGTGTCGTAATACTCCTTGTTCTTTTCGTACTCAGTTAAAGGCTTCGCTCCCGACTGAGCCTTAGCAGCCTGTTGGTTTTTCATCGCAGCATCATACATAGCTGCATTAACTAGATTCATTGGCGTAAAAGCTCCGTACTTCGACTGAAGCTCAGCCATCGGCGTACCGCTTGTCGGTTTTGTATCGATCGGGCGATTGCGAATGGCATCGAAAGTGCTAGTCTCCCTCTCAATTGAAGTAGATGCTTCAGGCATGGATAAGCGTTGTAAGACCCGCTCCTTAGCTCCTTGCCCTCGCTTAATTCTATCTCTAACGTCGTCGAAACTGGACATCCCCTCACCCCTTTAATACCATTTGTTTTTATCCCAAAACGCCAATGCTTTCTCCGGCGTACCGTATCGATCCTCGATATACTTTAAGCCGGCAACCGCCTGTTGATAGGGATCGTCCCAGTTGACCTTATTCCCGCCATAGTTTTTACGCGTGGCGTCTAGGAACTGGAAAAGCCCTGCAGCCGTAGACTTGGGGTTCTTCGCTTTGTGGTTAAAGGAAGATTCCCGAGCTACGAGCTCCAGGGTCGGCGTGATCCATTCTGCTGGCAAATCAAGATCCTTGATAGCCTTACCGACTGCCGTACTCGCTACCTTAAAGGCTGCCGGATTAGCTTTAGCATCTTTGGCCGCTTTGTAGTAATTTTTATATGCCCCGGTCTTCCCGGGGCTAGTCAGTTTCCCGAGTATTTCTTCGTGTAGTTCTGAACCTCAGTTTTGGTCATGCCGAGTGAAGAAAGTATCTGCTGCGTCTCCGCATCCGACAACCCCGCGTCAACCACGTTCAGAAACATTTGCTCTCTTTTAGTAGGGTCTTGAGTGATTCGATTACCTACTTTCTCTTGAATACCTTCGTTATCTTGGTAAACCGGCTCGGTGTATAGGCTTTGCATGCTTTGCAGCACCTGATTAGCTGTTAAGCCTCCTCTCGAAGACGTGGTCGGATTCATCATATCCCAATCCAGTGCCGCCCATTGACGGGCGTTGTCATCCGCTGCAAGAGCAAGCCGCGCCTGGTCAATGCTTAAGCCGCCCAGTTGTACCTGCCTGCTAAGAGCATGCTGCAAGCCGAACTGATTAACGTCCTGATCAAACTGCATTTTCCACTGCTCGTCCCTGATCTGATCGCGGATTTTCTGATATGCAAATTGATCCTGTGCGAACTGCTGATCGAACTGCTGGCCTTGTCGCTGCATGTCGATCTGCTGTCCGGCTAATGTCCTAACACCCGGGTTAGCCCTTGCAGCATCTGCATAGCTCACGTTAGCACCGTATAGGCTTGAATCAATACCCATGCGGTCTAGCTGATTACGTAACGTCTCTGCCTGCCTAGCAAACTCTGCCCGATCTTGCGCGTTGCTTGATGCACCCCATTGCTGCTTAAGATTCAGAATCTGATCTATAGCCTGTCTGGCTTCAGTTGGGAGGTAGTTCCCTGTTATCTGCGCCTCTGCCAGCGGCTTCTGGAAATACTCGTTATCCTGCAAGCCGTAAAGGTTCGTCAGATTGCCTAAAGCGTCTTGACCTACTCCGTAATTCATTTGCTGGACTTGTAGGCTTCGATTAGCATCGTCATTGTATCGTTGGTAAGCCTGCTGCATTAGTGCCGGTACCAAGTTATTCGCGATACTCTCCATGGCGTTCGTACCGATCTGATTTGCCACCGATTCACTCCATGACGACATACCCTGTCCGCTGGCACGAAGCATCGCGTTTGTGTCTCTCTGTTGACTCTCGACATTCCGTTTTGCCTCGGCCAGCTGCGACTGGTAAGCCGGATCGCTGTTTTGGTCATAGGTAAAGGGGTCAGGTGCCGTAAACTGAAACTCAGCTTGCCTATTAATAAAATCATTCATCCTATTGAGCGTATCCTGTGTTGGGCTCGAAGGCGGCGTATAGGTGGCCTGTGGTGAGCTGGTGACATTCGAAGCAGCTTGCACCATAGGGGCTTGATACCCCAGGTTTACATTCAAGTATTTCTGCTGAGCCGATGTATCCAGCCCTTGCGCCTTCCTACTTTCAATCACCGCCAAGGTACGGTCAATTTCGCTTTGTTTGTACGCTGGGCTGTTAGCAACATTCTGCTGATTCTGAATAATACCTTGCTTCCCTGCCTTGTCTGCGGTTCCGTAGTTAATACCGCCGTATCCTAAGTTAGCCATGTGACACCTCCTCTTGGGCATAAAAAAGAGCCCTCGATGTGAGGACTCATTACCAGCTCATTTTATTTTCAGATTTTTACCATCATTGCTCCATCCACTTACTTCTCCATCTCTGAAGTATACATTAGATGAACCATAACTCCATATTTCAAAAGAACTTCCGCCTATGATGCTATCAGGAGTACCCATTATTTTCTCGACAGTCTCAAAACTATCTCCTTTACCGAAAAGTTGATCGCTGCCTGCAGGGTTCGCAGCGTTCTGATTAATTTTGTTTCTATTCCTTATAGCATCAAAATTAATATAATCATTTTCAAGAGAAATCGAATCTTTCATCAAATCGATTTCCTCTCTGATTGATAAGAGAACGTCATTCTTAATCATTTCGTTTTGTGTAGCAATTTGATCCGTTATTTCTTTTTTATACTCTTCCATTTTAATAGCGGCTGAATCATAACCATCCATATTACTCCAGCCATTTGGGTACAACACTTGCGTTTGTCCAGTAATACGATTTATTTTCACAGGAAATTTCTGATTCAATTTATCATATTTGTACAAACCAGGATAAACAAATAGCCCAAAAGCTACAATGCAAGCAAGTAAAATTAGTGTGTTTGGTATCCTGCTAAGATACTTCAAGCCAAACGCCCCTTTACTTATTCTCCAACTCCGCCTTGTACTTCTCGAAGTTATTTAAATGACCTTTCAGTTTACCTACCTGCTCTTTGGAAGTTTCTACAATTATTTGATTAGATTCTTTGTCTTTTTCGTATTGAGGGTCATTCAACATCTCCCCGTAAACCTTAATTCTTTGTTCTTCCCTCTTGATAGCTTCTTTTGTCGATTCAATAGCTCCGTCCAATTGTTCTATTGTATAGGTTCTTTTCACCTCGGACTTCACCTCATACTCCGGCGAAACTTGTTCAGGTTTTACCAGAATAACATCCTTACCTTCGAGTTCAACTGTAAAGCCTGCGGCTTCTCCGATTGAACGAACTGGTGCGTAGGTTTTACCGTCAACAATTATTCCAGCCCCAACTGTTTCACCATTTTTAATTGAAACCTCATTAACAGCTTGCACCTTTTGTCCTACTAAATTTATAACACCGTCCGCAAAAGCTGTGGCTGATAAGGTGAACAAAGCGCCAGCAAGGAATGCAGCAAAATACTTTTTCATCACTATATCCCCTCGTTCTCCATTTTTCACCAATATACCACAGCTAGGGAGTAATGTTAACCTCCTAAGGCTTCTAGCCTATCAAATATTTCTACTAAATCTTCTTTAAGTGTTCGCCCCCATTCATCGCTGTATAATTTATCCCAGCTTTCAACCCAGACTCTTCCTGTTGGAACTAAGTATATATTGCCGCCTGAGGTATTAATATTTAAGCTCCCGATACTTGATATTTCTGGGCCTCCAGACATAAGATTTAATTGAAGTCGCCTAGAACCATTTATATAAAAATCCAAGGACGGAACTCCGGCATAGTTAGGATCAATTGCTATATAGTTACTTACATTGGTACGTGCCGCAAAAACATTACCTGTCGCACTCATTTCACATCGTGGGTAACCATCCCGCCTAGTAGCAATATAAGACCCAAATATCTCTACCGCTTGCATAAGTCCAGCTGTTATGATTCCTAGATTTGCGCTAATCGCAGACAACTTATTCACTGTAATCTTCTCCGCAGTTACAGCGCCTGCCTGAATTTTGTTCGTCGTAACTGAATTTGCGTGAAGCTTGTCTGTCGTAATAGCCTCTGCTTTAATATTCTTCGCTTCGATCCCTTCCGCACGGATGTTGTCAAAGGCCACGTTCCCGTTAAGGATAAATTCCAGATCTTTCGCCATCTTAGCTACGGTATTAGCGAGTTGCTTCACGTAGTCTAAAATTACCGCAACATCTTCTGTCTGTGGCGGCCCCGACATCCGTGGGGAGTCGTTCCATAGAGACATTACATCTACCTCCTAGTAAAGCGGCAGCTGTCTTGTTTGCCGCGTAAATTCATGTATTCGTACTCGTCCGCTTCCGCTGAACTTCACCCGTATCCAATTCTCACGGGCGAAGCTGGCCACGGGAATAATGACTCTTCGAACCTGAGTTCCCCCGCCAGTTAGAGACTGAACCAGCTTCCAATCCTCGCCAGTGATCGACGGTGACAGGTGAATCTGCATTGTGCCTGTCAGCTCAACGACGACCCATAGCTTATACCAGCGCATCTTCTGAGCGGCAGAACCGCCATTAAACGGTTTGGATTCAGCTGACCAAGGAATAGCATTCCCGGCATCTGTTGTGCCCTCCAGCCGAAACACGCGCCCCTTGGCGTCGCCGATATAAAACTTGTCGCCTATAGTTACGAAACAGGTAGCCTGAATGCCGCTCCACTTGCTCCACGCTTGTACCCCAGGACGCGGATCGTAAACAAGCATCTTGTCAGAAGGGATATTGAAGTAGAGTTTCCTGCCGTCTGAGCCGGCTGCTGATTGATTGTTGATTCCATCTAGGAATTTACCAACGATATCGGAAAAACTTTTCTCCGGTGGCATACCGCCGCCGTATTCGTATATTCCACTGGAGTGCATGAAGCGCATAAAGCCTTCCTGCGTGATGGCCGCCTTATGGTTAGCCAGACCTGTATCCTCGGTTATTTGCTTCGTGTTGAAGTCTGATGGCAGTGATCCGTATAACTCATGCAGGCTCCCGGGCATTCCTATCGTCAACTTGGATAGGCTGCCCGATAGCATATTTATGTCCTCACCACGTTGAGACTCTATTTTTTTACGATAGCTATCGTCCAGGTTTCCGGTAAACTTATCCCAGGATGTGGGGTTATCCAATGTACAAGCCCACAGTTCTTTCCCCACCGCGCACCATAGCCTATTCTGGTACGTGGTCATATACTTTCCATTCTGTGGCGCACCACTCAAATTTGAAACGGAAGAACCGTCATACCGCTTTACCGGATCCACCCCGTTACAAGCTATCAGGTTGACGTCTGATAGGTTTCCCTGGAAGTTTGTAAATGACCAGTCTGCCGACGTGCTGAGCCCACTTGCCAAAGTACTCCATGACGATCCGTTCCATCTGCGCCAAGTCCCATCGTTAAAGACGGCATGCAGCTCACGATCTTTCCATACCCCCATCCCGAGTACCTTAGATCCGTAAGTCCCGAGAACAGAATAACCCGGCCTCGTCGAGATAGCCGGGTAATCGTCTGTGGTCATATTATTCATGTCGGTGAAAAAACTGTCCCCGATCGTCAATGGGTCGAACGTGTTCAGCCCCTTAAACTCTCTAATCGGAATGGGCTGCATCAGCCCTGGTAAAGGTTGATAGTTAACCGCCCCATACTGTATTGGCTTCATTAGCTACCACCGCCCTGGTAGTTCTGCGCTGCCACATTCCAGGCGGCCTTATACTCGTTCTCATAGTTTGCCGCCTTTACACCGTCATCCTGCGTCTTGGCCAAATAAGCCGCAAGGGCAGGAATATAAGTCCAGTGATATTCTTCCGGTGCGTCAGGTGACAGCAGAAGGCTAGAAGAAGTGAATGTAGTTGTCGCTATTCTCCTATAACGCAGAACGCCCTGCAGATCGGAGTAAGGAGCCGGGTAGACCGATAAGTTGCGGGTTGAATCTTCAAAGCTATAGGCATTCTGTGCAGGCGTTACACCATCACGATCTAAGCTTTGGTAACGGAACATACCGATCATGAGAAGATCAATGTTCTTAGCTCGCACATCTGCGGGTAGAATGTAATCCTGCTTTGCAGCCACGCATGAAAACTTTGCAATCTTCGGAATCTTAACCACGTTGAAAAAATCCTGATTGATCGCATTTAGAGAGATAAGCTTATCAGCAGCCGACACTTCATTTGGTACGAGCAGATCCGCTTCGCCGATGATCTCACCGATGTTCACATTTCAACAACTCCTTTCACGGAGAATAATAAGCGCACCCTGTCAAGAATGTACTTATTTGCATAGTTTCGTCCTAGTCCGCACTCATTAATTTAAGATTTCTACCTACCTCTTTTTGCGGTACGTGGCTACTTACTACTTTCTCGGCTATGTCATACTCACTCTCGTCAACATTAACCACAGTAAGGCTCGCCATTCCATCAGTAAGTTTGTCAAAGATAACTCTACGGGGTCTGATGCCGACTTGCACAAACTCATCCATTAACTGATTAGGATTTACATTTAATAACCTGAACTCCACCCTTTTACCCCCTCGCTTTATGGACATGTAACCCAAAGCTGCCGTCGGCCACATTTAAACTGGATGTAGAAGTTTGAGCAGCATAAATGCTTATAAAGTCGCCTGCATTAAGCAGGACGTTCCCTGTTACTGATACTACGGTGTTATATTCGCTAGAGGCTCCGACTTGCACGGCGGCAATTTGTTGATGCGTGGCATCATTGATTCTGATAGCTATTTTTCGTAAACCGACAGCGCTTGGCTCAAAAGTAATTGTTGCAGTTATTACGTAAACTCCCGCCTCTTCTACAGTGAGATCCCCGTTTGATAGTACGTATATTGGGTCTGTGACGATTGGTGCCGTGTTAAAGTTAATTTTCGTTTCTGTGCCATCCCCCGGTACGACTGTAAAAACGCTGGTGGCTACTCTGATGTACTTTTTCTTCGCATAATCCGCCAACTGCGCAGTAACATCAGTGATCGCATCGGCATTCCCTTTCACCGTTTCCGTTGTTCTGCCGGCTCCGGCCAGATCTTCTACGTCCTCGACAACAGCAGCAAGAGCCACTTTATCGGCAGCGCCCATCAGGCCGCTGACCGTCTCTGTTGCCTCCGGGATCGGATCTGCTCCGTCCCCTACATGTTCCGCTCCGTGCAGACCGGGGGTAGCCGTACCGGTGCTAGTGATTCTAATTTCTTTATTCACTGGATCCGGAGTAACCGTAATGCCGACCCCTGCGGTAAAGGTCACCTGATCCTCCTTCTGGCCTGCTGGGATGTTATTAATGCGCGAAAATGCATTCTGGTTTGGTTCTGCGCCGTTAGATATTCCATCAAGCTTCGCTTGATCTTGTCCGGAAATGAATCCAGCTACTCCGTTAGGTACAGCCAAAGCATGCGCATCTCCGCCAGTACCGATGTGGGCGTTTAATTTTGCGTCTGAATACTGCTTTGCGTTCTGCTCGGCTTTGTCAGCCTTCTCTTGGGCCCCGCCGGGGGTCTCCCATTGTGAAGGTGTTTGATCCGCTATATCCGAGCTCGTATCTCGCCATGGATAACGACTCATTTTACCACCTCTCATTCACGCTGTATTTTTCATATCCGTTATTTGCCGTTCGGTAATCATTTAGCAGCAACTGATACATATCATCGTAGCCGCTTGTAATCTCTCTCAACACACCGTAAACCAACAGCATGCCATAGTCTGGATCAAAGCCTGTCATGCCGTCCATGTCAGTAACGGACAGCGGCGGCAACACCGGAATGTGAAATATCTTAAGCCCTACTGCGACGTCTTCAGTCGGTGTAGGTACAAGGCCAATCATGCTCCCCTGAACGTAATAATAGGGCTTGATCGAATCATTGTGAAATTGCCTGTACGGCAGGCGCCGCCAGTTCCCATGCCAGATAATATCAACGTCCGTGATATTGCCGACTGGACATGGAAGGATGTAGAGAGCCTGCCCATCCTTCAAGTCGATTCCCGTACAAACTGTATCAGTCTGTTGCTGGCCGGATCCGGACTGCCTAAGTAGCCGATCCCTTACCTGAGTTATCTTTCTTACTATCGACTGTGGCGACAGGTAATTCGGCGCCTTTTCCTGTATTTCTTCGACCACGTCCTTTAACAGCATTTTGCCCCTCCTCCCCTGTTTTTGCTATAAGCTTTTCAAGTAGATCATTTGTCCGGCATTGTTCTCGGTATATTGCATTCAATGCGTCAAGTTCATCACGGTACATCACTCCACCTTCCTTCTTTTAAAAATTCAAATCTTGAATGCTTAAAACAAGGAAAGGGAGCCGCAGCCCCCTACCCCCTATTGAACGTTATGGCCATAAATGAACGAATAGTTGGTGAAGCCATAGCCCCAGCGTCCGATTGCCTTATGCTTGGTTGCTTCCGTATCGAAATCAGTCATTGTTCCGTTCTCTACCTTCCGTCTCCACTGCCAAATGTTTAATTGATCCTTACGGGCGGAGTCGACAGCAAACCAGTTTTTGCGACTCTTTGGGCTGATGAACGGATTAACGATAACCTTGATATTTCCCATGTACATGTTCGCATCAAAGTTTCCGCTACCAGGCTCATACTTCGGAAGTTCGGAGTCAGGCAATCCGGCAATCTTAAACGCTGCGCGAGCATTGTACGGAGCCACGATTAACGTATCCGGAATGACGGCCATTGTATTACCCTTGTCGTCAACCCACTCCTGCATGGCCACTGCCGTCTCATCCCAGGAATCAATGGTCAGCGGCTTGTCTCCCAGGTTAGACTGAACGTCTGTGCTGTTCGTAGGACTGTATGGATGATCAGCCGCACAAAGCGGCTTGCCATCAGGCCCCGCGTATTTCTCGACCCGGCCGCGCCAGTTCGGGCCCGTATCAGAAAAGGCATTCACCAAAAACTCAACGGCTTGCAGCTGCTGCGTCTTATAGACAGAGTCGGCCAAGGAAGCAATACGCCGTTTAATCTCGGTCAATTTCAGGTCGTCGATAAAATCGCGCTCGATGATTCGGCCATCAGAGAACTTACGGTTCTTGATGACTTTCTGCCAGAGCTCGTCAACATCCTCGTAATAGACTTGGTTGTTCGAACGGCTCCATTCTTCCATCAAGCCCTCGCCGCCGACCCCATCATAGGATTCCATTGATTTACCGGATGTTGTCACGTTATAAAGCAGCGGAATAAAATCCTTTTTATCTTTCATCGCAAGCGAGTACAGTTCCTTAAATACCGGCTCCAGTACTCGTGGATCCCAACGAAGTGCTGTTTGCATAGTTTAGTTCCTCCTTATGGATGAATTAAGAAAACTGCCGGTTCTTGACTTTGACCCGCACCGTTTTCTTGTTCTCGTTAATTTCAAAAACTGATAGTTGCCCGCCCGTCACTGTTTCAGCATCGACAGAAAGTCCGTCGGCAGCGATAGCAACCTCAGAAGCTCCGGGTAAAAATCCTGCATCAGGCGTTCCTGTATACGCCGCGTCATACCAGTCACCTTCACGAGCCAGGATATACTCCGCCGGCTTATCTGTTCCTGCTTCAATATTTGCAGTCAGAAAGCCCGCGATTGGATCCGTGGCACCCGCTTTGGTGATTCGTCCGTTTTCGATCTTAATGGCTTCCCCGGCAAAGCCTGCCTCCGCATCTTTCATGAGGTTTGATGTAATTCGAGTAGGGTCTTTGCCGTAATCGTTAAACACATATTTAAATCCTTGTGCCATGTTATGTTACCTCCTATTTTTCAAAGTTCTTTGCGTATTTGTTAGCGTTCTTCGGGTCCAGCCCAAACATAGCGAAGGCGCTTGTAAGTTCTTCCGGTGCCGAAGGTTCCAGTTCCGCACCGCCAGACTTCTCCACGTACGCCCGCTTGTTGAGTCGCTGTTGTTTAAGGGTCGACTGCTCAGCGCGCTTCCGCTCATCTGCAAGCAACGTATCGCGATGAACCAGCTCGTAGGCATCGACCGGATCATACCCCCGATCAATACGTGCTTGCATTTCAGATGTCATCCACGGCGCCGCTCCCGTCTCCGAATCAACCTGTTCGGCCAGTTGTGGGTATTTGCGAAATAGATCCTCCCATCTCTGTACAATTTGCTGCTTCTCCTGTTCTTGTGTACGCAGCTGCTGCTCCTGCTCACTCCGCTGAACAACCTCCTGGGCTTGTTTCAATAGCGGATGGCTATCTAAGTACTGATCCATTACCGTTGGATCGATGCCTGCATTCTCGGCTTCGTCCCGGAGCTGCTGGCGAAGCTGGGCAAATTGATCTTGCTGCTGTTGAACCCGCTGCTGTTCGATTGTGTCCAAGTTAGCGATTAAGTCGGAGTAATCTTTATACCCCTGTTGCTTGGCTATCCGGTCAAGGGCGGCCTCATATTGTTGAGCTTGCCCTTTTACCTTCTTGTAGTTGAGTCCCATCTGTAAGTACTCAGGGACTTGTTCATCCTCGACCGTTACCTCCTGGCCGTTGTGTTTGACCGTAATCCCTTTCGGCTCCTGCTCCTGTTCGGCTTCGCTGTCTATGGCTGGATCAGCTTCATCCTCAATGGACTCAGTTTCGCCTGGATCTTCGTCCTCGGGATATGGGAGATTAAAAGCCTCGTAATGTCTCCTGATTTCTTCCTTCTCGCTGCTATGGCTGGCAGCATCCTGCGTATTCTCCACGCTATGGCTGGCGGCTTGAATCACATCGTTTTCCATTGGTATCCTCCTAATCCGCTATGGCTGGCGGCAGTAATATAAAAAGGCTCACGCAGTCTCAGCGCAAGCCCGGTTTACTTGAAGCAGTCCACAATTGCTTTGAATAGGTAATCCTTTGTCCGTTGCTCTTTCGGGAGTTGATCATACGGAATCATGCAAGGGTGCTCCTTCTTCTCAGGATCCTTAACGGGGCCGTAAACCCAACCCGAAGCAATCTTCTCTCTCATCCAATTTTCGTGAGATTGCTCGGGAGTCGTGTCGTTGTTCAGGTGAAATTCTACACCATTCACCGCACTATCTTTCTGCCATTCAAGGGCATCTTCCCAGTTGGGCTGCGAAGCATCACCGATACTGCTGCAGTAAGCTCGATTCACCTCATGGCATATTCTTGCAATTTGTTCATTTTTCAAAACATTGGCCCTCCCCTATTCGATTTCATAATCTCATTAGCCGTCTTGGCAGCATCGAGCTCTAGTCGCTGTTGTTTAAGAGACTGTTCAAATTGCTGACTCTGCTGCTCCTGCTGAACTCGCTGATCCGTGAGCTGTTGTATAGCCATCTGCATTTGTTGGTTCTCCTGCTGCAGTTGCTGGGCTTGCTGCTGAGCCTGCGCGAACTGTTGTTGCTGCCCTGACTCCTCTTCAATCCGCTGTTTGATAACGTCCATCGGTTCCATACGTCCTGTCTGAATAACGTAGCGTACAGCCTCAGCATCGATCATAGGCAGCCCCGTAATTGGATCCTGGACATTGAGCAAATTGAAAGCCAGTTGCAGCCAGTATTCGCGATCCTGGGGCTTGTCTACGCCGATATGGACATTAAGATCAAACTCCGGCACAAACTCCTCTTGCACCGGCTGTGGCTCGCCTGGAATCAGTTCCCCTGCCTCGTCCGTTAACGCTGATCCATCAAATTCCGCATCGACTCGGGATATGATAGCATCGCGGCTAATGCTGACATTCTGGCGACCAGTTACCCGTGCTATCCGCTGAGTCGTGTAAAACTGTGCAATCAACTCAACATATTGGGTAAATACCTCGATTAGTGCTTCGCTGATCAAGTCAGAAACGGTATTAAGACGCGTCCCCGAAGCTGCAATGAGCGTCTTTGCCTGCTCTCCGCTTGTTACCTTGCTGTTGGCTTGGCCATTCGCGGAATCGAACACGCCTGGTATCTTCTGGAGCATTTCGTCATAATACGCCAAACTGTTAAATACGGTATTCGGCACGTTCACACCTTGAAGCTCCTTGACGTGATTCATACGTCCAGCGGCAATCGGAAGCATTGCGCCAGGCAGGCCCCGCTGCTCTTGCCAAGTCCTCGGCTTCGTGATCGCCCCTTCCTCGTACATGATCCCGGATCCGCCTTGCTTGGCCATCGTCTCGATCGCGATCTCAGCATATTTGTTCTTGAAGATCTGCGGCTTAATCATGTCACGCATGAATCCCTTACCCCAGGGGTTACCCTCTTCTGGATACAACGTTCGAGCAGTGAATGGGTATTGCCCGTGGTCGTATACGTACGCCTTATGCTCCAGGAACACGCCGGAAGTCGATACGTAAATACAGTGGACGCCCTCCATGCTTCCAGCAGCCTTGGCCAAAAGCTCTGACGGGTCAATCCCCTGCATTAGCTTCTCGTCGGCCTGCTCTGTGAAAAGTTCTTTATCCTCTTTGCTGACCAATTTCGGCAGCCCTCGATACCAGTACTCGATTAAGCCGGAAGTCTTCTCGCTAACCGTTGTGTTAAACGAAGATTCCCCGCCTCGGCTATCGTATACGTCCGTGCTGAATATCTCGACTTCGGACGACACGTTATCAGGCATAACCTTCTTACCTTGTTCTGGCCAGCGCTTCCTGTAGTACTCGAGCGGTTTCCGGGCATGGATGATAATGGCCGACATGTCCTGCAGATAGATAAAATCGTTAATTCGCGGATCGGGGAAGAAGGTACCCAGATCGACCGGCAGAATGTCGTTTCGTCCCTGATATCGGTTCAAACCCCGGCCGCCTTCGACCGTTGGGTCATAGATCGTCTTATAGATCAGCGGCCCATGAATCACGCAGCGCCGGACAGCTCTTGTATGCTTGTGCCGGAATTTAATCTGCCGCAGCTCGTACGGCATGAAGTCGTTCAGGTCACGTGCCTTTTGCTCGTCTCCAGGCTCCATAGCGCTGTAATCTGGAGTCGGCATCCAGCCGGTCAGCTTGCCGACGATAGATTCCACTTGGCTAAATACAACGTTCTCCACGGCATCTGGCCGGAACTTTGAAACGGCGTCCGCTCGAAGGCCGCGCCAGTGATCACCCATGTAAAAGCGTTGCTCCTGCTGCCAGATCGCTTCCATCGGCTGCCTTGCTGCTTTGAACACTTGATAGTCCTGATATACCGTATCCCATATTCGCTGTTGCTCCGGCTTGTTCGGGTTGGTGCTATCATGCCGATCAGTGGAACTATCGGTAAAGATACCTTTGATCTTCTCCATTACACTCATATTCCATCACCGCCTAAATCCGGGAAGAATGCCCTTTTTCATGTCTTGCAATTTCTCATCGTCCACGTCTGGTATATTCGGGTCATCGTACCAGCTCAAAGGCTTACGGCTGGGGATCTCAGGAGGCGGGTCTTCCCTTGCCTTGGTCATTGATACGTACTCCGTGTAATTGCGAGCCATCAATTTATCGGTCAGCTCTCGGATCGTCTTATCCTTATCGCGGATCATCAAACACAAAAAGGTGATGGTCACCATCGCCATCATCAGTACCATCAAGGCATAAATCATGCTGCTTCATCCTCCCTCAAATTGCATATTTATTCGTTTTTCCGCCCTTTGCTCAAAATCAAAAAGCCCATATCCATGCGGTTTATGAGCAGTTGTATATTCTATGCATAATCGTCTTGCTGATAGAAAACCAAAAACCCTTATGTATCAAGGGTTACAGCGTTAAGACATGTTCACAAAATCTTGTGTTTTGAACACATGTCTTGCATGCCGTATGCATCACCAGAATCCCTGAGCCCCGGGCATGTCGTCGTCATCGTCTTCATCAAAATCTGATCGACGTCCAGGCAACGCCTCAGGAATTGCCGACCAGGCTTCTTCAATCTCAAGGCTCATACTTTGCTGGTCTCTCGCCTTATGTGCGATCGCTAGTGCCAAGATCGTGTCATCGTGCTTCCCGGTAATCGCCTCAGGCTTACCCCTGTCGTTGCGGACAAACGTGAGCATTTCTTGAAGAGTAAGTATATCGTTTATGGTCTCTATACTTTCCCGAACAACTGTAACGAGGTGGGATATGATTACAGGTCGAGTGATGCTAGTTGTTCGGAATCCGAACTTGTCATCCTGTTTATCACCGTCGTTACTGTCAATGTTCTCACGCCGATACTGTTTATAGTAATTTAGCCGCGTCAACTCTTTTACAGGATGAAGATCAAAGTTCATCTCAATTGCTATCAGAGCCTCGTTGTAGTACTTGCCTAAGCAGTACATGTATTTCGCGAATAAATCGGTATCTATATGGCCGTGCCAAACAGCAACCTGCTCGCCGGTTATATTATCCAAGACCTGACCGGACGAATAGTCAGCCCCACCTTCGGCTATATCGCCGCCGATAACATACGGTCTGCCCTTTGAAGGTTGTTTGTATATGGTGACGAATCCCGACTCGTCGGGCACGAACTTAATTGAGTTATCCCAAATCTGTTCCCCGTGTACATCCCAAACGAAATCCCCTCTAAGCGGCTCGTTTGTCTTGTATCTTTTCCGCAGTTCTTCTATTCGAGCGATAACCTTTTCCTTGTCGAATATATGTTTACCAGTGGCTAAGAAGGCCTCTTCTGGGTAGCACGGATATTCCTGATCAATTTCATCTTTCAAGTCTTTCCACTTGTTGTAATACCAGTGAAGCTGCTCCCAGTCTAGGCCTTCTTCTTTCCTTAAGCGGTTGATTTTCTCAAAAATCTTCCTCAATTCGCTCGATGGGTGCGATTTAAAGTTATTTACCGCTTGGATAAACTCTTCTTTCCCCTTGACCGTGAAAGGCAGTCTATACTCTGCAGTTCTCCACCAGGCATAGAATTTATTTTCCCAGTTGTTCTCCCCATCCCATAGATCCTTGTATTCGTTAAAGCCGTCTGCGGTGGTCTCCAGGATCTGAATGCTGTCTTTGGTAAGTGCTTGCCCCAGCCCTGCAATGATCGACTGCATTTCAGCCCAAAAGGCCGCCTCTGATCCATGAAAGAAGTTAATCGTCTTAGACCGTCCGACATCTTTATTACCGGCTGTATTAACGCGCCAGCGGCTATTCAGAACATCGAAATGAAACTCTCTTCGGTTGTTATATTTTATAGACGGCTGCAGCTCTTCAGGAAGCAGGTTGTAAATGTACTTCGCTTTATCCTCAAATATTGTATTCGTGTTGTCTCCGCTGTCAGCTAGGGTGTATCCAGAAAAGTTCTTGTATATGAGCGCGTTAGCTAACTGATACGCAGTGATAAACGAGGTAAAGCCCTGCTGCCTTCCCTTCAACACCAGGAATTTCAAATGCAGTCGCTCCCCTTTTTGATACTCTTCTTTTGCTTTATTAATATCCTTCAGGAAACTACGTTGTACTTCATTGAGGAAGAATGGAACTGTATTCATATCCTTGTCAACAATGACAAAGAACATTTCAATCAAGTATTCCGGATATTTCTTTATTTCCTCTCGGATCGTGGTATTCTCCGGCTCGATGAAATGTTCCGCTGCAGATTGAATATACTGACTGTCAAGTCCAATATCTTGATGGGACTCCCACAACTCACGACGGCGGGCAATGATCTCCTGACATTTCCTCATTTGAAAAAGTCCTCTAACTTATTGCGGATAGTGAGATCGATCTTGGATTCATCCTTGAACATGCCTAAGTGACGAGCGATGTTATCCAGTGCTTTGTCCTGGTCATGCATTTTGATCTCCAGCCCTGCTGCGGTTGACTTGGCTCCAGCATAAAGCGCCTTAGCCTTCGGACTCAGTTCCCGGGTATCGTTAATGTGCAGCTGCCCATGACCCTCTCCGTGGCAATTCGGACACTTCGGATGCGGCCTTATCAGCGGATCGAATCCATATCCGCCCCGATCAGATGGAAGCTGAACTGCCTTTTTCTTCTTACCCTTTCCTGCTTCCGCTTCGTCCTTTGCGATCTTAACAGCTGCTTCGTATTCGGTCTCATCGATCCATTGATACTGATGTTCGATGCCGAAGCAATAGCGGCAACAGACTCGGCGGAAATGAATGATCTCGTTCGGATCCGCAAAGGCGATATCGATCCAGCGCTGGAGCACTTGCTCGGCACTGATCTCCACTTTTTCAGCCCGTTTGTTCATCGCTTTCTGGATCGCTTCCTGTACCTTAACATTACTTAACAGTCGACTTGCTTGCTGCTCGGCCGTTTTTGCGCTATATTTTGCCCTGATCGCTGCCTGCGTGGCATTGAGATCAACCAGGTACTCTTTAACGAATAATTTCTGCTTGGCCGTCAATGCCATCGCACTCAGCTCCTTTCAGGAATATTTAAGCGGGATCTCATTGTGTGTTTTGCATCGCGGGCACCTTGTGACCGGGTTCGGAAAGTCGTCCAGATCGAACCGTCGAGAAAACCAGCGCCCGCATTTCCCGCATTTAATATCAAACTTTGGACTTGTTCCGAAAAGCATGCTCACGGACATGTTCCATCCTTGAACGTCTCTAGCACGAACAATCTTCACACGTCCTCAGCTCCTTACTAAAAACAAATGTTTGACAAAGTAAAACAACGATGCTATATTTGATTTACAAAGTAAAACAAACGATGACGGAGGTAATGAAAATGAAAATAACCGAATACACTGTGATAGAAGAAAAAGGGCTACTGCCAGACGGCAAGACTCCCTACCAGTTTTTTGTCGTAAAGCTTGGAGATAATATGTATTTCAAAGACGATGATCACTCTGCCGATGGCGTAAAAATAGCTGAGACTATCGACGGCGCCAGACATATCGCAAGCGAAAAATTCGCACTGGAACTTATCGGATACTTGCAAAACTTTTACGATAGTGAAGGTAAAGTATACAAAGACAAGATTGGTTTAGTTATCCCTCCACTTGTCGGGCTCTCCGAAGCCGCTGAAATGCTCGGTTGGCAGAAGCAGCAAGTCTCCGAATACATGAAACGCGGCAAGTTCCCCGATCCTTTACAACGTCTCGCCTCGGGCCCAATATGGACTTATAAACAAATTGAAGATTACAAAGACTCTCGTAGCTGAGAGTCTTTTTTTTTGTGCAAATTAAAAAGCACCCGTTAAGGTGCTCAGTTTCTCGCTACTGCCGCATTAGCCCACATGACGGCTTCCTCTAGCTTCGTCATAGCTAATGACTTCTCGCGGCTATTCGGTGCCTTCTCGTCGATCAAGTAGGCCAGTTCCTTCGCCTTCTCGCGGATCGCCGTATAAATTTCAGGTTGTCCCGGCTTCGGTGCGTGATAGCTAAAGTTATTCTCGATTTGCATGTTCATCCGATAACCTCCCAATTCTCTGCAAATAACTCAATCATCGTTTCTTTCCAAGGGACTCGACCAAAACGGCTCTCCACATAGAGGTATGGCGCAGTCATTTTACTGTGTGCGTCGGGATACTGCGCGCGAATTACAACATCAGGCTGCCATTGGGGGAGTCTCATCCCCTTGCCTGCTTTCACTTCTTCAAATGCTTGGCCGAAGTTCATATGTATCATCCTTTCGAAATAAAAATGCCGCCTCACAAGGAAGCGGCTAATCAAGGGGGATCTAAAAATGATGAATTAATCCGAACGGCAGGATTCGAACCTGCGACTACTTGCTCCCAAGGCAAGCGTGCTACCTGGCTACACTACATCCGGTTATGGCACACCTGCGGGGAATCGAACCCCGGACATGAAGTCTGTTATTGCGGCCGCCTTCACGCTTTCCCACTAAGCTACAGGTATGATGTAAGACGCAGCCGCCGAACAGTCAGAAACCATTGCCAGCTGCGCCTTTAATGCGTATAGACGGAATCTCCGACCTAGTAGAAATCCCGTCTATACAATTTGCTATGCTATTACTATATCAGGAAAAATCAATCTTTTTGTGCCTTCTTTGTGCCTTGATTCGACTGCTAACCTTTCGGATCCAGTCGTATGAATATCCTAGCTTGTCAGCTATCTTGTATAAGGGCAAACCCTCAACATCCCGCATATACGCTACCTGATATTCAATCCCCTGAAAATCCCGGATGCTGTCCTCAATTTTCTGCCGAATCAACTTCTTGGCTGCTAATCTATTCGACGTCTCCCCGATCCGCTGAACAACGGCGTCATAATACTCCAGGGCTTTATCCAACGGAACGTGAACGGGAAGCGGATCGGAAGGTAAGCGTCCAGAGAAGCAAAGCTTCCTCGCCTCTTTAAGCTCGTCCTCTAGATCAATTAGTCGTAACTCTAGGATTTCAATCTCTTTGGTGATGTCGTTGTATGTTTTCACGAAATCCATCTTTCTTCACCTCGCATTTATGTCTCGGAAAGTAACTAAGCGTATATCGCTTCCAGCATTCTCTACAAACCTTGAAACGCATCCGGTATGGTAGTCGGTTTTTAATCATTCGGCTCACTCCTTCGGATAAAAGTCTTGTTCGTGGAAAATTGCTCGGGCTCCTGACTCCTTCTCCAGATGGCGGATCAGTCGATCCAAATACCAAGCTGCCTTTTTCAAATCCTCTACGCCAGCAGCTTTTAGCCCGTGGCGACTGAGGTATTTTAAGATATTTCCCCGACAATACCCACTGAACTCTGCAGGGGTTAGCTTCGCTTGAATAAAATCTATAGTTTCAATTCCGCCAGCCGTGTAGTGGGCTGGGCTGTTTACTGAATCACTCATGCCGCTTTCACCCTCTCTATTCTCGCTTTAACTGCGTCCATTAACGCGTCTTGTCCGGTGGCCTTACGCTCTAATGCCGCCACGGCCTCCTCGTCCATTGTCCCTTCCGCAACCAGTCGGATAACGACGATGTTATGACGTACACCCTGCCGATACACCCTGGCATTTGCCTGCTGATCCTCTTCCAAGCTCCAGATCTGATCGAACCAGACAACCGTCCGGCAGCTTGACTCCTGAAGGTTAAGGCCATGACCGGCTGATTTTGGATGTACAAGCAGCAACGGAATTTCGTCATTGTTCCAAGCCCTAATGTCCTCATTCCCATCTTTGCCTTTTCGCAGGATCCGCGCTTGGGGGAATCGTTGCTGGATCCGGGCTAAGGAATGCTTGAAGTTATAAAACACCATAACCGGCTTACCGTTGGCCGCTTCGATAATGTCCTCTAGTGCGTCCAGCTTCGCCTCATGGATCATTTTGACGCCCTTGTCTTCGTCGTACACAGCGCCGGAAGCCATCTGCAGAAGTTTGTTACTCAGGACAGCTGCTGTACTTGCAACTACGTCAGCATCAAGGAATGGTAATAGCAGCTCCTTCTCCAATTGCTTGTACTGCTCCCTTGCTTTTGGGTTCAGCGGAACCGGAATAGTACGGTCAATCCGTTCCGGAAGCTCTAGCCAGTCCTCAGCTTTCATGCTAACGGCGATATCGCTGATCGCCTCATAAATCCGGTTCTCTGCTTCCTGCTTCTCCTTCCATTCGTAAACCACATGGCCGCTACGGGCACCAGGGATAAAGTATTTATCCCGGAACCCGGTGATTGTCTTGCCCAGTCGTTCGCCCTGGTCGATCAAGTACATCTGCGGCCACAAGTCCATAAGACTGTTCGGTGCCGGTGTACCTGTTAATCCGATCACCCGTTTCATCATTGGGCGGACTCGGCGAAGAGCCCGGAAGCGTTTAGATCTGCTATTTTTAAAGCTGGAAAGCTCGTCGATCACCACAGTGTCGAACGGCCATTTACTGCCGTATTCGTTCACCAGCCATTCCACATTCTCCCGGTTGATGACGTAAATATCGGCTTCAGCCTTCAAGGCTTTCCGGCGGGTTACTGCACTACCCAGCACCTTACTGATCCGAAGATTCTGCAGGTGATCCCATTTCTCGATCTCCCTAGCCCAAGTATCCTCGGCCACTCGCAGCGGTGCGATAACCAGTACTTTGTAGGCGTCGAAATAGTCGTTCAGTAGCTCATCGATCGCCGTCAAGGTAGTTACCGTTTTGCTAACCCAAGCCCATCTCCAGCAGCAAGGCTATAAAATTCGTGTCCAGGATCCGCTGTCTCGCGTAGTCCTGGTAGACGTGTGGGATGAACTTCATTTCGGCATCACCTCCTGGATAAACAGATCGATATCCTCCACCGAATCAAGTTTGAAATGTCGGTGACCCATGTTCTGCAGCTTTCGCCTCCAGCGCTCCTGTAAAGGGGTCAAGGGCTCGCCCGGTGCCTTCATCTCGACATATACCGTTTGCCCGTTGGGGAGTAATACAATCCGGTCAGGTACTCCCCGATTTCCTGGGCTTACCCACTTAGGGGCTTCCCCGCCGATCTTCTTGATCTCTCGAACCAGGCGGCGTTCCAGTGTAGACTCTCCCATGCTCGCTCCTTTCCGAGTGTTACAGAATATCACTCTATATACGCGTACTGCGTATATTCACGTTTAACCTATATATCCGTATTTCTATTACTAGTTAAATTACTTACTTACTATTTATATAGAATTTACTGATACAACTGATACAAAGCCCGCCAAATCCTTTGACTTAAAGGGTTTCAAGCTGTATCAGTAAACCCATTTTTACTGTTACGCTTCTGATACAACTGTTATTTTAGATGTATCAGTGTATCAGTAAGGATAACAGCGCCGAATCATCTTACTGATACGTCAATCAGCCCGTTCAAACACGGTTTGAAGCCCGTACCCAGACACCCGCGCTCGCCCTTTTCTCTCTTTCCACCCAGGAACGCGCCGCATAACATCGCAGATTTCTTTAGCATCCCAAGGCTTCATATCGCCCCTACGCTTACCTAAGCATTCCACCCACATCTGGGCTGCACAGACCCGTTGCCGTAGTTGTCCTGTAGGCCTGTCCATCTCGTCAAGCTCTTCCGATTCAAGCCACTCCTGAATCATGCCCTCACGCGGGTCACTCTCCATATGCGCCGCCTGCTGCCGCTCAGCCTCCATGCGTGCCTCGCTGTCCAGCTCCAAGGTTTCCCCCGCCTCGAACCAGCTCAATACCTCAGCCCAGATTTGCTGTACCTCCTCATCGCCTAGATGATCCCAATGACTCTTCTCAGCTCTTTCAGGCACTACTTCAACCGGCCAAAAGCGGCGGTTCCCGGTCGTGTCCCGTAGAAAATCCCGTGTATTCGTCGTTCCGAAGAAAACGCACTTCCGGGGAAACTCCGATACCTGGCGATCATACGCCACCCGATAGCGGTCTTCTGTCTTAGATAAAAACGCCTTGACCTCTTCAACCTCGGTTTTCTTCATAGCCGACAGCTCACCGATTTCAAATATCCAGCCATTCTGTAGATGCTCACCGGCTTCCTTATTTTCAAACGTCCGCAGGCTGTCAGAGAACCAATCCCGGCCAAGCTTCGCCAACAGGCTACTCTTCCCAGCCCCCTGGGGGCCAACAAGAACAAGCATCTGGTCGAATTTACAGCCCGGGCGATACAGCCGTGTGACGGCTGCCAGCAGCATCTTCCTCGTCACCTGTCGCGTATAATGCGTGTCAGCTGCCCCTAAGTATTCAACGAATATCCGTTCCGCTCGGGGGACACCGTCCCAGCTTCCGCCCTCGACATACGCCTTGATCGGATGAAACGTGTTGCGGTGAACAACCTCCGTAAAAGCGTTCTGGATCGTCTTCGCAGCGTTAATACCATGTACTTTGGAGAACCAGTGCTGCAGCCGCTTGTCGTCGGCAGCCAGCCATGGCTCATATGTGCGCCCCCCGCGTTCCAATTCTCGCCAAGGCAGCGGACGCCGGATGACCTCAGAATTACCAAAGGCATCGTAAGCCAGAACGTTTTTCCATATACCGAAGGTTAAGAACAGCTCTACATTGCCGGCTGTCGGTAGCGGCAGCGCCGTTTTATGGTGAAGCTCCAGCTTTTCCTCCCAATCGTCATCCTCCGGATCCTCTTCATCGTCATCAAACTCGGCGGCCATTTCAGCAAAGTCCGCCTGCCGCTCAGCTAGAGCAAGCTTCTTTACCTCTGGCCGCTGCGCCGCCCACTGCTCCATAGCCAGGTGACTTGGCTTTTTGGCGTCCGGTGTATGGTCTTTCACCTGCTCGTCTAGGTGACCGAATTTATGAACACGAACAAGGTCAAATAAGTTATAAGTGCGGCCATCCGCTACCGGATCACTGTCCTGGTGCGAGAAGGCAAGGTCTTGATCCGGGTAAATCTCCAGCCCGTTTCCACTCGTCCCCTTGGTATAGGTATAGCGGTTAGGCATTGTACCAGGGACATACACGTCAGATAGGAAAGTATCGATGCCCTCCTCAATGGTGAATGACCGGCATAAAAGTCCGATCGTGCCAAATTTCTCCCTAGGATCCTGTGCTTTCTTCTCAGCAAGCTGCGCCGGTGACTTGGCTTCCGGATGCCGAGGCCAGGCTAAAACGTCAGTCCAGTCGTCGTATTCATCCAGCACCTGGTCAACGCTCAGCGGCTCCCCCTCGTAAACTTCCAGCACAGGCTCAGCGTCCTTGCTGCAGCTGGGCAGGTACATGAGCCGATGCACATCAAAGGTCGTCTTGTCAAAACAGTTCATGCCGATCTGCTCCGCCAGCTTGCGGCTGACTGCGGCGTACTCGTCCGGGCTCATGTTCCTGTCAGCTGGAATAATAAGGCGATACTTTGGCTTCTCCGGGCGGTGGCTGTGCGTGGAGTAGACGACGTAAGCCGTCCCTCCAAGCACCAGATCCGCAGCAAAGAGAAAGTCATCGTCCCCACGATCAACGTCGAGAGTAATTAGGCTGCGGCTATCGATATTCTCTTTCTTCCTCCGGCCTGTCCGGATAAGCCCCCCGACGAAAGCCGGCCCGTCTTTTACTTTCCCCCGCGCAGGCGTACTCATGGCGTTATACTGAGCCATGGTCTCGTTCGTCCGGCGAACCTTCCGCAGCCGATCGACGAACTCTTCCCAGGTCAAATATTCAGTTTTCCAGTTCGTATCGGCACGGTGCTTGCCGAATGAAATATCTAATTCCTGCATGGTGCCACCTCAATCTATGTTTAAATCTCAACTATAGGTAAATCCGTCAGCAACTCTCGCTGATACGCTGGAAGCTCGTATAGTTCAATCGATCCAACATCCTTACTCCAATACCTAGTGTGGTGATCTATGAGTAGAACCGGACAGTTATCCCGCCACACAATTTTGATACTTTTAATCCGATTCTTTAATGATCTATCGAAACATCGGAGCAATTCATAATTAAGAACCATTTCATTACCGTTCAAAGAGACAGTGACCGGGTAACCTTTAATGTCCCGAATCGATTCGAATTCAAATAACAGAACTTCCCCTATTCGGCTTGATTCCGGAAGGTCTCTCAGTTTAACTCCAATTGCCCGCCTCTGCTCCCTCAATGCCTTATTAGCCCGCTTCCGCGCGTTCGTGCAGCGGGCTTTCTCCTCAGATGTTAGCGGTCTCATTGGCAATTTCCAGTCAATAGACAAGGGTCAACGGATAACTTCACGACAGCTGGTAAATTAGACGTCCCAGCTTCAAACTCCGACATATCAACCCCCAAAGCTACCAATGCCTTATATCCGCGCTGCCCATTAGCTTCTGAGGCAATTACGTTTTCTAACTCACGGCGAAGCTTGTGTAGATCGGCTAACTTTTTGTAGTGAGGTCGGCAAACCTTCTGTAACCGCTTAGTCAAAGCATTCACTTCTTCATGACCTAAATTAATAGCCTCGTGTTCGGGATCCTGAACGAAGCTTTCAATTCCCTGTTTTATGTCTTCCTTCGCCTTACGTTCAATAGAAAGTAGCTTAGAATTTATATCAGCCAATACACTTTGATATTTCCAGCAGTCCAATATTTTGAAGGCCTTCATAGCTTCCTCTAGAGAGACCGCTAATCTTTCCGCATCCCGTTCCACAGAACCCAAGCGGATCCAAGAATTTAAAACAGGGTCAGCTTCTGAATCTATCATCTTAGTAATTTGATTTTTAATGTCTACTCGCTGGGCATTTACCTTCTTGGTAACAAAATCATATAAATTTTGCTTAGTAATTCTCTTCAAATCCATTTATATCATCCTCTCTTTCCAAAAATCTGAGCCGCCCAATCGCCCTCGCGTTCGCGTAGCCGCTGAGCGCCTAGCCGCCCTATTTGTTGTCGGGACCAGATCGGCTCAGTCGCAGCTCGTTCATAATCCCATCCGCAGTATTTAACACGATATTGAAATGTCGCATAAGGTATACCGTTTTTCTCTGCTAAAAGAACATACTTTTTGGGGTAGACTCGCACATGCTCAGTCGCATGAAGAGCCTGCTGCCGGATCTCCTCTGGAGTTTGAAGCGGCTGCGTTGCCGCCCTTTCGGGGCACATACCGCTTCGTATACGGCTCATGAAAGAATCATATTTTATGCCGTTTTTCTCAGCGATAGCTGCCCATTTTTCATAGTAACCTCTTGGCTTCTGAGGCCTAGGCGGCGTAGTCATAGCCCGCTCTTTGATCCAGCCTTGTTGCCGGACTCTCCGATCCAGCATCTCCGGCCTGACCCCGTACTTTTCGGCTTCTGCATATTCTTCCGGCGCGATATAGAACCAGTGCCCCATTTGTTTTGTCGCCTCCTTGGCGGAGGATCGGGAAGAAGTGTATAAACTTCCCCGATCACCTTACCGCTATCATTTAAGACTAAGTCCCAAGGAACATCTGAAATATAAAGATCAACACTATCTGGTAATTTTGGCAGCATCATATCAATCCTTTTGATAGAAATCACATTCAAATCCATCTGCCGACAACGGCAGCCCCGGCGCCCAATCGATCGGCTGGCTCATGATCTCGGTAACCTCTTCGACGGAGCCGATCCCGATTGGCACCTCCAGCACCGCTTCGTCATGCACATGCAGAGGAATCGGATAGCCTTCTGCGTCTAATCTCAGCAGACTCTCGGCTAAGCAGTCCCGTGCGATCGCCTGCACAAGGTTCTCGACCAGAGTCCCGCCCCAGGTGCGCTGCCGAACCATTCGTCCTAATTGATCGGGAGCCAAGAACGTGAGGCCTTCCTTGCCGTCAAACTTCGGATCCGGCTTGATCTGCGGTGAGGGGTAACTTAAGCTATGGCCGCTAGGTAGATCAGCGAATAAGTAGCCGTTCTTATAGCGGTACTGAACACCATGAGCCAGCTTGACAGTCGACTTCGTCCTAACAGCCTCCATCGCAGCCTCTTCGGTTTTGTACCATAACCGTCTGATCTTGGGATTTGCTTCTCGCCACTGTTTGACCAGAGCTGGATACTCTTCTTCTGGAATCTCTTTCTTCTTGTCCATGCTTGCGAGGGCATTCGGGCCGCCGCCGAAACCGCAGGCGAGCGTAGCGACTTTACCTGGTGCGCGATACTTGTAGTTCTCGTGCCCGCGGATGATCGTTTCGAATGGGATCCCAAACATTCGTGAAGCAGTCGCCTCGTAAATCTTACCGTGACCTTTGAATACTTCGAGCACCCAGTTCTCATCGGCAAGCCAAGCTATGACGCGGGCCTCGATCGCGGAAAAGTCAGAGACGATAAATCGATGACCGTCTGCCGGAATCAGCGCTGTACGGATGAGCTCCGAAAGCACAAACTGCACAGGGCCGAACAGCATCTCTAGCCATTCAAAATCTCCAGAGAGCAGGATCTCTCGAGCCAGTGCCAAATCTACCAAATGATTCTGCGGCAGATTGTGCATCTGAACCCGTCTGCCTGCCCAGCGCCATGTCCGGCTGGCTCCGCAATATTGCAGAATCCCGCGCACACGGCCATCATCACAGGCTGATAGTTTCATGGCGTCATACTTGCTGACTGACGTCTTACCCATTTCTTGTCGGATCTCTAGCATCCGTTTGGTATCCTCATCAGGAGCAGCGTCTAGCAAAACCGGCATATTGTCCTTGTTCAAGCTGACAACCTTCAACCCATGACTTTCAAACCATCCTTTAAGTTGTGCGATGCTGTTCGGGTTCTCGAGCCCGGTTAGATCTCGCGCCTCTTGCAGGAGCTGATCCGTATATTGAGACGAGCAGGCAATTGCTTGATCGATAAGCCCCTTGTCGACTCTCACGCCGAGGTCATTGATCTTCTGATCAAGCGTCCATACTCGCCATTCTCGGTCTGGTACAGGGAAGCGTTCCAAGCGTTTACGAACCACGCGTTCGACGACCACGTCCTGCCGGTTGTATTCGATATACTCCTGCCACTTATCTGGCACATGGTGTGGATAATTACGAGTACGTCCGCCGTTGACTTTGGTCGGTTTACACGGGACGGAAAAATACTTGATCAGGTTCTTACCTTTCGTATCCTTTTGTTCCTCCAGCCCAAGGGCGATCGCCGCCTTTTCGAGCGACCCTGGTAAACCGAGTGTGTAGGCATGCGCCATCGAGCAGCGCCAATACCGTGGATCACACTCGATATTAAACTGCTTGGCAATCACCGTCCGCTCAAAAGCAGCATTCCAGGCTGTCTTGATAACCGCCGGATCAGTCAGATCGTGCAGCACTTGCTCCGGCAGCTCTTCAAAATCAGTTAGGTCAACCACCTGCACCGGATCGTCATCATAAGCGTAGGCAAATAGAAGAATTTCAAAGTCCGGTGATTCAACGTAGCGGTGAACTCCGCATTTTATTAGATCCACGCTGCTGTAGGTCTCAACGTCAATCTGGAGTACCGTCATATCACTTTCCCACCGTGCCGCTGTGGCCGCGTTGCGTTATAGGCCATCTTCTCAGTAATCGCCTTCTCCAGATCGATGCCATATCGCCCGCAGGCATCGAATACCCGAATTACGATGTCAGCCAGCTCAGATGGGATGCCGCAAGGCTTATAGTCGTCATCGACTTGTACGGCATGATCCTGACCATCATGTTCATACCAGACATTCGTTGGCGGTTCTCCGTTCCGATAATCTTCCAGAGCCTCCGAAGCTTCAGAGTGGATCAAGGCAATGATTTCCCCGAAACTCCGTTCCTCGTCCCACCAACCCTTACTCACTGCATTGCTATGTGCTTCTTGCACCAAGTCATTAATCCCCATCTATTGATCCTCCCCATGTTTTGATAGAAAAGGGGACCCTTGCGGCATCCCCTCATTACCAGTTAGTTCAAAAAGTCCTCATCGTCATCACTGAAATCCATAATGTCGTCAAAATCCTCATCTGCGAAGTCATCCTTCACGCTGCTACGACCGCCCAAGAACTCACCGTCTTGCAACTTCACAATATTGTTCAGCCCTGCTGCAATCCCCTTATTGCCCTTGGTATCAAAGATATAAAAGTTAATAGAGGCCTTGACGTAGCAACCGGAATAGACTTCCGTCGTGTCAGTGATCTCCTGGAATTTAGTCGATCCGTCGGGATTTTTACCGACAGGCTTAGCAATGCCAGGCTTGTTTTTGGAAGAAGCATTGAAAAAATAGTGATCGGCATATGCCTCATCATCTGGACGTTCCTCGTCACCATCCCGTAACGGGGTATGGAACTTAGCCGGGAGCTTCCCGCCGAATTTAGCCTTTGCTTGCTCTTTCAGGGCATCAATGACAGTTTTGATTTTACGTAAGGTCTCCTTATCGTCCTTTGGAATAAGGATAGAAGTGCTGTATTTAGGTTCGCCACCATCAATAGATTGAGGCTCCCACACATTCGCATAAGAAAGCCGTACTTTACCCGTAATTACCTTTGTGCTGATTTCGTTTGCCATTTGAACATTTCTCCTTATTAGTTAGTTTTCAATTGGAATAGTGACTAAAAACAGCTTGCCGTTCTTGAACTCTATTTCGTGGTGCAAAACATTACCGTAATCATCAACCGAAAAAATTCGGTTGATATGGATATCATCCTCTAGAGCATCATGGGAAGACACTTGCCCTACATACCGGAGAACTTCACGTTCAGAATTTTGTGTGACTTTTGTTTGGTCGTTATAACTGCTTTTATTCGTTTGAACAATAATATAAAGACGGCTCATTAGGACTCAAACTCCTCTCCTGCAAAGTCCTGATCAACGCTATTCAGCTCCGCCCTGTGATCGGTCTCAGGAACAAGAACCGGCTTCCCTGGGGGCTTAACGATCAAGTCGCCTATCAGTGCGGCAAGCTCCTTTTTATCGATCCGCTTTTCCAATTCCCCGATGCCAAGAAGCTCACGAGGTTTCAGGAACTTATCATCATCGATTTTGGCATCTTCTAAGGACTTCCATGCTACATCTTTGTCCGTAATCACTCGGTTGCTACGACCCTCGACCAACTTCCACGCCGGAATCTTAGCACCGTTCTTGGCTTGATCGAAGGCGTAGCCTTCAACATCCTTCGCCCAGGCTTTCAACTGCTCTGCTACAAAAAGCACTGAACCGATTTCCTCCAGCGACAGCAGAGCCGGATCACGAAACTCATACTCCAGGGCTTTCATATTCTCATCAGCCCGCGCCCGGCAATTCCCTTTCACCTTGCACCAGCGGCAATGCTCCCCAGCCTTAAACTCACCTTCACCAGCAAATGCGAGAGCAGCGGCAGGCTTAACGACGGTTTCAGCCCACTCTAACAGCTCCGATACCGGCACAATGTCAGTGCTCACACTGTCGAGCCGTGGCTGTATGATCGTCATATGAATTTCTTCAATGCCATACAAAAAATCGTATTCCTGCCAAGCTCCCAAGGCGTAGAGCCGCATCTGCGGATTGCCGAAAGCTGATACTGGCACGCCTTTGCCGTATTTCAGGTCAATCACATCCATAATCCCATCAGAGATGATGATGACGTCCCCCGTGCCATACCCTTCAGGTACCCATTCACTAAAGTCCAGCCGTTGCTCGAACATGATCACCGCATCCTGAGAACGTGCCTTAGCCGCGAGAAAGCGTTCCGCCACAATGTCCACGTAATCGTTAACGGCGTTCTCCATCTCAGGGCCGTAGTACGTACTTGCCATAGCCTCCGTTAATGCCTTTTCCAGCTCCTTACGCCGAGCCGAATTATTAGGCATAAGCATCTGCTGCAGCTTTACTTCCGACAACTCATGAGCTGCTGTACCCTCGTCGGCGTATTCACTCCGCTTCTCCGAGATATGTTCGGTAAGCCGAGCACTTGGGGGGCAAGCAATCCAACGGCTGGCCCCCGAAGCACCTAGAAGTGCATGTGCCCGCTCTGCGTGTGCTGGGGCACTCATAGCGCCTCCAGCTTGGCATAGATCGCATCGACGTCCTTATCTTCGACGGCGCTCATGTTGGCGTAGCCGAACTCAGAGAGAATCTCCTTGATCTTCGGCTTTGTAGATGCGTCCGCCGTTGATTTCTCCTTGGCAAGAGCCCGAAGATCAACAAGAGTATGTTTAGGGTCAGCGCCCTCCTGAGTTTCACCACCAGCCGATTCTTCATCTTCAGATTCAACTTCGACCTTCTTCTCTTCTGAATCTTCCTTTTTCTTAGGGGTCGGTTTTCTGGTCTGCTTTTTTGGCTCTTCTGTAGATGCTGTTGATGCTGTAGAAGTAGCCTCTAACACGGCTTGTCCAACAAAAGCAGCTGACAAAATAGCAAATTCCTCAATAGCTTGTGTGGCACTCTCACCGTTGATCGTAATTTGAACTGGCATGTATAAGTCCTCCTAAAATATGATTAATGAATGTTACGAATCCGGGTAATATCCTTGGCGCATTTGGAACAAACAGGCTTGCTAAAAAGGAATATCAGCTCTGTCGTATCTTCGCAAAAGAAGCAGCCAGGCTGATACTTGCGAAGGATGATTTTGTCACCATCGACGAAGACCTCTAGCGGATCCTGTTCAGCGATCCCCAGGGTGTCGCGCAGCTCTTTCGGCAAAACTATACGGCCGAGATTGTCAACCTTCCGAACGATTCCAGTACTTTTCATTGCAATTTCCTTTCTGCCAGTGGTAAACTGGCCTTAGAATGGTATTGTTGTGCAGCTTATTACGGGGTAGGAGCCGTGGTAAGCTGTTTTTCTTTTTTCCAGCGTTTCGCGTTTTCGCTAGCGGCAAAGCGTAGGCACACCATGCGCTCGTCCTTTGTCAGTTCCAGCCGGACATCACGTGTCACATTCATTTGTCTTGTTCACCCCCTTTCAAATACGCTGAACTTTCGAGCTATGCATTAAACTTCTGACTCTATCATTGCTATGATTGCTACAATAGGCAGGATTTGCAGCGGCACCACACCATTGCCCAGCATCTTTAGCCGAGGAACTCTGCCTTTAACTCCACTAGCAACTCGTGCAGGCTCCCAGTCATGCTGCGGTTGTCCCATTAATGCTGGTTGCAGATATGCCCGGATATAATCAACGTAATCTCCCAGATCATCTAGCACAGCAGGCAACTCAACTTCTCGTTCCGCATCCGTCCAGCCTTTTGGTACGCACATCAAGGCTTCAACCCAATCTGGATTTAGCTGCCCAGTCTGTCCTTCGCGCATAATTGCCCCCGGGATTGTGACCCGCTCCGCCTGACTTGGCGGTAAGGTAGCATTTTTTGCATCTTGGGCTGCAGGAGTAGGCCACATTTTCACCGCAGCTTGAAGGTCAGGAGATCGGCGATTACGCTCACTTGGGCAGTCACCGCGCATTGACCCTTTCGGTGTAGGCCAGAGCTTCACGGCATCATTTAGCCCGGGTGTCCAACCTTGCTCCCGTTTCCTGGTTGCTCTTGAACCTTCCGGGTCATCACCACTGCGGTAGTCTCGTGCTTGTGGGGTCGGCCATAACACCGCACCGGGTAAGCCATTTCTAGGATCATCTGCTATATTTCCGCGCTTCTCAGCATCGTTCGCCCGCGGCGTGGGCCACATGCGCACATCACCCCTCAAAGATCTGGACTGACCTTCGCCCGTTGTACCGACCGCATCAGCAGCATTAGGCGTTGCCCAAAGCCCCGGCGATGAAGACGCGGAATCTTTCGTGCGATGCTCCGACCGCGCAAGCTGGAATAAGGATTGGGATCGACCGATACCCCATGTCTTCAAAGTCTTGCCGGATGCTTTCGAGTACCGTCTGCGCTTCTTCTTCGGTAAATCCTTCGTCTTCCAGCACAGGCTCCCAATCTGACTGCGCCATACTGACGAGCCCTCTAACATTTTCAGCAATAACCCAAGTCGGTCGGCACTCTTCGATGACTCTCCGCATTTCTGGCCAGAGATATCGGTCATCAGCCGTTCCTTCTCTCTTGCCTGCGTGGCTAAAGGGTTGGCAAGGAAATCCTCCGGAAATAATGTCAATTGCCCCAATGCCAAGTTTAGTCAGCTCCTCTCTCGTCAAATTTCGGATATCGTCTATGATAGGCACTCCCGGCCATCGTTTGCGCAGCACATTTTGGCATGCTGGTTCCCGCTCACAAAAGGCAACAGTCTTCATACCTACAAGATGAGTTGCTATATCGATACCGCCGTATCCGCTAAATAGGCTTAAGTGATTCACGGCTCAGTCTCCTTTCAAAAGATCATCCCGAATCTCTTCGATCTCCAAACTAGCAGCACGTACCTCCCGTAAAGCATCCCGTAAAGCAGGGTGCTTACTAGCCCTCAAGGTCTGCCTGGCACGCTGTAGATAATTAAGAGCTATATTAAGTTGTGCCGCTGCCGTTTCTGCGTGCATCTTCTCCTCGTTGGTCATATTCCATATTCTCCTTTCAAATTAATAGGAGTCGATTCAAGATAACGACAATGCACAGTACGGTTTGTGTTAGCTACATTTTTATAAGCAAAATCCTTGGCGGCCTCCTCGTTGGTATAGTAGAGAATATTTTTGTCGTTGATATCCTCCGTGATGTGCATCCCGTAAGCACCATCACTGTAGGCATAAAAACCAACTGATGCCCCTAAGGCGTTTACGTATGTTTCTGCAACAAACCAGTATCTAGCTTCCATGTGAATCCTCCCTTCCCGCAATCATCGTTTTGGCTCCCATCACCCGAAGCAAGCAATCTGTGGAGCAAATCAGATCGTGCCCCTTCTTCCAGACTGGCTGTCCGAAGAATATTTCAGCGTTGCATTCAGGATCCGCGCAAATGTCGATCACTTCATTTGAATCCAGATCTAAAACCCTACTCATAGGCTGTCACCGCCTGTCTGGTAGTTTTTCGCTTCTTCGTCTCGTTTCCAGCGGTCGAGGCTGACGGAGCTAAATAAGTACCGAGGACTTCGACTTCCTTCTGCGCCCACAGTTCGGTGCGGTATGCGTTTACCTTTACAAAGCTTACGGAGCGTGTAATCGGACATCTGCAAATACTCACAGGCTTCTGAAAAGGTAAGCGTCTTGTCGGATGCGACAGACAGGCGTTCTAAAATTCGCTTTTCAGCCTCCACGACGTGCAGGGCGACGATATCAGCAATAGCTTTCTCCAAAGCTGTCATCGGCTTCTCGCCTTCTTTCTTTTTGGCCTAGGGACGTACCCGTTAGCGATCTCCACAGCAGCCAGTCGAACCAGTTCATCCTTGCCCATTTCGTTGTATTCCGGCTGCGTAATGCCTGACACTCTGTTTCCGTTAAGAGAGACAAAACGACAATATTCAGACGTTCTCAGATTGTGGCGACTTGCTAGCTTTCCGATCAAGTTCGTAGTTACGCCGGCAATGACTGCAATTTCACTAGATTTGTACCAGCGACCCCCGTATTCATCGGTTTGGGGTTCATGCTCCAATTTATAAGGAGCGCGTTCATAAGGGGCGCGAGCACTTTTCGGTTGCTCTACCGTCCTTAACACCCTGTCAGCTATTTGTTTTCGGTACAGCGCTTCGTTGTCTCCGTCTAAAAAACCGTCTCTCACGCTAACCCGAAGCAGCTGCATAAGCTTGATCGTCTTATCGATTTCTGCGATCTTCTGGGTTACTTCGGAATCAGCTAATGGAACCAAAGGGGCTGCCTCCCTGTAACGTTTCTCGACTTCGATAAAATAGCGACGTGCTTTACGACCTTGATCATTGTTCTCTACCATGGCTAGTTCCTTTGCCATATCGAGCTTGAGAATGTAGTCGGTGCGTGGCCTACCGCCGTTCTCAGAGGTATTACTCAAAAATGAGTGAAAGTCTTCTCCTTCAACGAAACCGTATTTTTTGATCTGTCTCGCGATCCAGTCGTTGAATCGAGATCCTACATTCAGAAAGCCGCAAAGCTCCCTAGCGTCTACTACTTTCTCGCCAGTATCTGTTGTCCGATAGATGGGCAGCAGATCGTTGGCTAATAAAACCTTGTCCACGGGGACACTTCCTTTCTACGAGGTATAAATACCAGAATCCTTGAGAATACAGATTACTAACGAATAAGTCAGATGAACGGAAATCTCCGTTTAACAAATATTGCGCGGCGAGGTATTATGGTAAAACTTGCAGCTCGACTAGAAATCTGACTCTCCTTCTTAAAGAAGGACAGTTCATCACCCTGAGACTGTCGGTCTTTTTTTTGAACGATAGCTACAAAGCTCTCATTCTCAGTAGACTTCTGTTAACGAACCTTGAAATTCACGATTCGCTATCCAAGCCCAACATTTCAGCAATGATAGGCTTTTGTTTTTCACCTTTCCGATTTCCCCTCAAAATATCGGAAACGTAAGGCGTAGAAACATTTAGTTTTTCTGCAACGTCCTTCAACGTGATTCCTTTTTGGAGCATGATCTTTCTTGCTTCCGCCCCGAACTCTGAATACTTCTCCAACCTTCACCCCTCCCTTAAGATAAAAATGCTATTTGATTAGCTAAAATGTTGACATTTTTACGCGAATAGTTTAACCTATACCCATAGCTAAATAAGACTTTTAAAAAAGCCTGACACAATACATTTTGTCCGCTCCCCAGCTTCGAAAATTGTATTTATTAGGTCGTATTTTTTCTTGTCTTTTTCGCTAATCAAATAGCTTATGTCAGTAATATTAAACTATAAGTATAAAATAGTCAACACTTTTTATGCTAATTATTTAATTCAGTATTACTGGCCACAAAGGATGGTCGATATGGAAGTATTTGAGAGGGTAAAGAAACTATGTGACGTACGAAAGATATCCATTAATGATCTAGAAAGATCGCTGGGTTACTCCAAAAACACTTTATATAGGTTGAAAACCCAGAACCCTGGAGCAGACAAACTACAATTAATAGCTGACTACTTCAACGTTTCCACGGACTACCTACTAGGTCGCACAGATGATCCAGATATCGCGACAAGCAACGCTCCTGAATGGGCGACAGCAAAAGATAAGCGCGATTTGGAGAAATACCTAGCTGATCCCCAAGGGCTGTTCTATAAAGGGATAGAATTCTCAGAGGAAGATCGAGCTAAGATGTTAGGGATGCTCGAAGCCATGTTCTGGGAAGCAAAACGACAAAATAAGGAAGCTTACAGAAAATCCAGACAGAAGAACAACGAGGAATAACATCGGTCTGCCCGCATCAGGAGGGGATGAATTGAACATAAAGCGCCGGGCTAGGAATCTATACCGAAAATACAGGACTAGTTGCCCTTTTACGATTGCGAGAATGTTAGGCATTACGATTATGTTTCTCGATTTGCCGGATAACGTAAAAGGCTATCAGGACAGAATACTTCGCAGAAAGATCATCGTCATTAATGATAATTTGCCGGATGAGGAGAAGCGGTTTATATGCGCACATGAACTCGCTCATTTCAGGCTTCATAAAGGCCATAGCCACTATTTCATTACCCGACATACTGGATTTCCGTTAGGACGCTACGAGAATCAAGCAGATGAGTTTGCTACCCATTTGTTAACGGCTGGCGAAGAGCTAAATGCAGACGAGCCACTGGAATGGTACTTAAATCGGTGCGGCGTACCGAAAGAAATGGAGAGATATTTATACTAACCTTCGCGCTTACCAGCCGCAGGGCTGTTCATTATACATAAAAATAGAACATATGTTTGGAGTGATTGAAAGTGAAAGGAAGTATCGAAAAGAGAGGAGAACGATCTTGGCGCCTGACCATCGACGTTGGCGAGTTTCCAGACGGCACACGGGATCGCCGCCGAAAGACCGTTGTCGTAGAAGATAAAGCGCTTCTTAAGACAACGAAGAGACTCCGCGACTACCTCGATGATCAATTGGCCGCTTTTAAAATGGAGATTGAATCGGGAGAGTACATTCAGCCTGGCAACTTCACTTTGAAAGAGTTTATTGAAACAAAGTATACAGATAGACATCTGAATAAGTTGTCACCCAACACAATAGAAACGTATAATGGGCATCTAAAAAAACATATCATTCCTGCCCTAGGTAACAAGCGGATCCAGAATATCAAAACGCTGCACTGCGTAGATTTTATAGGCACACTCTCCCACTACTCCATTAGCATGCAGCTCTGTATTTACACGATTTTAAAAAGCGTGTTTGCAAAAGCGAAACAGTGGAGGATGATAAAAGTAAATCCGATGGATGGGGTGGATCGCCCCAAAGGCGACACTCGATCTAAGCAATATTACGACTCAGAACAAGCCGCTGAAGTCTTGGAGGCCCTGCAAAAAGAACCTAACAACTGGAGGTTATTTTTTACAGCCTGTATGATTGGGGGTTTTAGGCGCGGTGAGATGCTCGCTTTAGAGTGGAGTGATATTAACTTTACCTCCCAAACCTTTCACATAAACAAAACCCTTGCTGCCGGACAGGTAATAAAAAAACCGAAGTCCGAAAACTCTGAACGTGTTGTAAAAATGCCTAAATGGTTCATGGATGACCTATCTGCATTTAGGAAGGAGTGGGAAATCGACAAAGAAGAACAAGGAAGTCTGTGGCAGGGCGAAGATCACGAATATGTGTTCCACAACGGAGTGGGAAAACCCTACTACCGGGTAGTACCGTCCCACCGTTGGAAGGAGTTTACTACCAAACATGAACTCCCTCATATCCGCCTCCACGATCTCCGACACACTGCCGCGACTCTTTTGCTTGAAGAAGGCGTAAGCCTAAAGGTGATTCAGGAACGCCATGGGCACGCTGACTTTCAAACAACCGCTAATATCTATTCCCACGTAACTAAGAAACTTTCCGACGATGCTGTAGACAAGCTCGAAAAGTTTCGTCCCCAATTCGTCCCCAACTAGCTTTATTTATGGTATCGAATCCCTTTATTTATAGTAATAGCGCGGTATATTTGTTCAGTCAACACCAGGCGCATGAGCTGATGAGGCAGCGTCATGCGCCCAAACGACAGCCGCTGCTGTGCGCGGCTGAGCACCCCATCGGCGAGCCCATGGCTCCCGCCGATGACAAACACGACATGGCTCGTCCCATATGTGCCGAGCCTGTCCACGCAAGCGGCGAGCTCCTCCGAGCTCCATAGCTCGCCGCCCACATCCAGAGCGATGACATGCGCATCGCTCTTCACCTGGGCCAGCACGCGCTCGCCCTCGCGTGCCTTCACCGCCTGCACCTCCGCCTCACTCATCGTCTCCGGCGCCTTCTCGTCGGGCACCTCCACGACTTGAAACTTCACATACGGGGCAAGCCGCTTTGCATACTCCGCGATCCCCTGTACCAAATACTTCTCCTTCAATTTGCCAACGGCTACAATTTGAATGAACATTTTTATACCCCACTTTAACTTATATAAATATTTTGGATCATACCAAACCTTTAGCCTTCCTCATGACATTCTTTTAGCTGTTCAGTTACCCTATTGCTCAATAGCATTAATCAATTCATCCCAGCTTCCAGTTGCGAAATAGCTCTAATCCGTATTACCAGCACGGCATCACTTTACCAAATGAATTATAGCTTTGTACAACATTTTCATAAAAACTACCTTCACCGCTACATTAAAGCTTCCTCAAGTTTAGGTTTGCCATCCCAAGGCTGTCAACACAGGCTCAACGTGCATCTTCAAACCATCGCATCCGAAACACGAATAAAGGCAGCCCATCCTCTCTCGAGGGCGGACTGCCTTCTCTGTGCTAATTTATTTCTCAACTAGACTGACATAGATGCCTTACTTCTGTGTTAACCTCACGCTAATGATCTGATTAGGAGTATACGGAACCTCAATCGTATTTTGCTCAAAGGCTACTGGCTTCTCCACATTCTCCATCAAATCACATTCCATCGCAGACCCGATTGCAAACGGCAGAGTAATCCGAGCTGTGCCGCGTGAGCCGTAAACTTCAGTCAAGCGTAGAATAAGATCATTGCTGCCATCCTCCGCAAGCTTGAACGCTTGTACCTTCAATGCGGATGCCGTATTCTCCAGAAGGCTTCCCTCATCAACAGACAACTTTCGATCCGAATAAATAGGCGCAGGCTGATTAAGCTGATAGGCGCTTTCGACCATGCCTTCGGTAATCGCGCTTGAACCGTGTGGATAGATCGAATAAGTAAAGTAATGTGTACCCAGATCGCTTTCCCGATCCGGACGAATCGGAGCCTTCAACAGACTGAGGCGAATCACATTATCCTCTACATCGCAGCCATATTTGCAATCGTTCAGAATCGAAACTCCAAACGTACCTTCAGACAGATCAACCCATTTGTGGCACGGCACCTCGAAACGCGCCTGCTCCCAGGTCGTGTTCTTATTGTTCATTCGCTCCAGCACGCCCGCCGAAGTATCTGTTGTGTAGGTTCTTGCTTTTACATTCACAGGGAATGCTACTTTCAACAGCTTTTCCTTCTCGCGCCAGTCGATCCAGGTTTCAAAGTCAACGCGAGGGCTTTCCGCATACAGACGGACAATTTGCACTGCCCGGCTCTTGCTGAAGGACTTCTCCATGCGAATCGCTACGGAGATGGGGCCATCTTCTACTACAGTGATGTTGTTCCAGCCATCGAAGTTAATTTGATGATCCGTGTACGATTTTACAATATCCCAAGCATTATACGTTCCTGGGCAGTCCTCAAACAATTGCCATTGGTTCAGCAGAGCGCCTGGCGCATTAACCTGCTGCTGACGAACTTTGTCCACCATCTGAATGATATTACCTTCCGCATCCAAATGAACAGACACAAGTGCGTTCTCTAGGCAAGTTGTGGACACCCGAAGATCTTCCGCCTTCTCGACAACCGTCTCCGAAGCTTTGAACTCACCCAAGCTGAAGCCATCAAGCTCAATCTCAGTGCAGTATCTTTCTCCGCCTTCAGCCGATATTTGCTTTTGCACCGGGTAAATCCGGCCAGATTTGTCTATCATCGACGGCACCGTTACAGGCTGTTCAAAATAGGAAATCGTCTGCTTATCGGAAAAAGCATTAACCGCTACAAAGCTTCCGTTCTCAGGCTGAGTCAGAACCTCCAGCGCTCTGGAATTCAGCTCATAGAATTCTTCATTCATTTCCTGATACATTTGGATCGCATCTGTCCCTACCGGAGCGGTATGGCTGCCCGGCAGAATATCGTGGAACTGGTTGAACAGCAGCTTCTTCCATGGGATCGACACTTCTTCCTGGGTAACAACAATACGGCCCGCTAACAAAGATGCGATAGCTGCGGTAGCCTCCGTTTGCTGCGCAAGGAACTCGCCTTTGCGGTTGAACCGCTTCAGCTCACCCTTCGTCGTAAAGGTGCCGCGGTGCATCTCCAAATACAAATCGCCGTCCCAAGTCGGGAACTCCGAGGTATCCGCAAATACAGTATCCAGATACTCCTTGCCCGTCGTCAGACGCATCTGCGGAATACCGCCCATGTTCTGTTCGCGGTAATAATACTCCATCATTTCATTAGTGATACCGCTGCCCCCATCGCCGTATCCGAACATTTGTAAAGACTCATCGCAATAGGATTTATCCTGGAAGGCTTCCCAGCTTCCGATTACCTGGTTCGGATCCATCCAGCTATTGAAGTGTACCGGCGGCACACATGCTTTAACAGTCGTTCCGTCTAATCCACGCCATAGGAAATTGTTGTGCGGGAACAGATTCGTATCATTCCATGTGGACATTTTGTTCGATACAAAATAATTTACGCCGCCCTGCTGCAGAATCTGCGGCATAATCGCACTATTGCCAAATACGTCAGGCAGCCAAGCAATGTCGACATCCACACCGAATTCCTTCAAGAAATACTGTTTGCCGTACATAATTTGCCGTGCTAAGCTTTCCGCATTCACCAGATTGCAGTCAGGCTCTACGTACATCGCGCCAACGATTTCCCAGCGTCCTTCCGCCACGCGCCGCTTAACCTCTTCAAAGAGCGGTGGATAATACTTTTGCAGCGACTCATAAGCCCAAGCCTGGGTATGAGAATACTTAAATTCTGGGTAACGATCCATCAAGCGCAGCTGTATGAGCACAGTTCGGGCGTTCTTTTGGATCGTCTGTCCCATCGTCCAGTGATAGGCCAGGTCAAGGTGAGAATGGGCTACGCATGCCAGCTTGCCGTTTTTACCAAAGCGTCCGCTCTTCTCGTACACATTGTGTTTAATATATTCACGAATGCGCGGAGCAGCCTGTCTGAATTCCTCATCATCATCGCTTTCAAAGAAAGGGAACAATTTGAGAATCTTCTCCACATGACTAGCATAAAATTCTCTGGCGCCCTCTTCCATATTCTCGGCATAAGCACTTTGATACAGCATATCCAGGTCATATTTCAACCCTAACATTTCCTCATCAATAACGACCAGGCTCGGCCGCTTAAAGGTCTGAATACAGCCCTTCAAGTTTCTTGCTACCCCCCGGTCATCGTCCGGCTTGGAGCGGGTATAGCATTCCAAAATCATTTGATGCTGCTCGCCAGCCTTGGCTTTATCCAGAAATGCACACCAGCTGCGGTTCGGATCGAGCCCGTCCACATAGCGGCCATTGTCTGAAATAATCACTTCGGTTGCCGTGTACATGTACAGATAGACTTTCTTTCCGTCCAGCTCCTCCGGAATGGTAAAGTCACACTTGAACATGGAAGTGATGTCTGGCCCTCCCCATTTGTCCCCTTCAAAGATTGGGTGGAAATCATCCTCCCAAATGTAAGCATCCGGCTCATATCGGCCATTGCGTACTAGCCAGTTATCCAGCGGGTATACCTCTTTGAAAATTCTTTGATCCACCTGCTCGAACACAAGCTTAGACCATTTCTGCATACTAATACTTCTGCGTTCTACCGCAATGTGTGCCACTATATTTCCTCCGTTCTATCTTGCGTAGTAAGGAATGTGTTTGTTAATTTTCACCCGAAATTCCATGCCAAATCGTTTAGATACCCGCTCTCTGATCCATTCGTTCAGTTCCGGATCGACGCATGGACAAGAAGCACAGTCCCCATATGCACCCAGAATGATCGTGTTGTCTTCAAAACCTTCAAATACCACATCCCCACCGTCGACACGGGTCATAGGACGAATTTCATTCATAATAATGTCTTCAATCTGTTTTACAAGTTCCATTTCCAACCCTCCTTCTGATGTTCAAGGCGATTCCCTATCCCTTCACCGCGCCTGCCGTCATAGCAGAAACGATAAATCTTTGCAGAATGATGAAAATAATCAAGGTTGGGAAAATAGCGATAACTGCCGCTGCCGCCAAGTAATGTGTGGTAATAGAGTCAGCGGTAGACTGCAAATTAACTAGCCCTACCGAAATCGGGTACATGCTGGAATCGTTCAACAGAATAAACGGTACGATAAATTGCGCCCAGCTCTTGACCACGACTAAAATGACAACAGAGACGATTCCCGGAACAACCAACGGCAAAATGGCCATATACATCGTTTGGAATTTATTACAGCCGTCGATGGCAGCCGCTTCATCCAACTCCCTAGGGACTGTATCAACATAACCCTTGACGGACCATACCGCAAAGGGGAGAGCGACGGCGATATAAACGAAAATTAAACTTCCATAATTGTTCAGCATCCCCAAGCTGCTTAAGTACTTGTATAGCGGAATAACAATAATTAATGGTGAAATCATCTGGAAGAATAATACGGCCAGCATAGTCGCTTTCTTACCCCGATAATCAAATCTAGAGAAGGCATAAGCCGCAGGTAGAGTTAGGATCAAAGTACCGATGACCGTAGCAAAAATAATCACCAGCGAGTTCTTCAAGTAACCGAATATATCTGTCTTCCAAAGCACGTATTTGTAATTATCGAAATTAAACTGATTTGGTAAAAATTTTGGCGGAACAGCGAATAGTTCCGGTACCGTCTTGAAAGATAGCGATACGAGCCATAGAAAAGGTAACAAGAAAAAAAGAGAAATTAGGATATAAACAAAATATAAGCCGATTGAAGCTTTAATTTTAGCGCTCTTGTTCATAATACAGTCTCCTAACCTAGAGCGTGTGAATCCAAAATAAAGATTTGGATTCACACGTCACGGATAAAGTAATCAAGTGTTGTCGCTGCTGCGTCTAAGGAACCAGAAGTAGAAGGCCGCCATCAATCCGTTAATTAAGAGAAGAACCGTGGCGTAAGCCGAACCCGAGCCTAAATTCATATGCACGAAGATTTGATTATAGGCGGATAAGGCAAGAATCTCTGTTGAATTACCAGGACCACCGGAAGTCAGCGCCATGACCATGTCGAAGGTATTGAAGGTCGCGATAATATTTAATATGACATTAATCGATATCACCGATAGGATGGAAGGAATGGTTACGTGAATCAATCTTTGCCAGGCAGAAGCGCCATCAATATCAGCCGCTTCCAGAATATCCTTGGATATCGTCTTTAACCCGGAGTAAGAAAGAATCATACTTTGGGCCGTTCCCCTCCAAATATTGGCGACGATCGTACAGACCAGCGCCGATCCAGCAGCCGTTAGGAATGTCACGTTGTTAATACCTACAGCATTAAGCATAGAAGTTAGAATTCCGGACTCGGATTCATTCAGGAATATCTTCCAAATGACCCCGATGATAACACCTGGAATGGCCCATGCCAGCAAGGTGACCACACGAACAAATACCGTACCGCGAAGCCTAAGCTCCTCTCCTTTTACAATGGCAAGCGCAATCGCAAGCCCCAAAACCGTCTGACCAACGACGCTGAAGAAGACGAAGACAAAGGTTGTCCACAACGTTGTATAAATTTGTTTATCACTAAATATTTGAATATATGAGCTGAGTGTGTAGGAATAATCTTTTCCCGTCAGCGATGCATCGGTAAAACTATAGCGAATCACTTCAAAAGCCGGGTATACGAAGGTGACCAATAATACTAGAATTAATGGAGCAATCCAGAAGAAGGGCCCCCGAGACAGCTTGCGTATTATCCCCTTTTTAGATGATTCAGTTGCGGCTTGAAGCATGCGTTTCACTCCCTAAATTACTTGCCTGCTTTTTTGATAACTTCCTGCAAAGCTTGCTCGGCCGTCTTGGAACCAGTAACAATATTACCAATGGCAATCTGCAACTCGCTCGATAGTGTCGTGTACTCAGGCACCGGTGGCCGGCTTTGCGCTTGATCTAGATAGGCTGCAAAGCTCTTATAGTACTCGTCCTCGGCGAAGGCTGGTGTCGTATCAAAGACCGACTTTCTTGTCGGAAGGAACCCGCCGATCTCACACCATTCACCGGCAGCCGAGTCGTCTGAATAGAGACTTAGTACAAAATCAGCAGCCAGATCTGCTTTAAATTTATCCTTGGCAAACACCACGTTTGTCCATCCGCCTGCAGATGAGCTGCTTGTATCGCCTGCATTGACGACCGGCAGCTCGGCAATTCCCCACTTCGCATCAAAAGCATCAGCACCTATTATTTCTCTTAACTGGGGTACGGCCGAGCTTGAAGCGATAAACATACCAAATTTATCCGTGGTCAAATCTCCAAACATGCTTGATTCCTTGTCAAATTCTACAATTCTTTGTGGTGAAATACCCTCTCCCACTGTATTCTCGAAGAATGAGAGGAAGTTCAGCATGGCCTTATTCGCATCTCCATCTGCAAATGCGAGACTATTGTCTTCGTTCAACAATGGGAAGCCCTGGCTCCAATATATGCCCAGATGATTATTAACTGCACCTTCGTTACGACCTGCGACATAGATGAGTCCTGTCATTCCCTTATTGTTCTCTTGCAGCTGTTTAGCTGTGCTAATCAACTCGTCAACCGTTTTCGGCGGTGTATCAATTAAATCTTTTCTGTAGTACAAAGCACGAACGTCTGTTGTGTACCAATCACTTAAAATATCTCCACCTGGCCCATCCGGCTGCATGGTACTGTGCATGAACGGGAAGTAGTCATCCATTGAAATGCCTTTTGCGGCGAAAGCATCATTCAAAGGCTGTGCATACTCAGCGAAAGTCGGCATCATGAAGGAGTCTACTGCAGCCACATCCGGTGCGCTTCCTTCATTAAGCTTGAGCTGCAGCTTAGCCATGTTATCGCCAGAGTTGCTTGAGGTACTGATTGGCTTAATCTTTACGTTGGGATGCTCTTCAATCCAAGCTTTCATTTTCTTAGTCAGGTAATCTACTCGAGCTGGCGAAGTCGCTTCCAACGACTGGCTCGGGTTCGGCTGCCATGTAATCTCAATTTCGGCATTTTGATAGCCGATCAGCATCGGAGTGATCATCATTTGCCCCTCTGGAACCTTCTTAGTAATATCTTCAGTCCCCGTAGAATTCTCTGCTGCCGGAGCGTTAGACTCATTGGCTTGACCAGCGTTGCTGCTGTTGTCCTTGGAACCACATCCACTGAGCAGCAACGTAAACACCATAACTGCTGCTAATACGTATAAAAATGTCTTTTTCAAAAATATTCCCTCCCATTACTTTAAGTATTATTGAGACACTGCATAACTCCCGTTGGTATGAAAGCACCTTCATGATTGTTTATTGACGCGCGGGACTTTCTTCGCCCTTTTGTTAACGATTTCAAAGTTGCTTTTCCCGTCATATAAAAGTGCCTTCCGGTGCCCTCGGACGATTAGCTTGTCCCCCGATACATAAAATATATCACTGTGCCTTTGTCCCCACATCGTTTGCTAATCCAAAAACTTCGACATTTTTCGCGAGAAAATTGTACAATAGCACAAGCCCTCGATGCCTATCCTAATTTTGCAATTGTTCAAAGGTAAGCAGCAGCTTAATTTTGAACAGATCATTGAACTTGCGATAATCCAATTGCAAAAGCTGAGAAATCCTGTCCAGCCGGTAAAACAGCGTATTTCGGTGCACATGCAACAACGCAGCCGTTTCCCTGACATCCAGATTGCAATCCAGGAATGTTCTTAAAGTCTGCTTGTGGTCTTCGTTCAGCTGACCAGACCATTTGTGCTGCTGCATAAATTCTTTCTGTACAGACTGCGGGATCAAATCTAAGTAAGGGATAATTCCCCAATCATCAATGCAGGTTGCCTGAGACGCTTGCTGAAATCTCTTGCTTAGGCGTATACAGCTGCGAGCTTCATTATATGAAGCTCTATATCCTTCAAGACCCGAGCGGAATTTCCCGACACCAATATAATAACGATAGTCAAACCTTTGAATATATTGCTCTATTTTTGCATAGATCGGCTTCTGAAACTGATCCTCTGCCGGTACAGCGATAAAAAATGCGCCGTCCTCAATATAAGCATAAAACGAGTGGAAGCTGACTAATACCTTCAAACCATTCAAAAACTGTTCCTTCCGCTCATTGATCTTTTGCAACAAATCACTGCTTTCCATCTCCTCGGACCACTTCATCTCCTCAATTTCCACGACCATGATACTCCGTTCCATATTAAGATCAATCTGTAGCGAACGAGCGGTCATCTTTAGCTTTTTCTCACGTAGATTGTGAGGAACGATCAATTCATTAATGAAACCCTCCAGCGCCATTTTTCGAAAATGCAGCTGTTTATTCATATGGATTTGTTCCAATAAAATCTCCACATTCATCTTGATAATAGTGCCGAATTTATAGACCTCTTCAGGATTGCCAGTAATCCCTACTACACCCACAACATTATCTTGAAATTCAATGGGCAGATTGACACCCGGTTTGGAGCCCGGCAAATTTCGGCACTCCTCTTCTCCGATTAATTGTTGAGTTCGGGTCACCAGCACCTGCAAGGCCCCTTCATGCTGCTGACCGATGCGTTGAGACTGGCCGCTAGCTACGATTATTCCCTGATCATCCATAATGTTGATGTTAAAATCCATAACGGACATCAGTTGACTTGCGATCGGCAATGCCAGTTCAGTTGTAATTTTCATCAAGAATCCCCCCAGACAGCGATATAAGAAAAACCGGCTACGGATCGCGTAGCCGGCCCTCTTTGCTTATCATAGCGCAGACCGATGTTTGAAGATGTTAAAACTCTGATAGACTATTCTAGAGATATTGCATATCCTTCAGAATAGTTCTTATTTTCGATAAGTTTTCTTCCGAGCAGCTTGTGTTGGGAAGAATCGGTTTCCCCGCCTTAAGGCCAATCAAATTGACGGCATCTTTAGTAGCCACGGGGAAACTTCCAAGATTCCAGGCCATACGCAGCGGCGCTAGCCTATATTGAGCCTCCAGAGCACCTTGGATATCCCCATCCATATATTTGTCGTAAATTTCTACAACCAACCGGGGAACAACATTAGCTGTGGATGCTACGCAGCCGACACCACCGTAAACGAGCGTACTCAAAATCATAATGTCCCTACCCGCCAGTACCTTGAACCCTTTATCCCTTGTACGGCGGATAAATTCAGCCGTCAGCGTCTGATCTCCGCTGCTGTCCTTCATTCCAACGATATTAGGCACTTCTACCAAGCGTTCGAGCAAGCCCGGCGAGATGTTGTTGCCGACCTTGTCCGGGTTGTTGTATAGCAAAATAGGCAGGGACGTAGCTTCCGCAATTTTCTTAAAATGATGAAATAGTTCGTTTTCAGTCGGTGTTACGAACATCGGCGGCAAAATGGAAATAGCTCGCGCGCCCAACTCCTCGTACAAGCGCGCTTGCCTAATCCCTTCCCTTGTTGAAATAGCCGCAATGCCGGCATAAACCGGCACCCTTCCCGCACTCTGCTCAACCGTAACAGCCACCACACGTCCAAGATCCTCCGGATCAAGTCCAAAAAACTCCCCATTGCTGCCCAGCGCCAGAATTCCATGGACTCCGCCTTCAATTACATGATCCACAATGCACCGAAAGCTCTGCTCATCCAGACGCTCATTGTCGTCCACAGGCGTAACGATCGGGGGAATTACCCCGCGAATAAAATCGGTATCCATAGCGACATCTCCTCGCAGATTATCGTATAACTTCTGTATGGGCCAACTTTTCATAATATTGCAGCAGCGCGCTATGATCGGCAGTTCCCAAACCGTCCACTCTGAGCGCATGCATCATTTCCAGCACCGAAGCGGTAAGCGGAAGCGGTACACCGATGCCATGCGAAGTTTCCAGTGCATTCGTTAAATCCTTAATATGCAAATCGATTCGGAAGCCAGGATCGAACTTCCGATCCAGCATCAATGGGGCTTTCGCTTCCATGACCGTACTTCCTGCCAATCCGCCGCGAATCGCTTCAAATACCAACTCTGGCTCAACCCCTGCCTTATTGGCCAAGACAAATGCTTCAGACAAGGCGGCAATATTTAGAGCAACAACCACTTGATTCGCCAATTTGGTAATGTTCCCTGCACCAACCTTGCCAGTGTGTACTACAGAGCCCGCCATCGCCTTCAGAAGATCATAGTACTCATCGAACAGCTTCTTGTCTCCGCCGACCATAACTGACAGAGTACCGTCGATCGCCTTCGGCTCTCCGCCACTAACCGGGGCATCCAGGAAGGCAACGCTCCGCTGCTCAAGTGTAGTAGCGATGTCTTGACTGACGAGCGGAGCAATGGAACTCATATCGATGACAACAGTACCTGGTTTAGCTCCTTCGATAATACCGTTCTCGCCGAGAACTACCTCCATCACCTGTGGAGAGTTGGGCAGCATCGTAATGACAACTTCCACCTGTCTAGCCACATCTGCAGGATTAACAGCAACGGTCGCACCTGCTGCTTTCAATTCCTCTACTACCTCGGAGTTTCTGTCAAGAACAACCAAATTATAGCCAGCTTTGATCAAATTCAAGCTCATTGGTTTTCCCATGATCCCAAGCCCAATAAATCCAACCTTCTTCATTTTATAATTCCTCCTTTAGATTACTAAATCGGGTCTATTTAACGCATCATGCAAGGACGTTTGTTATCAAACTTCCAGCCCGGGATCAAATACTGCATTGCCACGGCATCATCCCGAGAGCCGAGTCCCATGCTCTGATACAACTTGTGCGCCTTCATAACTTGCTCCATATCGATTTCTACACCTAATCCTGGTTTTTCAGGAACCTCGACCATACCATCAACAATTTGAAACGGTTCTTTCGTAAGCCGATCTTCTCCTTCCTGCCAAATCCAATGGGTATCGATCGCTGTAATAGTACCGGGAGCCGCCGCGGCTACATGCGTAAACATTGCTAATGATATATCGAAATGGTTGTTGGAGTGTGACCCCCAGGTCAGCCCCCACTCATGGCAAAGCTGCGCGACGCGAACAGAGCCCTGCATCGTCCAAAAATGCGGGTCAGCCAGCGGAATATCAACAGATTGCAGGCTTAGGGTATGCCCCAATTGGCGCCAGTCCGTTGCAATCATATTCGTAGCTGTTGGCAGTCCCGTCTGTTTTTTAAACTCAGCCATTATTTCGCGTCCTGAATATCCTTCCTCTGCCCCGCAAGGATCCTCGGCATAAGCCAATACTTGGTGTTTATCACGACAAAGGCGCACAGCGTCCTTCAAAAGCCAACCGCCATTGGGATCCAGTGTAATGCGAGCATTGGGAAAACGCTCAGCCAAAGCTGTAACTGCTTCGATTTCCTCTTCACCACGCAACACCCCCCCCTTAAGCTTGAAGTCATTGAATCCGTATTTCTTATAGGCGGCTTCGGCCAGACGTACAATCGCTTCCGACGTCATGGCTTCTTCGCGGCGAACAGCATACCATTCATCGTTGGCTTCGTAAGGTGTGGAATAAGGGAGATCCGTCTTATTTCTGTCGCCGATATAGAACAAGTATCCGAGCATCTCTACCTTCTTGCGCTGCTGGCCTTCCCCAAGCAAAGCGGCTACGGGAACGCCGAGATATTGACCGACCAAATCAAGCAGCGCGGCTTCCATCGCCGTGACAGCATGAATAGCAACGCGCAGATCGAACGTTTGCAGCCCACGTCCGCCGGCATCACGGTCTGCGAAGGCAATGCGCATTTGGTTTAGAATATTGTTATAAGTGCCAATAGATTGACCAACTACCAGATCACGTGAATCCTCAAGCGTTTTGCGTATGTTCTCCCCGCCGGGTACCTCACCCACACCGGTTCTGCCAGAGTTGTCCTTCAAAATCACAATATTGCGCGTAAAGTACGGGCCGTGTGCGCCACTTAGATTCAGAAGCATGCTGTCATGACCGGCAACCGGAATGACAGTCATTTCTGTAATGATCGGCGTTCCCGCAAATGCTGCCGGCTCCTGCTTAGTTGTCTCGTTCATCATGGTAAGAACCTCCGAATTTGATAAGTAAATAAATTTATTGTTAGCTAGACCACTGGTAACTTCCCGAGACGGCCAATGCCGTATTTCTCTGGAATTAGAATCGCTCGCAACACGGAGGATACAGCATGGCGGATATTGGCTGGCGTTTTTCCTATAGCTTCTTCCAATGTCATAGGAATCTGTGTCGCTCCAATAATTACATCAATGCCGATATTGTAAATTTCAAAAGCCTCCGTCGTGACTCCGCCAGAAATACAAATGACTGGTTTATTGTATTTTTTGGATAGCTTCGCGACCCCAGCTGGCGTTTTTCCGAATACAGTCTGCGCATCGGTTCGCCCTTCTCCTGTAAAGACCAAATCCGCATCACGAACTACCTCATCAAACCGGGCAGCTTCAAGCACAATGTCGATCCCCCGAGCCATCTTTGCGTTTAAAAAAGCCATGAGGCCAGCGCCAAGTCCACCTGCTGCTCCTGCTCCCGCCACATTCTCAATATCAATGCCGACCTGCTCCCGGATAATCATCGCAAGATGTTTAAGGCCTTCATCCAACTTGACAACCATCTCAGGGGTCGCACCCTTCTGTGGGCCAAACACATGAGCTGCCCCCTTATGTCCGCATAGCGGATTTGTCACATCGCTGGCTATCGTTATTTCGCATTGGGCGATTGTCGGATGGATGCCGCTCATATCGATTGAGCAAATACGCTGCAGTTCGCCGCCGCCAAATCCGATCTCTTCCCCTGCAGCGTCTAGAAAACGAACACCCAACGCTTGTGCCATACCAACGCCGCCGTCGTTCGTGGCGCTTCCTCCAATGCCGATCACCAACCTACGGGCACCTTCCTCAAGTGCGGCCTTAATAACCTGTCCCGTACCATAAGTTGTCGCGCCCCATGGATTTAAACTATCTTGTGACATCAGCATAATCCCCGATGCCGAAGCCATTTCAATGACGGCGGATCGCCCATTATCATAAACACCGTAAGTGGCGGTTACCGGGCCCCCATGCGGCCCTATCACTTCTAATTTTCGAGATTCCCCGCAGGTAACGCTAAGAATAGCCTCAACCGTACCCTCGCCACCGTCGGCAATAGGAATTTTGTGTACTATCGCTTCAGGCAGTACGTCCAAAATGCCTTGCTCCATACAATCGGCTACTTCTTTGGAGCTAAGACTCCCTTTATATGAGTCAGGCACTATCAAAATCTTCATTCCATCACTCCTAATGATCCTCTTTATCTGGAATTCAACCGGTATAACACCGTGCCAAAAATTCGTTGCAATCATACGCTTTCAAAAAAATAAGGCCTATGCTTGACCTCGTTGAATTCAAGATTCGGCACCGAATCCGAGTCCAATTCAGTGCATGGATACGCAACCAAAAGATTTTTTAAATAACATCTATGGTTTAACTATACACTTCTGTTTAATATCCGACATTGTTATCCATCCACAATGTTGCGATCTTTTTTTATAAAAAAATTGGGCGGTAGCACAACGCCCAACAGTTCAACTCAACATAAATTGTTAAATATAGCGGGCTAGCTTCCCCCCAAATAGTGCCGTTACCTAGGCCAGACACAAAAAGGCAGCTCTCCTCCTATAAAAAGAAGTAGGCTGCCCTTGCATAACAAATAACGTCTATAGATGTACATTTTGCATTTTCAGAGGACTGACCGTGTCTCAAATAATCAAAAACTTCGCCCGCTGCTCGCATTCCTCACAAGTCACAGGGGGATCCCATTCGATAAACTTCGTTTGATCCAGATCGACAATGTCCGGAGCCTCCTCGAATTCGTCCACGAACATATCGATCGCTAATTCTACATGATCTTTGCAAACTACATACATAAAGTGAAAGCATCCTTTCTCTAGCACGTCTCACGATCCGACTCTCGATTCCACGTAAACACAGTATACCCTTTTCAGTTCTACCACACTCCGGGGCAAAAAGGAACTATCTTTCCTCACAAATTGTACTGTAAATATACCCCGTTCTCGCATCTTCCTGCGTGCTATCCTTCCACGGCATCCTCTGGCACGACTGCATCATGCAATTGCTTCTCTAGTTGCTCCAAATAACGAGCCTGCTCCTCGGAGCTCCAGTCCAAATACAATGCCATATACACGGCAGCAGGCTCCTTCCATTTCCTTACCCAATCGATATTAAACAGCACCGCTCCTGTCCGGCGGACAAAAAAATCCTCCAGCGTCACCGCCATTTCATACTCCATCGCATATAACAATGGCACGCTCACTTCCAAAGGAAGGCCTGCCGCATCAGACACACGGGGTGCAGCAGCAGGCTCTTCCGCTGTTTCAGTCTTGGCGGTCGGTGGGATGATCTCTGCCTCCTCCGCCACAGCTGCGTTTGCTCCTTTTGCCTCCAGTGCTTCTGAATCCTGTACAGCCTTTACAGCTTCAACCACTCCAGACGATGCAATCCCTTCCGCTGCCTGGTTCTTCACCAGCTCATACAGCCGGTCCACATTGGAGCCATAACAAGCTGCCCACTGTGCTGCCAGCTCGCGAGGCAAGCCAAGACTGACCCCCTCCGAAGTTTTTTTCTCCACATAACTTTGAAAAGAAGCGGCTCCCCCCGCATGACCGCCTGAAATCGGCAGTTCTTTCGTTCGGCATGGGAGAAACCTCCGGCCAGCTTCCTCCTCCAATTGAGCCGCAACCCGATCCACCACAGTCTCCGCCATCTTACGGTAGCCCGTCAGCTTGCCGCCAGCTATGGTGATCAGCCCGGAATCCGACTGCCAGATCTCATCCTTGCGGGATATTTCCGAAGGACCTTTCCCTTCCTCGTAAATGAGCGGGCGGATGCCCGCCCAGCTGGATTCGATGTCCTCCTCCGTAACCCTCAATTCCGGGAACATGCCATTCACCGCATCGAGCAAATACTGCCGATCCGGCTCTGTCATGCGGGGATGCGTCATATCCCCTGCATATTCCGTATCCGTAGTACCTATATACGTCTTACCGTCGCGAGGAATGGCGAACATCATTCTGCCATCCTGCGTATCGAAGTACACGGCCTGGCTAAGCGGAAAACGACGCTGATCCACCACAAGATGAACTCCCTTGGTCAGCAGCAGCCGTTTGCCCTGCTTCGAGCCGTCGAGCTGCCGCAGCGTATCCACCCATGGGCCAGCTGCATTCACGACTCGCCTAGCCCTCACCCTAACAACCCGGCCGCTTAGAACATCCGCAATTTCTGCGCCCACAACCCGGCCTTCTTCATAACTAAACCGCTCCAGACACGCATAATTCACGGCAAGCGCTCCATGCGCCGCCGCTTCCTTTAGCACCTCTAACGTTAGCCTGGCATCATCTGTGCGATACTCCACATAATACCCGCCCCCCTGCAAGCCTTCCCGGCGCAGAAGCGGCTCCTGCGCCAGCGTCTCCTCCGCGTTCAGCATCCGGCGGCGCTCCACCCGCTTCACACCAGCAAGAAAGTCATAGATTTTCAGCCCAAGCGAAGTGCTGAACCTGCCGAAGGTTCCTTCCTTATAAATCGGCAGCAGCATCCGCTCCGGCGTCGTCACATGGGGGCCATTCTCATACACGATCGCCCGTTCTTTGCCAACCTCGGCCACTACGCCGATATCAAGCTGCTTCAAATAACGCAGCCCGCCATGAACAAGCTTTGTCGATCGACTCGATGTTCCCGCCGCAAAGTCCTGCATATCAATCAGACCAACCTTCATGCCCCTCGCAGCGGCGTCGAGAGCAATTCCAGCGCCAGTAATTCCGCCGCCGATAATGAACAGGTCAAGCGGCGTACCTTCCATATCTTGAAGTAAATGCAGTCTCCTCTTGCTTGCAAACGGGGCTATCACACTCATCTACCTCCTCTTATCGCAAGAAAGGGATCACAATTACTTCTTCACCGTGCTTCATGCGGCTATCTTGTAATGTGATCCCTGATATTAACTTCATTTGCTTCAATGCAGGCTGTTTATTAATGGTGCCGAGGATTAGACTCTATCTTTCATCCGAGCCAAAATCATGATTATAATCATACTCTCCCTCGTATATTTCTTCCTCCAGCTCGGCATCGGCAGGCTTATCCGCCAGCTTAACCTTTACGCGCTGCAGTTGGCCGTCCCGATACAAGCTAACCTCCAACTCATCGCCAATCTTCTTGTGCCCGTACAAGTACTTGCGCAGATCAAGCGTCGAATGGATCGGCTGCTTATCGAGCTGAACGATGACATCGTTCAGCTTCAGCCCCGCCGACTTCGCCGGGCCGTGAGCCTCCAGCACAATGACACCTTCCCTCACATCTTCCGGCAGCATCAAATCCCGGTGGTCTTCTTCGCTAAGCTCGGAGAACGGATTGTTCAAATCCAGGGTATAAACGCCCAAATATGGACGAGCCACCCTCCCGTGCTCCATCAAATCGTTGACCGACTTCATGACCTCACTGACCGGAATCGCAAATCCAAGGCCTTCCACGCCCATATCAGCGATCTTCATCGTATTAATACCGATCAGTTCGCCGTTCAGATTCACTAGCGCTCCTCCGCTGTTCCCGTCATTGATCGCCGCATCCGTCTGAATCACTTCCTGCTCCCAGTCATAATTGCCATCCTGATTGATCGATACAGGAATCACCCGGCTCGTATAGCTGACAATGCCTGAAGTTAGGGTACCCCCGAGACCGAGCGGATTACCTACGGCAAGCACCGTCTCCCCTGGCCGCAGGCTGGTGGAATCACCCAGTGAAATCACTGAAGTAATCCCCTTATCATCGACTTCCAAAACCGCAATGTCGCTAATTGGATCTTGACCCACAACTTTGGCTTCCTTGGAATCCCCGCTGCTTGTCAGGATTTCCAAATCGCTCGCGCCGTAAATAACATGCGCATTCGTAATAATGAAGGCCCTGCCCTTCTCCTTCTTAAAAATAACCCCGGAACCAAGCGCCGCCTGCTCCGGATCGCCGCCTGACAGCTCGTTATGGTTCAGAATGCTAACGACAGTAGGCCCGACCTTAGCAGCAGCCGTGCTAATTCGGCTAAAAGGATCAGGATCGCCGCCAAAAATAGCTCCTCCGCCTGAGCCGAATCTGGCCTTAGAGGAAGGAAGACCCGTAATGAAGCTGAACAGCAGCACAGCAACAATCGCGCTGAGTACGGAAGAGACGATTGAAATCTGCAATGTGGACCACCCCGAGCCGCGCTTCCTTCTTTTCCAGCCGCGATTGCTCTCCGTTCTACGATCATGCCGCCGCGATACCTTCGTGGAATAAAAATCGTCATCAAACAATCCCATCCGAACTCTCTCCCTCCGTGACTCTGCTCCCAGGCTATTTGCTCCCGAACGTCTCATTCTCACAACTTGAAGTGAAGAAATGAAGCTCTACTTCACCTTATTCCCGGTAGGCAAAGCCATATGTCCGTACAAACCCTAAACTTCTGACGAGATGGTTCAGTATGAAGTTGCTGGCTTCCCGTAATTCATAAAATTTCTTAAGCATTAGGAATGTTTCCGCTCATAAAAGACTACAATAGTAAGAAAAATTACTTTCATAGAAGACAGATTGCGTATAGCGGTAGTTTCATAGATTCATTTTACCATATATGGCGCGTTCCTGAAGGTTTTTCCATGGAGGGAAATACCGGGAATATCAACTTAGGGAGGATAATTATGGATTCCTATTTTTCCCCGATGAACGAGGTCAATATTCTGGCCAAATTGGCCGATCTAAAGGAAGACCACTACCAGCAGCTGCTGGCGCTCAGCGCTATGATGGAGCTGCTAATTGAGAAGGGCGTCCTCAGCCACGAGGAGATCGCACAGAAAGTCTCTGAGCTGGATAATATTAAGGCTCGCCCACCCTATCCCACGGCGTAGGGCGATCTGCATAAGTATCGCAGAGACGGAACTCGCTGTCTCGGTAGAAACAGCCGCGATCCTCCATTGCGCTGCGAACCGACATTTTAGCCAGATCTAACATGTTATGCTCTTTGCTAAGATGAGCCAGGTAGGTACGCTTCATGCGGCCGTTCAACAGCTCGCTAAGCACCTCGCCTGAAGCTTCATTCGATAAATGCCCCATATCGCCAAGGATTCGCCGCTTGATATTCCAGGGATAGCGCCCCATGCGCAGCATTTCGATATCGTGATTCGCTTCGAGAACGAGTACATCAGAATCGGCTATCGCTTGCTTCACCTTATCGCTGGCATAGCCCAAATCCGTACAGACGCTCAGCTTCTCCCGTCCATCGCTGAAAGTATAGCCGACAGGCTCGGCCGCATCATGCGAAATGCCGAACGACTCTACTCGCAAGGAACCGAAATCCCGTGATTCTCCCGTTCCAAGAAGACAACGGTTTTCTTCGTCAATGCTGCCGATCGATTTCTCCATCGCCTGCCAAGTTCTCTCATTGGCGTAAATAGGCAGATTATATTTTCTTGCTACAGGCCCAAGCCCCTTAATATGATCGGAGTGCTCGTGCGTAACGAGAATTCCCGTCAAATTCTCCCCCTTCAACCCGCGCTCCAGCAGCAGCTCATCTATGCGGCGAGCACTGAATCCCGCATCAACCATCAGTGTTACCTCTCCATCAGTTACCACCGTCGCATTCCCGGTAGATCCGCTCGATAGTACCGTAAATCGTAAGCCCATATTCCCCATTACTCCTTTGATTCCTTCGTGTTTGGACTGATGACGTCCCCGCTGATGCCCTGTACGTAATACTCTTCACCGCTTTCCAGCAAGAAGCGCCATGCCGGAGAAGCCGGAAGGTCGGCGTCTGAGTCGAACACCTGCCCGTAATAGCCGAGTTCAATACTCGTTACAACAGCACCTTCAGGCAGAAAATTCTCAATCAGGTTGCCTAAGGCTTTAGACGCGGAAAGCACCTGCTGCTCTTTCTCATCTGCTAATTCATTAATCTCAATGATGTCCTGGCGATATGCTACAATCTTCTGGTTGCTGTAGTACAACTCTAGGTTGATTTTGAAAAGCGGCCATTTTCCATCCACCAGCGGATGCAGGACAAATACATTCTCGCTCCCCGCCCACTCGTCATAGCGGTAATTTCCGATATCCGGCAAACTTGGCCGCAGCGCATTGACCAGCTCCTTCGGTGTAAAGATCAGCCTGCTGTCCACAGACGTCGGCAAATCAACCCTCTTATGGCTCTGCTGGCCGTCCACGAAGCGGTAAGAAATTTTGCGCAGCTGCGGCGAATCACTCGGAATTTGCGCAAGCACCTTAATGCGCTTGCTCTCCATGATCTTTTGTATATTGCTTTCCAGGGAAGTGAGGTCTGGATTGGAGTCTGCCTGCTCCCTCAGATCACTCCAGAGCTGATAGCCGAGCACTAAATTCAGCAGCAAAAAAGCGTAAATGAGCACATTTTTAGCCCTGCCCCAATCCATACCCCATGACCTCCTTTTATTTGTGAGTTGTTTATTTCAGCTCATGCATGGCACCGCTCTTCAGCTCGACAATCCAGGTCGGCTTCAGCAGCAGCCCCTCCTGACTTAGCGAAGGGAGATACGCCGGATACAAGTTAACAATGCCGGACAGTTGTTCGATCTTATCCTTTAACTCTTTACCGCCAGACAGTTGAACAACCTGCTTCTCCCAATCTCCCGCTTTGACGTACAACAGAGATCGCTCATACCCTGTAATTGTGCCTTGGCGCATGGCCAGCGAAATGGTTCCATATCGGAACGTACTGAAATCCATAATCGGAAAAGCCCCAAACTGACCGTTGCCAAAATATTGGCGGAAAACGACCGTGTTCACTTCCTCCAAGCCGTCCACCTGCTCCAGGCGATAGCTGCCATTCCAACCGCCATGCTGGTTTATGAAATCGATCGAGGACAAGGCGTTATTCGCCGGGCTGTTCTCGCCTGCGGACGGTGCCGCCGGGTCGGTATAATTGATCCAATTGCCGTCCTGCTTCACCTGCAGACTTCGCCTGCTATCCGTGTAAATCTCCGAACCGTCCTTCTCTCGAATAATTCTTGTAATGCTTGGATCAAAGAACAGGCTGCCTTGAATTTGCTCCGTCGAGAAAACGCCCACCTTCAGTATCGTCTCCACCATATCGATCGGCTTCTCCGGGATGTAATAGCCATCCTTCAGCGTATACGGAATCCAGTCCTTCCCAAAGTCAACCTGCTGCCTAACGTCCTGTACTGTCAAATCGGCCTTGGTCGCTTCATAGACGACATCCCCTTGCGAACTGAAAAAGAACACGCGGGCCCGCTCTTCGTTCTCCCCGTTGTAAATGAACACCCGATGGATGCTCTCTTCCTCAAATATAGGGTCGGCAGAAATCTGCATCACCTTCTGTAGAAGCGATACGGGGATGCCGCTGCCGAATTCAAGCTCTATCCCAGCATATCGGCTGCGAATTTCCGACCAATTCAAATTGTCTACGGGATAACGCTGAAACCCTTCGAACATCCGGCCCTTCAGACGCGAATAAATCAGGTCGTAGAACATCGAGTCGGGGTAAAAGAGCGTATGCCGGTTGTCACCCATATGGATAGAGATTTGCGCAGGGAATATCAGCTCCTCGGCCCGCATTTCCGTGCCCATATTCTCGGTTTTAATATAATCACTCTCTGTCTTGACCACGGGATTGCTCCCCGGCAGCCGATAGATCAGGAAATAACTCTGCACCAAGCTGCAAACGACAAGAAAAGTGAGTAAGAGAGATTTCACCGTTTCCTTCACTGTCCTTCGCCTCCTTGTTCCTGTGTCGGCAGTGTAAAGGTTACTGTGGTGCCTTCCCCCAGCTCCGAATCCAATATGATCGTCCCGCCATGGGCCTTCACAATTTCCCGGGCAATGGATAGACCTAGACCGGTTCCCCCCATATTGCGGGCTCTGGCCTTGTCCACCCGATAGAATCGTTCAAAAATCCGTTCCAAATCACGCTTCGGAATGCCTATTCCATTGTCCTTAACAGAAATAGCGATCATTCCGTCATCCACCCTGCGGGCTTCAAACGTAATTTTCTCGCCTTCGGGGGTATATTTCATCGCATTGGAAATCAGGTTGTCCAGCACCTGATCGATCTGATCCCGATCCATCCAAGCCGTATCCACGCCTTCCTCGATAAAGATCTCCGGACGAATTTCCTTCTCCTGCATCTGGAAAGAGAAGCGATCCACGACCTCCTCCAACATTTCCAGCACCCCGGTAGACTGCTTGCGCAGCAAGGCCTCCTTGGAATCAAGACGAGACAAATGGAGCAAATCCGTGACAAGCCGAATCATCCGCTCGGTCTGATTCTGAATCACGGAGGCAAACCGCGGGCCAAGCTCAGGATCTTCCAGCGCACCATCCTCCAGCGCCTCGGTATAGCTCTTAATTGTTGTCAGCGGCGTCCGCAGCTCATGCGAGACGTTGGCAACGAACTCCCTGCGGGAAGCCTCCAGCTTCTCCTGCTCCGTCACATCCTGCAACACTGCAATCGTACCGCTTACACCAAATTCCCGCCGATGAATCGGCGTAAATGTGACGCGGATAAGGAATGTATCCCCTTCAGGAGAATCGATCTCCAGAATAGCGGAATGCATCGTACCCCGCTCCAGCACGGCGCGTTCCTCCAGCGGCAAATGCAGCAGCGTCATAATATCCATGCCGCTTACCGCCTGCTCCTGAACCCGCAGCATCTCGCTCGCTCGCCGGTTCATCAGAATAACCTGGCGTTTCTCATCCGCCGCAATCACACCATCGCTCATATTAGTCAGAATCGAAGCGAGCTTCTCCTTCTCTTCCTCGTTCTGGGCCAGAGCATCCTGCAAACGGCTCGTCATGTAGTTGAACGCCTTGCTTAATTGGCCGATCTCGTCATTGCCAAGCACCGGCATCTTCTGGTGAAACTGTCCCTCCGCCACGGCGGTTGCCCGCCGGGTCAACTCCTTGATCGGCGAAGTGATCGTATGGGCAAGGATCACGCCCAGCACAGCAGTCAAAGCAAGCGCCAGCAATAAACCAGAAATAAATATACTATTGATCCGCTCCATTGTGTTATAGAGCTCTGTCATAGAAGCCGCGATGTAAATGGCTCCGACCGTTTTGCCGTCTCTTACGACAGGCTTGGCCACCACTTTTTTGCGTACATTGTCTTCATCAATCATATATTCTTCATTGTCGCGTATGCCCTGCAGCGCCCGGCTGACTACCGTTTGCGTATTCTTCGTGCCGACATAATCGGCATGAGACGGCTTAGAGGTCGTCAGAACCCGGCCGCTTGCATCCAGTACTTGGATCTCAGCGCCATTAATATTAAATAGATTATTAACAAGAACGCTTAAATTATCTAGCGATGCATCTGCCGATTCTCCTGTAACTCCCAAATTTTGCGCTGCCAGAACCGATAGCAATGCTGCCCGCTCCTGCAGCTCCTTCGTAAAGTTGCTCGTCAGCGAGGTTTTCATCGCGCTCACGAAATAGACCCCGATCAATTGCATGGCGATCAGGATCAGCAGCACGTAAATGATGATCAGCTTAGCCTGGATCGTGCGGAAGAAGGAGGGCAGATTCATCCTAGAATCCACCCGCCTTGGAGCTGCGCATCATATAGCCTAGCCCGCGCCGGGTCAGAATGTATTCCGGCTTGCTTGGATCACTCTCAATCTTCTCTCGCAACCTGCGGATTGTCACATCCACCGTACGTACATCTCCGAAGTAGTCATATCCCCAGACCGCTTGCAGCAGGTGCTCCCGAGTCATCACCTTTCCGGCATTCTTCACCAAATAATGAACCAGTTCAAACTCCCGATGAGTCAAATCAAGCGGTTCACCATTCTTGTATACCGTATACATGTCTGTATCAATAAACAGCTCAAATAAGCTAATGCCCTGCTTGCCCTCGGCGCTTTCCAGTTGAGCCGGCTTCTGCTGCCGGCGCATTTGCGCTTTCACTCTGGCCAGAAGCTCTCTGGTGCTGAACGGCTTGGTGACATAATCATCAGCTCCAAGCTCCAATCCAAGCACCTTGTCGATCTCGCCATCCTTGGCGGTCAGCATAATGATCGGCGTCTGCAGCTTGGCTCGCACCTCTCTGCATACGTCCATGCCATCCTTGCCCGGCAGCATCAAATCCAGCAAGATAAGATCCGGCTGCTCGGCGAACGCCAGCTCTACAGCCTCGATTCCATCGAAAGCCAGGATGACCTCATAGCCCTCTTTTTCCAAATTAAATTTCAAAATATCTGCAATTGGACGCTCATCGTCCACGACTAGAATTTTCCCCTGCATTATTGCAATTCACCCCAAACTCTCAGGCCTTGGCCACTCTTCTTCTATCTTACCATACCTCGCCCCGCCCTTCATAAAAATACGGTATAAAAAGTCGGGGTTTCGCCCTATTCAGGACTTTAAACCTACGGCTCTAAGCTCCGCTCAAATCCGCTTATGCATACAATAAGAACCTGACCGAAACTTGGCCAGGTTCTTTAGCTTGGGATGACAATCCCCTTATAAATATTTCATCGGATTCTGCACCGTGCCGTTCTTATGAATCTCGAAATGCAAGTGCGTACCAGTAGATCTTCCCGTGCTGCCCATAACTCCAATCTTGGCGCCCTTCTCCACGACGTCGCCCTTCTCCACACTGATCTTGCTCAAGTGCCCGTACAACGTCTCAAATCCGTTATTATGATTAATAATGATAACATTGCCGTATCCTGATTTGGTGCCTGCGAAGCTCACGACTCCTTCATCCGCCGCTAGGATATTCCGATTAGAAGAGACCAGGTCGATTCCTTTATGGGTTCGGCCCCAACGTTCACCGTAGCTGCTCGTCATGCGAGCCCCGGATACCGGCCATGCGAATTGTCCGCTTCCTTCCCCAATTATCTTCGTTCCCTTTATGATGATTCGCGGAGACGAAGCCTTGATTACTTCCTGGCCGAGCCACTCTTCGGCGATTACCTCGCCATTTTCCTTCGTCAGCCGGTATTCCATCACTTTAAGGCCGCTCTGCCCTTCTGCTATCACCTTGGACTTGCCTGCCTGCATATCCGCGCTTTTCTGGATAATAACCTCCGGCTCCGTCACAATCTCCTCGGACATCAGTTCAACGGTCTTCACCGTAAGCGCTGGCTTCAATGCCTTCACGTTCAGTTCAGTTCCGATTTGCAACGTCTTCTCTTGGATGCCGGGGTTCTTCGCGAACAATTCCTTTTGGGTGACCCCATAGCGTTTGGCTATAGAGGAGATCGTATCTCCCTCGCGAACCGTATAGGTAATCGCCGCTTCGCTCCCTTCAACAATGCGCTGCAGCGCCTCCTCAGCACCCAGTACCTTATTGGGGTCGGTTTTGACGGCGACCTGCGTTACATCCTCCACAATTTCTGCGGATTCAATCTTTATGCCGTTTCCTGTCGAATTCACCTTCTTATTCGGATTGCTGCTTAGCAATTTAATTTTGGGTACATTACTGCTGGCTGAAGTGTTCGGTATGTATTTCCCCTTCACTTGCTCCAGAATAGCATTCGCTGTAGCTTGATCCTTCACGATCGCAATAGTCTTCCCATCGACCTTTAGCTCCACGCCCCGGGAATAGCCGGTCAATCTGCTATCAAGCTCAGCTAGCGTTGTCTCTGTATCAATCTTGGCATTATATTTCTTTGCCTCAATCGTAGTAATCTCTTTCGTGTTTACGACCATATCGGCCTGCGGATACTTCTCCGCATATTCCTGCTCCTTGCGCTCATAAAGCGCTAGCAGCTGCTCCTCATTCTCAATCGTCCCGATCTCTTCATCATGGATTATGACGCGGTAATACGTAACCGTGTTCGCTTGCACATATTGATACCCTGCTAGAAGCATTCCTGCTGAAAGTACAGCAGTTATAGCCCCAATCCTGATTCTGCGTGATCTCGTTTGCAGTTTATTATTTGTGATACCTATATGATCTTCTATATGGTCTTGTTCATTTATCGCTAGATTATGGTTCGGTTCTGTGTTCCTCCCCTTAGCCTGGAAGCGTTTGGTGAGCCAACCGAGCCCGAGTTTTCCCCTGAAACCTTTCATGGTAATCTCCTTTACTAGTTGACACTATTCGATAATAAATAGTTTCAAAATTTTAACCTTTTATCACTATCGTCTACTTTAGCATACGACTATCTAGTATTTCAACCTTGTTCACAAATGCCAAAAGCCCGCTCTAGGAGCGGGTTTCAAGGTTATTTGCTAAATTAACCAGCAAGTATTTTATTTACAATTCTGTGAATGGAACCGCTGTCATGCTAGTATATTCGTGCAATTCCGACATATTATTTCAACATTTCCATAACCTTCGCATACTGATCTTTATCTAAATGCTTAGATAGAATCTGCTGAATCTCAATCATCTCGGATTCCGTTAATCCATCCTCCATTGCTTCTGTCATCTTTCGCATATCCTCCTCCGGAAGCTTGGACATCAATAGATTAAATACCTCTTCCTTTTGCTGATCGGGCAGTTCATCCTTCTTCGCCAGCAAATCATCGGGCGAAATGACAACCACCTGATCCTGAGCCGTCCCTTGCTGTTGCGATTGTTGGGATTGTTGCGACTGTTGGGATTGGCCGTATATCCCGCCCATCACCGGAAACGCATCCTCCGGAATGCCCTCTCCTGTATTCATGTCATTATTCGTGGATCCGTTGCCCTGATCATTCGGGTTCTCTTTTCCATTTGTAGCTCCACCATTTTGCGCACCATTATTCATATTGTCATTCGCGTCGGCACTTTCATTCACATTCGCGTTCGCCCGCGCGCTCTCATTCCCCTTGTCAGAATTATTGCTGTCTATTCCCCCGCTATTCACGCTCTTATTGTTAGGATCCTTGCTATTGGCACTCTTACTGCCTGCGCCTTTGCCTCCAAATCCCAGCATGCCCTTCACCATACCTCCAACACTCAACGATTGAATTTCGAGAGGAATGTTATAACTGCTCAGCAGCGATTGCACATACCAGTTCACTACATAGCCTGTCGTTGCGACAGTTAACATACTAACTATAACGACAGTAATCGATAGCTTCACAGCCCAAACGACCCACCTCATCTCTTTCCCTCCTTCATCTTCCTATCTACCAGTATGGACGATGGAAGGATAATTCAACCTCTTCGCAAGGGAAAAGAACACAAAAAAGCCGCCAGAAGCAGACTGCTTCTGACAGCTAAATTTTATGACGCTTTCGGGATCAATTATATCGCAAGCTTTCTTATTCGTAAATTGGCAATATTTGATTCGTCTGGTCGCGGTTCCGGCCTACCGAGAAGATCGCGATCGGAATGCCTGTCAGCTCAGATACGCGCTGTACATAGCCTCGAGTGGTTGCCGGCAGATCCGCCAGCGACTTCGCCCCGGTGATATCCTCGGACCAGCCCGGAAGCTCCTCATAGATCGCTTCGCATTCGGCAAGCATTTTGAGACTGGCTGGATAGTGGCTGATGACCTCGCCGCGGTATTTATAGCCGGTGCAGATCTTGACCGTTTTGAGCCCGGTCAGTACGTCCAGTGAGTTCAAGGATAGTCCGGTCAAGCCGCTTACCCGGCGGGCATGGCGGACAACGATGCTGTCGAACCAGCCGACGCGGCGCGGACGACCCGTTACCGTACCGTACTCATGCCCTGCTTCACGGATTGCATCGCCGATGGCATTGTCCAGCTCCGTTGGAAATGGGCCGTCACCGACACGCGTTGTGTAAGCCTTCGCCACGCCGATGACCTGGTCAATCTTCGATGGGCCTACGCCGGAGCCGATGCAGACCCCGCCTGCAGACGGATTCGAGGAAGTTACGAACGGATACGTCCCCTGATCGATATCCAGCATAACGCCTTGCGCACCTTCGAACAGCACTTTTTTCTGCGCATCAATGGCATCATTTAGGATGACCGATGTATCCCTAACATAGGGACGCACAACTTCCGCATACTCCAAATACTGCTTCAGCACCTCTTCTACATCTAGCGGCTCAGACCCATACACTTGCTCAATGATATGATTCTTTTCCTTCACCAGATGGCGAAGCTTCAATTCGAACTCTTCCCGATCCAGCAAATCGGCCACGCGAATGCCGCTGCGCGCCGCTTTATCCATATAAGCCGGGCCGATTCCCTTCCGGGTCGTCCCGATCTTATTCGAACCCTTGCGCTCTTCCTCCAGCGCATCCAGCACCGTATGATAAGGCATAATGACATGGGCACGATCGCTAATCACCAAATTGACCGTCGTGAAACCATGTTCATGAATATAGTTGATTTCTTCGATAAGGGCTGCCGGATTGACGACCATTCCATTACCGATAACACATACTTTATCTTCGTAAAAAACACCCGATGGAATCAAACTCAGCTTGTACTTCTTCCCGTCAATAAGTATGGTGTGACCTGCATTGTTGCCGCCTTGATAACGAGCCACCACATCTGCGCTTTCAGCCAGATAATCCGTGATTTTCCCTTTGCCTTCGTCTCCCCATTGCGTTCCCACAACCACTACAGTTGACATGTACATTCCTCCGTTGGCGCATAAGCACCCTTATTGGCCATACATGGATTTCGTACGCGATATTCGGTTGTTCTATACTCCCAAAAAAAAAGCAATATCATTTTAACAGGTGATTTTTTCAAAGTCAAATTAAAATACGAACAATCACGCATAAAATAACGCAATCGTTCGTATTTAGAATGGAAAGTATATTGATTATTAGGACGTAAACATAGAATGTTAATAACTTACCCTGCAAACGCATCGCCATGCGCACGCTCGTAGTTCGCAAACTTATTAAAGTTCTTCAGGAACACCAGTTCAACTGTGCCTACCGGGCCATTACGCTGCTTGGCGATAATAATTTCAATAATGTTCTTCTTCTCCGTCTCCTGATTGTAGTAATCATCACGGTATAAGAACGCCACGATATCGGCATCCTGCTCAATCGAACCCGACTCCCTAAGGTCGGACATCATTGGGCGCTTATCCTGCCGCTGCTCTACGCCCCGGCTAAGCTGGGACAAGGCGATGACCGGAACTTCGAGTTCACGGGCGATCTGCTTCAGAGTACGGGAAATTTCCGATACCTCCTGCTGCCGGTTCTCCCCCGGCTTGCCGCGCCCATGGATAAGCTGCAAGTAGTCGATCACGATCATGCCAAGGCCTCTCTCCTTCTTGAGTCGGCGGCATTTGGCACGAATATCAGCTACCGTTATCCCAGGCGTATCATCGATATATATTTCGGATTCCGACAAAGCGGCGATCCCCATCGTCAGCTTGGACCAATCATCATCATTCTTGAAGTCGCCCGTCCGCATGACCCCCGCGTCCAGATTGGCCTCCGCGCAGATCATCCGCTGAACGAGCTGAGCCGCCGACATCTCCAGACTGAAGATAGCGACGGTCTCTTTGGCCCGAACGGCCACGTTCTGGGCAATGTTCAGGGCAAACGCCGTCTTACCGACAGACGGACGAGCCGCCACGATGATCAAGTCATTACGCTGAAATCCGGATGTCATCTTGTCCAAATCGACAAAGCCTGAAGGGATTCCCGTCGTATTTCCCCGATTCTGATGCAGTTCCTCCACCTTTTCGAACACTTCCATCAGCACATCGCGGATGGCAATAAATCCGCTGCCGGAACGGCTATTGGATATTTCGAGGATCTTCCGCTCCGCATCGCTCAGCATGCCGGATACATCCTCGCCGCCGGAATAGCCCTCGCTAACGATTTGCGTAGCCGTTCGAATTAAACGGCGAAGCATGGACTTCTCTTCGATGATCCGGGCGTAATAATCAACGTTCGCCGCCGTAGGCACCGCATTGGCCAGCTTCGCTAAGTAACTGACGCCGCCGATATCCTCCAGCTGTCCTCGATCCTGAAGCTTCGAGGTTAGCGTAACTAGGTCGATCGGCTGGCTCTCCTCCCCTAGCTGAACCATGGCATCATAAATCAACTGGTGGGGAGGATCGTAAAAATCCTCCGTCCGTACCCGTTCCATGGCCGTGATCAGCGCTTCAGATTGCAGCAATATGGCTCCGAGCACCGCCTGCTCCGCCTCGAGATTCTGCGGAGGGATTCGGTCGAAGAATTGATCTCCAGCCATTTTATTCCTCCGTTACCTGAACCTTGAACGTTGATTTCACATCAGGATGAAGCTTCACGGGCACCTGAGTTACGCCAAGCGTCCGAATCGGTTCGGCAAGCTCGATTTTGCGTCGATCGATCTTCACGCCAGCTTTAGCGAGAGCTTCAGCGATTTGTTTATTCGTGATCGCACCGAACAGGCGCCCGCCTTCCCCTGCTTTGGCCTGTACTGTTATCGTCATTTCCTCCAGCTTCTTGCCCAGCTCGATCGCTTCTTCCTTCTCCTGAGCCTTGCGCTTCTCTTCTGCCGCATTTTGAACTTCCAGCGTCTTGACGTTGCCTTCGGTAGCAATGCGTACCAGCCCCCGCGGCAGCAGGAAGTTCTGTGCATAACCTTCGGATACGTTCTTGATTTCCCCTTTTTTACCTTGACCCTTCACGTCTTTCAAGAAAATAACCTTCATTCGAATAACCCCTCTTCCTTTTCTATTTCCTCCAGTACTTCGAGCAGTCTTCTTTCCGCCTCAGCCTGGGTACCCTCCAATTGCACTGCGGCATTCGTTAAATGCCCGCCGCCGCCAAGCCGCTCCATTACAATCTGCACATTCATGTTGCCGAGCGAGCGGGCGCTGATGCCGATCAAGCCGTCCGGCCGTTCGCTTATAACAAACGAAGCTAGCACATTCGTCATATTCAGCAGCGTATCCGCCACTTGGGCAATCAGCAACTGCGGAATTTTCCGGTTCGGTTCCGTAACCGCCAGCGCGATATGATTATAAATCATCCGCGCATGCTTAATAATATCGGCTTTTGCGATGTATTCCTGCAGATCTTCCTTAAGCACCCGCTGCACCATTACCGTATCCGCGCCGATCCGCCGCAGGAATGCTGCGGCTTCGAAGGTTCGCGAGCCAGTATGCAGGGCAAAATGCTTCGTATCTACCGTGATCCCCGCCAGCAAAGTCGTCGCCTCTAGCGCGCTAAGCTCAACCTTCTCATGGATATACTGAAGCAGCTCGGTAACAAGCTCGCAGGCCGAAGATGCATAAGGCTCCAAATAGACCAGCACCGCATCGTTGATGAACTCCTCGCCCCGCCGATGATGATCGACGACGACGATCCGGCTGGCCTCTTCAACCAGTTTAGGCTCCATCGTCATCGATGCCTTATGCGTATCGACGACGATCAGTAGAGTATGCTCGGTCATAATGTCGAGCGCGTGCTCCGACGTAATGAACCGGCGCCGCAAAGACTCTTCCTTCTCAATACGCTCCATCAAACGGTCGATGCCCGGGTTCTTGTCATCGAGCACGATATGCGCCTCGACCTGGAACATATCGGCTGCCTTCAGCACGCCGATGGAGGCGCCGATGACGTCAAGATCCGGCAGGCGGTGCCCCATAATAATGACCTTATCGCTCTCCTGCATCAAATCGCGGAGAGCATGGGCGATGACGCGCGCCCTCACGCGCGTCCGCTTCTCTATGGCGCCGGACTTGCCGCCATAGAAGGACAGCCGCTGACCGGCCTTCACGGCGGCCTGGTCCCCCCCGCGCCCGAGCGCCATATCCAGACTCGACTGGGCGAGTTCGCCCAGCTCGCTGAAGCGCTCGGTGCCGAAGGCAAGGCCGATGCTCAGTGTCATCGGCACCTTCAGATCCGCGGTCATCTCGCGAACCTCATCCAAGATGACGAAGCGGCTCTGCTCCAGCTCGTTCAGCGATTTTTGATTCAGCATCATCAAATAACGCTCGGAGGACAATCTTCGCAGATAGACTCTATACTGCTTCGCCCATTCGGTTAGAGCCGTCGCCACGCGCGCGATGAGTGCAGTGCGCTGCTGGTCATCCATCCCCTGGGCCGCTTCGTCCAGGTTATCAAGCATGACAATGCCCAGCGCAGCCTTCTCGTCCTCATACCGATCACGAAGCACGGAAAGTTCGGTAATGTCGTGAACGTAAATCAGGCGCTCATCATGCAGCACCGTCAATTCGTAATGGCGATCTGCTACGACCGCCTCGACCGTAGTTATTGAATTTACAACAGCATCCTTCTTATCCCGTGGTGCATACGGAGGCAATGACGGCAGCAGCTCGGTTAGCGGTTGTCCCACAACCGAGTCCAAGCCGTACATTGTGTTCACAAACTTATTATGCCATTCTACCGTCCGCTCCTCGCTATACAGGAGGATGCCGAACGGTAGCCTGCTCACTGCCTCGCCTTCCACCCGTTTAATCCGGTAAGTCAGATCAGTTACATAACGAACGAGCTCCTTGCGAAAGCGCCGTTCCGCCTGCAGCATCATAAAAGTCAAGCCGCAGACCATACATAGGCTGATCAAACCGAGGATCCAATTGTAATACGAGATAAATATGACGAGCAGAAGCTGCAGCGCGAACACCCACACGGTCTGGTAGCCGTGCCAACGTTTTTGAAGTAAATTAGGCATGATTTCTCACCCTATCGTCTTGATCTCGTAATCATCTCACGCAGCGGAGCAGCAATATCCAGAATTCCAGCAATTTTCAGCGGAGGAATGAACAGCATCGCTATAATTAGCAAAATTGGAATCGCTGGGTTCCACTTCTTATGATAGGCCAGGAAGAAGAAAAAGCTAGCCGCCTGAATCATAAACAAGAAGTTGAGCATGGGCGACAAATTGAGCAGAATCGTCCCGATGAATCCATCCATCAGCGCAGGGCCGCCAAATAGCATAAACAATACCGTGACGAGATAGTACCAAATCAATGATCTCGGCAATCTCCAATCCCGCAGCGGCGGGAAGCTTGGCACGGCATACCACAGGCTGTTCAAGGTTGGTCTTGCAATCAAGTGAGTAACCGCGGCTAGCAAAAGCGAGCATACGATCATCGTAAACGGAGTCATTCTAGCCGCTAAGCTGGATAGCTGCTGCGCAACCTCCGGCGACCATACTAATTCAGTAGCGATCAGTTCGCTGTCCGCCATATTCTGCATAAGCGTCGTCATCGTAGTTAGCGTATCCTCAATGGAGGACGCCAGATTGAAACCAAACAGAACGGTAACCGCCAAAAATGCCAGCAGAAATTCAGCCAGAAGCGTTCCCGTTCCCATCGCGACAACCTTGAATGCCGAGGCTTTTGTTTTGTACAATTGCCCCATGACGATGACCGGAATCATAAAGAAAACGGCCAAGAGCACAATCGCAGGATTAGACAGCAGAAGAGATGCCGCTGCCCACACCACCGTGATATGGATTAAGAATGATCTCAGCGATAGTGTCGTATAGAGGATTACGCCGGGCACTAGCATGACAAAAATAGCAATAAAAGAAAAAGGCGTTGCAAACGACAGCAGGAGCAGCAAATACACTACGCTCCATGCTATCGAGGTCCAGCGTAAATTCAAATGGGTTCACCTCTTGCGCATATGTTCTTCCAATGTAGAAATGTCCTGATACCAGTCTTCCAGCTGATGCCCTTCTTTTTGATGCTTCTTCAACTTTTCCAGGATATGATCGTCCATATCCTTATAGGATATGCCAAGCCTGCGTCCTAATATGTAACAACTGACGATCAGACTAGCAAGACTGTCACTTACCCGTGTCGTGCTGCCTTCCCACAATGCCTTGAATAAACGGGATACGTGATCGACTACTTCGGTTTTGAGCCACTCAATCACTTTGGCGCGTTTGGCCACATCCATTTCTTTCTGCATGGCGGACAGCTTCCACCCTCCCCGAAAAAGCTTTATTCTTCATTATAGCATAAAGCAATTCCTTCCCATGAAGCAAACCTGACGTGCAGTGTACTAATTTTTGGGAACGGATACATCTCGCATGACAAAACGTTCGCAATACTCAATAATCTGGCTCCGGCGCACGATGCCGATAAAACGGCCCATATCATCAACCACTGGCACAAAGTTCTGTACCTTGGCCAGACTAATCAGGTCTTCCATGTCCGCATCGATCGATACGGGTTTAATGTTCATCTTAAGCGGCACATCCTTGAGCAGGAATTTAGAAGCGTTCTCAAAAGTAACCCTGCCTCCGGAATTCTTCATAAACCATAAGAGGTCCCCCTCCGTTATTGTACCGACGTATACGCCATCCTTACCGATGATCGGTATGGCCGTGAAGCGGTGATACTCCATCCTCTCCAACGTCTGTCTTAATGTAGAATCCAGCGTTACGGCCACGACGTCATTCTTCGGTAGTAAAAAAAACGCGATATTCATAGATAAAAGTCCTCCTCTACCCTATTTCAGACTCTCCTATTTGTTACGTTTCAAAACAGGTTCTGTTCCATAACAGGTGCGAAATCGGCAGCCGGAACACCGGACTGCCGAATAAGGTTACAATTCTGTAAAGACTTAATTGAAATTAATATTAGGCTATTCACTATTTTGCGCCTCTTGAGACGCTTGTGCTTCAGGACTCAGCAAATCCTCTGTCTTCGTATTCGAATCCGTCCAGTTCTCGATCAGCTGGCCGGCATAATTTACGTCTTCCTCATTAGCCTGGACATAGTATACCCCGTTCTTGCGCATACCTTCGCCCGTAATGCTGTATCCGCTGATTTGCGGTGATTGATTCGTTAACACTTGCTTGGAAAGATCGATGATAAAGCTAGGCGTCATATCTGTCTTGAAGTTCTCTCCCAGCATATCCATCAGATCCGGGATCTTGCTGATTTGATCCAGCTTCAACATACGCTCCACTAGTGCATTCAAGAAGACCTGATGCCGCTTCGTCCGATTGAAATCGCTATCTTCGCGGTATCTCACGAAATTGAGTGCTTCTTGCCCGTCATACAACGGTTTGCCAGCCTTAATTGTAAATTTCTCATGATCCTTATGTTTATTTACGATATCCTTATCGATGGGCAGCTCAATCCCACCCAGCTCATCCACCACGTTGCGCAAGCCTTCAAAGTTAATTGCGGCATAGTAATCTGCCGGATAACCGAGGAAATTCGCTACTGTATCCTTGGACATTTTGGCTCCGCCAAATGCATGAGCATGATTGATCTTATCATTCTTGTCCCGACCGACGATTTCCGTATACGTGTCGCGCGGAATCGAGATGAGCAGCACCTTGGAATCCTGCGGACGCACAACGGCATAAATTAACGTATCTGAACGCGCCGGCTCATTGCCCCGCTGGTCAATTCCCAGCAGCAAGGCCGTAAATGGCTCTGCCTGCTTAGCGACAACAGGCTTCGGCTTCTCCCCCTCGAGCGGAGAATACGATTTCTCTAGCTTCTGCTCGACTTGCCCCGATAGGAACACATCAAATGCCATCAACGCCAATGGTTTACGAAATGTATATGCACCAGCTCCGACAAGGAGCAGAACAAGCAATGTAATGAGCAGGCCTTTCAGTCTTCTGCCCTTCTTCGATATATTCTTTACTCTGTTTCTTCGTTCTAACATCATATGCCTCCCATGGTTTGTACTATACGGCTTCTCCCTCACAGCATTCTTCCATTTCTTACGATACAGCCGCAATACCAGGCGTCTTCAATTAATTGTAAACCGTAGTTCTCGGCAAAAAACTACAAAATAGTAATTTAACCGAAATAAATGAATAACTCTATCGCTTCGTACTATACCACAAAGAGCTTTTTTCACACAAATATGATGTAAAAAATGAGCAGCAAAACAATCCCCAAATGCTGACGCACCAGGGGATTGCTTAATATACGATTCTATTAACCTGCTATTCCGCTACAAATGGCTTATCCTGCGAAACCGCCAGCTCGTAAAGATAGATTCCCGTGCCATCGCCAATCGCATAATTGAGAATACGTTTGTTCACCGGTACGATCTCTGAACGATACAAGGTCGGGAACGCCGGGATTTCATCCATCATAAACTGCTGCCACTCTTTGTAGATCGCTTGGCGGGTAGCTACGTCGAAGGCTTTCTCGGATACGCCCTCCGCAAGAAGACGATCATTCTCCTCGCTGGCGAATCTCGTGAAGTTATAAAGGGCATCCCGGCCGTACAACCCTGTCGGGTCAACGTCAATGCCTACGCTCCATGCGCCTTGATATACATCAACACTTGGATCATCCTTCCCGTTATTGCCGACGCGGTCGTAGAATGTATTGAATTCAACTAGCTCCAGATTAACGTTCAGCCCGATCGCGTTCCAGGATTGGACATAGTAACGGGCCAGTGGCTCTGCTATATCTCCGCCTGTCATCGATAAGAAATTGATCACCAGTTCGCTGCCGTCTGGATTGGTGCGGAATTCGCCGTTTTTCTTGTAGCCGGCTTCATCCAGAATTTGATTGGCCTTCTGAACATCGTACGTTATTCCCGGATTGCTGACATCGTGAAACTCCGGATGGGATGGTGGAATGAGCGTGGTCGCATTCCAGCGCAAGCCATGGTAGAAGCGCTTGCCGACCTGATCGTTATCGACCGCATGCCACATTGCTCTGCGCAGGTTGACATCCGCCATTTTCGCCTCGGGATTTGGAGCTACCACCTTATTGGCCTCATCCCATTTGCCAAGCTTAAAGCCGATGTACGTATAGGCACGATCAACTACACCCAAATATTCTACATTGGACATATTGGCATTGTCCGGGAACTGGTCAATCGGGAACGAGTCGACAAGATCAACTCCGCCCGATTTCAATTGCTGCACAATCGTCGTTGGATTGATCACCTTCAGCACAACTTTATCTAGATTCGGCTCCCCGCGCCAATAATCCGGATTCTTGACATAAACAACTGATTCACCCGGAATAATGCTCTCTACTTTAAATGGGCCGATGCCGACCGGTTTCTCGCGAACCGCCGAAGAGGAAGACATCTTCGCCACTTCCATATCTCCAAATATGTGCTTCGCAAGCGGATAAGTCCAGATACTGCCCGTCAATAATGACGGTGTCGATTTGATATACGTAATCTGCAGCTTCTTATCGCTCAGCACTTTAATACCGGAAATTTTATCGGCTTTGCCTTCCCGGTATTCGACCATCCCTTCGATATTCGTGAAATCAGAGCCGTAACGCGGGCCGTCATAATCTTTGTGGCCGATGACTTCATGCGCAAACTCCCAATCCTCCGCCGTGACCGGCTTGCCATCATGCCAGTCGACGTTGTCGCGAATCGTGAAGGTGAAGGTTCTTCCGTCCTCCGACACTTCATAAGTCGCTGCTCCATCGTTCGTAAATACGTAATTTTTATCCCATGTTAATAACGATTCATCAAACCATCCCAGAACTCTGGCATCCGGAATTCCAGATGAAAAATTATAATTCAGAATGCCTTCAAATGGCGCATCGGAGATCAGGCCGTAAGTAATCGTTCCACCTTTGATCGGCTCCCCTTCATTCGTCTTGACGTTGCTGAAATCCTCAATAGAGTACAGCCCCTCCTCTGTCGGCTTCTTCTCGACGTTCGTTTTGTTCTGTGCATTGCTCGGTGCAGGCTGGGTCGCATCACTTCCTTTGCCGGAAGTACAAGCGGAAAGAATCATTATGAATGCAAGCAATAACGGCAGCAGCATTTTGGAGCCCATTCTTTTTTTCATCACATTTCCTCCCTTTATCCTCTTCTTTGTCTTGCATCCGTCGCACGCTTTAGCGCTTGACCGACGTTGTTTATGCTAAGCATCAATACAAGAATGAGTAGTGATGCCGGCAACCAAATCCACCATCTATACTCCAGCGTCTGCGGGTTTCTGGCATAGCTGACTAAAGTTCCGAGACTGGGCGTACTCTCTGGAAATCCAAATCCTAGGAAGGACAAGCCTGACTCCAAGCCAATATTTGCTGCCAAATTCAAAGTCATGGTGACGATGATAATGGAGCTTAAGTTGGGCAGTACTTGCATGAACATTATTTTTATATGAGATGATCCGAGTGTCCGCGACGCTTTCACATATTCCAACTCCCTCTCCTGCAGCGTCTTCGAGCGGATAAGACGGGCAATCCCCATCCAAAGAAAGGCGGTCATAATCAAGGAGAAGGATAGAACGCTATACTTAGGCACAGCGGCCACAAAGGCAATGACGATCATGAGCGTAGGTAGAATCATGAAAAAATCAACGACCCTCATCGAAATGTTGTCTATCATCCCGCCGAAATAACCGGAAATCAGTCCAACCAGAATGCCGATCAATCCGGTGAATACCGTCACAATAATTCCGATCGATAGAGAATTTCTCGTACCAATAATCAATTGTCCGAACACATCCCGTCCACCGTAATCAGTACCAAGCCAGAACTCCGCCGACGGCGGCTGATATAATGCAAATAAATCTACCGTCACAATCTGCTTCTGATCCAAGACAAGAGATACGCCGTACACCCCGGCAATGATTACCCCTAAGAAAATGAGAGATGAAAGCGCCAGTTTATCCCGCTTGATCTCCCGCCATAAAATTTGCCAACTGGAGGGGCTGGTCGCTGAGTCGAACGCTCCGTCCTCCATTTCATTCACCTTATTCATATCCTCACCCCCACACGTTCAAAGCGTTATTTAATCCGAATCCGAGGATCCACGATACCTAGAATAATATCCGAAATTAATGAGCCTAAAATCGATGCAATGCCGTACAGGAGAACCAGTGCAGTTACGACACTGAAATCACGGATCAAAATAGAGTTAAGAAAAAGCTGTCCCATCCCCGGATAGCTAAAAATATATTCTATAAAAACAGTTCCCCCGATCAGCCCTGTTATCTCGTAGCCAAAAAATGCGGCGATCGGCAGAAGCGAGTTGCGTAAAATATGATGCGTGTAAACGCGCGACTCGGACGCCCCTTTCGCCCGGGCCAATAGAATAAAATCCTTTTGCTTCGTATCGATAATTTCGCTGCGCAAATATTGCACCGTTGACACGGTAGTAATCAGAGCCATAGACAATGCGGGAAGCAGCAAATGATATATTTTGCTAACCATATAGTCGAAGGTTCCCGGCACAAGTCCAGGGGTCACGCTCCCCTCTGTCGGAAATACGCGGAGATGAAAGCCAAAGATCCATAGCATCAGCAAGGCAAATATAAATAAAGGGGCCGCAAAGCCAAGATACGTATAACCGGTGATCAATCGGTCTCCCCAGGTATCGTTGTAACGCCCGCTAATAATTCCGAGAGGAATCGCAATGAGATATGTAATGATTAACGTAACCAAGGACAACCAGATCGTATTGGTAATTCTCTGCCCAATCAGATCGGCAACAGGCATTTTAAATCTGAAGGACTGGCCCAGATCGCCCTGAACGGCCTTTGTGATCCAATCCCAGTACTGTACGTACCATGGATTATTAAGACCTAGCTTTTCTCGCTGCTCTTCGAGCATCGATGGATCGACACTCGGATCAAGCATCCCTGTCAAGGCATCCCCGGGCAAAGCCTTCGCCATAATAAACACAAGAATGCTCAGCAAAATAATTTGCGGGATCATGATCAACAGCCTGCGCAGAATCGTCTTCCACATCGATCTCTACCCCCTTTTGGGCAATGCGGCAAAGTGAGTAGCCGAGAGTGCCTTTAAGTCGTAAGCCAGTCCCTCGTCGTCAAAATACTGCGAATAGGCCTCGGCATATTCCTGGTGAACCAATTGGCGCAGCTGACGGCGATTCTCCCGCTGCCTGGGATCCAAATCTGGTATCGCTGCCAGAAGACGTTTCGTATAAATATGTTGAGGGTTCTCAAATATATCTTGCGTCGTGCCTTGCTCCACATGTCGCCCTTTGTACATAATGCCGATATAATCACACATATGACGGATAATGCCGAGATCATGGCTGATGAATAAATAAGTCAGATTAAGCTTCTTCTGAATATCCTGCATAAAGTTCAGCACCTGCGCTTGAACAGACACATCGAGTGAGGATACCGGCTCATCCGCAATAATCAGTTTGGGCTTCAATGCGATTGCCCGGGCAATACCAATGCGCTGTCGCTGCCCTCCGGAGAATTCGTGGGGATATTTATGTATCGTTTCCGCACTCAAGCCAACCTGTGTCAGGAGCTCTTGCACTTGCCGCTTCTCTTCAGCAGGCGACAAGCGCTCAAAATTGCGCAGCGGTTCTGCGATAATGTCCAGTACACGTTTCTTCGGATTTAATGAAGAATAGGGATCCTGGAAGATCATCTGGATATCTCTGCGATAACGGGAGCTACTACTTCTCATCCCATTTCCAATGTCTTTGCCCTGGAAAAGGATGGTTCCAGACGTGACTGGATTCAAGCCGATAATCGCCCGTCCAGTCGTCGTCTTCCCCGATCCCGATTCTCCGACGAGGCCATAGGTATGGCCCGGTTCAATGTTCAGATTAACTCCGTCCACCGCCTTCACCCGATCAATGACTCGTCTAAAAATTCCGCCGTATACTGGAAAATGCACCTTCAAATTTCTAACCTCAAGAAGCGCCATATTCCTATTCCTCCTTTTGGTGATCAAGGAAGTGAAAATTTCTAAAGCATGTACATCGGACATAATGTCCCGGCTCGACCTCAAGCAGCCGCGGATCGGCTTCATGAGCCGTTTCATCGATCCACGGGATTCGCGAACGAAAGCGACATCCCTGACGCGGCAGATGCTTCAGTGAAGGCACGACCCCGTGGATGACATGCAGCCTCGTTCTTTCCTCGCTCACTGTAGGTATGGAGCTCAATAATGATCTGGTATAGGGGTGCTTCGCATTCGTCATCAGTGTACCAATTGAAGCGGTTTCAACAATTTGCCCGGCATACATGACCGCTACGCGATCCGCCATTTCTGCTACAACACCTAAATCATGAGTTATTAAAATAATTCCCGCATCCATGTCTTCCTTCAATCGCCGAATCAGCTCCAAAATTTGTAGCTGGATGGTGACGTCGAGAGCCGTCGTCGGCTCATCAGCAATCAATAGCTTGGGCTGATTGGCGATCGCAATGGCAATGACAACCCGCTGCCGCATCCCACCGGATAGTTCATGGGGATATTGTCCATAAGCATATTCAGGACGGGGAATCCCGACCTTCTGCAATAGTTCGATCGCTCGTTCTTTCCTATGTTTCTTGGATTTCTTAGATCGCACAGTTTGCTTGGATTCGTGAAGAAGCAGCACTTCTTCAATTTGTTCACCAATGATCATCAGAGGATTGAGTGCGGATAAAGGATCTTGGAAGATCATGCTGATTTCATTGCCACGAAGCCTGTTTAACTCAGCTGGAGACAGTGCTGTGAGGTTCTGTCCTTTATACTGAATCTGTCCCTGAACTTGAGCCCGCGTATGCAATCCCATAATGGAGAAAGCCAAAGCGCTTTTGCCTGACCCGGATTCACCGACAATGGCCAGTATTTCATTCTTATTCACCGTTAAACTTACGTCATCTACGGCAGCATACAGCTCGTCTGAAATACGGAAAGAGGTCGACAGATTCTCGATTCTTAAGAGTTCTTCAGCCACATTCATCACCCTATCGCAAGGTTTAGTATAACGTTTAAGAAGTCGCCCAAAAACAATAATTCTTCCCTATTTACTTGGTTTTAAATTTTAACTTAAAAGAACTATTTAATATATAAATAACCTTTACTAGAAATTTATTCTTTTTATTTACTATATATTAATCCCATTTATATTCCAAGTGTTTTTTTGTAATTAAGGATATGAATGGTAATCATGAACAAATAAAAAAATCCCCTTCGTTCAACAAAGCTCAAGTTTTCCTCTGAACGAGGTTCTTGTCCTTGTTTACTTAAAGGGGATTTTGTATAACTTGTCGTCTATGCAATTACTCCGTAGTGTACGGAAGCAATGCGATTTGACGGGAGCGTTTGATTGCAATCGTCAGCAGACGTTGATACTTCGCGCTCGTACCAGTCACACGACGTGGCAAAATTTTACCGCGCTCGCTGATGAATTTCTTGAGCAGTTCAGTATCTTTATAGTCAATGTGAGTAATTTTGTTCACAGTGAAGAAACATACTTTACGACGTTTGTTGCGGCCGCCGCGGCGTGCCGGTCTTTTGTCGTCTCCGCCTTCTCTTTGCTTGAAGCTCATGCTATTCAGTCCTTCCTATATTAAAATGGCAAATCGTCATCCGAAATATCGATCGGCTTCCCATCGTCAGAGAATGGATCTTGATTGCTGCGTGAGAAATTGCTGCTGCGGTTGCTATTGCCGCCTGCGCTGCTTCCTCCAAATGGATTCTCCTCACGCTGTCCGCCACCACTGCCACCTTCACGATTAGACTCCAAGAAACGGACATTATCAGCAATGACTTCGGTTACGTATACACGTTTGCCTTCGTTATTCTCGTAATTCCGTACCTGAATGCGTCCTTCAACCGCTGTGAGGCGACCCTTACGCAAGTAATTCGCGCACGTCTCAGCCAGTTGTCTCCAAGTTACGACCGGAATAAAATCCGCTTCGCGCTCTCCGCCCTGCGATGTGAACGGTCTGTCCACGGCAATCGTGAACTGAGTAACCGCTACGCCAGACGGCGTATAACGCAGTTCGGGATCTCTAGTTAGACGTCCGATCAGAATGACACGGTTCAACAATCCAATCCCCTCCTCCGGGCTAATGTTTTTACAAAGTACAATTAGGTTTGAAAAAGTCTAAACAGACTTTCTGCATACCTACATTTAGGCTACGTCTTTCGTAATGAGATAACGGATAACCTCATCGGAAATCTTCAGAATCCGCTCGAGCTCAGCAACGACATCAGGAGTCGCTGTGAAGTTCACGAGAACGTAAATACCGTCACGGATCTTGTTAATCTCATACGCAAGCCGGCGTTTGCCCATCACTTCGTGCTTTGTAATTTCACCGCCGTTTTGGATGATGCCTTGGAATTTGTCAACTACAGCTTGAACAGCTTCTTGTTCAAGTTCAGGACGAATAATGTACATCACTTCATATTTGCGCATATATGTCACCTCCTCTTGGACTATGGCCCCCACCTTGTTACACATGGGAGCAAGGAACGAGCTTTAACTCGCACCAAAATATTATATCAAACCCGCGTTAACCCTGCAAGTATGAAACACGAACGAACTACATACAATAGTCATGCTTCTTACCTATATCACAACTAAATTATTCCGAAAGGAGGTCTTGTCATGGGTGAACAGACCGAATTTGAGCCCGGAGACAAAGCACCCAACCCCGGCATCTACACTGAAGTAGGCGAGGCGCGCAGTTTCCATACGCAAATCAAGAACCCCAAGCGAATCGAATTGAAACGCGGTGAGACATTTCCCGAGACGACCAACAAGGATCGCAAGTGGAAAAAAGCCGAAAAAGCTCGCGTTCACTAATTTAAATAGCGTTTGCGTCATCATGGAAATTTTATAATACGAATTCGTGTATAAAACACTCCAACCTGCACATAATACACTTAGACGGCGATGCAAAGAGAGGTGTGGTTCCGTTGGAGCATCCACGAGCAACACAGCTGTCTGGAGTCTTATTCACTACCCGTTAGAAGCACAAGATCGCGAATTGAGAAAGACCCCTCTTTGTCACTTCGTTAAAGCCTAGGCGAAGATCAAATGTTTCTTAGTCGTGAGAGAAGAATTCCAATCCGCATCCCGTCTGCAAATGGAGAACCCGCAAGGGTTCTCCTTTGTTATTACATGTGGTTTGTGGTTGAGCCTATAACACCAAAAAAATCCCCCACATCAGCAGGAGATTCAAATTTATAATTATTTAATTGAAAGGGTGAGATACCCTGCATTTCATTACGGGACTGCGATGATTACGCTATCGAAGCTAATGCTCCGACGACCCCACTCTGTGGGTTCTCATCCCGGCTAATTATAGTCTTATAACTATAATGGCGGAAAGGGTGGGATTCGAACCCACGCACGCTTTGACACGCCTAACTGATTTCGAGTCACATATCTGCGCATTGACTCCGGGATTTCCCCGTTACATCAACGTTCAGTTATACGCACACATACCGGACTGACTCTGATAGTTCTACGTTATTTCGATTATCTACTATTATAATAGAAGCGCGATAGGAGTCAAGATCGAATACTTACATTTTATACCACCGAGTTGTGGGAACTGTTTGGATTGGGAGGGGGCCTGTTGGAGGGCCTTCGAGGGGGTGCCTTGGGGGGTTACCACTTTACTGCATTACAGTAACAAAGATACCTAGGTGATTGATAATCATGTAGATGAACGAACAAACCCGCAAACCCGCGCCCCGCCTACGTTTCTAGCGTTTGGTCGCGTGGTAGTGGCGTAGGATCGGCGCGTAATCTGCATATTTATACGGGAATCGCCGAATCTTCCGCATTCCGACCGCCTAACCCCCCGAGTTTTCAGACGCGCGGGCAGCGGGAGCGCGCTGTTGATTATTCGCGTTTAATCCGAATTAATCCGAAAGTAAAGCGCCTGTAACACGTATGGTTACACGTAGTCACAAGCGCAAGCATTTCGGACTCTATTCGTTTTGTAACCGTAAAATTTGTGGTTACTTCTCTTCTGTTCCGTTAATCATCGCATTCAAATCGTCAATCTCTGCGCGAATCTCATCGTCAGTCTTACGCTTAGTCTCGACTTCACTTCGCATATCTTCAACGACGGTTCGATCGGTCAGCAATCCGTATCTACGCATGAACAAGTCGAGCGCTTTAACGGAAGGAATCCCGTTTGATCCACCGCGGATCGCGCGCATGAGTTGCGTATAAACTTCGCTCCTCATCGAGTCAAGGTTACGCTCCGCCAAGTAATTACCGTACGCGGTGAAATGTTCTTGCGACTTCCATTCGAACAGCGTTGACCGCGCGATCCCGATCTCATCCGCGAGCTCCTGCATTGTCTTCTTCTTTCCATCCGCACCTAATAACTCGCCCCATTCATTTTGTATGATGAGTTCCGCAGCTCTTCGTTGTTGCGGTGTTAGCTGCGCCTCTAATACTTTGCGTTGTCTACTCACTAATATCGTCCCCCTCTATAATCTTATTCGCGGCATCAATCGCAGCCTGTAGCGCCGCCGGATCGGATAACAAGCGCTCGGCCTCTTTCCGTACGGTCATATCGTGTTTACCGTGCTGGTTGAATATATCGTGACCTAGGCCGTCATCCTTCGTAAACCATCCGATATATATATGGAGCTTTCGCATTTCATCGCTAATGTTGATCTCATCGCTTTTTCCCGCGTCGATCATTCCGTTAATATGATTCATCATGTCCAGCGTAGCCGAAGCGCCTAACGCATGTATCCCGGAAAAGAATCCGACTGAATGCGCAAGGAGCCCCGCAATCTCCGCATACTCCGCAAGCTTGTCCGTATCAATCCGCGTAACCTGCCCGGCCGCTAGAATCGACGCGTATTTGACCGCGATTGCCCTAAACGGCTGCAGGCGCTCGACCAACGCAAGCGATAACGGCATTTCGACGCATCGTTTACGTTCTGGCGGATCGGGTGAGAGCCCTTGCTCAATTCGTATCTGGCGCAGACGCTCCGTTAATGCTGCGGTATCGACGCGCAGCTCATCGTTCGTCATGTGACTCATCGGCTTCCCCCTCTCCGGATATTTCGTCCTCAATCGTAAATAGCGCGGTTGTTATCTCGTCATTCAACGCCTGCAGCACGGCAAGACGCGTCTCAGGGTCAGGTACCGCGCCCAATACTGCGCTGATTACTGCGGCTAGTTCCGATAATGGCTGCGCGACATCGATCGTACACTCGATTAGGTTCCGTTGTTCCATTCCGTTCCCTCCGTTTCAATTGGGTGCAAAGTGCGTAGTTTAAAAGCGCACAAAAAGAGCCCGCATGATTGCGAGCTCCTTACGTTTTATTCCGTTATTTACTTAACGCGTCGACTTGCGCCTGCAGCTTTGTGATTTCCGCTTCGGCTGCGTCGATTTTCGCTTGATATTCTGCGACCTTTTCGCGAGTCTTCGTTAAGTTAGATTGGAGGATTTCGAGACTCCCCGGAAGCTCCTCCTCGCGTGCTTCTTCTTTTGCGATTGAATCCAGAAGCGTCTTCTCGTGAATTAACTCCAATTCGATTAGCTCTTGCGTCGATCTATTGACGTTTTTCAATCGAGTAATTTCATTGACGAGAGTTAGCGCTTCATCACTTAGCGCGTTCCCTTCCGGCTTGACTGATTGAGTACCCATAGTTATCGTCTTCCCTTCAACGTTTAACGGAATCCCTGTCGCCTCCGCCAACGCACGAACAGGCACATAAGCCGAGCCGTTAATTACCGCGCCGTCAGCGACTTTCGTTCCGTCTGTTTTCTGTACCGTATATGTCCCGGTTACTTTCGCACCGACTAACGATTTAATAGAGTCCGCGAGAACCGAAGTTCCTCCGAATAATAGCGCGCCTACCATAATTCCAGCGATAAACTTTTTCATTGTTTCGACCTCCCTGGTAATTCTTTCTTATTACTATTATCGTCCAAAGAGGCCGAAAGTTTCAATGAATATATTAAACCGTGTGTTGGTGCGAGAAGCCACTATAAGACGACCAGGTATGGACTTGTCCGTTTACGTCTTTGAACTGTGTGCCGTTGGGGAATCCGTGGTTATGTGATCCGCCGGTCGAGCTGGACGTTGACTCCCCACGTGAAACCTTATTACTGAGCAAGCCCGACAGTCCCTCTATCTTGGACGCACTCAGCCCGGAAATGTTATTCGCGCGTGAGAAATCCAGGTTCCCCTGAAAGTAAATCCATCCGTTTACCGCCGCGAACATCATATCGCTAAGCGACGTTATTTGAAATATCGAGTCTCCCCCGTTAATGTAACCGGATGACCCCCCGGACGACTTCGCGAACGATATTGCACTCATTCCGTACGTATCGTTAGAATTAATCGATATTCTTTCGCGGTTATTTTGGTCATACGTCCGCCAACCACGGCTGTCCATCTCAACTCGCGCCCCGCTCGCGGCCGTCCGGATTAATGCGCCCGTTATCGTACCGCCGGTAATATTTGAGCTCTGCATCGAACTATTTTCTATCTGGCCCGTTAGTGTAATTTTTCGCGCAATAACGTTGCCCTGCATATCCGCATGTAAACCCGCACCATTCGCCGGCCATTTACGCAGCGGCCTAGACTCGCGAATAGGACGGATGTGGCTTTTGATGTCGCTGGGCGTAACGGTATACCTAACGAGATTGCCTCCGATAGTCTCGTTTGTTAGCCGTTCGTATGCTCGTAAGATTGCGCGGTCAACCGGTATCCCACGTTGAAGCAGCTTATCGATACTCGCCAGGGCTTCTTGCGACCGTCCGGCTACCGCAAATATCTCCTGATTGTTCGGAACTTGGCGATCGATCTTAAAATCGTCAATATAGCGCAACTGATAATATGCCGGCGTACCGTCCTCAATCACGTGAACGTATGCGCCGAACTCAATACCGAACTTTCCGCCGTCATAGTGAGGATTCGCGCTCTTAAACTCCGTGTACGACTTTCGAGCCGCGTCCGCAATATCGGCCACTGTGCTCCGCTCGTCGATGGCCGCAAACAGGCTGTCGCAGATTTCCAACTCCCCGGACGTAAATATAACCTTATTTCCCACCTGCCGCAGTTTGTTATACTCATCGTGTACGTGGTAACTAACCCCATTTTTGCAGGCAGAAACGCGAGTATCAGCGTATGCGTAAATACTTCCGTCAAGATAAAAAGAAACACAAAGACTCAATTATGACAGCCCCTCTCGAATAGCTTTCGCAATCATGTCGCGATACTCCTCGGCGTTCTGCTTAAGTGGTCGCTCTAGGTACTTGGGCGTTGTACCTGGCGTTGTCGGGTCTTTATATGCAATGCCGGAAAAACCGTCACCCGAGTGAAGTTCATGCGTGATTAGTGCATAGTTAACCCTGGCATCGTACTCGTCCGTCTCCGTCGCGTTATAGTAGACTTCGCCCTCGACAACGTCGCCGTTAACCTCTACGTTCGTACCGGCGGTCAACCGGAGCGTCCCCTTGTCATGAGGAGCCAAGTCTCGTGAAGTATTGAGCAAACTATCAGTAGCATCGTGTACGCCAACTTCTGCAGCTTTAATAACCTGGTTCTTTGATCTCTCTAAACCACCCAACAAACCGCTAATGTCAAACTCGATACTCATCCATTCTCCCCCTCGTAATTAAAAAGAGCCGGCGCTTTTACACAGACCCTCCGATTTTATTCGTTAATCAATGACTCATAATCGTTAATTATGTTCTGATACTGACTCCCTAGTGTGGCGGTAACTCCTAACAACATCATCGAATTGACGGGCGGGGTCTTCCGCAGATTTCCGACTAACTCCAATGCTTCGCGCGCTTGTGCCCGTCTGTCTGTTTCGGCCCTCTTTTTTACGCCTTCATATGCCGTGCGTACGGTTAGCCCGTTAGTAATGCTCCTGTTAACTGCCGGGCCAATCGCAGTGAAATCGTCAAGGATCATTTGCGCTAAGTACGGGTCGTTCGTCGAACGCATAAGGTCAAGCATTTTGGTCGCGGCAGTACGATCATTAAATACGAGCAGTTCCGTTTTAAGCGTTCCGTATTTGTCATTAAAGTCTCGAATTACGTCGTCCGCTGGCTTCGCATTTGGTTGGTTAATTGCAGCTCTGGCGTTCTTTTCAGCAGCATCAAGCTCCTTATCGACCTCTTTTTTGGCCGCTCGGATGATTTTTGCAACCTCTAACGCGCCCTCTCTTCGAATCTCATCCTGTTTTTGGGCAATGCCGATGCCTGATAATGCAGGGTCTAACTGCACCTCCTTGGCCGATTCTTTTACCTGGCTAAAAATTGGCCTAACTGCTTCAATCACTGAATTTCCATAAATTAAATCTTTCGCATTTTGGATATGTTGTTGGTAAGACATTAATTAAACAACCCCTTCGTATTTTCGTTTTAAAGCAGCGTACTTCGCGATATCCTTCGTTGACGACGTCCTTTGCGCCTCTTCTCGCGCTGCTTCTACGTCTTCCGCTGTTACTTTCGGCGGTTCCGGTGCGGCTGGCGGCTGATAGGTACCTTCCTCTTGCGCCTGTTTAACGGATTTCAGACGCGAATACAACGAGGACATTTCGGGCGTCGGATTGTGGCGCGCGACCCGATACGCCTCGTCAATGTCTTTTTGTGTGACCTTACCGCCCGAATCGAGTAAGTCATGGAGACGTTCGCGAGAAATGCGCCAGTCGATATGCTGCGTTTTTTCCTTCGCGTAATGCGCGAAACGGTCACGCATGATAGCCGCCCGGGCCTTATCGTTGGGATCGCCGGTTTTCTCCGCCTTGGCTTCGAGTTCAGTGATATATGATTCAGTCGGATGTGCGTAAAACTTAACGCCAGATTCTTCGTTAAAGAACTCCGCGACCGTTTCTTCGTATCGTTTTTTGGCGAGAGCGTAGTCCGCAATTTTACGCGGATTCCCAGCGGCGAGTACCTTCATTTCTTCGAGTTGCGATAGTGTTGTTCCGAGCTCCATTACGCCTTACCTCCCGACGTCGGGAATTTCGTCGGTCGCTCGCCGCGTGCAAGTTGCGCCAAGTCGTCCGGAGTAAGACCGGCTCTAACTACCGGGTTATTCGTTGACTGCATTTGCCCCTTAATAGAGACAAGTTTATACTCGTACCCGGAGCCTAGTGTTGATTTCGCGTCCTCATATACCGCATCAATTTCCTCGACTAGTGATAGAATCCGCTCAAACTCATCGGCATAAGCGGCGGCAGCGGCGTTCAACTTTGCCAATGCTGGCTCTAGCGTTTCCGCCATTACCTCGTTTGGATAAAAATCGGTATTCCAAGCATCAACAATTCCGTCGTGCCCACCAAGCGGCCCCGCAAGGCTTAGGCCAATGTTTACCTCTGCTTCTACACGTCGTAGTGTGCGCTCGGCCTCTTCGATCTTTCTGTCTAGCTCCTCAATCTCCGCGGCTTTATCTTTGCCTTCCGTTATTGATTTCCGCACGGCTGCCGTATACTCAGCTTTCAAAGCCTGTACTTCTTCAACCGCAGACTGCTTCCGCCGTTGCATCTCGGCACGCCTCTGTCCTATCTCTGCTGACTGCTTCTTATATGTCTCAATGGCTTCAAATTTCTTCACTTTTTCCGTCCTCCGTACTCTCAATTTTTGAAATTAGATACTGCAAAAATCTCACTAATACGCTGCGCCAACCGGTAGGCGTCGCTAACTCCTCTTCCGGCTGTTCCTCTATTTCCTCCGGGTAGATATCACGATATACCTCAATACTATCCGCAATAATCCGGCGAAGATGTGCCGTGTCCGAAGGATGTAAAATCTCGACGTTAATGTCCGGTTCTACCATTGCAGACGCGAATAACCCCCGATCCGAAGTCTGAAAGTCGATGATCTCATAGAATCCAGCAAACTCCGCCATTTCGAGTGCAAGCTGAACAGCCATGACCGGATCGGTACACGGCACTGCAATGGATGTCTGATAATCGCCAGCCTTTCCGTAAAGTTGTGCGGCCAGTAGCGGCTGAACGCCTTCGACCTCCACGAAACCAGCGATAATTATCGGTCTCATGATACAAGCCTCACGTCCTTGGCACACGGCCGGCCCCGGTTGTCCTCGCTGGGTTCAAAACTAACGCGATCCCCGCGCATAAAATACATCGTATCGGTCGCGTCGCTCACGTTACTGATATGAAAATATACGTCCGGTTCACCTTTAACACGTAGAAAACCGAATCCCCTTCCGATATCAAACATTTTGACAACGCCCTGCTTAATTGACAGGTTGGTCTGCACTTTCTTGCGTTTCTCCTTTGGCGGTGCGACCGTTGATTTATATGGAGTCGGAACAACTCGCGAAAGAACCTCCGCCATTTCTTCATGAGGCAAGCCCTTCCATGTATGCGATTCAATAAACATCTTGTTACCTCCCGTTATATTTCGTTGCGATATAGGGCGCCTGCATCCGGATCGTCGCCTCGCCAACGCTGTCCCCGTAATAAAGCGTATATTCTCGACCAGTCTTCGTATTTTTCAACGTAACGCGGCGCTGGTGATATTCGGCCGGTTCGATTGCGGTTACTACTATTGCGTTAGCCATTTAGGGCGGCCTCCTCCGTGGATTTCAATCGCCCTTACGATCGCATCCCTAACTTCCGCCTTCGAAACGCCGTAATCTCGCGTCGGTTTAAGCGCCTTGCACGCTTCAATCGCGGTTTTCTCTAGCAAACGGCATTGACCAATGACGTCGAGCTTTGCGAAGGTGCTAACGTTAAGCCAGCCGCCTACAAAAACGACAATATCGTCAAACAGCCGATCGACTTCCGGGCAATCGATAACGAACTCCTCGAACTTAAGCGGTCGTTTTGTGCCGTAATCAACCTCGTACATATTCCGCATTTAAACCACCTTTTTAACGTTATGAGTATAATCTATCCTGCTTCGTAACTAGGCGCCTACAAACCCACGTCTGGCGCGGCTTTCAAACGTCTAAATACGGAATTAATCGGCGGTCTTACGTCCCTTCCGAGCCCGATCCAACTCCCTACGCCGAGCCTGCGCACACGACGGACAATAACGCTGTCTATTCGATCGCCGCGCAAATGGTAATCCGCATGTGACGCACTTGGCGCCGGGCTCCGAGTCTGCAGCATAGTAGGCGTCTGATAGCGCTAAATCAACCGGCAGCACAGCATGTTCAAAATACAGGCAGCGGATCGTACCAGCTTCGATAAACGGCGCGGCCTGCGGATCATCGCGGTAAAAGTTACAGCGCGGTTGTCCGTTTGGCTCGATTCGGCAGCCATTAGAGCCGCAGAAATTAGCGCATTGATTGCGGGCGAGTGTCTTAATACGATTTAACATTTCGTTTCTTCCTTGTTGCGGAGTGTTGCCGTCTACCTCCGTCTTAAATTTCGCCGGCTTGACCGAGGATGTCCGCCTCGTACGGTATTACGATATCGCGGTGAATTATTAAAGTATAAGTGCAAAAATATAAGCGCCGTCATAGCGCAAGTTTAGCGGATTCCTTAGCCCGCGTGATTGCTTCGATAATTTCATCGCCGGTGCCAAATTTCTGCGCGATCTTAATGCGTAGTGCATGGGATACGGGTCTATGCCCGCTCTCTACCGCCGCAATACATGACCTAGACACGTTTAAAGCTTGGGCAAATTCGTTTTGCACCATATTTTGGCTTATCCTAATTGCTCTCACAGCGTCCCCACTCATTTCATAAACCCCCTTTTGTTCTATCCGTTACTTTTGGGGCAAAAAAAAGATATTCCTTTCTCTCCCCATCTATTAGGATGCATATCCCAGGTAAAACTCCCTTTCCTCTTCGTGCGGTTGATATAGGTTGTAAATAACGACCGATCCGGCCAAGGCTGCTGCGTCTTCTTCCGTCCGCCATCTTTTATAGTCGTTAGGGAAATATCCGAAGTCCGAGTCCATCGTGACCTCGGTCGGTATGCGTCTCCCTCTTTCTTGGCGCAGTTTTGCGACCGTTATCGCGTCCCCGATATCCTCTGTTACACTTTCCCCGCGCTGGCTAATTTCGAAAAGTTCCGCCGGCGAGTAGAACGGATACTCTAAGTCCTGACGCTCGCGGTATCTAAGCAAACGAATATCCCCATCATTCCGCTGCCGCCGCTTTTTGAGCGTGCCATAAGTTGCGTGACACGGATAGCGGCACACTTTCGCATTAATCCGGCGTGATCGATCGATAAACTCGCAGCCACACACTTCGCAGACCTTAACACGCCGTTGCTCGTATTCCGTTAGCTCTCCGCCAATGCACACGAGATAATACAAACGATCGAGATACTGGCGGGCACAGCTCCCAACTTGCGGAGTCTCTTCGTCTTTGTCGGCGGCGAGTCTCGCACGATCCCGCAGCGACAACCCTTTCGCATGATCTTCCGCCAGGACGTAATCAGCCAATCGTTCCAACCGCGACGTCTCGGCGTATGTCGGTAATCTACCGTCGCCCCCGACGTGTGTCTCGCGATAATACTCGGTTACATGGGCAGCGGTTGATTTCGCGGCCTGAATGCGTGTTTCTATCGAGTGGTGAGCGTGGCGGCGATAGTCAGCGCGCTTCGTGTTCGGATACATCTCACATGATTTGTTCAAACGGGGTTCCTCCTAATTGGACGCGATTCCCGCAAACGGAGCCGGCCCTATTATCGTTCTGTTCTTCTTCGAATAATCTTCTACGCGCATCTAAATCTCTTAGCTATTTCATACTCTTATCCGCGAATTAGGATTTTAATATATTAATCGTCCGCTAGGAATGAGTGAAACGAATGACGACGCGTAATGTTTATTCTTGTTTATTCGTTGTTGTTAGTTCGTTCTTATTACTTTCCTATAAACGGATTACGACGGTTCCCGTATTCGGGGATTAAGCCGCTCCGTTAATGGGAATCGGCTCCTTGTTCGGGTAAAAAAGCGGCAGATAAACCTTCTTGACGTTTCCGCTCCAAGGAAGCAATTTCGTTATCAAAAGCCCCTCAATCTCTAATATCTGACAAAGCGGTTTAATTCTATCTCCGTGAATCCCCGTATCTTGGCGAATCTTCTCGACGGTCGGATACGCCCACATGTAATAGTCGTTGGATTCCTTTCCGTTTGCGTACGAATGGAGATATAGCAGCAGGAATATCGCATCCCGCGCGTCTCCCTTCCGGTATTTATCGCCTAACTCGCGCAAATGAACACGGAAGAGGTCGTGAAGAGACGGGGAGTACCCGCCTCGTTCACTTCCTAGTACATTCTCTTTCTGTTTAATTGCTAACTGTGCCAGTTGCTGCAGTTCGCTCATGCCGCATTCGCCTCCGTTCTCTCACAACTTAATAGGTAACAAAATACGGTTCCCCCAACTTATCACATAAATCAATAGCGAGAGTACAGTTCGCGTCAAAGTCTCCGATATCAAATTTAGCTAGTACTGGCCCTCCTATTCGCGACACTGTGACTGCAGTTTCGTCTCCCAACTCCCAATCCACAACTAAACGAGCCCCCACACCGTGAAGCTCTGGCGCATGAACGTGCTTACTAAAACCTGCTTGCTCGGCCTTGTGTAAATACAGGAACATTTCGTAAGCTTTTTCGATCACCCTGGCCGCCATTACCGGAGTTCCGTTTTCAAATCTCCGTAGCGTACTTTCGCTAATACCGATCCCGCTCGCTACAAATGCCGCCGATAGTCCGAGGCTTTCCCGCGCGTCCTTAAACGAACTACCAACCAACGCCCATTCTAAGCTCTTTGCCTGTACGTAACCTTCGCGTGTCATCATTTCCATTGTTCATCGTCTCCTTATAAAATTATTTGAATGCTCCTAACGTCCGCCAAACTATAGACTCTTTACGCTGTCTCTTCGTACCCTGTAAATGCTTCGATATATTTTACGAGCTCTTCTCGAAGACTCGCGGACGGTTCATAAATATAGCTACCGACCAATTGAACAAGCTCCTGCAGCTCTTCCACACCTGATTTAAGATCAAAGTGCAGCGACGTTGTGCGGTCATTAATCGCAATTTCTGCTCTTTCGTTGAACAACGCGACTATACGCTTATACTTTGTTTTAATTTCCGGAGCGTACGTTAGGGGCGGGGCTTCCTCTATTAGCTCGACAACTTCCGATACAAAACAGCTAAGCTCAACGACATGAGAGACCAGTCCCTTTACCGCGAGTTGAATAGCAGGGACAGTAGCCGTGCCGGGTTCTTCTCTTTCTAACCTGTCAAGAATATTACTTTTATGCGCTCTCTTCCTAATAGCCTTTTTAAAACAAACTACTTCGCCCATCTCATCGTCTCCCTTATCGTTAATTTATAGTGAGCGGAAATTCCGCCTTACACTCTCTCTAATACATCCGACACAGATCAGTGACTTGCACACTTTAAGCAAATTAATTTTGTGCTTACTGTAATATAGAAAGTTAGGAGCCCGCTTCGCACAATAATGAATATATTATCTGGCCCTCACTTACCTTGTTGCCGCTCGGCTCTGTTTCGCACACTTTTGCGGAATTAATACCGGCAGCTATCGTATTATTGCCGGACACATTTCAATCCGCACATTTTACGCAAAAATATTATTGTGCTCATCTATAAATAGGCACAAAACAAGCGCGATTTGGGACATCCCTCCGAGATTTTCCTGCTCATAACACATACGGACAGAACCTTCATAAATTGGGACAGAGCCCCGTTATATTTCGCCTTCATAATATAATAAGGATAGAAATCCCGAAATATGGGACATCGTTTGTCATGCTGCCGCCTCCTAATTCGTTTACTTTATATAGGGACATAAACAACGTGAAGTGGGACATTGTTCCGAAAACAATTTCGCGGCTACTTAACCATAAAAACGACGTCCGCAGTCTGACCGCACACTTTTACGGAATTTATTTTCGTTCCTCTCACTATATTCCAACGGACTCCGCCATCGTTTCGCACACATTTTGTCAGAAATATTTTTCGAGCTTAACGAGTATTACCGCAATTCTCGGCTAAAAGGGGACATCGTAGCAAAAAAAGGCGCCCACTTGGCACGCCCTTTCTACTGAATAAGCCGGAGGGGCTGCCGAAATGTTGGCGCATCTGGCAACCCCGTCCGTATTTCCTCCGCTCATCGACCGTTGGCGCGGCCGCGGCATCATCGGAATGTCGGTGTATTCTCGTACGCGACCGGTGTAAACTCGTCTGGCTGCGCGTCAATACCTACGAGCGCAAGGTCACGGATCGCCTCCTCAATGGCAAGCGCCCGGAGCTTGTCCTTCGATACTTGGCGCGGGGTATAGACGTTAAGTGTGATCCGCCAGCCGTCGCGATCAAGGACGCATGTGTAGCGGTGTTCTTCCGTAATCATGACGTGACCTCCTTAACTCCGACCGATACCGCCAAAAATTCGAGCGCGGTCATACCGGCGAGTTCCTGGATGGAGATATGTTTAGGTAAAACAGCGTCAAATAATAGTTGACCCGGTTCATTGCTGGAGTGTATCTCCCCGTCAATTTCCACCACGCGTTCAACTATTAAGTACGTACCGGGCGCACTTAGATCGATAGAAACCGCGACCGACTCGGACAGCCTAATCCCATCCCGTGTAAGCCTCCCTACCTCGCCTACTGCGACCATGTCTTCGATAATCTCCGTTACTTTTACAAAGTCCATCCGCCTATCCCTCCAATGCCGCGATTAGTACGTCAAGCTCGTCATCCGCGGTATAGATTTTTTGGAGCGCCTTTAGGCTTATCGGGCTTTCAAGACAAAGTCCATCCGGGTCAATGCGGTCATCGCACAACCGATAAATAACCGCACATTCCGCTTCAATATCTATAAGTACAGCCAAATCCTCCCTAATGATAAACGCGTCGCAGCCTTTAATTTTAATTTTCCTCATACTAAGTTCCTCCTCGATTTTTAATATGTGAGTAGCCGCAGCTCAATCCAGTTACCGCCGCTCGTTTTTACGTAAAGCTTTCCGTCAATTACCTTTCCTGCGTGAAATCTCATAAGCCTATGTCCTCGATTTCAAGCCGGATATTTAATTCGCGATGCCAGCGACGGGAACGCTTCTTATTGCGCTTAATGTGTTGGTCAAGGTCTGATTGCGCGCTTTCCAGAACCAACGCAAGGTGATTGATTCCGGCCAGTTCGTCTTTTACTACGCGACGCTTGCGGAGAACGTCCTGCAGGAGTAGCGCGGCATAATAGCCGGAATCTGGCGATAAGTCGACCCGTTCAAGTTCGTGATAAATGTTCGAGATCGCTCGGTCAAAGTCGGATAACATCCGTGAAAGGCGATCCCGTGTGACCTTCGCCTCGCGGGTCAGTTCGCGGTGACGTGCGTTTAATGGTTGCGCTAGTTTCATACTCATTCCTCCTAATCCTAAAAATGGGTGCAAAGAACTAGCACAAAACTATGGCGTTTTGTGAAAATAGGCTGTATACTATCAATTGTACGCATATGCGTACATTACTTGGTTCGATTATAACGTACGCCTATACGTACAGTCAATACCCAATTTGGAGGTTTTTATAATGCCATTAAAAGTAAAGGTCACACTAGGAGACTTATTACTAGAAAAGGGAATGTCTTTTAACGAATTGTCGGTAAAATCTAAAGTACGACGCGCGGCAATTTCGGAGCTTGTAAACGGTAAGCGGGAGAACATCAACTTCGAACACATCGCGAAAATAGCGGAAGCGTTGGGAACTACTGATATCAGCCAGATTATTATGCTTGTAGAAGATACTGAACATTAATTACATACCGACCGCCGACTAAGGCTCGGGTTCAACATGAACCTGACCTCGTGAGGTCTTTTTCGTGCGTTTTTGACGGAAAATTTACGGGGAATTAGCCGCCTTAGACGCGGATAGGTAGGAACGGAAGGGTACGAGGTTAAAGCGGTTAAATCACGCGTTAATTTTAGCCGAGCAAAAAGAAGGTGATAAATACCTGTCTATTGAAATCATACTTATACCATATTTAGGAGGCGTATAAATGATCGATCGCAAAGAAGTAGTTCAAAAATTAGCCAAGGATCTCGTTTCATCAATGAGGGAATATCAGGCATCTGAACTGAGAGACCCTGATTATAGTGAAATTAAAGAATATAATCTACTAGATGGGTTAGAGGAGACTATTTTTGATATGAACCATAGAGGAGGTATATATTCAGAATATAAATTAGATATGACCGCCGTGACATATTGGAAAGATATTATCACAGCAAAGATTGAGGTTATAGGGATCGTAGGATGAATAAGTTTAATGCGCGAAGTTTCGGCCGTTCTTGAAGAATACGATGAACAAAACAGTAATTCTCGCTATCAAGCTCTTTTTAATAGCTGTGCAGATGGGATTTCTGGATGGATTATTTAGAGTAATACATACTATTTTTTTAAAAAAAGGCGCAGACTCAACGGAACCTATCCCGAGAATCTGCGCCCTTCGTTTCGTTCAGCGCGATTTATGCGCCCTATTTACGATCTATTCGATTGTATCCTAGTCACTTACGCCGCTACTATCCCCGCTGTTCCCATCCGCGTACCCCTCCGCCAACATATACGCAACACACGCGCCCACGGCACCGATCACTCCCGTTACCTGCAGCGTTACGGATTCGCCCGCCCCAGCCGCAGCCAAAAACATCACTTGCTATTTCGTTTTCTCTTCCGCTCCCTATTCAGCGGTTTGACCACGTCGTTGATCGGAGAGTATAGCTCATGCTGCGCTTTAATTGCGCGATCAGACAAATGCGTATATTTCATGACCATGCGGAGGTCGGTATGTCCGAGAATACTTGCGAGGTGTCGTAGGTCGCCGCCTTTTTCAAGGAACATCGTAGCCGACGTATGGCGGAATAGATGCGGATGTACCCGAACGTTCAATCCTGCGGCTTTAGCGTGCTGTTTTAGGCGATCTCGAAGCCTATCGTCGCGGATTGGTTCACCGTAATTGGTGACGAAGACATACTCGGTATCAAAATCCTCATTCTCTTTGATGAGTTCTTTCAGCAAGCGCAAGGTTCTCTTTGTTACCGGGACTGCTCGGCCCTTTCGTGTCTTTACTATTTTTTCATCAAACCAGATCATTCCGAGTTTAAAGTCGATATCAGCCTTTTTGATCGACAATATCTCCCCAATCCGCGCAAATGAATCAATTAATACATTCATTGCAACATAATCCCTAAATCCAGCGTAGGTTTTGCGATCTGGAGCGGCGAGAAGTTTCTGTAGCTCCCCTACCGTGAGCACGCGTATCTTCTTCTCAGGTTCGTGTATTTTCTTAATTCGCGCACACGGATCATGATCTATATGGCCTTCCTCATTTAGATAACGAAACATTGTTTTTAGAGGTTTAATCTTCGTATTTACTGTAACTGGCGACAGTCCTACGGTCTTATCCTCCTCCGACTTATGTGCATGTCCCTCCCACTTTCTTTTACCATGCAACATCCAAGCTATATAAGACCGAAGCAAATCCGGAGTGACTGCGTTAAACGTTCGCTCGACTCCGACATTCTCCATGTATTCGGTCAAATAACGGAAGCCCTCGCTGTACATTTCGAGAGTTCGCGGAGAGCGCCCTTCTGCGACCTTCCCCGCGTAGAATATGTCAAATAGATCATCTAACGGTTTATTGGCGGCCTTGCTGGAACGGGTGAACTTATAATTTTTTCCTACTCGCTTATCCATTTAAAAACCTCCTTAATTTAAAAAAAAATAATCAAGAAGGATATTAACATGTTGATATTTTGAACCACAATGTGTACACTTAATATGACAAAACCGATAACGAATTTATCGCTATCGGCAGGTTTGCAAGGTAAGGGTATTAGATTTAAAAACGTAGAGTGCAAGACGCGCAGTAGTCGGTTTCTCCGCCAAGAGACCGGCTACTTTTTCTTTTCTAATGCCTTAAATAAATCGAGAACAAACTTCATTAATGATAGCATTAGCATCATTGCTGCTATAATTAAAGTTATAACTTGATATGTGTCCAGGGTTTCACCACCGAGCCTCTTACCTCGCAGTTATATTATACCAAGCTATATCTTGTTAAGGCAACATTAAAGGATGTCCACATTTTGATTTACGAGTTTTGTTTACTTATCAATTCGCCGCCCTTTTACGCTTGTACCGGAGCGCTTTATATTGCGCTAAGGCTGTCTTATATGCGTCAACAAATAAGCCTACCGGATTGTCAACATTGATCCGCGGCAAATTAGTGCGTAAGTCAACCGTTATCGTAGCGTATTGATCCGCGGCTAGATCGATAACTTCCGGATCGAGGCGACCGGGAAAATGGCGTAGCAATGCCGCCTTTGCGTTCTGTTGCCATTAGCGTCCGCCCTCCCGTTTCATAATCCGCGCAAGAGGCGAATGCTTCCGGTGCTCGTCCGCTATGCTTTCCTCGCTAATCTGGACGTACTTGCGAGTCGTCGCTATGTCCGCATGACCCATAATTTTTTGAAGGTGAAAGATACTCATTCCATTCTCCGCGGCCATCGTTGCGAAGTTGTGACGTAGGACATGCGGCGACACATTACGGCCGAGCTTCGCCTTTTCCGCGTACTTATCAAACGCCTTTTGAATCGTCTTCTCGCTTAATTGCTCGCCGTAGTTGGTCGTAAATACATATGTAGTTTCGAAGTGCTGCGCCGACTCCGTAATTAGCTGCTTCAATAGGCGCGCTGTCTCCGTTGAGAGAGGCAAAACGCGAGACTTGCGGTTTTTATTCTTCGCGGCTGGAAGTACGATAAGTTTCCGCACGAAATCAATTTCCGGTTTTTCTAACGCACAAATTTCATTCAGGCGGAGGCCAGTATCCAAAATTAACGTCATAATAATCGCGTCTCTCCACTGTGCCCACTGTTGACGATCCGGTGCCTTTAAGAAGCGGTAAAGCTCATCATCGGTCAACGGCGTAACTGTATCGACGTCCTGGCGCATTAGAGACAGGTTAGCGGCTGGATTGCGGTCTATTACCTCCTCGTCGTACAACACGGCAAAGAACGTCCTTAGAACGCGAATACGCACGTTTACTGATGCCGGAGACAGGCCGCGCTTTCCCTTCATAAATTCCGCCTTAAAAGGATGACCAGCGTAATATTCCTTATCGTTCGCGCACCAAATCACATAGTCGCGAAGCATGTCCGCAGTAACGTCCATAATCGTTACCTCTCCGTGACGATCCTCGGCCCATTCGATAAAATAGCGCATATTCTTAACATAACCTTCGATAGTCCGCTCTTTTAAGTTATTGGCGCGCTTTACCTTAACCACGAAATCAACCGCTTCATCAAGCGTATAAGACGGCAGGCCGACATCCGCAATGGGCGTCCGCTGATTTATCGTCTTCTTTCCCGTACGTTTATCCATAATAAAAAGCCTCCTACGCGTTATTAACGTAGAAGACTTCGGAATCATTCAGGTATGTTCGGATCATCTAGCGCTCTCTGCGTCCAGTTTCCGTACACATAACGTACTGAAAACGTGATAATGACGCGGTATACGAGAGATGGCGGAAAGGGTGGGATTCGAACCCACGCACGCTTTGACACGCCTAACTGATTTCGAGTCAGCCCCCTTGGACCTCTTGGGTACCTTTCCACAGCACTAATGAGCATATCATAAACCACTCAATTTTTCAAGCGAACATGGGTTCCTTATTTTATGTGTTTATTTAAATAATTATGCCTCAATCACCCAACAAATAATTATCGATTAAGATGGATCTTGGGTTGTCATCCCCTCTTCTCCAGTTGCGGCCGGACGAATAACTCTTCGCATATTTTTCTCAAATTTTGCTCTTGGGACGAGTACACTGTGCTTACAGCCAACACACTTAATCCGGATATCCATCCCCATACGAATAATTTCCATCTCATTGCTGCCGCAAGGATGATTTTTCTTCATCATGACCACATCGCCCAGCCCAAACGATTTACGCTCCATCTACATTCCTCTCCTACTTCTTCCTTAATTATTTTAAATTACCGCCGATTTAAGATGAATATTCCATTCTTTATATTAAAATAAAATATGTCTATTCCCCATCTGTCAGTGCTAACCCTTCTGCCTCTTCAAGGGCCTGCTTAACATAGGTCTGAATTTGCCGCTCCATTTCTTCTCTCCTCGCCGGCATGCATTCTATTGCAATGCGGATGACAAATTCGCTGGCTGACAGTGACTGAAGGCCAACCACATGCGGTGCTTCAGGGGTATAAGGATCATTCTCCTTCAATTTTAGCATCGCCCTTTTCAGCAAGCTAATACTATCTTCGAGTTTCTTCGTGTTGCTGAATGGAAAATCCACAACAACCATTGCGTTGTTTAACGAATAATTCGTCACGTTGGTAATCATGCCATTCGGGATAATATGCACTTCGCCAGTCCAACTTACAAGCCGTGTGGAACGAAGCCCAATCATTTCTACCGTCCCCTTGAGGCTGCCAGTTTGAATCACATCGCCTACCGCAAATTGATCCTCCAGTATGATGAAGAAGCCTGTGATCACGTCCTTCACCAGGCTCTGAGCCCCAAAACCAATGGCTAAGCCGAGCACCCCAGCTCCGGCAAGCAGCGGCGCAAGCTGAAAACCGATTTCGCCAAGTACGAGCATGACCATAATGAAGTTGCTTGTAATCCAAGTAATATTTTTAAGCAGCTCACCTACAGTAACTAACCTGCGAGGGTTCACCTTCAATCGACTGTGCTCCTTTTTCTCTAAAGAGCGATCGATGATCCGATAAATGACTCTAATAAATATTCGCGTCAATATAAATATAACAATGATCCGCAAGGCTGAAAACATGACCATTTCCCACATATCTACATTGGTCAACCATTCCCACAGCTTATCCTTCCAGGTTACAGCCGCCTCAAGCGCTTCTTTGGCAGTGTCTACTTTCTCAGAATCAATTTCTGTCATAGTAGTTAGTAGTGCCATCTACATCCTCCTACAATTCGATGTTGTCATAACCTGATTTTAATGGGGTGTAGATTCCCCGTATATCCACTTGCTCTTGAACGATGATCTCCTTTACAGTAAGAAGCGCTTCCTCTGGAAATCGAATCGATAGAGCGCAACCAGCCGTGATTTCTTTCGGTGTCGGAAACAGGTCGATTTCGATTTCTGCATATTCTAGCAGCATCTCGGCTCTTAATGCTTGCTGCGTTGAATCAAACGCCATGACTAACCACGTATGCACTGCTTTAGCCCCCTATTATAAGCGATACTTTAGTCGGAGTATAGAAATGTTCTTTTTTCCATATACTATCTATTATTCCTAATAGCATATATTCCGGTGCTCCGGCAGCTATAACGGATAATTCTAAGCGGAAAGGGAGATTTCGATGTCTCAGCTAAATCCTTCGCACACAGGACAAGAGATTCCTTATTTAAAAATACCCCATACAGAGCCGGGCATTCATTCCGCCATCATCCATCGATTGCTGCTTCACCTTGCACAAATCGCACCCGGACAGGAAATCGTCGTCGTCTGTATTGGCACGGATCGTTCAACCGGTGATTGCCTCGGCCCTCTAGTCGGCACTTCCTTGTCCAAATATAAATGCCCATACTTTCATTTGTACGGTACATTAGAAGAGCCTGTGCATGCAATGAATTTGAAAGATACTCTCCAACAAATAAATACCACATTTGTAGATCCTTATATCATTGGAATTGATGCCTGCCTCGGTCAAACCACAAGCGTTGGATCGATCCAAGTCGTCCAAGGCCCTCTGCGTCCTGGAGCAGGCGTTAATAAAGAATTACCGCCGGTTGGCGATATCCATCTTACAGGCATCGTCAATGTCGGCGGCTTCATGGAATATTTTGTGTTGCAGAACACTCGACTTAGTCTAGTCATGCGGTTATCTGATATTATTGCCAGTAGTCTTTATTCAGCCATTAAAGAATGGCATAAAGGATTTATCCCCCTTGCGCGGCAAGAGCAATAACCTCGACTTCCTCTGGAGAAAGCGCATGCGGGGATTCCCCTTTGGTTAACGGTTTGGCATATACATGAGAGCCATCCCGGTTATATATACTAGTCATGACGACTCCATCCTTCTCGTCATTTATAAACGCGATGGAAAAGCTTAGATCATTTCCACGCTCGGCAAAAGCGTTATAGCGCTTCATGCCGATTTTTGCTTTCTGCTTCGGCACCAGCATTTGAAGCTGTTCGAGGATTTTCTGCTGCTGCTCCTGTGCATCCTCCAAATTGCCTTGCTGCAACTTCAAATCGATGAGCAATCCCTCTAGGTCTTCTACCCCCGCACCCTGCATCATCAACTCATATTTACGACGGATCTTCCGGAGCTTACTGCCTTGAAGCAAATTCCAGATGAGCAGCCAAACCACGACGATCACTAATCCAATTACAACCCATACTAACTGCTCCAGAATGAGCTCATTCCATTCTTGCATGCTTCCTCTCCCCTATGTTTATGTCATTGATCCGAAATTTTCCGCATGGCTAGTACGAATGACTCAACCTCTTTCTCCGTCGTATCAAACCCTACGCTAGCTCTAACAGCGCCGCCCTCTGATGTTCCTGCGGCCATATGTCCAAGTGGTGTGCAATGATACCCGGCGCGGACAGCGATACCATATTCTCTATCTAACAGAAAAGCAACTTCCGCAGCGTCTCTGCCTGCTACATTGTAAGACAGAAGCCCTGTTCTTGGTTCACCCAGCTTCGGGCCAAGCAAGGATATTCCCGGCATCCCGGCTAACTCCTCCATCATAAATTGGACAAGCTGCCACTGCCGTTCATAAATTTGTTCTGCCCCATATTCGAGAACAACATTCACGCCAGCTGCCAAGCCGGCAATGCCAACCGTATTCGCTGTACCCGCCTCATAACGATCTGGCCGGACTGTAGGCTGCTCTAGCTCTTCGGATTGACTCCCTGTCCCTCCATGCAGCAGCGGCTCTAGCTCTACCTGAGGAGAAATATACAAACCTCCTGTGCCCTGTGGACCAAGCAAGCCCTTATGCCCTGGAAAGGCAAGCAAGTCAATTCCCATCTCTGCAACGTGAATAGGATACGTCCCAGCGGTCTGAGCCGCATCCACCAGAAAGATTGCTCCGTGCTCACGGGCTAGACGCCCTAGTTCATAAAGAGGCATAATACTCCCCAACAAGTTCGAGCTATGGGAACAAATAACCAACGTCGTTTCTGGACGAAATGAGGTTCTGACAATCTCCATATCCAATTGCCCCGAATCATTTACGCTCACATAATCGACTTCAATTCCAATAACTCTCTTTAAATATTCTAACGGTCTCCTCACCGAATTATGCTCGACCATTGTAGCAATCACATGATCCCCAGGCTTTAGCCAACCCTTGATGGCCAGGTTCAACGCAGCGGTTGTATTGGAGGTGAAAACAATGTCATTTGGATTGGATATGTGAAACAATGTCGCTAGCGATCGTCTAGCATTATACATTACCCTTCCCGCTTGAAGGGCCATATTATGATTCCCTCGCCCGGCGCTAGCAGCCTGACCATTAAGAATCTTCATCATGGCCTCCCCTACCGCCGGCGGTTTAGGCCATGACGTAGCAGCATGATCAAAATAAATGACAGATTGCTTTTCCAGAGAACTCCCCTCCTTAACTTAGCAGCCTTTGTCTAACTTTTTTTAACTCTACTTAAACTATCAATTTACAGCCATTTTGCTAATGTCATATCGGCGATTACTTCACTCAACCCTCTAGTTTTTAAGATCAAAAAATGACATACCCCTCCGCTGCAGAGACTGAACATCCCTCAGACAAGACGAATATGTCATCCGCAATAACATTAGATAAAAGCTGTCTTTCAATGTACTTTGAAATGAACCAGACTGCGTTTTGCAGCAGCATTTCTAGTAATTATAGCAATCTTTATACCCGCTAAACTACACAGATCCTAAATTTTTCTCAAGAGAGTAGATCAAGTAATCTTTGAAGATCTTGTTGACTATAATAATTAATTTCAATTTTACCTTTATCTTTACTTGCTTTAATCTTCACAGTTGTTTTGAACCTTTCGCGCAGGCTCCCTTCAACTTCTTCTATAAAAGGATCTCGCCTCTGAGATACTGCTTTCTGCTTATCCTTCTTCTTGCGATCTATCTGTTGAACTGCATCCTCAAGCTCTCGTACACTCCACTCATGATCGATACATTGCTTAGCTAGTTCCTTAATCGTCGTTGTATCCTTCAAACCGACAAGAGCTCGGGCATGTCCCATGGATAATGTTCCACGTGAAACATATTCCTTCACTTCTTCCGGCAGCGATAACAAACGCAGGAAGTTTGCTATATGAGAACGCGACTTGCCTACCTTCAATGATAGCTCTTCTTGTGTAAGCTGGAATTGATCCATTAAGCCCTGATAGGCTACCGCAATTTCCATCGCATTCAAATTTTCGCGCTGCAGGTTCTCGATCAAAGCAATCTCCATTACCTGCTGATCTGAAAAAGATCGAACTACAGCCGGAATCGTATCATTGCCGCAATATTGAGAGGCACGGAATCGCCGCTCCCCCGCTATTATTTCATAGCCCTTCAAAACACTTCTAACGATGATAGGTTGAATGACTCCATGCTGGCGGATCGACTCCGCCAATTCACGAATAGCATCTTCATCAAATGTCTTACGTGGTTGGTACGGGTTGGCCCGAAGCTGATTCAGTGGAATATCCACCACCTTATCATCATCTTGAATGGAGAGTGATGGTATCAGCGCATCCAGACCCTTCCCCAATCGCTTACTCATAAGAGACCACTTCCTTTGCCAACTCTAAATATACTTCCGCTCCCTTAGACCGGGGATCGTACGTTATAATCGATTGACCATGCGATGGTGCTTCACTTAAGCGAACATTACGTGGAATAACGGTTTTATAAACCTTTTGTTGAAAATATTTTTTAACCTCTTCAATGACCTGGATTCCCAAATTCGTTCTAGCGTCAAACATCGTTAACAGAACACCTTCGATTTGAAGGGATGTATTTAGATGCTTCTGAACAAGACGCACCGTATTCAGAAGTTGACTCAATCCCTCAAGCGCATAATATTCGCACTGAATAGGAATCAATACTGAATCAGCCGCCGTCAAAGAGTTTATGGTTAGAATACCAAGTGATGGCGGGCAATCTATAAGTACATAATCGTACATATGTTTGACTTGTTGAATCGACTTCTTAAGGCGGACTTCACGTGAGATCGTTGGTACAAGTTCAATTTCCGCACCTGCCAGTTGAATGGTAGCAGGAATGATATCCAGCCCGTCCACCTGCGTTGAAGCAATCGCTTCCTTTGGATTGACTTCATTAATAAGCACATCATAAATACAATTGGCAACATCGGCCTTGTTGATACCGACTCCACTTGTCGTATTTCCCTGCGGGTCAATATCAATGAGCAGAACTTTTTTACCGATCGCAGCAAGTCCTGCCCCGAGGTTAACGGAGGTCGTCGTTTTACCGACTCCTCCCTTTTGATTAGCAATGGCAATGATTTTAGACAATCTATTTCACCTCAGTATCCGTTAAAAATCTTCTTGTAGTATGAATCTAGGCAGTATCCACTAAGCTGAAGCTACAAAAAGACAACAAAGTCATCCTATCATGTAATACTTCATTAATTAAGATCATTCCCGCTAGCTGCATGTTCGGTTAGATGGAAATGAACCCGGATGACTCAAGCCATTTTGCCGAAAAAGAAGCTGACCTTCAACCTCGCGGTTATGGTCAGCGAGAATCACACATTATCTTTTAGGAATTTGAATCACGATTTCATAGTGATCTTCATGATCCTTTTCTGAAGTCTTGATTTGCATTCCAGAGCCAGATACCATATCGATCGATTGACGAATGGTATTTAAGGCCAAGCGAACATCCTTCGAGAACGAAATCCGTCTAGGTGCCTTCTTATTCTTAGCGACTTCTTTATAAAAAGCTACCCTAGCTTCGGTCTGCTTCACATTCAATTCTTTGCTGATGATCTCATCCAATACCTTTAATTGGAGTTCCTCGGTATCTAATGATAATAAAGCCCGTGCATGCCGCTCCGTAATTTTACGTTCCATAAGCGATGTTTTCACTTGCTCAGGAAGCTGAAGCAACCGAATTTTGTTAGCTATCGTTGACTGACTCTTCCCTAGACGCTGAGCCAAGCTCTCCTGGGTTAGCTGATGCAAATCAATCAGGTTTTGATAAGCAAGAGCTTCCTCAATCGAAGTGAGTCCTTCTCGCTGCAGATTCTCAATCAAAGCGATCGAAGCGGCTTGAGAATCATTAAAGTCCCGTAAAATTGCAGGAATCGTCTCATAACCTAGCTTCACCACTGCTCGCCAACGTCTTTCTCCAGCAATAAGCTCATATTTATCATTTCGTTGACGGACTACGATCGGCTGAATGATACCATGCGTCTTAATCGTCTGGCATAGCTCTTCGATTTTATCGTCGTCAAAAATAGTTCTTGGTTGGTATGGACTGCTTACAATCTCACCAACCGGAATTTGTTTCACTTCATCTCCGCTGTTTCGTTCGGTAAAACCAAACAATTTCGAAAATTGTTCTTTCATTCCGTAAATTACCACCTAATTTCATAGTGTCATAAGGCATTGACCTTATGGGCTGCATTTCCTTGTTAATTAAAGTAAAGGGAAAGCTGCACAGTAAACGGTAAGAAAAACGTCTATCAACATACTTTCAAAGAAAGACAGACCACGTTTGGCGGCAGTTTTTCCGGCGATATAAGAAAGTGGAAGCTTCAAATTGCATACTTTCATATATCTAGAGAAAACCGTCTAACGACGTAATTTCTTAGTAGACAGACCGCTATTAGCAGTAGATTTCTGACGACTATAGAATTTCAAGCAAAAATGAAGACTTTAGGTTCTATAATCTTGAAATAGTCCCGACGAGAAAATCGATCACCTATGTATACGCGCAAGGTGAATGCTCTCATAACTGGTAGTATTTCATCAATGAGTTTCTACGAACAATGCTCTACGACAAACATTGTGAAATGATAGATTGAAGTATTTTCGTAGAAATCAACTAACATCGGACAAATGATGATCGATATATCTATTCTACCACTTTTTTAACTATAATCCTATTCTCTTATTCAGCTATTTTTCCTGATTTCCTGACATGAAGAAGAGATCCCCCAGCTATGATGTTTCACGTGGAACATTTTGCTGGAAGGATCATAATTTATCGTTAAAATTAACTGTGCAATTAAATAATGGGTGTTTTTAAGGGCGTTCCGGCTTTTCGAGGATAGGCCTTTGGGGTCGCCGCGATTTTCTTTACAAGAATGATATGGCGATCAGAGCTATCCATAGGTAAGGTGAAGTGATGACTATTCAATAGCTTGCCATTAAGCACCTTCATACTGCGTGTTGCCTCCTCCACCTCTTCACGTGGATCACTCCCCTTCATCGCCGCAAAAGTGCCGCCTACTTTAACGAAAGGAAGGCAGAATTCATTTAATACAGCCATCCGTGCTACTGCCCTAGCCGTTACTAAATCAAACTGGTCGCGATATTGTGGCTTGCGAGCAACATCCTCTGCTCGGCCATGAATAAGCTCAACATTCTCTAGCGACAGCTTATCTACAATATTTTGCAAAAATTGAATCCGCTTGTTCAGTGAATCTACAATCGTAAGCTTGATGTGTGGAAAGCAAATTTTTAGGGGAATGCCTGGAAATCCAGCTCCAGAACCGATATCAGCCAAAGAATGAACATTTTTCATGTTCACATAAAAAGACAAGGAGAGTGAATCATAAAAATGCTTCACATAAACTTGGTCGCGCTCAGTAATCCCCGTTAGATTCATCTTTTCATTCCAAGTAACCAATTCTTTGAAATATGTTTCAAATTGGGTTAGTTGCTCCGCATCGACTTCGATTCCTTGATCGCGAAGCAATAATTGAAATTGAGATTGTATTTGATCCAATCACTTATCCTCCTGCAGCGGTAACCCGATTATAATGTTCCAAATAAACAAGTAGAATGGAAATATCAGCTGGTGATACCCCTGAAATCCGTGAAGCTTGCCCGACGGAGAGCGGCCGGATCTTCGCTAACTTCTGACGTGCTTCGATAGCCAGACCTTGGATATCCTCGTACTTGATATTTTCAGGGAGTTTCTTTCTTTCCATTTTTTTCAATTTTTCAACATGAAGCAGCTGCTTCTCGATATATCCAGCATACTTCACTTGAATTTCAACCTGCTCCATCATTTCTTCATCTAAAACAACCTCAGACGGTGAAAATTGATGGATATGCGCATAAGTGACCTCTGGACGCCGCAATATCGCCATCAAATTGCTGCCGTCCTGAATCGGAGCAGATCCGATCGACTCCAACAAAGGATTGATGTCCACCGGACGAACCTTGGTGGTGCGAAGCCGCTCCACCTCCTGCTCCACCTTCTCCTTCTTATCCAGGAATTGCGTATAACGCTCTGGTGAAATTAAACCGATATCATAACCGATTTGAGTCAGTCTTAGATCAGCATTATCATGTCGAAGCAATAGACGATATTCTGCACGCGATGTCAGCAAACGGTAAGGCTCATTTGTTCCTTTCGTTACCAAGTCGTCGATCAATACCCCGATATACCCTTGGGAACGATCCAGAACGATAGCTTCTTTGCCTTGAACCTTGCGAGCAGCGTTAATTCCTGCCATAACTCCTTGAGCCGATGCTTCTTCGTATCCGGATGTCCCATTAATTTGTCCCGCAGTAAACAAGCCAGGGAGCTGCTTCGTCTCCATCGTCGGCCACAGCTGTGTCGGTACGATGACATCATATTCGATCGCATAGCCGTTACGCATAATTTTGGCATTTTGCAGACCAGGTACCGAACGAACGATTTGCTCCTGAACCTCTTCTGGCATACTCGTCGATAGTCCTTGAACATAATACTCTGCTGTATTCTTTCCTTCTGGCTCCAGAAAGACCTGATGCTGCGGCTTATCGCTAAATCGAACGATTTTGTCCTCGATAGAAGGACAATATCTAGCACCTGTCCCTTCAATAATACCGGAGAACATCGGTGCACGATGCAAATTCGCATTGATGATTTCATGCGTCTCCGCCGAAGTATAAGTCAGCCAGCACGGCATCTGTTCATTATCCGAGCTTTTTGTCTCATATGAGAAAAATTTAGGGTTCTCATCCCCTGGTTGAATTTCCGTCTGCGAAAAATCGATGGAATCCCGATGAACGCGAGGCGGTGTACCTGTCTTGAAGCGAACGAGCTCGAAGCCAAGTTTTTTCAAACTATGAGATAAGTTAACGGCAGGCTGCTGATTGTTTGGCCCACTCTCATACGCCAGCTCACCCATAATAATTTTTCCGCGCAAATAGGTGCCTGTCGTCAACACAACCGCCTTACTACGATATTCGGCCCCCGTCTGGGTAATAACGCCCACGCATTTGCCATCCTCCACGATCAAATCCTCAACCATGCCTTGGCGCAGCGTTAAGTTATCCTGCCTCTCCAGCGTCTCTTTCATCGTATGCTGATACAACACCTTATCCGCTTGGGCACGAAGCGCGTGAACCGCAGGTCCTTTGCCTGTATTCAGCATCCGCATTTGAATGAATGTTCTGTCGATATTACGGCCCATTTCACCGCCAATGGCATCCACTTCTCTTACTACATGGCCTTTAGCCGGCCCTCCGATGGAGGGGTTACACGGCATGAAAGCGACCATATCCAGATTAATCGTCACCAGCAGTGTTTTACAGCCCATACGTGCTGCAGCCAATGCCGATTCACTGCCTGCATGTCCAGCACCGACGACGATGATATCGTATTCTGCTGCTTCAAATCCCATCCTAAAACCCCCTTTAATTTCAATGGTTATATAGTAGACACCAACATTTAATTTAAAATTAAATTATTCAAAAACGTTCTTTTTCATCATACCATGAATGAACGCAGGTCATACGTGCGAGAAACTATTTTCCTAAACAAAATTGGGAGAAAATCTGATCAATCAAAGCATCTGGCGCAGCATCGCCGATCACTTCGCCCAGTTGTTCCCACGCTAACCGTACATCAATTTGCAGAATATCGATCGGAATGCCGATATCCGCAGCCTCATAAGCATCTGCGAGCGATTGCTTCGCCTTATTCAGCAGGGCAATATGACGTACGTTGCTGACGTAAGTAAGATCCCCGGACTCCAGCTGTCCCCCGAAAAATAGCTTGGAGATCGCTTCTTCCAAATAATCAAGACCTTCCTCCGTCTTCACGGACAGCTCTACAATGGCTTCCTCCGGGAAATAACGGCTGACAACCTCCCTGTTCAACTGTTGGGGCAAATCAATCTTATTCAGCAGTACAATCGTCTGCCTCCCTCTCAGCTGCTCCATCAAATGAATCTCGTCTTCATGAAGCAGCTCAGCGTTATTGAGCACTAGCAATATCAAATCTGCTTCATTCACCGCAGCCTTGGAGCGCTCTACTCCGATTTGCTCCACGACATCAATCGTTTCGCGAATTCCCGCTGTATCCAGCAGCTTGAGTGGAATATTGTTGATCGTCACGTATTCTTCAATCACGTCCCGGGTAGTTCCGGGAATATCGGTAACAATCGCCTTATTCTCTCTAGCCAAAGCATTCAAGAGCGAAGATTTACCGACATTTGGTCGCCCAACAATCGCCGTCGTAATGCCTTCACGCAATATTTTGCCCTGATTTGCCGTCTTAAGGAGCTGATCAATCCCCTCGGTCACTTCCGTGCATTTCGTCTTGATGAACTGCGTCGTCATCGACTCGACGTCATGCTCGGGATAATCGATATTAACCTCGATATGTGCCAGCGTCTCCACCAGCGTATGGCGCAGGGCAGTGATTTTGCGAGATAAATCACCCTCCACCTGCTTCAGGGCAACCGAGAATGCCCGATCTGACTTGGAGCGGATCAAGTCAATGACCGCTTCCGCCTGCGACAAATCGATTCGCCCATTCAAGAAGGCCCGCTTCGTGAACTCGCCCGGCTCTGCCAGGCGAATATTCGGCTGCAGCAGAAGAAGATCCATCACCCGCTTGACGGAAATGATCCCACCGTGCGTGCTGATTTCCACAACATCCTCCGTCGTAAACGAACGCGGCGCGCGGAACACCGACACCAGCACCTCTTCCAGCTTTTCCTGCGTCTTTGGATGTATAATGAAGCCATAATGAACAGTATGGCTCTCCACATCTGTCAACGGCTTCTTGGAGCGAAACAATGCTCCTACTTCAGCAATCGCCTCCGGTCCACTGACACGAATGACCGCAATCCCACTTTCACCCACTGCCGTTGATATGGCAGCGATTGTATCGCTCAACATGGTTAATTCACCTCGTGATTTATAAAATAAAAATGCTCATTCTGCTTTTCGGGGAAGCTGTGCGGTAACAGGGTTGGCGTGTGAAAAGAACTTCTGGTGAAAATGTTAGCCGCCACGCATTCCGGTTGATCCTACGATCGCTGTTGTCGTCAGATTATCAGGATCTGATGAATTCCTAAGCGGCTATAATCCGACGACAAAGACGAACGCTAGCGCTTCTCCGAATTCAAATGGCCTGCTATGCTAATCTTTTCAACTATTAAATAATCATCCTCGCGTGGTCTCGATGCTCTTTCGGGTACCCCCCATAAGCTAGACCACATTCAAACACTATAATTCCCGCTTGCAACCAAACGCATCCCAAAGGGACAGTTCATACTTCAACCCGTGACAGTAAGCGCCTCTATCCTAACTACCAATTCTACTCCCGAGGATCGCCAACATTTCCTTGCGCCAGCTTAAGCGCATTTCTGCAGGAAACGGCGTCTCCTTGCACACAGGTAGATCACACTAGCACCAACCCGACTCCTACGCCTGCAGGAACGTCGCAAGTAAAGCGTGCCCGTTAGGGCGATAGCGACTCCCTTCGCCAACCCATGCTCGAGGGCGTCTACAGCAGAAGTGCCTGCAGCATGTTTTCAGGTTACCCGGGTGCTCCAAAAGTAAGACGTACCCGAAGGGGGAAAAGCGTGCCTTACACAAACCCAAGCGCATTCCCGAAGGGAACAGCGATGCAGGTGCGCCTCTTTTACTCCTACGTTACCCCAATTTGCGAGTGTCCCGAGGACCGCAAGCCTTGGGAGCCCTCCCTTACCGTAAGGGAGGGTTTGGGTGGGTTGAGATCCACAATAAAAAACAGACGCAATGACATTTGCCGAAACAACGTCATTGCGTCCTCATTCATTTACTCTGCTTCAGGGCGATTACGACACGCCGGTTAGGCTCCTCACCTTTACTGTAAGTCTTAACCTCTGGGTGATCCTGAAGTTTGGAATGAATCACTTTGCGCTCCTGCGGCGACATCGGTTCAAGAGCCAGCTCTTTACGGGTGCGAATCACCCGACCAGCAAGCCTGACGGCCAAATCCTCGAGCGTCTTTCTCCGGCGTTCCCGGAAATTCTCCGCATCAAGCACGATACGAACGAAGCTATCGGAATAACGGTTAGCGATAATATTCGCCAAATATTGCAGGGCATCAAGGGTTTGCCCCCTACGCCCGATCAGTAATCCCAAATCATTACCGGAAATGTTTAGCACCGTATTATCCTTCTTATGCTGTACCTCTACATTTACCTGAAGACCCATGTTCTCGCCGACGTCCCGAACAAATGACGCCGCCTCCTCATAAGGATCCCGCCCGTCGCTAACCTCATCCTCTTTATAAGTCATAGGAACAGCATCGTTCGAACGGCTTCCTTGAAGCGGTTCTGACGGGGTCTCTTCAAGCAAGGTTAACTCTACCTTGGCTTCCTTGACACCGATCAGCCCCAGGAATCCTTTTGACGGCTGCTCCAACACATTCACGGCGACTTTGTCCTCGGTAGTGCCGAGCTTGGCCAATCCTTGTCTTACAGCTTCTTCAACGGTTTTTCCCGACGTCACAATTTTATTCATTTCGACTTTTTGGCCTCCTTGGCTCCTTTGCCGGGATGACCGGCTTTTAAGTTGGAACCGCCCTTTTTCGACTTAGATCCGCCGCTTCCATCGCTGCCATTACCACCAGCCGTAGCCACGACAGGATCTTTCTTGCGATAAATGAAATAGTTTTGCGCAATCGTATATAGGTTACTGTACACCCAGTATAGAGGAAGTGCTGCAGGGAAATTGTAGGCCATGATGAAAATCAGCACAGGGTAGATCAGCATCATGAACTGCATGGGTCCTTGCATGCCCGAAGGGTTCATACTCGACATCATTTTGGTTTGAATAAATGTCGTCAACGCCGCAATTACAGGCAGAATAAACAGTTTATCCGGCTCACCCAGCTGCAACCATAAGAATGAATGTGTAGAAATCGCCGAGTTATTGTAAATCGAATTATATAGTGCGATGAATACCGGCATTTGAATCAATAAAGGGAAACAGCCGGCCATCGGATTAACACCGTTCTCTTGAAACAGCTTCATCGTCTCTTGCTGCTGCAGTTCTGGATTATCCTTATACTTTTCCTTAATCTTCGCTAATTCAGGCTGAATGGCTTGCATCGATTTTGAACTTTTGACCTGCTTAAGCGTCAGAGGCAAAATCAGCGTTCGAACAATAATGGTAAGAACGAGAATCGCCAAACCATATTCTCCGCCAAACCAATCCGCAAACGTATCCAAAGCAAATGAGAAGTAATAAACGACATTCGCAGTCCACCAAGAACCGCTGTTACGCATATTTTCAGTTGTCGTAGCATTATTCGTAACTTGTCCACAACCGGCAAGCACGACAACAAGACCGATCGCTAAAATGAGGAGAAGCCACTTGCTTCTGTTATTCTTAAAACGCGACACTTCAAAACCCCTCTCTTAACCTATCCATTCATCGTAAATCATAACATATTTAAAAGGACAAATAAACAAGCATCCCTACGGTCTGGAAGGCTTGAGCAGCGAGGCTTTGCGAAGGGCATGAAGCACGCTTTTCTCCAACTCCTGATACTCCATCCCGACTGCGCCTTTTCGCACGATAAAAATAATGTCTACATGATCCCTAATCTTAGCCTCATGCAGCCTGACAATCTCCTTGATCATCCGGCGCATTCGATTGCGGACAACGGCATTGCCAATTTTCTTGCTAGCTGAAACGCCAAGCCGGAATCGTTCAATATCCGGTTTATTCGACCAATAAACAACAAGCTGGCGGTTCGCAAAAGACTTACCAAACCGATAAACTCGGCTGAAATCAGCCCGGTTCCTTAATCGTAGCTTCTTATGCACGACAATCTCCTTGATTCGAACCCCGCGTCGCTTTTGGACAATGCAGGGCTTCACTTTCTTTGTATTATAAACCAACACCAAAAACGGTAAACCTTATTTATAAGTTAGGTGTCCCGTTCCATGTACAACCCTATTACAGCTTTATGTTCCCACTTACGTGAAAATCATAACGTTCATTATTATTAGGATGCCTGCCCAACGAAACTAGGAAAGCATGCCATCATTATCGAAGAACAAAAATAACCCCGCAGCAACAAGCGCTTTAAAATCACTTCCGGTAAATATCATGCGGTACCACAACCGAGAGACGGAAACGAGAAAGCGGAACGTTCACTGCAGGGAACCATAGCCAACAATATATTGCATAAACCTCTAAAAAAAGACCACCGTAGTGGTCTTCACGCAGTCATTTACGCACTGAGTACTTTTCTGCCTTTTAGACGACGAGCAGCTATAACTTTACGGCCATTTTTCGTGCTCATTCTCTTACGGAAACCGTGAACCTTTTTACGTTTGCTCACATTCGGTTTGAAAGTCGGTTTCATCTATTGCACCCCCTCACAAGGACTAACTTCTATATTCACCATTTTCATTATCCACAGAAAATGCCTTTTTTCATTTAACCATAAAACCCGGAGTAAAGTCAACCGGGCCCGGCATTTCTTTTCATCAGAACTTTTCAACATTTGTCCACAATCTTCATTACTATTTCTAGTGTATAAAAGTTATTCACATGTGGAAAAGTATTTTAACCCCTAAAAATTATAAACAACTGTTCATTTACAGATGATAACGGAGCATGTATGATGGGTTTATTATAAGTTGTATACAAGTATACTTGTTTAAAAAAAGGAGTGGTGTTTTTATGAAACTTGGCATGATCGGACTTGGTAAAATGGGTTACAATCTCGTGCTAAATCTGCTGCAACGTCATCACGAAGTGGTTGCCTTCGACATGAATCCCCGTTCTGTTGAAAGCATTGCTACAGAAGGGGCAGTTCCCGCCTCCAGTTTAGAAGAGCTTGTCACTGGTCTGGATACCCCGCGCATCATTTGGATTATGGTTCCCGCCGGAGATGCTCTCCATTCAGTTATTGACAATCTGATTCCGCACTTAAATGAAGGGGATATCATCATTGACGGAGGCAATTCGAATTACAAAAATTCTGTAGATTTAGCTGAAAAATTAGAAAAGCAAGGGATCAACTTTTTCGATGTCGGAACTTCCGGAGGCGTAGAAGGGGCAGAACATGGAGGTTGCTTCATGATCGGCGGCAATGAAGCTGTATTTTGTCACATTGAACCTATTTTTAAGGACATTGCCGTTGATAAGGGGTATTTATATGCAGGCCCAAGCGGCAGCGGGCATTTTCTAAAAATGGTTCATAACGGGATAGAATACGGCATGATGCAGGCCATTGCTGAAGGCTTTGAAATTTTGGAGAAAAGCTCGTTTGATTTCAATTACGAAGATGTGGCCAGAGTATGGTCTAACGGCTCGGTGATACGCGGCTGGTTAATGGAGCTGACTGAAAATGCATTTTCCAAAGATACAAGGCTGGACAATATTCGCGGTGTTATGAATTCATCAGGAGAAGGCAGATGGACCGTGGAAACTGCTCTTGACCTTCAAGCAACGGCGCCTGTTATTGCCATGTCCCTGTTCATGCGTTATCGCTCGCAGGACACCGATACCTTCCACGGTAAAGTCGTCGCTGCCCTGCGCAATGAATTTGGCGGACATGCCGTAGAAAGCACGCAATGACTTGACGTACCCAGGCAGAATCATTCATGTTATGATAAGTTAGTAACTTTGTGATAGGAGTCTATAACATGAAATATCCATCCTCTTGGCTAAAAGGAAGCTCTTTAGGTGAAGCGATCGCCTGTGAACTTCGTCTACAAATTATTAATGGTACGATTAAACAGGGAGAGATCCTATCCGAAAATGGAATTGCCGCTGACTTCGGCACGAGTCGTTCGCCTGTCAGAGAAGCTTTGAAGACATTGTCCACTGAGGGATTAATTACGCTTAAACGAATGGGAGCTGTAGTTAACGGACTACAACTGCATGATATTTCTGAACTGTATGATGTCAGATTTCTGATTGAGAGTTTTGCTTGGAAGCGTTTAGCTCGGCAGGATACAGCACTAGTCATTTCACAGCTTCAGCAAATTATTGACAAAATGCAGCTTGCAGCGAAGCATCTTGATATTGTGGAATTCGCCTATCAAGATCTCTCCATTCATGAATTAATTATTAAGGAAGCGAAGCATACGCGAATCTGGCATTTATGGTTGAGTATCCGCCAAATTGTAATGACGGTAATACTGATCACGACGGAGGAAGTCCTGTCCCAAGGAGAGGATAAAATTAATTTCGTCATCGACAAACACCGTAGGCTGCTGCAAGGACTGGAAACCAAAGATCCTGCTGTGATTACCGCTCGAATCGAGGAGTATTTTGCCGATTCACATCAAACGCTTCATAAAAGTATCCATTGATCAAGCAATGAAGGGGATTTACTTCCACCCTTTATGAAATTTTATCATAATTCCATTTGTCGACAAGTATACAATGGAGGCCATCCCGTCCATTGCTGATCCCATCCATTGCTGATCCAGCATTAATCCTAGTCGCCATCAGTGCTATACTTTAAGATCTTCCTCCGATAAACTGATGATAGATTGGATATCAAAGCATAAAGAATTGGATATATCCTGAAGAAAGGGTGAATCAGATGGCCAAATTATCGTATATGATCGGAATTGATATAGGCACGACAAGTACAAAAGCGGTCTTATTTGAAGACAACGGTAAAATTATAGCTTCTGCTAATGAAGGTTATCCTTTATATACGCCTTCGGCAGATATGGCGGAGCAAGACCCGGAGGAGATTTTTGAAGCCGTCATTAGTACGGTGAAGCAAGTTATGAAGAAAAGCGGTATTGACCCTGAAGATATTATCCTGGTGTCCTTCAGCGCCGCTATGCACAGTGTCATTCCTGTCGATCAGGATGGGAAGCCGATAATGCGTTGTCTGACATGGGCAGACAATCGAAGCGTAGAGTGGGCTAATCGGTTAAAAAATGAACTGAATGGGCACGATATTTACCTGCGAACCGGAACTCCAATCCATCCGATGTCGCCGCTCCCTAAGTTAATGTGGCTGCGTCATGACGTACCGGACGTTTTCAATAATGCCTATAAATTTATTTCTATTAAAGAATATATATTTCACAAGCTGTTCCAACAATATATCGTCGATTATTCGATCGCATCGGCCACAGGCTTATTAAATCTGCAGCAGTTGGAGTGGGATTCTGAAGCTCTGGCACTTGCCGGAATCACTCCAGATCGACTGTCCGAGCTTGTTCCTACTACGCATACGATCCAGGGGCTCAATGAACGATATGCACAGGAAATGGGGCTTGCTCCCTCTACCCCATTTGTTGTCGGCGCCAGTGACGGCGTACTGTCCAATCTTGGCGTGGATGCGATTGATCCTGGAGTCGTTGCCGTGACTATCGGTACCAGCGGAGCCATCCGCACGGTCGTGGATCAGCCTGTCTTCGATCCGAAAGGACGTATTTTCTGTTACGCGCTTACTGATAAGCATTGGGTGATCGGCGGGCCGGTGAACAACGGCGGCGTGATTTTCCGCTGGGTACGGGATCAGTTTGCCGCTTCCGAGGTTGAAACAGCCAACCGGCTCGGCATTAGTGTATATGACGTGCTGACGCGAATAGCAGAACGTGTCAATCCAGGCTCGGATGGCCTGTTGTTCCATCCCTTCTTATCTGGGGAACGTGCGCCGCTCTGGAATTCTAACGCGCGAGGTTCTTTCTTCGGATTGACATTAAACCATCAGAAGGAGCATATGATTCGCGCCGTATTAGAGGGTGTGATCTTCAACCTCTACACCGTCCTGTTAGCTATGGAGGAACAAATCGGTCAACCGCGGAAAATACAAGCGACAGGCGGATTTGCGCGCTCGCCGTTATGGCGTCAAATGATGGCGGATATTTTCGATCAAAAGGTCGTTATTCCAGAGAGTATCGAAAGCTCCTGCCTTGGCGCAGTCATTCTCGGCCTATATGCTATCGGCAAAATTGATTCTTTTGAGGTCGTCAAAAAAATGATCGGCGAAACCTATGAACATGCCCCAAATAAAGAAAGTGCTACGATTTACAAAGAGCTCCTTCCGATCTATATCCGGATTTCAAGGAAGCTCGAGGAGGATTATGAGGCGATTGCTCATTTTCAGAAGAATTTGAATCGGCCATAGGTTCTAATCACCGAATGGGTTTGGGTTTTGAGGGCTCTATTGTCTCTCATCCCCAGCCCTTTTTTTTGTATATCTGCACTTTATCTGCAAACATTCCCTGGCCGCTTGTACCCCTAAATCCACAATTTTTCCCTTTCAGTTTTCCTTAACCTGGCCTTTTACCCAATACTACGCGCGGGAGCCCTCGCGCAATATTTTGCTGCATGACAGCGGTCGTCGACATATCTCTCCACAACTTAATAAGTCCTCAAAAAGTTATTCACAATATTTCTCAATCATTTTTTTCTACAACCTTCTACCTTTCCTTTAACAACCTGTGTATAATTTTTAGCGAGAATTCGCTCATTATGTCGAATACTAAACAATTTATAAACAATATGTAGTGGTGTGAATTAAAATTATACACAAGTTATTGAATTTGTGGATAATTTGATGCGGAACATTGAAATACAAGGCTTATTTTGCTATGATTAGATTGCTTTTGTTGTGAATATCTAGATGTTAACAACATAATTATCAACAGCCTGTGGATAACATTGTGAACAATTTTAAATTATCCACGTTTATAATTATTATAGCCTTCTGACTAATGGGGATAACAGTCCCCTTTATTTATGCTTTTTTTCGACCCATTCTGCATGGCTCAAGCCACAAATGTAAGATTTAAAAGGAGTGACAGTCTGTGGACAGCCATACCTCCGAAATATGGCAGCATATCTTATCCATCATTAATACCAAGCTGAGCAAACCGAGCTTCGACACCTGGTTCAAGGCAACGAAAGTGGTATCCCTTACCGACGATTCGATCGTCATATCCGCCCCGACTACGTTTGCCGTCGAATGGCTGGAAAGCCGGTATACCAAGCTTGTAGCTACAACCGTATATGAATATCTCGACAAACAGGTCGATGTCTCTTTTGTGATTGAAGAATCAGCACCAGCTGAGCAGACGCAGAAGCAGAAAGAGACGCCAACGCCAGTCGCTGTAGAGGAACCAATCTCCCATATGCTTAATCCAAAGTATACATTCGATACGTTCGTTATCGGATCGGGCAATCGGTTTGCCCATGCGGCATCACTTGCTGTAGCCGAAGCACCAGCCCGAGCCTATAACCCTTTATTCCTATACGGTGGCGTAGGTTTGGGAAAGACGCACCTGATGCATGCGATCGGACATTATATTTTGGAGCATAGCCCGAGCAGCAAGGTAGTATATATCTCTTCTGAGAAGTTCACGAATGAATTCATTAATTCCATTCGAGACAACAGGGCGGAGAGTTTCCGGAACAAATACCGGAATATCGATATTCTGCTTATTGATGATATTCAATTTTTGGCAGGTAAAGAATCCACGCAAGAGGAATTCTTCCATACCTTCAATGCGCTGCATGAAGAACGTAAGCAGATCATCATTTCCAGTGATCGGCCGCCAAAGGAAATTCCTACACTGGAAGAACGGCTAAGATCACGGTTTGAATGGGGATTGATTACCGATATCCAGCCGCCGGATCTGGAGACCCGGATTGCGATTTTGCGCAAGAAGGCCAAAGCAGAGAACTTGGATATCCCGAACGAAGCGATGATGTATATCGCGAATCAAATCGATACGAACATTCGGGAACTTGAAGGAGCATTGATACGAGTTGTGGCCTACTCTTCCCTGATTAACCAGGATGTAACCACTCATCTGGCCGCTGAAGCGTTGAAAGACATCATCCCATCCAGTCGTCCCAAAATGATTACCATTCAAGACATTCAGCAAAAAGTAGGCGAATATTACAATTTGAAAATTGAAGATTTCAAAGCTCGCAAACGGACGAAGGCCATCGCCTTTCCGCGGCAAATCGCCATGTATTTATCGCGGGAGCTCACTGATTTCTCGCTGCCAAAAATCGGCGACGCCTTTGGCGGCCGAGATCATACAACCGTCATCCATGCGCATGACAAAATATCCCAAGCTCTGAAGACGGATCAGGAACTCTACAAAATTGTGAATAACTTGATCGAAAAAATTAAAAACTTATCCTGAATAAGCTTTAAGCCTATGCACATTCTATGCACATGTGGATAGGCTTCATTTCATATAATTATGTGTGTTATCCACATATTCAGTGCCCCTACTACTTCTTCTATTATTTATAAAGATATATCATCATATATAGGCGGCCTAAAGCCGCTTGAAATATAAAACCAAATCTGCGCTTATTTATGGCACAGCGAAATTCTCACGGGCTTTTTGTCGATATAATTAGAATGTATGCTTTAGGACGAGGGATATGACTAAATATTTGAGAAGATTATTGGCTACATAAAATCTTTTAGGAGTTGAAATTATGAAAATCCGCATTCTTAAACATGAATTAAATGAATCCATTCAACACGTTTCCAAGGCGATCTCCAGCCGGACAACGATTCCCATATTGACAGGCATTAAGCTAGAGGTAAATTTCCAAGGCATGACTCTAACTGCTAGCGATACCGATATTTCGATTCAGGCTTTTATTCCAGCTGAAGATCATGATAAACAAATCGTTCAAATCGAGCGTCCGGGCAGCGTCGTACTTCCGGCTAAATTTTTCGTTGAAATCATTAAAAAGCTTCCTTCTCAAGAAATCGAAATGGAAGTTAAAGACGGCTTCCAGACGTTAATCCGCTCCGGCTCAACGGATATTCAAATGGTGGGGCTTGACCCGGAGGAATTCCCGGTGCTCCCAAGCATTGAAGAGGATCAAATCATCATGATTCCGGGTGATTTGCTCAAGAACATGATCAAACAAACGGCATTCTCCATTTCCACAAATGAAACATCACCTATTTTGACCGGGATACTGTGGAACTTAAGTGACAATCAATTCAAATTCGTAGCTACCGACCGTCACCGCCTAGCTAGCAGAACTGCTGTATTAGACGATGCCGATGATATCCGGTTCAGCAACATCGTTATTTCGGGGAAAACGTTGAACGAGCTGAGCAAGATTATCCCGGATCAGAACACCATCATCGAGATCGTCGTCGCGGACAATCAAGTGTTGTTCAAAATTGATCGGATCTTGTTCTATTCGCGCATATTAGACGGAACTTATCCGGATACTTCCAAGATTATTCCGACAACCTATAAAACAGAACTTGTCCTGGATACGAAGAAACTGAGCGATTCGATTGACCGGGCTTATTTGCTATCTCGCGAAGAGAAAACCAATATTGTTCGATTGCAAACGATGGATGACGGGACAATTGAGATTTCCTCGAGTTCGTCAGAGCTTGGAAAAGTTACAGAACAGCTCGAGGTTGCTAAATTTGAGGGAGATCCGCTGCGAATTTCATTTAACTCGAAATATATGCTTGATGTGCTGAAAGTCGTCGAGAGTCAACAGCTCCATATTGGCTTCACGGGCGCAATGAGCCCAATCATTATCAAGCCATTGGATGATAGCCAAAGCCTCTATCTCATCCTCCCTTACCGAACAACGAATTAATCGGTGATGAGGCGGCCTAGAGTACGCCTGCGATCCCGATCGAGGAGAAAGGAAGAATTTAAACATGAAGACAGTCGCCATATCGACCGAATACATTAAGCTGGATCAATTTCTAAAGCTGGCGGATTGCGTACCTACGGGAGGCATGGCCAAGGCGCTTTTGCAGGAGGAAGCCGTCAAGGTCAACGGCGAGTTGGAAGAACGCCGGGGCCGCAAGCTCTATCCCGGAGATACGGTTGAAGTGGAAGGATGCGGCGCTTTCCAGGTTGCTAAGCAATAAAGTCCCTTAACTGCTCGCCAATCAGAAGCCGATTTGGGAGCAGCGGGAAGGAAGGGGGCTTAAGACCGCATGTATGTCAATCATTTACGTTTGGAGCATTACCGAAATTACGAGACATTGGCGCTGAATAATTTCGGTAATGTCAATTTACTCATCGGCCGCAATGCGCAGGGAAAGACTAATTTGCTAGAGTCTCTCTTCGTGCTCGCTTTAACGAAATCACACCGTACGACAAAGGATAAAGAGCTGATCGCTTTCGGCAGTGATCATGCGGTCATCGGCGCCGATGTGGAGAAGAAGTACGGCACATTGAAATTAGAGCTTCGCTTGTCTCAACAAGGGAAGAGAGCCAAGGTCAACAGCTTGGAGCAGCGTAAGTTAAGCGATTTCATCGGCGCTTTGAACGTCGTTATGTTCGCTCCGGAGGATCTGGAAATCGTCAAGGGAACGCCGGGAATTCGCAGACGCTTTCTGGATATGGAAATCGGCCAGGTGCAGCCCAGTTATTTGTTCCATCTTCAGCAATATCAAAAGGTGCTTGTACAGAGAAATAATCTGTTGAAGCAAGCTTATGGAGCCGGCCCTGAAATGGGAACCATGCTGGAGATTTGGAATGAGCAGCTTGCGGAGCACGGTGTTAAAATTATCAAAAGAAGGAAACAATTTATAAGAAAGCTGCAGAAATGGGCTGAACAGATTCACGAGGGCATTACCGGAGGCCTAGAAAAGCTGGAATTATCCTATTTACCTTCCTTCGGAGAGGCTGAGGAAGAAGATGAAGCTGTCCTAATGGAGCAATTTATGATAAAGTTATCACAAATGAAAGAGCAGGAAATCCGCCGTGGCATGACGCTTTCTGGGCCGCACCGCGACGATTTGGCTTTTCATATTAACGGAAATGAAGCCCAGGTATACGGTTCCCAGGGACAGCAAAGAACAACGGCATTATCGCTTAAATTAGCGGAAATTGAGCTGATTCATGAAGAGATTGGGGAATATCCGATTCTTCTGCTGGATGATGTGCTTTCAGAACTTGATCCATATCGCCAAACTCAATTGATCGAGACTTTTCAAAGCAAAGTTCAGACGTTTATTACGGCAACAGGCATAGAGAGCATCAACGCGGGCCGGCTGCAAGACGCCAGCATTTTTCACGTGCACGAAGGACAAGTCAATTCATAATGAGTGGAGGAAAGAGATGTACATTCACTTAGGTGGTGAGAAGGTCATATTCTCCTCAGAACTGGTTGCTATTTTCGACATTTCAATCGAGAAGTCCTCGAAGATTTCCAAGCAGTTCGTTAGCCACGCGATCAAAGAGAAGAACGTGCAGCGCATCGGAGAGGAAGAAGCTAAATCGATCGTAGTAACGAAAACTACGGTATATTATTCACCAATTTCTTCCGCAACCCTCAAGAAGAAGGCAAATATATCTTTTGCAATCTAACTGACCCGTCAAGCGGGTGTTTTGAATCTATAGAAGTAGGTGAATGAAGGCATGTCGATGAACGAACAATCGTATGACGAGAGTCAGATACAGGTGCTCGAAGGCCTGGAGGCCGTTCGTAAGCGGCCCGGTATGTATATTGGTTCAACCAGTTCCCGGGGACTGCATCATTTGGTGTGGGAAGTCGTGGACAATAGTATTGACGAAGCACTTGCCGGTTATGCGGATACAATCGACGTAACGATCCACCAGGATAACAGCATTACTGTTACGGACAATGGGCGCGGTATCCCTGTTGGCGAGCATCCCAAAATGAAGCGCTCCTCACTCGAAGTCGTTATGACCGTCCTCCATGCCGGTGGTAAATTCGGCGGCGGCGGCTATAAGGTGTCCGGTGGTCTGCACGGCGTTGGGGTATCTGTCGTTAATGCTCTTTCGTCGAAGCTCGTCGTACAAGTAAGGCGGGATGGGCATGTATACATGCAGGAATATCAGCGCGGGATACCTCAGTATGATCTTCGCATCATCGGTGAAGCAGGGGAGCTTACGGGCACGAAGACAACGTTCTATCCGGATGAGGAAGTGTTCACGGAAACTACGGAATACGATTACAACATTTTATTAACTCGTATTCGTGAATTGGCCTTCTTGAACAAAGGCATTAATTTGTCTTTGACGGATGAACGGACAGGGCAGTCCGAGAAATTCCATTATGAAGGCGGTATTATCGAATATGTAAAATATTTGAACCAGAACAGAGAAGTTCTTCATGAGGAGCCGATTTACGTCGAAGGACAGCGGGATATGATCATGGTCGAGGTAGCTTTGCAGTACAACGACAGCTACACAGAGAACATTCATTCCTTTGCGAACAATATCAATACGCACGAAGGCGGGACGCATGAATCCGGATTCAAGAGTGCTCTTACCCGGATTATTAATGATTACGCCCGCAAGAACAATATGATCAGAGATAATGATTCCAATTTGACCGGCGATGACGTGCGCGAAGGTTTAACAGCGATCATTTCTGTCAAAATTCCTGAGCCGCAGTTTGAAGGCCAAACGAAGACGAAGCTGGGGAACAGCGAGGTTCGCGGTATCGTTGAATCCTTGTTTGCCGAGAAACTGCAGGAATTCATGGAGGAGAATCCAGCGGTATCCCGCCGAGTTCTGGAGAAGGCGCTCCAAGCCTCCCGGGCTCGTGAGGCTGCCCGTAAGGCACGTGAGCTGACGCGCCGCAAGAGTGCATTGGAGGTTAGTGCACTGCCAGGGAAACTGGCGGACTGCTCTTCTAAAGATGCTTCGATCAGTGAGTTGTATATTGTCGAAGGGGACTCTGCGGGCGGATCAGCTAAGCAGGGACGGGATCGGCATTTCCAAGCGATTCTTCCGCTGCGCGGTAAGATTCTTAACGTAGAGAAGGCAAGGCTTGACCGCATTCTTGGCAATGCGGAGATTAGGGCGATTATTACGGCGTTGGGGACAGGAATCGGAGAAGAGTTTGATCTTTCCAAGGCCCGCTATCACAAAGTCATCATCATGACGGATGCTGATGTTGACGGTGCGCATATCCGTACTTTGCTTCTGACCTTCTTCTTCCGCTACATGCGGAGGCTGATCGAGGCTGGTTATATTTATATCGCACAGCCGCCGCTCTTCAAAATCGAGCGCAACAAGACGATACGCTATGCCGGATCGGAGCAGGAGCGTGATGAGATCATCGCTGAGTTTGGCGAGAACGTCAAGGTCAACGTACAGCGCTATAAAGGTCTTGGCGAGATGAACGCTGAACAGCTTTGGGAGACAACGATGGATCCCGAGAGCCGTACTATGCAGCAGGTATCTATCTCCGATGCGATTCAAGCGGACGCCATCTTTGATACTCTGATGGGCGATAACGTTGAACCACGTCGTGATTTTATTAATGAGCACGCTAAATACGTGACAAATTTGGATATTTAATTTTGGAAATTGATAATTGGATGATAGAAGGGTGCTGTCTTACGGACAGCACTCTTTTTATTTCTACAAGTATTACAACGGATGAAGCCAGCTTTATTGTCTTATGCTATTTTGCAGATTTCAGCCTTCCGTAAGCAACAGCGTATCGGCGAACCTTTTTATAAATGCTTTTGTCCTGCAGCCATTTGAAAGGGAAGAGAGCAGGCTTGGTATTGACTTCCAGAATCCAGATGCGGTACTGTTCGTCGATTGCCAGGTCGAGGCCGATCTCTTTAAGCCGGGGATATTTTCGTGAAAGCTGGGATGCGACGTGAACACCGAGGTTTTTCATTTCTTTATATAAGCCCGAGAATTGGGAAGGGATTAAATAGGATCCCAGTAAGTCCTCTATAGGCAGTACCGTCCCCCCGCTATGATGATTGGTTACGATTTTTCGTGGTGCGGCAACACGGCCTATGAAGGCTGTAGTTTCCCAGGTATTATGGGGCGTTTTTTGTACAAGGGCTCGGATATCAAATTTGCGGTTCTTATAGGTTAACAGTGAAATTCCCTTTTGGATTAAATACATTTTTGCACCGATCTTTTCTTTTATCGATTTATGAAGACTTTCTACGGTGGGATGAATTTCACTTTGGGTTCCAAATTTCAATATGCACTTAGGATCGGTGTTCTCGTTTGAATCGTCTCTCCATATTTCGGCGCACATGACGCCAATACCGTAAGTTCCGCAGTCGGGCTTAATGTATACCATTTCATATAAGCCCAACATATCTTGCAGCTGGGCAAGAGAATATTTGCGGGTGTCTGGAATATACGGCATAATGTGCTCTCTTTTGTTCAAGGCTATAGTTTTTTCCCATTTGCTTGCAACTCGCTGAATCGCCAAGTAATATTCCTTCCTTTCCTGAGCTGTAGTTGTACATTTTCTTCGCGGAGGAAAACATAGGACAGAAGAGATAAAAAATGATATAATTATGAGATGTGGGAATCATGTTAGTTCATTGGCGTGTAAAGAAAATGCCTATATCCGTAGTATATGAGCGGAAGCAATAATGGGAGTGGACACATCCCCATTTTTTTAAGGTGTCTTATCTGGGAAGATAACCGGGAAATCAAATACGTTTAATTGTGCTTAAATTGTGAAAGTAATATAATAGGTATAGTGACTTACCGGTTTTTTCAAGGTTTTCCCAAACATAGGCATATGGATAGAATTTGAAGGAGGTCCAGCATGGCGGAAGAAAAATTTTCGCAAATCGTAGATCGGGACATTAATGTGGAAATGCGTGAATCCTTTATGGATTATGCGATGAGCATTATTGTCAGCCGTGCTCTGCCAGATGTTAGGGATGGTTTGAAGCCGGTGCATCGTCGTATTCTGTATGCGATGTCCGAGCTTGGTATGTATCCCGATAAGCCGTATAAGAAATCGGCCAGAATCGTCGGCGAAGTTATTGGTAAATATCACCCGCACGGGGATTCAGCGGTATATGAAACGATGGTCCGGATGGCTCAGGATTTCTCGATGCGTTATATGCTCGTGGAAGGTCACGGCAACTTCGGTTCTATAGATGGTGACTTTGCTGCGGCAATGCGATATACGGAAGCGCGCTTATCCAAAATTGCGATGGAAATGCTGCGCGATATTAATAAAGAAACCATCGATTTCATGCCAAACTATGACGGTGAGGAACATGAACCGGTTGTGCTTCCAGCAAGATATCCAAACTTGCTCGTTAACGGCGTATCCGGCATCGCTGTCGGTATGGCGACCAATATTCCGCCGCATAATTTAGGTGAAGTTATCGATGGGGTTCAAGCGATGATTGTTAATCCAGATATCGATTCACTTGATTTGATGGATTATATTCAAGGCCCGGATTTCCCAACCGCAGGTTATATTGTAGGACGTTCCGGCATTCGTCAGGCATATACCACAGGTCGCGGTTCTGTAACAATGAGAGCTAGAACGACCATTGAAGAGCATAATAACAAAGCGCGAATTATTGTGGACGAGCTTCCGTATCAAGTAAATAAGGCTCGATTGGTTGAGAAAATCGCTGAACTCGTTCGCGAGAAAAGAATTGACGGCATTACCGATTTGCGGGATGAATCTGATCGCAACGGAATGCGCGTAGTGATCGAGCTGCGCCGCGATGTCAATCCGAATGTCGTGCTGAACAATTTATATAAGCATACGTCCATGCAGAGTACTTTTGGAATTAATATGCTGGCGATTGTGAATAATGAGCCGAAGATTCTGACGTTGAAAGAAGTTCTTCATCATTATTTGCAGCACCAGGTAGAAGTTATTCGCCGCCGAACAGAATTTGAGCTGAAGAAGGCAGAAGCACGTGCTCATATTCTCGAGGGATTGCGGATCGCCCTTGATAATCTGGATGAGGTTATTGCCCTTATTCGCGGATCGCGAACGACGGAAATTGCCCGTACGGGTCTAATGGAGCGATTCGGACTAAGTCAGGAGCAATCGCAGGCCATTCTCGATATGCGTCTACAACGCCTGACAGGCCTCGAGCGTGAGAAGATCGAGGAAGAGTACAATGAGCTGCTTATTAAAATAGCGGAATATCGTGAAATTCTGGCTAACGAGGAACTCGTGCTGCAAATTATCAGTGACGAGCTTCAGGAAATTCGTGATCGTTTCGCAGATCCACGCCGTACAGAAATCACGGTCGGTGAAGAGAGTATCCTCGATGAGGACTTGATTCCACAAGAGGAAGTCGTTATCACGATTACGCACACCGGTTATATTAAACGCCTGCCAGTGACCACTTATCGCAGTCAGAAGCGTGGTGGACGGGGTGTCGTAGGGATGGATACGAAGGATAATGACTTTGTGGAGCATCTTTTCGTAACGAATACTCACCATTACTTGATGTTCTTTACGGATCGAGGCAAGGCGTATCGTCTGAAGGCTTACGAAATTCCCGAGCTTGGCCGGACGGCGCGCGGTACACCAATCATTAACCTGATTCAAATCGAACAAGGGGAAACGGTTAACGCGGTTATACCGGTAGAGAAGTTCGATGAGGATAAATATCTGTTCTTTGCGACGCGTCAGGGTATCGTGAAGAAGACGCCGCTGGAGGATTACATCAATATTCGTAGAGGCGGACTTATCGCCGTGAATCTACGGGAAGATGATACGCTGATTGATGTAAGACTTACCGATGGTAAGCAAGAGCTGATCATGGGTACGGCTCAAGGGATGTCCATCCGCTTCCCAGAGGGTGATGTTCGCTCTATGGGTAGAGCCGCCACTGGGGTTAAAGGGATCACGCTGGATGAGCATGATGAATTGATCGGTATGGATGTCATTGTGCCTGAGCAGGATATTCTGATCGTAACGACGAAGGGCTATGGCAAACGCACCCCTGTCTCCGAATACAGGATTCAAAGTCGTGGAGGTAAAGGGATTAAGACGATCAATGTAACAGAGAAGAATGGTTCTGTCGTTGGTCTGAAGGTAGTTAAGGACGAAGAGGATCTCATGATTATTACAAGCAGCGGAACGCTTATCCGTACGAGTATGGAAGGAATATCGACCATGGGGCGTAACACACAGGGCGTGAAGTTGATTAATATCCGTGAAGATGACGCTGTTGCTACGGTTTGCCGCTCAGACAAGAGCGAAGATTCAGAGCACGAGGATGAAGAGGATGGCGAAAATCTGAAAGGGGCGCTTGGCGAAGAAGCGACCGATGCCGATTATCAGGATAAGACTGATGAGGCAAATGCAGATTCAGATGCCGACAACGAAGCCTCCGAAGAGTAGCAGCTTTACGTCATACCAAATGGCAGGGATATGCAAAGCGGCACCCATTTATGGGAGCCGCTTTTTTACGTTTTATTTTAGAGCGTATCTTTAGTTTTGTGTATCCGCACAAATATAGTTCCGATAGACGATCTCCGACATATGCTTCTCCTGGCTTCCCCTTTGGTAATTAGACTCTATTTTGGTAATTAGACTCTGAAGCTTATGTTTTGTTACACATAAAATTAAAGTACTTAACATTTTAAGATATCTTTTATGAAAAGTGGATTGTTGGGTCAATCCAGCCATACTATAATGACATTAGTACTGTTATTGTCGGTAGTTTTTATTAAATACATAGGGAATACATCCTAAATAAAGTAGAGAGTTGAGGAGAGAGTGTAATGAATAAGATCCCTGTGACAGAACTCAAGCCCGGATTAAAAATCATAAGCAACGTATACAGTCCCTTAGGTGGTTTGTTATTGCAAAAAGGGAAGGTGCTGTTGCCGAGGGATTTGGATATATTGCGTGCTTTTATGATATCGGATGTAGAAATTGAAGAACTATCTAAGTCGGCAAAGGAATCTAATGCCACTCCTTCTACGTCAGCAGCGGGTAAACCAGAGAAAGCAGCGGCGACCGTACCGAGCGGAAGTGCAGCCGCCTCCGAATCGGAACATTTGCCGATCAACCCTCTTCACCAGGAGTACGATAGGATGCTTCATTTGACGAAAAGTGCTTTTCAGTCTGTACTAGCTGTGGAGCTTCCCATATATGAGCTGCGTCGCCAACTGGAGGCTTTGATCAAACAGATGAAGCATTACAAAGTATTGACCTTTACGCCGCGAAACATGAATGAATATGATTACCTGTACCACAATGCCATTCTTTCCTCGATGACATCTTATTTGCTTGCTCAGTGGCATGGTCTGCCACAAAAGGATTGGATGCAGGTTGCTTTCGCCGGTCTACTGCATGATATTGGGAATACGAAGATTGATCCGGTGATTCTATATAATCCTAACCCTCTAACGGAGAGCGAAGCTGAAGAAATGCGAATGCATACGACTTATGGATATCAACAACTCCGGAAAACATCTGCAATCAATGAGGGAGTCCGTCTAACAGCACTGCAGCATCATGAGAAAATGGATGGATCAGGGTACCCCTTCCACCTGACAGGTGAGAAAATACATATATACGCTAGAATCGTAGCTATAGCAGATATTTTTCATGCTATGACGCTCAATCGGAGATATCGTAAAGCGCAATCCCCATATTTGGTACTGGAACAGCTAAAGACGGAGGCGTTTGGAAAACTTGATCCTAGTATTGTGCAGACCTTCGTGGAGAAAGTAACCCAGTTCCATAATGGAATGAGAGTACGCCTCAGCAATGACAAGGTGGGTGAGATTATATTCTCGGATCGCAATCATCCTACACGCCCAATGGTATCGGTTAATGGCGAAATTATTAATTTAATGAAAGATACTATGTTGTATATCGAGGAAGTTCTTTCCTAGGCTTGCTTTTTAACTAGGAAATAGGTATAGTATGACTTGCTGCAGCGATAGCTGAGATAGAGTTTATATTCGAAAAAATTAATTTTAGAAAAACTCTTGCAATTGTTAGCAGCAAGTGTTATATTATAAGAGTTGCCGCTGAAACAACGGTAACATACGAGAAACAAAGNCGTTAAGGCTGGGCTGTGATGGGGAGGGAAAATTTACAGTACCGAAGGTCATGATCTCACACTGCCAAGAAAAGCCTCTAGCCAGGAGAAGGTGCCCGTACCGCAAACCGACACAGGTAGGCGAGAAGAGAATTCTAAGGCGCGCGGAAGAACTCTCGTTAAGGAACTCGGCAAAATGACCCCGTAACTTTGGGAGAAGGGGTGCCCCGGTAGTGTGAATAGCACGAGGGGGCCGCAGTGAAAAGGCCCAAGCGACTGTTTAGCAAAAACACAGGTCTGTGCGAAGCCGTAAGGCGAAGTATACGGGCTGACGCCTGCCCGGTGCTGGAAGGTTAAGGGGAGCGGTTAGGGAGTAATCCCGAAGCTGTGAACCGAAGCCCCAGTAAACGGCGGCCGTAACTATAACGGTCCTAAGGTAGCGAAATTCCTTGTCAGGTAAATTCTGACCCGCACGAATGGCGTAACGACTTGGGCGCTGTCTCAACGAGAGATCCGGTGAAATTTTAATACCTGTGAAGATGCAGGTTACCCGCGACAAGACGGAAAGACCCCATGGAGCTTTACTACAGCTTGATATTGAACTTTGATGCGATTTGTACAGGATAGGTGGGAGCCTAGGAATCCGGAGCGCCAGCTTCGGTGGAGGCATCGTTGGGATACCACCCTGATCGTATCGAAGTTCTAACCTAGGACCGTGACCCGGTTCGGGGACAGTGTCAGGCGGGTAGTTTGACTGGGGCGGTCGCCTCCTAAAGAGTAACGGAGGCGCCCCAAGGTTCCCTCAGAATGGTTGGAAATCATTCGTAGAGTGCAAAGGCAAAAGGGAGCTTGACTGCGAGACTGACAAGTCGAGCAGGGACGAAAGTCGGGCTTAGTGATCCGGTGGTACCGCATGGAAGGGCCATCGCTCAACGGATAAAAGCTACCCTGGGGATAACAGGCTTATCTCCCCCAAGAGTCCACATCGACGGGGAGGTTTGGCACCTCGATGTCGGCTCATCGCATCCTGGGGCTGAAGTAGGTCCCAAGGGTTGGGCTGTTCGCCCATTAAAGCGGTACGCGAGCTGGGTTCAGAACGTCGTGAGACAGTTCGGTCCCTATCTGTCGTGGGCGTAGGAAATTTGAGAGGAGCTGTCCTTAGTACGAGAGGACCGGGATGGACGCACCGCTGGTGCACCAGTTGTTCCGCCAGGAGCATAGCTGGGTAGCTACGTGCGGATGGGATAAACGCTGAAAGCATCTAAGCGTGAAGCCCTCCTCAAGATGAGATTTCCCAATTTAGTAAGACCCCTTGAAGACGACGAGGTTGATAGGCCTGAGGTGGAAGTGCAGCAATGTATGGAGCTGACAGGTACTAATCGGTCGAGGGCTTATCCAATTCCCTATATGAAGTAGGGCTAACACGCAAATGGTTGTTTCGTATCCAGTTTTCAGGTGATCAAACATCTGAAATGCAGTTTAAGCTGCATGACTTTTCTAGCGTCGGATCTTTTCCTGAAGGAATTCGGGGAGAGAATCGAGCGGAAAACTCCTGTTTGGTGGCAATGGCGGAGGGGTTCCACACGTACCCATCTCGAACACGACCGTTAAGCCCTCCAGCGCCGATGGTACTTGGACCGCAGGGTCCTGGGAGAGTAGGACGTCGCCAAGCGAAGAACCACTGCTGATATTCAATATCGGTGGTGGTTTTTATTTTATTGAAGTATTAAAGCAGGGATTATGAGGAGAATTCATTCTAATACCGCCGCGCGTGCAAGCAAACTGCCGCAAAAGGGGTTTGTGCTTCTTTAGAAAGTACAGGGTACGTGGATAGACGTCTTCTTACCATTTAGGAAAATTGTATTCTTTTCGGTTTATGTTTGTCTGGATCATAAATGATAAGCTATCTGTCGAGCTCAGCATGAAGCTTTGGCGCAGAACCATGATATTAGTATTGTTGCTCCAGCATATCTGAAATCTGACGGAATATTCCCCCACATGAGGTGAAGTGGTACTATCGCTAAGTATTGAAATGTATTTCATGCAGTTAGTTTACTGGTTATAGACATATTGGAGGCAACTAGCTGCAAACCTACATTTAGATTTGGCTTTTTACGAGGATTTAATCCAATTAAGGCTAACTAACTGTATGATTTACATTTACCACAAGTGTTTTTTAATAAAGAGGCTAACTAATTGTATAGTATGCATTTAGTACTTGAACTTTACATAAGACAGATAGCTGAATGGCTCTATCAAAGATATAGAGTACCCTGCAGTGTCTCAAAAGCAATAATATGCAGTGGTTTTACAGAGCTGGTGAAGGCAAAGCATGCTATTGTTTAGGCTGGAAAGTTGAAAGTCTCCTTCTAATTGTATGAATATACGTCCATGTTCAGGGATAATGGAATTGAATTTCTTAGGTGCCTACAGCAACTTTACAGCAACTTTATTATCTTCAGGTGACAATTTCCTTTAATATAGAATGAGATAAGCAACAAAACAAACGTAGCTAGGATGGAGATTAAATGAAAGCCGATATTTTCTCAGAAACAGGATGAGAAATGCTGCTTTTTCGCACTAAACTGTTCATTTGAATGTAACCTTTTTGTTACCGACATGAGCGAGACTGGCGTTATAATGAGAATGGTAGTTTCTCGCCTAGGAGATTTAGCCTATATTTTCAATAATATTGTGGCATATTTGTCTAAATTATCCATATGGAATAGTAAGTTAGGTCAGGAGGAATTAAACATGCGGCTAAGAGGGAAAGGATATTCCTTATGCTTCATGGGGGTAGTCTGGATGATCCTGCTCGTCATCTCAGGCTGTGCATCTTCCACACCTTCTTGGACGAAATTTGAAGGCTCAGCTGTGGAGAAGAGCTTTCCTGTTCCAAAGGAAGCCAGTATAACGGAAACCGCTCTTAACAACTCTAGAATGGATTATGTCCATTATTCTTTGTCGGGTATTAATGAATCCAGCAGTGTACCTGAGGAATATCAGCAAGCGATTAATGAATGGGGTTGGATGGAGCAAGAAGATCAGAACTCAGGGACAACGCGTGTATATAAGAAAGATAAGGTCATTGTTCAACTAACGATTCATGATAATTCGTTCACCGTGCTGGTGCCAAAGCAAGATAAGAAAACCGTAATACAGGGACTGGAGAGCAGTCCGTAACTCCAATAGAATATGAAGCATACGGATATGCGTTAACAATCGGCCTGTTTCCTGCAGAAATGCAGGAAACAGGTTTTTTAGATACCGGGGTAAAAAAGCGCGAATGTATGGGGGGGGCAGGTCTTTTACTTTATATATGTAATGCTTATAGGGCTGCTTTAAGGCATATAGTACGAGATGTCTTCTTCGTTGAATTTGATCATGCCTTCTTTAGGTTGATTTTTGAAGCCAAATAGGGGGTAAAGCCGTGGAGCCATGCTCCAGATGTGCCAGAAGAATAAGGAAAATACAAAAGACATCGGAGACCAGGGAATCATGATTGCAACAATGATCAATCCGATCCAAGAGGTATGCACTTGCACACGTCGATATACCGAATAGGCAACATACTGATCCGGCATATAACCGATCCAAGGCAAACGTCGGGTAAAACGCCAACGCTTCCGATAAGAGCTGTTAATAATGACCAATACAGATCGGGCTATGACATATTGAACCCAAAGCGCAACTGGAATGGCCAGCAGGAAGAAAAATATGCTCGTCCAAGTGAAAAGGAAAATTTCTGCCGCAAGCCAGATTAATGGCAGCGTCAGCAGACTATGGATCAGTGATTTGGGGATGACCAGTTTTTTAAGTAATCGGTAATGATAAAATGTTGCATTCGTGCCGGATTCAGCGGGCATCGATACACTCAACCCTCCTTGGAAAAATAAAATAGACAAACCTTTCAATTTAGGCATGCTCTTACTAATATATCGGCAGAAAAAAAGAATATTTTACGTTTGTTCCGTACAAACACCATTGCAGCAAGCGCTGCATATACATATATAGTAAGTAATGTACTATGAAAGGGTTTAAAATAATAGAACATGTGTCATACTGATAGTAAAATGAACAAGGTGGGATTGCGGATGGATGAACATGCGCAGAATAAATGCATCATATGCGGTGAGCATAAGTTGGAAGGAATTTATATTGTGTCCGAATTTATATGTGATGCCTGTGAAGCAGAAATGGTTCACACGGACGTGCAGGAAGAGAAGTATCATTTCTTTATTCATCGAATGAAGCAGATATGGGTACAGAAGAATGCGTAATATGTATAATTAGGGATCCACTGGTTGTGTATGGTGGATCCTTTTAATGTTGCTCTAAGCAGGAGAGTAGCGTTAAAATGAAGTGATGGCCTATTTAATTTTTTATATTGTAGGTTTCACTCTCTTTTATAAGAGAGTAAGTAAAGTCAATTCGGAAGGACCAGATAAATATGTCTGACAGTGTGAAGCACGGGGCTCCTTTATACGAGGCCCTGCTTCGGTACAAGAAGGCGAATTATGCTTCTTTTCACGTGCCGGGCCATAAAAATGGCCAAGCTTATAGGAGCGGCAGCCGTGATTCTATGACAGAGCTGGATGAGGTCATGGCGATCGATGTGACGGAGATTACCGGCACGGACGATCTTCATCATCCGGAGGGAGTTATTAAGGAGGCGCAGCAGCAGGCTGCTTCCTTATTCGGAGCGGAGGAGACGTATTTCCTTGTCGGCGGCAGTACAGCCGGCAACCTGGCACTGATCCTGAGCGTGTGCACCGCTCCAGGCGACGTGCTGCTTGTGCAGCGCAATGTGCATAAATCCGTGATTCACGGACTTATGCTCGCGCACGCACAAGCGGTGTTCCTTGCGCCGCAGCTGCACGGCGCAAGCGGGCTCGCCACCATCCCGTCCGTCGAGACGGTGCGTGAGGCCCTGCGCCGGCATCCCGGCGCCAAGGGGCTGCTCGTCACGCACCCGAACTACTACGGGATGGGCGCATCGCTGGCAGAGCTAGCGGAGCTCTGCCACGCTCACGGCGTGCCGCTGCTCGTCGACGAGGCGCATGGCGCCCACTATGGGCTGCACCCGGCTCTGCCGGTGTCTGCGTTGGCCCAAGGCGCCGATGGCGTCGTGCAGTCGACGCATAAGATGCTCGCCGCCCTCACGATGGGCGCGATGCTGCACGTGCAGGGCAGCCTGCTCGACCGCAGTCTGGTGCGTCAGCGGCTCGCGATGGTGCAGAGCTCGAGCCCATCGTATCCGATCATGGCTTCGCTCGATCTAAGCCGTCATCTGCTAGAGCAGCAGGGCAGCGTTGCTTTTAGCGGCGGACTGGCTGCGGCGGACTGGCTTCGCCAGACGATCCAATCGGCATTACCCCGCTTTGGTATCCTTAAGATAGGCGCCAGCGGAGAAGATGCTGCATATACTACACAAGATCCGTTCAAATTGGTTCTTTATGATGCGGCAGGCTGCTGGAGTGGCTATGAGCTGCAGGAGAAGCTGGAGACGGCGGGCTGCATACCGGAGATGAGTGATGAGGGCTATGTAGTCTTGGCGTTGAGCCTGGGAACGACGATGGAAGACGCTGAGCACCTATATGATGCGCTACAGAGGATGGCGGATGGGACATGTAGCAGGATTGCAACCGGGCTCGAGGCCAGAAATGATCGGGGCAGCAAGCTTGCCAGTAAGTTAGATTCAGAGAAGCAGGAGCATGGATTTGGGCAGCAGCAAGAAGAGGGGACACAGAAGCATCAGGCGGGACACACGACAGTGCATAAGCATGTGCGGAAGGAAGAGATATCTTCCACTTCGAGGTTCGTTTCCACGTGGAACATTGAAGCCGATATGGAAGACAAGGTGTCCGATCCGGTGCCCTTCTCTATACAGCCGCGATCTCAGGAAGAAATGGAAGCGGTAAACGTAGAAAATACGATGGGCCGAGTTGCAGCGGAAATGATCATTCCTTACCCGCCAGGTATTCCTCTGCTCTATCCAGGTGAGGCTATCTCAGAAAGAACGATGAAACGTTTATTGGGATTGCGCCAATCTGGAGCGAAATGTCAGGGAGTTGCGAACCCGCAATTAAATACTATTCTAGTCTATAAGCCACATTATAAAGAGCAAACAGAAGGCGGGAATACCGATGAAAAGTAAAGGACTGTTTATTACGCTGGAGGGCGGGGAAGGCTCGGGCAAGACAACGATGCTGCAGCTGCTGAGCTTGATGCTCCAGGAGCAGGGAATACCTAATATAACAACGAGAGAGCCGGGGGGAATCGTTATTGCGGAAAAAATCCGCGAGGTCATCCTGGCACCAGAGCATACGGCGATGGATGCGCGAACCGAAGCTCTGCTCTATGCGGCAGCGAGGCGGCAGCATTTGACGGAGAAGGTAGAGCCTGCGTTGGAAGAAGGAATCCTCGTGCTATGCGATCGTTTCATTGACAGTAGTCTCGCTTATCAAGGCCATGCCAGAGGCCTCGGTGTTGAGGAAGTATTGGCTATTAACAGCTTTGCGACGAACGGCCGCTTTCCTGATTTGACATTCTATATGGATATTCAGCCAGAAGAGGGACTTGCGAGGATCGCCTCAGGAGAAGGGCGTGAGGTGAACAGATTGGATATGGAGAGCCTGGAATTCCATCATAAAGTGAGGGAAGGTTATCAAATCGCTGCACAGATGTACCCGGAGCGAATTATTACGATCGATGCTTCTAGACCGTTGGAAGAGGTCAGCGAAGAAATGAAGCGTTATCTTTTTGCGGCATTAAAGGAATTTGCAGTATGATTGTCAAATATAGTTGTATTCGGCTTCGTAAAGCCGGATGGGAACCAGTCATATGATATTCTAAATACGAGGAGGGGCTGCAATGAAACTGATCATTGCAATTATCCAAGATAAAGACAGCAATCGTCTATCCAGCGCGCTCGTGAAGGAAAACTATCGGGCGACGAAGCTAGCAAGTACCGGCGGTTTTTTGCGGGCAGGGAATACGACGTTTATGATCGGGGTAGATGATAATCAGGTAGAATCCGTATTGAATGTCATCCGCAGCAGTTGCAAAGTCCGTGAACAGCTTGTCACGCCAGTGACGCCGATGAGCGGAACGACCGATTCGTATTTGCCGCTGCCAGTCGAAGTGCAGGTAGGTGGGGCGACTGTCTTCGTTTTGCCGGTAGACCGTTTCGAACATTTTTAGAGGTTGAACTCGGTATATATAAGTTATATAGGATGAACTTAAGAATGAGATGGAAGGCAGGGGGGAAAGTGATTCCGACGAAATGGAGCAGCTTTCTGAAAGAAGGCAGCTTCGAGCGCATAAGCTTGAGGGCGTTTTTGTGACTGGATTTCTAGCTCTTATGAATCCATATCATCTAAGAAATCTAGGAGCAACGGCGATCGTAGGAACATTTTGCGTATCTGCTCCACATTCATTTTAATAGTTCGATTTGTATATTTTTTATTTTGAAATAAATTGAAGATAGGCTGTGAATGTAATGAAGATAGATCCGGGGTTCAGGCCGCTGAACAGTGGGTTAGGGATCAATGATAATACTGCAAAACCAGTACAATCCAAGACATTCTCCGACGTCATGCAGCAGCAGGGGGAGCGTGCTTCCCAGGAGGAACTGAATCGCCGTTTCAAAGAAATTCAGCTTCAAGGTGATCGTCTGGCTCGTTCTATGACGATTCGCGAGTTAAAGGCGTACCGTCTTCTTGTCAAAAGATTTATGGAGGATACGGTGCGGCGCGGCGTAGGTATGAAGGATTCCCGAGGATGGGATCGCCGTGGACGGGGCAAGCGATATAAACTGTTGGATGAGATCGACGCAGCATTGCTGGAAATGGCTGATGAAATGCTGGAGACAGAGCAAGGAAAGATCGAATTGCTTCAGAAGATCGGCGAGATCCGGGGCATGCTCATCAATCTCTGTTTTTAATGTGCTGAAATCCGGTATTTTTAACTTTTACTTTGAACTTGTACTATATTCAATAAGGAATGGGAATTGCAAATGTCATTTGAGCAAATTATGGGGCAGGATGCGGCTAAAGGTCTGCTGCAAAGTGGACTCCGCCGCAATCAAATTTCGCACGCTTATATATTTAGCGGGCCCCCAGGCAGCGGACAGAAGGAGATGGCGATGGCGTTCGTCCAGGCGCTGTTCTGTATGGAGGATGGCGACGATGCTTGCGGGGAATGTCTAGAATGCCGTAAAGTAATGCATGGCAATCACCCCGATCTCCATTATATCGCCCCTGAGGGCTCTACCATTAAGATTGATCAAATCCGCGATTTACAGCGGATTTTCTCATATCGTTCAGAGAGTGGAAATCCGAAGGCTTATATTATTGATGAATCTGAGAAAATGACGGTGCAGGCAGCCAATAGTTTGCTGAAGTTTCTGGAGGAACCGCCATCTCCGGCAGTCGCTATTTTATTGTCGGATAATGGACGAGCCCTGCTCCCGACGATCCAATCAAGGGCACAGTGGGTCCCATTTACCCCACTCGATCCGGAGCGAATGCTCCAAATTTTATCAAACGAAGGATTTCCACCCACCTTATCGCGTTGCGCTGTTCATTTGGCCGCAGGATTAGGCCCGTGCCGCGAGCTTTTGCAGCAGAATTGGTTTGCAGAAATTAGAAACGTAGTGTTACAATTAGGGAAGGAATCCGCAGGGCGTGGCGGGACTCCTTTAATTACAGCGCAGCAGACTATTTTCAAGGCAGGTCTGAGCGATCATTTGGACATGTTGTTTAATCTTTTCCATTTGTGGTTTAAGGACATGCTCCATGCGCTCTATCATAGACATGACCAAATCGTTTTTATAGATGAGCTGGATTTCATCAACAGACATGCTTCAAGCCGCAGCCAGGAACAATGGATTCAGGCGATGGCGCTTGCCGCGGAGAGCCGGAAGAAGCTAAGACAGAATATGAACGGCCAGCTCTGTGTTGAGCAGTTTTTGATCGGTGTCGAGGGATACCATTAGAGATATAAAGACCCTGACATTATGACACCAAGAATTGCAGTAAACTTTCTCCCATGCAGTAACAAGGGATTTTTTTGGAAGGTCACATATTTATTAGTGCCAGTGCTAGACGAGGGGGTAAGTTTTTGTACACTGTAGTAGGTGTCCGTTTCAAGAAAGCGGGCAAAATTTATTATTTCGATCCTCTGGAGCTTCCGGTCGACAAGGAACAGAGCGTTATCGTCGAGACGGCGCGAGGGATTGAATACGGTAAGGTTGTCGTCGGGAAGAAGCAGGTTGGAGAATCGGATGTCGTCCTTCCGCTGAAGAAGGTGATCCGGATCGCCGACGATGCTGATGCCCGTGTTGTGGAAGAGAACAAGCTTGCGGCAAAGAATGCTTTTGCCACTTGTTTAAATAAAATTAAAGATCATGATCTCAAAATGAAGCTGGTCGATGTCGAGTTTACGTTTGACCGCAATAAAATTATTTTTTATTTCACGGCCGAAGGTCGGGTCGATTTTCGCGAACTCGTTAAAGATTTGGCCAGTATCTTTCGTACCCGAATTGAACTCCGTCAAATTGGAGTGCGGGACGAAGCCAAGATGCTCGGTGGGATTGGCCCTTGCGGACGCATCCTTTGCTGCTCATCCTGGCTGGGCGACTTTGAGCCTGTATCGATCAAGATGGCCAAGGATCAGAGTCTATCGCTTAACCCGACGAAGATTTCCGGACTTTGCGGAAGGCTGATGTGCTGCTTAAAATTTGAGCATGATAACTATGAAAGCGTGAAGGAAGAACTGCCATCGGTAGGCAAGATGGTGATTACTTCACTTGGCGAAGGGAAAGTTGTGGGACTGAACGCAGGATCGCGGTCGGTTCATGTGCAGTTGTTTGAAGTAGGTAAGGTTAAGGAGCTTCCTTTAGATGATGTTGTTGTTAAGTAATGGTTTTCAAGATAAACTTTAGAGATGACTCTGGGGTGGGAACTTGGAGAATAAAGATATTTATACGCATATGCAGGCGCTGGATGCACAAATGGGAACCGTTCACGGCGAAATGAGCAAGCTGATGCTTGAGGTGAAAAAGCTGGTAGAAGAGAACCAGCAGCTTCGACTGGAGAACGAGCAATTACGCAAAATATTAAAGCGGGAGACCACCGAAGGTCGCCTTCCGTCGTCATCTTCAGATCAAGCCGATTCATCCTTGCCAGAAGGCAAGGAACCGATCGAAGCGAGCGATATCGTCGGGGAAGGTTATGATAATCTCGCCCGTCTGTATCATGAGGGATTCCACATTTGCAACGTGTATTACGGACATTTACGAACGGAAGGCGATTGCCTGTTCTGTTTGTCTTTTCTGAATAAATGAGTAAAGCCGTAGGAGCTTCCTACGGTTTTTTTCAATTACCTATTGGCAGACATCTTTATAATGACCTTTATATAGAAAGGCGAGTATTCGATGACTCAATTACCGATAGAAGTGCCATTATATGAACAAGAAAGGCTGGATGACCTGCTGACGCATCATTTGCGGATTATTCAAAGCGATGAGGTATTCAGCTTCTCCATGGATGCGGTACTGCTGGCTAGATTTGCGGCTATACCGAAACGGGGCAGAGTTATCGATTTATGTACCGGCAATGGTGTCATTCCGCTGCTGTTGTCCACGCGTACCGAAGCGCAGATCGAAGGCATTGAAATACAACCCAGGCTTGCTGATATGGCGCGCCGCAGCACACAGCTAAATCAATTACAGGATCGAATCACTATTCGGGAAGGAGATTTGCGGGAACTGGTACAAGAGACGGGCCACGGGACATACGATGCTTTGACGGTCAATCCGCCTTATATGCCGCTAACTGGCGGGGATTTGAAGCTGAATCCGCATCAAGCGATTGCCAGGCATGAAATTCACTGCACGCTGGAAGAGGTCATCAGTTCCTCGATGAGGCTGCTGAGAACCGGAGGAAAAATGTCGATGGTGCACAAGCCTCAACGGCTTGGTGAAATCATGACGCTTCTGCGCCAGTACAGGTTAGAACCGAAGGTTATTCGATTTGTTCATCCGCGGGCAGGCATGGAAGCCAACATGGTGCTCATTGAAGCGCTGCGGGACGGCAAGCCCGATGTGAGGGTGCTGCCGCCGCTCATCGTGTACGAGGAGAACGGAGAATACTGTAAGGAGATTTTTGAAATATATTATGGATCAAAAGAGGGAAAAGCATGAGTGTTAAGGTTCAAAAGAGTTTTGTGGAGCAGCCTGGCGATCAAGGGGATTTCGGCACGCTCTATCTCGTCGCTACACCTATTGGTAATTTGGAGGATATGACTTATCGTGCTGTTCGTATTCTGCGGGAGGCGGATATTATCGCTGCAGAGGATACCAGACAGACCAGAAAGCTGCTGTCCCATTTTGAAATTACGCCGGGTAAGCTGGTGAGCTATCATGATCATAATCGACAAGCCAGCGGCCCAGAGCTTATACGCTTTATAATAGAAGGAAAAGATTTGGCGCTCGTCAGCGATGCGGGATTGCCGGCTATTTCTGATCCTGGAAGCGATCTTGTGAAGCTAGCGATCGAGGCGGGAATTTCCGTTGTCCCTGTACCAGGAGCAAATGCCGCCCTTTCGGCTTTAATCGTCTCCGGTTTGTCTACGGAGAAATTTAAATTTATCGGGTTCCTTCCCCGGGAGCAACGGGAGCGTGATGATCTTCTTCATTTACAGAGCGAGGAGGAGAGTACCTTATTGTTGTATGAATCTCCGCATCGTTTGATCAGAACCCTGGAATCGATGCTCAGCGTATGGGGAGATCGGAGGGTTGTCCTAGCCCGAGAGCTCACTAAACGATTTGAAGAAATGGCTCGGGGAAGGATTCAAGATTGTCTGGATTGGCTGGAAGAACATCCACCCATGGGGGAATATTGTGTTGTGGTGGAGGGAGCCGATCCAGAGCAGCTTAAAGAGAAGCGGAATGCTTGGTGGCAGTCCATGTCCATCCTTGAGCATGTGACGCATTATGAAGAGGAGGAGGGGATATCACGAAAGGAGGCTATGAAGAAGGCAGCTAATGATCGGGGAGTATCCAAGAGGGACATTTATCAATCTTTGATATAGCTAAGCTTAACCGCATATCAACGTGTCTGCAGATGTTATAAACATGCAATTATCGCATAAAATAGGGCAGCACAAAAAAAAGGGAGCCTTCATTCGGCCGGGTTCAAGCCGAAGAAGGCACCAAGGAGATATGAAAAAGGTTAGAATTAACAGATTCAGTAAGTCTATTATATACTATAATTCTTAATTTGTCACAGGTGTTGGAATTTCTGTGAGACATTCATGACAAACAATTTTGCCTTTGAAGTAAGTTACGTTTTCAGCATTGCCACAGAAGATGCATGCAGGCTCGTATTTTTTAAGCATAATACGCTCACCGTCTACATAAATTTCAAGCGCATCTTTCTCTCCGATTCCGAGTGTACGGCGCAATTCGATAGGAATAACTACACGACCTAGCTCATCTACTTTTCTAACAATACCTGTTGATTTCATCATGACTGATGATACCCCTCTCGCAAAAATTTTGAAATTAATTTAAAGCGTCATTATTCGACAAACTTCTATCTTTTATGATATTTATAATACCAACGTTTCCCAAAACAGTCAACCTATTTATGGTAGAGTTCAGTTAAATTACTAAATTAAAGACACAAATGCATGAATTACATCAAAAAATTGCTTTTATACCGGGCTTTTTAAGCATTCGACATATTTACAAGACTTAATACGACACTATTAGACATAATTCGACAAACTATGTCGACATCTCGACAAAACCTAAGGCGTTAAATTCTTTTAGTTTCAAAAAAATTGAAAACAAGGAGAATTAACCATGCATAACCTTCGCGAAGAAAAGGTATTCAAAGATCCTGTTCATAATTATATTCATGTTCAGGACGAATTGATCTGGTTACTTATTAATACGAAGGAATTTCAGCGGCTTCGCCGGATCCGTCAGCTTGGCACCTCATATTTAACCTTTCATGGGGCAGAGCATAGCCGATTCTCTCATTCTTTAGGAGTATATGAGATCACGCGGCGAATCATTTCCCAATTTGAAAGAAATAATTATCCAGATTGGCCTAAGGAGGAACGTCTTGTTGCTCTTTGCGCAGCATTGCTGCATGATTTGGGACATGGCCCCTTCTCTCACTCTATTGAACAAGCCTTTGAGATGAATCATGAGGATTGGACTTGCCGAATTTTGCTTGGAGAAACGGAAGTGGGGCACGTATTAAAGAGAATGGGCGATGAATTTCCGGCTAAGGTCGCCTCGGTTATCCGTAAAGATTATCCGAATGAGATTGTCGTTAATCTGGTGACCAGCCCGCTTGATGCAGATCGAATGGATTATCTGCTGAGAGACGCTTACTTTACGGGTGTTAATTACGGTACGATCGATATGGATCGAATATTGCGAATGCTCCGCCCCTACCAGGGACGGATTGTCGTCAAGGAGACGGGCATGCATGCGGTTGAAGATTACTTGATGTCCCGCTATCAAATGTATTGGCAAATTTATTTTCATCCGGTTACGCGGAGCTCGGAAATTATTTTGCGGCAAATTCTTCGCCGGGCGAAGGAATTATTTGCTGAAGGTTATAGTTTTTCGTTTCTGCCGCATCCTTTACCTGGCTTGTTCAATTCAGATTTGACGGTTCAGCAATATTTGTTATTAGATGAAGCTTTAGTCCAAACGGCTTTTATGCAGTGGAAGAATGAAGAGGATGAACTCCTTTCTGATCTTTGTACCCGATTCATGGATCGTAAATTGTACAAATATGTTGAACTTGAATCGTTGAATTTGGACAAAATAGAGGAAATCCGCGAAATATTCCGGAATTTAGGCTTAAATCCGAAATATGATTTGGAAATTGATTTTCCAACGGACTTGCCTTATGATGTGTCTCGTCCTGACGAAGAGCTTCAGGGAAAGCAAATATTACTGCTGGACAAGCAGGAGCGATTGGTGGAAATATCCGAGGTCTCTGATATTGTTCGTTCGATCAGCGGCATGCAGCGGGGAAAATTTTATTTGTACTTTCCGGACAATAAATTACGGGCCGTATGGCATCGATTGCCTGCGGAATTAGTCGAGCTCTTTGGCTCGGAGTGTTAACTAGGAGGAATATTACCATGTTGGTAGATACACACACGCATTTGGATGCGCAGCAGTTTGATGAGGATCGGGAGGAAACGATTGCTCGCGCGGTAGAGCAAGGGGTTACGCGCCTTATTAATATCGGCTTTAATCGGGAGACGATCCCTACGACGATGAAGCTGGCCGAGACTTATGATTTCATTTATGCTGCCATCGGCTGGCATCCTCAGGATGCCATTACGATGAAGGACGAGGATTTGGACTGGATTGCGGAATTGTGCCGCCACGAGAAAGTCGTCGCTATTGGGGAAATCGGCCTTGATTATTATTGGGACACGTCGCCAAAGGACGTGCAGCATGCCGTATTCCGCAAGCAGATCGGGTTGGCGCGGGAGCTAGGTATGCCGGTTGTTATTCATAATCGAGATGCCCATGAGGACACGATCCGTATTTTACGGGAAGAAAAGGCGCATGAAGTCGGCGGAGTAATGCATTCGTTCTCAGGAAGCTGGGAAACCGCCAAATTATGTCTAAATATGGGGTTTCATTTGTCCTTTGGAGGCCCCATTACGTTCAAAAATGCGAAGCAGCCTAAAGAGGTGCTGAAGCAAACGCCAATCGATCGATTATTACTTGAAACAGATGCTCCATATTTGACGCCTCATCCTTATCGCGGGAAAAGAAATGAATCCGCTTATGTCAATTTGGTAGCAGAAGCAGCAGCTGAATTAAAAGGGGTCTCTTTCCAGGAAATAGCAGAAAAAACTACCCGGAACGCGCTGGAACGATTTGGCATTCAATGAAAACGGGAGTAAAAGCGGTGAAAAGAAGAGCTTTTGAGAAAGATTAATACATTTTAATTTAAAACAGCGAGTCTATTACATTTTTTTAACCTTTTTCTTAAGAAAACGTTCTTGATTCGTCCTTTACAACATGCATCGAAACAGGATAGAATCTTTTCAGTGATCGATTTGGCCGAATTTGGAGCAATGCAACATGGCCACGATCCAGGTTCCATGAACCAGTCTCGCTGAGTCTCCATTTTGGAGAACGGGGGAACCGGATACGGTATTAATGCAATATCCTTGATCTACAGTCAACTGAAGGTGATCAGGCCGTATTTGATTTCTTTGCAGGATCTTTGGGGTGAATTCGAGGTCATTGCGCCATGAGCGAATGAACTAAGAAAGGGCGGCTCTCTTCGTCCGAACCCGACAGCTAACCTCGTAAGCGTGTCAAGAGAGGCAACTTCGTGCATCCTATTACACCAAGACCTTCAGGGAGCCACGAAAGAGTTGCTCTAACTCTTTCTTCGGGCTTCTTTTGTTTTGAATAATTGTAATAGGGTCATCATACTGTTCTATAACAGGAGGTGACAAATGCCGACCAGACTGGGGCAGGATGCGAGATGCTGAACCTCTAGCATTTCGTAAAAAACGGATATAGTCACGTCAACATTTAATCATGCATTGACCTAGGGCGGGACTATGAAGGAGGACGGAAAGTGGGCATTTTCCAGAAAGAAGAGACCCATGAATCGCGCTCATCCAGTATGTCTTACGCATTACGATGGAAGCATGAGAATCTACGTCAGATATCGGTCGTCACTTTGTTAACTGTCGCAGCGATCTTTGTCATTCTAATTTGGCTGAATGGCAACAGCAAGAACATTTATTTGGTGGTAGACGGGCAGATCCAGGAGATCGAGACCCGCAAATCTTTAGTGAATCAAGTACTGGATGAACAATCTATCGTGCTGAGCCAAGGCGATACAATATCGCGTTCGCTCGAAAGCTCTCTCAAAGAAGGAGATCGGATCGTTATCGTAAGGGCGGTTCCGGTACAGGTGAGCGTGGATGGCGCAACGAAGTCGCATTTAACGACTCAATCCAGTGTGCAGGGCATTATCAATGAGCTTGGTATTAAGGTGAATCCGGATGATAAAGTCACTCCGGAGCTAAGCAGCAAAGTTACTTCCGACCTCAAAATCAGCGTCGTACGTGTGGCTAAGCACACGGTACAGACGAAAGAGACGGTGCCATTTAACGTCGTCAAAACCTCTGATCCTAATTTGGAGAAGGGCCAGACGAAGGTGCTACAGCAGGGCAACGAGGGAGTAGTTGTCCATCACGTTGAAAAAGTGTATGAAGACGGACATTTCGTATCCAAGCGTTGGCTGAGCAAAGAGATTGAGACAAAGGCTCAAGACAAGGTGGTCGCTGTCGGTACGAAGCCCAAGCCAGAGGCTGTGCTTGCCGCTAACATTACCCGCACTGCGGATCAAGTGGATATCAGCGGAACAACAACCAAAGGCGGTGTCTCATTTAAATATAAAAAGGTGCTCAAAAACGTCACATTAACCGCTTATTCCGCCGAGGAAGACGGGATCGGCACAAAGACCGCCTCCGGAACTCGCGTAACGGAAGGCAGAACGATTGCCGTGGATAAGAGCGTCGTTCCTATGGGCTGGTGGGTGTATATCGAAGGCATAGGGTTCCGCAGGGCTGAAGATACAGGTGGCGCCATTAAGGGCAATAAAATGGACGTTTATTTCGATAGTTTGAAAACGGCAAAAAACTTCGGTCGTAAAAAAGGACGTACCGTTTATGTAATCGGGCCGAACAAACCAGAATTAAACTAATTCCTGTTTTACATTGCAAAGGGAATAAGATACTATAGATAAATGAAAAAGGTATGTAAAGAAGAGGAGAAGTCCTCTTCTTTTTGCGTATGAGGAAGAGGGTTAACTTTCCGATGATCAAAGAAGTCATTGTTGTAGAAGGGCGGGACGATACGGTCGCCGTCAAACGAGCCGTCGAGGCTGATACGATCGAAACCGGGGGTTCGGCTATCAATGAGACTGTACTGCGTAAAATTGCATTGGCTCAGGAGCGCCGCGGGGTCATCATTCTGACGGATCCAGACCATGCCGGCGAGCGAATCCGCAAAATCGTCGCGAACAAGGTACCCGGCTGCAAACATGCTTTTCTTCGGGAAGCCGATGCTACGCGCCACGGCGATATCGGCGTGGAGAATGCCTCGCCCGAAGCCATCAGGGAAGCGCTGGCACGTGTGCATACAGAGACTGGAACTGCCAGGAATGATGATAAACTTATCGATTGGGAAGACTTAATAGAAGCGGGCTTGATCGTTCACCCGTCAGCCGCCGCCAGACGGCGCGTGATTGGCGAATTGCTTGGCATCGGTTACTGTAACGGCAAGCAGCTTTATAAGCGGCTTACCGTATTTCGGATTAGCCGGGAGGAGTTTGCGGCTGCGCTGGCTCAACTGGAGGATAAAGGGGTTTAATGTACGATGAGCAGAGAAGATATATCGACACCGCGCCGAACGAAGGAAATTATCCAGCGGCATGGGTTTTCATTTAAGAAAAGCCTCGGCCAGAATTTTCTGGTCGATCAGAATATACTAGCCAAAATTATTGACGCGGCCGGCTTGGACAAGACTAAAGGGGCTCTGGAGATCGGGCCGGGCATCGGCGCGCTGACAGAGAAACTGGCGCAGCAGGCAGGCAAAGTAACCGCGGTGGAGATCGACCAGCGGCTTCTTCCTATTTTGGAGGAGGTGCTGGAGCCGTACCCGCATGTTAATGTCGTACATGGGGACGTTCTTAAGCTCCATTTGCGCGAGCTGTTTGAACAGCAGTTTAAAGATGTATCTGGAGTCAGTGTCGTGGCGAATTTGCCGTATTACGTTACCACGCCGATATTGATGAAGCTGCTGGAGGAAGGCTTGCCGCTGGAGCATATCGTCGTGATGATCCAGAAGGAGGTTGCGGAGCGCATGGCTGCATCTCCCGGCGGCAAAGAGTACGGCAGCCTTAGCATCGCCGTTCAATATTACAGCGAGCCCGAGCTCGTCTGTATTGTGCCGCATACGGTGTTCATTCCCCAGCCCAATGTGGAATCTGCAGTAATCCGTTTAAGCGTCCGTAAGGAGCCGCCAGTATCGGTAGAGGACGAGGCTTTCTTCTTTGACGTGGTGCACGCTTCCTTTGCACAAAGAAGGAAGACGATTGCGAACAACCTGAAGAGCCGATTTTTCCCGAAGGAAGGCCGTGAACGGCTGGAGCGGTTCCTTGCCGAAGCGGGCATAGAACCAAGCCGAAGGGCGGAGACGCTTTCCTTGCAAGAGTATGCTGTGCTTAGCAATGTGCTCTATTCAGCTGGCTTGAAGCAATAGAAAATTTGATGAGTGCAAGAATGGATGTCTGTAACCAATCTCAGCTTTCGCCCATACCTTAGGGTAGAGGTGATTCATTTGACGAATTTGGGAGACTTGGTCGTCCGAAAATCATACGGCGGTGACGTGACTTTCCGGGTGGAGAGCATACAACGCAATGAAGCTATGATCAAGGGAACAGAATTCCGACTGCTGGCCGATGCGCCTTTGCACGATCTTGTGAAGGTCGATCCGGCCTCTCCAACGGAGAAGGCAAAGAGAGCGCGCATCAAGGCGACAGAGTCGCTTAAACGGCTGCATCGAGATCGGCAAGAGCAAACCGAACGCAATCAGGCTAGTCTGAGTCAATTATGGTACGCACAAAGTGAGCCGTCTTATTTTGAAGTCCCAGGCAAGGTCCTGCATCTGGACGGGGATGAACGATATTTGAAGAAGAGTCTTGATCTGTACGAGAAGCTCCGGGTTCCCGCTCATGGTTATTATGTGACAGAATCGCAGATGGCCAGTGCTTTATACCGCCTGCTTCCTGGTATTCGCCCGGATATTGTCGTCATAACAGGACATGATGGTGTCCTTAAGAATCGTCCGCAAGCAGATCTTTACAATTTGTCGAGCTATAAGAACTCCAGCCACTTCGTTGAAGCCGTTCAGGCGGCAAGACAGTACGAACGTAACTTCGATGCATTAACCGTAGTTGCAGGAGCATGCCAGTCTCATTTCGAGGCATTGCTGCAAGCCGGGGCTAATTTCGCCAGTTCACCCTCTCGCGTGCTTATTCACGCGTTGGATCCGGTATATATTGCGGCAAAGGTGTCCTTTACCTCGATCCGGGATACCATTAACATGATGGATATATTAAATAATACGATCAGTGGCACGCAAGGAGTCGGCGGAATCGAGACGCGTGGCAGTTACCGGATTGGATTGCCGAAGCTCAAAGATTTATCCACTTTGAAGGTAGTGCCGTCCATGTAAACTTATTTTGTAAACTCTGTTTTTTTAAGAGGCACCGTGAGGTGCTTTTTTTGTTTTTTCAAGATTTTTTAGCCGATAATTTGGCTGTTAAAAATATGTCGAAAAAAAATCGTTGACAATACTTTTTTCAGACTGATATAATTATTGGTTTTGCATTTGACATGTACTCAGCTTTTGTGTATAATGGACAAAGAAAGAAGGTGGTCACAGGCAATGGCTAAAAATACGCTGTCGGAAATTAAGCATAGTCTCGACGCTTACGTAGGACAGAAAATTATGCTGCGTGCAAACGGTGGTCGCCGTAAGACCGTCGAACGTACCGGCGTATTGGAGGAGACATATCCATCTGTCTTTATCGTGAAACTGGATGAAGAGCAACAGACCTTTAAGCGAGTGTCTTACAGTTATGCCGATATACTTACCGAATCCGTTGAAGTAATGATTTGTGACGACAACAGCGACAACGAGATGCGGATTACGTATATTAAATAGTGAGCATCATGTTCAGTTAGTAAACGGCGATCCGCATCCTGCGGCGCCGTTTTTTTCTTTTTTCGCCTCTTTGGCGTTTCCTTGGCAGGTATTTCGCCGTATGAAGGGCTACGGACAGCGCATACTATCCAATGTTCCTACATCCATCACCCTGTAAGGAGGGGCATGCCATGGCGCGGAGACGGCGCAGTGTAATGTCGGAAGAGCTGAAGATGGAGCTTGCAAAGGATTTGGGGTTCTACGACACCGTTCAGCAGGAAGGCTGGGGGGGCATTAAGGCGAAGGACGCCGGCAATATGGTGAAGAGAGCAATTGAGCTGGCAGAGCGTGCAGCTACACGGAAATAATTCACAGGGGGCCTTCCTGATTCAGGAGGGTCCCCTGTTTGTTAACATATTAAGAAAAAATCGTACACAACCCAGGTATTTGTCCGTCTGTAATAGACTAAGCCGACAGTTAATTTTATAATATGGTAAACGTTATTACTTGCTTAACATTAGAAATGATTCCATGGACATGCTGAGGGTGGTGTACGCCTTGAAAATTTACGAGAAAGCTCCGGCAAAAATCAATTTGATGCTGGACGTATTGCATAAGCGGCCGGATGGCTATCATGAGGTTGAAATGATCATGACCATGGTGGATTTAGCTGATCGCTTGGAAATGGAAGCCCTCTCGCGGGATACGATCATTATTTCGAGCCAGGCGGGCTATATTCCGCTGGATGAGAAGAACCTGGCCTTCCAGGCGGCTAAGCTGATTAAAGAACGGTACAACGTCCGCAGCGGCGTGTATATTCATTTGGATAAAAACATTCCAGTAGCCGCAGGCTTAGCCGGCGGCAGCAGTGATGCTGCTGCGGCACTGCGCGGTTTGAATCGGCTGTGGGATCTAAAGATCCCCGCAGAGGAACTGAAGCAGCTTGGCGCCGAATTGGGGTCGGATGTACCCTTCTGCATTACAGGCGGAACGGCGCTAGCGACTGGCCGAGGAGAGCTGCTGACCCCCCTTCCCAATCCGCCGCAATGCTGGGTCGTGCTGGCGAAGCTGCCGATCAACGTATCGACGGCGGAGATTTATGGACGTTTTCGCAGCGATGAAGTGGTGGTGCATCCTTCGGCGGGGCGCATGCTACAGGCGATCGAGCGTTCCTCTTTTCAGGGGGTATGCGAGGAACTAGGCAATGTGCTGGAAGAAGTGACTCTTAAGCTCTATCCCGAGGTGGCGCATCTTAAAGAAACGATGTTGAAGCTTGGAGCGGATGGAGTATTGATGTCTGGCAGCGGTCCAACTGTATTTGGCTTGGTTTCCAAGGAATCCAAAGTATCGCGGATTTATAATGGGCTGAGGGGATTTTGTAAAGAAGTCTACGCTGTACGCTTGCTTACTTAAGGAAGACTTGAATAAAGACGTACAAACGTGTAATATTTTCATTAAAATATTCGGATTTAGAGGGGTACTTCGTGAAAAAACTAAAAAGAAGCGCTCGATTGGTGGAAATGACGCGATTTCTATTGTCACGTCCCCATCATTTGATACCACTGACCACTTTTGCACAACGTTATGGTGCGGCCAAATCATCTATTAGCGAGGACTTGGCTATTATTAAAGAAGTATTCGAAAACGAAGGCATGGGCGAACTCCACACCTTGGCTGGAGCTGCTGGAGGGGTGAAATATATTCCTAAGGTAAGCAGAGAGCATGCTCTAGCATTTATTAACCAGCTGTGCGAGAGATTGTCCCAGCCAGATCGTATTTTGCCTGGCGGTTATTTGTACATGTCTGATTTATTAGGTCAGCCTGCACTAATGAACGAGGCCGGAAAGTTATTTGCAACTATTTTTTCAAATCGGGAGATCGACTGTATTATGACGGTAGAGACTAAGGGAATCCCACTTGCTTATGCCACAGGTGCTGAGCTGAATTTACCAGTCGTACTCGTAAGGCGGGACCATCAGGTTACAGAAGGGTCTGCCGTTAGCATCAATTATGTATCAGGCTCGCACAAAAGTCTGCATACGATGACCTTGTCGCGCCGTGCGCTCAAAGAGAAATCCAGAGTCCTAATTATGGATGATTTTATGAAGGCCGGAGGCACGATCCAAGGGATGGTAGACCTACTTGCCGAATTTGACGCGAAGGTGGCAGGTGTCGGTGTGCTCGTAGAGTCAGGCGAGATCGAGTCGGAACAAAGATTGCTCCAGGACTATGTGTCTTTGGCGACGCTCACGGTAGTTGATGCTAAGGGGAAGGAAATAAAAGTCGAGCCTGGTAACTATTTCTCAATAGAATAGTTGGTCAATTCTTCTGTCGATTCATTAAAAATCGGCTATGATCTAGACGAATCATGTCGAAAACCTCATGTTTACAAAAAAATTCCTGAATTTAGGGTATTTTGTTCCATAAAAAAGGAGGATTTCCGTTGGCTATGTGGAATATTACACCAAGTCCCTGATGGAAAAAGGTGGTGAACACATATGCAAATTACGGATGTAAGGCTCCGCCGAGTCAGCTCGGAAGGCAGAATGAAGGCAATTGCATCCATTACCATCGATAACGAGTTTGTTGTTCATGACATTCGCGTCATCGACGGAAATAATGGAATGTTTGTAGCAATGCCTAGCAAGCGCACACCGGACGGGGAGTTCCGGGATATCGCGCATCCAATTTCTTCAGGCACACGCGAGAAGATTCAAGCCGCAGTATTGGCTGAGTACGAACGCGCTGCTGACCAAGAAGAAGTTATTGAAGAAGGGGCTTAAGTACTGGTTTTGTCTAACCAATTGGGGTTCGAAGAAAAGGGTGCCATGTTAATCATGGCTCTCTTTTCTTTTTGTCTTAAATAAGATATATTCAGTAATGAGTTTAAGAGAAGGAGGCCGGGGCCTTGAAAAGATTAGCGATTATTCTTGCTGCAGGACAAGGGAAGCGCATGAAGTCCAAGCTTTATAAAGTGCTCCATCCCGTTTGTGGCAAACCGATGGTAGGACATGTTCTGGACACGGTAAAGCAAATTCAGTGTGAGCGAAGCATTGTGGTGGTTGGCCACGGTGCAGATGCGGTACAGTCTTATCTCGGAACGTCAGCAGAATACGTGCTGCAGGAGCAACAGCTAGGCACGGGTCATGCTGTTAAGCAAGCTGAATCGCTGCTTGCCAGCGAGGAAGGAATTACGATCGTCATTTGCGGAGATACTCCGCTCGTGAAGCCAGAGACGCTCGAGGAGCTCATCGCTTTGCATACGAACAGCGGAGCTGCAGCTACCGTGCTGTCTGCCTGGACGGAGAACCCGCAGGGATATGGTCGGATTATCCGGGGGGAGAATGGTTCTGTTGTGCGAATCGTAGAACAGAAGGATTGTTCTCCGGAAGAAGATGCGGTAAAGGAATTTAACACAGGTACTTATTGTTTTGATAATGCGAAGCTATTTGCCGCTCTTGGCAAAGTAACGAACAACAATGCCCAGCAGGAATATTATTTGACGGATGTAATCGGTATTCTAGTGAATTCCGGCGAAGTTGTTGAAGGTTATATGACCGAGGATTATGCGGAATCGATCGGTGTTAACGATCGGCTGGCCCTGTCAGAGGCTGAACAGTTTATGCGGGAGAGAATTGCCCGGAAGCATATGCTGAATGGGGTGACCATCATTGACCCGCAATCAACGTATATCGGCGCAGATGTTCAAATCGGAGCGGATACTATTCTTTATCCGGGAACATTGTTGACGGAAAATACGGTGATCGGCGAGGACTGCATCATCGGGCCAGGGGCGGAAATAAATAATAGCAAAATCGACCACGGCGCGGAGGTTAAGCATTCGGTACTTATGGATGCCGAAGTAGGTAGCAAAGCTACCGTTGGACCTTTCGCTTATTTGCGTCCAGGGGCAAAACTTGGAGCGCACGTTAAAGTTGGCGATTTCGTGGAAATCAAGAATGCTTCAATTGACGATGGCTCTAAAGTGTCGCATTTGAGCTATATCGGTGACGCCAAAGTAGGCAAGAATGTAAATATTGGCTGTGGTGCGATAACTGTTAACTATGATGGTTATAATAAGTCCATTACAGAAATTGAAGATGATGCGTTCGTAGGCAGCAATGTTAATTTAATTGCGCCGGTGAAGGTCGGTAAAGGAGCTTATGTCGTTGCAGGCTCGACGATTACTCAATCCGTACCGGAGAATGACGTTGCTATCGCCAGAAATCGGCAGGAGAACAAGGCGGGATATGCCGAGAAGCTTCGTAATCGGGCTAAGGCAAAGCATGATCGGGAGAAGCAATGATAGCCCATGTTCACAAAGTGAACAACCTCTAATAGTAATGTCATAGCAAGATAGTGTAATATAGAAGTATGTGTTCATTTATGTATGAGCCGAGGAATCTTGATTACGGCAGTAACAGTATGACAACATAGCAATGGAATGTAGACGCAGTAACCATTTTAATGACCAGATCGATTTGAACTATCGATACAGCACGGAGGGTTTTTATTTTATGACTTATTGTGATTCTAAACTGAAGATATTCACCTGTAACTCTAATCCCAAATTGGCGCATCAAATTGCCGATTACATCGGTATCCCGATGGGAGATTCGGAAACGACAAGCTTCAGCGATGGAGAAATCCAAGTGAAGCTGTCCGAGAGCGTACGCGGTTGCCACGTATATATCGTACAATCGACCTGCGCGCCGGTTAACGATAATTTGATGGAGCTTCTTGTCATGGTGGATGCTTTGAAGCGGGCTTCGGCCAAGAGCATTAACGTGGTTATCCCATATTACGGATACGCTCGTCAGGATCGGAAGGCACGCTCCCGTGACCCTATTACAGCAAAGCTAGTGGCCAATCTGATTGAGAAGGCCGGCGCACATCGCGTCATTACAATGGACTTGCATGCGATGCAAATCCAAGGCTTCTTCGATATTCCGGTTGATCACATGCTGGGTGTGCCGATTCTTGCCCAGTATTTCCGTTCCAAGCAAATTTCAAATCCGGTCGTCGTGTCGCCAGACCATGGCGGTGTAGTACGTGCACGAAAATTGGCGGATTTCCTGAACGCACCGCTTGCGATTATCGATAAGCGCCGTCCAGAGCCGAACGTCAGTGAAGTGATGAACATCATCGGTAACATCGAGGGCAAGACAGCTATACTCGTCGATGACATCATTGATACGGCTGGTACGATCGTTCTCGGCGCCAATGCCTTGAAAGAGGGCGGTGTTGAAGAGGTATACGCTTGCTGTACGCATCCAGTGCTGTCTGGTCCGGCCATGGAGCGTCTGGAGAATTCTCCGCTGAAGGAAGTTGTGGTTACTGATACGATTCCAATTACGCAACCGAACCCAACGAGCAAGCTTAAAGTGTTGTCGGTCGCTCCGCTGATGGGAGAAGCGATTATTCGCGTCCATGAGGAGCTCTCCATCAGTAAACTGTTCGAAATCGAATAAGGATTCCTTGTTATTCGGGGGTTACATCTTCCATACGGAAGATGTAACCCTTATCGGCGTATTTACGTCTATATAGACATGCGATGAATTTCGTCGAAAAGAAACGAATCCCAAACGAAGAGCGTCTCCAAGCAAGGAGTTACGTATAAAGCACACCCCTGCAGGAGCGAGGCTAAGAGCGGGCCCGTCAGGGCGGCAAGCGGCTCAGAGCATAATGGTAACCCTGGAGCGCCGAGCGCAGCCCCATTCCGCAGCATGTTTCCAGGTTGCCCGGGTGCACCAAAAGTAAGACGTACCCGAAGGGGGAAAAGCGTTCCACGCACCGAAAGTAGAGCGCATCCCCAAAGGGGACAGCGGGCAGTAGCGCCTCTGTACCTCCCACGTTCCTCCAATTTGCGGGAGTCCCGAGGGCTGCAAGCCTTGCGGGGGCCCTCCCTTACGGTAAGGGAGGGTTTGGGAGGGTTGAGACCAGAGTGAAAGGAGCACATCACCTCATGAAATGGTTTGTAGGCCTCGGGAATCCGGGAGCCCAATATGGGAAGACAAGGCATAACATCGGATTTATGGCGCTGGACGAGCTGGCAAGGCGGCATAGCATTGATATCCGCCAAAGTAAATGCAAAGCCCTGATAGGCGATGGCATAATCGGCGGGCAGAAGGTTGCGCTCATTAAACCGATGACTTACATGAATTTGTCCGGTGAAGCGGTAAGGGCGTTCATGGATTATTACAAAGCCAGCCTAGAAGACATGATCGTCGTATACGATGATCTGGATACCGAAATAGGCAGAAACCGCCTTCGTTATCAAGGAAGCGCTGGCGGCCACAATGGGATTAAGTCCATCATTCAACATACGGGAACTCAAACGTTCAATCGGATTCGGATGGGCATCTCCAGGCCGGAGCCGGGATATGCGGTTGTCGATTACGTACTGTCCCCTTTTGCAAAAAAGGAGAGACCGTTACTTGACGATTCCATCCAGGAAGCATGTGATGCGCTTGAGTTCAGCCTCGATCATACCTTCGAGCAAACGATGGCTAAATTTAATCGCTGATCAAACGATCTGGGGCGCTATGATTGATTCTGTGATCAATTTCTCCCCCTGAAACCAGAACCTAAAGTTTATGCTAGCATCCAGAACACGGATTGCTAAATAGGGCTAAACGTCGTTTATCCGGGGCATACTGGAGGTATAATGATGTTTCAGGAGGCATATAGATGGCAATAAACTATGTATGCAGACATTGCCGCACGCAAATTGGCCGAATTGAAGCTGCTCACGTATCCGAAGCGCAGCTTGGTTTCCATTTCTTGACCCCCGATGAGCGGAGAGATATAATAGCGTATGATTCGAGCGGCGACACGACGGTTCGCGTCACTTGCGATTATTGCGCCGAAGCGCTTTCGAATCATCCGGAGCTGACACTGCTCAACAGCCCGCTGCAATGACAGGCGGAACAAACAGCGCAGTTATACATCGATGGTGATTGAATAGAGCCTTGGCACGGTTGCTGAGGCTCCTTTTTGCTTCGAGTCCACAGGCCGTGAACAAAGGGCAAACATAGATTTTTAGTAAGTATTTTAAGAGAGGTGCCTCATTTGCTACAAGCACTTATACAAGCTTTTTCTAAAGACTCCGATTTTGCTACTGCTATCGCAGGCGTAAATTCGGGAATGAAAGAACAATTGATTTCCGGCTTATCCGGATCGTCTAAACAAATTATGCTGGCCGCAGCGCACAAGGAAACAAACCGTCCATTGCTTGTCGTGACTCATAACATGTTCGCAGCTCAGAAAATCGCAGAAGATTTACAGGAAGCGCTATCGTCCGATGAAGTGCTGCTGTATCCAGCCAATGAGCTCGTAGCGGCAGAGTCGGCGGTATCCAGTCCCGAGACGCTGGCGCAGCGAATAGAGGTACTACTGAAATGCTCCCAAGGATTCCGGGGGATTGTGGTGGTGCCTTATTCCGGCATTCGCAGATACATCCCATCGCCTGAAACAATGGCCGCCGCCCATTTGGATATATCTCTTGGCGGTACGCTGCAGTTGGATCATTTCTTGAGTAAAATGGTCGAGCTCGGCTACGAGCGCGTGGAACGCGTAGAGTCGCGGGGAGAGATGAGCATTCGCGGGGGAATTATCGACTTCTACCCGCTGACCGCGGAACTCGCTTATCGAATTGAACTGTTCGACGATGAAGTTGACTCAATACGAACGTTTGATCCGGCGGATCAACGCTCCATTGATCAGGTGAAGCATGTATCGGTGCCTCCATGCAAGGAGCTCATCGCCTCTAAGGAACGCTTAGCCAAGGCAGCACAGCTCGTCTCGGAGAGACTGGAGCAGCAGCTGGAGAAGATGACCGACCGTCAGGCTAAACAAAGATTAAAAGAGGAAATTTCCAGAGAAATCGAACTGCTGCGTGAGCAGGTTTATTTTCCTGAGAATTATAAATATATCTCACTAATCTATCCTGAGAACAAAACGCTGTATGACTTTATGGCTGATGATACACTGCTGATTCTGGACGAACCGGCCCGGCTGCTGGAAACGGCGAAGCAGTTGGAGCGGGATGAAGCAGAGTGGCATTTACATCTGTTCCAGAATGGCAAGAGCCTACCTGATCTGCCGCTTGCGATGGAGGGAGATCAGGTTCTTTACCGTCGTTCTTTCCAGACATTGTTCCTGTCGCTGTTCTTAAGGCAGGTGCCTCATGTTCAGCCGCAGAACATCATCAATTTTGTGAGCCGGGCAATGCAGGACTTCCATGGCCAAATGAATGTACTCAAGGCAGAAATGGATCGGTGGAGGAAAAGCGGAGCGAATGTGATCATGCTGGCGAACGGCGAGGAGCGCATCGAGCGTGTGCGCCGGGTGCTGCTTGACTATGGCATCGATGAACCGACCTTACTGCAAGGCAATCTACAGTCTGGGTTTGAGCTGCCCTCGGTGCATCTGGTCGTCATTACGGAAGGAGAAATGTTCTCCAAGAAGCAGCGTAAAGCTCGTAAAGTAACGAAAAGCATGGATAATGCCGAGCGCATTAAAAGTTATACCGAACTCAAAGTAGGCGACTATGTCGTTCATCAGAATCATGGGATCGGTAAATACCTCGGTATCGGCACATTGGAAGTTGGCGGCATACACAAGGATTATATGCACATTATGTATGCGGCCGGGGATAAACTCTCCGTACCGATCGAGCAAATCGACCTGATTCAGAAATATGTGGGCTCCGAGGATAAAGAACCAAAAGTATATAAGCTAGGCGGGAACGAATGGACGAGGGTTAAGAACAAGGTTCGCACCTCGGTACAGGACATCGCCGATGATCTCATCAAGCTGTATGCTGATCGTCAAGCTTCGCCTGGCTATGGATTCGAGAAGGATACACCCGAGCAACAGGAATTTGAAGCGATGTTCCCTTATGACGAGACCCGAGATCAGGTCAGGGCTATTGAAGAAATCAAAAAGGATATGGAGCAGCCGCGGCCAATGGATCGGTTGTTATGTGGAGACGTTGGCTATGGGAAGACGGAGGTGGCAATCCGGGCCGCTTTCAAGAGTGCGATCGAGGGAAAACAGGTTGCTGTGCTGGTGCCGACGACGATTTTGGCGCAGCAGCATTATGAGACATTTCGCGAACGATTTGCAGGTTACCCGATCAACATCCAGACGTTAAGCCGCTTCCGCAGCCGCAAAGAGCAGAATGAGACGATCAAGGGCATCCGGCAGGGAACGGTGGATATCGTCATCGGCACGCATCGCCTTCTGTCGCAAGATGTGGTTTTCAAGGATATAGGCCTATTAATTGTCGATGAGGAGCAGCGGTTTGGCGTAACTCATAAGGAGAAGCTCAAGAAGCTGAAGACGAATGTGGACGTTCTAACCCTAACGGCGACGCCGATTCCAAGAACGCTGCATATGTCTATGCTCGGTGTTCGGGACTTATCTGTTATCGAGACGCCTCCAGAGAATCGTTTCCCTGTCCAGACCTATGTCGTGGAGCATAGCCAAGCTCTGGTTCGTGAGGCAATCGAACGGGAACTGGCGAGGGGCGGGCAAATATACTACCTGTATAATCGTGTTCAGGGTATTCAGGAAATGGCTGCGCAAATATCGATGCTTGTTCCGGAGGCTAGAGTTGGAGTGGGGCACGGTCAAATGTCGGAGCAGGAGCTGGAGAAGACGATCCTCGACTTCCTCGACGGCGAATATGATGTGCTGGTCAGTACGAGCATCATTGAGACCGGGGTGGACATTCCGAACGTAAATACACTTATCGTGCATGACGCGGATAAAATGGGCCTGTCCCAGCTCTACCAATTGCGCGGAAGGGTCGGTCGCTCGAATCGGATTGCCTACGCTTATTTCACCTATCAGCGAGACAAATCGCTGACGGAGGTGGCGGAGAAGCGACTACAGTCGATTAAGGAGTTTACAGAGCTAGGTTCCGGCTTTAAAATCGCAATGAGAGACCTATCCATTCGGGGGGCAGGAAACCTGCTCGGTGCGGAGCAGCATGGATTCATCGCGTCTGTTGGCTTTGATCTTTACTCCCAAATGCTGGCTGAAGAAATTCAGAAGCGAAAGGTATCGATGCTTGGCGAAGAGGCGCCGGAGGACAAGACATGGAATACGACGATCGATCTTGGCATAGATGCTTATTTACCGTCAGACTATATTTATGATAGTATTCAAAAGATCGAAATTTACAAAAAAACGGCCTCAGCAGCAACCTTCGAGGATGTTGCGGAGCTGGAGGACGAGCTTCTCGACCGATTCGGCGAGTTGCCGGAGGCTGTAGAAAATTTGCTGTCCGTCGCTCGGGTGAAGCTATACGGCAAGCTCTACAGTATCGAATCCATGACGCGGCGGGGTGACGAGGTAGTGATTAAGTTCCTTGATGGCCGCGAGAAGGACATCATTCCGGGCAAACTTGCGGAAGTTGGCAATCTGTTCGGAAGGCGTGTACAATTTAATCAGGGTTCGGCGATGCTGATCCGAATCAAAACCAAGGAATTGGACGATAAAGCATTGATGGGTTTGCTGGAGCAATTCCTTGAGGCCCTGAAGGTTTCGTTCAAATTGAAAGGGGAACTACAAGATGTCTCGAAGTAAAGCACGTTCCTGGAAGACGCTTTTTATCGCGCTTGTCGCGGTATTAACGGTTTCCATGCTGGCAGCATGCGGGAAGAAAGAGGATAACACGAATAAGGAAGCAGCAAATAACGGTGGGAGCAATGGTAAAGTAGTTGCCACCTATGAAGGCGGAGAGATCACGGAGAAGGAATTCGATCTTGAGCTTCGCATCATGAAGACACTTCAACCGCAAATGGGGCAACTGTTAGAGTTGGACGATTTTCGGGAATTTCTGGTGAAGCAAGCCATAACCTATGAATACTTGTCAGAGAAATCAGACGATAAAGCCAAGAAGGAAGGCAAGAAAACGGCGGAAGATCAACTAAAGGCGATCAAAGCGCAAATGGGCGATGAGACATTCAAGGAAATGCTGGGAGCCCAGAATGTAACTGAGAATGAATTGCAAAATTATATGACCCGTATTTTTACAGTAGTGGCTAGTCAAACGGCCGGAATTACGGAGGAAGACATCAAGGCGGAATTCCAAGCGACGAAGGACGACTATACAAAAGCATCTGTTCGTCATATCCTGATTGGGTTAACGGATGCAGAAGGCAAGGAGCGCAGCAAGGAAGATGCCTTGAAGCTAGCCAACGAAGTGAAGGCCAAGCTCGATAAAGGGGAAGACTTTGCGACCCTGGTGAAGGAATACTCTGATGATGGACAGCAAAATATAGAAAATGGTGGCTTATATGCAGATGCTTTAGTTTCGCAGTGGGTGCCGCAATTCCAAGAGAAAGCGAGGACGCTGAAGATAGATGAAATCAGCGATCCGGTAGAGACGGATTACGGCTACCATATTATGCGGGTTGAATCGCGTACGGAGAAGAAATATGAGGATTTAACCGAAGAGGAGAAGGACATGATCAAGAACTTGGTCGGTTCGAACAAACTGGACGAGTTCATGGAGAAGGATCTGGACAAGCTCATCAAGAAGATCGATCTGCCTAAGGCGGAGAACAATACAGAAACTGACAACGGGGCCGAGACGCCACCGGCGAGCGAAGGCAACGCGGGCACAGATTCCGAAGGAACGAATAAGGGATCTGACAATAGCGGAAATGCTGGAGCAACCAACAGTGAGCAAACGGACGGGGATGCAGGGACCACGAAGTAAGGCAACTTAGGCTTCTTATTCAACCTTGAAGGCCGCAGCGCGAATCATTTCGCGCTGCTTTCTTTTCCCAATTCGTGTTTGAAGCTGATTTCAAGCACAAATCCAATGAATAAGGTGCTGGAAAGGGATGAATACTATGGTCAGAATCACAGAAGCCGAAATCCCTTTATTATATACACAAATCGCCGGCCAGATTGCCTAAAGCAAGAGGGGTGCAAACCGTCTGCCAAATTGCGGACTTTTGGAATTACGTACTAAAGGGTAAGGAGAATATTCATCAGACAGTAGTCAAAACTTCTTAAGAAAGCGGGGCAACATGTGATATGAAAGCTACTGGAATTGTACGACGTATTGATGATCTTGGACGGGTGGTTATTCCTAAAGAAATCCGCCGCACACTGCGGATTCGCGAGGGAGATCCGCTCGAAATTTTCGTGGATCGCGACGGTGAAGTGATTCTGAAGAAATATTCCCCAATCGGCGAATTAGGCGATTTCGCCAAAGAGTATGCGGAATCTCTATATGAGAGCACAGGTCATATTACCCTAATTTCTGACCGGGATACGCTGATCGCAGTAGCTGGTGCTTCCAAGAAAGAGTATTTGGACAAGCAAATCAGTTTGCTGCTGGAAAGCAGCATGGATGGGCGAAAAATTCTACTCGAAACCAACACGGGAAGCTATGAAATTACTAAGGATCATCCGGAGAATATATCCTCTTTTGTTGTTGCACCGATCATTTCGGGCGGAGACCCGATCGGTACAGTGGTGCTGATGAATAAGGATGATGCCGTAAAAATGTCAGAGCTTGAGTCGAAAATGGCTGAGACCGCCGCAGGCTTTCTCGGCAAACAAATGGAACAGTAATCCTGTTCCGTTAAGCTGATGATCTCCCGCTACTGCAAACGGTGATGCGCCGTTGGGCAGGCGGGAGTTTATTTGTTAAGGCATGTCCAGCCGGGAATTATGAGGCGTAAAGCTATGCTGTATCAAGGCTTGGTGGAGAGGAATTCGTATGCTGCAAGCTGCTTTCAGCTTTAACGGGGGACGGAATCGTCTTATAATGGTACCTGATGCACATTTTGAATTATAAAGTAGGGTGCTTATGAAGGACGAAACAACCGAACCCCGGTCATCCAAGCTGCTGAAGGGAGCCGCTGTTCTGGCACTAGCGGCCATTGTGACCAAGCTGCTGGGAACACTGCAGAAGATTCCGCTGCAAAATATAGGGGGAGACGGGGTATTTGGAATATACAATACCGTTTACCCGTTCTATATGATGATTATTACGCTGGCTACGGCCGGTTTTCCGACGGCAATTTCTAAGTTTATCGCGGAGCGCCACGTACTTGGAGCAGAGGCGGGCAAACGAGCTGTCCTGCGAATGGCTAGTCTGATTATGGGGCTGCTTGGAGCAGCGGGCTTCGCCTTGCTGTATTTCGGGGCTCCATTATTGTCGCGAGCCATCGGCAGCAGCCAGCTCATTCCAGCTCTGCAAAACGCCGCCCCGGCTTTGCTGTTCATACCGCTTAGCGCAGCATTCCGCGGATATTTTCAAGGGCTTCAGGAAATGGTGCCGACGGCGGTATCTCAGGTTACGGAGCAAGCGGTGCGCGTGACAGTGATGATTATTTTGCTTATTTACTGGACGGGGCTTGGCGCCCCGGACGATGTCATTGCAGGAGGGGCCTTTGCCGGATCGGCCGCAGGCGGAGCAGTTGGACTCTTTGTCATGCTTATTTATTGGCGTCGAGGTTTTAGAGTAAAGGGCGGGGCAGCATCTGGGCGAAGGAGTGCCAGGACGTCAATTTCGGACGAGTCTGAGTTGGCCGGGGTACCTAACCTGATGGGAAGCGCTCATCTGGAAAAAGGGACGAAGCTATTGGGGTCGATGCTCGCTTATGCGATTCCCGTCTGTCTCGCTGCGCTTGCCGTTCCGCTCATCAGTTTAGTGGATACCTTCACGCTTCCCAGGCTGCTGCAAAGCAGGGGGGCGAATGAGCTGCAAGCGATGGCAGAGGTCGGCATATACAATCGGGGCGTACCGCTCGTTCAATTGGTGACCATGCTGGCCTCTTCTCTATCCGTACTCTTCATTCCTGCGCTGACGGAGCTGCGAATGAAGAACGACCGAGAAGGCATACAGCGGCAGACGACAACGGCACTGCGCTGGTTCTGGCTGATCGGCCTTGCCGCATCGGCCGGTCTCGCCTTGCTGGCGCAGCCGATCAACGTGATGCTGTATGAGGATGCTGCCGGCAGCGACACGCTGGCGTGGATCGCTTGGACGGCGGCCCCTGGCGCGCTCGTCACCGTCAGCGCCGCGCTGCTGCAGGG
>NZ_LT732548.1:811-36724 GCF_900155685.1 Paenibacillus bouchesdurhonensis | reverse complement strand
GCCGCGGCTGGTGGCAGCGTTGCGCCGCTTGCGGCTGCTGCGGTAGCGGCGCAACGCTGCCCGTCACGCCTGCGCAAGGGCCAAAGGTAGCTTTGCCGCCTTGGCCCCCCTGCCGCACTGCTCCGCGCGGTTCCTGCCCGCGTTGCCGCGGGCGACTGGCCGCTTACGTGCGGTGTTGCCGCTGCTGGATTGCAGCTATTTCGCTATTTTTGCGGCATGATATTTTTAATGCGCGTCTTCCGGTGTTATAGTATAGAACAAGATGCTTGAACAGGAGTGTGAAGTTAGCCATATGAGCAGAGCGATCATCGTAGTTGGCCTTGGATCGGGGGATCCGGATCAATTGACTTTAGGCATAATGAAGCAATTAAAAGCAGCGGCTGAGCGATATGTGCGGACGAAGGATCATCCGGTCGTATCCTGGCTTGAAGCCGAAGAGGGAATCGAGTTCCAATCCTTCGACTCGGTATATGAGGAACAGGAGGATTTCCCGTCCGTATACGAGGAGATCGCTGCGAGACTTGTTGCGAGAGCACAGAGTGCGGCAGTCGGCACGGCTATCTTATATGCGGTTCCGGGACATCCGATGGTTGCCGAAGCAACCGTACAAATATTGCGCCGCCGCTGTCCGGAGGAAGGTATTCAACTGCAGGTTCGCGGTGGGGAGAGCTTCTTGGATGAAGCCTTTGTCCGGCTTGGCTTTGACCCGATCGAGGGCTTCCAGCTGTTCGATGCATCTGATGTAGGCAGCAAGATGCTTGATCCGCGCATGCATACGCTGATTGGACAAGTGTATGATACTTTTACGGCGTCTGACGTGAAGCTCAGTCTTATGGAGATGTACCCCGATGACTACGAAGTGATCGCCTGCCATGCCCTTGGCGTGGAGGGACAAGAGCAGATATTGCGCGTCCCGCTTCACGAACTGGATCATGTGTCCGGGTATGGCAATTTATCGCTGATTTACATTCCGGCCAACCAGGAGGATCAATTACGCAACCGAAGCTTCCAGCGGCTGCATGAAATCGTCGCGATTCTTAGAAGCCCGGAAGGCTGTCCTTGGGATCGGGAGCAAACTCATCAATCCATCCGCAAAAATCTCATTGAAGAGACGTACGAGGTACTGGAAACGATTGATGATGACGATCCGGATCATATGCGTGAGGAGCTTGGGGACTTGCTCCTTCAGGTAATGCTTCATTCGCAAATGGAGGAGGAGACGGGAGCCTTTACCGCCTATGATGTTATTCAGGCCTTGAATGAGAAGCTGATTTATCGCCATCCTCATGTCTTTGGAGAGCTTAGTGCCGAAGACGCGGAGGCGGCGCTGGGCAACTGGGAGGCTATGAAGGCAGAGGAAAAGCGCAGCAAGGGCATCAAGCCGGAGGAGCAATCCGCGCTTAGCGGTGTGCCTCGTGATTTGCCGGCCTTGATGAAGGCTTATAAAATCCAGAAGAAGGCGGCCAAAGCCGGATTCGATTGGGAGGATATTTCCGGAGTATGGGCTAAAATCGAGGAGGAGCTGGCCGAGCTTAAAGCAGCGGTTCAGCAAGGCGAAGCACAAGATGAGCAAGCGCTTGAGCTGGGGGATGTGCTTTTCTCTGTCGTTAATGCCGCTCGGTTTATCGGTGCCGACCCTGAAGAGGCGCTGTCCTTGACCATTCGTAAATTCGTCCGGCGTTTCCAACATGTCGAGGAGCAGCTCAAAGCGGCAGGCAAGACGCCAGCCACGAGCTCCCTTGCCGAAATGGACAAGTACTGGGATGAGGCCAAAGAGCTTGAGCGACAGTCGTAAAATGGACAATTTGTCTAAATAGCGGTTCTTTTTGGGAAAAAAACAAAAAAAATTATCGATTTCGGGCAGGATTTTTAAAGTTAAGCAAGAATACTCTTACAAAGGTATGGCGACTTATCGGAGTAATTGCTCCATTGTACTGCCGTATATCATCATTTCTTTTATTATTGGGAGGCATTATTGATGAACAAAACAGATCTGATCAACAACATTTCCAGCAAAAGCGGCTTGACTAAAAAAGACGTTGAGTCTGTATTGAACGGTTTTCTTGGCGAAATCACCGAAGCTCTCGCTAGTGGAGACAAAGTGCAATTGATTGGCTTTGGCACATTCGAGACTCGTAAACGTTCCGGCCGTACGGGGCGCAACCCGCAAACTGGTAAAACGATCGAAATTCCCGCATCTAACGTTCCAGCTTTCAAAGCGGGCAACAAACTTAAAGAAGCTGTAAAATAATGCGTCTTGATAAGTTCCTGAAAGTGTCGCGGTTAATCAAGCGCCGTACGGTGGCCAAAGATGTTTCCGAGCAGGGCAGGGTTCTCATCAATGGGCGGGAGTCCAAGCCGAGCACCGCTGTGAAGGTCGGGGACGAAATCACGATTCAGTTTGGCCAAAAGCTGGTAACCGTACGCGTCGAGCGACTTGCGGAAACCACACGCAAGGATGAAGCTTCCACGTTATATACTTTAGTGAAGGAAGAGCCGATTCCGAAGGACAACTTTCTATGAACAATTAAGATTAACAAACTACGGCGCCCTCGTGGCGCCGTTTTTAGTTGCTTGCAGTTCTAAACCTGTCCCTCCCTCCATAAGCTATCTGTAAGAAGGAGGGGTACATGCCATGGTGGATCTCAATAAAGGGAAGCATCAGGAAGTTCGGCTATTCCAGCGGAAGCTGCTTGAAATTACGGGTGTTCTCAACGTGGAGAGCTTCGATAGCGAGGAGTTCTTGCTTCAGACCGAGCTGGGTCATTTAACGATTCGCGGCCAAAATTTACATATTAAAAATTTGAATTTGGAGCAGGGACTCGTCAGTATCGAGGGGCTTGTCAATTCATTGTCTTATCTCGATCCGGGCTCCCAATCCAGCGGCAAAGGGCTGCTCGGTAAACTGTTTCGATGAATTTGGAAATTCAATGGGCGACGCTCCTGTGGATGGCTGCGTCCGGAGGGATTTTGGGGGTCGCCTTTGACAGTTATCGGGTCGTGTCGGGAGAACTCCGTTTTCCGCGATGGAGTATACACGCTTTTGATTTCGTCTATTGGGTCGCCGCCTCTTTGTTTGTATTTCGCATGCTTTATCATAGTAACCAGGGAGAACTGCGTTTCTATGTTTTTTTTGGATTATTTATAGGCGTTTGGATTTATTTTTTGTTCTTAAGTGTTATAACAGCGCGTTTTGTGGTAATGTTAATGGGGATAGTTAAAAAGATTTATTTGATATCGGTAAGAATATTCAGTATTTTTATTGTAGCGCCGATATTATGGTTACTGAAAGGAATCAAGCTGCTACTCGGCTTTATTTGGGTTATCGTGCTGTTTTTGGGGCGGATATCGCTCGTACCGCTATGGAAGATCATAGCTTGGGCCATTAGACCTTTGATCAGGAAGCTCAGAATTGCTGATATAGCGATATCTGCGCGGGAACGAATTACAGCATTATGGAAGCGTTGGTTCGGCAAGAATTAAGGTCAGGGGGTGCCCTATGCACAAGGCAACTACGTCAGCAAATTCAAAGAGTCAGGCTTCTAAACAAATGGCTGGGGCACGTAGGCGGATTCGGCTGTGGTTAGGATTTATGATCGTTTTTCTCGGTTGGGCAGGGTACACTTTTATTTCCCAGTCAAGTGAAATGAACGTAAAAGCCCAGCAGCTGGAGGAACGCCAAGCTTCTATGACCGCCGCCACGCAGAGCTTGGAACAATTGAAGTATGAAATCAATCGTCTCCAAGACCCCGAATATATAGGACAAATCGCAATGAAGAAGTATGGGCTGTATAAGCCAGGTGAAATTCCAGTGCGGGTTTCCGAGTCTCCGGCAGGAAATGACTAATGATAAGCAGGACATACGTCTGTTGACCTTGTTTCCGTCATTCGGTATAATCAAATCACCGCAGTCAAGATTTCGAGGCCTGGCTGTATATTTTTAAGGGAGGATCATTTTATTTTATGGCAATTGAAGTGGGCACCAAGTTAGAAGGAAAAGTGACAGGCATCACGCATTTCGGAGCATTTGTGGATCTGTCAGGAGGTGTCACGGGTCTCGTTCACATCTCAGAAATCGCCGACAATTACGTCAAGGATGTTAACGATCACCTGAAGATAGGCGACGCTGTAACCGTTAAGGTTATTAACGTCGACAAGGACGGCAAGATTGGCCTTTCTATTAAACAGGCCGTGGACAAACCGGTAGAGGCGGCTAGACCACCTCGTGCACCGCGTCCAGATCGTCCTAGCGGAAGAGAGGGAGATCGTCCCGGCGGCGGATTTAACCGTGAACGGGGAGGGCGTTCATTCAAGCCCCCAGCCGGCAAAGCTACTTTTGAAGATAAAATGTCCCGCTTCCTCAAAGATAGTGAAGAGCGCATTTCTTCGTTGAAGAAGAACACTGAGGGCAAACGCGGAGGCCGCGGAGCCAAGCGCATGTAATTTTGAATATGAATGATGTACACCGCAGGCTGGAAGATGAGCCTGCGGTTTTTATTTTTAAGTACAACTAGCTGCTAACCACTCCGTTAATCATGGCTGCGAGAGAGGTTTTTTTGTCGTCTTCGTTTTTTTACCGACAGGTTATTACGCTTTTCCAGTAATCTCATTCGGAATCGCTAGATGATCGGAGCAGCATTTTGCGAGTCTAGTACGAACATAGAAACCCCTTGAGAGCCGCGAGGTTAGGATGGGCCTACATTCGCGTTACTTTTTAAATCCCTCTCAATTTGTCGGAAATTTCTTTTGGTTCGCTCCGGCATGTGACAAACTTTCCGATGGCATCTGCCTATAATGGGACATACCTTACAAATTTTAGAAAGGGTGGTGCCAGGATGAGGGAAAAATGGAATGTCATCGCTTTCCCGGGAACGAGGAGGGCGACGAAGGAGCAGGTAAGGGAGTCTTGGTGGAGGGTATGGAGCCAAGCGCCCGTCTTGAACAAAGCTAGCCAATTGTTTGCATCTAATCGAGGGACGCTGCTAATGATGATCATGGGCTTTTTGTTGGGTAGAGCCACAATTTTAGATGAATTATCTCCCTTCGCGGCCGCATTCTTCGCCGTGATGTTGTTTCTTCGCCGGGATATCGCGATCCTTGTTGCTTCTTCCATCCTTGCGGGTGCTCTGTTCGGATCCGGCGAACATGTCGTGAGCATTGCCGCCGAACTGGTAATCTTTTATTTGATTTACCGGGGGATGGAGTCGTTCGAGCGGGCCGATCTATCCTATGCCCCCTTAATGGTTTTTACGTCTACTTTTATCGTGGGGCTGTTTGGCGCCGTGATCGGCCCTACGCTTACATGGTATGCCTTGACGATGACGGTAATGGATGCGGTACTAAGCTTCGTTCTGACGCTTGTGTTTATGCAGGCGATTCCGATATTCACCTATCGAAAGAAAAACTATCAGCTACGCAATGAAGAAATATTATGTTTAGTCATTATGCTGGCCTCAGTCATGACCGGCTTGGTCGGATGGGAAATTTACGGACTGTCAGCAGAGCATATTTTGTCCAGATATCTCATTCTGGTATTCGCATTAGTCGGCGGTGCCTCGCTGGGTGCTTCTGTGGGCGTAGTTACGGGACTTATCCTCAGCTTAGCCAATATGGCAGCACTGTATCAAATGAGTCTGCTTGCTTTTTCAGGCATGCTGGCGGGCATGCTGCGGGAGGGGCGAAAGTGGGCCGTCGGTTTTGGAATGCTGCTCGGCTCCTCGATTCTATCGATTTATTTGACCGGCTCGAAGGATATTATATCCTCGACTTGGGAGAGTTGTGCGGCTGTACTGCTATTTCTCTTGACTCCGGGAAGTGTAATGAAGATGATCGCCAAATATGTGCCAGGTACGCAGGATCATACGAAAACACAGCACGAGTACGCCAAACGGGTACGTGACATTACGGCCGAGCGAGTCACTCAATTTTCCCAGGTGTTCAAGCAGCTGTCCCGCAGTTTCGGCCAAGTAACCAGCTCGGGTGAAATGGCGAAGCGGAGCGAGGAGATGGATCATTTTATGAATGCGGTCACAGAAGACGCCTGCGCGACTTGTTACCGTAGAAATAGCTGCTGGGATGGAAAGTTCTATCAGACGTATAAGTTCATGACTGAAATGATGACCGCTGTTGAGGAGAAACCGGATATCACGAAGCGGGATTTACCAGCCAGCTGGAGCAAAATGTGCTCCAAGACAGATCAAGTGCTGGAACTGATGAAGCGGGAATACGATCTGTATCAACATGATATGCAGTGGAAGCGGCAAATATACGACAGCCGTCAGCTTGTGGCCGAGCAATTATCGGGTGTCTCTCAGGTCATGGAGGATTTGGCCAAGGAAATCAAACGGGAAGGGCAAGCGATGTACCGCCAGGAGGAGCAAATCCGCGAAGCCCTGGAGAAGTTGGGGCTGTCAATTTACAGTATTGACATCGTTAATCTGGATCAAGGAAACGTAGAGATCGAGATCGTTCATGCCTATACTCGGGGATTTGACGAGTGCCGCAAAATTATTGCCCCATTGTTATCCGACATTTTGGGAGAGCATATTGCGGTGACCGGGGAATTGGAAAATGGAGGCAGGGAGGGGCTGACGACGGTGACGTTTGGCTCGGCAAAAACCTATGAAATCGTCACGGGCGTTGCCGGTACGGCTAAAGGCGGAGATTTGCTGTCGGGAGACAGCTTCAGCGCCATGGAGCTTGGGAACGGAACCTTTGCCGTGGCCATCAGCGATGGGATGGGGAATGGAGAAAGGGCCCGGCAGGAGAGCAGTACGGCTCTCAATATTTTGGAGCAGCTTCTGCAATCGGGCATGGATGAGACCATTGCTATCAAATCCGTAAATTCTATACTTATGCTGCGCTCGCCGGATGAGGTCTATGCGACGGTGGATATGGCCTTAATTGATGAATATACAGCAAAGACGACGTTTATGAAGATCGGCTCCTCCCCAAGTTTTATTAAGCGGGGCAATGAAGTAATTCCAGTCTCAGCAAGTAATTTGCCGATCGGGATTATTCAGGAGATTGATATTGACCTGGTCACGGTTCAGCTGCAGCCGGGCGATACTTTGATTATGATGACTGATGGCATTTACGATGCTCCGGGTTATGCGGTAAATAAGGAATTATGGATGAAACGGCTTATTTTAGAGATTACGGCCGAGGAACCGCAGGAAATGGCCGACCATTTACTCGAATCCGTGATTCGCTATCAGAAAAATGTCATCCATGACGACATGACTGTCGTGGTAGCCAAGGTAGAGCATTTACGTCCACAATGGTCGACTTTGCATATTCCGGGCATTAGCCGGCTTGAACGTCCTCGGACAGTAAGCTAAAAAGGAGGCTTAAATTAAAAAATCTCCAATTATGAATATTTTGTGATAAAAGGGAGGGGTCTAAAGTACTGGTTTTGTTAAACTTTCATAAAAAGTACCATTTTATATGGAAATCTTTTGAACTATATAGTAATATCGACCTTATTGCTAGGTATATTCCATCCTAAGAACTTAATCTCATATTCTTTTGGCAAAGCTACTGAAAGGTAGTGACGCAAAGCTATAGGGACTTACTTCTCATCGTGAGAAATGTCAGCCAGTTGCAGAAAGAAGAGCGCCATAGATCCTTTATCGAGGGGAGTCTCGATCCTTTGGATTATAAGCTTTTCTTGCAAGTATAGAAGATATTAGTTCTGCTGAAGGCTCGGCAGTTTCTATACATTTAAAAATGGTGAACTATGGCCGCTTTGCGCCCTGGTTCGCTTTTTTTTGCCTTTATCAGAAAATTCAGGAATAGGAGGGGGTAAAAGACAAAAGCAAGATTCGCAGCCGAGAAAAATTAACTAATCCATTAGAAAACAACAAAGGAGACTTACTATGAAGCTGCCGCATTTTCTTAAGAAGCTTACTCAACTAAGCATTGTCACAAAAAATATGCTGCTCACGAGTATATCGATTATTCTAACAGGCGTAATATTAATCGCCTCCAGCTTTTATATTCAAGGCGGAGTTCTGACCAATCAGCTTAGAAGCGATTCACAAAAGGTTATGGAGGCTTGGAGCAAGAAGGTGTCTGCCGAAGAAGCAGCCGAAGCTATAAGCCACCTAGATCGTAATTCGCCCATTCAGCAGCAGCTGACGCTGTTGTTCGACGAACTGTCGGCAACACACCCGAATGTTGCTCAAGGGTATATTTTCGGTTCGGAGCTGGTGGAAGGCAATAAAACGCTAATGATCGCTTTTCCTACCGTCATACTGGATATGTTTGCGGAAGAAGGCCTGCAATTAGGCGACTTGCTAGAACAACCGGCCTTTCATGTGAAGGGCGTTCAGGAAATGCTGACAACAAAGGAAATTACCTATACCAAGCCTTATGAGGACGATTACGGAACCTGGCTAACGGTGCTGTATCCGTTCCAGAATGGGCAGGGAGATGTCATTGCTTACATGGGCATGGACATTGATGCGAGTTTGATCATGCAAGGACAGCAGGATTTGCTCAAATATGCGTCTTTAGCTTTGGCGATTACGCTGCTTGTCATTCTTACCCTGCAATATTTCATGACTAAAAGAACTTTTGCACCAGTCAAGGATTTGATGGCAGCCCTCGACAAGCTGAGTCAAGGAGATTTCAGCGTGCAGTTGAAGACGAGCCAAGACGAGCTGGGACAAGTTAATGCGAAATATAATTCGACTGTCGAGAATATCAACCGTTTGGTGACGACGATTAAGTCCGTATCCATTCAGTCCGCAGAGCAATCGAAGGTACTGTTCACTACTGTAGAAGATAACCATGAGAACTCTCTGGCTATTACGAACAATATCGAGGAGATTTCCGAGAAGGTATCTCAACAGAGCAAATCAATTTCTGAAAGCGCCACTTCTCTGGAGGAAATAGCATCAGGCGCAAATACGATTGCCAGCAATACATCAGCCGTAGCGGAAGCAGCGCTGCAGATGAAGGATCAATCCGAACTCGGCGGCGATAATGTGGAGAAGGTCATGAAGCAGATGGATTTCATACATAAGTCGGTCAGGAATTCCGTCGATTCGATACAACAGCTGCAGAAGCGTTCAGGGGAAATTGAGGAGATCGTACAAGTAATGACGCAAATTGCCACGCAAACGCAGCTCCTATCCCTTAATGCCAGCATTGAGGCGGCCCGTGCAGGGGAAGAAGGCCGCGGGTTTGCCGTAGTAGCTAATCAAGTGAAGAAGCTGGCGGAGGAGTCCGGAAATTCCGCGGAGCAAATCGCTGAATTGGTACGGCATATCCAGCAGGAGACCCTGCAAGCTGTTCATGCGATTAACGAGGGCGAGCATAATGTCGAGGTGGGGATCGGCATTGTCGAAGAGACGGGAGAATTGTTTGGCTCGATACGGTCAGCTACCGACTCGGTAACCAGTCAAATTCAGGAGGTGTCGGCCGCAACCGAGGAATTGGTGGCAGAAACCGAACAAATAACGGCAGCCATCAAGCAGCTTGCTGAGTTGGCTGAGAGAAATGCTGCCGTTTCCGCGGAGATCAAAACCGGAGCCATGGAGCAGCGGAATTCCTCTAATAAAATCGTGGAGGCTGCGGAGCAATTGAATCAAATTTCCGACAAACTGGAAGAGCTTGTAGTCGAGCTAAAAGTGTAAGCATGGCATAGAGGTTATACGGGCATATGGGCCAGGCTTGCTGGCTGTTAGAGAGAGAGCGCCTAAAGGAGCAGATATGATGAATACTATACTGGTGACAACACAGAGCAAACAGTATTGGCTGGATGAGCTAAAGCCTCCGTTGACTGGCTTGGATCTGTGCACGGACTTTCCTAAATATGGACGGGTCAAGGAACTGCAAAGGACAACATATGCGCTTGATTTGAATGTAAAACAGCTGGAGGATGGGCTGCAAGGTCAAGATGCGGATAGGCTGCGAGCCTGGATGCTCGCTTGCTATTATGTCTTCCTACACAGGATAACCGGGGAGCAGGATCTGATCCTAGGCGTACGAAGCAGTCATAGGAACCTATTACCTGTGCGAGTAGTGTGCGAAGGACATAATTCATTCAGCCAGCTATACCAGCAAGTTTTGAGCAAGCTTGGCCGGGCTGAGGCAAATCGTCTGCCGTTGGCCGAGATTGCAGGCATTGCCGGATCTATTCCCGAGTTGGAGGCGATATATGGTTTGGATGAGGGGGATAAGTCGGGCTTGCTCCAATGGGAGGCGAAGCTGGAGCAGGGACAGGCAGTACTTCATATCGCTTATCCCGGGAATTTATTTAAGGAGACTACGATTTGCAGGTACGGCGCTCTTTTTCAGCAAATCGCGGCTGCAGTTCTTGCAGACGAGCGCATCGCAATCGGAATGATTCCTTTATTCACAGCTGAAGACGCAGAAGCTTATGCCCGACTGAACGATACGGCAAGGCCCCTCCTGGGCGCGGCAAGCATTCCTGTACTGCTGGAGATATCGACAAAGCGCTTCCCGAACCGGATCGCGTTATCGTCGGGGCTGCGGGAAGTAACTTATGCCGAGCTGGATGCCCAATCGAATCAAGTGGCGCAAATGCTAGTGAGCCACGGGCTCGCCCCCGGCAGTTTTGTGGGGATATTCATGGAGCGGAGCCTAGAGGCCATCATTAGCATGCTTGGCGTGCTCAAAGCCGGCGGGGCCTACGTTCCGCTCGACCCGGAGCACCCTGATGATCGGAATGCTTATATTATTCAAGACACCGCCTCAGCTATCATCATTACAAAGGAGCAATATTCCTCCAAAGTGACGGCGCTGCTAGAAATGCAGCAAGAGCATGCGGGGCAGTCTAAGGAGCAGCGAAACGATCAAGGGAAAGCGCATGACGTGGATCAGCAGTCATCCGCAATCACTGTATTTTGCTTGGACAGCGGCCTGCATCAATACACCGATAGTCCTGTTGGAGTTGCCGTAAATGCGGATGATGTCGCCTACGTGATTTATACCTCCGGTACGACAGGCAGACCAAAGGGAGTTTTGATTCCACATATTGGCGTTATCAATTTGGCCGCTGCTACGGTGGAGCAGCTAGGTTTTCATGAGCAGGATGTTATTTTACAGTATTCGACCTTCAGCTTCGATGCCTCGGTCTATGATATTTTCAGTGCACTGCATGCTGGTGCTCGCCTTCATTTGCTGGCGGGGGACGAGCGGTATTCGGTAGAGGCATTCACCGCAGCAATAGAATATACGGGGGCTACCCGGTTCGGCATATTGCCAACGGTATTCTTCAACCAGTTGTCCACTTATTTAATGGAGGAAGAGGCTTATAAATACAAATCGATCCAGAGTCTTGTAATCGGAGGGGAAGCTCTAGCAGGGGCGGCTGTACGAGCATTTCAGAAGAAGCTCGAGCACAAGCCGCTGATCGTTAATGCGTATGGGCCGACGGAGGCGACGGTAGTTACAACCGTTCATGCGATTGATGATTTGGTGCCGGATGATGTCTCCACGATAAGTATAGGCCGTCCTATAGCAAATTATGAGGTATTAATCGTGAATGAGCATAACCAGCTTTGCCCCCAGAACGTCACGGGGGAGCTGCTCATTAGCTCCGTGGGTTTGGCTAAGGGTTATTTAAATCAGCAGGACAAGACGGACGAAGTGTTCATTTCTGATCCGGTTCATCCGGAATCCGGAAAAAAGTACTATCGCTCAGGCGACCTGGTTCGTTTGCAGGGGAATGTCATCGAGTATATAGGACGCAAGGATTTGCAAGTCAAAATTCGCGGATATCGGATTGAAATTGGCGAAATCGAGGATACTCTAGCAAAATATGAAGGGATCAAGGACGTTGCCGTGATTGCCAAGGACGGGGCTGACGGCTCCAAAATGCTGGTTGCCTTCTATACCTCGAGGGACGGCGGTGAACTCAGCCGGAATGGGCTGCAAATTTTCTTGAAGAACAAGCTTCCAGCCTATATGGTTCCGAGCATAATTATTCCGATCGAAGCGATGCCTGTGTCGCCTACCGGTAAAATAGATCGCAAACAGCTGCTGCTCTATGAATACGATCTGCAGAATGAAGAGGAGGCGGATTATATCCCTCCTGAAAATGGGCTCCAGCGGGAAATATCGGCAGCTTGGGAGAAGGTGCTTGGCCGTGCACGGATCGGTATTCACGAGGACTTCTTCGAAGCGGGGGGCCACTCTTTGAAAATATTGGAGACCCTCGTGCTTTTGAAGCCTAAATTTCCTGGGCTTAGAATCGGCGATTTCTTTGATTATCCGACGATAGCTAAGCTGGCAGAGCGGGTAGCGCAGCTTGCGGATAACCGTGCTGTGAGTTTATCGGCCGCAGCGGAAGATTCAGCGCTTGTTGATTTGGCAGAGCACCCTCTGCAATTTGGCGGGCAAGGTATCCGGCATAGGTCGTACAGCCAGGGGCATATTTTGCTTACGGGCGCTACCGGGTATCTCGGCTCTAGGCTATTGTATGAACTGCTGCAGCGGAGCAATTCTATCATCTACTGCTTAGTTCGTGCTATTAACGGAAGTAATCCTTACGAACGTCTCCGCAGCGTAATGGCGACTTATTTCGGGAGCGAGTTCATTAGTTGCATGAATGGTCGCGTGCACGTCATCGTGGGTGATTTGGAGCAGGTGGGCTTGGGTCTGAATGATAGCGACTATGAGCTCTTACGGGAGCAAATCGATTCGGTCGTGCACTGCGGGGCGGAAGTGCGGCACTTCGGAGACGCAGATTATTTCCGCCGAGTTAACGTAGACAGCACGGATCGTCTGATGGCGCTGGGTCAGGGGAAGGAGAATTTTCGTTTCCATTATATTTCTACATTAGGCATTCCCGAGGATTTGGCGATGAGCGGTCAATGGGACTCCTTTATCGCGAGCGAAGCGTATAATTATTCCTCTTGCATCGATAATGTATATACGAACAGCAAGCTTGAAGCCGAGAAGCGGGTCGTCAAAGTGTGTGAAGAGGACGGCATTCCCGTTACCGTCTATCGCGTGGGGAATTTGTCTTGCGACTCCAAGAACGGAATCTTTCAGACGAATATCGATAGCAATGCATTCTATCGTATGTTAAAAGCAATGCTTCTGCTGGGAAGAGCTCCCCGCGTGAAATGGCAGGTCGATATTACGCCAATTGACTATGCAGGCGAAGCCGTGGCCGCGCTTATGCTCCAGAATCAAACCGTAGGCCGGATGTTCCATATTTGTAACCCGGTGCAAATCTCTTACGAGGATATGATCGAGCAGTTCAGGGGCTACGGTTACTATATTTCATTGATGGACTGGCCAGAATACGAAGCATGGCTGCTTGACGCCCTTCAGCCCAAGGATCAGCAGGGTATGGAGCTCGCAATGGCTCAATTGGAGGGGGATGGCGCTAAAAATTCAGTTTACCGTTACGTTTGCCCGCAAACACTACAGTATTTGGAGGGAACGGGAGTTTCATGCGCTATTCCGGATCGTTTCTTTTTTAAAAGGTTGATCGATCATGCGGTAGCCGTTCAATATTTCGATCGACCAGATTGAAGGAGTATATTTATAGAGAGCGATTTCCTGCGGGAATTGAACCGTAAATTTAAAAAAAGCACCCGAGCGGTGCTTTTTTAATATATAGATGAATTAAAAGAACGGGATGCAGCCCTCATACCCATTTCAATAGTTTAATTTATATAGTTTGAATCGCGATGTCTCTGGAAATGATAGAGAAAGAGAGATTGGAAGGAGGCTTGCGCTTATGCGGCAAATTATGCTGATAACGGATGGATGCTCGAATGTAGGGGACAGTCCCGTTCTGGCGGCAGCTTTGGCTAGGCAGGAGGGGATTACGGTCAACGTGGTAGGAATTATTGATTATGGAACGATCGGGGAGCTGGGCAGCCAGGAAATTGCGGAAATCGCGAGGGCGGGCGGGGGGATGAGTCAACTGACGGGGACAGAGCGTCTTGCCCAAACGATGCAGATGCTGACGCGCAAAACTGTGGTTCAGACTGTTCAGCAGGCGGTTAATAGAGAATTGAGACAAATATTGGGAAATGGTGGCATTGAGGATTTGCCGCCCGATAAGCGTTCTGAAGTTGTTGAGGTGATCGACGATTTTAGTGAAAGCAGCCCCTTGCAGATTGCTCTCCTTATCGATGCAAGCGCCAGCATGAAGCCGAAGCTTGCTGCTGTTGAGGAAGCAATCCGCGACATGATGCTTAGCCTTGGTGCAAGAAAGGGGCAGAGCCATCTAGCCGTTCTTCATTTTCCTGGGCCAAGGGGCGAGGATGCGGTGCTGGATCTCGACTGGACCCTCGATCTTGGAAGCGCCAGATCGATCTTTCATCGATTGGTGATGAAAGGAGCAACGCCAACGGGGCCAGCGATCAAGAAGGTGATGGAATTCTTCCGTTATGGTACACTGGATGGAAACGGAAAAGTGGCTTGGCCGGAGGAATCCGATAAAGGAGAAGGAATGCTCGGTGACTACGTCGTTTAAGCTGAATCTACCTCAAGGAACGCTCATTACCGGACGCTGGAAAGGCGGACGTTACCTTATTCAGCGGCTGCTGGGGCAGGGTGCTAATGGGGTCGTGTACTTAGTGAAGCAGGTGGATAGCGCTAGACTGTACGCCCTCAAAATGGGTTTTGATACCGTGGATATTCAGTCTGAAATTAATGTGCTAAAAGCCTTGCAGCACCAAGGAAGACGGCATGGTTCTGTTAAACGGGATCTCACTTATCTGGTAGAGGTGGACGACTATTCTCTCCAGGGCAAGGAGATTCCTTTCTACGTGATGCGATACATAAAAGGAGAACCTTTACGGGCCTTTTTGGCTAGACGCGGAAACCGCTGGATGGATGCAGCCGGGTTGAATTTGCTGCGGCAGCTCCGTCGCTTGCATGACTCTGGCTGGGTGTTTGGTGATTTGAAGCCGGAGAATGTGCTGGTAGGGACTTACGGGGAAGTTGAACTGATTGATTACGGCGGTGTTAGCAGTATAGGCCGCAGCGTCAAGCAGTTTACCGAGTGGTATGATCGAGGCTTCTGGAATGCGGGGGGGCGAACGGCAGAGCCGTCCTATGACTGGTTCAGCTTCGCCGTCGTATGTATTCATCTGCTTGCAGAGCAGCACCTTAAGCATGCTGCAACGCAGCTGCCTCAGATGAGAAGCGTCAATGATTTGCTCGACATCGTGAGTACGGCTTCCTCGCTTGAGCCCTACAGAAAATGGCTGAAGAAAGCGATTCAAGGCGATTTTGGAAGTACAGCGGAGGCGTGCCTATTATGGAAGGAACTTGTAACGGCCCCTAAATCGGAATTGAAGAAGAAGGTATCGACGCCACGTTGGATTATTAGCGCATTTGCGGTGTCCGTTACATTGCTCATTTATGCGCTTTATTTGGCCTTGCGCTTCTAAAGATTCAAGAGCTTCGGGATATAAGCATGAGATAAAGTTCAGTTATGCGAGGTGGGAGACAATGAATGATTACAGCATGTACCCCCTGGTGGAGCGGGTTCGCCGCATCGGGGAGGAGCACCGGTTGTGGTCTCCCGGGGATTGTATCGTAGTCGCCGTGTCTGGAGGGCCCGATTCCGTTGCTTTGCTCTATATTATGCATGCTATAGCTAAGCGTATGGGACAGGGGCTTTCGCTCGTATGCGCCCATATCAACCATGGGTTTCGACCTGAAGAATCCCTTGAGGAGGCGGAGTTCGTGCAAGGGCTGGCTGGGCAGCTTGATTTGCCTTTTGAGCTAGGGAATTTAGATATTCCATCGTATATGAAGCAATCGGGAAAGGGCACGCAGCTCGCCGCCCGGGAGAAGAGATATGAATTTCTTCGAGCGGTTGCCGAGAAATATGGAGCAGCCTCTATTGCCCTTGCTCATCATGCAGATGATCAAGCGGAGACAGTGATGATGCGCATTCTGCGCGGCAGCGGGAGCTCGGGTCTTGCAGGCATGCGTATGAAACGGCGCGAGGGGAATATAAACCTGATTCGTCCCCTGCTGCGCATATATAAGGCGGAGATCCTGCAGGCTTGCCAGGATTCGGGGATTCCTTATCGTATAGATAGCAGCAATCTGCAAAATAAGTATGCACGAAATGCAATTCGCTTGGATGTGCTGCCATTTTTGGGGCATTATAATGGACAACTGGCTGAGTCGTTAAATCGTATAGCTGATACGCTTGGCGAAGAAGATGATTACATGCAGCAAGTGACAGACCAGGTATATCGGGAGTTGGTCGTTTCGAAGGGTGAAGATCTAGCCTTTGAAATTGGGCCGTTTACCTCCTTACATGCCGCTTTACAACGGAGGTTGATTAAACTAATATTAAATTATCTGCCTTGCGGCATGGAAGAAATTGATTTTGTCAAGATAGAACGTGTCCGTCAAGGGGCGATGCAGAACGCGCCTACGACATGGAGTCTTGATCTCGGGGGTGGGCTGCAGTGTGTTCGTGAATACGACACCATCAGGTTTATACCTAATGCAGCGGAGGGTAAAGATGGCCTTCGCTATACATACCGTGTGGACAGTGTTCCTGCGGAAGTAGCTATTCAAGGTTTAGGCACTAACCTGTTGTTTACGCAGAACGCAGCCGGGCAAGACGCCGCGCGCACGATGGCAAACGGCAACGACAGAGCGGTATTTGATGCGGATAAGCTGGTTTATCCGCTTACAGTGCGTTCCCGTCAGCCGGGAGACACGATGAAAGTGATGGGGCTAAACGGCACTAAGAAAGTCAAAGATATTTTCATCGATGAGAAAATACCTCCCTCTCTTCGTTCCCGCATTCCTGTAGTCGCCGACGGCCTGGGCCGGATTCTATGGATTCCCGGCATTCGGAGATCTTCAATCGCTGCGGTTGGACAGCATACGTCCTCCGTCGTATTGATGACTGCAGATGGGGGAGACGAGGAATAGCATCGGGTTATCGCCGGGTTATGGCATTCATAGTATAACGTAGGAGGTCTACTTATTTTGCACAACGACATTAAAGAAGTTTTGATTACCCGGGAACAGATTCAGGAGAAAGTAGTAGAATTGGGGCAGCGTCTTAGTGAAGAGTATGCGGGACGCAATCCGCTTGTCATTTGCATTCTGAAGGGCGCCTTTATTTTTATGGCCGATCTTGTTAAAGAAATATCAGTACCGCTTGAGCTTGATTTCATGGCTGTGTCCAGTTATGGCACGTCCACCAAATCGTCTGGCGAAGTCAAAATCATCAAGGATTTGGATTCTTCTGTAGAGGGGCGAGACGTTCTGATTGTAGAAGATATCATTGATAGCGGGCTGACGCTTAGCTATCTGGTGGATGTTCTGGAGCGCCGCAAGGTGAGTTCCGTAAAAATTGTTACGTTATTCGATAAGCCGGCTGGCCGGACGGTCGATTTGGAGGCTGATATGTCAGGGTTCGTGCTTCCTGACGAATTCGTCGTCGGCTATGGACTCGATTATGCGGAGAAATACCGCAATCTTCCTTACATCGGAGTGTTGAAGCCAGAAGTGTACAACAGCTAAAAGCTTGTAGTTGGTCTTTGGCCGAACATCGCCTGCGACTTTTTTGATAATCAGTAAGGGACTATGGTAAAATAACTTAAGTTGTTTTGAGAGGAGGCAGGGGATGAATCGGTTCATCCGGAATTCTGGTTTTTATTTAATACTTTTCTTAGTCGTGGTGGGCATTGTACAAATCCTTACCGGCACAAATGAAACCGCCGACACCCCTAGATATGATCAATTGCGTCAGCAATTGAAGGCCGATAATGTCGCTGAAATTACAGGGAAATTTGACGGTTACGCTTATTTGGTAACCGGTAAATATAAGCAAGCCGTCGGAGAGAGCAAGACGACGAATTTCACGACCTATATTCCTTACGACCCGAATGCTTTGAAGGAGATCACGGAATTAAGCGAACAGAACGGCTTCCAGCTGGGCTGGGAGAAGATGCGGGAGCAGAGCGTATGGCTCACGTTCCTGACATCGCTGTTACCGCTTGCGATTATGTTCATTCTATTCTTCTTCCTGTTTAATCAGGCGCAGGGTGGCGGCGGCAAAGTCATGAACTTTGGTAAGAGCAAGGCGCGTCTGTATAACGAGGAGAAGAAGAAGGTTACATTTGAAGATGTAGCTGGAGCGGACGAAGAAAAGCAGGAGCTTGTCGAAGTTGTCGAGTTCTTGAAGGATCCGCGCAAGTTCTCTGCGGTTGGCGCACGTATTCCGAAGGGTGTATTGCTCGTAGGGCCTCCGGGTACGGGTAAGACGTTGCTTGCACGTGCTGTGGCAGGTGAGGCAGGGGTTCCGTTCTTTAGTATTTCCGGTTCCGACTTCGTAGAAATGTTCGTCGGTGTGGGTGCTTCCCGGGTACGTGACTTGTTCGAGAACGCGAAGAAGACATCTTCTTGTATTATCTTTATTGATGAGATCGATGCTGTCGGTCGTCAACGTGGCGCCGGCCTTGGCGGCGGTCATGACGAGCGGGAACAAACGCTTAATCAGTTGCTTGTAGAAATGGATGGATTCGGGGCCAATGAAGGAATTATTATCATTGCCGCGACGAACCGTCCTGATATTCTTGATCCGGCGCTGCTGCGTCCAGGACGCTTTGACCGTCAAATTACGGTAGACCGGCCGGATGTGAGAGGCCGTGAGGCGGTACTTAAGGTACATGCCCGCAACAAGCCGTTGACCAATGATGTCCGGCTGGATATTATTGCGAAGCGTACGACAGGCTTTACTGGTGCCGATTTGGCGAACCTGTTGAATGAAGCAGCTCTCCTGGCAGCACGTCGTAACCGCAAGGATATTTCGATGAGGGAAGTTGATGAAGCGATCGATCGCGTCATCGTAGGTACAGAGAAGCGCAGCCGTGTGATCAGTGATCGCGAGAAACGAATCGTTGCATACCATGAAGCAGGCCATACGATTGTCGGCTACTTCCTGGAGCATGCGGATATGGTACACAAAGTAACGATTATTCCGCGCGGTCGTGCTGGCGGTTATGTCATTATGCTTCCGAAGGAAGACCGGATGCTTGTCACGAAGCAGGAGCTGCTTGACAAAGTAACGGGTCTCCTTGGCGGCCGTGTTGCCGAGGAGCTGTTCATCGGCGAGATCGGCACGGGTGCGTATAGTGACTTTCAGCAAGCGACAGGCATTGTGCGCAGCATGATCGTGGAATACGGGATGAGCGAGAAGCTCGGACCGATGCAATTCGGTACTTCGCAAGGCCAGGTATTCCTGGGCCGCGATATCGGCCACGAACAGAACTACAGTGATCAAATAGCTTATGAAATCGATCAGGAAATGCATCGTTTTATTACGGAGATGTATGAACGTTGTAAGGAGCTCCTGACCAAGCATTCCAAAGAAGTGCATCTCATCGCACAAACCTTGCTTGAGAAGGAGACGCTGGAGCTGGAGCAAATCAAGCAATTGATTGAGCATGGTAAATTGCTTGAGCCTGAAGAGGGCGGCGAAGGCAGCAGCGGATCGAGTGAGTCTGGCGAGCCGGTCGTCGATAATATCGGCGATGTGCGTGTTCGTATTCAAGGCAAGCCGGAAGATGGCTCTCCTAACGCGTCAGGCATTCCGACCGGTGACATCCCTAATGATGTACCGGGTGGATCGGCTAGTGATGTTACGAGCGATCCAGTCGTGGATACACCGGACGGAACGGTGAACGATTTGCCAAATGCTGACCGTCCTGACGGAGAAGACCCGGATAAGAATTCCGGAAACAACAATCCAACCGTCTAATCTGACATGCAAAAGAATCAAGGCAGCCCGCGTAGATATTCTACTAGGGGCTGTCTTTTTTTGCTTCGGTGCTTTATTGTCAGCCGAAAGTAGGTAAAATCGGTTATTTATCTTTAATTTTAATGGATAATGGTTTCAGGTCGATTGACAGGGATACCCTCCTTGTGTAAATTAGTTGTTGAACAACGTAATGTGACAATGAAGTGAAACATTCGGTTTGGCGCAAATAAGAACGTACCGAATTTCACATCCTTGGCAATTTCATGACGAGCAACGTGAAAATTTATACGTTCTTCTTTTTTTGCCAGGGAGCCGTGGACAATAACAATGATGGCTAAGTTATGTATTCCCGCTGCATAGAGAGAAAAGGCGGATAAATGGATTAAGGGGGAGGATCATCGTGGAAGCTCTGGCATTAGAGCGTAAGGCGGAAATGAACCGCGAACTGCGGGAGAGACTGTTTCAATTAAAGAAGGAACGCAATGCCATTATATTGGCGCATTATTATCAGCGTGATGAAATCCAGGAGGTTGCCGATTTTCGGGGCGACTCTTTCTTGCTGGCTCAGAAAGCAGCGTCGACCGACGCAGATACGATCGTATTTTGCGGTGTGCATTTCATGGGGGAAAGCGCCAAGATTTTAGCGCCGAACAAGACGGTGTTGATTCCCGATGAACGTGCGGGCTGCCCGATGGCAGACATGGTCAACGTAGATGGTCTGCGCAAATTGAAGGCCCAGCATCCGAATGCCAAGGTCGTGACGTATATTAACTCTTCCGCCGAGATCAAAGCCGAGACGGATATTTGCTGTACGTCTTCCAATGCGGTTAAGGTCATCAACTCGATTGATGCCGATGAAATCATTTGGGTGCCGGACAAGAACTTGGGCCACTATGTGCAGCAGCATACCGACAAAAAGATGATTATCTGGGAAGGCTATTGCAACACGCATGATATGTTAACTGTGAAAGATGTAGTAGAGATGAGAGCGAAGCACCCTAATGCAGAGTTCGTAGTTCATCCGGAGTGCCGTCCTGAAGTAGTTGCCATGGGAGACTTTGTCGGCAGTACGACAGCGATTTTAGAATATTGCAGAAATTCCAGCAGCAAGGAGTTCATCGTCGGTACGGAAGATGGAACAGGGTATCAACTGCGTAAGGATAGTCCCGACAAAACGTTCCATTTCGCTACGAAATTCCTGGTCTGTCCAAATATGAAAGTCAATAACTTGAAAAAACTGGTCAAATGCTTGGAGACGATGCAGCCGCAGATTTACGTGCCGCCTGCCGTAGCCGATAAAGCCAGAACTTCTCTAGAGCGCATGTTACAAGTCAAGTAGCATGCGCTACTCTCTTGTTCAAGATAGGTGACCTGTGTAATGATACCACGATATTTGGTTGATTTTGATATGAGTGAACTGCCTGTCGTCGATACGGACGTCATCGTCATTGGGTCAGGCATTGCCGGACTGTTTACAGCCATTAAAGCAAGCGAGAAGCATCGCGTCATCGTTATTACTAAGAAGGCGCTGCTGGAGAGCAATACACGATATGCCCAAGGAGGCATTGCTGCGGTTATTTCGGAGGAGGATTCGCCGGAATATCACAGACAGGATACGCTGATGGCCGGAGCTGGGCTATGCTCTTCGGCCTCGGTGGATATTCTAGTTAATGAAGGCCCTGAGGGAGTGAAGGAATTAATCACGCTCGGTACGGCCTTCGATGTAGAGAACGGAGAGCTTGCTTTGACAAGGGAAGGAGCTCACAGTCATCGCCGCATTCTGCATGCCAACGGGGATGCGACAGGCTATGAGATTGTTCGTGCGTTGTCCGAGCAGGCTGCTGGGCATCCTAACATCGAGATTTGGAACGAGCACTTCGTCATTGATCTGATTACGGAGGAGAATGAGTGCATTGGAGCACTCGTGCAGCGACCGGACGGACAGCGCGTGTTCCTACGGGGTCTTGCCACTATTCTATGTTCGGGCGGAGCGGGTCAACTATATCGTTATACGACTAACCCAGATGTTGCTACAGGTGATGGGGTGGCTATGGCTTACCGGGCGGGGGCCGTTATTCGGGATATGGAGTTCATTCAATTCCATCCGACTTCACTCTGTTATCCCGGGGCACCGCGCTTCTTAATATCCGAGGCGGTTCGCGGGGAAGGCGCCGTGTTGCGCAACATTAAGGGTGAGCGGTTCATGGACAAATACCATGAGCTGCTGGAGCTTGCCCCTCGCGACATCGTGGCGCGGGCCATTGTCAACGAGATGGAAGAGACGAAATCGAGCTTTGTCTATTTGGATATTACGCACGAGGCCTCGGAGACAGTCAAGAACCGGTTTCCCACGATTCATGATACTTGCATCGGATACGGGCTCGATATGACGACGGATTGGATTCCTGTGGCTCCAGCTGCGCATTATATGATGGGAGGGGTTCGTACCGGCCTTCAAGGCGAGACTAGTGTTCATCGCTTGTTTGCCTGCGGGGAGGTGTCATCTACCGGGGTGCACGGGGCGAATCGGCTAGCGAGCAATTCTTTGTCCGAAGCAATCGTGTTCGGCCGTCGCATTATCGAACGTATTCAGCAGTTGCCCCCCTTGACTAGAACCGGAGAGGGGATAAAATGTCTATCAGAGCGACACGATGCTGTGATGCAGCCGATTGTGGAACGGCGCTTGAAGCTCCAGAAGGTGATGGTGCGTCAAGTCGGTTTGCGTCGAAGCGAGGAAGGGCTGGTTAAGGGATTGGAGGAGCTGCGACGTCAGCTGCCGATCTTCAGAGCGGCTTTACATACCCGGGAGCAGTGGGAGTATGCTAATATGCTGACATGCGCACTTTTGCTGACCGAGTCGGCATTAGCTCGCAAGGAAAGCCGTGGCGGTCATTATCGCGAGGATCACCCGCAGCGTGACGATGCAGGATGGCGCAAGCATATTTTACAGCAACGGGAAAAAGGAATGTTGGAGGAAACGAGCGATGATGTTTAATGGATATAACGAAGGCTTAGTGGATTCCATTCGCCACTGGCTTAGGGAGGACGTCGGCTCAGGCGATATTACGGCAGCTGTAACCGTGCCGTCCGGACATCAGTCCAAAGGAATTATTCATGCCAAGGAAGACGGAATTGCGGCTGGGATGCCGGTTGCTGCTCTTGTCTTTGATGTGGTGGATCCCTCGCTTTCATTCAAGTCTTTGGTGAAGGATGGCCATGTCGTCAGCAAAGGGACGGTATTGGCTCAGGTCGAGGGCAGCACGCATAGCATTCTTACTGGAGAACGGCTTGCCTTGAATTTACTGCAGCGCTTATCGGGAATAGCGACGCGGACGCATCAATATGTTGATGCATTGCAGGGATTGCCTGTAAGGCTCGTGGACACACGGAAGACAACGCCAGGGCACCGAATGCTGGAGAAATATGCAGTGCGGGTAGGCGGCGGTTCCAACCATCGCTTTGGATTGTATGATGCGGTGATGATCAAAGATAATCATATAAAAGGGGCGGGCGGCATTGTGCCTGCGGTACAGCGGGCGCGCGCGGCTATTCCGCATACGATGACGATCGAGGTCGAGACGGAGAATTTGGAGCAGGTGGACGAGGCCTTGTCTGCGGGAGCAGATATCATTATGCTGGATAATATGACTCCAGAGCTGATGAAGGAGGCCGTGCGCCGTATTAAGACAAGGGCGCCTCATGTCACTGTGGAAGCATCCGGCAACGTATCCTTGCAGACGATTCATGGGATCGCCGTGAGCGGGGTGGATGTCATTTCCGTTGGAAGGCTGACATATTCTTTTGACAGTCTGGACATTAGTCTAGATCTGAACGAGAAGAAAGAGGGGTAAAGCAGCATGTTCGTTGTGGTAGATGTAGGCAACTCAAATATTGTACTAGGAATCTACAGGAGCCGAGAGCTGCTTCACCATTTTCGACTTAGTACCAATAGGCAGTCGACAGCCGATGAATACGGGGTAAAAATTCACAATTTATTTCAAATGTCCAAAATCGCTGTAGGCGATATTGAGGGGGTCATCATTTCCTCGGTTGTCCCTCCATTGATGCATGTCTTGGAAGAGCTATGCGAGAAATATTTGCGAAAAAAACCATTGATTGTCGGGCCGGGCATCAAAACGGGACTTAATCTGCGTTACGAGAATCCGCGCGAGGTCGGGGCGGATCGCATCGTTAATGCCGTGGCTGCGGTAGAGCAGTATGGTGGCCCGCTCGTTGTCGTCGACTTTGGTACGGCTACGACATTCGATTGTATCGATGCTGCGGGCAATTATTTGGGCGGAGCCATTGTTCCGGGCATCGGCATTTCCACGGAGGCGCTGTATCAGCGTGCATCCAAGCTGCCCCGGGTCGAGCTGGAGAAGCCGAAGAAGGTCATTGGCCGCAATACCGTTCATGCCATGCAATCCGGGATCATTTTCGGCTACGCAGGACAAGTGGATGGCATCGTGAATCGGATTCGCCGGGAGATGAATGCCGAGCTAAAAGTGATTGCGACCGGTGGGCTGGCGGAGTTGATTGCCAGCGAGGCAGATTCGATTCAGGAAGTAAACCAGCTCCTTACACTGGAAGGGCTGCGCATCATATACGAACGTAATCAGTGATCAGTGACCAGAATATCAAGAAGAGGAGGCTTCACATCTAATGGGAACGGAGCAAGAGAAGGATCGCTTAATTCGGGGAACAGCCATGAACGGCAAGGTTCGTGCGTTTGCTGTACGCACGACGGCGCTTGTAGAAGAACTGCGCCGTCGCCATGATACTTACCCCACCACGACAGCTGCTCTGGGGCGAACCGTCACGGCGGCGACGATGATGGGCGCTATGCTCAAAGGGGATGAGAAGCTTACGGTACAAGTTAAGGGCGATGGGCCGATCGGGCAAATCATTGCCGATGCGAACGCCAACTGCGAGGTTCGAGGCTATGTTACAAATCCCCATGTGCAGTTGCCTAGCAATAGCCAGGGCAAGCTGGATGTGGCTGGAGCCGTCGGTACGACGGGTTTTATTCATGTAACCAAGGATTTGGGTCTCAAAGAGCCTTATCGGGGAAGTGTTCCGCTTATTTCCGGTGAGCTCGGAGAGGATTTTACGTATTATTTTGCCGTATCAGAGCAAACACCGTCAGCCGTAGGGCTAGGTGTGCTTGTAGACGCTGATTCGTCCGTTATTGTAGCGGGCGGCTTCATTATTCAACTGCTGCCTGGGCTGAGCGATCAGGATATCGATGCGATCGAGCGGGCGATCGGCCAGCTTCCACCTGTAACCTCTCTCCTGGATCAAGGGCTCGAGTTAGAGGAGATGCTGAGCTGGATCGTGCCGGACTTTAATCTTCTGGACGAATCTGAGGTAGTATTCTCCTGCAACTGCTCGGTTGAACGCGTGGAACGTACACTAATCAGTCTGGGCCATGAGGAGCTTACTGAGATTCTGGAGGAGAATAAAGAGATTGAAGTCGTCTGCGACTTCTGCAATGAGGCTTATAAATTCAGCCCGGAGAGAATCGCTGAGCTTCAGGCTCAGACTAAGAAATAATATCGGAAATATCTCAATACTTTGTCGTTCTCGGAAGATGGGGAGAGCGGCAAAGTTTTTTTAATATCCATTCTTGACAACTGCCACCGCTGATTGTTAAGATAATGAAAGAACAATACCAACTTAATTACTCGGAAATAAATGAGGGCAGGAGAAACGTAGAAAATTCCACTCCTCTTTCGTTTTTTTGCAACTAGATTAGATTGTCCTGCAACCTTAATTATTATATTTTTAACAATTCAGGGAGGTTTTCGTATGGCTAGAATCGTTAACAACGTAACAGATTTGATCGGGGATACGCCGCTTGTCCGCTTGAATCGCATTGTACCGGAGGATAGCGCAGAAATTTATGTGAAGCTGGAATACCAAAACCCGGGCGCCAGCGTTAAGGATCGGATTGCGATCAGCATCGTGGAAGAAGCTGAGAAAGCGGGCAAACTGAAGCCGGGCGGAACGATTATCGAAGCAACTAGCGGTAATACCGGAATTGGGCTGGCGCTTGTTGCTGCAGCTAAAGGATATAAAGCGGTTATCGTTATGCCTGAGACGATGAGTATTGAGCGCCGCAACCTGCTGCGTGCTTATGGAGCCGAGCTTGTATTGACTCCGGGAGCCGAAGGCATGAATGGTGCCGTGAAGAAGGCTGAGCAAATCCTGTCTGAGAATCCGGACTATTTCCTAGCCGATCAGTTCAGAACGCAGGCGAATGTGAAAATTCACCGCGAGACGACGGGTCCGGAAATCGTTGAAGCGATTGATTCCCTTGACGGTAAGCTGGATGCATTCGTAGCGGGGATCGGAACAGGCGGTACGATTACGGGTGCTGGCGAAGTATTGAAGAAGCGTTTCCCAGAGATTAAGATTTTTGCTGTCGAGCCAGCCGCTTCTCCAATCCTCTCGGGTGGCAAGCCTGGGCCGCATAAAATCCAAGGCCTGGGGGCTAACTTCGTCCCTGAAATTCTGAATCGTGAAATCTATGATGAGATCATTCATGTAGAGAACGACGAAGCGTTCGAGCAAGCCCGTCTCGTTGCTAAAGAGGAAGGTATTCTTTCCGGGATTTCCTCCGGTGCGGCGATCTTCGCTGCCCTTAAAGTAGCTAAAGAGCTGGGTAAAGGCAAACGCGTCGTGGCTGTTGTTCCAAGTAACGGCGAACGTTACCTGAGCACGCCGCTGTACAATTTCGAAGGTTAAGAGCTGCGGCTCCAATAAATTGAATGACCCCCAACCGCTTGTGTTAGACGGTATGGGGGTTATTATATGTTTTGTGCAAGTCTTTGCTTTTTGCACATATTGCATGTGGTGTAGGGATGTTCAACAGAATAAGGTTCTAGTATACTAGCTAGCAACAAGAAAGCATGAAGGGCTGGAGGTAATGACATAGCATGGTTATCATTACAGGATGGGAGCATTGGGAGAACTGGGCTGCGGAAGGAAACTGGACGGTGCTTCCCTATGTTGTCAAAATGAAATCGGGCTCCCGCCTGCCAAACGATTGGGCGCAGGCTTGGGATAAGGCGCATCCGTACTCCTTTGTGCTTGAGAGCGGCAAGGACGGTCGGTATACTTTTCTCGGATTGGAGCCGTTATCGATCATTCGTGGAAAAGGGAACACGGCTCGCATCGAGGACGTCCCTACAGGTCAAATTGTACAAGTCGAAGGACGGCCGTTGGATGTACTCCGCGAGTGGTTGAAGCCTTTTATATCTCCTGCGCTTCCCGGACTGCCTAAATTCAGCGGAGGCGGGGTAGGGTACCTTAGTTATGATGTTGCCCACTCTCTTGAACGTCTTCCGGTTATGGCTGAGGATGATCTCCAGATCGACGATTATATATGGATGCGTATGGAAGAGCTATGGGTGTTCGACCACGAGTATGGCGAGGTATACGCGATCGTTCATTATCCTGTCGGAGCGGGAAACTCTACTTTGCCACTGGCCGAGGCATTTGAAGGGGCAGGGCGGCGGGCATCGCTGATGCTGGATCGATGGAATGAGATATTATATGAGGCTGAGCATGGAGCCTTGGCGGGAAAAGCAAAGGGTCGGCAAGCTGCACTAGCGGCAAGAGATGCTTCGTCGGCCGAGTGGGACGATATTTTGGAGCGCTCCTCTTCCATCTCTTTTGTCCAAAAGGATTTTGAAGCAGCTGTACGCCAGGTGCAGGAGTATATTGCGGCGGGCGACGTGTTTCAGGTGAATTTGTCCTTGCGTCGTGGCATTCCTCTCACAACTGCGCCGGAGGAGATTTATGAATGGTTGAGATTGTTGAATCCATCTCCTTATATGGGTTTGCTTCGCTTTCCCGATTTTCAGCTCGTCTCCGTCTCGCCGGAGCTGCTTGTAAAGCTGGAGCAAGGAAAGATGGCCACCCGTCCTATCGCCGGTACGCGGCGCCGTGGCGCTACGATAGAAGAGGACGAGGCAATGGCTCGCGAGCTGCTGGGCAGCGAGAAGGAGCGCGCAGAGCATATTATGCTTGTTGATTTGCTGCGCAACGACTTGGGGCGCGTGTCTAAGTACGGTACGGTAAAGGCCAGCGAGCTGATGGTTATCGAGTACTATTCCCATGTCATGCATCTGGTGTCTCAGGTGGAGGGGCAGCTGGACGCAGGGAAGACCCCATTTGACGTAATTGCTGCCGTATTTCCAGGGGGAACTATTACAGGTGCTCCGAAGGTCAGGACGATGGAGATTATCGAGGAGCTGGAGCCTGTGACCCGCGGGCCATATACCGGTGCAATGGGGTGGATTGACTACAACGGAAATATGGAATTAAATATTATTATACGTACGCTGGTCGTTAAGGACGGCGTAGGACATATTCAGGTCGGCGCAGGAATCGTCATTGATTCCGAGCCTTATCGGGAATACAGGGAATGCCATAATAAAGCCAGAGCTATCACGATGGCGGTCGGGTTGAGTGAGGAAATCGCCGCGGAAGGCCAAAGACAGGGGATGAAGTTATGATACTGGTTATCGATAATTACGATTCTTTTACGTACAATCTCGTACAGTATTTGGGCGAGCTTGGGGAAGAAATCATTGTACGCCGAAATGATGAAATTGATTTGCAAGGCATCGAAGAGCTGAAGCCCGATCACATTCTACTGTCTCCGGGGCCTTGTACGCCAAATGAGGCTGGTATTACCTTAGATGTTATTGAACGGTTCAAGGGAGCGATCCCGATCTTTGGCGTGTGTCTGGGCCATCAGGCCATTGGTCAAGCCTTTGGAGGCAAGGTCGTGCGGGCGGAACGACTGATGCATGGTAAGACATCGCCGATCCATCATAAGGGCGAGTCTGTATTTACGGGACTCCCCTCACCGTTTACCGCTACCCGCTATCATTCGCTGATCATGGAACGCTCCAGCCTCCCGGACTGTTTGGAGATTACCGCTGAGACTGAAGAAGGCGAAATTATGGGTTTGCGCCATAAAACATATGCCGTCGAAGGAGTTCAATTCCATCCGGAATCGATTATTACCGATCACGGCCATCAAATTCTTCGCAACTTCCTGAACCGCAAGGCGGGGGCAGGGGTATGAATTATATTGGGGTGAATGGAGTTCCTACCCCAGCTGCTGAAGCCGTGATATCCGTAATGGATCACGGCTTCATGTACGGAATGGGACTGTTCGAGACGTTCCGAACGTATCGGGGACAACCATTTTTACTGGATCGGCATTTAGAAAGACTTCGTGGAGGCTGCCGTGATCTAGGCATACGTTATGATACGCGGGAAGAGCTGCTGCGATTCGAGATCGCTCAATTGCTGGAGGCCAATGAATTGCTGGATGGATATATTCGGCTGACGGTGTCGGCGGGAGCGGGGCCGCTTGGCTTGCCGCCGGAAGATTACGCGGAGCCATCCGTCATTATATATGTGAAGCCATTGCCGGAATTGGATTCTGAGCTGTATATAAAGGGCAAGGAGTTATGGTGTTTAACCACGCCCCGCAATACGCCGGAGGGCAAGATTAGGCACAAGTCGCTCCACTATATGAATAATATCCTGGCCAAGCGCGAGCTGGCGGGGTTAAGCAGGGACTCCCGTCCAAAGGGTGCGCCCGAAGGATTGCTCTTGACGGCTGAAGGACATTTGGCGGAGGGAATCGTCAGCAATTTATTTTTTGTGCGCGGAGGAAAATTATTTACGCCCGAGATCGGAACAGGCATTTTACCCGGAATTACTCGAACCTTTGTGATGGAGCTCGCCAGGCGTCAAGGTCTGCAATATGAAGAGGGGCGCTATACTTGGGATGAACTGGTTGCGGCGGAGGAGATTTTCCTAACGAATTCAATTCAGGAGCTGGTGCCAGTAACGACATTAGTTGAGCCGGAAGGCTTGAGATATTCGATAGGGGCTGGAATGATTGGGCCTATTACGGAAATGCTTTTAGATAGCTATAGAGGCAGCACTGGCGTATAGAAGGCAGAGGATACAAGGCAACAAAGATAAAAGGATAGAAGGGAGATCGCAAAATAATATGCAGCCTACGTTGTATCAACGAACTTATCAATGTGGCGATACGGAGCTAAAGCTCGGCGGACGGACATTAATCATGGGGATTTTAAACGTAACCCCTGATTCCTTCTCCGATGGCGGGCGATATAATCATATAGACCGGGCCGTTGCTCATGCGCTTGAAATGATCCGTGACGGAGCGGATATGATCGATATTGGCGGGGAATCGACCCGTCCGGGTCATGACCCCGTGTCGTTAGAGGAGGAGTTGGAGCGGGTTATACCTATTGTAGAGGCCATACACCGCCAAGCCCCTCAAATTCCGATATCTGTGGATACGTATAAAGCCGAGGTGGCGAGACGGTCGCTTGCTGCAGGCGCTCATATCATCAATGATATATGGGGCTGCAAGGCAGACCCGCTCATGGCAGAAGTGGCAGCGGAGTATCAATGTCCCGTCATTTTAATGCATAACCGTCAGGATCGGGACTATCGGGACTTAATGCAGGATATAGAAGCGGATCTGCTGGATAGCGTGGAGATTGCACGGCGAGCCGGAGTTAGGGATGAGCAGATTATACTTGACCCGGGGATTGGGTTCGCGAAAGACTATGATGAAAATTTGCGTGTGATGAAGGAACTGGATCGGCTGATGAAGCTGGGCTTTCCTCTTTTGCTGGGCACGTCCCGAAAAAGATTTATCCGTACTACGCTAGATTTGCCGGTAGATGAGCTGATTATGGGAACGGCAGCAACGGTAGCGCTGGGCATCGCCCAAGGCTGTCAAATCATGCGGGTTCATGATGTGAAGGAAATGAAACGCATGGCTAAAATGTGCGATTCCATTGTTTATATTTAGAGTGGATGATTTAACGAAGTATAGTTTGGTGATCAGGAAAAGAAAGGGTGGATAAATAATGGATAAAATGGTGCTAAGGCGCATGGAATATTACGGCTACCATGGTGTTTTTGAGGAAGAGCGCAAGCTCGGCCAGCGCTTCTATGTCGATTTGGAGTTAGAGTTGGACTTGCGGGAAGCCGGGCAGACCGACGATTTGAGCAAAACGGTGAACTATGCCGAAATCCATGAACTGCTGCGGGGAATTGTCGAAAGAAAAAGTTTCAAATTAATCGAAGCACTTGCAGAACATATTGCATCCTCTGTTTTGGACACTTATACTATGATAGATGCGTTAACGGTTCATGTTACGAAGCCGCATCCGCCATTTGATATTCATTTTGAAGGTGTGACGGTGGAAATACACCGATCTAGAAGGTGAGACGTGCGATGAATACACATCCGACCTCTGGAACCTCAGAGGCTTATATTGCTTTAGGGGCCAACCTTGGTGACCGAGAGGCGACGTTGATGGAGGCGCTGAACCGGCTGGATGCCCACCCGGAAATTAAGGTGCTTCGCTACTCCAAGTTGTACGAGACTGATCCCGTAGGGTATCTGGATCAGCCCTGTTTTGTAAATATGGCTGCGGCGGTACAGACAACGTTGAATCCTGAAGCGCTGCTGACTGTCATGCAGCATATTGAGCTTGAGCTTGGACGCGAGCGGTTAATCCGCTTCGGGCCGCGGACTGTGGATTTGGATCTGTTATGGGTAGAAGGCCAAAACATAGACACCCCATTATTGACTTTGCCGCATCCGCGGATGATGGAGCGTGCTTTTGTACTTGTTCCCTTGACAGACATCGTTTCAGAGGGGGAATCTTCCGGTTTATACCGACGCACCCAAGAAGCATTAATCAGCATGAGTGGAAAGGAAGGCGTACGTTATTGGAAAACTTGCAACTGGCGCAGCGAATCCGGGCTTTTCGAAAACTGAAGGGGTTCACACAGCAGCAGCTTGCGGAGCAATCCGGCGTATCACTTGCCGTCCTAGGAGCTATTGAACGTGGGAACCGACGCGCTGAAGATCAAATTTTAATTAAAATTGTGGACGTTTTGGGCATTTCGTTGTCCGAATTGAAGTCTTCAAAATAAATCGTTTTGCAGGGGAAATGCTACAACTTCCGAGAAAGCTCGACAATAATATAACTAGGAGGGGATCTTATGCTGAAAATCGGCGATATTGAAATGAAGAACCAGGTTGTGCTTGCGCCGATGGCGGGCGTATGTAATCCAGCCTTCCGACTGATTGCCAAAGAATTTGGAACAGGCCTTGTGTGCGCAGAGATGGTCAGTGATAAAGCGATCATCCATGGGAATAAGCGTACGAAAGAAATGCTGTTTGTGGACGAGCGGGAGAAACCGCTCAGCCTGCAGATTTTTGGCGGGGATCGCGAATCACTGGTAGAGGCGGCAAAGGTCGTCGATCAGGAGACGAATGCCGACATTATTGATATTAATATGGGCTGCCCCGTTCCAAAGGTTACAAAATGCGATGCTGGAGCGCGTTGGCTGCTTGATCCGAATAAAATCTATGAGATGGTATCCGCAGTAGTGAATGCCGTTAGCAAGCCGGTGACCGTTAAAATGCGGATCGGTTGGGATGCCGAGCATATTTATGTGGTGGATAATGCGAAGGCGGTAGAACAAGCCGGGGGCAAGGCGGTCAGTGTTCACGGCCGTACCCGGGAGCAGCTGTATACGGGGAAAGCGGACTGGAGCTTTATCAAACAGGTTAAAGAAGCTGTGTCGATTCCTGTTATTGGGAACGGGGATGTCGTCACGCCGGAGGATGCGAAGCGGATGCTGGAGCAGACCGGATGCGACGGCGTCATGATCGGCCGCGGCGCACTTGGGAATCCGTGGATGCTTTATCGTACGGTGGAGTATCTTAAGACAGGTGAACTGCTGCCTGAACCGGGGGCGGAGGAGAAGATTCGCATCGCGATTCTTCATATGGATCGTTTGGCAGCTCTCAAGGGCGAGAACGTCGCTGTACGGGAAATGCGAAAGCATTTGGCCTGGTATCTGAAAAGCATGAAGGGCGCGGCTCGAATCAAGGACGTTATCATGGAAGAGACCAAGCGGGATGAGATGGTACGAATTCTTGAGAATTTTGTCGCTAACGTATCAAGTGAGAGTTCCGACCCAGCTGAATCTGCTTAATTTGCGTACGGGACAACAACAGTATTTTTTCAGCGTAGATAACCTTCATGAAACGTTTACATTTGAAAATTGTACTGTCATTGACATTTTGAAAGGGTTCACCTATAATTTCTCAGTATAAATTCGCCTCAGGAGATAACTTCCACAACATGGGGTGGTCTGAGCTCCATGAGTTTGCATATGATATTCTCAAATGATGCGTGAATTTTCACGGCCGTGGCAAAGCGGCAACTCGGGCCCTCGCAGGTGTAATAGATGACCTTAATTGGATCCATCCGTTGCGGAAGGTATTTATAATGAAGGAGCCCATGACCGCGCGCATAGTGCGAAAATTATTTCCATGACAGGAGAATCGGTTGAGATGAGCGATAAAGAAGTTATTCTTACACAAGATGGTCTGAAGAGATTGGAAGAAGAGCTTGAGAATTTGAAGTCTGTTAAACGCCGCGAGGTAGCAGAGCGTATTAAAGTTGCCATCGGTTATGGCGATATCAGCGAGAACTCGGAATATGAGGATGCGAAGAATGAGCAGGCATTTATTGAGGGCCGCATTATTACCCTTGAAAAAATGCTGCGCAACGCCCGTATCATTAATAATGACGAGATCGATACCGACACGGTTAGCATCGGTTCAACGGTAACTGTGGAGGATTTGGAGTTCGGCGATACGATGGAATACGCGATTGTTGGAACGGCTGAGTCCGATCCGCTGCAGAATAAAATTTCAAATGAAAGTCCTGTAGGCAAAGCGATCCTCGGTAAGCAGAAGGGCGCGATCGTAGACGTAACTGTTCCAGCAGGCGTGATTCAATATAAAATTGTAGATATCAAGAAATAGGGCGGTATTTTGATTGAAAGAGCTTCCCCAGGGGAGGCTTTTTTCACTGTTATCAGATGCCTTCCAGTTGTGTGCATATATGCAAGCTTAAGCTAAATATAAGTTGTGAAATTAAGTTGTAGAAGGAGTGGAGCATAATCATGAGCGAGGAACATAACTCTCAGGAACAAGAAATCGAAATCAGCGAGCTGCTGCAGATTCGCCGCGATAAATTGGACGAGCTTCGTGGCCTAGGAATCGACCCTTTCGGAAAAAAATATGTGCGTACTCATATGGCAGGGGCTATTTTGCAGCAATATGACAGCATGACGAAGGAAGAGCTTGAGGAGAAGAAGGTAGAGGTATCGATCGCTGGCCGGGTCATGGCAAAACGTGGAATGGGTAAAGCAAGCTTTGCTCATCTTCAGGATCTTAGCGGTAAAATCCAAATTTATGTTCGTCAGGACAGCGTGCCTGAAGTGAAGTATGCAGCCTTCAGTCTTCTGGATCTTGGGGATATCGTAGGTGTTCGCGGGGAAGTATTCAAAACGAAGACGGGCGAAACGACAATAAAGGTTACCGACCTGGAGATTCTGTCTAAATCGCTTTATCCGCTGCCGGACAAATACCACGGCCTGAAGGATGTTGAACTGCGGTATCGCCAGCGCTATGTTGACTTGATCGTGAACCCGGAAGTTCAGCAAACATTTATTAAACGCTCCCGCATTATCCAATCGATGCGTCGTTACCTGGACTCGCTTGGATACTTGGAAGTGGAGACGCCAACCCTGCACAGCATTGCTGGCGGTGCTGCGGCGCGACCATTTGTTACGCATCACAATGCGTTGGATATGGAACTTTATATGCGTATTGCGATTGAGCTCCATCTGAAGCGCCTTATTGTCGGCGGTTTGGAGAAGGTGTATGAGATTGGCCGGGTATATCGGAATGAAGGCGTGTCTACTCGCCACAACCCGGAATTTACGATGATTGAATTGTATGAAGCCTACGCGGATTACAAAGATATTATGGCATTGACGGAGAATATGATTGCTCATATCGCTGAGGAAGTGCTGGGCACGAAGGTCGTTCATTATCAAGGTAAGGAAGTAGACCTGACTCCACAGTGGCGCCGTGTTTCTATGGTCGATGCAGTTAAGGAAGTAACGGGTGTTGATTTCGGCGTTCAGATGAGTAACGAAGAAGCCCATCGCCTGGCGAAAGAACACAAAGTACCAGTAGAGCCTCATATGACGTTCGGACATATTCTAAACGCGTTCTTCGAGGAATTTGTGGAGGAGACGCTCATTCAACCAACGTTCGTATATGGACATCCGGTGGAAATTTCGCCGCTTGCGAAGAAGAACGAAGAGGATCCGCGCTTTACAGACCGCTTCGAACTGTTTATTGTAGCGCGTGAGCACGCGAATGCATTTACCGAATTGAATGATCCGATCGATCAACGCCAACGATTCGAAGCTCAACTGCTGGAGCGTGAGCACGGCAATGATGAGGCGCATGAGATGGATAATGATTTCATCCATGCTCTGGAATATGGCTTGCCGCCAACCGGCGGACTTGGCATCGGCGTCGACCGTCTTGTTATGCTGTTGACCGACTCCGCTTCAATACGGGACGTGCTGTTGTTCCCGCATATGCGTTCTGAATAATTTAGATGAGACGAGCCTGGCTTCTATGAGCTGGGCTCGTTGTACTTATATTAGAATGTAGAAGCAGCAAAGCAATAGGGATCAAAATGATTAGTTCAAATGATTAATTCATGGATGAAATTGGATTAAAAAAACAGGTTTAAAAGCTTGCACCTATATAGAAAAGATGATATATTATATATCCGGTCGTTAATTACAAGCTTAAATGAGAGCTTTACAAGCAATAAGAAAATAAAGCTTGCAATTTATTGCCCGGTGATGTATGATTAGAAAGTTGCCACTGAAACACGGCGACGCAAGAGAAACAAAGTTGATCTTTGAAAACTGAACAACGAGTGAGCGGGTTTCACGGAAGTGAAATCTAAAAATAGAGTCAGATGCAAATCTGATCTCGTCAGATTCAAAATGAGCAAGTCAAACACTTAGCTGAAAGAGAAATTGCCTTCGGGTAAAACTTCCTTTCACCTTTAATGGAGAGTTTGATCCTGGCTCAGGACGAACGCTGGCGGCGTGCCTAATACATGCAAGTCGAGCGAAGTTATTTTGGAAGCTTGCTTCCGAAATAACTTAGCGGCGGACGGGTGAGTAATACGTAGGCAACC
>NZ_LT732547.1:995452-997397 GCF_900155685.1 Paenibacillus bouchesdurhonensis | reverse complement strand
CCTTAGTGACAGATTGCTCCGTCTTTCATTGCTTCTTCATGCGAAAAAGCAAATTATCCGGTATTAGCTAACGTTTCCGCTAGTTATCCCAGGCTGAGGGGCAGGTTGCCTACGTATTACTCACCCGTCCGCCGCTAAGTTATTTCGGAAGCAAGCTTCCAAAACAACTTCGCTCGACTTGCATGTATTAGGCACGCCGCCAGCGTTCGTCCTGAGCCAGGATCAAACTCTCCATTAAAGGATCGGAAGGAATCTCTTAACCGAAGGTCATGAGGTGTTCCATCCGAGATGAAAGGAAGTATTACCCGAAGGAAAATTCTCTTTCAGCTAAGTGTTTGACTTGCTCATTTTGAATCTGACGAGATCAGATTTGCATCTGACTCTATTTTTTTTAGATTTCACTTCCGTGAAACCCGCTCACTCGTTGTTCAGTTTTCAAAGATCAACTTTGTTTCTCGTGCGTCGCTGTGTTTCAGTGACAACTCTTATAATATAACACGTTAATTTCTAAATAGCAAGCATTTTTTTAATATACTTTTATTTAGATGCACCGCTGTGAAACGGTATTAATTAATATATCAGATGTTTATCCTAAACGCAATTTAAAAAATATGGATACACGTTGAATTAAGATTCCTTGAGCTTCGCTCTCACAATAAGTCGATGAGTGGGGTTCACTAGTGGCTCACATGTAATTAGGGTAAGGACTGCTTCATCGTTTGCTCCTCTTTTTAACACAGAAACATCTGTAGGTTTAACGATAGAAACTTTGTCCGTCTCATACACATAAATTTGTTTTCCAACCTCGACGACTATCTCATCACCGATTTCTATTTCATTGAGACGATTAAATAGCCTCCCCTTTGTTTTTGCGCGATGAGCAGCAATCGCTGCATTGCCCTGCACTCCCAAAGGATCCGTTTCTTTCAAATGTGCTGCTGCGTATTTCATATTGGTTTTTGTAGCCCCCTCTAAAACCGGCAGATTAAGCTTTATTTTTGCAATTTTAATGACAGCAATTGCTTTTGAACGGTCTGTCCCGGATACTGAAGTTTTTTTCTCCTGTCTCTGCGGAACATCTTCATCGGATAGATCATTATTCGTTCCTCTCTCATTAATCGAATCCTCCAATACTTTGGATGTATTTTGATATTCTAAAAGAAGGCGCTGATCGATTGCTGCATCGTTAAATTCAATACTTTCAGAATCGCCATTATTAGCAATCGATTGCAGAAGTTCTTGAGTTTGAATATTTTCATAATATTCATTAGCCTGGGGAAATAACATAATAAGCAAGCCAAGCACGATCAAGGTATAGGCAATTACTCTTCTCATAAATAGGGAAATCTCCTTCAATTGAAATTCTCTTCTAAATTTAATTCTTCTATATAAAGAGCAAACAACCGTTCAAGGAAACGATATACTTACTGGCTTTAAAATAAAGAAGTAAAGAGGGTAGCCTCCTTACTTCTTTTTTAATTTAGTTTTAGTACGTTTTTTTGCTTTTTCTTCTGAAAACTACCCCAACAATTGCAGTGGCGAGCCCAATAATATAGTACGGCAAGGAACTGGCTTCACCTGTTTTGGGCAATGTATCTAAGGATTCTTCTTCCGGTTTTTGCGTAATTTCTGGCTTGCTTGTAGGTGGTTGATCCTCTGGCTCTGTATCCGGTAATATTTCATCCATCAATGGGGCTATTGTTGGAGTAGGTACCGGATTCACTGGTGGAGTTGGACTTGGAGTTGGACTTAGGGTTGGACTTAGGGTTGGACTTGGGGTTGGTGTCCAAACATATCCGCCCCCACTTGAGCCAGATGACGGTGTTGATGTGGGACTTGGTGTTGTTGTCGGCGTTGGTGTCTCCGTCGGGGTCGGCGTTTCTGTCGGCGTTGGTGTCTCCGTCGGGGTTGGCGTTTCTGTCGGCGTCGGTGTCTCCGTCGGGGT
>NZ_LT732547.1:867042-994115 GCF_900155685.1 Paenibacillus bouchesdurhonensis | reverse complement strand
GGCTTCGGCGTCTTTGTCGGTGTCGGCGTTGGCGTTGGCTTCGGCGTCTTTGTCGGTGTCGGCGTTGGCGTTGGCTTCGGCGTCTTTGTCGGTGTCGGCGTTGGGGTCGGGCACCATCCGGATATTTCGATCTCCGGTTCGATTGAACTCTCATGTAGTTGGTCTACCGCTGCAAAAGCCGTATTCGCCGTGCCCAGCGTTAATCCAGCAGCAAGCGTTGCGGCAATAACTGTTTTGGCCTTGCTCCTCATTAGCCCCACTCCAATACGATAATAATTCACACTTCCTCAATCCATTTTTATTGGGTTCCCTCTTCGCTTATGCCTGTTTACTTTATTTATATGAAAATTTTCTTCCACAATTAAGGAATCAAACAATAATTAATCCGAATCTATGCCTCCATTTTCTCGTTAAAATAAGCTTGTTTCCCAAAAACCCACTTTCGGCTTCCTATAAAATTCACAATTACGGTGACAGCCGTTACCAAGAGTTTAGATATCAGAGGAGGCAATCCAACCACAGAATTCAACACAAATAGCAGAGTTAAAGAGAGCGCAAGGACACTTAAATTCAAAGCCGCAAACCGAATAAACTGCCTAAGATTAAAAATATTTTGCCGCCCCTGCGCACTTACTTTGTCAGCAAACGTGATTTTCTTATTCAAGATGTAACTATTCGTTGTTCCTGCCGCATAAGAGATGGCCTGTGCTCCAAGACTGCCCACTCCCGCAAAAAGCAATAAAGTAAATAACGTAAAGTCAATAGCGGTATTTATCAACCCTACGGCATTGAATTTAAAAAACTGCGCTGCAACACGTCCGCTATTGTTATCCCGCATATTCCTCCACCTGTTCCCTCATTCCCTCCGCCGCATACGATGATTGGGCCACCGAACCCGCCCCCTCACGCTGAAAGCCCGTGATCTCCCTAACGATATATAGCGGCCTATCCTTGGACTCATCATAAATACGACCGATGTATTCTCCCATCACGCCAAGCAGCATGAGCACGATGCCGTTAAAGAACAAATTGATTGCTACGATCGAGGCCCAGCCAGGAACCGTTCCCAGTTCAAACCACTTTTGAATCAACACGACGAACAGGTAAATAAAACTGGAAAGCGACAGCATAACCCCAATATATGAAGCAATCTTTAACGGCTTATGGGAAAAAGAAGTGATACCATCAACGGCAAAGGAAACCATTTTCCGCAAAGGATACTTCGTTACGCCTGCATAACGTTCATCACGCACGTACTCAATGCTCGTCTGCCGAAAGCCTGCCCAGCCGACCAATCCACGGACAAACCGATTCTTCTCCTTCAAGCTCTTCATAACATCGCATACCTTCCGATCAATTAAGCGAAAATCGCCAGTATCTAGCGGAATATCCACCTGCGTCATGCTGCCGAGCAAGCGATAAAACAGCAGCGCCGTTGTTTTTTTGAACACACTCTCGCCCTTACGCTTAATACGCTTGCCGTAGACGACTTCATAACCTTCCCTCCATTTGCTCAGCATCTCCAAAATAAGCTCGGGGGGATCCTGCAAATCCGCGTCGATGATAACGACACAGCCGCCTGATGCATAGTCCATGCCAGCGCTAATTGCTACCTGGTGACCGAAATTCCGGGAAAATTGAATCAGCTTGACGTTAGAGTCTTTTTTACAAATGTCCTGCACAATCTGTACTGTGCTATCCCGGCTCCCATCGTTAACGAATATAATTTCATAGCCCTCTTCCACACAGTCCATGACCTTCTTCAGACGATAATACGTATGCTCGATAACTTCCTCTTCATTGAACATCGGTACGACAACGCTGCAGCATATATTCATAACGCCCCTCCTTAAGCTTATAAATCACAATATCAACCTCTGCCCGATCCACTTAGAATATCCATGACGGGAACCATCTTAGAACATGCTCTACGTAGCCCGAAGGAATCTCCATTCCTGAAAGGACAGGATAGAACATGGCGAACAGCAGCACGGCAGCACCCAAAAATGCGTACCTTACAAACCTGAAACGAGGCCATTTTTGCTCGGCAACGCTTCCCACATATACAATGGCCACAATTACAAACGGCACCATGGCAAAATAGTGATACAGGAACGTCTCCCGCGTAACAAGCATCCAAGGAACGTATTGCGCGAGGAATGCGATCCAGATAACATACTTCCCGGCATCCCTGCGCTTTAATGTCAGCCAGAATGCCGCAGCCATAGCGACTATACCCGTCCACCAAATCAAAGGATTGCCGATCGTAACAATGCTTGATACCATTCCCGCAGCCAGACCGCCAGCTTCCCCCTGCGCGCTGTAGAACCATACCGGCCTTTTCATCAGGGGCCATTCCCACCAAGGTGAAGCGAAGGGATGACTTCCTACAAGTCTGCTGTGATAATCGAACATATCTTTTTGCGCCTGGATTAGATTCCCTAAATGAAAACCGCCTTCTGTAGCAGCAAGAGCAGGAATGTAGCTTAACGTGTAAATTGTCGCAGGTATCAGGACAAAAAAGATACAGCAAGCCCCCAGTGTAATGAATGCATTTCTCCAGAACCCTTGCTCAATGCGATGGAACAACTCCTTATGTTCTGGATGTTCTGGATGCCCTAGCTCTGCTCCATTAGTAGCGGCTCTTAGGCTGCGCTTGGCAGCAGCATATTCTTTGTAGCGGGCATGCAAGGACAGGAACAGCATGATCGCAAGACCAGCACCGCCGTATATCACGATCCATTTCGTAGAAATCCCTATTCCAAAAAACAATCCCGACCAGAACAGGGGTATGAGCGTCTTGCCCAGTGACTGCTTATGGAAGCTCATGTTGAAATAACGATTCATCCCATAAAACATCAATAGAATGAAAAATACAGCATAAACATCAATCGTTGCGATCCGGGTTTGTGCAAAATGCATAAACTCAACGGCAAGGAGCACCATAGTCATGACTGCAAACTTTCTCTGTCCGAATAGCTGCAGGGCGAACCTGTAAATCAGCGGCAGCATTGCTGCCCCGAACAAAGTCCCCATAATGCGCCACCCAAAAGGATTCAGACCGAACAACTGCATTCCAAAGCCGATCAACAGCTTGCCAAGCGGCGGGTGTGTTGTTTCATACGGAGGCAAACGATGCCAATATTCATATGCTGTTCTGGCATGATATATTTCATCAAAATAAGTGCTGTTGAAAAATCCAGGCTGATATACCGAAGTAGATGATTCATCAAATAACAAAGCGCTCCTATCACTCGCCGTTCCTTCATCCGTCTCCTCGTATATGCCGGCAATGGATATAGGTTGAGGATCACCGCCATTAAGGCCAGCTTCATAAAAGACCATTTCGTGTAGAGATATGCCCGGCTTCTCCACCATTATTCTCACGTATCTTGCCACAGCGTCGACCGGTTCGCTTTTCCAGGCAAGGACAGCTCCGATATCATCCGGAATGTCTATGGTCTTTTCCCATTGCGAAGGAGTGCTTCCGAATTGTATTTTGAACTCGCCCGTAGATGCGCCGCCAAAATAGTTTACCCATTCCACGGCTTTGCCCTCGCCGAAATCCATGTAGAAGCTAGTGGGCTTCGTGGGCTGCCATGCTGTAACCGGGGCTTTCCCTGCACCCAATTGATACAGAGCAAGCACCGTATAGAGCGCGGTAATGAGACCAACGAAGAGCCAATCTTTGCTTTGGAAACGAATTTTGTATAGATTAAATCCCTTTCCTTTGCCTCTGGCAGCAAGCTCCTGTAGAAGCAGTATGTCGGAGGCTTCGCGCCCGGACTCGGTTTGATGCTTGATTGGCAGGCGTTTTTTTTGTACGTAAATGCAATAGCCTACTATCAGCATGTAAATCAGCAGCCCTACGTTGGCGAGCGAACACAGCAGGACAATCCCATCGTTGCCCGGACTAGTACCAAGGTTCAGATGCCCAAGAACATAGGCGACATTCACATACTGCGTCAAACTGAAACCCAGATATAAGTAGAGCAGCCGGCGATCCCGGGTATGGATGAAGCTGAACAGGGACAGCAGCAGTGCCGGGAACATGTAACGTTCATGCATCTTAGTCCCTAAAACGAACACAATGACGATGAGCGACAGAGCAATAAAGTAGCTTTTGGATAAATCCCGCCCCCGTTTTCGGAGGAAAATATAGATGGCATAAGCTACCGCCGCCAGAATGAAGAGCAGTCCCCAAATGCGGAAGGAAAGCAGCAGCCAGTTGTTGTCGAGGGGAGCCCAGTTATGGCCGAATAGCGCATATAAATTAAATGCATTGACCGTAGCATATGGGTAAGAGGCTAAGGTCGTTTTATATAAATCAAACAGAGCAGGCAGGCCGCCGTTGTTCCAGAAAAACGGAAGGGCCAGCAAGGCAAACGCAACTCCCCCCAGAAGTACGCTGATGGCGACTCGTCTCCATGATCGGTAATATAAGAGAGCAAGAAGCCACACTGGCGTAAAAATAAAAGTCTGCGGTTTAATGATGGCTGCAATTGCAAACCACACTGCTGATTTTTCCAAGCGCCGTTCGCTTAAAGCGGTCAATGAGCTAATCAGGAACAAGACGTAGAACGAATCCGCTTGACCCCATCCTGCTGAGTTAATAAGGACTGCTGGATTGAACAGATACATGACGGATAGAGCCCACCCGAGTCTAAAGCCGAACTTGCTGCCGCCCGCACGGTAAACAATATATCCGGCAATGATATCCGCGAGGATCGAAGGCAGTTTAAACAGGAGCAACGTTCCAGGAGCGCCATAATCTAGTCCAAGCCATTCCTGAACTATGCCTAGAACATATAGAATGTAGATGTATCCCGGCGGATAGTCCGCAAAGACTCCTTCACTGTAAAATCCCCCTAAGCCTTGCTCATTCGCGTGGCGTGCCCAGCTCATGAAGGTGTTCATATCCGTCTCAAACCCTCGCACCGCAAGTCCCATCCATATCCTGAGCAGCAAACCGGCGACCAGGGCAATTGCCATCCATTGAGAATAAGGATTACTACTTTGCTCTAAGGGATGCTTCTGCGAAATCAATCTTTGATATAGCCAAGCAAACAGAACACAAAACAGCGCAGACCACAGCATTATAGGCAGAATTGGAACGTGCTTGCCCGCTGTGTCGCTTGGATTCTCAGTCCCAACTTGCCCTGCGCCATTTGGCGCTTGCCCGCCAGCGGTATTTGGCCCATTGTCAGTGCCTGCATCACCAGAGCCGTCTGCTATTTCAGACATAGCGGCTCCCGCCCCCGGATCTCCGTGCGCATTATTCTTCTTATCCGTTCCAAGCGGCAGCGCTGTCGTTCCATCTGGTAGTTGATCCACCTTCACGGCGGTAATGTCATCAAACAGGGCTTTGCCTGTATTCAATCTCCCGTACCCGCCGATAGCAGCAGCTATTTTGAACTCCCTTTGCTCCGGCCCCGTCGCCCCGTAGAACTGTATTCTCTGCCAATTTGGAGATGCTTCCTTAATTTGCGGGAACAGTCCTCCAACGCCTAACGGAAAAACATTTGCGCCAATTTCGCCGTCTCCCAAGCTCAGCACCTTGACCCAGGCAGTAATTAAATAATTGGAGCTGGGCTCTGCCGGGATACTCTGCACCCATTTGGCATGATCCGGCTGTGAGCTTTCAATCCAAGCCGACCATTCTCCGCTATGCGCGTCGTCCTGTGTTACACCAAATCGGCTCGCCCCATCCGCCTGAGACCAGCGATCTGTCTTCCACTGTTCCGGGCTTGCCCCATCCCCCCGCTCAAAACCAGGATTTTCTACAAGCTGCTTCTCTACTGCATAAACCCATTCAGACCGAAACTGCACGAATAACATAAATAAGCCGACCACGAGCAGCATGACTACCCGCTTCACAATACTTGGCATGTCCTATTCCACCCCATAAGAGATTGATAAATCCAAACGGCGAGCTGAAACTATGGTGAGTTGGAGACTGCAGCAAGCTGGAGAAACAGCAGGCTGAGTATTAGAAAGCCGAGCAACAGCAAACGGAGCAATAGCAAACCGAGCACAACGGCATTTGGAGCAACAACAAATCGATGCAGCGGCCATAAGAGGCACCAGTTTGCTGGGGCCACTCTCTTTTCTAGCAAGAATTCATATGTTTGTACCAATATACGTACAGAATCAAAGATTATGACTACAATTCATAGTTTCAGAGCGCCAAAGCGAGTTCGTGCTCACAAACTAGGCCAGCCGTATTACGTTGCGGTATGAAGATGAGCTGTAACATGTGCCATAAATCAGCTGCATGAATATAGAAATATAGATTTAACTAACTAAGCTGATGATTCTTGCGCTGCCAGCCAGCGCCCCAGCCCTCTTTTCAATAAAACAAAAAGAAGGCCAGCCGCATAAGCGACCAGCCTTCCTCACGATACTATTCAAAATCTATTTTAAAAGCTGTTTTAAAATACAATTCAAAGCTTTCAACCGCTCTTCAGGCCGGTTTACTCCGCGCCTAGGAAGATATATCGGCAGAGCACAAGAACGGCGAGCACCCACATTAACCAGTGAACTTTAACCTTCTTGTTTGTAAAGATGCTGCTGCAAGCGCCAAGAACAACGTACGAGATAATACCAGCCGAAATACCGTTAGCGATACCGCCCGTAAACGGCATAAGTACAATCGTCAAGAACGCAGGGAATGCATGAAGGAAATCATCCCAATCGATATTGCGGACTTGTCCCATCATCAGCACGCCAACGATGATCAGCGCTGGCGCCGTAGCCGCAGAAGGTACCACGCCTGCAAGCGGAGCGATGAACAATGCAAGCAAGAACAGAATACCTGTCGTTACGGCTGTAAGTCCAGTACGACCGCCTTCGGCTACGCCAGCTGTACTTTCGACGAAAGCTGTGATCGTGCTCGTACCGAGAACCGCACCGGCACTGACGCCAGCAGCGTCAACCAGCATCGCTTTACCGATTTTCTTCTCGCCTTCTTCTTTATTCTTCATCAATCCGGCACGAGTTGCTGTACCTACCAGAGTACCAAACGTGTCGAACAATTCAACGAAAGTGAACACCAATACGATTTCAAACAATCCCAGCTTGAGCGCGCCCATAATATCGAGCTTGCCGACAGCCAGCTCGTTTACATTCGGAAACCAGCTTGCACCGGACAATCCGCTGACATCGGTCACGCCCATCGGAATACCGATCAACGTCGTTGCCACGATGCCGATTAGCAAAGCGCCCTTGACGCGAAGCGCCATTAGAACGGCGATCAGAATTAGGCCAATCAAAGTCAACTGCACACCCGAATTGTGTACGAAATCGCCAAGACCCAAGTTAAAGAAGCTTCCTGGCACCTGTTGCGTAAAGTCTTCAACAGGTCCGTTCAGACTAATACCAATGAGGTCGCTCATTTTGAAACCGATAATAGCTACGAAAAGGCCGATACCGACCGTAATGGCAGACTTAATGCTTTCCGGCACTGCCACAAGGAGCATTTGGCGAATTTTCGTTACCGTAAGGATCAGGAAGATAATACCTGAGATGAAGACAGCACCTAGAGCCGCTTGCCACGAAATTGCTCCGTTGGAGCTGAGAACGACGGTCATGAAGTACGCATTCAGACCCATGCCCGGGGCAAGCGCAATTGGAATGTTAACGAACAATCCCATAATGATCGTAATTAGACCCGCGCCGACCGCAGTAGCAAAAAATACACCGTCTGAAGGGATACCCGCACCACCCGGGCCCAAGAACAGATTGTTCACGAACAGGATGTAAGCCATCGTCATGAACGTTGTGATACCTGCAATAATTTCCGTTCTTACATTTGTGCCGTGTTCCTTAAGTTTAAAGAACCGATCCATGGTTAATGATTCCTCCTTAGTATAAGTCGGGAACGACAAAAAGCCCGGAGTGACTATCCATCCCCGGGTCCCGTGCTGAACAGAAGATATCGGAGCCATACTTTCAACTGGAAAACGGCATTAACAATGAAGTCAGCCGACCGCATATACGTTAACTTCCAGCATATCCGCAGCCATTCCAATCGCAAGCATGTTCCAATGCTCTTCTTTTCGTAGCCAGATCATTACGGTGACCTCGTAGAGACTTCCGGGCCAATCCCCGGAATTATACGAAAAGCATCTATTTAAATTGTCGAATATTCCCGTACAAGTCTTCGTTCAAAGACTTATTACATGACTTATTCTAGGCTTGAAGTCTCAGCTTGTCAACAGAAAAAGCGAATATTTTTAAATCAAATCATATAAATTGTTCGTGATTTGTTGAAATCTTATTCGACATGATTCTATTAAAAATGACAAATTCCACCTTTCAAGCCATAAGGGCATCAAGAACCGTCTAGGATAGGCTGGAAATAGCTGCTTTTACTTATCGGTGTGAATTGAAATATAGTTGCTAAATTCTGAGAGATGTACAATATTATCAAATTAGTAAATTCAGTTTATAACACTATAGTATAGTCGGAATAGTTTTATAGAACATTGGGAGAATGCCTTTCTAAGTTGTATTAAATACGAGCCCTAGAATCGATTCTAAGGGCTGGTTTTTCCCTACAATGTATGAGTTCAGTGTGAATTCGATCGACCCGTTACTTTTTAATAACGACTTCTGTATTGTTTACATATGCATCGCTGGCTTGTGCAATATCTGTGAAGAAATGAAGCGGTACAAACGTATTTCCATCTACAATTACTGGTGCAGTACCAAGCTCAACAGGAGCCATTTTAGCGAAAACGTAGGCGTCTTTTCCCACTTGTAAGGAGATCGCTTTGCCGACTGTAATTCCGCTTGTTTCATCATCCCAACCGATTTCATAGCCTAAAGCTTCTACAATTTCACGAATCGGCACCATAACAACACCATCTTCATTTAAAAATGCGGCGGGTGCTGCAATTGCTTTACCATCAACATTGAATGTTTTCTTCTCAATTGGAGCAGCTTCTTCTTCCAACACGACAATTCGGATTGGCGTCGTTTGAGCTGGCAAGCTTCTCGTTGTGATACCATACTCTACAAACAGCTTTTGATTTTTTAGGCTGCCTTCATACGCTTTACCCTCAGTAGTCAACACCTTTGAATCTTCACCAATCTTAAGAACGAGATCGTTAGCAGCATTTTTAAGCGTATTGTCAAAACGGTCTACAAGTATGTTACGCTCTTCCTTGACAAGTGCAATCGCTGCTGCATTATATTGTGGCGGATAGATCGCTAGCATTGGCCCTTCGGCGTTGTAGAAGGCGGTAATCTCAGCACCAACTTCCAATTTCTCATCAACAAATGTTTGTTCAGAAACGTTCAGATATACTGTGCTTTCATCTGCAAGTTGAACTTCGACGAATTGCAGTTCGTTATTCTTGCCTTTTGGATTAATCGATTTGATTGTACCGCGAACTTCTCCAAAAGCAGCTTTCGCTTCGGTTTTCTCCTCCACAGCTTGTTCTTTATCCAATACAATAATTTGTACAGGATTTGTTTGAGCTGGAATGCTGCGGGTAGAAACCGTATAAGTAACAGCTAGCAGACGATCGGCGATCTCCCCTTCATAAGCCGTTCCATCAGCTGCAATAATATTTGTATCTTCTGATAAAATAAGCTTCAACGTGTTGCTCGCATTAACCAGATCGGAAGAAAAACGATCTACGACCACTGTGCGCTCTTCTTTCACAGCTGCCATCATAACTGCGTTATATTGCGGCGGATAGATGAGAAGAGCAGGTGCTTTCTGATCAAAGAAAGCCATCATCTCCGTACCAACAAGGAGTTCATCCATCATATAAGTTGTGTCCGAAACTACGAAATTAGTAATGCTATCATCAGCAGATTTCATAGTTACCAGCTTTTTATTTTCATTACCGACATAATCCGAAATTTCTTGAATGATGCCACTAATGGCAATAAACTGTTGGATATGCGCTTCCTCTTGTTTAATGGCTTCAGAATGAATCAATTTAGCTACCTTCACAGAAGTTGTTGATGCTCCGTTTGCAGCAGATACCATGCCTGCGGCTGACATGGACAATAAAGCGACGGATAGCGAGCTTACTAAAGTTTTCTTAAATGTTTTTTTCATGTTGTTGGTCTCCCTTCGTGTAGGTATTCAAGTTGTTCTTGCTTTCGTGTGTTGCACCTATGTAAACGAGGGATGATCCGGAAAGGTTGCACTATTCATTATAAAGTTGCAAAAATGACTGATTCGTTTTATTACGGAAAATAAATGTAAAAATCTAGCCTAGAATGCATTATTTCCGAGGGAGAATTATTATGAATAAGATTACACGGTTATTATTGTCTCTTTCATTAACAGCAAGTCTGGTGTTGCCGTCTTCTGCATTAGCAGCAGAAAACGGGTCAAACCCTAGAAAAAACTCACAATTTATATTTGAAAATGAATTTGGAAACAGCTGTAAACAAGCCACACCTGTGCAGATGTATTCGAATGTTACAGGTCATATCGATCGATTGCCTACGGATCAGGACTTTTATTCACTGAACCTTCACGAATCTCATAAGATTAGTTTTATGTTACAGTCACTGGCCAATGAGGTTATCCCTAATCTGCGTCTGGAAATTTTTGATCAAGACATGTTGCTTATCCAAAAGTCTGAGCTTTTGTACGAATATCCATTCTTTGAAAAGCAGCAAATAAACGTATCCCTGGTCCGGGACACTATTATCTCAAAATTTATAGCGACCAGGTTCCAAGTACTGTCAATCAGCCATACAATTTAATGATCGTAGATCAGACCGAATTGCCCCAACCATCAAAAGATATACAGGTTAAAAAGCTTTCACCCATACAACAGTCCGAAGTAACTGAGAACGATGTGTACAACTATATTGCGGAACACGATAAAGTATTGAAACAAAATGGAGAATGGTATCAAAATTGGCTGCAGCATTTTGATGCGGACGATTCCCTATATAACGACCCTATGCTGAAATTCCAGTACCATCTTTCGCAAGTCAACGCATTTGTGGCATGGGAAGAAACGATGGGAAATCGCGAAATCATTGTGGCGGTGATCGACCAAGGCATTGATACGGCAAATCCCGAACTAAAGAGCAATTCTTTAGAACTGAAAGATGTTAGGGAAGTAAGTGAGTTTGGCAATGTGAAGATTGACCACGGCAATCATACGTCTGGATTTATCGCAGCCAAAGCTAACAACGGCGTCGGAGTAAGCGGTATAGCACCTAATATTACGTTAATGCCTATCAATGCGTGGGATTCTATTGGCAAAGATCGCACAGAGCAATCAACGGCTGACGCGATCAGATATGCGGTTGACCATGGGGCCAAAGTGATTTCGATGAGCTTTGGTTCCAATGGTTTTGCTCCTGAACAGGAAGGAGATTCCCAAATCGTATATGATGCGATCAAATATGCCTACGAGCATAATGTAGTGTTGGTGGCTTCAGTATCAAATTTTGCAATGGATAAACCAGACTACCCCGCAAGATATCAAGAGGTTATTGCTGTCGGTGGCATCAATGGTAATGATGAATTGTGGAAGGATTCCAACAAGGGTGCTGATATTGTAGCTCCTGGAGAAAATGTGCTGTCACTCGGAATTGATGGTACATATAAAACGATATCCGGCACATCAATGGCTGCACCCATCGTGTCTGGAGCAGCAGCGCTTATATTATCTAAGAATCCAGAGTTATCAAATGATGAAGTTATGAACATTTTACTCGACTCCGCTGAAGATTTAGGGGATAAAGAGGTATACGGCAATGGCAGACTTAACATTGGCAAGGCTTTGAAGATGACCCCTAAACCAGCTAAACAAGAACACAAGTTTAAACACCTTGAGAACAAATGGTATAAAGATACAGTGATCGATATGTACAATCAAGGTGTCGTTGATCTAGAAAGAACCAAGCAATTAGAGGAAAATCTTACTGTAACCGATTTCAGTGATATGATTATAAAACAATTTGGAGTTATCGATATTAATAAATTGCTGACGGGCTCCATGTCATTAAATCTTGATCAACCTATGGTGAGACAGGATGCCTTCCAGTTGATGTACAACATGTATCAATATTTATATGGACAAGCTGGGCAAGATCAGTCCATGATAACATTCTTAGTCAATCATAACATCGTGAAAGGCAGAGGAAATGGAAATTATGCGTTGGGGGAAGAGCTAAACTGCTCAGAAGCTTTACAGTTAATTTCTAATTTTGTCTTGTTACAGATAGAGGATTATGAATATCGTGCATAAGGATAATGGAACCATCCGCTACATCATGAATCACTGAGTCGATTATAGCTTTTGGGTCACGTGCTTTCCAATCTAATGTATCAACGGTCCATAGGATCACAGGCGTATCAGCTGTGCTGCTTATAGCATCATTCATCGCACCAAAAGGTGGACGGAACACGGTTGGCGCCTGACCTGTCACTACCATCAACATGCTGATCATTTGCAGGGTTTTCCCTTGTATCATTTATGACATCGACTTGATGGCAGCCTTTAAGATCAAATTTTTAAACATCGAGAGAAAAAATAATGGTTTTTTTCTCCTTACTAGTCTCGAAAGAAACCCATGGGAACAACGCCCCTAAACGTGCTGAAGCATGTCTTAGGGGCGTTGTTAGCTTGGGATTTAGCAACGATGAACCGCAGGATTATAATTCTTTTTTATTTCTCTTTTTAAACTTCACGTCTTGGCTCAAGCATATTTGAGACAAAAAAAGCAGCCCTGGATAAGCTGCTTTAGACTAGCTTATTCTTGGATTTTCTTAGCAATTTCTACTTAAGGCTCAAAGTTTTTGCTATTCTCCTCGCCAACAGCAGCAATTGTAAAAATGTGTTTATCAGTAAAGACGTGAAAACTTCTACACCTTGATCTGCGTCGGTTGATCTAAATCATTTTGGGAGAAATTAACCTCCGTACCATCTTGAAGAGTGTAAATTGTAAAAAGTCTAAGATTATCATTTTGGTAGCTTCTGAGCAACTGTCTCTTTTTGTTCTATAACATTAAGAGTGGAGGAAGATGCTCTAAAAGCAGCTACCTCATTTCCAACCAAATTCGGAACAAAGTTTTCTTCTACCGGAACGTTTACATCTTTAAAAGGATCAACATTTTCTTCTACAGCAGGAGCTGGTATCACCTCTTAAACCGGATCTTCAGCTTCTACTATTTGTTGCTCTACAACAGCTGGCTCAACATCAAATTCAGTCTGCTGCGCATAAGAGTTCAACACAAACCCACCAGCTCCTAAGATAAGGGCACCTGCAAGAGTTGCAATAACAATTTGCTTTTTCATTTGTTAGCCTCCCTAATTAATAGACTGTACCTGAAGAAACTTTACTGAACATAGGAAGATAGTACACGGAATAGGTCATAGACGAATCTGTAGCAAAATAATTGGCCGAATAGGTTGTACTACCCTGCTGGTAATAGAATGAAGCAGCTGTTTCGTTTACAACATAGTAACTCATCTTGCCCCATGTAGCTGACCCCGCCTTGCCATCAGCAGTAAGATTTTCACGTTCTTGATTTTTTTTCACTCCTGATGTAGTGCCCGATCCAAAGCTTCCATCGATAGTTCCTACCGTTGTCTGGTATCCAGAAACCCAGAGATTAGCCTGTAGCGCTCTTACATAACCTCCACTAGAGCGAGATTGAACCGTAGGGAAGCCACTGAAATCCTATGCAGGGGCAATGTTTTTTGGGAGTCATCTCGAATGATTATTCCAGAGCACCGAGAAGCTATACAAAAGCATGGGAAGGAAATTATTAAGCGCAAACGTATTGAACACGATGATCAACAAAAAGAGCAGATAGCACGTTTTATTACCTATGCTCATGTAAACCGGCAGCTGGTTAATCTGCAAATGTATGACCCTTATGAAGATGTTCACGTTATTGGCCTTATCGAACATTTAGACAGCAGATCCGCGCGATTTAAAGTGAATGGTGACTGGTACGTTTTATCATCGAATGTTTCTAAGATGATTTCGACCCCAGGATATTTGGAAAATTCCGTGTTATGACGTTCCGGAGGAGCATCATTTCTGTCTATTAACTTGAAAAAAGGAAAAATATCACTCCAATTGCAGATAGAAATATGACGATTCTCTTAATGGATTTCATTATATTCCACCTGACCGCATTCACATATTTCTGAAGCTATAATATTCAAATTATACAATTGTATGTATTGTTAAAGCAGCAGGTGGTGATTATAGGAAGAACGTTAGCTGTTGCCCCATATTTACAATGACAATTCGGAACTATCGTTAGGTGCAAAGATTGACATTATCACTTCATTGAGATACATTAATGTTAGTCGCAACTAACATTTTTAAGGGAGTTATAATGGCCATGCGAACAAAGGATCGAATATTGCACGCTGCCTGCATAATGATGGCAGAAAGAGGTTATCAGAATGTGACGGTCAAAGAAATTGCCGATCGAGCCGGTTGCAGCGAAATGACCGTGTTTAGACAATTCAAAACGAAACTGGGTATTTTGCAAGAGCTCGTCACCGCATATTCATATATTCCTTTTTTTGATAATATGTTCAAAAATGAATTGACGGGGGATATCGAGAAGGATCTGGAGAAAATTGCACGCGTGTATTTGAGCTATATGCATAAGAACAAGCCGATTTTTTTGATTGCTGTGCAAGAACGTGGGAACCTTCCGGAGTTACTGGACAGCATATCCAAACAGAACACACAGCAACTGCAAGGTTTACTCGCTCAGTATTTTGAACAGCTTATGATAGCTGGGAAGTTGAGGTCTGTTAACGCTCAGGAGAAAGCTATAGATTTTCTCACTACGCTATTTGGTTTCTTCGCTTCTATTACATTGTGGGAAAATCATTTTCTGCACGATCGAGAAGAAGCCTTTATCGAAAGTGTGATTGACACGTTTCTAAATGGGATTTGCTTAACGGCGACTAACGAATAGGAGAACGAACATGGATATTTCAACAACACAACGGAAACTAGTAGTCACGATCTTGTTGTCGGCCGCATTTATATCGATCTTGAATCAGACATTATTAATGATCGCAATGCCGCCAATTATGGCAGATTTCAAAATCAAAGCCAGTGAAGCGCAATGGCTTACCACTATTTATTTGCTGACGAATGGGATTTTGATACCGATTACGGCATTTTTAATTGGGAGGTTTTCCAATAAAGCGTTGTTGTCAGTCGCACTGGCTTTATTTAGCGTGGGAACCCTCCTCGGAGCCTTCGCTTCAAACTACACTGTTTTACTGGTTGCGCGTGTCATTCAAGCGGCTGGCGCGGGCATTATTATGCCGCTCATGCAGACAGTTTTGCTGACTATGTATCCTAAAGAGAATCGCGGCGCTGTCATGGGCATGGCTGGACTGGTGACAGGCTTTGCACCTGCGATAGGACCGACGTTGTCAGGATGGCTGATCGAACAATTCACATGGCGTTATTTATTTTATACGATGATTCCCGTATCTATTGTTGTTCTGATTATGGCTCTATTTATGATGAAAAATGTAACGAAGAAACAACCCGGACAATTTGACACATTGTCAGTCATCTTATCATCGTTCGGTTGGGGCGGTTTGTTATACGGGTTCAGCGTTGCCGGTTCAGCAGGATTTGGGGATACCATTGTATGGGTGTCGCTTGTCATTGGTTCGATCTCTCTAGGCGCGTTCATTTACAGGCAATTGAACATGGACAAGCCTATACTAGAGTTTCGGGTGTTTCAATCTAAAGTTTTTACAATATCGACTTTGTTGTCTGCCTTGGTCTATGTGTTAATGATTGGTTCTCAAATTTTATTAACTTTCTATGTTCAAAATGTTCGACAAATGTCAGCTTTAGAAACCGGATTTATGCTTCTACCAGGTGCGTTAGTTATGGGCTTCTTCTCGCCGCAGGCCGGCAAGATTTTTGATAAATTCGGAGGGAAATGGTTAGCGATCATTGGATTTGGCTTAATTTTAATCGGAACCCCAGCCTACGTATTTCTCTCGATGGATACTTCTATATGGTTCATCGCATTCCTGTTCAGTTTAATTTCACTCGGAGTTTCTATGATCATGATGCCTTTAACAACTGCTGGCATGAATGCTTTGCCTATACATTTAATGGCGCATGGCACTGCGGTGAGCAGTACGCTTCGTATGGTTGCAGGTGCGATTGTATCGGCTTTGCTCGTAACCATTATGAGCAGTGTTATGAATCTCTACGAAAAGCTGCCACTTACAGAATCCATGTTGTATGGGATACGCATGGCCTTTGTCGCTGCAGGTCTTTTAAGTTTAGGAGGATTTGTGTTAGCGCTGGTTTATAAAGAAGCACCCAGAAATGCACGTTAATTTAACGTGAGATGACTATCCTCCGGTAAGAAACAACCTGGGGGATAGCCATCAATTTTAGTTCAAACTCTATGATGCTTCATGAGCAGTTTCCATATAGTCCGCAAATGCTTCTACCCTCAATGGTTTGCTGTAATAGGGGGCGCTAAGTTTGATTCCTTTGCTAAAAAGGTCAAGTGGTTCGGCTATAAGCTTCCCCTTGCTGTAGATACCGCTAACTTTCCCGAAATAACGCCTAGCCTATATGCGGCAAGTGGGGTCATATGGCCCTGCGAATATTCAAGCTATGGAAAGGCTAAAGAAATGGGCCAAAGCAAAGGATCTGCTCACCGAATCCGCAATATTATTCGGAATTCCGCAGGATAACCCTGAAACAACGCCTCCGGACAGCTGCAGATATGATGTATTGTCATTTCCAAGGATTTACCTAACGATGACTCTGTTCAAAAAGGTGAGCTTTCTGGCTGGGAATATGTCAGTGCAGAATCAAGTATACTGCCGAAGAGATTGAAAGAACATGGCAGGAAATTTTCCCTGCATTGCACAGCAGAGGATACCAAATAGACAGCAGCAATCCGATTTTAGAACGGTACGCGCGGGGAATATTTACGAGGGTCACGAACCGTGGAGGGTAAAGGAGCTTGCAATCGGAGAACGTGCCGGAAAGCGTCCTCCACTTCCAGACCATCTTCAGCCAGTACCAGCGGAATCGTCAAGGCTGCTAAGTGCTGCCGAAGTACAGAGTCATCACCGCCGCGCCGTGCAAGTGCCGGCCGTTAGTTACCGTAAGAAAGGTAAGGTGAATGGCGATGTTTGAGACATTCTACGAGCTTAGCCGTTCACCGTTCTCCAGGGACATCCCGCCTAGTGAGTTATATGAGTCGGTCATTTTGGAGGAGACGCTGGGACGTTTAGAATATGCGGCAGAGCGGCAATGGTTTGCGGTCGTTACCGGTGACTGCGGTACCGGAAAGACAACAACGATTCGGTGGTTTGCAGAAGAACTGGATCCTGCGAAGTTCAAGGTGCTCTATCTGTCGGATTCAAAGCTGACACCTCGGCACTTCTACAAGGGGCTGCTGGAACAACTCGGTTGCGAGTCGAAGTTTTATCGCGGGGATGCGAAGCGTCAGTTGCATCGGGAGATTGAGCTCATGCGGGGAATTCATGGATTGCAACCCGTTGTGGTGGTGGATGAAAGTCATCTTTTGGACCGCGAGATGCTAGAGGAAGTTCGCTTTCTACTAAATATCAAGATGAATGCTTAGAGCCCAATGGCTCTCATCCTTGTCGGGCAAAGCGAACTTTGGGATCGCTTCAATTTGCAAGCCTATGCCGCGATTCGCCAACGGATCGATCTGCAATGTAAACTTCCTCATTACGACCGAGCCCAGACTGGAGCTTACATCGAGAGGCACATGGCTTACGCGGGTGCGGAACGGGACATCTTCACCGATGGAGCTATCGACGACATCTATCGTTTCTCTAGCGGAGCAGCTAGGCTAATCAACAAAGTATGCACTCATTGTTTGCTCTACGGCGCACAGAACAAACACCGAATCATTGACGATCATATGGTTAAACGCGTCATCCAGGGAGAATTGTCATAATTCTCCCTGTCTTATACCCAGAAGTGGTCAGGTTAACCATCTATAGCAGGACAGCTTACACCGTCAATCTCCGGACATTATGCACTAGCAGTAACACTATTCCTGTCTGTATAAAAAAAAAGCGATCCATGCCGGATCAAACCGTGTCTATAGATCGCTGTTATATATTTTTTTGTTTAAGACCGTGTTTCCCCAACCTGAAGCCCCTTTATATGATTCTCGCCTCTAGCTATCTTACGCTTTAGTCGTATCTGGGCAAAGTCACGTCGGTCTCAGCGATCTATTTTCTTATTCATATTGATAAAGTTCCACTCGATGAATTTCAGGGTCATTGCCAAGCTTGACGTGATACGCACCTTCATCCCCGTTCAAAACCCTACCTCTCTGCCAACTATCATTTTCAAACTCACCTTCTTCAATTCGAATAATGCCTGCTTGTTTGCATTCGTTACGCTTAGGTAAGAAGTTTACGGTATAGCCATAGCCTGCCAGAAAGAATTCATTCTCACCTGTCTCAATGACGATACCTCCCGCAACAGGCCTTCCCACTTCAGGCGTATCAAATGTGATTTTAATGTCATATTTATTAAAGGATAACAAGCAACCTTTTTCTCTATTCTGCACGAATCCTTTCATTGCTCCAGTACCGTTATAGCGCTGAATCAATCCTAGCATATTGCCGAGCAGCCTATAACTCTTAGCGAGATAGGGCCCCGTTCCATTTAATATAAAACCGGATTGCTCAATATTTAGCGCCGACATAAGGGAGGCATCCGCCTCGTCCACATGTTCTGCAAGGAAATCCTCAATTCCAAATGGAGAGAACCCAATAGCATCATGCTGGCCCAGTGCATAAAACACATTAGCGGCCGAAACCAGATCTCTTCTCGCCTCCGGAATGAATAGCGGGTTCCCATTGATAGTGTATTCCTCGCAAATCTCATTAAAGTTAGGTAAATAAATATCGGGGGCGTAAATGGAAATTGTGGGCGCAGCTACCTTCCAGACTTTCATCATTTTCGCTATTGGTCCTCCGCTAGGATACGAGCCCGGTATCCACGGAAACTGTTCCAGCCAAGCATTTACCATCATAGGGAGTGGATAGACCTGTTGACCTGCACTCGCTATCCTTTCCACTGCGCAAGCATAATGATAAGCCATAAAGGTCTCATCAGCATCCTCGCCGAATGCTTCACTCCAAGTTCCTTCCACTCCAAACGCATTAGACAAACATTCCGGAACTTGACCACTGAACAAGTTGTCCGCTTCTTCGGAAAAGTCTCGCGTAGCACCCAAAAATCCAATTTCATTCTCAACTTGCATCATAATGACCGTATGTTCTTCACCATCCACTTCCCTCAAATGAGACATAAGACGCTGGAATGCTCGGGCATCAGCTTCGACGGCCGCTTGACACAGTGGGGAAATTGTTTCCGACGCTATTTTACCTGGATATTTTGCACGAAAATAGGTTAGATGATCTCTCTTCACCCAAGAAGGGACGTAACTTGAAAGTCCATTTTTCCAAAGTCCGAACCAAAGAAGCACAATGCGTACTCGTTCCTCTCTAGCACGGGTAATAATGCCGTCAACGAGTTCAAAGTCGAATGTCCCTTCCACAGGCTCAAGCAACTCCCAATAAACCGGTACAATAACCGTGTTAAGATGTAGTCCCCTTAAATAAGGCCACACTTTCTCGTCCATGTAACGAAGATTAGATGCGCTGGAATTATGAACTTCTCCGCCCAGAGCTATATATGGTTTTCCATCCACGTAAAGCCTAGTAACGCCTGCTTCATTTCTTAAGTGGGGTATAGGTTTCATTTAGCTATCTCCTCCTGATATTTTATTTCAAGACCAATACCAGATGACATGAACTACGTCGAATGGCACCGCTGGCCGGACGTTTTCGCAAAGGATACGGGCTCAATCCTAACCGGCTAATTTTCACCAGAATCACTACATTGGTCCTTCTCTCGCCCGCTTGATCATGCTCGATATTGTGTTTTTACTCGATTACTGCAAAGACTTCCCCCTCGGTGATCCCCTTTTCATTAAAGGCATCAACCCTGATATATAACGGCTCACCTTTAATTAATGCACCGATCGCGACTTCATTACGGCCCAATACCATATAACTATGGTACAGTTTATCTTGCGCAAAGCCCCACAACACATTGTAACCAACGGCATCTCCTTGATTCCAACTGACGACAAGGTCAAGTTCACTTACTAGGTTGGTCTGAATTCCGGTTGCCCTCTCAGGAAGTTAGCCCTCACCTATGCCAAATACCCGTAGGCCGGAGACTCACGCCGCTTGGTTATAAGGTAGTTCATTAACCATACATCGAATGTACCGGGCTTTAATCCCGTTTTCTCTTACGTTCAGATCATGCGATAAGTCTGTATCAACATCCTCGATGATAAAGTACTCACGCCCATCTACCGATCCTTCTAAAAGCCATCTTGTATAATGTTGATGTCGATCAATGTAACGCCGTACAGGAACATCTCCAAAAAATTCAGCACCTTCAGGTGGTGAAGTGGTCAATGTATCGTCTGCAAAGTTAACATGAACTGCAAATACATCACATTCATATAAGAGGTCGACTTCAACCCATTCGCCAGGTTTATTAGTTGCCGCCCTCCACCAGGTTTGAACGTTTTCATCAGTAGCCTTGGACGCTTCTCTTCCTTCTATACAAGAAGATGATGTAGCCGGTTTGCCATACGAGAGGAGCATCCAATCCGGGTCGCGCCAAGGATTCATAGCGGCCTGTTCGATTTTAAGCAGCCAGTCGCCATAACGCTGGTTGCAGAAGAGCTCCCCATCCTAATCAAACCCTGCTGGCCACAAACCTATCCTTCTCTCGAAATTATGATTTACACCTCCCCCTAATGTAATTAACATTTAACTATACGCATTCCCCAAGGCTCAATTTCGACTTCTTCGCCTTGTTTCATTTCTTCACTAGACAACAACTCCGTACCGTTTTTGTAAGGATAGATAAAAGTTTGCGTATCGTCGGAGTAGTTAAAAAAGAAACGTACAGTATCTCCTTCTATACTTTCGCCCGTCTTTACAATAAGAGGGAACGCCAATTGTTGATCTGTCCCCCATAAACCTGCCGCCTTGACAGCTTCCTGTAGGATGCGACGCATTGAAGAAGCATCGAACAGGCCACCGATGTAAGTCGCCAAACCTTTGCCGTAACGATTACGAGTCGCCGCCACATATTGTCCCCAATGCTGATGCACGTAGGTAGCGAGTACCTCCACCTCTTCCGAGACAGGAGTCAGCAATTCCATAAAGCTTTCGACAGTTCCGACCCGTGCCGTTTCGTCGTTAAACATCGGACCGGCAAGTCCTACTCCTTTGGGTTCAACGAACATATTGTACGTTACACCACAGGCTTCGGAGATGATGCCCGGCTGACTTGTTGTCCTCACCTTCACCATATCGTCTGCAAAGCCACTCTTGAAGGAGTAGACGACATGGCCACCTTTTGCCGTATAAGCATTCAATCGCTCCAAAGCTTCGTCCGTCACGGCGTAAAGCGCAGGCACGACGATCAGTTTGTATTCGTCCAAATTATCGAAATTCGGTTGAATAAAGTCGCAGGACACATTCATTTTATAAAGCTCATCGTACATCCGGCGAACGACATCGTTATACGTTCGGCCGTCAGGAAGCTTAAACCATTCCATCGCCGTTAACGCTTCGTTACTAACCATGACGGCCACATGATTCGTTTTTTTCAATCCGAGCAATGCACCCGATAGCCTGGCAAAATCGCGCCCTATCGTAACGGCTTCGTTATAAACGGGATTGGGCTGTAGATCGTGACTCAACAAGCCTTTCCAATAAGTCTCGAATGAGTTATGGATCGAGTGCCAATGCCAATAAGCAACCATGGAAGCGCCAGACGCTATATGACTGAATGCAAGCAACCGGAGTTGGCCGGGGTATGGCGTCCAGTTTGGAAATGCTTGTGCCTGTGTTTCAAGAACAAGATAGTTCGATCGTTTCAACGAACGTGCCATATCTCCGCCAAACGATACCTCGATACCGGTCAGTTCGCTTTGCGACGGATGGTAGATATCAACACCGGCAATGTCGAATGGTTTCACGGCTTCAAAGTGATCCACCGACGGCTGTATGCCGTAAGAATGACCTCGCCAATCGAAGTCGAAGTTTTGCGTTACGAACTGGTGAGGTTGTTTATATTCGTTAACGATGGCAACCTGCCATGCAAGAAAGTTTGTGACAAGTTTCCTCTGAAAACGCGCAAATTCTGCACCTAAGCTGCCGTTAATCGTGCCAATGACAGAGGGGAAGTCCTCCCAACTGTTGATGCGATTGCTCCAATAGTCCAGGCCAAACCGCCGATTGATCTCATCAAGTGATCCAAATTTCTCTCGCAAGTATTTGACAAATTGAAGCTGTACGTTTGGACCTGCCGTGTTGTAGTGCTTCGTTTCGTTATCTGTCTGAAAGCCGATGACGGCAGGATGACCAGCTACTCTCGAGATCAGCATACGGATAATCCGCTCCGCATAAAATAGATACACCGGGTTTGTAATGTCCATAATTTGCCTGGCACCATATTTCCCCGGCCCCAGCGGCGTTACGGCAAGGACTTCAGGATGCTCCTTTACCATCCAAGTGGGAACCGCGTATGTTGGAGTTCCAACAATCACACTTATGTCTGCGGCATGCATCGCGTCAAGGACACGATCCACAGAACGGAAATCAAATACGCCGTTCTGCGGTTCGTGAGTACTCCATGTCGATTCCGCGATACGAATCACATTAATACCGGCTTTCTTCATTAATCGAATATCTTCATCCAGTCTGTCGCAGGGCATATATTCATCATAATAGGCAACACCATATAGAAGTTTTCTAATCATTTCTTAGTAGCTCCTTTTGCTAATGATACGCATTTCAACGAATTTAATTAATAAGTGGCCAAGATGGAGTGCTTGGTCGAGCACTTGAGAGTACAACGAACTTCGCTTCGGTCAAATCGCCATCCATGGAGTTGCGGTATGGCATATAAATTTATCCTTTTACCGCACCTGCCGTAATTCCCTTCGTAATCTGCTCATTAAATAGCGCGTAAATAATTATTGCCGGTATCGATATCAACACCATTACGGCAAACTGGGATCCATAATCCGATGAGTACATACCTGTGAAGTTCTGAACAGCAAACGGTAGGGTTTTATAAGTATCCCTGCTTAAGAACGTTGATGCCAGAATGAATTCATTCCAACAAAATAAAAAGGAGTTAATTCCAACCGTGACAACGGCAGGCTTCATCATTGGGAGAACAATTTGAAATACGAGCCTAAAAATCCCGGACCCGTCAATGACCGCCGATTCCTCAAGCGCGCCCGGAATAGAACGCATAAATCCGGAAAGCATGAACATTCCTAGTGGTACATTCACCGCCGTATATGGCAGAATTAATGCCCAGTAAGTATCCGTTAACGCTAATTTCTTGAGAATGACAAAGTTAGGCAGCAATGTTGCATGAACCGGAATCATTATACCCAGCAGAATAATTCCGAAAAAGAGCCCTCGTAATTTCCACTTCATTCGAGTGAAAGCGAATGACAGCATCACTGATATTACAATCGTAAGAAGAATCGAGACTCCTGAGACAACGATACTGTTTAACAAGTATTTTAAAAATTTTCCATCCACCCACGCATTTACGTAATTTTCCCACTTGGGCGAGGTTGGCCACTTTATCAATTCGTCTGAAAAAAATTGGTTGGTATCCAGGAAAGAGTAATTAACCAACCAAATAAGCGGGAACAACTGCACGACAGCAGCAAGGATAAAAAATACCCATATGCACGTCTTCTTAAATGATTTCATCCTGCCACCCCTAATATTCCACAGAGTTGCGACTCGTGATTTTATTACTGATATAAGAAGCAATTAGACAGATAATAACAAACATGATAGATATCGCGTTAGCATATCCGAATTCGTTGGCTGTGAATGCCTTTGTATATAAATAAACACCTAAAAATTGCGTTGCATCTCCAGGACCGCCACCTGTAGTTAAATACACACCCTCCATTTGCTTTAAAGCCATGACAATTGCCAGTGTGACCTGAACCGAAATCATTGGGGATAAGAGAGGAATCGTGATTTTCCAATGAAGTTTGATTCCGGAAGCACCATCTATACGTGCAGCTTCATACACATCCTCTGGAATCCCCTTGACACCGGCATAATAATACAGCAGTCCCCAACCGAATCCCCACCAGATTAAGATTAGAAGCAAAGACCAAAGCGCCGTGTTTGGATCCGCCAACCAGGCATGATTCAATGATCCTAACCCGATTGAAGTAAGAAACTTATTGAATACACCAAAACTAGGATCAAGAATAGACAGCCACATTTTGGAGATTACGACTATCGAAATGACACAGGGGATAAAGAAAATAGTTCTGAATGCTTTCTCTCCCTTGCCTCCGATCCGATCCAGCAATAGTGCAAACAAGATACAAAGCGGATGTTGAACAAATATAAAGCCGAGCCCGAGTAAAAGAGCATTCCTCAACGAAATCCAAAAACGCGGGTCGTGAAAAAGCAAATTCCGGTAGTTATCCCATCCAACCATTGCAATCTTCGTACCTGGCCCCATCGTTTCTGTGAAAGAATAAAAACCACTCAAAACGATCGGGGCAAGTAACATTAGTATAAATAGTAATATGCCAGGTAGCACAAATATAAATATTGAAAGTTTATTACCGAGTATTTTCTGCATGTGATGCTCCACCTCGAGTTGTTAATGAAAGTATATGGGATAGGCCTCGTCCTACCCTATACTTGGTGCAACCTATTTTCTTTGTTTTTCGGACACTTCCTGCAACTTGTCGATCAGCTGTTCAGGTGTAATTGAGCCGCTTGCGAATGCACCGAATAAGTTATTGGTATCGTCTTTGAAGGCCGCAGTACCATGATCAATCCAGGAACTCCCAGGAGTGGAGGTTGCATTTCCTAGCATATCATTCATTTTTCTTTGTACCTCGGGTTCATCACCTGTTAATTCAAACTTTTGCGCCGGGAATAGCCCCCCAAGTTCCCAACCATATTTTGGCCATTGTTGGGCACTCATCATGTAGTCAAAAAATTTCTTGGCTTCTTCAGGATGCTTGGAAGCCGCGACCAAAGCAAGACCCCCACCATTCCAAGCTTGCAGGTCGGTAGCTTTTCCTTTTCCGCCTTCTACGACCGGGAAGCTCGCAACATTAAGGTTCGCACGGAACTCTTCGGAAAGGTCATTATTGGTCGCCATTCCGGCTTCCCAAGAGCCCGAATACCACATTGCAGCTCTTCCTTGTGTAAACAAATTTTGAGACATTCCGTAATCCGCTGTCATAAAGCCATCTTGAAACAGACCTGCATCCACTAACTGCTTGAAGATTTTCGCACCTTCTAGGAAAGCGGGATCATCTTTGAAAGACAATTTGCCTTCAACTGCATCCAGAATGGCTTGCTGATCACCGCTTACCCGCGCAACAATATTTTGGTACATTTCCCCCAAATTCCACAGATCCTTACCAAACATGGACATCGGAATGATTCCCTTCGCACGGAATTCTTTCGCAGAAGCAATCAGTTCGTCAATCGTTGTCGGTACTTGTATACCATTATCCTCAAATAGTTTTTTATTGTAATAAATGATTTCAAAGTCACTGTTCCTAGGCAAAGCATACAGTTTGCCATCAAACGTAAAATTCTGAAACGAACCCGGAAGGAAACCAAATTCATCACCGCTGTAATCTGCTGGGTTCAGTTCTTTTACATATCCAGCCTGTCTTAGCGTGTCCAGATTTGCTCCACCAGTTACCATGGTGATATCAATCGGTTCATTTGACGCCATATAAGTTCTAAGCTTGTTCCCCTGAGCTTCTCCCCCTAGTGCTTCGACCTCGATTTTCACATTCGGATTTTCTTTCATGAAGTTATCAATAATCGTTTGTTCAGCCAGACCTTGTCCAGTTTTCCGATCCGGCAGGTTCGAGAAGAAACGCAGTGTAACTTTTTTTGCTTGCTCTGCAGAATCTGTAGCCGAGTTAGAACCTGAATTGCCATTGTCATTACTGCCGCAAGCAGCCAACAAAATTACCATTACCAAGGTTGTGAGTAGCAACTTAACTGTAGCCCTTCTAATCATTTTAATCCCCCTTGAAGTTTAATATCTCGCTATGTGAGCAATCTTATCATGCACATCTTGAAGAGTCAGTCGAGAAAAAGACAGTAAGGTTGAAGTTTCGCAACTATAACACTACTCTCATTGTTCCTGCTCCAAATACGTGTTTATAATTGATTTTGTGACACTTGATAAGGAAGGACTGTAAACCAGTGAAAAGACTCTTCTTAGATTTAAGCATTCGTCTAAAAATTTTCATTACTTTTTATTCGGTTATTACTCTTATCACACTATCGATTGGTATTTATTCTTACCAGACTGTCAAAAAAGAAATTATCGATAAAGTAAGCGTGACTAACATCGGGATGATCGCACAGATCGGGAACGGTATTTCTGCCATGCGAAAACAAATTGAGGACTGGGCAACCATATTTATTTCCTCTCAGCCTGTTCAATCCAAACTTTCTCAAAAAGGAAGCTCCGGTCAATCACTTGAAAGTACTCTATATGATGGGCCAACAGCCTCCATTATGGCTTACATGCTGACTACCAGCATTTTTGATTACTTATCTCTGTACGGGACTGCAGATAGTCCTTTATTCAGCGAATCCACTGGTTACGGCGGCATTCCCTACCCACTTTCTAATATTCATGATAGTTCCATTTATTCAGAAATAAAGCAGAAAAATGGCGCGCCCTATTGGTTTTCTTCAACCGACAATCAAGATATTTTTTTCCACCACAACCCGAGTGAAATGATTGGCATGAGCAGAATTGTACGTAATGTTTACAACGGTGATCATATCGGACTGTTATTTGTCGGCATTCATTCGGACACGGTTCGAAAAATTTACCTTGAAAATCTTTATGATAATGAACATGGTATCGTCATGCTAGATCAGAATGGCACACCACTATTGCAAGCAGGAATGCCACAATATCAGACGGATAAATTCTTTAAAATCTTAAGCGATATAGATATTCAAACGAAAACAGGGACTAAAATCGTTTCGATTAATGGAGCAAAGCTGTTAGTCACTTATAGCACGATGGATTCCCTGGGATGGCGTATTTTTTACACGGTTCCTTTTGCTTTTCTCACCAATGAGTTGAGCACAATAAAAGAATTTGTACTCATCTTAATTGTTGTCTGCTTAATCCTTAGCTTGCCAATAATGCTGGTGAGCACAATCTTTCTTACAGCACCGATTAAAACTTTGCAGCGATCTATGAAGCGATTCCAAAATGGTAATTTTAAGGAACGGGTGGATATTAAATACCGGGATGAGATCGGTGAACTTGGCAGGGGATTTAACAGTATGGTTTCAAGGATCAGTACATTAGTAAATGATGTGTACATGCTAAAAATTAGTGAAAAAGAGGCGGAGCTTAAAGCATTGCAAGCTCAAATAAACCCCCATTTTCTCTATAACATGTTAGATACAATCTTTTGGGAAGCTCAGACTTCAGAGAACAAAAAAATTTCCGATATGATTATTAGCCTTTCGCGGTTATTTAGGCTTAACTTAAACCGTGGCAGCAGTCTCACAAGTGTAGCGAAGGAAAAAGAACTTATCGGCCATTATCTTGCGCTTCAGAGGATGAGATTTGAGGAAAAGCTGCATTATCAAATTGAAATTCCGACTGAGCTGGACCAATACGTCATTCTAAAACTGATCCTTCAACCTTTTATTGAGAACGCAATAACCCATGGAATTGAAAAAAGGCATGAAGGCGGTATAGTTAAAGTTTCTTGTCATCTAGCAGACAACAATCTTGAATTTATAATAGAAGACAATGGAGTCGGGATGGATGAATCAACAATATATAAGATTATGGATTACGTCCCACAGAGTAATTCCAATCTTTCCAGCGATACCAGCGGTTACGGAATTCACAATGTATTTTCACGTTTAAAGCACTTTTACAATGATCAATTTACGCTTAGAATAGAAAGTCAAATTGGTGTCGGTACAAAAGTATTTCTTCGAGTTCCATTAAAGCAGGAGAGGGTGAACATCAATGATTAGCCTATTAATTGTTGACGATGAAAGACGTGCTCGTGAAGGAATACGAAATGTGATTGACTGGAATGCGCATGATATCCAAATTGCAGGTGAAGCTTGCGATGGGAGCGAAGCACTGAAAATTCTTGAACAAAATTCAGTCGACATCATTATCACGGACATTCGAATGCCCGTTATGGACGGCCTTGATTTAATAAAGGAAGTATCGAGATTATACCCTAGCATTCGTAACATTATTTATAGTGGTTACGATGATTTTGTTTATGCTCAAAAAGCTATGACTTTCGGCACTTGCGAATATTTATTAAAACCTAGTCGTCCAGATGAGATTCTGGAAATTGTCAAGAAACAAGCAATCAATATTAACGAGGATAAAAAGCAAAATGAGGCTATGGAGAAATTACGTGTGGGTTTTCAGAATAGCTTGCCTTTATTAAGGGAACGAACATTAAATCGACTGGTACTATTATCAGAGCGTCTCCCAACTGATCGTCTTGAGTTGATGCTAGGCCTCAACAATATTACATTTCCAAAGATGCTATTCGGTGTTCTGGTACTTGAAATTGATAATTTCTATACATTGGAGCAAAAATATGATTATGAGGAAATTGAACTGTTTAAGTTTGCAATTAAAAATATTACGGAAGAAGTGCTCTCTCATACGCTCGTCTGTGCTGCCTTTGAACATCAAGATACCATTATATCGATTCTGAACACAGATCAGTGGATTGATACTAAAAAATCCCAAGAGATTATGACGAAGTTACAAATGAGAGTTAGTCAATATCTTCCACTAACAGTTTCGATAGGCGTAGGAAGTCTCGACAAAGGGATATCACACCTCCATACATCTTATCGTGAATCTGTAAATGCACTAGAAAAGCGGTTTCTTAAAGGCTCACAAAAAATCGTAAATTACATGGAGGAGGATACAGAGGAAGCTACTTCATATCCCCTATCTGAAGAGAAAGCTATTATTCAAGCCATTATCTCAGGTAACCAGGAAGTAATGGTTGAGAAGTTTAATGTATTTCATGATGCATTAAAGCCCGAAAGTAGTTCGAGAAGCCATGTTCACAACTCCATGCTGGCTCTAGCTTTTAGTTTGTTTCACTTTTGTATTGAAAAAAACATAAATACCGATGAAATCTTTGAAGAAGATTTCTCGAAGCTGCCAAAGATCCTCACTAGTTCAAGTATAGATGTGATTAAAAATGTAATAACAGGAATTATGTTCAGAATAAATGATCATATGAACTCCTCCAAAAACAATAATAGAATATTTCAAGAAGCTCTGGCTTATATAAACCAAAATTACAACAAAGATATTAGCCGAAACACAGTAGCAAGAGAAATTTTCATAACTCCTGGTTATCTAGGCATTCTTTTTAAGCAGAAATTAAACATGGGATTTTTGGAGTATTTGCATCAAATACGAATCGACCATGCAACTGAATTGCTCTCTAATCCAGGGATCAAAATTAGTGCGATCGCCTATCAAGTCGGTTATCAGGATGAAAAATATTTCTCTCAAGTTTTCAGAAAGTACACAGGGTTAACCCCGAATCAATATCGGAATAGTTTAACAAGACGATGATCGAGTAAAAGTCGTAAACTTCTGTATCTAATAAGTCGATCAAGGTGATTGGGTCTGTCAATAAATTTAGCGTAAAGTCGTTTATAGAGAATCTCCCCCATGGGGGAGATCGACCTCGCGATGGATGCTGGCCGATACGCTCAGGAAAGTAGACTGAGAGCTGCAGCAGCATTTTCCCCCTGTTTTAAATACATCCTGTCCATTTTCGCGTGACATCCATGATGACCAAAAACAGTATCTTTAGGAGGGCCTCTTTCGTCGCGAAAGATGTTCTTGCCTTTTGTCACCTTGCGGAGCTGGCGGTGGTAGCTATCAGTTATGTTCGTTGTAAAAATGAGCTTTCAGATATCCGGCGGATCCTTAATACACTTTAGTCCTCCTATCGATTCTTATATTTCTGACGCCATCTTTGCTTAGTAACTCGGCTGCTGATGCCACTTCTTGCATTGAAGCATTCTCCTGGGCAACTGCAGCTTGCTCGGAGATATCTGCTATACTTAACAGCAAGGATGAACTTGGACAAAATGGTTAATGTCCTGCGTAGCCTTCCCGTTATCGTGGGATAATCGGCAGTGTAATTCCAGAAGGATATTCCTCACTGCGAACTGTGATAACCGGTACGATATTATTCGTCGGGTCAGCAGGGTTATTTGTCGGACTTAGTTGCGGTAATATTCCAAAGTTAGGGATATCTGAACCAGCAATAGAGACACGAATACTGTGACCTTTTTTTGAACACCCATGAAAAATAGCTTTCAGGGCTTACGGCTTAGCACCTGTGACAAGTTAGGAGTATCCGATATAAGATACAACTGCCAGCGGCTTGTAGGCCAACTGTAACCGCTAAACTAGACTTAACGGATTCCGCTAAATAAGAATGAACAAAACCTTCCATACCCTTCCTATTAAGGTATCATAGAACTGGAAATTCTAACACCAGGAGGAAGGGGTATTGAAGAAAGAAGAGAGGTGGCCTATGTACTTCGCAATTCAGGAACAGAAAAGGCTAGGTTTGGGAAAGTCGCAAGTAGCCAGAAACCTAGAAATATCTAGGAATACAGTGATCAAGTTCTGGGATCTAACGGTTAACGAGTACAAAGAGTTCTTGGAGAGACTCGAGACAAGGTCTAAGAAGTTGGAAGCGTTCGAAGCAGAGATCGTTAGCTGGTTGCGCAAATATACGGATCTCTCCGCAGCTCAAGTGATGGATTGGCTCAAGGAACGTTATGGAGGATTAGAGGTTGCAGAAAGTACGGTTCGAAATTATGTGCGAGGCTTGAGAATGGAATATGGAATCCCTATGGCTAAGAGAATGAGGCAGTACCATGCGGTGGAGGAACTCCCATTCGTTGTCTGAGTTCCTTCCATGATTATACATCTAACGGCCAGAAGGCGTAAGACCCAAGCGCGTGTTGTATTCGCAGCTACTTCTCTCTCCTATAGAATCGCTGGATAGCTCTTATCTTATATACCGGGTCTACAGTGTACTTGTTGACTCTTATTAAGAGCTTCTTTAATTTACTGGATCGATAAGCCACTTGCTCTCAGTTCCTTAATAAAATGAATGCGCGCGACGGTTTCCTCTCTTGTAGATCTGCGAGTCAGATTTTCCTCCGCCTGTGTGAAGGGCAGCATACCCTCTTCTGGGTAAAATTTCAATGTACTATAGCGAAAATCCGTAAACCGTACTAATTCACCTATAGTTACGAACTCAGAGGCCAATATGGCCTCAATAGAACGCTGTCTGGGACATGATTCAAGACTCCTTTAAAATAGGGGCTTCGGGATTAGACGCACACCATGGATCGGCACTCTCCCGTGTATGGCATGCGGAATCGCTTCATAAACAATATTATCTATCTTAATTGTCGGAATCTGACCTTCCTTCAGCACCGCAACCGTATGGCCTTTGGATTCCAATCGCTGCTTTACATCATGCAATCTTGCAGCTGGATTGGAGAACATCGCCTCCATATCGATAAAAACAGCCTGCGAGCGTTCCAAAATGGGATGTAAAAAGTTCAAACCGCCACCCACTTGTGTCTTTACTGCCCCATTTTTTCATACGGAAAAATTGTTTCGCTGCTAATTCAATGCCACGATGGATGCGGATGGGATACAAGGCTTTAGCCAGCGGAGCACCTTGATACAATTTATACTTTCGGGCACTTACTATGTCCAGCTCATTCCGCGAAAAAAATCACGCATGCAACCGCTCTCGCGAAGAAGCCAGAGCATACAAATCGTTTGATCCCTTACCGGGCGATCCTCACAGAATTTCTGCCCGGATCCCCTCTGAAATGCTGGAATATTCCTAAATATCGTTGCGATATTCTTTGATATCAACGCCTGCAGAATGAAAATACAAATCACATCCCAAAAGATGGGGAATTTCATCAAGCAGCCCAATTCCTGAAGAGTGTCGGATACAGCTCGTTATAATCTTTTTAACTTTAATCCGGGAAATTTAGAGGAATTTTTCAGCCAATCCTTCAAATCCCATGTTTTCTTAACATCTCGGCGGGCCAAGGATTTTAAAATAATACTGCGTTTCTGATATAGCCTTCCGCCCAGTGTTCAGCGATATCGGTAAACGAGATCACAGGCATTTCCGGTTCAGCAAGTGGAGGTAATTCCCGGACAATGGAAAGTGTATACGTCTTGCGGGTGCCGTCCTCCGCTGAACCTGCAGCGATATGACATTTTCCCCTTCCTGCAAGTCGATTTTAATGCCATTGCCCAACGCTTGATTTAGCCATATCACTTTGGCCGCGGAGTGCTCGGTAGAGGCTTTCACCTCGATATGCTTCGCCTCCGTCCTGACTGCATAAGACAAGGTGTTTGCTGTAAACGATGGCTCTAAAGCTACACGTCGGCCGTCCGCCCATACCTCCAGCTTCTTCAGACTGGCGTTGCTGGATAAATACGAGCCGCCTCCCCAACTGCCCGAACCACCGCCACCAAGGGATGAAGGAGGGAGTGTCGCAACTGTCCTGCTTAACCCAGGATGTCTGAGAGGATCTGTTCACTGCCGGGCGGCCAGACGGGGTCCGCCCTGTCCGGTTCTCTATTCACAGTATGCGTATACCGCTGTAGGTCTCTATTCTCCGCAGTGACGATAATTTTCAATCAGGTTACTACCAACTGCAATCGCTGCGAATTTCCTCCGACGATCTCGAAGGTCGCTCCTGGCTCATACGTTACGGCCGTTACCGTAATCTGCTCTGTTGTATAGGGGAAGCGCACGCTGTAGGTATAGATTTCAGGTTTGAAGCCCTGCAACTGTTCTCCGTTCAATTGAATGTTACGGAGCTTCGCATCGTTGTCCGGCAGCACGCTTACGGTCAGTTCCGCATGCAAGTGATGGGGATTGCGAATATATCCAGGCAACTGCAGCTCCCCGGTGACTGCGTAAGCTCCAGCCTGCCCTGGGTCATAGTCTGTGTTCACTAAATCCCAGCGTACAGGGAACTCCTGCTCAGAACCATCGGTCAGGCGAGCCTGCACTTCAGCAGGCAAAGACAACTCCTCCAGCTTCGTGCCCTTGGCGACTTGAATTGGTGCAAAGGCTAGCACTTCAGCTACATTGGTGTAGGGTGTTGCAGATGCGGATGCGGATAAGTCGCTTTCCATTCCTTCATGATTAACCGCCTGTACTGTGAACTAGTACAACTCGCCTGCCGTCAGATTTTTTATAGTATAATCTGTTTCGGTAATAAGCTGATCCCCGTTGATGAGCTCCCACTGGTCGGCTTGAACTAATGATAGACCCTATAGCCAGCAGCTCTGTCAACAGCCTCCCATGCAAAAGCTTTACAGCACTTTCGCCAGGTTCGGCTGCAATCTGCTCTGGAGCGGCTATGAACGACCTCGTTCCAATCGCGTAGAGCTTATAATCATCAGCTCCGATGTATATCGTGCCGTCCGGGCCGATCACAGGGGATGAGCGTATTTTCTTCTCTGCTGCAAAGGATCATTTCACCCGCTCGTTGTCATTCTCAACATTCGGATCCAACGCATATAACGTTCCATCCCCATACCAGCCTACCGCAGCAATATAGACCGTACCGTCTGCTCCCACCACAGGCGATGAGACGATCATACTCCAAGTCCTTATCGATGTATCGAACGACCACCTCTCCCGTTTGTCTTCATCAACAGCATCAGGATCCAGTGCGTATAACAACCCATCCGATGAACCGATATAAAACGTGCCGTCCTGCCCAATCGCAGGGGTGGAATATATCTTGTCCCCTGCTGCAAACGACCACTTCACATCATGATCCGGGTTCCCCATAAACCTGGACTGCCTTGTCCAATTATAAGCTGTCGGCTGGGCCGCCTCATAATCATAAGCGCCTGGCGCATAGCCTGCTCCTTGAGTAAGCGGCAAATCGGCGGCTCTTGCACTCGCAGCTGGGAACAGTCCCGCCAACCCGAGCCAAATCGTCATTATCAAAAGACAGGCCTTCTTACTCCGATTCATCTCATACACCCCCTCCCCTTTTATTTGTTACAAGCCCATCCAGGGCGATTATACACATTTCCGACACTTTGGGGATTAACCCTCCGCATCACCTTATGCTGAAGGTGGAGAGAATTCGGGTGAAAAATATGAAACGCCCAAGCTTTAGAATCCTAGAGCTTGGGCGTGTTAGCTGAACTGATTGGAATGTTTATCATTTGAGCATGGGTAACCCAAAGGCGTTGATGTGGAGGCACTTGTTTAGCCGATTACAGCCGCTCCAAAAATGCAATAGCCATTGATGCAATTCTCTGGTGGCCATGCTGATTGGGGTGTAAACCATCCTCCGTAAAGAACGGGAGCGTCAGTTTGTTAAACCCGCTCTCTGCATACAAATCCAGCACCGGCAACCCATAGCGTCTGCCTAGGCCGATTACTGCCTCCACATAATCACGCAAACGATAACCTTCCTCGTTAGGTCGTTCGATGTCATAAACATCCTTGTCGCGTTGAAGCGGAGTCCACAAATTCAATCGACATGATGGATTCACTGACAGAATATGCTCAATTAGCGTCGTATACGAACCAATGAACGTCAGCGGATCCTGTCTGTCTGGAGTGCCAAGCGGCTTGCTTAGCCGGTAATCATTCGTACCGGCAAATATTGAAACACAGTCCAGCCCTACCTCAATCTCGTAGCCTACCTTCACCGTGGCTCCCTCATCGGTAGCTCCGCCTGAGGTCATTGGGCAGCCACTACGGCCATAATTATGCACTGTGGCAAAGCCTAAAGCCGCACTAACCAGCGGCTGGTAGCCGTTCGCTGCAGTAATGCTGTCTCCCAGCGTTCCCCAGCTTCGTCCATGCCACTCCTTCATGGCTTCTCTCCTCTATTCTGTGAAATCAACCTCTCTCATAATTCAACATCGCCAGAATCATTGTGACGGCTTCCGCTCTGGTTAAAGAGGAATTCGGGTGAAATCTGCCGCTGCCATCCCCTTTTATAAGTCCCTTCTCCGCAGCTGTCGCTACAAAAGGCTTAGCCCAAGCAGGCACTTGTCCGGCATCCTCAAAGGCCGGCTTGACATCGGGAGTTACCTCCAGACCTAATGCCCGAACAATGATAACTGCCATTTCCGCACGCGTGATTTCCTTGTTTGCCCGGAAGGTTCCATCCTCGTATCCAGATACAATACCTGCTTCAGTAATAGCCTGGATAAACGGCTGTGCCCATTTCGGAGTGACGTCTTTATCAACAAAATGCAAGTAAGAATCGCCGGGCTCCAGCTTCATTGCTCTTGCTAACATTGCTGCAATTTCAGCGCGGGTTACCCGAGCATTCGGCTTAAATGAGCCATCCCCGTATCCTGTTACAAAACCGAGCTCCACGGATTGTACAATGGCTGCTCTCGCCCAATGCCCCGAAATATCAGCCAGCTCTATTGCAGGAAGCTTCGGTTCCGCAGGCACAATTGAATCTGTCGGTACTGTGGGTTCCGGCTCTGGCTCCTTTTCCGGTTCTGGCGACACAGGATTTTCCGGAACAGGGCTCGGCATCGTCGTCCAACCGCTGTTCCAAGCATCGGCTTGGGTCGTTACATATACACTCGGTCCTCCCGTGCTCCAATTTCCTGCCGCATCGCCCGCCTCCACTTTAAATAAATAGCTCGTGTTCGAGGTCAATCCCGTAACCGTATGACTGTATACATCACCTGTCACCGTGACGAGTTCGCCTCCATTCATATAAACCTTATAATTAGTTACTGATGTGTCGTCAATCGCAGCTGTCCAGGATAGGTCAAGGCTTGTCTTGCCAACATTAAGAGCTCTCATGGACTTATCCTTGGGCCATACCGGAGCGATTTCATCCGCTGGCTCCTGTGTTGGCAGCTTGGCAGCTTCAAATTCAGAAATAGCCCGAATGAGATCCATCAGCGCAGAGTCCAGAGCGTCCTGCGCGGCCTCTTGACTCATTATTTCATTCGCGATTGCTATCGCAGTGCTTAAGGCATCAAAGGCCGCTTCCGGATATTGACCCGGCTGATCGCCGATCTCAGCGCTGTCCAGCTTGGAGCGCGCCTCAGCTAATGCAGCCTGCAGCCTGGACTTATCCACGATTGGCGGTTCTGTAGTACCGGCGGAGGTATCAGTAATCGTGATTCTCAGTTCAGCTTCCTGACCGGTGTCAAATACTACTGTGAGCTCCACCTCGCCAACCGCTTGCATGTTCAAGTATTCTTTCTTAATTGTGAGCCAGTCCCCGGTCACAGTATAATAGACATCTTGTGTGACCGTTACATCTCCATGGCGGATCGCCGCCACTTCGGACGCTGAGTTCCAGGCTATGCCGATCACGACGTCTGCCTGCTTCTCGGGATTCTTGTCAAAGCTGGCATTGTTGGGGCTAAGCGATGGCTCAGACGAGTCCGCTTCCTCAGGAACATATTCCGAAGCATTGCCATCCCCGTCTACAGTGCGAATACGATAGCGATCGGTTGAAAGACCGCCAGCATCAAAATAGCGGGTTCCCTTCGACACTTTATCATAAGGCGCTCCGTTCTTCTCAATCTCATAGTAAGAGATCCAATTGTCATCGAATCCCTCCTTCCAGACCACTTCCATCCCCCTGTTGCCCATGTATTCGGCACTGTCGACCGAGATCAATTCTGGTGCATCAGGCGCAGTCTGATCCAATCCAGAGCCTGGCCTTCCCTCGAGATTCAGGAAGATGATTTCGCCCGTCCTTAAGGGGGTCAAGGGAATACCCTCGCTCATCCACTGAGCTCCTGTTTTCGTTGTGGTAATCATCCCGCCTTCCAGTGTAGAAACTGTGTATGCCTGATCCTCCTTCAGCCCCTTCGGGTATACTGTCACGTCCGTTCCTTCAAGTGCCGAATCGAAGCGCACTGTTATATAGCTCTTGCTTCCGTCTTGGCTAATCTTCTGTACAAAATAATACTGTCCATTCGCATTCGTTACAGGTCGGTACACCTTTACATATCTCCCCATAACGCCCTGCGCCTTCAAATAACGATATAAATCGGCATCTTGTCTGAGCTGCTCCAGATCTTCCTGCGCAGCCGCTCCCCCTGCCACCGTCATTTGATAGCTGAGCACAGCCCGGTTAGCTTTCGAATAGGTGCCCTGCTCTCCTCTGCCATGGGTTGAAACCAGCTTGTCGATCGGATACAGCAGGGAGGTATAGTAGCCTTCGCTCAGTCCGGCAGCACCCTCTTGCGGAGTGATAAACTCACTGTAAGCCGCGCTGCCCGGATGGAGCAGGTCCGATCCGTTGCTGCTAATATGAAGCCCTTTGTCCGGATGGTTATGCTTGTACTGCTCCAAAGTCTGCATCACGCCCTGCGCTCTTAAGAACCCGTCCTTATACAGATTATGATCTGTTTTTAACGTAAATCCGCCGAATTCATTCTGCAGAGAGCTGACCTTATTTTGAATATACTGGACAACCTCTGGTTTGGAGGTATCCAGCCCGGTTTGTCTAGGATCCATCCCTGCTTTGTATTCAATCAACCAATCCGGATGTTCATTCTGTAACTGAGAGCCTTGCTCTGCACCCCAAGGCGGGAGCCAAAGTCCCAAAGATTGGCCGCTCATGCTGGCATATTGCTGGTACTGATCGATGGGCATCGCCGCTTTCCAGCTCCAATCGCCCACGCTGGTCTGCCACCCCTCTTCAAGCCAGATCAAATCACCGCCAATATACCGGTTGTTGCTGATTCTCTCGAACACTGTATCCGGATCGGTACCGGCCCCCTCGTATTGAATCAGATTCAAGTAGGCATCGTTAGTGTCAGACCACTTATACTTGTACTGGTAATCTGTTATGGCATTGCCCAGATCATCAACATCGCCCCGGAATACACCCACTCTGGATACAGGTGAAGAGAATGTCTCATCAGGATCTACGGTAAATATCCAGTTTTCGGTATCCAATCTGTTATATACTGCTACCTGGACAAAGGTCATGCCCGAGTTATTCCCGACTTTCGTCGTCCATTTCCCAGAGTAATCCCAGGTGAAGAACAGGCCATCCTGATCGTCCCTGTATTGCATAGCGAAGAACGGATGATTGATCTCGGTATCTGAGCCTTCAATAGTAGTCAGCGAGGTTTTGTTCACCGGTTGTTTGACAAGAACATGCTCGGTAGCCCCGCCGTTCTTGTTGACATTGACATGATAAAGATCAACTTTGTCGCCTGCATCCGGCATCAAGCGATAACGGATTAGACGCGGTTCGCTGAATATAGCCGGAGCTTGCTTGAGGTTCGTAAAATCCGTCCATTCTTCGATTACCCCGGTATCAGGCAAGATTTGATAATTCCTCGTTACTCTCATCGACTTGCCTGTTACCGACACGCTAAGAATCAATTCACCTTGATCGCCCTTCGTAATGGAATGGGATTCATACGTCCATACACTGTCATTTCCCGTGACGATGGGTGCACTTGTATTGCCAGGAACAACGGGCTTAATCGCAAATTCATCAGAAATAGTCTCCGGATGCGTAGAGTATTCCTTGCCGCCGTTTGGCGCCAGCTTATTAACGAGGCTCGTCATGATAAACTTGCTGTTCTGAATCCGCACGACCTTCTCAATCTGATCTGTGCCCATCGTCCAAATTTTCTCATTCCCCATATCTTCAAAGCTTACATAGGCATCTCCCGATGTCGCGCCGGATTTGTCAACGATTTGTACAATCAGCAATTGCTTATAGCCCTGGTCAAACTCGACCATCAGCTCCAAGCTTCCCACATCCTGCACAGCTAACAATTCCTTCTTGATCGTCAGAGCTGCCTGACCGCCTTCTGTCTGCCCTATAGCATAAGCATCGAAACCGATACTAGCCCCATTCAGCTTGATATCCTTCACTTTCGTAGCGTTGTTCCAGGTAATCTCGGTTATTATATCTGCTTGGAGATTAGGCGCTTTGTCAAACTCAGCCACATTGGGCTGGATCGACGGCGCATTCTGCACAGCCGCTACTTCACCAGATACATTACCGTCACCATCCACGGTACGAATGCTGTATTGGTCGTTTAGCGTACCATTAGCGTCAAAATAGTACGTGCCTTTTGACACTTTATCATAGGCTTCTCCGTTCTTAAAAACCTCATAATAGGAAATCCAGTTATTGTCCGAGCCTTCGCCCCAAGTAAGCTCTACTCCACTGCGATCCATATATCTTGCATTGCTTACAGACACATTCACTGGAGGTAAAGGAACGATCTGATCGTTGGCGGATCCCGGTCTGTTCTCAAGGTTCAGAAAAATCACTTCGCCAAGCTGCAGGGGGGTTAAGGCAATCCCTTCACTCATCCACTCTACGCCGGTCTTGGTTGCAGTCGCCATGCCGCCTTCCAGCGTGGATATCGTATAGACTGATGAGGGATTCAAACCTTTCGGAGTTAAGGTTACATTCTCCCCTGCAAAGCTGGGATCGAAACGCACGGTGATATAGCCCTTATCCCCGTCTTTATTCATCTTTTGCACGAAATAATAGCGGTCGGCCTCTGACGTGTGAGACGGGCGGTACACCTTCACATACCGGCCCATTACGCCCTGACCCTTTAGATAGCGGTACAGATCCATATCCTTTCGGACCGGCTCCAATTCCTCCATCGTACCATTGGTTTTGCCAGCGACTGTCATGGCATAGCTCAGCATGGCCCGGTTCGACTTGCTGTACGAACCAATGTCTCCCCTGCCTCTGCTCGTCATAATCTTGTCGATCGGGTACAGCATTGACGCATAGTAACCGTCACTGTAATCCGGTGTACCGTCCTGAAGCAGAATAAGCTCGCTTAGTGCTGCGCTGCCTGGATTAAGTACACCCGAGCCGTCACTGCAAATATGCAGGCCTTGATCCGGATGATCCAGCTTGAAATTTTCCATGATCTTCATTACGCCTTGAGCCCGCAAAAATCCGTCCTTATACTGGTTGAAATCTGTTTTAAGCATAAATCCGCCAAGGGCGGACTGTACCTCATTCACCTTGCTGCGGATATAGTCCACAACCTCGGGATTGGATGTATCAAGCCCTGTCTTCCTAGCGTCCATTCCCGTCTTATATTCGATGTACCAGTCCGGATGCTCGGTCATAAGCTGCGAATGCTGCTCCGCGCCCCATGGCGGCATCCAAAGCCCCAGAACTTGATTGTTTCTGGCGATATATTCCTGATACTTCTCAATCGGCATGCCCTCTTTCCATTCCCAATCGCCAAGGTTGGTCTGCCAGCCATCGTCGATCCATACCATGTCTCCGCCGATATATCGGTTGCTGTTCACCTTCTGAAAGATAAACTCCGGATCAGAGCCATATCCTCCGAAGCGAATGAGATTCATGAAGTCATCGTTCGTATGATTCCATTTGTATTTATATTGGTAGTCCGTTATGGCGTTCCCCATATCATCCGTATCCCCAACGAACACGCCTACTCTAGACATTGGCATGGAAACGGTCTCATTCTGCTTTAGAGAAAAGGTCCAATTTTCCTCATCCAAACGATTGTAAGCCGCTGCCTGAATGAAGGTCACCCCGGAGCTATTGCCAACCTTGGCCTGCCATTTCCCAGTATAATCCCAAGTAAAGAATACTCCGTCTTGCGTATCCTTATATTGAAGCGCCACGAAAGGGTGGCTCACATCGGCGCCCGAGCCTTCGATAGTTTTTAAGCCGTTCATATTGACCTGCTCTTGTACCAGCGTATGCTTAGGAATACTGCTTACTTTATCGCCAACCATATGGTATACGATGACATTGTCTGCCGCCGCGTCGGACATGACCCTGCTAAGTATAAATCTCGGTTCAGCATAGGTCGCTTCATTGTCTCCCAGGTTGGTAAATAACGTCCACTCCTCGATCACCCCGGTATCCGGAAGGATCTGATAGTTTCGCGTTACCCGCATCGTCGGACTCGTCAGCGACACGCTGAGAATCAGCTCCTGCTGCGAGCCTAGAAATGTCGAGTAATTCTCCAAGTTCCAGTTCTCGCTGCTGCCGCTGACTACAGAACCGTTCGTATTGCCTTCGTTAACGGTTTTAATAGCGAATTCATCAGCTGCATCGCCAGGACTCAAATACTCCTTCCCGGTCTGGCCCCCTGCCAGCTTATTGACAAGGCTTGTCATTTGGAACTTCCCATCCTGGAGTCTGACCACCTTCTCGATCTGACTGGTGCCGAACGTCCATACTTTCCCGAAATCGCCCTCTTCGTAGCGAACGTAGGCATCTCCGGAGGATGTAGGGTTATCCCCAGCTACTAGAGCTGAGGATGATCCTTCACCTGTGTTCATTGAATTTGCTCCCGCCGCATTTGTGGTGGCCAGCTGAGACATAAAGCTTGAACACAGCATAACGGCTATCAGAAACCATTTTTGGATAACCTTCATTTTGCAATTAAACAGCAGCAAAACAACCTACTCCCTTCTCTTAGTCTCCAATCCTTTTGCTAATACGATGATCGTTATTTTTCTATCAGCCTTTCCCCTTCCGTCATCATGAACTTCTGTGCTTCTTCAAACGTGATATTGTTCAACATGTATTGGCTGAATCCATTCTCTACAATTGTCTTTAACTCACTGCCATAAGGAACAGCAATGCCTGCTGAGTTCATTTTTACTCTTGGGTCGAATAGCGTACTGGACAAGGATTTAAGATCAATTAGATCCTGTTTGTCCCCATAAAATTGTTCGAGAAGAGCGTTGCCGTCAACCTTCTTCCAGCCCGGAATATCTTGCAGATATTGTGCACCTTCGGTCGTCAGCCATCTTGCAAAGGTGTATGCAGCTTCTTTATGCTTAGACTTCTCACCAACTCCAAGGAAGCTGCCCGATACGTTCGTTAATCCCATATCAGCGTCTTCTGAAGAGCGTGGAACAGGTGCATAAACCATTTGGAAATCATGTGGGAAGCGATCCAGCAAGGTACCGGCATTCACTACGAAGGAAGCGGTGGCTAGCATGCTAGCTTTGCCAGCGAAGAACTGCTGCAGGACATGATAGTCTGATGCCAGCACATCCGCATAAGGCTCTACGCTCTTATCCTCCTCTTCCATGGCTCTGCGAAGCTCGAAGAAGTATTTAAATGAAGGGTCATCAAAGTTCAATGTCAGATCTTCTTTCAATTGCGGATGAGGCAATTCAGTATAGGCGATAATATTCGGGTATTCCCCCCAAGTGTGAAAATATGTTCCGTAGTGTTCCGGCGTTGTCAGCTTCTTGGCGTATTCCCGGTAATCATCCCATGTCCAGCCCATCTCTGGAATGGGCAATCCCGCTTCTTCCAGATGATCCTTATTAAATACAACCATCCATTGGGAGGAATTGGCGATAATTCCGTATGTTTTGCCGTCATAGGTCGGGTTAAGCACATATTCTTCCTGCGGATCTACATTCTCATTGGCATAGAACTCATCGAGCGGAGCAACTACGCCCCGGGCAGCCCTTTCAATTAATTGCTCAAAATTGCCGGTGTGGAACACGTCGACGGATTCGCCGCCGGCCATCAATACATCCAGTTTATTCAGGAACTCAACCGTGTCATTGTTTTGCACAAGATCGACATATTCCACTTGAATATTCGGATGAGCTTCGTTGAAGGCGTTTACAGCAATGACGTAAGGCTCTTCATCCCTTTTCGTCTTATAGGTATAGAATTTGATTGTTACGGGCTCATTCGATTCCGCGGCCCCCTCATTCCCCTTATTGGCGGCTTGGTTATTCGCAGCATTGCTGTCCGCTGACCCCGGGTTGCTGCTCGAACATCCGATCATGGTGAAGATCAGACACAGTACAATAAGGAATGACAAACCCTTTTTCATAATTGTTTACCTCCACGTATTTGAGTTAATTTCATGTTCATTATAAATGACTTCTTTTCACAAGCCCGTGTAACTACTCGTGTTTCTGGTGTGTAAATTTTTGACCTCGGCTCCGTCCCTCACAGAAGAAGCTGAAGGCATGTTCACCCATTGCCTTCAACTTCTTTCTAGAATTATTGGGCACCGTTGATGTCTTCGCCAAGCCAGGCCCCTTGCCTTACAAGCTGTTGCTGCAGTTCCTTGATGTCGATACTCCGCGTACGATTCAAGCCCTTCGAGCTAAGTATCGCCCCTGCTGTTCCGGCAGCTTCTCCCATAGCAAAGCAATTCGGCATCACCCGAGTCGCCCCTTGGGTTGCTCTATCTGTAGAGATACATTTACCCGCGGTAATTACATTCTCAATTCCCACTGGAAGCAGCGATCTATAAGGAATTCCGTGAGATTGCCCCGGCGGCAGATGAACCATGGTCATGCCGCTTTGTGCATTGGCCATGTGCAGATCAATATAATAGGCGTTGCGCGCGATATCGTCAGCGAAGGAACGACAGCTTTGAAAATCATCGGAGGTGAGAATATAATCCCCGACAATTCTTCTTGTCTCGCGAATTCCGATTTGCTCGCCTGTCAAGGATAAGAACGCATGCTCAAAACCGGCAATATTCTCGCGAAGCCAATCCGTAATATGATGGACAAGCGCACGGCCAGCTATTGCGCCATGCGTCAGATCTTCCGCCTTGGATCCATCGATGCCAAAAATATGTCCAAAATTAAAGCCGGCGGTCTGATCGTTCAGCCAGGATATCCCTGCCCAATCCCGGACGACATTCAGCTTGCCTTCACTCTTGGCCTTGTTGATGGCATGCTTTAGATCGACGCCATATTCATCGACACGGGCTAAGAAGCGATTGCGATCCAAATTGTGAAGCATAAAACACATCGTCCCCGGCTGCATTTCCCCTTCATCGCCACCTTGGACAAGCTGCCCACCGGCATGATACACCAGGTCGGCGTCGCTTGTCGCATCAATGTAAATCTTCGCCTTCACAGCTTGTGTACCCGTTTTATTGTGAATGATCACCGCGTTTACAACACCATTCTCCTCAAGCACATCTCCAATGAAAGTATGATATAATATCGACACTTTAGCCTCTTGCATCTTCTCATCCAGCAGCAGCTTCAAGATTTCTGCATGAATCGGTACCCAGTCCAGCTCACCCTTCCATTCCTCCTGAAAACCCGCCTCCATTCTGGCTTTCATATCCTCCAGGATTTCCAGACCAATCCCCCGGATGACTGGTTTAACGTGATCCGTATATGGACAGAATGCCGGAACATTCGCTACCGTGGCCATGCCCCCCAAATATCCACGCTGCTCAATCAATAGAACAGATGCACCGTTCCTTGCAGCAGCAAGTGCCGCTCCTACTCCGGCAGGCCCGCCCCCGCAGACGAGCACATCAACTTCCTTGCTGACGGGGATTTGCCGTTCCGGCAAGTGTAAAAATTCCTTCTGCTGTTGGTTGTTCATTTCAATTTCCTCCTAGTCTGTCAACTTCTCTTTGCTTAGCTTGTGCTTGTAGTCGCTCGGCGACATCCCAACATATTTCTTGAAAATTTTTGAGAAATAAGCCCGATCCGAATACCCTAGCAAATAGGCCGCATTCTCCATCGTTTCATTCGGATTATTCAGCAAATTTTTAGCCAGTTCCATCTTGTACAGATGGACGTAATCGGTAAAATTCCTTCCGTATCGTTTCTTAAAGTACCTGGAAAAGTAACTGGGGTTCAAATGCAAATAATTGGCTATATTGACGCTCGTTACAGTTTCGCAAACATGGTCATCAATGTACTGATTGATTTTTGCCAGCTCGGAATTTTTAACCTTTTCGGGCTTCACGTTTAATGTAAGCTGGAGATGCCTTTTCAAGGCTGTCTTAGCCAACTGCTCCGTTTCTTCCGCACGAGCGCTTCTTTTGAGTAAGGAATAGAAGGGCTCCAGCACCGAGACATGGCGTTCCAGGGCAACGGAGCGAACTACGTTTTCAAACATCTCCCTAACCATAGAGGGCTGCATGCGATGATTCATTGCCTTCTTGCGCAAGTTACTCAGCATCAGATCAATCAATTGAGGATTCTCGGTGTCAAAAGCATGCTGGGCCAACTCCAACTCCTTGTCAAACGCGCTAGGATCCAACGAATTGGAATAATCAACACCGGATGTGGCCTGGACCAAATCTTGGCCGGAATAGTAAGCTTGTTCGATATAACGGGAAATTTGCCGGTACGCAGCGCCAAGACGATTCAACTCCACCGTTTCGTGGCAATAATAGACCCATACCTTCATTTTTAAAAAACGTTTCACACTCTGCCTAACATCCTCAATGAAATCCAGAAATACATCCTGCTGCGAATGCAGCTCCTCTGCACTGGGGTCAACATTAAAAAGCAGGTAAACACCTTCATCATGATAAAGAAAAGGAGTAATTGTCTTGCTGCTATCCGCTCGAAGCTCCCCGGCTATGTTATATATCGCATACTGCAGTAAAGTATGATCCTTAATGGCATAAGCCTCCAGCATCGAGCTTGTGTCCAGATAGAGCAGAGCCAGCCGAAAACCTGGCTTCGCCAGTCCAACATTCAATCGTTCCCCGAATTTTCTTATGTTTTTATCGCTGTTTCCTTTGAAGACTGCGTCAAGAAACTGCTCCTTTAAGACCACCTTATTGCGCTGAATGTCCTGTTTAAGGGCCAGGCGCTCCTGAGACTTATCCCTTGCTTTGATCCACTTAAGTGCTTTCTCCACACTGTCAATTAGTTTTTGACTCGTTAGCTCGTCTTTGATCAGGTAATCATCCGCATCCAATTGGAAGGCTTGTTTTAAATAATATATCTCCTCGTAGCACGTCAGAAAAATAATACGGACATCCGGATCCAACTCGCGAAAAGTCCAGGCTAATTGAATGCCATCTATGATCGGCAATCCAATATCCGTAATAACTATGTCCGGTTGTGTATCTCGAAAGACCTCGATCGCAATTTCACTGGAAAAGCATTTGCCGACAATTTCTATTTGCAACGCAGGCCAGTCCATCATTTTTTCCAAATACTGCAGCATCGGCACATCATCGTCAATAATAAGCACTTTATACATAGCTGCCCCCCCTTTTCGGCTTCACGCCGTTATGAATGACCTATGGAGGTTTGATGATAAGGAATCTCAAGCAGGAATGTCAGTCCGCCGTCTTCATTCGATCGCACCTTCAATGCTGCTCCTTCCCCGTAGGCCAGCTTCAGCCTTCGGGAAACATTGATCAGGCCGACACCGTGACTCGAGGAATGGTCATCTTCCTGTTGTGAATTCAATTTTACGCTTAAAGCTTGCAGCTTGTCCTCCGCCATTCCCCTGCCGTTATCAGCGATTTCGATGGTTAGCAACTGCCTCGTCCAGGTGGCATTCAATTGAATTGTCGCATGCTCTGGATGCAAGGCAAACCCATGGATAACTGCATTCTCAATAATCGGCTGAAGCAGCAAGCGGGGAATTTGAAAATCTTTCGTCTCTTCCTCCAAGCAACAATTGAAATGAAAGTCCATCTTATTTCGGACATGCATAATTTTCAAGTAATTCTCCAAAAGTCTGCATTCTTCTTCAAGTGTCGCCATTTCATTAGGACGGATATAAGCCCGAAGCAATGAGATTAGAGAAGCGATGATCTGGCTGTGTGCCATGTCGCCCGCCATCACGAGCTCTACTTTTATTGAGTTCAGTGTGTTCAACAAAAAATGCGGACGAATTTGGGAAAATAAGGCCTGCATCTCCATCTCCCTTTTTTCCTCTTGCTCTACCTCAACCTGTTCAATTAACCGGTTAATATCGTCCAGCATACGATTGAATACATTCCCAAGAAGCGCCATCTCATCTTTGCCCTGCACCTGCATCCTGACACTGCGGTCACCGCCTACATAACGTTTTGCTGTGTTGCGCAAATGATAAATGGGCGTTGTAATTCTGCGTGCGAGATAAACAGAAAAAATAAGGAATACGACAAAAAATGCACTGATAGTCAAAAAAGAAAACAGAAACTCCCGTGACACCAGCGTCTCTTCTTGAGAAACCGGGGTTACATATACTAGCTTCCATCCAAGATTGTTGATCACTTTCTCGGTTCGAATCCATTTCTTCGGATCATAGTCAGCATTCAAGCTGCTTACTATCCTATTTCCATCTTGATCTAACAACATCATTGAACCGTTGTCCAACGTATCAAACAGCTTATTAAAATAGGATTCAGGAATGCCCATGAATAATGTCGCCAAATGGATCTGGGTTACGGGATCCTTAATATTCTTGGCGGCATAATAATAGAGCTTGTTATCCTCCTGCCATTGAAACCAATGCAAGTGCGAAGCCTCATCTGAGCTGAGGCGGGCGGCCTCTTGAAAAGACTCGTTCGAGTAAACCGAGAACATGGGAAGATCAATATTCCCCATAATGACCCGATTGCCGGCATTCAACATGAACATCCTAAGATCCGCATCGATCGTTTGGGCCATCAATACGCTCGACATTTCGTTTAATCTTCGAAAGCGTCGAAACTCCTCATAGTCAGAGAAGCGGGTCGCTTCACTTAATATCCTTAAACTCTCCAGCATCTCCGTATCCTTAAGCTCCGAGAAATACAACGAAGCAAACAGAATACTTTCAACCGTCTTATTAAGATGATCTGCTGTTACATCAACGGTATTGATACTGGCTTCCTTCACATTTCTCGCTACGTTGTCGCGAATAGATGTATAGGAATTATACGTAATGACTACGAACGGCAACAGAATGAAGATAATGAAAGAAAGTTGTATCCTTTGATAAAGAGAAATCTGATTCAGTTTTTTACGCAGCATGTGCCCACAATCCTTTTAGTTTAATTCCTCCGATACATCTTAACTCTATTGTCGATGCCCTGTTCGGAATGTCAACTTGCAATATTGCGGGAATGTGCGGAATTCACCCTTTTACCCCTCCGAGCGCAATTCCTTCGATGACCTGCTTCTGCAGAATCAAAAAGATAATAATAAGTGGAATGATTGCAGACAACGAAGCCATCATCATAACGGATATATTCGTGGCAAATTCCTCCTTAAAAAATTGGATGCCCAGCGGAATCGGGAATTTCTCTTTGGACATTAAGAAAATCAGCGGTGTCTGGTAATCATTCCATGTCCAAATGAATTTAATGATCCCCACCGTAGCTATAATGGGCTTGCAAAGAGGAATCATAATTTGCCGATAAATCCGGAAATATCCGGCTCCATCCAGCTGCGCAGCCTCCAGCAGATCATTATGAATGCCCATCATATATTGTCTGAACAGAAACGTGAAATAAATAGAAAACATCAGCAGCAAAATGATAGCGCTATGTGTATTATAAAGTCCCAGCCACTTGATAAGCAGATATCTGGGTACAAGTGTCGATTGCTCGGGAATCATCATGAATGATAATAACAGTCCAAACAACAAATGCTTTCCCTTGAAGTCAATCTTCGAAAACGCGTATCCCGCCATAGAAGAAATAATCAGCGTGGCCAGCGTGGCGATCAAGGCAATTTTGATCGAATTCAAGTAGAACATATAGAACGGGACTTTGCCCATCCAGACCTCCTTAAAATTGTTGACGAAATTCCAGGTTTCGGGAATCCACTGGATCGGGAATGTCCATACATCCTTCTCAACCTTACTGGCTGCAGAGAGCATCCATACTAGGGGGAGAAGGAAGCACAGTGAAAGCAATCCCATTAGCACAGTGGTAATCAGCTTTCCCCAGTTGATCTTCATACTCATATCCGCATTTACCTCCAATCGTTAATTATGGCTTTTCTTGCTTTGAAAAATCCAGGTCACCGAAGTCACCAGTACGATCATGACAAAGAGGACTAAAGACATGGCGGAAGCATAGCCCATATTGAATCTTTGGAAGCCCTCCAGATAAATCTGGTAAACGATCACCGTACTTGCATAGTTCGGTCCGCCATCGGTCAAGAACTTGATAATATCAAACACTTTGAAGGAGGTAATAATACTCGTAATGGTCAAAAAGAACGTAGTCGGCCCAAGAAGCGGAATCGTAATATACCAGAACTGCTTTAATTCACCAGCACCATCAATATTTGCGGATTCATACAGTTCATTGGAAATACCGGCCAGGCCCGAAATAAAGATTATTATTTTATATCCGACAATCTGCCAGACATAAATAATCATGATGGCAAAAATCGCATAGGTGGTATCCACTAGCCATTTAGGAGGATCCATGATCCCCAGCTGCATTAAGGTCTGATTGATCGGCCCTTTCGAAGGATGAAATAACGCAGACCAGATCGCGGCAATAGCCACCGTAGAGCAGATATAAGGGATAAAGAAGGCGATTTTGAAATATGATTTCAAATAAACCCTGGAATGAATCAAGGCCGCCATAATCAATGAAATGATAATTCCCCCCGGAACAACAAGCGCTGTGAACATCACGTTGTTCTTCAGGGCTTTCAGAAACTGGCTGTCACTGAACAAGGCTTTGAAATTGTCGAATCCAATGAATTCTATATCGGACAAGCCACCTACCAAGTTCCATTTCGTAAAGCTCAGGAACAGACTAAAGACAAGTGGAAAAACGGAAACCAGCAGCATGCCGATCACTTCCGGGGCAACAAACAGCCAGCCGGCCAAGTTCTCTCTTCTTTTTTGATTCCAATAGCTTTTTTTAGGCGGGGCAGGCAATGGCGCTTCTCGAAGCTCTATCGTTTCTCTCAAAGCAAACTCTCCTTTCTGTATGCGTCCCCCTTATTATAGAGCAGGGAAAATTATAAAACGGTTGATAAATTCTACTTATCACCGTGTAATATTTTTACCTTGGGATAACTCTTCAGATTCTCTTCAGATTCACTATTGTTCTTTGCCGGGGTTTAAGCTAAGATACATTTGGGGAACGTTCCCTATACGGAGCAGAAAGAAAGGAAAGGAGGGGTGATCATCGCAAGCATACTGGATATTGCAAGGCTCGCTGGCGTTTCCAAAACAACCGTATCCAAAGTATTGAACCATCAATACGGCGTTCGTGAAGAGACTCGAAACAAGGTTTGGGAAGCCGCAAAGGCGCTGCATTATACGCCGAATATCGCCGCCAGGACCCTCGTTACTAGCAAAACTGGCGTAATCGGAGTCGTATACGACTCCTTCAAGTCGCCGATTTACTCGGAACTAGCTGGCGAGCTGGAAAAGTGGGCACGCAAGATGGGCGTTCACTTGGTATTCTGCAGCTGTAATCAGCAACAAGCATCTAAGATTCACTATATTCAGTATTTCATGGGTGGTGCTGCAGACGGAGTGATCCTGTTCGGAAGCGCTGAGGATGATTCCGCTGTAATTGAACGGCTGATGGCCGTGAATTTTCCCTTCGTTGTTATCGAGAACTATTATGAGGAACTGCAGATCCCGAATGTCCTTGTTGATAATGTTGGCGGCGCCGAGCAGGCTGTCCGGTATTTGCATGACCTGGGACACCGCCATATTGTCCATGTTACAGGAAACTTACGGCATCGGGTGGCGGTGGACCGCTACCTCGGGTTCAAACAAGCGATGCTTGCATCGGGGCATGAACCGACTTCTGACCACTTTATTTACACCGATGGTTCAATTGGCTGCGGGCCTGTTGCAGCCCAAGCACTGCTTGAGAAGCCGGATCGTCCTACCGCCTTGTTCGTATTCAATGATCTCATCGCCTACGAAATGATAGACAGCCTGCACCTTGCCGGGCTGCGTATTCCAGAGGACATCTCGGTAATAGGCTTCGACCATCTAGTCGGACTGCTTAGCTTCAAGCCTGGAATTCATAATTTGACTTCCATGGGACAGCCTCTCGGGGAGATGGCTAGAGCCACAATAGAAATGATATTATCACTTATTTCAGGACAGACACCCGAACCGATAACTCAGCAATTCAAACCCGTACTCCAGGAAGGAAATACATGCAAAAGACGGGAACCGGATGCTTCATAACGATCAAGCGTTTTTGCGCGAGATCTCTTTTTTAATCATAATGGGGAACGTTCCCCATCCAAGGAGGAGCCACATATGACAAAGTTTGGACATTTCTCGAATGACGGTTCTGAATTCATCTTTACCACTCCGCGCACACCTAGACCGATGTTGAATTACTTATGGAATCCCTATATATTATCCGGTGTGAACCAGCTAGGCGGCGGGACAGGCGCGTATGGGGACCGCGCTGCAGCTTATATTGACCAGGAGGGCAGAGGACGGGCCGTCATTATTAAGAATGGCAACCGCTACTTCTACCTACTCGATGAAGAGAACGGCGAGTTCTGGAATCCGGGCTGGTATCCTGTTAATCGAGAGCTCGATTCGTACTCTTGCACACATGGGCTTGGCTACTCAAAAATCAAAGGGACCTATCAACAAATCACAGCCGAAGCCAGGGTGTTTATTAATCAAGAGGATCCTGCGGAGATTTGGACAATTACCTTGGAGAACAACTCCAGCCGCGAGCGCAAAATGAAGGTCTTCTCTTTTGTAGAATTCTCGTTAAGCGGGTATAAAGTATACAGCAACTATTACTCCAATCTATTCTCCGAATTTGATGAAGATCATAATTTACTTATAGCCTACAATACAACTCAAGACCGTACGCATGAATGGTTCAACGGGTTTATTGCTTCAAGTGAAACGATTGAGCGATTCGATTCCTCGCGAAAAGCCTTCTTAGGTACTTACGGGCACTTAAACGCGCCACAAGCAGTGGTGTCCGGAAATTGTTCCAACACGTTAGCCTCCAATGAAGATATGGTCGGCGTGCTTCAGAATGCGATTACACTTCAGCCGGGAGAGGCCCGCAGCTTCCATGTGCTGATCGGCGCGACTGATTCTTTGGAGCGGGCCCGTGGCATGACTGCCAAGCTGTTTGCTCCCGGGGCAATCGAACGAGAATTCACAGCGGTGTTGAAATCCAGACAGGACATCATGAACACGATTCGGATCGACACACCCGATGAGAAGGTGAACAATCTCGTCAACTCCTGGATCAAGCAGCAGGTACAGCTATGCGCTGAGGCAGGACGCGATACCGGTAAAGGCTTCCGTGACCAGCTGCAGGATGCCTGGGCGATTGCTTCCTTCAATCCCAGCCTGGCCAAGGACAAAATTCTTGAAACCTTGCGTTATCAGTATTCCGATGGGAGCTGCGTAAGAGGCTGGCTGCCGCTTGACCCTCATATTTATTCGGATGGCCCAACCTGGATCGCGCCGACGGTTAACGCCTATTTGAAGGAGACGGGGGACAACCAGTTTCTTGATATCAAGGTTCCTTATCTGGATGAAGGCGAAGCAACAGTATGGGAGCATATGCTTACAGCAGTACGGTATTCATCCGAAGATACCGGGGAGCGCGGGCTCGTACTGGCCCATGATGGCGATTGGAATGATTCCCTGAATGGAATTGGCATTGGCGGGAAGGGAGAGAGCGTCTGGACATCCATTGCCCTGTACTATGCCCTGAATCAAACCGCTGAAATCGCAGCAGAGATTCTGCAGGATCAAGAGCTTGTACAAGAGTTGATGGAGCGAGCTGAGCGCATCAAGCATGCCGTCAATGATACAGGATGGGACGGAGAATGGTACCTTGCGGGATATAATGACGCCGGAGAAAAAGTCGGTACTCATACAGAGACAGAAGGAAGCATTTATCTGAATAGTCAGACCTGGGCGCTGATGTCTGGAATTGCCCCGGACGAGCGCATTCAACCATGCCTGAAAGCCATTGATGAACGGCTGGATTCACCCTATGGGCCGTTAACCCTCTCTCCTACGTATACAAGCTATAAACCGGAGATCGGCCGTCTTACAGGCTTTGTGCCCGGTATTTGGGAGAATGGAGCTCCGTACTGCCATGGCGGATCCTTTAAGATCGTTGCCGACTGCTGTCTTGGCAGAGGCAATGAAGCGTATCAGACAATGTTGAAAATTATGCCAAACAGCGAAGGCAATCCATCCGAGCATTCCGGCTGCGAGCCGTACGCCTTGACCAATATGTATTTTGGCCCTGATAATCCCCGGGCTGGACAAACCATGTTCGCGTGGGTGACTGGAACGGCAGGATGGATCTTTCGTTCAGCGACCCAATATATGCTAGGATTCCATCCCGGGTATACGAGCTTCACCATTAATCCGGTCATTCCAGCTGACTGGAAGGAATGCCGGATTCAGCGGAATTTCCGAGGGGATCTCTATGATATATCCATCTTTAATCCGTCTGGAGTGCAATCCGGAATCAAAAGCATCGTCATGGACGGTCAGCCCGTAGAAGGCCATTCAATACCCATTGCCGGGGATGGCAAGACACACCAGATTATAGTTGAATTAGGATAAATAAAGGCAATGATGAGGGGATGAGAAATTGTTTCATCCCCTCTTTATAGCATCTTTTTTAGTAATATTTATTTTCAATGTGTTTGAATATCTCTTGATTATTCTTAATAAAATTCTCTTCTCTTTAAACTCGTTTGTAATCTCAAACACGTAATTCATTCCTTCTTTATCGTATCCGCGATTCCATATAAAAATCTTGAGGAATTTGAACATGGCTCTCTTCTACTACAACAAAAAAGGATTTTCTTCTCAAATTGCAAATTTAGTAAAAATATTCATGGTGAAAATAGAAGTATTACTTTTATACAACAACTAGATCCAATTAAAAGTACAGAATTACCCCGGTTTTTAGAGGTAGCGGTTTCTGAAAAAGGAAATGCAGTCTTGGGAGGAACAATTACCGAGATTGTTGACAACTAAAACTGTACTTTCAGCAAAGTGAGATAATCCTCAAGAACGCTTAGATGTATTAATCAAAAATTTAGTGACTTCAAAATAAATAGGAAATAAAAAATAGAGATACTGCTTTTACACAGTATCTCTCATTTCCTCCGTTTCCTCTGGCGAGATTTTAGCGGAGAGCTTATTTATTGCTTTATACATTTTACGTACTTTCAAAACACAGTCAAATCAACGTTTTCACTTCAAATGCTCTTAGTGAATTATTCCCACTCGATCGTAGCAGGTGGTTTCGAAGTCACATCATAAACGATCCGGTTCACGTTCTCCACTTCGTTAACGATGCGTACCGAGATTTTCTCAAGCACGTCCCAAGGAATACGCGCCCAGTCAGCGGTCATCCCGTCGATGGAGGTTACCGCGCGAATGCCGACGGTGTAGGAGTATGTCCGAGCATCGCCCATGACTCCAACGCTCTTCATGTTAGGGAGCGCTGTGAAGTACTGCCAAATTTCACGATCAAGGCCCGCTTTGGCGATTTCTTCGCGCAGAATGTAGTCGGAATCGCGAACGATTTTCAGCTTGTCCTCCGTGACTTCGCCCAATACGCGGATCGCCAGTCCTGGACCAGGGAACGGTTGTCTCCAGACGATTTCCGCAGGCAAGCCGCATTCCTCGCCGACTTTACGAACCTCATCCTTGAACAGCGCCTTCAGCGGCTCGATCAATTCGAATTTCATATCCTCCGGCAGCCCGCCAACGTTGTGGTGAGATTTGATAGTTTGAGCAGTCGCCGTGCCGCTCTCCACGATATCGGTATACAGCGTGCCTTGCGCTAAAAATGCAAAATCGTCAAACTGTTTGGACTCTTCCTCAAACACATAGATAAACTCATTACCGATGATTTTCCGTTTTTGCTCCGGATCATCGACGCCTGCCAGCTTGGACAGGAAGCGTTCGCGGGCATCAATTTTGACAACCTTCATATCGAACTTGCCAACAAATGTCTCCATTACGCTCTCGGCCTCGCCTTTGCGCAGCAGCCCATGATCGATGAACATACAAGTCAATTGATCGCCTACCGCCTTGTGGATAAGCATCGCTACAACGGAGGAATCAACGCCGCCGCTCAGCGCACACAATACCTTCTTATCGCCGACCTGCGTCCGAATATCCTGAATCGCATCCTCGATGAACGTCTCCATGCTCCAGTTGCCTGCACATCCGCACACTTCGTACAGGAAGTTGCGGATCATTTCGTTTCCATTCACAGAGTGCCGTACCTCCGGATGGAATTGTACGCCGTACATTCGGCGCTCCTTATTCACGAATCCAGCGATTGGAGCGTGCTCCGTAGAGGCATCGACGACGAAGCCCTCCGGCAGCTCCACGACATGGTCGCCATGGCTCATCCATACCGTTTGCTTCGACTCCAGGCCTTTCGTTAACGCCGAATGCTCAGCGAAGTTTACGTCCGCCTTCCCGTATTCCCGCTTAGCCGCACGTTCTACCTTTCCGCCGAGCTGATGCGCCATCAATTGCATTCCGTAACAAATCCCGAAAATCGGCACACCGATATCATACACAGCAGGATCAATTTGCGGCGCATTCTCTGCATACACACTAGAAGGGCCGCCGGAGAAAACGATGCCCTTCGGGGCCATTTCCCGCAGCCGCTCTGCTGAAGTATTGTATGGCAGCAATTCGCTATACACTCCTAGATCGCGAATTCTTCTTGCTATCAGCTGATTGTACTGCCCTCCAAAATCAAGAACGACAATCAATTCATTTGGCTTATTCATTACCGAGCCTCCCTCAATTCATGAAACTAATTATACGAAACGACAAAAGAAGTCGTCAAGAAAGTTCGGTAGACATCTTATCCCCGGCGTAAAGCCAAATTTCGGCATAACTCCAGAAAATTTCGGCTATTTGTCCGATCCGGCCTTGATCCTCCATAATATAATGTTTCCCAATCCCGGACAAACTCCTCCAATTTGTTGAAATCCTCTACTTGCTTTGCAGCAAGCGAGTCCACATATTCTCTTGCGGTCATCCCCTCCGGTTTATTTCCATGAACCTGATACAACTGCCGCCAGACTCTGTCTGCAGCGTGCAGCAGCAGCCTTTGATCAGGAAAGCTGCTTCGAGGCCGAACGATAATCCACCACAATGCAAATAAATTGCGCCACATAAAAGCATTTCCGACAGACCAAATTACGAACCAAGCCGAAGGAACGACTGCAAGCAATGCAGCAGTCCAGATGAGCGGCGCTGCAACCAAGGATTTCCTTAGAATAAGCAAGCCTTGATCCGTAATGGATTTCATCGCGATGGGAAGCCCCTTTACTCTTTGCACCGTTTCCCAGAGCCACGAAGGAAGAAGCCATTGACCGCCCGCCCCGCTTGCGGCCGACATGACAGATTCATAGCCGGGTGTCGGATCGAAGGGAACCCAGCCATGTCCCGGAAAGTAGACCTCTACCCAGGCATGGGCATCCGCATAAGTGATCGTGTACGAATCAGCCTCATCCTTGTTCCGCTCTCCGGGCGCAAACCCCTTAACCCAGCGCGCGGGAATCTCGTTGCTGCGCAGCAGCACGACCATAGCCGTGGAGAAATGATCACAATAGCCCTGGCGGTCGATAAACAGAAAGCGATCGACGAAATCCTCATCCTCCGGCGGAATTGCCGAATTCAGGTCGTAGGCATAATGCTGCTTCAAATATCTAGCGACGGCCATTGTCGCATCATAACGATTATCGCTGTCTTGAACCAGCGATTTGCCCAGTTCGCGAACGCGCGACGGCAAACTGTCTGGAAGCTGGACATACTGCTCCTTGATGATTGCTGGATCATCGCCCTGCCGCTCCCGCAAATGCCCGCCTGCATCCGGAAGCTTGCTGGCCGTCAACTCATAACCCTGAACGCCTTCTACGAAGATGGCTCGCCCAGCCTGATCTGCCTCTTTCAAATAAATAGCGCCGGTGCTTTGATTTAAACTGGCCTGGAATGGAACGCTGCGGTAATCTTTGGCGAAGACGCGATCAATTTGTACAGGAATGCCCCCGCTGAAAAGCGGCAGCCTCCCGGAGACCGGTTTTTGAAACGTGATCGTTTGTCTGATCTTGCCCGTACTCGCCACTACATCATCCTGGGGCAGAAGCGTTGATCCATTCTCGTAAAACTCCTGAGAAGTATCCCTGCTTGCGGGCTGCAGCCAGCCGCGACCAGTGTACACACTCTTGCTTTCACCGCGCCAATAGGCGGGCACAGGCGATTCCGCTGTAAAATAAGTATCCCAGCGCAGCTCCAACGGCGCCCCCAGCTCATCATCATCGCGCCCGTACCCCGATACACTGGAGGAGGCAGCCTTGCTCGCGCCGGCTCTGCCCTCTCCTTCATACCAGCTTTGCAGACCCTTCATCAAATCCTGCCAAGGCTGCTGCTGATTCGGCAGAACCGGAAGCAGGAAACACAGCGCGCCGGCGAAAAGGACATGCCCCAAAACCGTTAGAGGAGCAGCGATTGCATACGCTCGTCCACTTCGTTTTTTTCTGACTGGACTTGGCTCCTTCCTCTTGATGTAACCCTTCTCGCGAAGCTGCATGATAAACGTGTAGCACTGTATCCAAAGGCCGATACCTACCGCTCGTACCAGATTGTAAAATATCGGCGAATCAAATATCATCTCAATGATAAACAAATATATGATAGTTATGAACAGAAAGAGCAGTATCGTTTGACGGCCTATCGCCAGCATCTGAACGGAAACGACCAGCAGGCTCCACCCGATGAGTAATAAAAGCATTCTTGACTCCGAACTTGCCTCACTGAGCCTCCCGGTTTGAATTATTGCCGCAATATCTTGAACGACCATTTCCCCATATCCATTAAACCAAGCGATTCCCTCATTCAAACCAAATAAATAAAACAATGCCCCCCCAATTAGCAGCAATTGAAGCGCGGCTTGCAGCCATGAGACGAGCTGCAGACTGCCAACAAGCAGCAGGGCGCCTGTTAAACATAAGAAAACATCGATAACCGCCCTCTCATATTCGACCACAATAGAGTAGAGTGGATACAGGCATTCCCCAAAAAGGGCAAGCAAGAGCAGAGATACCAGACTTCTGTGCAATCGCAGCCGAGCAGGCTCGTCTTTAGTTAGACGAACGGAGGCATTAACGGAGGGATATTCCAAACTAGGCGATGACATGCTCTGTCCCCCCGATCTCCAGCGTCCTCTCCGGGCATGCATAATTCGGAAGCGGTACAATATGAATGCCATGCCCTCTCAGCTCTGCTACCAAGTGATCGGAGACATCGCTCGTTCCCTCCGTCATCAGCGCTTTATCAGAAGCTTTATCAAATGCATTATCAGCAGCACACCACAATTCCAACCCGGCTCCAGACTCAGCCATTTGCAGCAGGTCGGCAACAAGCGATGAAGTCAGGCAACCAGTAATCACCGTGACTCGCCGCCCACGGACAGTCCGACTACTCCACGGTTCCCCAGCATGAGCAAAGGATACGGAGGGTTCCGTCGCAGGCTGAGCTTGTGCCAAAACCTCAAGCCCCTTGTACAACCCTTCCCGGCCGCTCAGCTGAAATGTATAGTCCCCCGGCCATAGCCGGAAGTAAAACTCTTCTGCTGCTTCGCTCTCTCGATGCAGCCAGGCCGCCGCAGCAGAGACGGCAATTTCGAACATTTCCTGCCTATCATGTCCAAACTCCTGTTTACCGAAATAAGACTTCTCATCAGTATAAAGAAGCAGGCAGGAGGGTGGCTCATATATTTCTTCCGGTGCACGGGATATTAGTTCGCCACGGCGAGCCGAGCTTTTCCAATGGATGATCTTGAGCGGATCCCCAGGTGCATATGCTCTTAAGCGGCTGCCCCAAATTGGCAAATAACCCGCTGCTTCTGTTGATAGCTCGCCAATGCCCTCCTCATACCGTCCCTTAAACCCGTCAGATGAAAAAATACGAAGGGGAAGCGGCTGGACGATAAGCTTATCTTTTCCCTCAACAAATAGGCAGCGCTTAAACCATCCAAAAATATCGCCCCAAGCAACCCTTGTAATTCCTTCCCTGTAAACTCCCCTCGACAGTTCACTTAAACGGTATGTGCCGCTATAGCTGCGTTTGAATCCGGTGAACAGCAGTTTGCCGCTCTCCTCCTCACCATCAGTGAAATAATCTTCAATCTGCACCCAGAGCGGAGGAATCCCGCCGACTAACTGCACATGAATCGTGACTTCGATTTCCTCTCCGTCATAAGGGGATAGCGGCGACCAGGTACGCTGCACAACGACTCTTCTTGGCCCGCAAAGCTGTATAACGGCCCCCACGATTGCAATGGACAGTGCCAGCAGAAAGAGGAATAACGAAGCTCCCCCCCCTTTCCAGACATATAAGGCACCGAGAAAGCCAACGAGCGGTACGGTTGCAATCCACGATCGAATGCTGCTATTCATCACGACGATGCTCCCCGCTGCTGGAAAAACACCGGTATCTTCCCCTGCGCCAATAACTCCTCAACCACACCTTTCCCATTCATTCCCGCTAATTTCGCCTCGGGCTTTAACATCAGCCTGTGAGCCAAAACCGCTGCGCTCACCGCCTTAACGTCATCAGGAATCACATACGAACGTCCCTTATAATAGGCCATAGCCTGAGCCGCCCCCATCCAGGCCAAGGTTCCTCGTGGACTGATTCCAAGCGCAAGCTGGGGATGACTACGGGATGCATCGGCAATCTCTACTAAATATTGTTTAATCCGTTCATCAACGAGTACCTTTCTGACTTGTCGCTGCATTTGCACCATCTCTTCAAGCAGAAGCACTGGACGCATATCCTCTATAGACAGCCTCTCCTGCATACGGTCAAGCATTTCCAACTCTTGCTCTGGCTGCGGATAACCAAGGGCAACACGCATCAAAAATCGATCAAGCTGAGCTTCCGGCAATCTGTAGGTTCCTTCATAATCCAAAGGGTTCTGCGTGGCTAGCAGCAAAAAGGGCTTCGGCAGCGGATGAGTCACTCCGTCCACTGTCACTTTGCGCTCCTCCATCGCCTCAAGCAGAGCGGATTGGGTTCGCGGAGCCGCGCGGTTAATTTCGTCGGCAAGCACAACATGAGCCATGATCGGCCCAGAGCGGAACTCGAACTCCCCCGTATGGGGATGATATACCGACACACCAGTTACATCGGACGGCATCAAATCCGAAGTAAACTGAATTCGGCCGAACGAGCCGCCGAGGCAGGCTGCGAGCGTGCGTACCAGCAGTGTCTTGCCTACTCCGGGCACATCCTCAAGCAGAATATGTCCCCCATGCAGCATACAGACGACAGCAAGCTCAATTTCCTTTCTTTTTCCTATAATTACACTATCTACCCGGTTTACTAGCTTCGCGAGCAAATCTGCTGAATAATGATCTATCATAACTGTGCTACCTCCATTCCATTTCCGGTCGCCATTCTACCAACATTGTGGCCAGAACCTACCGAAAATAGACGTAGGCGGGAGATTCTGCCGCCAATCATCATTCATGACGCTCGTACCCTGCGTTCTTCCGGATTGGAGGTTACCGTCAAAATGTCATGTCCCGCCACCTCAAGCAGCGTACGCAAGGGCAGCCACATCAATCCACTCTTCCTGTCAATATCAACAGCATATTCTACTGGAGCCTCCCCCGGCGCTTCCACGGCTAACGTTTTGCTCGCCGAATGAATAGTAATCCTGGCATCTCTCCAGGAGATAACCGCGGTTTGATCCTTATCATTCCAACGAACCTCTGCTCCCAGCCGCTCCATGACCGTCCGAAGCGGAACCTGGTATTGTCCGTTCCTTAGCTCGTATTCACCTGCTGCAAGCCTTGTTTCTACTCCCCCGGCCTCGATATAGAGCGGTGCATCGGGGCCAAACAGCACGGCGTTAGGAACGATATGAGCCTGAACCCATGCGCTTGAGGGTAGTGGACGCTTACTGCTTTTCATCTTGGGGGAGACGGTAAATTGAACGGGAGTGTCCTCTGGAGTAATTGCGCGAAATTCATATCCCAGCGATTTATAATATTCAATAATTTTAGGCAGAGCCTTAACAGTCTCCTCATGACCGCCGCCGTCGTGCATTAATACGTTCATGGAGCTCCCCTGCTTGGCCGAGGTCACGTTCTCCACAATTTCAGAGGCTGGCACCCCTTTTCGTTTAGAGTCCCCGCTGTCCAAATTCCAATCGAATACTTTATAGCCACCTTGCTCCAGAAGCTTGAAATAGTTTGCATCGAAATGGCCGTACGTGCCGCCAGGAGCTCTGACAAGCGGAGTACGCGTTCCCGTAATGCCTCTGAGCACTTCCTCCGTCTCCTTGATTTGAGACCAGAACATACCAAAGCTGCTGTACAGCTCATCATATTTATGATTGTATGTATGGTTGCCGATCGCATGTCCTGCCTCGTCAATCCGATGGACGATCTCCGGGTAACGCTTGGCCTGCTCACCGAGCAGAAAGAACGTAGCCGGCACATCAGCGTTTTTCAATATGTCCAATACGTCGTCAGTCCATTTGCTAGGTCCGTCGTCAAAAGTAAGGTACACTACCTTTTTTGCTGATTTGTTTGCTTCTTCAGGCTTAGATTCGAAACTGGATTTAGAGGATGATTCCGGCTTGACCGTTCTGATTGGCGCCGCAGCTAGTGATGAGATTTTTGATGCAGCTGGTGAGGTTATATTTACGGAGGATTCTAAAAAAACGGATGATACAGCATGTGATGCCATGGAGGCAGCCGCTGCACTCTTAGAAGACTGAGCGGCAGCCTCAGGCATAATTGTCTGGCTTTCGGAATACGGGATCATCGTAACGATAAGAACGATAGCCACTATAACGGTAACCATACGAAACAACAGTAGTCCTGCGAGCCTTTTTTTACTCATATTCAATCTACCTCCGCCGATTATATCAATTGATTAGGTTTCTGGTAGATTATATGAACGCACTATAAAAAAAAGACTATACGGCACATATCCTTATTTGGAGCTCGTATGCTCCTGCAAAGCCTCCAACACCTTATCGACATGTCCAGCCACTCTGACGCCTCGCCACTCTTGCAGCAGTCTGCCAGCCTCGTCGATCAGGAACGTGGAGCGCACGATTCCTTCATATTCACGGCCATACATTTTCTTGAGCTGCCATACGCCGAACAGGCGGCTGACCTGATGATCCTCATCCGCAAGCAGCGGAAAAGACAGCCCGTGCTTGGCTTTGAATTTATCATGCGATTTCACTGAATCTCCGCTAACGCCGAGCACGACGGCTCCCTGCTCCATCAGCACTTCGCTCTGATCCCGAAAATCGCAGGCCTGCTTCGTGCAAGCCGGTGTCATATCTCTCGGATAGAAATATATTATGACCTTGCGGCCGCGATATTGGCTCAATACGATTTCTTCTCCCCCGTCCGCGGGCAGCCGAAAATCGGGAACAAGCTGACCTACCTGTACTTGAACATCAACCATGTTTTTAAATCCCCTTTCTGCATTCACAAATACGAAAATTGATTGTACCTACAAAAGAAATTATAATGGATGGGTATGTGAAACATCCAATACAACGGTTCTCATCGTTATCCACCGAAAGGAACGAACATTATGACGAAACGCACAAAACGGACGATCATCTGGTCCATCACTGGGGTTCTGGTCGCCATTGCCGCCGTCGCGGCTTATTATTTTATCGCCATTTACAATCAAGTTGATAAATTCCAGAAGAAAGGCGAGGAATCGCCCTTCTACAATGTTCAGCCGGTTGAGACCAAGAAGGAAGCCGAGCCCCCGAAATGGGAGGGCACCGAGCGGGTCAATATCCTGCTGATGGGCGTGGACGCCCGCGGACTCAAGAAGGGGGAAATCCCCAGATCCGACACGATGATGGTCGCCTCCGTTGATCCCGTAGAGAAGAAGGCCTATCTGTTCTCTATTATGCGTGATACTTATATTAAAATACCAGGCCACGGCTCGGATCGCATCAATGCGGCCATTACCTACGGCCCCAACAAGGCAATGGAAACGGTCTCCGAGCTGCTTGGCATCCCGATTCAATATTACGTCTATACCGACTTTCAGGGCTTTATCGAGCTTGTCGACGCCATCGGGGGCGTTGACTTCTATGTAGAGAAGGATATGCGCTACACCAGTAAGGCGGATAACCATGAATACGATATTAATTTGAAAAAAGGACAGCAGCACCTCGACGGCAATTCTGCACTGCAATATGTTCGTTTTCGGCATGATGCCCTGTCCGACTATACGCGAACTGAGCGCCAGCGTAATTTCCTCAAGGCTGTTGCCGAGAAAATGATATCGACGACATCGATCATGAAGCTCCCGTCGATTTTGGAGAAAGTGAATCCTTATATCGATACGAACTTAACGATCAATGACATGTGGAAGCTGGCTACCGTTGCCTATGATAGCAAGATGTCTGGCAGCGAGCAAATTCCTCCGATGAAGCTGCTTGTAGAGAAAAATATCGGAGGCTCCGAGGTGCTTGGCGTCCGCGATGATGATGAATTGAAGCAATTTGTGCAGGATGTGCTCACCTCGCCGGAGGAGCCGGGGGATGCAACCGATGGGAGTAGCGATCCGGCGGAATCCGTAGACGCAAGCAACGAGACGAGCGCTGGAGAAGCTACAAGCACAGGCTCCGGAACGAGCAAGAACACCGGCTCCAGTTCCGGGTCTCCCCCTGCTACGGAGGCGTACCGGAATTAATCATTAAATCGCTAAACACCACTCGAAAGGAAGATGTACCCTCATGAACCGGATTCAATCAGAACATTTATACGAAGAAGCTCTCAAGCATATTGTTGGCGGCGTCAACAGCCCCTCCCGCTCTTTCAAAGCGGTTGGGGGCGGGGCGCCCGTTTTTATGAACAAAGCGGCGGGCTCCCATTTCTGGGACGTGGACGGCAACCGTTATGTCGATTATTTGGGAGCTTACGGTCCCATTATAACAGGACATGCGCATCCGCACGTCACCCGCGCCATTCAAGAAGCGGCCGCGAACGGCACCCTGTATGGCACGCCAACCGAGCTGGAAATCACGCTGGCAAAAATGCTGAAGAGCGCGATTCCCTCCATGGACAAAGTCCGTTTTGTCAATTCCGGGACGGAAGCGATCATGACGACCATTCGCGTAGCCCGCGCCTATACGAAGCGCAATAAAATCATTAAATTTGCCGGCTGCTACCACGGCCATTCCGACCTCGTGCTGGTTGCCGCGGGTTCAGGGCCCTCCACGCTGGGCATTCCGGACAGCGCCGGCATCCCGACCAGCATCGCCCATGAGGTGATCACCGTGCCGTTTAATGACGCTGAAGCGCTTCAGGCTGCCCTGAACAAATGGGGCGACGATGTAGCCGCGGTAATGGTCGAGCCGATTGTCGGCAACTTCGGCATGGTCATGCCGAAGGAGGGCTTCCTCGAAGATCTCTGCAGACTTGCCCGGCAATATGGCGCGCTCGTCATCTATGACGAGGTCATCACCGCCTTCCGCCTCCATTACGGATCAGCCCAAACCTTCAATGGTTTGGCCAATCATGAAGCGATCCGTCCGGATTTGACCGCGCTAGGCAAAATCATCGGCGGCGGGCTGCCGATCGGCGCTTACGGCGGCAGCAAGGAAGTGATGGAGCAGGTCGCTCCGCTCGGTCCGACATATCAGGCCGGAACGATGGCTGGTAACCCGGCCTCTATCTCCGCAGGCATCGCCTGCCTGGAAGTACTGCAGGAGGATGGCGTCTATCCGGAAATGGAGCGCCTGGCCGTCAAGCTAACGAACGGACTGGCGGATTCCGCACAGCGCTGCGGGGTTCCGTTAACCATCAATCGCATTGCCGGAGCATTCTCGACGCATTTCTGCGATCATCCAGTGACGAACTATGATGAAGCGCAGGATACCGACAGCGACATGTTCGCGGCCTTCTTCCGGGCTATGCTGAATCGAGGCGTCAACCTGGCTCCTTCCAAATATGAGGCCTGGTTTCTAACTACGGCCCATACGGACGAAGATATTGATTTCACCCTTGAAGCGGCGGAAGCCTCCTTCCGGGAAATCAGCGGCCGTTAGGGCATCATTCTTTCTATAGCAGATATATATAGCGTGCACAAAGGGCGGCCCCCGCATAATGATCAGCGAGGGCCGCCCTTCTCTATCTATAATGGCTAAAGCTAAGAACTATAAATTAATGAATACCGTTTTGCTCTTCTCTATATACTGCACATCCAGACCCAGCCCGTGAGCAAGCAGGGCCAGCGGAACATAGGTTTTGGATTCTTGCCCGACCTTGTTCAGAAAAGCCGGACTGTTCGTGGGGATCTCTTCACCATTAGCAATAATTTTACTGGAGCCGATGGGAATGCTCACCTTCCGTCCATTGTAGGTTACAAAAGCCGTGCTGTTGCGGCTGTCCCATGAGGATGAAGCTCCAATAGCCTCTGTAATATCCTTTAGTGCCAGAAAGGTCTGACCTTGGCGAAGCACCGGGGCATAGGGAGATTGCACCCTCTTGCCTTTCACGACAACTTGAACCGGAACGCCTTCCTGCAAAGCCTCATTCTCCTGATAGGCTCCCCATACCTCTTCGGCAACGACCTTGGCGATCATCTCGTACCCAGCCTGGTTCGGGTGGATGTCTCCCCTGGGAAAAATATGCGTCAACGCGATTTCCCGGCCCTTAAATACCTGGGCCACATGCACAGCTTTGACGTGCTTGCCCTGCCTAGCATATTCGCCGGCAAGCCCTTCAACCGCTGTCGTAAATGTATCTGCCGCGCTCTGCAAGTAGCTGTACGCCGAGCCGATGATGATTTTTGGCACCGGCTGGTATTGATCCATCAATATGATTTCCGCATGAGGGTTCATCGCCGTTAAATCATCGATAATCTCCCGCACGTTCAGCGTATAAGCATTCATCAACTCCCGGCCTTTCGCCTCGATCTCGACCGAGCTATAGTTCTCTATCTCCGAGATCAGACTGTACAGGTCGTTGCCGCCGATCGTAATGGTAATCAAATCTGCCTGCTCCAGAGCAGCCCGAGCATCGACTATCCCTGCCGCAAAGGCGGAGATGCGCGGATCAGGCAAGCCTCGCTGGATCGTTTCGGGCTTTACCGCTACTCCTTCTTGAATGGCAGAGACGTAATTTTTCAGCCCGCTGCTGGTCAGCCCGAGAATTCCGTAATTGTATACTTTAGTCCGGCCATGATACAAGCCTTGCTCTCTAAGTCGTTCAACATAGCCATAGGGAACACTGCTCTCATTCATGCCTGGCTCATACCCCGCGCTAATCGAATCACCTAGAGCCACAATGCGGTATGCCTTCTCCTCCATCTGAATCGAGATAGCGTGTTCGAGAGCATTTCCCTCCGAAATGGATCGAGAGGCGGCAATCAAGTAATTTACCGGGAAACACAGCAGCACTGCTACCGCGAGCAAAGCGGCTGTTAAACATCGAATACTCCATCTATGTGAGAACAATTTACCATTTCACTCCCCAATATGCCCAGCCCATGTAAGGTTCTATCAGAATCCACACAGGTGCTTTTAGGGCAATTAAGGCCCCGAATTACTCAGGGCCCTTGTCGCCACGCACTGTTTTCTTCAAATACTCATCATACCGTCCATCGATTTCTTTAGCCATGCTGCGATATTTCAGCGTTTCCTCCACGATCGGATCCAACTCTGTCTGAATACGGATTTCATACTTATGCGGAAGGCTTCTTCGCGTTTCCTCCAGCCGCTCCCTCTCACTCTTCTCCTCGACTTCGCTTAGCAATTCGCTTAGCTCCTTCTCCAACTTCTCGCGATCTTCACTCATCCTGATACACTCCTTCATCCTGAAAATACGTTAAGGAATTACAGAATAGAAAATCATGTGCTAGATGCCCGTGGCGTCCGCCGCTGCGAGAGATTGAAGCAGCTCATCGTGAATTTTTCCGTTGGTTGCCACTAGATGGCGAACGCCGAGATCATAAGGATTCCCCGCCGTATCCGTTACGATTCCTCCAGATTCTTTCACAAGCAGGGCACCCGCCGCCACATCCCAAGCATTCAACCCTACTTCATAATACCCGCTCAAGCGGCCTGCTGCCACATAAGCAAGATGCAGCGCGGCGGAGCCTCCCGCTCTAATACTGCGCGTCTCCAGAGCCAGCGCATTGATGCCTTTCATATTCGCCGGCAATGCGAACTCGCGGTCCGGATTAAATCCGACGGCCAGCACGCTGCTCGATAAATCCGCATCCTCCGAGACTAGAGTCGGATTGCCGTGCACATAGGCCCCTTTTCCCTTCTCGGCTACGAACAATTCGTCCCGAATCGGATCATAAATTACGCCCACGACCACCTCGCCACGATAAGCCAAAGCGATCGATACGCAGAAGAATGGAAAGCTATGGACGAAATTCGTTGTACCATCCACCGGATCAACGATCCATAAGTACTCTGAAGATCTCGCCTTGGCTAAAGCTGCTTCCGAAGCAGCCGCGCCTGGCGGCACCCCTTCTTCCCCTAGAATATCGTGATCCGGGAAATGAGTAAGTATCAGCTTGCGGATCATGAGCTCCGCACCTTTATCTACATCCGTCACCAAATCCTGTGGCGATAGCTTCGTATCTAATTGCTTGAACATGCCAAGCCTGCTCTTAATCCACTCACCCGCTTTGGAGGCGGAGTTGATCGCTACAGCTGTCGGACTTTTACTGCCCACCACGTTGTCGTTTGGTTCCACTAGATTTCACTCTACTTTCTATCTTAATCTTGTAATTCTTTGCCTTTTAAAACTATACGTCCTGAGTACTGTAAAGTTGCATCCATTACCCCAGTTAGAGCTATATTCGGGCAGCTTGACCAAATATGCCTTCCCTTATGGAAAAAGCCCGTGACCAGCGCAGGTACGGTACCTGCTCCGGAAACGAACTTTCTTCAACATGAAGTGACATTATGCACCGACGATATTGTAACCGCCATCCACAAAGATAACCTCTCCGGTTATGCCGCGGGAGAGATGACTGATCAGGAACATCGCAGTGTCGCCCACTTCTGCCGTTTCAGTCGTTCTCCGCAAAGGAGCCTTCTCTTCGACTTGCTTCAGAATCGAGTTGAAGTCGCTAATGCCTTTCGCTGCAAGCGTGCGGATCGGCCCCGCTGAAATCGCATTGACGCGGATGTTCTTCGGCCCGAGATCATTCGCCAAATAGCGAACGGAGGCTTCCAGTGCAGCCTTGGCAACGCCCATGACGTTGTAATTGCGCATAACACGCTCAGATCCCATGTACGTCATTGTCATAATGCTGCCGCCTTCTGTCATCAGAGGAGCTAGTCGTTTCGACACAGCCACCAGCGAGTAAGCGCTAATGTCATGCGCCAGCGCGAAGCCTTCCCGGGATGTATCCGCGAATTCTCCGGCCAAGTCCTCCGCTTTCGCAAATGCGATGCTGTGCACCACGCCATGCAGTACGCCGAACTCACTCTTCAGTGCATCAGCCAGCTTGTCGATATCTTCATCAACCGTCACATTACAAGGAAGAATCAGCGAATTTGGTATCGTTTCGGCCAGTTTGCGTACCCGGCCTTCCACCCGCTCATTTTCGTATGTAAAGGCCAATCGTGCCCCCTGCTCCGCCAAGCTTTGAGCGATGGCCCAGGCGATACTGCGATCATTAGCCACACCCATTACGATAATATTTTTTCCTGCGAGTAAATCTCCCATAATAGAACATACCTCCAACGAAACGCTAATTTTGGTGTAACTTCAACAACATCAGGTTCAAATCATCTAGTTCAGATTATTTTTGTTCAACTTACCTTATTTCGGCGTTATTTTCAAGTTTTAAGGCATGATTTGCACGCTTGCCTCATTCAGAATTTTAACGCCATCGCCTTCATACTTGCGCAAATCTTCCATGAGCGCAAATAATGCGCCGTCCTTAAGCTTCGCCTCCAGCATTACATCCAGCCGCTTTGTCATAGGAGCGATGGCTCTGAGGAAGCCAAGCAGCGGCAGGGCGCTGACGTGATCAGCGTGTCCTCTTGGATCACTCGCGCTTTTGGGACTGGAAGCGTGAATTTTTGGCGGCAATGGATCGGTGCCCAAGGAACCGGACTGAGCATACGTCGATTGCCATGTACGCATTATGCGCGGCCATAGATCGCCGGGCTGCTCTCCCTCATTGTTCACCCATTGATGGTGAATATCAAGCACCATCGGAATGCCCAGGGCTTCGCACAGCTCCAGCGTCTCGGGAGCATTAAACGTCTTGTCGTCATTCTCGAACATGAGCCTTTGCTTGATGCTGTCCGAAAGCGCGGAGACGTTCTCCCGAAACCGCGTAGCGGCTGATGGCTTGTCTCCGTAGGCCCCGCCTACATGAATATTATTCTTCGTTCGTCCATTCAACCCCATGGCATCCAGCATCGCCACATGATGCCGAAGATCGCGAATCGAGTTCTGCAGAACCTCAGCACGGGGCGTGCTTAGCACCGTGAAATGATCCGGGTGAAACGAAACGCGCATATCATGTTTTTTCACGAAGTTGCCGATAGCCTGAAATTGCTCTATAAGCGCTTCGTAGGGATTCCAGCCTGCCAGAGCCTCATGCGTTGCTAAGGGCAGCAGCTTGGAGGAGAAACGAAATACTTTGATATCATTCGCTTCGTTATGCCGAAGGAGCCGCAGTGTGTTGTGCAAATTATCAGCCGCAATGAATTCAAGGCGGCGTACGGCAGCCTCCCGGTCGCTTAGACTGCTGAATGTCTTGTAAGTCATTGTCTTGGATGGCGATGCATTCTTAACGACCGTCGACATAGCTACGTAACCGAAGCGAACAATCAAACGGTCTCCACATCCCCAAAGAACATTTCATGCGCGAGCGCCGTCTGCACAGCCGCCTCCTGCTCCGTCAACTGGCGCACCAGCTGGAGCTCAACGGAAGTAACCTCTTCCCCGTTAAAATTAATCTCGGATACGCATGCCGTTATTTTGACGATAGCTACGGCCTTGTTATCCGGAGAATAGGCGATCACCTTCTGCCCCGTCGGATATACGCGCAGCCCTTCCTTCAGCATTTTGCCGCGCCCATATTCCAGCAGCTCGTAAAGCTCTTGCTCCTTCTTGAATTTACATACTGAATTGAACTCGGTTTGAAAGCCCATAATTGATCTTCCTTTCGCTCATAATTCCCGTCCCGCCTTGCGGGCTGTAAGATATCCTAATTATTTCATATATTATAATTATTATTGAACGCCATTCTCAAAATTCAGGTTCTGCTTGGCCTCATACCGCTCCAAAGCCAGATTAATCAACCGATCCAGCAGCGATTCATAAGAGACTCCCGTCTCTCGCCAAAGCAGCGGGTACATGCTGTAAGGCGTAAACCCGGGCATCGTGTTCACTTCGTTGATCCATATCGTCTGATCCGATTTCTTCACGAAAAAGTCCGCTCGGCACAGCCCGCTGCCAGAAATCGCTTTAAATGCCCTGACCGCCAAATCCCGAATCTCTTCCGCAAGCTCCGTATCCAGCTCTGCCGGAATTAGCATTTGCGATTTGCCATCCAAATATTTGGCCTGATAGTCATAATATTCGCTTGAAGATACGACTTCTCCCGGAACCGATGCCATAGGCTCATCATTTCCAAGCACCCCGACCTCAATCTCGCGGGCATCCACGAATTCCTCCACGATCACTTTCGTATCATAGCGAAGCGCCGTACTTATGGAAGTCAGCAATTCCTCACGCGATCTAGCTTTGGATATACCGACGCTGGAGCCTAAATTGGCCGGTTTTACGAAGCAGGGATAGTCCAGCTTCTCTTCAATATGCTGAATGATTGCATGTCTGCCCCGGCTCCATTCGGATGCCGTAAAATAACAATATTCACATTGCGAAAGCCCCGCCTCTGCAAAAAGCTTCTTCATGGCTACTTTGTCCATTCCAGCCGCCGAAGCCAATACACCTGCGCCTACATACGGTAGGTCTGCCATTTCAAATAAGCCCTGGATCGTGCCGTCTTCGCCATATGTGCCATGCAGCAATGGAAATACGACATCTATAGTGCCAGCACCTGTGGCTAGCTTCTCGAACAACAAATTGACGGCAGTTGACGTGTCCTTTGCCCCATTCTCCAGCTTCAGTTCTTCCAAAGCCCCAAATGGAGCGGAGAGCTTGCTTCCAACCCGCCATTCTCCGCGCTTCGTAATATAAAAAGGCAGTATCTCGTATTTATCGTAGTTAAATGCCTGTGAAACCGCCAGGGCCGTTTGCAGAGATACTTCGTGTTCTCCTGATTTACCGCCGTATATAAGTCCAACGGTGAGTTTGTCTTGTCCCATGAGTAACCTCTTTCTTTGATCGTCATAATGTTCGCGGTTCGCGTTTTCTGGATGAATCATCTTCAAAAATAATCCGCAATCCGAAAAAAACGGTATACGGTGCTCTCGCTCCAGGCGTATGAATCCCGATAATCCCAGTAACGATGCTTGCTTGGAGTCGTATGGGCATTCACCAGCGGCATGCCGCCCGCATCGAACGCGGTCACAATCGTGCTGTGCTGGTAATTTCCGTCCCCGTCCCAATCATAAATGATGACATCTCCCAACTGAAGCTGTTCGGGTCGATCCACAGCTTCTGCTTGGAGTCCTGAGCTGCTGTAGGTCAATAAGCGTTCCAGGGCATTGGCGACAGACCAGCTGTAGCTCCATGCCTCGCGCCCCTTGACATATCCTTTATACCACCAGCCTGATTCTCTTTTTCCAGTATAGTTTATTGGGGCTCCTCCTGCAAAGAGACTCTGGGATATATAATTCGTACAATCCACCTCAAATGCGGCAAATTCCGGGTTATATCCATCCCACCAGCGATCCGCATACAATACGGCATCCTCGCGTCGATAGGGAGCAGTTCGCGAGCTTCGGGTACCGAGCAGCTGTTTGTTAAGATAGGGGCCTGGCTGCGTCCCAGAGCTGCCCCCCTCCCCGCTGGCAGCCTCCGCAGGCAGCTTAAACGGAGCATGGCGCTCATTTAAGGGCTGCTCGATCCGCGTAATAATCCACCCGTTGTCCTCCCGCTCAAGCGTCAGACGCTGCCTATCGATAATTTCCTCCTGGTGTCGAGCGCCCCCTTTTTCATAAGATGTCTTGCGGGCTAACTGCAGCTCCACCTCCATTTGGCCGGCGCGATTCTCGATTTCTCGCAGCAGTCTGGCTCGTGTCTCACAACGAAGCGGGGTCGCGCAGCGTTCTTTATACCATTCCTCAAGCCTGCGCTTTCGCTCACCGCTGCGCAGCAAATATTCCAAGTCAGCCACGATGGCTTCGGTGTGCGCATGACGTGGACGATAGTCAACCTCATCCTGATTGTGCTGATTTACATATAGGGATAACGTTCTTCTCCATTCATCACTCACTTTGAAATCCCTCCTCATCATTCCCATTTATATGAAGAAACAGGAACGAGTATGTGCCGGAAAAAAAGCGCTGGATCAGCGTCATATGCTGCAAAGAACAGGCGATCTACCAACAAAAAGTTCTTTACTCGCAACAAGGAGGACGGTATACTTAATGTAGTGATAATTTTGAAATACCGTTTCATCTAGTGAAACAAGGAGGTACATTCATGTCAACGAAAGATTTTTTCTCTGTTTCCCGCAGCCTTGAAGTCGGCGGGAAGAACTACCGTTACTATGATCTGCAATTGTTGGAAGAGCAAGGACTCGGCCCGATCTCCAAGCTGCCATTCTCCATTAAAGTGCTGCTTGAAGCAGCCGTTCGGCAATTTGACGGCAGAGCGATTACTGAAGAGCATGTGAAGCAAATCGCCGGCTGGAGCGAAGGCCGGGACGAGAATAAAGAGATTCCGTTTATTCCAGCCCGTATCGTTCTTCAGGATTTTACGGGCGTTCCTGTCGTTGTCGACCTTGCTGCCATGCGCGATACCGTTAAGAAAGCTGGCGGAGATCCGAAGCAGATCAACCCGCTCGTACCGGTTGATCTCGTTATTGACCACTCCGTTATGGTCGATGCATTCGGTACGCCGGAAGCTCTGGAATACAACATGAAGGTTGAGTTCGAGCGTAACGAGGAGCGCTATCGCTTCCTTCGCTGGGCACAAACCGCCTTCAATAACTTCCGTGCTGTTCCTCCGGCTACGGGCATCGTTCACCAGGTCAACCTGGAGTATCTCGCTTCGGTTGCCGCTACCAAGACGATTGACGGCGAAACCGTCGTATTCCCAGATTCTCTCGTCGGAACCGACTCCCATACGACAATGATCAACGGACTTGGTGTCGTTGGCTGGGGAGTTGGCGGTATCGAGGCCGAAGCCGGCATGCTTGGTCAGCCGCTGTATTTCGTTGCCCCTGAAGTTATCGGCTTCAAGCTGGTGGGCAGCCTGACCGAAGGCGCTACGGCAACCGACCTCGCTCTAACCGTTACGCAAATGCTGCGTAAGAAAGGCGTTGTCGGCAAATTCGTTGAGTTCTATGGACCGGGTCTTGCCAATATCAGTCTGGCTGACCGCGCAACGGTGGCTAACATGGCACCTGAATACGGCGCTACAGTCGGCTACTTCCCAGTCGACGACGAGACGCTGGCTTATCTGCGAAGCACAGGCCGCTCCGAGGAGCAAATCGCTCTCGTTGAAGCTTACTACAAAGCGCAAGGCATGTTCCGTACGAGCAGCACCGTAGACCCTGAGTTTACGGATCTAATCGAGCTGGATCTCGCTTCTGTCGTACCTAGTCTTGCAGGTCCTAAACGTCCGCAGGATCGTATTGAACTGACGGAGATGAAGAAAAACTTCAACGACGTAATCCGGACTCCAATCGATAAAGGCGGATACGGACTTAGCGATGAGAAGATCAATCAAAAAGTAACCGTGAAGCATCCTGACGGCAGTACAAGCGAGCTGGGAACAGGCGCCGTTGCGATCGCCGCGATTACGAGCTGTACGAACACTTCCAACCCAAGCGTTATGATCGGTGCTGGATTGCTGGCGAAGAAAGCAGTCGAGCGCGGTCTTAAGAAGCCAGGTTATGTGAAGAGCAGCTTGACGCCAGGCTCCCTTGTCGTTACCGAATACTTGGAGAAAGCCGGTCTCATCGAATCCTTCGAAGCACTAGGCTTCCACGTTGCCGGTTACGGCTGCGCGACTTGTATCGGTAACTCCGGTCCACTTCCGGATGAGGTTAGCGCGGCGATCGCCGACAACGACCTTACTGTAGCAGCCGTACTGTCCGGTAACCGGAACTTTGAAGGCCGCGTACACGCTCAAGTGAAAGCCAACTATCTGGCTTCACCACCGCTTGTTGTCGCTTACGCGCTAGCGGGAACTGTCGATATCGATCTGCAGAACGATCCAATCGGATACGATCAGAACGATCAGCCGGTATATCTGAAGGATATCTGGCCAACTTCGACGGAAATCAAGGAAGCGATCGGCCTTTCTGTAAAACCGGAAATGTTCCGCAGCAAATACGAAAACGTATTTACGCAAAACGAGCGCTGGAATGCAATTCCTGTTCCAGAAGGCGAATTGTATGAGTGGGATGAGAAATCCACTTACATTCAGAACCCGCCATTCTTTGAGAAAATCGGCGAGGGACTGCAGGACATCGCTGACATTCGCAGCGCCCGCGTACTAGCTCTGCTTGGGGATTCGGTGACTACCGACCATATCTCGCCAGCGGGTAACATTTCGCCTACGAGCCCGGCAGGCATTTACTTGAACGATCATGGCGTAGCCCGCAAGGATTTCAACTCCTACGGCTCTCGCCGCGGTAACCACGAAGTCATGATGCGCGGCACGTTCGCCAACATTCGGATTCGGAATCAGGTTGCTCCTGGTACCGAAGGCGGCGTAACGAAGTACTTGCCTACGGATGAGCTTATGTCGATCTACGACGCTTCGATGAATTATCAAGCGAACGGACAAAGCCTCGTCGTTATCGCTGGTAAAGAATACGGTACGGGAAGCTCCCGTGACTGGGCTGCCAAAGGAACCTACCTGCTTGGCGTGAAAGCCGTCATCGCCGAAAGCTTCGAGCGGATTCACCGCAGCAACCTGGTCGGCATGGGCGTTCTTCCACTCCAATTCCAAGAGGGGCATGGCTGGAAGACGCTAGGTATTGATGGCACAGAGTCGTTCGACATCATCGGACTCAGTAATGACGTCAAGCCTGGCCAGGAGTTGACCGTTGTAGCTACTCGCCAAGACGGCACGCAATTTGAATTTATGGCGACTGCTCGCCTCGACAGCATGGTCGATGTGGATTACTACCATAACGGCGGTATTCTGCAAACCGTATTGCGTCAAATGATCCAAGCGGGCAATTAATTTAAGATCATCATCTGTTCTAACGGATGTCCTACCCGATTTAGGGTGGGACATTCTTTTTTTTCAAAAAAATATTGTCTATACTCGTATTAACTGTTATATTAGTTGTATAACAAATATTAGTTAGGGGGTGTCATATTGATCATTGAACTGGATATGCAATCGGATGTTCCCATTTATACCCAACTGGTCAACCAAATCATCGAAGGCATTGCCAGCGGACGATTGAAGCTGGGCGAGCCGCTTCCTTCGGTTCGGAGCTTGGCCTCGGATATCGGCATTAACCTTCATACCGTAAACAAGGCTTATACCCTGCTCAAGCAGGACGGTTATATTCAAGTGCACCGCCAGCGCGGCGTCGTCGTTGATCCGGATGGCATGCCCCCGGTTACGAAGGATTTCATGCTGAAGCAGCACAGTCAGTTGAAACCGATCGTTGCTGAGGCGATATGCCGAGGGATGGACAAACAGCAGTTAATGGATCTGCTCGAACAAATCCATAGAGAAATTACAGAGACCGATGGCGAAAAGGAGAATGCATAATGCCCATTTTGTTTACCCTTATGCTCGTGTTCATGTTTATTCCCATTGTAGCTACCCTTGCTTTCATGCCTTATTTAACGAGAGAGACAGTAAGCTTTGGCATTTCGGTCAGCGAGGAGACATTTCGCAGCGAGCCGCTTCGTCAAATGCGTAAGCGGTACGCATGGATCAGCTTAGCCGTATACATTCCCCTGCTCTTTGCCGGACTTTACGCTTCCATGCTGAGCAATGCAGCCCTTCAAGGTGCTTTGCTGAGTGCCGTCATCAGCCTCATCGTTCTCATTTCGATCACACTCAATTTGCGCTTTCATTTCAAAATGAAGAAAATCAAGGCTTCCCTTCCCGCTACGGCCAAAGGAAAAACAGTGTTAGCCGTCGATACTTCCTTCCACCGCCAGAAACTGGTTGTCTCAAATAAATGGTATTGGATTCATGTTGGCCTGACATTGATCAGCACAGCCGCAGCCCTCGTGTACTATGACAGAATCCCCGCAGAAATCGCGATGAAGTTCGATATGCAGGGCAATGTCATCAACAGCGCGGCAAAATCTTATGCAACGGTATTATTTCCTAACATCATGCAATTGCTAATTATTGCTTTATTCATCTTTGTGAACTGGAGTATCCAGCGGAGCAAGCAACAGCTTAATGCCGGAAATCCAGAGCGCTCCCTTCGGCAAAACATGATCTTCCGCCGCCGCTGGTCGCTCTTCACCCTATTGTCTGCTTTAGCTCTCCTCAGCCTGTTCTCATTCATTCAGTTGAATATGATACACTCGCTCGAGAACAGCATCGTCATGCTTGTCAGCCTGCTCATTCCCGCCTTCGTCGTCCTTTTCGCTGTAGCTCTCTCCTTTACGACCGGGCAAGGCGGCAGCAGGGTTGAACGCTCAGAGACCGGCTCACCGGTTCAGCCTGCCAACGACGACGATTATTGGAAGCTCGGGGCTCTTTATTATAATCCGGATGACCCTTCATTCTTTGTGGAAAAAAGAGTCGGCATCGGCTGGACGCTCAACTTCGCCCATCCATTGATTTGGGTTGTTCCGATCGCTATTGCAATCCCCGTCGTCCTCGCTATCTTCCTAGGCGGATAACGCTACCAAGATGCTCCCTCCTTTTTTTGAGATTGGCATACTAGCTCTAAAACCTTTTATAAAAAATTCATAGCTATGAATACATCGTGCAGATTCTATGAAATAAGGCCGCAGATCAAACCTCTGCGGCCCTAATTGCTATTTTGTTAGTTCAGCTTTCGTGAAAGCAGAGTTAACCCTGTCCGCTCTAAAAAGAACTGCTGAAGGCATGTCCATTTCGATTAATTATTCATAATATGCAACAAGTTATACATCAAAACTGCAGCTTCCGCACGGTTGATTTGCGACTTCGGTTCATAGCTTCCGTTTGCCTCTACTTCCAGTACTTTGGCTTGTTTCAGTGATTCAACCGCTTTCTTCGCATATACAGCAATATCCGCTTCATCGGTGAAGGCTGGAACAGCCTGTCCACCCGCCTGCAGGGAATGGCCGCTAGCGAGAAGTGCACGATGAAGAAGAACCGCCATATCCTGTCTAGTCAGGACATCGTTCCTGCCAAACGTGCCATCGGTTTTGCCTTGAGCAATACCGAGCTTCTCAGCCGATGCCACCGCTCTGTAATACCAAGCGCCCTCCTTGACATCGGTAAATTTGCTAGTAGCATCATGATCGGCAACATTGAAGAACTTCACCAGCATCTGCATAAATTCTGCTCTTGTCAATTTTCCATATGGATCATATTTGCCTGGCTCTTTGCCGATAACGACACCTCTAGCAGCGATCGCACGGATGGCATCGCTTGTTATAGTTGGCAGAGCGTCAATATCATTAAAATTAACATCCGAGTACACAGCCGCATATTTTCCGAAATTCTTCAGCAGAAAGCTGATTTTCTCTGACTTTTTATCAAAAATACCATTATTGACGAGTTCTATACCGTTTTCTACATTGTAAAGAACAACCTGGTTTGGGTTTTCCCCTTCCTTCAACTTATAAGGAAGCTTTATCGTCACCGGATAGTCAATCTCTTGGATACGTGCATTGTCTACCGTCAGTGTAATTTCATAGACTTGGCTGTCTCCGGCAAGTGCACGTACTCCGGCAGAAAGCTCCTCCGAAGCGATAACTGCAATACCGATCGAAAGCTTACGCGCCCCCTCTAGGGGCAACGCCTTCAGATATGCCTGACTAAGCTCAACAGTGACACCCAGCGCCTCAATCGAAATGGATTGAATAGAAGCAGCATCCATAGTGGCAAACCAGTCGGCTGGCAGCTCTACATCGACTTTCTTCAAGCCGCTTGCTGTATTGACCGGAATCGTCATTTTCCCGTTTTTAGCGTTGCTTGCTGCTTCCTCCAAGCTTTCAAGGGTCACAGACACTGTGCCATCCTGCTTATCACTCTTCGTTGGGGAGTCGGTTACTGTTCCCGATCCGCTGTGTCCTGATTCCACGGACGAGGAACCGGAGCCCGAGCCTGAGCCAGAAGAATCGCTGCTGGAAGTAACCTCAACCTGATAGCTTGCTTGGATTCTACCGTCCAACGATTCAACGAGGATCTCTGTATTCCCTTTGTTAACTGCTGTTACATTAAACGCTGTAATGCCAGTTTCTTCTTTGTAAATCACATTGCTAACCTTAGCAACATTCTCGTCAGCAGAAGCAATCCGCAGCTTCTTGAAGGATGCGTCATTCGGCGTTACAGTTGCTGTCACTTTTGTTGTCTCACCGACATACAATTTGCCGTTTGCGCTGTCTAGCTGGATGCTTTCAGAGAACGTCTGATTTTTTACATCAGCCAACAATGCGGTCAAGTAGATGAGCGGCGAGTTATAATTCAACGCCTGCTCGTTGCTCTCCCAATCGACAGTCGCTTGATTGTACGCTTTGGCAGGGAAGTTTAACTTTTCGCTGCTATTGTTCGGGCCGCCTGGCATATAGCCGTTTGGCATTTCCTTAATAAAGTCTCTCATATAAATTTCATGATGCGTAATGTGAACGCGATTCTCCCCGTGGCCCGTAATAAAGCTGAGCTGCAGCGGATTAATACCAAGCAGATAGTTCAGGTTGCCGCTGGCTACTTGAATCATGCGTTCATCATATTCTCCGGTCACGCGGCTACCAATATCTAAGCTGATCGCAACTCCAGCCACGTTGGAATTGGCGCCCCAATAGAATCCTTTATTCGTGGAGTTGCGCCATACCGCACCTTGTGTTGCTGTTTCAATAACGGTATTTCTCCATTCATTGAACTTCGGCACGAACCATGCTTTTACTTCTTCACTTGGAGCCGGGCCACTGATGTAATGATAGAAACCGATCTGCTCCAGACTGCCGATCCCGTGTGAGAAGTCAGTCGCCTCGAATTTGGATTCGAATGCTTGATAGTTTGCTACAACATAATCGCTGTATCTAGCTTCACCTGTAGCTCTATACAACACGGCTGCCGCATAAAAGCGATCATTTGAGTCGTCATCATCGTAGTAAGGCCCGTTATCGTTTTTAGGATCCTTTGCTTGACCAATAAACTCAGGATGCGCTTCAAGATAATTCCATCCTCTAACTGCAGAGGCAAGTAGTGTATCCGCATAATCCTCCAAGCCAGGCACATCTTTCATTACGATATAAGCATGCGCCAATGCCCCTACAGTTGTGGCAGTTTGCGCTGTCGGAATGATACTATCCGGTCCATTTCCATCGATGATGAAGCGTTCAGGCGCAGGTTCACGAAGCACATATGGATAAAATCCACCAGACGTTTGCTCTTGCATCTTCAAGAAGAAGTCAGTTTCAACCTTGATTTCATCCAGCAGATCCGGGAGGCCGTTCCCGCTCTCAGGAATGTTTAGTTGACCATCTGTAAATTGATGCGGGAAGCTTTCATAAGCCCACATCAAGTCGTTTACAGCGGTGGCGGCGGCGGTTACATACTTACCCATATCTCCAGCATCCCACCAGCCCCCATACACATCCATCGTCACACTCGGATTGGATTGGAGAGGAAGATTGGCGTCAGCATCTTTATGTAACCCGGTACGAGCAAATTCTCCCGCATGTTCAGGAAGCAAATCAACGTTCGCTCTTTGATAGTAAAAGAATTTCTGAACGTCCTTAAACAGGTCGTCATATACGTCGGGCCCGATTTCAAAATGCACGGACGGCTCAGAGACACCATCGACAGTAATATAATACTTGCCAATTTCATTCAACGAGGAGAAATCGGCCTTTAACACTTTCTCGCCGGACAATTCGTCATACGCGGCAACTAAAGTCAGCAAGCCAGTATAGGCCACACTATCATCCGCAGTTCGTCTCACTTGAAACGGCGTGCCTACAACAGCGGACAACTCATTGTAGTAACCGCTTACATTTGCGTACTTCTCACCATAGTTCAAGTAGCCGACCTGATTGACCTTAATTGGTGCATAGCTTCTTTCCACATCTGGCGAAATTACCTTGATATTCGCAATCCAGAAAGTAATCGGGGTGTCATTGCCGGACATTTTGAACAGTTGAACTTTGCTTGCATCGAACAGAGGGTCGCTTTCAAAAATATTCTTGAGCGGAATGGAGACATGCTGCCATTCGGTTGTTACCTGGATGTAATCGCCAACATTGACCTGCGCATCAATGCTCGTTTCCTCTGGCGATCCATCATTATCCATGAAAAAGTCTCCATTGCCATCTAATCTTTCATGTACGACATCACGAAAGCCGATATTGAATGTTTCTCCGCCTTCTTCACCGACGATATCGAACTCCAATGTGCCGTTTTCATAATAAGGGCTAAGATCAAAGGACTGCCAGCCATTGATCACTAATTGATCAGCCCACCAGTCATTCGTTTCAACTTTGCGTCCATCCTGCTCTAAATACACCTGCTCAGTGACCGTTGCACCGTAGCCCCAGCCGTTGTCTTTAATTTCGATATCACGAAGCTTATTCCAATTCTCACCGCCTGGGGGAAGATAATTGACCTGGATCATCTGCTCCGCAGAAGCATGAGGTGCAGGCAACAGCATCGTAAAAGCGGTTACAAAAATCAAAAGTAAAATAGCTGTTGTCTTAATTCGGTTTGTTTTTTTAGTCTGCTTCAACATTGTATCCCCTTTCAATAGTTTAAGCTAAAGATTATCAATGTTGGAGGAATTATGATACGTGGAAAATTAAACAATTTTTCATATACAAATTATTGTTGTTGGGTAACTCCTCATACGGATCATGACTAATTTTCGTAAGATTTGGATGGACAAACAAAAGAAGAGGCTCCGCAGCCTCTTCTTACCATTACATATATTCACTTGCTAGGCATGAATCATCATGCCCATATCCCGAGCCGCTTCAATCAACACAGGGCCGAATTCAATCAGCGTCTCTGGCGACAGCCGGCTGACCGGACCCGATACAGACAAGGCAGCGGCAACTTTGCCGCTGCGGTCGAAAATCGGCGCCGACACCGCCGCTGCCCCGGGCTCCCGCTCCTCATAGCTCGTTGCAAATCCGAGCCGCCGAATATCTTGAAGCTGAGCGACATATTGTGACTTATCCACAGCTGACGGCCAGTCCGGGCTGTCCAGCACTGCTTGCAACACCGATTGTTCGGCATAGGCCACCAGCACCTTGCTCGATGCGCCGACGTACAGCGGCAAACGGGCGCCGACCGCAGCCACCCTGCGAATCGCCTGATTGCTCTGAACCGCTTGTATTCTCAAGCGATCCGTCCCATCCCGCAAATACAGGCTGACGGTCTCTCCGAGCCGGTCGCGAAGCTGCTCCATTTGCGGAAGCAGCAGGACGGCCGGATCATCGCTTTGCGATAAATGCGCGGACAGCTCCCATATTTTTAGCCCGAGTCGATACTTCTCTGTGGCCGTATCCCGAATGACGAACCCCTTCTCCTCCAGCGTCGTCATCAGCCGGTGTACCGTGCTTTTATGCAACCCGATGCTGCTGGCGATTTCCGTTAAACCAAACTCATTCCCCTTCGTAAAGCACATTAATATATCAAGCGCCCGTTCAACCGCGCGCACGGTTAATTTACGGTCTTCCATCCGACCTCACCTCTCCAAAAGTTTCACTACGTGAAACGTGGTTACATAAATTATATGTAATCCATTCTAAATCGTCAATGCAGGATGGTGTGCTTTATCACACTATCATTGACTTTTCTAAACCTATTGCCTTACGATAATTCTATAAGAATCGCCCTGATTCGACATAAAACTATGCCTTTAATTGAAAACATCTTTATTCCCAGAGCTTCACCGAGCATATATTATATTAATTATAATGAGGAGGGAAGAACATGAGCCCAACAACCCGGAGTGATCTTCCCTTAAATTCCGGACTGAAAGACACTCCATCACCAGCGATCGATGTACTGACTACGCGTCATGTCAGTTTTAAGCATATTATAGTCGCTCTGCTGTTATCCGCTCTATTTTTCCTGCTGTTCTGCTTCATTGTTCTTCATGGCTACATTGCCTGGGTATTGTCCAATCCTAACGTAGCCCCGCTGTATTCTAACCCAAAGCTATCTAAAAATCTAACCTATGAGGATGTGCTATTCCCAGCAGCTGACGGCAGCCGCATGATGCAGGGCTGGTACATTCCGGCCGACGATTCTCGTAAAACCATCGTATTTAGTCATGGATACGGCGCGAATCGGGAGGAGCCTTGGGTACCGATGTATGACCTGGCACATTATGCGAACCGGCTGAACTACAATGTCATTATGTTTGACTATGGATTTGCAGCCCAGAAGAGCAAGGAGGTAGCCACGGGCGGCAAAAAAGAAGCGGAGCAGCTGCTCGGGGCGATCAACCTGGCCAAACAACGAGGCGCGGAGGAAATCGTCGTATGGGCCTTCTCCATGGGAGCGGGAACGGCTCTGCAGGCCGCGCTATCGAGCGAGGACATTGACGGCATGATTCTGGACAGCACCTTTTTGCTGGAGCCCGATACGATGTATCATAATATACGCCAGCACATCGATCTGCCGCGGCGTCCATCCCTTGAGATCATCGGCCTGCTGCTGCCCGTATTGAACGGCACCAGCATGCGCCAAATTCCATATACCGAAGTCAAATCAAAGGATTATCCGTTCCCTACATTGTTCATTCATGGAACGGAGGACGAGAAGGCCCCTTATCCGATAGCCGAGAAATTGGCCGAGAATCAGACGAACGAGGCTTCCGAGGTGTGGATCGTGGAAGGCTCCTATCATGAGATGATTTTCCGGGAGTATCCAAGGGATTATTTACGTAAGGTTTCCGAGTTCCTTAGCCGGATCGAAACCTTTAAACCAGCACAGTAGCAGCAGTATTTACAAAGCCCGTGTAACAGATAGCATAGTCCAAGCCTTCGCTCGCATAAACTGTTAATGTTGATTAAACGTGAAGGAGGCTAACCCGATGCTATTGGTTTACGGGCCTTATTTGCCTGTCCGCATTCTGGAGGAAATCCGTTTCTGGAAACAACAGGAAGCCGAGCATACCGACGTCATCAAAGCGATCGTTCCGGGGCTTGAACCCTATTATGTCCAGCAGTTGGACGATTGGAAGAAGGTTTTTGAAGAGACTCTAATCGTGGCAAACCAACTGCTGCAATACGCCCTATCGTCCCAGCAAGCCGCTTGTAACCCGCAATTAATTCAGCAGACTGAACAATTATTGGATACGGCATTCCGGCAGTCCCAAGAGTTTATAAGACAGCTTTATTTCATTCTTGATTGCAGTGCAGCGGTCAAGTCCGTCCCTCTGGCCAAAACGGTGCTGCTCCACATTATCCGCGAATCTGAATATTTCCTTGGGGTACTAGAAACGCTGAACTCCCCTGGGGCCATAAAGCGAAATACGGAGGAAATCCCCGCGATTACAGACATGCAGCAAATTGCCCCCTCTTCTTACCAAACGTTTGGAGCGGACGATCAGAATTCATCTACACTGGATGATTTGTCGGCAATTTCATTAGCAATTGGTTCAGAATCCGAAGCAGAAGCATCTGTCCCGGAAAATCTTAACACTAATTTCATTGGCGAAAGCTCCCGCAATTCAGACCATCCCGTACCGATCGGCGGGCATACGCTGCCTCCTCTACCCTACCCTTATAACGCATTAGAACCTCATATCGATGAGAAAACGGTACGAATCCACCACGATATTCACCACAAGAGCTACGTGGATAACTTGAACAAAGCAGAGAAAAAGCTTCAGGAAGCCCGAAAGTCGGGCAATTTCGACCTTGTGAAGCATTGGGAGCGGGAGCTGGCCTTTAACGGCGCAGGCCATTATCTCCACACCATCTACTGGGATACGATGAATCCCAAAGGGGGTGGCAAGCCTGAAGGCGAGCTTGCCGAGCAAATCCGCAAGGATTTCGGCAGCTATGATGCCTTCAAGAATCAGTTCACCAATGCTGCCGATAAAGTGGAAGGCGGAGGCTGGGCGATTCTCGTCTGGAGCCCGCGTGCTCATCGTTTGGAAATTTTAACAGCCGAGAAGCATCAAAATCTATCGCAATGGGATATCGTTCCCCTGCTCGCGCTTGATGTCTGGGAACACGCGTATTACTTGAAGCACCAGAACGAGCGGGCCAAATACATCGCCGACTGGTGGAAGGTTGTCTACTGGCCGGAAGTTGCCGAACGTTTCGAAAAGGCGAGGAAGCTGAAGTGGCAGCCGTTTTAAATAGAAAAGCAACAACAAAATGGCTGCCTTTCGGAAGCTCTCCGAAAAAGCAGCCATTCTTTTTAGCCATCTTGAGTGAGTTCATGCGGTAAGCTTCTGCGGCCAATATAAATAGAGTACGGCCATAACACTAAAACAACTACGCCTGTTACGGTAACTGCGAGGACTCCCATCGCCTGATAATTAATATAAATACCCACAGGATCAATTAACATTAGACTATATGTTAATAGCACCCCGATTACCGCCCCTAGCAGCAAACCAATGGAAATATATAATATCACCTGCGTTAAAACAACCCTAATTATTCCACTACGAGTTACAGATAAAGTCCGAAGAATCGCCAACTCTTTACGCTTATTGTGCATATTATTGACCAAAGTATTTATAACGCCCATTAATACACTTACCAGCATCACAACTAGTACAATAATGAATAAGAACCAGCGTTGGTAAAACATTTGTTTGGATGCTTGCATTGTCTGCTCATAATTATCAATCTGAATTCCGGGGAATTGCCCTTTTAACGTTTCTAATTGACCAGCAACCTGCTCGACCGGCTGAGACACATTAATAAACATTCTATCTAAGACTGTAAATTCCCATAAGTAAGACTCATTGCTCCAATCAATAAGCATGTCCCCAAGAGAGCCAGGTAATTTCTTCACTATTCCTGCCACTGTAACTTGACCTCTTGAAATAATTTCTTGCATTGCATTAGAATACATTCCAAGCTCTAATAGATCTCCTTCCCTAATGTCATATTTCGATGCAAACCTCTGAGTAATATAAACATTATCATTTGAATTATTATCATAGTTTGGCAACAAATCTTGCTTCATCATTTCTTTCAAATCTGCTAAAGAATATGTGAAAGATACATACCTCCCATCATGCATTAAGCTTATCGAGCTATAAGAACTTAGCGTACTAGCCCCTATAACGCCCTCAACCTTAGTTGCAGCAGATTTCAGATCTGTATAGTTAATTAAGGAGGGATCATTAAACCGACTTGTTATGACAATATCTGTGGGATAATTTCCCCGTATATAGTTTGCTTCATTTCTCTGTATCGTTGACATTAGGGTTGATCCAACAACAGTAATCATCATTGTCAAACTCAAAATAAATATGACGAATGTATTTCTCCTCACTTGAGGAATTACATTCTTAACTGCAACAAAGGATACTTTACCAAATAAACGTTGAATCAATGGCAGTAAACGAATCAATAGCGGTGACAGATAGAACGGAAACAATATAAAAACACCTAATATCAAGAATAATAATCCTAATAGGATAAGTAAAACCTGACTATCAGCAGAGGCAAGAACTTTACCAAAAGGCAGGAGAAATAACCCAAAAAAAATAACTGTTCTTCCAAATATACGCCGCATATTCGAATATGAAAAGTCAGCCTGCTCATTACTTTGCATCATTTGCAGCGGCAAAATTCTACTACCACGATATGCAGGTATTAACATAAATAGTTCTAGTATAGCTACACTTAACACCAGAACAATAAGGGCTAAACTATAGTTAAAAGTAAGAGCTTCAACTGAAATATTAAACAATTGCTCAAACCATATCTGTGAGTACTTAAATCCGATAAAAGCGGCTATATATCCTAGTGTTCCCCCCACTAAGTTAATAATTGAGCATTGAATTAAAATAATTTTAAATAAATCGTGCGTCATTGCACCCATGGAACGCATAATCGCGAATTGCTGCTTATATTTGTATAAATATGTTTGAATGTTAGATATGATTAATAGTGCGGTAATGAATACTACTAATAAAGACAATAAGGTGATGTATATCCACAAGGATTGAAAATTAGCCTTAATATCCGGCTCCTCTTCAATAATATCTATTCTTAAAGTTTCGTCGATTTGCCGAAGCCATCTAGCTATCTCATAAGAGTCCATCCTAGGCTGATTCTTAATCAAAATATAGGTCGATTCATTTACAACACCTGTTAGAGTATACTTCAATTCCTTAAAGGTGCTTCTCGGTATAATTAGAATGTCTGATACAGGTCCCAAACCTTTAATATCTTCTAATATTTCTTTTACTATAAAATCTCTACTTTCGACTTTTAAAGACTGACCTACTGTAATATTTAGTGCTTCGGCAAGCCCAGCATTTATAATCGCTTCATTACCGGAAATACTCTCAGTAAAGTCATATTTACTTTTAACCAGGTCATCAGATTCAGCTCCTACGGTGTATACATCGTCTTGAAGTAAATCAATCCGTAAGCGATCTATCAAGACAGGAGATGATTGCTCTATCCCTGGAATTGATGTTATTTGATCCAAAAACTTCAAATCAATTTGTCTTCCTTGTTCCAGGTTAAAGCCGACCATCATATCCATATTTCCATATAATTCTTTTATATCATCACGGTAAGATTGAGTGGCATTAGAAACAAACATGGTCATAACCAAAATAATACATACCGCAATTGTTACACTAAGAACCGAGGAAATAGAAATGAAACGATTTGTTTTAAAAAAACGGAAGGCTATACCATAAATAGACCTTATCATGATGCTGTCTCCATAATGCTTCTTAACTTATCCATGATGCAGTCCATGTCTGCTTCTTCAGTATTTTTGACGTATGTATCTACTATCTCGCCATCATGAAAAAACAATATCCGATCCCCGTAAGCGGCGACATTTGCATCATGCGTAACAAGGATAATACTTTGGTTCAGCTGCTTATTCATCTCTATCAATACATTTAAAATTTCTCTTGATGTATTGAAGTCTAAGTTTCCCGTTGGCTCATCCGCAAGTATGATTGGCGGCCTCATGATAAGTGATCTGCCGATAGCGACTCGTTGTTGCTGTCCACCGGAAAGTTGCATAGGCCGTTGCTTTCTCCATGAAGTTAATCCGACTAAATCAAGCATTTCATTCACTTTTCTTTTTATTTCCGAACCGCTGGCTCCCTTAAGAATTAATGGCAAAGCTATATTTTCTTCAACCGATAGATCTTTCAGTAAATGAAATGACTGAAATATAAAACCTATATTTTCACTTCGGTACTGGGTAGCATACGGCTCCATAAACATTTTGTCTTGGAGAACGCCGTTTAAGGAAATTGTCCCCTGATCAGGACTATCGAGCGCACCAATAATTTGTAGAAGAGTACTTTTTCCAGAGCCGCTTGTTCCCATTACAATCAGCAACTCACTTTTTTTTAAATCGAAAGTAATATCTTTTAGTGCTGATATACGACTTTCAGCAGCAGTATACGTTTTACATAAATTATTAACCGACAACAATAAATTATTATCCATATTTCACCTCATCAGAACTATTGTTGTACCACTTTGACTGAGTTTCATACATTTATTAACAAGTTCTTGCTAACTGCCCTCTAGAAATTCTTTTGATAAATAAGTATCCAAGTCCCTTCCTAAAATCACCAATCATTCAAATGATACTTCTGCTAAACTATCCAACAATAACTTTTTTATCATTTAATTAACAGTTTGCTTCATTTTTGAAAAAATGTAAATATTGCAATTCTTTTAAAAAAGTAAAAAGAGTACTTACTGATTGCACTTTATATAGGAAATTCCCTCAACTATCTAAAAAAATAAACCCCACCTCTACGTTTAGAGGCAGGGTTGAACCATAGCCATTAAGCATCTATCCTGTACGATGCGAATCTTTTTTTTAAAGAATGTTGAAACTACATTTTCTATAGCAATCCCGACTTCTTCACGTTTGCCAGGAAATCATGGAATTCCGGAATATTAAGCTGCTGGGCCGCATCGGAGAGCGCTGTTGACGGATCGGGGTGCACCTCAACCATGACACCGTCTGCGCCCGCAGCTAGAGCCGCTCTGGCACAAGGGGCCAGGATGTCTTTGCGCCCTGTAGAATGCGTTACATCCACTAGCACAGGAAGATGCGTTTCTTGTTTCAGAATCGGCACCGCCGAGATGTCCAAGGTGTTTCTCGTAGCCTTCTCATACGTCCGTATGCCGCGTTCAATCAGCATCACCTGTGTATTGCCGCGGGAAACGATGTATTCGGCAGCGTGCACGAACTCATCGATCGTAGCCGCAAGACCACGCTTCAACAATACCGGCGTCCGAACGTTGCCCGCCGCTTTTAACAACTCGAAGTTCTGCATATTCCGTGCGCCGATCTGAATAACGTCAATGTATTCGCACGCAAGCTCAACATGCGCTGGATCCACGATTTCACTAATCGTCTTCAGCCCGAATTCGGATGCCACGTCCTTCAGAATTTTCAGGCCCTCCACACCCAAGCCCTGAAAATCGTAAGGCGATGTTCTCGGTTTAAACGCACCGCCGCGCATGACCGTCATGCCCGCTTCCTTCAGGGCAGCTGCAACCTGGCGCACTTGTTCGTAGCTTTCAACCGAGCATGGCCCTGCAATCATCACCGGTGTGCCGCCTCCGATCACCGTGCTGCCCAGTTGAACCAGCGTATCTTCCTGCTTCTTCTTCCGGCTGACCAGCAAATGCTTCTTATGGTCGACCTGCTGCAGCTTCAACGATGCCTGAAAAATCTGTTTGAATAAATGACGGACTGTTTCATTATCGAAAGGACCTTGATTATGCTCCACCAGAGCATCCAGCATTTTTTTCTCGCGTACCGGATCAAAATCAGGAACTCCCTGCTTTTGCTTCTCCTGACCGATCTCCTGGGCGATCCGCGCCCGCTCCGACAACAGCTCCAACAGCTGAAGATTAACGGAATCGAGCTCCGATCTTAATTGCTCCAAACGCCCTTGACTCATCTGAAATCTCTCCCTCACATTTTTTTCTGGTTTATAAAAACAAAAAGACCCCCAGCCCGGAAAGGGACGAGGAGTCGTGGTACCACCCTTATTAGATATGCCGAAATAAGCAAGCACATCTCACTTGAGCCTCTTAACGCAAGGGTTACGGGTAAACCTACCATCTGCACGAAGCATGCAGCTTATCAGCCTACCAGCTCCGGAATGAACTTCAGCGGAGAACCTTCGCCCGGGTGCTCTCAGTCGGTGGCAGCCCTTTCCTGTCAGGAACGTTCTTTCGCTTACTCTTTCCATCATCGCTTGTTTGAACATATGGTGTTTGTTAATTAGAAGCATTGTATTACACCCCGGATCAACATTGCAAGGCTATGTTTTAAAGCTCAAGTGCATTGATGCAGTGAAGATGTAAATCATCGTGCTTCATGAACAGGAGCAACAATTCCCTTTCTCGCCTCGATTCAGCGGATTTTCCTCAATAGGCGAACAGGCGCCAAACAGATTCGAGGATTAATGGAATAGCATTAATGGGTTGATTAAAAAATTTAAGATTAAATAAAAAAACACGCCATAAAGGCGTGTATTTTCGGGTTTTGAGCGTAGGAGTCACTATTCCTTAATCAGCGACAAAAACTCTGCTCTGGACGCAGCATCTGTACGGAACGTCCCCCGCACGGCCGAGGTTACGGTCTTGCTTCCCGGCTTCTTGATGCCGCGGGCACACATGCAGAGATGCTCTCCTTCCACAACGACCATGACGCCTTGTGGTTTAAGAACCTCGTCCATAATGTCGGCAATCTGCGACGTAATGCGTTCCTGCACCTGCAATCTGCGAGTGATTGCTTCTACCAAACGAGCTAACTTGCTCAGACCAGCGATTCTGCCGCTGGGGATATAGCCGATATGCACTTTGCCGAAAAAAGGGGCCGTGTGGTGCTCGCATTGACTGTAATACACAATATCCTTCACAATAACAAGCTCTTCATGGTTCTCTTCGAACGTAACTCCAAGCACATCGCGAGGATCCACCTCGTAACCGCCATATATTTCTTCATACATCCGAGCTACCCGAGCCGGTGTATCGATAAGACCTTCCCGCTCAACATCCTCGCCAATCAGCTTCAAGATTTCACGAACGTGGTGTTCTATCTTCTCCCGGTTGGCTCCAACCTGGGTATTTACATAATCTTTGACGCCTGCCACTCGCGCCTCCTCCTTCCTGTTCTCCCTAGATAGGGAGCAGAGTGTGTTGTTTTGCTAAAATATGAAACCTATTATTTTTTCTTACGACGGCCTTGCGGCTGAGACACTCCTTGCTTCTTCATCATTTGTTGGGCGCGCTGCATTTGCTGCCCATTCAAATTATAGCCCATTTGCTTAGCCATCTTCTGCAGCATTTGTGGATCATTCTGCATCTTCGTCAATTGCTGGCGCAAGTAGAATACGCCAATGAAGAAGCCGCCAATCAAGCCGACGATCAGTGTAATAATAGGAACTACATAATTCATGGTTTAGCCACCCCTGTATTGTGATCAATTGTTTCATTCTTGTTGTGGTATGCTTGAGTACCTCAAGCTATAATATCATTTCCCTCACATACCTAGCAAATTAAATTCTTAAATTTAAGCCAATACCGCTTCGATGAATGTCGTCGTCTCCACAGCGAGATCTATTTCCTTCACATCCAGCTCATCTCCTGAGCCTCGAATGACGCGAATGACCGGGCGCCCCGGCAAGCCTCTGTGCTGCCGCACAACGACGCCTGTCTCCTTCGTCGAGAGGCGGACTGAAGTCCCGTTCGGATATACCGAGATGATTCTAGTAAACTCGACCAACACTTCATGATCTAGCTCATGTTCGGATGATGCCATCAATTGCTCGCATGCCTCATGTGGAAGCAGCGGGCGTTCGGCATTGCCCCCACCGCCGCCAATCAGATTATCGTACTTATTTGCCACAGCTACAATTTTGGGAAACAGATGAATGCTTTCACTGTCTAGTCCGCGAGGCAGCCCGCTGCCATTTAAGCTTTCATGATGTTGAAGAGCGGTATGAGCGATCAGCAGGTTAAACTCGCGCTTATTCTTCAGTACCTCGAATCCTCTCCATGTGTGATGATAGTCCAATTCATTTTCCGATGCCCCTTCCGGCAGTGGATTCGCCTTGCCAATGTCATGGAGCAAAGCGCCGATTGCCAAATCCTTGAGCTGGGAATAATTCAGCCCCATATTGAGGCCGATCATCGAGGATAATAAGCATACATTTACCGCATGAAGATAGTCATCATTATCGGTCGTTCGAATGTCCGTTAGCTGAAGCAATACGCCCCGGTGATTCAGTATGTCCTCCAGCAACGCCTCTACGCTGACACTGACCTTTTTCGTACTCCAATCCTTGCCGGATCTTACCGCCTCCAGCGTATGGCTCATGTCTTTGAAAATGATTTCTTTCGTGGAATCACTAAGCACCTCTTCCAGCTCGATATCCTCGAAATTGGGATCCTTGATGTAGAGCATAGTGACGCCAATACGCTTCAACGTATTAATCATGTAGACCGTAAGCTGGATTCCAGCCGACAGTAGCACCGTTCCATTAGAAGAATACACCGTTTTGCCAAGGTACTGCCCCGGTTCGATATCCTCAATACTCATGAATCTCATGAATTAATCCCCCTTGGCGATCCATATCGCCTTATGTCAATGTACTATCATAATTGCGTCGCTCCAAAGAGAGCAGGCTCTCTTTGATGGACAATCCTCCGCCATATCCGACAAGCGCTCCTCCGGAGCCTATCACGCGATGACAGGGGACAATAATCGGCAGCGGATTTTTATTGTTGGCTCCGCCGACAGCGCGAACCGCTTTAGGCTGCCCGATGCTCTCGGCGATTGACTTATAGGAGACAACTGCACCGTAGGGAATATCAAGCAAGGCTCCCCATACTTTACGCTGAAACTCCGTCCCTCGAAAATCCAAGGCAAGATCGAAGCTTCGACGTGTCCCGGCGAAGTAATCGCCAAGCTGAGCGACCGCTAATACCAGCGGCTTATCAGCGCTTATATAGCCTGCTCCCGGATAGTAACGATCCGCCCATTTTCTTAGATAGTCTGCTTTATCCGCAAATGAGCCGAATTCAATATGACACAGCCCCTTATCGCTCGCGCAAAGGGTCAGTATGCCAATGGGCGAGTCCATTTCCGTATAATGCAATACAAGCGGTTGTACGTTCGATTCCATATTAATCCTCAGCCTCCAGCTTTGCTTCTTCCTCCCGCAGCTTACCTTGCGCAGCATGCAAGCGTTCAAGCACCTCTTCGTCCTTCTCGGCAGAGATGGCCCGAATGATCGCTTGATACGCTTCCTCGCCGCCGATCCGGCTCAAAGCCCAAGCGGCTGTCCCCCTTAAGACCGGCCTTGGATCATTTCGCATGATATCTATTAATTTCGGCATAGAGGCCCGATCTTTGAAGTTCCCAAGCGCAATTACTGCATTTCGCTGAATCGGCTTTTTGCCCCTCCAGGCTGCAGCACTGGAACCAAACCGCTCCTTGAACTCCCGATTGCTCAGCTCAAGGATGGGCAAAAGCAGCGGTTTGACTGTCTCCGGATCCGGCTGCAGCTCCGGCCGATGATTCCATGACTTGCCCTTGTTCTTGGGACACACAATTTGGCAAGTATCACAGCCATACAGGCGATTGCCTATTTTCCTCATGAACTCATCCTCAATAAAGCCCTTCGTTTGAGTCAGAAAAGAAATGCAGCGCTTGGCATTCAGTTCGCCAGGGCCGACAAGAGCCCCCGTCGGGCAGGAATCGATACATTTGGTGCATTCTCCGCAATCCTCGGTGACAGGAGCATCCGGCTCGAAGGGAATATTCGTGATTAACTCTCCAAGGTAAATCCACGATCCCCATTTCGGTGAAATGACCATACAATTTTTTGCCTTAAATCCAATCCCCGCCCGCTCTGCCACGGCACGATCGACCAAAGCTCCCGTGTCCACCATGCTTTCGATCCGGGCGCCTTCTACCCGCTGCATGATAAACTCCTCCAATCTTGCCATCGCTTCGCGCAGAATGGTGTGGTAATCTTGCCCCCAGGCCGATCTTGCCAATATTCCGCGGCGCATGCCTGGCTCCGATTTTGGCGGATTTTCCAGCTTTGATGGGTAGGCGACTGCTATAGAAATTAAAGATGCCGGTCTTTCCAGCGACAGCTCAGGGTATACCCGTTTATTAATATCCGGCTCTTCGAATCCGGATTCATATCCTTTAGCCCGACGATCCAGAAGCACATTTTTTAACGACAGGAACGGGTCAGCCGAAGCGAATCCAATATCATCGATTCCCATGGAATAAGCGGCTTCCTTGATTTCCTGCTTCAGCTGGGCCCAATGCTTCATACTGTTCTGACCGCCTTCAGCCATAGGCCGCATTTTCGTCATCTCCGATCCCCCCTAGAGGTAATAGACCTGCTATTCAGTGGCTTGCCCGGCATTACCGTGAAATTCGTTTGATTGCTTCCCTCGCCAAAAAATCGCAGTGATTATTTAACTCATTATCGCTGTGTCCCTTAACCTTTATATATTCAACCTGATGAATCTGCATCAGGTGCCATAATTCCTGCCATAGATCCTGATTCTCGACCGGTTGATTTTTACTGTTCTTCCAGCCATGTTTCAACCAGTTGCGAATCCAGCCCTGCTTGAAACAGTTCACAACATAAGCAGAGTCGCTATATACTTTCACGTGACACGGCTCCTTCAATTGCTCCAAAGCCGAAATGACCGCCTGGATTTCCATGCGGTTATTCGTCGTCATCGGTTCGCCGCCCGACAATTCCTTACGGTGGCCATTATACAATAGCACGGCTCCCCATCCCCCGGGCCCCGGATTCCCAGAACAGGCTCCATCGGTGTAGATCATAATCTCCTTCAAGAGATATCCTCCAAGCCTCTTATTTTATAAGCCTCTGATTTTTGTTATAGGCCAGAACACAAACTCTGCACGCCCCACAATATCCTTCTTCTGCACACTACCGAAGCTGCGGCTATCCTTACTGCGGCCATAATGGCGGTTGTCGCCCATGACGAAATATTCGTTATCCCCGAGGCGAATCTCTGCAAAATCCCGATCCTCGATTTGCACATCAGTATAAGGCTCGTTCAGAGCTTGCCCATTCACATACAATACATGATCCCGCACCTCTATCGTATCTCCCGGCGTAGCGACGACCCGTTTCACGAGATAATGCTTCTTATCGGGGCCTGTGCTGGGATCTTTAAGCACTACGATTTCCCCGCTGCGAGGCGACGCAAAATAATAAACGATTTTATCTACAAAAAGCCGCTCCCGCTCTTCTAGCGTTGGCTGCATCGATTCACCCTTGACCATTGACAAGTTAAATACGAACATATTCAGAAGCAGCATAATAATAAATGCAATTCCGGCCGTCTTGCAGAAATCCCACAGCTCACGAACCCACTTATTCTGAATATGCTGCTGCTCTGCCTCTTCGGCAGTACGTTTCTCAGCTTCTAAGTTTTCCATCTCTACCTCACTTCTTTTCCGAACATTCTCCTGATTGTACCTATAATAATAGAAAAGCATACCTATCGCCCAAATGCAACGGACGGAAGATATGCTTCTTCATCACCGAGATCATTATCCAATTTATCCGCCGCGCGGCATTGGATTTATTTATAGACTTACAGCGAACGGGCTGCTGCGATACCTAAGCTCTGGAATGCTTCCAAAAACTTGCTTGCTCCGTATCCCATTGCTTCATAGAGCGGCATGAGGGCTTTATTGTGCTCATCGCCAGCTACCACAATTCTGCGGATGTTGCGCTGCTGGAATCGCTGTTCCATAGCGTTAACCAGATTTTTGCCATACCCTTGACGACGGTATTCGGGATGAACTGCCGTTCGATAAATGCAGCCAAGATTTTGATCGATCGTTCCGATCAACACCCCAACGACTTCCTCATCGGCTTCTGCAATCATAATCAACTCCGAATCCCAGGACAATTGTCTGGCAAAAGCCCGCTTAGTGTCTTCGTAGCATTGTTCTGATAAGGCGACTTGCAAAAGCTCCATCACTTGATTGGCATCACTCAACTGGAAGGAACGAATACGCATGCTATGATCTCCCTTTTCCTTTGCTTGATAGATTCATGTAAAACACACGGTCCATTTTAACATCCAACGAATAATTAAATCTAGACAAAAATCGAGGAAAAACTCCTTACTTGTCCATTAAACCATAATAATCAGGGAAATACACCATTTTTCTTCTGAAAGCGCTTTATATTAAGCGTTTACATTATTTTTCGATAAAAATTATTCTAGTAATGGAAATGTAAGTGCATAATTCGATGTGTTCTACCAAATTTAGGATTTGTTATCGCATGGTTAAATGGAGTCCATTTGTTTCCAATTTATTAAGAGAATTTTAAGAAGCGAATGAACAGCGGGGTAATCAAAACAATTCAAGGCAAAGAAGCCTGTCATACATTATAACATACTCTGCGGTCAGCGCGGGGCTCCATTAAGTCTTTTCCTTCGATTGAAAATGACGTCTTCGGGTAATCTTAACATAGATTACCTTGAAAGGAGGGGTTAGCTTGACCGACGACACGTCAAAGCAATTTACGAATGATCCGCAGGAGCTTCTGACATCCAAGCAGGAGGCCGACAAGCAAAAAACGCAATTCAGCAGCTTCGTTCGCAGCGTTAGCGAAGATGCGCCAGCGGAGAAGGGACAAGTTGTAGAACCGCAGCACCGGGAGACTGATCAGCAGAACAACATGAAGGACGTAGAAAACCGGATGCTTGAATAGGAAAAAACGACAAAATTCAACACAGATCAGCAGCAGGAAATATAGCCCAACTCTGCTTCATGAAGAAATAAACGTAAAAAAGCAGGCCAAGAACAAATCCTGGTCTGCTTTTATTGTTATTCCACTTTCTGCTCCGCAAAGTATTGGCGAAGAATTTTAATAAAAACATTAGGAAAGGCCAAGTCGTTCATATCCTCAGCTGTTATCCAGCGGTACTCCTCCGCCCGCTCTCCTTCATGATAAGCTTCCTGCTGTTCGGCAACCGCCATTTCCGCAAAGCCCGCCAATGCGCTCAGAGCCGCTGCTTCCTGAAAACGAAAGACGCGCAAATACCAATGAATATGGCTGAATATATGCTCTGCCGTCATGAATGGCCCCTCCGCTCGCACATAAGTGCCCTCTTCGGCCAGCGCCCCCGCCAGATGGTTCATCGCCGAACCGTCCGGAAGCTCGGTGGCTTCTCCGAGCTTGGCCGCCGCCGGAACATGGGGCAGCTCCCACATCCGTGCAAGCAGCCCCGTGTCCGGCCGCCGGCGCACGAGCACGCGTCCCTCCCGCTCTCCTTCGCCCTCTACAAGGGCGACGAGCCTGTACTCGGGACGCGGCGGCTTCGCCTTGCTCTTCACCGGCAGGCGAAGCTCAGCGCCCTCCAGCCGCGCCGAGCAATGCGCCATGACCGGGCAGGTCAGGCATTGAGGAGCTTTCGGGGTGCACACCAGCGCCCCCAGCTCCATTAAAGCCTGATTGAAATCCGCCGCCCGGCCTGCCGGAATCAGCGCTCCCGCGAGCCCTTCCATTAGCATGCGCGTTCCTGTCTTCATAATATCTTCCTCTATGAAGAAATAGCGCGACAGAACGCGCATCACATTGCCGTCCACAGCCGGCTCCGGCTGGTTAAAGGCAATGCTGAGAATGGCTCCCGTCGTATAAGGGCCCACGCCCTTCAACGCCGATACCGACGCCTTGTCGCTCGGTACCACTCCCCCGTGCCGTTCCATCACCTGGCGGGCAGCAGCCTGCAAATTACGGGCACGAGAATAATAACCGAGCCCTTCCCAGCATTTCAACACATCCTCTTCCGGCGCTTCCGCCAGACTAGAAATCGTTGGAAACCGTTCAATAAACCGATAAAAGTATGGAATTACCGTATCCACGCGAGTTTGCTGCAGCATAATTTCCGATATCCAAATATAGTAAGGATCACGATGCCTGCGCCACGGCAGATCTCTCTTTGACCGCTCGTACCATAACAGCAGCTCCGTACTGAAATACTCTCTGCTTTCCAAGCTCCATTTCTCTTCCATGATTTGATTGCTCTCCCCTTTATTACACACTCTCTATCCTCTCCACCACGACGAACGCAGAAGCAAGCTGCCGTTCATGCGTGATGCTGAGATGCACCCTGTAGCCTATCGATCCAGCCGCCATTCCCAACCTCTGCCATGCTTCCGGCTTCAAAATAACATGAGGCTTACCGTATTTATCCGGCAATATCGACATGTCGGCGAAGCCTAGCTTCTTTCCTATGCCGCAGCCAAACGCCTTGCTAATCGCCTCTTTTGCCGCAAAGCGTCCGGCCAGAAATTCTGCTGGACGCGCCTTGCTGCCCGGCAGCTCGCGTTCGGCTGGAGTCAGCACGCGCTTCATAAACCTGTCCCCGACAGCTCCGTCTACGATTTTTCGCATCCGTTCTATTTCAACAACATCATGACCAATGCCATATATCAACAACATCACTTCCTTTAAGGAGGACTGTTAAAGAGAACATTTTCATATTTCAGTTAAGCAGCCTAATTTAACACATTCACATTGTAGCAGTGAAGCTCGGGTGAAGCGAGCATAAGCTGGAAACCAAAAAACTCCTCCAAATTCAATATTTGAAATGCAGGCTATTTGGGACTCGCAATGAATCCAATTCAATATGGTATAATAACACAAAATAATCATTAACCGTCTCAAACCTGTCACGAAAGGATGCGTTTGAAAATGCCGATGGATTTCAATATTCCGCTGGAAGGCGGTCATATGCTGCGCTGCACTAGATTCCCTGCCCGAGATGAAGCGGCTGGCCTTATTATTATCGCTCACGGGTATAAGGGGTTTAAGGACTGGGGCATGTTCCCCTACATTGCTGAACAGCTAAGCAAGCATCATGAGGTGGTTACATTCAACTTTTCCCACAATGGCATTGGCCATAACCCCCTCGAATTCACGGAGCTCGAACGATTCGCGGTGAATACATACGAACGAGAGCTTAACGATCTGAAGTCATTGATTTCTCACCTCCGGCGGGAGGAGAAGCTGCGCTCTCTCCCGCTCTTTTTGCTCGGTCATAGCCGCGGCGCCGGTGTCTGCCTTGTATATGCCCTCGATCATCAGGAAGACGTAACCGGCATTCTGTCTTGGAACGGAGTGACGAGCCTTGATCTGTTCACTGAGGCTCAGAAGCAAGAAATGCGCGAGAACGGACGAAGCTACGTCATGAATGGGCGGACAGGACAACAAATGCCGCTGGACGTTGCCATTCTGGAGGATTTGGAGCGCCAGCAGGAGCGATACAATATTCTGAAACGCATCCCCTCGGCCACCTTTAAGATCGCCCTGATTCAAGGCTCGAACGACGGAGCACATCTCCGGGAGGGTTCAAGTAGTCTCGTGTCCATCAGACCGGATATTCCCTGGATTCATATTCCCGGCGGCAATCATACGTTCAATACCGTCCATCCCTTCCAAGGAACGACCGCCCCATTGGAGGAGGCGCTCAAAGCCAGTCTGCTGTTTATTAATCAGACCTTATCCTTAATTAAGTAATTGACAAAGAAGCCGGGATATCCGTTAGAACGGACAGCCCGGCTTCTATCATTATTCATAACGCAATGCTTCGATCGGATGCAGCTTGGATGCCTTGTTGGCCGGGTATAGTCCGAAGAAAATACCTACAGCTGCCGAGAATCCAAATGCCAGTAGAATAGCCCATACAGATACGACAAACGGCCAGCCGGAAATGCTCGAGAAGAGGAAGGCTGCCCCTAGTCCTAGCAATGCGCCTACCGTTCCGCCAATAAAGCACAGCACCACCGCTTCAATCATAAATTGCAGCATGATCGTACCCGGCGTAGCACCAATCGCTTTGCGAATCCCGATTTCCCGAGTCCGCTCCGTGACCGAGACCAGCATGATGTTCATAACTCCGATCCCGCCGACAAGCAGCGAAATGCCCGCAATGGAGCCGATAATGGTCTGTAAGATCGAGAAGGTACTTGAAACCATTTCCTCGGCTTCTTTCCCCGTTTGAGACATATAAGCATTTTGATCCACATTGTTCAGATCAGCTAGCCACTTCTTTACCATCTGCATGGTCTCATTCGTATTCTCTGGCGACGAGGCAACTACCTCAAGCGCCTGAAACCGCTCGTTCCCTCCCGGTATGGCAGTTATCGGGGCGAAGCCCGTGTATTGCTGCCCTTCAAACCCGCTCAGAATCGATTCCTGCGGCTTATACACGCCGATAATGCGAAACGTTCCGTCCGATAGGACCAACTTGCGGCCAACAGCTGATTGCTCAGAGCCGTACACCTTATCCGCAAATTTCTTGTCTACTACAATAACCTTTTGCCGGCCTCGCTCCTCCTGAGAGGTGAAAAAGCGCCCGGCAACTATGTCAATCTTCTGCATTTTATTCGATTGAGATGTCGTAGCCGTAACAGTAAAGCGCAGCGTCTCTTTTTTGTATTTCATCGTCATGGAATACGGTAAGGATGAAGATGCATACTTAACTCCATCCAACTTTCGGATCTCCGTTAAATCGCGAAGACGGAAATCCGTCTTCCCGTTGCCGCTGCTCTCCATTTGGTTCTCATAGATGACAAAATAGCCGTCTTCCAAAACAGATACGATGGACAAGATGGAGCTTTGACCCGCTTGACCGATCGATACGACAGTAACTACCGCCGCTACGCCAAATACGATACCGATCATCGTGAGGAACGAACGAAGCTTGTTCAGCCGCAAATTGTCGAGCGCGACCCATATACTCTCCCATATGCTCATGTCGTTCCACTTCCTTTGCGCGTATCTTTGAGCATTTGCCCATCGCCGAAGAGCAATATTCTATCCGCATTCTCCGCAATATCAGGCTCGTGGGTAACCAGTACGATAGTCGTTCCTTCCTGATGAATCTCCTTGAATAACTGCATGATTTCATGGGATGATTTCGTATCCAGGTTTCCTGTCGGCTCGTCCGCAAGCAGAATCGGAGCATTCATCGTCAAAGCCCTTGCTATAGCTACACGCTGTCGCTGTCCCCCCGAGAGCTCGGTAGGCCGATGCTTCACTCGCCCCTCCAGCCCAACCTTTTTAAGCAGCTCAAGCGCCCGTTCATTGCGCTGCTCACGGCCAATTCCCGCGTACATCATCGGAAGAGTCACATTTTGCAGCACGGTCTGCCTGCCGAGCAGGTTGAAGCTTTGGAAGACAAAGCCGATTTTTTGATTGCGTACACGAGCCAGTTGCTCTTCATCCAAAGTATGAACCTCTTCGCCATCCAACACATACTCCCCGGAAGAAGGCACATCAAGACAGCCGATAATATTCATCAGTGTGGATTTCCCGGAACCTGATGAGCCCATGATCGCCACAAATTCTCCCTGCTCCACCTTTAAATTCAACGGCTGCAAGGCCTGTACTTCCAGTTCGCCATTCTTATATACTTTCGATATATCCCTTAAGGTAATCATGGCAGCTTCACCTTGTCGCCGTCCTTGAGCAGATTAGCTCCTTCCGAGACAACACTTTCCCCCTTTGCAACACCGGACACAATCTCAATGTACTCTTCATTTTCTTTGCCCGTCTGCACTTCGACTTTTACTGCGGTTCCGTCCTGAATTTTGAATACGAAAGCTATTTCCCCTTCATATTGAACCGCATCCAGCGGAAGTAGCATCCGCTCCTTATCCGGAATTTCCAGTTCAATCGTTACATTATATCCAGGACGAAGCTCTGGAGATGTGCGACTTAACTCCACCGTCATTTCGACGGAAGCATCCTTAGAGGTCTGATCCGCCAGAATAGCGATCGGGGACATATACGAAACCTTTCCCTCATAACTTTCCTCAATGGAATCGCCAGTAATGATCGCCTGCAACCCTTCGCTTACTTTGCCTGCATCCAGTTCGTTCAGATTCGCTTTGACTTTGTAGGACGACAGGTCTACGACGGTGGCGATTTGACCGCCCTCGGCAATCATTTGCCCGGGATCGACAAGCACCTGAGTCAACACCCCGTCTTCTTCAGCATAGACTACGCGGTTATTCAACCTTTTTTCTAATGAAGCAATCGTTAGTTTGCTGTTCTGAATCCGGAGATCGAAGGAGGATAAATCAAGCTCCTCCACTTCCGCCGAAGGATCTTCGGTCATCTGCTGTTTAAACATATCGAAATGCTGTTTCTTCGCATCGCGGCGCTCCAATTCAATCATTTCGAGGCTTAGGCGTTCCTTTTCGATTTGTTCTTTGACGTCATCAATCTGCAGCGTCATCAGAACCTGCCCTTGCTTTATCGTGTCGCCTTGCTTTACTTCGACCTTCTCAACGACCCCAGTGGTTGGCGAATAAATATCCGTGCTGTTTCCTGCTTCCAATTTACCACTGGTATAGATTTGTTCCGTGATAAGCCCCTCAAACACCTCGGTCGTCTTTACAGATACCGCCCGATTCATATTCGTCATATTTGCAAGTACTAAAGCAATAATGCCCAAGCCCAGTATGGCGCCCCAAAACCACTTTTTCTTAAACAATATAATCACCCTATCCTATGTACTCAGATTGCTGGAACTGATAGAACTGTAATAAACGAGTAAATCAGCCATACCGCTACAATCCAAACCGCGACCTTCTTCACTGGGCGTTTCATCATAGTTGCAGTTCCAACGATATACAGATATAACCCCCAAATTGTAAACGGATTAATCAACGAGAGAACGCGGAACATCATTCCCGTCTTGTCCTGGACTAACGCTCCGAGACTAATCGTAACATCGGTCAAGGATCGGGCGTCCATTACAACCACCAGCGCAATCGTCAACAGCGCTCCGATGATGGACGGCAAATTCGCATAAGCGGCCACATTGACGAATTGGAGGTATTTGCCTTCACCACGCACGATCAAATTCAACAATATTAATAAAAGTGCAACGAAGAAGATCATAAAGAGAGTACCGGCAATGATGGTGGCATAGCTCATCGTAGAGGTCAGGCCAACCGCCTGTTCTACCTGTTCCGGGGTCAAGCCCCCGGTTTTCAGCATGGTTTGTCTGGATAGCTCGATCAAATAAGGCATCTGCAAAGCAATGGTAACAACACCAAGGATCAGCGCCAAAATCGTAGGTAAAATCCAGGCCAGCTTATTTTCCCTTGTTCTTTCGAATGTCTCCCTTGGTGAAGTAAATATTGTGAATAAATTTTTCAACTCTACTCCTCCCTTTTCTTTGAAACAAATATGGTTTTGTTAAAATATACCACGCTTTTTTCCACACTCTAGCTATATATACGAATCAGTCTAAAAGAAAGATTCAATAAATTTTTTATATGGACGTATCCAACGTAAAATATGGAAAAAGTCCTGTATTCCTTATAGGATGCAGGACTTCTGCCTTTGGCCCGCCAAGTTATATGCGTGGAATCGGACTGCGCTTATGCTCTGTTTTCAAAAAATAGGACTCTAGGCGCTTCTGAATTGCAGGATCAACGGGCTTGCCCTCTAAATAGTCACTATTATCTTCGTAACTAACGCCCATTTCTAGTTCATCATTCTGTCCCGCCCACAGACCAGCGGTCGGAGCTTTGTTAATGATGCTACCCGGTACGCCAAGCGCAGCTGCGATTTGCCGGATTTGGCGTTTGTTGAGCGAACTAAGAGGCATAAGATCCACTGCGCCATCTCCCCACTTGGTATAAAATCCGGCAATGGATTCTGAAGCATGATCGGTTCCAACAACGAGCAGATTGAGTTCAAAGGACAGGGCATACTGCATAACCATTCGTGCCCTGGCCTTCACATTCCCTTTACCAGGTACGCTCAAATGCCTGAATTGTCCGATGGCCTTCATCCCATGCTCCACCTCCAGAGCAATTTCATCCACTGTATCCTCGATATTCGTCTCCAGCGTATGAGCCAACCCGAAGGCCTTAGCCGTCTCATAGCTATGTACTATATCCTCCTGCTCGCCGTAGGGCTGAAACACACCTAATGTCATATACTCCATGCCCGTTTCCCGGGTCAGTTCATCCGTTGCCCGTTTGCAGAGTCCTGCGGCTACAGCGCTGTCCAATCCGCCGCTAATCGCGATTAACAATCCGGTGGCTCTTGCGCTCTTGACATAATCCTTTAAAAATTGGACACGCTTCGCAATTTCCTCATCGACATTAATACTCGGCTTTACGCCTAGCCGCTCAATGATCTCCTGCTGCAAGCTCATAGCTCCATCCCTCTTTTCTTTTCATGCTACTAATGATGACATCTTCTGGCACATTCGACCGACCGCCATCATGCAGCGAAGCACTGCGCGCTGGGAGCTGCGTAGATGGATTTCATGTATCTTAATTCCAACTATTTGGACATGCAGCAATAAAGTCGATCATGTAAATACAACAAATACAGTTAGTATAAAAAAGTACAATCATTTCCGAGCCATAAATTCCAAAAAAAACCGCTAATCGGCAAATACCGGATTAGCGGAGCGTTTCGTTTGGTGACAGCTCTTAGCGGCAGAAACGATCAAATGCGCTGGTTAAATCAGCAGCAATCTCTTCCGCCGAGCGATCCTCGATTTGATGGCGCTCGATAAAGTGAACCAGTTCTCCGTCCTTCAGCAGAGCGATCGAAGGAGAGGATGGCGGATACGGCGCAAAGTATTCACGAGCCTTAGCCGTCGCTTCTTTATCTTGTCCGGCGAACACCGTATAGAGGTGATCCGGTGTCAAATCGTGCTGCAGCGCTCTGGCTACGCCTGGACGGCATTGTCCCGCGGCACAACCGCACACCGAGTTCACGACAACAAGTGCCGTTCCTTTCGCTCCCGGCAGCTTTGCCTCTACATCCTCCGGCGTTCTCATTTCCTGAATTCCCAACGTCGTCAGTTCATCTCTCATGGGCTGAACCATATCGCGCATATATTGGTCAAATGACATAGACATGTGCTTTCACTCCTTAAACAACTGATTGACACAGATTTGTGACTTTTCTCTCATCTGTGTTTAGCTATATTTTATTATACATTCATAAGGGAGGAAAGCAACTTTAAGTCGAGCGATTTATCTGTTGCCCGCTTGCAAGGAACTCGGATCGACCGGAAAGACAGAAATAAATGTTGTGCCAATCCCTTCCTTGGATCTCACCGTTATTTTGCCGCCATGGCGTTCCATGATGCTGAGACATAACGGAAGACCTAAACCCGTGCCTTTTACCTTTGTCGTATAAAAAGGAGCAAACAGCTTCTGCTGCTGCGTGGCGGAAATGCCGGCCCCCGTATCGATGACATACAGCTTGACACCATCCTCGTCCAAGCTGGTCATTAACGTGAGCAGTCCCTTCTTTCCCATCGCCTCCATGCCATTTCTGGATAAATTAAGAATCAACTGCTTGATTTCCTTCGCGTTCAAATATAACAAGGGAACACGCTCATCCAGTTTGACCTCGATGCTCTGCCCTCGCAAATTGGCATCTGCCCACAGAAGCGGCTTAAGCTCTTCAATAATATGATGCAAGCTGCATAGCTCCTTCGTCACGAGTCGATTTTGCGCCAGGGCCAGGAAATCGTTGATAATGCTGTTCGCTCGGTCAAGCTCCTCCATCACGATCCGGTAATAATGATCAAGATCGTTCGCGCTTTTCTCGCGCATCAGCTGTAGGAAGCCCCTTACCACCGCCATCGGATTGCGTATTTCATGCGTTATTCCGGCGGCCATTTGGCCGACAAGGCTGAGCCGTTCTACGTGATTCAGTTCCATCCGCAGCGTCTCCAACTCGGTAATGTCCTGCACGATAATGACGGCAGCGAGCACTTCGTCGGTATGACCTTTAACGATTGGGGATGTGCTTGTAAAAAACACTTTTTCCTCTCTCTGCAACAGCTCCGTTGTCTTGGCCCCATCCTGTAGTGTCTTCTCGACACGCAAAGCGATCATTCCTATATCAAATCCGCCGCATTCTCCGCGCAGCTTCCGTCCGATCAAATTCTCCCTGGTCGCGGAGGGATGGTCATTTCGGTATAATTGAAGAAATGTGTCATTTACTGAAAAAATGCAGCCCTGCCGGTCTATTAAAATGATATTCAAAGGAGCGGCATCCATAATTTGCTGCAATTTATCCGCCTCTCTAAAATACTTGTCCGATAGCTCCGCTACCTGCTTGTGCAGCTGCTCCTTCTCCATAGAGCTCGCCATATAATAGCTGAACAAGCTGCTCACTATGGCAGCAGCTGCTAAATGAATGATGATGGCTATGCTGAGTACAGGAACATGAGCCTGCTGCAGGCTGCCAGACAACAATGGAGAGGCCATCATTGCCATTTGACCGGCGGCAAACCAGAGAAACAGAGTTACGGCTTGGTCTTGGCGCTGCATCCTTTTGAAGCGCCTGGCAGACATTAGGATAAACGGAAACAACAACAATCCGGTTTCTACGATCATACTGGTAATGGTGTAATCTGCGGCGTAAAGTGGAAACAAGGCAACCCGAAAGATGCCCATTGCGATACCCGTCCGCGGTTTGCCGTATAGCATTAGTGCAAACAAGGGCATATTCCCGAATTCTAGCGGAATAATATCCGAGTACGTTCGGGAGAACAAGGCGCAAAGCAGCATACTAGCAGCACAAATAGCCGTCAACCCGAATGAATAGGTTGATTGCGGGGCAGAATCGTCTGACCTACGTCCAAAACCGCTCCATTTCTCGTATAATAACGGAAACAGAAATGCTGGCAAACTAGCAATTAATATCTGGAATACAAACTCTTTTACTGCATCCAAGCTCTCCCTCCTCAGGCGGAAGAATACTGTACTCATTTCGATTAAATCACAGCCGACAAAGTTTTACAATATTTCATGTTTAAAGAAATCATTTTCTGCGTTTCTATCTGAAAATAGTATAAATAGTACAAATGAAAGGAACATATTATGAAAAATTACGATGTGATCGTTATAGGCGGGGGGCCTTCAGGATTAATGGCTTCTATAGCGGCCGCCGAGCAAGGCGCAGCCGTAGCTCTTCTGGACAAGGGGGACAAGCTCGGACGCAAGCTCGGAATTTCTGGGGGCGGGCGCTGCAACGTGACGAATGCGAAGGATATTGACGAACTGATCGCGTATATTCCTGGAGGAGGACGATTTCTGCACAGCGCCTTCTCATTTTTCAGCAATCGCGATATTATTGCGTTTTTCGAGGGGCTCGGCATCGCGCTAAAGGAAGAGGATAATGGAAGAATGTTCCCCGTGTCCGACAAAGCCAAAACCGTGGTCAACGCTTTAATCGGCAAAGCCAAGTCGCTTGGCGTCACGCTTCTTATACATCATCCGGTTCAGGAAATCATCTATAACCAGGGGGGTGTTGCAGGCGTGAGGCTGTCTTCCGGGGAAATCTACAAAGCCTCTGCGGTCATTGTTGCTACTGGCGGCAAGTCCGTGCCGCACACCGGTTCTACCGGAGATGGCTACCCATGGGCCGAGGCGGCAGGCCACACGATTACGGAGCTCTATCCAACAGAGACGCCGATCGTCTCCAAAGAGCCCTTCATTACGAACCGGGATCTGCAAGGTCTCTCGCTACGAAATGTGAAGCTGTCGCTGCTAGATCCGAAGGGAAAGACCGTCGTAGCCCACCAAGGGGATATGATCTTCACCCATTTTGGCTTATCCGGCCCGATTGCCCTTCGCTGCAGCGGTTTTATCCGCGGCGTCAAGAAGAAGCACAACCTATCCCAGGTCACTATGTCCATTGACCTGTTCCCTGATATGAAGGCAGGCAGCCTGGAAAATGATATGCGCCAGTTGGCTGCGGCCGAGCCGAAAAAGGCGCTCAAAAATGTGTTTAAAGGCACCATCCCGGAGCGTTTGCTTCCCCTGCTGTTTGAGCGGGCTAGCCTTCCCGGCGACACAACCTATGAGCACTTGCCGAAGGAGAGCTGGCTCACCTGGGTTCAATTGCTCAAGAACTTCACACTTCAAGTCAGTGGAACGCGTCCTTTTGAAGAAGCCTTTGTTACGGGAGGCGGCGTGCATTTAAAGGAGATCAATCCGAAGTCGATGGAGTCCAAGCTCATGCCGGGCTTATTCTTCTGCGGAGAAATACTGGATGTACACGGGTATACCGGGGGCTATAATATTACGGCGGCCTTCGCGACTGGCTACACTGCAGGCCACAACGCAGGACGAGGAAGGCGAGACTAGCTCGCTTTCCGTTTCTAGCGCAGAAGCATTTTCGCAATATAAGGCATGTATAACGCAAAGGCCGCAGCAATTCCCAACGCTATGCCCCAAATGGCATCAAATATAGACACGCCAAATCCGGCGGCAATGATTAGGATTGCGGGCTGCAATAACAAGCGATTGCAAGCTCTGGCCGAATTACGCTTCAATACAGGACTCATCGGCAGAATAGCCAGGAGATCCCTTTCCAGAAATAGCTTTCGAAATCCATTTAACCAGTAATACAGCAATGCCGTTAGTAGACAGAATACTACCGCGTTCACCGGGAAGGGCGGAATCGCTACTGCAACTAATCCTACTCCTATAAATTGTATATAAATAGAAAAGTCCCTTCCACGATAGAATGCCTTCAAGTTCGCTTCAGCGATTCTATTCTCAGCGTTGCGGCTCTTGAACAATTGGTTCGAACGGCGGAAGATCCACGGGCGCGCTTTTGCCTTACGGGGACTGCTCACAGCTCCCGAAAGCACCATCCCCGTAAGCCTTGTCTTTTGATATTCCTCCAAACGAATCTCTGCCTCGAATCGCCCGGCTGTATGCATCCGCACTCGGCTTAGCCAGATTACGGTCAGCAACAAAATCAATGCAATAAGCAAGGAAACGCTCCAGCTCTGACGTAATGTTAACGCCCAAGTAACAAACAGCCCTCCTAGACCAAGCTGAGCCAGTGATTGGTACAGTACTATTCTCCACCTTGCAGTATGTATGGCTATCATATTCTCGCTCAGCATCGCCACCGCCTTGACCCCTGTGACCACAGCGTATAGAAGCCATATTTCGGCACCGTTCATGGCGTATACCCGGAGAAGCAGCGGTAAAAGAAAAAGAACGATCAGTCCCCATACAAGTGCTTGAGCCACCAGGCTTGCCGCGATACCGCGCCAAACGATCCCCTTTCTCCACCGCTCGTTCTGGCGCAAAAATAAAGCGTCCGCGCTCTCCTGGTAGGTCATTAAACCGCCCCCAAAATAAATGAGGGAATATAACAATATGGGGATGACGGGGTAGGGAAGCTCCATGAGCCAGACAGGCAGCTCCTTCACCCACAAGACATAATAGCTCCGCCCGATTACCAACATGGCTGGAACGACAATATAGAGCAGCACAGCCAAGTCCACTACCGATCGAATGACGCCGTATTGCTTGCCGATGTGATCCTTCCAGCGTCTCATGAAATGGCTGTTGATTTGACCTTCAAGTCCTTTCTTACTTGCCATGTCCTTCCCTCCCTCTTACCTTACTCAGCCAGCACATCAAAGCAATCAATCAAAGAGGCCTCCGGCATGGCTGCTGCGGAGCGTATTTCCCCAAGTGTTCCCCGCGCAGCGATTCTTCCCTCTGAGATTAGAACAAAATCATCGCAAATCCGCTCCGCCGTATCAAGCATATGCGTCGACATCAGAATTCCCGCTCCACGCTGCCGTTCCTCCTCTAGCAGGCTGAGGAAATCCTTCATCGCACGTGGATCGAGGCCGATAAACGGCTCATCTATGATATAAATATCAGGACGGTTAAGGAAGCCGATCATCAGCATCATTTTTTGTCGCATGCCTTTGGAGAATCCCCCGGGCAAGTGATGCCGAACCTCAGTCATCCTAAATCTGCGCAGCAAGCGCTCGCCTTCCAGCTCAAGCTCATACTGCCCCATTCCGTAAACCGCGGCTGCCAAATCCAGATGCTCCCACAAGGTCAGATTTTCATAAAATACCGGGTGTTCGGGAATATAAGCATATTGCTCACAGCCAGCCTTAAACCGGACAGATGCTTCCGCATACGGAATAATACCTAGAATAGTCTTGAGCACAGTACTCTTTCCTGCCCCATTCGCCCCGATTAGTCCGGTAAGCTTCCCGGGGCGGATAGCTAGATTAACCTCTTTGATTTTAGGATCTCCGAACTCGTATCCCGCTTCGCTTATATCCGCTTCCAGCAAAGTATCCATATGCCCCTCCCTTCCCACTTTTAATTATTCTAGAAGTATATACGTAATAAACTGCTAGCCTGTTCCATAAGCGAGCTTCTTTAGCCGTGCAGTATGACCCGGGGCAAAGGACACTTTTCGTCCCGAGATTTGAATAAAACGTGAACTTTTCGGGTTTTGTTCAAGTTTTAAATATGAAAACCGTAAATTGTGATAAATTATATTTTTAAAAAATCGGGTATCCCCTAACATGATAAGTGTGAAACAATCGCGATCTGACTCTACTTTCTATGACTGCATGTAAAATATAGATTAAGGCGGGATGATGATGTTGAAGACCGAAGAACGCGGAACCGATTTATCACTGCACTTGTACCGAGTATTTTCCAAGTCTTTTAAAAGTGTCAATGAGCATGCCGTAACGGGAAGCAAAATTCAGGGCTTCAATCCGACAGCCTTTGCCGTGATGGAGGTTCTCTATTACAAGGGGCCTCAGCCCATTCAGCAAATCGGAGCCAAACTGCTGCTGCAGAGCGGCAATGTCACTTATGTGATCGACAAGCTGGAAGCGGCAGGCTTCTTGCAGCGGCAGCCCTGTCCACGGGATCGGCGGGTTATATTTGCCGAACTGACACCGAAGGGGAAAGAGTTAATGAACAAGCTGTATCCGGAATTTTCCGAGCGGATTGACTACGCGCTGAGCGGACTTGATAACGATGAGAAGCAGTTAATGATTACGCTGCTGAAGAAAATGGGGCGTGAAGCCGAGAAACTGGCCCCGCTTGCACGCAAATAGTTTAAGCTGTGCCGGCAACAAAAGCTGCTCCCTTCGAAAACGAGGGGAGCAGCTTTTTGCACTTTGTATGCTCTGTTGTTGTACCTTAAGATGGATTGGTAATCCGATGAAGCGCTTGTGCGCACTCATGAATATGCCGAACATAATCCTCCGTCAGATTCTGAACCTGCTCGGATTGCTCATTTACCGTCAATCCTTCCCGCTCCACATCGACCAGCTCCACCTTGACTTCCCGCCGATCCAAATAAGAGCATTGGAAGTCAAAAGAGTAATCCTGGCGCCCCTCCGCATTGATATGTATCCGCAAGCCGTAGGGGTCGGCAAGATCAGCCTGAACTATGGTCGAATCGCCAGGATTGAGATATTCAGGCAGTTGCTCCTGCCAGGCATTAACCAAAGTGCCTTGATCCACATTCCACTCCTCATTCATCGTAACACCTCCCCTTTCCCGTTAAGGTGCGGAGATGATGCCTCTTTTATACATTGAACTTCTCTTCTTCCCCGGCTTCAGGCGCACGGTTCCGCAGACCGAATACCGAGACCACGCCAACAAGCGCCAGTATCGCCATTACGATAAACAGCGTATGCAAACTGTTCTGCAGCACATGCTTCAGCTCGATCCACAGCTCGGGAGATAGCTTATGCACTTTCTCCGGAGATAGCAAATTGTTAATGTCGTCCTGGGATACCTCAAGACCGGAAGGCATGCCAGCAGATGTCTGGGCAACGATCCGCAAATTGATCAGCGTTCCGAATACAGCAACGCCGATCGTCTGACCAATGGACTTGGTGAAAGTGTTCAGGGCATTCGAAGCCCCGCGAAGGCTATAGCCGACCGATGATTGAGCGATAATCGTAAACACCGTAAAGGAGAAGCCGAAACCGATCCCATACATCGCGTTAAAAATGAGCAGCAGATAAAGCGGCGTCTCCTCCGCAATAAAGGCAATTCCCGTCGCTCCGATAGCAATGATGACCATTCCGATCAAGGACGTGTATCGCGAGCCTTTGCTTATAATCCAGCGTGCCCCATATACAGAGCCGAATAGCCAGCCAATCGACATCGGCGCCAGAATGAGTCCGGACATCGTGGCATTCTTCCCCAGCACCCCTTGTATCCACAGCGGCAAATAGGAGGTAAGTCCAATAAGCAGGGCACTGGCCACCAGGCTTGCTATGTTCGAAAATGCGATATCGCGCACTTTGAACAGCTTGAGAGGCACGAGCGGTTCCTCTGCCCGGTTCTCGACGACGAGAAACAGGATGAGCGATATTACAGCGACCGCCAAAATAGCGATTAACCAAGGGGACGTCCAGGCGAATTGCTGTCCGCCCGTCGCGAGTCCGATCAGCAGTGCCGTGACGCCAATCGTAAAGGTAATCGCGCCGGCAACATCAATCTTCACCTTGCGCTTCTCGATGTTCTCATGCAAGTATTTCATAATAAATAATAGCGACAGTAAACCGAACGGTACATTAAAGCCAAATATCCATCGCCAATTAAAATAATCGACGACATAGCCGCCAAGCAGCGGCCCGACGAGAGACGAGATTCCCCATACCGAGCTGATCAAAGCCTGAACCTTCGCTCTTTCCTCGATGGAATAAATATCGCCGATGATCGTAAATGTGACCGGAATCAGCGCACCGGCTCCGATCCCCTGCAGCGCACGGAACACGATCAGTTGTTCCATACTCTGCGAGAGTCCGGATAGCAAAGATCCCGCCAAAAACAACAAAGACCCGATTATAAATACGGGCTTCCTGCCATAAAGATCGCTCATTTTCCCAAAAATCGGAGTCGAAACCGCCATCGTCAACAGATAGGCCGTGAACACCCAGCTTAGCAGATTTACACCGCCCAAATCTCCTACGATTCGTGGGCCCGCGGGGCCGATGACCGTGCCTTCGATTGCCGCGAGGAAGGTGGACAGCATTAAACCGCCCAAAATATAATTTCGTTTCAATGATGTATTCAAAGGGATGACTTCCTTTCCAAAGCTATACGATTTTCCAATGAATGTCTGTAAGCTACTAGTATAAAGGAAGCCTATCTAAAAAGGAAGCAGCAGACTACAGCTGTAGTCTGCCCCGCTCCATCGTCCATATCGATAATTGTTCGCCCGCAAAGCACTCGGGTTCATGGGTAATAATAATAACGGACGCCCCCCCTGCGACAGCTCTGCGACATAACGCGGCAAGAGCCCTTACCCCGCCATAATCCGTCCCTGCTGTAGGCTCATCCAAAATATAGAGCTTCCTCGGCATCATCATGGCAGCGGCTGCGCTAAGCAACCGTTTCTCCCCCCCGCTGAGGAGGTAAGGAGAATCCTCACCTCGATTGGCCAGTCCGATGCTTTGCAGCAGTTCCTCGGCACGTTCGGCAATTTCCTTGGGCAGCACCTCGCCAGACTTTAGGCGCATTTGAAATCGCGGGCCATAGAGAAGCTCCTCCCTTACAGTGGCAGCCACGAATTGATGCTCCGGCTGTTGAAAGACATACCCAATATCACCTGCAAGCTCAAACAAGGTCAGCTTCGCGGCATCCTGTCCTTGCCACCATATGGTTCCGCGAGGCGGAGACAGCAAGCCCATGAGCAGACGTGACAGCGTAGTTTTGCCTGAACCGTTCTCCCCGCAGAGCAAGCGCCATTCACCAGCGTTTAGAGTCAGATTCACGTCCTCGAGCACTCTCGGTTCGTTATTGCCATAGGCAAAGGACAGGTCTTGAATTTGCAGCAACGGCTTGGGTGGCGATCCGTGCAGCCGCTCCTCGGCTGCCGCCGCGCTGATTTGCGCCAAGCTCTCCGTCGCGGGTGCCGCTAAAATTGGCGCTGGAAGCACACCCAGCTCTATAAGGCGTGCCCGCTTCTGGCCCAGCAGCTCCTCCGTCGGCCCGTCCATCATCACCTTGCCGCCGCCCATTACGATAAGCCGCGGCGCAGCCTGCGCCAGCTCATCGAGCCGGCCAGACACGGTGACGATGGTGCGGCCTTCCCGATGCAGCTGGCGCAGCAGAGCAAGAAATCGCCGCCGCGATTTCACGTCCAGACTCGCTACGGGCTCGTCGAACACGAGCACCGGCGGTGCCAGCGCCAGCACTGCCGCGATGGCTGTCCGCTGCCGCTGCCCGCCTGACAGCGCATGGACGCTGTCATATCGCCGCTCCGCGAGATCCACCGCAGCAAGAGCCTCCGTCACCCGCTGCTCAATCGCGGGCACGTCAAAGCGCAAATTCTCGGGGCCGAAGGCTACCTCGTCTTCTACTCGCCCCTGAACCAACTGCGCATCAGGGTCTTGAAACAGAATACCGATGCGCTGCACGACCTCCGCGATGCCAGCCTCGGCCGGGTCAAGCCCGCCAACGAGAAGCCCTCCGTCGCGAATGCCGCCGCCCGCTCGGGGCAGATAGCCACTGAGTAGCTGGGCGATCGTCGATTTCCCGCTCCCGCTATGACCGGTTATCGCAATCCACTCTCCGGGATGAACTGCAAGCGTTACACCCATCACGGCGGGCGCTTCATCCGCTTCATACCGGAAGGCTGTATCGTGCAGCTCAATTATCGGATTAGTCATAGTCGGTTTCAAGCCGCTTTGCCTTTAGCGCTAACGGCAAAGCGGCGAAGCAGGCCGCTGCGAGCCAAGGCATCGCCCAGCAGCTTAGTCAGTAATCCGCACAAAATGACGCCGCTAATCGTTCGTACGACGAGAGCAATAAGCAGAATATTCATGCCCCAATTCATATAGCCAAACATTTGAGCTGCTACAAGGAACCAAATAGGCACCATTGCCCCGCCCACCAGCAATAACACAGCCCAACTCCAATTACGATATTTAAAAATAAAGAACACTAGCTCCGCGATAACCATATAGCAGGCTGCTGCGGCAAAAGCCGAAGCAATTCCATAGGCGGTTCCCATAAAGGACTGGACAACGGCTCCGATGCTGTAAGTAATAACCGCCGTACCTGGTTTACGAATAATGTAATACGCGAGAAGGCCGTACACCATATATAGTCCCGTAATCGTGGAGGTTGCTATGGGCCCTCCGACACTGTTCAACGCTTGGTTGACAGGGGATAAATATACCGTCATTACGGCGTTCGCCGCGGCAAGCATCGCCATCAACACAATATCCATCGTCGTAAAAGCGGCGAAAACTTTCTTTGCTGCTCCATTCCCTTGCTTCACTCTAATCTTCCTCTCGTCCTTATTGTTAACCACATACATTAATTTAGGTTAACAATAAGGGTTCGTCAAGACTTTTTTTATAGAATCAGCTATAAAAGCAGCAATATTACAAGAACTGATATACTAGCGAAGGAGACGACATACCCGCTAGTCCTTATTGTTGCATCACGGAGATAGGTACGGTTCTCATATGCTCCAAACCCCTTGGCGTCCATCGCTCCAGCGGTTTGCTGAACACGGCGAATCGCTCCGGCAAATATCGCGAACAACTGACTGCGCCCCATTGTTAAACGCTCTTTTATACCGCGAGGAGCCCGTCCACCGCGTATTTGGCGTGCAGCATTAGATATTTTGGCTTCCGCTTCTAATAAAGGCAGAAAAGTTAGGGCCATGGATACGCCAAACAAAAAACGGTAGGGCAATTTCAGGCGTTGAGCCATGATAACGATAAAATCCTTCGCATCTGTGGATTCAATATAGATCAGCGAGGAAAGGAACAATACCATCATCCGCAAAGTAACGGCTGCTCCATAAAGGAGCCCGCCATCCGTCAGTGAAATCGGCCCCAAAGTAAAATAGGCCTGTCCTGAAGAAGCCGAGATCGATGTCAGAATAAATAGCGGCAATCCAAAGCCCGCAATAAATAACGTGCGTGTGTACAGCCGACGCGCACTCATTCCTGTTCCAGCCAAAGCGGCAATAAAGACGAACAGCAGCATCACTGCCTGCGGAAGCGGATGCTCCGTACTCATCGCAAAAATAGCCAAGCAGAACAAAGCAATCAGCTTGCTGAGCGGGTCAAGGCGTTCTAGCGGGAACCTTCTTCCGATTTTTCCTTGCATCACCATGCTTTCCCCCCTGAATAATATTCTTGTCTGAGCAGCGAGAACATCAGCAAATCTATAAAACCATCCTCGGTCTTCTGATACTGCCGGAGCAAACCTTCTTTGGTGAAGTCAAAAGCCTGCAGAAGCCTTTGCGAAGCGGCATTGTTCGGATGCACAAGAGCCTCGATCCGATTTAAGCCAATCGTCTGATAGCCATAGGACAACACCATGCGCAACGCCTCCGACATATAACCGCAACCCCAATATTCCTTGCCCAGATCATATCCGATTTCCCCACGATAGGCCCCCGACAGCTCCCAAACATTGAAGCCGCAGCTGCCTATCAATTGGCCTTCTTCCTTCAGCTCGATTCCCCAGCGCAGAGTATCTTCACTCTCCGATAGTTCGTTTAACAATTGAATCATTTCCAAAGTATCCTCCACTGAAGCAAAGGGAGGGATATTCATATATTTGACGACTTCAGGATCGCTCCAATATTGAAACATCCGCTCCGCATCCGATCGCTCCATTTTTCTTAAGAGCAGTCTTTCGCTCTCAATAATCGGTATGTGCCCTCCGCATCTATACATCTGCATCATTCCTTTCACGACACGTATATAGCTAATCACAAACAGGGAGGACGAGTCAAAGATAAAATGAGCACTCTCACTGAAATTAATTTGGTGCTTCTTCGATTTTCTTGCCTTCATTTCGGTGATACTATAGTACAAAGAGACAAATTTGGAAGGAATATAGGAGGATGCCTGCCCATGGTTTACACTATTCTAATCATTATTGTACTGGCGGTGGTGCTCGCTGCCAGTTTCTTGACGCGTTTTGCGGTTCGCCAAATCACCCAGATGAAATTGCAGACCTATGAGAATATATTCGACTATCTGGAAAAAACCGGAATCTACTCGCGGGAACGTTTCGAAATGCTTAATAAGAAGGAAGTCAAGGTTACTTCCAAAGATGGGCTCGCTTTAAGCGGTTATGTGCTGGACACCTATCCTGAGTCCAAGCAGTGGGTCATTATCGTCCACGGTTATACCGTATCGTTACATGTATCTGCTCAGTATGTGGATTTGTTCCAGGAGGAAGGATTTAACGTTCTGCTGGTTGACCAGCGACGGCACGGCAATAGCGAAGGAGAGTATACGACCTACGGTTATCATGAGAAATACGATGTCCAGACCTGGGTAACCTGGCTGCTGGACAATTACGGCAGCGATCTCACCATAGGCTTGCACGGCCAATCCTTTGGCGGGGGAACGGTTCTGGAATATCTCGCCATCGCCCATCCGAATGTCAAATTCGTGATCGCCGACTGTCCTTACTCTGATTTGACGGAGCTTATGCGTTACCAACTCCGCGTCCTAAACAAAATCCCCGCCTTCCCGCTCCTCTCCCTGATTGACAGGCTGCTGGAACGGAAAGCGGGGTTTAGACTAAAGCAGGTAAGTCCACTTAAAGCTGTAGAGCAAAGTACATTACCCGTTATGTTTGTGCACGGCACGCAAGACCATTATGTACCTACGCATATGAGTAAGGATCTGTATGAGCATAAACCAGAGCCTAAAAGACTGCTGCTCATAGATGGAGCACAACATGCCGACGCCTATAGCGTCGACCCGAAACGGTATTCAGAGGAAGTGCATTCCTTTATCCGAGAAGCGTTGGCTACTCCAGCCGTAAAATCTTGTTTGCCCAGCATTTGATTCTGAGCTTGTACAATATATTTATCGAGACGCTGACTTAATTCCAGCACTGCCTCGCTACTAAAGTTGCTGTTTTCTGCAGCATTCATTAACTCTGATCGCAGGTTTTCGATGGTGTCCATAAGTTCCCCACTAACTTTGGGGCGATTGGTGTGCCGGGCTATGTTGCTCAGTGCCTTATAAGCCATAAATTCACCTTCTCTCTTCTGGTCTACTCCATCATAACCTATGATGACAAAAAACATATTTTGAAAAATAGAAAAATATTAACATTATTTGTCGAACTTTAGGAGATGCGAGAAAGCCAGGGAACAAGTATCCCCTGGCTTTCCGCTATTTTTGCGTGTATTAATCCTCCGGCTTGCGAATGATCTCCACCCCCTCTACATGCCGCTTCCTCATCTGTTTGCTTTTCTTTCGGTTCTCCTTATTCTCGAATACAATATCCAAATCATAATCTTCCGGGTAAAGCTCTTCTTTCTTGATATAGGGCTTGAGCCGTTTCCTGTTCACTTTACATTTCTGCTTCTGAATCATAACACCGACCTGCCCCCGGCTATCCTCTTCCGCGAAAACAATGCCTATCTTTCCGTAAGAAGTTACCCAAACAGCATCACCGACTGTAAAAATAGGAGCTGCCTGCTTTGGCTCTTTTTCCAAAATAGCGCCGGGATCTTTAGCTCCTGCTTGGGTTTCAACTGTTTCGCTGGGTTCTGCTTGCGGAGCCTGAATCTCACCAAGCACTTTCCCTTTGTCGATCGGCATAACCAGCGGCTGGGATTTCTCCTTCATGTTCGCTGGCAAGCTTGATCCGCTGTCGGCTGGCCGACTCACCATTTCCCTGGAGCGCTCTATAATGCCCGGGAATATCCCGAGCTTGCACGCGATTTCAATGGCATAGCTCTGGCCGGCCTGACCAATCGTCAAGCGATAAAGCGGCATGAGCGTCTCGGGGTCGAATTCCATTCGAGCGTTTTGGAAGCCCTCAGTCTGCGAGGCAAAGGTTTTGAGCTCATTAAAGTGGGTAGTAACCAGGACGGTTGCTCCTCGCCGGTTCAGTTCTTCAAGAATCGCTATCGATAAGGCGATTCCTTCTCCCGGATCGGTTCCTGCCGCCAGTTCATCGATCAGCAGCAGCGTGCTCGGCCCAGCCTCGTGAATCATGCAGACCAAGCTCTGGATTTGAGCGGAGAAGGTGCTTAATGATTGCTCCAAATTTTGACCATCGCCGATCACAGCCATAATGCGGTTAAACATCGCGAATCTGCTGCCGGGATTTACTGGGATAAGCAGGCCCGATTGCGCCATTAAAGCGAGCAGCCCGAATGTTTTCAAGACGACGGTTTTCCCCCCTGTGTTTGGGCCGGTAATGATAAGCGTTTTATAGTTTGAGCCGATGACCAAATCCAGCGGCACCATCGTTTTCAGTAAATGCGGATGCCGCGCTCCCAAAATTTCGCTGACGCCGTCTTCACTGATCTGTACCGCTACTCCATCCATCGTCATTGCATACTTGGCTTTGGCGAATATAAAATCGTACGTGCCCGTAATCTCGATATTTTGCGACAGCTCATACGCTTCCTTTTCAACCAATTCTGTTAAATATCCTAGTATTTTGGCTTCTTCCCGCGCTTCATCCCCCGCCAGCACTTCAAGCTCGGCCTGCAGCGCCGCGACCTCATCCGGCTCAACGAACACCGTCTGCCCGCTTGTGGATTGATCCCATGTTCTTCCCTTGACTTGCTTATAGTAATCCTTCTTCACGGGAATCACATATCTTCCGCCCCGCATGCTGACCAAATTTTCTTGTAGGATAGCTGCGTGCCTAGACATGGCCGCCTGCAGCTTCTTCTGGATTTTTTCCTTCAACGTCGCCATTTTCCGACGAATTTTATCCAGTTCGCGGCTAGCTCCATCCATGATGACCCCATGGCGAATGCAGCGCAGTATTTCCTGTTGCAAAGGAAGCAGTTCATAAAGTGAGGCTGCATATATTCCGATTCGAGGTGCAAGCTCGCCCTTAGACGCCATATATTTCTTAAGCTGACCGCAGCTTTGCAGAAACGTCTGAATAGCAGTAAAATCCTTCCCCGTAAACAAATATCCCGTACCAATCAGGGCCACCACTCCTTCAATGCCTTCCAGCGAAGGCAATGGAATACTCGATCCCGCCTCCAGCAGTGTCTTGGCATCGACGGTCTCCTCCATCGCCTGCTCTATTTGCGCCCTCCGTTCCATCGGAAACAGCTTCTGGATCCGTAATCTTCCTTCATAGGATACGGCGTAGTTTGCCAACTCCTCCTTGATTCTGTCGTACTCCAGCATGCCTAGCGTAAATGGTTCCATGTTCTCAAGCCTCCATTTCTTCAAACCAAATTTGCACAACAAAAAAAGGGCGTAAGAATGCACATAGCGCATCCTTAGCCCTTGTATCCCTCCTGTCCGTATGATCGGAAAAATAAAAAAAACCGTGCTGAACAACAGCACGGATTTGATTTCCGAATACAAACAGCAATAAAGGCGCTGTATGATGTCCCGCGTGTTCTTAACTAAATTACCAGACCGCAATTCTAGGTGCACGAAGCTAGGCGCACGCTGCAGAGGCAACGGCACTTCTTCCGTACAAATTACAGTCCATATGGAATTAATTAGTTAAGAACGACTACCAACATCAAATTCTCTCCTTAAATGAGGTTATGTATAATTTAACAGCATTTACGACTATTAGTCAATGATTACCTGCCTTCAAGGATATTTTCATCTGCCTGCAATATGAGGTATTATATTAAAGTACTTTATATACTTATGTTAACGTAGTGTAAGCAGCAAGGCGCTTGCGCTTCCAGCTATATTTTTGAAAGGAAGGGAACAGGGTGTCTTTATTACATCGGATCCGTCAATCCAACAGAAAGCCTTTTGTCTTTTTCTCTATCATTATGGTCTTGAAAATCTATATTACCTGGCTCGCTATTTTCGATGGGGCACAGCCCTGGGGGCCGCTGCTGAAGGAAATTCCATTTATCTGGGTGGCCTTCATCCTCATCGAATGGTTCTCCTCCAAACGCAAAATCGGTATTTACCTTGGAGTGAATCTCATTATTACCGCCGTTCTGTTCGCCGTCATTATGTATTATAAATATTACGGTGTCATCGTTAATCATCATGCTCTGCAGCAGGTCAATCAGGTAACCGCGGTCAAGAATAGCGTCTTTTCACTGCTCTCACCGCACTACCTGTTAATCTTTCTAGATATTGTGGTTCTCGGATTCTGGCTGATGCAAAAAAACCGGGCTCATAAACTTAAGCGCTTCTTCAATCTAAAACGGCTTAGAGGAAGTGTCGCAGCCGTAATTTTCGGGGTTTCCCTTGCTCTATGTATTTTCAATATTTGGCCGAACCGAGCCACGATGAACGAAATCAAGCAAGCGGAGCAAATGGGAATTCTCAATTATGAGACGTATGCCATTTTCAAAAGCAAGGAACCCGAACTGACCGACAAGAAAGAAATCACGCAGGCGAAAATAGACCAGATCAAAGGCATCGCCGAGGCAGCCGAGCCTGTCCATTTCGGAGCCGCTCAAGGCAAGAACGTTATCATCATTCAAATGGAGTCCTTCCAGAACTTCCTGATCGATTTCAAGATCGACGGGCAAGAAGTGACCCCGACGATGAACAAGCTGGCGCGCGACAATATTTATTTCAAGAATTTTTATCAAATGGTCGGACAGGGCAATACGTCTGACGCCGAATTCGTCGTGAACACTTCCTTCTATATTCCTTATAACGAGGCGGCCACGCAAAACTACGCCTCCAAACAGCTTCCAAGCTTGCCGAAGCTGCTTAAGGATCAGGGCTACGAAACGGCAACCTTCCATACGAATGTCGTTGACTTCTGGAATCGCCGCGCTCTGTACGATGCCCTCGGATTTGACCGTTTTTATGACAAAACATATTTCGGCAGCGAGGACACCGTCTTCTTCGGCCCTTCTGACGAAGTGCTGTACACAAAAACGCTCGATGAAATTCAGAAGATGCAGGATGCCGATCATCCTTTTTACGCTCACGTGCTGTCCATGACCGCCCACCATCCTTACACGCTGCCGGATGAGAAGCGCATGTTCCCATTGCCTGAACGCTATCAGGACAATATGGTCGGCGACTATATCCAGGCGCAAAATTATGCGGATCACGCGCTGGGCGAGTTTATCGAGGAGCTGAAGGAACGGGGCATTTGGGATGAGAGCATTATTATCCTTTATGGCGATCACCTCGGCCTGCCAATGTACTCCCTGGACAAACATGGCTTAGAGCTGATGAAGGAAATCTATGGCAAGGAATATAGCTACGTCGATATGATCAACATCCCGCTGATCGTCTCGGCTCCAAATCTGTCCGAATCCGCAGCATTGGATACGATTGGCGGCCAGGTAGACATTTTGCCTACTTTGGCGAATCTATTAGGCATCTCACTGGATCAGCACATCCATTTCGGCCAGGATTTATTCAATCAATCGTACAACCTGCTGCCGCAGCGATATTATTTGCCTTCTGGCTCATTCCTGAATGACAAAGCCTTGTTCCTGCCTGGCATCAACTATCAGGATGGAATTCATTTTCCATATAACGAATCGCAAGCCATGCCAAACCTATCTACGGAAAAAGAGTATGACCGCGCCCTGCAATTGCTGCATCTGTCCGACAGCTACGTGCGTCAGCTCCCGGATTTGCCTCTAGAATAGTTTGACACGGGCATGCTACATCGTGTTCATATTCCACTATGAAGCAAAATAAGCGGCTGCACCTATTTACGTGCACCGCTTATTTTTGTATGGGTGGAATAGGATGACGCGGCCCTCCCTTCGGAGGGCCAGCGCCATAGTATATGGGCGACCTGGGCAAATAGCTCTGCCGGCCGCTTATGCTTCTGCGCACGCAGCGGAATTTCGCAGCGCTGCTCCGGTATTCTGTCTGTCTTGAAGCTCTGCCTCTTTTTTCCGCAAAAATTTCCGATTCCGCCAGCGGACGTAGCAGAAGATGCTGCGAATGTATTCGTCTGCGATCATGCACCCATAGATGGCGGCAATTCCCCATCCCAGTGAAATCCCTAATAGATAGGAACAGCCAGTGGCTACGATCCACATTACTGTCAACGAGACATACATCGTATATCGCGTGTCTCCTACAGCATTCAGTGCGTTACCTAAAGTCATATTGAGCACCTTGGCTGGCTGCAGCGCAAGATTAAGCCATAGGAGCGACCCGCAAATGAGCAGTATTCCCGCATCTTGCGTAAACAAGCCCAGGATTTGTTTGCCGAACAGAACCAGCAGCCACGTATTGATGACAACCAATGGAAGCCCAGCGCCCAGCGAGCGGTATACCGCCTTGTACGCCTCTTTGGTTCGACCTGCTCCGTATAAATGCGCAATTTGAATCTGGACGGCGAGCGCCAGCGAGAACCCCAGCAGGAAGCAGAAGGTTTCCAGCGTGCTCATATATGTCCTCGCCGCCAGCTCCCTTGAGCCGAGCGTAGCAATGAAGGAATAAATGACGAGCTGCGAGAATACCCAGCTGCCTGAGTTGACCCCGAGCGGCCAGCCGATCACAAGCACCTCCTTGAACAGCTTGCGGTCAAAGAGTGAAATATCGCGAATACCGATTTTGCGTTCAAAGGCGCCCAAGAAAATAAGTAGCAGCATAATCGTTGCCAGCAGGCGGCTGGTCACCGTGGAAATCGCCACCCCGGTCAAACCAAGCTGCGGAAATCCAAGCTCGCCAAAAATGAAACCATAATTCATGACGATATGCACGATGTTCATCGCTACTGCGATATACATCGGCCCCTTCGTATTGCCGGTGTTGCGGATCGCTGTGCTAAGCGCAGCCATAAGCGCGGTGAGGATCATTCCTCCGCCCACGATCGAAATATACGTTATGGCGAGCGGCATTAGTTCCTCTGGGAGCTGCAGCATTCTTGCGATCGGCCCCGGAACAGCAATGAGCAGCAGGCTGAGCCCGAGGCCAATCAATGCGGTTACTTTCAGCGAGATGACCGCGACCGTCCGCGCTTCCTCCTCTCGTCGCGAGCCCAGCTTCTGGGCGATGACGATCCCGGCACCGCTCGCTACCGTAGCAAACAGCGTCGTCAAGGCATTGAACAGTTGATTGGAAAAGCCGACGACCGCTACAGCATCGTCCGAGATGCGGCTCACCATTAACGTATCGACGGCCCCCAATAGAAATTGCAGGAACATTTCAATGAAGATCGGCCAAGCCAGTATCCATAGCCCGAATTTATCTTTCTCTCTACTCCTAATATTTTTCATTATTACAACCTCCAGTATGACCGAGCAGATATCAACCATCCGTATATTAACTTGTAAAAGCTGCTATAAAAGTCCCACTTCCCATCTACGATTAAGTTATTCTTCAATTGGTGCAGGCTTCCATGTTATATAGCTCTACAAGGAATATTCCAAGATGCGAATGCCAAAAACTCATTCTTTAGGGCTAACTTTTAGCATGAGTCACATTATAGATGGTATATTGGAAGGGATGTATCACTCAACCAACTGAATCTTTAAATATTCAAACCTGAATGTATATGTACGAGGAGGTAGTTCACATGTCTGTCATTCAATTTACAGTTCCTCCCCTGCCCCATTATATTGCCAGCGGCTTATCTCTGTTGACTGCTGGCCAGAAGCACCCCAGCCGGCAAAATATCGATGTATTCGACCTGCTCGTCGTGATCAAGGGCTGTCTGTATATGGGCGAGGAAGAACGGAGCTATGAGGTCAGCCAAGGACATGCCCTCATCCTGCGCCCGGACAGCTATCATTATGCGGTAGCCGACTGCAAAGAAGATACGCTTTATTATTGGCTTCATTTTCAAACGACCTCTAACTGGTCCATCGAGACGGAGAGATGCGACGAGCATTTCTGCACTGGAGATGATCGTCCGGGATATATGCCGGCATCGGCCTTTTCCACCTGGACGTTTAGTGTGCCGGTTCCCCAATTCACTAAAGTGGTACAGCCGCAGAAGCTGAACGATACTCTTACGGAATTAACCGATCTCAATCGCAGTCTGCATATATCCGGCGCCAAGCTGCGTCAGCAGACATTGTTCCAGGAAGTGATTTCCCTCTTGTCCGCTTCCCACGGAAAGAATGGGCCTTCCCCGCAATCGATCTGTGCAGAGCGTGCAGCCTCTTATTTGAGAGGGCATTACAAGGAGCCTTTTTCGGCAAAACAACTCGGCGAAAGCATCAACTTTCATCCGGTCTATATCGCCCGTTGTATGCAAAAGGTGTTTGGCTGCTCGCCTGCTGCTTATTTGCAGCGTTATCGGATTGAACAATCCAAGCTGCTGCTCCTACAGAGCGATTATACGGTAGAGCGCATCGCCGAGGAGGTCGGATTCAACCATCCTGCCTATTTTACCGCCAGCTTCACGAAAATCGAGGGCTTGTCCCCGAGAAAGTTTCGCCAGCGCTTTGCATGGATAAATCATTAATGATGAAAATAGCGACAAAAGCTGACATTATTCTTTTGCTATAGCAGCCTATCTCTACTATAATTTAAGTAGGTCTACTACTAACGTAAGAATGACCAAAACCTTTTACTGGGGGAACAGCGTTGACACAAGTAAAAATATTCGCGGACAGTATTTCTGACGTACCGGACTCTTGGATCAAACAGCATGATATCGGTATCGTTCCGCTGTATGTCGTGTTTGGGGAGACTGCCTATAAGGACAAGCTCGAAATCACCACAACCGACATTTACCGCAGGGTAGACGAGTATGATGAACTGCCTCGGACGGCAGCGCCTTCGCCGGCAGATTTTATCGCAGCCTTCACACCCTGCATTGAACAAGGACAGGACATTGTGTTCATCAGCATGTCGTCCAAGCTCTCTTCCACTTATCAGAACGCGCTTATCGCCGCGCAAGAGTTCCCAGCGAGCCGTGTCCGAGTCGTCGACTCGATGCATGTGTCCGGCTGCATCGCTCTCCTTGTCCTAAAAGCGGCCTTGGCGGCCAATGACGGCGCCAGCTCGCAAAAGATCGTCGAGCTCGTAGAGGAATGGCGGGAACGCATTGAAATGGAAGTGCTTGTAGACAGTCTTGATTATTTGCACCGTGGCGGCCGTGTTTCCAGTGTGAAGCACATGATTGGCAGCCTGCTCAAAATTCGTCCTGTGCTGAAGATCAAGGATGGCCTCGTCATTTCCGCCGATAAATATAGAGGTAAGACAGAGAAAGCTGTCGAACGGATGCTTCAGCATTTCATCGACAACTTTCCGAAGATTGATAAAGATCTAGTCATCGTGGCTCAGACACTGGCCGAAAAAGCCGCAGATTATATTAGAACGACGCTCCTGGAGCAAACAGATGTCAAGGAAGTAGCCATCATTGAAGGCGGCTGCGCGATCTCCTGCCACTGCGGCCCGCGCACCGTAGCCATCATGTATATGCGCAAGGCTGCTCAAGCCTAATTATACGCTCGGAGATTTAACGGCGCTTTGATGAACTTAAATAGACCGCTCTTTTTCTCGGATAAGTGAATTGACTCCGGCAAAAGCGGTCTTTTTGCTAAAGTAGGGCTTAAGCCAAGACTAGGCACAAATTGCATATGGAAACTTTTCGAGCAAATACTACGTAATATCTCATAATAAGTCACTCTTATTTCATGCATGATACCGGAGGTGAAGAGAGAATGAAGCAAAGGATGGTTCGCATCGTCTCCATTGTTTTTACAACTGTGCTCGTAAGTGGATTCCTAGGCACATGGCGCGCAGATGCGGGATATTTCGACGATTTTCTCAAGGGCGTTAAAGTGTTGTCCGAGCTTCCCAATGACGTGAATGAAATTAAAGAGAATTATCAGGTCACCTTGGACAAGCTGGAGGAGGCGCAAGGAACGCTGGAGGCTTACCGCCAGCAAAATGAGGAGCTTATGGCAAGCAACAAGGAGCTGGCCGCTACCGTATCCGCCTTAACCGAAGCGCAGGAAATTCGGGATGCCAATGCCCGCAAAACCCGGATCATGATTATAACAGGCGCCGCCCTGCTTGCTGGCTATTTCATCCTCCTTCGCGTCATCCGTTTTGTGCTGCGTAAATAATCCCTAAATGCCGCGAGGGGAGGATTATCCTTTGAACATCGAATATAATAACGAATCTGCCCTGCTAAGCGGACAGGCCGTTACTTTTAACCTGGGTGACGGGGAAATCGTCCATATGCTGCATCCCGGGCAAATTATCGCCTTCCGGGGCGCAGGCGGCCATCGAAGCGATAAGCTGATGAATATAAAAGGAATGTATCGGAAACGCAAGTTCATCCGTGCGGATATTCAGGGCCCCTGCCAGTTTGTCGCCTCCCTTCCTCCATCGATCACGATGAAGCCAATCACGCTTACGGATGGGAGCGATTTGCTGTATGACTTCAAGCATTTATTCTTTTATACCGAAGGCGTCCAGATGGAGACCCGCATCCTCAGCATGAAAAATATGATGATTACCCGCGATGCGATCAAAATGAAATTTTCCGGGGAAGGCATTATCGGCATTCTGACCCAGGGCCAGGTGCTCGAGCTGCCCCTTGATCCTGAGGAGCCGGTTTATGTGGAGGCGGGAAGCGTCATCGCTTATCCCGAGAACGCCAAGCTGGAGCTATCCGTCTACGGCAATCATCTTGCCAGCCAGCACATGCGCTATCAATGGAAGATGACCGGACACGGACATGTTCTCATCCAAGCCGGTTCCGGCAATCGCGAACTGGAGCGCGATTTGCAGAACGATGACGGAATCGTGAAGCGCTTCCTGCGAGAAGCAATTCCATTCGGCGGCGTATTTATTAAGTAGTTTCCGAGTGCTTTTTCGCACAAGCTGTTATTGGTGGCGCGGGGCGCGAGGCTGCCGGCTGTGAAGCTTGCGGGCTGCGGAGCCCCGGTGCCAGGGCT
>NZ_LT732547.1:0-866833 GCF_900155685.1 Paenibacillus bouchesdurhonensis | reverse complement strand
CGGTGCCAGGGCTGCGAGGCCGCGGGGCCGCGGGGAGGGGCCTGGCCGTGGTGGGGAACCGCAAAAAGGCGGTGGCACTCAGCGTGCAGGCAGCAGGGGGCCGCAAGAAGGCATCTTATTCAACCTGTAAGCATGTTTTATTAATTTACTTCGATAGTATTGAACCGGAACTAACTAAGAATGAGACATCCGTCTTTGACTTAGGTCGCAGTAACGGATGCCAGTGGCCTTATATCACTGATTTTGGCAATGATGTACTTCTAACGGATCTCAGTGCCGTTATTTGCCTATTTCGGTGACAATACTCCGCGAATTGTAGTCAATAGCGGCTTGTACATCCGTTAGTTTTCCAAAATGGCCATATTGGGTTAAATAACGTCGCTCAGGTCCGTTAGGCTGCTCCTCTCCTTACTCTACACTCGTGCTTCTTATGTACTTTGCACCCTCCCCTCCTTACCCTCCATTCGTGCTTCTTATGTTCTTTACATCCTCCTCCTTACTCTACACTCGTGCTTCTTATGTACTTTGCACCCTCCCCTCCTTACCCTCCACTCGTGCTGCTTATGTTCTTTGCATCCTCCTCCTCTTCCTTACCCTTCGCTCCGTGCTTCTTATGTCCTTTGCATCCTCCTCCTTACTCTACGCACCGTATTTCTTCTCTAATTTGCTTCATCCCTTCTTCACTAAGCCATGCAGTAGATTGCGAGCTAACGATCGGTCACGCGAATATGCGCCACAAGCTCAATTGGTGTAAATGCCCTCAGAAGTCTTCACACATGTCCCACCGTTTCCGCCTACCTACTGTTAGCCATACTCTTCAGCCATACCGTACAAACATACTTTTCCAGGGGTATCGATCTTGAAAGGAAAGCTGCTTGTCCATAACGGTAAGATCAGCTGATGATGTCGCAAAATCGGCGCGCGGTCTATGCCCGGTTTAAAGTGGGGGTGGAGGGTGTATTGAGTCACATTAAGGTATTCGGTCGTTCCGTCGATTTTCCTTACGGGGCCTGGACAAAGGGGGGAGTGGGGTTGGGGTTGCGCGTTGGGGTTGCGCGTTGGGGTTGCGCGTTTGGGCACTAGCCCACAATCTACTGAAAGTAACAGGTATACGTCTCGCTGCTTTCCTTCAAAGAACAGATGTTCATAAAAAGCTGGACGGAAAAAGGGACTGCCCCTGTCTCACATTATGGGGTCAGTCCCAAACATGGCGTTTTTCCGACTGGCTTTCTTTTTGGGGCCGTATTGCACAATCCTTTTCGTTTTTCGTATTTTTATTTTATTTTTTACTATGCCTAATTTTACTTTGTAATTTTGCCTCTCCAAGCGCTGATTCCGCCTGTAAGGTGAGCTAATTTGCCGTAGCCGTTCTTGCTGAGGATTCGTGCCGCATTCTTGCTGCGCATTCCGCTCTGGCAGTAGAGCAGCAAATCCTTGTCTTGCGGAATCTCGCTAAGCCGGCCTTGCAGCTGTGATAATGGTATATTCTTCGCTCCAGGAATATGCCCTCTCTTATACTCGCCGATTTCCCGGACATCGATCAGTACCTGGTCGGAGTTCTGCAGCTCATTTCTGAACTGCTCCTCCCGCAGTGATCTCAGGCCAGGTGCTGGCCGCAGGCGAGTATATGCAAACCAAACAATCAATAATATAAATAATATATTAATAAGTGTACTTGTCTCCATGATAGTTAACCACACTTTCATTGCTTATTACGCGCAATATTGTCCACGTACGGCGTAAATTTGCCGGAAACCACGGCTTTTTAGTAGGCGCGCCGCTCTTTTGCTCTTGATTTTGCTGTCAGAGAGAATGAGAACGGGCTCACTCGGGGACAGTTCATTTCTCCATACAAAAGGAAGACGTCCAATGGAAATATTAATCGCCCCTTGTACATGGCACTCCCGATAGAACACCTCGTCCCGGACATCGAGCATCTTCGTCTCTTCCGGCAGCTCTGAGGTGTCGTTCAAAATGCTCGCATCGACATAGGCTAGCCCTTTGACAGGCAGAAAATTGCGGATCGACAAATATCCTATGCCCGCTAATATTAGAACAATGAGCCACATGATTCCTTTCCTCCAGTTAGACCAATTCGTCTTCCCAGGCCAACAGTCCGCCTGTCATATTTACAACATTGAAGCCTTTTTCCTGCAGCAGTTCACAGGCTAGGCCGCTACGGTTGCCGCTGCGGCATATAACGATCAGTTCCTCATCGGCATTCAATTCATTCAATCTCTCCAAGACTTGTCCAAGCGGAATATGCTTAGCTCCGCGCACATGCCCTTCTGCCCATTCGTCCGGCTCACGGACGTCCAGCATCTTGACCTGTTCGCCTTTTTTAAGACGTTCAGATAGCATTTGCGGTGTAATTTCTTTGTCTACTTTTCCTGCCATTATTAACTCTCTCCCTTATCAATGATCTGTTTTCCTAGCGATGTCCAGTTTAGCGGCTCTTGACCAGCAGCTCGATCGCTTCCTTTACGACTTTACTGGTATCTCCGCCTGCAGACTGTTCCTCCAGAATGCACTGCTGCAAATTCTCAGCGACGATCTGGGCAATAGCCCGGTCGGAAGCATTGCGGACAGCCGACAATTGGCTTACCACTTCCTTGCAGGATTTACCTTCATCCATTAAGCGGAGAACTCCCCGGACTTGTCCTTCTATCCTTCTTAAACGTCTTTTTAAATCATCGTTATAATTGTATTCCACTTGAAATCACTCCATTTCATTTCACTTCACTTAACCTATACTCCTAAGGGTATATTATAAAAAAATATGGACTGACGCAATCTTCGAATGCAGCTCCACTATGACCTTTACCCCATAAAACGTTCATGAAATGAAATAATAGGCTTATTCCGTTTATTTATAATATCGACATCCAAACCTTAACAGCGGTCAAAGCGATCAGAATAATAAGGGCATAACGCAAATATTTAACATTCATTTTCGCGCTTAGCCATGAGCCGAGCGGTGCTCCGATCAGGCTGCCGATTACTGTGAACAGCGTCGCTTCCCAAGGGATATCCGCTGTAGTTAATTTACCGGCTACTCCGCCGATCGCGGAGATGAACACAATGGCCAAAGAAGTTGCAATCGTAATTCGAGTGGGGATTTTCAAGACCGTAAGCATTACAGGAATAAGAATAAATGCGCCTCCAGCACCGACGATCCCCGATACGATACCAACCAAAAACGAGATGACAACGGCAAAGGTTCGATTAAAGGTGATTTCCTGACCCGCCAGCCCATCCTCTTTGGCTTTACTCGGAATAAGCATCAGGACAACCGCGATAATGGCCAAAACCCCATAAATAATGTTAATGACATTACCGTCAAGGTACCCGGAAACAAGGCCTCCGGCAAGGCTGCCGAACAAAATCCCGGAGCCCATGTATACAACAAGCTTCTTATGAATCACAGCCGGTTGATTCTTGCCATTTTTGAGATAGGCCATTACACCGGCAAGTGAGGCAAAGAACACTTGGAACATGCTAATCGATGAGACTTCCTGCCCGGTGAAATGAGCTACACCAAGTGCAGATGGGACGAAGAGCAATAAGGGAAAAGATACGATCGCTCCGCCGATTCCCAGCAGTCCCGAAAAGAAGGAACCGACCAATCCGAGCACCAACATGACGATAATTAACAGAATATCCATGGCTCCCTCCTTCTCCACCGTTTTTACGCAAACTGGTATTATTCCAACTTTTATATCTGTACGAATCGAAAATATAAAGCTATAATCAATACCAAGTAAACTTATAAGAAATGGGTGATCATTTATGCTAAATGCGTTTCGCACCTTGTTTATCGATTGCTGCCCACAATGCAAAGAGCCTATGCAAGCTCAGCGCAACAATCTGCACGTATTGAAATCCTGTCCCCAAGGCCATTACAAGGAGGAGACCTATGCAAGCCTCGGCGTGCGTATCATCTATGATTTGAAATAAGCGAACAGCGGTTCAGCCCGTGTTCGCTTATTTAATTTTTAATTTTTCTTCACTAGAAAAGTGTAGACACCGTCTTGCTCTGAGTGCTCAAGCAGTTCATGATTCGTCTGTTTGACCCATGCTTGAAAATCATTCAGAGAGCCTTTATCCGTGGAGACGACCTCCATAATTTCGCCAGGCTGCAGTTCGTCTAACGCCTTCTTTGCCTTCACAATGGGCATCGGGCACATTAATCCAGTTGTATCGACTTTTTTATGGCTTTCCACTTGTTCATTTCCTCCTATAATCAATGAATTATTTATCATGCACAGCACAGCGGTTTGGTCCGATCTCCATCTCTCGTTGCTGCTCGTCATCAGGTTGTATTTTGCCCATATTCGTTTGGCGAATTTCCTGATAGGAGTTCGGATGCTGCGGTAAATTATCGCTGACCATCCTTCTAAAATCAGTTTCGGCGGTAATTTGCAGGCCAGGATTATTCTTGAAAAGATCCCCCAGCCGTGCGGAAACTTCCCCGCCTGTTCCTAGCTCAGTTACTTTTCCAAAATGCGCAGGAAGTACTATTAATTCTTCCGACAGGTCTTTATATCGGCTGTACAAGGTCGTATGCAGGTCTTCAACCCAGTCCTCTGCTTTTCCGGCCAAATCGGGACGACCGATGGATTCGACAAACAGAATATCGCCGGTCAGCAAATAACGGTTATCAATAATAAAAGAAGTGCTGCCGATCGTATGGCCTGGGGAATATACCGGCTGAATTTCAATCTTGCTATTCCCAACGGTGATGACTTTTCCTTCTTCCAGCTTCGCATAATCGAAGGTGACTTCTTCCGCATCCTTCGGAGGAAGCCAATATGTCGCTCCCGCTTGCTCAGCAAGCTTGCGCCCTCCGGATATATGGTCGGCATGAAGGTGCGTATCGAGCGTGTGCTTGATTGTTGCCCCTTTATCCGCGGCAAAATCCTTGAATACATCCGTCATTCTTACCGCATCTATTACCGCCGCTTCACCTTGCGAAATGACCATATAGGACAGACATCCTTTACCGATTCGTACGAATTGAAATAATGAACCGCCATCGTGCAGCTGACCAATGAGAACAGGCTCCAAATGCTCGCTCCATGCTTTCATGCCGCCTTCCAAATAATAGACACGGCTCCTCCCTGCTTCGGCAAGCTGCTCAGCAATGAATTTAGAGGAACCTTCCTTGGCGCATACGACGAGAATATCCTTGCCAACTGGCATTTGCTCCAGCGCAGCATCTACCCCCTCCAACAAATCGAAATAAGGGATATTAACCAGTTCAATGCTCTCTCCTTCAATCTGCCAATCCGCTGCATCGCTGCCGTTGCGGACATCGAGAATGAATAAAGGCTCCTTGTTCAGAACCCGCCGGGTCAACTCGGCGGCCGACATCGCTTGTAATGGTGAAGTTGTTACAGACATTCGAGTTATCCCCCTCAATAATTTGTTTTAAATTTATAATCTTGCTTAGAACGACAACGATACGTTAGCATCCTTCGCAAAATCAAGGAATGTCACAGCTCCGCCAACTTCAATGCCGTCCACGAAATCCTCTTTTGAAAGATTCATGACGTCCATCGTCATCTGGCAGGCAATCAGTTTCACACCCAGTTCCTGTGCCATGCTAACCAATTCCGGAATAGAAGGAACATTCGCGTTCTTGAAGCCTTCTGCAAAATGTTCTTTTCCGGCCGGAAGCGGCAATTGTTGGTGCCCTTGCTTATGAATCATGTTCAAGCCTTCAAATGTGAAGAAGATGGCTACTTCAGCCTCCGTTGCCGCTGAGGCAGTGGCGATATTGAACACCTTGTATGCGTCGAATAAACCGCCGTTGCTTGCAATAATTGCTACTCTTGTTGACATCATAATACCTCCATGAATTTGTTATTTTTGATTTTAAATAAAATGATTTGCTCTCACTTCTCCAGCGCCGGTTCAACAGGCCCATTCCAGGCAGCCATCCCCGGTGTCACATTCTTCACCTGCTTGAACCCTTTGTCGGCAAGCAGCTGACAAGCCAGATCGCTGCGGCTGCCGGTACGGCATACCACATATATTTCCTTGTCTGGATTCAATTCGCCCATTCGCTGCTCTAGTTCCCCCAGTGGAATGGATTGAGCTCCGGGAATGCGTCCGAAGGCATATTCTGCCGGCTCACGAACATCAAGAATCGTTATAGCGTCTTGGTCTGCGATTCTGGTTTGTAATTCTTCGTTGGAAGCAATATAGGAGTATTTCTGTTCATTCTTTACTTCTTCTGGTCTTGATTTGCGAAGATAATGCTTTAGCACTTGCTTCTCTTCAATCGTTCCCAAATATTGATGGCCTGTATTTTTCGCCCAACCTTGAATATCAGCCAGCGAACCTCGATCTGTAGCTTGAACCTCGATCACTTGGCCGGGATTCATTTCATCCATTGCTTTCTTGGTTCTAACTATGGGCAAAGGACACGAAAGTCCTTTGCAGTCCAGTCTTTTATCTACTTGAAGGTCAGTGGGTGCGGACATTTCGATTCCTCCGTTTCTTAATCATTCCTATCTTTCCAAGCCGGCACAGCAATAATACATAATACGTATACCCCTATGGGTATAAATCATAAGTCAGAATGTTGTCGTTGTCAACAATGAATATTAAAAATCCCGAGTAGCAAAGATTTCCAAAAGCGAAAAACCTCTTCCTACGAACGAGGCGATGCGCCCGCAAGAAGAGGTTAATATGAACGGTATGCTTTATTGCTACGAGTTACCGCATCATTATGTGATTGAATCTTTCCGGCGCGAATGCCGAATAATAGCTTGGCAAATCGAAGCGTTCGATGGTATCGGCAACAATTTTGGCCGTCATCGGACTAAGCAAAATCCCGTTACGATAATGTCCCGCCGCAAAAACGATCTGTTCAGCAGCTTCGAGCGCCCCCAGCAGCGGACGGCCATCCTGCGTGGATGGGCGTAATCCTGCCCATCTATGAAATGGGACTTTTCTCTCCAGAAAAGGAAATAGCCGCTTGTTCCATTTCCGCAGCCGTTCTATGCCTTTTTCCGTTACCGAGGTATCAAATCCGGCAATATCCTCGGATGCCCCGCATACGACGGTGCCGTTATCCTTAGCTACTACATACCCCTGGTTGTTGAACACCATACCCTTGACCGTATGCTGAGCAGTGCGATAAGCGCATATTTGCCCGCGAATGGGATAAATCGGTAAGTTGATATTCAATGTCTCTGATAGTTCCTGAGCCCAAGCACCAGAACAGATAACTAAGCGCTCGGCTGGAAATTTACGCCCATCTTTAGACTTCACAGTAATTTCCTCCTGCAACTCTCCGCGCTGTCCTTGGTGCCCATCGATAATCTGGACGCTCTCCAAATGCTCAATAATACGTACGCCTAAATTCCGGCAGGCCTGCTCTAGAGCCTGTACATAATGCGGTGCGTATATATGGCTCTCCTCTGGAGTATATAACGCTGCCTTTACTTCGTTCGATAGGTGAGGCTCAATGCGCCTAAGCGCATCCCCCTCAACAATACCGCCTGTAGAACCGTATTCCCTCTGCCACATCAGCCGCCCCTCCAGAGCAAGTATGTCCGCCTCATGATAAACCGCATAGAGACTGCCGGATTGGCTATATTCAAAGGATTGTCCAGAAATTTGTCTAACTTCCGCTTGCCACGTTGGATACAGCCGCAAACTATCCAGACACAAATGGAAATATGGGTCTGGCTCCTCCAGATTTTCCGAGAAAGGAGCAAGCATGCCCGCGGCTGCCCCAGAGGCTTGCCCCCCGCAACTGCCGATCTCCAGCAGAGTTACCCTATGTCCGCGCTTTTGCAATTCAAAGGCGCAGGATAAGCCGATGATGCCGCCCCCCATAATAACTACATTTTGGTTCATGCTATCGCTCCCGTATTCATAGCCTCATTGAATCATTTCAAAATAAATTCTTCCAAGCCGCTGCTGGCGGAAGCGTATTTCTTCCGGACAATTCGCCCGGATAGATAAGCAAGCCGCCCGGCTTCAATCGCATGCCTCATCGCTGCAGCCATCATCACGGGATCCTTCGCCTTGGCTACCGGCGTATTCATGAGCACCCCGTCTACACCGAGCTCCATAGCCTTCGTTACATCGCTGGCCGTCCCAAGTCCCGCATCAACGATGACAGGCACTCCCGCTTCCTCTACGATGAGACCAAGATTATAGGGGTTTAAAATACCTAATCCCGTGCCAATCGGTGCGGCTCCCGGCATAATCGCGGCGGCTCCCGCCTCTTCAAGACGGCGGCAAATGACGGGGTCGTCAGAAATGTAGGGAAGGACGGTGAATCCCTCCTTGACAAGCGCCTCCGTTGCCTTTAGGGTTTCGATCGGATCAGGCAGAAGCGTTCTTGCATTCACACTAATTTCGACCTTAATCCAGTCGCTAAGGCCGGAGGCTCTTGCGAGACGAGCGATGCGAATCGCCTCCTCTGCCGTTCTTGCACCGGATGTATTCGGTAAATATTGATAGGTTTCATTTTGTAAATGCTGCAGGATAGAGTCATCCTCTACGGCATCCAAATTGATTCTCCGAATCGCGAAAGTAAGCACTTCGGCCCCCGAAGCTTTAATGGCTTCCTGCTGGACGAATGGATTTGGAAATAACCCCGTACCTATAAAAAAGCGCGAGGATAGTAATAGATTGCCGATACGTAATGCATCGTTTTGCATCCGTTTAACCCCCTCCTACAAAATGAACTAGTTCAATGACCATTCCCGTGGCCGTACGTGTGTGAACCCATTGCTCCGGCGTCAGGATCATTCCATCAGCTTCCACGATTACCGGCTTGCCCGTCAATCCGAAATAGGCGATCACATCTTGAATAGTTCCTGCCTCCAAAGTATGAAGAACCCCATTCACCTTCAGGTCAACAGACTCACGATACTCCATGAATAGCTCCTCCTTGTTCCAGTTTGCGAATAAAAGCTTCGCATATCCCTCTAACATCCGGACTGCCTACGATTTCGGTAACAGCACATATCCGCTTCGCTCCGGCAGCAATAACTTCTTCTGCATTATGCAACTTGATTCCGCCAATCGCCACAAAGGGTATACGAATTTTTGCAGCAGCCTCTCGGACGTAGGAGAGCGTTACTGGCGCCGCATCCGCCTTCGTCGCTGTCGGGTATACCGGGCCAACGCCGATATAGTCCGCTCCCTGCTGTTCGGCTAGCAGCGCCTCTTCGATCGCATGCGTGGAAATCCCGATAATTTTCCGGCCTACGAGCTTTCTGGCGACGGAAAGCGGCGTATCTCCTTGGCCTAAATGAATCCCATCGGCGTCCACTTCCAACGCAATGTCGATATAATCATTAACGATAAAAGGGACATTATACTTGCGGGTCAATTTGCGAAGCATCTTTGCCCTCTCCAGTACTGCAGCGCGGTCGTTGTGCTTGTCTCGGAGCTGCACGATATCGGCGCCCCCAAGAATGGCTTCCTCCATGACTTCGGCAAGGTCTCTACCGGGATGGCTTCTTTCATCGGTAATAGCGTACAAACGAAAATCTCTCATCTGCTAACTCTACCTCCGTTTTGTATTTGCCGGCTCATACCACGCAAAAAAAGCCATCCGAGAATACACGAATGGCTTCAATTCGATATGTTCTCTACGCCAGCATTACCTGGATCAGATTAACGGTCAGGAACATCAGGTTCCAATCTCAGCCGGACTTCATCCAGCACCCGCACCCCATATTCAGTTATTCCCACTATAACTTACCATAGTAAGCTTGGCAAGATTATCGTCTCTATTCACAATACTATTCTCATTCCGGGCATCACATCCCCCTCTATCGCTAAAGGGAAGATGTGATTAATATTCCGTATTATTCAACTCAGTCACATGATTGACGCCGTACCATTTCTGCCCCACTTTGGAGTATAAGGTATTCGTCATTGTAACCTTGCTTGAGCTGCTGTCGGTGCGGAAGATGGCTTCCTTCATATTCGAAATATTACAGCTGTCGATGAACACATTTACAGTGAACGTCGTCCCTCCATTTTGGCGGATGAATTTCCCTGCGTTATTTGCGACAAAATTATATACATTAAAAGTGCTTGCCGCATTAATTTGAAACACCTTATCGCTGCCGTCGTAAGCCGCGCCGCCATTTAGAGTCACTGTCCCCGATTGCTTAATCGTTAATGCGTCCTCGCCAATATCCAGCCATACAATGTTGGCCAGATAAACATTGCCGTAGGTATGAATCCCATCAGCAGCAGGCGAGCCTAGGACAACATTTTTAAGCGTCGCGCCGTCTTCCAAACGGAAGACCGGCTTCTGGCTCTCACTTTGGCTTCCATCCCCTAGCGCAGAGCCGGCAATATATGTTCTGCCCTTGCCATCGAAGACTTCGCCTGATTTAACGATGATCGTCGAATTGACGGTTGTGCTGCTCGGAGATATCTTCACAAGCGTCCACTGCTGATTCGCTCCCTCAAGGTCTGTCCATTGATTAATATTTGCACCAAGCTCCTTCGAATAGGTATAAACTTCCGCGACTTTACCGCTATGCCGATTCTTGAGCTGGACGTAGCCGCCGCTGTCTTCTAACAGCCAATGCTGGTTTGCGTTATTCATATTCTGGTATTGTACAATATTGCCGCCGTCTGCTGTTGACCATTCATACACTTCAAGCGCCCTTCCACTATTCGCATTGATGATTTGATAATAGCCGCCGCCGACACTGACAAAGCGCCACAACTGATTATCACCGCCGAGATCCTGCCATTGCGATACATTCGCTCCGTTTTCATGCGCCCAATTGTACACCTCTAAAGCCTGCCCACTATGCCGATTAATAATTTTGTAGAGTCCATGGTTGGTAACCGATGCTGCATTTGTCCTTTCTGTCATTGGAGTCATTGATAACACCAAAGTAAAAATTACGAGCAGAGAAAACCATTTCTTTAACATCGTCATCCTCCTCTTCAAATTATTAAGCGCTTACAAATATGAACAGTTTTATATTAACATAAATTATAATAATTGGTATATATTTTCTTGAAATATTTTAGCTAAATTATATTTTCCCCACTTTTTTACAGTTGTCTTTTAGCCTTTTTTATAAATGAAGCAAGCCCTTTCAGCTTCAACCTCCGAAGCGAAAGGGCTATTGTAGAGATTATATAATTATATAACGATTATTTGCGAACGATAGTGTATCCTTTATCCTCAAGCAGCTTGATGATCCCGTGCTCCCCTAAGTAGTGAGCCGCGCCCACCACGATGAAATACTCTTCGTTTTTACCGTTTTTCAAGTATCCATCGATTTTGTCAGCCATGAGCATGTTGCGGTCGATCAGCATCGCTTTGTTGTATTCCTCATCTTCGGAAAAGCTGTTCGTCAGCTCCAGCAGCTGCTCGTCATTGCCTGTTTTCCAAATCTCCCCCATCTGATCCATTTCCTCACCCAGCACATCAAAATTATCTAATACAGCGCTCAGGTTCTTCTCCTGCAGTTCCTTGGAGAAATCGTTGAACATGCTCAACTGGGACTCATAGGATTCCAGCTCGATGACCGGCAGTTTACGCTCCATGGCTTTCTGGGTGAAATACAGATCGATACCTGCAGCAGCTTCATATCCTGCATCCATTGTTTTTAGACTAGTCATGGTCATCTCTACAACCCAAGGCTTAAAGACATCAAAGGCGTTTGACTCCATCCCGTTTTGCTGCAGAATTTCCCCAAGCTTCGCATACGTATCCTCGGACACATGATCCTTTAGCGTCGTGCCGTCTTGATACGTTCCCAAATCCATGGTCAGCTTCTGATTAGCCTCATCAGCAGCTTTACTAAGATCGATTTCCACTCCCAGATAATCGGCGTCAGCAAAAGCCTCCTCGAACTCCGAACGCAGTGGATAGAAACTGTCGTCCGCAAAATGCATCGAACCTATCAGATACACGGTATTTTCGTTATTCTTGACCTCCCACATGAAGCCGCGAGCAGCCTCTCCCGTTGCTTTGGAGATGAGGAACACGGTGCGGGACTGCTGATCCCAATGAACAGCGTAGCCTGCGGCTTCCCCAACGATCCGAATAGGAGCATATGTCACACCGTTAATCATTTGGGTCTTGCTGCTCAGCGTGCTCTCCTTGCCGTCAATAACGACATGAATAGTATCATCCTGCACATCGCCAAGTTGAACATTCATCGCCTGAAGTGTGGTTTCTAGCGGCACCATCGTTGTTCCCTGATCGACAATAGGCGCATTCATTGCAAATTCAATGCTCTGGTTATTGATTTTGACTGCAGCTTGCTGCGGGGCAGCCATAGCCGGAGCTACGGCTGAGAGTAAACCTACAGATATCAAGAGCGATAAAAACGATCGTCTCCAATTTTTCATATTGTTCATATCTCCTTTGTTTTAAACTTTCTTAAAAGTTATATTCACTATCCTTTGAACTAAATCTTGTATGCCCTCATAGCTTTACGAAGCTCTTTCAGCGTAGGGCGCTTGCCATACAGCAGAACACCGGTACGATAAATTTTGGCCGCAAGCCAGCTAAAGAAGAAAATGGCCGCAAGCAGAACCAGCAAGGACAAACCAATTTCCGGATAGTTTGCATCCCCTATGCCAAAGCGAAGCAGAATCGTCACCGGGGATACAAATGGAATGTAGGAGCATACTTTAAGCAGCAGGGAGTTCGGCGTTGACAAGCTAAACATGGCCACATAGAACGCTGCTAAAGATAACATTGTAATCGGCATGACCGCCTGGCCCAGATCCTCTGTCCGGCTGACGATAGAGCCGACTGCCGCATATAAAGTGGCATATAGGAAGTAACCCAAAATGTAGAAGACAAGCCCGACGATAAGAATTTGCAAATTGATTTGCGATAAATCCAAATTGAAGCTTGTCAAGGATGCCTGATTATACGGCAACGCCAGGTTAGCGGCGACCACTGCGATAAAAATTACGATTTGCAGCATTCCGATCAGGAACATGCCTAGAATTTTACCGAACATTTGCGCCAGCGGCGATACGCTCGTCACTAAAATTTCCATGATTCGCGAGCTTTTCTCTGACGTTACCTCAGCGGCGATCATGTTGCCCGTCATCATATTCGTCATGAAGAATAGAATGATGAGTGCATATACAATCACATAGTTGATAGCTGCAGGTTTTGCGCTATCCTCTGCTGCTGCAGCGCTGCCACTCGCAGCAGCCTTTTCAGCCTTCTGTTCTTCAATGACAACAGGCGCGCTAATCGCTGCAATTTGCTCATCCGTTAAAGAGCTTCCTTGCGTCACATACAGCATTTTGACGTTTTCCAAGGCAGGCTGGAGCAGCGACTGGAGCGTCCAATCCATGCTGTCCTTCTTAGAGGTGTAAATGACCTTCGGAAATTGGGAGCCGACAGGTTCACCGAACTCTAGATAACCTTTGATAATTCCGCTCTCAAAATCATTTTTCAAAGCCTGTTCATTAGCCTGCTCGTATTTGATGATAGAGATTTTAGCGTCCGGCTGTTGGTCGATGAATGCCTCCAAGGACTCCGCAATTTCAGCCTGGTTGCCATAGACAAGGCCGATTTGCGAGCTATTACTGTCATTACCGGAGAACAGTTGTATTAGGTACGGCACATGAATACCGATAGATAATAGCACAGCGAAAATAAGGGTAGTAACTACGAATGATTTCGTTTTGACCTTATTGAAAAATGTAAAATTTATAATCGGCAGCAGCTTATTCATGAGACTCACCTACCTCTTTAATGAAGATTTGGTTCAATGTCGGTTCTTTGATTTCAAAATGCTCTACCGTGCTTTCGCTCATGGCTTGCCGCAAAATATCCTGCGCTGCCGAAACATTGGAAATCCGGATGGAATATCCACGCTCACGGCGTTCCACACGCTCTACTCCAGGAATAGCCTCCAAGTCGGAAACTGCCCCGGTCGTATGAAGCAGAACCTCTTCACGCGGATACCGCTTCTTAATCTCACGTATACTTCCTTGCAGCACCGTATTTGAACGCTGAAGAAGCGTAATATTGCTGCACAACTCCTCCACATGCTCCATGCGGTGAGTGGAGAACAGAATGCTCGTTCCTTCGTCCCGCAGCTCCTTGACCGTAGCTTTGAGCAGTTCAACATTAACTGGATCTAGTCCGCTAAAGGCCTCATCCAGGATCAATATTTTCGGTCTGTGCACGACAGCCGCAATAAAGCCCATTTTTTGCTGATTCCCTTTGGACAGTTCTTCAATTTTCTTATTGTAATAATCCGGCACCTCGAAACGCTCAAGCCAGTAACGCAGACTCTTATCTGCCTCCTTGGCGGACATCCCCTTCAGACGGGCCAAATAAATAATTTGGTCGCTAACCTTCACTTTGGGATATAATCCCCGTTCTTCAGGCAAATAGCCCATGCTATGCTGCATTCCGCTGCTGTACCTTTGTCCGTGATACAGAATCTGCCCCTCGTCGGGATAAATCAGGCCGAGCACCATACGCATCGTCGTTGTTTTGCCGGCCCCGTTGCCCCCCAGCAGACCGTAAATTTCTCCTTCGTCCACCTGAAGGGAAATTCGGTTCACTGCCGTTTTATCTCCAAACTGCTTCGTTACCTGCTCCAATACTAATGGTTTAGCCATCATTCCACTCCTTTTCTACATTTTAAATTAATGTTTCGGGGGATGCCCCTGAATCCATAATTCGAGAATCTCTTCCAATTCTAGAGCCCGGCTTCGCAATACTTGAAGCTCTTTGGACTGCTGCAAATCTGTAATAATACCTTCATCCCGTACAATCAATTTATGAATGGACGATTCCTCTTCCTCGTGCTGGATAATGTCAGTTCTCGTCATCAGCTCGGCCAGAGTGCCGCGTACCCAAACCTCATAGCAGCTTCCATAAAGCAAATCCTTCTCCACCATTCCCAGCACTTCACCACGGTGTACCAATACGATGTAGTCGGCGAGCCGTTTTACTTCCTCAACGATATGAGTTGCCATAATAATGGTTACATCCTCGCCGTTCATGCATTCCTGAAGCTCATCGATCATGTCCTTCCAAGCAAAGGGGTCAAGCCCAGATGACAGCTCATCGAGAATGAGCAGCTTAGGATTCGTAGCAAGGGCGGCAGCAACCTCGAATTTGCGGCGTTCCCCTTTGGACATTCGATTTAGCCGTTCTTTCCTAGGTACATCGAATCGAGTCATCAAGCGGTCAAATCGCTTCTGATCCCAGGTCGGATACCAGTGAGCCCGAAAGCTAGCGGCCTGCTCTGCTGTCTGAAAGTTTTCCTCAACCAATGGATTCTCCGCCACATAAGCTATTTTACTTTTGATCTCCAGCGGCAGCTCTCCGACTCCCTCTTCCCCAAACCACTTTATTTCTCCCTCATCCGGTATAAGGCTCTGTGTCATCAAATGGAGTATTGTACTTTTGCCTGAGCCGTTAGAGCCGACTAGCGCAACGATAAACCCTTGAGGGATTTGGAGATTGATCGGACCAACGGTTCTCCGTCGACGTTTTTTTATGACATTCTTTATCTCCAGCGCTAATGATTCTGTCATCTCTATCTCTCCTCCCCAGCCTCTGATCGGTATTTGTCTTTTATGATTTTCAGAAAAAGCTCCTTCAGCTCTTCCTCGCTATATTGAACGGATAAGCCCGCATCGACTGCGGCTTCTACGGCTTCCTGCACGACCATCCTGCGGTATTCACTCCTCTCGCTTTGTCCAACCCGGGCTACGAAAGTACCGGTTCCTTGCTTTGTAAGCAGCAGCCCCTCATTCTCCAAATCCTGATATACCCTGCGAACCGTAATTACACTGCATTTTAAGCTGCTTGCAAATTCCCGGATAGAAGGAAGCAGTGTCCCTTCCTCAATCTGTCCGCTGACAATTAAAGAACGCAACTGTGTCTCTATTTGAAAATATAAGGGTTCTGCGCTATTCTCATTGATCTGAATGGGAATCCACACCTTTCTCTTTCACCTCCGGGTTTTGCGCAATGAATTTATGTCTAGGATCATATCAAGTCTCTCTTCCCCAGCTTGCTTAAGGTTATTTTGCAACATACAGCAAGGCCCACCCCGCCGATGATCAACGAGCCCCACATGAGAGGTGATAATAATGAATATCGCCCAGACTGCTCTAGAGTGAATACGAGTATGTTCCCGCCTAGCCCATAAATTAGAAATGTTAATATGGACATCGAAGCCATCCCCACTATACTTATCCAGAAATACTTCTGCCCTCGATTCAAAAGTTCTAAAAAAATGTATACACCATTAATGAGCAATCCGTACCCCGTCCAGGTCAAGGCGAAAGCGAGCAGTCCACCGATATGCGTAATCGGCCCATCCGAGAGTCCCGTAACCAAGTAAAATACCGGATAAAAAAATACGCCATTTAACAACAAAGCCGAAAGCAATTGAATGACTCGCCCTTTTATCACCGTAATCGCCGGAATCGGAAGCGTCCGGTAGTAATGGAGCATGCGCGTATACGAATCTTCCTTAATATAATTGAATGATCGTTTAGAGAAGTAGAAGCCTGTAAATGGAATCATTACTAACATCATGAAATCACCGATTGGATTTATTAGCCATCCAGCCCTGCTTGAGGGGCTGGCGAACATGCTAATCGCGATAGCTGTATAAATCATAAAGATCACGTTCCATATTAAGTACAGCCGATCCTGTCTTAAATCTCTCTTGAATAAGATCCATCCGTCTTTCCAGGTGTTATTCAACCCGTCCAACCTTCCTTCGTCGATAATGTACTGTGCAACTCTTTATGTTCTGAGAATATAGTGGTTATATGTGTGCTTACTGTATATATCCTTATACACAGTATACACGGCTGTTTTTTAAGCGTCAACCTTTTTTAGGGAACAAAAAAAAGGCCCTATCCAGAGCGGCTTCGCTCAATGATAGAGGCCTTACATTTGCTTTACGTGCCTAATAGAATATCCCATACCGGCTTGGTATGACCACCTGGGTAAAGCACGTATAACAGCACATATACAGCTACGCCCGTAATCGCTGTAAAGAACCAGATGATCGACGTCACTTTTCCCCATTTACGATGCTTCGCATACTTTTCTTTGAAGCCTAGCGTCAAAGTCGTTATACCAAAGACAGCTGCGACCGTCGCCAAAATAATATGGAAAATAAGGAACGTCTGGTAATATACTTTAAGATCCTCCGGTCCACCCCAGGCGGTGTTTCCGATAAACGCAGTGCGTGACGTATAGATAATAAAGAAGATAATTGCGGCAATCGCTGCTGCGATCATCGTTTTCTTGTGGGCTTCTCTCTTGCCCTTAATGATCTGTCCCCAGCCAATAGCCACCAAAATTGCACTGATGACGATAAATGTAGTGCTTAGTGTGGGGAATAGGGTGAATATGTCCATTTCCATCCTCCTGCTTCAACAATTGTCTTATAGAGGCCGTTCGATCTTCTGATCATTTTACGCCTGATTGAGTTCTTGTGGTGGCACATCTGCGATGAGCTCATCCTCCTCATCCTCTTTATTCTCTTGCCGATACCACTGAAAGAATACATAAGCCAGCATCGACGCGAAAATGATCTCCTGTATAAATTTCATCAATATGCCGCCTACCTGCTGATCAACTTGAGTCTCCAGGAATCCAAAAAATTCAGGGCCGCCAAATTGGCTCAACAGAGCTGCCGGATCTCCACCCGGCACGCAATAGCCCATCGCTTTCGCCCATACGTTCGGATCGCTGTACGTCGCGTAAAGCGGCTCGCTGGCAAAGATGATCAGGCCGCAGGCTGGCGTCAGCAGCACCATATTCAAATAAATGAAACCGAGTTTCTTGAGGCCCTGAGGCGTCGCGCGCTCAGGTACCGGGCTGACAAACGTCCACCACATGAATACCGCCGCGATGAACAAGGCCAAATAATATAGGCGGTGAACTCCAAAATTAAGCATAACATAATCATGAACCACAGGTAGATGGTAGATTGAGAACAATCCGTTAAATAAGACCGCAGAAACGACGGGATGAACCATAAACTTCAGCTTCTTTACCGGAGTTCGTTCCAAGTAATTTACGATAGAGCGCCAAATCCATGGCGGTATCCCCAACATGATAAGCGGCGGAGCAACAATATAAGACAAAGCCATACTCAGCATATGGAAGCTGAACATCGTATGGCCCAGCAAATTGACGGGTCCACCCTGAGCCAAGTGCAAAAAAAACATTCCCGTAACGAACATGATTTTTCGGCCAACAGCCGTCGGTTCACTTTGAGGAAACCTCTCGCTTAGCGGACCAACGAGTAAAAAATAACCGGCTGTAATTAACAGCATGAATGACAATAGTACGGGACTCCAAACATCGCTAAAGCTAAAATATTGTAATCCCAGCAATTTGAAAACTCCCTCCGCCGCTTTTGAAATCTGTCCAAATTGTGAACTGACCCCATAATATACAAAAGAGGGGGCTTATAGGCAAGCCCGCCTCTTTTATTTTACCACCACATCCAGTAAAGTGCCGCAATGATACATAGCCCGGCGACAAAAAATCCTCCAGCCATGAATATAATCGGGATCATATGACCCTTATCCTTCAAATGCATCCAATAGCCCAGTTGCACGAGCACTTGGAGAACCGCCATAGCGAGCAGCAGCATAACCGTGAAAGCAGTGTTCACGCCTCCGGCTGCTACAGTAGCAAATGCAATCGCAGTCAGAACGATAGAGAATATAAAAGCGACAACATGCTTCTGCGGCCCCTCATGCCGGTGTCGATGCTTCACGACTGAACCGTTATCGTTATGTTGATCTACCATCGTTTAGCCTACCACCTTTCCAAGCAGGTAAACTACTGTGAAAACAAACACCCATACAACGTCGACAAAGTGCCAGTACATGGCGGAGACATACACCTTTGGCGCAGTCACTACCGTCAGTCCCTTTTTCGCGACTTGGAAGATCAGAAGTGATATCCAGCAAATTCCGAAAATAACGTGTGCACCATGGAATCCAACGAGCGTGTAGAACGACGAACTGAAAGCACTCGTTGTCATGCCGTATCCATAATGAACAACATACTCATAGAACTCATAGATTTCTAAACATAAGAAGCCGAAACCTAACACTACCGTAACCGTCAGCCAAGTTAACAGCGACTTCTTATCCGCCCTGTGCATGGCCTGAATAGCAAACACGCTCGTCAAGCTACTTACCAAGAGGATTAATGTAGCTACAGCCGTGATCGGCAAGCTGAACAGCTCGGAGGCTGACGGCCCATCAGCCACTTGATTACGAAGCGTTAAGAAAGTTGCAAACAAAGTACCAAACAGAACCGCTTCCCCTGCAAGGAAGAGCCAGAAGCCCATAATTTTATTACGGCCTTCCAGTGTTGCCTTCTCCGGTTCATGGGGTAGCTTATCTGTAGCCTGCTCTGCTTGAAGAGTGGTCATGCTTCTACCCCCTTCCCATCTTGTTCTTCTGGCTCAATATGCCAGCCCGGATCGTCATTCAAGGAATGAACAATCATGGAGCCAAATGTAATACCCAAACCGATAATAACGACGATGTAGTTATTAAACATAAAGTTAAGGAAGCTGTTTCCAAAATCATCTGTTGTGAACATGAAGCCAAGACCGGCAATGAACAAACCAACAGACATGATAAACGGAATAATTGTCGGCGAAGGCATATGAATCGGCCCTACCGGTTCAGCTGGCGTCATTTCCTTATGTCCAGCCATCTTCTCCTTCCAGTAGGCGTCAAGTCCACGCACAAGCGGAAGCTGCTTGAAGTTATACTCTGGCGGCGGAGACGGAATTGCCCATTCCAATGTACGGCCATCTTCCCATGGATCGTTCTCTACACCAACAGGCTTTCTTGCTGTAATGAAAATATTAATCAAGAATACAATAACCCCTACACCCATTAAGAATGCGCCAATCGTACTGAGTACGTTCATCATATCAAAGCCCTGGTTCGGCAGATATGTATATACGCGGCGCTGCATTCCGATCAAGCCAAGGAAATGCTGCAGGAAGAATGTCAGGTGGAAACCGATAATAAACGTCCAGAACTCGATCTTTCCAAGCGTTTCGTTCAATACTCGACCAAACATCTTCGGCCACCAGTAATGCAGACCGGAGAACAATCCTAGAACAAGTCCCCCTACGATAACATAGTGGAAATGCGCTACAACAAAATAAGTATCGTGGAACTGATAGTCCGCTGGCGCAGAACCGAGCATAACCCCGGTTACCCCGCCCATAACGAAAGTAGGGATGAATCCAACTGCGAACAAATTTGCGGTGTTGAACGTAATTTGTCCGCCCCACATGGTGAATAGCCAGTTAAAAATCTTAATCCCGGTCGGAACGGCGATCAGCATCGTCGCAATTGCGAACAATGCGTTGGCCACCGGCCCCATACCTGTCGTAAACATATGGTGCGCCCAAACCATGAAGCCGAGGAAGGCAATCAGGATGGTCGCGAATACCATGGAGCTATATCCGAACAAGCGCTTCCGCGAGAAAGTACTCACGACCTCGGAAATAATTCCGAATGCCGGCAAGATCAGGATATAAACTTCAGGGTGCCCGAAGATCCAAAATATATGTTGCCACAGAACCGGGTTACCCCCGCCTGCTACGTTAAAGAAGTTAGCTCCCAAAATCCGATCGAAGCTGAGAAGTACCAGGCCAACCGTGATAGCCGGGAAAGCAAACAAAATCATGGCTGATGTAACAAAAGTCGTCCAGGTAAACATCGGCATGCGCATGAAGGACATGCCTGGCGCGCGCATCGTAATAATGGTAGCCAGGAAGTTAATTCCCCCGATGAGCGTACCGAGACCGGCAATCTGCAGACCGATCGTATAGAAGTCAACCCCGTGCGTCGTACTATAAGTCGTCGAGGACAATGGCGCGTAGGCTGTCCAGCCTCCGTCCGGAGCGCCTCCCATAAACCAGCTGAGGTTAAGCAGCAATCCCCCGAACAAAAACGTCCAAAAGCCCAGTGAGTTCAGGAATGGGAATGCTACGTCGCGAGCTCCGATTTGCAGCGGTATAACCGCATTCATTATCGCGAAAATGATCGGCATGACCCCGAGGAAAATCATTGTCGTTCCGTGCATCGTGATCAGCTCATTAAACTGCTGAGCATTCACAAACGTATTCATTGGCTTCCATAGCTGGACGCGAATCAAGAGTGCTTCAATTCCGCCTATGCCAAAGAAGAAGCCGCCTGCAACCAAATACAGTATGCCTATTTTCTTGTGGTCGACCGTTGTCAACCAATCCATCAAACCCTTGTGCCGCTTGACACTGTGAGCGTGAGCCAAGGTTTGTACCCCCTTTAAATTCCTGTGCATCAATGCCGTCTGATAAGCTGGTGATTAATACTGCAGCTTGACGTTAGCCAAATACTCAGCGATTCCTTCAATTTCTTCATCTGTCAGTCCCAGGTCTTCCTTCGGCGAAGGCATATGGTTGCCAGGTTTAACTGCTTGCGGATCATTCAGCCATTCGATCAAATTATCTTTGACCGGCTTGCCTGGGAACGGCTTGTTCGAGCCCTCTTCGTTAATCAGAATACCAGCGACAGTCTCGCGGTTGCCGATCCCCGTCAGGTTCGGCCCCATTGGCCCGCCTTGATCGCCTACCGCATGACAGCTTAGACATTGCGTCTTGAACACTTCGGCCAGAGCAGGGTCTTGAATCGGCTCGACCGGCTGTTTAATCGCAGTGATCCAGTTCTCAAACGCTTCCTCACTTACCGCCTTCACCTTGAATTCCATCAAAGCGTGGGACGGTCCGCACAGCTCCGCGCACTTCCCGAGGTAAACGCCTTCTTTCTCGGCCTCCAGCCAGGCCGTGTTGATTGTTCCCTCGGTATTTGTGTCAGTCTTACCTCCAAGCGACGGCACCCAGAAAGAGTGAATGACGTCCGCCGTCTTCAATTGAAAAGCAATTTTCTTATTTGTAGGAATAATCAAATCCTGAGCCGTGGTGATGTCATAATCTGGATAATTGAACTCCCACCAGAACAGATGCGAAGTTACCTTTACGCGAATAGCGTCCTTATCCTCCCAATAGTTCTCCCCATAAGCAAACACTTTCTGAACCGTCGCTACGGCAAGAATGAGAACCAGAATGAGCGGAATTCCTGTCCAGATGATCTCCAGCATGTGGTTGCCCTCCACTTGCTTCGGCATCCCCTTATCCCCTGGCTTGCGACGGAATTTAATAATTACATAGGCCGCAATGCCGAATACAATTACGAGCACCGAGAACATGATCGTAATTGAAAGTTTCATCAAATCAAACTGTCCTTGTGCTACCGGGCCTTGTGGTCTGAGTGCAGACAAGTCTTCGCGACCGCAAGCGGACAGCAAGAGCATTAGCCCGACAAACAAAGGAACAAGCCTCTTCCCAGCCTTCCACCGTTTCATCATTGATCTACCCCACTTTTAAGTATTCTTCCGATGATTACAGGCCTTCTCCCTTGCCCCGGGAAAAATTTACCTGCCCTAGCACGGAAACTGCAATCCTGTCAATTAAAACAATCACTTATTAAATATAAGAGCGAACCCCTCTTTTGTCAATGAGATCAAGGGAGTTCACAAATTGTTCAAATGTCTAAAAAAGCCCGCTGCAACAGGCTTTGCGAGCGTTTGCACTCTTCTAATTACCCTGGCATCGCGTTTCTTAATCGCTAGACTGTGAGAGCTGTTTCCCGATTTGCCCTCGACCAAATCATTTTGAACCATTTTCGACATTTCAGCGAATTTCTTGTCACAATTACACGAAAAAAGAGGAGCCGTTGTCCTCTTCATAAGGAAGTCAGCACAACGGGCCCCTCTTTAGTAATCGCAAGCGTATGCTCATAATGCGCGCCTAAGCTGCCATCGGCCGTCCGGATCGTCCAGCCGTCGTCCTCCCATAATACCGCGCCCGTATCCTCGGAAGTAAAGATCGGCTCAATGGTGAGAACCATCCCTTCCCTTAAAAGCGTTCCGGTACGAGCGCGCCCAAAATTCGGGACATCCGGCGGCTCATGCATGGATCGGCCGATACCATGCCCGATCAGCGGCTTCACGATGCCGACCCCCGCTTTTCTCGCTACGCTCTGGACGGCAGAACTGATGTCCCCGACACGGTTCCCCGGAACAGCCTGAGCGATGCCTTTTTCCAACGCTCTGTGAGTGGTGGAGAGCAGATCGCCTGCTTCTTCGCTAACCTCGCCAATCCGGTATGACCAGGCTGAATCGGCTAACCAGCCATTTTTGTTTACGACGATATCGATCGTAATAATATCTCCGTTATGAAGCTGGCGATGATTCGGGAAGCCATGGCATACGACATCATTCACCGAAGCACAGGTCGCAAACGGATAACCCCGATAACCCTTTTGCTCCGGCGTCGCCTTTCGGCTGGTCAAATACCTCTCTACCCATTGATCGATTTCTAATGTCGTCATTCCGGGGCCGATTCGACTGGCCAATTCCTGATGACACTCGGCAAGAATCTTTCCGGCTTCGCGGATTTTTGAAATTTCATCCTGCGTTTTCAAAATAATCTTCAATATTTCTGTCTCCTCTCAAGAACGTTAACACCGCGTTAATAACTGTTAATATAATATATGTAAGAACAAACAGAAAAAAACCGTCCTGCGGCATTGCGCGCAAGACGGGTATCAAATGTTCCTAACTCGCAAATAATCATTACAAATCATTTGCGCTCATGAGAATGCGTTAAGAAACGGACGAGTTGACTGAATTCAGCTTGCCCATTTCGTGCTCAACCAGATCCGTCAATTCTTCTTCGTAGCCACCCATGATGCGATATTTGCGGACGTATTCCTTTACGAATTTTTTCGGGTCTTTCGGTTTAAATATCCGGGTCATTTCCCGCAGACTTTCCTTTACTTCATTGTGACCTTTCGTTGCCATACATATTCCCTCCCAGAACGCTTGTAATTAATGCTCCGATTTCGAGAACGCCGAAAAGTGATGTTGTTTCATGAAGTTGTAGGCTGCAAGCCACGCCTTCTCGGCAGGCACCTGACACTATTACATACCCATAGAAATTCCCGCTTAATCAAGCGTGCTAGCCATGTGTTGTCCATGTGCTTAGGACTGTCGCAAACTTGATGGAATAACCTCCTATCTCTTATATTGTAACATATTCAGTTCATCGTTACAGCTTTCTTCCATCCGCACACTTTTTTTGAAATAAAAAAAGACGGTAAACAGCCAGTGAATCAAGCAAAATTATTGCATTGTCCGATTTCTGGTTACAATAAATATATAAAGCTGAGAAAGGGAAGATTTGACATGCAGCCTATTAGCAGTATTCTCGCTTCTTCTGACAATTCTTACACTTCATCCTCATCCCGCCGTCCCCTTGCTCAGAGTGAGGAGGGGCTGAAACTGCTCCGCGCAGCAGATGAAGAGATCATTCAACAGTTCCCTAAAATGCATAGCTTTGCCGTTGTCCGACAAGGACAATTGCTTATTGAACGTTATTACAACGAGTTTAATATGACTGATCTTCATGATCTAAGGTCGGCAACCAAGTCGATCCTTTCTATTTTGTTTGGAATCGCTAGCTATCGCGGAGAACTTCCGCCGCTGCACGAACCTATTCTGGATACCGTGCGAAAGTATGCCGTCCGCAACCCAGGCCCGCTCTGGGAGCAGCTAACCTTGCGTCATTTGCTTACAATGACATCCGGATTTTACTGGAAAACTGGTGCTAAAATGGGAGAAGCACTCATTCACCGTTTTCATCAAAGCCCTAGTTGGACAAAATATATCCTGCATCTGCCCATCGAGGAGCATAAAATCGGTACATTTCAATACTGTAGTGTGGATAGTCATTTGCTCTCCATATTATTGACGGAATGGACAGGGCTAAGCGCTGCAGACTATGCAAGGCAATATCTATTTGACCCGCTCGGCATTGAGGAATCGGTTTGGAATGCGAGTCCCGAAGGCCATTCGACGGGTCATATCGGGCTTCATTTAACCACGAGGGATATGACGAAGATCGGCCAGCTCTGTCTGCAGGGCGGCGCGTGGGAAGGGGAACAGATTCTTTCTGCCGACTGGCTGCGCGAATCCATGGCTCCTCTATCCGCGGAGAGCCCTGGTTATGGACGCTATGGCTGCCATTGGTGGACGACCAAGACCCACGGGATTTCTTATGCCTATGCACATGGTCATGGCGGCCAGCAGATCAATGTGATCCCTGCCCTGGATTCGGTTGTCATATTTACGGCGGCGAGCGATATAAATCGCTGGAAGAACCCTAGACCGCTGCTGGAGAAATTTATCATTCCTGCATTGAAGAACAGCTAACCACCTTATTAAAACACTTTTTTTTGGAGTACTTTATTCTGAAGTTAATCGGAGGGATTAGCGATGTCTTCAAACTCGCCCAAAGTGTTGATTATGTATGCCAGCTATGGCGATGGGCATTATCAGGCTTCCAAAGCTCTTGAAGCGAGCTTTCATCATTCGGGAATAACGGATGTCGTGCTGCTGGATTTAATGGCCGAAGCGCATCCTTTTCTAAATGAGATGACCAAGTTCGTCTACATGCAAAGCTTCAAAACTATACCGCTAATCTATGGGTGGGTTTACAATGCCACAAAGGACATGCAGCCGGATACATCTTTGTTAAGCGTGCTTAATTCACTAGGCATGAGGAAAATGCAGCAGGCCATTTCCAGTATAGAACCTGATCTCATCATCCATACATTTCCTCAATTAGCCATGCCGAAGCTGCTTAAAAAAACCGGTCTGACACTGCCACTCGTCAATATCGTAACCGATTTTGACTTACATGGACGCTGGGTTCATCCAGATGTGGATCGATATTATGTGGCAACGGAGGATTTGAAGACGGAGGTTGTAAGACGCGGCATTCCTGCGGAGCGGGTGTTGGCGAGCGGCATTCCGCTCAAGCCTGATTTTGGCCACGTCAGCCTTGCGGAAACGGAACAAATCTGCGAACTGGAGCCCTCTAAGAAAACTATACTGATCATGGCAGGAGCCTTTGGGGTCATGCAGGGCATTTGGGACATCTGCGAGGAACTGCTATCCAACGAGAACTACCAAGTCATCGCCGTCTGCGGAAGGAACAAGGAGCTGCACTGTAAGCTTAAGCAGGAGCTGGGGCGGCATCCGCATTTCCATTTGTTCGGATATATAAATGAAGTTGCCCAGCTTATGCGGCTAAGCAATTGCATTATCACTAAGCCAGGGGGCATTACGCTATCCGAATCGCTCGTCTGCAGACTCCCCATTTTCTTGTATCGCCCTGTACCGGGCCAAGAGTTGAATAACGCCCTGTATTTAGAGCGTAAAGGAATCGCCAGCATTGCTAGCGATCCAGGAGCACTGATCGAGCAAATCGATGCTCTATTAAGAGATGAGGAACGGCTCGCTCGCATATATCAAGAAATTGATAATATCCGTAAACCTGAGGCTGCAGAAATTATTGTCAAGGACATTATTGAACAATGGTTCACGCCAGCTTCCATGCTCAGCAGCAGCCATTCACTCGTACTGTAGCGATAAGAGGAATGGCATTAATGGTCTCGCAGGAAAATAAATTTCTGACCGGCCAGCCCTACAGCGAACAACAACAGACTGAGCCAGGGCGCCACCTCGAACGTGGGCAGCTTATCATGCAAATAAATCGCAGATAATATGACCGCAAGCATGAAGCCCAAATATACCGCGATAATTTTCATATTGAATACGGAGCCCTTTTCGCCTTTTTTGACGCTTTCCCGCTTCAGGATTCTAAGCACGATCTCAATGACGGCAATCGAGGCAAATGCAAGCATCAATATGGAGAATAGGCTTATGCGATTAAATAGTCCCGGCTTGGCGCCGAACACGATGGAAATAAAGCCAAACAAGGCGTGCACCGCAAACATCCAAGTCAGAGCAATCCAAGGAATCATTACGTAGTTTGAGATTTTCTCACCAATGCTTTGCTTAGGCAAATGTTCAATCAGCTCTTGAAAATACTTCTCTGGATTCTCTCCAAAAACTTCTCTAGCTGTCTTCCCATCGCGCTGAGCTTCCATTAGATGTTGAGCCGTTTCCAGCAGCAGCTCCTCCACTTTGTCTTGAGCGATTCGGCTAGAGCGTAAATAAACGACCAAATTACCGAAATACTCCTCATTTTCTGGGGTCATTTGCGCTCTTAGCCGATTGGTCTCTTCAGCGAATTCCTTGATCTTCATCTTCATGGCCATTCTCTCCCTTCGATAGTACGTGATCCACGCTTTGCCGCAGCCCATGCCAAGATTTACGGAATTGCCGCAGAGTCTCAGCACCCTTGTCCGTGAGTCTGTAATATTTGCGGGGCGGCCCACCTGACACACCGTCTTGGCGCAATTCGCCGTGAATCATTTCCTCCTTCTGCATCCGCAGAAGCAGCGGATAAATGCTTCCTTCGCTGACAAACGTTAAGCCCGACTGCTCCAGCAGCGTCGATAACTCATAGCCATAAATCTCCTTATCCTCCATCAAGGCCAATATACAGCCCTCCAAAATACCCTTCAACATCTGGCTGTAGGTTGTCATCCTGCATTTCTCCATTCTATATTGCTATGCAAGCTAGTTGGGTAACGCTCTCCTTGGATATATAGATATCGGTACAAGGAATAAATACGTTTCTTTAACTACCTTGCATTGTAACATAGTATACTTTAAGGCGATTTTCAAAGTCAATATGTTCTGTACAGAAGAGGCTCGTCATACACTGACTATTGAGACAGGGAACAAGCCCCTTCCCTTCATCTGTTGACGGAAAGTAGGTAGGTACCGATGTCCCCCTTCAAATCTTCTACGGGTCTTTATGAGAATGTAGCCGCATTTTTATGTTATCTGTTCGCTTTTGTTGGCGGTGTCATTTTTCTTGTGGCGGAGAAAAGAAGCCGCTTTGTCCTCTTTCATGCGCTGCAATCCGTAATATTATTTGCCGGATTAATGATCGCCCATGCTGCCGCCGGATTTCTTCCATTGATCGGCATTGTGGTGGGTATGCTGCTGAACGCGCTGGGCATCGCGCTGTGGCTTATTCTTATGCTCGCGTCGCTGCAAGGCAAATGGCTCAAGCTGCCCTGGATCGGCGAACTCGCCGAACGGCAGCTGAACCGAATGTAGATTTAGACTTGCTCAGCCATCCCATATGTAACAAAGATGATTTCATATATAAGCAGTTCCTCCCTATCCCAATGGCCACTATCGTTTATAATCCTGCACATATGCAGCTGTCCTTCTACATTGCCTCCTTAAGCGTTAAATCCCATACTCCAGATCGACAATAAAACGGTGATCAAGCCTGCTCCAGGCCTGATCACCGTTTGATCTCACTCCAAAAAAGCACAGGAGCCCCTATTATTCGGATGCTTCTTTCGCTTTATGACCTTTAAGTCCGTTGAACAATAGATTCATCACGATGGCGGTAAAGCTGCCTGCGACAATGCCATTGTCGACGAGAATACGAAGCCACTCCGGCACACGGTGGAAAATATCTGGCACAACCGTAACGCCCAGCCCCATGCCTACAGAGCAGGCGATAATCAGCAGGTTCTCATGACGGTTGAGATCCACCTGATCCCCAAGCATGCGAATCCCCGAGGACAGCACCAGCCCAAATAGCGCAATCATAGCGCCGCCTAGAACGGACGGCGGGACGAGCTGAGTCAATGCAGCGATTTTCGGCACAAATCCGATTAAAACCAGCAGGCCGCCGGCTACCGCAATAACATCCCGGGTTTTCACCCGGCTCATTTGGATCAGTCCTACATTTTGGGAATATGTCGTGTAAGGGAACGAGTTGAATAGGCCACCCAGAACAATCGCCAATCCCTCAGCCCGGTAACCGCGAGCCAAATCCTTCGACGTAATGTCTTTATCCACAATTTTACCGAGCGCCATAAATACGCCTGTCGATTCAGCGACACTAACGATCGCAACCAAAATCATCGTCAGGATGGCCGACACATGGAAAGTGGGCGGCCCGAAGTAGAACAGCTGAGGCGTGTGGAACCAGCTCGCTTCCTGGAGCGGCTGCAAGTTGACGCCGCCAACAAATCCGGCGACAAGCGTTCCGACAACTAGTCCAATCAATACGGATATGGAGCGTAGAAATCCTTTGGCATAGCGATTCATCAGTATAATGAACAGCAAAACTCCAAAGCCCAGCGACAAGTTCAAGGGGCTTCCAAAGTCTGGATTGGTTCCTGGATTTCCGCCCCCGAGATCGGTCAAAGCTACCGGAATCAGGGTCACCCCGATAATCGTCACCACAGAACCTGTTACGACCGGCGGAAACAAAGCAATCAATTTACCGAACAAGCCCGAGAACAGGAATACAAATAGTCCCGATGCAATAATCGCGCCGTAAATCGCCGATACGCCCATGCCATCGGTCAGACCGATCGCGATCATCGGCGAAACTGCCTGAAATGCACAGCCGAGCATAACCGGCAGGCCGATTCCGAAGAAGCGGTTGCCCCACACCTGCAGCAGCGTCGCTACGCCGCAGGCCAGAAGATCGATAGCGATCAAATAAGTGAGCTGCTCATGAGTAAGATTTAATGCATTTCCGACAATCAGCGGTACGATAATCGCTCCTGCATACATCGCCAGAACATGCTGAATTCCTAGTGATAACGTTTTGATTGGATGTCTATTTTTTTGAAAGATGGCTTCCCGCTCCATATAAATCTAGTTCCTCCCCAGGTAGTATCTGTTCTGCTAATCTATGGTTACCAATCTATAGCTCTGGATATAATTATTGATCTGTCATTACTTCGTCTACAAAGGACACCGCCCCGTTCTCCAATGAAGCGATACGCACTAAAGATTCAACGCGATATCCCGCCTCATTCAGCAGGCCGGCTCCAGGCTGGAATGATTTCTCAATGACGATACCGATTCCGACAACGCTGGCGCCAACCTGTTCAACGATCCGGGCAAGTCCAAATGCCGCCTCTCCATTGGCAAGAAAATCGTCAATAATGAGCACGCGATCGTCCGAACTCAAAAATTTCTTGGATACCGTAATTTCGTTGCTTTCTTTTTTCGTAAAGGAATATACCTTCTCGACGAGGATATTGTCCCTTAGCGTCAGTGATTTGTGTTTGCGGGCAAAAATCATCGGCACCCCGAGTTCAAGCGCGGTCATGATCGCCGGGGCAATGCCTGAGGATTCGATCGTCAGCACCTTCGTAATTTGCTCGCCTGCAAATCTCCGTGTAAATTCAGCGCCAACCTCTTTCATGAGCACCGGATCCATTTGGTGATTTAGAAACGAGTCCACCTTCAGCACCTGATCGCTCAGGACGATTCCTTCCGCCATCACCTTGTCTTTGAGCAGCTTCATCCCTCTTCCTCCTTCATTGTTCTTAGCATGGTATCTTCATTATTCCATTCGAGAATAAAAAAAAGCCCAGTTCCCAAGGCTGAGAAAAGGACTTCATGGCAGAATTCACCCATTCAGGGCATTGGCATACCAAGCTCCGGTCAAAAACAATAACACCAACTAACCGTCGCCAGTACGACAATTCGAATTCTCCCCGTAGTCCGATCATTTCCGGTGATCAGGTAGAGACATGCAGGCCGATTCCTGCACATATACGAGAAATTGATGAAGATTATTGTCGAAAACTGTCTATGCAATGATTAGTAGTATAACTCAAACAATCCATAGAAATAAAGAGGTATTTCGTGGATTGCATAAATATTTTGCAAATTAATCGATCCGACGCAGATAAGACAAACTTCTAGATCGGTCTAGAATCCTTCGGGAGCAGATTCGAGATGAGCGACTTCAGCTCCCCATCTTCCTGATAGCTCTCTTCTCCCGTATCAAGACGGCGTATCCGGATTTTCTGGTATTCAGAGCTCGGCACGATCGGCGTAAACACCAAATTCTCTTGATCGGTAAGCCTCAGCTTGTACCCCATATCTTCAAACATCAGCAGAAAATCCTTCTCCGTCGGCGTCTTCCCCTCATCCAAAAATATCAGTCCGCGAAGCTCCTTTGTCTCCTGCTTATATTGCACTTCAAAATGAACGATGCATTCCACGATGTCCACACTCCTAAAAAATAGTCATAGTAAGCAGAGGCGCTATTATAGTTTTCCCTACAGTCACCGTCCGCATTCGGCCAAAATAGTTCAGGCACGGCGGTACCGGGTCTAGCTTTCCGTATACCTCCGTGCCGGCATTTTTCGTGGCGCCTACTATTTACTACGGTTCAAATGCCCATTCGGAAGGCACCATTTATAACAACTCCGTGAACTTTCACTTACAGCCATTCCGTTTACTCCCATACGCTCCGCTCTTTAAATTTGCTCGGAGCCGCAGTGCGGGCACCATTTCGTTCCTTTCACCAGCACCGCCGAACAAATTTGACAGGTCGATTCACCTCGCAGAGATTCCTTCGCCGCAGCCACATGATCCGTTATCTTCACGTTCTCCTTCCAGGTTCGAATGCGCCGATCCAGCTCCTCCTGGCGTTCCCGCTCCCGTTCAAGCTCGCGCAGCCGCCGTTCTTCCTCCTCGGGATCAACTCGCTCGCTAGTCTCGGCCACGACCGGTTCTTCCTGTCCCAAAGAAGCAAAGAGCGCACTTTCTTCCAGCAGCACCAGCGGATCGCTTACCGGCTCTTGCGCGGCCTCAGACTCTTCCTCATCGAAGTGCGTAGGGGCAGGCTTAGCTTCCTTCTTCAGCTTATGTCCACAATACTGGCAGAATAATGCCTCTTCCGTAACCGCTTTGCTGCAGGCGCCGCACAGGCGCTCATTTTTGAGCTCGGCAATTTTCCCCCGAATCTCATCCCGCTCCTCGGCGAGCAGATCGCAGGTTTTGGCTAAATCGACCATTTCCTTTTCGGCCTGCGACATATCTTTATTTCGGTATCCTTCGTAGAACACTTCACCCATTCTTTGAAAATATAAGTCCATTTCACGCTCAATATTATTAATCTGTGTGTTCAATCGTCCGATCTCGACGGCATTTTGCGCCTTATCGGTCACTTTGCCCGCACCATCCTTAATCCGCTGCAAAAATTTCATGACATACTCCTCCCGTGTTCATAAACTTCCTGATGTAATTAGAATTATATTGTCCCGCCAATCGGGAATACTTGCCTGTATCTTTTCAGTATTAAACAAACTTGCTGCCTATGAAATCGTAATTATCATAACAGATTTAACAGGCTAGTGAAAATCCCTGATCATCCCCCTTGATTCAGCCGCGAAGCCGCTGTGTATAAAGACAATAATAATAAGAAATTCAGGTTGGAGGGGAAATCCGGATGAAAACAGGAAAGAAGCCCTATTATGTATCTGTCGCTCACCGCATCATCCAGGAAGCGCCGAACCAAGATTCTGCGGAATTCAGAGTTCTTTTGGATGAGGAGGATCTCGTCAAATTAAACGATAAAATGGCCGAGCTGTCAGAGGAAGATATTTACACATTCAGACGCGCTCCCGTACCTTATAAATCCGCAGATCATGATGCAGCAACAGAGCAATTCAACGATCGAATGATCGAGCTATACACGTTGTTATACCAGTATGGCGACGAGCATGCGCGAAGGACGATTATCCGCTTGGGCGTGCTCGGCAAACTGCAAAACCACGATTATAACGATCCCGGCTATAATGGAAAAAGCCCCCTAAACAAATAAACCCATTTTTTGATTTTGTCAGGCTATTCAAGGTACAATAAAGGGGCGGCACGGAACAATTTTTAAATTTAGGAGTAGATTAACCTGGACAGAGTAGATGCAAATGATAAAAGCTCGCTGTTAAATCAGTTGGATTTGCGGGAATTATATCAGTGGGAAGTCGGAGATGATGAACTGCGTAAGCTGGAAGAATGGAAGAAGCTCCCTACGCTATACCAACTCGCGCTGGATGAACTGAAGAATAAGATTAAGCTGATTCAAACCGAGTGGAAAATTCATAATGGATACAGCCCCATTGAGCATATCAAGACTCGAATCAAGGAACCGAAAAGCATACTCGATAAGCTCGAACGCAAAGGTCTGGATATGACCGTTGATAATATGGTGAATAAAATTCATGATATCGCCGGCATGCGGATCGTTTTCTCGTTCGTGAAGGACATCTACAAGCTGCTGGATCATCTGCGTCATAGAGAAGATATTACTATCATTGAGATTAAAGATTATATCGCGCAGCCGAAGCCCAACGGATACCAAAGCCTGCATGTGATCGTAGCGGTTCCACTGACGCTATTCGAAGGGCAGCGCTGGATGAAGGTGGAGATTCAAATGCGGACGCTGGCCATGGATTTCTGGGCCAGCATGGAGCATATTCTGTTCTACAAATATGACAAGCAGGTACCCGCTCATGTCGTTCGGGAATTGACGGAGGCAGCCAAGGCTGCCGATGCGCTCGATAAGAAGATGCATGGCCTGCGCAAGGAAATTATGGGCGCTGCCGAAGCCGCCCTTCCCGAGCCCGGTGCGTCATTACCCTAGCCGGGAGCAAACAGGACAGCCATAGAGGGATTTACACCTCGGTCGGCTGTCCTGTTTTTATTATCGGGCATCATCATGCAGTCTGCTTGAAGCACAAGCGGCATAACGGTGGCCCGGGTTAGGCGGTGAAGCATCGTATAGAGGCGGACGCAGTATCGAGTTGTTCGCAGCAGAGCCAAAGCCACAGCTTTAAAAAGCGATGATACGCAGGTTGCGACAGGCAGCCCACGAGCAGCCTAAAAGCTTGTGTCCGCGCTTAGCGCAGCTTGCTCCGCAAGGTGCGAGCCAGCTCCTCTGCCCGTTTCATCGCGCCTTCGCGCACGAGGCCTAGTCCCTTGGCTGCTCCCCGTACCCCAGGGAGCAGCCTGGCCAAAGCCTCGGTACTCGGAGCACCTGCCGCAGCGGAGGCAGCTTTCGTTGAAGGCGGAGGCTCCGTGGCGCTGACGGCTGGGCCCGCTTGTTTCTTTGAGCGGGAGGACGCTGGAGTGCTGGGCGGCGAAGGCGGAGGCTCCACGGTGTCCAGTCGGATCTGGACGTCGTGAACCTGCGGGCCAGGCGCATGCATGCTGCCCTGCTCCGCCATCTCCGCAAGCCACTCCGCGATGCTCGGCCCGCCCGAACGGGCGCGGGCCTCCTCCTTCAGAGGCCCCAGCGCCGCGCGCAGGGCCTCTTCGGCATCGGGCAGCGGCTTCGCCTCTGCCCATGCCGCAAACACCGCCGCGAGCAGCGTCTCGCGCGTCCATCCGAGCAGCTTCAGCCGCTGCTCGGGGGTAGCCGCGCGNCGGCTGCGCGGCGCCCCCTCCGCCGGTTGCCACGGCGGAGTCTTGGGCAGGAGGCCGGCAATCGCTGGCGCGCCGCCCTCCTGCAGCGCAGCCAGCTGCAGCGGCTGCTGCGCCAAAGCCTGGAGCAGACGCTGGCCTGCGCCAGGCTCGTCTGCTTCCAGCAAGAGCACAGAACATGCAGGCTGTTCTGTGTGCTCCGCGGGGGCTGGAACATCAATTCTCCAGCCCCCGGAGCCGGGCTCCAGCCGGATTCCTGCCATCGCTTCCGATACTTTTCCATCTAGATGATCCCAAGCCTGCTCCATCGTGCCCCCCTCCTTTTCTCACGAATCGGCTTGCAGCGTAATCAACTGCTGCAGCTCTTCGTTCGACATCTCCGTTAACCATTGCTCCCCGGAGCCGACCACCTGCTCTGACAGCGATCTCTTGCGATCAATCAGCTCATCGATCCGCTCCTCCAGCGTTCCTTGGCAGATCAGCTTGTGAACCTCCACATTCCGCTTCTGGCCGATACGGAACACCCGATCCGTCGCCTGATTCTCTACGGCAGGATTCCACCAGCGGTCATAATGAATGACATGATTGGCCCTGGTCAGATTCAGTCCGACCCCACCTGCTTTGAGCGACAATACAAAAAACGGAGAGCCCTCTCCCTGCTGAAAGGCTTCCACCATCCGATCCCGCTCCGCCTTGCTGACCCCGCCGTGAAGAAAGGCCGGAGCCCTGCCGTATCTATGCTCCAGCGCGGAGACCAGCAATTCGCCCATCTGCACATACTGCGTAAAAATGAGCGCAGCCTCCTGATTATCGTTAATTAAATCCAGCAATTCCAGCAGACGCTCCATTTTACCGGAATCCTCCGCTTTCAGCCTCGATCCCCTCGCTGCTTGCAGCAGCAGGGGATGATCACAAACCTGCTTCAGCCGAGTTAGCGTAGACAGCACGATCCCTTTACGAGCTATTCCCGAGCTTTCAGCAATCCGTTCCATCAAATCCTCCGTCACTTCCCGATACAGCTCCGCTTGGATCGGCATGAGCGAGCAATACGACTTCAACTCTATTTTATCCGGCAAATCCTTGCGAATATCGGGATCACTCTTCAGACGGCGCAGCAGAAACGGCGCAATCAGTTTGCGGAGCTTCTTGAGCTCCACTGTGTGCTGTTCCCCGCTCCCGGTATATTTCGCCTTGAAGGCGGAATGAGTCCCCAAATATCCAGGATTCAGAAATTGAAAAATAGACCACAGCTCGCTGAGCCGGTTCTCGACCGGCGTACCTGTCATCGCAATCCGGTGCGGGGCGTTAAGCTTCATGACGCTTTGCGCCTGCTTCGTACCGTAATTTTTAATATACTGCGCTTCATCAAGAACAATCGTGGCCCATTCGACGGATTGCAGCTCCTTCATGTCTCGCCCGGCCAGCGGATACGTCGTCAACACAACCTGCTGCCTGGCGCATTCCTGCCGGAATGGTTCCCCATGAAGCCGGTTGCTGCCATGGTGAATATGCAGCTTCAACCCCGGCGCGAACCTGGAGAGCTCCTTCTGCCAATTGCCCAGCAGCGATGTTGGACAAATGATCAGCACCGTGCCAGCCGTAATTCCGTCCAGCAGCGCTGTAATAACCTGCACTGTTTTCCCAAGCCCCATATCGTCAGCGAGTAAAGCACCGAAACCGAGCTGCCGCATCATGACCAGCCACTGGTAGCCTCGCTCCTGATATGGGCGCAACGTGCCATGAAGCGAGCGGGGAATCGGCTTGAAATCCATTCCTCCCACAGAACGGCCTTCCATAAGCAGCGACAACAGGCCCGCCGTCTCCACCTGCTCTACCCGCAGCCCATCCCAGCGGATCTCGCCTTCGCTGTCTTCCAGCGCGGTCAGATGCATCAATTCACGGAAGCTCATCTCCCCTGCCCCGTGACGCTTCATAAACTTCAGCACCTGGCGGATTTCCTTCACATCGATTTCAACCCATTCGCCCCGAAAAAAAACGAGCGGCGACTTGGAAGCAGCCAATTCGCTAAGTTCATCCGCGGTTAGCGGGATTCCGTTCAGCACTACCTCCGCTTCATAATTAACAAGCTGCTCTACCCCTAACTGGAGCGAATTCCCTGACCCAGCCTCCGAAGCTTCTCCCCACTTCCCCGTCCGCAGCCGGATTCCGGGAGAGCGGCGGCCCTCCTTGGTCCAGCGGGAGGGCATTTGCACCGTGACTCCATGCTTACGCAGCCGAGCCACCTCTTTGCTTAGAAAAGCGTATACTTCTTCAGGCTGAAGAAGGGCCTCCTCCGGGCGGGCACCCTCCATCGCCTGCCGCACCCCGCCGGACAGCTGGGCGGCTTTGCTCAACCGATGGAGCAGATTCTCCCTTGCATCATGGTATACTCTGCCGCGTATTTTGATGTCTTGCTGCGGATAACTCCATAGGAGTCCATAAGGAAGCAGGACGTCGGGCTCCTCAACGCCTTCAGCCCACAATGACAAACGCCATAAGGGCTCAACTGGCTCAGCTTCAGCCGGCTCCAGCCTCAGGCATAAGCGGAAGGTTCCCGTACCGAGCCCCTTATCCTCCTCACGCTGAGTTTCCGGCTGTCCTCCCCCAGCGCCCGCGATGCCCTCCGCAAGCTCCGACAGCTCCGTGACAGTGCCCTGAAAATCGCCGTGCGGTACCCCGGCAAGCAATCCATTCCACCATAATTCGGCCAATGGGGAAGTCCCTCGGCGATAATCGGCCCTGCTCGGATTCAACTTTCTTCCTAATCCGCTTATGACTTTTCGAACCTCATCATCCAGTATTGCGCTTATAAAAGAGTAAAGGACAGACAATTGCCTCAACTCGATGTCATCCTCCTGCCCGCCTCCATATTGAACCGCGGACAAGCAAAGCGGAGGCATGCTGCCAGCTAATTGCCGAAACCTCTCCTCATCCTCCGGATCGCTAAGCTCTGGCGCCCAGTGCGAACGGCCGGATGCAATCCCTTTCGGACGACGGTTCCCGATCAGGGGAACCTCCATCATGCCTGGAGCGATCCGGCCTCTTAACATGAGCTCCAGCGCCAACCGGGCAGCTGTGCTCCAATAACCGAGCTCTTGCCCGGGTATGATCCCCTGCTGCCTCAACTGAGATTCATTCCAGAAGAGCAGCAGAGGCCAAGCCTCTTGAATCGGCAGTGCAAGACCTTCCAGCGTTCGCCCCATAAGCGCTTTGCGCTCACCGGATTTGAAAGCGCTTCGCCCGGAAGACGCCGGGTAGCGCACTTCCGCGAGCCGTAGCGCAGCTTGCTGGAATGGGCGATGCCCTCCTGCCGACTCTAGTCTCCGCATAGCTGCGGCCCATGCGTCAACCTTTGGTTCCGATGTTTCCCCTGAGAAGCAGAACAATACCTCTCCGAGCCATATAGCATAAAGACGTTGATTCATGGTGATCTCCCGTCATTTCTAATCGCATCATAGTTTAAATATTTATAATATCTCTGATCATTCTGCCCATCTTCCCATCATTCTCAAACGCCTTGTTAAACGATTGGCATTTCAATTGTCATCCCCTTGATGCTCCACTGGCATCACATGAATATGATAACATAGCCCAAGCCTGCCTGATATCATTCGCTTTAATTGGGTATATTCATATAGTAAACACAGCTAACTTGACATCCCTCACCTAAAATAAGTTTTGTAGGAGGCCAATACATGTTTCGTAACCATATTTATCGCTGGTGGAACCTGCTGTTTTACGTCGCTGTCCTGGCCGTCAATTATTTGGCCATGTCGATACCGCTTGGCGGAATGACTACAGGGCAATTGTCTGACAAGTATCATACGCCGATTACGCCAGCCGGATATGCATTCATGATATGGATAGGCATTTATCTTCTGCTCGCAGGCTATATCGTCTATCAATTCCGTAAAGTTACAAGCAGGCAAGACTCTGTTCTGGCCATTTCCTTCTGGTTCATCATCACCTGCGTTTTCAATATAGCTTGGATTTTCCTATGGCAATATCAATTTATCGGAATATCCTTTGCCGTCATGATCGCCCTGTTCGTTACGTTAACCGTCATTTATACGAAAACGCGATATATTCACGCTCCAACTACGGGAGAGACTTGGCTGATCCGCTTGCCCTTCAGCATTTATTTAGGGTGGATTTGCGTCGCTGCATTAGTCAATCTAGCTGTCATCCTATTCCATACGAATAATGGCATGAACCTAGATCCGAAGACAACAGGCATCATCCTATTATGCTTAGGAGCTGTTGCCGCTATCATGATCACCTTCCGTGCCCGAGATGGAGTATTGCCACTGGTATTCGTGTGGGCATATATCGCCATTGCCGTTGAACAACGGGATGTTTCCGCCTTAAGCTTTACGGCAAGCATTCTGGCCTTCATCTTATTGCTATATGCATTTTGGATTGTACTCATGCGCGCAAGAGAACGGGACTGAACTCTTTTTCTCTTAAAAAAGCCACCTACATCCCCTCGCGATAACCCAGGTAATGTATGTGGCCCTTGTTCGTCTTAATTATAAGGCTCGGCTAACCAGCTCATCTGCTTATTTAAGCGCGATGACTTCAATCTCCACCAAGCCATCCTTGGGCAGACGCGCAACCTCTACCGCACTGCGTGCCGGGTAAGGCTCGGCAAAGAAGGAGCCGTATACTTCATTCACTTTGGCAAAATCATTCATATCCTTAAGGAATACTGTCGTCTTCACTACCTTGTCCAGACCGCTTCCGCCTGCTTCGAGAATCGCCTTCACATTATTCAATGCCTGGGCGGTCTGAGCTTCCACGCCTTCTGCGAATTGGCCCGTCTCCGGTACGAGGCCGAGCTGGCCGGACGTATATATCACATTGCCGATAACCACTCCCTGGGAATATGGCCCGATAGCACCCGGTGCTGCTGTTGTTGATAATACCTGTTTTTCCATAACCTATCCCTGCCTTCTCATTTTTCATAGTTTAAATTTTAACCGGATACATCCCATCCGGCAAACATCGTTTGATCCTCTGCGGAAAAAGAGCCCTGTGACGGTGTTTGTGTAGATAACGGCAGGTAGAGCATAAAGCTGCTTCCCAGGCCCTCTTCGCTCTCCACTTCAATTCTACCGCCAAGGAGGCAAGCCAAATGTTTGCTGATCGGCAAACCCAGCCCGGTTCCTCCATACTTACGGCTAATCGAGCCATCTGCCTGATGGAACGCCTCAAAGATTACCATATGCTTGTCTCGGGAGATCCCGATCCCCGTATCCTTAACGGCAAACACAATGAATTCCCCTTTCCCGGCCTGTTCACCATCCGGCTTCACTCTGTATATCTCCAGTTTGACGCAACCTTCATCCGTAAACTTAAAGGCATTGGAGAGCAAATTGCGCAAAATTTGCCCAATGCGCTGCGGATCGGAGCTGATCGTTGCCGGCAAATCAGCAGCCGGACTTATCTCAAACGTCAAGCCCTTCTGCCGCGCTGTCTGCTCGAATTGCAAATAGAGCACTTGCGGAAGCTCCAGCACATTCACTTCTTCTTGGACGATTTCCAGGCGACCTGCTTCAACCTTGGATAAATCAAGAATATCATTAATGATCTGCAGCAGCTCCTGCCCCGACCTGTAAATGATCCGCCCATAGTCTGCAGATGCCGATTCCTCTTCCGGATAGTTCTCGGATATCATTTGCGCCAGGTTAATAATGCTGTTGAGCGGCGTTCTTAACTCGTGGGACATATTCGCCAGAAATTCTGATTTGTGATGAGAGGCCAGCGCCAGTTGTTTGGCTCTTTCCTCCAATGCAGTCTTCGCCTTTTGCAGCTCCTTCGTCTGACTCTGCAGCTGCTCGTTAGCATACTTCAGCTCCAGCGACCTCCGGCGATCCAATTGGAAATCACGCAAAATCATTGCGAACACAATGCTTAATCCAACACTAAGCGGCAGCACGACCGGCATAATTTCCTGCATGTATTGCTTAAAGGGAATTACGCCGAACACGGCGATGTTGAACGTATTTACCGCATTCACGATCAAAATCGTGATCAAACCTTTTATAACAAAACGATAATCGCTCCGCCTCATCCATATATTAATTGCCGCACATACGATACCGAGTATTGTTAGATTTAAAAACCCGACCGCCGCTGCCTCCGTTATGCCAAAAGTGAAGCGGGCTAGACCGATACCGAAGCCGATTCCCATAATAGTAAGCGGTTGCGAATAAACAGCTGTCGCGATAAGAAGAGGAACGAATCTCAGGTCAAAGATGACATTGTCGCTCAATTTGAAGCCGAACATCATACAAATCCAGCCTGAGAAAATCATGAGCAGCACCGACAATATGTAATTGATCTTCCGTGAAGTTTTCGTAAACCAGTACTTATATAGAACATTTGCCAAATAAGCTACAGTAACAAGCATTGCTAAATTTAACAAGAAAGAATTTCCAAGACCCATCTATCCCACCTGCTTTATTCAAAGTTAAAAGGTATTGGAACTTTTTGCATTTCTCTTTCCATACCATTTTAACATGAAGCGACACCAGGAATCATCAAGACGTTTGCTTTTCATAGTAAGCTTCGACAAATAGCGCGACAAAATAAGGATCCCACTGCGTGCCCCTGCCTTTCTCCAGGATAGCAATCGCTGTATTGGCAGCCATGCCTTTGCGATAGGGACGATCCGAGGTCATCGCGTCAAAGGCATCCGCAACGGCAATGATTCTGCCGAACAGCGGGATCTCCTCCCCTTTAAGTCCATCCGGATAGCCCCCGCCGTCATAGCGCTCATGGTGAGAGCGAACGCCTGGCAGGAATGCGGCCATCTCATCCGCCGGCTCAATTTGTCTTAGAATCGCCTCTCCCAATACAGGATGAGCCTTGATTTGCTCCCATTCCTGCTCACCAAGCTGACCTTCCTTCAACAACACGGCATCGCGTATGCCGATTTTCCCGATGTCATGGAGTAGTGCCGCTTTGCGGAGCTGGTCGACGACAGGCTTGGGCAGCTTGGCCAACGTGCCGATTTGGACGGCATATTCCGCTACCCTTAATGAATGCCCCGCAGTGTATGGATCACGAGCATCAAGCGCGGCAGCCAGCGTCGCAAAGTAGCTCTCCACCAGTTGATCATTTCTGTCTGCCTGGATTCGCACGCCTAGCAGCATATGATTAAAGCCGGAGACAAGCTTGGAAAATTCATCCGAGAACAAATCGCTGGCCTCTGTTTGCAGGGATCCTCTTCTCACCCCTGCCATCCTTCTGTAGAGATGCTGAATCGGTGTCTCAAGCTCCCGGGTTAGCAGCCGCGAAGCAAAAAATGAATAGCCAAGCCCAAGGAGCAGGACGATCCCCGCCCATTTCCAATAGGCATAATGATCGATGTTCCAATCCCCAAGCCGAAGCTGTACGGCCAGACTGTATAATAATAGAGGTGAAGCCCCTATCAGAAAAAAACTCCATCGCAGCTTACGTTTAATCGGGAAGAGCACTCGGCCGCCAAGCGTCAGCTCTCTGCCGAATAAATACAAAGAACGAAGCCGCAGCTCTTCCAGAACCGGCCGAATGTAATGAGAGGTGAGGTAGAATTCGATCAGTGCATGCATCCCGGCGAGGAGAACACCTCCTAGTAATGCGAGCAGCACGTAATACGGAGAAATCGATAATTGGCCCGTGTAAATAAGCCATAATGTCAGGCTCGCTGCGGGTAGCGCGAGGCCGAGCAAATGAGGGCCGAGGATTCTTTTTACAATTAAGGTAGGCAAGCGGTGTGTTCTTAAATAAATGGTCTGCATGGAAGTGAAACTATCGATGCTTTCATAAAAGGCTAGCCGGATCGGTCTGATCTGTCTCTTGAACACCGCCCATTCGAGCCCGAGCATCATCGCAATGGACAGGAGCATGACGGCAAGCATAGAAACATACTCATCATTCGCAGTATTCTGAAGCGTGAAAGTGATGAGACTAGCGACCGAAAGTGCAGCTACGAGCGAGCCAGCTAAATAATTAAGCAATAGACGAGAGTAAAATGTCTTGTACACTGACAATGAGATGCTCATCCCTTCCTTGTAGCACAAATAGTGGATGTTGCCCTTAAATCTTTATCGGCACAAAAGTATGAAGATTTGACACCTTTTTCCGTTTAATCCTGGGTCTGTGAGCGATATATTGAACAAAGAGCTTAAAAATATATTTAAAAAAAAATATTTTAAAATATGAGTAATCGCTTCCATTGGCTCTATATCAAGCTTCCCCTTATTCCTGTATTTACGGAAGATGTTTTTTGTCACATATCAAGTGATTTATTTCACATATATGCTTTTATTTATATGCTAAACTTTCCTCAAACAAAGGATTTCCCTCCTTTTTCAAGGGCTTTGGGCACCTAAGTTTTCCTATATATATATCCCCTACGTTATTAAAATGGTTCACATTTTAATATATACAATTTTATTATTTGGAGGTCATTTAACATGAAAAAAGCATCCATTATTCTATGCAGCGCACTGCTGCTAGGACTTCTCGCAGGGTGCGGAGCAAAAAATACGGCGGAACCAGCTAATAACGCTCCAGCTACCGAGAATAGCGCCAACAACTCCGCTAATAATGCTCCTGCTGCAGAAGGCAATTTCCAGGACGGTCTATACTTTGCCCTAGGTAAGGAAGATCCGAAAAGCGGCTGGCAATATTTCGTAAAGCTGCAGGTTGAAGGCGGCAAAATTGCCGATGTGGAATGGAACGGTACTAACGCAACCGTACCGGTAGACAAAGTCACTTATTCCGAGCAAGGCAAATACGGCATGAAAGAAAAAGGCAACGCGCAAGCAGAATGGCATGAGCAAGCTGCTAAAGCGATCGCTTTCCTCATTGAGAAACAAGATACGAAAGCTGTAACCCTTGATGCAGAAGGCAATACTGACGCAATCTCCGGCGTATCCATACATGTTAACGATTTGTTCGACCTTGTCGACCAAGCACTCGCTGCTGGCCCAATCGAGCCAGGTCCTTACAAAGACGGCAGCTACCATGCCGAAGGCGACAAGTTCGCAGAGGGATCCGGCTGGAAAGAAACAGCTGATGTCATTATATCCGCAGGCAACATCGTAAGAGTGAACTTTAGCGGCGTAAACGAAGCTGGCGAAGACAAGAAACTCAACTCCATTGACGGCAAATACGGCATGGTTGAAAAAGGCGGAGCACAAGCAGAATGGCATGAGCAAGCTGCTATAGCTGAGCAATATTTGCTCGAGAAGCAGGATCCGGCTGCAGTAAGCTTCAACGATGAAGGTAAAACAGACGCGATCTCCGGCGTATCCATCAGTCTGAAATCGTACTACGATCTCGCTGCAAAAGCACTGGAACAAGCTAAATAATAGTCATTATTAATCTAGTAACTCATCTCCATGAATACCAGCCTAAAGTAAGAAGGTGAATATGTTGAAGAAAATAGTCGTTCTTGGCGGCGGTTACGGTGGTGTCGTCACGTCGAAGCACCTGGCCAAATTGTTCAAAAAAGACAATGACGTTCAAATCCAGCTGATTGACAAGAACCCGTATCATACGCTGCTGACTGAGCTGCATGAAGTCGCGGCAAACCGGGCACCCGAGGAATCAATTCAAATCGAATTAAAGAAGATTTTTGCAGGACAAAAAGTGGATGTTGTACTGGACTACATCGACAACATTGATTTTAAATCCAAGGAGCTTCGCTCCAAGAAAAACACTTACAAGTACGATTACCTAGTCATCGGTACCGGCTGTAAACCAACTTTCTTCGGCATTCCAGGTGCCGAGGAGCATGCAATGACCTTATGGTCATACGAAGATGCCGTCAAATTGAAGATACAGGTTCGCCGTATGTTCAGCGAGGCTGCCAAAGAAACGGATCCAGCCATTCGCAAGCAGAAATTATCCTTCGTTGTTGTCGGAGCAGGCTTTACCGGCGTGGAGCTCATTGGCGAGCTGGCGGAATACCGCGACGAGCTGTGCAAGGAATTCTACATCGATCCAAGTGAGGTTCGCCTCGTCGTAGCGGATATGGCACCGAAAATTTTGCCGATCCTGCCTGATAAACTGATTGATAAGGCGGTCAAACGCCTGAACAAAATGAACGTCGAAATCGTGACAAACGCCAAAATTACCGGGGTAACGAAGTCAAGCGTTCTGCTTGGGGAGAAAGAGCTCGAAGCTGCTACGATCGTCTGGACAGCCGGTGTTGAGGGCTCCGATCTCGTAGGCAAGCTGGACGTTCAGCAAGAAGGCCGCAAGCGGATCGTTACCAACGATAAGCTGCAAAGCGTGGATCACGAGGATGTATACATCGTTGGCGACAATATTTACTACATCCCGGAAGGTGAGACCCGTCCTGTTCCGCAAATGGTTGAGAACGCCGAGCAAGCTGGCCCGCTCATTGCCCATAACATCCATGCGGATGTCAAAGGCAAACCGAAGAAGTCTTATAAACCAGGCTTCCACGGTACTATGGTTTGCATAGGCAGCCGATATGGCGTAGCTAATGTGGGACTGCCGAATAAAATGTTCATGATCAGCGGATTTCTCGCGATGTTCAGTAAGCATTTGATCAATATGTATTATCTGTTCACGGTGGCAGGCTTCAACAAAGTGTGGACTTACATGATGCATGAGTTCTTCCACGTGAACAATAACAGAAGCTTTGTTGGCGGTCATTTCGCTAAACGCTCGCCTAACTTCTGGCTTGTACCGTTACGGGTATTCGTAGGCTACAAATGGTTGCAGGAAGGTATTGATAAGCTGCCTAAGGTGCTTAAGAATCCTTCAGACATCTTCCTGATCCCTGCATCGCCTCATGCTGGTGATGCGATATCAGCAGCAAGCGAGGCTGCGGAGGCTGTTACGACGACTGTCGACGCTCAAGCGGCTGCATCCGCAGTACAGAGTGCATCAACCGCTGTTACGGCGCTGCCGGTGCCTGGCTTCATTACGAATACAGTGAACTGGTTCATGGATATCTTCTTCTACACTTCCGATGGCGGATATACCGGGCTTGCTTCCGTGTTCCAGACCGGGATGGTATTTGCAGAAATCATTATCGGTATCCTGCTTATTGCCGGCCTGTTCACAGCAGTATCCTCGATCGTCACCGTTGCACTTGGCATTATGATCTGGTCCTCCAGCATGGCATCGAGCGAAATGCTCTGGTATATGACGGCTGGCGTAGCACTGATCGGCGGATCGGGCAGCATGTTTGGTCTCGATTACTACGTACTGCCTTGGCTTAAGAAGCAATGGAAGAGAATACCGCTTGTTCGCAGATGGTACCTCTATACGGATTAAGCATAACAACTGCACAATTGTTTTTGACCCCCTTTAACCCAGAGTAATGTGCAGCTGCTGCACATTACTCTGATTTTTAACAAAGACTGTCGTTAGTGGATATTAAACCGCCGATATCGGTGCGAAATCCCCTGCAAACCTACTTGCTTGTTAAGGAGTGTTCCTTATGATTACTGCTCTCATTCAAGATGCTTGTCTTTTCTTGCAGGGCGAAATATCGCCCGAAACCGGCATTACCTTGGATCTAAGGAAAGAGGATGCACTGCCTGCAGCCCTCCTTTTCTCAGAATATGATATGACAGCAGAACGCCGAATTCGTCTGCTCTCCATTTACATTGCAATCAAGCTCGCCCTCCAGCGTCACCAGGATTGTCACCTTCTGGAGCCGGGTGACGCACTCACTCGCAAAATACTGGACGGCGATTACTTATACAGCTTCTATGTGCAGCTCTGCCTGCGCTTTGAAGAAATTGATCTCCTTACCCATTTGGCTCCGCTGGTTAAGCAAATTCAAATCAAGCGAATTGAGGGGCTGCCTGACGATGAACGCCTCACAATAGGCTTTGAAGTGTTTCTTCGCTTGGAGCACAGCCGAAATCACGCCCGCCGGGCGATTTAGCGGAACACATTAGGCAATCGCTTGTACATCAAATAGATGGACAATTTGGATGAACACTTGTACATCATTTCGAGGAGGGGAACATCATGAAGATGAATGAACAGCTTGGCATCTCACTAAGAGCAGTAGATAAAGAAATTGAGAACATGGTTAAATTCGACAAGGATGTTCCCCGCTCCTCGGAGCTTGCTCGAAGCATCATTGATCTCATCCGCTCAGGAGGGAAACGGGTTCGTCCGTTAATGGTGATCGTGGGCAGCCGCTTCGGCCCTTCTCCCGATGAACGCAAAGTATGGCGCTTGGCTGCGGCCGCTGAATTCATTCACGCCGCTTCCCTAATCCATGATGACGTCATCGACGATTCTCCGGTTCGCCGGGGAGACAAAGCTATGCACATTAAGCTGGGCGTGAATCGCGCCATCCATGTCGGCAATTACATGTCAGCCAGGGTTATTGAGTTAATCTCTGTCTACTCGGCTGACCGTGAGCGATATGTGTACGATCTATCCTCCCTAGTGACAACGCAATTATGTTTGGGCGAATACCAGCAATTGTCCCATCTATTCGATTATGATGTGACGATCGAGCAATATTTGGAGAAATCCAAAAATAAAACCGCACAGCTTATAGCGGCCTGCTTGCGTATCGGAGCGTTGTCGGCGGGAGCCGACGAAGAGACAGCTAGTCAGCTATACGACTTCGGGGAGAAATTGGGCATGGCCTTTCAAATTCGCGATGACATCCTAGACTTTACCCAATCCTCGGAGAAGCTGGGCAAGCCTGCCGGCAGCGATTTGCGCAGCGGTCAGGTAACGCTTCCCGTCTTGTTCGCGCTTCAAGATGACACGCTCGCTCCTAAGATCAGAGCGGTGAACGAGCAAACGCCAGCCGAATATACCAATGAAGTTATCGCAGCGATCCAAAGCAGCGATGCGCTGGAAAGAACCGAAGCATTAAGCCGGCAATATTTAAACGAGGCTCAGCAAATTATCGATCGCTTAAGCCATTATCCGGCCCATCGCGACTTGCAGGTACTTCTTAAGTTTTTCAGCGGCCGGGAAAAATAGTCGATTGGAGAATTCATCCCATTCCAATAAACACCTCTTGTTCATGATTGCTTCGAGAACCTCAGTCTCTCGCTGCATCCAACAAACGAGGTGTTTTTTTCGATTATGCAAAATTTAACGGTCAATTAACCCCGCGTTGATATCCTGTTAATCCCCTCCATCTAAACTTAGATTGATATTTGTTCACTAGCTCCGCTAGGACTGCTAGATACAGCAGGTTCATCTGCCAAGGAGGGATTTATCCATGAACACTACGGTCAGAAACGCGCCGTCCCCGGCCGCCATGACGACTTCCTCATATAAACCCTTATCCAGAAAAGGGCTGAGCGCAAGCTTCAAGGAGCATATGCTGGCCTATCTTTTCCTCGCCCCATCTATCACGCTATTCAGCCTATTCCTCCTCTACCCTCTGGTCAAATCGGTATATCTCAGCTTCTTTCTGACCGATCCGCGCGGCAATATCGCGGCTTATGTCGGGCTGGACAATTTCAGGCTGCTTCTAGGCTCCTCCCAGTTCTGGAACAGTCTCGCCGTGACTGGAAAATTCGTGCTGCTAACCGTTCCTGGCGGGCTCCTTCTCGGCTTGATCATGGCTGCATTCGCTCATTCCCGTTTAAAAGGGGTACGCCTGTTCCAGTTTATTTTCTCCCTTCCCCTCGCTCTTTCTGTTAGTACGTCAGCGGTAATCTGGATGATGCTGTTCCATCCAACGCTGGGCATGTTCAATTATTTTCTGGACTTGGCGGGGCTTCCCGCCGTACAATGGCTGACCGATTCGCGCTGGGCGCTCATATCGATATCAATCATGACCCTATGGATGAACTCCGGATTTAACTTCATCGTGCTGCTGAGCGGCCTGCAAGGAATTCCCGAGGATATGTATGACAGTGCCAAAGTGGACGGTGCGGGGCCCTTCCGTACGTTTATTCGTATCATTCTGCCGCTGCTATCGCCTACGCTGTTCTTCCTGCTTATCGTATCTGTTATCGGCTCATTTCAGGCGTTTGGGCAAATGCATATTTTAACCAAAGGCGGTCCTGCGGGCTCAACTGAAGTATTCGTCTATTCCATTTATAAGGAAGCCTTCGTGAATTACCAATTTGGCACGGGCAGCGCCATGGCCATCGTCCTATTTCTGCTCATTCTGACTTTGACACTTATTCAATTCACCATTTTGGAAAAGAAGGTGCACTATCAATGACGCTATCCCGTCCCATTCGCCACGGCGCTGTATACTTCGTCCTGTGCTTATTGTCCCTATTCATCCTTTACCCGCTTCTCTATACCTTCCTTTCCGTATTTATGACGCCGGAAGAGACGAGCCAGTTCCCCCCTGCTCTCCTCCCGTCCAGCTTATATTTGGGTAGCCTTGAGGCAGTTATCCGGCTCATCCCTGTGTTTCGCTTCATCGCTAACAGCTTCATCGTCTCCACGCTCGTTATGATTGGACAGCTTGTGACGGCGAGCCTGGCGGCGTATGCCTTTGCTTTTATTGCTTTCCGCGGCAAGGCATTCTGGTTTGCGGTCTTTTTGTCAACGATGATGATTCCATGGGAAGTGACGATGATTCCCAACTTCCTCCTCATCAAATCATGGAACTGGCTCGACTCCTATCCGGGACTCGTCCTCCCCTTCCTCGCCTCCGCCTTTGGCGTATTCCTGCTGCGGCAATTCTTTCTGCAATTGCCCCGGGAGCTGTTCGAAGCAGCGCGAATGGACGGCTGCGGGCATATGCGCTACTTCGCGGGCATCGTTCTGCCGCTGGCCAGACCCGGCCTCGCAACGCTCGCTGTGTATGTGTTCCTTAACACCTGGAATATGTATTTATGGCCGCTGCTCATTACAAATACCGCAAATATGCGTACTGTGCAGATTGGAATCAGCATGCTGCAATTCGAGGAAATGACCGCCTGGAACATCGTTCTTGCCGGGGTCGCACTCGTGCTGCTTCCTTCGCTCGTGCTCATCGTCCTTGGTCTTAAACAGCTTGTGCGTGGATTAACTGCGGGAGCAATCAAGGGGTAGCCCTCTACGAAACAGCTTTATGGGCTATCTCCCTGCAGGCCCCAGCCGTTGGCCCCAGAATGACCGAAACAGCAGCAAACAGCAACTCCCGTCCACCGACGGATGATATAAATGATTAGATCAAAAGGGAGAGAAGAAACCAAATGAAACCGTTCAAGCTCAAACATTCATTTTTGCTCGCTACGATTTTGCTTCTATCCATGCTCATATCTGCCTGCGGAGCAGCGGGCGGCGGCTCGGGAGCAACGGCAGACGGGGAAGCCTCGGCAAGCAGCTCATCGGCCTCAGGCAATGCGAAGAATGAGAATTCCACACCAGCAGACAAAACAAAAGTCGTATGGTGGCATTCCATGGGCGGAGAGCTGGGTACAGCCGCGGATCAACTCGTAGCCGATTTCAACGCTTCTCAGGACAAGGTGGAGGTAGAAGCGATTTTCCAAGGAACTTACGACGAAAGCTTGAATAAAATGAAAGCTTCCATGGATTCCAAGTCCGGCCCGTCTCTCATTCAGGTCTACGAAATCGGTTCCCGCTTCATGATCGACTCAGGGGCAATTACGCCGGTACAGCAGTTCATCGATGAAGAGAGCTATGATTTAAGCCAATTGGAAGAGAATATTATGAATTACTATACGTTCGAGGGCAAGCAGTACTCCATGCCCTTCAATACGTCGAACCCGATTCTCTATTACAACAAGGACTTGTTCAAAGCCGCCGGGCTTGATCCCGACAAGGCTCCAGCAACATATGAAGAGCTGAAGAGAGCAGCCGAAACGCTGAGCAAAAATGGAGCACCCGCCTCATTCGCCATTTACGGCTGGTTTATGGAGCAGTTTTTTGCAAACCAAGGAGCTGAATATGTCGACAACGGAAACGGCCGCACCGCACCGGCAACCCAGTCCCTGGTGAACACCGAGGCTGGCGTTAATACACTGGAATGGTGGAAGAGTCTGGTCGAGGGCCAAGCTGCCATCAATCTTGGCCGTAAAACCGATGACACCAAGAAAGCCTTTGTAGCGGGACAGGTCAGTATGACGCTGGACTCCACGGCGGGACTGCGGGGTATTGTAGACAGTGTTGGCGATAAGTTTGAGGTCGGCACCGCGTTTCTCCCTAAACCGGAAGGCACTCCTGACGGCGGTGTCATTATCGGCGGAGCAAGCCTCTGGATTCTCAATAACAAGCCAGAAGCGGAGCAAAAGGCGGCCTGGGAGTTCATTAAATTCCTCGCCGAGCCGCAAACACAAGCAAAATGGCATATTTCCACCGGCTATTTCCCTATTACGAAGAAGGCTTACGACGAGCAAATCGTGAAGGATAATTTAGCTAAATACCCGCAGTTTCAAACGGCGGTCGATCAGCTTCATGCCAGCAAACCTAGCCTGGCAACGCAAGGTGCCGTAATGGGCGTATTCCCAGAAGCTCGCCAAATCGTGGAGAGCGCGATCGAAGAAGCGCTCGGCGGCAGCAAGCCTGCCAAGCAGGCGCTGGACGATGCCGCCAAAGCGATCACGGATAAAATCGGCAATTATAATAGAACGGTGCAGAAGTAACTGAGATCGGTAGACAGGTTTAATTCTGTATGTGGAGTATATACCCATGTGAAATAGCGCCACATTCTAACGGTAACTGAATCCAAAAATAGCTCCCATTCCATTCGGTGGACGGGAGCTATTTTATTGTTGAATAAGGACACACGGCTCTGATTATTACTTCATATAGAAATCAATTAAAGTAGTAAATAAAATAACCATACTGATGACCTGATTCAGATTGTAAGATGCGACCTTCATGACCTGCCGGTTGCCCGGCTTAATAATGCGGTGCTCAGCGAGCAGAAGAAGAACAGCTATCCCGATTCCGATGCCATAGATCCAGCCGAGATCTCGGATGGGAATGAGCGCAAGCAGTAGAATAACCATCGATAAATGAAGGGCAGCGGCAATGCGCAGGCCGTTTTTCAAGCCAAAATAGCTTGGAATCGACCATAGCCCGTGGCTGCGATCGAATTCGATGTCCTGTGAGCCATAGATGATGTCAAAGCCAGCGATCCACAGCATTACGATCGTCCCCAGCACAAAGGGCGTGAACGCGAATTTCCCCGTAACGGCAAACCATGCGCCGATCGGCGCGGATGCAATCGTAAACCCTAGATACAAATGACTTAAGTATGTAAATCGCTTCGTATAAGAGTACGATGAGATCAAGAAGATCGCCACGGGCGACAGCAAAAAGCACAGCGGGTTCAGCATCGCTGAGGCAGCGATAAAGATGCCATAATTGACGACCACGAACACCAGCACTTCCTTCGACTCCAGCAGCCTTTGCGGCAAATGGCGATGCGCGGTACGCGGATTCTGGGCATCGTATACCCGATCCACGATACGATTAAAGGCGTTTGCCCCGTTGCGAGCGCCTACAAGGGCGATCAGTCCCCAGATCATCACATAGGCGGAAGGCAAGCCATTCGCTGCCCAGACCATCGAAATAATGGCAAAGGGCAGCGAAAACAAAGTATGGGAGAACATGACTAATTCACTGTACAGCTTGATTTTAGCCCCGACTTTTCGGGCGTATTCCATAGAATCCACACTCCTTGATGCAGTGCACGCTAGCAAAGCTTACTAGTTGAGTGCTCATTAGTACTAATGAGCACTACTGAGCTGCTGATGAATTTCTTGTGGAGCTTATTTGTAAAACTAATTTGAGAAGCTTATTTTGGTAGCTTGTTTAGGAAGCATTTCCGTGAGATTTACAAGATTAAGGTTAGTTCAAATTTTAGTTTGAAGGTATATTGAGAACAGCTTCATGCCGGTTAAAACGTTCGAGATGACTGGCTGCGGCGATACTTCACGTTAGGGAGCTCAGCGTTTTCTCCAGCGCCGCCAGCATGCCGACGATATCTTCCTCCGTGATGACGAGCGGCGGCTGGAAGGCCAGCACGTTGCGATCCACGCCGTTCTTGCCGATAATGTATCCTTTGTCCTTCATAAGTTCAAGCACATCATCCACTAATGCCGCACCCCGCGGTGTATCCTCCCCGAACAACTCGACACCGATCATCAGGCCGGCCCCGCGTACCTCGGTAATAGCTTCCGGAAAGCGGGCGGCAAGAACGCGCAAGCCTTGTTGCAGAACATCTCCAAGCTGCTTAGAGCGCTGCACCAATTGATGCGATTCGATGTAGTCAAGCACCGCCATAGCGGTGACAGCGGACACCGGATTGCCGCCGAACGTGGATGCTGAAGGCCGGTTGAAGCTGGCGGCAATCTCGTCCGTCGTGGCAAACGCGGCAACCGGCACGCCATTGCCCAGCGCCTTGGCCATCGTGACGATGTCCGGCTGCACGCCGTAATGATCTATCGCGAACATTTCCCCCGTCCGGCCGAAGCCGGTCTGGATTTCATCCGCGATAAAGAGTACACCGTGCCGCTCCAGCAGCGCCTTCACTTCGGCAAAGTACCCCGCAGCTGGCACGATAATGCCGGCGTTGCCCTGAATCGGCTCAGCAATCATGGCGGCAATGTCGCCGCTCTTCTCCTCAAGCACCTTCTTCAGGGCAGCGAGGGAGCGCTGTGCCGCCTCTTCCGCGTTCATCCCCCGTTCATAAGGCCGGGGAATGAACGTCACGTCGCGATCCGCCTCCAACTGCGGATCCGTCCGCCACATGCGCAGCCCCGTCACGCTCATCGTCAAATACGTGCGGCCATGCAGTCCTTGCTCCAGCGCGATAAAGCCTTTTTTTCCCGTATGCAGACGAGCCAGCAGCAAAGCTCCTTCGTTGGCCTCGGAACCGCTATTGACGAAGAAGGTGCGCTTCAGCTCACCTGGAAGCACCTCTGCCATCCGCTGCGCCAAATCTACGTTCGGCTGAGTTAAATAAACAGTACAGGTATGCTGCAGCGTTCTCAGCTGTTCCTCCGTGCGTCTGACGATTTCCGGGTTGCAGTGACCACAAGCAACGACGGATACTCCTGCGAAAAAGTCCGTGTAGCGTCTGTTATCGTGGTCATACAGGTACTGCATCTCTCCTTTGACGATTTGCGGCGGAGTTCGGTAGAAATGACTCGTGCACGGGTAAAAATACCGCTGCCGCTTCTGAAGTATGTGATCTGATCCGCTGTATTGCTCCATCGTTCCCGCTCCTTTTCTAGGCGATACACATTAGCTCTTAATAGCTCTTAATACGATAGACTTGCGCTTTGTACTGTATGTGGCACATAGGCCTTGTCGATATTACTTAGAATCAGCACCTAGACTCCACAGTGGCACAAAGCCCGATTTAAAGTCTTTATTTTTGTCGTTTAGCGTTTGCTGTTTGGTGTTTCGTATTTCGTGTTTCGTGTGTTTGCTATTTAGTGTTTAGCACTTAACACTTAACACTTAGCACTTAGCACTTAGCACTTGGCACTTGGCACTTGGTAGTTGGTAGTTGGTAGTTGGTAGTTGGGTTCAGCGTTTAGTATTCAGTGCTTAGTTTGACTTTGGCGCCTCTTTTTTGACATTCATGCGATTTTTAGATTGTCTAACTGTATTTTAGGTATTTAAAAATATACGTTTGCAGCTACTCAGCCTTTTAACTGGATTTCTTGTAACTAAAACTATGCCCCTCGCAACAGCGAACAGATATATCCAGATTTATATACATGGAATCCAGCTAATTCCCTCAAGAGCTTAAAATTCTCATGAGTAACGGCATGAAATCCAGTTATTCCAGCACCTTCGGGGCAAGATTCCTTTATTCACGTGTCTTCCGCCCAATCGTTTATGTTGCCATCCGTCCGTTTATCACCTCATTCATTCATTCATTCATTCGTTCATTCATTCATTCGTTCTTTCATTCTTTCACTCTTTCATTCGTTCATTTTCTTGCTCATTCATTGGCTCGTTAATTGTCCTGCTCTTTGCAGCACCTGCTCTTGTCCTGGCTTGGCTTCACAATCCTCTTCTTCGGCAGCGGCAGGACGCCCTACTGATCCGCCATCGAATTGCAGCGCCCCAAGCGTATACCCTGCATAGACTGGGGTCATTCCGGCAAATAGATCCCCTGCAGTTTCAGGCTGCTCTATAGCGGCTCTATAGACGCTTACAATGGATTTTAATTGCTCCGGCTGATAGGTCGCCCCTTCAATCCGACAAACGGACAGTCCGGCGTCCTGAAGCTCCTTGATGACGGGCAGCAGGCACAGTTCTTTTGCCAGCATCAAATGGCAGCGGCCATGGACATCACGGTAGACCGGGTTCTCCCCTTTATCGGTCATCAGCACCAAAATACGGTTATCCACGTAATGATTATTTTCCTCGGCGATCGGTTCGAACACCTCAGTGTTCTCGTACAAATCATGCTCCATATACATAAGAGCCGGTGAGCCATGTACGACCGCCTCCAGTGGAACAGCCGCGTTCTCCAACAGCTTGCTAAAGTCGTGCAGCGGCAGCTCTAGGGAAGCTGTAAATCGTTCAACACCAAGCTTCGAGTACATTTCTGCAGACAAATGATTGAAGATGTTCAAATTGATGTCGCCCACGAGCGGATATCCCTTAGAGGCAAATTTATGAACCGCGCCAAGATTGGTTACGAGAAGCCCATCGATCGGCAAACGTTCTCCGGACAATAGTCCGTCATACATCTCGAAGTGCAGCTCCGTCATCATCCTCGGCAAGCCCAAATACAGCTTGGCCTCTCCTTTGATCTCTGCCAGCTGTTCAATCTCCTGCTTCGTGAACGGCCGATCCGGCTCGAACACATCGCCTGACAAATAAATATGATCCGCCCCGCCCTCAAGCGCTGCTCGCGCCTGGGCCGCATTGTTCACATGCACGGACAGCCCCATCCGTTTTTGGACGTTTAGACCGTCTCGATAGTTTCGATGATTTCCTTCGCCCTCTTGCTGCCCTGTTCCGATCCGTTCCGCAGCTTTGAGCAAATAGCTCTCAATCTCGCCCAGACGTTTCTCCCCTAATTTCCGTTCTTCCGTCGGAGTGCTGAATACCTTGCCCGTGCTGTAAAATTTCCCTGTTCCCTCATAGCGTTTATTAATGTAAGACAATCCTGGGCGGCCAAAGGCATAGCCTGTAGAGAAATCACGCTTCCGGTTGTCATACAACAGCCTGGTATCCCGGCTCCGTTCGAAGCCGATCGGGTCGTCAATATAGCGATCGATCGCATCTCCATAGGCATTAACAAGCATAAGGACAAATTCTGTGTCACGCATGCGCCCTTCGATTTTAAAAGAAGTCACTCCGCCATGGATCAGCTCAGGAATATGCTCATACATAAACATATCCTTAACGGCAAGCGGGAATTCGGAAGGATACATGTAACCGTCCTTCTTCACCCGGTAATCCCAACGGCACGGCTTGAGACATTTGCCCCGGTTGCTGCTCATCCCGAATACGAGCGAGCTGAAATAGCAATTTGCGCCATGCACGGAACACATATCACCATGAATAAAATATTCCAGCTCCATGCCCGTCGTTTCACGCAAGTACCGCGTCGTCATCAAATCCATTTCCCTAGACGTTACGACCCGGGTGACTCCCATCTCACCTAGCGCCGTAATCATCTCGCGATTATGCACATTCATCATGACTGAGGAATGCACGGGAAGCTTTAGATTCATCTCTTGAATCAGAGCCAGAACAGCGAAGTCCTGAACAATAATAGCATCCGGCCCCGCCTGCTCAAGAAAGCGCAAATAATCGCGCGCCTCTTCGATTTCCCCTTCATTAAGCAAGTTGTTTACCGTTACGTACACTTTTTTATGAAGCTTATGCGCCTGCTTGATTGCCTCGATGATCTCTAGCCGGCTGAAATTATAACCTTTACGCATCATGCGCATATTGAGGCTAGGCCCTCCAAAATAAACAGCATCACAATTAGCGTGGATAACTTCCTTGAATATTTCAAACGTTCCTGTCGGCGCAAGCAGTTCGACTTCTTTCCCATTAAAATAACGTGCCACAGTATTACTCCCCTTCCCTACCCGCAACTAAGTTGTCTAATGTGAATAATTTCACGATTTTTCTTACATTTCTTTCGTTTCTCCATCTGGTGTTTCTATGAGCTATCTCTTTGAATTGTCTCTATTCGGTGTTTTCACATGATGCTCAGTAGTCTCACCCGGCTTCGCTTCCTTATATAGGATTCCTAAACGGTGCCGCATCAATATCCCTATATGAAAAATCTGTACATCAGCACGGCAACCGCCAGAAGAGCAAATGATAAAATGAACCAGGTATCGCGACTCTTCCATACGAGCAAATGATACTCCGAGCGAGGCGCCCCGATCCGGTAACCTCTCGATTCCATCGACAGAACCAATTCTTCGGCCCGGCGAAAAGCTCCTACCGTAACGGGAACGAGCAAGGATACCAGCATCTTCCCCTTCTCTTTCCACGGCAGCTCCCGCAAATCAGCGCCCCGGGCAGCCTGGGCCTTCACAATCTTCTGTGACTCGTCGAGAATCGTCGGAATGAACCGCAGCGCAATGCTCATCATCAATGTCAGGCGCTGCGCCGATATTCCAATTGCCTCCAACGGCTTCAGCACGCCGGCCATCCCTTGGTTCAACAGCCCAGGCGTCGTTGTAAACGTAAGAATCGCGGTAAACGAAACGAGCAATGCCATCCGCGAAGCTGAGATGAGTCCAAGACTCACGCCTCCGGAATACAACGTCCACGAGCCGATTTGCCAAAGCACACTTCCCTCGGTCACAGTGAAACACTGTATGGCAAAGATAAACACCATCAATACCCAGAGAGGCTTCGCCGCCTTGACGTAATACTTGAGCGGAATCTTCGTTGCCGTCATATAAGCGAGCGAAAAGAGCGCGGCGGCACCAAGCGCAGGCCATGAGCCCACCGCAACGATCGCGATGAGATACAGCACCATAGCCGTCAGCTTTGCCCGCGGATCGAGGCCATGAATCCAGGATCCGGTATCGATGCTCCGACCGATCACAAGCTTTCCCCGCATGGCGATCTCTCCTCTCCGTCTCTTAATGTATCTGCAGCTGCGTATATCTGCGCTAGCCGCTCAGCTAAAGAATTCGGCGTCAAACACGGCTTCTCCGCCTCCAGTCCATACTCGGCGGCAAGCTGATTCCAGAGTGTGATGCATTCCGGAAGGGCCAGCCCCTCCTGCTCCAGGAAGGCAGCTTCGCGGACAAGCGCATCGGTCGTACCCTGGAATAGCTTCCGGCCTCTCTTCATGACAATCCACCCATCGACATAGGGCAGCAGTTCTTCCAGCCGGTGCGTCACGACGATGACCGTTTTACCCTGCTCGCGGTGCAGCTTCGATAACAGTGCGGCAAGCTCCGCCCGGCTCTGTGGATCGAGGGTTGCCGTCGGCTCATCCAAGGCAATCACCTCTGGATCCATAGCCAACACCGAAGCTATGGCCACCTTGCGCATTTGACCTCCACTTAAATGAAAAGGGTTCCTTTGAAGAAGCGACTCTTCCAGCCCCAACAGGGATAGCGCCCACTTTGCCCGCTCCCGCGCTTCCGCTAGGGACATCCCGAAGTTAAGCGGGCCAAAGCAAATATCCTTCTCCACCGTGTCTTCGAACAACTGCTGTTCGGGAAATTGAAAGACCAGACCTACACGCCTGCGCAGCTCGCTCATTTTTGGTGCTTTTTCCTGGGAATTCACGACCACGTCCAAAATCCGCACGCGACCTGCCGTCGGCCTCAGGATGCCATTGAAATGCTGAAGAAGCGTCGATTTGCCAGAGCCTGTCGTACCCGCAATGCCTGTAAATGTACCGGGCCGAATATCCATATTGACGCCCTCCAGCGCTCCGCTCCTCCATAAGGTGCGGTCATCGTAAGCATAGCTTACTTCTTCGAATGTAATAGCCATAATGTCACCGCCTCCTTAGATGCCGGCCATGGAGAATAGCTTCTCCATCCATCCCCCGCTTTCTTAGTTCCTGCTGAAGCCTCACCCGATAAGGCGCAATCAAGCGACACGCCTGCAGCAGCTCCTCATCTTCGAACAGCTCCGAAGGAGCTCTATCGGCTGCAATGGCCCCGCCCCGAAGCATAATTGCCCGGTCCGAGGCCATAATCTCTTCCGCATCATGCGTGATCGAAATGAGCGTGTAATCCCCGCTCTTCCGCATATCCTGCCATATTTGGAGCAGTTCTCCACGTGCTTTCTCATCCAACATGGAGGATGCTTCATCGAAAATAACGATACCCGGCTCCATTGCCAGGATGGAGGCGAGGGCTACGCGCTGCTTCTGTCCTCCGGACAGCTCCGATGGATGCTTGGATAACAGGTCGCTGATTTCCAGCTTCTCGGCATAGCGCTGCACCCGTTCCCTCATTTCTCCGCGGGCAAGGCAGCGTCCCTCCAGCCCAAAAGCGATGTCCTCTTCCACCGTAGCCCCGATAAATTGGTTATCCGGGTTTTGGAACACCATGCCGATCCGAGGGCGAATATCCCAAACCGACTCTCGCGTCAATTCACGGCCCTCCACAGTAATCGTACCGCTATTCACAGCAAGCAGTCCGCCGAGCAGCTTGGCAAGCGTGGATTTGCCGCAGCCGTTGGGGCCGACGATTGAGACCCAGCTTCCTGAAGCAATACGGAGCGTCACTTCATCCAGAACCGGATTATCCGGCACATAAGCAAAGGATACCTGCTTCAATTCATAGGCGAATTCTGCCGCAGCCATCTCCTCACCTCCTTTTTAGTCCTTCAAAAACGATTCAAACAAAGATAGCCGGGAAAGGGCTGGTATCAGATATCGAACCGCAATGCCCACCGCAATCCCTGTCAATACCCCTGTAATGAGGAGCATCGGTAAGTAATAAAATATTTTTGTTGTCAGGAAATACAGCGCTGCCGCGGTAAGCTGCCCGATATTATGGGCAATCCCCCCTACGATGCTTATGCCGATCATGCTGAGCCTCTTACGACCTACCAGGAGCAGGAACCACATCGCCGCAAAACTGAACAGCGCGCCCATAATACTGAACAAAAAGCTTGAGAACGTACCGAAAATAAAGGCGGTAAGCAGCGTCTTCAGCAATACCATCATCAAGGCGTCCCTCGCCTGCAGAAAATAAAGGCAGGTCAGCACCATAATATTTGCCAATCCCAGCTTGGCGCCAGGAACCCCCATATTAATAGGAATGAGCGACTCGATCAGGCTTAACACGACTGCAACCGCAGCGAAAATAGCGACGATGACCGTTCTTTTCAACATCAGGCTGGACGATTCGCTGCCCAGCGGCTTCGCTGTAGTCTGCTTATTTAACGATGGCATCAACATCATCTCCTTCCCCCGAGTCTCCTTCAATTTCTACAATCATTTTGTGCGGGAGGCAAACAATCGTCCCGCCATTGCGCTTAACAAATCCAAAGGTCAGGCATAACTGATCAGGACAGTCCGCCTCAATCATCTCTATACCATAATCATGTACCTTCAAAATGTTGAGGCCATCCTCGGTTTCAATTTCAATAATTTGCTCCTCCTCCGTAAGCTCCACGGATCGAACCAGTTTTCCATCTACTTTGATATTTGCTACAAGCGGATTATTATTGTGATTTTTTTCACTTAAATCTTCGAAAAACCATCTTGGAATAAGAAATGCCAGAGCAATAACGACGATCAAGCCGATCAGCAGGACATCTCCACGTTTCATAGAGAAAACTCCCTTATTTTTTAATTGTATAAATTCTAGACGAACTCATTATAACCCCTGTTTTCTAATCCTTCAATGACTAACATGTGCGATTTCTCTCATTTTTCCGGTTGTCACAAAACCCTCACTTTATAAGGAATTTAATGGGATAATCATTACTTTGTGAAAAATATTACTTTTAACATTTTACTATTCTTGATACAATAAATTTGAATGAATAAATTTAGAAACAAATGAAATGAGGCGGCACAAATGAAGCATAACAAACTGATCACTTTCGGGTTAATCCTGCTGCTATCCATGGCCGTATTGGCTGGATGCGGTACGAATTCGGGCCCGCTGTCCGGTTCCGTCTCTACGAACCAAAAGGCGGCAAATGAGCATGAAACCGTTAAGCCAATGGCGGAAACATTCTTTATATTCGATACCGTCGTTAGCGTGAAAATATATGATAACCGCGCGACCAGACAGCATTTTAACGAGATCGAAGCCCTGCTTAATGACATCGACAGCAAAATCAGCCGTACGCTGGAGACCAGTGAAATCTATCAGGTTAACGCAAACTCCGGCAAATCGGCCGTAAAGGTATCTCCTGAAACCTTCGAATTGGTCGATAAAGCTCTAGATTACGCCAAGCGTACGGACGGGAATTTCAATCCGGCTATCGGCAATCTAGTTACGCTGTGGAATATCGGCCATGAGGGCGCCAAAGTGCCAGATATCCATCTGATCGAAGCCGCCAAGGCGCTTAGCGACTATCGTCTAATCGAGCTGAATGAGGACACGCAGGAAATCTATTTGCAGAAGGAAGGCATGGCTATCGACCTCGGTTCAATCGGTAAAGGCTATGCAGCAGATGCGATTTACGACTATTTGGAGGAGCAGGGCTTCAGCAGCGCGATCATCGATCTTGGCGGCAATATTTATGCGATGGGCCAAAAGCCGGGCGGAAAAGCATGGAACATCGGCATTCAGGATCCCGACAAAGAACGTGGCAATCCGATCGGCACGATTCAGGTAGAAGATAAGACGATCGTTACCTCCGGTATATATGAACGCTTCTTCATTGAAGACGGCAAGTTGTATCAGCATATACTTGATCCCGGAACGGGTTATCCGGTAGACAACGGCATCAGCAGCGTTACCGTTGTGACGAAGCACTCCACGGATGCGGATGCCCTCTCCACGACGTTGTTCGTTCTCGGCATTGAGGACGGACTCAAGTTTATCGAGGATACTCCTGATACGGAGGCACTGTTCATTTCCAAAGAGCAGAAACTCTACGCGACATCGGGCTTCAAAGCACTGCTGAACAAGACAAACAACAACTATACCTTTGCCGACTAAGCAAGTGGCCGCTGCTCCTGTCAGGGGCAGCGGCAGTCCTCATTCTACTCACCGCCTCAGTAAATACTGAGGCGGATTCTATTGAGATGACACCCTTGCCTTTTCTCTGGCAATATCGTATAATATAAATTTGAGTTGCAAAATAGTTTCAAACAGTTCCTCACAAGATTATAGCCCTCCTATACCTGACCAGGTAAATGAAAATTCCTTTGAATGACCCAAAGTAAGGATTTAATGTATTTCTGATTCACACTGGCGCGGTCATCGGAGCCGCAAGGACAAAAGAGAGGTAGGGCTTTTGTTGTTTTAGAAAATGATTGTGGTTGTAGTCTGAGCAGGAACCAAAGTTGTTCTTCCCGTGTACAGGAGAACATTAACTATATAACTGCATAAACGCCCGTTTCCACTTTAGCCGTGGTAACGGGCGTTTTGGTTATGTAATCTTTTTTAAAATTTATTACTAATCAATTATAAAAAAATCATCTTCTATATGACCATCAAAAGTAAACAAGACCTTATACATACCAATGTTCTTACCCTTGTATCTTATGGGGATGACAACATGAACATGATTGTAATTAAATTCGGGAAAATTATCAAATGTAAATGATACTGATTGAACTTCGACTTCTAGAAACGTTGGATCATAATTCGGGAATCAGACTCCCCATAAAGTACCTCCAGAAGTTCATTGTTTAGATATCTCAATCATTTTATTACTAAAATGTATGAGTATTTTAGAGCCTGATGAAAAAAGAATTTCGTGAGATAGGACATCCTCGTTTACATCTAGTATTTCCTCATACCCCCAATCTCCAAAGCCTTGAAATCTAAATAAAGTATCATTCTCAGAATAATCAACTTGAAGTTTGATAATCTTCTTATAAATAATACGCCAACAACTCTCTCCGTCCGTTAATGTTATTTCTACATTAATCGGTCTTGTAGTGTTTGTATCTAGTTGATTAATTTTAACTTCAATCAGATTTGAATCATGAAAGCTCCTAGAGTTATATAAATCAAATACTTGCCTAGGCAATTTATCTTTTAACTTTTGAAATCGCTGGTGGTATAGAGCTTCGTTTTCATCCCATTTGCGGTTCGCTTCGTTTCGCTCTTCTTCATCTTCATTGTTTATCTTAGACCACAATTCGTCTGTAAAATATTGAATCTTAATCACCTCTGGTTATCATAGTTTTACGGACAAACAATTTTAGACATTATGACTCTAGGCATATACTCAAAAAGGAACCACAGGTTTATAAATTAAACTTGTGGATAACCTCCTGAAAGTAGCAGGGATTCGTCCCGCTACTTTCCTCAAAAGTAGTGTCACAAAAAAAGTTGGAGCGGAAACATTAAGTTTTCCCTCCAACCTTTTTTATTTTAGGGACTTATGGGACAGCCCCTTTTTACACATCAATTTGTTAAGGGCTGTAGAATTTTTGAGCCTTATTAAATAATTTCTCTTTCACTTCCTATCATTTTCTATCATTTTCAAGTTATTAGATTACTATATTTGCGAAATTTGCGAATCTCAAATAAAACCATTTTTGTCATTCTATTCAACAAATCATAAGTGAAGGTATTGATGAACTCTACGAAAGCATCATACATATCAAAACCATGAAAAAATAGTCTGCTTTTTTGCAGCTAAAAATGCAACCTAATTAAATTACCCGATACAATACAGGTACCCATGATTTTTCCTAGGGATGTTTACCGTGACATAAATTTTATTACCTTTTCCAAGACACGGGCTTGTTATCTCCCCAGGAAGGTATATTTTGCTAATATCCTTGCCAGATTCATTTAATAAAGTCATTTTTGAAACCAAACCTCGTTTGGCGTCTTTTGGAATATTTCCCCCCGAGGATGCAATAATCAATTTATTGTCATTTGATATCAGCGGAGGGGGGCCTATGCTTCCTTCAATTTTACTCTCCCACAACAGAGATTGGCTCATTAAATCAATTGCTTGTAGCCTAAATTCACTTCCTGCGATGTACACTAATCCGTTTCTACTTACAGCAGGAGATTCCCATAAAGAGTAGTCGTCATGTTCTGGGTATACCCACACATTTTCCCCTAGACCATTTAACTTCAAAAGTTTCATATTTTCATCAATAGGCCCCGTGGTCAGAAGCGAGTGGTCGGACAAAATAACCGGAATCACTCCTAGCATACCAACTTGCGTTTCCTTCCTCCAAATCTCTTGCCCACTCAAATTAATACAGTGTAAAGTATCTCCCTCAACAATTAGAATATTTCCTTCCGAGGTTAATACTGGTGAACACGATGATAAGAAATCTGTATTAAACGTCCATTCGATATTTCCATTATAATTTATGCGGTATACCTGAGCCCCATAGGTTGCTACATAAATGTTCCTCTCACTATCCAAGATAGGAGGATAAGAAATCATTTGGTTCAGTTCACTTTTCCATTCTATTTCTCCATTTGAAGAAATGGCATAAAGATAGCTTCTGCCTGAATCATCATTCAACATAGCAGCGGCATAGATTCTTTGGTCTGCACCAATTGCTGGAGTGCTAAGTTCTGATCCCAGTTGTATTTTCCATTTGGTATTCCCTTCAGGTGTATAGCAATACAAATCCCCCGACCGTGATCCAAAATAAATCTCGCCGTTTCTTCCAATGACAGCGGAGCACTGCTGAAGACTAGATGGAATCTTTAACTTCCACTGGATTTTTAGTTCAGATGGAGCATCAATTAGCGAATGCCTGATCCAATTGGTTTGGGAAGGCTGGTAAGCATATGGATCATATCCTCCTTCCATAAAACCGCCGGTTTCTTGATTCTGATCAAAGAGAATTTTCATATATTCACCTACTTTGATTATTTATTAACGAAACGCAGGAACGGGAGAAGGTACCCATTTAGATCCCGGCACAGGGATCGGCATCATATTCTCCAGAGGCTGAATAATTCCGTCTTCAAATTCACCAAGGTTATCCTTAACTATTTGATACACTCTGGATGAACTTATAGAAACCTCTTTATTTCCTTTCTTTTTATAAAAAGAATATAATGCGTATCCTCTTTCTGGAAACTCAATTTTCGTGTAGATATCTTCCTGAAGCTTCGGGTTGCCCCAAATTCCGAGCGACGAGGCACTCCTTAAAATGCTGTATTTATCCACAATGGACGTTGTACGGAAATGGACGGGGCGCGTTCAGAACTGGGGACAAATGCTGCTACAGTTTTCAGTTTTCTTCCCTGATCGTGTGGGTCAGCACTTGAGGTAGGGGGCGGAATCCCACTCTAAGCATCACCCTCTACATTTGTTTACACATAATTCTTGACAGACCCAATGAAATCTGAATTCCTATATTTAAAAGAATTCAATAGTATTGAGCATTTTAAACAAGAGCTCTTCATTTATATCGAGTACTACACTCACAAGCGTATCAAGGCAAAACTAAAGGGAATGAGCCCGGTCCAGTACCGAACTCATTCCCAGAGTTTCGCTTAATAAATAACTGTCTAACTTTTCGGGGTCACTTCAAAGTAGTAGTGGTCTTTTTGATATAAAATTTTTTAAATTAATGAGAACTATAATTTTTTTCATTATTCGCATTGATATTCACCCATGCGTCTGGTCTATTCAAAAATTAAAACATATCTATCCTCCCCTCTAGGGTTGAGGTCGATGAATCTTAATCGCCCCTGTTATCAGAAAGGCTGTAGAGTTTTTGAGCCTTATAAAACAATTTCTCTCTCAGCCTTCTATCATTTTCATGATTATTAGGTTTATGAATCTCATTTAAACCATCCTTAGAAACTGCATGCTGCTCTATTGCAAATTCGAGCGATGTATACGCACGGTATTTTAATAGTGTTGCAACCTGTTCCTTGTCAAGGATTCCTCCATTTCGGACAATTTCTCTATACTTATAAGCAACCGATTCTTTTATAAATGCCTTACTAAAAAAGATTTTTTCTAAATTTAAGATTTGATTTAATTGTATTCTGTCTGTTTTCAATGCATCAATAATTACACTCTCCAGCCCTAAATACTGATTCTCCATGTAATTCGCAATAATTTCTTCAAGCAATTCTTCATTGATATACGTTGTATCAGTTTCATCACACTTGTTTTTGAAATAATTCCATGTTATATGCTCTTTAACTGATGGATCCATATCAACCAAGTTAAGAACACTAAAGAGCCGATTTAATTGTTGCTTATTAATTTTTCCATTTAGCTCTAGTTGTTCACTAAGCTCATGCTTCGAAATGATATGATTAATTTCGGCAGCCAACTCACTTAAATCTAACCGATCACTATCCAACGATTCACTAATTTTTAAAAGAAGATTATTGTTCATACTTCTCATTCCTTTTTAATTATCTTCCATATTTTTTTGAATTACTATACTTATGCCATTTCATTATCTGAGATACTGAACTTCTGATTTCTTTTTTATACTGAGTAACGAGCATTTGTTGTGCACGATTTAATTCCGGTTCTCCATCCAATGGTTTTCCGTTCTGTCCCACTCTTACTACATTTTTTTTGTTATCAACAACATGAACATGGGGGGGAGCATGATCACCACTTCTATAATAATGTTCAATATAACCAAAATTATTTCTTCCAACTTCCTTTGGTGGTAGCTCAGTTGCATAAGCAGTTGGAAACAAGAAATCATCAACATTATCCCAAAAACTAGGTTTAGGCTCAATAATCTCTACTTTTATTCGAATACCTATGGCTTCATTATCTTTTAAAATAAAACTTGCTTCACCTATCGAACAATCAATATAACTACAAACATTATTACGAATTTCATCATTTGCTTTTTCTAATATCCTTTGATTATTTTTCTGCTTTGTAACACAAGATGTATTTTTGCAATATTTTACAATATACTTTTGTATATCATCCCACATCATTTTGTTATTAGCTAGTAACGGATTATCAATCAATCCATCAAGACCACTAAATGAATCAACGTAACATCCAGCGTCTTTTCCAGCTACGCACATCCCACTAGGATCCGTATAAATCAAAGGATTATTATGCACATACGTATACAAGTTCTGGCTCAGCGGATTAGTAATGTCCCCCTCATAGCTATCCTTCGACACGAATCTTCCCGCATTCGGGTCATACCAGCGGGCTCGGAGATACTGCAAATCCGTCGCTTCATCCCAGTACTCTCCAGAGTAGCGGAAGATATTCGGAACGGTCTCTTCCTCATGCTCCGGGTTGCCCCAAATGTCGTAAGTGTAGCTGTTCAGCTGGTTCCCCGCTCTATCGACCAGACCTACCACATCGCCATGTCCGTTAAATTGATAATACTGGACCTCTCCGGTTGCCTGAGCCACCCGAGACCATAGCCGGCCGGCTAAATCGTAAATATAGGTGTAGGTTAAGTTTGGGGTGCCATTGCTTACGTTCGCTTCTGCAATCAGTTTCGCTTGTTCATCATAGTAATAGCGGGTACGCTCGGTTCCTTCAGCCCGCTCGTATAGCAAGCCGTCGCCGTTATAGCTGTAGCTGACTTCTGTGCCGTCTTCACCTGTTACCTTCGTTAAACGGTTAAGGCTATCGAAGGTGAATTCGGCATTCGTCATGCCTCGAACCTGCTGGCCCTCTACCTCGAGGCGATTGCCGCGCTCATCGTAGACGTACTTCTTGCTGATGTCTTGTCCATTCTCCTCTTGAATTCGATTCAACGAATCGTAAGCGAAGGTATCGGCGGCTCCGTCCTGGCTTCGTGAAATAATGTTCTTATTGTCGTCGTATTGATAAGTGAACTGCTGGCCCGCAGCACGCCGTACTTCTGCATTTTCACTCATCTCACTCATAAGAGCTGCAGAACTGCTTCTCAGCGTTCTTCCCGCCGCACCAGGCGCGAGTGTCATCGCCGTCAAGTCATAACCTTCATACGTGTATGAGGTGCTTAGTCCATTACTGGAAGACTGGATCTGCAGCAGTCCGTTCGCTTGGTAGTCGAAGGTCATCCGATCAACGGGTGACCCGGACCCGGCAGCAAAAGCCGCCATTCTTCCATTGCTTGATGCATCATGGGCTACATCCAGAGCGCTAACCCGGTTCATGGCATCCAATGTATATTGAGCGCCTGTCGTATTACCGGAAGCATCCTTCAGTGTGTATCCCGCCCGCATCTGTTTATTATAGGAATATTCGATTTGTGTGCCGTCAGGATAGGCTATTTTCGTTAGCAACCCGGTTTGTGGATCATAGTTATACGTCGTATTCCCTGTAGCATCGGTCATTCCGGTACGGCGCCCCATCGCATCGTAACTATATTTTATCTGCTGGCCAGGCGCTTTGATCAGGGTAAGCAAATTATCGCTATTATACTCGTATTCCGTAAATTGACTCGCGTGATCCAGCGATTTGATCAGATTTCCTCTTGAATCGTAAAAGAAAGCCTTAACCAGCCGTTCCTCATTAATTTGCCGGATCAGGTTGCCTGCCTGGTTATATTCCTTCTCCACATACGTATTATCCGGATATTGAATTTTGGTCAGATAGCCTGCCAAGCTGTACGTATAACGTGTTGAGCGCTGCCCAGGATCGGTAACGGAAACCATTCGACCAAGTGCATCATATTCAAATCGGCTCTGTCCGCCATTTCCGTCCGTGACGATCACCGGATTACCTTCCAAATCGTAGGCCGTCTGCTCCAAAGGAACATAAACCCCGTTTCTCGATTCCTCGAACGACAATACATTTCCGAGCAGATCCTTCTTCTCCTGATGCTTCACGCCAGCAGGGTCGGTGTAAGTCGTCGTGCGGCCAACCATATCGTACTCGATTCTATCCTGAGAACCGTCTGCAAATATAGTGCCCGTAAGGCGATTGAAGCCATCATAGACATAACTGGTTTTATTCCGTTCGGCGTCTACAGACTCTTTCATATTCCCTTCTTGGTCATATGCGTATTGGAAAAGAGCGTCATCCACCTTCTCCTGAACTAGCAATCCTAGCGGGCTAAACTTTTCAACGATGACGATGCCTTCGGTGCCCGTAGTCGTGACCGTGTTCAGCTCATCGTCATACCTCACCGTCTTCGTGGTCTGATCACTATAAAGCGTTTGGATCGGACGGCCAAGTACATCATAAGTAAATGTGGTCAACGCACCCGACTCATCTTCTGCCGATTTTAATTCACCTGCTGAAGTATATTCATATTGTTGGTTAACCTCGGTAGGAAATCCATCTACGGAATGAACGACCATCGACCGCTTTGTAGGCAAATGCTTACCGTAAGGGGATTGGTATGTGTAGTTCACCGTGTTTGTTCTTTTATCATCTTTTACATTCGATGAGGTTATGTTTCCGTAAGGATCATAAACCAATTCCGTTTGGGCTAACAGTTTACCGCTGGCACTGTTCTCTCTAACGCTGGATTGCAGCACGCTCCCCTGGTTATTGTACTGATATTGCTCCACCCTTGACTGATTACTGCTGAGCTTGGTGCTGATTTTGCTTGGCAGCGCCCAGTAGAACGGAGCAGCAGATGCGGCATATTCATAGCTGATCTCCTGTCCCGTACTCCAATTTTCCGCCGTCACCAGTCCCTCATCATTGTATTGATAGTTAACGGAAAAAGGCTCTGATGTACTCCCTCCCTGCGCATAACTTGCTGCGATCTGAATAGGAGCGTTCCAGCCCTTCGATTCGTCGTAAGTGAATTGCTGCTTGTGCTGCGTGCTTCCATCCTCGCTGCGCTGCTCGTCTAAGAAATGGATATCCGGCTTGCTGCTCGATTGAAAGACCTTACTAAAGACTCGCGTATCCTTGGAGCGTGAAGCTTCCATCGTCGTTGTCCAGGTTGCTGAATCCCCATAACTATTCAAGTCCTCACCCGAATAACTGAATGTTACCGGGTGCAGAACTTCGTCGCCAGCCGTAGTAGAGTATGAGTCCTGACGAGAACTAACTTTAAATACAAAGTCAGTGGCGTAATCCCCGATCTGCTTCCGCGCTGGCAGGTAATCAAAATCAGTCACCCCTGAACCGGGACGAACGATACGGAGCAGCAGCGCAGATGATTTAACCGGTTGGAGTGCCTCTTGATTGGTCAATGAAGATAAGAAGTTAAACCGGGATTCTGGGTAAAAATAAAAGTATTTCGTGCTGCGTCCAGCGGCGTCTTTTACCTCGCTAAGAACCTTCTGGCCGTATTCTTCCTCCTGGAAATACTCCATTTTTCGATTCGTACCGGATTGAGTTACCGTTACCCGGTCTTCTGAATAGGTGAAGATCAATTCATTGCCGTCGCTATTGACGATACGTGACAAAATCGTACCTTCGCCCTGGGCTGCATAATGAAAATATACTTTGTTCCCATAATTATCAGCAGTCAAGATAAGATGTCCTGATGAATTAAAATAAAATTGATTTCCATTGCGAACGGATAACTTTATTTCGCTTGTCGAATTTCCGACTGTTTGCGTGCGGTCAGTTGTAAATTTTAGATCGTTCCATAAATAGCCTTCCAACTGCAAATCTTCAGACAGTTTGTAACGACCTGTACCAGGGAAATCCAAAATCCGCGAGCCGCCGTAGGTATCAATATACGGGATCTCCCATCTCCACCCTCTGCCAATAGCCGTGTCGAGCTCCTCCCTACGGATGCGGGACTCATTGATATAGGAATCATTCTCGAGCTTAACGCCGATTTCGTCATTAGCCCTAGCGCTGTCATACACACGGATCAGCGGAAACGAGAGGGCCCCCGGCAGTGAGAAATCCATATAACGGAGCTTCATCTCCCCGGTAGCCGTAGCAATTGAATTCGTTCCATAGCCTATTTCATATAAAGAGGAATCATCCTGCAAGGAATAGTGCTCCACTGCCGCTTGATCATACTCAAGGGACTGGACAGTCGCAGAGAAGTCATCTGCTAGTGCAGAGTAAGATTCGCTAGGGCTACTCTCTGCTTCTAGCACAAGGAGATCTGCTTCTTCTATAGCTCGCGATACATTGAAACGGGAAACAGCCGTCTCATACCCCTCTTTCCCCCCTTGCAACGCCGTGTAGATTTGGTACAACGTATAACCTTTAGACAACTGCTCATCCAGCCAATCCTCACTGACTTCAAATTGCCGAAGAATTCCGGGTACCGTAAGTACATTTCCTTCAGCTGATGCAACGGCAGGCGTGCCTTTATTATTTTGTTCCGATGCTCCATATACGACATTTTCCAGCAGGCTGGCGCTGACCAAGGTCAAACATAGAACGAAACATAGAATTCTCTTCATGATTTCACCTCAATTATTCTGTTAAAAAAGCCTCCGAACCTCAAAACGGATATACTTTCTTCGTTCTTCGCTTTAAATTTCCCTTAGAGTCATATTCGTAAATAAGGATATCTCCTGAAGGATAAATGATTTGAGTCAGCCGTCCATCCGGCCTATATTGAAAAGACGCCTCCGGTCTTATCTCCATTAAGGCCACCATAATTTGCAATTCGAGTGGGTGCGAATTTTTCTCGGCTAGTTTCACGTAGTAGGACTTTCTGCCCTCTAGGTCGAACTCCCATACGGTGTAATCAATCCCGAATTCCTGCTCGCTGTTCTCAATAGGTAATTCAGGAGTTACCAGCTCCGGTTGATCATATAAAGTCAGTTCAGGCTGTTGAGAGAATTCCAGCAGCTCCTTTGTAGCAAAGCGGTAACGCCCCGTTTCTGGTGCTACAAAGCGGTAGTAGCCATTTTGTCCGGCTGCTTTATACACGTAGACAACCTGACGATGCAAGAGATCTTCAAAGATATACTCCTGTACGTCGACGATTTCAAATGTCCGGTAAGGAGCCGCAAAAGTGACCGGATTGCCTGATGTCGTTTTCACTTGAGTAGTTCCGCTAGCAGGGATTGGGTAAGAAACGGTCGCCTTCTCTCCTTGCTTGATCACCGAGCCGTTTGAATCCAGAATGGTATAATCAAAATAACGATTGCCTGATGTACTTGCATTTGTAGTCAATTTCGTGGGAAAGCTGCCTTTATTCTTATACCCCACACTCTGATTTGTGGGCAATGTACTTTTCAGTAACGCCTGCTCTAGACTAGGCATAGCCTGAAAAGCTTGCCCGTAGGTAATTGTGACTGGCCGATCTGTTGACACCGTTATAACCACCTCCGCCCCGCCAGGAACGGACAGATTACCTTGATGATCAAATTCAGCTTCTAGCGGCTCTCCATTTGCAGCATAAATAGCATAATCAAACATAGATAATGAATCTTTAGAAGCGTTACTCGTTAAGGTTTGAGATGATGATTGTAAATTTACGAATAAATAGCTTTCATCTTTAGATAGTGTAACTTGGTTAATCGTAGGGTTTTCACCAGGCGTTCCCGTAAAGGAAGTGTAGACCCCGCCAAAGTTTATAATCTCAGTTAATGGTGTAACTGTAATAGAATGTACCGCTGGTACTGAAACGGGAGTAATACGGCTCGGATTCTCTCCTCGAATCGTTCCATCAGGACGCCGTAGTACATAAGCGAATTCCCTTGCCGGGGTTGCGTCGCTGTACAAATATTCCGATTTACCGCTAATATTTACATACGTATAGGAATTACCTGGCATGACCGCAGCCCTTAACATCGCCGGATATGTTGATCGTTCGATAAGGAAAGAATCGGTGTAGGAGAATGTTACCGGGCTTACAGATTGTCCCGTTACGATCGCATAACCTCCGGCAGGTATGGATACACTCCCTTTTTCATCAAAGCCTCCCCGATCCACGCTTCCATCATTGTTGTATATAGCAACGTCAAATTTCCCTCCGCTCTGAGCCGTATCGCTGGTGATCGCTCTGAGCTTGGAGCCGATATTCGTAAACAGGTATGATTCCCCTTCATGCACGATTTGCCTGGAGATTGCCTCGCCTTGCTTGTCCTTCCAATCGAACAAACGATATATAGCTCCAAAGGTAACCGGTATATCTGACACCGCAGTCACAACAATGTGATTTCCTCTAGATACTTGCGGATTGGTATACGTATTTTCTCTTTTTCCTTGCTGCGTGCCATCCGGATAGTATTCCGCCCAGTCGAAGCGGCTTTTGGAAGAAGCAGTAGTATACAAATATCTAGCAGCTGAGCTGATGTTTATAAACTCGAAGCTCTCTCCCTTGGATAAAGTCGCCCTGAAATGTGATGGTTCATCGCTAAGCTCTGCCGAGAAATCATCCGCATACTCAAAGGTAATTGGAGCGCTGTCCCGAACCGTAAATATGACGATTGAGCCAGGGGATAAGATCGGTGTAGCAAGAGAATTAAACCCTTGCGAAACATACTTTCCATTTGCGTCATAAACGGCGTAATCGTACCGGCCTTTTACTGCTCTAGCATCATTCTTAACGCTATTCCGAAGCGTACCGTGATTCGTAAAAATATAAGATGTCCCCGGTTCCGCAGTGACCCTGCTGAGTGCATCATCAGTACGATTTCCTCCCATAAAGGAGCGGTATGGGGCTCCAACACGAACCGGGTTCTCGGTAACCAAAGTAAGAGCTACACGTCTTCCTACCGCCACTAACGGCAATGAGGTCGTATTCGTTCCCCTGGAAACCTCTGAGCCGTCCGGCGAGTAAACGACGTAATCAAATTTATCTTTGGAGGTTCCTGCATGCTCCGGACGGTCTGACTTCGTCCCAACATTGGTAAATTCATGACTTTCTCCGGGATATAATACGAGACTATCGTATGCCGGCTCATCCGTTTCATAACCATAGAAACCTTCGTATGGAACAGCAACGGTAACCGGTATATCGGATGCTCCTGTAAGGACAATCGTATCCCCTACGCTAAAAGAAGGCTTGGAAGATGAATCTAAACTTGATTTCTCCAAAGCGCCGTCGCTTTTATAAACGGCATAATCATAGCGCATCCCGTTAGAGGATGCTGCATCGCTTATGATGCTTCTAGAAGCGAGTGCTTCATTAGAAAATAAATAGCTCTCGCCGCGATACAATGTCTTTTTCAAAAGAGCCGGGGTTGGCAAGTAAGAGTAAGTTAATACGTCGTTAAAACTTACCGTCACTGGGTAACCGTAGTCTGCAGAAATAACGGTATACCCCCCCTTAGAGTAAACGAGTGGATTTCCCGTATATGCCAGGTCATCGGACAATACTTTCCCATCCGAATTATAAGAGACATAGTCAAAACGAATATTATTAGTTGACTTGGCATCCGTACTCAAACTCGTGGTAGTGGAAGTATCATTCGTAAACTGGACGCTCTCTCCCGGATAAATAACCAAGCTAACTTTTGTAGCGAGCATAAACATATAGGTGCTGTCCGTCACCGTTAAATCCTCTGGTATCAACGTTCCATCTTCAATCTCTATCGTCTTGTAATCTGTAACTCTTTCATCCAGAGAGACGGATTTATTATCCTCTTGTTCTTGGTCAATAACTTCTATAGGCAGTGCTCCTCCTTCGGCAAATGTTGAGACTGGCCCCAAGCTTCCTAAAAACAGCAGAACAGTTAAACAAAAAAGAATTAATTTTCTAAGGCTCAATCCTCTTCCTCCTTTTCCCATATTTAATAATATATATATTTGTTATCGTCTAATTCCTAACTTTTCTTTTATAGGAATAAAGCACCTTATTTGGTTCTAATAACAACAAAAAGAAGCTGCCCCCAACATCCCGTTGAAGGCAGCTTCCAGCTTGTAGTTCCCATTCAATTTCCAGCCTATTTCCACGCCCAAATTGCCCCAGTTCTGCTGGATTTTTTTCACAGCTCGGGCTTCGTGATTTTGTCTCTTACTGCCTGGCTTCCTCTTATCCTTTCACTGCCCCGCCAACGATCCCCTCTACGATTTGCTTCTGCATGGCGATAAAGAATACAAACACAGGAGCAAGCGTAATGACCGTCATCGTCATGAACATTGGCCAATTGACCGCGAATTCTCCCTTGGCTTTATAAATTTCCAGAACAAGCGTTGTATTCTCCCGAGAGCTTAGGAACAGCATCGGGGACAGGAAGTCGTTCCAGATCCACATCGTTTGCAGTACGGCACAGGTGACCGTAATCGGCTGCAGCAGGGGCAGGATGATCTTCCAGAATATGCCCCAGACCGAGCAGCCATCGATAATGGCCGCCTCCGATAGATCCTTCGGAATGGTCTTCATATACCCCAGGATCAGGAAGAAGACAAACACCGAGCCCCCTAAATACATCGTCGTTAATCCATACAGCTTATCTACCAGCTTCAAGTTGGTCATCAACTGGAACAGCGGCACCAGCAGCGTCTGAAAAGGAACCATGAACCCGAGCAACAAATATCCCATAACGACCCGATTTACGCGAGTCCGGTTATACACGATCGGATACGCTGCCATGGCTCCGATCAGCACCATCAGGATAACGGCCGTTACGGTTAGAAACAAGCTGTTGCCGAAGCTGCGCAGTATCGGTGTCTCCTCAAATACTCTGGCATAATTCGAGAAGTTCCAGCTTGAAGGCAAGCTGACCGGCTTTGTCGCCGTCTCGAATTCACTTTTAAACGTGTTGACGATAATAATGTAAAAAGGGAAAAAGGTGAGCAGTCCGAAAGGAAGCATAAGAACATCCAGTATCCATAATTTCCGTTTGGATCCTATCATTGCATACGCTCCTCCCTTTTCTGCATCAGGTTGAATTGGACGAAGCCAATCACTAGTACGATAAGGAAGAAGATGACCGAAATCGCAGACGCGAGGCCGAACTGAGCTTCCGAAATCCCTCGGAGCACGATCACCTGCGTAATCGTATGCGTCTCAAATCCAGGTCCGCCGTTCGTCAAAGCAAACGGAATCTCATAAACCTTCAAGCCGTTAGTGATTAAGAGCAGCACGCTCACCGTCATCGCCGGAGCCAGCAGCGGAATAGTAATGTAGCGAATCTGCTGCCACTTGCTGGCGCCATCGATCGCCGCTGCCTCGAAGAAGTCCTTGGAAATCGACTGAAGGAAGGCCAGATAAATGACCGCGTGCCAGCCGGTCGTGGCCCAAACAGCGACGACGATCGTCGAAATCTTTGCCAGCACAGGATCGGATAACCATGGCTGTGCCGACATCCCGAACAGTTCGCGCAGGAATGTGTTTAGAATCCCCGACGGGATCGGCGCGAAGATAAAGCCCCAGATAAAGGCCAACAGCAGGCCGCTCGGAATGGACGGGAAGAAAAAGACCGCCCGCAGTACATTTTTGCTGAAAAAATTCTGATCCAGAATAAGCGCTAGCGGAATCGCAAGTAAAGTGACCAGCACCGTTGTTGCGACCGCAAACAATATCGTAAATGAAATCCCCGATACAATCGCATTGTCAGCAAACAAGCGCGCATAATTTTTCAAGCCGATAAAGTCATAGTTCGTTGAGTACCCGTTAAAATTAGTCAGGCTAAGCATAAATGAGCGAATTAACGGGTAAATCGTAAACAAGGTATAGATGATCAGAATCGGAATCAGAAACACCTGGTATTGCAGCTGTCGCATAAATTTACCCAAGATTGATCTTCCTTTCAGTGAGCTAGACCTTAGTAACTCTCCATCTCAATGAATTTCTTATCAATGGCTTGAACAGCTTCCTCCGGCGTAATCTTACCTACAGCCATATCCTGGGTCGAAACAACAAATTGGTTTCTTAGCGCTTCCTGGTATCTTGGCCAAGTGACCATGGGCAAATAGATTCTGCCTTGCATCAAGCCTTCCTCATATGCGTTTTGCAGGGCAGGATGCACTTCCGCCTCGAAGCCCTTGGCCGTCATGATTAAATTCGTGCCCTCATAGAACAGCTGCAGGCCTTCTTCACTGCTTAGGTACTCTAGGAACAGCAGCGCTTCCTCTTTGTTCGTCGTCTTGCTATTCACCGCAAATCCCACGCCTGGTGCCCCGACATAGTAGCTCTGGCCTTTCTCGAATCCAGGCAGACCCATGACTCCGAAATCCAGATCCGGCACCTGCGTCAATTTATCCATCACCCACGGGCCGCTGAAGAACATCGCGACATTGCCGAGTGCAAACTCGCTTTCGACTTGATCTCCAGTCAGGCCAATCATGTCGGAGGTCAAAATTTTCGTATCAATCAAGTCTCTTTTCCACACTTTAAACACTTCTGTCCATCCATCGGCAAATGTTTTTTCGCCAGCAAAGATTTTATCGTCAAACTCAGGGTCTTGGGACAGCACCATGTTACCGTATAGAGCTGAATGGATTTGCGTTAAATCCTGCATGGTATCATAAATCGGGACAATTCCTGCCTCTTTCAGCTTTAAGCACACGGCGATGAATTCATCCCAGGTTTCAGGGAGCTCCGTAATACCCGCTTGCTCAAATAGCGCCTTATTGTAGAACCAGCCGCCTACCCAGCCGTTTTGCGTAAAGGCGTAGGTTCTTCCGTCCTTGCTCAGCATTGGTTTATTGCTGTCGAGCATCACATCCATGAACGGATAGTCGGTCAGATCGATCGCGTGTCCGCCGTCGATAATTTCATTGCGGTTCTCGGCAGCGATCATAAAAATATCCGTCGCGGAATCCGACAATAGCATCGTCTGCAATTTCGAAATATAGTCTTTCACCGGCGGAGCAAATTGGAAATCAAAAGAAATATGCGGGTATTTCTTCTTGAACCCTTCCAGCACCGGCTTCATTTCGGACTCATTGTTCCAGGCTAGAATACTCAGCTTCACTTTTTCCTTGCTTTGCCCGCCCTCGGCGCTGCCGACTGCGCTTTCAGAGCTGTCTTTCCCTCCGCAGGCACTGAGCACCATCGTGACGATCATAACCATGACCAACAGCAGTGACTTTCTTTTCACGTGTAGTTCCCCCTCTTTTCAACGTTGTAAGCACTTACACTCATTCAAAGCTTACTCCGATTCCCTTCGCGGCGGAATTCATATTGTTGCGCAACTTCTTGTATTTCGTTGCACAGCTTAAAGTTTCTCGCCTCGATGGAGCTGACGATATTGCTTAGGGGACACATCATAGTATTTTTTAAACGTCCTGCTGAAATGACTCTCATCCACAAATCCAGTCACGGAAGCGATCATGCTGTTCTTCTCCTCCGTACGGAGCAACAATTCGGCGGCCTTCTCCATCCTGATCTGAATCACGTAGTTCCAATAGTTCACATTCATCTCCTGTTTGAACAGCCTGCTTAACTGGAAGCGGTCTACGCCAAATCGATCCGCCACCATCTGCAGAGACAAATCTTCCCCATAGTTGAGGTCGACATATTGCTTCACTCTCATGACCATATCTTCCGTTAGGTTCGGGCCTTTCATGATGCTGGCGATATGATCGATTAAGCTCATAAATAAAAGCTCCAGCTCTTGGACATTGCGATAGCTCTTTAGGTCATCCATGGTAATATTATCGAGCTTCGCACTTGACCTGCCCATAGGCGGAATCGACTGGGCAATGACGTATAGAAAATGAAGAACTAGGGAATAGACATCCTCCGGCGGAATCCATGAGCTGCGGAAATAATCGAACATTTCTGCCGTCAGCTCCCTGGCGGCCTCCGGGGCGAATTCGTGGACAACCATTTCCCGATAGGCCTGCTCGTAGGTCTGAAAGTGCTGCACGCCCCATGCCTTGTTGAACGCCTCCCCCTGATATGCATTCACGGGTTTACAGGTGTAGAAGCTCAGCATGCCTGCTTCCTCGCTCTCCTCCAGCAGCTTAGGAAGCTTGTCGGCATGGCATCCGTTCATCCTTCGGCTTACCCCGATGCTTACCGCGAGGTCAGATGCACTCTCTTGTATACGGGATAACGTCTCCTGGCACAGCTCCAGCAACCGGGATTCTGATAGAGGAGTAGTTATTCCCAGCAGGCAGCTGTATTTATCCCGGCTCTTTCGGTAAACTACCGGGATCAGCGTCGGCTCCGCCTGCAGCAGCCATTCCGAAAGCATCGGCTCGCTCAGGCTTTCCCCCTCAACATGGAGAACGGCGCATTGCTTAAGCTTCAGCAAGCAGCTCGCTCTCCCGACGGCGGCGAGGCTATTTGCATGCATAGACTTGGAATGCACCAGCTTTCCGAATTCATGGGCCAAAATGGATTGCTGCTCTGCTTGTATGGCGGATGAGAGCTCATGAATGGTTTTCTTCAGCAATACGACATCCACAGGCTTCAGCAAATATTGATAGACATCCAGACGCAGCGCTTCCTGGGCATAGGCAAATTCATCGTGGGCGCTGACAATGATCGTTTTCGGCTTCTTCACGGAATGATCCAACTGCTGCAAGGTTTCGATCCCGCTCATAAAAGGCATCTGAATGTCCAGTATGACGATATCCGGCAGAAATTCCCCAAGCTGCTGCAAGGTTTCCCGGCCGTCGTAAGCATGTTTGATTTCCGTAATCCCTAAGGTGGTCCAATCCATCGTCTTATCCAAAAAAGTGTGCAGGGAAGTTTGGTCATCCGCTATTAGTAATTTCATGGTATGTCCCCCTCGTAAAACGAGCTTATTCGATCCTCGGCACAACTAAATATACACAAGTGCCGGCATTTCTTGTGCTGCGAACACGGATTCCAAAGTCCTGTCCGAAGTTCAGCTTAATCCGATGATTGATATTATAAAGGCCGATATTCCCGTTCTTCTCCTCCGGCTTGTCCAGCTGCCGCCTAAGCCGTCTCAGCTCATTCGCATTCATCCCTCTGCCGCTATCCCCAATAGCGATGAGCAGACCTCTCTTCACTGTGGTTACGCTGATGCGAATGGCACCCTCTCGTCGATCCTCGCCAAATCCATGCCGGATACAGTTCTCCACGACAGGCTGAAGCAATAGCTTGGGTATTTTGCACGCCAATACGCGCATATCCGGAATATTCTCGTCGACCTGCAAGCGGTCATCGTATTTTTTATTCATGATATAAAGATAATTTCTTATGTGCTCCAGCTCCGTTCTAAGCTCCACCAGCTCACCCGACTGTCTCATCGAATAACGGAACATGTGGCTTAGGGAAAGCACGATATGATTGGAGGACTCAATGTTACCGCATACAATTTCCGTCTGCAGCAGCTGCAGCGTATTGAAGAGAAAATGAGGATTGATCTGGGCTTGCAGCGCCTTCAGTTCTTCTTCTTTTAGCGCGATCTGAGTCAAATAGTTTTGCTGAATGAGCAGGTCAATTCGATCGATAAGCTCTTTAAATTTCATCCCGATCTGATTGATTTCGTGATACTGGTAGTTCTTATCGCGAATGTACAGCATGTCGTCGGTTCCGATTTTGTCCAGTGTCTTCAGCAGGCCTTGCATCGGCCGGGAAATGCGAAAGGTGACCGCCAGGCTGATCAGCACATTTAGAATCAGACACAAGTAAAGGATTCGTGCCAAATTCGACTTCAGTGGAGCCGATTGGCTTGTGATTTCACGCATCGGCACAGCGGAGATCATCATCCAGCCTTCAACGGCCGTCGGCTGGTAAATAATCAAATGCTCCTCCCCGTAAAATGGCGTGCGAAAATTGCCCGACTTCTGCTCATATATCTCATCGATCCCATCAATGTCCATGATTTGGCCAATTTCATCGTCGTTCTGGTGAACGATAATTCTCCTGTTCTCGTCAATCAGAAAGATGCTTCCATTGTTCTGATAATTGTTGCGCTCGAACATGCTGTTTACTTTCTGCAAATCCAGGTTGGCAATGACCGAGCCGATAACCTCGCGGCGAAAGCCTTTGACCTGCATAGCTACGGACAAGGTGGGACGTCCATAACGAGATATGTCCGAGCTTAAATAATAATCCTGACGATGTATGCCTAGGCTAAAAAAGTAATCTCCCTGACGAGGCTGAAAGGATTCCTGTACCCAAGGCTGCGCCCCGAAAGAATACTCCCACCAAAGCGAGCTCCGCCCGTTCAAATTGTTGACATACCCGTTCTTCCCTAGGATGAGAACATCGCTGATTAATGACTGGTACGTATTGATGCTCTGTGTAATTTCAGAAATATTCCGTTCATGCTGCAGCAAATAGGCCATATCGGGCACCTCAGCATGCCGCATAATCGCTCCGACGGATTGGTTGCTCGCCAGCACCAGCAGCGACCGCTTCGTCTCCTCCAGGTTGAAGCTCAAGCCTTGGGCAGCCTGCTCCATCACCTTGTTGCTTGACCGGATCACCTCTTCCGTAATCATTCGGGTCGAATCGCGAATCGACAACATCCCGAGCAGTACAAGCAGCAGCAGGTTACCAAGCAAATAGTAAATGAGGAACGTCCGATAAATCGTCTTTTGCAGCACGAAACGGCGTAAAAATCGTAGTATTCTGTCCATACATAGCTCCCTCGATAGCTGATCATTCTCCACATTCATCCTAATGCATTTTAGAAAAAGATCAAAGTAGATTGAAAGAAATCACCTCTTTCAAGCCAAAGTTTTTGAATCCGGGGAGAGACTATTCCGTCGGAGTTGGAAGGGAGGCAGCAGATTCTTTCATTTGCTCTCTACGCTGTCTGCGGTGATGAAGCGCATAGTACAGGATCGTTGTAAAAGCAACCACAATCGCCCCGATAAAGTACATCGTTCCATAGCTGGTCATGGCCGCTATAACCCCCAGCACGTAAGAGCCGACTCCATAGCCTGCATCAAAGAACACAAAATAGGTGCTGGTGGCCAGTCCGCTGCGCTCAATCGGAGAGGATTTAATGGCAATGGCCTGGAAGCTTGGCAGCAATGCTCCATAGCCTAGGCCGATCACCCCGCCAGCCGCAAGAAAGGCAAAGGGGCTACTCGCCTGACTGAGCCAGATCATGCCAATGACGAAGAAGAATAGACCGGGATACACGAGGATATGCTCGCCTTTTTGGTCGAACAGCCTTCCCGTGAATGGCCTGGAAATCAATATGAGAGCGGCGAAAACAATGAAGAAGTAGCTGGCCATCGGCTCCATGCCAAGGCTTTTTGCGTAGACGGAAATAAATGTGGAAATGGCTCCGTAAGAAAATGCCAGTATAAAGCCGGATATAGAAATTGGAATGGCCCTCGGTTCAATGAAGGTTTTCCAGTGCCATGATGAGGCCGTCCCCTTCTTCTTCACCTGCTCTATCGGGATTTGCAGCAGCAGGCCGCAAACCAAAGAAAGTGCTGAGAACACGAGACATATTACGAATAGCAGAGGGAAGTTGAAATGGGAGATAACCACTAGACCAAGGAACGGCCCGAAGACCATCGCAAGGCTCATGAAAAGCGTAAAGTAACCGATCCCTTCGCCTTTGCGTTTCTCCGGGATCAGCTTGATGGCGATCGCCGAGGTGGTGGTCGCCGCTACGCCGAAGGCAGCCCCGTGAATGACGCGTAATGCGAGCAGCGGTGCGAAGCCTTGAATAGCCAAGTATAGAGCGCTGCAAACCGCAAACAAAATGAGCGAAGCATTCATGATTTTGCGGTTGTCCAGTTCATTCAACCATTTTCCGGCCAGTGGACGGAAGATGACAGCAGCGATGACAAATACCGTTGTAACTAAACCGATCCCCTTCTGGCTGCCTCGCAGCGATTCCAGCACAAAGGCAGGCAGCGTTACTGCCAAAATATAAAACGTCATAAACACAAAAAAACTGCTGAAACAAAATCAGCAAGAAATTCTTGTTCCATAATGATGATTCTTTCAAACCTTTTTCCTGCTTTCTTTGTTGGATTTGGAAGTGAGTCTGCTGCAGGCGTTACAATCGTTCGTTTATTTTGTGAAATGCCCGGCGGATCGCTGCCAGTTCTTCCTCGGTGAAGTCTTTTAAATACGATTGCGTAAATTCGATCTCAACCGGCAACAGTTTCTGGCTCAAGCTTCGTCCGCTCTCGGTGACATGGATTAAATAGGATCGCCGATCCTCCTTATTGGCCGCTCTTCTTATGAACTCTTTTCTCTCCAGTTGATCAAGAATGCGGGTTACGTTCGTCGGATCTTTCTCGGTGCGCCGGGACAGCTCCGCTTGCGTAATGCCGTCCTCTTCCGTCAGCGTCTGCAGCACGCCCCACTGTTCGGAAGTGATGCCATATTCATGGAACTTTTGAGTTAAATGCTGAGTGATTTTCCGGCCAGTATTTGTAATGATATAACCAAGGGAATCTTTGATTCGCAACGATAGCGCCTCCTCACAATATAATTCATATGTATAACAATTATAGATATGGCAATTAATTTTTGTCAACCGTATTGCATATTATGAATCAGTCTGAACCAGAATAACGATGTCTTTCCAATTGAAATCCTAAGGAGTGTTATCTATGCGCGAAGGTTTGATTCCTACTGTTCTTGGAGCCGTAGTATCTGCTTCAGCCGCCTCACTGCTTAGAAGCAAGTACAAGCTTGCTGCGACCGGCGCTCTCGGCTTCGGCCTGGCCCATATCGTGCTCGGCACGATTGATCTCATCGAGCATCGGTAGCCGAAATTGTGAAGGATCACCCGGGAGGCTTGTCTTCCCGGGCTAATTATTCACTCCTTGGGCTGATGCCCATACCCCAAACTAGTCATTCGCATAGAATGTCTTATCAATCGAAATGGGAGTGAATTTCTTGAATCATTATTATCCAATGCACCACCATTACATGCCGCATCACGGAGGACATATGCAGCAGCCTCTTCCAGTAACCCTTGTCGACCCCTGCGTGGTCGATGCGCTGAAAGCCAATGTCGGTAACTATGTGGTGCTGGAGACGACCCGCGGAGGAATTGACGGCTGCATCGCCGATGTTAAACCGGATCATGTCGTCTTGGATGCGCGAGGCAAAAAGTTCTTGGTTCGCATATGCGAAATTGTGTGGATCATGCCAAAATAGCGAAAAGCATAAAGGGGACAAAAAGAAAGCTGCCATCCGCAGCTTTCTTTTGCACTTTTCAGAAAATATCCAGTTTTGCGCCTAGCTATCCACTGTGGTCTATATCGACTTGGCGGCTCAGCCGCTCCTTCTCGTTCCCTTCTCAATTACATCATCATTTACAAACCACGTGTATCATGCTATTATAGACTTTGATTCAAATATTCAAAACTTCAGATATATGAATATATGAAACAAGGAGAACCATTTGTAATGGACAGAAGCATACAGCAGTTTAAGGCCGACTTTTTCAAAGCGCTCGCTCATCCGATGAGAATTCGCATTCTGGAAATATTAAGCCAGGGGGAACGCAACGTGAACGAGCTGCAAACGTTGCTGGAGTCCGAAGGCTCTGCGGTATCCCAGCAGTTGGCCGTACTTCGCGCTAAGAACCTGGTTAATACCGTGAAGGAAGGAACCACCGTTATTTATTCGCTTCGCGATCCGTTGATCAGCGACCTGCTAGGGGTAGCCCGGCAAATTTTTAACAATCATTTGGTAGAATCTATCACACTGCTGGAGGATATCAACAAGCAATCCTAAGACGAGCAAGCACGATCAAGTTCCCCGCTATCCGCGGGGTTATTTGAAATTTTAGGCAACAAACTATTAGAAAAGAAGGGTAAACAAATGAAATGGATAGGACGATTTAGTGGTTACTCTACAGATTCGTTTCGCAAGGATTTAGTATCGGGCTGTATCGTCGGAATTGTCGCCATTCCGTTAGGGATGGCTTTTGCCATTGCTTCGGGTGTGAAGCCCGAGTATGGATTGTATACGACGATCATTGCCGGGATTTTGATCTCCCTGCTTGGCGGGTCGAAGTTTCAGATCGGCGGCCCGACAGGGGCGTTTATTCCGATTCTACTGGCGATCGTCATGCAGTATGGATACGAAAACCTGCTGATCGCCGGATTTTTGGCGGGTGTATTTCTAGTACTGATGGGGCTTCTCCGGCTAGGGTCATTAATCAAGTTCATACCGAAGCCGGTTACCATCGGCTTTACCTCCGGGATCGCCGTCATTATTTTCAGCGGACAAATCGCTAACTTTCTGGGACTTGAGGGTGTGGAGCGGCATGAATATTTTTTCTATAACATGAAAGAGATTTTCCTGCAGATATCCACATTGAATCTATACAGCGTATTGATTGCTGGCATATGTCTAGCTGCACTTATTCTGACTCCTAAATATTTGCCGAAGGTTCCCGGCTCTCTCGTCGGCATTATCGTCTCGACATTGGTTGCTACCTGGCTGTTCCCGGACAAAGTAACGACGATCGGCTCGGCTTATGGGGCCATTCCCGCAGGGCTGCCGAGCTTCACTCCCCTTGATTTGAGCTGGGAGCGCATTATCACGATGCTGCAGCCCGCTCTCATTATCGCTATGCTTGGGAGCATCGAGTCGTTATTGTCCGCCGTGGTAGCGGATGAAATGACGGGCTCCCGCCATAACAGCAATCGGGAATTGATTGGTCAAGGTGTAGCCAATATCGCGGCGCCTCTGTTCGGAGGCATCCCGGCTACCGGAGCGATTGCCCGGACGGCAACAAATATTAAAAATGGCGCCGCCTCCCCTATGTCTGGAGTCATCCACGGCATCGTCGTGCTGTTGATTGTTGTTTTGTTCGCGCCATACGCCTCCAGCATACCGCTGGCAAGCATGGCTCCTATTTTAATGGTCGTCGCCTGGAATATGAGTGAGTATAAGACTTTCACCCATATGCTCAAAACGCGAACCGGGGATTCGCTGATCCTGCTCGTCACCTTCCTATTGACGGTATTCACGACCTTGACGGTTGCCGTTCAAGCCGGACTAGCCTTGGCGATCATTCTGTTTCTCAAGCGGATGAGCGGCATGCTCGCCGTAGACAAGGTACTGCCTGATCACTCCTCGGACAAAGAGAAGGTGCAAGCGCATAGAGTAACCGAAGAAAGAGATTGTCCGCAGCTCGGCATTTATACCGTTGAAGGAACCTTGTTCTTCGGGGCCTCTCATGTGCTGGAGAACTTGGGGCAAAAGCTGCTCGCGGATCAAGACCTCCGGGTCGTACTGCTTCGCATGGGCAGGGTGCCCTTTATGGATACGACGGGGGAATCCAACTTTATCAGCCTAGTCGAGCGCCTAATGCAGCGCGGGGTTATCGTCGTTATTTCTGGCTTGAGATCGCAGCCTAAGGAGCTTCTCGTCAAGACTGGCAGCTATGCGATGATTGGCAAAGACCGCTTCTTCGAGCATACGGGCGAAGCGCTGAACTATGCCCTTGAAAATCTGCAATTCAACAAATGCCTCGGCTGCAAGCAATTCGCGTTCCGCGAGTGCACCGGGCTCAGCAGCACCGGCAGCCTGCGCCAGCATATTTCTTGATTTTATTATTGATTAAGCATTCAAAAGGTAGACCCTCCCACTGAAATTAACAGGGGAGGGTCTACCTTTTGTGTGAACCCTAATATTTTAATAATTTAATTTTGATTGGATGTAATCCTATAAATTGGTATAATGTGTTCGGTCATATTAAGAGGAGGTGCTTACAAACAGACGATTATTCTGGAGGATATTTACATTTCAAGGTAAAGGAGTTGTGCTATTTATGAATTCTTGGCTTTTGAAGTGGTTCTCCGTATCCATGCACGTCAAATGGTTCACGGAAGATACTCATTGGTATCCACTTCCTATTGCCAAAGTGATTACACCTGCTTTTATTTTCTGGTTAAGCTTCACATTAATTATCCTATTTTTAGCCGCGATCCTCAGCGAGCCTCTTGAACGTATTAGAATTGTTCGCGGAACCCATCAGTTTCTGAATAATTTAAAACGCTTCCAACTATTAATCCTGCGCGTCGGAGTCGGAATCGGCCTTATCCTTCAACTTATTACCGGAACCTACCTTGCTCCATCTTTTCCAGCCGATCATTGGTCTATATACGCTTTGCTTCTCATAGCCATGATCGGACTGCTGAATCGCAAGCTCCTAATTGTCAGTGGAACCTCCCTAACCATCCTGTACATGACTGCCATCCTATCCTATGGAATATTCCACCTTCTCGACTACATGTTTTATATTGGGATCATATACTACCTGTTTGCTGTAAATAGCGCTAAGCTGCAAAGAACAGTTGCTCCAATGCTATATTTTTGGACCGGGCTATCTCTTGCCTGGTTAGCCATGGAGAAATTAACGATCGCCAAGCTAGCATGTTCATTAATGCACGAATATGGGATACCATCGTTTGGATTTACCGTGGAGGATTTTGTATTAATCAGCGGGTTTATTGAACTTGGCTTAGCCTGGGCTTTAATAGTCGGTCTAATGAACCGCTTTATCTCATTTTTATTGACAGGAATCTTCATGACTACCACGACTGTCTTTGGATTTACTGAAATTGTAGGACATACAATAATGCATACGATTTTAGTAATGTTCATTATTGAGGGCAATGATAGTTTTAAAACCCTGTTCAAATTCCACCGTCGCCCTGTTCTGCGCTATCTGTTTGTTACTGTCAATTTCTGTGTGCTGTTGTTTGCTATGATGGCGGTATATGTCTGGATGGGACAGCACAGTACGGCATAACTTTACAAAATCATATATGACAAGCCTCGGTCGTTTCAACCGAGGCTGTTATCATTTTGAATCGTAGGAGCACCAATCCTTTTCCAAGCTCGCTTATGAAGCTGTACCCGTCACGGTCGAGCCGTTCTTCTTAATTGTATAGTTGACGATCTCCCCGCTCCAGAAGTGGAATTTAAGCGTTATTGTTCCATCATTCACTTCGTTGAAAAATGCCTGCTGCAGTTTGATTTTGCCCTCGCTATATGCCGGGCTGAAAGTGGTCTCGAATTCTTTAAAGGAGGTCCAATTATGCGGACCGGCATTGCCTCCGTTTACATAAACCGCTTCCATCGTGGCAAGCTGATCACCATTAAAAGCGGTAGGAATCGCAAAGGAGGAAGTAGTCCCTGTCGTACTGCTCAGCTTGGGCGTGTTGTACAGTACTACATTAAATTTCCAATCGGCGCCTTTATTGAATTTTGCCACAATCGTCGCATTTACCCCCAGTTTCCCCGAGGTGGTCAGCTTGCTCAGCTGACTTGCTTTAAAAGTCAAAGTGCTTCCGTTCAAAGTATAGTCCGTGCCTGACTTCAGTGTTGTTCCGTTCACGGAAAGCGAGATTAACGTATTTCCGTTCAGATTGAGCTGAACCGAGGTATCTTTGACAGCAGTTCCTTGCTTAACATGAAGCAGATCGCTGGAAGCCGTCGATGAACGCCCCGTCCAACTGGCCTTGATCATATTAAACAAATCCGGATCAGCCCAATTGAAGCTCGTCCGATTGAAGTGCTGTCCGTTATCCCATAACATGGTGGCCATGCTTTTTTGCTTCACATACTGGGCGAAAAACTCAAAGAACTTCAACTTCTCCCCCTGCTCAATGACGCCTGTGTGCTTATCGAACCCAAGCAGGCCATATTCGCCGATAATCACCGGAATTCCTTTCGCTACAAATGTGTTATACACATTATCGAAGGTTGTTGTAATATCATTTTGTGTTTCCGCATCAAATTTAGTGTGTCCTGCAATATTTACGCTGAAAGGCCAAAATCCATAAAAATGCACGGTAGCGATAATATTCTTGTCATTCAGCTTGGAGATCGTATTATAAAGCGCCGTCATTCTCTCTTGGGTTGGAGATGCTTCAAGTGTTGAAAGTACGAGCGGGCGCGTAGCATTCTGACCCCCGGAATTTCTGACAATGTTGAAAAAGGATACGTTGAGCTCATCCAGCATTTTTTGCTGCTTGGCTTCATCTGTAGTTCCGCCATCCGTGAAGCGAGGCTCGTTCACGCTCTCGAACATGAGCTTGTTCGGGCTGTTCTTGAACTTATCGGCGATTTGCCTCCAAATGGCATTATACCGGGCCAGCACTTGATCATGCTGCGACTCCATTTTGCTGATCCATAGCCAGGAGTCATGATGGACATTGATCATGACATAGAGGTTGGCGTCTAAAGCCCATTGGACAACCTCCTGTACCCGATTCAAATACGCCGCTTCGATTTGATAATTGGGAGCCCCGCCGATATGTGAATCCCAGGTGACCGGAATTCGTATGCTCTTATAGCCTTGAGCCGCGATATTTTGAATCAGCTCTTTGGTGATACGCGGATTGCCCCATGCCGTTTCATCCGCACCGACAGCATCCAGAGAATTGCCAAGGTTCCATCCAGGCTGCATCGCCTCAACATAGGACTGCATTGCACTTTGAGGAGCCGCTGCATAAGCGGCACCAGGAACGACAGCGGCCAATAACGCAACAACGATGGCCAGTGGGAGAAAAACCTTACTGCTTCTACGTTTTTTCATCTGAATTCTCCTTTACCTTTTTTGAATTAACATTTGTTGTCATGAAAGCGGTTTCGAGGACTAATTTACCACATTTTCCATATGGCATGCACCATCATAATTAGAGAATAAATCATGTGTAAATTAGCGATTCTGACTCTTCCTTCTAAATAAAGCTGGATAAATAAGCTTATTCCCTTGGAGACCAACAAAGCCCCGGTCGATTGACCGGGGCTTTGTCTTTATATTTCAACTTTCGGGTTTAAGGAAGTAAATTCAAGAAAGGTTTGATTGTATTGGCCAAGCTATAATTCGTGGTCGCATCCCAGTTGATCGACCATGTCATGGCTCCCCGAATATCCGGGTATTGGGCAACTGGTTTATAGCTTCCACAGCCGTTGCCGGTCGCCAGGCAGTTCAGCGCGTTGTTGACGACCGTCGGGGAGACATATCCTCCCCCAGCAGCTGATGGCGTAGCCGGAACACCGATGCCTAATTGGGACGGCTCTACCCACTGCAATGTCAAATCGGAAAGAGCCGTTAAGAAGTCTACCGTTCCTTGTGAGTAACATTTACCATCGCGCCCCAGCATGCAGCCTGAATTATAGTATTGGACATTAATGACAGAAGTAATGTCTTTCAGGTTGTTATATAGCTGCATATAGGATGTATTCGGATTCTGCATGTCGATTGTCTGCGGCGCCATCGTTAGAATAAATTCGCTTCCGATTCTTTGCTGCAGCTGGCGGATAGCATTGGTTAAATTAGCTACATTCATGCCATGCTCCAGATCGATATCCACGCCGTCCAGACCAAATTGAGTGATGATCGCATGCATACTGTCCACAAAATTCGTTACATTAGGGGAAGCGTTATTTAAATTAATATTGCCCAGCTCCCCGCCAATGGAAATAATGACCTTTTTCCCTTGTGCACGCTTAGCCTGGATATCGGCAATGAGATCTGCATCCGAATATCCTCCCAAAGCAGAGGACAATGAGGAATCCACATTAAAGGTAACTCCGCCTGGCTTGGCAGGGTCCATATTGGCAAACGACAATACAATGATATCGTACTGATCAGGGACATCTCTTACTCTTAAATTGCTAGAGTTATTAATAAAGTTGTGCCAGTATCCCGTTAAAGTATGCTTTGGAAGCTGCCCCCCGCCTCCGCCTCCTCCATTTCCTGCCGACGTCGTCGCGTCGACAATTGCACTTGCCGGCGAACGATTTCCGGCAGTGTCCTTGGCCACGACTTTAAAGGAATAAGCCGTGCTGGCTGCAAGTCCCGTGACTGTAGCCGTTGTGCCTGTCACGGATAGAACGACCGACGGGCCTTGATACACGTCATATCCGGCTACGCCTACATTATCGGTAGACGCAGACCAGGACAAGGTAACGCTGGAGGATGTGACGCCGCTCACTGTTAAGCTCGCGGGAGCCGTCGGTGCCTCTGTGTCGCCTCCGCCACCACCACTGCCTTGATCCAACTGCCATAAAGCAGGCACATTAGGCGGTTCCCACCCTACTAAAGAGGTATGGGGCTGAATGCTACGGTAGGTATTCCCACCATACGTCACCGTATCGTTTACCGCATAGGACACATTAGGCGCCCAAACGCCACGATCAGCGGCCGAAGCGGTCAAAGGCAGCAGACTGACCAGCATAACAAAGACCATCAGTACCGGTACAACTCCTCCTGGCTTTCCCATCATGCCAAATAAACCCTTTCTCAATTAAACTCCTCCTCAAAAAAATAATCAGCAAGGTTTCTGTATCTCCACCCTGAACGTGGGCATCACCCCCTCTCACGTCTATGACAGCGTTTACATAACTTAAAATAAATTCTCTCATTTCAGTTCAGCCCTACCTAATTTGCATTCATAGAATAACAAGCATTGGCTTTCCAAAACATTATAACGTTATATACACATAATCTATATGATTTGTAAATATTTATCAATAGATCAGAGGGATTATTTTTTGCGAATACATACAACTGTAAGTACACCAAAATCGTGTATCAACAGCCCATGAGGACAAAAAATTAAGGCGAAAAAAGTTACGCCCGGATGAAATGCTGAATATAGATCCGGAGCGTTACATTCTCGCCTTTTTATGAATGGAAACCAGCAATATTTTTTCGTTTTCTATCCTATTGCTTACGACTTTTTATATAATAAATAAGGCCAACCGTTCCGGTGACCGCAATCATAGATATACAAAGCTTCCCTGTAGTACCCCCCATTTGAAGAAATGAGATTTCACGAAATGACGTTGCTGAAATAATTAAGCAAATCATTCCTATAGCCATAATTAAAATTGCAACTAGCCACTCCATCTTTTTCATGACGGTTCCCCTCGGCTTTCATGCTTAAACCGGATCTCAAATCGTGTTCCATTCCCAATCTTGCTAGAAACAAGAATTTCTCCCCCTTGAAGCTCTACCAGTTTTTTAGCAATGGATAAACCTAAGCCGGTTCCGCCATACTCTCGTGAACGTGATTTCTCCACCCTGTGAAACCGTTCAAAAATAAACGGTAGCTCGGCCTCCGGGATTCCAATTCCTGTATCAGTCACAGCTAAATAAATATACGAGGAATTTTCATTCAGTTCGATCTGGATGCTCCCTTTCTCTGTATATCGAATGGCATTTTCTAACAGATTAATGAGAACCTGTTCCATACGAAGTCCGTCCCCTAGAATTAGGGGAATGCTATAGTTAATATGAGTATTAAGCTGCAACCCTTTATCACTGGCTTTCAACCGGATCTTTCGCACTGCATTATCAGTAATCTCCGAGAGATCGACCCACTCTAGAGACAGACAAATCCTTCCCTCTTCCATTTTGGCCAATTCAAACAAGTCGTTCACCAAATGCTGGAGACGAAGTGCCTCCCCGCGGATAATATCTAAATACTTATCCTTTTCCTCTTCCGTATCATACAGACGATCCTGGATGACCTTCGTGTACCCTTCCAAAAAGGTAATCGGCGTCCGGAGCTCATGGGAGATATTAGCGAAAAATTCTTGCCTTGTATCCCGATACCGTTGAAGATCCTCCGCCAAATTATTAATCGCCCCGGCGAGCAGTCCAATTTCATCCCTACGCACTATATTTAATCTCGTTTCCAATTCACCTGCGGCGATTTTTCGCGTAGCCTCTTGCATTTGCACCAGTGGTCTTGATAGGATTTGTGCAATAATCCAAGCGATCCCAAGTGCGAGCAAAAATGCGCCAATCCCTGATAGAACCAGAACATTACGCACGGCTGCTATAGATTCGTCCATATGTTTTGTTGATGACAAGACGTATACGGCCGATTTAACGCGATCTTCCTCTAGAATGGATTTTGCACCTACGAAATAGCGCTCACCTTTTCTATTAGTATGTTCGAAACCAACAGATTTGCCGGAGAAAAGATTCTGCACGTCGCCTGGACGAATAAATGATTGATCCGATAAATCATAATCACCGGAATGCGCAAGCACATTTCCTTGTTTATCTATATATAAAATACTTACGTTTGAAAAGTCTGCAAACTTAAGCAGCGTTTGTTCTGTCGAGATATCAGATGAATCGCTCATCATTGTGAAATGAGTTGTAAGCTCATCCACCTCTGTTCTCATTTCTGCATTATAAAAGTTTGAAAACATGCGGCCGATTGTCAACCCAAGCGAGACAATTACAACAACAAAAGCGGAAAGAATAATCATGCCTAACTTAAATTCAATTCTATCTTTCATTGGATTTACCTACTCCATTGAATTTATAACCGACACCCCAAACTGTTTGGAACAAATTATAAGATAACCCCGCACTTTGCGTCTTTTCCCGAATGTTCTTGATATGGGTGTCAACGACTCGATATTCCCCAACATAGTCATTACCCCAGATCATATTCACGAGTTCTTCTCGGGTAAAAACACGCTGTCCACTTTTGGAAAGCACCATAATTAAATCAAATTCCTTTTGCGTAAAATCAACCAGGAGATCATTGATATAAACTTCACGCCCCTCTGGAAAAATCCTTATGCCTGGGAATTCCATTACAGGCTCTTGCGGCACGGAGAATTGAGTGAGTGCAGAACGGCGAATTAGTGAGTAAATCCGCGCTAGCAGCTCTTCAGGTTCAAACGGCTTGGTTAGATAGTCATCTGCACCGATCCCCAGACCATACACTTTGTCTTTCGTTTCAGAGCGCGCGGTTAACATAAGAATGGGAACATTCTCCTCCTTGCGGATCGCCTTACATACCTGCCATCCGTCCATATCCGGCAGCATGATGTCTAATAGGATAATGTCGAAGATATGCTTCCTCACGATCGATAAAGCTTCGTTACCATTCGAAGCCTCTTTCACATCAAATCCTTCCTTTGTCAAATAGATCCGAAGCAAGTTCCGCATATTCCATTCATCATCCACCACGAGAATTTGTAGCCTGGTCACCGCTACCACCACCCCTTGCAACCTTTAATAATTATTATGCGCTGATTGAAAAAAGAGGCACATTGCCCCGCAGAAATTCCAGTGAGATCCCAATAGCGCATACATCATATTATAATTTAAAAATAGTCCCCCTACAGGAGTTCAATGATTCATTCCGGGCATACTTCCGTGCCCTCCCCCTAATTTAGATTCAATTTCAAGCATCGAATCGATTTCGCCCTGAACCTTTGTGCTAATGATAGCTTCAGAGCCGATTAACCAAGCGTGATTATACGGCCCCTCCGTTGGAGAACTCTCATATTTAGGCTGCAGACTCATCACATAGGACATGACCGATTCGGGGATGCCGCTTTTATTCATCCAAATCAGCGGAGTATGTTTACCTAAGTGAGAAAAGGGGGCTCCCGCGATAGCTAAATCAGGTGAATCAACAGTAACAAATGACAAGTTATGTCCAGGTGTCGTAATCCCCCATCCAAATCCGGTTTTTGGATCTTTGTATTTGGCAAATGCTACCGCATTCGCATAAGGATCTTCACCAGATATTCTTATCGGATTGCCATACTGCTCTAATTCATTCTCTACCTTAGCTGAAATCACAGATTCGGGACCCAAGATATAAATATTTGCTTTTCCTTCCCGCGTTTCCAAAGCCTCTTTAGTTTCTGGTGGTATTTCATTTTGGTTAACATACAGCAACGGTTCAGGCATGTGAGCAATCCAGTTAATTGCAGGCATAGTGTACTCCCTGCTCTCCATGGAGCCAATAATGACGGAAAAGGGATTTTCTCCAGCCAATTTAGCATAGTAAGCATCTATGGCTTTAGCCAACGCCGCTGGATTACCAGCGCTAACTTTATCTGTTTTGAATCCAAGCTTTTTCACCTGATCCTCGACCTTTTGATCCAGATTACCCACTAAAATCACTTGAACTCCACCATTCTCTTCCACTCCTATAGGCTTGAGTCTCTTCAATTCAGCTTCTGTTGCCTCAGGGAGCTCATCCTGTTCAACAAATAGTATCGGCCCATTGCTAGGGTGATGAATCAAATTTGCACTCACAACAGCATTTTGCCAGTTATCCAAAGTTGTAAGAATAATGCTTCCAGGGCGGTTGTTCTCACTGGACGCCATCCAAAGAGTTCGTGAAACCGTAACTGCGGCTTCCCCCGGATCGTCTGTATTAATGCGGGTAGTATTCTTAGATGCAATCCATGGAGCCACAGCTTTGAATTCCGCAGCTTTTACCTCATTGAGTGTTCGGTTAGAATCCCCCGCTTGGGATATAGTGTTGCTTCGTGAATCGCTGCAAGCCGATATTACGAATAAAGTGACTAATAACGCTGCACCAAGCTTAACTGAATTCTTCATGTTGGCCTCCTCTGATTTTCATTATTTGAGTTACTGCTGATATACCTTAAACTTATTATTTGTAGAAATTGTGTGTTTTTTGTGGAGAAACCAACATATTTTATTTAAATTTCCATTAAAGCATAAAATACCCAGTACTAATTCAGTACTGGGCAGCTTTTAACAAACCTGTATTCGTTTTGTAATGATCCCAACTAGACTCCTTTTTTCTCCATTAGCTGCATAGTTGTGATGCAAGTATTATCGTTTTGGTACGTAGAAATCTCTGATTCAGCAATTTTCCCTTCGTGTTCGATTGTAATGCGATAGGTTTTGTCACGAGGTAGCCATAGATCTATAAATCCATTAGATTGGGATTTTAATGCTTGATCCAGTATCACATTGCCATTCATGTCGTCGATGTATACGTTAAATTCTTTATCCGTCATTTCTCCTTGGCAGCCAGTCAAGCTGTGGATTGCACAGGGATGGGTTTCCTCAATAAACGGCGCCACAGAAACAAAAAATTCGTTTTCAGGCAGGTCATAAAAAATCGAGTCATTTACAATGAGTTGGTTTGATGTGATTGAAGCGGATTGATCCTTTAGATTGCCGATACTATATTCATGAACCAGTTGCTTAATGTCTTGCGACTCAAGAACGACTGGCTCTTTTTTTCCGAAAATTTCAGAAATCATATACCCCCCTATTGCAACGATTAACAATCCGGCTATGATCATTATCTTTTTCCTCAACTTATACTCATCCCCTTTTCTCTTCAACTTGTTCTTTGTTCTATTCTGGTTAATTTCATGTTTAGTATAACTGCTAAATCCTAATAAACTCAACTATGCGAAAAAATAGAATGGGTAGAAACGCCAACTAAGTCCAACCGCCCATCCTCGAATTCACTCCTCCCCTAATTGACTCCTATACGCTTTAAGTGTACCTGTTATTTATGTAGTTTCTGTGTGGAAGCGTGGAAACAAGCAATGCCCCGGCCGAATGACCAGGGCTTTATTTCTATCCTGAAGTTAAGGATGTGTGTTCAGGAAAATACTATAGGGACTCAGCTTAGAGGACAAGTCCATAAAGTACCCAGATCAGGATGCTGAATAACTGACACAGCTTAGAAATCATTCGTTCAGCAGCCCCTCCGTTATCGAATAAACGTAGAGCTATTTTAAACTTTGGAACAAACAAGGAACGTATCCCGTCATTCCCAAAAATATCTCCAAATAAATGAGACCACCAGCCCACGATAAATCCTAGACAACTTGCCATAACCAGCCCCGGATACTGACTTCCTAAGACAAAGAGTCCCAGACTTAGGACGATTGCAAACTCGGGCGAATGAATGATCCAACGGTGTTTTACGAACGGCATAATCAGCAGGGCAGCCCCAGTGAATAGAGCCATCCAATGCCAGTCATATACGGCATACCCTATCAGCATCAAAGCACCGCTAGCGAGAAGTATAATCGTCCTAAGCCGGGCCAAACTGCCAGCAATAATACCCGCGCCAATCCAAATCGCTCCAGCTTGTATGGAATAACCTAGCAGAATCAACACGAATCCTATGAATAAGAATATCCCTGACAATGCCCGCATGAGCTTTCTTTTCCTCGGTGACAGTTGGATCTTCTGGCTCGCCGTACTCGTTTTATGATCTAAATCTGGGGCAAGTCCGCCAACGATCGAAGCTGCGCATACTACTCCTGCGAAGCCAATAACCTCCAATGAGGTACTCATTGGGGAAGCCGTTAGGGCAGCAACAGATGTAACTGATCCAGCAAGAAAGGCTAGTGCAGAGTGTCCCTGTTTATTCAATTGTTATCACATCCCTTCTCTGGCTGACTGAGCACCTATTCCCAAACTGCACCTTATTCTTTAAAATTCCTGACGTCTAAATATGCCATAACTGACTTTATACATCAGCAGAGCCCATAACAGAACCACTACTGGGGAAATACTTATGACGATCAAAACCATAGTATCATCTAAAACAATCCCTGCCATCAATAGCAGATAGTATATGCCAAGGAAGATTAATACGGGGACTACAAAAGCAACAAGAGACAGAGCACGTGCCTTTTCCGCACCATATTTAAAAAGCAGCGGAATGATCATACATCCGAAGAAGTAAGATATAACTAATCCCATGCCAGCTGCAACCAGCAACCCCATCCAATCATTCATGCTCGTAAGATTAATTTTCTTAAATATCGCTCCGCCCGCTACACCCAAAATCGTTCCTGAAACAACACCGATAATTGAAAAAATAAATAATACGATAAATTTGCTCCGTACAATGTCTTTCCTAGTCAGTGGCATGATCATCGCATATTTCGTCCATTTTGCATGGTCATCAAATGCAAATGTCGTAATCACCATCATTCCACATAAAACGCCGGAAGTAATAATATAACTGATAGGTCCGTTTTGCGGAACCAATATAAAAACAAACACAACAAGCATGAACAGCATTGACCATGTGTTATGTCCGATGTTATATAAATCTTTCCATATCAAGCTTTTCATCCCATTCGTTCCCCCTTCACATAGAGCAACAGAATATCATCTATGGAAGCATCATCAACGATTGCATTTTTGTATGTCCGACGAGCCTTTTCCTTGTCTGCCACTAGAACATCCCATTGAAAATCGCGCTTCCGGAAGGCCAAAATATCGTTCTTGTTAATGGTATCAAACATGGCTGCTCCGCAACGGATAACACCATAGTTGTAAATAAGCTCATCTTTTTGCTTACTAAAGACGATTTTGCCTTGGTGAATAAATGTGATGTAGTCTGCTACCTTTTCCAAATCAGTTGTAATATGCGAGGACATAAGGATAGAATGATGTTCATCTTGAACAAAATCCAGAAAAACATCTAATATATCGTCTCGCATCACCGGGTCAAGCCCACTAGTGGCTTCATCCAAAATCAAGATTTTGGGATGATGGGATAGAGCAACCGCGATACCAAGCTTCACTTTCATCCCTTTGGAAAAGGTTTTTATTTTTTTATCCAGCGGCAATTGAAATTTACTTAAGTAGCTATCGAATAATGCAGAATCCCATTGTTGGTAAGCATGCGCTGAGATTTTGCCGACTTTTGCTGGTGTGAGTGTCTCATAAAAATGAATGCCATCGAAAACCATGCCTATATCTTCTTTAAGCTGCTTTGGATCTGCGGATAACTCCTTTCCCCAGAAGGTCACTGTTCCGGCATTCTTTTGGATCAAATCCAAAATGGCGTTGATCGTAGTGCTTTTGCCAGCTCCATTCTCACCGATTAAGCCTACGATACTCCCCTTTGGCACGCAAAAGGATACATTGTCTAATGTGAAGTTGGGATATGTTTTTGTCACACCCCTTAATTCTAAAGCGTGGGTATGCATGCTCAATCTTCCTCCTGATAGAACAGTTTTAATAATTCGACAAGCTTCTCAACCGAAATACCGCTTGATCTTCCGATTTCAGCAGCCTCACGTAAATGCTCCTCGGCTCTACGTTGCTGTTCTTCCTGAATAAAATCCCTGTTTTGAGCAGATACGAAGCTGCCGCGTCCAACGGTCGTTTCAATAAACCCATCCCGCTGCAAATCTTCATAAGCCTTTTGAACCGTAATCACACTTACATGAAGTGATTTAGCTAATGAACGCATGGAAGGAATAAGATCCCCTGTCTGCAATTCACCGCTCATGATTTTGGCCTTTATTTGGGAAGTGATTTGTTCGTAGATGGGTTTACTTGTATTACTACTAATGATAATTTCCACAAACGCCCTCCCTAGTGTTTAATAGTGTACTTGTTGTATAAGTACATTATTAAACACTTATAAATATCTGTCAATGACCTTACTTATAAGTTGTTTTCGTGATTTCACCGACCCCAGGTCCGCTGAAAGTCAAAAAAATCCACGCAAAAAAACGCGGCTCCGGAAAACCTCGGAAGCCGCGCTGCGCTTGATTTTAGCAAGATGCTGGTGAAGGGAATTGAACCCCCGACCTACGCATTACGAATGCGTCGTCAGATAGTTTTGTACGGCTTTATAAAGTTCTGTTAGATGTGAAAGTTGGAAAAGAAGTAACATGTACAAAAAGCATCACTGATACAGGATTCTATTTTGGACAAGTAGATTCTAACATCAAAAACATACTGGGCATATCCATGGGAACAGACAGCGTACAGACTAGACAGATTTTAACGAATAAAAATGCAACAATCTATCCTTTCCATGCGGATCCTTATTCGGGAAAAGTAATGACTGAACCAGCAAAAGCAAATTGGGCGAGAACGCCTTCCATTGATTGGACAACTACAGATAGAGCGAACTATATTAAAAAATATAGTGAGTTATATCCTAACAACAACTGGAATTGGTCGGGAAGTGTAACAAATATACACCATATAAGACCTCGTAACTTAGGCGGAACCAATGCTTTTGATAATCTAATCCCGATCTCAACTGTGCTCCATCAATCCGTGGTGACTCCTTGGTTTGCTGCATATTAATCTGATAAACTGACTTCAGGGCTATAGCCTATGGAGTCAGTTTTTTTGAAAGGATGATACAGATGTTACAGAAACTAATTCTTCATTTAAAAAAACGGCAAGAAATGCACGGGGGCTGTGATGAAATCATCATAAGCGGAGGTGATATTGTGAATGCGTGTAGTCATTTCAATCCTCCAGCTATCAATGAAGAGATTCAGAAACTAACAATGCATTTTTCGTCTGAATTTCCATACGATTATATCCAATTTTTAAAATACTGTAACGGTGCTTCATTATTCGAGAACCCTCAATATGGTGGCGAAAACATCATATATTCAATCGATGACGTCATTCTTTATAATGATACTACTTACCAACCCGATAAGATCGTTGTTGCAAATATAGTCGATGATCGGATTGTAATTGATTTGAGTCGATGGCGAAACGGCGAAGAACATTATTTACTGCTCTGTGAGAGCATGAATCCTGTTGACTTAGCAGGCAGTTTTTATTGTAACTTTGAAACCTGGTTAGAGCGATTTATAATTGCACAGGGATCTAAATTCTGGTATTGGAAAACAGACAGAGAATAAATGCAGATTTTGTGAACGACACGCTCTAATACCTGTACCTGAGTCCCAAAGCAGCTAGCATGCATGGTATACCGATAAATTAGATTAAGCAGGGGACAAAAAGCGGCCATTTCATTTAAGATACCACTTTACTCAAATAAAGGTTAGAAGAATGTTAGAAGTTTGCATAAAAACACAAAAAAACGCGGCTCCCGAAAACCTCGGAAGCCGCTCTGCGCTTGATTTTAGCAAGATGCTGGTGAAGGGAATTGAACCCCCGACCTACGCATTACGAGTGCGTTGCTCTACCCCTGAGCTACACCAGCATATTCACTGCTTAACTTGAAACAAAAAATATTATAACTCGATCCGAAAATTTTGCAAGCCCTCAAAATCAGGAATTTATTTATTGCAGCTTCGCCTGAACCGAGCGCAGCTTCTGCTCCGAGGAGCTCTCTTTGTCTCGCCGATCGTCAATCTTGATCGAGGTGGACACCCGCTGGGCACCGGATTGGAACGGCGACTCATGAATCGCCCGTATAGCGGCGAACACACTGTCCAACGGCCCTTCAATAATCGTGCTCATCGAGGTCAGTGTATAACGAATGCCTTCCTGCTTCTCCAATACCCGCTGCAGCTCGGCTACATATGGGCTTAAGCTTGTTGTGCACGTCCCGATGGGAATCACCGTTACCTCTGCAATCGCCATGCTGCTCCCCCCTTCTTATAATAACGTTCCATACTTTTAAAATAACATTCATACTGCCTCTTATTGTAACAATTCCCGCTCCTTCTTTTCAAATAAGCGGCACGCCGCTGTACCTCCCAGCGCCTTAGCGTGATCTGTATGGAGATATGAGGTTCAGGCCTCTCCCGCGCCCGGAAGAGGCCTGAACCTTGCCTTTGCACTGATCTCCGCTATGCCATTTCCCCGAGCTCCCGCAAATTCCCGCTGTTCTCTTCGGAAGCAGCCATTTCCTTTTTCAACAGCGCCTTGATTACATTCGCGGACTTCACCTTCGCATGCAGACATGGCGAAATTTCAATCTGATACGCCCCCCGCAGGATCAGGTCTCGCAGCTCCTCTGCAGTCTCCGCTTCCCCGTTCAAGCTATTAACGACGCTGCCATACTGCATATATTGATGCGTATCGCTTCCCCCGACAACAGGGCGTCCCAGGCGCAGCGCAAATTCATCGATTCGAGCGCGATAGGCCTCCAAACCTTGCGCATAAATATCCTTGCCGTTCAGATCAAAAGCGTCCAGCCTCCCCAGCAGTTCTTCCGGCAAATGATGCAGTGGCGTCCCTAGCCGGAACGGATGCGCCCCTATGCGCAGAAATCCTTGACCCTCGCTCCAGTCCAGCAGCGTCTGGAAATCGATGAACCGTCCTTTCTCCGTATAGGGCTCCAGGCGCTGCCTCAGTGCCAATATCCGTTCCCGGTCTCCAATGATCAGAATATGACCGGTCTCCTGAATGTCCACTTCGATGCCGGGAAACACCTTCATCCCCTCGGCCATATAGTAGCCTTGCTCATAGGGATAATGCCGATCCAGCACCCGGTAAATATCCTCATACCGCAAAGTATTGAAATGCTCGGTCATCGCGACAGCATCCAGGCCGCTTTTTCCGGCTTCGGTCATCATTTCCTTAAAATAAACGTGACTAAAGGCTGTTTTCTTAGCAAGCTTAACATGGGTATGCAAATCAATTTTCATCCGCTTCTCCTTTGTTTTTAATCATCAATTACCCGCAAAATATATCTATATAGTAAATCGAGCAGCAAGAACATGCAGCATTACGACGTACAACCCCGAGCCAAGCAGAAACACGGCATCACGGACGGTAAATTTCATGTATGAGAGCTTGATTCTTTTGGCCTCCGGGGAATGGTAGGCGTAGGAGAAGCCTTTGGCTTCCAGCGCTTCCACCGTAGTGCGCGTGCGTTTGGCAATGCTCAGAATTAATGGGTAAAAAGACAACACCGCTATTTTCAAAAAGTAGACGATACTCCTCCAATACAGCAATCCATGCTTCCTCGGTGCCACGCCCCGCAGCCGGAAAGACAAAAAGATATGATGGTATTCCTCCACCAGGCTGGGGAGCATCCGGTACCCGTATGCGATGCCGAACGACACCTGTTTCGGTACGCCGATGCGGAGCAGTCCGTCGCTCAGCTTCTCGGGATCCATCGAGCAAAATACGGTAATGCTCGCCATCGAAATGACCGACAGCTTCATCGTCAGCTTTAATAGAGGCAAAATCGTCTCTCCGCCCCCACCGAACAGCCAGGATACGATGAGTAAGTATCCCGCTTGGCTCAGTAAACCAAGACAAAGTATGAATATAATCAAGGGGCTCACCCTCGACATCATCGTCGTGACGACCAAGAGCAGGAACATGCCGAGCAGCAGCACCTCGCCGTGAATGAACCAGGGAGCGATGCCGAAATACAAATACCAGAGGAACAGTGTTCGCGGATCCAGCCTGGCCAAAAACGTATTGCCGTTGCCGTAGGCTGTATTGAGCAATTCAATTTTGACTCCTTCCACGGACACGCGATCCATCAGCTTACGAACATACTCCATGCCTTGCCGCCTCCTTTCCCGATTCGTTCCAGCGCTGCGCAAACTCATCTACCGTATAGCTGAGCGGCGCCAACCCCAGCCTGCGGCTGAGCTCCAAAATTTGCGGCGCCCGCAGCCCGGCTTGTTCCAGCAGCCCGGCATCGCCGAACACCGATTCTCGTGTACCGTCCCGGATAATATCGCCCTGATGCATAACGATGACCCGGTTAGCCCATTCCGCCACCAGCTGCATGTCGTGCGTCGCCACAATGACGGTTTCCACATGACGGTTCAACTGCTGCAACAGATGTGTAATATCTTTGCGGGTTGCGATGTCCAGATTTGCAGTCGGCTCGTCGAGCAGGATCACCGAGGGATTCATCGCTACCCCAATCGCCAGAGAGGCCCGCCGCTGAGCAGCCGGCCGTCCCTGTGCTGCAGCCCGGTCAATCCGAAGCTGTCCAGAATCGCATCTACCTTGGCCTCGTAACCGTCCACGCGGCGCGCTTTAAGAAAGAACTCCACATCCTTGCGGATCGAATCCTCAATGAACATTTCCTCGGGGTTTTGGTAAATATAGGTCACCGTATTAGCGAGCTGCTCGGGCGTCGTTGCTGCCGTATCCATTCCTTTGACGACGATTCGTCCGCTTTCAGGCTTTGTTACCCCAGTGATCAGCCGCATGAAGGAGGATTTACCTGCCCCATTATTGCCAACGAGAGCGACCATATCCCCTGCTCTAAGCGTTACACTGACATCTCGCAGCACAATCTTCCTGTCCCGGCTCACCGTCCGATAGGAGAAGCGAACATGCTTGGCTTCAATGATCGGATCAGCCTCTCTATTAGCTTCAGTATTCCCGGACGCTTTCTCCGATTCTTGGCAATCCGGTCTATCCTCAGCATTTCCAATCCCGCCAATCAAAGCTTCTGCCCCATTCATTGCCATAATGCCGGAACCTTCCTGAATATAAGCATCTGCAGCACCACCATCGGCTGTAATTCCAATCAGCCCCCCGCACTCTTCCTGCCCTTCCAACTGCCTCAGCCGCTGAAAATAAGCTGCCGCCTCGTCAAGAGTAATCGGATAAGGTGAACCAAGGTCGAACCAAATTGGAATAGTCGAATTACGCTCCATCCCGGTAGAATCCCATGCCCTTGCTTTAGCAATCTCGGCGGCGGCCTGGGTGACCTGAGGCGGGTAAATCTGGCTGGAACGCAGCTGCTCCAGCTCCAATAGCGCCTCTTCTACCGGCTTCGACCATACGGCCCGGCCTTGATCCATCAGCACGACCTGCCTGCAGTACTCCGCAATAAACTCCGTATGATGCTCGATCACGATGATCGTTTTGCCATGCTGCTCATTCAAACGGCGCAGCAAATCATAGATCTCCCTTGCATGGCAAGGATCAAGCTGCGCGACGGGCTCATCGATGATCAGAATATCCGGATCCAGCGAGATTGCTCCGGCAAGTGCCAGTTGATGCTTCTGTCCTCCGCTTAATTGCCAGATGAACTCCTTCGTATCCACCGTAAGATCCACCAAGCGCAAGGCCCGCAGCCCTCGCTCCTGATAATCCTCGAACCCGTAATTCAGCGGGGCGAAGCTGGCATCATCAAGCACTGTCGGACGTATGAGTTGATTCTCGAAATCCTGATACACGTACCCAACATGGCGCGACAAACGGGCAACATCATGCTCCAGAGTCTGTAGTCCGTTCACACGGACACTCCCCTCGAAATCCCCGACATAATAGTGGGGTATCAACCCGTTCAGCGTCTTGCACAGCGTCGATTTACCGCTGCCATTACCGCCGATGACGGCGACGAAATCGCCGCGCTTAATCTGAAGGGATACTTCGTTGAGCACAGGAGCCTCTGCACCAGGATATGTAAAGGTGACATTATCTATCGATACGATCCAATCAAGCGGCGGACTTTTCGTTACATCTATATCCGTTTCATTCAATTGAGCCCCATATTCAACCATAGCTTAACCTCCATCATGCGCTAGATCCCGGTTTCAGCTGCTCTAGAGCGCTTCCCTTTGCGAACCAGCAGCCAAATTGTAAGACATGCCACCACAGCGGCAGTCCCAATACTGACCCATATGAACCAGCCGCCAATACTATCCAGAAAATCCGCATCCCATTCGATGAGCGCCATGTCGGATTCCGCGAGAAACTCCGCAACGGCTGCCAGCACGGCTAATATAATTGAAGCTACGATTAACCTAGGGGCAATAATTTCACCCAGCGAATATTTCATCTTATTATTTCTAGGCTTCATGCCAAGCAGCGGTTCGATTTTGCCGTACAACCGGGGCACCAGATACAGTGTCGGCAGCAATGCGAACAGTATGCCCGAGAACAACACATCGTTCAAAAAAGCCACTCCTTCAACCACCATGACGCTTTGCGCCAATCCCGGTACTGCCTCAAACTCCTCGACACCGATCCATACCTTGGCGATATCAACCGAACAACTGATAAATTGGTGAATTATTACCCCGGTCATGGCGGCAATGCCTACCTGCCTGCGATTCTTCGGATCGTTCACAAGCGTTCCAGCAATGAACATCGCCAACGAGAAGCCGATAAACTTCTCCAGCTCGCCAAGTCCGCCGAACTGCCCCAGCATAATTTCGCCAAAAATAACTTCGCCCAGCGCAGCACCGATGGCCGCATAGAACGGGTGGAATAAAATACACAGCGTCAGCGGAATAAACGCGAAGTATTCCACTGACAGCTCGATCGGCCCTAGCCGAACCGAAGGAATAAGCTCGGTAATCATATTCGACAGTCCGTATAGCGACATCGACAGAATGAATACCATCATTTTTTGAGACTGGGTTAGCACGTACCTTTGCCTTAATTGAGCCACTAACTTCCCCTCCTAGTTTAGATAGCTCCACTATAATGAGGAAATATTAAGTGAACATCCATATCATGTAAATCATATGTAAAATTTATTTCAGTAAATAAACTAGTGAAAAAAATATATCATTACGAGTTGAATTTCCTGACCTCTTCCACGCTTTTATGTTAATCTAGTGCTATCAACTCACCAGGTATAGAAAGAGAGGCCAACCTCATGAACATGGACTGGAATACAGATTCCTTATCTCCGGGTCAATACAAAATTGCCGACTATATCCAAAAAAACATGCAAACCGTACTCTTTCTAACCGAGCAGGAAATCGCCGATGCTTTAGGACTCAGCATTGCCTCTGTATCGAGATTTTGGCGTTCTGTCGGGTTCAAGAATATTAAAGATTTCAAAAATCAGCTTCGTGAACATTTGGAAGTCACCCCTGCCGCCAAAATGAAAAACATCATGGATAAATCGGAGGCTGGCTTCCTTCCGGGACAATTGCTCGCGTCCAGCATGGAGCATTTGGAAAGCACGCTGCAGCATTATTCCCAGGAGTCGTTTGAAGAAGCCGTAAATGCTATCGTCACTGCAAGAAGAGTATACCTGTACGGACCTGGCCCCTCGTCCGGTCTCGTCGAGCTAATGCACTATCGCCTCAGTCGCTTTGGTCTATCTATGCACCGTCTTCATCGCGGGGGAAGCGAGTTGTTCGAAGATTTGCTGCATATCACGGATGAAGATGTCGTGGTTCTCTTTGGATTCGTCCGGTTGCTGCCGGAAGCCAAGGTCATTACCCGGCATGCCAAGGAGTCCGGCTATCTGACACTGCTCATCACCGACCGTCTCGTTTCTGACTTCTCTGGAGAGAGCCATATTACTCTGTATGCCAGCCGTGGCGAGATTTGGGAATTCCATTCCATGATCGCCCCGACGTTTATGGTAGAGAACTTAATCGTTGCTGCCGGGATGAAAAACCAAGATCTCCACTTGCAAAAACTGGAGCAATTGAACCAGCTGCGCAAAAAATATGACCATGAGCTGCCGCGATAAATGTTCACATTTTTTTAATGTTTCCCTCCATCCCCCACTTGCCGCACCAGGATTGCTTTCACCTGTTTTTTCATGTTTTTTCATCCGTCTGCTAGTGAAGATGCCTGTTTACAAACACTACATATTGGGGTAATGTAGGTTGCAGACAACCAAATATAGTGGAATCGGGTGATCCAGCCGTCAATACGAGGCTGGGGCTTAAAAGGGAAGTGCGGTGCAAAACCGCTGCGGTCCCGCCACTGTGATCGGACGCTCAGGAAGTTGTTTTATAAGCTCCTGTAATGCTTCACTGACAAGAAGCCACTGGGGATGGCCAACCATCTGCGGGAAGGCGTTAGCGAAGAGTCCGGAAGCCAGGAGACCTGCCCGCTTTCAATTGACACCATATAAGCCTGCGAGGAACAGGTAGGTGTCCGCTTGCAGATTACATAGACTTTCATCTCTGTCTATAAGAAGATGAGGATTTCAACGCGCATTCGGGCATTTTCAACCTTGCATGGTCGGAAATGCCTTTTTATATCCTTTAAAGTATAGTTTTTCGGGAGGTAAACTTTGTTATGGCAGTTATGAATCAGGTTTATACAAGCCGCCAAGATATGCTGGAGGAAGTTATTACATTAGGAGAAGAAATCGTGGAAAGCCGTAACCTTGAGGTTCTGCGTGAAAATGCCAATCTAAACGGCGAAAGCTTCTCTGGAAAATTGAGCAAGTTCGGCAGCGAATACGCGAAGTGGTATGCAGGCCACTTCGTCATGCCTAAACAGCTCGTTCAGGCGATTCAAGACAATTTTGTTTATGTTCACGACTTGGATCAATATGCGATTGGGACGACGAATTGCATCTTCATTCCATTCGACAAGCTGCTGCGGGAGGGATTCAACACCGGTAACGGCAGCGTAAGGCCGCCGAACTCGATCATGACGGCGATGGCGCTTGTGGCGATCATTTTTCAATCCCAGCAAAATGCGCAATACGGCGGTGTATCCGCCAACAAACTCGATCATGATCTGGCGCCTTATGTGACCAAATCCTTCGGAAAGTATTTCCGCAAAGGTCTGGATTACTTCGAGGAAGGCGACATGAACGCGGATTACGGCTTTATCACGATGGATCGCAACGACCTTCAGACCCTGTATCCGAAAGCTTTTAAATATGCGGTTAAAGAGACCGAAAGCGAGACGCTGCAGGCTGCCGAGAGCCTCATTCATAATCTCAATACGATGTCGAGCAGAGCGGGGGGACAAATTCCGTTTACGAGCATTAACTACGGTACATGCACTTCTATAGAAGGACAGCTCGTCATCCGCTCCCTGCTCACCGCAACGATGCGCGGACTTGGCAGCGGTGAAACGCCGATTTTCCCGATTCAGATTTTCAAATGTAAGCAGGGGGTTAACCAGCAGCCAGGCGAACCCAACTATGAGCTGTTCCTGAAGGCGGCGGAATGTTCCGCAAAGCGTCTCTACCCGAACTTTGCCAACCTGGATGCTCCGCTCAACTTAATGTATTACGATCCGGAGAACCCGGATACCGAATTCGCTACGATGGGCTGCCGCACGCGGGTGCTGAGCGACCGCTTCGGCCGCAACCATCTTTCCGGCAAAGGCAATTTGTCCTTTAACACCTTGAACCTGGTCAAGCTTGGCCTGGAGCACGGCATTGCATTAGGACAGCGGCAGACAGCAGATGAGCAAGGCTTCTATCAAGAACTGGAGCATTACATGGATATCGCCTTGGACGGGCTGCTGCACCGCTTCCAGATCCAAGCATCCCAGAAGGCGAAGGCGTCCGATTTCATGATGCGCGAAGGCGTATGGGAAGGCGGCGAGCAGCTGAATCCCGAAGATCCAGTGGGTGAACTGATCAAGCACGGCAGTCTTTCGATCGGTTTCATCGGGCTCGCGGAATGTATGAAAGCCATGTATGGCAAGCATCACGGCGAAGATGCCGAGGTATATAAGAAGGCTTATAATATGATCGCCTTCATGCGCGATTATTGCGACCGCCAGAGTGAGCGCCATAACCTGAACATTACCCTGTTCGCTACGCCAGCCGAAGGCTTATCCGGTAAATTCACCAAGAAAGACCGGGCTAACTATGGCGAGGTGCCGGGCATCGTTGACCGCGAATATTATACGAACTCCTTTCACATACCGGTATATTACGACATCAGCGCTGCCAAAAAAATCGAGCTTGAAGCATCTTTTCACGGGCTATGCAATGCGGGGGCCATCTCCTACATCGAGCTTAACGGCAACGCCCGCAGCAATCCAGCCGCATTCCTGCGTATTATTCAGTACGCATTGTCGCAGCAAGTCAGCTATTTCAGCATCAACCATCCGATCGACCGCTGCTCAGGCTGTGGATTTGAAGGGATTATCGGTGCGGTTTGCCCATCCTGCAACGTCAGCGAACAGGACGTCCATATCCGCCGCCTGCGGCGCGTAACCGGATATTTGACCGGCGATTTCCAGACACGCTTTAATGCCGCCAAGCAGGCTGAGGTTCGCGATCGTCTTAAGCATTCGACATGAACATTTGCGGCTATTATCCGGAATCAATTAATGAAGGCGAAGGACTGCGAGCAGCGCTTTTTGTGAGCGGCTGTCGCCATTACTGCAAAGGCTGCTTCAGTCCGGCCACCTGGAACTTTAATTACGGCGAACCGTTTACCCCTGAGCGGGAACAGGAAATCATCCAGGACATTGCTAGCAATCCGTTATTAAGCGGACTATCGATTCTGGGGGGAGACCCTTTTTTCTCGGCGGCGGAAGTCAGCGCATTCCTCGATCGTTTGCGCGAAACAGCAGGCCCTATATCCGTTTGGATATACAGCGGCTATACGTTTGAAGAGTTAATCGAAGACGTGAAATCACCGGAATATGGACTGCTAAGCCGCTGCCATGTGTTAGTGGACGGGCGCTACGTCGATGAATTACGGGATCCGTCCCTGCTCTATCGCGGGAGCTCCAATCAAAGGCTGATCGACATACCGGCAAGCCTGTCGCACCGCGGCATTATCGAATGGCAACCAACTTTCTCTTTCTAGCTGACTGCCTTTCTAGTATAATTGTGATTTGTGTTCACTCTATTGACGTCACTGGCGCCAAGTCATATTGTGGTTGCTCGAAGCTCCTCTATCGATCATGTGAGTATAGTTGTTGATCTTTTGAGCCCGCATATGCAGCGCCTCTTTTTTCGTCGAATAGTTGCAATTTTAGAATTAATAATTTTTATATCTAAGATTCTATTGAGATGACAAGATTGAATATCCTATGTCAGGAAAGCGAGGAATTTTTACATGCCTTCATTCGTAACCAAACCAAACAACCGCCAACTTGCGTTCGACAATGACCGTCTCGGGATTTACGCCGACCGAATTTTGGATGGATTACATACACTAAGTAAGGAGCGTCTGCTGCGCGGCGTGACCGCCAAGCTGCGAAGTGATATCGTCACTGGCGAGGAAATCAGCAACGCCTTCACGATGTCCTCTCTGGAGCTCGTCACCAAGGATGAGCCAGATTGGAAATTTGCTGCAGCGCGTTCCCTGCTAACTTCACTCTATAAAAAAGCAGCCGTAAACCGCCGCTATAAATCCTATCCGGAAGAACCGTACGGTTCATTCCACCATCTCATTACCGAGCTATGCAAAGCAGGGATTTACCGGGAAGAGCTGCTTGAATGCTATACAAAGGAACAAATCGAGGAGCTTGGCCAACTGATCGACCCGACTCGCGATCTGCTGTTTGACTATATCGGCCTGCTGACCCTTGCCGAGCGCTACCTTGCTACCGATTTTGACGGACGCACGATGGAGCTGCCTCAAGAACGCTATATGGTCATCGCGATGTACCTAATGCACCAAGAGCCTGCGGACAAGCGTCTGGATTATGTAAAAGAAGCCTACTGGGCGATGAGCAATATTTACATGACGGCTGCTACGCCAACGATGTCCAATGCTGGTAAAAAAGTCGCTGGACAGTTGTCCAGCTGCTTCATCGATACGGTGGACGACTCGCTGGAAGGCATTTTCGATTCCAATACGGATGTAGCCCGCCTTAGCAAAATGGGCGGCGGCATCGGCGTATATCTCGGCAAGGTTCGCGCCCGCGGCTCGGACATCCGCGGCCACAAAAACACCAGCTCCGGCGTTATTCCTTGGATTCGCCAGTTGAACAACACAGCCGTTAGCGTTGATCAGCTTGGAACCCGCAAAGGAGCGATTGCGGTATATCTGGACGTGTTCCACAAGGATATTCTCGCTTTCCTCGACCTGAAGCTGAACAACGGCGACGAGCGGATGCGCGCGCATGATGTATTCCATGGCGTCTGCCTCCCTGACCTCTACATGGAAGCCGTCGAGGCTCGCGGCGAATGGAACTTGTTCTGCCCGCATGAAGTGAAGAAGACGATGGGCTGGAAGGATGAGAACGGCCGTCCGCTTGGGCTGGAAGATTTCTACGACAAAGAAGTAGGCAGCGGCGAGTTCCGTCAAAGATACGAGGAAGCTGTTAACCATCCAACACTGTCGAGAATTACGATGCCAGCCATCGATATCATGAAACGGATCATGAAATCGCAGCTGGAGACAGGCACGCCATACATGTTCTATAGAGATACCGTCAACCGCGCCAATCCGAACCGGGCGCACGGCATGATCTACTCTTCGAACCTGTGTACAGAAATTATGCAAAATCAATCGCCTACTGTGGTAGAGCAAGAAGAGCTCGTGACGAAAGACGGGCAAACTCGTATCGTCGTTTCCAAAATCCCCGGCGATTTCGTCGTCTGCAATCTGAATTCGATCCACCTTGCGCGCGCGGTACCAGCCGGAGTGCTGGATCGTCTCGTACCCATTCAGACGCGGATGCTCGATAATGTCATCGACATTAACAATATTGAAGTACTGCAAGCGCAGTACACGAACAGCCAATACCGGGCGATTGGACTCGGCACCTTCGGGCTTCACCATTTGCTGGCCCTGGAAGGCATCCGCTGGGAGTCTGATGAAGCCGTACAATATAATGATGCTCTCTATGAAAAAATCAACTACCTGCTCGTTAAATCCAGCATGGAGCTGGCCAAAGAAAAAGGCCGGTATCCGAAGTTCGCTGGCTCGGATTGGGAGAACGGAAACTACTTCACGTACCGGAATTACACCGACGGTACTCGTGAAGGCAAGTTCGTAACGACCGAGCAATGGCGCGAGCTGGCGGAGGAAGTCAGCAAGAACGGCGTGCGCAACGCCTGGATGTTCGCGATCGCGCCGAACGGATCGACTTCGATCATCGCCGGTTCTACCGCGAGCATCGACCCGCTCTATGAGCTGCTTTCTTATGAGGAAAAAACGACGTACAAAATCGCCAACCCGGCGCCGGATCTATCCGAGAAGACGATCTGGTATTACAAAACGGCCTTCCTGATTGACCAGCATTGGTCGATCGATATGGCCGGAGCTCGTCAGCGTCACGTGGATCAGGCACAAAGCTTCAACCTTTACGTTCGCCCGGACATCAAGGCGACGGAATTCCTGGATCTGCATCTGCATGCTTGGAAGGCCGGCCTGAAATCGACTTACTATGTTCGCAGCCGCGCGCTGACGATTGAAGAGTGTGAGAGCTGCGCCAGTTAATTGATCCCAACCAGGATCCCAACCCACCCAAACCCTCCCTTGTCGTAAGGGAGGGCTCCCAGGGCCTGCGGCCCTCGGGACTCCCGCAAATTGGGGGAACGTTGGAGTTATAGAGGCGCTCCTGCTCGCTGTTCCCTTCGGGAATGCGCTATGGGCTGGTGCGTGGATCGCTTTTCCCCCTTCGGGTACGTCTTACTTTAGGCGCACCCGGGCTACCTGGAAACACGCTGCGGAAGACTGCTGCTGTCGAGCGCACCCGAGGTCGTTCGTGCAACTGGGCCGCTTGTCGCCCTGACGGGCACGCTCTACGATCGCGCTTCTGCATGGGAGCGGACTGCTACTATGGCGGCTTGTTGTGGAGCGGTCTGCTAGGCGGCACTGTCCCCTTCGGGGATTCGCTTGGACTGGTGCGGGGCGTGAGGGGCCAGCTTCGAGGGATTGCTGGCTAATGCTTCGAGGTGATTGAGCGGAGTGCTGCTTACGGCGGTTCGTTGTGGGACTGAGTGCTAGGTGGCGCTGTCCCCTTCGGGGATTCGCTTGGACTGGTGCAGGGCGTGAGGGATGAGCTTCGAGGGATTGCTGGCGATCCCCGCGATGGGCCTAGGCTGACTACTTCATGTATATTTTCAAATAACATCAAAGCTTTGAGGAGATGAGATCATTGCAACTGCAAACAATTTTTAATACCGAGGCACCGAATAAATCAACTCGTATCATTAATGGAGAGTGCTCCGGGATTCTGAACTGGAACGACATTCGCATGCCGCATATGTACAAGCTGTACAAGGTACTGCTGCTGAACCACTGGATTGCAGACGAGATTCCAATGAGCAAGGATGCGCAGCAATTTCCGTTATTGGATGCCGAAGAGCAGCGCACGTTCAAGATCAATATTTCGCTGCTTGCGGTTCTGGATTCAATGCAGACGATGTTCGTTGGGGACGTCAAACGCTACTTCACGGATTCTTCGCTTGAAGCCATTTCCGCAATTATCGCTCAGCAGGAAGTAGTGCATAACCAATCGTATTCCTATGTACTATCCTCGATCGTATCCGATCAGGAGCAAAAGGAGATTTTCGAATATTGGAAGCATGATCCTGTACTGCTCGACCGGAACAAGTTCATCTCGGAAATTTACCAGAACTTCCGTAATGAGCAAACGCCTCAGACGTTTTTTGAATCGCTGGTAGCGGATCTCATTCTAGAAGGGATTTTCTTCTACAGCACATTCGCTTTCTTCTACAATCTGGCACGCGACCAGAAGATGATGGGCACGAGCCAAATGATTTCCTATATCCAGCGGGACGAGAACCAGCACTGTTACTTCTTCGCTGAGGTGTTCAAGCAGCTGCTGCTCGACTATCCGGAGCTGAATACGAAAGAAAACATCGATTACGTATACCGTACGATTGATCGGGCGGTAGAGCTGGAGACGAACTGGGCGCACTACACGCTCAAGGAAGTCCGCGGCATCGATTTGAACGAGCTCGGAGATTACATCAAGTACATTGCCAATAAGCGCCTAGGCCTCATGGGCCTGGACAAAGCCTACGAAGGTGTGGACGTGAACTGCATGCCATGGATCAAGCCGTTCTCGGACGAGGCGCTGAACGCGACGAAGACGGACTTCTTCGAAGCCAAATCCCGCAACTACGGCAAAGTCGGCGACGACAACGGATTCGACGATTTGTAATCGCAATCGATAATTAAGCACCCCATGAGCTTAGATTGGCAACTTCCGCTACAAGGGATTTCCAATAAAGCTTCACTGGGGTGCTTTTAGAATTGGCTAGATTTCTAGGTTGACTCCATATCCTGGCTCGCCAATGCCGGACTAATGTGCAATTATCCTTCCTCGTTGCCCGTTTTCCCGCAGTAGTGATGCCGATGCGGCGTACTTCCGTCTACTGTCGTGTATCCTTCGAAGTAATGGTAATGTCCGCCCCCAGGCAGTGGGATCGCTTGTCCTGTCGTCCCTCTAATCTTATGCGCGTGGCCAGCATTAAAAGAGGTCACTGCACAGTAATTGTGTACGTGCTGAACTCCGCTTGGAGCCGGCTCCGTTCTGCCCGCATAATGGTGCTTATGTCCAACATCAAAGGATGTCTCCCCTGCAAAAGGGTGAACATGCACAGGTCTCCCATTCCAAGAAGTAATGTACAGCTTATGCGAGTGCTCAGAATCGGAACCATCCTCCCGATGAACAACAAAGCCAGTCACAGGTATCTCCAACAATAACTCCCCTTTTCATTGAGATACTGAATTGTATGCTGAGGAGAATTGGAGGGTGCAGTAACCTAAAGCTTTGCTGGTAGTTCGCCGTCATCCATCCAATGTAACACATGCGTTAAGAGTCTATAAATCGAAAATCGCAAAAAGTGTAGCGGCATAGAATAGTATTAGATGATTTCACTCCTAAATTTGGGCTCAATGACTCATCAGATTTCTCTTCAATCTTGGTCACCTTTCTTTCTGATTTATCGTATTTACCATATTCCCATATTTATCTTGTTATAATTCTATTGATTAAAAATTAGAATTTATGAATTAGCGACTTCCTAACTATGGTAAAAAAATGTACGAAAGTATATTATTTCTAATGAGCGCTCAATATTGCTGGCTGGCAATCAAATCCCCTTAAAGGAGAAGTATATGAAAAAAAGATTATTTCACACCCTTCTTGTTACTTTATTGTTTGGAATCATAATTCTCCCTGCCAATCTCCAAGAAATTAATGCAGAAGATAACTTTGGTTTAAGTATTGTCTATGATGAAAAGGGAGATAAAATACTAAAAGATACGCAAAATGGTCTTGTCTATACACAGGCTTTCTTAGCAGATGGTACACCTATTACATTAGAAGAATACATGGCAAGCTTACAATCAGGTCGCTCACTTTTAAATCAACTTCAAATTAATAAAAGCACTGAGAAAACCTTAGATAATAAATTTACTCCTCAAAACGTCCTGGATGCGAGCTACTTTCAAAAAAAACAAAGTTGGACTGAAGCAATGACTCCTCGCCGGGCAAGCGCTTCAGTTGATTGCAGGGGCTCAGCCAGCCCGTGCCCAATTAGTTCAACTGAAACAATTACTTCTACTGAAACTTGGTCAGTAGGATTAACTGCAGGTGATAAAAACTTTATTAAGGGAAATGCAGGCTTTACATGGGTATCATCATCTGCCTCACAATTGAGCTATACTCTATATATTCCAAAGGATAGAATGGGTTATATAACATTCGCTCCAAGATATACTTTTGTTAAAGGAGATATACACTATATCGGCTGTTACCCAATAACTGGCTGCCAATCAATGGGGACAAAGACTGATGTTTGGGGGGCATCGCCTACAAAAACATCAACTGGGCATGCTGATGGAATATTTGCTTTAGCATTTGAAATTTAATACAAGATATGTTGGGATTAAGTCAGCAGACTTTATCCCAACATATTTTTTGAATTGGAGGAATTACTATGCATATAGCAATCTTTGTTATGGGAATATTTTTGGTAGTTTTAAGTGGTTTAGAGAAAATTATCATTTATCTAACGCTTTCTAACAAAGTGGGGGATATCGTTTCATTGAAAGTACTTGTACCAAACTATATATGGCTAATTACTAATTTAACTTTTGCTGGTGGTGTGTTAATGATTATTGTAAGTTTATACTTATATTATTTAAGTATGAAAAAGAAAAATGGTCATTAAATAGGATTGTTCTACTTCAACTGACGCTCATGCTGTTCCATCACCGTAAATCCAGCCACCGAGACAGCCCCCGATTGTTCTGTCCGCCTACCTGCTGGGTAATAAACAAGCCTCCTGGCTTCAGAATTCGATTTAGCTCCTGAACCGAATAAGCTTCATGGCGATTAATCACCAAATCAAAGGACCCGTCATCAAAAGGCAGGCTCGCATCATCGGATATCAGCCTAACCTCAATGCCGTAAGCGGGCAAGACGGCCCGACAAAGCTCATAATTCGGCGGATACGCCTCCGTCGCATACGTCTTCCCTCTGGGAGGCCGAAGCGATCGAAGGAACTCCCCGCCCCCAGTCCCCATGTCGAGCATCACGCGTTCTTCGCTCATATAAGCCAGCACGGCGGCTTTATAATCCCAGGGCAGCTCCTCCTCCTCCATTCGCTCCGTCAGCAGCGAGAAATCCCATCCCTGAAAGCCCCTCTCTTCTTCCTTCTTCCATGCTTCTCTAAATTTCTCACGATTCATCTGGCATCCCTCTCTCATGCATCTCATTTTGAAGCAAAATGTCCATCTATTCTGAAACACAGAGAGGTGCAGCCGCCGGATAACATTCACAAGCCCCTTCCGCCCGGTACAATCGGTTATCCGCTACATGCTACATTGCAGCTGCACCGGGCAGGTACCGTATTTGATCACCCTTACCAATATCATCGATCGCTCACCTCATAAATCTTTTATGTATTAAATAGTTAACTGCCTGGACTCAAGCCAGCATCTATACTCAGATTAACAAAATATGAAAAAGATAGGAGTCGTACAAATTGAAAAAAGGCAGACTAATCAAAGCTCTGATAACGATCTGTTTCCTATGGGCAGCCATATCCTTTTTCTACAGCCAATACCAGCTCCGCTACGGCCAGACGGTATATACCTTCGATATAGCAACCGAGGATCTCTACTTGAGGGACATTGATCTCGTTGCGGTTTCTCCCTACGCTTTGTTTACTACGGGGCATTTCCTGGAGATCAATGGTGAAAATAAATCTTTTGACGGAATCAGTTACGGATTCTCGCTTGGCGAAACTATGATTCTGTCCCTAAGTCAAGCCGGCGACCCCTTTACTTTCCCAGATGCCGCTAACGGCAAAGCATATTCAGATACCAGCAATCTAATCCAAGACATCCGCGTTCGCAAGCGTGATTCCCTTCAGGTCGAAATTCATTATACCGTAAACGGCGAACCGAAAGAGATTGTCGGGGAAATCAAATTAAGCGATGTAATCAGGCCATTCAGCTATAGTACCAATAAAGTCGTTTATTTACAGTAAGCTCTATCAAATAGATACAAAGAAGCCGCCGGAGTTTCTCACCTCAGCAGCTCCTTCAGCATACGATCCCTATGATTCATAAATTCCTTCATGATGATGAAATGATCCGTTTCCTCCAATGTCGCCTCGCGAATCCCCTCCGGGGTCAGCTGATAAATTAGGCTGTCCGGGTAGGCCATTATAATCGGCGAGTGCGTGGAAATAATGAGCTGCGAATATTCGTTCACAAGCTCGTGAATCCGCGACAGCATCGCCATTTGACGATACGGGGACAAGGCAGCCTCCGGCTCGTCCATAATATACAGCCCCCGTCCGCCAAAACGGTTCATAAACGCCGCAAAAAACGATTCGCCATGCGACATCATATGCAGCGGTCTGCCCCCATAAGATTCCACGATATTTGGCCCGAAGCTCGCCTCCGCATCCAGCCGTCCAATCTCTGTGGCTAGATTATAGTAGCTCTCCGCCCGGAAGAAGAAGCCGTCTCTCGGCTTGCGCACGCCTCTCACCAGACGAATATATTCATGCAGCTCGGAATGCGTCTCGGCGGTTGAGAAGTTGAAGTTCAGCGTCCCGCCCTCCGGGTTGAAGCCAAGGGCGACAGCAATTGCCTCTAACAGCGTTGATTTGCCCATGCCGTTTTCGCCGATGATATAAGTCACTCTCGGATGGAATTCAAGCCGATCCAGACCAGCGACCACCGGCAGATGAAAGGGATACTCCCGAAAGGACGGCACCTCCTCCCGCCGCAGCGCGATGCTGCGCAAATAGGCATCCATTACCGACAGACCGCTCATAGGCTACTCGTCCTCTCCCTGCAAGGTTCCGTAATACAGCTCGCTGTAGAAGCCCTCCTGCCGCAGCAGTTCCTCATGCGATCCCTGCTCGATCAGCCGGCCGTCCTTCAGCACGAGGATTTTATCGGCCTGCCGGATCGTATTGAGCCGATGCGCGATAACAAAGCTCGTTCTGCCCTTCATCAGCCGCTGCAGGCCCTCCTGGATTTTAAGCTCGGTCACCGTGTCGATACTGCTGGTCGCTTCGTCCAGCACGAGAATCGACGGATTGGCTAGAATCGCCCGCGCGATTGCCAGCAGTTGCCGCTGCCCCTGGCTGATGCCGCTGCCGTCTGCATCGAGCATTTTATCGTAGCCATCCTGCAGACGCATAATGAAGGAATGCGCATTCGCCAGGCGCGACGCCTCCTCTACCTCCTCATCAGTCGCGTCGAGCCGCCCGAAGCGGATATTTTCCCGAATCGTACCCTTGAACAGAAAAGAATCCTGCAGCACGAAAGCCATATGGGAGCGCAAGCTCTCGCGCCGGATCGATGTAATATCCCGGCCGTCGACCGTTACGATCCCTTTAGACGGATTGTAGAAGCGGGACAGCAGCTGAATCAGCGTCGTTTTGCCGGCTCCCGTAGGTCCCACCAAAGCGACCATCTCCCCCGGCTTCGCCTCAAAGCTGATGCCCTCCAGCGTATCACCGCCCTCTTCATAAGAGAACGATACGTCCGAGAACTGGACGGCGCCTTCCACCTGCTGTAACGTGACCGCCGCTCCTTCATCCCTTTCCTCGACCTCTTCGTCCATAACCTCGAACACCCGCTCCGCCCCGGCAATCGCCGACAGCAGCGTATTCCACTGGTTCGCCAGATCATTAAGCGGCCGGGTGAACTGCCGCGAATACTCCACGAAGACGATGATCACCCCGACGGTAATCGCCCCGCGGATCGCCAAAATACCGCCGACCCCAGCGACTAGCGCAAAACCCAAATTATTCAGCGCATTCATCAGCTTCGGAATGAAGCCCGATATCGTCTGCGCCCAAAATCCCGACTGCCTGATCGCATCATTCCGCTCCCTGAACTCGCGCATCACCCGCTCCTCCTGTGAGAAGGCCTTGATGATCCGCTGGCCGGACAGCGTCTCCTCGATATATCCGTTCAGCTCGCCCAGATTTTTCTGGCGCTCCTTGTAGAGCGGGCCTGTCCGCCGTGTAATCCAGCGCATTCCGAGCATCATGAGCGGTACGATCATGAACGTCAGCAGCGTTAGCAGCGGGCTGAGATACAGCATGACCGCCAGCGTCCCGATCAGCGTCAGCACACTGGAGAAAATCTGTATCGCCGAGCTGTTCAACGTCGAACTGACATTGTCGATATCATTCGTCAACCGACTCATAATCTCACCCTGCTGCCTTGTCCCGAAAAACGGGATGGGCAGGCGATGAAGCTGGCGGAACAGATCAATTCTCATCCGGTACACTGTCTCCTGGGCGATCTCGATCATCCATATATTTTGCAGCCAGGAGCTGAGCGAGAAACCTATATACACAACCCCTAGTCCGGTTAAAAATAACACCCACGGCGCTCCCCCGCCCCCAGCGAGGAAATCATCTACGGCTACGCCAATCAAATAAGGTCCAAGCAGCGCCAGCCCCGAGCTGACCACGACCATGAGCAGAACCAGCGTCAGCTTGGCCTTGCGCTGGGCCAGATACTGCCAGATGCGTCCCAGCGTACCCGACCAATTTTTCGCTTTGGCCTTTGGCTTGCGCCCCAGGGCGGAGCCTGCGCTCTTGGAATTCAGCTTCGGATAAGGATGCCGGAACGGTTCAACGAAGGTTTTGAACATGCTGCGCCTCCTCCCCATACTGAGATTCATAAATCCGTCGGTATAATGACGAGTCGGCCATTAATTCCTCATGGCTGCCCTGAGCGATAAGGCGCCCCTCATCGAGCAGGAGAATAAGGTCGGCTGACGTGGTGGAGCTGATTTTTTGTGTAATAAGAAAAATAGTGCAGGACAATCCCTTCAGCTCCTCCAGCAATGCCGCCTCCGTCCGAACATCCAGCGCGCTCGTGCTGTCGTCTAAAATGAGAATCGCCGGCTGGCGGACAAGCGCCCGGGCAATCGACAGCCGCTGCTTCTGTCCCCCGGACAAGTTCACTCCGCGCTGCCCGAGCATGGTGTCGTACCCCTGCGGCAGCCGCTTGATCGTCTCGTGAATCTGCGCCCGCTTAGCCGCCTTCACGATCTGCTCCATGCTCGCATCCTCGCGTCCCCAGGCGATATTATCCCGCACCGAGCCTGAGAATAGCATGACCTCCTGCGGGACATAGCCAATCGCCCCCCGCAGCTGCTCTGGCTCCATCCGCCGGATATCGCGGCCATCGATATGAATAGTTCCCCCGGTTGCATCATGCAATCGGAGAATGAGCTGAACGAGTGAGGATTTCCCCGACCCGGTAGCCCCCATGATTGCCGCTCGCTGCTGCGGATGAACCTTAAAGGTAATATCTTGAAGCACCCTAATATCGCTTGCTGGATAGCTGAAGCTGACTCCTTCAAACTCTACCTCACCCTGGAGCAGGAGGGCCTTCGCATTGGTGGTACTCTCTGCTCCCGATGAGCGCGGCCGCGCATTCTCCCTCTCAGCCGCAGCCTGTCCCCTGCTTGGCTCCGTTTCAAGCTCGGAATGAGCTCCCTTGGCCTTACTCGCAGACAGAGACTTGGCAGATGCAGTATGCTTGGCATACGCCGTATCCTCTGCTGACCCGCTCGCCCCATTCGCGAATGCAACCGCTGCATCCTCTCCCTCCTCCGTGCGAAGCACCTCCACGATCCGCTGGCCTGATGCAGCGGCTCTCGAGTAGGAGCTAATAATCCAAGATAACGCGGACAATGCACCGATGGTGCGCAGCGCATAATTCAGCACCGCCACAACTTCACCGATCGTGGCATTGCCCGCTGCGATATCGAACCTGCCGAACCACAGGATCGCAATGATTCCGCCGTTCATCATCAACAGCATGAGGGGCATCGTCGTCTCTGTCAGCCGCAAAGCGGATATAGTGCCCTGCATGAGCTCTTGGCTGCGCTTCTCAAACCGCTTCATTTCATGACCGACGCGCACAAACACGCGGATCAGGCGCATGCCGGTCAAGTTCTCTTGAATAACTCCGTTCACCATATCCATCCGCTGCTGCACCGCGCGAAAGAGGATGGACGTTTTTTTCATCATCCACATAATAAAGACCGCCAGCACTGGTGCCGTCACCGTAAGCAGCAGGCCGAGCTTCACATTCACGACCAGAGCCATAATGATGCTTCCCGTCACTACAAGCGGAACCCGCGTCGCAAAACGCAGGCTCATGAACACCATTTCCTGCAGCTGCGTAATGTCCCCGGTCAGGCGCGTAATGAGAGACGAGGTCTGAAATTTACTGAATATCGCATACGAAAAAGACTGAACCTTGGCATACAGCCTATCGCGCAAATCATACCCGAAGCCTTGGCTGGCATGAGATGCAAAAAAGGAGCTGGCCACCCCGGCTGCAAAAGCAAGGAGCGCGCTCACAACGAGCACGCCTCCCCATAGCCAGACCACCGACAAATCCTGCTTGCCGATCCCGTCATCAATAATGCGGGAAATGAGCAGGGGCTGAATCAGCTCTACGAAGAGCTCGATCAACATCATACATATTGCCGACATGGCGGCAATCCGGTATTTTTTGATAAAGGATAATATTGTAGCCATCTGCTTACCTCCGCACGATTTCCGCCTGACTTCGCACTCTAGCTAGTTATTCCTGCTGCATCCGTCGCTCCAATCGTTCCATACCTTGGATCAAATTCATTACTATTCGACCGATTTCAACGCCTCGATCATATCGATATGCTTCAGCTTGTAATGCATGAACAGCATGACGATGCCCGAAAATAGCAGCGTAAGCACCGACGCATATCCATAGCTCAGCCACTTAATCGTAGGACTGAACATCATAATATCGATTTCCGCCGTTTGAAGCACAAAGCTATGCAGCCAAATTCCTAAGAAGTTGCCGACCAGGATGCCCAGAAAGCTGAGAATCAGGTTCTCGCGATAAATGTACATTGTGACTTCCTTATCGTAGAAGCCAAGCACCTTAATGGTCGACAGCTCGCGCACCCGCTCGGACACGTTAATGTTCGTCAGATTATACAGCACGACAAAAGCAAGTGCGGCAGCCGAGATAATGAGTACTACCACGACGACATCCATGCTTTTGAGCGTATCTGTAAAGGCTTCTCCTACCCCGCTGGAGAACTTCACAAGTGCCACCCGATCCAGCCCGGTCAGTTCCTCACCGAAACGATCCTCCCATTCCTTGCTCGCATCGCTCGATAAAAGAAGTTGTGTGTTATATTCCGGCTCTTTGTCAAAAACTCCTTCATAATATGCCGGCGTCATATAAATGTAGTGCATCGCGTAGTTTTCCGTGACACCCGCCACCTGTACCTGAAATGGCTCGTTATCTTTATTTTGCAAGGTTAGAGTGTCGCCTGGCTTTAGACTATACAGCTTCGCCAGCTTCTCCGTTACAATCGCCCCTTGCTCTTGGTCACCAAGCTCCCGCCGTGCTCCCGTTCTCCGATCCTTAAGCACGATGAAGCGGTCAAATTCCTCTGTAGTCTGAGGTACAAACACGGTGACATCTTGATTATTGACCTCTTTAGCCGTAGCGGTCATCGTGTCCTGGGCCACATTCAGCGCTCCCATAATTTCTGGAGTCGATGCCAGAAGAGCCTCATATTTCTCTTTCTGCTGCTCGGCATCGTCGTTATCTTCATTGAAGGCAACGATCGCACTGTACTTCATAATCTCACTGTATTGCAATCCGGCGACATCGCGGAGCGAATCCTTCAGGCCGAAGCCCGTCAGAATCAGCGCTGTACAGCCAGCCACCCCGAAAACAGTCATGAACATCCGCTGCTTGTAGCGGAACAAATTCCGCGCCGTCACCTTGCCGATAAAGCCAAGCTGCTTCCATATAAACGTCAAACGCTCCAGTAAAATCCGTTGCCCGCTCTTCGGCGCCTTTGGGCGCATGAGCACGGATGCATTGCTGCGCAGCTCTACCCTCGTAGCGATTACTGCCGTCACTGTCGTACAGAGCAATGCCACAATGATCGAGATAATGCTATAGCTTGGATAGAAGCTGAGCCTTAGATCCGGCAAATTATATAGAGTCCCATAGGCGTTATAAATAATCGTCGGTAACAGCGTAAAGCCGATCGCAAGCCCAGCTGCCGCTGCCACAAGGCTCGCCAGCGTTCCATACACGAGGAATTTGGCCATAATATCCCCATTTCTGTAACCGAGCGCCTTGAGCGTCCCGATCTGCAGACGCTGCTCTTCAACCATCCGAGTCATCGTCGTCAGACTGACCAAAGCGGCAATCAGGAAAAAGAATACCGGAAAAGCCGTCGCAATCGCATTCAGCCGATCCGCATTGTCGCTGTATTCCGCATATCCTGGATTGCTGCTGCGATCCAGCACGTAATATTTTGGCAGCTTCAGCTCATCGATCTGCTCCTGCCCCTCGGCCAGCTTCTTCTCCGCATCCGCGATGTCCTTCTCCGCCTTGGCCTTCTCTGTCTCATATTCAGCCAGCCCCTTATCGTACTCAGCCTGCCCTTCCTCCAGCTCGAGCTTGGCCTCAGCCAGCTTGGCTTCGCCCTCTTGCCGGCTTTCGGCAAGCTTCGCTTTGCCCGCGGCGAGCTCCTTCTCGCCTTGCGCCAGCTTGCGTTCCGCGGCGGCAAGCTGCTGCTTCCCAGCGGCCAGCTCCTGCGCTCGACGGTCAAGCTCTTGCTGCGCTTGCTCCAGCTGGGCTGCAGCCTGCGTCAGGCCTTGCTCAAAGCCGGCAATCGCCTGCTTGAACGCCGTGCTGTCGATGCTGCCGCTGACGTAGCCTTCGGCGGCTGCGCCGAGCTGGGCATCTGCTGCCTTCGCTGCGGCCACGGCCTGCTGCTTTTGCGCCTCGGTCAGCGCATCAGGGGCAACGCTCGCTGTCTGGCTCAGCGATTGCACCAGCTGCCGCCCCTGCGCAAGGCGGGGGGCCGCACTAGCCTGCTCTGCCTCCAGCTTGGCTTGGCCGGCCTTGAGCTGTGCCTCGCCATCGCTAAGGGCAATGCGGTTCTTCACCAGCTCGGCCTTGCCTGCGGCGAGCTCCTTTGCCGCCTTGTCGAGCTGGGCTTGCCCTTTCGCGAGCTCGCGCTCCAGCTTGGACGCGCCCTCCTCGTAGCTCTCGCGCCCCTCGTCCAGCTTCGCTTTGGCATCAGCCAGCTTCATCTCGGCATCGGCCAGCTCCGCCTTGCCTTCCTCGATCTGCCGCTCGGCGTCATCCAGCTGCTCCTGACCCTCGGCCCGCACCTCGTCCAGCCGCTGTTCCGGGCGGTCGCTCAGCGCCTGTTCCAAAGCGGCTTTGTGTGCCTCTACACGGCTTTCGTATTCCGGCGTATATGTTGTCATATCGGCGGTATCCACAAAGCTCATATAAGCCTCGGTATATACCGAAAGGCTGAAATCCTCCTCGGGAATCACAACAAAAGCATCCGCGGTTCCTTTGCCGATCCGGCTGGTGCCCCGGCTCCCCTTTTCAACATATTGGGGACTTTTCACCAACCCTACAACCGTATAGCTGACGCGATGAAAAGAATCCTCCAGATCGGCATCAGAATTCGGATTCGTAAACGTAATCGTATCTCCAAGTCCAAATGCATTCCTCATCCCCTGGTGACTATCAATGGCAATTTCACCCGGCGCTTCTGGCAGTCGGCCCTCCACGATTTCATAACCGTTCAGTGAATTATCTTTAGAATAAGAGAACACTTTAGCAATAAGGCCGCTATCCCCGAGGAATACCTCCTCGCTGTATCCTGGCTGCACGACGCGAATTCCTGGCTGCTCCTGCAGAACCTCAAGATCATCCTCAGTCAAGCCGTAGGTGGATTGAACTTTTAGATCCATCAGCTGCAGTCTTTGGAAATAATGGTTCGCCGTATCCAGCATATCCGGCCCCGTAGCCTTAATCCCCGCAAAAAAACCAACGCCTAGCATGATAATGGCAAAAATCGATAAAAATCTCGCCTTCGTCTGCCAAATTTCGCGAAAAATATCGCGCCATAACGCTTTTTTTCTCAATGTCATTTACCCCTTACCACTCGATGTCTTCCACGGACACCGGATTCGGATTCAACGTGACGCGGCGAACCTTGGCATTGTTAATCTCAATTACCCGGTCAGCCATCGGCGCAATCGCTGAATTGTGGGTAATAACGATCACGGTCGTCCCCGTGTTGCGGCAAGTGTCCTGCAGCAGCTTCAGCACCTGTCGGCCCGTGTTATAGTCCAGCGCTCCCGTCGGCTCATCGCATAGCAGCAGCTTTGGCTGCTTGGCCAGCGCACGGGCAATCGCCACCCGCTGCTGCTCCCCACCGGAGAGCTGAGCCGGGAAATTATTCAGGCGCTCCCCAAGCCCCACGTCCCGCAGCACCTGCTCCGCATCGAGTGCCCGCGGCGATATTTGCGATGCCAGTTCCACATTTTCCTTCGCCGTCAAATTCGGCACCAAATTATAGAACTGGAACACAAATCCGACATCATGACGGCGATAGCCCGTCAGTTCCTTGCTGCTGTATTTGGCAATGTCTTTGCCATCGACGAGTACCTCCCCCTCATCCGCCGTATCCATCCCGCCAAGAATGTTAAGCACCGTCGATTTCCCCGCTCCGCTCGGCCCGACGATGATCGCGAATTCGCCCTTTTCAATTTCAAAATCAATCCCATCATTAGCGACGATCGTCGTCTCGCCCATTTGATACCGCTTATATTCATTTCGAATCGTTACAAATGCCATGTTTCGTACCACCCTTTGTCCATGATGCAAATATTGAGCGTTTCCCATGCTGTCCAAACCTTTTTGAACCTTTGTTCCTAGTGTATCACAACAAAAATAGCAAGCAAAAAAACTTTACCATGAACAAATCCACCGGAATATGATCCGAATTAGCTGAAGTCCCTCCATCCTACAAGACAATAAAAGAACCCTCCACCACACCTTGCCTATGCTTATAAGCTTAGACAGGGTTGCAGGGAAGGGCTCCTGTTCACAGTATCAGTTATTCAAATCATCAAACATCGAACCGGCCACGGTGACCTTGATGGAATCTATATCATCAACACCTTGTAATTGCTTGAGATCCTTGTAAGCGTGCTTCCCTGCTGTCATATCGACTGTATCAAACCATGCCTTAATATAGTAGGTTCCATTCGGCATGCTTGCATGGGTATACAGCGGTATATTATCCGGATTAACAACGATGGTGATTTTAGATGTTTCCGTAATCTTGTACATATGCTGTCCGGCTTTCACGTATTCACGGTAGGCGTAGTTCGTGTTACTGCCCGCTGTAAATGATTCGCTGTAGCCTTCAAGCACCATCTTCCAGAACGGATGAGAGTCGCCGCCGCGTTTGTCCGTATGCTTGATTTCCTCCACCTTTTTTGTATAACGGGATGGCTCCTTGCTTCGATCCAGCACGCTGATCAACGGAGTCGAGTTCACCGACTTGTTGTCCTTGACGGATATAAAGTCAGGTTTCCGCTCAAAACCGCCGCCTTTTTCCTTAAGCCCATCGTTTTTAATGTTGACGGCAACCTTCTTATTGTTGATAAACATCAGGTCGGTTTCATAGCGGAAGGAATGGATGAGTCCGTTCACCAGGTCTTTATGATCATCTGTCATGTCATTCGCATTCGGCAGCTTATTCTTGAACACCTCGGTTTTGACGGTGAACGTGTAGCTGCCTGCAGGGTTGAAATAGTATCCCGACTTGATCGGGTAATCATACTTCTGAAGCTCCTTGTCTGTGGCGAACACCGCCTTATCAAAAAGCTTTTTATTGTTTACCCGCTTCGCTGCGGCATTTCGAGCTTGGGCGTATTCATCGGTCATGGAGCTTTCAACATTCCATTGCACGCTTCCGCTGGCCTGCTGAATGAATGTCCGTATGTACTGACCGGGCGCCTGTGTCCAATCGTATTTGTTTCCCTTCTCATCCTGATGATGCATCCAGCGGATAACATCGTAGGTGTAGGGTTCATTCTCCCAAAACAGTTTCTTGGCCACGGAATCCGTATGGTTTTCTTCGATTTCGTTACGATACTCCCGTTTTGGAACATCCTTCATTCCGTTGTAGACATACATATCATAGATCTTGGTAATGGTATCCGATGTAAAGTCGGCAGTCGCGGTTCCATCCAGGGTTTCTGATTTTGTTACACACGTTCTTTCTTCACCTTCACCGGAGCATTCCGGCCAGGAGTATGTATATTCGTACGGTCTCCTTACGGAGCCTTCATAATGAATTATGCCTGTCTTAGAAAGCGGGATTCCGGGCTTGTCTAAATTGAGCCATAGCCTTCCTAACGGATTATCCTCGTAGTCCTCTCTTTTGATCGTGTAAGTGACCACTGGCGAGCGGATAATCGTCGAGCTGTTTACGTCCACATCCGGGTTGTTATGAACCTCGAAGTCCCTTAGCAATCCCGGTGATTGGTTAATTACGGCAAGCTTGCCTGTCGCATTCCCTGCCCACCTCGCATCGGGCAAATCAGGCAGCACCAATGTGGCGGTATTGCTCGGCAGATCTAGCTTAACCTTCTTCGTCAGCATGTCATAAGGCAGTTGCTGCGGGATGTTCAACTTGATCTCGGAGCTAAGAACGTTGTTATCCAGGATCACCTCTTCAGGCTGCTTGCCGTCCTCATTCACCTTGAACTGAATTCGAACATCGCCTTCGGGCATCGTAAAAGAGACATTCAGACGTCTTTTCTCGTTTTTAGAAATCCCGATGGATCCGGATTCAGCCGCTACCCCGCCTCCGAACAGCAACTGGTTTTCCGCTGCCGTCAGAGGGAGTCCATCGCTTTTGCGGGTAACACTCCACGAAAATTTGGCGGTTTCCCGATCAGGGAACGTAGACCTTAGCCATACTGAAACATAGACTTCATCTCCCGCCATGGCCTCAGACGGCAGATCGACAAACTCTGCGGAGATATCACTGGGCTCCGTCTCTATAAACGCAGCGATCGGAACGTCCAGATATGTACCGCCTTTTAAGTACACCCTTCCAGATCCCTGGGAGAGATACGTCGGCGGCTGGATCACGTGAACGTATTTAATCCAGCCCCCTTTGGGGGCAGTGTCCCTGTCGTAAACCCTGTTCCCTGCATATTGTTTATTCTGGTTGTTGTACATGAGGTTCTCGCCATAGGGCTGAGTGGCGTACTCTTTATTCAGCGCTTCAATGATTTTGCTTTCAAAAGTTGCATCGGGCAGGTATTGTAGTAGTTGGTCTTGGAAGTTACCTCCAATGTTTTTGGGAAAGTCGTCAAACTTCTTAGGTAATTTCTTGACTTCCCATGGGCTCGGTATCAGTTGGAAATTCTGTATCTTAGTGCCACTCCAACCCGCATCCCATGGAAATCCTTCTGTCGATACCGGATCACCAAATACATTGTATCCAGAATATCGTTGCATGACTTGTCCCTTATGTGTAATCTCCGTACCGTGACTAGTACCATACACAATATCGAAGCCCTTGAACTTCTTAGGGTCTTTTACCGCCTCATCAATTTGCTGCTGCAAGAGGGTAGAATTAAGTGTTCTTCCTTTTGATTTATTAGGATAGAAATTCTTTAAACCGTACAACTCTTCCATATCCATATTGGCTCTTTGCAATACCTTTTCAGGAGTAAGAGTCTTAAAATACTCCTCCGGTGTTATCTTCGTCTGGACTTCTTCTGGCTCAGCGGATATATGGACTTGCGTCGTAAGGCTGCAGATGAGTACGACAAGTAGAAGTACAATGATTCGTCTCTTCACAGAAGATTCACCTACTTATACCATATTGATACGTATATATCGTCCCAATACCTTGATTCAACTTGTATTCCGTATGTATCGTCGCTGAATTCCTTTGCCTCTAATTCATCATCTCGTTTGGACTTTTGTTTCACGTATTTCATGATATTATCTGCTGTTTTGAAGTCAATTTGTTGTCGGAGCAGTTCGTCCAAATCCTTAACTTGCTTGTTATAGTCGACACCATCTCTTCCGAATTCGATACGAGGCTGTAAGAACATTAGACCTTTTCCGTTGACAGTATCACCAGATACAACTAATCCAGATTTATACGTCTCATAGTAACTAAATCCTTCAAGAACCTTCTTTTCAGTCTCCCCCTCTATACTTCTTGAAGCCAAAAACTCCTCCCAAGGATCTTTCGGGGTCGTGCCTTTTGAGGCTCCAGATTGCTCCGCTGCAAGCCCAGTCAGAATCTCCACACTGTACAGGTCAGAATGCCAAATTACTTTAGCACCGAGCGCCTCGCTGACAAAACGCAAAGGAACGAATGTTCTGTTCTGCTTTTCCTGTGCAACTGTGTCCATTTGCTTTGTTTGACCGTTAACGGTAAACGCCTTTTTTCCCAGCGTGAGTACAGTCGTGTCTTCTCCCATCTTCACGGTGACTTGCTTGCTCTGGCTGTTCCAGCGAACTTCAGCTCCAAGCGCTTCACTTACAAACCGAACAGGCACCTGCACCCGGTTGCTCTTGTCCATAAACGGCTTCGCATCCGGAAAAGATATCAAGTTCCCATTGACCTCTACAACGATCGACAACTTCGCCGCCGAAGACCATGCAGGTGCGATTGTCAGAGCTAACACCATGGTCAGGAGCATAACCCTTAGCTTCTTCATTCTTTTGTAATTCATCATCTTATTCCCCTTATTATGTATTCAGTAGAAGGAAGTCATTTTTCGCACCCTCGTTCTACTATCTGGGATTTTACTAGATTGAACCATTTCATACAATAACTATGATACCTTTGTCTCATCATGATAGTCTCATTGAATTATTAAACCCATCCTATATACCTAGTAAAGCCCACATTTCCCTACAATCCTATTGAGGCGTAGGGCTTATCTGACTTATTCACTTGGCTTCTGCAAGCCCTGTCAGAATCCAGTCCCATCTCAAACTCTACAATTACTCTTTTATCGTCTATGTTGTGAAAGTGGCTTTCATGTCATCCAACCATTAATATACTGCCATTCTCATCCGCCTGTCCTCCAATTCTGCGGTGTAGCTACCTGCATGCAAAAAAGCCCATTCCTACTCATGGTTCAAGTGGGAAAGAGCTTTTAAAACAAAACCACTATTCCAGTTATAATTTGCTGCAAAAAATGGAGCATTGGTGGGTTATTTACTAACTGATTGATTAGATTATTTTTATCCCTATTTTAAAGCAACTCTTCCATCTCCGCGTAATCCATCAAATAAATCTATTCTTCATAGCTATTAAGAGTTTTATTACTCATAATTTGTAGCAGCAATAAAATCAAAAGCACTAGTTGAAGTAATTTCATTGTTGTACTCAAAATTATATATTAGAATTACTGCATTATATGATTTTTGTAAGTTTATATTTTCCTTAATTTCTGGGATGATAATTTCTTCGTACGAACAACCAGCTAATAATGTGGAAATATCACTACTACTGTTCTTATAGACCGCTTTTTCTATAGTATCCTCATCTGTTTCATCCATATCAATATTAAAATCAATAAAAAATTTGGAAGGGACAGACTCGCCATCCTCATCATAAGTTAAATCTACATACTCTCCTATAGAGTCCTCCTCTTTAATATTACCTAACCAAATAGAAACCCATCCTTGTTTTTCCATTATAGTGTCCTCCTACTTTAATCTAAGATCTTCCGGTAAAGACGAAATCCCACCCTCAAGTCTATAATAAGCCCAATTATTAAGTCGCCTAACAAATGTATTATAATCTCTAGAGGTATCTATTATTGCTAACAATTCGTTATGTGCTTTAGTTGAACCAAGCCCTCCATGAACACCGTTTGGATTGACGAATTTAACATCAGATATAGCTGTTCGTAAATCTTTAATCTCTTCAGCACTAATATTCCAATACTTAAATTGCGGAGCCCTTGAAACTAAGTGCCACTCATGTAAACTTCCAGGTTCTCTAAGCTGACGTTCAATTTTCTTTCTAATCTTTTTATCTTTCCAAAGTTCGTCTAGCTCACTACTTGTGAGGGAATTGAAGAACTTGCTAAAATCCCCACTCTTTGCAGTTGGTATATCATCAACAGTTAATTGGGTTATATCTTTAGCATTATCAATACCCTCAACCGGATCCATCTTCTCGCCGCTCAATTCCGACTCTAGCTTGATCCGATGGAACTCTGGATTCGGCTGCAGAATGCCTTCTCCACTAGCAGCCATCGCCCTTTCATTCAAGCTCACATCTTTATTAGATATTACTATTTTACCAGTTTCATTGAATTGAATTCTAGAACCACTGGGATTCGGTATCCCTTTGCCCGGGGCGCTGTTATTCGATAAAACTCCACCCGCGCTATCCATAAAATCCACAGATCGCATGCCACTCGAACCCGACTCCGGCTTGGTGGAACTAATCGGTGGTTCTCCTTGGGGCAAGTCCATGCTGCGAGTGGGGATTTGGACTCCTTCACTAGTCGCAAGCATTCTTTGGTTTTGGGCTGCTTCCTCAAAATTTTTCAAAAGCCCTTTCACGCTCTTGCTCGTTACCTTGACACCCGCTTTCGCTGCCCCATGCACGATCGTTATCGCAGAGTAGGCCTTCGTCAGAGCCCGGCCATATTGCACACTCTCTTCATAGGTAGCTTCTCCAGATAGAATTTTTGGCTGCAATTCGATGATTTGCTGAAAAGGTACAACGAATTCCTCAGCCGCTGCATCACCGATTAACACAGCAATATCATGAATGGTGACCTTGCCGGTCGCGATCGCTTCTCCCATTGCAAAATATCCTGGTATGGTTTCTGTCCAGAACTCCGGGTTCAAGGTATGGACACTCCAGGCAAATTGAACGAGATCGGTAACGTCATCCCCGAGTTGATTAACGATGCCGACTCCCACACCCACCATCGTAACCGAAGCACTCATTCCTCTAGTGTCTAGATTCGGATCGTTCGATATCCCATAACCGCTTTCTGCATATGCTAGTTGCAGCAGCTTCTCTGTGAGTATCCCATCTACCTCGAATAGCTCCCAACCAAACTGGTCACGCCTAACGGCGGCTATAGAGCTGATAGTATTGGCAATATGCTGATAACCTGCTACGGCGACCAGGAACTCCTGATTATATTTCCCGGTAATTTCACCGTGATAGATATTCATGTCCTTCAAGTACTGCTGCATCTTCCGGATATCTTCGGCAGGAACAGCCTGATTGTATTGATCCAACAGTTTCTGCAGTTGCTTCTCCCGCTCCGCTTTTCGGTGGATCGCCGCAGCAACAGCGTCATAGTTTAGCTTGGCCCATTCAAGGTAGCGCAGATTTAACATGCCGGCTCCAATCATCAGCCGCAGCTCGCTCTCCTTAGGCATCGCGGATCTATTCTGCTTCAGCGGATTATAATCGCAAGCATCTAAAGGAGAACCTTTGTAGAACTCGCTTAAACGAATACTGGTTCTATACCACTCCTCCGCAACGCCCAGCTTCGCTAGCCCTTTCCTTTCCCGCTCTGCAGACTGATGCGCAAAGCCCATGTACAACTCATTATTGTAGATCGCATATATTTTATAGGCCGCTTGGTTGCGGGCAATTTCCTTGAAGCCTAAGGCGATCGCCTCTAGCTCCCCACGCGCCCATGTCTGCTCGTTCGCCGTCCCGGTATCAAAAATTTGCAGAAGAGAGGCGATTCGTTCGTCCTTCTTCACCGAATCCAGACGCTGAACCAAAGAGGCGTCCTGAATTTCCAGCAGCCCTCCCTGGATCCACTGCACAAGCGAAGGCCGTGACTCTGCGGACGAAGCCCCGTCTGAATCAGCGACATTCCGCATCCCCTTCTCCGAGAAACGCTGAAGCCAGCTCTGAATCGTCCCCTTTAGCGTGAACGTTGATGATCGCTTCACGTCAGTCGCCCGAGCCGAGTCCTTCTCCGCTTTTATGTATTTTCCTTCAGCATAACGCAAGGCATGAACCTTCTTACTCATCATCTCGTCAATTCGCTCTGCTGCCTTCTCGATTTCCTGTAGTAGACCACTGACCTTGCGTGCCGCTGACCGTACGTAATCCTCTGAAGGATCGTTATAAGCCGCTTCCACATCGCAGGCTAACCGTCTTAGTTCCCTGGACATTCCCGTTATTCCATTTTCCATCGTGCGCTCTAAACGCTCCAGGTCGCGTGCCAAGCTTCCGACTCTGCCAGGATCCACCTTATGCAAGCATGTCCAACCTCATTTCAAGAAAAATAATAGCATCTGATATTTTACCTAAATTATGACTCCTAAGTAATATACCGGAATACCTATAAGAAACGAAGTGACGACAGGTTATTACAAGCTTTAAAGTACCGTGCCACGCTAAACAGAAGATATATACAACTTAACATGTCTTTAGCCATATAACTCTGTCACACACCCAAGTCTTTAGGCCTTTAAAAATAGGAATTCCTACATAGCTTCATGCCTGGATCTTGTCACAACCAGTTCAAATAAAATGTTATATAACTTTATGTGCACTGTGTTCAAATCATATAAATTCAATACAAAAAAGTGCATGTAAACCCGGTACTCCCTCCATTTATAATTTCATTAACATTGAGAAGATGTTAGCTAATATGACATTAGAGGAGTGGGGAACATGATGGAAATTGGGTTTAACTCGTTGTTCGTATTTCTGGCTACGATGCTGGTCTTTTTTATGCAGGCCGGATTTGCTTTGCTGGAAGCGGGTAATGTGCGAATGAAGAACGCTGGACATGTTGCCGGAAAAACGATGCTTACACTCGGCGTAGCTATCCTCTCATGGTGGGCTTTGGGCTTTGGTTTCGCCTTTGGCGATGGGAACAGCCTCTTGGGAATGACAGGCTTTCTATTCGGCGGAGAGGGAGACATCGGTTCGTTTAACGTGTTGGCGGATATCGGCGTCCCGCTCGATCTGATGTTTTTGTTTCAGATGGCTTTTGCCGCGGTCTCACTGGCAATCGCCTGCGGAGGGATGGCAGAGCGTGCAAAGCTAAGCGTATATATCGTGTTCGGAGCGATCTTTACGGTGATTATTTATCCGATTGTCACCCACTGGGTTTGGGGCGGCGGCTGGCTGGGCAGCCTCGGGATGCAGGACTATGCCGGATCTACGGTCGTTCACTTGACGGGGGCGACTGCAGCTTTGGCTGCAACGATACTGCTCAAGCCTCGTTTGAGCAAATACGGCCAAGACGGAAAGCCAATCAACATCCCCGGGCATAATCAAGTGATTACCGTACTGGGAGTCATCATTTTGTGGATCGGCTGGTTTGGCTTTAATCCAGGCAGTGCTTTAACCCCGTTAAACGATGGATTTTTCGGATACGTGCTTTTGACGACAAATCTGGCTGCTGCAGCTGGTGGTATTGCCGCTCTGCTCGTTTCGTGGATGGTTCGCGGCAAATCGGATATTCCGAGCATGTTGAACGGCATATTAGGCGCGTTAGTTGCCATTACGGGAGCTTGTGCCTTTGTCGACACCTGGGCCTCGATCCTAATTGGTGCGGTAGCAGGGATCACTACCTTTTTTGCAGGAAGATGGATTGAACGGGCAGGCATTGACGATCCAATCGCCGCTGCTTCGGTACACGGTATTGCCGGGGTGTGGGGAGCCATCTCTACAGGTCTCTTCGCCACGCCGCAGCTAGTTGGAATCACAGGGGTAGGTCAAGCAGGTCTGTTCTACGGCGGCGGACTGGGCCAATTAGGCGTGCAAATTTTAGGAGTTGTCGGCACCTTTGCTTTCGTATTTACGCTTTCCTTCTCCATCCTTTGGGGCATGAAAAAGCTGATGGGGTTGCGTGTAACGAAGGAAGAAGAAGTGATGGGTCTCGACCTGAGCGAGCATGGAACCTATGGTTATCCTGAGCATATGAAATGGAGAATGAAAACATCCAGCAGTACGTCCATGAAGGTTAAAGAGAATGATGAACACGAGGGGCATGATTTGCTGGTAACGAGACCTGCGGCGGTGGAGTAAGTGTAGGGTATTGAGAGGGCTTCGGCCCTCCTTTTTGTTTGGGGAGGGTTGTTCACTTGGAGTTATTTCCCGCTGCGTTCAGATAAAACATTCTTTATGTTTCACCTTATCTCCCGGCTTTATGGTCTTTATATCCCACTACGTTCAGATAAAACTTGAACTAATTGATTCACATAATCATTCCTCTCTAATCTTTATATCCCACTACGTTCAGATAAAACTTGACAGCTGACCTGTTAACTATCAGCGGTATATAGTCTTTATATCCCACTACGTTCAGATAAAACAGCTCAACAGATTTTTTGATGCATCTTCTTCTTTGATCTTTATATCCCACTACGTTCAGATAAAACATCCTTGACACTTTCAAGCACCCTGATAAGCTGAGCACCTTTATATCCCACTACGTTCAGATAAAACTTTGCCTTGGGATTTGGGAAGGATGATTGAAGCATCTTTATATCCCACTACGTTCAGATAAAACGGATTTGAAAAGAGAGGTTTTAGCAGCACAAGCGCCTTTATATCCCACTACGTTCAGATAAAACTCGGGATTTTTACTACGTATCTAGCGGGGATTTTAATCCTTTATATCCCACTACGTTCAGATAAAACCCGGGAAGAGATTAGGAGCATGGTAGACGCTGAGACACTTTATATCCCACTACGTTCAGATAAAACGCTGCCTTGATGCGTTCGTCATATGTGACGATCTTGTCTTTATATCCCACTACGTTCAGATAAAACGGAGCGTATCTCTTTGATCACTATACGGATTGGTATCTTTATATCCCACTACGTTCAGATAAAACGGAGTCTTGGGGATTATCTCCAGGGCTCCTTTTTAGTTCTTTATATCCCACTACGTTCAGATAAAACCCCGTCTTTCGAGATGGTAAAAGCCTTGTGATAACAAGGTTTTTCAACTTCATCATTTTTCAATTTTGCATTGAACCCTCAATGGGAATTTCTCATTTCATGTGAAAACCGCTCTTAACCCTTATCTGGCAAGGCTTACAGGCATTTCGACAAAACAATCGATCGCTGCACTTTTCTCATTGCTCTAGAAAAACAATCGATCGAAGGAACGATCTTCTCCAATGACCTCTTTCACAATCGCTTTCGGATTCTCAACTTTATACAAATATATTGAATCCTCATCATCCATGATATCTCGTAATTCAGCTAAACATTTTGTTAATTTCCCTTTGGTGATTTCGCCTTCAAACACAGAGTTCTGCGTCCAATCCAAATATTCTCGAAGCTTCTTACAGACTTTACCTACTCTTTTTTCTCCTATATCGTATGTGATAATTACAAACATGTCTATCTACCACCATGCCTTAAAAGGCTTATATTTTTCATCGCCAATGACATGCTTAATAATTTTGTAAGCTTCAAGTCGAATTAAATATCGATAGGAGACATTTCTCTTTAATTTACGATGCTTGAATGTACTTTTCATCTTCTCATCAAATGCCGCCAAGAAGATCTTTCGTCCTTCTTCATTTAAATAAACTATGCCCTCAGTATTTTCAAAATGTTTCTCTTGAATGCGTCGATTATTAACTAAATTAAATATTAAAGGGTCAATCAGAAAAGGTTTAAATATTTCTGCTACATCAAGACTAAGGGAGAAACGTTTACTCGACGGCTCATGGAGGTAGCTTACAGATGGATCGAGCATCGTTTTATATATTTCAGACACAACCGATGTGTACATCAAACCATTACCAAAAGAAATTAACGAATTAAGCGGATCTTGGGGCGGACGCTTTGTTCGACTCACCCATGTAAAGCTTCTTTTGACTAATAACGGAAATGCTTCATAATACACTTGTCGGCATTGTCCTTCAAGACCCATCACAGCCGGAATGCTAGACGCATGATCTAGTAGAGAAGAGGTTGCATTTATTGTATCTATATGTGATTTACTCTCTTCGCCAGCCTTTCTAAGATTTCTGATCATATGATGTATTCCGCCCTGAACAAATGCTTTTGCTAAATATAATCTCTTATTAATATCTAAGTAATGCTCACTCTGGCGAACGGTCGTATATCCCGATATTCTTGAATTCCGAGGATAATACGTTCCATCATAATACCCATAATAATTATAGACATGTAGTCGCACATCATGTTGTGTCAAAATATGCAGCAGTGACGTATTGAAATCTACATTACCGAATAAGTGCAAATTCTCAGTTTGCTCAACTGGTAGAGGACTTGACTTTCCTTCCTCATCTGTGAAATACAACGTATTATGCTTTCGATGTAGTTTTCCTGTAGAAAATATAAATACATCTCGACTCATTCTTCATCCCCTACCTCTCCTGCTTCACAAAAATCTTGATAGGCACATTTGGAACAGTATCTCAATTTACCATAAGCAGGTAGCTCCCCATTCAACACTTTCTGAGCCCCTTCCAAAGCAGCCCGAACTTCGAGTGTCTCCTCGAAACCTAAACATATTTCTGTCGTCTTTTTTTCCTTAGGATAACTAAGCAATCCTTTTTTCTCTACTCCACGATCTCTCAGCAAGTAAAGATAGTACAACATTTGCAGCCGATCAGCATGTTCCATCTTACTACTTATCTTTACCTCCCTAACCCAATCTCCATCTATGGCATCTACCACTGCCATATCATCTATGTTTAATTCCTTATCCAATTTCCCATAGGCATATTCATGCAGTACTTTTCCTTCCGCAACTCGATCATTTTGCTGCTCAAAACCAATGCCTCTATTAAACAACCATAATTTACGTTTACAGACTGCGTAGTAGTGCATTTCTATCCCTCGTATAGACATAGAATGAACCTAACCTCCTTTATAAAAACATTGGGGCTATAACGGATTGTGTGAGAAGTCCTGTCTCCTGACTGTAGTCTGCGTCAATAAAATAAAGACCGTGAATCAGAGGGAATTGTGAAAGTATTTTCTGGTTTTTAGCCAGGTGTCGGTTTACACCAACTGTGTAGTTTTCAATGATTCTTCGTTGCTCCCGCTTTATTCTTTTATCTTTCGTTGTCTTCCAAACTTCCAGAGCATCCTCAATAGCCTTCTCTCCGCGAAAACATCCAGGGATAGCCTGTACTTCTTGGATATCTCTAAGTAATTGCTGTGCCTCAAGCTTTGGCATATCGTACATAGGACGATTCTTTAATTCCTCTAAGGTACTATCAAATAACTTTTTAAAATCAGAGTTTTCTAACGCAGACTCATCATAAAGAGCTGCAATCATCGTTTGTTTCACTGACTCAAGAAGTACACCGGTTTTATGTTGTTCGAAAAGCTGTAAACTGCGTGAATAAATATCCTTGTGATACACTGAATTTCCACCTAAATTAACTCCCGATACATCCCTTATATATACTCGTATATTGACATCATCAACAGCCTTAAGTCCCTTACGGTTACATCTTCCGTAACGTTGAAATTGACTATCCAGGGAAGACATTTCGGTATACAACCGATCAAAGTCGATATCTAGGCTCGCCTCAACTAATTGAGTTGTTATCCAAATACCATTTTCCGTTCCCGACGCAAATTGAATGATGTCTTTCTCCCGCTTGACACGATCCTTTTTAACGAATCGTGAATGAAGTAACCACGTATTCTTATATCTTGACTTGATTTGAAGATATACCTCACGAGCTCGTTTCACGGTATTACAAATAACCAGAACTTTATAACTTCCTCCTTCAGCAACGATTCGATCTATTACATCTTCCTCAAGGATAGACTCTTCCCTAACTTCAACATGGTGCCGAACAATTTGATCATTAATGAATTCCCCACAGGCAATGGGAAGACGAGGAGACTTCTTCTCTTTCAACAATGCTTTGTAATAGAAATTCGGCAGTGTAGCTGTCATTATCATGAAAGAGCCGCCTATCTCATCAATAAGTATTAGAGCTCTAATAATTAACGCCGCGATTTTCGGATCGTAGGCTTGTAGCTCATCAATAATTATTTTAGAAGAAGCTACAGCAGCATATTCTTTTTCAAAACCAAGATAAAAGAATGGAAATTTCAATATTTGGTCAATAGTAGAAATGATTAACTTATTCGCATATTCTCTCGATTGTGAATGTATTTTCTCAAGAGCTTCGTCATCAGCTTCAAGTTCGTCGTGTAAATAATCTAGACTTGTTGAATGCAATAATCCTGTAGCTTCTTCTCCCGTTCCATCTATTGATGAGCGAGTAAAGCCAATATTAGATTTGTCCGTTATTCGCTGATACATTGCATTAATGCTAACTCGCAGGGGCAGTGTAAAGAACCCTTTATCTTTCCCCAACCACAATAAGCCCGCTTCTGTCTTACCCATTCCGGTCTGAGCAACAACGACAACATGTTTATCCTGATTTTGCTGTGTAAACTGCTGTAGTTCATTTTTCCGACCACTGAATTCCCGGCTTACAAACTCTTCTACATACTCACCTATGTTCATATCCGGCGCCAGTTCTACTGATACATGAGCAGAAGCAGCATGATCCAAGCGATGTAATAGGCCTTTAATCAGTACATACCTGTGAAAGACTTCCCCATCACTCTCTTGGATGCGATTTGAAATTAACTCCAGCTTGTATGCAATTGCCTTCTCATCAAGTTCTATTTCTAGTTCATGTTCAATTTGTTCGCGATGCGGCAGAATATGTTCCGTATAAATTTGCTTAACTTGCTTCTTATCTGGTTTATCTTCTCGCTCATGGTGATAAGCGACGGCTTGTGCAAGAATACGTTTCTCTTCGTCATTGAGTCCTAATTTCTTGAATGGAATAGCAAGTACCGATACATAGTTATGCCTGACATCAAAGCTGCACCTCGTTCTCATGCGCTGCTCCTGACGCAAAGCCTTTAATATCTTGTTTTGAAATACAGCATCATATTTCCCAACATCATGATACTGCACCGCCCAACGGAGCATTTGCCATTCACGTTCGGTCATTAACGGTAAAGCAGAAGCATAGCCATTCTTCAACGTTTCATAACATTTCAACAAAGCATTCGTGTGCTGCTGCACAGTCTCCGTATGCGGTAAAGGCGGATATGATTTGGCATAAAAAATCAAGAATGATCACCTATCCCTTCAACAGCAATATCGCTACATATTCCATTCAGTTACAAAGAGAGAGAACCCTCTTGCCCGGCTCTCTCTACAAAGCATTTATGTTCTATGTCGGATTTGGGAAGAATACACCGTTCCCATCGGGGTCTAACAATAACCCCTCATCACTATAGATTACACTTCCTGGTTGAACGTAACCCACTTTTAACTTATCCCATACTCTTACTCCATCTATAATGCGATAAGTCCAATTTAGACTGTATGGAAAATGCTCCGTATCTCCGAGCATTTCATTTGGGATGTAGGCACTCTGCTTCAGAAAGATCTCTTCATCCTCTACGCTAACCTCAACTATTTCACAGGCATCTATGCGCACCAGATCTTCCCAACGCCCTAGACTATGATGAATATTCCCTTCGCTTATGCGTTCTTCTAGTTCGTTCAGAACTTCCTCAGATGCACAAACATGAATTAACAAGCTTACATCATAGAGCATATGTGTGTATATCGGCATCGTTGTAATATTCCCAAATTCACGATCAATTCCAAGTCCATCAATCGTAAGAGCGAATTCTTCCGTCTTCTCTGTCTTAAAGAAGTAATGCGTTTGATAATCCGTAATTAGGGTATCGTAGCTTCCCTGAATGCTAATTTGCATTGGAATAAGCTCTTTGGCGTTCAGTATTGCGTGAAGCATACCTTTGACTGTGGAATGCGGCGGTAATGGATAAGTCTCTGACACTTTAAAAGCAAAGGGCTTCTTGTAACAAGCCGTCTGCTGATATAGTTTAAGTCTCAGAGCTTTCATTGTACGGATACCCCGTAATACGACTCTACTTCTTCCTTTAATGCAGCAAAAAAATTTTCCACCGTCCCAACTCTACCAGTCGCTACTTGTTCAAATTGAGCTTCATTACCGAATACACCTGATACATAACCGACACGTGTATAATCTCCGATAGACTGACCACCAAATGTTGTCTGTCCTGCCTCTTTTAAAGCTTTTGTATTGATATTCCATGATTTTGATTTTGGCTCTAACATAACACGCCCAAGAAAAAACGGATTAGCTACAGGATACACTCCTCCAACAACGAACAATGGAGCTAAAGACTCCTGACGACCACGAATATTTCGATTTAGCAGTTTAAGAATATCTAGCAGTTGAGTCACTCTAGTAACTTTTTCACCTTCAGATAATTCGACCACTTTTCCTTTGTTGCCCTGATCTACACCTACTTTATCCAGATCAATTGTTACTGTATATGAATAGAAACTCTCATGTTGCTCAATATTTGCGAGGTTAGGAGTTTCATCGATTCGTTCTGCAAGTCCCATATTATTCAAGAATTCCATATCATTGCGATATGGCTCTAATGATACAGCATGCGATAAACGAGCTACCGCTGCGCGCTTTTGTGATTTTTGGCCTGTTTTTAGATAACCAAACAGATCCATCTCTACGGATTCAGCAATGCTTATATCCTCTCGAAATTGTAGAGTTCCCTTGGTTTTGTCCACCGTCTGCAAATTCCACCCAAACCACTCATTCCCTAATCGGACAATATCGTAGCGGAGGCTTTGACGCGAAGCAAAAGTTAGGACATCTCCATTACCACGGTGTATCTTTTTTAATTCAGATATATTCGCAATCCCCTCACCATAATTTAGAGAATTCGCACGAAAAACAACAGTCAAGGTCAAAGCTTTACTCATTTATAGCTACCTCCTCCATGGATTCAGACAGATCGGCTTCTCCACTTTCAGCTTTTTGAGCATTGGCATTTTGTTGTCCTAATAGTCCTGCAATAAATGCACCGGCAATCGTGTCAAAATCAAGGCCTTCTTCTTTAAAGCTGTCCACAAAAAACTGCGGAACACCTATATAATTTTTTGCTGTGCCTTGGCGAGCACTGGAAGTGTTGGCTGATAAATAAATTCGAAAGAGCGTATCCATAAATTCTGATTTATTACCTGTTTTGGCAGAGTTGAGCAAACGATAAATGATTCCATCTAATTTCTTACGTCCGCTTGCTTGATATACCTTTCCCTCGGCCTCTTCTCCAGGACGACTAGTGATCAGCCGATTTCGCAAGTAAACTCCTTGTTCATAGACCTGATGAATTTTCCAATCAAATTTGGACACTTTCTCCTCTCCCTTCTTAGCTTGTAAGACTCTGAATCTTGCCTGTACAGCATAATAAGCACTATTAGCAAACCGAATACTCTCCATTAATCGAGCCTGTTCATTCGTATTACTAGGTTTAACAGCTAGTCTAAGTAATTCATAAATCGTCGCCTTAGGATCAAGCCCTCTTAAAATGGCCCTTATAAAGGCTTCTCTCTGGTAACTATGGTGGATTAGCTTTAATCCATTACCATAATCATCTAAGTAAGTCGCAAGATAACCTGGCATATGATAGTAATCTAATAACGTCTTCTTCATTTGATACTCTGAGTGCAGTTCAATAAACAGATATGATGGCTGCTTTCTTCCCGCCTTACTTCTGGCTTCATCCAAAACGCCTACAATAGCTTCACCTAATGTAGTGCCGCCACTTCGCATAGTTCGATAGTGATTATTATCCTTTACGATGTCAACGAATGATTTCTGGGATAATATCATGCCGAAAAAACGCTTATTCTCATTAAACTCCTCTGTCCCTAACCGGCGGTTATATGCCGCTAATCCAAGAGGTACAGCAAATAAAATAAGACGCGCAACTGCACTGATAGGTACAGGAGTTCCTTTATTGAAATTCCAGTTAAAATTCACAGCATTCTTTTTCGATAAAGCTAGCGGAGAGAATGTCATTTCTTCATACGATTGCGTAGCATAAAGCCCTTCTACTAAAGAACAAGGCAATATCTGTGACTGGAAATAATCTTGAATTTCCTCAACACGCTTAACCTTCTTAACTGATCTAAGCCAGTCTTTGAATGGTTTATATTCGTCTGCATGCTCTTGCAGAAGATCTATGATTGTTGATAATTCCATGTGAGGACGATTTAGTTCTTTATGTAATTGAAGTTCCATAATTGCTGGAAGAGCGAAATCTTTGTTCAATTGTTCGATATGCTGCTCTGTTGTTCTAGAATTAAAAACAGGCTGTAAAATTGACGTCTGACCAAAAAAGGGACCCATTATAACAGCCTTAACATAATTTAATGTCAGCTTTTCATTAATAAAAGGTTCTGACATCAATATTTTATATTCTTCTATTAGATCATGAATAGTATTGATCTCATTATAATTACTGATTAATTTAAGAGAATCTAGCAATTTTAATAGTTGCTGGCATTCTTTAGAATCGGGAAAATACTTTTTTACCTTGCTAATCTGTTCATTCATAATTTTGCGAATGTCTTTAACTGACTCTTTGATCTTAGTATTCACTTCATTAATTAAAGAAGGATTCTCTAAGGCTCGATCCGCAGCACGAACTGCTTGTTGAGTTGGCCATCCCATACGTTTAAGATCCCGATCAACAATACTAAATTCCCTAATCATCCAGTGAATATAACGTTCAGGGAATAGTCTTAAATGATTTTCATCCAGCTCGATACCTTTATTAGTTTGAACTATTGGGTACTCTTCTTTACTGCTAAACATTCTAGTTAGTCCAATTAATCCAGCTGTCATCATCCACTCCTCAGCTCCAATAGCAATGGACGCAGTCATATCGTCTTAAGCCTCCTCTCGGATATATTCTAATAGCCCAAACGATTGGGATGCACGAAGGCCGACACCCGATTGATAAAGGAACTGTAAATCATCAGGATGACCTGTCAATAGAAGCGTTCCACGATACGCTGTAAAATAGAGATATTTCTGATTAGATTTTATTAGCTCGCGAAACTCTGAGTTCGTTTCCTTAATAACCGTCTTCTTCATGTTAAGCGGCTCTATTTTAATTGGGTAATAAGGTTCACGGCCAACTAACTCACGAATCCGAAGAGCTGCATAATATGAAAATTCCTCTCCATACTCCGCCTCATCAGGATGAATCGGTTTTCTCTGTTTATTCTCAATCAGAATAGGAGAAAGTGTCTTAAAATATACTCTCTCTCCTGTAACTTGAGCTTCTTTAAGCATTTGAATCCGTAATTGCTTCCATTCCTGACCGTCAGTCTTATAGCTTCTAAGTTGGTGTAGTCCATTAAACAGGTGTAACATAAATTCCATATCTGCTGAACTGATCGTAATTGACAATTCTTTCAGTAAGATTTCATCTTCTTTATACGTAAATTCCTTGAGAAATACCGCAGTAGAGAACGGTTTCATTTCTTTAGAACGTTGCTCATAAAGCTCTTTATAATATGCTTCATTAGCTAATTTCAGCGCTTCTTTTAGCAAGGATAGTACTGTCATTCGATAACCTAGAGGCACTCGCTCTACCTGATAAGTCACTGATAGTCTCATGTTCCACCTCCAAATTCACCAATTTATAACAATACATACAGTTCCAATCTACTACTTAAAGCGACATAGAGCAAGACCTAAAAGCTACAATTTACAACAATTCTGGGAAGTTTAAGGGAGGGGTTGTATCATATTATGATAATAGAGTGTAATGTCCCGCTGCGTTTCATATCCATTAATAAAATTAATAACTTTATATCCCGCTACGTTCAGATAAAACATGCTGCAATAACGACAATCCAAGTTACTGTTTCCACTTTATATCCCACTACGTTCAGATAAAACGAGATCCAGCCGGGGGATAGGGATGTTTGCGAGATTTCTTTATATCCCACTACGTTCAGATAAAACCCAAAGGAATAAACAAAGCAACGATCGCCCGTGCTACCTTTATATCCCACTACGTTCAGATAAAACTCCTTGAAGGTCGCGTATACGTCCCTCTACGATCAACACTTTATATCCCACTACGTTCAGATAAAACGTTAAGCCGGGCGGATATATTGCGTTCGTACTTCCGACTTTATATCCCACTACGTTCAGATAAAACTCCGTAAACTCTTTTGCGATTCGATCTGCGATTAACCTTTATATCCCACTACGTTCAGATAAAACCACCTTGAAGCAGATGCAGAGGAACGCTGGGACTACGCTTTATATCCCACTACGTTCAGATAAAACAGGCTTGGCTGCCTTTAGCACTGATCGGGCTATCATTCCTTTATATCCCACTACGTTCAGATAAAACATATTGAGGTTATTGAAGATAAGGAGCGTCAGATTACTTTATATCCCACTACGTTCAGATAAAACGACGAATCGCTCGGCGGTGTTCTACGAGAATATCGCGCTTTATATCCCACTACGTTCAGATAAAACCAACTACGTTTCCCGAATGGTAGCAAGATCATATTCAACTTTATATCCCACTACGTTCAGATAAAACATCGGCAACCGCTTTGACAATCCAGAGCTGCTAGGGGCTTTATATCCCACTACGTTCAGATAAAACTGAGAACGATCAAGGATGACGTTGCTAAACACCACGCTTTATATCCCACTACGTTCAGATAAAACGTAAATGAGTGCATCAAGTGGGGATTCTTTAACAAAACTTTATATCCCACTACGTTCAGATAAAACGATGACGGGAAAAGCATAAGGCAAATAGCAGATGTGCCTTTATATCCCACTACGTTCAGATAAAACGCGCATATCGGTCGTGCAATTGCGTTAAGGCGTGCGCTCTTTATATCCCACTACGTTCAGATAAAACGCTGGATTAGACGGAATAGCACACGCAGCAACTAGCGCCTTTATATCCCACTACGTTCAGATAAAACCGCTGCTCTCACTTTCGGATGAAATGGACGCAGAGGTACTTTATATCCCACTACGTTCAGATAAAACGCTGCATTTACAACGACATTTCCTTTTTCTTTACCACTTTATATCCCACTACGTTCAGATAAAACATGACTAAACAAAGCAAATTCTTTGATGGATATAAGCCACTTTATATCCCACTACGTTCAGATAAAACGAAAAGGGAAGGCGTTAAGCCATTCAGGGGGTGCAAACTTTATATCCCACTACGTTCAGATAAAACTCAATGAGAAGATCGAGGCTGCCCAGTCGGTAAATCCTTTATATCCCACTACGTTCAGATAAAACTTTATCACTTAAAACATTGCGTAGATGTGTTCGGGACTTTATATCCCACTACGTTCAGATAAAACCATCATTTAATCGAGAAAAACTTGTAGTGACTGGTCACTTTATATCCCACTACGTTCAGATAAAACTAGCAATGAGCTCGTCCCTCTGTTCGAGCGTCAAAATGCTTTATATCCCACTACGTTCAGATAAAACGTGCTTAAAGATCGGGTAGACAGCGGTTTTACTCTTGCTTTATATCCCACTACGTTCAGATAAAACAATGAGCAGCAGCTTGAGCAGCAGGAAGAAATACCATCCTTTATATCCCACTACGTTCAGATAAAACGTAAATGGTCAGATTTTTTCGAAGCTCATATATGCCTTTATATCCCACTACGTTCAGATAAAACTAGGAAGCATGCTATCCGATGTACAGTATGCGATAGATCTTTATATCCCACTACGTTCAGATAAAACTACATGCGTGGAACGAGGGCACACTCGATGACTTCACTTTATATCCCACTACGTTCAGATAAAACTCCCAATGAAAGAATTTTCTAGAGTCTTTAATCAAATCTTTATATCCCACTACGTTCAGATAAAACATTCTTATCACCATCTTTTTCTGTCTTGCCTTTAAGTGCTTTATATCCCACTACGTTCAGATAAAACCGCATGTAAGTAGTGCCCTTCCATAAAGGCTTCTACCTTTATATCCCACTACGTTCAGATAAAACTTTAACCCCAAGATACTTCAAATCATAGAACAGATGGCTTTATATCCCACTACGTTCAGATAAAACCATAGCCGCCCTTTCTCAAATGTTCCACGATCCGTTCTACTTTATATCCCACTACGTTCAGATAAAACGTTTTGGTCATATTTCTATTTACTACGATGGTAATCCCTTTATATCCCACTACGTTCAGATAAAACCCCCGAATTTTTATAAGCTAAAACCATTGATACGTCTAGCCTTTTCGTCAGGGGCAAATCTTCATTTTGCATTGAACCTCTAATCTGGAAATTAGCACTAGCGTAAAAAACTACTTAAAGCCTTACTACACAAAGGCTGCAGCCGATTCGACAAAATATTCGATCGCTGCATTTTGTTTTCACTCGCATTTATCAAATAATTTTCAACTATACTTTCTAACTAGGACATCACGCTAGTCTTGATGTTATCGTACGTAATAAATACTTATCTGTCTAGTTTTAGCCCCACAAAAAACGCCACCCCCAAGGGGCGAGGCCACTGAAAAAGTTCATTTGATTTAAAAAGAGGCGTAGTTTTCTCAAGAAGTTGAGAAAACTGCGCCTATCTTCGTTTATAATTTAGGTATCATTGAGAGTAGGTGAGCGGATGATTAAGCAACAGCAAACCCTGATGCTAAGTCCATATGCAGAGCTATATAACATCGTGGTGCCCAAGGACAACATGCTGCGTCAGATCAACGAACTGGTAAACTTCGACTTTATCTACGAGGAATTAAAAAATAAATACTGTCTAGATAACGGTCGCAACGCGATTGATCCTATTCGTATGTTCAAGTACTTGTTGTTAAAAGCCATCTTCGAGTTGTCAGATGTCGACATCGTCGAGCCTTCGAGGTATGACCTGTCGTTTAAGTATTTTCTCGGCCTGGCGCCGGAAGATCCGGTAATCAATCCGAGCTCCCTGACGAAATTCCGCAAGCTGCGGTTAAAGGACATTAATCTGTTGGACATGCTCATTGCTAAGACGGTAGAACTCGCTATAGAGAAAGAGGTCTTGAAGAGCACCTCCATTATCGTAGACGCGACCCACACGAAAGCACGATACAACCAGAAATCGCCGCGAGAAATCTTGCAGAACCGGGCCAAGAAACTGCGGAAAGCCGTGTACGGCGTGGATGAGTCGGTTAAATTCCGCATGCCAGCCAAGAACACAAACGATGTGCTGACGGACGAAATCGCGTATTGCCAAAAACTCATCACCTTCATCGAAACGGAGTCGGGGATCGCGCAGATGCCGAAGATTACGGAACCGCTGAATCTCCTGAGGGAGACCGTGGAGGATGACGTGGAGCAACTTCGTCTTGCTGCCGACCCGGATGCGCGCGTAGGGCACAAGAGCGCAGACTCGGCCTTTTTTGGATACAAGACACATCTGGCAATGACGGAAGAGCGTATTATTACAGCCGCGGTAATAACAACTGGCGAGAAGAATGACGGCAAGCAATTGAAAACCCTGATTGAGAAAAGCCAAGCGAGCGGCATGCTGATTAGCACCGTCATTGGGGATGCCGCATACTCCGAGAAAGATAATCTGACCTATGCAAAGAACAATGAGATTGAACTGGTGGCAAAGCTTAACCCACTCATTACGCAAGGAGCACGAAAGAAAGAACACGAGTTTTTGTTTAACAAGGATGCCGGTATGTACGTATGTAAGGCCGGTCATATGGCGATTCGTAAGGCCAGAACAGGCAAGAAAGGTATAAACAAAAACCAGAAGGACACTTACTATTTTGACGTAGAGGTCTGCAAGCGCTGCCCGTTCAAGGAAGGCTGCTACAAAGAGGGAGCCCAGAGCAAAACCTACTCTGTAAGCATTAAATCCGACGAGCATTCGGAACAAATGGCCTTCCAAGAAACAGAGTATTTCAAGGCCAAATCCAAGGAGCGCTACAAAATTGAGGCAAAGAATAGCGAACTCAAACATGGACACGGGTATGATGTCGCCACATCCTCGGGTCTGCTTGGCATGCAGTTACAAGGAGCAATGGCTATATTTGCCGTTAACCTAAAACGGATATTGAAGATATCTGAGTAGAGTTAACGGGAAATACAACAAAAAAACGACCAAAAAAGAAGGCATCCACCCCATAATGTGGGAAATGGTGCCTTCTTTTTGATCTGGACTATACCAACTCTTGAAAAAACCAGTTCTTCAGTGGCCTCCCAAGGGGGCAGCGCTATCCTGCTGCTTAACGGTTAGTAGCCTTCACAAACTCATACACAGAGTCAACCTTCTCCTTCGTCAAATCGCCACTGTTATCGAACACGAGAATCGAGGATTTCGGGATATCCCAATTGATCTCTGGCACAAACTGAACACGGTGCTTGAAATCGTCCCAATGCTCCAGCTTCCAGGTGTCGCGTTCGGTTTGGCGGTCGATGATGCGTTGTTTCTGAGTTTCCATGTCGCTCAACGTGACAACGATAACCTTTACATCAACTTCATCTTTAGTAAGACCAGATGCGGAAATGACGTCTTCGATCCATTGCTGGTTCTTCAATTCAGCCGTAAAGGGAGAGATCATGAACACGTTCTGCCCTGCGGCCAGATTTTCAATGCAAATATCCATAGTCGTATCATACTCCAGATCGCGGAGATGCTTCTTATAGAAGTCGGAGTCACGGTCGTTCACATCCAGGCCGTTCATCTCCAAAATTTTCTCCACGAATCTTCCGCCTACGGTGTCCCGATCCAGGAAAGCCGCCGGAATCCGATCAGCGATCTTGCGAGCTACTGTAGTTTTTCCTGTGCCCGCTACCCCTACAAAAAAAACAAGCTTCTGCACTCTAAGTCCCCCTAACTTATAGATAAAAACAGTGTACCATTGCTCAGTTGTGGAGACAACGGCCTTGAGGCACATGAATTAGCCACTGCAAGTCACTTCTTAGTCACTGTCCATGAATTCTCCATTCCTCCACATCAGGCTGATTTGCTCTATTAAAAGACTAGTTGTCCTATGCTAAGGCTGTGCTGAGTCAGACTGCGACTGTGCTGGACGCATATGGCTGTTCTGCCCCGCCTTGGCCTCCGCTTCCTCGCGGGCGATGACCGTATATTGCTGGTCGCCTACCTTGATTACGCTGCCCTCGGGAACGTTAGCCTTTTGACCCAACGAAACCGTTACACGTGAGGAATAAGCCACCCCCGTATTTCCATCGGAAGTGTCATTAGAAGCTCCGCCAGGCTGATTCGCATCCGAAGGATCGGCCTGGTCAGCATCCGTTGCAACAGGTTCATCTGTCCCGGTTCCGGTAGTCCCATTATGTCCTTGTCCTGCCCCTTGATGCTCTTGACTGCCTTGGGCGGATGCCAATCCTTGTTCTCCATCATTTGTCACAGACTTACTCTTTGTTCCGGATGCATCAGTACTGCCTTCTACATTATTGCTTGTCCCTGTATTATCATCTGTACCGCTAGAATCTAAACTGTCTGTTCCTCCGTCTGTTACGACTTCATCTCCATTACCGCTCGTATCCGCGCCGTCTGTCCCGCTGTTCGCCCCATTTACAGCCGAGTCACCAGCAGCTCCGGTTCCTTCTGCACAGTAAGCGTCGAATTTCAAGTTCGCAAACTGCTGAATCGCCTGATCAGGCGATTCGATCGACAGAGCTGCTGGGTCGAACGTTTTACATTTCTCTGCCCCGGCGAATAGAAATACCAGTGAAGTTGTTTCCGTACCGTCGGCGCCTAGCGCACTGTCAGCATACACGAGCACTTCGGGCTCGTTGACCGCAGCAGGCGGGGGAGCAGCCTCCGTCGGCGGCTTAGCTCCACCAAGCAATCCTTGCTGCTGCATGACGAGTAAAATACCTGCTATTACCACAAGACTGCCCATCAGAACGAGTGCGGTTAATCTGACCTTCTTCCCGTTCTTTGCCAGAAATCGCTTAAACGGCGAGGATAGCTCCAGACGGATTTTGGAGAATGCAGCAGCCAGCGGCGCTCCCGCTTTATCGAAATAGCGGATTCGGTAGTCTCGGTTCTTAAAAGCATTTCGGTCATGCGTTTTGAAGTAATTTAGCAGCGCGGCTGTATAGCCAGGAACAATACCGCGACCATGGGCAAACAGCGGCTGTCCCTGCGACCAGAGCATGAACTCGTAAATCTTCTCCGGATCCTTCGCATTCCGCTGTAGGTAATCCAGCAGTTCCTTGTAATCCACCTGTTCAGATTTTGTGTTATAAAAAGCCAGCACGATTTTACCGAACTGAGCTGGTTCTATTATCGTTTGCAACCATTTCCGTCCCAATTTCTGCATCTGTTCCACATCAGCCGAAGGCAAGCCGCTCAGAATATCCTCCGAAGCATCACGCTGGGCAAACCATTCGTACAGCGCTTGCAGCATATCGACATGATTACGCTGCCTGCCCTCAAACAGCAGTCCGGCAAAGGCATCCGGTCTTGCCAAAAATTCAGCCGCGATGATTTGCTCGCGGGATAATTTATCCGGCTCCAGCTCATCAAGCAGTACCCGCTTGGCTGTTAACGAAAGATTCTCCGCCAGCTCGGAATCAGCCAAGGTCATGCCGCGATCCGTCACAGGGGTTCTTCCCCATTTGCGGATATTATCCAGTACCATATTAGCTGCCGGAAGCAATTGCTGTTCCTCCCGCAGCTTGTCCGCCAGAGCCGAAATTGCGTCTTCCTTGAAGGCTGCATTCCGCAGCACCCCCGGATGGGCAACGGCCCAGCTATGCACAACATTCAATACTTCCCGAGCCCCGCCTGCTTCTTCGAACTTACTTCGAATGTAAGGCTCGAATAACGCTGCCTCCAGTTCGTCGTGCTTCAAGACAAGGTCAAAGAACACCTTGCTCAGCTCAGGCTGGCTCTCCAGCAAATTGTATAACGATCTAGCCAGCTCAAGCTTACCCTCTGTCAACGCATTGTTAATGGCATGAATCAGATAATTAATCAGCTTAGCCCCGTAGCTTCTGCTATCCAGACGGTAATAATCCCTGAAGCATTCAACAACAGCCAAATCTGGCAAGTTCCGCTGCTTCATGGCATCAAATTCCCGGTCAAAGGCGGCAAGAAAAATATCGTTCAGCCGAATTCTCAATTCCAGCGCGCCTGCCGGCTCCAGATAGCTCAGCAAGCCCCGCAGCACAGTAATTTTATGAGCCTCGTATAAGTCCCAGTTTCCTGCCTCGATCTGGTAGAACACGGACAGCTCATGATAGCTGGATAGCAGCATACGCCGCTGCGGCTCCAGCCCCGCCAGCATCTCATCCGCGAAGCGATGAAAATGCTCCAGCCCCTCCAACTCACTGATCGCCTTCCAGACCATATCCAAATACGGTTGTCTTCCTTCATCCAGCTCATCCTGCGGCACGCGGCCGGTGGCGAGATCAAATACATAATCCTTCTCGATCTCCCGATCATTCGGACGAATGCTGCCTCGCTCCACAAATTGCAGGTGGATAAACTTGCGGCTCTGCGGCTCCTTTACATACGTGATGAAGCCAATGCGGCGGCGCAGTTCGAACGGCAGGCAGGCAAACAGCACCTGAAGCAGCGCGGAGGACGCTGCTGAAATCTGTTCCGCCGGCACATCCAGCGCGACATAAACCTTCTTCCGCCCTTCGCCTACCGCGGTCATGACCGCGAACAACAGCCGCTTGAAGGTTTTCTCGTCCAGCTTCAGCTCATGCAGCAGCTTCTCGGCCATCAGGCGCGGAAGACCCTCCTGCGCATAACGAGGATTCTGCGGAATGTGCTCAAGCTCCGGCAGCTGCCGGCCGATCTCCGGGACGTATTTCTCCGCAAATGCCGCTTCAATATAGTTACGGTAACGGATGACGATTTCATCCAGCCGCGCGGCTGGAATGATGTAATTATGCGTCAGGAAGGCGCTGCGCAGGCCAGTGAAGTCCGCCGACTGATAGACGCTCCGCCCCAGCACAGTATCTCCGCCCTCTGTATGGAACAGATGAAGCGCGGGCGGATAGTTGGCCTCATCCTTCTCACCCCGGGAGACGAGCTCCACCGGCGCATCGTAGCCGCAGAACGGATGGAGCTGCTTTTTGATGAAGACCGCATCCAGCCCATCCGACACCGCTACGGTATCAAAGCCTTCCGTCGCCCGAAAAATCCCGCTGCGCTCTCGGGTGTAAATTTGCTGCTGAATCAAATCGGGGGATGATCGCTTCATGCTCAAGACATTTCTCTCCCCTCAATATACTTCAGCTTATACAGCAGCCAAATGAACGGTTCGTCCACGCGAATCGGCTGCACCACGTCCTGCAGCTTCTGATCTACCGGATTGCTGCCCAGCGCGGATACCGCGAAATATCCCGTGTCCTTGAAATAAACGTCCATGGTGCCTTTGAACGGCCGATCAACCTTCTCGATGAAGCGGCGAATTTCCCCGTCAATATTCTCGAACTCCGTTAAATTGAAATATTTGCGATGCACCGCATTATTAAAAATATTGCTGTTCGACTTGATATACTCGCCCTCTTCATCCTTCAAAACGTGCAGCATGTCGCTCTTCGTCAGCACGACGGCCGTTGGAATATCCGTCTTGCCCTGATCCTCATAAGCGATGAAGTCCCCAAACATCGTCAGCACGACATCCCGAGGTTCATCATATTGCGACACCAAATCGCCGGGCTTGTCACCGACATTGATCCGAATTTTCTCCCGAATTGAACGGATTTGCAGCGGATCAACCATAAACAGCAGTCCGGAGGAATTTTTAATATGCTGTCCCTGCAGACCAAGATAGTCCTGATCGACCATGCCCTCCCCGGCCACATCGAAAAAGACCAGCGTCAGCGGCGGCTTCGACTCATCCTTGAACACGAATTGGAAAATAAACGGCTCCTGCATTTTCTCCTTCTGCGTGGAGGCCAGCAAATCGCCGCGCTCGAACAGCGGTTCCTCGTACATCGTGCGGAATTTGCGGCTGATCTCCGCATTCAGCGGCATGCAGGCCGCGTCGAAATGATCGGCCGTCGTATTTTGCAGCGTATGGATCAATGCAGTCATGTACACGGATTTTCCTACCTGGGAAGCGCCGACGATCGAAATGATGTTGCTCGGCACTTTTCCTGCCGTCACAGGCAACTCATTATGACAATGCGGGCACAGTCTGCGACGGGTCACCTCGCCATAACGGTCATTCAGTCCGATCAGGACATGATCAGAATAAATCAAATGCTCTGGCGGAACATCATGAGGACGCAGCACAGCCTCCATATCATAGACGATATCCAGGCCGAACCGCTCGCGGTATCTGTTAAGCACTTCATCCTCGCCGAGCGCATAATCTTCATCGTCATCACGATAATGGGTCGCCCGAAAGACGACCTCACCTGGCGCGAACTTACTGAAGCAATAGGGGCAGACTATATCGTAAAATAACGGCCGCGGCTCAGCCTGCGGTTTTCTCTTGAACAAATCAAACAAGCCCATCGTTCATTCCTCCTCGCTTACAGTGTACCTATTCCGGGATCAACTCATAGTATCGGCCATATTTGCGGCCATCCGTAAAGAACAACCGCACATAGTCGTTCTTGCCCACCTCGATGACCGGCAGCGTGCTTCTGCCCGCCGGAAAGTCCCGAAGAAAAGGGTACACCGTCCCATCCTCGATACTTGCCGGATAGCTGTCCTGTTTTTTCACATAGCATAACGCATCCTTAGGAACCTCTACCTCGGCCAGCACCGATATTTGCACCGTTTTATATTTGCGCAGCAAGCTGTTCTTCTGCCGGATCGAATAACGAATTTTCGCTCTTCCGGTGCTAATCTCCACTGTATTCTCCACTCCTGGCTGTCGAATGAGCAGCTTCTCCCCATTCTCCATGACACAGGCATACACGGTATAGAGCACCAGACCAACCTTGTCGATCCGGTCGCGATACCCGCCCGCAGCCTTGTACTCCTCACGGGTATATAGCTTCAGCCCCTCGGTCGAGGCGGTATTTTCGCCCTTCTCGTACGACCCGCGATCAGCAGACCTTTCGTCAATATAGACCGCCTGTATACCATCCGGCCACTGCCAACGGAGCAGGCAATGATCCTCATCCAGCTTGTAGCTCAGCCCTGTGATGAGCGGCAAGCCTTCCTCTGCTTCGATAAAACGCATTGCTATGCCCCCTTACGCCTTAAAATCCTCTGCTGCGCCGATCCCTGGCAGGCTCTGTATACCCGGACGCTGCGTTCGGAACGCCGGATCCTCGGCGGCGAATTCCGCTTCTCACCGCATTCTCCCGCATCGGAATGACGACCGTGAACATCGTCATGACCGCCGCCAGAATAAGACAGGCCAGCAGCCGGGTCATCGCGTCGCCGACGGGCGCGCCATCCAAGCCGAACTCCAGCAGCAGCCCGGCAAGCAGGCCGGATACGGCTCCGCCGATCGTGAAGCTTTTGGCTAAATAGCGGTTATCGAACATAAGACCCAGCGATAAGCCCAGCAACGCCCCAAGTGCAAGGACAAGCACAATTCTCAGGATCATGTAATATGCGCTATGCGCCATCAATCCGGTGCGCTCTGTCACCAGCGTGCGTTCATCCAAATTGTCGTAAATTTGCCGGAAGACAAAAGATAGGTTGGCCGCATCCGCTTCGTCATAATATCGGCCGCCGGTTTGACTCGCGATCTCTTTGAGCAGGGTTGCTCCTTGGGAATTGTTATATCGGCTTAATCCCAGGCCCACTGTATTCACCACGACTCCCCGGCTCCGATAATCGGCCAGCACTGTCGCCGTATTTACGTCGCTGAAGCCATCGGACAGCAGAACCGCCATCGCACCGCTGGAGCTGTTCAGCCCTTTGATCTGCTCCATTCCCGATTCGAGCGCCAACGCGATATCCGTGCCGAAATTCGTTGGCTCAAGCACATCGATGGCGGCGTGTACTTCGTTCTTCACCCCTTGATCGCGAACGCGAACAAAAGGCTGAATCAGTTCAGGCGTATCATTGAACACAATGACGGCTACCTGCTTGCCGCTGTCCATTTGATCCACGAACGCTTTGGCAGCTTCATAACGAAGGTCGTCCGGATCCGTCTCCATCATGCTCCCCGAGTTATCAATAATGAGCACGATATCCTTCACCGTCTTAGCGCGGCCGAAATTCAGCTCATAAATGAATTCGAACGCCGTTCCTGCCAGAAGCAGCATCACAAGTGTAGCCGGAACGAGCAGCTTCCAGGAGGTGCCCATATATCTTTGCCGCCAGGATACGCCGTTCAGCCTCGGTGAGATGATTTCCGCAATCAGACAGAATAAACCGATCGAAAGGGCAAGAATGCCGAAGTAAAGCCCGATTAACAAAATTCCAGGCATTCGGTCGGCCAGCTGCCCTAGCAGCACCTCGCCAATCACGAAACCGACAGCCCCGCCAATAAGGCTGAATAGCACTAACAGCCAGTTTATTTTACGCTGCATATACTTACTTCCTTCCCACTAATATTCTCTTGCGTGCCGAATCCTCCGGCTGAATATTCCCAGCCTGCGGCGGGGCACAGCAAGTCTACGCAGGCGATTAACGCAGCTTGGGCAACAGAGCCCGATCTATTCCGTGAAATTCATAACCGTTCTGCGAATAGGTTTCATAGTACACTTTTCCATTCAAATAATACATCAAGTCCTCGAGGTGAAAACCGCCCATCAAATTAAGCTTCTCCAAACCACTGCTTCGCTGCTCATGGACACAGCCCAGCTTGTAAATCCGCGATGTTTCGTCAGCCTGGAAAATATGCCGCACGAGCTCGCTCGTATAGTCGCCGAACACGTATTTCTCCTCGTAGCGGTGTTCCTGTGTATAGTCGTATAAACGAACCTGGATCGCAGCGTTGTCCTCCAGAATGCGGTACAGCTTCTTGAACAGCTCTTCCTTGGTCAGCACGCTCTTATTGCCGTACTCGACCGTCACATTGGCCCGCTGAAGCAGTTCTTCCTCGAATGTCCGCTTAAACAGCGGCGAGGCTAATATCGTCTGCTTGCATACCTCGATCAGCCGATCCGCCAGCCCTTCCGGGCCATTCTCCATCAGGCGTCTCGAGTCGCCAAGAGCTCCCTCTGCAAAAAACGCATGGCGACCCCGTTTCGCCTCCCACTGCTCCATCAAATCGGCGGTTACCCGTTCGTAGTACTCCATGATATTCTGGCCGATATATTCGTCTGCCGTCTTAATGCTGCCTAGCGCCGTATCGCGCAGCTCCCGCTCCAGCGCTTCGAGCTGTGCAATCTCGGCGCGGTATCGTCCGTGTAAGGCCTGCAACGCGTCCTCCAGCTGCGCAATGAGCTTCAGACGCGTCTCCAGCAGCAGGATGTCCCGCTTGCGGGAATACACGTTGTCGAACAAGTAACGAATCAGGCTGCGCAAATTATGGCGATCCATCAACGGCATGCGCGGAAAGGACTGCTCCTCTACCCGACCCTGGCGAAACTGCTCCAATTCGGCCTTGGCCGAAGCAAACAGCAGTTCCGTCTCTCGGCGGCTATTGCGCAACTGAGCAGCAACGCCCGCATCCTCATCTCCGTCGCCCGTCCAGGCGGCCAAAGCATAGATTTGGACATCCGGCCGCTGTTCTAGTGATCGCGTAACTGACTTATCCAGCCATTCTGCCGCACGGAATTCCTTCAAGTGCCGCGCCGCTTCCTCCTCGAAATTACTGCGGAAGAATGCCTCTCCGCCTCCGCCGAACAGTGTCTCCTCCGCTTCTCGAAGCGAGAGCTTTCGTATAGCTGAATAGCTCACCTCGTTCGTCATCAGGCCGTGCATTTCGCTAAGCCCCTCTGCGGAAGGCAGCATGCCTCCGACCGCCCGATCCAGATCAGCTCCATCTATTCCAAAGAAGCTCCGCTTCTCGGCCACGCTCAGCGGCGGCTCCTGCCTCATCCGCTCCAGCAGGCCGCGGTAAAAATGATAAATTACCGCAAGCGCAATGGATTGATTCGGTCGCTTTACCTTGGATAGTCCCGCCGAGACGAAGCCCTGCCGTCCGGATTCCGTCATGATATTGTTCTTGAATGAAGTATTGTTATAAGCCGGGTTATTGGCGCCCCAGGCCTGCTCCTTCTGCTGTCTGTTCTTCAGCAGGCTGATATGCGAGATAATCTCGTAACAGCTCTGCATACCGTTGAGCGATGCGATTCCCCGCTCATCCCGATCGGACAGCACATAGACCAAGTCGAACAATGGGGACGGGGCGTGAGTAACCGGGATCGAGATGCCGTCCTCCGTCACGTGAAGCGGGGCGCTGAACTCGTAATCCAGCTGCTGCATCAGCTCCAGCTCACGGAGAAAAGCCACACCTAGCGAGCTGCTGTACCCGAATGCTTCCGCTCCCTCCCGTTCGCTGATCAAGGCGTAGAGATCAAGCTGTACCGCCTTGAAGGATTGCCGGAAAATCGCCTCCGCAAGAAGCGTAATTTCCGGCACAAACACATTAAGCGGGTCATCGACCCGCGTAATGATCGAAAGGCGAACCCGGTCAAAGGACGGGTACAGCCTCCCATACTCGGCTAGAGCGCCGCTCGCCTGCCGCAAAACCCGGTTCAACGCCGACAAACCCTCAGCTTCCTCGTAGAACTGCCGGTAAATGTCGCGGCGCACGGCAGGCGCAGCCGAACCCTCCTGCACCGTAACCGGGATGTGGTAGCGCAGAAGACGGGGCGAGTTGGGAGACTTGGTCTGATTCAGACTGGTTCCGTCCGGCAGCCCTGCCGCAGCAGGAGTCTGCCGTCCTTGCTGCCCCTGCTGCGTCCACTGTCCAGCAGGCAGTGCCTCTCCGCGACTAACAGCAGATTCACTCTGCGCGCCAGCGTGAATATAAATTAGCCCCTCGCTATTCTCCCATTTTTTCTCGTTCATCAGCATGACTGGCTCAATGGCCTCTTTGCTCTTGTCGCCTATAAACAAAAACACCGCGGGATAATGAATGCTGCTCTGGTCATCGCCCAGATGCGTGCTCCGCTCCTCTGCCCGGTCATAGGCAGCGGCGAACTGCTCCAGCTTCTGTCTAACCATCATTTCAGCCTTCTGCGAATATCATTCAGCTTCGTGGCAACCTGTTTATAGAACTGGTATATCTCTTCCCCGTTTGCCAGTTCCATCTTCTCGTATTCCAGCGAGTCCCGCCCCTCCTGGAATCGTTCGGCCAGCTCATCCAGCGTCTGCAGCAGCGGCTGGATATCCTCCGTCGCCGTCAGTTCCGCGTCGCGGCGCGATGCCTTGCGCATCAAGGCACTGCGATTCTTCTCATCCAAGCTGCGGAAATGCGTAAACACTTCAAATTCCACATAGTTGCGGCTCTTCATCAGGTTGGCGAACGGCTCCCATGCCTCTTCCTCCGGATCACGGTCATAGACGTAGAGCGCACCTTTTTTCGTAATCGTATCAGTATACAGCGCCTCAATGAACTGCTCCAGCCACTTCTCCTCGTCCTGATGCTGCTCCAGCACCGTATCTAGCTTCGCAGCCATCGCCGCAATCTCGTCGTACTTGGCGATCTCCTGCCGCATACGGGCAATCAAGTCCGGCGTGCGGATCAGATTCTCCTTGGCCAGTTCCTCGTTGATGCTGCCGAAAATGTCTTTGGCACCCTCCTGGGGCAGCCCTTCAGTCAGCAGTCGTCTGAGTTCGACCGCGGCACGCTTCACTTCGCCCAAATTCGGCTTCGGCGCGTCCAGCCGCATGTCATAGGCAGCCAGCGTTCCCTCCAAATCGAACGGCTTCGTAAACACCGCCGAATAGCGGTTACTCGTATTGTGGTCGACGTCTTTTTCCACGATGACCTTCAGTTCAAGCGCTTTGGCAAACTCCTCGCGCACGCGCGCGTTGTAGCCCTGCACCCGGGAGTTGAAGTAGGTGTCGCCCCAGGATTTCTCGGGAATCGGCGATGGCAGATATGTCCAGTTGTTCTTGTCCGTCTGCACCAGATGGCGACCGATGCCTTCCTTATCGAGAATCGTCCGCTCGTAGCTCTCCTCATATACCTTCAGCGGCGTATAGACGAACAACGGCACGCCGTTGCGCGTGTTCAGCCAGAAAATCCGGTTCTTTACTTCACTTTCCTTAACCGTAAAATGCGATTTGCCGACCGCATTGTTCTGATAGTTGCGAATCCCTTTAAGGATGCTCGGCGCCTGCACCGGAACGGATACGAAGCCCCAGGAAGGGAAATGCAGATTGCCCGTGCTGTTCGACAGATGGAACACAGGAACCGCCTCTTCATCCAGTTTGCCGGCAATGAAGCGCTCAACGAATTTCTCGATCGACTCGTCCTGCCCGTATTTAATGACCAGGAAGTCCTCCATCGACTTCGTAATAAGATCACCGAACTTATCGGATAGGAAATCGGAGATCGAGCTGACGATATCGATTTCCTGTTCCTTCACCCATTGATTGGAGTTATTCAGCAGCTCCAAGGAGAAATCGCGGATCAGATCATCGACGTCCTTCTGATCCATAATGCCGCTGACGACCTTGGATATATCCGGCACGCTGACGATATTCCAGTAATATGTCTTGTTGCCTTTATGGTCGACCTGCTCCTCGCCGCTCGTCAGAATGTCCCCGTTCTTGGAGAAAATCGAGCTCAGCGCGTTCAATATTTCCGTAAACACGCTGTAAATTCGGTTGTTCTCCTGATTCAGCAGCTGATACAGATCCTCATAGAATTCGATCATTTGCTCCGTACGCTCGACATCGGCATGGAGCCAGTATTCATGGATTTTCGCTTCAATATAAGCGTTTTTCTTCTTCTCTTTGGAGACGAACGCGCTCTTCGCATCCCCCAGCTTCTCGTGCGCCTGATCCTGCGCCGCCTCAATGTCGCGCGGAATGCGCAGCAGGTTCTCACGCAGCGTCTCGATATAGGATAGCAGCATCTTAAGCAGGCAGAAGCCTTTTTCCGTGTAGATCAAGCGGGACACATAGAACGGCCCTTGCTCCGGATGAAGGAACAGTCGGCGGATTTGCTCGCTGAACTGCTCCAGCACCTCGCCGGGCAGCTGCTTCTTCGCCTTGATGTACTCCTCCCTCGCACGCGCCAGGAAGGTCTGCTCCAGCTCCGTGTCCATGTTCACGACCTGGGACTTGACCACATTCGCGTAGCTCAGCCGCTCGCTGTTCTCGTAGCCGGGCAGCGGTTCGGGAACGCGGGATTCGAACGTCTTGATCATGCTCTCAAGGTCGATGCCCAGCTTGCGGGCAAACTTCTCGACGTCCTCCTGGCTCGGCCCCTGCTGGAACATTTTCTCCATTTTACCGAACAGACGGTACGCCAAATACGTGGTCATTTCCTCAATCGGCAGCACTGCGGAGGATGCTCCGATAATGTTGTATTCATAATTCGCCGGGTACACCTTGTTCATCTGGGCGATATTCGTGCGAATATTGCTAATATAATCGTGGATCGCGAACTCCTCGCCGGACTGCTTCTCCTCGCTCGCCATGAAGTTCGTGATATTCTCGGCGGTCACGTTCATGCAGTAGTCATAGGCGTTCTCCAGCAGCTTGCCTTCAGTATTCGTCGCCGAAATAAGATGGCACAGATTAAACGGCGGCAGCGGAGAGTTGACCGTCAGAATGTTGCCGTACTGCTGCTTGAACCGCTCGCCGCGGCTGTCCACATTCATCCAGTAATCAAGCTCTTTCAACGCCGCATAGCCATTCTTCTTGATATACTCGCGGGTATGCTCGCTCAGGCTCTTGTTGGACAGGTTAATGTCCGGCGTGAACAAATAACCAAGCGTATTCACGCGGTCGATCCCGGCCGAGCCGTGATCACGCTCGATAATGCCGCGTACGATATAGGCGATATCGAGGAAGCAGCCGCTTCCCGTACCGCCGGACAAGCCGGTCAATAGGAACACCATTAGCTTCTTATTCGTTCCTACCGACAGCGTTTTGATTTTCTTGTCGATCGCCTGCACGACCTGATTGATCTTCGTGAACAGCAGCAGCCGTCCGGCTTGACGTACGCCCGCCGCCCCGTTCATGCCGTCGGTAATGCTGAGCTCCGGGGACAGCCAGTCGGTAATATACGGCTCCAAAATGCTCCGGTTCTGCAGCAGCCCTCCGATTTCCGGGTTGGACAGCAGCACGAATTCATTGATCGGGTCGAGCCCAATACCTTTATACCGCTTCGTGCGATCCTGCTCGTTCGTCTCGAACGCCAGAAATTCCACGTTGTCGGGCTTGTCGCGCTTCTTCTTGGACAGCGGATCCTCCGGCAGCTTGAAGCGGCGGTTGATCTGATATTTCAAGCGAAGCAAAGCGTCGATCCCCGTGCCGCCTAGGCCGATGATGAGGATCGGATTATCGATCGTATCAACGCGGATTTTGTCGCTGACGATACCTCCGCCTAGCGATACGTCTAGTTGCTGGATATGCTCTCTGACTATCGGTTTCATATACGTTTCCCCCTCAAATTTATACCAGGTACTCTATGAAAATCGTCTTATCCATATGCTGCAGCGGCAGCGTGACTCTGTCTCCGCTCTTCAGCTCCAGTCCCGCGCTGGCATCTACGACCCGCCCGGATTTCTCAACCGGGGCAGCAGAACCGTTGCGCAGTATGATCCGGTCTCCTTTCGCCGGGGTGAAGACGACCTTCTCCGTCTCCTTCAATTCCGGCGCGAGCTGCAGCAGCTGATGCAAATTGAACTTGCCCTTGAAGGCGTTCAGCTTCTTGTACTGCGGGAAAGACTTCTCGTGCGTATTCTCGTCACGGATTTCGATGACGATTTGCCCGACGAAACCGCGGTTCGCCTTCTTCACGGCCGCCGCGATGAAATAAGCAGCTGCCGCAAGAACGGCTGCGGCTATGGCCGAGATTACGACGGTAAGCCACGGAAACGGCTTCTCCTCTTCATCGGGGGCCGGCGTTGTCGGCTTCGTCGTCGCCGCTCCCCCGGAGGCAGCTTTGGCGCTGATCGTCACCGGCTCGGACTCCCGGTAAAAGCTCCGTTCCTCGGCGCGCACCTTAAGTTCATAATCATGGGCTGAGGAAATTTTGAACGATCCCTCGAATTTATCGCCTGTGTTGTTCAGTTTAATTTCCTCGGTGCTGCCGCTGTCCAAATCATTTACAAGCAGAACTGCGTTCATATTCGCGTACAGCTCATCGCTTTGCAGCTTCTGACCGTTGCTCGTCAGATATGCCCCGACCTGCACCTGATCCCCGGGTTTATATCCCCCGGCTGCAATCGGCTCCATTTCCAGCTCCAAATCGTAGTTGAAAACGAGATTAATGTCGATCTTGTCCTTGGACGCCCCCTTGACCCGCAGCTTCCAGTCGCCCTCGGCCGGACTCAGCAGCTTAATAAGGGAATAGCTCTTCGACTTCGATAGCAGCACTTCATCCGAAGGAATAGCTACCTTGTCCCCAGCCGGGTTCACCAGTTCGGTCTCAACCGGCTGTGCTGACATGATCGAGATATTCGCTTCGAGTACGTTCGCGTTCGGCACGTTGACCGTGACCTCCTGGAAGCTGCCTGTGCCTGTCATACTCTGGATCGGCACGATTTTCAGCTTCAGATGGCTGGCGAATATTTCGCTAAGTATGCGTGGAAGATCATCCGCCGAGCTGGTCGAGAAGGACTTCGCGCCCGTCTGATCCGACAGCTCTTCCAACGGTGCCTTGTTCAGCTTGCCGTCCGCATTCAGGCCGATCGTATAGATGGGAATATCGGCTGCCTTCGCCTCTTCGACCGCCTGGTTCAGCTCCTGATCCGATGCGCTTTGCGTCCGTCCAGAGCTTTTGTTGAAATCGTTGTTGCCGTCCGCAAGCAGGACGATCATCGGCTCGTGATTGGGATCGGAGCCTTTTTGCAGCACCTTTACCGCTTCCTTGACTCCCACGGCGATATCGGTGTACGGCCCCCGATCCAAGCCGTCGATGAAATCCTTTAAATCCTGCTTATCCTCAGGAGATTTGATCTCAAGCAGCGCTTTTTCCCGCTGCACTTTGTCCGTATAGGCGATGATTCCTACCTTGTCCCCCTGTGCAGACAGCATGTCGATGAACATCTTCATCGCTTCATTGCCGACTTTATTCGCGTCGCTCGTCTTCATGGAATTACTCACGTCGACAACGAGCACCGCATCGATCCGGGAGCCGGGCTGGTTCCCCTTCGTTGCCGGCGCCGCTCCATATATGTTGGAGCCCCATGTAGAAATGAGTAACCAAAAGACTATGAAAGCCGTTAATATTCGTATAGACTGCTTATATCCTTGCTGCATAATCGTGCTCCTTTATTTAATTTTCAGATCGTATAAACTGTAGATATGAAAGATAGATTGCAGTATAAGCTCTATTCATTGTAAACAATATTCCTTAAGAAAAGGTTAAGAGGTTGAAAGGATTAACCCTGTTTTTTCGTCAAAATATGCCATATTCATCAATCTCCATATGATATAATTAATACCTTCATAATTCAATTACGAAAGGAACCTGTATATGGTTACATACGGATGCCTAACCCTTTTGTTTCTCTTCGTCATCACGAAGTCCATTCTATATTACAGGCGCAGAAACCATATTGTCGCTCCCCAGGAGCTAGACGCACAATTACTGCAGCTAATTAACCATGAAAAGAGAGAGCCATGAATAAGAAAATAAGGATTACACTGCGCCCTCCAATAAAAACGAATTATGCTTATGAAAAGTTAAGATGCTGTAAAAATTGCCACAACTATACTGTGCTCGGAGAAGACATTTGCACGATCTGCCGCAAGTCCGGCCTTCGCCCGGTGGCGGAGCTTGCCAGTCGTGCAGCAAAGCGCTCCCTGATCAATGATTTGCTGCTCACCCTGCTGCTTACGCTGATCGCCATCCTGTTCAGTCAAACTTTTCAGCTTATGGCGATTTCAGCTGTTTCCGGAATCGTCCTCATGGCCGTGCTTTATGTCGCTCAGCGCAAAGCGCTTATAAGCCGGACATCCATCGAGCTTGGCAAAATGTTTATCCGCGACCGGGAACGCATCACAGAAGGCCTTGTGCGCAATCTCGAAATCGCCGCCGCCCAAGACAATGAAGCCCGCTCGTATGAATTAATGCGGGAAATCGCTGTCCTTATTCGCAACGACCATATCCGTAAGCTGCAAATCATTCTTCTGCAGTCGATCATGCTGCGCAAGGATATGGAGTTGGAGCTGGAGCCGCTGCTGCTGGAGAACTTCGATCCCGAGCTGGCTGCCTACATCGGCGAGCTTACTAAAATCAAGCGCGAGCTCATTAAAGACCGAACCTTCCAATATGTTATTAAATACGAGCAGCAGATAAGGGCGATGAAGGACGGGGAAGACATTCTCGCCGGAGTAGCTGGAGCAGCGGTAAGAATGAAACGCTACGTGCTGGCCTACGCCTCATTCATCGCCCGTTACGCCCGTAAGCTGCCTAAAGATCGCTTCCTCCGGTTGTATCGGATCGTTATGGAGAATCCGGGTTCGAATTGGGGTGCGCTAAAAGCGGAGACAGCACGAATTTATGAGGAGAAATATCAATGGGATGCCGATTTTCAACAAATAAAACCGAGGTCTAATATACATGACGTTTAAAAAATGGTTAACCCTGCACCATCTACTCATTTTACTATGTTTATTGATGATTCCGCTGCTTATTTACAAAGGAATAGGAATTTCCCAGAAGCTTCATGCAATTAAAAATGCAGAAGCTTTGTATGAAGAGAAAAATCTGATCGACGCGGAGAGCTTATATCAGAAAGCGCAGAACAACAAAACGATTCGCTACAAGGAAGAGCTTATCGCCTCCCGGTTGGATGAGCTTTCTCCGATTACCGCTATAAAGCATAGTCTGTCCAGCATTGCTGAGGAAGCGTCCGAGGCTGCCCGAAAGAGCAATTTCGAGCGTCTGATGAGCGCTTATGCCGACCTTCAACAGGTTCGTAGCAGATATATGACACCCGAAGGGGCTTACAGCGAGTACTATAAGCAAATCTCTGAACATTACGGCATTTCGCAGAGCTTCACGAATTATTTCAAAAAATTCCGTACGGCCCTGTTGGAGCAGCCAAAGCATAACTTAGCCGATGGCAATTATGAGGACGAATCGTTTAAGTGGCAGCTCCTGCGCATTCCTGCCCATTTTTTCGGGACGGAGCAAGAATGGCTTGATGAGCTGAATGCCGCATTCAAGCAATATGATGAAGCCAAGCTGGAGCGGATCATTGCCAGCGGTTATGTCGAGGCTATGCTGCAGAACGCTGCTTCTATGCTGGGCGAATACAAAAAGCATGAGCACGACGCGCCTTGGATTACCGCGAAGACCGAATCTCTCATGGAATCCTTGCTCAAAAAAGACTGGGATAACGAAGATTATGCCGCATTTGCCCTGCATTCGCGTCAATTCGAAACGTTCGCAAGCTCTGCGAGTCCACGCTCCAAGGTGCTGACCTATGCCAAGGACGGGATCGTCAAGCTGCTCCGCTCTGCTAAAAAAAGCGAGAGAAACGGAAATTACCAAGAAGCCATCGACCTTTATACGGCAATTGGGAACTATCAGGATACGAAGGCGGACATTCGTGCCACTGAGCTGGCATGGACAGCTGCCGAGCCTGTAAGGCTTCTCCCTGTCCCTGACAATGGCGAAAGCTATCAGCATGTCGCGGGCGGCGTGAAAAAATTTGGTTCTAACGTTTACGTCGCCGCAACCGATGCGAGCAACCAGTTGTTTTTTGGACGTTTGAACAGCGAGGAGAGCGTGCAAATCTTATCGAATCGCGACTTAGCCACCCATGCGCAAATCCGCAGCCTGCGCATTGACCCGGTTCTAAGCACCTCAAGCACCCCGGTGGTGGTGGTCGAAGCGGATTCAGCTGCGCGAGATACGCTGTATGCTGCTTTTGAAGTGCTGGAGGATCGTATCCAGCTGATGTTTTCGATCGAAGCCGACGATTTGATCGTTCAGTATGACGACACGCTGCATGTCGTTAACCCGCACGGTGAAGGCGAGGGCGAAACGGCTATCTATGTCCGTTACGGCGATAACTTTGAATTTACCGGTGTCAAACAGAGTTACGTGGATATTGCCGCCGACAGCGTTAGCCAATATCCAGACACACTTGTCCGCTTCACCTGCACTATCACTTCTCCGGGGACCGGCGAAACGCTCGCGTTCGGCGTGAACAAATATTTGTTGCTCCAAGGCGACTTCACCTTCTACGAGGGAGAGGCAACGATTACCGGGCGCTTCGCGGACCACAAGGAGCTATACGCGGAAGCTCCAGCCAGGGATTATGGCGAGGATCAATTTACAAGCTCGCCTGATGAAACTATCATCACACCTGAGCCTTCCGCCCAAATCATCTACGTCCCCGTCGTCAAAGTGGAGTCTATAAAGCAATAATTCGCGGCTAGAGACTGGGCAGGCATGTTCGTACTTTTATAAAGTACTTTTAATGAGCACTCTTATAAAGTACTCTTAATGTAGTTCTATAGGGTTGCTCTGTAGGGTTGCTCTATAGGTTTGCTCTGCAGCGTTGTTCTATAGCATTGTTCTATACGTACTTCTATAGCATTGAACTTAGATGGATTTCTGCAACTAGAATAAAAAGTGGACAGTCCTTAAGTGAACCTAGATAATAATTCTTAAGGGAGAGATGTCCGGATGGAACGTAATAGTTACAGTGAAGAGTTTAAGAAGCAGACAGTGAAGTATATTTTAGAGCAAAGTAAGTCCATGCCGCAGTTGGCCGAAGAACTCGGTATATCTGCCGGTGTGTTGCACAACTGGAAAGCACTTTACCGCGATGAAATCCAGCTGGAATCTTTAGTCACACCGGAGAGAGTGCGTCAACTCGAACAACAACTGCGTAATAAGGAACTGGAGAATCAAGAGAAGGAGCGGGAAAATCAAGATCTCCAGGAAGAACTCGCTATATTAAAAAAGGCGCTGCACATCTTCAGCAAAGAAAGGAATTGAGATTCCAATTCATTGAAGAACATCGCTCCGAGTTTTCGGTGGAGAAGATGTGCAAGGTTTTACAAGTGTCTCGGAGTGGCTTCTACAAGTGGCAAAAGGCATTGCCTAGCGAGCAGAAACTTCGAAAGGCGAAGGTTCTGGAGAGAGTCAAGTATCATTTTCATGACTCCGGGGAACGCTACGGCAGTCCTAAGATTACCCGAATGCTGTGGAAAGAGCGTATCCAGGTCGCGGAGCGCACAGTTAGCATCTACATGAAAGAACTGGGGTTGCGTTCTTGTGTCTCCCGTAAATTTAAGGTGCAGACGACCGATTCCAATCATGACTCACCCATTGCTCCCAATGAGTTGAACCAGAACTTTGCCGTATCTGAACCGAACAAAGTGTGGGTTGCAGATATTACCTACATCCCCTGCCGAGAAGGACGGCTGTACTTGGCTAGTCTGATGGATCTGTGCACACGCGAGATCGTGGGTTGGCGGCTTTACGGCCGGATGACAACAGAACTTGTCTTAGATGCTCTAGAAGCCGCATATGATGCGAAAAAACCAGGTAAGGGATTGCTTCACCATTCCGATCGCGGTTCACAGTACGCATCGAAGGAATACCGTGACAAGTTGGAATCGTATTCCATGAAGGTTAGCATGAGTCGTAAAGGGAATTGCTATGATAACGCTTGTATCGAGTCATTTCACAGCATCTTGAAAAAAGAACTCATCTACAGAACGAAGTTCAAGACCAAACAACAGGCTTACGAGACCATTTACAGGTACATTGAATTTTTCTACAACCGCAAACGAATCCACAGTTCAATCGGCTATTTGTCGCCGGTTCAATTTGCTGCGCAATTCAAGAAGGAGACGGCGTAAACTTTCACTTAATAGGTGTCCACTTTCTTGACAGAAGTCCATTCATGTATCTATTTTTGCTTGTAAAGGCACTTTCGCAGAATTAGCTGCATTTCGTGTATTTAAAGTATTACCTTTTACCTTAATAGCCTGTTAACCTTGTTTTAACTACAAGCAATCCAGCTAACTGTGCATTTATCCGTACAATGGGGCTTTTAAATACAACGAATACAACTGATGTGTGCATCTATCCTATATATTGCATCTTTTAATGCAGCAATAACAGATAGTGCTTGTATAACCGTGTACAGCCACATAAAATCCTCATCCTTCGATAATTTAATTCTTCCGAGTATAGGAAAAGGCTCTAGATCATTCTAAACGAACGATTTAGAGCCTTATTTTAAGCTTTATACATCCCTCTATGGGAACCCATACTTACTAAAAATGCATTCTTGGTTGCAGCCCGCAGCTACTTTAAGCTATTTCAAGCTACTTTAAGCTATTTCAAGCTACTTTAAGCTATTTCAAAGCCGCGTACTGTACGCGCCGCTTCGTCTCCTCAGCCAGCTCCGCAATGTTATCTTCCAATCTAGCAGCCAGTTCCTCGTTGATCTCGAAGCCGCCCTGATCTGTACGAGCGATATAAGCGTCTACCGCATATACCCCACCCAGGATATGACGTGCCCCAAGCGCCGATAGAACCGGTTTAAGCGAATAGTCAATGGACAGCAAGTGCGCCAGGCTTCCACCGATGAATAACGGCAAAATGATTTTTCCAGCCAGGCCTTTTTGCGGAACGAGATCCAGAAATGTCTTCAAAACCCCCGTATAGGATGCTTTGTATACCGGGCTGGCAATAATGACAGCATCCGCCTCGGCCACTAGTCCATTTGCCTTCACGATCGCTTCGCTTTCAAATTTTGTATGGATCAAATCTTCCGGAGGAAGCTCCCCCACATTCACATGGTTGACCTCAAAGCCTTGCTTCTGCAGCAGTTGATCCGCCAGCTCGATCATCGCCGTCAAGCGGGAGCCAGGTGTGGGACTGCCGTTAATAATTGTCACTTTTGGCATATCTATATTCTCCTTTGTTAGGTTCTTTTTTGCTCGCTGTATAATATCATAGCTAATTTTCACGTTTCGATCTAATTTCTCGTCGTTTACGATTGCGAACTGCCGCCATCCTAATTCCGACCAAATAACTACACTTAAAAAAAGGCTATCAACATTTGAAGTAAAAGTCAATCGTGGGCACCCTCATCTAGGCGTTTGCATACCCTTACCTCAGAGGAATTCATTATGATTTGGAGGTTTTAATTTGAATCCGATGTGCTCAATGAGTCAAATGCCAAAAAATAGGAATTGGATGAGCAGCGCGGGGAACCCTGTTTATCCGTATTTCGCAAAAGAAACGGTATGCAAAGAACAGCCTATTGCTTTCCCGCCTCAGCATCAGCCTTTTCAACCTGGCTTGGAAAGTCTCATGAACCCTAGACCGATCTCAGAAAATCCAAAATATCATGGCAGCTGCAAGCTTAGAGGTAAAGTTGCCATTATCACGGGCGTAGACAGCGGGATTGGCCGGGCTACAGCGATCACTTTCGCCAAAGAGGGCGCAGATGTTGTTATCCCTTATCTCTGGGAAACCACCGACGCCATGGAGACCAAGGCTCGTGTGGAGGCGCTCGGACAATGCTGTCTTCCCATCAAAATCGATCTTCGCTTCAAAAAGAACTGCGAAATCGTCGTATATGAAACAATTTCTGCTTTTGGCCGCCTCGACATTGTGGTCAACAATCATGCCGTACAGTATCCGCAGAACAGCATCGCCGATATTTCCGAGCAGCAGCTGTACCAAACCTTCCAAACGAATATATTCCCGTTTTTCTTTATGGTTCAGGCAGCATTGCCCCATTTGCGCCGTGGAAGCTCAATAATCAACACCGCCTCCATCACTGCTTATAAAGGACATAAGACGCTGATCGACTATTCATCTACAAAAGGAGCGATCGTGTCGTTCACCCGCTCCCTTTCGCTCTCGCTTGTCGATTGCGGTATTCGCGTGAACGCCGTTGCCCCCGGATCAACCTGGACGCCTCTCATCCCTTCCAGCTATAGCGCCGAGGAGGTGGCCGTATTCGGAACCGATGCCCCCATGCAAAGGGCAGCACAGCCGTATGAGCTCGCTCCTGCTTATGTATATTTGGCAAGCGACGATGCCAGTTATGTTACCGGTGAAGTTGTGCATGTGAACGGCGGGGCCATGGTTACGACGTAAAGCAGTACTTGCGCTCCTGATACATCGGCATATTCATCCAAATGTCAGACTATAGCGCCTCAAGGATATCTCCGGCAAGCAGGGGGCCGGACATCCATCGCGCTGAGGCGACGTGCTCTCCGGCAAGGGCGCAGCTCCCGCGCAAGGTGCGCAGCTCCCAGCACGCGGTGCTTCGCCGCATGACAGCGGTCGATCCCGTGCAGGTATACGCCGAGCGCAGCGGCTTGAATTCCACTCTGGCCTTGGGCAAGCAATGAGGCCATAATGCCCGTGAGCACATCGCCGCTTCCCCCGGTCGCCATCCCGGGGTGACCGGTAGTGTTGACGAAGACGCGGCCGCAAGGAGCCGCAACAACAGTGCGGGCTCCCTTCAGCACCAGCGTCACGCCGTGCACCGCCGAACATCTACATTGGCGCGGAGTTTCCCGTATAAACAGCCATACTATACAAGGAAAAGATTTCAAAGCACGATGAACTGGCTGATGTATTTTTGACCATGCAGACACCTTAATTTATTCATGCCCAACCCGTAAATCTTTTGCAAGTAACTGCGATTTTTAAGTAAGCAACTGCAATTCCTAATAAGCGACTGTAAAACGGGCACCGGGGAACTGCGGATCCTCCGCTTCATCCAGCAAGGCTGCGGCGTAATCCTCAATGGAAATGCGGCTTTGATCTCTTTCATCCGTAACCAGCCAATTCGTGCCGATCCGGAACTGTCCCGTACGTTTGCCCGGTTCGATGACTGCTGCGGGGCTAAAAACCGTCCACAGTAAATCTGATGCTCTATACACATGGTAGGCTTCTTCATGAGCCCGCGCTAAAGGACGGATCTCCTCTGGGAATTCCGGGGTATCCATCAGCAAGAGGCCGGGCTCCACCTCAAGCCCTCCTGCCCCGCCTACCACGATCAACCGGCGCACGCCTCCGCGCTTTATGCCTTCAACCAAAGATCGAGCCGCTTCGGAAAGCTCATCCTCCTGTCCAAACTGAGGCCCGTAGGCGCTGATGACGAGATCCTTGCCTTCCACCGCTCCGGCAATTGATTCGGGCATCAAAATATCGCCCGTTAGCAAATGAAGCCTTTCTTCGCCTGCCAGGCTTTCCAGCTTGGAGGTGTTGCGGACGACTGCGGTTACATCATGCCCCCGCCGCAGTGCCTCTGTCAAAATAGCCTTTCCGATCGTACCCGTGCCGCCGAAAATTACGATTTTCATTCCGAACGCCTTCTCTCTTCTGAATTTGATTGTGCTTTTATTATAATTATCACAAACAGCAGGAGATCAAACGTCACCGCTATAAAACGAGGTCGACCATCCGCCGTTATACAGCGAAACACCGCGCGCCAGGAGCTGTGCACGGTGCGAAAAAATCGCAGCCGTCCGCCAAGTACACTCGGTTCTATTTTTGCAACAACAAAGCCCTTTTCGCACACTACATGGAATTCATGTATCTAATAATACTCTTACCGAAAATTACAGAGAATTAGATGGATTTTATGTACCTAAATCAGGAATCCAGTCCGGGATCGGCCATTCCCTGTATTCTAATGACGTGAAATCCATTTAAATCCACACTTCATTCCCTACCATAGAAACTAACTACTATAATGCAACTAGAATAAAAAGTGGACAGTCCTTAAGTGAACCTAGATAATAATTCTTAAGGGAGAGATGTCCGGATGGAACGTAATAGTTACAGTGAAGAGTTTAAGAAGCAGACAGTGAAGTATATTTTAGAGCAAAGTAAGTCCATGCCGCAGTTGGCCGAAGAACTCGGTATATCTGCCGGTGTGTTGCACAACTGGAAAGCACTTTACCGCGATGAAATCCAGCTGGAATCTTTAGTCACACCGGAGAGAGTGCGTCAACTCGAACAACAACTGCGTAAAAAGGAACTAGAGAATCAAGAGAAGGAGCGGGAAAATCAAGATCTCCAGGAAGAACTCGCTATATTAAAAAAGGCGCTGCACATCTTCAGCAAAGAAAGGAATTGAGATTCCAATTCATTGAAGAACATCGCTCCGAGTTTTCGGTGGAGAAGATGTGCAAGGTTTTACAAGTGTCTCGGAGTGGCTTCTACAAGTGGCAAAAGGCATTGCCTAGCGAGCAGAAACTTCGAAAGGCGAAGGTTCTGGAGAGAGTCAAGTATCATTTTCATGACTCCGGGGAACGCTACGGCAGTCCTAAGATTACCCGAATGCTGTGGAAAGAGCGTATCCAGGTCGCGGAGCGCACAGTTAGCATCTACATGAAAGAACTGGGGTTGCGTTCTTGTGTCTCCCGTAAATTTAAGGTGCAGACGACCGATTCCAATCATGACTCACCCATTGCTCCCAATGAGTTGAACCAGAACTTTGCCGTATCTGAACCGAACAAAGTGTGGGTTGCAGATATTACCTACATCCCCTGCCGAGAAGGACGGCTGTACTTGGCTAGTCTGATGGATCTGTGCACACGCGAGATCGTGGGTTGGCGGCTTTACGGCCGGATGACAACAGAACTTGTCTTAGATGCTCTAGAGGCCGCATATGATGCGAAAAAACCAGGTAAGGGATTGCTTCACCATTCCGATCGCGGTTCACAGTACGCATCGAAGGAGTACCGTGACAAGCTGGAATCGTATTCCATGAAGGTTAGCATGAGTCGTAAAGGGAATTGCTACGATAACGCTTGTATCGAGTCATTTCACAGCATCTTGAAAAAAGAACTCATCTACAGAACGAAGTTCAAGACCAAACAACAGGCTTACGAGACCATTTACAGGTACATTGAATTTTTCTACAACCGCAAACGAATCCACAGTTCAATCGGCTATGTGTCGCCGGTTCAATTTGCTGCGCAATTCAAGAAGAAGACGGCATAAACTTTCACTTAATAGGTGTCCACTTTCTTGACAGAAGTCCATAAATCCATTTATACAAACTGAACTATTGAAACGGATGGGGGCAAGTGCTTGCGCTCTTAATCTTGTCGCGCTTCAGCTTTCTACATCTACTACTTTTTCTGCCGCCTGTGCTCTTGGCTTTGATCCCGCTTCTGCTTCTACTTCCAGTTTTGCTTTTGGCTTGACCTCTACCTCTACTTTTACTTCTACCTGTACTACTGCTTCTGATTCCGGTTATGCTCCTGCTTTATCTAAAGTTCCATTTATACATCCAAGCTATGGTTAAAGCTAGCTTATGCCCCAACCTTGCCTAACACAAAGCTGATAACCAAAATAACCAGGACGAAAATTGATATAAGCACAAATCGGTAATCCTTCTCATGGATGAAGGCGAGCATTGAGACGAATACGCGAAATACCGGGGTTAGAATGAGCAGGATTAAACCGACCTCGATAATAGCCACGGACTTCAATTGGAGCATGCCCTGGACGATGTCCGGCAGGTTCGTTGGGTAGGTATCCCCCGGATAGCCGCTGTCCCCCGTGACGAGAAACAGAACCAGACCGACAACGATGACTAGGCCGGCCAGCACAACACCGATCCGCAGCATTTTGCTGACGGCGATTTCGACTTCGGCTGCGCGCTCCTGACTTTTAGCTTGCTGTTGCTGCTCCGACATAGGTTAACTCCCCCATCCTTGATAGATCATTTGGAAGGCGATATAGATCATGATAGGAATGAACAGCTTGCGGATTGTTTTGCTCTTTAACCGCTGCATAATTCTCGCCCCGATCGTTGCCCCAATCAAAACACCAAGAGCTACCGGCGCTGATATTACGGGAATAATGTCGCCGCGTAAAAAGTAAATTCCGGCACTGGCAGCAGCGGTGACGCCCATCATAAAGTTGCTAGTCGCTGTCGATACTTTAAGCGGCATCTTCATAAAGACGTCCATGGCCATAACCTTGAAGCTGCCGCTGCCGATTCCCAGCAATCCGGAAACTACACCAGCCCCGTACATGACGCCAAATCCCTCGTAAACCCGATCTACGTTGTAAGTAATTTTTTGACCCAGGGCTTTATCATAATATTCCCCGCTTAGCCCCAGCTTCTCGGCTACCGGATGCTGCGGAACGTTAACGGGTATTTCCTCCTTGCCCTTCTTCACCATCGCATAAGCCGAATAAAGCAGCAGCAGAGCAAAGATGAAATATAAAAAGTTTGGCGCGATCAACGCCGCGAGGAAAGCCCCCGTAATCGCCCCGACCGTCGTGGCAATTTCTAGGAACATGCCTACCCTCACATTGGTGATCCGATCCCTTATGTAGGCGACGGCCGAACCACTGGAGGTCGCGATAACCGAAATCAGACTCGCCCCGATCGCATGATTAATGTCTACCCCAAATAGCAGTGTCAGTGCCGGAGTAACGACGATTCCGCCACCCAGACCAAGAATGGAACCAACGATTCCGGCCAGAATGGCGATTAAAAAAATTTCAATAACAATGGCAGTCAAAAAGACATCTCCTTTGTAATCATTTCAGTGGATCATCCAGCAGCAATTCTTACTCTATTTCGTAATTCTTAGATACATGCCAAGGGATTCCGGCGCCGTATACCGAAAGCCATATTTCAAATACAATTTGTCAGCTGGCTGATCGGCGATGAGACTTATATAAGCCCCGTCCGGCGTCTCGTTTCTCAAGTAATTCATAAGCTCCTCCATAATGAGCTTTCCAAGCCCTTGTCCCTGATAATCTGGCCGTACGGCGATATCCACAATTTGCAGGAAGCAGCCCCCGTCGCCGATTACCCTCCCCATTCCGACAAGCTCCTCCCCGGCACTTTCAGCATGTCCAGGGTGTCCAACATGTCCTGCATGTCCAACATTTCCTTCTTTTCCAACATTTCCGGAATTTCCAGCATATAAAGACACCGCAAAAAGAGAGTTGCTTAATCCGATCCTTATCCCCTGCTGGCTTCTCGGGCTCAAACCCGCTTGCTTTCTCAGCGCGGCATAATTTTCGGCATCCGGAGCCTCTCTCACAATACGAATTTGTTCCCGTTCCACACTATTTCTCCCTTCTGTTCCTCTGCTGCGGGACTACGTAAAGCTCCTCGTCTTCCTTCCACTCGGCGTAGACCACGTCCTTAAGCCGGTCATAGCCACACTTCTTCAGCAATTGATGAAGCCACGCCTCATTCTTATCGATCATGCGCAGACTGGTCTGGTCGACCACGCCGTTCTCCACCAAGCAGTAGGATAAATGCGCCTCTTTATTAAAGACTTCCAGTCCAAGATCCTTACGCTTGATCGCTTCCTCCTCCGGCTTCTTCATCACGCTAAGCGTTCCATTAGGTTCAAATATAGCATAAGCTACTTCGCTTATGAAGAAGACTTCATGCTGTCTGAGCAGCATCCGCAGTTGGTCAAAGTCCAGTCCATTTTTACGCATATGCTCCAAATCTACTTCGCCGTTGCTAATAATAAGTGAGGGTTTGCCGTCCAGTAGGCCGCGTACACGCTTCACCTTTTGCGACACCTTTTCAAATATGAAGGACAATGCCCCCCATAAAAACAGGGCAAAAATCAATTGTGAATATTCAATGTCTTCGGCATATACCGTCTCCCCGACAATGTCGCTCAGCATGACGGAGGATACGAAATCAAACGGCGTAAGCTGAGATATTTCCTTCTTCCCCAGCATACGGGTCAGCACCCATAAACCAATAAAGCCGATAACGATTTTTAGCGCGATTTTTCCGAATTCCACTCTAAGCCCCCCCAAATACGATAGTGCTTACTATATACCCGCTTTAAGCAGGAGTTGACATGTAAAATGCGGGCGCGCCGTTTTTTTCCAATTCTGCCGCTTGAAAAACGTACCTAACGTATGCAATAGTGGAATGAGGAAGATCGAAAGGGTGGTTCGGGTGTCACTTTCGGATTGGTTAGCGTGGCCTTTTCTGTATAGTCCTGTAGCGGTCATTTTAGCGCCAGCGTTTATACTGTTCGTTTGGCAATATGGCGCCTCCAAGCGTAGGACGACATACAAGATCAACATGCGGCTTGACCGTCTGCATCGCAGCTTGGAGCTGTATGCCGCAGCCACGGGAGCGCTGCTTCGGGAAATCGGCCGTCAGAATAAGCCGTCATCTGCCGAGCATGCGCAGTTGATCGATAAATTGCTGGCCTGTAAGGCCGCACCGTATGCTACAGAGGATTTGCTGGCACAGATTACGGCGTACACGATGGATGAAGGGGACATAATGCGCCTTACGCTGCTGTTGAGAACAATCGAACGCGAGACAGAACGATTGGTAGAAGAGCGCAGCGTGCTGCTGCGCCGCATAGAGAAGCCCGGTTGGGGCTGGTCTTTGTGGCAGCAGTTCCATCATGCGCTCCCGTTTATATTTACGATTAGTATATTTACGCTGGTTATTTGGCTCCTAGGCTCCTTGGATCAGCTCGGCTATATCGGGGATGAAGGCTGGAACGCGTTAGGCGAGTGGTGGGTCGCGTTATATATTTGGACTCGCTTTCTCTCCTGCCTATTCTCACTGCTAATACTGTATCCATTTCTCAGGGGCTGGAGGAGAGAATCGTCCAGTTCTTTGCTGCAGCGCTGGCTGGCCGTTGTGATTGCCCTAACTGCTTTGCTCCATATGGTAGGCTTACCATGGGCACCGTATATATTTACGCTGCAGCTGCTGCTTTTTATAGCAGGCTTTCGCTTCAGCCGTAACAAGCCGCGTAAAGCTCGCCCCTTCGTAGGTCATTACTTCGAAGAAAATGAGCTGTCCGCGTTGGAGGCCCAGCTGGCGGGCTCACCTGAGCTGGATACGGATTCGGCATTGGAATCCAAAGAGTCTTAATCGCTTTAATTGTATTTCATCTACGTATTCAAGCATAAATAACCCCGATATCTGTGTCATCTCGCAGGTCTCTACCGACCTTTCGAGCCACCGGATTCGGGGTTGTTTTCCTTTTCATATCCACATGAATCTATTCTTTGTCTTCTCTATCTACTTCCAGACTGGCGCAGAGATCTCGCCGCATTGCGCTGGTTCCCGGAGGACTTGGTAGAACTGGAAGCTCCTATTTCGTACCGCTTCCGCTCTGTACGCTCCACTTGGACGATTTGCCCTTCGTGGACGACAATGTTGAGCGATCCGAATTCCATCTCGTTTAACAGCCCCGCAATCCGATCTAGCCATACATCGTCAACCTTTAATGGTTTAGCCATACTTACCGCCTCCCTCTCCTCGGCAATTCAGCCTGTGTCCATACTTATTTCATGAACTATCAATGCTGACTTTTGCGTGTAAACCAGCTTTTGAATACCAGGGTGACGAGCGCCAACAACAGCAATAAAGAAGCAACGGCAAATGACGCCGAGAACTGGTACTCGTTATACAATATTTCAACGTGCAGAGGAAGCGTATTGGTCTCTCCCCGAATATGTCCGGAGACCACAGACACGGCGCCGAATTCCCCCATCGCCCTTGCATTACACAGGATAATGCCGTACAAGAGTCCCCATTTAATGTTCGGCAGCGTCACCTTCCAGAAGACTTTAAAACCGCGCGCTCCCAGCATGACTGCCGCCTCTTCCTCCTGCTGCCCTTGATCCTCCATAAGCGGAATGAGTTCGCGGGCGACGAATGGGAAAGTAACGAACAAGGTCGCCAGAATGATCCCTGGCAGAGCGAAAATAACCTTTAGGTCATGCTCCTGCAGCCACGGGCCGAACCAGCCGTTCGCACCATAAACAAGAACATAGATTAATCCTCCGATTACCGGAGATACGGCAAACGGCAAGTCAATCAGAGTTATAAGCAGCTGCTTTCCGCGGAATTTAAATTTCGTCACCGCCCATGCAGCAGCTACGCCGAATATCGTATTCAGCGGTACGGTAATGACGGCAACAAGAAGCGTCAGCTTCAAAGCCGACAAAGCATCCGGGTCGCGGATCGCCTCAATGTATACTCCCCAGCCCTTCTTCAGAGCTTCGGACAGTACGACAACTAACGGTAAAACAATGAGCCACAGCAGCACCAGCACTGCTGCTCCGATCAGAATCCATTTCATAGCGCTTGACTCATTCAATTTGCGCTGTCTGACCGTGGATGGCTTCTTTGTGGATAGCGGTACAGAGCCAGCCATTTCCTGATCCCTCCCTGAATTCTGGATGCTAGATTCTCGTGTTCTAGTTCTCCATGCAATTGCTTGTCTCTTCATCCGACTCGTGCTTGCCGCCAACAGCTTTGAGGCATTGGCGCCCATATATTAAGCGATACTATCTCGCTGTCTTGCGCACTCTCCGCTGTAAGGAGTTAATAAGCAGCAGTAGTACAAATGAAATGATCAACAGCATCAAGGCCACAGCCGTAGCGCCGGCGTAATCAAACTGCTCCAGCTTCGACATGATGAGCAAGGGAGCGATTTCCGTCTTCATCGGCATATTCCCGGAAATGAAAACTACGGAGCCATACTCGCCAATCCCACGCGCAAATGCCAGGGCAAAGCCCGTCAACAGCGGCGGAAGCAGCTCCGGCAACACCACGGAACGGAACGTGCGGAAGCGGCTTGCGCCCAGCGTTGCCGCGGCTTCCTCCACCTCGGCATCCAGTTCCTGAAGCACTGGCTGAACCGTTCTAACGACGAAGGGAATGCCTATGAACATCAGCGCCAGCGTGATGCCGATCGGTGTGAAGGCGATTTTTATCCCCAACGGTTCGAATAAGGAACCGATCCAGCCATTCGCCGAATAGATCGCCGTCAGCGACACCCCGGCTACCGCGGTAGGCAGGGCAAAGGGAAGATCGATCATCGCATCGAAGATGCTTTTGCCGGGGAATTCATATCGAACGAGTACCCACGCGATCAGCAAACCGAGTACGGTATCAATCAGCCCCGCCGCCGCAGCGGTCAGGAAGCTGACTTTATATGAAGCAAGGACACGTGAATCTGTCGCAACATCCCAGAACTTCTCCCAGGTCAGCCCCGTAGAATTCAGCAGCAGCGCAGATAACGGAATTAATACGACCAAACTAATATATAGTACGCTGTAACCCATCGTGATCCCGAAGCCGGGAAGCACTCCACGCTTTGAAGTGCTACTGTGCATGAACGTTCATCCTTTCCATTGTGCATCCCTTACGTTTGCGCAGGAATGCCCCTCCGTTTGTTCGGTCGGTTATTTAGGCGCATAAATTTGCGTGAATATGCCGCCGTCGCTAAAATGCTTCTCTTGGGCTGCTGCCCATCCGCCAAATTCTTCGTCAATAGTAAACAGCTTTATTTCCGGAAAAGCATCTTTATATTTGCTCTTCACACTGTCCAAAACAGGACGGTAATAATTTTCTGCCGCAATCGCCTGCCCTTCCTCCGAGTACAAATACTCTAAATATGCCTCAGCTATTTCGCGCGTTCCTTTTCTATCCACATTTTTATCTACAACGGCTACAGGCGGTTCAGCTAAAATACTTTCCGATGGGTAGACGATATCGAATTTATCGGGCCCAAGCTCTTCCACCGACAGCCAAGCTTCGTTCTCCCAAGCGAGCAGCACATCTCCGAGTCCGCGTTCCACGAATGTCGTGGTTGCCCCGCGGGCACCGCTGTCCAATACCGGAACATGCTGATACAGCTCCTTAACGAACTCTTGCGCCTTCGCCTCATCGTTATTGTTCTGGTGCAGCGCATATCCCCATGCCGCAAGATAATTCCACCGTGCTCCGCCGGACGTTTGCGGGTTCGGCGTGATGACCTCGATCCCCTCCTTGACCAGATCATCCCAGTCCTTGATTCCTTTAGGATTTCCCTTACGAACAAGGAACACGATCGTTGAGGTGTATGGCGAGCTGTTATGATCGTACTTCTGCTGCCAGCCTTCATTAATAAGCCCAGCCTGCTGAATCGCATCGATATCATAGCCAAGGGCCAACGTAACGACATCTGCGTCTAGCCCGTCGATGACAGCACGGCCCTGCTTGCCCGAACCGCCATGAGACTGCTTGACGGATATCTTCTGCCCTTTCTCCTGCTCCCAATGAGCAGCGAAGGCTTTGTTAAATTCGGTATACAATTCACGGGTCGGATCGTAGGATACGTTCATGAGGTTAATCTCATTGCCATTTCCGGAGTTTCCGCAGGCTGCTGCCACCATGGATACAGCTAATACGAGACTAACGACTAACCCTTGCTTCAACACCTTCTTCATTACCACTCACTCTCCCCATACACACTTTAGACTCTCTGTAATCTACGTTTATTCCCGTAAAGCTTCTGCTTAGCAAAATAGAAAGAGAAACGCCCTAACCTCTACGGTCAGACCGAACTGCTACCGTGTCTGCCAAGGCAAGTAGAGCGTTCCTCCGTCCGTACGGTGAGAACATTATTTTATTATTCCTACCTGTTTAGTATGCTATGATTGTATTCTATATGCACTGGGTTTTCTTGTCAAACACTTTTATTGGAAATGTATTAAAAATCTATAAGAAGTACTTATAATCCATAAGGAGCAAGTGTTTATTCGCGACAAAAAGACGAGGCTGCCTGCCTCGTCTTTCATTTCGGTCTCAGTTGTTATATGGAAATTAACGCGGGACGACTGCGACACATGATGGCTCCTTCACCTCAAGCTGACCATCAGTAAGCGATAAGCTTCCGGTTGCCGGATCTCTGCGAAGTACGATGATACTGTTGCTGAACTGGTTGGCGACGATCACATAGTCGTGAATGACCGCAAAATTACGCGGCCATTTCCCGCCAGCGCCTGTCCATTCCGGTTCGCTCAGTCCTCCGGTCGACTCGTCCAGCTTGAAGCGGACAATGCTGTCATGGCCCCGGTTCGATGCGTATAAATATTTTCCATCCGGTGAAAAGTGAATATCCGCTGCATAGCTTTCCTCGGCGAAATCCTCCGGCAAAGTGCTGACATGCTGTAAAACTTCCAAAATGCCGTGCGTTGGATTATAAGCATATACTGTAATTGTGTTATTAAGCTCGTTAATGCCATAAGCGATCGTATTAGTCGGATGAATGGTGAAATGCCTTGGGCCTGTACCTGGCGGGAGATCCACCTCGCGGTGGGTGATCAGCTTGCCGCCTTCCAATCTGTAAACGATGACTTGGTCAAGTCCTAGATCGGATACGAAGGCGTACTTGCCATCCTTGGATGGGAGAACGTGATGGGCATGAGCTGATTGCTGACGATCCTGGCGAAAGCCGCTCCCAACATGTTGAATCGTGGCAGCCTTTCCAACTAAGCTTCCCTGCTCATCCAGTTCGAAACTGTTGACGTGCCCGCTGGAATAGTTGGCGACAAGCAAGTGTCCAGAGGGGGACAACGATAAATGGCAAGGCCCTGCTCCATCGGTTCTTTCCGTACGAAGCAGCGTAAGACGCCCATCGCTTGGCTCAATGCCATATGCAGCTACTTTGCCCTCCTCGCATTCCATAGCCGCGAACAACTGTGGCTCATTCGGCCTGCCGCCCACAATTAGAAAGGACGGGTTTTCTATCCCAGAAGTACTATGAACAAGGCGAAGCCTCCCGCTATCGATATTTAAGGCACAAAGGTGAATTCCCGGCTCCTGTGCGGATGAATAACCCCCCACATAGAAATACTGTTCATTTTGATTAAAGATACTCATCGCAATTTTCCTCCTCAGCTATTTGTCATGCTACTTGACTCAGTTCGCAAGTCCTGCAGTAAATCCTTTATTTTGGATACTTTTATTTCATCAAAATAGCGCTCCAGCCGATTTTCGCCTCCAGCAAAAATCCGGTTCATCACCTCATGCATGTTCGAGGACACCTGACAGGCCGACTCTTGGCTCCCCGAGCACCACCCCGGCTGAAGCGAGCCTCTAGCGAACAAGCGATATAAATCGCCTAGGCTGATTGCATTCAAATCGGAGCTAAGCAGATATCCGCCGCCCACTCCTTCCTTCGTCGCCACATACCCTTGTTTTTTCAGCAGGCTCAGCACCTTGCGGACACGGGCAGGGTGTGTTGCTACACTCGCAGCGATTTTCTCGCTGTTGGCAATGCACTCTGCATTGAGGTGAAGAAAAAGGAGGCAATGCAAGGCAACCGTAAACTCGCTATTCATATTTCTTTCCCCTTTCGGTTATATCCTTGAAACACTAGTGCGCAAATCATTTCATGGGGTCGTACACTCATTTTTAATTTCTGTATATGATTTATGTTATAATGATCTCGCCATCACCTATTGGGGATAGCGCATACAACAAATACTACACTTGTTCAAGAAAGGGACATTTTATGAATATCCTTAGTCCTTCTCATATGCAGGTCTTTGTTACTGTAGGAGCCATCTTTATGGCCATTCTAGCCTTGTTTATCCGGTTGAAGGCCAGCCGCAGGCCCGTGACGATCAAGAAGATTATTATCCCGCCGCTCGGAATGACCACAGGCTTTGGAATGTTTATCGTCCCTGAGACACACATCCCCGTTCTTTGGGGCATAATCGCCTTCGCTGTAGGTGCGCTGTTGTTCTCTTACCCGCTAAATCGCAGCACTCAATTTGAAATTATCGACGGCGAGGTCTATGCCAAGCGAACTCGCGGTTTCGCGTATATCCTGATCGGCTTGCTCGCGTTAAGGCTCGTCCTTCATGAGGTCGTCGAGAAATACATCTCGCTTTTTCAGACGGGTGCTGTATTTTTCCTGCTGGCCTACGGAATGATCTTAAGCTGGCGATTGTACATGCTGAAGGAATACCGCCGCATTGCAGGTCAGGCTCCAACAAACTAGCTTTCCTCCAACATATTAAATTTTATATAGAGATGCAATCTTTTTCCACTAAATTTAATTCCCGTCTCATCAAACGACAACAGGTTATCCGGGTGACGCCGATCGTCCCCCGCGGATAACCTGTTTTTAATGGCCGAAAATTATAGGGTGTAAGTCGGAAATTTATGCCTCCCCCTCGCTGGGACGAAGGATCGCTGAACCGATGATCAGCAGCACGAAGGCCATAAGCACCAGTATAAGCAGAGGAACGCCGACTCCTTGAAGGCTGCTCCCGGAGGACAGCAGCTCAATCGCCTCGATCGCCCATTTCTGCGGAACAAAATTGGCTGCCTTCTGCATATATTCCGGCATGAAAGAGAGGGGCCAGAAACAGCCTCCAATCATGCAGGTCGGGGTGATGATCAGGCTATTGAGCATGCCTGCGTTCTGCGGATTGCGGATCAGTCCGGCCGCCGCGCTCGCAATTCCCATCGCCACAAGCATAAATGCGGCCAGAACGATAAAATGCTGATAAAGCGGAATTCCGGCATCATAGCGCAGCACCCAGCGGCTAAGCAGCAGCACGATGGCGATTTGAATAACGCCTACAAAGAAGCTACCCAGGAAATTTCCTGCGGCAATCTCCCACGTTCTGACCGGCGCGCTGAATACGCGAGCCATCGTGCGCCTACTGCGATCTTCGACGATCTGCGTCACTGAACTGCTGATCAAGCTCATAAGGAACATCAGCGTAAAACCGGTGATCGTGCTGAGCCCCCCCTTAGGATAGAGCCGCAGATTGTGATCGACTGAGGATACGCGATGTTTTCTCGTCTCTTCGAACACGCGGGCCAACACGGTCTGATCCAGATCGTTCTCACCCGTAGAAGCTTTAACGAGCTCTGCGGAAGACATCATCCCGCGCGTGATCCCATCCAGATTGACCCGGAGGGTAAAGGTCGCTTCGCTCGTCATTAAATCATACACTTGAAATTTAGGCGCATGACCGGAGTAAATTCCCTCTGTAAAGCCAGCCGGAATCACGAAGCCTGTCGTCCCTTTTTTCGATAAAAGCGCTTCTTTCATGCTCGCCTCATTTTCATACGGCTTCAAGGTATAGTTGGGCTTATTAGCCAGTTCCGCCAGCAGATAGGCGCTCGCCGTTCCCTGATCCTGATCTACATACGCTATTTGGGCCAGCATCATCTCTTCTCTTCCCAGCAGGGCAATGACAACGGCAATAACCACGCATGGCAGCAATATGTAGCCCAGCAGCCCCTTCTTAGTCCCGATGGTTCGTCTTATGACATTCCACGCGATCGTCAAGCTACTCATGATACCCCACCTTCCGATAAGAAACGATACCGGCGATCAGCAACAGTCCGCAGCATAAGCCCAGCATCAAAATATATGGCATCACTTCTGCAGGCCCTACCCCAAGCATTAACCGCAGCGTGCCCTGGAGCGCCCAGTGATTGACTGTAAATTCGCCCAGCCGCTGTACGAGCTCAATAGGTAATGGTTGAAATCCGCCGCTTAGGAAGGTCATCACCACTATTATCGTTACAACAACGGAGCGGGCAACTGCGGATGATTTGGCTAACAGAGTAATAATAACGGCCAGCATCATGGAGGCCATGACGACAAGCCCGCAAATCAGGATGAGCAGCCCTAGATGATTTCCCCAATCTACGCCATAAAGCAATGACGTGCCGCTAATAATGACAGCCGCCTGTAATGCAGCCACCAAGCTGTTCCCGGCAATTTTCCCCGTAAATATTTCTAAAGTGCTCACTGGCATGGCATTCAAGCGATATAGCGTTTTGTTCCGTTTCTCCTCCGACAGACTGATGCTCGCGGTTAAACCGGAATACAGAAGAAACATGATCAGCATGGATGCCGCATAATACTGGAAGGCGGAATACATCTTGCCTTGATCATTCAAGGACGCTGTCTCCACGTAGGTGGAATCCAGAGCAATCGCCGTCCCCATTGCCTCCCTCAAGCCGTTAGGCCCTAAGGCAATAATCGCAGCCTGCACCCGGTTTACTTCATCCAAATAAGCTTGGAAAATAATTTCGGCGACATGATTCTTCATGCTGTCCTTCCCGGGGATTAGTTCCCAGTGCGCCTCCATGCCTGCCAGCACACGCTGCTCGAAATCCTGCGGAATGACCACGGCATAGTCCGCCTCCCGCTGGGTCAAAGCTTCGACCGCTTCCTCACGGCTCGCAATATACTCTATCTGCAGTCTTTGTCCGACTAGAGGGCTGCCCAGAAATTCCTTGAGCCCAAGACCAATACCGTTCGAACCTGCCGCATTCCCCTCTGGCTGGGACGTTGCCTCCACAATCATGACCCTTGCCGTCTCGATGGATGCTTCTGTGCCATCCGCAAAATTCCCTGTAAGCGCACTGCCTAGTATGAATATCAGCACCATAGGCAGTAAGAATAAATTCAATAAAACGACGCGCGTCCGTGTGAGCGTTCGCAGCTCGAACCAGGCAATTGTAAATAGCTTCATGTGTTCCCTCCCAGTCCTAATCCCGCAGCGTGCGCCCGGTCAAATTGAGGAACAGCGTCTCTAGGGTCGGCTGCTCGCATACCACGGAATGAATGACGGCATCATGCTTCGCGCAGACGTACAAGATATCCTGAAGCTCGTTTTGTGAGGATGACGTATGCAGCTCAAGCCCGTTCTCTATTTGCACCATACGGATGATACGCGGATGCTGCTTCAGCTCCGTAAGAACAGCCTCGCCCACACCGGAGGCTTTCATAATGATCTTCTCCTCTCCGGCGACTCGATCCCGCAGCTCTTGCTCCGTCCCGCAGGCAATGACATGGCCTTGATCCATAATGGCTACCCTGTCGCAAAGGGCCGCAACCTCCTCCATATAATGACTCGTATATATTACCGTCGAGCCCATGCGATTCAATTCCCGCACCGAATCCAAAATATGATTTCGCGACTGAGGGTCAATTCCCACGGTCGGCTCATCCATAATAATCAGCTTCGGGCGGTGCACGATTGAGCAGGCAATATTCAGGCGCCGTTTCATTCCCCCTGAGAAGGTATGCGGCCGCTGCTTGGCCCGCTCCTCCAAACCGACGAACCCTAGCGCTTCTTTAACGCGTTCCTTCAGCTCCCATCCCCGCAGGCCGTACAGTCTGCCAAAGAACGCCACGTTATCCGCAGCCGGCATATTTTCATATAAAGCAAGATCTTGCGGAACCAGCCCGATTCTTCTCTTCACCTCTAACGGACGTTCCTTCACATCGATCCCATCGACAGTAATACGTCCTTGATCCATCGGCAGCAGCCCGACAATCATATTCATCGTCGTACTCTTTCCTGCTCCATTCGGGCCAAGCAGTCCAAATATCTCCCCCGCTTCTATCTCCATATTCAAATGATCGACAGACAATTTGTCCCCATATCGTTTCACAGCATTTTTTACTTCTACAAAAGCCATCCTACGTTCGCCCCCTGCCTTGTAACTGCTTTATTCCATTGTATCAGGCCGTTCCTCCCACGTAAGGTAACGATGGTCACCAATAAGAAATGACGAAAGTCACCACTCTCTGCGCCCTAATCATTAAAGCGGTTATGCTATAATAGGATCATCTTATTTTCAGGCAAAGGGTTGAGAACAATGGCGAAGCCTATGCTTCTTCCCTTCATGTACGGAATCATTTTGATTCCAGGATTTTTTCATATTTTTTTACTGCAAAACTCTCCCTATGAACGATATGTCATACATATTCTAGTCTTGTTTACTGTAGCCATTTTGGGGCGTTTCATAAGGCAGAACACTTACTTATCCATATGGTGTCTGCTGCTCATAGCCTCTTCCGCCTGGCTTTCTTATACCTATGGCGGGCTAGTAAGCCTGGCAGCTCTTTCTCCAGTGTTCATCTACCCGTCCATGCCCGGTCGGTTTGTTCAAGTAAATATGTTTGCGCTTCATCTTGGCACGCTTTATTTCGCTATGAAGTCCGAGCCGCTTAGCTGGCGGTTTGGCATACTTTTATTCTTGGTGTTTATAGCTGCGATCCTCGCCTACCTCCAGCATATTAGCGCCCAAAAAAACGAGCTCCAGCAAACCTACGACGATCTGCGCAGACGACATTACGAGCTCCATGATGCAAATCGACGAATACTGCTATTCAGCAAGCAGGTGGAAGGAGCCGCTCAAGCCGAGGAACGGACACGGATATCCAGAGAACTCCATGATGACCTAGGGCATCGTCTTATACGTGCGAAAATGATGATGGAGGCTGCGCTGCATGTCATTCCGACCGATTCGGACAAAGGGATGAGCCTGCTTGTGCAAATTCGGGATCAACTATTGACGGGAATGGATGGATTGCGTGCCACGGTGCGTCGGCTGAAGCCGCCTTCCGAGGTAACAGGCATTCAGGCGCTAAGAATTATGCTTGAAGAGATCGGCAGAGAGAATGGCATTCGCACGGCCCTGTCCGTTGAAGGCCAGCCCTATCCTTTATATCCAAGCCTAGAAATCATTCTTTACAAAAATGCGCGTGAATCCTTGACCAATGCTCTGAAACACGGGCGGCCCGATGCCGTTGAAATCAAACTCAGCTATAGCGAGAACGAAATTCGTATGGCGGTAAGCAATAACGGGATACTGCCTTTGCTTCACGAAGATTTCGATAATGTGGCTGGATTAGGAATAGCAGGAATGAGCGAGCGATGCCAGGTTGCCGGGGGAAGTCTTCAAGTTGAACTGGAGCCTTGCTTTACAGTAACGACCCGGCTTCCTGTCGCACGCCAAGGAGAAGTGTTATAACCAGGCAGGAGTGAATGAGATAATCATGACGAATCGGAATTTATCTGTATTTATCGTAGACGATGACCCCTTCATCCGGGAGAGTCTGTCGATCCTGATTAGGATGGATCCGCATATTGATGTCGTTGGCACGGCAAGTCATGGTGTTGAGGCCGTGAGCAAGCTGCAGAATGGCGAAGTCGCTGTGCCGGATGTTGTGCTTATGGATATCCGCATGCCGGAATGCGATGGCGTTGAAGGTACGAAGCGAATCAAAGCGCTTTTTCCGCAAATTGCCGTGCTGATCCTGACCACATTTGATGATGATGAATTCATCATTGAGGCTTTACAGAGCGGTGCCAGCGGTTATTTGCTTAAAAACATCCCTCCCGACCGAATGATTCAAGGGATCAAAACAGTGCATAGCGGCAGCATGCTCATTCATCCCGACATCGCCAGGAAGCTGACCGGAATGCTTCGCGCCCCGAACGCAGGGACAAATGCAAATTCTGAGGGGGGAGCGAATAAGCTGAGAGAAGCTGGACTTACGGCAGCTGAACATAACGTCGTCACCTTGATCGCGGAAGGCATGTCTAACAAAGAGATCGCCCAAAAGCTATTCCTTAGCGAAGGCACCGTTAAAAATTACATCACCGACATTCTCGCCAAGCTCCAAGTCCGCGACCGAACGCAAATCGCCATTTTATACTGGAAAAGCCATAACCAGCAGGGTTAAGGCTGGCCGTCCGATATTCAAATTGCCAAAGTCCTTAAGCTCAGCACAAAAAAGCAGCTGTAGCTCCAGTGGAGTACAGCTGCTTCATTATGGGTCGGTGACTTATTGGTCAATTTTCACGCCTTTAGACAACGTCTTCTGATCCAAGTTCGTATTCACCAGTTGAGGGAGCATTCGCATCCCTTTCTCCATGGCAGAGGAACACAGAGGACATACCGGAGTGTAATCAAACGCAAAATTATCCCTCATCCAGCCGTTGCAGCTCTCGCTAGTACACGACCATACCGGTGTATTCTCCTCAGGAATTTCTTCTAACGTTTTTTTACGGTAATTCATGTTTTCCCTCCTTTGGGTTATAAGGCTACTTTATATAGGGAAACCCTATCCCCTTTAAACAAGAAAAACGTCTATCGACGTAATTTCACAGTAGACAGACCGCCTTTTGGTTCGTTGCTCATTCGTATAGGTTATTGCTCTTGAGACTCAAATGCTGCCCCCGCGATATAAGGATGATTGTTCTAGGTGTTGTGCTTTCTTATATCTTAACGAAACTGCCCTTAACGAGTTCGTTAAGAGCAGCTTTGCCTGTATTACAGTTTGACGACGTTTTCGGCTTGCGGGCCGCGGTTGCCTTGAACTACGTTAAATTGTACGCGTTGGCCTTCATCAAGAGTCTTGAAGCCTTCGCCAGTAATTGCGCTGAAATGAACGAATACGTCATCTCCGCCTTCAACTTCGATAAAGCCGAAGCCCTTCTCAGCGTTAAACCATTTGACTGTTCCAGTTTCCATTAAGGGTACCTCCTAAAAATATTAACATGTTCATTTTTACATAAAAAATTCACACATTGAAAAAAGCTCCATCTCAAAAGGTGACACTCTTTTCAACGTGTGAATATTGATGCTGCATCACTTTAATCAACTATTGATATTATATCCTTCACGAAGGAAAAAAGCAAATTAATTGTAAAAATACGGTAAGAGGGCTGTCCAGCCCTCTCTTGGCAGACATTGTTTTATTCCTCAATACATAAGTATTTAAGTCACGCGAATTGTATTCTCGGGCTCCTATGGTTTTCCTGGGCGGCCAAACAAATACCCTTGCGCGAGAACAGCCCCGCTATCCAGACAAAATTCAAAGTCCTCTCGCCTCTCAACGCCTTCAACGAGTACTTTTCCACCAAAATCAACAGCGCGTCTAATAATATCTTTAATTTGCCGCTGCTTGTGGGCATCATTTCTACAGCCGCTTACGATGCTCCGGTCAATCTTCACATAATCAGGCTGAAGCCGAGACATTTCTTCGACGGACGAGAATCCTGCTCCGACATCGTCCAGTGCCATAGCTATCCCATAGCTGCGGCACACTTCAAAAATATGCTGCAAATGCGCAAGATGCCGGATTCGCTCCGTTTCCACCACTTCGAATACAAAATCACGCGTATCCAGGGCAAGCTGCTCAATTTTCTTAAATGTATCATTCAAGCTGCGGCACGGATATTCGATCGAGGATGGCAAAAAGTTGATGAATCTCTTCATTCCCCGCGGCAAATGTTGTGCACTCGTCTCGATTGCCGCCAGCCTTGCCGCCTGATCAAGGGAGGAATGCAGCCCGCTCTCGCGTGCGATCGCAAACAATTCAAGGGGACTGAACGGTCTTTTCTTCGACGATGGCCGCAGCAAAAACTCATAGCCGACAATCTCTTCATCTGCATTGACGATCGGCTGAATATGGTTTTCGAACAGCTTATCGACGATTACGCCAAGCACGTCATTGTTCTTTACACGGTATTCCATTTGACATATTCCAAGCCATAGCGAAGAGTGCTCGCTCCCTTTATTCGCCAGCGAAACCAGCAGCCTTTCTCCACACATAAAATTGTACTTGCGACTACACTCCAGCAGAAGCAGCAATTCATCCTTCGATCGATACGAAAATTGGCAGTCCGGGAAGCTCTGTTCTGAGCGATATCCCATTTGTTGCATATGGGCTATAAAGGGGGCTGAGTATGGACGAAACCTTACGTACCCACGGTCTTCGAGCGCCGATTGGGCACTGCCGTTGCTGAAGATCATAGCAATCCTCCTTGACTTCATACATAAAACGCTGATCCGACGTTTAGTTCAACAGGTTAATTATATGAAAATTATACCATGTTCTGCTATTGTGCCACGTGACCTTCCTCTCTTTTTTTGTCAGCATTATGTCTTGATTTAGCCTGGCAGCAGCTGTGATTAATCTAGCGAGTAGATATAATGAGGGGGAAACCCAATAAATCAGACCATGAGGAGGGGATGATCCAACCATGATTGATGCCCATATTCACCTGGATCAGTATGAGGATGCAGCGATAGATCAATTGATTAAAAAAATGCGCCCCAGCGGAGTCGATGGACTTATTTCGGTATCCACGAACCTTGAATCGTCGAAGACGAACTTGGCCCTGTCAAAATTATATCCTGGAATTGTTCATCCTGCCTTTGGCTTTCATCCGGAAAATCCTCTGCCTTCTCAAGAAGAGCTCCGGCAGCTGCTCTCCTGGATGCAGCTCCATGCCCAGTACATGATCGCTGTCGGGGAAATTGGACTGCCTTATTATTTACGCCGTCAAATGACCAGAGAAGGCAGCGACATCGATATGACCGCTTACGTACAGCTTCTGGAACAGTTCCTCGGCTTTGCCAAACAACATGATAAGCCCGTCGTACTTCATGCTGTGTATGAGGATGCTGACCTTGCTTGCGACTTATTGGAGAAGCATCATATTCACAAAGCGCATTTTCACTGGTTTAAAGGCGCTAAGCATACGGTACAAAGAATGGCAGAACGGGGCTACTATATTTCTTTTACCCCTGATCTGCTAAATGAAGCAGAAATTATCGAATTGGCCCGCAGTTATCCTCTCGATCGAGTTATGGTAGAAACGGACGGCCCTTGGCCATTCAAAGGCATATTTGAAGGGCAGCTGACTCAGCCGCCCATGATCTTGGAGGTCGCCCATGCCTGGGCCTCCATTCAGAAGATCACTTTTGAAGCGGCTTGCCTTCAGCTGCGCGAGAACACTCGCCGTTTTTACGGTATCTAGAGGCTTTCCAATACTCAAGAATCTTATTACTGCCTGCCAAAGCCCCGCTCACGCAAAAATTGCCCCATATGCATCCGCGACGGCTGAGCGAGCTTGTCCGCCATCAGCACCGACCAAGGCGTGTCTTTTGCCCCGCCGGTTCTTTCACGCAAATATGCCGACATGATCTCGTCATAGCGTTCGACCTGCGTGTCTGCGGTGGAAGCATCATATCTGTTCCAGTGCAAAACCGCTTCTTGCGGGAGCCTGGGCCGAAGATCAGGCTGCTGATCCGGGTATCCAACGCACATGCCAAACAGCGGATAGACAAGCTCCGGCAAACCGAGCAGGCTGGATGCCTCAGCGATATGATTGCGAATGCCTCCAATGTAAACGATGCCAAGACCCAGTGATTCCGCAGCAACCGCTGCATTCTGGGCCGCCAAAGCGGTATCCACTGTCGCTACGATCAAATTTTCCATCGATCCCTCATAGGTTTCTTCGCCGGGGCGATGAGTTTGCGCCGCTTTTTTCAATCTCGACAGATCGGCACACCATACTAAAAAGACAGGGCAGCTATGCACGTAAGCTTGATCACCGCTTAGACGAGCCAGCTCCTTCTTAAGGTCATCCTTCATGACAGCAATAACGCTATATGCCTGGACATTGCTTGAAGTAGATGCCGATTGGGCGGCCGCAACGATCATTTCTACCTGCTCGGGCGTTAGCGTTTGGTCTGTAAACTTGCGAATGGAACGGTGATTAAGCAGCAATGCAATTGTCTCGTTCATTGATTTTATTTCATCCAACGAATTATTCATGCCATGCATGATTCGATCTCTCCTTTTTCATCAATTTCATCCCTGCTCCTACCATAATAACTGGAATATAATATAACCAGCCATGACCCAGACGATAATTGCTGATAGCTTATTGATATGCCTCAGTTTTTTTCCGCTCGGATCCAATCCCCCGATGAGGCGTCCCGCCCAGCCAAGCCCGAAGAACCATATCCAGGATACGCCGATGGTAGCCGCGACAAAGAGACCTTTCTCCAGTCCTTCAAAACGAAGAGAGCTTGTCCCAATAACCCCGATCGTGTCCATAATCGCGTGAGGATTAAGCAGGGATACCGAGACCGCGAATATAATTTGTTTACCCGCTGCAAGTCGGGTTTCACCAGCGGCAGGCAGCTCGGGACGACTGCGCCAAATCGACAAGCCCATGTACAACATGAATAAGGCACCGAGAATGAACAGCTTATTTTCAACCAGGATATCGTCAGAACGACTAGAGAAACCCCGGCTACTGCAAGCAAAATAAGCAAAGTGTCGCATATAGATGCAGTAACGATCGCAGGCAGAGCATGCCGCAATTTAGGATGAGCGGCCCCTTGGCTGAATATAAAAATATTTTGCACACCCAGCGGCAGTATCAATCCAAACGCCAGTACAAATCCATAAATCAACGCTTCCCACATTCATTATTCCTCCGTTTATCAATCAGCTGTTCTCATTGTAGAGCAGAGGAATGGATTTGGCTCCAGCCATTTGGACGGATTGCAAACCAACCAAATTATATGATAGAACTAAATCTAACTTAATGAGGTGCCTCGTGCATCTCCTCTTTTATCCGCTGGAGGTCTTATTTATGGAGCAAACGCATTGGCAGCGGAGTAGCCGACAATCGGCTACTCCGCTGCACGTTCAAATTACGCAATATATTCGCGACAAAATCGTCGGCGGCGAATGGCCCGTCGGCACCCGCATTCCCTCGCAGCGTAAGCTAGCCGAAGCCTTCAACGTCAACCGCAGCACGATCGTGACGGCACTCGATGAACTCACCGCTGCCGGTATGCTGGAAGGCTGCAAGGGCGGCGGCACTCGGGTGATCAACCATACATGGGGCGCCCTTGCCGTGACGCCTCCCACGGATTGGGGGACATACGTCAAGTCCGGAATCCATCGTCCCAATCTCCCAGCCGTCCAAGAAATTAACCGTGCCGAATTCCGCCCCGGCATCATCCGGCTTGGAACAGGCGAGCTATCGCCCGAATTGCTGCCGGATCGCGAGACGAGCATTCTGCTCCGGCGCGTAGCCGATCGGACTCCGCCATTGGGGTACGGGGAGCCTATGGGAGATCCTTCGCTTCGCGAGCTGCTCGCCGCCCGGCTCCAGCAGCATGGCATCACGGTCTCGGCTTCTTCCGTGCTCATCGTCTCCGGCGCGCTTCAGGCACTGCAGCTTATATCCGTAGGTTTGCTTGAACGAGGTTCTACCGTGCTGGTAGAGCGTCCCTCCTACCTGTACTCCGTTCCCGTATTCCAATCCGCCGGCATGAAGCTGCGCGGCGTTCCAATGGATTCGGATGGCATTCGGGCAGATTTGGTTAATGCCTACGCGAGACAGTACAATGCCTCTTTGTTGTACACGATACCTACTTTTCATAATCCATCGGGTACGATGATGAGCGAGGAGCGCCGCATGCAATTGATGAACGCCAGTGAAGCTAGCGGCCTGCCGCTAATCGAAGATGATGTGTATCGCGACTTGTGGCTGGATGCTCCCCCCGCCAATCCGCTCAAGGCTCGGGACAGGACTGGGAATATCCTTTATCTCGGCAGTCTCTCCAAGACAATTAGCCCGGGACTCCGCATCGGTTGGATTGCCGGCCCGCAGCCTGTACTGGAACGCCTCGCGGATATTAAGATGCAAAGCGATTATGGCTCTAGCGCCATATCGCAGCAGGTTGCCGCAGAATGGCTTAGCAGCGGGATGTATGAGCAGCACGTACAGCAAGTACGCGAGCTGCTGAGAGCGCGCCGCGCCGCCATGCTGAACTGCCTGAACCGCTACTTTGCTGAAATCGCGAGCTGGAATACGCCTGCTGGCGGTTTTTATATTTGGTTGAAACTGAAGGCCCAGCTCTCAGCAAGAACGCTATTCGACCAAGCACTTCGTCAGAACATACTAATTAATCCCGGCCATCTTTACGATCGCGATGCGAATCAATATATACGCCTTTCTTATGCTTTCGCTTCAATAGAAGATATGGAGCATGGCCTTGCCCGTTTAGCAGCGATTATCAGATCCATTTCGTGCTGATATATATTCAATAACACATTTGCCCAATTTATTCCAATCACCAAGCAACTAATACGTCCCTGGAGTCGTTTATTAAATGAGAGGGGGCCAGCCTATGCATATCATAAAAAGCGGCGCATGCGCCATTGCTGTATTTTTATTAATAACAGGGTGCACAGATAACAAAGAATTAAGCGGCAAGCCAGTCGATCCGAACTCTGCCGTAACGAACCAACTCCCGGAGCCTGCTGATACAGCAACCGTTGCCGAGACTAGCTCTCTCGAAGCGGAGCAGATCGGAATGGGATTCTTAGAACAAGAGAAAATTGATGAAAAACGATGGAGCGAAAACGCCAATGGCAGCGCAGGCCAGCTTTACGGCCTGGTCTTCGAAGCGATGATGACGATCGATGAAGCCTTGAACGAGGACATGAAGTACATAGCCATCGATTTCAGCGTGCTGTCGCAATTAACGGACGAGGATAAGCGATACATCGAGGAATACATGGGCAGTTTTGCCGTCCCGCTTAAGGACGCTACCTTCGATCAGCTCAAGGAGAGCGAAGGTGAAGCTTACCATAACAACGGCATGGTCTTGAGCGGCGTGCTGCTCCAAATCGACAAAGTTGAAATCAGTGTGAACGGCGCTGTCATAGAAGGCATGAAGTACCGTGCTGGAAACGGGGCGATTAGCGCTCATATTGAACTAACGTTGGAGGAAGGGGCCTGGAAGGTCGAAGAGGCTTCGACCACTTGGATTAGTTAAAATGAATGATCAGACGCTTGCAGAGATGAAGTCAGCTCCTCCAATAAAAACAGCCCGGAAGCGCTTGATTCTTTTTGCCTCCGGGCAGCCTTGATCTATCTACTTTTCTACTACGTCGTAACCTTGCTCTTCAATGGCTTCCTTGATTGCCCCTACGCTTACCTTGCTTTCGTCATAGGTAACCGTAACGTTCTTGGCGGACAGGTCTACCTTGGCACTTGCTCCCAGCTTAGATACCGCGCCCTCCACAGAGTTCACGCAATGATTGCATGACATGCCTTCTACATGAATTGTAACAGTCTGCACAGCACTTCCTCCTCCTTTAGCTTTTGGTCGCGATAATTGCTCGCGATAATATTCTAGACGTAACTTTACATCGAATCAGCGTAGATCTTTAGTATTCCTATCGGCTCTTATTTCATGAGCTTATTGACTGTAACCAGGAGCTCATCGACCACTTCTGTCTCTCCGGCCTGAATGCGTTCTATGATGCAGCTCTTCATATGGCCTTCCAGCAGCAGCCGACCAACACTGTTCAGAGCCGATTGTACAGCAGCAATTTGGTTGAGCACGTCGTCACAATACGTGTCCTTGTCGATCAAGCCCTTGATCCCTCGAATTTGCCCTTCAATCCGGTTAAGGCGCCGGGTGAGATTGCCTTTCAACTCTTCCGAATGATGGCTGCGCCTTTCTATGGAGGCGGAATCCCCTGCCGGACAAGCCTCATCCGCGCAATGATGTCCATTCTCCCTCGGTTCTGTCATGCCGGTATCACTCCTTTCCCTCTAGTTCATTATATTATACCCCTACAGGGTATGTAAAGAGCTTGTAAATACTCATTCCAATCTAACACGAATCTTAGATATATACACCGACCGCTTTACCACCACAATCAAAAAGCTTATTCCCACTACAATCAGGCAGAAATAAGCTTTTGATGAATTATCTGCAATGCTAGTATGTCACATTAATAATTATAAAGAGATACTCAATCACCTACGATCTCATTTCGTGCTGCATATACTTCATTAATCATTAGTGCGCCAAGTTGAAATCCACGGATAAAAGAAGCAGTAGAATGCATTGATCCTGACTTGCTTCGCAAATCAAGTAATTCTTCAAGCTGACTGAGTTCTGTTGCTGATAACTTCTTCTCCCATATCTTCATAGCTTCAGATACTTTTCGATTTAAGGCGCGGTATTTAGGATCAATTGGCACAATCGTTTCTTCAGGGCGAATATCTCCACAATATAACGCTTCTAAAATACTTCTCATTTTCCTCTTCCCTTCAATTGAATTGCGGCTCCTTGAAAGAAAGACTGACACATGATAGATTAAATGTGCAGTCTGCCTTTCAGGCAGTTCTGTGAAGGATGTGCGTTTCTTTGCTGAGAGTGCGCCGCTTTATTTTCACTCGTGATCCTGCCTATCAAAAACAATTACATTGTTTAGTTATTAATCAGCATTGTATCAATTTAGCGTGACTAAAAGTCACGACTTGCACTTTGATTATATAGTGACTTCTAGTCACAGTCAAGGAGCTGTTTATGTTTAATCGAGAAATTTTTGCGAAGCGTTTTAAAAACTTACGCCTTGAAAAGTCAATCTCACAACAAGACATTGCTGCTTCTTTAGGAGTTGACAGATCCATTGTTAGTCATTGGGAAAGAGGAACGCGAATACCTAGTCTAGATATCGCTTACGCTCTAGCTGATTATTTTGACGTAAGCCTTGATTACCTTGTTGGACGTTCTGATGCCCCTACTTACCATTGAAGGATATGTATCAGAGTGTGTTGGTTAGAAAAACGGGGCTTGCACAAAATAAATATCTGACTTTTCCAAAATACTGGGAGAACCTACCGATATAATAAGACAGAGAGAGTAATCTTGGGTATGCAAAAAAGGCTCATTCCTACTCATAATTCAAGTGGGAAAGAGCTTATTCCTTCACCTCACTTTTTTTATGGAGTAAATGGAATATGAGTCTCATTGGCAATTGACTCATCATAATAAATATAGGCCAACCAGAGATCTCTGGCTGACCTAATAATACGAAACAGGTCAATCATGTGGTAACTGACCATAATCAACCTGTTCATCGTAACGGAATAGCGTTATTTAGGTTATAAAATTAAAGCATTTGATGTGCGTAAAAACCGAAATGAAGAAATTTTTATACGGGTATTACATGGGTTAGAATTGTTATTGGTTAAATGATAGGCTCATTCGTCCCCCCTCCAAAACCTAAGAGACATGAAGCCAGTCAGGGTCTTGCGTTATCAGTTCTACAGTTAAATAATAGACTTAAAAGGCGGATGACCAGTGTCTTGGTTTTGTAGCAAGCTAGGATTACGAAATCTTAAACTAATTTGTAGTTCAATAACTGTCATATCTTCTCTAATTTCTTTGAGTGCTACGTTAATCCAGAGAGGGCATAATGGAAGCCTGCACGCTAGCATATTGACCACTGCTTCGAGGTCAAATTCCCTTCCACTCAATTTTTTTTCATTAAACATCCCACGATGCAAATACTCATCAGTAGAATTTAGAGATTTACCATGTTCAATTACAGGTACTACTGTAAACTTGCAATTATCTTCTAACTTTACATTTCGAGATATTGCTATTTCCTTTAAGGCTTGTAGCATGTGGTCTTTAAATGTTCGTTTATCCATGTATTTTATCAATTTTCTCACTCCGTTAATTTTCTTGATACAACTTTTGTGGAGTCTATGATGAATCCATCAGCGTCTATTTTGTAGCTATAAAATTCAACCCATGCTCCCTTTGTATTCAAGGTGATGACAATATCGACCTTGTGCTGGATAGATATTTGAGCAAGTCCTGTAAACCTGCTCTATCCACTTCTAACGCATCTTCATTCACCTTTGCCCCACTTATCCCTTCATCGCTAAAGGTGTGTAGCAAAGTCCAACCTTGCTGTTTACAATACGCTTGAATTTCATCCTGTTGATAAGCCAAGCTGTAACCATCCTTGGCTTGTCCTTGGGTAGACACTCGAACGTAACCGATGACATTCATACTTATTCCCCCTCTGATAGTTGCGAAAGTTATTTACAGAAAGCCAAATATTTACATAAGCAGAGGAGAAAGCAAGGCTAATAAAAAAACAGGTCAATGATGGTGTTATCTAACCAAATTCGACCTGTTTAATGTATCTCTATTGCGATATTTAGGTTATACTTTTCGACTTTATGTGTGCGTACAATCAATATGACGAAAACATTATACGGGTAGTGTTATTGAAGGAATGTTGGATTCATTCGACACTGGGTATCCCCCACCTAAAAAGAAACCTTGACAGGCACGAAGCCAATCAAGGTATTCAAATTATTTGCCATTGATTAAGTCAGGATAAATTCCTGCAACTGTTCCTCTAGCAACAAGGTAATCTCTCTCTCTTTCGACAAAATGTAAAATAAATCGCCATCTAAAATTCTAATTTCTAATTGTGCTAACTCATGCTGAATTTTGTTAAGTTTGTTTGCCTCAACCCTTGGACGAAGATTGTAATCAAATGGGACGTCGTTCGGAAAGCAAATAAGAACAGCGTTCCTTATTGTTTGAGTATCTTCTAGTACTTCCATGAACTGCGACAGTTTCAAATAAGCAATTTTTTCTCTTTCAACTTTGTTTCCAAAATTAAAAGCTACTTCAATAGATTTATTTTGTCCAGTACCAGGATAATCACCATTATATTTAGGTATTATTTCAATATCACCCACAGCCCAATATATGTTACTCCATTTTTTATTGATAACTTCAAGTAAATTGATAATAAAATTACTATTATTGTTTGCATCAGAATATCGCAATTTCAACATACTTTTTCACGCCTCTCACTAAAAAGGTGGGTTTGTATCCATACGATGGTCAATTTTATACCCTCCTATTGGATATTTCTCATTCCATTGTACCTCATGCCAATGTGGAACACTATGATTCTCAGGATAGCCATGATTAGAATAATCAATCCATCCCTTTTCTCTTCCGTAATCATCATAGTATTTAGTTTGTTTAAGATTACCGAATTCGTCGTATTTATTTAGGCTTTTTGTTCCTGGTTCAACAAATTTGGGCAGATTCTTACCATATGCCTCATCAGGTAAAAAAGGTTCTTTAGCAAAATCATCAGCTTTACCCGTCCCCTTAGTAGAATTACTCGGATTCGGTGATTCCAGCGTCTCCTTAGGGTTCTCCACTGTAGTATTCCTAGGATCATCCTTAGGTCGTCTATCTTTAACAGACTTGGCGAACTTATCTAATTCCGCTTGTGTCATGGTCTTAAACTCAGTCTTTTTACGATTTAGGCTAGGATTTCTGACATTGAACCCACCACCCCTTATGTACGGTACTTCACTAGAATTATGGGTGTAACCCGTAAAGAGTTCATTTAATGACAATCCCGCACCTTCCGCATTGTAACTCGTATAAATAGTAGCTAAACCGCCCCCTACTTTTATTCTGTGCTTCCATTCCATTTCTTTTACTATATCATCATAACTCTGCTTCTCTGCAACTCGCTTCGCCACATCTTCAGTTAATGCATCAGACCAATTTAACGATGCTTGTACTTCTAGAATTATTCGATTCGTATCTTCATATCCACTTGGAAAATACCTTGGGGGCTCCCAACGCCTTCTCACATCCTCAGGTACCTCATGGTAGGCTTGATAGATGTTGTTTGATTCATTCAATAAGTGATAAATCAATTCCAATTTATGATTTGAATGAGACACTTGACGCGCACTCGTTACCATCTTGCCTAAAATCCACTGTGTGTAGTAAGCCTGTCTTTCTTCTTCGTAAATTCGCTGGTCAATCAGTCCTTGCATGAGTAGACCTGCTAATTGCTTTAGTCGATGCAAAGGGTTATTAACGGGCACACTTTGAGCTTTCCCATCACTTCGCACAGGAATTACCGCCGCTGCTTGCAGCGCCACGCCTACAGCCTTATTCGCAGGCCCTCCCAACGCACTTAATAGAACGCCCGTCATTGCCGGAATCGAACCCACCAGTTTAGATTCCGTAACCAACATGGTATTAGCTGCAGCTTCAGCAGCCGGGCTTGTAATTTTGGCTGAAGTGCTATTTACATTCCCCGATGAAGTATCGGATGCGGCAGAAGATTGGGATGCCTTATACGCCTGTACACTCACTATCTCAGGCTCCCATACCGGAGGCAGGTCGGTGACAAAGACCGGGGCTTTTACCGTCCCTTCCTGCTCAATCACTGGAGCTTTGAGGTCTGTTTCACCATCCAGCACCATGCTGCTAGCTCCGCCTTTGAGATATAGCGCTGTGCCAGCTTTTAGCGATAGTCCCTTCCCCGCCTCCAGCTTAACGTCGCCGCCTTGAATTTGTACATTCCCCGGGCTGCTGATGGCAACGCCGCTAGCTTCATGAAGCGTAATAGATACTTTGCCTGGGGAGTGCAGCCTCAGCTCTCGCTTAGACAGCTCTACACCGCTTCCCCGCGCATGCTGCCACACCCTGGCATCCGGTTGTTCATGAGTACGCTGCTGGCGTAATGCATCGGTGACATAGGCATCCTGCTCGCGGTTTGTAGGCAGATACAGCTCCACCTGATCCCCGATTTCCGGCATATTATACCACCCACTATGATCTTCTGCCACATAACGGGTGGCTACAGGAAACCAGCAGGATGCAGAATGCTGCTCGGGGTCAATCTTCAGTTTAAGCTGTACACGCTCCTGTTCTACATGAACCACCTTTCCTAGTAACGAAATTCCCGTAATCTGCTCATTCTCAACCCGCACGTAACGAATTTCATGTTCAGCTTGAAGATCATATCGTGTACGGAGCATTCCATCCTCTAGACGTGTCTCCGCTCGCACCACGACAAGTTCCTTTCCTTGCCCGATGGGGAGATCAATCACATCCCCTAAGGCATAGTACTCCAGGCTTTCAATCGTATAGGTAACATACGAGCCAGCCAGCCCTTCTGGTTTCTCAGCAGACAGCTCATGAAACGTTTTTCGCACCCGGTAGAATACATCCCGCTCCAGCTTATGCAGCTTGCCTATCGGCAGCCCAAAAAAGATCTTGGGCGATGCTGCAGTCACTTCAGGCACGAGCACCGATCCGAATCGGGAAGCGAGTCGCTTTAAAAACGCCCAATCCGTCTCCTGATACTGCAGCAGGAAGTTATCCAGCTTGGCGCCGTCCGTGACGGTATCAATCGCGTCCCCGTACTTATACTTCCGCACCAGTGCCGTGACCAGATCATCATAAGTGCGCTGCGGCTCTTGATAAGAACGATTTTTTAGTTTCACATCTAATTGATAGGAATGCGCGGCAGCCTCCAGCTCAAAAGTATAGACTCCCCTTACACAATGTATAGACAGGCCCGTGATCATCCCGTGGAATAATGTTCTTAGGGCTTGTCCATGCTCGTCCAGCTGGCGAATAACGATCGGCTCCTGATCCATGGTTTGCCCGATCCAGGCAGCCCCTTGCTCTTCGGTAAGAATGCCGTTCATCTGCAAATAAGCATGTTCATTAATAGCTCTATGAATATGTAACTGCTGAATATGCTGCGGCTGAAAGGGACCGTAAAAACGTATGCTCTCATAGCCGATCCCCTCTGTAAGTAAGCTCAAGGTTGCACATCCTCCCTTCTGACTTGATCCCGACTCTGACGGTTAGTCCAGTTCCTGGCCGTCATTCTCAATTCGAATATGCCCGCAATACAAACAGTGGTGAGTACAATCCTGCGTCAAAGCGGGCTGACCTTCAATCAGCATATCGCTTTTCCCATTCAGCCATGGCATGGTCAGAACAGGGATACACGGAGCCTTCTTCACCCCATAAATATCAACCATGTCACTCGCCTGTACGGCAGGATTATGAGGACTGAAGCAATTGCCAAAAGACTGAATATTCTCTCCCGGCACGTAATCCGCAATATTCATCGCCGCTTTATTTTTGACATATACCCCATGGCTGAAAGGACGCTTTAACCGGGTCGGCTGAGTGCCATAGCTGCAGCTCAAAATCGCGCCTGCTACGACATAGCTTTTGACCCCGCCAGTTCCTGGCTGTATCTGCGCTTGCCGTACCTTTGCTTCCTTCATCAGGCTTGTCCCTCCTTGCTCTCTATCTCTACTCTTTCAAGTCTTATGCCTATAAATGGACGGCGAAGTAGACTCTCTGCCAATGCCAAATTGATAAACAGGTACGGCTCCATCACATCCGCGATTTGAAAAATAGGGGGCATGTCTTTCATGTATTGGAGTACTAAACGCTTCAATGTATGATCGGGATACCATTCGGTTCTATCAGACAAACACTTCTCCACAGGAGGGCGCAGCACCCAGTACACCTCTTGCTTGGCTTGCTTCAAATCGGTAAGTATAGCCGCTCTCCATTCCAAGCCTGGCGTATACTTCTCCAATAAAGCCCTTATGCCACCGGATACTAACGGCACGGGATATTCCAAAAAGTCCGGAAATACGGATTGCGAATGAATTTGTACAGCTAAAAATAATGGAGCTTCTTCCTCTAAGGATTCCATCCTCTGCAAGCCGCTCTTCATAGGCAATGAAGACAGCGGTACAGGCTCAATCCGAGGCTTGATCCGCTCATCCATCCTAAGCCGATAATATCTCACGTAATCTGCCCCCTAACTTCACGGAGCTGCTCTTCCGTAAAACTCACGCCTTGCAGCTTGGCGCCGCTGAAATCAGCACCAGCCAACCTTGCGCCGGCAAAAGACACATCCGTCAGATGAGCCCCAGCAAAGTTAGCATCTGTCAGGTCGGCATTCTCAAAGCAAGACGCTGCTAGATCGGCCCCGATCAATGAAGCTTGCTGCAGCGAGGCATTACGGAAATCAGCACCTTGTAGCTGAGCTAGCCTCAAAGAAGCCCCTTGCAGATTAACCCCGGCAAAATTCACGCCGCTGAATCCTAACGGTTCCCATTCCAGCCATAAATCAGCATCGTTTACACTGCCCATCACCTTGTCCAATATGGCATTCCTTAGAGAGCAGCCGCTAAAATCCGCTCCATAGACCAGGCTGGAGGTGAAGTCAGTACCTTGAAGGTGACTGTCCTGCCACTCCGTACCCACCAGCACGCAAAATTGCAAACGACTATTCTCCATCTGCACGTCGCGGAAAGCCGTATAGCGAAAATCCAGGCGGCTATAATCCCCTTCCGATAGGTCAACCTTCGTCAAGGCTTCATAGCCGTACCCACGGGCGGCTTCTTGTAACTCCAACCATGCTTTGACCTCTTGTATATCCCGCTTCCGGCGATCTTCCTTATATACGGACACGCTTTGATCCAAATACTCCCCGACACGAATTTCAAATGTTTCTCCACGCTCCAGTTCCTGAAATTCGGGAGTATGCACTGCCCGTTTCATCGCCAGACGCAGCAAACTCACCATGAATGCGTGGAACTCCGTCGCTGCAACCAGCATCATCTGCTCTAATCCGACCTCGGAAAGAGGTTGTCGCCGCTCCATGGCTTCAGCCTGACCCTGCTGCTGTAGATCACTCCAATAGGAGAAAGCCCAGTTAATATCCCACTCAAATTGGAGTGGATCAGTATCAAATACCCAGTACTCATCTGCGGCCTCCACGATATAAGTTGGATGCTGCTCCAGCCATGATGTTCGCAGCATAGAGTAAGTGATGTAACTTACGCTGCCTTTTTGCCCTTGAAGCTGCTTTTGACGAATATCTCGGCAATATTCTCTAAATGCCTGTACGCATTCCCCAATACGTTGTTCTAGCGTGGTCTTAAGCGCCATTGCCCAATCTTTACGAATAGAGGCCCATGCCTCATCAAGAATGACTTGCTCTTGCTGCCCTTCTACAGGCTTGTCCATTGCATTTACACCACCTGGCACACTTTATGCTAGTTAGATTTCACTTCGCTGCCTTTCATTTGGGCTGAACCGCTAAGTTCAATATGACTGCCGTTGCAATCCATGCGCAGTTCACTGCCTGCGGAGAGAGACATCGTCTTCCCAGCCGTCAGGCTCAAATCTCCTCCCGCCGAGATGCTTACAGCATTATTGCTCACAATATGTATGCCATCCTTGTCGTTCAGCTTGATATATACAGCCCCTTCTTTCCCCGTAATGACCAGTTCATCCGGCCCCAGGCAAATTTCCTTCCCCTGAGGGGTTCTCCACACCTTCATCTGAGGATTGGAAAGCTTATTATTGGCACTTCCTTGCGTATTTCGCCTAACGGCACTTCCCGCAATCCCGTCTTCTTCACGGCTGCCCGGAAAATATAATGAAACAGGATCGCCGATTTCCGGCATTACATGCCAGCCCGTATGTCCCTCAGCACTATAGGCCGTGGAATAGTTGAACCAATAGGCCTTATCTATCTCCTGCTGCTCATCGCAGTCCAAATGAATACGCACCTGATCCAGACGCACGTCCACAACCACGCCGCCTAACGATGCACCAGCCAGCTTTTCCTGATAGTAGCTTTTTTGCCGGAATCCCTGGTAAGACCCCAATACATACTGATGCCTTAACTGTCCCTGCCTCATTTCGGTATAGGCTTCCATCACAAATAGGCTATGCCCTTGAAAAGACAATTGCGCTCCTAAATCCAGCACCTCATCCGTCTCCACCTCATAAAATATGAAGTCGTTCTCCCTGAGCCTGGCCTGATCATTCTCCTGAAAGTAGCGAAAAGGCAGCATATGTTTGCGTACGGTATAACGGCTATTATCCAGAACCACATGTGCAGGTATATCCTCAATTCCAAAATAAAACTTCGGACTATCAAAACGAGCGACGGGCATTAAGCTTGTATGATAACGGGAGGCCAACCTTCTTAAAAAAGCCCAGTCCGTCTCTAGGTACTGGATAGCAATACGCCCGATCTGGGCCCCGTCAGTAGCCCCGTCAATAACATCAAGCCCCGCATAATCCTCACCAATCTGCTCCAGCAATTGAGGTATTGTCATTTTAGTATTCTGAAAAGATCGCGTGCGCTGCTTGATATCCATTCGGTAGGTATGAGAAATGGCCTCAATCTCCAGATAGTACACATCACGTACAACCTTCACCTCAACCGAGAGCGCAATTCCGCTGAATAATGGCTTAGTCTCGCCCGCCTCATCCTTTTGACTCACTTCAATAATTGTATAACTGTGCGTTGTTTCTATATAGCTGTCCCGCAGATCCTCTGGAATCACACCTGTAAAATACAGCCGGGTATGCTCATTAATCTTTTTCGTCAAGGTGAGCTTTTCCAAGTTAATTCTTTCAAAGGGGCGAACTTGAATGTTCTCGTATCCCAAACTCATATTGAACCATCTCCTTCCTCGAACAGCGTTGAGGTGGGGTCAGTGGCAGCTCTAAAGGTTTGCACTATCCTTCTGGCTACAGGCAGCCATGCCTCCGTGTCGGTCTCAGTACAGTTGAAGGCGCCAATGATCACATATCCTTCCAGAACAAACAACAGCATTTCGTTATACAGGTTGCCGTCCACCCCTGCTGCTACAAAACGAATGATCCCGATCGAAAAACCATAATCATTAACGATCAACTCTGTACCCATCCACTTCCGGATGGGCTGTACAGATCGCAACACGTCTGCCATTTGCTCTATAAAATCAGGAAGCCCCTCCGGCTCCAAAGTCGTTTCTGTTGGATTAAAAGTAATATTGATCGTCCCATCAAATGATGTGTAAATGACCTTTGGGCGATGCTCTGAAGGATATTTGAATTTAGCTTGCTCCAAGGGCATGAGTTGAAAGGCCTTCGGAATTTCCACTTCGACTTTCCCATCCAGTACGATCACCGGGTTGAAGGTGACAATCTGATCTTTTATGCGAAATACCATGCTCTTATTAAGCACAGTACTTTGCTGAGCTGAATCTGTCGGTTGAAGTTGGCTCAGTTTTGCCTCATCATGCTTAGGCGTTAAACCGTGTTTAATACTTAGAATCTGTTCATCCAAATAATTCATAGTACGCAGTCTCTTCTTCCTCCGAATCATATTATTTTTTGTAAATGAAACCCATCCCTACCTATATTTCGGACACAACCTCACAAAAATTAACCCTTGTCCCTGCAAAGCCCGTTATTTCACCAGGAAGACATCTATGCGCAAAGGCATCCATTCGCGATTTACTGAATAAAAAAATCACCCTGACCCAGGCTTTCGCCCTTGGATCAGAGTGATTATTATTTCTATAACATATAAATATTTATATAAATCTAGCTTTATCAAACTTGCCTATTCGCTTATTGATATCCCCAGATCATCGTAAACAGTGTACCGAAAACCGTCACCACACCTACAAACAACGCATAAGCGATATTAGCATATAGCGACATTTTCGAACCTGTCTCGCCGATGTGCATGAATACGAACAGTTGGACTGACATTTGAATGATTGCACAAACGAGCAGAACTGTCATTTGCATCCCGAAGGACATATCGAAGAACAGAACGGTCAGCGCAACGACCGAAAGGATCAGCGAAGAGACATATCCCATGACGTGTTGAAGCGGGAATAGTTTTTTCATGTCACATCAATCCTTTCAAGTATACAAAGCTGAAGATAAAGATCCAGACGACATCAAGGAAGTGCCAGTACAACGAGAAGATGAACGACTTGTTCGCCGTATCCGGCGTGAAGCCTTCACGCTTCATTTGCAGCATTAGCCCACCGCCCCATACCAATCCAAGCGTAACGTGCGCCCCGTGGAGGCCAAGCAACGTGAATAGGCTGGACATGAAGGCGTTGGTTTGCAGCGTCGCCCCTTCGCTTACATACGTAACGAATTCATAAATCTCGACACCGAGGAATCCGAGGCCAAGCAATAAGGTGACTGCAAAAAATCCCATCGTCGCTTTCATCAAGCCTTGCCGCATACTGTTGATCGCTAGACCGATCGTAAAGCTGCTCGTCAGTAGCAGGAAGGTCTCAATAAGCACCGGCCCGATTTCAAAAATCTCTTTCGCTGTAGGGCCGTCGCCTGTGCGATTCCACAAAGTGAAATAGACAGCGAAGAGCGTGGAGAACATGACAATCTCTGCCCCGAGAAATACCCAGAAACCCAAGATCCGGTTTTTGTTCTCCTCTGTGCTATATTCCAGCGGTACTGAATGATCTATTTTCATACCTGTTCACCCCGCAATCGTTCTTCGGTCGCCACAATTTCCTTCACAGGAATATAATGTCCGTGATCGCGTTCAAAGGATCTGATGATCATCATAACGAAAATACCTATGGCTCCAATCACAGCCCCTACCCACCAGTTAAAGACCATGAAGAATCCGAAGATCATAAAGATCATACCCAGAACAAATGGCTGGCCGCTGTTGTTGGGCATATGAATATCGCTGTATTCTTCAGTATACAGGGACTTGCCCGACTTCTTGGCAAACCAGAATGCATCACGATTCTCAATGTCAGGCATACGCGCAAAGTTGTAATGAGGAATCGGACTTGGCGTGCTCCATTCCAAGGTTCTTGCATTCCACGGATCGCCGTTCGTCTCTCTCGGCGCATAGCGGAAACTCCAGTAAATGTTGTATACGAGTACCGCAAATCCAATAGCTAGACCGACCGAACCGATAGACGCAATAAGATTCAGCGGCCCAAAGCCTGTTTCTGCAGAGTACGTGTACATCCGCCGCGTCATCCCATTCAATCCAAGGGCGAAGAGCGGTAGGAACGTTACGTTAAAGCTAATCGCAATAATCCAGAAAGCCAGCTTGCCTTGTTTGTCGTTCAGACGGAAGCCGAACAATTTCGGGAACCAGTAATACATTCCCGCAAGAACCCCAAAGACTGTCCCTGGAATCAATACGTAGTGGAAGTGGGCGACCAGGAACATCGTGTTGTGGTACTGGTAATCCGCACTTGCCATTGCAAGCATAACGCCGGTAACTCCACCAATCGTAAAGATCGGAATGAAGCCAAGAGCATACAGCATCGGTGTCGTAAATTCAATTCGGCCTTTTTGCATCGTGAATAGCCAGTTGAATATCTTGATCCCGGTCGGGATGGCAATCGCCATCGTCGTCACGGAGAAGAAGCCGTTAACCATCGCGCCGTGTCCCATCGTATAGAAGTGGTGAGCCCACACAAGAAAAGACAGAAGCGAGATGATGACCATACTGAATACCATCGATTTATAACCATACAGGTTTTTACGTGAAAAGGTCGAGATTACTTCACTAAATATACCGAATGCGGGCAGTATAACGATATATACCTCTGGATGCCCCCATACCCAGAACAGGTTGGCCCAAAGCATATCCATCCCGCCGTTGGCCATCGTAAAGAATTGTGATCCAAACTGTCGATCCAGCATCATCAAGAGGAGCGCAATCGTCAGCACCGGGAATGCAAATACAATGATGACCGATGTGATCAGGATCGACCAGGTAAACATCGGCATACGCATCAGCGTCATGCCTGGAGCGCGCATTTTAAGAATCGTAACGATAAAGTTAACCCCGGTCATCAGCGTACCAAGTCCGGCAATTTGCAGCGCGATAGAGTAATAGTTATTACCTACCGTCGGGCTGAACTCGATGCTCGATAGCGGGAAGTAGGCCGTCCAACCGGCGTCTGGAGAGCCGCCGATCACGAATGAAATGTTGAACAGCATCGCTCCGGCGAAGAACAGCCAGAAGCTGACGGCGTTCAAGCGAGGGAATGCTACGTCCCTTGCTCCAATTTGAAGCGGTACAACGACGTTCATCAAGCCGATAATAAACGGCATCGCCATGAACAGGATCATGATGACCCCGTGCGTTGTAAAGATTTCGTTATAGTGCTGGCTGTCCAAAAGTCCGTTCTCTGGTACAGCAAGCTGCGCACGCATCAGGAGGCCGTCAACGCCGCCCCGGAATAGCATGATGAGTGCAGATAGGATATACATGATACCGATTTTTTTATGATCAACGGTCGTTAACCATTCACGCCACAGGTAGCCCCATTTCTTAAAATAGGTCAGTCCGACAACAATAGCGATGGACACAAGGACAATGCTGACCATTGCGCCGTAAATCATCGGTTCGCCCGTGACGAAAAATTCGTCCCATTTCATTTAGCTTACTCCTTTCCAGTTCTTAGTTGCCTTGCGAGCGTTCTGCTTGTCAGCGCCTTCTTAATGATTGTGCCCGGAGTGATCCATCTCTCCGCCTCCGCTATTCTCTGATCCGAATTGATCCATTTGGAACTGATCCAGTTCGGATTTAGCCGCGGCGTCACCATGGTTATGTCCGGCGTGCTCACCCTCAGGAGGCGGTAAGAACGTCAGGTGTGTGGAGGAGTATGTCTTTCTACCGGCATGCTTCATATCCAGCAGGGACTGAAATTCCTCCTGCGTCAGCTCAGAAGCCGTGCTCTTGACTTCATCCACCCATTCGTTATATTCATCCGGGGTCATGGCAAGCACCTCAAATTCCATGTGGGCAAAACCTTCACCCGAGAAGTTTGCATTCTTGCCCACAAAGGATCCGGAATGCTCTGCGACGAGATTCAGCTTCGTAACCATATCGCTCATCGCATATTTCTGGCCACCAAGCTGAGGCACCCAGAAGCTTGTGATTGGCCCGTACGCATACAGACGGAATTCGACCGGACGATGAGTCGGGATATTGACGTAGTTCACTGTCTCGATCCCTTCCTCTGGATAGCTGAAATGCCATTTCCAGTTGGAGGATGCTGCGTAAATAACCATAGGCTTCTGATCTTGATAATCTTTAGGTACAGCCTCAACCTCGTTTGTACTGCGAATCGTAACAACCGATAGCATGATGACGATCGCTAGCGGAATTGCAGTCCAGGTAATTTCAAGCCACGTCTTCCCTTCATCATGAGGCGGCTCGTAGTCCGGTGCAGCCTTGGAGGCCCGGTATTTAGTAAGCATGTAAACATAGAGTACATAAACAACGAACAGTATAAGCGCCATCGTGATAATGGAGAATATAATGACGTCGGATTGAGTCTTGGCTACTGGCCCCTTTGGATCCAATACCGTAAGAGTACTGCAGCCGGACAGAAAGACAAGCAGCGCTGAAAAAGCGATTAACAGCAGCCCTCTTCTTTTCATAAGATTCCGTTACCCCTTTCTAAGCAATAAGTTTTCACGAGGAAATTCCAGCGCGACATAGTAGTCACGTGAGAACTTTAGTATTACAACTAAGAACAATGTTAGGAGTCGCCAAAACTAAAAACAAACCACAGAGAAAGTAAGTTATGTAATATTTTTACATATAACTGCAAAACCGTCACTTTCCCCACCCCCTATAAAGTTGATATTCGGCCGTATTCGCTCAAAAAACGTCAAATTCGGCGATTTTGATAATTGTTCACAATGATTCTTTCCAGCACCATAGTTCGCAGAATTGTCATAATAATATTCGAGCTTTGTAACTAAAATCACATACACTCAAGCCGCTATCGATTATGTCGAACTTTAATTCAATTTGCCATTTCAGGAGGGATGCAACGGTGATGAACACCTAGCCATGTGAACAGCATGTAATGAAAACTAGACATAGTTCTCCTACAAAAAAACACTTGGAGGGCAAAGGAGGAGCAATGCTGCAGGATAGCAGATCCAGAGGACTGCACTAGTAGCAGAGGTGGCTGAGCCAGCATCCTATCGAAGTCCAGACGCTAGGCTCAGGCCAATTTAAGCAGGTTCTCTGTAAGCAGTTGCCAATACTCTTGGTTTACAGCAGTTCTTTACGAAGCTGTTCCGGAGATTTAGGGGACAACAGGCCGAATGGAATATCAAATACGGTTCTGGCCCCGGATTCGCCAGCTTGGGATAGCTTATATACGGCACGGGCATAGGCCACCAGAACACTTGCCGTAAATTCGGGATTGCTGTCGAGCTTTAGGCCGAATTCAATAATTTGCGTGTTGTTTTCTCCCGTACGACCGCTTCTCAATACTTTTCCGCCATGCGGCATAGCGGAATGTTTGGTCTTAAGCTCTTCTTCGCTTATAAAATGAACTGTTGTCTCATAGTCGGCGAAATAGTTAGGCATTTCCTTAATTTCACGCTCGATCTTTCCTGAATCGGCCCCATCTTCAGCGACAACGTAGCATTCCCGAACATGCTTCTCTCTCGTGGACAATTCCGGGTTTTCCCCTTTACGCACGCGATCTACAGCTGTTTCAACCGGAATGGTATATTGCACTCCGCCCTTCACGCCATTCACGCGGCGAATCGCATCGGAATGCCCTTGGCTTACGCCCTTGCCCCAGAATGTGTACTCATTGCCCTCAGGAAGAATAGCCTGTCCAAGTAGACGATTCAAAGAGAACAGACCAGGATCCCAGCCCGTCGAGATGACACTTACATTTCCCCCTTTGACGGCAGAGGCATTGACGATTTCGAAATACTCAGGAATTTTTGCATGTGTGTCAAAGCTGTCCACCGTGTTGAACATAGCGGCTAGCTCCGGCCCTTGCTGCGGAAGATCCGTGGCCGAACCTCCACAAAGAATCAACACGTCGATATCGCCCTTGTATTTCTCCAACTCGGAAATATGCACGACGCCACTTGCTGCCGCGACATCGTCCGGGTTTCTTCTTGAAAAAATTGCGCGGAGCTCCATATCCGAATTTTGCTTGATTGCCTTCTCCACGCCCCGTCCTAAATTCCCATATCCTACGATACCCACTTTGATGTTCGCTGCCACTTTACGTATCCTCCTTCAAATTTAGCTCTTCATTATTTTATCTTACTATGGGTCATTTTTAAATCTTTAGCCTCATAAGTTAAGCATTACTTCGCTCATCACTATAAGCTTGCGCAAAAAAACTTCACGAAAATGTCAAAAAGGTACGGTAAGCGGCGGATACCCTATTGGGGATTACGCTTCACATGAAAAAGTCAGCCTTATGCAAAAAACTCGGGTACTCTCGTCGAACGACAAAAGTACCGAGTTTTTTTACGTGCTTGCTGATATTCTCCCGGAGGATGGATTCTCTGTCTTGGCTCCAATTAAGCAGAACGACGCCAGGAGCATGCCGAGCGATGCGCTAACGAACAGAGCCGGATATCCGAACTGATCGATGATCCAGCCTAGCATAGGCGGGGAGCAGATTGCCGCAAGCGATGACACGAAATAATATATTCCGGTTCTCGTTCCAATGCTCTCCTCTCGCCCTGTGGCTACAATCCAAGGATACGAGTTGATATTAATGCAGGCCCAGAATAACCCGCCGACAATAAGCAGCCCGCGCAGCAACAGCACGGATTGAACGAACACGAGTGAACCGAAGATGACGAATAATCCCAGCACACCAATCGCAATGATTCTCTTCTTGCCGAATTTTGCGCCAAGCCACCCGCTAGGAAGGGCAAAGGCAAGAAACGCCAGAGAGAAGAACGTTAATGAGAAGGCCGCTTCGTTATCGCTCATGCCGATATATTTTGTCCCGTAGAGTGTGAACAGAGCTTCAACCCCTTGGTAGGCAACGAACCAGAAAAAGATCGCTCCCAAAATGAACAAGGTTGTGCGGTCGAGCTGGTCTTTAATCCGCACCTGATGCTTGGACGGTTCCTGGGTACGATCCTCTGAGCGAAACGGATTGCTATGACCATCGCCATAGCCTGTAAGGAGTACCGGCTCCTTAATGAAGCTCTTCAGAATCACCATCGAAATCAGCATAATCAATCCAGCACACAGAAACGGCAAATAAGGAGCCGCTTTATAGAGCGGCGAGCCAATTCCAAAGGCTAGAATAGAACCAAGCCCGCCCATAAAGTTAATGACCCCGTTGGCCTTCGTCCGCTGGCTCTCCGGTGTAATGTCCGGCATGAGCGCCACGGTAGGCGAGCGGAATATGCTCATGGAAAGGTTCATCAATACCATAAAAATAACCAAACTTACAAAGCCCGTATGTAAAGGAATCAACGTGGCAAACACGGCGCCTAGCGGCATGCCGATTATCAAATAAGGCATCCTTCGGCCGTACTTACTTCGCGTCTTGTCGCTGCGATGGCCGATCCACGGCTGCAGAAACATCGCAAAATAATTATCGATCGTCATCATGAACCCGATCATGGCTACGCTTTTTAAGTAATTGCCCAAAAAAAGCGGTACAAACGCATTATATAGCGCCCATGTGATGCTGATACTGAAAAAGCCGAGACCGAGCAGCCACGTTCTTCTCATCCCATTAACCCCCTTCAGCCGTCAACAGCTCGGACAAACGGTCGGGATAATCGGTTATAATTCCCGCCACGCCAGCTTGAATCAATGCTCTCATCTCACTTTGCTCATTGACCGTAAACGGGTGATAAGGCATTCCATATTCAGAGGCAGCGGCTACCAGCTCAGGAACTACAGCATATTGAAAAGCATGGAGCGCTTCGGCGCCGATCCGCTTGGCATAAGCCCATGGCTCATACAACCCTTCCATATACAGAATGCCCGTCCGTATTTCCGGGGCTAGCCGTTTGCATTCGACTAACGAATAATGATTGAAGCTGGAAATGATGACGCGCTCGGTTAGCGCAAATCGGCGAACCATTTCAATGACTTTGCTCTCGAGTTCAGGATAACGTACGACACCGTTTTTCAGCTCCAAATTAATGATCGTGTCCAGCGGCTTGACGAGCTCAAGCAGTTGCTCCAAGGTCGGGATCTTCTCTCCCCGAAAATCCTCATGAAACCAAGAGCCCGCATCCTTCGACGATAACTCGGCTATCGTCACATCCTTAACCCATTCTGGAGAGCCTGTTGTACGGTGCAGCGTTTCGTCATGAATCAGCACCAGATGCCCGTCCTTCGTCATTTGTACGTCAGTCTCAATGCCAGTAGCACCAAGCTCCAGAGCACGCTTGAAAGCGATCATAGTATTCTCGGGACAATGCCCCGCCGCGCCGCGATGCGCAAAATTTATCACTTGAGCCATGCTTCCTCTTCGCCTCCCCTGCTTTGCATTTATTTTCTCATAATATTAACCATACGCCTATCATAATCCTGCATTGTTAAAACTGTATAACGCGAGAAATAAATGTGGGATGCGCACACCAAAATGCGCCCTGAACTCAGCCTATGTCCATACAGCCGTGCTGAACCTGCTGAACGCAGCCAGTTCAAGGCGCATATTAAGTCAGCCGTCAGCTATTTGTTATTTGGTTCATTCCCACTTAGCCGCCGCTCTCCGTCCTCAATACGCGATTTAACCATTCCGCTTCTGATAGCGCCCGCGAATCTCCTGTTATATCGCCAGGCCAGCTTGCCTTCCCGATTAGATAGCCTTCAAGCGGCATGCCTACATAGTCGAAAGTATACTTCAGCTGCTGAATGAGCGGCAGTGCCTTAATCCGCGGATGATCTCCACCAACGACAATAATGTAGGCCTTCTTGCTCGCCATAGCTGCTTTGAAATCGAAACACGAATCGCGCAAGCTCTGCGACCAGCGGTCGATGAAATTTTTTAATATTCCCGAGATGCCATACCAATAGACCGGGGTTGTAAACACGAGTATATCGTGCTGAAGCACCTCGTGAATAACGGCATCATAATCATCGTCAACTGGATCAAATCCGCCCTCATCATGCCTTTGATCATGAATCGGCAATATTGTCTTTTCCCTCAGAAAAATATTCGTTCGAGCCAGTCCCTCCATGACCACCTCCGTCAACGTTTCCGTATTGCCTCCTTCTCTCGTGCTGCCATGCAAAACCACAATGCTCATACGTCCACTCCCTCACATGAGTATATTTCTTGCCTTCCAGCAAAAAACGCTCCTGCACCGCCGCTCCCCACCTTCTGGCGAGGAAGAAGCCCGACTATGGTCGAGGTCAAAAACCGTCCCCAGCCCGTTATGCCTCTCCTTGAAAACCGATAAAATAAAGTCATAAACAACGGATTGCAGTATCACGATGACAATATATGAAAGTGAGTGGTGTAAGATGAGAAAATTGTATCGTTCAAGAACAGATAAACAAATTACCGGTCTTTGCGGCGGTATTGCCCGCTATTTCAACATAGATTCGACTGTAGTTCGCCTGATTGCGTTAATCGCGGCCATTTGCAGCTTCGGCACTGTCGTTGCTATTTATTTGATCGCAAGCTTGATTGTGCCTAAAGAGCCTGCTGGCGGCATGCATTACGACTATAACGATTACGGTTATGACGAGCAATATTCTAAATTCTAAATTCTAAATAAAACGAAAAGGAGTCCTGAACATGAGCATATTGAACAGACTGTCCAACTTAACGAAAGCAACCATTCACGAGGTATTGAATAAACTGGAAGATCCGATCTTAATGACCGGCCAGTATTTAAGAAATCTGGAAGAGGACATCGCCACGAATGAAAACCTCATCCGCGATCAGAAGACAGCGGCTAAGGTTAATGAGCAGAAAAGCCTTGATGCATCGCGCAATGCCCAGCTTCAGGAACAAAAAGCCTTGGATGCTTTATCCGCTGGAAATGAAGAAGCCGCTCGCCGTGCAGCCGTAGCCAAAATTCACTATCAGGATGAGGCGGAGAATTTTGCGGCTAACGCCAAGCAAGCGGAGAGCCAAGTTTTCGAGCTTGAGCTGCGCCTGAAGGAGGCGAAGGAAGAGCTGGCTCAGCTTAAAGAGAAGCGCAAAGAGCTGGCAGAGCGCGCCCGCAAAGTAGAGCAATCCAGCCAAGCGGAATGCCCAAACTTTAGCCAAGGCACGTATAGCGGTGCAGCAGCAAGAGGTTTCGAACGCATGGAAGAGAAAATTTCCGAATGGGAGGCAAACATTTCGAAATTCGGCAGCCCCTTCAGCGCAGAAACGGCGAACCCTGACAACGACCCGGCTGTAAGCGAGGAGCTCCAGCGTTTGAAGAATCAGCTGTACTCCGATAAAAACAAATAATCGCCCTATCGCATCAACAAGAAAAATACTCTCTTCGAGTTAAATAGACCAATAAGAGGATATTATGTTCAATATATGAACATGTATCCTCTTTTCTCGCCTAGAACGTTAGATGCCATTACAGGAAAAACAAATTAATGTAATCAAAGAAAAGTGGGAGGATGATCCACGTATTTCTGCATGTATGATGTATGAATCGTTTACAAAAGGGGAAGGGGACAAATACTCGGATGTTAAGTTTTATGTCTATTTAAAGAATACGGAAAGGGGACAATTTGAGTCTTCTGACTGGATGAAAGATATTGCCCGTATGATTTACTCTTTTTTAATGCATCATGCGCTTCGATATACAACTTGCACCTTACGCCGAGCATGAATCGCGGATTTTCTCGTTCTAAATGGATTTATAGTCGTTAGTTACTGCGATAAAGAAGGAAAAGTAGATTTAAATGGATTTCATGTCGTTAGAAGAGGGGAGACGGGCATCATGGGCTGGATTCTTAATTTTAGGCGCCTAAAATCCATCTAATCCCCTAAAGTATTCGTTTATAGCATAATTAGATACACGAATTCCATTTAGTTTTTTGGCGGCCTAATGTTGGGTAGCTTAGTGTTCGGTAGCTTAGTGTTCGGCAGCTTAGTGTTCGGCAGCCTAATGTTCGGGCAGCTCAGTGATCGGCAGCTTATATAAGATGCGCTAAAGAGTGGGATGCAGGCGAGGAAAAATTGGATTCCGCAAGAAACAGATAGCTTTCTGAAAAAAAGGGGCGCCCCTCCGTCATCTATGATGACTTTTGGGGCGCCCCGTCCTTTAATGTATCTTAATCAGACGCGATTATTTCTTGCCTTCCTTGCTCTTGAACATTTCGCCAATGGCACCGATGCTGCCCAGTGTTTCGATCGCATTGGAAGGGATAAACATTTTGTTCGCCGCTCCCTTGGACACTTCTGTCAATGCTTCGAAAGAACGGTAAGCAAGCACCTGCTCATCCAGGCCTGCCTCACGAATCAACTGGATTCTAGCCTTCTCCGCCTCGGCAACCGCTTCAATCGCCTTAGCTTCCCCAAGTGCTTCCAGCTCCTGGGCTTGACGCAGACCTTCCGCTTCGCGAATGCGCGCTTCCTTGTCACCCTCGGCCTTGAGGATCTTACTTTGCTTATCCCCTTCGGCGCGAAGAATCATATCCTGCTTGGCCGCTTCCGCCTCTAGAACGATCGCACGCTTGTTACGCTCCGCCTTCATTTGTTTATCCATCGCTTCCTGGATATCCAACGGAGGCTTAATGTCGATGACCTCGACGCGCTCGATCCGCACGCCCCATTTCTCGGTGGCTTCATCGAGAGCAATCCGGATCTCCGTGGAGATTTTCTCCCGGCCGGACAACGTTTCATCAAGCTCCAGCTTACCGATAATTTGACGCATTGTTGCCGTCGAGATATTCCGGACACCATATACATAATCTGAAATACCATATGTTGCTTGCTCAGGGCCTACCACTTGATAGAAAATAATCGTATCGATTTGAACTTGTACGTTATCCTTCGTGATAACGGTTTGCGGCGGCACATTGGCCTGTTGAATCCGCAGGTCGTGATTTACACGAACCTTGTCAATTACCGGAATCAAAATATTCAGACCCGGTGTTAGCAGGCGGTGAAACTTACCAAGCCGCTCCACGACTCCGACCCGCTGTTGAGGAACGATTTTGACTGTAAGCGAAATGAACATAAATACAACAACGACAATAACGACGATAATCGCAAATTCCATTAAATAAATTCCTCCCATCTTTCTACTTCGATAATAGTACTTCCTCGCTTCATTACCCGCACCAACTCATCCTTAGCAATGAATTGTGTGGATGTGGCGCTCCACGTATCTCCCCCGATCTTTACAATGCCATATTGACCCGGTTCAATGGCTTCAACCACCACTCCCTGCTTCCCAACCAATTCCGTACCGGCATCCTCATACCCCTTGGAAGTCCGCAGTCTCTTCGCGAGCGGTTTCGTAAACGCCGTCAGCAAGAGGGCCACTACGCACCCTACAATTACTTGGAGCAATAAAGCATCCGGAACGAACCAGGCAACCACAGCTGCCGCGACCGCCCCGATACTAATCCAAAGAAGGTAAAAGGTCAAGGTCATCATTTCAAGCACTAACAATATTCCGGCGGCAATCAGCCAAATTACCCATGTATGCATCCTACCGATACACCACCTTTCCGCAATTATAATAGTATATACGGTGTTCCAGGCAAAAAGTATCAAGAATTAAAACCCTATTGTGCAAATACTTAGCAAGCAATAGAACCAACGCTCTCCATGTTTACCCTTATTTTCAAGAATACCAAAATCAAGCTCAATTCACAGTTAATTTCTTCCTGTTCCCCCTTTCTAAATGCACTATGAACGGAAAAGACAGCTATGAAGGATTCACCCTCAAAGCTGTCTTAGTTATATTCTACCTGACAACCGATTTATTCATAAATTAAGCCTGTGCCACATCTAAATCCACGTTGCGCTTGAATACATCCTCATCATTTTCGCCAAGCACTTTTCCGGTAATTACACCAGCTGTGATGGAGTCATTCACGTTAAGCGCCGTACGTCCCATATCGATCAACGGCTCAACCGAGATCAAGAGCCCCGCCAAAGCGACCGGCAAGTTCATTGTCGACAAGACGATCAAAGAAGCAAATGTCGCTCCGCCGCCTACCCCAGCCACGCCGAAGGAGCTGATCATGACGACTAGAATCAAAGTGAGAATGAAATCCCAGCTCGTGGGATCAATGCCGACCGTCGGAGCAATCATCACAGCGAGCATCGCCGGATAAATACCGGCGCAGCCATTCTGGCCAATCGTCGCCCCGAAGGAGGCCGACAGGTTGGCGATACCGTCAGGTACGCCCAGCCGCTTCGTCTGCGTCTCCACGTTCAATGGGATCGAAGCGGCACTCGAACGCGATGTGAAGGCGAACACGAGTGTCGGCAGTACTTTTCTAACATATTGCACTGGATTGTATCCGAAGATGGCCAGCAGGATCAGATGAATTATGAACATTACGATCAACGCTACATAAGATGCCCCCACGAATTTGATCAGCTTCAAAATTTCCTGCGGATTCGTCGTTGCGATCGTATTGGTAATTAGTGCAAGAATCCCGTATGGCGTCAGCCTTAGAACCAGCGTTACAATCCGCATGACCACGGCGTACAGTGCATCGATTATTTTACGGAACGTCTCTGCTTGCTCCGGATTTTTACGATCCAGCCCAAGCACGGCAACTCCAATAAAGGCGGAGAAGATAACGACAGCCAGGGTCGAGGTACTCCGCGCTCGCGTCATATCGGCAAATGGATTCTTCGGAATGAAATCAAGGATTTGCTGCGGAATCGTCTTGCCAGCCACATCTCCGAGCCGCTCCTCCAGCGTCTCCCCACGGGCAATTTCACGCTCACCCGCCGGAATCTCCAGCGCCTGCAGATCGAAGCTGAGCGTAGTGACGATACTGACCGATGCGGCAATCGCTGTCGTAATCAACAGTACCGCGATAATAAGACCGCTGATTTTACCCAGATTTTGTTTTCCCTTCAATTTCATAATGGCGGAAATGATAGATACCATAATGAGCGGGATAACAATCATTTGCAGCAAGCCGACATAGCCGCGTCCAACGAGGTTGAACCAGTCCGTCGACTTCTCGATCACAGCGGATCCGGATGGGAAGATCAGTTGAAGCGCCACCCCGAATAGGATGCCCAGCCCAAGTCCGGTAAACACCCGTTTTGTAAAAGATATATGTTTCTTCTGCATCCAGAGGAGGATGCCTAGCAGTACGAGCATAACCGCTACGTTAAGGATAATTTGCAATGTTTCCATCTTAGGACTCCCCTTTATCACTTAATATTTGACCATTGGTTGTCATTATTAAGTTCATTTACAAACGTATATTATCATAAACACGACTAAATTGGTAGGATTAATTTATAATTGATTTTACGTCCCCGTTCCTCCTTTTATGCCTATTATCATAACGTTTCCTCATAAATATTCCGTTTTCTGTGAAGTCCCTGATTTCGAGGAAATTCTAAATATATTTTTGGGACGAAGCTCTAATCCGAGAATTTATCTGGAAGTCATATCCATTTATATTTAAATATATTGGAAATTTTACCGCAGCCTTCTCCCAACGTTTTAACCACTCCCGAAAAGACTGACACATGGATAGCCGAATCCAACTGCAATAAGCCAGAACCCAATCCCAAAAAAGCCAGGCAGCAAATCTACCTGGCTTGGTTGCTTTTTATTTAATTGAGAAGCTGCTGCATCGCCAAGGACGGTTACCCCGCCCCTCTTGCATCAGTCTCGAAGGAGCTCAAGGATTGCTTCAGCGTCTCCGACAGACCCTCCAATCGGTTGGACAAGCGCACAAGCTCTTCGCTGACCTTGAATTGCTCGGAGGACATCGAGGCCACCTCTTCGGTAGAGGCCGTCGTTTGTTGTACGACAGAGCTTACGCTGGAAATGAATTCGGACAGCACATGCTGCGATGCCCTCAGCTCATGAATCGAAGCCGACGAGCTCTGAATATCGTTTACGAATTGCTCCATTTCCTGGGTCACCTTCTGAAAGATCGAAGAGGCATCTTTTACCGAGAGCAGTTGCTCTCCAAACATAGGAGTTACCTGCTGGAGAATGTTAACCGTATTCTCGATCGCTTCCTGAATTTCCTCCGTCACCGCCGATACAGTTTGAATGGATTCATTGGACTCTGCCGCCAGTTTGCGGATTTCCTCAGCGATGACCATGAAACCCTTGCCTGCCTCACCAGCTCTAGACGCTTCAATCGAAGCATTCAGGGAAAGAATATTCGTCTGCTTCGTCATCTCTACCATAGGCGCCAGAATATTCCGGATCGAATGGGTGCTCTGATTTAACTTTGCTGAGTTTTCTTCGATAACGCCTGTCATCCGGGACACGGATTCCGTCTTCTCCACAAGATTATCCATATATCCCCGCCCCTGTCGACTGACTTCAATGACCCTCCCGGCAGATGCATTCATAGCACCATTCAGGCCGATGACATGATCCATTTGCTGTCCGATTTCATCGGCGATATCCACGCCCTTCTCCGCTTCAACCGCAAGATTCGCCGCACCGGAAGCAATTTCCCCCGTGGCCGAGGCTATCTCTCCGGCATTTTGCGAGGTATCCTTGGAGGCTTTCGCTAAATGCTCTGCGGTTTCTAGCAGCTCTTCAGTGGACATATTCGTCCGAACGACAAGCAGAGAAATTTGCTCCAGCATCTTATTGAAGCTTTGTCCCAGTCGGCCGATTTCGTCCTTGCTTTTAAAATTCGTCCGTACCCTCAGGTTTCCGCGCTCCCCTTCCTCCATCAAGCGGCAAAGCTGCATAAGCGGTTTGCCGACCATGCGGAACAAATAGTAACCGATCGCCAAAGCGACCAAAATTGCGATGATGAGAACGAACACAGTAATCCATATCAGCTTGTCCGCCGCACTTAAAAAGTCACTCTCGGGAGCATATCCAATGATGCGCCAATCGACGGATTGAAGCTGCCTGTATACGACGAGCTGTTTGACGCCCTGCTCATCCTCCGTCGTAAAAGAGGCGTCCCCGCTCTGCAGTTGTCGAGCGTCCAGGCCGATTTGTGATTTCGTCTCAATCAGTTCCTGGTTCGGTGCATGAACGATGACGTTATCGGCAGTCAGAATGCGCACCTCGCCGGATTGGCCGATTTTTAAATTAGAAAGAGTCTGCATTAATGCCTCATCTTTAACCTCGATAAGAAGTATGTATTCCGCTTCTGGATGTTTTAAATTTTGCAGCAATCTCCCCATCGTCACTGAGGGCCTTGCAAATGTCTCAAAGAAGCCTTTCTGCTGCCCAGGAATCCAAACCGGCTTTCCTTTAGCATCCTGTATCACCTTGACTCGTTCCTTCACGGAATCTTCATTGCTGGTAGCACTGGCTCCCGAGCTGGCATACGTATTGGAGAAGTCCTCCGGCGCGATCAGCCGGATGCCTACCAAGCGATCATCCGAACCCCGCATCGCATCCAGTTTATTGCGAATCCGCGTCTCCGCCTCGGTCTTCTTGATGATGTCGACATCAGGTCTGGTCACAGTCTCCAGATCCGTTCGCAGCATTTGGTCTACAGCAAGCTGCCTCGAAATCGATTCATATTCCGCGAACAGGAAGTCCAGCTTGTCTGCGGCCTGCTCGATCGCTTGTGATGAAGCGAGCCCCACCTGTCCGCGAATGATTTGCTTCGACATGAGATAAGAGCTAATGCCGAGCACGGCGGATAAAAGCACAACCGTAGCAAATAAAACGATAAATATTTTTGTACCGACCGACTGAAGCTCAAGCCGCCCCCTACGCTTCATTGTGTTGTCCTCCTTAAAACGAGCATAAAATCGAATCCCTCAAAAAAAGGTATAGTCTCCAAATAATCGAGTCTATACCTTAACGACAAAACGATTGTTATATATGAGCCCCGTAGGGCTCAACATCAGCCCTTGCTTGCCCCAGACGTAAGTCCATCCACAAGCAGACGCTGCATAAACATAAATAGAATCGTAATCGGCACAGCAATGAGCACTGCTCCGGCCGCGAACATCGTAAAGTTCGAGTTCTGATTGGCCTGAACCATATCCCACATCCCAACTGCAACCGTCCATTTATCTTTGCTGCGCAGAATCAATCTGGCAAATATGAAATCCACCCACGGCCCAACGAATTGCAATAATGCCATATAGGTTAAAATCGGCTTGGAAAGCGGCAAAATAATCGAAGTGAATATTTTGAAGTTGCTGGCTCCGTCGATCCGAGCCGCCTCATCCAGAGAACGCGGGATGGTATCAAAGAATCCCTTGGCGATCAGCGTCAGCCCCAGCGGCGCCCCAGCTGCATAGACCATAATCAGAGCAAGATGAGTATCGAGCAGCTGCATCTCTTTAAGCAGAAGGAAAATTGCAATCATACTCATGAAGCCAGGAAACATCCCGAGAACCAGTATGACGGATAGCGCATTTTGCCGCCCTTTGAAGCGAAATCGCGATACCGCATAGCTGGTCAACAAGGTTAAAGTCACGCCGAGAAGCATCGAGAAAATAGCGACCTTCAAAGTATTCATATACCATTGACCGAATAAAATCGTTCTGGAGTTAAACAGCCCATAATAATGCTTCAACGTAAGCGTCTCCGGCAGCAGCGTTTTGCTATAGAGCGAGGTTCCTGGACGAAGCGAGCCAAAGACGATCCATAACGCAGGATAAATCGCGCAAATCGCCAAAATCGCCAAGGTAATATAGCTGGCTGTCAGCCGTATGTAGTTACGAAGTTTTCGCTTGCTCATTGGATCATGTCCTCCTCTTTAAACGACTTTGTTCTGCGATAGTTATAAATCGAGAATGAGGCGATGATCAGGAAAATAATAATTCCGACCGCGGAAGCCATATTGTATCGGTTCTGGTTCAAAGTCAATTTGTATAGCCAGGTCACGAGCAAATCCGTTGCCCCGGCATACTGGTAGTCCCCTTTGACCGGATCTCCTCCCGTTAGCAGGAAGATCATATTAAAGTTATTGATATTGCCGGCAAACTGCGCGATTAACGTAGGCGCCGTCGTAAATAAAATCATCGGCAGTGTAATAATCCGGAATTTCTGATATCCGCTGGCTCCATCCACCTCGGCAGCTTCGTACATATCCCTCGGAATCGTAGTCAGCACTCCCATAATCAACAGCATCGATACCGGAATACCGACCCACATATTGACGATGATAACCGTTACTTTCGCCCAAAATGGATCTGTCAGCCACGGCAATCCGGCTAATCCAAAATAGCCAAGATATTGGTTAATCGGGCCGAATTCGCCGTTAAACATATTTCTCATCACAAGCAGCGAGATCAGCTGCGGAATCGCGTAAGGAAGAATCAGAATCGTTCTCCAAAATCCTTTGAAGCGGATTCCCTTCTGATTGATTAACAGAGCAACGAGCAATCCGCCAAAATAGGTGGTCACCGTCGATAGTACAGCCCAAATGATCGTCCAGGTCAGCACTCCGTAAAAAGTATGGCTCCAGCTTTTGAGAGAGAGCAAATTTCTAAATGTATCGAAGCCTACCCAATCTACCAGCTTGCCTGGCGGCACATGGTTCGGCGAGGAATAGTTCGTAAAGGCAATCATAACCATGAAGATGATCGGCATAATCGTAAAGAACAAAATACCGATTGCGGGAATACCCAAAAAAGTTTGAGCAAACTTATAATCGAGTATGTAACGAATGGATTGCTTGATATTGTTTGCTTTCTTGCCCTCATCGCGCTCGCCGCCTATTTTTCTTGCGTCCCGAATATTTAGGTAGTACACGATCAGGAATACGATCAAGAATAGAAGCGTAATCAAGCTTTGAATCAAAATAAAGATCGAATGATCATATTGGCCAGGCTGCATGTTAGCCGCGGTTCTTGGAGTCTCGCCGAGTGTCACGATTCCCCAAAGCGCATACCTCAGATTAGAAACGAAGTAAATCACGGACGCAGCTTCGAATACGGCAAGCACTGCGCCTTTCACGAATTGTCTGTTGTATATTTGACCCAATCCCATAAAGAGTGAAGACAGTATTGTTGCTCGCGTTTGATGGTGTCGGTTCATTTCTCCTCCTTCTCCTCTCCCTTGATCATCAAAGGAATTACCCGCCGCAGATCGCGGCGGGTGAACTTAATTCCGTTTGTGGCTATAGGCGTTACTCCGCAGCCAGCCCGTTGTTCAAATCCTGGATTTGTGTGATTGCTTTTTCCATAGCTGCCTTTGGATCTGCTTTGTTATCCCAAATATCGGCCATGGCTGCATTTACAGGCGCCCATACGTTGGCCATTTCAGGAATCGAAGGCATCGGCTCCGAGTTTTTAGCCTGCTCGGCAAATCCGGACACGATAGGGTCATTCTTGATTTGATCGGCTTCGAGCGCTTCGAGGTTGGTAGGAACCGAGCCGATCTTTTCATTCAGCAGCAGCTGAGCTTCTTTGGTTGTAGCGAATTGCGCATACAATTTAGCTGCATTCGGATATTTTGCAAAGGAGCTTACCGTGTAAATTTTTATGCCAGAAAAGGTAATCGCTGTTTTTCCGTTCACCGTTGGCACTGGGGCAATCGCTAGATTGTCGCCCAGAGCTTCTTTATAACCAGCAACCTCCCAAGGGCCGTTGATGTCCATCGCTACGTCACCTGCGCCGAACAAACCACGCTTAATGTCCGGGTTAATATCGCCGCTCTTGACTGGCAGAATCTCCGCCAAGCTTTGGTATACCTTCATGCTTTCAGCAACGCCTTCTTGGGCAAGACCGATATCATCTTTATTGGTGCCATTTGCGCCATAGAGGTATCCTCCGCCGCTAGCGATAAACGGATAGTTGAAATACATATTTCCCGCTTCCCACATCAGAGCGTACTTCTTCTTGGACTTATCCGTAAACGTTTTGCCGAAGGCAATTAAGTCTTCGAAGGACTTAGGCGGTTCAGGAACGAGCGATTTGTTATAGAACAAGGCCGTTGTTTCGGCTGCTCTCGGATAACCATACAACTTGCCATCGAATGTAGACCCGATAATTGACGCTTCGGTGTTGTTCTTCATCGTCTCTTCTGCAAAGACATCATTTTCTAGAATCAATCCCGATGCCGCTGCATTACCGAGATGATCATGCGGAATAATGACTACGTCCGCGCCAAGTCCTGAAGGACCATCCGTCGTTAATTTGCCCACTTGATCCGGAGTTGCGACTTCTTCAATTTTTACCTTGACGCCGTACTTCTCCTCAAATTGTCTAGCGATTTCCTCTGTGAAGGCAACCTCTTCCCTGCTCTCCCAAACTAGAAGCTCCGCCCCAGCCTCAGGCATCAACTCTCCATCCTGGACGACGGCGTTGTTCCCCTTGTTCTCTGCCGCATTTGACGGTGCTGGAGTATTCGCGCCATTACCTCCGCTATTACTGCTCTTCGAACCACAGGCGGTCAATGAAGCTACCAAAGTTACTGCTGCGACCAGAACCAGCGCTTTTCTAAACGGTTTTTTGAAATTCATAAAGCTAACCCCCCTAAAATTAATAACCAGTGCAATTACGGAAAAATGCGCAAACGATTTCAGAAAAACCAATCTTTCTCGGTGTTCTATATGTATAACATGACTATTCGACCGATTTTTCGAGTAGAAAGCGCTTTATCCTCGCCCACATCATACAACACAACAATTCTATTGTAAAAACGTTTGCACATATCGTTTATGCTAAATAAAACCACTTTACCTCTAAATATCTAATAAATACTCTTATTTTCGCAAAATATCTTTATTTTTATTACTTTTTCACTACTTACCACCTTTGGTTTATAACATAATCCTTTCTAATACGCGGTTTAATTGAATTTATACTTGTAAATTCCCTTGCTCTTAACTTTTAAATTTCAGGTGTTATTTCATGGCTTGTGCAATGGTTTGAACAATGCTATAATCCAACCATGAATACGGTTAACTCCTTGCTGGCATTATGTTTCAGTTCCAAAACTGAAGGCGCTGTTATCGTAAAGGTACATCCTCGGCTCTTTGTAATTTGGCCCTGGTGTGCCTTTTTTAGCTAGAAAAGCCTTCAGTTTCATTGATTTAAAGCTGCCAGCGTGACGAGAGAATCAAACAACTTGAGTATAGAATCGTTATGTTTCGATCCATACTTATTCCATTAATCCTGTGCGATTTCTGTACTCATATCACTTATTGTTTAGGAGGAAAAATGCAATGCTACTTGAAGCCGTCTACCACCGCCCCAAGCTAAACTGGTCCTACGCCTATGATCGCGATACGATCCACTTGCGCCTGCGGGCCAAAAAAAATGACCTTACCCATGTTTATGCCTTTACTGGCGACAAATACATATGGGATCAAAGCAAGGAATTGATTCCGATGTCCAAAATGGCCTCCGACGAACTGTTCGATTACTGGGCATGCATCGTCAAGCCCCCTTATCGCCGCTTGAAATACGGTTTCCTGCTGCAATCGGGGGATGAGAAAGTTTGGATGACGGAGAGCGAGTTCTCGAAGGAGCGTCCGGCAATCCCGGATCGGCTCTTCGATTATCCATACATCAATCCCGCCGATGTATTCACGGTGCCGGAATGGGTAAAGGACGCGGTGTTCTATCAAATTTTCCCTGAACGCTTCGCTAAAGGCGATCCTAGCCTCGACCCGGACAATGTCCTTCCTTGGGGCGGAAAGCCGGAACGGCATAATTTCTTCGGCGGCGATCTGCAGGGCGTCATCGATCATCTCGATCATTTAAGCGAGCTGGGGATTAACGCGATTTATTTTACTCCTATTTTCGAAGCGACCACGAATCATAAATACGACACGGCCGATTACATGAAGGTAGATCCGCATTTCGGGGATACAGAAACATTAAAAAAACTTGTGAAGGCTTGTCATGAACGCGGTATTCGCGTCCTGCTCGACGCGGTCTTCAATCATTCCGGCAAAACGTTCGCTCCTTTTGTTGATGTCTTGGAGAAGGGCGAGCAGTCGCGCTACAAGGACTGGTTCGTCGTGCGCGAGTTCCCGCTGGAGGTTAAGGACGGAGTGCCGACTTACGATACATTCTCCTTCGAGCCGCATATGCCTAAGCTGAATACGGAAAACCCCGAGGTCAAGGAGTATTTGCTGGATGTTGCAGAGTATTGGATCAAGGAGATCGGGATCGACGGCTGGCGCCTGGATGTCGCGAATGAGGTGGATCACCAGTTCTGGAGAGACTTCCGGAAAGTTGTGAAAAAGGCCAACCCCGACGCCTACATCCTCGGCGAAATTTGGCATGAATCATCCGGCTGGCTGCAGGGCGACCAATTCGATGCCGTTATGAATTACCCGTTCACCGAGGCGGTGCTGGACTTCATCGTCCGGCGTACCTTAGACTCGGAGGGGTTTGCTAATGCGATCGGAAAGCAGCTGTCCCGCTATCCACAGCAGGCAAGCGAGGTTGCCTTCAACTTGCTGGACAGCCATGACACACCGCGCCTTCTGACCCTTTGCGAGGGCAGCAAGGATCTGATGAAGCTTGCCGCGATTCTGCTGTTCACTTACAGTGGAACACCTTGTATTTACTACGGAGACGAGATCGGCCTCGACGGCGATCAAGACCCGGATTGCCGCAAATGCATGGAGTGGGATCCAGCTAAGCAGGACCGCGATTTGTTCGCTTTCTACCAGAAGCTAATCGCGATCCGGAAAGAACTTCCGGCGCTTCGAACCGGCTCCATCCACTTCCTTGATGCGGAAGCGAACGGAAGCAAGCTGGCCTTCGAACGGCGCCTCGGCGAGCAGTCGGTGCTGGTACTCCTGAACAACGACAGTGTCGGCCAGACGATCCAAGTCGAAACGGGCGGCGTGGCGTGGACGGAGGCGTTTGGCGGCCAGGAATGGCCAACCGAGCACGGAATGCTCTCTGTCAAGCTGCCAGCCTACGGCTATGCCATCTTGACGAGATCAAAGTAAGGCGCATCCCGCCTGCAAACCAGCATGAGCTTGGGTGCTATGTACGGATTGTCCGCTGCATCGAGCCACCTGCTCCCATTGCATGATGTTTCGCTGCAGGATGGCGTCCGGGCGCCTCTATGCTGAGCCTTGACGCTTTGTACCGTTAACAATAAAGAGACCCTAGAGCGTAATTTATTCCGCCCTAGGGTCTCTCATTTTTTCATGCTTCTATTACTTCTGTTGCTGCTCCTGCAGCAGTTTCCAAATCACCTGCGCGCTCTCGGCGCGGGTTAACCGATCCTTCGGCGCGAATAGACCGCTGCCTTTGCCTTGCAATAAGCCTAGTGCTGCTGCCTCTGACACCGACTGCTGCGCCCAAGACGCAATGCTATGGCTGTCTTTGAATGGGTTACCGTCAGTGCCATTTGGACTTTCCAGACCATTCATTACGGCATAGGCTCTTATCAGCATGACCGCCATTTCCTCGCGAGTAATGACGTCTGCACTGCCAAAGGTGCCGTCTGCACGTCCTTTTACTATGCCTGCCGTACGGGCTGCTTCGACTGCATCTGCATACCATGCGTTTGGAAGCACATCGCTGTAAATCATACTAGCGGATGCTTGATATTCCAGCCCCTGCTCCATGCTCAGCGCTCTCATGAGCATAGCCGTGAACTCCGCTCTCGTCACGCTGGATGATGGCGCAAAAGTATCCTCAGTTACCCCCGCGACGATTTGCTGGGCCGCTAGCTGCTGAATGACACCGCTGGCCCAATGTTCTGAGGGAACATCACTGAACATCTTGTCATAGCTTACAAGCACAAGCTTCCCAAGTGCGTCCAGCTTAGCTGACAGTCCGTCCTCCGACCAGCGAGCCCCAGCATAGGACAGCGAACCGTCATCGTTAAGACGGTATATCCCCAGCACTCCCCGCAAATCTGTCATTGAACCGACAGATGCTGCATCGGTATTAAAGTGAATATGCAGCGGGGCAGCATACTTATCCAAAGTCAGTATTTTCCCGTCCTCTGTCACAACGTACAGCGCCAGTTCATATACCTTTCCTTGTGATGTAAGATCGGCACGTTCACCCTGCTCAGCCAGCTTCAGCAGCCTCCGGCCTTCCTCATTGGATAAAGGCTCGAAGGAGAAGACAATATGAGCACCGTCCAGAATGCTGAACGGAACATCGTTCAACGTACCTTTTAAAGCAGTGCTGTTTGAAGAAGTGCCATTGGAAGAAGCACTGTTCAAGGAGCCCTCGCCCGAAATCAAGCCGATCAGTTGCTTCACGACAGAAGCAGGCACTTCCAGCGTAAACGGCTCCGTCTCCAGAGTAAGCCCATTCGTCCCATCCATAGCGGCAGCGTTCGCCGGCAGCACGAGCTTGCTTTTTCCCGGCTCGGCAATGACCCTAATTGCGCCATTCTCCGCAACCGGGTTGTTCACAAGCTGTACATCGCTTGGGAGAGCCGCGCTATCCTTTCCTCCGCTTCTGCCACTCCCCGATGATGAGGAGGAGGAGGGTGAAGAACCCGAATCCCCATTTCCAGGCTCCTGCGGCTTTTCTTGCTTCGGAGCGGACAGCACAATGGTACCGCCTTGATCTCTGCCCGGAATAGTTACAGACACTTTACCGCCGTCAGCCACTGTGTATTTGCCTTGGCTGTATTCCTCCGTCAGGATTGTTCCAGCGGCGTAAGGAACTGTAAATTCGGCCGTATTGGCCTCTGCCTTCGTATTTAATCCCACGATCACCGCCTCATCTCCATACGTTCTGGAGAATACGACATACCCGCCTTCATCCGATCCGGCTAGCTTCGCCCGCGCTCCCTTGGAGAACAATTTCGAATGCTTCGCCCGAATTTGCAGCAGCTTGGTGTAGTGACCGTGAATATCCATCGCCTTGGCATCGCGCCCGTTTACTTTATCCCAAGGCATGTCATCCCGATTCTCATTGAATTCGCCAAGATCCATGTCGCCGGCTGTACTGCCCGATTGCCCCAATTCCTCACCGTAGTAAATGATCGGCTGGCCCTTGCTCGTGATTTGCAGCGCTGCCGCAACCTTCAGCTTACCGATATCCCCGTCCACATAGTGGGACAGGAACCCGCTCTCATCATGGCTACTTAAAAATTGCCCGAACGTCTTATCGCTCGTCAGCATGCCGTTCCGCTGCTGCAAATAGGACTCCACGCTATCAATTTGGCCATTCACGAAGTCTCTGGCTTTGTCCTTAAATTGAAAATCCAATAAAGAATCCATTTGCCCGTTCCCCAGAAATCCCCCGGTATTGCCTGGAGATGCCCCAAAATATTCGCCAATCAGCTTGAAATCCGGCTTCGCCTTCGTCAGCTCATTCTTGAAGGCCATCCAGGTCGTCTCATCGACGTGCTTCACCGTGTCTACACGGAAATAGTCAATGGTATCTCCCCGATCAGTGCGCGCCTTCTTCAGCCAGTCGACCTGCCATTCAATCAGCTTATCCCTGACCGCGGCTTCCTCCGTCTTGAAATCAGGCAGTCCCGCTAGTTCACCGCGAACCGTATCCGTGCCTCCGTCACGCAGCATGCCTGCGAATCTCTCTTGGTCGGCGGCGGCCGGATAACCCGGAACTTCTGCTGCCTGATCGCCTTGCTTCAGGCCATATCCGGCATGATTCAACACTACGTCAACCATAATTTTGATTCCGCGATCATGAGCCTTGTCAATAAGCTCCTTGAAATCGTTAATATCGCCAAGATGCTCATCCATCATCTCGAAATTTTTAGCCCAGTAGCCATGGTAGCCAAATTGCGGCCCGTTCTTGCCATGACGAACATCAAAATCGATATTGTCTACAATCGGCGTAATCCAAATCGTGTTAATCCCCAGCTTATCCAAATAATCAAGCTTCTCGATAATTCCCCGGATATCGCCGCCATGGTATGCTTCCGGCTGAGCAGGATCATAGCTTCCCGGGATTTGGTTTGGATTATCATTGCTCGAATCACCATTATAGAAACGGTCTGTCAGCAAGAAATAGATCCTTGCCTCATCCCAGTCGAAATCCAACGGCGAGTTCCCCGTTCTCGCTTGTACTGTAATTTTGACCGTACCGTGATGCTTATTGCCGTACTCATCAATGACCGTCAGTCCGATTGTTTTAATACCCGCTGTAATGTGGTCCGCAACAGAAATTGTCCGTTCCAGCAACTGCGGGTCAATAACTTCTTTAGCATCGCCCCCAAGCCCCCTTAAATCCGCATAGGCCTCGCGCAGCTTTACGCCTTCATCCCCGGTTACTTTCAGCGTCAGCACTGCATTTTCATCGTAGGCTATCGTTCCATTCAGACTTGCAGGAGACACCTCCCCTTGAATCTGCAGCTCTGGCTTCAGAAACTCGACTACAGAGCGATTGCCTTCACGCAGCGGGTTTTTGTCATCAGGAACAATGCTATCCTGGCTATTCCGCGTAACCGTGAAATCATAATAATATTTGCCTGGCTCAACGTTTTCCAAGGTATACGAAAAGTACTCGTTCTTCGCATCATAAATCATGTCATAGCTTTGCTCAGCCTGCCCGGAAGACACATTCAGCTTCACACCGGATATCGTAGGCATCGCGTCTTGTCGAAAGAGGCTGTCATCCCGGTAATAGAAAATAATATTTCCTTCATTCAATACCGGCCCGCTTACCTCTGGCAATATATCCATCTCCATGACCATGCTTTGCACATTCACCTTCACGAAGGTCTGCCCGGTTCCGATTGGAATATTCCGGTCATCGGGAATATCCTGCTTCGCCGTGCTCCAGTCGGTGCCCTTGCGGACGACAAAGCCAACAGAACTGCTGTCCGGTGCAGTCTCGATGTTCGCGATCGCAACGCCGTCCCGAACCGTGAAATTCACCTGTCCATCGCTCACGCCCCCGGTTCCCCAAATCCAGAGGTTCCAATCTTCATAATTTTGATCCGGACGCGTATAGCGCAGTTGTACTGTTTTCTTAACAAAAGGCAGAATTTTTAGTTGCTTTTCGGCCTTAAGCTCTCCGATACGGGCTGTGACCGTCACAGTTCCCGGCTTAAGCCCCTTTACCTCTCCAGCCCCGCTTACGGTTGCAATAGAAGCATCCGAACTGCTCCAGGCTAGCGTCTTGCCTTTCAATGTCTGGCCAAATTGATCCTTCAACGTCGCACTTAAAGTCGTTGACTGGGTAGCATAAACCTCGCTCGCCCCCGTTAACGTAAGTGTAGTTGGATGCAACGTGCCGACCTGTATTGTAGAAACGGCCCGAACCTGACCAACAGCTGCCGTAATCGTTGCCGTCCCTGCCGATTTGGCACTGATCAATCCTCTATCACTTACTGTGGCAACCGTACTGTCTGAAGTGCTCCACTCGATGCTTACTCCTGTCATCGGGTTGCCCTTCTGGTCGCGAACAACGGCCGTCATTGAGCGAATCATGCCTGGTTCCAGCCCTAAGGTGTCAGGAGTCAGGTCAATTTTGCTCACCTCCGGCGTGTACACCGTTTCTTCGTCGTACAGCACCATCATCGACAATCCGGCAACCTGGACGCTGCCTGTTACCGGTGCTCCCAGCTTCGCCGTCCCGGCAGCCCGGTCATTAACAACGATATTCCAGGCCGAACCACCGGGAAGCGCTACGGTTTGAGCCGTCTGATTGGCGTTGTAAATGACGACGATATTGTTCCAGGTGTCACCGTTTGCATAATTCTTCAATTGAAATGACACGATGTTTCCATCGCTCTTCGTCACTTGCAAATGGTTAGCGATTGCTTCCTTGGAGTTCATCCGGAAGGCCGGATGGCTTTGGCGCAGCTCGATTAAGCCTTGATAATAATCGAATATCGGATTGAATTTGTCCTTGTTTTCCCAACGGATCTGATTAATCGCATCCGGGCTTCGATAGCTGTTATGATCGCCGTATTTAGAGCGCAGCAGTTCGTCGCCCGCATGCAGGAACGGTACCCCCTGTGAAGTCAGTACGATCCCGTTCGCCAGCAGCGAGCGCCTTACCGTCTCATTGTCAAATACGTCATTGCCCGTGCCGACATACTTGTAAGGCTGGGCAGCATCGACCGCATTCTCGATGTTTCCTCCGCCCTCCAGCACGCCATCCCGTATATTCAACATGCCGAGATCAGCATCCAGCCCTTGGGTTCTAACGATTTTATCCCATAGATTCAAATTGTCATGTGCGGTAACATAGTTCACCGCCTCCGATGGCATCGCCGCGAAGGACTCTGTCGCGCCCTTGACTCCGGTGACGACCGCGGCCTCCTGACCGGGCTCACCCGTAGCAAAGCCCTTGCCCGCTCCGTCGCTGTCCCCTTTGATTGCACCGCGAACATCATCGTTAAATACAGCAAAGCCTTTATTGCGCTGTGTCCCCTTGATCGTCTTCAGGTCTTGCGGCAGCGGCGTCGGCCCCATATCCCATGGCTCGCCATACACGATCAGCCCGGGATCTACCTCCTGGTGCAGTTCACTCGTCACCTCGGTCATCGTCTCGATGTCGATAAGTCCCATCAGGTCAAAGCGGAAGCCGTCCACACCGTATTCTTGCGCCCAATATTTCACGGAATCGCGGATATATTTGCGAACCATCGGGCGCTCCGAAGCGATTTCATTGCCTACGCCCGTAGCGTTGGAATACGTTCCGTTGTCTGTCGTCCGATAATAATAACCCGGAACGATTCGGTTGAAAGGCCCGTCTTCAATCGAGAAAGTATGATTGTATACGACATCCATCACCACGCCGATGCCTTCGTCATGCAGGCTCTGAACCATTTCCTTGAATTCGCGGATTCTCGCCGCAGGATCGCTAGGATTACTGGAATAAGCTCCTTCAGGCACATTGTAGTTCTGTGGATCGTATCCCCAATTGTATTTCGGGGCAGCGGAAGCCGGGTCGTCCACCGCCAGCTCGTTGACCGTCTTAAAATCATAGGCCGGCAGCAAATGCAAGTGCGTGACTCCAAGTGATTTTAGATGATCGATTCCCGTGGGAAGCCCCTGGGATGTTGTCGTTCCTTTCTCCGTAAAAGCCTTGTACTTCCCTTTATGCGACATGCCCGAATCCGGACTGATGGAGAAATCGCGAATGTGCAGCTCGTATAACACCGCATCGGTAGGCTGGACTAACGACGGTTTCATGTCCGGCGTCCACGTCGATGGATTTGTGTCCCGCAAATCGATGATCGCCGTGCGCTGTCCGTTCGCTGATACGGCAACAGCATACGGATCCACCGCATAATTTACCGTGCCATCCGCGAACTCTACCTTGTACATATAAAATTGTCCTTTAAAATCGCCGGATACTGTACTCGACCATACCCCGCTTGCTGCCCGGCTCAGCACATGCTCCGTTCCGCCTGTATGATCCGTTACGAGACCATTCTCGTTATAATCGCCCGCGCTGCCGTACAACGCTACGCTGACTTTGGCTGCGGTTGGTGCCCATAACTTAAACGTGCTGCCCGCTGCAGTGTAGGTTAGCCCCAAATCTTCGCCGGCGTAGTAGAACGATGGATCGTCCAATATTTTGCGCATCGTCACCGGAGTAGGCGCCAAATTGGCTGTCTCTACGGTATATACATGAGTAACATCGAACTCTTGCGGGTCAGCTATCGTGATTCTAAGCTTGCGGTCACTCATTTTGACGGCATTCACCGGTAGCTTTCTGTTCCCGTCTGTTATATCCGTAAGCTCAATGGTGCTTACATCCGCATCCGCTACTGCGCTGCTGGCTTCAGCGATTAATGTATCCAAGCTATCCGCCATCACAGCGCTGAACTTTGGTGAAGTATCCGGTCTTGCAAAATATACCTTCGGATCGTTCTCCACCAGGTACACATCAGCTGTAGTTTGGCCCGCCGGCATTTCCACCTTGCGATCCATTTCCTGCGCGCTCCAATCGTTGCCCGGAACGCTTAAGCGCGTTAAGACGCCAATCTTCGGCGAAGCCGACGTATATACTCCGACCGCAAATCCGTCTGCATTCACACCTGTAAACGGATAGCTGCCGCCATCCTTTCCTTCAGGCCAAACCCACATATTCCAGTCGCCCTGCTTGCCGTCATAACGGTAATAATGCAGATTGAAGGTGTATAGATCCGATGCCACGGTTATTTCCTTCTCGCTGCTTCGCCCATCATGCTCGGCAACAATCGTAAATTTCGTTACAGTCGTATCGTCCGCGATGACAAGCTTGCCTTCGGATATCGCAACCCCGGTTAGGCCGCTCTCCTTCAGAGACCACTGTGGAGATACCTCCGCGGTCGTGCCATCCGCTCGAATGAACGTCGCCTTTAATTGTGTCGAGCTTCCCTTACCGACTGTATCCGTTAGCCCGATTTGAATACCTGGAACGTGCAGAACCGAATTGCCTTCACTTTGCAAAGGATTTAGCGGGTCTGCAAAATTAACATCCCAATTCAAACGGCTCGAATTAAACTTATATTGATAAGAGCCCGGCGAAAGGCTCATCGTGGCCGAGAACACGCCGCCTGCATCTTTGACCATCGCTTCGCTCTTATCCAGAGACCAGCCATTCATGGAGCCGATGACGTAAAGCTCGTTCCCTGTGTGGCTATTATTGTTAAAGGTCACGGTGCCATCCCCATGAATGACAGGGCTGGCAAGAATCTGATCAACAATCTTCAAATTCACTTCTGTTGCAATATCCTCATAGACGGCCGTTATAACTGTACTCGTTCCAGTTGCTGCTTGATCGGCAACCTTCACTTTACCGCCAGTTACAGAAATGTCGCCAGATGGACTAGATGACCACATGGCGTAGTCTGTTAAATTCAAGACCGTGCCATCTGCAAGGATTCTTACAGCTTTCAATTCTAAAGACTGCCCCGGAACCACTTCACCGCCAGGTGGATGCCCCGCTGCATCATGCATGCTTAAGCTATAAATCGCGGAGTTGACACTAATCTTAGACACGTTGCGAGGATCGGCATAAGATGCATCCCAATCTCCCTCTGCTGTCGAAAATTTATATTCGACAACTCCTTTATTCGCGATGAAATCCGTTTTCGGAATAGTGTATGAATATACGTTCATCTCGGTTCCATTCTCGTTGTAAGAGCTTACTTTCGTCATTTCTACGAAGCTATTCCAGCGGGATGCGCTAAAGTTCCCTACCACGAACAGCCTGCCCGCTTCCGAGACCCCTGTTACAGTCACAGAACCGTCCCCATGAAATAAGGGACTCTGCAGTTCATTCTGAGCTTCTTGAATGACAACGGACGATGTCTGTGAATTAGCTTCACCGAACGCTTGACCCATCCCCAGCAAGTTAACGACCATCAACATAACTAGTCCTAATGCAACAAAGCGAAGTGACTTTTGATTAGCCATATGAGCGTTGAACCCCTTTCCACTCAAAAAAATATGAAACTGAAATAATCTCCTCTGATCTACAGTTAAATAAATTCACTTTCGCAGCTTTAAATCTGTAAAGAAGACTTAATGTAATTGGGTAGATTTGAGATCCGTTGATAGAATTGACAATGTAAGCATGTCGAAGTCTTATGACCTGCTTTTGTGACGATTACGTTCATAAGATCGAGCAGTTGAGTTCAGCTTTATATAAAAGTCACTCCCCCCCTTCTGCGCCTCATTTACATCGAAATTGAAGCCATCTTTGCGCAAACGTTACCACAATTTCTCGAAAAATTCTCTTTCCATGACTGCCAAAATTTATGTAAGCGCTGTATCCGCATCACCACTATAACTTAAGCGCTTAACTTAATTAAAACGTTTGCATAAGCTGTTTTTAAGCATTTTCATCTCATTATCTTTAATTTCCTCTAGATTCCTCAATGTCCCATTCATATTCAAAATTACGATTATTACCGTATATTTTCCAAGAAATTGCGCAGTATATCCCTGAATATCACACTTTGTCGGGGATTATCTATTTACTTTCGCTAACCTTTGGATTAAGATTACAATGTAAAGCAAACGGTTCCACAGGAGGTTATTATGGCTGTAACTATTAAAGATGTTGCTAGAAAGGCCGGAGTATCTCCCTCCACCGTGTCCCGGGTGCTGTCCAATCATCCAAGAATCAGCACGGAGACTTCTCAGAAAGTAAAGGCGATCATGGAGCAGCTCGGGTATCACCCCAACATTATGGCGAAAAGCCTAGTGTCCAAGACAACGAACAGCATTTGCATCATGCTTCCTAAATCGGCCGAAGAACTGTTCTCCAATTACTTTTTTATGGAGCTGATCCGCGGCATTGTCACTCAGGCAAGCCGTTTGGGATATGATATACTCATCAGCTCAGGAGCCAATGAGAAAGAAGAGGTCGAAGGCGTCTCCAGACTGCTTAACGGCCGCCGGGTTGATGGAGTTATTCTTCTCTATTCCAGAACAGACGATCCTGTCATCGACTTTCTGCATGAGAACGGCCATCCCTTCGTCCTGATCGGACGGAGCGACCAGTATCCTGATATTTTATCCGTGGACACCGATAACGTACAGGCATCCTACGATGCGACCAAGCACTTGATTTCACTTGGACATGAACGCATCGGATTCGTAAGCGGCCCACCGGAGCTTGTCGTTTCCAAGGATCGGCTGAAAGGTTACATGAAAGCTCTTGCAGATGCCGGACTTGAGTCCCGTCCCGAGTGGATCGTAGAGGGAGAATTTTTGCAGGAAAGCGGCTACCGGGCCATGTCGTTCTTCATGAATCTTCCGAATCGCCCGACTGCACTTGTCCTGATCGATGATGTCGTCGCCTTCGGAATATTGCGCGGTTTGCATGAACTTAAATATAATGTGCCCGAAGACTTGTGTCTGGTGAGCTTTAACAATATACCTTTATCCGAATTGTCGACGCCGCCGCTGAGCAGTATCGATATCGGCATTTACAATTTGGGATATACCGCTTCCCAGGTACTGATCCAGTCGATCAAAAATAATCAGGATGCCTCCTACCAGAAGCGCCAGATTATCCCGCACCGACTGATGATCCGCGAATCATCCATCCATTCCGTCCGCTCATAACGGGGAGGGATCACAAGGATTCATCAAGTCATTGTCCACGCGGATAGGGCTGAACTTATTCTTCACATAAAGCCCTATTTACTTAAAATAATTGAAGCCTTGCTGCTTCTTTTATTTTTAACAGTTTGTTCAAACGTTTGCGCTAAAAGGAGGAGAGGTTATGACCTCAATCAAAGCTTGTCTTTTCGACCTGGATGGAGTCCTTGTCGACACAGCCAGATATCACTATTTGGCCTGGAAACGGCTCGCTGATGAACTCGGATTCACGTTCACCGAGCAGGATAACGAGAAGCTCAAAGGGGTTAGCCGTATGGCATCCCTGGATATTTTACTTAGCGTGGGTCATCTTGAATTCGATGACGCTAAGAAGCTTGAGCTCGCCGAGCGAAAAAACAACTGGTACTTTGAATCCATTTCCAAAATGGATCATTCAGAAATATTGCCGGGGGCGCTGGAGTTCCTCAAGTCCTGTCGGGAAAATGACCTGAAGACGGCTCTCGGATCGGCCAGCAAGAACGCGATGACCATTCTAAATAATACCGGCTTGACCCCCTATTTCGATGCCATTATCGATGGGACGCATACCAGCAATGCCAAGCCTGACCCGGAGGTATTCCTGCTTGGAGCCAAGGCTCTCTCCGTACCTCCGGAACAATGTGTCGTCTTTGAGGATGCCGAGGCTGGGGTCGAGGCGGCGCATCGCGCCGGCATGAGCTGCGTCGGAATCGGTTCGGCGAATACACTGGGCAAAGCCGAGCTCATCGTCCCTTCGCTGCAAGAAATGACGGTTGGCCGTCTTAAGGAGTTGAATGCCGCTCGTTAACTTTCTCCTGTTCGCGTGATAAGTCAGTATGAAAGTGCGATTTTTACTCATCATATCATTAAAGGAGCCTGGTTATAGTGAAACAATACTTAAAAATAAACGAATGGTCGATTATTGAAGAGTCCTTTGATCCGACAACCCATGAAATATCCGAGAGCATATTCAGCATCGGCAACGGGTTCATGGGCCAGCGGGCGAACTTCGAAGAGAGATACAGCGGTTCCTCCCTGCAAGGCAGCTATATGGCGGGTGTCTATTACCCCGATAAGACGCGTGTTGGTTGGTGGAAGAACGGATATCCGGAATATTTCGCCAAAGTCCTGAACAGTACGAACTGGATCGGCGTCGACGTATTTATTAATGGAATCGAGCTCGATCTGGCGAAGTGCAAGGTCAGCGACTTTGTACGCGAGTTGAACATGAAGGAAGGCACCTTGTCCCGCCGCTTCAAGGCGGAGCTTGCAGACGGCAAGCAAATCCAAGTGGATGCGCTGCGCTTTGTCAGCATGGCTCGCCATGAAATCGGAGCGATCCGCTACGCGGTTACTCCGTTGAATTTCAGCGGTACGATTCGCCTCGTCCCTTATCTTGACGGCGATGTGCAGAATAAAGACTCGAACTACGATGAGAAATTCTGGCTGGAAGTAGAGAAAGCCGCAGCGGCAGATCTTTCATATTTGACGCTGAAGACAAAGAAGCTCGATTTCCATGTGACCTCGGTCATGGCGTTCGATATTTTCAAAGATGGCAATAAGCTGGATCTTTCCCCGTCCCTCCAGGAACGCGAAAAATTCGTCTCCAGTGAAGTGGTCATTGAAGCTGCTGCCGGAGAACAAGTCACTCTGTACAAATATGTGGCTAATGTGACTTCGCGCAACCATGGTCTGGGTCAACTAGTCGAAGTCGGCAAAAAATTGCTCGCCGAGGCGAAAGAAGCTGGATTCGACACACTGCTTCGCGAACAGGTAGATACTTGGGCCGCCAAGTGGCGCGAAAGCGACATCATTATTGAAGGCGATGTCTCCGCGCAGCAGGCGATTCGCTTTAACATTTTCCAATTAAACCAGACCTATACCGGGGATGACGATCGTCTGAATATTGGTCCAAAGGGCTTTACGGGTGAAAAATACGGCGGCAGCACCTATTGGGATACAGAGGCTTATTGCTTGCCGTTCTACCTTAGCACTGCGGATTCCAGCATCGCTCGCAACCTGCTCATATACCGTTACAAGCATCTGGAGAAAGCAAAGGAGAATGCTCGCAAGCTCGGCTTTACGAAGGGCGCTCTCTATCCGATGGTAACGATGAACGGCGAAGAGTGCCATAACGAATGGGAAATTACGTTCGAGGAGGTTCACCGTAACGGCGCTATCGCTTATGCCATTTACAATTACGTCAACTATACCGGAGATAAATCGTATCTCGGCCAATATGGCCTGGAAGTGCTAGTGGAAATTTCCCGCTTCTGGGAAGAGCGCGTGAACTTCTCTCAGGATAAAGGCCAATACGTCATGCTGGGCATTACAGGCCCGAACGAGTATGAGAACAACGTCAACAATAACTGGTATACCAACCGGATTGCCACCTGGACGATGGAGTATACGCAGAAAGTTATGAGCTATTTGAAGGAGCATGAGAATGCTCGTTATTTGGAGCTCATCGACAAGCTGGAGCTGAAGGATGAAGAGGTTGCCAAATGGAACGACATTATCGGCAATATGTACTATCCGTACGATGAGGAGCGCGGCGTATTCCTGCAGCAGGATGGTTTCCTGGATAAAGAGCTCATTCCGGTGAAAGACCTTAAGCCAGAAGATCTGCCGCTCAACCAAAATTGGTCTTGGGATCGGATTCTTCGCTCCTGCTTTATCAAGCAAGCCGATGTGCTGCAGGGAATTTACTTCCTTGGCGACCAGTTCGACCTGGAGACGAAGAAACGCAACTTCGATTTCTATGAGCCGCTGACTGTGCATGAGTCTTCCCTGTCCCCTTGCCTCCACAACATTATCGCTTGCGAGCTGGGCTATCAGGAGAAGGCATACGAAATGTACCTGCGCACGGCGCGTCTGGATCTCGATAACTATAATAATGACACCGAGGACGGTCTGCATATTACGAGTATGGCTGGCACCTGGATGTCTGTCGTGGAAGGCTTCGGCGGACTGAAGGTGAAAGACGATGCGCTGCAGTTGCATCCGTTCGTTCCATCCCACTGGACATCGTTCTCCTTCAAGGTGATGTTCCGCGGAGCTCGCCTGAATGTAAGTGTAACGGAGGACAGCATTACGGTCACGAACGAGACCGATACACCGGCAGCAATCGTCATTTACGATCGCAGCTATACCGTAAGCGGGCTAGGCGAAGTGCAATACGCTAGAACTTCCGTAAAAATTTAAGCTTGATCTAGAAAGGGTGTCCCTAACCGTGATTCGGTTTAAGGACACCCTTTCTCTTTGCGTTCATACTGCATGGATTATTGTAGCCGAGCTGTGCTCTGCCTAATAATTAATTGCGGCTCCAGAGATGTGCGCTTCTTCACCTTCTCCTTATTCATCAGCCGCCGCAGCAGCTTAACGGCTGTGCAGCCAAGCTCGTTGGCCTGCTGCGATACCGTTGTCAATTCCGGTATGACATGATGCGCCAGCGGAATATCATCGAATCCGACGATCGACAGATCATCAGGGATCTTGAGGCCATTCTCGATCGCCGTCTTAATCGCCCCAATGGCTGTAAAATCATTCACGCACATCACTGCCGTTGGCTTGGCGGGCAGCTTCAGCAATTTCTCCATTTGCTGCCTTCCAGAGTCGACGGAGAAGCTGTCGGGGAGAATCCATTCCTCCCTTATCGGAAGACCCGCTTCCCTTAGCGTCTTGCGGAAAGCGCGTATCTTAATCGAGGTTGTGGTCATGTGATTCTCCCCGCCAATGAACCCAATCTCCCGATGCCCGAGCTCAATTAAATGCTGCACGGCGCTGACGGCTCCGGCATACTCATCGGTGACAACCCGCGTTAAATCCGCATTTTTCAGACTACCGTTAATGAGCACGAGTGGAATCTTGTTGGCATGCTCCACCACTTCTTGCACCAATAGCGGATCGCATTCCTTGAGATTAATCCGCCCTCCCATAAATAAAATGCCGTCCACGCGCTTCTCCTGCATAATGTTCAAAAACTCAGACTCTTTGGCATAATTGCCCATTGAATTGCACAGAAAAAAATTATGCCCCGTCTTCTGAGCTTCTTGTTCCGCGCCCGAAAACACTTCAGGAAAGAATGGGTTCGTAATATCAGGAAGGATGACTCCGATAATACCGGTCTCTTTCTTGATTAAGCTTCTGGCTAATGCATTCGGCTGAAATTGATGTTTCTGGATAATCGCTTCGATTCTTGCTCTAGTGGTATCTTTAACCGGAGCGGTTCCGTTCAGCACCCGTGAGACGGTGGCTACGGAAACCTTGGCTTCCTTGGCGATATCGTATACGGTAACCTCTTTCATTTCATTAGATCCTTTCCTGCAAACGATTGTATTACTAGCTAGTATTATAGCAAAACGATATCCTCAATGAAATGGGTTACATTATGACGGTATAACCGTTTCGGAAGTTCAATTCCGTCCAGTTCTATTCAACTCTGATCATCCTCCGAATCTATCTTAAAATCACTTCGTCGATTGTTGCCCAGCCCGAGTTCCTTTTGGCGTAATACCATACTTTGATGGGCTGACCTGCGTCAGCATGGAATTTAAGCTGATAGTAATCATATTTGCCGCTGTTTGAGACCGTGACCTCGCCTTGCTGAACGCCGCCTACATCGACGCCTAGCGAAGCCGTATTGGCCATACTCGTAGCAGCATGCGCAGTTAAAATATAAGTTCTCGATTCCGGTGCGGCAATAGTTTGATAGAGCGCCACATCCTTCGTTGTCGTCGGGTGCAGGTAAGCATCCTGAAGCCCCGAATAAGGATAACTCGTCTCGACTCCAGTCAATGAAGGATTCCACTCCCCGCTCCATGGGGCAAAGGAGGTGGATTCGAAGCCCGAATTGCCCAGCAGCGATGGGACAGACGAGGTAATAACGATGCGGTCAGCAGAAACAATTGGTGCAGAGGAAGTACTATTTTTTAACCCCGTTACCCGTACTTTAATAGTATGAGTTCCGTCCAGCAGCAATGGACTGGTATAGAGGAATATATCATCCTCTCTTGTCTGAGCGTATAGGTCAACAAGCTCCTCCAGGCCTCCGTCGATGGAAATGGCCGCTATCCCTTGATTCGGAGCCTTGGCGCCATATAAAGAAACCTGAGTTCCGCTGAAGGCGAGCTCAAAACTAGCATCCGTGGCCTCCGACCAGTGAAGATCGTGCTCATAGGCCCCTGTTTGCGAACCACTGCTCCAGGCCCCGGTGTAATTGAACTGACTATCGTTCACGAACCGGGATGAGCCGAGCCCCTCATATCCGCTGCCTTCGATGACGAAGGTGGTGATCGAGTTGGCTTTTAAGCTGCTGCTTAGCGTCCCGCCACTAATATTGGCACTAGGCAGGATAGCCAGATTCTCATCAGTTGAGGTGCGATACACTGCCGCTGATGCAGGCAGACTGTCAAATAGAGATAAGTCATAGGTCACTGCCGTGTCCGTTGTCGAAGGATTCCTGGTGACAAGCACTAATTTGCCGGATACTGGATCTATTGCAGATAGTGTGTCAGCGTGATCGGAGGCGATAATCTTGAAGCCAGGCCTGATAAATTTGCTGTAATTCGCCATTGTCCAGTATTGCTTATTCAGCCAATAGTCTTCCGTGCCGGAGAAATCGGCCTGAATGAATCCCCAGTTATGCTGGAGCTGCCGATTTTCTACCGCTTGCCACTCCACCCAGGCGACAGGCTGCAAATTTCTCAAGTCCGAATTGATCTTGCCGGCCAGCTCTTGAGCGCTCGTCATATCGAGAGGGCTTTGCGAGGCTGTCCCCCCTACACCGACTTCAGACACCCACAGCTTGAGCTGGTTTAAGACTGCCGCGCTGCGCAGTATGGGCTCCTTGCTTCCCGCATAGGTATGAGTGTTGAGTTGGGACATGCCGGCCTTCACACTGGCGGAATAACCGTTAAAACTGGAAAGCGACTGGTCTACGCTGTATTCCTCTGGCCCGCTGACATGAACTCCGGTCAGACCCTTCTGGTTCAGCTTTTGCAGCACCTCGTTCAGCAGCCGATCCTGCTTATCGGCATCAAAATGGATACCCTCCTGGTTGTTGCCGCATTTCCACCACGTGGATATCGGTTCATTTAGCGGAGCGATCGTGCGAAAATGGATGCCCCAGTCGTCCCTGGCCCGCTTCACGACCTCCGTCATATAGTCCGCATAATCGTCGTAGTAATCTTCCCTCAAATTGTTGCCGCCATTGGCTGAGCCAGCAGAGCATTGATTGAGAGTCATCCAATAAGGCGGAGCATTCGCAAAGGCTTCAAAAATATTGGCTCCAAGTGATTTAGCACGCTGCAGTACATAACGCTGATTGCTATCCGCGGACCAGTCCCAAACTCCCTCCGTCGGCTGAAACGACGGCATGACTGCGCCAACCCGGTAGGGCGGCTGATAGGCCGGATTCTCCCCGCCGCCGATATTGTACCTAACGATGTTCAGGCCTAGCCCGCTGTACGGGTCAAAGAGCTGGTCAATGATCTCCTCCCGCTTCGGGGACGACCAGCCGCCGATCACATTGCCCCACCAAGCGAGCGATGTCCCCCATCCTTCTATGGTTTGATAGGACGTGCCAGGGTCGATCCTTACAGTGTAAGCTTCTTCTGCGGATAAGCGTGTCGCGCCCGCTAGCAGGCTTCCCGTCATGACTGCAACCAGCAAGACAGATAACCACTTCTTCATAAGCTATTCCTCCTCTTTGTAATTTTTATATCAAATGGCGCATGCCAGTTGATAACACTTACCTTGAGTGTGAAAAAAAGGCACCTTTCGGTGCCTGTACTAAGCTGTGGTCGAACTATTTCACGATAAATTTTAAATTTAAACCTATGTCATTGTGTAAGCGGGTTGTACCAATGATTTTCAGAGTCATCGTCATACAGTAAGGATACTGCATCCGGAAAATTTCCTTCCTCGTCAAAAAGAATTAGCTCATTCTCCTCCCGCAGCCATGCCATCGGCAGCTTATAGTCCTCCTGAGGGCCGATTTGCCAATAGCGTCCCAAATCGATCCCATTCAGCCAAAGCGCCCCTTTGCTCATGCCGGACAATCTAAGCTTAAGTCTTGGCTTCCGATTGTTCGGCACAACTGGCTTAGAGAAGGTGGAGCGGTACCAGGTCGGTTCAAGCTGAGAATGGCCTGGGTCGAGTTGATTCGGATGTGGTTGACCCGGATGGAGCTTTGAATCATCCGAATCATCCGAATCATTCGAAGGATTCGGGTTACTCGGGTTACTCGAGCGCTGGAACGATTCAGGAGTATTGACGACGGACATCTCCCAATCCTGAAGCATGTCGGATGAATGATAGGTGAGCAGCTCCAATCGATTCAAGGGCGCTTTTCCGCCTGTCATTTCAATCGTATTCTCCCCTTGTACGATATAAGGCGATATGTCTACGGTATGGAAAGCGAACCACTCTTGATACTCCGGCATTTCCACTGCCTGCCCGTTGATGAGCAATCGACCGCTAATCGCGCCTACAAGCACCGCTCTATCATAATTGCCCATCCAGAATATCCGCCGGAGAAGCGGCTTATCGTCCCAGCAGTGCACTTCATCTAAATGAATTTCCTTCATGTCCGCATCAAATTCCGTGATCGGTTCACTGTTGGACACTAACCCGGGGCTTGGGTTAGAGCCCGGGGTGGAGCTTACGCTGGCGCGCGGGTTACTGGAGCTCGAATTGCTTAAGCTCGAATTGGAGTTCACGTTCGAATTGCCATTGGAGCTGCTGATGGAGTTAGAGTACCCGTTGGAGTCCAGGTCGACAATCCTCCAATTTCGGCGCAAATCCTGCTTATTGCCGTCCAAATATACCGGGCCCGAGATCCCCTTCGTTTCTCCAAGATAAGGAGAGAAGTTCAGACTCCCCATATGCTGAACCAAAATCTGCAGCTTGCTGCTTCCAGCGGGAATTCGCAGCTCCACCCCAGCCGCGCCAACCTCGGATATGACAGCTTGCTGTTTGCCATTTAGAAACACTCTGGCCGTATCCTGAATAGCCGGCAGTATAATCCGGGTCGTTCTTTCCTGTACGCTATCAACTCGGCATTCATAGACAAGATAACCAAAGGGCTGTCCGAACTCCGAGAAGCCCTGAGGCTGATCCACCCGTTCTCCCGCCAGAGAGCCCCATTCGAGCGGAGCAGACTCCCAGGATGCTAGTTGAGGCACTTCTAAACCGGAACATTGCGGTTGTTGGGCAAATGCAGCCTCCGAGGCCTTGAGGAAGGCGGAGTTTCCACTAGCCCTAATCCCTTCCACTGGCAACCCCTGGGCATCCCACGAACCAAGCAGCAATGGCTTAATATGCTGCTTGCCGCGAACGGCCCAAGTTTCCCCGCTAGGATCGATGTCTAAATCCCGCAAGCCGATCGCCCAGCAAACGGCGTCATTTCGCTCCACTCGCCAAGTCTCGTCGCTCAGCGTCCGGTTCAGCACGATGAACCGCAGTGGTCTGCCTCCGATTCGGAGGTCGACGATTTGAGGCTGTTCCGAATGGAAGAAATCAAACGTGATGCGCCTGCCGTCCTGACTCTTTTTATAACGCATATTCCCTGGGCGCTCCTGCCCCCAATCAATCACGTCCCTGGATTCCAGCTCCACGTAAGAACGCTGGCCGTTGTCTGCGCTAATGATCACGGTATGGACAGAAGCTATCTCCTCGTTGCCGGCAATAAAGGTGTTGCAGGTCAATAGAAGCCCCTTCCATATTTCAAGCCGATCGAGGATAGGGACGATTTGTCCGGGCTTGACCATTACCGGCACGGTTCGTCCGCTGCCAAGCGTTACATGAAAATTCTCCCGTTCTTCCTGCAAACTTTCTGCAAACCACAACCGTTCGTTGCCTCTTTGTCGCCCACGCAGTTGCAAACCGGTCGTCGCCCGAGCCGTTCCAGCATCATCAGCGGATATTTCTTCAGATTCCAGCAAAAATTCATGAATCGCCTGTGTAAATAGCGATACTCTCTTGGCCGCCAAATATTTATCCGTAATACGGCCATATTCGTTCAACGGGGCGTCGTAATCGTAGGAAGTGACCATAAAAATATCGCTGCTCCCTACCGTCCGTCCCCCGTAGCTGCCAAAATTGGTGCCGCCGTAGAACATATAATGGCTGATGCCGGTAAATCCGGCTCGCAAAGCCTCCATCTGCCTTCGCTCATACAGATCAGCCGTTTTCTGCGTAGCGGCAGGCGCTCCCCAGTGCTCGAACCACCCTGTCCAGAACTCCGTGACGATCTTTGGAAAATCCGGCTGCTTCTCAGTGAGCTTGGCGTAATGCTCATCGGCATGAGACCAGAAATTCGCGCCCTCAATCGTACCCTCCACACTGCCAACACAGGTTATCAAAGGCACGTCAATTCCGCGCGAGATGAGTCCGTCCCGAAGATACGCCATGTAATCGTGGGCAGCTTCATCATCGTGGAGATATCCGTATTCGTTCTCCACCTGAACGAGAATGATGTTCCCTCCCCGTGAATGCTGACGGTCGCGAATGATCGGGATGAGCCGATCGAAATACAGGTCGACATATTTCAAAAACGTGTGATCATTAGCCCGATAACGAATGCCGTCTTGTTGCCGCAGCCACCATGGAAAGCCGCCAAAATCCCATTCCGCGCAAATGTATGGCCCTGGTCGGGCGATAACCCAAAGTCCCAGCTCAGCGCAAAGATCAAGGAAGGCTCCGCAATCCCGGTCGTCGCCGAAATCCCACTCTCCCTCCCGCGGCTCATGGATGTTCCAGGCAAAATAAGTGTCCACACAGTTCATACCTGCCAATTTAGCCTTCATTAGTACATCGCGCCATTCTTCCTTAGGCATCCGAAAATAATGTATAGCCGCACTATTCACGAAAATCCGCCTGCCGTTTAACATGAAGCTGCGCCTGTCGTAACCAATCCCGTCTTGCAATACTAGATTTCTGCTCATCTCCAAACCTTCTTTCTGTATATTACTCTGCTAGAAGTGCTACTTCTGATAGAACGACCGTTGTAATTGATACCGAATCTACAGGTACGGTAAAACCATTTCCAAATAGTGTGACAAGATCTGCTGCCGGCTCAAGATCGTGATGGCTCGAAGTCCTGTATGCCTCTACCTGAACCGCTCCTGCTTCATAACTGAACGGGGAGAGGTCGACGGTCGCTTCCCGATCCGACAGCTCATTGCGAATAACGACGGTCAGACGTTTGGAAGCAGCGTCGTATGCAGCAATTGTCCGTCCATCCGATGTCGGTATGATTCGATCTCCCGGAGCGATGAATTTGCTGAATTGAGCCATGGCAAAAAATTGCTTAGTGACCTCGTATTCCTCTTCGCCAATGAAATTAGCATGAATGAATCCCCAGTTATTGTTCGCACCCTCATCTTCGACCGCCTGCCAGTAAATCCAAGCCGCTGGCTTCATGAGCTTCAGATCGAACATGATCCGTTCGGCCAGCTCCATGACGCTGGTCATATCCTTATGATGATGCGGCCCTGTTCCGCCTGTGCCGTATTCGGACATCCATAGCCGCTTTCCGCTTTGCTTCGCGAAGGCGGCCAGTTCTTCCATCCGGCTGCCGTTATAGGAATGCGTATTGATCTGACCGATGGCCTCCAGCGTCTCGGCGTCATACGCATGCAGCGCATCCAGCGTCTCGTCGATGCTATTGTCGTCGTTCGCGCTCACGACCGTATCCTCAAGACCTTTCTTCTGCAGAGAAGCGGCTACCTTGCGAATGATTTCTGCTTGCTTATCAAGATCGAAATAGCTTCCCTCCTGAATATTGCCCTTGCGCCACCAGTTAGAGGAAGGCTCATTCAGTGGATCAAGCGTGCGGAACGTGATTCCCCATTCATCGCGGAAATGCTGAACCACCTCTGTTAAATAATCCGCAAAGGCATCATACTGGTCATCCCGCAAATTGTTACCGCCGTCCTCGGCCCCCGTAACCGAACCGGAAACCGTCATCCAGTAAGGTGGGGAGTTAGAGAATACCTCGGCGATCGTCACCCCCCTTTTGAGCGATTCTTGTAAAATATAGCGTTGATAGGCATCCGCCTCCCAGTCCCATACGCCTTCTTCGGGCTGAAAGCCCGGCACATCGCCGCCGGGTCTTAGCGTATGCTCGCCTGGGTGCTCGCCGCCCCCGATGTTATAGCGAACGATATTCAAGCCCATGCCTTTTTCCCGGTCAAACAGCATATCCATAATCTCATGCACTTTCTCCTGATCCTGCCAACCTCCAAGCGCATGGCCCCACCAGGCGAGGGTAGTTCCCCAGCCTTCGAACCCCTCGTAAGCCTCGTCAAGTTGAAGCTGTACAGCTTCCGTTAAGTCATGCTCGGATAAGTTCCGCAGGTTCGCTTGTTGCAATGTTTCCTTCAAGACAATTCCTCCTAAAGCAGCAACAATGATAAGCAGTATCGCCGCTATAATAAGCTTCGTTCTACGGGTCATCTCCCTACCACATCCCGCAATTTAATGGATATCCTTTAGATATTTAATGTTGTTATTTAATGCCGCTGCTGCCGCCGCTTATATTCGCCTCATATACAAAGCGCTGGCCGACCAAATAAATCAAAATCATCGGGATCGTTAGAAACAGCGAGGCCACCATTACGATATTCCAGGGCGGCATCTGTCCCCCGCTGACGGTGCTGATCAATTGCACACCAAGCGCCAGCGGCATCTTGGCAGAGTCGTTGATGTAAATGAGCGGGCCCATGAAATTGCCCCAGTTCCACGAGAACGAAAAAATCGCAATAGCCGCCAAGATCGGATACGTCATCGGCAGAATGATTTTCGAATAGATGCCGAGATGCCCCATGCCGTCGATCTTCGCCGCTTCGTCCAGCGATCTGGGAATCGCCATGACGAATTGACGAATCAGGAACACGTTGAACGCCCCGGCAAAAAAGCTAGGCACAATCAAAGGGTAGAATGTGTTCACCCACCCCAGCTTGCGAAACAGAATAAACTGCGGAATCATTGTAATTTCTCCGGGAATCATCATCGTGCTTAACAGGACAACGAAGAGCACGCCGCTGCCCGGCGCCTTCAGCCGAGCGAAGCCGTAAGCCACGAACGAGGCCGAGAATACTGAACCGACGATCGCCCAGCTCGTTATGATCAAACTGTTTTTCAAATATAGTCCCAGATTATTGTTCGTAAATACTTTAACGAAGTTCTCCCATATCCACTCCCTGGGCAGAAAGGTGAACGCAGACTGCACGGTGGTCGCATCGCTGGCCAGAGCAATGGAGATCATGTACAGAAAGGGAGCTCCCAGCAATATGCCTACCGCTAGCAGGACGGTGTAAGAGAGGACTTTTTCCGATAAAGCGATCTTATTCATCCGTTCTTCCCCTCCTCGTAATGCACCCACAGCGCCGACGAACGAAATACAATAAGCGTTAGGGCCATAATAATGATGAACAGCACCCAAGCGATCGACGAGGCGTAGCCCATCTTGTAGAACCGGAAAGCGTTCTGGAACAAATAGGGCACGATCATTTGGCTTGCGTTGTCCGGCCCGCCCTCGGTTACGATGAACACTTGCGCAAAGGTCTGCAGCGCTCCGATAATGCCTGTGACCAGATTAAAGAAAATAACCGGTGTAAGCATGGGGAACGTTATCCGAAAGAAGGCCTGCTTCGAGCTGGCTCCATCGATGGATGCCGCTTCATAAAATTCGGAGGGCACTCCCTTCATTCCAGCGAGCAGCAGCACGATGCCGCCGCCGACGCCCCATAGCGACATGATAATGAGAGCAGGCTTTACCCAGTTGGCATCCAGCAGCCAAGCCGGGCCGATGATGCCGAAGAAATGAAGTGTCTTATTGATGAGCCCTGCACTCGGGGCAAACAAATGGATAAACAACAAAGATGATGCAACCACCGGAACGACCGATGGAAGGTAGAATAGTACGCGAAAAAAGGTGATTCCCTTGAGCTTTTTATTCAAGTAATAAGCGATCCAGAGCGAAATGGCCATGGCGAGAGGTACGGCGATCAGTGCATAATAAAATGTATTGAAGACGGACTTCCAAAATATCGGATCCTCCGTCAGCAGCTTTCGATAGTTGTCAATCCCGATAAACTGAGGCGTTTGAAACAAATCCCAATCCGTAAAGCTCATATAGATCGAGAAAACAATCGGCCCCAGCGTCAGCAAGGAAAACCCGAGCAACCATGGCGAGATAAAAAAGTAAAACCATGCCCCTTCCTTATTTCTCATGCAGATTCCTCCAGTCGGATGCCTGTGGATAGCCAGGAACGAGATTCAGCGATTCAGACCCTCTTCCTCCCGTCCCTCCCTCCTTATGCTAAAAAGCAATTGAACTTCGTGCTGCTATTTGTAAAGATCGTTAAGTCCTTTTTGAATTTGAGTCACGGTGTCGTCCAGCGAGCTTTTGTTATTGAAGTAAACCCCTAGCTTATCGTCGATCACCTTCATCATTTCATTCCACTTCGGATTAAGCGGCTGATCATAAATGCGGGATTCGCTAAATGCAGCCATATTGATCTTCTTGCCGCCGTAATCTGCATTCAGAAACTCATCGCTCGTCAGGGCAGCCTTCGTTGCCGGAGCATCCTGACCGTGCTTAACGATCGGCATTTGAGCCTCTAATGTTGTAAGCGCTTCAATAACTTTGAAGGCCTCTTCCTGGTGCTTGGAAGTCTTCGTAATGGTAAAGCCGTTGAAGAAGGCGTTCGTCGCTCCCCAGATCGGCGCGATATCCCAGTCGATTCCTTCTACTTTGGATAGAGAAGCAATATTCCAGAAGCCTGTCGTTTCCATCGCAATTTTCCCTTGAGCAAAGAGCGGATCCGGCCCAACGTTGCCCAGGTCAGCAATTTCAGCTGGTGTCGGCCCCGCTCCGTGGGTAAAGGTCAGGTCATTAAGGAACTGGAGCGCATCCCTTACTTCAGTCGTGTCGAAGGTTGGCTTCTTCTCGCTATCGAAAAGCGCCCCCCCATTTTGGTATACGAGCTGCATCCATTGCGGCCACCAGCTGCCAGGGTAATAGCCCCACTGCACTGTTTGGCCGTTCTCCTTCACGGTTAAGCGTTGTGCCGCATCCATCAGATCCTGCTGCGTCCAATCCTTGGTCGGATAATCGACGCCCGCCGCATCAAACAGATCCTTGTTGTAGAACAGTACCATCGCGCCCGCTCGGTCGGTTAGCCCATACTGCTTGCCATCGTATTTCATCAGATTGGCAATATCGTCCGAGTATCTGTCTCCCATATCAAGGCCGTGGGCTGTAATGAATTCATCCAGTGGGATAATTTGATTCTTCGAAGCATAGGTCTGAAAATTCTCGGCAATCATCATAATATCCGGCGGCGTTCCGCCAGCGATCATCGTCTGTACCTTTTGGTCATAGTCACCGGCAACGAGCATGACGTTGACTTGAATGTTCGGAAGCTTTCCCTTAACAATCTCCAGACGCTCTTCATAAATCTTCTTCTCGTCCTCTGATCCCCAAATCGTCATCGTGAGCTCAACCGGCTTGCCGTCTGACTTGCCATTATCCTTGGCAGATGAATTCGTACCGTCGGCTGGCGAAGAAGAACCAGCATTGCCTCCATTGCTGCCGGAACAGCCAGCCAGTACGCCTACAAGCAAAAGGATGCCAGCCATTACCGTTACCCATCTCTTCATCTTTACGACCTCCCACAAGGTTCAATTTGCAGCGAATACCCATGCTCCCAACGCAATGAAATGGGTTTCATGTAATGGGTTTCATTTTGTCCAAAAAAATAATGTCTAGCTGCTGATAAAGCTTCCCACACATGACCCAATAGAAATGTAAGGGGTTTCATTCGCTGTAACCACATTATAAATATGCCTTTATCACGGTGTCAACTTAATTTTTTAAATTCGAAAAAGTTAATACCTGTCTTGATTGCCCGGTTAGTTCATTGTGAGCGCACAAGGTGTGGTTCGGGGCATGCTTGGACTTACGTCTCATATAACGAATCCGGCGGCGTACCTTCAGGGCCTAACAGTTATTTAAAATGCTCCGTACTTAACGGCATCCTGCAAATAACCGCTCAATTCTCAGCTGCCTACCGCCGCCGAATTCTAATCGTGAAACGAAGTAACTGACTTAAGCGAGCTCTTTCCACTTTTTGTCCAAAGCCTGCGGCTCATAGGACTCCATCATTTGTAGTAATTCGGCAGGTTCTGGGGAGATATTAATCAGGCTGAGATGAGAAGAATTTGAGAAGCCCTCTTTGATGCTATGCTCAACCATTTGCATCAGCGGATCATAAAAGCCTCGTATATTCAAAAGACCGATCGGCTTCTTGTGGATACCGATTTGAGACCAGCATAGCACCTCAAAGAGTTCCTCATACGTTCCAAAGCCGCCAGGCAGTGCGATGAATCCGTCGGCCAGCTCGCCCATTTTCGCTTTTCGCGCATGCATGCCGTCCACTTCGATTAGCTGGGTCAGCTCCCGATGCACCATCTCGCCTGCAAACAATCCTGATGGCATGACGCCAATCACTTCTCCGCCCGCTGTCATGGCGGCATTGGCTGCTTCGCCCATAAGACCGATTCGGGAACCGCCGTACACTAAACGATATTGATGGCCCGCCAAATAACTTCCCAGCTGTATGGCTGCCTGCTTATAGTCCTCATGTGTACCTAGATTCGAGCCTGCAAAGACACAGATCGTTTTCATCTCATCATCTCCTATTTCTAATTGCACAGCTTAATTCAATTTTTAATCTTCTTAATAACTATATTTTGTGCAATGATTATTTTCAATATGATGTTGAGTTGCTAACGTACTGTTAAAACTGCCGCCTAGCATTCGATCGTTAGTTAACTGCGGTCTCCTTGAGCCACAAGAACAATCATGCCGATACCGTCCGCCTCCAAGCGATTGCCCTCCAGCACGGCGACGTGCTCGCCTCCAAAGCGGATCGACCATTCCCCCAGCTCAGGCAGATCTGCCTGAACCGGTTCAATCCTGGCGTTATACAGCACATAAATATGCTGAGCGGCATCCCCGCCTGCATGGTTGCGCAGCGTATAGGCTACGCAATGCTCCGGCGCCGATTCGAAGCGTAAATGCTCGCGAATTTGCTCTGCGGTCCGTAGGCGAAAAGCAGGATGACTTTTGCGCAATGCAATCAATTCTCGCATATATGCTACATTATCTTGATTTGCCGCACAGCGCTCCCAGTCGAGCCAGTTCAACTCTATTGGAGATTTGTAGCTGTTCTCTTCTCCGTCCTTCGTTCTCATGAATTCCTGTCCTGCATGCAGAAAGGGAATTCCTTGGCTGGTCAAAGTCATCGCTGAGGCCAAACGATGCATACGGATACGGCGCTCCTCCGACTCCTGCGCTGTGGACAGTACGATTTTATCCCATAAGGTATGGTTATCATGACATTCGACATAGTTCACCGTCTGCTCAGGCTCATTGGCAAAATTACGGGTCTGGTCATCATACGCAATGGCTCCTGCGATTCCACTCCGTATTAGCTCCTCGAATCCGACACCGCCGCTAATGAATCCTTTTTGATCAAAATAGAAAATGTTTCCTTTGATCGCGTCCCGGTAATCATCATTGAAGTGCCCGATCCGAGGGAGCTTGGCTGCGTTGTTCTGGTGCGCCCTGCTCTCTTCGGGAAGAACCGTGTTCATTATCCAGCCTTCCCCGATCATGATAAGCGAAGGATCGACAGCATCCAGGCGTCTCCGGATCTCATTCATCGTCTCGATGTCCATCAAACCCATCAGATCGAATCGAAAGCCGTCGATATGATATTCCGTTGCCCAGTACAGAACCGAGTCCACGATGAATTTCCTCATCATCGGTCGTTCAGAAGCGCATTCATTGCCGCAGAACGAACCGTCGGAAAGTGTTCCATCCTCTTTGTAGCGCAAATAATAACCGGGTACAAGCTTGGTAAAATTGATTAGATACCAGTCGTAGACATGATTGTATACGACGTCCATAATGACGCGCAATCCTCGCTCATGCAAAGCCTGAATGGTTTGTTTAAGCTCGGCAATCCGCAGGCCGGGAATGTAAGGATCCGTAGCATAGGAGCCTTCGGGAACGTTGTAGTTCTTGGGATCATATCCCCAATTGTATTGTGGCTGATCGAGCTTCGTCTCGTCGACGCTTTCGGTGGCGTAATCGTAAATCGGCAGGAGCTGAATATGCGTCACGCCTAACGCAGCAATATGATCCACGCCTGTTGCAATATTTCCCGGCCCTCTTGTCCCGCTCTCCGTAAGCCCAAGAAATTTCCCCTTATGCGCAATGCCGCTGTGAGGATGACTGGACAGATCCTTTACATGCAGCTCGTAAATGACCGCATCGACGGCAGCCTCAAAAGGCGGCTTGTGATCATTCTCCCAATGCTCCGGATTGGTGCTTTGCAAATCGATAATAGCCGCCCGATCTCCATTTACTCCTACGGCTCTAGCATAAGGATCGGCTGCTTCATTCCAGTCCTGCCCGATTTTTACGCGATACGTATAGAACCGCCCCTGGTGATCTCCTTCTGCGATCAATATCCAGGTGCCCTGAACATCACGCTTCATAGCAAGCGTCTGTGCAGGCTCCTTCTCTTTCCATCCCTCGTAGAATACAACTTCCGCCTCCGAAGCTGTCGGTGCCCACAGCCGGAACTTACTCTCCTTCGACGTATACGTTACACCCAGGTCATCACCGTCATAATTGAACAATTCATCAAATCGCTCATCGAAGACGGATATCCCTCCTGTTACTGCGAGGTCACCATAATCGACGACTACGTCATGCTCTCGTTGTACCGCCAATCGATTCACTCCAATCACGAAATATAACGGATAACTTAAACGCTTAAGTCCTTTGCATGAGCGGCATTATATCACCACTCAATCCGAAGTGTCAATCCGCCGATTCGCCAATAGAAGGACCAACGAAATTATAATCCTCAATCTCATCATATTCCTTGCGGAGCAGCTTCTCCATTACGACAATAGCTGTCCGAGCCTTATCTTCGTTATCATACACAATGCGCCGCACCCCGCTTGGGAGCAAGTACTCTGCCCCGGAATTTACAATCACGACCATATCCTCGGCTTTCATATAAGGCGCTGCCATTACCGCGAGCCACTCATTAATGAAAATTCCCGGGTTCCCCCGGCGGGCTCGAATATACCGCTCTAGTCCTTCCCGCGTCTCCATCTCATATACGTGCTCCGGGCGAAAAGATTCCTTAACAGCGTTCGCCATCCCATCGTTATTAAATTTCCCGGTTACTAGAAATGGTTCTTGTTCGGCAAGCTGCTCGTTCATCCCTTCGCTAGTCCGTTCATTAATATTATTGTTAATCTTCCCACTCATCCCTCCGCTAGTATTACCTGCGTGACTCCCCGAGGCTCGCGCAGCAATGATTTCTCTGGCCCGCTTTATCGCAGATCTATAGTCGGAAACGACCTTTCGGAACATCTTATCCTCGATATAGCTATCAATGACGATAATCGGTACGGTAAATTTGCGTGAAATATTGAAAAAATGCTGCTCAGGCACATCCATGATGAACAGCGCATCGAGCTTTCTTTTTAGAATAATGTCCAGCTCGACCTGCACGCTGTCCGTCCCTGCCACGATCACATCGTAGCCCTGCTCATTCAGCAGCTCCTGAAGCTTCATCGTCAAATCATGGTATCGGCTCCTATGCCAGGGCTTGTCATTGTGGTTCTTAAGCGTAACAATCGCGACCAGCTTAGATGATGTATTCCCAACGAGGCTGCGTGCGGCCATATTGGGCACATATTGAAGCTCCTTGGAAATATCGAGAATCCGCTGACGGGTTTCCTCGCTTATTTTCTGCTTCGTATTGTTATTGAGCACATAGGACACGGTCGCCAAAGACACATTGGCCGCCTCGGCAATATCCTTCATCGTTACCTTGTTCATTCGTCGCTCCTCCGCCAAATGGCTGTTGACCTTTTCTAATTTCTAATTATTATCATATCCGAATGGCGAATCTGGCACAAAGCAACGGCAAAAGGCAGCACATAGTATGGATAACATCCAAGCTGGGCATACCCAAAAAAGGATTGTCGATAAGGTGCTCCGGGCATGCTTGGATAGCTATTGGCCATATGGGTGGCGAGGGGACAGCAGTATTCATAGGACATTTACGTACTTGTTCCTTTATGTACTTGTTCCTTTATTCGTCGTTTCCCCACATCTATTTCCCACATCATTTTAATAGATCAGCTGGTATAAATGGATTCATAGTAGTTAATTTCTGAGGGAGGGGCGTGGAAAGTGAATTTATTGGATTTAATGTCATTAAAATAGAGGATATGCCAATCATGGAATGGATTCTCAACTTTAGGTACATAGGATCCATCTAATTCCCTCGAACATTCGTTTAGGGCAAAATTAAATACATGGATTCCATCTAGTGTACGACATAGCAGCTTGGTGTATGGCAGCTTAATGTGCATACGAGTGTATGACAGCCTAGCGTATGATAGCTTTGTGTGCAGTCGGCTTAGTGTATGGCATTTTAGCGCATGACAACTTAGCGAATGGCATTTTTGCACACAGCATCTCAGTGCACTCAGCTTATATAGGACTAGAGCATGGTAGGCAGACAAGGAAGTAAAGTGATGGAAGAAACGGATAGCTATTTAAAAACGGATAAGGGGCGCCCCTCGATCATCTATGATGATTTTGGGACACCCCTTTACTTAACCTAAACTGACTGCACAGCGCACCTCCCCTGCGATCGGCTCTGCTGATACTGTATGCACTCCATTTCATACACCTTCACTTCATACACTCCACTTCATGCACTTCATTTTGCGCATTAATAGGTTTATGCACTTTTCGCGGCGATCAAATAAACTTCGCTCAATAAACGCTGAGAATAAATCGCAGCGTACGCGGCACTCATTCCTTCGTGGATCAGGGATCTGCTTGCCAGAGGCAACGGCTCGGCGTTTACATTGGCTATCGTTACCGACTTCGTAATCACGTTGGCGCTGCCTGCCTTAAGCCGTAGAGTCGCCGCTCCAGCTTGGTTCGGCTTAAGCTGGACAGTGAGGTCTTTGTAGGCGTAACCCTGACTATTCGCTGTCAGCGAGAAATCCGGACTGTACCCGTAGGCCGACCACGAGCCGTCACTATTTTTGAACCGTGCGATTTGCTCCCCGCCGCTGAGATAAATTCCGGCCTTAAGGCCGGATACCGTCTGTCCTGGATTCAAGCCATCCGCGGTTAAGCGGATCGTAAATTCCTGTGCGCTTGGCAGCTGCGATTGATGCACGAAGGCATATACCGGTTCGACCGCCGGCGGCTGTGAAGAACCATAGGAGCCCGGCTTGAATGTTGACGGGTCATACCATTTGTAGCCTGCGGCCGGGGCTGACCATGGCTCAGGCGCCGGCTCCGTCGAGGCTGAAGGAATTTCGTACGCGTGCAGCTGAGTTGGCGTATCAAGCACAAGTCCCGGTACTTGGCTTAGCGAAGTGTAGCTTTCGTCATGAGCCAGCCATTTGACGGCCTGAACGAGGAATACCCCGTCATCCACTTCCTTGAAGCCGTCATACGTCGTTTTTCTCGCGCCGTTCTCTTCGCGGACGTACTTCGGCGTGGCATCCTCAACGGGCGAGGAGTCGCCGATGAAGGCTGCTTTGCCTAGCCCGATTTTGGCAATGGCCGCATATGGGCCTTCCGCACGGCCGCCGCCGTTATAAACACCGCTGTCCACAGCATTGCCCCATTTCGGTACCCCGGCAGGTACGTATACGATTCCCTTCGCCTTCGTCGGGTCGATAATGGCCAGGGTAGAACCGGCATGCATCGCGACGGCGTTTACGCCCGCCGTAATTCCAAACGCTTGCGAAGGTACGACAATATCAGTCGCATTTACGTCGCCCAGCGCATTATAGCGGAAACGCACGCCGAAATGATCGGCAAGCCAATCCGAGCTGATCACATTCTGCATTGCCGGCGAGCTCGCTTCTTCCACGCTCATGCCTTTAGCCGGATTGCTATAGGCACCACGGCGATACCCGTTGAATACCTCGGAGGAGTCCCAACGGTTCTTATTGCGATCCGCATTATAGTGATCCGCAATAAAGAATACGGCGCCGCCGTCTTGAACATACTGGACGATCGCCTCCTGCTCTGCAGACTTGAAGGGAATATTCGCTTCAGGGATGACGAATACGTCATAGTCCTTGAGCCGGTTATACGTAATCGCCGGAGTATCGAACTGATGGGGGGCAGCACGTTCCAGTGACTCTACCGCAAATCCTGCCGCCCGCAGCCCATCAGCGAAGTCTGAAAATGCACCGTCGATGATCCAATCGGCAGCCCCGGCCGTCTGGGCGTGGGCATTATCGAAGATCACTTTTTTGCCCGTACCATCAGGCAATGCCGGGATGCCTCCATGCCCCGGGGGTTCCTCGCTAGGGGATTCTTCACCTGGCTCTCCTGGATTTTCGCCCGGCTCCGGCTGCTCGGCATCGGCTAGCTGAATCGTCGACACACTTTTGAGTCCGGTGAAATTGTTATAAGCTGCAAGGCTTCCCGCCACATTTACCCGCTCGCCGATCAAGCCCGGATTGCTCTGCAATCCAAATTCGGCTCTAAGACTGGAGGGAATCTGCACATCGATCAGTTTAGCTGAGCTTTGCTCCGCTGGATCGTCGGCGATCAAGAAATTGTAATCATTCGAAAAAGGACTTTGAAACTTCGCTGTTAACGAGCCGGTAGCATGTCCAACAATATAACCGCTAACTTGGACGGCTTCCCCATTATTTCCTTTGGCGATAGCCTCGGACACAGTAAGCGGCGCAGCTGTCACCTGCAAACTGTCACTAGCGGTTGCTGCAGAATTCCCAGCACTTAGCTCGAGAGCGGCCTGGGGCCGATGCTCCTCCGCATGCGCATTTGCCATCATCCAAGGACTAAAGCCAAAAACCGTCGTAACTGTTAGCGCGCCAACGACTGCATATTGAAGCCACTTTCTTAGCCATTTCTTACTCATTCGTAATCGATTCCTCCCTCTCTAAATTCATAGATTACTTTTTTATAATAAATGCGAATAAATTCCTCACGATGGTTTTATTGTAAATTTATTGTAAAATTTCATTTGTGGCAAAATTGTGTCTTCCATTAGCTTTCCAGTAAAGCATGCTATATAATTAATAGTATTTCATATCTTATTATTTAAAGGAGTAGATGAATCGAATGGATAGTGACAGGCTTTTGGCACTATACTTGGTGCTGGTCGCCATACTAATCGGGTTTACAGCGTTTTTCGTAGCCGTGGAATTTGCTATCGTACGGGTACGGGCAAGTCGGGTGGATCAAATGATAGCCGAAGGGAGTAAGAATGCTCTCTCGGTCAAACAAGTGACTAGCAATCTGGACGGTTACTTGTCGGCTTGCCAATTGGGAATTACAATTACAGCGCTCGGACTTGGCTGGTTAGGAGAACCGACAGTGGAGAAAATGCTTCACCCACTGCTCCATAGTTTAAATGTACCTGAAGCAGTAAGCAGCGTTATTTCATTTATCATCTCTTTTGCCGTAATTACTTACCTTCACGTTGTTGTAGGAGAATTGGCTCCAAAGACGATCGCCATTCGCAGAGCGGAGCAGGTTGCCTTGATTACAGCAAAACCACTTATCATTTTTACCAAGATCATGCACCCATTCATTTGGGCGCTCAACGGATCTGCACTTCAGCTTGTACGCCTTTTTGGAATCAAGCCTGCCAGCGAGCATGAAGAAGCTCACTCGGAGGAAGAACTGCAAATCATCATTAACGAAAGCTTCGAAAGCGGTAAAATCAATCAAAGCGAATACGGGTACGTGAACCGAATATTTGCTTTTGATAATATGCTAGCCAAAGAAATTATGATTCCGCGCACTGATATGGTGTGCTTATATACAGACAAGACCCGGGAAGAGAACCTGGGGATCATTAAAGAACAGCAGTATACCCGCTTTCCTGTTGTCGAGGGACATAAGGATAATATCGTGGGTATTATCAATACGAAACAATTCTTCCTCGCGTACGAGGATAACCCAAACCTAGAGATTTCCTCGATTCTGCAGCCGGTTATGGCTGTATCTGAGGTGACTCCGGTCAATGAGCTGTTAAAAAGAATGCAGCACGAAGGTACTCATATCGCCATATTAATCGATGAATACGGTGGTACGGCGGGGTTGATCACCATTGAGGACATCCTCGAAGAAATCGTCGGAGAAATCCGCGACGAGTTCGATAAAGAAGAAGAACAACCGATTGTCCATCTGGATGAACACCATGTGGTCGTCGATGGCAAGGTAACGATTAATCAGATTAACGACATCATGCTGACCGATCTGAATACGGAGGATGTCGATACGATCGGCGGCTGGTTGTACGGCATGAACCCGGAAATGAATGAAGACGAGACATTCGAGCATCAGGGCCTTATTTTTAAGCTGCTGGAGAAAGAACCGCATCGTTTCAGAAAGCTTGAAATTATTAAACAAGCCACCGAGCATGAAGAAGCATTTGAATAAGTATTTTGAATAGATAGAACATGAAAGAACCTCAATCACCGGGATGTACTCCCTTAAGGATTGAGGTTCTTTATTATTTATAAACTCGTCCTGTGGGAAGCTGGGGAGCTTCCTTTGTCTATTCTTCTTCGCCGATCCAAACGGTCTTACTGCGAAAGTCTGCTCTCTTCCCATTCAGCTCGCCCATATCCGAAACACCGAGGTAAATGAACCCCAGCATTTTATCCTGCGAGCGAAGTCCAAAGGCTTCATTCATAATATGGTGATAACACGGCTCTCCCGTTCTCCATACCGCTCCTAGCCCCAAACTATGGGTCGCCAGCAGCATGTTCTGTATTGCAGCAAATACGGCCCCGTATTCCTCCAGCTCGATCACGCCCGGCCGATCAACAGGGGTTACGGCTACGGCAATAATAACAGGTGCACGAAATGCCTTGGCGCAGGCTTTATCCATTGACTCCTGGGCTTCAGGAGAATCGGGGTCTTCCAGCCCCTCCCGCATGATGTCCGCCAGCGCCTGGCCCAATTGCTCCCGGCCCTTTCCTCTGAGGACGAAGAACTGCCATGGCTCGGTATGTCTATGATTGGGTGCCCAGGTTCCAGCCTCAAGAATCCGCTCAATTATCTCCACGGAAATTTTGTCTTGTTTGACTTTTCCAATACTTCTTCTGGTATGAATAGCTTCCATTACATCCATAGCTCGTTAACCTCCTCCTTCTACCCTTCCATTCTAACATTTACAAGCAAATATGGGGCTGCTCGAATCCTTTACTCACATCAAGACAACTCTTTTCTCATGAAAAACAAAATCTATCAATTCTCAATTCTCCTAAATGCTCGTATAATAGAATGTTGTGGATCTCCAAAAAATTAATTTTTGCGACTCCAACTCAGCAACGATAATAAGCATCACTGAAGGGAGTTTAATACATGTCATCTGGCAGCCAACGTGCCGGGAGAACATATGAAGTGTTCTTTGTACTAGGCATCGTCGCCATTTCTTTCTCGGCCATCTTTGTTCGCTGGTCGAATACGGAGGCATCCGTTATCGCGATGTACCGCTTATTCATCACCAATTTGATTCTGCTTCCTTTCGCCTGGCGAAGCAGGCATGAAATGCTGCGGCTCAAACCGAAACAATGGGGGCTGCTCGCCGTATCAGGCATGCTGTTAGGGCTCCATTTTCTGCTATGGATGAACTCGTTGCGATTTACGAGCGTAGCAAGCTCGACGGTCATTCTAACGCTGCAGCCCGTACTCGTCATGCTCGGCTCGATCTGGCTGTTCAAGGACAGGATCAACCGCATGATGCTGCTGGGCATGGGCATCGCGGTAGTCGGCTCCATCGCGATTGGCTCTGGAGATTTCCGCTTGTCAGGCACCGCCCTATACGGAGACGTGTTATCACTGCTCGGCACATTGACAATATCCATCAATATGCTGATTGCCCAGCACCTGCGCAAAGAGCTGAACGCTCTGCCATATAACTTCTGGATGTTCTTCATGGCAGCCTGTTCGTTGGCCGGGTATAATCTGACGATGGATTATCCGTTTACCGGGTACCCTGCGAAGGAGTGGGGAATATTCCTCCTCATGTCCATCGTATCTACCCTGTTCGGCCATTACCTGTTTAATTGGCTGCTGAAGTACATGAATGCCACCACAGTTTCCATGGCCATTCTGGGCGAGCCGATCTGCGCCTCCCTGCTCGCTTGGGTACTCCTTGGCGAAGTACTGACGGGATTGCAGCTATTTTCTGGGCTTATCATCCTTGTCGGGGTCTGGATTTTCATGCGGTATCGGCCATTAAAATGATTTTGCACCGCTCACTGCTCACAGTGTTAAGCTGCACGATGGTGGCTAGCCTAAATTACCTGCTTAAAGAGATGCCACCGAAATGAGAAAAGCGTCTAACCAGACACTATCAAAAATCTCCCTCGGCCTTACGGCCGAAGGAAGGTGCTGCTCTTCACATATATGAACCGCTCGCCGCGAGCCATGACATGGCATTTCTGCTCAGGAAAGTGTTCATAAAGGTAGTCCACGAAATGTCCCGGCTTCTCGGCATTCCCCGCAAATACGTCATAATGCAGCGGAATGGCCGTCTCCGCACCGATTCTCACCGCGAACTCGGCCGCTTCCCTGTAGTTCATATTGCCGACAATCCCGCGCTCCCGGCGGAAATAATCAGCCCCGTTAATCGGAAGCAGGGCAACGTCAGTTTGGATCGCGCTCATTTGCTCCACCAGTTCAGGGAAAATTACCGTATCTCCGGCATGATATAAAGTAACACCATTCAGTTCAATCACATATCCCACGTAGCGATGCTTTCCAGCCGAATCCTTGTCCAGTTGTTCATGTGCCGCAGGAATTGTCGTAATTTTTATTTTGGAGAACAGCTCTGCCTTTTGGCTGTCGTCTGCTTCAAGAATTTGCGAAGCCTGCACGCCCATTTCGATCAAAGCGGATTTGCAGCAAGCGGGGGCCATAATAGGCGCCTCCTTGTTTTGACGATGAAAAATAGGCAGTGTTCCCGCGTCCATATGATCTACGTGCTCATGAGTAATCAGACACAGGTCAGCTCCAGTAATATCTTCCGGGGCAATCGGCGCGGGATAAGAACGGGGAAGATCCAGGTGATCCGATACATAGGGATCCACGTACACTGTTACTCCATCACCTTTTATAATTACGCTCTCCTGACCTAAAAACCAAATTGCCAGCGTTCCGAAGGGAAGCTCAGTGCGGTTCACTTCCTGGATCAATTCTGCTCCTCGTCTGTGATGCTTAGCCATAATTAGCCCTCCTGTCGATCTAAACTTCTTTAATGATCTATTAAACATCTTTGCTCGTCCTTTTCATCATTGCGTATGAAATAGACCGCTCCACAAAATCCAATACCTCCGGCGATACTGGATAAAGTCCCGTATCCTCGGCAGGCTGCTTACGAATTTCCCAGAACCTGTCCATCAGTTCCTCGTCCCCGCCGAAGGTTTCATCCGACAACTCAATCAGCTCGCAGGCAAGCCTATACCCCTCCTCTGACTCAGGGGAAATAGAATATTTCACACAATGCTCGATTCGCCGAAGCAGTGAAACATACTGCTGGGTTGCCCGGTCTCCGCTTTCCAAAGCAGGCAAGGCTCTTTGCAGGAACTCGCGTTCCTCCTCAGCAAAGTAATCCGTCCATTTCTTCGTACCGGTCTGCGCATTCTGGACGAGGGCGGACACCCGCTCCCAGGAAACGCCTCCTTCCAGATCCAGCATATTGATAAGCGATGCGGTATTCACGATACTCGCCTGCAAAGTAGAAAGTTTCTCTCGGAGATGCTGATGGTGGGCGATTAAGATATCCCGCAAGGATAGCTGTCCTAGCACCTTCTGGATATCCTCTAGCGACAGGGAGAGGGATTTGAGCAGCATGATTTTCTCAAGCGTAAACAAATCTTCCTCCGAGTAGTAGCGACGGCCATTATCCAGCTTAAGGCTTGGCGTTAGAAGTCCTATCTGATCATAATAACGCAGCGTGCGTACTGAAATATTCCGCAGTTTGGATACTTGTCCGGTTGTCCAGCCAGCCATTTTCGAGCCTCCAGAAAAAGTCACTTGAAGGTAACGTTACGTCACCTTTTATAATGCAAATTATAACACAGGAGGGGATTGGAAAGGAGCTTGCCATGAACAGTATGACAGAATGGAGAACCAAAGATCCATGGACATGGAGGGAATTCGCGCTGCTGTTGCTGCTCGAGTTCATCTTCGTGATGGCCGGAGTGAAATACGGAGCCGAGAGCTTGTATCAATCCTGGTTGGACGACTCGCTATACTCAGGCACACTAACAGGGCTAACGATTGCGATTGTCCTGCTTACGGGCTTATACCTCCTTGCTCTTCGTCCAAAACATTTGCCTTGGGCAGAGGTTGGATTAAGCAAGTTTCAGGCAAAGGATGGGCTGCGGATCATCATATGGGTATTCGTGCTTATTGCATTAAGCGTGGCAGTTATGCTCTTAACCAGTCTGTTCGGAAATGATCTGAATAATAGCAAGGCGGAAAACGACGGATAATAGTTCTGAGGACAAAGCAAGCGGGGAGCGGATCATTTCGTATGATCCACTCCCCGCCTTTTTTAGCTTAAGATGATGTTTAACCCCATAGATTAAAGCTCTAGCAGCTTGGATAATATCGTTGCGATTTCCGCACGAGTAATACTGTTCTTTGGTTTAATCGTGCCATCGGGATATCCGCTTAGTATATGCGATTCGTGAAATGCGGAAACTGCTTCCTTCGCCCACTCCGATAATTGATCCTGATCTGCAAAAGACAGCTCAATGGCACCATCGACAGAATGGCTGTTTGCTGCGAGCAACTGAAACTTCCCAATCCGATGGAGAATGGCAAAGGCCTCCTCCCTCGTAATTTCCTGTTCCGGCTTCAGTGTACCGTCAGCAAAGCCTTTCACAATTCCCTGCTGATGCACGGCATTCAGATATTTGCTGTACCAGGCGTCTGCCCGAACATCCGCAAACGCAGACTCTCCCTGTGCAGCCTCCAAACCGAGTATGCGCGAAATAACTACCATAAACTCCGCCCGGCTCATATTTTGATTTGGTTTAAAGCTGCCGTCAGGATACCCATACATGAACTGCTGCTCCGTCAGCCGCTGAATGGAGCCCGCCGCCCAGTGGCTCTGCACGTCCTTGAATGGAATGTTTCCAGCAGGCGATTGCGGATTTGCCCCCGGCTCTGGCGTTAGTCCAGGCGTTTGTCCAGGCGCTGCCCCTGGAATTTGCTCAGACTCAGCATCAGGCTTCGGCATTTTGCCGCTATCCTTGCTCGGAAGGGAAGTGCCGCCGGAGGAAGACCCGCTGCTTCCGCCACCAGAATTTCCGCCGCCGGAAGAACGTCTGACTACGCTAACTTCAGCTTGCGCTGTAAATCCGCCGTCTACCGTTGTCACCACGATTCTCGCCGTTCCGACCTGCAGAGCAGTGATCTTGCCCGTACTGTCTACCGCGGCGACTTTGTCATTGCTGCTCGACCATACTACTGCTTTATTCGCAGCCTGCTCCGGCGTTATGGCAGCATTCAGCTGCACTTGCTCCCCTTCTGTCACGGTCAGCTTGACTCGATCAAGTGAAACTCCGGTTACCGGAACGTGCCCAGAAGCTTGATCGGCCTGCACGACGATCTCGCTTACCGCCATATAACCGCCGTCAGCTGTTGTAACCGTTACGTAAGCCGTGCCCTCCTTCAATGCCGTGATTGAGCCTGTTTCATTCACTACAACAATCGCCTCATCACTGCTCGACCAAGCCACCGTTTTGTTTACAGCGTCGACTGGAGTAATCCTTGCAGATAATTGCAACTGCTCTCCTACAGCGACTACCGCATTCCCCTGATCCAAAGTAATTCCCGTTACTTTAATGTCCATGCTCGGCTGTTCAATGCCGGGAACCTGCTGCTGAATCCGCTCATACTCGGATTGCGTAATGGGAATCACCGTGCCATGGCGCGGACTGGATGGCAGCGAGTACGAGGCGGGCATTGTCCAGATGCCCGAAGCCAAATCCGTCGTTTCTAACGGAACATAGCCGCGCTGCGCAAATTCGTCCAGGAACAGATACCACTTCTCTTCGGTATTGGATTTGAATATCGTCGGCCCCTCGGTATGACCTACCATCCCCTTGCCTAAGCCCTCAAGGATCAAGCGGTAATTCGGATCGAATACCGTATCGCCTGCCTCCTGGAAAATATATTTGCCGTTCGGAGACGACGCAGAGTTCCCCCGCTCATCCTTCGTGAAGCGGTATATTTGCCCGTCATGCTCAATCATCGTCGTATCGATAATCGAATAGCCGTAATCCATATAGATTTCAGGCTTCGTAAAGGTATAGAAGTCTCTCGTTTTCGCGTAAACCATGCGCTGATGAGTCGCGCCATTCTTGCGCTGCTCCTCGTTGTCGTACAGCTTCGACGCCCAGAAAACGACGTATTCGCCGGTTGTGCGATCATAGATAATTTCCGGCGCCCACGTGTTTCCAGCCTCCGGCGGAGATACCTCTACCATGCGCTGCTCCGACCAGTTGATCAGGTCACGCGATTCCCAGACCATGATCGAGCGGCTGCCGTTCGTTTGCGAGCGATGCCAATCGCCGTTGCCATAGATTCTTAGGTCGGTGGCAATCAGGTAGAACTTATCTCCTTCGGGTGAACGAATGATGAACGGATCCCGCAGCCCTTTTTCACCCAAATTGGATATCAGCGCCGGGTTCCCATTGTTCAACTCTCTCCAGCGCAGCGGATCATTCCCCTCGCTGAGCGCAAAGTAAATTTGCTCGCCATTCGCCTTGCCCTCGCCCGTAAAGTAAGTGAATACGTAAGCTGTATAGTCTTCCCGGACAGGCATTTCTCTCACCACAGCCAGAAATGCCTTCGTCATGACTTCGTTATTGAGTGTAATTCTTGCCGTCAATTTCACGGTGGCATCACCGCTGCCATGCGTTGGACGGTTGACTTCTCCGGTCGCCGTCACGATCTCCGGTCGTTCTGAGACCCAAGTGATCGTAGAACCGTTCTCACCCGCGGTCGGCAAGGTCAAATTGCCTCTAACATCGTTAATGTTATGAACCTGCAAGGCCTCCACATCTGCCTTAAGCGCCTCTGCATTCGAGGATTTGCTCACAATCGTAACCGTGAACATTTTAGTAAGCGAATGGGCACCATTGGATAGCGTAGCGATCAAATTTACGCTCTGGTTGCCCGCTTCATGCGCCGGCCTAATCACCTCGCCTTGATTCGTAACTAGGGCTTCATTTTGCGATTGCCAGGTAATTATGGTACCGTACTCTCCTTTTTCCGGAAAAGCCAGGCTCGTCGTGATTTCGTCTTTGCTGCTATTTTGGTTTAAGAAGTGAGCATAGTCTAGACGGTCGGCGGATTGCTGCAATGTTAATTCACGGAGATACGCCGCCTTCGCTTCGGCCTCTCCTTGCAGCCCCTTAATCTCCGCTGCCGTTAACGCTCCATCGTAAACTCTAAAGTCTGCAATCATGCCGCTATAGTAAGGATCAGCCTCGTAGAATGATTTACCCACGTAACCGCTAGATCCACCAACATTGTTAATCTGCGATAGCGTATAACCCCTTGTAGAATCCGCAGCAACTTCCACACCGTCGATATACAACGTTAACGTTCCCTCGGTTTCCGACATCACAGCTGTGACCAGCTTCCATTCATCCGCCTCCAGCGAACCCGTTGCCGCATTGGCCGCCGCTTCATTATTCCAGCTCGTAATGCCTAAGCCTAGCCTGGCCGAACCGTCACCGGAGTTGCGTTTGGGGGTCACAAACAAGTATTTATTGCTATCCTGCCCCAATGCAAAAATCCATTCGGCGGAATGCGCCCCTTTCCAATGCACTAAAGAGGATACGGTGATATCCGTCAGGCCTGTTAGGACACCCTGCGGTATTTCGATATAGGAGCTGGTACTGCCTCCTGTAAAGCTCAAGGTGCCAGCTTCCGCAGTATGAAGCCATTCCGCTTGCTGCGAGTTCACCCAAGTTCCGTCAAAACGCCCGGTTTGATCCTTCACGACCGTTCCTTCAATATGATGCATATCGTAGTGCAAAATCTTCTCCGCATTCGAAGGCTGTTCTGACGGATCATCCACGACTTCATCGGCTAATGCCACGATTTCATCAGCTGTAAGCGCCCGATTATAAATTCTGAAATCATCGAACCTACCGTCAAACAGCGGATGCGCTCCGTTTCTCGATTTGCCGATGTAGTTCATCGTCGTCTCTAGCAGCATTCTCGGCTCCACGTTATAGGTGGAGCTTCTGGCCGCTTCAACACCGTTCACATACAATACCGCGTCGAAGTCCTCGATCGTAAGCGCGACATGCTGCCATACGCCAGCATCCATGCGGGAAGCCTTCACAGCATATTTATAATTCGCTCCCAGTACAGCTGACTCGTTCGCAAACTTCTCCGTAAACGGAGTAATGATGGCAAACTCCAAATTGCCACTATCCCCCTGAGTGCTCAAATACATCGTGTTCCTATTTACAGCTCGCCCTGTCTCTGAGGAAAAATCAAATATTCTTTGGTTGGCCTGGTTTTTGTCGGCCTTCACCCAGGTGGAGAACGTTGCCTGCTGCAAATTCAAATCTTGAATCAAATTATCCGGCAGCTGAACATAGCCCGTGCGGCCATCAAGCTCAATGGCACCGCCCATTCCGCCGACGGCATCCTGCGTAACGACCGCCGCGCCGCCTACCAGCTGTGCATCACGGCCATTGCCGGACACGTCCTTGACCGTCGTCCCGACGATATCTGCCGGATCAAATGTATAGTGCACCACCGGCTGTATGGCAGGCGCTGGCCCAGCAACCCCGTAGGCCGCTTGGAGCGCATCGTATTCCGCCCTCGTAATCGGGATCACTGTACCGTGGCGAGGGCCTGGCGGCAGCGCATACGCAGAGCTTGGCAGAAGATTTTCTTTGAACTGCGTCCCATCTTCCAAATTGGTGGACACTCGAACATGATATGGCCAGGAATCCAGGAATAAGTACCATTTGTCCTCGTGGATATCCTTGAATACCGTCTGGCCCTCATTGTTGCCCGCATGCCCGATCAACCCTTGATTGCCGCTTCTCGTGCCTGCAATCGGCTCATATTGATAGCCGTTCAGCTCAGGCCCGATGCCATCACGGTCATAGAAAATTTGGGGCGCCTTCTCGTAATACACTTTATAGCCGATCTCCGATTTCGTGAACCGGTACAGCATATCGTTATGCTCAATAAAGGTTGTGTCAATTGTTGGGAAACCCTCGTCGATGAATACCTTCGGCTCGGAGAAGGTGTGAAAGTCTCGGGTCGTTGCATAGTACATCACGTTGTATTGCCCTGCCGGCCTTCCGTTGGGATACTTGCCGTACGTGTCCTCAACTTTCATGGAAGATGCCCAGAACACAACATAGTCGCCTGTATTTTTATCGTAAAAAGCCTCCGGTGCCCAGGTATTCCCGCCTTTCTTCGGAGCAACCTCGACCATTCTTTGCTCGCTCCAATTTACAAGATCATCCGATTCCCACACCATCATGTAGTGGCTGCCGGTTATTTGCGCCTGGTCGAAATTCGTGCTCTCGCCCATTTTCAAATCTGTCGCCAGCATGTAGAATTTATCTCCCTCCGGCGAGCGGATCACAAACGGATCGCGCAGTCCCTTCTCCCCCATGGTCGATTGGAGAATCGACTGTCCATTATTTAGCGATCGCCACATTAAAGGATCTTCCGCCGTGGCAAAGGAAATTTCCTCGCCCCCCTCGTATTCTCCCGTGAAATAAGAGAAGAAATAGGCGTCATAGTCCAATGCACCGGGGTCTCTTTTGACTATTAAGTTGAAGATTCTAGTAGCCGTCTCCCCTCCCTGCCCAACCGTTGCCGTCAATGTAACGGCTGTATCCACCGCCGGGCGGGCCACTCTGCCCAGTTGGGTCAGGTCTCCTGCTGCAACTGCTTCTGCGGTGCCTTTGACGACTTGCGGATGGCTGGATACCCACGTAACCGTGGAGCCATGTTCTCCCTCCGTAGATAATCTGATATTGCCCTTAATGTTTTGCACATTGAAAATTTCAAGTTGATCAGCATCGAGCGCTGCCTTCTGCGCATCCGTGAATTCCTGCAGCACCTTGACGGTAAACGCCTTTTGCGCGGTTAAGCCTTCATAGGAAAGCTCAGCCGTCAGCTGAACCACCTGATCGCCAGCATGAATGCTCGGACGCGTTACCGCCCCATTAGGAGCAATTACGCCAGGGTGATCGGAGCTCCATGAGATGTTAACCCCATGTTTACCTGTGGCAGAGAGAGTCAAGTCTTTAGTAATCGCATCAATGCTAGTATCTCCCGCTCCCAAATAATCGGCGACCTTAAGAGAGGCGTGGGCATCCTCTATGACCAACTGGTGAACCTCGGAGATATTGCTTACCGCCTCCGCATATAAATCCGCTACCTCTTGATCTGTCAGCGCTCCTTTATATACCTGAAAATCGCTAACACGCCCTTTATAGAAGCCATCCGCTTTAAAGATCGATTTGCCTATAAAGCCCGAGAAAGCGGCGCTCGGATCTATGATCTCCGCGAGCTTAATCCCTTTGGCCGAGCCGGATGTGACTTTTACGCCATCCACATACAAAGTTAGCGTATCCGCTGCTTCTGAATATACAGTGGTCACTAGCTTCCACGCACCGGCTTGCAGGGGCGGCGCTCCCTTAACTAACGCTTCATTCCGCCAGCCTGCCTTGGATATCCCCGTTCCGGCCGTGTTATCGCTGCCGTGGCGCGGCGTAGCAAAGAAATATTTATTGCCGTATTCGGCGTCATCCGTCACCGTGCCCAGCCCGAAAATCCAACGATTCGCTCCATCATCGTCCCAATTCACCAATGCGGATAGGGTCACGGCATCCAATCCGCTCAGCAGATCTGAACCGTCGCTCCCCTTCGGGATTTCAATGTATCCGCTGTTGGATGTCGCGCTCCCGCCATCGAAGGCGACAAATCCTGCTTTCTGGTTGAAGACAAGCTGGCCGTTTTGCGGATTTCTGAATAGGCCATCGAAGCTCACTGTATTTCCCGATACGTCCTTCAGTATCGTTTCACTGCCGGATGTTCGCGTCGTCTTCATATCGTAATGCAGGATTTTCTGCGCGTTTGCGGATGGTGACGGCTGCGTTCCTTCAATCAGCAAAATTTTAGCCGCAGCTTCCGCATTTAACTGCGCGATTTCAGATGCGCTTAACGCTTCATTGTATATGCGGAAGTCGGCTATTTTCCCACCAAAATACGGATCATCAGCTGTGTCCGCGTAAAAGGATTTGCCAATAAAGCCGCTAACGCCTCCGACAGGGTTAAGATCCGCCAGGGTCATGCCATTCGTTGAACCCACGGCAGCCTGCATGCCGTCCATATACAGAGTCAGCGTCCCGTCTGTTCCCGACATCACGACGGTAACCAGCTTCCAGTCGTTGGCCATAAGTGTTCCAGTTCTAGCAGAGACTTCATTCCTCCAACCATCGGTAGCTATGCCAAAGCGAGCGCTGCTATCCGAATTGTATTTGGGTGTGAAATATAAATATTTGCTGCTGTCTTGCCCTAGAGCAAACAACCATTCTGCCGCCTGATTGCCCTTCCAATTTACGAGCGCGGAAACCGTAACATCCGTAAGCCCGTTCAATACTCCTTCGGGTATCGAAATATAAGACTGCGCTGCGGTTCCCCCCGCAAAGTCGATATACCCGTAATCGGCCTCCTGCACGAGCTGAGCCTGCTGCTGGTTAATCCATTCGCCGTCATACACGCTGCTTGTAACGCTGTTGACGACGGTGCTGCCCAAGACATTTTTCATATCATAATGCAAGATCAGCTTATCCCCCGTTCCTGAACTAGATAAGTCTGCTGCCGATGCTGCCCGAGGCGATAAGCCTGGAAGGCTCATCCATATCATGAGCAGTGATAGAAACAATGAAACTACTCCCTTTCTCGTCATCCTTTAACCTCCCCCAGTAGTAATGCAATTATGGAACCGCTTACAAAAGAGTATACCGGGCAAGGACCGGTACTTAAATGGAGTTGCTTGTCGAGAAGGTACGTTATATTTTTGTATGCGGGAGGGAGGGATGCGTGCTGTAGTTCAAAAGCTGGGGTTTTTTGCTCGAAAAATTTGTTTTCTTATTAGATGATCGATGATGATCGTGGCGCTCTTCTCATGAACCTATCACGATCCCGTTAGAAGCCTCTCCTTCCACTAAATCCCCAGGCCCTCACCGCCCGTACTCTGCGTAATTGACAAGCCTGCCAGGAGCAATTTCATCCTCGATTATTCTCAGCAGATGCCTTCCAAGCTCCTCGGTAGATTGAATTTGCCCTGATTCGTGTGCTTGTTTGAAAAGCTTGGCCATCCCGAATTCCTGCTCATCCTTGCCCCGAGCAGCCGCCTGCAGCTCTGTCTCAACCATTCCCGGATCTACCGCTATGATCTCCACAGGTCTTGATCGGCTTGATTGCTCTAACCCGAGACATTCAGTGAACATATTGATTCCAGCCTTAGCCGTGCAATATACACTCATGCCAGGTGCGGGATGCGTTCCTGAACCTGAGCTGAGATTCATGATTTTCCTTCTGATGTCCATATGCTCGGTGCAGCGAATAAAACTGGAGGTTAATATCATCGGGGCCATTAAGCTGACTTGCAAATGTTGCTGGATTTCTACGGGGGTGCAGCGCTCAATCGGTTTTAACGGTTCGAGCACAGCTGCATTATTAACTAGGCAAATTATTTCGGAGTCGTTAATATTTACTCCATTAACTATCTCTTCAATTAGGGAATCGATCGCCTTGATCTCGCTTAAATCAAAGGTTCGATGAGTGTAGTTGCTATAGCTGCGTAAAGCTTCCGAGCTTCCACGAGCGATGCCATATACATAGTGTCCCCGATCCAGCAGCATGCTCGCCAACTGCTCGCCGATTCCCTTCGATGTTCCGGTAATGATGAAATTGCCTCTCTCCATAAGAGTACCTCCGTCCTATTAACTTTGTAGTGTAATCATTATAAACTGCGCTTTACGAATCTGACATTAAGTTCCCTGCCATGCAGCTCAATCTGAGTAGTCGTTAATCCATGTAAGCAACTGGTAATTATACCAATCGGGCAATGATGCGTGCTGGGGATGAGTCGGATTTGATATGTAGCGGAAGGGCAATGATCTCAAACGATTTTACATTCACTAGCAGCTCCAGGTTGGTCAGATTTTCGGCGATGGGGATACGGTGCTCAAACAAGTATTTGTGGATATCAAACGGATGCTTATCGGGCGAAGGCGTATCTATTCCGATCATTTTTACCTGCTTTCTGACTAACAGCTCAGCAAAGTCCAGGGTCAACACAGGATAATCCGTGAAATACCTCTCTTCTCCAAAGCACTCGCTGTGCCCCGTGTACAATAGCACAATATGACCAGGCTTGATTGCACGCTCATACTCTTCCCTGTAATGAATTGTTGATTGTCCCTTTACGTCCAATAGACACCCTTCACCGATAAAGTTATCCAGCGGTAGTTCATTAAGATATACGTTCGAATCAGTCAAATGCATAGGGCCATCGATATGAGTCCCCGCGTGCATATTGATCGATAATTGGTGATTGTTGTAGTGATCTTTTTCGAAGCGCTTCGAGTGAAGCAATACTGTCTCTTCATCGCCTGGAAACACAGGCATCCCATCCACGATAAGGTGAGATAGATCGATGATCATTTTGATTCAGCCCCAATCCCTTTATCTAGAAAAATAATTCTGCTGATTTCACCAAAGCCGTTTTTGCGGTAAAAATCCTCTGCGGGTATTCCCCGATTCGTCAATAGCACCATGTTCTCGATCCCTTTACAGGCTAATGTACTTTCCAAATACCTAAGCATGGCCGAGCCAATCCCAGATTGCTGAAGGCTTCTGTCCACACACATTTCATTTATCCAAAACTCGTCACCACTCCACCATTGCCGGCGGCAGCCAAACATCAAGCCGACCAGATTATTCTCGTTATCCTCTGCAACAATCCCGATAAATCCAGGCGTTGCCGTGAAATCCTTCAAATAAATTTCCGCCTTCTCCGCGGACCATCTGTCGTTCCATGGCTCTTGGTTGAACACCTCGATAAACAGGGCTGCACATGGCTCCAAATCCCTTAAACGGAATTCCCTTATATTCATATGTCTTTATCTCCCTTCAACTTATATATAGTATATAAACAGACGAACCTGACAGCTACCTGCCAGGTTCGTCTAAAATAAATGAGCGCTGCCCGGTACTTATTGCAAGGCGACCGTGTCGCCTTCCTTCAAGCCTTCCAACACCTCGGTTTTATCCATCGTCTCCAGGCCTGTCTTGATATCTCTGCGCTCGTATTGACCCGATCCTTTATCCAGCATGACATAGGCGGAGGTCTCATCGCGCATGACGGCGATCGACGGAAGAACCAATACATTTTCCTTGCGGTTAGTCTCGATATCGCCGGTGAGCGATAACCCGGCAATCAGATACTCGCTTGGTTCAAGGGAGATGGTGACCTCAAATTGCGCCGCTTTATTCAAGCTGTCCTGATCGGTTCCCGTCTTAGCAAATTTGGAGACATGCTTCACAGTTCCGGTCAGCGGCACATCCTTCATCGCGCTCATTGTCACTTTCACTTTCATATCCGGCTTGATCCGGAATACATCCTGCTCACCGACGAGGGCGGTAAATTGCAGCTTGCTCAGATCGACAATCTTGCCAACATATTGATTGTCGCTAAGCACTTGCGGCTTCTTCGCTGCCGAATCGAACAGGAAGATGCCCGCGGCCGGAGCGCGGAATTCGGAATCCTGCAGCTTCAGTTTTTTCTGCTGCAGCTCCTGACGCTGAATCGATTGTCGCACGTCCTCCAGCTCCTTCGTCATCCGCTCACTCTCCCGGTTGACGAGCAATTTTTTGCGGTTCTCTTCGGTCAGTTCGCCTCCTGCCGTCTCGATGTCGAACTCTGCGACAAAAGACTGCAGCTGGGTTTCCAGCTCGGCTTTGCGAAGCTCCGCTTCCTCACGCGTAATCTGGTTCTGCAGCTCGGTCTGATCCAGCCTGAACAGCACATCGTCTTTATTGACCTGCTGGCCATCCTCAATCTTCCATTCCGTTATTTTAGAGCTGAACGGAGCATAGACCGGCGTCTCCTGCTCATACAGCGATTTTCCCTTGACCCGTATCGTGTGAACCAGTGTCTCTTTCGTTGCCTGGAATGTGATGGCTTGGGAGTCCATTCCCGGATCGGCGACCTGGGCAGGCTTCGACATGGAATACAGCAAGTAGCTGATTCCGGCAAGAATGATGGCGATAATAATCCATTTTATTTTTTTCTTCACTTTCCCTGCTCTCCTTCTTTCATACCACTTAGAATTGGCAGCGGCGAGGCCGCGTACGATTCTGATACAGCCCCGTGTACCTCTGTTGCACCGTCTTGGCGGAGCATCTTATACTATGGGAACGCATATCAAATCTCTAATCCCGCTTGATCGCGGTTAAAGCATCCGTCCGCGATGCGCTGACCGCCGGATAAATGCCCGATATAATGCCTGTCATGATCGCAAAGGCCAACCCGACCGGAATAGCCGTATGCGGGATAAAAATCGATATATCCGACTCCCCGCTATTCAATGACAAAATGAGTGCGTTGATTCCCCATACGATCCAGTAGGAAAACATAATGCCCAGCAGCCCTCCCAGGAAGCCGAGCAAGGCTGCTTCAACAATGAACATATTGCGGATCTGGGATAGATTGGCCCCCAGCACCTTCATTATGCCGATCTGCCGGCGGCGTTGATAGGTCGACATCGTCATAGCGACAATAATGGAGATTGAGGCGATGATCAAAATAAAGACACCCGCACCGATCGCAATCGCCTTGAACACGGCGAATTGCTCCTCTAGTTGCTCCTTCTGCAGCAGATTCGACTGGGTTGATACGGTAAGCCGCTGCAGCTGCTCCTCGACCTGCTTTACGTTCTGCTCCGCGTCCACCTTCACCTTAACCGTGTTATAGGTAGTTGTGCTGCTTTGCACCGAGGAAGGCATCAGCTCTTTTCGCAGCTGCTCGGCCGTTTCGATCGAGATGTAAATCTTGCTGTCCTGGGCGATGGAAATATCGCTGCGGCCCTTGGGCTTCTTCAGTACGCCAACGACCTGCAAGGGAGTGCTCATTAGCTGTTTGCCATTTTCGTCATACTTCACGAGCTGAATTTGCGTCTGGTACATAGCTGTCGGTATGACCATCATATTGCGGTATTGCTCCTGCGAGTTTCGATCATATCCTGAACGTTCCATGGCTTCATACAGTTTGTTTCTAGTCTCCTCGTCCATCAAACCCATCGTGGCGCCGTAGCTGAGCACAACTGAATTGATATCAACGCTGTCGGCCTTGCCCTGCGCGAAGGTCTCGCCAAAGTCCTTAAGCCGGGTCAGATCCGTAGCGACCACTTCGACGAAGCCCTCCTTGCTGTCCGCTGTCGTCATTTGCAAATGATCGAATGTCTGATATGGCGCGACAGCCGTTACATGCTTCATATTGCGCATAACCGCGAGCTTCTGATCCGTCAGCAGCCCGCGGTTATTCACCTCTTCGCTGACCTGGTCGGGGTTGCCCTGGCCCGGCATGGCGCCGGAATTAGGCATAACCGTAATCTCATCCATCTTTAGAAAGCTGTTCAGCTCGGATTCGACAATCTGTTGTGTCGATTCGCCGATGCTCATTGCCAATATAATTGCGGCGCAGCCTATGGACAAGCCGGCTGCGCACAGCATGGTCACGACTTTGCGTCGCCGCACCTGATCCCAAGACAGCCTTGTTAGATCGCTGATTCTCAAGCTTGTACCTCCTCTGCTTCCGCTTGCTGATCTACAACCGGCTGTGATGTCTGGAGCTGTCCGTCCCGCAGCGTAATAATCTTCTGCGTTTGTTGCGCCACCTCACGCTCATGCGTGACAATAATAAAGGTGGTGTTCATCGTCTGGTTGAGCTGCTTAAGGATCGCCAAAATTTCTTCCTCCGTCTTCGTATCCAGATTCCCGGTCGGCTCGTCAGCGAAGATGACCGAAGGCTCAGTAATCAGCGACCGGGCAATGCTGACCCGCTGCTGCTGTCCGCCCGACAGCTGGGACGGGAACAGTTCGGCCTTGTCCGGAATGCCGACCTGCTCGAGCAGTTGCAGCGCTTTTTGCTTGCGGACGGAGGGGCGGGTAGATTGAAAGACAAGCGGCATCTCGATATTTTCACGCACTGTCAAGTTCGGCAGCAGCTCATAAGCTTGAAATATAAAACCGATATGCTCGCGGCGGAACTCGGCCAGCTTGTTCTCGTTCATCTTCACAATGTTATGATCGGCGATATAAATTTCGCCTTCGGTCGGCTTCATCAGCCCCGCCATCAGATTGAGCAGGGTCGACTTTCCTGAGCCCGAGCTGCCCAGCAGCGCAATCATCTCGCCCTTGCGGACGTGAAAATTGATGTTCTGCAGAACAAGCGTGGTCTCGCCGCCATTTTTGAAAGCATGGGACAAGCCCTCTACACGAAGCAAGTTCTCCACTCCTTTTATATGAATCTCTCAAGCGTAAACGGCTGACGCCGCCCATGAACGGCACAACTACGTTTCGCATAGAAATATAAGTCTTGTATAAGGGTGAAGCTTATAAATTCTTATATCTCAATAAATAGACGATGCATCCGGCGTCAGCCCCTGCATTTTATACGATAAAAATTTCCGCAAGATGCCAATCCAGTTGCTCCACCGTCTATTTAACCAGAAAAAGGAACCCCGCAGACCGACAAATATCACTTTGCCGTATCAGCGAGGGCGTATCTTCATAAGCTTCTATCTCCTTTGCTTCCATGCCATATTAAACTCCGCAACGGACGAATATCGGCGCTGCCGCTCCGGTCCAACAGCCTTCAAGGCCACCTCATACAGCTCTGGGCCAGCCTCCCATTTTGCCAATGAACGGTCGAGCTCTCCGCCGAGCAGCGTAAAAGCCGCGGCTCCCATATGAAACACATTGGTTATTCCATCGATTACGGCGCCTTTTTCAAACTCCTCCGGGGACATGAATCTGGAAGATCCCCACATCCTGCCCATGGTATTGATAAAAGAGCCCTTCCGATATAAATCAATGTCGCAAATTCGAGTCGATCTTAATTTAAAATCATACATGATGCTCCCATCGTAAAAATCTACAGCCACATAGCCCCTCTGCTCAACAGCAGCATGAAACGCAAAAATCTCATCCAAAGAGGAGAGCCGCTGTCCTACGGAAAGCTGCCTATATCGGTAATACGGTGAAGCAGGGTCTGTATACTTCGCAGGCGGCGGGAAAGACCAATGCGGATGTAGATCCTCCCCGTCGAACCATTCAAAAACTGCAGCATATCCGTCTTTCGTTGCAAAATGGGTCACTAGTTTCACTAGGCTTGGATGCATTAAATCATCATACACGGTCATAGCTTGCTGGAGTCGAAAAATGGCTTCCTTCACATCCCCTTGGTAATTCACGGTTTCGGCGCCTGCGTATTTCACAAAAATTTTCTGACCATCCTCTTGCTTGATTCCAAATGAAATATTACCGGAATCCTGCTGATCAAATACCGCAATTATCTCTCCCATGCTATCCAGCCATGCAAAGTCATGAAAGGTTTGCAATTCGAAAGCTCGGTTTTGGAGCTGAACGGTTACCGCCATGGCTTCCTCCTATAAATAACGACCTGTTCCTAGATCAACACTTCTCATAGGGCCAGGTCGTTTGATGTCTAATTAACTAATTTAAGGTTCAAAAGCTAATACGATATAAACATGATTATACATCCAGCAGCAAAGCGTTGGAAGGCAGAATGGATGCCCAATTGAAACTCCTGAACCTCCATAATCTTTTGTTCGCTAATGACTCCTAATTCAACGTGCTTCGTACAATCATTAGATTATGGGTTGTTCCTCCAATAACAAAAGGTACCCACAGCCTAAACACCCTTTTTCAAAGTGTCTAGTTTATAGGTACCCGTTCAGAAGATGCCAACAGCATTTAAATATCGTTTACTGACAGCGATAGCGATGATTACATTTACTTTTCCTCTTCTCATGGTTCAGTCCTCTCCCTCTCCAGCCCCATATTTAACAGGAACAGATGCTATTCCAAGGGAGGCGGATTTTTCTCCGAAGCACTCCTGTCTCTTATTACATTTGTTATTCCAAACGGAACATGAACAGAGGGAACAATTCTAGCGACACCTTCGATGTGTCCCACCTGATCATCGAAGAATATATGCGGCTTGAATATTCGCAGAACTCTGCCTTTATCAATTCCACCTAAAAAGAAAGCCTCATCTACCCTAATATCTAAATTCCTTAGAGTCGTTATCACTCTCTCGTGTGCAGGGGCATTCCGAGCCGTGGCGATAGCAATTCTTATTCGAGGCTTGTCTTTGTCGTTTGTTGGATACTTCTCTAAAATTCTTTTTTGTAATTTGGATATCTCTTTAAAAAATTTCAACAACGGCCCCGGCGGAAGCGACTCTCCCGCTTTCGACCTTTCATGATCATGAAATAACGCCAGTTCCCCGCCTTGCTGGAAGACGGATTCTGCCGAATCGTCCGCGATAATGCCATCAAAATCAAAAGCGATTCTAAGCTCCTGATCCTCGTCATCATCTATGTAATCTGTCGGATAAATACAACCTGCCGGAAAGCCCTGTTCGACGGCCTCTTTAACATCCTCAGGATTCCCCGACAAGAAAATCGATGCATTGAAGGCTTCCATGTATTCAAAAGGATTGCTTCCTGCAATAAACACGGCTCGACTGATCGGAAGCTGGTAATGCTCTATGGATTTAAAAACGCGAAGCCCTGTATCTGGATCATTACGGGACAGCAAAACGACCTCTACCGGCTGATCCTCCGGTTCCTCCGTATTTATACTGAGCAGCCTTTTAATTAAAGGATAGGCAACACCGGTCTCGAGTACGATATGCTCATTTTCCCGCTGATATTTTCTATAGGCATCTTCTCCGTTCTCCTGAAATACGCGATCCGACTCGCTTAAATCAAATAGAGCACTAGAAGCGACTGCAATTACAAATTTGTCTTCAATATTATAGGGCATGATTCTTTTCTGGCCTCCTCAGCTAAAACAAGTACAAACCATGATTATATTTCCATCAGGGTCTTTGAATGAAAACTCCGCCAGGTCGGGGAAGGTTTGAATTTCGGTTACGATTTCTACGCCTAAGTTCTGTACATGCTGATAGGCTTCATGAATATTCTCGCAGCTTAAATTAAATAAAGGCTGATTGGATGGCACAAATTGGTAATCCCCATCGAAACAATGATTGTCTAGGGTTAAGCTCGGACGCCCCTCTCCCATGGGCAGCGAATAAATTGGGCCAGGGAAATCCCCACTCTGAACTTCAATGCCCAGAAGCTTGCTGTACCAATGAACTGCCTTCTTTAAATTGCTTACATGAATGAAAATAGTATCCACACGATGATGTATAGGGTTAGCCATAGCATGATCCTCCATTTTACGGAATTATCTTCAACACTAGCGAGGATGAGATCTAGAGATGCCTCGCCATGGATTTCCAGCCGTTCCAATCGATTTCCGGCTACTGTCCTGATCTGCAATCAATATATTGCCGGCATGGTCATCTCCATGAAGCTCGAATTAATTATCCTCATCATCGCAAAAACGCCCCAGCCTTAAGATCGCTCTTATCTTAGGCTGAGACGCTTGTCATGCGAGCTTCTTGCAATGATTATACATCCGTTCATCCTATTACGGTAGTCTTGGTAGCAATAAAGAATCGGGCGGGGCTAGAAGCTACTCTCCCTTTTGGCCGGTTAATCTTTCCTTGGTATCTGTCGCAGTTCCTGCTAGACGCTTCAAAAAGGTTTTTCGCCAGTTTTCCGATAATTCCTCCACCTCAAGGATCTTTCTGACCCCGTCGAGGTTATCCTTCTCCTCATGCATAATGCGATTGGCATAGGAAACCGTAATTCCCAGCGGATGGCGGTGGGTTCTAATCAAACCAGCGGATTTGGATACGAGCCCTTCTTGAAGCACCCGAAAATAAAAGCCGGTGTAGCCGGTTTTTTGAACTTTTAACGGCATGTCAGGCGCACCGTACTTTACGGATAGTTTGAAACAAGGCTGTCTTGGCTGACTTACCTGGACGATCGCTTCCCCCAGCTGAAAAATATCGCCGATGCAAACCTCCGTCTCCAGCAGACCCCGCGTCGTTAAATTTTCTCCAAAAGCGCTGTATCCCAACGCCTGATCCAATTCCCTCTCCCAATAGGGATAGTGTTCATAAGGATACACACAGACGGCCTTCTCCCTTCCTCCGTGGTGAACAAGGTCGGCTTGACCGTCCCCATCGAAGTTCAACCAGGACAAGAACAGCGGTTCATCGCTGGGCGTCTTGAATATGCCTGTAGATACTTCCTTATTATTAAACTGCACCTGCACGGGCTTGCCTACATTGATGGATATAATTTCACCCTGTCCCATTAGGGATCACTTCCGTTTCCGACTTGAATTCAAGAATCAACTGCCTCTCTCCTATTATATACCACGTTCCTGCATATGGTCTCCTGCCTCTAGCTTTGAGATTTCTATCCCTTTCATTGGGGTGCCCAGATTTTTGGATATTTCTGCAATCCGCTTAAAGTCGGTATAATGCGTCGTTGCCTCCACAATAGCCCGGGCAAATTTCTCCGGCTGCTCCGATTTAAAAATACCCGACCCAACAAACACCCCGTCAGCTCCCAATATCATCATTAAAGCTGCATCAGCGGGAGTAGCCACCCCTCCAGCGGCAAAGTTAACGACCGGTAATCCCCCCGTTTCCTTAACCTGCAGCAATAATTCGTAAGGCGCGCCGAGCTGCTTAGCCTCCACCATGAGTTCATCCTTGCTCATTCCCTGCACTTTACGTATTTGCCCGAGCATCATGCGCATGTGGCGTACAGCCTCGACAATATTCCCCGTTCCCGGCTCCCCTTTGGTACGAATCATCGATGCCCCCTCTCCGATGCGACGCAAGGCCTCTCCTAAATCCCTGGCCCCGCAAACAAATGGGATCGTAAACTCATTTTTGTCGATATGGAAAATATCATCGGCGGGCGTTAACACTTCACTTTCGTCGATATAGTCCACGCCCAGGGCTTCAAGCACTCGGGCTTCTACATAGTGACCGATTCTCGCTTTCGCCATCACCGGGATCGATACAGCCTTCATTACCTGCTCTACAACAACCGGATCGGCCATCCGTGCAACTCCGCCCGCCGCACGGATATCCGCCGGCACTCTTTCTAGTGCCATTACGGCAGTAGCTCCAGCCGCTTCCGCAATTTTGGCCTGCTCAGCATTCATCACGTCCATGATGACACCGCCTTTTTGCATTTCCGCCATCCCACGTTTGACTCGAATCGTTCCTGTTTCCATCTTTCATTCCTCCATATTTTTAAGTATCTAAACTTATTTAATTAAACTTTCAATCATTCACAAAAAAACAATAGTTAATCCCTATGATTCGTAGCGATAAATGGACGTATCAGTTGAATCCTTGAATCCATACCTACACATGTGAAGGGAGTATCTGGATTCGAACCAGAACCTAGGGCTTTGCGAGCCCTCGCCTTACCATTTGGCTATACTCCCGAAAATGGAATATTGGAAAAGCTGTAACCTGATATTACCTGCCTTCTTGCATATGTTCAATTGCATGTTTTTACTCATAATGATTGGTTTTACCTATCGTTCTGCACCAATTATCAGCCGCGCATACAAGGTTCCAGACTATGCTTCATAAACTGAAATTCCGACGATGAAGGGCCGAAATTTCAGTTTATAGGTTATTTTCTAACCAAAGCGCCGTTGAAAATCCACCATGAAATCCGCCAAAGCTTTACATTGTTCATACGTAACTGCATTATAGATCGAAGCCCGCAGATGCCCGGCATCCCGATGTCCCCTCAACCCCACAAAGCCGTTTTGCTCCGCTTCTTGTAGAAATCGCAGTTCCAATTCATCATTCATCACACGAAACGTCGCATTCATCAGAGAACGACTGTCCTTATGAGCCAGTCCGTCATAAAATCCGCCGCTATGGTCGATAGTGCTATACAGTAAATCGGCTTTGAGCCGATTGCGCCGTTCCATGCCTTTTACTCCACCGTTATTCCGAATCCATTTCAGCACAAGATTGACCATGTACACGGCAAACACAGGCGGCGTGTTATACAACGAGCGACTGTTCGCATGAATTCGATAATTCATAATATCGGGGATATTTGCAGGAATTCTGCTCAGCAGCTCAGGGTTAGCGATCACAACGGTAACACCGGACGGCCCTAGGTTCTTCTGAGCGCCGGCATAGATAAGCGCAAAGTTAGATACATCAACCGGACGGGACAAAATATCGCTGGACATATCTGCAATCAACGGCACTTCTCCCGGATCGGTAAAGTTCCGGTATTGGGTACCCGCGATCGTTTCATTGGAAGTAAGGTGAACATAGGCTGTTTCTGGGTGGAGCATCATTCCCTGCAAATCGGGAACCTTTGTAAAATGCTCCGCCTCCGAGCTTGCCGCAATTGCCGTATCGCCCATTTTTCTCGCTTCTGCTATGGCTTTGCCCGACCAAGTCCCGCTGTGAATGTAACTCGCTACACGTCCTGCGGTCAAAAAATTCATTGGCACCATGGCAAACTGCGTACTGGCGCCTCCCTGCATAAACATCACTTCATAACTGGTGGGAATGTGCAGAAGCTCCTTTAACAGCTGCTGAGTTTCGTCGTTGATTTGTTCATATTCCTTGCTTCTATGCGAAATTTCCAGGACAGATAGACCGGTGCCCTGTAGGTCAAGGAGCTCCTCCTGTACTTGATGCATCACTTCCCCAGGCAATCCTGCGGGCCCCGCATTAAAGTTATAGACTTGGTTCATCTCCATTCTCCTTTTATCATATATATAGATATTTCATATGATTTGTCTTACAATGATAGAAACATCCTATTATTTTTTTGAAAACAGGCTTTTCAAGGAGGAAGATTCATGGAACTCAGGCAATTGGAGTATTTCATGGCCGTATGCCATGAGCTGCATTTTACCCGTGCCGCCGAGAAGCTGGGCATCGCCCAGCCCTCGCTAAGTCAGCAAATTCGTTTGCTGGAGCACGAAATCGGCACGCCCCTGTTCGATCGCATCGGCAAGAAAACCGTCATTACCGAAGCGGGCAAGACCTTGCTGCACCACAGCTACAATGTGTTTCATGAGCTCTCCCAGGCACGTGCCGCGATCAGTGAAATCCAGGGATTGAAAAGAGGTTCATTAAAAATCGGCGCGCTGCTGACGGTAGTCAATTACTTGCTCCCCCCAACCGTGATTGGCTTCCATCGCAGCTATCCCAATGTGGAGCTGTCTGTGCTCGGTCTGCGAACCGGAGATATCTACAACGGGCTGCTGCAAAATGAGCTCGATTTGGGCATCGTATATTTGCCGATGGAGCATGATGATCTTGAAACGATCCCGCTCTACAAAGAAAATCTTGCTCTAGCCTTGCCTGCGGATCATCCCCTTGCTCAGGAATCTTTTGTGACGCTTGATATTCTTAAAGAGACGCCAAGTGTTTTATTGCCAAGCACGTATTTTCTACGGCAGCTCATTAACGAGCAATGCCGGGCCCTTGCATTCACGCCGCAGCCGATTATGGAAATGACGACTATGGAATCGATTATCAATATGGTCGCCCAAGGCCTCGGCGTCACCATTTTGCCGAAAGGTTATCTCGACTACATAAGCCATCCGCATATTCAAATAATTCCGATTCAGAACCCGGTGCCAACAACGCAAATCGGGGTCGTCTATCGGAAAAATAAATATTTATGCGCGGCCAGCCGGGTATTTATGGAGCAATTGATTACTACGATCAAAAGCAAAAGTATGGACTAACGCTTCTCCAGCACGGTGGAGACAATGTCCACGGCTTGGTCGATTTCTTCCTTCGAAATATATAAGCTCGGTATAAAACGGATCACATGAGTACCTGCTGCCAAAACCAATAGTCCATGCTGCAACAGCTCTTGAATGATGGGGGCAATCGGTTCGCGGCATTCAATGCCGATCAATAGACCGAGGCCCCTTACGGATTGAACGATAGAATAAGATTGAAGCTGCTCCCGCAGCCTGTGCAAAGTATATGCTCCCATCTGCTCCGCGCGTTCACACAGGCATTCCTCGAGTATCGTCTCCAGTGTAGCCAGACCAGCCGCCGCCGCAAGCGGGGCGCCTCCGAATGTCGACGCATGGCTTCCTGGGGAGAAGGCGTCGCGAAGCTTTTTCTTCCCCATCATTGCGCCGATAGGAAATCCGTTGGCCAGCCCTTTCGCAAGCGTGATGATATCCGGTTCGATGCCATAATGCTCGTAAGCAAACAGCTTCCCCGTTCGCCCCATCCCCGTCTGCACCTCATCGATCATAAGCAGGAGTCCTTGCTCCTTGCATAGCGCGGAGAGCCGAGTCACAAACTCGGGGTCTGCGGCATAAACGCCACCCTCCCCCTGTACCAGCTCAAGCATGATCGCTGCGGTTCGCTCAGTAATTATATTTTCTACCGATTGAATATTGTTATATCGTGCATAGGCAAACCCCTCCGGCAGCGGAAAGAACCCATCCTTGACCTTATCCTGCCCCGTCGCGGTCAATGTGGCCATCGTGCGCCCATGAAAGGATTTTTCGAACGTAATGATCTCGTATCTGCCGTTCCCGAGCACGCGCTGGTGATATCTTCTGGCACATTTGATAGCAGCTTCATTGGCTTCCGCCCCGCTATTGCAAAAAAAGACGAGATCCGCACAGCTATGAGCGGTGAGCATCTGCGCCAGCTTCTGCTGGTTCGGAATATGGAACAGGTTGGATACATGCCACACTTGTTCGAGCTGTTCCTGAATTCTTCGTTTTATTTTCAAGGGCACATGCCCCAAATTACATACCGCAATTCCCGACATAAAGTCCAAATACTCTTTGCCTTGATCGTCCCATAGTCGGCTTCCATCCCCTTTGACTAGCGAGACGGGATACTTCGTATAGGTCGGGAACAGGGCGTCGTCGTCACTAGGCTCAGCCATATTCAAACCAAATCACTCCTTGACGAATTCTATCGTTTTTAAAACCTCGTAATGGGCTTTAATCGTAGCTTCGATATCCTCATCCGAATGGGCAGCCGATATGAACATGACTTCATATGGGGTAGGTGCTGTCAAAATGCCACGATCCAGCATCGCTGCATAGTATTGTTTAAACAACCCCATATTCGACCGTTTAGCTGTCTCATAATCCACGACGTCATGTTCCGTAAAAAAAATAGAAAGCATCGAACCTACCCTATTGACCTGGAGCGGAATCCCTGTCATTTCGGCATTTCGCATAAAGCCTTCTGCCAGCCGAGCTGCTTTTCTTTCCAATTCGTCATAGATTCCAGGCTGTCCAAGCAATTGCAAAGTCGTATATCCAGCCGTCATGGCGAGCGGATTACCCGATAACGTTCCGGCTTGATAGATGGGCCCGGCAGGAGCAATCTGCTGCATAATTTCATGCTTGCCGCCATAAGCGCCAACCGGGAGACCTCCGCCAATCACTTTTCCAAGGCAGGTAAGATCCGGCTCGATTCCGTATAACCCTTGCGCCCCATGATAGCTCACCCGGAATCCCGTCATGACCTCATCGAAGATCAGCAGGCTGCCGTACTGCGCGGTAATCTCCCTTAACCCTTGAAGAAAACCGGGCAAGGGCGGCACGACACCCATATTTCCGGCGACTGGCTCAACGATGACGGCCGCGATTTGGTCGCCAAATTGTTCGAATGTATGACGAATGCTAGCCATACTGTTATAAGGCACCGTAATTGTATTTGCAGCGACACTTTCAGGGACTCCCGGGCTGTCTGGCAAGCCCAAGGTCGCCACCCCGGAGCCGGATTTAATGAGCAGAGCATCCGCATGCCCGTGATATCCTCCTTGGAACTTCACAATTTTTTGCCGCTTCGTAAATCCTCTGGCTAAACGTAGGACACTCATTGAAGCTTCCGTACCGGAATTCACCATGCGTACCATATCTATAGACGGAACGCTTTCGATGATCAGCGTGGCCATTTTCGTTTCAATTTCTGTGGGCAAGCCAAAGCTTGTTCCTTGAGCCGCCGCTTTTCCTATTGCCTCGACAACCTCCGGATGAGCATGTCCCAAGATCAACGGCCCCCACGAGCCGATATAATCTATGAACTCATTCCCATCGATATCGAACACGTGCGAGCCTTGTCCGCCTGCGATGAACACAGGGGGTAAGCCGACCGATGAAAAAGCGCGAACCGGGCTGTTCACCCCTCCGGGGATCACGCTTTTGGCCTCAGCGAAGGCTGCTCTAGAGTAAGAATCCTTCCTTCTGGTGCTGGATGTCATGGCTGCTCCTCCTTCAGCTCATTGTTTTCTCATACAAAGAGAACCGCGAGGTAATTTCCTGTACCTTGCCACTCAATTGCTCGTGAACCGCCGAATGATGCGGATGCTTTAAAGCGGTCGCAATGATCCCGGCAATCTCCTTCATTTCCTCCGGCCCCATGCCTCTTGTTGTAGCCGCAGGAGTTCCGAGCCGAATCCCGCTCGTGACAAGCGGGCTTGTAGGATCAAAAGGAATAGCGTTCTTATTAACGGTAATTCCAATTTCATCTAGCAGTTGCTGAGCCTCTTTGCCGGTCAGCCCAATGCTGCGAAGATCCAGAAGAATCAGGTGATTGTCCGTTCCTCCGGAAACGACGTGCAGACCTTCTGCCATTAATGCTTCCGCCAATATTTTGGCGTTCTGCAGGACGCGTTCCATGTATATTCTAAATTCAGCCCCGGCATTTTCTTCGAAAGCGACAGCTTTGGCTGCAATCATATGCATAAGCGGGCCGCCCTGCGTCGTTGGAAAGACCGCTTTATCAATGGCTTGCGCCCACGATTCCTTGCATAAAATAACCCCGCCTCTCGGCCCGCGCAATGTTTTATGAGTGGTCGTTGTCACAAAGTGAGCGTGGGGCACTGGATTCGGATGCAAGCCTGCCGCAACGATCCCCGCAATGTGGGCCATATCAACAAGGAACAGCGCGCCTACTTCTTCAGCAATCTGGGCAAAAGGCTCAAAATCAATCGTCCGCGGATAGGCGCTTGCCCCTACGACGATCATGCGCGGCTTGTGTTTATGGGCCAACTTTCGCACCTCATCAAAATCAATGCGAGAGGTCTGAGCATTAACTCCATACGGAATAAAGTTATATAATTTTCCAGAAGCATTGACGGGACTTCCATGCGTCAAATGGCCGCCATGCGATAGATTCATGCCGAGAATCGTATCCCCGGCGTTTACAGCGGCAAAGTAAACGGCCATATTGGCCTGTGCTCCTGAATGGGGCTGCACGTTGGCATGCTCTGCCCCGAACAGTTCCTTCACTCTTTGCCTGGCCAAATCCTCTACCCTGTCCACGTACTGACAGCCGCCGTAAAATCTTTTTCCAGGGTAGCCTTCCGCGTATTTATTGGTTAAAACAGTACCCATCGCCTCCATAATCGCTCCACTGACAAAATTCTCCGAAGCAATCAATTCAATTTTGTCGCGTTGTCGTTCCAGTTCCTGCTGAATCACTTTGGCTATAGCCGGATCTTGTTTGAGCAGGTGTTTCATTCCCAATTCCTCCCTTTAAAAAATAGCCTTCACTTCGACCACAACCTTAACGTTTTGAACCGTCAAATCCTCGGGCCCCTTTACAGGAAGACCGACTTCCAAATGCTCCAGAATGTAACGGATATGCTGCTCTGCAATCACTTCCCCCGGCAGCAAAATAGGAATGCCCGGAGGATAAACATAGATGGACTCTGCAATGATGCGTCCAGCGGATTGGGCGATAGGTATAAGCTCGACATCCCCGTAAAAAGCGTCTCTTGGCGTTAAGGCCAGCTGCGGAATCTCGGGTAATTTGACATCCACAGCTTGAAGATCCGCTTGTTGCTTGTAGTGCTCGTTAGCGAGCTCAGCTAAAGCGTTCAGTAGACAGTCTATGGTTTCTTTCGAGTCGCCCGGCGTGATTAAGCACAGAATATTGTATAAATCGCTCAGCTCCACTTCGATGTTGTAATGGTCTCGCAGCCATTGCTCCGCATCATATCCGGTAATTCCAAGCTCCCGAACATGCACCGTAAGCTTGGTAGGATCGAAATCAAACGCCGCGTCCGTCCACAAAATCTCTCTCCCAAAGGAAGACAGACCGGGAATTTCATTGATCCGGTTTCTGGCGTACTCCGCCAATCGAATTGCTTTACTCGACATCTCGCAGCCTTGCAGGGCGAGCTGCTTGCGTGCTGCATCCAAGGAGGCTAACAGAATGTAAGAAGTGGAGGTCGTTGTCAGCATACTGAACATCGCCTGTACTTTTTCCGGTTGCACAATGCCCTTCTTGATGTGAAGAAGCGAGCTTTGGGTCAATGATCCACCAAGCTTGTGCATGCTTGTCGCCGCCATATCTGCGCCGGCCTGCATCGCCGATAACGGAAGCTTGTCGTGAAAATGCAGCAGCGCTCCATGCGCCTCGTCGACGAGTACGGGTATGCCGTAATGGTGAGCCAGATCAACGATCGCCTTTAAATTCGTGCATACCCCGAAATACGTCGGATTGATCACCAGTACGGCCTTGGCATCCGGATGCCTTTCAATTGCCTTCTTGACCGAGCGAACGGAAATACCATGATCGATGCCCCAATCTGCATCCCGCTCCGGGGTAACAAAGATCGGCTTTGCTCCGGCGAAAATGATCGCCGACAAAATCGACTTATGCAGGTTCCGCGGCACGATAATTTTATCGCCCGGGCCGCAAACCGACATGATCATCGTCATAATCGCGGTACTTGTACCCTGCACGGAAAACAAAGAATAATCCGCACCAAAAGCATATGCAGCCAAGCGCTGTGCTTCATCAATCACTCCGGTGGGCTGGTGCAAATCATCCAAAGGCGCAATATTGATTAGATCAATGGACAAGGCATTGTCGCCCAAAAAGGTTTTAAACCCGTTTTCCATGCCCTCGCCTTTTTTGTGGCCGGGTATATGGAACGGAATTGGATTGCGCTTGGCATGCTCGGTTAAAGCAGTAAATAAGGGGGTACGGTGATGAACCATAATTTTTGTTCAATTCCTTTCAGGAGACGGTTTCCGTATTTCGCTCTAGTATAGAGCGCAGGAATCGATCGTTCAATTCAATAATTTATATCATTTTGATAGGTTATCCCTATGGTTTAAGGGGAATGAAGTCCTGTATAAGGCAAGGGGGAGACGAAAGTCGACCCATTTCCTTTCAGACTTCGATAGAAGGAGTATGTTCGGGGCACTCTTGGAGAGAGGCTTCGTGGGTAAGATATTTTTGGACAAGTCCGCAATAATGAGGTGCTGCGGCATCGCCGGCATTCGGATGAAAATGCATGCAGCCTAAGCAGGGTTCAGCAACCACAAGCTGGCCGCGCTGCTGCATGGCCGAAATAATAGCGCCGAGCCCCAGCTCGAAATCCGCCAAAGCTTCATCCGGAATAGAGCCGAGCGCTTCTTCGAGGGAGCGTCCCCAATGGTTCAGCTGCGAAACGATGACTCTACCTTCTGCAGTCAAATTGAGCAAGGTTACTCGGCGATCCTCGGGCTTTTGCGCTTTGCTGACTAGCCCTTTACCGACCAATCCATTGATAATCTTCACCGCAGTTACATGGGTCGTACCGATGGCGCCAGCAAAATTACCCACGGTAGCCACATCGCTTCGGGTATATGCCGCAAACAGCAGCGCTTGAATCTGTACGGGCGATAACCCCAGTGCGTCGCTCTCTGCTTGTGTCACCTTTTTGATAGCCTGCGAAATCCGAAAGAGAGCCATGCTGACGCGGGCTGAACGATTGTCTTTGCGGTGCTGGGGATCAAATATCATAGCTATTCGTACCTTCCATGTTCATTCTTGTATCCATTTTACATGTAAACATGGTCAGATAAAAGCTGATTTAAAAAAGGAAAAGGCGCCTAGACAGGCACCTTTCCTATAGGTAAAGTTAACCTTTTTTGACATCCTCCAGGCTCGCGCCATAGTTGATGTGATACACATTACCATCGATCACCAAAGCAGGAACAGATTGAACCCCGGCACTCTCCGCTTCTTCAATGCGATTCCGGGCCGTGCCCAGATGCACGATCTCCGTATTAAGTTTTGATTCGTCAAGATACCTGAGCACCACCTGCTCCGCATCCACGCAAATCGGACAACCCGCATGATAAAAAACCGCTTTTGACATTACGATCATCTCCTCAGAAATTATGTAGCATTGCTACTTAGTTATAGTATAGGAGAGGCCATGATCCATGATCAATTACAGATTTCTTATGATTATGATAGGTAATAATAATCGACTATGCCATTCAGCAGCCGACTAAAAAATCATATTATATTATTTGGCTTGATTGCTATTGTCATTTCCTGAACATATTTCTATAAGGTTTCCTTCGGGGTCAGCGATATAACAGACACGCATACCGAATGGTTCAGTGGTAGGCTCGGGGCATTCTATATGCCCTTTTTGGCCAAGATAGATTGCGGGATTTGCTTAGACGTTATGAAAAGGCTGGGGGCAAAACCTGGCCCCGTATGCATGAGCACATCGCGGAGCAATGGGCTGCTTATCCGGCTTTAGTCGCCAAGTTCGCCCTTACCACAGGAAAAGAGGCCGACATGGAAATGGCGAGAGGCATGATGGCCAACTGGAACGTCGATTAATCGCCTTTAGTTATAGGTGTTACTCATTAAAACAAATCACCGTCTTCCCTCGGAAGACGGTGATTTTAATGGCTCTCGCTAGATGTAGACGAGAAGGTTTCCGTGACTATTAAGCTACCACCGGACTACCATACGGACAGTCTAGTTCTAAAGTCATTTTCATCGGTGATATATTGGACATGGCAAAATCCTTTTTCGCTTGCATTTTGATATAGACTTTCAAGTTGCACATTGCTCTTACAAAATATCGTGATATATACGCTATCCACGACAAGCAGGCATAGTTGACAACCACTATGTAAAAAATCCTCGTACGTTTCCACATTCGTTATGTTTTGCCCCTTGGGATAAGCTTTGAGATCTGCAAATATTAAATAATATGATTTATTTTCTATAAGATCCTTTAGAAGCTCGCCCTCCATGCCACTTGCCTGTTCTATAAAAAGGGGAGGCCCCAGTCCTTCCGCATTTATTAAATAAGACTCCTCACCGCCAGTACGCCAATGGAAGGCTGAGACATCAAGGGGCTCTAATATCTCGCCAAGATAACTTCCATGTTTGTTTGGAATTTCGAGACTAACGCCCCTTTTCATGAATGTAAATGTCTAGGGCCTTAATTCCTCTATGAGCAAGCTTAATAAATAAAATCAAGCAGTAAACGCTTAGTCCGATCAATGCTAAGTAAATTAGAATAGCCAAAATTGGAAAAATGCCAAATATGCCAACATTCGCAGCAGTATCCATAAGTCATCTTCTCCTTATATGTATAGTTGATATTGCCCATACTCCTCTATCCAACAAAACGCCCCAGCTTAAGATCGCTCTTATCTTAGGCTGGGGCGATGCGGTTAGAGGATATTCCACAATTATACATACACGATACAAGAAATGCTAGAGCTCGATAGCAATCCGCCGAAATCGATACCCATGCACCGCCTTAAAAAGATTACTCCCAATAAAACGGCCCGCAGCCCTTCAGCCGAGCCAAGCCTTCTACAAAGAAGTAGTCGCCGTAAATCAACGGGACATCGATATTGGTGCCCTGCGGATAGTTGCTCGTACCATGCAGCAGCAGCCCTTCCTCTTCAGGGAGATTCCAGGTGCCGTAGTTTTTGTACAGGGACTTCAATATTCGCTCACCGCCTGCACGGTAGACATCCGCATCTCCTCCCTCACTCTGATTCGCGAGCAGCAGAAGACCGCTTGCCGCACAGGAGCCGGCCGAACTGTCACGAAGACTGCGCAGCTCATCAGGAGCACGAAAGTCCCAAGCGGGCACACTATCCTCCGGCAGCCTGCTGAGAAAGAAATTCGCCACTCGCTTCGCGGCTTGGAAATAATCCTCCTTACCTGTATGGTGATAAGCCAAAGCCAGGCCGTAGATGGCCCAAGCAGCGCCCCGCGACCAGGCAGATTCAGGAGCATATCCCTGACCGCCCAACCCTTCCAGCATTTCACCCGTCTGCGGATCAAAATTGACGATATGATACACCGAGCCGTCATCTCGAATAAAATACTTTAGCACGGTATCCATATGCGCCTCGGCAATGTGGGCAAAACGAGGATCGCCGCTGACACGCGAAGCCCAGAACAGGAGCGGCATATTCATGCAGCAATCAATGATGGCCTGGCCTTCATTCCGCTCTCCTTCTGACCAGGGATTCCACGCCCGGATAAATTGCCCCTTCAAATTAAAACGAGCAGCAAGATAGTTCGCAGCCTTCATAGCTCTTATTCGCGAAGTTTCGTTGCCTGTCAACATGTAGTTTGCAATACTGGTCAATGTCCACATGAACCCCATATCATGATCCAGCTTTACAAAGCCGTGAAGCACTTCATCCAGTTTAGCCTCACATTCCTCGGCCAGCGCCTTCAGCTCTTCCTTTCCGCTCTCCTGATACAGAAGCCAGAGCATCCCCGGCCAAAAGCCCGCTGTCCACCAGCTTGGCTCAGCCAGTTGATATACTCCATTTTGACTCGCATGGGGAAAATCAGATCCGATTCGAGCGGTATTCCGCAGCGTTTTTTCCAGCGATTTATGCCAAGCCTCGTTTATCCAAGCCTGTTCCGTTTTCATTCCGTAGCTCTCCTCTCTCCTCGATGCTTCATTTTAATAATTTAGATGCTATTTCTCTAAGAGGGCTTTTGCCACTGCTTAGTTTCAAATCCAACAGCCTTACTGTCGTATAAATTGAAAAAGAAAGCTCAGTTCAAGATGCCGCTCCGGTTGTAATACATGGAAATCCAGCGTATACCATACCTGATCCTTCCCAAAATGATCGCGATAGATCCGCTCCTTTACTTCAGCCTGAAGCTGCCGCTGGTCATAAACCAGTTCCAAAGCGAGATCACTGCGGGATAACAGGAGACGCCCTTCCCCCAATTCTTCCGGTTGAATCAGCGTTACAAATCGTTCCACTAAGGTGAGCGGCTTGCTGGAAAAAGCAAACACATCTCGCAGCTCCAAATCCGGCAGCTCTTCCTTGCTCCACAGCCAAGATCGCTTAAAGGAAAGCAACGCCTCGCAATCATATGCCTTGGACAGCTCTACGGCCATCCGAGTCTCCATCCCGCTGCTTGTCTGTTCCAGTATAGAAGCGGTTCTAGCTCTTCCGGCCATCTGCAGACCGCCGTTAATGATAGGAACCGAATGACCCTGTGATCCGTTGCAATCATACGTATAGCGGGCTAGGCCGAAATAGTCCTTCGTATATTCCCCGCAGCCAAGATCGGACAGGAAGAACTCTCCATCTCCCGCCAGCATGAACTGGCCAAGGTCGTTATGGTTATGCGGCTCATCGTTATGTCCTCCCTTGGCGGCAAAGCCAAAGACACCTTTCGGCGAGACGGTACGGGAAATGAGCCAGCCTGCATCTTTCAGCAGAAAATCGCCCGGTTCCCAGTCCTGCACTTCCGCTGACAATCCCCGCCAGAGCAAATTCCGCAGCGCGGGCGCCCATCTGCTGCAATGATCCTCCCGGTAGTCCGCCCGCAGACGGGATGGCGGTGGCGGAACGCTTGCATATGTGCTGGAAATATAGCGTGAAAGCCCGATATGCACGCTTCCATAAGGCAATGCATCGGAGAAGTTAACTACGGCGCTGCCGCCCAGGAAGCATTTCTGCTGGAAGCCGGCAATTGTTTTAACCTTTGTCTGGGCAAACCAGTCCAATTCACCCCTGCTGCGCTTGTATAGCAGGTCGGCGTAATATACGAAATAGCCGAAGCCATAGTTCCAATATCCAAGCCCCTCCAGGCAGGCGCCGTCATCCCCAAAGCCCTTTAGATAACAGGTCATACTATGCTGGGTTTTCTCCAAAATCCGTGCCAGAAGCTCCCGATCCTGATTTTCATCCAGCAGCAGAAGAGCTGCCGAGCCGATGGATCCGGCGCATACGGCAGACCAGTTATGCTCCGCCTCCTCCCATTCATAGGGGCCACTCTCAACGAAAGGCTTCAGGAGCCGTCCATAAACGAGTTCAGCGATATGCACATGGAGCATCTCCGGCAGCCTGTCGCCCAACAGCACGCTCAGCTCAGCTAACGTATATCCCGTTTCTGCCGCAAACAGGTCAATGGTCTCCGCAAGCGGCCGCTCCGGGCTGACATGCGCTGGCAGGCACCAGCTCACCTCGCTGCATACTCCCCAAATGGCCTCCAGCAGCTCCGTATGGTGCTCCTCGCACTCCGGCTCCAACAACGATAACAAAGCATAGGTATTCAACCGTCTTCTCCGCTCAAAATAAGCCCGCTCATATGCCAGCCTGGAGCCCGTCTGCGCAAACTGAGAGAAGAGCGAATACGTGAGATCAGGCCATGCCGCCCCCCGCAGCCTATCCCGTTCTGCCCTAATTTCGGCGAGATCCGCAGCATATTCCTCGCCGTTTCGTACATTGCGCCAAAACCGTCGAGCATCGCCATCCGGAAAATATAAATGCAGTCCAGTTGGAGACATTCTGCTCACGATTTCTGTCAGCTCAGGAGCCTCTGTGTACTTTGGGGACTCTGCGTACTCCGGGAACTTTACGTACTCTGGGGACACTGCGTTCTCTAGGGACTCTTCGTTCTCTGAAGCCTCTGCGTTCTCTAGGGACTCTCCCTCTCCCGGCAATAGTTTGGTTATCTTCTCAACCCGCTTCATTCATCACTTTTCCTTTCCATCACACGGATTTGAGATCTGTATAAACTGTACACCTAGCTGTCGTGCACCAAGATGTCGTGAACTTGTATGTTTTACACCAAGATATCGTAAACTTAGATTCCTTAAACTAAAAAGCGTATACCAAGCTGCTGTCGTACTGAGATGCCTAATAAGCTGTATCGTAAATCAAATGGAATTCATGTATCTAATTATGCTCTAAACGAATGTTTCAGGGGAGTAGATGGATTTTATGCATCTAAAATCTAGAACCCAGCGGATGATTGGTAATTCCCCTTCTTCTAATAACATGAATTCCATTTAAATCTGCTTTCTTTTCTTTGTCATAGAAACTAACTGCTATATATATCCATTTATATAAGTTGAACTATTGAAATGGATGTAGGGGAATTACGTCATATGTTCCTGCAATCGCTATTGCCCCGCTTTCTCTCAGAAAGCTTTCCGTTTCTTCGGATTCATTGTTCTCCCTTGTCTGCATCCCATTCCTTAGTTCATCTTATATGGCATCATAGAATCCTCTTCATCCAAACATTGCGTTCTAGCCGCTGGGCTTATTCTCAATTACGGGGGATTATGATCTCTTCCCCTCGGCGACTCCGAATGGCAATAGCTCCTTCCCCGATCGTGACGTTCAGCCCGATCTCCGGGAGGCCGTCCAAGCTTGCATCCGCCTGATCCAACTCTTCCACTGCCCCCGCCTTACCCGGCTCCCCATACACCGCCGACACGAGCCAGTGCACCCCTGGCGCAAGCGAAGCAGTCAGCGTCGGAATCACCGTGCGCGCCCGCAGCAAATTCGTGTTGGCGTTCGGCCACACCAGCCCTGCCGACTCATAGCCCAGCAGGCTCCGCACGCCGCTAATCCCCCAAGGGCTAGAAGCAGCAGCCTCGCTTGCCTCAACGCGCTGCAGCGGCGGCGCTTCGATACCGAGGGCGAACCCTCCTTCGGCGGCATCCAAGCTGCGCAGCGTCTCGATCCGGTGAATCCGGATATGCCATGGAAGCCCGGCCACAAGCCAGGTACTGACCTCGACGTCAGCCCAAGGCTTCCACACAGCATGGAGCACATTATCCCGGATCATCGTCTCGTTGTTGCGGCGTCTGACACGGTAGAGGTTGTCCCCGGCTTCACTCAAAGCCAGCATGGAATCAAAGGCTCCTTGGGACAACCCCCATTCGGAACGCGGCACGCTGAACCCAAACCAGGTAGAATACACAAACTTTTCGTATTTAGCCGAAGTATGGGTATGCTCGTTCGTGCCCCGATGACCGCTGTTAAAGGCCGCGACATGCCCGGACGCCTCGTCCCGAGCCAGCACGAGATGCGCCGGATTTTGAACGGACAATGCGTCCATTTCCGGCAGCAGCAGCTCTTCGGCCTGCCAGAAAGGATGATCCGCAGGCAAAGCCAGCGGCAAAAAAGTCTTCAGCGCCCAATACGGCGAACCCGGCGAATTGTAGTTCTCCGCCATCACAAGGTTCGGGTAAGCGTAGCCGATCGTTAGAATGCCGCCCGCATCCACCATCCTCTGGCTAAACCACCAGCGCAAATTGCGCAGCAGGAGCCCTTTCAATACGCCCAGCGGCAGACTATCCGCCCCAGCAAAAGCCATTGCGCCCCAGAAGGCCGACTGGGAGAAGCGATAAGATAAGCTTCGTCCATAAGGAACTGCTGAGCCATCCGGGGAGAACCAGGCCAGGAAACTGGACGCGAACTCATTCGCGCGCTGCTTGAACCTGTGAGAGCGATCGGGGTCTTCCCGCTCCATCAGCCCAGCATAGAGCAACCCATAATAATGGAAAGCAAACGGCACATAGTAATCGCAATGCCCCCCTACCCCATCGCTATACCAGCCTTCCTCCAGATAAAAAACGTCGAGCCGATTCAGGTTCTGCTCCAGCTGCCCGGCATCGTACGGCAGTCCCGCTTTGCGGAAGCCAATATTCACGAGTACATTGAAGAACAGCCAGTTGCAGTCATGACAAGGATGCGAGTTGATTTGATTCAGCCAGGCATAGAGATTATTCCTTGCCTCCACATCAAGCGGCTCCCAGATTTTGTCCGGGATCAGCGCCAGCGCGTAGCCAAACACAGCCATCTCGACCAGCCGCTGATCATAATCGTCCACCTTGCCCCAGTATTCCTCATGTCCCGGATCTGTTCCGTTCTCGATCCCTTCAAGTACGATATCCCATAAATCGCTCGAGCCCCCGCCAGCTAGGAGCGGAACCAGCCCCCACAGCACCCGGGAGAAGCCCTCCATCCCGGCAACCGCAGCCGGATAGCTTGCTCCGGTTGCACCGATCTCCAGCCTGGCCTTCCCCTTGCTATAGCAAGGCCGAAGCGGCGCAAGCAGCTGATGTAAGGCGGCGGCCAGATCATCGCGCGTCTTCAGCGGATTGTCCGCCAGCTTTTCATATCCAAGAGAGACGTTCCCCATCACCAATCTTCCCCTTCGTTCCTCTGGTATTTGCTTGTATTTTGCCTGTGTTTTTTTGCTTGTATTTCGCTTGTATCTTGTATTTAGCTTGTATTTAGCTTGTATTTAGCTTGTATTTAGCTTGCATCCACTTTTTCCCAATTACATTTAGCTTATATTCACTTGTGCTCACTTGTATTCCGCTTGTATTCACTTGTACTTCACTTGTATTCACTTGAAGACGATTGAATTCGCTTACAACCCCATCATCCTTTAATGCCCGAAGAGGCGACTCCCTGCACGAAATATTTCTGCAGCGCCAGGAACACCACCAGCACCGGAATGATGGACACGACGCTCGCGGCCATAATCAGGCCGTACTCCGCCGAATACTGGGAGATGAACATCCGCAGACCGATTTGGATCGTCTTCAGCTCGGTTTTGGTCAAATAAATCATAGGCCCCAGGAAGTCATTCCACGTTGACACAAAGGTAAAAATCGTCAGGGTCGACAATGCCGGCTTCGACAACGGCAGCATGATCCGCGCCCAGATGCCATATTCGCTAAGACCATCGATCCGGGCCGCTTCGCACAGCTCATCCGGGATACTCTGGTAGAACTGCCGCATCAGGAAGACGCCGAAGGCCGAGAACGCCTGGAGCAGGATGATCGCAAGGTGGGTGTTGTTCAGCCCCATTGAGCGCATCATGATGAACTGCGGCACCATGTAAGCCTGCCAAGGAATCGCAATCGTGGCAATGTACCCGAGGAACAGCGTTTTTTTACCAGTAAAATTCAGTTTTGAGAAAGCATAGGCCGCAAAGCTCGATGTCAGGATCTGCAAAACCGTGACGATAATCGACAGCTTGGCGGTATTGTAAATGAACGTGCCGAGCGGAATCCGCGTCCAGATTTCCTGATAGTTGCTCCAGCGCGGAAGCTCTGGAATCCACTGCATCGGAAAGGTGAACACGTCCTTGTTCAGCTTGAGTGAGGATGAGAGCATCCACAAGTAAGGCACAAGCATGCACAACACGACGACGATCAGAACGACATAGGCAAACGCTTTGGCAGCGATTTGAATTCCTTTATTTGCTCCTACCATATCCGTAAATCCCCCTATTGTCCATACTTCTTCTCGCCCTGGAACTGCACTAGCGTGATGCCGAGGACGAGCAGGAATAATACGATCGCCATCGCGCTTGCATAGCCGTAATCCAAGGAACGGAAGGCCGTGTTGTAAATTTGATAGACGAGCACCCTTGTCGAGTCATTCAACTGATTATCCGCGCCGGCAAACAGGTTGATGAAAATATCGTAGACCTTAAACGAGTTAATGACCAGGATCATCAGTACAAAGAAAGTCGTAGGCGCAAGCTGCGGAATCGTTACATTGCGGAATCTTTGCCAGGCGTTCGCGCCGTCCAGCTCGGCAGCTTCGTACAATTCGGGGTTCACGCCCTGAAGCCCAGCCAGATAAATCACCATGTAATACCCCATGTTCTTCCATACAGTAAACAGCACGACCGTGAACATTGCCCAGTCTTTATCCGCGGCCCAGCGCGGCAGCTCCTCAATCGGAATCCCGGTTATCGCATGCAGAATATTGTTGACGGGTCCCATCGTCGGGCTAAAAATAAAATTCCATACTGCAGCGACGGCTACGAGCGAAGCTACATAAGGGAAAAAGAACACCGTCCGCATGAAGTTTCGCCCGAATATTTTCTGATTGAGCAGAATCGCGAGCCCTAGTGCGCATACCATCGTCAGCGGCACGACACCCACAGTGTAGATCACCGTATTCCATAACGATTTATGAAAGGTGGGATCCTTCCAAAGACGAACGAAGTTGTTCATCCCGATGAATTCCATCGGATTGGCGCCGTCCCACTTCACGAAGGCAAGTATGAGGGCAAAGACCATAGGCACCAGCGTAAAAACGGCGAAGCCGATGAAATTGGGAGCGATAAAGCTGTAGGCCACCAGATGATCCTTCGCCTTCTTGGTCATGCTGCTTTTTTTCGGCGTATGGTTTCGTATTACGGTTTCGTTCTGCATAGCATCTCTCCTCCTCCTAACCTGCTAGCTTTCTAAAGGTTTGGCAAAGGGCAGGCCATTAGCCCGCCCCCTGGTATTTATGTGTCTATTCTTAATTGTTTATAATAAGCTGTACCCGCGTGTTCATATCAGCGAGACCTTTGTCGATTGTCGCATTTTTGGTCATGATGCTGTCATGCGCCTCGTTCAAGATAACCTCGATGTCTGCACTCTTCTCATGAAGCGGCATTTCCAAGTAAGTTTTCGCCGTCGTCAGCGCTTCCTTGCTCGCCTCATCCGCAGGGAATCCCTCGACAGAAGCGATAGAATTGACGACTTCATCGTTCTTGATCGCCGGAATGGTGCCCGTAGCGGCAATAACGGCTGCGCCTTCTTCACCTGTGACGAATTTCATGAAGTCTAGCGCAGCTTCCTTGTTGGCCGACTTCTTATTCACCGCCAGCGAAGTAATCGTTCCCAGCGTAGTGCCTGGTTCTACGCCTTCCGGATGCGGGTATTTCACGATGCCCCAGTTCGTCGCCTGCGACTCGCCGCTCTTGACCTTCTCGATTTGCGTCGCAATAAACCAGCTGCCCATATTCATCATGGCAACAGAGTTGTTGTAGAACACCCCAGAGTAGTGGGTGCTGGACGTCTTCAAGGTGGCGTAATCCATGACGATTCCGTCTTCCTGCTGCTTGAGAATGCGCTCATAGGTCGGTTTCAGGAAGTCGTATTCGCCGTCAACGACGGTGTTCTGGCCATCCAGAATGCCGAACAGTTGTACCGCACTGCGCCATGTGTGGTAATGGGCACCGTACACTTTGTTCGCGCCGCTGCCTGACGTCATTTTCCGCGCCAGCTCATCGTACTGCTCCAGCGTCATATCATTCGTCGGATAAGGAACACCTGCCTGATCGAACAGATCCTTGTTGTAATAAATCAGCCAGAAGTCGCTGCGGAAAGGAAGCGCATACACTTCATCGTTCATTTGAATTTGCTCGACCGTACCGCCATAAAGCGATACGTCGATGCTTTGCTCGCTCATAAACTTTTTCAGCGGCTCCAAATGGTTCTGTTTCACGAGGTTGGCATATCCCGGAATATCCTTTACCGTAAGAATATCGAGATCCGCTCCGCCGGAGAGCTGCGTGCTGAGCATGGTCATGTAGTCCGTTGAGCCCAGATCCACGTACTCGATCGTCACATTGGGGTTCTTCGCTTTATATGCATCGATCAGCGGCTGGTAATAAGCGGTCGCTTCCCAATCCCACAAAGCCCATTTCAACGTGATCGGGCTTTCAGACGGCGTATTGGCAGCGGTTCCATTATTGTTCGCGGCAGGCGGCTCCGTCGCATTAGCATTCTTGCCTCCGCTGTTCCCGGAGCAGCCGGCCAGCATGCTGAGCAAGAGTACGGCAGCAAGAGTGATCCCTAACCATTTTCGCATTCTCATGTTTTTGTCCCCTTTTCATCTAATTTTGATGCCGGATTCAGCATTTCGAATCTCTACATTTATCCTAGTTGATTTTAAAATGAAAGGGCATACATTTTTTATCACAGTTCATTCACTTTTCTGTTCACTTCTTTTCAGTAGGCACGGAAAGCTGTAAAATTCTCATAAAAACCTGTAAAAATCGTTGTTTCTGTCTAACCTGCTATGTCTGCGGACTAGCGTTCATGTTATGGTAGTGTTACCCACTCGAATGAAAGCGCTTAATACTCTGCGAAGAAGAGGTGGTTTCTACGAAACGAAAGGCGACCATCAAAAGCCGGATCATTCTGATCATGACCGTGTTTGCTCTGCTGATTGCATCCCTGCTGTCTTTTTTCAGCTATGAGCTCATTTCCTATTTTCAGAGGAAAACAACGATACAGGCTACCGAATTCAATCTGCAGCTCGTATCCCATATCATTGAGCAGGATTTGATGAATCTGTCGGTTCTGGCGATGACCTGCAGTACTAATTCCTCGACCAATCGCATGCTGAATGATTATTTCAAGTCCGATCAGCCGAGCTCTATGGAGGCAATTCATGTCTTCACCTCGCTGCAGGAGGATTTCCGGATGAACCGCTCCAACGGGTATGTGCGCCGGCTGATCGTGACCGATAATAAGGATAAATTTTTTCAAGTGGACAACTCCGTCAGCACATCCGTCCCGTTAACGATTCATAACATTAATCAACTGCCCGGACTGGCTGCGGATGCTACCGAGGAATGGGAACGGGTCATTCAGGACCCGCTCTCCCTAACCAAGACGATCCCTTTCGTCATGCCCATTTACGGGGATAATGCCAACCGGATCGGAACCGTGTATCTGCTGGCCAACACCTCCGTCATTACCGACAAGCTGAAGGGCTACGGCCTGCCAGCGGATGCGAAGCTGCTGCTGACCCTTGGGGAGCATCCCTATGAAATTCAGGGGGATCGGATTGTTCCTCTCCCCGCGGGATATAAGGCGACCCCTTATGATGAAGAGACGGCCATCGGCAGCGTCACATCGTTGTCTTGGCTGGAAATGAACGAAGGCGAGAAGCTGATTTCCGTGTCGTATCCGGTGCGCAAGGGAGTGACGCTATCCCAGACACTGTCAGAGAAGCAGTTTGCTCCGCAATTCAATCTATGGCTGCTGCTCATGCTGGGCGTTTGCGTGCTCGTGATTGCCTCCAGCGGCGTCATTACGGTCTATTTGACCAAGACGATCAGCCTGCCTGTCGAGAAGCTCAAGAAGCGCATCGATAAAATCGCCCAAGGCAACTTCCTCATCGACCGGAACATGGAATGGAACAGCGAGCTTGGCGATGTGGGGCGCGGCATCAACCGCCTTTCCCAGGACATCCTCTCCCTGATGGAAACCCGGGTCGCGGACGAGAAGCAGCGGCAGGAGCTGGAGTACCGCATGCTGCAAAGCCAGATTAACCCGCATTTCCTATATAACACACTGAATTCGATCAAATGGATGGCGACGATCCAGAATGCTACGGGCATTGCGGAAATGACCACTTCGCTGTCGCGCTTGCTGCGGAGCATTGCCAAGGATGGACGTAAGCTGGTGCCGCTGCAGGAGGAGTTAAGTCTGCTGGAGGATTATTTTCTCATCCAAAAATACCGCTATGGCAGCAACGTGACGATGGAAACGATGATCCATGATGAACAGCTGCTGACGGGGCTGATCCCCAGGTTCACCCTCCAGCCTCTGGCGGAAAACGCGATTTTTCATGGTATTGAGCCAAGGGGGCATGGCCGTCTTAGGCTAAGTATTGAACGCAGCGGATGGAACGACATTCTGATCACCCTGGAGGATAATGGAATTGGGATCAGCGAGGAGCAGATTACCGAGGTTCTAGCCCCTCGGAAGCAGGATTCGCATCAGGATTCCGCCGCGAAGGGATTGCTGGAGGGCATGGGACTGCGCAATGTCAATGAGCGGCTGAAGCTCACCTATGGAGAGCAATACGGATTATCGATCGAGAGCGTGCAGGATCAATATACGAAGATGTTTATTTTGCTGCCTTACCGGACAACGGAATGATGCTGGCATATATCGCAAACTTGTAAGGAAGTGATTGCATTGATCAAATTGCTGATTGCCGATGATGAAGCCCTAGTCTGTATCGGCCTGCAGTCCATGCTGAAATGGGAGGAATACGGAATCGAAGTTGTTGGGGTCGCCTATAACGGAGGGCAGGCCGAGGAATTGATTGAAGCCTATCGACCGGATATCGTGATTACTGATATTAAAATGCCGATCAAAACCGGCCTGCAGGTCGCCGAGTCGGTTCGCCGCAAATACGGTCGCGTTCCGCTCTTCATTATTTTGACCAGCTATGAGGAGTTTGAGTATGCCCGCACGGCCATCGAGATGCAGGCGGTCGATTATCTGGTGAAGCTGGAGCTAACGCCCGAAGCGCTGGAGGCCTCGATTAGGAAGGCAATGAAGCGGCTAGAGGAGCATAAAACGGTAGAAAGCTACCCGGATCTGATGCATCGCAGTAAGCTTCACGAGCTTCGGGAGAAATTTTTCGTCCGGCTGTTCAACAATCTGTTCGAGAACAAGAATCAGTACCTTCTGCAAAAGGAGGATCTGGAGCTTGAGCTGTCCGCCCCGGCCTACCTGGTATGCACCTGCCGTATCATGGCCCCGGATACCGTTCCGCCGAGCGGCGACAAGCTGGTCACCCTGTGCACCAGCACCGTGAAGATGGCAAGAGATCGGCTGATTTCGGTCAGGCCCTGCTATGTGACCAGCCTCGATTTGCGCAATTTTACCATCATTCTGCCGATCGATGATGCTCATTCGCTGCAATGGAGGCCTGACATCGAGTCACTGCTCTCGGATATGGCCCAGGTGCTGCATAATTATTTCAATGTCAGGATTATGGGCGGAATTGGCCATGCCGTAGACGATCCATACATGATTCATGAGAGTTATCTTGCCGCCCGGCGGGCTTTGCCCGCCGCGTTGGAGCAGCAAGGCTTTGTCTTTTATGCGGATGATAAAAAAGGCTCTAATCTGGAGCAGCCCCTCTTCGATTACTCGGCCTCTCGCTCCGAGATCCGCCGAGCGTTCGAGGAGATGGATACCGATGCGCTCCACAGTATTATTACCAGTATGATCGAGGCCTTCGAAGGGCGGCCCGATCTCCTCGTTGCGGCAACGGATGCGGCCTGTAGTGTGCTCTATATGGCCACCTCCCTGCTTGCCGATGGAGAGAATCTAGTCGAGCAGATCTTCGAACAGGAGCCTGAAGGTTACCGAGCCATCTATCAGCAGAGCTCCATCGACGGCGTAATCGGCTGGCTCGTGCAATTCCGCGACGGATGCTGCGAGCTACTCTCCTCCAGGAAGCAGAGCTACAAGGAGCAGGTCATCCGGCAAGTTCAGGATTACATCAAGCGCAACCTTGACAGCAAGCTGTCCTTGAACCAGGTCGCGGATATTTTCAACTTTAGCCCTAATTACTTGAGTCACCTGTTCTCCAGAACTGCCAAAGTCAATTTCGTCAAATACGTCACCGACACCAAAATTGCGACGGCCAAAGAAATGATGCTGCGCGGCGAGGGCCGGATCAACGAAATTTCCCATAAGCTCGGTTACGACAGCGCCTTCTATTTCAGTAAAGTGTTCAAGAAGGTCGAGGGCATTTCCCCTCGCGAGTTCATGCAGCGGGTAGAATCTAAGTAAATATATATGAACAAGCCGAGCGGCCTTTGGGGTTCAACCCCCGCATACCGCTCGGCTTGTTCTATTTAAGAAGATGGGATGGCAAAAGCCAATACCGCCTCTTTCAACAGTCGCAGCCCTGCCTCGATATGCTCGACTGCTGCAAATTCGTCGGGATGATGGCTCAATCCCTCCCTGCAAGGAATAAAAATGAGTCCAGTCGGGCAAATATGCGCCATGCTCATCGCGTCATGGCCTGCGCCACTTGTCATACGAATATAGCTTAAGTCCAATGATTCAGAGCATTCCGTTAATTTCGCTACAACCTCCTCGGAGAGAAGCACGGGACGCTCTACATTGATCACTGCTGGATTTATGATGACTCCGCGCTGGCTCTCCAGTTCACGAAACAAACGGAACAGGGAATCGAGCACGTTATTTTTCGATTGCTCCGACGTGCCGCGCACCTCTAGTTGAAGCGTAACGGAATCCGGAATCACATTCATAGCTCCGGGTTGAACCATGCATACTCCTACCGTTCCCACAGTCCCAAAGGCGGCTTCCTTCTTCGCCGCACTCTCCACCTCCAGGATAATTTCAGCGGCTGCCGCCAACGCATCCTGTCTATCATTCATCGGCGTCGTGCCGGAATGCGACGCTTTCCCACTCACATGCACCTGAATACGGGTAGGGGAGGCAATGCCGGTAACAATACCTATTTGCTGTCGTTGGGCTTCCAGCAAGGGCCCCTGCTCAATATGGAGTTCAAGGAATACCTTGAACTCCTCTCGTCTTCTTAGAGCTTCGCCAATCTTGTGAAAGTCCAAGGAACATTCACGGAAGGCCTCTTGAATGGTAATGCCGTTCTTATCCCGTAAATTAGACACGGCATAAGTATCCAGGAGACCCGTCATTGCTTTGCTTCCAAGCGTAGAAGCCCCGAATCGGGCCGATTCCTCGCAAGCGAATGCAATGAGCTCAATGGGATGAACGGTTTCCACCCGCTCCTCGTTCAGGCTCCTGATCACTTCCAAAGCAGCGGCTACGCCTAATGTGCCATCATATTCCCCGCCGTGAATGACAGTATCCATATGGGAGCCAAGAGCAACGACGGGAAGATGGGGGTTCTTGCCTTCCCGTCTGGCAATCAGATTGCCGAATGCGTCTACCCGTACAGCCATCTGTTCGGCTTCGCATAACTCCTTGAAATCAGCCAACGCATCCGTGTAGGTTTCGGAATAGGCAAGCCTAGTGATTCCCTTTCCCTGCGGATCGGCTCCAAACTGATTGATTCTGGACAATGTAGCTAGCAGCCTTTGAATGTTAGCCATATCCGCCTCACACCTTGTCCAGCAGCTCTTGCGACTGAGCTTTATGCTTTTGATACAGCGGATTCGCCGGATCGTGCTTAATGGCATTCTCGATCGCATCGATCGCTTCTTGATGTCTGCCCAAGGAGCGCAGGCTGTTTGCTTTATGAAAAGAGAAATCGTAACGGTGCGGCTGCTGAGCCAGCAGCTTGTCCATTTCTGCTACAGCAGCCTCGTGTCTCCCCAATTCTCTTAAGTAATTGGATTTGTGATATCTATAGAAGGTTTCTTCGGGATCGAGCTCTATGGCCTTGTCGTATTCAGCAAGCGCCTCCTCCGGCTTCCTCATCATCCGCAACGTATTCGCGGTGTAGAAATAAAAGTCGAGATCGTGCGGATTCAGCGCAAGTCCTTTGCGGTACTGCTCAAGTGCTTCGCCATAACGTTCCAGCTCGCTTAAAAAGTAAGCTTTATAATAGATCAAATCGGCATTGCTGCCTTCCTTGTCGAGCGCCTCATCCAAAATACCGAGCGCTTCCTCATAGTTGTCCGCCTTGATCAGGGATTTTGCCTGTAGAATCGCCTCATGCTGCTCTCTGTCTTCGTTCTTCAGGATTTTGACGACTTCCGTCTGGCCCATAGCTTGCGCATGCTCCAGTGACGACTTCCCGTCCCGATCCTGTAGATGGGGATCGGCTCCCGCTGCGACCAGCAGTTCAATAATATCGGAGTACAAGCGGCCGCCATTGCCGAGAATGACCGCTTCCAGCAAAGCCGACCAACCCAGGTCATTTATGTGATTCACTGCAACGCCGCTGTCCAGGCATACCCGAACAGTTCTTAAGTAGCCCTTCTCACTCGAGGGCAGCAAGGCGGTTCCTCCGAAACGATTTACGCTCTTGATATCGGCACCTGCCGCTATCGTCAGCTTCAAGATTTCATGAAATCCGTTGGCGCCCGCACATAAATACGGGGTCAACTGCGTGACGTCTCTAGTGTTGACATCGCTGTTCGCTTCAATCAGCCGCTTTGCAACGGGGATTTGGTTTTTTTGCACGGCCGCCATCAGCGCAGTTCGACCGCCCGCATCTTTATAATCCACGCTCGCCCCTTCATTTAAAAGCTGTTCGACAGTGGGCAAATCGCCTTGTTCACTGGCAGTAATAAGCTTCTCATTCAATGGTTGATCCATGACGTATTCACTCCTTTTTTACTTCGCATTGACCGGCTCTTCGAGCTTCGGAGTATTGCGATCCGTAAAATACTTATACGCAAATATTGCAGCTACCATAAGATACGCCCATACGAACGGCATTATCCCAGGATTGGCAAATTCGACCATGGCCGAATGGATAATTCCGAACAAGGACAGCAGGGAAGCGAGGCAGGCCGCAATAAGGCCGCTAAGCGGTTTGTTCTGTATGGCGAATATGGTCAGCATACCCCACAGCAAGCTGCTCAGAGGCGCGCCATTGCCCAGATGGAACAAGCCGTTGTAATACACGCCTTTCGAGAGAAGCACATCGATGCCGACACTCGCTGCATCGGTACCTGCCGCACTAAAAATATTATTAACCATCGTCAATGCCCAGTTGGCAATCCACGGAAACATGGCAATGAAGACGACGGGCACCTCCACTTTCGGCGTTTCCCTTACAGCTTGATTCGCGGACACGATGCCGACGTAGACCAGAATCGGTACGATCGCGACGACCGGTATGATGGATAGCAGCAATGCTCCTAGCCCAAACAAGGCAATGATCAGCATCGAAGCCCCCGTGGCGATCGAGTAGCCGATCCCCGCCCCCATCGACTTCCAGCCGGTGTGCCCGATGTAAACCGTTACCGGATAGGGATTTCCGCAGAATGCACCGATACTGGAAGCGATCCCGTTAGCCAGCATAACACGACGTGTTTTATAGGGGTCGCCTGCAGCATGCGCGGCCTCGATGTTTTCTAAATCAAAGACATAGTTGGCCAGTCCAAGCGGTACTGCAGATGCCAGGTACGGCAATGCATTTGGGATGCCTTGGATCAAGCTGGTCACATGCACTTCCGGCGGGTTGAAGCCGATCGTGCCTAATGCAGCGGTTACTGCTTCAGGGTTCTGCAAGCCGAAGATCCAAGCTAAGGCAGTCCCCACGAGGAGCAGCAGAAATCCGGTGGGGATTCTTTTGAATACCGGCGATTTGCCGAACCAGTTAATGAAAATAATGATCAGCACCACAAATGCGACAATCGGTGTTTCAAACGACTGCAGCATCGGGTTCATCGCAAGCAGCAAGAGTCCCAAACCGCCCAAGGTAGACAACAGAACGGTTCTTGGCACCAAACGTCGGATGGTGTCACCGAGGAATGCTCCCACGATGAGGATGGCCGCTTCAAACAAGCACCATACCAGCCCGATTTGAAATGCGAACTCGGCATTGTTCGTCGTTTTAAAGACTGGCAGGATTACCAGGAAAGTAACTGTGAAGATGGATGGCGCGCTAGGGCCCGAGGGAAGAGCGGTCACGTCGCTTCTTCCTGTTTTCTTGGCAAGCTGGATCGCAAACCAGAAATAACATAAGCTGGCGATAAAGATGGATAGTCCAAAAGCGGGAACGATTCTACCATATACCATCTCTTTAGGAAATCCAACCACAAACAGCAGCAGCGAGCTCATGGTCAACAGGTTAGTCAAGTTGTTAGCCAGCAGGCCGAAATATGCGGCCCAGTCGCCCTTCCGCCAAAGATCCGTTTTTACTTTATCCACTTTCCGTTCACCTCTAAGCATGTAATTTGGCACACAATATCGAAATTTGTATTCGGCTTGAACACCGCTTTCATAGACAAATTCCCACTCAACATCCGCATAGGAAGAAGGCTCAAGGCTTAACTAAGTGTATTGAGGTGCTTGATTTAGCATTTCTTGGCTAAGGGAAAAATATGCATAATAACAGATAGCTCAAACCTCAGCACACAAGTAAGCGCTATCATTTATAGCCATATTAAAAGCCGCGAAGCAAATTTAGAAAACTTCCCTACTCGGATCAATAACTAGGCTATGGCAAATTCGTGAACATTTCTCCACTATAGAGCGGTGGACGTTTTGAGGCATTGTGTTATTGCGGGGTATTTGGGTAAGCGCGCTTTACACCTTTATTATGTTCCTTTTTCACTTTTTCGTCATTGTACTCATTGTACAAAAAAGAGGACATTGATTAGGCAGGATGCACAACGGGCAGGATGAATGTCGGTTCTTTCCCATAAAAAAACAAGGATTCGCATTCAATTTAGTAGCTGAAAAATTAACAGCTCCTCTTCAAGCAGAGTTTAATCTATCTGCCTTTAAGAGGAGCTTGACGAGATTGAAACAATTATCCGGCCTTATCTTACAAATACGAATCTCCAGTTATGGTCTGCCGTTCCGTTATCATCCCATTGTACAATGTTCGCTCCTGATGTCGTGGCCATGCCGTCCACGCCGAGCACCTTGCCGCTATGGCGGTTGACGATCTTGTAGCTGCCATTGCCCACCGGAACGATTTGCCAATCATGATCCGCTGTGCCATTATCATTCCATTGGACAGCTTTGGCCCCATTTGCGGTGGACATGTTCTCGATGCCAAGCACCTTACCACTGCGCATATTCGTCAGCTTGTAATAGCCATTATTCAAGCTGTCCACCCGCCATTCGTGATCCGTCGCACCAAAATTGTTCGATTGCAGGGCCTGTGCGCCATCGGCTGTAGATGCGCCTGCTATACCGATCATCAGACCACTGTGCTCGTTCTTCAGCGTGTATACGCGGCCGTTCTCAATATCGGATGGCTGCCCTCCGCCCGAGGAGTTGCCGAACTGCCAGTAATCCAGGTTAAACAGACGTTGGTCATTTGCGCCTTTAAACATCAAGTATACGTGATGAACGCCAGTCACGCGGTTTATCGTAGTTTCTTGGAGGCTCCATGTTTGATTACCGCCTGTCGGGTTCACTTGGAGCGTGCCGACTACCTGTCCCGTTGGACTGCCAAGCCGAATTTCAATTTGCCCACTAACCGTCGAGGCCACATTCGCTTTGAAGCTTGTTGCGCCTTCCGAACCAAAGTCGGCATTAGCGACGGCAATCCAGTCGCCGTTGTGAATATCGGTCACGTTCATGTTTACGCTTGGCACCATGCCGCCTGGCGCCTGAGCAACCTCCGTCAAAATGCCGCCCTGCCAGGCGATCGTCTCAGCCTCCGTCCGTAGATATGGATTTAGATTTTTGATCTGCGAAACGCCTTTCATCGTTCCCTGAATCGGGTTAATCTCTCCATTTCCCGCATACGTCAGCTCATTAATATGAGGAGAGCGGTATCCAAGTCCATCGCCAAGTATGGCTTTACTGACGGTCTGGGCATGGTAAGCGATATACCACTTATTGTTGAATGGGAAGATGGAATGGTGGTTATTGCCCCCAACGCCGAAAAACTCATACGGATTTTTTAAGATCGATTTTACATAAGTAAACGGCCCCATCGGGTTGTCGCTCACCATATAAGCGATTTCTCCAGGAGGAGGCGTTCCTGGCGGATGAGTTCCACCAAAGTTGGAGCAGTAAGAGTAATAATATTTGCCGTTGTATTTGTGGATTCCCGAGTCTTCAAAAAAGAACGGAGCGTCAATGACCTGCGCGCTGCCCTCCGTATGAATCATATCATTACTTAGTTTGATGACGCGGGCTGTCTTAGGACTCGCCCATTGCTGCTGTGTCGGATTGTTACCGCCAGGGACTCCACCGCCGAAATACAGATAACCCGTGCCATCATCATCGACTAATACGGCCGGATCAAACAGCCATACAACCCCCGCAACTCCAGGTGTGTTCAGAGTCACCAGCGCTTTTCCAAGCGGATCTGTCCACGGCCCGATCGGACTATCCGCGGTGAGTACGCCAAGCCCTCCTGCACTATTGGAGAAGTAAAGAAAAAACTTGTCCTGTCCGTTGATCTTCTTATGGGCGGCAGACGGGGCCCAGGAACCGTTGGCCCACTTGGCGATGCCATTAGGCCCTGCGACAGGAATAGCGCCGTGATCCGTCCAGTTCATCATGTCGTCCGAAGAAATCACGTGCACCTTGTTCAAATTGCTGAACGAATTCGATTTAATATTTCCGTTGCTATCGTATTCATAAGCGTCGCTGGACATGTAAAGATAGACCCTGCCGTTGTAAGTCATCGCAAACGGATCCGCACCAAGCTTATGATCCATCAGCGGATTGGCGTTGCCGGGAGTTTTGGCGATCGCCGGCGTTTCCGCGTGGACCGCTTGGCCTTGGAACATCCCCATCCCCAGCAGCACAAAGGTTAATAGTAAAACTATGCTTCTCTTACCCTTCTTCATTTCAATTCCCTCCTCATTGTTAAAAATAAATTCTCCGTGCATTCGTACTTTTCGCATATTCGTTACCTAATGAATGCGAGGCTCCAATTGTGATCCGCCGTGCCGTTATCGTCCCACTGCACGATTTTTGCACCAGCCGTCTTGGACATGCCGTCCACGCCGAGAACCTTGCCGCTATGGCGATTCAACAATTTGTAGCTGCCGTCGCCCACGGGCGCGAGCTGCCACTCATGATCCGCCGTGCCATTGTCATCCCATTGTACGGCGGAAGCGCCATTCGCTGTGGACATGTTCTCAATCCCTAGCACCTTGCCGCTATGGATATTCGTCAGCTTGTAGTAGCCGCTGCTTAAACGATCAAACCGCCACTGATGATCTGCACTGCCATTATCGTTCCATTGGACGGCTTGTCCTCCATTCGCCATGGACATGGAGGAGATACCGATAACCATGCTGCTATGCGCATTTCTCAGCTTATACACCGACCCGCTTTGTACAGGTGACGGTGGCGATTCTCCCGATCCCTCCGTCCCGGTCATCCGATTCTCAATCCTAAAATAATCGAAATCCACGTACCCTCCAGCCGATTGCGTCGCATAATTAAACAAGGCAAATCGATAGCCCATAAAATGCGGCAGGGTGTAGCTCATTTGCAGCGTGTTGCCAATAGCTGTCCACCGGTTGCCGTCCAGGCTGTAATAGAAATAGGCTTTATCGGTTTTATTTTTAAAGTCCATTTCAACCTTTAAGTACACATTGTCCTGAGCAAGAGGTACGCTCGCGACTTCCACCGGAGCTGTCCCGCTCCCGTTGACCATGACGATTGATTTGGAATTCCCGGACATTTTTACGCCGACGAACCCATAGTTTTTCTGCAAAGCTGCAAGCCCTGCATAGTCTCCGCTTTTCATTCGGCTTACATCAATCGCAATCCGTCCTGAGCTTTCCGGCCCGATGCTTCTTTGCGTCAATGAGTTGCGTGCGTCCAGAATACTCGTGCTGGTTCGTCCGGTCTTCAACCGTATAAAACCCGAGCGCTCCGTCAGAGACCAAAGATTGTTGTCGGGATTGTGATTCCACTGCCATACGAGCGGAAGCCGGGTCTGATTAAATTCATCAGAAGCCACGATTTTATTATTGGCATTCACGTCGAGAACCGGCTTTGGCATTTGCGCGGGAATCTGGCCATTCACGCCGAATACCGGCCAAGCGTCTTGCCAGACAACTGGAACAAGGAAGGGAGTGCGCCCTACAGATCCATGATCCTGAAAGAGCATGCCGTACCATTTGCCATCCGGCGTATCCACGATTCCGCCTTGAGCTACACCCGCATAGTCCAGAGCAACCCGTCCTTCATAAGGCCCCGTAATGCGATCCGCTCTATAAACCAATTGCGTACGGCCTTTTCCCTGCGGCCAGGTGATTAGGAAGATGTAATACTTGCCATTAATTTTTTGAATATGCGCTCCCTCAGCTGGAAGCCCTATATTAGAGCCTGCAACCTGGCTCGCATTGGGGATAATAATCTGATTTAGTCCACCCGCCTTGACGGCGCTGGCGTCAGAATTAAGTTCCGTAATCCGGATATCACCGCTGCCATGAACCAGATAGACACGCCCATCGTCATCAAATAGCAAGGACATGTCATGGTAAAAGCCGATCGTGGAGCGTATCCAGGGCCCTTTTTCAATATCCCGCGTCTTGTAGATAAATGTATTGCCCGCTGTGCTAGAAGAAAAGACCACATAATAAGTACCGTTATGATATCTTAAACTGCTGGCCCATGAGCCTTTGCCATACTCGTTTTGACCGTTCCTCAGCGCCTGTGCGTCCGAATCCCCAAGCGTATCGTAAACATAATTCACAATCTCCCAATTAACGAGGTCATAAGATTTCATGATCGGCACGCCTGGGTTCATATGCATCGTTGTGCTTGTCATATAATAAGCATTGCCAACTCTGATGACGTCGGGATCAGGTACGTCTGCCCAAAGGATAGGGTTTTCAAAATGGTTCTCATTCTGCGCAGCATACGAGCCGGGGGACATGAGTATCGCCACCATTGCAAGCGCTATCAAAATCAAGTAGTTTTTTTTCCATATCATGATACGTCTCCTTTCTACATCTTCTTAAAATAGCACCAACGGAAACTGCTACCTCCTGGAAGTCCGAAAGATTGTCTTGATAATCCGAGCCTTTTCCTCCCTTCATGCAAATTCCCATCCCATTTCTCCTCCCTTCTGTTATTTTTAGCAATAAATTACATTTGCACAAGTTAATTTTATAGTTGCTTTCGAAAAATATAAATGGAATTTTTTGTGATTTTGTTGGAGTTTCTTTTTTGGTTTTCTTAGGAAAATTAGACCACCATACTTTCTTTCTCTTACCAAGAGAAGTTCTAAGATAATTAGGGAAAGCGCTTTAATTTACTCACCCGTTGTCGTGCTATGATAGAGCAAACTGACGATATAGGGAGGTTTTTTTATGTCTACAAGTAGATTAGGCGCTTTCCATACAAAAAAATATAGGAACTTGTTCGATGAGCTCGGCTATTCTGAGACGGACATCGAAGCCAGGCTGGAACAGGCATGGAACGATTTGTTCTACGGGGATCCAGATGTGCGAATTTATTATCCGATGGGCGACGATAAAGGCTATATTCTAGATACCGGAAATTTGGATGTGCGGACGGAAGGTATGTCTTACGGGATGATGATGGCTGTGCAAATGGACAAAAAGGAGGAGTTTGACCGACTGTGGAATTTCTCGAAAACGTTTATGCAGCATAAAGAAGGCCGCTACGCCAACTACTTCGCCTGGCACTGCAAACCGGACGGTACCCGCATCTCTCAGGGGCCTGCCCCGGACGGGGAAGAGTTTTATGCCATGGCTCTATTCTTCGCTGCAAACCGTTGGGGAGACGGGCCGGAACCCTTTAACTATTCCGAACAGGCTAAGACGATTTTAAGAGCATGCCTGCATCAAGGCGAGGGCGGTGAAGGCGATCCGATGTGGGATCCGGCAACGAAACTCATCAAATTTATACCGGAGTCTACGTTTAGCGATCCGTCATACCATCTCCCTCATTTTTACGACTTGTTCGCCCTGCTGGCCGATGAGCGAGACGCCGCGTTTTGGCGGGAGGCTGCTAAGGCCAGCCGAGCCTATTTGCATACAGCATGCCATCCCCAAACCGGTCTCGCTCCGGAATACGCTAATTATGACGGAACACCAGCCGATCCACAGCCTCATGGCGACTTCCGTCATTTCTTCAGCGACTCTTACCGGGTAGCCGCCAATATCGGCCTGGATTGGGTATGGTTCTGCCAAGATCCTTGGCAGGTCGAACAATCCAATCGAATCCAGGCATTTTTCCGGGACATCGAGGTCTCCGACTACCGCCGATATACTATTGACGGGAAGCCTTTTGACGAGCTATCGCTGCACCCGATCGGACTTCTGGCAACCCTAGCGTCAGCATCCCTGGCCGCTGACGGCCCTGACGCGGAGCATTTCGTCCGCTTGTTCTGGAATACGCCGCTTCGTACAGGCGAACGGCGTTATTACGACAATTGTCTGTACTTTTTCAGTCTACTGGCTTTGAGCGGGAACTATCGGATTTACTGATGGCAGTGGTTAGTGGCAGAGCATATAAAGAGGCTGGTCATCGCAATGATGCCCAGCCTTTAATATGATGATTACGTTACTGCGGTTTCTATAAACACTTATATCTAATTTGAATCCACGCGCCTTTATAATACCCGATATATTTTCCTACCCCTTATTTTCTTGCTTCTGGTATTTGAAATAGTCAACTACAAGCTTTATAAAATATATAATCAGCATCATCGAAATCCCATACGTTGGTAAAATGTGTACCTCATACTGTTCTATGGTTGTAAAGATTTTTAAGCGATATATATTGTACTCTACATTTGTGATGACAGCTTCTGTGAGTCCAATACTCATTAATACAGCGTACAAATGAACAGCCAACTTAATACATGCTCCAAAAAGAGTCATGAAGACCCCTATTTCCGTCGACCGATTAAATCTAAATTTTTTCATGCGATCCCCCTTCACATTCCATTTAAGTTCTCTAGACATCCACTCATGGAGTAGTAAATTCCTGCCTCAACATGGACATTAAGATCAGAGATTTGTAGTTATCGCCATTCTTAATGCACTCTCTTAATATTCCTTCCTGCTTGAACCCTAGGGATAAGTAAAGCTGCTTCGCCCTTTCGTTATGTTCCTTAACATCGAGCCATATACGATGAGCACCTAGCCCTTCAAATACATATTGCAAAATCGCCTTGATTGCTTCTCTCCCGTAACCGTTATTTTTCTTAGAAATCACGATTCTGACCAGCTCTATATTCTGATGTGGACTCTCCAAGCCAGCCAAAATAATATAGCCAACCTGGTTCATATCTTCATCCTCTATCACAATATGCCTCTTATCAGAGTCGCTTAACGTGGTAACGTGTCCATCCCTTGACCAGGGAATAATATAGGATATGTTCTCGCGATCGTTTTCTTGGGTTAAAACCATCTCTAGATCACGAACAGTGGTTAGCCTGTATGTCAGCCTTTCCGATCTCATAGAAATTGTAGATTTCATCGCTCGTTCGCCCCCTTCCATTATTATACATCCTAAAACCCAAAGGGTGTTATCCGTGGCAAAAATACAATAAGCTAAGAAATGTCCAGCTTCTCTTTCCAAGCCTTAGAAATAACATGCGTGGAAGGGTACTTTATAGTAGTTAGTTCCTATATTAACTTCTTTATATTATTATAGAATTATGCAGTTCTTGAATTATCCAGCCATGGATTGCAAACAATTCGAATACAAGGTAATTCTAATCATAAAGGAGTTCCTGCAATGAGCAACAGCATACAGAAAGAACATCAAGGAATTGAAATTGGAATTTATACCCTCGGCGATCTTGTGCCTGGGCCATATCATAGAGAAACTATTAGCAGTCGGCAGCGCCTGCAGGAAATGATCGAAGCAGCAAAGCTGGCCGATGAGGCCGGACTAGATATATTCGGAGTCGGTGAACATCATCGTCTAGATTATGCGGCATCGGCAACCTCGGTTATTTTAGCGGCCATCGCTCAGGCAACAAAGCAAATCAAGCTAACGAGTGCGACAACTGTCCTGACCACGACAGATCCTGTGCGACTATTTGAAGAGTATGCCACGCTAGACTTATTATCGAATGGACGAGCTGAAATTATTGCTGGGCGCGGTGCTTTTCTGGAATCTTTTCCCCTATTCGGCTATGACCTGAATGACTATGATGAATTGTTCATGGAGAACTTTGAGCTATTCCAGCAATTAAATCAACAGGAGAGAGTTTCTTGGCAAGGCAAATTTCGTCCCCCACTACAAGAAGCGGAAATTGCACCACGGCCCGTTCAGCAGCAAATTCCCATGTGGATTGGTTCCGGGGGATCGCTTATTAGCGCGGAGCGTGCAGGAAAGCTTGGAACTGGTATGGCTTTGGCGATCCTTGGCGGTGCTCCTAATCGTTTTCAAGCCTTGGTGGAAGCCTACCGTGAAACTGGATTGGCGGCGGGCTACAAACTATCGGAACTTCAAGTAGCTATTACTGGTCATGGCTACATCTCCACCACAATACAACAGGCCAAAGACGAGTATTACCCTTACTACGCCAATTATCGGCAATATGTAGATCAGCAGCTTGGAAGAAGCGGCTCGAGCCTGTCCCGCGAGGATTTCGAACAAATGAGCAGCCCGGAAACGGCATTATTCGTAGGCGATCCGCAATTAATCATCGACAAAATGATGCACCAATACGAGCTGTTTGGTCACCAGCGGTTCATGCTCCAGCTTGATGTGGGCGGCATCCCCTTTTCTAAGGTTGCACGAAGCATAGAATTGCTAGCAACAAGGGTTGCCCCGGTCGTTCGCCAAGAAACAAGCAAAGCAGCCACGAAGCCGATTGTCTGACCTAATATACTATGAGATAAAGGAATGAGCTAATGTCAGATACAAAACTAGACTCTAAAGCGCTGGATGTTTTAAAAGATAAAATTCAACTCATTCAAGCGGAGGAAGGCGGCATTTACCTCGTTGGACCGATTAAGCTCCCCGTCGACCTGGACGGAGATACTGTCATCTTCCAATGGTATTGCTGGCTGAGCCGCTGCCAAGTTACAGATAACTTTCAAGAAATCATCGATCAACTGTCATCTGCAAGCTTAGCCGAGTACCAACAATCGAGCGTGCTTGTGTACGGTGATTTCAAAAATGCCGACGAAGCCTTGATCCGCATGCATTCGATTTGCCACACGGGCGACATCTTCGGCAGCCAAAAATGCGATTGTGGTTACCAGCTGAAGAAATCCATGAAAAATATCGTGGAGCATGGGACTGGTGCGCTTTTCTACCTGGCCAATCACGAGGGGCGCGGCATTGGATTATTCAGCAAAGCCATGGCTTACGTGCTGCAAGAGAACGGATACGATACCGTTGAGGCTAACTTGAGCCTCGGATTCGTTGACGATTCAAGAAGCTACACCGACGCGCTAAGCGTGCTGCGAACCCTTCGCACCAAGCCAGTGACGCTCATGACCAACAATCCAAAGAAGCTCGAAGCCCTGCAAAAGGCTGGACTCGCCTTATCCGGAAGAGAACCGATTTGGGGCGGAGAATCCGCCTTCAACGAGTTTTACCTTCAGACCAAGGTACAGCGTTCGGGGCACTTGGAGGAATAGGATGCAGAGCGCCATATGCGTAGATATGAAAAGACCCGGCCTTAGATTATTTATCTAGGATCGGGTCATGATTGCTTAGAGAATAATAATTCTAGAATACCTTCCCCATGCTCTTGCGGGTAAGTCAGTACAGATAAAGCTACAGTAATTATCAGGAGGATCACCCCAAAAACAAGGTTCAAAGTCTTACTAAATCGCTTAGATTGATATAAATAAATAACGATCATCAAACTGTTCATAAAGAAAATTGCTGGCAAATACGCAATTCGCTCCAGACCCGTATGGGGGAAGTTAAGTATCAACGCCGTCATCGTAAGTATTGAAGGCAACAGAGCTAGTAAGTATTTTTCTAGATAGCTGCCCACCCACAAGCTATTCCAATGAATTCTGGGCCTTCCGACAAATGATTTATTGCAGTCACTGCAAACATGCCAATAAGGTATCACCAGTGAAATGAATACAATCAACGCACCATAACTCATTTCACCAGTAAAAAAGTAAAAGGCCAACACCATGTAGATAGAGATAAAGAGTCTCGCAAAAACAGAACTTTTTTGTTGGACATGAACACTTCGACAGGCTGAACAATTCTTCATATTTCCATCCTCATCTAAGACACATTTGTTAGCCTCTTGAACACTTCTATAAATAAAAAAATATTTAAAACTGGAAAACCAACTAAGCACATTACTATAAACATCATCATTCTTGTTTGTATATATGATTCAATAGATTTTATTTTCTTTAGTCCTATTTGAATTTAATTTAATGTATAAAGAAAGAACAAAACTAATTGGTATTAAAACATAAAACATCCATATAGACCAATTTATTAATTTAAGCATGCTTCCACCAGCTAAAGCACTCAGAATCGAAGCGACTATAATATAAATTAATATAGAAGCAATCGTTAACAAAATCGCTTTTACATCCATTCCATTCTCCTACTCGTTTTTATACATAATAATTCTACATACTTCTTTAGAGGTCCGGTAGCTATGCAATGTTATGTAAGGTGCAGAGCATCATCACAAAGATCCTATAGCAATGCTTCCTCGATAATGAATTCTACAGCAAGCGATACAATCAAAATTACGATGGCATACACGATTCCCCATCCAGAGGTTCCACCTTTTTGGATAACTAGATTACGGCGTACTTCAGGGTCACTGTAGTATTGCATGATCTTATCCACCGCTTTTTTGGATTTATTGTAATACATTTGATTAGCCAAGATCGCCATACCAATACCCATTCCTGCAAATCCACCACTCGACTCTGAACCTAGCAGCATTAAAAAAATGGACATCAGAGATAAAACTCCAACATACATTGCGAACTCCGCATACATTTTTCGATAACCCAGCCAAAAGGGACCGAGTAGGAACATAGGCCAATTCCATTTCGATTTTCTCATCATTTTTTCAAAGTATTTATCATTCTTCGTATGTAATCTTAATAGGTAAGTTAGTTCATCCTCGCTAGATTGCTGATATGTACCATATGGCGGTGATGGTGGCATGTATGATGGCGCTGATGACGGTACGGGTGGCTGACCTGGCAATCGTGGTACGGGCGGTGGCCCTGAGGCTGGCACTCGCGATGGTGGCGGCGGCACTTGTGATGGTGACGGTGGTATCTGCCCTCCCCCCTGTGGCATAAGATTCATACCACAATGCTCACAAAATCGAGCCGAAGCATTTAGTCGTCTCCCACATGAAGAACAAAATTTGTAATCCAATCTGTTCAGTCCTTCCTTTATGCATCTATAGCTAGTAAGGGATATCAAACTTTAAACATGAATATGAGTCTAGTAAAATCATACCAAATCGGCTGGGAGTAGGGAACTGGCATGTTATCTAACAGTAAATCGAAATAGGCAAGAAGGCATGTCTAGAATCCACCCTCATTCCAAATGTTGGGATTGTCAATCGTTATATTCTCTCCACGCTCCATGAAATCATAACTATCTTTTGCACTCGTATAGCAATCAACAAGGACTAACTTGCCGTTTACAATACGCACAACTGGCTTGGATAACTCTTAACTTAGGCAATCAAATCACTCTCTTTCTAATAGGTACATATAGATCAATCTTTGCTTTTCCTTCAGGGTCATCTGAAGGATTATTCATGCAAAACTCGAGACAGTACTTATTGTCAGGTTCATACTCGCTATTCGGTAACCACTGTCCATACACAACTTGATATGCAATAGCAAATTTATCAATGGTGTCATAAAACGAATACAATGCATAAAGGCCACCACTCAGCGTTCTATACTCAATATCACGATCGATATTTTGATTGAATACACCATGGATTGTTACGCATGCATCATAACGGCATTCGTATTCTTCGGTTGAACTTGGATCGTCAAGTGAGATTCCGATAAAATAGTGTTCTGGTGGGAAGAAATTATTCTTCGCTGCCCACTCGCCTATTTTCCCCCATGCTTTATGAGTTTCAAGATAACTTCCAGTGTGCCTGACATAAGCAACCTCGTAATCTGGCAGTTCCTTAATGATAATATTCATCTCCCAAATCCTCCTCAAAAAGTGGTTTTTTACTCCACTTCCAGCATAACGAGAAGGTTGTTCTGTTTCTTTCTGGTTATTGCCATATTGTACAGAATTATTGCTAATTACTTTCGGATTTCTTCTAACATCACTGGGAGTATGGTCATAAAGTTTTTTAAAGGCTTGATTAAAATTGGATACTGAATCAAAGCCACATAACATGGATATTTCTAGTACAGTCTTATTCGTACCAACAAGATACTCTACGGATTTGTTCAACCGTTTAGTATTCAAGAAAGCATATGGCGTCATTCCAACCATCGACGAAAAAACCCGCGTAAAGTGATACTTAGAGAAGTTGGAAACCTCAGCCAATTCCTTAAGGCTAATCTTCCTGGACAGATTATCTTCAATGTATTGAATTACTTGATCCATTCGGTCAGAGTAATGATTCATATCATTTTTTGTCCTTTCGCCGATATAACGTTCTTATATTAAGCTTCTAAAAGTTCTTCTCGCGCCTTTATTAGCCATGGGTGTACAAGCTTTAAAATATCCCGCTGACCCCAAATATGATCAAGATATATTAATACTGCCTTATCAATTTCAAGTCTATCTACTTCTTTCCTCATCCTGTGCAAGTAAGGATGCTCTCCAGGTAAATTCCATGAGATCTTATCTGAAACAAACAAAATCTTATCAGTCATACTAGAGCTTGGTTTATGAGTCGTATGACTTTCTATGGCACTTAATATCTCTTCATCATGTATTCCAAAGATATCTTGAGCCATATATCTGGATAGTTTCTGATGAACACTTCTATCGTATTTGTACTCTTCCTCGAGGACTTCAATAGATAACTGTTCTGCTACTTCGAGCATTTTAGAGATTGGAACTACATTGCTTATATCATGTAATAGAGCCGCACACTCGATCTTCTGAGGATCAAGATCAAACAGTTTAGTTATTCGAATAGCCTCGTTAGCAACCTCCAATGTATGATTTAATGTCCTGAGATCATTATTCTGACTAAAGAAGGCATGAATATCCTCCCTTATATTACCGGAGAGTATGAGTTTCTCTGTATAACAGCTGAAAATATCATTCATGTTTTCACCATTCCTTCGCATTAATTTTTGTTCACGTATATAACGTGTTCACTCTTATATCTTCAATAATGGCCTTTAGGCAATAACATATTCTGCATAAGATGGGTTGTAAGCTGATTCTACTTCTCTACCACTCTTCCCTGGGAACCAAGAGCGCAGCCCGCAGCACTTTCAATTTTTTTCACGTTTTGATACATTTTTTTCTTTGTGTTATTATATATGTAATAAAGACCAAGTGCTGCGAACACTTGGTCAGTACAATTGGCTTGGATGGTTTATTCCCTTCTAAGTCGTATAGGAACAAACCCACCTTCGGCCTCAACCTTTGGGTGGGTTTTTACTTTCTCTTGTTGTTATTATTGATGTATGTTAAAAGAGCAAGAATGAATGTTCCAAACAGGAACATGATCGTTAATGCATCCTTTACTTCCATGGCTTCACCTCCTCCAAAGCTTCCGAAGGAAACTTACTTTGAAAGCATCTGCTCGAAGGGAAACCACGCCCACCCAAGATTCAATTGTAGTTATATTTTACCTTTATTTACATCTGCGTACAAGCGTTCTCAATTTTCTGTTCAAAGCCTACCGACAATACGCAGCATTCAAAGAAAATTAGAAAGAAAGGGGGATACCTATGAGTGTTGCTAGACTTTTTTTATCTGCTGTTATTTTACTAACCTTCATTACAGGTTGCGGAGCTGTAGGGGGGGATGTGGCAGAGAAGTATGTTAGCCCTGTGGAAAATATGGATGTTCCTAATGATGTAACGATTATCGGCTTAGGAGAAGCCACACATGGGAATGTGGAATTTCAGGAATTGAAAAAGACTGTGTTCGAAGCATTAATTAAAAATGAAAATGTGCGGATCTTTGTTTTAGAAGGCGATTTTGGAGCAGGTCAGCAAATTAATGACTATATACTGCATGGAAATGGAACAGCGAAAGAGGCGGTATTTGCTCTTGACTACGGCATTTATAAAACGCAGCAAATGATCGATTTGGTAGAATGGCTGCATGAATATAATGAAACTGCAAATGAGAATGATAGAGTATATTTTTATGGCAATGATATGCAGCGATATGATGCTAGTAAAAAAGGGTTGCTGGCTTTTTATGAAACGGTGAATGAGGAAATGGCCAAAAAATATACTGCACAATTACAACATGTATCTAATGATACCATGCGTAATTTAACAGCCGAACAGTTAGAGGAACTTCACGGAATCATCGATGATATTATCACGGATCTCCAAACCAATGAAGAGGAATACTCAGAACAGACATCCCAAGAATCCTATGCGTTTGCTTTGCAGTATGCTAATGTCATGAAACAGCGTACCAGCCTGCTGGGGAATGACAAGCAATATACGATGCTGCGGGATGAATACTTAGCGGAAAATGTAAAGTGGATTGTGGAGTTTGAAGCACAACGTGGACACGATAAATTATTCATCTCTGCGCATAACGGACATATTGAAAAAACATCCGCTGCCTTTGGTTATAAATCCATGGGAGACTACTTGGACGAAATGTATGGAAATCACTATTTCGCAATTGGGACTGACTTTATCAACAACACATTTCAGGCAAATAACGGAGCTAATAAAAGAGAGAACCATACCATTAATAATAGTGATCCCTTGGTGAAGGCATTTAGTGAAGTCGAAAGCAATATTTTTTACGTTGACTTTGAACTAGCAATTAATTCAAAAGAAATAGCCGAAATTATATCGCAAAAACAGAGAATGCCGAACATTGGTGATGACTTCAGCACCTGGTATAAAGCTTCAAAAAAATTATATACCCTTGAAATGGTACCAAATGAGGCATACGATGGGATGATCATCGTAAAAGAGGCAACACCGACGACGGTTATGGAATAAAGTCCATGATGTAATAAAGACCAATTGCTGCGAACACTGGTCAGTACAATTGGCTTGGATGGTTTATTCCCTTCTAAGTCGCATAGGAACAAAACCTACCTTTGGGTGGGTTTTTACTTTCTCTTGTTGTTATATTTTAGCCTTGCAATGGTTGCTATCTTTGTAGCCCTTAATACTTCAGTTAATGACTAAACACCAAACTGATTTAAATGATGGTTTAGGTGCTTATATAATCCTATTCCCCATTGCTCAGGAGTCAGTTTTCCAAAAAAGGGATGTGGATGAGACGTACATTTTTCCGGCCCATTGTTCTGGGATGTTATATTTTTTTGTTTTAGTTTTACTTTTTCTGTTTCAAATTCTTTTTCTTCTACAATCATAATTGTAGACATGTTGCGGGCAGGTGGCTTGTCATTGAAGAAAAATGGTTTCACAAACGTTCCAATTAATATGCCTAACCAACCTCTTGGGGGAAAGGTTTCTCCCATTGCAATGTCATTAAACGCTGAGCAATGAGCTAGCAATTGGGCAACGTCCATCTTACCCCATTGAGAGCGTGAACTTGGACTCAATTTGTCTATTTGGTTCAAGATCTCCATTGTGTCCACTTGATTAAAGATATCTTTCAAAACAAACTCCTTTAATTTAATGACTTCGGGATTGCTATTCCATTGTAGATAATTTCCCTCCGAGCCTGCCAGTTAGTTTAGCGGCTGCGTTCGAATAATAATTCGCATCTACTTACGTACGCACGTAACTTTCAGCTACGCATATGATCTTATGAATCCCGTCGCTTTTCTAGGTTTGCGAGATTTGACTCTTACTTATATTTTACCTTTATTTATATATGAATACAATTATTTGTAATCCATTTATATAATTATGGGGCCTTACAATCATGGTAACATCATCCTTTATGATTACACTGATGGTACAGCTAGAGCAGGTTACACCAATGATAATAAGAAGCGAGTGGATATTGATACAACAATGAATATCTACTCTGATATCATACAGAAACTCCCCAACCGCTGATAAAGTGGTTAATCTAAAATAAAAATAGGCGGGGCTCGAATAGCCCCTGCCTACTTACTTATGCATTAAATACCAGTTGATTGAAACCGGACATGTCCCACGGATGAAGTTCTACTCAAGATGCTCAATCTTTCTACGATGGATACCACCGCAAATGGACTTCTCTAACGTCTACATTGACTCTCTTTTAACATATACTAAGAGGCTTAACCTTTATTAACTATCTTTCCTTAGTCCAATTGTTGATATCACTATTCCTGCAATAAAAAGAATAATTGATAGTACAATTGGAAAAGATCCTAGCATCTGATTGCCAAAATCTTTTGTGTGAATTGCTCCATATTTCGTGTAAATACTTGCAGCTATAAGACTCATACCATATAGAATAACCCCCGAAAGACATAAAGTTGAACCTAATAAAACTTGTTTCATCTGAACCTCCTGAGAGATTAAACTCCTAACCAGTATGGCTAGGAGTTCACATAATTAATAATCGTAACTTAAGACTTCAGTATTATTTTTCCACTCCGACGTACTTTCATTAAACCATTGATGACGTACACTTGAGGTTACATAAAGTCCTAGAAGTGTTCCAGCACTTTTGTAAGTAGCAGTATATCTAGTATCTACTGGAGCACCGCTTCCAATCCAATTGTATCTACTTCCATCGGTTCCGTAAAAAAACTGATAGTATCTTTCAGTTTCCTGATCACCTCTCGCCTGCATTTTTACTTTTGCTCCTGATGACCATGTTACATTCGCAGTTACTGCAAACGGGTACCCTATTCCAATTTGATACTGTGTATTATTCTGCAGTTGAGTATCAATAGATCCTGTATTAGGATAGTAACTAATTAACTCATCCCCGTTGTATTGGTTATCAATTGTACCTTGAATACCATTAATGATATTACGATTATCATATGCTGGATACCATGTTGTAAATGCATCAACGGTAAGATAATCATAATTTGGATCTGCATCTTGAGACTTGTAAATTGTATATTCTGTAATCGAACGTGCAACTTCAAATGTATCTAAATCATAAAATAAGCTGTCATCATAAAACCAATTGCTTTTAGTTATGCTTGTCAAAATGGTGGTGGGTGTTGTAGCTGCCGGACTAATCAACATTTTTTGGTTACTGTAAATATTGTTAATTTTCGTTTTAAAATCCAAAACTTCCTTAACTTTTAATTCTCTAGTAAAAAGCCCTTTGAGTTTAGCATTTGTGAAGGATGATTTGGAGTTTGACGGAATAGTCATGTCTCCATCAATAATATAGTACTCACCATTGTTATTAATAATAGTAAGATCCGTTGAAACAGTCTCACTTTGGGCTGGAGCGAACGTCATGTTTTCAACGTTTAATCCATCAATAGCACTTTGTTCAATTTCGTCAGGACTTACAACCTCCTTACCTTGATGATCCATATCGACAATTGACGAAATACTAGAGAATTTAGGCACTTTCTTATCTTGGAGAAAAGTCTCGTAGATAACATCCTTCTCCAACCCCACACCATAAAAAGTTACACTTCTTCCATCTTATTTCAAAAATTCCTTAATTTTTTCCTGCTCGACTAATATCAAGGACTCATCTACAAGCAATTGTCCTTTAGCGATAGTAGACATTCCTTCTGACACAATATCAGATGTTAACACAGAAGATGATATGTCAGAAGGTGTAGCATACGTGTTGGGGATATGCAAGGTTGTAGCTAGTAAAAAAGCTAACTCTTACCTTCTTCATAATCATTACCTCCTAAAATAGTGTAATCAACACAAATATACCATATATTGTATTTTATATAGATTATATTATAAAACCCTATATTATAGAGCTTACCTATTCGTTTGATCTGATTTAAGCTGCCCAGCGACCTGGACGGAAAAACCATCGAATGTTAAACCTAGCGATTCTATACCTGTATACTAAAATACGGGAAGGAATTTATTAATAATGACCCGTTAAACATCGTGTTGGTCGATGAAGAATTTCTTGCAGACAGATGCAACAGACAGGACATGGAGGCAATCTATAAAATATATATCCGATAAATTATTCATCTCTGCACATAACGGACACATTGAAAAAACATCCGCCGCCTTTGGTTATAAATCCATGGGAGACTATTTGGACGAAATATATGGAAATCATTATCCATCCTTCTTTTATTGCTCGATTTATTAATAATTGCTGATCAAGGCATCTGGAGACCTAGGGGCCGTAAGGCCCCGTGAATATGGTGTTTTCTGGTGCTGACGACATCTTTAAATACGCCCACAAATTTCTTATCTACATATCATTAATACATTCCCGTCAGGATCTTTAATATTAAACCAATGACCATTCTGAATTTCAGTAATTATTTCAATATTCAGTGATTTTATAAAATCAAATGACTTATCAATGTCATTTGTTGCCAATTGGATAACGGGAATTTTATATACGTTGTCTGGTGAATATATCTTACTGTCTAGTACAATATTGGTTCCTCCTTGCATTAACAATACATAAATATGGCCAAAAAAGATTTCTCCATCTGTGGGCCTCTAAATTTATTATTTTCAGTTATCCATCGAACCCAATCAAAAACCAATAAATATTTGGTATCACTTAGCTCTTTTCTAAACTTTCTGACTTCTGGGCTTTCTACCCTATAACCCTTTATTTCAGTAAAAAAAATACTACTAGCATTCTGAAAGAACTCAAGATAGTTTACCTTTCCCCATAATTGCGTGAGATTCGCAAACCACTTTATTTGGTTGTAAGAGAATAGTTGTGCCTGTGTTGTAAGGAAAGTGAATAAAGTACCTTCTTCATCAAAGATTATAGCCCATTTGTAAAATAGAGGAAACCACAAAAAAAGAGACTCCACCCAAGTGTCGTCTCCAATCTGGATATTCTTAACTTCTATTTCCGGAGTTGGCGCAATACAATTTGTTCGAACCATTTCCAAGGTAGAAGCGCCTTCCCCCATATCGCAGTCCATGCTCCCTTTCCTAACACGTAACGCAATTTGGGGTAGCGAGCTTGAGCGATCCGCACCACCGTCCTAGCCACATCCTGCGGATCGCTGGCGTTGTTAGCTACGTTGTTGCTGTAGGCCAGAATGGCTGCAAGAGGCTCCTGATAGGGTGAATCTTTCCTTGCCCTCATCGAAATATAATCGAAGCCTTTGGACCAAATCGCGGTTTTGTATGCGCCTGGTTCAACTAAGGAAACGTAAACGCCGTACGGCAGCATTTCTAATCGAAGCGATTCACTGAATCCCTCCACTGCAAACTTTGAAGCCGCGTAAGGCCCGTAACCTGGAAAGCCAAGTCTGCCGCTAATGCTGCTGATGTTAATAATTTTCCCGTATTTTCTCGATCGCATATGTGGCAATACCTCTTGAGTCAGAGCAACAAGACCGAAAAAGTTGGTGTCCATGGCATGCATCCAGTCCTCTAGCGGAACCTCTTCCACAAAGCCGCCAAGTGAAATGCCGGCATTATTCACAAGCACATCAATGCGCCCATGACGCTTCGTTACTTCATCCACGGTCATACGAATCGCTTGCTGATCGCTCACATCAAGGGGTAAGCACTCTATATGCTGGCTTAGACCGTCTTGTTCAGCAGCTTGCATCAATGCATCCTGCTTCGTGATATTGCGCATCGTGGCAATGACATGGTAGCCGCTTCCGGCTAATGCCAGCGTGATCAGTAACCCAAAGCCGCTGGATGTTCCCGTCACCAAGGCAATCGGTCTGTTATGCATCATGTCCTGCAGCCTCCTTTATAGTTAGAGTTTATATTTTCGAATCAAAGGAATTCCAATTTTGTTAATAACGGTTTGCAGGAAGGACCAGCAAAGCCGCCGGCGAAACGGTAAGTGTCTATCGTAAACAGCCGAGTACTCGATCTCAGCCGCAGCACCTCGATTCCTTTTGAAATGAGCAGCACCAGAGCTTCTGTTTAATAAATGACCGTTCTCTAGCGCAATGTAGAATAAAAGTGCAGACAACATTCGGTACAAACCAACTTCTCTTGGCAAAGAAAGATCGTAACCAAGCAATGGGGTAGTCATGACTCCGTTGCGGCAAAAATAACCTATCACGGCATCAATGCGGTCATTTTTCCGAAGCGCCTGAAGATGAAGAATTTTATTCTTAATCGCGAGAGCGATAAAATCTTCGTTAAATTGTGGATTGTACATCGAATATTTTTGCAAATACAAAGCACTGTACAGCTCCAATATTCGCGAAATATCTTGATCTGACAACTGATCATTATCTAACATCTCATAGCCATGACGATCGATCAATGCATAGTCCTTTTTTAACAGCTTGCGTGACTTGGAACTTAACGAGGCAGACTGGCTAGGATGAACGAGATAGATTTGGCGGGAGGCTACCATTTTATAATTTAATCGGCGTAACTCCTGAATAAACTCCTCATGGTTCGCTTCATTAAGGGATCGATAGATGATCGCATAGTCAGGGAACTGCTCTGTTAAAAAAGAATGAAGCGCCCTTAGTTGATCAGGTGTTAATTGGGGATATAAATTCGTTGAGACCAACCAGTTATTTACATGAACCGCCTTATTGATCTGGCTCGCTTTAAAAAATTGCCCTAATCCGCCGAGCAGGGCTGACAAACCTTTACGCAGCAGTGCACTTTGGAGCAGTACGAGCTCTTGCTTAGCATAGCTTACATAATGCGTATAAGGAGAGCATACATAGGAATTGTCATATTGTGTTTCGGTTATTGAAATAGGAAGCACGATACCATCAAGAGATACCGCCATATATTTAGCTTGAACATTGTTCATATAATGCGAGGGCTGGCGCTTCACGAACGGCAAAAGAAACTGTTTAGCGTACTGCCCATCTTCGGTGTCCGGCCATGGCAGATCGTCTATGGTATCTGCATCATATAAACGGATCTGTATCCTCTCCAAGCTGAAATCTCCTTTCCACTCGGCGCAGTTTTTTCAACTCTGTCAGCTCTCCCTGCTTATCGTATCTAGCGTAAACATCCTGATCATATACACTAAATTCAATGGTCGGCGGCTTGCAATTCATTTTAAGAAGTAAATCATTCATGGCATGAGTGATGTGCTCTTCAATTTGTGCAGACCTGGAGCCCGCCTCATCGACCCTCAAGAAAATTTCAACGCGGTCAGGCGTATGTTGAATCGCTAAATATTCAAGCACTTGCTCGGAGGCATGAATAATCGCTCTGCTAATAAAGTCAGGAAATATCGGCTTTAGCCTGTTGTCATGCAAACTGTAGCCATAAAATATATCATCACAGCGTCCTTCTATGGACTCCAATGCTAGAAAAGGAGAACCACACGGACAAGGCTCCGCACGTTCGGTGAGAACATCATTTAAGCGGTAGCGCACGATCGGTTGAGTCCTTCGCGAAAAGTCAGTAATAATCGGAACAAATCGACCAAGCTTCCGATCTAAATATTCTTTTTCAATGATAACAATATCCTCGTTCAGGTGAAGAGTACCATGTGAGCAAGTACAAGCCAGAAAACCTTCCGTGCATTGATAGACTTGATGAACCCTTTGTTCGAACTGCGTCTCTATTGGCTTCCGATCCAACGGATCCAGCACTTCAGCAACAGAGATGATTTTATGGGGGTTGATTCGCAAATTCCCTTGTTGTCTAGCTTGAGCCAAAATCCGGAGCATCGATGGCGGAGCGACTATTAATCCTGGACGCTGCTCGTTCAATCGTTCAATATGCTCCTGAACTGGACTTAACAAATCATAATAATGAAATTGAAGCCGATTACTGCCGACACTGCCATATAAATTGCTATTCGCCCGCAGGAAAAAAGCAATACTCTCCTTTTGCAGCAATGAATTAGGCAGCATTTTAGCGAGGACTGTTCCAGCCCATGCCCTTCTTTCTTGAGGACTGACAAGGAAAATACCGCGATTTCCAGATGTCCCCGATGAGAGTCCGACCGTAATCGAACCGATGGTAGGTGCAAAATCCCGACTGTTTTCCGCTTGATACGCAACGGCAAAAGCTTCTTCTTTCGTGATTCCCACCGTATTTAAAGGGTCAAAATGCTCCATCATCAGCTCTTTATCCATGATCGGAAATTGCCGCCACTGGGCATCCGTATAATCCTTCCAAAGCTCGCGATAAAAAGCAGAATGCTTGCGGACAAAACGAACATGGCTTCGTACTCTCTCCTCCTGCCACTGTTCAACCCCTTGACGACTGGCTGGCCATTGACGAAATTTTGTCCGCAAGTAGTGGTATACAATAGCTCCTTTGTCAATCAACATGACTCCCTCCCCTATTTAAGAGATTCCCCGATTTCGCTGCAATGGGATGGAATAATTCGATATTCTGGGTGCTGCTTGTGGAATTGGCATATGCGCTGGAAGCTTTCTTGATACTGCTGACGATCATCCATAATCAGGCCAGCAAGCCAATGTGGAGGCCGGGATTCACGATACGCTCGACTGGACCATACCGCATCCGCACATAAAAAATATGGCTGATCCCCAGTATGAAGTAGAACGCCAATTTGACCGGCAGCATGTCCTGGCAAGTCCACGGCAATCACACTTCCATCGCCAAAAAGATCTAAGCCCCGCTCAAATGGAAAACTAGAGGGCAGCGAGATTCGTTGTTGTTCATCTACCGGTAGAGAACGCTCCTCAAAATCACTCGGTAATAAGTCCGGCAGGAAGCCTGCCCGAACCGCCGCTAATCCTCTGCGGTGCTTCATTTTATCGTAAGCTGCTTTTAAATAAATAAACGAAGCCCCAGGAAAATCACAAACCCCGCCAATATGATCTGCATGAAGGTGGGATAGAACGACATACTTAATGTCACTTAATTGAATCCCCGCTTCTTGTAATTGATAGACCGCCGTCTCCCTTTCTGTGATAGAAACAGGGGTCGCCCTTCGATATAGCGAATAAGGAAAACGACCTGCTGCTTCGAAGAATCGTTCCGAATACCCCGTGTCAAATAAGATCGGGCCTAGCCTCGGATGCTCCATGCAGGCAAACAGGGCAGGAATTTGAATCGTCCGCCGCTCTCCGCCACGGATCGTTATTTTTTCAGATTGGGAGCAACTCCCCGCCGAAAACAGGGTCAATTTGACGCGGGTGCTAAATAAGTGAGTCTCGTTGTTTGATCCATGTGACATATTCGGATATCCCTTCATCAATACTTTTAAGTGGTGTATAGTTCAGATCTTTTTTCGCCGCAGATATATCCAGCGTAAGCGTCCTCCCTAATAGACCCACCGTGTAGCGAGTGAGCAGAGGTTCCTTTTTACTCCTTGTCAGGTTGGCTTTCCACTCTAGCAAGGCGGCTGCCCCGTAGGCCAGAGGATAGGAAATATGTTTTCCGCGAAATGGTTCCTCCAGCTTAGCAAATAAGTGCTGAAGTAAATCCATCAAAGCTACCGGCTCGCCATTGGTAATATTGTACTTTTTGCCTAGCGTCGATGTAGGGGAGGACATGCATTGGATTAGCGCATCAACCACATTATCGATGTAGGTCAAATCCATCAGAGCCTGGCCGCCATGAATTAAGGGAACGCGTCCTTTGCGGTTCGCTTGAAGCAGCCGCGGAAGTATCGCCTGATCCCCCGGGCCAAAGATCGCACGAGGACGGATGGTAATCACGGGAAGTCCTGCCTCAAAGGCAAGATCCACTTCTTCTTCGGCCAAACGCTTCGTTGCGGCATACGCATTCACAGCTTGATCCGGAAGCGGAGCTGACTCTGATACGTTCAAGCGATCGGTATAATCAAAATATAAGCTCGGTGTCGACACATAGATCAACCTGCCCACCTGATGCTGCCGGCAGCCTTCCAATATATTTCGGGTACCGATCACATTACTATCATAAAAGTGACTGTATTTCCCCCAAGGAGAAGACAATGCACCGCAATGAAACACAAAGTCTTGTCCAGCACATAGCTGGACGATACGCTCGGTGTCCGCAAGATCACAGGGGATGAAAGCGATACCTTCGTTTTTCAATTCCTCCCCTATGGATTCATTTCGTCCAGTCGCTGTAACCTGATAACCCAGCTTACTTAAGGTTTGTGCCAAGCTCCTGCCGAGAAATCCCGTCCCGCCTGTCACTAATACGCTTGAACTCATTTCTCTTCCTCACCATTCCATTCAATATCATTCGTTGATGCTTCTAATATCGAGATATGCTGCTGCCTGCTTACCTTTACATTCCACCAAAGAAGCCTAAACTGCTGAAAAAACGGCTGCGGATCTCGAAATTGGAACACCACGTCTTTACCACCCATGAACAAACGAAGCCACTCCTTGAATCTTGACCAGGAACGAATCGACAACAATCCATAGGACAACATCGCTAAGGAAATGATGGCTTTATGACCCGGGCGCGGGGTGATAATCTGCTCTGACCCCTCTTTATGATGAAAAAACGCCTGATCAAGCTGATCCTCCGCTCCGAATAGGTGTATTCCGCTTGTTGCTCTTGGGTTGCATTCAATAGAGTAGACTTGGCCAGCATCGGTGACGATAAAATCAAAAGAAATTTGCCCCGTAAATTGTTCCAAACGAACGAAGTGTTGTACCCAGCGGTCAATGTCTGGGTGATGTACAGCCTCGAAGCTAATACAAGCACCAGGCCCAGCCGTAAATCTCACGGGATAAACCGCATGAGCCGTCAGTTTCCCTTGCTTGGCTATACTGTAGCTGCAATAGGCTGTTCCTTCTATAAATTGCTGTACAACCCAAGGCTGCTGTGGAGAGAGATGCTTTATTTTTTCCAATACTTCAGCTTCATCTGGTATTTCTGTATCATCTGGCTCCTTGTTCTTCTCGCCCTTAGCAACTGTACTCGCTACCCTCGTTTGCACCATGAAAACCTTTGCCGCAAAACGGGAGTAAACCGGCTTAAAAACCCATTTCCCCGGGACAGCCAAGGCGGCCTCCACATCTTCTTGAGAGGTTAATAGGCTTGTTTCCGGTACCAATAAGCCATACTCCCTCGCCTGGCCAATAAATTCCCATTTACTATGTAAGCGCCGCAGCTTGTTTAGTGAGTCCGTAAAAACTAGGCAATGCTGGCTTAAACGCTCTAAGCCTCGGGCAACAAAAAATATCTCCTCGCAAGTTGGAATCAGCCAATCTATCTTTTCTAGCATAATAATTTCTAGGAGTGCGCTAATATATCCATCTGGATCCTCATTAGGCTTAGGCACACCATAGTTTCGAACGATCGCGCGCGAATGATAACCAAGGTGTACCGGACAACTCTCGGCCATGTACACCTTATGCCCCGCCGCAGTAAACTGACGAGCTAAATCCAAGGTAGCCGGCGCTCTTCCGCCTGTCAGCAAAATCCGCTGATGCTGTCCTTCTTGTCCTGCTTGCCCTCCTTGCCTTTCTTGGCTTTTTTCTCTTTCTTGCTTTCCTTGCCTCTCTTGGCCTGCTTGCCTTTCCGCCCCTTCTAGTTCTCCCTGCCACCCTTGCCGCTCTTCTTCCTCTCGTATTCTTGGCCTTGAGTTAGTATTCAAGGATCATTCCTCCGACAGAGAAGCCTGCGGATGTTCCTAACAATAACAGCCGCTCTCCCCGCTGGATCCGCCCTTGCTGGATGGCTTCATGCAAAGCCATCGGAATCGATGCTGCAATCGTATTTCCGTGCGTTGGCGAAATATTCATTAATTGGTGCTCCGCTATCCCTAGCTTCTTTGATATCAATCGCATAGCCATCGCGCTGCCTTGATGTGGAATGACAAGCTTCAGATCTGCCATCTGACAGCTCCCTGCTTGGAATAAAGCATCGACAAAGTCAGGCATGATTTGTGACGCCATTTTATATATCGCTCGTCCATCCATTTCAAATAAGAATGGCTCTACCTGATCGGTATGCCGGCGATGAATTTTCGTCCCCCCGCCTCTAATCTGGGAGAGATGAGCTCCCGCACTGAACGTTTGCATCGAGGAACAGATAATCTGAGAGGGTTCATCCTCCTCTGCCCTACTGATCACCACAGCCGCAGCCCCATCCCCAAACAAAGCCGCACTTTCTTTATGAGACCAATCCAAGCCAACCGAAGCCACTTCCGTCGCTACGAGCAGAACACGTTGATAACGCCCTGCCGCTACCATATAAGACATAACATCCAGTCCAGTTAAAAAACTTAAACATGTGGAGTTTATATCAAATGCAGGAACTCCAGAATACTCTTGTCCCAATGCCTTTTGGATTAAAGAAGCCGTGCATGGAATGGATTGCTCCACGGTACCGCTCGTAGATACAAGACAGTCAATATCTGAAAAAGCAAGCCCAGCATCCTCTAACGCAGCCTCCGCTGCCCTTGCCCCCATGAAAGAAGCTGTTTCGTCTTTTACAACATGTCTAACTCTAACATCTGTTTTCTTCAGCACCCATCCGCTCGGCACACCTAATTTCTTGTCTAAATCTTCTGCTGTGATCACTTGCTCCGGCAAATATTTACCCGTTCCTACAATCTTAATCTTCCGAACCTGCATCACATCAACCTCCTGTTGCTAGAACTTGTAACTACTCTATGAAATTCAAATTAGACCCGCTCAGGCCCGACTATATTCCTACAACTTTCTACAACTTTCTACACCCTTCCCAAGATTATAGCCTATTTGTAAAATGGAGGAAACGACAAAAGGAGACTCCACGAAAGTGGAGTCTCGGATTTAAGTTGTTTGTTAAAATTTTTTTACATGATACTAACCAGCCAGCGCCATTACCTTCCGAAAAAACTAGTAAGTAAATTCTGCTACCATGACAATAAAGTTCAAATTTTCCATTATATCCTCCTTTAGTTTCTAATTTTCGGAGGTTTCACATAACGTTGTTGTATCTATAACGCGACCTGCTTAGATAACTCTTAAGGTAATATGTATAATTCGTTAAAAAAACATGAGATCCTTTATCCATAAGGCTTTCACACTTTCACAAGGTTTGTGAAGAGTGTAAAAGTGGATATGTTTTGTGGACAAGTAAGACATATACAAAATATCCTACCTACCAATTAAGTTAAGTGGGATTTTCTACGACGTAGTGTGCCACTAGTGTATTTACAATATTTATCTGAAATATAAACAATATCCCCCTTCTGACAACAAACTGCGGTAATCACCCATATTCTTCTAATTAATCTATATACAAGAATAAACATATATGTTATAGTCTGTAATAATATTTCCATTACCACAAAATATTGGGTGGAGGTAGAAAAAGGAGGAGTTTTATATGAGAACAATAAAAATTACAGTCAGTACTTTACTAGCTTAATTTAGATGGTACTCTAAAGAAAGCTGACTACACTAATACATTAATTGTTGGAAATTTAGTAGATACCTCAGGAAATTATGATGTTATCTTTTTTGGAATAGATAGTGCACCAAATTCTAACATCACTCTTAATTATGGACAATATTCTGATAATGATACTCTCTTGAAACTATACTTACTTGAAAAAGGCACTCGTAATTTTACAGTAGTTGAATCAACTATTGATAACAGTACTCTTAATTTATCTGAACAATTTAATAATGTGTCAGAATTAAATCAAGGAGAATACACTGATATATTTTGGTTCAGTAAAATTCTAAATCCAATTAAATCTTCCGAAAGTAGCCCCATTGCTAAATTTGCTGTAACAAGCGGTGTATCCGATAAAACATACTCATTAAGCTATGCTATTGGAGTCGGTACTGTAAATGAAGAAATGGTAGTAAGAACATACGTTGAAGGACCAGCTTCAATAAGTAGTGATGGGGTATTTAGTACAAAAATATACCCACTATCAACAAGAACATATTCAACTCAAGTCCCAAATGTTAATTCTAACACGTCTAACTTTGAAATTGGTGTGTCTCAAGATACTGTTCTAGAAGCATATACAGATCCTGGTGATGTTTTCAGATATCAGCAATGGGATGGAAGCTGGCAAAATTCTAGTAGTATTAATCTCGGATTAAGTTGGAGTTATTCACTTCCAGGGACTGGTTTATCGTTCTCGCCAACTTATACGAATACCACTCAATATACTTCAAAACCTCTTAAAAACTTTGATAATAGTGGAACAAATAAGGTAAGACAAACAAAGGTTCAATTATCAAAAAATAATATACTTAAAACTCCTTCGCATACATTTGACGTAAATTTTAGCGTTGGTCATTATAGTACTAATGCTCAAAAGAAACTTAATCTAAAATGGACATATTATGTTTGGAATGCCCAAAGTATTTATAGTTCTGCGGTAGGGCAAAAAACTAGTAATATGTATTTTTCATATGGATCTTCCAATTGATATTTTATAAAAACTATTACTATAATTAGAATAAGCAAAGGTAGAATAACATAATTGTTATTCTACCTTTATATTTCATTACAAGTATCATAGTCACAAAAATGATAAAGGAGATATTTAAATATGTTGGGTTTTTTTGTGATATTTATATGCCTTTTTTTTCAATTAATCTTTTTATTCAGAAGTAATGACAAAATCAGAGATTTACTATTAATGATGAGTTATTTATTTGTTTTAAACTCAATTTTACTATTATTTGGATACGTGCAGACAATACAAGGGGCGACAGATGTATCATATCTCAGTATTTTCACTTTAAAGGCAAGTCAAATATATCCATACTTTAAAATATCTTTAGGTTTAGCATTAATAGCTTTCACACTCTTTCTGTTTAAGAGAATACTAAACAGCAACGATTAAATAATAATGAACATTCTATTAGAGATGTTCACTATTCCTATTACTGTTTTTGTATTTTTATCTCACTCCACCTTAGCTCCAGACAACAATTAGTCCAGTGACAACTGTCAGCAAAATACGCTGATACCGCCCTTATTCTTCAGCTCTCCTTCTTTGCCTTGAGCTAGTATTTAAGGATCATTCCTCCGACAGAGAAGCCTGCGGATGTGCCTAACAATAACATCCGCTCTCCCCGCTTGATCCGCCCTTGCTTGATGGCTTCATGCAATGCCATCGGAATCGATGCTGCAATCGTATTTCCGTGCGTTGGTGAAATATTCACTAATTGGTGTTCCGCTATCCCTAGCTTCTTCGATATCAACCGCATAGCCATGGCGCTGCCTTGATGTGGAATGACAAGCTTCAGATCTGCCATCTGACAAAATCCGGCATTATTTGTGACGCCATTTTATAAATCGCTCGTCCATCCGGCTCTAGCTGATCGGTATGCCGGCGATGAATTTTCGTCCCTCCGCCTCTAATCTGGGAGAGATGAGCTCCCGCACTGAACGTTTGCATCGAGGAACAGATAATCTGAGAGGGTTCATCCTCCTCTGCCCTACTGATCACCACGGCCGCAGCCCCATCCCCAAACAAAGCTGCGCTTTCTTTATGAGACCAATCCAAGCCAATCGAAGCAATTTCAGACGCTACGAGCAGAACACGTTGATAACGCCCTGCCGCTACCATATAAGACATAACATCCAGTCCAGTTAAAAAGCTTAAACATGTGGAGTTTATATCAAATGCAGGAACCCCAGAATGCTCTTGCCCCAATGCCTTTTGGATTAAAGAAGCCGTGCACGGAATGGACTGCTCCACGGTGCCGCTCGTGGATACAAGACAGTCGATATCCGAAAAAGTAAGCCCAGCATCTTCTAATGCAGCCTCCGCTGCCCTTGCTCCCATGAGAGAAGCGGTTTCGTCTTGTACAACATGTCTAACTCTAACATCTGTTTTCTTCAGCACCCATCCGCTGGGCACCCCTAATTTCTTATCTATATCTTCTGCTGTGATCACTTGCTCCGGCAAATATTTACCGGTTCCTACAATCTTAATCTTCCGAACCTGCATCACATCAACCTCCTGTTGCTAGAACTTGTAGCTACTCTATGAAATTCAAATTAGACCCGCTCAGGCCCGACTATATTCCTACAACTTTCTACAATTTTCTACACCCTTCCCAAGATTATAGCCTATTTGTAAAATGGAGGAAACGACAAAAGGAGACTCCACGAAAGTGGAGTCTCCGAAAAGGTCTTCATAGGCAGGAAATGAACCCGAATGCTCAAGTGGTACTCATTCCCGCAGTCTTTATTTCTAATTCTTCCAATGCATAATTCAAAATACCTCTCTCCACTACACTATAAACTTTATCAAAGTAATATGCCTCATCCATGTTATGCGTTATCAAAATAATGATTTTCTCTTTTTTAATCGCTTTAAGGAGGTCTAAGAATGCAGTCCTTCTATCCAAATCTAAAGATGCGGTCGGCTCATCAAAAATGATGATGTCGGCATTTCTTACTAAAGCCCTTAAAATATCGAGACGTTTTTTTTGCCCGCCCGAAATATTGTTGCCCCCGGCGCTCAAAACCGTATCCCATCGGTCGGGAAATTCCATGATTTCGTCAAACAAATCTATTGTTTTGCTGTATTTCTCCAGCAAATCTAAAGGAATGTCTGCTCCAAAGCTAATATTGTTAAGTACCGAATCATGGAAAAATAAGGAGTCCTGCGGTATATACGCTGTCCGTTTACGATATAGACTTAAATCGAGGTCATCTAGCCTGTCCTGATTAATCCGAATGCAGCCTTGCTGTGGTTGATATAGCCCTAGCAGCAGCTTGGTCACGGTTGATTTCCCGCATCCGCTTGGCCCAACAAAAGCCGTAATTTCGCCCCTCTTTATTATGCCGCTAGCATTCGTCAGTACCTGCTTCTCTATCCCATCGTAAGCAAAGGACACCTGGTCAATGATAATTTCGGAAATATGCTGAGGCGGAGCGGCTCCTCCCGTCTTCTCTTCGGCTTTGTTCAAAATTTCCTCCAATCTTCCAATCGCGGTGATTGCCCCTTGATAACTGTTGTTGAATTCACTAAAAAAACGCGTTGCTCCTAGCAGCATATTTTGATAATTAATAAGCGAAACAATCAAACCAATTGTATATTTATTCGCAAAAATTCCTAATCCGCCAATCAACCAGATGGCTCCAGATAACAGATATACCATGATACTGCTTATATTTACATTCATCGAATAAGCTAATTCTAGCTTCATTTGATGGTCATATTGCCTCTGGTAGGCCGTGACATATTTTTTTTCGATATATCTAAAGACGTTGTAAATTTTCGTAATCAACACATTGTTATATGTTTCCACCATATGATTCATAGACTGCTCATTGCTTTGCATCGCTTTTTCCGCATAATCCTTCACTTTTTTTCCGAAATATCTATTCACCCAGACATAAAACGCAATGATAAGCACAGAAACGGCGAGCAGTTTCCAATCAAAAAACAGGATCATCCCGCAAGCAAAAATCGCGGTCAGCGCATTACTGAAAATGCTAACGGTCATATATCCGCAATTCTGTTTGATCGTATCGATCTCTTTATTATACCGGGACAGGATGTCACTAAGCTTGTAGTCATCAAAAAATGAATAGGGCAACCGACTGAGCTTGTCATTAAGTTCTCTACGCAAGGAAAAGCTCAATTGTTCAACGATCTTGGCCAATAAGAAATCCTTCACAATATTGAGAAAACAGTTCACAAAAAATAAAATAAGCATAACCGAAACGCAAACGATGAACAAATGAAAGTCCCGTTTCGGAAATGCTTGATCAATCAGCTCTTTATATGTTAGTGGAATGCAAACGGTAATCAAGCTTTGAAGTACCGTAACGGTCAATACGATCAAGATGATCTTTTTCTCTCTAAACAAATATTTGTTTAAAAAAGCGATATAGGAATTGTTCATAGAAGAAACAACCTTTCCTCTATAAGTAGCGAATACTTCCGTTTACGTTATTGCTTGAGCCTTTCTTTCCTCGTCTAAATAATTTAGGAAAGTACTAAAATTCTCCTTGCTCGCTTTCGTTCGATCATAGTGATACAACATAAAATTGACTAGTAAACTTTTTAATTGGCAATCGTCATAGAGGTCTTCAGCTTGTTTCTCCTTTTCCACGATTTCGGCGGCACAGGGACCCGTACAAAAATATTGGATATCGCAAATGTTGCACCTTTCCCGTTTGTTGACAAGGAAGAGAGCCTGCATGCTCTCATTCCGTTTCTTAAGACTTAACTGTTCAGCGATTTGATCAGGAGTATGCTCCCTGATGTTGCCAATATTAAAGTCCGCATCATGAAGGTTTGAACACATTCGGATTTCACCGTTCGCGTGAATCCCCCATGTTCGCCCGTAACCTCCACACTCCGTTTTGATTTGAATCGTGCTAAAAAACATGTTGCTGATGTTTTCGTTAAAATACTCCTGCTCCAAGATGTATTCGACCATATCCCGATAAATATCTATTTTTTCAGCGTAACTCATGGTGTTAGGGGAGTCTGCAGCACGGCCAACGTTGCTTACAAATCTGATCAGGCACGCCGCGTCATACTTATATATCATAGCAATCGCATTTCGTAGATACGGTGCGGTATGTTGGTTAATAACGAAGGAGAACTTCAGACCGCAGCCATTATCAATAATATGGTCAAAGTTGTTAATCATCCGCTTCATTAATTTTTCGTTTTCGAAAATATTTTCTATGCTAATCTCTACGGCTCCAACGTAAGGTGTGAAGCTATGAATAAGCTTCTTATGAAGCAGCAAACCATTGGTTTGAAGAAGGATGCGTTCCTTTCCAAAGGTATTGCTAAAAGCCTTTATTATATCGAGGATATCCTTTCTTATAAAAGGCTCCCCTCCAGTGATGATGACTACTTTAGGGTTAATTTCCCGGATTCTAGGAATCATGACCGTGCATATCTCTTCCAAGGAAAGATCCTCATCAGTGCTGACATGGGTTCCTGATTTCATACTGCAAAAATCACAATTCAAATTGCACTTGCCCGTTACCGAGTAATATACGTTATTAATCGACTGTGTTTTGGATTTTGGTTCGAATAATCCAAATCTTTGGCTTAGCTGTTCGCTAAAGTAATCCCAATCGGTGCTATATTTATCAAATACGTGCCCGCTCATTTTGACCCAATGTGAATTTTCGGGATTTAGCAGCAGCACTTTCCCGTTCTTCCTAACGATTTTGATTGGGGTGTTATAGCTCGTGTTCATAGGCATGACTTCCTTCGACTATTTTTTTCAAACGGTCAATGTTGTCATAATAGAAAGAAGTTTTGAATTTTTGCATATAACAAAGTGTAGGATCCGGCATGTTCACATTGCCATTCGTCTCTAGGCTTTGCATGATACAGCTTTTTGCCCCGCATATGTCGTAAATGTCACATCTATGGCAGGTCTCGTTGTCAATATTGTTCAAATTCTTCAGGTCATTGATTTTACTTCGGTTCAGGCCTTGATGAACACTTCCCAGGCTTTCTTCTTCAACCATATAGGCGTGGCACGGGTAAAAGGTTCCGTCTGTTCTAACATACAGGCTAATGATCCCGGCCCCGCAACTATAAAACTTCCGCCTTTTTTGAACGGAACTAAATACTTCATCGATAAAACTCCATCCAAAAGCTCTATTCTCTCCAGCGCATTGTTCATAAAAGGCGAATACCTTGTAGATTTCCTCTCCAATCACAGCCAGTTCTTCCTCTGTCCAGTCAACGAACAAATCGATGGCTGTATCGACGATTTTTATACCTAACTGTTCAACCAGAAACTTTACGGATTCACCGTAGTGTATATAATTATTTCTTGAAATGACATTGGTCGCCTGAGTATATTTGCCCGATTTTCGTTCAAATTCCCGGATATACTGCCAGTTATTCAAAATAGCATCGAATGATCCCCGGTTATGAATCGTAATCCGGTTCAGATCATGGACTTCCTTGTTCCCGTCAATACTTACTTTTAGATCAAAGCTGTTGTCTACCAGCCATTCAATAATTTCAGAATTGAGAAGGGTGGCGTTCGATGTCATCGACAATTTCACATGATACTGCTTGTCCTTGTTTTTATCCTGGATATACAGCAGGATTTCATTCAGCAGAGGAAAATCGATCAGCGCTTCCCCGCCGATAAAGTCAAACCAGATTTTACGATCTCGATGAACATCCATCTGTGCAAAGGCCAAATCCACGCTTTTTTTAGCCGTGTCCAAAGTCATAACCGATCCTGCTTTATCACCTAAGTAACAGTATTTGCACTTCAGATTGCATTTCTGATTAACCTCCAGCGTCATTGAATACATGGCAGAATACCCCTTTGTTTATAATTTGGCAGCCACAGCTTCCTGAATAATCCTTTCCATCGTTTTTCCAATTTTGATTTGATGGGCCTCTGCGATTTCAAAGTATTTCATCAATCTGGGGATTTTCAGCTCATACATCTTTTTTATGACTCGGTAATTATGTTTAAACAGAATTCGTTCCAATTCGCACGTAATATCCGACGGAATGTTTAATGAACCCGTTAGCCGGTAGTTTTGGAATCCGCATTTCCGTCCGCTGCACGTAAAGGCGATATCGCACTCCTTGCATTTTTCCGAAGGCTTTACGGCTGCCTTGATACAACGAATTAGTTTTGCTCGATCTAGCCCTTCCTTAAAATTTCCGATGTTCCATTTCATATCATTTAACACATACCCACACGGAAATATGTCTCCACTGCTGTTCACTGTAAAGTGCCCGATCGAGCCTGCCGAGCAAAACAAAGGCTTCCTGTGAGCAAAAAACGTCGTTAGTTTAAGATCATGCAGATTAAAGACACAATCGGGGCTGCTTACTACCGAATTCAGGTAAAAGTCATCCAGAAGCTCCATCTGTTCGTCCAATTCCTGGATTGTTTCCGGCGTCCATGCTCCGAAATCATCGTAAGCGGCATGGATTCGTTTTACGCCCATATGGTGAAAATAAAGAACATTCCGGTGGAAAGAATGAACATTGTTGCAAGTGACCGTCATCCGAACGCCAAAGGGTACCTTTTGCTCGATAAGCTTGCGAATATTGCGCAAAATCGTATCGTAATAGTTTTTCTTGCTCCGGCTCACTCGGTTTAAATCATGCGTCTCTTGATCTCCATCAATGCTGACGAAAAGCTTGAAGTTGTTATTTTTCACAATTTCAATGATACTATCGTCGAGCAAAATGCCATTGGTCGTCATCTCGAACTCAAACATTTTTTTGTATTCACGATGCTTCTGGTCTATATATTCGAAGAGCCGGAGGAAAACCTTTTTGTTTAATAACGGTTCCCCCCCCAATAAACTTAGGTGAATTTTTTCTTCCGCAGGGTTATTCATCACCATAAAATCGATGGCTTCCCGCATCACTGCTTCGCTTAGAACCGCAGCTCGTTTATCATTGCCCTCATAACAATAAGTACATTGAAGATTGCAGCTATCCGCCAGATTTAAGGTGCACTCCATATGCATTCTCCTATCATTCGAGTTTGTTTTAAGTGTATGCCTGTATTGTGCTAGGAGAAATAGTTTTTGTTTAAATGTACCCAAAGGCGGTCTAGTTGGTTAGTGCAAATCCTATGCTTTAGGCTCAAGCCTCCCTTACCGTAATCTTTCGACTACCGTCTTCTTCGCTGTTGAAATTCTCACGAATTTAAGGACAACAGCTTGAATCAGCAGCATAACTAATAAATACATGAGAATGGGACTCCACGGAAAATGATATTGTATAAAAGAAAGCCCCCCCACGTCTCCTAAAGATTCGCTTAGCCCATATCCAACAAGGTTCCCTATAATAAGAGAAATCACGAAACTCCCCATAATGAAAAAGCCAGCTTCGTAACCTAACATGGCGGATAATTGCTTATATTCCATACCTATGGCCTGCATGATTCCCAATTCGACTTTTCTCGCATTAATTGAGGTCATCACCGTGTTCAACAAATTAATAACACTAAATAAAGCTATAAATATCATAAAAGTGTACACAACAATCGTGATCGTCCGAAAAGCCGCCTTATTGGACTTCGCCATGTCAGAAAATGAATTTAACTTTAAAGTGTCCTTATTTTGAATTAATTTCTGTAGTTCATCCTTCACCAATTGTTCATTCGTATCTTCTGTAAGAATCACTTCATAGCTTTGATTCGGATTAAAGGGGGTGATTGACTCCATGACTCCTGATGGCAAGTAGAACAGAACGCCCAAATTTTTATCCGCTAGGTCGCCTATAATCTCGAACTCATGTTCAATCTTGTTCTGATCATCGCCAATGATAAGTGAAATACGATCGCCAACCTGATATCTAATGTCGTAAAATTCAAAATCACCGCTGGAGCTATTCATGAGGATATAAGAGTTATTAGAGGAATTGGGTTCGAGTATTTCCCCTTGTACCAGGCGCTTTCTTAATGACTCGATATTACTCGCTGAAATATTCTCGATGCCTACTACCACAGGATCTGCGCTTTCGTTCGCCCCATTGACAGCAGCTTCAATATATTGACGGTCTACAACATTTTCAACTCCGCTAATGGAAAGGATGTTGTCTTTTAAGGCTCCAGAGAGTTGATCTTCGCTTTGCAGATCGCTTAAATTCACCGTTTCAGAATAGAGCTCGTTATTGATTTGAATGATAAACTTGCCGTTATTCGGAAAATACTGCCGCGTTTTGGCAATGGAATCAACCGAATTTAACAGTGTCGCAAAGGAAATGAAAAGGGCCCCGCTTATAACTAATGACAGCAGCGTTAATGTTGTTTTTTTTCGGCTTCTTGTTAAACTCATCCTTGCTAACGTAAAGGGGGTTAGCCGTTTCGAGCTTTTCTTCTCTTTCTTCTTAAAAGTATAGGTCTCTGCTCCAACGTATCGAATGGCTTCAATAGGAGAGATTTTAGCTGCAAAGTTGGCCGGCGAATTTAATGAAAAGCGAACCGTTAATTCAGTAAATAAACCCGCTGCTAAGGCGAGAAATATACTGGGAAAGAGGTTCCAGACGGAAGGACTCATGGCCCAACTTATCAAACATCCCAGGAGAACGCCAGCCGGAATAAATTTGCGGGATAAGTATTTTCCTTCATATTTCACCAACTTCTTGATTTGCTTTCGCGTTGCTCCTAGTGCTCGTAGTTGTCCGTATTGTTTGATTTGTTTGATAATTGATATATAAAAGATGTTGTAGATAACGACCCAACATGCCAATGCGATGATAATGATGATACAAAAAATCGTCAGAATGGTATCGCCTGATAGATTGTTGGTATCTACATTCATATGATTAATCTGGATGTTTTGCTCAGGAAGACCGATTTGCTTTCCGATATCTTTAATTTTGGATTTCAGTTCTTCGTTAGCGTAACTACCTGCATTAAGAATTCTAATAGCTGCGGAGTATTTTTCCTTGGAAAGATGCGGGTCGGCATCAACGAACGCTTTTGATACTAGGGCGTTATAGCTGATCCGATTGGCCTCTCCGGACGCAGTTGTATGTAACAGGCCTGAAATGACAAATTCATTCATTTGCATTTCTTTGCTGGCGTAGTTTCTAAATTCTACTACGATACGGTCACCAATACCCGGTTTTTGAGAAGTCGTTGAAAAGTAGTCCCTTTCTATTACAATTTCATTGGGCTTCGTTGGGAATTTGCCTTCATCGATACGAGCATAGGATAAGTCCATCATCGTTTGATCTGTATACAAAATGGATAATAAACGCTCTTCTTGCTTCTCTCTGCCAACCTCCAGATACAATCCGACCTCGTTAACCTCGTTTACTTGCTTTAATTGAATTGTTTCTGCCTCGCTAACATCATTGAATATCGCTTGGAAGTCGGAATCCTGCTGCAAGCTAGTGAAGGAGTTATAGCCAAAGGTCAATACAACGGTTAATAAAACCGCAGCCAAAGCAATAATACTGCCTGCAAAATGGTTTTTAACTTTGTCTGCCTTTAAGTTCGCTTTGGATAACTTCTTGATCATCATCATATTTTGTTTTAACATAGTCCCACGTTCCACCACCTTATTTTGAGGAGCTGCTAAACTACTTTTCCGTCCTCGATGCGGACGATACGATCGGCCATTCTGGCTATATCGGGATTGTGAGTAATCATGATGAGCGTTTGCTTGTACCTTTGGTTGCTTAGCCGTAAAAGTTCCAATACGGTGGAGCTTGTTTTGCTATCCAGGTTTCCCGTTGGCTCGTCGGCCAAAATAATGGCCGGTTTGGTTGCCAGTGCCCTTGCAATCGCAACCCTTTGCTGCTGCCCTCCAGACAATTGATTTATTAATTTCGTTTGTTTATCGTGTAAATCGAGCATCTCTAAAATACTTGCTACATAATCCTCATCTATCTTGCCATGATCCAGTTCTACCGGAAGTATCACGTTTTCGTAGACATTTAAAGTAGGGATCAAATTGTAATCTTGAAAAATAAAACCGATGTTCGTTCTCCTAAACACCGTGAGCTGATCATCACTAAGTTTAGATAGTTCGCATCCATTGATGACTACTGTCCCTTCAGTAGGTACGTCGAGTCCACCCATCAAATTTAACAGAGTTGACTTGCCGCTTCCCGACGTTCCCTCAATAGCGACAAATTCTCCGCGGTTCACCGCTAAATTGACGCCATCCAAAGCTTTAATTAAATTAGAGGCTGCTCCATAATGTTTTTTTAAATTCATAGCTTTCAGGACGACCACGATATGACACCCTTTCTCGAATTACTTAAACTTAATAAAATGCAAAAATAAAAGGTTTTAAACTACTTGGTTTCAAATCTGTAGTTTAAAACCTTTTCAAAATCAATTTTACGTCTGAAATGATTGCAGAGTTTTGTTAATTGATGTCTGCGAACATAGCATTAGGAAGTGGATTGATGCAGTCGTTCAAGCATTTGTCCTTATGAGTGCTACAGTAGGCATAGCCCTCAATTTCTTCAAACTCATCCATTTGAAGTTCTTTCTCCAGTTCTTTGCTCATCGTTTTCTCCTCCTTTCTTGCACTTACTATTTAAGTAAGCTTTATACTTTAACTATAATCCAATTTTTTCTAGATTAAATGACTTTTGACTAAATGTACTTTTACATTGACTAACTGGTCATTTGCATAAAACTTCGTATGTTTTGGTTAAAGATAAACGCTTTGCATGGAAACCTTGTAATCTTCAGACATTTGGAACCGCTGGTAAATACTCATGAAGGGGATCATCATCACAATATGAACCCCTTGCAGGACGGCAGATTTCAGTAATTTTGAAATTACGGTTTTGTACTGTACTACTTCACCTATGCTAATATCACCAAAAAATAAAAAATCAAATTTGGAAACGAAGCTGATTTCAGCTTCCTCAGCAAGATGAAATGAACGAACAGTAGCGTATTGTTGAAGCTGTTTAACTGCGTGAATATCATTAATGGTTTTTTTCATATAAAAGTAGCCGATGTTTTTATGATTGAACTGATGATAGCTTTGTTCATTGTTTCTGTAGAAAAACAAGTTAGATTGATTGCGCTCAAACTGCCTCATAAATAGCAAAAAATCGCGATGTCTATCAAAATGATGATTTCTTTCCTTCTGAAATTCGCAATATAAGCTCGTAATGATCGGTGTCAAAAAGCTAGTTCCCTGCCGAAGCACCGCTCGTTCCTGGTAAGGAACACTAACGATATTATCTGTAAAAAGGATATTGTTGTGTTCTAGATCGACGGTAATCTTGGGTCCAGATTCAGACGAACTATTAACGCCGATAATCTCGTTAAAGGCAAACGGGTATGTTGGGCTTTCCCGGTTGCCATCATTATGATTAGCAGAAATTATAGTGATGCCTTTTTCGATGGCTAAATCACAACATGATTTTAATTTTTGTATGGTTTCGTTATTTCTATTTCGGAGACCTAAGCTAAGATTGATTACATCTACCCCGATTTCGCCACAGTATTTTATGGCCTCACATAAGGCATCTACCGATCCTTTATTTTTATCATTTAGTACCTGTACGGAGATGATATGAGGATTGCTAGCTAGTCTAGTCTGTTCACAAATAATTTTTACTATATCTGTCCCATGACCACTAAAATCATCATTACATTTATGAGTGATGCCCTGCTCAAGTTTGATTGATTCAATATGTCGATTAACTATTAATTCATCCCTAAGGTTAACACCCGAATCAATTACGGCGATTTTCAAATTAAACCCACCTTATGGGAATTATACCATAAAGCCATTTTATTACTATATTGTTTTTGTTTTGTGCATAATTTGTACTAGTTCCTTTCTTCGGTAACGGCTTATAGGTATAATTTTCCTATTATTCATCCTTAGTACATTCTCTTGGATATTTGCGACATAATCCGTGTTTACAATATAACTGATATGACACCGGTAAAATCGATACTCCCTAAGTCTGTTTTCATATTCTTTCATCGTTTTGTAACTAGTGATTTGTTCATTTTGTGTATGAATAATAGTTTTTTTTTGCTACTCTCAATAAAAACAATCTCATTTAATCTAATTTTAAAAATCCCTTGCTCATTTTTAACTAGCAAACTTTTTTTCTTTTTGAAAAAGCTAAGCCTATTCGTTTCGTTCACTAACGATTGAATTTTTTCATAATTAATTGAATTTTTCAAAATAACACTATTCGTAAATTTATCCTCCACCTTGTCACTTGATAATTCCACGCTATCGGTAACAAAAATAAGTGTCATATCATTCGTAATTTCTTTTAATTTATCAGAAACTAGCCCCCCTTCATCACTTAACATCTTGATTTCGAGAAAAATAAGATCAAAATCTTGATCATTCACTGCCTCCAATAAACTCCATATGTCATTGAATTGTTTTATGCCAATTTGATTGTCAATACTGCTGCAGCAATGTTGTATTTGGCGACAAATATCATTCGAAAATGTTAGATCCTTCATACATATAGCTATTTTTATCATGAACTCCTCTCCTCTGAGACTGAACTTTTCTAAACATTTTCAATGTATTGACTCAATCGCTCTATGACTTCTTTCCTTCTCCATCTACTAATAAAAACCCGGTCCTTGTTTTCTAATTCAATTTCAAAAACTCCAATTTTCCTAATGTAATCCATATTAACGATATAGCTTTTATGGCACCTAATAAATGAAATACTACCTAGCTCCTCTTCCAACTCCTGCATCTTCTTAAAACATAAAAAGTCCCCATTCTCAGTGTGAATTAATATATTTCTGTTATAAGTTTCTAGATAATAAATTGCCGATAGATAAATTTTAAAATATCCGTCGTGATTTTTAATAACCATGTATTTATTTTTAATCCTCTGTACATGCCTTAATGCCCTTTCCATTTCTTTCTCGAACAAGTTTGATTTATTGGTTTTGCTAAAAAAATACCCAGGTCTACCTGGATCGTATTTGAAATGACCAGATGCCAAAAATATCAAATAAGCATACTTATCAATCTTCCTTATTGAATGTATTACTCTCCTGTTTTTTACCAAAGGCATCTCAGAATCTAAAAAGAAAATCTGGAAATCCTTATCCATCTCATCTAAAAGAGAAATAGGATCCACAAAACGCTGTATCTCAAACGATAAATCACATTTTTTGAAATAATCATTCAACTTCTCTTCTGTTTGATTTAAAATATTCTCGTTGTTACTACAGATTGCTATTCTAATCATTGGTATCACCCTTTTGATTTTATTTAAATAACAAGTAGCAACAAAGATTACTATAATTTGATAATTAATTGCTCATTCAATCCCCCCTTAGCGTAAAACTATCGAATTATGAGATTTTTTTCACAAGGTAACATAGATTATTCTCCATAAAATACATCTTTTCCTCTTAGTTGGAAAATAATTAACAATTTCTTCAAAGTTTATCCGCGATTGAATAAAGTGCGCAGCTCCATTCTAGGGAGGGATCAACGGCAATCCCTTCCCAGTTCCAATTAGTGAAAAAGAATGATCTCGATATATAATTTCATCAGAAATTTGAGCTGTCATAGCAAATTCCCTTCTTAATACATTGTCGCTTTAACCTTTGTTTTTATACCGGTCTGTTAGCTCCTTAATAAATACATCAATGGGTTCCTGATAATCGATGGGTTTATAAATAATCCTGTTATTCCACTTATGTCGATAATCTTGGTCTTCAAATCCGTCTTTCTTATATTCTAGAGATTTCATAATCATCATGATCTCGTTCAATGTACTTCTTACACTTCTGTTATCCGTTTTTGTGATAACCATCTCTTTACAATTCTTTATATAAAATTCAATCTGCTCTTCTGGAATATCTTCTAAAGTAAGATATCTCATTAGGTTTTTTATAAAAATCTCTTGCAGCCGATTGGCTTGATTGCTCCTTATTCCAGAGATAGTTAGACTTAATCGAGATAAATCGTTCATAAATACATAATGCTTCTTTCGATATAGAGTGAAAATATTAACGTGCCAACTATAAAACAAATCAGTTTCTAATACAGGTTCTGGATTGATATGCAAGTCTTTTAAGGTATCTTTTGTGGCTTTTATAAAAAGCATATGAGTTAGTCCTTTCATTCGCACTGGTTTCAGATAACGTTTGTGTATCACTAGAAGCTTAAAGCGCTTACGCGCCGGTTCCAACGGGCTTAACCTCGCAGGGTTGTTCGCTGAAACAATTTCACTGCCTCCCCAAAGCCTTTCATCTAATTAACAAAAAATGTACTTCTCCCCAATGCTGTGTTATATGCAGTTACTCGCTTCTTTGAAATAACCGACAACTTCAAGTATGTGTTATTATGAATGTATATTCTTGAATTTCATTGGCTACATTCGTAATAAAAGGGGCTGTTGAAAATGGCCGTATCCAAGAAAGATCTAGCTAATTTAATTCATCAGTTACCAGATAAGGATATTCCTTTAGTCACTGATTTCTTAAAACGTCTCATAAGCAATCCCCTAGATGCAAACATTCCTTATTCTCTTAACTACCTCGTCTAATGGAGTTTGAACAGAATCTTCATATGAAGTATAGAATGCTTCCGGATGTGTTCTTAATGCTTCAAGTCTTAATCTCCAAAAATCTTCAGCTTGTTCTTGCTTTATATTTTTTATCTGAATCATCTTCGAAATATCCTCTCATTGCTATTATTTTGCAGGCGTTTCCGATAACATTTCTTGGATTCAAGAACTCTAAGTCCAACAGGGCGGCCACGACTCGACGGATTGTGAGCTGATACGCTTCTCTGCCCATATCGCCTTGCGAACCAAGGGCAAAGCCCGCAGCGTAGAATGATGGGTATACCATCTTCGTTTTACCTTCAACTTATCTTTTTTTATTGTCACTTCCAATTTTTATTTAACGTTTTGATACATTTTTTTCTTTGTGTTATTATATATGTAATAAAGACCAAGTGCTCGAACACTTGGTCAGTACAATTGGCTTGGATGGTTTATTCCCTTCTAAGTCGTATAGGAACAAAACCCACCTTTGGCCTTAACCTTTGGGTGGGTTTTTACTTTCTCTTGTTGTTATTATTGATGTATGTTAAAAGAGCAAGAATGAACGTTCCAAAGAGGAACATGATCGTTAATGCATCTTTTACTTCCATGGCTTCACCTCCTCCAAAGTTTCCGAAGGAAACTTACTTCGAAAGCATCTGCTCGAAGGGAAACCATGCCCACCCAAGATTCAATTGTAGTTATATTTTACCTTTATTTACATCTGCGTACAAGTGTTCTCAATTTGTTTTTATAATCTTTATCTTACATCCCTTTCCTCGCTATGTACATCTCTCCCCCAACACATCCATCATTACCCAAGATTATAGCCCATTTGTAAAGTAGAGGAAACGACAAAAAGAGCCTAACCACTACATTGTAGTTAGACTCCTTATTAAGACTTCAATTCCCTCACCATATCCTCACTTACCCAAAGGCTCCCTCAATTCTTCCCCTTGCCCAGACCCAGTATCTCGGTCGTCAACTTGTTGATCAGGCGCTCGTGGTTTCGGCCGACCCTGTCGAGGTTATGGGGGATGACGTTCAGCTTCTCGGAGCGGGATGGCTTCCTCGGGCGCAACGGCATCGCGGTTGGTGAGTTGCTAGTAGTTATTCGATCCATTCTTAGTTTGAGTTTCATCAAGATCTTAATATAACGTTCCTAGAATCTACGACACGCCCCGTCCTTAGATGCTCTTATCTTAGGTCGGGGCGTATTTGTCTGAATATATTTTTAAAAACTAACTCTTATTGCAAAATCATTTCACGCTCTATTCCATTATTTATTTATGTTCAGGAATATGCTCCAATAAATCACCAGGCTGACAATCCAACGCTGCACAAATTTTATCAATGACTTCTAAAGAAACATATTCGTTCGTATTCAATTTAGCCATCGTTGCTGATGAGATACCTGTCATTTTTAATAACTCCTGTTTCTTTATATCACGATCTATCAGTAATTTTTGTAATGGTTTATAACTTATCATTGCTAGTTCCCTCTCAGATTAGTTGAAGTTTTCTTCAATTAACTCTCAAATTTCTTAATTCAGCAGCTGTACAAAAATCGTCGTTTATCTTTATCACCGCTAAAATAAACATTCTTAAAAATATATAATAATTCTGATTATGTATCATCACATCTTCCCCAAACGTTGGTTGCGTATGGCTATACTTATTTCTTAAATCTAGTCCATTATTAAATTGTGATTTGTTTAGAATATAATTAAAGTATGCTTGCTCGGGCCTTGAAAAAAGAGAGTTCCCAAATTCAACTACATTCTTACTTTGTAAATTGTCTAGAATTAACCTCATATTAGTCGGATACTTCCAGTAAACAGCTACATCGTTCATATACAAATCATATAGTAAAAGTATTAGGTCTTTATTATGAAAAACAATAATTTCGTCTTCGCTAATCTCTATATATTTATGTTCTATTAGCCAATTAATTTTTGGGAGATTACGCTCTGGAACATCATTCAATTTTAGTTCCACGTTATTCATTAATTTTAAAAAATTATTATATGATGTTTTGGTCTTATGAAAATACCTAAGGCCACTTTGGTCTGAAAATAGTAAGAAAGTTGCGGTATTAAACTCTTCTCCAACACCGTAAACATATTTTTTATTCACAAGTGATGGGATGTTTCTGTAAATTAGATGTTCAGAACGAATATCCAGAAGTTCAAAGTCAATATGACCTTCTTCAACATAAAGAATGAATTGCTTGAGAACCGCTTCTAATGCCGGCATGATATTAGTACATTTTTCAAGAAAAGTCGAGCTTGACGAGGGCAAAGTAACTCTGAAATTATTAGCACCAAATTCAGTCGACAGATACTCCCAAAAGAACCATTCAATAGCTTCCTCTAACCTGATACCAGCATCAAAGAGTTGATTATAATAACCAGTCAATTGTAGCAAGGATAAAATATCCTTTTTTTCAAACGCAAACCCTTTACTATATGCATTCTGAGATCTAGTTACTAAATGTTGCTCAAATACCCCCATTTCACTATTTTTGTTAACTAAATTGCATCTCATCTGTGAATCAACATATTCAAATAGATATATGAAATTATTTAGTAATGTGGCATATTCAACATTTTCCTTAATCCAATTAGAGCTGTAGGTAGCAGTTGTTGATTGATTCTCAATGCGTAAAGTAACTGCTTCTTCTTGAGACTTAGAAAACACGACGGCCGTTTCTATTTTCAAGCCAGTATTTTCTTCAAATAAGTAATTCTCTATTTCTTCAGCTTTCCTCTTTGATTTCAATAAAATCTTTGGTGAGAGTTCGAGTTTATCTTTATTGCTTTGAATGTTCGTAATGAGACGTAGATAATTTAAATTTGGTTCATCACAGTCTATATAATCAGAGATAATAGCCTCCTTATCTCTATTGCTTAATTCCTTAGGTAGGTATAAAGGATCTGTATGATTTAATTCATAATAATCTAAAAGCAATTCGGCGGAAGAACAACTTTTATCAACCATATAATCTTTAATTATCCCACCAAAATGGGCAGTTACATGTTTATGTTTCAATAAATCGTATAACGACACTTTTGACGAGCTCATAAGTTCTATAAACTTTTGTTCCGAGATGTTCTCATAGGCCTTAAAATTATTAATTAGCTCCCAAAAGTCCTCCTCATAGTCGAAGTCTATTTCGTTGTAAATACTAATAAAGTTATCATCATCAATTGACTTTATAAATCTCGGTACAATTCCGAAAGTCTCCTTAATGATTTTGTTAAATTTCACCACAATGTCCGGTGTCCATTCTTGTAAATAAGTTTCGCTATCAAAAAACTTTTTTATATTATAAAGTTCAATAATGTCGTTTATATCTTTCGCTTCTCTATTTCTCAAATCATAATCAGTAATTATATATTCACTTTTTTTTAAATTCCAGCCACAGGATAAATCGGTAGTTGAATAAAATCTAACCCGTTCCATTCTTCTTCTCCTCTCCTTTAATTTATTGCACTTATTATTTGTTTTGCTCCAATATCATATAACCTTTAGATATTAATAAAACAATGCAGCTTTTCTTACCTGGGCTGGGTCATATATTATGAGATTCACTTCATTACTGAACTTTCACTATTATTAGTTCTACTTTCGATCACTTTCATTATGATTAATCCATAGCAAATTCTGCACACCATCCAGCTAATTCTTCAGTCGGCGTGAGCAAGGTTCCTTTTTTGGTTGTCCTCCCCTGCTCAGAGATCAAATATAAGTTCTGCTTTGCTCGTGAGCACACAACGTATAAAAGCTTTGAAGTTTCAATAACTCTTTTATTATAATCACCATATACAAGATCCCAATAAGGTACGTACCCTGTTAACAGACCAAACGCAATAACTGTAGTGTACTCTTCTCCTTTCACTCCATGATACGAATTTATTACTACTCCTTTTTTCTCACGAAAACACTTATTAAACGATTCCATATCAACTGATAACTTATAATCAACAATCCTTTGGTTAACCTTATTCAAAAAATCAGTATACGCCTTTTTTAAATACATTTCTTGTTCCATATCAATTTTACAAAGCGATAGAAAGGATTCTACAGTATTAATGAATGTTTCTATTCCGTCTTCATCACATATCTTAGCGCTATTAATACATTTCAAAACAAAGTAGCAGTCTACATACTCGGGAAGATGTAATTTGTAATCATTCAATAATATTGAGATAATTTCGTTGGCGATTCTTTTTCGTAAGCTGCTGTTTCTCCCAGACTCAGAGAACTTTAGTTGTGAAATTAGATAAAAGACATTCATAGGATCATATTTGATAGGTGTAACATCCGGTGCATCAAAACTAACATTTGGCAATAAACCACGTAAGGATTTACTGATGGGATAAAGTAACCACCATTGCGGTGCGACAACACATATTTCGTTTTCAGGAATTCCCCGCTCTAATTGTTCATGAATAATACCCGCAATTTTATTGGAAATATCATTTTTATTCGTGAGGTTATCGTAAGTTACTACCCCCATCTTATCTCTATGTTCTGATTCTGATAAAATAATAGAAGAGTTAATTTGAAACTTTGAATAGAAGTTAATAATTCTTTGGGTTGAGCGATAGCACCCATCCAGTTGATCTACCTCAAAATTTGTTCCAAATACACTATCTAATTCCTCCTTACTTTTGGCTATTCCCCCAATACCACCATAAATAGCTTGATTAATATCACCAATGAAAAAATAACGTATTGCATTATTTTGACGAAAGATGCTTCCCAATATGTGATATTGTAGCTCATTAGTATCTTGATACTCATCAACATGCACGCTCCGTAACATACTAGATATATTTTTTCGAATAAACTCATTATGCCTCAACAGATCATACGATAATTGTAATATCATGTTGAAATCAATTTCTTTGTTCTCCTCCAGTCTTTTGTAATATTCCTTAACTACTTCAGGATATGAAAACGGATCCTCATTAAAACCTAGACGTATATGTAATTGGTTACATATTTCATTTGCATATCCTTTTTGCACAAACTCATCAATAATACGATACCCCCGACTAATTCGCTTTGAGTACATTGAATATGGTCTAATAATAAATTCTAAGCAGAACTGATGTATGGTGCCTGTCCATATATTTTTCAGGTCAATGTTGAAGCTTAGTAGTCTGCTCTTTATTTCTTCCGATGCACGGTTAGTATATGTGATTGCAATATTTAATTTACTAGATTCTGAATGAATAGTTGATAGGAACGCTAGTCGGTATGTAAGTGTTTTGGTTTTACCACTACCTGGACATGCTGTTAGTATCAAATTTTTATCACTTATACAAATTCCCCTCTGTTTGGGGTTCAGATCGTTCAAAAACCTCAAATGCTCATAATCCATATCTATCACCGCCCGAAAGCTTCATCTATTTTACGAATAAATATTGCTGGTGTATCATTAGAGAACGCCATGCAGTACCTTTCTATGATTTTCTCCTTCTCCTCTGCGTTTTGAACATGCGTTATAGCATAAAGAATGTCTTGCGCAGCCGAATAGCTTTCAGGATAAAAGGCCAGAGAATACCTTATCATTTTCAATTTTATCTCTGCTGTAACAACCTCCTGACACGCATATGTAATTGCATCCAATATATACTCTGGAATCTCTACTGATCCATCTAGCAAATTGGAGAGCAGGGTGGCATACCATCCCTTTCCAATAGAATTTGCTAATGTTAAAACAGTATTGGCGCGGTCTTCACCACCTGCTTTTAACGCTTGTTTATGACGATTAATAGTCGCTTCTTGTTTGTAGTGGGATTCGATTATGTCTTTTATAAAATATCGATTACTCATACACTTCGCAAATTCAACCTCAAACGTATGAGTTGCATAGAAAGTCGATACCCATGGGTTTTCAGAAAACAGATCATGAAGTTTTTCCTTTCTAGCCTCTCCCTTTTTCGGGGCATCTTCACTGTAATATGAACTGCTTTCAGCAACCGCCTGAATATCTCTATCTGTAATAATGGAGCAATATCGTTGAATTCTTTCATTATCAAATAAAGATGCAATGTACTCAAATGCGGTACTTCCTACATTAATTAATCCAATTCCAAGTTCATCTAGAGTAACACCCAGGCCCTTTCTGGCCATATTTGGTATTAGAATTTCTTCACCGTCACCTTCTACAAGGAGAACCCCTTTTGAGAATAATAGTACTGAACGTTTAGCATCTAGATATCTTTCGATACATTCAGACAATTTCAAGTTTTTTAACAGTAACTTACTTTTTCCAAATTGGTCTAATTTTTCAATAGGCTGCATTACACTGGATACGACTCCATTTGTTTTTATTAAATTAATTTTACTGATTTCTGACGCTTCCGATAGATGGGTTGAATGTGTGGTCATAATCACTTGAGTGTAATCCTTAGTCAGTTTCAAGTTATCAAAGAGGGTCTTTTGAATATGAGTATGAATATGTGCCTCTGGCTCCTCAATAATCATAATGTTAATAAGCTCACGTGTACGGTTGAAATTAAATTCAACCAATTTTAAAGCCATATAAATCATATTTAGATGACCAAGTCCCAACAATTCCATATCGTTTTGATTAGAAGGCTTTATGGATAAATAGCGCGATAAAGCATTTATTTCATCATTTAGTTGTGATTCCAATGCAATTTCAGGAGAATATACCATTCCAATCATATCCACAAGTTTAGAATTAATTTGTGTTCCAATTTGCCCAATTTCCCTCACTTCTGAAATTGAAAGGTTTAACTCACTAATATTTTTTTTTATTCTTTCAATGTCAGCCGGATCGATCTGAGCCTCAATAGCCTCTACAATTCTCCTGATAGGATTCCTTGGTTTTCGCATTTCATTTGCGACGTCCCTTAAAGCATCCACAAACATAACAGAAATATGATCCTGAACATCAGTGATATTTAACTTACTTCCTAGAATAGCCGTATCATCATCATCCGGATTACAATAAGAACCTGTTTCAAAATCACCTACAATGGTCTTGTAAACTGTATGGTCAGTGAAATCTGCCTGAGATCGAGATGTATAATAAAATTCGTAATCCGATAGTTTAACTTCCTTTAGTAAGTCTTCAAATTCTTCCTTTGTATGTGCTTCATATAACTTCTTCCGTACAGATTTTTGCGGACGGATAAAAAGTGTAACTGTTCCGATATCGCCAGTACCACTATTAATATATGAATTAAGGAAAATCTCGTTTTCAACTTCAGGTACAATCTCAGCGCAAACCTCTGTCTGCTTATCAATTGATGTTATATCTACGAAAACAGCAGAAATTATGATCCAGTGTCCTCGCCATTCCCCAAGATCATAGGCAAAATCGCTTTCTCTCAAACGTTTACTATTGTAGTAATACGAATCATCTAATAATAATCGTAATGCTGTGACCGCATTAGATTTCCCTGAATCATTCTCCCCAATAATTGTATTCGCTCCTTGTGAAAAATTAAATCTTACTGCTTTTAAATTTTTGTAATTAACTATTTGAAGGTATTTTAAATACATATTTATGTCCCCTTACATTTTCTTTATTTCAGTGTGCTTTTTTAATTTCGCCTAATGTTCTGCATCTACGACGCGACCCGACCTTAGATAGCTTTATCTTAGGTCGGGTCGTGTTTGTCTGAATATTTTTTTCTAAACATCTGATACACGAGGGACAAATGCCCCACAATATAGATGCATTGTTATACGATCGTTAATAGTCTTTAATTATCGGGTGTATATTCAATTAAATCAGATAGTTGACACTCAAATGTATCGCACAGCTTAAATAATGTTTCTAATTTTGTGGTCTCAATATTTATTTCTTTATACAATTTGTTAATCGAATTTCTACTTAATCCTGATCTGCTCATTAACTCTGTTATATCATCTATTCGGTGCTCAGCCATTAGAACTCTAAGATTACACTTTATCAAACAAATTCCCTCCTATGCTTCATATACTATCTTTCAATATAGTTTTTTTCAATTAATAGTCATCATTTCTCCTTATAGAGTTAATAATTATCTTTGCAATTAACTCTATAGAGATATATAATAACCTTATAGAGTAAACCAAGGGAGTGAAGTCATTGGTTGAATCATTAGAAGTTTTAGCTGATCCATTAATTCGCAATCGTATAAAGACGCTATACTCAAATTCAGACATTGAACAATTTTCTTTTGAATGTGAGCAGTATCTAGAACTAATTCGAGAAACGCTTCCCGACAATCTTCAACACACTCTATTTCTTTATGAAGATGCTCTAACTTCATTACAAACAGTTTTGGAAAGAAAAATATACCTACAGGGGTTTAAAGATGCATTATTTCTATTTAATGAGTTACATATTCAAATGAATTAAGGGCCTAGAGGCCCTCTTCTTTTAGGTTTAACAGAATAAATTGTATAATCAGATTTACCTTTTGGATTCCTACTGGCGCGATGCGGTTAGGTGATGCGGGTATGACACTTATCCTGCAAATACTTCTCACGGAGGGCCGAATGGCCCTCTGCGATGTTATCATCTGATGGACTACACTTCTTTGAAATACAATTCACGTAAATCATTAGCTATTATTTTATATCTTTGATAATCACCATTAATAAATTCATCATATATAAATTTATAAATTGAGGCGTAGCAGAATAAAATTATTATTATTGCTATAAGTATCACAAATATAAAAATAACAGTTTCTAAATTATCTACATATTTGTTTAATATATTTGTATATGTAGCGGATATAATCGGAATAATAATAGTTAATATAATTCCTCGTCCTATAAAGAAGGGAACTTTCTGCTCCTCAGATTGTTTTTCAACCATTTTTATTAATAAATCTATTTTTTGGGGGTCTGTATCAATACCTTCATTTCTCAAGAACTTTTTCAGACCATCGATTCGGACTTGATAATAATTTTTCCCTCCATTATCAAACTGAATTATTCGATCCCTCTCCCGTTTCGAATCTCTCAAAAAAACAACATACCAAAAAAACAGAGTAACAAATGAAGCATTCCCCCATGAAGACTGTATTTGATTTTTCACTGCAATCATAAAAAGTATACATAATATTAAAGTAATTATTGATTTATAATAGTTAGTCCATTTTATTTTCTTAATAAGAATATGAAATAAACTCAGATCGGTTTTATAAAGTTTCAAAAGTCTATGCGTCATTTTCTCACTCCCTATAGTCTTTCACAATAACTTTCGCTGTACGTCGAAGTCGAATAAAAGGCTGCTCATACTCCCCCGAAATCCATCTGCAGACCAAGGGTATAATAATGTTATTTGGAGTCTGTGTCTTATTCGGAACTTGTTATCCTTTTCAGATAACGTTTGGTATTCCTGACATTCAAGTAGCTTAAGTGACCACAGGGAAAACTTTGCGTCAGACTTAGCCGGTTGAGAATATCGCCTGAATAATCACCTTGATAATCATTCTAAACGATCAAGGACGAATGCCCGTTGCGGAATAAGTTGTTAGCCGAATGTTAATTCAGTTCTACAAATTACAGACCCAACCTGAAGTCTTCAATTTTTTGTTTAATAACTTCCTCTGGATTATTTCCATTTTTCTTTAACATTAACATCTGCTCTAGATCTATATCATTTACAAAGATTATTAATTTATTATGTGCCATCCATACTTCTCTTTGAGTATGAATTGCAGATTCTTTAGGCTCTGTTCTTAACGCTATTATTCCAAACATTCCTGGACCATAATCTTTTAAGTAATTAGCCATTTGTAGTACACAGTTCTTGTCCACTTTGGACGAGTAGTTCTTTGAGTCAATTATAATATAATCAGCTCTGTATCTTCCTCTTAAATACTTCCAGTATCCTTCGTCACAATAATTTGCCATAATAATATCTCTTCTATTAGCCTTTACATGATCAGAAAGTTCGATAATTGGTTTTCCTAAACTAGGACAAAAAAGATGTTCAAAGATAGTAGCGCAGGTCTTCTGGTAGATTCCCCAATGTTTAATTCCCTTTACACAACTATTTAATTGCATTAATAGTTCGTCTTCTATTGATTTATTAGATAAATTAATTGAATTGAAAAATTCTCTTAATTCTTCCGACTGTATATTTCTTATTTGTTCATAAAAAATATCGGCAAGTTTATGTATATCCCATACATTTAGCCATGTGTAATTACTTAATTTTTTTTTTTGTTTTGATGACAATTCTCCTGGAAATGCTAAGACCATTTTACCTTTAGATGATTTATGTAGAGATAGCTTATTTAATACATGTTCTAATCTACTTGATGAAAAGGTGGAATTTGCTTTGCATTCAATCAATAATGTTTCTCCATGATAGTCTGCAATAATATCAATTCCAGCATCCAATGTTGCATTTTCATGTTTGACATTATTAAAATCTTTATGCTGTTTCATCATATTTAGTAGTTCATATTCAAATATAAAACCCTTTAAGTTATTTGTAAAAGTCTCCTCTTTTAGCCCCATTCTTGATTACACCCCACATATTTTATATAATTTCGAACTGATTTCGGGCAAACGTTTGGCATCCACGAACTCGATAGGCTTAAGATCCGACGGATTTTGCCTCGTAGGGATGTGAGTTTGAATCCACTTCTACCTAAACCATGGACATAGCCTGCAGCGTAGATACGGTGTTAGACGAATCTCAATCTTTACCCAATCATTCATTTTGATGTTACTAATATCATAGTCCTCGTTACTAATACCGAAATTTACGTCATAAACCGAAACTATTATTAATTCGCCGTCATCGCTAATAAAACTAATAATCCCTATTACTTATGCACGTCCAACTCAGCATGGTAATTAATTCATTTCAAAAGAATTTTGAAATTAGTAGCACTGAGTCACTTCTACTTGATCTGTCTCCACTAACTCTACTGTTTGACCGTCATACTGGAGTGAAAAAAAGTAACCTTCAACTAAAAGTGACGATTACATAACCGATTATCGTACGGTACTATTAATATTCGGGATCTTCGTGTTTGGATTGACCTACATTAATGTCGATGATTTTCACTCCTTTCAAGTATTTCGTCTAGCGTTATTGCATTCACGACGTCCACCGACTTTAGGTCACAAATTGACCGACGCGATGGGCTCGGATGTGTCTGTGCTGCTCCCACTTCCTCGAACAATGGATTGCCTCTTCGATCCTCTTCTAACCTCCAAGCCGAACCGAGGGCGAATGCTAGATGCATGAATACGGTGTTATTAGATGTTGGCGCCTTCTCCAAGTTCTCAAATCAAAGCTATTACACTTAAAACTATTATTAATTGGTGGGGTAAAAACCTAATTTATTAATTTAATGTTATATTCCTTTAGTAATTAATCTGCCCTGATAATTCCACTATGAAATATTGCCCCTCTTCTCAATAACACAGCATTGGGAAATATATAATTATATGTTTCATATTCTTCCCCCCCATATAGTACTCTGAAAAATATATCTCCGTTGTATGTCGACTTTCAGTAATGCTATATTATCGTTTCCACTGGCTAATCTTTGTTTCCACTTAGATGTTTGCTAAACCTTAATTCCAACCAAAACCATCAAATCACATATAATTGTATCTTCAATTATATTTTGTTGACCATTTATTTCATATTCTAAGCGAATTAGAAACTTTCCATATGTAATTAAGGGGATTAGGTTCCAAAATTCTACCAATAACTATGAACAACCAAGGGTAATGAAAATATTAATATTATTGAAAAGATAACTACCAAGTGTATCCATAAGTTTTTGGTTTTTTATATTCATTCTTCAGTCTGTTAGGAAATTCAGATCTTAAAGCTCTTTGCGCCTATTTCTTATGACTCCTTATTCACGAACCTCGCATACCCTCCCCAACACCCTCCCTCATTACCCAAGATTATAGCCCATTTGTAAAATAGAGGAAACGACAAAAAGAGCCTAACTACAACATTGTAGTTAGGCCCTCTCTTAAGCCTCTCATTCCCTCACAATATCCCTTACTTCCCTCAATCCTTCCCCTTCCCCACTCCCAGCACCTCGGTCGTCCATTTGTTAATCAGGCGCTCGCGGTTTTGGCCGGCCCAGTCGAGGTCGTAGGGGATGGCGTTCAGCTTCTCCAGCGGAATGGCTTCCTCGGGGGCGACGGCGTCGCGGTTGGTGAGCTGCTGGTAGTTGCCGACCTGCTTGCCGAGCTCCTGGGCTTGCTTGGTCAGCGCCCAATCGACGAATTGGCGGGCTTCCTCCTGATGCGGGCCGCCCTTGATGATGCCGACGGCACCGATCTCGTAGCCCGTGCCTTCGGTCGGGAAACCAATGATGAGATTACGGAAGCCCTCTTTGTAGAACTTCAGCGCATCATGAGAGAACATGATGGCCGTTCCCACTTCTCCCATGCCCACCGTCCGCCCGGGAACACTGCCGGAGGTGGTGTAGATGACATCCTGCTGATTCAGCTGGCGCAAGTAGTCAAATGCCTTGTCTTCGCCAAACAGCTGCACCAGTGTAGCCAATGTGGTATAGGCCGTCCCCGAGGAACGGGGATCCGCCATCGAGATCATGCCCCGGTATTCCGGCTTCAGCAGATCATGCCAAGATTGCGGCGCTTGCAGTCCAACCTCCTGCAGCCAGGTTTTGTTGGAAACAAATGCGATCGAGCCTACATAAATCCCCGTCCAATATCCCTCAGGATCTCGATATTCCGAAGGAATGGATTCGGCATTTTTAGAAACATACGGTTCCAGCAGGCCTTCCGTCTTAGCTTGAATAAACGTGTCTGCCGGCCCGCCGAACCAAATGCTGGCATTCGGTGCATTCCGCTCCGCCCGGATTCTCGACAAAATCTCCCCGTTCGACATGCGCACGTAATTCACCTTGATCCCGGTTTGCTTCTGAAAGGTCTCCATCGCCTTAATCGCATGGTCTTCATACAGCCCGGCATACACCGTCAGCGTTCCCGGGCTCTCCTTGCCGCAGGCGGACAGAAATAATGACATCAGCAGGGAGAGCAGCATACCGCCTTTGGCTATTTTTTTCATGCAATCCCCTACTTTCTATGGCATGATGTCAACGATTCTAGATGCAGGCTGAAGTTAAATTACATGAAGGGCATCCTCCGCAAACTGCAGCGATACAGAAGTGCCGACCGAATAGACCTTCTCCTGAATCGGGTTATGCTCGGTAATCTGGAACAGCTGGCCGTCGAACAATACTTCGTATTCCTGTGTTTGCCCCATGAACACGCTTTTCTTCACGACACCCTGATGCTGGGTGCCTTTCGCCAAAGAGACAGCTTCGGGGCGAATCACTACGATCACACGGTCACCTGTTTTGTATCCGTCACGGCGAACCCGCAGTACACCGGAAGTTGTCTCTACGAGCAAACGGCCGTCTTCCGAACCTTTGACCGTGCCTTCCAAAAAGTTGGCAGTTCCGATGAAATCGGCGACGAACCTCGTCTTCGGACGCTGGTAAATCTCCATCGGGGTACCGACCTGCTCGATCATTCCTTTATTCATGACGATGACCTTATCGCTCATGCTCATCGCTTCGCTCTGGTCATGCGTTACATATACGGCGGTGATGCCGATCTGCTGCTGAATGCGGCGGATTTCATCTCGCATCACCAGGCGCAGCTTTGCATCGAGGTTGGACAGCGGCTCGTCGAACAGCAGCACCCCCGGCTCCATGACGAGCGCCCGGGCCAACGCGACCCGCTGCTGCTGACCGCCCGACAGCTGGTTCGGCATCCGATCCCGATAATCTTGTAGATTCATTATATCCAAGACGGACTCAACTTTCGAGCTAATTTCCGGCTTGGTCATTTTTTTGATCTTGAGGCCGTAGGCAATGTTGTCGAATACGTTCAGATGCGGGAACAAGGCGTAGGATTGGAACACCATCGTGCAATCCCTCTTGTTCGGCGGAATCTGATCGACCGCTTCGTCCCCGAAGTAAATATGCCCATCGGTAATGTCCTCAAATCCGGCGATCATGCGGAGCGTGGTCGTTTTGCCGCAGCCGGATGGACCGAGGAGAGTGACGAACTCTCCCTGCCCGATCTCCAGGTTGACCCCGGTCACGGCGTAGGATTTCTCGCCTTTATCGTTCATGAAGGCTTTGGATATATTTTTAAGTGTGACTGATTTAGCCATATTTAACATACCTCCTTAAGGATGGTTCCAATCGGCAATGGGAGCGTTAGTCTCGAGAAAAATGCAGAACAGTCAGAGAGCAGCGTTAGGCGAGTGGGCAGTAACTATTGGCTGTATTAGCACTAGAAACTGCCCATCAAATCAATGGCACATTAAGCGCTTCGGCTACTCTAAGCACAACGGCTTCACTAAGCTTCAGCAGCTTTACCAAGCAACAGCAACTTCACTAAAACACCAGTGACTGCACTATGGCAGCGGCTTTACACCCACTCGGCCAACTACACACTCGCCCTCGCCAGCCCGGCCAACCGCTGCTCCTAACCATCCGCACATCAAGCGGACTGCTCTTTGCCGCCCACCCATTTCACAAGCAAGTTTAACAATACTAGCGCCACGATCATGATCAGGATCAGGATCGTACAATAGGCGCTGGCGACGCCGATCCGGCCGGCCTCGACCTGCGCCAGAATCGACGCGGTAATGAGGTTGTACTTGGCCGAGATGAGGAAAATAACGGCGCTCATCGCGGTCATGCTCTTGACGAAGCTGTTCACGAGACCGCTGAAGAAGGCAGACTTGATCAGCGGCAGCACGACGCTCGTGAACACTTTGCCTCCACTGGCTCCCAGATTTGTCGCCGCCTCCTCGATGCTCGGATCGATTTGCTGCAGGGCTGCAACACCGGAGCGAATGCCCACTGGCATGGAGCGCACGACAAACGCGGCAACGATAATGATCCCTGTACCTGTTAGCGCTAGCGGCGCTTTGTTGAAAGCGAGAATATACCCGATCCCGATGACCGTACCCGGTACCGCAATCGACAGCATGCTGATGACTTCCAGCGCTTTTTTACCAAAGAAACGTTTGCGGACAATCAGGAAGGCAATGATCATACCCAGCAAGCCAGCAATCGGCGTTGCGACAATGGCTAGCATCAGCGTATCCTTAACCGCCTTCTGTCCTATCGAGAATACATATTTGTAATGATCCAAAGTCAGGCTGTTGTTGATGCCCCACAGCTTGATGAACGAACCGATCGGTACAAGTGCATAGAACGCGATAACAGCTATCGACATGATCATACAAAATGTGAATAGTCCATATTTAATAGCCCCGGACTCAATCATTCTCCGCTGTCCGGTCGGCTTGCCCGTTACAGTGACATAGCTTTTCTTGCCTACCCAGAAATTTTGCAAAATGTAGACGATAATCGTTACCGTCAGCAATACCATGGCCAATGCGGCACCCGCCTGCAAGTTATAGCTTCCGACGGCCTGCAAATAAATCTCTCTGGCAACGGTGGAGTAGTTCCCCCCGATCGTCATCGGGTTCCCGAAGTCGGCAAGCGATTGGACGAACACGAGCAGGAACGCATTGGCGATGCCCGGTACGGACAGCGGCAGCGTGACGCTAAGGAATGTCTTGAGCCGGCTGGCCCCCATGTTCTGGCTGGCCTCTTCCAGAGAAGGGCTAATGGAACGCAGCAGCCCTGACAGTGTCAGGAATGCAATCGGGAAAAAAGACAGCGTCTGAACGAGAACCAGGCCGTGCAGCCCGTAAATATTCGCATTTTCGAGTCCCAGCAAATTTTTCGTAATCAGCCCCTGCTTCCCGAGAAGCAGCATGGCGGATAGGGCAATGACGAACGGCGGTGAAATGACCGGCAGAATAGCAATGCCGTTAAACAGCTTTTTGAACGGTACTTTTACATAAGCGAACGTATAGGCAAAAACATACGCAATCGCCGTGGACAACGTCGCCGTCAGGACGGCCAGCACCAGGGAATTGACCAGGGCCTGGAATAATCCTCCCCCGGACAGCACCCGCTGATATCCTTGTAAGCCAACTTCGCCGGTAGACCCGACGAAGCTGGACTTTGCGATTTGGAATAAGGGATAGACGATAAATACGAGTAAGCAGAGCATGACCAACACGATGAGAATCGGCAGGAGCGGCTCGCGCTTGAATCTCTTGAACATGGCGCTCATTCAAGCTCTCTCCTCTCTGAATATCAAACTGATAGTTATTTCTTTACCTCGACACTCCATTTGTCGATCAAGCGTTGACGCTCTTTACCGGCTTCAACGACGTCGTAGTCGATCGTGTTAATATCCGACAGCTTGACGGCTTTCTCCGGACCTACCGCATCTGGATTCGTCAGGTTCTGGTAGCTGCCTACGGTTTTGCCGACCTCTTGGCCTGCCGGAGACAGTGCCCAGTCTACAAACTTCTGCGCAAGCTCTTCGTTTTTCGTATTTTTGACAATCCCGATCGCGCCTGTCTCGTAGCCTGTCCCGTCTTCAGGAATCGTCAACTCCAGACTGTCGAAGCCTTCCTCCTGATACTTGATCACGTCATGCGCGAACAGAACACCTACGCCAGCTTCACCCATACCAACCATTCGTCCTGGAGCGGAGCCGCTGGTCGTATATTGCTGGATTTGCGGATGCAGCTCGCTGAGATACTCGAAGCCCTTCTCTTCGCTGCCCATAACCTTTAGTACCGTGTACATCGCTGTGTAGGCTGTACCGGAGGAAGCTGGGTCTGCCATAACGATTTCGCCTTTAAACGCCGGGTTAAGCAGATCTTCCCATGTCTTTGGAGCTTCCAAGCCTTTTTTCGCCAAAAACTCCTTATTGGAAGCAAAGCCGAGCGCCCCCACATAGATGCCCGTCCAGTTGCCGTCCGGATCTTTATACTTCGCGTCGACCTTCTCAGCGATTGGCGATATATACGGCTGCAGCAGTCCTTCCGCCGTCGCTTGGACGAATGTGTCCGCTGGCCCGCCGTACCACACGTCGGCTTGCGGATTGCCTTGCTCCGCCCGAACCTTCGCGAGAATTTCGCCTCCAGACATCCGGATCATGCTGGCCTCGATGCCTGTATCTTCCGTGAACTTTTTGATCGCGGCTACCGCGTGGTCTTCCTGGAATCCGACATACACCGTCAGCTTGCCTTGCGGCTTCGCCGGAGCAGCATCCCCGCCTCCGTTATTCGCAGGTGCGGCACTGTTGCCGCCCGTAGATCCGCAGCCCGTGAACAGCAGCGCAGCCATCGTTAATGCGGTAACGGAGCTCATCCATTTTTTCATCCCCATAATTGTAAATCCCCCTTTGTTGTTTATGGCTTAATTATATTGGTTGCGCTTACAATACTGTGAGTCCAAGTCTCTGCCACTTCTTCCGGCAAAAAAATAGACAGCAAAAAAGCCTGCCCCCACCTCGCTAGGAGATGGAGTCAGACTTCCTGCTGACCGCCCATGATCTGTCTGAATCTGAGTATGCGCCTATGCCATTGCATTGCTACTGCTGATGCTGTTACGGCTATTGCTGCACCGTTGATGTTGCTACAGTTAACTGCTACTGCTGTACCGCAATAAGGTTACCACTGTACTGCCAAACCTGCCTGCTGTCGTCACCTGAACCAGCTGAACAGCTCATGCACGAGCACCCCGATGACCGAGAAATCGCTGTCGGCAAAAGTCGCGCGCAAATAGCCCAGATTCGACAACAACGGAATCAGCACAGTCGGCAGCATCGTAATCGCAAACCCGTGGATTAACGACGATACGACCAGCGCCTTGCGCCCGCCGATTTTATATGCAATGACGCCCGCAGCCCCACCGGAGAAGAAATGCGGGATCACCCCCGGAATTATCACGGTATACTGCACCTGCAGCAGCGCGACCATCGCCGCCAGTCCTCCGGTGAAGCTGAGCAGGAATCCAATCATCGCCGCGAACGGCGAGAACCTGAACAGCACCGGACAATCGAGTGCAGGAATCGCTCCCGGCACGATCCGGTCGGCAATCCCTTTGAAGGCGGGTACGATTTCGGACAGCAGCATGCGAACCCCCGCCAAAATGACGTAGCAGCCCCCCGCAAACCAGGTCGCCTGGATCAAGGATACGACCAAAATATGCCTGCCCGAGAACATTTCCTCGATCCCTCCGGGAGAGATGAACAGTCCCGAGAACAGAAACAGCACGAAGGTAAACACCGTAATGACGACCATATGATCCTGGAAAAAAGAGCGCAGCTTTTGCAGCCCCTTCGACTCCGGCGGCTCTGGCCCTTTTTTGAACCAGGAAGCGACGAACCCGCTCAGCACATAGCCGACGCTGTTGAAGTGCCCCAAGGCAAAGTCATCGTTCCCCGTAACTCGCCGAACATACGGCTGCGTGATCAGCGGAGCAAAGGACATGCTCAAAGCCAGCACGATTCCTCCGCCCACCATAACTTGCCATAATGGCATCGACATCGACACCAGCACCCCCGCCAGCAGCGAAGCCATAAACAGCATATGGTGCCCGGTTAGGAAAATATATTTGATCCGTGTAAAACGAGCGATCATCAGGTGGACGATCATACCAGCCAGCATAATGAGCGCTATTTCCTCGCCGTAATTGATTTGCGCCAGCGCGGTAATCGTTTCATTATGGGGAATGATGCCGATAATTTGGAAGCCCTTCTGGATGACCGCCGATAAGTTGGAAAGAGAAGACCCGGCTGCGTTTGCCCCGATTTGCAATAATGTGTATCCGAGCATCGTTTTGATCGTGCCGTGGATCAGCCTTTGGAACGGCTGCTTCTGCAGCAGCAATCCGACGAACGCGATTAACCCAAGCAGCAGGGCAGGTTCCCCGAGCAGCCCTTTGCTGATCATTTGCGTTGCGTTCATGGGCAACCCCCGCTTTTGTCATATTTGTCTTTGTCTATATAGGAAGTCAAAAAAACATCTTTTAATCACGAAGCTTTTTTCCTATAAATTATAATGCCTACATGGCCAGCCACTGCTTGAACGTCTCGCTGTCCAGCAGCCTCGATTTCAAGTACTGGCGATCCGTAATATCGTCCAGCCCGACCACCTCGACGTCCTTGGCAAGCTGCAGCGATTCCATAACATAATTGGAGCCGATGATCAGATCGGCATCGAAGGTGTCGACCGACGAAATATCCGTATGCTCGACCCACGCCTTCAGTCCCCACTCCTTCAGGAGCGCCTCCACGTTCAACCGGATCATCAGGCTGGTGCCGAGCCCGCTGTTGCAAGCTACAATGATCTTTTTCATAAGCCCTCCTTCTCCCGCAGCCTTTGCCATATCGCCCGGGCATCCTGCGCATGCCGCAATTCCGCCATGAACGCTTCATCGTTCAGCGCATCCAGCAGCGTTCCCAGCGCGGCAACATGCCGCTCCTTATCCACCGCCGCCAGCGTGATCATCAGCCAGACCGGCTGCCCGGACGGCCCGAACGCCAGCTCCTCGTGAAAGGTCATCACACTGAAGCCCGTGCGCTTCACGCACTCCGGCATGTACACGTGGGGAAAAGCCACACCCGCACGGATGATGAACGGATGCTTATTGGAACGAATAATCTCGATCAGCTTGTCCGCATACTTGGCGTCCGAGACGCCGCGATCCATAAGCAGCCGGTTCCCCAAGCGCACCGCATCCTCCCACGGCATCGCCTCGGCTCCAAGCATAATCGATTCCGGTGCCAGCAGTGCGGTCAGCCCATAATCCTCTTCCTGCTGCTCACCCGGCTGGCTTCCGCCCTGGAATAAATGCAGCAGCTCCTCTAGCAGTCGGTTCCGGTTATGGATATGCGCGTTCCGCTCCACCACCTGAAAAATATCGTTCACCGCCTGCACCGCCGCCGCAGCCGCGGCCGATTCCCCCGAAGGCGAAACGCCGAGGAAGCTCGCGATCTGCTTCTGATCCTGCTGATCCAGCAGCGGCGACACTTTGATCCAGGGCACCTGCAGAGCATGGCTGATCTCCATCGTGCTAATAACCGCATCTGCTGTCGGTAAAGTGATCTCCGTCGATTCTTTGTACGAATAAGTGCCTACGATGTCAACCTGCGGAAAAATCGCCGCCACCCGCCGCTTCAGCATCGCCGAAGTGCCGAGTCCCGAGCCGCATACGATCGCCACGCGCTTGCGCACAGGAGGCTTCGGCGGAATTAACCCGCTGCCGATATGGAACATGATGTAGCCAACCTCGTCCCGATCGAATACGACCGACCATGGCTCCATCACCTCATTGACGATCCGCTCCAGCAAATTAAGCAGCGAACCGTACTGCGCCTCAAGCTGCTCCATGAGCGGGTTCTTGGACTGCAGTCCAAACTTCGCCCGGTAAATCGCCGGCTTCAAATGGATGACCAAGCCCTGCACGATCTGGTCGATCATTTGCAGTGGACGGCCCAGCTCCTGCTCGGTGCGCAAAATAATCTGCTTGGCGAGATCAGCGATGATCAGCTCCTCCGCCGGCAAGCTCTGTTTCTGCGCGCCCAGAATATGCTGCGTGATGTATCCGATCTCCGAGGCAGGCAGTGTCACCCCGAAATGCTGCTCGATCTGCGGCACAATTTCGACTTTAACGAGCTCATATACTTCATGGCCCTGCAGTTCGGACAGCGACCCTTGATCCATCTCAATCGCATGTGTGCCCTTCAGCCGCTCCATCGCCATCAGCAGGTGCAGAATCAGTGTGGAGTAGCCAGCGTCCGTGAACTGCACGCCCATCTTCTCTTCTAGCCGCTGGATCGTATCGAACAGCATCGCCGCATCCTCCGTCTGGAACCAGTCCTTCCACGGCGTCATCGGCGAATACGAATCTCCCCGCTGATCAAGGATATACCGCAGCAGCTTGTCATCCGTAATCTCAGAGCGAAGCAGACTCAAATACGCCCTGCGCCTGCGCTTCTCCGATCCCTCAATGTGCAGCTGTCCGCGATCGCGTACGAGAGTCAGCTCCCAGTTCAGAAGCCGCTGCTTGATTTCGTTCAAATCCTGCAGCAGCGTATTTTTGCTGATCCCGAGCTCCTCCATGATCGCCTTCACGGACAGCTTCGTCTCCTGAAGCAGCTGCTTTTGCAGCAGGCTGATCCGTTGCTCGGCGTCCATATAATCCGGCCGCTCGCCCATTTGCACCGCAAGCTGCTCTGATTGGCCGGTATCCAGCCGCAGACGAACGCCGGCAGAACGGTCACGATCCAGGCGGACGCCCCGCTTTCTGAGCCAGTCCTCCAGCTGCAGCAAATCGTTACGCACCGTCCGCAGGGAAATCCCATAATCCTCGGCCAGCTGCTGTAAGGGGATATAGACATCGCTTTCCATCAATTGCTTGACCATGCGCTGTTGTCTGCTTGATATCATAATGTCACCCGAATCGTCATAATTTTGTATGCGCTATCATATTAAGATTATTACACATTTAAAAAGCAAGATATAGAGCATTCATGGAAAAAAAGACGCACACCCTGCCGAGTGCCCGTCTTCATATACGTTTTTTCCCGTCGATTTGGCTTTCGATTTTACTTCGCGGCTCTAGCTTCGATTTCATCCGCCAGCAACCGTTCCTTCCGGGAAATGGCCTCCTCGTTGGATATGCTGCGGTAAATCGCGCTTAAGCGATCCTGATTCTGCTTCACCTCTGCCAAATACGAGATCGCATGCTGCATTGAAGCTGAGTACCGGGCCTTCACCCCGGCGATTTCCTCGGCATATTTCTCATCCGTGTACGGAACGATGGCCAGCTCATAAATATCCAGAATGCTGTCCCCCTCGCGCAGCGGAAAATGCTCGTGCGGTGCCGTACTATCGAAGATCGCTACGCCGAGCGAACGGAACACAAGCATATCAAGACTGTTCGGATCGAAACCACAGTGGTAGAGCTCGGTATCGAACCCGCGCTCGCTTGCTGTAGCGGCGATCTTTTTGAATAACGTCGACTTCCCCGACCCGGGGCGACCCTTCACGAAGATTCGCGTCGGCACGTCCTCCGTCAAATTGAGTATAAAATCAACCGCTCCACGCCAAGTCGCTGCGCCTAGAAAACGGCGTGTCACTGCGCCAGGCTCTTTACCACTTGCGCTTGCGCCTGAACTTGCACTTGCACCTGTTCCTTCGCCTGAACCCGCACCTACGCCTGCGCCTGCGTCTGCCGCCTGCCCCGAGCCCTCTGCGGCAACAAGATACCGATCCGACCAATCGACAGCCAGTTGGTTCATGACGGCGCGATCCAGGGTATCGATGTAGATTTTCTCCCAATCGTCGTGAATGCGCAAAGTGCGCTGAAAGGTTTCGTACGCTTTCGTATAAGCTTCGGCTATATTGTGCTCCAGCCCGGCTATATGCTCCCGATGCTCTGCCAAGCGCTTTCCGTTCGGGTCGCTCCCGAAGTCGATGCGGCGAACCTCAAGGTCTTCCGGAATTCCTTCCTCCGGCCAGGCTCGATCAGCGATCAGGCCAATCCGGGCATCCTCGAGGATAATCCCTTCCAGCAAATCGCTTTGCAGCGGCTGGTGGATCAAATGCAGGTTCCAGTCTTTGCGTCCCCATCCGTTGGCGAGCCGAGCCAGAATTGCGCCGATCTCCTGCGGGTCTCCCTTCAGCACATATACCGCATCCAATTTGTAATAGATAGAATCCACCAGACTGACCAAGCCTTCAGCCGTATTGCCCCGCGCAAAATAGTGACGTTCTCTTCCTGCCATTTCGTTCTGCTCCCTTCCCTATCCTTCGAGATTATAGTGATGCTACACCCTATGCGTAAAATTTCCGCCGTGTGTTTAGCCTATGCCCGAAAAGGGAAGATCATCCATCCATTGATCAAAATAGTCCAAAACTACACCTTAAGCCACTGATGCAGATCCACGACCGAACGAAGGGCATACTCCTTCGCGACTGGTTTGCCATGCTCCAGCAGAACCAGGCACGGTACGCTCGTAATTTGCCAATCGTTCCGCAGCTGCGGTGCGAAGTTGATGTTCAGTTTCGACACAGGTATCGTGCTGGCCGACTGTAGAACGATTCCAAGCATCGTCTCGCCCAGCTTGCATGTTCCGCATAATGGTGTATATAGATATAGAGCCTCCCTGCCGATTCTGGCAATCGAAGCGTCCATAAATTCATTCTCCACAGCTTCACGGATCGTCATTTCGACGCCCACTCCCATCTTAGCCAGCTCATCCAAGTTAAGCCCGTTTTAATTAAGAGAACAACTAGTCTCCCATCCTCATTATAAGGATGCACATTCTAATTAATGGCGCAAATACTATAGCATATTTCAAATTTAGTTCGTTAATAAACAACTGTGGCGCAACTACAAAGTAAAATAAAGGGCTCCCTTTTCCTTCAGAAAGCTATCCGTTTCTTCGGGATCAAATTACTCCCTTACCTGCATCTTCATTCTTAAGTGCACCCTACATAAGCTGCATGTACTAAACTGCCCTACACTAAATGGAATGCATGTAGCTAACTATGCTCTAAAGGAATGTTTCCGAGGATTAGATGGATTGCTGCACCTAAAGTCGAGAATCCATCTCAGGATTGGTCATTCCCCTACTTCTAACGTCATGAAATCCATTTAAATCTACTTTCTTTGCTTTCCCACAGAAACTAACTACTATAAATCCATTTACATAAGTTAAACTATTAAAAATGGCTGTGGAGCAAGTACGTAAAATGTTCCCACGGTTCTACGATCACTGTTGCTTCCAAATTTCTTGGAAGCAACATAAAGCTTCATAAAGTGTAGAAAATCTGCTCGCAAAGACAACCGCAAGCTTATGCCTCGGGAGCGAGGCTGTCCAAAAAGTTATCCTAGAGACCTTGAGGCAACCCGCCCTTTCACTCAACTAAATAATCTACGTCAATCCTGCTGCCGTAACAATTGACTGATACTGCGCATTTACATTTAGCGGTGTTGTCGGCACTCCATTCTGATCAAAAATCAATCGCTCAGCCTCCAGCTCCTCCAGCGCAGCGACACGGCCTTCCACATAATCTATCAGCCGATCTCCCGCCGATTGGATTCGAGCCTTCAAACCGCCATAGCGAATATCGAGTACCTCCCACCCAAACGCCTTATAGGTAAGCATCCACATTTTACGATGACTAAGTCGCAGCTTTTCCAAGCGCGTGTTCAGCTCCGGCAGCTCAGAGTTCACAATATGAATCAACTCATCTTTACGCTGACTGTCGTAGCTTCGCTTGATCCGAACGCCGAGCGTCGATTTTAGCGACAGCACAGCCGCTAAATTTTCATATAATTCAAATAACACATCAAACGGAGTCGGCATTCGTTCCTTGCATTCACGCCATTTCTGTTCGAGATCGGCATAATATCCAGGTAGCATAGCCTCTGCGTCAGGCCCGATATGACCATCGAACAGCCCAACCAGCAAATCCTGCCACAATAAGAACTTGGATGGATTGGCCATCCAGTGATTGCCTTCATCCACACCCGGAATCTCATCCATGTATTTTAACGCAACGAGCGGCTCGAATAAATCCAACCCTGTACAGGCTTTCAGACGTCTAGCCAAATGCTCGTCATCGACTTCATCCCCGTACCCATGCTCTGCAAACAATTGAAGACCGGCCAGAATCACGTAATGATTAGTCTCATTTCCGTTGTCCCCCCAAGCGGTCGAGAACACTTCCTTCAGTCCTTTGTTTTTGGCCGCACGCAGTGCCGGATGGCTTGTCGTCCATGTCTTTCCATAGTTTGGAGCGATTGAATTCCACATATGAATACCGCCCGCAAAAATCGGCAGTGATCCAAACTTCAGGTGCATATCGTAAATTTTCTCATAGCCCGCTTCATTGCCCTTACCATAATCCCAATATACAAACCCAACGCCGTCTGGAATTTTGTCCATATTATCGTCCGAGAAGTCTGCACTTTCATTATATAATTGCCCCTGATTATCGTTCGCCAGCAAGTTGAAATACATGTCGCTCCAGATCATCGGCTGCAGATCGTATTTTTTCGTAATTTCCAACACCTTGCCGACATGCTCATTCATAATCTCAAAACGGTCTTGAAAACCATGCTCTCTCAAGTAACGACCCAGTCCGACCTGGAATGCTTCATCCATTCCGATATGAATCCGCTTCGAACGGAACGTCCGTGCCGCAGTTCCGATCATTTGTTCGATGAACTCATAGGTCTTCGGCTCACCCGGCAGCAGGATATCATTATGATCCTTGATCTGTCCGGCATAGTTCCATTTCAGCGCATGATAAAGATGACCAAGTGTTTGAATGCACGCGATCATCTCAATCCCGAACAAATCGGCGTAGTCGTCACATTCCCGAAGCTCCTCCATCGTATAGCGGCCTCTCATGTACCCAAAGTAAGGCAGCTCTTCAATCTCAAAAGTATCCTCCGTGTACATCATCAGGCCGTTCAAGCCCATAACCGCCATATAGCGAATAAACTGCTTGATCGTGTCCACCGTCATTACCCCATTTCGAGACACATCCAGCATTGTGCCATTGAAATCAAAACGCGGTTGCTCGGTCACTTCAAACTTATCATTATCCTTGGCATGCTGAACGAACAATCCCAAACCACGGAAGAAGTGAATTTTATTCTGATATTGAATTCTTCCCTTCCCACCTTCTCTAGATACGCTTAGCGGGCCTTCTGCTTGGACAACCTCGATAACCACGCTGCTACCAGCGTTAGCACCAACTGCAGACCCAACTCCGCTCCCGTCCATTTGCAGCTCTATCCCCAATATATCTACCAGTTGAGCTACAGCTTGCAGCAGCTCCTCTGATAAGCCTTGAAAAAATAATCTCATCCTGTTACCTCCATCTGACTGACTGTATTGTATTTAATCAAGTAGTGTCACTGAACAGTTTGCGCACTGCAATAATTTCTAATCCGCGCCATATGCCCAATAGAGCCTGCTAGTTCCCCTGCAATATAACTACTGCCCGCCCCTGTTGCGGTAGCTTCTGGGCGATAGGCCTGTAATTCTTTTGAATACCCGGGAAAAATAAAACGTATCTTTATATCCCAAGGCTTCGCCGATCTCCTTCACCGTAAGCTCCGTATTGAGCAGTATATTCCTAGCCTCCGCCACTTTTAGACGGTGAAGAAACTCATTCAGGGGATAGCCTGTATAATCATGGACGATACGCCGGAGCGTAGATACGGATATATGATGCCGCGCCGCCATTTGCGCGGGCTCCTGACGCGTGTGCAAGGACTGCGATAAATCCTCAATCACCTTCAGAACGAATCTCTCCCGACTGTTCGTTTCATGGCGATCCGGCTGGGACACGAGGTCATAAAGGAAGGATTCCAGCATAAGCGCGGCCCGATCCAGATTGGTCGGCACCCCGCTGTCAATCAGCATGAACATCATCTCCATCCGGTGGATGAACGAGTCATCGAAGGCAGCTTTTTTCACCATACATGGATTAGGCAACCAATGCTCGAGCCATTCGGCGATTCTGCTGCCGTCGACGGTGAAGTAATATTCGTCCCAATAGCCATCCGCATGAGGGCCATAATTAAATTCGGCATCGGGAAAAAGACAGAACCAGCTGCCTGCTTCAACCTGCTGCAGTTCCCCGCCATTTACCTGATAATAACCACTTCCGCCTGTAATCATCACAAAGGCCCAATGGTTGAAATTAGCCTCGCGGCGCTGCAGTGTTCTTCCCGGCAAATGACCGGCATTCACCAGGCTGAGCGACCTGATCTTCTGCCTGCTTGCATCCACCATCGGATTAAAAACACGAATCGGACGAGAACTGATCATATAGTCCATGAATTTTGTCATCCTATACATTCTCCCCATAGAGTAACTGTGCTAAATTAGTTGTGAACTGAATCAAATATGAATAAATATAACATATCTGTGCTGAATCGTCCTATCCAAATCAAATAAAATCCGCACAGATTAACGAAAGGATGTAAGCGCACGCATGAGTGAACTGAAAATTGGTCTTATCGGTACCGGATCGATCTCGGAATCCCATTTGCAAGCTTATCAAGCCAACCCGAAAGTCAAACTGATCGCCGTCTGCGATTTAAATGAGGAACGAGTTCGTAATACTGCCGAAAAATACAATATTCCGCACGTGTACACCGATTACCGGGAGCTGCTTGCCAACCCTGAAGTTCAAGCGGTCAGCATCTGCACCTGGAATAATTCCCACGCGGAAATCAGCATCGCGGCACTGCGGGCGGGCAAAAATGTACTCTGCGAAAAACCACTCTGCAAAACCGTAGATGAGGCGCTGCAAATCGAACAGGCCGTGCGCGAAACCGGCAAATTGCTGCAGGTCGGCTATGTACGGCGTCACGCTTCCAACATTGCCGTGCTGAAGAAGTTTATCGACGCAGGCGATCTTGGCGGCATTTATTACGCCAAAGCCAGTCTCATTCGCCGCCTCGGCAACCCCGGCGGATGGTTCGCGGATCGCGAGCGCTCGGGAGGGGGCCCGCTGATCGACATCGGCGTTCATGCCATTGATCTATGCTGGTACCTGATGGGCAAGCCCAAGGTCAAGTCCGTTAGCGGCAACACGTACAACAAGCTCGGCAATCGTTCGAATATTCAAAATTACGAGTTCTACCAAGCCGCCGATTACGATGCATCGCTGAATACGGTCGAGGATATGGCCAATGCCCTTATCCGCTTTGAAAATGGCGCCTCCCTCATGGTCGATGTCAGCTTCTCGCTGCACGCCAAAGATAACTCGGCGCAAATCAATATCTACGGTGACAAGGGCGGCGCCGAAATCGAGCCCGTGTTGTCCATCGTCACGGAACGCCATGACACCATTATTAACATTGATCCGCAAATCAGCACGCCGGGCTTTGATTTTCAGGGAGCCTTTGATCGTGAGATCAATCATTTCGTCGATAGCTGCCTTGGATTGATCGAGACGAACAGCCCGGTAGAGGACGGCGTTGAGATGATCAAAATTTTGAACGCGATTTATCAGTCCGCCGCAGAAGGCCGGGAAATCCACTTCTAGGTCGTCGACTTTTGATCACGAAGTAGTCCGAGGAAGCAGTCCGACATCGAATCTTGCGTTCACCCTTGAAGAGCTTATGCTTTCGAAGTATGTTTCCTTTGGAAACATTTCAGGTGCTCATGTAGGCTTCGGGTTCTCACAACCTAAAGCGTTATGAAAAAACGCACTTCGGAAGGTTAAGCATCGGTGCTAAAAAGTCGACTTTGTTGCTTGTTACGGGCTGGAAGGACGAATTTTTCTCTTGAATGTATTAAAGGAGGCGAAGGAAAGATGAAACTAAACAACAAAATTGGTGTTATTGTAGACAGCTTTGGAGTTGGCGTAACGGAAGGGTTGAAAAAAGCGAAGGAAGTCGGCGCGGAAGGGGTACAAATCTACGCCGTATCCGGCGAAATGGATCCTGCGGTGCTTACACCAGCCAAGCGCAAGGAGCTGCGCAGCTATATCGACGGGCTTGGGCTTGAAATCTCCGCCCTATGCGGTGATCTGGCCGGACATGGGTTCCAGGATGCAGAAGCCAATCCCGAGAAAATCGAAAAGTCTAAGCGTATCCTCGACTTAGCTGTCGAGCTGGGCAGCAACGTTGTAACGACACATATCGGCATCGTCCCGGACGATAAGAATGGCCGTATCTACAATGCCATGCAGGAGGCTTGTGAAGAGCTCGGCGTATACGCGAAGAGCATGAACGCTTATTTCGCCATTGAGACTGGCCCCGAGCCAGCCGCACATTTAAAGAGCTTCCTGGACACGCTGAGCACAAACGGCGTCTCCGTCAATTTTGACCCGGCGAACATGGTCATGGTGACGGGCGATGATCCCGTGGAAGGCGTTAAGCTTCTGAAGGACTACCTTGTCCATACCCATGTCAAAGACGGACGGCGACTGCGCCCGGTTGATCCGAGGGATGTATACGGCTTCCTGGGATACGGCGCTATGGATCACGAGAAAATCGCCGAAATGGCCTCCTCTGGAGCTGCCTTTGAAGAGCTCCCGCTGGGCGAAGGCGTGGTCGACTTCCCGGCTTATTTTGCGGCATTGCAGGAAATTGGCTACAAGGGCTATTTGACGATTGAGCGCGAGGTCGGCGACAACCCGGCGGAGGATATCCGTAAAGCCGTAGAATTCATTCGCGCTTACCGGGGCTAGAGCCAGCCTGACACAAACAAATCAGCATGCGGCAGATAGCTGCCTTGCATCAGGCGCATGTTTTTATTATCTAGTTAGGAACAGAAACTCACCACACCTAAACCTACCGAAAAGGAGTCATCCTTATGAAACTAGGAATCAGCTCTTACAGCTTATATCAAGCGATGCACGCCGGCAGCATGACCATTGGCGGCGTCCTCGAATGGGTGGCGGAAATCGGCGCCAGCCATATCGAGATTGTGCCGAACCTCGGCTTTGACTTTGAGGCGAATCCAGAGTTGGAGGATCAAATCAGGGAGAAAGCTGCTGCCCTCGGCATCGACATTTCCAACTATGCCATCGGCGGCAACTTTATCACGGAGACGGAGGAGCAGTACGAAGCGGAAATCGCCCGGCTCATTCGCGAGGTAGACCGCGTTCATCGCCTGGGTGCCAAGCTGATGCGCCATGACGTCGCTTCCCGCCCGGACACTTCCATTGCCCGTTTCAATGAAGACTTGGACAAAATTGCTGCGGCCTGCCAGCGCATTGCCGATCATGCCAAGCAATTTGATATTACGACGAGCGTGGAGAATCACGGCTACTATGTCCAAGCCAGCGATCGGGTACAAGCGCTTATCCATGCGGTAGACCGCCCGAACTTCAAGACGACGCTCGACGTCGGCAACTTCGTGTGTGTTGACGAAAATCCGGTGGCTGCCGTAAAAAACAACCTGCCGTATGCCTCCATGATCCATATCAAGGATTTTTACATCCGCCCTTCGTACCGCTACCCGGGGGAAGGCTGGTTTAAAAGCACAGGCGGCGACTATCTGCGCGGCGCCATCGCCGGACATGGCGATCTCGATCTATATGAGATTCTGCGTTTGATCAAGGCGTCTGGATACAACGGCTACATGTCCATCGAATATGAGGGCATGGAGGATTGCCGAGCAGCCACGAAAATCGCCTTCGACAACGTAAACCGGATCTGGAACGAAGTCTGACGACAGTCCGCTCTAATCCGGATCTCCATCATTCATTAAAATATTAGCCCCTCTTAGCCAGCAGCGAGCGAAGACATCTGTACATTGCCTAGCGATCACCGATGTGCTTCCACTGCTTGTAAAGAGGGGCTTTATTTTATTCCTTAGATCATTGCTTAACTATTAGAAAGCTCCTGAAATAACGTGCTTAACTAAGCCCAGCCCGGGGATTAACGGGAATACCAGCTCAATACCGAAATCGGTGCCTGATCAGAAGAGTAGATGCGAGATTGTAAAGACAAGTGCGTAATAGTGGGCGAAAAAACTAATGGTTGCGAGCGGCGCTAAAGTAATCTATTGGTTGCCAGCGATGCTACAAAAGCCTAATAGTTGTAAGCAACGCTAGAAAAGTCTAATGGTTGTTAGCGATGCCACAAAAATCTAATGGTTGCCAACGGCGCTAGAAAAGTCTAATGGTTGCGAACGGCGCTATTTGGGTAAAAATGAGGTTTGCAAAATGTAACGGTTGCCAGCCTGGCTATTTCCCGTTTTTTCGTAGGCAGGGGGGCTGTTTCGTCTAAATAAGAGCGCATACAACCGTTAGATAAGAAACCTCCGTTTTTTAGGTCGATTAAGCACAATGACAACCGTTAGCTTAGCACTGTTCCAGGCAGGCCACTCGTCCGAGGCTATCCCGTTGGTCAAGCACCGGTTTCTAGGCTAAGCCGGAAATCCTCCAGCTAATCTCTTGTTATTCGCAAGCAGATGTTTTATATCGACATAATAGTAGCAGCCTGATTCCATCCCAGCCTTCGCGCATGTACTTATCCGCATAGTGTCCCTACCACTAGACAAATGAGGGTAACAATCCACTTCGCTTGTTGTCGACCCATTTTATTAACTGCATTTCGAAAGTCAATTTCCGCACCAAAGCAAAAAGACTGCCTCCGAGCCTATTGGCGTTGGAGACAGTCTTTGGAAGGAAGCTGGTCGCGACTTATCGCCGAAGACCCAAGGTCACAATCTCGCTTGGCTGCACCAGCAGGGATAATCCGCCTGCGGCATTGCCGAAAATTGGCTCCTGCGGCTCTTCCAGAATCGTCGTTTTATAGAAATACTTCTGATTCATGTCCGAGGTCAACGTGAGCTCTGCCGCCTGATTGCTCATATTATACCAACGCAGCAGCAGATCTCCCGTCTCCTCATTCATTTTCAATGAAGAGAAGGCCAGCTCTGGGCTCTCCCACTGAAACGGTGTATAGTCTGATGCAATAACTCCCTCATGCACCCCGGTCTGGCATACCGTCCACGGAATCTGGAACTGGTAGGCTTCCGCATAAGCACCAGACGTCATGCCGTCTCCGGAATGCGGGATCAGCATCATGTGCGCCGTATGCTCCCCAAGGCACTGCGCTTCTGGCGTCGGGAACAAGCCCCAGTCGCCAAGCTCGCCCACGCTGCGCAGCAATGTGATCGCAATCGTATTGCGCCCGTCGCGCAGCACCTCGTATTCATTCAAGCCGAGGTTAGCCACGGTTAAGCCTGCTCCAGCCGCCTCGTCGCTCAAATCCACGAACGCCTGCTGATGCTGCGTGTTGCTTGGATTGACCCATTCCGGCGCTGGCTCATTGTCCCGTACCGGGACTTCGAACATCGAATCCGCATGATGCACGGAAGCCGACAGATCCGTCGGGAACAAAGCCCGTACCCGATGATCTTTGGCCTTGTTATCGATGGTCGTCTCGATATGAACCCCTCTGCCGCCCCGCTCCAGAGCCAAGATCGTCCGCAGCTTCAAACTTACAGTCTCCCGGCTGCGCTGAGCTTTACGTTCCGGATAGTACACGAGTGCACGCTGCTCCTCATCGAGCTTGGCATCCGCCGAAGCCGGAATCTCCCAATCATGCAAAATCTCTAAGGATGCGCGGTAGGAGGTATCCTCCAGTATAGAAATACTAGCCTGAAGCCCCTTCGTCGTCAGCGCTGCCTCACCCTCCGGCTGCTTGTACATATACTCGTTCCCGATATCTCCCGTGTTCTCATATATGCCAAGATCGCGGTAGACGCGGCCAGTCGCCTTGTCTGTCAGCGAGAACGAACCATCGGCAGCAACCTCGACCTGAAGCAATTCGTTCTCCATCATACGTTCGCCGCGCAGCAGCGAGGAGCCGACGTTTGAAATTGCAGCGCCTGAACCGGAAACTGCAGTGCCTAAACAGGAAGCAGCAGCGTCCGAACCAGAGCCGGCTGCACCTGCACTAGAAGCTGCAGCCTCGGTACGGCGTACCCAGGCATACGCACGCAGCCCAAGCGCAGGCACCTGCTCCGCCAGGAACGTCAGCTTCACCCGGCGGCACATATACGGCTGACGGAACTTGTCGTCCGGCAGATCATAGCCGAACAGCAAGCCGAGATCCTCTACCGTCACATCGAGCGTATTTCCTTGATCGTCTACAAGCACGCGGCCGGAGAGGTCGACCTCTTTCATGCGGCGAGCCGTCTCCTCAAGCGTAAAGCCTTCCCGTAAATACAGACGGGCTGCGTCCAGCTCGACACTAATCGTGCCGGAACGCTTCCAGCCTGTCGTGTTCATCGCTACAAGCGGCAGCGCATCCTCGCCAAAGGAAGCGAAGACAGATGTATCCACCGCTGAAGCGATCGCCTGCTTACTATCGTCGATGATCGACTCCGCGACATGGCGGCTCTTATCAAAGCGCGTCACCATTTCGCGGTGAACCTCATCTACGCTGCAGCCGCAAATGCTATCATGCGGATGGTTCTGCATCAGCGTCTTCCAGGCATAGGTAAACAAGTGATGCGGATAGTCCTGGCCGAGCACCTGAGCAAACGATGCCAACGGTTCCGCAACCTTTTCCAGCAGCGCCTGCCCTTTCTGGTTCATCTGCTTCAAATAGACGCGAGCCGACGCCGTATTGACGAGCGTGCCCCAGCCGTCCGTACGCTGGCTGCGAAGCTCGCCTTTTACGGTCGACAGACTGTCGTTATCCATTGCCTGCTCCACCGCCTGCAAGTAGTCCGGAAAATTCGAATGAACGAATTCCGTATCCGGGTACAGCCTCCGCGCTGTTTCGATCGCCTCCGGCAAATCCAGCTGCACTGGCTGGTGATCGCAGCCGTTCATGAACAGCAGTTCGCTCGTCGAGGCGTATTTCTCCGCATCCGCCAGCTTGCGATCCCAGAACGCTCTTGCTTCTGCTTCGTCCACCGGAACTTCATTCCCGTTCGAGTACCAGTTCGCAAATAGAATGCCGAGCACCTTGGAGCCGTCCGGTCCCTCCCAGATCAGCTCCGAGAAGGAGGACTCATAACCCGCATCCGATACCGTATTGTTGAACCCGGTCGGCTTCACGCCGCGTCCGAAGAACACGTTCGTAATCCCGGACTGCTGCATAAGCTGCGGAGTCTGTCCCACCAGCCCGAACGTATCCGGGAAGTAGCCAATTTTGGCGACCTCTCCGTAACGCTTGGCATCCTGATGCCCGATTTGCATGTTCCGCACATTGGCTTCCCCGCTCGTCAGAAAGGCATCCTGCAATATATACCAGGGGCCGATTAGCAAGCGTCCGTCGGTAATATGCCGCTGCAGCCGCTCCTGATTTTCCGGGCGAACCTGAAGGTAGTCCTCCAGGATAATCGTCTGTCCATCGAGATAAAAGCTGCGGAATTCGCTATCTCCGTCCAGCTTGTCCAGCAAAGCATCGATAAGCTGCACCAGCCTTACATGATGCTTCTCATAAGGCAAATACCATTCCCGATCCCAGTGGGTATGGGAAATGATGTGCGCTGTTTTTGTTTTTTCCATGTCTCGATTACCTGCCTTCTTTAACGATTTATATCAACAACCAAATTCAGTTTATAATGGATACTCCTCCATATAGCTCAGCAGCTCATCCACCGTCGTGAAGGCCAGTCCCGTTACCGTGTCGGCACAGCCGTAATAGATCGCAATGCGGCCGGTATCTGCATCCGTCAAAGCAGCGCAAGGGAAGGTTACATTCGGCACGTCGCCTACACATTCGTACAGCGTTTCCGGGCCGAGAATGTAGTTGCGCGATCTAGCGATCACCTTCCACGGCTCATCCAAATCAAGCAGAGCGCAGCCCATACGGTAAACAAATCCATTACAAGTATTGATTACACCGTGATAAATCAACAGCCAGCCCTTATCGGTTTCGATTGGAACCGGGCCGGGCCCGATTTTTTTGGACTGCCAGGCGGATTCATCGCCGCTGACGGTACCCATCACATAGCGGTGCTTTCCCCAAAACGTGAGATCCGGGCTTACACTGTAAAAAATATCCCCAAAAGGCGTGTGCCCCGTATCGCTCGGACGGCTGACCATAGCATAATAATCACCGATTTTGCGCGGGAACAGCACTCCGTTGCGGTTATATGGCAAAAAGGCATTTTCTAGCTGGTGGAACGTTTTGAAGTCGGTCGTATAGCCGATTCCGATGGTTGGGCCATGGTAGCCGTTGCACCAGGTAATGTAATAGCGTTCCCCAATCTTAATCACCCGTGGGTCGTAACGATATTCCCGTTTGGTGATTTCAGGGTCGCCCTCAAAAACAATCGGCTCGTGATTGATCGTCCAGTTCACGCCATCATCGCTAAATCCCGCGAAAATATCCATGCTCACGGATCGGGAATCGCAGCGGAACACGCCGGCAAACTTGCCCTCGAATGGAACAACGGCGGAGTTGAATACACTGTTGGAATTCGGTATCGCATTTCTCTCGATAATCGGATTTGCGGAATAACGCCAGACCGGCGCATTCAAACCAGCAGGCTTATCCTGCCAAGGGATGTTTTTTAAGGACTCTCCAATAATTTTGCTCATGGTTCATGTCTCCTTTGTATGAAAATTACACTTGGGTTATCGTTCATTGAAATTGGGGTTCAATCCATAACCAAAGGGCTTGCTAATAGCCGAAAATCTTACAAAACCACAAGGGGGCTGGGCTTACAAAATGCCTTCCTTCATCGCACGGTACACAAGCTGGGAGAACAAGCTGTTCGACCAAGCGAACCAGCTCCGCGTAAAGACCTTAGGATCGTCCGCATGGAAGCCTTCATGCATAAAGCCTGTATCGGCGTCTGTCGATTCCAGCAGCGCGATCATTTCCAGCTTCTCTTCCTTCGTCTGAGCGGTAATGCCTTGCATGGACAGAGCCATATGCCAGATGTAATCCTTCGGCGTATGCGGGCTGCCAATTCCTCGCGCCGCCTTGCCTTCGAAGTAGAACGGGTTCTCTTTGCTGAGCGCGAAACGGCGAGTATTTTGATAAATTTCATCGTCTGCCGTTACATAGCCGAGATACGGAATCGACATCAATCCCGGTGTTCCCGCATCATCCATCAGACAGTAGTTGCCGTAGCCGTCGGTTTCGTAAGCATAAATCGGCCCGAATTCCGGATGGCGGTAAATGCCGTACAGCTTGATTCCGTAGTCCACTTCAAACTCAAGCTCCTTCAGCTCCGCTAGGAAGTCCATATCCCGGAATACCCATTCCGCAAACTCCTGCATCTGACGCAAAGCCACGACCGCAAACATATTGCCTGGAATGTTGTAGTGGAAATCGCAGGCATCGTCGCTCGAACGAAAGCCTGACCAGATCATGCCGGTATAATTGACTGGCATCCCCATCCCGTTGTTGCGAAGGGAGTCCTCCGGTATCCCATTATTGCGGGTAAAACGATAGGACGATTGCTCGAAATGACGCTGCTCTACTTTGAAAACATCGACGATTTTACGCATAGCCGCTTTAAATCCCGCATCAAAAATATCGGTAAGCTCCGTCTCTTTCCAATACATATATGCAAGGCGAACCACGAAGCATAATGAATCGATTTCGAACTTCCGCTCCCATACCCATGGCGACATTTCTGTCTCGTCCGTTGTGTTCCAGTGCCAGTCATTGGCAGTCTCATTAAACGCATTGGCATACGGGTCGATATGGATATATTGAATATGGCGCTTGATCAGCCCGCCGATAATACGCTGCAAATCCGCGTCATTCTTAGCTAGAGGAACGTAATGAATGACCTGCTCCACGGAGTCGCGCAGCCATAGCGCCGGAATATCGCCGGTAATGACGAAGGTTGTACCGTCATCCATCAGCTTGGTGGTTGTCTCCAGCGTGTTGGGAAAAGTATTCTTGAACAGCTTCAACAGCTTAGGACGGTGCGCCAGCTTCTCCTCGGCCTCCTGCAATACCTCCTCCACAGCCCTTGGCAGCTCCAGCTTCGGCATTGGAATTTTCGGCAATCTGAATTGTTCCATGTCGTTTCTCTCCTTAATATGTCGAGTAGTATAGGCTCATGAGTGTGATTAGAACTATTGACTGAATGAAGCAATGAATGCTTAATTGTGACTGCTTGCTCTGATATTGTTGCTGGTGCTAAAGAATTAATGCTTAATCTTAATGGTCTTAATTTCATACGGTGCAAAAGACAGAGCAATGACCCCGTTGTCATGATTTAGCCGTTCCTCTTCCACTTCCAGTGCATTAGACAGCCAAGCGTCCTGCACAGGCTGTGCCCAGCGAAGCTCCACGTCCTCCCGGCCCCCGGAGGATTCATAGAAACGCAGGATCGTCCCGCTTCCATCCTCTGCCGGCTTGACGGTATCGATGATCACGTGCTCTCCCGTGAAGGCGATGAAAGAATGCTCCGCAGGAAGCTGGCCTTGTCTGCGCTCAGCGGCGGCAATGACGGAAGCATGGTTCAGCTCAGACGCTTGCCTTACCGTATGCGCAGACTGCCAGTCCCCTTGGTGAGGGTAAAGCGAGTATATAAACTCATGCTCGCCAAGATCCGCCGTTATATCGGGCCATTTCGGCGCGCGCAGCAAGGATAGCCGGATAGTGCTGCCCTGAACATCGTAGCCGTATTTGCTATCATTGAGCAGGCTTACGCCATACCCCCGCTCGGACACATCGACAAAGCGATGACCGCACACCTCATATTGCGCCTGCTCCCAGCTCGTATTGCGGTGAGTCGTACGTTCTAAGGCCCCGAAAGGTATTTCATAGGTCGCCTTGTCCGTCACGACATCGATCGGGAAGCCGACCTTGAGGAGCTTATGCGCCTCATTCCAGTCGACATGTGTCTTGAAGTCGATGCGCGGACTATCGTGATAGAAAATCACATCCTGCGTAATGATCGACTGGCTGATGCTCCACCGGAAGCGAAGCACGTCCTTGGTCGCCCCCGTCCGCAAAATGCGCTTCTCCAGCAGCTCAGCCTCTCCCGCCGGCTGCTGTTCGTAACGGTCATCGATATCCCATGCGTCCCATAGTGTCGGACGATCATGGAAGAAATGAAACCTATTGGCGGCTTCCCCTTGCTTCACAATCTCGCGACTCGCCCGCTTGTCGAACAGGCTGATGATTTCGCCTCTTGGATTGAAGCGGACAAGGTAATATTCCGTCTCCCAGATGTCGCCAAGCTCCTGCTTGGCTTCGGCTTTGTCAGCAGGCATAGTAGAGTTCTCACTGCTGTGCAGCACATGATCAACTGACGTATTATGTCCATGATCTGCTGACGCGTCAGCCGTTGCACCGTCCTTCTTGATCCAAATTGTCGTATAACCGAAGGCCGGAATATTTTTTACCAGTACCGATGCTGTCCGCTTGCCCTGTTCATTGGTGTAAACGTCAAGCGTGAGGCGCTGTCCTTCCGCATCATAAGCAGCAACACCAGCAGGGGAAGCATTCTTTTGCGCATTACTCTCTTCGATTTCAATGGCGACAACTTCACTGCGGCTCCACCCCAGACTGTTAAAAATAATATAGGGCTTACCCGCGTCGTCTTGGCTAATACCTTGGGCTCCATCATTCCCTGTATCTGTGCCTGGTATTGTCGTAATCATTTCCGCCAGTGCGTTAACGCCATGCTTCAGCGCAAACTGGCCATGGTCGAATACTTCGGCATACTCCTTCATGGAAGTAACATAGCTCTCGGTAATCGCCGAGCCAGGGATAATGTCATGGAACTGGTTCAGCAGAATCAGCTTCCAGCCGTCATGGAGACGCTGATCGACCTCTTGCTGCAGCTCCGGCTTCATATCCTGCACCGCCAACGCGTTCCACAGCTCAGCCTCGCGATACAATATTTCCGCCTTTCGATTGTTCAGCTTGTTGCGGCCATGGGTCGTATATGTTCCGCGGTGCAGCTCCAGGTACAAATCGCCGTGCCATTCCGGCAGCTTCGGCTCCGCCTCCGTGATCCCGGCGAAGAACTCCTTCGCCGTACTGTACCGGCTGGCAGGCTGCCCGACCATTAGCTCTGCGCGGTCAATATACTCCAGCATTTCACGGGTGACGCCGCCTCCGCCGTCCCCATGGCCATAGAGCAGCATTTGCTCGTTATGCTCGGCCTTTTCCCGGTAGGACTGCCAGTGATCATGCACATCCTTCGGCAGCGTGTTCTCGTTTACGCCATGATTCAAATAGGAGAGCATCGCCGTTCCATCTATGCCGACCCAGTGAAACAGATCATACGGAAACACATTCGTGTCGTTCCAGCCCAGCTTCGTAGTCATGAAGTAGCGAATACCGCCATGCTGCAAAATTTGCGGCAGCGAAGCGCAGTATCCAAACGTATCCGGCAGCCATTCGATATTTGACGTCATGCCGAATTCCTCTTGGTAAAACCGCTGACCGTACAGCATTTGCCGCATCAGCGATTCGCCGCTCGGAATATTCAAATCCGGTTCGACCCACATACCGCCAACAAGCTCCCAGCGCCCTTCCCGGATTCTTTCTTTGACGCGTTCATACAGCTCTGGGTCGTTATCCTTCAAATAAGCGAACAATTGCGGCTGGCTTTGCGCATAACGATACTGCGGATACTCATCCATCAGGGCATCGACCGTAGAGAAGGTGCGGCTCGCCTTGCGAACCGTCTCTCGTATCGGCCACAGCCAGGCGATATCGATATGCGATTGCCCTACCATATGCAGCGTGCCTTCCGCATTTCCGCCAATTTCCCGGATTCTTTCCTTTAGGCCTTTCTCTATATGTTCAACGGCTTTACCGTTACAGACTTCCTTCTTGCCCAAGGACACAAACTGATCCATCGCATGATACAGCGCCTCGATCAGCCGAGTACGCCGGAAATCCTGTTCCGGCAGCAGCAGCGCGGAGTCGCGGACGATCGTAACCGTGTACATCAGGCTTTGCACAGCACGATTCACCAGCACCAGACTACTGCGTATCGATGTAATCGGCGGCTGGATAACCGCCTGCTGATTCAGTGGATCTACCGGCTCGGGAATCGGATCGAAAAGCTCAATTTCAAGCTCAAGGACGCTGCCATCCCGCTCCGGCCGCAATGTAACAAATGTATGGTTACTATCAAGTCCCTGATAGGAGGCTCCATTGATTCGAAGCAGCCCTTCGCCGCGGGCATCAAATATAAGACCGATTTGGGCGTTATGCTCATTATGCTCGTTTTGGCTGTTTTGGCTGTTTCCTCCGTTAAGCCCATTGAGCCAAGCCGCAGGAATTTCAAGCTTTTGTCTGAAAAAATAGGTCGTCCCCTGCGTACTCGGGAACCGCTGCAAATTCCGTCCTTCGGTATACGTTCCGAAATGCTCATACTGACCAGGCAAATGATACGTCGCATAAGAAATATCCCAATTCGTCAGTTCACGGTACTCGAGCCACTGACATTCCGACAACTCACGAATGAATCTCCTGATCCGTTCCATCGCTATTCCTCCTCCCGTACCCTGAGCTCAACGCTCTGTCCGTCGTTCACGTGCTTGCCGACATAGATTTTGAATTGCCCCGGCTCCACGACCGGTTTATGATCGAGCCCGATGTACTCCAACTGTTCCCGGCCGACCTTAAAGCTTACTTCCCGGCTTTCCCCCGGCGCGAGCCGGAGCTTCTCAAAGCCCTTCAGTTCCTTGGCCGGTCTTGTTATTTTGCTCGCTACATCGGAAATGTACATCTGCACGACCTCTGCTCCTGCAAGCTGACCGGCATTCGTCACGGTTAGGCTGACGACAGCCTCCTCATCCGCCGAAATGACCTCCGGCTCGATTCGCAGATCGGAATAAGCAAACTCGGTGTAGCTCAGACCGTAACCGAACGGATAGCGCGGCTGGGAGTCCTCCTCCAAATAACGCTTGCCCCGCGAGCGCTTGCCGTTATAGTAGACCGGAAGCTGGCCGACATGCTTCGGAATCGATATCGTCAGACGCCCTGAAGGGTTCACATCGCCGAACAACACGTCCGCGACCGCATGACCGCCCTCTTGCCCCGGATACCAAGCCTCCACGACGGCATGAGCATGATCCTCGATCCATGGCTCGGCAATCGGCCGTCCATTAATGTAGACGACGATGACCGGCTTGCCCAGCTTGTGAATCTCTTGAACAAGCTCCAGCTGTACGCCCGACAATTGCAGAGAAATGCGGTCGATCCCTTCGCCGCAGTCCATGTCGCTCCAGGAATTTTCCGTCACCTTGGATGCCCCCGTCCGCAGATCGATCGTGCCCTCGCCGAAATCGCGGGCACTGGAGCCTCCAACGACCATAACGATCGTATCGGCCTGCTCTGCGCAGGATAGTGCATATTCGAAGCCTTCCCTGGAATCTCCCTTAATGCGGCATCCCGGCGCATACAGCACCCGTTCCGGCTGGTCGGCAAGCTTGCTGCGAATGCCGTCCAGCACGGTGACTACCTTATCCTTCGGCTGAGGGGACGTATAATCCCCGAGCTGGTTGTACCCTACGTCCGCATTCGGCCCGATGACCGCGACCTTGCCTGCCGTTTTCGACAGCGGCAGAATGCCTCCCTCGTTCTTCAGCAGGACGATGCCTTCGCCAGCGATTTGGCGAGCCAGCTCTTTATGCTGATCGCAGCCGATCACCTCCGCCGCCCGCTCCGGGTCGGCATACGGACGCTCGAACAAGCCCAGCTTGAATTTCAGCGTCAGCACCCGACGCACGGCCGTATCGACCACTTCTACATCCAACTTTCCTTGGCGTACCGCTTCAACCAGGTACTTGCCGAACATTTCGCCGGACATTTCCATATCAATGCCTGCGGTAATGGCCTGAATCGCGGCATCCATTCCATCTTCAGCTACATCATGCCCCGCCGCGAGCATATCGATCGCCCCGCAATCGGTAATGATCATGCCGTCGAAGCCCCACTCCGAGCGAAGCACATCATCCAGAAGCTCCCGATTCGTCGTGCAAGGAACCCCGTCAATTTCGTTGTAAGCCGGCATAATCGACAACGCGCCTGCTTCGACCGCCTTCTTGAACGGAAGCATATCTACTTCCAGCAGCTCTCGCATGCCCATGTGTACAGGCCCGGCATTTCTGCCGCCTTCGGAGCTGCCATATCCGACAAAATGCTTGAGGGTAGCCGCAACGGCATCTTCCCGATCTAGCGAATCTCCCTGCAGTCCTTTTACCGAAGCGACCGCCATTTCGCTAATGAGATGCGGATCTTCCCCGAAGCACTCCTCCGTCCGGCCCCAGCGCGGATCGCGAACGACATCCAGCACAGGTGAGTAAGTGACCGCGCCGCCTTGGCTTCTCGTCTCCAATGCGACAGCCCGGCACATCTCGCGATACAGCTCCACATTCCAAGTGCTGCCGAGGGACAGCGGCACGGGGAACACTGTCGCGCCGATCGCCATATGGCCGTGCGAGCATTCCTCCCCAATCAGAATCGGAATGCCGAGCCGGGAATTCTCGATGGCGTAGCGCTGAATTTCATTTACTGCCTCGGCCCCCTCCCGGGGAGACAGCCCCGTCTCCAGCGTAACCCCTGTCCATGGGTCGGCTCGAAGCGTGCCGTAAAGAGAGCCAACACCTCCGCTTTTCACCTGTTCCTTGAAGGATTCAGCAAGACTGATTTTTCCATCTATATTCTCATAGGCTTGCCAGCCGAAATTTTGAATCAGCTGTCCCGCCTTTTCTTCCAAAGTCATAAGCCCGAGCAAATGCTCTACACGTTCTTCCGTTGGTTTGTTGATATCTTTATAGATCATGGTCATCGTCTCCACTCTCTCCTCTACCTCGATGATCTTATTCTTTAACAGCGCCAATGGTCAGACCTTGAATAAAATAGCGCTGGAAGAAAGGATAAGCAAAAATAATCGGCCCCGTCGCGAGCACAACCATCGCCATACGGGATGTATCCTGCGGCATCGAACGCAGCGCCTCCAGGCTAAGTGAGCTATTCTGAGAATTTTGCATAATGAATTGCATGCTCGTCTCGATCCGCATCAGCATCGATTGCAGCGGAACCAGATTAGGATTGTCGATATAGAGCAGGGCATTGAACCAGTCATTCCAGTAGCCTAGCGTGCTGAACAGCCCGATCGTAGCCAAGCCGGGCAGAGACAGCGGCAATACAAGCTTCAGGAAAATACGGAATTCGCCCGCACCGTCGATTTTACCCGATTCCAAAATCGCATCCGGAACACTCGTACTATAGAAGGTTCGCAAAATCATAATATAGAATGCATTCACGGCCAGCGGCAGAATCAGCGCCCAAATCGTATCTTTCAAGCCGAGCAGCTGCGTTGTAACGATGTACGTCGGAACGAGCCCGCCGTTGAACAGCATGGTAAAGAAGGCGAAGAAAGAGAAAAAGTTGCGATATTTAAAGCTTTTGCGCGAGATGGCATAAGCATAAAATGCGATAAACAATAGACTGATCATCGTCCCTACGACGGTTACGAATATCGTTACTCCATACGAACGGAGCAGCGTATCCCCCGTTTGAAACACGTATTTGTAGGCTTCAAGACTCCACTTGGCAGGCAGTAGACGGTAGCCGTCACGCGCCAGTACTCCTTCATCCGTGAAGGAAATGATGACTACGAATAGAAATGGAAATACGCACATAAAGGAGAAAATCCCGGCAACCAGATTGAATATGATATTCCAAGGCTTGGATAAATGGTGAAAATCCCTAGTTTTTAAAGCACTTTGAGCCATTTTGCTTCTCACTCCCTTCTAGAACAATGCGTTGTCCTTATCGAACTTGCGCACGATGTAGTTTGACGTCATGACGAGCGTAAAGCCTACAATTGACTGATACAGGCCTGCTGCGGTACTCATGCCGATTTCGCCAGTCGTCTTCAGACCGCGGTATACATACGTATCGATGACGTTCGTCACAGCATACAGGCTTCCGGAGTTTCTCGGCACCTGGTAGAAGAGACCGAAGTCTGCATAGAATATTTTTCCGATCGCAAGCAGCGTCATAATCGTAATGATCGGAGCAAGCATCGGCACCGTGATGCGGCGAATTTGCTGCCATTTGTTCGCACCGTCGATCATCGCTGCTTCATATAGCGACCTGTCGATCCCCATAATTGCCGCCAAATAGACTACGCTGTTGTAGCCGACCGCCTTCCACAGATAGACCAAAATAATGATGAACGGCCAATATTTCGGATCGGCATACCATTGGATTGGATCCATGCCTAGACCTTTGAATACTTGATTCAGCAGCCCGCGCTCGGAGCTCAGGAAGCTGAACGCAAAATAGCCGACGATGACCCAAGACAAGAAATACGGGAGAAACATGCCGGTTTGATATATTTTCGCTAAGCGTTTGTTTACGATTTCGGAAAGTACAATGGCCAATAATACGGACATTATTAAACCGATAAAAATAAATGCTAGATTATACAGCAGCGTGTTGCGCGTAATGACGTAAGCGTCGTTCGTGCTGAACAGAAACTTGAAATTGTCCCATCCGACCCATTTACTGTTCACGATACTCGCCCAGAAGCCGTCTCTATGGAAACGGTACTGCTTAAAGGCAATGACGGTACCCAGCATCGGCAGATAGGAGAAGAAGAGAAACCATAATGCACCCGGCAAAACCATGAGCAGCATAACTTTGTTTTTCGCGATGTCTTTAAAAAAGCTGCCGATTTTTCTCACGCTTACCCCTCCTGTTGGTTATTGAAAAAGAAGACCAGGAGGGCCATTCACCCGCCCGATCTTCGATTCGTTCCTATTTGTTGTTCGCAGCTCTCCACTCGTCAATCTGTTTCTGAGCCTCCGCCATAATCTTGTCCAGACCTGCGGCTTTGAATTTCTCGTTTGCTTTCGGCAAATACTCTTCCGGATCTACCGTACCTGTCATGAGAGATGCCCAAAACTCGTCCTTGACGTTCTGAACGGCGGCAATTTCACTGGCTACATTCGTCGCATCGAAGTTGAAGCCCAGCAGCGGCGCGTTTTCACCCGAAGCGTTGAACTCCTTGAATTGCTCCCATTTGTCGGCAGGATCGTTCTCATTCAAGTAGGTAATCAGGATATTCCCCAAGGAGAAGGTAGGCATGTCATAGTTCTTGGATTCCTCCAGGTTTTTCATGACGTTGTCGCCGACTTTCTCATAGTGAACGCCTTCGATCCCGGAATCGATCATATTGCGAAGCACAGGGTCTGTGTTGAGCAGGTTCAAGAATTCCATGGCTTTCTCAGGGTATTTCGAGTTCGCGGAAATCGCCTGCATCGAACCCATGACAGACCAGTTATATACATAAGCATCGCCAGCCGGCGTTGAGGTTACAGGGTAACCGTAGCTTGCAGACCAGAGGTTGTTAGCCAGCGGTTGTGTAGCAGCACGATCCGCGAACCATTTTCCGGATTTATACAAATCGTCTACTGAAGTCGTGGTTGCTGCCTCTGGAGAAATGTAGCCGGCCTGATAAAACTTGCGCATCGTCTTCAATGTTTCCTTCACTTCTTCGGTTTCCAGGATGTTCACGACTTTATAGTCCTCCGTACCCATGTAAACCGCCATCGGCATTTTTTCAATCACATAGTCGAACGGCATCAGCGGCACATGGTCACTCACGATGGCATATGGCGTTATGCCCGTTTCATTCTCCTTAATGACCTTCAGCAGAGGCTCAAGGCTTTCAAGTGAGCGAACGCTCGAAATGTCTAAATTGTATTTATCAAGCAATTCTTGATTGAAACGATAAACCTCCTGAGCCGGCAACTCCTTGTTGGCAGGAACCCCATAGTTATGCCCGTCGACCTTGGAGCCTTCTAGGAAAGCAGGGTTCAGTACTTCCTTGATGCCTTTTCCATGCGTCTCCAGCAGCTCGTCGATTTCCATAAATGCGCCTTTGCGCGCATTTTGTACGTAATCGAAGGCCCATGAGCTAGTGAATAAAATATCCATCGGCTCGCCGGATGCGGCCATGACTTGCATTTTTTGCGTATAGTCGCCGAAGTCGATCATTTTCATTTTGACCGTTGCATTGATTTTTTCTGTTGTGTATTTATTGACTTCCTCCATAACTCTGTCGACATCTTTCTGCGGTGTGCCGATGGTGTACCAGATTAGCTCAACCGGCTTATCCGAGCCGCCCCCCGAGCCAGCAGCCGCCCCACTGTCATTAGCCTTGCCGCCTCCGCATGCACTGAGCACCATTGTAAGCGCCATCAGAGACGCAAGCACCAGGGAAAATCTTTTTCTTTGTTTAGCCATTACTTGTGAACCTCCCCTTTGTTGTAGCCTGTCGAATGATAAAGCATGACAACGCTATCGTTCCTCCGGATTTCCGAATTATTCAAGCTTCGGCTCCCGTTAGAGGATGACCGGATTGCCGTTCGCAGGCTGGCTTTTCGCCTTGTCTTTCTTGTAAGGACTATCTTTACTGTAATTTATGAAAGCATTTTCAAATAGAAGCTAAATTAAATAAATCATGGTCGAAAATAAAGAAAAGAGCTTTCCAGCGACTCTTGCGCTAGATAAGCCCTTTGAATTCGGTCGGCGATATGCCAACATATTTTTTGAATTGTTTATAAAAATACCCCGTCTCCCAGTAACCGACATTCCGTGCGATTTCCTGCACCTTCAGGTTCGTCGTCCGGAGCAGCTCCTTCGCTTTCTCGATCCGGTACCGGTTAATGTATTCCGTAAATGTCTCGTCGACTTCTTTATGGAATAGTTGTCCCAGGTACACCGGATGAATATTGTACATCGAGCCGAGCACCTTAAGCGACAAATCCTGATTGTACGAGTCATGAATATAATTGAGCACCTGCTGCACGACCGGACTTTTCACATCGCGATCCAGCAAGCCCACTGTCATCGCCGCTGCTTCCTTGATCATTTCGATCAGCCCGGCTACCGTCGACGTCCTCCGAATTTGGCTGAGGCCGCCCTTATACAGCTCCGGCTCTTCGGTATGGGTGATTTTCTGAAGCAGCATTTTGAAGCGGATCAGCCATTCCATCGCCATCTCCTGGAGCATATCCGGCGTAATGCCCTTCAATTGCTGCAGATAGGTGAAATCCCTCTCAATTCGGACATACAGCGCCTCCGTATCCTTCGCCATCACCTCTTTCTCGTATTCATCCCAGTCGATCGGCCCGTCCTTTAGACGGGTCTCCTGCTGCCGGCTGACCAAATCCTCGTAGCGTAAAATCCGGTCAGCCTGCCTGACCATAAAATATTCCTGAGCCCGCTTGGCATTGTCGTAGCTTTGGGAGCCCTCCTCGATCCTCTCTACGCTGCCAAGCGAGACATAGAGCTTGTTGTGGGAAGATAGAAGCAGGCGTAAATTATCGCTGACCCATTCCGCATACTCCTTGCCTGATGCTGCGTCATCGATGTTAAAGACCAATACAATATCGCCGTCCATATCGCGAAAAGGAACGACATCGGACGCCTGAATCAATTGATTCGTAATGGAGTCGAACACCTCCGCGAACGAATGCTCGACGCGGATAACGGCGACCTGCACAAAGGGCTTATCCAATCGGGTGCCCAGAAGATCTGCCCGCTCTCGGAATTCCTTCGGGCTAATTTGATTGCGGAGCCAGCGATACATCACATTATCCTTCAAAATCCGCATGCTGTGCTCATTAAAAACCAGCTCTGATCGTGTCGCGTTCAATTTCTGTACAACTGTTTGTAACGTTCCCTGGAATTCCTCCAAATTAATGGGCTTAAGCAGATAATTCTCTATGCCCAAAGCCATGCCTTCCTTCAAATAATCGAATTCATTATAGCCGCTAAGGACGATAACCTTGAGCTCGGGATGAAAGGCCCGAACCTGGCGAATCAGCTCCAGCCCGTTCATCACCGGCATCGAAATATCCGTGATCAAAATATCGGCCGGCGTTCCCTTCATCGCTTCAAGCGCGAGTGCGCCGTTCTCGGCATGACCTACAATTTCCATCCCCAGCTTGGCCCAGTCCAGAATATCGTAAAGACCTTCGATAATGAACGGTTCGTCGTCCACGATAAATACTTTAAACATGATAGATTACCCCCTCTCCCTGCCGGGGAAAACGTACGGTCAGTGTCGTGCCCCGTCCTTCCTCGCTTTCTATTTCCAAGCCGTAGCTCTCTCCAAAGAGCAGCTCCAATCTTTCATGTATGCTGCGCAGCCCGAAGGACTCCGCGTTCTCCTGCGGACGGGATAGCCCCAAGATGATTTGCTCCAACCGTTCCGGTTGTATGCCCTTTCCGTTATCCTTGACCCGAACGATGCAATCGTCACCGCTGGACTCGACGAATATTTCTATATGATTGTCATTTCGATCAAGTCTCATGCCGTGCAAAATGTAATTTTCAATGATCGGCTGCAAGGACATCTTAAAAATCGGGATTCTCTCGAAGGACTTGTCGCAATGGATCGTATAAGCGAATTTATCCCTATAGCGGATGCGAAACAGCTCAAGATACAATTGGCAGGCCTCCAGCTCATCCTTCAGCGTGTAGTTGGTCTTTTGCTGAACATAGCTTTTGAAAAGAACCGACAAGCTGTAGATCATCTCCGCCACATCGCCAGCTCCTTGCGATATGGCCCGCATGCGGATAACCTCAAGCGTGTTGTATAAGAAGTGGGGATTCACCCTGGCCTCCAGCGCAGCAAGCTCGGTATGCTTCTGTTTGATTTCCGCCTTAAGTACCCGGTCGATATACAGGTTCAATTCGTCAAGCATATCATTGAAGCTCTTGGAAATTTGGCCAAGCTCATCCTCCCGAGAATCTTCGATGCGCGCCTTCAGGTCGCCCTTCTTCACCTTTCTCATAAAACGGATAATGTTATAGGTTCGTTTGGCAAAATTGCCGATGAACAAGGAGGGAACGACGATAGCCACCACTATACAAACCAAGGCGATCATAATGATTGAGTTCCGGATGCCCTCATAGGTGGCGGCGATTTCCTCTTTAGGAACGGCACTGAGAACGGTGAAGCCTCCCTGGCTCTGGGTCAGCTTCGTTACAGTCATGCCCCCGCCGATGACACCCGTATCATAAATCGAGTTAAGCTGCTCGGCATAAGGGTACTTCTGGCCATAAAACGTATTTGACGAATCGAACAGCACATTGCCATCCGCGGACAGCACAACAATCGTTCCTTTAAGATCCTCCCGATAGTTGGCTAGACTATCCCAAATCCGCTCCCCGTCAAAAAATACGAGCAGTTGTCCGATATTGCGCAGCGATTGCTTGTTGTTTATCGGCACGCGAAGCGAGTACATGGGGTCGTCCGGCAAACTAATCGTTTTCCGCACCCAAACGTTCGGGATAGAGACCTGGGCTTCTTCTTCCAAATACATGGCATCAGGTATGAATGAACGAGCGGCGTTGGTGGAAATGATTTTGAACTGCTTATGCTGATTGTAGGCATATAAATGCTGTTGATCCGCACTATATAGCATCAAGCTGCGAATGTCGGGATCATCCTCCATTTTATTGCGGAAAAATTGCACGGCATCAGTCGTTGCCCCGCTATCGTTATAGAACTTATCCAATCTGAAACGAACATACTCCTCATAGGGATGCTCCATAAAAAAAGAGGTATTGTTGGCGAGCTCGCTGTCCCGGTAAACATCGCGAATCATGTTCTGGACGGATTCGTACTTGCGGCTGATATAGATGCTAACGCTTTCAACGGCTCGCTTCTGAACATTCATCTGCCGCTGTATGGCGGCTTCCGACATGGATAGAAACATCAGGTAAGAGAACGTTATTATTGTCACAATCGTAACGATGGAAAAGAAAAAAATTATTTTCATAAACAGATTATTCTTGAAATATTTACGGTATATATTGCCGATCCCCATGCTAACCTCCTCAGAATATCGCTTATTATAACATACCTCTTATCAATTTTCTTATTTGGAAAGCTATAATAATAATACAAAAAAAGGGAAATTGCCCGTAACAAGCGGCAACTTCCCGAATGAATATGTCCATCCCTTATATTTCAGGGCCTAAACGATTAATGACTAAAAGTATGGCAGACCTTGCTGAAGCTCTCAGTAATAATATCGCAGCCTCGCTTCAAGTTCTCTACACTGATCGTTAGCGGAGGCATGATCTTGATCACCGTATCATTTCGACCGGCCCGCTCTAGAATAAGGCCGTTCTTAAAGCAATTGGCCGTGATTTCTCTAGCGATTTCCTCGCCCAGATGAGAAACATCAATGCCCCAAATCATGCCGATGCCCCGGAACTTCAGGTCAGCATCTAAAGGTGCGATCTCATTTTGTAGATACTGCTTGATAAAGGCTTCCTTTTCCCGCACCTGCTCGCCCAGTCTCTCCGCCATCCTGAATTCCAATGCCGCCTTGGCGGTAACGAAGGCAAGCTGATTCCCCCGGAACGTTCCATTATGCTCGCCTGGACTCCAGATGTCCAGTTCCGGCTTGATCAAAAGCAAGGACATCGGCAGGCCGTAGCCGCTGATCGATTTGGATAAAATGACGATGTCCGGCACGATCCCCGCACGCTCGAATGAGAAGAACGGCCCCGTTCTGCCGCAGCCTACCTGGATATCATCGATGATCAGCAGAATATCGTGCTCGTCGCACAACTGGCGCAGGCTTTGCAGCCACTCGATCTCGGCTACATTAATTCCGCCCTCCGCTTGCACGGTCTCCAATATGATCGCTGCCGGCTTGCCGACCCCAGAGTGTGTATCGGACAGAATATGCTCCATGTAACGGATCGTATCCATTCCCTCGAACGACTGCCCATAAGGAATGAAAGTCACGTTGTTCAGCGGCATTCCCGCGCTTTCGCGCATCGAATTGCTGCTCGTGATCGACAGACTTCCCAGGGACATCCCATGAAATCCGCCCATAAAGGCAAAGACGCTCGTTCTGCCCTTGACCTTCCGGGCCAGCTTCAATGCCGCTTCCACCGCATTCGTACCCGTTGGGCCGCAAAATTGCAGCTTATAGTCCAAGGACTGAGGCTTCAGAATATGCTCCGAGAAAGAAGCGATAAAATCCTCCTTCGCCTTTGTATACATATCGAGCCCGTGCATAATCCGATCTTGAGACACATATTCCATGATTTTTGACTTCATAAATTCATTGTTATGCCCGTAGTTGAGCGCCCCGGCGCCTGCAAAAAAATCGATATAGGCTTCTCCGGTGTCGGCATATAACTGTTCGCCCTTCGCTTTATCGAATATGACCGGGAAACTTCTGCAATACGACCTAACATTGGACTCCAGCATTTCGAACGTCTTCATCTTTCATTCATCCTCCTCATCGATTATCGTTTTCTCATCATCCATGTCAGGCTTCATGCACTTTCACTGCTCTCACCGGCTCCGGCTCGGCATCCTGGGTGAAGAACTCTCTAAGCTCGCGGTTGCGGTAGGCTATAAAACCAACAGCGAATAGACCTGCTCCAGAAACTACGGTGATATAAGACCAATCCATCCCCTCCAGTGCAGCACCGTATACCCACATGCCAACAGGCACTGCAATGGTTGTCACCGTGTTTACCACTCCAAGAATACTGGCTCTGATTCGCTCGGGAATATAGATTTGCACATACGAGAGCATAGGAATATTGCCCATCGTATTTAGTGCACCCGTCAGCGCCAAGACGATCATAAAGCCGACCATAAGCGTAATCTTTGCACTCATATCAAAGATCGGCCATTTCGGAAACATCCACATGGCGATGACGAATCCCTGCAATTGAATTAGAATAAAAATCTTGTTAGTGATAAAACGATTAATCTTGGGTACCGAAACAACAATAGCTCCAATAATCACGCCTACCGCTAACGCGGCTTCAATGAACGACAGCTGCTGAGGCGTCATATCCAGCGCTTGATAAACAATAAAGGGCAGAATCAGCGAAACCGCTGGAGCGATGACAAAATTGACTACGACGAATATCGATAGCAAATATTTGATCGCAGCACGCTGCCTGATGTACTGGTACACCTCCTTCAAACTTTCCACATACGGCTTGATTTCCCCCATTTGCTCCTTGCGGGATGAGAACTTCAGCGCCATATTAAGAAAACCGGAAAGGATGAACGCGATCCCTTCAATCAGGAAGATTTTCTCCAGGCCGAATTTACTGTAGGCAACAGCCCCAAGCACGGGACCCAAAATACTGATCAGAGCCCCTATGCTCTGGTTGCTGGAATTCACCGTAGCTACCCGTTCAGGAGCAACGATGTTGGGCACAGACGAATTAATCGTCAGCGTAAAGAAGGCCTGGAGCGTGCTCATCACCATCGCATACACAATAAAGAGCAAGATGCTGTCATGGAAAAATTGAAACATAAGCATTAACAGTAAAATCGATGTGCCGCTAAGGAAGTCGGTAATAACCATAATCCGCTTCTTATTGCTGCGATCCACGAACACTCCGGCGAAAATATTCACGAAGATGCCCGGAATGTAAGTAAAACTTAATACGAGGGCGAACATGCTCGCTGAACCGGTGAGATCCAAAATATACAGACTGAGCGCAAAGCGGAAAATGGACGTTCCCAGCTCCGTAATTAAACGACTTAAACTGAAGATCGCGATGTTTCTTGAGTCTCTCATATGTTTACACCTTTCAGTCGTGCAGAAGTATTCCCCTTGATCTGTTCCTCGGCTGCTTTATCCAGCAGGCTCCGGATGGATTCGCTATTCTCCTTTGCAGGGAGCGCCAGCGTAATGTGAATATGGTTGCCCTGATGCCAGGTCATATAGAGAATCCGGTTCGAATCATCGCAATTCACACCTTCTGCATCCAAGTAATCTAAGTCTGCTTCTTCACTCAGCTCGCCAAGATAATTGAAGTTGACTGGCATTTCCTCAAAGGCGGCAAGCAAAGCACTTCTCGCTTCCATAAAAGCCGAATCCATCGAATCGTTATACAGCAGATTCGCAAAATGAAGGTTGTAGTCGGAGGCAGATTGCAGCTTCTTGCTGATCAATTTACACTGCATATCCATATCCTGGTTCCGATCCAGCAGCATAGGAATGTAGTCGATGCATTCGCCGACGATGTTGAAATAAGCCGCCTCCCCATACTGTCTTCCAAAATGGGTCATCCACATCGGAATCTGCTCCATCCCCAGATATGCGCTGAAAAATTCGACAAAGATGCCCACGGCCAGCTTCCACTTGCTCTCTGCATCCTTCTGCCCATCCGCTTGCAGGTCAAGATTAATGCTATGGTTGACGACCGTCATTATAGCTGGGTCGCCGCCTCGCGTCTGCATTGCCGCAGCAATCTGTCTCGACGCCGCCCCGAAGCTCCGAAGGTCATAGAGCTCATGAATTTGCTTGGCCGAAATCCCTTCCGGGCCTCGGCTGATTTGCGCTATGAAGTCCGTAAACGTCGCGCTCTGTTTCGGCTCGGCTGCCTTTCCTTGGCGGAGAAGCTCGTAGCCTTCAACCACTTGGCTGCGGAGGACTTCATTGCTCATGTAATCGAAAATGGTGTGCGAGAACGGAAGCAGCAGCAAATATTCCTTCACACTCTGCTTGACCAGCAGCACGCGGTACATGAGCGGATCCACGTCTGAATACGGCTTAATAAAAAATTTGTTCATGAGCGACTTCAATATCTCCCTCTGCGTGCCTTGCTCGAATTGGGAAATATCGATGATCGGCAGGGCTAGCTGTTCCGAGCATTCATGCAGCCGCCAGTACCCCTCCTCTCCATTTCCTTGAACCAGTACGCTGCGCATCACTTCTTCTCGGGATACAATCTGCTGGAGCACCTGGCGCAGCAGCTCCGGTTGAATCGCTTGCTTCCATTTCACCATTGTTCCCGACACGTCTTTATGCTTGAAATGATACATTTGCGAAGGGGATATTCCGTATTCCTTTACAATCTGTCCGCCCGTGATTCCCTGTGCATAGAGCTCCTGCATGCGCGCGATCGGCTCAAGCATGCCATCCACCCAGGCAGCGGCTTCTATCTGCCTTAATTGGAGCCGTGCATTCAGCTCCTCCCGATCCAAGCTCAAATGTATTGCATCGCCATTCTGATTCCCGGCGTCTGTCAAGTAATGCGGATGTAGACGCTCATCCAAATGCTCGGCGATCAAGGTCTCAGCTTCCTGCTTCAACGCTTCATCCAGGCCGAGTATATGAACGACATAATATTCCTCGTCCTCGACGAAGTAGGTCTTCCATTCGCATGAACGCTGCAGGCGGCCGCTAAGCCACTGCTCCGCCTTCTGAATATCCGTGATCCGCTGTTTCTCGGCAGGGGTCGCCCGCTGGGCATAAGCCGCCAATTCGGCGGGAGTCTGATGGGCGAATACCTGATTGATGCTGATGTTCCATCCGCACTCCGCCAGCTTCGATACCATTTGCATGGCCTTTAACGAATGGCCTCCAAGCGCAAAGAAATTATCATGGACACTGATCCGCTCGATGCCCAGAATTTCCGACCAAACCTGAACAACCACCTGCTCATGCTCATCTCTTGGTGCGGTGTATTCCACATCGTCACCCCGGTATTCCGGTTCTGGGAGCGCTTTGCGGTCGACCTTGCCATTAACGTTCAGCGGAAGCTGCTCCATGAATACGAATGCGGACGGGATCATATAGTCGGGCAGCTGCTCGGCCATATATTCCTTAACGGACAGGACAGTCAGTTCCTCGTCAGCTACTACATAAGCACAGAGGAATTTGTTCGTTTCTTCATAGTCCTTAACGAGAATGACGACTTCCTTGACCGCCGGATGGCTAAGAAGAACACTTTCGATCTCGCCAATTTCAACTCGAAACCCTCTGATCTTAACCTGATTGTCCATTCTGCCAATAAACTCGATAGAACCGTCAGGAAGCCATCTTGCCGCATCCCCAGTCCGATATACCCGATCCCCTGGGACAAAAGGATTCGGAATGAATTTCTGCCTAGTCAGCTCTTCATTGTTCATATATCCGCGGGCCACACCGTCCCCGCCGACCCAGAGCTCTCCAGGCACGCCGATTGGATTCAGGCTCCCGTATTTGTCGACGATGTATGCCGTAGAATTGCTGATCGGCGGCCCAATCGGCACGCTTTTCTCATAGGCCTCTTCGATGATGAAGCAGCAGGAGAACGAAGTGTTCTCCGTCGGCCCGTACCCGTTCACAACAGTCAATTGCTCGCAATGCTCCCTCACAAGCTGGATATGCTTCGGAGAGAGAATATCGCCGCCGACGATCAAGTAGCTTACCGTACGGAACATTTCCGGTTTTTGCTGGGCGAATTGGGTAAATAGCGGCGAAGTGAGCCATAGCGTCGTGATGTGATGCTTCTGAAGTACGGATTCAACCCGGATCGGATCAAGCAGAGTAAATTTATCAACCAAATACAGCCGCGCTCCATTCAGCAGCGCTCCCCAAATATCAAATACGCTGACATCGAATACGGGAGCCGCTGTCTGCAGCACGCGATCCTCTTTCGTGAAGCGTACATAATTCGTATTCCTGACCAGCCGGGCGACACCAAGATGCTCGACCATAACCCCCTTTGGCAGCCCCGTGGATCCTGAGGTATACATGACATAAGCGAGATGACCAGGGTTAGTCTCGTGCCGGAGATTAGGCGCAGCAAGATCGTTCAGCTGCTCGTAATCCAGCACGACGGCTTCTACGCCATCGATCGCTTTGTCTGCATAGCAGCTTCGGGCAAGCAGCACTTGGGCCTCGCTATTCTTAAGAAAATATTCGACCCGATCCATCGGATAATCCGGATCGATCGGAAGATAAGCGCCTCCCGCCTTCAGAATCGCCAGCATGCCGATGATCATTTCCAATGTCCGATCCCCGATGATCGCCACAATTCGGTCTGGACCAACTCCTTTGTTCCGCAAAATTGCGGCAAGCTGGTTGGCCTTGGCGTTAAGCTCGCGGTAAGTCAGCTCGGTATCGCCGCAGACAACCGCGATACGATCTGCCTGCTGTTCAGCCTGCTCCTCGAACAGCTCATGGATCGTTTGGCGCGGATAGTAGGTTGCCGTATCATTGAAGTCTGCGAGAATTTGCCGCCGCTCCTCCTCCAGGAGCAGACCGATGTCGCACAATCTAATTTCCATGTCTGCCGTAACAGCCCGCAAAATTTGAACATAGTGCGCAATCAAGCGCTGAATCGTGTCTTTACGGAAGAGCTTGACGGCATATTCGACATCCAAACGGATCTCTACCCCCTCTTCTGCCGCCGTAACCATCAAATCGAATTTGGATGTCCTATTATCGAACGGATAGGGCGCCATGTGCAGACCTTCCAGTCGGATCTCCTCTACCCCGACATTATCCACAGCGAACATCGTGTCAAACAGCGGATTACGGCTTACATCCCGCGCGACCTCCAGCTTCTCCAGCAGATCCTCGTACTGGATCTGTTGATTCTCAAACGCCTGCAGTGAATGCTCCTTCACTTCCTTCAGGAAATCCCCAAAATGTTTATGCCCTTCAGGCTGAGTACGGATTGCGAGGGTGTTAACAAACATCCCTATGATGCCCTCCAGCTCCTTCCGCGATCTGCCCGCAGTCGGCGTGCCAACGATAATATCCTCCTGGTTCGCATATTTGGATAAGAGGATGTTGTACGCGGCAAGCAGGAACATATACAAGGTAGTCCCTGTCCGCGCAGCCGCTCCAAGTATGCGAGAGCTTAAGTCGCTATCGATCCTAACCGTCACGCTGTCCCCCTCGAAGCTCTGCAATTGCGGACGCGCATAATCGGTAGGAAGCGTCAGCACCGGCAATTCTCCCGCGAAGCGCTTCAGCCAGTATTGCTCCTGCCGGCCATAGGCTTCCGACTGAAGCATTTTGCTTTGCCATACCGCATAATCCTTATACTCTACCCGCGATGCCATATCGTCCCGCTCCTTGCCGCTGTACAACAGGCTTAGCTCCTCGACCAGCAGGCGTACAGATTCTCCATCCGAGACGATATGGTGCATGTCGATCATCAGGATATGCTTGTCCGCACCGAGGCTTGCCAGCCCCGCGCGAATTAACGGCGCCTGCTGCAGGTTGAAAGGCTGAACAAATTGCCGGATGGTTTCCTTGATTCGAGCAGGCTCATCCGCAATGGCCGTCTCCCGGATCGCAAATGCGACTTCCGGATGCACGATTTGCACAAGTTCGCCCTCTCTAAGCTGGAAAGAGGTTCTGAACGCCTCATACCTGCGAATTAAGGTGTCGAATGCCTTTTGCAGCTTGATGCGATCCAGATTTCCAGACAACTGCAACACGAAAGGCATATTGTACGTTGTTCCGGCACCCTCCAGCTCGTTCAAAATCAGCAGACGCTTTTGTGCAGATGATACCGGGTAAGCCTCCTGTTCCGGAGTGCGTTCAATCTCCTCGTAACCCTGCCGCTCCAGCGCATCAATGCCCGCGGCCATCTGCTCCAGAATGGGCTGGGAGAAAACGCCGCTTAATGGCAAATCAACATGAAAAGCTTCTTTAATGCCTGCTATCAGAGCCGCTGCCTTCAAGGAGTGCCCGCCAAGCTCAAAGAAATGGCTATGCGCTCCGACCTGTGTCACGCCGAGCACGTCAGACCAGATTTCAGCAAGCCTTTGCTCCGTTTTATTGCGCGGCGGAACATCGATATCCGCTGCGGCGGAATTGAAGTCGGGCTGCGGCAGCGCATGGCGGTTCACTTTTCCGTTTGCGGTTAATGGCAATTCATCGAGGAATACATAATGGACTGGAATCATGTATTCCGGCAATTCCCGGGCTAGACGCTCTCTCAGCTCCCGTACCGGCCATTCCCGAGAAGCGGCGATATATGCGCATAACTCCGTCTCTTTCCGCAAGTTCTCTATAGCCAGGACAACAGCCTCCTTGATCCCCGCCTGCTTCAAGAGGACATTCTCTACCTCGCCCAACTCAATGCGGTAACCGCGGATTTTAACCTGTTCATCCATCCGGCCTAAATACTCCAGATCCCCTTCCGGCAGCCATCTGGCTAAATCTCCGGTTCGGTACATTCTTTCGCCGGGATAGAAGGGGTCACTCGTAAACTTCTCCGCCGTCAAATCAGGCCGGTTCATATAGCCCCGAGCCAAGCTGGCGCCGGCAACGCACAGTTCGCCAGGCACCCCGACCGGGAGCAGCTTGTCATTGGCATCCAGTATATAAACCCGAACATTGTCGATCGGCTTGCCGATCGGAATATTGTCGTACTCTCCCTTGACCACGAATGCCGACGTTACGATCGTGTTCTCCGTCGGCCCATAGTTATTGACAAGCTCATAAGGCGTCGGACGATACACTCTGAGCTTATCTCCCCCCGTAATCAGCATGCGCAGCGAGTCGTTGTCGAGCTGGATGAACTGCTCGCAAACCGCTGTCGGCAAGAAGCTGATTGAAATACGGCTGTTGTTGTAATATTCCGCTAATAATCGTACATCGTAACGAATTTCTTCCGGAATGATGTGCAGTTCACTGCCCGACAGAAGGGCCGGGAAAGTCTCCCACACCGAAGCATCGAAGCCAAACCCGGCATATTTCGTACATTTGTCTGCGGCCGTCAGCTTGTAGTACGTTTGGTACCAACCGGTCATATTCAACAAGGAACGATGCTCGATCATAACGCCCTTCGGCTTCCCCGTCGAACCGGAGGTGTAGATGATATAGGCCAGGTCGGATGGCGAGGCATCCGCGGATGACAGCGGCGGCGTTGAAGATGATTGTGATGAGGCCGACGTTGATGTTGGCGTTGTTGATGTTGATGCCGATGGGAATGGTGTTGACGTTGATTCCGCCGATGTTGTTGACGATATTGACGAAGGCAGCGGCTCCGCTTCCATGGACAAAGCAAGCGCATCCTCCAGATCAATCGCTTGAATATTCCTTCCGGCCATATGAACCTTCATATCAGGAGCAAGCATCTCTTTCGCTTGCAGCAGCCGGCTCTTCGTCAAGAGCAGACCCGCATTGCTATCCTCCAAAATATAAGCGATGCGGTCAGCCGGATATTCATGGTCGATCGGAAGATAGGCGCCTCCAGCCTTCAGCACTGCCAGCACGGCAACGATCATTTCGATTGAGTGCTCAGCCATGATCGCTGCAACCTCGCCGGGCTTGACGCCATGAACACGAAGCATTGGGGCAAGTCGGCTCACCAGCTCGTCCAGTTCCCTATAAGTTAATCGCTGCTCCTTGAATACGATAGCGATGCGCTCCGGTGTCCGCTCGACCTGTTCAGCAAACAGTTCATATACCGTCCGGTTGCGCGCGAAGTCGGCACGGAAACCATTAAAATCAACCAGCACGTGCTGCCGTTCCTCTAGCGACAACAACTCTATATCTGCGAGCTTCATCTCTTTGCTAGCGGCAATAGCCCGCAGCACCTGGACAAAATGCTTCAGCAGCCGCTCAATCGTAGCTGCCTTAAACAATTTGACTGCATACTCGGCATCGATGAACATCCCTTGCTCCCGCTCGACCACCGTCAAGGTCAAATCGAACTTGGACATCCGGCCATCCCAAGAGCAGGATTGCACGTTCAGTCCGCTTAAATCAGCCTCTTGAATATCGATGTTCTGCAAGGTAAATACCGTATCAAACAGCGGATTTCGGCTCATGTCCCGCCGTAAGCCGAGCTGTTCGATGAGATCCTCGTATTGATAGTCCTGATGCTCGAAAGCCTGCAGCGCCGTTTGCTTCACCTCATTCAGGAAATCCCCGAACGTCTTCTGCGCTTCCGGCTTCAGGCGTAAAGCCAGCGTATTGACGAACATGCCGACCGTATGAAGCACGTCTGCATGGGTTCTGCCCGCTGTCGGAGAACCGATCACGATGTCCTCCTGAGCCGAATACTTGGACAACAGCACGCTATAGGCAGCAAGCAAAACCATATATAAGGTAGATCCCGTTTCATTGGCGAGCTGCTTCAGCTGAGACGACAGTTCTTGGTCGATTTCCACGGAGGCTGTCGCTCCCTCGAAGCTTTGAATTTGCGGACGCGGGTAGTCGGTCAGCATATTCAGTACAGGAGGCTCCTCGGCGAACTGCTCTAGCCAGTAGCGCTCATGCCGCTGCAAGCCCCCCGAGCCGAGCTGTTTATTTTGCCAGACCGCAAAATCTTTATATTGAATGCGCTGGGCACCCAAATACTCCAAGCCTCGACCGTTGTATAGCTCGCTGAATTCCTTCACGATGACGCCGATGGAGAAGCCATCGGCGACAATATGATGAATATCGATGACCAGCACATATTGCTCCTCCTGGCGTTTAGCGAGAACGGCCCGCAGCAACGGAGCCTGGCCAAGATCGAAAGGCGTGACGAAGCTTTCGGCGATATCCTCTATATTCCGGTCAGGATAAACGTCCAACTGCTCAATGGCAAAGTCGACGCTCTCATGGATTCGCTGAATCGGCTCGCCCCGAAGGAGGCCGAAGGAAGTCCGCAAGGGCTCATGACGCGCGATCAACGCTTGAAATGCCTGTTCCAGCCGCTCCACATCAAGCCTGCCCTCGATTTGCATCACGAACGGCATGTTGTATGCAGTATCCATGCCTGTCATGCCATTCAAAATAAACAACCGCTTTTGCGCCGAGGACACCGGATAATATTCAGCCGCCGGGGCAGGCTCGATGGCTAGAGCGGCAGCATCCCCTTCGGCATTCCCGCCAATACGGGCCGCCATGTCTGCAAGAACGGGTGTTTGGAACACATCCGCCAGCGGCAGCTGGATCTGAAATTGCTTCTTCACTTCCGAGACCAGCTTCAAAGCCGTCAAAGAGTGGCCGCCCAGCTCAAAGAAATGATCATTCACGCCAGCAGCCGGAACACCTAGAATATCCGTCCAAATGTCAGCAAGCTTCTGCTCAACCTCATTGCGCGGCGCAGCATAGATCCCTTCATAAGCAGCGCTCTCCTCCGGCTCAGGCAGAGCCTGGCGATCAACCTTGCCGTTTGCCGTTAGCGGCAGCTGATCCATGAATACCCAATGGGAGGGAATCATGTAGTCGGGAAGATAGCCCGACAAGTATTTCCTGATTTCCGCTGCACTCAGTTCGCCCTCGCAGACGAGATAAGCACATAAGGCCTTGCTGCCTTCGCCCTTGTCCCATACCGTGACGATGGCCTCCTTCACAGACTTGTGCAGCTGGATCCGGCTCTCAATCTCCCCGATTTCAATACGGAATCCTCTGATCTTCACCTGATGATCCAGCCGACCGATGAACTCAATCGTGCCGTTCGGGAGCCAGCTTGCGGCATCTCCCGTACGGTAAATGCGCTCTCCTTCAGCAAAGGGGCTGGCCATGAATTTCTCTGAAGTCAGCGCCTCGTTATTGATGTAGCCCCGGGCCACACCGTCGCCCCCAACCCATAGCTCACCCGGCACACCGACAGGACATAAGTGCCCGTATAAGTCGACAACATAAGCTGTAGAATGAGCAATCGGCCCGCCGATCGGGATGCTCTTCTCCTCCTGCGAACTAATCGTATAGCAGCAGGAGAAGGTCGTATTCTCGGTCGGCCCATACCCATTGATCAGCGTCGTTCCCTCACACTGCTCCGCGACCCGCTGAATATGCTTGGGCGAGAGGGCATCTCCGCCGACGATTAGATGACGTAGAGGCTGGAACAACTCCGGCTGCTGCTGGGCCAGCTGATTAAACAGCGGGGAGGTGAGCCACATCGTCGTGATGCTGTATTCGCGAAGCGCTTGTCCCAGCTTCTCCGGCTCCAATATCGCTGCCTTATCGATGATATACAGCTCCAGCCCGTTTAGCAGCGCACCCCATATTTCAAACGTGCAAGCATCGAACACAGGTGCCCCCGTCTGCAGAATGCGATCCCCCGGCCGGAACGGAACGTAGTTCGTATTCTGGACAAGGCGAACTACATTTTGATGCTCGATCATAACTCCTTTAGGCCGCCCCGTTGAACCTGACGTATACATGACATAGGCCAAATTTGCAGGCTTCACAGGGCTCCCCTCTGCTTGGAGCGGCAGCTCATGAAGCTGCTCGGCCGCCTGAATGGAGGAGAGCCCTCCTGCCGGCTCGTTCTCATCGAGGATGATCATCTCAGCTTCACTCGCAAGGTCTTCCGCATAGCACCGCGGAGTAACGATCCATTTCGCCTGACTATCCAGAAGCATATATTCAATACGGTCATTCGGATATTCGGGGTCGATGGGCAAATAAGCGCCTCCTGCCTTCAAAATACCCAGCATGCCGATCACCGTATCCGCAGAACGCTCCCCAATTAGGCCGACGATCTGATCGGGGCCGACTCCTCTGCTTCTGAGTCTGACTGCAAGCTGATCGGCTCTTTCATTCAATTCCTCATACGTCAAACTTTCACCGTTATGAACGATAGCAAGCTTTCCGGGGCCTTGCTCGACCTGACGTTCAAATAATTGCACGATGGTTTGGTTCCGCGGATACTCGCCTGCCGTGTCATTGAACCTGTGCAAAATTAGCTCTCGTTCCTCGCTCGTAATTACTGAAATATCTCGCAGAAGTATATTTGCATTCTGGCTGACCGTATTCAGCACTTGCTCATAATGCTGGAACAAGCGATCCATCGCCGCCTGCTCATAGCGTGCCGTATTATATTTGAATTTGACCTCAAGACCTTCGTTCGGCATCAAAATAAGATTGAAATCATAATGCGTCTGTTCGAAATCCTCAAGCTCGCTAATGGCGAAAGGCTCCTCCGCTTTTGATTCGTCCAGCGGGTCAGCACTCACCGGATAATTCTGAAAGGCGTAAATATGATCGATTAGGTGCTGTTTCTTCGTTGATAGGGACTGAATTTCCGCAAGTGGATAAAAATCATAGTTTTGCGTTTCTAAGGAGGTAAGTTGAACTTGTTGAATGAGAGCAGAGAAGGTTTGATCACCATGGAAGGCAATCCGGATCGGGACAGTGTTGATGAACAGCCCGATCATTTGCTCGACCCCTTCCACCTCGGCTGGCCGACCGGAGGTGACGGAACCGAAGACTACATCCTCGGTTCCGTTGTAACGGCCTAACAGCAGCGCCCAAGCCGACTGGAGCACCGTATTCAGCGTCACTTGATGGGCTTTGGCCACCTGCTCCAGCCGCTGAGCCGTCTCCTCGCTTATTTTATAGCTGCGATCAACTTGATCGTTCGCCTTATGGCGCATCACGCCTTGGTCGGGATATTCTTTGCCGTCCTGGCGTCTTATTCCGAAGGAAGGCAGCTCAATCGCTGAATCATAGCCTTGCAAATAATCGGCCCAATAGCGATGGGCTTCTTCCCGATCCTGGCGATCCAGCCATTGGATGTAGCTGGCGAAGGGAGGAGCCTCGTCCAGTTCCAGGGACACGCCCTGGCTCAGCGCTTTATATACTTCGAACAGTTCCTGCACGATCGTTTTCAAGCACCAGCCGTCCATAATGATATGATGATAGCTCCAAATCAGCTTATAGCGATGATGCTCCATGCGCTGATCCTTACGTTGACCCGTAGGCTGATCCGTGTGCAGATCGATTTGCTGATCCGTACGCAGCACTGACACCCGCAGCAGCATATCCTTCGCCAAGTCGAAGCCCTTCTTCTGATCGGCCTGGATAAAGCGTTGTATATACTGCTCCTGCTCAGCCTTATCCATTTGGGATATATCTTCATAAAAAACGGACATGCTTCGCTTCTTGAATATTATTTGCTTCGGATTTTTCATATTTTCGTGAAGGAAGTTCAGCCTCAGCACATCGTACTTGTCGATCAGAGCATTAAAACTTTTCTCCAGCAGCCCGACATCCAGCTGCCCCGTGACGGTGCAGGCAAACTGTTCGAAATAAGCCGCGGACTCTGGATTCAAATAGGAATGGAAGAGCATTCCCTCTTGCATCGGCGTTAGGTTGCATACCCCAGCGATAGACAGCTTTTCGTTCATGACCATCCCTCCTCTGAATCTATTTTTTAACTTTTGTAAAAATCCATAATAGCTTCCAGCTCTTCAATCGATAGATCATCTCCCCCCACATCGGAAGGCGTCAGCTCCTGCGTCTCTTTGTCCATGCAATGCTTAATAATCTCGTTCAGCTGCGATTTGAAGTGATTTCCGAAAACCTGGATATCTGCCTCCGCATATTCCTGCAGGTTATACTCGATGGACATCGTCAGCTGCCCATCCTCCACGAGTCCTCCAATATTCAGGGCAATTTCCCTCTCGGCCTCCGGGCTGACGGTTTGGCCATAAGAAATATCGGAGACCTGGAACACATCCGTGTTCACGTCATTATCAAATTGCCCTAAGTAGTTGAACTTGATTTCGGGCTCCAATCGAAAATCGATACTCTCATCTCCTTGTTCAGCAGCAAGATATTTGAGCAGCCCGTAGCCGATTCCCTTGTTCGGAATGCGCCGGATGCTCTCCTTGACCGACTTGATCTGATAGGAGAGCTCGGTCGTGCCGGGCACATCCAGCACCACGGGATATATGGATGTAAACCAACCGACGGTTCGACTGACATTCACATTTTTAAGAATTTCTTCCCGGCCGTGGCCTTCGAGGCAAATCAGCACCTTCTCCTCGCCTGTCCACTGCCGTACGGCCCGTCCCAAAGCGGTGAGAAGTATATCGTTAATTTCCGTGTTGTACGCTCCGTGTACCTTGCCTAGCAATTGCTCTGTCTCAGACTTCGCCAACTGGAAGGAATGCGTCATATTATCGAGCACCTTGAGCGCACCTACGCGGCGGCCTGATTTGGGCAATGCCTTAACCTCCGCAGACTCGATCTGCTGCCAGTAAACCATCTCATTCTGCATGGCCTTGCTTGCAGCATGCTCCTTCAAACATTTCGCCCATGCCCGGAAGGAGTCCGTTTTGGCGGGAAGCTGGATTGGCTTTCCGCTTGCCGCCTGCTCGTAAGCCAGCGTTAAATCCTCAAACAAGATGCGCCAGGAAATGCCGTCAATCACCAGGTGATGAATAATAATCGCCAGATGGTCACCGGTGCTCGTCCTGAACAGGCCAGCCTTAACTAAGGGCCCCCGTTCCAAGTCGATGCTGCCGTGAAGCAGATCGATTTGGCGGGATATCTCCAGCCTGCCCTCGTCCCCATCCGGCACCGTCAGAGCAGCTAGATCGAACCAAGTACGTTCTGCCTGCCCATTCAGTCCCTCGTTATACTGTATCCATGCTCCATCCTCCTGCTTGAATACCATTCTTAACGCGTCATGATGACGGGTAAGCTCCGTAAGAACCTGGGACAATAGGTCGATTTGGAAACCATCCCGTTTATATAGAACGACCGCCTGGTTCCAATGATTCGCCGGCGAGAAGCCGCATTCGAAGAACCACTCCTGAATCGGCGTAAGCTCAACCTCTCCCTCCACAGGGCCCTGGTCAATTTCACGATGATCCAATTGGACGTACCTGGACAACTTGCGAATCTCCGGATTCTGAAATAAATCCTTCATTTTCAGCGTGTAGCCGTAGCTGCTTAATTTGGAGGATATTTGAATAGCCCGGATCGAATCTCCGCCAAGCTCGAAGAAATTATGGTCGATTCCGATCTGACTGACGCCAAGCACCTCTTCCCAAATCGCTGCCAGCGCTTCCTCCACTTCATTGCGCGGCGCGGCATAATCTCCCGCCATCGCTGTGGCTCGATCCGGAGCCGGCAGTGCCGCCCGATCAATCTTCCCGCTGACCAGCAGCGGCATCTGCTCCAGCGTAACGAAATAAGCGGGGATCATATAGTTCGGCAGCGTCTTTTCCAAATGATCCTTAAGCTCGCGGAGGCAGGCCTCTTCTTGATTCAGCGCAAGTGAGTCCAGCACCAGATAAGCGCATAAATATTTACTGCCGCTCTCGTCCTCTCGGGCTAGCACAACCGTCTGCTTGATATGCGGAGCTTGTAAAATACGAACCTCGATCTCCTCCAGCTCGATGCGGAAGCCCCTGATTTTCACCTGAAAGTCCTTGCGTCCGAGGAACTCCAGGTTTCCGTCAGGAAGCCAGCGCCCTAAATCCCCAGTTCGATATAGACGCAAGCTGGCGCCTTGCTTCTGCATGAAAGGATCCTGCATGAAAGCTTGGCCCGTTCGTTCCGGATCATGAATATATCCTCGGCCTACCCCGATGCCGGACACACAGATCTCTCCATATACACCGATTGGACATAATTCCATCTGCTCGTCCACTACATAAAGGTTAAAATTCACCAGCGGTTTGCCGATCGGGACAGTCTCCATTCCTTCCGGCAGCTGCTCGGCTACGTATTGGCTAACATCATCAGCAGCCTCCGCCGGCCCATAGGCGTTTACGATTTGAATTTCAGGGTACAGCTCCAACCATCTCTGGGCCAAATCCGGCTTGATCGTTTCGCCCGTGATTAATAAATGACGGAGTGAAGGCAGTTGTGCCCTAGTCTGTACCAAGACATCCAGCATCACCGCCAAGTACGATGGAACGACCTCTAGGAGCGTTACCTGATCCTCGATGATTCCCGCAAGGAATCGTTCTACCTCCAGCACAAGCTCCTGCGAATAAATTGCGGTTGTCCCTCCCAAGGCCAGTGCGCCGAAGCATTGCCAAACCGAGATATCAAAACAGATATTGGCGTTTTGTGCAAAAATAAGACGTTGATCCAAGCCCAGTTCATCAGCCTCCGCTAGAATGTGATTTAGCAGACCCTTGTGCTCAATCATCACGCCTTTGGGCTTGCCCGTTGATCCAGAGGTGAACAAAATATAAGCCAAACTGTCAGCAGCAGGCACAATGCCGATATTTTCCGGGCTTTCTTCCATAACTTGCGCCGCAATTCGGTCAAGGCACACAATGGCGCCTTCATACCTTTCCTCTAAACCGTCCTGCAAATATTCAGAGCGGGTAATGAGCACCCGGGCGCCGGAATTTTCCAATATGCCTGCTTTGCGCTCAACGCCGTATTCCATGTCGATCGGAACGTAAGCCCCGCCGACCTTCCAAATGGCGAGCACACCTTGAATGAAATCGGGCGAACGCTCCAGCATCACCGCCACTACCGTGTCCGCCGGGACATCGTCTAATTGACTTTGCAAATAACGTCCAAGCCGGTTCGCCCGATCATTCAGCTCCGCATAGGTCAGCACCTCTCCGGCAAAACGGACGGCCGGCTCCTCCGGCTGCTCCAAAGCGAGCTGCTCAAATCGTAATGGCACGGTTCGATCAAAATCATAATTGACGACCTTGCCTTGGCCGATCGCCAGGATTTCCTTCCGTTCGTCCACCGTGAGCATATCCAGCTGCATTAGAGGCACTTCCGGCTCAGCAGCGATATTACGCAGGAGCTCCATATAATGCTTGCCAAGCTTCTCTGCGGTAAAGGCCGTAAATAAATCTGTATTGTATTGCAAATCGAAGTGAATCTCCGAAGCATCTGTGTACACGTCCAGCATGAGATCGAATTTAGATATATCGTTCTGCAGCTCGTAAGGAGTAAGCAACATTTCACCGATATAAATTTCTTGTCGTTCTCGATCCGTCAAATTGAACATCGTGTCAAAGAGAGGGTTGCGGCTCGTATCCCGCTCCACATCCAGCAGCTCCACCAATCGTTCGAACGGTAAATCCTGATGGTCAATCGCGGATAAGGTATGATCCTTCACCTCGTGAACAAATTGACGGAATGTCTTATGCCGCTCCGGAAAGCTGCGAAGCGCGACCGTATTGATGAACATGCCCAGCATTTGCTGCACATCCTGATGCGTTCGTCCAGCTACTGGCGAGCCGACGACGATGTCCTCTTGTCCCGAATATTTCGACAGCAGAATATTATAGGCGGCCAGCAGCACCGCGTATAATGTGGAGCCCGTGTCATGGGCTAGCGCCCGCAGCGCCTTGGAAAGCCCGGGCGGCAGCACAAATTGCAGCGTACAGCCGTTAAAGGTCTGCATCGGAGGCCTTCTATAATCGAGGGGCATGTTCAGCACAGGCAGCTCGCCACGATAATGCTCCAGCCAATACGCTTCATGCTCCTTCATTTCTTCGCCAGCCAGCCGCTCGTTCAGCCAGCTTGCATAATCCTTATATTGAATCTCGAGCGGCGGCAGCGTGTCGCCCCGATATAGCTGCTCCAGTTCACGCAGCATGATGTCGCCAGACAGACCGTCCGAAATAATATGATGCATATCAATAAGCAGCACATGCTCCTCCTGAGCAAGCTGAAGCAGCTCCATCCGCATTAGCGGTGCCGCCTCTAAATCGAAGGGTTGGATAAACGATGATATCCGCTGATTCACTTCCCCCTCGGCAGCACCCCTAAGCTCCACCATTTCAAGCCCGCATTCCGCCTCGGGATGCACGATCTGCACAAGCTCCCCATCCACCACGTGGAAGGACGTTCTAAAGCACTCATGTCGTTCGATCAACCGGGCTACGGTCTGCTGAAATTGTGCTATGTCCAGACAGCCTTGAATACGATAAGCAAACGGCATGTTATATGCCGTCGAGCCCGATTCCTCCAGCGTATGCAGCACATACATCCTTCTTTGCGCCGGACTCACCGGGTAGTAGTCTTGAATCGGGGCGGGCGTTATAGCGGACGTGCCGCACGGTCTGTCGCCAAGCTCCTGAATATGCTCGGCCAGCTGCGCTACGGTTGGATATTGGAAAATGTCCTTTACCTTCACATCCGCGCCAAGCTCCCCATGGATTCTAGAGACAATAACCGTTGCTTTCAGAGAATGGCCGCCCAAGGCGAAGAAGTCAGCCTGAGCGCTCACCTGCCTTACGTCCAGAACCTCCGTCCAAATCGACACCAATGCCTCTTCCACAGCGTTCCGGGCAGGCACAAACGGTGCGTCGAGACGATCATGGACGGGATCGGGAAGCTGGCTGCGGTTAATCTTCCCATTGGCATTATGCGGCATTTCTTCAAGCTGCATAAAAACAGAGGGAACCATATATTCCGGCACACAAGTGCTTAAATACTCCTTTATTTCGGATATGCCGAGATCGATGTTCGCGGTGTAATAGGCGCATAAATACTTCTCGGCTTCTCCACTGCCCTTCACGAGCACCGCGGCCTCCCGAACCTGTTCATGCTCGGCCAGCCGATGCTCGATTTCCCCAAGCTCAATGCGGAATCCTCTAATTTTGACCTGATGATCCTTGCGGCCGACGAATTCGATGTTGCCGTCCGGAAGCCATCTGCCCAAATCACCCGTTTTATACAATCTAACGCCCGGCGAAGGCGCAAACGGATCCTCCATGAAGGCCTCCTCCGTCCGCACAGGATCGTTAAGATATCCTCTTCCGACCGCAATTCCGGCCACGCAAATTTCACCGATAATCCCCACGGGACATAAATGCATTTGCCGGTTCACGATATATATCCGAATGTTGGACAATGGCTTGCCCACCGGAATATACTCCCTATTCTCCGGCGTCTGCTCCATCACATATTGGCAAATGTCGTCAGAGGCTTCCGCCGGCCCGTATGCATTAACCATCCTGATTCCGGGACAAAGCGCAAACCAGCGTGCAACCAATGCCGGAGTGGCCGCTTCCCCGGTAATCAGCAAATGCTGCAAGTGTTCGAAACGAAGCGAACGCTCCTCCACCAAATCCAGCAAAACCGCCAAATATGAAGGCACGACCTCAAGCAGTGTCACTTGATCGCGAATCACTTGATTTATGAACTGCCCGGGCGCTAGGATCAGCTCATCTGGGTAGATCGCCGTCGTTCCTCCAAGCACCAAAGCGCCGAAGAACTGCCATACCGAAATATCGAAGCAATGATTCGCCGTTTGAGCAAATACGATGTGCTCGGATAAGCCAAGATCGTCTGCCTCAGCCCAAATATGGTTCAGCATTCCCAAATGCTCGATCATGACTCCCTTGGGCTTGCCCGTCGATCCCGAGGTAAAGAGCGTATAAGCTAGGTCGGTAATCTCCATCGGGAGATTGAGATCATGGCCGTCCGCTTCCCCCGCCGGAACGACGAGTTTGTCCATCTCTACAATTCGGCCCGCGTAATCGGCACGCAGCCCGTCTTCCACATACTCCGATAACGTGACAACGATCCGGGCGTCCGAATCGGCGATGATCCCTGCCTTCCTGTCCTCGGGATAATGGGCATCTACCGGTATGTAAGCCGCTCCCAATTTCCATATAGCGAGTATGCTTTCAACCATGAGCGGCGAGCGATCCAGCATGACCGCTGCAAAATCGCCATGTCCCAGCCCTCGTTCCTGAAATACCCGGGCCAGCCGATTCGCATTGCGGTTTAACTGCTCGTAGGTGATTTGCTGCCCTTGATAGAGGAGCGCAATTTTACGAGGGTGAAGGCGCGCTCGTTCTTCAAACAGCTGATGCGCAGGCTTATCGAGCCGATAAGCCTTATCCGTCCGATTAAACTCAAATAATAGCTTTTGCTTTTCCCCTGCCGTAATCATTTCAATATCCCGGACAAGGATTTGCTCATTTCCTAATACCGCCGATGTGATTTGTTTCAAATGACCTTCCAGTCTTCGCAGAAAATCCTCATCGTACATGGTTCCGTTATAGGTGAGCAACACTTCCAGCTCGTCCTCGGGAAACACCGTAACGTCCAAATCATAGTTCGTATGCTCCAGCATTTCGCTGTCGGTAATAACAAGCTGGTGTTCCCCATCGCCGTCACCTGCCATCTCTAGCGGATAATTCTCGAATACGACGATATGGTTGATAAGATGCTGCTTCAGCACCGTTCCTGACTGAATATCGGCAAGCGAAACATAGTTGTACCGGTTGGCCTCCAGAATCGAATCATGCACATTGTGCAGCAGCTCACCGAAAGAGGTATGTTCATCGCTCTTGACCCGCAGAGGAACCGTATTAATGAATAGGCCAACCATGCTCTCGATCCCAGGCAGCTCCGGAGGCCTTCCCGATACGACCGAACCGAATACGACATCCTCGCTATGGTTGTATTGCTGCAGCAAAATTCCCCACAACGCATGGAACACCGTACTGAGCGTAACCTGATTGTCGACCGCCAGTTTCTGCAGGCTGCGCGTCGTCTCGGCATCCCATTTAAACTGGTATTTGCGATGGTCGAAGCCTCCCTTCTCCGCAGTCCCTTTGGAGGAGGGGATAGCCGCTTGCAGCTCATATTCCTCTAAATAGTCCCTCCAGTACTGTAGAGCCTCGTCCTGATCCTGCTCGCCCAGCCATTGGATATAATCGCTGTAAGGATAAGGCGTGGCCAATTGAATCGGAACGTTAGCGGCCAAAGCCTCATAAATATGGAATAAATCCTGGGCAAGAATGCCAAGGCACCAGCCGTCCATAATAATATGATGAAATCTCCAAATAATTTGATGCGTGCGTTCATCGATTTTGAAGATAGCCATCCGAATCAATGGCCCTGTCTCCAAGTCGAAACTCTGTTGTTGATCCCGGGCTTTATACTCTTCTATCCATCGCTGCTGCTCATCGTTGGAATAAGCAGATATATCCCTATAATCGATGCGCGGCTCGCGTTGGCTTACTACGATTTGCAGCGGCTGTTCAACCTCTGTATAGATGAATACCGTTCTTAATACGTCGTATCGTTCAATCAATTTCGCAAAGCTCTGTTCCATCGTTCGTGAACACAGCTTCCCTTTAATCGTGAAAGACACATGTTCAAAATACGCTTCAGAATCGGGATCAACCAGGGAATGGAACAAAATTCCCTCCTGCGTCGGCGTCAGCGGGTATATTTTTTCGATTTCATGGTTGCTCAAATTTGTTTCACTCCCCCTCTTACTTTAGCGACCGAACCTCATTGCCGATTCGGTCGCTTCCACTTTCGACCGTACTATAGCTTCTTCTTCAATCGCTGGGATATCGCATCCAATTGTTTTTGCGAAAGCTTATTGTACTGGTAGTCTGTAGGCGTGATTTCCTTAACCTGCTTTGTGCAGCAATGCCGGATGATCTGAGCCAACTGCTCTTGATAACGATTGGCCAGCCCTTGTATCGTTTCCGGACGGTACTGGTATTTGTTGTAGTGAATATCCATAGTGAATTGATCTTCAACCACCATTCCATTCAATTCGAGCTTATGAGCTCTCTCGATCTGCGCCCCTACTTCAGGCCCCGCAGGGATATCGCTTAGCTCAAACAGCTCAGTCTGAGCGGCTGTACCGCCAAATTGCCCCAAATAGTTGAAGACAATTTCCGGTTTAAGCTGGAAATGCAGCGGGAGCTCAATATCCGGCTTGCTAACCGTTAAATGTTTGAGGACTTCGTAGCCCAGCCCTTTGCCTGGAATCCGCCGCAAAGCATCCTTGGTTCGTTTGATGACCTTGTCTAAATCATTTGTTCCTTCCGCGCCAAGCACGAATGGGAATATCGATGTAAACCACCCCACGGTTCTTGATACATCTAGCCCTTTCGCGATGGCTTCCCGTCCATGTCCCTCCAGTTGAATCAGCACGGAGGCAGCGCCCGCCCATTCCTGAAGCGTACGGCTTAAGGCCGCCAGCAGAATATCATTGATTTCCGTGCTGTAAGCATGGTGGACATCCGTTAACAGGCTTCGGGTTAAATCGGCGTCCAATGCCAGCTTCACCGTAGCATGATCTCCGGCTTGATTGGAGTCAATCTGATGATCGACGGGCAGCTCAACCGTTGAAGCCTGTTCAACGGCTTCCCAATATCTGACTTCCTTCAACAGTCCCTTGCTGGAGGCATATTGCCCCAGCCTCTGTGACCACTCTTGGAAGGAGTGAGTTTTCTCCGGAAGCATAACCGCCGACTGATTCAGCAATTGTCCATATACGGCAGCAAAATCCTCCAGAATAAAACGCCAGGATACCCCGTCAACAACCAGATGATGAATAATGACCAGCAAATAGTCGCCTAATGCGGTATGATAGACGGCCAATTGAATCAGCGGCCCCTTCTCGATATTCAACTCAGCCTGCAGCTTGGCTGATTGCCGCTCAATCTCCTCGCGAGAATCTCCGCTTGCCGTCACATCGAAAACATTAAATTGATAGAAGGTCTGCCCTTCTATGCCTCGATTGAACTGGATGACCCCGCTATCTCCCATGCTGAAGCTCATGCGGAGCGCATCGTGGTGCTCTGCCATCCGATCGAAAGCCTCCGTAACGAGCTCTGCCTCGAACCCTTCCCGTCTGTACAGCATGACAGAATGATTGTAATGGTGGATGTGCTCCCATTTCTGTTCGAACAGACGACTCTGAATCGGGGTAAGCCCCACTTCCCCTATCACCGGTTCTTGGCTGATTTTACGAACGGAAGTCTGCACGTACCTGCTTAGCTCCCGGATCGTTGGATATTTGAATAAATCCCTCATTTCCATCTTCAAGCCATGCGTCATGAGCCGGGACGACACCTGCAGCGCCTTGATCGAATCTCCGCCGCATTCAAAGAAATGATGATCCGTCCCAATGCCTTTGACGCCTAACGTTTCCTCCCACACCTGTACCATCGCTTCCTCGATCTCATTCGCCGGCGCCGAGTACGCCTCTGCCGGCTCAATATCGATAAGCGGCGCAGGCAGCGCTTTATAATCCAGCTTACCGTTCTCATTCAAAGGCATATGATCCAGGAATACATAAGCGGCTGGGAGCATATAAGAAGGCAGCCGATGGGCCAAATGACCTCGCATATCCGAGGCGGTCAACCCTTGCTGCGTCACAATATACGCGCACAAGTATTTCGTATCCTCACCGCTCTCCTTCACGGTAAGCGCCACTTCCTGCACATCGGAATGCTCCAGGAGCTGCGCTTCGATTTCGGCCAGTTCAACCCGATAGCCTCTGATCTTGAGCTGATGATCCATTCTGCCGATGAACTCAATATCGCCGTTTGGCAATCTTTTGGCTCGGTCTCCTGTCCTATACAGCCTCTGCTCAACATCGAACGGATGAGGCACAAATTTCTGTGTTGTGAGCTCGGGGTCATTCAAATATCCGCGCCCTAGGCCGCTGCCCGCAATGGCCAGCTCTCCGGGAACACCGTCCGGCAGCAAATTGCCATAGGCGTCCATAATATAGGCCTCAGCGTTAAAGATCGGCTGGCCGATGACCGGCTGTTTGCAGAATGCTTGGAAGTCGGTCCGCTTCAATGGATGGGCAATGCAGCCGATGGTCGCTTCCGTAGGGCCATAATGATTCAAGAACCTGATTTCGGGATAACGTTCGTAATATCGCTCGATATCCTGTACCTTCATCTTTTCACCGCCAAGCACGATCAGCTTCAGTGAATTGAGCAGCGCTTCCGCCTCAAACCGTTCATGGTTCACCATGATATGGAATAAGGACGGCGTCGCCTTGATAAAGGTAATGCCATTCGCCGCAATATAATCCAGCACATATTCGGGATCGACATAATCATGGCGGTCGAGCAAATGCAGCTCGCAGCCGCTGACCAGCGCAGGGTATAGCGCGGTATAGCACAGGTCAAAGCTGGCCGAGGAGAGCAGCATCGTCCTGTCGCTTTCATCAATCTGCTGAGATGTCGTAAACCAGTGCACATAGTTCGTCAGATTGCGATGTTCAAGCATGACGCCTTTAGGTGTTCCAGTTGTGCCGGAGGTGTAAATGACATAAGCCAGATCATGCTCGCTCACTTGGATATTTAAGTTATTCCCCTGTCCTTCGTACGTTTTAAGACGATCCAGCAAAAACACCTCGGTCACGCTCTCCGTTTCATGCAAGTGATCGGCATAAGTCAGCAGAAACTGTGCGCCGCTGTTGGTTAACATATATTCCACCCGGCCAGCCGGGAATTCGGGATCGATCGGCAGATAAGCTCCTCCCGCCTTGAGTACAGCCATCAGGGCTGCAATGGTCTCCGGCCGGTTCTCCATCACGATTCCAACAATGCCGCTGCTAGCCGCAAAGCCACCCTCCAGCATCATTCTCGCCAGCCGATTAGCTCTGGCGTTCAGTTCAGAGTAGCTCCATCTTTCACTTCCGAAGGCCAGGGCAGTTTGATCCGGCGTGCGCTCTGTCTGGGCTTCGAACCATTCAACAATGGTGCGGAATTCAGGCTGCTCTTTGGCGCTTGCAGCACCTTGCGCTTGGACGGGACTATCGCCTTGGATTGGATGTTGATCCTTGCTTTGATCTTGACTTCTGCGGCTAATGGACTGCTCCAGCTTCTCCTCAGCGGTTAGAAGAGATAGCTTCGCCAGTTCCAGCTCAGGCTGCTCCAAGCACGTTTGCAGAACATGAACAAGGTGCCGGGCAAAGCGCCGCATCGTGTCATTGGTAAACAACTCCGTGCAGTAGACAAACTCCAGATTAATATCATCATCTGTCACTTCCGCAAGCAGCGAAATATCAAATTTGGTCGATTGCTGCTCCAGCGGATAAGGCCTGACTGTCAAGCCCTCCATTTGGAAATCATCCTCGCTTGCATTTTGCATCGTCAGCATGACATCAAACAGCGGGCTGCGGCTTAAATCCCGCGGAATCGCCAACGCCTCCACCAGGCTCTCAAATGGATACTGCTGGTGCTCATAAGCGTTCAAGCAAATTTCCTTCACTTCTTCCAGGTAGGAAAGGAAGCTCTTCTGCCCCGTCGGCTTGCTTCGCATAGCCAGTGTATTGACGAAAACTCCCATCACCTGTCGTACATCGGCATGATCCCGCCCTGCTACGGCGGAGCCTACAATAACGTCCTCTTGTCCCGCATATTTCGACAGCAAGATGCTATAGCCGGCCAGCAGAATCATATACATCGTCGTTCCCGTCTCTCGGGCTAAGCGCTGTAATTGAACCGTCAGCTCCCGGCCGGCGGCATAATCCAGCTTGGCCCCCTCATAACTGTGCTGCTGCGGCCGCGGGAAATCGGTTGGCAGGCTTAATACGGGAAGCTCTCCCGCAAACTGCTGAAGCCAATATTGCTTATGACTCTCGTGCGCCCCTTCCGCTAGCTGCAAGTTATGCCAGGCGGCATAATCCTTATACTGAATGCGCAGCTTCGGCAGTTCTGCTCCGCTGTATAGCGCATTAAATTCTTCCATGAATACTCCGACAGACGTGCCGTCGGAAATGATGTGATGCATGTCGAGCAACAGTACGTAGTCATTCTCGTTCCTCTGCACGAGGCCAGCCCGGAATAAAGGCGCGCTGCTTAATTCAAAGGGGGCTACAAATTGCGCAGCTATATGCTCCAATTCGGCGCCGCTTGCCTTCCCGTAATTTTCAAGCCTGAACTCGGCTTCCGGATGGATAATCTGTACCGGCTCCCCTTCTACTAGTTCAAACGAGGTACGAAATGCTTCGTGCCGCTGCATCATGGCGCGGAAGGCATCCCCCAGTTTCTCCGTGTCCAGTTCTCCTTGAATTTCAAAAGCAGCCGTCATGTTATACGACGTATTCGGTTCGCTCATCTGATCCAGGATGAACAAGCGTCTCTGTGCTGTGGACACGGCATAATGGCTCTTCGTTTCTATGACTGGAATCTCAGCGAATGACTTATGAGCAGATTTCTGAATAAGCCCTGCTGCGCCCTGAATCGTGGGGTATTGAAAAATGCCCCGCACAGGGATGTCCACGCCGAATTCTTTGTTCATTCTCGAGACTAAAATCGTCGCCTTTAAGGAATGCCCTCCCCGTTCAAAAAAGTTGTCGTGGATGCCGATTTGCTCAAGGCCGAGCTCCTCTTTCCATAGATGAACCAGTCGTTCTTCCAATTCGTTGCTCGGCGGTGCATAGGACGACATCGCGGAATGGCTGGTTTCCGGGTCCGGCAAGGCTTTCTTATCGATTTTTCCATTGGGTGTTAGCGGCATTTGCTCCAGCGCAATAAAGTAGGATGGCACCATATATTCGGGCAGCGTGTTAAGCAGCTTCTCCCGAATAGATCCAAGCTCTGCCCTGCTATCTTCCGGCGCGAAATAGGCGCATAAATAGTAGTTGCCGCCTTCATCCTCCTTGGCTACGACAACAGCTTCCACCACCGGCAATTGCGAAATCATGGTTTTCTCGATTTCTTCCAGCTCGATGCGGTACCCGCGGATTTTAACCTGGAAATCGGTTCTGCCTATATATTCAAGGCAGCCGTCCTCTCTCCACTTTGCCAAATCGCCCGTGCGGTACATTTTGTGGCCGGGGACATGCGGATTGTCGACGAACTTCTCTTCCGTCAAATCTTCCCGCTGCCAATATCCCGCCGCCAAGCCGTCCCCCGCAATGCACAGCTCCCCAGGTACTCCAACCGGGACGAGCATGTCATCCGCATCCACGATATAAACCTGTGTGTTGGCAATAGGCCGACCGATGTCCACATGAGGATTGCCCGTCAGATCGCTTACGCAGGACCAGACGGTCGTCTCCGTAGGACCGTACATGTTGTAGATCCGTAAATGGGCGAAGCTCTGCAGCTGATGCAATAAATGAATCGGCAAAGGCTCTCCGCCGAGCATGATGTCGGTCACTTTTTCAAGAAAAGTCATTTGGGGATCGCCGGACATCAGCATTTTCAAACGGGACGGGGTAATTTGCAGCATTTGCACGTTATATGCCGTAATTAGCTGGTGCAGAGCTTTAGGGTCAAGCTGCTCGTTTTCGTTTGCTATGACGATCGTTAGTCCTTTCGTTAACGGCACCCATGTTTCCAGGACAAAAATATCGAAGGAAATCGTCGTCAAACCCAGTATGTTTTTTCCGGGAGTAAAGGCGATCTCTTGAGCCATCGCTTCAATGAAGTTATGAACAGCTTGATGCGTGATCATGACGCCTTTGGGGTTGCCTGTAGAGCCGGACGTATAGATGACATAGGCGTTATAATCGGCCGTATGCTTACGGAATGCCTGCTCGTCGTTTTCCTCCTGGTAGAGGCTTTCATCATGGACGAAAATCGTCGCCGCATTGCAATCGACGTGGTTCGCCAAATCCGCCTCGGTCAGCAATATCTGGGCATTGCTGTCTGTCAGCATATATTCAATGCGCTTCGCCGGATAATCGGGATCAATCGGCAAGTAGGCCGCCCCGGCCTTCAATACCCCTAACAAAGCGACGATCATATTGATCGAACGCGTAACCATGACTCCGGCAATCGTTCCTGGCAATACCCCCTTCTTGCGGAGAGCGGCCGCGAGCCGATTGGATTTCACGTCGAGTTCTTTATAGGTGTAAGACTTGTTATCCCATATCGCGGCAATGTCATCGGGCGTACGCTCGGCCTGACGCTGGAACAGCTCGTCAATCGTCAGCTGCTTGTCATAGTGCAAATCTGTTGCATTGAATTCAACAATCAGCCGCTGCCGCTCCTCTGGGGTTAACAGATCAATCTGGGACAAATGAACATCTGTGTTCTCTGCCACGGTATTTAAAATATTCACATAGTGGATCAGCATCCGTTCGGCTTTATCCCGCTTGAACAGCTTGGTGCTGTAATCCAGATTTAGCGCAATGGAATCCTCGCTCCAATCCTCCGCGCTCAAGGTCAAATCGTACGGCGACACTCCAGGATTCCTCTCCTCCGGCCTGAATGTAACGCCTGCTCCAGACACCGCCTCCATATCCATGTTCTGCAAAATAAACATGGTATCAAACAACGGATTGCGGCTGAGATCCCTTTGAATATTCAGCCGATCAACGAGCAGCTCGAACGGATAGTCCTGATTGTCGAAGGCAGTAATGCTGCTGTGCCGTACCTCCTCCAAGTATTCGCGGTACGCCTTATCCTTGGCAGGATAACTGCGAATAGCAACTGTATTGATAAACACACCGATCAGCGGCTCGATGTCGGGGTGAATTCGTCCCGATACCGGGGTACCGACGATCAAATCATCCTGTCCGGTGTATTTATGAAGCAAAACTTTATATGCGGACAGCATAACCATGAATAAGGTCGTATCGGTTCGGCTTGCCAACTGGCGGAGCCGCTTCGTCAGACGTTCATCCAAGCGGACAGTCAGACGTTGCCCCTCCATAGTTAACTGACCGGGCCTCGGATAATCAGTCGGCAAATTTAGAACCGGCAAATCTCCTTCAAATTGGTGAAGCCAATACGCCTCCTGCTCGCTTATTTTGCGATCCATCGCGATTTGGTTCTGCCAAACAGAATAATCGGTATACTGTACTTTTAACTCCGGCAGCGTATGCCCCTCGTAAAGCTCTACGAGCTCCCTCATAAACACGGCCATGGAATAGCCATCCGAAATCAGATGATGCATATCGATAAACAAAATATGCTCGACTGCCGACAGCTTCACAAGCTCAGCCCGGAACAGGGGCGCTTTGGTGAGATCGAACGGCTGCACGAAATGCCGGAATCTCTGTTCCGCCTCCTCCGGACGGGACAGCTCAAGCTCGGTGTACGGTACATCAAATTCGATCTTATCGCCTATGCGTTGAACAATTTCTTGCCCATCGATTTCAAACGTCGTTCTGAACACCTGATGTCTGCTGACGATATGCCGAAGAGCCGCGATCAGCCGCTCTGCATCAAGTGTGCCTCGAAGCGAGATTTGTCCGGGGATGTTGTGAACTAGTGTGCCGGTGTCCAGTTGCTCCAAAATATAAATGCGCTTCTGTGCCGCTGAGATCTCGTAAGTGCCCCGCGGTTCTTGCACTGGAATCGGCTGGAACGATTCTGCGGCCCCGCCATCGATAATTCCGGCTAGCTTGCGGATCGTCGGGTTTTGGAACCATTGCCCGATTGGAATTTGAATGCCGAATTCCTGATAGATTCGCGACAGCATGACTGTCGCCTTCAACGAGTTGCCCCCTAGCGAAGCGAAATGGTCGTGCACGCCAATGCTTGCAATTCCCAGAAGCTCGCGCCAGAGGCAAACAAGCCCGGCTTCCGTCTCATTTAAAGGCTCCTGCCCCTGCCGCGTCATATCCGGTGCCGGGAGCGAGCTCTCGTCGATCAATCCGTCCTCCAGCAGCGTAAACGACTCCAGCGAAACAAGATGAGCAGGGATCGCATAATCCGGCAAGCGCTCTGCCATCTCGGCCCTAACCAAAGACTCATCCATCTTGGCTGGCACAGCAATATAAGCTACGAGCTCCGGGGAATGATGTCCGGCAACCATCCGGACAACTGCTTGGGCATGCTTTAGGCTCGGCAGCTCCAGCAGCGCTTCCTCCAGCTGTACTAAATTAATGCGGTATCCCCGATTTTCGGCAACACGATCCGCCTCCCCGCAAATTTTCAACTCCCCGGACGGCATGAACATCGCCAATTGTCCCGTCGGTGTCATGCCCCCTGTATCGAAGTCCAATATTTGCAGTTCACCTGTAACGCCGAGGGGGGCTGGCTCCCCGTAGCTATCCAGAATACATTTCCCCCCATGGCTACTTTCGAGCTTTGCCAGGAAATGAGCCTGCTCATCTGTAAGTAGCGAAAGCTGGGAAACCTTCGTGGAGGAGTCCTTAACGATGGAGAGCAATAAGCGGCGATATCCCTCCGCCCAATGCTGCATGACCTCCGGCTGGATCAAATCAGCGCTGTAATCAAAATCAAGCCACAACTCCTGGTTGACTTCTGTTATGTTCAGGAATAAATCATAGTGCAAATGCTGAACCGGATAAGGCACTAGCTCCGTATCCAGTCCGCTGAAATTCAATTTCCGGACAGGTCGATCCATATTAAACAAGATGTTAATGGTCGGCATATGCGCCTTGGGCATCCGTTCGGCCAAGCTGGCCAGGGAATAGCTCTGATATCGATCCATTTGCTGCATTGCCATCTTCACGGAATGAAGATAATCTGCTGCTGAGTCGCTGCCCTGAATCTCTGTATATACCGGAAGCATGTTCACGCAATTTCCCATGAGATGGGTCTCGCCCATATGGGATTGTCCGGCCGTTGGAATGCCGACGACAATTTGCCGTTGCCCGGCAAGCCGATGCAGAAACAGGCCATAGGCGGCGAGCATTGTAATGAACAAGCTGTTCTTGCTTCTTATGCTTAAAGCTCTTAATTCCTTCGTGAGCTCGCGATCCAGCTTCAATGTCTGCCTGCCCCCGCTGAACGTCTTTCTCGCCATATGCCCTTCCGGAGAAGGCAATTGCAAAGTCGTGACAGGCTTGGAAAGGCGCTCTGACCAGAATGCCACGGCCTCATCGGCCTCGGGCTCATGCTGCAGCCGCTCCTGCCATTGCAAATATTGACGAAACGGAATTGGCTGCGGCAGCTCTGGAGTACGCTTCTGGCAAATGGCCGAATAAGCTTCCTCCAGCTCACCTACAAATACCGCAATCGACCAACCGTCCACGACGATATGATGGAAGGCAAGCGCCAGAACATGCTCTTCATCGGCCAAATGGAGCGCCGTTATGCGAAACAACGGCTGTTCGTCATGCAGGTCGAATGCTCTGGAAGCATCCGAAGCCAGCCAGTTGTCCAGCTTAGCCTTGCTCTCGCGCGCGGAGCGAGAACGAAGATCTACAACGGCAACCGGAGCCGGCAGATCCGGCAGTATCACCTGAAGCTCGCCGCTAGGATCGATAACTGTCCGCAAAGCCTCATGTCGTCGCATCAATACGCTTACTGCTTGCCGCAATGCCTGTACATCCAGCGCACCGTCCATTTTGAGCAGGACAGATTCGTTTAATGACGCGGAAGCCGGGCCTCCGGAGATTGAGGAAATCCATAGCTGCTTCTGCTCATTGGACAAGCCTGCCGTCCTCTTTCCCCCGTTATCATCCGGCGGCTCCGGCGTGCCCGGCAGGAACCCGCCGCGCTGCAAATCCCCGACACTCTCTTTGACAATGCGAATAATCGTGTTTATATCTTCCAGGGTATGTGCTGTGGACAGGAAGCAGTTGCGGCCTTCCCAGACATACAGCCCTTTGTGGTTCAAATGATAGAAGAATAATTCAATGTCGCCGAAGGAGACGAAGCGGAACAACGAGCCGTAATTGACCATATATATCGGAATGCTTCTTTCTTTGAAGAAAGAGTTCAATTCCCGCACCAAATAATCCGTATTGCGATTCAGCTCCTCGTATAGTGCTGCACCTTGTGATTCCAGGTAATCAATCGTTTTCAGCGCTACGCGCATCGTCAGCGGATGCGTGCAGAAGGTGCCGCCAACAAACGTCTTTTGCGCGGCCTTCACCGGATAGGAGGCATCGCCAAAACTCCACTTCCCGCCGTCAATTGGATCCATGAACGGCTCCTTGCCCGCAACGATACCGATTGGCAGACCGCCTCCCACCACCTTGCCGTAAACGACCAGATCCGCCTGCACGCCGAACCAAGCCTGAGCCCCGCCTAGACCGATGCGAAAACCAGTGATTACTTCGTCAAAAATAAGCGCGGTGCCTGATTGAGAGGTAATTTCCCTGAGCTGCTGCAAAAATTTGCGCGGTTGCAAATCCGGCCTGCGGCTCTGTACAGGCTCTACAATCACCGCGGCCAGCTCATGAGCATGCTTGCGGATAATCTCCAAAGATTCCGGCTTATTGTAATTCAATATCAGCGCGTCGCGAACATAATTTCCTTGGATGCCTGGCGCCATAGGAAGCGCGGAAGCTTCATCGGATTCCGGATTAGCTACTCCTAGAACCCCGTCAAACGTACCGTGATAGGAACCGGAGAAAATCACGACTTTCGAACGGCCCGTAGCTGCCCTCGCCGTACGCAAAGCCACCATAACGGCCTCCGTACCCGAATTGTAAAAGGCTACCCGGTCGACCCCCGTAATTCGGCTAATCCGCGCAGCCACTGCGCCGGCCAGATCGGACATCGGCCCTAAAGGCGGAAGCGAAGAAGACGATTGTGCCTTCATTTCCTCTATGATGAAATCGGGATTATGACCCAATAGGTTAACACCGAATCCCATCGTCAAGTCGATATATTCATTGCCGTCCACGTCCCACATCTTCGACCCGGAGGATCGCTCTGCCACGATCGGATAAATCGCTTCCTTCCAGTAAGAGCGAAACCCTGAAACATTGCGATTATTGGCATGTACTTCACGTGTTTGCTGGGTATAAGCTTTGGATCCTTGGGTACGGCTCATGTACTCAGTAAAGAAACGGTCTAAATATGCCTGCTGCTGCGCGGTAAAGTTACCGTCTTCTTCGATGATCATCGGCTGATAAGGAATGAATGGCTTAGACTCTTCCTGTGAAGCCTTATTCGTTTTAACAGCTTGGATCGCTTGGACGGGTGTCGCTGCTTGAGCAGGCTGCACGGCAGCTTGAACGCTTGCCGCTGCTTGGATGCCAGCCTCTGATTGAACGCCAGCTGATATATGAGCACCCTCGCCAGCATCATGTACCCCAGGCGTTGTTGACATCCCAGCCGCGTTGCTTCCATGTGCCTGCCCACTCCTAATGCCTTGCTCCGGGCAAAGCTCCGGCAAACCTTGCTGAATCAGGCTATTCTGCACGGATCTTCCGCTTAGTAAATCGAGCTGCCGGCCAAGAATATCGGATACACTCTGCTGCTGAAGACTCATAAGCTCGATTTGGCGAGCCATAATCCGTTCCATCGCCGAACTGCCGACGAGCGGAGATATTAATTCCCCCATCTCAGGGGGTCTCATTCCTTCCACCTCTACGGTTGCCGCTGCCGCCACTTGCCGCTGCTGCTCCGCCCCCTGCAGCACCGAATGCTGCTGAGACATCTCTTCACGGCTATTGGCTTCGGCTGCCGTCGTCACAGCTGTTGGCTGACGGACATCAGCATTTTCGAGGATATATTGAGTCAAGCTATGCACATTCGTAATCGAATCGAAAAAGCGCTCTATCGCAATATCCAAATCATAAATCTCTTCTATTTCCTTACGGATTCGCACGAGCATGATAGAATCCAGCCCCATCTCTAGGAAATGGGCATGCTCATCGATTTCAGCTTCGCTCAAGCCTGAAGCCTCGCTTACCATCTTCGTAATCGTCTTTTGTACCTCAGCCAACAGATCAGAGGCTTCAACAGCCGTCACCAGCAGTTCACCTGGATTAGACATCGAATTCCCCTCCACTTCTTGATTATCGATACGATCAATTTCTATCCAGCAGCGTTTCCGCTCAAAAGGATATAACGGCAAAGGTGTTCTGCGGACGGATTGCTGCAGGTACAGCGCGTCCCAATTCACGCGAGCGCCCTGAACATACAGCTCGCATATGCGTTCTAACCGCTCCCTGCCCGCCGAACCAGCCGATGCAATGGCTAGCACTTTCTCAGCCGCTTCTTCGCTGATTGCATTCAGCTCTTCCTCCGTGATTTCCCCTAACATACGCTGACTTCCCGATTCCGGGACGATCCGGTAAACTCCCCTGAATAATCCGGATTGCACGCCGTCTGCAGCTAGGCTGTCCAGCTTGCGGGATAATTCTTCCCGCGTTGCGCATACAAAAGCGATTCGGTGCTCCAAATGGGCCCGTCCCGCAGCTGCCGTATAGCAAATATCCGCGATGGATTGATGCGAAGACAGAGATAAATGGCTGATATACCGCTGAACCAGCTCCTGAAGCGAAGCTTCATTCTTCGCCGACAGAGTGAAAATATGAGATTGTCCGTTATCGCCAGCCGCTGTCTGCGGCAGCGGATTCACATACTCTTCCATAACGATGTGACAATTGGTGCCGCTGAAGCCGAAGGAGCTCACACCGCAGCGCAGCGGCTGCCCGGTATCATCGAAGGGTGCAAGCTCCGTATTGATGTAGAAAGGAGATTGCTCCAAATTAATGTTGTTGTTCGGCGCCCGGAAGTGAACAAGCGGCGGGTTTTGACGATGCTTCAGCATCAGTACTGACTTAATCAGGCTCGCAATGCCGGACGCTTCAAAGGTGTGGCCGATATTCGATTTCACTGAGCCGAGCGCACAATATTGCTTCTTATTTGTGTAGCCGGCAAAGGCTTTCTCCAAAGCAGAAAATTCAACAGGATCGCCGAGCTTCGTTCCCGTCCCATGAGCCTCAATAAAAGCGAGCGTATTCGGATCGAGCCCCGCATCTCTCCAAGCGGCTTGGATGACCTCTGTCTGCGAGGCTGGGTTGGGAGCGGTAATTCCTACCGTCGTGCCGTCCTGATTTATCGCGCTGCCCTTAATAACTGCGTAGACATGGTCTCCGTCCTGGATCGCTTGGCTTAGCGGCTTTAACAGCACCGAAGCTACGCCCTCGCTGACTCCCGTTCCATCGGAGGCCGCATCAAAGGCCCGGGTGTATCCATCGCCAGATTCCATATCAAGCCCTAGCGATAGCGGGAGCAGCGATGTTCTAACACCGCCGGCGAGCGCCATTTCGCATTCGCCGCTGCGAATTGCTTGGCACGCCATATGGACGGCGACCAAGGAGGAGGAGCAGGCCGTATCAATCGTGACCGCTGGCCCTTTCAGATCGAGAAAGTACGCGATGCGGCTCGCTAGTACCGATGGCAAATTTCCAACGACATAATTCGAAATCCGCTCCGGCTCATACTTGGAAATCAAACGTTCGTAATCATAGCCCACCTTGGAAAACCCGGCGTACACCCCTACATTGCGACCGCGCAGCTTATGGCCCGCATATCCCGCATCCTCCAATGTATGCCACGCCTGCTGCGTAAATAGCCGCTGATTCGGATCCATTAACTTGGCTTCATTTGGAGTCAGTTTGAAGAAGGCATAGTCAAACTTATCGATCTCATCCAAATAGCCGCCGACCCGAAAATCGGATTCGCTCTTATTCCAGCCGATAACCGACAAATAATCTTTGGCATCTTCCCGCCTGGTCGCCTGGTATTCACCGATATGATCCCGGCCCGCCGCCAAATTGCTCCAATAGTCCTGAAGAGTCGCAGCACCCGGTAAATACACAGACATGCCGATAATGGCAATGTCTCTATCGGATTGCACTGCTTCGTTTTCTTCCAAACCTCTGCTGCCTTGCACGTTCGTTTCTGTTCTAAGGTACTTAGCGAGGTCGGTAATCGAGGGATATGCGAATAAGTCGGCAACCGCCAGTTGAATTGAAAACTTCTTCTCGATCCGATCGGCAATTTGCACTAAATGAAGAGAGCTTGCTCCCATATCGAAATAGCTGTCCCCAATGCCGATTCCATCCTTCTCCAGCACTTCTCGGCAAATTTGCTGAATTTCCCGCTCGATTCCGCTTTGCGTAAGCCCCGTATGGTTAGGCGCAGCCTGTGCCGTTGGCAGAAACTCTTCCTGCTTGTCCAGAATCTCTTGACTCTCTTGATTCTCTTGGTTCACTTGGCTTACCCGATTTTCAATTTTCTCGGGCTCTTCTGTTTTCTTCGCCTTGCCTATCACTTCCATCTTTTCCGCCGACTCCAGCTTTGCCGCTTCAATTGTGCGGGCTAGCTCCCTTAATTCCTGCGATACCTCAGCGTACTCCCCGCCCTTATATTGCTGCGCCAGCTTATAGCGCTGCACCTTTCCGCTGGTCGTTTTGGGCATCCGTTTTATAGGGACGATATGGGCAATTTCCCAGCCTCCCCGCTGATTCAAAAGCCGCTTCAGCTCCACCATAGTCGGGTAGAACCTCTCTATTTTTTTCTTGGATACGACAAATAGAACGATTTCTTCTTTCTTCAGCTCTGCATTGTAAACCCCGCATGCAGCCACCCTGCCGAGCTCTACTCCTTCTACTTCCTCGGCGATCCGCTCCAGGTCATGAGGATATACGTTCTGCCCATTTACGAAAATAATGTCCTTCGCCCGCCCCGTAATGACCAGAAGTCCGTTACGCAGAAACCCTAGGTCTCCCGTCCGCACCCAGCCGTCCTCCGTCAATATACTCCGCGTCGCGTCAGGGTTGTTGTAATATCCCTGGGTAACGTTGTGCCCCTTGATATGTATATGGCCAACGACACCATCGCCTAGTTCATGATCCGCCTCATCGCAGATCCGGAACTGACAGTAATCAATGGGACTGCCAACCTCGACGAAGGACAGCCCTCCGGCAAAGTGCTTGTCCACCTCAGCAACCCGGTTGCCGATGCTTAACTGCTCGCGATCAACGTAAAGGGTCACGAATTCAGCCTCCACCGGGGGCATAGCCACTCCCACTGAGGCTTCAGCCAGGCCATAAACGGTGCACATGGCGGTTCGCTTCAATCCGTAAGGTGCGAGCGTATCCAAGAAAGCGTCGCATAAGTCGGTAGAAATCGGCTCTGCGCCGTTATAAATGATGCGAATCCGCGATAAATCCCAGCCGCTGGCCTTCTCCGTTTTGAAAAATTGCAGGAAATATTTATAGCCAAAGTTCGGCGAGGAAATTACGCTGACACGATGCTCGCTAGCCTTTTTGATCCATAAAATTGGCTGTCGGATAAATAAGGACGTGGGCATAATATACTGTTCCAGCTCAGCTACCAGCGGAGTCATATGATTGCAGATTAACCCCATATCATGCGTTAAAGGCATCCATTGCAAATAGGAATCCTCGGCAGTGATTTTCGAGCTGTTTAGTATGCCGCAGGTGTTGTAAATCAAGTTTCTGTGCGTCAGCATAACCCCCTTCGGATCGCCCGTGGAGCCCGAGGAAAACTGGATAAAAGCGATGTCCTCGGCTTTGGCACTATGTATTTGCGGAGCATGCTCCCGCATAAACACCTCGCTGTTGTCAATGAGCGTAACACTGTCCCGAATCAAGTCGTACAAGTGGGCTTGCCCACTTTTCCCCGTATATTTCTCTAAATCTAGCAATGTTTTTGACTCGGTAATTAAATAGGGACGATGCAGTACCTTCCAAATCCTAAACACCTTAATCTTATGCTCGTCATTGTTCCCCGTACTGACGGGTACCGGGATCATCCCACCTAAGATGCAGGCCCAGAAGGCAATGACAAAGTGACGGTTGTTCTCAATTTGAAACACGACTTCCTGCCCCTGGCTTACGCCCTGCGCTTGAAGATAGCCTAGGAAACCGCAGGCTTCCTCATACAGCTCTGTATAGGTCAATCGATCCTCCTGTTCATCTCCCTCTATAAAGGTAATGCCTCTATTGCCTGATTTTCCTCGCTCCTGAATTACATCGATAAGTGTTGTAAATTGCTTCGTAAACACATTCTTCCCCCCAGAAAAAGTATTAGCGATTAATTTGCGGCAGCATTCTTCCGGCTGGATGGTATTTTGCTAGTAATTCTCGACTGTTCATCCGGCGATAATCGCTTGGTCGTCAAGATTAATTGCAGTTGTTCCCTGATCTGGTCTATCGTCTGAGTCATATTCAGATCCCGGTTCCGCTCTATCTGTTCTATGAGCTTTCTAACTTGGCGGATTGGCGAGATAACGCCCTTCATATGCTGGGCGGCATCTTCATTGCGGCTTCGGGCAATTACAGCTGCCGTCAAAGCTTCCTGAATGCTGCCGATGACGGCTGTACGGCCATCCTCCGCGCTGAACACGGAACGTAAATGCTCTAATTCTAGTGGATTGTCAAAATGGTAGGTTTCTATGGTGGGATAGCTCTCATTCATGAGCTTAGTCAGAACCTGGCGCGGCCCGATTTCGACCGTCCGATCAACTCCGTTGCGGTACATATACTCCATCGTCTCCAGCCAGCGAACCGGGTGGGTCATCTGGCGATAAAGCAGCTCATTCAGCTCCTTCCGCCGATAGGGCCGCGCAGTGACGTTGGAAATAACGGGCCATTGCCCGTCCTGGGTTTCATATTGCTCCAATTCAAGGATCAGCTGATCCGCCGCCGACTGCATGAGCGGGCTGTGGAACGGAGCGCTGACATTCAAATACTTCACGCTTGCGCCCGATACGGCTTCCAGCTTCTCAACAACGGCACGGACAGCCTCCTGATGGCCGGCAAGCACATGCTGCTGCCGTGAATTGCGGCAGGCAACGACAGCCTGCTTCGTTTCCGTGGAGACCTCACGGCACCAAAGCTCCAGCTGCTCCCTAGATACATGAATAGCGGCTGCCATGGCTCCAAGACCGGAGGAGCCTGCCGACTGCATCAGCATTCCGCGTTTTCTGACGATGCGAAGCCCGTCCGAAAATGAAATGACTCCGCTGCATACAAGAGCGGAATACTCGCCAAGACTATGTCCGGCCAGCAAATAGGGCTCCCAGCCTAGCTCCTGTCTGCCGATTTCAAAGGCGATGACGCTTACCGCCATAATAGCCGGCTGCGTGTTCATCGTCTGCATAAGTTCTAAAGAACTACCTTCGAAGCATAGCTTCGCAAGATCGAAGCCCAATGTATCATTTGCTTCCTCGAAGAGATGCTTTGCCGTAGTGAATTGATCCCGCAATTTTTTCCCCATACCGACATATTGGGATCCTTGCCCCGGAAAAAAAAAGGCTGTTTTTGTCATATGCAGACCTCAATCCCCTGTTAATTTTTTCATTTTTTTGGTTTTGCGAGTCGATTGATTTATGAGTTAGAGAGTAGTTCCTTCTGTTCGAATAGGATGTTTTAGCGATTGATGTTGATTGGTGGGTGTTTCACAGTGGATTTAGAAATAAAGAGCTCTAAAGATGAGGTTTTTAATGTCATTTAATCTTCAAAATTACATAAATACATAATTGAGTTTGCTTCCCATAAAATAACATTACCTATGTTCTTTTTCAAAGTCAATCCAATTTATGTAAGGTTTCTGTAAGCTTCATGTTAAAAATGTTGTATTTTGATTTTTTTCAGCAGCAGCAAAAAGGCCGCTGGTACAGGCCAGCAAGCCATTTTGCGAACATTTTCCCTACAGTTTCGGACTAGTAAAAAATTTATTTATTCGATCGTCAGGATTCGCGGCGATGTCGTTTGAACAGATCTGGAGGCGAACCATGATCCGAGACATGCAGCCAAAATGCTTAGGGGAATCATCGCGGCGATCCCTCCTCCATTCATAATCAACGGCACCTCGACAATACCGTAATCGGCCAGTATGAAGTTAAGCAGAGGAGGAAGGCCTATTAATCCCAGGGGAATCCCCACTATAGCCCCAATCGCCGAGACAACTAAAATTCCCGCTGTTACCGACATGCGAATTTGCCTGGAGGTCATGCCGAGCGATTTATAAATGCCGTAGGTTCGACTCTCTTTCTTCATGTTGATACGGCAAATACTGTAGATAATGACGAACGTAATCACGATGAACAGCAGGGCCATAACGGACATCGGCAATATCAATATGGTGACGGCCTGAGAGAATACTTCATCAACGAGCGTCGCTTGGCTTGCCGTCCAGATCGTGCTGCCGTACTTATGATGCAGCTCACTCACGAATTGATCGATGGAAACGCCGTCCTGCAGGTTGATGAAGGTCGTATTCATCACGGCGCCATAGTCAGGATTGGCCTTTCTAACGACATCAGCCGTTATTCGTCCCGTGTAAGACATATTCGCGATCGCCTGGTAGATTCCCGTCACAGTTAGCGTATGCTTCTCTCCCTCGATGTAAATGTCGAGCGGATCGCCTACATTGATGTTCAAACTTCTAGCTATATTAACACCGATTGAAATTTCCTGATCGTTCATCGGATTGCGCCCTTTGACGTTCTCATAGCCGATTTCATCATAATTGCCCTCCGCCACCGTCAGCAAAATCCCCATCGTATCCTGCTCCATTTCGGCAGCCAATTCCTTGTTGATCGGCAATACGGCATTAGCGTCTCCATATCGGCTATAGTTCTTGACCCTTTGATCCGATAACACTTCTTCATGAAGCTGTTCATAGGTCAACTTAGCCGGATTATCGATTCTTACCGATAGATCAGCCGAATCATATCCCCATTTCGCAATAGTTCCATGGATAGAGGAAATGCTGTACACAAACAAAAATCCGAATACGAGCACCGAAGTAGATAAAGCCGAGATCAGGATGATCAATGTGGAGCCGCGAATATTCTTCGTAACGCCTCTTAGCCCGATAATCATCTCCGTCGGAAGGGAGCCCAGCTTCAGCAGCTTTTTCTTCCAAGCGCCTCCCCGGCTCGATTGTTTAGAGCTGTCCTTCTCCGACATGCCGTAACGAATCGCCTGCGCCGGCTCAACACCGCGAGCTTTATAAGAGAACAGCAGGGCAGACAGGAATATGACCGCGACCACTGCTAAGCCCACCCAAATCGCAATTGCCGAAAATTGCACATTCATATCCGATGTGCCTGTATTGAGGTAAGCCATAGAGCTGCTTACGATTTGGTTTGAGAAAAAATAACTGAGCAAAATTCCTGGAATGACCGAGACGAAAGCCAGCAGTGTATATTGCGTCACATAGGCCGAGATCACTTTGCGAGAGGATAAGCCGACAGACTTGATAATGCCGATCGTCTTGTAGCTCGACAGAATCGCATCGGAAATCGTAAATCCAAGGGTGTACAGGGCAACAGATATCATGACTGCCGCTAAAAAGACCATGATAAAGCTAATGACTTGGTTCGCGATCATATAGTAAGAGGATATGCTCTCAAAATCCTTCACCGACTCCAAGTAAGGCATTCCCAGAAACTTCTCGAAGCTTTCCCAGTAGGCACGGTTCTGGCTATAATCATCGAAACGCAGCCCCGTCATGTACATGTCGCTGCCTTGCAGCGAGGACATATGAGTATTGTAATCCTGGCCATTCATCCATATTCTTCCGCTTGTTGCAAACGGCGAGCAATACGAGATGTCCACAACCACCGCTGCGACCTGCAGACTGAAGGTTTCTTTATCTGTCTTGAATTCGATTGGATCGCCTACCCGTATATCGTTGGAATAAGCGAGGGATGTCGGAATCCAAGCTGTTCCTGGCTTAGGAGTCTGCCTCTCCCCCCCTTGCACAAACAAAAGCTTATCGACGGGAAAAGGGCCATTTGGCGTTTCCATCATAAACAAGTCAACATTGGGAATTTCCTCACCAGCATGAGACATGCTGGAAAGATAGCGGTACCGCATCATCTCCGAGGCCGCAACCCCCTGCTGTCCCGCCCACCACCCATGAACCTGATTCGGGTCATGAATGCCGTTCTCCAGGCGTAGAATTTGATGGGCGCCGTGAACCTTGGCATGCATATTCTCATATACCCGGTTCGTGTTGTTGATGACCAATATTGCGGTAGAGAGAAGCAGGGCAGATAACATGATGATGATCGCCATGAAGCTGTTTTGCACTTTTTTATTTTTTATATTCGACCAGCATAGCTTCCATATCGCATACATCCGTTACCGCCCCTTTCCTGACATGAACATGAATATTTGGTTTTCTCTTGCTTTCAATTGATCCAGAGAATACTTGCCAAGCTCCAGAATCCCGTCTATATTCCCATCCTTCACCAGAATCAGGCGATCCGCTCTACAGGCAGCCTTGATATCGTGAGTGACCATGACGATGGATTGGGATTTGCGGTTCATCTCCGTCAAAATATCCAAAATGATCGTGCCTTGCTCCTGGCTGAGCGCCCCCGTAGGCTCATCGGCAAAAATAACCTCTGGGGAGTTGATCAACGCCCGAGCGATGGCCGCCCGCTGCTGCTGCCCGCCGGATACTTGGGACGGCAGGCGATCCGCCTGCTCTGCGATGCCCATCATTTGCAGCAGACTCATGGCCTGTATATTAATTTCGCTTTTGCCCCGGCCGGCCACATATCCCGGAAAAGCGACATTTTCCAGCAAGGTGAAATCCGGAATTAAATTGATGGACTGATATACATAGCCGATTTTATTGGATCGGAAATCCGTGATCTCTTTCTCCGAATATTGGTCAATCCGCTGCCCCTTGAAATACACTTCTCCGGAGGTTAGCGTGTCCAGACCGCTCAGCAGGTATAGCAGCGTTGATTTTCCCGAACCCGAGCTGCCCATAATGACCGTGAAATCCCCCTCGTACAATTCTAGATTCACGCCTTTGGCCGCATGAAATTGTTCTGTTCCCGTGGAATAGGATTTACACAAATTAACCGCCTCGATCATAACAACCTTTTTGGCGTTAGCCGTAATCATAAATATTCCCCCTTGAAAATTACATTTTATTATTCGGATTTCATTTTTTGACATTCGTAGCGCACAGTTGGCCAACAGGTTAATCTCTTGTGACAGATTTATTGTTATGATCATGGTAGGTGGTCATTTTGCATATCTAGTAGGTAGGTGTAACGAGAGGTTTGCCTTATTTATGTTCAATGATGAGGTTGCCGGTATCGGAGACAAGATGCACTAATGGTCCGCCTTCGCCGATATAACCATCTTGGTAGTGGGGCAATGTGACGTTGATTTGTCCGGAATCTGCTTCTAGCTTGGTGCGAAGCGCTTCAGGCGCCTCCGCCGTTTGGATCGTGATGTCGCCGGTGTCCGTTGCGGCCCGGATGTCGTGACTAATTCGTGCAAGGACTATATCAACTGCTCCGGTGTCCGATTTTATATTCAGGAGACCTTCGGCTACATTCATTTCTATAGCACCTGTATCAGTTGCGAGCTCATATCCATTCGCCTGTACCGAGTCAACGTAAATACCCGCCGTATCCGTAACGACCTGCAATTGCTCCAACTTGGACGAGGGTATGCCTACCGTTAACTGAAGCTTCGTGTAGAGGTCAAAAAAACGCATTCTGCTGTCCTGCACAATTTCAATACGGGCACGCCCGCCTTCTTCCTTCACGACTAAATGGTAGTCCTTCAGCCACTTCTTCGTCGTCCTTCCGTCCAATGTCGCTTGGATCTCATTTCCTTCAATCGGGATCACCTTCACCATACCGCTCTCTGCACGAATGTACAGTTCATTTACTTCCCCTATACTAATGGATCTTTGGATGACAAGCTTATCTACGTTGAATGGAGAATTCCCCATCATATACATCACTACATTACCTATTACCGCAACGGCAATCAGAACAACCGCCAGTCTTAATATATTCCGCATATTTTTAGTCAAAATAGATCATATCCTCCCTATAACTTTCAAGTTATACCGTAAATAGCGTATGACAAGCTTGTAATATAGACCGGTCGCCTTTAGCGCTCCGATCATGAATAGCAGTCCTGCACCGACAAGGCCAAGCATAAGGAAGAAATCATTGATGAGGATCGAGACCGATTGATGCTGAATAATTAGCAGGATGGGAGATATGATCAGGAAGAGGGAAAATCCATACAATCCGGCAAGCACGACTAACGACGCGATAAACGGCAGGAGCACAATAATTAAATTGAACAGTCCTAAGCTCACCGTTGCCATAACCGCTTTAGTCACATTGGGGAGCGAAGGAGATTCCCCCGCCTTCTGGATTTGGGTCTGGGCAAGCACCTCACGGGCAACCAACCGCGGTTCCCCTAGCCTAAGGATCACTTCCTCCTCGGATCGTCCGCTGAATTCGGCTTGCTCGAAGTGCTCCGTGTAGTCGGCCAGGATATCCGCTCGTTCGTCTGGAGGGAGCGGCTTTAAATATTGAAGCAGTTCGTTTAAATACGCCTCTTTATTCAATCTAAGCCCTCCTCAATCATCTCTTGTACTCCTTCGGCAAACTTGCTCCATTCCGATACAAGCTCATTCATGACTTCCCTTCCTTGTTCCGTAATCTTATAGTACTTCCTTGGAGGGCCTTCCATCGATTCATGAAGATAGGTTGAGAATAAGCCGTCTGAGGCGAGCCTTCGAAGCAGTGGATAAATCGTTCCTTCCGCAATTTCGAATCTGCGTGAAATCTGCTCTACGAGCTCATAACCATATCGATCTTTCTTAGCCGTCAAGACGAGAACACAAAGCTCCAAGACACCTTTCTTGAATTGGATATTCATCGCTTCTCACCACCGCTTTACTCAGTACTGTTCAATGTATAGTAGTTAGGATATACATATATTAACATTCACTACTGTATATTGCAAGATACCTGTTAATATATTTTTCCCCATTTTAAGCCCAAAAAAAAGCACCGTTTCCGGTGCCCCTTTCAGAAGCTATTCAAATTGCCGTAAAATGGACATTCACTAGCCACTCATTGGCCGTTTATCTTAACCTTGATTCGCCGATTACTGCTCTCTGAACTCCTGCAAGCCCTCGTTCAATGAACGGGTCGCAGAATATACCTGCTGATACAGCTTGAACAACCGCTCATACTTCTCGACATTTGCCGCATTCGGCTCATACGTGGCACGGTACCCGATGAACTGATCCGCGCAGTCTTTCAGGCTGTCGAACCAGCCGCTGCCGACCGCTGCCATCATCGCCGCGCCCATCGCCGGGCCTTGCTCATTGTTCAAGGCAACGACTGGGGTGCCAAAAATATCTGCCTGCATTTGCAGCCAAACCGGATTCTTCGCCCCGCCGCCGATCGAAATAATGCGTTCCACGGTAATTCCCGCTTGACGGAACAGCTCAAGAGATTCCGCCAATGAGAACGTGATGCCTTCCATAACGGCGCGAGCAAGATGCTCCCGGCGATGTGTCCCGGAAAGTCCGATGAAGCTGCCGCGAATTATGCTGTCTGCATGCGGCGTCCGTTCACCAACAAGGTATGGTGTGAATAACAGCCCTTCCGCACCTGGAGCGATATCAGCCACGGGCTTCAACAGCTCGTCAAAGCTCAGCTCCGGCGCGAGCGAGTCTTTGAACCAGCTCATGCTGTAACCTGCCGCCAGCGTAACTCCCATCGCATAGAACGCTCCCGGGTGGGAGTGATTAAAGAAATGCACTTTGCCGCCAAAATCTTTATTCTTATCTTCCTCATATGACAAAATAACCCCGGACGTCCCGATGCTGCAAAGCGCATCTCCTTGACGTACGATCCCAGCTCCAACAGCTCCGCAAGCATTGTCTGCTCCTCCGCCAAACACCTTCGTGCTCGTCGAAAGGCCCGTCAGTTCTGCGAACTCCGGCAGCAGGGTGCCCGTCTCTTCCGTGCTTCCGACCAGCGGCGGCGCAAAATCGCCGGATAACCCGAAGGCCGTCAGAATTTCCTCGCTCCACTTCGCTTCCGGCACATTCAGCATCAGCGTGCCAGCTGCATCCGACAGCTCCATCGCTACGTTCCCTGTCATGCGGTAACGCAAATAGTCCTTCGGCAATACGAAGCGCGCCGCTTTGGCGAACAACTCCGGCTCGTTCTCCTGCACCCAAAGGATTTTTGGCAGCGTAAAGCCTTCCAACGCAGCATTTCTCGTAATGTCCAGCAGCTTGTCGCCGAGCTTGGACTCGATCTCCCGGCATTGCTTCGTCGTGCGGGTATCATTCCACAGAATGGCATGGCGCAGCACTTCGTTCTTGTCGTCCAGCAGCACCAGACCGTGCATTTGGCCGGAGAATGAAACCCCTTCAATATCCTCAGCAGCGATGCCGCTGCTCTTCATGAGCTCTTTGAGACAGGTGATCGTGCCTTTAACCCATTCTTCCGGATCTTGTTCACTGTACCCGGGGCGCTCATGAATAAGCGGATAAGCTGCCGTTGCTTCTCCTTTGATTTCCCCGTCTTTGCCTACGAGCAGCGTCTTTACAGAACTTGTTCCCAGGTCGATACCGATTACATATTTCATCCGTGACTCTCCCTTCGCCAATTAAAACGTTTAATTCCTCATATTCAAAAGGGGACGCTGGACGTCCCCTTTTATGATTCATCTTATTTCGTAGCGAAAATATATTCGTTCAAGCGAGCTTTAACCAATTCCAAATGACCGGATTTGTTGCGGATCTCGCTGTTTTGCAGCGCGTAAGCTTCCAGCGTCTTGAAGTTGGCTTTACCAGATACAATGTCAGCTCCAATTCCGCTCTTGAAGCTGGCATAACGCTCATCCAGCAGGTTCTCGAAGAACTTCTCCTCGATCAGCTTAGCCGCTACTTTAAGTCCTTTTGCGAATGTATCCATACCTGCGATGTGAGAATAGAACAAGTCTTCCGGCTCGAAGGAGCTTCTTCTTACCTTCGCGTCGAAGTTCACGCCGCCGGAGCCAAGGCCGCCGTTCTCAAGAATTTCGTACATAGCAAGCGTAACCGCGTACAGATCCGTAGGGAATTCATCCGTATCCCAGCCAAGCAGCAAATCGCCTTGGTTAGCATCGATGGAACCAAGCATGTTGCTGAGGCGTGCAACGCGCAGCTCATGCTCGAACGTATGTCCAGCCAACGTGGCGTGGTTCGCTTCCAGGTTCAGCTTGAAGTGATCTTGCAGGCCGTATTTTTGCAGGAATGCGATCGTTGTAGCCGCATCGAAGTCGTACTGATGCTTGGAAGGCTCTTTCGGCTTAGGCTCGATCAGGAATTGACCTGTATAGCCGATTTCCTTCGCATAATCGAGAGCCATATGGAAGAATCTTGCCAGGTTGTCAAGCTCAAGACCCATATCCGTATTAAGCAGAGACTCGTAGCCTTCACGACCGCCCCAGAATACATAGTTTTCGGAACCAAGCTCTAGACCTGTTTCCAGACCTTTCTTCACTTGTGCGGCAGCATAAGCGAATACGTCAGCATTGGAAGTCGTCGCTGCACCGTGAACAAAACGCGGGTTGGAGAACATGTTTGCCGTGTTCCAGAGCAATTTCGTGCCAGTAGCCTTCATGCCTTCCTTCAGCATAGCAATAATAACGTCCAGATTCTCGTTTGTCTCTTTCAGGGTTGCGCCTTCAGGAGCGATGTCGCGATCATGGAACGCGAAGTAAGGTGCGCCGAGCTTCTCGAGGAATTCGAAGTTTACTTCCACGCGATCCTTTGCCAGATCAAGACCCGTACGAGTCTCCCATGGACGAATCATAGTGGCTTGACCGAACGGGTCGCTTCCGTCCATCGTCAAGGTGTGCCAGTAAGCAACCGCAAAACGCAGATGCTCTTTCATCGTTTTACCAAGAACGACTTCGTTCTCATTATAATGTTTGAATGCCAGCGGATTGTTGGAGCCTGAACCTTCATACTGGATTTTGTTAATGTTCTTGAAATAACTCATGCTTGAAATCCTCCCAGTCTAATTTAGAATTACTTGTGGAAAGTAAGCCTTTACATCATGATGATTATTAGTAGCATGACCCAAATTTAGGCGAGGCATGCTGCCTGATATATTTATCCTAACACGACCAACTTAGTTTGTCCAGCCAACTAACTAAGTTATTGATTTAGCATCTCCGTTATGTGTATGATGTAGTTATCTTTTATTAGAATTGTGGGGTACTCCTATGAAAATTACGGGCGATCAGCAACTGATCAAAAAAATGAACAAGACGCTCGTTCTAGATACGATCCGTGAGCGGCAACCGTTGTCCCGTGCCGATATCGCCGCTACGCTCGGCCTTAACAAAGCCACCGTATCTTCGCTAGTATCCGAGCTGATCGAAAGCCAGCTTGTAACCGAAATTGGGCCCGGCGAATCAAGCGGCGGACGAAAGCCTACACTGCTGCTGTTCAATCGGGGCGCCGGATATGCTATCGGAATAGATATCCGTGTCAACGATCTGTTCGCGCTGCTTGTGGACTTGGAAGGCAATGTCATTCAGGAAAGAACCGTTCCCTTAGAGGATTTATCGCCTGACCATGCGCTGGATCAAATTCGTAAAATGATTACATGGCTCAGTAAAAAAGCACCCGAATCGCCTTATGGCATCGTTGGCGTCGGTATTGGCGTTCCGGGATTAGTCGATGAGAAAAGCCGAATCGTCTCCGCTCCGAACTTGGGCTGGAACAATGTCACTGTGCAAAATCTGCTGTCCTCTGAATTCGGAGAGAATATCCATATAGATAATGAAGCTAACGCGGGAGCCATCGGCGAAAAATTATACGGAGCTGGACGCGATGCGGTTAATTTGATTTACCTCAGCATCGGGGTAGGAATCGGCTCAGGCATGATCGTCAGCGGGGAACTGTACCGCGGCATTTCCAATTTCTCCGGGGAAGTGGGACATATGACGGTTACCGAGAACGGCCCTTTGTGCCGCTGCGGAAATCGCGGCTGCTGGGAGACGCTCGCTTCGGAGAAGGCGCTGCTCGACCGTGCGGCTCAGCGCTGGAAGGATAGCTCGGCCGCTTCCGACGAGGAAGGGCTGGATCGCCTGCTGAATCTTGCCCGGACTGGCGACCACGATGCGCTCTCCCTGCTGCAAGAAACGGGAAACCATCTAGGCGTCGGCCTAGCTAACCTTGTGAATATTCTGAATCCCGAATTGATCGTAATCGGTAACCGCCTGTCAATGGCTGGCGATCTGCTCCAGGAACCGATGCTGCATACACTGGAGAGCCGCAGCTTGTCTTACCACATGAAGAAGACGCAGGTTGCATTTGCCGAGCTTGGCATTCGAAGCACGGCTCTTGGCGCGGCCTCTATGCCGATTACTGCCTTTTTGGCCGATCCAGATGTAACTTCGCTGAAAGTACAGCATTAAACTCAAAAAGCCCTGACCGAATATAAACATCCACTATCGCAAGCAGCCCCTCGCCATTCAAAAATGGGAGGGGCTGCTTCGCGTCTATGCATGCGCCATTCACAATTTATATAACCCGGCTTAAAAAATGCTGCAGGAAACGCTCGGCGTCCACCTTCGTGCATACTTCGATTCTCGGTTCATCCTCGGATGTTCCCACCGTTTGGCCAGCAGCTTCTCCTTCGGTAACTACGGTTACCCGCATCAGTTCGCTCGACACCAGGCTAGGATCTATAGCCACGCCCACAGCAAGCGGATCATGCAAGCCGCACCCCCCGATGCCGGGATAGCGGGCTTCATAGGCGCCGATATAGAACTCCGTCATTTCCGCAAGCAGTTGTCCCAGCTCTCGGCCGGAATTTCGCCATGTCTGTAAATGCGCGCTGGCCAGCAGCGTCTGCAGCGTAACGTCGAGCCCGACGAGCTTCAGCCGAACGCCGGACGCAAAGACGATCGCGGCTGCGTCTGGGTCAGCTACAATATTTGCTTCGCCGTAAGGCGTAATATTGCCCGGAACAGTGACCGCACCGCCCATCACTACGACCTCGCCGATCAAAGGAACGATTTCCGGTGCCTTCTCTATCGCCAGCGCCAAATTCGTGAGCGGGCCTACGGCGATAATCGTCATTTCATGAGGGCGCTCCTTCACCTGTCGAATGATGTAGTCAGATGCTGCCAGATCTGATTTTTGCCCCTGCGGCTCTCCCCTCAGTGCATTGCCCAGGCCATCCTCTCCATGAATATGCCTTGCGTAACGTTTCTTCAATTTACCGAACAACGGTGCACCCGCTCCCTCGTATACAGGGACAGACTTGCCCAGCTTCTCCAGCATGAACAACGTGTTGCGGGTAGCCTCCTCCACCGTAATATTCCCGAAGCAAGTCGTCAGAGCGATGAACTCCAGCTCAGGAGAATGCACGGCGTAGGCTATAGCCAGAGCATCATCAATGCCTGTATCCACATCCATAATGATTGGTTTCAAATGACGTCTCCCCTTTGACTAAGATGAAGTAAATTGATCTAGTACATGTTATACACTTTATTATTCCTGATCAGTGTCAGTGCTTCCTCCTCAGGCAAAGGCCTGCTTATGTAAAAACCTTGAATAAGATCATACTTGGACTGCTTGGCGTGCTCCAACTGTTTCACGGTTTCTACGCCTTCAGCCACGACGTTCAAGCCCATCCGCCTGCCAACCAGCACCATAGCTCGGGCGAGCGAACGTTCATCCCCTTGATCCGAAATTTGTGTCATAAACGATCGACTGACCTTCAGCGTAGTCAGCGGCAGCTGCTGTAGATAGCTAAGAGATATATATCCCGTGCCGAAATCGTCCAAAGCCAGATGAACCCCCGCAGCCTGCAGCTTCTCCAGCTTGCCGATCAATATTTCGGGAGATACCATCCCCAAAGATACGGATTCGGTAATTTCCAACTCCAAATGCTCGGGAGACAATCCCGTGTCCTTTAAGATTCGAAGCACCATATCGACAAAATCCTCCTGGACAAGCTGGACGATGGAAATGTTCACTGAAATCCTTAACTGACCATACGCTTCGAACTGCAATTTAGCCGCAAACCGACAGGACTCCGCCAGCACCCATTCCCCAATAGGGACGATTAATCTACTATCTTCAGCGATCCGGATGAAGGCCAGCGGCGAGAGCAGCCCCAGCTCGGAACTGTTCCAACGGATCAAGGCCTCAAAGCCCATAATTCGGCCTGTTCTACGGCTGATTTTGGGCTGATAATGCAATATGAATTCATTATTTTCAATGCCATGACGAAGCTGCGTTTCCAATTGAACCCGTTCGTTAAATGTCCTAAGAAACGCCGGATCGAACAATACATATTTACCTTTGCCCGCCTCCTTGGCATTATACATCGCTACATCCGCATTCCTCAAAATTTCCTCCATATTGCGGCCATCCTTCGGATAAAAGGAAATCCCCACGCTCACCGATACCTGTAAGTCACTTCCGTTCATTCGGAAGGGCTCTTTGAATCCCATAATCACTCTCTCTGCCGCAGCTATCGCTTCCGACTCATCTTGAATGCTGCGCATGAATACAACAAACTCATCGCCCCCAAGACGAAACAGCATCGCCCCTTTGCCGATCATGCTCGTCAGCCGCCGACTGGCCTCAATGAGCAATTGATCGCCAAAATTATGACCTAAAGTATCATTAACATACTTAAAATTATCGGTATCGACAAAAAATATTGCCGCCATCTCATTCGATGCAGCAAAATAGTTCTCCAACTCCTTCAGCATATATAACCGATTCGGCAAGCCGCTTAAAGTGTCATAATAGGCTAGTTGATGCAGCTTCTCCTGGGATCGCTTCAATTCATGAATATCCTCGTGCGTTCCAGCCATGCGATAGGCCCTTCCCCGTTTATCAAACAACACCTTGCCCCGGCCAAGGAACCAGCGGTATTCCCCATTCTTCACCCGCAGCCTGTATTCGCATTCAAACAGCTCCGTCTGTCCTTGCGTCGCAGCCTCCATCGCTTTCTGCACTTCACCGACATCCTCCGGATGAATGAGATTGTCCAAAATATCGCTGGAAACATGATCATCCTGCGTATAGCCCAACAGTTCGAACCAACGAGGAGAATAGAACCTCTTATTGCGGAGCAGATCCATTTCCCATATGCCCGCATTGGAAGCCTCAATTACAAGCCGGTGCTGCTCTTCATTTCGGCTAAGCATATCTTGGTTTTCCACCAGCTTCTCGTAATTTTCGAGCAATTGCCGCTGGGTTTTCTTCAGCTCTTCACAAGCTGCTTCCAACTCGCAGCAGCTCTCCTCCAGCTTCAGTTCATAGCGCTTTCGTTCCGTGATATCGATCATCGAGCCGGCAAACCTGACGACCTGCCCCTCGCCGTTTCTCCTCGTTATTCCCCGAGCCTGCATCCATAGATATCCCCCATCCTTCTTCCTAATTCTATACTCGCTCTCGTACACGGGCGTATATCCGTTCAAGCAGGCCTGTCGCGCCCGCTCCGTATCCGCCCAATCGTCGGGATGGATGAGTTCTTTTAATCCCATAACGGTCAAATCAAGCTCACAGCGATCATAGCCTAACAAATCGTATAACCGATCCGAGACAAAATAGGTTCCTATAGCCGGGTCTATATCCCAAATGACGGCTCCCGAGCCGCGAGTAGCCAGCCTGAATCTTTCCTCGCTGACTCGAAGCTTCTCCTGATTCACCACGAGCTCGTCGAATTGGCGCTGCATTTCTTCCTGCGTAGCCGTCAATGTCTCGTAGGTCGCCTCCAGCTCCTGATAACTGCTCTGCAGCTTGTCCTGAGACATCTTGCGTTCATGAATATCCAAACCAATCAGCACAATGCGGCTCGGTTCAGAATTACCGGAAGCTCCGCTGATCACCGATGTTCTAAATGAAAACGTCCTAAATCGCTCCTGGCTCTCAAAAAAAATCATTACTTCCTTATCATTTACAAATTTCTTCGCAAGCGCATCGTTCAACAGCGAGACGACTTCCTGCCAGCCGTTCTGCAGCACGGCGATTTCATCATACTTGCGGCCTATGATCTCGCTGCCCTTGACTCCGATCAGCCGTTCGCTGTAACTATTAAGCCTAACGATCGTCTTATCCAGTTTGACCGTCCAAATGCATAAATGGGCATGGTCAAAAATGTCATGAAGCAGCGCTTTTTCGGTCAGCATATTTTTTCTTGATTGATACATTAACACGAGCAAACAAATCATTCCGAGCGTTGTTATTCCGAGTAAAAACATCATGTGTATTCCTTGCACCCGGGCTCCTCCTTTTATGCTGCATAAAGTGTCTATTAACTACTACAAGGAGAGGAAATATAGTGGGAAAATTGAGCTGTAGTTATTATCCGAGTGGAGTTTCTCCCTATATTGTCTAATATTAACATATGATATCTGGAACAAGGAGTAATTTTTACCTATCCTTTTCTCTAGTTCCTGTGCGACTTATCACAGACTTGCAATTAATATTGTAATATTGTAATATTACGATATTATGATATTACCGATATCGGAGGTTCCTTATGGACAATAACTTCAATGCTTACGAAGAAGCTGCTGAAATGCTTAAAGCGCTGGCTCATCCCGTTCGCCTTTGCATCGTCCGCGGGCTGCTGAGGAATGGCCCTTGCAATGTCACTTACATGCAGGATTGTCTGGAAATCCCACAATCTACGGTCTCGCAACATCTCCAGAAGCTGAGAACGAGCGGAATCGTAAAGGCACAACGCCAAAGACATGAAATTCATTACACAATTGAGAATGAGATGGTTAAGCAGCTAATACTAACTATATTCAGGGAGGAATCATCATGAAGAGAAAAATTTTGATTGTTGGCGGTGTAGCGGGAGGCGCCTCCGCAGCCGCCCGGCTCCGTCGCCTGGATGAAGAGGCTCATATCGTGCTGTTCGAACGCGATCCGTACATTTCTTTTGCCAATTGCGGTCTGCCTTATTATATTGGCGATACGATCAAAGAGCGCTCGAAGCTGATTGTACAGACACCGGAAGCCATGCGTCAACGTTTCAATATCGATGTACGGACGGGGAGCGAGGTCATCTCCCTCGATCCGGCAGCGCGCACGGTGATGGTTCGCAGCGAGGAGCGCGGAGAATACGAGGAATCCTATGATGCCGTCATTCTATCGCCTGGAGCCAGACCCATCCGTCCTGCACTGCCAGGCATTGAGCACCCGCAAATCTTTACGCTGCGTAATATTCCGGACACCGATCGAATTAAAGAGCAGGTGACGGAGGCAGGTCGACGCTCTGCCATCGTCATCGGCGGTGGATTTATCGGTGTTGAAATGGCGGAGAATTTGCGGGAGATTGGTCTGGACGTCACCCTTGTGGAGGCTGGCCAGCAAATTCTAGCTCCATTTGACGGAGAAATGGCTAATATTTTGGCTAAAGAAATGGAGCAGCACGGCGTGAAGCTGCGCCTTGGCGATAGCGTCACTGCCTTCGAGGACGCAGAAGGCGAGGTAAAGGTCACGCTCGCCAGCGGCGCAGAAATCCAAGCAGGCCTCGTCATTTTGGCAATCGGCGTAGCCCCGGATACTCGCTTCCTGCAATCCAGCGGCATCGCTCTCGGCCCGAAAGGACATATCGTGGTTGATGAATATATGAAGACAAATCTGGAGAGCGTTTATGCCGTAGGCGATGCCACTCAAATTACCGATTTCGTGAGCGGCACACAAACGGCGGTTCCTCTCGCCGGCCCGGCTAATAAACAAGGAAGGATTGCTGCGGATAATATCTGCGGGCTGGGAACGACATATAAAGGAGCGCAAGGCACTTCCGTTATTAAAGTGTTCGATCTAACCGGAGCGTCTACCGGCAATAACGAGAAGACGCTGGAGCGCCTTGGCACGCCGTACCATGCCATATATGTGCATCCAAGCTCCCACGCCACCTATTATCCAGGCGCTTCGCCAATGACCATCAAGCTGTTGTTCAGCCCTGCAGGAGAGGTGCTCGGAGCCCAGGCTGTCGGCAAAGGCGGCGTAGACAAACGGCTCGATGTTCTAGCCTCGGCCATTCGCTTTAAAGGCAGCATCACGGATCTGACCGAGCTTGAGCTAACCTATGCACCTCCTTATTCTTCCGCGAAGGATCCGGTCAATATGGCGGGTTATGCAGCCGAGAACGTGCTGACCGGGAAAACGCATGTTTTTCTTCCGAGAGAACTGGAAGAGCGGGATACGGACAGCACCCAACTAGTCGATGTAAGAACAGCTGCCGAGCACGCGCGCGGGCATATTCCCGGCTCTATCAACATTCCCATCGATGAGCTGCGTCATCGTCTAGACGAGCTGGATGCAAGCAAGGAAATCTGGGTCTACTGCCAGGTTGGTCTTCGCGGATATACGGCATCGCGCATACTGAATCAAAATGACTTCCGTACCCGGAACCTGACGGGCGGCTTTGTGACTTATCAAATGCACCATTATAAACCAGGGCAGTAATGGTTCCTGCCACAAGTCGTCAGAAGACAAAATAAAACCGGCCGAATCCTCCGCCATCAGGGGGGTTCAGCCGGTTTCTTTTATTTTCTCAGCCATTACTTCTTCTTTTTAATGTCTTGCGCGCTATTCATCAACAGCTTCTCTTGATCCTCTGCGTCTAAATATGGTTTATTCACGTAGTAATACATGAAGCCCATAAATATAATGCCTCCGATCAAATTGCCAATCGTCACCGGAATCAAATTATGCAGCACGCCTGCGAATGAAATCGTACCTGGATGGTTCAACACGAGCGCAATCGCGAAGGTACACATATTGGCTATGCTATGCTCATATCCCGAAATAAAAAAGCAAAACACGAACAGCATCATCGCGAACATTTTTGCTCCATCGCCTTTTAAAGACATGGGGATAAAGAATGCGAGGCAAACTAGCCAGTTACATAGAATAGCCCGAAAGAACAATTCAGACGTGGACGTCGTCATTTTCTGTTCTACCACATTGAGCAAGAAACTATTTACCGAAGCATCCGTGAATAGCCCTGTCAAAAAGATCAGAAGCGCAAAAGCTGCAGCACCCAGAATATTTCCGGTGTAGCTGAGTACCCACAGCTTCACAGCTTCAATCCACTTTAATCGCTTCCTTAAAGCCGCATACGTATAATAGAACGTATTTCCGGTAAAAAGATCCCCGCCGCCGTATGCGATCAAAATAATAGCCGCACCAAACGTGATGGCTGCCATCGGATAAGTGAGCGGAGAATGCTCTAAATAGAAGAAGTTGCCCGTCTTAAAAGCAACGATGACTCCAAATCCGATAAACATGCTGGCGAGCATGGATCTTGCGATGTAATGGAGCGGGTTCTGCTTGAAGATATGGTGCTTCTTAAGAGCCAGCTCCTCCACTTTGTATAGCGATTCTGTTTCCATAGCGCCTCCCGAATAATGATATCTACTCATTGTCCATATATCCTGACCATTGTCAAGGCAATGACTGGATGACAGACAGATTCCTTTTTATATCATATAAACTTGCCAGCTTATTTACTTTTGTTGAACAATTGTGCATAATGAGAATAGAGTATATGATAATGATTATCATTATTGTTTTATCGGTATTTCATGATCACAATATGATTTATGCTAACATAAGGAGAGTAACGGATATGAATCTATCAGCACGCAAAGCGTCCCTTCAAGTCGATGATTACCTGGATTTGCTTAATCTCGCCGCACGGCTGGGCGACGTGAAGTGGCAGAAGGAGATTTTACGTAAGCTGGAGTATATGCGGCATACTGTCGCTGAGATGAATCACTAGAATCGCTCCTCCGGTATCTAATTATTAAATATTTGAGCGACGGTAGTAAGTGCTTGTTGACATTTACTGCCTGTATCGTGTATATTGGACAGAAATAATTTTTTAGAAACAGCTTACGACGGAAGCACCCGTAAGAGCAGGCGCCAGCGCCTATTCTTGCAGGTGCTTTTTTTGTCGTAATCATGATTCGGTGAAGAAGGAGATGAAGGTAGAATGGTATTACGCAGTAACAAAGTTTTGCGGTGTTTGATTTTGCTCATCGTTGGAGTGCTCATCCAGGGTTATATCGCTCCGTTGCCCCCAGCAGATGCCGCGATGGAATTCACTGATTCTGTGAAATCTTCCCTAGAGAAAACAGCGGAAGCTGCAGGCGGTAACACAAAGACCCGGCTAATTAAGCAATACAACGATCTTGCGGCTTTGCAGAAGCAGATGAATGCCCAGGATGCCAAAACCACGAGCCTACGGCTGAGCAATGAGACGCGGCTTACTGAAGTCCGTAAGCAGATCACGAATCTGGACGCCGACAAAGTCCTCAAGCTGGACAATCAAGCCAAGGCTGCAAGAAGCAAGCTGCAGCCGCTGCTCGACTTGCACAGCTCTTTGAACAAGCAAGCCGCAGCCGTTAAATCATTGAAAGACAAGAGCCTATACAAAACACTAAAACAAAAAGCCGATGCCATGAAACCAGCGATCGATCTTGCCCGTCTTCACATCCGTAACAGAGAGGCCGAGCTAAAGACGGCAAAAAGCGAAAAAACGAGAAAAGCGAAAGAGCTTCGAAGCGTATTATCCCAAATCGATGCTGTCAAAATTAAACTTAAAGCCGAGCGAAGCGCGATTAGCAGTAAGAACAAGAGCATAACTACCGAGTGGAAAAATTTTAAGACAGCTCTTAAAAACAAAGATGCCGGCCGAGCTGAAAATACGCTGAATCGGCTAAGCAATCTGTCAAAACAGGTTCTCACTCATAAGCAGAACATGTACAAGCATGAAGTTCAGATATCAGACATTATAAAAAAGGCCGCAGCCCGCTTACCCTCAAAATAGGCTCGATAAATCATCCGACGTACGACAATCGATGTATGTATACCGCAGCCTCTTATGCTATGCCAATGCTCTAACCTATCATTCGCATCTTACGCCTCACAATGCGGCTGATCCTGGCTAGCCAGCAGTTTCGTCCGGTACTCAAACGGGGATATCCCCTCCAATTCCTTAAACACGCGAGAGAATTGCTTCGTGTTCTCGAAGCCTACCGCTGTCCCGATATCCGCAAGTTTGAGCGTTTGGTCATGCATCAATTGCTTGGCCTTGCGGATTCTTGCCTTTTTCAAATACACTACGAAGCTCTCTCCAGTATAGGCTTTAAATGCCTCGCTAAAGTATGAATAATTCAATGACACGTGATTGCTGACGATCGCCATATTCAGGGAGCGGTGAAAATTATCTTCGATATAGGCTACCGCTTCCTTCATATCGCCGTGCTCGGAATGAGCGGAACGAATACCTTTGATATACTCATGCAGACTAAACAATAACTGCTCCAATGATCTGAAGTAATCGTGAAAGTGGCGGAATCTGCTCATCGTACCAACCTTGCGGTACAGCTTGAGCACCTCCACGGACGCCTCGCCATAAACGCGAAATACTTCGTCGAGCACCTGCTCATTAATCCGTTGGCTGATCCGTTCAATATAATGAATATCCAGCTCGGCCAACTGATCGCTGTGGAAAATAGCATGCAGCAAGGGGCTGATCTCCTTCTCCCGGTTCGTGCCAAGTATGTTGCCAAGCTTGCGAATGTCCTCCTCCGGTACGGCATACACCAGCCGTTGCTCTTGGATGTCTCGATATCTAATCAATTGTATTTGAGGATAAATAAAAGAATACTGCAAAGCTTGAAGCGCCTGGCTGTAGCATGTATGGATATCGTCAAGACGCTCCCCTTCCTCGCTTACTCCGAACAGCATGCCATTCAAGCCTTTGCTCTCCGCTATCCGAGCCAGTTCGGCAAATTTCTCGCCAGAGCTGCCGATGAGCACCACCCTGCCCTCGCGATCATGGAAAGTCGCGTTCAATACATGGCCATCCCCGCATTGAAGCAGTTGCTCCACGAGCGCCATCAATTCTCCGCGCTTCATCTCTTGGCCGTCCTCGTACTTATAAGATGCTACGGCTATAGTAAAAGGAAGCGCATAGCTCGAAAAATCAATTTCCCGCTCCAGCTCCTGCCGCTCCAGATCGGACAACTGCGTTTGCAGCACCAACTCCTGCAAACGGCTGGATTGCAGCTTCAAGCGGTAAGATTCGGCTCCGGCAATCACCCTGGCTACCTGGGAATGCTTGTTAAGCTCCGCTTCGCATTTGCGCAACGCCACAAACAGCTCATCCCGCCGAATCGGCTTCAGCAAATATTCCTTAGCCTGATATTTTATCGCCGCCCTCGCATATTCGAAGTCCTCATAGCCGCTCAGAATGATAATGTTCAGCTTGGGACGATGCTCCTCAGTTAAAGCTATATCACTCAGCTTCTCAATCAAGACAATGCCATCCATAACCGGCATGCGAATATCCGTAATAACGATATCAGCACCTTGGCTCCGATACATGGCAAGGGCTTCTTCCCCCTGGGTAGCTGTCATAATGGCATAGGTATCTGGAAATTCACGCTCAATCATCATTTTTAACCCTAACCGGATATTCTTCTCGTCATCCACGATCAACAGCTTTCTCAATGTCCATCCCCCCTCCTGTTAGCAGCACCTTCGGGATTTTCATGACAACCTCGGTAAATTGCCCCTGCACGCTAAAAACCTCCAGGCCATATGGTTTACCGTAATAGAGCAATATCCGTTCATGGACGTTCCTCAGTCCAATCCCTTCTGTCTTCTCCCCGCTCCGCTCAAAGCCTACCCGCTCCCTTTCCTGCAGTCCGGCGGCCACGATGCTGGCATTAATCCGGCTGACAAGGAGTTCATCAATGCCGATGCCATTATCAGCCACTGTGATGACTACTCCACTATCCTCCCAGTCCTTCACCGTAATCTTTATTTCCCGTTCCTGACTCCCCCCGTCGGGCCAAGAATATTTAACGCTATTCTCTACGAGTGGCTGCAGCGACATTTTCAGTACCTCCAGCTCCATAAAATAAGCCGGTATATCCAATGACAACACGACAGGTTCGTCAAAACGAATATTCATAATTTCGATATAGTTTTCGATATGGCGAATTTCATCCTTTAATTTTACATATTCGCCTGTCCATTTGAAGTTGTAGCGCATCATTCCGCCCAGAGAAGTCAGCACATCGGAAATCGTCCTCTGATTCTCGATCTCGGCGAGCATTTTAATGTTCTCCAGCGTGTTATACAGGAAATGCGAATCGATTTGGCTGTACAGCGTACGCAGCTCCGCTTCCTTCGTAATCGCCTGCTTTCGCACGCCCTGAGCGATCAGCTCGTTGATCGTCTGCAGCAATTTATTGAAGTGATGCGCCAGTTCTCCAACCTCTCCGCTTCCCTCAAGGCGCGGTGCCGTTGTGTTGAGTTCTCCCCTGCGCACTTTTTTCATGGCGTCCGTCAACCGCCTTAAGCCCTTTAGAATCATGGAGTTCAGGAAATACGTAATAATCGACAGCACGAGTATGAGAACAATGTTGGCCGCGATAATCTGCTTCTTCAATTGCGAAATATGGTTTAAGGGCTCCTCCATGGAAAGCACATTGATCAAATGTGCTCCGACCCGCTCCACCGGAGAGGCCGTGATCAAATACGAGCGATCATTAATCTTGAATTCGCTTGTTTCCTTGCCGCTCTGCTGCAGTAGGACGAATTGCCGGCGCACTTCCCCGATCATCGCCCCATTGTCCCCGGAAATGTTCCGACTCTCATCCATGAATAACGCGCCGCTGCGATCCATGATCATCATCTGGTATTCTACATCCCCGATGCCCGCGAACGTCTTTGGAGAGAATTCCTTGAGCAGCATATCGATGCTGATAAGGCCGACATGTCTGCCCCCCTTATTGATTTCCCGCAGCAGAGACACTTTCGGCTGGTCGGCACTCGGCTCCGACGTATAGCGCTTCATAATATCCCGATCGGTCTCCTGGAATACCCACATTTCCGTGCCGCCCAGAGCTTTCGCTTCGGCAAACCAGGCTTCATTCTCAATCCTCTTCTCCTGGAACACAATCGGCCATATTTCATGGATCAAAGGATTGTTACCGAAGAGTCGCCAATGCAGAATACTGGGATTATTGAATTGAATCCGGGTGAAATCGGCAAAAGTGCCCCGGGTGAGTTCCAGCAAATCGACAATGCCCGGCTCTTCATCCAGCATCAAATAATCCATTAGTTCCTGATCCAATAATGTAATTTGCGCAGCGGACTCCATCACCTCGATCTGCTTCTGGATATGGAACTTCTCCAGTTCCAGCATGAACTGGCTTTGCTTCAACGCATCTCGGGTATATGTCTTACTGATTTCATTGAAGAAATAGTTGGAAATAATGATGCTTGGAATTAAAATGATTACGATATACGCGGTGACAAGACGGCTCTGCATCGATCTGCGCTTGAGCCAGTAGATGATCGGCTGCCAAGCCGAAATCATGCGTTGCTTCATCCTTGGCACTTCCTGTTCTTCGCGAAAATACGCTAGTTATCTGTATCCCGTTCTTTAGTTCATCTTAATATAAGCTTTAGTGCTTGGCTATGTCGTACACAAGACACCTCACTAAGTTGCATATACCAAAATGCTATACTCCAAAATGCTTTACCCCAAGGCGCACATTCTCGCTGTCACAACTAAATGGATTTCGTGTATCTAATTACGTCCCAAGCAATGTTTAAGGAAATTAGATGGATTTTACGTATCTAAAATCAAGAATCCGCCCATGATTGGCAGTTTCCCTACTTCTAACGACATGAAATACATTTAAATCCACTTTCCTCTCTCTACCGCAAAAATAAACACTATAAATCCATTTGCATAAGTTCAATTATTAAAAAGCTATGGTGAAAGCACGTAAAATGTTTCTATGGTTCTCTGGTTCTGTGGTTCTATGTTTCCACGGTTCTACGTTACTGCAGTTCCGCAACTCTATTGTTCTACGGTTCTGCAGTTCTGCGCTTGAGCAGTCACTGTTGCCCCCAGATTCCTTGGATGATGTAGTTTCATAAAAAGGTAGAAATCCGCTTGCAAAGACGATTAAATGTAATCAAAGCCGAACAAAAGCGACAAAAGGCAATCAAAGCCGACCCACAAGACCACGCTCCCAAAGCAGCTTTGCACAAAAAGCTATAATACTTGAAAATACAGCCAAAGGGGCCCCCATTCGGCCAAGATCGACATGGGGTACCCCGTAGCAAAACAAGCTATTCAGCTATTCACCTATTCAATGAATTCAGCAAGTTTCTTCACGTTCTCTTCGAATTTCTGCTGTTTGTATTCCTGAACCTTGGCAAAGCCAAGCTCGTCACGCTTCTTCAAGTAAGCCTCCCAGATTTTATCAAACTCCTCATCCGATTTGGCCAGCAGCAGCTTAGGCAATACTTTGCCCCATTCCTGCAAAATTTTCGTGTTCATGATGCCTTCGTCGGAATTTCCGACCGGATCGATCTGGTCGTATTGCGAGAGGCTCACCGTCTTGCCTCGCGTCCAATCTTCCATTTGCTTGAACGGCTCGACCGCCGCCGGCGCCCAGGCTGGAGTCATGTTCGTATCCATCAGCATCCAGAACGTATGGGAAGCACCATACTTCTTATCGAACGCGCTGCGGTCGCTGTTCAGCAATTCCTCAACTTCCGGCAGGAACTGATCCTTGCCATCGATCGTATCCCAAGTTACGCCCTGCTCCCCCAGGAACGTATCCCGCTGGCCTTCTTCCGAAATCATGTAGTCGAGGAAACGGATAGCGCGGGCTTTGTCCTTCACATTCTTGGAAATCAAGGTGACCGTCCAGCCGGAAATCGATGGCCCCGCCAGCGTCGGCTGATCCAGGTTGGAGTTCGCCGGGCCGTCTACTGCAATATATATGGAGTCCGGATTTTCAGCATACAATGCGTTTTGCTGGGCCGCTAAATCTGATCTCGCGTACAGCATTGCAAAGTAACGACCTTGAGCAATCTTCTCCTCCATTTGCGGACGCTTATCGATGAAGACATCCTTAGCCAGCAGTCCCATTTCATTGGCTTTGCGCATCGTCTTCAGCCAGTTCACGTAATCGGGATCTGTGAATCTGTCATTCAGCTTTCCGTCCTTCTCATGAGGCACCGCCAGGAAATTCTGAATGTAATGCTCAAAAGACGCGTTGCCCTTCTCGTGGAAGTCGTACATGCCCAGCGGAATTAGCGGCTGCCCATTTACGTCCGGGAACATTTTCTTGGCATCGTCAAGCGCTTTCAGGAAACCCTCCGGCGTCCGCATATCCGGGCTGCCCAGCGCTTCATACATATCCTTGCGCACCAGGAACGTCTGCGTCGAGGTCAGGTTGTCTCCAAATTTCTTATAGTCCTCAGGCGAGGAGGACGAGTTCGGATATCCGTAAATATTGCCGTCGTCTTGCGTGTACCACGATACCTTCGCCGGATCGGTCACCTTATAGAAATAAGGATCATATTGGTCAGCAAGCTCATTGAGCGGCAGCACCAGGCCGCCCTCGATCATTTGCTTGACAGCATCTTCATACCAGCCCAGCGTAATGAGATCCGGAAGATTGCCGGAGGCGATCATCGTATTCATCTTCTCCGCCTCGTTGCCCGCAGGGACGATGAAATTCACGTTAACCCCCGTTTTCTCCGTGACGTATTGGCTCGTAATGTCTACGCCCCACTTGTTCGGGAACCAAGAAAAGTTAATATACCAGTCAAACGTAATCGGCGATGTATCTACCTTCCAGCCAGGATCATTCTCCGTCAATTTCACTTCCACGGCCGGCTGCTCCGCACCCTGCTGCTGTGCCCCATTCTCGTTCTTGCTTCCTCCTCCGCTGGAGCAGGCTGTCGACAAAACTAGCAGCAGCGCGCACAGAAGCATTGCAAAACTCTTTGTCTTAGGCTTCGCCATCATGTAAGATTACCCCTTTTCTTCTTTGAAATAAAAGTATAATATGACTCTCGCTAATGCGGATCGCTAAAGTTAGCAAGAGGAACTACCGTCTGGAAACGGAAGGCGGCTTCCTTCCGTCTTCTGCCTTACCCTTTGATCGAGCCGATCATCATTCCCTTGACGAAGTAGCGCTGCAGGAATGGATAGACGAAGACGATCGGCATGGTGGTCACGACCATCGTCGCCAGCTTGATCGATTGCGAGGTGACCGTTTTGCCGACGCCGCCAGGGATCTGGGCCACCATCTGATTCGAGCTCGACTGGGCCACGACCCGGTATAAATAGGTCTGGATCGGCTGCAAATCCATATTGTTCATGTAAATGACCCCGGTGAAGTAGTCATTCCATTGATACACACCGTGAAACAGCGAGATCGTGGCGATCACCGGCATCGACACCGGGATGATGATTCTGACGAAGATCGACCAATCATTGGCTCCATCAATTTCCGCCGCCTCCTCTAGACCGTCTGGAATTTCCCGAAAGAAGGTCATGAAGATGATAAGATCAAAGAAGCTGAACATCACCGGAATAATATATACTAGGAAATTGTCCAGCAGGTGTAAATCCTTCATCAACAGGTAGGTAGGTATCAATCCCCCGCCAAAGAACAGCGTGACCGTACCGATAAAAATATAAATCCTGCCCCCGATCAACTCCCGCCTGGAGAAAGCGTAAGCGACCATGGCCGTGAAGAATACGTGAAGGATCGTTCCCAGCAATGTCTTGGCGACCGTGACGCCCATAGCCAGCATGATGCCGGGATTTCTAAAGACTCCCATATAGTTTTCAAAGCTGAATACCCTGGGCCACCAATAGATTCCGCCGCGCATGCCGTCCACGCCTTCGTTCAACGAATTTACGATGACGTACCAGATCGGGTATAAGGTCACAAAACATATCAGCAGCATACCAATATTATTCAACAGGTCGAAGAGGGCTTCTCCCTTGGTCTTTCGATTGAGACTCAACATGTCCGCTCGGCTCCTTCTCTAGAAGAGTGATGTATTATTCAGCTTCTTGGTTACGCTGTTCGCGATTAGCAGCAGGATCAGGGCAATCACCGATTTGAACAGACCAACCGCAGTGGAGTAGGAAAAGCGCCCGGACAGCATGCCTGTCTGGTACACATAAATATCGATGACATTGCTGGCGCTCTCGTTCAGAGCGTTGCGCAGCACAAGAATTTGATCAAAATTGGAATTCAGCACGCCGCTGACGGCCAAAATGAATAGGATTGAAATCGTCCCCTTGATCGATGGCAGCGTAACGTACCACATTTTCTGAAACCTTCCTGCCCCGTCAATCGTCGCGGCTTCGTACAAATCAGGCGATACGCTGGAGATTGCGGCCAAGTAAATGATCGCCGACCATCCCAGCTCCTTCCAGATATCCGACGTAATAATGATTCCCCAGAAGTAATCCGGCTCAGCAAGATACGATATCGGCTCTTGGATCAGGTTCAGCGCTAATAAAATATTGTTGATGATCCCGACGTCCGCCAGCCATGTTGTCAATATCCCGCCCAGAACGACCCAGGACAAGAAATGCGGCAAATAAGATATGGTCTGAATCGCCTTCTTGAACCGAAGCGAACGTATTTCATTCAGGAATAAGGCGAAGATAATCGGCAGCGGAAAGCCAACGATCAGTTTGATCAAGCTGATGCCCAAAGTGTTCTTCATGACGTTTATGAAATTATCGTCCTCGAAGAATGCTTTGAAGTGCTCGAGACCTACCCAAGGCGCCTCAGCGATGGACTTAATGATTCTGTAATCTTTAAAAGCGATAATGATCCCGTACATCGGTACGTAGTTGAAAAGAATGATCCAGGCGATGCCCAGCAGAGCCATGATTTGAATATGCCGCTGCCTGTACATCTTCCTCAGCCAGTGGCGGCGAGGCGGCTCTGGACGCATATTCTCCATCTTTGACAATGCGGATGACTCGGCACTGTGCTCTAGTTCCATAGTTTGACCTCCAAGGTGTTCGTTTCTGTCTTTGCTGATCCATGCTAGCTTTTGTGATGAAAGCATTTTCATGTGTTTGAATCTAATTGTACGATCTATCCTCATAGGCCGTAAGGCTTCAGATTTCGTATTGGGGGTCAGAAATTTCGGTCAATGCGAACAAATCCCTCTCACGATTACGTGCCTGATCATCGTCAAGGCACCGTGAAGAGGGATTTCGGATAATTTCTATTTATGCTCTATGATCAATAACATAAGTAATAATCGAATGAGGCTCAAGCTTAACCTCCAGCACCTCGCTCCCCATTCCCAAGGTCAAGCTGCACCGCTCCCCGCTTTCATTCATGATCACGACGACAAGCGTTCCGTCCGGGTTAGCAAATGCGGTAGAGAGTACATCTTCTGTCTGCGATTTCAAGCCAATGCGCACGGCTCCCGGAGCTATATACTTGCTGAAATGGCCAATATAGTAGTAAGAACTGTTATAATGCAGCGTATCCGTGACCGTATCAGCTATGATCGGCGCATCGCATAAATTGTTTACGTGATTTGGCCCGCCTGTCTCATCGAGCACGATATTCCAATCCAGATACCCTTCTGTCCAATTGTTCAAATCACCGATCATGTTCCGTCCATAGCGTTCGCCAGTAAACCATTCTCCCAGCTTCACTCCGCCCTCCTGACAGCCTTCCGTAAAGAGCAGGCCTTTGTCCGGAAATAGCTCATGCACCTTGCCTACATTGGCGAAGTCTTCACTGACATACCAATGAAACCCTGTTCCCCAGACATACTTGGCCGCTTCCGGATCGGACAACACAACGCTGGCGCGTTCCACCATAATATCGCGGTTATGATCCCAGATCAGAATATTCACGTCCTCCATGCCCGCATCATGCATCACGGGGCCCAAATATTCCTTAATGAAATCTCGTTCCTCCTCTGCACTATAGATGCAAGAATCCCAGGTTTGAACCGCCGCAGGCTCATTCTGAACCGTAATCCCCCAAATCGGTACGCCTTCGCTACGATAAGCTTCGATAAATTTCGTATAATAACGCGCCCATACCTCGCGGTATTCCGGCTTCAGCGCTCCGCCGTGATTCATATTTCCGTTCGTTTTCATCCAGGCCGGCGGGCTCCAAGGCGAAGCCAGCATCATAATGTCTCCCTTTCTGGTTCGAGCAGCATCCTTAATTAAAGGAAGCACCCACTTTCGATCCCTGGAAATATCGAATGTTCTCAGTTCGGTATCGTTATCCTCCACATACGTGTAGTTCTCAAGGGCAAAGTCACAGCTATGAATGTGCACGCGACCGATCGTATAACCGATTCCATCCTCTGGATCATAGTAGCTGCGAATAACCTCCTCCCGTTTTTCCGGGCTCATAAGGGACAACGTATAAGCAGCCGCTTCAGTAAAAGCCCCCCCGAACCCAAGTATTTGCTGGTAACGGACATCCGGCTGAAGCTCCAAATCCGCAATTTGCCCCTGTTCTTTGAGCCGGAAGGAAATCCTGCCCCGTTCACTAAGACGATCATTCGTTTGTTTTGCAGTCACTATGCATTTTGCTTGTCTGGTCATGCTCTTAACCACTCCTTGTACATTGTTATGGAAGAAAAGCGCGTACTTCAGGGATAGGGGGCCCTTTCGTATGCGCTTTCACTTCACTGTCCAGACTTTCCCCTGCATTGTAAAATGAACCTCTTGGACGGGTCAAACCAATACAAAATTTAGTGACCTCATACAAAATTCCAGACTACTTAACAGTCATGAATTACCCAATTTCACTCTGGAATTACCCAATTCTTCGCTCATCTCTGAAGAGATTGCGATAATTCGACAAAAATCTCCACTTTTCCTGAATTTCTTATACCCTATCCATTGATTTCCTGCACAGTCCGCAATATGATATTTTTAAAGGCATAATCCAATATGCTCATACCATAAGTCCTACATAAATTCGCGGTTCAACTTGAGGGGGCTAATATTTTGAGTCATTCCGGTATCGAATCAATTATCGATTCGGCCACACTGCTGCGATCCATTGATAAGATGGGGATCGGTTTAGCTATTACCGATCCTAATTTGAAGGATAACCCACTCGTCTATGTCAACCAGGGCTTTGAATTGATTACCGGATACACTCGCGAAGAGGTTCTCATGCGCAATAGCCGGTTTCTGCAAGGCGAGGAGACGGACGATGGCCATTTGGAAGTTATCCGCCAAGCGATCAAGGAAGGTCGAACTGATAGCGTTACGATTAAAAACTACAAAAAAGATGGAAGCACATTCTGGAACCAGTTTATTATTTCCCCTGTCGTGAACTCAGATGGCGAGCCGACCTATTTCATTGGCCTACAGTTCGATGTGACCAAGGAGATGGAAGAGCGGGATGCCTCCGAGCAAAAAATTAAACTGCTCTCCAATTTCGATCCTCTCACTGGACTTCTGAACAACAACGGCTTTCGGGAAGCGATGAAGAGGGCCTTTCAGGAAACGGAAACGAAAACCCACACGGCGGCTGTCATTCGCTTGAATCTGAACCGCTTTCGGTACATCAATGAGAGCTATGGGGAAAGCACCGGCAACGAGCTGCTTAAAGAAGTGGCATTAAGGCTCAAAGCGACCTTAAAAGAAGGTACGCCGATTTGCCGCAGCTTCGCAGATGACTTTATCGTTCTGCTATCCGGTATTGCCAACCCGCTGAGAGTTCACGAGATCGCTAATGAGCTGAATGATGCCTTGAGAAGGCCTTATGTTTTAACCGATGAGGAAATAACGCTTGGATTTGCGATGGGCATCAGCCTCTATCCGGATGACGGCTCTGAATCGGCAATCCTGCTCAAACATGCCGAGCTCGCGATGAAGGAAGCGAAAATAGAAGTGCTCAACGGCCCGCATTATTTCGATTATTATTTGTTGGATAAGCTGCTGGAACGGGTCAACATTGAGAAAAAACTGCCGCGAGCGCTTGCTGAAGGAGAGTTCGAGCTGCATTATCAGCCGAAAATCGATGCCGCTACCCGGACGCTTACCGGACTGGAGGCGTTAATTCGCTGGAATGATCCCGAGCTGGGACGCATTTCGCCTGCTTCGTTTATTCCAATCGCCGAGGATACCGGATTTATCGTGCAGTTGGGGGAATGGGTGCTCTGGGAAGCTTGCCGCACGAATAAGAAGTGGCAGGATGCCGGATATGCAAAGCTGCCCATTTCAGTAAACGTCTCTGCCGTTCAGTTCAGGCATCCCCACTTTGTTCATATGGTTAAACATGTGCTGGAGCAGACGGGGCTTGCTCCGGAATATTTGGAGCTTGAGCTTACGGAATCTCTTATTAACAACCCGGTAATGATCAAGGAAAAGCTTGATTCCTTAAAGGAACGGGGCATTAGCTTGTCTCTGGACGACTTCGGCACGGGCTATTCCTCCATTTACTATTTGAAGACACTGCCTTTACATGTACTAAAAATCGACCGAACATTTATTCAGGAAACACCGTCCTCCCAGCGGGACAGCTCTCTGCTCCGCTCGATTATCGAACTGGGCAAATCTTTAGGTATGACCGTATTGGCGGAAGGCGTCGAAACCGAAGAGCAATTCAAATTCCTGCAGGAAATTGGATGTGATCAAATCCAGGGCTTCTACTACAGCCGTCCGTTGGAAGAACAGGCGATCGAACAGCTGCTGAGGTCAACTTGCGGCAGCGATTAATTCACGCATGAATCAAAATAGCAAATAAATGCCCAAAAGGGCTTAAGACGGCTTATTGCGAACCGAGGCTTCATCGGTTTCGGCGATAGGCCTTTTTGCTGCTTCCGTAGATACTTTCAGCAATCTTTCAGTTTGATTTAAGGTTTGTTTCATTCTCCCAATTTAAACTAATATATAAGCTCTCCTACGATTGTACATACATAATTATGATAGAAAGTTGGAATAGTCTCATGAAGAAAAAATGGCTTTGGCTCGGATCGGGAATTATTGCTGTCCTCTTAATGGCAGTCGTTTTCTACATAGCTACAGCTCATAATCAGCGAGCCGAGCAACCAGCAATGGAGCAGAACACAACGCAAGCAGCCAAAGGAGATATCCTTGTCAGCGTCTCGGGAGCTGGAAGTGTCATTACCACGGAAAGTGAAACGGTGCGCACCAAGGATGAAGGCATCGTCGACGAAGTCAAAGTCAAAGCTGGGGATGTCGTCGCCAAGGGACAGGTGCTTCTTACCTTTGAAGCCGATGATTTAAGCGACAGTATCGCCGCCAAAGAATCCTCCCTGGAAACCGAGCAGCTGAATTTGGAGGAATTGCAGGAGAAATTCAAGCGCGAAGTCCACGAAGGAGGAAGCGAAGACTCTCTCGCATCTATCAAATTGTCTATTACCAAACAGGAGAAGAGCATCCAAAACATTGTGGATGAGATAGCTTCCTTGAAAGAAGATATGATCGCCCCAGACCCGCTAACGGCTCCGATCGACGGGACGGTGACCACGATTAATATTTCATCCGGCGAACGTGCAAAAGAAGGAAACGAGCTCTTTACGATTATGGACTATAAAACATTAAGCGCTATGGTCAGCATCGACGAACTGGATATCCCCAAGGTGCAGATCGGAATGCGGGCAGAGGTTACGCTGGATGCGATCCCTGATCAAGTCTTTACAGCCCTTGTTGCCGATATCGCCAACGAAGGCAAGGCCTCTGGGGGAGTATCTCTGTTTGATGTTACGGTGAAATTAGACGAGCCTGAAAGCATTCGCGCAGGCATGTCGGCAGAGGTAACCATTATACTTGAGGAGAAAAAAGACGTGCTGACCCTGCCTATCGAGGCTGTGCAGCAAATGGGAGAAGATTATATGGTGCTTCTCCCCGCCAAGGCTTCCTCCAGCACGGAGGCTTCTGCAGGGGAGGCTCCTGCAGGCAATGAACGGAATAGGCCATCTCCGAATGCTTCAGCATCTGAATCTGGATCGGCACCTGGATCGGCACCTGAATCAGGGCGCGAAGCTCGTGGCGGAAGTACAGCCGCAAGTCAAATGCAAAAGGTTGAGGTCGGTGTACACGATGAAACAAGCATTGAGATTATAAGCGGACTGCAGGAGGGCGATGAGGTTGTCATCCCGACGATCCGAAGAGCCTCTTCCTCCAATACTCAAGGCGAACAGCGCATGATGCCCGGAGGCGGCATGTCAGGGAGCGGCATGTCCGGCGGTGGTTTTAGCGGGGGTAGCGGAGGTATGGGCGGTGTGTCTGGAGGCATGCCGAGCGGCGGAGGAATGTCCGGCGGAGAAGCTTCGCGCGGCAGCGGCGGAGGCGGTTTCTAATGATGACAACCAAGCCATCGCCGAACTCATCGAAGCCGTTAATCCAAGTCAATGACCTTGGCCATGGCTACGTCATGGCTGGAGAAATGATGCCCGTGCTGCAAAATATTACTTTTACCATCCATCACGGAGAATTTGTTGCAATTATCGGGCCCTCCGGCTCGGGAAAATCGACTCTGATGAATATGCTTGGCTGCCTCGACGTGGCTAATGAAGGGAGTTACTGGCTGGATGGGCAGGATGTCCGCAAGCTGTCCGACAATAAGTTGGCGCAAATTCGCAATGAAAAAATAGGCTTCATCTTCCAGCAGTATAATCTGCTTCCCAAATTATCCGCCTTCGAAAACGTCGAGCTGCCCCTCATCTACCGCAACGTTCCGCATAAAGAACGGCGGCGGGCCGCTGCGGAATCGCTGCGTTTGGTCGGGTTGGAGGATCGCATGCATAACCGCCCCTCAGCACTGTCCGGGGGCCAGCAGCAGCGCGTAGCGATCGCCCGCGCCATTGCAGGCAATCCGCCAATGCTCTTGGCGGACGAGCCGACAGGTGCGCTCGACAGCAAGACGGGCGCGGAAGTCATGGCCCAAATGCAGGAGCTGAACCAGCGGGGCCATACGATTATTATCATTACTCACGACCTGAACATAGCCGAACAGGCCAAGCGAATCATCCGGATCATGGACGGCAAAATTGTCGAAGATCGGGGGACTGTGGTTTGAACATTTACCAATGCATCAGGATGGCCTTTAAGAGCATTGTCGGCAATAAAACACGCTCATTCCTGACCATGCTCGGCATTATTATCGGTGTTTCCTCCGTGATCACCCTGGTCTCGGTTGGTCAGGGCACGACGTCCTCCATCACCGAACAGCTTCAGGGGCTGGGTACCGATCTGCTCACCGTTAATATCATGGGCCGGGGAGCCGCTACCTCGCTCAGCTATGATGAAGCTATGGCTCTGAACGAGATCAGCGGGGTACAAGCCGTCTCCCCCATAATTACAGGGAATGTCACCGTGAAGAAAGGAACTGTTAACGATTCCTATTCCGTAGAAGGCATTACGCCAGCTTATGAAGAAGTGAACAATTTCCACATCCAGTCAGGAAGGTATATTCTGGATATCGATAATGAATACCGCATGAAGGTTGCATTAATCGGCTCCGAGGTAGCCAGCGATTTTTTTGGAAATAAAGATCCGGTCGGGGAGACATTGCAATTAAACGGGATAAGCTTCAAAATCGTCGGCATGCTGGAGACAATCGGCACCAGCGCGACAGGCTCAAATGATGATAAAATTCTTATTCCGATTACCACCGCCGAGCGCTTCTTGCAAAGCCGGGGGATTCGCTCTATTACTGTGCAAGCAGCCTCGACAGATCTCGTCCAAAGTACGCAAGCCCGGTTGGAAGCCTGGCTGGATGAGAAGTTTCTGAACGCCGACAATGCATACAGCATCTTTAACGCTCAAGAGATGATGGACACGCTGAATTCGACCACACAAATGCTCTCGTTGGCTCTGGGCGGGATTGCCGGTATTTCTCTTCTGGTCGGCGGCATCGGCATTATGAATATTATGCTCGTGTCCGTCAGTGAAAGAACACGGGAAATCGGCGTGCGTAAAGCGATTGGTGCCAAAAAAAGGGATATATTGCTGCAGTTCCTGGTGGAATCCACTGCGCTAAGCGGCTTTGGCGGCCTGATCGGCGTCGCGCTCGGCTTCGGAGCCAGCGCTTTAATCGCCGGCATGTCCACCTTAAATACCGAGGTCTCTATGTCCATAGTAATTATTTCATTCAGCTTCTCGTTATTCATCGGTATTGTATTTGGTGTGATACCAGCCAATAAGGCAGCCAAGCTGCGACCGATTTACGCTTTGCGTACGGATTAAACAGCTTCGGACGCGGTTGCCCCTTAACAACGCTTCCGCATAGCTGCAGCTATTTTAGCGGGGCGTCATCGCAGCCAGCCGTCAAAAAACTGGCGATACCCTTCCTTCATCACGCTGCTCGAAAACTTATCAAAGGCATACTCCCGGTTATCCATAGAGTGGGACATGGGCGACGCCAATGCCATATTGAGCAGTTCGAACCAATTCTGCTCATTTCCCGCAAAGGCGTGACGCGAGCTGATATGGTCATAGCACGGATGCTCCGGCTTGATGATGATTTTGCCCATCGCCAGCGCTTCCGTCAGCGGCATCGCAAACGTGTCGAATCTGGAGCAGCTCCAGTATACTTTAGCTGAGTTCATCAACTGAAAAATCTCCGCCTGCGACAGGGCGAATTGCAGCTTAACGTTGCTGGGGATGTCATATTTCTTCATGCTCTCCCGGTAGCGCTCGCCGCCGAATACCATATACACTTCCTGATCCGGGTTGCGCCGGGCATATTCCAGCACCAGATCCGGCCGGCGATTCTCCTCATCCCGGCCGATCCACAGCACGCGGTTGTGCACGATCGCGCCGGGATCAAAGTAGCGATGCGCCAGCTCCTCGTTGAAGCCAATTGGAATCACATCGACATCGGTGACGCCGAACACACTGTCGAACTGTTTTTTTAAAAACTCGGTCTGCACGATGGCTTTGTCAACGATACTGTAAAAGGGCTTCATCATCTCGTAGCCTGTCAGCGCCGGGTCAGGGAAGCTGTGCGGAAATAATACGCTCTTCTCGATGAACATCTTCAAATAAGTGAAGCCTGAGACGGTAAAGATGACATGCTCAATCCCCTGGGCGTGAATTTGATCCAAGACGATATCGTAATTCACCAGATCCCCTTTTTCATGCTCATAGCCCGGAACCCAATCATGGCCGCTGACATGACGCTCTGGCGAGATAAAGATAATTTCTACTCCAAGCTCCGCAGCCATAGCCCGGAGGCGCTCCGCAAAAACACGAGGCCCCTGGGCTTCGGCAAACTGGATTTTACGCATAACTAAACCGACTTTTTTCACTGATTCCCCGCCCTTTCTGTGTTGTGCAATAAATGATGGCCCTGGCCCTGATCGTGTACGGTCTTTGCCCTACTCCAGCAATCGCTCAAGCTGGCCTTCACCTCATTGCGCTGAGACAGCAGTTCTTCCTTCGACCATACACTGTTTCCCCGCAGTAAATCATCTGAGATCAGAATGAGCATCCATAGTGAGAATGCCGCAGCAAAAAGGCAGTAATCTCTGATGAAAGCTTCCTCATTCCAAGTCTTCCCGTAATAGGCGGACTGCTTCAAATAATACCGCAGTATCCGTTCCCTGGAAGCAGGCGTTATTTGCTTCGGGTAACGTGGATGCGACATATCGAGCAAATGATACAAATCCCAGTAGGGGACGTTCAGATGAGCATGCTCCCAGTCCAAAATGTACAGCTTACCGTTCTTCGCTATCGCATAATTGCCTAAATGCAAGTCACCGTGAGACAAAACTTCTGCCTTCTCGTCCAGCAGGCTTGAAGCCTGTTGATCCAGCTTGTACAGCATTTCGCCCACCAGTTCCCGCGGCATCGCGATGTCTTCCAGGGAGTCCTCCGCCTCTTCTTTACGGCGCTGCAAATCGGCCAACATCTGCTTCATATTCGGCTTCTGTCCCGCGTCGGCACATCCTGCCAATGATCCTTGGGCAAAGAGTGCCACCAAGCCACTTGCTTGGCAATGAACAGAGCATGCTTCACATCGAACCGGTGACTCAAGGCGCCGAGATCCTCAAAGATACTCCAGCCTGCCTCGCCCTGCCCAGGCGTAGAACAGCCGAGCAGCTGCGGATATATAGGTGGAAAGGCAGATAGAATATGCTCGTATACCCAGGCCTCGCGATCCCTGCTCCCCTCATGCGTTACCGGCTTGAAGATGTAGCTCTGCCCCGAGGGGATATAGAAGCGCTCAACAAATTTGCCGTTCATCCCCCGATAAAGTTGCTCTTTTCTCCAAATATATCGATCATCCAGCTCTCCGCTTTTGGATACATATATAAGAACATCGTTCATTTCATGCATATCTTTCATCATGATACCTTTCGGGTACAAGTTATTATTGTAAGGGTACTAACGTTAGGTTTGATTGTCAAACGACAGGTTTCGATGAAATAAGTGGGGGTTTTCAATCCGTCTCAAGAAGCGATTATGGCAATCATCGGTTATAATATATAGGATATGGATACTAGGACCGCAGAATAATGATGTACCAAGGAGGATCACCATGTTTGACCGCTTCCCCGCCCTATCCACCGAGCGTCTTCAATTGCGAGAAGTGACGCTGGAGGATATGGACGCGGCCGCAGAGTTATATGGAAATTCCGTAATGATGAAGACTCGTCCGGGACATAACAAGCACCTGCCAGTTCAGGCGAAAAAGGAAGCCCGCGAGCCACGATTTCAAGAACGCGAGGCCATAGCCTACCGCATTCAGGAATGGTTCATGACCCCTTATCAGGAGCAGAGAGGCATCCGTTTTGGAATTTATTTGAATAACAGCAACCGAATGATCGGCTCCTGTGGTTTCTCCCATTGGAACAAAGCTCATTATAAGGCTGAGCTTGTATACGAGATCCATCCCGAATACCGAAAACGGGGGTTTCTTAAGGAAGCATTAGGCGCGCTGACTGACTTTGGCTTCGACACCATGGAACTGAACCGAATCGAAGCCCGAATCGAGGGCAGTAATCAAGCCGATCAGCGCATGCTATTATCGCTAGGCTTCCGCCATGAAGGAGTCGAACGAGAGGCCGAATTTGCTGACGGCAAATTCATCGATATCGCCTGTTTCAGCATGCTCAAGAGCGACGGCCCGCCGCCCGTGCATCTCGTCAAATAGGATAAGTTCACAAGTATTAAAAATAGGGATTTGCATGACTACTGTGTTATGACGCTTCTTGACAACCCTTCATTAGAATCGTTCTGTCGAAATCTTATCTTGAAGTTAATATTATTTCAGTTTGAGTAAAGCAATCTTATATAACATTCGCAGTGAAATGAATCATGATTTTGTCTTCCTTTATTGTTTTTGAAGCGTGGAACATGCAGGTCTCACTTACTAATAGTGCATTATCCATAAAATCATCATAAATAGAATAATAAGCTTCCCCTCGAGTACAATCGAGTAGGAGGCTGCCCATTAGTTGAGCAGCCGAGACCTCTCACACCACCGTGCATACCGTTCGGTACACGGCGGTTCAATCGCTTGAGTGCATTTGACGTAGACGCTCGTACTGAGCTGGGAAGTCATAATACCCTGCTTGTACGAGCTTTCCATTTGTAATAGAGCGTTGCAGCACCACGCTACCGGCGATGCGCCAATATCCAAGCCTCGTATTCCCCCATTGGTAGGCCTGCCACTCCGGCACACCCAGCTTGCGTAGGTTCTGTACTTTCGTTCTCTGCTTTTTCCACTGCTTCCAGATGTACATGCGTATCCGTCTTCGCAGCCATTCGTTCCAGTTTTGCAGGATTCGCTTCATATCCGCTACGTAGAAGTAACCGATCCAGCCGCGAATGTAGGCCTTCACTTTCTCCATGACCTGTCGCGCACTCCTGCCTTGGCTTCGTTTCGTTAGTTCTTTCAGCTTCTTTTTTGCCTTGGCTAGGGATTGACGGTGGACGCGTATGTATACGCCGTTTCCGTTCTTTCCTAGTGCGAATCCGAGGAATTTGAAATGTTTCTGCGCCACGACACTGACGATCTTGCTTTTCTGCATGTTCATTTGGAGTTTAAGCTTCTTCTCCAAATACGTTCGACTGGATTCCAGCAACCTTGTGGCTGCCCGCTTGCTTTTCGCGAGCACGACGATATCATCCGCGTAACGGATAATCTTCACGCCTCGGCTTGCCATCTCCTGATCGAATTCGTTCAGATAGATGTTTGCCAATAGCGGGGACAATGGCCCACCTTGCGGCGATCCTTCTTCCGTCGCGTGGCGCACGCCGTTCTCCATCACGCCGCTTTTCAGATACTTCTTGATTAGGTCAATAACGCGTTTGTCCTGGATTTGTTTGCGCAGCAAGTTCAAAAGGAGCTCGTGGTTCAATGTATCGAAGTATTTCGACAGATCAATTTCAGCCGCATGTCCGTAGCCTTGCTCGGCATATGCTTTTACTTTTCGAATGGCTTGCTGCGCACTGCGCCCCGGACGGTAGCCGTAGCTTCCGTCCGAGAAGATCCGCTCGAATATCGGTTGCAGTTGCTGGGCAATCGCTTGCTGGATCACCCGATCCACTACAGTCGGGATGCCTAGCTTTCGTACTCCGCTTCCATCTGGCTTGGGGATTTCCTTACGCCGCACCGGGCTTGGCTTGTAGCTGCCTTCTCGGATGCTTTGCAAAAGCTCGTCTCTATGTTCCTGCAGCCACGGCAGCGCCGCTTCGACCGTCATCCCATCGACTCCCGGCGCTCCGTGGTTGCTTTTGACCTGCTTGTATGCCCGATTCAGATTGTCTCTGTCCAGGATACGTTCCATCAGGTTCTTTGCACCGTCTCTTTCTTTACTTTCCCGAGCTTCGATACTCCGCACTCCTGCATACCCTTCGCGTTCCACGCTATCTCTTTGCAGGCAGCCCTTTCGGTATTCTGCCTTCATCGCACCGATTCTCCTTTCAGTCTGTATTCGAGACTTGCGATTGTTCAGCCCTTCTGCTAGTCGCTTTCGCGGCTTGCGTACTATGGCTTCTGCTGACTTCTCACAGCAAGCTTTACTTCGTCTTTCGGTTTTTTTTCCTACTCCACGTCTGTGAGACCTCCCCGGGTAAGAGCGATAACTTTCTCCTCATCTATCTGCCACATTTACATCATGAGATTCGGGCAGTATTGGACTTTGCTTTGTCTGGCAAGCTCGTCCGTCTCATCATGCCTTGTATGTGATTTCTGTTCGTCAGACCGAGGGTTTGCCTCCGGCTTCCTTCAGATTCGGCCTCACGGTCGACACCCTTGCCTTCGGCTAACAGTTCCTACTGCCAAGCCTGTAGTGGACTTTCACCACCTAGTTATCGCCCATGCCGGGCGCACCAGGATAAAATAAAGCCATTCGTTTATTTCGAATGGCTTTATTTTATAAGTTACATCTTTATCCTTTAGATAGTCGAGTAAACAAACCTTATCCAACGCCTTATCAAGAACTTAATGTTTACATCTGACCAAGATTTGTTACTTGATTTTAAAGTAATTACTTAAAATGTATTTGTAATTACCTAGTCTATCTCCCTGTATATCCTTTACAAGAGGGATTTCATCTGTAATTCTTCCATTTGCCCCAATCTCAACTTTATTATATCCAGGGGTACTTTGATGGTAATTCTCACCTTTTGATCCGGCAAAAGCAACAGAAGTTTCGCTTCTAAAAAAGATAATATTCCTATGCAACTCATATTTATTAATCGTAGTTTCTGAATAATTTTGTACTTCAATAAGTAGGGTATTACCATGCTTTTCTTGCTTGGTTTTCACGGATAATGGGACAATCATCCCCTCGTAAGCTTCATCTTTATTCATCATTTCATCAATTATTGAAACAGTTTCAGTGTTTAAGAATTTCTCACTTTGTACCTCGACAACTCGTTTATCTTCATAATAATTAACATTAATATTCATAACTTCCGTTAGAAATCTCAATGGAACAAACACCGTATTGTTTTTAAAAAAAGGTGGGGTCTCTAGAATAATTTCATCGTTATTAACCGTAACTGCTTTTTCGTTAAGACTCATTTTTATTGTTTTGTCATCATCTTGAATTATAATGCTTTTACTCATATTATTCCAAATAACATTAGTCCCCATCAAATCCCCAATCATTCGAATTGGTATGAATACATGACCATTATTAATTTGAGGCATTTCCTGTTGAGAGTATACCAAAAAGGAATTATTCAACTTTAAAATGACATTGCCCTCTTCGAATACTGCTGCCTTTGAGGTTTTCGAATTGATAAGCACAAAGCACAATACAAACAATGAAAATAACAAACTCAATCTTTTCATTTTGCCCCCCTTATTAAACTATCAGTTTAAAATATATAGTAGTTTTTAAACTTTATTTTGGAAGAGTATTAGTATTAATCCATACTTTTTCATTTGCTTGGTTGACATAATCTACTGATACATTAGATAATCCATAACCACATTGATACCAGGTATTTGAGGAATTCATTAAATTCATTCCTGTAGGGGTTACACCAACCTTGGAGTTCGTCCAATTCACATTTTTAACAAAAGAACCTGTTGCTTCCCTATTACGTGTCTGTGCAATTGATGTCACTCTTCTTACAGTAATGTTGGCTTTATTTGCTTCAGTAAAATAGTTACCACTTGTTATCATAACTACAGTCCTTGTGATAGGGGTACCATTTTTAGCTTGTCCTTGAACATTTAATGCATGATAATTATCTGCAGAAATATAATATTTCATAAATACTGTTTGTCCCATTTTAAAGTTCCCTAATTGAGTTGGATCTTCAATCACTCCACCGCTAGCATACATTCCCCATGTCTCATTACTTGGAGATGACCCTGCTGGATAATTTAGAGCTAGACCCAAATCAACTCCTGCAACAAATTGCCCATTAGAACTGTAAGCATTGCCTCCCGTATAAATATATGCTTTATCATTGGATGTCGCAATTGTTGTATTATCAGCTATAAAAACATCTGAATCTGCTTTAGATGGTAAATAAATATTACTTTCAAATCTTGTAAATCCCTTTTGAGATTCTACTCTTCTAAAAGGCCCTGTGCTATTAGCAGATGATACTGTATTAAGACAATTAAGAGATGGGTTTGTGTAAGCCATTGTTGTAAATTCCTCGCCTAAACCATAATTATAAATCTTACTATCCTCTACTGTAGCAGTAACGTAAGATTCATTGATCTCTTCAGAGGATTTGATATGCCTTGTTTTCAATCTACCATTCTCTTCAAATTTCCCAGAGTTTTGTTTTATAAATTCGTCCCTGATTTCCCTTTTATTTGCCAGAAAACTTCCATCTGGTTTAATAACAAGTACATTCTCTCTATCTTCAGGGTCAAGGGTTAGCATAATAGCTTTTAGTTCGTATGCATCATCTTTGCTTACACTTCCATCAATTTTAACAATTTCATAATCAACTGCTTGTACTGGGAGACTAAAAATCAAAACAAAAATAAAAACTGCTAATAATGTACGTTTCATAAATACCCTCCTTAAAATAGTTTCAACGATGACAAGAATTGTTCAATACCACAACTTTATACTCTCTAACTTATAATATCCCAATAACACCATTAATAGGTAATATATTCAAGTAATCAAAACATTGTAATTGAAGGTGTTAATAAAAGCTTCAATAACTTTATTGATTGCTCTAGATAACATGTTACTAGGGCGTGATGAATGAAGATAATCTCACACACAGCAGTAAAGATAAGATGAATCCAGTAGATTTTCAAAGTAAAATACTTTATTTGGAGGATATTAGGAACAAAAAAGGTGAAATACATGCTTAAGAAGAATTTTTACTCCGAGTACGGCTCAATATTTGCTTGTCCGGCTTGTAGGGAATGGATGACTCTGAAGTAAAGAATGGCATCATCTTGACTTTTGAATTGGAAAGCTCACATACAAGAAAATTACACAAGAGAAGCTCTGATGCGACAACAATCTAAATAACCGTGCCTATCAGCTTAAACGTATGATGCAAAAATCTCTGAATTGGGTCAGAACGATTAAGCTGCATTAAGGAGGCACTCTCCACTGGTTCCACAACAAGATGATCAATGGATTACTTGGAAGGGATTAACGAACTTGTACAAACAGTGAAACGGAGAACTTAACGGAGAACTTATGGTTATTATCATATTACTTTTATCTCGCTATCTTCTTCATGACAACCAACAAACTACTGTATACAACGCTTGATGCCCATTCTTATGCACCCTTAAGGTGAATGGAGGGTCAAGCTATTATTTGAAGGTTTTATTTTACCTATTAATACTTCAAGCAATCCAAAAATCAAGAGTTTCACTAGGATCCATTGCCTGCCTATTGATCAGCTTTTAATCATAATTAAGTTGTATATAGTTTAAGAAAAGCCATGAAAATTAGTATTCTATAGAACAAAATGAATTGAAATTGACTAAAATCTAAAACCTGAAAAACAAGTGAGATATATAACTTTTACCATCAACCTACTTTTACCCGAAAGATTCTATTAAAATAAGCAGCCTTATCAGGTAGAATACCCAATTAAGACTGCTTAGTACTTTAGAAAATTGAAGTGCGAATAACATCAATCTGGTTTCAAAGATAACCTATCCACACCACGTATAGTTCATAACTTAGGAAATTAAGAAGACACAATTTACTACTAAATAATAAGTTTACCATTGAGCTCGGCCAAGCAGTTATCTGGCTTCTAAAGGATTACTGCTGACGAGAACTACAGAATTAGACGGATCGGACAAACGGTTCACTGTTGCGTTCGTTCCGTCGGCAATCGATAGCACATAAACCTGGTAGGTTACACCGGCCATAATCGGATTACCCGATGCGTCCAAGTCAGCTTCGGTGAAGGTTACGATCGGAGTTCCGCCTTTGCTGACGGTTTTATACGCTCCTGTCCCAAGTCCACTTGCCCGGGACTCCGTCATTCCCTCGCCTGCCGGTACGAGCAGCACCGCATACGAGGATACTCCGTTCTCGTTCGCTGGCTTGGTAAAGCTGACAATCAGGCTTGCCGCATTGCTGTCCGCCCAGGCGCTCACGCCCGAAGCCGCCGGAGCCACAGGATCAACGACCGTCAATCTGAGCTCGCCGGACGGACCGGCCAGAGCATTCAAGGAAGCCGTGTTGCTCTTAGAGACGGACAGAACGAATACCCGGTAGGTCTCGCCCGTCTTCAGCACGTTGCCGTTCACATCACGGGTAGCAGCCGTCAAGGCTTGGGAAACATCTCTGCCCGCCGCTACCGCTGTGTAGTTCGCAGATCGTACCCCATTGGCCTCTTCCTTGCCGAAGCCCTGACTTGTCGGCACAACTAAAATACGATGCTCTGCAATATTGTCTTCCGTAGCGGATCGAGTGAAGCTGACGACGATATCTCTGCCGTCGCCGTTATTGCCGTTCACTGTCGCTGTTAAATTGCTGACCGCTGCTACCGCGCTATTCCCGCTCAGCGTAATCGCCGCGGATTGGGAGGACAAAGCGTTCTGGCTAACGGAGCCGTCATAGCCTACCGAAAGTACGAATACACGGTAGCTGACGCCGTTGCGAATGGCCGCTCCATCGACATCCCTTGCGGAAGAAGGAAGCGTCTGACTCAGATAAGAGCCTGCTTTGTCGACGCGGGTGTAATCTCTGCTCGAAACCCTGATAGCCTTGGAAGCATTGAAGCTGCTGGCATTCGCTGCCTTCACAACAAAAATACGATAGTGGCTAATATTCGATTCATCAGAAGCCCGATTGAATGAGACCTGCAAATCGCGGCCATCATTATAATCACTCACATCTCTTACATCCAGGCCGTTTACGGCGCCTACGCTATAGTTGTTAGACAATGTAATCGTAGAGGATGCCTTGGATAGCGTATTGCTGCCCGAATAACTGCCGCCGCCTACCGACAGGATGAACACCCGATAGCTAACACCGTTGCGGATCGCTGCCCCGTCGACGTCTCTCGCACCGGATGACAATGCTTGCTGCACATAGCTGTTGCTGCCTTTATTGATTTGCGTATAATTCGAGCTGTTTACATTATTTGCTTTTGCCAGGTTGAAACTGTCCGCATTCGAAGCCTTCACGACAAGCACGCGGTAATGGCTCAGATTGGATTCATCCGATGCCCGGTTAAACGAGACTAACAAGTCGCGGCCATCATTATAGTCGCTGACATCACTTACGCTTAAGTTAGAAATCGTGCCCACACTGTAGTTATTGAGCAGAGTAATGGCATAAGACGGATTGGACAGTGCATTGTTGCCTGCATAAGCGCCATTGCCAACCGCCATTACGAATACCCGGTAGCTGACGCCATTGCGAATGGTTGCTCCATCGACATCCCTTGCTCCGGAGGGCAAGTTACGATTAAAGTTATAGCCGTCTTTGCTCCACTCCGTATAGTTCGCGCTAGATACATTGTTTGCTTTTGCTAGGTTAAAGGAGCCATAGTCGTTAGCCTTCACGACAAACACGCGATAACCGCTAATTCTTGATTCATCCGACAGCCTCGTGAAGCTGATGCGCAAATCGCGGCCATCTCCATAATCGCTTTCATCGATGACCTGTGTTATGACAGGCGCCGCAACGGATCCGCTGTTCAGCGTAATCGAAGATGACGCTGCAGACAGCTTATGCGATGCCGTGGCGGTGTTATTGCTGACGGACTGTACGAATACAGTATAAGAGACGCCGTTCTTAATATAATCTCCGGAAGTGTCGCGCGCGCTGGAACTCAATGCAGCTGTCAGCGTGCTGTTCGATGTTTTATTGACAACGGTGTAATACTGGCTGGACAGCTTGTTTGCCGCAGCAAGATCAAATTTTCCGGCATCCTTCGTCTTCACAACAAAGATGCGGTAGCTGGAAATGTCGCTATCTTTGGATGGCTTCGTAAATGTTACATACAAATCTCTGCCGTCTCCATAATCGCTGACGTCACTGACTCTAACATTCGTTGCTGCTTCCACGGAATGGCTAGTGCCCAATGTGATGGCAGCGGATGGATAAGACAGTGCGCTGGCTAAGCTGCCCTTGCCGACCGAGACAACATAAGCAACATAAGCTTGGTTCGCTTTAATCAAATCCCCGTCCACGTCACGAGATTGAGACGTCAATGTGACCGTAGGATCAACGCTTCCGACCGATACGCTCGTATAATTTGCAGAAGGAACCTTCAAGGCAGTTGCCAGATTAAAGCTAGAAGTTTTGTTGGTCTTAACGATGAACACCCGGTAATGATCGATAGAAGACTGATTCGACGCCCGCGAGAAGCTGACCTGCAAGTCGCGCCCGTCCCCGTTATTGGCGATATCCCTGGCGGATACGTACCCGACCGGCTCAGCCGCCACCGGAGTAGTGTTCGTGGTCACATACACTGTCTTGCTGTTAGCGTCCCACACTACCTCCTCGCCCAATGCTTCGCTGACAAAACGAACGGGAACCATCGTTCTGCCTTTGACATTCTGTGCGGGAACGTCGAGGCCCACCGTTTGATTGTCGATCGTAGCCGTTTTGCTGTTTATTTTTAGCACGACAGAAGTTCCGTCTTTCCAGGCGGTTACAGTCTTCGTCTTATTGTTCCAGTCCACCTCCGCGTCCAATGCTTCAAATATAGCGCGGAGCGGCAGCATCGCCCGGCCGCTGACCAGGATCGGCGCCTGATCGGTCGGCAGTCTGACCCCATTAATATAAATGCTGATGGCTTGTGCTGCATGAGCTTGCGTCTGTAATACTAATGGAAAAATTAATAGTGCTGATAGAATAGTTATCCATAGTTTCCTCACTTGCTTAACCCCTCCTATGTCTTGATATAGGTAACTTACCCATATTACCGTTGCCTTGACTATTTGACGTGTCCAGACGGGCAAAAGTTTCTTCATTGCCTAAAATTTTCTGGCATTTGGGCAAAACGGAACAATTATCAGCGGTAGAACCTAATGAAAAAAACGCCTTTCGGCGCTTTTCCCGAAGATTATTTTCTTAGGGAGCCGTATAAAAAGTTATGATACTAGCGGCGCTTCGGCAGTAGCTTCACATACTCATCCGACAGCTTCATGAGCGACGTTACATATTCATAATCCTGACGATACTGGGCAAAGTCGGCCACAGGCTCCAACGTCTTAATCGATATGGCTTGTCCATCCTCGAAACCTTGTCCCGGTATGAACATAATTTCGTCGTTGAAGAAGGAGCCCGTCGGCAGGTAATAGCGGACGCCGAATAAATTACGATCAATATTTAGCAAATCTTGACCGAATGCGGTGAATTGCTCCCTTTTCAAGGAGAGGCCCAGGATATTCGCTACAGTCGGCAGCATATCCACCTGTCCCCCGGCCCGCTCCGACACAATGCCAAGCGGCTTGCCAGGCACATGAATGATAAATGGAATATTGAAACGGCTGATCGTGTCATCATACGGCACGCCAAGCTGCGCCTCGATTTCCTGCGCACTTGTCTCCTTCGGCTGAAGGCCGAAATGGTCTCCATAGAAAACAAGCATGGTGTTATCCCACAAGTCGGCTTCCTTTAACTGCCCGATCAGCTCGCCGATAGCATAATCGGTATAATGGATCGCATTCATGTAATTTCCCAGATTCGTGCCTTCCAGTTCGGCCGGCAGCTCAATTTGCTGGAAAGACTCCGGAACGACGAACGGCGAATGACTGGAGGTCGTAACAAACTGGGCATAAAAACGCTTGTTCCTCGCATGAAGATCCTTCATCTTCTCTACGCCGACCCGGTACATCTCTTCATCAGAAGCTCCATAATCGTTGAAATGATCATTGTTAAAGGCAGGCTTATCATAATATTGATTAAAATTAAGCGCAGGATACAGCTTGTTTCGATCCCAGAACGTCACGTTGTTGACATGAAACGTATTAGCGGTGTAGCCCTGCTGCTGCAGCAATCTGGGCAGGCTGGGCAACTCGCGGTCGCCATAGCCCGTAGACATCGCCACGGCCGCCGTCGGATAAATAGAGGTATTGAACATAAATTCTGCATCCGATGTGTTGCCTTGTCCGATTTGCTGATAAATGTGGGGAAAATAGATGCCCTCTCCAGCCAATTTATTTAATACCGGCGTGACCTCAGCTCCATTATTCAGCTTTAAATTAATGGGAAAATTCTGAAAAGATTCCATCTGGATGACGATCAGATTCATCCCTTCCGCGATCCCGAAATAATCGGGGGATCTCATTCCGTCTACAGCGTCTGTCTCAGTGCGGTAAGGATAGCTGCTCTGCAGCTTTTCAATGTTAGCCTTCGTCTCTTCGATGTTCCCTTCCGCGATCATCTGGTCTTCCTCACGGCTGCTGATCGCAGCCACGACTTGATAGTTCAGAAACCCGACCTTCTCTGCCCGAACGAGCTCATTGTCGATTAGCTTGCCTTGCCGCACATAATATAAGGATGAGGCAGCACTGATTAGAAGCAATACCGTTACTACAGTGTTCCAAGCCCATTTCCGACTCGTTTGCTCCTTAAGCATAAATGTATAAACTGAACCCTTTCGGCGCCGTCTTAAGGCACGGATAACCTGCCAACCCGCAGCGAGCACGAAATCGGCAAAAAACAAAAACTGCTCCGGCCGCAGCAGCGCACTGACACTAGCCCGTACTTGGGGAACTTGATTCAGCCCGCTTAATACAGCATACGTAGGCACTGTCCCAAAATGGGCATAATAAAGAGCCGTCGAGAACAGAAGAAAAGAAAAGATGGCGTTCAGGCTCCAATAAACGACCGCTTTGGCCCTATCTGGCGTTAACAGCTCTACTAAACATAGCAGTCCCAGAACGGCCAATAGTTCCCCGGGCAAACCGCTCCAATATATTTCTCCAAAAAAGAACATCCGCAACAGCATCAGCTTGAGGACGAACAGTAAGCCTGTCATGACTAGCTTCGACTTATACCATGCGTGTATTCGCTCCATACCCATACCTTTCTCCTTGCCTAACCTGTCTAGATTAACCTTGACTCTATTTGTCTATACGTATTTCGCCTTCGATTCACATCTCCAGCCTACTCTTCTGAACATTATAATTATAGCACGCCAAAAAGGGACTTGGTAATTTGTGGGCCCCTCATTCTTCCCGCTCCATCAGCTGCCTCAGCTTAAACTCCGTAGCTGTTTCCGGTGCAGGGGTATAAATACTGCAGCGTAAATCCACGTTTCCGTGCACCTGCAGCGAGGTAAGCTGGAAGTGCATTTTGCCCCCCTTCGCATGCCTGAACTCCAGAATCACCTCTGGTGCCGAGCTGACCTCGCTTTGCTCCCAGAGATGATTGAAATCAGGATGAGCCTCCTTCATTTCTGACAAAAAATGATTATACCACTCATCCTCCACATATTGCCCATAATAAGCGCGAAAAATAGCCAGGAAGCCTCGCACAAATTGCTCCCAATTTACAGCCAGCCTGCGAAACTCCTGCCTAGTAAAGAGCAATGAGATCATATTCCGCTGCTCTAACGGAATCTCCTCAAAATCAAGAAACACATGAGAAGCCGCCTCATTCCAGCCGACAATCTGACATCTTCGATCTGAAATAATCGTAGGACAGTATTTCAGCTCTTGCAGAATCTTCTGCAGGGAGGGGCTGATCTCCGGCTGACCTTCCTGCAGAAGCAGGCCTGCGGCGCCCGTACCTCCCCCCGTATCCATCGCGAGCGCATACAAATAATTGCGCTCATCCCGAGTAAGACGCAGGGCGGCAGCAATATTATCGAGTACAGACGCGGACACTTTGATGTCCCTTCCTTGCTCCAGCCAGGTATACCAGGTGGTGCTTACGCCAGCTAATTGAGCCACCTCTTCCCTTCTCAGCCCCGGCGTTCTGCGCCGGCCTCCTATCGGCAGTCCAACCATTTGCGGAACGATCTTGGCGCGCTGCGCCTTCAAGAAAGCGGATAGTTCCTGCAATCGCGCCTGCTGCTTCATTTCATACTCCTCCTTCAAGCCCTACTTAAAGTGGTACTGATTATACTATAATAATCAACAACTTGTAATAGGATAAGTCATATGACACAATAAGTCCCATCACAGCTCTCAAGGAGGTTCTTATGGAAAGAGTCGCAATTACGGGGCTGGGCATAATATCACCGCTCGGCAATCAAGTAGAGTTGTTCTGGGATCAGCTTATTCACGGAAAATCAGGAATTTCCCTCATTGATAGTTTTGATACCTCCAGGCATAAGACCAAAATCGCGGGCATGGTACGGGACTTCGATGCCGAAGTTATGTTCGGCCACAAAGAAGCGCGCCGGATGGATCGCTTCTGCCAATTCGCGCTGGCTGCCGCAGATCAGGCGCTGTCTGATTCCGGATTGGATTTGGAGCAAATCGATAAGGAGCGCATGGGGGTGTATGTCGGCTCAGGCACAGGGGGAATAGAAACACTTCTTGAGCAAAGCCGCCTGCTGCAAGAACGAGGAGCCGAGCGAATTAGCCCGCTTCTCGTTCCGATGATGATTTCGAATATGGCTGCCGCCATGATCAGTATTAAATACGGAGCCGTCGGTCCTACATTATCGCCAGTGACTGCCTGCTCCATTGGAAATACGTCAATCGGGGAAGCCTACCGCCTCATCGCGTCGGGCGGTGCCGACATTATCATTGCCGGAGGAACGGAGGCGGCGATTACGGACATTTCCGTAGCAAGTTTCGGCAATGCCACGGCGCTCTCGTCGCGCAATGACGAGCCCACCAAGGCAAGCAGGCCGTTCGATGAAGGCCGCGACGGCTTCGTTATGGCGGAAGGGGCCGGCATCCTTATCCTCGAATCGCTCACCCATGCCAAACAGAGAAACGCCCGCATCTACGCCGAAATCATCGGCTACGGCGCGACTTCCGACGCCTATCATATCGTCGCGACGCATCCCGAGGGCATCGGAGCTTACCGCGCTATGAAGCTTGCGCTGAAAGAGGCTAATATCGGGCCGCAGGACGTGGACGTAATCAGTGCGCATGCAACGAGTACAGAGGTAGGCGACTGGTCAGAGACGAAAGCAATCAAGAAGCTGTTCGGCGAACATGCTTATCAAGTCCCGATTACAGCCAATAAATCGATGACCGGGCATATGCTTGGTGCGGCGAGCGCCGTCGAAGCTGTTGCCCTCGTCAAATCACTGGAGCAGGGCATTATTCCGCCAACGATCAATCTGGATGCTCCCGACCCGGTTTGCGACCTGGACTATGTACCCCATCAGGCTCGACAATCCAAGCTGCGCATCGGGATATCCAACTCTTTCGGGTTCGGCGGACATAACGCGGTGATCGTCCTGAAGGCGCATGAGGTGCAGCCTTAAAAGCAGCCAAGCTGTCCTTTAACACTTTGGCCGACTAACACGGGCTACTGCCAATCGGCAGCTTGAAGGCTGCACTTTGGCACTATGACCTTTGAAATTTTTACTTAGTACTCTGTATTTGACACTTCATGCATTGGAACGTCAGCTATTGGCTGTTTCTATAGACCCTTGACACAATGAGGCCCCGCTAGCGTCCAACGCCAACGAGGCCTCATTATTCGTTTATTCTACTAAATCCGCTGCGCTTGCATTGGATGCAACCTGGTCAGGATTTTTACAACCAGGAATGACAGAGCTCACAATAGGATTCTTAAGGCACCAAGCCAACGCCCATTGCGCCATTTCCACGCCCGCCGGTACTTCCTCCCGGCGAATCCGCTCTACCTCCTCCAGTTTGCGGCGCACGACCTCAGCATCCTGACGATGCCGCACATCGGTTGCATCGAATTGGGCTCCAGGCTTGTATTTGCCGCTCAAGAAGCCGCTAGCCAGCGGAACCCGAGCCAACACGCCGAGGTCCTGACGTTCGCAAGAGGGAAATACCCGATTCTCCGGTACGCGATCCAGGCGATTATATACGACTTGGATAGCCTTGGAATTGACCTCGCTCGATGCATCGGTCTGGTGCAAATTATCATTGCTGCCGATTGAAGTACCTAAATGGCGTATTTTGCCGGCCTCAACCTGCTTGTCCAGCATCGTCCATAATTTATCATTATCGAAGACCTGATCGGGCCCCGAATGGAATTGATACAAATCGATATAATCCGTCTTCAGTGCTTTAAGCGAGGCATCCAGTTGCTTCAGCACATCCTCTGCATCAAATACATCCGTACGGGTGAAGCGCTCGTGAAAATGATGGCCGAATTTCGTTGCGACAATCCAATCCTCCCGCTTGCGGCGGCTCAAATAATCGCCGATGAACGACTCAGAGAGATGGTCGCCATAGCATTCTGCTGTATCAATGAGATTAATGCCGCATTCCTGGCCTTTATCGAGGATGGCATCCACCTCATCCTGATTGAACTGCATTCCCCATTCACCGCCAAACTGCCATGTTCCGATGCCGATGACCGATACGTTCAATTCTGTTTTGCCTAATCTCCGATACTTCAACCTAATCCCTCCTTAAGTAACTAACAACTCATCCTAACTGAATTTGAAACAATAATAGAAGGATGAACCTTCATTCGTCCACATTGTACACTTGCGAGCGCTGCAAAACAAATCCATAAGCAATTCAACTATAGTAAACTAAATGCATACACCTATCCCGCAGACTTGATTTATTCGAGAGGAGCATTACGATGATAAAAAAAGCCCTGATTGTTGGTGGCAGTGGCCTCGTTGGCCGTCAGCTGCTCCATATACTGCTTGAGGAGCAGCATTACGACTCCGTGGTCGCCCTCGTCCGGGCTCCCCTTCATGTGGAGTATCCGAAGCTCACCGAGCTTATAATCAACTTTGACCAACTGGAGCATTACGAGCAGCATTTCACCGCTGACGACGTATTTTGCTGCCTGGGAACGACGATTAAAAAGGCCAAAACACAGGATGCCATGTACAAAATCGATGTCGAATATCCGCTAACGGTTGCCAAGCTGGCGCTGAGGCAAGGGGCACGGCATTTTCTGTTCATCAGCGCGATCGGAGCCAATGCCGACTCCCCGGCATTCTATTCCCGGATCAAGGGCATCGCCGAGCGGGAGCTCCGCGAAATGCCTTACGACAGTCTGTCCATTCTGCGCCCCTCTCTATTGCTGGGCGATCGCCAGGAATATCGCCTTGCCGAACGATGGGGAGGCGTGATCTTTCAAGCCCTGTCCTTCCTATTTATCGGCCCCCTAAGGAAATATAGAGCTATAGAGGCGAAGACCGTAGCCCGGGCAATGTACCGCATGGCTATGAGCGCCCCTAAGCAAACGGCCATATATTCTTCTGAGCAAATCGAGCAATACGCTCAATAAATGAAAGCGAAAGCGACCGCACTCGGCACTAAGCCAAAGCACGGTCGCTTTCATTTAAGTATGTCTTGTGAAATAGCGCATTTAAAGCACTATCGACTTGAAGTTCTACAGCTTGTCTTATGTATTGAACCTAAGCCTTGATTGGTCTGCCTTCACTATCCTTGAAGCTGCCTACAGCGATGAGAATAAAGTCGATTAATGTCCAGATTCCCATACCACCTAGAGTAAGCAGCTGAAGAATTCCTGTTCCAACCTTGCCAACGTAAAAACGATGAACTCCTAATGATCCCAAAAAGAAAGCTAATAGTAGTGCAGCAACAAACGATTTTGGACTTTTTTCCACGATTTTTCCCCCTACGATAATAAGTTTTCCTTAACCTATTATCGGTATAACATAGTCCATCAGTTAGGTCTAGAAAAATATTTTATATTGTGAAATAAATTTGAATAATTGGTAGTATTTTCTCGCAATATGTCGAACGATCGTTGTCGCTAGCTATGCCCCCCCAAGTCTGCGAATATATTCAAAATCCGGATGCACAATCAGATTGGATAAAAAGGCGGAGGTCGTGCTTCCTGGCTTTCTTTTTGCGTTCAAGGCATCAATTATAGATTCAGCCGATGAAATACCGAGCCCATGACCGAAATAGAGGCTATTATCCAATACAATCGCATTCTCCCCCTGCCATTCAGGCGTTTGCGGGTTGAAATCGGGATTCTCAAAATAGACAACATCCCCCGCAGCAGCCTGCTGTGTCTGGATCAGTTGCAGATCACTATCATATTGCCAATCGTAGAGCACCAGTTGATTGAAGTGCCTATTAAAAGCCTCGGCGCCGATGGAATCCAGCACTCCTTTATAAAGAATAACGACCATCGCCGTGGCGCACTCCATAGCATATCTATAGCCATTATTAAATATATCGACAATCGCTTCTGAAGGCAGCGCCTCTTCCTTTAAGCTAAATCCACCGTTAGACATGCGTGTCCAATACTGCTCGTTAGCCCTTGAGTTTTTGAAGGTCGCAAATTTGGTTCCTCCTGCGTAAAAATCCTTTGCAGCCTTCACAATCGCCGCTCTCGTGCGCAATTCAAAATCGAGCTGTTCCGGCAAGCGATAGATGTGAACAGCCGGGCTCAATCTTAGCTGGTTCATGATATTCCGTTCCACTTCCGACGCTGAAAGCTGTTTGAGCCGTCCAGGCTCCATATTTAATGTAATGATCACGACCCTACCTCCTAGGCGAATTACTTTATTGTATGCAGGCAGCGTTTTTTTCGTGCTATACGCAGACAGCGATTTTCGCGCAGATCTCGATTGCGATCCGCAAATACTGGAACTTTTGTGCGGCAAACGCGTCTAATCTATAGACTATATGCGATGCGTCTTTTTATATTAAAAAGAAGGATATGTATTGTAATTTGGCGAATTTTGTATTCTGAACAAAACTCATATTCCAGTTATTTGGTGCATTTAGCGAATTTTGATATAACCGGGTACGTTCATGTTGTGCTATCATGAACAAGCAGTAATAGTAGAGACAGTAAACAACTTGGATGGTGGAAACGAAATATTATGATTTATACAGACTGGATATACTGGCTGTTCGTGCTCGTGGCTGTTGTCACGTATCACATTATGCCGCATCGAATCAGACCCTGGGTGCTGTTCGCCGCAGGCGTCACTTTTTATTACTACTACGCAGGCTCCTACCTCTTCTTGCTGCTGGCCGAGGTCGTCATCGCAATTATCGTCGTCAAGGCCGCTGCCAAGTGGAGTAAACGCTGGATTTACCCCGCCGCAATCATCGGGGTTATTCTCGTGCTCGGTTATTTCAAGTATACGAATATGCTGCTCGATACCTTAAATGACCTGTTCGCCTTTATGCAGCAGCCGTTTTTCCCGAAGGCGGAACAAATCGTCCTCCCGTTAGGGATTTCTTATTTTACGTTCGAGCTCATTCATTACTTGGTTGAACGCAAGCGCGGAAATTTGCCGGAGCATAGACCGGAGGGGCTGCTGTCGTTCATCTTCTTCTTCCCAACGATGGTCGCGGGCCCCATCAAGCAATTCCAGGTGTTCTACCCGCAGCTCAAAGCCAAATTCCAGATCAACCATGTTTTGATTGGGGTTACCCGGATTGGGTTTGGTATGTTCAAGAAGCTGGTACTGGCAGGCTCAATCGATCTGTTGGCTCAGCCGGTCTACTCTAAAGCCGGGATTGTCGGAGCTGATATTGGAACGCTATGGATTTCACTGATCGCTTATACGTTTGTTATATACTTCGACTTCTCAGGATATTCAGACATTGCTATTGGTACAGCGCGCTTGTTCGGTATCGTCGTTCCAGAGAACTTCCGTTTTCCATACCTCGCTCGCAGTGTTGCCGAGTTCTGGAATCGCTGGCATATCTCTCTGGGCTCCTGGCTCACCCGCTATGTGTATTTTCCGCTCGGCGGCAGCCGCGTGGCCGCTCCGAGAGTCTATCTGAATTTGATGGCTACGATGACGGTATCCGGTCTATGGCACGGAGCAGCTTGGAACTTTGTCGTCTGGGGAATGTTTCATGGCGTGATGTTATGTATTCATAGATTCCATGTGAAGCAAATCAAACCTAAGTTGAAGCCTGTTCCGAAATGGCTGAAGCCAGGAACAACGTTGATCGCTATTCTAATTACGTTTTTTGGCGTAACGATGAGCCGAGTGTTCTTCATTTTGCCGATCGTGGACGGATGGGATTTAATGCTGCGCTTGCTTGGTTTACGATATTAAGCATTGAAAGAAAGAGAGGTTTACAAAGTGCCGAATTTATTCATGAATAAGACGGTAACCGTCATGATGGTTTCGCTTGCTATCGCAGGTTTGATCGGAATTAGTGACGGAGCAAGTCCGATTGTGGATCATATGAAAGAGGATGTCGTGACCCATGCGAAAAAAGAACTGCGGGTTCCGGCTTACGACTCAATCGTCTATACGCCGCTCTGGATTGAATATTTGAAGGAGCAGCCGGATGACGGGAAGCAGGTAGTCGGCTTATTCGGGCCCTCTACGGTCTTCGGAACGACGGTGATGAAAGGGGCCAACACTTCTGCCGGAGTTCTCCAGGTTCATCTGAAGGACAGCCGCATACTCAATATGGGGCTTACCGGCGGCAGGTTCACCGAGACCTATGCCGTGCTCGCCTCCATCATAGATGAAGTCGATTATGTCGTATATGAAATCAACTACGGAATCGCCGTTGTATCAGATAATGAGCCTAACGTAACCGTGTATCCGTCCCTCATTACGAAATTGGATCAGAACATTCCGCGGAGCTGGCTGAATGAATTCCCGGATAAGAATCGCCAGTCGCTCCCCAGCGAGATTCACAACTGGGCAACATCCAATTTCCTAAGCAAATGGACGTTGTATCATGATCGCGATGTGATCAGCTACAAGCTGTTCAAGACACGTACTCCGATGGAGAAAATCCGCCGGGAAATCAAAAACGAGCAGGACAAGAAAAATGGCGTAACGCCGAGCTATACTCCGATGTACACGGCGTATGATAAAATGCAGGACAAACATAAAGAAGAGATCGACAACCATTTCAAACAGCTGTACGTTTGGAATAAGCCGTTTGATAAAGACGAGAGCTTCGGCCTGTTTATGATCGAGAAGACGCTTGATCTGCTGCAGGAGCATGACAAGACAGCAGTTTTCTATTCAGCTCCGCTCGATAAAGAGCATATTACCAAGAAAAAGCTGCTGAATTGGGAAGACTACAATAAGGTGATGGGGGCTTATCAGGAGCTGATCGAATCGCGAGGCTATCCTTATATTGAATTTAACAAAGGGAAAGAGAATACAATCCCGCATAAATTATATCGCGACCCGTCCCACCTCCTGGATGAAGGCAACAAGATGTTCGGCGAAATTTTATATAAGAAGTTGACGCAATATGGAATTACAAACTCGTAGTGCCAAGCTAGCCCAAGCAAAAACCAATCGCCTCAGTCATCGTGTCGGCCGAGCACTGATGATGCTGGGAACAGCGGTCGGTGGAGCCATTGTCATCATAGCTATCGTCCTAGGCATCCTATTTTTCTCGGGCGAATCGCAGGAATTTATTTATATGAACTTCTAAGTTGAATGGTTACGAGAAACGCTTGCCGGATATGTGCACACACCTATGCGGCGCGCCTTCATTCGATTGGCCCGTTGCACATTTACACAGGTATCCGGCTATACGCCCACTCATTACCCAAGAAAAGGGATCCTTGCTCTTATTAGAGCACAGGAGCCCCTTTTTTGATTGCATCCGGCATTCCAAGTTGAACATTCCAAATTTAGCAATTGACCTGCCGCCACCAGACAACTAATCAACACAGCAATTATGAATTAACTATTTCGCACAGCAATTACAAATTAACTATTTTGCACAGCATTGACAATTTAGCCGCTGAACAGAGCCTCGGCAAACTAGCTACATAACTATGAAAAGATAGCTGTATCTACATGTACTTCGTACACTTGGTTCATTAACATTTGCTATATCGGGAGCAACCAACTGTAGAACTGCAACTAGAATAAAAAGTGGACAGTCCTTAAGTGAACCTAGATAATAATTCTTAAGGGAGAGATGTCCGGATGGAACGTAATAGTTACAGTGAAGAGTTTAAGAAGCAGACAGTGAAGTATATTTTAGAGCAAAGTAAGTCCATGCCGCAGTTGGCCGAAGAACTCGGTATATCTGCCGGTGTGTTGCACAACTGGAAAGCACTTTACCGCGATGAAATCCAGCTGGAATCTTTAGTCACACCGGAGAGAGTGCGTCAACTCGAACAACAACTGCGTAATAAGGAACTGGAGAATCAAGAGAAGGAGCGGGAAAATCAAGATCTCCAGGAAGAACTCGCTATATTAAAAAAGGCGCTGCACATCTTCAGCAAAGAAAGGAATTGAGATTCCAATTCATTGAAGAACATCGCTCCGAGTTTTCGGTGGAGAAGATGTGCAAGGTTTTACAAGTGTCTCGGAGTGGCTTCTACAAGTGGCAAAAGGCATTGCCTAGCGAGCAGAAACTTCGAAAGGCGAAGGTTCTGGAGAGAGTCAAGTATCATTTTCATGACTCCGGGGAACGCTACGGCAGTCCTAAGATTACCCGAATGTTGTGGAAAGAGCGTATCCAGGTCGCGGAGCGCACAGTTAGCATCTACATGAAAGAACTGGGGTTGCGTTCTTGTGTCTCCCGTAAATTTAAGGTGCAGACGACCGATTCCAATCATGACTCACCCATTGCTCCCAATGAGTTGAACCAGAACTTTGCCGTATCTGAACCGAACAAAGTGTGGGTTGCAGATATTACCTACATCCCCTGCCGAGAAGGACGGCTGTACTTGGCTAGTCTGATGGATCTGTGCACACGCGAGATCGTGGGTAGGCGGCTTTACGGCCGGATGACAACAGAACTTGTCTTAGATGCTCTAGAAGCCGCATATGATGCGAAAAAACCAGGTAAGGGATTGCTTCACCATTCCGATCGCGTTCACAGTACGCATCGAAGGAGTACCGTGACAAGCTGGAATCGTATTCCATGAAGGTTAGCATGAGTCGTAAAGGGAATTGCTACGATAACGCTTGTATCGAGTCATTTCACAGCATCTTGAAAAAAGAACTCATCTACAGAACGAAGTTCAAGACCAAACAACAGGCTTACGAGACCATTTACAGGTACATTGAATTTTTCTACAACCGCAAACGAATCCACAGTTCAATCGGCTATGTGTCGCCGGTTCAATTTGCTGCGCAATTCAAGAAGGAGACGGCGTAAACTTTCACTTAATAGGTGTCCACTTTCTTGACAGAAGTCCATATTCAGGATGAAGATCATCAAAGTTTCCTTTTAGCGGCCACCATATATTCTCCGCAAAAAGGACTTCCCCATATCCATGCCCTCTTTCCAGTCTGCTCCTTCGCTCACCGATTCGACGACTCAAATGATCTTGAATAAAAGCTGTGTGCGCTTCCACAAAAGTCATCATCTGAGATAACTCCCCTCCAATCAAACTAGTAAAATAAAAAACGACTTGGAAAATAAAAAAAACGCCCCCAAACCACGCAATGGTGATTGAAGACGTTCCTCGTCATTTTGACCAAATAATAACAAACCTTATCAAGTACCGTCAATAGCAATAGCTAGAATCGAATAAAGGGTAGCATTAATCTCTTCTATTTGAACTTCGGCAGCCAATCTCCATGAGCCTCGATCAGGTCATCGCACATGGCAACGATATCATCGATTGAAAGCTCAGCCGCCGTGTGTGGATCAAGCAGCGCTGCATGGTAGATATGCTCCTTCTTCCCGGTGACGGCTGCTTCGATGGTGAGCAGCTGCGTGTTGATATTCGTCCGGTTCAAAGCGGCAAGCTGCGGCGGCAGAGCTCCGACGTAGGTCGGCGTTATGCCTGAGGCATCGACCAGACAAGGCACTTCTACGCAAGCTTCCTGCGGGAGATTAGTTATAAGCCCCGTGTTCATCACGTTTCCGCCGATTTTGTATGGCCGGTTCGTCTCCATGGCCTCCATAATGTACGAGGCATATTCCAGGCTGCGGGTATGCTCGATATTTTTGCTGGCAAAGAGCTTCTCGCGCTGCTCCTTCCAGCCTTCAATCTGCTCAATACAGCGCCGTGGATATTCGTCCAACGGAATGTTAAAACGCTCGATCAGCTCAGGATAATTGCGTTTAATGAAATACGGATGATACTCCGCATTATGCTCTGATGATTCCGTTACATAGTAGCCAAAGCGCAGCATCAGCTCAAAGCGGATCATATCATGGTGGCTCTCCTTCTGCTTCTCAGCGGCAAGCTTACGAATTTCCGGATACAGATCCTTTCCGTCGCGCTTGACTTCCAGCAGCCAGGCCATATGATTGATTCCTGCGATCTTCGTCTCCAATCCCTCTTCGCTCAAGCCTAGTGCTCCGAACAGCTCGGGAATGCATTTCTGCACGCTGTGGCATAGCCCCACCGTCTTAATGCCGCCAGCCGTATTCATCACATTCGTCAGTACCGCCATCGGGTTCGTGTAGTTCAGGAACCAGGCATCTGGACATACCTCCTGCATATCCTTGGCGAAATCAAGCATGACTGGAATCGTCCGCAGGTTGCGGAAAATGCCGCCAATCCCCAAGGTATCGGCAATTGTCTGCCGCAGGCCGTATTTTTTTGGTATCTCAAAATCTGTTATCGTACACGGGTCATATCCCCCCACCTGGATCGCGTTAATGACATATTTTGCACCCCGGAGCGCCTCTTTGCGGTCGCTGTAAGCCTTTACAACGCAGGTGCTGCCTAGCGATGCTTTGAGGCTGTTCAACAGATTTTCCGAATCTCTTAGCCGCTCCATATCGATATCGTACAAAGCGAGCTCAAAGCCCTGCAATGATTCTGTCAGCATGACATCTCCGAGAACATTTTTGACAAAAACCGTACTTCCTGCGCCCATAAATGTAATTTTCGCCATTGCTTTATCGCCTCCACTATTCGTTAAAATGTACCTTAACTATAAGCGCAAAGCTGAAGGATGAACATGGCTCTTTCCCGCTAAAACATGTCATAATCCCATTTAATAATTCGTATACTTCGTTTATCTCCTATATGGAACCTGTTATAATGCAAATAGCATAGATGTGTACAGCCAGGAGGGAAAGCAAAGGTGAGCCGCATCGATATTGTTCACTTTAACGAGACGTTCCAAAATCAGATGGATTTGAATTTACTGTTCTTCGGCATGGAGGAATGCTTGTCTGGGCATGCATGGGGTCCCGGCCTGCGGGACTGCTACATTATTCATTATGTCCATGAGGGTTCCGGGCGCTTCCGCATTGATGACCGAACTTATGAACTGACTAGAGGCCACGGCTTTCTCATTCCACCGGAGACCTTAGTCTATTACGAAGCCGATGCCCAATGTCCATGGACATATTCTTGGATCGGATTCAGGGGGCTTCATGCCAAATCATTATTGCAGAGAGCCAATCTATTTCCTGCAAGCCCTGTATTCTACTCGAACAGCCCTGTATTCGAAGCTTTTTACGATGACCTGGCCCGAGCTCGTTCGGAGCGCGGCGGAGATGTGCTGATTCAGAGCATCCTTTACCGAGTTATGGCCGAACTGATTGCCTGCTCGCCGCCGGATTTGGCCACGGAGAAGAAGACCTCATACCCTAAGGAAGTCTATGTACGCAAAGCGATCGAATGGATCGAAAGCAGCTACAGCCAGAAGATCAGCGTCATGGACATCGCCCGTTCCGTCGGGCTGGATCGAACCTATTTATCCGGACTATTCAAAGCGCAATTCGGCGTATCTTTGCAAACCTTTTTGCTGGAATATCGCATGAACCGTGCCGTGGAGCTGCTCCGCAATCCTGATCTTAGCGTCAGCGACGTATCCCGCTCGGTCGGTTATACCGACCCGTTCCTGTTCTCGAAGATGTTCAAGAAGGTGATTGGCCAGTCGCCCCGAGCCTCCAGGAAACGCAAGGAGAACCAAGCTTATCCCAAATAAAAAAGACTCCCCCTCGTAATCTTCATCAGATCGGAAGGGGGATTGTTATTGCCTTAATCCAAAAGACCAACGTTCTTAATAACATATTTTTTGCTGCTCTGTTAACACTCACGATATCGTATACATGATGCTATCCATCACAATAAAAGGGATCCTCCAAAGCAGAAATTGTCGTCTCCAGTGCATAAATATAATCCTGATTGCTAGTATTTCCACGAATAAAAGACGTGTCCATTCCCGACTTTCTGAGCTTTTCTATCCATATGAGAGCTGCTTCCTTACCAATACCTTGTTTTAGCATCCCATAGTACAAGTAAGCAATTTCATTGCTGACATTCGTATTAAACACCATAGGATCGTCAGAATTAATATTGACCATAATATTAGACAATTCACTATTGTCAGGGGATTGAATTCTAAACAACTGATTACCGAAGATAGAATCTATTTCTCCAATAGCCTCATTTGACGATGGATTCACCTCAATGACAATACCAGATTTTGATATTTTTTGAATCAGATAGTTTTGCATATCCACGGACATGCTCTCCTCAACATCTGTCGTATTAACATAAACTGGCTCTGTCATACGTTCCAAATACCGCTTGCAGTGGTAAGCCAAAAACAGATTCTCCTGACCCCATATATGTACGTTATGTGCATCTGGAGCATCTTTTGTTCTAATGGTAGAACAACTATATTTATTATCAGTTATAAGGCTTTCAATTTCATTTCGGATAGCTTTAAATCTTCTTTGGTATACTTCATACAATAACGGGATCGTTAAGGCAGTAGTAACTTGAAAAATCTCTTTAGCCACCTCATAAATGCGTTGCTCCAGATAAACATATGTTCTAGAATCTAAGCCTGTAGACTTACTGTAAACTCCCCAAATCCAAAGCAAATTATCTAAATATTCACCTCGCGGCAAAACGACAACTGGATTCTTAGACACCCAATCCTTTACATTGACGCCAAGCGCAATGCCGTGGCCAATTCGATCCCCAGAATGGAACTTGCAGTAGCTTATAACCTCATCCATTCGTCGAAGTCCTGAGTTGATATGTCTAAAATCTTCACCTGCATGAAAAGTAAAAAACAAGCTTTGATTTTTCATGATGTAGCCATCACGGTTAACAACCCTAATCGAATCATATTGGCTGTCTCTCGCCTCCGCAAAAACGGGGGAAAAGACTTGAACTGGCGTATTATTTTCAAGACTAGCCGCATCAATACCGACAATAAAGTTAGTAAGAAGCGGAATCCTCTTGCGCAGACTTTGTAGTATTTCAATCTGTCTTAAATAAGTCTGCTGTATTTTCCCATAATGAAGATTTTCTATCGTATGATCTCTATGCGCTTCATATAAGCTCCAGCATTTCTCAATATCGTCAGCTTGCTTAATAAGATGGTATATGATTCCGATTCGAGGAAAGTCACTATTTAAATCCTTGCCAAGACCATAGTCTTCTTTCAAAATATCATGATAGGATTGGAGTATACTGAGAATAGTCTTCCTATTTTGACCTTCACTTTTTTGTAAGGATAGACGGAGCTCCACCATCTTAAGGTATGAATTCTGAAATAGAGTACGAAGCAGCATTTTGTAATAATTCTTTCCTTTGCTGAAGCCGTCTGTTGCTCGATCAAAATACCCCCTAAAAAAATCAAGCCCCTGGATCGATGTCGCCTGGGTTACTTGCTGATAAAACTCATTTTTGATAGCAGCATATTTAAAGAATACTCTAAAAAACTGTTCAAAATGATTTTTCATAACGATCGATTGCGAGGTAGATTCCTTGTATTTCATGACCATTTGCAGGAATATATTTTCTCCATAGGTTTTAATATGCTTGTCCCGCCGAATAATAGAATATATAAAGTCATGATCTCTGTCTCCATCATACAGACCAATGGTTTTCTTAACTTCCTCAATAATTTCCTGCAAGCAGCTAACATTCTCAAATTCGTTTTTCTGACCTGTCAAAATAGAATGAATCGAATGCAGAAGGCTGGAGGATTGGCCAAACATGGTTTTTAACCATTTGAATAATTCAATATCGGTGCCTTCATCCAAATATAACACCATAATCATTCTTAACAATTGGGCGGTCAAGATATACTCATATACCTTTGTAGATGTAGCTAGATGATTGGTCTCAAACCTTCTCAAATAATCCGTTGCCTGCTTATCATTCATGACCGATTCCCATAGAATAGAGAAATTAAAGGCAGCAGTCGCATGAATATGATTTTCTGCAACTCCACGCTCTAGCACATCATGCAATGGGGCATCAGCTAAATTGACATGCTGATAGAAGCCATCCAGTTGGATCGGGTCATATATACTATTGATGGAATAATGAACAGCCACTAGGATATCCATAGGGATAAACCGACTAATGGAATGAAAAAAATGTACTTTATCTTGTTCTTTATACTCGCTTAGAAAATCATCGAATTTTCTTTTTTTGTGCCCCTTCATCCCACTCTTCCAATATTTGAATATGATTTCACCGTCACGATGAGAAATTAGCGATTCGGAAAACTCCTCTAAAATATTGAAATAATGTTGATATAGATCATACTCCACATGCTGTGGTCGGTTAGTTTGAGTAGCACATAGCATGGGATGAAATTTGGCCATTAATAAATTTATTTCATCCAGGCTATTTGGAGAACACTTGAGTAAAATATTTTTGTGCAGTTTTTGAACCATTCGATTCCGATTCTTCTTTTTCTCCGCTTCTTTAATGCTACTATCAGTATTCAGCGTATCTGATAGAACCTGAAGGATTTCCTCTTGCCCATAAAACTCCAGATCCTTAAAAGGGAAAGTAGCTACGTGTATCAGTAAATTAATTTTATTAAGCATCAGTTTTCATCATCTTCCAGTGACATGTCGAATTCTGCCAATGACTCTTCTATATTTCCCCGGATTACATCGTAAGCATTTTTGAGCATAACACTCATGTCCTTTTTTGCCTTCTCAAATTCAATATCTGTTTTAATCGATAAATTGCTGCCTTTATAGTACTTTGCCAGTTCTTGCAGAAATGGTATTTCATTTCCCGCAAAAAAGTCAGACTCAATATATGCCGTTCTTTTTATAACAGCAAGGAAACGAATCGCCTCGTACTGTCCATACCACACACGATTATTTTTGGACAATTTATCAATTTCCTTATACAGAGATATAAATTCTTCAATTTTTATATAATTATTCATGGAATCAATTTGGTTTAATTTAATTATCCGGGATATTTCTCTCTTTACACGGGTGTACTTTGTATTTTCTCCATTCTCCCCGTTAATAAATTTCGAATACTCATCCTTAAATTCCCTTGTTATACCTACAACAATATATGAACTGCTTAACCGTTCATATAATAAATCACCTAATTTATTTACACTAGCATCCAGCATTCTTAATAAACTGACAGAAAGGTTCTTATTCTCATTAAAATTCCTATTAATTTTCAACATCATTCTATATTCTTTTGATAATAAATCTTCATGTATTAAGGTACCGTACACATCCTTATTTTTTTTACTATCATTATTTTTGTCTATATCCAAAATATTACTTAGCTGAACTAGTGTGTTTATAAATAACTCTCTCTTAATATATAAGTCCTTCGCCTTCACGCGTTCATCAGGAGCAGTTGATTTATCGACTTCAACGCGAAATTTACTCAGGAGCTTATCAAACATTCTTTCTGTAAGTGAATATTCTGCTGAAACAGCACAAATATCATTTAGGAAATTTATGCTCTCATTTACTTCATTGATTTTGAAACTATGCGATTGTTCATACAAATCAATCAAAAAGTTCTCGTCCTCAACACTGAGCTTATATATACTCATAAATATGAATCGATCCTTTTCATACCGCTCTGGAGAATGATGGTATTCATAATAATATGACTCTCCACTAGCTCGTGACAGATATTCAAGTAGCAAAAGAGCGCTTCGAGGTTTAGTATGAATAAGAATACCTCGTACAATGCGATAGAGCGGATACCGCCATTTGTTCGCATGTTTAATGAAGCTGCTATTATCATTAGCAGCGTTTCTTTTATCGCTTTCCGAAAGTGCTAGTTCATGAAACAACACCTTTTTCATTCCAGAAAATGCGGCCTCATCATAACGAATCTTTGGAAGATGCTCTTTGATAATCTCACCCATAATCAGTAACTCTAGTTGTAGAGTATCTGTTTCGTAATCAATATACGAGCTTTCCTGATTACTTCCCCAGCGTATAAGCTTATCCATAAATTGCTGCTGATCAACAATGAGTTCTCCCGAAGATAGAATGATCGTGTCTATAAGCGCTTTTATATGTATAAATTTAATTTTTTCCTGTTCCTCAGGGGTTGAGTCCAAATATTGAGCACTCGACAAAATCTGATTGATTTGATGGATATGATAATAGACATTGACCAGTCCGCGAGCTTTTTTATCAAAAATTGCAAAGCTATTCTTGATAGGCAGCAAACTACCTTTAGAAATTTCTTTAGAGATATCATGATAGCCAAATATTTGATTATTCCTCATGAGTAATTGCAATTGAGAGGCTAACGTTATTTCCCCAAATGCAAATTGAGGGATAGTTTCCATATTCCAATTGACCAACTGATGTCTACGTGCAGGAGGAATGATTTTCTTCAAATATTCATGAGACAGCTCCAATTTACGTTCAAGAATTGTAATGTCTTCCTCCTCCCCCAAGCTTCGATTCTCTCTTTCACGTAGTTTTGTATTAGGAGAAAGCTGACTTAAACTCAAATTTTCATCATGAAGCAAAGCGATTGTAAAGGACTCCACCAAAATGTTGTAATCACCAGACAACACAGTTACCACGTTTGGATGGTTTGCATATTGAAGGAGGGAATCTACGAGTTCCCGACATTTGGTCGTTTTCAAATCGATATCATCAATAAAAATAAAAAGCAATACTTCCTTTTCTATTTTGTACAATTTTTTCTGAGTAGCCACAATTTCATCAATAAGAGCAAGCAGTTTCTTTTTAAATTTTATATCTGGAATAAGAAGGCGGGATGACTTATTGATATGTGTCGCAAGATCATCATAATTCTGACTAAGCAGCGTGCGATATTGACTCTCCGTATATAAGTGATATTCAATAAGCTCATCCATTTTCTGTCGTAGTACATTGTTATCCTTAAGTACACAATTGTTATAGAAATGATTAAGTTCCTCAATCTCATTACCATTTTGTTTTCGTATTTCTGTAAGAAGGTCATTAACCGTTTCCTTCAATAGCCCAACTATAGATCCCATAATTTTTGTGTTTTCCCCAAAATTATCAGGTTCAATAATAGGGAGAAGGATGTTTTCCTCCCCCCTTTTTCCCTCCAATAAATATTCCTGAACGGTATAAATTGCTGAAGTTTTCCCCGTTCCTCTGGAGCCGAATACACCAATCGTATTATTGCTTTCCTTTTTTACTATGTCGGAATTTTTGTTAGAGGCGAACTGTTGCGCGGTAGATCTTATATGATCAATTTGCTCTTTGAGCAAATCATATGTAGGCATAATCATATAAATTTGATCTTTCAGCGGCCTAGCTCCTATGTAAATGTCGAGATTCTCATCTTGTTTATAGGTCTGAGACATCACAAAAACACTCTCCTAAACAATTATGTATTCTATTAAGGGCTATAAACTCTTGACTTTTTTGGTACTTTTAATACTTAACGTCTTATATCGAAACCGCGAAGATCCCCACGGCTTCCAATGTTTATTTAATTCACCATAACTGTTAGTTCCTTCAATTCTATAAACTTAATAATTCTACATCCTCCTAAATTCTCCTGCTCAAATCAACACAATTTTAGTACATATAGCCTATGACAAATATACCAACCCATATCTCTTACGAAAACAAATCATTCTTTAATATTCATACGAAATAAACCCCCATTTCAATTGGAGGTTTATGAATATAACATATATCATAGATACAAATTCAACTTATGGATCTACTTCCCTAAACGTTGCTATGGCTGCACGGAGCTCAGCCCCGTATTTCTCATAATTCCTTACGTCCATGATAGCGGTAACTTCATGAAAATGTTCCGAGGTCTCCACATAACCCGCGATATACATATAAGGTTCTCCATCAATAGTCTGCTGATAAGTCATCTCATATCCGAGTCCACTGTCTACGGCGAATTTCCTCTCCTGAAAACCAGATGTCACATTATCGCGCAGCAGATCCTGCATCTCTAGATAAAAATCCTCCAAAGTATGCTCCGTTCCTATCTCCTCTTTGGAATACGTGAATACGACGATATGTCTCGTGTTTAACGCATTGGATAACGCTAAATTGGCGCCGAGCTCAGCCGCCCCCGAAGAATCACGCTTCAGGCTGCTTCGATCCATGATCTGAAACTTACCATCTTCACTCATATGTATAACAGTTTTGGGTTGGGTTTCAGGATAACCGGTTGTCGTCCAAGCAATTACGTTCGGCACTGCCGCAAATAAAATAATGGTAAAAAATATAACGGCTAATGTCATCTTCGTTCTACGACTTGGCGGCTTTATAGCGTGCGAATCGGCTACTTTTATTACATATGTATTTGCTGCCATATCTCCTAACCGCTGCTTCTTCTTCGTCACCAAAGCACAAATCCCGGCTGGCAAGCCGCCTAATAGTCCAGGGTTCGTATCTACAATCCTCAGTAACGTTCGTATAAGGGATTTTACAAATCCGGGAGGCCTTCCGTCCTCACGCACAACCTGAATACGCAGGATGTATTTACCAGCCGTATGGCCGGTAAAGCCCTCCAGCAGCAGATAATACAGCAGAGTGAATCCGAGAACGAGGTAAAACAGAATATTGCTATTAAAAAAGATAGCTGTACCGTATAAGCCTGCCAAAACTAGAACATCTAGTATCGTAGCAGCCCAGCGCCTAAAAACAATGGATGAACTATAGCTGTACACGATCAGTTCTGGAACGGAAGGGAATGTACCACCCGGTTGGACTGGAAAGCCCGTATACTTCCCCCATGGAGGAGGCCCCGAGGAATTTGAACTGAGGTTAGAACTTGCGCTTTCGTCTGTCACTGATGCATTTGTAATTGAAGTTTGATCCAAAGATAAAATCACTCCTTACTTTATAAATAAATCCCTGCTTATAGGCTCAAACTGTAAGGAGTATATGTTATATTTTTACTTCTGTAAATGTTATACCCAAAATTAGACATTAAGACCTATGTGTGAAAACGAGCGCGAAAACTGCTTGGCGATTCACCAGTCCAGCGCTTAAACTGGCGGCTGAAATGAGCAATGTTTTTGTAACCAAGCCTGCTGGAAATATCCTCGATCGTCAGCTCGGGATCCATGAGCAGCAGCTTGGACTTTTTCAGCATTAAGTTGGACATATATTGACGAGGCGATACGCCGAATACAGATGTGAACATCCGATTGATGGAAGACGTACTATAGCCTACCGCCGCAGCGATCGACTCGATCGTCTCCATTTCCCGTCCCTCTCTGCTCCCATCCGCAGTCTCATCCACAGCTTGCTCCAGCAGGGCAGCCACCTGAGATGCAGTATGCGACATTCGTGACGGAGGCCCATCTCCAACCCGTTTGCTAAGCGTTCCGCTCATTCCTGCAAAAAGCTCGAATATTGCCGAAAGGGCTGCCATACGGGATTCGACGCGGACGACCGCCTCCTCCGACGTCAATGCAATCAGTTTATCGAGTGCAGGCCGAATCGTAGACGCCAATTCGCTTTCCGAGGCATGATAGCAGGCCTCTTTACGATATAGTAGCTCGCGAAACGCTATCTCATCGACGTCAAAGTGCAAGCAATAATACGTCATTTCTTCACCGCCGAGCACTCGGCTTTCATGAACATCGTCAGGCCCCAGCAAAAGGAGATCACCCGGCCGTTGCACATATACTGTCCGGTTCACGATCATTTCCTGCGTACCCGAAAGGACTAAATTCACCTCAAATAGCGGATGCTTATGCGAGGGGAACTTCCAATCCGGGTCAACTGTTCGCCAGTGGGCTGCAAACACGCGAAAGGTGGACTCCATGTCGGGAAGCATCATTTCTCTTCGTATGCGCTCCATTTTTACCTCCATTTTTCGTGCCCCCTTTTGGATAATAAATGCTAACATTCAACTTGATCGATTTGGATAAATATCAACATGCAATGGATATGGGATCATCCAAGTAACATTGATACAATATAGTTATTATAACATGGATAGAACCCTGACATCCTTCAAAAGGAAATGGGTAATTTATCTTTGTGAACCTCAATTCAAGCTCCCACTTTTTTAAAACAAATAACATGTTAAAGGAGAAGAAGCATGGCTACAATTCAAAACCCGATTTTGACAGGCTTTAATCCAGACCCTAGCATTTGCCGCGTAGGCGAGGACTATTATATTGCTGTATCCACCTTTGAATGGTTCCCCGGCGTGGGCATTTACCACTCGAAGGATTTGAAGAACTGGAGATTGGTCACCAGACCATTGAATCGCCTGAGCCAGCTCAACATGATGGGGAATCCGGACTCCGGCGGGATTTGGGCACCTCAGTTGTCCTACGCTGATGGTCAATTCTGGCTGATTTACACCGATGTTAAAGTAACAGACGGACAATGGAAGGATTGCCATAACTACCTCGTTACCTGCGACACGATCGACGGCGAATGGTCAGAGCCGATTTACTTGAACAGCTCGGGCTTCGATCCTTCGTTATTCCATGATGAAGACGGGAAAAAGTACTTGGTCAACATGCTGTGGGATCAGCGTGTCGGTCACCACAGCTTCTACGGCATCGTGCTCCAAGAATATAGTGCCAGCGAGCGGAAGCTGGTCGGCGACAGAGAGATTATTTTTAAAGGAACCGATATCAAGCTGACGGAAGCGCCACACCTATATAAATTAAATGGATATTACTACCTGCTTACGGCTGAAGGCGGCACCAAGTATGACCACTGCGCTACGATTGCCCGTTCCAAAAACTTACGTGGCCCTTACGAAGTACATCCAGAGAACCCGCTTATCTCGTCGTTCTCCGTACCGCGTAATCCGCTGCAAAAGGCTGGACATGCTTCGATCGTGCAGACGCATACCGACGAATGGTTCCTCGTTCACTTAACGGGAAGACCGCTGTCCCGGGAAGGTCAGCCGCTGCTTGATCCTCGCGGTTTCTGCCCACTTGGCAGAGAGACAGCTATTCAGCGCCTGGAATGGAAGAATGACTGGCCATACGTTGTGGGCGGCAACCAGCCTTCCCTGCAAATCGAAGGGCCTAACATTCCGGAAGTAAAATGGGAGCCGGACTTCCCGGAGAAGGACGATTTTGACAGCGACAAGCAGAATCTGCACTTCCAAAGCTTACGGATTCCGCTGGGCGACAATATTGTATCGCTAACCGACAAGCCAGGGCATCTGCGCCTGTACGGTAAAGAATCGCTGACATCCAAATTTACGCAGGCATTCATTGCGAGACGCTGGCAGCATTTCAATTTCACTGCGGAAACGAAGGTAGCGTTCAATCCAACAACCTTCCAGCAGTCGGCAGGATTAGTGAATTACTATAACACGCAGAACTGGACTTCCTGCCAAATCTCCTGGAACGAAGACAAGGGAAGAATTCTGGAACTCGTCGTTTGCGACAACTTTACGTTCTCTGCCCCGCTGCAAGGCAATGAAATCGCAGTTCCTGCGGATGTTGAATATGTGTACTTGCGCGTAGATGTAGAAACAGATGTGTACCGTTACTCCTACTCCTTCGATGGAGAGGATTGGACTGTCATCCCGGTCAACTTCTATTCTTATAAGCTGTCCGACGATTACATCCAAGGCGGAGGGTTCTTTACAGGAGCATTCGTAGGCATGCAATGCCAGGATACCTCCGGCCAGAACGAGCCAGCCGACTTCGACTATTTCATTTACAAGAACAATTAATTTAATGACAGGCCGCGTCAGGGACAGGGTATCCCAAACGCGGCCTGTTGTTGTGATTGCTCGTTGCTTGTACACCGCTTGTACGCTGTCATCCGTTGCTTGTTCGTTGCTCGTACGCTGCTTGTGTGTCGCTTGTATATTGCTTGTACACCATTTGTACGCTGTCCGTCCGTTGCTTGTTCGTTGCTCGTACGCTGCTTGTGTGTCGCTTGTATATTGCTGCGATTAACTACACTAATATTCCCTGTATGCCGATATCTTCCCGCAACAGGGCCGACTACCAGCATGCCGAACAACAATTCGGCGCCCTGAGGCGTTCTTGCGGTACATCGATTGGCATCTGGGCTGCTCTACTGAATCCTAACGGATACAGATAACGTTATTGTTGCAAAACAAAGCTTTTTACAACTTTAACGGATCTCAGAGCCGCTATTCGCCCTTAATCATCCTATTTTCAGGGTGGTTAGGCTCAATAAGGGCTACGGCATCCGTTAGATCTATAAATCCGCGCATTATGGAGCAATAGCGGAACTTATAACCGTTAGCAAGCTGCGCTCTTAGTATTGGATACCTCACTGCCGCTCTATACCACACTGCTACTGTTTCGTGCATTCATCTAGAACATTACAACTTACTGCTCGCAGCAGTTTACACTGTATAGCCCACATTCATCCCTATGTTAATCCGCTCCCCAAGAGAATAAAGAGCCTAGGGCTCGCCCCAGGCTCTTTATTCAGCTGTAGATGTAACAATATCTTATTCAAACCTCCAGCTTTTCCCTATCTCTCTCTAACCTAGGTTTGTCAAGCTCTTCTGACCACCCGACACGATTGCTTGAACGCTGGTTGCTTCTTCATTTGCTCGTGCAGCAAAATGGCTTGCGCATTGCTCGGACGTGGCTTGTCATTGCTCGTACCTGGCCTCTGCGTTGCACGGACATGGACTTGTCATTGCGCGTACCTGGCCTCTGCGTTGCACGGACATGGACTTGTCATTGCGCGTACCTGGCCTCTGTGTTGCACAGACATGACCTTGTCATTGCTCGTACCTGGCCTCTGCGTTGCACGGACATGGACTTGTCATTGCGCGTACCTGGCCTCTGTGTTGTACACGGACATGGACTTGTCATTGCTCGTACCTCGCCTCTTCGTTGCACGGACATGGACTCTGCGTGGCTCGGACGCTATATGCCTCCGTACAAAACTTAACGAGCTCTTAGTATGCCTTAACACTACTTACCGCACTTTTATAGCCTCAACACTACTTACCCCACCTTTATAACCTCAGCACAACTATGTGAACCTGCACCTAGCATTGCGCCGAATCCCGGCGGTAGTTCGAATGCATATTGGCTCATGTGGCCGACCGACCGCCGTCATACAGCAAAACACCGCGCACTAGAAGCTGCGCGGTGTGAAATAACTCTACGGTAGTTGGAATGCATATCGCTCAAATCTGCCGATTTCAACTTAGCCCTTAACCGATCCAGCAGCGATCCCTTCCACAATCTTGTCGCTAAGGAACAGGAAGGTGATCAGAATCGGCAGAATGCTAATCATAAGCGTAGCACCGATGGCACCCCAATCCGTCGTATATTGACCGATGAAGTTCTGAACGCCGACCGTCAAGGTCTTGTAGATATCCGAGCTGATGAACGTATTTACGAAAATAAATTCGTTCCAGTTATAAATCATGTTGATAATGGCCGTCGTCGCCAGTACGGAGCTGGTCATCGGGAGCACGATTCGTGCGAACATTCGGTTCACAGAGCACCCGTCGATCACCGCTGCCTCCTCTACTTCACGCGGCAAAGCATAGTAAAAGCCAAGCAAAATCATGATCGTAATGGGCATATTGAATGCAACATATGAAAATATAAGCGATAACGGATGATCCGTTAAACCAATTTTGTTATATATGCTAAACAAAGGAATAAGCGTCGAGTGAACGGGAATCATCATCGCGACCATGAAGAGGCCCAGTACGAAAGAGCTTCCCTTCCACTTCATTCTCGTCACGGCATACGTGACCAGGCTGCCCAGAATGACCGTCAGCGCGGTCGCCAGCACGGTAACCCATACGCTGTTCAAGAAGTACACATTGATATTCCCCGCACTCCATACCTTTGAATAGTTCTCCCATTTAGGATCCATAGGGAGCGAGAAAGGCGGGAGGTTGAACACTTCCTGATTATTTTTTAGCGAGAAGAACAACAGCCATACTAGCGGCAGCACTTGAAGAACTGCCACAAGAATCAAAATAATATACAATAGACCATAACCTAGTTTGCGTCCAAGGGTTGCCCCTGAGCTAGCCGGCCCGCCCTGAAGCTGTCCCGCGGTTCCAGATATCATGAAGCGTCCCTCCTTAGGAATATTGAATGGTATCTTTAGTAGCGGTTAATTTACGAATAATCCACGTAATGATAAGACAAATCACAAGCAGGAAGAAACCGATCGCGCTACCGTAGCCGAAATCATGGGCTCGGAAAGCTACGCGATACATGTAGGAGGCCATAACCTCACTGGCTCCGTTAGGTCCTCCATCGGTCATGACGTAAATCAGGTCGAAGTATTTCAGTGACCCGACTACGGCAAGAACGATCGTCACCTTGATCACTTCCATCGCAAGCGGAAGCTTGATTTTCCAGGCGATTTGCAGTGCATTGGCACCGTCGATCTTCGCCGCCTCCTCAAGGGATGCCGGAATATTCTTCAGAGCTGCATAGTAGATCAAAATATAGAAACCTGCATATTGCCACAGAATCGGAATAAAAAGAGCAGGCAATACCAATGATGTCTCTGCGAGCCATGCAGGAGGATTAGCGAAACCAATAGATTCCAAGAAGCTGTTTACAATCCCGTTTGTCGGGTGGTAAATTTTAAGCCACAATTGCGCGATCGCAACCGATGACAACAGCATCGGAATGAGATAAATTTTACGAAACAGGTTCGCCCCCTTAATACGGGTAGCAAGAACCATAGCTACAGCTAAATAAATAACGAGGCTAAGTGTGGAGAACAAAGCTAGCAGAAGCGAGTGCCAAGCACTACTCCAGAATGCGCTATCCTTCGCTAGAGCCAGATAGTTTTCCATGCCGATGAATTCCATGGCACTGATTCCATTCCACTTATTCAATCCGTAGTAGCCGGTAAGTAGGATTGGAATGTAAACGACGCCTAAAATGAGTAGCAGTGATGGCAGTACATAGAGTGCAATTATCTTTTTATTTGAGAGCACCTTGTCCACGTTGTCCGACTCCTTTCCTTCATAGTCGTTTTCTCCTTGAGAAAAGACTATCCGGCAATGCTGCCGGATAGATCCAATCATCCTGTTGCAAAAATGTCTTTGAAACGAAGCTATTATTGTCCTTTGGCAATTGCCGCGTCATGCTCTTCCGAGAATTTCTCCGGTGTTACCGCTTTGCCAAAGAGAGCCTGGATCATGTTAAGGTGTGTCTCTGCCGCGTTCGCTGGCATTTGAACGTCTGCAAACAACGTGATGCTGCTTGCTTGATTCATTTCATTAAACAGGTCGATGTACAATTGTGGCAACTCTAGGTTGGACGTATCTACCTTCGTAGCCGGAATAACACCTGCGCCAGTTACGGATTGCTCACCCCATTTAGTAACAAAGTATTCTACAAATTTCTTGGCTTCATCCTTCACTTTGGAGTTCTCAGCCACGAACAAGCCTACGCCTGGTCCGCCAACCCAGCTGTTGATGTCGCCTTTGCCGCCTTCGATGGTCGGGAATTTGAAGAAACCAACACTGTTACGGAACTCCAACGGAATTTCCTCATTCGTTGTGAAGTTCGGAAGATCCCAGGAACCCATCATATACATTGCCGCTTTTTCATTCAGGAACTCAGACTTCGCCTCTTCATTGGACAAGCCGTTGAAGCCTTTCACAAATGCGTTGCTGTCAACCAAAGCCTGAACCTCGGCGCCTGCTTTCAGCAATCCTTCATCCTTGAAGGAGGCTGAGCCGCTAATCGCGTTAGCGAGCGTTTGCTGTCCTGCAATCCGGTCAGCCATGTACATGTACCATAGGGAGCCCGTCCACCGATCCTTGTTGCCCAGTGCAATTGGTGCTACCCCGTTATCAGACAGCGTTTTCACAACTTCTTTAAATTGTTCGTACGTTTGTGGAACTTCAAGATTGTATTTCTCAAAAATCGCTTTATTGTAATACACCGGCGCAATATTAAACTCTAGTGGAAGCGCATACGTTTTTCCGTCAATATTATATGCCTCAGTCGTTCCGGCAACGAATTTTCCATTCAATTCGCCACTCAGCAGATCATCCACCGGAGCAAATAAATTGCCTTCCACATAAGGCTGCAAGAATCCCGCTGCCCAGGTTACACCTACATCAGGCAGCTCGTTAGATGCGGAAAGTACTTTTAGTTTGTTCTTGTACTGCTCGTTATCCAACACTTCTTGCTTGATTTTCACGTTAGGGTTCTCGTTCTGATATTCCGTAATGATTTGGTTCACGATTTTGTTCTGACCAGCGGACACGCCTTCAGGCCATAGGTGCATGAAGCTAACTGTAACTTGTTCGCCGCCTTTGCCTTCGCCGCCCCCCTGAGAGGTATCGCCAGCGTTATTTCCTTTCGAACCGCAGCCTCCTAAGACCAAAGCCAGACACAATGACGTTAATAGCAGCATCGTCCATTTTTTCTTGAACACGTTTACAACCCCTTTTCTACGAATGCTAGCGGTTTCATTCCGCTTAATTAAATTGTAACAATGGTGTGATCATACCGTAATGATAGAGGGATTGGGATTTATGCCATTATTATTGGATAATGTCCGCCGAATCATTCACTCTGCTCCTATATTGCCCTGGACTCACCTGTTCGAGCTCACGAAACACTTTCACGAAGTACCTTGCTGTCTGATATCCGACCCTTTCAGCAATTTCAGCGATAGGGAGCGTCGTCGTTGTCAGCAGCACTTTCGCCCGCTGGATTCTCTGCTTCGTCAAATATTCGCTAAAGGTAAGCCCGGTCTGTTCCTTGAACAGCACGCTGAAATAGCTGGCGTTCATGTGAAGATGATCGGCCAGATCGCGCATGGATACCGATTCATGCAAATGTTCGTCCAAATAACGAATCGCCTCCCGCACGGGAGTGCTGTAAACATTCTCGTGCTCCATCGTCTCCATGAGCTTGGGGTCGACCAGCTTCTCCATCCGTTCAATCCGGTGGATCTTCTCCTCCCGTTGGAGTGCAAGCTCAACGGCCTGAACGAGCTTGGCCTTATCCAGCGGCTTCAATAAATACTCAATCACGCCAAATTTCAGCGCCTTTTGCGCATAGTCGAATTCAGGATGACCGGAAATCACGATGACGACCGGAGGATTCTTCATATCCTCCAGTCTCTCAATAAGATCGAGCCCGCCGATTTCGGGCATCCGTATATCGGTTACGAGCAGATTGGCCTCGTGCTCCTCCAGCCATGCCAAAGCCTCCACGCCGCTGGACGCTGTCTCAATGCGGTAACGCCCCGAGGACCATGCCTCTAAGGTTTTGCGAACCCCTTCTCTTGTCCTCGGTTCATCATCTACGATTAGAATCGTCTTCATGGCTTATTGTCACTCCCATATTCATTCGGTATTTCAAAGGCTATCGTCGTTCCTTGCCCCTTCTCGCTCCTGATTTCAAGCCCGTCAGCCTCAGAGTCATAGCTCAGCCTTAGTCTCCTTTCCACGTTGACCATCCCGATGCCATGCCCTTTAGTAGCACTTACATGCCCTTTTCTCATAACGGCATATAAGGAACGAAGCTTCTCCTGATCCATTCCCGACCCGTCATCCGCTACGGTAATCCGGGTAAACCCGGGTCTGCTGCTAGGCTCTGCCCGCAATACAACCGTTCCAGGGCCGACCCGCTGCTCTACACCATGCAGGATAGCGTTCTCAACTAGCGGCTGGATCAGCAGCTTAGGTACGGGTACTCGACGGCAGTCCTCGTCTGCCTCAATTCGCCATGATAATCTGTCCACCATGCGCATCTCCATAATCTTCAAATATCTTTCCGCATGATCCAATTCATCTCCGAGCGTGACCCATTCATCCTCATCCGTTTTATTGATGACATAACGGAATAGGCCGGACATCGCCACGACAATTTGAGCCAGCTCCTCCTCCCCTTTATCTTCCAGTTCCCAGTAGAATGCTTCTAGAGTATTAAAAAGAAAGTGCGGGTTAATCTGAGCCTGGAGCGCCTTCAATTCCGTACGGCTCTGGATGATTTCCTTCTGGTAGACAACTTCAATCAGCTCGTTCAGATCGACGACCATTTGGTTGTATGAATTGTTGAGCTCATTGATCTCCATCGTCGTTGACGTAATAGGACTTGGCTTCAGCGTGCCAAATCGAGCACCCCGCATCGCCTTAATCAGATTCAAAATGGGCCGCGTAATCATCGTGGATAGAATAAAGGTAAATATCAGAAAGAGCAAGCCGCCAACTACACCGGATACGAGAATATTCGTACGGAGCACAGAAATCCCCTCGGTAACATAATCCATGGGCGTCAAAATCGCGAGCGTCCAGTCTGTAGCCTCAGACTGCTTCTGAATTGCAATATACCCTTTGCCGCCAATCGTAATGCTTTCGCCGACATGACTGAGGAGCATCTTCGAATCTACCTCTGCTGGAAAATCGGAGAATATTGTTCTCCCGCTTTTATCAAACAGTCCCATCGATTCGCGCATTTCGCTCTCCGACGTTGCATCCGTAAGCTCAAAGTAGCTTTTCTCAATATGAACCATTAAATACCCGGCATGCGAAAAGGACTTATCGATTAATCGAATGCTGCGAATCGCGATAACGCCATCTGGATTCTGAGGATCAAGGCCAAACCATACCAGTCGGCCCATTTCCTCGTCTACCCGCTCAATCCATTCACTGGAGGCCCGTTCGGTCAATCTAAAGTCATCCAGCGGCAGCAGCCTTTTGAAATCAGCCGTATATAACTCAAGCGAGCGTATGCCGGTCGCATAGGCTTCATATTTACGCACCTCCTGCTGAAGCAGCTGGCGATCTCCAAAGCTGATTGGCACGCCCATCGTTTCCTCGGTGAGCAAGCGCTGGGTCGTTGCACTCATTGCAACCTGGGCTGTAAGCGTATTGATTTGCTGCAACAAGGCATCCAGCTTCCCTGTCGCCTGAACGGCCGTTTGCTGAATATGCTTCTCAGCGTTGTTACGCAACAATATCGATACTTGATCGAACGTAAAAAAACTGACTGAAGCGAGTACGATGATCATCACCAGCATAAAGCCAAGAAAGATTTGGTTGCGCAACGTGTTGATCCGGATAAACTTTGACAATGACTACACATCCTTCGTCACAGCGTTGTAGAAATTACTATACACAATTATCTAAAACTGTAGGCCCAAAAAGTCAAGCTTCCAATCCTAAAGTCCCGAGCGTCCAAAAAAAATAGCTCCAGTCGTTCAACTCAAGGTTAAACAACGGAACTATCCTTTTGCTCCAAATAGTCCTCGCATCATTAAGTGGTAAAATTATTAAAAGTGCTGATTACCGAGTGCAGCTCCTGCTGGTATTCCTTATATTTAGCCGCATCCGTCCATACAGTAATCCAATGATAGTATAATTTGGTCTCGATCGTAGTGACGATGTAAGCCACCTTTACCCCGTTCACTTCTTGTTCGACGGCAAACTGATACGCATGGTATCCATTGATTATGAGAGGCCGTGGTTTATAAATCGGCGAGTGGGCAAGGGCAGCAGCAAAGCTTTGTTCGGCGTATTTCTGATACTGTTCAAGTGTGCTCCCTCTCTTGAAGCGCTTCTTGGGTTCCGAGAATACCGCTAAATATTTATTTGAAAACCGATTGGATATCGAAATCTCCGCCTGATTGTCCAGATTAGGGTCAAAGAGCCAATCTGGGCTCGTCGTAATTTTAAACTTTCCGTTATGACTGATATGTATCTTCTCATCGCTATAGCTTGTTTCCTTGGAACGCTCCCCCTCAGATAGAGGATTCAATCGGACAACCATAGGAAGAATCATCGCCAGCAAAATAGGCGTAGCTGCCAAGGTTAAAACCACGGCCTCCCTGCCGCGGTTCAATTTATGCGAGGGCAACCGCCCCACCTCGATCACATAAGTACGGGCTACCCAATCTCCAAGCCGCTGTCTCCGCTCCGTCATAACAATTCCCAGGGCAGCGGGCAGACCGGCAAACAGCAATGGATTGCTGTCTATAGCCCGAAATACTGTACGGATGAACGCTTTGAGCAGTCCCGGTGCAGCTCCATCCCGATCGACCACTCGAATGCGCATCATCCATTTCCCAATCGTACTTCCCGTTAAGCCTTCGAGCAGCACATAGTAAAATAATATAAGAGCAATAACACATAGTTGAGCGTGAAATTCATTCCGAACCATAAATATCTTATCTATATCAATCGCCGATCGAATTAGTGCTGCGAACAATAAATAATCAATCACAGTTGCCCCTATACGTCTGAACAGCATGGATACAGGACGATATGACGGCTTGTGTAAATCATCATGATTCTGCTTCAAGGATATCAACACTCCTCACTGCCTTTTCCGTATATTCCCAATTGAGAACATTCAAAGTATATGATATCCAGAATCTTTCTGCAAACTGATCACAGCACAGTCAAGTCCAAGCCCAAAAGAAACCGTCGCGATCCCAGGCGACTCTCCCGCCATGCAGCTTTCGAAAAGCCTTCTTTACCTCCTTAGAAAGGGACGGATTTCCTTTATCATTGATAAAAACATACTCCTCCCCAAAGTGCTCCTTGACATGAGCAATAGCCTCCTCTTGTCGAAGCATTCCTCTGAACTTAATCTCCTGTACCATCCACTTAGCAACATCATCTGCTGAATACATCGCTTTGCCCCTAACCATAGTTTTGAATATAGTTTAACACAAACCTAACAAGGCGCCCCTCATGGGACGCCCTGTTTCCTATCAACATCACACAAACGTTATTTCGCCTTAATCATCATATGAATCAAGGATCTTTCTATCGAGACTTACGCGTCATCAGGGCACCGATGCCCATGATCAGGCCTAATCCTGCAGCGCTGAGCAGACTGATCAACGAATCATTGGATTTAGTCGCCATATAGATCGTTCCATTAATGAGCAATGAGACTAGGCAAAGATACAAGATCCATTTCATAATTTGATGCTTCCGCACGTTCAATGCTCCTCCTCTCTCTCGCTTAGTCTTCTGTATTTAACGAGGCCCCCGCAGAGGGCGAATGCAGTGCCCTTACACTTAAAATAACGATAAGCAAAAATCCCCCGGCCACCATGCCCGAAATTCTTAATATTTCCGAAATACTCCAGCCACTGCCCAGCAGCACCGGCACAAGCCCTGTAGACAGAGGATACAGCCCCGTCGAGGCGATTGTAAATACACTCATGCCTCGGCCCAGTTTATCTTGATCCAGACTGAGCTGAAATACTGTTAGCAGCAGCATGTTCGCGTAAGCCGAGATCATTCCCGCGCATCCGCTAATGATGATCGCATATAATAATTGATCCACCGAGCCCATGCCAACAATACCTAGGCACAACAAAACAAATGCAGCATAAGCCCGGAGCGTCATATTTCCCTTCTGGCGAAGAACGACGAGCATTAAGCCGCCAAGTATACTCCCGGCTGCAAAGGATACCTGCAAATAGGTCAAGTCCATGGCCGTCCCCTGAAAGACCTCTTTTACCAGAGTGGGAAACGCTACGCTCACCGGCCCGGAAATGAAGAAGCTGGCAATGCCAACGGTAACTATAATGGACAATTTAAAGGGATCACGGCTTATATAACGAAACCCTTCGCCCATTTCAAATAACATCGATTCCCGACGATCCGCAGGCCTTTGTCTTGATTCGCGAACTAGGAACAGACATATTGCACCGATCAGCAGTAAGAGGCCAAGCACGATAAATGATAGCTGAAATGAGCCAAACGTGAGAATAAGTCCAGCGACCGCCGGCCCAGCAAACATCCCCAGCTGCTGAATAATGACATTCAAGCTATTCGCTGTCCCAAGCTGTTCCGGAGCAACCAGAGTAGGAATAATCGAAGATGAAGCAGGCCAATAGAATGCCTCCAGAATGCCAAAAAGCGCCGCAAAAACAAGCAGCACGCCAAAGGTGAGCAGGCCCTGCGCAAATAGAACCGCCATGCTGATCAGCAGAAGGAAGCGTATAAAGTCTGAAAGAAACATAATTTTTGTCTTAGAGAATCGATCCGATAAAACACCCCCCACGGTCATGAGTATTACCCGCGGGATGGCCGTCACCATCAGAACGATTCCAAGCATGGTCGGCATATGGAGATAATCAACAACGTACCAGCTCTCAATCAACATATACATCGGCGTCGTCAGACTAGTAAATATCATGGAGGCTATGAAGAACATGAACGTTCGATTGCGAATCAACGAACCTTTGACCGAATCACTCGACTGCTGAATAGTAAACACCCCTCTCATGACTTCATCATAAAGAGGGGTGTTATCATTTTTCTTACTCATTTCTTACATAAATCTTAAGTTGTAAGTTGTTACAGCCCTATGCATTCAGCAGAGCGTAAATATCTTTATAAGGGAGGTTCTGCGCATCGGCTACAGCCTGATAGACTACATGCCCGTCCATGACGTTAATGCCCTTGGCCAAAGCCCGGTTATCCAAAGCCGCCTGCACATATCCCTTAGTAGCAATTTGCAAGCCATACGGCGTTGTGACATTCGTCAATGCCAACGTTGAAGTACGGGCTACTGCCCCAGGCATATTCGCTACGGCATAATGGATCACTCCGTGCTTCACATAAGTCGGCTGGTCATGCGTCGTAATCCGGTCGATCGTCTCAATTGAACCGCCCTGATCTACAGCTACATCGACAATGACAGAGCCGGGAGACATCGTCTTTACCATTTCTTCACTGACGAGCCTTGGCGTACGCGCTCCCGGAATCAGAACGGCTCCGATCAGAAGATCGGCCTGTTTGACGCTGTCTGCAATACAAAATGGGTTCGAGATCAATGTCTTGACCCGTCCTTGGAACAAATCATCCAGTTGCCGCAGCCGATCCAGATTCAAATCAATGATCCGTACGTCGGCCCCTAGACCGAGGGCTACTTTGGCTGCATTTACGCCGACCATGCCTCCGCCGATGATCGTTACCTTGCCAGGCTCTACGCCAGGCACTCCGCTGAGCAGCACACCTTTGCCGCCATTGGATTTCTCCAGGAAATGAGAGCCAATCTGTATCGCCATCCGGCCCGCAACCTCACTCATCGGCGACAGCAGCGGCAGTGCGCCCGTATCCAGTTGGATCGTCTCATAAGCGATAGCAACCACACCGCGATCGGTCAGTTCCTTCGTCAAGGAAGGCTCGGGAGCCAGATGCAGGTAAGCGAACAAAATCAAGCCCTCCCGCAAAAATGAAAACTCCTCGGCCACGGGCTCCTTGACCTTGACGACCATCTCAGCAGACCATGCTTCTGCGGCCGTAGGCACGATCTTCGCCCCTGCTGCGCTATAGTCCTCATCATTGAATCCAACACTGACCCCTGCCCCGCTCTCGATCCACACTTCATGACCGGCCTGGACATAAGACAGCACCGAAGCAGGCGTCATCCCGACGCGGTGCTCGTTGTTCTTGACCTCTTTAGGCACCCCTACAATCATGTATACACCATCCTTTAGTTTCTCTCAGCAAGAGCCGAATGTATAATTACTAAATTATAATGCATAATTACCGACTTTACCTCATTAAAGTTGAAAAATGTTTCAAAGGCTATTAAAATTCATTCGGCTATACTCATCAAAAAAAGCCGTCCCAAAGACATTCCCCATTTAAGCCATCATCAGCGGGCTGGTTACCTTTTTGATTTCCTCGATAAAAGCCTCGACTGAACTCGTCATATGGGAGTCTTTACGACGGATGAATACCGTAGTTACCTCCCGATAAGGATCAGGCACCCGATGGCAATGTATTGTGCCTTGCATCGCCATGTAACCGACCGTGGATTCAGGAACAATCGTCAGCCCGATGCCTGCCGCCACACTGCCAATAATCGTGTCGAACGTGCCGAACTCCATGATTTTCTTAGGAACGATGCCCTCTTCCCTTAACCAGCTCTCCAGTCTTTCGCGGTAACTGCAGCCTTTATTGTATAACAGGAGAGGTTTGACCGTAATATCGTCAAGCGAGAAGCACTCCCCCTTAGAGACAATAACCAGTTCCTCCTGGAATACCTCGTATTGCTCAATCATCGGATGCTGGATCGGGCCCGTCACAAACGCACCGTCCAGCTTGAAGTCAATCACTTCCTGAAGCAATTGCTCCGTAACCCCCGCCTTCAGGGACAGGTCAACATTAGGATAAGTCTGCAGGTAGGAGGACAACAAATTCGGCAGTGCAATCACCGTTTCCACAATACCGATCTCCAGAAGCCCTGACGGAGTGGACGAGTCCTGAAACACCTTCTTCAACTCATCGAATTTAGCCAAAATATCGTTAGCGTATTCCAGCAGCCTCTTTCCTTCCGTGTTAAGAATCATGCCGCGCTTATGGCGATAAAATAACGGGGTATGCAGTTCACGCTCCAGCAGCTTAATTCTGGCCGTGACATTGGACTGAACATAGTTTAGTTCCAGCGCTGCCTTGCTGACGCTGCCGTGAAGTGCAACCATTTGAAATATTCGCAAATCATTCAAATCCAATCTCCATCTCCTCCTGCCCCATGTACTCGTCATGCTTTCTGTTTCAGGTATCATTATAAATGATGAAGAAGTTAATTTACAATCATTTTACTGTTGTCTGTGATTAATCTATCATTTGTATTGAATAATGGTACGGATATTGTTAAGGAGAACGAATTTAATGAATAAAAAACAAATCATCATCGGCTCAGTCTTATGCCTCATCGCAAGTATGTCCTGGGGAGCAATGTTCCCGGTTGCGCAAGTCGCTCTGCAAAAAATAGATCCCTTCTATTTCTCATTCATCCGGTATGCCGTTGTGGCCGTCATTCTATCAGCGATACTATGGGTGAAGGAAGGATTAGCGGCTTTTCGCCTGGAGGGGAAAGGAAAAGCTCTCGTATTCTATGGAACTATGGCCTTTACCGTGTATAACATGTTCATATTCTCGGGACAGTACCTTATGGGCGATACCGGTACAATTACCGCTTCTTTAATTGAGGTTCTTATGCCAATGATCTCAATACTTTACGTATGGATTACCGCCAAGGCCAAACCGCCCAGATATACGATTGTCAGCATGATTCTATGTCTGGCCGGGGCATTGCTTGTTATTACCAATGGCAAACTGGCCTTCTTTGCGATGGCAGGCAAGTCTTTGTTCCCGCTATTGCTTATTTTCATTGGAGTTACGGGCTGGGTACTGTATTCCATGGGCGGAAGCCGATTTAAAGACTGGTCGGTTCTACGCTATTCAACACTCACTTGCCTGCTGGGAAGCCTGGTGTCGCTCGCCATTGTCTCATTTGCTACACTGCTTGGCCTTCTGCCTGCTCCTTCCATAGAGACGCTTAGCTCCGTGAAGTGGGAGATGGCCTTTATGATCACCTTGCCGGGGATCGTGGCTCTTCTAAGCTGGAATGCCGGATTAAAAATGTTAACGCCACTCAACGGGATTTTATATATCAACTTTGTACCAATCACTACCTTGATCATTATGGCCTTTCAGGGCTATCATGTCTCCATGTTTGAAATTTACGGTACGCTGCTCGTCATCTTTGCGATCGTTCGCAACAATTTAGTTCAGCGCAAAAGGCATAAGGAGCGACAAGAGCCCGCTGAGCGGAAGGCTAGAATTCACGGTGCTGCTAGCTCACCAGCGACTGGAAAGGCTCAAACTAACCGTTCCGTCCTCTAACCTGCTACAGCCATGATTCAAAAAGCGCTTTCCCACAACATGATTCTCCTGATAATAACATAAAGACCGATCGAATTCTTAATTCGATCGGTCTTGTTAATTTATATATTGTATTTCGATCTGCCGTCTCTTTCCAATGATTATCTATTACCTAAAATGCATTAAAATTTAATGATGCCCGACGTATGCAGCAGTACTAGGAATACGAGAATCGGCGCAATATACCGCAGCATGAACAGCCACACCCGGAACCAGCCGGCACGCAAGCCGGTCGATTCCGCCGCCCCTTTCCAGAAGTATCCTGCAAATATCGTTATCGCAAGACCTCCGACAGGCAGCATGATGTTGGACGTGATAAAATCTACCCAGTCGAAGAAGGCCTTACCGCCAAACGAAAGCTCGGGAACCATGCCAAGCGACAACGCAGAGGGCGCACCGATCAGAAATATCAGCCCTATCAGAATCCATACGGAACGCGAACGGCTCCAGCCGAAGCGCTCCATCGTATAAGACACAGGAACCTCCAGCAGGGACACCGCAGATGTCAGCGCAGCAATCGCCAGCAGAATGAAGAACAAGCCGCCGAAGAACGAACCTAGAGGCATCGCCGAGAAGGCAGCCGGCAAAGCGATAAAGACTAGCGATGGCCCCTGATCCGGAGCGATGCCAAACGAGAAGGTTGTCGGGAAAATGATGAGCCCCGCTATGAATGCATAAATCAGGTCACCCGCACCGATAGCCAGTGTAGCCGAACCTAACGATTGTTCCTTCCGTACGTAGGAGCCATATGTTAATAGAATCCCCATCCCTAGCGACAGGGAGAAGAAGGCATGTCCCAAAGCAACCAATGCCGATTCTGCCGTCAGCTGCGAGAAATCCGGCTGGAGGAAGAAGGATACCCCCGCCTCAGCCCCTGGAAGCGTCACCGCCCGAATCATCAAGACGATCAACAGAACGACAAGACTCGGAATTAATATTTTATTGAATTTCTCAATACCGCCGGAAATTCCGAGAATAACCACGCCGCCGGTAATGAGCAAGGCAACGAACTGCCAGAAGAGCGGCATATAGCCTGAGACAAAATGAGCGAACTGCCCCTCAAAATCCGGATTGCTGAACAAATTGCCGCTAAACGCCGATACGGCATAGTGCAGCGTCCAGCCTGCAACAATAATATAGAAAGATAAAATCAAAAAAGGAGCAAGCACTTGCAGAATGCCGAGGCTCTTCCATCCCCGTTTTCCGCCGACTCTTACGAATGCCGTCGCGGCGCTGCCCCGCCCACTGCGTCCTATCGCAAGCTCTGCCAGAAGCACCGGCAAACCAATGATGACCAAGCAAACTATAAAGAGCAGGAAGAAAGCGGCCCCTCCGTTTTCACCGGTAATATAGGGGAATTTCCACATGTTCCCCAGGCCGACGGAACTGCCGATCGCAGCCAATATAAATCCAGTAGAAGAGAAGCGATCCTTCTTCCTTTCACTATTACTTATACTATTATTCCTCTGCGCACTCATTATATCGACTCCATCTATCTTAATTTTTCCAACCATTATATATCATTATGACGCTTCGGTCATATTAAATTTTATCCATTACAGGCCATTCTAATAAGGAGTGATATAATTCACCTACTGAATTTGAATAGTATCACATTTGCTTATGGGGTGATATGATTCAAATGGCGCAATTCCCCTATCCTATGAATAATCAACGATTAGGACATAGATTGCATCTGGAGGAATTTATGAAATTTATGATAAAATATGTCGATATATACCTAGTAAACCAATACATAATAGAGAAAGAGGTTGCCTAAATGACGATGATTGGGATTGATTTGGGGACGACCCATAGTCTTGTGGCCTACTGGACGGAAGAAGGTCCAAAAATAATACCGAACGTATATGGGGAACATCTGACGCCATCGGTGGTCGGCGTAGATGATACTGGTGAAATTTTAGTCGGGCAAATCGCAAAGGAGCGGTTGATGACACATCCCGATCTTACCGCCTCTACCTTTAAACGCTACATGGGCACAGAGAAGCTTTATCGCATGGGCAAGTATACTTTTACACCCGAGGAGCTCTCTTCATTTGTCGTAAAGTCGCTAAAGGCTGATGCGGAAGCTTTTCTTGGCCAGGAAGTGATCGAGGCAGTCATTAGCGTGCCCGCTTATTTCAATGACACCCAGCGTAAAGCAACAAAGCGCGCGGCAGAGTTTGCCGGGTTGAAGGTAGAGCGGCTGATTAGCGAGCCGACGGCAGCAGCGATCACCTATGGGCTGCATCAGGAGGAATCGGAGACCAAGTTTCTAGTCTTTGATCTTGGGGGCGGCACCTTTGACGTGTCGATCCTTGAATTTTTCGAAGGCGTGATGGAAGTCAAGTCGATTGCGGGAGACAACTATTTGGGCGGCGAGGATTTCACCGAACTGCTCGTCTCTTATTTTGTGCAGAAGCATGGGCTAGATTATTCCGCCCTCGATCTCAAAGCACGTTCCGCCTTGTTCAAGCAGGCCGAAATATGCAAACGGGCTTTGGGACAGGAATCTTCCGGCTCCATGACCTTCATCATCGATGATGCCACTTATGAGATGAGCCTGAATCGTGACGAATTCGAGAAAATTTCCGCTCAGCTCATGCTCCGTCTTCGTCACCCTATTGAAAGGGCTCTGAGAGATGCCGCGCTATCTCCCCGTGACATGGACGCGGTCATTCTTATCGGGGGCGCAACACGTATGCCGATCATCAAATCAATTGTCACCAAGATGTTCGGCCGCCTTCCATTTGCTGGAGTCAATCCAGACGAAACCGTCGCGCTTGGCGCGGCTATCCAGGTTGCGCTCAAAGAGAGAAACGAAAGCCTCAAAGAAGTTGTGTTGACGGATGTTTGTCCTTATACGCTGGGGATTGAAACCACCAAACGCATGGGCAGCAATCAGTTCGAGGATGGTCATTTCTCGCCGATAATTGAGCGTAATACGCCAATCCCTGTAAGTAAAGTGGAATCCTACTGCACCCTTCATGACCAACAAAAGCAAATTGCCGTCGATGTCTATCAAGGAGAAAGCCGTTTGGTTGCCAATAACATCAAGCTTGGGGAGCTAGAGATTGACGTTCCGCCCGATAAAGCGGGAGCGCAATCCATTGATGTACGATTTACCTACGACATTAATGGAATTTTGGAGGTCGAGGTAACGACACAGAGCACAGGGGCGAAGAAAACGATTATTATCGAGAAAAACCCTGGGCTCCTGACGCAAGAAGACATCCAAAGACGATTGAATGAATTGAAGGATATTAAAATTCATCCGCGCGAGCGGAGCGAAAACCGGCTGCTCCTCGCTAGGGGCGAACGGCTGTACGAAGAAGCGCTTGGTGAGAAGCGGGAAGAAATCGCCTTTCTCCTGCTAGAGTTCGAGAAAGTGCTGGCTTCCCAGAATGAACAAGAGGTGAAAAAGGCTGCTGCGAAGCTCAGCAAACAGCTTGAGCATCTGGAGAAGTGGAGTGACTACTATTGAGGATATGGGCGACGCTCGGCATAGAACAAACTTATGATATACCGACGATCCGAAGAGCCTATGCCAAGAAGCTGCGAATCCATCATCCCGAGGATGATCCACAAGGGTACCAGCAACTCAGGGAAGCTTATGATCTAGCCATGAAGCTGGCGAAGCAGTACCAGCAATCACAGGCTCATCATTCATTCACGGAAGAGGAAGAAGAGGAGGAGACATCCTCCTCTCCTTTCCTTGACCCTAGGCAGGATGAGGACGGGGATAGCGACTCAGAAGACAGATGGAATCCTTATCAGGAGGCTGAGCTCGAAACCGAACAAGAGGAATCGACGGAACAAGACATGCCTCGAATTCCTCGTCTCCCCAAGTGGAGCACTTTCGATGCAGAAGAAAAGTTGGATCAGCGAAGTGAAGAGAATAAGGAAATACCGTTCAATGTAGAGAGCGATGGGGATTACGACGATTCAGCTGAAGACGTTGAGGATGATGAATATGATCTCGGCCATGATGGCGAAGCAGATGATCCGTTTGATATAGATGAAGAGCTTGACGAGGATTACGATGATCCTGAGCATCCCGTAAGTATATTTATGGAGCAGGTGAAGGCATTATATTCGAATTTCCCGGCTCGGATGGATACCCGCTCCTGGCTGGAGCTATTAAGCTCCGATACGCTTTGGAACATTGACTACCAGCGAGTGCTATCCGCTATCCTGCTCGACTATTTCGAGCAGCATTATTTCCTGCCGAGTGAAGTCTGGCATCTACTTGAGGACTCCTTCCGCTGGCGGGCACGCAGCATAGAAGATACAGATTTTGCCGAACAATATCCAAAAATATACGCCTATGCCGTTATGGAATTCCCCGGACTCCAGATGGATTACGGCGCCCTCTTGCAGGCGCAAGATACCCTTGTCCGCTATGATGACTTTCTGCGCTATCGGGAAGCCGTCGCCTTGGCGCTTCTAGAGAACGATATCCGGTCAGCTCATGTACATTTAATTAAAGCACGCAGCATTTTTAAAGAGGACAAGGATCTACTCCGGCTGCAAACCGAGTTCTACCGCCGAACTAGCGATTGGGATAATGCTCTAGACTCCTGTAATGAGTATATCCGACTAAACCCCAATAGCCATGATGCCGTAATATTGCGTGTACGCTTCTTGCTCAGGATGAATAAAGCTGATGAGGCGCTTCGGGATGTGCACCAAGTTCTGGCCCAAATCCCGCGTCACGCGGAAGCTCTCTCCCTAGCAGGACAATGTCATCTCAAGCTGGGACAGCTGGAACAGGCTCAGAATGCCTTCAATCAAGTGTTGGCGATAGATCGTGAAGAAATCGAAGCCGTGCTCTATCTGGCACAAATTCAGCGCTGTCTCGAAGAGCAATTACAGCAGTTGAAGGGACAGGAGCGCAAAAATGCGAAGCGAAAAATCAACGAGCAGCTAGGTCGGCTTCCTCTGCGAAGCCGGCTTCAGAGGGCGGCAATGCTGCTCCTTTCACGAAGATGGCATATCCTGGCCATCATTATTGTTCTTCATCTCATCATTGGTCAGTCCGTAGTCAAGCATACTGGCACAACCCCTTGGGTCTTTGCGAAACATCTATTTCTACAGCCCGAAGCAATTGCCATTCACAATGCCACTGAACTTGAAGCATTGCCGACCGGAAATCATGCCGTTCAATTGAAGCTGACCAACATCAAGTATCTCGGCATTCTGGAAATCAGTGACGAAGATGACAAGGCTTCGCCATATCAATATATCCATATGGACGAAGCCAAGAAGCTCGGGCTGATGAATCAAATTAGCGGGTATGTCTGTATTGGTTATGCCGGAGACGCCTCTGTAATCATTATTGCAAATTACGACCAAGCGATGGCAGCTTACCAAGGGGAGACGTTGGAAATTGCAGGAAGTGCGCAGCCTGCTCTACCCCAGCAGCTCCAGCGTGAAATTGATAATTGGCAGCAGAATCTGTCGGGTTCCTCCAATTACTTGGACGGCTATCCGCTAACCGATTATTATGTCATCGTCAAAGACGGAGTCAGCAAGAGCAATCCGATCGCCGAACTGCCGGCAAACAGCCTGTACTTGACGCTCCTCCTTATCCTGTTCTACATTCCGTTTCTGCAGGAGCTGCGCAGACAATGGAGATATATTCGCTACAATTAGCGTTGGGGGGATACAAGCCAATGAATATTAATACGCAGGAAGAACGCAAGGCCTGGATGCCTTACGTCCATGCTGTGCTTTCCTTATGCTCCATCGGCCAGGAGGTAGGCTACTTCATGATGAATCCGAAGATGCAGTACGAAATGTGGAATCGCATGCGCAGCTTTCTTAAACAACACGAGCTCCATGATAAAGAACAACTGATAGCGGATATAGAATGGTACTTGGAGACAGGCCGCCGGGATGAATTCTTCCGAGACTCCTGCCTTCTCTCTATGCTTTCCGCCGCAGAGCGGAGCCGATATATTCAGCTTCTGACGAATGAACAAAGAAGACGCCAGCTCACGGTTGTCAGCCGTTACCTATGGAGTCTGCCCCCTGGGGGCATCGCTGCTTATGATTTTTCCTGGATTATGTTGAAATGCTTTGCCGGCAAGCAGGTAGGCTATCTATCGGAGGATGAAATGTGGAGTTATATCGGCCGGATCATTCCCATGATTAAGGAAAATTTCTCCGAGTGGGAAACCTACATCGCCAGCTATGCCGTAGGTCAAAGCTATCTGCTGCAAGAGTCCCCCTCCAGCTTTGTCAGCAAGAATCGGCAATACATCATGCAAATGATGAGCTTCCGGCAAAGCCCGATGCTGCAGTTTAAACCCTAGTTATCCCAGAGCCTTCAATTACTAAGAAAGGAGCCTCTCCTAGACGGAGAAGGCTCCTTCTTTCGTATGCATGGTATCTTGTTCACATTCTTGAATTTAGGATTGTCCAGTGGCCGATTGTCCAATGAGTCGGTTCCGTCCAGATGCTATGCCGAAAATAAGCACGAGCAAGGCTACACCAACCAAGAAATACATCGGCATCCGCCAGCCGCCCGTCGCATCATGCAGGTAACCGACAAACGTCGGTCCGACCGCAGCCAGCAAGTAGCCCACCGATTGAGCCATTCCCGATAATTCAGCTGCATCGTAAGCGTTGCTTGTCCTTAGTCCGAACAGCATCATCGCCAGACTAAAGGAGCTGCCTAAGCTGATACCGATCATGATTGCCCACAGCATCGTCAGCTTGTCGCTACCGTACAGAATCCCGCCGATTCCCACAAAGAAGAAGGATACCGTGATAATCATCAAACCGACTTGATTCTTTACGCGGCCTGCAATGATAGGCATAAGAAAAGTAATTGGCAGTACGGACAACTGCATGAACGAAAGGGTCCAGCCTGCCGAATCCGCCGTCATGCCCTGGCTCTTTAATATATCGGGAAGCCAGGTTACAACGACATAGAACAGCAGCGATTGCAGACCCATGTACAGGGTCACGTACCAGGCCAGAGCGGACTTCCATACGTTCACAGGCTTGTCCAGCTTACTGGATATATTCGCTTGCTGGCGCTGGCGTCGCAGCTGAGGAGCCCATAACAAGGCAGCGATCAAAGCGAGCACCGCCCAGATCGCCAGCGCCCCTTTCCACCCGAGACCCGCCCCCTCGGCAACGGGCACGCTGATCCCGGAAGCGATGGCTCCGGTCAAGTTCATGGCTACCGAATATACGCCGATCATAAGCCCTATGCGCAGCGGGAATTTCTCTTTGATTAAACTCGGCATAAGAACGTTGCAGACCGAAATAGCCAGCCCCAAGACGACCGTACCGATAAGCAGCGCCCCGATCCCCCAAGCGGATCTAATCAGTACGCCAACCCCAAGCATCAGCACAGATACGAAAAGAACGAGCGGCATGCCGTAACGGCGAGCCAGCTTCGGAGCAACGGGAGATAATAAGGCAAAAGCGATTAGCGGAAGTGTAGTGATCAGCCCGGCTAACGTATTGGATATGCCTAGATCGGCACGGATAATTTCAACCAAAGGGCCTACGGAGGTAATCGGGGCTCGCAGGTTCGTGGCTAGGAAAACAATGCCTAGAATCAACAGCCAAACCCGAGAGGCCGATTCCAGCTCCGTGTGGGAATGAGTCTCTGGATGTTTTTTCATGATACAAATTCCTCCATCTTGGCACATCAGTTATTCTTTGATGAGCTGCTGCGCGACTAGGTGCTTTTCTGTATTGTGCGCAAAAATGGTTCGTCGTAATATGCGCATGCAATAATACACATTCAACGGATCATTATACTATACTTGCTGGCCGTTGTCTTAGTAAAATAGCCGTCTGACCCGCTTATCATGCGCTAAATCAAGGAAGGCCTGGAGAAGAAAGATATAGCACTGAAGACCCTAGCAATTTGGCAGGGTCTTCATTGCTATATTAATTCTCTTCTCTTTCAAGGAAGGTCTCGACATCATGCAAGGACGGCAGCGCATCGATCGCCCCTGGGCGGCTCGCGGTAATAGCTGCGGCGGCGTTAGCAAACTTCAGCAGCTCCTCCACTTGCTTGCGATCCACCTGCTCTAATTGCTCCAGCCATTGCGGCATCATCTGCGCTTGATACAGCAGCGCCCCGATAAACGAATCGCCAGCCCCCGTCGTGTCCGCAACGTCCACCCGATTTCCGGGTACGGACACCTCCAGGCCGCCCCGCGAGAACCAGGTCGCTCCCGCCGCGCCGCGCGTGTAAATCACATGCTGCACATCTCCGACGAATAGCGACGAGATTGCCGTCTTCTCATCAGCGATCCCCGTAATGAACGCCAGCTCCTCATCGCTGATCTTTACAATATGGCTCAGCGGGAGAAACTCATGAATCGCGCGACGGCATGACTCCTTGTCCGGCCATAAGGGAAGCCTGACGTTCGGGTCGAAGCTGATGACCGCTCCCGCTTCCCGCGCTAGCTCAATCGCTTTCCGGTGGGCGTATTTCACCGGAGCTTCGATCAGATCCACGGAGCAAAAGTGCAGGAGATCCCCTTTCTCGAACCAATCGTCGCTAATTTCATCTTCGTGCAGCAGCATATCCGCGCTCGGATTACGATAGAAGGAGAAGTCCCGATCGCCGTCTTCCCTCAGACTGACGAACGCTAGCGCCGTGTTCGCTTCGTTTGTGCGCAGCACGCGCGATACATCTACACTGCTAGCGGCCATCTTGTCCACCAGAAATTCACCAAACGCATCTGCCCCGAGCTTGCCGATGAACGCAGCATGACCGCCAAGCTTAGCGACCGCACAAGCGACATTCGCCGGCGCACCGCCTGCCGCTTTGGTGAAGCTCTCCACGTTCTTCAGCTCCACACCCTTGCTTGCAGGAATGAAGTCAATCAATGCCTCGCCAATCGTATACACTGTCGTCATTTGCATGCGCCCCCTCATATGTCATGCTCTAAACTTGCAAAGCAAGTTTTTGAGCTTGATTTCCTATCAATATAAGCAGCGAATACGAATATTCGATCGCTGTCGTTATGCTTGGGAAATATCCCATTTCCGCAGCATCGTTACTTGGCTCTCGCCTGTCGAGAATAGCTTGATGCCCCGAGAATCCACACCGGGGTAAATCCGTGCCGTCATAACTACTTCGCCGTCGCCAGCGAACACCTCTACCGAGGATTTATCTACGAAAATCCGCAGCGAGAGCTTGCCGTCCTCAAGGGGTACAGCCGCTTTGCGCTGGCCGCCGGGGCCGATGCCTGCCCGCTCCCGATCGAGCAGCAGCATTCCTTCTTCCTGATGATAGGCGATGACCGTCTCTTCTTTCCCCGCCTCATCCGTTCGGAGCTTAAGGCCGAATTGCTGCGCATCCCCCGCTTCAAACTCGACTTGCAGCTCGTAGCTGTCGCCAGAGATCGCTAATTGCCGCTCCCCGCTTAGCTCGATATTTGCCTGTTCATAAGCATTACTGCGACTCGACTCGATCTCTTCCACCGGGCTGAACAAGATCCGGTCGCCATCCAGCACCGCCACGCGCGGCAAGCTCATGGCACCAGCCCAATGATGCCCTTGCTGGGTCGGCATATCCTCTTCCCACATATCCATCCAGCCGATAACGATTCGTCTTCCCTGAGCATCCAGTGTAGACTGCGGCGCATAGAAGTCGAAGCCATGGTCAACTTGAGCGTAGCGCTCGGACGTGAATGTCCCGGCCTCGGCGTCGAATTCGCCCACCATATACATGTTGGAATGAAGATTGTTGTACTGCTCTCCTTGCGCTGGCATTCGCTGCGGCGACATCATCAGAATCGCCTTGTCCCCAAGCAGGAACAAGTCCGGGCATTCCCAGTTATCGCCGAAGGTACCGTCGCTTTTGGCTAATATGTTAACAAACGACCAGCTAAGCAAATCCTCCGAGCGGTACAGCAATACGAGCCCGTTGCCCTGTGCATCATTTGAGCCCAACACCATATAATACTGATTGTTGTATTCGAACACCTTCGGGTCGCGGAAGTCCTTCCGGCTAACCCCTTCTGGGATTTGATTGCGGCCGATGATCGGGTTGCCCTCGTGTTTATGGAAGTTCACCCCATCCTCTGAGATTGCCAATGCCTGAACCTGCTCATAATCTTGATCCGAGTTCGGCCCGGTCACCACATGCCCTGTATACAGAAGCACAAGCTTACCATCCTTGGCGACGGCGCTGCCGGAGAAACAGCCCCCCTTGTCGTATGCTTCGTCCGGCGCAAGGGCTACCGGATGGTATTTCCAATTCACTAGATCCCGGCTAACGGCATGGCCCCAATGCATCGGTCCCCACACCGGCTTGTAAGGGTAGTGCTGATAAAATAAATGATACTCCCCATTATAATGGATAAAGCCATTAGGATCATTCATCCAACCGAATTCAGCCATCAGATGATAATTAAGCCTGTAATCGTTCTTCAGCAAATGCTTCGAATCCCTGATGAACTCATTTGCCTGTTCCAACGTGTAAGTCCTTAGGATAGTCATAATTCCTCCTGTACAATTGCTTATTTGATAGAGCCCTGCATAACTCCCTGAATGATATATCTCTGAGCGAATAAATAGACCAGCATCACCGGCAAAATGGTAAGTACTAGCCCGGCCATCAGCGGCCCGTAGTCCACGGAATACGTCCCATAGAAGCTGAATGTTGAGAGCGGCAGCGTCCGATTGTGCGGAGAAACCAAAATGAGAGATGGTAGAAGGAAATCATTCCAAATCCACAGCACGTTCAATATTGATATGGTCGCAGTGGTCGGAGCCAGTACGGGAAATACGATCCGAAAGAACGTTTGCGTTCGGGTACAGCCATCGATCAGAGCCGCTTCCTCCAGCTCCGCGGGCACCCCCTTCACAAAGCCGTGATAGATGAACACCGCCAGCGGGCTGCCAAAGCCTAAATACATGTAGATGAGAGCCCATTTGCTATCCAGCATGCCCAGCGTTCCATAAATTTTGACTAGCGGAATCATAATCGCCTGGAAAGGAATGATCATCGCAGCAACCATCATCATGAAGGTATATTGATTAAATTTCGTCTGATTGCGTACGAAATAATGCGCCGTCATGGCGGCAAAAAGCGATATTAACGCTACTCCTAAAATGGTTACGGTAAGTGAGTTCATAAATGAAGCTGTATAGTTCATCTTCTCAAACGCGTTGTGATAGTTCGTCCAATCCAGGCTTTGCGGCAGGGATAACGGGTTTGAAGTAATCGCCGTATTGGCCTTGAACGAGTTAATCAGCAGAAAAATAAATGGAAAAATAAATAGTACGAGCACTAGGGTTAATCCAATCGTTTTCAACCATACCCCAGCGAATCCTTTACGAGCCGTGTCCATTAGGCCTCCACCTCCATCTTCTTCCCAAAATACACCTGAAGCAGCGTAATTACTGCGACAAGAAGGAAGAGTACTAGCGCTTCCGCTTGTCCTAGACCGTAATCACGGGAGAGGAACGCTTTTTCATAGACATGCATCGAGACCATTTCCGTACTCTTGAAGGGCCCGCCCTTCGTCAGAGACAGGTTGACGTCATAGACCATAAAGCCCCGCTGCAGCGTTAAAAATATACAAACGATAAACGAAGGAACCATCAGCGGCAAAGTCATCGTCCGCAGCTTCGTCCAGCCATTTGCGCCATCGATGCTCGCTGCCTCCAATATATCGTTGGGTACGCTCATGAGTCCAGCGATATAAATCACCATCATATACCCGGCGTACTGCCAGATGGTCACAATAATGAGAGCCCAGAAGGCCTTCTGCGGATCAGCCAGCCAGGATGTGCTGAATAGCTGAATTCCCGCCTTCTCTCCCACGTATACCAGAACATTCGAGAAAATAAACTGCCAGATCAGACCGAGCACGATGCCGCCGACCAGATTCGGTATGAAGAACCCGGCCCGGAATATATTCTGGCCTTTCAATCCTCTCGTTAGTCCGAAGGCTAATAGGAAGGCAACGGTATTGACCAGGATGACAGTAAACAGTACATATTTCAGCGTCAAACCAAAGGACTTCCAGAAGACCTTGTCTTGAAACACTTTTCCATAGTTCTCAAACCCTACCAGCGTATGCGTCGTCGCGATGCCGTCCCAATTCGTGAAGGTCAGATAAATACCATATATAAATGGAACGATCATTACGGTAAGAAAAGCGAATAAGGTCGGACCGGTAAACAGTAATCTCGTCTTAAGCCGTGGCCACCATTCCTTTTCTTTGATCATAACGATTCCTCTTTTCCTCTGTCATTGTGAAGAAAGCGATGGATAAGATACACGATATATGTGTTCTTACCCATCACTATCGTCTTTTCAGCTGATGTTAAATTAGATAGGTTACTTCACGCTTGTCCAGTACTCTTCGATTTCTTTAATCAGTGTAGCCCGATCGCCAGCGTCGCCTAAATATTTCTGCATCGAAGCTCCGACCTTTGCCCAGTGATCCGCTGGAAGAGTACTCATCGATTCCTGGGATTTGCCTCTGGCAATGTAGTCCTGAATGGACTGACCGAGTGGATCAGCGGCTGGAAGTGTAATATTCTTGAACGCCGGAATGATGCTCGCTTGGTTCACCAGGAAATCCTGACCCTTTTCTTCGTATACGATCCAATTTAGGAACTTCTTAGCGGCTTCCTGCTGTTCTGGCGAACTCTTCTCTTTGTCTACAATAATTCGCTTGGAAACAGCCGATGAAATTTCCTGGTTGCCGTAATCGTCCGGGTTGTTGCTAATCGGTACCGGCAGGAAGCCATAGGCTCCGTCCGCGGTGTCGAAATCTTGAATTTGCGGCCATGCCCAGTTGCCTTGGAACCAAATGCCTACTTCGCCTTTACCGAGAACTTCAGGGCCGCGCTCATATACTCCCGCTAATGGAGACTTCTTGTCGATATTGTAATTTTTCATCATATCAAACGTATCCAGCAGGCCATTCAGCACGGCATTACTCGATAAATCCTCTGTGCCTGCCTTCAGTGAATCCATGAATTTGTTCACTTCAGCCATGTCCTTGTTCTGTCCCGCATAAGCCAACGGCTGGAAGTGCGCTCCGAGCGACCAATCCATCGGAGAGATGATCAGCGCCTTTTTGCCGGATGCTTCAATTTGCTTGAACAAATTCTCCAGATCGTCTCTGGTCTTTATCGTCGCTGGATCAAAGCTCCCGCCCACCGCTTCATCAAGGATCGCTTTGTTGTAAATGAAGCCGTAGCCTTCGATCGCTAGCGGAAAGCCATAGTTCTTGCCGTCGAATGTCGTCAGGTTCGTCGCATTCTCGACGGCATCCGCATTCCACTTCTCCTCGCTCAAATCAAGAATCCGATCCTTAAACTTCTCTACATCTCCCGTATCGAGCATCATCATCGTCGGCGGATTTCCTGAGGCATATAAAGTGGAAGCCCGCTCGAATGGAGAGGTGCCTGCCGGAGCAGCCATGATTTCCAGGGTAATATCCGGGTTATCCTCATGGAACGTCTTCGCCGCCTCTTCAAGCTGCGCCTGAATTTCGCCTTTCGAATTTAATATAGAAATTTTGACCGCTTTGCCTGAAGTGTTTGTTCCGTTTGCGGCATTTGTCGTTCCACTGTTTGTACCACTGCTTGTACTACCATCTCCGCCACATGCCGACACAATTAGTGCCATAAGTACAACTACCACCGTCATGCTTAACCCATTTAATCGCTTCATTCTTTTCCCCCCGTTGCTAGAGTTGATAATAGTTTACTTTTGGTGCTGCGAGCGCTTAATATCCCAAGAAAATGTAATCGCTTGCAGCTGTGTTGTAATTCAAATTGTATGTCAAACCTTTAACATATGTCAATCGTTTGACATACAATTTTTAAAAAATCTTTGCTCAGCCAAAAAAAACGCACCCATCTTGAATATCAGATGGATGCGTTCCTATACGATTTGATTAAGCCGTGCCCCGCACAACTAACTCCACAGGCAAAGCGTTTTCGATTTCAACGGTTTCACCTTCCACCTGCTTACTGAGCAGTTCGACGGCAAGCCTGCCAAAGTCGTCGATTGGCTGGCGAACGGTGGTCAGCTCCGGCGATAGCCAACGAGCCGCGTTCACATCATCATAGCCGATGATTTTAATGTCCTCTGGCACCCGCTTGCCTGCCAGCTCGCACTCCTTTAGAGCAAATGCTCCGATAATATCACTTGTCGCAAATATGCCATCAATGTCCGGATGCGCTAGCAGCAGCTCACGCAGCAGTTGCTCATAACGCGCCTGGTCAAATACGTTCATATTTGTCTGAATAATGAGATGTTCGATTCCACGCTGCTGAATGACATCGCGAAATGCATCTGTTCTGCGATTCGCCAGCAGATCGAGCTGCAAATTACCGCAAATATGGGCAATTTTACGGCAGCCTTGGCTAATGAGCCTTTCCGTCGCCAGCCTGCCTCCCTCATAGTTGTCCGAACTGATGTAAGGGATGTCCTTCCCGATCTGCCGGTCAAACGTAATGATCGGCGAGCGAAGGCTCATGTATTCATCCACCTCCAGGGTGTGACTTCCCATAATAATCCCATCGACGCGATTGCGTTTCAGCATCTCGATATAATCCCGCTCCTTGACGGGATCAAGCTGCGAATTGCAGAGCAGCACCTTATACCCCTTCTGATAAGCGTAATATTCCACGCGATCCGCCAGCTCGCTAAAGAACGGATGCGACACGCTAGGTACAATAAGCCCTAGAATATTCGACTGCTTGCGGAGCAAGGAGCGGGCAATCTCATTCGGCTGGTACCCCAGCTCGTCCATAGCTGCAAACACCTTGGTGCGCGTAGCTTCGCTAATATATCCCCGATTATTCATCACGCGAGATACCGTCGTAACCGATACCCCCGCTTTTAATGCTACATCATGAATCGTTGCCATGCTCGTCCCTTTCATAACCGTATTCTTCTATAATTCAACTATAACCGAAGGGTTATTGGGGGACAAGGAACAAGGGACGTGGAACTCGCCTGTGCGTATTCATTCTTGCTGTCTGCGCTTTCTGGTTGCGATACCAAGCAGTACGACCGGAACTAAGGCAACCGCGCCGCATAGTATCCAGGATATTTGAATCGGCGTCTGATCCGAGGTCAAATCCGTAAAATTCCGGCTGATGATCCCGGTGACAATCAGGCCAATGCACACTCCAAGCTGAGAAACTGCTGAGTCAAAAGATAATAGGGTGGAACGATACTCATCGGAAATTCTTTTGTTCAAGTAAATTTGCTTCGCCGCCGGGTACATTCCCCGACCCACCTCATAAATTAAGAAAGTCATGAGCACCGGATAAAAAGTATTCAGAGAACCCGCAAAAATAAGCCAAACGCCGATCATCCCGCAAGCATACATAAGCACTCTAATATCGCTGTTGTTCTTGCTCAACCTCCGCACGAGGTAACTGCCCAATGTCATACAAAGGGAATAAGCTGCTTTGATGATACCCATTATCCAGACTCCTTGTTCAGAAAGGCCTACAAGACGAGGCTGTTGGAAAGTGTTGCCTGCAGAATTGGAGAAACTGATAAACAATCCTATTATAAAAATGATCCATATCGACTTGTTCTGCAGACTAGTTCCGACACTTTCCCGAATGATGGCGACTACATTTCTACTCTTGATTCGAGCAAACCCCCTTTTATTCTCATGCATATAGAAGACGCATAGCAATATCGCTAACAGAGTAGATAGAATGCTGGCAAGCCAAGGGAGAAAGTAACTGTACACGGCGAGAAACGCCCCCAATAGTCCGCAGATAAATCCAGAGATATACTGGATACTATTCGCCGTCGTAAATAGAACCTCCATCGGCTGATGACTATTCTCCACGGCCCATGATTCCAACGCACCCGACTGCAGACAAATAGCCAAGCCGCCAAAAACTTGGGCAACAACCAGCACTTCAATCCGTTCCGATTGCATGAATAAAATACTGTATACGAGAAAGCAGACCAGCCCGAGAATGACAGAAATCTTCCTACCATATTTATCGGCTATTGCGCCTGTCGGAATTTCAAACAGAAAAATGCTAACAAAGAAAATAACAAGCAAAAAGTTCGCGGTTTGGAGCGATAAGCCCTTGGCGAGAAGAAATAAAATTAACGTGGTGCCCGTAATCTCACTCATGAAAAACTGGAGAAATCCAATCGTATAAAATAATTTATGAGTTTGAACCCGCAACCGCAACTCTTCCTTCCTTCTCAAAATCTATCTTCCATCATGGATTGGGGTTTATTATATGGATAAAAATAGAATTCAAATATGACTTTTACAACAATTTCACAGTTATATTCATCCCCAATACAAAAAACTCATATCCACATCGGAAACGATGTCAATATGAGTTACAGGACAAATCACGCTCTTCTCTTTGGACAGCTGTTGCAATAGTCTTCATCTTCATCCACTTGATAAAAAAAGCAGCAGGTTTTTCGCGGGCGGATCGGCTTGGCTACTCCTTCCACCATACATTTGGGACTATAGTATTTAGCGAGCGGATTATAGTTCTCGCCAAATAACTCTGCCGGAGCGCCAGCTGTCAAATAGGCTAAATCCTCTTGCACTCGCACTCGTCTGCCCTCATCCGCTTCTTCGGCCATTCTGGACTCGTATAAGACATATACGTAAATGGCTGTATTCTCCCACAGAATCGTGCGCGGAATTTTAGCCGCTTTGGAAATTGAACGCCACACGACGCCCAGATGATCACCGAATATCGACCGGGTCACCTGCTCTCTCCACGCCTCCCGATCACTGCCTGTTGGCTCTGTGACCCGAACATCGGATAATCGCACATTCGGCATCCATCTCTCGTCAATGATCGTAGATTCCAAATGACAATTGGCAATCGACAGCTTGAGCCCCTTATCGTACATCGTCATCGCATAGAGCCCGGAGGACACTAGCATGGCTGCGTATCTTTTGGCGAATAACGATGCCGTTACCATTCTGTTGGGTGATTCAAATACGCTAGCCAACCGATCGAGGTATGGCCCGCTTTTCACCTCATCCAGCAAATCCGCAGCGGAAATCGAGCGCTCCTTATCGGAGGACACGGTACTTGTAAGCCGTAAATGATGGGTCAAATAATCCCATTCTGTCTGTTCCAGCAAGGACATTTTCACGTTCATTTCGTTCATGCAGCCCCCTTTCCATCGTACCTATTTCTTTAGAACCTATTTCTGCTTTCTATACAGCAAATAGAGAAAAAAAGGCGCGCCAATTCCCGCTGTAAACACACCCGCAGGTATGTCAAGAGGTAGAAAAGCCGTTCTCGCAATGACATCCGATACGCAAACAATAAGCCCCCCGATAAGCATCGTAATCGGTACAAGCCCGGCGAATGATCGCCCCACCAGCCTTCTTGCTACATGAGGGGCGATTAATCCGACAAATCCTATGCCTCCGGCATAAGCAACCGCAGCTCCGGCCAGTGCCACGCTTATAACCAGAAGCCCCAAGCGCTGCAGCTCCACCCTTGCTCCGAGTCCAACCGCGACAATGTCCCCAAGCTCATGAACATTCACCGCCCTAGCAAAGAACAAAACCAACGGTGCAAACCCAATAAACCATAGCAGCATCGAGTGAACGTGCCCCCATGTCGCTCCATAGACGCTCCCCGTCATCCAGGAATAGGCTTTACTGGCCGTTTCAGCCGGGCTCAGAACGATCATCATCGTCGTCAAACCGCTCGTCACCGCGGCCACTCCGATTCCGATCAGCACCAGCCGAAATGGAGTAACCCCTTTGTTCCAGGACAGCGCATAGATCACAAAGGAAACTACGGCCGCTCCAATGATCGCCGCAAGTGGCAGCAGCTTAATGCTCATCGTCCCTAAGCCATACGTAATAAAGATTATCGCCCCGACCGAGGCCCCGCCGGTTATCCCAATAATATCCGGAGAAGCCAACGGATTGCGCACAATTCCTTGCAGAATTAAACCTGACAAACCAAGGGAAGCTCCCACTAGCAAAGAAAGAAGCATTCGAGGCAATCGATGGGTATCAATAATAAAATCGTATTCGCCCGTACCGAATCCCAACAGATGCTGCACCACAGCCAGCGGATGAATCATCGAACTGCCAATCGATAATCCGGTAATAAATATAATCAAGGTTATAGCTATTAATGACAGCAAACTGACGACCCATTTCCTCTTTAGCTGGGAGGATACCGTGCTGGGCCGATTCCCTAACGTAATATGCTGCTTCATTTCTCTCGGAACCCCCTGCGTGCCAAATAGATAAAAAATGGCGCCCCGAGGAATGCCGTCATCACGCCAATGGGCATCTCCTGCGGCATAATAACAAACCTAGAGCCGATATCCGCCAGCAAAAGTGTGCTGGCTCCCAGCAATGCGCTGTATGGAATAACCCAGCGATGGTCAATCCCGATAAGCCCGCGTACGATATGAGGCACGATCAGGCCGATAAAGCCGATGGAGCCGCCGATCGCAACCGCCCCCCCGGCCAGCACAACAACGACAACAGCCATAAGCAGCTTCACGAGAGTAGTTCGTTGGCCAAGCCCCTTCGCAACTTCATCCCCTGACGTCAAAATATTGATCGAGTTTCCAAGGCCAAACGCCAAAAGACCGGCAACAGCCATAAATGGCAAGAGCGGCAACAGCATATCCAGCGTCCTTCCTGACACCGAACCAGCTAACCAGAACAATACACCCTGCAGACTGTTCTCACTAATCACAAGCATACCGCTCGTAAATGAGGTGAATAATGCCGAGACGGCTGCACCGGCAAGGACGATCTTAAGGGAGGACAGCCCTTCACCGCCCAAGGAGCCTAAAAAATAAACGAGGGCCGCCGCAGCGGCTGCCCCCAGGAATGCAAGCCACATATATTGCAGTAACGAAGATATAGAGAAAAAAGTAGCTGCCATCACAATAAAAAAGATAGCCCCGGCATTAATTCCAAAAATGCTAGGTGAAGCCAGCGGATTTCGCGTCAGCGCCTGCATTAAGGTTCCCGCGATGGCTAAGCTTGCTCCGATAACGGCTGCAATCACAGCCCGATCGACTCTGGTCGTACGGATAATGATATGATCCGACGAAGCAGGATCGTAATGGATAAAAGCATCCAACACCGTCCCCAAAGTCATCGACGTCTGCCCAAACGCAATACTCGACATAAAGAAAAGGGCAAACAGACAAAATGCGATCACGAAGCCGATGAATTTCGATGAATTTCGTGAAATAAGTGCTGTCATATCATTTATTTGGCCAAGGCGTAATAGTCATAGATTTCGTCTAGCATATGGTTGGCAGCAATGATGCCTCCGCCAAGGTTCCAGTACACTTCATCGACCATAAATACTTGATCATTCTTGACGGCGTCCAGATTCCTCCACAGCGGATGACTCGTCCATTCCTCATATGATCTCTGAACCTCTTCCTCACCGGCATCATCGAATTTGAAAATATAGAACACGCCTGCGTTCATGCTCGGTATTCCTTCTTTGTTCATCAGCCTGATTACGACTTCACCCTTCTCCCGCTCCTGCTGCTGGTATTCAGAGAATACAAAACCCAGCTCCGACAAAATAGCAGGCGCAAAGCCATTGACATAAATGCGGGAATGATCGGCTCTAAAGTTGAGGACGGCTACTTCCTTCGGCCAGTCTATATCTGTCTTTTGACTGATCTTGTCCTTAAAGTCTTGCACGCGTTGATCCCAATCATTCAGAAGCTGCTGTGCCTTCTCTTCCTCATTTAATGCTTTCCCCATCATTTCTGCTGTATCTTTAAAGGCATATAGAGCCTCTGATGTAACCGTGGGGGCAATCTGGGATAGTTGATCATATACCGCTTCGTGTCTTGTTTTGGAGGCAATGATCAGATCCGGCTTCAGCTTCGAAATTTCCTCCAGGTTCGGCTGCGTCTCCAGCCCTACAATCGGCACTCCGTCTAGATCTGGCTTCAAATAGTTATAGACCGGCTGCTCAACCCAGGATTCCACCATTCCCACCGGTTTAATGCCCATCGCAACAGCAACGTCGGTTGCTCCCTGGTATAACGTGACTATACGCTGGGGTGAACCTTTAATTTCCGTCGTACCCATCGCATGCTCGATCGAACGAACCTCATTAGCCGCGTTTGCTGCCGACGATTCCGCCGGGGCTGTTGTTGATGACGAAGCCGACGACTCCGAGGATGAAGGCTCGGTGGTCGCTTGCTTAGCACCGCAGCCTGAAATAACGAGAATTATCGATAAAATAAAGATGAGCAGTAGCATCTCTTTTCTTGCTTTGAACATGGTTTATCATTCTCCCCTTTTTAACTGATACTGATTCTCATTGTCGATTATACAAAATATGAGGTGAATGAACATGGACAATTACGACCAGCCTTTGGACGAATCCGACAACAGGAGTCTCTCCATTTGTTCCAATAATAGCTTATGCGACCATGAATTATAGCTTGTATAGAGATGACGGCTATCGTACATGGAGTGTATAGAACCGTCTCGTACAGCCTTCAGATTCTGCCATGCCGTTCTAGCAGATAAGCTGTCAATCTGCTCGCGGATAGCCAAATCCATTGCAGCCGAGCCATCATGTTTATAACTCGTCAATACGATGTGATCCGCTTCATACTGCTCCAGCTGTTCCAATGTAACCTCCTTACAGTGGGCAATTTCCGCCACCCCTTTCGGGACGGCAAGCTGGAGATCCTCGTATAGAACAGCACCGAGATTGCGTTGCCCGTACACGCAAATTCTCCCTCTGTTTATACCAATCACGAGAACGCTCTCGTCCCCCAGTTTATTTCTCAGCCGATCGCGAATGATGGTACTTTGCCGATCATAACGCTGCAGCCAGTCATAAGCCTCCTGTTCCCGATCGACCACTTTGGCAACCGTCTTCAAATGATTGCGCCAGCTATCGTAAAAAGGCAGCGTTATCGTCGGCGCAATATGATCATACATCTTCTCCTTCTGCGACTTGCCGCAATCCCGCTGTTCCCGGGTCAGAATCAAATCCGGCCGAGCCGCCATAAGCTTCTCTAAATCAGGCATCAGCTCGCCGATATTCATCGTGCCGCCAGCTCTCATCGCGACCGGGCATGCTCGATTCACAACTGAAGCGTGAGGCTCAATGCCAAGCGCCAGCAAATGACCGGTCAGCAACGGCTTCAACGAAGCGATTCTAGGGCTTCACCTTAGTGTTTTTAAATAGGTAACCGGCGAACGGCCCGTCATCGCTTTGAATTTGCGGCTAAAGTAGAACTCGTCGCTGAAACCGACGCTTTGAGCTATGGAGCGCATAGAATCGCCCGAAGGTATGAGCTGCTTGGCCCGATTGATGCGAATTTCACTTAAATATTCCATAGGACTCTTGCCTACTATTTTCTTAAAGGCTCTCGTATAGTAGTCCGAACTCACGCCTGCCAATGCGGCAAGCTTCTCACGATTGATCGAATCGGCGTAATACTGCTCCATATAATCGAGCGTCTTGGCGATGGCCTGACTTATGTCTAGCTGTCTCTTGCTGCTGGCACCTTGAAATAGAAGCAACAGTGCTTCTTGAAAAATAATATTCGCCTTCATCCTACTCCAACGATTATGGCTTCTAACATGGCTCTCCATTTCGCGGAGACGATCTATTAGAAATGGATCATTGGCCATAAACTGCTCCCCTGGGTCCTCAATAACCGCCGGGGTGAAGTGTCCCTGCTCGCTTTCCTGAATAACCTTGAACCGTATGTAGTAGTATTCCGCCCGGTGCTCCTGCTCCGAGGCAAGCTTGAGCCTCACCGAAGTTTTCGGCTCGATCACAAAAAACTGCCGATCCTGCAAGGACATAATTTGCCGGGTTCCGATTTCAATGCTTCCGCTTGCCTCCAGCACAAGCAGCAGTGTATGTAAAGCATGATCCTGCGCCGGAAAGCTCATGCTTGATCCCAAACGCTTAACGTCTTCTAATTTATACAGACACATCGCAAGTTGCTCCGATTTATTCACTTCGCACTCTGCCTTTCATGCGCCTAAGGGCAATTTCCTAGTTTAATGAAGATTATAAATGATATTGATAATCATTTGCAATCAATGAATCACACCTAGTTTGCATAATAGATCCGCATAAAAAATACCGACCCTATCAATCCCTGAAATCAGGCCTGACGCGGTCGGCATTCGGATGCGATCTCTTTATAATTTGGGCAGCGAAGAAGCGGAAGACGCATCAAGCTGCTTATTTCTATTCCTGTACAACGCATATACAGCAATGGTGCCTAAGATCAATACCGCTACCGTTAACGCGCTCCCCTCTATACCAAAGATGCCTCCAGATAACCAGGCTGGCCCTTGATCCGTGGTACTTAGCAAAGAGTGGTCGGGCACTGTTCCCGAGACATTAAAGCCATATATGTAGCCTTGGAAGTAATTCCAGGTTAAATGCAAGCCGATTGGCCACCATAATCCACCGGTAACCTCACGCGCTACCGCCATAATGACCCCAGCCATGATCAGATTGGCGATGGGAAGCGGGGAGCTGAATACGCCTGGATTAAGGCTATGTAGAAGTGCAAACAGTATAGAGCTCACGATGATAGCAGCTGTTTTTCCGTAATGATAGCGCAGCAGACCCTGGATATACCCGCGTGAGTAGATTTCCTCCGACACGGCCACGCCGACAAACAGAACAGCCCCCTTCAGCATAGGAATCAGCATATCCTGTTCCCACACCGCCGCCTGCCAAGCGATTCCGCCAAAGACCCAAATTAGAACTGCCGAGACCGAGATTAGAATGATGCCCGCCACAGCACCGTGTAGAGCAAATGCCGCACTCCGCTGCTGCTTTAAACCGAATGACCATCCCTTCTTCCGTTCAAAGAACGCGTACATCGCATAAGAGCTCGCTATAAATAAAAACACTTGCAAATATTGGATCAGCAGATTCTCCCCGATCGAGTTCTCCAACTCGGCCAGATCCTTTCCCAAAACAACGCCTACAACCGCAAAGATAAATGAAATGATCGCCATACCCACAATGACCATCACGAAGCTTAATACAATCTTGCCCAACACTGAGGCATGAGTTTTCATAAGCCACCTTCCTTCGCATCATGCAATCCCCCAGGATTGCAGTAATTATTTCCGATACCAATATATCCTTGGATTCTTTATGCTGTCAATCCAATTTACGGGATTTCCAAATGTGACGTATATTCAAAGGCAGTAGTCCGGGTGCCAACACACCAATATAGTTGTTTTTAAGAAACATGATGTATTAATTGGGTTGAGCGTGCATCGGTGAATGTCCGTAATTTTTGTCTATCGAAGCAGGCGCCTTGCCAAATACATTTAGATCGTGTACGATTAAATCGTAAGAGATCTATTTAAAGTTATGGCCGTTCTCTAAAGAAGAGCATAAATTAGGGAGGTTTATCAATGAATAGCATATATGATTTCCAGGTTAAAATGACGAATGGGGAGCAAAAGTTGCTTCAAGACTACAATGGTCGTCCTTTAATTATTGTGAACACCGCCAGCAAATGCGGATTTGCTCCACAATTTGGCGGGCTTCAGGAGCTATACAGCAAGTACCAGGATCAGGGATTAGTCATCCTGGGGTTCCCCAGCGCTCAGTTCAACAATCAGGAGTATGATAATATGGATGAGACGACGCAGTTCTGCCAAATTAATTACGGCGTAACCTTCCCCATTTTTGCCAAAATTGACGTCAACGGGGAGCATGAGGACGCCTTATTCACATATTTGAAACAGCAGCAGAAGGGCATGCTATCCAGTAAAATCAAATGGAATTTCACCAAATTCCTGGTTGATCGGGACGGTAAAGTCGTCAAGAGATACAGCCCAAGAGTCGCGCCTAGTAAAATCGAGAAAGATCTCATCCCTTTGCTGTAAGACGTTTCAGCACTTTTAAAACTCATTTCAACTCGACCTAATCTTAAGCATAAGCAAGGTGAACATTGTGGAAGATTTTTTGACGCTAAAAAAGCAGCTCTGCTTTGCCGTCTATGAGACAGCCAGTGAATTTAACAAGCTATATGCCAGCATCCTTCAACCCTTCGGGTTAACTTACCCTCAGTATTTAGTGCTGCTCGCGCTATGGGAGAGGGACGGGATCACCGTCAAGGAGCTAGGGGAGAAGCTTGATCTGGGAACCGGCACATTAACTCCTATGCTTGCTCGGATGGAAGCCAGCGGTTGGGTGCAGAAAAAGCGCTCCCAGGTGGATGAAAGGAAAGTATTTATCCATCTTCAGCAGAAGGCCCTTGAAGAGAAGCAAGCCATTACGCTTAAAATCAGTGAAGAAATACGTTCCTGCCAGATTGAACTTGAGGAGTACGAGCAGTTGATGAAGCAGCTCAACAACCTGCACAAGAAATTGAAGGATAGAAGCTTATAAAGCTTGGAGAAGGAAATGACTGAGACGCGAACCTTGCACGGTTCGCGTCTTTAACTATGTCGTGAGAAGATCAACACTATCGCATAGTCCTATTCTACAGATTATGAAAAAGTTATTACTCCGTTAGCCTATTGTCCCATCAATTAAAAAATCCCCCCATGACAAAAAGTACAAATGACTATTTTAGGAATTATTTTATTAAATTTGCACATTTATGGAAGGAAATTGCAAATAAGTCGCTAATACAGTAATCAGGCACTTATATTGTTTTTGCCAATCGGAAGGAGGTCGTCAGAACGCTAAAACAGCCGAAAACCGGAAATGACTCGTCCAAAGAGTTGCAGATTTTATGAACAATATTATTTTAAAAGGAGAGGAAAGTCATGTTTTCACGTGTAAAAAAATCAATTCATGTATTATTGGCGTTCATAATTACGCTGCCGCTGATGTTAGCCATGCCGACAATGACTGAAGTTTCGGCAGCAAGTGATGCTGTCATTAATTTATCGGCAGAAAAACAAACGATTCGCGGTTTTGGGGGCATGAATCACCCGGCATGGATTGGAGATTTGACAGCGGCGCAAAGAGAAACCGCTTTCGGTAATGATCCGAATCAATTAGGTTTTTCGATAGTAAGGATCTATGTGGATGACAACAGAAATAATTGGAACAGAGAGGTGGCGACTGCAAAAAAAGCGATTGAACATGGCGCATTAGTCATTGCTTCGCCATGGAATCCTCCAAGTGACATGGTTGAGACCTTCAATCGCAATGGGGATACGAATGCAAAACGACTTAAACACGATAAGTACGCGGCGTATGCGCAGCACCTTAATGATTTCGTTTCATACATGAAGAATAATGGCGTCGATCTATATGCTATTTCTGTTCAAAATGAGCCGGATTACGCGCATGATTGGACGTGGTGGACTCCACAAGAAATGCTTCGCTTTATGAAGGAAAATGCCGGATCCATCAATGCCCGAATTATCGCACCGGAGTCTTTTTCTTACCTTAAGAACATGTCAGACCCGATTTTGAACGACCCACAGGCACTTGCTAATATGGATATTCTTGGTGCTCACACTTATGGCACTCCGTTCAACAATTTCACTTATCCTCTTTTCAAGCAAAAAGGAGCGGGAAAAGAGCTTTGGATGACGGAAGTTTATTACCCGAATAGTGACAATAATTCGGCAGATCGCTGGCCGGAGGCATTGGACGTGGCGCATCATATACACTACAATATGGTTGACGCAGAATTCCAGGCCTATATCTGGTGGTACATTCGCAGGCAATACGGTCCTATGAAAGAGGACGGTAATATCAGCAAGCGCGGATATGCGATGGCTCATTATTCGAAATTCGTTCGTCCCGGATATGTAAGGGTTGATGCAACCAAGAACCCTGATACACATGTTTTCACTTCTGCATACAAAGGCGACAACAAGCTTGTTATTGTTGCAGTGAACAGAGGTACTACAGCGGTAAACCAAAACTTTGTCTTGCAAAATGGGACGGCATCGAGCGTATCGAGATGGATTACCGACAGCAGCAACAATCTGACAGCCGGAACACCACTCGATGCATCAAGCGGCTCCTTTTTTGCCCATCTTCCTGCCCAGAGCATTACCACCTTTGTTGCTGAACTCGGCAGCGGCAGCGGTGACGGTGGTGGTACCACCTATGAAGCGGAAACAAATACAACATTGGCCAACGCAGCCCTAGAGAGCATCTATTCAGGTTATAACGGTGCGGGATATGTTAATTTTGATGCATCTACCGATGCGAGCATTCAGTGGAATAGTATCTACTGTGCTGTTGCAGGAACTAAAAACGTGAAGTTCCGGTATGCACTGGAGGGTGGAACAAGAAATCTAGATGTCTACGTTAACGGAACGAAAGTAGTGAGTAATACTGCCTTTGCTGCGACTGGAAGTTGGGCAACCTGGGGCGAGAAAACGATCCAAGTACCTATGAATACCGGAACCAACACTTTAAAAGTAGTCACTACCGGTACGGAAGGCCCGAACATCGATAGCATACATGTCTCGGCCCAATAGGCACGTTAAGAAGTAACTGAGAAGTATCCTGCGATCAAAGCAACAGTATCACGGGGACTGCTATTGGGGCTGCTCTCCAACAAATGCTCCAATAGCGGTCATTAAATGTTCTTCCTGAGTGAGTACATAAATCACCCGAATTTCTTCGGTCAAAGCTATATGCAGATTACGTCTATGCCAACGAAAGAATGCGGGTTAACTAATCGAAGCCCAAAGACCAAGCCTTCCTCCTCACAGAAAAATCGATACCTCTTGGTATCAATGAACCAAAAGATATCGATTTTACGGCTTCAGGGCCCTTTTTCCACATGTTAAACTGCCCGAAAATAGATCCTAAGAAACTGCGCTATTAATACGCCCCGCGAATATGCTCTGCTACCTCGCTTCGATAAAACGCTTGAAGGCGCTCCAACTCCTCTGGACGAAACGCCGGAACGTGCAATGTACCAAGATTGGCCTCCACCTGCCGAACATTCTTGAAGCCCGGTATGACGCAGGTCACCTCCGGATGATCGAGAATCCAGCGCATCGAGGCACGCGCCATATCCTCGCGTCCTTCGGCAATCCAGGACAACTGGGAAGCGAGCTCCACGCCTTTCGTGAAAGGCAAGCCTGCGAAGGTCTCCCCCACGTTGAATTGCTCTCCGTTCGCGTTGAAATTCCGATGATCATCCTCGCTAAATGTCGTATCCTTCGTAAACTTGCCCGTCAAAAGGCCGCTCGCCAGCGGCAATCTCGCCAAAATCCCCACTCCCGCTGACTTCGCTTCTGCGAACAGTTCCTCCGCTGGCTTCTGGCGAAAAATATTGAAGATAACCTGCAGCGCTTTGATGCCAGGCACGCTCAGGCAGAACAATCCCTCTTCCACCGTCTCCACGGATACGCCGTAGTGGCGGATTTTGCCTTCCGCTTTAAGCTTGTCCAGTACCTCGAACACTTTGCCATCCTTCAGCACGGCTAGAGGCGGACAGTGAATCTGATATAGATCAATGCGTTCGCGCTGCAAGCGCTTCAAACTGCCCTCGCAATAGGCGCGAACCGACTCTTCGGAATACGTATTGAGATCATGGATGTCGCCAGCCCGGCAAAATTTAGTAGCGATATAAACCTCGTCCTCTTTGCCCTTGGTTGCCTTTGCCAGCAGCTCCTCCGCATGCCCCGATCCGTATACATCCGCTGTATCAAAAAAGTTAACACCCTGCTCCATCGCTGTGGCCAAACCGCGCAGCGCTTCCTGGTCATTAGATTGACCCCAACTGCCGCCGATCGCCCATGTTCCGAAGCTCAGCTCACTTACCCGTAATTCTGTATCTCCCAATTGCCGATAATTCATTAATCCCATCCTCCTTAATACCCTCTCCATTTGAGAATAGCTAAAAAAGCGTTTTCCCGCAACATGAGCCGCAGAAAATCTGGACCGCTCACCCAATCGATGATATAATTATTCTACTTGAAGATTTAAGAGGTGACATGATGACGGTGGCGATATCCTTCTTCTCTGGAGCAGGCGGCCTGGATATGGGAATCCAGCAAGCTGGATTCGATATTAAACTAACTGTTGAAATTGAGAAAATCTACTGTGAGACGTTAATGACAAACCACCCCGAGTTAAACGTTGTGCAAGGGGATATCATGACATATAGCAAGGACAAAATTTACGAAGAGGCTGGGCTTCAACCAGGGCAAGAGATCGACCTGATGTTCGGTGGAAGCCCCTGCCAATCCTTTAGCACTGCGGGCAAGCGACAAGCCTTCACGGATGCGCGCGGTCAAGCGATGCTCAAGTTTGCCGAGCTGGTCACGGAAGCCCGCCCCAAAGTATTCCTGCTTGAAAATGTACGCGGGCTGCTGTCCGCAGCTCTCAAACATCGGCCGATCAATCAGCGCGGCGAGGACTTTCCGCCGCTTGAGCCGGATGAGATGCCTGGCAGCGCGCTAAGCTACCTGCTCGGTAAAATTCCCGACTACGAGATTACGCTGGAGCTGGTCAATGCCGCCGATTATGGCGTTCCGCAAACGAGGGAGCGGGTATTTATCGTTGGTGTGCGATCCGATCTTCATACGCGCTATCGCTTTCCAGCTAAGACCCACACGCCAAACGGAGCGGACGGCACCTCCAAATGGGTCACCCTAGGCGAGGTTCTGAACCGTTTATCCGTCGAGCAGCATCACTACGTGGAATACTCCTTGGATCGGTTAAAGTATATGCAGATGGTGCCGCAGGGCGGCGGATATTGGAAGGACTTGCCAAAGGATGTCATTAAGCAGGCCATGGGCGGAGCCTATGAATCCGGCGGCGGTAAGATGGGCTTTTTCCGAAGATTGCATGTCCACAAGCCATCACCGACACTGCTGACCTCCCCGATGCAAAAGAGTACCAATCTCGGGCACCCTTACAAGGATCGGCCCCTGAGTATTGAAGAGTATCTGGCTATTCAGGAGTTCCCAGTAGACTATAGGATGTGCGGTTCCTTAACGCAGCAATATATACAAATCGGCAATGCGGTTCCCGTCCGACTAGCGCAAGTGATCGGAGAATCCATCTATGACTTGATCCATCAGCAGGAGCTATCGCCAAGCCTACCTGCAGAAAGAAAGATTGCCACGACTGCGCAGCGAGATTAGAATAAAGGTGTGGGGCAATAGTCCCACGCCTTTTTATTTATTGGCAGGGAGGTTATGAAATGAATGCCCATACACAGGAAGCGATTGTTCAGCACTTAACCCAAGTCATGGAACGTATTATCGAGAGGCGCTGCATCATGGAACCCTTTGATGAGAAGGCCGTAGAGAACGCCAACCCCTTTGGTTTTCGGCTTGTGCCGCTGGAGGTTTGGAAGGGAGCTAAATTTGAAAGATCCTTCGTAACGACGTTGGGGCAAGGCATTTTCGAGCAGATCGGCAAGCTGATTGCGCTGGGCAGCGGCGCCGAGGCCATAAATCAGCATGCCATCACCTTTAAAGTATGCACCTGGCGGCTGGAGAAGATAGATTCTATCCTTAGCAGGCTGCGGCAGAACAAAACTACGCCGAATTGGCAGCAGGAAATCGAGGAATTATTGACGCTGGAAAATGAGCGTTTTGAGGAGGTCACCGTGCTTTCCGATCTATATATCCGCCGTCCGAGCGGCACGGAGGAATTCTACTCCTTCAAAACGGTGAAGCCTAATCTAGATCAGACTGAACGCGCCAAGCGCGACATGTTGAGACTGATTGCCGGCGATCCTACGAGAAAGCCTTATTTCGGGCTGCCGTTCAACCCGGCTGGAGACGGAAATCCTTACCGGAGCTCGGGCTTCACCATCCCATTTAAAATCATGAATCTGGATCAAGACGAATCCGTGCTCATCGGTTCGAAGCTGTGGAACAAAATCGGTGACGATCCGAATACATATACCGAGTTACTCCAACTGTTCGAGCAGGTGGGGGATGTCATGACTCCAAAAATCAGGAAGGATTACTTTGGAATATAGGAGGAAACGCCACCATTAACGCCAGAGATGCAAGACGTTCAAACGAAAGAAATCTGCAACGGGCTAATGTATTGATTGAGCTTCCGTGTTCCTGATTAACTGGTAAAAAAAGAGACCCGAAGGGGTCTCCATCTCTCTCACAGCGAGAGCTGCTTAAGCATCATCACGGCCGCGCCTGCAGAAACAGCATTCTCCTGGAGAATTCCTTTAGAGAATATCGGCTGATATTCCGGGTAGTAATAAATATTCTTCTGCGCGACGGAAATTGCGGTATCGTAATATAGGCTGTGGGCATTGATTAACGCTCCCCCCAGTATGACCGCTTCCGGGTGAAGGATATTTATTAGATTGGCTAAGCCGATTCCCATATAGACAGCGGATTGGGTAAATAGCTCACGGATAAAGAGGTCTCCTTGGTTCAGGGCCTCTACCAGCATATCGAAATGAATGCCGTCCGGCTGAAAACCCTCGGTACCGGCAAGCTGATTCCTCCCCATTTTGCGCTGCTCTCTTACTTGTTTCTCCAAAGCCTGCACCGAAGCGAAAGCCTCTAGCGCCCCGTAATTCCCCTCATTATGCAGCCTTGGCCCGTCCGGCTGAATGATCATTTGCCCAATGGAGCCCTCCATATCCATCGCCCCATATACTAAAGAACCGTTGGACATCATCGCGGATCGCAGTCCAGACCCGGCATGAATATACAGCATATGCTGCACGTTCTCGCCTCGCAGCGCCCAATGCTCGCCAATTAGCGCCGTATTCGCTCCATTTTCCAGAGTTGCCGGAATCCCAGTCTCCCTCTCCAGCCATTCACAAACCGGAACATGAGCCCAGCCCGCAGCAGAGAAATAACGCGGCTCTAAAATAAGTCCCCGGTGCCTATCCAGCGGCCCGACAGCTCCTACACCTATTCCCGCCACCTTATCTCTAGCTATGCCATGCTCTTGCAGCATAGTCTCGATCTTCCCGCTGACATCATGAACCAGCTTCTGCGGGGTCATCGTTTCATCCATCGGCCATCGGCAAGAGGAAAGAGTTCTCATATTCAAATCGAACAAACCCAGCGCCGAGTAGAGCCGGGAGATTTCCAAGCCGAAAATCACTTTATGCGTAGAATTGACCTGATAAAGAATCGGCTTCCTTCCGCCTGTGGACTCACCAAAGCCCGCCTCTGCCAACCAGCCTTCATTCGTCAATTCATCCAATAGTCTTGTCAGGCTGCTGCTGGTCAAGCCGAATTCGTCCAGCAGCTCCGCTTTGGAGACATGGCCTTGTCCTGCTATTCGCTCAAATACTGCCTTCTTCGCATTTAATGCCGCTTGGCTTATTTTATTCATAAAGAGTCGCCTCGTTTATTCACATTATTCTCATCGGATATATGTTTTATTATATCTGCTTGTCTCCGAATTATCTAGCAGCAGACTTTTATTCAACTCGACAAAAAGAATACCATACCCTATAGGATTACTACGATAAGAATGTTGCTTTTTTGATTATTACTATTATATTACATGGATTGCAATATTTTTTTGAATAAATTATAAATAGTTCGAAAACTTAATTCCAATTTGATAAAAAGTTGCTATAATTGAATTAGGTTTCAACGGATTAATCACGAGTATGCTGTGACATCAAGCAGATTAGGGAGAGAATAAGCATGCGAGCCGGATTTATAAGCAAATTGATTGTGCTCCGAGATTTATTTTGGACTTTTTTAAAAATAGGCCCTTCTACCTTCGGAGGGGGCTATGCCATGATTTCGACAATTGAGCATGAGGTCGTGGAGAAGCGGCAATGGATGGATGAACGGGAGATTAGCGATATTTTCTCCATCGCCGGTTCTGCACCCGGTGGTGTCGGTGTAAACTCCTCAGCCTTTATCGGCTATCGCCTAGGTAAAATTCCTGGAGCAATCGCCGCCGTTCTTGGCATTACACTTCCTACATTCCTAATATTAATCGGCTTAAGCGCCGGATATGCTCTGCTGCAAAATGAGCCGAAAATGATCTCCGCCTTCAAGGGCATCAACGGCGCGGTTATCGGGCTAATCGCTGTAGCGGCCTACAGAATGGGAAAAACCTCATTATTCGACCTTTCTACCAAACTAGTAACTATCGCGTCGCTTCTGCTGTTGCTATTTACAGGATTGAATCCGATTTTCCTGATCTTGATCGGACTAATTGCGGGAAATGTCATTATGGGCGTGAAGAAGGCGCTGGGATTGCCGCTTCATACGGAAAAAGAATCCCAGGCGGCAAGCTCTGGGACAGAATTTATAGAGTATTATATTTAATCGCTCGTTCGCTTCGAATAGACCCGATGGTTGAAAATGACTTTGAATAAAGGGTGAATTGCGTGCTATTGTGGAAACTGTTTCTTATTTTCATGAAAATAGGCTTTGCCTCCTTTGGGGGCGGCTATGCCGTCATCTCCATGATCCATTATGAAGTGAGCCAGTACGGGTGGATTACTCCGGAACGCTTTCAGCATATTGTCGCTTTAGCAGGCATGTCCCCCGGCTCCATTGCCGTAAATGCCGCCATGCTGATTGGCCTGGATACGGCCGGAATGCCGGGAGCGATTGCCGCTATTGTGGGGATCATTTTGCCATCTCTGATCATTATCGTGCTGGCAGCAAGATTTTTTTACAAGATCCATACCAAACCCTGGGTGAAATATTCCCTCTACGGCCTTCGTCCGATTATTATCGGACTTATCATCTATGCCGCAATTCATCTCGGCTTCCCTGACCTAACGAGCAGTATGTTCAATTGGACAACGTTAGCGACCCTGCTGATCGGTGCGGCTGCCTTCATCTCGATTGTGAAGTACAAAATCCACCCGCTTGCGGTAATCGGTTTATCGGCCTGTGCAGGCATTGTATTGTTTTGATCAAGACTGCCGTAAGCGCAGAGATCTGTCCAAATCAGACAGATCTCTTTATTTTACATCTTTTATATCCTCTTGGTTACCGAACTAATCATCCTCATCAAGGTACACGCGGATGACAATGTCTTGATCGTGATTGCCGAATCCGGCACCGTATAAAGTCAATCCTCCTATGTTAACAGCCTGCTCATCAACCGCAAAACGAAGCGTCCAAAACGGGTCCCACAGCTTGATATCCGATAGGGTTACCCCGGACATCCGCTCCTTGTCTATAAACGTCCCCGATGCGTCAATGCGGATCGTTTTTAACAACCCATATTGATTCACATTTCGATGCCACCAATCCGGTGTGTACTTGCCCCGCGCAGCTCTTCCGAAGTCGGCTGGGCTTGTCCATGTGCCAAGGGATACGCCGTTGAATGTAAATTCAATATCTGAAGGCCAATTATCCCTTAACCCGGGAGCTTCTGAGGCAATTTCCATAGAGATTTCGATGGCGGAAACAGATTGATCGGTAAGCAAATAGTTCGGTGTTTTGTACTCCACATATCCCCATCCAAACCACAGAATAGCAGCGTTAACCCGCTCGGGATCGAGAAAATAGCGCGGGTCATCCCATACTCCTATTTCCATCTCATGCGTGCCCAGGCCGCAAGTTGGATGGACTTCAAAAGCCGTGTAATGACCGACTGAAATACTCTGCTCTCTAATTCTTGAGCTTTGGCTTGCAGACGGCAGTTCGATCTCGACCCTCTTTTGTTTGAGGAAGCACATTTTGTGGGTTCCCCCATTCAAGCGCGCTCTCCGACTTCCGATCAGTCCGGCTTGTTCGAGTTTGCGGATGTGCATAGTGATGATCGAGGAGCTCAGCTCCAGCCGCTCTGCAATATCCTTCACATTCATCTCCTTATCGGCAATGAGACTCATAATTCCCCACCTGACTTCACTTGCCAGCGCTTCATATAAAGGCATAAACTTCTGTTCGCTATTCGCTTTAATAATCATCATAATCTCCCGATCTATTTTATTGAAATCATATATATATTAATTTAATAGATTTAACAAAATCGCTCAACCCTAATACATTGCAAAAACCAAACCAATGTTGTTTAATTTTCTTAATAGCTCAATTAACCGAATTTATATATATGTGAATTTATGAAAGAGGTGTATACATGAAATACAATAACCCGGTTATCAAAGGATTCTATCCAGACCCGAGTGTATGTAAAGTGAAGGATACCTATTATTTAGTTTGCAGCTCCTTTCAGTACTTCCCTGGCGTACCCATTTTTGAGAGCAGGGATCTGATCAACTGGAAGCAAATCGGTCATTGTCTCACGAGAGAGAGTCAGGTTCAGCTCGGCGAGGTGACCAGCTCCGGCGGGGTGTTCGCTCCCACGATACGCCACAACAACGGGAGATTCTACATGACCACGACCAACGATACCACGCGGCAAAATTTCTATGTATGGACAGACGACATTTACGGTGAATGGTCAGAACCGATCTATGTGGATCAGGGAGGAATCGATCCCGATTTGTATTTTGAAGACGGGAAGACCTACTTTATGAGCAACGGGAAAGACGATAACGGTATTGGTGGTATTGTTCAGTGTGAAATTGACATTGAAACGGGTACGAAGCTGTCGCCAAGCCGTTCGATATGGCAAGGAACTGGTGGACGATACTTAGAAAGTCCTCATATGTATAAAATAAATGGCCGATATTACCTCATGGCTTCTGAAGGCGGAACTGAGTACGGTCATATGGTCGTTTATGCACGGGGAGATTCAATTTCTGGCCCTTTCGAAGCTTATCCGGACAATCCCGTGCTGACCAATCGTAATCTAGGCGGGTACGAGCTGCAGGCGGTTGGCCATGGCGATCTAGTTCAAGATGATGACGGACATTGGTGGATGCTCCATCTGGGTTTCCGTCAAATCGGTCAATGGCTCACCTACCATCATCTTGGCCGTGAAGTTTTCCTGACGCCAGTTACTTTTGGCGAGGATGGTTGGTTTACAGCTGGATATAACGGCACTACCCTTACGAGTTTTGAAACGGATCGGATTTCAAATCATGTCGCTCAGCAGGAGAAAAAGATTTTTACTTTCGAGAACACGGACTGGAATTTGGACTGGTGCTATCTCCGTCATCCTGCCCAAGAGAATTATAAATTGGATATAGATAAGTTACAGCTTAAAGGGACGGAAGTGTCTCTGGATACTCCTAAATCTCCAACATTTATAGGTATTCGCCAAAGGGACTTCAACGCTGAAATCTCATGTGATGTAAAGCTTACAAGTGGAGAGGCTGGCATCACGCTCTATATGGATGAACATCATCATTATGATTTAGCTGTACAAAAAGTGGCGAATGAGTATAAAGTGATCGAGCGCCTAAATATAGGTGATATTAAATCCATTGAACATGAAGTTGACCTAGGAAGTGACAACCATACTACTCTGGTGATTCGGGCAAATCATGAGCGCTACAGCTTCTTCATTCACGCTAACGGCGAGGATCTCCTCTTAGGCACGGCACAAACCAGATACCTTTCCTCTGAAGTTGCAGGAGGATTTACAGGTGTACTCATTGGTTTATATGCCCACGGAGAAGACTCCGCAGCTGAGTTTTCAAAATTTAAATGCGAATATCTTTAAATTGTATATAAAGCCGGTTATTCAGGATTCACCTGAAAACCGGCTTTCATTGTAACACGAAAAGATGCTTTGATTGGATATAACCCCCCTATCCCCCCCCCTCGATAACGATCCACTCTACGTCCTCATTAGGAAAGATCCAGAACCGAACAACCGATAAAATCCCTTCATATATCATATAAAAGAAAATCAGAACCGCGCTTCTCCCTGTGGTCAGGTGCAAGCACCCGATTAAGAATGATCTGCTCGAAGTGGGCAAAGCCAGCATCGCGATTACGCGGCCTAGCCAACGTTACCTGAAGATCCAGAGCGATCTGCCCGTCCTCGATCAGAATGACCCGATCCGCCAAAGCTACCGCTTCGCTCACATCATGCGTTACCATGACGGCGGTGAAGCCCCGCCGCTTCCATAGATGCTCGATCAGTCGCTGCATCTCAATACGGGTCAATGCATCAAGCGCACCAAGCGGCTCATCGAACAGCAGCAGCTGCGGATTTCCGACCAAGGCTCGGGCTAGCGCAACCCGCTGCCGCTGACCGCCGGACAAGACGGAAGGCCACTCCCCCGTCCGCTCTTCCAGCCCGACCAGCTTAAGAGCCTCATAAGCCCGGCGCTGAGAATCGCCCGAGCCCAAGCCGGTCAGTCCCAGCTTCACGTTGTCCAGCACCGTATTCCAAGGAAGCAGACGCGAATCCTGGAACATGAACCTCGTAGCAGAGTGAATACCCCGAGCCTCCTGCCCCTGCAGCTTTAATGAACCGCTGCTCGCTTGGTCGAGTCCTGATAAAAGGCGAAGCAGCGTGCTTTTGCCGCAGCCGCTCTGGCCGACGATGGCGACGAAGCTGCCAGGCTTCACCGACAGTTGAATATTCCGCAGCACCAGCTTGCTGCCAAACTGCTTGGACACCGCCTCCAGTTCGATCGATACGCCGCCTGTCTGCATGCTATCGTCCTGCTTAATATTCTCCCCATCCTCCGCTTCCACCTGCAGGGAGGGCTCTACTGGAGACGCATCGGGATATGTCGCCCGATCGGCATTCCTTCTTAGACGTTCTTGAATTTCGAGCCTTCTTCGGCGAAGTGCGGATGCCATCTTAGCCACCTCCTCTCCAAGCCTTTTGCCATTAAATCCGATAATTTTCCGAGCAAAGCATACAATAAAATACTCAGCACTACGACATCCATTTGAAAAAACTCCCGCGCATTCATCGCCATATAGCCAATGCCCGAATTGGCGGCGATCGTCTCAGCGACGATCAGCGTCAACCACATAATGCCTAGCGCGAAGCGAAATCCGACCAAAATCGACGGCAGCGCACCGGGAAGAATGACTCTCCGGTACAGCTGGTAATGGCGAAGGCCATATACTTGCCCCATCTCGATCAGACTTGGATCGACCGAACGAATCCCATGCAGTGTATTAATATAGATTGGAAAGAACACTCCCATTGCAACTAGAAATATCCTGCCCTCTTCTCCTATCCCGAACCAGGCGATTATGAGCGGAATCATCGCTAAATGCGGAACGTTCCTGATCATCTGTATCGTCGAATCGGTCAGCTTCTCCGACAAAGGGAGAACCCCGTTCAGCAGTCCTAATATGAAGCCCAACACCCCGCCGATGATGAACCCGATCAGAGCCCGCCATGTACTTATCCCGATCGCTTCCGCCAATTCCCCGTTCGTCGTTAATTTCCAGCCGGCCTGAAAGACCTCAAGCGGCGAAGGCAGCGTACGTTCGGGCATAAGCCCCATACTGCCCACCACCTGCCAAGCAACGAGAATCAGCAGAGGCATATACCAGGGCAAGGCCTGTATATGCCATCTCTTCTTCTGCATTTAGATCGCCCCCCTTTTAATGCGCCGCTGCCTTCGGCGTTGGCCGCATATTGTTCGCAATAATTTCGCCAAACGGGCTGATCGAGGACGGGCCTGCCACCTCGCTTCTTTTCTGCAGCGGCAGCAACGGAAACAACAGCTCCGCCACGCGATAGGCCTCCTCCAAATGAGGATAACCCGAGAAAATGAATGTCTCGATTCCCAAATCCGCATATTCCTGCATCCGCTCGGCAACGATGTCTGGACTGCCGACCAAAGCCGTGCCTGCACCGCCGCGAACGAGTCCGATCCCCGCCCATAGATTCGGGCTGATCTCTAATTGCTCCTTGCTGCCGCCATGCAGCGTAGACATCCGCTTCTGGCCGACCGAGTCAAAACGGGCAAAAATATTCTGCGCCGCAGCAATCGTCTCCTCATCCAGATGCTTAATGAGATCGTTGGCTGCAGCCCACGCCTCGTCCTCCGTTTCGCGCACAATGACATGCAGACGGATTCCGAAACGGATCGTACGGCCACGGGCTTCGGCCAGCCTGCGCATCTCGGCAATTTTCTTCGCGACCTCAGCTGGAGGCTCGCCCCAAGTTAAATAGACATCGACATGATCCGCGGCGACCTGTAGAGCCGCCTCCGATGAGCCGCCAAACCAGAGCGGCGGATACGGCTGCTGAATGCCGGGATATAAAATATGCCCGCCTTCAACCCGCAAATGCTTGCCTTCATAGTCGACGGTCTCTCCAGACAGTTCTCGGCGCCATATATGAAGGAATTCACTCGTTAATTCATAACGAGTCGAGTGATCCAGGAACAAGCCGTCGCCCGCCAATTCCACGGGATCGCCCCCAGCTACGACATTCAGCAGTAATCTTCCATTAGAAATACGATCCAGCGTGGCCGCCATCCGTGCCGCAAGCGTAGGTGAGGTTAGCCCCGGGCGGAGCGCAACGAGGAACTTCAGGCGCTGCGTAACAGGCACCAACGAAGACGCGACTACCCAAGGGTCTTCGCAGGAGCTTCCCGTCGGAATCAATACCCCCTCATAACCCAGCCGATCCGCAGCCACGGCAATTTGCTGCATATAATGAAGATCCACCGCACGCGCGCCTTGGCTCGTGCCCAGATAACGTCCGTCTCCATGAGTCGGTATGAACCAGAATACTTTCATCACTCGTCTCCTCCTCGATCCCTAGAAATACTTTATTTTAAAATAGCTTCATGAATGTCCAGCTTGGCTGGAATCAACCCTAGTTCATAGAAAGTGTCGGCAATCGACTGCTGCGCCTCGATCACTTCCTCGTCAATTCGCTGGATGCCATAGCCTCTGCGCCCGGCAGCCAGCTCAAGCGACTCAACATCGATGCCGAGCTGGGGCGACAGCTTCTCGGCGAGCTCCCGCGGATGATCTGCCGACCAGGCATCGATTTTATCCGCCTCCTCCAATAGAATATCCACGAGATCCGGATACTTCTCAGCAAATTCTCGGGTCGCGAGATAAAACTCATGATTGGAGACGGCATCTTCGCCATTTGCCAGCACCCTGCCCCCGGTAGCTGTCTCCGCAGCGGCAAGGAAGGGATCCCAGATCACCCAAGCATCTACGCTCCCCTTCTCAAATGCAGCACGCGCATCGGCAGGGGGCAAATATTTTACATCCACATCCTCATATGCCACTCCGTTCTTCTCCAACTGCTTCACTAGCAAATAGTGAACGTTGGAGCCCTTGTTGAGGACAACGGTCTTTCCTTTTAACTCGGCAACAAACTGCACAGGGGAATCCATCGGTACGATAATCGCTTCACTCTTTGGACTGGCTGGCTCATGAGCAAGATAGACAAGCTTGGCTCCGGCAGCCTGGGCAAATATCGGCGGCGCTTCCCCCGTATGCCCAAGATCGATACTTCCCACATTTAACGCCTCAAGCAATTGGGGGCCTCCCGGAAACTCCGTCCACTCGATTTTGATATTACGCTCCTCCTCTAAACGCCGATCCAGCGCTCCATCCGCTTTCAGAATATTGATCGTCCCATACTTTTGGTAACCGATGCGAATCGTGATGTCCCTCGTCTCAGACGGTTCATCCGGCGACGATACATTCGGTGAATCCTTCGCTGCCGCTCCTCCTGATGCCAACTGGCCCTCTCCCGAGCTGCCATTGCCGCCAGCATTGCAAGCAGACAATGCCACCGCTAATAATAAGGCCGATGCTGCCCCGACAATCCCCTGAGCCATCCGTCTCCATTTTCTCTTTTCCATAACCCACTCTCCCCCTTCTCTTCCTCATCCTCTAAAAAAGACTCTTAGAAAAACACAAAGGTCCCCCTGATCGATAGGCATCATGCATGCCTGTACTCGATTAGAGAGACCCTCCGGCTGTCCGGTTAAGTCGATTTAAGTTCTGTTAATTCACATCAGTTAACTTGGTTTGTTTTGTATAATAGCATTGGGGACAGAATAGTGTCAACTAAAATTAAAAAATATAATTATGTCAGAGTACTTACTTTTTCAAGTTGAAATACTCTTTATCCACTCTTAATTGCTGCTTTAGTATACGATTAAACAACCCCTTACCAATTTCGCCTGTACCTTTAGACACGGAAGATCTTAATATTTGACCGTCCGGCAATGTTTTCTGATAAATTTTATCACGCCCCGTTTGCCGAATCATCACCCAGCCATCACGTCTTAAAAAATTCTCTAAATCACTCCAGCTAGGCATGGAACATTTGTTTAACCGATTCAATATCGTCTTCAAGCAGTACACGCAATACATACGGCGCATGCTTACGCCGGTTCGGCGTATTGTAATATTGCGAATAATTATTCTCATAGTCCAAAGCATATTCAATTAACTGTCGCGCCAATTCGCCTCTAAGTTCTTCAAATGTCTCGCCATCGGCAACTATATCTTCGATCTGTTCGATAGAACCAGCATACCTGCCATCTTCATCTTGTTCGTACTCAAAGGTCAATTCATATATAGACAGCAATTCCTTCGTTTGTTGTTTGGAGAATGCCATGATCACATCTCTGTTCCGTTTAATCGCCTGAGGCTTCTCACGCACGATAGTATCTATAAACCCGCCAAAATTCGCTCTAACATCGGTTGCATTCAGAACAGTTTGCATATTCATTCCTCCTCACCTCCATTGTACATAAACATGTACATAATGTACACTATGTAGTATATCCAAACTTACTAAACATATTCTCCTCACCACAAAAAGACACCGGAGGCTCGGTGCCTATTGTCCAAACTGCTTCTAAGATTCTCCCTCTTTATAAGAAAGGGAATGATACCTGACCCATTCTTCAATCTCGCTCTTAACAAAGATATGACTGCCGTTGGGGAGCTTCATGTAGGGCATAAATGAATATGTATCATAAATCCCCCCGCTGAATTGCTTCCTTTTTGCTGTATCTAAGCTGATTAAATCAGTCAAATCTTGCGTTGTAATCCCTAAGTATTGGGCCAGTTCGCTTTCCGTCAATCATCCTTCCGCACCACCTTTGTGCGAGTGCCATATTATACCTTTGAGATATGTGATTACAAATAAGTGAGGGATATTCCGATGATCTATACAGCTCTTGGAGATTCCATTACATTTGGGGAAAATGCCTCTTCCTTCGCCAAAGCCTATCCCCGAGTCGCCGCATCCCTAGTAAATGCTTCAGGCTCCCATAAAGTGATTGGATATGTTCTGGCACGCCCCGGCTGGAACACCTATGATTTATTAGATGCCGCGGTGTGGCAAGGTTCCTCCGTCATCAGTCGATCGGACGTCGTCTCGGTCTGGATTGGCGGTGTGGATTTAGCAAACTCGGCCTTGTCTTCGCTAAGCAGCAAGCAGCCATTGAACTCCAAGCAAATCCTAAGCCGCTATCGACAGAATTTCCATGCCCTTCTGACGCAGATCCGAAATAGCAGTCCTGCCCGAATCATCTGCTGCACGCAGTATAATCCTTTCCCGAACAGTCTTCTTTCCACCGAAGCCATCGCGGCCTTGAACCAAGCTACGAAAGAGGTCGCCTTAGGCTATAATGCGAAAGTTGCTCCCGTCCATAAATGGTTCGAAGGCAAGCAAGACAGGCTGATCTATGGCTACCACAAAGGGAAGATTGAGGATGCCCTGAACGGCTTCCTGCCCATCCATCCCAATGACCGGGGCCATCACGTGATCGCCAAGGGATTGGTTTCTTATCTTGGGGCAGGCCAATGATTTGCCTAATATATAATTCTATCCCACCGCATCTGTCAGCAAATTTTCAATATTTCCAACATAAAAAGATGGCGCACAAGCAAAAGTACCGCCAAGCCTTTAAGTAATGACGGTACTTCATGAATTGGGGTTCATGGTTACTCTTAAATACAAACCTATCTACCTGTCCTACTGCCCCACAATCTGCGTATAAAATTCACGATCCCGCGGGCCGTCAAATTCAAAGAAATAAATGCTCTGGGAACCGCCGAGCACCAGCTCGCCGTTCTCGACGATGAAGGTCATGCTAGGGCCGACCAGTGACGATTTGATGTGCCCAGCCGCATCTGTCGGTGTGTCGCATTGATGATGAAAGTCCGCCCGGATAGGAACTAGCGTCTTGATCGCCTCATTCAAATCCAGCAGCCCTAGCGGATCTATCCCGGAATACACGGTGATGGCCGCTGTCGTATGGGGGAGATATACGCAGCAGAGGCCGTTCTGAATATTCGCGGCTTTGACATCCGTTTTGACGCTCTGGGTAATATCCAAAAATCCATGCTGATCTGTACGGATGGTATGTCTGTTCATAAGCTGCCGTCTCCTTTTAGTCGACCTGCCAACCTGCTACGGGCCCGGTGTAAAGCAGGTTGATGACATGCTTCAGGTCTACGTCATGCGGCGCATCCGGGTTCTTGTAGGATTTATGGGAGAGCTCGGAGGCGAACAAATGCAGCACGACCATTGAGGCCAAAGTTACGCCCCATGGGGACAGGCTGCGCAAATAAGGCGCGACATGGATCGTGTCGATATTCGGATTCAAGGTGTCTACGCCACCGATCACTAGTACGCGAGCACGCTGGTTTTGGGCGTATTCCACGACCTGATTCTCGCGGTGATTGGAAATATTATTTCCGATCACGACGACGACATCAGGGCTTTTCACGGCAAAGCCGAACAAGTGCATATACTCCTCTGCATTACAGAACGTCACTTGCCCGCGAGAGGTTTCAACGATTTTGGCCGCGCCGACGAGCGCCGACGATCTGGAAGGACCGCTGCCGACGAACACATAGTTTCTCGCCTCAAGGTAAGCCTGAGACGCTTCCATCAATTTTTGATGCTCCTCCTTATAGATACGATGAATCATTTCAGGTACGGTCACGGCCAGCTCTTCGCTCAGCCGCTGTCCTTCATGCTCGGAAATCGTGCCTCTTTGCACGCCCATTTCCACCGCTAATTGATAGTAAAGCGCCAACACGCTGGTCGTCGTTTTCGATGGAAAAGTCTTTGATACCCCGGTCGCTGTAGTCACCAGCGGAATCGTGCAGGAAGTGCCTAAAGGACTGTCGGCATGATTCGTTACGCCGATCGTGATCGCCTCTTTTTCCGCAGCATAGTCTTTCGACTTCAACACGTAAAGAGATTTGCCGGATGAGCTGAACAAAATGACCATCGTTTTAGATGAAACCGCAGGCTTGTTCAGATAGTAATCATAAGCTTCAAACGCAACGGCTTGAATACCCGCCAGCTTCTTGAAAGCTTCGGCAGCCGCAAGGCTGATGAAATAGCAGTCGCCGGAGCCGAGGAGGTGAATTTCCTGGACATCCTTGCCGGCATCGCGGATTTTCGCAATATCGTCCTTCAAAGAGTTAATGCAATTCTGAATCGAGTCGGCCTGCTCCAGTACTTCCTTCGGAAAATGATAAGTTTCATACCAGTTGCTCATAGTTTTTTTCCTCCGCTCATGAGTTTATGAATATTTGATTTATGAATTAATGAGTTGATACTGTTCGATTTCCTCCGGCTGCGGCATGCTTCTAGCTCCCGTTCGTGTCACGGAAATCCCTGCGGCAACAGCGGCAAACTCCATAGCCTCCCTCACGCCAAAACCCTTAAGTTCGGCTGAAATATAGGCCGCTGCGAATGTATCCCCAGCCCCCGTAGCGTCGATCGCCACATGATTAGTCGGCGCTACGCTAAACGCGATTTCCCCGCCCGTTTGCAGCAAATACGAGCCTTCCTTGCCGCACTTGACGATAAAGGTCTGTCCCTCTCTCGGAGAAAGCCCGAGCGCCTCCATTTCCGATTTGCCCGTCAGCACCACATCGCAAAGCTCGGCCATGTGCTGCATGGCATCCTTGATCTGCGGCGGCACCGCATCCGTCGGATGGCGAAGGTTCGGATCGAAATACAGCTTCGCTTTGCCCTTCCACCGCTTCGCCACTTCAAAGATGGTAGCCTCTGTCACCGGGAGTCCCAGCAATACGCCTGACAGGAAAATCGCCTGAGGCTGGATTTCCTCTAGAATGCGCGTGTCCTCCATTTGGAGATTACCGTAGGCCGAGTCTAGGGCAAAGACGAAAATCGTGCGCTCCCCTTGCGGATCAACAGTGATAACGACGGTTCCCGTAGGAATGACCGGGTCTAGAATGATACCGCGGGTATCCACGCCGTAGGATTTCAAATCCTCCTTAAGGAAATTTCCGGTCTCATCATTCCCCAAGCGGGAGATCATCGTACAAGGCACGCCCAGCCTGCCGAGACCCGCAGCTACGTTGCCGCCCGTTCCCCCGCCGTTCCTTTCGAGCGGCGATCCGTATGTTCCGTCGCCGTTGGCCGGGTAGCTGATGATGCGCGACACCATATCGGCAAAAATATCGCCTATAACAACAACCTGGAATTTCTGTTCCACTGTAAACACCTCCTATATATTCAACTGTGCTGTCTTATTGATATCCATAATGATCTCGGCCATATCCTCAATCGTTCGGGCAGCTTTCCCTTCAATCGAAGGAACGCTCGCTTTTAGCTTGTGATATAGCTCAAGAATAGGAGGAAGACTTATATTCGCAGTTTCAAAAAGCTTCTGGTATTCCAGAAGGCCGCCCACATCGCCATCGTAAACGATTTTCCCTTGATGCATGGCTACCACGCGCGAGGAATATTCGCGCACGATGCGCATATCGTGGGTGACGGCCAGGATGGTCATTCCGCGCTGATGCAGCGTCTCGATCAGTTCCAGAATCTGTTTACTTTCAACCCAGTCCAAGCCCGTGGTCGGCTCGTCGATGACCAAAAACTCCGGCTCCAGTACGACTGTCGAAGCAATGGCGATTTTTTGACGTTCCCCTTTACCGAGATTAAAGGGATTCTCGTCCTTCAGCTCGCTCAGACCCAGCAGCTCCAGAACGGCATCGACCTTCCGGTCGATTTCATCCTGCTCCAGACCTAAGTTGATTAAGCCGTAGGCTACCTCTTCCTTGACGGTATTCGAGAAAATCTGATGATCCGGATTTTGGAAGCAATAGCCCACTTCTGTGATGAATTCAGAGGTGTCCTTGCCCTGAATATCCTTCCCTTTCAAGCTGACTGTTCCCCGGGTAGGGGTCAGAATATTATTGATATGCTTCGTAAACGTGCTCTTTCCGGCCCCGTTCGTGCCGATGAAGGTGATGTAATCTCCTTTGTAAATGTTCAGCGACACGCCATCCAGCGCATTGAAAGGCCCGCCCGGCGTATTGTAGGTGTGAACGACCTGCTCGAACTGGTAGAGCGGCACCTCATCTTTCTCAAAAGGCGCGTACCGGTATACCGGCTCCTCGGAAGGTGTGGAGCTTGCCTCTGGAATGCCCATTGTCTCCACCAGGCTCTCATACATTTCATCCGTCGTTAGCGGCAGCTTCGGGAACTCGATTCCCGCTTTCTCTTGCAGCACATAAGCCAGCCTAACCATCTCCGGCGGAGATACGCCGATGCGTTCACATAAGGCTCTATCCTTAAACACCTCGCGGGGCGGAGCGTAGGCTACCACTTTCCCTTCGCTCATGAGAGCCACCCGGGAGGAGTACTGCACGATCAGCTCCGGATCCTGTTCAATGAGGATCACCGTAATATCCTTATCCTGGCGCAAATCATCGAGAATATCGCATAAATCCTTCCGGCCTCTAGGATCCAGTTCAGCGGCAGGCTCGTCCATGACCAACACCTTCGGCTCCATGCACAGCACGCCTGCAGAAACGAGCCGCTGTGTCTCCCCGCCGGATAATGAATCCGGCTTGCGGTTGATTTTTTGCGCTAATTTCAGCTTCTGAATATATGAGTTCACGCGCTCGATCAGCTCTTGCTTAGGCAGGCCTAGGTTCATTGGCCCGAAGGCGATATCGTCGAATACCGTGGTACCGAGAATTTGGCTTGAAGCATCCTGGAATACGCTGCCTACGATATCCACGAACAGATTGGGCGAGCTCGACGTGACTTCCACGTCCGAGACGATCGCTTTCCCTTCCAGCACGCCATTCTCGAAAAAGTCAGGGATGATTCCCCGAAGCACCAAGGATAGCGAGCTTTTGCCTGCCCCTGTTGGCCCCATGATCCCGATAAACTCCTTGGGTTCGATCTCTAATGAAATATCATCGAGCACGTTAGGGCCTTTAGGATCGTATTTCCAGCTTATCTTGTGCATTTCAACTATCGGCATGAGAACCCCTTTCCGCAAAGATCGCTAATTCATTGACCTAATCTCCAACCATTTCGAACCGAACAGCAATCTTTGCGTCTATAGAATAATGACTTTGGCTATAAATGACTTGTCTTAGATGATGCCCATTATTTATGCTGATCCTTCAGAACCAGCGGCTCCCCTCCGACCTTCTTCGTCACGGCCAGATAGATCATGGTTGGCGCAAAGCATACTACAAGCAATATAAGCACCCAGATGAATGTCATGGCGATTCCTCCTTATCCGTTCACGATACTTGTTTTGGCAAGCATTTTATGAGCTGCGGCACCGATGGAGCTGGCGATCGCCGAAGCGACACAGGCGCCGATGAGTCCGGCAATTCCGGCACCGAATGCAGCCGGAACCGTACTGCCGCCGGCAATTATAAAGGATGCAGGGACGACAGCTAGCGAGAATAAGACACCGTTCGTCAACGTTGCGGCAATAATGGCGGCCAGATGACCGAACTTCAGCCGGGCCAGTCTTGCATAGACGCCCATGCAGCCTCCAAGGAAGACACCCCAGCAGATCTGAATTGGAATACCAAGCGGAAATCCAACGACCCACGCACCTAGAAGCCTAGCGAATATGCCGATGATCTGCGCTTCCTTCCAATCCCAATTTTTTACCATGCCGGCAAAATAACCTGGGGCCGAATCGATTCCGATATCCCCCGTTGGCGTAGGAATCTTCACGAATGCCCCAACCGCGGATAAAGCAATCAGAATCGACATGCGCGACATCCGTTTTGGAGTAAAGAATGATTTCTTGTTTCTAACGACCACATGTGCTGTTGCCATGCTGACAACCCCCTTTTTGTTATAACAGTCCTATGCCATACTTGGATTTTGCATATACAGAAAACGCGATAACTCCTATTACGATCAGACAGAATACCGCTTGCAGAAAACCAAACTTAATATCGAGCATTTGAGTTCGCTTGTTGCTGAACCCATAACCCCGCGAGGTCATGGACATCGCCATCGTGTCGGATCTGCGCATGGATGATGCGATCATCGGCACGAACAACGGAATGATTCCCTGAACGGCGGCTCCCTTTTTTCCATTCGCGTTCTTCTTGCTGGAAGCGCCCCTTGATTTCTGCGCCTGCTGAATTTGCTCGACCTCTTTTTTCAGTGTTGGAATGAACCGCAGGGCAATGCTGAGCATCAAACCGAACTGATAAGGGAGACCCATCCGGTTTAGGCCGTACAGCATTTCCTCAATCGGAGTCGTATGCGAGAACAGGTTCGAGGCAAGAATCATGATGAGCATTTTTAGAATGAAATTGGCACCCGCCAGCATCCCCCCACTCGTTAGGCCAATGTTCATATACTTGGTTTCCCATAGCACGAAATACACCTTCCTGGCGATTTCGGTATGCGCGCTGGAGACATCATAGATAAACGCCGAGAACACGAAGAGGATCAGAAATATCCCTAGCACGGATTTGGCCGTCCCGGCCAGCGATTTCAGGCTTACCCCTGCGCTCAAGCACATCACCAATACGAGAAAGAACACCGGCAGCAGGTGAATCGGATTATTAAAGACCATGGCTACGGCTACAAAACCGATGAATATGGCAAATTTCGAGTAGAGGTTCATTCCTTTCAAGAAGGGCACCTTCGGTAGAGTCGCCCCCATAGCGGTAGAACCTTGATGATTGTCCATAGATGCTTCTCAACTCCTTATCAAGTCTGGCAAATCTGGTTGCTTAGATATATAAACGCTGAACACCGGCCGTTGTTAGCGCTTACAAAAGAGTCGGGAACCACAGCTGAGGCGTTGCCTTCAGCCGGGCTAAGTTGTTATAGCATGTGTCAGGGAGTCTCTCGAGTAATCACAGTGTGCTTGTACCGATCCCCGCGATAATATACTTTCGTAAATTCTACGATCGCATTGTTCTGGTCATAGGCGATTCGTTCGACGTGAAGTATGGGCTCTCCCTCTTCGATGTGCAGGATTTTCGCCATTTGCGCACCGGCGGGGATCGCTGTTATATTATCCAGCGCGGTTTGAATCGTGATGCCATGATCCTCTTTGAGAACTTTATAGAAGGACTGCTTCTTCTTCCATACGCTAAGATCATACGAGCCTACGAACCTAACCGGAACATAGGAGCAGTGGATGGTGATCGGTTCATCATCGGCTGAGCGAACCCGGTAAAACTCGATGACCTCCTCATCTGTTGTAATCTCCAACTTGGAGGCGATTTCAGAAGTAGGATGCATTTTCTTTACCGTCATTTCGATGATCGAAGACTTCATGCCTTTTCGTTTGATAATGTCCGTAAAGCTCATAATGTTAGGTACCGCCGAATCCAGCTTAGAGGACGACACTCGGGTTCCCTTTCCGCGGACGATCGTAAGATAGCCCTGTGCGAATCGTCGTTCTGCTGACCTTGTATTCCTCTTCCAATTCGCTCTCGCTGGGAATGAATTCACCTTTCTTGTACATTTTATTCTGGATCTTCTCAGCCAGATCGTCCCTGACCTTTAAATACAGCGACTTTTTCGCCATTCATAATACACTCTCCAACCTGATTTTAATTTCACTTTGAGATTATCACATCTCTATTTTTTAGAGACATCATTATGTCTTGTTTAGAGAGTAAATCAAAAGTCCCCTGAAGTCAATAACTAATTTTTAGGGAGCGGGGCGAATGACGAAAAGCCCCCCCAAGAAGGAGGCTAAAGCAACAGCATTATTTTTTCAAATGATATGGCACGGTCGTAATAATGACATCCTTGCGATAAAGCAGGTAGGTACGGAGCATCAGGCTGGTTTGGTTATGCAGGAAGTTATGCCAGCCCTTCTTCGGAATGAATTGGGGAATGATGACCGTCACCTGGTAACCGGCCTCGCTTGCCTTCCGTTGCACCGAATCGATGAATTTGCCGAGTGGAGTAATGATGCTTCGATAAGGTGAGTACAAGGTTGCCAGTCTAATATCCGGCCAGGAGCGGTTCCACTTCTCCTCAAAGCGGGCAATATCCTCTCTCTCGAATGGAATGTACACAGCAATGATTTGATTAGCCGCCAAGGACTTGCCGTAGTTCAAGGAATGGTCAACGACATGCGTAATTCCCGAGACTGGTAAAATAATGACATTCCCCGTAATCGGCACCGCCGGCTCGCAGGTCGTCAGCCGCAGCTGCTCCCCAACCGCTTCGTAGTGCTTCTTGATGCGATAGAATAACCAGACGATGAGCGGCAGGAAGATCAGAACCGGCCATACTCTCGTAAATTTCGTCAAAAAGAACACCAGCGACACGGTTAAGGATATCAAAGCACCGATAGAGTTGATCGTCAGCTTCACGACCCAGCCCTTCGGCTTCTTGCGAATCCACTTCATCAGGATCCCCGTTTGCGACAGCGTAAACGGAATGAATACACCAACCGCGTACAGCGGAATCAATTGCTCCGTCTGTCCCTGGAACACGATAATCAAGATGATGGACAGCAGCCCCAGACTGATGATGCCGTTGGAGTAGCCTAGCCGATCCCCCCGCGCCGTGAACATTCTCGGAATAAACTTGTCATTGGCCAAATTCACGGCCAGCAGCGGAAACGCGGAATACCCTGTGTTGGCAGCCAAAATCAAGATCAAGGCAGTTGTTCCTTGGATGAAATAGTACACCGCATTTCTTCCGAAGGTATGCTCGGCGATTTGCGAAACCACCGTCTTCTCTGCAGCAGGAACAATCCCGTAATAATAAGCCAGGAACACAATTCCTGAGAAAAGAATCGCAAGCAAGGCCCCCATCGCCAGCAGTGTCTTAGCCGCATTGTTCGGCGCAGGATCTTTAAAATTCGGGATCGCATTGGAAATCGCTTCGACTCCCGTCAAAGCCGAGCTCCCCGAAGCAAAGGCTCTTAAGATCAAGAATAGCGTCATCCCTGCTACAGGGGTGCCGACCGGTACATGCAAACTTGGCGAGACATGACCAGCGGCAATATTATAAAGCCCTACGGCGATGAGGATAAACAAGGCCAGCACGAATAAATAAACGGGATAAGCAAGAATCGTTGCAGATTCGGTAACCCCCCGCAAATTCAACAAGGTAAGGAGAATGATGAAGACCACAGCGATGATCACCTTATGTGTATGCAAGCCCGGAAAAGCCGATGTTATCGCATCCGTGCCCGCGGACACACTGACGGCAACAGTCAGAATATAATCGACCAGCAAAGATCCGCCGGCAACCAGCCCGGGGAAGATCCCCAGATTCTGCTTGGATACCACGTACGCTCCCCCGCCATGCGGGTAAGCAAATATGATCTGACGGTAGGATAAAATAAGGGCGGTCAATAATACCAATACGGCGATTCCGATCGGTATCGAATACCAGAACGCCGCTGTACTGATGGTCACCAATACGAGCAAAATTTGCTCCGGCCCGTAAGCCACAGACGATAATGCATCGGAGGAAAGAATGGCCAGTGCCTTTTTCTTATTCAGCTTCTGTTCCCCTAATTCCGTCGATTTTAACGGTCGTCCAATTAACAGCCTTTTTATGGTCATCCCTTGTTCCACCACCAATTTAAGATATGGGACATTTTGTATCGTGCCCTCTCGGTTTTACCATTATCCGTGTTGGCCGGCATCTCTATGCCTTGCATTCCAGGATAAGAGAAGAAACGTACTTGTCTGGGCAAACCGCGTCAAAAAAAAGCCGCAGGAAAGTTGGCCTTTCCCGCGGCTGCTCAAAAAATGTGGCACGCGACAAATTCCTCTTTCGTAACGCTTACGAGGTTAGCTGACGGATTCGGGCCGAAAGTAGCCCTACACTTGACAATCTCCATACATCGTCTTCAAATCAAGCGATTCACCCCCCCGGGATAGGCAAGCTCATCCCTTTGGTTCCCCCGTTTCCGATTGTAAAATAACTGTAGAATTCAGCGATCAAGGATTATTTAATTCATAAACCAGTTCGTCATGGATGAAATATTACTCCTAAAAAAAGGTGGTGTAAAGAAATAAGGGAATCCAAATCAGGCCAAAAATAACCCTTCCAGATTTAATAGTGCGCTTACATGACCCTCTCTCTTTGACGGACTCGTTTTTTTGTGTTCTTTGTTGTGAGCTTTATCAGAGCTAAGACTACTTTCCGCCCCATGGAAACGGCCATAAATGGGCCTATCAACCCGTAGAAAAAAATTAAAAATCATAATAATATAAAATAATATTTGGAAATATGAGGAATGTAGAGAAGGAGAGACTGGATCATGAAGAACAGCAAATGGATGTATTTATTAATATCCATTCTTGTACTGGTAGGATTAAGCGCCTGCCAATCCTCCAAGAACGAGCCGACACAACAACCATCGAACTCGGAAGCCGTGCAAGACATTGCAGCCGAAGCCGCAGCCAACGATCAAAGACCTGAATACTTGCCGGTGGATTTTCCATTGCCGGACGATGCGAAGATCAGTACATCCCACTCTGAAATCAATGACGGCAAGAAATCCGTGCTGCTTATTTTCTCAACAGAAGAAGACATGGAGACAATCACCAAGCTGTACAAGGATTATTTTAAAGCGCAAAATTTAGACGACTCCGGTCAAACTCTGGATGAGGAGAACATCATTATTCAAGGAGATAATCCTGACAAGAATGAAAGCTGGTCCATGATCGGCGGACTCCTATCTTCCCAAGAAGGGGTCATTGAATTAAACGTTACATGGACGGAGTTGTAAGGCAATTAGTTCAATTAAAGCAAAGCAACCCTATCGAGCAGACTTTTTGAGTAAGTCTCTCGGTAGAGTAGCTTTCTGTTTATCCCTAATTAATCTGAGTACGTTCGATCCATATTTCTTCTACATTGGTTATGTTATTCTCTTGCAAATAAATCAGAGTACTCTTCTCAATTCTGTCAATTAGCTCGATCCAATGGGAATTGGATAAACTATAGTCGGTTCCATTCTCCGGCAAGCTCGAAGATATCCATTTTTTGTTCAACTCCCGAATTTTCTCTATAGCTAATTTCTCTTCTGAATCTATACTTGATTCGTTTATTTCAGAAAATAAAAGAGCAATCTTCTGTGCATTTAAAGAGCTTTGATTATATTGAAATCCTTCCTTTTTATATTTCAGTTTCACTGCAACATCCGCATTTTCTTGAATCGTACGTTGGATCAGTTCGTTATTCATCGCTAAAACCCTAGCTTGATCCAACGTAATTTTTCCACTTCGCAGTACCGTGTCATACATATTTTCATTTTCTTGAAACGCCGAGACCATATTGTGCAAGCTGTCATTGATGATCATAGAAATATGCTCTTTATACAATTCCTTAGTTTGATGTTCCGAAATGCTGATAATAATTAATATAATAAATATTAACAATGAAATGATCCTTATGGCAGTCCTACCAGAATTTTTTTGTTTCATTAAATCCCCCCTTAAACTTCCGTTCATTGTTTCAGAAATTATATTCACTAATAATTAACATATACATTAAAAAGTGGACAAAGACAACGGCGACTTTTAGCCGCCGTTGAAAGATTCAAGTTATTTTATTTGGAAACAGTGTATTGAAAAGATATATCCTTGCTATTGGAGTTATACAGTAAGCCATCGTAGTAAACATCCCACTTAACTTTCATAACACCGTTCGCCGTTGCAGATGTACCTGTAGTGCTTTCATACTGAACTGTGCTTTGAAGAAGTAAATGGTGACCTGTATTTGCACCAGAAATATCGGTATACCTGAACAGTTGATGATTACCTGAGTTTGCACTTTCAACTACTGTAGGATTTGAATTCAATTTAATATTAGAAGTTCCAAGTGTAATTGTTTTACTCGTTCCTGCATCAATAATCGCATTAATCCATCCTGTAATTTCACTTATTGAAGGCAAGGCCGGAAGTGCTGTCGACCATGCTTTTTCGGCAATTTTCAATGCTAATGAGGAGCCTGTGCTATAACCATCAAGCCTTCCATCCACGATAGCATTTACAATTGTTGACTTAGCCCCAACTCCAGTACTAAGTCGAACATTTTTATACCTGAAAGGATTATCTATATTCCTGTAAGTAGTTCCATTAACAGTTACATGTTCAGCGATTTTAAAGCTATTCACCCAGGTAGATTGATTTTTTACATCCAGAGCCTTCCATGACCCGTACGGCAAAGACCAAGCTTGGATATAGTCAGATCCAATGTAAAAAGATTTATAATACGTTGTACTGTGAGTCCAGTCAGAGAAATAACCTACAGCTGTGGGAGAAATAGTTGATTTCTGAACACCAAGCTTTTCCATTACTTTTTTGTCTGTAGGAATCTCCTTTTGTTCATAGGGTTGAATTACACTAATAAACCAAAAGAAGTCCTTTTCGGTATCTATTCTATCGTTAGTGCTAACTTCAACACTTTCCAGTTCCTTTGGTACATCAACTTCAAATAGCAGGATATTTCCTTCCTGATCTTTCATATAAATTTTTAAATGTGGTGAATTTTCATATTTTTTATTGGTGATAACTTTATCTTCTGAGCTGTCATTATAAATATCAAATAAAAGAACATTAAAATTATGAGTACTATCTTCAAGATCTCCCACTACACTATTTATGGAATTATCTTGTTTATAGCTCTTGTAGAGATTACCCGAAGCTGCTAATCTCTTCTCGGTATTATTATAATTTATAATAGCGTTAAAATTTAGAACATCCCCTTGCAATTGAATATTTTCAAGACTGATAGTTGCATTTTTTTCAATGTTACTGATTGTATCAGATGAACTACTAGGTCTACCATAAAGCTGATTAAATCTTTCAATAGACATAACGATACCTGGCTCACTGGTTGTGGTGAATAATTCTTCTTCGGCTGCATAAGCAGGAACACTGAGGGCAAAAACTAGTACTGTGAGTAAAAATAGGCTAGTAATCTTCTTCACAGGCACTCATCTCCTAAGTAAGTATTTTTACAACCACCTAAAATTACCATTTAATTATTTTATTGTCAATTATTTCAATGTATATTTCTTTAATTTCAACTTGGCTTATTAGCAATCTAGTACACACCAATAATCTCTCATATTCCCTCATTAAATATGTTTCATAGCTACAAAAAAAGAATTAAACGCATGAGCCATCATCACTACGGCTCATCGTCTAATTCTTTGCTTGCAATATATTATGTTTAATTCAGCTTCTGGCCGCAATTCGGACAGAAATTCGCCCCTTCGTTCTTCGCACCACAGTTCGGACAAAAGTTTGGCCGTTTGCCCTCTTCATGAGCGGATGAAGCGCCGCCCCCAGAAGGTTGCTGGCTTGGATTCTGAGAGTGCTGATTCTGGTTCGAACTCTGGCCTTGGTTCTGGTTCTGGTTCTGGTTCTGGCCCGGATTCATGTTCATGTTCTTCATCATTTCATTCGCCATGGTCATGCCCATCATCATGCCTGCCATGTCCGAGGCCATGCCGCCGCCCTGCACTTTGCCGGAAGCGATGCCGTCCGTCATGCTGACCTGCTGGTATTTCTGCAGGTTGCCGATCATTTCGTGGGATGCCGTCTTCGTAATCATGTCCTGGATTTCCTGAGGATAGTTGAAGCTCATCACCTGGAAGCCGGTAATCGTCATGCCGTTGCCCAGCATTTCCATATCCAAATCCTCGCGAATTCCTCTCGCGATGTCCACAGCGTTCGCCTGTAAATTGAACATGTCCTTGCCTTCTCGGCTGATCCATTTCATCAGCAGCTGATCCAATACGGAAGTGATGCGGATTTTAACATCCTCAACCAGATAGCTGCCTTTCATCCCGGCGATATTATCGATCAACGTCACATAGTCATTGACTTTAAAATTGAACGTTCCGTTGGCGCGAATCGGCATGCCGCCCGGCAGCTGAGGCGTCGGAATCAAGATCGGATTCTGCGTTCCCCATCTAACGGTAAATTCCTTCGTGTTGACGAACAATACCTCAACCCGCATGCCGCTGTTAAAGCCAAATTTAAAGCCTTTTAGCGTGGATAGAAACGGAATGATTTCTGACTCTATGTTATAAGAACCTTCATCCTCAAAAATTCCCTCGATCTTGCCATTGTTCACAAAAATCGCGTCTTGTCCCGCCCGAATGATCAATTTACTGCCCTTCTTAATCTCCCGGTTGCTCCATTTCCAGAAGATCATATCATCTCTGAATTCTTCCCATTCTACGACGTTGGCAAATTGATTTCTAAAGAATCCCATGTTGATTCCCCATCCCTTCGATTAAAATTTCCCTCTGCTGCTGCTATGCGAATGACCGCCTCCGGTGATTCCCCCACCGCCGCCACCGCCGCCTGAGCTGCTGCCCGTGTTCCGCTCGATCTTCCGTTTCGTCGTCGTCGTTCTAAGGTATTGATCCTGGCGATCCACTATTCCTGAAGTGCTGGCATCCTCATAGGTGCGCCGATTAATCGTAATGCGGCCGCCCGAGCGGTAAGCCATGGTACTGACGACAATACCGCCAAAGATGCCGGCTGCTGCCAGTTGAAACCAAATGTTAAACAGCGGGTTATCCGGGTTCACTCCCGGCTTGAAGCCCATATACTTATGGGCGGTTTTAATGTATTTTTCAAAAGCTCGCTTATAATCTCCATTGGATAAATCCGGCGTGATCCTGTTGCGTATTTTGTCCAGCCTGCCATCGTCCAGATATTGCTCCGCCTTGTAGAATCCGGCCAAATATACGTCCCTATTCCTCATGTCGAGCGTTAGAATCACCGCATTGCCATGGGACTTATCATAACCGGGGGCCTCATTGTCGTAAAAATCCTCCGTCATCTTCTCGACGTCGATATTATCAGCGTTATTTGAAGTAATAATTATGATATCTGTTTCCCTTTTCGCGCCGTACTCATTCGCCATCGCGTTCAACTCATCATATTCCTCCGAGCTGAGCAGGTTCGCTTTATCATAGATCAGCGTCTTTGTTGGCGCTGCTGCTGCCATCTGTACTGGCGCAGCGAGAGATGCGAAGAAGAAGATCAGAATGACCAGTATTGTCGGTATTGTCGGTGCTGTAGGTGCTGCATCATACTTTCTCACAAGAATCCTCCTCCCATCATCCAGGAGATCAGCTTCAAAGCCAGAAGTGTTGCGCCCGATACGCCTGCAAACCAGGCTGTGATTTTCCCTTTGCTGAGCGGAGGCTTGCCGACTACCTTGCCCGTCTGACCATTCATTGCAAATACGTATTCCTTTCGATTATAGTCATACTTCACCATCCATACCGGAATCAAGCAGTAGTCCGCCTGCTTTAAGGTCGTATCAATATCCTTATTGGTGAAGCTGACAGACGTATACCCGGTCACCGCAGATGAAATCGAGGATTCAATGAAGCCTCTGATTTTCTCCTTGGCCCGAGGGAGCAGCTCCCGATCGTTGTAGCTGTATTTATCCGCAATATAACCAGCAAGGTAGGGGCTCCTGAAGCCCTTTAACCGCTCATAAGGAAAAGGCTCCAGCTTATCCATCAGCTCGTCGTTCATCTTATGCGACGCATCGATCGGCAAATTGACGTAATTCAGACGGAGCTTCCGATATATCGCGAAATGCTGGGTCTCCGTATACCGATAATCGCCCCGCGTATAAGTTCTTACTTTCGTCGCCTGGCCATGAACCTCAACTCGATTATGCAGTTCATACAGCCAGAAGGGAACATACACTCCCGTAATTCCTTTAACGCGATCCGCGGTCATAAATCCTCCGGGGGTAAGCAGGCCGTTCCTGCACCATTTCCGAAAGGCCGCCACCGCCTCGTCCTTGCTGATCACAAAGGGGAGTACCTTCGCCGGGGCAAGCTCCCCAGTCAAACGGTCGCCAAGAACGACGGCCGATCCGCAGAAGCTGCACACCGTGGCGGTCGTTACCTCCTCGGCTGTAATAGGAGCCCCGCAGCTGTTGCATTGATACCCCTTCCCCGTCTCCTCTGAAAATATCCGCTGCTCGAGAGGATCAGGGATTTGCTCAATATTGTCTTGTCTCCCGCAGCCTTGGCAGGTCAATGCTCCCGTCCTACCGTTAAAGACCATGCCGCTGCCGCAATTGGGACATTTATAATCGATTACCGGCATTTACTCACCTCAGGTCATAAAAAGTAGCTTGGATCATGATTGCTTTTTGTTGATTCTTGCTTTAATAGCAGCTAGTCCATCTTCAACGCTTGCAGAAGCATCCTGGCGCGCCCCTGATGATCTCAGCTCCGCCAGGGCGATTGCCTCTTCTGCGGCGAGATAAGCCTTCTCCTCAATTTCATCAAATGAGTCCGCCGCTGTGCTGCTGCCCGCCCCGAAGCCTTGCTGCAGCTTGGCGGCAGCAAGCTTCTCCTGCATCTCGGAATATCGAGCCTCCAGTTGGCCGAGGTCATTCGTCAGCTTCTCCTGCATCTGCCTCATGCGGGTCACTTTGGCAGCCGCTAGCTCGTGAGCTTGTTGCAGCTCACTCAACTTGTCCGCCTGCTGCGCTTTCCGCTCCAGGAACTTTATAGCGTCATCCTCATTTCCCGCTTCCACCGTTTTCTCGGCATAACGCTGCAGCTTCTTGATCTCCATCTGGCACTCATTCCAGGAGGCCTTCGCCCTTCGCTCATCCGCAAGCACAGCATTCATTTCCGCCTTAACCTGGCTTAGATCACTGCGCAGGCTCCGCATATATTCATCCAGGGCCTTCGCCGGATCCTCTGCCCGATCCATGAACGAATTCACATTGGCTCTCATAATATCTCTAAACCTCGACAAGATTCCCATTGTGAGTCCTCCTTCGAAAGTTCGCATTTACCTATAATACATGTATTTCGACAAAAAGGTTTCATTTCCGTAGAAAGATGAAGAAATAAGAGAGGCTCTATATTGAATTGCATTCCACCGATTAGTAGAATATACAAATATAGGTCTTTGCTCATATTTTAATAAAGGAGAGGAATAATGACGACCCAACAGCAGGCGGCAATGCAAGCCATGATAGACTGGCTGACGCATGAGCATGAACTCGGCCGAAAGCCCAGCAAAATTGAAATTGCAGGAGAATTTGACCTGCACGACATGCGTTACTACATATTCAAGTATAAAAAATCACTACTCGGAAAATGGCTTCTTGGTGTCTGCGGTGGATATGAAAATCCATCCGATACCGAGCATTGCGGACATGTATTCAGTGAAATGACAAATTATGATCCTGCAACGGCAGAGCAGGAAGCCATCGCTATGGTAGAGATGATCCGCAACTACTGGATGCAGCGGGCTGCAGAGCTGGAGGCCGGGCAAGAACTGGAGCAGGGGCAGGAGCACGAACAAGAGCAAGGAAATCTTGAATCTCCCGAAAACGAGGCATCCGGTAGTTTTCACGGGTTCGTCCTCTTGAGCTCTCCAGAATGCGATCTTGATTTGGTGAAGAAACTGCTTATACAGGATTGGAGCATTTCCTGCCACCCCGAAGAAGGAGTGAACCGAAATCCCAATGAGGAAAAGGAAGGAACTCTTGTCTTTGAAGTTGATGACTTTACCGTGGCTTTGAGCTTTATCGAGGCTCCGATCCCGGATGGTGAGGCCGAACACCATGCCCAGAGCAATTATCTCTGGCCAGAAGCCGTCGAGGTGACCAAGACGCATACAGCGCAGATCATTGTGGCCGTCCTTAATCGTTCCGGTTCAATACTGGACAGCGGCAGGCTTTATACGAAGCTAGCAGCCAGTTGTTTAAAGCTGCCGAATGCGATAGGGATCTATACATCGGGTACCGTCTTTCAGCCTGAATTCTTTTTGGATATGGCCGACATCATGAGATCCGATGATGCGTTCCCTTTGTTGAATCTCGTTTACTTTGGCTTAGTCAGCAGCGAAACTGGTATGAATGGATATACCTATGGGCTGACATCCTTTGGCAAGGATGAGATTGAAGTTTTGGATAGTCAGGCAAGCCCTGCCGAGCTGCGTGAATTCCTGATTAATATTTCGGGTTATGTCGTAGAACACGATGTCACTTTAAGAGATGGAGAAACAATCGGCTTCACTTCCGAGCAAAAGCTGCCGATTACACGCTCAGAAGGTGTATATGTCAACGGAGACAGTCTCAAAATCAGATATTAGATTTTATAATTCTTATCGCTAAAGTTATTACTAGACATCGAATGATGGAGTAAAAAGACACCGTACGGTGTCTTTTTACTACTTTTACCTATATAAAACGAACTAATGAGTGGGATGCGGGCAAGAGTGAAAAATTAATTTCGAAGAACGGAATCAGCTTTCTGAAAGAAGGCTGTTTCCCGAGCATAAGCTTGTGCTCGCATTTCTGACCGGATTCCTGCCTCATATGAACCTCTATCATCCAAGTAACATGCCTATTTCAATAGTTCAACTTATATAAATGGATTTATAGTAGTTAGTTTCGGCGGCAAGACAGGAACAGTAAATTTAAATGGATCTCAAGTCATTAAAAGAAGACAATTTGCCATCATAGGCTGGATTCTTAACTTTAGGTACATAAAAATCCATCTAATTCGCAGAAACATTCGTCCAGCACTTAAATAGATACATAAATTCCATTTACTGTGCGACAGCTGACAACTTGGTGTGTGCATCTAAGTGTACGGCAGTATTGCATTGCTTTGGTACACAAAGCTTGAGTCCACATCTAAGTGTAGGACAGCTGTATCCGCAGCATATATAAGATAAAAGTTCAACTTATCTAACCTCACACTCAGACCTGCTTGAACTCAATCCAGCCGATCTGCAGGCCGGGCTTGAGGAAGTCCAACGTAAGCTCATACAGCCCTGCTTCCAGCTCGATCTTCACCAGCCGCTGCCGAATCCATTTGCCCTCCGTTCCGTTTGTCTGAATGGTGACCATCGGCTGGCCGTTCAGCATGACGTTGCATACGCTTTGCGCCAGCTCCGGCTCCGGGGACATGATGTTGACGATAATGCGATACTGCCCCGCCTGCTCCACCCTCATATAAGTCGCGCCCGCTGCCGCTGGCTTGATCTGCGCATCATCGCCAGACAGCACCTGCACCTGCATCTGTGCCTGTACCTGTACCTGCTCCTGACCCTGCTCCGGCTCCGGCATCTGAGCCTGCACCTGGTCTGGCACCAACGAGTGCTTGGCCTTAAAGGCATGAACCGTCTCCACAATTTCCTGCTTCCGGGAGAACACGGGAGCCTGCATCAGGAATTCGCATATATTGATCGCACAGCGCTGCAGTTCTCCGCGGGTCAAAGTACCGTTCTCCAAGGATTCCAGCGTATTGTCATCATAAGCATTGACCTCAGCGCCATAGTTGGTGACAACCATATAAAGATCGTTCTGCGCGCGCACCATCCAATTCGTATATTTGCGATCCGCCGCGCCTCCATGAACAACATCATTCATGACCGCCCACCAATCCGTCATTACAATCCCATTAAAGCCCCATTCTCCGCGCAGAATCGTCGTGTTCAAATCGTAGTTCGAAGCGGCCCAATGCCCATTAACCGGGTTATAAGAGGTCATGATCGAATTCGCGCCGCCGTCCTTCACAGCGATTTCGAAGCCCTTCAGATAGATTTCCCGCAGGGCGCGTTCGGATACGACCGCGTCCACCTTGCTCCGGTGCTTCTCCTGGTTGTTGCAGGCAAAATGCTTCAGTGTGGCGTTAGATCCGCCTTTAATGATCCCCCGAGTACAAGCTGCGGCAAAAATCCCTGTGATTAGCGGATCTTCCGAAAAATACTCAAAGTTGCGTCCATTGAGCGGGCTGCGCCGGATATTCAGACCAGGGCCGAGCAAAGTGTCGATATTGTTGCGCAATAATTCCTGCCCCTCCATGACATAGAGCTCCTCGACCAGCTCCACATCCCAAGTAGCGGCCAGCAGTGTTCCGATAGATACCTGGGTCGCCTTATCCCCGCTATCCATACGGATGCCAGATGGCCCATCCGCCGTACAGCCTACCGGGATTCCAAAGTTCAACAGCTGATCACTCACTCCACCAAAGGCCGAAGCCGTGCCCGGCGTCACCAGCGGGCTGACCATACCCTCGCCCCGAACGATCGTCGCCAGGTCTTGGTCGCTGAGCTGAGCGATAAAAGCTTCTATGCTCACTTTGCCTTCATGAACGTCTCTCAGCTTATATCCCTGGTCTCCCGTTTGCTCCAAGGTTCGCGGCAGATTCCTCTCAATACGCTCCGCAATCGAAATCTTCCGTTTCGGCACAGCTTCGAACGTGAGCTCATAAGAGCCGTCTTCCTTCCGGGAACCCGGCTTCATTCGAGTGAAGTCCTCAATTGGGGCAAGTGCCTCTTCCAGCTGCTCCACCACTTGAAGAGCTTCAATGGCATAACCAGCCTGCCCGCCCTCAACACCTATTTGCGCTGCATTCTTCACACTGGTTCCTACATAGAAATGGTAGACTCCAGGCTCCAGCACATAGGCAGAAGGATGCCCAGTTGCACCCCCGTCATCATAAGAGGCCATCGTATCGATAGCGAAGCTTAGCGTTAGACGCTGCGCTTCACCCGGCTCAAGCCGCTTCGTCTTGCCGAATGCGGCCAATACTCTGGCCGGCTGCCCGAGCTTGCCTTGCGGTGCTTCATAATAGGCCTGAACAACCTCCTTACCCGCAAAGACAGACCCCGTATTCTTTACAGAAACCCCGATTTCAATCCAAGGCTTCCCATCCCGGGAGACCAGCTTCGCCTCTTCCGGCTTTACATCGAATTCCGTATAAGATAGACCATAGCCAAATTCAAATTGGACCTTCTCCGGGCAAAATGTCTCAAAATACCGATACCCCACATAAATATCTTCCTGATACAGGTTCTTGAATTCATCGCCATAGTTGCGGGTAGATGGGTAATCGGCAATGGAATAAGCGATGGTATCGGTTAATTTACCGCCCGGCGTGACGTCTCCGACGAGCACATCCGCAATCGCATTGCCGCCCTCCATGCCGCCCTGCCAAGCATAGATGACACATGGAATCGAATAGACGTAATCCGCATCATCCAGCCAGCTCATATCGATGATATTGGAAACATTCAGCACCACGATCGTCTGCTCGAAATGAGCAGTGACCTGCTTCAGCATGATCTGTTCCTCTGCTGTCAGCCGATAGCTGCCCGGCTCATCGGCATTATCCTGATCCTCGCCCGCCGTGCGCCCGATCACCACGATCGCTTTATCCGATTTGCTCCTAGCTTCGCGAACCAGCTCATCGGTCAGCGGCATTTCCTTCTGATGCCAGGGTTCTGCCGCCCACCCGCCGCCGCCGTTATCGAAGGGGTTCTGCTCGATCCACTTCTCGTAAACGGATGCAAGCTCCTCGTTAACGGTAATGTTCTTCTTGCTGCGAAGACCGTCCAGCAGGTTCGTCGTATAAGCGACATTCACGCTGCCGCCGGAGCCTGTGCCGCTGCGATAGTAATTGATCTGAATCCGGCCGAAAACAGCTACGTTTTCATTGTTTTGCAGCGGCAGGGCCTGACCGTCATTTTTTAACAGCACAGCGCCTTCAGCGGCAACTTTTCTACTAAACTCAGCAAAGCCTTCTAATGGAATTCCCAGTTTGCTAGTCGTCACTTGATTCTCTCCCTGTATTATTTTTTAGATAACATTATACCTCTTATTTCATCTATCTTAGTATAATTTATGTTTCAATGCTCTAACAGAAGCTAACAAGGGAAGCGGACTACCCTAGGCTCAAGGCATTCGAACAGCACTTTAATCCGAGCGCCTGACCTTTGGCAAGCTTTCATAAGTAGGAATAATCTGGACAAAATATTATATCCAATGATTTCTGCCAATCCAAATTACATAATCCAAACTGTTCTTATACATTCGTCGTGGAGAACAGGCTGGGGGCGATCGACCGTGTCGAGGATGACGGCAGCATCCGGGACGATTACCGGATCGAATACTTGCCCGGCATATCGAACAGATGGGCGAGGCGATCAAGGATGGCGTAGAGCTCTGGGGCTATACAAGCTGGGGCTGCATCGACCTGATCTCCGCCTCCACCTCCGAGATGAGTAAACGATATGGGTTCATATATGTCGATCAGGACGACGAAGGTAAAGGCTCACTCAAGCGAACCCCAAAGAAGAGCTTTTACTGGTATCAAAAAGTTATTGCATCCTATGGCACGAATCTTGATAACGATTAAGAGACGACGTTAAGAACGGGCAGCCCCCATACTTCGTTCGGTATGGGGGCTGCTTTTCATCTCTTCCGTCTCTACCGCTTAACTGCTCAATCAGCTTCCCTTCTGTTTCGTGCGGATCAAGACGGATCCTTGGATACCCGGGCTGTACATATCGGGCGAGATTCCGATTAATACGGAAATCGTAACTTGATCCTTCAGCTCGGCTCCTTGCAGCGGAACCTCCAGATTCTCAGGCCAAGGAATGAATTGCTTCAGGTGCAGCCTGCCATCCACATAAATCTCCACATCCCCGCTAATCGAATGGAACCAAAGATAAGGCTGCCCCGATCTCTCCGCATCCGATACCGGTGCCTGATTGCGGTAAATGACATATCCGCTGCCGCCGCGCAGCATTTGAAGGGCGCCAAAGCTGACATCGACCTTCTCCCATGAGTTCATGTCCGTAGGATGAATCGTTACGTTCGGGTCCGGGCGCTGCGCAGCAATCTCCTGCGTGATCAGCCAGTTGTTGATATACCGCTCATCTATGGACGGAACGAAAGGCAGCTCCTCTGCCGGTTGAACCGGGATGACATACGATACGGGCTGCAATTCATCTCCTTCGATCGTTAGCACGATATTCTCATCTCCGGCCTGGCTTTGGACAATAAGCTGGCAGCACCCGTTAAACAAGCTGCGCTCCATAGCGTGATCAGACTCATGACAATTCGGGTTCCCATTGCCTACACCAAGTATGACTCCGCTTCCCTTGATGGAGAAGGACACTTTGCTTTGCACCGTCGGGACAAATCGGCCCGCTATATCTATCGCATACACGTTGACCGCCATCGCATCTCTGCCGTCACCCGCTAAAGAAGGCTTCTGTGTCTCGACACGCAAAGTATGAGCCTCATCCGCGGTTTGGATCTCCGATACTTTGACGAGCTGGCCGCCCTGATACCCCTCCATCTTTAAGGTTCCCGGCTCGTACGCCACCTCCCATTCATACTGCTCGTAGATATCAATGGACTGTCGATCGATGAAGACATCATTCAGGTACAGCGCGACCTCATCGCAATTCGTATGCGTCATGATTTTAACCTGCTGCCCCTCTTTGCCTGGCCAATTCCAATGTCCTACAATGTGCAGCACCGGTTCATCCAGCCAGAAGGCTTGATATAAATAGTAGGAATCCTTCGCGAACCCGCAGGTATCCAAGATTCCAAAATGCGTGCTGACACTCGGCCATTCATACGGCGTCGGCTCGCCGCGATAGTCAAACCCCGTCCATACAAAGGTTCCCATGACAAAATCGCGAGTATTAATGGTCTTCCACGACTCTCTTACGGTATTCCCCCAGCTAGCCTTCTCCCGATCATAGCTGTCGAATATTTGCCGGCTGTTGTCGCTGATATAATTGCTGCGGGTCGAAAAGGCGCTGACCGTCTCGGAGCCGATGATCGGCTGATTCGGATGCTTCTCCCTAAACTTATCGTAACCGCCATTCATATAGTTGAAGCCTGCAATATCCGTGACATCCACCGTTCCCTCGTCCTCCATCACCCCGCCATTCATAGCCCCTAGAATAGGCCGGGTAGGATCCAGCTTCTTCACGGCACGAATCATGCGTTTCACCATTTTGCGTCCAATCGGCGTCCCTTGAAGAGGCTCTTCATTGAATAGGCTGTAAAATACAACGGATGGATGATTGCGATCCCGTGTCACCATGTTCTCCAGCTGCCGCAGTCCCTCCCGCGAGCTGTCAAAGTTCCTGTTCTCATCCATAACCAGCATCCCCAATCGATCGCAAGCATCCAGAAGCTCCGGCGTCGGGTTATGGTGAGCGCAGCGATACGCATTGCTGCCCATGTCCTTCAAGCGCTGAATGCGATACTCCTGGATACCATCCGGCAGGGCGACGCCTACTCCCGCATGATCCTGGTGATTGCACGTGCCTTTTATTTTTAGCCGCCTGTCATTTAAATAGAAGCCCGTATCGGGACAGATGCGGATGGTGCGGTACCCGTAATTCGTAACGGTCGCATCCACCTCTTCCCCATTCACGATAAGGATGGAGTGCAGCTTGTATAGATGAGGAGCTTCCACGTCCCATAGTGCCGGATGCTCAATCGGTAGATCCTGCGCAACCACGGCAGATTGTCCTGCCTCACAGCTCCCGTATGCCAGCTCCTCCGCCACAATATCGCCGTCCGCATGCGCGACGCGGGAAATGAGCTGGTATTCTACAGCCGCCTCCGATTCATTCCCAATCGTCGTCTCCACATTCGTAAGCCATCGACCAGCGCCCTGTCTAATTGGATTCACCCATATGCCGCGATGGGCAATATGGACGGGTGCGGTCTTCGTTAACCAAACATGCCGGTATATTCCCGCGCCCTCGTACCACCAGCCCTCGGATACGGTAGCATCCACCTTCACGACGAGTAAATTCGGCTGATCGCCGAAGTAGGCACGGTCGGTAATATCCACGACAAAGCTCGTATATCCGCAAAAATTCCTCTCAAGGATGCTCCCGTTGAAATACACGGTAGCATGCGTGGCAATCCCGTCGAACTCCAGAAGAAGCTGCTTCCCCTTGTCAGCGGGATCCAGTTTGAACTTTTTGCGGTACCAGCCTATCCCGCGGGGATAATAACCAAAGTCAGGAACCCCATTCTCGCGATCCAGCGGCTGCTGGTAGGACCAATCATGCGGCAATTGCACGGTGTCCCACTCGTTGTCATCCCACTCGATCCCTGCGGGCCCTCGGCTCCCGCCTGCTTTGGCATGGCCGTACACGGCCTTATGACTGCTTTCCTTCGCTTGAGCTGGATCACCCAGATGAAAACGCCAGTCTTTATCCATGCTTAGTCTTTCTCTCATCTTCTCAAATCCTTCTCCCTATGATATCCCCATTCTATGAAAGTTTGAGGAGAGTAAGTTAGGACAAAAACGTACGGAAAATAGTACAAAATGAACATCCCTCGATTTATCTATTGTTCTTTTTCCCAAGTAGGTTTAAGTATATAAGTAGTAGACTTTCAAGCTTAGTAGACAATTAGACCCATTATGAGGATGAATTGGAGTAGACGCTATGCTGATGCCCTTTCGATTGTTTCCAAATCCGTCTTCCTATCCGCTGCCTTTAGCGCTTTATAGCTGCGGGCTGCATGAACAGAACTATCAATATAGACCGATGGGATACCCGACCTTGCAGTGCTTCATTAACTTCGGCGGATATGGTACATTTCGCTTTCCCAATGATCGAGAGCTCGTATTGGCCCCAAATCATGCCCTATTGCTGCCAGCCAAGGCTGCCCATGAGTACTATCCCGGCCCAGACGAGACCTGGCATCTAGGGTTCATTGGCATTCACGGCACCTCAGTAGAGCCTATGATTAAAGGCTTCGACCTTCCATTCATGACCAGTATTCCGCTGAACCCGGCGGCCCTTGATGTATTGAATCACAAATTAACAACGATCTGGCAGGCCAGTATTGCTGACTCCCCGGGCATCCAGGGGCAGCTCTCTGTCCAATTATATGAATTTATGCTTCTATTGTCCGAGCAGGTTATTAGCCACAAGAGTCCCATCCTACCCAACCAGCCCAAAGCGTCACAGGATGCGCTGCAGCAGGCCGTTCAATTCATGAAGCAGCATTATGACGAGAATCTGCACATTTCTAATATCGCCCATGCCGTAGGCTACTCCGTCCAGCACTTTCAGCGCCTTTTCCGCGAAGCCTACGGTGTCAGCCCCCACGCCTATTTACAGCGCGTCCGCTTGGAGCAGGCGGCGGCCTGGCTAGAAAGCCATCCGGAATACTCCGTTCAAGAAATCTCCCATCGGCTGGGGATGGAAACCAGCTATTTTATACGTATTTTCAAGAAGAAATACGGGGTAACACCGAGAAGCTACAGAAATGCATATGCCTATAGACATCAATTGCAGTAACCCTATTTCTTATCCATTAGGAGTGCAGCTATGTTATTCAAAATCAAGAAAAACAGCATCATGGTCAAAATGATCATCGTGTACACCATTCCATTTATCCTGCTGTCCCTGATCCTCATCTGGAATAGCCAGAAATCAACGCAAAATATTCAGGACAGCTTCATTTCGAATATGTCCCACGCCTTCGATCAAGCTTCGCAGGAAATCCAAAGACGCATTGATATGGCGTATGACTTAACTGAGATCGTCAGCAAGAACAGCAAAATTATTACGTTCATAGGCGATCCCTTCCTGGGAGATGAGGCGGACTTTCTCAGCCAATACCTGGACAGCGTGATTCCGATCCTTCAATATGCGACTGCCTTTACGGAAACCGACGACTATTCCATCCGCATCTATATGATGAATGATCAAATCCCGGAATCCTGGCCGTATTTTCTGCACCTGAAGAGACAGGCCTCCAATACGAAGCTACAAGCCTTTATGACGCAAGTGAATGAGACGCAAATGTGGCTCAGACCGGATGACCTTCAGCTTGGGCCAAGCTCCTTAAATTCAGATCGCAGCAAGTACACGCTTCTTACCAAGCTATACTCCCCTTCACGTGAATTGTTGGGAATAGTCGCCGTCATGGTAGCCGAGGATCGTCTGCTTATCACAAATGAAGACGCTTACCCGTCAGATATTACGCAATTTCTGTACCACGAGTCCAATATTGCGCTAGCTGCGCCCGATGTTGATGAAGCCGCCGAAGCCGAAATTCTGCAGCAGCATTTGACTGAAGCCGAAGCTCATTTCACTTACGATCAGCATCTGTATTTGCACCGAGCCTTCGATGCCATACAGCAGACCTTCGTGTACAAGGTATCTCTGGAGCAGTTGAATCAATCGATTCGCAAAAGCATGCTGAACCAGCTATTGCTCATCATTTTCAGCGTCATGCTGCTCATCGTGACATGCTACTTCATGTTTAAGACGATTTTCCTGCGGCTGAATCGTATCGTATCGACGATGAGGAAGGTCATCAACGGCAGCTCCCATTTGCGAATTGCGGATACCAAGCCGGATGAGCTGGGACAGCTTGCGCAGGACTTTAATGGTCTCATTGAGACGAATAATCACTTAATTGAACGAATCGTCATGAAGGAGCGATTACGAAAGGAAGCGCAAATCCAAGCGCTGCAATATCAAATCAATCCGCACTTCATTTACAATACGCTGGATATTTTCCGCATGAAGCTCATTAAGGAACGCATGTTCAGCACGGCAGATCGAATGGCCGATTTTGGAAAGATACTTCGGTACAATCTGAGCAGCAATACGCTGCATACCACGCTAAAAGAGGAAATTGAGCTGATTCGCAAATATGTCAGCCTTCAATCGCTAAGCAGCAGTCAGACCATTCAGCTCGATATCGAGATTACGGAGGCGCTGAAATCATATCCAGTAATCAAATTCCTGCTGCAGCCGATCGTGGAGAACAGCATTAAATACGGGAAAACCGTGCAAAGAGATGCGCTGCAGATTCAAATCCGCTGCTATGTGCATAGGCAGCAGGTTTGGCTGGATATCACCGATAACGGCGCGGGGATGACCGAAGCGAAGATGGACGAGCTTAACGAACATTTTCAGGCTCCGCTTCATTATGATGAGTCCGCCCCGGATCTGCCCGGGCGCTCCATTGGGCTGTATAATATCAACTCCCGGCTGCGCTTGTATTACGGGGAATCCTACTATATCACCATCGAAAGCAAAGACAACGATTATACCAAAGTACAGATCAAATTACCTTACGAATGAGAGGCATTCCGCCATGTATAAACTGCTTATCGTTGATGATGAAGAAATCGTACGCGAAGGACTTCGGGACATTGTCGCGTACCTGCAGATTCAGCCTATCGAGCAAATTCTGACGGCAAAGGACGGTGCGGATGCGCTGTCCATGATTGAAAGGGAAAATCCGCAAATCATACTCACCGATCTGAATATGCCGGTGCTTGATGGAATTGAAATGATCAAGCAGCTACAAGGGAAGCATGGACATAAAATCATTGTGATTAGCGGATATGATGACTTCCATCTTGTCAAAGAGAGCTTCAAGCTGGGGGTGCGCGATTATTTGCTCAAGCCTGCCCATTCGGAAGAGCTGCTGGAGGTATTGGATAAGATTATCCAGGAGCTTCAACTGGAGGAGCAGCAGTACAAGAAGGGCGAATCAGAGAAAAAGTTATCCCAGATGGAGAGAATCAGCAGAAGCATGAATTGGGCGATCCAAAACACCGAGCAGGATGAGCACGCTTTGGAACGCGCATTCGCGGAATTGGGCTTCAGCCTGCCTTATCCGAATACGGCGGCGGCGATTATCTCCCCTATGCATTCCACCCCAAATACGGAAGCTTTGGGCGCCAATTGGGAGGCGTTTCTGACCAGGCCGGACACGGATCGTTTACCCATGAAGCTGTACTCCTTCTATAACAGGCAAAATGACCTTGTCGCATGGATCAACTACGCTGGGGAGCTGAATGATATATCTCCCGTCAAGCAGATCCTGCAGCAATTCTTATGGAGAAATCCCGAACTTCCCATCGTGATTGCTGTAGGCAAGACAGTCCCTGCGGCAGCAGAGCTGGCACAAGCATATTGGAGCGCATTGGAAGTACTGGGCTGCAAGCTGACCGCAAACCCGCAATCCATTCTACTTCATGAAGATATTCTAACAAGGGAAGACCGCCGTATCGCGCCGGCGGATTTGCGGATTTTGGCCGAAATGATCGATATGGGCCGGAAGGATCAGGTGCTCCCCTATATTCAAAAATACTTCAAAGACGAGTCATTAAGAAGAAGCACCTTGGACAGCATTCGGAGCAATTATGACGCGATCCTGCATACCATCAGTTGGGTTCCTCATCAGAAGCAGGAATTCTCTGCATTTGAGCAAAGCGAGCAATTGCGCTTATACCTCATATCCCGGATACTTCAGACGATTGAGGCGCGCCAGAGCTTAATCCGCAGCTATGATATGGTGGAAATCGCCAAGAAGTACGTCGATGAGCAATTGCTGGGCGAGATTAATATGGCCGTCATCGCCAATTATTGCAATGTCAGCTACACATATTTTAGCAAAATGTTCAAAGAGAGTACTGGCATGAACTTTCAAGACTACGTCACGATGAAGCGAATGGACTATGCCAAGGAAGCATTGAACGGCATCAATGTCAAAATTTGCGACGTCGCTTCCGCATTAGGATACAGCAATCCGAAAAATTTCACCCGCGTGTTCAAAAATTATTGCGGCATGAGCCCAAAGGAATACCAGAAGCTCATGAAATAGTTGATGCTGCTCGGCACATGGTGGCTTTAGCACTTTATGCTGAGTGCTGAGCTTGATGTAGGCTGTAACGGATGTATACGGATTTATGCGGATTTATGTGGATTTACGCGACTTTATGTTGGCTGTGGCCTCTCTGCAAGTTTCCAACCTTCACGTTCGATGCGGCGAATGTGAAGGTTTTTGCATGTCGATAGATGGTTTTCGGATGACGAATAATGATACCTTTTCACAAATCTGAGTCCTGTTTCCTCTTAAATAATGCGCTTACAATTTAGTTATACAGCAAAAGAGAAAGGGGTTTAGAGAGAGATGACAGACTCGGAAGCTTCAACAGCGAATTCAAATCCAGCTTTGGCACGAGAGAAACGATCTTTCCGCAATCGGGATCAGCTTTCGCTCCAATCGATGATTATACCGGGCATCTTATTTATTCTAATCTTCACGTTCATTCCGCTTTACGGTGTCATTATCGCCTTTAAGGATTACAACATCGTCACGGGAATCCAGGGGATTTTCTCGTCGGAATGGGTCGGGTTGGCGAACTTCAAAGAATTCATTTCGGATATTAACTTTTGGAACATGCTGCGCAATACGCTTGGGATCAACTTATTGGGTCTCATCATTACCTTTCCGGTCACGATCCTGTTTGCGCTGTTCCTGAATGAACTCACCTTCCCGCGCTTTAAGAAGCTAACGCAGACGATCACTTATCTGCCGCACTTTATTTCCTGGAGCATCTTCGGGGGATTAATCATCAACATCCTGTCGCCGAGCAATGGCGTATTGAACTACCTGCTCGTGAACTTCGGCATCATTTCCGAGCCGATTCATTTCCTCGCGGAGAAGGATTACTTCTGGATGCTGGCGGTGCTTACGAATTTAGTCAAGGAATTAGGCTGGGGCGCCATTCTATATCTTGCGGCGATTGCCAGCATCGACCAGGAGATGTACGAAGCGGCTTATATGGACGGTGCCTCGCGGTTTCGCCGCATTTGGCATATAACGCTGCCGGCAATTACGGGTACGATTGTGATCCTGCTCGTCTTCTCCATTAGCAATATTCTGAACAGCGGCTTTGACCAGTTCTTCGTCCTGCAGAATCCGCTGAACATTGACGCCAGTGAGGTCATCGACACTTATGTGTATAAGGTCGGTTTACGGGAATTCCGTATGGAGTACGCTACGGCCGTCGGATTAATGAAAACCGTTATTGCGCTATTCCTACTGTACCTGGCTAATTTCATAGCGAAGAAAATAACCGGGAAAGGGATTTTTTAAGGAGGTACTTATGGTTAAAGATCATTCATGGCCCAACCGGCTGTTCAATATGTTCAACGTATTCATCATGGCTTGCTTAATCGTACTCACCCTATATCCCTTCTGGTATTCCGTTATCGGCTCATTCAATGATGGCCTCGACTATGCCAAGGGCGGCGTGTATCTGTGGACAAGACAGTTCACATGGGATAACTATAGCGCGCTGTTCAGCGATACCGCCTTAGTGAAATCCTTCGCTGTAACCTTATCCAGAACAGTGATCGGAACCGCGAGCCATGTTCTTTTTACCGCCTTATTCGCCTATGCCTTCTCGCGGAGGAACCTGAAATTTAAAAGGCTGTATTCCACACTCGGGCTGATGAGCATGTATTTGAGCGGCGGCCTGATCCCTTATTTCATTCTGATTAACGCGCTGGGGCTCTACAATCATTTCCTGGTCTTTATTATTCCGACGCTGTTTAGCTTCTGGAATGTGATTCTGTTCCGCTCTTATTTTGCCGAGCTTCCTGAAGCATTGATCGAATCGGCCAAAATTGACGGCGCAGGCGAGTACACGATATTTTTCCGCATTATCCTCTCGCTGTCCAAGCCTGTTATTGCTGCCATTTCTCTATTTACAGCGGTTGGACACTGGAATGCCTACTACGATGCCATGATCTTCACCCAGGGCGACAGCCTGCAGACCGTGCAGCTGTATATCCTGAAATTGATTCAGAGTACGGAGGCCGCCCTATTGCTTGCGAATATGTCGGGCACACTCGGAGCGGCGCAGGGTTCAGTCACCACCACCACCTTACAGTTAGCCGCCATGGTTGCTGCATCACTGCCGATTGTGCTCGTTTATCCTTTCGTACAGAAATTCTTTATCAAAGGAATGCTCATTGGTTCTGTCAAAGGTTAAGCGGCATTTGAGGATTGATGATATAAAGTTTACTATTTTACACATAGGGGGAAATACAATGAACAAAGCATCACTACGATTCATGGCGATTGCGCTGGCTCTGACGGTCATGATCACCGGCTGTTCCAGTCAAAAAGGGGCAGGCAACAATACGCCGGCCGAACCGAATGCTTCTCAAAATGCAGCAGCCTCTCAGTCTGCCAGCGAGCCTGGCTGGAAATCGGACACCTCGCCTGTGTCTCTGTCCTGGTACACCGGGGTGGCGGGATATTCCAAGAAGTGGGACGCCAAAAATAACTATGTGGATAAGCTCATTACGGAAGAAACCGGGGTCAGCGTGGACTTCATTCATGCGGGCAACGATGTAAACGCGGAATTCAACGTCATGATGGCAACCAGCAATCTGCCGGATATTATTACGCTGGATCGCTGGAACAGCACTTCGCTTATCCAGACGCTGATGAATAGCGGGATGGTAGCTCCGCTGAATGAATTAATGGAGCAATATGACCCTTACTTGACTACGATTCTGCCGGAGACGATGGTCGAATGGTATACGCAGGCAGACGGTAATCTTTACGCGATCCCGAACTACTATGTGTCGCCAGAAATGCTGGAGCAGTATCCCGACGTCAAGAAATTCTATAACGAACGCTCCAATGGCCAAATTATTGTAAGAAAAGACATCATGGATCAATTAGGGATTACGGTAGAGGATCTGCAGCAGGAAGACTCCTTCATCGCGGCCCTGAAGAAAGTGAAAGAGGCGAATATTCAATACAATGGCATGACCGTAATGCCGCTGTATTTCGATGACAAGGATAAATATATCAATGATTCCCTGGGCGTGCTGGCCGGTTCCTTCGGTGCGGTACCGGAAGCGGAGGACGGTTCTTATGTTGACCTCCGCAGAACAGATGAATTCAAGCATGTGCTGGAGTTCAGCAATCGATTATACTCCGAAGGTCTGCTGTCTCTGGAGAACTTCACCAGTGCACGGAACCAAATTGAAGAGAAAATGACGCAGGGCGCCGTCTTCATGAAGATCGGAAGCTACGCCGACTATACGACACCGATCAGCCAGTTGTATATTTCCGATCCCAATGCAAAATACATTACGATCGATGCCATCAAGTCCAATGAAGGCACACTGCCTCAATATCCGAGGTCATTGAACAAAGGCTGGACGCTGACCTTCGTCAGCAAGAAGTCCAAGCACGCAGACCGTGCGATTCAATTTCTGGAATACCTGTACAGTGAGCAGGGTCATGTAGCCAGCTTCTTCGGCAAAGAAGGCGAGACGTTCACAGTTACCTCCGATGGCAAATACAAGCGCAATCCGGAGATCGATGAAGAGTTCAACGCGGATTGGAACGCCGCTACGAAGAAATGGGGCTTCGAATCGATCTGGTGGTTAACGAACGAGGTATGGCTTAAGCATGTCAGAGAAGCCGAAGAGAATGAGCAAACCCAATATATGGACGGCCTGTTCCATGGCGCAGCCAAGTACATGTACAGCAATGACGTCTTAGACTCAGGCAACCTGTTCGACGCTTATGAGCCGGGCTCCAAGGAAGCGAACGCGGAAGCCAAGATCACCGTCTACTGGGCGCAAATCGTTCCGAAGATGATTTTGGCCAAGAACGCCGCTGAGTTCGAGTCCCTCTACAGTGAGGCTATGGCTACATTGGATAAGCTTGGCCTTGGCAGCATTGAAGCAGCGAAGAATACACGCGTTCAAGAGTTTAAGAAGGCAACGGGCGTCAACCTGGTATCTCCGAAATACACGGGCGAGTATAAGTAGAATAAAGCAGCTTCCAGGGGATTCAGAGGGATTCATGTATATCTATGTAGGTCAATGTGGATCTATGTAGAGGCAAGCAGCTCCATACCTAAACAGGTATGGAGCTGTTTTGTGGAGAATTTATTTTCATAGTGAAATTTCATTCCGAAATGGGTAGCACATCCTGAAAAGCGCAATACGAGACAGGTCAAATACTCCCAAGGGAACTATCATTAGAGGTGTTATGAGAACCAATACGAAGATTGACTGGCATCGTAAAGTGGAGGAAGCCATTCTGCGGATGATGAATGCTCTCGATGAACCGTTGAATTTCCGGCAAATCTCCAAGGAGGTATATTCCTCGCCGTATCATTTTCACCGTAAGTTTCGCGAGCTTACCTGCGAGAATGTGCATGAATGCTTAAAACGGCTCCGTATGGAGCAGGGGGCTATATGCCGTTATTGTGCATTTCGGCTCTTCCGAAGAGATCGGCCCGACCTGGGATCGGTGGATTCAGGAATGGCTGCCTGACAGCGGCTGGACAATCGATCCAACCAGACCGAATTACGAATGGTACCAGAACCACAATGTGCCTCCGGAATTATTGTTGACCTTCTTATGTACGCCTGTCGTGAAAATACAGTTGGCATGGGATGATTAAGCTGAACTAAATGGTATGAGCGTGGAATATAGAATTATTATGCCGAACTCAAATAAAGAGCGATCTGTTATCGAGCGTTTATGGCTCATTAACAGATCGCTATTTTTATAACTCCAATAGTGGTGGTAATACTTGTTAATTCCCTTGTAAAGCGATGCCCGTTATACCCATAGATTAAAAACTCTCCCTTTTTAGTCCTAAAGAAACCGTGGAGGGGGAATATATTAAAATTGCATCAGTAGAAATATTACATTATTTGGGACTGGATAGTCCCGTACATGCTGTCCTTGACATTACAGGGAGCCATTTGCGTATACTAAGCTGTATCGTACACTAAGACGCGTATACAAAACTGCTGAACATTAAGCTGCTGAACACTAAGCTACTGAACACTAAATGGAATTCCTGTATCTAGTTATGCTCTAAACGAATATTTTAGGGGATTAGTTGGATTTGATGCTCCTAAAATTAAGAATCCAGCCCATGATTAGCCATTCCCTTCTTCTAACGACATGAAACCCATTTAAATCTACTTTTCCTTCCTTGCCGTAGAAAGTAACTACTATAATTCCATTTATACAAGTTAAATTATTAAAATGGATGTGGGCGAGGGTCATCTATCCTAAATAACCCCAATTTCCGATTCATCTTGCATTATCAAAATAAAATCGTAGCACTTTTGCACGAATTCAGGCGCACTTCCCTCCATGCCAGGTCAGGCGGTGCTCTTAGTTAAGCTGTCCCCACGCTTATTGCATAAGTTTCCGTAAGGATGCAAAGGGTTGGAGGCTATAACGAAGCTTATTCGCTCATCTCATCCAGGCCATCGCTTATTTCCCAGCAGTTCTCACCATGTACTAAACGGCGAAGCCGGAAGACCTTCGCGGTTATACAAGTTCGCCCTCGCAGGATTGTTCGACCATGCATACCTGACATGAACAGGCTGCCGGATCTCGTCATGCTTAACGATGACGGTGTCGCCGGAGATGACCGCATCCGCAGGGACGAAGCGGCCATCCGAGCCACATATCGCAAACCCTTGGAGCTTGCCGCCACCCCACGTGGTTAGTCCGCTGCCGACATGGTCGAAATGCAGGACAATCGCTCTCGCATCATCCGCCGTAATCACATCTTCTGGATTAGCAACCCCAGTAAGCTCCATGCTTTTGAACATCGGGCCGCTGTACACCAATTGTTCCTCACTATAGGCCAGCCTACGGGCACACAGCGCGAGCCGTTGACCCACCGTTTTCTTATCCTGGGGATGCAGGTCGTTATATTCTCCGACATCTATCGTTACAGCCATCGCGGTATCGGGTACCTGCAACCCTTTGCGCTGCTCCTCTCGAAGCTCTGCCCAGTTCACTTGCGTGTCGTCCTCTTCCCCCAAATTAGCGAGCTGCGCATAAATGAACGGGATGTCGTCGTCACCCCAATTGCGCCGCCAATCCTGAACTAAGCTTGCGAATAATTCGCTGTATCCAGCAGGCCGCCCCGTATTGGATTCGCCTTGGTACCATAGAATTCCCTTGATTGGATAATCCCGCAAAGGCGCAATCATACTGTTGTAGACGCCTGAGGGAATGTATTGAAAGAAGGTCTGAGGCTCCAAAGCCTCAGTAACCGCACCGACACGATATTTCCATGTGCCCTGCAAGTCGAGCTCCTGATTGCCTGCAACCAGCTTATACGGCATGTCCTTCACAAAGCCTCCGGTATTCTGCGTACTGATCACGCGCACGGCAATTTTATTCCTCCCCGGCTTCAATAGTCCCCTCGGAACCGGGTAGCGTCTCGGCGGATACATATACCCGGTACTGCCGATGCAAACCCCGTTGATATACGTATCATCCGCATCGACAATCGTGCCGAGCTTCAGAAGAACTTCACTATTACACACTTCACTATTCTGCATTTCATCATGCAGCATTTGATCATTCAACATTTCGCCATTCCGCATCTGATTATCCAACATTTCATCCTCCAGCATGGAGGCCGGCACATCGAATTCTCTATGCAGCCAAACTGCGCCGCGCACCGAGGCCAGCTTGCTGCCCGCCCAGGAGCCCGGAACCTCGATATCTTTCCAATCCGAAGTGTCATACGAGGAACAAAACCAGCCCTCCTTCAGCCCCAGGTCAGTATCGTTCAAATGGTTATACCATATGCGGTTACGTTCTTCATCCCTATGCTTGGTTTCGCTTACATAGTTATCGTCCTTACACTGCTCAAGTACAGCTTCATAACCGCCGATGCCTTTAAGCGTTGGCTCGCTGATCCAGGCTTCGATTGGCGTCCCGCCTACCGCGGCGTGAATCAAACCAATCGGCACCTGATATTTTTCATACAATTCCTTGGCAAAAAAGAGCCCAACCGCACTAAAGTTCATCACTTCCTCCGGAGTGGCTGCGATCCATTCTCCCCCTTGCGCCGCATCACGGTGTTCAGCCCGAGGAAGCTCATGCTGAACACCGTGAAAGTTGTAAGTCTGTGGTACAGCAAACTGGCGAATGAAGGGAAGATTTACGCTTGCCACTTCCTCCGCCAGCACATCGAGCGTTCTTCGCACAGGCAGCTCCATATTGGACTGCCCGCCAAGCACCCATACATCGCCAATCAGAATATCGCGAATGACGCTTTGAATGATGCTCTCCTGATGCTCCATGGATATCGTCATTTCATACGGACCGCCAGACTGCAGCTTCTCTAATGCCACACGCCAATCTCCCTTAGAGTCGGCCGTCGTGCCGTATTCTTTTCCGAGAAAAGAAACCTGTACCTTCCTGCCGCTCTCGGCAGTCCCCCATATCATCACCATTGCGTTCCTCTGCAATACCATGCCATTACTCAGCATGCTAGATAGCCTCATCGCCGACAACCTCCTCTTTCAAAGGTATACCTGATTCGATCTTACTCTATCCCCATGCCTGATTAAATGGTCGAATCTAAAGATCAAACCCCAAAATTTTAACAAGTCGAAGTAAAGAAAAGCCCGAAGCTGGCAGTCATAAGACTATCGCTTCGAGCTCTCAGGGTTGAGTTATATCATTCTACTTATTTCGTTTCGCTTATTTCACTCCAGGCACAGGCTCGGCTTCAATCTTAGCGAGAGCCTCCTTGCTTACGTCTACACGTTTGAGGAATAGAGTAAGAATCAGAGCAACTAAGGTGGTCGCAGCTGCAATGACGAAGGAATATTGAATGCCCTCTAGCAGCGCCGTTTGGCCAATCTGAGCCTTAACTTGATCCGTAATCGTGGTTGGATCGATGGCAGCCAATTGACTAGCCGCACTTGCCTTGGTCTTGGAGTTCATGATGGATACGAAGATCGCCGTGCCGATCGCGCCAGCTACCTGCTGAATTGTGTTGTTAGCCGCTGTACCATGCGGATTCAGCCGTGTAGGCAGCTGATTCAAACCATTGGTCATAATCGGCATCATGACCATGGAGATCCCGAACATTCGCACAGAATACAAGGTAATGATATAGCTATACGTTGTTTCAAGATCAAATTTCGACATCAAGAATGTCGTTACTACTGTAATAGATAATCCGATAAAGCCAAGAATACGAGGCCCAAACTTATCGAACAGCTTCCCTGTAATCGGTGACATAATCCCCATGACGATGGCACCTGGTAGCATCATTAATCCAGACTCCAGCGGTGTAATCCCGCGAACATTTTGCACATAAGCAGGCGTCAAAATCATACCTGAGAATAGAGCCGCAGCATTGACGGCCGAAATGATAGAAGCCATCGAATACATCGGGTATTTATAAATGTCGAGATTCAATAATGGAATGTCGAGACGCAGCTGACGAATGATAAATAGCGCCAATGCGATTGCACCAGCAACTAAGCAGGTGATAACTACAGGATCATCCCAGCCGGCGCTGCTTGCATCACTGAAGCCATAGAGCAGTCCGCCGAAGCCGATTGTACTCAGGACCACAGAAAGATAGTCAAGCTGTGTCGGCTTAGTTGGCATAACGCTGCGGAACTTCCAAACCGCCAGGAGTAAGGCAACTACGGCGAATGGAAGAATCATTTCGAACAAGATGCGCCAGTCATAATATTGCACGATATAACCGGATAACGTAGGCCCGATAGCCGGAGCCACGATCATAACCAGACCAAAGATCCCCATGGCCGCGCCACGCTTCTCACGTGGGAAGCTGATTAACATAATGTTCATCAACAAAGGAGACATGACGGAGGAGCCTGCCGCCTGGATCATACGGCCAGCGATTAACCAACCAAAGTTTGGAGAATAAGCGGCAATGACCGTACCAAGAGTAAAAATGGATAAGGCCGTAATAAATAAACTGCGATTCGTAAATCTGGTAAGCAGGAAGGCTGATACAGGAATCAGAATCCCGCTTACGAGCATATAGCCTGTAGATAACCATTGGACGGCAGAATAGTCAATCTTGAAATCATTCATGATGGTCGGCAAAGCGACATTTAACAATGAATTATTAAGAAATGCAACAAAGGTTGCGAAAAATAACAAGCCTAGCATTAAGTAGGGTGGTTTTTCTAACTGTTTAACAGTATTGCTCATGCTGATGCTTCTCCTATCTCTATATTAAAATTTAAAGTTACTTGATGATTTTATATCATCGGTCTAATAAAATCAAGTTTTTATACCGTGGGTATAATATGCATTGTGTTTTCCAATCATCGTAGATATACTTGTTGGTATTAGATTGTACGGAGGAACTCATGAATCGACGTAAAATCCAAGTGGTCAACCATGCCTTTGCCTTATTTATTGAGAAAGGAATCATGCCCACCTCTATTCAAGATATTATTGAGCGGGCAGGCATTTCAAAAGGAACGTTCTACAATTACTTCGCCTCGAAGAATGAATGCGTCAGTGCCGTGCTGGAGCAGCTCCGGTATGAAGCGCATATGAATAGAAGCGAGCTGCAGATCGGCAAGGATCCCAGCGACCCTGATGTCTTAATCGAACAAATCTCGATGATTGCGAAGAGCAGTCAAAAGTACGGCTTGTCCGCCTTGTTCGAAGAAATTCTGCATTCTCGCGATAAAGAAATGAAGCAATACGTGATGCAGCACCGCCTCTTCGAAATCGAATGGCTTGCAGGCCGCCTGGTCGACGTGTTCGGCGAGAAATTACGCCAGCATGCCTTTGAAGCAGCTGTTATTTTTATGGGAATTCAACAGCATCTGCTGTTTACAGCCAAATCGATCAACCAGTCCAATATCGAGCCCAAGCATGTCGCTCGTACGGTATTGCTGCACTACATGAGCTATATAATCGATTGCCTGGTCGAGAAGAATACCTCCGTCATTGACGACGAGAAGCTGTTTGTGGCAAAAAACTCAGTGACGCAAGAGGAGGTCAAGCAGGAGGATATTCTCCAAGCCTTGGACGATTCCGCGCGTCAGCTTAGATTCACCAAGCCGCAGGCGGATCTCACAGCAGCGCTGCGCTATGAAATCGAACAGCAGCCTCTACGAGAATCGGTGGTCAACGCCCTGCTAAAGCCATATGTGGATGCCTTTAAGAGCTTGGAGGGCTATGACCAGGCTAAAGATATTATGACCATGATCTGGAGATATATGAAGCAATAGATGAACTGCAGGAAAAAGCCCAATCCTTATCGGAACTGGGCTTTCATCGTGGAATCGAGGGGAAACAAAAATCATACCGCCAGCATCGGCATCAGTTGCCTTATTGGACGGTATTGTTTATATAGACGCCTGAAGTTGTGCGGCTAGGGAAATGGCTAAGCAAATGATGGGCTTCGCAAATCCGCAGACGCTGATGAATAAGCCATTGATTGAACAAACTCAGGCGGGCTTGCCTACAGATGTGCAGCCTCTGTTCGCGCAGATGATCGCGGGCTTTCGCTCCGTGCTCGGTGATACGCTGTCCGTCGTGTTCCTGACTGCTACGCTTGTGCTTGGCGTTGCATTTGTCCTGGTCTTCTTCCTGAAGGAACTTCCGCACCGCACGTCGAATCAGGCGGCTCCTGCCGTACCGCAGGAAGGGAAAGCGAGCAAAGGATCGGCTGGTGTAGAAGCATAATTGAGAGAAATAAAAGGCGGTACGGCGTGGGAACACGCTGTACTGCCTTTTTTGGATATCGTAAGCGCCTGCATTAAGATTTGGATCTTTTTCGGTAAGAATTCGGACTGCAATTCATAAACTCTTTAAAAGTTCGATTGAAGTAACTAATATTATTGAATCCGGTAAGATCAGCAATTTCCGTAATCTTTTTATCTGTAGAAAGCAAGAGCTCACAACTTTTCAAAATTCGTAATCTCGTAATGTAATGAAAAGGAGTATGGCCTGTCACATCTTTAAATATTTTGCAAAATTGACCCTCACTAATGGAAAGGAGTTTGGAAAGATCAGCAAGCGAAATGTCAAACCGATAATGCTCATTTATATAATCAAAAACGGACTTTAGGCGTTCTTGCTTTTTCTTCTGGGCTGAATTGTTATTAATTGAGACAAAGTGATGATTATACATAATTTGCCAGCATTCAAGCAGTTTACCTTTTATGGAGAGCGCAGTGGTCTCCATGGTGTGATCAAAATGGAAACCAATGGCCTTGATCAAATCATGAACATCTTTTTGCCATGAATTTTCACAGGAAAAGTGAAGGGAGTATGCGCTTCCGCTTACAATAATTGGATTTATGTATTTATTGAACAAGAACGTGTTATTACTGCTGATTAAAAATTCGTGATCGAATACAACGGCAAAGAATTTACATTCCGAGTAGTCCAAATGTGTGGCAGAATGCAGACACTTGGGGGGAATAAAGAGACCATCTGATTTTTTCAGGTGGTATTTTTTGTCTTCAATAGTGAAAACAGCCTTACCTTCCAACACAATCAAAAACTCGCATTCCGGATGCCAATGTGTATAGAGGATAGTTTCCTTATTGGAAGGGACGCTAGTGTGATGAAGCGAGACAGGCAATAAAGGCGTACCATGATTATGCTTTTCCTTCCAATCTCGATAGACATAAATCTGTTCTTCCATCAAAAGTCCTCACTCCCCCATGCAAAAGATCCAAGTATAAACATCAATATAGTGTAGTTTCTTAGAAAAATAATTAAAGTAACAATAAAAAAGTACCATTATGATTAAAGTGTAGACCAATCAGGGAGGTAAATCAAATGCGAACTTCTCGATTAAGTATGATTACTCACTAAAAAAGGCTTGAGGAGGAATGGTCATCTATGAAATTAGGAAAAGTTTCTGTGATCGCATTGTTAGTCGTTGTTGTGTTAGCCGGATGTTCATTGAATAATAACAAGGATCAGATTCAATCAGAGGGTAGTGATAACGGAAAAAAAACCGTTGTCGAAATATTTAACCCAAAAGCCGAAACGAAAGCTCAAATGGAGGCTTTGATAGAGCAATTTGAAAGCGAAAACAAAAATATAGACATCGTCTTAACAACGGTAGGCGCGGGACAAAACGGCATGTCCGCTTTGGCAGCCAAATTCGCATCTAAAGAGGAGCCGGCATTGTTTATTTTACCCGGTCGTGCAATTGCAGTTAACTATAAAGACTACTTATTGGATGTATCCGACATGGAATCTGCCAAGCAGGCGATCGATGGAACTTTGCAAGGAGCCATGATCGATGGAGCTCCGTACGGTATACCATTAAATATTGAGGGTTTCGGTTGGATGATTAATAAAGAGATCTTTCAGGCTGCCGGCGTAGATCCAGAAACTGTAACAACTTATGACAAATTTGTTGAAGCGGTGAAAAAGATAGACAGCCAAAAAGAGTCGCTTGGTCTGAATGCTGTGTTTGCTTTTGTCGGCGATGACGGCGGATTTGCAAGCCAGTATTCCAATCACTTCACGGCTCCGGAATTTGACAATGACTTGAACGTTACCTACGAAGCCGACCAACTGAATTGGAAATACGGAGATCGAATGAAGGAATATACGGATTTGATTAATCAATACAATGTCCAGCCTATTGTATCACTCGACTATAGTACAGCGGTTGAGGAATTATTCGCAAACAATAAAGTCGCCATTTTAAGCCAAGGGAATTGGATTGTACCGACGCTTGACAGCATTGACCCGACTTTCTCAAAAGAAAAATTGGGGATTTTACCCTTCTTTGTGGACAGTGATTCGGAGGGGTACATCAGCGCAGGACCGTCTTGGTTTTGGTTTGTAAACAAACAAAAGGACGAACAGACGGTGGAGGCGTCCAAAAAGTTCTTGGATTGGATGTATACTTCCGATTTTGGGAAAGAACAAATTCTATCGAGCTTTAAATACATTCCGGCGCATAAAGGTTATAACATTGAAGGTATCGAGGATCCTGTATCCAAAGAAATCTATCAAATGCTTGAAGCAGGCAAAACGAGAGTATGGGTGTTCAATCAATATCCGGATGGTTTTTATTCCAATATGCATGGCGAATTTCAAAAATATTTAGCAGGAAACATTACTTGGGATCAATTTATAGAAATAACCAAAAACGATTTTACAAAGTTGAGCAGTAGGTAACCTTGCACAATAAATTGGCGCCATTTTCCCACATCATCAGTGGCGCCAATTTCCAACTGAATGGATTAAGGGTGTGTCATAATGAAGATGAGACGATCAACTTATTGGCTTTTTATGTCACCTAGCTTGCTAGCATTGTTATTGGTAATTATCATTCCATTTATGAAAGGAATTTATTATTCTTTAACGAAATACAATGGATTTCAAGTGCTTGAGTTCGTGGGTCTCGATAATTATTATAATTCCTTTCAAGATGATCAGTTTTTACACAGTTTGTGGTTTACCGGCTCAGTTTCTTTGGTTGCCGTCTTTTGCATAAATTTGATGGGTCTGGCTTTGGCGCTGTTGGTTACACAAAAAATGGGCAAATTCAGCACCGTGTTTCGAACCATCTTTTTTATGCCGAACCTCATCGGGGGTATCATACTTGGATTTATATGGCAATTTATTTTTTTGAAAGGTTTTGAAGGGTTATACCAGTTCACGGGATTTACCTTCTTTCAAGGATGGCTGTCCACGACTGTGACCGGTTTTTGGGGATTGATTATTTTGCTCATTTGGCAAATGAGCGGTTATATCATGATCATTTATATTTCCTTTTTAATGAATATTCCCGGTGAAGTGATAGAGGCATCGGTGATTGACGGAGCAAGTGCATGGCAAACTTTTTGGAGAGTTAAATTTCCATTGCTGGCGCCCGTGTTTACCATCAGTTTGTTTCTGACCATATCCAATACATTCAAAATTTACGATCAAAATATGGCACTTACAAAAGGAGGTCCCTTCAAATCCACGGAGATGGCCACAATGAATATTTACGACACGGCCTTTCAAGTCATGGATATGGGGTTTGCACAAGCTAAAGCCATGATATTTATGCTCATCATTACCGTCATTACGCTGGTACAGCTTTATTTTACCAGGAAACGAGAGGTTGATTTATGAGTAGACATAAACAGATCTCAAAAACGATCAATATATTACTGGGTATTGTAATGTCCCTTTTTTGGTGTTATCCATTATATCTTGTAATTACAAATTCATTCAAAACAAAAGCTGAGATTTTTACTAACAAATTGGGCTTTCCATCTAATCCGACATTGGCTAATTATAAAGACGCTTTTCTCGCCTTGGATTTTTATAAGAGTTTTGCGAACAGTTTGATTATTGCCTGTGGCAGTGTACTAATTATCTGTGTTTGTACTTCCATGGCTGCATATGCTCTTTCAAGACGTCCAGGAAAAATAAGCTCGATAATCTACTTTGTTTATGCTCTATTAATGTTAGTGCCGTTTCAGGCTATTATGATCCCGCTTGTTTCGGTTTTTGGTTCCTTGGATATGCTGAATCGCGTAGGATTAATGATCATGTACTTGGGACTTGCATCAAGTATGTCGATATTCCTCTATTTTGGTGCGTTGCGAGGTTTGCCGAAAGAACTGGATGAAGCATCGTTAATAGACGGTTCCAACCGATTCCAAATTTATATGCACATTATTTTACCTTTACTCAGACCTACAACCGTGACAGTGATTGTTATCAATGTAATGTGGTTCTGGAATGATTATTTGTTGCCTTCCATTGTCATTAATAAAGAAGGATTATACACGATCCCGTTAAAGATGTTTTACTTTTTTGGGGAATACACAAAACAATGGCATTTGGCCCTTGCCGGATTAGTCATTGCAATAATTCCGATTATAATCTTCTATATGTTTCTTCAGAAATATATCGTACAAGGCATCTCGGAAGGCGCTGTAAAATAAATGTACTAGACAAATTCGATAGAAGAATGGAGAGAGAGAATGTTTAGAATAGATGGTAATCGATTGATCAGGGAATATGATTCAGAACAACTTTGGATAGAACCTTGGGGGAATAATGCTCTGCGTATTCGTGCCTCCCGCATTCCCCAAATGAATAATGAAGACTGGGCGCTGTTGCCGGTGAATGAGGGTCAGACCGAAATCACAATCGAAGAGAGCACGGCTACGATCGTCAATGGAAAGATCAAAGCGGTGATTCAACGGACGGGACAGATTGCAATCTATAATCAAAAAGGCGAAATGCTGCTACAAGAAACCGAGAATACTTACCAGCTCAAATACGGTGGAAGAGAATTAATTCCTCACCCGGGTAACAGCGATTATCGATTGACTGTTAGATTCAACTCTGATCCGAAGGAAAAGCTGTTTGGTATGGGGCAATACCAACATGATTTTATGAATTTGAAAGGTTGTACGTTGGAAATGACTCATCGGAACAGCCAAATCAGCGTCCCTTTTGTAATGTCCAGCTTGGGTTATGGTTTCTTGTGGAACAACCCCGCCATCGGACGAGTGAACTTTAGCCTTAATGTTACGGAGTGGTCCGTGCCTTCAACCAAGCAGATGGATTATTGGATTACGGCCGGGGATTCGCCTGCAGAAATTGAAGAGACCTATGCATCCGTCACCGGAAAAGTGCCTATGATGCCTGACTATGGAATGGGTTTTTGGCAATCCAAATTGAGATATCAGACGCAGGAAGAATTGCTAGAGACAGCCAGGGAGTACAAACGAAGAAATTTGCCGATTTCAGTCATTGTGGTTGACTTTTTTCACTGGCCTCATCAGGGTGATTGGAGATTTGACCCGGAATATTGGCCGGACCCTGAAGGCATGGTAAAAGAATTGAAGGAAATGGGAATAGAACTGATGGTTTCGGTTTGGCCAACTGTTCAGCAAGATAGTGATAACTACGAAGAAATGCTGGAGAAAGGGTATTTGATCCAATCGGATCGAGGGGTTCGAACCCACTTTAACTTTGTTGGCCCAAATGCGGTTTTTGATGCGACAAATCCCCAGGGACGCCAATTTCTGTGGGGGAAAATTAAAGAGAATTACTATGACAAAGGGATAAGAGTCTTCTGGTTGGACGAGGCTGAGCCGGAGTTTAGCGTATATGATCACGATATCTACCGTTATCATATGGGATCCGCTTTGCAGGTAGGCAATATTTATCCCAGAGAATACAGCCGAGCCTTCTATGAAGGAATGGAAGAAGCGGGACAAACCAACATCATCAACCTCGTTCGCTGTGCGTGGGCGGGAAGTCAGCGTTATGGCGCGCTTGTCTGGTCGGGCGACATTGGTTCTGACTTTGAGGTTTTGCGAATCCAGGTCAAGGCCGGCTTGAACATGGCGATTGCCGGCATACCATGGTGGACCACGGACATCGGAGGATTCCATAGCGGAAATCCAGACAATCCGTCATTTCAAGAGTGTTTGGTGCGTTGGTTTCAGTATGGAGCATTCTGTCCAGTATTCCGCATTCATGGTGACAGACAACCGCAAGGAATGCCGCTTAGCACATCCGGAGGAGGTATTTTTCCCAGCGGTGCTGCCAACGAAGTTTGGAGTTTCGGAGAAGAAAATTATGAGATCTTGAGAAGGTTCATGTTCATCCGTGAACGTCTCCGGCCCTATATTAGTGATTTAATGAAAGAAGCCCATGAAGTCGGAACGCCTCCAATGCGGCCTTTGTTTTATGACTTTCCTCAAGATGCTTCGGCTTGGGATATCGACGATCAGTATATGTTCGGTCCTCATCTATTGGTTGCACCCGTGTTGCAGGAAGGGGCCAGAAGTCGCGAAGTATATTTGCCTCAAGGAGAGACTTGGGTCGATTCATATACCGGAAGGAAGTATGAAGGAGGACAAAGCTTGACCGTGGAAGCCCCGTTGGAGAGACTGCCCCTATTCGTTAAAGCTGGCGAATTACTTCCTGACCTACTCGAGGCAATTACGGGTCAGTAGAACAAACATAGGCCGTTCAGGCATGCATGGGCTGCGATCCTCATTTATTGGGTTGACCCTTACGTGCCTGTTCTTGGCCTCTATTGTTACATTGATATATAATCAGAGTGTCGTTTATACCTTAAGGATATAGCTTGCATTTTTATCAATTGAGTAGTTAAGTGATAATATAGAAATGAAACAAGAGATCATGCACTTGAAGAAGAACATGTTTTTTTATCCAGAAGCCCGGCCAATCAAGAAAGGAAGGGTTTTCCAAGGTGGGTGAATTGGGATACAAAGTTCGAATCGATGAAACCGAAAGCGGGTTCGTCACCGGAGTTAATCTTCCAGGTAATCTTCTATTCTATGATTATATAACACGGACTCTAACTTAAAGAAAAGGCAATAAACAACCTTACAGCTTGGCTCTTGACTAGTGCTTCCGATCCTTGCATATTTAGTAAATGCTTTAATAATTTAGTTATAATTATTTCAGTAGTTTAACTAAAATTTTAACATAAATTCAGCAAGTGAGGTGCAATCGAAAACCTTATCAGGTCGGCTCCGCCGAGTTTTTGAATGAGGTGCGTTATTATATGAGTGCTTCATTCAAACAGGTGGCCGATATCGATTTATCCTCCTACAGTTCAGGGGAGGGCTGGGCACCAATCGGTGAAATTAACGTAAGGAACAATACTCAGTATCCTAATCCTTTCAAGGGTTCTTATGACGGCGGCGGTTATGCCATCTCAAATATGAATATCAAGGTTGAACGGGCCTGGTTTGGGTTGTTCGGATATGTTAACCAGGCCACTCTTAGTGATATCCATCTAAAGAATGTCTTTGTGGAGGGTACGATTTATATCGGAGGTTTAATCGGTCAGGCGGATTAGAGCCTTATCACCGGCAGCTCCGTAGAAGGTGAAGTTCGCGGAATTTCTATTTTTGGCGGACTGGTTGGCAGAGCTTCAGGCGGTTCGATGAATAGCTCATCCGCCCTCGTGAGCTTGGCAGCTACGAAGGCATCGTCTTCAGTCGTTATTGGTGTAAACGGCGGGATCAGCGGCTTGTGAAGTGCCCCCTGTCAAGTAGACAATGTAAAAAGGCAAAAATAGTGTTCCCTCCGTTCAATTAAATTGTACGGAGTTTTTTTCTTCTTTTATGCAGCTTGTCGGAATTCATTAGGTGCTAAGCCATTTATAATAGACAGATCGGGCGACTCCTGCTAGCTTATACAGCTTCGTGATGGCATAGCCTTTCTCGGCGTGCAGTTCTTGGATAGCTTGATACAAGTCTGCATGCCGAACTAAGGTTAGCGTGTATTTCGTCGCCGGATCTCTGCCAACTTTTTTGCGAAGGCGTTCTCCATCTCTAAATACTCGTTTCGGACTTCGAGCTCTTTAATCCGGAGCTTGAGCCGTTCATGATCATCCAGCTCCTCTACAGACTTATTACGGCCACGATTGTCTTTGAGGGCTGCCTCACCGCCCGATTTATATTTACGAACCCATGCATACACCTGTTGATAGGAAACACCATATTTATCCATCGACTTCTGGTAATCTAGATCATTTGCGATGGTATATTGCGCGATTTCAATGCGTTCTTCAAAAGTGGTTTTACGTCCTTTATTCATGGGGGATTGTCCTTTTCCTTTACGAGTAGGTTTTATTTCTTCCCCACTAGTATACTTGGAAATCCAATTCGTCAAAACACTTTTGCTTGAAATATGATACTTCTTTGTTGCTCCTCGTATGGAATGATTACCGGATAGTACATCCCTGTTTGCAGCCAGTTGCAATCTTTGGGGTAGACTTTACATGCTTTGGCTTCCTTCAATCCTTCATAACCACCTTCCAAGTACTTCCTTACCCAATCTGTAATGGAGTTTTTATCTATCCCCAACTGTTTCGCCTCATGACTCGGGTTTGTTTCATTTTGAAGGCATTGCTTTACGACACGAACTTTACCTCTAAAGAAATTGGACTCCTTTTAGACATCATAAAAACTCCATCATTGTAGAAGTAGAAGTTTTTTTTCTACTGTCTACTATGATGGAAGCATATAACCTATGAGAACAGGGGCTTGCTTTTTTTAAATGTCGAACATACGGACTGAAGTCTGCCAAAAATAAACTCACTAGCTAAGGGTCGTCAATAGGGATGATACTCCATCGTAAAGTTTTCTCCGTCAAAATAAACGAGGTCGCCTTGCTCATAATTCCAGACGGCTTGCAAATGAGTCGGCTGCTTGATGCCCCCAATGGTCTTGTAATCGTTAAATAAAGCCGACCATGCCACCTGCTGAACGGTTCCGTCGGCAGATATGATCGACCTGTCTTCCGTCGTAAAGGTCAGCAGCTGCCCGCTGTCGCTGAAAGTAAATATCCCGCTGGCCGATATGCCTTTATAGGTAATCGTTGCTTTGGCTCGGGTAACATCCACGGCTTCCCAGGTGATGTAGTCTTGTAGGGCCGCATTAGGCATGACCAAAGATTCTGAGAGGAAGGTGACCAGACAAGCTCGATTCATCGCCTCTCCTGTCTGATGAAATAAAGGGATGATTTTGCCGAGAACTCCTTTCATGCCGCCATGACCATCGACATATGAGTCAAGCCCTTCGAACGGGATGCCGTACATCGACGTATCAATATAAGCAAGCCTTACAGGCTCGTGAACGAAGTTATACTGCGTGTAATCGATTCGGATCGCCGACTTATCCGGCGACATGATGAAATCGACATCTTTGAAGGCGGCTTTCATGTAAGACATTTTTGGAGTGCCGATATATCCGCTGTATTCGAAATATTTTCGGACAGGCTCCGGTAATTCCTGAATTTCCTCCAACGTAAACATATCATCCGAAGCTGAATTAGCTGGGGAGGCAGCCATCTGCTCCGTAACGGTCTTCGAGAATTGGGCTCTAGTGACAGAATAAGGTAAGTTAAAAAAGACAAGAATTCCAGCTGCAATTACTGCTAAAATCACCACGATCATCCACATGCGTCTCTTACCCCCTTTCCTTCTCATCCCGCGCATTCTCCATTCTATTCACATTGTCAGCCAGCTTCATCATTCCTTCGTACAGCCCATCCGTCAGTTTGTGATCAAAAGCGTTGAATAAGCTGGACATGAACCTTTCCTCTTTGCCGCTTCTGTTCTGGAAATAAGCGATACATTTAGGCGTGAGGTGAATTCTGACGATTCTCGCATCCCGCTCATCTTTCGTTAGCGCTACGAAGCCCTGTTTCTCTAGCAGGGCCGCCATTTTCTTCACATTTTGCCGGGAGTGCCCGGTCACCTTGGCCACTTCGCTTATCGTTGGAGCCGGCTGTTCAAGCTTCGAGATCACCGCGATGAACAGCCACTGCTTCAGCGTCATATTCTCATCCAGCTTGTCGCCTAGCGCCTGCAGCCGGTTCGCCAGAGTAAGAATGCCACCAAAAATATAGGCCTGCTTCTCCATATCGATCAATATAAATCCCTCCGCATCAAAAAGGTAACTGGTTACATATATAATATGCAACTAGTTACCTTTTGTCAAAGCCTGTACATATACATTTGCAATGAATATTATGGTTATTGTAATTATTCTTCATGCTTTTATTATGGTGAACATGAAAAATACCACCCAACGGCTGCATTTTCTGCCATTGGACGGTATTTTTGCAGTATAAAGCTAATTATGTACTTAAGATAAGGAACAAGACTTGCTCGGGCTTACTTTGTTAAAAGCGCATGAGCGATAAGCATGTCGAATCGGCGGATATCGACACCCTTCTGCAGCTTCACCTTAATATGACCCGCACGCGTCCACAGTTCGACCTCTGCGTTCATATCCAGAAACCCTCCGGCATTCTCTGTAGACCACATATCAATTGAAGAGTAAGGTAGCGAGTAGATCTCGACCTTCTTGCCCGAAAACCCCTGTGCATCCCTGACAATTAACCGTTTGTTGGTAAAAATAGCGCTGTCCCGAAACGTTTTATAGGCAGCTACTGCTTCTTCTCCAGGAACGAGCAAGCTGCTTACATCCGGGGGAATCGGACACTCGGAAACCAACGTCCACTCGAGTATATGACGTGTCTCAGCCATAATTCTAACCTCCTAATGATATTACTTTCTATTCATTAAGAGTAACACAAGGGCCGGAGGCCTGGAACGCTTGCGTGTGATGGTTTTTTTAAACTTACGATCCTCCTCTGTTTTAACACCAAAATACCGCCCAACGACCGCATAGTGCTGCCGAATTGGACGGTATTTGTTATGCATAAGCCCGATGCTGTACAACACTTCCCCGGGTCTTCCGGGTTCTGCCGGGATCTTACGGAATCTTTCGGGTTCCGCCGAGCCCTTCTAGGTCTCTCTCACTTTTCCCTGCTCCTGCCCCTGCAAGGTCACCCCTTGATTGAACCGATCATGACACCCTTCTCAAAATATTTCTGGATAAACGGATAGATCACCAGAATCGGCAGCGTGGACACGATAATGACGCCGTATTTTATCTGGTCAGCATATCTTTGCGCATAGCCTCCCGCGTCTCCCCCGGTACCCGCCCCGTTGGCAAACACCTGATTGGACAGCAGGATGTCCCGCAAAATAATTTGCAGTGGCTGCAGATTGTTATTGCGGATATAGATCAGCGCGGTAAAGAAATCGTTCCAATGCCCGACCAAATAATAGAGACCGATCACGGAGATCATCGCCTTCGAGAGCGGCAGCGCCACCTTGAAGAAAAAGGTGAAGTGCGAGCAGCCGTCCATCACCGCCGCCTCGTACAGCTCCTGCGGCAGCGAGCTTTCGAAGAACGTCCGGGCGATAATCAAATAGAACACGTTGACGCAGAACGGGATAATGAACACCCAAATCGTATTCGTCAGATGCAAATCCTTCATCAGCAAGTAGGTCGGAATAAGGCCACCGTTGAAGAACATCGTCACCACGAACAGAAACATAATGACCTTCCTCGCCCGAAACTCCCGCCGGGACAGCACATACGCGGCTGGCAGCGTGAACAGCATGTTGACCAAGGTGCCGAACAGGGTGTAGAACACCGTATTCCGGTAGCCCGTCCAGATCCGCATATCCTTGAAAATTTCCTGGTACCCGAAAAAGCTGATGTTTTTCGGAAACAGCCATACCTTGCCCGTCGCTACGAGTGTGGAATCGCTGAAGGAAGCGATCACGATGAAATACAGCGGATAAACGATAATCAGGAAAATAAAGGTGCACAGCAGCCCCAGCGTGATTTGGAAGGCCAGCTCTTTGCCATTGAGGCGCGGGCGGGCTCCGTTGGTAGGCGGCCGGGTTCCACGAATACTTGGCCCGGTGCTATGGGCGCTTAACCCAGCTCCATGGCGGCCCGTTCGAGTAAGTTCGATATCGGTTCCACTATTACGCTTATGTGTAGGTTTCATAGGGGTTCCTCCTTCCTCCTAAGCTTTAGAATAGGCTCGTCTCGGATACCCGCTTCGAAATAGTGTTCATGGCGAACAGGAAGACGAAGTTAATCAGCGTATTGAACAGGCCGATGGCCGAGGCCAGGCTGAACTGATTGGAGACGATCCCGATCTTGTACACATAGGTAGCGATGACCTCGGACACCGGGAGATTGAGCGCATTTTGCATCAGAAATATTTTCTCAAAGCCGGTACTGAGAATGTTGCCCATGCTGAGAATGAACAAAATGATGATCGTCGGGACGAGCGCCGGGATATCAACATAGCGGATCGTCTGCCACCGACTAGCGCCGTCGATTCGGGCCGCGTCATAGAGCTGTGGATCGACCGTGGACAAGGCAGCAAGGTAAATAATGCTGTTCCAGCCGCAGTGCTGCCAAATATCCGAAAGCACGTACACCGGAATAAAGGTTCCGGTCGAGGCCAGCAGGTTGATATGCCCCAGTCCGATCGCTTTCATCAGATGACCGACGACGCCAGTCTCCGCCGACAGCAGCACATTAAGCATACCGACCAGCACGATCACGGAGATAAAATGCGGCAAATACACAGTCGTCTGCATGAGCTGCTTCATTTTTTTGCGCCGAATTTGATTGAGGATCAAGGCCAGAATGATCGGAGCCGGAAATCCAAGCACAAGGCTTGCCAAGCTGATCAGAAAAGTGTTCCTCATCAAGTCGGTGAACAGATAACTGTCGATGAATTGCTGAAAATACGCCAGCCCCCGCCACTCGCCCCCGGTCAACCCCTTGCTGAAATCATAGTCGCGAAAAGCAAGCTGAATCCCATACATCGGAATATAATTGAAGATTAGAATGACGATAATCGCCGGGAGGATCATAATCCAGAGTTGATAGTCGCGCGTTACGGCTGAAAGCAATCCTTTGCGGGCCCGCATATGATCCCCCCTCATTTCTTGCTGTTGTATTCTTCGTAGTATTTCTGCATGATCTCCAGATTCTTGGTGATACCGGCCTTCTGGGCCTCCTTCACGTACGCATCCCATTCCGCCTCGATGCCGCCCTTGGTCACCCACTTGGCAAAGCTGGACTCGGCCAGGTTCATAATGTTCGTGTTGTTCAGATTCATCGTGTTGTTGTCCATCGTCGAGTATTTAATAAACAGGCCGGGAAAAACATCCTTGTCCATATCCACCTTCAGCGCTTCCTCCAAAGGCTCGGATTGGCCGAGCACCTCCTGCATGTCTTTGCCGAGCGTCAGCTGTAAATCGTCCGGGATATAAAAAGCGCCGTTATCCGCCATCGTCGATGTCCATTTCCAGGTACCGGGATCCATCTCCGGGTTGGCTGGAGGCAGAACGGTATATGTGCCGTCCCCGTTATCCTGGATATTCGGGCCAATTGAGCCGAACAGCACCTGCATCCCCACCTTCTGATCGTACAACTCGTTGATAAACCGTATGGCCGCTTCCTTATGCTTGGTCTTCGCTGACATCACGATGTGATTCGTGCCGTAGTTCAGAGAATAATGGTCATAGCTCCAGGAGAGCTCCCCGGTATAATCCGCCGAGACCTTCAGCGGAGGCATGGATGCATATTGCGAAGCCAGCTGCTCCCCAAATCGGTCAGAGGCCACCCAGCCCCAAGTGAAGCCGACCTTGGCCGTATCCCCTTCGCCGCGAGCGATCGATTGATATTTGGTATAGTCATGCGTAAAAACTTCGGGATTGATCAGTCCGGCCTTGTACAGCTTGTTCAGAAAAGCCACCATCGTCTTGTAGCGCTCGTCGATCAGAAAATTCTTGACCTGACCATTCTCCACGAAATAGCCTTGCCCATTGCCTTCCGACAGCGTAATCCCCATACTGCCCAGAAGCACAGCCGGGTTGAAGTACCCGCCAATGCCGCCCGGCCAATCCATCGGGATCTCGTCCTTCGGATCACCGTTGCCATTGGCGTCCTTCTCTTTGAACGCGACGAGCACGTCATACAGCTCATCCCAGGTCGTCGGCATATCCAGACCCAGCTCATCCAGCCACTTCTGATTAATGAACTGCCTGCTAGCCGAGGCTGGCCAGAACCGCTGATATTTTGGGAGGCCGTAAATTTTGCCGTCCGGCTGCATGGCAATCAGCTTCGTCTCCGGCTTCTCGTTGAACATGTTCTGCACGTTCGGCGCCTGATCGAGCATACCGGACAGATCCTGGAACAGCCCTTGGAACTGGGCAAAATCAGCATCCGTAATGACGTTCGGCCCAATGAACAGATCCGGGATATCGCCGCTCGCTAGCATCGTACCTTTCTTTTGCCCCCAATCGGCGGTAATCTCCTGCCACTCAATTTCCACTCCGGCGGCATCCTCCACCTGCTGCAGCCACTCCATTTCGGCTAATGGCTTAGTCAATGGATGCTTCGTCATAATCGCCGTCAGCTTCACCTTCTCCCCGGAAGCATTCCCGGGCGTTTTTCCTGCGGACTTGCTCTCTCCCCCTGAACCGCACCCTGACAGTAGTATGACCGTGATGAAGATGATTGACGTGAAAACGGTTACCTTTTTCCGCATATCCCTACCTCCACGTTTTTGTTATGGGCGGCCGATCCCTGCGGATCGCTACCACTGCTTCGCCTGGCTTCGCAGGCACCTTAGACTGTAATGGGAGATGCACGCCGCGTAAATGGACAGATTTTGTGCGGGTCTTCATTTTTTGAAAGCGCTTAACAAAGCACTTGGTAAGACGGTTGTTCCCGGCCGTTCCAGACCATATTCAAATTTTGTAGATGTTCAAAAAATGCCCATTGCGATGGCAGTATGCAGGCGACCCGGTAACAGCATACTGCCCAGTTGGTGGAGAGCTGCATCGTGCGCGCTGCTCCTTTTGCGGACGGTGCGGATCCGGGCATGCTTGGATGGTTGTCGGTCATACCGCATCTTGCCATGACATCCTTCTGATGAAACAGAGCTTAGCTTCTGTGCGTATTTCGGTATTGGCCGGGCGTGGTGCCGACGATTTTTTTGAAAGAACGGATGAAGCTTGAAGGATTCGTGAACCCGACCTGTGCTGCAATGCCCTCCAGCGTCTCCTCGCTCTCCCTTAGCAGCCCGATCGACCTCTGTATTCTGAGACGGTCGATATATTCCTTGAAGTTTTGGCCCATCTCCTTCTTGAAATGGTGGCTGAAATTCGAGACCGACATGCCAAAATGCTCAGCCATCAGCTGCAGCGAGCAATTCGGATCCATCCCCTTGTCTTCGATCACCGCAAGAATCTCCTCGCGGGAAGCTGCGCGTCCCTTCGGCAGCGTTTCGCGAATCATCTCACACAGCTTGGCACCGCTCTCCTGCAAAATCCCGGTCATCTGCTCCAGTGTATAGCGGGGCTGGAAAGCCGCATCCGTTAGACGCAGCAGGCTCTGATCATCATGGCGGAACCGCTGCAGCCCGTTAAAAATGACGCTAGCCGTGTTCAAATACACACTGCGCAGCATATGCGGCGGCAGCCCATCGCTGCTCAGATAGCAAACGATTCGCTCAATCAGCGACTCCACTAGAGTCGCTTCGTTCTTCAAAATCGCCAGTTCCAGCGACTGCAGCAGCTCGGCAAAATACGAGACCGTACCGGACGGCGATGTCTCGATCTCAGCAAAGCTCAGAATCGGGCTCGTATGGCGCAGCCGCAGCTGCTCAACCGTACGAAGCGCCTGCAAATAGGAAACATGCGCCGAGTTGGGATCGAGGATGTACGTACAAGTGTTAGCGTGGGTCTGCTTGGAGTGAGTTTCCTCGGAGTGAGCCTCCTCTGCTGGTGTCTCCCCTGGCTCGCCGATGCCGATGATCGTCTTCCAGCCCGATTGTACCTGGAGCTCCTCCTGCAGCCGGGCTAAATACGCTTGAACGGAGAAGTCCTCCCCATGGGAGCAGACGAACACGATCTCATGATGGTAATTGCTTTTGAAAAAATAACCCTGAACCCCTTCAGGCAACTGGCTCTCTTGGTTTTTGCAGTAGAGCAGCACGAGATTCGTCTCCTCCGTCTCGGAATCACAGGAGATGACCGCCACCGTCAGGCAGACTCCGTCCAGACTTACCCCGACCTTCACCGCTTCCCGCTGCATATGCTCCCCGGTCAGGAAGTGCCCATTGACCAGCTCAAGCAGCATATTGTCCCGCATGATCGGCAGCGTCTCCTTCACCTCTTCATCCAGCCGACTGTTGACCGCAGATAGACCGCTTAACGTATAGCGAATCGCTTCAATCTCGTTCATCGGCCCGCGCTGCTGGGGCTCGAACAAGCCTGCCGCGAACTCGACCAGACGCTTGATCGGGTGATAATTCTTGCGGATTGAGACGTAGATGACAATCACTTCAAGCAGCAGAATGCATCCGACAAGCAGAATCGTGTTAAGCTGAATCGCGCGCAGCCCCTGGAGCGATTCCGACACCGGGAGCAGGCTGACATACTTCCAGCCGTTCTTATCCGAGACTGAATAAGATACGAGGTAGGACACGCCGTTGATCCGGTGAATGCCGGAGGACGAGCCTGAGATCGAGCTAGAGGTCGGGCCGCTATCTTTTCCCATACGACTTATCAACTGTGGTAAATCCTCCGAGCTCTGAACCAATGCCTCGTTGGAGGCAACGAGCGGCTGTCCCTGCGCATCAAAAATAAAGAAGTCCCCCTTATACGCTTCCGAGACCGACCGCATCATGCGGAGAATCGTATCCTCCCGAACCATGATCATCACCACACCAGGCGAACTCGTGCCGCCCACCGGAAGCGGCTGCAGAAAGGTCAGCATCCGTACCCGGTTATGACCGGGAATCAGCACCCCCTCTACGGGCCGAACCATGAGAGAATCCAGCGTGTTCAGCGTCGCGCTCAGTTCCTGATGAGGCCAGCTCTCATAATAAAAGCCAACCCCCGGCTTCCCCATATCCTCCATACTGTATGCGCTTCCACTTTTGGAGAACAAATAACCGTTGCTTCTTACATACAGCAGGGTGTTGTATATAAAAGCATCGGTCGCGTTGTACTTTTTCATTTCATTCGCAATCAGGACGCGCTGATAATCGCTCTCCTCGGCTTGATACAACCGGAACTCCCGGTTCTGCACCAGCTCAAACGGCAGATTGTACACATACCGCGTGAACGTATCCATCGACGTCATGAACTGCTCCGTAATGTGGGCGTTCCAGTCCATCTCCTTCTCTTTGACCACCTCCGCCGAATACGGATAGTAATACAGCACAATGATCATGACCGGAAACAGCAGCACCAGCAAATAGGAAATCAATAGCTTGGTCAGTAAATTGATCTTGTTATTATTTCCCCTAGCCTTAGTCAACTTGTTAGGATCCACCTTGTTATTGCTCACCTTGCTCATATTCAGTTCAGTCTCCCCCAAGCCGCGCTCACCTTCCTTTTTGAAGTTCCTGTTAGTAAAGAAAATATAAGAAGAAATTGAAATTTACAACCATTTCTTTAGATTGTCGCCGTATGACGGCGATGGAAGCAGTGAATGTAGGCAGCAAAGAGGCTGCGCAGCGATCTAGCCGCGAGTTGACCGCTATAAGGCCCATCACCTGCAGACCTCGTTAGTAGTAATGTGGCTTAATTTAGCCTTGCTGCTGTGTGACTATATTATAAATGTAGACGTAGAAGGGAGTTAGAGAACATGGAAGGAATTTGGGGGGGACTTAAGGGTGAAGAGCATTTATTAGGGGGGCTATGGTTAGGTTGAGACTGGACTGCTGCTTATTCATCATCATGTTTGGCGATATTACCCACCCCATGATCGAGGTGGATTTCAATGATCATAACCGCCCCCAGCTTGAAGCCGTAGGTGAACGCCGCAGTCATCTCCATGCTCTGGATTTGCTGCCGCAAGTCCAATAACGCCTCAAGCTCGGCAAACTCATCGCTGGATAGCCTCTTCTTCCAGGCTTCTATTTTCTCGGATAGTTCCCTGCCCTTCTTGCGATACATGGGATCTTTGGGAACCAGTTGTTCTTCGGGTATGAGATGACCGTAGTATAGGGATTCGAGTAGGGATTGCATGGGGATGGCCTCCTTTTAGGGCGGGTTCATTAGACAATCATGAATCATAGCATATAAACCCGCTTTCGATACGTATCCACGTACCACTAATGAAATCATTATACGTTACGCTTATGCGTATAGTCAAGTTGGGAATGATTCCATTAGGGGTGATTTTGGAAATGAAGAAGGTTGTCATAAAAATAGGGGATCTCACTAAAAAACATAATATTTCTCTACGGGAATTATCCAGACTATCTGATGTCAGACATGCAGCATTGAGTGAGCTTTCCAACGGTAAACGAGAGAGCATTAGCTTCAGCCACATTGAAAGGATAGCGGAGGCGCTAAATATAAGCGATATTCGGGAGATTATTGAGTTAGTGGAGGAGGAAGGGAACGCCGCGAATCAGTAAATTCGAATTTATCGCTTGTGGTTAGATATCTCTACTTATTATACTAATCTATTAACCATGTTTCCCATTTAAAAGCCTTAACATTGATATATATGGTGTTCATGGAACCCTCTTTACTTATTTCCAGTATAATAAAAAAAAGAAGTAACAAAGGAGACTCCTAAGATGGGCTATCAATCTGAGGCACAACTCGAAAAAAAATTACATATAAAGCTCGTTGATCAAGGCTATCAACCCGTAAAGATTGCAGATTATGATGCACTCCTTACAAACTTTAAAAATCAACTTAATCTATTTAATGAACCTAAACTTGGTGGGCAACCATTAACTGATATTGAGTTTAAGCGCATTTTGACGCTGATTGAAGGGAAGAGCATATATAATTCAGCGAAGATTTTGCGTGATAAGTTATTGATTGAACGTGAAGATGGCACACAGTTATATGTAGAACTCATGAATACAAAAGACTGGTGCAAGAACTTATTCCAAGTAACAACGCAAACAACAGTAAAAGGTACATATACCAATCGTTATGATGTCACAATACTTATTAATGGTTTGCCGCTTGTACAAATTGAACTTAAACGTCGTGGTTTGGATTTTAAAGAAGCGTTCAATCAAATTCAACGTTATCGTCGCCATACGTTTAATGGTCTATATCGATTTTTACAAATCTTTGTTGTGAGTAACGGAGTAGATACGAAGTACTTCTCTAACTCAGACTATGACATTCAGTTTGGCCTTACGTTCTTTTGGGCAGATAAAAACAATGAACTCATTACAAACTTAAAAGATTTTACGAGCGCATTTCTAAAACCATGCCATTTAGCAAAAATGATTAGTCGCTATATGGTCATTAATGATACAGATAAAGCTTTAATGGTCATGCGTCCTTATCAAATGTATGCAGTAGAAGCACTGGTACAACGGGCAACGGAAACAAGTAATAACGGCTACATTTGGCATACAACTGGCTCTGGTAAAACCTTAACTTCTTTTAAAGCTGGGCAAATATTAGCCGATGAGGAAAGCATCAAAAAGGTGTTCTTCCTTGTCGATCGTCAAGACCTAGACACCCAAACGATTACGGAGTTCAACAAGTTCCAAAAAGGCGCGGTTGACCGTACAGACAAAACGGAAATCCTTATCGAACAAATACAAGATCCAATGAGAAAATTTATTGTGACAACGATTCAAAAAATGAATAATGCTATCAAAAAACCTAAATATACAAAAGTCATGGAGCTATACAAACAAGAGCATGTTGTGTTCATCATTGATGAATGTCATCGCAGCCAATTTGGTGATATGCGCAATGAAATCAGTAAGTATTTCCAAAATGCACAGTACTTCGGTTTTACAGGAACGCCACGCTTTGTCGATAACAAGAGCCAAGATGGACGTACAACTGCTGATCTTTTTGACAAGTGCCTGCATCATTACCTCATTAAAGATGCGATTCGTGATGGGAACGTACTAGGTTTCTCAGTCGAATATATTCGTACATTTAACGCCCGTATTGATGAAACGGATGATACAAAAGTACAAGCGATTGATACAGATGAAGTATGGCATGATGAACGACGTTTGGAACTCGTAGCTGACCATATTATTGATAATCATCTACGACGTTCGAAGAGTAAAGGATATTGTGCAATGTTCGCAATAGATTCCATTCCAACATTAATTAAGTACTACGATATTTTTAAATCGAAACATCACGACTTAAAAATTGCTGGTATTTATTCATATGGGCAAAATGAGGACAGTGATGGAACAAGTGAACATTCCCGAGAAGCACTAGACCGCATGATTGCAGATTATAACAAAATGTATGACACAGACTTCTCTACAGAAACATGGGATCGTTATTTTTCTGATGTATCGAGGAAGGTAAAAAGGGCCCAAATTGATATTTTACTTGTCGTAAAAATGTTCCTGACTGGATTTGATAGTAAGCCTCTCAACACACTTTATGTAGATAAGAACATGGCATATCATGATTTGTTGCAAGCATATAGCCGTACAAATCGTGTAGAGAAATCAACTAAGCCATATGGCAATATCGTTTGTTATCGAAACCTAAAAGAGAATACAGATGATGCAATTAAATTATTTTCTAAAACAGACAATGTTGATACCGTTCTAATGGGTAGCTATGACGAATACTTAAAAGCGTTCAAAGAAGCCGTGAGGAATTTACGAGCAATTACAGTCATTCCAGAAGAAGTAGACGAGCTAGAGAGTGAAGAAGATAAACGTCAATTTATCATTGCATTCAAAAATGTAACGAAATTGCTTCAACGGTTACAATCGTTTTCTGATTTTGAGTTTGATGAAAAAGAGCTTACAATTTCACAGCAGTCCTATGAAGATTTCAAAAGCAAATACTTCAAAGTATACGAGGGTTTTAAGCGTAGCGAAGCGCCAAAAGAATCGATTTTATATGACATTGACTTTGAATTAGAGCTAATGCATACAGACAAAATTAATGTCAGCTACATTTTGAATCTGATTGCAAGCCTTAACACAGAAAATGAAAAAGAACGTGCCAAAGAAATTCGTTTCATCAAACAAGAATTAGACCATGCATCTGATCCGAAGTTACGACTAAAAATTGAATTAATTAAAGAGTTCTTAGATAAGGTTGCGCCAACGTTAACGCCTGGTGAGTCTGTTATAGATGCATACAATCGTTATGAAGAAGAAATGAGTGAGCAAGAGCTCTCTGCATTTGCGAAAGAAATAGAAATTGAAGACAGTGTATTACGTGAACAAGTATCAACCTATGAGTACTCCAATTTAATCGAAAAAAATGCAATTATGGATTCTTTAACAGGTTCATTCCTAAAAAAGAACAAAACAATCAAAGCTATTACATCCTTTATCCGTAATTTTACTGAAAAGTACGGTGCTTAAACTTTATTTCATTGGATTAAAGAGCGCTAATCAAGCGCTCTTTTTGTGATATTATTTAAAATATCATAAAAAGAGCCAATAATTATTGATATTTTTTAAAATATCATATATATTTACGTTTATCTAACCTGATATATTAAAAAATATCAAGGAGGTGTCCGATGAAACTTTATGAAATTGCTAAATTTACACAAGGTGCATTTACAAACCGTGTAGAAACATTATCCTCCAACGTTGAAATAACAAAAGTCAAACCACTTTCTTTAAAGGAATTTAACGAAACACTTGGCTTAGCTTATCGAATATCAAATGAAAAAAATGTGGAAATTACCGTGCCGAAGGAAAAATTAATCCCCCAACTATTAACCGATACAAATAGTCTTATTCTACATACACATACGCAAAAGGTTGCTTTGTTACCTAAGAAGTATAGTGGACTATTATTAACAAATAACTTTATTAAAATTAAATTAGTAACTAATATAGATGAATCCTTTTTTGAATGGTACTTTAATGAACATCCAGCCATTCAAAAACAGTTGGCGGTATTAAGTGAAGGAACCTCCTTTTCATTATTGAAACTATCTCACTTAAAAGATATAGAAATTGACCTACCCCCTACCCAACAGCAAATTATTATCGGAAAAATCGTTCAACTTAAAAAAAGAAAAGAATCACTAATGGCTGAAAAGGGTGAATTACAGCAGCTCTATATTCAGCAAAGACTAATTCAAAGTTTTAATAATAAATAATCGACCTTGGGAGGAAACACGATGACAACAAGTGAGTTACAACGTCAACAACAAGCTGAACTGCATAAAAAATTATGGGCAATGGCAAATGATTTACGAGGTCAAATGGACGCCAGCGAATTTAAAGACTATATTTTAGGACTAATTTTCTACCGTTACCTTTCAGAAAAAGTAGAAGCTCGTGCAAATGTGTTACTAAAAGAAGATGATATATCATTTGCTGATGCATGGAAAAACGAAGAGTATCGTGAGCATCTAGCAGAGTACCTAGTCGATGAATTAGGTTATATTGTAGAGCCACAATTCCTATTTTCTCACTTCCTTAAAGAAATTGAAAAAGGAGCCAATGGTAACTTTGATGTCGAAATGCTGCAGAACGGTGTCAAAGCGATTGAATCCTCTACTTTAGGAACAGACAGCCAAGATGATTTCCAAAACCTATTTGATGACATGGATCTCACTTCATCACGCTTAGGACGTACAGTAAAAGACCGTACCAACCTAATTAGTAAAGTCATTGTAAACATTGCAGAAATTCCATTCGAACAAGACAACGCAGAAATTGACGTTTTGGGCGATGCTTATGAATACATGATTTCTCAATTCGCAGCAAATGCTGGAAAGAAAGCTGGCGAGTTCTATACACCACAACAAGTATCAAAAATTTTAGCTAGAATCGTCACTGCTGGGAAAGCTGAGATTCGTGACGTATATGACGGTGCATGTGGATCAGGATCCTTGCTACTATGTGTAGGGAAAGAAGCAAAAGTACACAAATACTATGGACAAGAAAAAGTATCAACAACATACAACTTAGCTCGCATGAACATGTTGTTACATGACATACCACACCAACGCTTTGATATTCGTAATGCAGATACATTAGAAGAACCACAACATATTGACCAACGTTTTGAAGCAATCGTTGCCAATCCTCCATACTCCGCAAAATGGAGTGCTGATGATAAGTTCAAGGACGATGAGCGCTTTAGTGCCTATGCAAAGCTAGCACCAAAATCAAAAGCAGACTTTGCCTTCATTCAGCACTTTATTCATCAACTAGATGATAACGGTACAATGGCAGTCGTATTGCCACACGGTGTTCTATTCCGTGGAGCTGCTGAAGAAGCTATTCGTAAGTATTTAATTGAAGAGAAGAATTATTTAGATGCAGTGATTGGTTTACCAGCTAATATATTCTACGGTACAAGTATTCCAACATGTATCCTTGTGTTCAAAAAATGCCGTAAAGACGATGCCAGTGTGTTGTTCATTGATGCATCCAATGAATTTGAGAAAGGTAAAAACCAGAACCTTTTATCTGATAAGCACGTTGAAAAAATTATTGCGACATTCTTGAATCGTGAAACAATCGATAAGTATTCATACGCAACCACATTAGAGGAAATTAAAGAGAACGACTACAATTTAAATATCCCTCGTTACGTGGATACATTTGAAGAAGAAGAACCGATTGATTTGCAAGCAGTGGCACAACGCTTGAAAGAAATCGATGAGGAAATTGCAGAAGTGGATCGTGAGTTAGAGAAGTATTTTAAAGAGTTGGGGGTGTAGGAAATGAACACACCTAAAGTTAGATTCAAAGATTTCACAGAAGACTGGAAAATCATTAAGCTAGACAGTTTGATATCATTTAATAATGGCATCAATGCTGAGAAAGACAGTTATGGACATGGACGAAAATTTATTAACGTATTAGATATTTTAAATAATAATTTTATAAAATATAACGATATTATCGGTTCTGTATCTGTTTCTGAAAAGATTGAAGAAACAAACAAAGTTGAATATGGAGATTTATTATTTTTGCGTAGCTCTGAGACTAGAGAAGATGTAGGTAAAAGCTCTGTCTATTTAGATGAAGATGAGTTTGCTTTATTTGGTGGATTTGTTATACGCGGAAAAAAACAAGTTGATTATCACCCATATTTTTTAAAGCTCAATCTGGAATCATCTAAAGTACGTAACCAAATTAGTTCCAAAGCGGGTGGTAGTACACGTTTTAACGTTAGTCAATCTATTTTAAGTTCTATTGAAATTAGTATTCCTAGTCAAAATGAACAAAGAAAAATTGCTGACTTCATAGGTCATTTCGATAAAAGACTCCAACTTCAACAAGAAAAAATCGACTTGTTAAAAGAACAGAAAAAGGGCTATATGCAGAAGATTTTTAGTTGGGGATTGCGGTTTAAGGATGAGAATGGATTGGAATATCCTAAATGGGAACAAAAAAAAATTGCAGATATAGCAACGGTAACAATGGGACAATCTCCAAATAGTGATGCATACTCTATAAATCCTGAAGATACAGTATTAATACAAGGTAATGCCGATTTAAAGAACGGTAAAATTATACCTAGAATCTATACTTCTGAAATAACAAAGACCTGTGAAGAAAATGATATTATTCTGACAGTTAGAGCTCCTGTTGGGATGGTAGCTAAAAGTAACATTAATGCTTGTATTGGACGAGGTGTATGTGCTATAAAAGCAGATGACTTTTTATACTATTACTTAGAATTTTATAACAATACCTCGAAATGGGATAGATTATCTCAAGGTAGCACTTTTGAATCTGTAAATTCTAACGATATTAAATCTATTATAGTCCCTGAACCAAACGTTAAGGAAAAAAAGAAAATATCTCAGTTTCTAAATATACTAAATAAAAAAGTTGAGTTAGAAGAAAAAAAATTAGAGGGCTTACTAAACCAAAAACAAGCCTTCATGCAACAGATGTTCATCTAGTGAAAAAGGCACCATTCCATTTAATGTGGAACGGTGCTGTTCCACACCATTTGTAGAGCGAAAGTCGAAATTCATACTTATGATTATCGAGAAAAACTATACTTGTAGCATAAATCGGATACTCAGAAATCAACAGACAATTCGTCCCCTTCAAAATCCAGGAGCATTTGATTTCTTAGGGAATGTATCTCTTCCTGCTCTTTAACAAATCTAAAAAGTGGGATTTTCACTTTTTATTCCTTCATTTGAGACCACATTTTCGATAAAGCTGATGGACAAAGATAACTTTTCAATACTGGGTTAATCCACTATAATTCTTATTGCATTCCCAACTTCAATAAAATCCGAAAACAAATGAAATCCTTCTGGAATTGAATGTTATCTTTTAATTTTATAAGTGCCTCACCACTGCCTAAATCAATATTCTCATATTCATAAAGTCCCAAAAGTGACCGTAAATAACAGGCCCCGCGTTGGCAGCATCGAGCTCGTCTTAGCCACGTTCGCTCAGTAGAAGTGGTTTTCCTTTTTAAGAGGAAAGCCCAAGGGTAAGCAGAATATAAAAATTTTCATTTAAGCCAGTGTAGCACTTAATGCAACTAAGTTTGTAGATAACGGCCACCCGGTCTCTCTAACCGCCTTAACAAGAACTTTCATTCTATCTTTTAACCCATTCCTCATGAGCCTCACCTCGATTCGGTACCCTCTTTGCAAAGTGAATGCTAACCAACCAATATCTCACTAATGAAAAAATGACAAGAGGGACAATGTAACTTACGAATCCGATTGGATTCGAACAGCGTTGATCCTAACTAAAGTCCAGAATAGCTTTAGCTTGTTTATACGCAATAAATATGCAAAGTGTTAACTCTGCCCTATCCTCGAGGGGAGGATTTCCCACATCCCATAAGCGTTCAATACCACAAATTTAGTCCTACTTGTGATACGGTTCTCCGTAATATAACTAAGTGAAAATTTTAAAATACACATTCTTCAATCCATTTTAAAGCCATATGAGTCATTAAATAATCTTCTTCTGTAATGCTCTTAGCATGTGCATCAACTCTATATGTATTTATAATTTCCATATTCAATTTAAATTTGGACTTATCTTCAAAAACCTTGAAAAAATCCTCCCAATTCTTATCAATCAAAACTTTTAATTCTGGAAAATAATATTCCTTCTCCATTAATTCATTAAGGGGTATTCCTTCAAATTTTGTTCTTTCCTCAGTTTTTTTAGCTTTCAAAATCTTTTCCCTCGCATCAATTTTCCCATACTTGGTAATAAAAACTGTATATATCATCTCTCTTAACTTAATTTCTAACTTATTTCTTCTTTTACTAATTGCGGTTCTCTTCTCTTCCATAGAATTATCAACTAATAAAGTACTATTGTTTTTCAAATATATTGCTAGTGCTTCTATCGTAATAAAATAAGTCTCTTTATATTTCTTTAAGATCCCGTAACCAATCAAATGTTGAATCGTTGAAAAGTCCGCTTTTCCTAATTTAGAAAGGAAGGCCTCATTTCCTTGAACAGCTAAAATTTCTAATAAGTTATATTCCTTAGGATATGAAATCTTTAGCACCTGTATTATTTGTTCTATATATTTTGAAATTGCAATATCATAATTTTGTTTTTCTCTATTATAGTCATATTTATTCACATTTATCGGTCTCTCTAAAGATACCGAACTATTAATTAAACTACAGATGTGTCTAATTAGAAATGGATGTCCACCATAATCTTCTACTAACTTTGTATATATTTCTTCATCGAAATCTAATCCCATGTATTTACCTATACTACTGACCATATTTTTAACATCATAAATTCCGAATAATTCTAAATAGGCAGGATTGATCATAGAAAATATAGGATTGTCAATTCCCTGAATAGATGCAACCTCTACACAATGAGGATTCACACCTGCTACTAAAAAGCATAATTCATTTTGATGCTCCTGGTAAAACGCCCTAATAGTTTGCCAAAAATAAACAAAATCCAAACCATTTCTCCAACACTCAGCACTAGCAGTATCTATTGAAATCATTTCGACTTCATCAAAAATAAATAAAATTCTCTTACTATTCAATGCTTTATAAATATGAAGCATTAAATCTTCAAAGCTAGAAGCAGCATATTTTTCATTAAAAGTATATTCAGATACATCTACTTGTATATCATATTTTTTAATGAGTTTATTAATTAGGCTTTCTAATAACTCAAACCATCTTAAAGTGTGCACGGATGGATTTTGACAATCTATAAATATATATACTCCATCTTTAGATTCTATAGTTCTCATTAGAGCATAAAGTACTGAAGTTTTACCTATCTTTCTTAGTCCAAATAATCCGCCTTGTTCACCACTTATATATTTAGAATAAAACTCTTGCACTATTTTCTTTCTACCAAAAAAATAACTATCATTTCTAATAGGAGATTCTATAGCAAATAAATCTCTACTATAAAAATACTCCCTTAACTTGTTTTCTACATCTTCTTTAGTAACCATACCTCTTATAAATTCATCATATGTAAAAGGTACAATTAACTTTGAATCCTTATTTTCACTATTTAAAGTAGCAATTTTACTTGTAATATTTAAATCTTTACTAACAAGAAAGATACAAACTTTATCTAAACGATTATCATAATCTGTTAAAGTTTTATCTACAAAATCCAAAGCCCTCCTATCAAAATCTTGAAAAGGGGAAAATAATAATAGAAACTCATTATACATATTAAATTTTTCTCTATATTCATCACCTGGTTGTAAAAAGCTAAAGTTATAATCTGTATTTTTAAATCTTTCTATTCTAGAAAAGGTTACTCCAAAAAACTCAGATAAATTCCTTACAATTTTTTTCTCAATATCATTTCCCTTTACATTTAATTTATACTTAATTCCTCTTACAACACGACCATTTGATACTTCTGTTTTTTCCATTAGTATCCCCCAAAAATTATTATTTTAATAAAAATTATATTATCCACTAAATTAACAATACAATTCTCATGATAAATCAATTACTTATGGTACTGTTCTCCGAATCTATTAATAGCGTCAACTATACATCTCTTAGAAATATTAAAAGTCAATTCATCGGGGCATATCAGCCGGTATTTACTAACTGAGCTATTTTCAGTTTTACTCTGAACTAAAAAAGCTTATAGAATTTTTCGCCGTAAGCTAACCCAAGACCACCTGCACCAACTTCCTCTTCTCCAACTCCTCCCTGATCCTCCCAATCATTGCTCCAACATCCGGCCCACGATAGACCAAAGACGTCTCATAATAACACCACTGATGAGATGGGTTCCTCATGGCAGATAGCCAATTGAAGGAGCCTTCAATCAGGACATTGGTATCCACCCACAACGCCTTACTATGGACTCTGTCGGTCAGATGTAGCTGTACCCCGTGTTCCTGCAAAATCTGTTTGGCTTTTACATAAGTATCCTTAAGCTTATTCTTATAGTAGTTCATTGCTTCATTCGTATATATCGACACCGTGATGCCACGCTGCACAGCTTCATCAAATAGCGGCTGAAGTTGATCAGCTTCAATAGCGACTGACGATAGGTACGGGGAGACGATATGAACCTCTTGGTTAGCCGATTGAATGCAATCTCGAAGAAGTTGTTGGTGAGCCTCTAGCTCATGAATATGCTCGATGGGTGCACCGTAACGGGTGTTAAAGTAGTCCCCCAAATCAATGTTCTTGATTTCATTGTCCTCTTTGGCAAATAAATACTTGGCAAGCAAGCCAGATGGTGTCGGCCTAGCAGGAGAGAACACTCCCATGTCACCAAACACAAGAAAGCTGTCCCTCGCTCTGGATACGGCTACGTTTAACATCGGAACCCCTTGGTCGAAAAAATACCCCGAGGAATGGTTACTGTCATACACTGGAGAAAATAGGACGATCGGGCGTTCATCTCCCTGCAATGTGTGTACCGTACCCGCTTTTACTCCTTTCAATCCTGCACGTTTCAGCTTATTTAGGAGTAGCCATTTTTGAGAAGAAAAAGGAGTTACAATGGCAACAATGTCTTCGATCCGAGTTAGCCCTTCTTGCGAATAGTATTCCAGAAGCTTATCCTTATTTCGGTCAATCCAACTGACAATCACTTCCGCTTCGAGTTTATTCTGTAGGCTACCTCCTCGTTTCCGCGAAGTACCTGGAATATGAGCGTATCCCATATGCGGTAGTAAATAATCTTTGATCGATTTCCGCTTAGGTTCCAGTTTCCCGTAATAAGCCAGTTCATTGCAGTAGGCAATAATTTCAGGTACGCACCTACGATGCTCTGTCAACAAGAATCCTCCATCCGACTCCGAAATAGTATATTTGGTGTGTCTTCTGGCAACTTCCATGACGGAGCCGCAAGATGCCGGGATTCCCGTAATTCTAAGTTCATCATAAGCCTCGGGGTCTGTCTGCAATCCATATCGTTGTAAATTGCCCATATCTACCGTAATAGGGATGCTCCAAACGGGCTGAATTTGCAAGGTATCTCCGACAATAATCGCCTTCTTGGCTAAGGCAAAGGAAGCCCCAGCAACTTCAGGTACAACTTGCCCAGCTTCATCAATGATCAGCATATCAATATATTCATACATGGGATGCAGCCTCGCTTGATATGCACTAAAAAAAGTAGGCAACATATATAAGGTTGTGACAAAACAAGGCGTTAGCTTGGCCAATCTTCTCCACAATAGAGAACGCCCTTTCTTTCCATTTTTCCGATTATAGCTCGGATCCGATAGCATTCTTTCCGTTTCCAACAACCATTGACCTTCCCAATAATGAACGGCGAGCTTAAACGCCTCATAACGGTTCGTTCGATCCAAATATTCCAAATAGGTCTCTTCCTCTTGAATTGAAAGGGTAGATGCGACCTCTTCCCATTTATTCTGCGCTGTTACATATTCCTCGTATTCCTTCATTACTTCCGACAACTGCGCTTCTGCCTGCTCTCTCTTGCCTCTCAATCTGCTGTGACTGTCTGCGAACCACTGATCAATTTGCTCCTCTTGGGCCATATCTGGTAGCTGGTTAAGGGAACAAAAGAGTATGTTCCTTAATTGCTTCTTGCGAATAGCTATATTTTTGACAACGGGAATTTTAAGCAGCAATGGGATCCACCAGGGTTCTTCCAAAAGAAACTTCTTCCACTCGATCCGGAACTTCTCTAGTTCAGCCAATTCTTCTATTACTCGATTTACATGTTCCGTTCGATCTTGAATCACATTTTGAATACCTTTGGGATACTTGGCCTTAATAGAACCTTCCAATTCTTGATACTTAACATGGGTGTTTACGATATATTGAATTTCTTGTGATACTTTAACAAGATTACCGTGCAATAAGTCGGTTGCATCATCGACGGTGGCTATATCCTGTGCAAAATATTGAGAACATTTCTCCAAATAATACTGGGAGGCTTGAGCTAGGAAATCCGTCGTTTCAATGTGCTCAAAGTAACCCCGAAATCCGCCTTGTCCAGTCATTACGGTTAACCAGTCTTCATCTTCGTGTTCGTCATTGAAAGAAGATCTCAAATAAGAACCGTAGCTCGTAATATCGGGAATCCATCGACCGGAAAGGGGATTCTCCCCCACTTCGTTCACTTTTCCAAAGCTTCCAATAACGTTAGTAACCGCATTGTTATTCGTAGAAGTCACGACGATGACTGGCGGCTCCATTTTATGAATTGCATGGTGAACAACAGAAGTGGCGACAACACTTTGTAACAATGTCGTTTTTCCTGTCCCCGGCGGGCCATTGACTGCTATCAAATCCCCATCGTTTAGCAGCGTTACATGATGCATGGCCTGCCGCTGCGAGTTGGAAAGGTAGAACTGATTACTCATCTGCCCATAGTGACCAACAGAAAGCTTCTCGGAAGCTATCCCCTTCAATGCAGGTAACGGTGGTTGACTTTCTATGCTTGCAAACGTTAGCTGCAAAGGCGATTGGACTTGGTCTATCTCGATATTGCCGTAAAGATCCTGTATGGCTCTCGAAGTTCCAGTGACAAGATCGTTGATGAAAAGATAGCTTTCATCGGATAAACGATACTGTTCATGTGTCCACTCCGAAAGGGGGATGCCGGTGACATTTTTAAAAAATTCGAGAGCGAAGTTTAAATAATCCGCCCAGCTTTCCCGGTTTACAGATCGTGTTGAAAGGTACTCATCCACCTGATCAATATTCCCCATCGGTAAAACTTCAGTTTCACTCGGTTCCAGATAGTCCCTACAAATCCAGGGCGTATATCGTGGGTGAGGCTTTAATGTTCCGGATACATCTAGTAAGGCCGGAATCCATAATGGAGCAATAGCTTCAGGTAATCTATAGTTAATCGTGCTACCATGCTCTTTCTTTACATAAGTTACGGCAGGGCACACTACCACATCAAAAATCGTCTTCTTCTTATCCTTATCCTTACACTTGGAAATAAACTGCTGTACGGTATCCGAGGATACGACACCTTTCTCAATTGCGTCATATTGAATTAAAAACCCACTTGGCTTCATTTTGTTAAAATTCGGATCCAACCAGTCCGCATCGGCTAAGCTGTTTCTCCAATACTTCAGTACGTTCATGGTTGCTATTCACCCTTCCATGCCTAAAGCTCTAGCTAGGGGTACTTTCGACAAACTTCAGGGAAATCCTTCCTGATTTGATAGATTGGAGTTAGGCCATTAGACAGATTTGTTGTTCTGATTTATTTTCTTCCCTTTCAAAAGTAAAATAAGTAATATTTGAAATAATTACATATAGTAGTTACAAACGTGGAAATAAACGGTAATATGTTAGTCGTATGAAAAATTTACATGGAGGGAATAGGTTGAGAAAGTATTATTTGTTGTTCCTTTTACTAGTTGTGACTCTTTCTGCCTGTACAGCAGGATCTAAAGAGGAACCCGCAGACATGACCTTGAAAGTGTTGGCTTTTAATAAAAATATTTTCAACCAAAACTACGGTAATTTGTTCCTAGCAACTCATCCTACCTACAAGGTAGAGGTTATTTCGATTGTAGATAGTTTAGTTACTGGTACATTCAAGGATATCAGTGAAGTAATTGAGGAGCTTATTGTAGAAGAGAACCCCGATGTCATTGTTATTCCAATGGATTCTTATATCATACTTCGAGATAATGAAAAACTAACTTCATTAACAACATTAATCCAGAAGGATCATGTTGATCTTTCTGGTTTTACACCTTCTGTTGTTGATTTTTTTAAGGATGAACAAGGTCAAATATACGGGCTAACGCCAACGTTTGTGGGCCAAGCACTATATTATAATAAGAGTCTCTTTGATCGCTACGGTGTATCCTACCCGAGAGACTACATCACTTGGGAAGAGATGTTCAATTTAGCTGGACAATTCCCTAAGTCGAATGAACATAGCGAGCCAGTGTATGGATTGTATCATAAAGATGCATCGAATGCTTTTATGATGGCACTAGGTATAGGAGAATCGATCGGTCTATCCATGTATAATAATGAACAATTTACTTTGAGCACAGATTCTTGGGAAACGATTTTTAAAGATATTACGGACTGTTTTAAATCAGAGGCATGTTATGACCCCAACAAGATAGAGAGTAACGAATCGGTACAAATCGAGGATATGGAACGAGCTTCCTATCCATTTATAAATGGCAATATTGCTATGGCCATTGACGAATCAAGTTTATATAGATTCTTAATTAATAAAGATAAGGGCTCCCTAGATGTAGATTGGGGAATCGTCAGTCTTCCTGTCAGTGCAGATAACCCCGACATGGGAAATGGGGTTTACATGAATGATATTTTCTCAATTCCTCAGACAGCAGGTAATAAAGAGGGGGCATGGGAATTAATTAAATATGTAACTGGGGACAACTATTTTATGATATTACCGCAAATTAATATGGCTGACTTACCTACAAGACCAAATCCTAATATGGATGATAACATGAGCGCTTTCTATAAAATGAAGAAAACCAACATTACACTAATTAATCAGTTACGTAAGTTTCCCTTACCCTTTCTTAATAAAATGGACGAAATCATACCCAGATACATGGGGGAAATGATGTCTGATCAGCAAACGGTCTCCAATTCACTTAAATCTATGAATGAAGAGCTTGAATTGGAATTAAAAAAGATTGAGGAATCCAAAGAGCAATAAGTCTTTTTGATTCAAGGGATTCGGGGGTTAATGGTACCTTATGCATTTTTTTATACGTTAGCTGTATTCATTACTAATGATACGTTAGAATAGAATATTTATACAGAGTGGGTCAGGAGGCAACTCATGACCCTCTCTTTTAAAAGAAAGGCGAACTTTAATGAAAAGTAATCTTCGACTGAAAACTTATATTATAGTCCTCCTGTCTCTTGTCCTCGTAAGTTGTACCACTTCTAAGAAAGAGATTAATATCAACAATGCAGCATTTATATATGGGGACGAGACAAATCAAACTTTAGAGGTATCCATGAATGGCGAGTATAACACGAAAGAACACAGTTTCAACGGCTCTCTAGTCATTGGAGATGAAATTAAGCTTGAACATGTAACCTTTTCTCCCGGATCAGGATTAATCAGCTACAACGAATCAACAAGATCTTATCTTGGTCAAATCTTTTTTGATTATCAAAGCCTGCATTTCTCGATAGAAATTACAGACCAGGATCTTTATCAGCAACTAACCCAATCCTATCATGATGGGGATAAGAAGATCACTATTACTTCACCTGCTAACAATATGGAAGACGCAAAGCGAATTAATGCGGAGCTAAAAGACAAAAAGCTTTCTTTTGAGAATTAACAGGAACAGCAATAAAGCCTCACTAATTTGCTTCGAATACTAACATGCCCAAAACTCACCTTCTCACAAAGAACCGAAAGACATTCAATACTACAGAAAACAGCCCGCCACCCAATGCAAAAAGTAAAGTTAAGCGAAAGCCAGCCATAGGATTTGATGTAGGATTGATCAATAAAAATAGTCCTCCCATAATGAATCCTCCGAGACAGTACAGCAAGAGATGTGCGAGTTTCCCATACTTCTGAATTCTTAAATCGATAAATATGGATATAGGAACAGCAATAAATAAATATAAGGCAAACAAAAGGACAAACCCGTTCAATAACTTACTTGTAAAGCTGTAGTATACGACATGATCCTCATTCGTATGGTTAATCATAGTGAATACAAGAGATAGAATGAATGCAGAAATGATGGACGATATGATCCTAATCAAAATACATTCCCTCCTCATGTGGAGCTAATTATGACAATCGCCTGTTAATATCGGTGATATTACAGACGCTTCATTCACTTGTTGGGCATTTATAGAGGATTATAATCTAAAAATTGGGGTATTGTGCGGGATCAGTTTTACATATATCGGAAACCTCCCACTCCCAAAGCGTCTTGATCAATAGACCAGGTAAAGAGGAGAGTTAATGAAGAATAAGCCTAAGCATTGTTGCTTTTTTATGATTGGCCTTTTGAGTGGATGTGGTAACACAACTAATACAACCCCCAATAGCGCACCACCCCCCCCCCAATTACACAAGAACAGACTAACTCGGTACAAGAAAATGCGTAAAATTTCGCTATTGATTTTACTCCCGGTGTATTCATTGATTGGGACTCGGTCAATGAGCCATTAATGAATGAACAAATCAAGACGGTTTTAAAAGAAAGCTTGGAAGCCTTATACAATAAAGACGAGGAAAAATTTAGTAATCAGTTTATAGATGCTGTGATAATAGAGGCTAATATGTATGTATTTGATACGATAGCTACATTCGATGAAATAGATAGCTTAGAAGAAGATAGGAGTGGACGCATATCCGTAGTCGTTCTTGGAACAGTCTTACTAGATAACAATATTACAGAAAACGCAAAGATTTTCTATTTCAATAAGAATGACAAGGGGGATTGGAAGCTCGTAGCAATCGACTAGTTGATTAATTCGCCATTTTCAATACGAGAAATAGAGGAGCCTTCTCATTTTGAGGAGGCCCTTCGCAAGCGTATTTAGTCGGTTGGTTAATTTAATTTATCAGAGCAGAAGCCTTAACCCCGTCGTTGATACAAACTGTGTAACCAAGAGGAGGTACTTTACTTTTCGATATCAACGGCCAAATGAAGCTTATAGCCAAATCTAAACCTTTACTCCTCCGTCCGCAAAATCTGATAGCATAGTTGAACAACGCCGGAGGAAAACCTTTTTGTATCCATCAGTTTTAAATTCAACCTCTGCTTTACATCAATAAATAAAGGCTTTCCTTCCCCCAAAACGACAGGGTGAACAGATAATCTCAATTCATCGACAAGCCCTAAGTGGATAAAGGTTGTAATCAGGCTGGCTCCGCCATATAGCCAAATATCTTTACCGGGCTTATTCTTTAATTGGTTTATTGCTTCAAGAATATTATTGTTAATGAACGACGCTTGATGATCCGTGCCTTTCTGCGACTTAGAAAACACGTATTTCTCTTTGCTATGTACCAAGCTCCATATTTCTTTTTCGGAGTCCGTAGCCTCATTCTCTGGCGTATATTGTCCCCATAACTCGTAGCTTTTTCTACCATATAGAATAGTGTCAATTTGATTTAGGAAATTCACAAATCCCATCTCATCATCCATGATACACCAATCGACTTCCCCATTTTCCCCTTCAATAAAACCATCTAAAGTAACTGCTAAATCTAATATTATTTTTCTGGGTATTGTATGATTGGGCATAACTCTTCCTCCCTTTGTTCGAACATATTATTGATCCATTTTTGTGTTATGGAACGTTAAAATCGATTACTCAAACATTCTGTTATTCCTGAGCATCATTAAGATAATATTGTAAGGACTGATATGGGGTCATCTTAACAGCGTTTCTTAATAACTGAATTACTCCCCTAACGTTAGCCAGGTACTCGCTAGGAGATAAAACCTCAATTAACTCTTTAGAAATATCATCGAAGGAAGGTTTATTAGTATCTTGCTCATGATTAAGGAGCAATACATACTTCTTTAAGATAGCTTTAATGCCATCAAATTGCTCCCCATTCAAGCCATTTGCAATTATCCAATCCCATAGACGATATTGTTCCGGTTCAAGTGTAATTTGGCGTAACAAGTTCACATATAACTCCAATCGCTGTACCTTTTCTTCTAGGGATTCAGACAAATTGTTTCACCCACTTATTTTATAGAAATATAAAAGCTAGAACATTCGCAATCCGAGTTGCCCAACAAAATTTCGCCAACCCATTTATCTCCTCATCTTTAACCAACGAACCAACATACGCCTAGATTCAAGCTTTTTCCCTGCGAAAGTTGACTTAATAATAACTAACTCTCTTGGATCTAATTAATTTCATAACTAAGCTCCCGCAAGCGACCACAAAAACGATGATCGCGATCCACTGCGAGGTTGAAAGGATGCCGACATTCCCGCGAATGAGATCCCCTCTGTAAAATTCAATGACGAACCTCCCGAGACTATAGAACAATAAGTATAAGCTTGCTATAAATCCATCCGGCCTTGTTCTTCTAGCCAACCATATAAGGACAAAAAAGAGGGCAAAGTTAAATACGCTCTCGAAAATTTGTATAGGTATCAATTTCACACCGTTAGGCGCAAAGTCGGATTCATGAAATGTAATTCCGAACCAATGGTGTGTCTCTTTTCCAAAGCAACAGCCAGCGAGAAGGCAGCCAAGTCTTCCAAATCCCTGTGCTAAGGCGATCGAGGGCACAAACAAATCTAGACATTGCAAAAAATTTATCCGCTTCCTCTTGCAATACACATAACCGGCTAATATTCCTCCGATAATACCGCCATATACGACAAAGCCTCCAGATAGCTCCAGTAGTACCCGAGGATTATCGATGATATTTCTGTATTGCGTAATCCAGTACAATAATTTAGCCCCAATAAAGCCGAATAATACGCCCCAGATCGCTAATGAAGTGATATGCGACTGTGCTATTTGTTTGTTTCTCGCTCTATGAATTATGATTGAATAAGCTACGATAATGCCAATGGCGATCATCAACCCATATCCATAAATGGTTATCGGCCCGATTTTCAACAGCTCATTTTTCATGGGTTATTCATCTCCATTTAGAAAAAGTATCCCTGCAACAATTGTTTGATGCTTAGCTTTTAGCTTCAACGGATCTTGGATGAATTGTAAATTACAGGATTTTAACTTAATAACTCTTCGACGTCCATTGTCATATTCCTCCAAACTCCAATAAATCACATAAAATCATTGTTGATTATATCGATGTTGCAACAACGGCGCTTTCAAAAAAACCGGCGATCTCTCTCCGGTAGAATTCCGAAAATCGATCGCCGCCTATAACATTTTCTCAATTAATCGCTCTAATATGGAGCCTATTTGGCTATTCCACTTGATACCTGCTGTCTAGGGCCTTGAAATTGAATGCGCAGCCCTGGAAGCACACCGATAAACAAGACGAAGGCCGACAGGACATACACCGTAAGCAGTGACGTACTGTTCATTAATACCCCCGACAAAGTGGAGCCAATCAAGATCGCACCCATAAACAATGGCGTTATTAACCCATTAACGCGGCCGATCAGATGCTCATCGATTCTGCTGACCAGGAAGGTTGAAATCACGACATTGGTAAATGCCAGACTGATCGACCCGAGAAAGCTGAACAACAGCGTCAACCATAACCATCCTGACAGAGCTTCCCCCACGGTAGCCAGGCCCAGGCAAATCAGGCTGACAACAAGCGTCACATTCTGATTCAGCTTGCTGCTGATCGTTGCGGCAATGCCGCCCCCCACAAGCAGGCCCGCGCCCGAAACCCCGGACAGAAACTGCAGGTGAGTCTGCTCAAGCCCCAGCCGCTCTGTAATAATGAATATTTCCAGCGGCTGAATGAGTCCTGAGGACAATCCGACAAATCCAAAGACAAGCGCCAGCAAGCGAAGGGAGCTGGAGCCGGTCACATATCTCCATCCTTCTTTAATGTCGGAAATTAGTGTGCTGCCGCTAGCTTCATGATCCGGATCCTTCGGCAGAAACGACAGAAGAATAGGCGAAACCAGGAACAGCACAAGCAGCGAATACAGCGACATGTCAATCCCAAAGGACGTATAAATAAACGTACCGATAATTGGGCCGAGAATGAGGAACAAGGACTGCGAGCTTTGCGTGATGGCTACGGCCGCTTGAACGTTCTCTTCTTCCACGTTCCGTCTGACAATTTTAACCGAGGAGGGCTGAGCGAACTGACTGACGATGGAAGAGACAAATGTTGCCGCATACAGCACCTTCCAATATCCGCTATTCAGTACCACAATGATAGCTATAATCGATAGAAAGCTTAGGATATCACCGCAAATCATCGTTCTCTTTGGTTTCCACCGATCCGCAAGCGCACCGCCGATAAACGAGAAGACAAAGATCGGCAAATATTCAATCACCGTAATTAAAGAAATTGCTATTGGATCTTCACCCTTCGTCTGCTCCATGATGAAATACAAAATGGCCATATTGCGTATCCAGATGGCTAGGTTTTGCAATATGTCAGAACTCGTCACTATTAGAAATGCCTTATTCCTGAACAAATTTGTCATTACAAGCCCCCCTAGACCGACCGTACGGTCTAATATATTTTATAAAGAAAGACTGACAAGGGTTCTATCAGTCTTCTATTGCTTCATCTGCTGTATTCCTTGTAGTATCGCCCTTAGCCCCTTGTGAAACAGCTGTCGGAGTTCATCAATCTCCATTTCAAAATAAAGCGTACTAAGTCCATTAAACAAACCGTTAATAATGTACATTAGTTCCCTAGGATCGCCTGGCTTCAATTCGCCCTGCTCAATCCCCTGCATAATAATGTTCTCATAAGTTCTGTACGGCAGTCGAATCAGTGAGAGCATCTCATCCATCATTTCCTTGCTGACGACCTGCCCCGACAGAAACTCATTAATCGCGTGATTCAACGGGCTGGCCAAGTCATCCACATAATAATCGGCCAGACCGGACAGTTTATCAATCGCCGTCCCGTACTGCTGCTCAATTTCCTGCCAAGAATCGATCCATTCCTCATTGTTGATTCTGATTAGAAACATGAAGAGCTCTTCCTTGCTCTTGAAGTGGTAATAAATGCTCCCCTTGCTTCGGTTGTTGATCGCACAAATTTCCTCCATGGAAGTAGCACTATAGCCCTTCTGAGCGAACAACTCCTTCGTCTTCATGGCGATTTCCTTCTTAATTTGTAAAACATCTTTCCTGCGCTTAACCTCTATCGAAAATCCCCCCATATAAACTATCATTAGCGGATACAGAAGCTGGGCGGACAAACATGAGCTTCAGTAACAAAACCGACTGATCAGTCCAACAATAACATAGACGGAAAAAAACGTCAATTCAAAACAAAATGCCCGCTTGCCATTCAATAACTTCCTTGTTCTAATGGCAAGCGGACATGATTTGAATAACATTAGCCAGAGTATTCTCTATGAGGATAGACCGCCGTCATTGGAGGCAAAAGAAGCCTCTTTTATGAAAGCTCATTCCTCTTTCGAATCATCTTTACCGCTGGATTCTTGAAAGGCTTGGCTGATTTCCTCCGCGATGGTTTCCGGCAATTTCTCGAGCTCCTCTCCTAGCTCACGAACCTCCTGCGGAACCTGCTCCCCCTTGACGACTCCCATTTTAAAAAACTTGTTCTTCATTTTATTTCCTCCTCGTTTTTTTTATTTTGTAGACCCATCAGCTGCTAGGACATGGAGACGTACTCCATATCCCCGATTCTTATTTCCGGGTTACGCGCAGCCTTATCAAATAATTGTACGTATCGTGCCGCCAGTTTGTTCATGGTACTTGCACTAAACAAAGACGTCCGATAATTAAAGTGAACGATAACCCTTTCTTCATCCTTATGCGCCACGGCGTAAATATCATACTCGCAGTATTTCCATTCATACGGGTGGCCCGAAATAGTAAGCTCTCCTGCTTCCACAGGACGATTGGCGAAATTGTTCATGGTAAACATCGTATCAAACAACGAATTGAGCCCGGGAACGACTGGTATTCCCGAATCCTCCAGCATGTACTCAAACGGATACTGCTGATGCTTGAAGACCTCAATCAACTGGTGCTGGATTCTCTGGACGAATTCAGCAAAGGATTCCTCCGGATTCAAGCGGGTGCGGATGGGAAGCGAGTTGATAAATAGACCCACCGTTTCCTGAAGCTGAGGATGCTGACGGCCAAAGGAGTATGTCCCTACCATAAGATCTGTTTGTCCCGTTTCCAAATGCAGCAGCAGTAAATACATGGCATAAAGAAGGGTATAGTCTGTAATCTGCGAAGTAAAATGACTCCTGACCCCGCGGAATAATGGTTCCGGAACCTCAACCACAACACTGTCACCGGTCGAGTTGAATGGATCCGCATTTTCGATATCCACAGGAAGGCGGCATGGCGTGTATCCCTCCAGCATGTCCATCCAAAATTGCTTCGAATCGGAATATTGTCCGCGATCCAGCCGACTTTTCCACCAGACCACGTAATCCTTATACTGCACAGACACTGGCGCCAAGTCCAAACCATCATAAAGCTGGAACAGCTCACTAAGCAAAATGCCTACCGAAGTTCCATCGGATATTCCATGGTGCATGTCCAGCAGCAGCACATACTCCTCCTGATTCATTTGCAGCACCTTCGCCCGGAGCAGCGGGGGACTGGACAAATCAAACGGCTGGATATAGTCAGCCATAATCCGGATTTTATCCGCCTCCGACTCCACCCTTTCGGCCTGAAGCTGGAAGCTTACCTCCGGGTAAATGCGTTGAACGATCCGTTCTCCTTCGCGCTCCAGTGCAGTTCGCAGTGCCTCATGGCGATGGATCAACAGCCTGAAGCTTTGTTCCAAGCGCTCCGTATCCAAAGCTCCTTCGATGCGAAATGCCATAGGCATGTTCCACTCTGTATTCTGCTCGCTCACTTCATGGCTATAGGCTTGATATGGAGCTGCCGGATACACCTCCTGCTCAGGGGCAGACACAATGTGCTCATCGTAATCCGGATGCTGTCTTTCCATATTCAACTTATTCCTTGTATATTGACACAGCATTCTTACTGTCGGATGTTCAAAAACAGCTTGCAGATCAACAGGAGCCTGAAGTTCCTGCTGGATGCGGGAGACAAGCACCATAGCCTTTAGCGAGTGCCCGCCCAGCTCAAAGAAAGAATCGTTGATGCCTACCCGCTCCACCTCCAGAATTTCAGCCCAAATCCCGGCCATTTTCCTTTCCAGTTCATCCTCCGGCGCCGCATACACGAGATCAAGCTTCCGTTCCGGCTTCGGCAGTGCTCTGCGATCCACCTTGCCGTTCGAGGTCAGAGGCAAAGCCTGCAAAATCATAATAACGGCAGGCAGCATGTATTCCGGCAGAATCGGCCTTAGCTTCTCCCGAAGCACAGACTGAGTCATATCAGCATCGGGCATAGCTGGAGTAACATATGCCGTCAGGAAGGAATGTCCCTGCTCGTCTAGCCCGGGCACAACTACCGCCTCGCGCACCTCAGGCAAGGCATTCAGCACCCCTTCCACCTCGCCCAGCTCAATTCGGTGTCCACGGATTTTCACCTGACGGTCAAGCCGATCCAAATATTCGAGGTTTCCATCCGGCAGCCAGCGTACCCAATCCCCGGTTTGATATAGCCGCTCTCCAGGCGCCAAATCAACAAGATCAATTGTCCCCTCCTGGAATCGCTCCGCCGTTAGCTCAGGCTGATTCAAATAGCCCTGCGCCAGACCATCCCCGCTAATATACAGCTCTCCAGGAACGCCGACGGGCTGTGGCTGTCCCCATTTGTTCAGCACATAGAGCTTCGTGTTATGAATCGGCCGGCCAATCGGAACGCCATCCTGTTCCAGCAGCCCCTCGTCCACCGTATACGTCGTCGCGAATACCGTCGTCTCCGTCGGGCCATAACTATTGGCGATCCGTCCGGCTCCCAGATAATCCAGCGCCTTCAGTACATGCTTCCGCGATGCCGTTTCCCCTCCAAAGAACAGCTTGCGTATATGCTGCAGACAGCTCACACCCCAATCGACCACCGTGTTGAACAGCGCGGTTGTCATAAACGAGAGCGTAATTCGCTCCTGCTCCAGGATTCTCCCCAGCTCAGATGCGTTCAGCATATCCTCCTTGCGTATAAGCACCAGCGTGGCTCCGTTCAGCAGCGCTCCGAAGATTTCATACGTCGAGCCGTCAAAAGCGTAGTTGGATAGCTGCAGCATCCGATCCGCCGGGGTCACCTCGATAAAGCCGTTGTTCATGCTCGTCTTCACCACGTTGCGATGGGTAGTCACGACTCCCTTCGGCGTTCCCGTCGAGCCGGAGGTGTACATGATATAGGCTGGATCCGTCGCCTGGGGCTTCTCGGATTGCAGTCCTTCTTGATCATGCTCTACTGCTTCTTCAGCTGCCTTCATCTCTTGTTCCCCTGCCGGAAGATCGATGATCATCTCCAACTGACCGTGCTCATTCAACGGAATGACCTCGCCTTGATATTCGTCCGGCACCAGGAGCCCTGATTCCGCCAGGACAATCCGGGCTCCGCTGTCCTCCAGCATAAAGGCCAGCCGCGGCTGTGGAAAAGCCGGATCCAGCGGTACGTATGCTGCTCCCGCACGCAATATGCCCATGATGGCCACAATCATTCCAATTGAGCGTCCGGCCATAAGTCCGACCGTATCGCCGCATTCCACGCCTTGCCGCTTCAGAGTTCTCGCAAGCTTATCCGCCCTAGCGCCAAGCTCCCGGTAAGAGATCTGCACGTCACCGAACACTAATGCTGTCTGCTCGGGGGCACGTTGAACTTGCGCTTCGAAAATTGCGGGGACGGTCTTATCCCGAGGATAATCCACAGCTATACCCGCAAACCCGATAAGCTGCTGCTGCTCTTCTTCGGTCAGCAGCCGAATCTCCTGAATGCGCATCTGTGGAGCCTTGACCATCTGCTGCAGAATAGTCTCGAAATGCCGCAGCATCCGCTGAACCGTGGCTGCCTCGAACAGGCCCCGATCATACTCCACCATGATGCGCAGACCGCTTTCCGTTTGATGGCCGCCCCAGGTCATATCGAACTTAGGCTCCCTTGTTAGCGTCTGCACCTCCGAAATGCCCAGGCTGGCGCTTTCCAGACGGGAAGACTCCATATTTTGCAGCACGAACAGCGTATCGAAGAGGGGATGTCGCCTGGAATCGCGGGAAAGCTCCAGGTGCTCCAATAGCTCCTCTAATGGATATATGTCATGCTCCAAGGCAAGCAGCAGCTTCTCCCTTACTTGACTGATAAATCCGCTTAAAGGAAGCTCTGCCTCCGGGTTAAGCCTTAGTGCCAGCGTATTAACGAACATCCCGACGATCTGCGCTGTATCCGCATGCGGACGACCCGCCACAGGCGCCCCGATGGCCATGTCCTCCTCCCCTGAATATTTGGAGAGAAGAATGGAATAGGCCGACAACAGTACGGCATACAGGGTGGTGCCGCTTGCTCCCGCGAGCCCTTCAAGCTGTCCTGTCAGCTCCTTGCCAAGCAGCAGTTCGCTGCTGTCGCCTACGGACGTTCTCCGGTTATGAGCCGGATGATCGTACGGCAAGCTCAAGGACGGAGGCACAGTTTGGTATTCATCGAGCCAGTATCGCTGGCTCTCTCCGTAGATTGTCTCCCTTTTCCGGCGATGCTCCCAAACGGCATAATCCTTGTACTGCAACGCCAACGGGGCTAGCTTATTCCCTTCATAGAGCTGAAGAAGATCTGCCATAATAATGCCCATCGAGATGCCATCAGACACACTATGGTGGATATCCAATACAAGCAAATGCCGCAGCCGCGATAAGCGGAGCAGTCCCGCACGCAGCAATGATTTCTCGGAGAGTTTGAACGGACGTATAAATTGGGCTATAAACTCCTGCATCCGCTCGTCCATGCTCTTCCGATCCGCCGAATCCACTTCATCCTGCACTTCTTCCAGCTTCCAGCCCAGCTCGGAAACCTCGTGGATTCGCTGTCTAAGCTCTCCGTCCGCCATCTCAAAGGAGGTGCGCAGCGATTCATGCCTTTCAATCAGCAGCAGGAACGCTTCCTGCAGCCGGGATGCATCCAGCTCACCTTCAAGCTCCATAGCCATCGGCATGTTATACCCTGTTCCGCTCCGATCGAGCTGCTGCGTTACATATATTCGCCTTTGGGCGGACGACGCCGGATAAGCCTCCTGCTTCGGTGCTGCCGAAATAGCGTGGTGTACCTCTTCCCGGCCTTCGGTGAGCATAAAGTGAGCCATCTGCTGAACTGTCGTATAGCTGAATACGTCCTGCAGCGATAATCGAACATGGAACGCCTGTTGAACCCTAGCAATCAAATTCATGGCCTTCAGGGAGTGGCCGCCAAGCTCGAAAAAGTGATCCTGAATGCCTACCTGCTCCATCCCCAAAACATCGGCCCAAATCTCCGCAAGCATGCGTTCCGTTTCATTGGTTGGCGCCAGGTACTGCTTCGTCCTTGATAGCTCCGGCTTCGGCAGCGCGCGCCGATCCACCTTGCCATTTCTATTCAGCGGCATCCGATCCAGGAACGTCATTATGGACGGTATCATATAATCCGGCAATGAAGCTTCAAGCCGGTCGCGCAGCGTACTCTCATATGCAATTCTGGATGGAATAGACCCGCTTTCCAACACAATATATGCCGCCAGGAAGGAATGGCCCTGCTCGTCTTTGCCAGGCACCACCACCGCTTCGCGCACCTCAGGCAAGGCATTCAACGCCCCTTCTACTTCGCCCAGCTCAATTCGGTGTCCACGGATTTTCACCTGACGGTCAAGCCGATCCAAATATTCGAGGTTTCCATCCGGCAGCCAGCGTACCCAATCCCCGGTTTGATATAACCGCTCTCCAGGCGCCGTATCAACAAGATCAATTGCACCCTCCTGGAACCGCTCTGCCGTTAGCTCAGGCTGATTCAAATAGCCCTGCGCCAAACCGTCCCCGCCAATATACAGCTCTCCAGGAACGCCAACGGGCTGTGGCTGTCCCCATTTGTTCAGCACATAGAGCTTCGTGTTATGAATCGGCCGGCCAATCGGAACGCCATCCTGTTCCAGCAGCCCCTCGTCCACCGTATACGTCGTCGCAAATACCGTCGTCTCCGTCGGGCCGTAGCCGTTGGCGATTCGTCCGGCTCCTAGGTAGTCCAGCGCCTTCAGCACATGCTTCCGCGATGCCGCTTCCCCCCCGAAGAACAGCTTGCGCACATGCTTTAGACAGCTTACATCCCAATCGACCACCGTGTTGAACAGTGCAGCCGTCATGAACGCTGACGTAATGCGCTCCTGCTCCAGAATTCTCCCCAGCTCGGATGCGTTCAGCACATCCTCCCTGCGGATTAGCACCAGCGTGGCCCCGTTTAGCAGCGCTCCGAAGATTTCATACGTCGAGCCGTCAAAAGCGTAGTTGGATAGCTGCAGCATTCGATCTGCCGGGGTCACCTCGATAAAGCCGTTGTTGATGCTCGTCTTCACCACGTTGCGATGGGTGGTCACAACCCCCTTCGGTGTTCCCGTCGAGCCGGAGGTATACATGACATAGGCCGGATCCGTCGCCTGGGGCTCTTCGGATTGCAGTCCTTCCAGACCTGGCTCTTCGGCTCCTTCACTCGCCTTCGCCTCTTGTTCTCCTACTGGATCGTTAGGGGTCAGCTCCAACTGACCATGCTCATTCAGCAGAATGACCTGCCCTTCATATCCGTCAGGCGCTGGAAGACTAGATTCCGCAAGGAGCAGCCGGGCTCCGCTATTCTCCAAAATATAGGCCTGCCGCTCTGCCGGAATTCCGGGATCGAGAGGCACATAAGCTGCGCCCGAGCGCAGTATGCCCATGATCGCCACGATCATCCCAACCGAGCGATCCGCCAGCAGTGCTACCAAATCTCCACGTCCTACATTTTGTCGGCGCAGCACATCCGCCAGAAAATTTGCCCGAGATGCAAGCTCCCGGTAGGTCAACTGCTGCACGCCGCATCTCAATGCCGTATGATCCGGCGTTCGCTGCACCTGCTCCGCGAAGATTCGGCTGATGCTCGCAGCCGAAGGATATTCCGCAGCGACTCCGGCGAACTCTGCCAGCTGCTCCCGCTCCTCCGGCGACAGCAGCGTGATCTCACGAATACGCTGCTCCCGGGAGCACTCGGCTAACTGCAGCAATATTTGCTCGTAATGCTTCAGCATGCGCCGAATGGTCTCTGCCCGGAATAAATTCTTGTTATACTCCACAGTCATAATAAGACCGTCGTTATGTTCGGCACCTGCCCAGGTCATATCAAATTTGGATTGGCCTGTTGGGCCACTCACCTGCTCCAGCCGAATTCCCGGCAGTTCCATTTGCGCTCTGTCCATATTCTGCAGAACAAACAAAGTATCGAACAACGGCTGCCGTCCGGAGGTTCTAGGGATGTCCAATCGGTCAAGCAGCGCCTCGAGCGGATATTCCGAATGCAAGGAGGACGCCAGCGTATGATCCCGAACCTGCTCCATATATTGCTGGATGGTCAGCTCCGCTTTGGGCCTCGTTCGCAAGGCCAAGGTTTTGACGAACATTCCTATCATCGCCGAGGTGTCCGCATGCTCCCTGCCCGCAAGCGGCGTGCCTGCCACGATGTCCTCTTCCCCTGAATACTTGGACAGCAGGATATGATAAGCGGACATAAGGAACATAAACAACGTGACTCCCTGCTCTGCTGCAGCTTGTTTAACCCGCCTTGCCAAGCCCTCGTCCAAAATATGCGAGCACTGCGCCCCTTCATTGCGCAGCCCAGGAGATCTCGCATAATCTATCGGCAATTGGAGAAGGGAAGGCTCCTCTTCGAACACCTCGTCCCAGTACTTCTCCGCGGCCAGATAGGATTCGCTTGTCCTTCCGGTTTGCTCCCATACAGCATAGTCCTTGTACTGAATGCGAAGCGGGGGCAGTCCTTCCCCTTGATAAAGCTGGATAAGCTCATTGAACAGAATCCCCGTTGACATCCCGTCGAAGACGATATGATGAATGTCGATCATAAGTAAATGCTCAGACGGGGATTGTCTGCGAATAAACGCCCTCCATAGAGGGGGAGCCTGCAAATCAAAAGGCCGGATACACGAAGCCATCCATGCCTGCTCGGCCTGCTCCCGTTCCGATAAGCTGAGCTGCCCTTCATCCCCCTCTGTGATTTCAAGCCGCCATTCCAATTCCTGCACCGGATGGATCTGCTGGCGAACATTTTCACCATGATGATGAAAAGAAGTACGCAGCATCTCATGCCGCTCCATCAATCGATACAACGCTTCCTCCAGCCTTGGGAGATCAAGCTGCCCCTCTAGTCTGAAAATCATGGGCATATTGTAACTGGTGCTGTCCTCGTCGTACTGCTGCACGACATATATCCTTTTCTGAGCGGAGGAAGCCGGGTAAGTCTCCTGATGCGGTGCTGAAGGAATCTCGGCATGTTCATAGCGTATTCCCGTCTCGCCGATCATTCTCGCCAGCTCCCGGATTGTCGGGTAATTGAAGATATCCTTCAGATTCACCTTCACATCAAGCACCTGCCGAACCTTGGCGACAAGCAGCATCGCCTTCAGAGAGTGCCCCCCCAGTTCAAAGAAGTGATCCTCCACCCCCGGATTGTTCACGCCGAGCACTTCAGCCCATACACTCTGCAGTTGCTCCTCCAAATGGTTCTGAGGGGCTGCATGTTCATCGTTAGAGCCCAGCTCGGGCTTAGGCAGCGCTCTGAGGTCTACTTTGCCATTGGCGGTCAGCGGCAGAGCCTCCATAATAATGAACTTCGCTGGAACCATATAATCCGGGAGCGTCTGCCTGAGCTCCTTCTTCCAGTTGGCTGTCCGCTCTCCTTCCTGCTGCATGGAACCCTCTTCAGCTTGAAGCACCAGATAAGCACATAGGAATTCCCATTGACCTTCATTTTGTATGGGCAGGACAACCGCCTCGCTAATCTCGGCGATATCCCGCAGTCGGCTTTCTATCTCGCCCAGCTCTATGCGATTGCCGCGAATTTTGACCTGATGATCTACTCGCCTTAAAAATTCCAGCTGACCGTCCGGCAGCCAGCGCACAAGATCTCCTGTACGGTACATCCGTTCACCTGGAGCAAATGGATTTGCCAGGAAGCGCTCAGCCGTTAAATCCTCCTGCTTCAAATAACCCAAAGCGACCCCGTCTCCGCCAATATACAGTTCGCCCAGCAGCCCGACAGGCTGCTGCTGCCCCCAGCGATTCAGAACATATAACTGTGTGTTATTTATCGGGCGGCCGATCGGAACGACATGGCTGTCCAGCAGGCTGAAGTCAATCGGAAAGGTTGTTGCAAAAACAGTGGTTTCCGTTGGTCCGTACGCATGTACAATTCGGTTCTCTCCTAGATGCTCCAGCGCCTTAACGATATGCCTCCTGGAGGCGGACTCTCCTCCAAAGAACAGCTTGCGCACACTGCGCAAACAGCCCGCATCATAATCCACCATCGTATTGAACAGAGCCGTGGTCATAAACATTAAGGTAATCCGCTGACGCTCAATGGTGCTTGCCAATCCTGCCGCATCCAGCACTTGTTCTCTGGAGATGAGAACTAATGACGCGCCGTTCAGCAGAGCGCCGTATATTTCCAAGGTTGATGCATCAAAAGCATAATTGGATGCCTGCAGCATCCGATCCTGTTCCGTAATTTCTACGTAGCCGTTATTCACCATCGTTTTTACCACGTTCCCGTGCGTGGCGACGACACCCTTCGGTCTGCCTGTAGAACCTGAAGTATACATAATATAAATTGCATCATTCGGACGAATATGAGGCAGGATCGAACTAGCCCCGCTGGAGGGATTTCCTCCCTCCTGGTCAAGGAGCTCCGCTACATGAAGCGTTTCTCCATCAAATCCAGCCAGAGACATCCCCCCGCTGACGACAAGCCGCTTCGCCCCACTGTCTGCAAGCATGAACAGCCGTCTCTCCGCCGGGAATGTGGCATCCAGCGGGACATATGCGGCTCCTGTTTTCAAAATACCCAGAATCGCAATGATCATTTCCATCGACCTGTCCGACAAAAGGCCGACTGCGTCCCCTGGTACGACTCCTGCTCCTATCAGGGCGGCAGCCAATTGATCGGACTTGTCCGCCAGCTCGCGGTACGTCATGACCTGGTCGTCATGGATCAGCGCAGGACGATCCGCATGCGCAAGCGCACTTTGGCTGAACAGGGATACGATGGAATCCTCCTGCGGATACGGAACGCGAACTCCGGCAAAACTAGCCAGCTGTATTTGATCCTCGGAGGTCAGCATTTCTATATCCTGAAGCAAGCACGTCTCCGAAGATGTGTCCGATGCTTCCGCCAACGCCTGCAAAAGAACGGTAAAATGCCCGATCATCTGCCGGATCGTCTCCTCCCGGTACAAGGACACCGCAAACTCCACCGTGAAATCAATTCCTTGCTCCGATTCGCGCCCGGCCCACGTCATATCGAACTTGGCATGATTCCATTCCCACTCGGCGGCACGGAACACGGTTCCCGGAAGCTCCAACGGTGCGATATCCATGTTCTGGAGGACGAATAACGTATCAAACAAGGGATGGCGGCTTAAGTCCCTGGACAGCTCGAGCTCCTCCAGCAGCTCCTCAAGCGGGTACTCCGCATGTTCATAGGCCTCGATTACCGTGGATTTGACCTGCTTGATATATTCGCTTAACGCCAGCGATCCACGAGGCTCGTTGCGAATCGCCAGCGTATTGACGAACATCCCCACAATCCCCTGAACATCCTCGTGGTTCCGTCCGGCAACAGGCGTTCCCACGACAATATCCTCCTGCCCGCTGTATTTGGAGAGCAGTAGATTGTAAGCAGCAAGCAGTACAATGTATAAGGTTGCCTCGTAGCGGCTCGCCAGCTTCTTTAGCCGATCTGTCAAATCAGGATCCAATTGAAAGGAAATGGTTCGACCTTCATAGGAACGCACAGAAGGACGCACAAAATCGGTCCACAGCTCCGATTCCGGCAGCTTCCCGGCATATTGGCTCACCCAATAGTTCCGGCTCTCCGCATAGCTCTCGCCGGTATGAAGACCTTGCTCATACACGGCATAATCCTTATACTGCAGCGAAAGCGGCGGCAGCGCCTTTCCTTCATAAAGAGCGACTAAATCCCGATACAGGATACCGGTCGACACCCCGTCGGAGACGATGTGGTGCACATCGATCAGCAGCAGGCTCCGCGTGTCTGAACAGGAGACCAGAGCCGCTCGAAGCAGCGGTTCGCCGCTTAGATCAAACGGCCGGATGAAAGACGACAATATGTATGAGAAATCCGTCTTGGATTTCACGTCAGGCTGCAGATTCTTCATCCCGTCTTCCAAATCGCGGCGTTCAAGCTGCCAGCTTAAGTCCGAAGCCTGAACAATTTGCTGCCGCAGCTCCAGCTCATCCCACAGGAAAATAGTCCGCAGCGCTTCATGACGGGCAAGCAGTTGGAGAAAAGCGCGCTCCAGCCGCTCTGCATCTATGCTGCCTTCCACCTCCAGCACCATAGGCATGTTATAGCTGGTTGATTCCGGCGACAGCTGCTGGGCAATATACACCCGCTTTTGAGCCGAGGAGACCGGATAAGTATCCTGCGAAGGAGCCGGAAGGATCGCCGTGTAGGTACTGTGCCGGGAGCTCTGGATATGCTGAGCCATCTCCCGGAGGAGCGGATAACGAAATACCTCCTGCAGCGAAATTTTGACCTCCAGCTCTTTATGTACTCTAGCTGCAAGCACCATCGCTTTCAGAGAGTGCCCTCCCAGCTCAAAGAAATGGTCCTCTCTTCCAATCGGCGCACAGCCGAGAATGTCTGACCAGATTGCGGCCAGCTTCTCCTCCGCAGCATCCGCAGGCGGACTATAGCTTCGCTGTAAGCCCGTCGTCGGTTTGGGCAGCGCCTTGCGGTCAATTTTGCCATTGGAGGTCAGCGGAAATGATGGGAGAAGCTCAAAGACAGCTGGCACCATATATTCGGGCAGACTGGCCTTTAATTCTCTTTTCCAGCTGGATATCCGCTCCTCCAACATCTCGTCTTCATCCGCGAGAGAAAGCGGTTTGCCACCAGTCACGATATATGCGCATAAATAGGCTGACTGTCCTTCCTCCTGAAATGCCGTTACGAAGACATCCTGGATGTCGGGCAGTCCTTTCAGCTTCTCCTCGATTTCTCCAAGCTCGATCCGATGACCGCGAATCTTCACCTGATGATCCAATCTATCCAGAAACTCCAGCTGACCATCCGGAAGCTGTCTGACTAGATCACCGGTCCGGTACATTTTCTCTCCCGGCCGGAATGGATTATCAACGAAGCACTCTGTCGTAAGATCAGAGCGACCCAGATAGCCTGCAGACAGACCTTCTCCACCGATATACAGCTCGCCTGGAACACCGGCCGGCATTAGCCGCTGCCAAATATCCAGTACGTAGGCAGTCGTATTGTGAATCGGACGGCCAATCGGTATAACTTCGCCCTCCCGAACCGGGGAGCAAGTCGCAAACACCGTGGTCTCGGTAGGGCCGTACATGTGAAGCAGACGTCCTTCCCCCAGCACCCGAAGCGCCTTATTCACATGTCTGACCGATACGCGCTCCCCGCCGAACAATACATGACGCAGCCCGCGGAGACAGTCCGGATCCAGATCGACAAGCGTATTAAATAAAGCCGTGGTCATAAAGGCCACCGTGATTTCATGCCGGTCAAAGGAGGCGGCCAGCGATGATGCATCCAGCAGGGCTTCCTTGGATAGCAGGACTAGCGCCGCACCATTCAATAATGCGCCGAAAATATCGAAAACAGCACCATCAAAAGCATAATTGGAAATTTGCAATATCCGGTCGCGGCTGTCCAGTTCCACATAGCCATTGTTCAGCACGGTTTTGACAATATTCCGATGTGTAACGACCACGCCCTTAGGCGTTCCCGTTGAACCGGAGGTGTACATCATATATGCCGGACTATCCGCGCCATGCCCGGTCAGCGATTCGTCTGCAGGGAACGGCGCTGTCCAATCCCCGGGGGATATTACAAGACCCTCGAATTCAGGCAAGCTCCAGCCGGTGGCATTCGTTAATTTCAATAGAAACCGCGCACCGCTATCCCGGAGCATAAACGCCATCCGGTCTGCAGGAAACGTCGGATCGAGTGGAATATATGCCGCTCCGGCCCTTAGTATTGCTAGAATGCCAATAATCATTTCTACCGAGCGATCCGCCAGCAATCCGACGACATCCCCCCGCTCCACACCTTGCCTGCGCAGCCCTCCAGCCCACTGGCTGACCCGATCGTTCAGCTCTGCATACGTCCATTGCTCCTCTCCGAAGATGACGGCAGGCTGCTCCGGTTGACGGCGCACCTGTTCCATAAACAGCTCGATCAGTGTCTTGTCGCGAGGATAGGGTACGAAGGTTTCATTAAAGCTGGCCAGCAGCTCCCGCTCCTCGCGGGTCATGGGATGCAGCTGTGAAATCTTCACATTCGGATTAGCGGTTACTTGGCAGCACACCTCTACCCAGTGGCCGTACAGCCGCTGAATGAATTCGGCAGGATATACCCTTTCGTTGTAATTTATCTTAATCAGCATCTCTTCGCCGGGACCAACAGAAATGTTGAGATCATAGTTCGTATGCTCGAAGACCTCAATAGCTTTGATGCGGAAATCAAGCCCCGATGCCTCCGTATCGAACATACTCGTACTGGAAGGATAATTCTCGTAGACGACCAGATGGTCGAATAAAGCTGCGCCTCCCCCCTCCGCCTGTACCTCGGCGAGTGACAGGAAGCTGTGCTCCTCCGAAAGAGCCGCACTGTGATGGACGGCTGCAGCCAGCTCGCTAAACGCCATATTCTTGCCGGACTGGACTCGTACCGGAACGGCATTGATAAACAAGCCGACAATTTTATCTACATCCGCTATGGAAGGCGATCTGCCGGATACGATGGAGCCGAACACGACGTCCTCCGTATTGCAGTAATACTGCAGAATGACTCCCCAAATAGCCTGAATAAGACTGCTCATCGTCACTTGGTATTTTCTTGATAATTGTACGAGCTGCTGGGTCAGGTCGGCATCCAGAGTGAATACCTCATCCCGAACGACGGGTTCTTCCTGCGGCTTCTCTCCGTTCGGCCCCGATATACTGGCCAAATCTCCATACCCGCTTAAATAGCTCCGCCAATATTGTCTGGCAGCGTTCTGATCCTGCGACTCCAGCCACTTGATATATCTCTTGTACGGCACCACCTTGCCCAGTTTAGCCGGCAGGCCCGCAGTCTCCTGCTGATATAAAGAGAACCATTCCTGAAGCACAATCCCCAGGCACCAGCCATCGATTAGAATATGGTGGTTGCTCCACATCAGCTCGTAGCTCTCTTCCCCTCGGCGGATCACCGTAAGCCGAAGAAGCAAATCCTTGGATAGATCGAAAGAACGCCTGCGATCCGCCTCCGCAAATTCCTGGATGCGCCGATTCTGCTCATCCGTGCTGCAGTCGGAAATATCCGCTTCATCAATCTTTAGCGTCCTTTCCTTTAAAACGACCTGCCTGGGCTTGTTTATCTTGTCGTAAATAAAGATTGTCCTTAAAATATCGTATCTGGAAATAACCTGATTCAGACTGCGCTCCAAGGCCCCGATATCGAGTTTCCCTTCAATAGAGAAAATCATCTGTTCAAAATAGACGTCCCCTTGCTCATAAAGAGAGTGAAACAACAGCGCTTCCTGCATGGGCGACAACGGGTAGATGTCTTTAATTTCCCAGTTTTTCATGGTCCATCACATCCTTTTCTTCGTCGGTATGAGCGTTGCTGCAAGCGAAACGCGGGAAGCACCCTACCCTAACTGGGTGCTTCCGTGTTACGCTTCCTTCGCTCTATCATTCAAGCTTGCGAAGCATATCCGATATTTCGTCAAGCTCCTCGAACGTAAGATCATCGTCGCTGAAATCACTCGGTGTAAATTGCTCTGTATCCTGGGCTAGACAGTGCTCGATCAAGGCCTGCAAATGCCGGGAATAGCTCTCAAGCAGCTGGATAGCTTCCGAATCTCCCATCGCTGAAGGATCGTAGCGGAACGTGAGCTGGAACCTGCCTTCGCTGACCACGCAGTTCCATTCCTGTAAATGAGTCATCGAATTAAGCTCATTAATGAGACTTCCCATAGGCATAGGAGACGGATCGAATCCTCCCGATGAGGCTGACGTCCCGAATTGCCCCAAATAGTTAAAGACGGCCTCAGGCTGGAATCCGCTCGGGATTGGATTATCCTGCGAGGTTGCACCAGCATATTTTAGAATCGAATACCCCGCCCCCTTATTTGGAATATTGCGAATCAACTCCTTGATGACAGGTACGGTTTCTCCCAGCTCCGAAGCTGGAGCAGGGAGTACAACGGGGTAAATCGAAGTGAACCAGCCCACGGTTCGGGTCAGATCCATACCTTCCATAAACTCCTCCCGGCCGTGTCCCTCAAGGTGTATGGCTACGCCCTCATCGCTGCGTTCCCCATAAGCCAGCGCCAGTGCTGTAAGCAGTAGATCCGTAACCTCCGTATGGTAGGCCCGGTTCGCTTCGGTCAGCAATTTCCGGGTCATAGCTTCATCCAATTGGAAGCCCGCCGTCCTGCTATCCGCAATCGCACAAGGCCTTCTTCCCGCATAGCTTAGCTGCGCGGCCTGCTTCTCGACATCCCGCCAGTAATCCTTCTCGGCGGCAAGCTTAGCCAGGGTAGCAGGCTCGACAAGCTTGCGGCTCCACTCCATGTACGAATCCGTCTTCTCCGGCAAAGACGCCGGCTCATCGTTCAGCATGGCATCATATAAATGCATGAAGTCCTCCAGCAAGATCCGCCAGGATACTCCGTCTACAACCAGATGATGGATTGTAATAAGCAGATGATCGCCGTCCTCTGTCTGATACAGACCAAGCCGGACAAGCGCTTCCTCCAGCTTCATCTTGGCCTGCAGCATATTGGCAAGACGTTCAATTTCCGCCTCTGTCTCGTCTTTCCCCACTTTGCAAACCTCTAGCAAGAAATGAGAACCTTCGATTCCGGCATTGATCTGCCGTACCGAGCCTGACTCCCGAACAAATCTCATTCGCAGCGCATCGTGATGCGCCACTAGACGATGGAATACCTTATCTACAAGCTCCGGATTCCAGCCCTGCTCCCGGTACAGCATCATGGACTGGTTCCAATGATTCGGTTCCGTAAACGATTGTTCAAAAAACCAGCGTTGAATCGGCGTCAGCGGCAGTTCTCCCGCAACCGGATCCTGACAGGTTCTCTTATCCTCGATGTACTCCATATATTGAGCGCATTCGGCAATCGTCGGATAGAGCATGAAATGCTTAACCTGCAGCTTACGGTTGTATCGGGCAAGCCTTGAAACAATTTGGATGGACTTGATAGAATCCCCGCCAAGCAGAAAATAATTATCGTTTATACCGACCTTCTCAACCCCGAGCATGTCGGACCAGACCTCCGCCAGAATACGCTCATCCTCCGTCTCCGGCGCCATGTACGTTTCTTGAACCTGGCTGACATCCGGCTCCGGCAGGACGCTGCGGTTCAGCTTCCCGTTCGAGGTTAGCGGCAGCTCCGCCAACTCGACGAAGTAAGCAGGCACCATATAATCGGGGAGCGCTTCCTGCATGTGCTTGCGCAATTCCTCCGGACGGCAAGCCGTCGTCGGAACAATATAAGCGCACAGGTACGTACCCTTGCCGGTATCCTGCCGAGGGATAACGGCCACCTCCCGAACGGATGGATGCTGAAGAAGTCTGGCTTCAACCTCTCCGCATTCGATGCGGTGTCCGCGTATTTTGACCTGCTGATCAATTCTGGCCAGGAATTCCAAATTTCCGTCCGGCAGCCAGCGGACGAGATCCCCTGTCCGATACATCCGGCCATCCGTCAAAAACTGATCTTTAAGGAACCTTTCCTCCGTCAGCTCAGGCTGACCCAAATAATGCTTCGCCAGCCCGTCCCCGGCAATATACAGCTCCCCCGGAACGCCGATGGGCGCCAAATGGCCATGGCGGTCAACCACATAAACCTTCGTGTTATGGATCGGCCTGCCAATGGGGACGCTTCCCCGAGTGCGAAGCTCTTCGCCTACAGGATAAGTCGTGGCATAAACCGTGGTCTCCGTTGGGCCATAAGCACTGACAACGCGGTGCTCGCCTAAATAGTCCAACGCTTTCAGCACATGTGATTTGGACACGACCTCCCCGCCGACAAACAGCCGCCGAATGTGGCGAAGAGAGCTCATATCGTAATCCACTAGCGCATTAAACAGCACACACGTCATAAAAGCGGTCGTGATACGCATATCCCTCATCGTTCCAGCCAGCTCGGACACATTCAGGACATCATCCCGAGGTATTAGAACCAGCGCAGCGCCATTCAGCAATGCGCCAAATATCTCATAAGTGGAGCCATCAAACGCATAGTTGGATAACTGAAGCATTCGATCCTGCGGCGTAATTTCGATAAAGCCATTGTTAACAGAGGTCTTAACTATATTGCGATGCGTAGTTACGACACCCTTGGGCGTGCCCGTCGATCCCGAGGTGTACATGATATACGCGCTGCTCTCCGCATCAGGGCCAGAATGGATCATTGGCGTGCCCGAGGAAATAGAACGCATTTCACTCTGTCCATTTGCCTCTTCCATGACGGAATCAGACAGGGATATCAAGGTTCCATCGAACCCGGTCAGAGCCGCCTGATCGTCAGTCAGGACCAGCCGGGCCTGACAGTCGCCGAGCATAAACAGCAGCCTCTCCGCAGGGTACGTCGGATCTAGCGGTACGTAGGCCCCGCCGGCCTTCAATATCCCCAGGATTCCAGCAATCATTTCTACAGACCGATCAGCTAGAAGACCAATCGGTTCACCTGGATGAATACCTGCCTGCCCGATATACCGGGCCAGACGATCCGCCCGGCGGTTCAATTCCCCATAGCTGATTGCCGCGTGTCTTGTCAGAATAGCGGGATGCTCAGGCCGAATGGCTGCTTGCCGTTCAAACAACTGTTGAATCGTCGCCTCTTTCGGGTATTCGGCATCCGTATCGTTGAATTCGTATAGTATTTTCTGCTTTTCTTCCTCTGTAGCTAGTTCAATCTCCCGTAATACAGCTTCCGGGTTGTCGGCCATCTGCCAGAGAATGTGCTCGTAATGCTCTGCCATTTGCCGGATTTGCGCTTCCGAATACAGCACCGTTCCATACTCGATCGTAAGACGCAGTGCATCCTCGCCTTCATCCACGACCCAGGTCATATCAAACTTGGCGGTTCCTCCGCTCCATTCCACGGGCGCGATGGTCAGCTCCTGAAGCTGTATTTCCCGTCTCTTCACATCCTGAACAACAAACATCGTATCGAATAATGGATTGCGGCCCGGATCACGCGGAATGCGCAGCTTCTCCATTAACTCATGCAGCGGGAAGTCTCCATGCTCGTATGCGTTCAGCAGTTCCTCCCGAACTTTGCCCAGCCACTGCCGAACCTTATAATCGCTTTGTGGAGCGATGCGCATGGCCAGCGTATTGACGAACATTCCGGCCACTGAAGAGATGGAGGCGTGATTTCTTCCGGCATACGGAGCTCCGACGACGATATCCTCTTCTCCCGTATACTTGGAAAGCATAACGCTGTATGCGCCGAACAAGACCATATACAAGGTCGCCTCTGCACTTGCTGCAAGCTGTCGCAGCTTGGCGCTCAGTTCGGGCTTCAAATCGAAAGAGTACGTATCCCCCTCGAAGCTGCGCTGTAAGGGACGCGTTCCACCAGTCAGCACATCCAACACCGGAGGCTCCGTCTTGAATTGATTCAGCCAGTACTGCTCGCTTTCACGATAGCGCGGCTTCTGGCGCTCCTCTTGCTGCCAATACGCATAATCCTTGAAATGAACCGCGGCCGGCTTCAGCGGCATACCTTGATACAGTGCGGTAATATCCTCGTATAGAATCCCTGTGCTTACCCCGTCCGACACCATATGATGCATGTCCAGCAGCAAATAATGCTCGGACTCCGTTATGGAGCAAAGAACCGCTCTGAACAAAGGAGCCTGGCTTAAATCAAAAGGACGAATCCAGTTCCCTGCATACTCCATGAAAGCATTCCTGCCCATTTCGGGTAAATTCCCTCCCGACAAATTCGGGCCTTGCTCCAATTGCCAATCCAGCTCCTCCATCGGATGAATGCGCTGCCTCAGCTCATCCTCGATCATGATGAAGGATGTTCGGAGCGATTCATGTTTCAGGAGCAGGCCCTGCAGGGCATATTCAAGGCGGTCTCGATCGAGCAAGCCGGTAAGCTGAAGAATCATCGGCATATTGTAGCTCGTCTTCGCATCCTCGAACTGCTCGACCAGATACAGCCTTTCTTGCGCAGAAGAAACCGGATAAGTATCCTGCTCTGGAGCAGAAGGAATTTCCTCAAACACTTCCATACAGCTGCCATCGATCAATCGGGCCATGTCGCATAGTACCGGATTCTGAAACAACTCTGGGATGGCAAGCTTGACTCCCCAGCGCTCGTGCACTTTGGCGGCAAGCATCATGACTTTGAGCGAGTGGCCGCCCAGTTCAAAGAAATGATCCGTAGCCCCTACCTGTTCAATGACCAGCAATTCCTGCCATACTTCGGCTAAAGCCGCCTCCGTTTCACTGCCGGGAGGAATATATTCATGATTATCCCCGATGTTCGGAGCCGGTAATGCCTTGCGATCCAGCTTGCCGTTGCGCGTAAGCGGAATATCCGGCAAGGAAATGAAGACGGAAGGAATCATGTATTCCGGCAATCGATCCTTCAGAGCCTGCTTCCATTCGGAAGCTCCGACGCTATGAGCGCTTCCTTGCTCCTCCGCTGGAACGTCCGAGACTACATAAGCAACCAGCATGGAATGCCCCTGCTTATCCCTGAACTCGGTGACAACGGTCTCTTTTACGGAAGGCAGCGATAAAATAGCTCCTTCGACCTCCCCAAGCTCTACCCGGTTTCCACGAATTTTGACCTGATGATCCATTCGCCCAACATATTCCAGATTTCCGTCTGGAAGCCAGCGCACAAGATCACCGGTACGATAAAGCCTCTCTTCCTGGAGCTCAGGGCAGACTATAAACTTTTCAGACGTCAGTTCATCCTGCCCCAGATATCCTTGGGCGAGTCCGTCGCCTGCAATCCACAACTCTCCCGGAAGGCCGATCGGTTGAAGCTGACCCCAATCGCTAACGACATAACATCTTGTGTTATGAATCGGCTTGCCGATGGGAATACGGCCTCGCTTCTTGACGTCATCCGTTAAGGAATAGGTTGCGGCAATTACCGTGGTTTCCGTCGGGCCATAGGCGTTAATAATTCTATGTTCTCCGGCATGCTCCAGAGCCTTAACGGCATGCTTAAACGATGCTGCCTCTCCGCCAAAAATTAGCTTCCGCACCCCTTGAAGACAACGAACATCGTAGTCAACAAGCGTATTAAAGAGAGCCGTTGTCGCAAGCATCGCGGAGATTCTCTTCCCTGTAATCGTTCCTGCCAGCTCGGCAGCATCCAGTCGCTGCTCTCTGGATACCAGCACCAGAGTAGCCCCATTTAACAATGCGCTGAAAATTTCATACGTAGAGCCATCGAAAGCATAGTTGGACAGCTGGAGCATGCGGTCTTCAGCGGTAATTTCGGCATAGCCGTTGTTCATGCAGGTCTTGACTACGTTTCGGTGTGTAATCACGACCCCTTTCGGAGTTCCTGTTGATCCCGAAGTGAACATCAGGTACAACGGCTGATCAGCGGCAGACGAAACCGAAACAGGCATGACACCAGTCTCTGCTTGCGAATATGCCTCCTTCAAGCCAATGCGGGTTCCGCCGAACTCGATATGCTGGCTGCCCTCTTCCGCAACAAGCCACCTTGCATGGCTAGCGCGAAGCATGTAGGCAAGCCGTTCTTCAGGGAAGGTTGGATCCAGCGGCACATAGGCGGCGCCCGCCTTCAGAATAGCCAGTATCGCCACAATCATATCCGGCTGCGGCTGGGTCATCAGTCCGACAAACTCCCCTGCCTCGACACCATGGCTTCTTAAGTAAGCGGCCATTCGGTCAGCCCGTTCATTCAATTCCCTATAGGTCAAATAGTATTCGCCCATTTCAACCGCTGTCTGATCCGGTCTATCAGCCGCGGCTTCCTCGATACAGGAAGTCACGGTCGCAAAACGTGGATATTCAGCATAGGTGCTGTTCCATGCGGCGATCTGCTCTCTCTCCTCAGGCGTGATCAGCTCCAGATGATGTATTCTGACTTCAAAATCGTTCATCATCTGCTCCAGCAGCCATTCATAGTGCCGAGCCATCCGCTGGATCGTTGATTCCTCCCATAAATCCGGACGGTATTCAATTTCACAGCTCAATTGTCCCCCGCGCTCTTGCCAAGCCCAAGTCATATCGAACTTGGCCTGGCGGTTCTGCCACAATAATGGGGTAACCGTCAGATCCTGAAGCTCTTTTGTCTCCAAATCCATATCCTGAAGGACAAACATCGTATCAAAGAGCGGATTTCTGCCAGACTCGTAGGGAATATTCAGCTTGTCCACAAGCTCGCTAAGCGAATAAGCCCCGTGCTGATAAGCCTGCAGCAGTTCATGCTTCACTCGGGTTAAATACTCGCAAACTTGGAGCTCCATCTCCGGCTTTAGGCGAAACGCTAATGTATTGACAAACATCCCCACCGTCTCTTCAACATCAGCATGTCCGCGTCCGGCCGTCGGTGTGCCCACAATCGCGGCTTCTTCCCCAGTGTATTTGGATAAAAGAATTCCATAAGCAGACAACAGCAGCATAAATAATGTCGTGTCGCGGCTGGATGCTTCCCCCTTCAGCTTCTGCAAAAGCTTGGGTTGGATTGCAAACCGGTACACCTGGCCTTGATTATTCCGCATGGCTGGGCGAGGCCGATCCAACGGGAGCTCCGCAGTGCCATCATAATCTTCGAATTGATTGAGCCAGAACTGCTCATGCTCGGCATATTCTGCGCTGTCTCGCCGTTGCTGCTCCCATACGGAGTAATCCTTGAACTGCAGGCGAACCGGACGCAGAGGCAGTCCCTGATAAAGCTGCAGCAGCTCTTCATAAATGACACGGGCAGATACCCCGTCAGACACGATATGATGCATATCCAGAGCTAAATAATGATGATCCGCTGCCAATTTCAGCAGCCCTGCCCTGAACAGCGGAGCTTGCGCCAGATCGAATGGAACAACGAATTGATCCATAAACTGATCCAGAGCAGCGGCGATGCCCTCCCCATTCTCGGCATTGTCAGCGGCATCCTCTGCAATCAAGAATGTCAGCTTCCAGTCTACTTCGCCGATATCATGATTTTTCTGTAGAAGCCCTGTTCCTTCCATATGAAAAGAGGTACGCAACGCTTCATGACGCGCCAACAACTGATGAATAGCCGCAGTCAGTCGATCCGTGTCCAATATGCCGGCAATTTCGAATAGCATCGGCATATTGTAGCTGACATCGGCAGGATCAGACTCGCGTGTATAATAGATTTGCTTGAGTACTTCAGTTACGGGGTAGCTCTCCTGCTTCGGAGCAAGCGGAATCGATTGATAACTGCTCCGATCCGAACGCGAAATGCATGCCGCCATTTCTTTCAATTCAGGATGGCGGAATACATCCTGCAGGGGCAGCTTGACGCTGAGCGCCTGATGGATTCTGCCGACTAAGAGCATCGCCTTAAGCGAATGCCCGCCCAGTTCGAAGAAGTGGTCGTGAATTCCGACATCGGATACGCCCAGAACTTCCTCCCATATCCCGATCAGTCTTTCCTCGTAATGGTTCGTAGCAGGAGCATACATTTTACCCCTGATTTGCTGCGGCTCCGGCAGGGATTTGCGATCCAGCTTCCCGTTGCTTGTCAGCGGAAGCTCCTTCAATAGTGTAAATGCCGTAGGCACCATATAGTCGGGCAGCTGCCGCTTCAATTCCCTCTTCCAGTATGCGACAAGCTTCTTCGCTTCATCTGAATCCACATCAGGGTTCTCCATTGCCGGAACAACATAAGCGCATAAATAAGAATGCCCCTGTTCGTCCCTGCCGGCAGTAACCGCCGTCTCCCTCACCCCGGATAACTGACGCAAACACCCTTCGATCTCCCCAAGCTCAATCCGGTGTCCGCGAATCTTCACCTGATGATCGATCCGCTCCAGAAATTCCAGGCTTCCATCGGTATGCCATTTTACCCGATCCCCGGTTCTGTACAGCCTTTCCCCCGGAGCATACGGATTGTCCACGAATCGTTCCAAGGTCAATTCCGGTTGGCCCAAGTACTCCCGGGCAAGCCCGTCTCCGCCAATATACAGCTCTCCAGGAATGCCCGCAGGCAAGCGCAGTCCATCCGGATTCAGCACATAGAGCTTCGTGTTGTGAATCGGCCGGCCGATCGGAACGCTGTCCCGCTCGTGCAGCCCCTCATCCACCGTATACGTGGCCGCGAATACCGTCGTCTCCGTCGGGCCGTAGCCGTTGGCGATCCGTCCGGCTCCCAGGTAGTCCAGCGCCTTCAGCACATGCTTCTGCGATGCTGCTTCCCCTCCGAAGAACAGCTTGCGCACATGCTTCAGACAGCTTACATCCCAGTCCACCACCGTGTTGAACAGCGCAGCCGTCATGAACGCTGACGTAATGCGCTCCTGCTCCAGGATTCTCCCCAGCTCAGCGGGGTTCAGCACATCCTCCCTGCGAATCAGCACTAGCGTCGCTCCGTTCAGCAGCGCTCCGAAGATTTCATACGTCGAGCCATCAAAAGCGTAGTTGGATAGCTGCAGCATCCGATCCGTCGGAGTCACCTCGATAAACCCGTTGTTGATGCTCGTCTTCACCACGTTGCGATGGGTGGTCACGACCCCTTTCGGCGTTCCCGTCGACCCGGAGGTGTACATGATATAAAGCGGATGATCCGGGCCGGGTCGGCTGGCAACAGCCTCAGCTTGCGCCGAGCCGCCAGCCTCGGACGATCCGCCAGGATTGCTGCCGGATAGATGCGCCCAATTGCTCTCCTCATAAGGAATTACTTCTCCCTGGAAGCCAGGCACAGCATGCCCTGACGATGCGATCAGCCATCTTGCATCACTGTCATCCAGCATATAAGCCATACGTTCCGCCGGAAATCCAGGATCCAGCGGAACATAAGCGCCGCCAGCCTTGATGATGCCCAATATGGCGACAATCATCTCCGGCGAACGCTCCATCAGCATCCCCACGGTTTCTCCCGGCTGAACTCCCTTTTCGATCAAGTACCATGCCACCCGATTGGCAGCTTCGTTAAGCTGAAGATAGGTCAGGGACTCGCCGTCCATCATCACGGCCGAGGACGATCCGCGGCGTATAACCTGTTCTTCGAACAGATCAGCAACGGATGCGTGGCGCGGATATTCGGCTTCAGTAGCATTCCAGGCTTCAAGCTGCTGAAGCTCTGTCTCGGTGGCCAGCTCCAATTCGCCAATCCGCAAGTGCGGGTCTTCCACCATCTGCCGCAGAAGATGAACATAATGCGCTAACATGCGATGTATCGAGTCTTCCTTCCACAGATCGACCCGATATTCCACCCCGATCTTTACTCCTTCGGAGGATGTTGTACATACCCAGGTCAGGTCGAATTTCGCGGCGCTTTGATCAAACTCACGGGATGAAATGCTTAGCCCCGGCAGGCGATAAACCGACTGGCCCTCCTCTTGGAGTACAAACATGGTGTCGAATAAAGGGTGCCGGCTCGCATCGTATGGCAAGGATAAACGGCCGATCAGCTCGTGCAGCGGATAAGCCCCATGCTCGAAGGCAGTCAAAGCCAACTCCCGTACCTGCTGAAAATATTCACTAACCGTCAGCTCAGACAACGGCTGGCTGCGCAGAGCCAGCGTATTGGCAAACATACCGACGATCGGCTCGTCCTGCACAGTTCCTCGGCATGCAAACGGCGTTCCCACAACAATGTCATGCTGACCGGAATATTTGGCGAGAAGCACGTGGTAGGCCGCCATCATGATCATAAAGACCGTAGACTGACGGGAGGCAGCAGCAGCTTGGATCTCCTCCGCCAGTTCAACTTCCAGCTCCTTCACCAGCCTTTGCCCCGCAAAGCTGCGAATCGGAGGACGGGGCTGATCCGTCTCAAGTTCCAGAAGCGGCAATTCTCCGCTGAAGCGCGACAGCCAATATTGCTCGCCCTTCGCATATGCTTCGTCATCCCTTTGCTGCTCCTGGTAAGCAAAATCCTTATATTGAATTCGCAGCGATGGCAGAGAGACGTCTTGATACAACTGGACAAGCTCTCTCACCCATATTTCTATTGATGTGCCATCCGACACAATATGGTGCATATCCAGAAGCAAAATATGCCGCTCCGGGGAAATCCCCAGCAGATCAGCCCGCACTAGCGGAGCTTTACCTAGATCAAAGGGACGGATGAACATCCTTGCATGATCGCTTAACCGTTCCTCTGTCCACTCAGGCTCGGCGTTGTCCCTAAATGACTTTTCTGAAAATATAGGAGCAGCGTTAACTTCATTCATTTCATGAACACGCTGCATGAGCTCGCCGTCCACCAGTTCAAAGGAGGTCCGCAAGCTCTCATGACGCTCGATCAGTGCGTAAAATGCATTTCGCAGCCGTTCCTTGTCAAGCTGGCCGTTCAATTCGAGCACCATGGGCATATTGTAGCTTGTCCCGGCATTTTCAAACTGCTGCACAATATAGATTCGCTTCTGAATGGAGGAGACGGGATAGGTCTCCATAACCGGAGCGGGTACGATATTTCCCTTCGCTGCCTGCGCTGGTTCCGTATCCATCAGCCATAGCGCCATTTCGCGTATCGTTGGACGCAGAAACATCTCTTGCAGCGAAATACGGACGCCCGTTTGTTTCTGCAGCTTCGCTGCCAGAAGCATCGCCTTCAGAGAATGCCCGCCGATCTCGAAGAAATGCTCCTCAACCCCGATACCCTCAGTATCCAGAACTTCCTCCCACAGCTGGCACAGCAGCTCTTCCATTGGGTTGGCCGGTGCCGTATAGCCTTTCTGAGTCTGAACTCGCTCCGGCTTCGGGAGCGCCCTGCGATCCAGTTTGCCATTCGTCGTAAGAGGAAAGCTCTCCAGCGATACGAATGTACTTGGAACCATATATTCCGGCAGCGATTCCCGCAGACCCTTCTTCCAAGCGGAAACAGTCCCCTTCTCCCCTGCCGGAACAACATAAGCACATAAATACGAATGCCCACGATCATCCTGTGCCGCGATGACCAAAGCTTCGGATATCGTCTCCATGGATCGCAGCTTTCCTTCGATCTCGCCAAGCTCGATCCGGTTGCCGCGTATTTTGACCTGCTGATCGATCCGTCCCAAGTATTCGAGATTCCCATCGGGAAGCCATCTCGCCAGATCGCCGGTTCTGTACATTCTGTTCCCCGGCTCAAAGGGACACGGCAGATACCGTTCCCCGGTCAAATCCGGCTGTCCATAATAACCACTGGCAAGGCCTTCACCAGCGATGTAGAGTTCTCCCGGCACACCGATCGGCTGCCGTTCCCCCTGCTGATTCAAAATGTAAACGCGCGTATTATGAATAGGACGTCCGATAGGTACGGAGTTATACTTGCGCAATTGGTCATTGACCACATAAGTTGAAGCAAATACAGTCGTTTCTGTGGGGCCGTATCCGTTCGCCAGTCGGCCTTCCCCCAGACAATCCAACGCCTTGAGCACATGCTTCTTCGACCCGGCCTCGCCCCCGAAGAACATCCGCCGCACATGCCGCAAGCAATGAACATCCCAATCCACTATCGTATTGAACAATGCAGCGGTCATAAAGGCGGATGTAATCCTCTGTTCCTCCAAAGTCCTTGCCAGCTCCGAGGCATTCAGCACATCCTTCTTCGCAATAAGAACCAAGACAGCCCCATGAAGGAGCGCGCCGAAAATTTCATACGTGCTTCCATCAAAGGCATAATTGGATAGCTGGAGCATCCGATCAGAATCGGAAATATCCATAAATCCGTTATTGAACACGGTTTTGACAATGTTTCCATGGGTTACCGCTACGCCCTTTGGAGCCGAGGTGGAGCCTGAGGTATACATAATATAGGCAAGATCGGCCGGCTTACGCTGAACCTCCGGTAAGGATATAGCCTGAGCCTCTGAGAGGTCTTGGCATAACCCGCTCAAGTCAAGACTCGTCCCCTCATAGCCCTCCACAGACAAGCCCTCGCCGGCGAGGAGCCAATTCGCCCCGCAATCCGCCAGAATGCCTCTAAGCCGCTCTTGCGGAAACTCCGGATCCAGCGGCACATAGGCACATCCGGCCTTTAATATGGCCATGATGCCGATGATCATCTCGAAGGAGCGATCAGCCAGCAGGCCGATATGCTCTCCCGCCGCAACTCCCGAGCCCAGCAATCGGCTGGCAAGCACGTTAACCTTTCGGTCAAGCTCGGAATAAGTTAGCTCCTCCTCTCCTTTCACGAGAGCCGTATTGCGGGGATAATTCCGCACCGCCTGCTCGAACAAGCTGACCACCGTAGCTTCCCTAGGATAATCAGCATCTGTGTGATTAAATGATTGCAGCTTCGCCTTCTCCTCTTCGGTCATCCAGAAATACGGGCTTATTCGCTCCGAGGGCTGACGAGTCATGCAATGCAGTGTTCTTATGTACATTTGCAGCAGCTGCGAGGTGAAGTCCTGGTCATAGGAGGACACCATCTTAACGGACAGCTCCCCCAATGTGACCGAGACACTGAAATCAAGCACCGTATTCGTTCTCTCGAAGCTGTACGGCATAAACTCAAACAACCCTTTGTCTACCGATTCATAAATGTGAAAATCAATAAAGTTAAAAGCGATGTCAAATAGCGGGTTGTCGCGATGGCTTTGTTCTCCGAGCGCGTTCAAAATCTGCACCAGGGACATGCGTCCATGCTGTTTCAATTCAATCTGTTTGCGGTTTACGTCCGCAGCCAGCTCTGCCCAGGTCATCGAGGGAAGAAATTTCGTGCGCATCGGAACGGTGTTGAGAAAACAACCCAATACCCGTCCTCCATCCTCATGGACAGGGCGCCCATTTTCTACAAGTCCGATGAGAATGTCCTCTTCGTAGGAATACATGTACAGCGTGCCGATAAAAGCCGCCAGGCATAGTGATTTTACGCTGACCTGCTGCTGCTGAGCTGATAGCAGCAAGCTGTTATACAGCGCTTGAGGCAGCGGCGTAACCGTGGAATTAGGCGGATCGTCCTGGGAAAGTACTGGCGGATCGGGAAAGGCGTATTTCCGGTAATCGACCAGTTCATTGCGCCAATATTCAGCGGTCTCCCGATTTTGAGCCATCGCCAATTGCTCGACAACATAATCTTTATAGCTTGTTTGCAGCGGACTAAGCACTGACTTCCTCCCCCTTCAAATCCTTATAGAGGTTGAACAGCTCTGATATAAAAGCAGCTACGCTCCAGCCGTCCAATATAGCGTGATGGAATATCCAGCATAGGTAGGTCTCACTTTCCGAATGAAAAAGGACGATGCGCCACAACGGCGCCTTCTCGATTCGGAACGGACGCTTACGATCCCGCTCCAGATAAGCCCTGATTTCCAGCTCTATGAGACCGTCGTCCCCCTCATTTGCTAACGCCACCTCATCCAGTGGATACTCCATCTGTGAACATACGAATTGAACCGGGACGGGAAAATCCGTCAGATTGAACCCTGTCCGAAGCATCGGGTGTCTACTGCTGATCAGTGCGATGGCTTCTCTCAATTTTTCTGCGCTCAGCCTGCGGCCTGGCGTCCGATATACGAATTGATCGTGATACACTCCAGAGCCCTCATGCTTCATATAGTGATACACCATGCCTTGTTGGATATCGCTCATCGGAAACACATCCTCCACCTGGGGAGGAAGCATCCCGCGATAATCGGGATTATCCAGCCATTCCTGCCGTTGACGCTCTAAATCTCCCCTAATTTCCTGCTGTATATCATGGGTGAGCCCGGGTGCGGAACAGTTCTCCAGCAGGCCCTGGATAGTCGGATGCATATATAGATCGACAATTTCCAGGTGCAGTCCAAGCTCCCGGTTGCAGCGGCTTATCAGCTCAATCGCCCGGATCGAATCCCCGCCGCATCCGAAATAGTTGCTGGTAACGCCAATATTCGAATGGTTCAGCAGCAGCTTCCAAATATCCAACATGCGCTGTTCCATCTCATTGGAGGGCATGACCAAGTTTGAATCATCTGCTGGCTGCACATGCTCCCCCGGAGCGGGAAGGGACTTGACGTCCACCTTGTTGTTCAAGGTCATCGGTATGCTCTTGATTTGGATGTAATGAGAAGGCAGCATGTATTGCGGCAAATGCCGGCTCAATTGTTCCCGCAGTTCCGACCCGCTGATTTTCTGTTCGCTTACAAAATAAGCGCAAAGCATATCCTCCTCAAAACTATCCTTCTTGACCGTAACGACAGCGTCCTCCACCCCGGCGCAGTGAAGCAGCCGGGTCGTAATTTCACCCAATTCGATACGATACCCGCGAATTTTCACCTGATGGTCGATTCGCCCCAGGTATTCCAATTCTCCATGGGCATGCCACCGGGCCGAATCTCCTGTCCGGTACAACCGCTGTCCGGGCTCGAACGGATGGGGAACAAAGCGTTCCTGCGTCAGCTCCGGCCGATTGACGTATCCTCTGGCCAGACCTTCGCCGCCCACATATATTTCGCCCTCCACCCCGATTGGAACAAGCTCGCTGTCTTCGTTAAGGAGATATATCTGCAGCGTTGGAATCGGCTTGCCGATGTTGCTGATTCTACCTTCTATCTCCGACAGGCCTATCTCCTTATATGTCACATGAACCGTTGTTTCGGTAATCCCGTACATATTAATCAATTTGATATTCGGATATTTCTTCTTCCAGGCGGCCAACTGTATCGGAAGGAGCGCTTCCCCGCCGAAGATCACATGACGAACGCGAAGATCTGCGGGATACGGCTGTCCGGTCTCGAGCTTGGCCAGTTGATAAAAGGCAGTAGGGGTCTGGTTTAATATCGTTACGCCTTCTTTGCGCAGCAGCTCAAGGAAGCGCTGCGGCTCTCTGGCCGCCGCTTCCGGCACGATAACCAGTTTGCCGCCATTCAGCAGCGCGCCGTACATCTCCCAGACGGAGAAATCGAAACAGAAGGAATGGAACAATGTCCACACATCATGCTCATTAAAATCAAATAAATTGCGGTCATTGAACAATAGTCTGACAACATTGCGATGTTCGATCATAACCCCCTTCGGGGTTCCGGTTGAGCCGGACGTATAAATAATATAGGCAAGATCCTCCGGCTTGTTCACCGCTTCCAGATTGCTGGCGCTTTGAACGCCTAGCTCCAGCCGCACCTCTCTATCTTCAAGGTTCACAGTCGGCACAGATGTCCCGACAGGGGCAAGAGCCGCATCTTCAACAATGCACAATACGGAGCCACTATCCTCGATCATAAATTTGATGCGTTCCTTGGGATACTGCGGATCAATGGGCATGTAAGCCCCGCCAGCCTTCAAAACGGCAAGAATGCTGATCACCATATTCTCTGATCGGGAACACAAAATTCCAACGATCTGGTTAGGCTTGACGCCGCGATCCCGCAGCACTCCTGCCAACGCATTAGCCCTGGCATTCAATTGCTCATAAGTCAGCGCCGACTCTCCCATGCTAATCGCAATCCGATCCGGCCATCTGTCCGCCTGCAGTTCATACAGGCGATGAAGAACCGCCTCCTTTGGATAAGAGGCTTTTGTATCGTTAAACTCATACAAAAGCTTCCGCCTCTCCGCTTCCGGAATCACGTTCAAGCTGGATAGTTTAATGTTCGACAACCCCTTCTAATATCGTTTTGTAAAATTCAAGAAAACGTTCGGCCGTTTCCCCGGTATATAAATCGGTGCTGTATTCCAACCGGATCTCCAAATGGCCCGGCTGCTCATATACATGCAAAATAAGGTCATATTTGGCCGTGTCTCCCGCCTCGATGCCCAAGCTTACTTCCGTGTCTTCCACTTGATAGCGGTGGGTGAACTCATTCTGCAGCGTAAACATCACCTGGAATAAGGATGAATTCCCCTGAGCCACCGCATTCCTTTCCTTCAGTACAGGCAGTACCATCTCGAAAGGCACCTCCTGGTGCTGGCAGCCGTCCAATACAGTCTCCTTAACCTGCTCTAGCAATTCACCGAAGGTCATCTGCTCATCGAACTGAACGCATAGAACGACGGTATTGGCTAGGAAGCCGATCATCCCCTCCGTCTCAGGCAGGGTACGGTTCGCCATCACAGTGCCGATCGGGATCACATTTTGTCTTGTAAATCGATGAATCATATAAGAATAAACCGCAAACAGAAGCATAAACAAAGTGACTCCTGAACGGCGGCCCGTCTCCCGCACAAGCTCTGTCAGGTGCTCATCGATGATAAGCTTGGCCGTTCTTCCTCTATACGATTTGTCCGCTTGGCGAGAATAGTCGCCCGGCACTTCAATCATCGGGAGCGGTTCGCTCAGCGATTGGTTCCAATATTCGGCCTTGCTCCACAGCTGTGAGGAACGATCCTGTTCTAGTGAACATTGCCAGAGGACGTAATCCGAATAAGATGCCGGCAGCGGCGGAAGATTCGGCTCCTGTCCGCATAATTGCCGCTCATAGATATGCAAAAGCTCACTTGCAAACAGATTCGATGACCATCCGTCAGACATAATATGATGCATCGATACGACTAGGACATGCTCCTGCTCACTGCATACAATCATTAGCAGACGAAGGCAGGGCTCATTCAGCAGATCAAAGCGCCGATTGGCTTCCTGATGGATTAATTCGTGCTCCGCTGCCGATCGTGCCGTTGGCTCCATATCCCTCAAGTCGATTTCCCGGACTGGCAAGACAGCAGAAGCAGCAATATATTGAAAAGGCTCTCCTTCTTCTACCGTAAATTGAAGGCGCAGCGCCTCATGCCTTTGCATCAGTACTTGGAGGCTATCCTCCAGCTTGACCGGGTCGCAGTCCCCCTGAAATCGAAGGGTAAATGTATTGGTGTAAAAAGCGCTTTGAGGAGCTAGTATATGCAGAATCCATTGACTCTTCTGCTTTAGTGTCAGAGGGAGGCGTGCTTTATGCCTGTTATCAGAATCCGGCTTCCACCAAGTCAGCGTGGAAGGAGCCGCTTCTGATTCAGCGTGCCGCAGCGCCTGCAGCAGACCGCCGATCGTCGGTTGGTCGAAAAATTGCCGGAGCGGAATGCTGTAACGATATCGGGAAGCAATCATCGTCAGCAATTTGACCATCCGCAAGGAATCTCCGCCAAGCTGGAAAAAGTCATCATATTGCGAAATTCGCGACCGCCCCAACAGTTGTTGGAAGCATTGCGAGAGAAAAAGCTGCCGTTCTTCATCTTCTTCCGAGACTGCTGAACCCACCGCGGGCTCGGCAAATTGCCTGATTATTTCGACCCGTTCAAAGCTATCCGGCCATCCGTTCAAACTGTCGCGCAGATCTGCGTACAGTGCGGCTTCGCTAATATCCATACGAGGCGATGAATAGTACACCATTAAGGCTTGCGGCTCCTGCTCTTCCTGCTGCGGATGATGATTGGGAACACTGTCCGGTAAGAGACCGGACAGCTGCCGTTCAAGTTCCAAACGGCTCTGAAGCCTGTTCTCGACCGTCTCTAATATGGAATCAAATTGTCCGCTCAGGAGATCATTGACCAGATGCAATCTTTGAATTTTGCCAGTTGGAGTGCGTGGAAATTGTGTTCTGCTTACAGGAACAATATAGCGGGGATTGACACCGAAATACCTGGTTATAAGACCTCTCAATTCTTGTACAATGAGTACACTGAGCGTTATATCCTCATCCGGTGGAGAAAAGAATAGCAGCAGATCGTCGTTACCGGCTTCGCCGCCCGAGATGCCAGCAGCTGCTGCATAAGCCGGATCCACCCCATAGGCTTGGGCCATGACGGATTCCACTTCAAAGTTGTAGACGTTTTTGGCATTCATGATGAGTAGATCCTTTTCCCGGCCGGTTAGCGTCAATCTCCCCTCGCGAATAAAGCCAAGATCCCCCGTATCCAGCCAGCCTGCTTCGGGAAATGCGGTTGAGGTTGCCGCCACATTTTTATAATATCCATCCACAATGGACGAGCCCTGGACTTGAACTTTTCCAATGCAGGCTTCCGGCATGATTCGGTTATCCTCATCCACGATACGAAGACGAATTCCCGGAACCACCTCTCCGACTTCGGTAAATGCGGCGCAGTCCGGCGATGCTCCTTCCTCCAGAAAGCTAAGCTCATTGCCTAGTGAATCCTTCAAAACATACTGAACTCCGCTCTCGGTTTGCAAGCTGAACCGCCGATTGAAGCAAAGACTGCCGGAAAACTCGGTCATTCCGTATGCAGGTACTATACAGTTCGGGGAAAGGCCATACGGAGCCAAGCGCCTTAGAAAAGCTTTCGCCGTCTCCGCCGAAATAGGCTGGCCGACATTCAAGATGATCCGAAGAGACCCGAGATCCCAGGTTCCTTGCTCAAGCGTCTCATCCATTTGATTGATATGTACATATGCAAAATTGGGGGCCCATGTAAACGTGACACGATAGGCATCGATATCGGCAAGCCATGTGCTTGGATTATTAAGAAATTGCTCAACTGGCCGAAGCACTTGCTCACTGCCCAGCACGACTCCAAGGACATGGTTCGTCAGCAGCCCGCCAGCATGATAGAGCGGCATCCAGTTCAGTGTCACCTCTCCGCCTTCGCCGGACAGCCCAAGATGCTGTTGAATGCCGATAATATTAGCCAATACGTGCGTATGACGATAGCGGACGCATTTGGGAATGCCGGTTGTGCCGGAGGTAAACAAATACAGTGCTCCATCCTCTGGAGCAGGGGCATAATGCTGGGGCTCTGCTTGCTGCTGAAGCTGGAGCAGCTCGTCCACAGTAACCATGCGTCCTTCACGAAGAATGACCGATGGATGATCCACCCCTGGGTCACGTGTCTCCAACCATGGATCGCACACAACCAGCGGACGATCGAGCACCTCCCACACTTGCTCAACTTTCTTATGCTCCGCGTGTTCCGGAGCCTGGCTCAATGAAGGTTTTAACGGGGCAGGCAGTAGCCCGCCCAGGATGCAAGCCCAGAACAAGGCGATAAATCGATCGATCTGTTCCACTTGAAGCAGCACCGCATCCCCCGGTTTCAATCCGTGCTCCCTTAATCCCTGAAGAATCCGACTGGCCAGTTGATTCAGTTCGTTATAGGTCAAGCACCTTATCGTCCCGTCTTGCAAATGTATGTGCAGCTTCTTGTTACCGCTTGTCTTTAAGGTTCTATGAAACGCCTCAACCAGCGTTGTCGGCTCCCCCTCCCAATGAAGCGGGGTACCCGCGATGAGGGCCTCCTTCGTTTCGTTCGACTGCCGATTGTAGTCCCTCTTAAATGCAGGGGCGGCGTGATATTGAAAATGCTGCTGCCGATTTAATAGCTCCGAAGCAGAGGCAGTAGCCTTCGGCTTTTCTATATGAGGCCATGTTCCTTTTACGAGTTCAAACGTAATATCCTCCATCCGGCAAAGCTGTTGGATACGATGTTTCAGGTCGGCTTGAATCGCCATGAACACAACTTCCCCCTCACTAATAAACCATTAATTTGTGTAGTACATCGTCCAGACTCTTTTGCGTAATTTCCACAGGAACCCATCCTCTTACACTGTTGATGAGCCAGACCTGGGTCGCTTCCTTAATATCGTCAAGAGTGAGCCTTCGCTCCTCCAGTCTGCCTTCTTGTAGAAGCTTGCTGCGAAATATTCCTGCCAAAAGGCCGCTCTCCCGGGGTGGTGTATATCGGCAGCCATCCATCTCCACCACGACATTCCCCATCGTAAATTCCGTAAGCTCGCCCTTCTCATTCCAGAGCAGAACATCAAATGCTTCGCCCTTGTGCCGGGCATGTTGCTCATATATCTGTCGGTATGTTGTCTTGTGATAAAGAAACCGATGCTTTGAATCGATAGATTCGCTCGCAAGAACAACGTTCAGCGGGTGCGAAATCTCGGAAATCGGTTCACTTTGCACGGTTATGCTGCCATCCGCAGACAAGAGGAGCCTAGCTTTTCGAAGTTCCTTGTTATGTATGACGGCATGTTCCTCAAGAATGCGTCGAATTTCCTCTATATCGCAGCAGTAATCAAAATATGCAGCCGATTTACGGATCCGTTCCAAATGCTCCTCAAGCAGCGTGTATTGTCCGTTCTCTAGACGGAATGATTCCAGCAATTCAAATTTAGGTCTCTGCTCCGTAAGAAGCAGCGCCTTCGTCTTTGCTTCCGCATACTCGTCCGCTGCGGTGGAATCCCAGGTAATGCCGCCGCCAACGCCATATTCCGCCTGGCCGCTTCGGTGGTCTATCCATACGGTACGTATGGCGACATTAAACACCGCCGATCCGTCCGGGCTCAACATGCCAATGGCTCCGCAATATATCTCCCTTGGGGAATTTTCAAGCTGTTGAATCAGCCCCATCGTGCTGATCTTGGGAGCACCCGTGATGGAACCGCAGGGAAACAGAGCGGAGAAGATTTCTTCCATGCCGACATCTGCCTTGGGAATCGCTGTAACCGTAGAGGTCATCTGAAACAGCGTAAAGTATTTTTCAACATCAAAAAGGTTTGGCACCTGAACTGTTCCTGGCTCAGCAATGATTCCTAGATCATTACGCAAAAGATCGGTAATCATGACGTTCTCGGCCTGATTTTTCACGGATTGCCTAAGCCATTGGGCCAGACGCTCATCCTCTTCTAGCCACAAGCCCCGCTTGACCGTTCCTTTCATAGGTCGGGTGCTGATGATGCCCTTGCTCTTTCTGAAGAACAACTCCGGCGAAGCGCTCAGTATACTGAAATCGCCTAGATGCAGCATTGCAGAGTAACGGGCCTGCTGCGCATCGCACAATCGTTTATAGTAGGCATATGTATCTCCGGCAAATTGCGCACGCAATCGCATGGTGTAATTAACTTGATATGTATCCCCTTTGGCGATAGACTCCCGAATTTGATGAATACATTCATGGTAGGTATCTTCACTCGTTGTCGGCGTCCATTCCGATATATGGTAACTCCCGTTGGCCTCAGCTGCTTCAGCTGCTCTCATTTCCGGTTCATATCCACGAAAGATTCCGAACCAAACGAGAGGCATTACGACATCGGAATGAACTTGAAACGCAGAATCAAATGCCGGCGCAGCTTCATAGGATACGTATCCAACAGCGTAATAGCCTTGGTCTACGGCATCCTGTACCCTTTGCAGCACTGGCCTGACTTCACTCACATGAACTGCTTCCATAATCTCTACAGGATCGGTAAACACACGACGTTGCATCTCCTGATGCTCGTCCATGAAATCCATTAAAATAAAAGGCCCAGAATCCAAGTTCGCCACCCAGAAACCTCCCTTATTGATTAGTAAATTAACGGGACGCCTTATTCAGCTGACCCTATGACTATGCATAGCGTAATAACTTAAGAAATTGGCGATGATCTCTTTACCGAAGGGGGTTATTATTGATTCTGGGTGAAATTGCACTCCCTCTACCGCAAACTCTCTATGCCTCAAACCCATTATTTCGCCCTCAGGTGACCAAGCGGTAACCTCAAGATCATCCGGTATATCCGGATCAACAATTAGCGAATGATATCTGGCCACTGTTAAAGGTGTTGGCAAATTGCGGAATAGCGTCCGGCCATCATGCGTAATATCAGATGTCTTCCCATGCATTAAATGCCCAGCCGGGACAACCTTAGCTCCGAAGGCCTGTCCAATGGCCTGATGTCCCAGGCAGACGCCCAGAATTGGTACTCGCCCTGCAAAATGCGAGATGACATCCATAGAGATCCCGGCATTGCTTGGATTGGACGGCCCTGGTGAAATAACGATATAATCAGGATGCAGCGCTTCAATTCCTTGAATAGTAATCGAATCATTGCGAAATACCTTCACTTCTTCTTCTTGTTCCATGAAATATTGAACAAGGTTGTACGTAAATGAATCAAAATTATCAATCATCGCAATCATCTTCTTGTCTCACCTCGAACCCCTCTGGATTTGCCATCCTCCAAAAGACCGACTATTCGGTCTTTTAATACATAAAACGACATTTTTCACCCCCTGACTTATAGCATAATCATAGGCTCCAAAAAAACAGCCGACGTACAAGAAGTAAATAAAAACCTAAGCATACTCAGGATTTGAGCTATTTTCCTAAAATAATACCATAGATGCATTTTGTGGGAAATAGTTATTTTTTCCTACTTACTGCCGGCTACACAAATTACATTTTCCAAAAAATGTCGAATGTAATTTCCATGAAAAATATCCCCCTCAGAGGTGAACACTGTGACCGTAATGGCGAACAATTTAAATAAGATGCTGGCTTACATTAAACAAAATCGTAATGTTAATCATCATTAATTTGCTTGTAGCCTAATGTGAGTCTCACACAACTACAGGTGGCGTAAGCTCTTACGGCTCCTATAGATCGACCTGCGCGAGCTTCATATCTCTGCAAAATTCAATGACGAATCTTCCGAGACTATAGAACTCTTCGGCAGTGCTTGCATAATCCTCCAATAAGTGACTATTCATAATCAATTTTTTCTATAGATTAAAAAAGCACCACCTCTTGAAATTGAGGTGATGCTCGTCAGTTCATATTGGTCATGAACTTTGAATATTAATTTTGATCAACTAAATTTTTACCGTAATCTCTCATCATACATCAACTGGATTTGAATCCCGAACGGGTCTTCAACAATACCATACGCCTTGCTAAACACATTGCTGGATAATGGAACGATAATTCTCACTCGATCATCGGTGGTCAAGCTCTCGTAAAAATGCTCAATTTCCTCTAGATCCGCACTTTGGATGCACAAGGAGGTGTTGTTGCCCACGGTGTATTTTTCTGTTGCATCCATTGTATCTTCTGCCATCATGATCTTTGTTCTTCCAATGGACAGGACGGAGTGAGTGATATAATGCTTATTCGCGTCCGTAAGCTGGAACGAGCTGTCGAGTTTGGCCATGTCTTCATAGGTCACCAGCAGCAATTCCTCGGCATTAAAATGCTTTTTGTAAAAATCGATGGCTTCTTTCGCTCTTCCGTCCATGGATAAGAAAATAGCCACTTCTAGCGTTGCACTCATGGGATCCAACTCCTTCGATATCGTGTTTTGAGATACATTTGATACTTGACCTTAAAATCATCATAATTTATAAAGGTATCAAAACACGACACCTTTACTAAGGAGATTTGTGATGAAGAAAGCGGAAAGATTAAATGACATGATTCGATACTTGAACGGCCGAGAGTACTTTAATTTAAGTGACCTAATGGATAAATACCATATTTCAAAAAGTACAGCTCTGCGGGATATAAGCTCATTAGAGCAATTAGGCATGCCAATCTTCTCCGAGCATGGCAGGCATGGACGATATGGTATCTTAAAAAACAGATTGTTATCCCCCATAATTTTTTACGATGGATGAAGTGTATGCTCTGTATTTTGCCATGCTGACGTTGGAGGCTTATCAATCCACGCCATTTCATCTTAGCGCGAATCAACTTCATGAGAAGTTTGAAAACTGCCTTTCCATAAAGCAAGTCGAGCAGATTCACAACATGAGAAAAATTCTACAGCTTGAGATTTATCCGCATCCGTATGTGAGCCGATTTTTAGATCGAGTTCTGCATAGCATTCTTCATGAAAGTAGCTGTAAGATTCAATATTTTAAAAATAAGCAGACAACAAGCTACCACGTTCAATTTTTCAAAATTTCCGCGAAGTTTGGTCAATGGTATGCTGCCGGAATCGAGTTACATACGCAGCAACATCGGGTTTTCAGATGTGACCGAATCACCTCTGTAGAAGTAGTGGAAGCCGAATCTCCTTTTTCTATAGACGAGCTCCTTCGGCGTTCATTAGCAATTTATCAATCTAAGGATAGTATTGAATTTGAAGTGGAGATTTTAGAAAAGGCCAAGGATATTTTCCATAAAGAACATTATCCTTCAATGAGCATGGAAAGTGGGGATACAGCAATTATTAGGGGATTCTATAATCCGGGAGAGGAAGAATTTATAGCGAATTATTTTATGAGATATGGCTGTTCTGTTGTATCCGTGAAGCCCGAATCCTTGAAGCGATTGATCCAGAACCGGGTAGAGCGTCTTTTACATCATTATCAAAAATTGTGAATCCGCATTAAATTAAAATAGGATGTTCCTTCAAGTTAAGAAAACCACTTATATACCATGGGCGGAGAAAAAGAGCCCTGTCCAAAGTAAATTTATTACCTTCCAAAACTAAAAACGGCTTTGGTCCCGATGCAGGTCAGGACCAAAGCCGTTAAATATATGTTTATTGATTTCGAATCAGATAATCGAATGCACCTAACGCTGCGGTAGCACCGGATCCCATCGAAATAATGATTTGTTTGTACGGCGAGTTCGTGCAGTCTCCTGCAGCAAATACGCCAGGCATGCTCGTTGCACCATGATTGTCTACGACAATTTCGCCCATGCGGGTGCGCTCAATCGTATCACCCAGCCAATCTGTATTTGGAACCAAGCCGATTTGAACGAATACGCCTTCCAGATCAACGTGCTTCGTCTCACCGCTCTCGCGCTCGATGTAGCTGATGCCGTCAACTCTGTTAGAACCAGTGATTTCTTTCACTTGCGCATTCTTGATAACAGTCGTGTTAGGCAAACTGTTCAGGCGGTCTTGCAATACAGAGTCAGCCTTTAGCTCTGGCATAAATTCTAGAACGGTAACATGTTTCGTTAGACCTGCCAGGTCAATCGCTGCCTCAATACCAGAGTTGCCGCCGCCCACCACTGCAACGCTTTTGCCTGCGAATAGAGGGCCGTCGCAATGCGGACAGTAAGCCACACCTTTGTTCTTATATTCTGTTTCACCAGGCACACCTAGATTACGCCAACGGGCACCTGTGGAGATGATTACGGTCTTACTCTTCAGCACGGCGCCATTCTCGAGTTCAACTTCAATGAGCTCTTTCTTCTCCAGGCGCTTCACACGCTGTGCCTTCATAATATCAATGTTATATTCCTTCGCATGCTCCTCAAGGCTTGCAGCAAGCTTAGGGCCTTCGGTGTATTTTACACTGATGAAATTCTCGATGCTCAGAGTATCATTTACTTGTCCGCCAAAGCGTTCAGCAACGATACCTGTGCGGATTCCTTTACGAGCCGCATAAATCGCTGCGCTAGCTCCGGCTGGCCCGCCTCCGACCACCAATACGTCGAATGGCTCTTTGTTCTCGAACTCGGACGCATCCGAGGTGACCAATTTACCGAGGATATCGTCGATCGTCATTCGGCCGCTCTCGAAGAATTCACCATTTAGATGAACCGTTGGCACAGCCAGAATGTCCTTGCTCTCCACTTCTTCCTTGAAGGCCGCTCCGTCAATCATCGTATGAGTGATTCCAGGGTTGAGGATACTCATCAAATTCAGCGCCTGCACAACGTCAGGACAGTTATGACAGGATAGGCTAACATAAGTCTCAAAATGGTACTCGCCTTTAATGCTCTTAATCTGATCAATTACGCTTTGTTCAACTTTCGGAGCTCTTCCGCTGACTTGAAGCAGTGCCAGGACGAGCGAAGTGAATTCATGTCCCAATGGAACTCCGGCAAATGTTACGCCAGTGTCTTCACCTACGCGATTTACGCTAAAACTTGGCGTTCTAGCCAACTGCGTGTGCTCTACAGTGATTCTGCCCGACATGCTGGATAGTTCACCCACTAAATCCAGCATGTCGTTAGATACAGAATCCGTACCTGCACTGACTTTCAGCAGAACATCGCCCTCCAAAAGCTGAAGATATTGCTCCAGTTGTTGTTTAATGTCTGCGTCCAGTTTCATAATTTTCTCTCTCCTTAGATTTTACCTACGAGATCGAGGCTAGGCTTCAATGTTTCTCCGCCTTCTTTCCATTTAGCCGGGCAAACTTCACCTGGATGGTTACGAACATATTGAGCAGCCTTAATCTTGTCGATTAGATTACTTGCATCACGACCGATACCGTCTGCGGTAATTTCAACCGTTTGAACTACGCCGTCTGGATCAACGATAAAGGTACCGCGGTTTGCCATACCAGTTGCTTCATCCAGTACTTCAAAGTTACGGGAAATGGTATGGGATGGATCGCCAATCATAATATAAGTAACTTTACCGATTGCTTCGGAGCTGTCATGCCAAGCTTTGTGCACAAAGTGGGAATCCGTGGATACGGAATACACTTCAACACCAAGATCTTTCAAAGTTGCATATTGATCTTGCAGATCCTCAAGCTCAGTAGGGCAAACAAATGTAAAGTCTGCTGGATAGAAGCAAATTACGCTCCATTTTCCCTTAAGATTCTCATCACTTACCTCGATAAACTCACCGTTGTGGTAAGCCATTGCGTTAAACGGTAGTACCTCTGTTCCAATCAATGCCATGGTTAATTCTACCTCCTAAATATTTTTCGTAATAGTTTAGCTGCCTAAGAATAGTTTATCACACTGCCTCACGCAACCAAAACTAATTCTTATTTATAATCATTATTATATGCTATTGATTCTCATTGTCAAACGTATTCACCAAGTCTTCATAATTTTATTATGCCCTGAATGGGTGGGGATTATATGGCTAGAGTTATTTGTAAGTGTTGTTCTATCCCCCCCTAAAACGCATTACTTCATCAATATAGGGTCTCTGTTCCTCAACTAGAAGAACACATTGAAAATTATATATAGAAATTACGGAATATTCTTTAATTTCTAGCTAGAAGCGCATTTTGCACGGGTGCTATGATTTGGGTTGGGAAAGGAGGACTCATCTTAACAAATGAAAGCGCTTAATAAAATTTATCTGTTTAAGGGGAGTAGAGCGAATGGGTAAAATGTTCAAACAAGTCGTCTCAACTTTGCTTGCGGCAATCCTGCTTATTCCTTTAGGCTGGCTGGCTCCAGCAGCGGAGGCTGCTCAGGCGCCAAGCGCAGATGATACGAGAACGGTGTATCACGAGACTTTTGCAGACGGCAAAGGAAAAGCTGTGCAGTCGGGCGGAGTCAGCTTGACTCCGGTTACCGGCAAGGTTTTTGACGGCAATGACGACGGAGCGGCTTTATATGTAAACAACAGATCAGATAACTGGGATGGAGCTGATTTCAAATTCGCCGATCTCGGCCTGGTCAACGACAACACTTACACGGTAACGGTGTCTGTGTATGTTGATGTGGATGAAAATATACCAAGCGGTGCACAACTCAACCTGCAAGCGGTTAGCAGTTATAGCGATGTGGGCGGTGCCGATTTTGCAGCTGGAGGCGCCGTAATATTGACCAAAGATTTTACCGTGGATACCAGCAAAGATGAGGCCCTGCGCATTAAATCTAACGATGCTGGTGCGACTGTCCCATTCTACATCGGGGACATATTGATCATCGAGAAGGCGACATCCGGCGGCGGCGACCCTGAACCACCAAGACCGCCAGCAAAGGACTTTACTACCATTACCTTCGAGGATCAGACACTTGGCGGCTTTGAAGGCAGGGCAACGACTGAAACTCTGACGGTCACAAGTGAAGCGAATCATACCGAAGGCGGCTCCTTCGCTTTGAAAGTCGACGGCAGATCCAACACCTGGCACGGGCCCTCACTGCATGTCGAGGAATATGTCGATAAAGGCAGCGAATATAAAATCTCAGCCTGGGTCAAGCTGATCGAACCCACAAGCTCGCAGCTGCAGTTATCTACGCAAATCGGCAGCGAGAGCAGCGCGAATTATGTGACTCTTGCCTCCAAAACGATTAGCGCCAGCGACGATTGGGTTCAATTCGAAGGCATCTACCGTTACAACAGCGTTAGCAGCGAATATATTACGATCTATGTAGAAAGCACAAATTCTACGGCCTCTTTTTATATCGATGATATTAGCTTTACAAAGCTTGAATCCGAACCGATCGAGCTCGAGAAGGATCTGACTCCAATCAAGAATGTTTACCAAAACGAATTCCTGATCGGAAACGCAATAACGGCGGAGGATCTGGAAGGCATCCGTCTTGACCTGCTAAAGATGCATCACAATGTCGCTACAGCCGGCAATGCCATGAAGCCCGATGCGCTGCAGCCTGAAAAAAGCAATTTTACCTTTGATGCAGCCGACAAAATGGTGAATAAGGTTCTAGACGAAGGCATGCAGATGCATGGTCACGTGCTGGTATGGCATCAGCAAACCAAAGATTGGATGTATACGGATCTAGACAACAACGTTCCACTGGGCAGAGAAGAAGCTCTCAATAATATGAAAACCCATATCAGAACAGTCGTCGAGCATTTCGGCGAAAGAGTTATTTCCTGGGATGTCGTCAACGAAGCAATGACGGATAACCCGCCTAACCCGGCCGATTGGGAGGGGGCACTTCGCAAGTCCCCATGGTACCAGGCGATCGGTCCGGACTTTGTCGAGCAGGCTTTCCTGGCAACAAGAGAGGTGCTGGATGAGAAGGGCTGGGATATCAAGCTGTACTACAATGATTACAACGATGATAACCAGAATAAAGCCGAAGCCATCTATAGAATGGTTAAAGAAATCAATGAGAATTATGCGAAAGAACATCCTGGCAAGCTGCTGATCGACGGTGTAGGTATGCAGGGACACTATTCAGTGAACACCAACCCGGCCAATGTTGAACTGTCCTTGAAGAAGTTCATTTCCTTGGGCGTAGAGGTCAGCATCACCGAGCTGGACATTCAGGCTGGCAGCGACTATCAGCTCTCCGATAAGCTTGCCGATGCACAAGGCTATTTATACGCACAGCTATTCAATATCTATAAAGAGCACGCCGATCATATCGCACGCGTTACCTTCTGGGGATTGGATGACGCCTCAAGCTGGAGGGCATCGACTAATCCTTTGCTGTTCAACAAAAGACTGCAGGCCAAACCAGCTTACTATGCGGTCATCGATCCGGACAAATTTATCGCGGAGCATGAGCCTGAGTATAGTAATGCCAATCGTTCAACTGCTAAATTTGCTACCCCTGTAATTGACGGCAGCGTAGATGCTGTCTGGAGCGATACCCCTGGGATGCCGATCAACCGCTATCAAATGGCATGGCAGGGTGCCAATGGAGTAGCCAAGGCATTGTGGGATGATGAGCATCTTTATATTCTGATTCAGGTTAGCGATGCCCAGCTTGATAAATCCAGCGCAAACGAGTGGGAGCAGGACTCCGTCGAAATCTTCCTTGACGAGAACAATGCCAAGACATCGTTCTATCAAGACGACGATGGACAGTACAGAATCAACTTTGACAACGAGACTTCATTCAACCCTTCAAGCATCGCCGAAGGATTCGAATCGGCAACCCAGGTTTCCGGCTCAAATTACACAGTGGAAATGAAGATCCCGTTCAAGTCGATTACTCCGGCTAATAATTTGCAAATAGGCTTCGATGCCCAGATCAATGATGCCAAAGACGGCGCCCGTCAAAGCGTCGCTGCATGGAACGATACCACTGGCAATGGGTATCAGGATACTTCCGTTTACGGCGTGCTCACCCTCATCGACAAACCCGGCAGCCCAGGCGGCGGTGGAAGTGGCGGTACTAGCGGAGGTAGTGGAGGTAGTGGAGGTAGTGGAGGCAGCAGTAGTCACGTAGGCAGTGGCAGCAGCACTACTACCGGCAGCGGAACTGCACAGCAGACAGGAACCGTCGAGGCTAAAGACGGTGTAGTCACGATCAAGCCGGAAGGGAAGATCGACAATGGACGTGCGACAAGCAGCATTTCTGGCGACGAACTGAAAAGGGCGCTTGAGCAAGCTGCTCCAGCAGCAAACGGCAAGAAGCAAATCGTAATCGACGTGCCGAATCAGAGCGACGTGGAGACGTACGATGTACAATTGCCGTCTGAAAGCCTGAAAGGTCAAGAAGCCTTCGAGCTATTGATAAACACGGAAAACGCGACACTTCAAATTCCTAGCAATATGCTATCTAACGTAACTGCAGATGGTGATCATGTATCCATCCGCATAGGCAATGCTTCTACAGATCGTTTGGATGCAGCTGCCCGGCAGCAGATCGGCAGTCGTCCGATGATCGATTTGAGCGTCATAGCGGGCGACACGGTGATTGCCTGGAATAATCCCAATGCGTCTGTAAAGGTATCCATTCCTTACTCGCCATCAGCGGATGAGCTGATCCATTCAGATCATATCGTCGTTCTGTATATCGATGGCAACGGCAATGCGACAGCGATTCCGAACGGACGATATGACGCGGCAACCGGAACGGTGGTTTTCCAAACTACTCAATTCGGTACCTATGCCGTAGCTTATGTGTCCAAGACCTTCGACGATCTGCAGAACGTATCCTGGGCAAAACAAGCCATTGATGCATTGGCCTCCCGGGGAATCATCCATGGGACAGCGAATGACAGCTTCTCTCCTGAAGCTACTATAAATAGGGCTGACTTCATCGCCCTTCTTATAAGAACCTTGGAACTGAAGGGTACCGGCAATCATGAGGCAAGCTTCAGCGATGTTCCATCCACGGCTTATTATCAGGATGCGCTGGCTATTGCAAAGGAACTCGGCATTGCCGCCGGGTTTGCGGACAACACGTTCAGGCCCGATAGTTCGATCTCACGCCAGGATATGATGGCTCTATCAGCACGCGCGCTTGCGGCTGCTGGCAAGCTATTCGAAGGCAGCGCTGCATTAGATGCTTATACGGATGCAGAGAGCATTGCCAACTATGCCAAAGACAGCATCGCATCGCTGGTGAAGAACGGCATCGTAGCAGGCAAGAACGACAAACTTGCGCCGAACGATCCGCTCACCCGCGCTGAAGCGGCCGCTATTCTGTACCGCATTTGGAAGCTGTCATCACCGTAAGTTGAGCCTTTGACAAAAAAGCTGGCGTCCGGTCATACCGACGTCAGCTTTTTAATTTATGCTTTTTTAAAATTATGCTTGTTGGATAATTCACTTGAAGCAAAATATTTGTCGTTAGCTAGTCAGCTAGACAGCTAAGTTAAAGCTTCCAATCTTATTATTCTCGCCCCCATTGAAATCCACCATATGAAAGTTCGATTCTGAGCTCCTTTTTCTCCTTCATATCATCCATAAATGCTCTATCTCTTAAAAATAGCCCGCCCCGTAGTTAACAAAGCTGGATCGTAGTACGGCAAGCCAAAACGGACACCAAATGATCAATGTCATTAAGTTAAGCCTTATCTTAGTGACATTGAGCAGATGATGTCCGTTTGGAGACCTGCATTAGCTTCATCGAGAAGTTAATATCTTTTCCCACTCTGCTAAACGTTCTAATTATTCTGTGGGCAAGCTTTCAACCGCTGTAAAAAATACATCTAAAAGCTCTACTTCGAAATTAACCCGGATGTATTCTGAGATTTGATCCAGTTCTTCGATGCTTCTATACTCCAGGCACGGTCGCCCTTCGCTCCACAAAACCCTGCATTGAAATATATCTCGTACACGCTCAATAATATAATCCTGCTCTACGGCTCCACGACGGACTGCCACGTCTCATGCCCCCTTTTACCAATTGATCTCCGTGGTACAGCTACTAGTGCTATTATTCAAAATTTAAATATTTGTTTCCGTGACATTTGTCACTCGCATTATTTCTTCCATGCAGCATTTTTTATAGATTTAGTATAAACTCCACTTTCACTGTAAAGAAGACTTAATAGATTCGGGTGAATTTGGATTCCGTTGATGGAATTGACGATGTAGGCATGTCGAAGGCTTTCAGTTAGCTCTATTAAGCAGCCGCGTATCACCGAACCGTTATTACCTGTTTTGTGACGATTTCTTTCGTTCATAAGATCGAGCAGATGCTGCTCAGCAGCCCCTCAGTCCTGCACAGGGGGAATTGTACACGAAAAATCATATACAAGCACTCCCGTTACACCCTGCTCAAACGGAAAGAACTTAATCCATTGGTCTACGTGCGCCCGCATTAACGAGTACGGCTTCATTGCCCAACAAAGTTTCGTCAAGCTGCTTATCTCCTCACCTTCAAATCAACGATACAATTAGGTTCAAGCTTTTTTTCTCTACGAAGGTTGAATTATAAATTAGATAGGAAAGGAAAGCATAAATAAAGAAAGAGATATGGAAGTCAAACCATAGGAGGAGATTGGGAGTGGAAGACTACGACTCTATTGAAGCAAAGATTCTTAACCTTGGAGGCAAGGTTGCGTTAGCGAAGCATGCATTACCTGGTATGGCGTGGCAAGGGTATTACATGGACACGGAAGGAAATATATTTGGTATCCATCAGCCTGATCAGAACGCAAAATAGCATTTTGCCCAATCCACTGCCAGATCGTTTGGCTGTGAATTGGGCTTCCCATCTTACTTTTGTAGCTATATTCCTATTTCTCTCATTTTCGCTGTTACTTGTCCGACTCTTCCATCGATATCCGTTCCGTTAAACTTCGGAAGCTTCAATTCACTGACGATGCTTCCATCACGCATAAACATAATACGTTCCGTCCGCGCCGCAACATTAGCGTCGTGAGTTACAAGCATAATCGCGGTACCCTCCGCGTTGATTTCAGCAAATATGTCCATAATCTCCTCCGCCGATTTGGAGTTGAGCGCGCCCGTAGGCTCGTCGCCGAAAATAATTTTCGGGCTGTTCATCAGCGCGCGGCATATTCCCGCCCGTTGCAGCTGGCCTCCAGACACCTGTGTAATGTCGCGCTTCTCAAGCTCCGCAATGCCTACTCTTTGCATAAGCGCTCTTGCCTTTGCCGTAATTTCTGCGGCATTCTTTCTGCTGCCCCGCATGGACGGAAGAATGATGTTGTCGAGGATGTTCAGATGTTTCAGCATCGTCGGCTGTTGGAATACAAAGCCCATTTGAGTTCTGCGCATATCCGCAAGCTCATTCTCCCCGAACTCCGATAAATCCCTGCCGTCAAAAAAGACCTTGCCCCTATCCACGCGATCCGTACCGCTCAGTGCAAACATCAGCGTGGATTTCCCCGAGCCCGAAGGCCCCATAACCGCCACGAACTCGCCTTCGTCTATTTCCACGGTCACGTCGCCCAGCACATTGTGTTGTTCATCGCCCTCACCGAAGGATTTTACAATATGTTCACCAATCATCATTTTCTTCATAGGCCTACTCCTTTATATGTTCGGAAATTGTGATTCGTCCCGCCCCCACGGTGCCAAGGATGGTTGCGATCAGCACCGAACCGGTCATGATCAGCGGATTTAGCAGATAGGCTGCAAGCGGTTCAACCGTAAAACGAAACGTTGAGGCTCCAAAGGAGGAGATCACCACACCGGCAAGCATCTCCCCGAGCGTGTTGGCCAGAAGTGTGCCAAGCACAATTCCGGCAATTAGAACGAATGCCGCACGCGAGACATACTGCACCTGAATATCTGAGCCTGTAAAACCGAAGGCTTTCATGACGGCGATAGAGTATCTGTCTTTGGCGACAAGCAGTTTCATAAACAGCAGTGTAACCAGTACCATGATCATGAGGGCCACCGCAATGGCCGCATAGGAGGCCTTTCCGACGGAGCTTATGGTCGAGCCAAACGTCTGTGCAATATAGGCGTCCATGTCCGCGACTTTGGCATAAGGAAACCTGCCCGCATAGTCCGCGACCTTGCTGTTGACTTGGGCCGGATCTACAAGCTCTGCACTGATGACATACCACATCACGTCCGCCGAATGGTCATTGAAAACAGCCTTTGCCGTTTTTCCTCCGTTGGTAATGTCGGAATAGATGCCGCTGACCGTGAGATTTCTTTCCTTCCCCTCGATCATCAGTGTTATTACATCGCCGACCTTTTTGCCTAGCTCCTCCGCATTCAAAATTGACAGTGCAATTTCATCTGCTGCGGCAGGTGCTCTACCCTGGGAGTAGGTGATTGGGAATATCGAATGGTCGCCGAGTTCAACTTTTAAATTTTTATCCGCGCCGGTCTCTGCTTTTGCTTTGAACGTTTTAGTTATAAGCACGGCATGCTCGGAGATGGCCTTGTCGTTGTTCATTGCCTTTAATATTTCAGCGGCCTTTTCAGAGATACGGTCAGTCTGCTGGAGATCAACGCGTAGATCATAGCTTCCAACCCCCATATATTGAATGAAGCTTTTGGTGGATATCGTGTTGTACAAATTCTGCGGCACAATCATGATAAATACGGAAATGATCAGTACGATCAGCATGGTGGCGTACAGTTTTTTTCTGGCGAGCACATCCTTGACTCCTAGAAAAACATTCGTGTTGAGCAGCCGGTTTGTGCTCAGGAGCATATGCTTTGTAACTGTCGCCTTTTCCTGTGAGGTGCCGAAGCGAATGGCTTCCGCAGCAGAAATCTTCCGAAAGCGTCTCAGCACTCCGTTCACATAAGCCATAATCGCGAGAAAAACAGTCAGGATACCGATGATTCCAAAGAGTGGCGCCCAAGAAGAATGGCTGCTTTCCCCCATATAAAGCCGGATATTTTCAAGAAGCAGGTTCTGGAAAACGAAGGACAATCCAAAACCCAGCATGCACCCCGCCGCCGCAATGACCGCATATTTGGCAAGATAAATCTTCTTGATATCGGAAATACGCAGTCCTAATGTCTTCATCACTCCGATTTCGCGGTAATCGTCCTCAATTTTCGCAAGAAGTGTAAAGCGTATGCACATCAAGGCGATGGCCACGACAAGCACACTCACCAACAGGATGACCCCGACCAGCATCCCATCGGAAATCGCATTGATCATTTTGAAAAGCGGATATGTAATCGTTGGCCCGTTCGCTTCCAGTCCTGCCGTAGCATAGGCCGTCTCGAAAGCCCCTAATGCCGATAAATCCTTCAACCTGAATTCAATCAGATATTCCGTACTGCCGAGGCTTTTTAAATCTGCGTAGTCCTTGGCGCTAATCAGAAATCGCTTAGAAGAAGAGAGCATGGAATTCATCTGCGAATCGCGCAGAAACCCCGCAACGATAAATTCCTTGCCACTGATGACTGCCCTGTCGCCGATCTTTGCGATGTTATCTTTCATATAGTTGACAGGTACATACAGCTCGCCGTCAGACACGTCTATGATGTTCCCGTTCAGATCAAGCAGATAGTCAAATTTATCACTCTGGACGCTGAATCCATTATCCTGGACACTGTCTGCAAGCGAGTGATCGCCTAATACAATCCGCGCACCGTCCATATTGAGAAACTCCAATACTTGAAATTCCTCTACATTGCTGTTCTGATCTGCAAATTCCGTTAGCCGGACAGGATCAAGTTCACCCGTATGCATCTGCATAAAATGAGGAGTCTCCGCCCGCGTCATCAGCGTATCTATCGCACCCGACAGATTGACAACGAGTATCGCTGCAAGCGAGACAAGCATAGCGGCCGCTGCCACAAATATCGTGGTTGTCAGCGTTATTAGTTTGCTGTTTGAAATATCATTGCGGATTAATCTGAAATACATAAGTCACCCCTGTGCTCAAGCTTTCTAACTCAAGTTATACAGAACTAAAGAAGTCACGCAGTCACGCATAACCGTTACTCATGGTTCATCCCGAACATGTTCAAAACATCCCCCAAGCTCCCACTTTCTGCGCCAAGCAGCCTCTCTACATTGCAAATAAAGGCAAGCACTCGCGACAGGCGTTCCTTCTCCGTCAATGCAACCATGTCGTCATCAAACACAGTATTTGCATAAATTACAACCATTTCCATGCATTCATAAGGAAACGGTGTATTGAACATTCCCTGCTCAATACCCTCGCGGATAATTTCCGTTAATATCGGCGGAACGCCATTGATAATGACCTTTTGTATTTTTTGATGCATCAGCGCGTTCTGCGGCCTGTGGATATGCTCCATAATTTCCTTGCTGCTACCGCCACTTATATTCAGAGCCATTACAACACGGATAATACGCTCTACAACAGGGATGCTCTTGTCTGCGGCAATATTCTGTGCTGTGCCTAGAAGACGGGCGCTATGCCGCTCAATCAACGCGTCCATAATATCTTCCTTTGACCTGAAGTGATGATACAAAGTTCCCCGCGCAATTCCGACCTTCTCGAGAATATCGTTTGTGCTTGTACCATCAAAGCCCTTTTGACCAAAAAGCTCATCCGCCGCGTCCAGTATTTCGTTTTTGCGCTCCTCTGCATTTTTTATAATTCTCATTGGTATGCCTCCCTCACCTTACCCCTTTCCGCCGACCGACTGTCTGTCTATTACATCGTAGCATGTCATTTTGAGATGTCAAGAGGTGGCCCGTATGCTTCTCCTTGCTGTTAACTGCATCCGCCGCATCCGTGCTTAAGCGCTGCTCCGCCTTTGTCCGTCAAATGTGGTTGACCACCGTCACAAGACGCCAAGCACCGCTTTGGGCATAAAAAGAGCCCGGCCTCCATGCGGCCGGACTTAACAATCCACCTTCAAATGATACGGTTACCCCTCCAATAATCTTAACCTAAGAAAGCAATAGAACGTTTGACCTTCCTTGCGAATGCGATGGGATCATCGATCGATTCCCAGTGGATATACATCAGACGCGGCTGCTCAAACAGCCAGTGATTATGGACTGCCGTTACTTTAATGCCGTTCTTGCGAAGATTAGTCAGCAATTGATTGACTTGATTCTGGAAAAGGGCCGTTTCCCCTAGACACAGCGCACGGCCTGAACTGTCCAGCGATTCAAACGAGAACAGCTGATAACGGATTAAAGGTGAGGTGGTTCTTCTACCCAAAATTGTAGCGTTTATTCTCCTATTTCTGGATACAAAACAAACCGGGCCTTTGGTTATCTCGTGCTCCGTTCCACCTAAAATGCTTGAAAATCGATCACATAATCTTCTAAAGCGAGGACTAGCTTTCACTTGTGCCGCCAAATGAGTTCATCCTTTCAATTTCGTAATTAAAAAATCTCATAGCCCAACTGCGTCAACCCAAGAATGCAATGGATTCTTTTGTGTTTCTGGCAAACACAACAGGATTCGAAATGGCTTCCCAATGTATATACATTAAGCGCGGGTTTTCTTTGAGCCAGTGATTATGAAGGGCAGTTACTTTTATTCCACGTTTACGGAGATTGGAGATTAATCGGTTAACCTGGTTCTGATGTACGGCCGTCTCCCCCAAACAAAGCGCGCGCCCCGACTTATCCAGCGATTCAAACGAGAACATTTGCATTTGAACCAACGGGGATCGCGTTCTTCTTCCCAGGATCGTCTCATTTAAATCTGTCATCCGCGTGACAAAACAGACCGGCCCCTCTTCAATTTCAGACTCGCCCCCCAGAATTCTTGCAAATTGATCACACAACCTTTTGAATTGTGGACTTACCCTTACTCGCCCCGCCATGTAAATCCTCCTTTAATCATTTTCTAAACCATCTTATGACCAGAAAGAAAAAATGTATTAGGCGAATCACTCATTTTAATACAATAAAAAAGGACACTAATCTATTGAAAGATAGTGTCGTACGGATTGAACTTTATGGACTCTTCACGTTAGTGCTCTTGCCGAGCTCTTCATTTTACTTTGGCCACTATTTTACCTTTGACAAGCCTTTCAGATAACTGGTGGCGCAAGGCGGTTGAAATGATCTGCTTCGGCTTTCCACTGCGCCGCTCCTTCCCCTGCTTCAACCACAACACCAGCTACGTCCAGCCCTCGAGGACAACTTCAACAGGTATATCAATACTCTTCTCCTTCAATTGACTTCAGTTTCAGCTGATTAGCAGTTCAGAGGGCATCCGAACGATCTTCGCATAACGCCTCGCTTCCTGCAGAAGCTCTTTATCCGTTGCTTTCATTGCATTGTACGTCACAAATGGCGGTAGAAATTCGGTTTGCTTCCCCTTTCATAAGCGCGCGCTTTTGGTTTTTACGTAACTTTTGCTACACAGGTAAAATGACTAATAGCACAGCAATGACAAGGATCAATTTCGTTAGCCGTTCGACCTTACGATGATCCTTATTTTGTTCCTTGCTGTTGACCGCAGCCGCCGCGTAAGTGTTTAGGCGCAGCTTCAACTGCTTATCGACGGCAAGTTTGCCAATGAGAGCGACCAGCATTAATAAGGTTAAACCCATGTGCCAATAGACGGATGACAGCTGGCCGAGTAACCTTATCATATCAACAACTAACAATAATACAGCCGCTGCAAACGCCAAACGATTATACCTGTTCCAGGCGTTAATGGATATCTCCTCAAACGTCGGGGCCATTCCCGAATCAGAGCCTAAGGCCAACTTGTCAGACAACAATGGGCGAACCCCAGCGGCCATGACGATGGCTCCGCCAACAATTAGAGCCAGTGCAACATTTTCAATGGCTTGCAAAATAATCATGAACATAGTAACCATCTCCTTTTTTGATACAGACTATTAGTTGGTCAACCAACCAAAACTATTAAAAAAAAGAAATGCAGTCTCTTATTCAGTTATGTTGTATCTAGTTCGTATCATTTTCTCAAGCTCCAAGTAGGCGCCATCGATATCAAACTCCGGATTTAACAGCTTTTGCAAAGCTAGTCCATCAAAGCAAGCCAGCATGATGGCCGCGACTGAATCGACTTCTTCACCAGCGCTGCCTACCACCTTGTGCAGAATCTCTTCAATGCCGATACGGGCATTGTCCAGCAAGGCATTTACACGATCTGAAATTTGCGGATTGCGGAGACCCAGGGCAAATAGCTCGAAGCGGAGTTTATACCAATCAGCCTGCCGTTCAACACGCTCTTTGGGCTCGTTTAGAGCTGCTTTCGCGAGATGTGCGGGCGGTACGCTGGTTTGAAGCCGCTGCATATCCTGCGTATATTGCTGAGAAGAAGCCAATAGCAGATCTGTCAAAATTTCTTCCTTATTTCGAAAATAATAATGAATCAGCCCCGGCGTAATCCCGGCCTCGTTGGCAATATCCTTAATGGATGCTTTTTCATATCCCTTTTCTGCCATCACCTTGTATGCAGCTTCCACGACTTTATCCCGTTTTTGCTGTACCATGCAATCACCCCGTTTCCTAATTTAGTTGGTTGACCAATTAAATGAAATATAGCATAGTCCCATGCTAGCTGCAAGATGCATGAATGCCTATACTCATGCCATTCTTAGTTTATTTTGCATCGCCCCGTCTAACCGTAAGAATATTCGCCTTATCTCCATAGGTACGGCGAAGCTTTTTTCTCGCTTCCACTGGGGTTCTAGCCGTGACCGAAGCAACTTGTTGTTCCCCGTCGATTTCATAGGTTACAAGGAAACATTTTTCGCCACATCTCATCCTGCATCCTCCTATCATGTTATATATTCATTGAATAATGATAAATCCACCATCCTCAATCTGGATGATGGTTTGGACTGGAATCTGTTTCTTTGACATGTCTCCCGCCCCTTTAGCTAAAATGCTATGTATTTATTCGGCATAAGGGAGTGTCTCCCTTTAAAACCAAAAACCCTTTATACTTGCTTATATACTAACAAAAAAGCCGCCTCCAAGCTTAACGCTTTTGAGTGCGGCCTTTGTCTTACGGAAATAGATGATGCCATGCCTGCGTATTGCCATCCGATGTCTCGCTTATTTCAATATCTCCTCAATATGATTCAAGACGTCTTCACTGAGATCAATGCCTGACGCCTTAGCATTTTCCGTGACCTGCTCCGGACGGCTGGCGCCAACCAGCGCGCTCGCTATGTTTTCCTTGCTCAAAATCCAAGCCAAGGCAAGGTTGCCCACGGTTATTCCCAGCTCGGCTGCGACCGCCTCAAGCTGCTGCACTTTGGCAATCTTCTCTTCTGTAATTCTATTGCGCATCCGCTCGAGCTTGGCCGCCCGGCTGTCCTGCGGAATGTCGGTGGCGGATGTATATTTGCCGGTCAACAAGCCTTGCGCCAGCGGAGAGAAGACGACCTGACCGATACCGGAACGCTCGCAGAGCGGGATGACTTCCTTCTCGATATAGCGGTCGAACATATTGTACACCGGCTGGTTGACGACGATACGATCCAGCAGATAGCGGTCGGCAACGCCAAGCGCCTCCGCGATTTGGGAAGCTTGCCATTCGCTGACGCCAGCATATAACACTTTGCCTTGGCGAATCAGATCGTCGATGGCGCGCAGCGTTTCGTGCAGCGGCGTCTCTGGATCGTGGCGATGGCAATAGAAAATATCCACGTAATCGTGGCCAAGGCGTTTCAAGCTGGCGTTGACCTGTTCGATAATATGCTTGCGCGACAATCCGCGGTCGTTCGGCCCTTCGCCCATGGGCCAAAACGCTTTCGTAGCAAGAACATAGGATTCGCGCGGATAAGCCTTCAGCGCTTTCCCTACCAGTTCTTCTGCGGCTCCCTTCTCATAAGCATTGGCTGTATCAAAAAAGTTAATCCCCAGATCGTAGGCGGTTTTAATCGAGTTTACCGCGTTCTCGCGTTCCACGTAACCCCCATATGTAAGCCAGCTGCCCAAGCTGATTTCGCTGACTTTGAGCCCACTTCCGCCTAATCTTCTGTATCTCATTTTGAAAAGCCTCCTCCACAAGTGTTGTAAACCCTTTCAACCTCTCTTCTAATTCTATATCAAATCGGCTGTAATTTGAAACCTTGCGCCGATTTCATTCGCCTAGATCGGTTAACCCCGCAGCAAAGATTCCCCACCGTCGATATAGATGTCTGTGCCCGTGATATGAGACGACCGATCACTAAGCAGGAACGCAACTAGCTCCGCCACTTGCTCTGGATTGGCCGGACGGTGCTCCAACGGCATGTCGCCATGCGGATAGTGAACCGGAATCTCCACCGCTTCAAGTCCTGGCTTTTCCTCCATGCTTGCCTGAATGTTCGTCTTTACGCCGCCGGGACAGATGGTATTCACACGAATGCCATAGCCAGCCAACTCAAGCGACGCCATTTTCGCAAAGGCATTCAGCGCTCCCTTTGAAGTGCTATACGCAGACATCCCTATTTGTGAGACCACGCGATTCCCGCTCACCGAGCTTGTAATCACGATACTCCCTCCCTGCTGCTTCAAATATGGAATGGAATACTTGACCGTAAGGAAGACGCCCCTTAAATTCGTGTCCATGACCTGATCCCAATTATCGGGATCCATCTCCTCAATCGACGCCAGATCACCCACGATACCTCCATTGGCAAAAACGCCGTCGAGTTTCCCCCAACGTTCAACAGTGAACTGTACCGCTTCCTGAACCGCGCCGGGCTCCGTCAAGTCGCAGGGAACCGCCAAGGCCTCGCGGCCCGCTCCCAGAATTAGATTGGCCGTCTCCCTCGCCCCATCCATATTGATATCAGCTACGCTGACCTGAGCGCCATACTCCGCCAGAAGCTCTGAGGCAGCTCGACCTATGCCTGATCCTCCTCCAGTCACCAATACCGTCTTTCCAAATACCTCGCCGTCCTCTACTGCCACTTTGCTCATTCCCTCCTTATTTAGAGCGCTCATTAAATGTATTACCCTTTAACTAATAATTCATTATATTAAAAATAATATTTTACAATTAAATGTATCTTCACTAACATCCCGCTTACATCGATCTACTATTCTAGTCATGTTGACTAAAATGTTAAATGGGGAGTGTGCCGGAGTCATGATAGAAAAACAGCAAATGAATCGCCGTAAATTCTTATCTTACCTGGGAACGGGCGCAGCTGCTCTTGCTGCTGCATCAGCAGGACTTGGATCTCTGGAAGGCAAGGCTTCTGCCGCTTCAAAAACAGCGGATCATCTCTTTGGTTTCAATACCAACAGAGTCACCGGATTTTTTGAGCCGATCGAGCCCTCCGACGCAGACCAACTCATTCTGCCGAACGGCTTCTCGTACGACGTTGTAGCCGCATATGACGATGTGATCAACCAAGCAGGAGAAAAATTCGGACAAGGCGCAGACTATAACGCTTTTTTCCCGCTTGAAGGATCCGATACGCGCGGTCTGCTGGTTACCAACCATGAATATACGAACATTTTTCTGCATGGTCCAATTGGCGACAAGATGACACCGACACAAATCCATAATGAGCTTTACTATCAAGGGATGTCCGTTACCGAAGTGTACCAGGACAATAGCGGTACTTGGAAGCTGGACACCAAGTCCAAATATGCCCGCCGCATTAACGGCTTCACAAAATTCGAGCTGACTGGCCCTGCCAAAAATTCCAAAGCGGTCGGCAATGTCTCTGCCGTTACCGGAACATTTGCCAACTGCTCCGGCGGCGTTACGCTATGGAATACGGTCATGTCCTGCGAAGAGAACTTTGGCGAAACAGCGGCATATGCCAGCTTGAACGATACGCATTATGGCTGGGTCGTTGAAATTGATCCTTTCGACAGCAAATTCCTGCGGAAGCATACTGCGCTCGGGCGCTTCAACCATGAGAATACCGCTATGGGCATTGCGAAGGACGGTCGCGTCGTGGTGTACATGGGGGACGACAAGAAAGACGCTTGCGTCTACAAGTTCGTATCCAAAGGGAAATACGATGCCGCAAAGGGACGCCGCAATTCCGACCTGCTCTCCGAGGGCACGCTGTATGTTGCCAACCTGAAGGGCGGACAATGGGCCGAAGTATCGATCGATGCTGTAAAGAAGGTGCTTAACAATGACAAATTTAAAGCTCCTTCCGGCGTGAAGGGCACCAAAGAAGAACTGCTGCAAAAATTCCAGACGCAAGGCGATGTCGTAACGAACTGTCATGAAGCCGCACTGCTCGTAGGCGGTACCCCGACGGATCGTCCGGAGGATGTGGAAATTTCACCGTTCGATAACACGGTCTTCATTTGTCACACGAACAACGACAACCACGGCAACATTCACGGGCACATTACCCGTATTTTTGAAACGGACAACGATCTGGGCTCCACCTCGTTCGACTTTGAAATCTTTGCCGCAGGCGGGCGCCAATCCGGCTTCAGCTCGCCGGACAACCTGGCCTTTGATTCGAACGGCCATCTGTGGGTCGTGACTGATATTTCCTCCAGCAGCTTGAACAAAGGCGTATATACCTCGTTTAAGAACAACGGCTTGTTCGTTATCCCTACGTCCGGACCAAGCCAAGGCGATGCCCTGCAATTCGCTTCCGGGCCGAAAGAATGTGAAATGACCGGCCCGTTCTTTACCCCGGATGAGCGCACGCTGTTCCTGTCCATCCAGCACCCGGGCGAGAACACCACGGACGCAAGCAAACCGACCAGTATGTGGCCGCATCGTAAAGGAGACAAAATCCCTCGCGAAGCCGTCGTAGCCATTCGCGGATTCAAGCTCGGCTAATCATCGAATCGAGAGGAGACTTATTTATGCCATTCGGAAATATCGGTATCGGCGGACTCATCGTCATTCTGATCATCGCTTTGATCATTTTCGGCCCCTCCAAGCTGCCCGAGCTCGGACGCGCCTTCGGGCGCACGCTTAGCGAGTTCAAAAGCGCAACGCGGCAGATGATCGACGACGACAAGGAAGACCATGCCGGCGGGAAGGAAGCTTCGCCCGCCTCGGAGCAGGGGACACGCCTGACGGCTGTCGATTCCAAAAAAGGATAAGGAGATCGCCATGAAGGTCGAAAGCTCAGAAACCAGCTTCGTCGGCCACTTGGGCGAATTGCGCCGTAGAATCATTTTTACGCTTATCGCGTTTATCGTGGCCCTCGGCGGCGCCTTCGTTTATGTGAAGGAGATTTATCGCTGGCTTGTGCGGAATTTGGATCAAAAGCTGGCGATTCTCGCTCCATCCGACGTCTTGTGGGTCTATTTAAAACTGGCAGGCGTCGTCGCGATTGCAGTCACACTGCCGGTTGCTGCATACCAAATTTGGCAGTTCGTCAAACCGGCCTTGGAGCCGCGGGAGCAACGGGCATCACTGCTTTACATCCCATGGCTGCCCATCTTGTTTGTGGGGGGCATCTCCTTCGGGTACGGGATCATCTTTCCCATGGTGCTTCAATTTTTGGAAAGCATGTCAGGCGACTTTGCCACGATGTATACGGCGGATAAATACTTCTCGTTTATCCTTAGCATGACAGTACCTTTCGGACTGCTGTTCGAAATGCCGATCACGGTCATGTTCCTCACCCGGATCGGGATTCTGAATCCTGCGCGGCTCGCCAAAGCCCGCAAGCTGTCTTATTTCACCCTCGCCGTGACCGCCGTATTAATCACGCCGCCCGATATCGTGTCTGACGTACTCGTCATAATCCCGCTGTTCCTCCTATACGAGGTCAGTGTCACCTTATCCAAAATAGTTTACCGGAAACGAAGCAAATTGGAGACCGCCGCTTAATACCGCAGCGGTCTCTTTCTATGAGCACAAAAATCCACAACCGAAAACGGTTGTGGATTTTCTGATGGAGGGCAACAGCTACCACTTCTTATGCCTTAACAAATCAGCTACTTGTTGAGTAGCAGGCAGTGCGGATACCCCCAGCACCTCGCATAGATCAAACATTCTGCTTCCCCTAGGAGCATAAGGAGTTTCTTTCTCATACAAAGTATCATAAAACTTATCTACGAAGAAAAACCGATGCGTTATGCTCGTAAGATTATAACCATATTTTTTAGAATCTTCGATTGCGACATGAATTCGCCTCTTCATATCCTCATCAAATTCGCCTTTTTCCACATTGACTTCCAGATCATTGCCTTTCGGTGTCGCGGTAACTACTGCAACTATTTCACCAATCGCTCTCACCGCCTTCTGACTATATAGTCCAAGAAACCTATGCCCTGAAAAGCCGCGTTCAGCATTGTCGTAATATAGGCTTAGTTCTTTGTTTATATTTAATGTCGTACCGGCAAGCTGAACACGCATCCGCTTCCAATCATTCGGAATAAGGCCGCTCGTATAACAGTACTCTCGATAGTCGTCCAACACATCCAGCATCTCATAATTGTGATCATCGAGAACTTCGTGCACACTGCTTATCAAATCATCGAACGTTAAGTGCCTATGTATTACATTGCTTTGCATACTGGCGTTATACTGACTAACTGCCTTGTCGAGCTCATCCTTTGTCCTTGAATCCATCGGGTTTAGATCTAGCGTAAGAAGGACTTTATAGTCTTCATTCTTGAATGACTGCAGATGGTTGTTCAACTGCCCTAACCAAAAATTCCCGTACAACTTGGTCTCCACAACGATCTTAAAGCTGGCCTGCGTAATCGTTGCATCAGGGATGCTGCCCTTACTCTTCTCTTGCAAATTAAAAAGCAGCTCTACAGTTGCGTTCTCCGGAAGCAATTTTTCTAAAAAAGCGAAAAACTTCGCGGACGAGAAAGAGTACAGCCTAGACAACAGGAGCATTGCATTGGCGGTATCCACATTCTCTTTACTATGATACCTCTGAAAATAATGAATTTTCATATTTCACCTCATTGAATCCAGCAATGGCTGGTGGTCGTGGAACATCACTCTCCTCCGAGCACTACTTAACTGGAATAAATTCTTATATTATCCACATCTCAGTACAAATCAGCCGCTATTCCTATTTCGTCTCCTACAGGTTGGGAATTTGCCAATCGATTTCTTGAAGCCCCATCTTTCGCAAAAATTCGTTGGCACGCGAAAACGGTTTGCTGCCAAAAAAGCCTCTATGGGCAGACAACGGACTTGGATGCGGCGAACGAATTAGCATATGCTGTGGGTTTGTGATGATCTCTGCCTTTTTCTGTGCATGGCTCCCCCAAAGCAGGAATACGACAGGCTCGTTTTTCCGGTTGATCGTTTCAATGACTTTATCCGTAAAGTTCTCCCATCCCCTGTTCCTATGCGAATTCGCTTCATGCGCTCTTACCGTAAGCACTGTATTTAGAAGCAATACCCCTTGCTCCGCCCATTTAAGCAAATGACCGTTATTAGGCATGAAGCAGCCCAAATCATCCTGCAATTCCTTGAACATATTTTGTAAAGATGGAGGGGGGCTGATGCCTTCCTTGACGGAGAAGCTTAAACCATGAGCCTGTCCCGGTCCATGATATGGATCCTGCCCTAAAATGACCACTCTGGTGTCAGCCAGCGATGTATAGTGTAGCGCGTTAAAAATGTCGTATTTATCCGGATAAATAGTTCTTGTCCGATACTCATCAATAAGAAACTCCCGCAGCTTCAAGTAATATGGCTTGGTAAACTCCTGCTCTAAATCAGCCGCCCAGTCGTTCTTCAATATAGCCATTTCAAGTTATATCCTCCTGCCCATGTTAAGAAAATATAACCAAATTATATCATACGTTTCCTTTTTAAGAGACTTTTTGCATGTATAAAATAAAAGGAGTTGAATAGATTTCTGTCGAAGCTTAGTTTATAATAATCTAATTTACAAGACGTGAAGTCGAGAAGGGGACGTAATGGCAAAACAAAAATATTATGTGGTTTGGGTAGGCAAAAAGCCCGGAGTTTATACTACGTGGGCTGAATGTCAGAAGCAAACTAATCAATATGTTGATGCAAAGTTTAAATCGTTTAGCAGTAGTAAAGAGGCCGAGCAGGCTTTCCAGGATGGGTGGCAAATGCATTGGGGGCAAAAAAGCACAGTGAAGCCAGCTCAGGAGAGACTGAAATTATCCGCTCAGAATGCTCCAAATGAGGAGATTGATATAGACAGCATAAGCGTCGATGTTGGTTGTAGTGGAAATCCGGGAATCGTGGAATACAAGGGAGTAGATACACAAACGGGTGAACTCCTCTTTTATCATGGCCCAATACAAAAAGGAACAAATAATCTTGGAGAATTCATTGCGATTGTCCATGGACTAGCATATTTGAAGAAAAAGGGCAGCAGCAAGACCGTCTACTCCGACTCTAAAACCGCACTTAGCTGGCTAAAAAACCAAAAAATCAACTCTAATCTTGTCAGAGATGCTACTACAAAAGAAATTTGGGAACTTGCAGATCGAGCTCTGAAATGGCTCCATTCAAACACTTATGAAAACAAAGTATTAAAATGGAACACTGAAGCTTGGGGCGAGATCAAAGCAGATTTCGGCAGAAAGTGAACGGTTCATATTTTAGGCGATACCCTGATGGCTTATGATACGATACCAGAAATTAATTCGTGGGTCTACGCCGCTAAATGCTGCAAGGGTCACACTGTCTTTTATACGCCTCTGTAATTCGGCAAGGTCAAATTTCTTTATTTTAAGAAACGCCTTTGTTACGGAAGCAATCTGCTCCGCTATACCCTTACTCATCATCCCGTTCATCTCTCGGCACGATCTGCCAGGACAAACCATATTTATCTTTCGGCCGTAAAGGATTTATTCAACAATGAGATTGGTAAAACGAAAACCTTCGCAAGCTACCGTAGCCTAGCCAGCTTCTCCAGAAAGTCTGCCACGATTTCCAAAGACGCTGCGTCGAAGCTTCCTAACAGCTCCATCGCTTTCTGATCCTTCTCCTGGTGAAACAGCCGATGCAGTTCGGCCAATTCAGCGCCAAGCGGAGTCATGAAGAAATAAATTTCTTTGAGGTTATCCGGCAGCTGGGCTTTCCGAATCAAGCCCTGTTCTAGCAGTTTACGGGTAATTTTAGAGACGGCGCCTTTCGTTAAGCCCATTTCGCGGGCGATATCGATCCCTATGATGCCGTCATGCGTATTGATGACATCCAAAACGTGCAGGCTTGAGATGGATAGGCGGGGCAGCAGCTTTTTCAGCCGATTGTCGGCAACGCGCTCCATAAGCCAAAGCCGATCCTGATCCTCGTCGTTTTCGCTGATGAGGATCAGGTATATTGATTTTTCGATGCGGTTTTTGAGCTGAAGCAAATCATCACTTATATCTGGCATAAGGCAAGCCTACCTTTTTTCTTTCCATTATATCATGGTTTCCACGGAAACCATTTGACAAAACAACATCCCCTTTGTTATTATTGTTTCCATGGAAACCATATGTTGAAACATGGTCTTCATGCAGCTTCTACAGAAACCATTTATTTGGAGGGGAATTTTATGAATGAGGTCATTCAAGTGATCCGCCAGCATCGCACCATCCGCAAGTTTAAAAATATTCCGTTGACCGGCGAACAAATCGAAGCTATCATCGATGCGGCACAAATGGCGCCGACCTCGGCGCATATGCAGCCGTTCTCGATCATCGGCGTCACAGATCAGGAGCTTCTAAAAAAGATCGCAGCCCGTTCGGAAAATCCGTGGATTGAGGAATGCGGATACTTTTTCATTTTTTGCACCGATCTTCACCGCATAATGTTAGCTGCTGGCCCTGACCAGCAAGAGAAAATGGGCCGCAACCTGAGCTTCTCTTATTTTTACCAAACCGCTGTGCTTAGTTCCGCGCTTGCCCTGCAAAACGCCAATTTGGCTGCCGAATCGATGGGGCTCGGAGCCGTGATCATCGGCGGGATTACCGGGGCTCTGCCCGAACTGGACCAATGGCTGGGACTGCCGGACTTCGTCATTCCTTTGGTGGGTCTTGCGGTAGGCGTCCCCGATGAATTCCCCGAACAAAAGCCGCGGTTGCCACGATCCGCTGTGTTTTTTGAAAACCGGTATGATCATGATCTTAAAGCTACGGTCGAAAGATATGACCGAGAAATTGAGCAATATTATGGCGCGAGGACGAACAGAAAGCAAAAGGCTAGCTGGTCCGGGAAATTCATCGCCATGCTGGATAGGGATTTGCCGTTGGGCGGCTATACGGAATACGTGAGAAGTAAAGGATTTGATCTGAAATAGCACCATGGGTATACCAAACCACAATTCGCCTCCGCTAAATTATTGCTACAGAGTCACATTATCTTTTATAGGCTTTCTGTAATTCCGCAAGATCAAATTTCTTCATTTTAAGAAACGCTTTTGTTACGGAAGCCATCTGCTCCGGTGTACCCTTGCTCATCATTTCGTCCAGCTCTTTCGGCACGATCTGCCAGGACAAACCATATTTATCTTTCAGCCAACCGCATTGCTCGGCTTCAGGAACCGCAGAAAGCTTTTCCCAGTAGTAGTCAATTTCATCTTGTGTGTCGCAATACACCATGAATGAAACTGCCTCGTTGAAACTGAATCTATGCTCGTGCGCGCTGTCCATCGCGGTAAACCACTGATTTTCAAGCATGAATTCAGCGAACATGATCGTCCCTTCTTTGTCGGGCTCCATACCTTTGGGGTAGCGAGCAGTATGTCCCTGCTTTGAGTTCTTAAATATAGTCAAGTAAAAATGAATCGCCTCTTCCGCTTTACCGCATATATCACCGACAAACAGCATCGACGGTATGATCGCAGGGCGGACTTCGCCTTCCGGGTCGGTAAGAATTAACTGCCACGTCAAACCATACTTGTCCTGAATCCAGCCATATCTCTCACTGAACGGATACTTATCAAGCGGCATTAACGCTGTGCCACCATCAGATAATTTGTCCCAAACCTCATTTAATCTCTCTTCCGCATCTGTGTCCTGAGATGGGTCAAAATTAACCATGATAGACACCGATGGATTGATTTTAAAATAGGGCCCCGCGCTAATCGCCATGAACTTTTGACCCCATATCTCAAAAGAGACCAGATCGCTATCGCCAGATGGTGTATTATGTAATGTGGTTACGCTCGTCATTTTTGAGTCCGGGAACAAGGATACGTAAAATTCTGCAGCTTCCTTTGCCTCCTTGTCGTACCATAAATGCGGAACGATTTTTTGATCGGTTATACGAATTGACATAAATCAACAGCCCCTTTAAGGAGGAATTTTGACGCCCTATTATTGTTATATACCGTAATTAAGCTGTTCAAACACTGTTTAGGAATTATTCAATTTAACGAAGAAATTATGACCTTTTATGCTTGAGACTGAACACAGCCCAAGCCGGCGTCGACTTAAGAGAGCTCCAGAAACCCCATTACTTTATCTCTTAACCAGCAGTCGCGTTGGCTGCCCTTTGCTCTTTTAAGGGGATACTGTACCACTACTAGCCAGATTTGTTCGCTCATTCTGATCACCTGCCGTTTTCCGGATAAATATACTATATAAAAGGAATATAGGCCAATGTGGCCGTAAAAAGACGACCTACAGCCTTATCTCTGCGCAAAAAAAACCACTAAACGTTAGGTTTAGTGGTTTTTTCATAGAATTTTTAAGGTATATACATGGGTTATCATTTTCCCCAAGTAATCCCATAATCACATGTAGCATTAATAAAGTTGTTCTACCGGGAGGACTTTAGTTGAAAAATCCAAATGCATTTACGATTTTGCTTATTTTGAACATTCTCTATAGCCTGACCCTGCCGCTATTATGGGTACTCGCGTTGTGGATATGTCACTCTCTTCTTCAGCAAACCCACAGTTAGACTGCCAGCTTACATAAACGCAATCGAGCCCGCAAGCCCTGAAAATGAAGCCGCTGACATATAGTCTCCGGCAATCGCCTCTCTTTCAATTAGCATATCTGCATAGTACAAAATACGAAGCATCTCCAACGATGCCGTACCATTTAAGTGTTCACCACTTTGAGTAAATATACAAATGGCATATCCCTAAAACACAAAAATCCACAACCTCAGTTGGTTGTGGATCTTCAGTAAGGAAGCTAATCCTTATTGGTTCCAATATTGCTCGGCAATTCTTTGTCCTTGATTAATTTTTGCCCACTGCTCCGCCTCAGTTAATTCATTGCCACCATCACAAGAAGCAAATCCACATTGATGAGATAGCAACAATCTATTCTTGTCAATAATACTCGATGCTTCATCAAGCATTCTGATTACACGCTCTTCATCATCAAGTGTATTCGTTTTAGATGACAGCAAGCCAAGTACAATTTCTGTTTCCGGCTTATCCTTGAACACGGCAAGCGCCTCAAGCGAACCCGCACGTTCATCATCCCATTCCAGGAAGAAACGGTCATATTTAAGCTGTTTCAAGAACAGGTTAGCAATTTTCACATAGGAGCCGCCACCCATATTACGGGAATCATAGTTGCCACGACAGTTGTGCGTCCACATTTTCAAACCTAAGCTATGACCAAAATCAATCAATGTATTGTTAATGTCAATAAATTCAGTAGCAAGAGCTTGTACTTCCTCTTGATTGATATTTTCACCGGTATATGGAGAATTCGGGTTGTCATCCGCAAACAGTTCCCATAAGCAATCGTCAAATTGCAGGATTTTCCCTCCAGCGGCAGCGAACTCCTCAACAAATTCCTTATATGCCTTAACGAGGCCATTTTTAAGCTCATGTCTATCTTTATAAACCGCATCTTGGCCGCCAATGTTATCCGACCATGACAACTCTCCAAAAATATGGGATGGGGAAGGCACGCATAGCTTCGTTTCACGGTCGCCAGCAAGAGCTTGCAATTCTTTGAATATTCCAATGAAATGATGGTTCTTTCCGCTCAATTCACCTGTAATTCGCAAACCAATATCTTTTCGTGTCTCATATTTCGAACTTCCATCCATGTCACGGAAAAAGTATCCATGATCCGCAATATAGCGATTGACACCTTTAAATCCCCAAACAAAATCTAGATGCCACATCGATTTGGAATATTCACCATCCGTAATAATTGACAAGTCCTGATCCACTTGTTTTTCAACTACAGCCTGAATTGCCTCAGTTTCACACTGCTCATAGCCCTCAAAATCTTGATAAAACGGATAGCTGATGTCGTCACGATGTTCTATTTGTGTTTTATATTTCAATAGCTCGGACGGCCGCAACAGACTACCCACTATTTGGAACTTACTGCTCATTCAAAAAACCTCCCCGATCTCTCATGTCGTAATGCTTTAGATTGTAGCATGGAAGAGGTATTATAACGTAACACCCAAAAGTCATAACTAGTTATAGCTAAAAGCTATAACGAGGTGCCAGTGGCTGAAAAATACAGCTTATTTAAAATCAAAAACGCATAGCAAGATATATCATTCTCACCAAACCAAAAAGACATGAATCCGGTAAAGTACCGAACTCATGCCCCGCTAATCGTCTAATCGCTGATACCAGATTTATTTTAGTTATGCCTTCACCTTGCAAACCGCTTCAACTTACCTCCGATTCGATCTCAATACCCCCGCGAAAATTGCGTGCTCTCTTTGAGTTGGGCGATATCGTGGCCCGTTGGATTTTGGAAGGCGCGAAGCCCAAATGTCGGCGCAACCGCAAAAATGTGGTCAAAGATATCCGCCTGAATCGATTCATACACTCCCCAGTTGGTATCATTGCTGAAAGCGTAAATTTCCAATGGCAGTCCGTTATCCCCCGGTGCTAACTGTCTGACAATCAGCGTCATCTCCTGGTGAATTTTCGGATGATTCCGCAGATATTGATGGATGTATTCTCTGAATACGCCCACATTCGTAAGCTGTCTGCCGTTCACTTTGCTTTCCGTATTAATCCGGTGTTCCAGATTGTATGCGTTAATTTCATCTAATCTTGTCGTGACATATTCGGCAAGGAAGTGAATCTTCTTGAATTCCTCAATCATTTCCTCGGTACAAAAGCTTATGCTGCTCGTATCGACATAGAAGCATCGCTTAATCCTTCGGCCACCGGATACTTGCATGCCTCTCCAATTCTTGAAAGAGTCCGAAATGAGCGCATAGCTCGGAATCATTGTGATCGTCTTATCAAAATTCCTAACCTTTACCGTGTTTAACGTAATGTCGATCACATCGCCATCCGCATTATATTTAGGCATTTCAATCCAGTCACCGACACGCACCATATCATTCGATGATAATTGAACACCTGCCACCAGGCCTAATATGGAATCCTTGAAGATTAGCATCAGAACAGCCGATAGAGCACCAAGCCCACTGAGAATAATCAAGGGATTCTGACCGATGAGATTCGAGATCACCACAATGCCGCCAATGATGAATAGAACGATTTTCACCACCTGAATGTATCCCTTAATCGGTCTGATCTTAGAGATTTCAAACGAACGATAAATCGCATCAAAAGCATTGAGCAGTGCATTAAGTACCGCGATGGCTACAATAATCATGTACGTTAGTGCAGCCTTTTCAATCCAAGCTTGATAAAGCGGAAAGATGGACGCAGAATAATAAATGATGATAGCCGGCACGAGATGCGACAGCTTATGAAACACTTTTTTCTCCAAAATAATATTATCCCATGTATACCTATTGTTATGGACGATATGAATAATCGTCTTCAACACGATTTTTTTGGCTATGAAATTAGCCAGTATACAGATCACAGCTATAAAAATGACCATGATCATATTCGAAAGATATCCAATGGTTTGTTCGCTCATGCCGTATCCGTCTAGTAGGTTTTTAATAAATTCCATTGTCTCCTCCTAACACAGTATAGATTAGCCTATTATTATAAGTTAGATTCTAGTGCTAAGCAAAGTCCAAGATAAGACATCATGGGGTTGATTTGGAAGGCAAATGATAAAAGTATAGAAAAAGCAAAAAAACCACCTTCAACGGTGTTTTTTTGATGGTACTATGGAAGCGAAGGGAGTCGATCCCCTGGCCGAAGGCAACGCCACATAAACGAGCTTCGCATGGGTGTAGTGACAGTTTTGATGTCACCCAAAAGTCAGTGCTTTATGTCTAGCATTGAAAGCGATACTTAAACACCCTGTAACCGGCTTCTTCCTTAGTCATCCAGTACAAGCTACGACTCCATTTTAAATCTTTTATATAGAAGGCATCCAAAAAACAGTATATAGCTATCTTGTAGATATAAAATCTTTATATGTAATTATAGTATGAACTATACCAAAAATAACGGTTGGTACTATGGCAAAATAATTATAGAGCCACATTTCCGCTAATATGAAGTAAATAACCGGAAAAACTGCCATACATAAAAATACAAGTATATTTTTATGTCCAGCAAATAATAGAATCCATAGCACATAATAAGCAATCAAAAATATTGCCATACTAATTATGTAATTGCTTTTGAATGGTATCGTTTGTTTTGATATAACAATCACAAGAAGAGCCATATACATAAATTGGCTTCCATGCTCAATTAAATCTAACACTTTATGATTTTCTGCAGACCCTCCTGTTGATATTGAATTTGGAATAGCAAAATAAAGTATGTTAGGTATCATAGGTAATAAGACAACCAAAAAACCTTTCCAAGAAAATCCCCAATAATAATCCATGCATAATTGCTCCTTTTGAGCAAAATATAAATAACCTCACCAATGTACACAACTTTACTCTGTCACAAAAACTATATTTTCGCAATGATCATGTCTCCATTATCTCGAAATATCAAGCCCTATAAGCATGTTTTTGCTTAATGGGATCAGTTGGCTGAGTTTGTTAGGGATTGTTAAAGTAATTAAAATATCTGAACTTAGGCTGAATCAAGATTAACGCGGCACAGCGATGGAATTAAATAATTTTGAAAGATTCACTTCCAATCGACGTTACATAATTCAGATTTATTCAATATGTAGAAGAAAAAGCAGGTACAATGACCCAAATTGTCGTACCATTATGTTGGTAGCACACATCTATGAAGAATTAATCAAAGTAAAGATGGAAAATAAACTAATGGGATTATATAAACTTGCGGTAAAATCCGATAATCTAACATCCGGCATTTTGAAGAGAGTTATCGTTGGCAATATCGATTATGAAAGAGATTTTGAATACTGGTTAGAGAACAGTCCAAATGTCCTCTTTGAAGAAGATGATGGCGACACGTTAATATGGGTAGGTCGGCAAGTAAGAGCATCAATCGGAGATACTGGAAAGTATCCTGATCTAATCGGCATTGATTCATCAGGAGATCTAGTAATTGTTGAACTTAAAAAGGGAAAAACACCTCGTGAGGTTGTTGCACAAGCTTTAGAATACGCGGCATGGGCATCGAGCTTAACATATGATGAACTAAACAATATTTCCTGTGAATATTTCAAATCTCGAAGCAGTTTTGAAAATTGTGATTTATTACAAGCTTTCAAAGATGTTTTTCATCCAGATGGCGAAGACGATATACAGATTGAATTTAATCGAAATCAGAAAATCTTTATTATAGCTGAAGAGGTTACTCCTATCATCAGGCAAGTTACATCCCATCTACGCACCAAGTATCAAATGAAGATTTTTTGTATTGAATATAAAGTCTATAAAATCTGAACAAGGAGAATACATCACCAGCACGGAGAAAATTGGTAGCTACGAGGATTTAGGTGTAGCTTCTTCATCAAAGGTCAGAACTAACATTAATTCCCCAAGATGGAACCAGCCGATCAAAATCAAAGATGCAGTTCATGAGGCAGTCCAAACGATTACTAACAATGATCTATCTAAAGAATTCCGACTTTCCGATGTATATAACGAGTTGGTAAAACAGTATCCTGATATAAACCGTTCTACTGTTGATTGCCAAGTCTATTGTGATTGTGTGAACCATACCTCCCGAAGACATTATCCTTCTGGACAGAAAGACTTATATTATCGAACAGGAAAAGGTGTTTACAGATTGTATAATAAGTCTCTGGATGGAGAATGGGATTGGGAAGGAAAGCAGATAGGGAAGGAGAGCTAGAAACATGACTTTTTTAGGTTTGGAAAAAGCAGATAGAGAAAAACTTCAATATGAAGTTATCTCCGATAATGCTCGTTTGCAACTAACACGTTTAATTCGCAGAATATCAACAAGCGACAATTCTGATATAGAAATATTGCGGCAAAACAGGTTTATTAATATAGCGAGAAATGTTCTAAATTTACCGTTGTATGTTTTAGAAGCTGATTACTTGGGTCAATACAATGAAGTAGAGTATGCTTGGCATATAGGTGAAATTGAGCTTATTATGCGTCGCCCTGACACAATTCAACTTATTGAAACACTCGCTGATTACATTGAAAATAATCTGATCGATGCAGATTTGGTAATGAAAATTTTATGCGATGATGGTTGTTCATTTCTTATTGAAAAGATTGGATATGAAGGGCATGCTCATGTACAAATTTCATCCATCGAAGATATTGAAGAAAGTCCTTTTTCGAACGAGCATCCAAATATAAGGTTACTTATAAATCGAATGGAACGCTCTCTGTTCGATAAGGATTACTCAGCAGTTCTACACTCAAGTGCTTCAATTTTTGAGACATTAGCTAAAGACATTGTTAATTTGCAAACTATTCAAAATAAGAGTTTAGGCAACTTTTTTGAGAGGTACAGACATGATTCCAAATTACCAAATCCAATACTCGATTACATTCACGAGATATTTCGACGGAGGAATACTGAACCACTTGCGGGGCATGGGAACCTTCAAACCCCAACAATAAATCAAGAAGAAGCTATTGTATTAACTGAAATGACAAAAACCTTTGTACGAATCGAAAGGAAACTCGCCATACCACAGTTAAAGTTAGACGGACACGTTAATCATGCGGATCAAAGTAATTAAGTAATAGCAGTATTCTTAGATATTTTGTACACTTACTCGAAGCGGCACCACCACCTACACTATCAGAAATATTTCTTATTCATCGTTAGCATCACCACAATTCCAGCATCCAAGCGGTTTTACCAACCGCAACGCATACGAAAACACAAAAAAGCGACCTCACGAGGTCGCTTTTCTGATGGTACTATGGAGGCGAGGGGAGTCGAACCCCTGTCCGAAGGCAACGCCACATAAGCTTCTACGGGTGTAGTGACAGTTTTGATGTCACCTGAAAGTCATTGCAAAGCAATGGCTAGCATCGTAAGCGATACTCGAACTCCCTGTCACCGGATTCCCTTCAGGTCAGCCTGGTTGTCTTCTTCAGCTAGCCGCAGGCGGAGACTAGACAGCGTATCCCACTAAAGTTGGGCCCTCATCCCGGTACATGGGCGATACAGAGCGAGAGCACGTCTGCAGGTTATTAAGCTGCGAGAGCGTAGTTTGTTTGTTGTTTGCCGTTTAATTGGCTTTAGCGTTGATAAAGCGGACGCGTCCCCACTACCCGCTACCTATGCTCGATCTACCCCCGTCGAATCCAAAAACGCCCCCGTAATAAGATAAGCGGTCTACAATATACCGCCCGCCTAAACGGTGATTCGAATGGGTCGGCTATCGAGGCCGATCATTCCGCGCATAAGTGCTGTTTGCACTTAGTATAGCCAATTCAGCGAATATCGCTTCAACTTGACTACAATCATTATACCACTTTCACCATGTTTCATGTCTGGTGATTTAATGGCAGCTAGACCATAATTGTAGCAACCTCAACATCGAAATGCAAGTTTTCAAGCCGCTAATACCAGCTTACAAGGTAATATTAAACATTAATCTACAAAATATAACACCATTCTCCGATATAAGTGGTTGGACAAACTAATATTGGAGGATGTTATGAAAATTAGCTGTTTTTTCAAAAGTCATGCAACACATTTTATGATGGCCTGGATTCTAGTCATCAGTACCTTGGCCGCGCCTTTATCCGCCAGTGCTGAAGCCGTCAATGAAACCAACCTGAACTGGATTCAGGGCTCGGACCAGCCGTTACCCGTGGGGGACATCGCGCAGGTCAATATTAATGAAGATTACGTGTTTCTGAATGGGGCCGATGTTAAAGCCTATATCAGACAATATGGACAAGTCCCTTCTGATCTAGAGATCGGGGCTGTTTTTCCTATAGACGAAGATGCTTACTGGGTAACTTACTTCGAATACGTAGACTCCGGTCATATCTCGGATGACGAGAAGACCGAGATCGATGCCGACAAGCTTCTGGATAGCTTCAAAAAAGGCACAGAGGAAGTCAACAAAGAAATTGCAGAGCACAACCGTCTTTATGTGGAAGGATGGGACATCGAGCCGACTTATAACGAATCCTTGCGGAGCCTCACGTGGTCTTTACTCCTTCATAATTACAAAGGGGAAAAGATCATTAATTATCATGTCCGCATATTGACGCGTACTGGCTACCTATCCGTCATTCTAGCCTCAGACCCTGAGAACCTGGCCGCAGACCGTGCGAAAATGGAGCGCGACATCCTGCCGAACCTTGTGATTAACCCAGGGAAAACCTATGAGGATTTTGATCCTGCGGTCGATAAAAAGTCCTCAATGGGATTAACAGGACTCATCCTGGGAGGGGCAGGGCTGGCGGTTGCCAAAAAAGCGGGACTGTTCGGCTTGCTTGCCGTACTGATCAAAAAGTTCTGGTTCGTGTTATTGCTCCCGCTCGTGTGGCTGTTCAATAAGCTCCGCGGGAAAGGCAAGAACAAGCAACAGGAAGATCCCGACCTAGAGACTGACCTAGAGGACGGAGTAGATCAAATCTCCCACAACTCCCATCCAAGCGATCCACAGCAAGAAGCTGACGAAGACTCCAGATTCAAATCAAAGTTCGAACTTGAAGATGAAAATAAAAAACCGCCAACCTCTCTCTAGGAGGCATCAAAAAACCTCGGATTTCAGCAAGCATCATGCCGCTGTGATCCGAGGTTTTGCTTATGTTCCGAAGCTTTGCTTCTATGTTAGTAGAGTATGATTACCGCGCAACCTTCTGCTTCTCGCGAAGCACGCGCTGGATGTCACGCTGAGCATCCCGCTTGGCTGCGGCTTCCCGTTTGTCATACTGCTTCTTCCCTTTACCAAGGCCAATCAGCAGCTTGGCATAGCCGTTGCGGATATAAATCTTCAGCGGCACGATCGAGTATCCTGCCTGCTTGGACAAGCCAAGCAGCTTGCTGATTTGCGCCTTATGCAGCAGCAGCTTGCGAGCACGTGTCGGATCGGACGGATTATTCCGATTCCCTTGCTCGAACGGGCTGACATGCATATTGTGAATGAAGATTTCCCCGTTGCGAATTGTCGCAAATGCATCGCTAATATTCGCTCTTCCACCTCGGATCGACTTGATCTCTGTTCCAGTCAGCACGATGCCTGCCTCAAAGGTGTCCTCGATGAAGTAATCATGGGAAGCCTTCTTGTTCTGTGCCAACACCTTGCCATCATTCTTCTTACCCACGTTCATCCTCCTCATCACCATTTTGCCAGGTCACTGACTCTAGTATATCAGAAGTCAATTGTATCAACTCCCTGNACCGCGGGCGCTCACAACAAGCGGCCCCACCACTGGGGGCCGCCGCGAATGGCCGCGCCGTTCCGGCCACGGCCAGCCGCATGCGCAAGAGCTATCGCTTCTTGCGCGGCGGCTTCCCATCGGCGTCCGGCGCACCACTGGTGCCGCCGCCGATGAAAATCCCGCTCGCGGACGTCTTCTTCCGCCGTGAGCCCTTACCTGCCGCGCCGCCGCCCGCATTGCGGCTCGTGGCCGCCGGCCCTGCAGCATAGCCCCCCTTGCCGGAGCCAAAGCCAAAGCTCACCGCTGGCCCAGCATCTAGAGCAGCGGCTCCCGCACCGCGCTTGCTGCGCTTGCCTCCGGCCGCGGCTTTGCCTTTACCGCCAGCGACTCCTTTGCCCTTACCCCCAGCGGCTTTGCCCGCCTTGCCGAACGCCTTGCCAGCACCGGCCTTCTTCCCGGCTTTACCGCCGCCATTCTTGCCGCCTTTGCCGCCAGCTCCCTGCCACGGTTTCCCACTCTTGCCGCCAGATCGTCCGCCGAAGCCGTCTTCGAAAGAGCCTTCTCCCCGGCGCCGCGGCTTCATATCGACCATCTCGAAATCGATCGTATGATCGTCCATATTGACCCTGGCTACGCGAATCTCGACCTCATCACCGATACGGTAAATCTTCGACGTGCGCTCCCCGATCAGCGCCATATGCTGCTCATGGAAGTGATAATAATCGTCCGTCATCGCACTAAGACGGATCAATCCCTCCACCGTGTTCTCCAGCTCGATGAACATCCCGAAGCTTGTCACGCTGCTGATAATACCCGGGAACTCTTCCCCGACCTTATCAAGCATGAACTCGGCCTTCTTCAGCTGCTCCGTATCTCGCTCCGCCTCTACGGCAACCCGTTCCCGTTCGGACGATTGCTGGGCGATTTCTTGCATTCGGCTGTTCAAATAGTCTTGACGTGCTGCCGTAAGCACCCCGCCACTCTCAATGACCTCGCGAATCACCCGGTGAATGACCAAGTCTGGGTAACGACGGATCGGCGAGGTAAAATGCGTATAGAACTCAGCAGCGAGTCCAAAGTGCCCGGTGCTTTCCGCATCATATTTCGCTTGCTTCATGGAGCGCAGCATCATCGTGCTGATGACCGTCTGCTCCTTCGTGCCTTGAATATCCTCCAGCAGCTTCTGAAGCGCACGGGGATGAATGTGATCTCCCTTGCCGCCCTTGACCGTATACCCGAAGTTTGCAACGAACATCATGAAATTCAGCAGCTTTTCTTGATCCGGGTTCTCATGGATTCGGTAAATAAACGGAATCTTGAGCCAATGGAAATGCTCCGCCACCGTCTCATTCGCTGCCAGCATGAATTCCTCGATGATCTGCTCCGCGATTGAGCGCTCTCTTTTGACGATATCCGTCGGCTTCCCGTTCTCGTCTACAATGACCTTGGATTCCTCGAAATCAAAATCCACCGCTCCGCGGCGCATCCGTTTGCTTCGAAGCTTAAGCGCCAGCTCCTTCATTAGGCGGAACATATCCACCAAGTCGCTGTATCGCTCCGTTACCTCCGAATCTTCGTCCTCCACAATCTTACGGACGTTCGTATACGTCATCCGCTCCTTCGTGCGAATCACGCTCGTAAATATATCATGCTTCACGACCTTCATCTGCTCATTGAATTCCATTTCGCACGAGAGCGTAAAGCGATCCACCTTCGGATTCAAGGAACAAATGCCGTTCGACAGCCGGTGCGGAAGCATCGGAATGACCCGATCGACCAAATATACGCTGCAGCCCCGGTTGTACGCCTCCTGATCGAGCTTCGATTTCTCGCGAACATAGTAGCCGACATCGGCAATATGCACACCCAGCTTAATGTTGCCGTTGGGCAGACGTTCTACGTTGACCGCATCATCTAGATCCTTGGCATCCTCGCCGTCAATCGTCACGATTACCTTGTCCCGCAAGTCCCGCCGCCCTTGCTTCGCAATTTCTGCCGGATCGATCTCTTCCGGCGTGTTCAACGCCTCTTCCATCACATCCTCGGGAAAAGCCTCCGGCAATTGATGTTTGCGAATAATCGACAGTATATCGACGCCCGGATCATCCTTATGTCCGAGAATCTCGATAATTTCGCCTTCTGCCGCAGCTCTGCCTTCTGGATATTGAACGATGCGCACGACGACCTTTTGTCCGTTTGCCGCCCCGCCAAAAGCCTCTTTCGGAATAAATATATCGCGATTAATTCGCTTATCGTCCGGTATGACAAAGCCGTAGGCCTCTTCATTTTGGAACACGCCGACAACCTGGGTAATAGCGCGAGTAACGACCCGTACGACTTCCCCCTCCAGCTTGCCGCCCGCCACACTTTTAGAATTGACGCGCACAAGCACGGTATCGCCATTCATAGCGCTCTTGAGATCATTCGCATGAATATATACGTCGGGATGCTCGCGATCCTCTGGAATGAGAAAAGCGAAGCCTTTGGCATGACTCTGCAACCGTCCCCGCACCAAATCCATCCGTTCCGGCATGCCGTAACGGTGAGTTCGCGTCAGTATGATTTTTCCTTCCTGCTCCAAGCGGTTCAGCAGCTTCAGGAACTCCTTGAATTCCTTCGCGTCCGCAATATGGAAATGCTCTTCAAGCTCTTGATAGGTCATCGGTTTATAAGCGGTCTCCCGCATAAAATCAAGCAACTCTGACTCTGTTACCATAACAGCTCACCTCGGCCCGGCTCGTCCTTAACCGGTATGTATTTTGGGATGCTAATTTCCATGAAATACTACAAATGTTCTTCATGTATATACCCTAGTATACACGAATTTAACCGTCCGCATCCGTTTCTCCTTAAATCCCCGAACTGCATTTTTCCCCTGAATCGCATCTTAACTGTCCTCAAATTTCTAGGCTGGCAATCACTTGGGACATCAAGGATCAGTACACAAAAAAAACCTCGTTCGCAAAGAACGAGGCTCTCTACATTTACTTATTTAATTGCAACGGCAACAGCAATGGCCAGGATAAAGAATCCTGCAGCCAGCCCAACGGTAATCCGTTCCAGAACGAGCTCCATGCCGCGTGCCTTCGCCTTACCAAATAGATGTTCCGCTCCTCCGGAGATGGCGCCGGTAAGACCAGCACTCTTACCTTCCTGCAGAAGGACTGCCACAATTACACCGATGGAAAAAATAATGAGCAACACTTTCAAAAACAAATCCATTGTATCCACCTCCTAAGTGAGAACATCCAAAATTCCATAGCTGAATATAATTATGATTCCATTATGTTATAAACAGAAAACTTTAAAAACAGCATTACTATTGTATCATAACCTCCAAGGAATGACAACTTAAACAAGCTAACTTATCACCTGCGGCTCCTGTCCTACATTCGATACCTAATCCAAAGGCCGCAGGTGCTTAATTATGTTTTCAAAAAGTTCTGGATATAATTCCATCCTTAAATTACACGTAACAGTGCTATTCATTTCAATATAAATTTTGTTATTCTTTGCTCCGATCCGTAAAACATAGGTTGGATCCTTATAAGCTATGACTTGATTGTGGTTATACTTAACAGTAAACTCTCGGTACTTTTCCTCTTTATTCATGGATTAGGCTCCTTTAATGTTCATGTTATATCTCTCTTGCTAAAAATGATCACTGAAACAAATCCAAACACAATCAAATAAGCCGATAGGATAAAAACAGAAAATGAAAAACTCATTCCTGAGGGGGGAATGCCCTCTACATATTGATATAAGTTAGTATTTGTAAAGAACAAATATTTCGCAATACTCTTATCAAGAAAAGACAGAATGCTTCCCGTTATTGTTCCTGTAAATTGAATGAGTATGCTTAGGGTTAAGGCAAGAGTATTTTTTTTAAAAATAGTAGATAACATGAAAGCAAAAGCAGCGATCATGATTGTTCCAACCAGCTTAGCACCAAAATATTGAAGGAAATGAAGCCAGATTGAGACATTCCTTATACTATCTTTAAAAAAATAAACATAACGGGTCGAAGTATCATTAAGTCGGAACGCTACTAATCCTATAATAGATGACATACATATTAACGTTATATAGAAAAGCAATGTTACCAGTATAATAGAAAAAAATTTGGCCAACAAAAACTTCCATCTACTTACAGGGTTCATTAACAAATACTTGATCGTTCCCCATTGATATTCCTGAGACACACTACTGGAAGCCAACAATATGATAAATAATGTGATGATGCCTGTGTAACCAGCCGTAGACTGAACAAATCCAAAAGCAGTGTCATTATATAGAGGTGGTATATCATTTGCAAGTCTATACTCATATAGATTTATCATTTTTTGAATATTACTTTTTTTAAACTCAGGCGGTACACTATCATCTGAAAGTTGAGCACGAAGTTGTTGTATTTCACCGGAGATATGGCTCCTCCAGCCCTGTGAAGGACTTTCTTTTGAACTCAATGTCACTATTAACGTTAAAATAATTATTGACAGCAGCAAAACCATCATAATCCATAGTATTCTACGCCTATACAATTTCAAACTTTCATTTGCTATTAAACACCCGAGTAGTTTCATTTTATGCCTCCTGAAGATTTTATGAACCGCTCTTCAAGAGATTCTGTCTGTGAGGTAAGTGAGTACACTTTTACATGATTTAAAACCAACTGCTCTACAGCAAGAGGGATATCGTGATAAGGAATACTAATTGTCAGACCATGACTCTCGTTCATATCTACCACATTTTCTTGAAATAATTCCAGTGCACTACTATAATCTTTTCTATCTATCTTTATAACAACCCTTACCTTAGAATTTCTTGATTCATTCAAAAATTCGCTTATGGGGCCATCATATCTAATCTCTCCCTCTCTAATAATCAAAATACGATCACACATGAGTTCAATTTCAGATAATAAATGACTGGAAATAAAGATAGATATTCCATTTTCCTTAGCAATCATCTTTAAGTATTCTCGTGTTTCCTGAATTCCTTCCGGGTCTAAGCCATTTGTAGGCTCATCAAGAACTATCACATCAGGGGAGTAAAGAAGTGCATTGGCGAGTCCCAGTCGTTGTTTCATTCCTAAGGAATAAATACCAAACTTGTGATGAATATCTTTAGATAAGCCAAGCAGTTCAACTACCTGTTTAATTTTATTCACGTTCTTACTGCCACGTATTCTTTGAAAATGAACCAAATTGTCAAAACCAGACAAAAATGAATACATTTCAGGATATTCAATAATACCGCTCATGTGAACTAAAGCTGCTTCTCTATTATTTTTAACACTTTTCCCTTTTACTATTACATCGCCTTCAGTAATCGATATTAAACCCATCATCATTTTCATAGTTGTTGATTTTCCTGAACCATTCGGCCCTATAAATCCAATTATTTCACCAGGATTAATCTTAAAGTTTAAACATTTTATAATATCTTTACCCTGTATTTTTTTGGTTAAATTTATAGCTTCCACAATTGGCTCCAACATGATTCCTCCTGACAACCTTGAAATTACTCCAATATAAACTCTAGTGATTTTTTATGAATTAAGGCATACTTATTATCCGTATAAACCGCTTCATACACGTTTTCATTAAGTAATACTAACTCTTTAATTAACCTTTTATTCACTATAAAGGATCGATGTCCCCTAACAAATTCCTTTGGGAGCAAACCTATAATTTCCTTTAATGTATTATTAATCAGTATTTCTTCGTACAGTGTATTAATAATACTATGACTTCTGCAACGCTCAATAAACATAATTTCATCAATATCCAATAATAAAATATGGTTTCGTTTTTTTATGATTAAACGATCCTCCACATTCTCTAGAATCATGGCTCCTCCTAATAAAAATATTTAAAATGTTGTTATCTTTAATCGTACTTAGTAGATAGTATTAAGTTGAGACATATTATTACATAGATACTTAATGTAGGCTCTATTATGTTGATGCTTACCTTTCTGGGTGGTGTTAGAGTCAAGTACTCATACTCCGATATTACTTTATTCGTTTTTACGTCTTTAATCCGTATGTATTTGTCCATGAAGTCCTTTTGAATAACAAATTCTTCCCCATGGTAACTAAAAATATAACGAGGATTAGTTTTGATTTTGGTAACACAATTTAAGTGATGTCTACTGCCATCTTCAATAATATCCCAACTATCTCTTATAAGAGTCAGCTTATCAATGGCCTCAACTATAAGCTTTCCTTCTTTATCATAAACTTTAAAGTTCAAGAAAAATCCATCAAGGATAAAATCAACACAACGTTGGAATGGGGTTTTGTAATAGCGTTGTATTCCTCCAACCACCTCCTGTTGTTCAGTAGTTATTTTATGAATCTTCTTGGTGGATTGTTTTAAAAATGGTTGGGTAAAGTAATAAATCACATTCTCCTCCTTATTCTAAGGAAATATATTTAAATCAATCGATGAAAGCCAGAAAGATTCTATTTGATAGATATACTTCTAGAAAAGAAGCAATGAACATCAGGATTAAGGATGCTGGAATGTACCGTAATATGAGATTTAAATAAAGTTTTTTTAAAATACGCATATCTTTATATTTTAAATATTGGTAAAAACACCTAAACTGTTGAAATGTGAAAACTAAAACGATATAACTCACAAAAATCTCTAATATGCCGTGGCTAAATGATGACATATAGTATGTTACCGGATTTGCTTCAATACCATATGGTGCTTGACCCATTCCGTACAAAAAAACGACTGTAAATAAAACAGATATTCCTATAGGAGATAATGCAAACCAAATAATTATCTGAAAAGAGTTAATTATAAAAATCCACAAGGCATCATTCAGATGAAGTTGACCTATCTGTTTATTGGCCTCACTTGATTGTCCATTTATAAAACCACAAAAAATGACGACTAAACAAAATAGGCAATATAAAGGAAACCATCGCAGCATAACTCTCATATTTTCGCTCCTATGTTATACGAGTTTGGTTTATTTCTGAATTAACAGCATCCACCAATTTATAAGAATCAAGCATAGAATAAATCCATATAAACATCAGTGGTATAATCCCGATTAACAAAGTAAGTAATAAAGACGACAATAAATATGAACTTAATAATATAAATCCTTTTTTCACTTTCCCTAAATAAAAGTGTCCAAAGCCAGGAAGGAAAAACGACAATAAAACAGCAATCCACGTCTTTTTCACCAAATCGCCTCCATAATTAGTATATTACGATTGTTTTTTCAAATTTAACATAATATTTGTTTTATTTCAATATAATGTATGTTTATTTCACCTAGAGTTGGAAAACCCGGTAATTCAAGGCTATATGTCCGCTATTCAATTGATTATTGATTGCAGACACTTAAAATCTAGTAATATAAAATTGTAAATAACTTCAAATTATAAAGGAGGATTTTTATGTCACTTTTTTACAATGCCTTTACAGGTACATCCAGTCTAGGAGATGTAGCATGGTCGATCGCACAACTTGCTTGGAGGAAATTCAATATTGTAGGGGAGTTCACTAATTTTTACAACAGCATTCTTTGGAAGATCCGGGCTCTTTTTAATGCTGTTGATGGCGGAAGTTTTTCATGGTTTGATGTAGGTGGAATCATCCTTGATTTGGGCGAATATTTAGTTACTTTTATACCTGCTGGTAGAGTTGCAGATGTTGTAACCTTCTTATGGGGTAGTGCCAACATACTCTGATCTGATTAAAACCCATAGAAACAAAAAAAGCGATAAATCAATCCTATTCAGGAATGACTTATCGCTTTTTAATTAGATCACTCAGAATGCAATATCACGTTATCGATATTACTGATTCAGGTTGTAGAAGGATTTCAAGCCGTTGTATTGAGCCAATTCGCCCAATTGGTCTTCGATGCGAAGCAATTGGTTGTACTTCGCAACGCGGTCTGTACGGGAAGGTGCGCCCGTTTTAATTTGGCCTGCATTTGTCGCTACAGCGATGTCAGCGATCGTGCTATCCTCGGACTCGCCGGAACGGTGAGAGATAACTGCTGTGTAACCTGCGCGTTTTGCCATTTCAATCGCGTCGAAAGTTTCTGTCAACGTACCGATTTGGTTCACTTTAATCAGGATGGAGTTACCGATACCGTCTTTGATGCCTTTTTCCAGACGCTCTGTGTTTGTTACGAACAGGTCGTCGCCCACGAGTTGAATTTTGTTGCCCAATTTCTCAGTGAGCAATTTCCAACCTTCCCAGTCGTCCTCGGAGCAGCCGTCTTCGATCGTAACGATTGGGTATTTATCCACCCAAGAAGCCATCAAATCAACGAATTCAGCTGGAGTATAGGACTTGCCTTCGCCTTCAAGATGGTATTTACCGTCTTTGAAGAACTCTGTGGAAGCAACGTCCATGCCCAAAACAACATCTTCGCCAGGTTTGTAGCCAGCTTTCTCGATCGCTTCAATGATGGAAGACAGAGCATCCTCATTGGAGGAGAAGTTAGGAGCGAAGCCGCCTTCGTCGCCTACAGCCGTGTTCAGGCCTTTAGCTTTAAGTACGGATTTCAGGTTATGGAAAATTTCAGCGCCTACACGAAGAGCTTCTTTGAAAGTAGGTGCGCCTACTGGCAGAACCATGAACTCTTGCACGTCTACGTTGTTGTCTGCATGCGCGCCGCCGTTTACGATGTTCATCATTGGAACTGGAAGCTGCTTTGCGTTGAATCCGCCAAGGTAAACATACAATGGGAGATCTAGTGCGTCAGCTGCTGCGCGAGCTACAGCCATAGACACAGCCAGGATCGCGTTTGCGCCGAGCTTGCCTTTGTTAGGTGTTCCATCCAAAGTAATCATCAGCTTGTCAATGCCAAGTTGATCCAGGGCATCCATGCCGATCACTTCTGGAGCGATAATTTCGTTTACGTTCTCAACAGCTTTCAATACCCCTTTACCGAGGTAACGAGATTTGTCTTCGTCACGCAGCTCAACAGCTTCGTGAGCGCCTGTGGAAGCGCCGGAAGGAACGATAGCACGGCCAATTGCGCCGGACTCCAGATATACTTCAACTTCTACCGTCGGGTTACCGCGGGAGTCCAAGACTTCGCGAGCGTACACGTCAGAAATAATAGTCATTGTATAGTCTCCTTTTATATGCGTATTTGAAATCTTCTTCTACTTCTCTTGCATTCTCTTAAGCCACTTCCCCGAAGCTAGGCTCGGACAATTTAGCCTTTGCGGCTGGCGATCATCGAGGTGCCTGTCATTTCTTCTGGCTTCGGCAGACCCATCAAGTCCAGAAGCGTTGGTGCCACATCCGCCAGGATGCCGCTATCACGTAGTATAACATTTTCATCGGTCACGATAAAAGGAACCGGGTTCGTCGTATGCGCAGTAAATGGACGGCCATTCTCATCGAATACCATGTCAGCATTGCCATGGTCGGCGATGATGATGACGACACCGCCTTTTGCTTTAACAGCATCCACCACTTTGCCTACGCATTCATCGGTCACTTCCACCGCTTTTTTCGTTGGCTCCAGCATACCGGAATGGCCTACCATATCCGGGTTAGCGAAGTTCAGAATGATCGCGTCATGCTTATCGGACTCAATCTCCTTCACCGCTGCCTCAGCCACTTCATAAGCGCTCATCTCCGGCTTAAGGTCATATGTCGCGACCTTCGGCGAATTAATGAGTACCCGTGTCTCCCCAGGCAGCTGTACGTCCCGTCCACCGCTGAAGAAGAATGTAACGTGAGGGTATTTCTCTGTCTCGGCAATTCGAAGCTGTGTCTTTCCATGCTGCACGAGAACCTCGCCAAACGTGTTATCCAGATCCTTTGGTTTGTAGGCTACATAACCTTCTACCGTCTCTGCAAACAGCGTCAAGCAGACGAAATGCAGACCTTGCGGGAACTTCGGCCCCCGGTCAAAGCCTTGGAAATCCTTATTCGTAAATACGTTCGACAATTGAATGGCCCGGTCAGGACGGAAGTTCAGGAACACGACAGAGTCACCGGACTCGACGAGAGCGATCGGCTGATCATGTCCATCCACGATAACGGTCGGCATGACGAACTCGTCAAATACCGATTTCTCGTAGGATTCCGTCACGGCTGTAATCGGATCAGTATATTTAGGGCCTTCGCCGTATACCATGGCGCGATACGATTTCTCAACGCGATCCCAACGCTTGTCGCGATCCATTGCATAGTAGCGGCCTTGCACCGTGGCGATCTTGCCTACTCCGACTTCCTCAATCTTCGCGATAAGACGCTCGATGAAGCCTTTAGCGCTGTCCGGAGCCACGTCGCGGCCATCCAGGAACGCATGAATATAGACCTCGTTCATCTCTTCCTTCTTCGCGAGATCAAGCATAGCGAACAAATGGTCAATATGGCTGTGGACACCGCCGTCGGAGAGTAGCCCGTACAAGTGAAGCTTCGTCCCATTCGCCTTGGCACTGCGAACAGCATCAACCAAGGTCTCATTCTCGAAGAACTCGCCTTCACGGATCGACTTGGAAATCCGGGTTAAATCCTGATACACGATGCGTCCTGCACCGATATTCAAGTGGCCGACCTCGGAGTTGCCCATTTGCCCTTCCGGCAGGCCTACAGCCTCGCCGCAAGCGGTTAGCGTCGTGTTCGGGTACTGCTTCAGGTAAAGGTCATAGTTAGGCTTGTGAGCCTGCGCAACCGCGTTGCCTTCCGCTGTATTCCGAAGCCCGAAACCGTCCATGATGATCAATGCTACAGGTCTTGGAGCTGCCATTTACTGCGCCCCCTCGACCAATTGAATATAAGAAACCGGCTGCAAACTGGCACCGCCAACAAGCGCGCCATCGATATCGCTTTGGCCCATATATTCCTTCACATTCTCAGGTTTTACGCTGCCGCCGTATTGGATACGGACTTTGCCGGCAACTTCTTCATTGTACAAATCTTTGACCAGACTGCGGATGTAAGAAATCACTTCGTTCGCATCCTGTGCCGTCGAGGATTTGCCTGTTCCAATCGCCCAGATCGGTTCATAAGCGATAACGACCTGTGCTGCCTGCTCCGCAGACAATCCTTGAAGGGCTGCTTCGGTCTGAACCTTAACAACCTCCTTCGTTTGGCCAGCTTCACGCTCTTCCAGCTTCTCGCCAACACAAGGAATCGGAGTCAAGCCATGCTTGAATGCAGCATGAACCTTCTTGTTCACGATTTCGTCCGTCTCTCCGAAGTAAGCCCGGCGCTCCGAATGCCCGATAATGACATAATCCACGCCCAGATCCTTCAGCATTCCGCCGCTGATTTCACCGGTAAATGCACCTTCATCTTCAAAATGCAGGTTTTGAGCACCAATTTTGATTTTTGTTCCTTTAGCTGCTTCGACCAAAGCCGGAAGATTCGTATAAGGAGCACAAATTACGCTCTCTACGCCTTCTACTTCCGCTTTGCCTTTTACCGCCTCGAAGAAAGCTTTTGCTTCAGGAACGGTTTTGAACATCTTCCAGTTCCCTGCAATGATCGGTGTTCTCATGCGGTTCACTCCTTTATCTATCACTAAATAATTACTTGTCGTTCAGAGCCACAACGCCCGGAAGCGCTTTGCCTTCCATGAATTCCAGGGAAGCGCCGCCGCCTGTGGAGATGTGATCCATTTTATCCGCCAAATTGAATTTCTCCGTTGCTGCCGCCGAATCGCCGCCACCGATAATGGTGTAGCCTTCTGTCGATGCGCAAGCTTCAGCTACCTCGCGAGTTCCACCTGCGAAAATATCAATTTCAAATACACCCATAGGTCCGTTCCATACGACCAATTTCGATTTTTTGATAATGTCCGCATAAATCTCACGAGTCTTCGGCCCGATATCAAGACCTTCCCACTCAGCAGGCATGCTGTCGATGTCTACTACTTTGTTGTTGGCATCCGCACTGAAGTCATCAGCTACAACGACGTCTACAGGCAGTACGAAGTTCTTGCCAAGCTTTTTCGCCTTCTCGATGAATTCAAGCGCTACATCAAGCTTGCTGTCATCAAGCAACGAATTGCCGATCTCATGGCCTTGCGCTTTGAAGAAGGTATAAGTCAGACCGCCGCCAATCAATACGTTGTCAGCAATGTTGAGCAAGTTGTCGATGACATCGATTTTGTCTTTAACTTTGGAACCGCCGATAATTGCGGTGAAAGGACGATCAGGATTCGACAATGCTTTGCCGAGAACGTCAAGCTCCTTCTCCATCAATAAACCGGATACCGCTGGCAGATGATGAGCGATACCTTCCGTGGAAGCATGGGCACGGTGAGCCGCGCCAAACGCATCGTTCACGAACAGATCAGCCAGCTCCGCGAATTGCTTCGCAAGCTCTGGATCATTCTTCTCTTCACCCGGGTAGAAACGAACGTTCTCTAGTACAAGAACATCGCCGTTGTTCAGAGCATCGACCTGCGCTTTGACGGCTTCGCCAACCGCTTCGTCTGCTTTTGCTACTTTTTTACCAATCAATTCGGACAAACGTTCTGCAGCTAGATTCAAACGAAGGGACTCGACCACTTGACCTTTCGGACGGCCCATATGGCTCGCAAGAATAACTTTAGCGCCTTTTTCAACCAAATAGTTAATGGTAGGCAGCGTCTCACGAATACGAGTATCATCGGAGATTTTACCATCCTGAACTGGGACGTTAAAATCGACTCTGACAAATACGCGTTTGCCGGCTACTTCCACATCACGTACACTTTTCTTGTTCATCTCCACGTTCCTCCTAAGGTTTGCGGCTATGGCTTTACGCCATTTAAACGCCTGGTTCTCTTGATTGATTTCTCTCCTAAGCGGTGCTTCTATCTCTATATTTGTGTGTGTGAATGTCGATTCTATAACTTCATAAAGAGCATCTCCAGAAACTCGTCAAGCGTTGTTTTCTGGTTTCAATCATGAACCAAAGAGGAGTCCTGCGGTCAGGTCGCTCCTCTTTGATGTATAGATGTTATTTAAGGAATTACTGAGCTTTCTTAGCAAAGTACTCCAGTGTGCGAACAAGTTGTGCAGTGTAGGACATTTCGTTGTCATACCAAGCCACAGTTTTAACCAATTGCTTGTCGCCAACTGTAAGAACTTTAGTTTGTGTAGCATCGAACAAGGAACCGAAAGTGATTCCTTTGATATCGGAAGATACGATTTCATCTTCAGTATATCCGTAAGTTTCTGGATCGGAAGCAGCTTTCATGGCTGCGTTGACTTCATCAGCAGTTACTTGTTTCTCAAGAACAGTTACCAGCTCAGTCAAGGAACCTGTAGCTACAGGAACGCGTTGTGCTGCGCCGTCAAGCTTGCCTTGCAATTCAGGAATAACAAGACCGATTGCTTTAGCTGCGCCAGTCGTGTTAGGGATGATGTTCTCAGCTGCTGCACGAGCACGGCGGAAATCGCCTTTCGCGTGAGGAGCGTCAAGTGTGTTTTGGTCGCCTGTGTAAGCGTGAATTGTAGTCATCAAGCCTTCAATGATACCAAATTTGTCTTGAAGAACTTTAGCCATTGGAGCCAAGCAGTTTGTCGTACAGGAAGCACCGGAGATAACTGTCTCGGAACCATCAAGGATCTCATGGTTAACGTTGTAAACAACAGTTTTCATGTCGCCTGTAGCTGGAGCGGAGATAACAACCTTCTTCGCGCCGCCTTTCAAGTGAAGCTCAGCTTTTTCTTTCGTTGTGAAGAAGCCTGTGCACTCAAGAACGATATCAACGCCAAGCTCGCCCCAAGGAAGCTCTTCAGGGTTGCGGTTAGCCATAACCTTAACTTCTTTGCCGTTGACTTTGAAGAAGCCGTCATGAACTTCTACTTCGCCATCGAATTTGCCTTGAGTTGTATCATATTTCAACAAATGAGCCAACATTTTAGCGTCGGTCAAGTCATTAATTGCTACTACTTCGATACCTTCCACGTCTTGAATACGACGGAAAGCAAGACGTCCAATACGTCCAAAACCGTTAATACCTACTTTTACACTCATTGATAGATCCTCCCAGTGTTTGTTTTTTTTATTATTCAAGACCATCCTGATAAGACAGTCATGAGTAAATATAAGTTAAACGATCAAATTGCGCTGTTCTGCTGTTTTTCTTTTTGCTCCAGTTCGCTCACGATGTCCATTGCCGCGGCTTCGTCCGTGACGAGTATGTCTTCATGTCCGAACTGCAGCACCGCGTATATAGATTTGGCCTTGCTTTTGCCGCCCGCGATTCCGATCACCGTGTCCGTCTTCCTGATGTCTTCCAGACGGAGTCCCAAGGTCAGCATTTTGTGAACAACTACGCCTTCTTTATCGAAATAATAACCAAACGACTCTGCGACCGCGCCTTCCTTCTGCAACTCCTCAATCATCGAGGGATCCAGTTTGCGGCGGCGGGCCATTTCCATCGCATCCCCGATACCGTGTATAACAATCCGCGCCTGACGGATCGTGCTCACGATATCCTGAATGTTCGGATCGTTTACCAGTGACTGATACGCTTCTTTGCCGAGCAAATCAGGTACATGCAGCAGGCGGTATCCTGCTCCAACCCGCTTTGCCATGCCGGAAGCAATCGTGTTCGCCTGAATCTCCAGGCTCTCTCCGAGCCCTCCGCGCGCTGGCACGAACCAGTTCTGCTTGAACGCCGCATTCGCCGGCGGATTCAATTGCTCCGCGATTTCAGCCATCGTTGTGCCGCCTGTGACCGCTACGACGTCCCCGCCGCGCATGGCTCCGAGCAGCGCCTTAGCCCCTGCCAGACCGAGCTCCCGCTTCGTTAGCGGAGAGGTTTCCCAGTCTCCAGGGATGACCACGACTTTACGCAATCCAAAAGCCTTACGAATCTTCTCCTCCAAATTAGCGAGGCCGAATATTTCCTTTACGATCGGCTCCATATCTTCCAGCAGCTTCCTGCCCGAATCGCTAATCCTCATGCCTATATTCTCGATTTCAATCAGGCCTTGAGCCTTCAAGAGATCTGTTTCGGCACGCAGTACACGTTCCGTCATGTTTAGCGAGAGCGCCAAGGTTCTGCGACCAATCACATCCGATAACATGATCTGGTGAAGTATGGTATGCCTTTTCTTGAGAATTTCCATGAGATCTGGAAGAAGCTGCTTTTGCATTTCTAAAATATTCCGCATGCTTTCCACTCCTGCAAGCTTCGTCTTTCTCTCCTTCTCCTCTGGTCTTAAAACGTCCCGGGTTAACTTTTTAAGTCCCACTGATATTTTAACCAATTTTGGTTCCTGTTGCAAGTGATATGTCCCTATAATTCTCTATCTTTGCACCACTTATACAACAACATTCGAGGAACTTCTACAAACAGCGAAAAAAGGCGGTATAATCCATCTTCCCATAAATCTCAAACGGAATAGAAATCCATCATCCAAATTTACAAGCAGGCATTGGGGAGGCATATTGGTATTGGGGAAATGTGAGCATAGGGATTAGAGGCCCTGTTTGCGACAATAAAATAAAAATTCATTCTATTATTGCTGATTCATGTATCCATATATACACTCTCGGGGTGCCAAATTTATTTCGAGACAAAATCCATCACACTTTAAAATTAGTTGTCCGTCTCCACAGCAGTTTTATGTCATGTACGGTTATGCGTTTGAACAGTCCCATCCCCATATCAGGCTTACATGTCATTCCGGAAAATATGGACGGAGAGGATAATAGCATGAACTAGGGAAGCGGATGTAATTTATATAAACGGAATGGATCAATATAAAGCAGCAATAGAACAAGGTAAATAGAGACAAATTGCTCCACTGTTACTGGATCTTTAGCAAACACTGGCGGGCTGTCACCCGTTGTTACCACTCCACTTAGCTCTGTCAGACAGGATGGCAGCTACTATGCGCTGTCTCCAATCTTTTATAGCGAAGCGTTGTATTTCAATTATGAAGTGGTTTGATTTTGACAAATATAATGTCCTTTAGGGCCGAGGCGCACATAAAATTCCCACTTGAATTTTATTCTCTAATACCATATAATCATTTTTGTTACGCTAAATTTGCGCCCGTGGTCCAATGGATATGACGTAGGCCTCCGGAGCCTGAGATCGAGGTTCGATTCCTCGCGGGCGCGCCATCTTAATTTACAGCCTCTGACGCACAAAGCCTTCTACAGAAGGCTTTTTTTATTTCACATAACATTCTTTGCTTTTCTCAAAAGGCACCCTTGGGTGCTTTTGTTTTTTCTACAGTTTGACCATCTTTGACTTTCTGTTTGAAATTGTTTATGATGAGGTTAATATTTCTCGATTTTGTCAATTATGAGATTGATTGAATCGATACCAAAATTTATATTACAATGGAAGCTATACTGCTTACTTCGCGATCGGTCCAACCTTTACGCAAGGGATGCATGTAATAGCTTGAACCAATCTAAGGAGGTTTTATCGGTGAGTTATATTCCAATGGTCGTTGAACAAAGCAACCGCGGAGAGCGGGCATACGACATTTATTCCAGACTGCTGAAAGACCGTATTATCTTCCTTGGTAGCGGAGTGAATGACGTCGTTGCCAACTCCATCATCGCTCAAATGCTGTTCCTGGACGCAGAAGACCCAGGCAAAGATATTCATTTGTACATTAATAGCCCCGGCGGTTCGATTACGGCAGGCATGGCCATTTATGATACGATGCAATTTATCAAATCGGACGTCTCGACAATTTGCGTGGGACTTGCCGCTTCCATGGGCGCATTCCTATTGAATGCCGGTACCAAGGGCAAGCGCTATGCGCTGCCTAACAGCGAAATCATGATTCATCAGCCGCTTGGCGGTGCTGAAGGACAAGCCACCGATATCGAGATTCGCGCTCGCCGCATCCTCAAAATGCGTGATAAATTGAATCACATTCTGGCTGAACGTACTGGCCAGCCGCTGGAGCGGATCGAGAAGGACACGGATCGCGATTACTTCATGAGCGCTGCTGAAGCTATGGAATACGGCCTCGTAGACAAAGTCATCGAGAGAGTGACTCCTGAAGGAGTGTAACTACTACTTATATAAGACTGTCCTCCAAGTATAGCTTGGAGGACAGTCTTTCTTGCAGTTAGGGTGCTATAAGCAAAGGAGCGACAATGGAATGAGCAATTACCATTTGAACAAACAATATGACATCAGCCATAATCTCGGTCAGGTAGCTATTGGCGCACAACCTGCTGATTTGGTCATTACTAACGGAACACTAGTTAACGTATACACGGGCGAGCTGTTGGCAAACACGGATGTAGCTGTTAGGGATGGCCGGATTGCTTACGTAGGCCAAGCTTCCCATACGATTGGAGAAAATACGCAAGTCATTGATGCCGCGGGACGATACATTTCTCCGGGACTGCTGGATGGCCATATGCACGTAGAGAGCACGATGCTGTCCGTGACCGAATTTTCCAAGGCAGCACTCGCCAAAGGAACTACGGCGATATTTATGGATCCACATGAAATTGCCAATGTATTTGGAACGGAAGGCGTCCGCCTCATGCATGAAGAAGGCCGCGGCTTGCCGCTTAAAGTGTACACCACATTCCCTTCCTGCGTTCCGTCCACAACTGATTTGGAGGATGCGGGTGCCGAGCTTCATGTTGCCGATATCGCCGAAGGCATGAGCTGGGACGGCGTTGCCGGTCTCGGCGAAGTGATGAACTTTCCCGGTGTGGTTCATGGCGAACCCAAAATGACAGGGGAAATCAAAGCTACCATGCAGGCTGGCAAAGCCGTAACAGGCCATTTCCCAAGCGATGACGAGCAGCAGCTTCAAGCCTATATCGCCGCAGGAGTCACTTCCTGTCATGAGACCGTCACGCGAGAGCAAGGTCTAGCCAAGCTAAGACTTGGCATGCACCTGATGATTCGCGAAGGCTCAGCCTGGCATGATGTCAAGGAAGTCATTAAAGTCGTTACCGAGGATCAGGTAAGAACCGATAACATTATGCTCGTTACCGACGATGTCTACCCGGAGACGCTCGTCGATAAAGGGCATCTCAATCATGTCATCCGCCGAGCTATCGAGGAAGGCGTTGACCCGGTCACTGCCATTCAGATGGGGACGATCAACACGGCTCGCTATTTTAAACTGGATGGAGATATCGGCGGAATCGCCCCGGGGAAATGCGCTGACCTGCTGCTTATCGACGATTTACGTCAAATGGAGCCCTCTGCCGTTATTACGAACGGAGAGCTAGTTTATAATGAAGGTAAGCTGTTAGCCCAGTTCCCAAGCTATGTCTACCCGGAGAAGATTCGTCAATCGGTTCATTTAGCCAGACCGCTGACCGCAGCCGATTTCCTTCTTCCGAGCCGAAGCCAGGACGCAAAAACTAAAGTAAACTTAATTCATGTGATAGAGAATAGCGCCCGCACAGCCAAAGCCACGGCCACATTGCACGTAGCCAAGGGCATGATTCAGCCCGATCCGGAACAGGATATCGTTCAACTGGCGTGCATTGAGCGCCATCACGGAACAGGGCAAATCTCTCTGGCCTTTGCCCAGGGCTTCCATTTGAAAAGAGGAGCCGTCGCGTCTACGGTAGCTCATGACAGCCATAATTTGCTTGTCATGGGCACAAATGCAGATGATATGGCCCTCGCTGCCAATGAGCTGGCCAAGCTTGGCGGAGGCATGATCGCGGTCTGTGATGGTCAAATCCTCGCTTCGGTACCGATGGTTATCGCTGGCCTAATGTCGGATCAGCCGTTGGAGACTGTAACTCAAGAAGTGAAGCAACTGGCTGCTGCCTGGAAGCAGCTTGGCTGTCCGCTGAATGCACCGTTCATGACCTTCTCGCTGATTGCGTTGCCCGTCATTCCCGACATCCGGATTTCGAACCGCGGTCTGGTCGATGTGACCGAGTTCAAGCTGATTCCTGTGGAACTTATCGAAGAGTAGATCGTGTAAAGCAGCGACAGAGCATCAGTGCATCCAGAAGGCATTATTATAAATACCAAATCCCTAGGAGGTACGTCATGAAAGTAGATATATGGTCAGATTTCGCTTGTCCGTTCTGCTATATCGGCAAACGAAAATTCGAAGCAGCTTTGGAGCAATTCGCTCACCGGGATCAAGTTGAGGTCGGCTTCCGCAGCTTCGAGCTCGCTCCCGATGCGCAGAAGAACACCGGCAAAGACATGAATACGATTTTGGCCGAGAAGTATGGCATGCCCTACGAACAAGCCAAGCAAATGAACGACCAAGTCACCTTGCAGGCCGCGGAAGTTGGACTGGCATACCATATGGACAGCGTCATTCCAACGAATACCCATGATGCGCACCAGTTGACGCAATTCGCCAAGCAGCATGGCAAAGCCAACGAGCTGGCGGAAAGGCTGTTCAAGGCCTATTTCACCGAAGGGCTCGATCTGGGAGATCACACTACACTAGCCAGGTTAGCCGCTGAGATCGGCCTGAACGAGCAAGAGGCGCTCAAAGCCCTTGAAGAGGCCTCCTTAGACCAAACGGTCACGGAAGAGCTTCAGGAAGGCGCACGCCTCGGAATCAGCGGAGTACCGTTCTTCGTGTTCAACAATAAATATGCCGTATCCGGCGCACAGCCGAGCGAGGCATTCCTGGAGGTGCTGCAGCAGGTATGGCAGGAAGACCAGCAGCAGCCATTACAAGTCATCACCAACAAAACAAGCGGCAACTCGGGTACCGGGTCAAGCTCAGATCCATCCTGCTCCGACGGCTCCTGTTCCGTTTAATATTGTGCCATAGCAAGAATAACAGGTTTCCTACAAAACGAAATGCTCCCCTTATTGCCAACAGATGAATGTAAAAATCTGCTGCGGAGAGGGGAGCTTTTTTCCGCTTTTTATATGATTATTGAATTATGCCTACTGGGCCGAGCCAAAAATTCGTGCCTGCACACCCGGGTCGATCCCCGTGAACGACTTCCAGCCCGATATGAAGAAGGTCGTCGCACAATTGCCAAGCAAGACAGCTAAGTCGGTACCACCCGTCATTCCCAGCCATTCAGGGCGCTCACGCTCCTCGATATCCAAGGGCCCCGCGTCTGGATCGACACCAAGGACAGGAGCTCTGCTGCCCCCAATGATCAGGGGTTAGCGGCTCCAGCAAACTAGCCGTAGACTCGACCTCTTCAATGATTCCATATTCTCTGATTCCCTTACCCTTCCTTCAGAAGTTTCGTCAGCACAAAGGCAATGTCCTGATGTTTATAATCAGCCGGAACTTGCAGTATTAGATGGCCATCCTCCCCCATATTTCCCAACATCACTAACGCGCCCATAATCATTCCAACAACCATGAGCATGCCGCCTAGGCCAATTCCAAGGCCGATCATGAATTTGCGCCGGCGTGCCGTCATTCTTCTTAGCATTAGCGACACCCCGCTTCCTTCTCAGTCCTATCCGATAGCACCGTTTCCTTCTCCCATCTCATCCGACTATACCGCTTCGCTCCACACTCTCCACGAAATATCGCTGAACGAACAAATACAGCACGAGCAGCGGAACAATGACTAACAATATTCCGGTATCGACAATCATTGCAATATAGTTGGGGTCGATCTTCACATTCGGGTCATACCCGCCCGGGAGCATGGATTGGGCAACCGTATTGGCATTGGCTGCGATCGAGGCAACCATCGTCGGCATCAGATTCATTTCACTCATATATAACGAGGTATAGAACGAGTCATTGTATTGCCACACAAAGGAGAACAGCAGCACGGTAATAAGCGGCGGTACCGCATTCGGCAGCATAATACGAAAAAACGTCTTAAAGCCCCCCGCTCCATCGATTAAAGCGGATTCTTCAATCTCCTTCGGAAGCCCCCGGAAAAACTGGCGAAAAATGTAGATGAACAACCCCGCCTTCAATCCATTGGCTGTAAGAGCAGAAATCGTGGTAGGCCAATACGTATTGATGAGATTAATCCCCTCATTGCCTGTCAGCAAATGAATGATGCCAAGAAAATCGAAGCTGCGAAAGTGCAGGTACATCGGTACCATCAACGTATTGGCAGGGATCAGAATCGTTAGGATCGCCAGGCCGAACAAAATGTTTTTTCCTGGAAAGTGAAACCTGGCAAACCCATATCCCGCCAAAGCGCAGGATATCGTCGTAAATAGCATCGTGATCGTCACGAATACAAGCGTGTTGCCGAGCGTAGGGAAATAATTCAGCACCTTCATCGCTGTCTTGATATTATCCAAAGTGAAATTTTGCGGAATAAGGAAAATCGTCGGGTTGTATATATCCTGCTTATCCATGATCGCTACCGCTATCTTCCGTATGATCGGATAAATAATGACAAAGCAAATCCCCGATATGATGCCGTACCGAAACAAAGTCCACAGGGCGTTCTGCGCTTTGCTTCTCAGCCGATGTCCCCCATTGCCCAGCCACGCACGCTTGGTGCGCGCGGTCGCCTTTTGCAGTTCCATACTGCTAACCTCCCTTAAGCTTTGTCCTAATCATAGTAGAAGACCCGGCGCGATACGCTCACTCCGATCACGATCAGGATGATGCCGATGACCAGCGTATATAACCAGGCCATGGCGGCACTAAGTCCAAAATTAAGCGACTGAAAGGCTGTAGTATATATAGTCCTAGTAATCGTGCTGTTCGAGAACGAGTCGATAATCGTATAGATCACATTAGTAAGAATGAGCGGACTGACCATGGGAAAGGTAATCTTCCAGAACGTCTCATAGCTCGTGGCTCCCTCGATTTTGGCAACCTCGTACATAGAGCCCGGTATGCTCTGCAGCGCCGCTAGGAAAATAATAATCTGAACTCCAGAGCTGCTCACAATATCGTAAATGCGCAGAATGGCCTCCATCAGATATTCAACGAACACGCCTGGAATCCCGAGATCAAGCAGCATCATAATCATGTAGTCACCGTTAAAACTGGAGGCCGCGCCGCCCAACTCATTGATGGCATTGGCATCTCCGATCAAATTAATCAGGCCCGAGGCTTCGGCTGCCGTAATAGCACTGGAAGCCAGAATCACCGGAAGGAAGAAGATCGCCCGCGCCGCCGTCCTCCCCCGGAACTTCTGATTCAACAGCGTAGCCGTAAACAAGCTGAAGAATAAAATTAGCGGCACATTAATGATCATATCTATCACGGATTCCGTCAGGATCCGATTAAAAGTCGGATTCACCAGCAGAGCATCCTTGAAATTATTCAAACCCACTGCCGTCAGCTCATAACCGCCTTCAACAATGGTCAACTTGTGAAAGCTGAATGAGACGGACTGGATCAACGGGATGAGAAACAAGAACACAAAGCCGAGCAGCCACGGCGAGATAAAAGCAATGCCCAGCAGTGCTCGCCGCCTAGTCAACGTCCACTGAAACCTCACCGCGCTCCCCCTCCAATCGCATAGCCCATAGACTCCACCTTATGCCCTTCAACCAAGACGGCTTGAGCCGTATAATTCACCCAGGTACGAACCCCATTCTCATACACAGTCTCATACACCCCCTCTTGAACCAGCCGGTGATCCGTCATTCGCACCTTATGCAGCGGCCCCAGCACCGTATTCGCCTTGGCATACAAATCGGCAGCTTCCTGCAGCCAATCCATATAGTAGGTGGAGTACAGAGCATCAAAGTTCGTAAACTTTACCTCGGAGGAGGAGGAATTCGTGAAGGCAAAATGGGGAGCAGCGCCATATTCAATCATCTTCAGTAGCGCTCGCTCCAGATCTTGATCCGGCGACAAATTCACGGCTTCACCGGCATAGCCGACGTATCCATGCAGCACCATTTGATAGAACGGCACCTCTATATCCACGATATTAAAGCGGCTGGAGCTATTCGGCGCATCAATGACATAATCCGCATAAGCGAGCGCATATCCATTGCCGCCGACGATCAGCATCTTCCCCTGCTTTTCATTCAGCTTGGCAAGCTCGGCTTCCACAACATCTTTAGCCTGCTGCCGATGGACAACACGGCTCGCACGATAATCCCCATATAACACATCGCCCAAATCACGAAGGGATACGTCTGGAACACCTAACTTTTGATAACCCTTGATAAAATCATCAACGTAGTGGCTCAGCTTGGCTGGAGACAACAAATAATAACTCCCGTACAGGCTATGACTCATCCGATTGAGATCGCTCCGATAGGGAGACTGGCTGGAAACCTCTCGGGTTATAAATCTTGCGGCATCCTGAGAGGGAGAGAAATTCATCGTGTCATGATGTACCTGCTGGAAGGCAACATCGGGATATAATGCGCCTCCTTGCTCCTCAAGCCAGGCGGACAGATTCGCCAGTTGCTTGTTGCTTCCCACTCTGCCCTGGGTCGCGGCGGATGCTAGTTTATGATTCACTCCGCCCTTCGACCAGCCAACCAGACGCATTTGAATATTAGAGATCCCTGCCTCCTGCATATCCTGGCCCATCTGACCGGCTTCCTCCAGCGTAGTCAAAGCTGTGATGGCGTTGTAGGGCACACCCAGAAATGCGGTCTGCTTCGTAATCGCCCCAAAAACATCTACATGAAACGGAAGATTCGGATTCGCATCATCATCAACTGACCCAGAAGATTCCCGCGAAGCCGCACCCAGCCGGCCGTCCTTCACGAGCTTCTGCTGATAACTCCGGGCCATACCGGCATAATTGGCAGACTCCCCCTGCAGAAAGCTATATTCGACGCCAATTGCGCCCTTGTAGCCCGGTTTTGTCGTTAAGCGCACTTCGCTTAATTTGTTCCCGGACATCATGAACAGCTCATCTTCACTGCGAATCACAAAGCTGGCATAGACATGGTTGTAATTGTTCAGCTTGCCGCCTACGTCGGCATTCACACTAGCAATCCCATCGCCCTCCGTGATCATGGCATACCAAGCGCGTGTTCCTTCTTTTAACCCGAATACAGGCAGCCTTGCGCTTTGCGTCACCTGAAGGCGATTGCGGCTGCTCTGATTTTTATCGCCTCCATAGAGCTCCTGAGAATACCGGTCATCGTTGATTTTGCCGTTGTTGAGATGGATAAGTGCCCCCGATCCGTCAGGAACAAACATATATCCTTCGGCATCGGCTCCCGCCGCTCCGAAATATTCCATGAATTCAATTTTGTGCAGCGGGTAATTCGGATTTTCCTCTACTTGGCTCATCGGGATAGTGACCTTCAACCCCTCCGGAGTTAAACGGTATTCCAGAGGTACGACAAATTGCGGCTTCTCCGTCACGGAGCTTCCGCTTACACCGTTCGCTTCATTGTCGATGGCCAGTTGGCTCTCATCGTACCCGGCCTGCTCGAAAGCCGTAAGCATCTTCTTGAGCACCAGCTCCTTGCCTACCTGATCATCCAGCCTCTCCAGCAGGCCAGGACGATCCTTCACCTTGTAATACCGCAATGCGACATACTTGGCTGTAGCCTCATCCAGCTTGCTCAGCACGGCCTCCTCCAAGCGGTCTGCCGAAATATATTTAGGGAGCAAATCAATTCCTTTGGAATTGTCCCCCAAGGTATAAATGACCCTCAGTCCATCTTTGAGCCCTTCGGCTGCAAACTGCCCCCGCTGTACGCTATCCGGATAACTGCGGAATTTGAGCAAATTGGTTTTCTCGTCCCGGAATTCCAGGCTGAACTGGGAAGCCAGAGACTCCTTCTCATAGGGCGAAGCCAAGGCATCCTCCGAAGCGTCCACCGGGTTGGAATACCAGCTGTGACCGCTCCCCGTATCGTTTACCGCCACCTCAGCGGTCTCAGGATTGTAGTAAAGAGAGTATTCGCCTTGTTGGGCGACAAGCTTCATACCTTCTACAGGCGCCCCGCTGTCCTGCAAGAAAACGAGTTCCCTCCCCTCTTCAAATTCAGCTTGCTCCTGTGCACCCTCCGCCAGCACCGGAGAGACAGGGGCTCCGGAATACGTCAGCGTCAAGACGACGATCACGACGCCAAGCAGAATTGCCATGGCTAGGCTCCATAACACTTTCTTGTTCTTCATTCTGGCTCACTCCTTCTACTTCCGGAAGATCAACTCGGTATAAATGCTGTACACAAAATCAATCATTTGCTGGAACAAGGAGTACAGCAGCAGCATGAGGAAGATGACAATGGCCGCCATAATGAGGGTCAGCAGCATGGTCACCAGCGTTTTGCCCATCGTAAATTGATGCACGGTCATCGTTCCCGCAATAAGCAGACCCGCGCACCATATCAAAGCCATCGTGTTCAGTAAATAATAGAAAGCTGCCTCTTCCTGCGTAAGGAAATTACTAATGAATGTAGTCGGGTAGTAGATCAGAATGAGAGGTACCAACGAATAGGCCGTAGCCATCATAATATCCTTGAATCGACCTTCCCCATCCATTAAAGTACATACCGCCCAGTTGGAAATGCTCCATAGGAAAAACGCAAACAGAATTTGGATGACGTCATCCAGGCTGTTCAGCGTCCGCGGATCAATCCGGTTGACCAGGAATCCCGCATATTGCTTCTGAAAAATGAGCGCTCCGATGACCAGGATCAGAATCAGGGCAACCATTCTCAGCTTGCCTCTTTGCTCATATTTCATATCCCAGAAGCCGTCAAACGGATGCACTATGACATGCAGGGGAAAAGAGAAATCCTCCTTTTTCACGCTTGAATCCCCCTTGATTTTCTTTTTCGATAGATCGACCAGCCTATCCCCGCTACCGCTAGTGCTAAAGCTATGGTCATAACCGTGCTAAAGGAGCCTTGCATAACCTCTTTCCGGTATCGTTTGAAAGCTACGGAGTAGTACTGGTGATCCATCCCCAGCTTGAAGAAATTCATCGCTTCCTTGTTCTGCCTATTCACCAGCAGAGCCTTGCCGATCCCGATATACGCCGTGTCATAGTTGCTGTTAAGCCGCAGCACCTCTTTCCAAACCGCTACAGCTTGCTGTTCTTCACCCGCCGCATGGAACGCCACAGCCTGGTTCACCTTGGCCCCAAATTCAGTAGGGCGGAATATCGTGATTCGACCAGTTCCCCGATCCAGAACCAACAACCGATCCTTCCATTCCTCAATCGCCGCCACAGATTTGAATGTTCCAACCTGGCTTCCTTTTCCGCCAAAAATGTATAGTAAATTGCCCTCGGCATCATAGGTGAACACCCGTCCCCGCAAAGAATCAATCATACTGAACTTGCCGCCCTCTCGGATCTTAACATCCACGATTTTGGAAGGCCCGCTTTCAATACCTGCGCCTGCTAATCGAAAAAAGTTAATATCGCCCTTCACATCAAAGTACCCGTAACGCTTCAATACATCATGCCCCGACGGACTGAGCCGCTTGATCGGTTCCTTGGAGTCGACATCGATATTGGTTGCATATAGAAAGCCTTGGCTATCTATATCTAGATTCGAAAATTCGGTGGGCACAAACAAGGCCATCTGCTCCCGCTGAGCTTGGGTCGAAATCAGCTTCCAGATATAATCCGCAGCGCTGGGGTTCACCTTGATGGTGCCGATATAACCAATAAAGCCGCCCTGATCGTCAAATTGGACGATCCCTTCATAGACGCCCCGGGCAACGACATATACCCGGTCGGCTTTGTCCACGGCCAGCTTGGTAGGATAAAAGGTGAAGTTCGAAGCGAATAGATCTGACTCGGGATCACGAATAATCTGCTTCAGCTCGCCTTGCGGCGACAAGACAACTATCCGTTTATTTTCCGTATCGGCCACATAGATAAATCCATCATCGGTAACATACAATCCCTCGGGCTTGTTGAAATGATCCTCCGCTCCATCATGCTGGAAGGAAGAAATCACCCGGGAAACTTCGCCTGTATGGTCGAGGATCACAAGCCGATTATTTCCGCTATCCAGCACGTAGACGGCCCCGGACGAATCGACGTACAAATCGCTCGGCTCCTTGAAATCGCCAATACCTAGACTGCGGCCAGATAGGATGTCCTCCGGTAAATAAGCGGCAGGAGAAGGGGTAGGCTCCTCCCAGTAGTTATAGTTATAGCTATCATAAGGCGCATACGCCGACACCGGGATCGCAGATATGCCAAGCAGAACAGTGGCCAGCAGCACGATTGTCGTTATTTTTACATGTATAGACTTCATTCGCCTACTCCTTCATTCCTGACGTAGCCATCGTCTCAAGAATCTGGCTTTGCGAAAAAACGAATACCGTGATCGGCACGCTCATCAGCAATAAAGCCACAGCAGCTCCCACGCCGGCCCGGGCGATACCGCCCAGCACAATTTGATTTGCCGCATAATTCAGCGACTTCAGCTGCTCGCTGTAGATGAACCCGCTTGTATCAGCTCCCCACAACATCTGAAACAGCAGAATAATCAATGTCATCCAAGCCGGCTTGACATTAGGCATAACAATCGACCAGAAAATCCGGTATTCGCTAGCTCCATCGATCTTGGCAGCCTCTAGCAGCGCATCGGGAATTTGCTCCATAAATTGCTTCATCAAATACAGCCCGAGCGAATAGGCAAAGGCAGGGATAATAATCGCCCAATACGTGTTAACCAGCCCCAACCAAGACATGATCATATAGTTGGGAATTGCCGTAACCGCAGGCGTAAACATCAGCGATAAGACGACAATATGGAACATGGGGCCTCTGCCGGGAAATTTATGTTTGGCGAGCGGATAAGCAGCCGCCGAAGCCAGCAGCACATGCCCGATGATCCCCATCCCAGTCACGAACACGGTATTAAAAATATATCTGCTGAACGGAACCCATGAATCCCCCAGTAAGTGAAAGAGATCCGAGAAGTTATCCATCGTTGGATTCCGCACAAATAGCCTTGGCGGAAAAAGAAAGATTTCATCAAGCGGCTTAAATGCATTATTAATGGCATACACCAAGGGCAGGGCCATAAATGCACCTACCAAGGCAAGGAAGCCGAACAACGCCATATTTCCGCCCCAAGAACGGTTAATCCGCCTCTTACGTTGCGGCAGCCTGAGCTTGACTGGCAGTTCCATGTCTATTCACCCACCTTCCGCAGCAATTTCTGCACGCCCAGATTCGTACCAAGCATCATGATAAATAGGACGGTTGCGATCGCCGAGGCAAAGCCCATCTCAAACCGGATCGTACCGAAATCGATCAAGTGGGTAACCACGGTCTCCCCGGCATAATTCACGCTAGGGAATCCCGCCAGGTGAATCGATACGTCCGAAACAGCGAAAGCCGTTGTCAGTTGAATGACCGCACCGAACATCAACTGTGGGCGCATGGAAGGCAAGGTAATGAACCACAGCTCCTGCCAGCGGTTGCGGATGCCATCTACGGCCCCCGCCTCGAACAAAGTCTTGTCTACCGTTTGCAAACCCGCGATAAAAGCAAGAAATCCTGTCCCAAGACTCAGCCACAACTGTACGATGATAATAATCGGCATGATGTAAGCTTCCGTCTTCAGCCATAGAATAGGCTCGATGATAACGCCTAATTTCATCAACAAGCCATTAATGATTCCGTAGCGATCACCCGAGAACATAATTTGCCATATGAAGAAGATGTTCCCGGAAATAGACGGCGCATAGAACACCAGTGTCATAAACGCCCGCACCTTGGGAGACAGCTCGTTAATCAGCCAGGCGAACAGAAAACAAGCAATGTAGCTGACAGGCCCGGTAATTGTCGCCAATAGGAGCGTATTTTTCACGGCGATCAAGAAAATGTCGTCCTCCAGAAATAGGCGGGTGTAATTTTGCCAGCCGATGAACCGCGGAAACTCCAGCATATTAAAGTGTGTAAAGCTGATCAGAATGGACATGATCACCGGCAGTACGGTGAATAAGGTAAATAAAATCGCATAGGGCGCAATTAAAATATACGAATGGCGATGCATGACGAGCGCACGTTTGAATCTGAAGCCAAGGCTGGCCTGAGGCTCTTTGGAAGAATGGCGAAGCTCTCCTTCGGGCCGATTCAATTGCGGTGAATGTGCCACAGATATCCCCCCATTATCTATCCCGGGAATTAGACAGCCCGAATTCCTTGCGCTTCAAGGCAATCTCATCCTGAATGTATTCCACATAATCCATAATGGCTTCACGGGCAGGCGTATCCTCATTGACCGCCTGATAGAAGGCGTTCACCAAATGCCTTCCCGTAAAGTATCCCCCCGGCACCTCGGGTACGCCTCGCACAAAATCCAGCTGGGCCGACAAGCTCCGGTAGTCCTGAATCGGCCAAGGAAGCTGCTCCAGCGCGGCCATATTCGCCGTCGGATAACGTGCCGCGGCCCCCATAAGTCCTTCCATCTCGCGCCCAAAGCGAGTCTGGATCTCCTCGCTGGTCCACCATTTCATGAATTCCCAACCCGCTTCATCATCCCTGATCCCTTTGAGCATGATCAGGCCCGTGCCGCTAGCGGGTGTATCCCGGTGAACGACCCCGTCCTCCCCCAACACGCCGGGGATCGTCGTGAACTCCCACAATCCATTGATTTCAGGCGCAAATACAGACAGCTGGTTATACATGGTGTAGTCAGCAATGCCGATCGGCATTTCCCCGGTACGGAATCTGTTCGCGAAGTCGAACTCCTTATCCAGTTTGTAATCGCTGTAAAACTCCGTCCAAGTCTTGAAGGCTTCAATACCGATCTTGGAATCCAGATCGGATTCCGCCCCGCCATAGCGATAGAATTCACCGCCATTCTGGAACAACAGAGAGCCATAGACCGGATTGGGCGGAATGTTCTGGCCCGCGTATTGCGGCTGCAGCGTAAGCGGCAGCCCGAATTGCATATGCCCCTTGCTAAGAACCGACAGCATGCTGTAGACCTCATCCCATGTCTGCGGTACCGCAAGCTTCAATTCCTCCATAATGTCCTTGCGATAGAACAGCATGCTGAAGGTCTGCTGCTCCGGCAGGGCATATACGCCCTGCTCATACTGATAGGGGAGCATCGCGCTGGCTCGGAATCGCTCTGCTGTCTGCTTGAAATCACCGAATTGCGTGAGATCCTTGACTGCATTGCGCATCGCATAGTTGACAGGAATGTCATTGCTGACACCCATCGCAATATCCGGCCCTTGACCCGCTAGAGTCGCCTGAAGCAGCGTATGCATAGGAACCAGCTCAACATTGACCTGAATCCCGGATTCCGGAGTAAACAATTCATCAATCATCGCCTTTAGCGTATTGGCCTGATCACGCCCTGCTCCCATCCAGACGGTGATCGAACGCGCATCTTTGCCGACGGTGACATCGCCAATCTTGTTGTAATCGATGAAGAAGGAGCTGAAAAACGTAGATAGTTCATGGACAGCCTTAGCGGCCCAGGAGCGGCCCGTATCAGGAAACTTCTCATCCGGCGACAGAATATATAGGGCATCCAATTGCAGTGGCTGCTCCCTGGCCTTCAACATCCAGGTGCCTAAGCCTCCCGCATTGGTCTTTAATGACGTAAGCTGCCGCGGTATTCTATCCGGCCGATCAAGCATATCCTCCAGTTGATCGCGCATCGTGAGCAGCAAAGCCTCCTGGTCGCCCCGCTGCCCGGCCATCGATTTAAGTCCGAGAATGACCTGATCAAGCCGATCTCGCTCGGTCTCAAGACTCTCCTTCAACCCGGGAATCTTCTTGTCCAACTGATAATCCCGGAAGGCGTCAGGGCTGGAGCTGGTAATCATCAGAATTTTGCGATATAAAGCATTGATATTAAGCAGGCTCTGCTCCACTTCATGAATCAGCGGCGCCATGCTCTGGAGGTTCACCTCCAAAGACAACTCGTGCGTCCCCTTGGTCAGGTAGAATAGATAAGGCTCCTCCACCTCGCCCAGCACCTCCAGCCGCCAGGAATCCTTGTATTTGAACTTAATTTCCTCCACCTCTTGAAACGGTATTATGCCATCGATTTGCAGCTTTCGGGCCGAATACGTCCCTCGCACAAAGTTTTGCTTGGCATTCATCCCAATATGGTAAAGCCCGTTCTCCGGCACCTCTACTCTCCAAGAAATCCACTGTCCCGACAGACGCCAATTATTTCCGCCAATCGTATTCATTTTCACCACCGACGGGCTGTACGGATATACAGCAGGGCTGGAGCGATCCGTCAGCGGATATAAAGTGGGCGAGGATTTATGGCTCGCATTCTCCGCCTGAAGCTCGATTCTTTGCTTCACTGCCGGAGTTGCCCCTTGAGCCTGCCAAGCGGCAAGCGCCTCCTTATAAGACGGAGCTTCCGGCTCCTGATAAAATTTAAGCTCTCTGATCATCATTGGCTCCCGCTGCGAGATCAAAGTGATCTCGTGATGTCCAGCAGACAAATAAAATTGATACGGCTTCGAATATTTTCCGTCCGTATCCTGAACGGTCATGCTGCGCCAAAGAGGAGTCTCGATTTGCTGAGGCCGAATTTCGTTCCCTTGGTTATCCACCTTCACTTCCTCGTAACGGTTGCCCCATACACGGGGGAACTTCAAGAAAGCGGCTTCAAAATAAGGCAATTGTCCATCAATGAGTAAGGAACGCTGAATATCCGTGCTTTTTCCTTCCACGGGATAGTACTGCACGGATAAATGGTACAATCCTCCTTCGGCGACATGAATCTCCCAGGAAACTTGCCCTTCCTCTCCCGTACGCAAAGATTTTCCGGGCATTCCCTCGAAATTCTCTTCGACAACAGGCGTCATTCCTGCGGACAAGGAGTAATTGCCGGCTTCGATCACGATTTCCGTATGCGGGGTGGATGCGTCTTCATACTCTTTCACGTACTCCGAATATAAAGTACGTTCGCTATATCCGGAATTCACTTTCAAAATTTGCTCCACGCTATTCAAGCCCTCATTTCCATCCTGAATATCCCCCTCTGCCGGCTGAACCGAAGCCGCATAGATCGAAGGAAATGGAGCGATCACCATAGCTGCGAGCAGCATGGCTATGCCTAGTTGTCTGGCTAACTTCTTCAATGTCAGTCCCCCAGTCATTACAAAACATGACTCACGCCATCCCTTGCTCTAATACTCCAGGGATGAGAATTATGCATAGCTGGAAGGAACCTCACCTGTATTTCCAGACGAGGTTCCTCATAAGCGAACAGCTTACTTGCCTAATGCATCGACAGCCGCCTGAGCCTGCTGCTTGTATTTATCTATGGTTGAAGTGACAGAAGCATTCTTGGATATAATATCCTCCACTACACTAGAAAGCGGGAAGTCCGGGTAAGCATCTTCCAGAGCCGGCATCCCTCGACCCGAAATATGCTGGACAACCATATCAATGTCTTCCTGATGCTTGTAGATCCCCTCAAGCCACGTTTGTCCCGGGAAATCCTCAAGCGGAGGAATATCCACCATTTCTTCGTAGATTTTATAAACAAGCTGGGGATCCTTTACGCCCTTAGGGATGAAGAAGCCTTGACCGGCAGAGTCTGCAAATACATATTTGTCAGAGCCCTGAGGCCCGTTTGGAATCGGTACGATGCTGAAATCAAATTGCAGATCTCCTACCATCCATTCCGCAGCGATAAACATGGCTACGTCCCCATCCTTAAAGGTTTCCATCTCCGTCCATTCCATGCGGTTGCCGGTTTTCACCTTAACAACCTTATCCACGTTGTATAGTTTGTTGATGAACTCCAGAGCTTCGACCATCTTCGGATCGCTGATCCCTTCTTTGCCGACGGCATCATCGACAGCTTTGGCTCCGTTCACAGCGGCAAAGTGACGCGCGATATCGAGTCCCCATCCAGAGAAGCCCCAATAATCGTTCTTGCCGTCGTTATTCGTGTCCTTGGTAGCCAGCTTCGCAATTTCCTCAAACTTGCTCCAATTCCACTCCCCTTTGGCATATAACTCCTGGAGATCCGGCAAACCTAATTGCTTAAAAATTTCACGATTATACATCAATGAAACTCCTGAATTCCCTGGACGGCCAAATCCGTAATTGCCTCCACCCAACGGCTCATTCTTCTTAATCAGGTTTTGCTCGTTATTAATATTGCTGGAACCGTCGGTAAATTCATCAATAGGAAGAATCTGTCCCTTTAAGATGGCTGGCAGCGCAGCTTTATTCTCGAGCATGACAATATCGGCAAAAGGCTCTCCGGCCAGCGTTGTGGTGGTGAATTTATCTACGTAGTTGTCAAAAGGAACATTCACGAATTCAATGTTTACGTTGTATTTTTCTTCAACTGCAGCGATCTGTTCAAGCTCAGCTTTGCTGCTGGCCGATTCGCCATTCGGAGTCAAGTCCCACCAGGCAGATAATCGAATGACCCGCCCCCCGAGATCAGGAACTTCTTCCTCTTCTTGAGGGGAAGATTGGTTCTCAACCGTCGCGGCCGGCTTATTCCCTTCAGACTCACTGGAGTTGCCGTTGCTAGATCCGGAGCTTGAGCAAGCGCCTACGAAAAGAATTATCAGTATAAATAGACCAAATGTAAGCGGTTTAATTTTTTTGTTTAACATAGAAACCCTCCCATTCTCTTCTATACATTGAAATAAAAACCCTGAACGGTGAAGCAAACAAACATAACAACCATAACAATAAACCAAAAAAACTAACAGTTAGCAAATTGTAAACGCATACAAAACATGTCCCTCAAAACTCCTCTTTGCGTTCCCCCTCTCTATAACCTTCCCCCAAACCTTCCCAAAACCCTTATATACCGGGATATACCCCTATTTCCTCATTCTCAGATGACTATATTATTACAACTAACATAATCATACATTTGCAAAACAAAATGTCAATATATTAATTATATTAAACGAATCAAATAACAAAAACAAATAACAAATTAAATATAATTTATTATTTGTTATATGCGCCCTAAGCGATGTTTATTCAACAAAAAAAGAGGCGCATTCGCCTCTTCTTTACCCTGAGCTATATTAAATCGTTGAATGCTTGAGCACTACATCGCCCAGCAGCAACGTTTTCTCATAACATTCATCCCTATTTCTGACCCGCTGCAACAGACGATCGACCGCCCTGGCTCCCATCGCTTCCTTGGGAACATGGACTGATGTTAACTTCGGAACCAATTGCTGAGCATCCTCCGTATTGTCAAACCCCGCAACTCCACACTCGGTAGGAATTTTAATACCTCGCTCGTTCAATGCATCGTACACGCTCAAGGCTACGCAGTCATTGGCACATACAAAAATTTGCGGAAGCTCTTCTTGCGGAATAGACATCACGCCCTCATATTCATTTAGATTTTCGGACGCCATAAGCTGAGGAAGCTGGTTGTGTACGATACCATACTCGGAAAGAGAATCCCGAAATGCTCTCCAACGCTCTTCAAAGCTAAAGGCATAAGAAACCTTCCCCACAAATTGAAATCGCTGATACCCTTTGCTAATCAACATGGCCATTAACTTTCTCATCATAAAGTAGTTATCTACAAACACGCCGTCGCATTGTATGGCTGGATCAATATGGTCGATCATGACCATCGGTAGCTCCATGCTTTGCAGTTCAAGCAGCACCTGGGTAGACACCGTTCCCACACAAATGACTCCCAGAATCATCTTCGGATTGAACAACTTCGTGACACTATCGCGGAAGGGCTGGGTTAATGTAATCATATCCAAACCGTTATCCTGCAGCTTTTGGGATATCCCATCATAAATGAATCCCCAGTATTTATTCTCCACGTTCTGATAACGAATATTAGGAAATAATACAAGTACCGTGCCTGAAGTTTCGGCATCTCTCAAATGGTAGCCGGGCCGAATTGCCGTTTGCTTTGATGCTTCAAAGAACCCCAGCTCGCCTGCGACCTTGACAATATATGCTCTCGTTTGCTCGCTTACTCCCGTTTTACCGGAAAGCGCCCTGGATACAGCAAATTTTGACACTCCTGCCATGTCGGCAATTTGCTGCATTGTGACCTTCCTTCGCACAAATAACTCTCCCCAGTAAATTAAGAGCGACTCATCTCGACGACTTATATTAGCATAGCGAAATAACAGTAACAAAACAACCGGCCGTTGATTACTTTTCTGTTGCAAAAAAGAGGCTTTCCACATGGAGTCAGCGCCCCGTGGAAAGCCTCGAAACAAGCTATTAGCGTCTTGTGAAATCAAACGGATTCGTACCCGCCGGAAGCAGCTGTGAGAAGGGAAAATAGAACTCCGGGAACCCGTTCACATAAGGCAAATACTCGTAGACCGGGAAAAAGATAACGACTCCCTCATCCTTGACGTAATACGATGGATTCGGGCCAATTGTTTTGAAATTACCGAAATACCCCTGTGTTTGCTGCAACTGCTGAGCAATCGCCGGGTCAACGATTTGGCGATAATTCGGATTTGCACGCAGCAGCTCATCAAGTGTAAGCAGCTTCCCGTCCTCCAGTCGGAAGGTCATTCCCTCCCGATAGCTGTTCCCATGAGCCCCTCCCGTATAAGCATAGGTTTGCTCATAGAGACTCAAGATGCCATTCTTGTTATACGTGACATTGTAGTTGCCCAAAAATTCATACTCATGGCCGCTGGGAGAAGGCCCGCTTTGCTTCATTTCTTGAACCGATTTCTTCACGAACGCTTCTGCCCGAGCCTTGAAAAAAGAATTGAGTCTCCGTTGGACAGATTTGCTCTTCAAGCCGCTAACATGCGGATACTCCGCTTTAATCGAAGCCCCGGGTAAAGACTTCGTTATTGTGCGTGTCTCCACTTGAACCCCTTGGTTCGGAGCTGCCGTAGTTCCTGGGGCAATCACCGTGAATTGCGCCTGGCTTGCATGAAGTCTCTCGGAGGCCGCAGCTTCGCTAACTCTCCCCTCCAGAAGCATTCCTGTCGGCAACAGCAGGGCAGCTAGCAGGCATAGTCGAATTTGTATCTTCTTGGACATGATCATCTGTGCCTCACCTCTTTCCTAGGATAGTCGAATTATGTCCCGACTCTGGTTAAATCATGCTTCTAGAATCCACAGAAGATGCAAACAGCAAAAAACAGTGAAGCGCTGATACGCCTCACTGTTCTAAATAACTACAGATTTATTATAATCGGATTATCATATTACTAGCGGCCGCTCTTCAGCTCCGTCCAGAAATGGTCATAAAGCTGCAGCTTATCCTGAACGTCGCCGAGCCACTCCGTGCGGGACAGCTCGTCCACAGAAAGGTTGATCATCGTATCGGCATTATATTCTTCGCTGTGGAATTCCTTTGCCTTAATATTCGGATCGCTATATCCAATCGATTCGTAATTTTTCGCGCTAACCTCAGGCTCCAACATATAGTTGATGAATTTCTCCGCCAGCTCCTGATTCTTCGCGTCCTTCGGAATAGCATAGTTATCCGCGAAGATCGTTCCGCCTTCTTTAGGCACGACATACGCCACGTCCGGGTTGTCCTTGGCAATCAGAGATGCATCGCCAGACCACACCGTGCCGATCCAGCCTTCTTCCTGAATCATTTTATTCTTGATATTATCGGTATCAAAAGCAAGCACGCTCGGCAGCAGCTGCTTCAAATCATCCACCGCGGCGGTAATTTCCGCTTCATCCATGGAGCTGTTCGATTTGCCAGCCTTTTTCAGCGACATCCCGATCACTTCCCGGTTATCGTCGAGCAGGAGCACTTTCCCCTTATACGCCGGGTTCCAGAGGTCTTCCCAGCTATCGATTTCATCCTTGATGTATTTCTTGTTGTATGCAATTCCTGTTACACCGGTCATATACACGATGGAGTACTTGTTGCCCGGATCAAACACCGGATCCTTAAACGCAGGATCGATATTCTCGAAATTCGGAATATTCTCCATATTCAACGGCGCGAGCAAGTCCTCCTTAATCATAGTGTCTACCATGTAATCGGATGGTTGAATCAGATCATAGCCGCTGCCGCCCGTTTTGATCTTCGCAAGCAAATCCTCATTGTTGGCAAATACATCATACACAATTTTTACATCATATTGCTTTTCAAAATCGGCCAATACATCCACATCAAAGTTATCGGCCCAGCTGTATATATTCAGCGTCTGCTTCCCAGATGATCCGCATCCGGACAGTAGGGATATTACTAACATACTCGCCAGCAGCACGCCGGCCCATCTCATTCTTTTCAACTCTTGGTCTCCTCTCTTTAATCACCTAGTTAAACCACGTTCAAAAAGTCAACTTTTCAGCACCGAAGCTCAGCCTTCCGATGTGCGTTTTTTCAAAACGCTTTAACTACCTCACATTAGAATGGGAGGATGGATTGTTTCTTCTGCCCTTTGCCCCGATTCAAAATATATTGCGCAAGCAAAATCAGCGTTATGCTTACTACGATCAAAATTGTACAAAGTGCATTAATTTCCGGGGAAATACCGCGTTTTACTTGCCCATATATATAAATAGGCAGCGTCGTCGAGCTTGGCCCGCTTACAAAGAAGCTTACCATGAAGTCATCTAAAGATAGTGTAAAGGCAATAAGCGCTCCAGCCACGATGCCCGGCATGATTTGCGGAAATGTGACATAACGGAACGTCTGCCATGCGCTCGCCCCCAGGTCATTCGCGGCTTCCTCCAGCTGCTTGCCCATGCCGGCCAGCCGCGTGCTGACCACGACATACACATAAGACATACTAAACGTAATATGAGCTAATATAATCGTCAACTTCCCCATCGGAATGTGAAATTGAGTAAACAGGACTAGCAAAGATAAACCCATAATAATATCCGGAATAATAATTGGCAAGTAGAGCAGTCCGCCCATGCCGGCCCGCATCTTGCGGTTCAGCGTTTTCATCGACAAAGCCGCCATCGTCCCCAAAATTGTGGACACTACGGTAGATACCCCCGCAACGATCAGGCTGTTGCTCAGCGCCTCAATGACCCGCCGATTTTTGAATAAAGAGACGTACCAGTCCAGCGTGAAGCCGCTCCAATCCGCAGCTAGACGTGAACTATTAAACGAATAAGCAATAATAAAAGCGATCGGTACGTATATAAACACCATCATCAGCAGCGAATGGAATCCGAGAAGCGGATGCGACTTGGTCTTCATCAGCGACCCTCCTTCACTTTTAAGTGCCTGGAAGTCATCGCTTTGTTAAACAAGGCGATCATAATTAAAGATGTGATTACGAAGATGATCGACAGCGCCGAGCCAAACGGCCAGTCTCTGGCTCCAGAAAATTGCGCTTGGATGACATTGCTGATCATCGCCGATTTTGCTCCGCCCAAGATATCAGTCACGACAAACATCCCCGTTGTCGAGACATAGACAAGTACGGAGCCCGTCATAATCCCCGATTTCGTCTGCGGCAGCGTAATGTGCCAAAATGCCTTCCAAGGCGATGCTCCGAGGTCGCTCGCAGCCTCTAGCAGCTTCTTATCCATTTGCTCCAGTGCCACATAGATCGGCAGCACCATAAAGGGAATAAACGTATACACCATCCCAAGCAAGACGGCGCCTCTTGTATACAGCATCTGCAGCGGCTCCTGGATCAAGCCGATATCGATCAGTAGATTGTTGACGATCCCCTGCGTCCGGAGTAATAAGACCCATGCGTATGTGCGAATGAGAAAATTAATCCAGAACGGTATTGTAACAAGAATAAGCCCCCATGTCTGCTTCTTCGGGCCGGAATTCGCAATATAATAAGCCAGCGGATAGCTAAGCAGAAGACAAATTACCGTCGTTAGCACAGACAGCACGATCGTATCCCAATAAATCCCCAAATACAGCGGATCGAAAAAGCGAGCATAGGAAGACAGGCTAAACCCCGCGACAACTCCGCCTGTCGCGTCTCGACCCATGAACGACATACCGACGACGATCAGCATCGGAATGACTAGAAAAATACCCAGCCACAGCAGTACCGGCAGTACAGACAGGCTCGATTTCCTCATGGCCCGATAATCACCTCATCCTCCGCGTTCCAATCCACACCGACCTTTTCGCCGATATTCCAAGGACGATCATCCGTAAAGTCAAATACGATCGACACGGTCATCGGCTCGTTGTCGAGCTGAACGATCAGCTTATGAATGCTGCCCAGATAGAGGACATCCATAACCTCTCCGCTTCGTTTGGAACCTTCAACTTGCCTGCTCGCCCGCAATTTCTCCGGACGCACAGCAAATAGCCGCCCGTCGCTGGAGAAAATGTTATTCTCTCCTACAAAGGTGGCGGAGAACAGGGTGGTTGGTGTCGCGTATATTTCGCGAGGCGTGCCTATTTGTTCTACTTGTCCATTATTCATAATCACGATCCGGTCGGACAGCATCATCGCTTCCTCCTGATCATGGGTTACATATACAAACGTAATACCCAGGCTTCGCTGCAGCTGCTTCAGCTCGGATTGCAAATTCTTCCGAAGCTGCAAATCAAGCGCACCCAGCGGCTCATCGAGCAGGAGGACCTTCGGCTTGTTCGCAATTGCCCGCGCGATAGCCACGCGCTGCTGCTGCCCGCCGGACAGCTGGTGCGGATAGCGCTTAATCAGCGGAGTCAACTGAGTCATCGTTACCGCTTCCTCTACGCGCTGCCGCATTTCCTTGGACGGCATTTTCTTCATCTTCAATCCAAATGCGATGTTATCTTCAACAGTCATATGCGGGAATAATGCATAGTGCTGAAACACCAGGTTCAAATCCCGGCGATTCGGAGGCAGGTGGGTCAAATCCTTGCCGTCCAGCATAATTTTGCCGCTTGTCGGTTGCTCGAACCCGGCGATCATGCGTAATATTGTCGTCTTGCCGCAGCCGCTCGGGCCCAGCAGGGTTAAGAACTCCCCTTCTTGTATGGTGAGCGATAGCGGATGCACAACGACTTGTCCTGCAAAGCTTTTTTCAACTTCGGACAGTTCAATCATGTATGCACCAACTCCTTCAGGTCTACTAAGAAAAAAAAGCCATATCCATTGGTATGGCTTTAACAGGTCAGTCGATTCATTTTTTGCATATTCACTATACCTTGTTTTGTTCTCAGTTACAACACTTTTCTAGGCCATTTGGCAGAACTGAAGGAGGTTTTGTGAAGATTGATAGGCTCTAGGGGCGGTAGTGCGCTCAGCTTAGCATCCCCGCAATAGTTACAACGCATTAGAACCTTCCAAATATTGACGACTATTCAGCGGTTTATTTCATTTCATACATCACGGAAAGTGTGGTCTTGACAGTAATTTCCCCTGGCTCGATTGAGGTTGCTTGATCCATGGAAGCCTTCTCTGCTACGGCAAAGCTCATGTTCATATAAGGCGCGTAATCATTGCCGCCACCTTGGGTCACGCTCAGCACGACGCCAACCTGACGCTTGGCAGCCTTGGCAATCGCAGCGGCCTTCATGTCCGCATTCGCCATTGCCTTCTGAATGACCTGCTCCTGATATTGATCCAGATTTTCAGTCGAGAAGCGGACATTATCGATCCGGTTCGCTCCTGCCTTCGTAAGCTCATCAAGAAGCTGGCCAACCTTCTCTAAGTCGCGGTAAGTAATCGACAAAGTATGGTAAGCGGAATATCCCTTTACCTTCTGGCCTTCTTTCTCCGAATACGTATAGTTCGGCTGAACCGAGAATTGTCCTGTCTTCATATCCTTTGCATCCAGCTTCCACGTATCCTTCAGCAATGCGTTCACCTTCGCCATCTTGGCGGCATTTTGGCTTTGTGCTTCTTTCGCTGTATCCGCTTGTGTCTCTACCCCTACGGAAATATAAGCTATATCCGGCTTAATCAGAATTTCCCCGCTGCCCGTAACGTTAATTACATTGCGCTGCACCTCGTTGTCAGCGTATACAGACTGCGCCGAGTCTAGCCCCCCGCTAATCAATGAACCTCCAGCAACCAATACTCCTGCAATCAGCACTGCTCCAACGGGCTTTAACCAATTTTTCATTAGAAATGACCTCCATTATAGGGTGAGTTTAACTACTAAACGGCAGGTTGCGGACAAATGTTGCACCTAGGCATCAATTCCTCTGAAAATTTTTCCTTCGACAAAATTTCAAAAGTAAAAAAGGACGATTTCGTGATCGAGCCACGAAATCGTCCCTTCTTGAACACTGGCGGCAACCCGTTATTGGTTCTCCAGTTCCTCTTTGCTAACAAGATTAATTAAAGCGTTTGCGGCTTGCTCCGCGTCGGCGCCATCTGCACTGATGTAAATTTCCGTTCCGGTGCTAATGGCAAGGCTCATAATACCCATGATACTTTTAGCATTTACTTTTTTATCGTCTTTCTCAACAAATATTTCAGATGAGTATTTATTCGCTTCCTGAACGAAAAGCGCTGCCGGCCGAGCGTGTAGACCCGTTTTCAATCGAACAGTTACCGGGTGTTTGATCATGAAACCTTACCCCCTATTACGAATTCAATCAGCATATTGTAGAACTATGTGATCATGGTAAATTTATATCATTATATCATATACCGACTATAACAGACTAGCTATACACTTGTACCCCCGCGAATTTTTTCCGCCAGCTCGTCAATCTTCCGAAGCCTGTGGTTCACGCCCGACTTGCTGACCTTGCCTTTTAACAGTTCTCCGACCTCTTTAAGGTTCATATCGGGGTGAGCTAAACGCACTTCGGCCACCTCTCTGAGCTTCTCCGGGAGGTTCTCAAGTCCTACTTCTTTCTCAAGCAGCCTGATATTCTCGATCTGCCTAACAGCTGCGCCAATCGTCTTATTCAAATTCGCCGTTTCACAGTTGACGATCCGGTTAACGGAGTTACGCATATCGCGCATGATCCGCACGTCTTCAAATTTGAATAAGGCTTGATGAGCGCCGATAATGTTCAACAGTTCGATGATTTTCTCGCCTTCCTTAATGTAGAAAATAAAGCCTTTCTTGCGCTCAATGCATCGTGCATTCAGGTGAAACTCATTAGCAAGATCCACCAAGGCCTTGCAATGCTCCTCGTACATGGAAGCAATCTCGAGATGATATGAAGAGCCCTCCGGGTTGTTTACCGAGCCTCCCGCCATAAATGCGCCGCGTAAATAGGCCCGTTTACAACAATTTTTCCGGGTCAAGTCCGGATTAATCCCCTGCGTAAAAATAAAGCCTTCAGACACAATCTTTAACGTCTTTAGTATTTCCTGAACCCTGGTCGGAATTCGTACGATATAGACGTTATTTTTCTTTAGCCGCATTTTCTTGCGTACAAGCAGTTCGGTGTGAACCTGAAAGTGCTTCTTCAATAAAGAATAAATTCGCCTTGCAATCGCGGCGTTTTCCGTGGAGATGTCCAGAACAACCTTTTTGTTCGAAACCTGCACCGAGCCGTTCATCCGAATCAGCGCGGACAGCTCGGCCTGCTCGCAGCAAGGCTCGGCCTCGACCATCGTTAGTTCCTTTTTGGTTCGCGCCGCAAACGACAAGACTCTCACCTCTTTCGCAAATTCCAGCTCTGCACCAATTGATAAATATGCTGACTTAATTTGTCAGCATCGTGGCGCAAATATCGACGGAACAACACGAGCGTGTCCGCAATAACTTTATAACCTCTGCCTGTCACAACATCCCAATCGACCTCAACAGGCTTGGCACCTTGCTCTGCGTAGAAATCCTGCACTTGAGTCGGTATTTCGCCGTCATTGACGATGACATAATCGAATAAATGATGACCAACATGATCATAAACGGCCTGCAGATGATCGCTCACCGTATAATTATCCGTCTCTCCAGGCTGAGTCATAACATTGCACACAAAAATCTTGATCGCGTTCTTGTTAGCCAAAATCGACTCTGTCAGCTTCGGCACGAGCAGATTCGGGATAATACTCGTATAAAGACTGCCCGGGCCAATTAGAATGGCATCGGCTTCGCGAATTGCTTCACAAGCCTCCGGCAGCGGCTCCACCTCCTCCGGCTCTAGGAAGATCCGTTTGATCCTCCCGCGGGCCTCGGGAATCTTCGATTCCCCGGTGACAATCGTGCCATCCTCCATTTCCGCATGCAGCACTACCGCTTGGTCGGCGGCGGGCAGTACGCGGCCGCGTACTGCAAACACGCGGCTCAATTCGCGGACAGCCGTGACGAAATCACCGGATATATCTGTAATGGCCGCTAATATTAAATTGCCCAAACTATGCCCTGCTAGTCCCGAACCGTTAGAAAAGCGGTAACTTAGCATATTCGACAGCAATGGTTCCACGTCCGCCAGCGCGGTCAATACGTTACGGATGTCGCCGGGAGGAGGCATATGCAGCTCATTCCGAAGTATTCCGGAGCTTCCTCCATCATCGGCGACGGTAACAATGGCCGTGATATCGAGCGGTTTCTCTTTCAATCCGCGAAGCATGACCGATAGGCCGGTTCCACCGCCCATCACTACAATTCGCGGCACTTTCGTTTCGTTAGCTCGATTCATCGTCTTGATTCACCCTCTTAATTACCGGTCTCGGCCCTCATCCCTATGGCTTACGCGAACTGTCTCCGTTTCACTAGTTCCGAGCATCCGGCCCAAATATTCAGAAATGGCCACCGAACGGTGCTTTCCTCCGGTACAGCCAATGGCGATGATGACCTGGCTTTTCCCCTCTTTATGATATTGAGGCAGCAGGAAGTGCAGCATGTCTAGCAGCTTGGTCAGAAACGACTGCGTCTCAGGCCACTTCATAACATAATCATATACATCGCTGTCTTGTCCGGTGTGTGGACGAAGCTGCTCAATATAGTGAGGGTTCGGCAGGAACCGGACGTCAAAGACCAGATCGGCGTCGATCGGTATGCCGTATTTAAAACCGAAGGATGTGATATTAACGGATAAATGATTGCTCTCGAGATGAGAGAAGCGGGAGATGATCTTCTCTTTAAGCTGAGCTGGTTTAATATTGCTCGTGTCGATCACCTGGGTCGCGGAGATTTTCAATTCCTCCAGCATTTTACGCTCAAGCCGGATACCGTCCAGCGGCATACCGTCCGGAGCAAGCGGGTGACGGCGGCGGCTCTCCTTGTAGCGCTGCACCAATACGGAATCAGTGGCATCAAGGAACAGAATTTCACAATTAATTGTGAAATGATCCTTTACATAGCCCAGCGATTCGGATAACGCCGTAAAAAACTCTCGGCCGCGCAGGTCGATAACTAGCGCCACCTTGGCGATTTTGCCATTCGATTGCTCGATGAGCTCAGCGAATTTGGGGATAAGTACCGGAGGCAAATTGTCCACGCAGAAAAATCCTAGATCTTCCAGACTCCTTACGGCGAGGGATTTCCCTGCGCCCGACATGCCTGTAATGATAATCAAATTAGCAACTGATGCTTTCTCTTTGTCTGACATGCATTTCCCTCCTCGTGTAGTTCTCCTGTTCTTCTATCTATATTATATATCTAAATAATATCGACAGCATATATCGACAGAAAATGATGACAGACCCCCGACTTGCCTTTGAGCTTCGAGCCTACAAATTACAATGACAAGTTTGCAGCAACAAAATACGCAATTGATAAACTAGCGAACTTAAGAACGGGTGAACAAGCCAGCCGCACCAACCATTCCGGCATCATTACCCAGCGTTGCGGGAACGATGCTTACCCCTCTTGCCGCTACTTCCGGCGTCAGCTTCTGGAACACGCTGCGCACTTCATTGAATAGAATGTCCCCGGCCTTGGATACACCGCCGCCAATAATGAACACTTCCGGATTAAGAACGACGGCAACAGCAGCCAGCGCTTTACCTAAATAGAACGCGGCACGGTTGACGATCCGAATCGCCACCTCGTCTCCCTCTTTGGCCGCATCAAATACGTCCTTCGCCATAATCTTCTCCACCTGCGCTAGCGTAGTACGCTCGCCTCTGGCCACAGCATCGTTCGCCATCCGAATAATACCGGTTGCCGAGGAGACAGTCTCCAGACAGCCGGTCTCGCCGCATCCGCACTGAATCGCTTCCAGGTCGGGAACGACAGACATATGGCCCAGCTCGCCCGCAAATCCGGCAAAGCCCTGATAAATTTTACCATGAATAATAATGCCCGCACCGACTCCTGTACCCAGCGTTGCGCAGACGCAATGGTCAATGCCTTTACCAGCGCCGCCCCATGCTTCTCCTAGTGCCGCAACGTTAGCATCATTGTCTATTTTGACAGGCTTGCCCAGACGTGCCTCCAGAATCTCTCGAATCGGAAGATCCCTCAAACCTACATTCGGTGCCAGAATGATGATCCCTTCGCGTACGTCCGTAAATCCGGCAACTCCAGCCCCGATACCTGCTACCTGTTCCCATTCAAAGGGAGATTGCTCCACAATATGACGGACATACTGCTCAATATTGCTCACAACGGTATCGGCACCTTTATCAGCCTCGGTTGGCCCTTCATAGGTATGAAGAAGCTGCCCTTCATCATTACAGATGCCGACTTTGATCGCAGTACCGCCAAGGTCAACACCAATGTAGATTTTTTCAGACATTGTACAAGCCACCTTTTTCTTCAAATAAAATAGTTTATCCTACGTACCAACTATAAGCGAACCACACCGTTCGGTCAAGAGAAGCGAGCTGCAGAAAATCCAGTAAATACAAGGCTTTCAGCGCAAATGATGAAATTCACAAGGGGTGTTTGCATGCTTAAAATCATTAATCCCACGCTTGATCCACCGCCTGTTGTATTTCAATTAAAGTCTCTTCCAAACTGGAGCTGCCAGCCAAATACTTGTTTACACCTTCCAGGATTTTGACCTGTAGAGATTCTGTAGAAACCGTGTGCGGCCAATATACCGTCGCATCCGGTAACATTAGAATTTCGGAAATCTTCTCTACAAACGGATGGCTGACATGAGTCCCTACAATGGACGGAACAGCCAAAGCTCCCTCAGCAAGCCTTCTCTGATCTGCTTTGCCATTCATGAAAGCAACAAATTTCTTTGCTTCCTCTGGATACTTCGTCTTAGCATTGATGGCGCGGTAATTACCAATATTAATATTAGGGACTGTTCTCTCACTGCCTGGAACTAGAGTTGAGTTACTTAATACTTCGAATATCCCATGACCCTGTCACTATCAGGCACCTTCAATATTATAGCAGGAGCATTTAAAATCATCTATAAACACGAATAGAGCAGCTCTGTCCAACGGACAAGAGCTGCTCTATATTTACTTCGACGTCAGCTTGAAGTTAAGACAATATTCGCTTCTGTCCCTCCAGAGCCTGGATCCCAGCGATATTCTGTGTAAACTCCAAGGTTCCCATGTATTTCCCATCATCGTCGCGAATGGCAAAATAACGAATATAGACGAACTTATCCTTGAACGGAATCCAAAAATCCTCAGTGTCCTTCCGCCCAGCCTTGAAATCCGCCAGCAATTCATCCACCACATGCACGCTTTGCGGAGGGTGACAGTTCTGCACCGTGCGGCCAATGACGGCCTTCGTCCGGGCGAAGATCCGTTCCTTCCCGTGGGAGAAATACCTTACGACATCGTGCTCATCGATAAACGTAAGATCAACGGGCAAATGATTCATAATCGCTTCCATCTGCGCTACTGACACGATCCCTGTATCGAATCGGATCAGCCCCTCAGGCAGATGGCCATCCTCTGCCCCCTCTTTAGCCTCGTCGAACGGAAGCGGTACACGTTCGGGAATCCACTTCTCCTCCGGAGCAGTCAGACAATAGCCGATCTCATCACTCTCTGCGGCAATCTTAACCCATTCATCCTCCGTGAGCTTCTCCAAAGCCATCGGCAGCAAAATATTCTCTTCCTTGAAAATCATCTCGTTGACCTCAGTGATCACGCGCTCCAGATCGATGATGAGCATGTCCTTATCCGCAGGACCGTCGCTGTTGTAGCTCATCAGCTTCTCCTTCACTTCCTTGATCATCGCACGAATAGCATCATCCACGCCCCACATTACCTTGGTAGGGCCATAGATCCCGTATTTCTCCAAGTAGGGAAAGAGCAAATTTTCCTTACGGCTATAGTGCTTATCGAGATCCAGTAATAGATTTAAATCCTCTACCAGCTTATACACGATTTCCGTGCTGTCTTCCCGTTGAAATTTATCCTTATGCAGTTCCAGCTTGAAATTGACATGCCGCTCAATTTCACGATTCTCAAGCTTAAAGGTGTGAACAGGGTGCCCCGGCTGCTCTTCTGGCTTGGACGAGCGGTGGATTTCCTCAATTGAGCCTTTAAAAATTGCTGTATGCACAGAGCACAAGCGCTGTACTTCGGAGACGGGAATACCTTCCTCCTCCATTAATGCATGCTCCATGGCGGATATCTCCGCCACCGTTACATCCCCTACCGCTTCCTCGAACCGCGCCTTAACCTCATCAACGCTCTTTCCTTCATGCAGCTCCTTAATGATCTCCTTCAGCAGTTGCTGCCGACGTCCCTGTTCTGGTACTGTATGCTCGCGGTTGTTAATCATTTCGCTCATTGCTGTATCCTCCTTTATAATTCAAACCTGTTATTTTCATATTCTAAATATCCTAAAGACCAAAGCCTCGGACAGTTCATCGTGTTGGACTCATTCCTTGATTTCATAACCCTTTGCGAGAAATGCATCCTTAATTTTATCCAGCTCCACCTTGCGCAGCCTGGCCCCTTGGGGGATCGTCATAAAACGCCCCGCGCTCTGTAGCATGCCCGGCTTGGCAAGCTGCTCAAAGCCCAGGCCTACCATAATAGCGGTGATTTCAGGATCGGCCGTACATAACTCGTACACCGTTTTACGCAAATCGATCAATTTCCCCATGAACTCTCACCGCATTTCTTCAAATTTGATTGAAAACCATTCTCATATCAAAATTAGCACAGGCTGCGGCAGCGACTTGTGATTACAATCACAAGGCTAGTTTTACTTGTCAGTGTGGTTTATTTTTTTATGCAGATTTGTCACAATAGGAGTATTAAGGAGGCCTAATTATGAATCAAATTCATTTGCTGTATATTGAAGACGATACGGAGATTGGAGAATGGGTCAGCGGGAATCTGCAGGATCGTGGCTACCGCGTAACTTGGCTGACCAGCGGAGAAGGCGCCTTGGAACAAGCGGATGCCTGTCGGCTCGTCATTCTCGATGTCATGCTGCCGGGTCTGGACGGCTTCACGATCGGACAGCGGCTAAAGAAGCAGTATCCCGATCTGCCCATTTTAATGCTGTCGGCCAGAACATCGATCGACGATAAGCTGCAGGGCCTGGAGTTCGCGGACGATTATTTGACGAAGCCGTTTCATCCGGATGAGCTGGTCGCCCGGATTGAAGTGCTGCTCCGCCGCAGTGGCAGTACTTCCTCGGAGCCGCTAAAGCTTCGGCATCTGCTCATCCATGAGCGCGAGAACCTTATAATCAACCAGGATAACGGAGAAGAGGTCATCCTTACCGGAAAGCAGTTTCATATATTCAAATACCTGCTGCGCCACCTCGGCCAAATTATGACGAAGGAGCAAATCTATGAAGCCGTATGGGGCGAACCCTATCTGGAAGGCGATAAGTCTCTGATGGTACATATCCGGCATTTACGCGAAAAAATAGAACGCGATCCCGCATCGCCCGAAATTATCGAGACGATCCGGGGAATCGGCTACCGGGTGAGATCATGAGATTGATGAAGCAAAGCCCATTGCAGCGCCTTCGCACCTCCCTGCTCTCCCGATACGTACTGATCATTGTGACGGCCCTTGTATTTATTCCTGTGCTCATTCCAGCCAGCTTTGCGGCATCCTGGGCTGTGAACCGAATGCTTAATCTAGGCGGGCAGGATGCCTTTCAGCTGCCCTACGGCTCTGCATATGAGCTGGAACAAATGTGGCATAAGCAGGCCAAAGCGCTGGCCGGAGCCTCGCCTGAGGGGATCAACGCCAAGCTGGCTGCGTTAAAGAAGGAGTATCCTGATGCCACGCTTTTCTGGGTCGATGGAGAGGGTTCCACCCGCCTTCAACTGCCCGTGCAGGCATCGCTTCCCAAGCAATGGTCTGCAGAGAATACGATTTCCTTTATGAAAGCAGGAATCAATGCCGATCCCTATACAATCGTTGCCTTGATCGGAGGCAAAGAGGAGCTTAAGCAGGGCTTCATGGTTTTCGAACTGCCGCGCTCCTACCTGACGCCTCAAGGACGACCCAGCGACACTCGGTTCTATGGCATGTTTATGGCCCTCATCTTTGGCATCTTCATCCTGCTGTCCTACTTATTCTTCCGTGACATTCGCAAGCGCCTTCTCCGGCTGGAGGCCGCTATGACACATGCAGGGGATAATGGACTGCCTGCGCCCACAGCTGAAGGACGGCCCGACGAAATTGGCAGACTGGAGAAAGCCTTTAATCATATGGTGGATCAATTGGAGGAAGGGCGCCGAAGAGAACGCGAGGAAGAAGATTTGCGGAAGAACCTTATCGCCAACCTGTCCCACGACCTGCGCACGCCCCTCACGGTGCTGGGCAGTCATCTCTACTCGATTGGAAAGGAGCCTTTATCCGCGCAGGCGCGCGAGTCCTTATCCCTGATGGAGACGAAGCTGGATGACCTCGATCACTTAATCGACCATCTGCTGTCCTACAATTTACTGACAAGCGGCAGGTACGCGCTGTCCTTGGAGAGACAGGACATGCACCGCCTCGTCAGAGAAAGCGCAGCCGCATGGTACCCGATCTGGGAGAAGGCTGAAATGGACGTCGATATCGAGCTGCCCGAGGAACCTTTAAAATGGGCTATTGACACGCAAGGCTTCCGCCGCGTACTGGATAACCTGTTCCAGAATGTCGTTCGCCATGCCGGATCAGGCAAATATGTAGGCATCCATACGATAAACTGGAAGGGAAAAGCCGCTCTCGCCATTACAGATCGCGGCCCTGGTCTCGGCACTGCCTCAGACGCCAAAGGCGCGGGCCTAGGACTCGCCATCGTAGATTTGCTGCTGCGGGAAATGGGTCTCCAGCTCGATACGGAATCCTCCGTTGAAGGTACTCGGTTCATCATCTATCCCACTGCATAAAGCACAAATTCAGCGCCGCATGACCGTGATGAACCACATGCCATTTCAAAAAGGGTCAGACTTTCAGCTTATTAACAACCTCTTAACCAAAACTTAAACTTCACCAGTCACTGCACTTAAACTTCGGAGGATATGATGGTTTCCGAGGTGATATATCGTGAACGAAATGATTATCCAAACCAGTGGATTAACGAAAAAATACCGCGGACGCGCTGCAGTCGATCAGTTGAACTTGGAAATCTCGAAAGGGGATATTTACGGTTTTCTTGGACCAAACGGGGCCGGTAAGACAACGACGATCCGCATGCTGCTCGGTTTGATCCAGCCGACAAGCGGATCGATTTCAATTTTCGGGCAGGAGCTTAGAAAGAACAAGCTGAATATTCTGCGGCGGATCGGCTCGCTCGTAGAGTATCCTTCCTATTACGGCCACTTAAGCGCTACGGACAATTTAGAAGCGATCCGTCGCATTCTGGATGTGCCGAAATCACGGATCGATGAGGTGCTGGAGATCGTATCCCTAACCAAGGAAGCTAGGCGTCCAGTAAAGGGATTCTCCCTTGGCATGAAGCAGCGGCTGGGCATTGCGGCCTCATTGCTCGGCAATCCCGAGCTCCTGATTCTCGATGAGCCGACCAACGGACTCGATCCATCAGGAATCCATGAAATTCGCGAGCTGATTAAGAACATGCCGCAGCAGTATGGCATTACCGTGCTTGTCTCCAGCCATCTGCTCGGCGAAATGGAGCAAATGGCTCATAGGGTCGGCATCATTCGCGAAGGACGAATGGTATATCAGGATACGATCGATAACCTCCGCCTTCAAGCCCGGCACGACATCGAACTGGTCGTATCCGAGCCTGATTCGGCCATCTGGATTGCCCGGGACATGGGCCAGACAGGCACCCTTCAAAGCGGAGTTCTGACCTTCCCAGGCATGAAAGACCCTCAGGTCGCCCATCTGGTCAAGCGGCTCGTCGAGAACGGCCACGCCGTCTACAGAGTTGAGCAGAAGAAGAAATCCCTGGAGGACATCTTCATGCAAGTGATCGGGGAGGGAGCGCTATGATGGTGCTGCGCTCGCTTCGCGCAGATTTCCTGAAGATACGCCGCAAAGGGATCTGGTTCCTAATCTTCCTGGCTCCACTCGGTCTAGTCGCGATGCAGGGACTGAACTTCGGGCTGCGCTACGACTATTTATCCAACATATACAAGGATAACCTTTGGGGAGGATTAATTTACAATATCGAATTATTCGTCCCGATGTCCCTCTTCCTTGGCTGCACCTTGATTAGCTCCTTGGTCGCCAATGTAGAGCATCAGATGAGCTCATGGAAGCAGTTGCTCGCCTTGCCGATTTCACGAAGTGCCGTATTTCTGTCCAAATTTGCACTTTGCGTCCTTCTGTTGACTGCTTCTTGCCTGTTGCTGCCGCTTTGTACTGTAGGGCTGGGACTTCTCCTGGGCTTTGAGCCTGCTCTACCGATCAAAGAGCTGCTTTCTATGGGCTTCTATCCTTACTTAGCCGCATGGCCGCTATTAGCTCTTCAGCTCTGGCTGTCGCTAACGTTTCGCAATCAGGCGCTTCCGGTATCGATTGGCGTAGCCGCAGCGATTCTCTCGCCGTTTACGCTGGATCTGTCTGCTTGGATGCCGCTCAATTGGCCCACGTTGGCCTTAGGGGACACGAGCCCGCTGCCCTTCATGATTGGCGGCATTGTACTGGGCCTCTTCATTATGCTTATCAGCCTGTTGCATTTTAACCGGAAGGATGTGGACTAACCATGCGGAATTTCTTGCGAATTTTATCTGCGGAATCGTTGAAAATGTCTAGATCCGGCATTTGGCTGATTATTCTGGCCAGTCCACTCCTTTCCCTATTAGTCGGGGCATTAGTATCGGTGCCTGCGGGGGCTGACCCTTGGCCGATCATGCTCGGTGCCATGGTCATGCTGCACGGCATGCTGTTCCTGCCTATTATGGCCGGACTATTCGCGGCCTTCGTCTGCCGCTACGAGCATACCGGCGGCGGCTGGAAGCAGCTGCTTGTCCTGCCCGTATCGCGTACAGGCGTATATTTCGCCAAATTTGCCGTTGTTGCCGGTCTGCTTGCGCTTAGCCAGTTCTTCTTTCTCCTGGCCCTAATTGGTGCAGCAAAATTTCATGCCTTCCCTGGAGCTATGCCGTGGGGGCTGTTCCTACAGAGCATTCTAGGCGGCTGGATCGCCTGCCTGCCGCTCGTCGCGCTGCAGCTCGGTGTATCGCTGAACTGGGCGAGCTTTGCGGCACCGCTCGCCCTGAACGTATCGCTGACGATTCCGAATATGCTCATCGTCAACTCGGCCACCTACGGCCCGTTCTACCCTTGGGCACAGCCACTGCTCGCTATGATGCCGAACGGTGAAGCCGAATTCGGCGCCTTTAACCTGCCGTTCCAAAGCTTGCTAATCACCGTGCTGGGCAGCTTTCTGCTATTCTTTCTGGCCGGACTCACCTACTTTCGCCGGAAGGAAATTTAAAACTAAGAGCTGACTCGGACATGCGGACAATCACTGTAGCAGGGGAGCTGACCGAAGCCGGAGAGATTCTCCGCATCGCCGGGATCAAGCTGGAGATTACGGCGACGCCAGCCTGCAGGATATCCCCGACTTGACCCAGAACATCATCAGCATCTGCATCAAAGGAGCGGTAACGAATGTCGTGAAGCACAGCCAAGCCGCATACTGCCGGGTAACGATCGAGCGATTGGAAGCCAGCAAATAAAGGCTGCCCCAAGTCATTATCTTCATTATGACTTGGGGCAGCCTCTTATTCCTCATACCATGGATTCAGCGTCTCACTCCAATCGCGCACCATAGCGCCCTCCAGCAGCTTCTCGCAATCCATCGCCGCCATGCAGCCGGAGCCTGCAGCCGTAATCGCCTGGCGATAGCGGGTATCCTGTACGTCTCCGCAGGCGAACACGCCTTCGATGTTCGTTATCGTCGTTCCCGGCTTCACGACAATATAGCCGTGTTCGTCCGTCTCGATCTGGCCACCAAGGAACTTCGTGTTCGGCGTATGGCCAATCGCAACAAAAATACCGTCCGCCGGAATCAACTCCTCCTCATTCGTTGCGTTGTTTCGAACCCTGAGGCCGATGACCGTGCCCAGCTCGTCCGTTGATACCTCTATTGGCGTACGATTCAGCGCCCACTCGACCTTTTCATTATTCCTGGCGCGATCCTGCATAATTTTTGAAGCGCGCAGCTCGTCGCGCCGATGCACAACCGTCACGCTGGTGGCAAAGCGAGTCAAGAAACTCGCTTCCTCCATGGCTGAATCGCCACCGCCAATGACGATGATTTTTTTATTACGGAAGAAAAATCCATCACAAGTCGCACACGTGCTTACTCCGCGGCCGACGTTTTCCTTCTCTCCCGGAATGCCGAGATATTTGGCGGAAGCCCCGGTGGAAATGATAAGCGTCTCTGCCTCTAGAACTTCCCCACCTTCAACGGTCAGTTTGAACGGCCGTTTGCCGAACTCCACCTCTTCCACCCATCCGCTTCTGAATTTCGCGCCAAAGCGTTCAGCCTGCTTCCGCATCTGATCCATCAATTCTGGCCCCAAAATGCCCTGCGGGAATCCAGGGAAGTTCTCCACCTCCGTTGTCGTCGTCAACTGCCCCCCTGGTTCCATCCCCTCGATCACAAGCGGACTCAAGTTGGCGCGGGCCAAGTAAATCGCTGCCGTTAGCCCCGCTGGCCCGGTTCCAATTACAATCGTTTTGTACATTAACCCAACCTCCCTGGTATCTCTGGTTATCAAATCAATTCATAATGACCTGTAATCTATTATGTAATTGATCCTATACACAAGTTTTACCCAAGACAGGCCTGCTTTACCCGCTCGCTGGCAATAAGGCGCCAAAATACTCTGCCTACTTATTGTACGAAGGGGAATGTACGATTCGTGCTCTCCTCGCTATTGCATACCTGGTTCACCCGACGAGCGTACTTACTGGCCGTAGATGCAGATATTCCGTATCGTTTGGCTACCTCTTCGTAGGTGATCGCTTTGCAATGCTTCTTGGCCGTCAAGTAGTCCAATGCTGCTGCCCAGCCTTCAATATGAGCCATCGCTGGAATATCCGGATATAGACGAGTCAAAAAGTCTACCCACAGCGTTTCGATATCATGCTGTAATTGTAGATCCGAAATTTTCCCTATCCGCTTGACGGCCAAATCGATTACCGCCTGCCATTCGCTGCGCCATACCGGTAAACTGGAACCTATTTGGCTGGGATCAACCAAAGTGGTTGTCCCGTCCTTCCATACGGGTACCGGGCCTTTTACGCCAAGTGACCTTAACACCAATACAGCCATGTCCTTTAAATAGACATCTTCCTCAGGAACTAATAAAAATGCCAAAAGCGCTTCCTCGACCTCACGATCCGCAATCAGGCGGAGCGCCTGAATCACTTGCAGTTTCGTATGATGATCGCCATGACGCAGCGCCCAGAAGAAGGAAGAACGTATGAGAGGATTATCCCTAATTTCCGGTGGGAAGCCATTCTCCCACTTTTCCGGGTGTCTAAGCTGTTCTTCAAAAGGAAGGTTATAATGATAGCTAATTGGAGGATACTGCCCATGCAGCTCATAATCATCCATTCTGTTTAGATAAAAAGAAGATATCCCCGATCCGGGATCAAGCCTCTTCAGCTGCTGCCAGAGCGCTCGTGCGACCGAGCAGCGCCCGGTATTGTATGCCGCCACCGCTGCATAATGATATAACGTATGATCGCCGTTCGCCTCTTGATCTTTAAGAAGCCGCCTGAAGTGCGTATAAGCCGCCTCATGCTCACCCAAAATCCCCATCGTCGTCGCCAGCTTAAACAAATGCTCCTGATGGAATGGAACGACGATTCGCAACAGCTTCCTCAGCTTGTCCAATTCCTCCACATTTCCTTCACGCTGTAAAAATACGGACAGGTTGCATAGACCATGCAAATTAGATGCATCCTGCTCCAACACTCCGTGGATCGCGTCCATCGCCTCCGGAAATAAACCCTGATAATAATAGCCTAGCGCCAAATTATTGCGAGCCGCCAGAAAATCCGGATGCTTAGCGACAATGTCCTCCAGGAGCTTTACTGCTTGGACAAACTTTCCTTCTTCCAGCAATTCGCGAGCCAAGTCGTGCTCAATCATACCTTCGCGCGATTTGACGCTCTTTAGCTTCGTCGGACGCTGCAGCTCATACTGCAGCAAATCCATCATCTCTTCTGCCTCTGCCAGGAATTGTCCGCCTTCATCTTCTTCTAAATACGAAATTAATGCCTCTTCTGCCGCTTCAAACTGCTCCATATTCGCATAATTATTAGCCATATAGAAATAACATTCCGTCATGGACGGGTCAATGTCCTGTAAAATGGCGGACAACACAGCATTTGATGCCTCATAATCGCCCATTTCGGAGAGGATACCCGCCATATTGCAATGATTCACCGGATTGCCCGGTTCATATTCCACCGCTTTACGAAAATATTTCAATGCCTTGTCATAGCGATTGCGGTCTAATGAGGAGACAGCTCTCTCAAAGAAAAAGTTCGCATCCATAGAAAGCGGCAGCACATTCGCCTGCATGCCTTCTATTTGGACTTTGTTCTCCTTCACTCAAGGCACCTCCTTCTATCCCTATCTCTCCCACACAGTATACCATAGTGGAAGCCCTCCTCCCACGGGGAATCGGGAAGGTAAAATACGGATTATTTCTAATTCTAGAGGAAAAAAACCGTTAATTCTGAAGTATAATATAGATACAAAATTTTAAAATAGGGGTGAGATTCAGTGACGATTATATGGGAAAATATCATAATAACTTTATTGTTCTTTCTAGTTCCACTACTATTAATCGGCGGGTTGGTTGTGTGGCTGATTTTAGGCAGAAATCGGCGCAAGCCTAATAATTAGAAAGAGCCAGAAATCCTCAGTAAAGAAGATTCCGGCTCTTTTAGTCATCCGGTCATTCAGCTCTTAAATTCCTCGATCTCTGAACAAGGCGGCAATGGACCCGCCCTCCACAATAAACTGAATTGCCTGGGATAGCATCGGCGCTACGGATAGCACCTTAAAATGGGTTGGTGGCGGCTCGGGCAGCTCGATCGAATCCGTCACAATGACCTCTCGAATATTCTTATGATGAAGGCGCTCCACCGCTTGATCTGAGAACAGCCCATGCGTTGCACAGACATAGGCGTCATTGGCGCCGCGCTCCCTCAGACCCTCCACGACATTAACAATCGTAGATCCGGTATCAATGAGATCCTCAATAATGATTGGCGTATAGCCCGCGACATCGCCAATTACATGCGTAATGACCGACTCATTATGGGTCGGCCGCTTCTTGATCATAATCGCAAAGGGTGAATCCAGCCCGCTAGCCAGCTTCTCTGCCATGGATGCCCGTCCGGCATCAGGAGATACCACGACCGGATTAGAAATATTCTGCGCCTTCAAATATTCGGTCATCAAGTCCAACGCCGTCAAATGATCGACAGGAATGTTAAAAAATCCTTGGATGGCCGGCGCGTGCAGATCGATTGTTGCAACCCGGCTAGCCCCAGCGGTAGTCAGCACATCAGCCAGCAGCTTCGCGGAAATTGGCTCCCGAGGGGCCGACTTGCGCTCCTGCCGCGCATAACCATAATACGGCATAATAATGTTGACCGTCCGCGCCGAAGCCCGCTTGGCTGCATCAATCATCACCAGCAGCTCGACGAACAGCTCATTGATCGGATGAGAGAGGGACTGCACCAGAAACACATCGGAGTTGCGAATACTCTCTTCATAATGAACGTAGATCTCTCCGCTTTTGAATCGGGACAGCTTGACTTTGCCAGGCTCCACACCGAGCCGCTCACAAATTTGCGCCGTTAACCTTGGATTAGATGAACCCGAAAAAATTCTAAGCCTGGATTCCATAACATCCTCCTGGATCATTTTGTAGTAATCATTTTATGTAGGAGCTCAGTGAGCTCGGATAGCCAGCCCATGAATTAGTCCTGCTCCAATCGAATCATCCTGCGCTCCCGCTTCGTGAACGTAGCCAGTTCCCGTACTCCCAGCTCGTACAGCGTAGCCCGCGCGATATCCAAATGCTCGCTCAGCTTTAACGGATCATGGGCGTCTGAGCCTACCGTTAAGGGAATCCCCAGCTTAATGGCGGACTCTAAAATGCGATTGCTCGGAAACATTTCGGCACATGGCTTAGACAAGCCTGAAGCATTTAATTCCATCGCTACACCGGATTCCGCTATAGCTGATAATGCGGCGTGCTCCAACGCTCTTGTCTCCTCCTCCCGACCCATAGCCGGGGAATAGCCGAAGCGCTTGATGACGTCGAAATGTCCGATAAAATCATATAATCCCGTTTTTGCTGCTTGACCTACTGCTTTATAATAACGTTCATATACCGCAAAGACATCCTGACCATCCCAGTTATGAACCTGCCGGAAATCGGAAATATCCCATTCGCCCAGAAAATGCACCGAGCCGATGACATAATCCCATGGATAGCTTAGGATGATTTTCTCAATCTCTGCTTCCCAACCCTCGATATAGTCGCCTTCCAGACCTACCTTCACGTCGATCTGGCCGCTGTACTTCTCTTTAAGGGCGAAGGCCTCCTCCACATAACGCGGCAGCTCGTCTATCGCCATGGCCATCTCGGGATAATACGTCTTCGGGTTCACATGCAGCAACGGCATATGATCCGATAGACCGATCTCGGATAAACCGATCTCAATCCCTCGGGTTACGTATTCCTCCAGGCTGCCGACAGCATGACCACACCGGGCATGATGCGTATGATAGTCGATCCAATAATTGCTCTTTCTAGCCATAAACGATCCCTCGCTCCAGCTCATAAATTCCTTCTAACTCCGTTCATTCGTTAATCGCGACGTGGCCGTTCATGACGGCGCTCCAGCTCTTGCATAATGTCGTCGAGCGGCAATTTCCGCTCACGAAGCAGAACGAGCAGGTGATAGATTAAATCGCTGACTTCATAACGCAACTCGTCATTATCCCCGTTTTTAGCAGCGATAATCGATTCTGCGGTTTCTTCGCCTACTTTTTTGAGGATTTTATCGATCCCTTTATCGAACAAGTAGGTTGTATATGCTCCTTCCGGACGCTCCTGATACCGCTCTGCAATCAACTGCTCCAGCTCGCCCAAAACGGCAAATCGGCCATCTTCCCCACGATTCGCCGCAGAGCCTGCACCAGCTGCTTGATCCCCGGCCGCTGCAGCTACGCGATAGAAGCAGCTGTCTTCGCCGGTATGGCAAGCCGGCCCTTGTCGCTGAACCTCCACAAGCAATGTATCGCCATCGCAATCGTAACGAAGAGATACGATCTGCTGCGTGTTGCCTGAGGTGGCTCCCTTATTCCACAGCTCGGAGCGCGAGCGGCTCCAAAACCAAGTCTGTCCGGTCTCCAGCGACTTCTTCAAGGATTCCCGGTTCATGTAGGCCAACATCAGCACTTCCTTTGAAGCTGTGTCCTGCACGATCGCCGGAACAAGGCCGCTCTCGCCCCATTGAATGCTCTCTTCCAGTTGGTTCAGCGGAAGCTGCTGCTTAAGTTGCTGACTCATCGTATTTCCACTCCTCTGGTTATCAGATCCTTTTTCAAATCCGGGATCGCAATCTCTTTATAATGAAAAATCGTTGCTGCCAGGGCAGCATCCGCCTCTCCTTCCGTCAACACATCATAGAAATGAGACACTTGGCCCGCGCCGCCGGAGGCAATGACAGGAATACCCACGGCACGGCTGATCGCCTTCGTTAAAGATAGATCAAATCCATCTTTCGTGCCATCCGCATCCATGCTCGTGAGCAGAATTTCCCCCGCGCCTCTTGACTCGGCATCCTGCACCCACTTTATCGCGCTTATCCCCGTTGCCTTCTGCCCGCCATGGGTATAGACCTCCCAGTCTTTCAGCTCCTCATTGTACCTCGCGTCGACCGCGACAACGATGCACTGGGAACCAAAGCGCCGGGCGCCCTCGGAGATCAGATCCGGATTCAGTACGGCCGCCGTATTAATGCCGATTTTATCCGCACCCGCTCGCAAAATTCGTTTCATATCCTCTACCTGGGAAATGCCCCCGCCTACCGTGAACGGAATGGAGATCTCTCCAGCGGTTTGCTTCACGACCTCTACCATCGTCGCTCTTCCTTCATTCGAAGCGGATATGTCCAGGAAAACAAGCTCATCCGCGCCTTCCCGGTCATACAGCGCAGCCAGTTCCACCGGATCTCCCGCATCCCGCAGATTCACAAAATTTACACCTTTCACGACCCGCCCGTCCTTCACGTCAAGGCAGGGTATAATTCGCTTTGCGAGCATGATGGATCATTCCTCCCCAAATAGTATCTCAGTTTACGATATCAGTTCATACGATTTATAAATTCATCTAGTTGGTTGCAAGCTCATTCGCTTCTGCCTTCTGCGAGCCGTTCTTCCCAATGAGACGAATTAGCTCTTAATGGCTTGAATCGCAGCGGTTAGATCGATGCTGCCAGTGTACAATGCCTTGCCAACAATCGCACCGCCCACGCCCTCCTGGGCATGAGCCGCAAGACGAACCAGGTCATCCTGAACCGTTACGCCGCCAGAGGCGATCACGGTACGTCCCGAGGACTTGGCTAAAGCAACAATGGCTTCCACATTAGGCCCTTGCATCATCCCATCGCGGGAAATATCTGTAAAAATGAAGGTTTCCGCTCCTTTAGCGGCTAGCTCCTTAGCCAGTACCTCCGCTTGAACCTCTGAGGTTTCCAGCCAGCCGCGCGTAGCCACGAAGCCGTTGCGGGCATCGATGCCAATGGCGACCTTATCGCCGTAAGTTCCTAGCACGGATTCCGTGAATTGACGATCCTCAATCGCTGCTGTGCCGAGGATGACCCGGCTTACGCCAAGCGACAGCAGGCGCTTCACATCATCCAGCGTACGCAGACCGCCGCCGACTTGAACGGGAACCTGCACGCTGCGGGCGATTTCCCCGATCAGTTCGTCGTTCACGGGTTGCCCTGCCTTCGCACCGTCCAGATCAACCAGATGGATGAACGTACCGCCCTGAGCTTCCCAAGACTTAGCTACCTCCACCGGATTGTCGTTATATACTGTTTCACGTCCATAATCGCCCTGAACCAGGCGGACACACTTGCCTCCCCGAATATCAATCGCCGGGTAGATGATAAATGAAGACATAGATTATGTTCCTCCGCTCTTTGCATTTATACATTTCCTCTTGCTCTAAATCCATCAATACATTTAACCTGTTAGCGCCGCCCGTTTGCCGATTTAAGCCTTTTGCTGGGCCAAGGCTAGAAAATTCCGTAAAAGCGCCATACCCAGCTCCCCGCTCTTCTCGGGGTGGAACTGCATGCCGTATACGTTGTCACGGCCTACAATTGCCGTTACCGGGTGACCGTAGTCGGTTACGGCGATCAAATCGCTCGCAGCTTGCGGCTCGACATGGTAGGAGTGGACGAAGTACACGTATCCTTCATCCAGCCCCGCAAGCAGCGAGCTCTCCGGCTGCAGGAACTCCAGCCGGTTCCAGCCCATGTGCGGCACCTTGTAGTTGCCGCCCGCAAAGCGCACCGCCCTGCCCGGCAATAAGCCGAGGCCCTCGTTGCGCCCATGCTCTTCGCTCTCGCCGAAGAGCAGCTGCATGCCGAGGCAAATGCCGAGCAGCGGTGAGCCGTTTGCGGCAGCCTGCCGCACAACGGCGTCCAGCCCGGTGCCGCGCAGATGCGCCATGGCGTCGCCGAAGGCGCCTACGCCAGGCAGCAGCACGCCGTCGGCACCGAGAATCGCCGCAGCGTCGCTTGTGACGAGCCCCTCGTAGCCGAGGCGCTCGACCGCTTTGCTGACGCTGTGCAGGTTGCCCATTCCGTAATCAACGATGGCAATGGCCAAAGTTAGAGCACTCCCTTCGTTGACGGAACGCCGCTCACACGCGGATCAATGCTTGTAGCTTCATCGATGGCACGTCCAAGTGCCTTGAACACGGCTTCGATCATGTGGTGCGTGTTCTGTCCGTAATGGACGATGACATGGAGCGTCACCCGTGCCTCAAGCGCCAGCTTCCACAAGAACTCGTGAACGAGCTCCACATCAAAGCTGCCTACCCGGCCGGACGGATACTCCGCGCGGTATTCGAAGTGCGGCCGGTTGCTGCAATCGATCACAACCTGGGCCAGCGCTTCATCCATCGGAACAAATACGCTTGCATAGCGTTTGATGCCCTTTTTGTCGCCCAGCGCTTCCCGCAGACACTGCCCGAGGCAAATCCCGATATCCTCCACCGTATGATGATCATCAATTTCAATATCGCCATGCGCATCAACCTTCAGATCGAACTGGCCATGCTTCGTAAACAGATCAAGCATATGATCCAGAAACGGCACATCGGTTTGCAGGTTGGCTTGCCCGCTGCCATCTATCGAGAAACTTAATTTAATATCCGTCTCATTCGTCTTGCGGCTAACGCTTGCGCTCCGCTCTCTTGTCTGTTCATGATTGGTTGTCATTATTCATTCCCTGCCTTTCCCTCTTTACGCATTCGAATTTCAATCGCCCGCGCATGGCCCTCCAGACCCTCGCGGCGTGCCAGCTCCATAATAGTCTCACCGTTCGTCAGCAAAGCTTCTTTACTATAGTAGATCAAGCTGGATTTCTTAATAAAATCATCCACATCCACCGGAGAGGAATAACGAGCGGTTCCATTCGTCGGAATAATATGATTCGGCCCGGCGAAATAATCCCCGACTGGCTCCGAACTATACGGCCCCAGGAAAATGGCACCCGCGTTTTCCACCAGCCCAAGATACCTCATCGGATCCTCCACCATCAGTTCGAAATGCTCCGGAGCCATCTGATTAATAACGTCAATGCCTTCCTCAATCGAATCTACTAGAAGAATGACGCCATATTTATCAATCGAGGCTGCGGCGATCTCTTTCCGGGGCAGCTCTGCCAGTTGACGCTGAACCTCTTCCTGACAAGCCTTGGCAAAGGCTTCCGAGGTTGTTACCAGTACGGCAGAGGCCATCTCGTCATGCTCGGCTTGCGATAACAAATCGGCCGCTACATAGGCCGGATTGGCACTGTCGTCAGCCAACACGGCAATTTCACTAGGGCCCGCAATGCTATCGATATCCACGGCGCCGTATACTTCGCGTTTCGCAAGTGCGACGTAAATATTGCCAGGCCCGCAAATTTTATCAACAGGTGCGATGCTCTCTGTACCGTAGGCAAGGGCAGCTATCGCCTGCGCTCCACCCACCCGGTAAATTTCATTCACGCCTGCTTCCGCAGCGGCAACCAGAATATACGGGTCGATACCAGCCTTGCCGCTGGTCGCCGGAGGAGTTACCATGACGATTTCTGGCACACCGGCTACTTGTGCGGGAATGACGTTCATCAGCACCGAAGAAGGATAAGAGGCCTTGCCGCCAGGCACGTAAACACCAACTCGCTTGAGCGGGCGAATGATCTGACCTAGAATGCTGCCGTCAGTTTGCAAATCCATCCAGGAGTTGCGCTTCTGCCTGGAATGATAAGCACGAATATTCTCGGCTGCCGCCGATATCGCAGACACAAAGGAGGGCTCTACTTGGTCATAGGCCGCCTGCAATTCCCCCTGCGTCACTCGCAGCCCTTCAGGTGTCAGCCTCATCCCGTCCAGTTGCTCTGTGTACTTCAGAAGAGCGGCCTCCCCTTCATTTTTTACAGCGCTAACGATGGCTTTGACGATTTCGTTCTGCTCCGGTGAACCGTAGTCCACCTCCCGCTTCAACTGAAATTGTCCCGCCGATACGATTCTCATCCCTGTTTGCCCCCTATCATTTGCTCTCATCGATTCCATATTGCGGTATTTCCTCCCGGTCTTACGCGTTTCCGCAACCTGTAAATCCTTCATCTAATATTTTATGCCGATCTAACTTTCGATCCCCGTACCTTGAATAACCCGGTTCAAAGCGTCGCATACCGCCTGAATTTCACCGTTCTTCATCCGATAGCTCACTCGGTTCGCGACTAAGCGGCTCGTAATTTCAAATATGCTCTCCATTTCTACAAGGCCATTTTCCTTTAGCGTTCGGCCAGTTTCGACCATATCAACGATGCGGTCAGCAAGGCCGATCAGCGGTGCCAGCTCAATAGAACCGTTTAGTTTAATAACCTCCACCTGCTGACCCTGTTCCCGAAAATATTTCGAGGCTACATTCGGATACTTGGTCGCTACCCGTTGGTGAATACCGGGCTTCCAGTCCGGCAGCGCAATAACCGACATCCGACAACGGGCAATGCCTAAATCCAGCAATTCATATACGTCCCGGTTCTCTTCCATCAGCACGTCTTTGCCAACGATGCCGATATCCGCCACCCCGTACTCCACATAAGTCGGCACGTCCACGGGCTTCGCCATAATAAACTCCATGCCGATCTCCGGCAAAGGAATAACCAGCCTGCGCGACTCATCCACATCGCTAGGAATAGATAGCCCCGCTTCACGAAATAATGCCGCTGCTTGTTTATATATGCGCCCTTTGGGCATAGCCACCTTAATAATTTCTCCCAAAGCTTAAGTCCTCCCTTCTTGCCATATGTAGGTTAGAAACTTACAAAGCTGCGTATCTCACCATAAGCTGGTCCTAATGGACCGCTGCGCACATTTTGTACTATCGTCTCGGACAATAAATCCTCCGGTTTGTCGGTATGCTTCATGAGTACGCTTCGTCCTTCACTCCGCAGACGAGCCGCTTCAGCAAAAGCCAATTTGCGATTCGCCGCATCATATTGCAGCAATATCGGCAGCTCCCGCTCGGCCTGAATGCCGCCCACCCCGTCCAGAATCCGATTTGTCTTGAGCGAGAAGCCTGTTGCCGGTGCCGGACGGCCAAATTGCTGTAGCAAATTGTCATAACGTCCGCCGCTGCACACCGGAAAACCAAGCTCAGCCGCATATCCTTCAAAGGTCATTCCCGTGTAATACGAGAAGTCCCCGATCATCGTTAAGTCGATCATGACATGCTGCGCGACCCCGTAATCCTCAAGCGCATCCCATACTTGAGCAAGATGCTCGATCGAGGACTGTGCCAGGGAATTACCGCTAAGCTCCAAGGCTTGATGGCATACTTCCTTCCCGCCGCGCAGCTTAAGCACGCCTTCCAGTTCACTTCTCTGTTCCTCGGTCAGAGACAGGCTCGCCAGCGTCTCGCGGTACCCGACGTAATCGCGGTGCATCAGCACTTCCTTCAATGTCTCCCTAGCTTCCTCCCGATCAGGAATGGCATCCTCAAGCAATCCGTTCAGAAAGCCGACGTGACCCAGAGCAATCTTGAAGGTCGTAACCCCCGCTGCCTGAAGTGAGGATACAGCCAAGGCCACGACTTCGGCATCGGCCTCTGCAGAATCATCGCCGACAAGCTCCACGCCTGTCTGGAAGAACTCTGCTTCCTTCCCCGCTTCCTCTTCAATGGCCCGAAATACGTTCGCATGGTACGACAACCTAAGCGGCAGAGGCTCATCCCTTAATAATGAGGAGACAACACGCGCGATTGGAGCAGGCATGTCTGAACGAAGCACCATTGTGGTTCCCCGATTATTGAGCAGCTTGAACAGCTTCTGATCCGATGTTGAGCTAGCCACGCCAACCGTGTCGTAATATTCCATTGTCGGTGTCATTATTTGACGATATCCCCAGCTGGTCATGCAGTCCAATACACTGCGCTCTATTGCCCGCAGCTTCTCTACCGCAAAAGGCAAATAATCGCGCACACCAGCCGGTTTTTCAAATCCTTTCGGTTTAGACAAGACTTTCACCTCTTCTGTCATATAAACTATATTCAAAGTATAAATTACTTTATCATATTAAAGTGCTACCATACTACCAAATTAAAGGGTATGGCATATTTTATCATACTTGCTTCCGAATCGTCAATGCACGAAGCTTTGGATGCATTTGGAAGACGGTATGTATCTATTACAACTTTAACATACCTTCGCCTATTTTTAAGAGAATCGGATAAAACCGTTTGTAGCCCTCCCACGTCTTAACATATAGATGCAAATTATCCCCCGAATTTATAGCATGGAGATATATACAGAAAGGAGCAAGAACGTGCAAGAAAAAGAATGGGCTGCCGCAGCATGTCTTGGGGATGAAGACGCCTTCTACAAGCTGGTATCTTCCCAAACAAGAAAACTGTTCGGCATTGCCCATAGCTATCTGGAAAATGAGGCCGATGCCTTGGATGCCGTCCAAGAGGCTATTTGCCGCGCCTGGGTCAAATGCCGACAGCTGCGTGATCCGGCAGCCTTCGTACCATGGCTTATCCGTATCCTAATTAACTGTTGTCACGATGAGCTAAAGTACCGTAAAAGAACTTTGCCTCAATATACCGAAGCATCACAGGAGAAAGTAGAAATGATCAGTGTTTACAGACTGGATCTCGAACAGGCGCTTGATCGCCTAAAGCCTAAATATCGTGATGTACTCATGCTCAAGTATTATCAGGATATGACGTTAACTGAAATCGCCCTTATTCTGGGTCGGCCTGAAGGCACCGTGAAAACCTGGCTGCATCAAGGATTAAAGCAAATACGAGGACATATAGGAAGGAGAGGCGAAGGATACGATGAGAAACCATCATTTTGATCCGGAATATAATCAGGTAGAAAAGCTACTGATAGATTATTATAAGTCCCACAGCACTGCTGCCACCCAGATCGATGAAGAGAAATTAGAAAGTGCGCTTCTCGCAGGAATTGCAGCAGGAAATTCCCGGCACAAGCATCTCGCTCATTCCTATCCTTGGAAGCTTGCAGGTGCAGTACTTGCTTGCTGTTTGATCCTTTTCGGCGGCTGGCAGGCATGGGAACTGGGAAAGAAAGATCATCCCGCATTTCATGCTTCTCGCATGGATATCCCGAGCTTCGTATACGACAGAATGACGCCAAAGCTTAAAGAGGCAGCACGCCATGGACTGTATCAGCCTATCAACGAGACGGTCACGCAGGGCGATTACCAGGTGACTGTACACGGAGTCCTTGCTGATCGTACAGAGATGGTTCTGTTCTATACATCGGTTAATTTGCCGGGGAATACGCCCATTTTTCCGCGTGAGCCTCAATTCATGGACGCCGGGGGGAAAAATATAGAGGCTATGATCGAATACCTTCCAACGGAAAACGATACCGGAACTGCGACCAATGTGCATCATGGTGAATTTACACTTTCTTTTTCTAAAAAGGATATACCGAATCAATTCAACTTCTCCGCAAAATGGGGACATCCGCAAGCGTCTGACAACGCCCATGAACTCATCAATTTCCCGATTCGGCTTGATTCCAGTAAATATGCTGGGTTGGAACAAAAAGTTGAGGTCAACCGCACGGAGACGATTGGGCCATATACGTTTACCGTTACAAGAGCGTTGTTGAACCCATTAACGACAAGAGTCTACGTTCATATTGAATCCGCCGAGGAGAATCTATACCAAGGTCTGATCGACCCGGTTTTATGGATAACTCAGGGGGGCGCACGAAAGTCCATTCCTATGCAAATGTCTACGACAAATGTAGATTCAGACCAACTTCTCATCCAATTTGACAGCCTGTATTATTCCGATTGGCAACAGCTTTCATTTGGTGCCTCTGGAATGGAAGAAGCGTTAGGGGAGGATTTAGAACTTGTACTTGATACGGAGAAACAGGAACTGATTTCTTCTCCGAACGATTCCATTCGGCTTGATCGCATAGTTCCAAGCGAAGAGTTTATTGATCTTTATTTTGAGCTTGATTTTGTTTCCGATCAAAGATCTCCCCAATTCAACCTGGACAATGAGTTTACTGACGGAGACGGGGGTGAACACTCTTTTATTATGGGCAGCTCTAGCTCCCGAAGAGGCCAGGACACCTTCCAAACAATTAACTATAAAATGAAGCCCGGCGCTTACGCCCAACCGTTAACCTTTAAACTGCTCTCCTATCCCGGAACCGACATTTACCAGACTTTTGAAGTTCCTCTTCTCTCCGAGAACAATTCAAAGAAGTAGGAACTGCGCTCCCGCTCCCCTCCACCTGTGTAACAAAACATCTTACCAATAACAATAAAGGATCGCCCTCGGGCGATCCTTTATCTTTCCGTTTCTTCTTGTGCCATTACAACAGCCTCCGAAGCTGCTGCTTCTCCTGGCGACTTACGCTCAATCACACGAAGCGGATTGCCGCCTACAAACGCTCCCGGTGCAACATCTTTATGTACGATCGATCCGGCAGCGACGACCGCCCCATCCCCAATCGTGACACCAGGCAATATCGTCGTGTTGGCACCAATCATAACTTCGTCCCCAATACGAACCTTGCCCAGCCGATATTCCTTAATTAAATATTCATGAGCCAGGATGGTCGTATTATAGCCAATCACAGAATTGCGCCCAATCGTAATCAGCTCTGGGAAAAATACGTCAACCATAACCATGAGGCCGAATGCGGTATGTTCACCCACCTTCATGCCCAGAATGCGGCGATAAATCCAGTTCTTTAGCGGCAGCACCGGACAATATCTAGCCAGTTGGATGAAAATAAAATTTTTAACACCCTTCCACGGACTTACCGTACGGTAAAGCTGCCACAGTGCATTTGGCCCTTCTACTGGATAACGCTGCACTCTCCTCACTTCTTCTGTAGCTCCCATCCTAATATTCCGTATAGATCGAGCATGTCCTCCAGAATATAATCCGGATTGTACTTCTTCAGCTCCTCCGCCCCTTTAAGCGACCAGGCTACGGCAGCCGAGAGAGCTCCGGCGGCTTGAGCCGACTTAATATCTGCAGGACTATCCCCCACCATTATCGTGCGCTTTGGATCAGCATTTAGCTGCTCTATAGCCTTCAGAACCGGCTCTGGATGCGGCTTGGGATGCGTCACATCCTGTACTGTAACAATTGCATCCATATATTTCAGCAACCCGAACAGCTCCAATACACGCATCGTTGACGGTCTAATCTTGGTCGTAACGATTCCCAGCTTAATTCCTTTATCTTTCAAAGCGGAGATCACTTCGTCTACATGGGGGAATCCCTTGACCATCGTATCGTGGTGTATTGTGTTATATGAGCGATAATCGGTAACCAGCTCCGCGACATCCTGCCAGCCCGAGAAGGCCTGAAACTGCTGTTCCAAGGTCATCCCCATGTAAGGGATAATCTGCTCCCGGGTACGCGGCTGCTTATGCTTGTCCAATACATGCTGAAATGATGCAATAATCAGCTCGTTCGTATCGACAATCGTTCCGTCTAGATCAAATAACACCGTATCTATCTTCAAATTAAGCTACTCCTTTTTCTGTTCCTCATCTTCCGTCTTGGAGATATCTGTATCATTCTCTTTGGCGTCCAGTACTTTCTTGTTCAGAGCGGTAGTACTGGATACATTCTCGATCTCCTGATTCTTCGTAGAAACGATCGGATCGCTGTACCGTGGCAAATCAGATACCGTTCTACGACGAACGATGATGAAGATGATAGCAATAACAATAATAACCAGAGCCAACAGTTGAGATATTCGAACATTCCCATAATTGGGATCTAAATATCCGTGCTCGAAACCTAGCCATAACATTGGAGACCATAGCCCGTCTACAAAAGAAGCCAGCCACTGCGGCCCTTTAAAGGCCAAGCTATCAATCCGCAGCGCCTCTATAAAGAAACGGCCGATGGAATACCAAATGAAATAGGAGAAGAATAGCTCTCCTGACCGCAGAAACTTCTGTCTTCTTAGAACGAAGAGCAGGAGCAGGCCGACCAGGTTCCACACCGATTCATACAAAAAGGTGGGATGACGGAATATTCCCTCAACGTTCATCTGATTGACAATAAAGGCTGGCAGATGTAAATAATCACTTAAAAAAGCTTCCGTTGTCGGCCCGCCATAGGCTTCCTGGTTCACAAAGTTCCCCCAGCGGCCGATCATTTGACCTACAATCAGGGAAGGCGCACAAATATCCGCGATCCGCCAGAAATTATAGCCGCGTCTACGCACCAGAATCACTGCACATATAATTGCGCCTATAAGCGCGCCGTATATGGCTATGCCACCTTCCCAGATCTTAAAGACATCCCAAAAATTATCCTTATATTGCTCCCACGTAAAAGCAACAAAGTAAATTCTAGCCCCAATAATAGCTGATGGAACCCCCAGCAGCAGCAAATCCATGAAAAACTCCTGCGGAATGCCGAAGCGCTTCCCCTCTCGAATAGCCAGAAGCAAGCCGACCAAAGCGCCGGTTCCAAGAATTAATCCATACCAGCGTACGGCGATACTTCCAATAGAAAAGGCTATTGGATCCAATAACAAAGTGCCCATCATTCACGCTCCTAATCCAAATCGTCGATATCTTCCGCAATGGTCTCAGTGAGTTTGGTCGTAAATTGCAATGCCGCATTATATCCCATTCGTTTAAGACGGAAGTTCATTGCCGCCACTTCAATAATAACAGCCAAGTTCCGACCAGGCCGCACCGGGATCGTTGCAAGCGGCACATCGGTATCGATAATCCGCGTAGTCTCCTCGTCCAGCCCCAGTCTGTCATACTGCTTCTCCTGCTGCCAAGCCTCAAGCCTCACGACGAGCGAAATCCGTTTATTGTTCCGAATGGCCCCTGCACCAAACAGAGTCATAACGTTAATGATACCGACGCCCCGAATCTCAAGCAAATGCCGAATTAACTCTGGTGCAGTCCCATGGAGTTGATTGTCGGAGGTCTGACGAATTTCTACAGCATCATCGGCAATCAGGCGGTGGCCTCGTTTAACCAATTCCAGAGCAGTCTCACTTTTACCAATGCCGCTAGTGCCCGTAATGAGCATACCTACCCCATACACATCGACAAGTACGCCATGAATCGTAGCCGTAGGGGCGAGCTTCTTCTCCAAGAAGCTGGTAATCCGGCTGGATAGAATCGTTGTTGCCATATTGCTGCGCAGGACGGGAATATTCTTGACCGAGCTGATTTCCGTCAGCTCCTGCGGCACTTCCCAGGATCTTGTCACGATGATGCAAGGCGTCTCATCACTGGAGCACAGGCGCTCCATACGATCACGCCGCTCCTCAGCTGGCAGCATTTCATAAAAAGCCAGCTCCGTCTTCCCTAGAATTTGTACACGCTCAGGCGGATGATACTCGAAATAACCGGCCATTTCTAAACCAGGGCGATATAAATCATCCACTGTAATCACTCGTTTTAACCCTTGCTCTCCAGATACAACCTCAAGCCCGAACTGGTTAACCAATTCTGATACTTTCACTTTTTTTGCCATGATGTTCTCCTTCTCCAAGCCGCTAGCCTCGGAAACTCAATTTTTACGGTTAGCGCCCTGCAAATATGTAAATACAATCCAGTCACATCTGCATTTATTTCATTGTATTCATCGTAAAGGAAAATACGACGTAAATCAATTACCAGCCCGGTTTACAATAAAAAAACCGCCCCGAAGGGCGGTTCTGATCATCAGTTATAATTAACCGAAGAATATGTTTTGCTCAGTTTCTTTATCGAAGATATGAATTTTGTTCATATCGATTGCAAGCTTCACATTGTCGCCTTCACGAGTATTGGAACGTCCGTCCACACGAGCGATCAGCGAGGATGTGCTGCTCAAGTACAAGAGCATTTCATGACCCAGGTTCTCTGTTACGTCTACACTTGCCGTGAAGATCGTATTCGGGGATCCTTCCAAGAAGATTGGCTCTTCATGAATATCTTCAGGACGTACGCCCATGATTACTTCCTTGCCGCCTACGTATCCTTTTTCCTTCAGAGTAACAGCTTTACCCTGAGGTACTTCAACTTTAAGCGTATCGGATTGGAAGTATACAGCGCCGTTTTGCTCTACAATTGTACCATTGATAAAGTTCATTGTAGGGGAACCGATAAATCCAGCAACGAAAATATTCGTTGGTTGGTTGTACAGCTCTTCCGGAGAAGCAGCTTGCTGAATGATACCGTCTTGCATAACAACGATACGGTCACCCATCGTCATAGCCTCTGTTTGGTCATGCGTTACATAGATACAAGTGGTTTCGAGACGTTTAACCAGCTTTGTGATTTCCGCACGCATTTGACCACGGAGTTTAGCATCCAAGTTGGAAAGCGGTTCGTCCATGAGGAAGACTTGTGGATCGCGGACAATCGCGCGTCCCAAGGCAACCCGTTGACGCTGACCACCGGAAAGTGCCTTCGGTTTACGATCAAGCAAGTGCTCGATATCAAGAATTCTTGCAGCTTCACGTACACGCTGGTCGATTTCTTCTTTTTTCACTTTACGAAGTTTCAGACCAAATGCCATGTTTTGATACACGTTCATATGCGGATACAAAGCGTAGGATTGGAAAACCATCGCAATGTCGCGATCTTTAGGAGCAACGTCGTTAACGACGCGGTCGCCAATGTACAATTTACCTTCAGTAATTTCTTCAAGACCAGCGATCATACGAAGAGTTGTAGATTTACCACAACCGGATGGTCCAACCAATACGAGGAATTCTTTATCTGCAATATCTAAGTTAACGTCGATAACGGTTGCTTTGTCAGCACCTGGGTATTTTTTATAAATGTGTTCTAAGCGTACGCCTGCCATGAGTTCTGCCTCCTAGAATAAATTTAGTATTAAAGATTCATCCAAATGTAATCGGATTCATTTCGTATCTTTATATTAACCCACCAGGGCAATAATGCGCTATCCACAAACTGCACAAAAAACCTATTCCCTATTTGTCACTTTATACAATAGCATCCCCAGCTTGACTATAACCGCATCATGGAAGCTTCGTACATCAAGGCCTGTCTCCTGTTTAAACTTATCGAGTCTATACAGCAGCGTGTTTCGGTGAATATATAACCGTTTAGCGGTTTCGCTCACATTACAATCCAATTGAAAAAAGGTATCCAGCGTCGTCAATGTCTCTTCATCGTTCAACATACCGATCGGATTCCCTGTATCCTCTACAAATCTTTGCCGCTGAGCATCAGGGATGCTGTAAATGAGGCGTTCGAGACGCAGCTCCCACGGCAAATGAATTTGCTCTGTCACATGAAAAATACGGCCAATAGCCAGCGTCTCACGAAGTAAGAAAGCCGTCGACACCAGTGCCTTCCCCGGATCAATCGGATCACCTACAGCCAGGTGAAAGCCTCCCCCAACCCATTCATTTGTAATCAATTCGTACATCCCCTGGCTTAGTGCGCTGAGCATGTCCCGTTCTGTATCCAAGCCCTCTTCACTCTCGTCACGAATTTCAGTCAGCAGCTTCTCACCGACAAGAACGTACCACTCCTCCTTTAAGGGCAGCAGCACGATGTCACCGCCAAAATAACTGCGCAGCAGCTTATTTAGCTTAACATGCGAAATATCCATGGCCGAGTGGTTCTCCCAACCAAGCAGGAATGGAAGCATCATCCCCTGTATCTTCGTTTTCCAAGCTAACGGTTCTGGTATGACCGTCTGGTAATTCCCCTGCTCAAGCTGTTCCTGAATCCATGCGCCCAGCTGCTGACTGCGGTACTCATCATCTTTTTTCCCACCAGCAAGCGGCAGCGACCGCTCTCCATCAAACGCAGCCATTAAAAGCTCGATCAGTTTCACTTCCGTCTCGGCCAAGCCAGACGTATTCGCTTCAAGCACTTGAACCTTATGATTATGAATTCCACACAACCAGAGAGAACGATCCTTCAGCACAGCGGATCGAGCTAATGTCGATTCTTCTGAGTTCGCAATTTCCGTCAAATCTTGCCACTCCTGCAGCTCCATATTTAACATATGGACGGGAGCCTTAATAATGAGTTCCAGTTGCTTCTTGAGTAAGTTGATTTCCATAAAAAATGCCTTTCTGGAGCACCCTGTTTTTTTATTGACTATAGTCAGTATTGTATCATGATCCTTAGAAAAAATTAAAATTTGCTTCGCGCGTACAATTTTTATAAAACAAAAAAGCCGCCAATTCAAGATTGACGACTTTTGAGATGAGCCATGAAGGACTCGAACCTTCGACACCCTGATTAAAAGTCAGGTGCTCTACCAACTGAGCTAATGGCTCTTACTGGTGGAGGCTGATGGATTCGAACCACCGAACTCGTACGAGAACAGATTTACAGTCTGCTGCGTTTGGCCACTTCGCTAAGCCTCCAAGGTTTCATGCTAGATCAGGGCGTTGCCTGAGAGCATAAAAGTGGCTCGGGACGGAATCGAACCGCCGACACGAGGATTTTCAGTCCTCTGCTCTACCGACTGAGCTACCGAGCCATATTAAATTTGGTCAAAAAAATAAAGCGGTTAAGTTTATAACTTTCCCACTTCTTGTGGAAACACTTTATATGGATACTTCAGACACTTCAACGAACCCTTATAGGTTCTCATCCCTTATTCGAGGAAGTTAATGGCGGAGCCGACGGGATTCGAACCCGCGGTCTCCTGCGTGACAGGCAGGCATGTTAGGCCTCTACACCACGGCTCCGCAATAAAAGCTCCAAGAAAAACTGGTGCCGGCGAGAGGACTTGAACCCCCAACCTACTGATTACAAGTCAGTTGCTCTACCAATTGAGCTACACCGGCAAAAAAATAGATAAGTATGGTGGAGGCTAACGGGATCGAACCGCTGACCCTCTGCTTGTAAGGCAGATGCTCTCCCAGCTGAGCTAAGCCTCCGAAAATTATGGTAGCGGCGGAGGGGATCGAACCCCCGACCTCACGGGTATGAACCGTACGCTCTAGCCAGCTGAGCTACGCCGCCAAACATATAAGGTTGTACAAATGGCGGAGAGGGAGGGATTCGAACCCTCGCACCGCTTACGCAGTCTAACCCCTTAGCAGAGGGTCCCCTTATAGCCACTTGGGTACCTCTCCAAGCCATAAATCCAAGGATGTTAATCCCTGAAAACTGGATACGAAACAACCATTTGCGTGTTAGCCCTACTTCATATAGGGAATTGGATAAGCCCTCGACCGATTAGTACCTGTCAGCTCCATACATTGCTGCACTTCCACCTCAGGCCTATCAACCTCGTCGTCTTCAAGGGGTCTTACTAAATTGGGAAATCTCATCTTGAGGAGGGCTTCACGCTTAGATGCTTTCAGCGTTTATCCCATCCGCACGTAGCTACCCAGCTATGCTCCTGGCGGAACAACTGGTGCACCAGCGGTGCGTCCATCCCGGTCCTCTCGTACTAAGGACAGCTCCTCTCAAATTTCCTACGCCCACGACAGATAGGGACCGAACTGTCTCACGACGTTCTGAACCCAGCTCGCGTACCGCTTTAATGGGCGAACAGCCCAACCCTTGGGACCTACTTCAGCCCCAGGATGCGATGAGCCGACATCGAGGTGCCAAACCTCCCCGTCGATGTGGACTCTTGGGGGAGATAAGCCTGTTATCCCCAGGGTAGCTTTTATCCGTTGAGCGATGGCCCTTCCATGCGGTACCACCGGATCACTAAGCCCGACTTTCGTCCCTGCTCGACTTGTCAGTCTCGCAGTCAAGCTCCCTTTTGCCTTTGCACTCTACGAATGATTTCCAACCATTCTGAGGGAACCTTGGGGCGCCTCCGTTACTCTTTAGGAGGCGACCGCCCCAGTCAAACTACCCGCCTGACACTGTCCCCGAACCGGGTCACGGTCCTAGGTTAGAACTTCGATACGATCAGGGTGGTATCCCAACGATGCCTCCACCGAAGCTGGCGCTCCGGATTCCTAGGCTCCCACCTATCCTGTACAAATCGCATCAAAGTTCAATATCAAGCTGTAGTAAAGCTCCATGGGGTCTTTCCGTCTTGTCGCGGGTAACCTGCATCTTCACAGGTATTAAAATTTCACCGGATCTCTCGTTGAGACAGCGCCCAAGTCGTTACGCCATTCGTGCGGGTCAGAATTTACCTGACAAGGAATTTCGCTACCTTAGGACCGTTATAGTTACGGCCGCCGTTTACTGGGGCTTCGGTTCACAGCTTCGGGATTACTCCCTAACCGCTCCCCTTAACCTTCCAGCACCGGGCAGGCGTCAGCCCGTATACTTCGCCTTACGGCTTCGCACAGACCTGTGTTTTTGCTAAACAGTCGCTTGGGCCTTTTCACTGCGGCCCCCTCGTGCTATTCACACTACCGGGGCACCCCTTCTCCCAAAGTTACGGGGTCATTTTGCCGAGTTCCTTAACGAGAGTTCTTCCGCGCGCCTTAGAATTCTCTTCTCGCCTACCTGTGTCGGTTTGCGGTACGGGCACCTTCTCCTGGCTAGAGGCTTTTCTTGGCAGTGTGAGATCATGACCTTCGGTACTGTAAATTTTCCCTCCCCATCACAGCCCAGCNATTACAGGGCTTTTACCTTCTACGGCCGGCCTTTCCAGACCTGTTCGTCTAACCTGTTCCTTTGTAACTCCGTGTGAGACGTCCCACAACCCCAGAGAGCAAGCTCTCTGGTTTAGGCTGTTCCGCGTTCGCTCGCCGCTACTGACGGAATCACTCTTGTTTTCTCTTCCTCAGGGTACTTAGATGTTTCAGTTCCCCTGGTATGCCTCTACGCATCCTATGTATTCAGATGCGAGTGACTGCGTATTACCACAGCCGGGTTTCCCCATTCGGACACCCCCGGATCAAAGCTTGCTTACAGCTCCCCGAGGCAGTTTCGTTGTTCGCCACGTCCTTCGTCGGCTCCTAGCGCCTAGGCATCCTCCGTGTGCTCTTAGTAGCTTAACCATAATGCTTCGGTTTTGCGCCTGGCGCTCTGTTGTTCGTCGATTTCTTGATCAAGTAAATTCATACAAGGTAGAAATCGCCTCACAAAGGATCTCCAGTCCCAAAACCTTCGCTAGCCACTTTTCACTTCACTTGTTTTGACACAAGTTCAGCTATGATGAATTTTAATTTGGCTTTGCAGCTCATTTAAATTCATCAGAAAAGGAATATTTCTAAAACGCAAATTTCGTTTCGTTATCCAGTTTTCAAGGATCAAATGCTCGATCATGCGCAGCCATCACTTCGTGAGGTTGTAATGATCAGCAATGATGAAATTTTGTAACGATCACGCAAGGTGACGTTCAACCTTTCAGCAAATTGTTCCACCACCATTTTACTGGCGGAAGACTATCTTATCAAGTCCACACTCACCAATCAAGCGGTAAGTTATGGAAGAGATAGCATTTATGGTGGAGCCAAGCGGGATCGAACCGCTGACCTCCTGCTTGCAAGGCAGGCGCTCTCCCAGCTGAGCTATGGCCCCATACGCCACTCCAAAGCACGTATAAGTGAATATGGAGTTGTATGGTGGGCCCTAGTGGACTCGAACCACCGACCTCACCCTTATCAGGGGTGCGCTCTAACCAGCTGAGCTAAGGGCCCGTAAAAGTAATGTTAAATTTAAAAGGCAACCCATAAAATGGGCTGCGCTTGGCGACGTCCTACTCTCCCAGGACCCTGCGGTCCAAGTACCATCGGCGCTGGAGGGCTTAACGGTCGTGTTCGAGATGGGTACGCGTGGAACCCCTCCGCCATTATCACCAAACGCATAAGAGGCTTAACCTCTCAAAACTGACCAACGAGTGAGCTAAAAGCTTTACGAAGCAAAGCTACTTCGAAAGCATATCCGGCAGCTTGCGCTGACCGTTTGTACCGCTTCGCTACGGAAGCGAGGTACTCCATAGAAAGGAGGTGATCCAGCCGCACCTTCCGATACGGCTACCTTGTTACGACTTCACCCCAATCATCTACCCCACCTTCGGCGGCTGGCTCCTTGCGGTTACCTCACCGACTTCGGGTGTTGTAAACTCTCGTGGTGTGACGGGCGGTGTGTACAAGACCCGGGAACGTATTCACCGCGGCATGCTGATCCGCGATTACTAGCAATTCCGACTTCATGCAGGCGAGTTGCAGCCTGCAATCCGAACTGAGACCAGCTTTGATTGGATTCGCTCCACCTCGCGGCTTCGCTTCCCGTTGTACTGGCCATTGTAGTACGTGTGTAGCCCAGGGCATAAGGGGCATGATGATTTGACGTCATCCCCACCTTCCTCCGGTTTGTCACCGGCAGTCACCTTAGAGTGCCCATCCGAAATGCTGGCAACTAAGATCAAGGGTTGCGCTCGTTGCGGGACTTAACCCAACATCTCACGACACGAGCTGACGACAACCATGCACCACCTGTCTCCTCTGTCCCGAAGGAAAGGTACATCTCTGTACCGGTCAGAGGGATGTCAAGACCTGGTAAGGTTCTTCGCGTTGCTTCGAATTAAACCACATACTCCACTGCTTGTGCGGGTCCCCGTCAATTCCTTTGAGTTTCAGTCTTGCGACCGTACTCCCCAGGCGGAATGCTTAATGTGTTTACTTCGGCACCAAGGGTATCGAAACCCCTAACACCTAGCATTCATCGTTTACGGCGTGGACTACCAGGGTATCTAATCCTGTTTGCTACCCACGCTTTCGCGCCTCAGCGTCAGTTACAGCCCAGAGAGTCGCCTTCGCCACTGGTGTTCCTCCACATCTCTACGCATTTCACCGCTACACGTGGAATTCCACTCTCCTCTTCTGCACTCAAGCCACCCAGTTTCCAGTGCGACCCGGAGTTGAGCCCCGGGATTAAACACCAGACTTAAATGACCGCCTGCGCGCGCTTTACGCCCAATAATTCCGGACAACGCTTGCCCCCTACGTATTACCGCGGCTGCTGGCACGTAGTTAGCCGGGGCTTTCTTCTCAGGTACCGTCACTCTTAGAGCAGTTACTCTCCAAGACGTTCTTCCCTGGCAACAGAGCTTTACGATCCGAAAACCTTCATCACTCACGCGGCGTTGCTCCGTCAGACTTGCGTCCATTGCGGAAGATTCCCTACTGCTGCCTCCCGTAGGAGTCTGGGCCGTGTCTCAGTCCCAGTGTGGCCGTTCACCCTCTCAGGTCGGCTACGCATCGTCGCCTTGGTGAGCCATTACCTCACCAACTAGCTAATGCGCCGTAGGCCCATCCCTTAGTGACAGATTGCTCCGTCTTTCATTGCTTCTTCATGCGAAAAAGCAAATTATCCGGTATTAGCTAACGTTTCCGCTAGTTATCCCAGGCTGAGGGGCAGGTTGCCTACGTATTACTCACCCGTCCGCCGCTAAGTTATTTCGGAAGCAAGCTTCCAAAATAACTTCGCTCGACTTGCATGTATTAGGCACGCCGCCAGCGTTCGTCCTGAGCCAGGATCAAACTCTCCATTAAAGTGTTTGACTTGCTCATTTTGAATCTGACGAGATCAGATTTGCATCTGACTCTATTTTTAGATTTCACTTCCGTGAAACCCGCTCACTCGTTGTTCAGTTTTCAAAGATCAAACCTTGTTTTCATCGCCAAACTGTTTCAGCAGCGACCTTTATAATATATCATGCTCGCCCTTCCGAAGTCAATACTTTTTTTAAAATAAAAATTACTGACTAGCCTTGCTGTTCTAGGGCTTTCGAAGAAGCGATTTATAATGTAACACAGAACTTAAATTAACGTCAACTATGAAATGCATTCAAAACATGGCTAATTTAAGCCCGAGCAGTAAACCTACACCAGGCAAGCCGAGAATAAGCACTGTACTTATCGTAACCGGGTTCATCGGAATATACGCTTCGGTCAGTAAACCAGAGAAATTAACGACATAAATCCCAAGCGCAGCCAATACGATATGAACTCCCAAACGAGTGAGCCATGCGAAGCCCATCCTTCGCGAAAAAATAATATAGCCTAGCAGCAGCAACGATCCAATAAGCACTAAGGATAGTATCAGTTTCATTCTTTATCACCTCTCTACATTAGTACACCTCGGACTACTTTCTCAGGTACGAATCGAAATATGAGCCAAATTGAAAAGGCTGCCACGTAACATTCGCCTGCTTGGCCGCCTTTAATTGTACCTGATAACGTCTTTCCGCAGCCTCCAGGGTATATATCGCAATGTCCACCTCATCAGCGCCAACCGCCTCCTGCAGCGCACAATAGGCTCGTTCCCACTCTCGCTGTGCTTTGTTCACTTCATTGTACAGATGCACTTTATACTCCAACTCCTCGTCGAGTTGCTTGATCTTCTTCGCTCTCAACAGCCATTGCTTCCAAATCACGATAATATCCGCCCCCTCGATCCGGTATATTTCATGTGTATCGAGAAAGGGACAAACTTAGAACTTTCCTATTTTCTTATTTTCATCCGGAATCCTGATTGCGATCTATTAATCCTTGTTAAGGTGAAAAAACAAAAAAGAAGCCTGGTTATAAACCAGCGCTTCTTCTTGATTATAATTTCCTTATCTTAGTTCACGCCTGCCCTCGAGCGCCTTCGATAAGGTTACTTCATCCGCGTACTCCAAATCACCGCCAACCGGCAATCCATGGGCAATGCGAGTAACACGAATATCGAACGGCTTCACAAGACGGGAAATATACATCGCTGTCGCTTCTCCCTCAATGTTAGGGTTGGTCGCCAAGATCAGCTCTTTAACCCGTTCATCGCTGAGACGGGTCAGAAGCTCCTTAAGCCGTATGTCATCCGGGCCAAGTCCTTCCATGGGTGAAATAGCGCCTTGCAGCACATGATAATAACCATCGAACTCTTTCGTTCGTTCCATAGCCACCAAATCCTTGGAGTCCTGGACAACACAAATGACGGAAGAATCCCGAGTCTTGTCCTGACAAATCCGGCAGGGATCAGTGTCCGTGATGTTACAGCATACCGAGCAGTAGTGAAGGTTCCGCTTAACGCTTACTAAAGCTTTGGCGAAATCGATAACATCGTCTTCCTTCATATTCAGCACATGAAAAGCCAGTCTCGCGGCGGTCTTCGGCCCGATTCCCGGCAGGTGAGTAAAGGCGTCGATCAGTTTAGCGATCGGTTCCGGATAATACAATGAAAGTGTTCTCCTTCGGTTGTGTAATTAGAATAGGCCCGGAATCTTCATTCCGCCCGTGAATTTCCCCATATCGTTGTTAGCCAGCTCATCCGCTTTGCCCAGCGCATCGTTAACAGCCGTCAACACGAGATCCTGCAGCATCTCTACATCTTCCGGATCAACGGCCTCTGGCTTAATATTGATGGACAATACTTTCTTATGTCCATTGACTTCCACAGTAACTACGCCACCGCCCGCGCTTCCCTCGACCGATTTGCCGCCGAGCTCCTCCTGGGCTTTCAACATTTGCTCCTGCATTTTTTTAACTTGCTTCATCATTTGGTTCATATTATTCATATTACTTACATCTCCTTTACCTTGGTCATTTATATATTATAGTAATTTGCAAAAAAAGTTAGCCGAGTTACTCCTTCACAACAACAAGATCATCGCCAAACATTTGCAGCGCTTCGTCCACCCATGGCTCCTTACTGCCGCCTCTTCCATCTTCTGAAGCCTGCTCTAATTGAAAGGGCTCCTCCTCGGACGGATCAACTGCAGCGCCTTCAATACTATCGCTCCAATCCTTGAGCATCATCGTGACCAAACGGTATGACGAGCCCAATACCCGCTCCATAACCATCTCAATGAGCTGTTTATTCGCAGGCTTCTCCGTGGTTTCACGATGGATATCGTTCTTGAATGCGACCAGAACGGCATCCTCAAGGACAGAGACGGGCTCGCCGTTGACGAACCAGGCATGGATGGTAATCTTCTCGTCCTTAACACCTTGAAGCACCTGGTTCCATTTGCCCTGCACCGCCATAAATTCGGGGCTGCTTCGCTGCGCGACGTATCGATCTATTCCCGCAGGTATCTTGGCTTTCGAGGCTATGCGCGGTGCAGCCGTTCTCGTGCTCGAACGGCTTCCCTTCTGAGCGGCATCTTGCCCCCCACCCGCTAAACCTCCTTGAAGCGCACGTTCAAGCTTCTTCTCCAAGTCAGCCAATTGACGACGCAACTGCTGAACCTCCGATTGACCCGCAGAGGAATCCGCCACGGCCGAGGATACAGCCTGCGATTGAGTCGATTCTTCGCTCTGGGGAATGCTGCACAGCTTTAATAGCGCTACCTCAAACAATGTCTGCGGCTGCAGAGCATATTTCATTTCAATCTGATAATGGTTCAGCGTATCGATAATCCGGAACAACTGCGAACGTGTGAATACTTCCGCCATTTCCTTGAATTCCTGGGAATCAAGCACGCGTTCCGTCATCTTCTCTGCATTAGGCACCATTTTAATCATTAATAAGTCGCGGAAATAATACAGCAGGTTCTCCATGCATTTATCAGCACTCTTGCCCTCCTGCATAAGTCCTTCAATCAGTTGCAGCATACCGCCGACGTCGCCTTCGGCAAGCGTCTTCGCGATTTCCGCGAACTGCTTCGAAGGAATTCCGCCAGTCATATCAAGCGCCTGCTTGTAGGATACATGTCCATCCGAGAAGGATGCGATTTGATCCAGTATGCTGAGCGCATCCCGCATGCCGCCGTCCGACAATCGAGCTATATACTGAATGGCTTCATCCTCGGCGGCTATGCCCTCCTGCTCACAAATAAGCTTTAGCCGCTCGCTCTGCTCCTCCAAAGATACCCGCCGGAAGTCAAAGCGCTGACAGCGGGATATCACCGTGGCTGGAAGCCGGTGCGGCTCTGTCGTCGCAAGGATAAACATAACGTGCGGCGGCGGTTCTTCCAGCGTCTTAAGCAAGGCATTAAACGCTTCCGTCGTCAGCATATGAACTTCATCGATAATATAAACCTTCTGCCGCACTTCGGTAGGGGCATATTTCACTTTTTCGCGCAAATCACGAATTTCTTCGACTCCCCTGTTGGAAGCGGCGTCAATCTCAAGCACATCCATAACAGCTCCAGCCGTAATCCGGCGGCATGAGTCACATTCATTGCACGGTTCTGGAGCAGGCCCCTTCTCACAGTTCACCGCTTTGGCCAAAATTTTGGCTGCGCTCGTCTTCCCTGTTCCACGAGGTCCACTAAATAAATAAGCATGCGAAAGCCGCTGCTCCCGAATCGCATTCTGCAACGTACGAATAATGTGCTGTTGTCCTACCATGTCCTGAAACGACTGCGGCCGCCAAGCACGGTACAGCGCAATATGCTCCATATGCGGCACCTTCTTTCTTCATGAAACGATAATCGTCACTTTCCCATTATACTATACTCGAAGGACGAGAAAAACTTCTAACTTACAAGTCGCCCCCAGTAAGGTTTCACAAGGAATGCCATTTCATTCCCCGCAAGAATAAACACATAAAAAAACATCTCTGTCCGAAAAGACAAAGATGTCGCTGTATTAATACTATGTAGCCGTGCACCTGTTATTGATCATTGCGATCCAAGCGGCACCCTTACGGCGCAACTCGAGACAGGCTTCCCCCCGGCACAAAAGTAGGACTGCTTATGGCTGCTTCCTTCCGGACCTGACCAGGTTCACAGGTACTCATTGCGGAGGACCCGTCTGTCAACGTCTGCCGTAAAGACCGGACCTCACATCGGCAAGACCTCTAACAGGAATTCAACCTCGCTATAGCGGATTGCGAGTTACAGGGCACCGCTACCTCCCCATCTAGCACGGTGAAAATAAGTATATCTTATACATGTCCAAAAAGCAACTGGCAGCAAAAGTTGTCTTTTATGCTAACTTTGAACATGCCTTCTCTCTTAAAGTTTGATATATTTATAGAATAATATGGAACTTCATAGAGAGGATGTACCTGGATGACAAAAATAGGTAAACTCATGCTCGCTGCTACGATCTGGATCGGAACCCTTAGCGGAGTTATATCGCAGCCTCAGCAGGCTCACGCTAACCCCCCGATCCGTATCATGCTTGACGGATACCCTCTTCAGTTCCCGGAAGAGCCTATCATCAAAGAGGGGACAACCCTTGTACCTTTTCGTGTAATATCCGAAGCGCTTGGCATTCAAGTGACATGGGATGCTAAATCAAAGAGCATTTCCGCCATAAAAGGAACTGGCCTAAATACGGTTCGGGTGCAGTTGACCCTGAACAGCAAGAAATCCAGCGTAAACGGAGCAGCCGTCGATCTTGCGGTAGCGCCGCAGGCGGTCAGCGGGCATACTTTAATTCCGCTCAGCTTCTTTAGTCAGCAATTCGGGGCACAGGTCGACTGGGATCAGAAGACGCGCACCGTCTCGATTTTATCACCGCAGCAGCGAATGTACACCATGGGCTTCTATGCGATCTCATCCTTCTCCGACGCATCCGTCATTCCAATCCTGGATTCCGTAGCCTTTGGCTGGAGCCGAATTGATGAGAACGGGAAATTTACACTGAACGGCAAAGACTTTAAGTGGCCCCTCCCCGCGGGAAACACAACTCCAGAGAGTCTAGTTAGTGAAGCAGCGCAGTCCCGTACCCTGCCTTATTTGATGGTTTATTCAGGGGATGTCAATGGTGAACTAACCAAAGTTATCGAAAATGCCGATGCTCGGAAGCAAGCAATATCGGAAATGGTTGCCACTGCAAAAGCAAATAAATTTCAGGGCATTCTGCTTGATTTCGAAGGTCTGGGTCTTACCACGGACAAAACGAAGACCCGCGCCTCCTTCACTGCCTTCGTCAAAGAGGTGTCCTTGCAGGCTAAATCTGAGAATCTGAAGCTCGCTCTGGCTCTGCACCCGCTCAATTCGTCTTATCAAGGGTACGATTACAAGGCGCTCGGTCAAATTGCGGATGAAATCATTATTATGGCCTATGACTACCGCAGCGGCGGCGGAACCGGGCAACCGGAGCCAGCCGATAAAGTGGATGAAGCCATTCGCCTCGCCCTTAAGGAAACGAAGAAGAACAAGCTTGTGCTGGGACTCAACATAAACAGTGAAAATGCCAAATCAGTAAATACGCTGATCGGTTTAGCCAAACGCTATGATCTTAAAGGTATCGCAATATGGAGGCTCGGCCTAATCAGCGGAGACGAGTGGACACAAATGCAAAAAAGCATTGAATTCAAAAAATAATTTTATCCTGAAAAACAACAAATCCCCTGCCAATGAGCAGGGGATTTCGCATGTATTTCGAGATGCTGCAACGCAGCATGTCTCCATCAAATGTAAATTAGATGCCATATTTCTTTTTAAATCTGTCAACACGTCCACCAGCATCCACAAATTTCTGTTTACCTGTGAAGAATGGATGGCAGTTGGAGCAAATCTCGACGCGCAGGTCTTGCTTTACAGAACCTGTTTCAAAGGTATTTCCGCAAGCGCAAGTTACCGTTGTCACGTGATATTTAGGTTGAATTGCTTCGTTCATGACTTTCACCTTCTTTCCGCCCTGGGCCTCAAGCGTGCACAGAGTTATAAATGACACATAAAGTGATTATATCACGCGATGTTTTGTCGCGCAATTGGAATATATGAGGTTTATCTCCGCAATTTTACGCGGGCTAATTCGGCCGGAGGAACATGCGTATACGAGCCGATGACTACGTCAGGCAATTCTTGCTGAAATATTTCAATCGCCTGCTTCATGCCGAATATATCGCCTTTCGCTGGTGGAATAAGCCCCAAGTAACTTTCGGGATCAATATTAAGATTGCGAAGCTGGATCAGGCGAAGCTTCGTACGGCGTGCGAATCCAATCATCGCTTCAATTTCCTCCTCCCGATCCGTCACACCCGGGAAGATTAAATAGTTGATCGACGTATATACGCCTTGATCCGAAGCGTAGCGAAGCGATTTCTCCACATTGGCCAGCGTATATCCGCGCGGTTTGTAATAAGCATTATAATGATCGTCTAGCGCGCTAATCGTACTGACACGCATTAAATCCAGTCCCGCATCAACAATGCCGCGAATATGGTCACTCAGGCCAGCATTCGTATTGATGTTAATATACCCCATATCCGTCTGACGCCGAACCTCGCGAATCGCTTCAATAATCAGCTTGGCTTGCGTCGAAGGCTCTCCTTCACACCCTTGGCCAAAGCTAATAATCGACTCCGACGTTTGCAAATGCTCCAGCATGATTTCAACTAGCTCATCCAATCGGGGACGGAAGTTCATTCGCGTCTGCGGGGCGACGAAACCGCTGTCGTCCGGTTGTTCTGAAATACAGCCAAAGCAGCCAGCGTTGCAGGAATAAGACACTGGAACCGCTCCTTCCCAACGATTCAAGAACGTATTGGAAGCAGTTAGGCATTCGTATCCTAGCGCACAGTTGGATAAATGCTCGTACAAACGGTTATCGGGGTATTTCGTTCTTAACGCCTTGACTTGGCTCTTTAGCTCAAACGGGTCGCAGTTCAAAGGATTCCATTTCTCGGGATCATCGGATAATCGAGCCGTTACATAAAATTGGCCATCCTTCCATACAACCGCAGAATATCCGAACAGCGGAAGCTTATACTCCTTGTCCGTCTTTACATAGCCGGGAAGGCAAAGACGGGTGAAGCCCTGCGGAAGCAATGCTCCTACAGCCTGCACATCTCCAGGAACGGGCATCATCTCCCCGGTAGCAGGATCCATTCCGATTGGCCTTGTTGAAGGTAGGCCTACCAGCGTTGCCCCTTCTGGCAACGGAATCAGTTCATCCTCTAAAATCTCAACGATCATATCCGCGCTGCGAGCTAGTCCATACAGCGAGGGATGATCAAAGACTTGCCCTTGTTTATCTGCATATACTAAATACATGTCGTTCTCCTCTTTGCCTTACAGTACGGCCATTCTTAAGCTATTTCATGACGTCAGGCGTATATTATTATGACCCTGAGCCCGATCCGGATCCGGATGGTGTGGCGGGACGCGGCGAACGGCGCACACCGCTTCCACTGCTGGATGTTGAAGTACTGCCAGCGGTGTCAAAGGAAGCGAGGAACTCCGCGTTAGTCTTGCTGTCACGCAGCTTTTTTAAGAAACCCTCCACAAAATCGTAGGAATCGTTCATATTTTTGCGAATCGACCAGATCGTATCCAATTCCTCTTTCGTTAAGAGCACTTCTTCCCGTCTTGTGCCGGAACGGCGAATATCGATGGCCGGAAAAATCCGGCGTTCGGCCAGTTTGCGATCCAAATGCAGCTCCATGTTGCCTGTGCCTTTAAATTCTTCATAAATAATATCGTCCATACGAGAACCCGTATCTACTAGAGCTGTCGCTAGAATCGTCAAGCTTCCACCCTCTTCCACATTCCGCGCCGAACCGAAGAACCGCTTCGGGCGATGGAAGGCTGCAGGGTCAATCCCCCCGCTCAGCGTACGTCCTGAAGGCGGAACAACAAGATTGTACGCTCTAGCCAAACGAGTAATACTATCCAACAGGATAACAACGTCTTTCTTATGTTCTACCAAACGAAGCGCGCGCTGCAGCACAAGCTCGGCTACCTTAATGTGATTCTCTGGCAGCTCATCGAATGTGGAAGCAATCACTTCCCCCTTTACCGAACGCTGCATATCCGTAACTTCCTCCGGGCGTTCATCGATAAGCAACACAAATAGCTCAATCTCGGGATGATTAGTAGAAATACTGTTGGCGATTTCTTTAAGCAACAGCGTCTTGCCCGCCTTAGGCGGTGCTACGATCAAACCGCGTTGTCCAAGTCCAACAGGGGCTAGAACATCCATAATACGAGTGGATAAATGGTTAGGGGTTGTTTCAAGCACGAGCTTGCTTTGCGGATAAAGAGGTGTTAGTGCCGGGAAATGCAGGCGTTCGGCGGCAATAGCCGGATTCTCTCCATTAACGGCATTCACTTGCAATAGTCCGAAGTATCGTTCATTTTCTTTCGGCGTTCTACATTTGCCAGATACCAGATCACCTGTTCTCAAATCAAACTTACGTATTTGGGAAGCTGAGATGTAAATGTCTTCGGTGCTCGGCAAGTAGTTGATCGGACGAAGAAAACCATAGCCTTCTGGCAGTATTTCCAGTACGCCTTCCATAAACATAAGACCGCTCTGTTCTGCCTGAGCCCTTAAGATCGCAAAGATCAGTTCCTTCTTCTTGAGCTGTCCGTAATAAGGAATCTGATACTGCTTCGCCAGCTTATAAAGCTCCGTCAGTTTCATTTCTTCCAAGTCGGCAATTTGTAAATCCATATAGTATACCACCTATTCAATTTTTTCATTTTGCATATTTTTGAATAATCATTTCAAGCATTATCTATCACACTATGAAACCAGTATAAATCTATAAACAGGAAAAATGATAGACGCATTTTATTAATATTACCCGGTTGCCACAAAATTATGCGTCAGGCAGAGAACTTCTACTCTGCCTGACGCCACACATCCGCCCCGAGTGCACGTAAGTTAGTCACCAGATTATCGTAACCGCGATCGATTAATTCGACGCCGGATACTTCCGTAATCCCTTCCTTGACGGTAAGCCCTGCAATGACAAGCGACGCTCCGGCCCGAAGATCGGTTGCCTTAACTTTAGCCGCATTGAGCTCTCCGCCTTCAATAATAGCCGAGCGGCCTTCTACACGGATCTTCGCGCCCATTCGCACGAGCTCGGGTACATGCTTAAACCGATTACTGTATACAAAATCACTTAACACGCTGACCCCTTCTGCTTGCGTAAGCAGGCTTGTCATCGGAGACTGCATGTCTGTTGGAAAGCCAGGATAGATCAAAGCCTTCACGTCAACATGCTCATATCGATGCGCGCCAAGAACGCGAATTGACTCATCCATCTCTTCAACGGTGACACCCATTTCAATCAATTTCGCCGTAAGCGCCTCTAGGTGCTTTGGAATGACCCCATCGATAATCATATCGCCGCGGGTAGCAGCTGCGGCGATCATATAAGTACCCGCTTGAATCCGGTCAGGGATAATCGAATGGCGGCAGCCGCTCATCTCCTTAACCCCTTCAATCCGGATCGTCTCCGTTCCCGCGCCCTTAATGCTGGCACCCATCGAGTTCAGCAGTGTAGCAACATCTATAATTTCAGGCTCTTTCGCCGCATTCTCAATAATTGTGGAGCCTTTGGCTCTTGCAGCCGCCAGCATAATATTAATCGTAGCCCCAACGCTGCAAACATCAAGATATATCTTGGCCCCTCGCAGCTCTTTGGCTTTAAGATGAATGGAACCGTGCTCATTTGTTACCGTGGCTCCCAGCGCCTCAAATCCCTTAATATGCTGATCTATCGGACGGGGTTCAAAATTACAACCTCCCGGCAGCCCGATCGTAGCCTCGCCAAATCTCCCCAGCATGGCACCCATCATGTAATAAGAGGCACGCAATTTCTTCACTGGGCCGTTAGGCATCGGTATAGATCGGATCTCACTCGGGTCAATTTTGATCTGGCCGTTTGTCCAGGTCACTTTTGCTCCAAGCTCCTCCAGTATTTCCGTATACACCGCCACATCGCTAAGATGAGGCAAATTATCCAGAGCTACTTCCGATTCCGCTAAAATGGCGGCAGGAAGAAGCGCAATCGCGCTGTTCTTGGCTCCGCTGATTTGAACGGTTCCCCTAAGCGGGCGTCCGCCATGAATCATTAATTTTTCCATAAGAAGAAGATCCCCCTGAAGCCGAAAATAGTTCCATCAATCCATTAGGCATTGATACTTTCGCTCAATAGCTGAGCGATTCTTATCCATAATACCACTTCTGCAATGAAATAGGAAAGACACCGCGAATTCGCGGTGTCTCTCTTTAATTATAAATTGAAAACCGTACCTAGAGTTGATAGCTTATGCTTGGTTGTTGGAACCGAACTCGCGGATTTTACCGATGACTGTTTGTTTGATCGCTTCACGGCCAGGTTTCAGGAACACACGAGGATCGTAAGCTTCAGTGTTCTCGGCAAGAACTTCGCGAACTACTTTCGAGAAGGACATTTGGTTCTCGGTATTCACGTTGATTTTGGAAGTACCAAGGGAAATAGCCTTCTTAATGTCATGAAGCGGAATACCTGTACCGCCATGCAGAACTAGCGGAACACTAACCGCGTTGCAGATTTCCTCCATTTCCTTGAAGCCAAGGTTCGGTTCGCCTTTGTAAGGGCCGTGTACGGAGCCAAGAGCTGGCGCAAGCGTATCAATGCCTGTCTCTTTCACGATGCGGATACAGTCATCCAACTTCGCATACATCACTTCACCGATGACGTCGTCTTCTTGTCCGCCGACCATACCTACTTCAGCTTCAACGGATACGCCTTTAGAATGCGCATATTCAACGACAGCCTTTGTCGTTTCGATGTTCGTGTCGATTGGGCTGTGGGAGTCATCGATCATAACAGAAGTAAACCCAGCATCGATCGCTTCTTTACATTTCTCGATGCTTGAACCATGGTCAAGATGAATCGCCACAGGAACGGTAATTTTCAGGTCTTCCATAAGACCTTGCACCATTTTTACAACGGTATTAAATCCACCCATGTAACGTGCCGCACCCTCGGATACACCAAGAATTACCGGTGATTTCTCTTCCTCAGCAGCTTCAAGAATCGCATGTGTCCACTCCAAGTTGTTAATGTTGTACTGGCCCACTGCATATTTTCCTTTAAGAGCTTTGTTCAACATGTCTGTCATACTTACTAATGGCATGGCTCCAATCCTCCTAGGACGTTTGTTTGTATTCATTTTGCCGACATTCACACGTAATTATTATAACACAACCCGACAAAAATACTATTGAAGCTTTTCCTACTGTTTATGAAATTATGCAAGAAAAAAGGGAGCTATCTGCACCTGATTGTGAAGATGGATCGAGGCTCTTCTCATGAAAACGCAACAAAAAATCTCGGACAATCTCCCTGATAGTCTTACCCAGTATAAGGAAAAAAGAAACCCCCTTTAAAACGATTACGCGAAATGAGTTCCGCATAACCCAAAGGAGGTTGTCTTCTTGACATATTAAATTCAAACACAGGAGTATCTAAAGGAATCGCCGACGACCCTCTGAATTGTACTCCCCGCTTTAATGAACAGCGCCGCCCTTAAGCTCCATATTTACCGCCGTACGCATTTCATCAATGTCGAAAGGCTTGGTAAAATGTCTCAATGCACCGAGCTCTGTCGCTTCTTTGATCATATCCAGTTCGCCATAGGCTGTCATCATGATAACCTTAATGGCTGGATTGACCTCCTTGATATGCTTCAATATCTCGAGTCCATCCATGCCAGGGATCTTCATGTCGAGAAGCACCAGATCCGGCGAATCACTGCGGACGATTTCCAAAGCCATTTTGCCGTTGGCAGCTTGGAACGTCTTATAACCTTCGCTGCTGAACACTTCCATCAATAAAATACGGATTCCGTTCTGATCATCGACAATTAACACTTTCTTCTCTTCCACTGAGACACCCTCCTACAAGTCTAACCCTTGTAATTCCTAATAGGTATAATTCGCCTCGATTTAGGAAAACCCTTCTAATTTGGTAAAAAGATACTTAAAAACATTCGCAATTTCCTTCATGCAGAAAATTGTCTATATTTTGTGGAGGAAAAGTGTATAAAACCGATCAAACTCTCGATGAAAATATTAAGAATTATGCTTGATCGAAGCCTTCACGAACTCGCGGAACAATGGCTGCGGCCGGTTCGGACGAGATGTAAATTCAGGATGGAATTGAACGGCCAAGAACCATGGATGATCAGGAAGCTCTACGATCTCGACCAAGCGGCCATCCGGAGACGTCCCCGAGAAGCGAAGACCTGCTGCCTCAAGCTGTTCACGATAGTTATTGTTGAATTCGTAACGATGGCGATGTCTTTCTTCCACCTCATCTGCTTTGTAGCATTGCGCTGCCAGTGAGCCGGGCTCAAGCTTACATGGGTACAAGCCAAGACGCATCGTACCGCCCAGATCCTCGATATCTTTCTGCTCCGGCAGAAGATCGATGACCGGATGCGGCGTAGCCGGATTGATCTCCGAGCTGTTAGCCCCCTCTAGACCCGCCAACGAGCGGGCAGCTTCAACGACGGCCACCTGCATGCCTAAACAAATTCCGAAGAATGGGATCTTCTGCTCGCGAGCATAACGAATCGTCGTGATTTTACCTTCGATGCCGCGATCTCCAAATCCGCCAGGCACAAGAATGCCGCCGACGCCCTTCAATTGCTCGGCTACGTTGTCAGCGGTAATGTCCTCCGCGTTCACCCAACGCACCTTCACTTCGGCATTATTGTCAAATCCGGCATGGGACAACGATTCAACGACGCTCAAATATGCATCATGCAGCGCTACGTATTTGCCGACGATTGCAATCTCAACCGTCTTCTCCAGCTTGTTAATCCGCTCAACAAGCTTCTCCCATTCACTCATATCAGGAGCGGGAGCATTTAACTTCAAATGATTAACGACGATTTCATCCAGACCTTCCTCTTGAAGATTAAGAGGAATTTCATATAAAGTATCCGCATCGCGGCACTCTACGACTGCGTTGGCATCAATATCGCAGAAGAGAGCGATCTTTGCTTTCATATCCTCGGACAGCTCATACTCCGTGCGGCATACGATCACGTTCGGCTGAATGCCGATGCTGCGAAGCTCTTTGACGCTATGCTGGGTCGGCTTCGTCTTTACTTCGCCAGCAGCCTTGATATATGGAATAAGCGTGACGTGAATGTACATAACATTGTCGCGGCCAACATCGCTCTTAATTTGGCGGATCGCCTCCAGGAATGGCAAGCTCTCGATATCGCCCACCGTTCCGCCGATCTCCGTAATAACCACATCCGAGCCCGTCTCGCGACCAGCCACGAACACACGCTCTTTGATTTCATTCGTAATATGCGGGATAACTTGAACCGTTCCGCCGAGGTATTCCCCGCGGCGTTCTTTGCCGATGACAGAGGAATAGACTTTACCTGTCGTTATGTTGCTGTTCTTAGACAGATTGATGTCGATGAAGCGCTCGTAGTGACCGAGGTCAAGGTCTGTCTCGGCCCCGTCGTCCGTGACGAACACTTCTCCATGCTGGTAAGGACTCATCGTACCCGGATCCACGTTGATGTAAGGATCGAATTTCTGGATCGTTACCTTTAAACCTCTATTCTTAAGCAGCCTGCCGAGTGAAGCGGCCGTAATCCCTTTTCCGAGAGAGGATACAACCCCGCCTGTTACGAAAATATATTTTGCCACAGTCTAAAAACCTCCTACATAATAGTCCAGAAATTCAGGCGACTCAGATCATAGCGTAACCCAATAGCCCACGAAACATAGCTAAAAAAGGCATAAAAAAACAAAAAAGTGACACCCGAATAGGTCGGGGCACTTTTTAATTTAGAACATATTTATAGGTTTGAATCATAAGCCCATGCAATAGTTTACCCGTTCGCTTCTCCCCTGTCAAGTAAAGAAGAGAGCATTTCAGGAGGTTACAATTGTGGCAATATTGTGCAGAGCACAAGGTGATGGAGACGCCCTATTTATCGTCGTATTCGTCCTCGAATTCTTCCTCTTCTTCATCCGAGTTCTCGTCATCCTCATCAAGCTCTTCATCATCAATCAGTGAGTCGTCTTCAACCTCATCGACCTCATCTTCCTCGTCATCTGAGAACAGTTCATCCTCATCTTCCTCGTCGACAGCATCAAAATCTTCTTCCTCGTCAGCGAAGCTTTCTTCCTCGTCGGTGAAATCTTCATCCTCCAGGTCGTCGTCATCATCGTTAATGATGCGTGGACGCTTTGCATTCGCCACAGGATCCTCAGACTTCTCAATCGGATACCAGCGCTTCAAGCCCCACAAATTGGTGCCGACGCAAGCAAAACGACCGTCGATGTTAATCTCCGTATACAATTGAGCGATCGCTTCATTGATTTCTGCCTCCGACATTTTGCGGATCTTAGCTACCTCGCTCATCAGGTCGCGGTAATAATACGGTGTATTCGCCGCTTTTAAAATCAAAAAGGCCAAGTCAACCATCGGAATTTCATGAACTTTCTCCGGGTCGATTTTCAAATTAAGTGGGGTGCTCACCAGCGGACACTTCCTCTCGCGCAAAGTCACAATACGGGATGCTGAAACCAATATGTAAATTGATTCCTTAACTAACATATCCATATCACACATAAGTAAAACCTATTTGGTATTAGTATGTCAAGTTTAATAGTGTGGTCAAAACGTGTCCAAATCAAGTAACGTTTATAAACCGCAAAATATGCGCCCAATTAAAAAAAGACGGGAACGAATCGTTCACCGTCTCCTGACTGTATCCTACCCGGAAAAAGCAATGTCTTTTTCCGGATTGGTCATGAAGACTCCGAAGAACCTTCCCTTCATCCTATGTCTGTTTTTTTCCTTTGACACGCGACTTCAGAGCCGATCTTTATATTTCTTAGTTTTTTTTCTAAAAAGTAAGAGTTCAAAACGCTTAGGTTCGCGGAAGAGTAGACTAGTATGCCGCTTCGCAAGCAAAGAAGGCTTCGAATCAGTCTGTAGGAAGCCTGTTTGCCCATTTCCTTTGGAACAGGGTCACTTCCCCACTCCCGCTCAACGACACCATCATAATATACTCCAACACGCTAACTCAGGAGGATATCATGTATGGACTACGCCAAATTACTGCGCTTGTTGAGTGATTCCATCGACACCTCCGGAAAAAGCGGACGGCATATCGTCCGATTCATGCATTCAGGCCACTACAGCGAGTGCCTCCGTCAATTGTTGAAGTATCGACGTAAATATCCCGCGCTTCGATTAATTCGCTCATCGTCTCTGCTCCAAGCCCTGCTCTGCCCCCTACGGCTCCCGAATTCTACAGCTTTCGCGGAACTCGGATTATATATCGAAAGTGACTCCACCATCAGGGTTCATTCTCCGGCTTCCTCCACGAAAGAACGCGCTACCGATATCCCTTGGGGCGTTAAGCGCATCGGAGCCCCCGATGTATGGTCCTTCTCAACGGGGCACCGTATCCGTATAGGCGTCATTGATACAGGAGCTGATTATAGTCACCCTGATTTGCGTTATTCTCTAGCCCGCGGCATCCATTTGTTGAATCGGGCTAACCTACCTCATGACGATAACGGACACGGCACTCATATCGCGGGAACGATCGCAGCGGCTGGCGGAGCACAAGGAATGATCGGTGTTGCCCCACGTTCATTAATATATCCTGTCAAGGCATTTGATCATAACGGCTCAGCATATGTTTCCGACATTATTCTAGGGATCGACTGGTGTGTCAGAAGCGGTATGCATATTATTAATATGAGCTTCGGCATGAAATCGACAAGTGTCGCACTCAAAAATATTGTCAATAAAGCGCATGAGGCAGGCATTGTCATTGTCGCCTCTTCAGGAAACGACAAAAAACAGCGTACCGCTGATTATCCGGCAAAGTATGCCCAGACCATTTCCGTCGGAGCTACGAACCGGGACGGAAAGATCGCTGCTTTTAGCAATTCGGGGCCTTATATTGACATTTACGCCCCCGGAGAGAAAATAACATCCTCCTGGCTCGGCGGAGGGCATCGTGAAATGAGCGGCACATCGATGGCAACATCCCATGTCAGCGGGGCTATTGCCCTGCTGCTTGCCGCTCGCCCGAATCTTACCCCGGGCGAGATCAAACGCCGTCTGCGCCGCACGGCTAAGCCGCTCTCTCTCGCCCAGGCTCGTGCCCGGTCAAGACCGGGCGAGGTAAGCGCAGTGCGCCTGCTACGCGGCAGGGTTGAGCGGCGCGGGCGGATCTAGCGCGGCATAAGACGCGCAGCGCATAAAGGCCCTCTTCAGCAATGCGAAGAGGGCCTCTCCAGAGCCCGGCAGCATGGCACGCGCTGGTCGGCCATCGCCTTGCAGCAAAAAGCACTGCGCACTAATCTTGTGCGCAGTGCAATAATTCGCTGCTGGCGGGCCGCCAGCCAATGGCTGTGCTACATCCGTTCCGGCGCGGATACGCCGATCAGCTTCAGCACATTGGCCAACACCGTGCGCACGGCGCCAAGCAGTGCCAGCCGCGCAGCGGTTTGCTCCGCGTCCTCAGTGATGACGCGCTCCGCTTTGTAGTAGCTGTGGAACAGGGCCGCCAGCTCGTACAAATAACGCACCAGTCGATGCGGCGCAAAGTTCTCCGCTGCTATGCTGATTTCCTCCGGCAGCTCTCCCAGCTTGCGCAGCAAATCGAACTCATGCTCCGCAGTCAACTTGTTAAGCTTCACATCCTGAATCGCCGGGATTGCAATCCCCTGCTCCTCAGCCTGACGGAAAATACTGCAAATCCTCGCATGCGCGTATTGGACATAATAAACCGGGTTCTCATTAGATGTAGAAATCGCAAGATCCATGTCGAAATCCAAATGGGAATCCATGCTCCGCATCGTAAAGAAATAGCGGATAGCGTCGACGCCGACTTCATCCATCAAATCAACCATCGTGACGGCCTTGCCCGTCCGCTTGGACATCTTCACCTTCTCGCCGTCCTGGAACAGACTGACCATTTGAGCAATCAGCACCGTCAACTTGTCTGGATCCTTGCCAAGAGCCTCCATAGCCGCTTTTACACGCGGGATATAGCCGTGATGGTCGGCTCCCCAAATGTTGATCATCCGATCGAAGCCTCGCTCGTATTTATTGCGGTGGTAAGCAATATCAGGCGTCAAATAAGTATACGTACCATCGTTCTTCACGAGCACCCGATCCTTGTCGTCCCCGTATTCCGTCGATTTAAGCCATGTCGCTCCATCCAGCTCATAAGTCCGCCCCCTGGAACGCAGCTCCTCCAGTGACTTCTCTACTTGACCGTCCACATAAAGAGAAGTCTCACTGAACCAGACATCAAATCCTACCCGGAAGCGGCCCAGATCGCGTTTAATCTTGTCCAGTTCCTTCTCCAATCCGTATTTCCGCAGGAAAGCCTCTCTTTCGACAGGCGCAAGAGACAACAGCGCGTCTCCCTGCTCGGCGACCAGCTCCTTTGCAAAGCCTTTAATATCCTCGCCGTGATATCCGTCTTCCGGCATTTCCACGTCTTGGCCCAGTTCCTGCAAGTATCTGGCCTCGATTGATTTCACGAGGTTAACAACCTGGTTACCTGCATCATTGATATAGTATTCCCGGGTAACCTCATACCCGGCGTAGTCCAGCACGTTGCACAGAGCGTCTCCGACCGCCGCCCCGCGCGCATGGCCTAAGTGCAGACTGCCCGTAGGATTGGCACTAACAAACTCGACCTGCACCTTCTTGCCTTCCCCCAGCTTCACACGGCCATAATTTTCACCCTGCGTATAAATCTGCTCCAACACAGGATACAGATAGCTTTTGCTGAGAAAAAAGTTAATGAACCCCGGCCCGGCAATCTCCGCCCGTTCGACCCCTGCTTGCTCATAATCGATATGCTTCACGATTTCTTCCGCAATTTGACGCGGATTTCTCTTGGCAATCCGAGTGAGCTGCATGGCAGCATTCGTTGCAAGATCTCCGTGCGCTTTATCCTTTGGCACTTCCAATACAATAGCGGGCACCTCATCGCGAGCCGCCAGGCCTGCGGCTACGACGGCGTTGAGAATCGCTTCCTTCACGGACTGATTGATTTGTTCTAACGGATTAACTGTCATTTTAAACTTCCTCCTGTATATGTAAACTGATTACAAAATGTCCGGTCGTTTCTTCATGAACCAGCAGGTCGTATTCCCAGGTCACAACGCCGAAGGAACCATCCAAGCGAGATTCCAGCCTGCTCGTATCGGTAGATAAATTAAACCTCGTATAGGGAGATCTATAGAACCCCGGCAGCCGCCTCCCCTGCTGGAACGTCTGCTCGGACTCCACTTCGCCGTGCCGCATGATTTTCAGCTCGTCCTTCAATATTTTTACCATAGCCCGCGTCGTACCTCCCGTAGGGCCTGGCTCAGGCTCGATATATCTAACATATACCGCGCTTCCCTTGATCAAGGATTCGCCCTTGATTCGCTGTTCTGACGCCTCATCGCCCTGCCTGCTATTGATGACGATGATGGCTGGCTTCCAGTTAGGCACCCCTATCCTCTCCATCCACATAGCCTGTTCTGCAACATTTTCTTATTGTACTACTATATCCAGTTCATCGGTGCAATTCAATATTTTAGCTTCAGCAGGCGATCATCTTCTTCTCGGGGAGTTCCCCGCCCATCCGTGTTATTCGTAATTACGTAAAGTCGCCCATTATAAAAGCGCACGTCCCGAATTCGGCCCTCACCCTCCAGCAGTACCTCCGCCTTCTCGCCTTCGGGCGTAAGCCGTACAAGCTTCTCTCCAGCCAATCCCGCAACAATGATATAACCCTCTTCATCGATCGCCATACCTGACGGAGCCAGGGTATTATCCCCGGTATGATACAAAGGAGGCTTCATTCCTTCCTCCGTCTCATCTCCAATCATGTTCGGCCAGCCATAATTACCGCCCGGCTCGATGAGGTTGAGCTCATCATGCCCTCCGGGCTCGCCTGAAGGGCCATGCTCAACACTGAACATGCGACCTGTCTGATCCCAACCCAGACCTTGGGGATTGCGATGCCCATAAGAATAAACATAGGAATCGGGAAAGGGATTATCCTCCGGCACGGCACCCGTTGGGGTGAGTCGCAGTATTTTGCCCGCGAGGCTGTTCAAATCCTGAGCCAGCTCTCCTTGTCCGGCATCTCCTGTCGTTGCATACAGCATGCCGTCAGGCCCGAAGGCGAGCCGTCCACCATCATGCACGATATTTCCAGGAATGCCCTCAAGCAGCGCCTCTATCTCATGCCATTCCCCATCCCGCTCCTCCAATTTAACAATCCGGTTCATCATAGCGCCGGCCTCCTGATAGCTGTGATAGGCATAGGCCAGATTGGAGTTCTTAAAATCCGGGGACAAAACAAAGCCTAGAAAACCGCTTTCGGATAACTGACTTACGGGCCGGTTCAAATTCACCGTTTGCCTCGTTGTCTCGCTCCCGTTTATTTTTACAATATATCCGTCGCGTTCGCTAACATATGTACTCTCACCTGAGAACTCCATAGCCCAAGGGCTGTTTAGACGCGAAGCCGCAACCTCGTAATCCCTGTTTTCTTCAATACCCGATGTTATGCCCTCCTCCGGTACGACCGTTGACTTACTAGATCCGCAGGACGATAACAGCAGAGACAACAGCAAGCCAAGCAGCATTACTCTTTGCATTTATAACTCCCTTCCCGCTGATTTCAGCAGTATCATGTCTACTATTCTAAACGAAAACACCACTCGCGCGAGTGGTGTCTTCCCTAAATATCTCTCGATCCTTATTAAAACGATTAAAGCGGCTGACTTAATACCATATATTTGACCTTCGAGCTGTCGAAATGGAGATGGAAGCGGAAATAATCCCCCGACCTGTAGCTCCATTTGCTTGGCAGCTTTCTCGCGTCGGCCTTAAGCTTATTTGTGACCTCCGCTGCTGTTAAGCCGACCTTAACTCCATCGGGCGTTTCATGAGAACTGTCATTGAAAATAATCCTGTTGTTCAACTGAATGATCCCGCCCTTGAACTTGCGAGCTTCTCTAACTTCGCCGGTGGCGTGATCGTAGTAAGGAATCTCCCAGTCGGCTGTCTCCATTCTCAGGCGTTCTTCCCAATCGATATATATAAAGCCATCTACCGCAATCTGCTCCCGTTCAATTCCCTGTGGCTCACTCAGTTCTACAAGCTGCTCCATTTCCAGCCTGGCTCTTTCCTCAAAAGTATCGTATACACCCAGCTCAGATTCCGGTCTGAGCAGCCCGTGCATCATCAGCAGCATCTGATCGTCGGCATAGTAAGCCTCGCCTGCTGCTTCAAAAGCGTTATTATCCAAACGATAAAGCACTTCAATGACCCGCTGATTCGTCAAGTTGAACTGTAAAATGATCTGCTCGGATGAAGAAGCCGTCTCCGTTACAGCCGCTTGCATATCCGTGAACCGCAAAGACTGCAAAACTACATAGTGACGCTCAGTCGGAACCTCCGTTTTGATACCACTGTGAATAACCGAGATGGAACCTACCTCCTCCTCCTTAAATGGAAGATGATCGAGCAAATAAGGGGAGTCTTCTTCTCCCGCTCGATCTTCTTCTAACGAAGCTGTCGGCTGCCCTGAAGGCTCTTCTTCCACCATCAGTGCAGAATTAAGTGCATCGTTCACCGCCGCATTTGTAGTTTTCAGCAGCTTATCCTGTTCCTGCAGTATTACGACCCCAATAATAAGGATCGCTGCCAGTACGATCAAGACACCTGCTAATAAATAGCCCTTTCGATTGTTATGTTTGTTCATTTTTCCTCCTTAACTGCCATGTGTCGATATGTTGTTCACCTGCAAAGCGAAATACTAGAACGTCATATTTCAGTAAATGATCTCTAAGCCTTGGATGGTGCCCTATCACTTGTCGCTAGTTTATACGCTATGTAAATAATTCAAATTCCAAGTGATTAGACGCATTAAACGGGTAAAGGTTGCCAATATTTCTCACCCCTGAAGCAAATTAGTTCCAAGGACATACAGTTTACTTAACAAAAATACCCTGCTGCGGTTGATCACGCAGCAGGGTATTTCATTTCTCAGATAACTGAAATATGCCAAGCGCTCTTTCGGCTATTTTACGAAGCCGAGAAGCATTTCACGAATCAGTTTTGCAGCCACGATCTGAGTCTGCTCAGTCGGGTCGTAAATCGGAGCTACTTCGACAAGGTCACAGCCTACGACATTTACGTCGGATCTGGCGATCAAATGAATCGCCTCAAGCAGCTCTTTCGATGTGATTCCGCCTGCCTCGGCAGTTCCTGTGCCCGGGGCGCAGGATGGATCGAGCACATCGATATCAATCGTAACGTACACCGGACGCGAGCCCATCTTCGGCAACTCCGCCTTCAGCGGTGCTGCCACATCAAACGGATGGAAGTTGATATTCTGGCGTCCGTAAAGGAATTCTTCCTTCGAACCGGAACGGATTCCGAATTGGTAGATATTCTTGCCGCCCATCAATTCAGCCGCTTTGCGAATCGGCGTAGAATGGGACAGCGGCTCCCCTTCATATTGATCGCGAAGATCAGCATGAGCATCGATATGAATCACGGCCAAATCCGGATATTCCTCGTACATCGCTTGGATGACTGGCCAGCTGACCAGATGCTCTCCGCCCAGACCGATGGGGAACTTATGATCTGCCAGCAAACCGCGAACATAATCGCCAATGACATCAAGACTGCGAGCGGCGTTGCCAAAAGGCAGCAGCAGATCCCCCGCGTCAAAATAAACGGCATCCAAAATATTCTTATCTAAATAAGGGCTGTATTCCTCTAGGCCGACGGATGCTTGGCGAATGCGCGCAGGGCCAAACCGCGAGCCTGGGCGATAGCTGACCGTGTAGTCCATCGGCATCCCGTAAATAACCGCTTTGGCGTCTTCATACGAATCAGAACTGCAAATAAACACGTTACCCGAATAAGCCTGATCCAATTTCATGGCAAGCCCTCCCTACTTCACGAGATCTTCTACGAACTTAGGCAATACGAATGCAGCTTTGTGCAAACGAGGCGAGTAATATTTCGTATCGATCTCCGGAATTTGGTTCTCATCCACCTGCAAGGGATCATGGATTTTGCTGCCTATCGTAAAGGTCCACAGACCGCTCGGATACGTCGGAATGTTAGCGCCATACACGCGTACGATCGGGAAGATTTCCTTCACGTCTTTGTTCACTTTTTCAATCAAATCGGCCTTGAACCAAGGATTGTCGGTCTGTGCCACGAAAATGCCGTCATCCTTCAGCGCCTCGTAAATCCCTTGATAAAATCCGCGCTCAAAGAGCGGAGCTGCAGGCCCCACGGGCTCCGTCGAGTCAACCATGATCACATCGTATTTATTCTTGCTCTCAATAATATGCATATAGCCGTCATTCACTTGAACCTCAACCCGCGGGTTGTCCAATTCACAGGCAATTTCCGGCAGATATTTCTTTGAATATTCAATGACTTTCCCGTCAATATCCACAAGAACAGCCTTCTCCACCTTCGGATGCTTCATAATTTCCCGAATAACGCCGCCGTCACCGCCGCCAACAACAAGCACATGCTTCGGATCTGGGTGTGTAAACAACGCTGGATGAGCCACCATCTCATGGTATACAAATTCATCCTTCACCGTCGTCATGACCATGTCGTCAAGCACCAGCATTCGTCCAAACTCTTCGGTATCAATGATCGCCAAATCTTGAAAATCCGTCTGCTCTCTCACCAATGTTTCCCGAATTTTTGCCGTAATGCCAAAGACGGGCGTCTGTTTCTCCGTAAACCACAATTCCATCGTTTAACCCTTCTTTCCCGTTAGAATAGTGTTTAGCCGTCATATTAACCCATACCGGAGGCCGGGGGCTGTCCAGATTCACTTCTTGCAAAGTTTCTCTTCCTATTGTACCAAACAAATCTGATTATATTAAAACAAGGTGAAAATGCAACTGTTTACGGAAATTCGCAAAAATGATTTTCATCACGCCGCAGCCGTGAATATCTCCCCTAAACTTTCCCATACTTAACAGTAACCGCATCAATTGCGAACTTTACAATGACTGGAGGCGACTAAAGGCTATGCAAAGACTTGTCCGCAGCAGCAAACGGGGCTCCCGCCGCGGCAAATTATTTATGATGAAACTGCTGCTGGTCTGCGGGTTAACCGTAATCGTCGCCTCCGGGGCATTTTTATACTATCTGTATCAATCCGATCTGCCCCTTGCCTACTCTGACCGGAACTCGCAGCTTTTCAGCCGCGATGGGGAGGCTATCGCTGTTTTTGCCAGCACGGATCGGAGTCGTTCGGGCGTAACGCTGAATCATATTTCACCATATTTGATTCAGGCGACGCTATCGGTGGAAGATCGGCAGTTCTACGATCACTTCGGCTTTGACCCCAAAGGCATGGCCCGAGCTATTCTCGTCAATTTAAGGGAAATGAATAACGTACAGGGTGCCAGCACATTGACGCAGCAGCTTGCCCGTAACCTGTATTTGTCGCATGAACGCACCTGGTCTCGAAAGATCAAGGAAGCGATGTATACCGCTCAATTGGAAATGAAGCTGGATAAAGATCAAATCCTGCAAATGTACCTGAACGAAATTTACTACGGTCATGGCGCTTACGGCATTGAGGCTGCAGCCCAAATGTACTTCGGCAAATCCGCAGAACAGCTTAGCCTGGCTGAAAGCGCCATGCTCGCCGGCGTGCCTAAAGGGCCTACTTATTACTCTCCCTTCAATCAAATGAAGAATGCGAAGGATCGCCAACGCCTCGTTTTAAATGCCATGGTGGAGACGGGGAATATTACTGAGCAGCAGGCAGAGCAGGCCCATGATGAAATCCTTCACTTCAAGTCTCAAAAGCTGCGGACGACCGGGGACAAGGCTCCTTATTTTCGTGATTACGTCCGAAATGTCATCATCAACGAACTTGGCTTTGATGAAAGTCTGCTGGAGCATGGCGGACTTAAGATATATACCACCTTGGATATGGAAGCGCAGGAAGCTGCCGAGCTTGCTGTAGCCAGTGAGCTTAAGGAATCGCCTGAGCTGGAGGCCGCCCTGATCTCCATCGATCCACGCAGCGGCCATATCAAAGCCCTCGTCGGCGGTGTAAACTACGTGCGGAGCCAGTACAACCATGTCTTCGCGACTACCCGTCAGCCTGGCTCTACCTTCAAGCCGATCATGTACCTGTCCGCGTTGTCCTCACGTAAAATGACGAGCGCCAGCAAGTTCGCAAGCCAGCCGACTTTGTTTCATTATGACAACAACCGAAAGACATACAGTCCCAAAAACTTCGGCGATAAATATTTGGGCGAGATCGATATGCGGCAGGCTATAGCCGCCTCGGATAACATCTATGCCGTCAATACGATCCTAACGGTTGGAGCTGACCAAGTCATTGAGCTCGGCCGGAGGATGGGCATCACAAGCCCGCTGAATGCCGTTCCTTCCTTGGCGCTAGGTACATCGCCGATCAGCCCTTTTGAGATGGCTGCCGCATTCGGCGTAATCAGTAATCAAGGAAAACAGGTCAAACCCGTCGCCGTCTTAAAAATTACGGATGACGAGGGGCGCGTGTTATATGAGGCTCCTTCCTCGGCACCCGAGCAAGTCGTAGAGCCCGCCGCTGCCTATGTGCTGACCCATTTGCTGGAGAGCGTATTCGAGGCCGGGGGAACCGGCAGCCGGGTATCGGCGGACATCAAGCGCCCGGTTGCCGGCAAAACCGGCACAACAAGCTCCGATGCCTGGCTGGTAGGATTTACCCCAGAGCTATCAACAGCCGTCTGGGTCGGCTACGACAAGGGGAAAACACTAGGGACGACTGAATCGCGGAAAGCAGCGCCGATCTTCGCCAAGTATACGGAGAAGGCATTGGAGAAGGTGCCTCCAAAGATTTTCCCTATTCCCGACGGGGTCGTTAGCGTATATCTCGATCCCGCAACAGGGAAGCTTGCGACAGAGGATTGTCCTAATAAAAAGATGGAGGTATTCATCGAGGGCACTGAACCGACAGAAGCCTGCAATGAACATGGACAAACCGAGCCCGAGCCAGTTCCTGTCGAAGATAAACCCGAGAGCCGTTCGTGGTGGAGTGATCTGAAACGCTGGTGGATGGACTAGCAATACGTCATGCTGTAACATGGAAATGACGTGAAGTGACGTATAGATAAGGAGATCACATATCATGAGCTTAATATTTTCTCAATATCATGAAGGATCACCACTCCCCCCTGCATTCTACGAAATGCCGGCTTTGGAAGTGGCGCCACGGTTAATCGGGCATACGCTCGTACGTCATACCGAGGATGGGGATATTCGCTGCCGCATTGTCGAAACCGAGAGCTATGGGGGGATCGAGGATAAAGGAAGCCACGCCTACGGCGGGAGAAGAACGGCAAGAACGGAAGTGATGTTCAGTCAAGGAGGCGTAGCGTACATTTACCTCATCTATGGCATGTACCATTGCCTTAATGTCGTCACTGGGGCTATCAATGATCCGCAAGCCGTATTGATCCGAGCCGTCGAGCCTTTGACTCCGGATGATGAAGCTCTAATGCGTAAATACCGAAATGCGGCGGCAAAAAAGCCAGTGGATTTATCCGGCGGCCCCGGCAAGCTTTGTCGCGCGCTTCGCATCGATAAATCGCTAAACTGCCAGTCCCTCCTAGGGCCGAAGGGTTCGTTATGGATTGAAGCGGGACGACCGCTCACAAACGACGCCATTATGCAGACGCCACGCATTAATATTGCCTACGCCGAGGAGTATGCTGACAAGCCTTGGCGCTTTTTCCTCCGAGACAATCCGTTTGTTCCGCTTCTCCATAAAAATGTGACGGCATTTAAATAATCAGGTCAACTTTCGCAGAGAAAAAGGCTTGAATCTAAGTGTATCGTTGGTTTGAAAGTGAGGAGATTAACAGCTTGACGAAACTTTGTTGGGCAATGAAGCCGTACTCGTTAATGCGGGCGCACATAGACCAAAGATTAAGTTCTTTTTCGTTTGGAACAGGGGGTAAAAGGAGTGATTGTATGCGGTTTTTCATACTTCCTCCTTCCTATGTCGGACTGAGGGGCTGCTTAGCAGCAACTGCTCGATCTTATGAACGAAATCGACATAAAAGCAGCTCATAAGACTTCGACATGCTTACATCGTCAATTCCATCGACGAATCCCAACTCTAACCAATTAAATTACATTAAGTCTTTACAGATTTAACTGCGAAAGTTGAGCAATTAATAAAAATAATTAGTTGCATTAATTATGCTGTTGTTTAGCTCTGAGATATTCCAACCCTTTTCCCAAGAATCTTCAGTCTCTTCTGCATGCTAACAAGCGCGCCATTACGGCGCTTTTTTGCTTTCTGCTGCTGTTACCCCTTCACATTCAAGCGAGCATTTGAATATCATGACCAACGGGAAGTATACTATATCCAAACAACCAAACGAATGATTGAATGTTGCTTCTTTATTTCTAAAGGAGGTCTTTTACATATGGCAAATTCCGCTCTAGTAATCCAAGCCGAAGTTGGCGAGCTTTCCCACATGCTCAATGATATTACAGCAGAACTCCGGGAGAGCCTCAACGAGGAAGACATCTCCGGCATGGCGCAAATGTTCAAAGCGCTGTCCGATCCCAATCGAATGAAAATCGCCTACTTATTGCAGCAGAAGGAGGAGCTCTGTGTTTGTGATGTCGCTTCTATACTTAATAGCTCAGTCGCCACAGCATCTCATCATTTACGTCTATTGAGGCAAATGGACATTACGAAGTCCCGCAAGGAAGGTAAGAACGTGTTCTACTCCTTAAAGGATCATCACATCCAAACGCTAATAACAATGACGCTTGAGCACCAGAAGGAGAAGAATTGCCATGAGTAAACCCCAAACTCATACTGCTTCAAGCGGAGATACGGCGGCTTCCCATATTGAATATCGTATCCAAGGTCTCTCCTGTGCCAATTGCGCCCGAGAAATGCAGGAGGAAATCCAGAGGCTCGAGCATGGGAAAAATGCATCCCTTCTTTACAATAGCGGCCGGCTTCTCGTCTCTCCAAAAGTGGATCTTACCCGTGTTGAAAAAATTCTGAAACGTGACGGAGCTACGTTAGTATCCCCGCTTGAACAGAGCGCTCCCCCTGCCGACGGGGAAGCTGTCCGCAGTAACGGCCAGGATGAGCACAGTCACGCACATGGACATCAACATGGACACGTTCACGGATCCAGCGAGGAGCTTAGTCACGGCCATAGCCACGACCATGCGGATACCCGCTTAGGAAAATGGCTGCTTGGCATAGCCACCGCTCTTTATATAGCCACTTTCATCCTGGGTTCATTGATGCCGGATAGCGTCCTCATCCTCATGCATCTGTCATCGATAGCTCTCAGCGGATATTCCACCTTTATTCGGGGGCTGCGCAATCTAACCCGCTTGAAATTCAATATGGATACGCTGATGACAGTGGCTATGGTTGGTGCCGTATTAATCGGGGAGTGGAAGGAAGCTACGCTGGTTGCCATTTTATTCGGTTTGAATGAATTGCTGGAGGGCTACGGAATGAGCCGGGCTCGCAAATCAATGGAGACGCTGCTAAGCGCTGCTCCGAAGCAAGCCGTGCTCATTACCCTCAATGGTGAAATGGCAGTGCCCATTGCCAGCCTGAAAGTCGGCGATATGGTTCTGGTACGCGCAGGTGAGAAAATACCGTCCGACGGAACGATTATGGAAGGACATAGCGCCGTTGACGAGGCGGCAATCACGGGCGAATCCATTCCAGCACCCAAAGAACCGGGACATCATGTCTTTGGCGGCAGCGTTAATACAGATGGATTATTAAGAGTACGGATCGATAAGGCCTACGAGGACTCCTCCCTTGCCCGAATCATGCATCTGGTGCAGGAGGCGCAGGATACGAAAACGCCAACAGAGCTGTTCATTGATAAATTTGCAAAATACTATACGCCTGCCATTATGATCATAGCTGCCCTCGTCGTGCTTGTCCCTCCTTTGCTGTTCGGACAGCCATGGATGAAATGGGTCTACGAGGGACTGGCTATTCTCATCGTCGGGTGCCCGTGCGCTCTTGTTCTCTCTTCGCCTATTGCACTGGTCAGCGGAATGACGAGATGCGCGAGAAATGGAGTACTTGTGAAAGGGGGCGTGCATTTGGAGCAGCTTGGCAAAATCAATGCCGTTGCCTTCGACAAAACGGGAACCTTGACGATAGGGCGCCCTTCTGTCATGAAGGAGATCGTATACGATGCCGTTCGTTTCCATAGCATTTCTGCAGCCATGGAGGCAGGCTCCTTGCATCCGCTTGCCGAAGCCATCGTACGCCAAACAGAGTCACATGGAGTTTCAAGCGCATCCCTACCTCAGCCTGCTGAGCTCGTAACACTTCCCGGGGTCGGTCTGTCTGCGGAGATCGAAGGCGTTCGTTACTGGGCTGGCAGTGAGGAAATATTAGAAAAAGTATCGCTAGAGGAGCACGCGCGGCAGCAGATCCTGCATGACCTCCACCAGCTAAAGGCTGCAGGGCTCACCGTGGTCTTAATCGCCGACCAGAGCTGTGTGCTTGGCTTATACGGCCTGGCCGACGAACTCAGACCGGAAAGTCCGGACGTAATTGCCGATCTGCACCGTAACGGCATAGCCCATACGATCATGCTGACAGGCGATCACGTGGAATCTGCCAAAGCAGTCGCTGCCCAGGCAGGCGTAACCGATTGGGCCGCCGGTCTGCTACCCGAGCAGAAGGTAGAGCGGATTCGCGAGTTGTCCGGAAACTGGTGTGTTGCCATGGTCGGAGACGGCATCAATGACGCTCCCGCGCTGGCAGCTTCAAGCCTTGGAATCGCCATGGGGAAAGGCACCGATACCGCAGTGGAGACCGCCGATATCGTGCTGATGCAGGATCATCTCGGGAAGCTCCCCGGCGCCATTAAAGTTGCCAGACAGGTAAGCCGTGTCATCGTCTGGAATATCGGGATTTCGCTTACCTTGAAGCTGATCGCCCTGCTCTTGACGATTCCAGGCTGGCTTACCCTCTGGATCGCCGTCATGTCCGATATGGGAGCGACCATCGTCGTAACTCTGCTCGGACTGACCGTTCTTCTCGGCAGAGACGCACCGCCTTATCGTTCGGCAAGCCCCTTATGAGCATGAATAGCCTCCCTGCGCTAGAAAACATAAGCACACGTTTGGCTGGAGATATTTCCTCCAAGCCACCGTGTGCTTTATTATTAATGTCCTCATATATAAAACAGCGATCATCGCCTTTGCTTCACGATGGATCGCTGTTTTTGATTCTAATTTCGCTTCTATATTAAGACTCCAAAGCCGCCTTCAGCTCTGGCGAGGATTTCTCCCACCATTCCTCGTTCGTTTCGATTAGCAGCTTCTTAAGGACTGCTTTCTCTGTTGCCCCTAGTCCATCCAGGATCACCTTGCGCTTAAGGGCATAATCCATTTTGTTTACGTGATCGGCAAGTATTTTCCAACCGCGTCGAGCCTCTGTATCGATCCACATTTCGCATGCGGTCATTCCGCCGTAGAACTGTCCTGCTTCCGGCGTACGGTCTACAGCTACCCAGACGATCCATACCTGGCGACCATTAGGGACATCCTCCCGGTTCGTCGAGAATTTGATCCCTTTCTCTACCTTGCTCTTAGCATGCATGGCACCGATATCAATGTATGCTTCATCTCCATCGATAATTACGGGTGACATGCTGTTTAAATCGATAGAGCCTGCACCGAACCCCTTATGCTTGCTCTTATCATCATTACTAATAATATTCAAGGCAAATATCTTCTTACCTGTCTTCTGCGAAGTATCTTTATTATCCATAATTCCCTCCACCTGGCTTGAAGCGATCGCTGTCATAGCTGAGAGCTGATGCCCAAGGCAATTTTTGCATGATATATTCCCATTAGAAACGGCTTGTTCATCCGACGTATACATTAATTTTATTTTAGCTAATAATCTCTCAAATGCAAACATATACATGCTGTAGATGCTTGTCAACAGGAGGTATCCATGGAATGACCCGTCGAACTTTTATCGTTAGTACTTCTATTCTTACCCTGTGTCTTTTAGGCGGTTCCATCATGTACATGCTTCTCAGAGGCCACCAAATCGTTCCCTCATTCGCCTCCCAGCCGCAAGGCAAGCCCGTCGTAACAAAGGTTCCTTCTCCCTTGCCTGCAGAGAGCATCCAGCAGCCGACGGCAGAAATACTTAGCAACCGGGTTACAGAATACCATATTGACGTCAAGCTGAATGAGGTAGAGAGAACGCTGACCGGCACCCAGACACTATCCTGGACCCATCCCGGCAAAAAAACGCTGAACGAGCTGTATTTTCACCTATATCCCAATGCCTTCGCTTCCCCAGAAACTACATTTATGAAGGAATCCGGCGGCCGCCTGCGCGGCGACGCCATGCCAAAAGATGGCTGGGGCTCCATAGAGCTGAACGATATCCGGACGATGGACGGCATTTCCCTACTGCACCGCGTTCAATACGTCCAGCCAGATGATGGCAATGTCAATGACAGAACGCTGGCTAAAGTGCGGCTGCCGATGTCGATCCAAGGCGGCGAGACCATTACACTCAAGCTTGATTTCACCGTAAAGCTGCCCAAAATATTCGCGCGGATGGGCACTGCTAATGACTTTGTAATGGCCGGCCAATGGTTCCCCAAACTATCCGTGTATGAGCCTGCCTTTCGAAGAGGACGAAGTGCAGAGGGGTGGAATTTGCACCAGTATCATGGAAACTCGGAGTTCTATTCGGACTTCGGCATATACAGCGTAAATATTGACGTGCCTAGTGAATATACCGTAGCGGCTACAGGGTTCCCTACCAAGCAGGCAGTACAGCAGGGCGAGCGTAAAATCGTCCAGTACTATGCTGACGACGTGCATGATTTCGCCTGGGCTGCTTCGCCCAACTTCGTTTACGCAGAAGAGCCCTTTTCATCGACGGAGGTTCCCGGGGTGCGTATTAAGCTGTATTTAGATCCAGCCCATGAAGATTTGAAGGATCGCTATTTTTACGCCGCCAAGGTTGCTCTATCCAACTTCAGCAAGTGGTATGGCAAGTACCCTTACTCTACTTTATCGATCGTTGTCCCTCCGGCTGACGGCAACGGTGCAGGAGGGATGGAATATCCGACACTAATTACAGCATTCGGCGCGACCAGTGACTCTCCGGGCTATGACGAGCTAGAACGAACCGTAATCCATGAGATCGGGCATCAGTTTTTCTATGGGATGGTGGCCAATAATGAATTTGAAGAAGCCTGGCTGGACGAAGCCTTTACCTCCTATGCCGAAGACCGCTTGATGGATCAAGAGTTTGGAATCACCATCAGCCTGCCCATCCAATCTGCATTCATTCATAATCCTCAGCCGTTGACGCAGCCCTCTTGGGAATTCGGCAACGCGGATACCTATGCCAAAAATGTCTATCACCGCGGTAAGCTCGTTCTTCTTGATATTGAACGGCAAATCGGCAGCAAAGCTATGAACCGCACCATGTCTCTCTATGCCCACAAATATCGGTTCAAGCATCCTACCACGGCAGACTTTCAACGGGTGCTGGAGCAAACAACGGGACGCTCTTGGAAAACGTATTTTAATCAATATGTATATGACGGAAAAATGGCGGACTATGCCATAGAGAACATCACTACCCTGGAAATCCGGGAAAACAATGAGGTACTTTACGAATCCATTGTAGATATCCGGCGGAAAGGCGGAACCCATCCGAAGGTACCTATTCTCTTCACCTTCCAAGACGGCCACACGGTTCGAAAGGTATGGAACGGAGAGAAGGAGAAGGAGAAATTAATGCTGCGCTATAAAGAACCCCTTGCTTGGGCCATGATCGATCCGGACTATACATTGGTGCTGGAAAACAAGCATATCAACAATTACTTCAAAGCTAACCTCGATGAGAAGATCAGTACACGATCCAATGTCAGCATGACGAAGCTGATAGAAATACTGACCGGTTCTTTCTTGTGGTAAGTTTTGTTCGATGCTTATTCAGAGCAGTACTGCTCACAAAACTAGGCTTAGGCTTCCGAAGTAAGTTTTGTTCGATGCTTATTCAGAGCAGTACTGCTCACAAAACTAGGCTTAGGCTTCCGGAGTAAGTTTTGTTCGATGCTTATTCAGAGCAGTACTGCTCACAAAACTAGGCTTAGGCTTCCGGAGTAAGTTTTGTTCGATGCTTATTCAGAGTAGTACTGCTCACAAAACTTTTAGGAGGGATACCATGCCCTATATACGCAATGGGTGGAGCAGCGTCAAAAGACAGTTCCCCTCCGTCATCATTCTGTTTCTGTATCAATTGCTGTGGGGTGTCTTTCTATATCGACTGGTCAATACGGCTGTTGTTCAAGTGCTGCATCGCTTCCCAGATCCTCACCCCCATGAGCTAAGCCGAATTTTGTTTATGATTGAAGGACAGAGCAGATTCTGGCAAACTCCCGAAGTTCACCATTACATATGGATCCTAATCGGCATGGTCATACTTCGACTGCTATTAACCCCTTTGATCCACGCCGGCATATTATATGGATTGCTTCCTGCGGAGGAAAGGGCGGCCGGCCTTCCCCTATTCCGGGGCATGCAGAAATTCTGGAAGCCCGTAACTCTATTCTATTTTCTGGAGCTTATCTTGATTCTGATTCCAACCGTGTTGTTGCTGCCCAAAGTATACGCACCTTTGTCCATCCTTCTCCAAGGGGGCAGCCAAATTTCGGTTTTTCTAATCTCCATGACTTATATCATTGGCTGGCTCGGCTACAGCTGGTTTATACGCCAAACCTTGCTTTTCCTGCAATTCGGTTACTTGTTCAAGGGCAAAGCCTGGCCATCCTTGATTGTTTGCTGGAAGCATCTTACAGCCGGTCTTGGAATCTCCATCGTTCTCGCAGTCTCTTGCTCTATACTATTTATACTATTCGGCACGATATCCTGGATCATGACCGGTCTGTTGGCTCTGATCCTGCAGCAGGCATATCCATTCTTCCGCACCGTTTTCAAAATATGGAAAATATCCTCGCAATATAGCCTATGGCAACAAAAAAGTTAAAATTTCTTCATCTCTTTGGCTCCCTAGAGCCACAAGGCCTCCGCGCTTTTGCGGAGGTCTTATTCTATGCTTGCTATATAATTCTCGCAATTTAACCATTGCCAAATGATGCCTGCCTTGTTACAATAACAGCAGAACTTTTTAAGTAACAGATTTGTAATCATTTCTGTCATAATTCTTAAGATGCATGACAGCATTGTCGAATATGTTAAACCTGGTGTTAAAATTACAGCCGAATTCCCTTCACCGGGGAAACGGGGGAACCATTTTGGGTGAATTGATCTCGCTTCAGAGGGATCATAGGGAACCTTCAAACCGAATCCTTAAGCTAACCTCGTAGGCATTGGAAGGAGCATAACTTCTTTGAAGAAAAAGTTGGCCGTAGTAGCTGTGAGTTTTTCCATTCTATTCTCATTAGGAGCTGGGAGCGCTTTCGCAGACTCCAAGCTGGACAGTACCATTCAGTCGGCTCTGGGTACGAAATATGTTTCCGGCGGTACGACAACGGATGGCTTTGATTGTTCTGGATTTACTTCTTATGTATTCAAGAGTCTCGATATTAAGCTTCCGCGTACATCGGGATCCCAATATAATATGGGAACAGCCGTTAAGAAGGACGATCTCAAACCAGGAGATCTCGTATTCTTCAACACTTCCGGCAAGGGTGTATCCCATGTTGGCGTTATGGTTGACGGTGAGAGCTTTGCCCACGCTTCGACCAAGAAAGGCGTAATCATCAGCAAATTGAGCGAAGACTATTATGTCAAACGCTATGTCGGTGCCAAACGCATCATGAGCACAGATAAATATGAAGCTGTTGCCGTAGATAGCGAAGATCACGATGATGTAGAATAATACGTCCAAAAGACCTGTAGAGATTCCTTCAAGAATCCACCTGCAGGTTTTTTTATTCCCTAAATTACCGGATAACTTTACCAGTGCCCAATCTCGGGACTAAACTTGCAAAAGATGGCCGCTTTTGTTAGAATAACCAAAGTAATAAGTAACAAACTTGTAATTATTATTGTAAGTCGTTTCGTTTCGGGTGCATACAACTTGAGAAGCCGAATTCCCGGCACCCGGGAAACGGGGGAACCATCTATGGGTGAATTGATCTCGCTTCAGAAGAGATGATAGGGAACCTTCAACCGAATCCTTAAGCTAACCTCGCAGGCCTTGGAAGGAGTAATACAACTTGAGAAAGACTTTGACAGCAGCGGCGACGAGCTTAGCCATTCTCTTCACATTGGGAACAGCAAGCGCATACGCGGACTCAGACACGACATTGAACAAGGCGGTTAATGCAGTCTACGGCACACCTTACAAGCTCGGAGGAACGACGACAAACGGTTTCGATTGCTCCGGATTCACAAGTTACGTCTTCAAGAAGATGGGTGTTAAGCTGCCTCGTGTATCGTCAGCCCAGTACAAGCAGGGTACACCTGTTGCGAAGAATCAACTGAAAGAAGGAGATCTCGTATTTTTTAATACGACCGGCAAAGGAGTATCTCATGTGGGCGTTTATATCGGCGACGGGAAGTTCGCTCATGCCTCTTCTTCCAAAGGGATTCGTACCGACAAACTAAGTAATAGCTACTACAAGAAACGTTATGTCGGTGCGAAGCGGATTTTGAGCAAATACGGTTATTCTACCCATGCCGCACAATCCTAATATTTCTTTTGAATTTAAGTCTACTACTTCTTTGATTTGCCGCGACGATTCCTGCCAGAATTGTGGCGGCTTTTTTCTTGCTCTTTATTCGTTATACCCTATTAACGAAACTCCAAGGGAAAAAGTTGCGTCATACGACCTTAGCACTATTTTCCTTTCTCTACGATAAATCGTTTTCACTAAAATTAGATAAACATCCCGCATAAATCGCACTACTCCTAAAAACATCACCATTAGAGCCTTTACAATAAAATAAAATCCCGTTACAGTGGTGGTAAAAAGATCGCGCCGGAAAAGTTCCATGGCACGGCATTCTCATTTGTACAAGGAGGCGCAAGATGGATAAACGAGATATTCAGTTTCAGATCGTTCCTATGGAAGAGCAACACGGGGAAGCAATCAGTACTTGGCGCTACGACTCCCCCTATGATATCTATAGCTGGCTGCCTTGGGAACAAATGAAAGCTCTTGATGTTGAATTCGGCAATCCGGTATTGCGGGCCGAGCAATATGTATCCGTGCTGGACGAGCAAGGAAATCTGGCTGGATTTGCCCAATATTTCCCGATGGAGAACGTAACGAGACTCGGAATCGGGATGAGACCCGATTTATGCGGACATGGACTGGGTAAGTCGTTTGTATTGACGATTGTCAAAGAGGGGCAGCGGCGCGCACCGTCCAACGTAATTGATCTTGAAGTGCTTACCTGGAATACGCGGGCTATTCGAGCCTATCAGAAATCAGGCTTCGTGATTACCGATCTGTACGAGAAAATGACTCCTGGTGCTATATCTAAACCCTATTACTGTATGGTATATCGTGGCGAACGATTATAGACAGGCTTCAAGGAGTCTGAGAGCGCCTGTAAGGCGTTCTCGGGTAATTATGGGTGATGGAACGTTGTTGTTCAGAAGACGCTTATACGCCCCTTTCTAGCGCGCTATGAGAATGCTCATATATATTGTGAAATTTGGGCAATTATATGCGGAATTCGTTGCTTTTTTTGTCACAAATGCTATGATCAAATAGCATGTTCCGTTATAATAATAAGGTAGCTTACATAGGAGGGACGATTGGAATGCAAAAGTGGGTTATGAGCGGGCTATTCTTTGTCGCGTGTGCGCTGGCTCTCGTGCTTCTGTTTACTTTGCCTGGTAAAGAACAGGTCGCACAAGAGAATAAGACGCAAATGCCTGAAGTCACATTGAATGCAGAGCAAGCGGAAACCGTCGTCAAAGCAAACTGCATTAGCTGTCACGGGGATCAATTGGAGGGCTTAGCGGGACCTAATCTGCAAAATATCGGTGCCACCATGTCCACTGAACAGCTTTACAAGGTGATTTCGAAGGGTAAAGGCTCCATGATGCCTGGCTTCAAAGATAAGCTCCAAGACGAGGAAATTGCGAACGTCGCACTTTGGCTTGCCGAGAAAAAATAATTATGCACAATAAAGACACGCCCACCAGAAACGTAGCGTTCCCGGTGGGCGTGTCCCGTATTCGGCCAAGATACCTTGGTTCCCCCTTGCGTTATTCGGAAGAACTCATCTTTTCAAAGGCCTCATTGTATTGCTCGGCTTCCTTAATGTCGATGGCCGTGATCCCACCTGCTTCCCATGATGTCAAACGAAGCGTAACCGTCTTGTAATCGATCGTAATAAAAGGATGATGGTTAAAGGCCTCAGAGATCGCCGCAACCTCGTCTACAAAGGCTATGCCCTTCATAAACTCAGAGAACGTGTATTTGCGAACGATCCAGCGTCCCTCTTCCAATTCCCATCCTTCTAACTTTTCTAAATGCGCCTCAACTTCTTGTGGTGTAAACGGCATGTTCTTTCCTCCCTGTTCTTTTTCAAGAACCCCAAAGACTATGTAGTACGTCCCTTGTACCTTTAAATGCACGAAGCTTTATTGGTAAGTTTTAATTATACTTTTTGATTATTGTTATTCCCCATGTACTTCATTCATGCATAATGCCAAGAGCTATAATTTAGATATTCCTAATCTCATATTTTACCACGGCCCAAGGCACATGCAAAATCTTTTATACGCAACTCCCTTAAATCAGCTTGACCGAGGTTAACTCCTCTTCCCCAACTAACACATTGATACGGTGGGCTTCCGGGTCATATATCACGACTGCGCTTCCCACGGTAATTACCGGCTCGGAGCCCAGTCCGAAGAATAGATCCTCAGCCAATGCCTCCAGAACCTCGTGCCTCTCCTCCTTCGACAGCCCCTCCCATTCGGCAGGCTCCATCTCAAAGAAAACATAGCAATCCGGTATACGGCCAACAGCCTCCGTAAAATCCGCCAAAATATATTCATATTCCCTTCCGTGCTTTACTCCCACGGGCGATTCGCTCCCTTCACGACTCCTAAAATAGGCCATTGTCTTATTATAAACGAAAATACCACTTAAAAAAAAATGGATTTCTGTCGATAAAAAATATAACCGTTTATTTATTGAGGGTTCCTGTCTTTTCGCAAGGATGCTTAAAGGCAAAAGCACGGTTTCAATTTATCTCAAGGACGAGGTGTATAATGGAAATTTCATCACTCATCGGTATTATTCTCGGTTTAGTCGCCGTAGTTCTGGGGATGTTCCTTAAAGGAGCTCCAATCGTCAACCTAGTTAACAACCCGGCGGCGTACGTCATTATTTTGGTGGGAACCGCAGCGAGCCTTTTCTTAGGCTTCCCTTCCTCAGAATTGAAGAAGATTCCAAAATTGTTCAAGAAGTTATTCGTCAAGCAAAAAATGATCAGCAAGGCAGAGCTCATCTCGCTCTTTATGGAATGGGCTACGGTTACCCGGCGTGAGGGGCTCCTGGCGCTCGAATCCAAGGTCGAAGAGATTGATGACGATTTTCTGCGCAACGGTATGCGCATGATCATTGATGGCAATGACCAGGAGTTTGTCAGCGATGTCCTTTCAGAAGATATTGCGGCTACCGAAGAACGGCATCGCGCGGGTGCGCTCATTTTCTCCCAAGCCGGGATGTACGCTCCTACCCTCGGGGTACTTGGAGCCGTTATCGGGCTGATCGCTGCCCTTGCGGATATGTCCGATATGGATTCCTTGGCGCATGCTATTGCGGCGGCCTTCGTAGCGACTCTGCTCGGTATTTTCACGGGTTATGTTCTATGGCACCCCATCGCGAATAAGCTAAAACGTCTTTCCAAACAGGAAATTGAAATCCGCCTAATGATGGTGGAAGGGCTGTTGTCCATCCAATCTGGTGTCTCAACGATTGCCATCCAACAAAAACTGGCTGTATTTCTGACTCCATCGGAGCGCGCCGGTCTATTAGACAAGGTAGGTGAATCCGGTGAGCAAAAAGACTAGGCAGGAGCCCCACGAGGAGCATGCCGACGAATCCTGGCTAATACCCTACGCGGATCTTATGACGCTTCTGCTGGCTCTATTTATAGTTCTGTATGGCATGAGCGCTACCGATGCTAAGAAGTTCGAAGAAATGAGCGAAGCATTCAGCGGCGTCCTTACCGGCGGTATTGGCATACTCGATCAGAACTCGCTCAACAGCAATTCCAAGAACTTTAATAGCGATAATCTAATACCTAAAGATTCATCAGAAGGCTTAATGAGAAAAAACGAGCTTATGCGCCGAGAGCAAGAGAATCTCGAAGGTCTCAAGAAGCGTCTGGATGATTACATTAAAGAGAACGGACTCACAACGCAGCTTGATACGCAGCTTAATCACTCTCGACTCATGATTACGATTAGCGATAATGCCCTATTCGCCTCAGGTGATGCGGAAGTGAAGACGGAAGCCCGCAAGCTGGCTAAAGCCATCTCTGCGATGCTGGAACAATTCCCGGATTACGAGGTTGTTGTCTCTGGGCATACAGACAATATCCCGATCTCGACAAGCCAATTCCCTTCGAACTGGGATTTAAGTTCCGGACGAGCCTTGAACTTCATGAAGATTCTCCTGCTTAATGACAAGCTCGATCCGAAAAAGTTCAGCTCGACCGGCCAGGGCGAGTACCACCCCGTTGCTTCGAACAAAACAAGCGAAGGGCGCGCCAAGAACCGCCGAGTCGAAGTATCGATTATCCGTAAATACCAAGAAGAATCGAAAACGGGCATTCCGGCGATTAACACAACTTCGCAATAATCCTTATACAACGTTATTAGGAAACAATCAGGCCCTGCGGGAGGCCTGATTGTTTTTGTATTCAAGTAAGGCGATAGCCCCGATATCCTTATTGAAGATCATAATTCAGCGCTGCTCCGAGCTCCTGCTTCTCTTGCGGTGTCAATTCTCGCCAAGAACCGGTCGCTTGGTTGCCTAAATGAATATTCATAATCCGAATGCGCTGAAGTTTGCGCACTTCGTAACCAAGTGCACTGCACATCCGGCGAATTTGCCGGTTCTTCCCTTCGGTCAGAATAATTCGGAATACTCTCTCTGTAATCCGCGTCACCTGGCAAGGCCTGGTCATCGTGCCGAGGATACGCACTCCTTCACTCATAGCTTTAAGAAAAGACGGCGTTATCACCTTGTCCACCGTCACGATGTATTCCTTCTCGTGCCGCCCCTCGGATCGCAATATTTTATTAACGATATCCCCATCGCTAGTCAGCAAGATTAAGCCTTCCGAATCCTTATCAAGACGCCCGATGGGAAAGATTCGTTCCTCATGCCCTACGAAATCGACGATATTTCCTCGAATATGCTGTTCCGTTGTACTCGTGATCCCTACCGGTTTATTTAGTGCAATGTATACATGCTTGGATGTCTTCAGCGTCAGCGGCTTCCCGTTAATCCGAACATCGTCCCCCTTCTCGGCTTGACTGCCGAGGACAGCTATTTCCCCATTAATCGTTACTTGGCCGGACTCTACTAGCTTGTCCGCTTCCCGCCGGGAACAGTAACCTGTTTCACTAATAAATTTATTGATTCTCACCTTTGATGTCACCCCGTCTATGCTATCTCTTTGCTTGGACTTCTAACACATTTGTAACCTGAAAGATTATTCATCCGGCTGAGGAGCTTCCTTCTCCTGCAGACGCGGAAGCGTAATCGTGACCACCGTCCCCTTGCCGACCTCGCTCTCAATTTGAAAACAGCCCTTATGAGCCTCAATAATCCTCTGGCTGATCATCAAGCCAAGCCCCGTTCCTTTCTCCTTGTTCGTATAAAACGGCTCTCCGAGCTTCTGCATCCGTTCTTTGGGGATGCCTTCACCTTCATCGATGACGCGAATGACGGCAAGATGCGGCTCATCGGAAGACTGCATAAGTGTGATTTGCCCTCCGGAAGGCATGGCCTCCATGGCATTTTTCAGGACATTAATAAATACCTGCTTTAATTGGTTCTCTTCACAGTGTACCAGAATAGCTTCCGGCGAGAAATGAACTCTAAATTCAATGTTATGTAAGTGAGCCTCGCTATCCAATAAGGAGACGACGTCTCCAAGCGTATAACGGACATCCTTGGTTTGGAAATTTACGGCCTGCGGCTTAGCTAGAATTAAAAACTCACTCACAATCAAATTAATTCGATCCAGCTCCGAAAGCATGATGTCTGTATGGAGCGGATTAACGGCCTTGGAGCACTGTTGCATTTGCAGGAAGCCGCGCAGCGTTGTAAGCGGGTTGCGGATTTCATGGGCAACGCCTGCCGCTAATTGGCCAACCGTCGTCAACTTCTCCGATCTGCGCAGGAGCTCTTCCATCCGATTGTGCTCCGTCATATCTCTGGAGATGCAAATATAAGCGGATATTCGCCCGAACTTATCAAAGATCGGAGATTCACTAATGCTTACCTCCACCAAGCTTCCATCCTTGCGCTTACGCACGGTTTCGGACAAAATAACGGACTTCCCCTGCTCCAGCTCTCGCGTCCATTCTTCCCTATCCTGCTCTAAAAAAGACGGAATATAATCTAAGTGTTGGCCTACGATCTCCTCGGTCGTCCAACCATATAAACACTCAAACGCAGGATTTACCCTGAGGATTCTTCCCTCCAGATCAATCAAATGAATCGCATCAGCCGTCTGGCTGATAATGGACTCTAAGTATTCATTCATTGAACGAATTTCTTCATTCTTCTGCTCCAACTCGGTGGTATAATGACCAAGGCTAACAGCCATCGTATTGATCTTCTGCCCTAACAATCCAAGCTCATCCCGACGATTCACCCGCATTCTAGTCTCGAATTTCCCTGAAGAAAGTTGGTTCACTTTAATCAGAATATCCTGAATAGGCCTAATAATTTCGCCGGCCAGAATATAACTGGCAAATATGACGATTTGAAGTAAGACTAAAGAGATCGTGATCTGGCTAAACATTTGCTTGGAAATGACCGAGGAAATAGGCTCATAGCTTGAAACGATTCGTATGACATAAGGGCCTTTATTTACAGGTGAAATAGGAATAAAGCTCTCCAGCACTCTTTCCCCATTAATGGTGGCGTCCTGTAATAGACTCTCGCCCTTCTGGATAACCTCCTTGACCGCCGTTTGATCCATAGTATCATTTACATAGTTATAAGTGCCGAATAAGAGCTTGCCGCCTCCCTGGAAGGTCTCGAGGTCTATGCCCGTAATCTCAAGCAGATCTGTATTGGAGCGCAAAGTCTCCTGGGTAATCCGATCGGGACTAGTCATCTGGAGCATCCCTTCCGCCATCACTCGACTGATCTCCCCATGGTTCTGCTTCTTGATGTGCTCATTAACAGAACGACCTTGTTCGACAGCCAGTGCAATCTGACGGGCTGTCACCATCATGTTGGCTTCGCTCAGATTCCTTAAATTATCCCGGGTTGAGAAGTAACTTAAGGCGATATTTAAGGAAAGAAGAATCAATGCGAAAAACGACATAATTAGAGATAACTTTGTTTTAATAGACAAGCTTCCCCCCACCCTTTTGAGACTGTACTCTGGCTATTTTTGGAATTAATCTTCTCCTATCATCATAACTGTAACGACATGTTTTGCAAAGACGTTGATATTCCCACTCTCTTTACCTACAATAAGTAAAAATACCTATATGTGTTGTTAATAAAGGGCGTATTCAAAAAGTTATGCACAAGTTATGAACATGTCAACAATCTCAAAGTCCTTGCTGTGTATAACAATGGGGATAAAGAAGTGGTTATGCACAGACTTACCCACAACATGTTAACAACGAATATTTGTTCGTTGGACAGAGTACTTTTTTCTTACTATTTCCAAGGAGTTGAACTGTATTTTATGGATGCGTCTTATCCGTTAACCCCTCCCGCCTCCACTTATTCCGACGAATACTGGATGCATGAAGCAATCAAAGAAGCGCGCAAGGCAGAAGCAATCGGCGAGGTTCCTATCGGTGCTGTTATCGTACTTGGCGACGAAGTTATAGGAAGAGGCCATAATCTTCGCGAAAGCATTCGTGATGGTACAGCACACGCTGAAATGATTGCCATTCGGGAAGCGAGCCAAGCCTTAGACGCATGGCGTCTGCTCCATTGTCGGCTTTACGTGACCCTGGAGCCCTGTCCTATGTGTTCGGGGGCTATCGTGCAATGCCGTATCCCCCAAGTTATTTACGGCGCTCCTGATCCCAAGGCGGGCTGCGCTGGCACGCTGATAAATTTACTCCAGGAGCCCCGCTTTAACCATCGTACAGAAGTAACGGCCGGCATACTGCGAGAGGAATGCGCTTCTCTGCTAACGGAGTTCTTTCGGCGCCTGCGCAAAAAATAGCTTGTTAACATACCATAGCAAAGAGGCGTCCCAAGTTCTATCTAGACTCGGAGACGCCCCTTTGCTATGCTTAATTATTTATTAATAGCCAAATGAGTTCATTTCTTGCTCAAGTTCTTCCATCGTGATGGTATCCTGTGGAATACCGATTTCGAATTTTGGCGCTTGATTGATACCCGTGAATTTACTATTCATATGCATGGCCAGTTTTATCTTCTCCTGCGTATCCGGATCACTGAATTCTACATCCAGGTTCATCTCTTGATAAGAAGGGTAATTATCCTTGTCGATGGCGGTGTTCATAGTAAATTCATTAATTTTCAAAAATTTCTGCATTTCGTCCAAATCTTTTTGGAACTCTTCTTCATTAAGTTCTCCGAGCTCTTTCTTCGCATCCTCAATGTCCTGAGGCGTTAGCTGCAGCATTTCGCGATATTCATCCTTAGCTACAATATCAAGTGCCTTCGGAAGGGCTTCTTTGATTAGAATGGCAATCGCTTCCCTAAACGTATCATTCGTAATATAGAATTGAACGACTTGCTTCGCCTTAAAGCCTTCCGGCAAATTAAATTCTTTCGGATCAACATCCTTGATAAATTTCTCTGAATCATACTCTGCGAGGATGACATTGGCAATCTCCGCCACAAGCTTCTGAGTTTTATCGGTATCTAGCAAATCCGGATTAAAGTCCTCACCGGCGCTTTCCGCCAATTCCTTCAAATCAAACTCGAGGAATTTCCCGGTTACATTCTCCGGCAGCGGCAGGAACGGAATGCTAGGGATTTTGACATATACTTTATCCTTGGTCATCACGAATTGTAGTGTAATCGTCGTTGAGAAATCACCTGTCAGCTTGACTTCCAGCGAAGCTTCCGTCTGCATAGGATCTCTCTGGTACACTTGAGTTAAATTTATCTCAGCGTCCTTAAGCATAGAGTAGACGGCTCCCAATTCCGGAGACGATGATGCATCGAACGTAAGATCTGTTAGTTTAATCTGACTTTCTGTTACATATGAATCCATTTTCAGTGCAGTTACAGCTGCACTTTTCAGCGCTTCTTTCGGCTCCTTCTTAGTGCCGCAGCCGGATAAAATCAAGGTTACCGACATAAGTAAAATAAGTGCTGACATAAAAAACTTTCTTGACATACTAGCTCCTCTCCATCCTCACAGATGACAATATATAATATTTTTTTTACATGACCCACCTAATATATTAAACATAATGTGAAAAAATGAAACCCTCTTCCTTAAATTTCTTAATGAAATTCGCCTTTTTCTTAAGGCGTCCCACCCTTCACATCATGGATATTTCCTACAGCCAATAAAGCACTTTGATCGAAATGGCTAACGATATCTTCAAGGTTTGGCTATACGCATCACGATCCTTTCACATTAAAATTGAAAAGTAATCCACTCTCTTATTATGACATTATTTGAAGCTCATGTCCTGTATAATTAGGAATTAGAAATAAATCCCACAGCCGCTGGCTGAGGGATAGGAGATTCAAGGCTGTTCTGCTTTCTGCTCAGTTAGCCTTGAGGATTGTTATGACTTACATGATTTTGATTCTTAACCTTCTTGGAACCCGATAGGGGCTCCGGCCCCCCGCCTCTATGCTCTCTGCGCTGATTGGAATCAGGTTGGGTTCCTGGGGTCGTATAGGACTTCGGCTTACTCATGCGGCACATCCTCCTTTACTCATTCTTTGCAAATCCTTTGCTCATCATTCTTTGCTCATTCTTTGCTCATCAAGCTTAGTTCACTCAGTCGACTTAAGTTGTGAGTATTCCACTTCATTTATACCTGGTGATCCTTGGCTGGGGCTGCTGTTCTTGCGTAGTAAAGCTCCTGGCGGCATCATTTCTCGTGCTAACGCAACCTTTAAGATATAGAAATGTGGGGAGAACCAAATTCGTTGGATTCATGGCTCTACGATGACACGCAAAGCGTCTCTACAAACGTCGCGTAATCAATTTAGCTGGGTTCTATGTATTTACTTTAGTATCTCTAGGTCAACTCTAGAAAATAGATGGATTTCATGTACTTCAAACCGCTTGATCAATATAACAGCCGGTTAAACCTCATTTTAATAACACGAAATCCAGTTACTTCTACAGTCTGCGCCAGATTGCATATTTCAAATACCAGAACTCCATTTATTGTTGGGTCGGACAAGCAATCCAGCAAGGTTTATGCACCTTGGCATACTAAAAAACCGCTCTCCATTCAGAAAGCGGCTTAATTTATATAGGTGGTATGGACGAACCTCTGTGGGTTCTCAATTAATATCTGGCGGAGAGGGTGGGATTCGAACCCACGTGGGCTTGCACCCTAACGGTTTTCAAGACCGCCCCTCGTTATAAAAACCCGCCATCCCTTATGCTGACTGAGTTTATTGCACTTTATGGTTGAACCGCTACAGCGGTCTGAGTTAAACGTTTAATTTGGTCAGTGACCGTTGGATAATTTCATCTTATTATTTTCACACGTATGAGTCAACCCATAAAAACAAATTCAATCATTGCAGATCAGGGGCTACAAACTAGGTACGCCATACGGTCAGCGTGTTGTTCATTTCATTGACGAACCGAAGTTTTCTCCAGTACGTCCCACGGAATGCGCGCCCAGTCGGCGGTCATCCCGTCGATGGAAGTTACCGCACGGATACCTACCGTGTACTTCAATAGAGTAAATTACTGTTCATTATTTGAGTTATTTTATATATCAATTGTAGCTGGTAAATGTAGTGTTTTCAACAAATGATAACAAACCAGTATAAGCAACACATGTTATATTCCAACCACATTTAACTCAGCATCGTACTTCCTACCCTGCTTAAAAAAATTTGCCACCAAATGCCCTTTTGTATCAACAAAAATATATCCCCCTTTATATATTTGATTAGAATACGAGAGAAGTTCTTCGTATCTTTCAACAACTGATTCGAAAATATCCGATTTATATATTTCCAGGAATCTCCCAGTTATAATTTCGGAGGATGATTGACATGCAAACTCTAAATTTGAATCCCAAAATGTAAAGAAAACATTATTTCTAACAATCCCCGCAATCTCACCCACCTCATCAAAGACTGCCTTAAAACAAAAATAAGAAATCTTTGCCTGACTGTTCTTCTTCATTATATCTGTCAGAGTCACATACGGACGTTCAATGTATAAATATTCCCCATATTGTTCACTATAAGTAATTGTTATTGATATTCCGATTCTACCCTCTGGAAATGATTTTTTAGCTTCTCTAATTTCTTTTTCTGTTAAGAAATCATCCTCTCCAAACCAAGCGTAACCCTTTTCCAATGAATATTCTCTTATTTTGCGTACGTCTGCTAAATAAATTTCATCATTCGGTATTAAGTGTTCGCCAATATGAATCATTTTTTGCTTCCTTCCTTATCACCAATTAGGTATGTTTAAAATTGCATTGGGGATACTTCCTTATTCTTCGCCTTTTAAAAGACTTTCCCCCTTCAAAAACCAAGACCTACGATACACTATTACTCTTATTAACGCTGAAGTTTCCAAGTTGTTACCTAATGGACTTAGTGAAACTATTGTCGAAGCGAACTAAACATATTGCTAATTTTAATGTTTATTATCGCATCATCATTATTTTTTTGCCCCCTGTAACCTCTCAAATCTTCAGAATCCATCTCATCTTGATAATTGCTCATAGCCTGTAATCTTTCTTGCAAATACCTTATATTAGTACTTACTGCACCATCGAAGTATTCATTGACCAAGATTAATTCATCGATCAATTGAACAATCTGATCTTCATCTTTTATCGCTTCTTCTATATCATCTTCTATTGCATCATCTATAGATTTCCTAAGATAATTTTCAAATTTTGCATAGTATACATTAAAATCATCCTCAAACAATTCACTTAAATTCATTAATCCTCTAACATCACTTAGTGAACAAATATTATCAATATATGAATCAATAAATTGGTAAGCATCAATATTAATTATATCTTTGGTTTTAAATATAATATCCACTAGAGTCTCTTTCTCATCTGCAATACAGTTTTCTATTTCAATACTGCTTACTGAACATGCAATAATATGGTTAATATCTGTATTGCTGTAATCGTAATATGAATGCAAATAAAGTATTTTATTTTTTGTGATTTCACTTATCTCATCTGTCGAAATATGCTCAAAATAATCTAACTCATGAAAAGAATTAATCAATTTATTAATGAATTTACGTCTAAGGTTCGATGATAGCCTAATTTTCTTTGATGATAATTTTATAGATGGAGTAAAAAGATTATTTCTCTCATTATCTTTATCAAAAACATCAAATATCGTAAACAAATGATTAAAATAAACCAGACTTTCTATAATCAATTCTAAAAGTTCTTCATCACCTTCTATGTAGTTTAATAAAAAATCTTTAACAGATGGATTTTGAAATTGAATTAAATTCTCTCCATCATATCTTTTTGTTATTTTAATAAAAGTATTCTCTAATTCTTTTAAAGAGTGCAAAAAGCTTTCTCTTTGGAAGGGATAATTATAATATTTACTTTCAAATTTAATCATATTTTTAATTATTCTTAGCATAGCTTGTTCTGTGATTGGGTTATTACTAATAAGTAGCGTATAAAGAATATACTTGGATAAGACACTAATTTGATTTTCAAAGGCATGCAACCAAATTTGGGTTGGATTTTCTAAGGTTTTAATTATAGTATCGGTATAGTTTTCTGGTGCAACTATCGTTTTGTTTAATTTAATCGTCATAAGCTCTATTACTCTAGGATTATAATTAGGGTGGTTAATTATTTTATTGTAACCACTGTCCTTTAAAATAGAAGAAATGTATTCTCCTTCCAAATCAGAAAAAAACAAGTGATTATACAGAATTTCAGCTTTCGATAATACTGTGTATTTAACCAAATCCAAAATATGTTTTCCAAGATTAAAATCGGCTCTAACGAATAACTCATATTTTTGCTTTGCTTGATTAAGAATGTATTCTCTGGTTGTCATAATTAATTTATGATTTTTGCTATTTCTAACCCTTTCAATAAACCCATACAATCTTTTATCTTCATTCTTTTTGATAGTCTTCTCCAGAAAATTACTTCCAAGAAAATCATCATAATAAAAAACCTGCTTCTTTCCTTTTATAAAAAGTCTATTTGCTTCTTCAATATCCTCTGAGATTTCAATAACTTCAAAATCATTCGCTAAATATTCATAGACTAACATTTTAGCCAAAGTTGTTTTTCCAACCCCAGGATTTCCCGAAATAATAATAAAATTTCTATCATTTAAAATATTAATTGCATCATTAAAACTTTCATTTTGGACAAACATTTTAATATCTTTGGTAATATTTTCAACAAGAAATTCAGATCGATTGACAATATTACCATGAAGAATTTTATTAAGAATTTTTGTGCTCGACAACCATAATTTATAGTATTTCTCTTCGATATCTTTATATAAACTTATCAAGTTATTGAGATCATTTTTTCCGAATATATCAGAAGAATTTAAAATATATGGGTGAAATAATTTTTGAATTTCTTCTTTATTGTTCGGTGTCAGACTAGCTGAAGTTACAACTATATATCGATTAGGATGGATTTGATTTACCTTTTGTAGTTCTTTAGTTAAATTACCTTTTAACAATTTGTAATCCTTATATCTCTTACATTGTACTAGCAGGGTTCCATGGTCGTTTAAAGAACCTCTTAAATCGATACCATTATCTCTTCCCTCTGTAAAACTTTCAAGAAAACAATCGAGATATTTTTGAAGTAAATCTCTAGATAACTCCTCAAATTCTATCGCTGACAGATTAAGAAAATCGTATGTATTCACAATATAATCTCCTATGTTTTGTATTTGCAATTTGTTTCATACGAGAAGTATAATTTTACCGGCGCCAAGTACAATTTCATTATATCAAATGCTTGCCCTAACATTTCCTTTTTGAATCAGCATGAATAAAAAGAAAAGCACACTTATGAGCGGCCTATTCTTGAACAGTTTAGGAATCGCTACTTCCTACTTAAACTTACTTTAATTACCTATCTCCTCTACCCCGGTTGCCACCTGATCATTTTCAATAAGCGGAAAAAACAGTTCTTCATATAGACTTTCATTTGTTATCTCTATAATATTCACTTCATTATTTCTATCTAAGTTCTGATCGACAAATAATCTATCAAAGAAAGAATATATCCGATTCTTAACAAGTAAACCCTTGGGGTCATTCATAATAGTGTATATAGTTGCTGTTTTCTTATTATTTGCTATATCTCCAATTCCTATTGCCTGTTCAAAATTTGATACCGAAGCAAAAACCCGGGTAGATTGCATCTTCAGCTTGTAAATGTTCTTGCAATTAGTTAATTGAGCTTTTAGTGTTGTTTGTTCATATTTTTCGTCGTTATCTACATCGTGTATGATAAAATACGGTGCTTTAAATTGATTTAATATTTTCATTAGAGAACAGATTGTACCTTTACCTCTTGCTCTAATAACATGAATTGGAAGCTGCCTTTCTTGGATATAGTGTATTAACGCTACATACTCTGTATCCCCTTCGACTATAACAATATTCTTAGCGAAGAAAAATTCATTTATATAGGAGTCAACATAATTTAGTATTTTCATATTGGTAATATCGTTCTCATCAAAGACAGAGCTTGAGGACTGATACAATTCAATCGCTTCACTAGTACCAATCCTAAAAACCTGAATAGACGCGTGGTTCTCAGAAAGATCAATCAACACTGGTGAATGAGTGGAAATTATTAAAGGCATTTTATTACCAATAGCATATAACGAACGACTTAATGCACGAACTGCTTCTGGATGCAAAAATGCTTCCGGTTCATCGATTAATAGCATCTTATCTTCATTCGTTCCAAGCAATCCTTGTTCAATCATGTTCTGAATAATATAGATAAGACTCATTCTTTGGATACCCGTACCCTGAGTGGTTAAAGGCATTCCTTGATATTGCTTATTGTTTATCGTAACGCTCGAGTTGGTTGACTTTACAATATCTGAAATCGAAAAACCATTACTCTCCCCACCTGTAACCGCAAGCATTAAATCATTATTTGAAAATAGTCCCTGAAGATTCTTAGAAACATTTTCACTCACTATTCTTAATGCATGATCAGTATTTTTTTTCAGTTGGGAAAGAAGTTTTGGAATAGCTCGTTTCAGTTCCAAGTACTCTGAACTCAATTCCTCTGAGTCATCTTTCTCAAGTTTTGTTAATTCTGAAGTTATTATTTGCGAGTAAATTTCATGCACTTGCTTATCTACTTCATCAGTTGTCATGTAGGGAGTTATGTAATATGGGCAATTCTCCAATATTTTGTCTAGTGCCTCTTTTAATGGGTGACCTTTTTTTATCTCCTTCTCGTCTTTGTCATAAAATTTCCCGTTGTCATTTGCATACTTTTTAAGTATGGTCAATTCTTCTCCATCAACTAAAAATACTGCTTCTAGTTCTATGACTTTACTCTCATCTTGGTCTGAGTAGCATTCTATCGGAATTTTTGTTTTGGCTACAGTTGGCAGGAAGAATTGATTGATAGCCTCAAGAAATGTTGATTTCCCAGTGTTATTTTTTCCAGTCAATATAACAATATCTTTTTCGGAAAATTGAATAGAGAATTTCTCACAGAAAACCTTGTAATTAGTTACACTAAATCTCTTAAGCCTCATCAAAATACCCCCTAAGAAAATAGATTTTTCTACCTATTAGATATTGTATACCAAAAATGAAATAGTTACATTTTATTCTATTTATAATAATAATTCAGTATGTCATACTAATCACTCGTCCTCTTAATCCACTCCTTCACAATCTTATAGAATGTATTCCTTTTTAAACCCAACATTGGCTTTAGCTACTGTAATTCCTTCTGATTGTCGCTGCTTAATATTTTCCCGCTCCCATTCAGCTACAAAAGACAATTCTGTGTGATGGTAAAGCTGTAGGGGGTACTTTACAGTCTGAAATGCATCAAAGCTCATTGGAGCAGGCCGAACACTTCAATTCACGAACCCTACAAATAAATATCGCGATACGATAGCCTTTTTAAATCCTGAGAAGTAGCATTTTTACTTGAATTGACAATAGGAACCAAGTTCTCATAGAAGATCATTATCGCAGTCCACGATTACAAACAATCAAACACTTTTGATACTTTCTTCTCCAAAATTTGTAGTTCATTATGTTCTAGAAAAGATAATTTGGCTCTTAACTTCCCTTTATAGTCTCCGTTCACCAAATCCTGTTCTTTGGCACTAAAAAGATATTTTTGCTTATTTGTAACCTTACCTTCACTTCGTTTACTTTCACATAGATACAGGTAGAATACATTCCCATTATTTTTTGCTATTCGTTTCTTCACTCTAATATACATAATAATCACCCTTCAAATTAAGCTGTCATATCACGAAAGAGCCATAGAACATAGTCCTACGGCTGTGACATTAACTTATCTACTAAATATCTCATTTAGCTCTGATAATTCGTCTTCCTCATTTATATCGTATTCTACTACAGCTTTTATTATCTCGCCTGTTTTTTGATTAATAACCATTCCATTTACTTCTTTTTCATTTGCCCAGCCAATCTCTGACTCATATTGTTTCGCTGTTATTTTCCGTTGTTTTGGAATCACATTAAACTGTATCATGCTCGTAGCAAACTCATTAGGCTCCTTAACGCCATAGGTATTTGTTTTTGTTTCCTTATCCTCAGGTTTATCTAAACAGAATGGTTTATGGTCATTTGTTATCATGTTGCATCTCTCTAAATTTTCAAGCTGTTTCTTCACTTCATCTATTGAAAGCCCTGTTAATTGAGCCATTTTCTTTTGAGAACAATTATACGCATTATTAAATTTATCAGTCATGTATTTCAAGAAACAGTACAGGTAGAATCCTTCAACGCCCAACTCTAAATCCATGCAATAAATGAATACATCAATGTCAATCATGTGAGTATTTTGAATCATATAGAATGTTCCATCTTCGTAATTATCTTCCTCTGAATCCTTAAACCGATAGAATCCCTTTACAGGCAACGACACCTTCCAGTTCTTATTATTTCCATAAATTTGTGGATATTCACTCTCATAAACGAATTGAACCTCTTTATACTTTGTTCCTTCTTCATACCAATATCCACAAGGCTTATCTGTCACTTTGCGAATGTAGTCCAGTTTAACCAGTAAACCAGTTTTATTCTTAGTAAGGTATGTATATTGCTCAGATTTCGGGGGAAAACCAAGAATTTGCTTAATTATTCCTTCATTTATACTGGTTGTCACACCCGATTTATCATTGTAATAGTGGTACTGGGCATATCTCCATTGGTAGTTTGCAAGATAATAATAAGCATAAGCATATGCAATATGCGTTGAAGTTTTACCTTGCATTTCCTCTGATGCAAATGCTTTTGGTAAATCCTCGAAAATCTCATTAGGCATGTATACTTCATGTTGTTTTTCATTTACTCCAAGTAGCTTAATCATCATCGATTTAGTGAAATATGTCTGTCTTTTTCTCGCCATTTTCATCTCTCCTGTCTATTATCCCCTACAATTGATTATCCAGATTAAATAACTAAACCTTAAAATTATCAATACTCGCTTGTAAGTTACCGCTTCTTGCAAATAACCAAAACCTATTACCACTCTTCTCATGTAATGCGGAGCAAATGTAGCTAAATCCGCACCTCTTTAAATGCGCCATCATCTTTGCGTTGTAGCAAAAGAAATAATCCTGCTCTACTCGCATTTACAATTCCCCCTCTATTACTTTTCAAAAAGAAACTTTTGCCCTTACATTTCTAATAGCGTTTAAGCCAATGATTTTTCTAGTCTTTCGGCTACGTTCCAATATTAATGAAACAAATTCATTATCGTAAAATCCGTTCAACTACACCCTTATTTAATAATATAATAATACTGAAAATTAATATCACAATATAGATTATTATTATATAAGAGCGCTATAGAACGGATTTTAGAATTGAGAACACCTCAACAATCAGTCTATGAATAGACAGAAGTGGTTTGTGTTCAACTAGGGGCACTCAATAAAATACGAGTTTTATTCAGATTGAAGAAGCAAGTTAATGAATAAAATAAAGAAATCACAATAAATCAGTTTACATCTTCAATTTGCTAACATTATGCTCTAGCAGTAACTCTGTCGTCAGTTCTGCTCGATTTCAAGCACATATGACTCACAAGAAGAATCAAGCTGGATAATTATCGCAGAAGTGACTAGCAACGACAGTACTTTCTTTGGCATTTGGTATATATTTACATCCCCAAAGCGGTAGGTTATATTTATCTAAAAGTACGCCTGTCGATAGTCATTCGTTAAGAATAATAGATGATTACCGTCCTAACCCGAAAGGAGATATCTATGCAGAATCAAACGAATACTGATGTTATCAAATGCCTTCACTTTTCGCCAAATAAGAAAGCCCAAATTAAAGAATTATCTCATGAGGACATTGACAACACCTTCATGGAAATTCGAGTCACAGATAACTTCCATGTGCTTTTTAATAGCACGGCAGATTTCCGTCAGAAATACATCATTCAAAGACAGCCGTTTGACTTCCCCTTCTATGTTGTTCGAGATAGCCTTGAACACTATGAAATTTATACATCGCTTACTGATGAAGACGTTCTGCAGTTGAAGTCTAACCATAACTTACTTAGCTCAATGATTAAGAAAAGCTTAACGATTACAAAAGAACAACTTTGGAGCACTGGCAATGACGAAGAACTCGAAATATATGAGAAAATCATCACTTGGGGAAAAGGAAAACCACCTTACATCAAGAAAGAGAGTCCAACCGTTCTACAAAAATACATCGTACTAGATAGCATTACGGGATTCGAATCGGAAGAGGATGATTACAATGAAGGATACTCATTTATGGTTGAGCGAAGTGATTTTTTAAATGCTTTGTTCAACTATAAGTCCTTAGATAAACCATGCTACATTGCTTTTGTGGATTGGGTTGATGATATATGGAGACTACTCGAACGTAGAGAGTCAGAGGGTGTACTAGAATATGTCAAGCAGTATTATTTCATGTCTTAACCAATTAGGTAAAGGATGAGTGAGACAATGTTCACAATCGAGCAATGTGTAATGTGTGGATTGACGGATGTTCTAAACCAAACACTTTCAATTCCAGTGAATATCAATGGAATCGTGTCTGTTAATGTTCTAGGCGCGAAATGCGCTAATCCAAATTGCGGAGAGGAATATTACAATAGTGAAGACACAGAAGTAATCAGACAGTTTGAGGAAATTATCAAACGACAAGCATTGCTTAGTCGAATTAAACCAATGTACTTACAATCAAAGGAATACCAAATATCATCAGCGAAAGCCGCTAGAGATGATGATGAATAGGTACGAACAACAAACGAAAGCCATCCCTTCACAGGATGGCTTTCGTTATTTGATTTCATGAAGTCGAATTAGTCAACGTATTTTTTGAACTCATTCAAATCGTCTTTGGCACTTTCCCGTTTCTTCTTCATAATATCATCAATGTTGATATAATCCTCATATTTAGATTTGACACCTAGTTCTTTATCCAATTTTGCCATGTGATGTTTTGTCTTTGCATTTTTTATGTCCAATGCAACGGCACTAAGTGAAAGCATTAACTTAGAAACCTCTATCGCCATATCTCCATCTACTTTTAAAAAATGGTCTATTGCGTCATCTGCCATATTAATAACCGTCTGCTCAATTTCGATTTCCTCTTTTTTTGCATTCGCTGCGTCAGGCAAATCATTAGCTACCTTTAGGAAATCAATCAGAATAGCCGCATCTTCCGTTGTTACTTTGTCAGCGTATTCAGATTTAATCTTGTAATCAAAAGCTACACCACTTGATGAACAAGCAGTAATTGAAAGACACAAGATAATTGCTAATAATGCCGTTAGTCGATTACGTTTCACTCTTCAAACTCCCTTACCACAATGTTTTTTTAGCACTTGCTCACTTTTTCGCAAGCATCGAGATAATCATTCATTAAATTGATTTCCTTCTTTAGCTGATTAATCTCCTTATCAAGCTGTTTAATTCTAGCCTTTCGTTTATCACTCTCTGATTCACAAGCCGTTCCCACTAGAATCAAACAGATGCAAGTAAAGCCGAATATGTAGTTCTTTAATCTCACATATACGCACCTCCTAGTTGTAAAGTCATATATCAAATATAGTATCGTATATATACGATGTTATCAACGAATCTTCTGATATGAGATTATGTAAAAGCCTGCACTCCTTCCATACGCTTGAATGGAAGGGAAGTGTTAGAATGTCTTCTGATTTTTTAAAACTCGTTGGAGAACGTATTAGAACGTTACGCAAAGAAAAAGGCTACACCCAAGAATCATTATCAGAAAAATCCGGCATACACGTTACATATATTTCAGATATTGAACGCGGCGAACGAAATATCTCATTGGAAACGCTGGAAAGAGTGATTATCGCTTTGGAAGTGAATCCAGTCGAGGTTTTCAGAGTCGAGGGTATTGAAGGTATTGAGGAAAGGGCTGATAGACAAGAACTAATTGAAGCACTTAACTCTTTATTGTCGGGAAGAAAAACTGAGGAAGTAAAACTAGTACTTCGTCTTGCTAAGGATGTGCTGGGTACATATGATAAGCTGAAATAACAAATCACCCATTCGCAAAGAAGTCGAATGGGTGATGTTGTAATAACATTACTGTATAATATCGTTTTGGTCATTAACTATTCACTCTGACCAATCCTGTTTGATAAAATCGTTTTTGCAAGCCGTAAATCTAACAGTTCGGAAAGACAAGTGATTTCTGCTGAATGTAGCATTGTCAAAACTTCTTCAACGGTCGGCAAATCAAGAACGCTAGTACCTCTCTTATGAACTAGCATCAACAATTCTGAAATCATTTCCTGATATGTCTTTAGTTTGAAACACAATTCATCCTCTCTGTATACGAGTTGTTCGTATTTGTCGAAGTCCACGCTCATTTTACAACCTCCTGATGGAAGGAAGAAGCTAACAACAACTCTCTCTCCGCTTTCAAACGCCCAATCTCGGCTCGTATAGCTTGTCTGCGTTCTGGACAAGTGTCTTTTTCGATATGTTCCAAAACAAGCTTAGAGTGCGCCCTAGCGGGTTCTAAGAGCTTTGGAGCGATAGTGTTATCCCCCATAGCTAACCATACGCTTCGTGATGTTACCATTGCTTAGTTCCCCCATTCATGAACTTCTCATACTGCTCACGAACATCAGCAACATCTAAATTAACGTAACGATTTACCATTTCCATGGAGGAATGTCCAAGCAATCTACGTAATGAAAACGGGTCGCCTGTTGCCTTTATATAACGAGTCGCAAACGTATGTCGGAAAGTGTGGGGACTTATGCGAACGCCTGAAATTTTAGCCTTCTTACCAATGAAACTGATACATCTGGTAGCCCAATTCTTATCTAAGGGTTGACCAAACTCGTTGAGGAACAAGTTTGGGGCTTGCCCATTGATCTCATGCCAAGCAAGGTATATAACTAACAGTTCTTGTGTTCTCACTCCATAATAAACCGTCCGTGCTTTTCTGGTTTTAGCTGACTCAGCCCGAACAGATGCGGAACGTTTTTGTAGATCAATTTCCTCCACTAAAATCCTCATACATTCACCAATACGAACCCCTGTATCAAGCAGGAAAGACATTAACAGCGCATCACGTAGTCCAGTAAAGGTAGTTAGTTCACAGCAATTAAACAATTTACGCTCCTGAGCCTTTGAGATTATCTGAAAGTCTTCTTCTGGAACCTTCAGCAGTTCAACATTGTTAAAGGGGGATTCTTTTATGATTCCCTCGCTCATAGACCAATTGAACATTGCTTTGATTGTTCTCAGTCTGATATTTATTGTGGAAGGCTTCAACTTCTGTACCGTCAACATATGAGAAATCCATGAACGAATCACATCGCGATTAGGTACAAAGTTGTCCAGACCGCTGTACTCTGATGACAAGAAACGGCGAAACCAGTTCATGTGTTTCCTGTAGTCCTCTAAGGTACGCTCTGCCGCTCCTGCGGCTTGCCGTGCGGCATAGTAGCGATTAAACAGCTTAGTCAATGTCAGAGTCTCATGTAGCGGTTTCTCTGCTTCTTGATGAGCAGGGCGGGACGTTTCCAAGACCGAAGGAGTAAGTCGGTCTAATAGCCGCTGGGGTAAATCCAGATTATTCTTTCTTTGTCCTCGTTTATGAGCTGATCTGCCTGTGTTTGCGCTCATACTTCCATTCCTCCCGTTAGTTTTTTGTCTAACGGTCACGAATACAAAAAAACGCACCAGACCGCTGTTCAACAGTCAAGTGCGTTTCAGTCAAAATCGCATCAATTCCTTATGCGATATGTATTCTTAATAAATCTGGCGGAGAGGGTGGGATTCGAACCCACGTGGGCTTGCACCCTAACGGTTTTCAAGACCGCCCCGTTATGACCACTTCGGTACCTCTCCAAAAGGTGAATCTGATTAGCGTAACAAATCAGATTCTACCACAGAGTTAATTCACACGCAAGTTATTTCTTACTGTGAATATATTCAACACCGCCCATGTATGGACGAAGCACTTCCGGTACCTCCACATGGCCGTCTTCTAGCTGGTAATTTTCAAGAATGGCCGCAACCGTGCGCCCTACAGCTAACCCCGAGCCGTTCAGTGTATGCACGAATTCCGGTTTTGCTTTAACCTCTGGACGAAAGCGGATATTCGCACGTCGAGCTTGGAAATCCTCTACGTTAGAGCAAGAGGAAATCTCACGGTACATCCCGGATTCCGGCAGCCACACCTCCAGATCATACGTCTTAGCCGCTGTAAAGCCAAGGTCGCCCGTACACAAAGCCAACACGCGATAAGGAAGCTTCAACAGCTGCAGCACACGCTCTGCATTCGCTGTCATTTTCTCCAATTCCTCATAAGATTGATCTGGATGAACAATTTTAATCATCTCTACCTTGTTGAATTGGTGCTGGCGAATCAAACCTCGCGTATCCCTGCCAGCAGCACCTGCCTCGGAGCGGAAGCAAGAGCTATAAGCCACATAATTCCGCGGCAGATCCTCTGCGCTCAGAATCTCGTCCCGATGAAAATTCGTTACGGGTACTTCCGCCGTCGGAATTAAGTAGTAACCATCCTCCGTCAGCTTAAATAGATCCTCTTCGAACTTCGGCAGTTGACCGGTTCCATAGAGGCTATCCTGGTTAACGATATACGGAGGTAGCATTTCTTCATACCCATGCTCATCGCTGTGCAAATCCATCATGAAATTAATCAATGCCCGTTCAAGACGCGCTCCAAGCCCCTTGTAAAAAGTAAATCTAGAGCCAGTTACCTTAGCTCCTGCCTCAAAGTCGAGGATGCCAAGGTCAGCAGCGATATCCCAGTGAGCCTTTGGCGTAAAATCGAACTGGCGAGGCTCACTCCAACGGCGAACCTCCACATTCTCTTCTTCGGAAGCTCCTACCGGAACATCTTGATGTGGAATGTTAGGTATAGCAAGCATTAGCTCATCGATCTGCGCCTCCAGAGCCCGGACTTCGTCATCCAACTCTTTAATGCGGTCACCCACCTCACGCATTTCGATGATCAGCTCATCCGCATCCTCTTTGTTCTTCTTGCGTTTAGCGACTTCAGCTGATACCATGTTACGACGGTTCTTCAGCGACTCACTTTCCTGCAGCAATTCACGGCGCTTGCCGTCCATCGAGGCGAAGCCCGATATAAGCTCCAGCGAGGCTCCTCTGTCCTGGAGCGCTTTCTCAACACGCTCGAAATCATTTCGCATTATTTTTACATCTAACATGGGTTGTCCCTCCTAGAATCATCCCGCCAGGTCTTTTGCTCGATAAGGTTGCTTAGCTAAGCAAGTCAGACCGGTTTGGGATCACCAGAGAACTCGGGCGTCCTCCGTTTAAAGCAAACAAACCTTAACCCTTGGGAAAGAGTCAAGGTGTCTGATCAGCCCTTACTTTGCGGCCGCTTTGTTTGCCTGAATCATTTCTGTAAAATATTTATGCAACGAAACATCGTCCGTCAATTCGGGATGAAATGACGACACGAGCAAATGCCCTTGACGTGCAGTCACGATTTCATCATTATACTTGGACAATACCTCAACGCCTTCGCCAACCTCGGTGATCAAAGGCGCACGGATAAATACCGCGCGAAGCGGCTCCTGAAGGCCCTTCACATCCAAGTTAGTCTCAAAGCTCTCCCGTTGGCGCCCGAACGCGTTACGAGATACGCTGATGTCCATAACGCCCAGGTGGGGCTCTTCCCCGCCTTCAATTTTCTTCGCCATCACAATCAGTCCAGCACAGGTGCCAAACAGAGGCTTACCTTCGCCGGAGAACTGCTGAACAGCCTTGATAAAGCCATATTTCCTCATGAGCTTGCCAATGGTTGTACTCTCCCCGCCGGGGATAATCAGCCCATCGATATCCAGAAGCTGCTCGGGGTGCTTTACAGCAACGCCCTCCGCCCCAGCGCTCTCAATGCTTCTTATATGCTCCGAAACGGCGCCCTGCAGCGCCAGCACTCCTACTTTCATGGAGAAACCTTCTTTCTATCTGACTCGGAAAAGAAATGCAGCTGCCAATTACCAACCGCGATCCGACATACGCTCAGCCGGAGACAATTTGGAAATTTCGATGCCTTTCATCGGCGTTCCTAGGTTCTTCGATACTTCAGCAATCAGCTTGTAGTCCGTATAATGCGTTGTAGCTTCGACGATCGCACGAGCAAATTTCTCAGGATTCTCCGATTTGAAAATACCCGAGCCCACAAACACACCATCCGAACCAAGATGCATCATTAGCGCCGCATCGGCAGGAGTAGCCACGCCGCCAGCAGCAAAGTTAACTACTGGGAGCTTGCCGTTCTCATGAACTTCAAGCAACAAATCATAAGCAACGCCGAGATTTTTGGCTTCAGCGTACAGCTCGTCCTTGGACATGCTTTGTACGGAACGGATTTGGCTGTTGATCAGACGCATATGACGAACAGCTTCAACAATGTTGCCGGTTCCTGGTTCGCCTTTCGTACGGATCATCGATGCGCCTTCGCTAATACGACGCAGCGCTTCGCCGAGATCTTTTGCTCCGCAGACAAATGGAACGGTGAAATCACGTTTATCGATGTGGAACACCTCATCCGCAGGCGTCAACACTTCACTCTCATCCAAATAGTCTACCCCGAGAGATTCCAAAACTTTCGCTTCTACATAATGCCCGATCCGCGCTTTGGCCATAACCGGAATAGATACTACTTTCATAACCTCTTCAACAATTGTAGGGTCAGCCATGCGAGCTACGCCCCCAGCCGCACGAATATCAGAAGGAACGCGCTCCAAAGCCATAACAGCTGTGGCTCCAGCCGCCTCAGCAATCTTCGCTTGTTCCGCATTCATGACGTCCATAATGACGCCGCCTTTTTGCATTTCGGCCATACCTCTTTTTACACGTGATGTTCCTGTTTCCATGTCCACGCCTCCCGATTTAATCTAAATATATCCCCATGCTATGAGGCTTTGGCATATGACCTAATCCCCATAAACATTACTTCTGTCTCGATTCTACATGCGATAATCTAACTTGATATTTTACAATATTTAAGCCAAATATACAACCCATTTACTCGGGATTTATATCTTGCAAATTAGAAAAGATTCTTGATTCCATTAAACAGATCCTTGAAAAAGTCTCCGATCGCGCGCAGGAATAACTTAAACCAATTCGCCTTCTCTGCGTCCTGGGCCGTGATCAGCTTCACCGTCTTCTCTACAGGCTCGTCAGAGCCCGGAGCTTTGAAAGAGTAGGTAACTGTACCAACTTCCGTCCCTTGCTTCAGAGGGGCCACTAGGGCCGTCTCCTCGTTCAGGGATACCGTTGCTTGTAAGCTGCTCATGTCCGCACCTTTAGGCACAACGAAACTAACCCCTTGATCCGTTACAACAGGCACGTCCACATTTTTCGCCTTCTTTACGGTTACCGTTTCGGTTCCTTCTACCGTCGTTTTTGGAGCAACGACCTGCTTGGTCTCGAAGTTGTTGAACCCGTAATCCAACACTTTACGCGTCTCGACGAACCGTACGTCCTCAGCTTTCATCGTCTTCGTAGCTTCTGTTCCCATAACGACACTGATCAGTCGCATCCCATCCCGTTCTGCCGTGCCCGTAAAGCAGCTGCCGGCTCTGGAGGTATGCCCGGTCTTCAAGCCGTCCAGTCCCTCATAAGCAAATTGTTTGAAGTTGGTTACATTCTTATTCGCCTCAAGCATGTAGTTCCAGTTCACCATTGGCTTCTTGTCCCGAGGCCGGAACTGATATTCCTGAATCGTTGTAAACTCAGTAAAATCTGGGTGATCCGTAACGATGTATTTAGCAAGAATCGCCGCATCCATAGCGGACATCACGGTATCCTTATCATTGGCTGGCTGGAATTCCTTCGGCATATCTTTAATATCCAGGCCCGTAGAGTTTGCAAAATAAGTGTTGGTCATCCCCATGCGCTGAGCCTCATCATTCATCATCTCGACGAAGGCCAGCTCAGAACCAGCGACATGCTCAGCCAAAGCTACAGTTGCATCATTCGCTGAACCAACCGCCATGGCAATGTACAGCTCCCGGATTGTATGTTGATCCCCTTGCGCTAGAAAGATGCGTGAACCAATTGTCTTGGACGCATTCTCACGCACGGTAACCACATCATCCCAGCTAAACTTTCCTTGCTTCACCAAGTCTGCAACGATGTACTCTGTCATCATCTTGGTCATACTTGCAGGAGGAAGCGGAGTGTCCCCATTTACATTCAGAAGAACTTGGCCGGATACCGGCTCCAATAATATCGCAGATTTAACCTTAAGTTCTAGAGATTCTACAGACGGAATGCTAGAGTTGCTTTGCTGTCCTGCAGGCTTGGTTGACGTAGCTTCGGTTTGCTGTCCTTCAGCAAGCGCGACTGCAGGTACCATTGATAGACATAACATATTTAGTAACAGAACAGAGGCGACGCTTTTACGAAGGATTTGGCGTTTCGATGTTTTAGGTTTCTTTTCTTTCAGTTTCAATGCTCTTAAAGCTCCCCTCATATACTCGTTCGATTGCTTAATCTATTCTATCACAGCGGAATACGCAAAAAAAGACAGACCGGGCAGATTTCGCCCAGTCTGTTATGGAAAATGGTGGTGTGGTCAATTTATTACAAAGAATAGTTTGGTGCTTCCTTCGTAATTTGCACATCATGCGGATGACTCTCGCGAAGGCCTGCCCCTGTAATGCGGACAAAGTACGTATCATTGCGAAGCTCATCCAGATTAGCTGTTCCGCAGTAGCCCATTCCCGAACGCAAGCCGCCCAGCAGCTGATGGATCGTATCAGATAAAGGCCCTTTATAGGCAACGCGTCCTTCGATCCCTTCCGGTACGAGCTTCTTGTCATCGTCCTGGAAGTAGCGATCCTTACTTCCTTGCTTCATTGCCCCTAGGGAGCCCATCCCTCTATACACTTTAAAACGACGCCCTTGATAAATCTCCGATTCGCCAGGGCTTTCTTCCGTACCGGCCAGCAGACTTCCCAGCATGACCGCGTGGGCTCCGGCAGCAATGGCCTTCGTAATTTCCCCGGAGTACTTGATGCCTCCGTCCGCAATGATCGGAATGCCATACTCGCGGGCAACGGATGCGCAATCGTACACCGCGGTAATTTGCGGAACACCGATTCCAGCGATCACACGCGTAGTACAAATCGAACCAGGGCCGATACCGACTTTGACTACGGAAGCACCTGCCTCAATTAAGTCGCGTGTCGCTTCTCCCGTTGCTACGTTGCCGGCAATAATCGTTAATTCTGGATACCGTTTGCGAAGCTCCCTAACCGTATCGAGGATATTAATATGGTGACCGTGCGCAGAGTCTACTGTAATAACGTCAACTCCAGCCTTTACCAAAGCATCAGCCCGTACGAAGGAATCGGACGATACGCCAATAGCTGCTCCGACAAGCAATCTGCCCTGCTCATCTTTTGCCGCGTTCGGGAATTGGATCGCCTTCTCGATATCTTTGATCGTAATAAGACCTTTGAGCGTATTCGAATCATCAACCAATGGAAGCTTCTCAATTTTGTGCTGCTGCAAGATGCCCTCGGCTTCTTGAAGCGTCGTTCCTACCGGAGCCGTCACCAGGTTCTCGTGCGTCATGACCTCGCTGATCTTAATGCTGTAATCATGTACGAAGCGCAAATCCCGGTTTGTCAAAATACCGACCAGCTTCTGCTCCTCATTCACGATAGGAACCCCGGAAATCCGGTACTTGCCCATCAATTCCTCTGCGTCCGAGACCAAATGATCCGGCATAAGGGAGAACGGATTCGTGATAACGCCGCTCTCTGATCGTTTAACACGATCCACTTCCTCCGCTTGCTGCTCCACAGGCATATTCTTATGAATAATGCCGATGCCGCCTTCCCGCGCAATTGCGATCGCCATAGCCGCTTCCGTTACTGTATCCATGCCAGCGCTTATAAGCGGCATATTCAGCTTAACTTTATCGCTTAATCTTGTAGACAAATTAACCTCTTTCGGAAGCACCTCCGATTTACGAGGGACGAGCAATACGTCATCAAATGTTAAGCCTTCCTTATTAAATTTACTTTCCCACACCTTAGTTTTTCCTCCCTTATATTCTATTCCTCGTCGACCGAATTCCCTTATATATCAAGGCCGGAAAGACACTTACGAAAATATATTATTGTACATCTTAGCAAAGGGCATATAGCCTGTCAAGAACAAGCACCAGGAAATACCACCAGACTTCCACAGACATACTAGTGTCTACAGGAGAAGTACAAAAAGACTTCACATCTTCGTAGCCGTTGATCTATTGTTTCCCCTTTTCCACGAAAGTCATCCTATCTTCGCAAATAAAGAAAGAGCATTGCCTTGTAGGCAACACTCTAAGTCGTTATGTTCAGGAGCTTGCTCTATAAATTACCTGATCAATAGCACCGTATTCAACCGCTTCCTCAGCGGACATAAAATAGTCGCGATCCATGTCTTTGGCTATACGCTCTAACGACTGACCGGTACGCTCGGCCGCAATGGCATTCAATCTTTCCCGAGTACGAACAATGCGCCTTGCACTGATTTCAATATCGCTGGCCTGACCCTGAACCCCGCCATGTGGTTGATGAATCATGACCTCGCTGTTAGGCAATGCAAAGCGCTTGCCTTTTGTACCCGACAACAACAATATAGCTGCGAAGGAAGCTGCCATACCGGAGCAGATCGTCTGAATGTCAGGTTTGACATACTGCATCGTATCATATATCGCGAATCCCGCTGAAGTAGAACCGCCTGGACTGTTAATGTAGAAGTGAATATCCTTCTCGGGATCTTCTGCAGCAAGCAAAAGCATCTGTGCGCTTATGCTATTGGCCACGTGGTCATCGATCGCCGAGCCTAGAAATATGATACGATCCTTCAGTAGCCTGGAATATATATCATACGAGCGTTCGCCGCGGCTTGTTTGCTCAATTACATAAGGTATAACCGTGCTCATGCATCCAACACCTTCCTAATAAGTTGAAATTTTGAGTAGCTCTTAGCAGCTTAATCTTTAAGCTGCAATTAGGGCCAGTGATCCGATGTCGTCTGTAACATATGAGCGGCGCTGATATTGAGGATGACGATACTGCTTCTCTTTGCTGCACTCCAATACAGGCGGCTGTGTTTGATCAAGCGCTTTTGATTCATTCATAAGCATCAGCAGCGCGTGCGGACTATGCTCCCGGAATGCTTTTAAATAGGCATAGACGATTTTTTCATCTACCTGGATCTTATTTTGTAGGTTTTCTCTCTGACCCTCACTCCTCCCTAGATCCAAGTCTTGACTCTTCGATCGAAGCTTCGTTCGAGCTCGATGAAGCAAAGCCTTAACGGCTCCCTCCGTCGTATGGAGCATCTCCGCCGTCTCTGCAGCCGTGTAACGAAATACATCTACAAGCAGCAGTGCAGTCCGCTGATTGACAGGAAGATGGTACACAAGGGTCTCCATAGCGTTCCAGAGTGAGGTCATGTCCGTATGCTCTTCAAAGGGTGCAACTTGATCGAAAGTATTAAATGCTGTTGCAACTCTCCTTTTGCGATGAAGATCAATGTATATGTGATTGGCTACCTTGTACAAATAAGATTTATTAATGTTGGGGCTGCCCTTTTCAAAAGAGGTTCTCCATACCTTCAGTCACGTCTCCTGAACAAGCTCTTCCGCTTCCCAGGCTGAACCAGCTAAAGATCGGCAATATTGTTTCAGCGCTGTCTGATATGTCTGCACCCATTCAACAAACCAACGCTGACCATCCTTAAACGAAAGCTCCGCTTCAGACTGATGCTCTGACACCTGCGCCGGCTTGATTGGTTGGAAAGGCTTCAATGGTTGAACAGACTCCGTTTCTTGCGCTGCCTTCGTGAATTCAAAATTAGATTCCTGCCGAGCTTTAGCTTTAGCGAGGTGAATTCTTGCCAGCTTATAGCACATTACAGTGTCACACCTTCTTTTGTATATTCATTTAACTTATCTATCTATATAAACGGAAAAAACGCGAATAACGATACGGTATCTTTACCACTTTTTTTAAAAAAATAATCATTGGATAAGTTTAAGCAAGATGTTATATACAAATACTGCTCGGTAATCCGGCATACATCGAAAAAAAACCTTTTTTAGGACTTGTTAAGAAAATGCTGCAACTTAAACGCAAAAAGGCACTACCGATATAATATCAGTAGTGCCTCTTATAATTGCTTGGCGACGTCCTACTCTCCCAGGACCCTGCGGTCCAAGTACCATCGGCGCTGGAGGGCTTAACGGTCGTGTTCGAGATGGGTACGTGTGGAACCCCTCCGCCATTGCCACCAAACGTGATTTTTGCACTGCATTCACTTCTTCGATCTGCTACAACAAAATATCAGACCTTAGAACAAACATGCAGCTTAAACTGCATTTCAGATGTTTAATCACCTGAAAACTGGATACGAAACAACCATTTGCGTGTTAGCCCTACTTCATATAGGGAATTGGATAAGCCCTCGACCGATTAGTACCTGTCAGCTCCATACATTGCTGCACTTCCACCTCAGGCCTATCAACCTCGTCGTCTTCAAGGGGTCTTACTAAATTGGGAAATCTCATCTTGAGGAGGGCTTCACGCTTAGATGCTTTCAGCGTTTATCCCATCCGCACGTAGCTACCCAGCTATGCTCCTGGCGGAACAACTGGTGCACCAGCGGTGCGTCCATCCCGGTCCTCTCGTACTAAGGACAGCTCCTCTCAAATTTCCTACGCCCACGACAGATAGGGACCGAACTGTCTCACGACGTTCTGAACCCAGCTCGCGTACCGCTTTAATGGGCGAACAGCCCAACCCTTGGGACCTACTTCAGCCCCAGGATGCGATGAGCCGACATCGAGGTGCCAAACCTCCCCGTCGATGTGGACTCTTGGGGGAGATAAGCCTGTTATCCCCAGGGTAGCTTTTATCCGTTGAGCGATGGCCCTTCCATGCGGTACCACCGGATCACTAAGCCCGACTTTCGTCCCTGCTCGACTTGTCAGTCTCGCAGTCAAGCTCCCTTTTGCCTTTGCACTCTACGAATGATTTCCAACCATTCTGAGGGAACCTTGGGGCGCCTCCGTTACTCTTTAGGAGGCGACCGCCCCAGTCAAACTACCCGCCTGACACTGTCCCCGAACCGGGTCACGGTCCTAGGTTAGAACTTCGATACGATCAGGGTGGTATCCCAACGATGCCTCCACCGAAGCTGGCGCTCCGGATTCCTAGGCTCCCACCTATCCTGTACAAATCGCATCAAAGTTCAATATCAAGCTGTAGTAAAGCTCCATGGGGTCTTTCCGTCTTGTCGCGGGTAACCTGCATCTTCACAGGTATTAAAATTTCACCGGATCTCTCGTTGAGACAGCGCCCAAGTCGTTACGCCATTCGTGCGGGTCAGAATTTACCTGACAAGGAATTTCGCTACCTTAGGACCGTTATAGTTACGGCCGCCGTTTACTGGGGCTTCGGTTCACAGCTTCGGGATTACTCCCTAACCGCTCCCCTTAACCTTCCAGCACCGGGCAGGCGTCAGCCCGTATACTTCGCCTTACGGCTTCGCACAGACCTGTGTTTTTGCTAAACAGTCGCTTGGGCCTTTTCACTGCGGCCCCCTCGTGCTATTCACACTACCGGGGCACCCCTTCTCCCAAAGTTACGGGGTCATTTTGCCGAGTTCCTTAACGAGAGTTCTTCCGCGCGCCTTAGAATTCTCTTCTCGCCTACCTGTGTCGGTTTGCGGTACGGGCACCTTCTCCTGGCTAGAGGCTTTTCTTGGCAGTGTGAGATCATGACCTTCGGTACTGTANCATTTAAATTCATCAGAAAAGGAATATTTCTAAAACGCAAATTTCGTTTCGTTATCCAGTTTTCAAGGATCAATCTCGATTACTTTCGGGTCGTTCACGAATCGTGTTGACTAAAAGTAACGAGGGTTTTGAGAGTTGAACTCTCAAAACTGACCAACGAGTGAGCTAAAAGCTTTACGAAGTAAAGCTACTTCGAAAGCATATCCCCCTTTGCATCCGCAAAGGGATCGGCGACTTTCGTCAGCCTTTTTTTGAATGTCTTCGTTGCAGAAGACGATTCTCCATAGAAAGGAGGTGATCCAGCCGCACCTTCCGATACGGCTACCTTGTTACGACTTCACCCCAATCATCTACCCCACCTTCGGCGGCTGGCTCCTTGCGGTTACCTCACCGACTTCGGGTGTTGTAAACTCTCGTGGTGTGACGGGCGGTGTGTACAAGAC
>NZ_LT732546.1 GCF_900155685.1 Paenibacillus bouchesdurhonensis | reverse complement strand
TTTTTTCGCTGAAGTCTACCTTTGCCCCCAGTGCTTCTCCGATCCCACGAAGCGGCACCTGAACCCGATTGTTCTCCATGACCGGATCGCCACCTTGAAATTTTACCTTTCGTGCATCGACCAAGACGGTAATAACAGAACTACTAGCAGCCTCTACAGTCTCTGCGAATTGAAAAGTGAAAAAGGCTACAGCACCCAGCAAAAAGACAGTCATCAATTTCTTCATCTTATAAGCACCTTTCTTTAATAATTCATGATGTTAGTTTTCTTTCTGAAAACTTTGTCATCCGTATGTAATTTAGGCATTTATCGATTAATTGCCTTTCCATGGATTTACCATGAGAGGGATATAGTCTTGTGTGCCCCCGTAAAAACCAATGTATTCAATATCACTAATCTCTAAAGGCCTCTGATCGACTATATCATACAGTGTTTTATCAGCTGCAGACCAAACACTATAAAAGCTGTATTTTGTTCCGTCGCCGTTATCTATAGACATTTCAGCTACCGGATGACGAAATCGAATATCTGTTTTTTTGGTAAGGTAGAAGAGGTTGCCTCCCCTTGTATTCGTCTTAGAACGTACTTTTAGATACGTAACTTTGTATTTAAGCTCTGTAAATAGTTCTACGCTATAAATATCGCGTGAGTGCTTAAAGGGTAAATCAGTAATGCCAAAGTTCAATACCTTTTCATAAGTTATATCCCCTCCAGGACTTTGCAGAAGATCTTCATCGTTCACAAACCATTTTTTATACGGATCAATACTCACTGTTTTCAAGCCAGCTTCCTCTAAGGTTGGAATCTCCTTCTCTCCAATCCATACCCAATTTCCCACCTGATCCCAGCTCACTGATTCACCCAGGTTCTCGCTAACAAACCGCAACGGAACATAGGTGCGTCCCTTTACTGCTTTGGCTGCCGTATCCATCGTTACATTTTGGCCATCGACCACGGCCACCTTACTTCCTAATGTTAGAACGATCGATTTCTCGCCCTTCAAATAGGTTACGTTTTTTTCGCTGAAGTCTACCTTTGCCCCCAGTGCTTCTCCGATCCCACGAAGCGGCACCTGAACCCGATTGTTCT
>NZ_LT732545.1 GCF_900155685.1 Paenibacillus bouchesdurhonensis | reverse complement strand
TTCGAGTTTCAGAACCACGCACACAGAGGCGATTATGACCGTGTGTTACGGAGATTGGAGGAAGAGAATGCAGCATCTAACAAAGGCGCTAACCGATCTAAAGCAGCTCCAAGAAGATATCCATTGCCAGTCGGTGGGACACGCCTTGTGCGCAATGGGAGAATTTATAACCCATGGCACCTTGGATAGTGTTATAGCCAACTTGGAGACAGTGGAACAGGTGCTAGAAACGAAGAATGACCACGGTTGCCGCCGTGATCACTAAGACACTTTCAAATAAATTGTTACGGACACAATAACACAAAAATTAGGAGGTTGTAAAGCTATGAGTTTTGATGATCATTCCCCGATTAATTATAACGACTATTTACCATCGGCACCAGAAGCCCGTTCTGTGGCTCATGAAATGGTGGCAACAAGGCAAAGTGAACAGGTAAAGGCAGCTCTATTTTCTGCTAAACAATTTCCGAGAGATCAGCAATTATCTTTTAACCGAATTATGCAAGCTTGTCAGCGGAAGAAGCTTGCGGAGGAAGCGGCATATGAGTATCCAAAGGGTGGAAGTAGAGTTTCGGGGCCTTCCATCCGCTTAGCCGAAGTTCTAGCGCAGAATTGGGGCAACATGGAGTATGGCGTGATTGAACTTGAGCAAGTTAACGGAGTTTCGAAGATGGAAGCCTACGCCTGGGATATTGAAACGAATACACGGCGTTCAATGATATTCAATGTAAAGCATGAACGGAAGGCCAAGGGGCGCATTGATAAATTAGACGATCCTCGTGACGTTTATGAGCTAACTGCCAACATGGGGGCGCGGCGTGTCCGTGCTTGCATCCTTGGAGTTATCCCTGGCGATATTGTCGATGCAGCTATGGAGCAGTGCAAACAAACTCTCATCAATGGTTACGACGAGCCATTAGCAGATCGCGTAAGAAATGCGCTCCTTAAATTTCAAGAGAAATACGGAGTCACTAAGGAAATGGTTGAGGAGTTTTTGGGATGCAGTCAGGATTCGTTCACCGAAAACGACTATTTGCGACTGGGCGGCGTATGGAAGTCTCTAACGGACAACATGGCTAAACGAGAGGATTATTTCAACTTCGGCAAAGTTCATGTTGCTACGAATACAGAAGAAGAATTTATAAAGGCTCAGGCCGAAGCTGCTGAGAAAGTTAAAAAGGGCGGTGGTAAGGATGATCCTAAACAATCAGAATTACCACTCGACTGAGGCGAATCAACATTACTGGTCAAACAGCCAATACAAAGAGTTCCTTGAATGCGAAGCGCGGGGCATGGCGAAGTTGCGAGGGTGGGCCGAACCACCTTCGGAAGCTTTGCTAGTCGGTTCTTATGTCCATGCGTACTTTGAAAGTAAAGAAGTATTCGAGCAATTCAAATCTGAAAATCCTGAAATCATAGCTTCTAAAGGTGCTAATAAGGGGAATTTGAAAAAGGAATTTCAGAGAGCAGATGAACTTATACGAACTATTGAAAACGACCCACTATGCATGTTTGTCCTTCAAGGCCAAAAGGAAGTTATTTTAACGGCTGAATTTGCGGGGGCAAAGTGGAAAGTGAAAATGGACAACTACGCACCGGATCGTAATAGGTTTTCGGACATTAAGACAGTACGAGAAATACAAAAAGAAACCTGGGATCCCAATAACGGCTATGTGACGTTTGTGGAGGCTAGTGGCTATGTAACCCAAATGGCACTCTACGCAGAGATTGAACGGCGTGTACAAGGGCGTGACGGATGGATAGAACCCATTATAGTAGCTGTTTCAAAGGAAGACCCACCAGACAAGGCTGTAATCTCTATTAATGGTTATGACATTCAACGGGAACTGGATTTGATAGAAATGAACATGCCTCGTTTGATAGAGGTTAAATCCGGACGAATTGAGCCCGACCGCTGCGAAAATTGCCGTTACTGTCGTGAGACAAAGACATTGAACAAAATCGTGCATTACACGGAACTTATCAATCAATAGGAGGAATTCCATTGCTTAATAGAGTGATCCTTATCGGGAGGTTAACCCGAGATCCTGAATTGAGATATACCCCTTCTGGTGTGGCTGTTACTCAGTTCACGATTGCCGTGGACAGACCGTTCACATCGCAGGGCGGAGAGCGAGAAGCGGATTTTATTCCGGTCGTAACTTGGAGACAACTGGCTGAGACGTGCGCGAATTACTTGCGTAAGGGTCGCCTCACAGCGGTTGAAGGACGCATTCAGGTACGGAATTACGAGAATAGCGAGGGTAAGCGCGTATACGTGACAGAGGTCATTGCTGATAACGTGCGTTTCCTGGAATCGAACCGGGACGACAAACGAAGTGGCGGGCAAAGTGAACGGGATCCATTCGCAGACGATGGTAAACCGATCGATATACCGGATGATATGCCTTTCTAGGAGAGGGGTGATCATATGTTTGACTTTGGTCTCAACTCATATTCCAAAGAACAGCAATTAGGTAGGCGGCGCGAATCTAAAACGCCTTTGCGAGACCGGAAGCAGAATAAAAACGAGGACAAGGAGCTTACAAAGGAACAGGTACGGGCAGTGGTAAAGAAGCGCGACGGGAATTGGTGCTTGCTTAGCGGCAAGCCCGGCCCCGGACTACATTTGCACCGGGTTAAATATAGCGGCATGGGCGGAGGTGGTGGCAAGTACGAGGTTTGGAACTGTGT
>NZ_LT732544.1 GCF_900155685.1 Paenibacillus bouchesdurhonensis | reverse complement strand
GCACAATTCGGAGGAACGGCTAAAGAATACTTTGCAGCAGCTTTAAAGCAAGCGTGGGCTAACGTTAAAGCCTGGGCGGCAAAGGCTACGTTTGAACTGGCTGCTGACACTCGCAAGGCTCGCACATGGCTGGCTCAAATCGTTGGAACGCATCCTACATACAAATTGGATCGGAAGTTTCTGAACGAGGATTACAGCAACGAGTACGGCGAGAAAGTATTCCGCTTAAACAATGGTTTTTACGAGTACAACGACGGTCGCCGTCGTGGAATGTTTGAAGTAGTTAATGGAGAAATCCGCAATGTTGATCAAAACAGCGTACTGGCGGCGATTGCGTAATGGTTAGGCGTATTGATTTAACGGGGAAAATGTTTGGAGATCTGGAGGTAATTCGACTGAGCGACCGAAGGGACAAAAATAACAACCTTCTTTGGGAATGTCTTTGCACCTGCGGTAAAACTACACATGTACCTACTGGCAGCTTAAACGCCGGGTATTATAAAAGTTGCGGCTGTAAGAGAGTTGCAAAGCGGAATAAAGGTGCATTAAAGCACATAGCCGCGGATCGTATAGATGGTACACGCAAGACAGCTCTTAAAGCCAAATTACATAAAGATAATAAGAGCGGACACAAGGGGGTTATTTGGATGGAGTCCCGGCAAGAATGGAAATCTTACATTGGATTTAAGGGCAAAAATATCACGCTGGGATATCGAAAAAACAAAGAAGATGCAATAACTCTACGTAAGGCAGCAGAGGAAAAATATCATAAACCATATTTGGAGGGACAAGATGAGTAACTGGACAGGATCGGGAATATGGGACGGTTGGACAATAAAAGATGACACGCTAATAAGTCCCACAGGACGCGGGTACAAGCCTAGCGACATCGAACCGGAGTTTTACACACAATCCGACTTAGCGCGGCTCCTTGGCGTAACCAGAGGCGCTATAGCAGATCGTATGAGACGCGGAACGTTACCGCCTTACGATAAAGATAAAACTTGGCGATATGATACCATTAAGCACTTGCTATAATTGTTCACAATTCGTTCCCATCTGTTCCCCTATACAACAGAGTGTAGGAGTGGTATATTTGTATTAACAGCAAGGGACGGCAGACAAAATTAAAATCAAAGGAGCGAATGAAAATGGTAAAAGTAATGTATGAGGATATCGTGGTAGGCGAGGTAGTTACAAATCGCAGCATGACGGTTTATGAAGCGCTGGAATTGATCGGGTTTAACGAACAGGAGTTTATCGAAGCTAACGGGTTTGATGACATTGATTATAACGATTTCAAACTTGTGTATTAATAAGGGAAGGGTGATTTAAGTGAAAAAGTATTATGCAATAATCAACGACAACACAGGCGCCCCAGCCTCCAAGATCGACGAGGACAATGATCTTCGTTTAGACCTCATCGAAGGTGCTGAAAAAGAAATCTACGAACACGCCGCTGAAAAGGGTGCTACTCGCGTCCACCTCTACGAACACAGCTTTGACGACTACGACAACAACGTTTACACATACCTAACAACTAAATCGGTAAGATAGAATCAAGCCCACCGACCATATAGGTTAGTGGGCTTGTATATATTAATTCGCTTGTTCTGCTGCGTCCCGGTCGCGTCCAGTACGTGGCAAAGCGCGAGACACTTGCTTTTTTGACAGGATTGCTTTAATATCGTGGTAGGATAAATTCATTTCAAGAAGCGTAGAGATTTGCCTTTCTGCTGTAAGAACTGCCTCAAGTTCTTCGGCTGTTAGGTGATCTCTTATTTTTTCGTCTTTTTTCAGTCCGAGTTCTAAGCGCAAATCTTTTGCACTCATCCCGAACAAGTGCTTATAGACGAGTTCTGTGTAGTTCCTGTATTGAAATTTCTTGTTAGGGCTTTCTTCGACGTAATCACGGATTGAATCGGTCATTGTGCGTCTAATAGTAATGCCTGCATCGCGCAACACCTGTTGACTGATACGGCCTACACGGATGGCATCGAGAATATCATACACCCAATCCATAAAGTCGTCTGCGATAGGTTGCCTACTATAACGAATCACATCAAAGATACCTTTTACTTTATAAACGATGTGTTCGCGTTCGCGTCCGTCAACCCCCGTCAGTTTGACGGTACTTGATAGTCGGTCTAAGCGATCGGCGTTCCGACGGTGGATGACTTCAATAGAACTCGCCGGGTCGCGATATTGCAACGCTCTCCCAATCTGCTCCCGCGTCATGTAAACTTCACCATGCTCGTCCATCCAAAAGTCACATTTGATCCCCAGGAACTCGCCTTGCTTGACCAGTCTCAATTTCAATTAACATTACCCCTCTCAAATATAAAATAGGACGATTGCTCGCCCCTACAATAACATTACCTCAATTGGTTCGATTTGTAAACAGAGGATGAAACGTTCGGTTTATCAGTCCGGCACACAAGCCGTTGATACATAAGGGTTCCTGATGTTTATTTGATGTTTTAATGCTCAATTCAGTCCAGTATCATATAAACACAAAAAGCCCCACCAGCAGGACGCTGACAGGGCTTCACCGATGCTTTCGGATTTG
>NZ_LT732542.1 GCF_900155685.1 Paenibacillus bouchesdurhonensis | reverse complement strand
ATCCATCGTTACATTTTGGCCATCGACCACGGCCACCTTACTTCCTAATGTTAGAACGATCGATTTCTCGCCCTTCAAATAGGTTACGTTTTTTTCGCTGAAGTCTACCTTTGCCCCCAGTGCTTCTCCGATCCCACGAAGCGGCACCTGAACCCGATTGTTCTCCATGACCGGATCGCCACCTTGAAATTTTACCTTTCGTCCATCGACCAAGACGGTAATAACAGAACCACTGGCAGCCTCTACAGTATCTGCGAATTGAAAAGTAGAAAAGGCTACAGCACCAAATATCAAGACAGTTATCCATTTTTTCATCTTATAAGCACCTTTCTTTTATAATTCATGATGTTAGTTTTCTTTCTGAAAACTTTGTCATCCGTATGTAATTTAGGCATTTATCGATTAATTGCCTTTCCATGGGTTAATCATGAGAGGGACATAATCCTGGTTTCCCCCATCAAATCCAATGTACTCTATGTCACTTAATTCCAAAACTTTCTGATCAATAATTCCATCTAACGTTTTATCAGACAGAGACCATATTGGATAGAAGTCATATTTAGTTCCGTCACCGTTATTAATAGTTCTACCAACTACATGATTACGAAACCGAATATCATTTTTGCTAGTAAGGTAAAACAGGTTTCCTACCGTAGAGGTGGTCTTAGCTCGCACTTTAAGAAAGACAACCTTTGATGTAGGCTCTGTAAACAGCTCAACACTGTAAATTTCACGTAAAAATTTCGTAGGTAAATCCGCTTCTTTAAAAATCAATACCTTCTCATAAGTTATATCTTCTCGTGGACGTTTCAGAAGATATTCTTTATCCTTAAACCACTTTAAATATGGATCAATACTCACTGTTTTCAAGCCAACTTCTTCTAAGGTTGGTACCACCTTTTCACCAATCCAAACCCATCCCCCTACCTGATCCCAGCTCACTGATTCACCCAGGTTCTCGCTAACAAACCGCAACGGAACATAGGTGCGTCCCTTTACTGCTTTGGCTGCCGCATCCATCGTTACATTTTGGCCATCGACCACGGCCACCTTACTTCCTAATGTTAGAACGATCGATTTCTCGCCCTTCAAATAGGTTACGTTTTTTTCGCTGAAGTCTACCTTTGCCCCCAGTGCTTCTCCGATCCCACGAAGCGGCACCTGAACCCGATTGTTCT
>NZ_LT732541.1 GCF_900155685.1 Paenibacillus bouchesdurhonensis | reverse complement strand
GAACGATTGATATATGAATCAGGCAATCTAAGTGGATTCAAAGTGATAAAAGATTACACCATTGAAACTTTAAGCATCATTCCAGGCGATCAGTCCATTATCACCATTACGAGCAATGATCAAGTAACGGATAAAACTGTATTTGTTGATTAAGGAGGACTGAGCATGTTAGGTAAAGCAAGTGAGATCAAAACATTGTTTGTAGATGGGAATTGTATCGGTGATATTGAGCGGCAATTAAACAGTTACCTTGAAGTGAACAAGACCTGGGGAGTAATCGACATTAAGTATCAGATGCTTACGGATCCGGCTTGTGATAATCAACTCTATGTTACGGCCCTCATCATCTATAAGGAGGCTCCCCATGAATAACCGGATACAAGAGAAGCCTGCCCTATCCCACCTGAAAGGATAACCCTTATACACCCTTATACGGCTCGGGATTATTCGGTCGGAACGGAGAAAAAGACGAAGGAGGGATACCGTGAAATATGATCTTGTGCCGTTGGAATTAAGCGAGGCTCAAGCCTTTGTAAATAAGCACCATCGGCATAACGTAGCTCCTTTCCGGGATAAATTCAGAATCGGCCTCGCATGTGATGACGAACTGATAGGTGTTGCAATGGTAGGCAGGCCAATAGCACGTCACAATGACGATGGGATGACCTTGGAAGTGGTAAGGTGCTGCGTTTTGGATGGGTACAAGGATGCTTGCTCCAAATTATACGCAGCAGCTTGGAGAGTAACCCGGAACCTCGGATATTGTCGCCTGATCACTTATACGCTCAAATCAGAGCCGGGAACAAGCCTCAAAGCTGCTGGATGGAAAGTAATCGGGGAAACTCAAGCAAGACCTAAAGGATGGGATACGCCAAGCAGACGGAGGAAGATGGCTGAACGTTATCCCGCTGAACAAAAAACGATATGGGAAATTTGCTAGTTGGCCGAAGGCCATCAACCGACTGAATAAGCTTAGGGCAAAGCCCGGAGGCCGTATAAGGCATTTATCTTAGAGGGGAGAAGTGAAAGGTATGAAAGAACTAGCAGAATGGATCAGAAACGAAATGAAATCCATGGGAACCCCACCTGCATACTCTTACCAAGTAGGAATCTATCACGGTATGGAAAAGGTGTTGAAACAGATTGAAAACGGTGAGTTCGATTTAAGCGTGTTTGATCAAATGAAAAGGAGGAAGTAAAAGGGATGAAAGAAACAATCAAGCAACTTAACGAACAAATGGACTATATATCGCAAATATTCGAGGACGGCAAAATTGGATCGGTAATCTACAACAGTTACTCCCTTGTACATCAAATTGCAACAGACGCACTCCAGCAGCTTACCGAGAAGGACGAAGAAAACAAACAGTTAATGACTATAGCACAAGATTGGCAAAGGCAATGTGTACAGGCACTAGTAGAGCGCGACAAGCTACGTAGAGCACTAGAAGAAGCAGTACGCAAATATGAAACAGGTGACATGGAAAGTGACTTTGCAGACATACTCGATGGAATGTATGAAACGTGTAAAGGTGCTTTAGGGGAAGGTGATAAGGAATGAACGAATGCCCAAGATGCGGGTATGGAACTGAAGAGTTATCAGATAGAGATATTGAAAATGGTGAAGTGTGTGAGTCTTGCTTAATTGAATTGTCCGGGGGAGATGATGAGAAATGAGTATAGCATCACAACATAAAATTTTAGACGCCTGTTGCGGTAGCCGAATGTTTTGGTTTGACAGAAATCATAAAGATACTTTGTACATGGATAATCGTGAACTTGAAGATACGTTGTGTGATGGCAGGAAGTTAGTTGTTAGTCCTGATTTAAAAGCGGATTTTACCGATATGCCATTTTCTGACGAAAGTTTTTATCTGGTAGTTTTCGATCCACCGCACCTGGTTCGCGCCGGAGATAAATCATGGTTGGCCAAGAAGTATGGAAAGCTTAACGAAACATGGCAAGATGACCTGTCAAAAGGATTTAGCGAATGTATGCGTGTCCTGAAAGAAAACGGAACTTTAATATTCAAGTGGAATGAGGAACAGGTTTCTTTGAAGGAAGTTTTGAAATGCTTCGACAGAGAACCGCTTTTCGGCAACAAGCGCAGCAAGACTCATTGGCTAGTCTTTATGAAGAGTTAGCCCCTATACGGCTAAAGAAGGGAGAATGTTATGGACAAAGAACTTGCGGACATAATTAAGGACACGATCGATGAAAACATGTTCAAAGAAATTGAAAGTTTGGCAAGTGAACAAGGTTTGACCACAAGTGGATGGCTAAGAAAAAACATATGGGATTTGATTAGGGAACAGCGAAAATAACGACAAATATATGCGGGTGTATGTGTAGCGGTGTTAACCAATAAACCAAAGGGAGAGATAAAATGTATGGCAAAAGAATTGATTTGGTCGGAAGAGAGCGATTTTGTATATGGCAGAGCAGTAGAATTTGAGAACAAAGAAGACTTTATCAATACAGTTAAAGATCAGTACGAAGACGGAGAATGTGAAGTGGCTGACGTTAAAATTCAGCCTTGTGTCTGGACTGAAAGGACTATACCTAAAGAGTGTCTCGTAACTCTTTCTTCAGCATATGCAGTAATTGAAAACTACTACACGGCATCTGTAAGCGATATAGAGTAAAACAGCCGAAGGCCCTCGACTCGACCGCAATACCCAGCGAAGCGGGGGCCGATAATGGTGCATTTACTTTAGGAGGACAACCAATCTATGAAGATCCTGAATATATCAGTGAAGAATGCGAAGTGATAGGCACACGCTTTGACAATCCAGAGCTATTAGGGGAGGTAAGAATATGAACGAGCTGTTAGAAGAAGGTGTGTGTCCTGTATGCGGCGGCGATATAAAACACTGGAATCAAGGGATATATGAATGCCAGGATTGCGGCGCAATGATTCCGGACGATGACGAAGATGATGAGTAGGGGAGGTAAGAGAGTAATGAGAGTGACAGTAGATCGTCAATGTAATTGCCATAACTGTTTTAGATTCTCGCATTATGTGATTGAAATATCGTATGGAACTAGCGGCTGTTTTTATCTATGTGCCAGATGTGCTGACGCGCTAAAGGACGAGTTGAAAGAGATTAGGGAG